>OZ257259.1:0-5985000 GCA_965279695.1 Opitutaceae bacterium | reverse complement strand
AATCAAACCACCCGTGCGCATACTGGTGGGTGAACAACGGCCCGCAATGGATCAACGTCCGCCCCCCGTCGCTGACCACCGGTTCCCGCTTCCACGCTTGCCACGCCTCGGCCGGCAGCGCGCCCTCCGTCGCGCCGATCCCGAGCAGATAAAGCCCCATCAGCTCGGAATAATTGTCCCAGCGATGCGCGATGAAGCCGCTTTCCGGTTTCCATCCATGCGACAACGTCGCACCGCCGTTCAGCGCCCACCGCCAATCGATGCGCGCGTAAATCCGATTCACCAGCGCGGTCACCTCCGGATCGCGCAAATATTCCCGCGCGAGCACCGCGCCTTGGAGCAGCAACGCCGTATCGATCGTCGACGCCTCGCTCTGCCAGGTCCGAGTTCCGTCCGTCGCCTCCACAAAATGATAAAACCACCCGCGCTCCTGCGCGTGTCCTTCGACGAGCGTCTTAAGAGTCCGCACCGCCATCCGCCGTGCCTCCCCGGATCTCAACCACCCACGCTCTTCCGCGATGCACCAAGCCGTTAGGGCAAACCCCGTCGCCGCCACACTTGACGGCGCGCGGCTCCCTGCTCCGTTGTTCGGCGCCCGATCACGCGTCAGCCCCGTCACCGCATCGGTGTGCTCCGTGAAAAACAGCACCGCCCGCCGCTGCACTTCGTTGAGCAGCGCCGTGTCCTGCGCCGTCATCACATAACCTCCGCCTAATCCCGCCCACGCCTCCTGTGCGCGCGCCACCGGCGCAACCACGAGCACGCAAACCACGACCGCGAAAATTCTCCCCATCATGCCACCCCCTTCGCATAGCCCTGCTCGTGTGAGCAGGGCTTCCCCCGCCCCGGCTCCACCCTCCATCCCCATTTCACTCACGTTCTGGAAAATTCGCCGAAGGAGTCCCTGCCACTCACTACGAGGGAAAATCGCGCCCGCGGGGTTGGGGTTCATGAGCGTTCGCATCGTGCGAGCCACCTTTGTTTTGGTGTGATCGTCGCAACTCAGACGCGCGAGGAGAAATTTCTTTCGCCGCAATTTTTTCCCGTTCAGTTACCTGCCCCTCCTGCCTCATTCTTTACAATGTGCCCCTGTGCCTCCGTGTCTCGGTGGCTCACCAACCCTTTCACTTCCATCCATCCTATCCGAGCCATCCGTGGGTTGAAAAATCACCCCGCCCCGCCCGATTTGATTTCAGATCCACCCCGCCTCTCGCTTTCCTTCCCCCCACAGCCCCCGGTCCTTGATCCTTGGACCTTGGTCCCTTCTTCCCTCTCTCGTTACCGTCCCCGATCGCCTTCGTCTTCCCCCGCGCATGTCCCACCACGCCCCGCGCCCCGAGGATGCCTTCCTCACCCGCCGTGATTTTCTGAATCGCTGCGGCATCGGTTTCGGCGTCCTCGGTTTCGCCGCTCTCGCCGGGCCAAATCTCTTCGGCGCCTCGCCCGACGCCTCTTCCGCCGCCGCCACGCCCGGCGTCAATCTTCACAATCCCCTCGCCCCGCGCGCCTCGCATTTCCCCGCCAAGGCCAAACGCGTCATCCACATTTTCGCCAACGGCGGCCCGTCCCAAGTCGACACCTTCGACCCCAAACCCTCGCTCACCAAATACCACGGCAAACCGCTCCCGCTCGATCTAAAGACCGAGCGAAAAACCGGCGCCGCCTACCGCTCGCCGTTCGCGTTCAAGAAATACGGGCAATCCGGCATCGAGGTCAGCGAACTCTTCCCGCACGTCGCCGAGAGCATCGACGAGATCGCCGTCATCCGCTCGATGCACGCCGATGTCCCCAACCACGAGCCGTCGCTCATGTTGATGAACTGCGGCGACGCCCGCCTCCCGCGCCCCGCGCTCGGCTCGTGGGTCACTTACGGGCTCGGTTCCGAAAACCAAAATCTCCCCGGCTTCATCTCCATGTGCCCCGGCGGCTACCCTATTCAGGAGTCGCAAAACTGGCAGAGCGCCTTCCTCCCCGGCATCTACCAAGGCAATTACATCAACACCGCCTTCACCGACATCGACCGCCTCATCGAGCACATCCGCAACACCTCCACGCCGCCCAAAGCCCAGCGCGCCCAGCTCGATCTCCTCCAAAAACTCAACGCCCGCCACGCCGCCCAACGCTCGCACGAGGCCCAGCTCGAAGCCCGCATCCAATCCTACGAGCTCGCCTACCGCATGCAGCTGGAGGCCACCGACGCGTTCACCATCGCCCGCGAACCCGCCGCCATCCGCGAACTCTACGGCGACACCACGCAGGGCCGCCAACTGCTCACCGCCCGCCGCCTCCTCGAAAAAGGCATCCGCTTCGTTCAAGTCTGGCACGGCGACGGCCAGCCCTGGGACGCCCACGACGACATCGAGCAAAACCACCGCCGCCTCGCCGGCGAGAGCGACCAAGCCATCGGCGCCCTCCTCAAAGATCTCAAACAGCGCGGCATGCTCGACGACACCCTCGTCATCTGGGGCGGCGAGTTCGGCCGCACGCCCGTAGTCGAACTTCCCACCGCCGGCGCCAATGCCGGCAAAGTCAACGGCCGCGACCACAACCACCACGGCTTTACGATGTGGATGGCCGGCGGCGGCGTGAAACGCGGCTACATCCACGGCGCCACCGACGAGTTCGGTTTCAAAGCCGTCGAGAAACCTGTCCACGTCCACGACCTCCACGCCACCATTCTCGCGCTCCTCGGCTTCGACCACGAGAAACTCACCTACCGCCACGCCGGCCGCGATTTCCGCCTCACCGACGTCCACGGCAAAGTCGTCCGCGACCTCATCGCATGACCCCGCCCCTCCCCCTTGGCCGCGAGCGCCAGCATGTAAATCCTCACTCGTTCTCTTTCCTCGTTCTCTTTCTCGTTCTCTCCTCCGTCTCCGCACGATCCTCCCACGCCGCCCCGCTCGCGCCCGAGCACGTCGAGTTCTTCGAATCCAAAATCCGCCCCATCCTCGTCGATTCCTGTTACCCGTGCCACAACGCCGCCGAGGGCAAAACCAAAGGCAGCCTCGCCCTCGACACCCGTGACGGCCTCCTCAAAGGCGGCGCCACCGGCCCCGGCCTCATCGCCGGCGATCCCGACAAAAGCCTTCTCATCCAAGCGGTCCGCTACACCGACGAAGACCTGCAAATGCCCCCGCTCAAAGACGGTGTCGGCGGCAAACTCTCCCCCGAAAAAATCGCCGACCTCGAAACGTGGATACGCCTCGGCGCCCCCGATCCCCGCACTGGCCCCGTCGTCGCCGCCGCGCTCGACATGACCCGCGCCCGCCAACACTGGGCCTTCCAACCTCTTCCTCAGCCCCCAGACCCCATCTCCCAAACCCCAGACCCCATCTCCGCCCTCGTCCTCCCCAAACTCACCGCCGCCCGCCTCTCCCTCGCCCCGCCCGCCGACGCGCGCACGCTCATCCGCCGCGTCACCTACGACCTCACCGGCCTCCCGCCCACGCCCGAAGAAGTCGAAGCCTTCCAACGCGCTTCACTCGAAAATCCCCAATCCGCATTCGAAAACCTCGTCGACCGCCTCCTCGCCAGCCCGCGCTACGGCGAGCGTTGGGGCCGTTTCTGGCTCGATGTCGCCCGTTACGCCGACACCCAGGGCTACCTCGTCGGCAACGCCGAACGCCGCTTCGCCTACTCGCACACCTACCGCGACTACGTCATCCGCGCCTTCAACACCGACAAGCCCTTCGACCAATTCCTCGTCGAGCAACTCGCCGCCGATCTCCTCCCCCTCGGCGAAGATCGCACCCCGCTCGCCGCGATGGGCTTCCTCACGCTCGGCCGCCGCTTCCTCGGCAACCAAAACGACATCATCGACGATCGCATCGACGTCGTCACCCGCGGCCTCCTCGGCCTCACCGTCGCCTGCGCCCGCTGCCACGACCACAAATTCGATCCCGTCTCGATGCGCGACTACTACGCGCTCCACGGCATCTTCGCCTCCTCCGAGGAACCCGCCGAAAAACCGCTCCTCGCTCCGCTCGACGAGTCCGCACCCGCCTACCGCGAATTCCTCCGCAAACGCGCCGAAATCGAAGCCAAAATCGAAGCCAAAAAACGCGAGCTCGTGGACACCTTTATCGCCGACCAGCGCAAAAAAACCGGCGACTATCTCCTCGCCGTCCACGACGCCGCCAAACTCGCCCCCGGCGAAAAATTCGAACTCTTCGCCGGCACCCGCAAACTCAACGTGGAGATCCTGAAACGCTGGCAAAAATATCTCGCCGACCACGCCGCCTCCCCCGGCCCACTCCTCGCCCCGTGGTTCGCCGCCCTCCGCCTAACCGACTCCGCGCCCGCCCCGTCCGCCGTCGCCACCCACACCGCCCTCACTTCCCCCTCCTCGTCCCCCGACGGCCCCACCGCCCCCCGCGCCACCCCCACCGCCCTCCTCGCCCATCTCTCCCCCTCCGACTCTGTCACCAGCTCCAACTCCACCTCTGAAATCTCAAATCTCATCTCTCAAATTCCCGACTCCACCATCCACCCCGCGCTCCTCGCCGCCCTCCGCGAAAAGCCCCCCGCCACCCTCAAAGACCTCGCGGCCCTCTACAACCTCGTCTTCACCGCCGCCGAAAAATCAACCGCCGGCTCGTCGGCCATCGAAAATCAAAATTCGAAAATCGAAAATCTCTCCCCCTCCGACCTCCCCTACGCCGACGCCGCGAAAATGCTGAAGCGCCAGACTGACGACAAAACCTCCGCCCTCCGTCGCGATCTCGAAGCCCTCAACTGGACCGAACCCGGCGCCCCGCTCCGCGCCATGTCGCTCGTCGACAAACCCACGCCCAAAGACTCCGCCATTCTGCTCCGCGGCAACCCCGCCAACCGCGGCCCCGAAGTCCCCCGCCGCTTCCTCGAAGTCCTCACCCCTCCCGAAAATCCAAAATCCGAAATCGAAAATCAAAAATCCAGCGGCCGCCTCGAACTCGCCCGCGCCATCACCGGCCCCGCCGCGCCCCTTGCCGCCCGCGTCTTCGTGAACCGCGTCTGGGGCTGGCACTTCGGCACCCCGCTCGTCCGCACCCCCGGCGATTTCGGCATCCGCACCGCCGCCCCCGTCCAACACGATCTGCTCGACCGCCTCGCCGCCGAGTTCGTCGCCGGCGGCTGGTCCGTCAAAAAACTCCACCGCACCATCCTTCTCTCCGCCACGTATCGGCAATCCAGCGACGCCTCCCCCGCCGCCCTCGCCGCCGATCCCGATAACCAGCTCCTCTCCCGTTTCCCGCGCCGCCGCCTCGAATTCGAAGCCCTCCGCGACACCCTCCTCGCCGCCTCCGGCCAGCTCGACCTCACCCCCGGCGGTCTCTCCGACGATCTCACGAAAGAGCCCTTCACCCGCCGCCGCACCGTCTACGGTTTTATCGACCGCCAAAACCTCCCCGGCATGTTCCGCACCTTTGATTTCCCCAACCCCGATACCTCCAGCTCCCAACGTTTCGCCACAACCGTCCCGCAGCAGGCGCTCTTCCTGATGAACAGCCCCTTCGCGCAACACCAAGCCCGCCAACTCGCCCACCGCCCCGCCATCGCCACCGCCCCCACCGACGCCGCCAAAATCCACGCCCTCTACCGCACCCTCTACCAACGCCCCCCCGCCCCCGAAGAGCTCACCCTCGCCAAAACCTACCTCGCCTCCGCCACTTCCGCGTCCGCCACTTCAACTTCCCACTTAAGCTCCTCCGCTGGCGCGCTGCGCCCGGGCTGGCACTACGGCACCGGCGCCTACGATCCCGCCACCAGCCGCACCCGCGACTTCACTCCGTTTGCCCACCACAAACCCGGCACCGGCAAATCGAAAAAAACCGACGCCCGCCTCAGCCCCGGCGCCACCTTCCCCGATCCCGTCCTCGGCCACCTCTCGCTCACTCCCACCGGCGGCCATCCCGGCCACACCTCCGCGCACGCCGCCATCCTCCGCTGGGTCGCCCCCGCTGACGGCACCATCTCCATCGACGCCACCCTCGCCCACCCGACCGCCGCCGGCGACGGCGTGCACGCCCGTATCCTCTCCAGCCGCACCGGCCTCCTCGGTGAATGGACCGTTCACAACACCAAAACCGCCACGTCCTATCCCGACCGGCCCGTCACCGCCGGCGAAACCCTCGACTGGATCGTCGACAGCCGCACGAACGCCAACTCCGACAGTTACACCTGGTCTCCCAAAATCACCTTCACCTCCCCCGACACACCCCCGCGCACCTGGGACGCCACCGCCGATTTCAACACCCCCGCAAAACTCCCCATCCCCCTCACCCCCCTGGAAACCCTCGCCCAAGTCCTCCTCCTCTCCAACGAACTCGCCTTTGTGGACTGAGTTCATGTTCGGCTATCATTTCGTGAGCAATCCCTCGGCAGCAAACCCAGTTTTTAACGTTACCTTTGCGCGCGTCGGCCCCACGGACTTTGATGAGCTTGCGCTTCTCCGTATCGCCGCGATGCGGGAAAGTTTGGAGCGCGTCGGCCGATTCAATCCAGAACGCGCCCGGGAACGCCTGCGCAATTCGTTCTACCCCGAGCACACCTACTTCATTGTTCTCGCGGTAGAAAAAATCGGCTTCTACACGCTCCGGCCGTGTGCGACGGGGCTTTATCTTGACCACCTTTACATTCACCCGCGTCACCAATCCAAAGGCATCGGCGGACACGTAGTCAAAATCCTCATCAAAGAAGCGTCGACCCAGCATCAAGCCATTCGGCTCGGGGCACTGCGCGAGAGTGAATCGAATCAGTTTTATCAGCGGCACGGCTTTAAGAAAGAACGCGAAGACGAGTGGGACATTTACTACGTTCGCCAACCCTAACCCGTTGTCCACTTTTGGTAGCCGCGCCGCTTCCGGCGCGGTGCCTTTCCCGCCTCCCCCGCCCCCGGTCTGCGATCAGCAGACCCCACCCCGCGCCGCTTCGGCGATCAGCCGAAGCTCACCCCCAAAGTTTCGCCCATTGGCGAAACCCACTAGCGTTACCCTCCTCCGGTTCGTTCTCCGCGTCCGCCAGCGCCTCCACCGCCGTCCTCGCTTCCGTCACGCCCCAACGCGCGCCCGCCCGCCGCGCCAAACAAGTGTAGCGCGCCCCCATCCGCTCCACTGTGCCCACCGCGCCGTCTCCCGCCCTTGCCGTCGCGCAAACCCCCGCCAGCGTCGCGCGTCCGCATTCCGCTCTACCTATTCCGCTCTCTGCTCTGCCCTGATGTCCGCCGCCCTCCCGCTCCGCCACCTCCTGCTCGCCCTCGTCGTCGTCTCGATCTGGGGCACCAACTTCGTGGCCATAAAGATCGCGCTCCGCGAACTCCCGCCACTCCTGCTCTGTGCCGTGCGTTTTGTCTTCGTCGCCTTCCCGGCCGTATTTTTCCTCCCGCGCCCGGCCATCCCGCTGCGCGCCCTCGTGCTCTACGGCCTCACGATGTTCGCCCTGCACTTCGGCTTTCTCTTCCTCGGCATGAAACTCGGCATGTCCGCCGGCCTCGCCTCCCTCGTGCTCCAGTTTCAGGTCTTCGTCACCCTCACCCTTGCCGCCTTCGTCCTCAAAGAGCGCATCCTCCCCGTCCAAATTGCTGGTGCCCTCGTCGCGGGCGCCGGCTTCGTCATCGTCGCCGTGCACACCGGTGGCGACATCACGCTCGCCGGCTTGGTCTGCGTTCTCCTCGGCGCCACTTCCTGGGGTTTCGCCAACTTCACCTCCAAACGCCTCGGCCGCGTCAATCCCCTCGCACTCGTCGTCTGGGGCAGCCTCGTCGTGCCGATCCCGATGGGCCTCGCCTCGCTCGCCTTCGAAGGCCCTGCGCTCATCACGCACAGCCTCACGCATATCACCGCCCCTACGATTCTCAGCGTCGCCTTCATCGTCTACGCCTCGACCCTCATCGCCTACTCGCTCTGGAGCTGGCTGCTCTCGCACCATCCGGCCTCGACCGTTTCACCGTTCGCATTGCTCGTCCCCATCTTCGGCCTCCTCAGCTCCGCCCTCATTCTCGGCGAACCGCTCCCCGCGTGGAAACTGCAGGCCGCCGCCCTCGTGATCGCCGGCCTCGCCCTCAACCTCTTCGGCCCCCGTTTCGTCAACGCGCCCGCGCGACACCCCTGACTTCCCCTTCCCCGTTTTTCCTCCGCACTTATTCCATCGCCCCGCGTGCCCGCCTCGTCACGCTGCGGCACCATGCGTTCCTTTCACCTGCCGTTCTTCCTCGCGCTCATTCTGTCCACCGCCCCGTTCGCCGCACTCACCCCACTCGCCCACGCTCAGCGCCCGCAGACCGTCGAACTTTTTAACGGCGAGGACCTCGACGGCTGGGAAGTCATCACCGTCCCGTCTGCCGCGCCCGACACCACGCCGAGCTGGCGCTACAATCCCTCCGGCCACCTCACGCTCACCGGCAAGCCCGTGAGCTACCTCGCCACCAAGGCCAGCCACTCCAACTACCGCCTGCACATCGAGTGGCGCTGGCCCGCCGACGCCGCGAAAAACAGCAACAGCGGCATTCTCCTCCACATCACCTCCGGCCCCGCCAACGCCACGCCGTGGCCCACCTGCGTGCAGCTCCAGCTCAAGCCCACGCGCGTCGGCGATCTGCTCCCGATGGCCGGCGCCACGTTTGCCGAACCGCTCACGTCCGCTCCCGGCGCCAAAAACCCCCAGCGCGACCGCCTCGCCGCCGACAGCGAGAAACCCCTCGGCGAGTGGAACGCCTGCGACATCGTCAGCGCCGACGGCAAACTTGAGATCCGCATCAACGGCATCCTGCAAAACCGCGTCACCCAGCTCTCCCCCGCCGCCGGCCGCATCGGCCTCCAACTCGAAGGCACCCCCTTTGACGTCCGCAACATCCGCCTCACGTCCGTGAAGTAGTCTCCGCGCGGCCGCCCCCGCGCCATGCGCCGAGGCCGCCACCACGCCCCCGCCTTTTCGCCCCGTTGCCCCGACCGCAGCGCCGCCCCTACCGAGTCCACCGGCGCCGACCACACCGCGGCGCAGTATTCAGCGAAATCTACGAGGCTATCAGGCGTCATTCCTGACAGCCTCCCCGTTCCGCGCATCAATTACGCCCGCGCGCCCCCGAACATGAAAAGCCACGCACGCCTCCTCGCCGCCCTGCTCGCGTTCACCTCGCTTTCGCTCGCCCAGCCCACTCCGCCCACACCGCAGCTACCGCCAACGCTCGTCCCCATCCTACCGCCAGCGCCCGCCACCGGCTGGACTGTTTCACCCACCACCGTCGACCCGTCCCGCACGCGCGCCACTTCGTATCCCGCGCGCCTCACCAATCTTTCCGTCCGCGCCGTCGCAGGGAGCGGCGCCGATGCCCTCGTCGCCGGCGCCGTCGTCCAGAGCACGGGAAACTTGCCCCTGCTCGTGCGCGCCGTCGGACCCGGCCTCCGCCCCTACGGCGTCGCCAACCCGCTCCGTGACCCGGCGCTCGAACTTTTCCGCGCCACCACCAGTGCCGCCAAAACCGCCGCCTTCGCCACCGACGCCCAAGTCGCCTCCGCCTACGTCGGCGCGTTTCCTCTGGCCGTCGCGAGCAACACCTCCGCGGGCGATGCCGCGCTCCTCGGCCAAGCCGCCGTCGGCACCCTCACTGCGCAGTGCCGCTCCGCCACCGACGCCTCCGGCCTCGCCCTCCTCGAATTCTACGACGCGACCGCCGCGCCCACCGCCACCTCCGCCCGCTTCGCCAACATCTCCTCCCGCGCCCGCGTCGAAAACGGCGAGGGCATCGTCGTCATCGGTTTTGTCATCGCCGGCGAAGGCGAACTCCGCCTCCTCCTCCGCGGCGTCGGCCCTTCCCTGACTCAGTTCAACGTCCCCGGCGTCCTCGCCGATCCGTCCATCGAGCTGTTCTCCGGCAACACCCTCGTCGCCGCCAACGACAACTGGCGCAGCGACGGTCCTGCCGCCGCCACCACGCTCCAAGACGCCGGTCGCGCCCTCGGCGCCTTCGATCTCGCGAGCGCCAACGACGCCGCGCTCCTCGTCACGTTGCGCGCCGGTGCCTACTCGCTCCACGTGCGCGGCGTCTCCGGCCAGACCGGCGTCGCTCTCGCCGAAATCTACGAGGCCGCCCCGCCCGCCGCCGGTTTCGATATCGGCCGCGCCACCAACGCCGTCGGCATCGATCTCTACCGCCAACTCGCCGCCAATTCCCGCAACCCCAATTTCGCGCTCTCCCCCTATTCCATCGAGAGCGCCCTCGCCCTCGCCTACGCCGGCGCCGCCGGCGAAACCCGCACCGAGATGGCCCGCGTCCTCCGCTTCCCCGCCGACAACGCCCCGCTCCAAACCGAATTCGCCACCCTTCGCACCGCTCTCGACGCCGCCGCCGCAAAAACCATCCCTCTCGCCACCGCTCGCACGTCGTCCACTCAACGCACCGAGCCCCTCGAGTGGCGCGCCGCCAACCGCCTCTTCGGTCAGCCCGGCTATCCTTTCCGCGAGTCTTTCCTCACGCTGATGAGCGACGGCTTTTCCGCACCGCTGGAGTTCGCCAATTTCCTCAGCAACCCCGAAGCCGCCCGACTCACCGTCAACGACTGGGTCGCCGGCCAGACGAAACAAAAAATCCTGAATCTCATTCCCCTCGGTGCCGTGACCAGCACCACCCGCCTCATCCTCGTCAACGCCCTCTATCTCAAAGCTCCGTGGGATATTCCGTTTTCCAATTTTTCCACTTCGCCCCGCGCCTTTCATCCCACGCCCTCCACCACGCGCAACGTTCCGACCATGTCGGTGAGCGGCTCCTTTGGATACGCCGCCGAAGAGGGACTCACCGTCGTCACGCTCGACTATCTCGGCAGCGATCTGCAATTCGTCATCGTCCTGCCCGACACCGGTCAAACCACTGAAACCGCCGCCGCCCGTCTAACCCCCGAACACTTCGCCCGTTGGTCGAAACTGGGCGGCCCGGGCCGCCGAGAGGTCATTTTGGCGATGCCCAAATTTCAAGTTCCCGGCACGACCATCTCCCTCGCTGCCGCCTTGGATTCGCTCGGCATGCCCACAGCCTTCGATCACCCCGAACGCAGCGCCAATTTCGACGGCATCGCGCCGCGCCGCCTCGAACTGAACGACTACCTCTTCATCAAAGATGTCTTCCACCAGTCGTTTGTTGCCGTCGACGAGGCCGGCACCGAAGCCGCCGCCGCCACCGCTGTCATCATGACCGTCCCGGTCAGCGCCCAAATTCCCTCGCCGCCCTACGTTCAAGTCGACCGCCCCTTCCTCTTCGCCATCCAGCACCGCGCCAGCGGCGCCTGTCTCTTCCTCGGCCGCGTCTCCGACCCGCAATAAGTCCGGCAAGAAAAACGCCCGCCTCCGCTCGGTGAGCCAAGGCGGGCGCGGCCCCTTCCGTCGCGGGCTCGAAACCCGCGCCAAACTTACAGCGTATTCAGAAAGTCGAGCAGCTGCTGCCGCTCCGCCGCGCTCAGCGCCACGTAGCGGTCACGCGAATTCTGCGCTTCACCCGCGTGACCGCGCACCGCCGCGTCGATCGTGTTCGCGCGTCCGTCGTGCAACCAAGTCGGCCGCGACCGCAGCCCCCACAACGGCGCCGTGCGCATCTCCCGCGCCCCCGCAGTTCCTTGCACGATGCCGTCGCCGAGCGCGCCCATGTCGTGGAGCAACAAATCCGAATACAATCCCACGTCCTTTTCGCTGAGCGCCGCGATCTCATGACGCCCGGTCCGCATCGTCGGCGTGTGACACACCGCGCAATCCAGCCGCGTAAACACCGCCTCGCCCGCCGCCGCTGACGCCGTCACCGCTCCACGCGCCGGCGGCGCGAGCAGGCGCATGAAATCCGCCGCGCGATCGATATCCGCCTTGCCGTTAGCCGGGTCGATTTCGTCTTCCACATCCGCCACGCGGTCGAACCGCGCGAGCAGCTCCGCGTTACCGTTCGGCGCATTCTCCGTCGGGAAAAACCGGTTCGTGATGCCCATTTCGTTCACATACGCGTCGCCGGAAAACGCGAGGATCGTCGCCTGCTGCGCCTTCCACCCGAAACGCCCGATCCGGTTCTGCCCGCTCACGACATCGCGCACCACCGAAACTTTTCCCGCGATCCCCGCCGGCTTCGCGCGCAGCGTGCCGAGCACGATCGCACTGTCCGGAATCGCCTCGATCAGGCCCGCACCAAACAGCGGCGTCGTCACGCGCCGCGCCACCGTGTTCGCCTCGCGCGGCACAAACTCGCGCGCCGCCGGATCGATCGCGCGTTGTTGCAACAGCGATCCGCCGAGATGCTCCAGCGGATCAAACACGCCGCCCACCGTGCGCCCAAACCGCGTCACCGTCCGCCGGCTCGCGCCGCCGATCCCGCCCGCGTCGTGACACGCCACACACGAGACATCGTTGAAAATCGGCCCGAGCCCGCTCACCGCCGTCTCCTGATTCCGAAACTCCGCGCGTCCCGCGTTAAACGCCACCACCTGCTCCGCCGTCAGCCCCGCCAGCGACTGCCCCAGCCCGTTCGCCGGCTGGCCGCGCCCGCCTCCGCCATTGGGATTTCCCTGCGGCGGCGCCACTGGCGGCGGATTCACCACAGGAACCGGTGCCGGCACTGGTGGCGCCGGCGGTTGCGCGCGCCCCGGAGCACCGCCCCGCGGACCTTGCGCCCACGCGGCCGAAGCCGCGACCACACAACCGACCACCAACACACGATGACACATTGTTACGACTGGAGACGTTTTCATTGGGTAATTTTTTCGAACCGCCCGAGAGCGGAGAGTTGTTGTTTCCGAACCGCCGCGAGTATCGCACCGCTTTGTTAAGCACCTGTCTCCCGCCGGCCGGAGATTTGTTAAGGCCGTGTAAGCGCGCCCCACATTTTATCCGTGTCCATCCGTGCCCATCCGTGGTTGGTTTCCCTCCGCCGCACCATGCCCTCCACGCCCACGTTCTACGAACAGCTCGTCGCCCTCGAATCCTCCGCGACCCCGTTCGTGCTCGTCACGCTCATCGAGGCACTCGGCAGCGTCCCGCAGGACACCGGCGCCAAAATGCTCGTCACCGCCGCCGGCCTCCACACCGGCACCATCGGCGGCGGCCGCGTCGAAGCCCAGGCCCTCGCCCTCGCGCAGGATCTCCTTTCTCAAAAAATTTCCGCCCCGCGCCTCGTCGCTTGGACGCTCAAGGGCGACGTCGGCATGACCTGCGGCGGCGCCGTCAAACTCTACTTCGAGCCTCACCTCGCCACCGTCTGGCCCATCGTGATCTTCGGCGCCGGCCACATCGCCCAAGCCCTCATCCCCGTCCTGCTGCCCCTGCCGTGCAGTCTCACGGTTCTTGATACGCGCCCCGATTGGCTCGAAAAACTCCCCCGCGCCCGCCACCTCCGCTCCGCGCATCTCGCCGATCTCGCCGCCGCGGTCGACACGCTGCCGTCCGACGCCTTCGTGCTCTGCATGACTCAGGGCCACCGCACCGACCGCCCCATCCTCCACCGCGCCCTCGCCACACGCGCCTTCCCCTTCATCGGCGTCATCGGTAGCGCCGCGAAAGCCGCCGTCCTCCGCCGCGAACTCGTCGCCGACGGCCTCGCACCCGCCCTCGCCGAAAAATTCTTCTGCCCCGTCGGCCTCCCCTTCGGCACCAACCACCCCCACGAGATCGCCCTCAGCATCGCCGCCCAACTCCTCTCCGAACGCGACCGCCTCGCCGCCCAATCCGCTCCCGGCGCAAATTCTCCGTAGCCGCACGCCTTAGCGTGCGGTCGAACCACTCGACGCCCACCATCGCCTCCGCCTCCCGAAAAAATCGCGATTGAGCCGCCCCGCCACTCCCGCCACAACCGCTCCACCCCGTCCGCCGTCGCCCGTCCGAAAACTTGCACGGAACCCCTCGCTCGCCCACGTTTCTCTTCTCCCATGGCCCGCCTCTCTCTCCCGTCCGCTGCGTTCGCGCTCGTTCTTGCCGTCGCCCTCGTGGGCGCGTCGCCGCTCGCCGCGCAATCCGCCCCTGCTACGCCGGCCAATCCCGCGCCCGCGACCGTCTCCGTCGCTCCCGTAACGACTCCACCCACCACCCCCGCGCCACAGACCACCGAGCCCGCCGCCCCGCGCCGCAACCGCGCCATCTCCGGCGATGTCGCCACGATGCTCGCGCACTCGATGCCGAAATTTACTCCGCCGCCCCCGCCCCCTCCGCCGCCCACCGCCGCCGAACTCGCCAAAAAAGCCGAAGAGGAAGCCGCCGATCTCCGCGAGACCGACAAACCCAAAAACGCCATCGTCCGTCTCGAAAAATATGTCGTGCAGGAAAAGCGCCCGCCGATTTTCACCGAGCGCGAAATTTACACCAAGAAGGGCCTCACCGCCCTCGCCATGCGCCGCTACATTTCCGACTCCGACCGCGCCCTGAACCGTTGGACCCTCCCGCTCTTCGGCACCAGCGCCGAGAGCCGCGCGCTCCTCATGTATGCCGAGGACGAACGCCTGAAAAACATGGCCGACCTCGCCGACAACGCGAACATGATCATGAAGTCCGACTCCGCCGCCGGCGCCACCGCGAAAGACGCCGTCCAGAAAACCTACATGCGCTCCGGCGATTTCGGTTACGGCGGTATGGGCAAGAAGTAAGCCCGCCTCGCTCCGCCCGTCGCCGCATCTCTCTGGTAGCCGCATCTGTTAAGATGCGGTCAAGCTGCTCGCAACGCAGCACCCTCACCACGCCTCACCGACGTCTCGTCCGCCCGCACGCCTCCGTTCGGTAGCCGCAACTCCTGAGGTGCGGAGCCGCCCACCTCCCTTTCGCGTCCCCTCGCCCCACGCGGAGAACATTTCCGGAACCACCGCGCGCCCCTGCTTTCCTTGCTCGTGTCATGAGACCGCCCTCCCCCGCGCCGCTCTATTTCGTGGCCGCCGCCCTCCTCGCGCTCGGCGGCCCCGCCCGCGCCGCCGATGCCCCGCCCCACCCCTACGCCGACCTTTCGCCACCCCCTTTTTCCTCCACGACCGCAGCCGCTGCCGCCGTGCCGAGCCCATCCCTATCGCACCCGGCCCCCGCTGTCGCCGCCCCCAATCACGCTCGGCCACTCTCACCCGCCACCGCCGCACGCCTCGCCGAGCGCATGCCAAAATTTTCCCCGCCGCCGCCCCTTCCAGCCATCCCCTCAACCCTCGCCTCCTCGCCCCTCCTCGCCGGCGCCACCTCGGACACACCCGCCACCGACTTCCGCGCCCCCGAACTCCCGCGCAACACCATCGTTCGCCTCCCCAACTATATCGTGCGTGAGGAAAGACCTCCCGCCTTCAAGGAGCGCGAAATCCTCACCCCGAAGGGCCGCCTCGCCCTCGCCTTCAAGCGCTACCCCGGACTCCACTTCGGCTCGCTCCCCTTCTTCAGCAACGCCGGTGTGGCTCTTGCGATGCTCGAAGAAGACCACCGCCTCGAACGCAAAGCCGAGATGGCAGAACTCGCCAGCCTCCTCGTAGATCCTACCGACCGCGCCAAGGCCACCACTGAAGTCGAAAAAACTTTCCTGCGTTCCGGCCAGTCCGGCTACCGCGGCATGGCTCCAAAATAACTACCCCGCGCCTCGCCCGCGCGCCCTCCGAGTTCGTAGCCCCGGCTTCAGCCGGACTCCGTCACCGCCCGAGCAACTCGCGCGCAATCGCCGCCCACTCCGCTTCGAGCGTCACACCCTTCGCCGGCATCGTCCGCCCAGCCCGCGCATACCAGTAGCCCGCGTTCCCCTCGTCGCCCTCTTTGCGATGCAAGTAAGCGTGCACCCAAGAACCGTCGCGCGACTTGTCTTCCTGAGCACAGTTATGCGCGCCGTCCCAGTCGCCCCCCGCGTCGTGCCACAACGCCCGCAACGCCCCGCTCACGCCCGCCGGCGCCGCCGCACCGCTCGCCACCGATTTCTGAAATTCGTCAAATGACATTTGCCGACCTTCCCCTCTCCTCCCCACCTTTTCAACCCCGCACCTTCCCCTAAATTCGTCATTCGTCATTCGTCATTCGTCATTCGTCATTCGTCATTCGCCATTCGTCATTCGTCATTCTCCCCCTCCCCTCCGTCCCCCTCCCCCAGTTTCCCCTCTCCCCCTCTCTCCCTCTTCCGCCCTCCCGCCCCCATGCCCACCCCCGAACACCTGATCCTCCGCGAGCTCCTCGCCACCGATCCCGCCTGGGTGTCCGGCGCCAAACTCGCCGCCAAACTCGGCGTCAGCCGCGTCGCCGTCTGGCAACACATGGAAAAACTCCGCGCCGCCGGCTTCGCCTTCGAAGCCCAACGCGCCCGCGGCTATCGCCTCTCCGTCCGCCCCTCCACGCCGCACGCCGCGTTCATCGAGACCCAGCTCAAAGTCCGCCCGCGCGGTTTCTCCCTCCTCGTCCTCGACGAAACCGACAGCACCAACGACGAAGCCTCGCGCCAACTCGGCGCCGGCCGCCCCGCCCCGTTCGCCGTCGTCGCCACGCGCCAGACGCAGGGCCGCGGCCGCCTCGGCCGCGCCTGGCACAGCGAGGCCAACGGCAATCTCTACCTCAGCGTCGCCTTTCGCCCCCGCGTCGCCCCCGATCGTATGGGCGCCTTCACCCTCTGGATGGGCCTCAACGTCTGCGAACTCCTCGCCAACTTCGCGAAAGTTTCCCCCGGTCTGAAATGGCCCAACGACATTCTCTTCGACGGCCGCAAAGCCGGCGGCATCCTCACCGAAGCCCGCATCGACTCCGACGAAATCCGCGACCTCGTCTTCGGCCTCGGCCTCAACATCAACAGCCCCGCCGCCGGCTGGCCCGCCATCCTCGGCCCGCGCGCCATCTCCCTCGCCGAAGTCACCGGCCAGCCCCTCGATTTTAACCGCCTCGCCGCCGCCCTCATCGGCCGCATCCTCCTCGCGTATCAGAAATTCGTCGACGGCGACTACCCCAAGACCTTCGCCGACCTCTGGCACCGCTACGATGTCCTCCGCGGCCGCCAGATCGCCGTCCTCGAAGGCGGCCGCCGTCACGCCGGCACCGTCGCCGGCCTCGACGACGAAGGCGCCCTCCTCCTCCGCGATTCCTCCGGCCGCACCGCCCGCTACCGCGCCGGCGAAGTCACCATCGAAAAATCCCCCTGAGCTACGCGCCATGTAGCGGAAGCCGTCAGGCTTTCGCCCCCGTCATCCTCGCCCCGTGGCTGCGAGCGTGAGCGAGTGGCCCCTCACGCCACCGCGCCTCGCCGATCAGGCGAGGCCCGCACATGCCCGCCAAGCCATTCCACCTAAGAAAATCAGCGCAGATTAGCGGTTCCCACTTCCGGCCACTTCCCGTCCTACATCCCGACTCGTCGGTCACATGCGCCCGGTCCGTCGACCGATCACCGCATCCCTCACTCCCACCACCTCACTAAAGTTGAGCATTGAGCGCACGGAACCGACTCGCGACTGTCGCGTCTGTCTATCTCCTCTCCCGTTTTCGCATCCATGTCCGCTCCCGCCACCGAAGCGCTCGCACCCGCCATCGAAGTCTCCCGCCTCGTAAAAACTTACGCCGGAGTCACTGCCGTGGCCGACATCAGCTTCACCGTCGCCCGCGGCGAGATCATCGGCTTTCTCGGCCCCAACGGCGCCGGCAAGTCCACCACGATGCGCATCCTCACCGGCTACCTGCCCGCCACCTCCGGTAGCGTCAATATCTGCGGATTCTCGGTCGCCAATCAGCCCGACAAAATCAAACGCAAGATCGGCTACATGCCGGAAAACAACCCGCTCCCCGAAGACATGCGCGTCTCGGAGTATCTCTATTTCCGCGGCCGCCTCAAAGAAGTCACCCGCCGCAAACTCGGCCCCCGCATCGACGAAGTCCTCGAACTCTGCGACCTGAAACGCGTCCGCCACAAAATCATCGGCCAGCTCTCCAAAGGTTACCGCCAACGCGTCGGCATCGCCGAAGCCATCCTCGCCGAACCGCCCGTCATCATCATGGACGAGCCCACCATCGGCCTCGATCCACACCAAATCCTCATCGTCCGCGATCTCATCGCCAGCCTCCGCGGCCGCATGACGGTTATCATCTCCTCGCACATTCTCCCCGAGATCGAGATGACCTGCGACCGCGTCCTCATCATCAACCAAGGCCGCGTCGTCGCCCAAGGCACCCCCGCCGATCTCCGCCGCGAAATTCTCGGCCGCGCCAATTACCAACTCGAAGTCGCCGGCGACCTCTCCGCCCTTCCCGCCACCCTCGCCGCCGTCGAACCCACGCTCGCTGTCACGACGCAGGCCGAGCCCGACGCCGACGGCTTCCGCGCCCTCACGCTCACCACCGACCGCTACGACGAACTCGGCGAACCTCTCCTCCGCGCCCTCCTCGCCCAAAACCTCCGCGTCCGCGCCCTCAGTCGCACGCACTCCACCCTGGAAGACGTCTTCCTCGCCGCCACCCGCCGGAGCTGGGACGCCGTCGCCGCCAAACCGGCAGCGAAATGACCCGTCTCCCGATGATGTCCCTCTCAACTTCTCCCACGGCCCGCCTCCTCCCCGTAGCCGCACGCGTTAGCGTGCGGTCCGTCGCCCACCCCGCACACCCCGCCTCCCCTTCACGGCCTGATTCCACCCGCAGCCTCCGTCATTCGTCATTAGTCATTCGTCATTAGTCATTGGTCATTGGTCATTGGTCATTGGTCATTCTCCCGCCGCACCCGTCCGTCCACCCGTGAAACACTACTTCACCCTCCTCTCCCACGAAGTCCGCATGTTGCTCGTCAACCCGAGCACCTACATCGCGGCCACGCTCTTCCTCGGCGTGATGGGCTTCATGTTCACCGGCATCCTCGAGAGCTACAGTAAAACTCCGCAGGACGCCTCCCCCGCCCAAGTTTTCTTTTCCGTCTTCTGGTTTCCCGTCCTCTTCATCGTGCCACTCCTCACCATGAAGTGCCTCGCCGAAGAACGCCGCCTAGGCACCATCGAGACGCTCCTGACCACCCCCGTCACGACCACCGAAGTCGTCCTCGCGAAATACTCCGCCGCCTACCTTCTCTACGTTTCCCTTTGGGCCTCCACCGGCGGCTTTTTCTACATCCTGAGAAAATTCGCCGGCGATTCCCGCTTCCTCGATTCCGGTCCGCTCATCGGCGGCTACCTCTTCGTCGCCGTCTCCGGTCTCCTCTTCGTCGCCATCGGCGTGTTCGCCAGTTCGCTCTCCCGCAATCAAGCCGTCGCCGGCATCCTCTGCTTCACGATGCTCGCCGGTCTCATCGTCGGCGTTCGCTTCCTCTCCGACGCCTCGTGGCTCAGCCGCGACATTCTGCTGCCCGTAAAATCCGCCGTCGATTATGCGCAAATTTTTTCCCACTACGACGACTTCACCCGCGGCGTCATCGATACCCGCCAAATTCTCTTCTACGTCAGCGGCACCGTCCTCGCCCTCATCTTCAGCATCCTCGGCGTCGAGGTTAAACTGCTGCACTCCTGACGCCGGCACCGCCCCGTCTCCTTCAACTTTCATCCTTCAACTTCTCACTAGGCGCATGCCTTCTCCAGACAGCTTCCGCACCGCCCGCTGGCTCCGCACGCTCAACCTCGTGCTCCAAGCCGTGCTCGTCCTCACCCTCTTCGGCGGCCTCAACTACCTCGCGCGCAACCACCCCTCTCGCTTCGACCTCACCAAACACCGCCGCTTTTCCCTCTCACCCGAGACACTCTCCTACATCCAGCACCTCGAGCGCCCTGTGCAGATCGTCGCCACCCTCGGCGAGGATAACGAGAACCCCGAGGTCCGCGGCCTCCTCCGCGAATACGCCAACGCCACCGACGGCAACCCCGCCGGCAAAATCACCGTCAAGTATCTCGACGTGTATCAAAACCGCCGCGAAGCCGAAGCCCTCGGCCTCGAGCAGCCCGACGTCATTCTCCTCCGCTGCGGCGACAAACCCCGCGTCGTCACTCTCACCGAACTCTACCGCTACAACCGCACCAAAGACGGCCAGCCCGAGCGCACCGCCTTTCAAGGTGAACAAGCCATCACCGCCGCCCTCCTCGACGTATCCAGCCCCGAGCGCAAAAAAATCTACTTCCTCGCCGGCCACGGCGAACTCCGCCCCGACGAGACCGATGGCAACCGCGGCCTCTCCGTCATCCGCGACCAACTTCGCGTCCGCAATTTCGATGTCGACGGCCTCGACCTCGGCGTCGCCCGCAAAATCCCCGCCGACGCCTCCCTCCTCATCGCCGTCGCGCCCCAGAGCCAGTTCACGCCCGTCGAACAGGAACTCCTGCGCGAATACCTCCGCGCCAACGCCGGCCGCCTCCTCCTCTTCCTCGCCCCCGGTTTCTCCCACGGCCTCGAAGACCTCCTCCTCGACTGGGGCGTCCTCGTCGACGACGACCTCGTCTTCGACACCGGCCCCGCCAACGTCTCCGACTCCGGCGATCTCGTCATCCTCGCCTTCGATAAGACCCACCCCGTCACGCAGACCCTCATCAGCTACAATTTTAAACTCCTCCTCGGCCGCACCCGCACCGTCCGCCCCGACCCCGGTCGCACCCTCGGCAAAGGCCTCAGCACCGTCACCCTCGCCGCCACCTCCCCCACCGCGTGGGGCGAAGTCAGCTACCGCGACCTCGGCAAACTCCCCGTGTTCAACCGCGGCATCGACATCACCCCGCTCCCTGGCATGGACCCCGCCAACCGCCTCGGCCTCATCGTCGCCTCCGAACGCCTCGCCGTCCGCGACGGCCTCCCCTTCAGCGTCCGCGGCGGCCGCCTCGTCGTCTTCGGCACCGGCGATCTCCCCGTGAACAACCGCATCGTCAACGCCGGCAACCTGAACATTTTTCTCAACGCCGTGAACTGGACCGTCGACCGCGACACCCAGCTCAACATCCCCGCCCGCCCCATCGAGCGCTTCCAACTCTCCCTCAGTGCCGACGTCTTCCTGAAACTCCGCTACGCCCTCCTCTTCGCCCTCCCCGGCATCACCGCCCTCCTCGGCCTCGCCGTCTACTGGGCCCGCCGCCGCTGATCGAATGTAGGAGCCTGCTTGCAGGCGATTCCCCACCACCTGCGCGGCCCTTAAACTTAAACTTCCGACTTAAATTTTTTCCATGCGCACCAAAGTCACGCTCGTCCTCGTTTTTCTGAACGTCGCGCTCTTCTTTTTCATCTTCAAATTCGAGCGCCGTTGGATGACCGACCCGCGCGCCCGCGAAGCCCGCGCCCGCGTCCTCGGCCCCGAAGCCGCCGATATCCGCTCCCTCGAACTCACCAGCACCGCCCCCGGCGCCGGCTTCGCCCTCGCCCGCCGCGGCGATACCTGGTGGCTCACCAAACCCTTCGAGTGGCCCGCCCATCCCCACGCCGTCAACAGCATCATCCACGAGCTCCAGCTCCTCGAAAACGTCTCCAGTTTCAGTGCCAAGGATCTCGCGGGCAACGGCATGTCCCTCGCCGACTACGGCCTCGACCGCCCCAAGCTCACCCTCTCTTTCGCCTCCGGCAACGCCGCCCCCACCGTCCTCCGCATCGGCGATTCCACCAACATCGGCAACCGCCTGTATGTGCTTTCCCCTGACGGCGAACGCATCCACGTCGTCGCCCGCAGCCTCGCCGACACCCTCTCCCTCGGCCTCGAAAAACTCCGCGCCGATGCCCTCTTCACCGTCCCCGCCTACGAAGCCCGCGGCCTCCTCGTGCAAACCTCCGCCGTGCGCCTCCGCATCCGCCGCGAAAACAACCGCTGGCTCTTCGACACCATCATCAACAACGCCCGCGCCAGCAAAACCGCCATCGACCTCATCATCGGCCGCCTGAACGCCCTCCACGTCAAATCCTTCGCTCCCGCCACCCCGCCCGCCACGCTCCCCTCCGTCGCCCCCACGCTCCGCATCACCGTCGAAGGCAACAACCGCCGCGAAACCCTCCTCCTCGGCGAACCCGTCCCCGTCGCCGCGCCGCCTAACTCTCAACCTTCGGCGGACGCCTCCGCGTCCGTCGAATACTACGCCCAACTCGAAGGCCGCGCCGCCGTCTTCACCGTCGCCATTCCCCACGACCTCACCGCCGCTCTCCGCACCGCCCAAGTCAGCTTGCGCGAAAAACGCCTCCTCGAATTCGATCCACGCGCCGTCACCGCCGTCACGCTCAACGCCCCCAACCAGCCCCCGCTCACGCTCCAACGCCTCGACGCCGGCGCCACCGCCGCCGACGCCACCTGGCAGATCGTCCGCCGCGGCGACGCCGCCTCCGGCCCCGAGACGCTCCCCGCCGACCGCGCCTCCGTCCAACGTCTCCTCGAGCAACTCACCCTGCTCTCCGCCAAAGATCCCGCCGGCTTCGTGAGCGACGCCCCCGCCAACGCCGACCTCGAAAACTGGGGCTTCAACCGCCCCGAGCGCGAACTCACCCTCACCTTTGGCACCGCCCCGGTCGCCTCCGCGCCATCGCAAACCCCCAATCCCAAATCGCCTGGGAACTCGCCCCCGTCCGCACCGGCCACTCCGCCCGCCGCCCCGGTCGCCTCCGCCAACACGCCTGCGCCCACCACCACGCTCCAGCTCGGCACCGACACCGCCGGCGCGCTCTACGCCCGCATCGATCCCGTCACCAACCCCCGCGGCTCCGTCTACGCCGTCGCCCTCGACTACCGCCGCGAACTCCCCGTCACCCCGCGCGACTGGCGCGAACGCCAGCTCCCCGCGCTCCCTCCCACCGCCACCATCACCGCGCTCACCCTCTCGTCCACCGCCGAAAACTCCGCGCCGCTCTACACCCACAAACTCGCCGCCGGCGAGACGTGGGTCACCGTCCTCACCGCCGAGCCTGCCGCGAAAAAACCCGCCCTCGAAGCCCTCCTCGCCCAAATGCGCGCTCCCCGCGCGAAACGGTTCGTGCAGGAAAAATTCACCGATCGCGTGACCGTCGCCGGCGACGACCGCCCGTGGAGTTTTAAACTCGAAGCCACCGTCGCGCTCCCCGGCGGCACCGGCGGCGAGCAAACCAGCACGCGGACGCTCCTCTTCACCGAACGCGTCGGCGGCCCGCAGCAACTCGCCGGCTCCAAGGAATTCGACGCCGTCTTCGAAATCGAGCAGCCGCTCCTCGACGCGCTCTGGACCTTCACCTACGGCCCCCGCGACCCCGGTCCCGCTCCCGAACCCAAAAAATAATTCGCCGCCTGGGAGCGCGGGCGGCCCGCCCGCTCCGTTCATTCCAGCCCCCTCTCCCTCCCCTCCCTCGTCCGCCGCCCGCATGCGCCGCACCCTCCAACACCTCTGGGCCAGCACCCGTTGGTGCGCCGCGTGCGTCGGTTCCTTCGTGCTCTGGACCGTCTGGCTCGCCCTCGCCCTCCTCCTCGCGGGCCAGACCTACATCGCCACCCATCAGGAACTCCGCGTCCCCGGTTTTCTGTTACGCTCGCTCGAAGACCGCCTCGCCGCCTCCGGTGTCCGCGCCACCTTTGGCCGCACCTCGTTCGATCCCACCGGCCGCGTCCTCATCGAAAACGCCCGTCTGTCCCTCCCCGCCTTCGCCGAGCCCGTCGTCTCCGCGCGCGCCATCTACGTGCGCCTCGATCCGTGGGCGCTCGCCGCCGGCCAATTCGATCCGCGCGAGATCCGCATCTCCGGTGCACATCTCGCCGTCCCCGCCATGCTCTCGCCGAGCGGCCGCTCCGAGGAAATTCTCCGCGATCTCGACGCCACGCTGATCCCTCACGAGCAACAGCTCGAACTCGCCCAACTCTCCGCCCGCGTCGCCGGCATTTCCCTCGATGCCCACGGCGCCATTTATCTCCCGCCCCGCAACCGCGAAAACGCCGGCTCGCTCCCCATCGCCGAATTTCTCGCGCGCCAATACCCCGCCATCTCCCGCCAGCTCATCGCCGTCGCGCAACAACTCACCGCCCTCGATTCCCCGTCGCTCCACCTCGAACTCTCCCCCTCCTCCACCCGCGTCGCCATCGCCAAAGTCTCCCTCTACGCGCGCGGCCTGAAGCTCGCCGTCCCCCAGCCCATCGCCGCCTCGGGCCTGCGCGTCGTCACGCGCTTTCCGCTCTTCGGCGATTCCCCCGTCACGTCGCGCCTTGAGCTCACCGCCGATTCCGTCGCCCTGCCCTTCGGCGCCTCCGCCCAACAAGTCCGCGCCGTCGTCCGCGGCACGCTCCGCCCCGGTCGTCTCCAGTTCGTCCCGCGCGATCTCGATCTCACCGCCGCCTCGCTCGCCGCCGCCGGCTTCTCCGCCGAAGCCGTCTCCGCTCATCTGATACCCGGCCCGCTCCCGCAGCTCACCGCCGAAGTCTCCGCTCTCCTGCTCGGCGCCCCGCTCGCCGTCCGCGCCGAGACCGACCTCGCCGCCCAGACCGCCGCCTTCCGCTTCGACGGCGCGCTCTCCACCGAGCTGCTCACCCCTCTGAGCGCCCGCCTCGGCGTCGATGTGCGGAAATATTTCGACTTCGCCCACCTCGACCGCGCCGTCGGCGACGCCCGCCTCGGCCCCGGCTGGAAATTCGAAAAACTCTCCGCCCGCGTCGCCCTCCGCGGCGTCAACGCCTACCATGTCACCATGGAGGAGGGCCGCGCCGCCTTCGAATTCGACGGCCGCCATTTTTACGCACCCGAAGCCTGGGCCCGCGTCGGCGACGACTACGCCCGCGGCACGTTCGAACAAGACCTCAAGACCCTCGAATACCGCTTCCTCCTCGAAGGCCGCCTGCGCCCGCTCGCCATCTCCGGCTGGTTCCGCGAGTGGTGGCCCAACTTTTTTAAACAGTTCGAATTCCCCGTCGCCTCCCCGGAAGCCAGCGTCGAAGTCTCCGGCCGCTGGACCGAGGGCCGCCGCTCGGTCGTCTTCGTCTTCGCCGACAGCCTGAAACCCGTCATCCGCGGCGCCGCCCTCGACCGCGTGCGCACCCGCCTCTTCATCCGCCCCGGATTTTTCGACGGCCCGGAAATGTTCGCCGTGCATCCCACCGGCACCGCCCAAGGCACCTTCACCTATTCGCTCGATCTCCCCACCTCCGCGTGGCGCACCCTCGATCTCGATCTCACCTCGTCGCTCGACCCCTCCGTCGCCGTCCAAATTCTCGGCCCCCTCGGCGTATCCATTTTCTCACCATTCAAGTGGACCGCCCCGCCCGCCGTGAAACTCACCGGCCGCATCGATGGTCCCGGCGCGCCCGGCGGCCCGCACACCACACTCCAAATCGACGGCCGCACCACCGGCGAATTCCGCTTCCAGGATTTCCCGCTCGACGACGTGTCGTTCTCCGCCGCCGTCCGCGACAACGATATCGACGTCACCCAAATCTCCGCCCGCTTCGCCGACGGCACCCTCGCCGGCCGCACCAAAATCTCCGGCGAAGGCCGCGATCGCCGCATCGCTTTCGACTACACCCTGAAAGACGCCACCCTCGTCCGCGCCGTCACCATCCTCCAAGACTACACCGCCCGCCGGAAAAACGAGCCGCCCCCGCCGCCCGGAAAATTTCTCCGCGAAAAAGCCAACGTCCACTTCGACCTCACTGCCGCCGCCAGCGGCCGCTACGACGATCCGCTCAGCTACCACGGCGAGGGACGCACCACGCTCCAAGGCGCTGGCCTCGGCGAAGTCCAGATGCTCGGCCTCCTCTCCGAACTTTTCAAGTTCACCGCCCTCCGTTTCACCTCGGCGAAAACCACCTTCAAGATCGACGGCGCCAAACTCACCTTCCCCGACCTCACGTTGCGCGGCGCCAATTCCGCCATCGACGCCCACGGCGACTTCGCCCTCGACCGCCGCGTCCTCGATTTCAAAGCCAAGATTTTTCCGTTTCAGGAAAGCGGCAACCCCCTGAAAACCCTCGTCGGCGCCGTGCTCACGCCGTTCTCCAACATCTTCGAAGTGAAACTCACCGGCACCCTCGACAAACCCGAGTGGGCCTTCGTCGTCGGCCCCACCAATATCCTCCGCGCCCTCGGCCCCGGTGAAACCGCGCCGCCTGTCGCGCCCGCGACCCCGCCACCGGCCGCCGCACCCGCCCCCGCGAAACCGCCCGCCACCCCCTCCACTCCGCCCTGACGCCGGCCGGTCTCTGCGCAGCTCTCCGCCCACGAACGCGCCGCCCCCTTCGCGTTCGCGCGCCCGCCGCACTTACGCAACGCTCCCGCGGAAAACGCATTGCTCCACACCATCCCGAGCCTTTTGGTAGGGAGAAGACCTTAATGGCCTCCCTCTCTACATTGCCACGCCGCTCGTGGCTCGAGCGCGTGTCGCTCCTCCTCGCCGGACTGCTGGTGCTCTTCGGCACCGTCACGCTCCTCGGTTGGTGGTTGCACGTAGACGAAGTGCTGCGCCTCTCGACGAACTTGGCGCCCATGAAGGGCAACTTGGCCCCGATGAAGGCCAATTCCGCGCTCGGCTTCGTGCTGCTCGGCGGCGTCCTCTTCGCGATTGCCGCCGGCAGCCGCAAACTCGCCCTCGTCGCCCTCGTCCCTGCCCTCATCGGTCTGGCCACGCTCTTCGAGACGATCACGGGCACCAATCTCCACATCGACGAGCTCCTCGTCCGCGACCACCTCCTGATCGATACGGACCAGCCTGGCCGCATGTCCGCTCTCGTCGCCGCGTGCCTCGTGCTCTCCGGCCTTTCGCTCGCCTGGCGCGCCTTCGACCGCGCGGTCGAAGCCCGCCTCTTCGCCGAAGCCGTCACCGGCTCCATTCTCTCCGCCGCCGGTTTCTCCACGCTCCTCGGCTACGTCGCCAATCTTCCCGCCGTTTACAACTGGGGCACGACCACCGCCACACCGCCGGTGGCCGCCGCGTGTCTGCTCCTCGTGGGCAGTGCCCTCATCGTGCTCGCGTGGCGCTCCAGCATCAGATCCGAAGGCGGCCCGCCGTCGTGGGCCCCGATGCCCGCGGTCATCGGCTGTCTGACGCTCACCGTCATCCTCTGGGTCGGTCTCCGAGATCGCGAACGCACCATCCTCAGCCAGCGCACCCATTCTTCGCTCACGCAGCTCGGTCTCCAAATCAGCAATACCCTCGATACGCAGACCACCCAGGTCGAACGCCTCGCCCGCAAGTGGGGCGAAAACGCCGACGCCATCCGCACCATTCTCGAAGCCGACGCCGCCGCCACCATGGCGCTCGCCGACGAATACGGCTGCATCAAAATCGCCTTCATCGACCCCGCGCTCCGCACCAGTTGGGTCCATCCGTTCGCCGGCAACGAAGCCTCCGTCGGCTTCGAACACCGCACGGTCGAGGAGCGCCGCAACGCCCTCGAGATCGCTCGCCGCGCCAACAACGGCGCCCCCGTCCTCTCCTCGACGCTGAAGGTGTTCAACCCCGAGAAAGCCATCGAAGAAAACGGTTTCGTCATCTACTCTCCGGTCATCCGCGGCAACCGGCTCATCGGCTATGCCGGCGCCGAATACATCTACCGCGTGATGTTCAAGACCGCGATCGCCGCCCTCCCCGCCACCTTCGCCCGCGATTACTACATCTCCGTCGCCCTCGGCGGCCAAAACGTCTTCAACCAAAACGTCTCCGACTCCCCTCGCCACGACGAGATGACCGTCGACCGCACCGTCACCATCGCCGGCCTCCGCGTCCGCCTCAGTCTCACGCCGTCCGACGATGCCCTCGACCAGGACCGCCGCTTCCTCCCCGAGCTCGCCCTCCTCGCCGGCTTCGGCATCACGATTCTCCTCGGCATCACATTCCACCTCGCCCGCAGCGCCCGCGCCGGCCAACGCGCCGCCGAGCTCTCCAATAAAAAACTTTTTGCCGAAAACGAAGAACGCCGCCGCGTCGAAGCCCGCCTCAAAGTTTCCGACGAGCGCCTGCGCCTCGCCCTCGATTCCACGCAGATCGGTATCTTCGAATGGTCCGTCGCCGCCGGCCACGTCTACTACAGCCCCGGCCTCTGGGCCATGCTCGGCTACGAACATGGCCGCATGCCCTCCACCGTCGAGGCGTGGCAGTCGCTCATCCATCACGACGATCTGCCGCTCTACCGCCGCCGCACCGAATCCCAGCTCAACGGCATCGCCACCTTCATCGAGCCCGAGTATCGCGTGCGCGCCCGCAGCGGCGATTGGCGCTGGGTCTACACCCGCTCCAAATCCGTCGCCACCAGCCCCGATGGCCGCCCCACCCGCATCATCGGCACGGTGCAGGACATCACTGCCCGCCGCGAAGCCGAGCTCGCCCTCCGCGAATCCCAGGCCGAAGCCCGCAAACTCTCCCTCGTCGCCTCCAAGACCGACAACCCCGTCCTCATCGGCGCCCCCGACGGCCGCATCGAGTGGGCCAACGAAGCCTTCTGCCGCGTCATGGAATACAGCCTCGAGGAAGTCGTCGGCAAAAACCCCGCCCACTTCCTCGTCGGACCCGATACCGATGTCCGCACCATGGTGCGTATCCGCGCCGCCATGTCGCGCGGCCTCGGCATCAGCACCGACGTCGTCAACTACTCCAAGTCCGGCCGCAAATACCACCTCCACCTCGAAATCCAGCCCGTCCGCGGCGCCTCCGGAGAAGTCGAAAACTTTATCGCCGTCGAGACTGACATCACCGCCCGCGTCGAGACCGAGGCCCAACTCCGCCGCGCCAAGAACGAGGCCGATGAAGCCTCCCGCGCCAAGAGCGAGTTCCTCGCCTCCATGTCGCACGAAATCCGCACGCCCATGAACGGCGTCATCGGCATGACCAGTCTCCTCATGGAGACCGCGCTCACCGGCGAGCAGCGCGACTTCGTCAACACCATCCGCACCTCCGGCGAAGCGCTCCTCACCATCATCAACGACATTCTCGATTTCTCCAAAATCGAGTCCGGCAAGATGGAGCTCGAGCGCACGCCTTTCGAACTCTCCCTCTGCCTCGAAGAGGCCCTCGACCTCTTCGCCCTCCAGGCCTCATCCAAGAAGCTCGAGCTCACCTACCACGTCGCCTCCGATGTGCCCGCGTGGATTCTCGGCGACGTTACCCGCCTCCGCCAAGTCATCGTCAACCTCGTCAACAACGCCGTCAAATTCACCCCCGGCGGCAGCATCGCCCTCTCCGTCCGCCGCGCCGTCCGCGAGCCCGCCATGCCCGGCTTCGCCGACGCCCTCCCCGAAGATCCGTCGCGTCTCATCCTCGAATTCACCATCCACGACACCGGCATCGGCATCCCCGCCGACCGCCTCGACCGCCTCTTCAAAGCCTTCTCGCAAGTCGATTCCTCCACGACCCGCAAATACGGCGGCACCGGCCTCGGCCTCGTCATCTGCCAACGCCTTACCGAGCTCATGGGCGGCGGCATCCGCGTCGAGAGCGCCGCCGGCCAGGGCTCGTCCTTCATCTTCACGATCCAGACCGAAGCCGCTCCCGTGGGCTCCGATACCGGCCTGCCCGCGCTGCCCGCTCCGCTCCGCCAAGGCACCATCCTCTGCATCGAAGATCATCCCGTCACCCAGGCGCGTCTCCGCACCCTCTTCGAAAAATGGGCGGCCCCGTGTATCATCGTTCCCGATGCGCGCGCGGCCCTCGCCGCCGCCACCACCCTCGGCACTCCGCCCGCCCTCCTCATTGTCGACGGCGGCGAAGCCGGCAGCCCCGCGCCCCTCGCGCAGCTCGGCTCCATCCACTGCCCGCGCCTCGTCATGTATCCGTTTGGCCAGACTTCCCCCTCGGCCCCCGGTGACGGCCAGCTCTTCGCCAGCACCACGAAACCCCTCCGCACCGCCTCGCTCGTCCAGGCCATCGGCTCCCTCTTCAACCCCAACATGGCCGCCGCCGTCGCCGGCTCCAAGACCGCCGAGCGCCCCATCGGCGAAGAAATTCCGCTCGAAGTCCTGCTCGCCGAAGACAACGCCGTTAACCAAAAGGTCGCTCTCCGTTTCCTCGAACGTCTCGGCTACCGCGCCGACGCCGTCGCCAACGGTATCGAAGTTCTCACCACGCTCGAACGCCGCCGCTACGACCTCGTGCTCATGGATCTCCAGATGCCCGAGATGGACGGCCTCGAAGCCAGCCGCCAGATCCGTGCCCGCTTCCCCGTCGAACGCCAGCCCAAGATCATCGCGCTCACCGCCAACGCCATGCAGGGCGACCGCGAACTCTGCCTCGCCGCCGGCATGGACGACTACATTTCCAAGCCCGTGAAGATGCACGAAATCTCCGCCGCCATCCGCCGCCAATTCGGCCCCGCGAGTGAAAAACCCGCCGCCCCGCAGATGATCGGTTGACCGGAGGGCAGCCGCCCCACCGCCTGCGCACCCACCTCCCGGGCTCAGTGTTTCCAACCTCCGCCGCGCACGCTTTGCCCTTGGCTTGCCCCTGAGCCGCCGCATTCCATGCACCCCGCCTCCCCATGTCCACCGACCGCAGCATTTCGCTCCACGTCCCGCGCCTCGCCCTCTGGATTCTCGGTTTTCTGCTCCTCGCACCCTGGCTGATTTTCGGCACTTGGTTGCTGCTTGCTCCTCACGCCGGCCTCCCACCGGCTAGACCTCCTGCCGCCACCCCCGCCGCCGTCTCCGCCGCGACCACGCCGTCCCCGACCGCCCCCTCCGATCTGCTCCGCAGCAAACCGGGGCCCTGGGGTGAACTCGTCTACTATCGCTCTCTGATCGAACCGCCCGATGAATTTATCCTCACCGACTACACCGGGGTCGATCCCCTCCCTTGGGTTTTCAAAGGTTACACCCCCGAGAAGCTCGCCGCGCTCTGGACTGCCGCCGGCCTGACAGCCGCGCAACGCGAACAGCTCGACGATCCCACCCGCCGCCAAGCCGAGGCCGAGGCCATCGTCCTTCGCCCCCGGACTGACACCATTATCGCTCTCACGCCCGCTTCCCGTGCCGTGATTTACAGTGCACTCGCCGACTTCTCGGAAAACTTCGCCCAGTTTAACCCCTATCGTCTGCGCCAGGACTTCGCTGCCGACTGGTTCGATGGCGCCGATCTCCCGGCCCGCGCCGTCGCTCTCACCAAACAGATGCTCTACACCCGCGGCGCCACGACCTGTTTTTCCGACTACCAGATCGTCCTCTCCACGCTCACCAGCCCCGCCGAACGTTCGCGCTACGTGAAGACACTTTCCCGCAAATCCGCCCTCGTCGTCCAACTCGTCGTCCGCCCCGGGTCCGATATCCAGTCCGTCGATCGCTACTGGAGCCGCGGCCGGCGCAGCAAAGATATCACGCCGCTCCTCCAGTCGCTCGCCCGTCGGCCCAACGGCGGCAGCATCGACATCATCCACCTCCTGCCGCCCTTTGCCCGCGCGCACCTCTACACGTATCCGTTGCCGTCCGAGCGCCCTGCTGACGCCACGCACGACTGCCATTGGTCGTCCTTCAATTTCTTCAAAGACGTCCCGGACCGTCGCTTCGACAGCATCGACTACACCCGCGAGGTCCTGCTGAACGACTACTATCCCGTGTTCGGCGAACCCGTCCTCGGAGATATTCTCATGCTCATGCGCAAAGACGGCACCGTCGTCCACTCCTGCGTCTACGTGGCCGACGATATCGTGTTCACCAAAAACGGCCCCGCCTTCTCCGTCCCCTGGCTGCTCTCCCCGCTCGACAGCGTCGTCGCATTCTACGGCTCCGGCCACCCCTTGGATATCCGCCGCTACCGCGCCAAATAATCGACCACCGCCGCCTCGTCCGCACGCGCCCCCGTCCATTCCACTCAGTCTTTCGGTTCTCTCGTCATCTCACGATTCGTCCGCTCCGCCGCGATTTTGAACTCATTGGCCGCCGCCATCGGTGTGTCGATTCGCTCATTGGCCGGGACGCGCACAAACGTTATTCGGCCCCCATCGTTCCCAAGTGGATAGGCGGAATCCCTAACATAAACAACAAAGTCGGCCAACCGCGGATTCGTTGCCAACACGTATCCGTATTTTTTGAACTCTGGCTGCAATACCGCGTAGACCTGTTCGATGTCGGTCGCCGACGGCGCCACGCCGCCTCTCGGGCTGATCATCACAGCGACCGACCGCTGGCGATTCTCACGTGTGACGGACGAACATCCCGCCAACACTGCGACAAGCACGACGCCCGCCCACCTTACTAGAACAACTCGAATTTTCATTGTTGGATCGCGATTGAGGTTTCGAGCGCCCGACCGGTGGTCGTCGTCGATGCGGGCCGCCGAGCATCACAAGCCCAGCACCGGCCGAACGCAACCGCGGAGCGGGAAAGCACCCCGCGCTCCCTCGTCGCCCTCCCGTCGCATAAAATTCCCGTGATACGCAGCTCCCGCCCTGCCGCCCCCGGACTTCGCCCTCGACAGCCCGGGCTCTCACCGGTGATTTTTCCCGACGCGTGAACACCCCTTCTTCAACTGTCCGCGTCGGCGTCATCGGCTTCGGTCAATGGGGCCCCAACCACGTCCGCAACTTCTCCCAATTCGACGGCTGCGAGCTCGTCCGCGTCTGCGATGCCTCCGAGGCCCGCCTCGCCGCCGCGCAAAAATTCCTCCGCGGTGTCGCCGTCACGAAAAATTCCGCCGACATCACCGCCGCCCCCGACATCGACGCCGTCGTTGTCGCCACGCCCACCAACACCCACTTCGCCCTCGTCAAAGCCGCCCTCCTCGCCGGGAAAGACGTCCTCTGCGAAAAACCCCTTGCGCCCACTGCCGCCGAATGCGCCGAGCTCGCGACCATCGCCCTCGCCCAAGGCCGCGTGCTCATGGTCGGCCACGTTTTCCTCTACAACTCCGGCGTCCTCCACCTGAAGACTGACCTCGATCGCGGCGAGCTCGGCCGTATTTACTACATGGATGCCGTGCGCACGAACCTCGGCCCCGTGCGCTCCGATGTCGGCGCCATCTACGACCTCGCGAGCCACGACATCTCAATCTTCAATTTTCTCCTTGGGACCCAACCCCTCGAAGTTTCGGCCACCGGCAACAGCGTGCTCCAAAAAGGCGTCGAAGACGTCGGGTTTCTCACACTCACCTACCCTGGCAACGTCGTCTGCCACGTTCACGTGTCGTGGCTCAATCCCCGCAAAGTCCGCCAGCTCACCATTGTCGGCGACCACAAGATGGCCGTCTGGGACGACATGAACAACCTCGAGCCCATCCGCTACTACGACAAGGGCGTGACCGCCGACCACTACAACTCCTTCGGCGAATTCCACATGATTCTCCGCGACGGCCAGATCACGATTCCCAAGGTAAAACTCGCCGAACCGCTCACCCGTCAGGACAACGAATTCATCTCCTGCGTGCGCACCCGCCGCCAACCCGCCGCCAACGCCGAGTTCGGTCTCGCCGTCGTGCGCGCTCTCGAGGCCGCCCACGAGTCCCTCCGCCAACACGGCCGCGCCGTTAAAGTCGCCTCCGCATGAGCGCCCCGGCCCACGAATTTGCCCGCGTCGCCCCGGATGTGCAGCTCGGCGCATGCGTGCGCCTCAACGCCTTCATCAACCTTTACGGCTGCACCATCGGCGACGATGCCATGATCGGCACTTTCGTCGAAATCCAGCGCGACGTGATTGTCGGCCCACGCTGCCGCATCCAGAGCCACACCTTCATCTGCTCCGGCGTCACCCTCGAAGCCGATGTCTTCGTCGGACACGGCGTCATGTTCATCAACGACCGCCACCCCACCGTCGCCGCCACACTCGCCGGCACGTGGCGGCTCGACCGCACGCTTGTCTGCGCAGGCGCCTCGCTCGGCTCGGGCGCACTCATCATGGGCGGCCTCACCATCGGCGCCGGCGCCACCATCGGTGCCGGTGCCGTTGTCACCCACGATGTCGCCCCGGGCGCGACCGTGGCTGGCGTGCCCGCGCGCCTGATACGTCCGTCCGCATGAGCCCCGTCCCGCCCGCGCTCAGCGTGGTCGTGCCCGCCTTCAACGAAGAGGCGCTCCTCGACGACGCCATCCGCCGCCTGCGCCGCACGCTCGACGCCCTGCGCCTCTCCGCCGAAATCATCATCGTCAACGACGGCAGCCGTGACCGCACCAGCGCCATCGCCGATACCCTCGCCCGCGAACTCGCCGGAGTCGTCGCTCACCATCAGGAAAACCAGGGTATCGGCGGCGCCTTCCGCCGCGGCGCCGCGCTCGCGACCGGTGACTACTTGATTCTCTGGCCCGCCGATATGCCGGCCGATCCCGCCGACCTCGCGCCCTATGCCGCCGAGTTTGGCCGCGCCGATGTCATCGTCGGCGTCCGCCGCGCCCGCGTCGGCTACAATCCCCTGATGGCCTTCAACTCGTGGCTCTACCCGCAGCTCGTCGCCACACTCTTCGACCTACGCCTGCGCGACGTGAACTGGATCCACGCTTATCGCCGCAGCCAGTTTCTCCGGATCACCCTCACGCAGCGCGGCATCCCAATGCTCGCCGAAGCCCTCGTGCGCCTGCGCGACCTCGGCGCGAGTTTCGTCGAGGTCGACGTCGAGATGAAGGTCCGCCTCGGCGGCGTGGCTTCGGCCTCGCGTCTGCGCGTGATGCGCCGCACGTTGACCGGACTTTTTTCACTCTGGTGGACGTGGCGCCGGGAGCCGCGCCCCGCCCTCGCAAACCGATGAACGCCACACCTTCGCTCCAAGTTCCGTTTCAAGATTTGCCGCTGCAAATCCGCCAACTGCGCGCCGAACTCGACCCGGCCATCGACGCCGTGCTGCGCCACGGCCAATTTATTCTCGGCCCCGAAGTCACCGCGTTTGAGCAGGCGTGGGCGCAATTCTGTGGCACCAAACACGCCATCGGCGTCGGCTCCGGCACTGACGCGCTTCAACTCATCCTCCGCGCCCTCGGCATCGGCCCCGGCCACGAAGTCATCACTGTGGCCAACAGTTTCATCGCGACCGCCGAGGCCATTTCCTACACCGGCGCAAAGCCCGTCCTCGTAGACTGCTCGCTCGACGACTACCTGATCGATCCGACCGCCGTCGCCGCCGCAATCACCCCGCGCACGCGCGCCATCATGCCCGTGCACCTCTATGGCCAGCCCGCCAACATGGACGCGCTCGCCGCGCTCGCCCAACAGCACGGCCTCGCACTCATCGAAGACGCCGCCCAAGCGCACGGCGCCACCCTCAAAGACGGCCGCCCCTGCGGCGCACTCGGTCAGGCCTCCGCGTTCAGCTTCTACCCCGGAAAAAATCTCGGCGCCTTCGGCGACGGTGGCGCGGTGAACACGCAAGACGACACTCTCGCGCGACAGATCAAACTCCTGCGCAACTGGGGCTCCGTGGTGAAATACCATCACGAGATTCAGGGCTACAATTCGCGCCTCGATACGATGCAGGCCGCGATCCTCGGCGTAAAACTCCGGCATCTCGCCGCATGGAACGAGCGCCGCCGCGTCGCCGCCGGCTGGTATCGCGCCGCCCTCGCCGATCTCCCCGGCGTCGTCCTGCCCACCGAGGCCGCGTGGACCGGTCGCCACGTTTACCACCTCTTCGTCATCCGCCTGCTCGAGCACAACCGCGACGCCATCGCCAAAACGCTCACCGCGCACGGCGTGCAAACCGTCGTGCACTACCCGGTGCCGATCCATCGCCAAAAAGCCTACGCCGAACTCGGCTATGCGGAAGGGGCCTTTCCCCGCGCCGAACAGGCTGCACGCACCGTGCTCTCGCTGCCGATGTTTCCCGAGATGACGGAGTCGCACATCGCGATCGTCGCGGATGCGCTGCGCGCCGCTCTCGCGACCTGAGTCCCGCATGGCCGCGCGCGCACCAGCGAAGTTCCTCGTAGGGCTGGCCGTGGCCGGTCTGCTCGCGATCCACGCCGCCCTCGCACTCTCGGCGGCCTCCGGCAAGAGCACGACCGCCGACGAACTCATCCACATCACTGGCGGCTACGCCTACTGGCACCTCGACGACTACCGGCTCCACCCGGAAAACGGCATCTTGCCCCAACGCTGGGCCGCCTTGCCCGCGGTCTTCATGCGCCCGCCCTTCCCCAAACTCGAGGGCAACCCCTACTGGAAAACCTCCGAGGTGCAGGCCGTGGGTCATCAATTTTTCTACGAAACAGGCCACGATCATTTCCCCATGCTGATGGCTGGGCGCGCCATGATCGTGCTCTTCAACGTCGCGACCGGCGTCTTGATATTCTGCTGGTCGCGCCGGCTATTCGGCACCGTGGCGGCTTTCCTTTCACTCGCGCTCGTCGTATTCAGCCCCAACTTCCTCGCCCACGGCGCACTCGCCACATCGGACGCGTGCATGACGTTTTTCTTCCTCGCCGGCGTGGGGGCCTGGTGGCGCCACCTCCACGACGGCCGCGCGCGCTGGTGGTGGTTGAGTGCCGTCACGTTCGGTTTCGCGTGGGTCGCCAAGTATTCGGCGGTGCTCCTGTTGCCCATGATGGTGCTACTCGCGCTCTGGCGCGCCCTCGCCCCCGCTCCGCTCACCTTGGCGGGACGCACCTTCACCACCCGCGCGGGAAAATTCGGCGCCGCCGCGCTCTCCGCACTCGGCCACGGCGTGGTGGCCGCCGGCGTCATTTGGGCGTGCTACGGATTCCACTACGCAGCCTTCAATCCCGCGCTGCCCGCCCCGGACCATTTCATTCTGCCGTGGGAAACCATCGACGCCTCAATCGGCTTTCCCGGCAAAGTCCTGCGCGCCCTCGCCTCCGTGCGCGCACTCCCCGAAGCCTTCCTCTACGGCTTCGCCTACGTGATCGACACTGCGGGCATCCGCTCCGCGTTTCTCAACGGCGACTACAGCGTGACGGGTTGGGTCAGTTTCTTCCCGTGGACCTTCGCGTTGAAAACCACACTTCCCGTGCTCGCCGTCACCGCCGCCATCGGTGCACTCGCCGCCCGTCGATGGCTCGGCCACACCGCGCGGGCACACACGGAACTCTACCGCGTGGCACCGCTCGCCGTGCTATTTGTGGTCTATTGGATTTTTTCACTCACGAGTCATCTGAACATCGGGCACCGCCACATCCTGCCGACCTACCCCGTATTGTTTATCGCCGCCGGCGCGCTCGTGGCCTGGTGCGCCGCGCGCCGACGAATCGTGCTCGCGCTGATCGGCGGACTCGCCGGAGGCCAAGCATTGGAAGCCACCAGCGCCGCCCCTCATTTCCTCGCCTACTTCAACGTCCTCGGCGGCGGCCCCGCCAACGGCCACCGTCACCTCGTCGACAGTTCGCTCGACTGGGGACAAGATCTTCCCGGCCTCAAAGCGTGGCTAGACGCGAATCGCCGCGACGAGCCTGTCTACCTCTCCTATTTCGGCACCGGAGAACCGGACTACTACGGAATCAAAGCACACCGGTTGCCCTTCGTGAACGCGTTCAAAATTCCGCAGCCCTACGTGCGCCTCGCACCCGGCACCTATGCGATCAGCGCCACGATGTTGTCGCACGTCTACAGTCCGATTCGTGGACCGTGGACGCTAGAGCTGGAGAAAGAATTTCAAGAACTGCGCGCCATCGAACACCTCTTTGCCGACTACGTGGGCAACGCCGAACGCCGCACCGAGATGAATCGCGACGCGCCCGAGGCGAAGTGGCGCCGCACGTGGACGAAGCACGACATCCTACGCTTCGCCCGCCTCAGTCACTACCTGCGTGTGCGTGCGCCGGATGCCACGGTCGGTCACTCGATCCTGATCTACCGGTTGACCGCCGCTGAAATCGCCGCCGCCACCGCCGGTTCACTGGGCGATTGGCAAAAACTCATCGAGCGGGCGGTGTCGCTTCCCGCTTCGCGCTAAACAGTCCGCGCACCCCTTCCCGCAAAAAATGCGCGAGGAATCCGAGCAAGCAGACGAACAAGGCCCACGTCACCGGCTGCTCGATGAGGAAAAAGCGGTCGGCCGCAGCCATGATTTTTTCCGGCGCGCGGTCCCGCGAAAACCACCCCATCACCGCGCTCGCCGTCGAATCGGTCCACAACGCGATGACCAGGAGCACCACCGTGGCCACGGCCCACCTCCGCACCTCCCGCGGCACCGCTGGATCGCGCGGCAGGCGCCACAGCAGCGGCACCAGCCACAGCGCAAACACCCAGCGGTAGGCGTAACTTGTGCCCGCGAAAAAACAGCCGGTCAGGAGCAACGCTCCGAGCACAAAACTCAACCATGCCGCCCGGTCACCCGGCGCGACCTTCCACGCCGCCAGCCGGTTGGACCACACCAAGCCCGCAAAAATCAACCCGCCGGCCGCCAAAGCCGCCAACCGCGCCGCCCCACCGGTGACCCCGGCGGCGGCGAACAGGTTGCGCGCACCAAAGGTTGTGAGCCCCACCGCGTCCGGCACCAGGCCGGCATAGCCGCGGAAATCGCTCACCATGTCGGGCAACGCGACCGCGAGCAGCAGACCCGCCACCCATCCGAGCCGGCGCGTATCGCGCGCGTCGCGGCCCGCCAGCAACAACATCAGCGCCACGAGCGGATATACTTTAAGAGCCGCCGCCGCGAGGATCAGCGGCACCGCACACAGGCGCACGGCCACACGCGGCGAGAGCAAGCAAGGGACCACGGGCACCAGCAGCACGAAGATGACGAGGTCGTTGTTAGCCCGTTCCAGAGCGAGCAGGACCGGCGGTGAACAGAGCACGGCGAGCGCCCCCACCCACTCGGCCCATCTGCTGGGTCGCAGCGCAAAGACCGCCGCGACGAAAAACGCCGCTCCCAATAAAAACCCCAGCATCGGTGTATCCGCCCGGGTAAAACCCAGGCGGCCAAGTCCGAGCCACCAGTGCGCGTAAGCGTGGGGCCGGCCAAACACATCGAGCGGGTTTGGCAGATAGGGATCGAGTCCGGCCGCCAGCGCGTCGCACGACGCGAGGATCGCATACAGGTCGATGAACCACGCCCCGAGGTGATTCACGCCTCCGAACCGAAACACCTGCGGCCAGGTCGCAAAGCACAGCAGCACTCCGCCAAAGCCCACCACCATCAGCCACCACCACAGCCTCGGCGACACCGGGTGCCGCCGTTCGAGCGAAGGCCCGACGACATGCGTCTGCGGATTCATTGCCCCGAGCCCGGTTTGGCGATCGGCACCGTTTCCGCGCGATCCGACGGCGCCGAGTCGGCGGGCCGATCCTCGATGACGACCAGCCGGCTGAGCCGCGCGTAACGACCGCCAAAACGTTTCTCGGCGATCGGCTCCAAACGAAAATTATCCGGCATGATATCGTCGGGATCGACGCCCATTTGTCCGGCTACCGAGGTCGGGCGCAACGCCTGCGCCACAATCACTTCTTTGAACGTGCCTTCCCGCATGTGATAGCGGATCTGCGCAGCCCGCTGGCGACCGACACCGTTGATGATCGTCGGAATACGCCAAAGCACGAAAGGTATCGTGGATTTGTTGGAGATAAAAAGCACCGATCCGGGTCGCCTGGCCAACTGCTCGTGCTCCCAGTCCACCTCTTGCATCACCAAATTTTGGCTGGTGTAGAGGCGCTGCGCCAACACCGGCAGCCCCCACACCAAGAGCCATACGCCAAACCCAAACGTCGCGAGCCGCAGCGCCGGCACGCGGCGCGAGTCGAGTCGATCAATCCACCAAGCCGCCGCCAGCGCGAGCAGCAGACACATCGGCAGCGCGAAACGCGAAGCGATGGTATCATCCAGCCGGCTCCAATAGTAGAACATGATCAGCACGAGGTTGCCCACGATGCCCGCACCGAATGCGAGCATGGTCATAGTCGCCGGACTCAGCGGCACGCGTGGCTCGGCCCGCGACCATCGGGCCGCCACCCACAGAAATCCACCCAACCCCACGACACCGAGTGCACTGAGATACCACGAGTTGGCCAACGCCGGTCCAAAATTGAAGAAGAACGTCCACGCTCCGTTGAGATTGCCGGACAGGTAGCCGAACCCAAAGCGCGAGGTTTGATTTTCGCTGAGCTGCCACAACAGCGGTGACGCATCGAGAAACCGATTGTGCCAGACGCGCGGCACGAGCAGGAGCGGCGCGAGCACAGCCGTCCAGGTAAGAATTATTCTGCCCGCTGACAGCCAACCGGCCACAATCACAGCCGCAACGGATACGACAAAAACCGCCGATTCATAGCGGCTTTGCGCCAATAGAATGGCTCCGACGATGAGCAACGACAGCCGGTCGCCATCGGGCGCGCGCAACCAAAGCACGGCGAGCACCATGACCAGCGCGAGCATGACGAGATTGTGCAGTTCCATACCGGCGCCGGTGGCGTTCTGCCCCAGCAGCGGCATCGTCGCCAGCAGTGCGACGCCAAGCAGAGACGCCCCGCGCCCCGCCAACTGGCGACCAAGCCAATAGACGAGTCCGAACAGAACCGGCGTCAGCACGGCGTTGACGACAAACATGTTCGCAATCCGGTAACCGGTGAGATCGTGAACCAGCGCGACCAGGAACGTGAAAAAGTAGGGACGCTTGTCGAGGAACGTGTCGATCGGCACCCACGACCCGGCGATATCGTAGGCACGGATGATCGTGCCGATTTCTTTGGTCGCATGCATGTGCAGCGCCGTCCCCTGCAACACATACTCGTCAAAGAGCACCTTGTGTTTGAAAGGATCACTCCACAGCGCAAAAGCCGCGAGGCCCAGGATCGCCGCCCCCGGCCATCCCGGCTTGCGTAACCAAGCGGCCCATACTTCGCGGCGCGGCGCCACGACCCGGTATCCGAGCCACAACCACAGCGCTAACAGCACCAATAGGTAATAATAACCGCCCGAGACGATCAGCTCTTCCGCGGTCGTCGGCGAGACCAGGACAAAGCCCGCGACTACTGACAGCACGGCACTTGCCCCGAACAGCGCGATGCGGCGCGGTTCGGGGGCCGAGCGGAGCAGAATGAACAGAGGGCGGAACACGTTGCGAAAAGAGGAAGACCGAAGTGACCGATGAACAGGAAGCGCTCGCGGGTGGATAGTTTAAGGAAGCATCTTCACGTAGTTCTCCAGATAGGCACGACGCAGACGCTCGATCTCCGCACGATCCTTCGGGACAACGTGGGGGACCGCATCGGGCGCAGTCAGCGGCACCGCACCATCGCGAATCTCCTTGAGACGGCTGAAGCGCGTGAGCGTCAGCGTTTGGAGGCGCTCCTCCCGGACGGTTTCCAGCACAAATTCAGGCCCCAAATCATCGCCGTCCCGCAACGTCATCTTTCCCGTGTCGGCATCGATATTGTAACGCTGAAAGACAAAGAAATCCGAGAAAGTGCGGTTGCGCATGAGGAAAACCAATGCGGAGCGACGCGGGCCCTTCGCCTGCAAGATCGGGGTCGCCGAAATTTTGTGCGCGATCCAGAAAACAGATTCGTTGTCGATCACGAGGTAGTCTTGGCGGGTCTGCGTAGCGATGAATTCGCGCCGCCAAGCGGTCTCCTTACCCGGCAGATATTCCTGAGAATACGCATGGGCCGCCATCGACGGCACACTGCGCGACAACAGCCCCACGACGGCCACCAAGATCAGCCCGCGAACGACGGCGCGATTGGTAAATTGCGGCAACACGGCGAGCACGGCGACGACCATGCCGAGCTGCGTCGGCAAGCTGAGCCGCCGGATGACGATGTCGTCAAACTGCCCGAAGAAATAGCCCATCAATAGCAGAAACTGCAGGGCAAACCCGACGGCAAAAAACGTCGTGGCGACGACCACGGGCGGCTCTGCCGTGAGCGCGCGCAGTCGCTTCACGACCAGCAACAGGAAAAACGGAGCGGCGATACAACCGAGGGCGGAAAGCACCAGTGAATTGGGCTGCTCGGCAGCTTTGCCAAAGAAATAGTTGAGCGCGTGAGAAAGATTATCCGGTATGTAGCTCAACGCAAAAGGGGTCGTTGAACCCGGCTTGCTGCCGAGTTCCCATGCCGAAGCGCGCATATCAAAAATCCGGTGCTGCAGCGGGTAGTGGATCATCAGCAACGGCGCGAAAATGACCGGCCACGAAAAGATCACCCGGCCTTCGCGCAGCCAAACCCACCCAACCGTCAGCGCGACCGGCAGCAACCAAATGACCGACTCGTAACGAACCTGCGCCAGCAACAAGGCACTGAAACAAAACGCGGTGAGGGCGGCCTCGTCTCTCTTCGCAACCCAGCGCGCTGCCAAAAGCATGGTCGTAACGATCATCACGAGATTCAACAATTCGAAGCCCCCTCCCGTCGCGTTGTGAGCCAACAACGGCAGACCGGCGAAAAGGATTACCCCCAGCCACCCGGCCCAACGCCCCGCCAGCGCCCGCCCGACCGCATTTACCAAACCAAGAAAAACGAAGGTGAGCACACTATTGAGGATAAAAGCGTTCGACGGGCGATAGCCCGTCAGGTCGTGCAACAAAGAGACCAAAAAGGAAAAAAATAGCGGTCGCTATCCATCATCCCGTCGAGAATCACAAAGGCGCCCTGAATATCACTCCCGCGCATGGGCGTGAGCACCGTCTTGTCGAGGTGCATACTCATCGAAGTGCCGAGGAGCATGATCTCATCCATCACAATTTTGAATCCATAGGCTTCGTGCACCAGCAGGACCGTTCCGCCCAAAGCGACAACGCCCACCGATGACCAATCGACCGAGCTAACTCGCCAAGCCAAAATCTCATCCCGAAACGAACGCCAAAGCGCCTGTAGGAAAAGAACGAAGGCAATCAGCACGAACCAAAAGCCGGCCTTGGAGACAAACACGATAGCCGCAGAGTCGGGAATCGCTACAAATCCGAGCACCACCGCCAGTATCGCCGAAAGCAGAAACAGCCATAGCCGCCGGTCGCTAAAAAAAGGGGTCGAGAGTGGACTGATCATGCAAAAGATAACTTTGGGGGGATAAGGGAAAATAGAAAGCCCGTTGCGCGCCACTCCGAGGAAAGCGATCTTCGATCACCGAAGGAGCCGGCCCAGCCAAAGTTCCTCACGGCACTTGGGAGGCAAGGCACAAAAAAGCCGCCTGTGAAACAGGCGGCTTGAGAGTTACAAAACCTCTTCGCGATTAGGGCGAGTAGGTGATCGTGCGGGCGCCGGCGATACCAGCAACCGTAATCGTGACCGCCTGCGAGTAGGTGGCAGGATAGGTCTCGCTCGCGACGAGATTCAGGGCCTTCACGTAGTTGGTGGCGCCAACGAGGTTACCCTGGGAAACCGACGACACACCGTTCTCGAGGAAATACTGGTCAGCCGCAGCGGCGAGCTGGCGAGCATTGTTGAGGACGGCTTTGTCTTGCGAGGACTGACGGACCTTTTGGAAGGCCGGAATAGCCATGGCGGCCAAGAGGCCGATGATGACTACGACGATCATGATTTCGACGAGGGTGAAACCCTTGGATGAGTTATTTTTCATGTGCGTAACGAACTATCGATGTATGGATGATAAACGCTCAAATGCGAGCAGTGGAACTACTCAACCCGATGAGCTGCGCTGACTCAAGGTCAAAATCCTGTAAAGCCCGATCCAGCCTATCGTGGTAACCCTTATCGTATAAACACCTATAGACCTGGATTTCCGCTCTTACTGTCGCTTGCCGATGACCACCGGCACCGCCGGCCCGACGTTCACCTGAGTCTCTAGCGTGACCGTCTCTCCATCCTTCGAAAATTTCATCCGGTGGCGCGCCACAAACGGCGTGCGATACCGCACCACATCGAGGGTAAACGTATCCGCGGCCGTCCACGCGCCGCTTACCGCCACCGGCCCCGCCGAAGGGCCGCTGTCCAAATCGCCTTTCACCCACGCGCCCCCCGCCACCTTCACCCGCTGCTCCGAGCCCCCCATCGTCGCGACAAACTCCGTCGCGTGCGAATCATCCGCCACCGTCGCAAGCATCACGCTCTCCACCGCCAGCGGATTCTTCGGAAACACATACTGCTTGCCCGCCACCGCGGCTGCCATCGCCGGCACCGCGCCCGCCACCGCCACCGGCGAATTCAACGCCAACGCCGCGAGCTTCGCGCGCAACTTCGCCTCCGCCGCCGCATCCGCCACCAGCGCCCCGCTCACTTTCGACTGCAACGCCGGGAGCAGCTTCGCCCATACGACATTCAACACGCCCTGCAAATTCCGCGTCCCCGCCGTGATCGCCACCACCGCATCAAGGTCGGGCAAGATGATGCAAAACTGCCCGTGCGCCCCGTCGCCCCGGATCACCCCGTAGCGGCAGCGCCAAAACTGAAACCCGTAGCCCTGCTCCCAATCGCTCTCGGGATTGCTTCCGTTCGACATCCACCGCGCCGTCGCCGTCTCCACCCACGCCGCGGGCACCAGTTGTTTCCCGTTCCACACACCCTTTTGCAGATAAAGCTGCCCGAATTTCGCGATATCCTCCGTGCGAATACTCAGGCCAAACCCGCCCATCGACACACCCTGCTTGCTCGCCTCCCACCGAGGATTTTCGATCCCCAGTGGCTCAAACAGCCGCGGCTGCAAATACTCTAACACCGACTGCCCCGTCAGCTTTTGCACAATGGCCGACTGCATGTAGGTCGCCGCCGTATTGTAGGCAAAAAACGTCCCCGGCTTGTGTGCCACCGGCAGCGCGAGAAACCGCTTCACCACGCTCTCGTCCGTCGTGTAGGAAAAATTCGCAAAGTCCTCCGCGTGCTGCCCCGTGGACATCGTCAACAGATCGCGCACCCGCATCGCCCGCAGATTCGCACTCGGTTTTTCCGGCGCCTCCTCCGGGAAAAATTTCAACACCGGATCGTCCACGCTCAATTTTCCGTCCGCCACCGCCAGCCCCACCGCCGTCGACGTAAAACTCTTGCTCAATGAAAACATCTGGTGCGGTTCCTCCGCCGCATAAGGCGCCCACCAACCTTCGGCAATCACCTTGCCGTGCCGCACCACCATCACGCTGTGCAGCGCATCGAGCTTCGCCTCGGACTCGTTCACAAAATCCAAGATCGCTCCCGAAGCCACGCCCTGCGCTTCCGGCGCACTCCGCGGCAACGCCTTAGTATCCGCCGCCCAAGTCATCGTCAGCGACGATGCCAACACACCCAGCACCACCACACATCCACGGGGTAGAGAAATCATACCGCGACTAAACGCCCACCCCTCGCCACACACGAGAATTTTCCCGCGACCACCGGTCTGCCCGTAACAGCGCCGCCCCTTCGGACCGTCCAACCTAATGCCCGTTGCGACCACTCTCCTCGCCACGCGAAAATCCCTCATGCGCCACCCAACGCCCATTCTGCATCACCCCGTTTTTGTCCCCGCCATCCGATCCGCCCTATCCCGCCTCTTCCTCCTATCCACTCTTCTCCCACTCTCCGCCCTCGCCCAACCCAACCCACCGCCGCCCACGCCACCGTCCCCGAACCCCTGGGCCATCGTTGGCAACGATGCCGGTTACGACATGGCCCCCGAGACCACGCCCGCGGTCGTCCACGCCGCCGTCGCTTCGCTCCCCTCCAAACAACCGCCCGGTCCCGTCGCGCCTACCTGGGATTCTCTTCGTGCCCACTACCGTGTCCCGTCGTGGTTCATCGGCGCCAAGTTCGGCCTGATGCTCCACTGGGGCCTCTACGCTGTCCCTGCCCGCCACAACGAGTGGTATGAAAAACACCTCTACGCCAACGCCGGTATTCGCGATTGGCACATCGGAAAATTCGGTCCTCTCGAAAAATTCGGCTACAAAGATTTTATCCCGCTTTTCACCGCCGCTCGCTTCGATCCCGACGCTTGGGCCGCCCTCTTCGCCGACTCCGGCGCCCGCTACGTCATTCCCTCCGCACAGCACCACGACAACTTCGCTCTGTGGGATAGCGCCGTCACGCCCTTCAACGCCAAGCGTCTCGGCCCGCACCGCGACCTCATCGGCGACCTGGCGAAGTCCGTCCGCGCCCACGGCCTCAAATTCGGTGTCTCCAATCACGGCATCGAAAACTTCACGTTTATAAATCCCTCGCCCGACGTCGCCGCCTCACTCCAAGCCGCCCGCGCCGATCTCTACGATCCGTCGTGGGCCACCTTCTACAACGTCGCCGACCGCTCCGACGCCGCGCTCACCCGATTCCTCCACAACTGGTTCGCCCGCAACGTCGAACTCATCGAAAAATACCGACCCGACCTGCTCTGGTTCGATAACGGTATCGACATCCGCTACCTCGATCCGCTGAAGCTCCGCCTCGCCGCCTACTATTACAACCGCGCCACCGAGTGGAAACAGTCCGTCTCGATCTCCACCAAGAAAGCCGCCTTCGCTCCCTCGGGCCTCAACGACCGCCAGATCGGTTCCATCCTCGATTTCGAGAAAGTCGGCCCCCGCTCTCCCGCCGGCATTCGCCCCGGCGTCTGGCAAGTCGACGACGCCATCGGCAGCACCTGGGGCTACACCGAGGGCATGCGCATCTCCAGCACCGCGACCATCCTCGCCCGCCTCATCGACACCGTGTCCAAGAACGGCACCTACCTTCTCAACCTCTCCCCCCGGGCCGACGGCACCATCCCCGAAGAACAGCAAACCGTCCTCCGCGCAATCGGCGCCTGGCTCCGGCTCAACGGTGAGGCTGTTTATGATACGCACGCGTGGCGCACCTTCGGCTCTGGCGGCACTCGCGGCGACTCCAGTCCCCACGTCCGCTACACGGTCAAAGGCGCGCACCTCTACGCGATCGTCGTCGGACCCTGGCCCACCGCACCCCTCACCCTCACCGCGCTCCTCGGCGAAACCGTCACCCGCGTCGAACTCCTCGGCTCAGCCTCTCCGGTCGCTTTCACGCCTTCCTCCACCGGCCTCACCGTCACCCTGCCCGCAAGTCCTCCCCCCGCGCACGCCCACGCCTTCGTCCTGCGCATTGCTGGCCTCACTCTCCCACCCTATACCCCGTCGCCCGACGGCAACCCCCGCTGACCGCCCCCACCACTATGTCCTTCCGCCGTCCCTCCATCCCCTTCGCCCTGTCCGTCCTCTTCGCGCTCCTCGCCACCGCGCACGCCCAGCCCACCCCCGCGCCCGACCTCAGCAAAAACCCCGCCCCCACCCGCACGCCCCTCAACCCCGGGCTCCCCACGCTGTTCATCGCCGGCGACTCCACCGCCGCCCGCGGACGCGGCGACCGTCAGCAAGGTTGGGCTGAACCCTTCGCCACCTATTTCGACTCAGCCAAAATCAACGTCGCCAACCGCGCCCGCGGCGGCCGCAGCAGCCGCACCTTCGTCACGGAGGGCCTCTGGGACCAACTCCTCGCCGACCTCAAACCCGGCGATTTTGTCATTATTCAGTTCGGCCACAACGACGGCAGCCCCGTCAACGAAGACGAGTCCGTCCCCGAAGCCGCCCGCCGCGCCCGCGGTTCTCTCCCCGGCTTCGGCGACGAGACCAAGGAGGTCGACAACATCATCACCAAGAAGCACGAGATCGTGCAGACCTACGGCTGGTATCTCCGCAAAATGATCGCCGACACCAAAGCCAAGGGTGCCACGCCCATTCTCCTCTCGCTCACGCTCCGCAACATCTGGAAAGACGGCCGCATCGAGCGCACCTCCCGCTACAGCCGCTGGACCGCCGAACTCGCCGCCTCCGCTCACGTCGCCTTCTTCGACCTCAGCACCGCCGTCGCCGACAAGCTCGAAGCCCTCGGCGCCGAGAAAACGACCGCACTCTACCCGCAAGACCACACCCACTTCAACGCCGCTGGCGCCGACCTCCATGCTGCCACCGCCGTTACCGGTCTCGCGCAACTTCGCGAACTTTCCATCGCGAAATTCCTGAAGTAGGGCGCGGTCTTCGCCAACCGTAGTCGTGGCTTGCGTGTCCGCTCGTGCGCGCCCCGCAAGCCCATGCTCTCATCTACTTGAAGCGCCCTCCGTCATTTCACCACGCCCGCCGCCTGTCTGGACATGCGTCGATTTTTGCGCCCGGCCGCTCTGGGCTTCCCAACTCGCCCGCAATCTCCCGCCGCACTTGCCAAGCTCAGAATCCGAACTAACCGTTCGAGCAACCCTCTCTACCCACCCTCGTCCCCTATGAAAATGTCGCCCGGATTTGCTGCCACGGTCCTCGTCATTGCGGGCACTCTGTTCGGCGGTTGCCACCAAGTTCCCGTGACCGGCCGCAGCGCCGTGAATCTGATCGACGAAAAAGAATTCACGAAAATGAGCATCGCGATGTTCGATCAGCAAAAACACACGATGCGGGTTTCCCGAGATGTGCCGCGCATCGATCAGCTCCGCCGCATCGGCGACCGGATTTCCAAAGCAGTTTTCTGGGATATGCCCGACGCAGAGTGGGAATTTGTCGTTTTCGACGACCCCAAGGAGGTCAACGCCTTCGCCATGGCCGGCGGCAAAGTCGGCGTGCACAGCGGGCTCTTCAAGATCATCGACAACGATGATCAGCTCGCCTTCGTCATCGCCCACGAAATCGCCCACGTCACCGCCAAACACATCCATGAACAAGTGTCTCAACAGATGGTGACCCAAACCGGCGGCCTCGTGGGAGGAGTGATTCTGATGGGCTCCGGCGCCGGTGCCCTCGCCAGCGAGGGCCTCATGAGCGTCTACGGACTTTCTACGGGGATGGCCGGACTCGCTTTCAGCCGAAAGCACGAGATGGAGGCCGACTACATTGGATTGATGTATATGGCCCGCTGCGGCTACGACCCCGCAGAATCGATCAAAGTGATGGAACGTCTGGAAACAGTTTCCGCCGGTCTCCCCACCCCACCCAAGTTCCTCTCGACGCACCCCTCGCACCCTGAGCGTATTATCAAGCTCATGGACGCCCTGCCCAAGGCCCAGGCTCTTCGCGAGAAAAGCGCCGTCGAGGCCAAACCCATTCTCATCAAATAACGCCGCCCCTACCCGAGCGCGATTTCCGGCGACGGGCATGAAAAAGGCGGGCTTTCCAGCCCGCCTTCGTAATTTTCTCAGATCCGTTCCAGTGCCCAAACCCGCTCACTCGCGGCGCGAGAGCAGGTAGAACAAGTAAAGCAACGAGCTCACAAACGCCGCGACATAGGTCAGGGCCGCCGCGTCGAGCGTCTGCTTCACGCCGGGCATTTCATCGCGGTCGATGATGCCGAGTTCCACCAATTGGACCTTGGCGCGATTGCTCGCATCAAATTCCACCGGCAGCGTGACGAACTGGAAGAACGCCAGCACCGCGTAACAAATGATCGCGACATCGAGCATCATGCCGGTGAGCCCCTTCACGAGGAAGAAACTAGCCAACATCAAAATCGGGATGATTTTTGTGACGATGTTGGTGGCCGGCACGAGCGCCATGCGGAAGTGCAGCATCGAGTAGCCGACTTTGTGCTGGATCGCGTGCCCGGCCTCGTGAGCCGCCACGCCCAGAGCCGCCAAACTCGTGCCCCGATAGTTTTCTTCCGAAAGCACGAGGCGCTTGTTGATGGGATCGTAGTGGTCGGTGAGGTGACCGTCGGTCTCGGTGATCTCCACGTCACTGATGCCGGCTCGGGACATAACGGCCTCGGCGGCCTCGCGACCGGTGATGCCGCCACGCGACGCAATTTTCGCGTTCTTATTGTAGACACTCGACACGCGGAATTGCGCCCAGAGCGACAAAATCATGACGAGGACAAACAGGATCATGAAAACGGCTGGCGACAAAAACGAGCCGCCACCGAGGAATGCAAGATATGCGGGTGTAATCATGGTGTAGTTGGGTTAAAGGGATTGATCGTTCGTTATTGCTGAGCGCCTCGGCAGACCCGAAGCACGCCGCACACCTTAAGCAAAACGCGCGATTTGCCAGTGCAAATCGCGCGTTTGGAAACGACCCAAATTATTTCTAGCCCAGAAGGATCAATCGAGCTTCGGCACGTCGACCCAGCGCCGCTGTTCCCACGATTTGATGCCGAGCTCCGCGAGCTGCACTCCCTTGGCGCCTTGCAGCAAATCCCAAGGGAAGGGATCGCCCTTCACCACGTGTTTGAGGAACAGCTCCCACTGGACCTTGAAGGCGTTGTCGTAAACGCCTTGGTCGGGAACCGTGGTCCAGCCGTCCATGTATTTGATCGGGCTGTCGACATCCGGATTCCATGTGCAGCGCGGAGTGGCCGAAAGGTGCTGTGCGGTGCAGTTCCGCAGCCCTGCGACCGCCGTCCCATGCGTTCCGTCCACCTGCAAGGTGAGCAGATCGTCGCGGCGCACGCGCACATCCCAAGAAGAATTGAAGTGGCACACCACGCCGTTGACTAGTTCGAACGTCGCGTAAGCCGAGTCGTCCGCGGTGCACTTGTAAGGTTTGCCGGCTTCATCCCAGCGCTGCGGAATATGCGTCGCGCCGAGGCACGTCAGCGACTTCACTTCGCCGAAGAGATTTTGGATCACATACTGCCAGTGACAGAGCATATCGACAATGATACCGCCGTCGTCTTCTTTCCGATAGTTCCACGACGGGCGCTGGAGCTTTTCGTGTTCACCGGTAAAAACCCAATAGCCGAACTCTCCGCGCACCGAGAGGATTTTCCCGAAGAAACCAGTATCGATCAGATACTTCAACTTGAGGAGACCGGGCAGCCAAAGTTTGTCCTGCACCACACCGTTCTTGAGTCCCGCCGCCGTGACTTCTTTGGCGAGAGCCAGCGCCTCCTGTGAAGTCGTCGCGGACGGCTTCTCGCAGTAGATGTGTTTCTTGGCAGCGATGGCCTTGCGAACGCCATTCGGCCGCTGGCCGGTGAGGGTCGAATCGAAGTAGACCTGGTTCGCCGGATCGGCGAGCGCCGCATCGAGATTCGTGGAGTAGCGTTTGACCCCGGCACGGGCCGCCAGCGCCGCGAGTTTCGGCTCGCTGCGGCCGATCAGGATCGGATCGGGCATAATCACCTCGGAGTCCCCGAGCTTGATGCCGCCTTGATCGATGATGGCCTTGATGGAGCGCAGCAGATGCTGATTGGTGCCCATGCGTCCGGTGACGCCGTTCATGATGATACCGATTTTATGCGTGGTCATTGTGCGTGAGGGTTGGGGATTGGGTGCGAAAACGAGACGAGCAGTCTACGCCGAAACGACGGATTGCGTTAGCATGATACCGACTTTTGCTAGCACAAAACCGACACCATGCTCGCCTGGAGTCCACTCCTGATTCAGAAAATAGAGATTCACGCGCTCGGCTTCGTGCTGCGCCAACTTCAGCTCAACCGCCACCGCGACGCCGAGGTGGCCCCCCACGGCCACCTCTACGCGCAACTGGTGCTCTATCTGTCGGGCGAGGGCGTCCAAACCGTCAACGGCCGTCGTCGCCGCGCCCGCGCCGGCGATCTTTTCGTGATCCCAGCGAACGTGCCCCACGGCTTTTCCGTCGCTGGCGCCAGCCGCCCCGTGTGTCTTGTCCTCGATTACGAACTCGCCGATTCCGGACGCGTGCGCTCCGCCCATCGCAACCTCTCGCCCGCCACGCTCAACGAACTGCACGCCCTGCTCTCGCGCGTCCCCCGCAAAGGCCGCCTCACGCTCGCGGACTACCCGGCCATTCTCGCGGTTGTCGCCCGCCTGCTCGAACACTCGCCGACCGCCGCGGCGCCCGCGCCGACACTTTTTGAAAAACTGCGCGACCAAGTCCGCTCCCCCGTTTCGCTTCGAAAAATCTCCCGGACTTTCGGGTATCATCCCGATCACCTGAATCGGAAACTGAAGCGTGAAGCCGGCCTCGGCCTCCGCGCCCTCCGCTCCCGCGTCCGCCTCGAAGACGCCCAAGCCGCCCTGCGAGCCACCCCAACCATCGCCGAAGCCGCGACGCGCTGCGGATTCGAAGACCCCAACTACTTCGCCCGCTGGTTTCGCCGCCAAACCGCTCAGACACCCTCGGCATGGCGCAACGGTATCCGGAGTTTGGCCACGGTGACCAAGTGAGTCGTCGCCCTGAACGTGCCCCTACATCGCGCCGAAGGTTTGCCGCTCCAAAGCCAAGAACCGTGGGTTTTCGAGCGCGGCGCAAATCCCACGCTCACGGGATCTTCAGCCGCTGCCCCGGGCGCAGGGCGTTTTCGCCTTTCAAGATCTCGCGGTTGGCCTCGTAGATTTCCTGCCAACGCTGCGTGGTGCCGTAGTAGCGGCTGCTGATACGCGTCAGCGAATCGCCCTCCTGCACCGTGTGCGTGCGCGCCTGCGCGACCGGCGCCGCTTGCGCCGAAATCGTCGGCGTCGACGAGCCCGACGCGGAGGCCGGCGCCCCGCCGCCACCGTTGATCTGCCGCGCCGCCGAAGCGATTTGGTCCAGAGTGCCCTGTGCCTGCCGCAGGCGCGCTGTGATCGCCGCGTTTTCCTGCTGGAGCTGCGAGAGCCGGGAAACGCGGTCGCGCTCCACCGCCTGCAACGAATCTGCGAGGCGGGCGTTTTCCTTCCGCTGCTCGGCGAGGTCGCGCTGCATCGCAGCCAACTGCGCCGCTGCGGTCGTCGAAATTCCCGCCGCTTTCTGCTCGGCCTCCTGCTTCGCCTGCTCGCTCTCTTGCGCCAGCCGGGCGTTGTCCGCGCGCAGCGTCGTCAGTTGGGCCTGCATATCTTTGAGGCTGCCGCTCACTTTCTCGTTGGCTCCCGTCAGCTCGGCCACCGTCGCGCCCTGCTGCTCAGCCGCCTTCTGCGCTTCCGCGAGCTTGGCCTTCACGTCGGCCAACTCGGCCCGGACCGTATTCGCCGCCTCGCCGACATAACTCAGCCGCGAATTTTCCCCGCGCACCGCCGCGAGCTGCGCGGTCAAGTCCTTCACCTGCGCCGACAATTTCTCGCTGGCCGCCGCGGCCTCGTTAAACGCCGCCACCTGCTGCGCCAGCGTGCGGTTGCCCGTCGAGACGCGCGTGCGTAGATCGGCAAGTTCGCTGCGCATCTGATCCGCGGCGGCACGAGATTGTTCGAACTGTTGCAGCAACGCGGCCTTTTCGGCGGCGATTTTTTCATTCTGCCCGGTGAGTTCCGCGACACTCGTGCCGTGGGCCTCGGCGGCCTTGGTGACTTCGGCCAGTTTCGTTTTCACGCCGGCCAATTCGTTGCGCAGCGCGGTGGCCGCTTGCCCGACCGACCCGAGCTGCGAATTCTCGTTCCGCAACGATGTGACTTGCGCGCTCAGCTCTTTGATCTGCGCCTGGAGTTTCTCGCCCGAGAGCGCGGCCTCGTTGAATGCCGCCACTTGCCGTAGCAGGGCCTGATCACCCGCCGCGACCCGCGACCTCAATTCGGCCAACTCGCCGCGCGTTTGATCCGTCGCGCCGCGCGCCTGGGCCAACTGTTTTTCGAGCGCCGCTTTATCGAGCGCCAGTTTTTCGTTCAGTCCCGTGAGTTCGGCCACGCTGCCGCCGTGCGTCTCCGCCGCCTTGCTGACTTCGGCGAGCTTCGTCTTCACCGCCGCAAGCTCGTTGCGCAACGCCACGGCCGCTTCGCCGACTCCGCCGAGCCGGGTATTCTCGCCGCGCACCGCCGCCAACTGCGCCGTCAAATCTTTGATCTGCGTCTGTAGTTTCTCACCCGCCGCCGCCGCGGAATTCGCCGCCGCGGCCTGCCGCTCGAGCGCTTGGTCACCCGCAGTCAGCCGCGTGCGCAACTCCGCCAGTTCGGCGCGGGCCTGCTCGGCCTGCGTGCGCGATTGCGCGAATTGTTTCTCCAGCGCCGCCTTGTCGGCCGCGAGTTTCTCGTTGAGCCCCGTGAGCTCAGCAACGCTCGACCCTTGCTGCTCCGAAGCCTTCGAGGCCTCTGCGTATCTCGCCTGCAACGCGGCAAACTCCGCGCGGGCCTTGTCCGATTCCGCGCGGGCGGTCTCGGCGGACTGCTTGAACTGCGTCAACTGCCGCTCCGCCGCGGACAGTTTCGTAAACATGTCCTCCACTTGTGAACGTAGGCTGTCGCGCTCCTGCGCCGGCCCGACCGCAGCCTTGCGGGCATCGGCGACGGCGCGTTCGGCGGCTGCTTTGTCAGCCGCGAGCTGCTCATTGAGCGCGAGCAAACGGCTCTGCTCGGAGCGAAGTTTATCAGCGGCTTCGTTGGCCAGCCGCAGCCGGGCGGCGGCCTGATCGAGCTCGGATTTCGACGAGGCCTCCTCAGCACCCTTCGTGTCCAACAACGAGCGATTGGCTTCCGCGAGCGACTTGCTGGCCTCGCGCGCCCGTTGGAGCTGCGTCGCGAGCGAGGCCATCTCGCGGGCCGAATTCTTACGATCTTCCTGGAGCTGATTTTCGAGCGTCGCGACCTGCTCCTGCAGCGTCTGCATTTCCAACTTCATCGCATCCGTCGGCGCCGCTTTGATGGCGGCCGCTTGGGCGGCCAGCGCCGCAGCCACGCTCTGTTTGGAGACTTCGAGATCCTTCTGCAGGCTGTCGTTTTTCTGCGTGAGTTCGACGATCGTGCGGCTCGCGTTGTCGAACTGCGCGTTGAGTTTATCCAACGTTTCCTTGTCGTCGCTCCGGGTGCGCTGGGCCGCGGCCAGCCGGTCGCGCTCGGCCGTGAGTGCCTCAAACCGCGTGGTCAACGCCGCCAACTGCGCGATCGCATCCTGCCCGGCCGACTGCGCCTGCTGCGCTGTCGCGAGTTTCGTGTTGGTCTCCTTCAATTGGGTGCGGACCGCCGCGAGTTCGCGCATCGCTTGCTCGCGTTGGGCCGCCAAACGGGTCGCGTCATCCAGCTGACTGCGCAGCGCGGCGATCGCTTCCTGTTCACCGGTGCGCGATGACTGCGCAGCCGAAAGTTTGGTCTGCAAGTCCGCCAACTGCGCCCGGGCCGCCGAAAGATCGCGCTCCGCGTCACCGCGCGAAGCGAGCGAACGGCCCGCTTCGTCGAGGCGCGCCTGCAATCGACCCTTCGCTTCGCGCTCTTCAGCGTGCGCCTTTTGCGCGGCAGCCAACGTGGCCTTGAGTTCGGTAAGTTCGGCACCTTGGGCGGAGAGCGCTTCGACGCGCTGGGCCAGCGCGAGTCCGTTTTGCTCCGCCTTGCGCGCAGCGTCGTTGGCCGCAGCAAGTGCCTCTTTCGTCTTGGCGGCATCCGCCTGGGCCCGCTCCGCCATGGTGAGTTTGGACTGCACGTCCGCCAAGCGGGCGCGCGTCGCGACGAGTTCGCGGTCCGCTTCGCCGCGTTGCGCGAGCGAGCGGGTCGCTTCGTCGAGCCGCGTCTGCAATGCCGCCTGCGCCGCGCGCTCTTCCGTCTGCGTCTTCTGCGCTGCGGCGAGCGCCGCCTTCAACTGCGCGAGTTCGTTACTCTGCCCGGCCGCTGCGGCGACTCTCTGCTCGGCGGCAGCACTCGCCATCTCCGCCTTGCGCGTCGCTTCCGCCGCCGTCGCGAGCGCTTCCTGCAATTTTTTCACCTCGGCCTGCGCGCTCTCGGCAGCCGTGAGCTTCGTCTGTGCCTCCGCCAAACGAGTGCGCGTCGCGACGAGTTCGCGGTCCGCCTCGCCGCGTTGCGCGAGCGAGCGGGTGGCTTCGTCGAGCCGCGTCTGCAACGCCGCCTGCGCCGCGCGTTCTTCGGCCTGGGTTTTTTGCACGGCGACCGCGGCGGAGGCTTCGGCCTTGCGGGAGGTCTCGGCGGCGGTCGCAAGCGCGGTTTTCAGCGCCGCCACTTCCGTCTGTGCCTGCTCGGCCGACGCGAGTTTCTGCTGCAACTCCGACAACTGCCGCCGGGCATCGACCAATGCACGATCGGTCTCACCGCGTTGCGCCAGCGTCCGCGTCGCCTCGTCGAGCCGCGCCTGGAGTTTGGCCTGCGCGTCGCGTTCGGCGGTCAGCGTCTGTTGCGCGGCGGCGAGATCTTTTTGGAGAGTGGCGAGCTGCGTCGGATCGGGCCGCGGCGCGGCCGTGGCGGCGGCGAGTGCCTGTTGGGCCTTCTCCAACTCAGCGGACAACTGGCGCGCTTGCGCCGCGCTCGCGGTTTGCGCGGCGGCCAACTTACCCTGCGTATCCTCCGCGGTGCGACGCGCCTCGGCCAATTCGGCCTGCGTGCGCTCGACGGCGGTCCGCAGCGCGGCGATCTCGGCGGGATCAACCTTTGGGGTGGCCGCGGCCATCGCCGCAGCGAGACGTTTCTCCAGCTCCGCTTTTTCCGCGGCGAGCGCCTCGCGCGCACCGTTGGCCTCGGTGGCATTTTGCTGGGCGCGAGCAGCCGCGGCACGCAGCGTCGCCAGCTCTTGCTCGGCCTTCGTGAGGTCCGCCGTGAGCCGCGACGTATCGACGGCCGGCACTGCGGGGACCGACGCCGCCGCGAGCCGACGGTTTTCGTCGGCGAGCTTTTGATTGGCCGCCTGCAGGTCCTCCAACTGGCGGGAGAGCTCGGCCGCCTTCACGGCATCGGCACTGGTCGCGGGGGCGGTCGTCGCCTCGCCCGACTTGGTCGATTTTTCCTGCGCCACGCGCAGTTGGCGGTTGAGCGTCGAGAGTTGAATCGTCGAGCGGCGCACCTCGTCGTTGAGGCGCGCATTGTCGGCGATCAACTTGGCAACCCGATTGTCGTCACCTGCCGCCGGCTGCGCCGAGCCCGCGGTGATCGTCGCGGCGGGCGCCGTCGCTGCGGCGGCCTGCGCGGCCTTGAGTTGCGCAGCCAGATCGGCGATCTGCGCCTGCGCCTGCTCTTTCTCCGCGCGCAACGCCGCCGTATCACGGCTCAACTTTTCTACCTGCGACCGCAGCGCATCCGCCGAAGGATCGGCAGCGGGCTTGGCCGGACCGCTCGACGCGCTGCCGGCGGCGGCACGGGCCGCGGCCTCTGCGGTCGCCACGCGTTGCTGGAGCGCGGCGCGCTCGCGTTCGAGCACTTGGGCAGACGCGGCGAGGCGTTGGTCGAAGGTCGCCCGCTCGCGTTGCGCGGTTTCCACGGCGGCAGTGAGGCGGGCATTCTCAGCCCGGGTGTCGTTGATCAGGTCCTGGGCCTTTTCGAGCTTGGCCGTGAGTGCGCCGACGTCGGCCGACGGTGCGCCGGCCGGTGCTGGCGCGGACGCCGGAGCCGACTTGAGTCGCTGGTTTTCTTCGGTGAGCCGCGCGGCTGTCGCCCGGGTATCGGCCAGGGCGGATTGGAGCGCTCCGAGATCTTGGGAAAGTTTGGCGCGGGCTTCATCGGCCTGGGCGGCTTTGGTCGCGGCGTCAGCCGCACCGGCGGCTTTGGCGACGAGCTCAACCCGCGCAGCTTCGGCGGCGGCAAGGCGTTGTTCCAGCGCCGCATTGTCGCGGGAGAGCGCTTTGGCTGCTGCGGCGAGGCGCGCGTGCTCGGTGCTCAGGTTCGCCAAATCGGAAGTGGTCGCCGCGAGCCGCGCATTGAGGTCCGCCGTCTCGGCGGTCGCCGGCGCGGACACGGCCGGACGATTTGCAACATTCCCCGCCAAAGCCGGCGCCCCGGGAGCCACCGCGACGGCATCGCGTGCCCCGAGCTGCGCGCGGAGCTTCGCCACGGCGACGTTGGCTTCGGCGAGCTGTGACGACGTGAACTGCTGGGCAACGATATCACGGCCGGTGGGTTTTGCGCCGTTCTCCACGGCGATCGAGAGCCACGCATACGCCTGCGGCAAATTCGCCGCCACACCGCGGCCTTCCGCCAACAAAATCCCGAGATTGTTTTGCGCCGGCGCATAATTCTGGAGCGAAGCAGCGAGGTAGAGTTCCACTGCGGCGGCGGGATCGGCTGCCGATCCGCGACCCTCCTCCAGCATTAGCGCGAGGTTGTAGCGCGCGCGGGCGTAGCCCTGATTGGCCGCGGCGCGATACCATTTCTGCGCCGAGGCTTCGTCTTTCGCCAAGCCACGGCCGATCTCATACGCGAGCGCGAGATTGTATTGGGCCTCGGGGACGTTGCGGTCGGCCGCCTGCCGGAACCACAGGGCCGCCTCGAAGTAGTCCTGCTTCACGCCGATCGCGTTGGCATACATGTTGCCCACGTTGAACTGCGCCGGCGCGAAGCCCTGCTCGGCCGCCTTCAGGTAAAATTTAAACGCGGTCCCGATGTCGGCTTTTACGCCGCGACCGAGCTCGTGCATCATGCCGAGATTAAACTGCGCCGGCGCCAGCCCGCGGTCCGCGGCCAACTGATACAAACGGATCGCCTCGGCCAAATTCTGCGCGACACCCTGGCCGTTGGCGAACGCGTTGGCCAAACTGTTCAAGGCCTCGGGATCGCCCTGCTCCGCCCGCGCCCGCACCCCCGCCAAATCCGGCTGCGCGCGCACTGGCCACGGAGCCGGACCGAGTGCCAGCAACGCGGCGGCGAGGACGGCACGCTGCTTGCGGGAAAGGGAAAAATTCGCGGACGACGCGACGGGATTACGCACGGGGTTCGTTAAGGACAAAACCCCACCGGGGAGCAAGCGGGATGACGGGAAGAAAACGCGCCGCCGCCCCGCGCGCCCCACCGCAGCGAGAGCGATCCACGCGCGGAGTGCCCCCGACCGCCGCCTCAACGCCCTTCCTGCCGATCACCCGGGCTGGTGCCGCCATGGGCACTTTCCACCGGTTTCGCCACCGGCGTCTGCCCGCCGGTCAAACGACGGTTTTCGTCGGCGAGCGCGCGCTGACCCGCCCGGAGTTCTGCGTTCTCCCGCGTGAGGTCGGCAAGGGTCGCCTGTTCCTGTGGATTCGAAGCGATGAGCGGCACGGCGAGCCCGGCTTTGGCGAGGCTCTCGTGGGCACTGCGCAACTGGCGGTTCATGGTCGAGAGCCGGATGGTGGCCCGGCGCACCTCGTCGTTGAGCCGGGCGTTGTCGGCGAGGAGCTTCGCGATGCGATTCGCCTCGGCAGACGTCCCCGCCGGAGCCGGCGCGATGGGCGGAACCTCGTTTGCCACGGTGGCGAGCGATGCGGCGGCGGGGGCACGCGCCGCGCCGAGCTGCGCGGTCACGTCGGCGAGTTGTTGGCGAGCCTGTTGGTGCTCATGGCGGAGCGTCTCGTTGTCGCGGGTGAGTTGGGCGATCTGCGCGCGCACATTCGCGGACTCGGTGTCCGCCGGAGCCGCCTGCGGTGCACCGCTGCGGGCTTTCACTACGGCGGCTTCGGCAGTGGCGACGCGCGCCTGCAGCGCCTCGCGTTCGCGTTGGAGCAGTTGCGCGGAGGCGGCCAAGCGTTCGTCAAACGTCGCGCGTTCGCGCTGGGCGGTTTCCACGGCGCCGGCCAGCCGGGCATTTTCGGCGCGGGCTTCGTCGAGCGCATCCGCGAGCGTTTCGAGTTTGGCGCGGTCTCCGGGCGCACCCGGCACGGCCGGCAGTGCGGCCAACTGTTTTTCAATCGCGCTTTTCTCCTTGGAGATCGTCTGCAGGAGCCCGCGGACGCGCGTATGCTCAACCAAGAGTTCGGCCAAATCGGCCTGCGCCGCCGCCAAGCGAGCCTTCGCGTCGGGCTCGGCGGGAGCAGCAACGTCGGCCGGCGGGGGCGGCGCGACCGGCATCGGCGCGGCTGCCTGCGCGATCTGCCCGGTGGCCGGCGCCGCTACCTTGGGCCGGGCGAGGTGGGCGCGCAGTTTCGCCACCGCGACATTCGCCTCGGCGAGCTGGGTCGAGGTGAATTGCTCGGCCAAGGCGTCGCGCCCCGTGGGCTTGGCCCCGTTTTCCGTCGCGACCGAGAACCACGCGTAGGCTTCCGTCAAACTCGGCGGCACGCCGCGACCCTCGGCCAGGAGGAGGCCGAGGTTATTCTGCGCCGGCGCAAAATTCTGCAGCGCGGCGGACCGGTAGAGGTCGGCCGCCGTGGCGGGATCGGCCGCCGAACCGCGCCCTTCTTCGATCATCAGTGCGAGATTGTAGCGGGCGCGGGCGTAGTCGCGGTCCGCCGCCGCGCGATACCATTTCTGCGCGACGGCCTCGTCTTTGGTCACACCGCGCCCGAGTTCGTAGGCGAGCGCGAGGTTGTATTGCGCCTCAGGCACGCCGGCCTCCGCCCCATGGCGAAACCACAGGGCGGCTTCGAAGAAATCCTGCCGCACCCCGATGCCGTTCCCATACATGTTGCCGACGTTGAACTGGGCGGGCGCAAAGCCGGCTTCGGCCGCCTTGCGATAATGGGAAAACGCCACGGCCAAATCGGCGGCGACACCGCGGCCCAGCTCGTAAGCCATGCCGAGATTGAAATGCGCCGGCGCGTGGCCCCGTTCGGCAGCCAGCGCGTAAAGCCGGACCGCCTCCGCCACATCCTGCGGCACGCCTTGGCCCTGGGAAAACGCGTTGCCCAATACGTTCAGAGCCTCCGCATCCCCCTGCTCGGCGCGGGCGCGGACCGTCGCGAGATCGAACTGCGCACGCAGCGGAAGCACGCCCAACGGCAGCGCCAACAAGGCGGCCGCCAGCAGCGCGCACGGCCGGCGAGGGAGGATGGATTGAGCGGTTCGGACGAAAAAATAGCGCACACCTTAGCTAGGGTTATCACCTCAGTCACAAGCAAGCGGATTTCCGCCGGCTCAGCGTAACTACGGCCGACCTTACCCTCGCGAATCCAAGTGAAAACAAACGACTCAGCTCGCCCCGACCACTCGACAGGGGAGCAGCGCCGCATCCGTCATGCCGTGGATGATTTTCTTGTCCGGCGGGCAAAACGTCGCGAGCGCCCCCGAAAGCCGGGCGCGTCCCTCCCGCACAAAATAATAAGGACACAAGCGAAGCCGCCCGGCCTTCGTGACCGCCGCCACCGGCGCAGACACCGACCCGCCGCCGTTCGCCGCGTGCACATCGTAAAGCGGATGTTCGATGCGCCGGGGTTTTTTGTAGGCCTGCAAAATATGGAGATTCGTCGGCGCCAGCGCGACCGCGTGCTCGACGCCCGCCTGCCACTCTTCCCGCGAACAATCGCTGCCGAGCACCACACTGCGCGCGCCCCACGCGGTCTCGTGATAACCGGAAATTTTGATGATCAGATCGCGCTCCTTCTGCGAGGCCCCGGCGAGTTCGCGCCAGTCGCCGAGCGCCCGCCCGCCGACCCGTGGACCATCGAGCACCGCACCGGGAGGCAACGGCGCCGGATCAATGATCCACGACGGCGGAATCAGCCCACGGAGGAGCTTCAACGCCGGTGCGCTCAACGCCTCCGCCCAAAAATCCTGCAACCGGTGGTGATGAAACAGCGCGAGCGTGAGTTTCTCCTCCTGAAACGCCCGCATCGGCGGCGCGATGGCGACTTCGCCCGCGGCCCACGATTCGAAGATGAATTTTTTCGTGCGGATGTTTTCGAGATCGAAGAGTTCGAAGAACCGGTAGAGCACGTCGATCTTCTCCGGGTTGCCGTCGGAATCGTAGAAGAGCGAATTTTCGAGCGGGAAAATATCCTCGGGCTTCAGACAAAACACGCGTTTGCCGAGCAACTGCAACTGGTGCGCGAGCCACTCCATCTCGGGACGATACGTCGCCGCCTCGTCGCTCACGATGAGCGCGATGAGCGGATTCGGCAGGCCGGGGCGCAGCGCCGCGAGCGAGGCGTGGAAATTCTTGATCATCGCATCGCCCGTGCCGACCACCGTCGCGTCGTCGCCGCCGTAGAGCCGGTTGAGAAACGCGGTGAGACCGATCCCGCCCGGAACCGAGTCGAGCTCGGTGAGCACGAAGCCCTCGTCGGTCAGCAGCAAATCGGGACGCAGCACCGTGGGAAACGCCCCGCGGTTTTTCGGATCGCGCGCATGGGCGACGAGCTCGCGCGGTTTGCCGCGGTCGAGATACTCGGCGACCCACGGGGCGAGTAGCGGCTTGTTGCGCAGGAGATTTTTGCCGGCGGCCGAGCGCAGGTAGAGCGTCTCCAACGCTTGGTGAAATTCGAGGCACGCGGCGCCGATGGCCTCCAGTTGCGCGAGCTGTTCCGCCGTCAACGGCCACGCCTCGGGCGAGAGCTGCCACGTCTTATCCTCGAACAACGGCTGCGCGGCGAGCGTGGAGCGGATGTGTTCGTAGGAGAGGTGCGGCATGGCGGCGGAGTCGCTATCAGGGAGCAAAAGTGAGGGAGCGCAAATCACCGGCCCCCTTCCCTGCCCGCCTACTCGTCCATCTGGATATCCTTGTTGCGGTGACGCGGACAGCCGGCGCGGAGCCAGGCGTTGACGAAGCGGTCGAGGTCGCCGTCGAGCACGCCCTGCGTATCGCTCGTGCTGATGCCCGTGCGCAAATCTTTCACCATCTGGTAGGGCTGCAGGACGTAGCTGCGGATCTGCGCGCCGAAACCGATTTCGCCTTTTTCGCCGTAGAATTTATCCATCTCGGCGCGCTGCTCGTCCTGCTTTTTTTCGTAGAGACGAGCCTTCAAGACGTTCATGGCAGTCGCCTTGTTCTTGATCTGCGAGCGCTCGTTTTGGCAGACGACGACGATGCCCGTCGGGATGTGCGTGAGGCGCACGGCGGAGTCGGTGGTATTGACGCCCTGACCACCCTTGCCCGAGGAGCGGTAAACATCGGTGCGAATCTCCGCCTCGGGAATCTCGATAACGATGTCGTCGGTGATCTCCGCGACCACGTCGACGGCGCAGAACGACGTGTGCCGGCGCTTGTTCGAGTCGAACGGACTGATGCGCACGAGCCGGTGCACGCCGCGCTCGGCCTTGGCGTAGCCGTAGGCGTTTTCGCCTTTGATGAGGATCGTGGCCTTGCTGATACCGGCGGTATCGCCCGGTTGCACATCCATGAGCTCGGTCGTGAAATTCCGCCGCTCCGCCCACCGCGAATACATGCGGAAGAGAATGTCGGCCCAATCGTTCGACTCCGTGCCACCGGCGCCGGCCTGGATCGAAAAGATGGCGTTGTTGCGGTCGAACTGCCCGGTGAGGAACGACGCGATCTCCAGCTCGTCGAGTTCGGTGGTGAGCGCGGCGAGCGTGCCCTTCAGTTCTTTGTCGTAAGCCTCCTGCGCGGCGGCGTCTTCGCCCTCCATCAGCTCCATCATCAGCGCGATCTCGTCGATTTTCTTTTGAAACGCGACAACGGGGAGCACGGCTTTTTTCAGGCCGTTGAGCTTCGCGATGTGTTTTTGCGCGCGCTCGTTGCTATTCCAGAAGTCGGGCGCGCCCATTTGCGCGTCCATGGCCTCGATTTCCCTCAGCTTTTGATCGCAGTCAAAGAAACCTCCATAGATGCCCCGAGCGCTTCTTGATGGATTCGATTTGGTTTAAGTTTTCGGTGGAGACCATGGTGACGAACGGTCATGGCCGCAAAGTGCGGCGGAAGTCGCAAGGGGAAAATCGGCGCGGCAACGAAGGGCGAACGGCCAGATGCCGGGTTCGCCGGGCGCGAGGAGTGGCGGGACGCTGATGGGAGCTTTCGTTTCGGCGGGCGGCCAAGTGCCGTTGGCATCACCAGGAACGGACAAGGCGGTGCGGGCGGGCGTTCAGGGGCGGATGCACCAAGTCGGGGCTTAGAAGTTCCGGATTTCGGAAAGAACTCCGTCGGGCCACTTGAGGTCCAACTCCACTCTTTTGTCTGCGTCTGATGCTCCGTAAAGTGCGAGACGAAACTCGTTTTGATAGCGATAGTGAATCGACTTTGAGAACACGATATCGCTCGGCGATGTGAACTCGGGTTCATTGAGATCATCGTAATAATTTACATGCCGAAATTCCGTGCCTCTGAAGGTCCTAATTGCGCTCCTCGCCGCAGCCAAGATCGTGTCGTAGAAAGCATGGGGATTTAGGATGACGACGTAAGATTCGCATCCAAACGCACGCTGCAGTTTTGGTGATTCTTCGAAAGACAGGCAAAAGAGATGATACGCGCTGCCGCCTGATTCAGGCTTCTTGAGAGCCCTCGCAAAAACCAAGTCGTTAGCTGGGTAGTCAACTCCGCCTATTTTCAGAACCGCGTTTGCTGAGTGCCATGACCTAGTGTGCTCGTTGTCGCGCTGCGCTGGGTTAGATTGTCCCTCGTAGATACTGGCTGCACCGAATGAAATCTTGCCGCCGATGAAATCGTTCAGGTGCTTTCTCTGCCCGTATCTTACAAGGTGCTCCTTGTGATAAGTCGGCATCGGGTCGGACGGAAATGTAAGCAGTTCCACCTCCATCCGTCGGTCCAGGTTTCGACGAACGATTTCATCGTGCACCGATTCAAAAAGGGGCCGCACGGTGTTCGGACAGTAGAGCTTTCCGTTTGCTAGAAATAAGTTTTTTCCGAGCGATTGGTAGCGTTCGATCAGGTGCCTGTCGGAGTGCTCGGAAAGCGGTTTCACTTCACCCAGCGCTTCAGCCAGCTGTGGACTTCGCCATACCAGAAGACGGAGTTTTGGGGTTTGAGGACCCAGTGGTTTTCGTCGGGGAAATACACGAGGCGGCTGGGGACGCCTTGGCCTTGGAGGGCGGCGTAGAATTGGAGGCCTTGGGCGACGGGGACGCGGTAGTCGAGTTCGCCGTGGATCACGAGGGTGGGCGTTTTGAAATTCGCGGCGTGCGTCATCGGGTTTTGCGCGTCGTAGGCGGGCGTCTTTTTCCACGGGGTGCCGCCGGCGGATTTATCGAGCCAGTAGATCGCGGAGTCGGCGGCGTATTGGGTGTCGAAATCGGTGACGCCGGCGTGGCAGACGATGGCTTTGAAGCGGTCGGTGTGGCCGGCGACCCAGGAGGCGAGGTAGCCGCCGTAGCTGGCGCCGAGGGCGGCGGTGCGCGTGGCGTCGAGGAAGCGGTGTTTCTTGAGGAGGTGATCGGTGGCGAGCATCACGTCGGTGAAGGGTTTGTCGCCCCACGCGGCGTCGATGGAGCCGACGAATTTTTCGCCGTAGCCGGTGGAGCCGTGGCGGTTGACCCAGGTGGCGACGTAGCCGGGGGCGGTGAAGACGTGGGCGTTCCAACGGGGGGACCAGGCGTCGCCGATCATGGTGTGCGGGCCGCCGTGCATGAGCTGAAGGAGCGGATATTTTTTCGTGGCGTCGAAGGCGGGTGGATAAATGAGCCAACCGGAGACGGTGGCGCCGGCGGCGCCGGGGAAGGAGTAAGGCTCGACGCGGCCGAGATCGAGGGTAGCGAGGAAGGCGGTGTTGAGTTGGGTGCGTTGGGCGGTGTTGCCGGTGGCGAGCTCGAGGGCGAAAACTTCGTCGGGGCGGGAGAAGGTCTGGTTGAGGACGTAGAGGGCTTTGTCTCCGACGGTGAGCGAGTTGCTGGTGCCGGCGCCGAAGACTTCGGTGGGTTTGGCGGCGGTGCCGGCGGCGGCGAGGCGGAAGACGCGGGTGAAACCGCGGTCTTCGGCGAGGAAGAAAACGGTCTGGCCGTCGGCGGAGAATTTCCAGCTTTGCGGCGAGAGGTCGGCGCCGCCGAGGGAGAGCGTCTCGGTGCGCGCGGTGGCGAGGTGGTGGCGCGTGAGGCGGGTGAAGACGGAGAACGTGTTTTTGCCGGCGCGGCGACCGAAGAGGATCGACTGGCCGTCGGGAGAAAAGACGGGGCTGGTGTCGGAGCCTTCGGGGTTGTCGGTGGTGAGGTTCTTCCACGGGGCGGACGGGGCGTCGACGGAGAGGAGGTAGACGTCGGAGTTTTCGCCGGTGGCGAAGGGCGGAGGTGTGGTGCCGGCGGTGAGGACGATGGATTTGCCGTCGGGGGAGAGATCGAAAGCAGAGTCGCCGGCGAAGGTGAAACGGCGGTCCCAGCGCGGGGTGAGGTCGGTGACTTTTTTCGTGGCGAGATCGACGACCATGAGGCGCGAGGCCTGGCCGTCGGTCTGCCAGGAATCGAAGTAACGGTAGACGCGGTTTTCGGTGACTTTGGCGGAGACCTTGGAGTCTTTTTGTTTCTTCAGCTCTTTGCGGAGGGCGTCGAAATCGGTGCCGAATTGCGGGAGCGTGCGCGTGGCGAAGAGGATGCGTTTCCCGTCGGGGAACCAGCGGGGCGAGGAGATGGCGAGCGGGAGCTCGAGGATTTTTTCGGGTTCGCCGCCGTCGGTGCGGAGGACGTAGAGCGCGGGGGATTCGTCGGTGCCGCGCTTGGAGGTGAAGGCGAGGCGGTTGCCGTCGGGGGACCACTGCGGGGCGGAATCGGTGCTCTCAGCGGTGGTGAGCTGGCGGGCGACAGCGCCGGGGGCGGTGTCGAGGAGCCAGAGGTGGGTGACGGAGGTGTTTTTCGCGAGGTCGTAGTCTTGGACCGTGAAGACGAGGCGGGAACCGTCGGGCGAGAGATCGAGGGCGCCGGCGCGGCGGATGGACCAGAGGTCTTCGGGGGTGATGGGGCGGAGTTTGGCGCTCGCGGCAGGAGCGGGAACGGGGGCGCCGGCGCGGAGGAACGATGCGACAGTGAGGAGAGCGAGGAGTGCGAAGAGGGGAAGACGGAAGAGCATGGGAATAAGTTGAGGGAGCGCGGTGGGGCTCGCGAGTTTAGAGAGGACGAGGTTCAGAGGAGGGGACCGCTAATGGATTTCGCCAAGGGGCGAAATCTTGGGAGTGCGGCTGCGGCTGATCGCCGCAGCGGGGAGAGGTGGGGTCTGCTGATCGCAGACGGGAGGGCGCAGTGTTACGAGGTGCGGTGGGTCAGGAGGCCGAGGGTGTCGAGGGTGAGGTAGAAGAGGGCGATGTGGATGGCTTGGGAAAACTCGCCTCGGCGGATGAGGGCGAGCGTTTCCGGAATGCTGTGCCATGCGCACTCGATGGATTCGCTGGCGTCGAGTTGGGGGGCCGTGGTGATCGCGGCGTCTTCGGCGAGGTAGGCGTGGACGCGGTTGGTCTGGCGCGCGGGATTGGGAAACGGTGACGCAATGTGGCGCCAGCGCGGGGCGGTGGCACCGGTTTCTTCAAGCAGTTCGCGTTGGCAGGCAGTTAGGAGGTCTTCGCCGGGTTCGACCATGCCGCCGGGGAGTTCCCACGTGAAGGCGTCGCCGGGATACCGATACTGACGGACGAGGAGGATGTGCTGGTCGCGATTGAAGGCGACGGCGTGAACCCACTCGTGTTCTTCGAGGACGTAGAAGGGATCGAGGATTTTGCCGGGGGCGATCTCGACGCGATCGGCGCGGAGGCGGGCCCAGCGGTCGCGGATGATATCGCGGGTGGAGAGGCGGGTCCAGCGGGTCGGGGGCATTGGGCGAATGAAGAGGGGGAAGTGGAGGGCTTGAGGACCGCGACGTGATCGGGTTTGGCTTCGGTGGCTCGGAGGCGATCTGCTAAAGAGTTGGTTTCGGAATGCGAAGCACGACTTCGCTCGGCTCCAGTTCGGAATCGAGTTGCTCGACTGTGAGGGCGTTTTTTCCGACGGACCAGATGGCCCGGGCGGAGCGGGAGTAGCGGATGGGGGCGCGGTCGTAGTAGTCTACCGGAACGGCTGCGAGGTAGTTGGGCACGAGGTCGGAAAGTTTTTCAGGGAGGCTGCCGTGTTCGATTTCGTAGACGCGGACGGCGAGGAGGGCCTGAGTGGCGGAGATGGCCGATTGGGCGCGGAGGCGATTCAGAATAAGGCTGCGGAAGGTAGGAGTGATGACGGCGAGCACGGCTCGACCAGCAGCGTTGTCGGGATTCCATCGGCGCCAACCACGGCCGAGCAGGTCATCGATATCGGACTCGGCGGCGTTCAATGTTGGTAAATCGGCATCGACCAGCGAAACGTATTTTCGGAGCAGATTCCCGTGTATTCGCTCGGTGCGGTGTCGCTTGAACAGTAGCGGAAATTTTTGCGCCGCCGCGAAGAGCGAGTCGAATTCTCCTTCGATTTCGCTGGGGTGGAACGGGTGAAGCACCGCCTCAAGCGCAAGTTTGCCTAGAATGTTCTCGTTGCGAATGGGGTCGGCGAGGCCAGGAGCCGAAGGGCGCGTCGTTTCGAGGGCGCCGATGAGGTGGCGTGCGGCCTCGGAGGTGATCGAGGTTTCGCGTGAAAACTCTTCGATGGATTGGCGCGCCATACCGTGGAGGGCGATCCCTCCCATCCAGATAATCAAGCCGGCGCGCGAGTCCTCGACGTGGTGAGCCGCATGAAGGTTGGTCGCGAGCCAAGCGAGGGCTGCCTCCCGTTCGCCGTTTCGAGAGAGGTGACGCGCACGGATTTTGGCCAGTTGGGCCAATTCGCGGAGTGGGCCAAGCTGGGGCGAAGCAACTTCATGGAGTGATTTCATGATCGGCGCTTGGCTAAGGGGAAGCTTGGCGGCGCGAATGACGTCTGGCCAGACGTGATCGTTGGCGGCGAGCCACGCGACGGCTTTGGCGGCGTCCCAATTCTTGCCGCGCGACATGTCGTAGAAGAGATCTTGGTCATCGGCCCACGCAGATCTGTCCACACGGGCGGCGGCGGCGCTGAGGAGGAGGATGGCGTTTTGGTCGTCGGGGATGGCGCGGGGAACGACGATGAGGTCGCTGACGTCGGGTGGGGGTTCGTCGCGCGACAAGAGAGCAATCCCGATGGCTCCGACGATGAGCAGAGTGAGTGGAGCGATGAGCCAGAATAACCAGCGGCGAGAGCGTTTGGGCGCGGGCAACGGAGGAGAAATTCCCAGACGGCTCATCGACGGAGTTTCACGGAGGCCGTCACGTCGAGCGGGGGCGGAGGAGGCACCACTCGACGAAGAGGAGGTTGGGCACCCAACAGAGCCACGCGACGGCGGGGTAGAAGGCTTCGAAGCGCAGGCCCGAGGCGAAGCCCAGCGGGAGGTAGAGGCGCAAGGTAACGGCGGCGAACGTGAGGGCGAAATTGCGGACCATCCACGTGCGGTGATCGGCGAAGCGGCGGGCTTTTGCTGCGACGACGGCCATCACGCCGGTAAAGAGCCAGAGCATCGCGAGGAGACCGAAGCCAAGGTGCGAGACGAGGCCGCCGAAGGAGTGGCGCGCGAGCAGCAAACCGGCGAGGCCGCCGAGGGCGACGCCGGGGACGAGGTAGGCGTAGCCGAGGGTGCGGTGGAGGCGGGGACGGGAGGTGCGGAGGGAGTCGAGGAATTGAAGTGGACCGAGGAGGAGCGCGAGGGCGGAGGCGACGGCGTGGGTGGTGATAAGGGCGCGGTGCTCGTTGAAGGAGGCGACCATCGCGGGATGAACAGGGACGCGTTGGGTGCCGCCGCCGTAGGCCCAGACAGCGTAACCGGCGACCCCGACGCTGAGGCTGAGCGTGGTCGCGAAGGACCATGAGCGGAGTTTCATGGGGTAGGGCGGGAGAAAGCAGTGAGGCGGTCGAGGGAAGGAAGTGAGGCGTAGGCGACGGGACCGCACCGTAACCGGTGCGGCTACGCTGAATACGCGGGGAGGACGATCAGCCGCGGACTTGGCCGGTGCCTTCGATCAGATACTTGTAGCTGCAGAGTTCGGGGAGGCCCATGGGGCCGCGGGCGTGGAGGCGGTCGGTGCTGATGCCGATCTCGGCGCCGAAGCCGAATTCGAAGCCGTCGTTGAAGCGGGTGGAGGCGTTCCAAAAGACGGTGGCGCTGTCGACTTCGGCGAGGAAGCGGCGGGCGGTGGGTTCGTCGGCGGTGACGATGGCGTCGCTGTGGCTGGAGCTGTCGCGGTTGATGATGGCGATCGCATGCTCGACGGAATCAACGACGCGGACGGCGATGATGTAGTCCAGGAATTCGGTGGAGTAGTCGGCGTCACTTGCGGGAGTGGTGGCAATCGTGGCGTCGGCTGTGCTGGCGACGGCGAGGATCGCGGCGCTCGCGGTGTCGCAGCGGAGTTCGACGTTTTTGGCGCGAAGGGCGCGGGCGACGGAGGGGAGGAATTTTTCGGCGATGTCGCGGTGGACGAGGAGTTGCTCGGCAGAATTACAGGCGCTGGGGCGGGTGACTTTCGCGTTGAGCGTGATCTGCTCGGCCATCGCGAGGTCGGCGGCGGCGTCAGCGTAGACGAAGCACACGCCCTTGTAATGCTTGATGACGGGGATGGTGGAATTTTGCGTGACGAAGCGGATGAGGCCTTCGCCGCCGCGGGGGATGATGCAGTGGATGAGCGTATCCAGTTTTAGGAGCGCGGTGAGCGCGCCGCGGTCGGTGGTGGGGACGAGTTGCACGGCGTCGGCAGGGAGGCCGGCGGTGGCGAGCGCCTGTTGGATGAGGGCGGCGAGGGCGGTGTTGGTGTGGAAGCACTCTTTGCCGCCGCGGAGGATGGAGGCGTTGCCGCTCTTCAGGCAGAGGATGGCGCAGTCGACGGTGACGTTGGGGCGCGACTCGTAGATGATGCCGATGACGCCGATGGGCACGCGGACTTTGCGGATGCGCAGGCCGTTGGGGCGCGTGGTGTCGTCGAGGATCGCGCCGACGGGATCGGGGAGGGCGACGACCTCGCGGACGGATTGGGCGAGGTGGGCGAGGCGGGCGGCGTTGAGGGTGAGGCGGTCGCGCGAGGCGGGGGTGAGGGCGGCGGCTTCGGGCGAGGCGAGATCGAGGGCGTTGGCGGCGAGGAGCGACTCGTGGGACGACTCGATGAGGTGGGCGAGTTCGGTGAGAGCGGCGTTTTTCGTGGCGGTCGGGACGTTCGCGAGCACGAGCGACGCGGCGCGGGCGCGTTGGGCGAGGGACGTGACGAGGGCGACGAGTTCGGCAGACATGGGCGGCAAAGTGTTGGCGGCGAAGGCGGGCTGACAATGGCCATTTGTGTCGGAAACGCCACCGAGCGCGGGCTTGGCGGGGGATGGTGGGAGGAGCCAAGAGGTGGCCGGGGGCGAGTAGCGATGCAGGATCGCGAGGCCGCCAAGGAAGAGCGCGACGCCGGTCAGGTCGAACCACCACGGGTGGAAAATGGCGACGCCGGAGGCGAGGTCGGACGCGGCGTTGAAGCCTTGGATTTCGAACGGGAGGAATTCGACGGGGAAGCCGGAGGCGTTGTTGAGCGCGTGGCCGAGCATGCAGAGGCCGAGTGAACGCGTGCGGTAGTAGACCCAGCCGAGCACGAGGCCGAGACCGAGGGCGATGGGAGTCTGCGCGGGATTGAAGTGCATCAACGCGAAGAGCGCGGCGGAGGCCGTGATGGCAGCCCACGGTTTCCAGCGGCCGAGGAGCCCGCGGAGGATCACGCCGCGGAACAGGGTTTCCTCGGCGAGGGGAGCGACGACAACGGCGAGGAGGGGACCGAACCACTCTGTGGCGATGAGCGGGCCAAGCTCGGGGGCGAAGTCCCAGTGTTCGAACGCGTGTTGAGGGAGGTAGGCGCGGAGGAGGTTGTCGATTTCCGAAAGGAAAATGACGATGCCGGCGATGATCGGGACGTAGGCGAAGCCGAGGATCGCGGGCGAAAAACGGAGGCGGCCGAGGGCGCGCCAGGATTCGCCGGAACGCTGTAGGATTAATCCGGTGACAATCGCAGCGGCGCCGAGTTTGGCGATGATGAGCAGGGCGGAGTCAACCTGCGGATCGGCGGCGCTCCACCCGAAGAGCCCGAGATCGACGCCGGCAATGTAGGCGTAGTCGATGACGGAGGAAACGGCGAGTTCGGCGACGAGTGCCCCGATCATCACGGCGAAAGCGGTGAGGAGGGTAAAAAGAGGGAGTGCGGAAATGGGCGGCGTGGGCGACGACACGGGGGAAATGGCGCAGGTTTGGCGCGGGGCGTCAGGTGAATTTTTCGGGTGAAACAATCGGTGCGGGTCAATGTCGAGACTGCCGCCGCCGCGCCTTCGCGTGTGGTTCCCGAAGGTCAATTCCCCGAGTTATCCCATGAAAATATTATCAGCCCTGGCAGGAATTACGTTTTTGGTGAGCTCGGTGTCGGCGGACGAGCAGCGGATCACGCCACAGCCGCGGCTGAAGCTCGATCCGGTGACGCGCGCAGCGGTGGCGGAGCAGGCGGGGAAGGTGGCACACGCGACGTCGGTGGCAGCGAGGGAAGCGACTGCCACAAATGGTGCGCCGGCGGCGGGGGACGGGGGCGACACTTCACCGATCTTGCTGGGAAAATATATCGTTCGGGAACGTGGGACCGGAGCGCGCGTGGCGCCGAAGCAGGAGACGTTTGAAGGTCGTTTCACACCGTGGAAAGGAGGACGGCTGAAGGAGGGAAAGTTCGGCGGGTCCCGCTACGAGGTGGGGTTCTGGCCATCGTTGGAGTTCACCAAAGTGGCATCGACGTCGATGCGCGAGGGCGGGCCGCGACTCAATGTGGATCTGCTGCGGATGAAGTGGTGAAGCGCTGACGTGACAGCGAGTCGTGCCGGTGCTGGCTAGGCGCAGTCCCGAGGGCGAGCGCCGGGCGAAACGCCCACGCGATCTGCTGCCAACCAGCGCGCACGGACCTGTTTTCCTACGTGCCCTCCAGTCGCTGCATGAACCCCGCTCATCGCGAACAGTAAAACGATTCAACCGACTCATTGCGCAGCGTCCGCCCGGTGGCACCGCGAGTGCTCAACCACCTCCGAACATGCCGCCGTCCGCTGCCACGCTTCCGCCCGCTCCTTCAGGCCCTTTCACGCCCGCGCAGAAAGAATACCTCGCCGGTTTCATGGCCGGAGTTTCCGCCAGCGGCGTCTTCGTCGGCACCACGTCGTCCGGCCTGCTCACCGCCTCACCCAATGAGGGAGGGTTTTTACGCCCCGACGGCACACCTCTGAACCTCGCCGCCCCGTCCACCGAGCCGACCGTCCACGGCACGCCCCTCGCCGATCTCTGCAAAGAAGAGCGCTGGAAATACGAAGAAAATCCCCTCGACGCCTGGGAGCGCCTCCTCGCCCACGCCGACGCCGATAAATTTCCCGACGCCGAGAACACCTACCGCTTCAAGTTCCACGGCCTCTTCTACGTCGCGCCCGCGCAAGACAGCTTCATGCTGCGCATTCGCGTCCCGGCCTGCGAGATCACCGCCACGCAATGCCACGGCCTCGCCGACCTCGCGCGTGATCTGGGCAACGGCTTCGTCGACATCACCACGCGCGGCAATTTCCAGCTTCGCGAATTCAAGCCTCGCTCCCTCATCCAGGTTCTCACGCGTATCCAAGAACTGGGTCTCGCCTCCCGCGGCGCCGGTTGCGACAACGTCCGCAACGTCACCGCCTCGCCCAACAGCGGCTTCGACCCCGGCGAACTCCTCGACGTCCGCCCCTTCGCGAAAGGGATTCACCACTACATCCTGAATCACCGCGACCTCTACGGCCTCCCGCGGAAATTCAACATCGCCTTCGACAACGGCGGCAGCATCAGCGCCGCCGCCGACACCAACGACATCGGCTTCTTCGCGACCCGCGTCACCGAAAAATCCCTCTCCGGGGTGGAGCGCGTTGACCCCAACGCGCTTTCCCCCGCCCCCGGCATCTACTTCCGCGTCCAACTCGGTGGCATCAGCGGCCACGGCGACTTCGCCCGCGACACCGGCCTCCTCATCACGCCCGCGCAATCCGTCGCCGTCTCCGCCGCGATGCTCCGCGTCTTCTCCGAAAACGGCGACCGCACCAACCGCAAGAAAGCGCGCCTCAAATACCTCCTCGAAAAGTGGGGCGTCGCAAAATTCCTCGAAGAGACGCAGAAGAAACTCTCCTTCCCGCTCGTGCGCCTCCCGCTCGCCGCCTGCGAGCCGCGCCGCCCCGTCATCAAGCACGGCTGGCTCGGCGCCGCCCGCCAGTCCCAGCGCGGCCTCAACAGCCTCGGCGTCGGCATCCCCGTCGGCCGTCTCTCCTCGAAGCAGCTCCACGCCCTCGCCGACCTCGCGACCAACTACGGCAAAGGCGAACTCCGCCTCACCGTCTGGCAAAGCGCGATTATCCCGCACATCCCCGATGCCTTCGTCGAAACCGCCAAGCGGGCCGTCGTGCGCCTGGGCTTTTATCACGAAGCCTCCCTCGCCACCGGCGGCATCATCGCCTGCACGGGCAACAAGGGCTGCAAGTATTCCGGCGCCGACACCAAGGCCAACGCCGTCACGCTAATGAAATATCTCGGCCCCCGCGTCTCCCTAGAGTCGCCCGTCAACATCCACTTCACCGGCTGCCCGAATAGTTGCGCCCAGCACTACTGCGGCGACCTCGGTTTCGTCGGCGTAAAACTCACCGACGGCTCCGAAGGCTACCACCTCGTCCTCGGCGGCGGCATGGACCACGAGCAAGGCATCGCCCGCGAACTCTTCCGCGGCATCCGCGCCACCGAGGTGAACACTTTGGTCGAAAAAGTCCTCGTCACCTACACCGCGCAGAAAAACCGCGACGAGTCCTTCGTCGAGTGGACCCGCCGCCACTCCGTGAAAGAGCTCCAGGAAAAACTCAGCCAGTAGGGCGGACTTCAGTCCGCCCTCGACCACCTCATCCGCTCCGCACCACTTTTCGATGTCCGTCGTTCCTTTAGTCCCCGACACCGCCCCCTTCACGCCCGAGCAACGCGCGTGGCTCAACGGCTTCTTCGCCGGCATGTTCAGCCGTGCCCCCGGCACGTCCGCCGTGCCCGCCGCCGCCGCACCCGCGCTCATCCCGCTCACCGTCCTCTTCGGCTCGCAGACCGGAACCGCCGAAGGCCTCGCGAAAAAAGCCGCCAAGGAAGCCGGCAAACGCGGTTTCGCCGCCACCGCCGTGGATATGGCGCAGACTGACGCAGCGAAACTCGCCAACGAAAAAAACCTCCTCGTGATCGTCAGCACCTACGGCGACGGCGAGCCCCCCGACAGCGCGAAGTCCCTCCACACCGCTCTCGCTTCTGCCGCTCTCAACTCTCAACCCTCAACTCTCAACTCGCTCCGCTATTCCGTCTGCGCCCTCGGCGACACCAACTACGCCCAGTTCTGCAAATGCGGCCAAGACTTCGACACCTACCTCCAAAAATCCGGCGCCACCCGCGTCACCCCCCGCACCGACTGCGATCTCGACTACGAAGAAAAATTCACCGCCTGGCTCAACACGTCCCTCTCCGCCCTCCACTCCGCCGCTCCCGCCCAATCGAAAATCGAAAATCCGAAATCGGAAGTTCCCGACCCCACCGCCCCCACCTACTCCAAAAAAAATCCCTACCCCGCCCTCCTCCTCACCTCGCGCAACCTCAACGCCCCTGGCTCCTCCAAACAGGTCCACCACATCGAATTCGACCTCACCGGCTCCGGCCTCGCCTACGAAGCCGGCGATGCCCTCGGCGTCATCCCGCACAACTGCCCCGAGCACGTCTCCGAAATCCTCGCCGCCCTCGGTTGCGACGGCGAAGAAGCCGTCACCGCGCCCGACGGCGCCACGATCCCTTTCCGCCGCGCCCTCACGGAATTCTACGACCTCGGCAAACCCACCGCCGAACTCCTCGCTCTCTTTCCCCTCCCCGTAGCGGCGAGCGCCAGCGAGCCGACCCCACACGCCCCGCTCCACGTCATCGACGTCCTACTCCAATCGAAAATCGAAAATCCACATTCGAAAATTCCGGCTCCAACCGACTTCGTCCGCCTCCTGAAAAAACTTCAGCCGCGCCTCTACTCGATTTCCTCGTCCCCGCGCGCCCACGCCGGTCAAGTCCACCTCACCGTAGGCGCCGTCCGCTACGACCACGCCAACCGCCCGCGCAAAGGCGTCTGCTCCACCTTCCTCGCCGATCGCGCGCAACCCGGCACCACCAAAGTCGGCGTCTTCGTTCACTCCAACAATTCCTTTCGCCCGCCCACCAGCGGCGACACGCCCGCCATCATGGTCGGCCCCGGCACCGGCATCGCGCCGTTCCGCGCCTTCCTCCACGAGCGCAAAGCCACCGGCGCCAAAGGCAAAAACTGGCTCCTCTTCGGCGACCAGCGCGCCGCGACCGACTTCCTCTACCGCGACGAACTCGCCGCCCTCCACGCCTCCGGCGTCCTCACGCGCCTCGACACCGCTTTTTCGCGCGACCAAGCCGAGAAACTCTACGTGCAGCAACGCATGCTCGAAAGAGCCGCCGAACTCTACGCGTGGCTCGAAGCCGGCGCGCACTTCTACGTCTGCGGCGACGCCTCGCGCATGGCCAAGGATGTCGATGCCGCGCTACACGCCGTGATCGAGCGCGCCGGCGGAAAAACCCCCGAGCAAGCCGCCGCCTACGTCCAGTCCCTCAAAGCCGCGAAGCGCTACGCCCGCGACGTGTATTGAAGTAGGGCGCGGTCTCCGACCCGCCCTCCACGCCACGTTCACGTCATGTCCGCCCGTCCTCCCCAGCGCCAACCCACGCTCGCCCTCATCGACGAACTCCTCGCCGAGCAGTCCCGCCTGCAAACCCCCGTCGCCAAATTCTCCGTCGCTCACGACTCTGGCTCTCAGCTTTCCGCTCTCCGCTCTCAGCTCATTCCGCTCAGCAAACCCCGTCCCGGCGAGCAATACGCCTTCGAAGTCGAGCTCGACTCCTGCACCGGCTGCAAAGCCTGCGTCTCCGCCTGCCACTCCCTCAACGGCCTCGACGACGAGGAAACGTGGCGCGACGTCGGAATCCTCGTCGGCGGCAACCGCGTCCATCCGTTCACGCAAACGGTCACAACTGCCTGTCACCATTGCGCCGATCCTGCGTGCCTCAACGGCTGTCCCGTCCTCGCCTACGAAAAAGACCCGCTCACCGGCATCGTCCGCCACCTCGATGACCAATGCATCGGCTGCCAGTATTGCGTCCTGAAGTGCCCGTATGACGTTCCCAAATACAGCGAACGCCTCGGCATCGTCCGCAAATGCGACATGTGCCACAGCCGCCTCGCCGAAGGCGAAGCCCCCGCCTGCGTCCAAGCCTGCCCCACCTCCGCGATCAAGATCGTCACCGTCATCACCTCAGCTCCCACCCTAAACCCCATCTCCCAGACCCCAGACCCCATCTCCCAGACCCTCACCGCCTCCTTCCTCCCCACCGCCCCCGACCCCGCCTACACGCAGCCCACCACCCGCTACGTCACTGCCAAAAAACTCCCGCACAACCTCGCCCCCGCCGACGCCGCCACGCTCCGTCCCCAGCCCGCCCACTGGCCGCTCGTGGTGATGCTCACCCTCCTCCCCGCCGCCGTCGGCCTCCAACTCGCCTCCCTTCTTCAACTTCCCACTTCCCACTTCCACTGGCTGCCCACCGCCGCTACAGCGCTGGGCGGCCTCGGCCTCTTCGCCAGCGTCTTCCACCTCGGCCAACCCCTCCGCGCCTGGCGCATCTTCCTCGGCTGGCGCAAAAGCTGGCTCAGCCGCGAAGCCCTCTTCTTCGGCCCCTGGTTCGCCCTCACCGCCCTCGCCGCCGGTGCCCCGTTCATTCTTCAAGCTTCAACTTTCAACTTCCACTGGCTCCCCGTCGCTGCCGCGGCCACGGGCAGCCTCGGCCTCTTCTGCTCCGTGATGATCTATGTCGATACGCGCCGCGAATTCTGGCGTTTCGCGCAAACTGCCCCGCGCTTCCTCGGCACCGCCGCGCTCTTCGCCCTCGCCCCCGTTGCCCCGCGCGCCGCCGCGATCGCCCTCGCGCTGAAACTCGCGTGGGAGTCCCGCACATTTTTCTTCGGCGCCACCTCCGCCCGCCTCCAACGCGGCCCGCTCGCCCGTGCCGTCATTACCCGCGATCTCCTCGGTCTCGCCGCGCTCATTCTCCTCGTCGCCACCCCGCATCTTGTAACCTATTGGGTTACACTCCCGCTGCTCCTCGCCGGCGAAATCGTCGAGCGCTACCTCTTCTTCCGCGCCGTCGACGCCCCCAAAATGCCCGGAGTCCCCGCATGAGCGCCCTCGAAAATCTCCTCCACGCACGCACCGGCCCGATGACCACCGAGCTCGTGCAACACCCCGCCGCCCACGGCCTCGGACTCGGCCGCGTCCCCGCGCGCCTCGCTCCCGCTGCGACGACGAACATGGTCTGCGGCTTCTGCAGCACCGGCTGCTCCCTCCGCGTCCACCTCGATGCCGAAGGCCAGGCGATCAACCTCTCTCCCGATCCCGACTATCCCGTTAACCTCGGGATGGCCTGCCCGAAAGGCTGGGAAGCCCTCACACCTCTCGCCGCCTACGACCGCGCCACGACGCCCCTCCTCCGCACCGACCGCAGCGCCCCCCTCCAACCCGTCGATTGGCCCACCGCCCTTGCCGCCTTCACCGAGAAGCTCAAGGCCATCCAACGCGACCACGGCCCGCACTCGATCGCGTTTCTCAGCACCGGCCAGATCATGACCGAAGAAATGGCCCTCCTCGGCGCGCTCTTCAAATTCGGCATGGGCGCCCTCCACTGCGACAGCAACACCCGCCAGTGCATGGCCACCTCGCACGTCGCCTACAAACAGTCCTTCGGCTTCGACGCCCCGCCTTTCACCTACGCCGATTTCGAGGAGAGCGACGCCCTCATCTTCATCGGCGCGAATCCCTGCATCGCCCACCCCATCATGTGGCAGCGCGTGATGATGAATAAGCGCAAACCCGAGATCGTCGTCGTCGATCCCCGCGCCACCGAAACCGCTCAAGCCGCTACGCTCCACGTCGCACTCCGCCCGAAGAGCGATCTCACCTTCCTCTACGGCCTCGCACACCTGCTCATCGCCCGCGGAGCCGTGAAACGCGAATTCATCGACGCCCACACCTCCAACTACGAGGCTTTCGCCACCTTCGTCGCGACGTTCACGCCCGAGTTCACCGCCGCCGAAACCGGCGTCCCCGTCGCCACCCTCCACCGCCTCGTCGAGATCATCGTCACCCGCGAACGCGTTTCGTTCTGGTGGACCATGGGCGTCAACCAAAGCCACGAAGCCACCCGCACCGCGCAAGCCATCATCAACCTCGCGCTGATGACCGGCAACATCGGCCGCCCCGGCACCGGCGCCAACTCCATCACCGGCCAGTGCAACGCCATGGGCTCGCGCCTTTTTGGCAACGCCACCTCCCTCCTCGGCGGCTACGACACCACGAACCCCACCCACCGCGCCCACGTCGCCACCACCCTCGGCCTCGACGCCTCGCTCATCCCCGACCGCCCCGGCTACGCGTATGACCAAATCCTCGACGCCATCGAACGCGGCGAGATCCGCGGCCTCTGGGTCATCGCCACCAACACCGCGCACTCGTGGATCAACCAATCCCGCGCCCGCGACCTCCTCGCGAAACTCGATTTCCTCGTCGTGCAGGACATGTATGCCACGACCGAGACCGCCCAACTCGCCGACCTCGTCCTCCCCGCCGCCGGCTGGGGCGAGAAGGAGGGCATCCTCATCAACAGCGAACGCCGCCTCGGCGTCGTGCGCAAAGTCTCCCGCGCTCCCGGCCAAGCCCTCAGCGATTTCGCCATCTTCCAACTCGTCGCCGAGTCCTGGGGCTGCGGCGACCTCTTCCGCGAGTGGCGCAATCCCGAAGCCACCTTTCAGATCCTGAAAAAACTCTCCGCCGGCCAACCCTGCGACTTCACCGGCATCCGCGACTACGCCCACATCGCCGAATCCCGCGGCATCCAGTGGCCTTACCCCGAGTCTTCCGCCGCTCCCGAATCGAAAATCGAAAATCCCGAATCGAAAATCACCGAACGCCGCCTCTTCGCCGACGGGCGCTTCTTCACCTCCGATGCGCGCGCCCGCTTCCTCTTCGACGCCCCGCGTCCGATGCCCGAGCCGCCCGACGCCGAATATCCGTTTATCATGCTCACCGGCCGCGGTTCCTCCGCCCAATGGCACACTGGCTCGCGCACCGACAAAAGCGCCGTCCTCCGCAAACTCGGCCCCACCGTCCTCACCGCCGAGATCAACCCCGACGACGCCGCGCGCCTGCACATCGCCGCCGGTGACCGCGTCACGGTGAGTTCACGTCGCGGCACCACCGAAGCCATCGCGCTCGTCACGCCCACGGTGCAGCCGGGCCAGATTTTTCTCCCGATGCACTTCGGCAATGTGAATCAACTCACCTTCCCATCCTTCGATCCTCACTCCCGCCAACCGAGCTACAAGGCCTGCGCCGTGGCCGTATCACCGGTCTAAACACGTCAGCCTGCGACACCACCCCGCCCCCCGCGTGCCTTCATCCTCCGCGCTCACTCAAAACCGCACCGACACGCTTCCGGTATATGCGCGCGGTTCCGCGAACCCGTTGGCATTCACCTCATATTCGAGATTGGTCAGATTCGCGACCGAGCCCGTCAGGTTCATCGTGCACTTCCGGAAGCGGCGCTCGTAGGAAATATTCGCGTCCCAACGCGTATATGGGGCGAGTTGCAGGCCCGGCTGATCGACCACCGAAGTGTTGCCGCGGCGATTGCCTTTGTAGGCCACGCCCACGCCGAGCCCGAGGCCCTTCAGCACGCCGTCGCGCATCCGGTAGCGGTTCCACACGGAAAACTGATGGCGCGGCACATTGCTCGTGCGCTGGCCCAACAAGTTCGCGCGATTCTCCTTCGTCACCGCCGTCGAGAGATAGGCGTAACTCGCGACGATCGACCAAGCGTCCATCGGGCGACTGAGCACGCTAGCCTCGAAGCCGCGCGCGCGGCTCTCCGCGTCGGCGACGAAAAACCCGGGATGGTCGTTGTCCGGCGTCGGTGCATTCGAGCGCGTGATATCGAAACCCACGAGCGAACCCGAAAGACGCCCGTCGACGATGTCGTATTTGAAACCGAGGTCTGTGCCCGTGCCGCGCACCGGATCGAGCAATTCGCCGTTGAAACCAACCAGTGACTGCGGCGCGAATGATTCGCTGAGACTCACAAACGCCGAAACCTTGGGCAGCACACGCGCCGAGAGACCGTAGCTCTGCGCGAGCGCCGCATCGTCCTGGGTCGAAGTCGTATTCGTAATCAGGCTACGGCGCGTCGCCTCAAACGTGCTATAGCGCATGCCCTGCACTAACGTCGCCCGCCCCTTCCAGAAGCTCCACACGTTGTTGAGCGAGTAGCCTTGCTCGATCGACTCCGTGCGGCGCAGGTCGCTCGCCGGATACAGCCCTGGATCGCCGAGCGCGTAGCTCGCCGGCGTGGGGTTATCGATGTTGATGGACGAAAGCGTGCGCGTGTAGACGTCGTTGCGCGTCGGCGAGGTGTTGTATTCGTAGCCGGCGATGAGCCGATGATCGATGCCGGCATACTTGAACTTGCCCGTGGCGTAGCCCTGCGGCGCATAGACGTAAGACTCCGCGTCCGGCTCCCAGGTGGCGACCCGGGCGACCGAGCGCACGCGGGTGGTGGCATTGGTCGTGATGCGCGCCGAGCCGCCCACCAACAGACGCGCCAAGTCCTGATAACGATAGTAAGTGCCGAGGCGCGCGGACCACGTGTCGTTGAACACGTGCGTGAGCTCGACGTCGCCCTGCACCTGCTTGAGATCAGAAAACGCCTCGGGCCCCTGCCGATTGAACGTCGTGCGCACGTTGCGCTCCAGGCCGGTGATCGTGGGGCTGATCAGGGTGCTGTTGAAATACGCGATGCGCGACGACGGTCGGACGAAATTTTCGGTGTAGCTCGAATCGAACGTCAGCGTCGTCCGCGGCGCCAAACGGTAATCGAGCGTCACCGCGTAGACCCCGCGGCGCCGCCCGGCGAAATCGTAGGGGCTGCCGTAATTTTCGTGCGCCCACGCCACGCGATAGGCGAGTTTCTTGCCCGCATCGACCGGCCCCGTCGCGCTCACTTCGCTGCGAAAGCGGTTGAACGATCCCACGCCCACCTTCGCCGCTTGCGAGGCCGTGCGCGCCGGCTTTTTCGTGATCGTATTGATCGTGCCGCCCGGCTCGATCGTGCCGGAAAACACCGACGACGGCCCCTTGATGATTTCGACCCGTGCCACCGTCACGGGATCAACGATACCGAACGAGCGGTAGCCGTTGCGATAGGTCGTCGTCTGCACACTGATGCCGCGCACCGCGAAGTTGCCGCCCGTGATGTCATCCTGCCCCGGCGCGCTGTTGACCTCCACGCCGCCCGCGTAACGGAGCGCCTCATACATATCGGTCGCGCCAATATCGGCGATGAACTCGGCTGTGATCACGTCGACCGGCTTCGGCAGATCGAGGAGGTTGGTATTGAAGCGCGTGCCGGAGAGCGCGTTGGTCGCCTTGTAACCGTCGTCCGGATTCGTCGACACCTCGAAGGGCGAGAGGGTCACGATCACCTCCTCCGCGAGCGACGGACGGGGCGGCGCAGTTTGCGCGTGCAACGCTGCAACCACGCATGCCGAAGCCAGCGGAATCCAACGCACCAAAACTAGGGGAAACGATTTCATCGGGCAGGAGTTATTCATCCACCCTCGCACTTGATCGCCGACCCGTGCGAGCAAGTTTCACGCGACGACACGCCGACGGCGGATTTCACTCATTCACCATGCCGGCACGAAATCACCTCGCCGCCTACTTGGCCCGCCCGCGGTTCTTCACAAACACGGCCAACGTCGTGTTGTTGAGGTAGTCGTCCCAATCTTTCTGAAACGCCGCAATCTGATCGTGCAGCGGACACGGGGCGCCTTTGCCGCACCACCCCGGGCCAAACGGACACATCATCTCCGCGTCGTCGCGCTCGAAGTTTTCCACGATATCGGCCAACGAAATATCCTGCGGCGAGCGTGCCAACCAGTAGCCGCCACCCGGGCCGCGCGTTCCGTTGACGAGTCCGGCCATCGACAGCGTCGTGAGCACCTTCGCCACCATCGTCTGCGGCTGGTTGCGCTTTTCCGCGACATCAAAGGAGCTCAGCCGCGTCTCGCCGTCGTCGAATCGCTCCGCGAGGAAGCTCATTACCGCGATCGCATTCTGGGCTGTTTTTCCGCACCGCAACATAAGGTCGATCCAAGCTTCGCGTGCTACGCGACGCCACCTCAAACCCGCGGCACTCCGCGCGGGCTGCGCAAAATTGGGAGACCGATCTTCAAGGCCACCGTGTAAATCAACATCCCCAGCGCCCAAATCCCCGCGCTGATCTGCCACTCCACGAGGCTAGGTGAATACTCCACGATTTCATGCAGCGTCGCCGGAATAAATCCCGGGATGATGAGGCCCATGCCTTTTTCGATCCACACGCCGGCAAACGCGAGGCCGCACGCCACCGAGAGCTGCACCTTGTGCGCGATCACATTAGGCCGCAGCAGCATCACCGCCGCCACGACACCAAACGCAATCGCGCTCCAAATCCATGGCACGAGGCCGTGCGCGCCGTGCAACCCGAAATACAGATACCGCGCCGCCGCTGTGTGGCTCGTGCCGCTGTAGAATTCGGTGAAAATTTCCGATCCGAGCATGAGCAGATTGATCAAAATCGTCACCCGGATGATGTTCGTCAGCACCGCGATTGGCCGGTCGCTGATCTGCACATTGCCCACGCGCCGCAGCACTTGGAGCGCGAGGATGATGAAGGCTGGCCCCGAGACGAAGGCCGACGCCAGAAACCGCGGCGCGAGCAACGCCGTGTTCCAAAACGGCCGTCCGCCGAGTCCGCAGTAGAGAAATGCCGTCACAGTATGGATCGAGATTGCCCACACGATGGAGAGCAGCACGAAGGGCACATACCACCGTGGATTCGGCGACCGTCCCAGAAACCGCATGTAGAGCAGATAGCCGCAGATGTGCAGGTTGAGCAGCAGGTAGCCGTTCAGCACAAGCACGTCCCACGTGAGCATGGACACGGGCCAGTTAAACACGCCCATTCCGGGGATCAGATGCCAAAACCGGTCCGGCCGCCCGAGATCGACGACGACGAATCCGATGCACATCGCGATGGCGGCGATGGCCAGCATCTCGCCCACAATCACCACATCGTGCATCTCCTCGTCGTGGTAGAGATAGGCGGGGATCACCATCATCACCCCGCCCGCCGCGAGCCCGACCATAAACGTGAAGTTCGCAATGTAGAGTCCCCACGACACGTGGTCGGTCATGTTGGTCACGATCATGCCGTCGCGAAACTGCGTCGCCCATGCGTTGATGCCCACGAGCGTCACCGCCGAGAGCAGCGTCATCCACGCGTAAAACCAGCCGTTGCCGTCGGTGGCGTCTCTGATGACGCGCCACAGGAAACGCGGATACCCTTCGGCGTGTCCCGGTCGGGCCGAAACTGCCGTCGCGGTTGAGGTCGGGTTACTCATCGAAGAAATAGAAGAAGCTGGGTTTCGTGCCGAGTTCCTCCTTCAGCACGAACACGCGTTTGTGGGAGAGAATCCACCGAATCTCCGACTCGGGATCGAGGAGGTTGCCGAAAACGCGCGCCCCCGTCGGACACGCTTCGAGACACGCGGGGAGTTTTCCGTTGCGCGTCCGGTGCAGACAAAACGTGCATTTCTCCATCACGCCCTGCGGCCGGATGCGGTTCGAAAGATAAGCCTGCACCGGCGTGATCTCCTCGGCCGGCACCTGCGGCTTCGTCCAGTTGAAGCGCCGCGCGTGATACGGGCACGCCGCCTCGCAATACCGGCAGCCGATACACCAGTTGTAATCGATCACGACGATGCCATCCGGCTCCTTCCACGTCGCGTCCACCGGGCACACATTGACGCACGGCGGGTGGTCGCATTGCTGGCACTGCACCGGCATGTAGAACTTGTCCTTCGCCGGCACCGGATGCGTGTAGTTCACCGTGCCGCGCGCGAAATCGTTCGAGCCGTTCTCCATCTCAAACACGCGGATGTAGGAGTTTCCGGAAGGGCGGTCGTGGTTGTTCTCCTTGTGGCAGGCTTCGGAGCATTTCCGGCAGCCCACACAAATCGAGAGATTCAGCGCGTAGCCAAACTTCACGCCCGGCTCCGGCCGCACGTCGGAGATTTCCACTTTCGCGCCGTAGTCTTTCCGCGTCTCTTCCTCGAGGCGCTTCAGCACGAGCGCCATGTCCGCCTTGGAGAGTTCCCGGTAGTGCCGCTGGAGAAACTCGTCGACCGACTGGTTCGCCGTCCACTCCACGATCGGCGCAATTGCCTTCGCGAAAGCCGCCGCCCCGAGCGTCGCCCCCGCGATTTTGAGCGCCGTGCGCCGGGTCATGTTACCGTCGGGCGCTTCCGGCGGTGGCGGTGAAGCGGGCGTTGAGTGGGAGGGCTCGGACATCGGGAAAGAGGTTTTAGTGCGACGCGTGTAAGCGCGCCTGTTGCTGCTGCGCTCCGCGGTCGCGTGGCGGAAAGACCGGCTGCACCCGCGGGTAGAGTGGCGCGTGGGGATCGTGGCAATCCGTGCACGTGTTCCGCTCACGTGGACCGCGCTTCAGATCCCAGTAGCCGTTCATGCCACCGTGCGAGCCATGGAGGTAATCGCGATATGTAGGTCCGTGGCATTGCGCGCACAGGAGCATCGTCTGCGGATACGCGAGCGTCGTGCCATCGGCGCGGCGCAGCGTGTCGTAGTTGGTCGCGTTGTGGCAGCTCAGGCACGAGAGCTCGCCGTGGCGATAGGTAAGCCCTTGGTGAAACTCCTTCAACTGGACCGCCTGCGTGAGGGCGACATTCGGCGGCCGCGTCGTGTGGCAGGTCGAGCACGCCACTGCCGCGAGGTTGCCCGCCGTCGTCGTATGCCGGGCCATGACCGCCGGCGTCGCCGGCCCCGGATGAATTTCCACGCGATGCAGCTTCGCGTTGTCGACCGCCGCACCGGCCGCACCCGCCGCGACACTTGCAGCTTTGGCCCGCTCCCAACCAGCAAACGAACGTTGATACACCCACCATCCGCCGAACGCCGCGCCTCCGACCGCCACGGCGGCCACGAGGAAAAAAGTGGGTTTCGAAAGCGTCACGACCGCGAACTTGGCGATCCCGCCACGTTAATTCAAGATCAAAAGCTCTTTTATTCTTGTGGCGCGCCTTTTTTCCTTTCAGCGTCTCTTCATGGTCGCCCCGGAACCCGTCATCATCGGCCTCGTTCTCACGCTCCCGTTCGCGGCGGCCGATCAGGCACCGGTGCTTGCCGCCCTCTCCGCGCGCACCGATCTCCGCCTCGGCGAGCCTTCGGCGCATCTGCTCCCGCTCACGGCCGAGACCACCGACCCGCGCGCCCTCCACCGCGAGCTCGAAGCCTTCCCCGGCATCCGTGCCGTCGACGTCGCTTTCGTCGAAGTCACCGCCGACCACCCCACCTCTTCCGCCCTCTGCTCATGAAACTCGACCGCCGCGAATTCCTCCACGTCTCCGCCCTCGCCGCCGCCACTGCCGTCGTTCAGCAACGGCTGTCTGCTCAACCGGCCACCGCTTCTGCTGCTCCCGTCCCCATCGCCGACGATATCAAGTGGGACAAGGCCCCGTGCCGTTTCTGCGGCACCGGATGCCACGTCCGCGTCGGCGTCAAAGACGGTCGCGTCGTCGCGATCCAGGGCGAGCGTCTCGCCGCGGTCAACAAGGGCCTCCTCTGCGTAAAGGGCTATCACGTCGGCGGCATCCTCTACGGCAAAGATCGCCTCACCACGCCTCTCCTCCGTCGCGGCGGTCGCATGGAGCCGATCTCATGGGAAGAAGCCATCGACGTGATGGCCCGTCGCATCATGGCGAAACCGGCCTCCTTCGCCTTCTACGGCAGCGGCCAGTGGACGATTCCCGAGGGCTACGCCGCCCAGAAATTCATGAAGGGCGGCCTCGCCAACAACCACATCGAGCCCAACGCCCGCCTCTGTATGGCTTCCGCCGTGACGGGCTATCTCTCCGTCTACGGCGTCGACGAACCCGCCGGTTGCTACGACGATCTCGACGCCTGCGACGTCGTCATCATGTGGGGCAACAATCCCGCCGAGATGCACCCCGTGCTCTTCTCGCGCGTGATCGACCGCCGCGCCCGCGGGGAAAAGATCACCCTGATCGACATCGGCACCCGCCGCACCCGCACCACGGAATATTGCGACGAGTATCTCGAGTTCCGCCCGCAGAGCGACATGGCCATCGCCAACGGCATCGCCCACCTCCTTCTCGCGAACGACACGTGGGACAAGGCCTTCGTCGCCAAACACTGCAATTTCCGCGGCGACAAGCAGCCTCTCGATCTCATGGGCCAGCCCATCAGTTTCGAGGACTACAAAAAGTCGCTCGCCACCTACACGCCCGAATACGTCGAAAAAATCTCCGGCGTCCCCGCCGCCAAGCTCCGCAAACTCGCCGAGCTCTTCGGCCGCCGCGATGTCCGCATCACCAGCCTCTGGTGCATGGGCATGAACCAGCACACCCGCGGCACCGCGATCAACCGCCTCGTCCACTCGATCCACCTCCTCAGCGGCCACTTCGGCCGACCCGGCGACGCCCCGACCTCTCTCACCGGTCAACCGTCCGCCTGCGGCACCGCGCGCGAAGTCGGCACCTTGTGTCATTTCCTCCCCGGCGGCCGCCTCGTCGCCGACGAGAGCCACCGCAAGGAATCCGAAGAAATCTGGAAGCTCCCGCCCGGCCGCATCAGCCCTAAGCCCGGCCACCACACCGTGCTCATGTGGGAAAAATTTTGCACACCCACCGACAAGGGCGGCGACATCTCCACGATCTTCGTGCAGGTCACCAACCCCGGCCAATCGCTGCCGAATCTCCACAAGCTCTTCTCCGCGAAAAAAGACCTCGCCGACAAATTCCTGATCGTCTCCGAGGTGTATCCCACCGCTTCCACCGAAATCGCCGACCTCGTGCTGCCCGCCGCCCTGTGGGTCGAGAAAAACGGCATCTACGGCAACTCCGAGCGTCGCACCCAGCAGTGGTTCAAACAAGTCGAGCCCCCCGGCCAAGCCCGCCCCGATGCGTGGATGACCATCGCCCTCGCCCGTCGCCTTTTCGAACTCGGCCACCCCGGCATGAAGGACCGCGACGGCAACTTCATCTTCACTTTCCAAGATGAGGCCGGCCGCCCCGTTCCCGCCTGGGACTACGCCCACTATCAGGACATCAACGTCGACCGAGCCCTCTACGAGGAATACCGCCAGTTCTCCTACAAGAAACACAAGAACCTCGCGCCCTACGACGTCCTCGCCAAATCGCGCGGCCTCCGTTGGCCCGTTGTGCAAACCCCCACCGGCGAGTGGAAGGAGACGACGTTCCGCTTCACCGAGGGCACCGATCCGTTCGTCGAGAAGGGCAAAGGCATCCAGTTCTACCACTCCGTCACCAAAGACGACAAAGCCCTCATCTGGTTCTGCGCCTACGAGCCGCCTGCCGAGTCGCCCGATGGCGACTACCCGACGTGGCTCTGCACGGGCCGCGTCCTCGAGCACTGGCACACCGGCACCATGACGATGCGCGTGCCCCAGCTCCGCAACGCCATGCCCAACGCCTACGTCGAGATGAACGCCGAAGACGCCGCCCTCGCCGGCCTCGCCAACGGCGACCTCGCCATCGTCGAGTCCCGCCGTGGCCGCATCGAGCTCCCCGTCTGGCTCAACGGTCGCGCCCAGCCGCCGCGTGGCTCGGTCTTCGTCCCCTTCTTCGACGAGCGCCTGATGATCAACGAAGTCACCCTCGGCGAACCCTGCCCCATCTCGAAAGAGCCCGACTACAAGAAGTGCGCCGTCCGCGTCTTTCCGAAAGGCGGCAAACCCAACCGCGAGCCCTCGCTCGACGACCGCTCGCGCGTCCCGGTGCGATGAACTCCTCCCAGCCCACCCCTCGTCTCCCTCGCGGCGGCGGCGCCGTCGTCGCCGGCGTGATCGCGCTCACCGTTGGCCTCAGCGGATTCTTCATGGGCCTACGCCAGACTTCCGCCGAAGCCAGCCTCGCCCGCGAAGTGCGCCGCGCCGCCCCACCCGTCGCCGCTCCGCAGAACTCGTCCGCCGACGCCGCCGTCCCCGTCGCGCTCCCCTACTCGCGCCTGCGAGAGCACACGCTCCAGCCCAACCACGCGTGGTCCAATCGCCTCGCCGATCTCGACCGCCACGCACCGGCCGTCACGACCTTCGCCGCGCTCTCCCGCGACGAACAGTCCCTCGTCCGCCACCAACGCGCCTCGCGCCGCCAATACGACGGCGCGCCGCCCGTCGCCCCCCATCCGTTGAATCAGACGACCGCCGCCGCCTGCCTGGAATGTCACGGCCAACCCGTCGTCATCTCCGGCATCACGGTGCCGCAGATGAGCCATCAGGTTTACGAAAACTGCCTCCAGTGCCACGTCTCCGCCCTCGGGCCCTCGAGCACGTGGCGCAGCCGCACGATCTCGCTCGCCGACGGCAACGTTTTCATGGGCAAACCCTCTGCCGGCTTCGGTCGCCGCGCCTACGAAGGTGCGCCCCCGGTGCTGCCGCACGCCACGTGGATGCGCCAGAACTGCCTCAGTTGCCACGGCCCCGGCGGCGCGAACTCGTTCCGCACGCCGCACCCGGATCGTCACAACTGCCTCCAGTGCCACGCGCCCGACGCGAGTATCGACCAAAGCCCTTCGCTGCTCGCTAACAACCGCCCGCCGCCGCTCCCCGCGCGATGAACGCCACGGTCCCCTCGCCGTCCCGCCGCGCGTTCCTCAGCCGCCTGTTGCCAGCGAAGCCGACGACCCCGCTCTCCCCCGCCCTCGCGGCCCCGCCACCGGCAACCTTCGCCGTCATCGCCGGGCGCCACTGCCTCGCCTACCAACACTCCTTCTGCTCCGTCTGCCGCGAACGCTGCCCGGTCGCCGGTGCCGTCGTCATCGAGCGCGGCATCCCGCACATCGACGCTGCCCTCTGCAACGGCTGCCGCATTTGCCACGACGTCTGCCCCGCGCCCATCAACGCCATCCGCCTCATCCCACGCCCGCCCGCCGCCGGCCTCAACCCGCGCGCCGCATGACCTCCGAATCTCCGCTCAACCTCCCCGCGCTCCAGCAGGCGGCCCTCGATCCGGCGACGCTCGAACAACTCTTCGCCGACCTCGCCGCCTGCACTCACGTGCTCGCCATCGTGCCGCGCCACGCCGCCCGCACGATGGTGATCGAGCAAACCATTTCGCTCGCGGAAGCCCAGGCCGCCCTCCGCTCCGGTGCGCTGCGCGGCGTGCAAATCCGCTACCGCTACGACCACCGCGAGTGGAACGACACCCTCCTGCCCACCTCCGACGGCGGCGCGCGCCTCGTCCGCATCTGCACCGACGACGTGCTCGCGACCACGCAGCACTGAGCCTTCGCCAACCCGCGCCCATGTTCCGCATTCGCCAGATCTTCCTCTCGCCGGGGCACAATTTTTTCGGCCACCACGGTCAACCCGCCGGCTCGCACCCGATCGTCGAAGTCGCGTCCGCCGAATGCGTGGCCGGCCACGGTCTCCGCGGTGACCGCTTCTTCCACCAATCGCCCGACTACAAGGGCCAGATCACATTTTTCTCAGCGGAAATTTTCGACGCCCTGTGCGCGCACCTGCGTCCGCTGCGACCGACGCCCGCCGCGCTGCGTCGCAACGTCCTCACCGAAGGCATCGACCTGAACACCCTCATCGGCCGCCGCTTCACCCTCCAAGGCGTGGAATTTGCCGGCACCGAAGAATGCCGGCCGTGTTACTGGATGGAGCAAGCCGTCGGCACCGGCGCGGAAGCCTGGCTCCGCGGACGCGGCGGCCTGCGCTGCCGAATTCTGAGCGATGGCTGGCTCCACCGCGACGTCGCCGTCGATCAGAACGGCACGTTCTCTTCGTCGGAAAGATGCGCGGAAGACTCGACCGGAATCACCGGAGCCGGCGCGGCCTTGGGTGCGTCGGGCTGACCGAGCGTGCCCTTGTTTTGGTGCCAGAGCGTGCGCGCGGCATTACGAAGCACGACTTCCTGCGGGCGCGGCGGATAGGGCTTGCCGCTGCTGTCGAGACGCGGCGGCTGCTCCGTCGCATACCATGAGAGCGAGCGCTCGCTGAGCTTCGAGAGGGCCACGCCATTATTTTTACCGAAATGCACCTGCACGTCGCCCGCATTCGGCACGACCTCACTCGGCTGCGGAATCACTTCATCGAAACCGCCGCCACCGCTGCTCGCATAGCTCGACGACGAAGTCGTCGTCCGCGCCGGCGCACTCCGCGCGGGGGCTTTATTGGCCTCGGCCAAGAGCTGACGGATCGCGACCAATTCTTCGTGGATGGATTTGAGGATGTCTTCGTTCATGGGAAAGTTGCCGTGACGCTGCGGGGCCGCGCCCGCGCTTCAAGTTCCATTTCCCAACCGCCACTTCGCGCTCTCAGATGTAATACATCTCCGCCGCATTCTTTGAGGTGAGCTGGTCGAGAGTATAGCTTTTCGTTTTCGCGACGAGCACCTCGCTGATTTCGTTCCACACGCGTTTCAGGCGGCGCCCGCTGCGGCCGTGGAAATTTCCGCTCAGGTGCAAACACTTCCCCTCCACCGCGAGCAAAATGTCGTGCAACGAGATTTCCTCCGGCGCACGCGCCAACATGTAGCCGCCGTGGTTGCCGCGCCGGCTCGTGATCAGGCCGTGGTCGCGCAGCTTGAGGAGAATCTGCGCGAGAAAATTCGCCGGCACCGCTTCGGCTTTGGCCAATTGTTCGATCTGCGCCAACTCACCCGAGCCATGGAGGCGGGCGAGTTCCGCCATCACGCGGCAGGCGTAATCGACTTTGACGGAGATTTTCACGGCGGAGCGAACAAGGCAGTTTTCCCGCGGCTCAGATCACGTAGTCCCCATTCTCGGGCTTCACGATTTCGCGCGGAGAATTCAACATTCCAGCCGCTACCGTGGCATTGGTGCCCTGCTCGATCAGAATGAACGAGCCCGTGAGCCGGTTCGTCGCGTAGCCGTCGAATACGAGAGGCTTCGCCGTGCGCAGGCGGATTTCGCCGATATCGTTCATCGCCAACTCCGTCGCCCCCGCTTCCGAATCGAGCGTCGCGAGGTTGAGCTTGTTGACGATTTCCGTGACCGCCACCTGCACGGTGTGCGTCGTGTGCTTGAGGTAATATTTCTTCCCCGCCTGCAACGCGCGCGGGTGCATCCAGCACACCTCCGCCTGAAGATCGCTGTGCGAGCCGGGCAGATGATCGAGGCCGACGAGCATCGAGCCGCGGCTGATGTCGATATCGTGCTCCAGCACGAGCGTCACCGACTGCGGGCAAAACGCTTCCTCGACCGGGCCGTCGTAGGTCCAAATCTGTTTCACCGTGCTCACAATACCGGCGGGAAACGCGATCACCTTCTGACCGACCTTTACGATACCACCCGCGATCTGTCCGCTAAAGCCGCGGAAATCGTGGAGCGATTGATCGGTCGGATTGTTCGGGCGATTGACCCACTGCACCGGGAGGCGGAAGCCGTTGAGATTCCAATCGCTCGCGATGTGCACGGTCTCAAGGTGGCCGAGCAAGGTCGGGCCGACATACCACGGCGTGTGCACCGAGGGCTCGACGACGTTGTCGCCGTTCAGCGCACTCATCGGGATGAACTTCACATCCTTGATATCGAGACGCGGAAGAAACTCTTCGAACTGCGCGCGGATCTCGAGGAAACGCGCCTCGCTCCAGCCCACGAGGTCCATCTTGTTGATGGCGACGACGAGGTGGGGGATGCGCAGGAGAGCGGCGATCGCGGTGTGGCGGCGGCTCTGCTCGATCACGCCGGTGCGCGCATCGACGAGGATGATGGAGAGATTGGCGTTGGAGGCGCCCGTCACCATGTTGCGCGTGTATTGGACGTGGCCGGGAGTGTCAGCGATGATGAACTTGCGGCGCGGCGTCGCGAAGTAGCGATACGCGACGTCGATCGTGATGCCCTGCTCACGCTCGGCACGAAGGCCATCGGTAAGGTTGGCGAGATTGATCTGCCCGCCACCGGTGATGTCGGCGGAGCGTTCGAGCGCCTCGATCTGATCTTCCATCAACGATTTTGTATCGTAGAGTAGACGGCCGATGAGCGTGGATTTGCCGTCATCGACACTGCCGCAGGTGTTGAAGCGGAGAATGTCGACCGGGAGAGTGGAAGCTGGGTTCAAAGACATGAATGCGAGAGCTGCAGTCGAAAGTGAAAATGCGGAAGGGTCAGAAATAGCCGGCTTTTTTCCGGTCTTCCATGGCGGCCTCGGAGGCCTTGTCGTCAGCGCGTGAACCGCGCTCGGTCACGCGGGCGGCGGCGACTTCGCCAATGATGTCGTCGAACGTGCTGGCCGGGCTCTCGACCATGCCGGTGCTGATCATATCGGCGATCGTGCGCACGCGACAGACCATGGTCTTGCGAGCCTCGGTCGGCTTGGGCCGGGCACCGGCGTAGGGATCGGGCTTGGTGGCATCAGTGTGCTCCGGCGGCATCGGCAGCCACTGGCCGCCGCGGCGGAAGCACTCGCGCGTGTGGCTAAAGTAGATACTCGGGACCTCGAGTTGCTCGCGCTTGATGTATTCCCACACATCCATCTCGGTCCAATTGCTCAGCGGGAATACGCGCATGTTCTCCCCGGCGTTGAGACGGCCGTTGTAGAGATTCCAGATTTCCGGCCGCTGATTCTTCGGGTCCCACTGGCCGAAGCTGTCGCGGAAACTGAAGAAGCGCTCCTTGGCGCGGGCTTTCTCCTCGTCGCGCCGAGCGCCGCCGATGGCGCAGTCGAAACGAAATTCTTCGATCGCGCCGAGCAGCACCGGGATCTGGAGCTTGTTGCGGCTAACTTCACCCGGGGCCTGTGTGGCCGTGCCTTTGGCCAGCGCCTGATCGACGGTGCGCACGATGAGCTTGGCGCCGAGCTGCTTGGCGCGCCGATCGCGAAACTCCAGTAACTCGGGAAACTCGTGGCCGGTCTCGACGTTGAGAAACGGCATCGGTAGGTCCGACGGGCGAAACGCTTTTTCAGCGAGACGCAGGAGACAGATGGAGTCCTTGCCGCCCGAGAAGAGCAGCGCCGGACGCTCGAATTCACCGGCCACCTCCCGCATGATGTGGATGGCTTCGGTTTCGAGATGTTGAAGGTGGTCGAGATGGTAATTCTGCATTGAATCGAAAAAGAGACCGCGCCCGGGAGGACGCGGCGAATGAGTAAAAACGGAGGAGCGGATCAGCCGTTGACGGCTTTCTTTCCCCAGGCGGCGTGTAGTCCGCACTCGCGCTTCTCGTCGGCCTTAGCGGGATCGAAGTAGTCCCACTCGTTGGGCAGATTGTTCTTCGCGAGATACGCATCGAGCTCGGCGTCGCTGAAATAGAAGAGCGGGCTCACCTTGAGGGCGCCGAAGTTCGCGTCGTGCGACACGATGTCGAGGCCGGCGCGGTTCGGGTTCTGCACCTTGCGCAACGCGGTGATCCACACCGTCGGCGCCAGCTCCTTCATGCCGCGCTGAAACGGCTCGAGCTTCATCACCGCGCTAAACTTCTTCAGGCCCTCCTCGTCCTCGGTCGTCGGGATCGGCCCGTAAATCGCATCGCGATGCGCGGCGGTGACCTTCGGCAGGAAGGGCTTCAGATTCAAGCCCAGCTTGGCGCGCAACTCTTCGGCGTGTTTGTAGGTCGCCGGGCGGTTGTAGCCGTGATCGACCCAGAGCACCGGGATGTCCGCCTGCGCCTGAACCGCGAGGTGGAGAATCGCCGCCTCATAGGGCCGGAAATTCGTCGAGACGATCGCTCGCCCACCGGCCTGCGCGATGGCCCAGCGCACGACGTCCAACGGCGACTGGTTGCGAAGTTGGGTATTCCATTGATTTACGGTCTCGATTGAAAATGCAGGCATGACAGCGAGATTGCTTGCGCCCAGCCCCGCCAACGTAAAGCCTAAAACTCGTCATATCTACTAAAGAAGTCATGTATAACTCAATTTACCTCTCAAATCCGACCGCGCCCGCCGCGACCTGAGGAGTGCGATCGCTTGGCAACATGACCGCTTCACTCACCAATTTCTTGCCCACCGGCACCGTTTACCTAGTCGGCGCCGGCCCCGGTGACCCTGAGTTGCTAACCCGCAAGGCCCTCCGCCTCCTCGGCGAGGCCGACGTCATCGTCCACGACTATCTCGTCGCCCCCGCGATCATGGCGCTCGCCAATCCCGCCGCGGAAAAGATCTTCGTCGGCAAAAAGGGCGGCGGCTTCTGCTGCCCGCAACGCGACATCGAAAGTATCCTCATCCGCCTCGCCCGCGAGAAACGCACCATCGTCCGCCTCAAGGGCGGCGACCCGTTCGTCTTCGGTCGCGGTGGCGAAGAAGCCGAAGCGCTCGTCGAAGCCGGTATCGCCTTCGAGATCGTCCCCGGCGTCACCTCCGCGCTCGCCGCCGCGGCCTACGCTGGCGTGCCGCTCACCCACCGCGCCCACTCGTCCGCTGTCGTTTTTCTCACGGGACACGAAGATCCCAACAAGCCCGACGCCGCGATCCACTGGGAAGACTACGGAAAACTTGGCGCGACCCTCTGCCTCTATATGGGCATGAAAAACCTCGAGACCATCACGCGCCGCCTCCAAGCGGGCGGTCTCGCGCCCGCCACTCCTGCCCTCGTCGTGCAATCCGCCACGACCGGCGAACACCGCCAACTCCTCTCCACGGTCGAAAAAATCGCCCTCGAATCCGAGCACGCAGGATTCGGCGCGCCCGCCATCGTCGTCATCGGCGAAGTCGCCGCGCTCTCCGACAAGCTCGCTTGGTTCCAAATCGCCAGCGCCCAAACCGCCCCATGACCATCGCGCTCATCGACAACGGCTCCCTTGAGCCCGCCGCGACCCGCAATCTCCGCGCCGTCGCGCAGGAATTGTCCGCGTCCGTCGGTGAGCGTGTGCACCCCATTTCTTGGAAACACAGTGACCGCATCGCGCTTGCCGCCCTCGACGGTGATGCGCCCGGCACGACGCTTGCGCCTTTCATCCGCGCGCAACTCGCCCGCGGCGAACGCCAGTTCGTCTTTGCCCCCTTTTTCATCAGCGCCCAAGGCGCGATTGGTTCCGCCCTTCGCACCGAGCTCGAAGCCCTGCAACGCGCACACGCCAACACGCCCTTCGAGTTTACCTTCGCGCGCGGCCTCGCCGATTCCGCCGTGATTCCCCAGATCGTCGCCGCCCGCGTGCGCGAGACCATCGCCGCCGCCTCCCTCGAAGCCCCTCCCGTTATCGTCGTAGACCACGGCGGCCCCTCCCTCACTTCTGCCGCCCTCCGCAATCGCCTCGCCGAAGAGGTGCGCGCCCTCCTCGGAGCCGAGGTGACTTCCGTCACGGCCGCCTCGATGGAAGGTGGCGAACACCCCCACAACCACCCGCTCCTCGCCGAATCGCTCGCGGCCGTCGCCACCCGCGAGATCGCGTCTTTTGCCCCCGCTGACCCCGGATGCACCTCCGCTGAGCCAGCTGACACCTCCAAGTCCGCTTCACGTGGCGTCGTGGTGGCCCTGCTCTTTCTCTCTCCCGGTCGCCACGCCGGCGCCGGCGGAGATATTGCCCAGATTTGCGGCGCGGCTGAGACCACCCAGCCCGCACTGCTCTGCCACATGACCGACCTCGTCGGCACTCACCCTCTCGCCGCCACGGCGCTTGCTGACGCCTTGCGCGACACACTTTCCCTCCTCCACGCTCCCCTTTCCGCATGAGTTCCACTGCCACACCTGCCGCCACACCCGCCGCCGCCGCCAAGCCTCTCGCCAAAAACGAGGGCCTCAAAGCCTCCTCGAATTTTCTCCGCGGAAACATCCTCCGCGACCTCGCCGACCATTCCACCGGTGGTGTAACCGAGGACACTAATCAACTCACCAAATTCCACGGCATCTACGGCCAGGATGACCGCGACCTCCGCAATCAAATGCGCAAGGAAGGCAAAGAAAAGGCCTTCAGCTTCATGGCCCGCGTCCGCGTTCCCGGTGGCGTTTGCACTCCCGCGCAGTGGGTCACGCTCGATGCCCTCGCCGACTCCCACGCCAACGGCACGCTGAAGCTCACCACGCGCCAGGCCTTCCAATTTCACGGCATCCTGAAGGGCAATCTCTGGAGCGCGATCAACGCCATCAACCGCTCGCTCCTCGATACGATCGCCGCCTGCGGCGACGTGAATCGCAACGTGATGTGCAACCCCAACCCCGAGCAGTCCGAGCTGCACGCCGAGACTTACCGGATCACCAAGGCCATCTCCGAGCACCTCCTCCCGCGCACCAAGGCCTATCACGAGATTTGGGTCGGCGGCGACACCCTCGTGGCCGGTGGCGAACCCGAGGCGGAGCCGATTTACGGCGCCACTTACCTCCCGCGTAAATTCAAGATCGTCGTCGCCGTCCCGCCTTCCAACGACGTCGACATCTACGCGCACGACCTCGGCTTCATCGCCATCGCCGACGCCTCCGGGAAAAAACTCCTCGGCTTCAACATCACCGTCGGCGGCGGCCTCGGCATGTCGCACAACCAGACCGAGACATTCCCCCGCATCGCCGATGTCCTCGGCTTCTGCCGCGTCGACCAAGTCGTCGACGTCGCCGAAAAAATTCTCACGACCCAGCGCGATTTCGGCGATCGCACCGACCGCAAGCACGCCCGCCTCAAATACACCATCGAAGACCGCGGCATCGTCTGGTTCCGCGAAGAGGTCGAGCGCCGCCTCGGCTACCGCCTCGGTTCGCCCCGCCCGTTCGAGTTCACGCACATGGGCGACCGCTACGGCTGGGTGAACGCGGAAAACGGCACCAGCCACTACACGCTCTTTCTGATGAGCGGCCGCGTCAAAGACACACCCCAACTCAAACTCAAAACCGCCCTCCGCGAGATCGCCCTCGCGCACAAAGGCGACTTCCGCCTCACCGCGAACCAGAATCTCATCATCGCCAGCGTGCGACCGGAAGAGCGCCCCGTCATCGAAGCGCTCCTCAAGAAGCACAAACTCGACACCGCCAACGACGCCTCCGGCCTCGCCCTCAACGCGATGTCCTGCGTCGCCCTGCCCACCTGCGGCCTCGCCCTCGCCGAGAGCGAACGCTACCTCCCCGAACTCGTCTCGATCCTCGAAACCGAGATGGAAGCCGCCGGCCTGCGCCACGACGAGATCACCCTCCGCATCACGGGTTGCCCCAATGGCTGCGGTCGCCCCTACCTCGCCGAGATCGGCTTCGTCGGCAAGTCCCCCGGGAAATACAATATCTACCTCGGAGCCGCGTTCAACGGCTCCCGCCTCAACACCCTCTACAAGGCCAACGTCCCCGACACCGAGATCGTCGCAACGCTTGGCCCGATCATCCGCCGCTACGCGCTCGAACGCACCAAAAGCGAACGCTTCGGCGACTTCGTGCACCGCACCGGCTACGTCAAACAAACCGGCACCCCTGCCGACTTCCACGACAAGGTCGGCAGCGCCCCCGCTGCCACTGGCACGCCGGCCTGAGGTGGAGCGCGTTGATCCAACGCGCATTTACCCACTCGCGCCGGTGCCTCCCGCCCTGCGGCCAAAAAAAGAGGGCGGACCGCCTACCCCTAAGCGGTCCGCCCATTGCTTTCTTACTTACCCCAATTCTCCTCCGCTAAGCGGAGGAGAAAATTGAACTACACGTTAGGAAAGCACAGGACCGCGAAAGTTCCAAACGACACCCAAAGATTTTTTGGGAGGTGTATAACCCATCACCACGCCGACCAACTTCATCTCGCCCGACTGCGCCGCGCCCGCGTCACGCATACGGCAACAGCGGCGGCTCCCCCTCCGCCCGTTTCTTCTTCGGCCGCGGCTCCAGCCAGAGTCGCAACACCAACTCCGCCAAATTCTTCATGCTGATCTTCTGCGTGCCTTCGTGCAGCAGCGCATCCCGGAACACCGGCACCACCGCACTCCGTTCCAGATAGTAACGCCACAATTCCGCATCCAGCCGGGCCGCCGCTACGAAGTCATCGCCGGTCGCTTTAGCGACCGCGCGAACTTTCTCCTGCCAGAACTGTCTCTCCGTGGCATGACCTTGCCAGTAGTCAAAAATCCGCTGTTCACACCGATTGAGGCTCATGGCGCCACCGTGCGTCGCCTCTCTCGAAAAACAACTGCAAATCCGCCCTCCACCGCGGCGTTGCTTTCATTTCCAGCCCGACACTAACCTCCGCTTCAGCTTCCCACTCAACCCACTCCCGACCATGTGGCAAAAATTCAAAGAACAACTTCCCGCCGTCATTCTCACCGCGATCCTCGTGATCGGCGGCGCCTTCTGGTTCCACCAGCAGACCGTCCTCCAACTCGCCGCCAAGCAGCAGGAGGAAATCAAACCCCTCCGTGAGCAAAACGACGCCCTGAAAGCCTCCTCCGAGGAAAACCGCCGTCAGATCGACGCGACCAACAAACTCCTCCGCGATGCGATCTCGAAGCGCGAAGCCGACATGTTCCGCACCGACATCGAAATCGAGAAGCTCAATGGCGAACGCATGGACGCCCTCGCCGCAGCCATCGCCAAGAAAGTCCAGCCCTACAACCCGCTCCCCAAATCGCCCGAGGAAGCGGAGAAGATGCAGAACGAGCAGGTCGACAAAGTCTCCTCCCGCATGGCCGACAAGATTTCCCCGATCCTCGCCGAAATGTCGAAAGACCAAAACCTCACCCGCGACTCCATCGAGAAATACAGCCAGCGCATCTCCGATCAGGTCGGCAATGTCCTCACCGCCGAGCTCGCGAAAAATCAGCAGCTCCAAAACAACATCGTGAGCACCCAGACCGTCGCGCAGGATTCGCTCAAGCTTTCGCACGAGATCACCGCGCTCTACCTCAGCTCCTTCAAGGACCAAGGCCTCATCACCCGCCTCCTCACGCTGCCCGCCGCCGTCGTCAAAGACGCCGCCAGCCTCAGCATCGTAACCAGCAGCGAGCGCAAGAAAAAGGAAGAGGAACTCGTCGCCAAGATGGCCGAACTCGACCGTCGCCTCGCCGAGATCCAGGCGCAGGCTCCGAAGAAATAAGCGGCACTCGCCCCACGCGAATGCTCTCCGGCCACGCGGTCGCTCGCGTGGCCTTTTTGCGCCCCGCCAACTCCCCTACCCGCCCGCGAGGAGACTACAGCTTTAGCGTGAGCTGAAGATTGTAGCTGATCGGCTGTTTCAGCGCGAAGGAGATGGGCACCGTTTCGCGCGCCGAGCTCGTGTAGTCGCCGCCCTTCGGCCGCAACGCCGACGCGGTCTGCGCAATCGACGAATACTGCGGCCCGCGGTCGTTGAGCAGATTGTTGATCACGAGATTCGCCTGCAGTTCGCGACGATTCTTAAACCGCCACGTGTAGTTCATCGTCGCCGTCACGATGTAGTAATCGTCCGGCGTGTAGACCGCCGTATAAGCGTCGACGTTCGGATCGTCGACCGCGGTGAGCGGGTTCGCCGGATTGACGATCGTATCCGCGCCGCGCGAGCCGATGATCTGCTTGCCGCGGTAGCGCACGCCCGCACCGATGCGGAGCCCTTTTAGTTTCCACCGCTGAAACGTGTAGTCGGCAAACACGTTCACGATCGGCTGGTCCTGAGCGAGCCGCTTCCCGTCGACGATGTTACGGCGAAACGCGATGATGTTGTTGAACGCATTGGTCGCGTTCGTCGCATCGGGCGACCGCTGATTCACCGGAATCGCGAGGTTCACGCTCGCGACGTCGCTCTCGCTGATGAGCACGCCCGCGTCCCGGGCGATTTGCCGGAAGAGGTCGATGTTCTTGTCGATGTAAGCCTTCACATCCGGATAGAGATTCGACTCGTAGATTTTCGGGAAACTCACGCTCCCGGTAAGCCGAAAGGCTTTGTTGGGGTTGAACACGGCCTCGATCTCCGTGCCGTTGCCGGAGCGCGTGCGAATGTCCCGATACTGCACAGGCAGCAGACCGGCGCCGCGGATATTTCCGCCCACCGGACTGAGGTCGCCGGCAATGTTCGAATTGTAGAGCGCGTTGAAAAAATTTGGGCCGTCCTGCGAAATTGCGCCGTTGATTTCCTTGGTCTGGTAGTAGGTGAAATTCAGATTCAGCCGGTTTTCGAACAGCTCCATGCGCAGACCGTAATCCTTGCCCGTCGAAATCGTCGGCTCCAGTTGCCGGCCGTCGATGCGCACGATGCCGCCGGGCGGGTTGAACGTTTCCGCAAAGTTGAACGAAGGATTGATCCAACTCGTGAGATGCAAGACCGAGCCGACCGAGCGCGTGATCTGGCTGCCCTTCACGGGATTCGGGTTGTAGTCATCTTTGAAGCGGTCGTTCGCGTAGAGCGGATCGCGGTCACCATTCGGCGCAATGCGCGGGCGGATGGCCGCCTCAAGCGCGGGCCCGACCTGCACACCGGCGGCATTGCGCTCGCGGTAGGTGAGGTTCGCGTAATCGGCCGGTGCTGAGGGCCGGAGGATGCGCGTGACGCCGTCCCAATCGAGTGGGTAGTCGCCTTTGTCGATCTGCTGGCGCGTGCGGAAATTGTAAGAGTCGTAGCGCAGGGCCCCGAGCACGACCCAGCGGTTCTTGAAGAACTTCGCGTTGAGCGAGCCGAGGAGATATTTGAAATTCGAGGTGTTGATCGCCTCGGTGTCGCGGCGCGAGATGTCGATGGCCCAAATCGGTTTGATATCGCGGTTGCTCCCGTAGAGCGCGTTCACGTTCGGATCGATGTATTTGACCGTGCCCAGCGCGGGGTCGGGAATCGGGCGGCTCATCTCGTGCCAGTAGCGGCGCACGCGCACATTCTGCGTGGCGGGCGTCGAGAGAAAGCCCCACAGGCGGTGATCGTTGCCCTGCGCCACGCTGAGGTAGCGATAGTCCGAGGTGTCCTTGCCCTCGTTAATACCGCCGAGCGTGTTGACGGAAAAGTTGCCGAACCGGGTGCTGAACACATAGGCGGCGGCGCCGCGGAGATTGTTGTAATCAAACGTGCGGAACCCGCGCATGAGTTGCCCGTCGCCGTAGGGCTGGAGGAAGTTCGGGTTCGCCGTGCCGTCGGGCCGCACGCGGTTGATGTCGATGTAGGTGTCGGCGCTGCTGCGGTTCTGCTCGCCGTTGATAAACGAGTTGGCGCGGTTCGCATCGCCAGCGACTTCGAAGTAAAAATTGCCGAGTCGCTGGCTCAGCGTGAACTGAATATCTTTGAAGCGCTGCTGGAGAATCGGCGCGTCGGGCGAGATCGTAAATTCCTCGGACGGCGGACGGAAAAACGAGTTCGCGATGGCCCGGTCGAATCGGTTGGCCGGGATGTCGACCGCATGGAGAAACGTCGCCCCGGCGCTGTTGAAAGCCGGCAGCGTGCCCTGCACGAAATTGCCGATCGGCGTGGTCGTGCTGTTGCCGCCCGGCAGCGTGATCGGGTCGTTCTGATAATTCATGATCGCCTGCGCCGGGTAGAGCGGATCGAAGACGTAGTAGCCGGCACCGCGGCGCCCCACCCCGATCGCGTTCGCGTTACCGGGTAAAGTGGTGGCGGCGGCCACGGCATTGAAAGTAGTCGTGCCATTCCAGCCGGAGAGCCGATCGTTCAACGTCGTGAAACCGGATTGCCGCGAGTTGATGCCGTATTCGCCTTCGACGCGGACCTCGGTGTTGCGCCACGGTTTGAAGGTCGACGTGAGAAACGCGGCTTTGCGGCGGTCGAAATCTTTCATGCGCCAACCGTCGCTGTCTCCCCACACGGCGGCCGCGCGGACCGCGACCTTCGAGTTAAGCGGCTGATTCACGTCGAACGTGGCTCGGTAGTTCCGCCAAGAGCCCACGCTGAGCTGCACGGATTGGGCGGGCCGATTGGTTTGCGCGCGCTTCGTGGTGGAAGAGCTCACGCCGCCGATCGAGCCGTTGCCGAAAAGGATGGCATTGGGGCCGCGGCCGAAATCGTAGCGCTCAAGGTTGTAGCTGTCGCCGTTGTTGAACTGCGGGAAAAAATTCCGCTGCGCGCGGCCAGCGCCCGTGCCGCGGATCGTGTAGTTCACCGGCGAGGCGAAAAAATTCTGCTGGCCATTGTCGACGTTGAGCGTGCCGCCGGTCGTCCACTCCGCGGCGCTTTGGAGATCGGTGATCCCGAGTGCGTCGATGAATTCGCGCGTGATGACCGAGTAAGCTGCCGGCGTATCGCGCAAATCGAGCGCGAGGCGCCCGCCCGCGAGCGAGCTCGCCGCGGCGAAACCGTTGTCCTTGTCGGTGCTCACCTCGAAGGGTGAGAGCACGATCGCGTCGCTTGCGAGGGGTTTCTCCGACGCAGGAGCCACCGCGACCGGAGTCGCCGTTTGCTGGGCGTATAAGCCGCTCGCCACAAATGCAGCGGGCAGGAGCAGATGACGCGGGGAGAAGAGCGATACGTGCATGTTGGAAGGGGAAAGGGTCGGCCCGTAGCGGGACCGTCACCGGGGAAGCGGGCCGGGATAATTCTCCGCCCCGGGGCGGACGCGAAACTAATTTCCTGGTTTCGCGCGGGCGCGGCTCATTTCGTGAGATAGAAGGGATTGGGCAGCTTGAAGATCTTCTCCGCATGGCCGCCGGCCAGATCGCTCAACTGGTCCCCGATATTCGCGATGATCACACGCCCACCCGTTTCGAGCCGCGCGCGGGTCGCCGACTTGAATCCGGCCGCTGTGTCGCGGGAATCGTCCGGCTGGCACATCAGCGCCACGTAGTCTCCGCAGCCGATCGCCTCCAAATTCTTCTTCGTCGCCGCGCGATCCCGCTCCGGCCGGCCCGTGAGAAAAATCACGTCCAACCCGAGCCGTCGCGCCGTGCGGAAAACTTCCCGCACGGGCTCGATCACGGGCGCCCGCGCCGCCTGCACCCACGCCTGCCAGGCATCGGGCACGTAGACGAAACCCATTTCCTTCAGGTGCGACCAATTCGACAAAAGCGTTTCGTCGAGATCGAACACCACCGTCAGACGCTTCCCGCCCTGCGCCGCCCGCTGCTCCAACCACGCCGTCGCCTCCGCCGCCACGACCGCAATGTCTTCCTGATATCTTCCCGTGTCGACGTAGACGGCGATCTCCTGCTTCAGCACATCGAGATTCGCCGGCTCGCGCGACGTGGGCGCAGCTCCCGCCGCAGAAACGATCAAAAAAGCCAAGAGCAGGGCGCGGAGTAACATCCCACGAGTCTGCGAAGGCGCCGCGACAACGAAACGTAAAACTTTCCCAATCCCGCCCGCGACTAAGGGGCTAAGGCTGCTCGGGAGCCGACACCTTCGTGTCGAAGGTCCACGCGCTCTTCAAAGACGCCAATGCACGCAGTGGAGCCACGCCCGCATCGTCCACCGCGGTCGAAGTCAGGTTAACCGTTTCCAATTTTTGCAGCGCGGCCAACTTCGCCACGCCCGCCGAACTCACCGCCGTGCGCGTGAGATCGAGAGCGCGTAAATTGGTCAACGCCGCCACGGTCGCGAGACCGGCGTCGGTGATCTTGGTGCGGGCCAGTTCGGCCTCGACGATCAGATCGGCCAGCGGCGCGAGCTTCGCGAGCGCCGCATCGTCGCAGCGCCCGGGCGAACTCGCCGTGCGCAGCACTAAACCGTCGGTCGGGACCGCGGAGCGCGGCACGAGCCGCAGGCCAGTGGCTTTTTCAAATTGCGCGATCTGCGCGGCGCGCGGACGCCAGTCGGGCGCGAGTGCGGCTGCCGGTGCCTTCGGCGCCGCGAGCGCCGGGGCATTCTTGATTGAGGAGAGTGGCGCCGTTTCCGACGCGCCGGCGGCAATCCAAACTTCGAGCACTTTAACTTCGTCGGGTGTCAGCGGCGGTTTGCTGTCCGCCGGCATAAAATCCTCGTCTTCCGGATGCAGCGTCACGCGGACATAAAGTTCGCTTTCCTTCGGATCGCCGGGTTTCACGGCCGAGCCGCCCTCGCCGCCGCGCTGCAAGTGCGCAAAAGTATCCAGCCGGAGCCGGCCTTTCTGCTTTTTCTCCCCGTGGCAGACCACGCACTTCTGTTCGAGGATGGGCGCGACGCGCTGCGCGTAGAACGTGTCTTCGGCACGGGCGGCACCGACGAAAGTTAGGAATGCCACTCCGTGTAGCCCTGCTCGTGAGAGCAGGGAACGACGGCGGGCCGGAGACGAAAACGAAACCATCCCGCTGCTCGCGAAGCGGGTCACCGTCACGGGAAAATTAAGCCAGGATTTCATTGATGATTTTCGTGGGCAGCACGCCCGTGAGTCGTTGATCGAGGCCTTGGAACTTGTGGGTGAGCCGCGCGTGATCGAGGCCGAAGAGATGCAGAATCGTCGCGTGCAAATCGCGGATATGCATCGGGTCTTTCACGATGTTGTAGGAAAAATCGTCGGTCTCGCCGTAGCTGATGCCCGGCTTCACGCCGCCGCCCGCCATCCACATGCTGAAGCAACGCGGGTGGTGGTCGCGGCCGTAATTTTCGGGAGTGAGCGTGCCCTGCGAGTAGACCGTGCGGCCAAACTCCCCTCCCCAGATCACGACGGTGTCGTCGAGCAAACCGCGACGCTTCAAATCCGTGATGAGCGCGTAGGTCGGTTGGTCGGAATCCTCGGCCATCAGTTTGATGTTGGTCGGCAAGCGGCTGTGTTGGTCCCAACTGCGCAGGAAAATCTGCGTGAACCGCACGCCGCGTTCGGCGAGCCGCCGCGCCATAAGACAATTGTAGGCAAAGGTGCCGGGCTCTTTCGCCTTCGGGCCGTAGAGGTCCCACGTGGACTGCGGCTCGCCCGAGAAATCCGTGAGGTCGGGAACCGAGGTCTGCATGCGAAACGCCATCTCATATTGCGAAATGCGGGCGTTGATTTCCGGATCGCCGACGCGTTCGAAGAGCTGGCGGTTGAGATCGTTGACGCCGTCGATCATCGCCCGGCGCACGTCGCTTTCGACGCCCTTCGGATTGTTCAGGTAGAGCACCGGATCGTTACCGGTGCGCAGCGCCACCGCGGCGTGCTCAGGCGAGAGAAAGCCCGACGACCAGAGGCGATTCGAGAGCGCCTGCACATTCGTGCGGTGTGGCATTTTCGAAGTCATCACGACGAAGGTCGGCAGTTCTTCGTTCATCGCGCCGAGGCCGTAGGAGAGCCAGGAGCCGATCGAGGGCTTGCCGGGAAACATATTGCCCGTCGTGAGCTGCAGGATCGCGGGCTCGTGGTTGATCGCCTCCGTGTGGAGCGACTTGATCACGCACAATTCGTCGACGACGCGCGCGGTGTAAGGGAACAGCTCCGAAACGAAGCGCCCGCATTTTCCGTGCTGCGCAAATTTATAGATACTGGGCGCGATCGGAAAACGCGTCTGGCTCGCCGTCATACCCGTGAGCGTCTGCCCGCCGCGCACCGATTCCGGCAGGTCCTTGTCGAACAAATCGGCGAGCGCGGGCTTGTAATCCCAAGTCTCAAACTGCGACGGCGAACCGGCCATGAAGAGGTAGATCGCGCGCTTCGCCTTCGGCGCAAAATGCGGCAACATCGCGGGCGCGCCCGGGATCGGCGCATTGGCCAGCAGGTTCGGCGCAGAGCGACCGAGCAACGTCGCGAGGCCGGCCCAACCGAGCGCTTTCACGCCGCGACCGAGGAAGTGGCGGCGCGTCTCAAGATCGAGCCACTCGCGTTTCAGGCCGAGCGGCAGGTGCGGCAGGTCCCACACCGTGGGATGCTCGCCGCAATGGTCGGAGCAGAGGTCGTGGTCGGAAGCAGGCGTAGGGGCGGAAGCGTGCATGGGCGTTACTTCGTCAGAAATTCGTCGAGGTTGAGAAACTGGCTCGCGACGACGGTCCATTGCGCGAGCTCGGCGGCGGGGATGGTCGCATCGGCGGGAGATTCGCCGACGGCGAGCAGGGCTTTGGCGTCCTCTTCGCCCCGCGCAAACTTCGCGCGGAACGTCTCCGCGGTCTTCGTGAGCACCGCGCTTTCGCTCGCTTGCAGCGGGCGCGCGAGGGTCACTTTCGCGAGGAAATCGAGCCGCGCCGGCGTCGTCGGCGCCGCCTTCACAGCCCGCTCGGCGAGCTTGCGCGCGGCCTCGACCCACTGCGGATCGTTCATGGTGACGAAGGCCTGCAGCGGCGTATTCGTGCGGGCGCGACGCGAGCACACGACTTCGCGCGAGGTCGCGTCGAAGGTTTCGAGCGCGGCCGGCGCCGAGGCGCGTTTCCAAAACGTGTAGAGACTGCGCCGGTAGAGACTCTCGCCTTTGTCAGGGACGTAGTTGCGCGTGTTCGATTCCGGCATCGCGACTTCCTCCCAGATACCAGGTGGCTGGTAGGGTTTCACCGAGGGACCGCCGAGCTTCTCGACGAGCAATCCCGATGCGGCGAGCGCACTGTCGCGGAGCATCTCGCCGTCCATGCGGAAACGCGGACCGCGCGAGAGCAGCTTGTTCGACGGATCTTTCGCGAGACGATCCGGCGTGGCCGCCGCCGTCTGCCGGTAGGCCGCCGAAGTCACGAGGAGCCGGTAAAGTTTCTTCGTATCCCAACCGCTCTCGCGAAATTCCACGGCTAGCCAGTCGAGCAGTTCAGGGTGCGAGGGGCGGTCACCCATGATTCCGAAATCACCGGCGCTCTCGACGAGCCCGCGGCCAAAAACTTCCTGCCACATGCGATTCACCACCACGCGAGCCATGAGCGGCTGCGTCGGCGCGACGAGCCATTCGGCGAGACCCTTGCGGTTCCTCGGCGCACCAGCAGGCATCTCCGCGAGCACTTGCGGCACGCTGGGCTCCACGCGTTTCAGGCGCGCGAAGTAATCGCCACGCTTGAGAATGTCCGAGAAAGCCGGCGAATCTTTCTCCAGCGCGATCAGCGTGGCCGTGCCGTCCTTCGTGAGCGCTTCAAACGCGACATCGTGTGCGGCGACGGCCGCGGCCAGCGCGGTCGCTTCCGGGTCTTTCCCGGCGAGGTAGCCGCGGTCGGCGACGACAAACTTTTCCTCCGTCGTCCATTTCGCGACGTCGGGCTGGCGCGCCACAATCTCGCTCGCGAGATCTTCGAACGGCAGCCGCGCCACTTCGTCCGCCGCGAGCGCGCGCTTGTAGAAACGCACATCTTGGAAACGCGTTTCGCGCATCGGCTGAAAATCGTCGCGGCGTCCCAAGTGCATCGCAGCGTCGGTGCGGATCGTGTCGCCGGCCGCCAGCGTATCGAGCTTCACGTCGAGTTCGACCGGGCGACCGTTGACGTAAAGTTTCACGCCGGCCGCCTTGCGATTTCCGTCGTAGGTGAAGAAGACGTGCAGCCATTCGTCGCGGAGAAACGTGCCGCGCGTCGTGACCGTGATGCCGCGTTTCGCCGGCGCTGCGGGCGGCGCATAACGCGGATTCTCGACGACCGGCGCCGCGCCTTTCTTCGCCGACTTCTTCGTGGCCATCGGCACCGCGGCGGGAACTTCACCCGCTGCCACCGGGACGACGTTGATCGTGAACTGGCCGCCATCCTGGTAAATTTCCCAACCGGCGCCGCCTTGGCGTTTCGCATCGCCCATCCGCGAGAAGAGCGAGCCGCTGCCGGTGCCCGTGCGCACTCCGCCGCCCGGCTTCGCGCGCAGCATCAGCCAGCCTCCGGCGGAGAACTTGCTCCCGGCATCGACATCACCGTGGTCGCCGAGATTGATGCGCGTGAGGATATCCATGCGCATGGAGGGCCAGAGCCACGTGTTCTCGCCCCAGACGAGCGGGTTGGTGTCGGCCTTGAACTCTTTCACCTTCGCGCCCGGCGCGGAATTTTTCAGCACATCGCCCTGCCCTTCATCGAGGCGGAGCCGCACTTCGAGACCGGTGGTGGGCACGGGGCTAGGCCGATTGCCGGCGGACAACCACGCCGCCGTGAGCTCACGCGAGCGGGCCCGGCGGGCGTCGAGTTTTTCCTGGAGTGCCGCGCGCTGGCCCAACACGAACTCGGCCGACGCCGCGTTTTCCGGTTTCGGCAGCCGCAGCACTGGCGCGGGTTCGGCGATGTTGAGATCCCACGGTTTCTCAACCGTGTTACCGAGGTAAGCGGCGAGCCCGTAGAAATCTCGTTGGGAAAACGGGTCGAACTTGTGGTCGTGGCACGCCGCGCAGCCGGTCGTGAGCCCAAGGAAGGTCGCGCCAAACGCTTCCACGCGGTCGCGCGTTTGGTTCACGTAAGTCTCTTCGGGAATCGTGCCGCCCTCGTTGGTGGTCGGATTGCAGCGCACGAAACCCGTCGCAGCGAGTTCGTCGAGGGTGCGGGCCGGGAGCAAATCGCCGGCGAGTTGCTCCCGCACGAAGGTGTCGAAGCGTTTGTTCTGGTTGAAGGCGCGGATCACGTAATCGCGGTAGGGCCAGATCGCCCGGTAGTTGTCGAAATGGATGCCGTGGGTGTCGGCATAGCGCACGTAGTCGAGCCAGTAGCGCGCGCGGTGCTCGCCGTAGCGCGGGCTCGCGAGCAGGCGGTCGACGACCTTCTCGTAGGCGTCGCGGGATTTGTCGGCGACGAAGGCGTCGACCTCCGCGGCAGACGGCACGATGCCCGTGAGATCGAGCGTCACGCGACGAATGAGGGAGCGGCGGTCGGCTTCGGCGGAAGGCGACAGGCCGTCACGCTCCATGCGCGCAAAAATAAACCGGTCGACCGGATTCGCCTTCCACGGACCCTTGGCCGCCGACGCCGCGGGCACGGCCGGGCGTTGCGGCGCGATGAACGACCAGTGCGCTTCATACTCAGCGCCCTCGGCGATCCACCGCCGCAGCGTGGCGATTTGTTCCGGCTTGAGCGTCTTGTGGCTCTCCGGCGGCGGCATGATTTTCTTTTCGTCGCGCGTTTCGAGCCGCTCGATCAGCGGACTCTCGTCGGGTTTGCCGGGGACGATCGCGGGCGGACCGTCTTTGCGCTTCGCGATCGCGAATTCGAAGCGATCCAGACGCAGCTCGGCTTTGCGTGAACCGGGATCGATGCCGTGGCACGCGTAACAATTTTCGGCGAGGATCGGCTGGATGTGATTGTTAAACGAGAGCTTCGCGGCCGAAGCCTTTGCGGGAGTGGCGGCGACGAGCACGGGGCCGACGGCGAGCAGCGGGCACGAGACGATCAAAGCGGCGGTGCGAAAAGGGAGAAAACGGCGCATCGGGGTAAAACGGGGCTGGGAATTCGGCAAAAAATTTACTGGGGGAAAATCTAAACGGGGGCCGGGCTCCTTGGCTAGCACGAGGAAAGCAAATTTTGGTTTTAGATCGCCGCCTCGTGGAGCCCACCGCGCAACTTCCATCAAGACGCGTCGGGCTACCGCCGGTTTCACCACCCGCAACCCGCCATGCCGAGGACGCGATCGTCCGCGCTCACGCCAAAATTCCGTCGAGCACGTTCGCGCCTTCGACCCCGGTGAGCTTCGCGTCGAGCCCCTGGAATTTCACGCTGAACGCATCGTGGCGGATGCCGAGAAGGTGAAGCATCGTCGCATGCAGATCGTGCACGGTGCAGACCTTGTCCACGGCAGCGTAGCCGAGGTCGTCGGTCGCGCCATAGACGAGGCCGCGCTGCACGCCGCCGCCGGCGAGCCACATCGACATGGCCTTGTTGTGGTGATCGCGGCCGACGGTGCCCTTGTTGCCCTGCGACATCGGCGTGCGGCCAAACTCTCCGGTCCACACCACGAGCGTGTCGTCGAGCATGCCGCGCTGCTTGAGATCGGTGATGAGCGCCGCGCAGGCGCGGTCGGTCTCCTTCGCGCGCAACGGCAACTCCTCGCGGAGCAAACTGTGGTGATCCCAATCGCGATAGTAGAGCTGGATGAACCGCACGCCGCGCTCCGCGAGTCGGCGCGCAAGCAGACAGTTCGCCGCAAACGAGCCGTCGCCCGGCGTGCAGCCATAGCTCTCCAGCGTAGCGCCGCTTTCGCCGCGGAGGTCCGTCAGCTCCGGCACGCTCGCCTGCATGCGAAACGCCAACTCGTATTGCGCGATGCGCGTGGCGATCTCCGGATCGTGCACGAAGGCGTTGTGCTGGCGGTTGAGGGCGTTGATCGCTGCGATGTCGGCGCCCTGCTGCTCGCGTGAGACGCGGCCGGGATTCGTGAGATAGTGCACGGCGTCGCCGCGGCCCTGCAGCTGCACGCCCTGGAAACGGCTCGGCAGAAACCCGCTGTTCCACTGACGCGCCGAGATCGGCTGCGGCGAACGGCCCGGCCCGGTGGACACCATCACGACGAAGCCGGGGAGATTTTCCGCCTCGCTGCCGAGCCCGTAATTCACCCATGCGCCCATGCTCGGGCGGCCGGCGATTTGCGCGCCGGTATTCATGAACATGTGAGCCGGATCGTGGTTGATCGCATCGGTCGTCATCGAGCGCACGAGGCAAAGATCGTCGATTACCGAGCCGAGATGCGGAAACAGGGAGCAAATCTCCGTCTGGTTCTTCCCAAATTTCTCGAACGGAAACTGCGGCGCGAAGCAGACGAGTTTCTGGCCCTGCAACTGCGCGAGCTGCTGGCCCTGCGTGAGACTCTCCGGCATCGGCTCGCCGTGCATCGCCGCGAGCTTCGGCTTCGGATCGAATGTCTCGAACTGCGAGGGGCCGCCCGCCATCGTCAGCCAGATCACGCGCTTTGCTTTTTGTGGGAGCGGCAGCGGGTAAATCACGCCGCGGGCGCCGGCGGGTGCGGTCGCAGCGGAGAGCGACGCGGCGCCTTTCTCCAACAACGAAGCGAGCGCGACGGCCCCGACGCCCTGCGAGACGCGACCAAGGAAGGCGCGGCGGGTTTGTGATGAGGTCGGGAGCAAGTTCATGTGGGGAAAAGCGAGCGTCGGTCTGATGGTGAGAGCAGGGACCGACGGAAGATTGAGCGCGCTCGATGGGAGTGTGCGCGTGGTCGACCGTCCTGAGCCCCAACGGGGCGAAATTCGACAGCCCGGGGCAACGCCCCGGGAAATCCCGAACACACAATGCCGAGCCCTGAAAGGGCGAAACGACCAGAGTAGCGCCCCTTCAGGGCGCAGAATTTTCTCCACGCCCGATTTCCCAGGGTTGCACCCTGGGCTGTCGAATCGCGCCCCGTTGGGGCGCAAGACTCGGCGGATGTTTTCATTTCGTTCATTCGCGCGTGATAAACTCGTGCAGGTTGAGGAGCACGCGCGCGACGTGCGTCCAGGCAGCGAGTTCGGCGCGGTCAAGGCCGGCAGGCACGGCCGCATCGCCCGTCGCGAGCAACGCCTCGGCGGCTGCGGGATCGGCGCGATAGACGCGGAGTTGCTCCGTCCACAGCGCGATCGCCGTGCGCACTTCCTCGGCGCGCGGAGCACGTTGGAGCGCGATGGACCACGCCCACGCGAGGCGCTGCGCCGGGGTCGCGCCGCCGGCGGTGACGATGCGGGCCGCGAACGCGCGCGCGGCCTCGACGTAGGTCGGGTCGTTAAGCAGCACGAGCGCCTGTTGCGGGAGATTGGAGCGGCCGCGCTCGGCCACGCACTCCTCGCGGCTCGGCGCATCGAACGCGAGCAGGCTCGGGTGCAGAAACGAGCGCTGCCACCACACGTAAAGCCCGCGCCGATACTGCGCCTCACCGCGGTCCACGTCGTAGTCACGCGTCGGAAAATTCAGCATCTCCCAGTAGCGCGCCGGCTGGTAAGGCTTCACACTCGGGCCGCCGATGCGGGGCGAGAGCAACCCACCGGCAGCGAGGGCGTGATCGCGCACGAGCTCCGCCTCGATACGGAAGCGGCTCTGGCGCGCGTGCTCGCGATTTTCAGGATCGGCAGCGAGCTGCGCGGGTGCCGGGACCGACGATTGGCGATAGGTGGCGCTCGTGACGATCGTGCGCACGAGGTGTTTCACGTCCCACCCGCTGTCCATAAACTCGCACGCGAGCCAATCGAGCAGCGGGCCATTGGGCGGCGTCTCGCCCTGCGCGCCGAGATCGCCCGGCACGCGGCTGAGCGCGGTGCCAAAAAACTGCGCACAGAGGCGATTCACAAACGCGCGCGCCGTGAGCGGATTCTCCCTCGAGACCAGCCAGCTTGCGAGGTCGAGGCGTGAAAGCTCGGAGGAGTTTGCCGTCGAAGGAGATAGAAACGCCGGAAAGGCCGGCCGCACGATCTCGCCTGATTCGTCCATCCAGTTTCCACGCGGCAACACCCGCACCGTGCGGCGCGCCGCGGTCGACTCGCTGACGAGGCAATGCGGCAACGCATCGGTGTAGGCCTTCTGCGCCCGCTCCGCCATGGCCAACGCATCGAGTTCGGCGCGCGCCACCGTGCTCACCTTGGCGCGAAAATGCGTCTGCACCGTCTGCTTTTCCCGTGCGGTGCGCTTGGCCGGCGCCTTCTTCAAGACCGCCGCGACGGCGCGGGGCATCTCGCTTTCCCCAGCGGGCGGATTCGCGGACAGCGACTGTTCCCATGCTGCCTGCGCGGCATCGATCTCGGCGGCACGGTCGGAGACGTTTTTCTTCGCCCCGGCCAGCGCGGCGTTCAGCTCGACGAGGCGGACGGTCTGCTCCGGAGTCGCGACGATCATGCCGTCTTCGCGACGCCCGATCGCCGCCTCTTTCACATCGGCGAAAAACGCCCCGAGCGCGTAAAAGTCGCGCGTCGTGAGCGGGTCGAATTTGTGGTCGTGACACTGCGCGCAACCGGTCGTCTGCCCGAGCCACGCGGTGCCGATGGCGCGCACGCGGTCGGCCATCATGCGCGCTTCGTAGTCCTTCGGCTGCGCGCCACCTTCCTCGGTGGAGAGCAGCAATCGGTTGAATGCCGAACCGACGCGCGTCTCGACGTTCGCGTCGGGCAACAGGTCGCCGGCGATTTGTTCGAACGTGAACCGGTCGAAGCGTTTGTTGGCGTTGAAGCTCGCGATCACCCAATCGCGGTAGGGCCAGACGTTGCGCGGATTGTCGCTGTGGTAGCCGATGGTGTCGGCGAACCGGACGACATCGAGCCAGCCCTGGGCCATGCGCTCGCCGTAACGCGGACTCGCGAGCACGCGCTCGACGAGGCGCGCGTAGGCATCGGGCGCCCGGTCGTTTTCGAAGGCCGCGACCTCCGCGGGCGTCGGCGGTAGCCCGAGTAAATCGGAGTGCAGTCGCCGAATCAGCGTGCGCCGATCCGCCTCGAGCGAGGGCGTCATCCCGACCGCCGCGAGCCGGCGCGCGACGAGCACATCGACACCGTTGGCGCCGCGAGGAATCTCGACCTTCACCGGCAATTCATAAGCCCAGTGTTTTTGATAGTTCGCCCCCTGCGCGATCCAGCGCTCGAGGACGAGTTTGTCGCGCGCGGAGAGTTTTTTGTGCGAATCCGGGGGCGGCATGATCTCGTCCTCGTCCTTCGCCTGAATGCGCGCGACGATTTCACTGTCGGCCGGTTTCCCTGGCACGAACGCTTCCCGCGCGAGCGCCGCGTCTCGCAGATCGAGCCGCAGCTTGCCCTTGCGATGCGAAGCATCGGGCCCGTGACACGAGAAACAGTTGTCCGACAAAATCGGCCGCACATCGCGGTTGAATTCGATCTGGGCGGGAATCGGCGGCGGTGCGCCCATTCCCGTAGCAACGAACCCCACCGCCGCGGCCGAGAGCGCGCAAAACCGTATCATCGTAGAGAGCGGTGACCGCCGCGCCGTTCAGGCCAAAATCGGTTTGATCACCTGCGACGGCAGCACACCGGTGAGGCGTTGGTCGAGGCCTTGGAATTTGAAGCTCAGGCGTTCGGGATCGATGCCCATGAGGTGCAAGATCGTGGCGTGCAGGTCGCGCACGTGCACGGGGTCTTTGACGATGTTGTAGGACATCTCGTCGGTCTCGCCGTGGACGACGCCGCCTTTCACGCCGCCGCCGGCCATCCAAATCGTGAAACAGCGCGGGTGGTGGTCGCGGCCGTAGTTCGTCTCCGTGAGCGTGCCCTGGCTGTAAACCGTGCGGCCAAATTCGCCGCCCCAGATCACGAGCGTGTCGTCGAGCATGCCGCGTTGTTTCAAGTCCTGCACGAGGCCGTAGCAGGCGCGGTCCACGTCTTTGCACTGCGAAGCGATGTCGCGCGGCAGGCTGCCGTGTTGGTCCCAGCCGCGGTGGAAAATTTGCACGAAACGCACGCCGCGCTCGACGAGGCGGCGGGCCATCAGGGCGGAGCTGGCAAACGATCCGCGCGTGCGCGCTTCTTCGCCGTAAAGCTCGTAGGTCGCGGTGGATTCGCCGGAGAGGTCCGCGAGCTCGGGCACGCTGGTCTGCATGCGGAACGCCAACTCGTATTGCTGCGTGCGTGTCTGGATTTCCGGGTCGCCGATCTGTTCGTAGCTGCGGCGGTTGAGCTCGCCGAGACCGTCGAGCATCGTGCGGCGCAACTCCCGCGGGATGCCGGGGGCATCGTTGAGATAGAGGACGGGATCGCCCTGCGTGCGGAACGAGACGCCGGCGTGGCGCCCTTCGAGGAAGCCGCTGCCCCAGAGGCGCGACGAGATCGCCTGCACATTGGAAAACGGGCTCGTGTGCTTCGCGTGCAAGACGACGAAGGCGGGCAAGTCTTTGTTGAGCGTGCCGAGGCCGTAGGAAAGCCACGAGCCCATCGACGCTTTGCCGTTCTGCATCGAGCCGGTGTAGACGAGTTGGTTGGCGGGCTCGTGGTTGATCGCGTCGGTCTTCATCGAGCGGATGAAGCACACGTCGTCGGCCATCTTCGCGATATTCGGGAGCAGCTCGCTGATCCACATGCCGCCCTGACCGTATTGCGCGAATTTGAAGATCGTCGGCGCGAGGGGAAACGCGGCCTGCTTGGCCGTCATGCCCGTGAGGCGCTCGCCCTGGCCGGCCAGCCAGTCTTTGAGGTCTTCTTTGAAACGGCCCTGCAATGCCGGCTTGTAGTCGAAGAGATCGAGCTGCGACGGCGCGCCGATTAGCGAAATGTAAATCGCCCGTTTCGCCTTCGGGGCGATTTTCCACGGCTCGGTCATCGCGGTGTTGAGCGTCGCGGCCGCCGAGGCCGACGCGGCGCTCGCGGCGAACGCGCGCTCGCCAAGGAGCGACGCGAGCGCGGCGACGCCGAGACCGGTGCCGGTCTTGCGGAAAAACTGCCGGCGGGTGACGGCGGCGTTGTAATCGTTGAAGGTGTTCTGCCAGTCGAGGGGAAGGGGGTGCATGGTGGTTATTTGGTCAGCGCTTCGTCGAGATTCATGACTTGGCTCGCGACGAGGGTCCACGCGGCGAGTTCGGGCACGGGGAGCTGGGCGTCGACGGGTGACTCGCCGACCGCGAGGAGTTTTTGCGCGGCGGCGGGCTCGCGCTGGTAGGTGGCGAGCGCTTGGTCGAGCGTGCGGCGGACGACGGCACGCTCGGGTTTCGAGAACTTTCGGCCGAGGAGACGCAGCGAGACCAGATCGAGGCGGGCATCGAAGGCCGACGCGGTGCGGAGGGCGCGGGCGGCAAGCTGGCGCGACGACTCGACGAAGAGCGGGTCGTTGAGCGTGACGAGCGCTTGCAGCGGGGTGTTGGTGCGGTCGCGACGCACACACGAGACCTCGCGGTTCGGGGCATTGAGGATGTCCATCGCTGGGGCGAGCGCGGTGCGTTTGATCAGGGTGTAGAGCGAGCGGCGGTAGAGATTTTCTCCGGAGTCCTGCCGGTAATAGCGCGTGGTGGACTCTTTCATCGCGACATCCTCCCAGATGCCTTCGGGCTGGTAGGGGCGCACGGGGCGTCCGCCGAGTTTGGCGACGAGCAGACCGGAAGCGGCGAGGGCTTGGTCGCGGAGTTGCTCGGCATCGAGGCGGTGGCGCGGGCCGCGCGCGAGGAGGCGGTTGGCCGGATCGCGTTCGAGGAGCGCGGGCGTGGCGACGGCGGACTGGCGATACGTGGCACTCGTGACCATGAGCTTCACGAGACGGCGGTAATCCCAACCGGACTCGCGGAAGTCGACGGCGAGCCAGTCGAGCAATTCGGGATGCGACGGGCGGCTGCCGGTGACGCCAAAATCGCCGGCGGACTCGACGAGGCCGGAGCCGAAAAGGTGCTGCCACGTGCGGTTGACGGTGACGCGCGCGGTGAGCGGATTCTTCGCGTGGACGAGCCAACGCGCGAGGGTGAGGCGATTGCGCGGCGCCTCGGCCGGCAGCGGCGGGAGGATCGCCGGCGTGGCGGCGGAAACTTTTTCACCGAGCTGACTGTATTCGCCACGGGTGAGAATGTGGGCGAAGGGCTCGCTGTCCTTTTTCTCCTCCATCACGAGGGTGATGCCGCCACGGCGGCGCAAGGTGGCCTCGGCCGCGAGCAGGCCGTCCAACTGCGCGTGCAACGCGAGGGAAGGCGCGTCGGCGGCGTCGAAAAAGTGTTCACGCAGCAACTTCGTCTGCGCGGGCGTGCGGGCCGCGGGTTCGGCGGTGAGCGCGGCGTGCGTCTCGATGACGGCGGCGTCGACCTTGGCCTGCGCGACGGTGAAGCCGCGACGGTGGTGACGCACGTCCTGCACCCACACGCCGCCGCCGGTGAGCGGCGCATCCGCGCGGGCGCCGAGCACGAGCGGCGCAGTCGGCACGATGTCGGCCGGGACGTGGTTGATGTTACCCGCATTTGCACCCGCCTTGCCGTCGACGTAGACCTCGACCGAACGATTCGACCACGAGCCCGAATCAAAGGTGAACACGACGTGATGCCACGCGCCCGGCTTCAGCGACGCCGCCGCGACACCCCGCGCGGAAAAGTCGGCGCGACCGCCGCGCAAGCGGACGCCGATTTTGCCCTCTTCGAGAAACACTTCCCAACCGGCGCCGGTCTCGCCCGCATCCCACGAGGAGATCAACGGACCGCTGGGCTTCTCAGCGATGCGCACGAGCAAGCTGATGCTGTCGGATTGTTCGCGGCGCAGCGGGATCGAGGCGCCGAGCGTGAGCGGGTGGCCGTCGAGGCGCGTCGCGGGGCCGTAGGGGCCGGCGACGATCGCATTGGTTTCCGTGGGGCTGCCGCTCGCCGGCAGGCCGTCGGGATTTTCGGGTGCGTCGCGCGACGGCCCGGCGACGAGCGCCGGCCCTACGAGTGCAACGTGCAGGGGCGTGTCGTAGTCTTTCGGCGGGACCGCGAGCGACTGCGCGGCGCCGAGCCACGAGGTGAAATCGGCATCGGCGGCCTTGACGCGCGCTTTTTGCGCGGCGCGCACGGTCTCGAGTTCGGACTGGACGCGGGTCCACTCTGCACGGTCGGCGACCGCCGGGACAAAGAGACTCGGGCGCGTATCGGACACGTTGCCATCCATGGCGGGCATCGTGTTGTTGCGGAAAAATGCGGTGAGCGCGTAAAAATCCTTCGTGCTCACGGGATCGAATTTATGGTCGTGGCACGCGGCGCAGCCGGTGGTGAGACCGAGCCACACGGTCGACATCGTCTCGACGAGGTCCTTCGCGTAGATGGCTTCGTATTCCGCGGCGATGGCGCCGCCCTCGCTCGTGGTGGGCAGGCAACGATTGAAACCGGACGCGATTTTCTGCTCGAGCGTGGCAGCGGGCAGGAGGTCGCCGGCCATCTGTTCCACCGTGAATTGGTCGAACGGCATGTTCTGGCGAAACGCATTCACGACCCAATCGCGGTAGGGCCAGATCGAGCGGAAGTTGTCGATGTGGATACCGTGGGTGTCGGCGTAGCGCACGGCGTCGAGCCACTGCCGCGCGAACTGCTCGGCACCGGCATCGCTCGCGAGCAACCGGTCGACGGCGCGCGCGTAGGCGGCGGGCGAGGGATCGCGGACGAAAGCCGCGAGCTCCTCGGGCGTCGGCGGCAGGCCGGTGAGATCGAGCGTGACGCGGCGCAAGAGGCGCGCCGGCTCTTCGGGGCGGGCGGGCGAAAGTTTTTCCTGGGCGAGGCGCGCGAGGATGAACGCGTCGAGAGGATTCTCGATTTTCGATTTCTGATTTTTGGTGATCGGAACCGCGGGGCGGACAGGCGCGAGGAAAGACCAGTGCTCCTGATATTGCGCGCCCTCGGCGATCCAGCGTTTCAGCATGGCGATTTCGGCAGGCTTGAGGGTCTTGTGCGAATCCGGCGGCGGCATGACCTCCTCCGTATCTTTCGACAGAATACGCTCGATGACGGGGCTTGCGTCCGGCTTGCCGGGGACAATCGCGGGATCGTGATCGCCGCGTTGCACGGTCGCATACTCGGCGCGGTCGAGGCGGAGCTTGCCCTTGCGCGTGCCGGAGTCTGGGCCGTGACAGTGGAAACAGTTCTCCGCGAGGATGGGCAGAATGTGGTCGTTGTAACTGACGGGGGTCGCCGCAGCGGACGCCGCCCAGCCGGAGCCGGTCGAAGCAACCACGGCCAGCGCGGCGACCAAGGGGCCCGCGGCGGTCCACGGGGAAAAACGTTTTGTCGGGGAAAAAACCATGGGGAGGGTGCGGGAGACTAAGGAGCGATTTTGCGCCGTGTCTACCTCCGCCTGCGAATACTCTGCGCGGCTCCGCGAGCGAAAAATCGGGCCAGGCGCGGATTCGAGTTTGAAAGCCCACGCTGCCGGCCGAAAATCGCCGCATGCCCCCTCCCCTGCCGCCGCTCCGCCTCATCGCACTGGCCTGCCTGTTCACCGCCGCGTGGTGCGGTCCGCTCGCGCCGCGGGTCGCCGCCGCCGCGGAAGCGGGCAAACGCCCCAACGTAATCCTCTTCATCGCCGACGACGTGAGCGCGGACGATCTCGGCTGCACAGGAAATCCCGCCGCACGCACGCCGCACATCGACCGGTTGGCCGCCAACGGCCGGCGCTTCGAGGCAGCGTATCTCACCGCGAGCAGTTGCAGCCCCAGCCGCAGCAGCATCGTCACCGGCCGCTACCCGCACAACAACGGCCGCGCCTCCGAACTCCACCAACCCATCGCCGCGCACCTGCCGTGGTTTCCGCGCCTGCTGCGCGACGCGGGTTACTACACGGCCCTCAGCGGCAAACATCACATGACCTTCGAGGCCCCGGCCGCCGGCGAAGCGCCGCAGCCCGCGCCGTTTGACCACGTCGACATCGGTAAAATCCCCGGCAACAGCGGCGGCCATGCAAACTGGGTGAAGGTCGTGCAGGAGCGCCCGAAGGATAAACCGTTTTTCTTTTGGTTCGCCTCGCTCGACGCCCATCGGGACTGGGACGGCGATGTCGAGTGGCAACCCGAGCTCTATGGCCCCAAGCACGAACCCTCCGCGGTCCGCGTGCCGGCATACTTGCATGACGACGCCGCGACGCGGGCCGACCTCGCCTCTTACTACAACGAAGTCACGCGCTTCGACCACTACGTCGGCCGCGTCGTCGCCGCGCTCGAAAAAGAAGGCACGCTCGCCAACACGCTCATCCTCGTGATGGCGGACAACGCCCGCGCTTTCCCCCGCGCCAAAACGCGGCTCCACGATTCGGGCATGAAAACGTATTTCATCGCGCACTGGCCCGCCGGTCTCGCGCAGCCCGGCAAGGCCTCGGCTTCCCTCGTGAGCGCGATCGACATCGCACCCACGGTGTTGACCGCCGCCGGTGTGGCGGTCGCGCCGACGATGCAGGGCGTGAGCTTTTTGCCCGTGTTGCAAAACCCAACTGCCACCGTGCGCCAACACGCCTTCTCCGAACACAACTGGCACGACTACGAAGCGCACGGGCGCTCGGTGCGCTCCGAAGGATTTCTCTACCTCCTGAACCACCGCCCCGCACAGCCGTGGCAAGGCCCCGCCGACTCCGTGCGCGGTCCGTCGCACCAAGCCCTCCGCGCCGCGCGCTCCACCGGTCCGCTCACGCCCGCGCAGGCGGATGTGTTCCTCGCGCCGCGTCCCTCAGAAGAACTCTACGACATCGCCACCGATCCGCTGCAGCTGAAGAACCTCGCTGCCGATCCGAAACATCGCCTCGCGAAAATCCGCCTCGCCAAACTGCTCGCCGACTGGAGCGACGCGACGGGCGACACCGTGCCCGCGCAATTGACCGGCGACGGCTTCGACCGCGAGACGGGCGTCGCGCGGAAAGCCGCCGGCGCGACCAAAGCCGCAAAAGGCGGCAAAGCGGCCCCGCGCGGCACGCCCGCCGGCTCAGAACGCAACGCCGCCCGGATCAACGCCCCCGGCCCGCGCTAAGCGAGCGCAGCGCCGAACGCCAAGGACAACTCATCGTTCGAGCAGGGGAAGGGGGGTTCACGACCTCCGCTGCGTCAGCGCGGCAATTTTTGCAGTTCGCCAAACTGGCCGAGTCCCTCCCACGCGATGCGCTGGAGATCGGCGCGGTCCTTAGCGGGGAAAATCCGAGTGAGTGATCCGCCGTCACGATCCCTGTCTTTGTGCTGATCGTCGAAGCGATTGTCCGTCACCGTGCCGAAGGCCAACCCGGCGGGACTGCGGTGGAAAAACGTGCCGTAGAACGTGCAGGCCGTGAGGTAGGCCATCGTCTGATTCAGATGGGCATCGTTGATGAAACGCAGCGTCAAATCCGGCCGCGCTTGCTGGCAGCGCAGGGCGACGAGCGACATCGGCACGACCTCAGCGCCGATGCGCTTGGCGAGCTCGGCGACGGCGGCGGCTTTGGCGAGAACGGGCGCGGCATCCGGCGGCGCGGTGAGCGGCTTCGCGTGTTGGGTCGCCGAAGTCGTTTCATACAAAATCACGCGCGCGCCCTCCGCCTGCGCGATCGCCGCGAACTTCGGCGCAAACTCGAAAAACGGCGAGCGTCCCCCGGCGTCCAAGTCATCGAGATACGACTGCAGCACGACGATGTCCCACTTGCGCCGCGGTTCCGCCAACGAGGCGGCGAGTTTCTCCTGATTGCGCACGGCCGCGGTGACGTGCTGGAGGGTATTGCCCCCGGTCGGGCGCGGAGAACCGGTTTCCTTTTCTGCCTTCCGCTGTTTCTCCAGTTGCTCCTTGAGCAAGGTAATCGAGGCCTGCACTTCCGCCGACTTGATCGTCGCTTGCCGGATAACATTCGGAGTCTGCAACGCCCAATGGTGGGCCAGCGTGCGCCCGCCGTAGATCACCGTGGTGACTTTGAAGGTCAGTCCCGGTTGGCCTTCTTCGGCGAGGGTTTTGATCACCCGGGTGAGTTCGTGGCGGGCAGTGAAGCTGTTCCCGATGAAGAGCACGTTCAGCTCGCGGGCGTCGGCGGCTTGGGTCGCGCTTGCGGCGAGACCGCCAAGCGCCAGCCCGACGAGGGCACGCGCCACGGACACCACGCGGTCAAACAGCGCGCTCCGCCGGGTCGTGCCGAGTGGTAAAAACGGGTTGATCATAAATTTCATTTTTCAACTCCAGCGGCGCCGTCCGTGCCCGTCCACCACGCAGCCGCATCGAAATCCGGATTCTTCTCCGGCAACTTTGCGCCGACGGCCAACCACCATGCATCGAGCGCGGCACGGAGTTCACGGGCCTTGGCCGGTTGAGTGACGGCGAGGTCGCGCTTTTCGCTGATATCGTCGCGCAGGTGGTAGAGTTCGGTGCGCGGACCGATCACGAGTTTGCCGTAGGGCGTGTCGTCGGGCGTGAGGCCCCGGGTGTCGAGGTAGTCGCCGAACCAATGGATGAGTTTCCAATCGCCTTGGCGGATCACGGCGCACGGCGAGCGGCCATAGGGCACGGTGTAGGTCGGCATGTGCCAGTAGAGTGTCGTGCGCTGCAGCGAACCGCTCTGGCGAAAAAGCGGGAGCAGGCTTTCTCCGTCGAGGACGTGCCCCGCCGGAGTCTGCGCTCCCGCGATGGCGGCAAACGTCGGATAGAAATCCACGAAGTGCACCGGCACCGCACACTCGCGGCCGGGCTTTACGGTGCCGGGCCAACGCACGATGAGCGGCACGCGAATGCCGCCCTCGTAGGGCGAGCCCTTGCCTTCGCGCAGCACGCCGTTGTCCGAGACGCGCGAGAGGCCGCCGTTGTCGCCGACGAAAACCACGATCGTGCGCTCGGTGAGGTTGAGATCGTCGAGCCGACGCAGCAACCGGCCGACCTCGTTGTCCATGTGTTCGAGCATCGCGAGAAAGTTGGCGGTGGTGCGTTCGGAGAATTTCCCGCCGGGCGTGGAACTGCGCTTGAAGCCGCGCGCGACGTGTTTTTCGACCAGCGCCTTGGGCGCCGCGAACGGGGCGTGGGGCGTGAGGTGCGCGGCATAGGCGAACCACGGCTTGTCACGGTTGCCTTCGATGAAACCGATAATGTCGTTCGTGATCGCGGCGACGGTTTTGTCGTCGCGATCCACGGCCGGATTGGCCGCGCCGGCGAAATCGAAGCCGTAACGATCAAAGTATTTCCCCTCTTCGCGCTTCCGGAGTCCGGCGACGAAGGCGTTGTTGGCCACGTGCCACTTGCCGCTCAAACCCGTGGTGTAACCGGCGCTCCGCAGGGTGCGGGCCAAGGTCGCGACGTCGGACGACAACGTCAGATCCGTCACCGGCGGTCGCATGTAAGCCTTCGGCGGCTCTTTTTCGGCGATGACTTTGAAGAGCCCCGTGCGCCCGCCGTATTGCCCCGAGAGAAACGCGGCGCGCGTCGGCGAGCACTGGGCATCGGCATACGCCTGCGTGAAGCGCATGCCCTGCGCGGCGAGTCGGTCGAGATTCGGCGTGGCGACATCTTTGTTCCCGTAGCAACTCAGTCCCGTCCAACCGAGGTCGTCGGCGAGGATGAAGAGGATGTTGGGCTGAGCTGCTCGCGAGGGGGCAACTCCCGCGGCAACCGCTGAAGCCATCAATCCTGCGGTGAACAACACGGAGCGGGCGAAAGACAAAAGACGGATTCGATTCATGGTGAGAAAGGGCTTTGGCCGGCGCGGGGGGATCTTTTTTGACGATCAAGGCGGCTCCGCGGTCGCGGACTTTTTCTTGGTCCGCGCCTGCAGCGTTTCGGCTGTGCGCTGCTCCATCAAGCGCTGCTGCTCCGGGACGCGCGACCACCAGTATTGCGGCGTGCCGTCGCGGAGAGCCGGCGCATCACCCTTCATCTGCTCGACGAGCAGGGCTTGCATGCGGGCGAGCATCTCCGGACGCCGCGCGGCGAGGTTCTCGTGTTCGAGCGGATCGGCCGCGATGTTGAAGAGCTGATCCTCGCGGTCGTCGCCGACCATCAGCGACCGCGCAAACCGGCTCGTGCCCCGCGTCACCAGTTTCCAATCGCCATCGCGCAACGCGGCCATGCCGCCGAGGTATTTTTGGTAGATCACCCGCTTCGCCGGCGCGGTGACGGCGCCGGTGAGCAGCGGCCAAACATTCAGGCCGTCGAGTTTTTGGATGTCCGTGGCGGCGGTGCCGGCGAGAGCGGCGAACGTGGGCAGCCAGTCCACGACCGTGATCGGGGCGGAGAGTTTGCGGGGCTTGAGCCGGTCGGGCCACCACACGAAGGCCGGCACGCGAATGCCGCCTTCGTAGGTCGTCGCCTTGAAGCCGCGCAGTTCGCCGGAGGTGCCGCCGTTTTGGCTCGGATCGGACGGCACGATCTGCGGGCCGTTGTCGGAGGTAAAAATCACGAGGGTGTTTTTTGCCTGCTTCGTCTCGACGAGTGCGGCGATCACGCGGCCGATGGCATCGTCGAGGTGCGCGACCGTCGCGGCGTAGCGCCGCGCCCGCGCATCGTCCTTTGGTTCTGTGGCAAATCTCTCGCCGGCAAACTTTGCCAACCAATCCTCCGGCGGCTCGAGCGGCGTGTGCGGAGCGAAATGGGCGAGGTAGAGAAACCACGGTTTGGGCGCGGGCTGCGCCGCTTGCTCGCGCAGCCACGTGATCGCCTGCGTCGTGAGCAAATCGGTGGTGTGCACGCCTTCCTCGGTGAGCGGCTGACCGTCGCGCTGCCAAAAATCTCCGAGCGCATTCGCCTGGCCGAGATGGTGCCAGGGCGAGACGACGCCGTGCAGCGAGCCGTAGGTGCGCTGAAAGCCCCGCTCCCACGGCCGCTGGCCCGCGGCCGGGCCGACGTGCCATTTGCCCGCGTGCATTGTGACGTAACCCGCGTCACGCATCACCTCGGGCAGCAGTTTCATGCCAGAGGGGAAACCGGTGTCAGCGCGGCCCTGACTGTGGGTGAGGTCGTAGCGGCCGGACCAGACGCCGCTCAACAACGACGAACGCGTCGGCGTGCACTGCGGCATTACATAGTGATAGTCGAGTTCCACGCCTTCACGCGCGAGCCGGTCCAAATGCGGCGTCGGGATGCGGCTGCCGTGATACGACACGTCGCCCCAACCGAGATCGTCGGCAACGATGAGCAGGATGTTGGGGCGTGTCGGCGGCGGCACCGGCGCCGGCGAGGCGGCTGGCGCCAGCTGCGCAAGGCACAGCGCGAGGAGAAAACACCGGGAAGAGAAGCGCGGTAGCGGGGCCATGGAGACGGGGAGCGACGAACTACAACTCGACTTGCAACGAGAGGATGATCTGCCGCGGCGTGCGGTAGGTAAAGATCGAGGGCGTGCCGTCGGTCAGCACCTGCGTCGGCGTCAGCCCACGGCGGTCGAAGACGTTGCGCACGTTGAGCTGCAGCTTCCAATCGGACCGGAGATTTAACACGGGCAGCTTGCGCAGCGCGTAGGAGGCAAACGCATCGACGGCCAATTCCGTGGTGCCCGCATAGGGCCGGCTCAGGTCGAGCACCTGCTGCCCGCCCGGTAACGACGTCAACGCGTAGCCGAGTGTGTTGGCACTGCGCCACCGGCCGCCGAGACCGGCCGTCGCACCGCGCAGGCGACCGTCGGTGAACACATAAGTGAGCACGCCGTTCACGCGCCACTCCCGCTGGTTGGCCACGACGGTGCCATTGGAGGCCACGAGCGGATCGCGCTGCGTCGCGACCCATTGGTCATAGATTTGGTGCACGGTCTGCGCGCTCGTGGCGGTGTAGCGCTCGACGTCCCAGCCGGCCCCGAACGTCCTCCACACGGGCAGCCGTTGCTCGACCCAGTTCCACCAGGTGTTGTCGATCTGCGTGACCGTCCGCTGGCGCCCGACATTGAGCAGCGCGCGCCAATTCGCGGAGGGATTCACCGTCAACTCGATGTCATAGCCTTTCGCTTCGGACGTGTTCGTCACCTGGTAGTTCGCGTTGCCGTAGCGGTTGAGGTCCATGCCCTGCATCGGAGTGTTGGGCGCGATCTGCAAAATACGCCGCTCGATGTTCATCGGAATGGTGCGCAGCGCGCTGACGATGTTGTCGGGGCGGCTGTTTTGCTGGTCGTTCACGTAACGGTTGACCCGCAGGTTGAACTTTCCGTCGGCGAGGTTGACGCTGACGCCGTAGTCTTTGCCTTCGCCGTTAGAGCCGGGAATGGGCGTGCCAAACGGGTCGAACCACGTGGCTTCCTGCACGGCAAAGTTGGCCGAGTCCGCGTAGTGGACCGACAACCACGACCACGGCCGGCCGACGAGCCCCCAGTTGATCGACTGCCCGTTGGCGTAGTTGTCCCAACGGTCGGCAAAGCGCGTGTCGCCCAGCCGGGGAAACATGCCGTTCGCCATCCGCGTGGTCGACACGGTATCGAGCGACGTCTTCATGCGCACGCGGCTCTCGCGCCATCCGTAGGTGGCAATCAGGCGGTCCTTCAGAAAATAGCTTTGGTCGGCGAGCGAGCGGGAAACAACGTTGCGCACCGTGCCCGTGGCGCCCGCGTAGGAACCGTCGGGGTTGTCATACATGCGCGCCTCGATCGGCTCGCCGCCCGGTCCGGTGAAGGCGAGCGTCGGCTTAAAATCGAGCGCACCGCCCGGCAGCGGCGAGCTCACGTGGTCCACGCCGTTGCCCAGATACGTGCGCACGGTGAGCAAGCGGGATGCATCGGCCAAATTCGTCCGCGCCGCCGCCGACAAAAAGCCCGGGGCGCCGGCCACAATCATGCGCGAGGCCTGCCCGACGGTTCGCAGATCGGAGGAGCTCACCATCGCGGCCATCCGGTGCCGCCCAAACCACGCCGCCCGCGTATTGCGCCGCGTGAAGTCGAGTTCGTAGGAAGCGGTGAGCCGCGACTCCTGGCGGTCATCGTAGTTGCGGTTCCCCAACGGATTGGTCTGCGAGTAAAGTTTGCCGAAGTTCGGATTGGTCGTGAGGCCGTCGGGGAGGAACCGGTTGGCATCCACGATGAGGTCGAAGCTGTTGTTGCCGTCGATCCAACTGCCTTGGCGCGTGACCGCGCGCTCCTTCATGAAGCCCGCTTCGACAAAAAGGTCTTTGGTAATTTTTTGTTCGACGAAGGCATTCAGCACGCGGCCGCGCACGCGCACCATGTGACCGTCGCCGTAAATGTTCGCATACGTGTCGTAAACGTCGGGACGGACGAGGCTCCACTCGTAGGCCTGATCCTGGAGCGTGCGGGCCCGCGTGTGGGCGCCGACGACGTTGACGGTGTTTTGCCAAATGGCTGCGGGCTGGTTCGCCGGGCTGTTGCCGGTGATGTAGACGAGGCTGTTGTTGCCGTTGCGCGTGACGACCGAACCCAGCCCGCCGGCCGCGATGCGGTTCGTCAACGTGGCCGCCGCGGTCGCGGTCGTGATGCCCGCGTTGTCGAACGACGGCCGGCCGCCGTCGAGCCAAGGCGTCACGTAGTCGTGCACGGGAATCATCGAAGCGCGCGAGGCTTCGCGATCGGTCCACTCGGCGTGGAGCCGCACATTCGTCGCGGACCACGGCCGCAGCGTGACGGTGCCGTAGAGGCGGCGATTCACATCGTCGTTCGTTTTCCGAAACGTGCGATTGTTGGCCTCGAGCGCAGTGATCCGCAGCGCGGCTTTCTTCGGCGCCAACACCCAATTCGCATCGAGGGTGGCGCGGTGGCCGTCGAAGTTATCGCGCCGATACGAGAGCGCGGCGCGCCTGCGAAAGGCGGCCTGCTTGAGACTGCCGTCGGTGATCCCGCCCGGATTGCCGAGGCCGAAGAGGATCGCGTTCGGGCCGCTGGCCACGGTGACGCGCTCGGTGTTGTAGGCATCGAGATCGAAACTCGTCTCGAAAAATCCGCGGAGCACGGTCACGGCGCCAAGCCCGCGGATGCGGTTGTTGTTGCCCACATCCAGCACCCCGAAACCGACGCCGCGGTCGCCGCCCGGCGTGTATTCGAGATAGCCCTCCACGTTCGTCGAGTAGAGGTAGACCTCCTCGAGATTTGTGAGTCCCAGATCGCTCATCAGCTCCGGGGTGAACACGGAAATCTGCGCCGCGACGTCCTTGAGCGGCGTCTTGATGCGACTGCCCGCCAGCGTGCTGCTCGCGCTGTAGCCGTTGTCCTTGTCGGTCGAAAAGACGAACGGGGAAAGTTGGATCGCATCCTCACTGTTTTCGGTCGGGTTTGGGCGGGGGCCGGTCGCCGGCCGCTCCGCCCGATCCGCGTTTGGGCCGGGGGCTCCTTTCCTCACGGCGAGCGCACCGGTCGCAGCGTCGCGCGTGGCGATCAATCCCGTGCGGGCCACGAGCAAATCAAGGGCCTCGCTGGCGGAGTATTCGCCGGAAACCGCATTGGTGCGGACGCCGCGGACCACCGTCGGCGCGAAGACGATCTCGCTGTTCGCCTGATCGGCGAAACGGGGCAGCGTCTCGGTGGCATCGGCGGCCGCGAGATCGAAGCGGCGCTTCGCGTCGGCGGCGGAGCAGACCGCGGTGAGCAAGGCGGCAATTAACGCCGTCAAGCGCAGCGCCTGGCAAAGGAGGGGCAGGGTCATGGGGTAAATCGTTCGACGAGGAAGACACGCGGGGCCGGCGTTTCCATTAACGCGGTCCGTCACTTTTTCCGCCCACGGTCACGCGCGTGAAGGCGACGACTATTTGACCGCGCGCAGAATAATTTCCCCGTGCTCGCCCGCGATCGACTGCACGCCGAAATCGGACGCCAACAGCCGCAGAAACCCGTCGACGTTGTCGGAGCGGAAGCGGGCCGTCAGCCGCAGCTCGCCCAACACGGCCGACTCGGCGCGCAACGTGACCGGATTGTGGCGATTGAATTCGTTGAGGATGCTGGCGAGCGATTCATCGGTGAAGCTCAGCAGCCGCGGTTGCCATGCGAGCCTGCGCGCGAGTTCGTCGGCAGCGAGCAGCCCCACCGCCGGCGCCGGAGCCGCGGCATCGAGCGGCACCAGCGCCCGTTGGCCGGCGACCAGTTCTGGCAGGGCGGACGCCCCTACACTAGCTCCGCCCGCCACGGCGACGCGGCCCTCGGTGATGATCACCTCGACCGCGCGATCGGCGAGCCGGACGTTGAACGCGGTGCCGACTGCCCGCACCGCGACGCCGGCCGCCTCGACGACAAAAGGCCGCGCGGCGTCTTTAGTGACGGCGAACGCCGCCTCGCCCCGCTCGAGCCGGACGCGGCGTTCGGTGGCCGAGAATTCGACGGCGACGGCGGCACCGCGGTTTAGACGGATGACCGAACCGTCCGCGAGCGTGCGCTCCTCAATGGTGGCCAGCGAAGGCACGGCACGCACCGTCGGCGGCGCGGATCGCGGCGCCGGCACGGAGGGCGCGGAGCCCCGCCACACCACCAGCGCCACCACCGCGGCCGCGGCGAGCGACAGCGCCGCCCACGCCGAGCGGCGACCGCCGGCGCGCGGCGCCGGATTCACCGACGGCGCGAGCAGATCGGGATCGGGCACCGACTGCACCGACGACTGCAAACCGGCGAGCCGGTCAAACGCGTCCCACGCGCCGCGTTGCCGGGCCATGGCCTCGGCGTGCCGCGGGTGGGCCGCGAGCCATTGCAAAAACTCGTCCTGTTCGCCGGGTGAGAGCCCGCGGTCCTGTCGCATCACCCAGACCGCCGCAGCCTCGGCGACGGCATCCGCGCGCGGCGGCGGCAAGTTCTGATCGGGAGCACTCATGGCTGGCGCGGCGAGGTATCGCCGTGGCGTTGAAAATATTCGGCGCACTTGCGGATGCCGATGGCGCCCTGCACTTCGACCGTGTTTTCCGAAATGCCGAGGCGCGCCGCGATTTCCTTCTGCGACAAACCGTAGATTTTCCGCAGGGTGAAGACTTGGCGGCAGCGTTCGGGGAGGGACTGGACGGCGCGGATGAGCAATTGGATGTCCTCGGCGCGCGCGACGGTCTCCGCCACGCCTTCGCCGGTATCCAAGACACTCGAAACTTCGTTTTCCGTTAGTTCCGCCGGATGGGTGTAGCTGCGATGGCGGACGTGGTTGAGCGCGAGATTGCGCGCCGCGTGAAAGAGAAACGCTTTCGGCGAAACCACCGAGCCCTGCGCGCGCGCCCGCAACAGCCGCGCGTAGGCGTCCTGCACGATGTCGTCGATTTCCAGCTGCGCGCCAAACCGGCCGTGCAGCCACGCGCGCAGCAAAGGCTCATGGGGCAAAACATGCTCCACGAGCCAACGCGCTTGATCGGGGTGCTCAAAGGACATGGAAAAATCGGGACGACGGTAACGGGATGATGCTAAAGACCCGCGAGCCCGGGTTTCCCGTTAAACGAATCGTGCGATTCACCCGGCAATCCCGCCTCCGCGTCGCGCTGTCGCGAAAATACGCGGAGCGGAAAACGGCGCGAACGCCGCGACGTTACGGCGCCAGGGCGAGGCCGGTCGAGGTGCGGCGAAGTTTCGTGAGACGGCCCATGTAATTCCAGTCCTGCACGAAGAGATTGCCCGCGGCGTCGAACGACAAACCGTGCGGCGCGATGAAGATGCCGTCCTGCCAGAATTCGGGCGCGAGCTTGAAGGCGGCCCATTGTTTTTGGTCGGGATTGTCGCCGAGCGTGGAGACGATCTTGCCGGTCTTGTCGGTGATCACCACGCGGCCCTGCAATTCCGCGACGGCGGCGTATTCGCCAAAGAGCGACACGGCGCACGGCCGGCGCAGATCGGTCGTGAGCGTGCGGACGAATTTACCATCGAGATCGAGGTGCACGAGGCGCTTGTTCTCGCGGTCGCACACGAGGAGCAGCGGCTTCTCGTAACGGGTGTCGAGCGCGATGCCGTGACACGTTTTGAACTGACCGTCGCCCTCGCCCTTCGAGCCGATCACACGCTGCCATTTCCGGTCGGCGGAGTATTCGTGGATGACGCTGGCGCCGTAGCCGTCGGCGACGTAAATGCGGCCGTCCGGGCCGACCGTGATCGCCGTGGGCTTGTAACCATCAGTGACATATTTGCGGCCGTCGTGGCCGACGATGGTGCCGGCGGGTTTGGCGTTGGGGGTCTTGGGATTCGGCTTCCACGAGTCGAGCGCCGGGTAGAGTCCGCTCTCGGTGGGGCACGGAATTTTCCATTCGAGTTTTCCGTCTAGGCCGAGCTTCACGACCTGGCTGCCCTTCACGTGGGCCGCGTAGATGAACTGCTTGCCGCCCTCTTCGCGCAACATGAGCCCGTGGATGCCGCTGAACTCCGGCGCGATGGTGCGGAGCATGTTGCCGTCGGGTGAGAAAACGAGAATGCCGGAAGGTCCGTCGGTGCTCACGTAGATGAGGCCGGCGCGGTCGACGACGACGCCGCCGTGCGTGGGGCTCAACGTGGCGGGCGAGGGAATTTTCGCCCAGCCGCTCTCCACTTGAAAACGCCATGAGCCCGTGCCGAGCGGGCCGGCCGGCAGGGGATTTGCCGCCACTTGGCGGGCGGACGTGGCGGGCAGGTCGTCCGGATGGGCGACGGCCAGCGAGGCGATTGCGCAGAACGCGAGAGCGAGACGGCAGGAGGTAGTGGACATGGGAAAAGTCGGACGGAGGGGAAAAACCAAAACGGGGAAACGGGTAACGCGTAGTTCATTCGGAAAACTTCGCGCGGTGTCCATCCAAACGATTTCGAAATTTCAGGCCGGACATCGCTCGCGAGGAAACCAAATCTCGAACCGGCCACCACTCGGTCCCCTCAGCCCCCTGCCCCTCCCCTCATGAGACAATTCATCGCCACCGTCGCCGTCGTCGTCCGCGACTACGATGAAGCCATCGCCTACTACACCGGCGCGCTCGGGTTTCGGCTCGTGGAGGACCTCCCCCAACCCACCGCATCGCAGCCGGGCAAACGCTGGGTCCTCGTCGCGCCGCCGGGCGCGGATGCATCCGGGGCGGTGGCCGGCGGCTGCCGGCTCTTGCTCGCCCAGGCGAAAAATGCCGCCGAACTCACAGCGGTGGGCAACCAAACCGGCGGACGCGTGTTTCTTTTTTTGCAGACCGACGATTTTTATCGCGACCACCGCGCGATGCGGGAGCGGGGCGTCGAGTTTCTCGAAACGCCGCGCGAGGAGAGCTACGGGACGGTCGCGGTGTTTCGCGACCTCTACGGCAACAAGTGGGATTTGCTGCAGCTCAAGTAGGCTCGCGCACTTGCCGGAACGCGGTGGGCGGGCGCGTCCCTGCGCTCGCATGGTCGGTGGGTGCGAGGTTTCCCGTGCCGGCACAGGGACGTGCCGGCCCACCCGCCGGCGGGAAATGGAAAAGCGCGTTGAGGTAGAGATGCCTCCGAGCCGTCCCTACCCTTTCGCGCGCTCACTGAGTCTGGCTCAGAGTTCGAAAAAGGTGAAGTCGTCGAAGTCCGCCGTCACCTGACCCTTGGTGAACGAATGGATCCACACTTCCACCTGCACCGCGCCCTCGGGGGCGACGCCCTTGAGCGAGCGCTCTTTCCATTCGGTGTCCTTCACCGTCATGCGAAGGATGTTTTGGTTCTTCTTTTCCGGCGTATTCAGAAACTCGCCCTTCGCATTGTAGAAGCGCACGTAGACACCGAGGGCGTTGCCGTTGATCACGCGCGAGGCAAAGCGCACCTCGTAGGTTTTGCCCGGCGTGGCCGGAAACTTCGCCGCCGCCAAACTGGAGCCGAGCGTGTCGCTCGTATCGGTGACGCGCAGACCGAGTTTGCCGGTGTGGGCGGCGGCCGCGACGACCGCGCTCATGCCATTGTCATTGGTGGCGGACCAGCCGGTGAGCTGCTGTTCGAAATCGCCGTTGGCGAGAGCGAGCGGCTTTTCGGCGCGCGCGCTGGAGAGCACCATTGCACCGGCCGCACAGCCGGTAAGAAAGAGGGATTTGAGGTTCATGCGCCCATGAATCGGACGCAGCCGCCGGCGCGTCAATGCCCGGCGAGCACCTCCCCCGCACGCCGCGCGGTCAGGATTTCGCGGCGCGGATGCGAGTGAGCTCGGCGTGCATTTCGGCGACGCGCTGTGGCTCGGCGGCGAGCACGTTGGTCGCTTCGGAGGGATCGCGGTCGAGGTTGAAGAGCTGAGCGGGCTTTTCCTTCGCATCGAAGATCAGTTTCCACGGACCGCGACGGAGGGCGAAATGGCCGGCACCCGAGTGCAGCACAACCGCGGGACGCGCGGCGGAATCCATCGCGGCGCCGCGCAGGGCAGGCAGCACGCTGAAGCTGTCGGGCGCGGCGGGCGCGGGAAGTTTCGCGCCGGCGAGTTCGGCGAAAGTTGCTATCAAATCGGTGAGCACGACGAGCGAGGCGTTGGTCTTTCCGGCGGGTGCGCGGCCGGGCCAGCGCACAAGAAACGGGACGCGGTGGCCGCCTTCGAAGAGACCGCCCTTGGAGCCGCGGAGCTCGCCGTTGGATTTGTGACCGAAGTCGTCGCCCTCGTCGCTCTTCGGCACGCCGCCGTTGTCGCTGGTGACGATGACGAGCGTGTTTTGGGCGAGACCGAGTGCGTCGAGTTTCGCGAGCACACGACCAACGCTCCAGTCGAACTCATACACCATGTCCCCGCGCACGCCGGCCTGACTTTTCCCGCGGGCGAAGTCGGGCGGCGTGCAGTTGCGATGCGGAGCCTGCGAGGCGAAATAGAGGAAGAAGGGCTTTTTCGCGGCGGCGCTCGCGGCGATGAAGGCTTCGGCTTTTTCGGTGAGCGTCGGGCCAACGGCTTCGTCGCTCCAGCCTGGCGTCATCCAGCCTTCGTGGACTTCGAGGCCGGAGGTGCCGGGGCGCGTGGGCGCGGCATTGGCGCGCCAGACAGTGGGCTGGCCCACGACGCGATCGTCGGAGAGCCAGAAGTGCGGCTCGAGGTTGACGCCGCCGGGCAAAAGAAAACTCGTATCGAAACCGAGCGCGAGGGGTCCGCCTTGCACGGGCTGCGTGAAGTCCACGTCGCGCGTCCCGCCGGCGCCGTTCATGTGATTGGTTTTTCCGCGGACGAAGCCGCCGCCGGGTTTCGCGAAATTCAGGCCGAGGTGCCACTTGCCGATGGCGGACGTGCGATAGCCGGAGCGTTGCAAAACGCGCGCGACGGTCTCGCGCGTCGGCTCGATGAGCGGCTCCTCGTATTCGCTCCAGAGGACCATGTTTTTGAGCCGCGTGCGCCATGAGTAACGACCCGTGAGAAAACCGTAGCGCGTGGGCGTGCAGACGGCGGCGGGCGTGTGCGCATCGGTGAAACGCAGCCCCTCGGCAGCGAGCCGGTCCATGTGCGGCGTCGGAATTTTCGAGGCAGGATTGTAGCAACGCGGGTCGCCGTAGCCCATGTCGTCGGCGAGGATCACGATGATATTCGTCGGCGGCTCGGCAGCGGCGCGGACGACGGGAGACAGCGCAGCCGAGGAGAAACCGAGCGCGGCAAGGAAAAGGGCGATGGGAACGGCGGAGAGCGATTTCATGGAGAGCGGGAACACTTAACCTAGAAAATTTATCTCTGAATAAATCCAAGGCATGAGTCACAGAGGACACGGAGCCGAGCCCACAGAGGGCACAAAGTAAGACCAATTTTCGGCTCGGTGAACTCTGTGTCAGAGCTCTGTGCGCTCTGTGATGAAATCATTTTCAGACGAGGCATGAGCGATGCAGCTTAGAAGCTGAACGAGCTCGCGAGGGTCCAACGCGTTTCGTTCGGAATGCGGATGACGGCGAGGGAGCCATCGGGGTTGGCAGTGACGGGGATGTCCTCGCCGTTGCCCCAGGCGTTGCGGACGTTGAGCTGGAGGCGCCAGTCGATGTTTTTGAAAATCTTGCGGCGATAGCTCACCCACCAATCGCCGGCGAGTTCCTCCTTGCCGTAGAAGGGACGTGCGAGGTCGGGGAATTGGGTCTGCATGACGGGATCGTTGTCCGCGATCTGGCTCGTGCTGGTGTAGAGCTTGTTGGTTGCGACGATTTTTTCCTTCAACGCCTGGCCGGTGAGGAAGGGCGCGCCGATGGCGATCTTGTCCTGCCAACGCACGGAGGCGCCGACGCTCATCGCTTTCAGGATGGGGTTCTCGAAGTCACGGAGGTCGTAAGTGGAGGTGAAATTCGCGCGCCACTTGCGCTGTTCGGGCGAGACGGCGCCGTCGCGCGAGAGCGTGGCGGCGAGGGGATTGCCGACGTTGGTCGAGAAACGCGTGCCGGTCGTCTGGCGCTCGGGGAGCGCGGGGCCCTGGTCGATGCCGAGGAGATTGAACTTCACGAGATTCGCGTAGACGGCGTCGGCGACTTGCTTCGTAAGCGGAGCAGAGCCGCTGACGACGGTCTCTTGTTTCGCGACGTTGAAGGACACGCGCCAGCGGCGGGTGACGTTGCCGACGAGCTCGGCTTCGAGGCCGCGGGCGTCGAGGTCGCTCGTGTCGGTGAGGCCGGCGATGCCGTTGGATTGCAGAGCGGTGCCGGCGGCGTTGAGGCGGAGATTTTTGATCGTGCGCGTGGGCTCGGGATGGAGCTGGAAGAGTGCGTCGTAGAGCTGTGCGTAGGAGTTGTAGCCGGCGGCGGTGACGCCGGGGATCGTGTTGAACGCGATGCCCTGCGTCTGTGCGGTGACGTAGCGACTGGCGATGAAGTCCGGGAAATTGTAGATCGCGGCTGTCGCGCCCTGGGCGTTGTTGCTGCTGTTGGTTTGGACGGTGTGAAACTGATTTACGCGGAGCGACACGCGGCGGTCGAGGAACTCGATCAGCACGCCGTATTCGCGCGTCGTGCCGGCGGGCGCGGGGATGATGCCGCCGGTGAGATTGGTGCGGATGTTGACGGGATTAAAATTGCCGGAGGCGTTGTAGAAGCCGCCGATTTCCATGCCGAGCGGGAGGCGTTTGGTGAGAAAACGCGGGAGGCGGCCGACGGTGCTCCAGGTGAAATTGCGGCCGCGTTCGTCGAGGTTGGGGCGGGAGTCGAGGCGGAGGTTGGTGTTGTTGAGCGTGTCGTCGGGGAAGCGGGCGTTGCCGACGCTCGAGAACGTCTGGAGGTGGTCCCAGCGCCAGCCGACGACGCTCACGAGATTGTTTTTGAAGAAGTCACTCTTGAGGCTGAAGGACTGCGAGTTGATCAACTGGCGGCTCTTGGAATTGCCGTTGAGGAAACGCAGCACGGAGAGCGGCTCGGTGACCATGCGTTTGCCGGTGAAATCGAAGAAGCTGACATTGTAGGTGTCGCCGGACTGCGGGAGACGCGCGTCGACGACGTTGGTGATGCGGACGTCGTTGAGGGAATTTGCGCCGACGACGGAGGGCCCGAGGTATTGGACGACGATGGGCGTGGTGCGGAAATTGCCGCCGATGGTGCTCTGGAAAACGTCGGTGTTCAGATTGCGCGTGGCACTGGTCCAGCCGGTTGCATAGCTGAAGGTGGAGGCGTCGTTGCGGTTCTGCGTGTGGAGACCGGTGAAGATGTGATTGCCCAGCGGGAGGCCGAAGAGCTTCTTGCCGCGCTCTTCGAGATTGAGGCGGTAGAACGCCGTGGCGCGAAACGCCTCGCGGAGGCCGTTCTGCGTGCGGTCGGTGATGCCCTGCTGATCGACGAACGGACGGCCGACATTCGGGTTGGGCTGGTCGTTGGAGAGATACTGCGCGACGTCGATGGCGATGCCGCCACCGGGCGCGCCGCCGCCGTTGTCGCCGAAGGAAAACGGCAGACGGCGCGTCGAGCGCGTGCGCTGCTGGTCGTAGGCGACTTCAAAGCCACCGCGGCCGCCGAAGAGTTCCTGCGTGAAGGCCATGTTGCCCACCTGGAAGACCTGCTCGATGTGGTTCTGTCCGCCGCTGATAAGTTTTTTGCGGTAGTCGAAGATGGCGGTGTTTTGGAGCGTGTTGGAAACGAAGCCGGTGGGGACGACGCTGCCGCTGTAGAAGGTATCGATGGCTTCGCGACCGTTGGGATTTTGCGCGTAGCGGATGCGGCCCATGATGCCGGCGAGGCCGGCGAGCGCGGGATTGGTGGAGCTGCCGAAGCCGGCGCGGGTCTGGCCGGGCGTGTCGAAGACGACGGGAATCTGAATGAAGTAAGGCACGCCAATGCCGGGATTGGCGGCAACGATGGCGGCGGAGCTCTGGCGGTTATCGACGGTGACTCTGGAGCGATAGGAATAAGTCGGCGAACCGGCGATGAGGCGTGGATCGATGTTGGTGCCGGGGATGGAACCGATGGCGGGATTCGGCGCCTGGAAAAAATTGATCATCGAATTGACCGGCGGAATCACGTTCACGGGGTTGGACTGGCTGTCACCGAGTTCACCGGTCGCGCGGACGGTGCTTTTGCCGAACCACGTGGATTTCTTGCCATCGCGGAGCACGACGGTGAGCGCGCCGTAGACGCGGCGTTTGCGGTCGAAGGCGGGCTCCTGCTGGTAGTTGTTTTGCTCATTGACCGTGGCGACGCGGAAGGCAACGCGGCCCTTCTCGAGCACGCGGTTGATATCGACAGTGCCGCGGTAGGAATCCATCGAGCCGTAGCGCGTGCCGATCTCGGTGCGGTTGCGCGAGAGCTGCGGATGAATGACGGAGCCCTCGATAACGCCGGCGGGATTGCCGATGCCGAAGAGGAGGGAATTCGGGCCGCGGCTGATGGTGACGCCGGAGGAATTGTAGGCGTCGAACGGGATGTCGGTGATGAAGTAATCGCGTGTCGTCGTGGCGGCGCCGATACCGCGCACGCGGTTGTTGCCCTGTGGATTTTCGCGACTCTCGGATTGGTCGGGGCGTCCGCCGGCCGTTGCGCCGCCGGCGAAGTTGCCCGACACGCCACCGATCTCGGTGCCCGTGGTGAGGGAGAGAAGTTCGCCGAGATTGGTCGCGGCGGTGTCGCGGAGAAACTCGGGCGTGACGATGCTGATGGCGGCGCCGACGTCGCGGAGGGCGGTGTTGATACGCGTGCCCGCGAGCGTGCTCGTGGCGGCGTAGCCGACGTTATCATCTTCGCTGACGACGAAGGGATTCAGTTTGAGCGCTTCTTCAGCGCCGGCCGGAGAGGTGGCGGGTGCCGTGGATGAAGCAGGCGGGGGCGCGGACTGGCCGAGGGCGGTGGTGGCGGCCAGGAAACAGCCGACGAGAAGGAAGGGAGCAGTGGTGGGATACTTCACGGGGTCAGGGGTTGAGGGGGAAAACTTCGCAGCGGGTCCACGCGGACAACCGGCGGCGAGCGGGGCGAACTCAACGCGACAAAGGACAAGGCCGCATCGCGAGGCGAGCCCTCAGAATTGGAAAGTGCTCGTGAGCAGCCACGATTTTTCCGGCGGAATGCGGACCGCGCCGGGCGTGCCGTCGGGGTTCGCCGTGACGACGATCAAGCGGTCGTCGCCGATCACGTTGCGGGAATTGAGCTGCAGCGACCACTTGAGTTTGCGGCCGAGAAATTTGTCGGCGCGATAGCCGAGGAACGCGTCGCCGCGGAAATCCGTGCGGCCGAAATACGGATTGGAGAGGTCGGCGACCTGCCCGCCCGGGACCGTGATATACGGATAGCCGATCACGGCCTTGTCCTGCCAGCGCACGGCGCCGCCGACGTAGACGCCCTTCAACGCCCGCGCCGTGAAATCGTAGCGGTTCACCATGCTCCCGCGCCATTTGACGAGCTCTGGGCTCGCGCTGCCGGCGGTGCGCTCCGCGATCTGGAGGGGCACCACGACGGTGCTGTTGAAGAGATCGCCCCACGGGGTGTTTTGCTGACCGGGTTGACGCGCTCCGCTCAACAGCTGCGGGTTCGCGCTCTGTAAGTTGGCGCGATATTCGTCGACGTAGGCGCGCAGATCGGTGCCGACGTTGGACTTCACCGTCTCGGTCTTCACGACGTTGAACGACACGCGCCACGCCTTCGTGACGTTGAGCACCGCTTCCAGTTCGAGGCCTTTGGCCACGTAGTCCGTCGTCGAGGCGACGTTGGTGATCGGTTCGCGTTCGAGCGTGTAGACGCCATTGGCGCCGCGCACGAGGCGGGGATTGAAATTGGCGCCGTCGCCCATCCGCAGCCGCTTCGGCAGCGCGGCGAAATGAGCCAGCGCGGCGTCGGTGAACGTCGGGAAACTGCCGTAACCCCAGTCGCGCGGCACGAGGCGGTTGACGTCGGCCGAGAGGAGGTAGTCCACGATGGTATAGGTGGAGTTGATGGCAGAGGCGGCGGCGACGGCGGAGTCGGAGGCGTTTTGCGCGGAGGATTTGAACCAGTTCAGACGCAGGTCGAGCTTGCCGCCGAACGCGGTGAGCATGACGCCCTGCTCCGTGGTTTCGCCGGCGGGCGTGCCGATCTCTTCGTTGAACGCATTGCGCCGCTGGCCCGACGGCGTGAAATTTTTCGAGGTGTTCCAATAAGCACGCAGGCTCGAATCGAACGGCAGCAGCCGGCGCAATTTTTCCGGCAACACGCCCACTACGCTGAACGAAGGGCTGGTCGCGACATTGGTGGACGACGGCGTGCGGGGGAGCACGAGCGTGGAGAAATCCACGTTGCCGTCGCGCTGGAGCACGGGATCGGCGGCGGTGTAGTTCGTGTCGCTGTCGCGGCGCAACCCGGCGAGCGTCACGAGGTGGCCGGCGAGCCAGTGGCTCTGTAGGCTCAACGCCGACGACTCCAATTTCTCCTGCCGCTGTCCCGCGCTCTTCACGATTTGTCCGATCGTCATCGGCGCGACGCGGAACGAATTCGTGGAGGGATCGAAGAACGAAATGTTCGCCACGTCGCCCGGACCGGCGAGGCGGGCGGTGATCGGCGAGAGCTTCATCTGCGCCGCGCTGGTGAGGCCGTCGGCGCTGCCGCCGAGGTAGATCAGCGCGCGGGCGTTGCGGGCGAAGAGCCCGGGATTCGCGAGGAGCGTATCGAGATTGATCGTGGGGTCGGTGGTGAGCCACGGGCTGTTGTAGGCGCGGTTGTTGCGATCGCTGGTCGTCTCGGTGGCGAGGCCGGTGAGCGTGTGCGTGCCGAGCAGGCGGCCGAGGCGGCTGCGCATTTTGCGAAAATCCTGGGTATAAAACGCCGTGGCGCGCCACGCGGTGTTCTTCGTCTCCACGTTTTGCAGCGCGTTGATGTCCTGTGTCACGAGGAAGGGCCGGCCGAAATTGGGATTTGGCTGCCCGTTGGAGTGGATCTGGGTGATGTCGATTTTGATCTGCGTATCGGAGCCGGAGAACGGGATGTTATTGCGGCGCGTGTAGTGCTGATAGTCGGCGACGAGCTCGACGCCCGCCCGGCCGCCCCAGAAGAGTTGCTCGAGGCGCACGTTGTTCGCGTGGAATTTGTGCTTCACGAAATCGAAAGCGCCGGTGAGCAGATTCTCGCGAAAATCGAAGATGGAGCGATCCGCCTCCGTCATGCGCACGAGCGCTATCGTGTTCAGGCCGCCGCGGAGCGAGTTGGTCGCCTGATACGTGCGGCTCACAGGCACGAGGGAGCCGGCCACGCCGTTGATTGTGCCGACGAGGCCCTGGACGTTGGTGAACCCGGCCGCGGTGTAGCCCATCTGCGGCGTCTGCGCATCGGGCTGCGGCATGAAAACCGTGAAGTTTCTAAAGTAGGCGTTGGTGTGCGTCAGCGCCGTGGCGGCGATCGTCTGGCCCGCGCCGTTGGAGTAGACGTTGGTGACGGCGTTGAAGCGCGGGCGACCGTCGATGAAGAACGACGCAAAGCCGTTGATCGGCGGAATCGGGTTCGGCGGCGTGCCCTCGATGACGCCGGCCTCGTAGTTGGCGCGGACGGTCGTGGCACCGAGGAAATCGTCTGCTTTGGCGGTGCGCACGCGCCACGTGACGGAACCGAACAGGCGCTGGTCCTTCATATGGGCGGGGCGCTGGTTGTATTCGAGGTTTTCGTTTAGCAGCACGAGGCGCGCGGCGAGGCGATTTGGGATAAGCACGCGCGTGATATCCAGCGTCTCGCGGTGCGCACCGTGCGAACCGACGCGGGCCGTGACTTCGTTGCGGTCTTTGAATCCCGCGGTTTTCAGCGTGCGGTCGAGCACGCCGCCCGGCGAACCGGCACCGGCGAGAATCGCGTTCGGCCCGCGGCTGATCGTGAGCGCGGTGGAGTTGAACTGGTTGAACGGGATGTCGGTGACGAAGTAATCGCGGGTGTTCGTGATCTTCGCGAGGCCGCGCACGCGGTTGTTGTCGGAGGGATTGGCGCGGGAGTCGTTGTTGTTTCCGGAGCGATCGAGACCATCGCCGAGGAAATTGCCCGACACACCGCCGACTTCCGTGCCGGCGGTGTAGACCAGAATGTCCTCGGCGTTTACCGCACCGAGGTCGCGCATCATCTCGTCGGTCACGACCGACACGGCCGCGCCGATATCCTTGAGGTCGGTCTTGAGGCGCGTGCCGGCGAGCGTTGAGGTCGCGCGGTAGCCAGTGTCGGCGTCGGCCTCGACCTGAAAGGGACTCAACTCGACGACGCCGTCTGCATTGGCAGTGGCGGCGGGGGCGGCGACGAACTCAGGAGCCGGGTTTGTTTTCGGGCGGTCGCTTGGCGTGGTTTGCGCCGCCCGGGCGCCGTTTGGGGAGGGTTTCTCCCGGTGCACCACGAAGGCGCCGCTCTTCTCATCCTGCGTCGCGATGAAACCGGTGCCGGCCAGCATACGCGCGAGCGCCTCGGGCGCGGTGTAGTCGCCCCTCACGCCATTGGTCCGCGTAACCCCCACAGTGTCGGCGCCCATGATGAGTCCGCGGCCAGACTGCTCCGAAAAGAGCTTCAGCGTCTTCTCAGCACTATCGGCGGGGAGGTTAAAGGTCCGCTTCGTTTCGGCCGCGTCGACCAGCGGGGCCAGAGCGAGAATGAGGATGAAACCAAGCCATCGGAGGTAATTTCGGATCATGAAGGAAGGGAAGGGTCACAGGTAGACGCATAAACCCCTCAAACTCTTTACAAGAGATACCACTTTCTTTCCGGATCGCCCGGAGGGGACGCGCAGACGCCCGCGCGGTCAAAAACCAAAGGTGTTGCTCAGATACCAACGCGTTTCGTTCGGAATGCGGATCACGGCGATCGTGCCATCCGGGTTGGCCTTCACCGGTAAGTCGTGACCGTTGCCCCACGCGTTGCGGACATTCAGCTGCACACGCCAATCGATGCCGCGGAAAATTTTCCTGCGATAACCGACCCAGAAATCTCCGGTGAGCTCCTCGGGTCCGTAGAACGGATTCGCGAGGTCGGGAAACTGCGACTGCATCACCGGATCGGTATCCCGAATCTCGCTCGTGCTCTTGTAGCTCGTGCTCGTGTCCACGATCTTTTGCTTCAGCCGTTCGCCGGTGAGGAAGGGATTACCGATGGCGATTTTCGCCTGCCAGCGCACGGCGGTGCCGACACTCAGCTTATTCAGGAAAGAATTTTCCAGGCCGCGAAAATCCTGCGTCGCGACGAAATTTGCGCGCCACTTCCGCTGCTCCTGCGAGACCGCGCCGTCGCGCGCCACGGTGGCCGCGAGGGGATTGTTGATGAGAAAATTGTAGCGCTGGCCGATGGTCAAAGCCGGCGGCAGGGCCGGCGAGTCCGCGATGTTCAGCAGGTTGGCTTTGACGAGATTGGCGTAGAGCGCATCGGCCACCTGCTTCGTGAGGCGGGCGGAGCCGTTCACGACGGTCTCCTGCTGGGCGACGTTGAAGGAAACGCGGAGGCGCTTCGTGAGCTGGCCGACGAGCTCGGCCTCGAAGCCACGCGCTTCGAGATTGCTCGTGTCGGTGAGCCCCGGAAGCGCGTCGGACAGCAGCGCGCCCGCCGCGTTGAAGCGCATGTTTTTCAGGGTATTCGTCGGCTCCGGCAGGACGTTCAGCGCGGCGGCGTAGAGTTGTTGATACGAGGAATAGCCCGCAGCGACGACGCCCGGGATGTTCGCGAAGGGGATGCCCTGCGTCTCGGCCGAGCGGTAGCCGCCGATCAAGACTCCGCTCGGAAAATTGTAGACCTGCGCCGTGGCGCCCTGCGCGTTGTTCGAGGTATTCGTCTGCAGCGTGTGAAACCAATTCAGGCGCAGCGAGGCGCGGCGCTCGAAAAACTCGACGAGGACGCCGTATTCCTTGGTCGTGCCGGCGGGCGTGGGAATGATCGCACCGTGAAGGTTGGAGCGCGGGCTCACGGGATTGAAGTTGCCTGACTCATTGTAGAAGGCGCTCAGATCGAGACCGAAGGGTAGTTTGGGCAGGAGGCGCTTCGGGTAGCGGCCGACGACGCTCCAGGTGAAATTGCGCCCGCTCTCGTCGAGGTTCGTCGTGTCCCGCAGACGCAGATCCGGGTCGAGGGTGCCGTCGGCGAGACGGCGGTTGGCCTCGTTGGCGTAAGTCCGCAAGCGGTCCCAACGCCAGCCGACGACCGTGACCAATGTGTCGTGGAAGAAATCGCTTTTGGCGCTGAGGGATTTCGAAGCGATCTTCTGGCGGCTGAGCGCGCCGCCGTTGAGATAGCGATTAATCGAAAGTTTCTCGGTGACGAGTTGCTTCGTGACGAAGTCGAAGAACGTCACGTTTTGCACATCGCCGTCTTGCGGGATGCGCCCGTTGAAGACGTCGGTGACGCGCAGATCGTTCGCCGAATTCGCGTTGAGCACCGAGGGCCCGAGATACTGCACGAGCACGGGACTGCGACGGTAGGCGTTGGCGAGCGTCTCCTGAAAGACGGTCGTGTTGAGATCGCGCGTGGCGCTTTCCCACGTCGACTGGAAGGACTCGGTGCGGGCATCGATCGTCTGCGTATTGTAGAGACCGGAGAGCGTGTGATTCCCGAGCGGCAGGCCGAAGAGCTTTTTGCGGCGGTCGTCGAAATCGAGTTTATAGAATCCCGTCGCGCGAAACGACTCGCGCTCGCGGCGGGTGTTGCGGTCCTGGATACCGAGCTGTTGCATGAAAGGGCGTCCCAGATTGGGATTGGGCTGGTCGTTGCTGAGGTAGCGCGAGACATCGATGTAGATATCCGAGAGCCCGTTGGCGGAGCCGTTCTGGCCCGCGGAAAACGGCAGCGCGCGGCTCGAACGAGTGGTCTGTTGGTCCACGGCCACCTCGACGCCGCCGCGTCCATTGAACAACTCCTGCGTGACGGCGGCGTTCAGCGCGGTGAAGTTCTGCTCGATGCGGTTCGTCGCGCCGGAGATCAACCGACTGCGATAGTCGAACACCTCGCGGTTTTGCAGCACCGGCGTGGTGAAGCCGGGGATGAGGTTATACGACGACGTGGTCGAGATCGCGTCGATGGCGGGGCGATTATTCGGATTCGGCGCGTAGCGGACGCGTCCCATGACGCCGGCGATACCGGCGAGCGCGGGGTTGTTGCCATTGAGGTAGCCGGGCTCGCGCTGGCCGGGCGTGTCGAACACGAGCGGAATATGGATGAACCAGGGCACGAAATAATACGCGCCGTTGTTCTGGGGAATGCCGGCGGAATTTCCGCGGTTATCGACCGTGACACGCGGCGCCCAGATATAACCGGGGCTGCCGCGGAGCACGGTGGGGTTGAGGTCGACGCCGGGAATGCTGTCGAGCGACGGATCGGGGGGCTGGAAGAAAATACTGTAGGCATTCGTGGGTGGGATGACGTTGACGGGCGTGGACTGACTGTCGCCCGTCTCGCCCGATGCACGCACGGACGTCTTCCCGAAGATCGTGGATTTTTTGCCGTCCCGCAGCACGGCTTCGACGGTGCCGTAAATGCGACGCTTGCGATCGAAGGCCGGCTCCTGGTCGAAGTTGTTCTGCTCGCCGACCGTCGCGAGGCGGAACGCGAGGCGGTCTTTCAGGAGCACGCGATTCAGATCGAGGGAGCTGCGATAAGACGCGTTCGAGCCGTAGCGCGCCGTGACCTCGTTGCGGTTGCGCCCGAGTTGGGCCTTGCGCAGGGACGTGTCGATGGTGCCGGCTGGATTGCCGATGCCGAAGAGCAACGAATTCGGCCCGCGGTTGATCGTGACGCGCGCCGTGTTGTAGGCGTCCATCGGAATATCCGAGAGGAAGAAATCGCGGGTCGTCGCAGCGGGGCCGATACCGCGGACGCGCTGGTTGCCCTCCGGATTCTCGCGGGCTTCGCTCTGATCGGGGCGTCCGAAGGCTTCCGCGCCGCCGGCGAAATTTCCGAAGACGCCGCCGACCTCCGTGCCCGTGGTGAGCGTGAGCAACTCGCTGAGATTGGTCGAAGCCGTATCGACCAGAAACTCGGAGGTGATGATGCTGATGGAAGCGCCCACGTCGCGCAGCGCGGTATTGAGGCGCGTGCCGGCGAGTGTGCTGGTCGCCGAGTAACCAACGGAATCATCCTCGCTGACGACAAAGGGCGACAGTTGGACGACCGCCACGGATTCAGGGGCGGGGCTTGCTTTCGGGCGGTCGCTGGGCGCTGCCGGCGCCGCCCGTTCGGCTTTTGGGCGCGGCTTCTCCGCGTGGACCACGAAGGCACCACTCTTCTCATCTTGGGTCGCGATAAAACCTGTGCCAGCCAGCATCCGCGCGAGCGCTTCGGGAGCAGTCAGTTTCCCGCTCACGGCATTCGTGCGCGTCGCTCCCACGGTGTCGGCACCCATGATGAGACCGAGGCCCGATTGCTCGGAGAAGAGCTTCAACGTTTTCTCCGCCGTGTCGGCCGGGAGGTCGAAGGTGCGCAGCGGCTCGGCCGACCGACCGATCGGCGACGTGAGGACAAGCAGCAGCGCGGGGTAAAACCAACGGGGTAGATTTCGAAACATAGGGGCGGGGGTTGAGAGATAGACTCACCAACCCGCCGAGATCTTTACTCCGCTTCTAAAATTTCCGCGACCCGGCTCGCTGCGTTCACCGCGCGCGCAGTGTAATGGTCTGGCCCGCACGGGCGGCGTGCAGTGCGAAGCCTGACTCCAGCAACCGCACAAAACCCTCGGGATCGTCCGCCCAAAAAATTCCGCTGATCGCCACCCGGCCCACCGCCGCCTCGGCAACGACGATCTGCACCGCGTTCTGCCGGTTGAACAACGCCACCGCCTCCGCGAGCGTCGTGTGCGTGAACTCCACGCGGCGCCCGCGCCACGCGAGGGCCGCCGCCATCTCGGCCGCCGACAACGCCGCCGGCGCAATCCGAGGCGCCCGCGAAACGTCGGCAGGCATTTCCAACCTTCCGCCGGCCGTTAACAAGATCGGCTCCGCCGCGGATACCGCTGCTGCGCCCGCGCCCCCTACCCGCTCGACCGCGACCTTGCCCTCGGTCACCAGCACGCCCACCTCCGCATCGCCCTGTCGCACGACGAACGCCGTGCCCACCGCCCGCACCGTCACCTCACCGACGCTCACGACGAAGGGCCGCGCGGGATTCTTCGCGACGGCGAACAACGCTTCGCCCCGCAGCAGTCGCACCGCGCGCACCTCGGTCGAATACTCCACCAAGATCTCGGCGCCAGCATTGAGCTCCACCGTGGAACCGTCGGCCAGCGTCTGAGTGTTGGGCCGCGACGTCACGCTTGCCGCAATCATCCGCGAGGGAAACGCGACATCGCCCGTGCGCACACCAACGATCCCCGCGAACACCAACAGCAACGCCGCGCCCGCCGCCGCCAGCCGCCGGCATCCGCGCCGCACGGCCCGCGCTGCGAGTTGTTGTTTAGCCTCCTCTGCCCGGCCGATCTCCCCGGGAAAACTCAACGTCGACCACGCCGACTCCAATTCCGCGAACGCGGCGCGATGCCGCTCATCGTTCGCCAGCCACGCTGAGAATTGCGAGTGCTCGGTCGGCGAGAGCCCGCCCTTTTGCCGCACCAGCCAATGAGCCGCCGCGTCTTCGATTGCGGCGGAGTTCACTGACTCGGAAGTGGAGAGCTTGTTGTTCACAGGCCCTCCCCTCGCTCGCGCAGGTAGTGCGCGCATTGCTTCACCCCGCGGGCGAGTTGCACATAGACGGTGCTCTCGGCGAGCCCGAGGTGCGCCGCGATTTCCGCGGGTGACCGGCGCTCCAACGCCGCCAAAACACAGATTTCACGGCAGCGCGGCGGCAGCCGGTCCAGCGCCGCCACGGCTAGCTCCAACCGCTGTCGTGCGTCGGTCACCTCCGCCGCATCCGGCGCCGCATCCGCGATCCGCCACTCGGGCAAATCGCCTACGGGCACATCGGAAAAAATCCGGCGACGACGGAAGAGCGTCAGCGCGGTATTGCGCGCGATGGAGAAAAAATACGCCTTAGCCGAATCCACCTTGGCGCCCGCCCGCCACAATTTGAGATAGGATTCCTGCACCACATCATCGGCCTCGACCGACGGAAATTGCCGATGGAGATAGCCGCGCAGCGCCGCTTCGTGCGGCTGCACTTTTTCAGCAAACCAGCGGGCATGGTCGGTGTGGGGTGGCATCGCGACAGTGCGCGCAGGCGACGCGAACCAAGCGCGCGGATCAAGCACGGAATCGCGCGCGCACCCCGCTGCCAGACACCTCACTCCATCGGCTTCACATCTTTCACCGGCCACTTCGAAACCGTCACACCTTTCGCGCTGCGCGTGCTCACGGGGATCGCGCCGAGGTCGAAGTCGAGCTCGCGCACGCGGGCGCCACTGCGGCCGTCGATGAAGACTTTCACTTGTTTGGGCATTTCCTTTTCCGTCTTCGCGACGTGCAGCCACACGATCTTCGAACCCTCGCTCTTCACGAGGGGGTAGAGTTTGTCGCGCGAGAGGCCGCCGATCTGGAAACGTTTCGCGAACGCTTTTCCGCTCTCCTTGTCTTGGTAGACCATCGAGTAGAACGCCGTGTCGCCGTCTTTCGGGAAGATCGCGAGGTGGATAATGTCGCGGCCCATAAAAACCTTGTCGGCCACCTTCGCGACTTTGAGCGAACCGTCGCGCATGATCGTGAGGACGGCGTCGAGGATCGTGCAGTCCTGGATGTATTCGTGCTGACGCCAATTGAGGCCGATGAAGCCGTCGTCGCGGTTGACGTAGAGACGCTGGTTGGCCGACACGACGGCCGATGCGTCGATCTGCGCGATCTCGTCGTAACTCGTGCGGCGCTTGTGACCCTTGCCGTATTTCTCCTGGAGCATCTCGAACCACGCGATGGCGTAGCCCGTGAGATTCTTGAGATGCGCCTTCGTCTCCTTGATCCCATCTTCGATCTTCTTGAGCGCCTCGTCGGCCTGGAAACGATTGTAAGCTGAGATGCGCTTGATGCGAATTTCCGTGAGGCGCGTGATGTCCTCATCGGTGACCTCGCGGCGGAGGTTTTTGAGAAACGGCTTCAGGCCGGTGCGGATTTCCTGCAACACGCTCTCCCAGGTCTTCGATTTCTCGATGTTTCGGTAGATGCGCTCCTCGATAAAAATGCGCTCCAGCGAATCCCAGTGCCACTGCTGCTCGAGTTCGCCGAGCTTGATCTCGAGTTCCTTCTTCAGGAGTTCGCGCGTGCGCTCGACGCTGCGGCGGAGGATCTCCTTCACGCCGAGGAACTGCGGCTTGTCGTTTTCGATCACACACGCGGCGGGCGAGAGCTGCATCTGGCAGTTCGTGAAAACATAGAGCTGCTGGATGACCTTGTCCGGCTCCGCGCCTTGCGGGAGATGGACGAGGATTTCAACGGAGTCGGCCGTGTTGTCGTCGACGTGCTTGATCTTGATCTTGCCCTTCGCGTTAGCCGCGAGAATCGACTCGATGAGCGTCTCCGTCGTCGAGCCAAACGGCAGTTCGGTGATCGCGAGGAGATATTTCGAGCGCTGCTCAATCTTCGCGCGGACCTTCACCTTGCCGCCACGCTCACCGTCGTTGTATTCCGCGAAATCCGCGATGCCGCCCGTGGGGAAATCGGGATAGATGCGGAAGGTTTTTCCTTGGAGATGATTGATCGCCGCGCGGCAGAGATCGTTGAAATTGTGCGGGAGAATCTTCGTCGCGAGACCGACCGCGATGCCCTCGGCGCCTTCGAGGAGCACGATGGGAAACTTCGCGGGCAACGTGACGGGCTCCTTCGCGCGGCCGTCGTAGCTGAGCTGCCACTCGGTGGTCTTCGGGTTGAAGAACACGTCCTTCGCGAAATTCGTGAGCCGCGCCTCGATGTAACGCGGCGCCGCCGCCTCGTCACCGGTGAGGAGATTGCCGTAATTGCCCTGCGGCTCGATCAGGAACGCGCGCTGGCCGATCGCCACGAGTGCGGCACCGATCGAGGCATCGCCGTGCGGGTGGAGCGACATCGAGCGACCGACGACGTTGGCGACCTTGTGAAAACGCCCGTCGTCCATATCCCAGAGCGTGTGCAGAATGCGGCGCTGCACGGGTTTCAGGCCGTCGTCGATGTGCGGCACGGCGCGGTCGAGGATCACGTAGCTCGCGTATTCGAGGAACCAGCCGCGGTAACTCTTCGCGAGCGGAGAATCCTCTTCCTGCACGGTGGCGCCACCGCGGCGCGGGCCGGGCGTAAAGACTGCGGGGCCTTCCACGGCCGCCACCGGTGCCGCGGGTGTAACCGGCACCGCCGGCGCGGCGGTCTCTTCGTTTTTCGGCTCCGGGGTCGGCGCAGGCGGCACGGCAGGCGTGGACGGCGCGGCGGCACTATCGAGCGGCAGCTCGGGTTGGTCGGAGTTTTTCGGAGTCGGTTTCTTGGGCATTGCGCGCGAAAGAGATTGGTAAAACGCGCAGGCTGCCACGCGCCCGCGCCGCGCGTCAAGGGACGCGTTCAGAGACCTCCGTCACAGCAATTTCACGGATCTCCGGCTAGCGGGCAGCCGCGCGACGCAGTGCCGCACCGCACCAGATATCCGTGGCTGCTCCGATCACGTCGCCCTGCATCAGCCGGGCGCGCCCGCGCAGTTCGAATGCCCTCGCGCGATTCGGATTCAGCTCGATCGAGCGCGTGAACCGCACACCGGCGCCCGCGTAGTCGCCGGTGTAGAAACGATTGGCGCCCCGCGTAAAGAAAGCCTGCGCCTCGCGGAGCGCCGCTTCCCCGGTGAGCGGACCTTTTCCGAAATTCCGCGGGCGCCGTGGATTGACCGGCAAACCGTCATCATAGAGTCCCTCGCCCCAAAGCCGCCCGTCGGCGTGATAGACCCGAAACAGACCGTGGGGCACGCCATCGCGGTAAGTGACTTCGCACTGGGTGCCATCGGCCAAAGCGCTCCGATACACGGCGTCGGCCGGCGGCGTTTCGCCGGCCGGATAAAAAGGTTCGGCGGGCGCGAAACGCGTGGGTGTGTCGCGAATATTATCCAGCCGGCTATAACTGACCACGAATCCGTCATTGAGGCGCAGACTCAACGTGGGAGTAAACGTATGCACGGGAAACATCGCCCGATGATCCTCCTCGTCTACGCGATACACCGCCCGCAAATACCGATCGGGCCCGACCACGTCATCGTATTCCACGACAGAGACGCCGTTCTCCACAAAATACTGGTCGATCGCGGCCGCGATTTGCCGGGGTTGCGCAGCCTTGCGACGACTCGACTGAGCGACTTCCTGGCCGGCTTTGCCCAAAAGGTAGGGCCCGGCCCCGGCCACGAGAGTGCACGCAGCGATGAGCCCCGCTCTTCGCCAAGTCGCCCATCCGCGCGCGCTCGCCAACCAACCGAAGCCAAAAGACGCGAGCACCCAGCCGCTCATAAATAGAGCGAGCTGTGTCCACGCCTGCGGGCCAAGGAGAGACCAAAGTCCGTAGCACCACAGCGACGAAAACAGGATCGCGACGCTGAGCGATCCGCCGAAAATCACGAAAAACGAAAGCCCCACGTCTCGGCGCACCGACGGTGCCACGCCAGGATCGACAACGCCGCCGCCCCCGGGGGGCGGCGACGGCGGAACTGAGGACGAATCACTCATAAAATTCGGGCAACAGCGGGATGGTTCATTTGCGAAAAACATGCAACCCGACGCACGGCACGTTGCGCAGCAGAGCAGCAGGTCACTTCCGCGCATGGCAGCTCGCGCACATCGCGCCGCGACGCACTGGATTTGCTGCGGTCGTCGCTTGCGACGTCGCTTGGCGCGACGACACCGATTTGCCGGTTGCAGGTTCTTTTGTCGCCGGCTCGCCCATTTCATACGAAATCGTCCGACCGTGTCCGACCTCGACCGTCAGCGTGGCCCCCTCATGCAACGGAAAATTGTGCCGGTAACTCTCACCCCGGACCGCGTTCACTGCTTTCACGTATTTGTCCGCGCCCACGAGGTCTTCGTAGCGGAGAACTGTCTTCGTGCGGTTCTCCAGAAAATATTGGTCGGCGGCGGCGGCGAGCTGACGGAGGTTGCAGAGCACGGCCTTGTCGGCGCTGGAGACACTGATGTTCTTTAGTCCACCGCCGAGCAGCGACACCGGCACGCCCGCCGCGAGGCACCACAGGCCCGCGAACACGGCGGACCGTCGTGTCGCACGGCGCGCCCGCACCAGACCGAGACCGACCAGCGGCGACCCCAGCACCCAAAGCGCGAACACGAGGCGGTTGTCGCGGAGTTCGCGCAGGCCGGGAATTTGCCAGGCCTGTTTGTAGAGCACACAAGTGGTGACGAGCGCCACGAGTGCCGACAGGAAAAACAAAGCAACGACCGAGAACCCGCGTGGTGCCGGGGCGGCGCCGGGCGCGGTCGGTGCGGCTGGGAAATCCGCGGTGGGTTGAGCTGAAGGTGAATCGTGGGAATCGGAGGAGTTCATAGGGGGCGAGTGGGCTTCACCAGACTCCTGCGAAAAAACCGCCTGAAACGGATCATCGCGCGAAAATAAATTTCGCGCCTGGTGGCCGCGCCTACCTCCGACACCCGCTACCGCCGCAACTCCGCCGCCTCGGCGCGCAACGCCTGCGCGACCGTGCCGTCGCCGAGCCCGGCATAGGCCGACGCCAACGCTTCCAACACCCCCGCTAGCACCGCCGAGCGGTCCGCGAACTCCCGCCGCGCCGCGACCACCGCGGTATCGAGGGCGGCCCGCGCAGACGGCACCTCTCGGAGCGTGGCCGCGGCGGCGCCTTTTTGCGCCAGTGCCGCCCGAAATCCCTCGACCGCTTTCTGCTCCGCGTAGCGGGCGCGCTCGAGCGTTTGCTGTTCCCGCCAAAATAACCACGCCGACACGCCCAGTCCCGCGACGACCGCCGCCGCGACCAGCCCTCCCGCGATGAACGCGCCGCGGTGGCGGCGGACAAATTTTCCAAACGCGTAGACCGCGCTCGGCGCCACCGCCGCGACCGGCTCATGCGCCAGATACCGCTCCAGATCGAGCGCGAGCGCCGCGGCGGAATCGTAGCGGCGCGCCCGGTCGTATTCGAGGCACCGCAGCACAATCCAATCGAGATCCCCGCTCAACGCGTCGGCCAATTTGGCCGGCGCGATGCCGCGACAGCGCGCCGCCCCATCGCGCGCCATCGCCGCGAGGTTTCGCACCAACATCGACGGACGCGTGGCGACGCCTTTGCGCCGAGCCCGCAGCAATTCGTCCGCGGCGACGCCGGCCGCGCGGGCTCCGCTCCATGGCAGCGTTCCTGTCAACAACTCGCCCAGCACAACCCCGAGCGCATAGACGTCGCTGCGCGTATCGAGATCGCTCCCACCCGTGGCGAGCTGTTCCGGGCTCATATAGGCCGGCGTCCCGAGGAGTTGGTCGACTGCCGTCACCAAAGTGTCCACCGCGAGTCCGCCGTCGGTCGCTTTCGCGATGCCGAAATCGATGATCTTCGGCACCGGTGCACCATCCTGCTCCGACACGAGAATATTGGAGGGCTTCAGATCGCGGTGAATGATTCCCTTCTGGTGTGCGTGGTGCACCGCGCGGCAAATCTGCGCGAACAACCGCACGCGACGCCCCAGATCCAGCGACTGCGCGTCGCAAAACGCCGTGACCTTCGCCCCCGGCACGAACTCCATGGCGAAAAACGGCCGCCCCGCCTCGGTGGCTCCGGCGTCAAACACCCGCGCGATGTGAGGATGTTCCATGCGCGCCAACGCCTGCCGCTCGGCGGCAAACCGCGCGATGACAGCGCGCGTGTCCATCCCAAGTTTAATCACCTTCAGCGCCACGCGCCGACGCACCGGCTCAAATTGTTCGGCGAGAAACACCGTGCCGCAGCCGCCTTCACCGATTTTCTCGATCAATTGGTAACGGCCGATCCAGTCGCCCGCCTGCTCTCCCCAACCCCCGGCCCACTCGGGCGCCAGCGCCGGCGCTGCGAAAAAATCTCCGGCGGCGTCATTTGCGCGCAACAACGCCTCCACTGCCTCCCGCAGCCCGGCATCGGCGCCGCAGGCGCGGTCCAAATACGCCGCGCGCCCGTCCGCCGGCAACGCGAGGGCTTCCGCGAAAATGGCTTCTTCGGCGGACGCACTCACGGGCGAATTTCGCGGAAGAGCCAGGCCCGCGCATAAGCCCAGTCGCGTTTGGCCGTCGGCTCGGAGACACCGAGCACTGCAGCGGCTTCGACCAGCGTCAGGCCGCCGAAGTAGTGGAGTTTCACGAGCGCGGCCTTGCGCCCGTCGTGGGCCGCGAGGGCGTCGAGCGCCTCGTGCACCGCCAACACCCGCGCATCGGCGTCGGGCGCGGCGATCGCCAGCGCCGGATCATCGACATCCACGCGCTCGTGACCGGCGCCGTGACGCGTCGCGCGTTTGCGTCGCACCGACTCGACCAGAATCCGCCGCATCGCCTCCGCCGCCGCACCGAAGAAGTGCGCGCGGTTGTGCCAATCGGGCTGCGCGTCGCCCCCGAGCCGCAACCACGCCTCGTGCACGAGCGCCGTGGGTTGCAACGTATGGCCGGCGGCCTCGCGCGACATTTTCGCGGCGGCGAGCCGGCGCAGCTCGCCATAGACCAAGGGAAAAACCTGCTCGGCCGCCCGCGTATCGCCATCGGCGATGCGCTGCAGCACGCGGGTGAGTTCGCCGCTTGCGGGCTCCGGCGTAGGGGGCGCGTCGCTCATGCGGCGCACGCTGGCACAGCCGGGCTTCGCGCCGCAAGGCCGGAGGCGCGCACCGCCGCTCGTCAACGATTGCCTGCCGCTCGTCAATCGCTCGTGGCGGCACACCGGCCGATAGCGCAGACTCGCTGCCCTCGCCTGAGAATCGCCCAATCGTCCCTCCGTTCCGTTACGATGCCCGCTCTGCTCCGCCCCCAATCGTTTCCGCCTTTTCCGGTGTCCGATCTTCAGTCGGCACCCGCGCCCCGCGCCTATCGCCTCTCCCCTCTCGGCTCCCACATCGATGGCACCCCGCTCCTGCCCGTCGCGATCAACGACGCCGGCGATATCGCCGTCTGCACGCTCACCGGCGGCCCCGCCGAAACGTCGCGCGGGTTCTGTCTCACTGGGACCTTGCGCGTGCCCACCGGCATCGCGACCGGTCAGCGCCCCGTCAACGGCCTGAGCAGCCGCGGGTTCACCGCCGGCGCGAGCGGCCCCAGCGCCCGCGAACTCCGCGCGTGGGCGTCGCACCTCGGCGTGTTTGGCGAAGATCTTTGGCCCGACTCCGTCAGCGTCGCGCGCGGCGTCAACGCCCAGGGCACCGTCGTCGGCAACGTGCTCTTCGACGCCGGCGATTTTATGCTCAGCCGCGCGTTCATGCTCACGCCGCCCGGCTCCGCCAAGTTCCTCGTGCCCCCGCAGGGCGGCACCACGTTTGCCACGGGCCTCAACGACGCCGGCGACATCGTGTTCAACGCCACACCGCTCGGAGCCCCGCCCGCCGAGACGCACGCGTGGTGTCTGCACGAGGGCTACTACCTGCCGATCACGAGCCTCGGCGGCGGTCGCTCGTGGGCCGCCGCGATCACGCCGGCCGGCTACATCGTCGGACACTCGATCCGCGAGGACGGCTCCACGCGCGCGTTTCTCTGGACCGAAGGCCGCACCACCGATCTCGGCACCCACGGCTCGGTCACCAGCGAGGCCCTCGCCGCCAACGATCACCGCACCGTCGTTGGCCGCGTCGGCGACAACCACAGCGGGCGCCGCGCGTTTCGCTGGACGCCCGAAGATCGTCTCACGCTCCTCGAAGATCTCCTCGAAGAGCGCGGCGAATGGCAGTTGCACGAAGCCGTCGGCATCAATGGCAACGGCCTCATCGTCGGCACCGGCACCTTCCGCGGCCAACCCCGCGGGTGGCTGCTCACTCCCCTCGGCCAAGGGTGAGCCGCGCGCCTGCCGACTCCCGGCGCGCGCCACGCAACCCAGACTGGCGCACGCCACGGGGGGCCGCTTTGTTTCAACCCATGCCCGCCCCTGTCCCGCTGCGCTCCCGCTTCCGACGCTCGCTGCGCTTGCTCGTCAGCGCGGCGCTCGCGGCGTTCGCAGCGGCCCTCGCCATCGCGGGCGAACCCATCGGCGCCGCTTCCTCCGCGCCCGTTGCGGCAGTTGGGCCGGTCGCACCCGCCACTCCGGCCGTGATCCCCGCGCTCGAACGCGGCCTGCCAGTGATGCGCAATTTCCTCCCGCGCGACTACCGCGGTCACAATCAAATCTGGAAAATCCTCGAGACGCGCGACGGAGTGATGCTCTTCAGCAACCTCCACCAGGTCGTCGAATTCGACGGCCTCAACTGGAGCCTCATCCCCGTCCCCGGCGCTTCCTACATCCGCGCGATGACTGCGGACGCCGTCGGCACCGTCTGGCTCGCCGGCATCAACGAACTCGGACGCCTCGTCCGCGGCCCCGACGGACGCCTCGTCTACGAATCGTTCCGCGCCCGCGTGCCGGCCGACCTTGGCGACCTCGGCGCCATTTGGTGCGTCCACGCGCTCCGCGACGGCATTTACTTTCAGGGCAACCACGCCGTGCTGCGCTGGGACGGCGCGAAGTTCGACGTCTGGCGTATCAACCAAAAAAGCACCGTCCTCTCCTTCCCGTTTGGCGACACCCTGATCGTCGCCCGTGAAGACGGCTGGTTCATCCCCCGCCCCGGCGGCCTGTGGGAACAAGTCGGCGCCGCCGAACTCGGCACGTGGCTCCCGCGCTTTTTCATCGAGCGCTCCGCCGGTGAATGGCTCGTCGGCCACGGCACGAAGGGCCTCTTCGACTTCAAGGCCGGCACCGCAACCAAGCGCAACGTGGATATCGAACCGTGGTTTACCTCGAAAAAAACCTACTCCGGCCAACGCCTGCCCGACGGGCGCTACCTGTTCACCTCGCTCCAAGGCGGCGCTGTGTTGCTGAGCGCCGATCTGAAATTTGAGACGCTCTTCGACGAGAGTTCCGGTCTCGTCACGCAAACCGTGATCTCCGCGTGCCTCGACCGCCACGGCGCCCTCTGGCTCGGCACGGACCGCGGCATTTGCCGCATCGAACTCAATTCTCCCGTCACCGTCTTCGGCCCGGCGCACAACCTCGGCCGCAACGGCCCCGAGACCATCCACCGCGTCAACGATCGCATCGTCGTCAGTGGCGACCGCAGCATGCTCGAGCTCGGCCCCGCGCCCGCGCTGCCCGGCCACGCGCAGTTCAAGCCGAGCTTCAAAGATGGCGACCGCTTCACGCATTTCCTCCGCCGCGCCGACGGCGTGCTCGCGAGCGGCCTCACCGGACTCTTCTGGATCGCCGGCGGCGAACCGAAGCCCCTCGGCGGGCCCAGCGGCATCCGTGAAGTCATCGAACTCCAAGCCCAGCCCGGTCGCTACGTGGCCACGCACCTGACCGGCGTCGCTTCGTGGCGCCACACGGGAGATCAGTGGAGCTTCGAGGGCGATTGGCCCGAGGTCCGCGGCGAATTGCGCGGCCTGATCGAAGACCGCGACGGCGCGCTCTGGGTCACCACGCTCAACGACGGCGTGCGCCGTATCGAACCTTCCCGCACAGCGGCCCGCGCCGAAAAAGTCGCACGCTTCGCCGATGCCGACGGCCTCCCCGTCAACCGCACCCGCGTGTGGCTCGGCCGCGTCGGCGGCGCCCCACTGTTCTTCACCGAAAAGGGCGCATTTCGCTTCGACTCCGCCACGCAGCGCTTCAGTCCCGAGACCGGCTTTGGCGCCCGCTTCAACGACGGCAGCACCATCGTGCGCATCTACGAAGAGGACGACCAAGGCGGCCTCTGGGTCGCCAACGAATCGCGCGGCCAGTTCCCCACCCAGATCCTCTACGCCCGCCGCGGCGAATCGACCCAGCTCCCGCTCACCGACGTCACCGACCTCGGCTCGATCAACTTCCTCAAATTCGAAAAACGCGCCGGCCAGGAAATTCTCTGGATCGGCGGCCAAGCCGACATCCGCCAAGTCGACCTTGTCCGCTGGCGCCAGCAACCGCCACCGCCCCTCGGCCCGACGCTCCTCCGCACCATCCAGGCCGGGAACGAGCTGCGCATCGCCCCCGACACCGCCAATGTGCGTCTGCGCGCCTCAGAAAATACGCTGCGCTTCACCTTCGGCACGCCCGGCCTCGGCGGCGAATCGGAGCCCATGCACGAAACGCGCCTCCGCGGATTCGCTTCCGGCGAAGTCCGCCTCGCCCGCGCCGCTGAACGCACCTTCACCAATCTGCCGGCGGGCCGCTACACGTTCGAGGTGCGCGGTCGCAGTGCCGACGGCCGCTGGAGCGAGCCCGCCGTCTTTGCCTTTGCCGTGCAGCCGCCTTGGCTCGCGTGGTCGGGCTACACCGCCCTCGCAGGCCTCGCGCTCTTCGCCTACGTGCGCTGGCGCATCCGCCGCCTCACCCGCGAACGCACGCGCCTCGAGGGCATCGTCGCCGACCGCACCGCCGAACTCGCCGCCAAGAACCGCGAGCTCGAACGCCTCAACCGCGTCGAGCAGGATGAAAAACTCGCCGCCCTCCTCTCTGAAGAAAAAGCCCGCCTCGAGCTACTCCGTTACCAGCTCAATCCCCACTTCCTCTTCAACTCGCTCAATTCCATCCGCGCCCTCGTCTTCGCGCACCCGGAAGCCGCCGGCGAGATGGTCACGAAGCTCGCCGAATTCTGCCGTTGGACGCTCACGCGCGGCAGCGACGAGACCGCCACCGTCGCCGACGAGATCGAAATGGTCCGCACCTATCTCGACGTTGAAAAAGTCCGCTGGCAGGAAGCGCTCGTCACCTCGATCGAGGTCGACGACACCGCCCGCACCGAGCGCCTCCCGCAATTTCTCCTCCTGCCGCTCATCGAGAACGCCATCAAATACGGCAGTAAGACGAGCCCCGCCACCCTCGAGGTCCGCGTCACCATCCGCACCGACGGCGACTACCTCGCCTGCGAAGTCGCCAACACCGGCCGCTGGGTCATGCCCGCCGCCGAGAGCAGCCCGACTTCCACACTCATCGGCCTCGACAACCTCCGCCAACGCCTCGCGCGCCACTACGGCCCCGGCTGCGAAATCGCCATCGCCCGCGATCCCGGCTGGGTCCGCATGCGCCTCCGTCTCAAACGCAGCCTGCCCACCGCGCCGAAAGCGCGCACCTCGCGCGAACCGTTCCCCGCGCCCGGGAGCGCGGGCGGCCCGCCCGCTTCCTAACCCATGCCCGACGTCATCCCGCCGCTCCCCCGCCGCGCCCTCCTCATCGACGATGAACCGCTCGCCCGCCTCGAACTCCGCCGGCTCCTGAAAGCCCACCCGCACGTCGTGATCGTCGGCGAAGCCGGCACGATGATCGACGCCCGCGCGCTTCTCTCGCACGCCGACTACGACCTCGTGTTTCTCGACGTGCAGCTCCGCGGCGGCAACGGCTTCGACCTCCTCGACAGCGTCGCGTCCGGCACACAGCTCGTGTTCGTCACCGCGTTCGATCGCTACGCCGTCCGCGCCTTCGACGTCAACGCCCTCGACTACCTGCTCAAGCCCGTCACCGCCCCGCGTCTCGCGAGCGCCCTCCAACGCCTCGCCCACACCCGCACCGCGCCCGTCGCCGCCGCCGTTTCACCTGCCACGGCCCGCCTCACGATGGAAGATCGCGCCTTTGTGAAGACTGGCAGTGCCACGCGTTTCGTCTCCGTCGCCGCCATCGGCGCCATCAAGTCCTGCGAAAACTACACCGAGCTCCACCTCGTCGACGGCGAGAAAGTCCTCGTCCTGCGCCCACTCAAGACCTGGGAAGAAACGTTGCCCGAGGAAAACTTCGTCCGCATCCACCGCCAGGCGCTCGTGAACCTTGCCCACGTGAAAAAGATCACCCGCGCGGGCGAAGACGACGTGCTCTTCGAACTCACACCCCCGCTCGCGACACTCCCCGCCAGCCGCCGCCAACTCGCCGAGCTCCGCCACCGCTTCGCCGCCGCCGGCCTCGCCGGTCTGCTGCCGTAAAGTAGGGCAAGGTCTCTGACCTGCCCTACCGTTCGTCAAACCCCGCTCTGCCCTCACCGCTGCGAGCGCAGTGCCGCGATGATATCCGTCCGCGCGGCCTGATACGCCGGATAGAAACCGAAAAACAGGCCCGTCGCGCACGATACCCCGACGCCGAGCAACACCGCGGGCACGTGCACCACAAATTCCCACTTGGCGTAGTGCGCGATTCCCCACGCGGCCCCGATGCCGAGCGCCACGCCACCGAATCCGCCGAGCAGACACAGCACCAGCGCCTCCAAGACAAACTGTTGCTGCACGTGCCGTCGCTCCGCACCGAGCGCGCGCCGCAGGCCGATTTCCACGCGGCGCTCCGCGACAGAGACCAGCATCATGTTCATCACGCCCACGCCGCCGACCATCAGCGAAATCGCGGCGATGCAGCCGAGCATCAACGTAAACATCCGCGTCTGCCCTTCTAGTTTCGAAATCAACTGCTCCGCCGTCGCCACATTCGCCTGCGTCTCCTGGTGGAAACGCCGGAAATACGTCACGATTTCCTCCGGCACCGCGCGCGGATCAATCTCGGGTTTCACACGGCCGAACAAAGCGACCGGCGGGTTCGCCGGAAAATTCCGCCGCGCCTTCACAAACGGCACAAGCACCGCCCGGTTCACGTCGAACGGCGTCACACTCCCGCCCGTGTGCGGGGCGAGCACACCGACAATCGTGTGGTTCACTCCGCCCACGCGCACGGCGCGCCCCACCGCTTCGGCGGGAAACAACCCCAGCGTGGCCGCGAGGTCCGCGCCCAACAGACAAAACGACGCCGTGTGATCGAGGCTGTGCAGCGTCCGCCCCGCGGCCAACTCCAGCCGGTTGACGGATGCGAACCGCTCCTCGACGCCGAGCACCGGAGCGTCGGTCGCCTTGCGTCCGGCCTGCACTTGGGCCGTCGCGGCGACGAACGGCACCAAACTCTGCACCGACGGTAACCCGGCCAAAAATTCCTCCGCCGCCGCGGGCTCCAGCGGCCCGAGTCGCTTCGTGTCCGCAAAGGTCACGACGAAATAGTCCATTCCCACGCTCTCGAATTGGCGCAGCGTTTCCCGCTCCACGATTTTCCCGGTCGTTACCATCGCGATCACCGACGCGATGCCGACCGCGATGCCGATGATCGCCAGCCCCGCGCGTTGGCGCGCAGACCACAGGCTGATTGTCGCTTCCCTCGCGAGTCGTTTGATCATGGCGGAGAAACGTTCAGGTGCCCGTGCACGAGCGTGAGTTGCCGGCGGCACTGGCGGGCTACATCCACATCGTGCGTCACGAGGAGAATGGTGAGGTGCTCGTCGCGGTTGAACGACAAGAGCAAGTCGACGATCTCTTGCGCGGCCGCCGGATCGAGCGAGCCGGTGGGCTCGTCCGCGATGAGGAGCCGCGGCGCGCCGACGAGCGCCCGGGCGATCGCCACCCGCTGCTGCTGACCGCCGCTCAGCTGGCTCGGATATTGGCCGCCACGATCACCGAGCCCGACGCGCTCGAGCATCTTTTTGGCCTGCGCGCGAATCTCCGCCGGCGGCAGATCGCGGTAGAGCAGCGGCAATCCGACGTTGTCGAGCGCCGTGAGATGCGGGAGCAGAAAATACTGCTGAAACACATAGCCGATCTGGCGATTCCGCATCCGCGACAGATGGTCATCGTCCGTTTTCATCACATCGGCATCGCCGAGCCGGTAGCTCCCCGACGTGGGCGCATCGAGCAGTCCCACGATGTTGAGCAAGGTCGATTTTCCGACGCCCGAGGCGCCGCGAATCGCAACGACTTCTCCGGCCGCCACGTCGAGGTCGACGCCCTTCAGCACCTGGATGCGGAGCGGGCCGAGCGGGAAACTTTTGCAGATTTGGCGGAGCTGGATCACGGGCGCAGGGGATCGCGGGTTAACGGTAGAGCACGACTTTTTCGCCGGCCTGCAGACCTTCGAGCACCTCGACGAATCCCTCGCTCGTCACACCCGTGCGGAGATTGCGCGTTTCCGCCGCACCGTCCGCGCGGCGCACCGTCGCGGTGTAGGCTCCGACCGTGCCCTGCAGCGCACCGAGTGGGATCACGAGCGCGGCCTCACTCTTGTAAACTTGGATGCGCACATCCGTCGTCATGCCGAGGAAGAGCCGCGGCCTCGCCTCGTCGGGCACCGCAGGAATCGCGGCCGCCACTTCAAACCGCGAAACTCCCGCGCCCGTGTTCAAGGCCTGCGAATTCACCAGCGAAACTTCGCCCACCAGTTCCGTGCCGGCAAACGCCGCACCGGTCACCCGCACGCCTTGGCCGGGGCGCACAAGCAGCACATCCGCCTCGTCCACCGAGGAGCGAACCGCGAACCCCTCCACGTGCCCGACGCGCAGCAGCACTTCTCCCTCAAACGCGTCGCGCCCCGCCGTCAGCGGGACTTCGTTGCCGGTCGCCCCGCGGAGGATCACGCCGTCGTGCGGCGCCACGAGTTTCGCCCGGGCGCGGTTGGCGCGTTTGCGCTTCAACTCCGTCTCGATGTTCTCGAGCGAATTGCGGGCCACGCGCAGGCTGTCCGCATCACCGCGTTTCAAGGTGGCGGCCAAATCTTCCTCCGCCGATGCCAGCTGCGCCTCAAGGTTGGCGACTCCGGCCTGCGAGGTGTTGCGTTCGATTTCCGACACCACCCCGCGCTCGAAAAGCTTCGCCGTGTTGGCGGCCTGCACGCGCGCCTGCTCGAGATCGGAACGGCTGCGGGAAACATTGCGGCGCGCATTCGCCACATCGCGTCCGTTGGCCCAGGTCGCAAGATCCTGCTCGGCGCGGCGGGCTTCGATCACGCGGCTTTCGAGATCGCGCAGCTCGTTGTCCAGTTGCGCCGTATCGAGTTCGACGAGCGCCTGGCCCGTCGTCACCCGGTCGCCGGGCTGGACGCTCACCGCGCGGATCTTGCCCGCGAACGGACTCGACAAATTGGAGGTCGTGATCGGCTCCAGCACGCCGGCCACCACGACGACCGCCTCGATCGCCTTGGCCTCCACCGTGGCATCGCCACTGGCCACCGCCTCGCGCGCCCCACCCTCCCCCGCACCGCGCCGTCCGAATACGACACCGAGCGCGATCAACGCCACCAACACACCGGCCGCCGCGGCCATCCGGCGCATGATCCGCTGCTGCCGGTGCAGCGTCTCCAGCGTTTCCTTTTGCGACGCAAGATCGCGGAACGCAGACTGCAACTTGTCGTGGTTTTCAGCGAGCTGCGCGGCGAGTTCGCGCTCTTTCGCGCGCGCGACTTCCAGCGCGTCTTCCGCGAGTGCGTTTTGCAGCGTGATCGCGGTCTGCGCGGCAAACACCTCGATCAGCCGCTCGTCGGACTCGGCAAAGAGGCCGCCGTTTTTGTTCAACACCTGGATCACCCCGACCTGCTCGCCCTTCGGACCGATGATCGGAAAACACAGGATCGTGCGCGTGCGATAGCCCGTCGCCAGATCCACCTGCCGGTTGAAACGCGGGTCCGCGTAGGCATCCGGAATGTTGATCAGTTTGCCCGAGTTGAAACATTCGCCGGCGAGTCCGGCGCTGCGCGGTATCCGGATCTCTTTGACCTCCGCGCCACTCGCGACGCGGGAAAATAGCTCCCGCCGCTCCGCGTCGTAGAGAAAGACCGTGCAGCGTTCGCTGTCGAGCAGCGCGACCACGCGCTTCACCAGGAGGGCGAGCAATTCGTCGAGCGGGATACGCGCAAAAGTGGATTCGGCTGGTGTGCTCATGGCGAAATTTTGGGAGCGTCGCCCCGCTCGGCTTCGAGGGTGACTTTCCACGTCTGCAGGGTCTGGCCGAGCGCTTCGTCGAGCGCGGTGACGGCGTTGAGGTAGCCGAGCAGCGCCCCGAGCTCGCCCGTCTGGGCGGCGACGAAACTGTCCTCGAGGCGGGCGACGTTGAGCATCGAACTCAGTCCCGCGCGAAATCGGAACGACTCGTCGTCCACGGCCTTGGCGGCGAGTTCCCGCGACTGCCGCGCGATTTCGAGAAACTTCCACGCAGCATCCAGATTGCGGATGCGGTCGATCACCTGCGCCTCGATATCGTGGCGCAAATTCTCGTGACGCAGCGCGTGTTGGCGCACCGCGATGTTGGCAGTCAGCAATGCCTGCCGCCGCTCCAGATCGCCCCACAGCGGGACGTTTAGCGTCAGGCCGACAAAATTTTCCTGCCGGTCGGGCCGGCGCAGCCCGTCGTAGGCGGTTTGAAACGAGCTGGTGGCATTGTGCAGGCTTGTCTGGGTGCGCGTCGTCGCAAGCCGAAGGTCCCAAAGCTGCGAATTCCGCGCGACCGACAAACCGAGTTTCGCGGCTTCACCATCGAGTTTCGAGGCCGAGAAATCCGGCCGGACCCGGTAGGCCAGTTCCAACGCAGTCCCGATCTGCGCGGTGACGCGCTCCACCTTTTCGGGCACGTGCACATCGAACCGCACGCTCGACGGCTGATCGAGCAAACGGGCCAGGCGCAGACGCGCCGCATCCTCGGCGTTCGTCGCGGTGATAAAGGCGAGTTCGCGCCCGGCCACATCCGCCGCGGCCTGCGTGCCTTCGCTGCGCGAAATCCGGCCGGCATCGAGCAACTCGCGGCTGACGGTCAGCGTGCGCTTGCCGCGGCCCAGCGAAAGCTGCGCGATCGAAACCGCCTCTTTCGCCTGCACATAGGCGCGATACGCCGCGAGCACCTCGTTGATCGCGCCGATCACGGTGGTGCGTAAATTGAGCTGCGAAATGCGGTCGGCGATCTCTGCCTGCACCACCCCCGCACGACCCACGCGCCAGCCCGCGCCGCGGAGCAGCGGGTGGCTGAGGCTGATGGTCCAGCCCGTATCAAGTGTGGTCACGCGGTCGCCGGAGACGGCATCCACCGCCTCACGCGACACCCCGAGCGAGCTGTTCCAACTGTAGGTAAACTCGCCACCGGTGGGCACACGCCAGGAAATCTGCGGCCCGTAGGTGGTGGTTTCCTTGTCGTTCACTGAACGGGGGTCCTCGCTTTCCTTCTGCGTCACCGCGCGCGTCTGGCCGGCCGTCGAGACGAAATCCACCCTGGGGCGCAGTTGTTGCCGCGCCACGCGCAGCGAAAAGCGTTCTCCTTCGCGCTGCAGCAGCCCGAGTTTGATCGAGAGAGTTTTCTCCAATGCGAGTTCGACAGCCCGCCGCTCGTCCAAGCGCACCACCTCGGCCGTCGGCGCGTCTGCGGGCACGGCCTTTTCCTCCGCCCGAAGTGACCCGGCCGACAACAAAACGAAAACGAGGATATGTTTGGCCAAGGGCACGGAGCGTGACTGAAAGAATTGTTGTTCGCGAAAGTTCACCAAGCGGCCGAAAGACGGCGTCCCCAAACACGGCCGGGTTCCGTCTCCGGCCGTCCGCCTCCAAGACAAAAGATGGTCACGCCCGTCGTCGGTGCGTGACCATCGCCCACCAATCCAACCGGGCCTGCGTCAGGTCGCGCTGCGGTCGTTTCGGACCGCAACGGACGTCGTCAGGAGCCCGCAAAAGCTATTAGCCCTTCTTGGTTTTTTGCGTGGCCGCGTAACGCGCGTCGTAGTCTTTCTGCGTCTCGCCCGGCTTGGCCGGGAAACCGGGCTTCTCCACCACTTTGGCAGGAGCCATCTTGCCGATCGGTCCCGGTTTGTTGACGGACGACGCACCGCCGTTTTTCTTCTCGAGTTCATCCTGGGCCTTCACCGCGGCGGCGTAGCGCGCATCATATTCCTTCTGCGTCTCACCCGGCTTGGCCGGAAAATTCGGTTTTGTGTCCAGCTTCGTGATCAGAGCCGCCTTCCCCTTGGGAGCGGTCTCTTTGTCCGCTTGGGCATAGCGCACGTCGTATGCTTTTTGGGTTTCGTTGGGTAAAGCGGGAAAATTGGGCTTCTCGTTCACCTTCTTGTTCGCATCTACCAAGGGGCTTGGCTTCGGCGTGGGCGCTCCACTCGATTTCGTTTCTGGCGCTCCGGGAGTCTGACCGGACTTGGCGGCAAAAAGCGGGGAGCTGGAAAGCGCCAATCCGAGTGCGAGGCCGGAAGCGATGAGTGATTTGCGGGATGAGTTCATAGTCTGTGATACTGGCAACTGGGGGATGGATTGATTTGAGCGCCTGAAACAAAGCATCGGGTCACCTGCGCTCGGCCGCAGCAGACTCGGGACGGTCTTCACTGGGTCGTGTGGCGGAGAAGAGATGCTTCATGTCTGACGACCGCTTGACCTGCGGACTCACGGAGCCGTGCGCGAGCCACCTGTGACGAACGACATCTACTTTGTGACAAGCAACAACCGGCCGGAGTATCGACGAGGAAAACCACACTCCGCAGCACTGTCGCCGGCCCCACCGTTCCTAGCGCGGGCCGGCGTCTACTTTTCCAGCACCTTCAGCCCCGCTTCCAAATCCGCATCCCGCCCTGCGCGCACATCCGCGACCGTGCGCACCACCTTCACATCCGGCTCGACGCCGTCGCTCTCCAATCTCCGCCCCTTCGGCGTCACGTAATCCTCACGGCTCAACTGCAATTCGCCACCGTCGGGCAATCCGTGAAACCAGCTCGCGAGCACCGCGCCCGCCGTCTTGCGGCCGACAATCGTCGCGCGCCCGTGCTCTTGCAGCACCGCCGCAAAAATCTCCGCCGCACTCCCCGTCGCGCCATCCACCAGCACGACCACACGCCCGCGGTAGCGCGCCGAGCCAATCTGCCACGAACTCTTCCCACCGCGATACCCGCCGCGCGTGATAAACGTCCCGCAATCCACCGAGCGCTCGAAAAATTCTCCAATCGTGATGCCCATCGAAATCGTCCCGCCGCCCGGGTTGCGTCGCAGATCGATCACTACGCCCGGCGCCTCGCGATTCGTTTTCAACTGATCGCTCAGCCACCGCCGGTCCGCCGTGTCGAACGCATCGAAGCGCAGATACACGAATCCGCCCGGCAGCACGCGCGCCTCCTGCCGCGGCTTCGTCGAGAGGTTCTTCGCCGAGATGTCCAACGCCACCGGCCGATCCTCCGTATCCAAAAATTCCCACCGCGCCACTTCGCCTTCCTTTGGCCGCGCTTCGCTGCGCTCACCGAACGGCGTGCCGTTCCGCGCGACGACGAGCCAACCGGTCTTCACGCCCGCCTGTTCCGCCGGACTCCCCGCCATCACCTCGTTCACCACCCAACGTCCGTCGACCCGCATCATGTAAATTCCCGTGCGCGCCCGCGTCTGCGTGCGCCGCTCCCGCACCTGCGCGGGCGACAGCGCGTGCGTGTGGCTGTCCTTGAGCAGTCCCACCATCGCGTTGAGCGACGCATACAGCGCCTTGTCGTCCTTCGCAGCCGCAGCCTCCGCGCCGTATTTTAAACCCGCCGCCGGCCAATCCACACCGTGCAGTTTCGGATCGTAGTGCCCGTCCGCCACCAGTCCCCAGACGCGCTCGAATATCCGCACGTTGTCCTGCGCCCGCGCCCGTTGCTCCGCCGGCACCGTCGCGAGCGACACCCGCGGCGCCGGCGTCGTCGTGCAGCCGGCGAGCATCGCCAACGCGACCGCGAAGACCACCGCACCGATGCGCCGCGCCGTCCTCATGCGAACAGCCCCCGCATCCGTTCCACGTGTGACCCGGCGCGTCGCGCGATCTCCTGAAACTCCGCCGACACCGTCGCATCGTCCTCGACCCGCCGCCAAAATTCCACCGCCCACGCCGCCGCTTCGCTCCACGCCGGCCTCACGCCCGGCAATGGCGCCCGCGGCGCAAACACCCGCTCCACCACCTCGCCTTGCGTGCTCGGCGCCCAGCCCATCGGTAACATATCGTAAGCGGGCGTCGGCCGAAACGGCAGCGCATCGTCGAGCCAAAATGCGAGATTGCCGAAGTGCATGTCGGCATTGCCGATCAGTTCGCCGAAGCTGTGCAGCCGCCTCACCGCATCGAGCCCCGCCGCGTCGATCAGTTCGTTCCGCGCCAGTGCCTCCGCCGCCGCCGGCCAGTCGGCCGCCGCACCCCCACCGTCAAACGCCCCGTGCAACGCCTCCAACGACACCACGCCACGTCGCCCGTGCGCGCCCACACGATCATGCCGCGACACTTCCAGAAACCGCCGCCCGCCCGCGTCGAGCACGCGCGCTCCCGCCGTCGCCAGTCCATGCTCCGCCAACACGGTCAAGGCCTGCGCCTCGGCCGCGAGCAAATCTGCCCAACGCCGCCCCACCGGCGTGTCCATCGGCGGAGAGAACTTTACGAGCACCGCCTGCACCACGCCGTCGTCGCGCCGCAGCGCCGTCAAGAACTTCGGCTGTTCCCCGCCCGCCGACGACCCCGCCGCCCCACCCGCCGACGCCCGCGCCGCGAGCTCGGGATAACGCACCGCCCGCGCGCCTTCCGCGACCATCGCATCCGTCACCTCCGTCGTCGTTGCCGCATCGAGCGCCCGCGCCAGCACGCGCCGCAGCGGCGTATCGCCCACCACCAAATCGCCCGGCAAGTCGTCCCCCTCGGCCTGCAGAAAAACCAGCGTGTCGTCATCGCTCCACGACCGCGGATCGACCGGCAACCGCAACGCCTCCGCCACGCGTCGCGCCTGTTGCCGCCCGAGAAATCCCTGCGGCCGCAAATCACTCAGGAAAAACGGAAACCCGTCCAAAAACCCCTCCCGGTCCAGCGCCCGCTCCGCCCATACCGGCACCGCCCCCGCCCACTCGATCCAATACCCGCCGTGCAGCGCATGCACCCGCGCCCACTCGCTCGCGCGCCCCGCCGCATCGACCCGATACACCGGCCACCGGTCGCCCGCCGCGCGCACCGGCCGCCGCAGCGCATACCGCGCCCGCCGCGCCGCGCCGAGCGCCACGACCGATTCACCGAGCCGCGCCAGCCCGCGCGAAATCGTCGGCTGCGCTACCCCCAGCGCCGTCGCCAACGCTTGCGCGGTCAACGCACCGCCCACCTGAAACCGTAGGGTCAGGTCGGCGTCGGTGAGTTGTGCAGGGCGTGCCATCGAGCCCTATTTTGAATAGATTCAACCCATTCTATTCAACAACAAATGCGCTATCTGACAGGGAATTAAAATAATTTCGCCTAAATTAAAGAATAGATTAAAGAAAGGATTTAGGCCTCCACCAAATCCTTCTCAATCCGCAAATTCCCGATAATAAAATCCTGCCGCTCCGGCGTGTTCTTCCCCATGAAGAAGCTCAGCAGCTCGTCGCTGTTGTGCAGGTGGTTCAGGTTCACCGGCTCCAGCCGGATGTTTTCGCCGATGAAGTCCTTGAACTCGCCTGCCGAGATTTCGCCGAGTCCTTTGAACCTCGTGATCTCATGGCTCGCGCCGAGTTCGCCCATCGCCGTCTGCTTCTCCTGCTCCGAATAGCAGTAGATCGTTTTCTTTTTATTCCGCACGCGGAACAGCGGCGTCTCCAAAATAAAGAGGTGCCCGTTGCGGATCAGGTCCGGGAAAAATTGCAGGAAAAACGAAATCAGCAGCAGCCGGATGTGCATGCCGTCGACGTCCGCATCGGTCGCGATCACGACCTTATTGTAGCGCAGACCGTCGAGGCCTTCCTCGATGTTGAGCGCCGATTGAAGCAGGTGAAACTCTTCGTTCTCGTAGATCACCTTCTTCGAAAGGCCGTAGGTGTTGAGCGGCTTTCCCTTGAGAGCGAAGACAGCCTGCGTCTGCACATCGCGCGTCGCAGTCAGCGAGCCCGCCGCCGAGTCGCCTTCCACGATGAAGAGGGTGCTCTCCTCGGCGCGCGGATTTTTGTCGCCGAGGTGCAGGCGGCAGTCGCGCAGCTTTTTGTTGTGCAGCGACGCCTTCTTGGCGCGGTCGCGCGCGAGGCCGCGGATGCCGGCGAGCTCTTTGCGCTCCAATTCGCTCTCCTCGATCTTCCGCTTCAACGTCTCCGCCGTCTCCTTGTTTTTGTGGAGATAAACGTCGAGCGACTGCTGCATGAACTTCCCGACGAAATCCTTCAGGCTCGGGCCGCTCGGGCCGATCGCCGCGGAGCCGAGCTTCGTCTTCGTCTGCGATTCAAACACCGGCTCCATCACGCGCACCGCCACGGCTGCGTCGATCGACTGGCGGATGTCCGCCGCGTCGTAGTCCTTCTTGAAGAAATTCCGCACGGTATCGACCAACGCTTCGCGAAACGCCCCCAAGTGCGTGCCGCCCATCGTCGTGTGCTGGCCGTTGACGAACGAGTAATACTCCTCGCCGTAGTGCGCGCCGTGCGTGAACGCCACTTCGATGTCCTCCCCTTCGAGGTGCACGATCGGATAGAGCGGTTCGCCGCTGAGATTTTTCTGGAGCAGATCCTTGAGACCGTTTTCCGAGCGAAATGCTTTTCCGTTCAGCGTCAGCGTGAGCCCGCGGTTCAGAAACGCGTAGTTCCAGAGCATGTCCTCGATGAACTCGATGCGGAACTTGAAGTCCTTCCCGAAGAGCGCCTCGTCCGGTGTGAACTCCACGAGCGTTCCCTGCCGCTCGTCGCTCTTCGCAATCTTATGCTCCTTCTTCAGTTTCCCCTGGGAAAACTCGACAAGCTTTGTCTGCCCTTCGCGAAACGCCTGCGCGCGATATTCGAACGCCAACGCGTTCACCGCCTTCTGGCCGACACCGTTCAGGCCGACGGATTTTTGAAACGTCTCGCTGTCGTATTTCGCGCCCGTGTTGATGATCGAGACGCAGTCGATGAGTTTGCCGAGCGGGATGCCGCGTCCGTAGTCGCGCACGCGCAGCGACCTCTCGTGCAGCTCGACCTCGATCTTCTTGCCGTGGCCCATCGTGAATTCGTCGATACAGTTATCGATCGTCTCCTTGAGCAGGACATAGATGCCGTCCTCCGCATGGGAGCCGCTGCCGAGCCGGCCGATATACATGCCCGGGCGCAGACGGATGTGCTCGAGCGAGGAGAGGGTTTTGATGGACGCTTCTGTGTAGGCTTGGGCCATGGTTGTGCGCGAAAACAGAGGGACGCCGCTCAGGTTGACAAGCGCGATTCCGGCACTTGCCGCCGCCCCCCGCCCCGCTCAACCTCCGCCCTCCCTCCCCGTGAAAAAACTCCTCATCATCCTCGCCATCGTCGCCGGCCTCGGCGTCGTCGCCTTCATCGCCCTCGAATATTTCCTCGGCTCCGTCGTCACCGCCGGCGTCAACAACTTCGCCCCCAAGCTCACCCAGACCAAAGTGGTCCTCAACAGCGCCACGATTTCCCCGCTCACCGGCAGCGGCACGCTCAGCGGCCTCGTCGTCGGCAATCCCAAGGGCTGGAGCGACGCCAACCTCTGCTCGCTCGGCAAAGTCCACATCGACGTCGCGCCGTTTTCGATCCTCGGCGACCACATTATTGTTAACGAAATCACCATCGAAGCCCCCGAGTTCAACTACGAGACGAAGATCATCGCGAGCAACGTCGCCGATCTCCTGAAGAACATCGAAGCCGCGATGGGCGGCGGCAAAGACGCCACTCCGGCCGCCACCACCAAGACCGGCCAGCCCATCAAAATCGCCGTGAAAAAATTCCGCCTCACCAACGGCAAGGTCCGCCTCGGTCTCGCCGGCGCCGGCATGACCCTGCCGATGCCCGACATCGAGCTCAACGACCTCGGCACCGCCGAGGGCGGCATCACGCCCGACCAACTCGTCTTCGCCGTGATGCGGAGCATCACCACCAGCATCGTCAGCGCGACCACCCAAGCCGCCGGCCAGATCGGCGGCACGAGCGGTGCCGCCGCCGTCGAAGGAGCAAAGAAAGCCGTCGAAGGCATCAAGGGCCTCTTCGGCGGAAAGAAGTAATACCTCGCGGGAGCGCGGGCCGCCGGCCCGCTTCTTCAGCTCTTCAAACTACACGGCCAAAACCATCCGCATTCCTGCCAAGCCTTGCGTTTTTGTGCCGCCTTACCGCTCGCGCCGCTGTGCCGCTGTGCTCCGCCTCGTGCGTTGACGCCCTCCGCGCCCCAGACTCACCTCCCCGCGCATGAAAATCACCTACTACCTCGAAGTCCTCTCGTCTTGGTGCACGTGGGTAGAGCCGACGTGGGCCGAACTCAAACACCGCTACGCCGCCCGCGGCGTCACCTTCGAGTGGCGCATCGCCCTCATGAACCCGGCGGATTTCCCGCAGTCCCGCGCCCAAACCGACTGGTTCTACCAACGCAGCGGCGGCACCGTCATGCGCTCGCCCTTCAAGCTCAACTCCGGCTGGTTCGAGGCCGAACGCGCCGGCCACTACGAAGCCCCCAACCTCGTCGCCGAAGCCGCGCGTGATTTCGGTTTCGAAGGCGACGAGATCCGCCTCGCCCTGTCCCACGCCGGCGTCCGCGAAGGCAAAAAAATTGGCGACCTCGCCACCGCTGTCGCGGTCGCCGCGCAGGCCGGCGGCAAGCGGCTCCCCGCGAAAAAACTCCGCGCCGCCGCCGAATCCGCCTCCATCCGTGCTCGGGTCGACGCCAGCACCGCCGAATTTTTCGCGCACCAGATCAGCCAACGCCCCGCGTTCGTCCTCACCGATGCCATCGGCGACAAAGCCGTCTTCTCCGGCCTCGTGCGCCTCGAACCCCTCGTCGCCACCATCGACACCATGCTCGCCGACACCGCCGCCTACGCCGCGCACAAAGCCCACTTCGGCAGCCCGCCCGCGCCATAGTCCGCTCCGGTCTTGACTCAGCTTCCGAGCCTCGGCGTCGTCCCCCGGCATGCTTTCCCGCTCCCTCCTCTTCTTGGGCGTCCTCCTCATGCTCGCCCCAAGCGCCCGCGCCCAAGTCACGGTCGGAAACCCCATCATTTCCGCAGGGACCTTGGACGGTGCCTCGACGGCTTTTGTGCTATCCGGCCAGCCCTTCGGCAGTGGCGCGACCGGACTTAGTCTGACCTCGTGGAGCTTTTACGCTGGCACGGGAGGACGCAGCCTCACGCCCCTGCTCTTGGAATTCAGCTCGGGAAACACGTTTGTTGTTCGCGGCATCGGCCAAACCGTCACACCCGGTTCCGCCGGCGCGCAGACCAACCTCGCCTTCAACGTCATCACCGGCAGCTCCGCGATCACCAACGGCAATTTTTACTTCGGCTGGAAAGACGGCTCCACGACCTCGGCCAACCAAGGTGTGATCAGCTGGTCAGGTTCTGGACCCGAGCAGGTCCAGTCACTTACGGGAAACTCGTCGACGAACATCACGAGCGCTGGCCTCAGTCTCGATTTCGGCAATACGTCACTCGACTCCCGCACCTACTCCGTGTCGGCCACCGCTTCCGCCATTCCCGAACCGTCCACCACCGTCGCCCTCGCCGCCGTCGCCGCACTCGGATTTGCCTGCTACCGTCGCCGTCGCTGACGCCGTTACGTCGGGCGCCCGCCGCCTTTCACCCGCGTTGACCATCCCGCGCGCCGCCCCTTCACTGCGGCGCGATGCAACCCAAATGGCGCCTCTCCCACGTCCAAGGCTACCTCAGCCTCGGCATGGTCAATGAGGCCGCCGCCGAGTTCGAGCTCCTCTCGCCCGCCGAACGCGACACCACGGCCGCCCTCGCGCTCCACATCGCGCTGCTCCAGGAAAAACAAGACTGGCCGGGCGTTCGCGACGCCTCCATCGAACTCGTCCGTCGGGTGCCAGGCGAGGCCGGCGGCTGGATCACGTGGGCCTACGCGGTGCGCCGCGCCGAATCACTGCTCGCCGCCGAGGAAGTGCTCCGCATCGCCGAAACGAAACACCCGAACGAGCCGACCATTCAATTCAACCTCGGCTGCTATGCGGCCCAACTCGGCGATCTCGCCGAAGCCCGCCGCCGCGTCGACCGCGCCATCGCGCTCGACAAAAATTTCCGCGCGCTCGCCGGCACCGATCCCGATCTCGCGCCCCTGCGCGCCGCCGGAGAGGCTGACAGTCCGTCAAGCCCGTGATTTATTTGACAGCGGCGCACGCGTAATCCGCCATCCCCTCACCGCTCGCGTATGCCCCCCGCCCCGCTTCTCGAACTTCGCCAACTCGTAAAAAATTACGGCGGCGTGCGTGCGTTGCGCGGAGTCGATTTCGATCTGCGGGCCGGCGAAGTTCACGCGCTCCTCGGTGAAAACGGCGCTGGCAAAAGCACGCTCATCAAAGTCGTCACCGGTGCCCACCAGCCCAACGGCGGCACGATCACCCTCGCCGGCCAACCCGTCGCCGACCTCACACCCGCCACCGCCCGCGCCCTCGGCATCGCCTGCATCTACCAGCAACCCGCGCTCTTCCCCGACCTCACCGTCGCCGAAAATCTCGCGTTGCGCCTGCAAACCTCTGCGGCCGCCAGCCGCATCGATTGGCCCGCCCGCCGCGCCCGCGCCGCCGAACTCCTCGCCCGCATCGGCGCCGAGATTTCGCCCGAAGCCGAGGTCCGCGCGCTCTCGATGCCCGAGCAGCAGCTCGTCGAAATCGCCTGCGCACTCGGCTCCGGCGCGCGGATCGTCATCATGGATGAGCCCACCGCTTCGCTCACCCAGAAAGAGCAACACCTGCTCTTCGCCGTCGTGCGCGATCTCCGCCAACAGGGCGTCGGCGTCATCTACATTTCCCACCGCCTCGAAGAAATTTTCGCCCTCGCCGACCGCGTCACCGTCCTGCGCGACGGCCAGAGCGTCGGCACCCACGCAGTCAGTGGCATCGACGAGGCTGGTCTCATCCGCCTGATGGTCGGCCGCGAGGTCGCCCAGATCTACCCCGCCGCCGAATCTGCCCCGGGCGAGGTGACCCTTTCGCTGCGCAATGTCGGCTGTTCCGCGTCCGGGGTAAGAAACGTTTCCTTTGACGTCCGCGCCGGCGAGATTTTCGGCCTCGGCGGACTCGTCGGCGCTGGCCGCACCGAGCTCGCCCGTATTCTCTTCGGCCTCACGCCGGCCGACTCGGGCGACATCACTCTCCACGGAAAGAAACTCACGCTCACTTCGCCCCAAGCCGCCGTCGCCCACGGCATCGCCTACGTGCCCGAAGACCGTCGCCGCCATGGGGTCGTGCTGGAGCTGCCCATCGCGCAAAACATGACGATGGCGATCCACCGCCGCCTCTTCCCGTCGACATGGCTCCGCTTCGGTGCCGAGCGCTCGCTCGCCCTCGATTTCATCCGCGACCTCGCCGTGAAATGCGCCGGCCCCGAAGCCCCCGGCGGCAGCCTCTCCGGCGGCAACCAGCAAAAAGTGTCCCTCGCCCGCTGGCTCGCTACGCAGCCCAAGCTCCTCATCCTCGACGAGCCGACCCAAGGCGTCGACGTCGGCGCCAAGAGCGAGATCCACAAGATCGTCCGCCGCCTCGCGAAAGAGGGCCTCGCCGTGATTCTTATTTCCAGCGACCTCCCCGAAGTCATCGGCATGAGCGACCGCATCGGCGTCATGGGCGGCGGCACGCTCCGCGCGATTCTCCCCGGCGGCTCCGATCCGCACACCGTCATGGCCGCCGCCCTCGGCACCTCTGAGAAAGGCGCCGCATGAAACGCTACTTCCGCGAACTCTCCGTCGTCGCCGCGCTCCTCGCCGTCCTCCTCGGCCTCGCGGTTTTCGCGCCCGCGTTTTTCTCGCCGCAACCCCTGCTCTCCCTCGTCACACGCGAAGCCCCCACCCTCGTCGTCGCGTGCGGCATGGCCTGCGTGATCATTACGCGCCAAATCGACATCTCCGTCGGCTCGATCTTTTCCGTGTGCAGCGTCAGCGCCGGCCTCCTCGCCGCCGGCGGTTGGCCCCTCGCCCTCGTCCTGCCCGCGTCGGTCGCCCTCGGCGCCGGCCTCGGCGCGATCAACGGTTTCCTCGTCGCCGTGCTGCGGCTCCCCTCGATCGTCGTCACGCTCGCGACCATGGTCACGCTCCGCCAAGGCCTGAACCTCGTGCGCCAGGGCGAATTCGTAAATCTCCCCGACCGCATCCAGTGGTTTGGCCTCAGCCAGATGTCCGGCCAACTCGTCCTCGTCGGCGCCTCGCTCGTTTTGCTCGTCGTTCTCGCCCTCGCGATGCGCCATCTCGCCGCCGGACGTTTTGTCTACGCGGTCGGCACCGACGCCGAGGCCGCCCGGCTCGCCGGCATTCGCCCGCAACTCGTCACGTTTCTCGTTTTCGTCTTCATCGGCGCCCTCACCGGCCTCGCCGCGATGATGAACCTCGCTCAATCCCCGCAAGTTCAACCCCTCAGCGGCAGCGGCCTCGAACTCAAAGTCATCGCCGCCGTCGTCGTAGGCGGCGTCGCCATCTCCGGCGGCCGCGGCAACCTCTGGGGCGCCTTCGCCGGCCTACTCCTCCTCGCGTGCGTGTCGCCCGCCCTGACCCATCTCCACGTCGAAGCCTACTGGGAAAAAGCCATCCAAGGCGCCATCATCCTCCTCGCCGTCATCGCCGACGGCCTGAGAACTCGGAAATTGAACCGCTAATCTTCGCTCATCGGCGCTAATTTAATGAGAGCAGAAATCTACAAGGACGAGGGTTACAAACTGATGGGCGCGGCGTTCGAGGTTTACAACGAGCGCGGCCACGGGCTCGGCGAAGAGATTTATCAGGAATGCATGGAAATCGAGTTGGAGATTCGGAAAATCCCTTACGAATCGAAACAGGAGCTGCGTTGTTACTACAAAGAGCGCGAACTGAAGAAGCGCTATGTGCCCGATCTGTTCGTGTATGGCTGCCTCATCACTGAACTCAAAGCCGTGTCCGCCCTCGCCCCCGAGCATGAGGCCCAGCTGATCAACTATCTTCGCCTCACTCGCCGGCCCGTCGGCTACCTGATCAATTTCGGCCACAGGGACGGCTTGGAGTGGAAGCGCCTCATCATCTCCGAATTCATCCCGGCCTCTGTAATTAGCGCCGATTAGCGAAGATTAGCGGTTTCTCCATGTCTGTTTCTTCCCCTTCCACCCCCAGCCCCTGGCGAGCCCGCCTGCTCTCCCACGAGATGCTGCTCCTCTACGTGCTCATCGCCGAGTGGCTGTTCTTCTATTTCGCCGGCACCACGACCAACCGTCGCGGTGTCGTGGTCGGCTTCGGCACGTGGGATCGGCAGTTCGACATTCTGCGCCACTCCTGCGAAATCGGCCTCCTCGCCCTCGCCCTCACGCCGGTCATCATCACCGCCGGCATCGACCTCTCGATCGCATCCTTGCTCGGCCTCTGCGCCATTCTCTTCGGCAAACTCTGGCTCGACGGCGGTCTGCCGATTCCTGTCGCCGCCGGCCTCACCCTCGTGCTCGGCGCCGTCGCCGGAGGCCTCAATGCCACGCTCATTACCGCCCTCCGGCTCCCGCCGCTGATCGTCACGCTCGGCACCTATTCGCTCTTCCGCGGTCTCGCTGAAGCCATCACGCGCGGCTCCATCACTTACACTGATTTCCCCGAGACGTTTCTCTTCGTCGGCCAGGAGCGCTGGCTCGGCCTGCCCACGCAAGCGTGGATCTTTTTCGCCGTCGCGTTGGCCGTCTGGCTCCTCGTGCACCGCACCACCTTTGGCCGTTCCTTCCGCACCATCGGCCTCGCGCCCGAGGGTGCCCGCTACGCCGGCCTCCCCGTCGGCCGTCGCGTCGCCTTGGTCTATGTGTTGGCCGGCGTCATCGCCGCCCTCGCCGCGATCATCTACACGGCCCGTCTCGGCCAGGCCAAAGCCGACGCCGGCACCGGCTACGAACTCTTCGCCATCACCGCCGTCGTCCTCGGCGGCACGAGCATCTTCGGCGGCACCGGCTCGGTGCACGGCACGCTCCTTGGCGTCGCCGCCATCGCCGTCCTCAAAAACGGCCTCGCCTGCCTCCCCGTCGTCATGCGCATGAACGCCGCCGAGGAGATGTCCGGCCTCCTCACCGGTGCTCTCCTCCTCCTCGCACTGACCGCGAGCGTCTTGCCAAAAATGTTGTCTAGCCTACGTGCCCGCCGCCACGCTCCCGCCACTTAGCTCTGCCCATCCGAAAGTCCGTCATTGGACATTAGTCATTAGACATTGGTCATTCTCCCTATCTCCCAAACTCCCCCATGAAATCCCTCCTCCGCCTCTGCGCCGCCGGCGCGGTGCTCCTCGCCTCGCTCGTCACCGCGACCGCCGCCGACTCCAAGCTCGTCGTCGCGATGCTCCCGAAATCCAAGGGCAACGCCTACTTCATCTCCTGCAAAGCCGGCGCCGACAAAGCCGCCAAGGAACTCGGCATCCAGCTCCTCTTCGACGGCCCCACCGATTCCAACGCCGCCAAGCAAAACGAAATCGTCGAGAACTGGATCACCCTCGGCGTCGATGTGATCGCCGTCGCCGCTGAAAACAAAGAGGGCATCTCCACCGCCCTCCGCAAAGCCCAGAAGTCCGGCATCAAGGTCCTCACCTTCGACGCCGACGCCATGACCGACTCCCGCTCCTTCTTCGTCAACCAAGCCACCCCCGAGGGCATCGGCCACGGCCTCATGGATGAAGCCGCCCGCCTCACGAACAGCGAAGGCGAGTTCGCCATGATCGTCGCCTCCCTCACCGCCGCCAATCAGCGCGAGTGGCAGAAACACGTCGAAGCCCGCCTCAAGGAAAAATACCCGAAGATGAAACTCGTCGCCGTCCGCCCCTGCGACGACCTCAAGGACAAAGCCCAGTCCGAAGCCACCGCTCTCCTCAGCGCCAATCCCAAGCTCAAACTCATCATGTCGATCTGCTCGCCCGGCGTCCCCGGCGCCGCCGAAGCCGTCAAACAGGCCGGCATGACCGGCAAAGTGAAAGTCATGGGCCTCGGTCTCCCCAACGAAAACAAACGCTACGTCCACGCCGGCGTCACCGACAGCGTCATCCTCTGGAACACCGGCGACCTCGGCTACCTCACGATTTACGCCGGCGTCGCCCTCGCCAAAGACGAACTCAAGAAAGGCGCCAAAACCTTCAAAGCCGGCTCGCTCGGCACCTTTAACATCGCCGGCGACAACATCCTCCTCGGCAAGCCCTTCATTTTCAACAAGGGCAACATCGACAAGTTCGACTTCTGAGCCCCGCGCTGCGGGCGCCTACCAGCCCCACCCGCAGCTCCGTTCCGAAACCTTCCGACGCGCCGGGCGTCCCTCTTGACGTCATGAACTCCCTGCCCCGGTTCGACCGCCTCGCGCGTTTCACGGCGATTTTCGTCCTCGCCTCCGCCGCTCTCACCCCGCGCCTCAACGCCGGCTTCCTCGGTTTCGGCGCCCCCAAAGAGGCCGACGTCAATGTGGTCGTCGACATGACCGAAGACGGCCGCAAGGTCCCACCGCCCACCAAAGAAAAGCCCGCGATCTACTACCCCGTGCTCGCCGGCTACCGCGAAGAAGGCTCGCTCGTCGCCGGCGAAAAATCCCCGCCGCCCAACTCCGTCGCCAAGCTTTTTGCCAAGGCCCTCGCCGGCCAGCACTACTACGTCTTCGGCGCCAAGACCCCCGCCCCCACCATCATTCTCGTGTTTCACTGGGGCTACATGAATCCCAAGATCGACGACACCGGCGACGACGAAAATCCGCAGCAGATTTTCTGGAATCAAAAAGAGATGCTCGCCCTCGTGGCCGGCAACACGCTCGGCAATATCAGCAGTCTCAGTTTTGAGCGCGAAGACATCCTTCAAAACGCCCGCGACGACCGCTATTTCGCGATTGTCTCCGCTTACGATTTTGCCGCCGCCAAAGAGAAAAAGAAAAAGCTCCTCTGGCAGGCCAAGATGAGCACGCCGTCCAACCGCGTAAGCCTCGCTGAAGTCATCCCATCGATGATCACCGCCGGCGGCCCGCATTTCGGCCGCGAAACGAAGCGCCCCGAATCCATCGCCGCCCCGCTCGCCAAAGAAGGCAAAGTCGAAGTCGGCACCCCCGTGGTCGTCCCCGACTCCGACAAGACCCCCAAACCTGCGCCTCCCAAAAAGTAGCCCTGCCCGGCAGGTGCGCACCGGTTTCCGGCCCGACTGCCGTGAACACCCCATGTCCAACGTTTCGGCGCGCAGCTATGGTGGTGCGATGAATTCCTCCGCCAAACAGGTCGCGCTCTTTTTCTTCGCCGCCGCCATTCTTGTATTCGCTTCCACCGGTTGCCAGACGAGCAAGGGCTTCGGCAAAGATGTGGAAAAGTTGGGCGAAAAAATTCAGGACAAGGCCAAGTAATCGACCGAGCCAACGGCCAACCGGCTGATCGCGGCCGTATACTAAATGGCTTTCGAGATGAGCCGAAAGCCGGACTTTTGTAGGAGCCTGCTTGCAGGCGATTCAGGACGCTAAGATCGCGGATCTCAGCCCGCCCGCCCCGGCATCGGCAAGGGCCCCGTGCGCGACGGCATCGGCGCATAATCCGGCCGCACCAAACCCTCCGGAACCAGGTCGGCCACCTTCACGCCCGCCCCAGTGACGAGCGAACGGTTCGCCGCGATGCCCACCAAGATCGAGCACGCGCCCGCGCGCTCGTCCGCCGCGCGCAAAAATTTGTCCGCCGCCGGACTCGGTAGAAAAATATCCTCCAGCATCAACCGGTCGCCGCCGCCGTGGTCCCCTGTCGCCGTCCACGGCACGACGTTACGCGCCTCGCCGCGCAGCGGAATCACGCGCGTCGTCACCCCGCCGTCGGCGATGCCGCCCTGCACCGTCTCGGTGCCGTTCACGTAAACCGATTCGACGATCGTGTGCTCGATGCGCCCCTTGGTGCCGTTAAACGCCACCGTGTAGCCTTCCCACGCGTTAAATGCATTGAGCGAGTAGCTGAGCGTCGCCCCGGAGTCGTAGGTCACGAGCGCGTTCATCGTGTCCTCAATGTCGATGTCCTCGCGGAAAATGCAGCGGTCGCGGAAATAGCCGTCGTGACTCTCCTGATCGAGGTAGAGCGACTTCAGCGATGCGCTCGCCGCAAGATCGAGCGCGAAGCCGCACTTGGCCTTTTCCGGACACGTGCCGCACCGCTCGTGCGGACCCGTGAGTCCCATGCGCCGCGCCGTCGCCGGCGTGTAAAACTCCCGCTTGCCCGTCGCCATCACCGCGACCGGCATCGCCCCGAGCCACCAATTCACCAAGTCGAAATGGTGCGTGGATTTGTGCACAAACAACCCGCCCGAGTTCTGTTTTTTGCTGTGCCAGCGGCGGAAATAATCCGCGCCGTGGTGCGTGTTGAGCAACCAGTGGAAATCCACCGACAGCACTTCGCCGATTTCGCCGCTCATCAGCAGCTCTTTCACCTGCGAGCGAGGCGGCGAGTAGCGGTAGTTGAACGTCACGCGGATATTTCGGCCCGTGCGGCGCCGCGCTTCGAGAATCTGCCGACACTTCTCCGCATCCGTCGTCATCGGCTTCTCGGTGATGACATCACACCCGGCCTCCATCGCGCGGATCAGGTAATCGTGGTGCGCCGCATCCGCGGTCGTCACGATCACGACATCCGGTTTTGTCTCCGCCAACATCCGGTCAAATTCCGCGGCGATATACCCGGGCGGCACCATTGCCCCGTTCAGCGCCGACCGCCGCCGGGCCACCTCGACGCGCCCCGGGTTCGTATCGCACAACCCCACCAAGACCGCGCACGCGGCATGCACCTTCTCGATGCCGTCCTGATACAGCTCATGACGCGAACCGAGGCCGACGATGGCATAGCGGCGGACGGGAGAGGACGACGCCGAGGAGCGCGGGAGGGTTGGGTCAGACATGTAACAGAGATTCGGATTCAGCGCGGCAGCAGTGCTCTGAATTGGGACACGGGCCCCAATAGGCGGGCAAGCCCCCAATTGCGCCGGGGGTTCGCAGCCGTGCGAGGACGCTGGGTCGCACCGCTGCCCGCGCAACGACACCGGTTGCCTGACAGTTCGGGCGCAGCCGTCGCCGACGCCGAAGGCTGTCGCGCTTATTTCGCGCGCGTCGCCGCCCACTCGCGCTTCATCGCCTGCCCGTCGCGACCGGGACTCTCGATCGTGCCCGTCAGCTTGTCGCCTTCGAGCTTGGCCGAATATTTCATCGTAAACGTATTGCCGTTAAACTCGCGCGTGACGGCAAACGCCACGACGCCGTCCTTAAACGTGGCGCCCGTGATTTCCGATTCGGGGATGTCGTTGTCGCCCATTTTCCAGCCGAGGAGTTTTCCGGTCAGTTTGCCGTCCTTGAGTTCCAGCTTCATCGCGCGCTCGCTGCCCTGCCCGCCCTGGCGCCCCTGTTGCGTCCATTTCCAAGTGCCCGCCGGAGAGGCTTCGGCAGCCCATGCGGCCGCGGAGAACAAACACAGTGTGACGAACGCGAGGAACGATTTGATCGGAGTTTTCATAGTTTTGGGTGGGGTTGAAATGCGACCGGAGAGCGGTCGTGACTCACCTTGATCGCGCCGCGCCCATCGCTGCAAATCGCCCCCGGACGGACAGTCCACCACGTTCTGCGCCCGACCACGCAACGCGATTCCTCCCCGGAAAACCCGCCGCAAACCTCCCTTGACACCGCCTCCCGCGTCCGGCTCTTTCGCCGCCGTCACATGAACCTACCCGGCACGACGCTCGCCTCCCTCCTCGCCCACACCTCCGTGGTCGTCGCCTCCGTCGTATCCGTATCCGCATCCGTCGTTACCACGGCGCCGCGAGGGTTCTAAACGTCAAAACGACTTTTGCCCCTCCGGTGCCACACCGGAGGGGCTTTTTTTTGGCCTCACGGTGTCGTCCTGCGAGCGGGCTCCACACCGCCATGAAAAACGCCCACCTCGATACCACCCTGCTCCCCCGCCGGAGCGAAACACCCGCGCTCCGTCTCCTCGGTGCCCCGACCGCTCGGCACGATTTCCTCGTGCCAAATCCGCGCCCCGATCTGAGCGAACCGGTCGCGGCCCTCGCCGCACCCGCGCCCGCACGTCAGGTCGCGTTCGATCCCGACAGCATGTTCTGGCATCCCGGCGACGCCGCCTGACTCGCCCGCGTCCCCGCTCCCGTCAGTCGTGCGCGCCGCGATAGTTCTTCTCTCCCGCCGTCACCGCAAAGGGCAACCGGTTCTCCTTCGGCGGCAGCGGACACGTCGCAAACGGCGTGAAGGCACACGGCGGATTTTCCGCGCGGTTGAAATCGAGCACGACCGTCCCGTCCCGCGGCGCCTCGGCATAAACGAAACGCGCCGCCGCATACGTCTCCTTGCCGCTCGTCGCATCCGCGATCACGAAAAACAACGGTTCGCCCGGCCCCTCGTCGATCGCGAGCAGCTCATGGGTCTTCCCACCGTATTCAAAAACCGCTTTGCCCGGCACCAAGGCCGGCGAGGTTTGCCCGAGGATATTCACGAGCGGGATGATCCGCGATTTCTCGAAGGCCACCCACCGCGCCTCGATGCGCCACGCCGGATCGATCGGGAAATAGTCGATGCCCACAAACTGCGCGCGCCGCGGCGTGGCCGAGTCCTTCACCCGCAGCGCCGTTTTCCCACCGCGCTCCAGCGCGAAAAAACTCAACGTCCCGCAGCTCGCGATCGTCGGCTTCACTGCGCCTTCGCCAATTTTTAATTCCACCTCACGCACCACGGCGCCCGCCACGAGCACCTCGACGCCCGCGCCGACCACGAAGGTCACTTTGCCATCCGCCGCGACGTTCGCGACACCGAGCCGGGCCGGTCCCGCCGCCAACACGACGTCGTTCTCACCCCGCTCACTACCCACCGTGTTGTCGCCCGGTTTCAAAAAATGCAGCCCGATCAACGAGAGCCAACCATCCGCCTTCGTGAGCTCGGCCACCCGCTCGGCCCGCCACGCCTCGGTTTTCTCCCGAAAGCCGTCGGCCGGCGCCGGCCCGTTCGCCGCCACGCCGACGCTGGCCACCATCAGGCCGCCGACCACTCCGAGCATTGTCCGCACCGCTTTTGTGAACATGGCCGCGAACCTACCTGCCGCCCCGCGCCCCGCAAGCCCACCCACTGCGTCCCCGCGCCGGCCGGAGAAAACAAAAGGAACCGACGAGAATATCCGTGAGTCTTCTCCCCGCGTGCCCAAACGTCGCCGCCTCATGAAACTCCGAGCTCTGCTGCTCGCGTGCCTTTTTCCGGCTGCCCTGCCGGCCGGCGCCGCGTCCGCTCCCTCGGCCGAGCCGGCTGCCGCCGCCCGTTTTTCCCAATCGCTCGCCACCACCGAGCGCACCGCCGCCGGTCTCGAACGCCTCTCGTCGGACCAAGTCGCCATCCTCGACGCCCTCGTGCGCCGCGACCTCACCACCCAAGCCACCCCGCGCCGCGCCGACGCCCCGCCGCTCCCCGCACGTTTTTCGCAACGCCTCACCGCCGACGAACTCCGCAACGCCGGCCTCGCCACCCTCACCGCGACCGAGCTCACCCAGCTCGATGGATTCGTCGAGCGCCGCGTCAGCTCCTCGCTGGCCCGCGTGTTGTTGTCCCCGCCGACGTTCGTCCCGTTGAGCGTCCGTGCGCGCGTCGCCGAGGCGAAACCGAAGACGCCCGAGATCCACGGCTCGTTCACCCTCGGCTTTGGCTTCGGCTCCGGTGGCTACAGCGAGCGCTTCGGCGGCATGACGCTCACCTACGAAGATCCCGTGCGAAACTTCGCCGTCAGCTTCAGCTACTCCGAGTCCCACATCAAAGGCGCCGCGCCCTACTACGTGCGCGATCCGCTCTACGACCCGACCGCCTTCCCGCGCTACTCGCCGGTGCCTTGATCGCCCGGCCGCGCTGTTCCGTCTCGCGTTGCGCCCCGTCGTCCGGCTACGACTCCGCCCATGGCCTCTACGCCCACCGGAAACGACCAACCTCAACGCGGACAACCCTGCCCCTGCGGCAGCGGCCAACTCTTCGAAGCCTGCTGCGAACCGCTCCTGACGCGCCAGCGTCCCGCCGCCACCGCGGAAGAGCTCATGCGCTCGCGCTACACCGCCCACGTCGCGCAAGACTACCGCTACCTGCACGTCACCTACGAGCCGACCGCGAAAACGCCCTACGTCGAAGAGACCGACGAATCCCCGGTGCGCTGGACGAAACTCGTCGTGCACTCCCACGAACTCGGCAAACAGCCCGACCTCGCCTACGTGGATTTCTCCGCCTACTTCACAGAGCAAGGCCAGGAAGGCGCCCTGCACGAAAAATCCGAATTCCGCCGCATCGACGGCGCGTGGCTCTTCACCCGCCCCATCCGCCAAGGCCCCGCCCCCGTCAAAGCCGCCGCCAAAGTCGGCCGCAACGACCCCTGCCCCTGCGGCAGCGGCAAGAAATACAAGCAGTGCTGTTTGTGATGCGCCGGATGATCTAGAAAACTTGGTTAGCGCAAACGACGTGGCCAAAATGGCAGACTGGTTCCGCAAAGTTTCTTGGACGAGCAGTGATCAAGATGACTTTTGGAAGCATCACAGGCGCGCTCGAGTGAGAGGAAAGTCTCAATATCTACGCATTCAAGCCGGACATTTGGCAGCCACCAAGAAGCCTGACTTGATGCGCGCCGCTCTCGGATTGCTTGATCTGCTCGTCGCTGAGTTCCCAGATCGAGTGCAGTTATCATTCGCCCTCACTCAACGAGCCGAACTTCATGCTACAGAGGGGCGAATCGAAGAAGCGATAGCCGATCTACGACGTGCTTTGGCTCAGGAGCGCGAATTCCCAAATGCCAGAGGCGATGCATGGCTTGACTTCGGATGGCTAGCAGTGACGACAGGGCGGCCCGATCTGTTCGATGAGGCTTTGGTGATTCTCAAAGAGCGTGAAGCAGATGTCTTTTTCCCAGTGCATCATTTCCGCCTAAATGCGATTCGATGCCTCATAGCCGCCGACCGAGGGGATTTGAAAATTGCACAGAATTTCGCGGCGACGGCACTTCGTCATGCATCGCGAACTGACTCAGGGATTCGTTACCACGCCACAATCGGTCTGGTTTCTGAGATGCGAGGCTCGATATTTGACCGGCTTGAGAAGATCCGAATCGGCTAGATATACGCATGTGCCCGTTTCACCCATTTCTTTCCGGCACCGGTTCCGCGCGCCCCTCACTTCGCCGCCACCGGCTTCAACGTGAGCGCTCGCAGCTTCAGTAGCTCGGGCGCGACGAGCTTCGTCGCTTTCAGGGTGATCGTCTGCTGACCGGTTTTGCTGATCTGCACGGTGCCGAGTTTGATCTCCTTGAAACCGCCGCCGGTCGACGTGGCTTTCGCCGCGAGCTTCGCGTCGCCGACCGCGAGAGTCAGTTCACCACCGGCCTGCGCGGGGGTGACGGCGCACAGCGCCGCGACTTCGTAGCCGCCGGCTTTTTCGATACGCACGTCCCACTGCGGGAAGGTGTCGATGCTGCTCCAGCCCGTGAGGTTCAGCTGCGTGTTGCCTTCGACGCGCAGGCCTTTGCCCACCAAATCCGCATCGTCACAACCGAGTGCGAGCACGCCGTCGGCCCCGGCCTTGATCGGCGGCGGCGGAAGCGGCGAAACTTTGCCCACACCTTCGAGGACAACGACCGACGAGATCGCATCGGGCGCCGCGGTCGGCACCGTGACGCGCAATCCACCGGCCGTCGCCGCGAACGCGAGCGACTTGCCGGGCGCGCCGAGGAGATAGGCTTTTTTCGCCGTGCCGCTCATTGGCACCACGAGCGTGCCGTTGGTCGGCCAGTTGAAGACGTTGAGATAGAGTTTGCCGGCCTGCTGCGTCGCGCGGCCCCACTCGAGGCGTTTGAACGGACTCGCCGTCGTGCCGTAGACCGACTCGCTGTTTTTCTGCATCCACGCGCCGACTTGTTTGAGGCGCTCGACGCTCGGTGCCGGGATCTCGCCGAGGGAGGTCGGGCCGACGTTGAGCAGGTAGTTGCCGCCCTTGCTGGCGATGTCGACGAGCGTGCGGATGATCTTTTCGCCGGACTTCCAGTTGTCGTCGTAGGATTTGAAGCCCCACGTGTCGTTCATCGTCATGCACGCTTCCCAATCGCGCGGGTAACCGGTCGCGGGGACCTTGTTCTCCGGCGTCTCGGTGTCGCCCAGATAGCCGCCGCCAAGGCGATTGTTGGTGATGATGCCGGGCTGGAGTTTCACGAGTGGGGCGAGCACATCGGCGCGCTCCTTGTTCATATTCGTCGGCGTATCCCACCAGAGGACGGCGATGGGGCCGTAGTTGCTCAAAATTTCTTTCACCTGCGGCACGGCGATGTCGCGAATGTAGGCGTCCATATCGCCTTCCTGTGCGGCCTTGTCCCACTGGCCGCCGCTGGCCGCACCGCCGCGGTGATGCCAGTCTTGCGCCTGCGAATAGTAGAACCCGAGCTTCACGCCGTGCTTCTTGCACGCGGCGGCGAGTTCCTTGAGCGGGTCGCGTTTAAACGGCGTGGCGTCGTAAATATTGTAGGAGCTCGCGGCGGACTTGAACATCGCGAAGCCGTCGTGGTGCTTCGAGGTGATGATGATGTATTTCATGCCGGCCTCTTTCGCGAGGCGCACCCACGCATCGGCATCGAACTTCACGGGGTTAAACTGCTCGGCAAACTTGGCGTAGTCGGCGACGGGAATCTTGCCGCGGTTCATGATCCACTCGCCGATGCCGGGAATCTGTTTCCCCTGCCACGTGCCGGCGGGCACCGAGTAGATGCCCCAGTGGATAAACATCCCGAAGCGCGCCTCGCGCCACCACGCCATGCGGGCATTGTGTTGCTCGGGCGTTTCCGCCGGGAGCACCGAGGCCGACGGCGTCTCGGCGGCCGTGGCAAACGAGCCGAGCGCCAGCACGCCGGACAGGACTGCAGCGTGAGAACGGAACGGGGCGGGGATTTTCATGCAAACATGGCAACACCCCAGCCCCGATGGATCAACGACGGAGCCCTTGGCCGCGGCATTAAGTAAGCCGCGGCCTGCGCCTCACGCGGAAAATTAATGCCTGCGTGGCCCGCTGCTCCGCCCGCTCAGAACGAGCCCTTGATGCCGATCGTCCAGAGCGAGCCGAAATCCTCACGCGAGTTGAGCTGCGCGTGTTCGGGCGTGTTGGGGCCGCGGCGCTCGGTGTCCTCGGTGGCGTCGTTGAGATTGCGCATGCTGGCGAAAATCCCGACGCGCTTCGTGAGCGTGTATTCGCCGCTGAGATCGATGTAGAGGCGCTTCGACTGCCACGTGTAGGTGCCGGCCTCGATGCTGCGCGGCGACTCCGCGATATACGAACCGCGACGGCGACCGCGATAGTTCCAGTTCATACGCACATTGAATTTCGGCCGCGTGAGACTGATGCCCCAGTTGTAGATGCGCGGCTGGTAGTTGTTAATACTCCGCGTCTCATCGCCGGTGGCGCGCTGCGCGCTCATGTTCGCAAAGACCTGCACGCCCCGCGCCCAGTTCGGCAGAAACGTGAGCGCCTGCTTGTAGTCGAACTCGGTGCCTTCCATGCGCACAAGTCCGGGGACGTTGAAATTCGTCGAAACGTAATACGGCCCATAGGTCTCCTCATCGAGGCCGTAGAGCTCGAGGAACTCCGGCGTCGCCTGAAACACGACGTTGCCGAACATATTTCGATAATCGCGGCGATACGCGCCGATCGAGAGCTGGCCGACGCGGCCAAAGTAATATTCGAAACGAATTTTCGTGGTGTTGGCGGACCACGCTTTGATGCCGGCGTTATTCACGCTGATGCGGTTGCTGTTCGGATTTGCTGGCAGCTCGGTATCGGGCAGCGTGAGGCCACCGGCATACTGGGCAAAATCGGGACGGCCCACCGACTGGTAGAACGAGCCGCGGACGATCAGATTTTCCCGGAGATTGTAGCTGGCGTTGAGGCTCGGGAAATAGCGCAGGTATTCCTTCTTGGTGTGCTGGCCGCGGTCGATGTAAGTGAGCTTCGAAACGGCCAGCGCATTGGAGAGCGCGGCGCCGCCCGCCGGATTCGGAATCGTCGTCGGCTGAATCAAGGTGGGCGAGGGAATACGATTCACGCCGGTGCCGGTGAAGATGATGTTCCCGTTGGCATCGCGGAGCGGGATCACCTCGCCGCTGGCATCGCGTTTGTAGTTGGCCGTCGGATCGCTGAGAAAACCTTCGGCATCGACATTGGTCTGCTCGGCCCGCACGCCACCGACGAATTTCAGGCGTCCACCAAAGAACGATACGTCGCTGCGGATATAGGCCGACGAGATCACCTCGGAGGCGCGCTTCGAACGCGTCACCGCGTTGCGATAGTCGGTGTTCGGGTCACGCGTGAAGTAGTCGGGGTTCGCCTTGTAGAGCTCCCAGAGGTCGTAGTTGCTGGGATACTGCACGCGCGGGAATCCCCACGGGGCGATGCGCTGCGAGAAAATCTCGTCGAGCACGAGCCCCGCGCCGTCGTCGCTGCCGGGGACGGCCACCGTGCCGGTGGGCGTCGTCGTGCGGATCTTGTCTTTGCCGACGAAGGTGTAGGTCTCGGCCGTGCCGCGAATGTCGCGGATGGAGTTGCGCACATCGGCGCCGACTTTGAGGGCGATGGGAATATTGCGCACGCGGAAGTCGCGGCCCAGATTGCCACGCACGCCGCGCTGCACGTCGGCGGTTTCCCAGGTGTCGCTGGTGCCGGTGTTGATCACGTAGCTCGACAGGCTGTAAGGGTCGACCGGCGCGCGCGTGATGCCGTCGGAAACGGTGATCTTGCCGGGCCGCAGATAGGTGATCTCGCTGAACGCCACCGTGACATTGGTGCGCTGGGTGTTGGTGCCGTTGAAGTAGCCCTTGTCGATATCGCGGTAGTGATTGCTCGAATGCGAGTAGCTCGCACCAAGGTCGGCCTTCCAGATCGGGCCGTTGTGCCGCCACACCAGTGTGGGCATGTAGGTGGTGCCGGCCTTTTGCCGGGCTCCGCTGTTCACGCTCATCGAACCCTGCCCGAAATCGCCGTTGGTCGTCCGGGTGTCGAAATGCCCGGGCAACACCCGTGAGATCGCGAAGTTGAGCGTGCGGTTGTTAAACTCCGCATCGAAGTAGGCGTATTGAAACGAGAAGGAAACCATGTCGTTGCGCGAAAGTTTGAAATCCATCGTCGCGCCGAGGGAATCGCGCGTCGTGAGCTTGGTGCCGTCGCGCACCGTGTAGTTGGTCAGGTAGGGTTTGTCGGCGGTGGTGTCGGGCAACGCGCCCGGCGTGCCGTTGGCGGCCGGCGCACTCGTCGCCTGGCCCGCGCCGCGCCACGTGTTGGCGAAATAATCCTGCATCGTATACTGCGAGGAGTGCCCGCCGGAGAGCGTGAAGCCGAAGCGCTTGTTCACCGGCACCACCCACGAGAAATCGAAGCCCGGGTGAATCTTGTAGGTCTCGTCGCGCGTGGGCCCTGGCGTCTTCCGCAACTCCTTCTCCGCGTCACGAAACATCAAGTAGGTGCTCCAGTTGAGCACGGGCTTCGATCGCTCGAACGCGCCGCGCGGCACCATGTTGACGCCACCCGCGAGTGCCGAGCCCGGCGATTCCGGTGTGGGCGAGTGATAGACTTCGATGCGGGCGATATTGTTGATGGAAACCTGTTCGAGCTCGACCGTGCGACTCGTGCCGGAAGAGGCCGCGCTGGAGAGACTGAAACCGCCGATGGTCACCGGCACGTTGTTCGACGGCGCGCCCCCGAGCGAGATCGTGCGCGCATCGCCGCCACCGTAGTCCATACTGATGCCGGGAATGAATTTGAGAAACTCGCCGACGTTGCCCTCGGCAACGTGGCCAAATTCATCCGCCGAGACGACGCTCACCATGTTCGAAGCAAACCGCTGCTCGTTGATCGCGATGGCGGCACCGTCCATCTCCTTGGAAGTCCCCACCACGAAACTCGAGAGCTTGACCACCCCGGTGTCTTTGTCGGTGACCGAGGCTTGCTGCATGGCCGCGAGACTAAAATCGCGTTGCACCGCCGCGCCGGCCGGGACGATCACCGTCTCGGACTGCACATCCAAACCCGTGAAAAACACCCGCACTTTGGCCGCGCCGGCCGGCACCCCGGAGAAACGGTATTGGCCCGACGAGTCGGAAAACGTTTCGAGCTGCGTGCCCTCGATCGTCAGCCGGGCGCGCTCCAGATACTCGCCATTGCGGGTATTGAGCACCCGGCCTTCGATCGTGCCGGTGGCGGTTGTCTGGGCAGAAACGATCGGCGCGAAACTGCACGCGATCACGAGGAATACGCGGGCCCAAAGGCTCGCGAAGCGGGGGGAGTTCATAGGGGGAAAACCGCAGCCGGCGAAAGCCGCTGCGGCGAAGCGGCGGAACATGTCGACAAACGGCGACCCCGAACAAGGCAATTCTCGACCTGTGATGCCGCCGGCGTTGTCCGCGCCGGAATATTTTGTCGCCCCAGTCCCGGTCGGTCCCTTCCTTACTCGCTCCTGCCTGTGAATCCCCCGCTTCAACCCATCGCCGTGATCGACGGCTCGCTCTGTCAACTCACCCGCGAAGGCGTCCACGCCGCCGCCCACGCCCCGCTCGCGACCGCCGTCGTCGAGTTTTGCCGCGGGCCGCGTTGTTTTTATGTGCGCGAACACCCGCACGGGCTGCTGCCCGGCATTCCGAATCTCTACTGCCTCGACCGTGAACTGCGCCTGCAATGGCTCGCCGAGTGGCCCCTCGCCGACGACCCCTGCGCCGCGATCGCCGAAGTCGACGACGACGCGCTGACCGCCGTCTCCAAACAAGGCGTGCGCGTGCGCGTCGATGCCAACACCGGGCGCCTCCTCGGCAGCTCCCCACCCGCCGCCGGCCCGGCCTGAGTGCGCTGCGCGGTTGCCCGCCGGCCCACGCTGCGTTCAGTGCCCCCATGAGTGTCACCCGTCACCAGATCGTCACGCGCGGCTGGCAGCACCGTTGCCCCAATTGCGGCGGCCACACCTTGTTTGCGCCGGGCAAACGGCTCGCCGTGAACCCGACCTGCCCGGACTGCGGTTTGAAACTCGACCGCGGTGACGGATTTTTCCTCGGGCCGTTTGTGATCAGCTACACCGTCACGGTCGCGGCGTTTATCGTGCCGGTGATTCTGCTGTCGATCTACGGCGTGATCGGCAGCGCGGTCGCGATCGGGCTGGGCGGTGCGTTGGCGCTGCTGGTTCCCTTCCTGTTTTACCGCACGTCGTGGAGCCTCTGGCTTATGGGCTACTTTTATTTTCTGCCGGGAAAACTGCCGGCCAACCACGGGGCCGTGCCCGGCGACACCGAGGAATAGCGACGCAGCTCAGCGCTTCACCGCGGTCTCCACGTCGGTCAACTGCAGCGGCAAGATCACTTTGACCGCTTTCGCCTGCCCGCCCTCGACCGCCGGCAAAAACAACCATTCGCCCGCGTCTTGGTTCATCTGGAAATCGATCGCCGTGGGCAGCTCGGGCGCGAACTTCGCGTCAGTCACCCGGCCACGTTCGTCGATGCTCAGCGTGGCATCGATCCGCGCGATGGACAACGTCCGGTAGCGCGAAAAATCGAGCGACACGACGTAGGGCCTCGCCGGCAGCGTGGACTCCTTCGCCCCTCGCAGATGTTGGAGCACCGCGAGCCGATGACGCGCCCGTTTCACCGCGGTGGAATCGCCCTTGGTCGAACGGAGGAGTTCGGTGAACTGCTGGAGCACCGACTGCGGGCCGAGATATTCTTCGCCGCGGTAGCTGTGAAAAATGAGGTCTCCCTCGCGTGTGACCGCGACGAGATTCGGAATCCCTTTCGCGGCCCAGCGCTCGATCGGCGCGACGCGTCCGAGCGCCGAATACTTGATCACCGGCCACGGCATCCCGACTTCGCGCACGTAGCCGAGCTGCTCCCGCTCGTCGCGATCGCTGCTCACAAACACCAACTCAAAATAGTCCGGCGCCTCCTGCTTCAAACGCTGATAAGTGCGCACGAGTTCCGGGCTGAACCGCCGGCACGGCCCGCACCACAACGCGCCGAAATACGCCAGATAGACCTGCGGCTCCGCCCGCTCGGCCGGATCGAAGGCCACGAGTTTTCCGTCGCGCAACACCTGCATCCGGTTACGCAGACTTTTCGCCACGGCCGAAGGCGAGCCGCTCCACGCGCGCGTCGTCGCCGCGTTCCCGGCGAGATAGTCGGCCACGCGCGCGAGTCCCGCGTCATCAAGGTGTGCGAGCGGCAACTGCACGGCCGCCGTCTTGCCCGTGATCAACGCCATCGATCCGTAGACCCCGCTGAGCGTGCCCTCGCATCGGTCCCCCATCGTCGTCTGCCACAGCTCGGCCCGCGCCGCACCGGTGAGCAAAGTTGCGAGCAGGAGAAGACAACACGTTTTCATAGTGGGTTGCCCGCGGGGAGCACGCAGGCACACCACAAAGGGCGAACTCTGCCCTCGCCGCCAGTGCTTTCCGCGTCACGTGGACGAGAGATGCCACTGGCGGCAGAGTGGGCAGAGGTAAGCCTGACGTTGCCGCGCGAGGCCGAGCACGAGGGCCGCATCGAGCGCATCGCCTTGCGAGCGATAGCGCCGCTTGCGCACACACATGCGTTGCCGCTCGTCGCGGGTAGGTTTCTTCATCGCCCGTGACGAGCCTGCGCGTGCCGGAAGCCGTTTAGATCAGCTCAACCGAACCCGGGATCGGCACCGGCGTGAAGATGCCGGGTCCGGGTGCCGGATTCTTCGGGAAGATATCGAGCTTCGATCCTTCCATGAGCCACTGCCATTTGATCTCGCGACCCGTGTAGGCCGCCATGCGTCCGCCGATCGCAGTCATCGTGCTGAGGGCCACCTGCTCGCCTTCGTTGAGCGGATTGCCGCTGCGAATGCTGGCGATCAAGTCGGTGTGCTCGACGACATACGGATTCGGCGTGGCACCGGCGTAGTTATAGGCCTTCTCGCCTTTAATGTAGTTCGTGCAATCCGAGGTGCCCTTCGTGCCCACGACGCGCTCGGCCACACGGGTGCTGGATTTCGGAGTGTGCCGGCACATGCTGGTGACGCGGGCGCCGTTGGCGTATTCCATTTCGACCGCGAAGTGATCCCAGATATTGCCGGCGATGCTGCCGCGGTTTTGCCGTCCGCCCATGCCGTAGAACTTCACCGGCGGGGCGCCAAACGCCCAGTTCATCACATCGAGATTGTGGAGATGCTGTTCCACGATCTGGTCGCCGGAGAGCCAGTCCCAGTGATACCAATTCCAGCACTGCCATTCAAAATCACTCAACTTCGCGAGATCGGGAAACTTCGGGTCGTCCTTCTTGCGGAACCAGATGCCGTCACCGTTCCAATAGCATTGGCCGCCGACCAATTCGCCGATGTCACCACCGTGGATGCGTTTCATCACTTCGATGTAGCTCGGTTGGTGGCGGCGCTGCGTGCCGGCGACGACCGCCAGCTTCTTCTGCTTGGCCAAACGGGCCGTCTCGATCACCGAGCGAACACCCACGGGATCGACCGCAACGGGTTTTTCCATGAACACGTGTTTGCCGGCCGCGATCGCCGCCGCAAAATGCATCGGACGGAAGCCCGGGGGCGTAGCGAGGATCACCATGTCGATATCTTCCGCCAACACCTTCTGGTAGGCGTCGAAGCCCGAGAAGCCCTTCGCATTCGGAATGTTCAGTTTCTTCTTCGCCGACTCCACCTGCCACGGGAACAAATCAGCGAGCGCCACGATCTCGACGCCCGGCGCCGAAGCCAAGCAGTCCTTCGCCGCACCCGGGCCACGCCCGCCGCAGCCGACCACGCCTACTTTGATACGATCAGAGCCGGCCCCGGCTCCAAATACACGCGGCGCACTCAGGCCGGAAAGAGCGGCGGCACCGGCGGTGACCGCGGATAGTTTCATAAAATCGCGGCGAGAGACATTGGGAGCAGACGGGACATTCATGGGGATGATATTTTGGCGGTTGACTGAATCTGGGGTGAAAAGGCGGCGCGTATGCCGTCCTACCTCGCAGGCAGACACTTGATACCACGCAAGGCTCAAGAAGTCTGAGCGTCTATGGTCGAAAGTAACGCACTTTTTGCCATCTTGCCCACGAGCGCACGCCTACATCGCGCCACTGACCCGCCGCACAGCCTTTCGCTCAGCGCGGCCCCGCCGGCTGATCACGCAGCACCTTGGCCTCAATCACAAAAGGTCCGCCCGGCAACACACTCGCGATAAACACGAGCGCCGTGCGCCGCCACGGCCAATCGTATTCGTTGGCCGCCTGAATCGCCGCCGCGAGGTAGAGCATAAACAACACCCCATGCGCCATCCCAACCACGCGCACCGCGTCGGGCCAACCCGCGAAATACTTCAGCGGCATCGCGATCCCCAGCAGCACCAGGAAGGAAAGTCCCTCCCAGAAACCGATCACACGCAGCCGGCCCAACGGTGTTTTGAGTGAATCCATGAATCTCATTTTCCGCGTGAAGGTTTCTGCTGTCGCGGATTTCGCAAGCGTCGCCCGCACTCCGCTCCCTCGCAGCCCATACGCTGACGCCTACGCCCGCTCCTTCAGCATCTCTTCGATAAACTTTAGGATCTCCATGCGCCCGTGCTTCGTCTTCGCCGAACTCGCAAACGCCCGCGGCAATTCCGTCTTCCCTGCAAACACCGTCTTCATAAACAACGCGATGTTCGTCTGCGCCTGCGTCGCCGAGATCTTGTCCGTCTTCGTAAAAATCAGCGCAAACTGCCGCACCGTGCCTTGCAGCCACCCGAGGAACTCCAAGTCGATCTTCTGCGGCGCCAGCCGCGAATCGATCAGCACAAACACCAGCCGCAGCTTCTCGCGCTGCTCGATGAAATCAGCCACCGCCTCGTTGAAATCCGCGCGCTGGTCCTTGCTCACGTTCGCGTAGCCGTAGCCGGGCAAATCCACGAGGTTCCACGAGCCGTTGATCCGGAAAAAATTGATCAGCTTCGTCTTGCCCGGCGTGTCCGACACCTTGGCCAGCTCGCGACGCTCCGTCAGCAGATTGATGATCGAAGACTTGCCGACGTTGGAACGCCCGATGAAGGCAAACTCCGGAAACGGCGACTGCGGACACTCTTTGAGGTTCGGCGCGCTGCGGTCGAACTCGGAGGATTTGATCTTCATACGCCGACGGTGACGGCCCCGCGCCGTTAATCACCAAAAATCCCGCGCCGACATTCCTTCACGCCCCCCTCCCGCCCGCACACTTCCGCTCGCCTGCGCCCAAATCTGCCCCTTACTCACCGCCCCAACCACCACGCGCCCACCGCATCCATGTCCCGTCTCAACTTCACTCTCGATAAAGAAGCCTCCGGTTCGAAGGCGCGCGCGGCGACCTACCAAACGCTCCACGGCGAGGTTCAAACACCCATCTTCATGCCCGTCGGCACGCAGGCCACGGTCAAAAGCCAGACCCGCGAAACCCTCCGCGAGACCGGCGCCAACGTCCTCCTCGCCAACACCTATCACCTCCTTCTCCGCCCCGGCCCAGAGGTTTTCAAAAAGTTCGGCGGCATCCACAACTTCATGAAATGGGACCGCCCCGTCCTCACCGACTCCGGTGGTTTCCAAATCTTCTCGCTCCAGTCCGAGCGCGCGATGGAAGAAGAAGGCGCGCACTTCAAAAGCTACGTCGACGGCAAGACCCTCCTCCTCTCGCCCGAGTCCAGCATCGAGATGCAGAAGGCCATCGGCTCCGACATCATGATGGTGCTCGATCAGTGCATCCCCTCAACCGCCGGCTTCGCACAGACCGAGGCCGCCATGCAGCTCACGCACCGCTGGGCCGTGCGCTCGCTCGCCGCCCGCGGAGATTCCAAGCAGGCGATGTTCGGCATCGTGCAAGGCGCCTGCCACCACGCGCTCCGTCAGCAAAGCGCCGAGTTCCTCCGGACCCTCGGCTTCGACGGCCTCGCGATCGGCGGACTTGCTGTCGGCGAGACGCACGCCGAGCGCTACGAATTCACCGGCTTCGTCACCGACCACCTCCCGAAAAATCTCCCTCGCTACCTCATGGGCGTCGGCACCCCGATCGATCTCCTCGAAGCCGTGCACCGCGGCGTCGACATGTTCGACTGCATCATTCCCACCCAACTCGCTCAACGCGGCGCCGTCTTCACCTCGCGCGGCAAATTCCAAATCAATCGCTCCGTCTACAAATTCTCCGAGGAGCCCCTCGACGCCGCCTGCGACTGCCACTGCTGCAAAAACTACTCGCGCGGCTACCTCCACCACCTCGCCAAGACCGGCGAGAATCTCGGCTGGCACCTCCTCGGCATTCACAATCTCGCGTTCTACCACCGCCTCATGCGCGACATGCGCGCCGCGATTTTGCGCGATGAATTCGTGCCGTTCTACGAGAAGATGCGCGTCGAGCTCGTCCGCTCCGACGAGGCCAACCCCAGCCAGCCCACGCAGCAAAAACGTTTCCCGCGCGCCCAGACGCTCGGCGACTACGAGATCGTCACCGGCCCGCAGGGTTTCTCCAGCATTCGCCAACTCAGCTCCGGCGAGGTCATGCACTCCGTCAACCGCCCGAGCGACGAAGCGCAAAAACTCTACGTCGACCAATCCGCCCTCGCCACCCGCCTCCTCCAAAGTGGCACGGGCGTCTCGCCCGTGATTTCCTCCTCCCGTGGCACGGGCGTCTCGCCCGTGATTCCGCCCGCCGAGTGGGTCATCTGGGACGTCGGCCTCGGCGCCGCGTCCAACGCCATGGCCGCCATCGCCTGCTTCGAGCAGACGCTCGCCACGCACGGCGCCGCCGCGCTCCGTCCGCTGCGCATCGTGAGTTTCGAGTGCGACCTCGACCCGCTCCGCCTCGCCCTCCGCGAGCCGGGCAAGTTCCCGCACATCCGTCACGGCGCCCCGCACGAGGTCTTGAAACACGGCCACTGGGAACACGAGTCCGGCCTCCTCCGCTGGAATCTCCACAAGGGCGACTTCCTGAAATTCATCGAGACCTCACACGTCCCAGACGTGATTTTCTTCGACCCGTTTTCCGCCAAGACCGACACCGGCCTCTGGACCGCCGGCGTCTTCACGCGCATCGCCGCGCACTGCGCGCCGAAATCCGCCGAACTATACACCTACTCCGCCGCGACCGCCGTGCGCGTCGCGCTCCTCACCGCGGGATTCTACGTCGCCGAAGGCACCGGCACCGGTCCGAAAGCCTCGACCACCGCCGCCTTCACCCGCGCCGAAGGCATCACGACGCACCCGCACCCGCCCAAACTCCTCGACGCCGAGTGGCTCGCCCGCTGGCACCGCAGTTCCTCGAAATACCCGACCGGCCTGACCGACGACGAAAAAGCCCTCTTCGACCAACGCATCACCGGCCACCCGCAATTCGCGCCCCGCTCGCCCTCCGCCCTTCCCACATAACGCCGCCGCCTCAGCCGCGTTCCGCCGCGCGAAAGACCCGCAGCGTATTTCCGCCCCACAGTTTCGCGAGCGCCTCTTCGCCCCAACCGCGCGCCACCAGCGCCCGCGTGATATTCGGATAGTCCGCCACGTCGCGCAGCCCCGCAAACCCGCCGCCGCCCCCGTCGAGGTCGCAACCGATCCCCACGTGGTCGATGCCCATTACCGCCACCGCGTGTTCGATGTGCCGGATGAAATCGTCAAACGTCACCGGCGGATTCGGGTGCGCGGCGCACACCACGTCGTAGGCCTTGTCCTCCGCGGCGAGCGTCTCCGGCGAGAGCACCGCATCTTTGAAACGCACCAACACCTCCGCGATCGCCGCCGTGCGGCCGTTGCCTGGCGCGTGCACCAGCGAGACCGGCAGCGCGTTGATCTGGAGCACGCCGCCTTTCGCCGCCAGCGCCCGCAATAGCTCGTCGCCGACATTCCGCGGATGATCCGCCATCGCCCGTGGTCCGCTGTGCGAGAGCACCACCGGCGCGCGCGACACCTCCAGCAAATCACGCAACACCGCGTCGCTCGCGTGCGACGCATCGAGCACCATCCCGAGGCGATTCGCCTCCGCCACCACCTCGCGCCCGAGCGGACTCAGCCCGCCCCACTCCGCCCCGCGCGGATCGGTCGAGGCATCGGCGATATCGTTGTTTAACATGTGCGTGAGCCCGAGCATCCGCACGCCGAGCCCGTGAAACTTCGCCACGTTCCCCGCATCGCGCCCGAGCGAATAAGCATTTTCGATACTGAGAAAAATCGCACGCTTGCCCTCGCGTTTCAGCCGCAGCGCATCGTCCGCCGTCAACGCGAGCCCGCACGCCGCCGCATTCTGCGCGAGCACCGCGTTCGTCCGCTCGAAACATCGCTCCGCCCGCTCGTGCGCCCGCCGCAGCCCGTCATCCGTCCGCGCGAGTTGCCCGACGTAGACCGCAAAGACCAGCGCATCCACCCCGCCTTCGCGCATCCGCGGCAGATCGCATTGCGAACGGTCCGTCGCATAGTCGTGCCGCGCGCCGAAGTCCCAGCCGTCGCGCATGAGGCTCGCCGTCGGCGTATCGATGTGCGTGTCGATCGTGAAAAGTCGCTCGTGCAGCGCGGCGACTTCGCCCGTCGCGGCCTCATCGGAAAGTTGGATCATGCTGGTAACAAGACGCCCCACCACGCCCCGCGCAAACGGCTTCTTTCCGCTCCGTTACATCTCCATGGTTGCACTCGGCACCGTCCGCGGCTCTGTGTTCCGCCAGAAAAAACCTCATGTCCTCCACCGTCGAAAACGTCGTCATCGTCGGCACCGGTTGCGCCGGTCTCACCGCCGCCATTTACACCGCCCGCGCCAGCCTCAATCCCCTCGTCATCGAGGGCCCGCTCCCCGGCGGCCAGCTCACCACCACGAGCGAAGTTGAAAACTTTCCCGGCTTCCCGCACGGCGTCGACGGCTTCCAGCTCACCCAAAACATGCGCGAGCAGGCCACGCGTTTCGGCACGCGTTTCGAACAGGCCCTCGTCGACTCCGTCGATTTCACGTCGATGCCGCGCAAGCTCGTCTGCGGCGACCGCACCATTCTCGCCAAAACCGTCATCATCGCCACCGGTGCCTCGCCGCGCCTCACCGGCATCCCCGGCGAGAAAGAACTCTACGGCGGCAAGGGCGTGACCACTTGCGCCACGTGCGACGGCGCGTTCTACCGCAAGATGGAAGTCGCCGTCCTCGGCGGCGGCGACAGCGCCGCGGAAGAGGCTCTCTTCCTCACCCGTTTCGCGAGCAAAGTTTATCTCGTCCACCGCCGCGACACCCTGCGCGCCTCCAAAATCATGGCCGACCGCGCCGTCGCCCACGAAAAAATCGCCATGGTCTGGGACAGCGTCCCCGTCGAAGTCCTCGGAGTCCCCGAAGGCTCCGTCAGCGGCCTCAAAGTGAAAAACGTGAAGACCGGCGTCGAAACCGTCCTCCCCGTCAAAGGCATCTTCGTTGCCATCGGCCACATTCCCAACACTGGCCCATTTGCTCCCCCGCTCGACGTCGATGAGGGCGGCTATTTTAAGCCGCAGCCCGGTTCCCAAGTGCAGACCAACGTTCCCGGCGTCTACGTCGCGGGCGATTGCTCCGACCACGTGTATCGCCAGGCGATCACCGCCGCCGGCATGGGCTGCCAAGCCGCCATCGAAGCCGAACGCTGGCTCGCCGAGCACTCCGGCTGAGCCCCGCACGGAGCGGCGGTTTCTCAACCGCCGATTTTTGGGCGCACGCATTCTCTCCAATGACCGCCGCTCGCCTCGCCTCGCTCCACCGCTCCCTCGGCATCCCCGTCGACTACGGCCGCACCCGCCGTATGCGGGCCTTTCGCGAAGCGAGCATTCCTCGCCTCGTCCTCGTTGGTCGCCATCCCTCCGACAAAAAAACCATCCGCCTCGCCCCCCGCGCCGCCGCCGCGTGGCGCCGCATGCGTGACGCCGCCGCCGCCGATGACATCACGCTGATCCCCCTCTCTGGCTTCCGCAGCATCGCGCGCCAAACGCGCATCATCCGACGCAACCTCGCCAACGCCCGCCCGCTCGACGATATCCTGCGCTACATCGCCGCCCCCGGCTTCAGCGAACACCACACCGGCCGCGCCATCGACATCGGCGATCCCACTGATGTCTCCATCGAAGACAGCTTCGAACGCACCCCGGCTTTCCGCTGGCTCCGCCGCCACGCCGCCCAATTCGGCTTCGTCATGTCTTATTCGCGCCGCAATCCCCACGGCATCGGCTACGAACCCTGGCACTGGTGCTGGCACGCGTGAGCAGCCCCCTCCTCACGTCTCCTCTCGCCCGCCTTTTCCTGCTCGTCCGCCTCCCGATGCGCCCGCTCTCCCCTCCTCCCCGTTTCTCCGTCTCTCTCCTTCTCACGGTCCTCGTCGCCTTCACGCTGGCCCTCCCCGCCCACGCTGCCACGCGCACCGTCACCTCGCTCGACGCCCTCCAGTCGGCGCTTAACACCGCCAGCCCCGGCGACACGATCCGCCTCGCCGACGGCACCTACCCCACGTCCGGCCCGCTCACCGTCTCGCGCGCCGGCACTGCCGCCGCCCCGATCACCATCATCGCTGCCACCGTTGGCGGCGTCACCCTCTCCGGCAAAGCCGGTTTTCGTTTCACCAGTCCCGCCGCCCACATCGTCGTCTCGGGTTTCGTCTTCACCCACGCGTCCGGCTCCACGGTCATCACCGCTGGCGCCACGCACATCCGGATCACCCGCTGCGTCTTCGCCTGCACCGGTGCGGGCGCCTACCTCACGATCACCGGCGACGACGCCCAGATCGACCACTGCGAGTTCCGCGACAAACGCACGCTCGGTAACATGATTTCGGTGACAGGCGTCGGCGCCCAGGTCGCGCGCCGCGTATGGATTCACCACAACTACTTTCACGACTTCGCCAACGCCGGCGGCAACGGCGCCGAGACTATCCGTTTCGGTCTCAGCGGCCTCAGTATGTCCACCGGCGCCGGCCTCGTGGAGCACAACCTCTTCGTCCGTTGCCTCGGCGAAAACGAACTCATTTCCAACAAATCCTGCGGCAACACCTACCGTTACAATACCTTTCTCGAGAGCCCCGGCACCCAGCTCACTCTCCGCCACGGCAACGATTGCCTCGTCTACGGAAACATTTTCCGCGGCACCGACGGCCTCCGCATCTTCGGCGACCGCCACCAGATTTTTAGCAACTACTTCGAGAAAAACTCCATCGGCATCAACCTCGGCAACGGCGGCGCCGAAGTCGCCGACGGCGCCCCGCTTACAAGCCACGACCGCCCCGACCACTGCGTCATCGCCTTCAACACCCTCATCGACAACGCCACGCACTATAAGATGACTCCCCGCCCCCCGCCTGCCCTCGGCGCCACGCACACCACCTTTGCCTACAATCTCATCCGTGGCGGCGGCCGCGTCGCCGATATCGGCGGACCGAATCCCGACGCCGTCTGGCGCGGCAACCTTCTTTGGCAAACCGGTCCGCTCGGCCACCTGCCGCCCGACGCCGCCACCACTGCCGCCGATCCGCTCCTTGTCCCCGACGCCTCCGGCATTTTTCACCTCGCCGCCGGCAGCCCCGCCCTCGCCGCCGCCGGCGGAGGTTTTCCCGCCGTCAACGTCGACCTCGACGGCCAGCCGCGCCCCCACAAACGCGCCATCGGCGCTGACGAACTTTCCGCTTCCCCCGTGCGCGCCCGACTCTTGACTCCCGCCGACGTCGGCCCCGCCTCCGCCAATACCGTGAAATAGCCGCCGCTCCCCCTGCTTAACTGTGCCCCGTTCGTGACGATGAGCTTAGAACCCATCGTCCGCCTCAATCTCGCCAAACTCCTCATGCGCCCCGCGCTGCTCCTCGCCGCCCTGCTGACTTCAGTTCCGCTCTTCGCCGCCGATCCGGAACCCGCCTTCGACGCGGGCCTCTCCATCATGCTTGAGGGCTCAGCCGGCCTGCGTGGCGGCGCCCGCCGCGGCGAAGCCCTCCACGCCCTCACGCTCGCCCACGCCTCGTGGAAAAACGCTCCCGCCGCCCCTTCCGCTCCGGTCTTCCGCGCCTACGCCAGCGTCCTCAACCACGAGGGCCGCGGCCCCACCGCCCGCTTCCGCGGCGATTTTCTTGCTGCCAGCAATTCCGAGGCCTTCGACAGCACGCGCCTCTACTCGTGGTGGTTTGAAACCGAATGCTCCGGCTGGTCCCTCCGCGCCGGCGCCCTGCTCGCCGACGAAGAGTTCGCCGGCACCGAGGCCGGCGGCGAATTTGCCAACAGCGCCTTCGGCTGGCCCGCCTTCATCTCCGCCAACACCGTCAACACCGGCCCCGCCTTCTACGTCGCCGCCCCCGGTATCCGTCTTTCCCGCACGCTCACTCCGTCGACCACGTGGCGCCTCGGCCTCTTCGATGGCGACACCTTTGATTCCCCGTCCGGCGATCCCGCCGCCACGCGCCACGGTCTCCACTACCGCCTCGGCGGCAGCCAAGGTTGGTTCGCCATCACGGAGCTCGTCTACGCCCCCGAGGGCCTCCCGACCCGCTACAAACTCGGCCTCTGGCACCACACCGCTCGATTCCCGGACCAACAATTCGACGCCACCGGCCGCGCCTTCGTGCTCACGGGCGCCGGCCCGCGCGACTACTCCGGCAACACCGGCACCTACGCCTCCATCGAACACCGCCTCATCGGCACCGCCGAAAAACCTCACCGCCTCGACGCGTTCGCCCGCCTCGGCACCGCCCCCTCCGACCGCAACACCCTCTCGTGGGCCCTCGACACCGGACTCGCCTGGACCGGCCCCTTCCCCGGCCGCCCCACCGACGTCGCCGCCCTCGGCTTCACCCACGCCGCCTTCGGCTCGCGCATCGCCCAAACCGCCCGCCTCCTCGACCCCTCCGCGCCCGCCCTCGATTCCGAACAAGTCATCGAAGCCACCTATACCTTCGCACTCACCGAGCGCCTGAGCGTAAAGCCCGACGTGCAATACATCCGCCACCCCGGCGGCAGCCGCGCCCTCCGCGACGCCCTTCTGGTGATGCTCCGCGTCTCCGCGGAATTCTGAGCCACGAGTCGCCGCGTCAGTTCGCCCGCCGCCGCTTCCCCGGAGGCGTCGCGCCCCGCGCCATAGCCCTCCCTCAATCGTAGCGGAACGCGTGAGCGTTTCGCCACTCGCCCAGCCCCTGCCCCCCGCTAACACGGATCCCTCACACCTTTTGGAAGATATTCTCGTCACAGAGCGCACCGCGTTCCACGCCGAGCTCACCGAGCCAAACACCTTGTCTGCTCTGTGGCCTCTGTGTCTGGGCACCGTGCCCTCTTTGGCTCATGCCTTGGTCGTTCGTGGGTGATTTATGCGGACTAATACCCCGCAAACGCCGATCTTTCTCTTTGGAATAGTTCTAATTCTCACTTGCACCTTAGAACCATTCCAATTTGGTGCCCCTCCCTCAAACGCATGTCCACCGCCACCATCAACGCCGAAGCCCTCGCGCAAAAGCTCGCCGACAGCGGCCTGCGCTCCACGCCTCAGCGCGAGGTCGTTTACAACGTGCTCCTCAAAAAGCGCGACCACCCCACGGCCGACGAAGTCTTCGCCCGCGTCAAGTCCGAGCTCCCCACCATCTCGCTCGCCACCGTTTACAACTGCCTCGAAACCCTCGCCCAGTGCGACCTCATCCGCGCGGTGAATTTCGAGCGCGGCCCCACGCGCTACTGCCCAAATCTCCGGCCGCACGCCCATTTTCACGACGAACAGACCGGCAAGACCCACGACATCGACCTGCCGCCCAACCTCCTCGAAACAGTTCACTCTGTGCTTCCCAGCGGTTTCGACGCGAAATCTGTCGAAATTATCTTCCGTGGCAAAGCCACGAAATCTGCCCACTAAGCCCCCGCCCGTCGCGCGCACCGCTCTCAGCACGTTCCCTCCTCCGCCCACACTTTCCCTTTCACTCTCACTTTCACTCCTCAGCATGTCCTCCCTCGTCATCCAAAATCTCCACGTCTCCATCGGCGAAAAAGAAATCGTCAAGGGTCTCACCCTCACGATTAACAGCGGCGAAGTTCACGCCATCATGGGGCCCAACGGCACCGGCAAATCCACGCTCTCCAAAGCGATTGCCGGTCACCCCGACTACACGATCACGAGTGGCGATGTCCTCCTCGATGGCAAATCCATCCTCGCTCAGGAAGCCGATGAGCGCGCCCGTGCCGGCCTCTTCCTCGCCTTCCAATATCCCAGCGAAATCCCCGGCGTCTCCATCGCCAATTTCCTCCGCGCCGCCCTCCAGGCCCGCATGGCCGAGGGCGAAGAGATCGACGCCTCCGGCTACTACAAGCGCCTCTACTCCAAGATGGACCTGCTCAAAATCGACCGGAAGTTCACCTCCCGCTCGGTCAACGACGGTTTCTCCGGCGGCGAAAAGAAACGCTGCGAAATCCTCCAGATGGCGATGCTCGAGCCCAAGTTCGCCCTCATGGACGAGACCGACTCCGGCCTCGACATCGACGCCCTCCGCATCGTCTCCGAGGGCGTCAATGTCATGCGCGGCCCCAACCTCGGAGTCCTGCTCATCACCCACTACCAACGCCTACTCGACTACATCATCCCGGACTACGTCCACGTCATGTATGACGGCCGCATCGTGAAGAGCGGCGACAAATCCCTCGCCCTCGAACTCGAAGCCAAGGGCTACGACTGGATCAAAAAAGAGCTGGCCGCCGCCACCGCCTGAACAACGGAACGCATCCAACGCCACGCCCATGAAGCCACCCTCTGACACCGACACCCTGCCCGCGCCCGCCGAAACCGCCGCCGTGGAGAATCCCGCCGTCGGCATCGACCAATCTGCCGGCAATTTCTCCTACAACGTCGACTACGCCTTCGATGCCGGCACCGGCCTCAGCGAGGACACCATCCGCTACATCAGCTCCGTTAAGAAAGAGGCGCCGTGGATTCTCGAATTCCGCCTCAACGCCCTGAAGAAGTTCCTCTCGATGCCCATGCCCACGCACTGGGCCACGAAGGACCTCGAGAACATCGATTTTCAAAAAATCCGCTACTACCTCTCGCAGGGCCAAAAGCCGAAGCGCACCTGGGATGAAGTCCCGGACGACATCAAAAAAACCTTCGAGCGCCTCGGCATTCCTGAGCAGGAGCGCAAATTCCTCGCCGGCGTCGAAGCCCAATTCGACTCCGAAGCCGCCTACTCCAACATCAAAGAGATCGTCGCGAAACAGGGCGTCATCTTCTGCAACTCCACCGAAGGCCTCCGCGAGCATCCCGAGCTCTTCAAGAAATTCTTCGGCAAAGTCATCCCGACCGGTGACAACAAGTTCTCCGCGCTCAACAGCGCCGTGTTCTCCGGCGGCTCCTTCATCTACGTCCCCAAGGGCGTGAAGGTCGCCCAGCCCCTCCAAGCCTACTTCCGCATCAACGCCGAAAATTTCGGCCAGTTCGAACGCACCCTCATCATCGCCGACGAAGGAGCCGAGGTCGTTTACATGGAAGGCTGCACCGCGCCGAAGTTCTCCACGTCCACGCTCCACAGCGCCGTCGTCGAACTCGTCGCCCTCAAAGGCGCCAAGATCCAATACATCACCGTCCAGAACTGGGCCAACAACGTCTTCAACCTCGTCACCAAGCGCGGCGTCGCGCACGAAGACGCGGAGATCAAGTGGATCGACTGCAACATCGGCAGCCGCCTCACGATGAAGTATCCCGGTGTCGTCCTCAAAGGTGAACGCGCCCGCGGTGAAGTTATCTCCATCGCCCTCGCCAACGACGGCCAGCATCAGGACACCGGCGCGAAGATGATCCACGCCGCCAACAACACGACGTCCAACATCGTCGCGAAATCCATCTCCGTCGGCCAAGGCCGCAGCACCTACCGCGGCGTCGTCCACATCCCGAAGCACCTCAAGGGTTGCAAAAACAACACCGAGTGCGACGCGCTCCTGATCAACACCAACAGCCGCACCGACACCTATCCCGCCATCAGCGTCCGCGGTGATAAAAACTCCACGCAGCACGAAGCCTCCGTCTCGAAGGTTTCGGAAGACATGATCTTCTACATGCAGCAGCGCGGCCTCACCGAGGGCCAGGCCATGAGCCTCGCCGTGAACGGCTTCATCAACGACCTCGCTCGCCAATTCCCCATGGAATACAGCGTCGAGCTCAAACGCCTCATCGACCTCGAAATGGAAGGCTCCGTGGGCTGACGCCCACGAAATGACGAAGTCCGAATGACGAATGTCGAATTCGTCCGGACTTCGCTCACCCGTCATTCGAAATTCGTCATCCGTCATTCGTCATTCATCAGATGTCCGCCTCCGCCCTTTCCTCCCCCACCACCCTCGTCGGCAGCTTCACGCCCGAAGCCTTCGCCGCGCACCTCGCCAGCCTCCCGCCCACGCTCCCCGCGTGGTGGATCGCCCGCAAGCGCGCCGCCTACGAGAAATTCACCGCGCTCCCGCTGCCCGCGCGCACCGATGAATCGTGGCGCTTCAGCAACATCAGCACCCTCACGCTCGCCGGCTTCACCCTGCCCGCCGCCGCGACCGCCGTGCCCCACGCCCCCATCGGCGTGAAAAAAGCCGCGAAGCTCGTCTTCGCCAACGGCCGCCTCCACTCCCGCGAGCCCCTCGCCGCCGACCTCGTCGCCCGTGGCGTGATCGTCGATACGCTCCAAAATGCCCTCGTGAAACACGAGGCCATCGTCCGCGAACACCTCCTCGCTCAACCCGCCAAGCTCGGCTCCGCCAAGTTTCTCGCCCTTCACGAGGCCTTCCTCCTCGACGGCGCGTTTATCTATGTGCCGCGCGATGTGCAGCTCGAGTTGCCCGTCGGGATTTTCTCCTACGCCCTCGGCGCCACCGCCGCTGTTTTCCCGCACACGCTCGTCGTCACCGGTGAAAACGCCCGCGTCTCCGTCGTCGAATACTTCGGCTCAGACTCCGACGACTCTGCCCAGTTCGCCGCCGGCGCCAACGATCTCTACGCCCACCACGGCGCGCAGATCAGCTACATCGGCAAACAGGACTGGAGCCACCGCGCACTCTCCTTCCAGTCCAACAGCACCGTCGTCCGCCGCGACGCCCGCGTGCAGTCCCTCAACGTCCACCTCGGCGCCCGCCAGGCCCGCCACGAGTCGCTCTCGCAACTCTCCGCCCCCGGCGCGTTCTCCGAGATGCTCGCCCTCACCGTCGCCGAGACCGGCCAGGAGTTCGACCAGCGCACGCTCCAGATTCATCAGGCCCCCAACACCAAGTCCGACCTCCTCTACAAAAACGCCCTCCGCGGCACCGCGAAGACGATCTTCTCCGGCCTCATCGTCGTCGATCCCGACGCGCAGAAGACCGACGCCTACCAGTCGAATCGCAACCTGATGCTCAGCGACGATGCCGAGGCCAACTCCCTCCCCGGCCTCGAAATCCAAGCCAACGATGTTCGCTGCACCCACGGCGCCACGTCCTCGCGCATCGACCCCGAGCAGGAGTTCTACCTCCAGTCCCGCGGCATCGCCAAGGAACAGGCCGACGAATTGCTCACCTTCGGTTTCTTCGAGGAAGTCCTGAATCGCCTCGTCAACGACGACCTCCACGACGCCCTCCGCGCTCTGATCCAGACGAAGTTCAAAAAGTAATTCGCCCGCGCCGATCTCCCTCTCTCGCGTTTCTCGACCCGCCGCTCACCCCGGCGGGTTTTTTTATCCCATCCACCGACGATGCTCACACCCGTGATTAGCGTAGCTACCACCGTCTTTCGCCGGCAGCATCCGTGGGTTTCTTGCTGTCAGTGAGCACATACCAAGCTCTGCTTGCCTGCGACTGCGCAACGCCCCGCCGTTGCTGCCGTCTCTGCTTCCGGTTCTTCGCTACACGCCTTCGCCTTTTCCACTCGTCGCCCATGTCACCGCACCACCTGCTCTTCGCCGTCTCCACCGCGCTCCTCTTGGCCGGTTGCGAAAAAAAAGCCCCCGCGCCCGTCGCGCCTCCGCCCACCGAAGCCGGCTTCGTCACCATCGCGCCCCGCCCGGTGACGCTCACCCGTGATCTCCCCGGCCGCACCTCCGCCTTCCGCGTCGCCGAGGTCCGCGCCCGCGTCAGCGGCCTCGTGCAAAAACGCCTCTTCACCGAGGGCAGCGATGTGAAAGAGGGCCAGCCGCTCTACCAAATCGACCCCGCGCCGTATCAGGCCGCCCTCGACAGCGCGCGCGCCGCCCTCGCCCGCGCCGAGGCCACTGCCCTTTCGTCCAGCCTCCAGTCTGATCGCGCGAAACAACTCATCGCCGCCGGCGCCGTGAGCCAACAAGACCACGACATCGCCTTCGCCGCCCGCCAAGCCGGCCAGGCCGAGGTCGCCGCCGCCAAAGCCGCCGTGCAAGTCGCCGAGATCAATCTCGGCTACACCGGCGTCCTCGCGCCGATCTCCGGTCGCATCGGCCGCTCCGAGGTCACCGAGGGCGCCTACGTCCAGCAGGGCGCCGCCACGCTCCTCGCCACCGTCCAGCAGATCGATCAGGTCTACGTCGACGTCAGCCAGTCCAGCGCCGAGCTGCTCCGTTTGAAACAGGCACTCGCCAGCGGCCGACTCCAGAGCGCCGGGACCGATCGCGCCAGTGTCCGCCTGCTCCTCGAAGACGGCTCCACCTACGCCGCGCCCGGCGTGCTCCAGTTCGCCGACATCACGGTGAATCCCTCGACCGGCTCCGTCGGCATTCGCGCTCTCTTCCCCAATCCCGACCGCCTTCTCCTACCCGGTCTTTTCGTCCGCACGCGTCTCGAAGAGGGCGTCAATCCCGCCGCACTCCTCGTTCCGCAACAGGGCGTCACGCGCAACCAGCGCGGCGAAGCCACCGCGATGTTCGTTGGTGCCAACGACACCGCCGAGCTCCGCGTGCTCACCACCGACCGCGCCATCGGCAGCGAGTGGCTCGTCTCCGCCGGCGTGAAAGCCGGGGACCGTCTCATCGTGCAAAATCTCCAGAAGATCCGCCCGGGTTCCCCCGTGAAACCCGTGCCCGCCACGCTCGGCGCACCTGCGCCCTCCGCTCCGGCCGCCCCCGCGCGCTGAGCGCCGCCCTTCGCGTTTTCCCCGTCCGGATTTCCTCTCATGGCCAAATATTTCATCGACCGGCCCATCTTCGCCTGGGTCATCGCCATCGTCATCATGCTCGCCGGCCTGACGTCGATCAACTCGCTGCCGGTGTCGCAATACCCCAGCATCGCGCCGCCCACGATCGCCATCGGCGCCAGCTATCCCGGCGCCTCCGCCAAGACGCTCGAGGACACCGTCACCCAGGTCATCGAACAGCGCATGAACGGTATCGACCACCTGCGCTACATGGCGTCCACCAGCGACTCCGCGGGCAACGTCTCGATCTCGCTCACCTTTGACGCCGGCACCGATGCCGACATCGCGCAGGTCCAGGTGCAGAACAAACTCCAGCTCGCCATGCCGCTCCTCCCGCAGGAGGTGCAGCAACAGGGCGTGCGCGTCACCAAATCCGTCCGCAATTTTCTCATGGTCCTCGGCTTCGTCTCGACCGACGGCCGCATGACCCGCGACGACATCTCCGACTACGTCGCCGCCAACGTCCAGGAATCCATCAGCCGCATTCAGGGCGTCGGCGATATCCAACTTTTCGGGACGCAATACGCCATGCGCGTCTGGCTCAATCCCGACAGCCTCGCCAACTACCGGCTCACCATCGGCGACGTCACCGCCGCGATGCAGGCGCAAAACGCTCAGATCTCCGCCGGCCAGCTCGGCGGCGCGCCCGCCGTCCCCGGCCAACGCCTCACCGCCACCATCACCGCGCAGACGCGCCTCGAGACCCCCGCGCAATTCGGCGCCATTCTCCTCCGCGTCAATCCCGACGGCTCGCAGGTCCGACTGCGCGACGTCGCCCGCATCGAGCTCGGCGGTGAAAACTATTCCATCACGACGCGTTTCAACGGCGCGCCGTCTTCCGGCATGGCCATCCGCCCCGCCACCGGCGCCAACGCCCTCGAAACCGCCCGCCTCGTCCGCGCGCGCATCACCGAGCTCTCCGCCTTTTTTCCGCCCGGCCTGAAGGTTGAGTATCCCCTCGATACCACGCCGTTCGTCCGCATTTCCATCGAGGAGGTCGTGAAGACCCTCATCGAGGCCATCGTCCTCGTCTTCCTCGTGATGTATCTGTTTCTCCAGAACATCCGCGCCACGCTCATCCCCACCATCGCCGTGCCCGTCGTCCTGCTCGGCACGTTCGGCGTCATGCAGGCCTTCGGATTTTCCATCAACACGCTCACGATGTTCGGCCTCGTGCTCGCCATCGGCCTCCTCGTCGACGATGCCATCGTTGTCGTCGAGAACGTCGAGCGCGTCATGACCGAGGAGGGCCTCTCCCCGCGCGACGCGACGCGCAAATCCATGGACCAGATCACCGGTGCCCTCATCGGCATCGCCATCGTGCTCTCCGCCGTGTTCGTGCCGATGGCCTTCTTCGGCGGCTCCGTCGGCGTCATCTACCGCCAGTTCTCCGTCACCGTCGTTTCCGCGATGGTGCTCTCGGTCATCGTCGCGCTCGTCCTCACACCCGCCCTCTGCGCCTCGCTCCTCAAGCCGATCGCCAAGGGTCACCACTATCACGATACGGGCTTCTTCGGCTGGTTTAACCGCATGTTCGACCGCAACGCCGACCGCTACACCTCCGGCGTGGGAAAAATGCTCCACCGCAGCGGCCGCTCGCTCGCCGTCTACGCGCTCATCCTCGGCGCAATGGCCTATCTCTTCCTGCGCATGCCCACCGGCTTTCTCCCCGACGAAGACCAGGGCCTGATGTTCGCCCAGGTGCAGTTGCCCGTCGGCTCCACGCAGGAGCAAACGCTCGAAGTCATCAAACAGGTCGAAGCCCACTTCCTCAACGACGAGTCGGCCAATGTGCAGTCGATCTTCACCGTCGCCGGTTTCAGTTTCGGAGGACAGGGCCAGAACACCGGCCTCGCCTTCATCAAACTCAAAGACTGGAGCGAGCGTCCGACCGCGCAGGCCCGCGTGAAAGCCATCGCCGGCCGCGCCATGGGCAAATTCATGCGCTTCAAAGACGGCATCGCCTTCGCCTTCGCGCCGCCCGCCGTCCTCGAACTCGGCTCCGCCAACGGTTTCGATTTCCGCCTCCAAGACCGTGCCGGCCTCGGCCACGACACCCTCATGGCAGCCCGCAACCAACTCCTCGGCGCCGCCGCGAAACATCCCCACCTCGCCAACGTCCGCCCCTCCGGCTTCGACGACAACCCGCAGTATAAAATCGACGTCGATCAGGAGAAGGCCAGCGCCCTCGGCGTCGCGCTCACCGACATCAACCGCACACTCTCCGCCGCGTGGGGCTCCTCCTACGTCAACGACTTCATCGACAAGGGCCGCGTGAAACGCGTCTACCTCCAGGCCGACGCCCCTTTCCGCATGTTGCCCGAAGACATCAACCGCTGGTATGTCCGCAACAACCGCGGCGAGATGGTCCCGTTCGCCTCCTTCGCCACCGCGCGCTGGACCTTCGGTTCGCCGCTCCTCGAGCGCTTCAACGGCATGCCGTCCGTCGCGATCCAGGGCGAACCCGCTCCCGGCCGCAGCACCGGCGATGCGATGAAAGCCCTCGAAGAAATCGCCGCCACGCTCCCGCTCGGCACCGGCTACGAATGGGCCGGCCTCTCGTTCGAAGAGCGCCTCTCCGGCGCCCACGCACCCGCGCTCTACGCGATCTCGCTCCTCGTCGTCTTCCTCTGCCTCGCCGCGCTCTACGAGAGCTGGTCGATCCCGTTTTCCGTCATGCTGGTCGTCCCGCTCGGCGTGCTCGGCGCCCTCGTCGCCGCCCTCATGCGCGGCCTGCCCAACGACGTCTATTTCCAAGTCGGCCTGCTCACGACCGTCGGCCTCGCCTGTAAGAACGCCATTCTCATCGTCGAGTTCGCCAAAGCCGGCGTCGAATCCGGCCTCTCGCTCGTCGACGCCACGATGCAGGCCGCCCGCCAACGCCTCCGCCCGATTTTGATGACGTCCCTCGCCTTCATCCTCGGCGTGCTCCCACTCGTCCGCGCCAACGGTGCCGGCTCCGGCAGCCAAAACGCCATCGGCACCGGCGTCATGGGCGGCATGATCAGCGCCACCGTCCTCGCGATCTTCCTCGTCCCCGTCTTCTTCGTCGTCGTGCTGCGCATCTTTAAACCGAAGCCCGCCGCCCCCACCGAAGCCCCGCCCCACGCCTGATCGCCCCTTATTGAAAAAATTTGTCCGGAGGTAGGAGCCTGCTTGCAGGCGATCCCAAAACGGACCCTCCGCCGCGCAAGCCCACAACGGACCGGCGGTTTCCAACCGCCGTCACCCTCCTCCGTCTCGCTTCCGCAAAAACCACACCACCCATCACCAAACGCTGATGAAAATTGGACTCTAGCAGGCACCGGGTAGCCGCTCGTGTTAACGAGCGGTGGCTGCGACCGCACGCTCACGCCTGCGCCGACCCAATCGTCCAAATCTCCCGAGCCGGCCGCCTTCTCCGTGACCTCTGTGTCGGAGCTCCGTGACCTCCGTGGCTCCTGCCTTTTCCGGTTTCCAGTATGAGTGATACGGACGCTCAGCTCGCCGTAGCGTTTCTCACTCAGCTCCCCCGTCATGTCTGCGGTTGCACGCCACCGAACCCTGCATTGATTCTCCGCTTCCCTCTCGCACCCGCTTTTCCTCTCACGCCTCCACGCCTCCACGCCTCCCAGCCTCCCCTCATTTCCTCCATGGCCTCCAAAGACCGCATCCTCTCCCGCGAAGTCATCGCCACCCAGATTCCTTCTGGCGACAAGACCACCCTGCACGCCGACACCAAGGTGATGATCCACCAGACGCTGGGCGGCGCCTACACCGTGCAGACCGACTTCGGCCTCTTCCGCATCGACGGCAAAGACGGCGACGCCCTCGGTGAAACTGTCACCGCCGCTCAAATCGCCGCCTCCACCCTCGCCGACGGCGCGCCCGACCCCGCCGCCATCTGGTCCCAACTCCGCCAAGTCTTCGACCCTGAGATCCCCGTCAACATCGTCGACCTCGGCCTCGTTTACTCGATGGACGTCGAGAAAATCACCGACCCCGCCCCCGGCCACCGCGTGAACGTCGCCATGACCCTCACCGCCCCCGGCTGCGGCATGGGCCCCGCGATCGCCGAAGACGCCAAAGGCAAAATCCTCCTCGTCCCCGGCGTGAGCGACGCCGACGTCCGCATCACCTGGGACCCGGCCTGGAACCAGTCCATGATCAGCGAAGAAGGCAAAATGAAGCTCGGCCTGATCTGAGAAACGCCGGCTCGATCCCCCCGGCCCGTCCGTTCCCGCAGCGGAACGCGTGAGCGTTCCGTCCCCGCCCGCCCCGGACCGGCGACCCTCTTACTCCAAATCTTTTGTCAGCCCCAACACTGGGACGCGAAGCCCCCATCGCGTTCTCCACTCCGCCCCCCGCACGTTCACCCCAACCGCTACCGCGATCGATCCCCATAGCCGCGCCGCTTCCGGCGTGGTCCTCCCGATCTTTCTGACCCCATTTTTCTGACAGAAACTCCGCCTGCCCGCCCGCGCCAGCCATTCGCTTCGCTGCATTTCAGAACACCGCATCGCCATCGCCTCTCGTTTATCGCTTGTCTCGCCGCCCCCACCACAACGTCCGCTCCCGCATGATCGCCGCCGGCGCCCTCCCGCCCCCGCAAAATCCCGCAGCCCCGGGGTTGCCCGCCGCAACTCCGTGATCACCCCGAAGCGCCAAACCACGCGAACGACCAAAAATACCGAAAGCGCCCCCCTTCGCTGCGTTCGTGCTTCGCACCGCCCGAGTGCAGTTTCACGCCGCATCGGCACCCACCGCCAAAAGCTGCACCCAGCTTCGCATTACCGCTGAAGCCGCCCCAAAATTCCGCTTCCCAACCCTCTCGGCAAAAGCTGCACTGAATGCAGCTGGATAACACTATTGGGCAAGAAACCATGTTCTGGGTCTTCGCGACTATCTTCTTGGTTCCCGGAGCAATTTTGCTCGGATTTGCCGCGCGACATCTCATGCGGGCGCAACAGAGCAAGTCGTGGCCGACAGTCGATGTTACGATCTTACGTGCCGAGTTTTCGGAAGATGAAGGCTCATCCTACCGCCCAGAAGTGAGGTTTGCGTATTCAGTCGACGGCGAGGCCTACGAGACTGATCGGATTTGGGTCGGCTGGCCGTTGTCCGCGGAGAAGAAATGGGCCGAAGGCGTTGTCGCACGCTATCCTACTGGTTCGCACTTTCGGGCCGCAGTTGATCCGCGGCAGCCCTCATTCTGCGTTCTTGAGCCCGGTATTCACGGTCTACATTTCGGCAGCATCGCGTTATCCAGTGTATTCGTCGCGGTTGGCATTTACGCGCTATTGATCGCAATTGGATGGGCGCGTTTTCGATGATCAAAAGGGAGCCAAACGGGGTCAGCCTCTAACCGCTGTGGTCCATGCCGCCTTCGTCCAGCATGACAAAAGGTCGTGCACACGTGCCCCTTTTTTCTCCACGTTCAACCCCTCGCGCCGCAGCGGAGCACACCAGAAAACCGACCACGCTGGCGCGAAAGAATTTGTTCATAGCGAAAAATCTTCGCCGGGAACGGGCGCCCGCTCGTCGCCCGGCGAGCCTGCGCTGTGGATCTGAAGAGAGCTTCATTCAGCCGCCGCCACGCTCCCGCGCAAGATTTGGCAGAAAACCTTACCTCCCGCCCTCCCCGCTTTTCCTGCTACTCGTCGACCGGGGATGGCGTCGCCGGAATTTTTGCCGAGCGAAACCGCGCAAACGCGAAGCGCTGCCGGAATTCTTCGGCGTAGTTTTCGTCCGCGAGATCGCGCCGCAGATCGTAGCCGTCGGTGAGATGGTGCGTAAAAACGCCGTCCGCATTGCCCGGTTTCCGATAAGCAAAACAATGCGCACAGATGAGCGGCGGGCGGGCGGAATTCACACTGCGGCGAAGCTGTTGAAAGGCTTCGCCGTTCCAGATTTCCTCGAGCGTGGCCTCGCAGAGGCTGCCGATTTTCGACGCGGGCGAGGCGCAGGCGAGCACATCGCCATTGCCCAAAACAATCAACGAACTCCACGGTTCCGGGCACCACGTGACGCCCTCCTGCGGGTGCTCGGGGCGGATATCGATGCCGGTGAAAACGCCGATCCCGAGTTCGCGCCCGCGTTGCTGCGCCGCCGCCCACTGCGCCCGCCACGCGTCCGGGGTAAACATGAGCGATTGCTCCACCATGTCCGCGGAGCACACCCACAATTGGTTGAACCACACGGCATCCACGCCCGTCTTGGCCGCCAATTCGACGAACGCCACCACCTCGGGCAGATTCGCCTGCATCACGACCATCGACATCGCGATGCAGGGCCGCGTGGCGTGGCCGGTTTCGGCCCGCAGCTGCAGCGCCAGGCGGGCCGACTCCAGCACCGTATCCAGTTTTCCGAGTCCCTTGCGGATGATCGCGTAGGTCTCTTCGGTCGCCGCATCGCATGAAAAGCCGATCTTGTTCACGTTGCCCTTCAACATCCGGCGCAGGCTCTCCTCGGTGATGTGCTGGCCCTCGGTGTTGATCGAAATGTCGCCCTTGGCCACGAGCAGGTCGATCAACTCGGGCCGCCACTGGGCGACTTTGAAAAAATCCGTGGCGTAGTCGGTGCACCAGGCCACACCGGGGCCATCGCGAAAATGCCCGCGCAGTGCCTCGATCCATTCCTTTTTCAGGCTGCCGGGTTTCTGCTGGTGGATGCGCCCGAGACAGTGGATGCAACTGCCGCCGCAATGCGTGAGCGGGTTGAGCGTGATCCCCGCCGGTCCGGGCACCGTGGGCGGCGTGTAGAGCAGCTCGAACTCGCCGCGTGGGACCGCGGGAGCCTGACCGTTCCAACGCAGCCCCTCGCCCGCCTCGGCGCGCCCACAGAGCAATTGCACCGCCTGCGGTGCCTCAACCTCCCCCACCACAATTCGGATCAAGAAAGCGCGGTCTCGCGCCGCTTCGATCGGCGGAAATTTCAACACGAGTCGCTCGCCATCGCTCGCCCACTCCTCGAATCGGATCGAGCGCACCACCTCTCCGGTGTCGCCCTGCAGGACGGCACAATGGAGCGCCACCCGCACCAGCCCGCCTTGCGTTCCCAACTGAAACATCGCCCCCGCCCACCAGTCTTTTTCCGGCCGCACCGGTTGCAGCAATTCATCGCCCACCCGCAACGGCGGCGATCCGCACGACTCCGCCGCCATGCCATACGGCGGCCGTCGTTCGCTCCGTCCGAACAAGCGAAAGTGGTGCCGACCGGTCTCCAACGATCCCGCGCGGATCGCAGCGTCGACATCGGGATTCCACGCGCGATAAGCACTTTCATCGAAAGGGCTGCGATCGAGGAGGTCGGCAAGAGTGGGGGATGACGTGTGCATAGAGAGGGGTTCCGTGCGCAAGGCCGTTGAGCCGTTTGCACACGACTCATGACCACGCTCATCGCCAACCCCGCACGTCTTGCCAATCGAATTGGTCGGAATCGCAAAGGACGCGTGACGTGTGACAACAAATAGCAACCCGACCAATCCTCCCCGTCGCTCGCAGCACCGCACCCACCGCCGATCCCACCTACGACCGCCCACCGCTTCGCCGGCATTTCGCCCTTTCCTCCATGGCACTCGCCCCGCCCAATCCTCACGCCCTCCCCGCGATGAAAACCAAGCTCCTCTTCCTCTGCTCGCGCAACCAATGGCGCTCGCCCACCGCCGAAGCGCTCTTCCGCGATCATCCGCGTTACGACGCCCGCTCCGCCGGCACCGTCGACCGCGCCCGCGTGAAACTCACCGCCGGCCACGTCGGCTGGGCCGATCTGATTTTCTGCATGGAGAAAAAACACGCCGCCGCCGTCGCCACCCGTTTCTCCGCCGAGCTCGCCGATAAACCGCTGATCGTCCTCCGCATCCCGGACGACTACGAATTCATGGACCCCGACCTCATCGCTCTCCTCCGCGCCGAGCTCGCCCTCCACCTCGATCTCTAGCCCACCCGTTCCTCGCATTTTCCGCGAGACGACTCCGCCGCGCGCGCGTCCTCCCCTGCAATCCCGCGCCTCCCATGAAACCCTCGCCCATCCCGCTGCTCCTCTCGCTCGCCACGCTATTCTGCCTGGCACCGCTTGGCTCCGCTCAAAATCGCAACGCCAACCCGCCCTTCGCCGGCCCCGGCAGCTTCGGTCCGGGCATGCAACCGGATCGCCCGATCCGCGCCCAGTTCGACACCAACGCCGACAAACGTCTCGACGCCACCGAGCGCGCCGCCGCCCGCGAATTCCTCCAAGCCAACCCCGCCCCCGGCCGCGGCGGGTTCGGTGGCGGTCGCGGCTTCGGCCCTCCTCCCGGCGGATTTCCCGGCGGCGGCCCCGGTGGTCGCGGTGGCCGCTCCGAGCCCACCTCGCCCGGCGTCCCGCTCACGCCCGCCGACGTCAAAACCTACGACGCCCAATCTTCCCTCTACGACCCCACCGCGCTCCGCACACTCTTCCTCACCTTCGAATCCGCCGATTGGGAAAAGGAACTCGAGGACTTCCACAAAACCGACGTCGACGTGCCCGCCACCGTCGTCGTCGACGGCCAAACCTACCGCGATGTCGGTGTCCGTTTTCGCGGCGCCTCCTCCTACATGATGGTCCGCGCCGGCTCGAAGCGCTCACTCAACCTCTCCATCGACGACGTCCACGCCGACCAAAACCTCCTCGGTTTCCGCACCCTCAACCTCCTCAACTCCCACGAAGACGCCTCGTTTCTCCGCCCCGTCCTCTACAGCGCCATCGCGCAAAATTACCTCCCTACCCCGCGCGTGAATTTTGTGCGCGTCGTCATCAACGGCGAAAACTGGGGCATCTACGCCAACGCCGAGCAGTTCAACAAAGACTTCACCCAGTCCCGCCTCGGCACCACCAAAGGCGCCCGCTGGAAAGTTCCCGGCTCGCCCGGCGGTCGCGGCGGACTCGGCTACCTCGGCGACGACCCCGCCGCCTATCGCCGCATCTACGAAATCAAATCCAAAGACACGCCCGCCGCCTGGGCCAAACTCATCCGCCTCACCAAAACCCTCGACGAAACTCCGCCCGCCGAACTCGAGTCCGCCCTCGCCCCGCTCCTCGATATCGACGGCGCCCTCCGCTTCCTCGCGCTCGATATCACCTTTCTCAACGGCGACGGCTACTGGACCCGCACCAGCGACTACAGCATCGCCGAAGACGACAAAGGCCGCCTCCACGTCATCCCGCACGACATGAACGAAACCTTCAGTTTCGGCGGCGGCCCCATCGGCGGACGCGGCGGTCCTCCTCCCGGCGCCACCTCCGCCGGGGCTTTTCCCCGCGGCGGCCCTCGCGGCATGGGCCCTCGGGGCAATGGCGTGAAAACCGATCCCCTCCTCCTCGCCTCCTCCGAAAACGCCCCTCTCGCCGCCAAACTCCTCGCCGTCCCCGCGCTGCGCACACGCTACCTCGCCTACGTCCGCGAGCTCGCCGAAACCCACCTCGCTTGGTCCCGCCTCGGCCCGCTCGCCGAGCGCTACCACGCTCTCATCGACGCCGACGTAAGACGCGACACCCGCAAACTCGAGAGCTACGAAGAATTCGCCGCGAGCCTCACCGAAAGCCCCCGCAGCCTGAAGTCATTCGCCGACCAACGCCGCGCCTACCTCCTCAGCCTCCCCACCCAGTAGAGCGCGACCGCTGCCCCGCCCTCCCGTAGCCCGGTCAGCCTGACCGGGCTTTTTCACGCCCCTCGCTCTAGGTCTCACCCACACACGCGCTCATGCCCACCCACGCACGCGTCCACCCGCGGCGATCAGCCGCGCCACCCCTTACACCGGAGGCGATCAGCCGCAGGGCACCTCAAAGTTTCGCTCCTTGGCGAAACCAATTAGCGGTCCAACTCCGCCTTCTCCGCCTCCTTCTCTCCGTCTTCACCCGCCCCTCACTCCGTCTTTTTCGCCTTCCCCTTTTCTTCGCGCCCCATCCGCAACCTTCCGCCGCACGAGCCTCCTTTCCCCGCCGCACTCGTCACCCCGCGCGCAGCACTCGTCACAGTCGGCGTGCAACGCGCTCGCGCGTGGCCTCCTTCGACGCACACCCGTTCCACACATGCTCGTCGACCACGCCCTCTGCCCCGCCGCCCTGCGGCCACCCGCTCCGGCCGCCCGCCGCATCACGTTCGCCGAACTCTACTGCGCACAACACGGCCTCCCGCCCAACGCCTACGCCGCGGCCGCCTTTCGCGACACGCTGCATCTCCCCGCGCGCCTCCTCCTGCCGCTCATCCACGCGCTCGACGCCGATTTCTTCGCCGCCGACCACGATCTCATATCCAACCTCGGCCAGCTCACCGCCACGGCCGACATCGGACTCGACTTCGAAGAATACCGCTACCACCCCGAAAACCAAAGCCGCCTGCGCCACTTCCTCCTCCTCAGCGTCTCCGGCGAACGCGCCCGCCGCCTCGTGCGCACGACCTTCCGCAGCGCCAGCTAAACGCGCGCCTCATCCTCCCTCACTCCGTCTTCTTCGCCTTCTTCGCATCATTCGCCGCGCCTTTCGTGCTTTCACCTTTCGGCGCCACATAACTCAAAATCTGCCCGTCCTTCAGCAGCCGCTCGCGCAGCTTCGCATACGGCACGTCCTGCACCGGAATCTTCGCGTCGATCGCCATCACCGCCGCCGTCGCCGCTGACTGTCCCAAAATCATAAATACGGGCTCCATGCGGATGGACCCAAACGCGATGTGCGTGCTCGAGACGCAGATCGGCACCAGCAGATTCTCCGTCTGGCCCTTTTTCGGCACGAGGGATCCGTAGGCGATTTCATACGGTCCGCCCGTCGGGACGCCGATGTCGCCCTCGTTCTGCACGTAGCCCTCGGGCGTGATGTAGCGCTGCACATTGTGCGAATCGATCGTGTAGCTGCCCATGCCCACCGAGTCCGGCGTCGGTTTCTTTTTCCGCAGCTCGTTTTCCGTCATCACATACGCACCGATCATGCGGCGCGCCTCGCGCACGTAGATCTGATGCGACCAGCCGCCGTTATCCTTGAACTCATCCTTCGGCAGACCCCACTTGCTCATCGCCGCCCGCACATCCGCCGGCACGCGCGGGTCCGTCGTGATGAAGTAGAGCCAGCCTTTCTGATACGTCTCGTGCTCCTTCAAAATCTGTTTCCGCCGCTCGTAGCTCGCCTCCGGGTAGTCGTAGTTCATCCCGATATTGTCCGTCGAAAACGGCCCGTGGTTGTTCGTGTCCGTCTTGTGATTCGGGATCGGGTCAAACTTCCCGAACGTCTCTTTCCAACCCGCCGCATAGATGCGCGCGAGCAGTTCATACTGCTTCGAATCGTAGCCGTCCGGCTTTGCAAACGGTATCCGGTTCTCCGGCACATCCGTGAGACACATCCGGTAGCAGTAGGCCTGCACCTTGTTGTCGCCTTCCCCGAATTTCCCCGGATGCGCCGCACTCACCCGCGGCAGCACGCCGCTCTTCGGATCGCCCGGCACCACGTAGGGACTGAGCTTGTCCTTCAACACGCCAAAGTGATGCCGGTGGTGCAGCACGCCCGTCTGCACGCCGTTGTGCTCTTCACCGTAGACCGCATTCGCCTCGCGCCCGACGTGATAGCTCACCCCCGCCGCCGCCATCAGGTCGCCCTCGTAGGTCGCGTCGATAAACATTTTTCCCGCGTAGGTTTTGCCGCTGAGCATCGTGATCGCCGCGATGCGCGCACCGCTCTTTTTCACGCCTTTCGCGCGGTCCAGCCATTCGTCGCGCACGACCGTGATCCCGTGCTCGCGCACCATGTCCTCAAACACTTTCTCCGCCACGCTCGGCTCAAAAATCCACATCGTGCGCTGCGCGCCGTCGATCGCCGGCGTCCCTTGGCCCGTGTTGCCATACTCGGACTTCTTCTGCCACCGCCACGCGGCTTCCGCGTCGTAGTGTTTCCACACGCGGTGGTAGAAATCCCGCGCCAGCCCGCCGATCACCGCCTTGTTGCCCGTGTCGGTCCAGCCGAGTCCGCCGCTCGTGAGTCCGCCAAGATGTTTGTCCGGCCCCACGATGATCACGCTCTTCCCCATCGTCTTCGCCTGCACCGCCGCCGTGACGCCCGCCGCCGTGCCACCGTAAACCACCACATCGTAGTCCGCCGCGCGGACTACGGTCGCCATCGCCGCAGCGACCGCGAAAGCCCACGCCACCATCAAACGCCCACGCCGAGTCAGGGTATTGCTCATCTGCGTCTCATACCGCGCCCGCCCGCGCACTGTCGAGCGCCGCCTCCGCCAATTTCTCGCCGCCATTCTATTTTCACCTCTACGGGCCGCGGCACCCCGCCACGCCCCTCGCAAATTCATTTCGCTCGCGAAACCCGCCCGCTTACAAACCGTCCTTGCTCGCAGCCTCCTCTCGATGACCACGCCTCCTACTTCCGCCTCTCTGATCCACTCGCTCAACCGCCGCGCCTTCCTCCTCGGCTCCGCTTCCTTCGCCGCCGCCGGCCTCATGTCCCGCCTGAGCGGCGCCACGCCGTCCTCTGCCAAAATTTCCAACTATCCGTTCACCCTCGGCGTCGCGTCCGGCGAGCCCACGCAGACCGCCGTCGTTCTCTGGACACGTCTCGCGCCGAAGCCGCTCCAACCCGGCGGCGGCATGCCCATGGCCCCCGCGATCGTCTGGTGGGAAATCGCCGAGGACGACGCCTTCAAAAAAATCGCCCGCTCCGGCACTACCGTCGCCAATCCCCACCAGGCCCACACCGTCCACGCCGAGGTCGAGGGCCTCCGCCCCGACCGCTGGTATTGGTATCGCTTCCGCGCCGGCGGCGAGGTCAGCCCCGTCGGCCGCACGCGCACGTTGCCGCCCGTCGCCTCACTTCCCGATCGCCTGCGTTTCGCGTTCGCCTCCTGCCAACACTACGAGACGGGCCTCTTCACCGCCTTCGAACACCTCGCCCGCGAAGACCTCGATCTCGTCGTCCACCTCGGCGACTACATTTACGAAGGCGCCGCGCGCGACGGCCTCGTGCGCCGCCACAACAGCACCGAAATCCAGACGCTCGACGAATACCGCGCCCGTTACGCCCTCTACAAAACCGATCCCGCCCTCCAGGCCGCCCACGCTGTGGCGCCGTGGATCGTCACGTGGGACGACCACGAGTTCGCCAACAACTACGCCGGCGACATTCCCGCCAAACCCGTCGCCCGCACCGATTTTCTCCGCCGCCGCGCCGCCGCCTACCAAGCCTACTTCGAGGTCATGCCGCTGCGCCGCACCGCCCTCCCCGTCGGCCCCGACATGACACTCTACCGCCGCCTCGGCTTCGGCCGCCTCGCGCAATTCCACGTGCTCGACACCCGCCAATACCGCACCGATCAACCCCAAGGCGACGGCCTCAAGCCCGACAGCCCCGTGCTCCTCGACCCGAAAGGCACGCTCCTCGGCGACAAACAACGCGACTGGCTCTTCCACGGTCTCGAACGCTCCTCCGCGACGTGGAACATCCTCGCCCAACAGATCATGATGGCCCGCGTCGATAAAACCCGCGGCCCCGAGGTGAAATACAGCATGGACCAGTGGCCCGGTTACGAATTCGAACGCCGCCGCGTCCTCCGCCACCTCCACGACAAAAAAATCAAAAACCCCGTCGTGCTCACCGGCGACATCCACTCCAACTGGGCCAACGAACTCGTCGCTGATTTCGACGACCTCGGCGGCCGCAGCGTCGCCACCGAATTCGTCGGCACCTCGATCAGCTCCGGCGGCGACGGCGTCGACACTCCGAAAGGCACCGATCAGCTCCTCGCCGAAAATCCCTGCGTCAAATTCCACAACGCCGAGCGCGGCTACGTGAGCTGCGAAGTCACCCCGCAACAATGGCGCGCCGATTTCCGCACCGTCCCCTACGTCACGCGTCCCGGCGCCCCGCTGCAAACCCGCGCCAGCTTCATCGTCGAAGCCGGCACCCCGAAACTCCACCGCGTGTAGTCCGCGCCACTCCGCATTCCGCAAAATGTGGGAGGGGCTTTACGCCCCGACTAATCGTCCCCTCTCACGCCAACGCCCGCTCCACCGCGTCCGCGTCCACCGCAAAATCCTCTTTGTTCGCCGCCAACTCGCACCGCACCGCGCCTTCACCCACCGCGACCACCGGCCGGTAGTCCAGCCCCACCACCGCCGCCAGTCTCCAGAAACACCCGTTCACATAAGCGCGCGGGAACACCTCCACGACGCGCGTCCCCGGCGCACACCACACGAGATTCGCGAGCCCCGCCCCGTGCGGCGCGACGATTTCTTTCGCCCCGCGAAACCCCGCGCGCTGCTCCGCCCACGACCACTCCTCGGCGCGCACCGTCACAAAACCGCGCGCCGCCAATCGCGCCGCCAGCGCCGCCTCGTTCGTCACCCGCCGCCGCCCCGCCTTTTCGCGCGACACATAGATCCGCTCGCCCCACGGCGACCGCACCTCGCCCGACTCCGCCGCAAACATGTTCACGCTCCGCACGACCTCCGCCGTCGGCCACCCCGCGCGCCCCACGAGACTCGGCACCACCAAACGCTCGCAACCGTAGTGCGCCCGGCGCCGCGGCCCGATCACCCGCCCCGCAAATCCCAGCCGCGCCAGCGCCGCGCGCCCCAGCCCGCCCGCCTCGTGCGCGATCACCGCGTCGCACTCCGTCAACTTCGCTCCCAGCGCAATCATCCGCGGCAACTCTTCCAGCAACCAGTGCGCGTATCCGTCCCCCAACGTCGTCGCCACCACCGCCGTCGTCCCCTCCAGCGTTTCGGGCGCCCGCATCTCCCTAAATCCCACCAGCCAATGCTCCGTGTCCGTCTTCCCAAAATCTTCCGATACGTCCCGCGCCACGCTCGCCCCGTCCGCCGCGAGCACCGCACCCGCCCCAAACACGCGCCCGCCCGGCAACAGCGCCGTCCCTTCTTCGCCCAAATCCACCGTCGCGCTCGCGCGCAAAAATTCCCGCACCTCCTCCGTCGCGTGCCCCGGCAACGCATACTCCACGCGCCTCGCCCCCGCCCGCCGCGTCCACGTCCCGCCCCCACGCGCGACAACCTCCGTCAATCGCTCGCACCTCACCGGCGGTAAAATATAGCCAGGCTTCGACACCGTTTCCGCAGCCAACCGCCCCACCGCCCCGCGCGCAAGCGACACCTCGCTCCCTCCCGCGGTCACCATCACCGGAACCCGCCGACGCACCTCCCGCCTACAGCGCCCAACTCCGCTCCTCTTTCCCGAGCTTCACCGAGCCCCGAAACCCACCGGGCACCGGCAAATACCGCAGCGCCTGCGTCGCCCCCGGCTCCGACGTGAAATACCCCAGCAGCGTCAGCTCCTTCATCAGGCGAAACGGATGCGTCGCATTTCCTTTCACCGGTGCCGCCCGCCCTTCGTAAGCCGTCAACATCTGCTCGCGCTCCGCCCCGCTCAACTCCGCAAACGTCTTCGCAAACCGCGTCGCACTCGCCGCCTGAATTTCTTTCAGCCCGCGCCGCAACGCCTCGTCCGCCCCCGCCGCGCCACACGCGGTCGCCTGCACGATGATAAATCGCCCGATGCCCACCGCCCCCGCGCCCGGCGATCCCGCCGTCGCGGGAATGATCGTGTCGCCGATCAGCGTGAGCAACCGCTCCTCGTCCGCGCTCCACCCCGCCGGCAACGCCAGCGCCGCCCACGTGCGCGCCGGCAGGCTCGCCCACAGCGCGGCCACGCCGGCCCACGCCGCCGAGCGCCGGATAGCTTCGCGTCGATTCATTGCGCCTTCGCTCGCCTCCGCCGTGTTTCGCTTCTTCACAAATTTCCTTTCTTCAATTCCGCGACCGCATGCTGCGCCGCCCGCGCCGCGAGCGCCATGAACGTGAGCGACGGATTCTGCGAGCCCGTCGACGCCATGCTCGCGCCGTCGGTCACAAACACATTCGGGACCGCGTGCAGTTGGTTCCACCGGTTCAGCAGCGAGGTCTTCGGATCGCGCCCCATGCGCACGCCGCCCATTTCGTGGATGTCGAGTCCCGGGTTCTGTTTCGAATCGTTCTTCCGGATATTCTTCGCCCCCGCCGCCACGAGCATCTCTTCACCGCGCGCGTAAAAATCCTTCAGCAGCTTCTCGTCGTTGTCGTGATACCCGATCGACGTCACGAGCTGCGGCACGCCCCACGCGTCCTTGTGCTCCGTCGAGAGGCCCACGTGGTTTTCTTTCCGCGGCACGGTCTCCCCCTGCATCATCATCGACATGCCCCATGGCCCAGGCCGCGTGATGCGCTCTTTGAAAGCCGCGCCCACGCCCTTCGTGCCGTTGCCCTGCTGCCAGCCGCCGCGCGATGCTCCGAAGAAGACCATGTAGCCGCGCTGAAAATCCAGGTCCGCCTCCTGCGTCCGCACATTGCGGAAATTCGGCATCATGAGCTGCGTCGGCCGTCGCCCCTCATAATACGAATCCGCAAAACCCTCCATCGTAGCGGAGAAACTGCCGCGGTAGTTGTGAAACGCGATATACTGCCCAAGCAGTCCGCTGTCGTTGCCGAGCCCTGCGGGAAACCGTTTCGATTTCGAATTCAGCAAAATCAAATTCGTGTTCAGGCACGCCGCATTCACAAACACGATCCGCGCAAAATACTCCGTCGCCTGCTTCGTCTGCGCATCGACCACCCGCACGCCGCTCGCCTTCCCCGTCGCCGCGTCGTGCAAGATCGACTCCACCACCGCGTGCGGGCGCATCGTCAAATTCCCCGTCTTCGCCGCCGCGGGCAGCGTCGCGGAATTCGACGAAAAATACGCGCCAAACGGACACCCCCGATAGCAGAGATTCCGCGCCTGACACTGACCGCGGCCGAGCGCGTTGTGATGCGCCTTGGGCACCGTGAGGTGCGCGCAACGCCCCTGGATCACGTGCCGGCCGGGAAACGCTGCCATGATTTTCCCCTGCGCGTGTTTCTCGACGTCGTTCATCTCCCAAGCCGGGAGAAACTCGCCGTCGGGCAGTGTCTCGAGGCCGTCGTAGTTGCCGCTGATACCGGCGAATTTTTCCACGTGCGCATACCAAGGCGCGAGGTCGTCATAACCGATCGGCCAGTCGGCGATCCCGTCGCGCACCGCCCCCTCGAAATCGAACCGACTCCACCGCTGCGTCTGCCGCGCCCAGATGAGCGATTTGCCGCCGACCTGATAGCCGCGGATCCAGTCATACGGCTTCTCCTGCACGTAGGGATGCTCGCGATCCTTCACGAAAAAATGCTCCGTCGCCTCGTCGAACGCGTAGCATTTTTTCGCCACCGGATTTTCGGCCAACACCCGCTGCGGCATTTTTCCGCGATGCGCAAAGTCCCACGGGTTCTTCAGCGCCGTCGGATAATCTTCGATATGTTTCACGTCGCGTCCGCGCTCGAGCACGAGCGTGCGCAGCCCCGCTTCGCACAACTCCTTCGCCGCCCAGCCCCCGCTGATACCTGAACCGATGACAATGGCATCGAACGTATTCGCGCGCGCGCCGGGGGTAGTGGGGTGATTTGCCATCGCCCCTCAAACGAGTGCAACGCCACCGAGAATTCAAGGCCCGCTCTTCGTTGGTGATAAAAATCCGCGCGCCCAGCCCGCTTCCAGCCGTCAAATCAGCGGCCGTCGCGCGGCGAGAGACTCACCGTTGTGGTCGCGCCCCACGCGAAGTCGTCCGGTTTCGGCCCCGCCTTGGCGCCCCGATTCCAAAAACACTCGCGCGACGTGAGCCGGCCCGCGGCCAGATCGAACACGACGACATGAAACGAGAGCTTCGTTTCGTCTTTGCCCGACACCCGCCCCTTCACCGGCGAGTCCGCCCGAAAAACCGGCAACGCGAGATCATTGTCGGGACCTTTCCACGTGTAGGTCTCGTGCCAGTTCGCGTGGCCGTGAAAGTAGCCGACGATGTTCCGGTGCGCCTTGAGAAAGGCCGCCAGCTCCCGCTGTGCCGCCTCGGAGGAATCGTCGGCCGACTTGCCGCCGGTGTAGATTTCCGAAAGCACGTTTTCGAATTGGTCCCGGGCGTTAATGTCGGACCGACCATGCGGATTCGTAAAGTGCCGCGCCGGCACGTTCGGCGGATCGTGCACAAAAATCAAAACGGGCATCGTCGCCGGCAGTGCTTTTAACTCCGCCGCCATCCACGCCCGCGCGCCGGCATCGGGCCACACCGTTAGAAATACACACCGCACTCCGCCGAAGGTTTTGGCGTAGCGAATCCGGTCGTTCTCAAAATCAAAAGTCTCCCGCGTGCGCAGCGCCGCCGGTGCCAGCATGCGATTGTAGATCGCCGCCATCGGCGTCGCATCGGTGGCGGGCAGCAGCCCATTCGGGTGTCCGCGCGCATTTGAAACATCGTGGTTGCCCGGCACGAGGAGCAGCGGGGTCGGATTTCCGTTCGCATCCCGCAGCGTGAGCCCGCCGGAAAACACGGTTTCAAACTGCGCCCATGAGACCGCGGCGCTCTGGATTCGCAGCGGCAACCGGTCCTGCCGATTCGTGATGTCCCCCGTGATCGTGACAAAATCGATCGGGCCGATCTCGCGCCCCGCCCGCAGTCCACCGTCGTCCGGCAGCCGCGCCGCAGGGAGCCTGTTGATCGCGTGCACCATTGCGGCGCCGGCCACATCGGCGCCGACATTAACGGCCCCGCGGAGCGCATTCCGAGTAATCCCAAAATGAACGTCCGAGGTAAAAACGAACGTCACCGGCCCCCGTGCGCGCCCTTCCGTCTCCGCGGCCGGCAGCTCTATCATGAGCACCATCAAAACCAATCCCACCAGCACGCCCGACCATCCGCGCACCACCCGCCCGCTCCAAAAAATTTCGCCACCGCCCCGCATCGTCATCGCAAAATCCTCGCCGTCGTCGCCGCCGAGACGAGTAAAAATGGGCTAGCCACGGAGGTAAGAAATGCCCCTGCTGTCCCTTTTGCAGCCCGCGCCGCCCTCCGCGCACCGGTCTGGAATCATCCATCAACACTCACCCAACCTCCCATGAAAAAATCCATCGTCGCCGTTCTCGGCCTCTCCGCATGTTTGCTCGGCTCCGGTCTCATCGCTGCCGACTCCAAAAAAGCCGCTGATGCCAAAAAGGCCGCCGCTCCGGCCGCTCCCGCCGCCGAAAAACAGCAAAAGCTCGTGCGCGTCTCCACGCTCAAAACCGTTGAGGCAAATCGCGAATTCCAAGCCAACGTCCAAGTCATGCAGGCCCAGCGCCAATCCGCGGTTGAGCTGAACGCCGCGCACGACAAAGAGACCAACGCTGCCAAGAAGAAGGAAATCAAGGCCAAGCTCGACGAGGCCATGGCCAAGCTGAACGAGAACAACCAAAAGATGGTGAAAGCCTACGGCTTCTCGCTCGACCGCAACTACACCCTCGTGATCGAAACCGCCCACGTCTACATGTTCGTCTCCGACGAAGAAGCCGCGAAGATCGAGAAAGAGCAGGCCGCCGCCGCGACCAAGAAGTAATCCGCCCGCATTACCGGGCAGCCCGTCGCGCGCTGTCCGGCCCCATTTTCGGCCGCCCAATCCCGGGCGGCCTTTTTTGTCCGCGCAACGTTCGCCCCGCGAGCCACGCACCGTTCCCTCCGCCCGTCCTTGGCTACCGCGTCGAAATCCCTTCGAACACCAGCGCCAACACTTGCTTCAAGCCCTGCTTCTTCACGTCCACCTTGCCGAGATCCAAATTCAAACTCTGCGAGAGCGAGAAGCGGTTCGAGTGATAGATGAAGCAAAGCCCGATGAAATGGATCAACAGGTGCGGAATATCCAAATCCTTCCGAAATTCTCCTGCCGCGATCCCCGCCTCCACGATGCCGCGGAACTGGGCGAAAAACGGATTCTTGGTCAGCAGGTGATTCTCCTTCGTGAGATGCCGCCCCTTTTCCAAATTTTCCCACTGCAGCAACCGCGTGAACTCGGGCTCCGCATCCAGAAACTCGAAATAGCTCTCCAGCAACCGCGCGAGTTTTTCGGTCGGACTGCGGCCGAGCTCCACCGCGTGAAACTCGATCGACTCGATGCGCCCGTAGACCTCGACCAGCGCCGCTTCGAACAGCGCGTCTTTGCTGCCGAAATAGTGATAGACCATCCGCTTGTTCACCTTCGCGAGATCCACGATTTCGTCGACCGACACCGCGTGGAAGCCCTGTTTGGCGAACAACTTGATGGCCGCCTGCAGTAGGCGGCGCCGCGTGCGATCGGGGTTGCGTTGGACCGGCGTGGAGTTGGCCATGGGAAGGCAAACCGTGGCAGAATAAAAATTCCGACGGAAGCGCAAACCGCGTCCGTCCATCCTGGTTGCCCTTGCCGCCTCCCCAACGAGCAAACCGCTAATCCTCGCTAATCCCCGCAAACAAAACCGCCATCCGACCTGCGCTTCGCCGATTAGGCGAAGCCTGCACGGCTCCGCTCGCCCTACAGTGCTCCGAAAATTAGCGATGATCAGCGGTTCACTCTCCGTCTCTTTGCACCCGCCGTTCCTCCCCTGCTGCCCGCATAAACTCGCCAAACGCCGCCGCCCCGGCGCGCAACTCGCGCTCAAGTATGAACTCATCCTTCGTGTGCGCTTGGCGGATACTTCCCGGTCCGAACGCCACCGCCGGTGTCCCGTGCGCGGCGAAAATATTGGCATCGCAAAACCAGTCCGCCGCCGCCCACCCGCGCCCCGCCGCCCGCAACCGTCGCGCCCAAGGCTCGCGCTTTTCCGTCACAAACGCGGGGCCTTCGCGATGCAAACTCAGTTTCGCTTTCGACGCGTGAGTGGCCACCAGCGCCGTCAACCGCCGCTTCACCTCGGCCGCCGAACACCCGGGATGCACACGAATATCCAATCCGATCCGACACCGCGCCGGCACCAAATTCAGTTCTCCCCCGCCCTGCATAATCCCGAGATTCAGACTGCAGCCGCCCAACACCGGATGCCGTTGCGCGCGCAGCCACGGCGCCAGTTCGTCCTTCAGCGCCTGCACCAAAGGCAGCGCCCGATACACCGCGTTGTCGCCGCGCTCGGGCTTCGCACCGTGCGCCGCCCGCCCCGGCACCTCGATCCACACGCGCAAGACGCCCTTCGCCGCATACACGACCTTCAGATCCGTCGGCTCCAACGCGACTGCGAAGTCCGCACGCAAGCCCGCCTTCACCAACGCCTGCGCCCCCAGACTCCCCTGCTCCTCTCCCGCCGTCGCCGCGACGATCCAGCGAATATCCGAAGTCCGCCGCTCCTCCGTCTGCAACCACGCGCCCACCGCCGCCAACATCGCCGCCGTCGGGCCCTTGGTGTCGCACGCGCCGCGCCCGTGCAGCCGCCCTTCTCTTTCCGTGAGCTTGAAAGCCGGCACAGTCATCCCGCGCACCCCGACCGTGTCGAGGTGCGGCGCAAACACCACGGTCGCCCGCGCCTTCCTCACCGGCTCAAAAACCCCGACCACGCTCGGGCGCCCCGGCGCGATGAGCGAAGTCTTAACGTCCGCGCCGAGTCCGCGCAGATGGTCCGCCATCCACGCCGCCATCGCCGCCTCGCCCGTGACCGTCCCCATCGGATCCGCCTCGGGATGCACGCTCGGCAACGCGACCAACTCGCGGAGAATTTTTTTGGGTTCGGTGATGCGCATGGAAAGGGATCGGCGGAGGTTTCGCGTGCGACCGCTCGCAGGTCGCCTCGTAACCGTGCAGTTACGCCTTTCCCGGGGCCCCGCAATCGCAATCTCCCGCCGCTTTCCGCATCTTCTGGCTCGCGCCGCGCCGCGCGCTCGTGCCACGTTCTCCGCGCTTTCGTTCTTTTTCGTGTCTGCGTCCCTGCTTCGCTCAATCTTCCTCCTGATCGTCCATTCCACCCATGTCATCCACCGAATCCTCCCCGAAAGGCCGCCTCTTCTTCATGATGGTGCTCGAGTTTTTCATCTGGGGCGCGTGGCTCCCGTTGATCTTCGGCTACCTCCCGAGCCTCGGCTTCACGCCCGGCCAGCAGTCGCTGATTCTGAACGCCTTTCCGGTCGCCTCGATCGTCGGCATGTTCTTCAGCAACCAATGGGCCGACCGCAAATTTAACCCCGAAAAGTTCCTCGCCTTCTCCCACCTCGTGGGCGGCCTCGCGATTCTCGGCTGCGGTTTCACCAAAGAGTTTCTCCCGTTCTTCCTGCTGATGCTCGTGCACTGCCTCCTCTACGTGCCGACCATCTCGATCACCAACTCGATCGCGTTCGCCAACATGAAGAACCCCGAGAAGGAGTTCGGCATCGTCCGCATGGGCGGCACCATCGGCTGGATTCTCGCCGCGTGGCCCTTCACCTTCATCTTCGTCAACTGGGCCGCGGTCGACGCCGCCCACCCCGCCGGCCTCGTCGACTGGCTCGGCAAAGCCCTCGCGAATCCACTTACTGGTGACGCCGCCAAAGCCGCCACCAAGTGGACGTTTATCGTCGCTGGCGTCGCCTCCCTCGCCCTCGCCGCCTTCAGTCTCACGCTCCCTCGCACCGCGAAGAAACCCGCCCCCGCCGCCGGCTCCTCCGACAATCTCGCCTGGCTCTCCGCCCTCAAGCTCCTCAAGCACCCCTTCATCCTCGTCCTCTGGCTCGTCACGCTCGCCGATTCCTTCGTCCACAACTGCTACTTCTCGTGGACCGGCGTCTTCCTCGGCACGCCCGTCAAAGACGGCGGCGTCGGCATCGCCGCCAACTGGATCGCTCCCATCATGAGCATCGGCCAAGTCGCCGAAATCCTCACCATGTTCGTCCTCGGCGCGACCCTGAAGAAGTTCGGTTGGCGCACCACCATGATCGTCGGCATCCTCGGTCACGCCGCCCGCTTCGCCACCTACGCCTTCTTCCCCCAGAGCGCGACCGCGATCATCCTCATCCAAGTCCTCCACGGCATCTGCTACGCCTTCTTCTTCGCGACCGTCTACATCTTCGTCGACGCTTACTTCCCGAAGGACATCCGCTCAAGCGCCCAAGGTCTCTTCAACCTCCAGATCCTTGGCCTCGGCGCCCTTCTCGCCTTCTCGATTTGCCCGTGGCTCATGCAGGATATCTACACCAAGGCCAACATCGTCGACTTCAAGGGGCTCTTCCTCGTCCCCTTCGCCGTCGCCTCATGCGCCGCGATTGCCCTCGCCTTGTTCTTCCGCCCGCCGACTTCAGGCCCCGGCCAAGCCCTCTCCACCGGCTCCGCGCCGCACTGATCATAGGGCCGGCGCTAGTCGCCGCGCCGTAACGCGACGAACTCAAAATCGCCACGGCCTCACCCCGCGGCGGCCTGAGATTCTGCCCTTTCACCTTCCGTCTCACTTTCACCCTCGGTCTCCACCATGACTCAAAAACTTCGCACCCTCGTCGTCGGCTGCGGCCACATGGGCATCTCCCACGCCCGCGCCTACCACAAGATGTCCGCCGATTTTGAAATCGTCGGACTCGTCTCCCGCGGCCCCGCCTCCCGTCAAAAACTCAACGCCGAATTCGGCAACCGTTACGCCGAGTTCTCCGACTACGCGGCGGCCCTGGCCCAAACCAAACCCGACGTTGTCTGCATCAGCACTTACGCCGAGACGCATGCCGAATACGCCGTCGCCGCGCTGGAAGCCGGCGCGCACGTGTTCCTCGAAAAACCCGTCGCCGACAACATCGCCGACTGCGAGCGCGTCATCGCCACCGCGAAGCGCCTCAACCGCGCCCTCGTCGTCGGCTACATCCTCCACGTCCACCCGTCGTGGAAGAAATTCACCGAGCTCGCGCAAACCCTCGGCAAGCCGCTCGTCATGCGGATGAACCTCAACCAGCAGAGTTCCGGCCCCAACTGGGAAACGCACAAAAATCTGCTCCGCACCACCTCACCTATCGTCGACTGTGGCGTCCACTACGTCGACGTCATGTGCCGCATGACCGGCTCCCGCCCCGTGAGCGTGAATGGCATCGGCGCCCGTCTCTCCGACGAAGTCGTTCCCGGCCAGATCAACTACGGCCACCTCCAAGTCACCTTCGCCGACGGCTCCGTCGGCTGGTATGAAGCCGGTTGGGGTCCCATGATGAGCGAGACCGCCTTCTTCGTAAAAGACGTGATCGGCCCCAAGGGCTGCGTCAGCATCGTCGCCAAGTCCGCCGCCGCCGCCGGCAAATCCGCCGACGTCGATTCGCACTCGAAGACCGAGCAACTTCGTCTCCACCACGTGGACCGCAAAGCCGACGGCACCTTCGCCCGCGTCGACGACCTCATCGACGTCACCGACGAGCCCGATCACGACGAACTCTGCCGCCGCGAGCAGGAAGTTTTCCTGAAAGCTATCCGCGAAAACACCGATCTCAGCGCACACTGGCAGAGCGCCATCGACAGCCTCCGCATCGTCCTCGCCGCCGACCTCTCCTTCCGCGAAGGTCGCACGGTGAAGTTGTAAACCGTCCTCCGCCAACCTCCCGCGGCGCGACTTCCGATCAGTCGCGCCGCCCCCCTCTCGAGCGCGCTTACGTCGTCACATACTCGAGCACGGTCGGGTGCACGAGCTGCTCGAAATCCGAGTAGGCCAGTTGCATCACTTCGCTGTGAGTGCCCGCGTTGAAGACGATCTCCCGCTCTTCCGCGAGATGGGCCGCCACATAGACCGGCATATTGTAGAGATTGCCGAACGGCGGCATCGCCCCGACTTCACAGTCCGGAAACGCCCCCTTGAACTCCGCCTCCGTCGCGAGCCGGAGTTCTTCGCTGCCGAGCATCTCGCGCAAATCGTGCAACACGATCCGTCGGCTCGCCGGCAACACCACCATCGCCATCGACTCGCCGATTTTTACGATAACCGTCTTCGCAAAGTCGCGCCCTTTCACATGCACCGACTCCGCAACTTCCGAAGCCGTGAACGCAACCGAATGTTGGATACTGACGTAACGCACCCCATGGCCGTCTAAGAACGCTCGCAGTTTTGTGGCTGGCATAACGCCTCCTTGGTTTGGTTTTGATAGACTCGATCCGTCGGTCGCGAGGTCCAGGGCCTCTCGGCCGGAGCACCGCTCGCCCGACGCCGATGGTCGGAGTGTAGCTCGCTCGCATGAGATGTAAACATCGCGCAAGCCTGCAGCCGGGAGGGTCCGCTCCCCGCCTCCGGAGCACCGCCGCGTCACCACACTCGCCATCGAGGATCGGCGCCACCTACAGCCCTCATTCGCGCACCTACTTCTCTGCCGCCCGAAATTGACCAAGCCCCACCCACGCCCATCGTGGCCCCATGCAAATCCCCGTTCTCCGTCACATTCCCGCTGCACTCGCGCTGCTCGTAGCGTCGCCGGCCATCGCCGCCGACACCGCGAATCCCCTCCTCACCGAGAGCACGTTACCGTTCCAATTTCCGCGCTTCGACCTGGTCAAAGACGCCCACTTCCGCCCCGCCTTCGAGCAGACCATGGCGGAAAACCTCCGCGAAGTCGCCGCCATCGCCAATCGCACCGAAAAACCCACCTTCGAAAATACCCTCGTCGCCCTCGAGCGCTCGGGCCGGGCCCTCCGACGCGTTCAAACGATCTTTTCAGGTCTCACCGGCACGCTCACCAATCCCGAACTCCAGAAGATCCAGCGCGAGATGGCGCCCAAGCTGGCCGCCCACACCGATACCATCCGCCTCAACCCCGCGCTCTTCACCCGCATCGCCACGCTCTACGAAGCCCGCGCCACCCTCGGACTCGACGCCGAATCCCAACGCCTCCTTTGGCGCTACCATCAAGATTTCGTGCGCGCCGGCGCCAAGCTCCCCGAGTCCGAAAAGGCCAAGCTCCGCGCCCTCAACGGCGAACTCGCAACCCTCCAGACGACCTTTGCCCAAAACATCCTGAAGGAGCGCGATGCCTCCTCGGTCCTCGTCGCCACCCGCGCGGAGCTCGACGGACTCGATGCCAACGCGATCACCGCCGCCGCTGCTGCCGCCAAAGCCGCCGGCCACGAAGGCCAGTTCCTCCTCCGCGTCCAAAACACCTCCGGCCAACCCCCGCTCGCCAGTTTGAAAAACCGGGCCGTCCGCGAACGCCTGATGGCCGCCTCCCTCGCCCGAGGTAGCCGCGGCGGCGAATTCGACAACCGCGCGATCGTCTCCGCCATTGCCAAGAAACGCGCCGCCCACGCCGCCCTCCTCGGCTATCCCCACCACGCCGCCTACCAACTCGAAGAGCAGACCGCCGGCAGCGTCGAAGTGCTCAACAAACTGCTCGCCCAACTCGCCCCCTTGGCCGTCGCCAACGCCCGCCGCGAAGCCGCCGACATTCAGGCCATGGTCGACGCTGAAAAAGGCGGCTTCAAAGTCTCCGCCGGCGACTGGGACTTCTACTCCGAGAAAGTCCGCCAAGCCCGCTACGCCTTCGATGGCGAGCAACTCCGCCCCTACTTCGAGCTCAACCGCGTCCTCACCGACGGTATCTTTTACGCCGCCACCCGCCTCTACGGCATCACGTTTAAGGAGCGCACCGACCTTCCCGTCTACGAACCGACCGTCCGCACCTTTGACGTCTTCAATGCCGACGGCACCCAACTCGCGATCTTCCTCATCGATGTCTACGCCCGCTCCAACAAAAACGGCGGCGCGTGGGCCAGTGCCTACGTCCCCCAAAGCGGCCTCCTCGGCACCAAACCTGTCATCGCCAACCACCTGAACCTCCCGAAACCGCCCGCCGGCCAACCCACGCTGATGACCTACGATGAGGTCAACACCGCCTTTCACGAGTTCGGCCACGCCCTTCACGGCATGTTTTCGAACGTAAAATACCCCCGTTTCGCCGGCACCTCCGTCCCCCGCGACTTCGTGGAATTTCCCTCCCAAGTGAACGAAATGTGGATGACTTGGCCCGAAATCCTCCAAAATTACGCGAAACACTACCAAACCGGCGCCCCCCTCCCCGCCGAGCTCCTCACCAAGGTAAAAGCCGCCGCCAACTTCAACCAAGGCTTCAAGACGACCGAATATCTCGCAGCGACTCTCCTTGATCAAGCTTGGCACCAGATCGGCGCATCGGCTGTCCCGGAATCCGATGGCGTCTTGGCCTTTGAGGCCGCCGCCCTGAAGAAATACGGCGTCGACTTCGCCCCCGTGCCGCCACGTTACCGCTCGACCTACTTCTCCCACACGTTCGCCGGAGGCTACTCGGCCGGCTACTATTCTTATATCTGGAGCGAAGTCCTCGACGCCTGCACGGTCGACTGGATCACAGCCAACGGCGGTCTCACCCGCGCCAACGGCGACCGCTTCCGCGCAACACTCCTCTCCCGCGGCGGCAGCGACGACGCCCTCAAGCTCTTCCGCGACTTCACCGGCGGCGCCCCCGACCTCAAACCGCTCCTTACCCGCCGCGGCCTCAACTAACGTTGGCGGCACCAAAATCCCCACCCGGCCTCCGCGAAACGGTCGCCGGGTTTTCCGGCCGGTTTTAGGTAGAGCCAGTCCCTCCTCCGCGTCTCCAAATTAGGCGCGCCCTGGACTGATCGCGCCCACCCTTGCCGCACGGCCTAACCCGCCCAAAACCCGATCGAAGCCCTAATCTGAATGGCTCCATCGGCCGATCGAGCATTGCCTCAAATAATGGCCGAAACTCGCTAAAACCCTCAAAATCCTGCCCAAAATCACCCTCCCGAAAATCGTCCGAAAGATATTTTCGCCAACTCGGCCCCCCTGAAATCCCCTAAATTTTAGCCGTTTTCTGCCAGAAAAGCGCGATTTCAGCCCAATTTGACCTAATTTCGCCCATCTGGCTATCCGGCCTAAAATCGAAGATTGATTGAGTGCCTTGTTTTCTTTTGAACGACCGACCGCAATTCATCACTAACGACGTAGCCAGCCTCCAACTCAACCAAGGCTTCCTTTGGACCTAAAACAAATCAAACAGATCATCGACCTCATGAAACGCTCGGAATTGACCGAGTTCGCGGTCGAAGAAGAGGGCTTCAAACTCAAAATACGGCGCGGCTCCAACGGCCTCCCGTTCGTGAATTCCGGGCGCGGCTCCAATCCGCCTTTCCCCGGCCTCGATACGAATCCGCCCATGCCTATTCCGGCGGCAGCGGCGCCGACCGGAGGCTCAGCCGCCCCGATTCCCGCCCAAGACGAAGTCGGCGTCGGCTACATCAAATCGCCCATGGTCGGCACGTTCTACCGGGCCGCCTCTCCCGAGAGTAAGCCCTTCTCCGATATCGGCACCAAGGTCACCGAGACCAGCGTCGTCTGTATCATCGAGGCGATGAAGATCATGAACGAGATCCAAGCCGAAGCCAAAGGCACGGTGCTCGAAGTCCTCGTCGAAAACGGCCAACCCGTCGAATACGGCCAACGTCTCTTCAAGATTAAGCAGGCTTAAATCACCATCTTACAGCACCAAACCACCCTTCCCCCGCCCGCGCCGCGCTTCCCGCCCGACGCCCTCGGCTAGGTCGGGTGGTTTCTCGTTTACCGACATGATCCAAAAAATCCTCATCGCCAATCGCGGTGAAATCGCCCTTCGCATCGTCCGAGCCTGCCGTGAGCTGGGCATTAAGACCCTCGCCGTCTACTCCGAGGCCGATGTGCAATCGCTTCACGTTCAATTGGCTGACGAAGCCATCTGCATCGGTGGCCCCCGGAGCGCCGACAGCTACCTGCGCGCCGATCGCATCATTAGCGCCGCGGAGATCGCCGATGTAGACGCCATTCACCCCGGCTACGGATTCCTTTCGGAAAACGCCAAATTCGCCGAGCAGTGCGAGTCGTGTAACATCAAGTTCATCGGCCCCAAATCCAAGTCGATCAAGATGATGGGCGACAAGTCCGTCGCCAAGGATACCGTGCGCAAAGCCGGCGTCCCCTTGGTCCCCGGCTCCGATGGTCCGGTCACCACGGAAAACGAAGCAGTGAAAGTAGCCCGCAAGATCGGCTACCCGGTCATCATCAAAGCCGTCGCCGGCGGCGGTGGCCGCGGCATGCGCATTGCCCACAACGACATCTCGGTCGCCAAAGAATACCACGTCGCCAGCAACGAAGCCGAAAAAGCCTTCGGCAACGGCGCCGTCTACATCGAGCACTACGTCGAAAAACCCCGCCACATCGAGTTTCAGGTCCTCGGCGACTCCCACGGCAAAATCGTCCACCTCGGCGAGCGCGACTGCTCCGTCCAGCGCCGCCACCAAAAGCTCATCGAGGAATCGCCTTCGCCCTTCCTGACGCCCGATTTGCGCAAAAAGATGGGCAAACACGCCATCAAAGCCGCCGAAGCCGCCTCCTACGAAGGCGCCGGCACGATCGAGTTTCTCGTCGATGCCAAGGGCAACTACTTCTTCATCGAGATGAACACCCGAATTCAGGTGGAGCATCCCGTCACCGAGGAGGTCACCGGCATCGACCTCATCAAGCAGCAGATCCACGTGGCCAACGGCGAAAAGCTCTCCTTCGACCAAGGTGACATCAAATTCGACCGCCACGCAATCGAGTGCCGCATCAACGCCGAGGACCCCGCCCGCAATTTCGCGCCCTCCCCCGGCACGATCGGCCTCTACTACTCCCCAGGTGGCCACGGCGTCCGCGTCGATTCCCACGCCTACAGCGGCTACACGATTCCGCCCTATTACGATTCGATGATCGGCAAGCTCATCACTTACGGGAGCACCCGCAAAGTCGCCCTTGAGCGCATGTATCGCGCCCTTAGTGAGTATCTCATCCGCGGCATCAAGACCACGATCCCGCTCCACAAAGCCATCATGGCTGACCCCGTCTTCATCGAGGGCAAAGCCACCACGGCCTACATGGAAGATTTCATGAGCCGCACGCCCACGGATCTGTTCTCGTAACCGCTCCCCACGACGCCGGCCCCGCACACCGCTCGCGGCCCCCGTTCGCAACTCCTTCCGACCGCCACCGTCCGCCGATTCAGGCGCGGTGGCGGTTTCGTTTTTTTGGTTCCGAACCTGCCCATTGTCATCGGCGTGCCTCGCCCACTCGGCCGTCGCAGATCCGCACCGATCCTCGCCGCTCGAAGCACATTGCGCGATTGACGCACGCGCCCCGCTTTCTATCCCTTCCGCACCCCACTCGGCTACCCCGCCGATTTCCCCCACCCCTCGCCGTCCCCGCCATGAGCAGCTTTCGCGTTCGTCCGCGTTTCGAACACACCTTGGAGTTCACGCCCCAGGAAACCCGCGAGCGGATTCTTCGTTCCCTCGCCGCGCAAAACCCCGCCTTCGAAGTAAAGGCACTCCCCGAATTTATCGGCATCCATTTCGCCGCCCATGAACGCCGCTATTGGTCTCCCCGACTGTTCCTCGGCATCGAAGCCACCGACGCCGGCACGACCCGCATCGAAGGCATCTACGGCCCCGAAATCGAAATCTGGTCCGTTTTCCTCTACGGCTACCTCATCACGGGACTGCTCGGCACCTTTTCCGGCATTCTCGGCGGCGCGCAACTCTTCGTCGGCTCGGAGCCTTGGGGCTTATGGATCACGGGCTCGATGGCCGTCATCGCCTGCCTGCTCTACCTCGGCGCGCAATTCGGCCAAAAGCTCGGCGCTTGGCAGACCTTCCAGCTTCACCAGGCCTACCAAAACGCCATCGGCCGCCCCACCGAGATTCAGTAGCGCCGCTCGTCCGGCCCGCCGGCCTCGACCTCCCCTATCAGCCAAACACGGTTCGTTCCAAGAACCAGTAGGTCCCTGCCGCCGACACGACGGCCGATAGCGCTGGGACGCCCCGACGGAGAAACCCCTCGTTTTTCCGCAGTTTCCACACGACCGGCAAGACGATCGCAGCGACTACGATCTGCCCGAGCTCCACGCCCGCGTTAAACGTAAACAACGGCATCGCCAGCCCCTGTCCGCCCCGCCCCACGCCCAAGTCGCGCAGCACGCTGGCAAATCCAAAACCGTGGATCAGCCCAAACGCGAAGGTCAGCGCCCAACGCCCCTTCGGCTCCTCGCCGCGACGCACCAAATTTTCCACCCCCACAAAAACAATCGACGCCGCGATCGCCGGTTCCACGAACCGCGCCGGGAGACTAACCACATCCAGCGTTGCCAACGCCAGCGTCAGCGAATGCGCCAGCGTGAAACAGGTCACGATTCCCACGATGGAACGAAAGCTCCGGCACACCACGAGCAGCGCGAAAAGAAACAGCAGGTGATCGTAGCCCGTCCAGATGTGCTCCACCCCGAGCACGAAGAACCCCCAAAACGTCGGCGACTCCGCCCCTCCCGCGCTTTTTTCGCCCGCCGACGCCACCGCCACTCCCGACCCGCCTGCCGCACCCGTCGCGACCGGCGCCCCCACGGTGATCTCCAGTGCAGGATCTTTTGCGCTCAACAGCTTCTTCCCGATCGTCGAGCCCACCTCGTCGACCACGAACACAAACTCCCGGTGTCCCGACGGCAACAGCGCCAGTTTCGGCGCCCGCAGCGTCACCACTCCGGGCGGCGGTCGCGGAAACACCAACGTGAAATTCAACGCGTCGCCCGCCGCCAGCAGCACGCTCGTCTCCCGCGGCGCCACGACCACTCCGCCCACCACCACTTCCATGATCTCCGGCGCCAGCCCCGCCAACAACGGCTGCGCCGCAATAAATTCCGCCTGCGTCCATTTGCCGGATACGCGCGCCTCCGGCGGCAGCAACTGCTCGGCATCCGCCGGCGCAAATCCCACCACAATCTCCAGCGCCCCCGCGGCCAGCCGCCCCTGCGCCGTGCTCAGTCCCGGATCATGGGCCCACGCCGCCCCGGCCGCCGCGCCCACCCAGATTAATAGTATCAGCCTCAGCCCTTTCATTTCACTTCGACGACCATCGTCGTGAAATCGCTCTCCCACTCGCGGTCCGCCGCCGCCACCCGGCGCAGATCCGTCCCGTGCACCAGCCAGACGCCGCGCGCATCCAGTGTCGCGGTCGCGCGCCCGTCGGCGTCCGTCACCGCCACATGTTCCCGCGTCTCGCCCGCCGAGACATACCCGAGCGCAAACCCCGCCAGCGGCTTGCCGCCCTTCAGCACCCGCACGGGCAGCGCGTCGCCCTCTTTCAACGCCGTCGGATCGCGCTCCGGCACGATTTCGAGCGCCAGCCCCAGCGGCTCCGCCCACGCCCGCTCGTCCGCCGCCGGCTCGCCCACGCGCACAAAGGTCTTCGCGTGTTTCACATAGCTCTCGCGCCAGCGCCGCGGCGCCGGCACCGCCGCCCACGCCTCGCGCAACTCATCGCTCGCGTGAATCTCGCGCAAATACGTCTCGATTTTATCCGGCTCCAGTTCGAGCAACCGCGCCTTCAATTCGATCCCCAGCACCATCACACCCGGTCGCCCCACCGTGACGGGAAATCGTAACGTCTTCTCCGTCGCCGCGAGCGCCCCCGGCGTCAGCACCGCGCCGCCCAGCCGCGCGACCATCCGCGCCACGCGCTCCGGTTTGATCGCCGTCTGAAATCCTCCAAACCCGTCCGAACTGGTCAGGTCAAACGCGAGCATCGCCCCCGGCGTCACCGCAAACCGCTCGGGCTGCAGCCACGTGTCGTGCGCGCGCAGTCCCCCGCTCGCCAGCACGACGCAGCCCCAAAAACGTGCCGCGCACCTCAGGCCCCGCCGCACACCTCCCTCATTTTTTTCCGCCGCCATATCCGTGTTCATCCGTGAAATCTGTGGTTAATTAAATTGCCCGTCCGTTCGTCCGTTTCGCCCAAGTCACGGCCGCACCAGCAGCACGTCACTCCACTCGCCCATCACGCGCGACTCCTGCCGCCAATCCGGCACGACCGCCGCAAACGCCGCCTTCACCTGTTCCACTTCGACGGCCAAAATCCCGCTGAGGATCAGCGTGCCACCCGGCGCCACCGCCGCCGTCAGCTCACGCGCATACTCGATCAGCACGTTCGCCAAAATGTTCGCGAGCACGACATCACCCGGCCCCTCGCTGAAACCCGTGAGCAAATCACCGACGCGAAATTTCACCCGGCCCGCGACTCCGTTCAGCGCCTCGTTCTCTTCGCTCACGCGCACTGCCTCGGGATCGTTGTCGAAGCCGACCACATCGCGAAAACCGAGCAGCACCGCCGAAAGCGCCAAAATCCCCGAGCCGCAGCCCGCATCGATCACGCGTTTCTTTTCGAGGCCGACGCCCTGTTTCTCCATCGCCGCGGCCAGTGTCACGAGCCGCTCCACGCACAACCGCGTCGTCTCGTGGTTACCCGTGCCAAACGCCATGCCCGGATCGAGCCACAGCACCGCCTCGCCCTCCGGCAGTCTAAACGTCTCGCGTTCCCACACCGGCACCCAGTGCAACCGGCCAAACTGCCACGCGTGAAAATGCGCTTTGTAGCTGTCGCGCCAGTCCGCGTCTCCCATTTCACGATACACCGCCTCGCCCACCACCTTCACGCCCGCCTCAGCCAGCCGGAGATACACCCCCAACCACCCGTTCCGCCCCTGATGTTCGCTCGGAAAGATCCCCACCAGCCACGCCCGTTTCACGATCACGTCCTCCAACACGCTCCAGTTTTCGAGCCCGTTTTCGAGCAACAGCGTATCGGCCGTCTCCGCCGCCGCGCAGGGGATTTCCGTTTTGATTTCGAACAATGCCATGCCGCCCAGCGTCCCCACGCCCCGCCACCGCTGCAATGCACTTTTCGCTCCCGCCGCCGATTCGCGCATTGAAACCCGTCCGCACTGCCGCCCTCCTTCCTTTGCTTTCCCGCCCCTTCCACCTCGCGCTCCCCTATGAAGCTCCGCTTCGCCCTGCTCGCCTGCGTCGCCACCCTGCTCGCCGCCACGGCCCGAGCTCAACAATACACCTGGTCCGTCGTCGCCGGCCAACCGCCCCAGCTCGGTAGCACCGATGGCTCCGCGGCCGACGCCCGCTTCTATAATCTCAACTCCCTCGTCGCAGACGCTGCCGGCAATCTCTACGTCACCGACACCTTCAATAACACGATTCGCAAAGTCTCACCCACCGGCGCCGTGACCACCTTCGCTGGCGCCGCCGGCGTCACCGGCACGGCCGACGGTCCGGGCGCCACCGCCCGCTTCAATTCCCCCAACGGCATCGCCCTCGACACCGCCGGCAATCTCTACGTCGCCGACCGCGCGAATCACTCCATCCGCAAAATCACGCCCGCCGGCGGCGTCTCCACCTACGCCGGTCTCACCGGCACCTCCGGCAGCGCCGACGGCCCCGCCGACACCGCTCGCTTCAATCGCCCTGCCGGGATTGTCGTCGACCGCGCGGGTCACGTCTGGGTCACCGAAGTGGTCAACCAAACCGTGCGCCGCATCACGCCTGCTGGTGAAGTCACCACCGTCGCCGGTCTCGCTGAAAATGCCGGCTCCGCCGACGGCACCGGCTCCGCCGCGCGCTTCTCCGCCCCCTACGGTATCGTCGAAGAGAGCTCCGGCGATTTCCTCATTGCCGACAGTAACAACCACACCATCCGCCGCCTCACCCGCGACGGCGTCGTCACCACCTTCGCCGGCACCGCCGGCCTGCGCGGCACCACCAGTGGCACCGGCGCCGCCGCCCGCTTCAATTTTCCCTCCGGCCTCGCCCTCGACCGCGACGGCAATGTCTACGTCGCCGACACCTCCAACGACTGTATCCGCCGAATCACTTCCGCCGCCGTCGTCTCCGTCTACGCCGGCAGTGCCGATGTGCGCGGCAGCGCCAACGGCACCGGCACCGCCGCCCGTTTCTACAATCCTTTCGGCATCGCCATGGCGCCCTCCGGCGATCTCTACGTCGCCGACACCCTGAACCACTCCGTTCGCAAAATCAGCCCCACGCAGGTCGTCACCAATCACTCCGGCCCTGGCGGTGGTTTCGGCAACGTCGACGCCACCGGCGCCGCCGCCCGCTTCAACTACCCGCAAGGCCTCGCCCTCGAATCCGACGACAGCCTTCTCATCGCCGATTGGCGCAACAACGCGATTCGCCGCGTCACGCCCGATGGCGTCGTCACCACCCGCAACGCGTTTACCTCGCCCCACGGCATCGCCGTGGGCGGCGGCGTGATCGCCGTCTCCGAGCGCACTCGCCACTTCATCCGCCTCTTCTCGCTCACCACCTCCAACTTCGCCGACCTCGGCACCACCGGCCAATCCGGCGCCACCGATGGACCCGCCGCCGGCACGCTTTTCAACCAACCCTACGGCGTCGGCATCGACACGTTTGGGCGACTGTTCGTCGCCGATACCGGCAACCACACCATCCGCCTCCTCGGTTCCACCTCAGCCACGAGTGGCATCGTATCGATCACCGTCGCCGGCCAAGCCGGCATTTCCGGTGCCACCAACGGCGCCGGCACCGCCGCCCGCTTCACCTCGCCCCGCGGTATCGCGTTCGATCGCGCCGGCATCGGTTACATCGCCGACAGCGGCGCCCACACGATTCGGCGCATTGCCGGCTCCGCGGCCACCGTCACGACCTTCGCCGGCCTCGCCTTTACGAGCGGCACCGCCAGCGGCGCCGCCTCGGTCGCCCGTTTTAATTCCCCCGAAGGCATCACCACCGACGCCGCCGGTATCGTCTACGTCGCTGACCGCGGCAACCACGCGATCCGCCGCATCACGCCCGACGGTTTTGTCATCACGATCGGCGGACTCCCCGGCTTCCTCGGCCACGCTACCGGCACCGGTCTCACGTCCCGCTTCAACGAGCCCGTCGGCATCGCCGTCGATTCCAAAGGCGTCGTCTACGTCGTCTCCGCGTCCAACAACGTCGTCATGCGCGGCATCCTCGACACCACGCCCACCATCTCCGCGCAGCCCCAGTCCGCCGTCCTCCCCATCGGCGGCTCCACCACGCTCTCCGTCACCGCCACCGGCGGCGGCCTGTCCTACCAATGGAAATACGAGGGCACCGCCATCGCCGGCGCCACCGCCTCCACCTACACACTCGCCAACGCCCAGGCCGCCCAATCCGGCCGCTACACCGTCGATGTCACCAACTCCGCCGGCATCGCTCCCAGCTCCGTCGCGCAAGTCGTCATCAAGGCCAACGTCGACGTCAGCCGCATCGTGAATCTCGCGATCCGTTCCCAAGCCGGCATCGGCGCCGAGACGCTTATCGTCGGCGTCGGCATCGGCGGCGCCGGCACCCTCGGCAACAAACCCATTCTCATCCGCGGCATCGGCCCCACCCTCGGAGCCTTCGGCGTCGCCGGCGTCCTCACCGACCCGCGCCTCGAACTCTATTTCAACGGCAACAAAACCAACGAAAACGACAATTGGTCCGGCGACGCCCAAGTTGCCGCGGTCGGCACGCAAGTCGGCGCCTTCGCCCTCAGCAACGCCACTTCGCGCGACGCCGCCCTGTTCCTCCCCGGCCTCGCTCCCGGCAGTTACAGCGTGCAGATCACCGGTGGCACGAGCGGTGGCGGCGCGCCCACCGGCGTGGCCCTCGCCGAGGTCTACGATGCGACGCCCGCCACGGCCTACAGCGCCACCACCCCGCGCCTCACCAACGTCTCCGCCCGCACCCAAGTCGGCGTCGATGGCGACATTCTCATCGCCGGTTTCGTGATCGCCGGCGAGACGCCCAAGACCCTGCTCATCCGCGCCATCGGCCCCACCCTCGGCAGCTTCGGCGTCGCCGGCTCCCTCGCCGACCCCAAGCTCGAGCTCTTCGGCGCCGCCGGAAAAATCACCGAAAACGACAACTGGGGCGGCGCCCCGCAGCTCTCGACCACCTTCTTCAACGTCGGCGCCTTCCCGCTCACCGCCGCCTCCCGCGACGCCGTCCTCCTCGTGACCCTCGCCCCCGGCAGCTACACCGCCCAAGTCAGCGGCGTCGGCGCCACCACCGGCGTCGCCCTCGTGGAAGTCTACGAAGTCCCCTGAAAAGTAGGGCGCGGCTTCAGCCCGCCCTTCTTCAGCCCCACGCGCACGCCCCAAATCACGAGCGCGAGCAGCAACATCGTCGCCGACACCAGCGCCCCCTGCACAATCGTCGTCGCATAGGTCCAGCCGATGGCGCCTCCACTCATCGCCGAACCCGTCGCGAAGCGAACGATCCATTTGATCGCCTCAGTCGAAAACAACCCGAGCCACAGGTCCGGTCCGCAAAACATGAGCGGCGCCAGCGCCGCCCGCGTGTTCGCTGCCACCCGCAACGACCACCCCAGATTTCCCGTGTGCACACGTTCGCGATACATCGGCAGCGCCGCAACCCACGCGAAAACGATCACATAGGTCGCCACACCCGCCGCGATCTCCACCGTCTGCGTCGGCTGCACATAGCCTGCCTCTACCGCCCACACAAAACTCGGCAGTGCACAAAACACCCCGCGGATCGCCCAAGCCCCGAGGCTCGGCCAGAATACCCCGCTCTCCGGTATCCACTTCATGACGGCGCCCTCCGCGCTTGTGTTTTGAACCGCGCCACCGCCGCCGCATCCGCCTTCGACGCCGCCACCGCACTCCCCGGCGGCACCGCCCAGACCGCATCCAGCGGCAGCAGCCCCTGTAACGCGCACCACAACCGCGGCAACCGTTTCGCTCGCGCCTTCATGACGCCACCTCCGCAGTGCCTGCGTCCTGCGCGTGCCAGTCGATATTCCGGGTAAACCACATCACCGCCCCCACCGCCACGAACAGCGTCGCTGTCCCCGCGAGCAGCGCGTAGCTCTCCATCCGCAGCACGACGTAGAGCACCCCGTGCACGCTTGCCAACAATCCGCCGATCACCGCCGCCCGCGCGCGACTCCGCAAAATCGCCGCGCTATACAGCACCACGAGCGCCGACGACGCCACCGCCGCGCCGACATACGCCATCCCCGGCTCGACTACTTCTCCGAGCGCCAACAGCGCGAGGTAAAACAAACACATCGCCGCACCCACGAGCCCGTAGTGCACTGCGTGCAACCGCAGTCCCGCCAGCGTCTCAAACAAAAAGAACGCCGCAAACACGAGCGCCAGCACGAGCACCCCGTGCTTCAGCGCCCGCTCCACCATCCGATACGCCTCGAACACCCCCGCCTCCGCGCCAACCATCACCGCGGTCGTAGTCGCAGCCACGCCATTCCCCGCCTTCTTCCCCTCGGTCGCATTTGTCCCATCCATCCCCTTCGTCCGATCCGACCGCGCCCCTCGCACCGCCACATTGGCAGTCGCCTCCGCACCCGCCCCACCCGAAGCGCGCGTCGCATACCGCTCCTGTTGGAGACCGTTCACAAATTGCAGCGGTATCTGCAGCAGCAGCACGAGCGCCGCGATGAAGAGCAGTTTGATCGTGGCGCGATTGCGCCGTTCGATTTTCGTGAGCGCCGACGCCGGCGCAGTCGTTTGCGGTATGGTATTCATGCGCGCCCACTCTCGCGCCACTGCATGAACCCCGTGTGAAGCGAAGATGAATTCCCCGCGAATTCGTCCGCGCCAAACTACGCCACCGGCAAAATCAACTCCGCCCGCGCCCCGCCTTCCGCCCGGTTGACCAGCGTAATCTCGCCACCGTGCAGACGCGCGATTTCCCGCACGATACTCAACCCCAGCCCGCTGCTCTTCCGCCCCGTGTCCGGCCGCGGCAGCGAATAAAAACGCTCAAACACTTTCTCGACCGCGTAGTCCGGCACCCCAGGCCCCGAATCCTCCACCGTCACGCACGCCTTCGCCCCACGCCGCTCTACCTTCACCCGCACAGTCCCGCCCGCCGACGTAAATTCCACCGCATTCTGCACCAAATTACCCACCGCCTGCCCGAGCAAAAACGCCTCGGCCTTCACCATCGCGTCGGCACCGTCCTCGACCACCAACGCCACGCGCTTGGCCTGCGCCGACAACCGCACGCCGTCGCACGCCCGGGCCACGACCACCCGCAACCCGACCTCCACCTGCGCACCCGCTCCCGAGCGTCGCGCCTCCAGCGCCGACAATTCCAGCAGCCGGTCCACGATCAGCTGCAACCGGTCCGACTCCGCCCGCAGATTCCCCAAAAACCGCGCCCGCTCCGCCGCCGGCATTTCTTCCGCCAACAATTCCGCCGCCCCGCGAATCGCCGAAAGCGGCGCTTTAAATTCATGCGCCAGCGCCTGCGTGTAGCGCTCCACGTGCGCCTTCCCTTCGAGCGTCACGCGCATCTCTTCAAACGCCCGCCCCAGCGCCGCGATCTCCGTCGCCTTCGAAGCCGGCGGTTCCGCCGCCTTCCCGTCGCGCACCGCCTGCGCATACGCCGTCAACCGCTCCAGCGAATGCGTCAGCCGCGACGCGATCCACCACCCCGCCACCACCATCACTGCCGCGATCACCCCCGAATACGTCGCCAGCCGCCACCGCGCCTCCGTCACACCTTCCGTGATACTCGCCAAGGGCCGCCCCACGCCCACCCAGCCCACCTGCTCTCCGCCGATCTTCACCGGCGCCCGCACCCGCAGCTCGCCCTTGACCTCCGCCACATTGGGCAGCGTGTAACTCGCCGACGCGATCCACCCGCCGCCCGTCATCGGCCACGGATAAACCTGGCCCACATCGCGCCCGCGCGCCGAGTCGAACAACACCCGCCCCGTCGCATCGCCCGCAAACACCCGCAGCAACTCCGCATTCGGCGGCAACGTCGCCAGCTTCTGCGTCCACGCCCCGTCACCGCGTGGCCCTTCCGCCGCGAGCACCGCGAGAAACGCCGCCGTATCACCCATCGTGCGACGCATCGATTCCACGTAGCGCAGCCGCACATCGCGCAACACGAGCCCCATTAGCAACGCAAACCCCGCCGCCGACACCGTCACATAAACTACAAAAATCGCCGTGCGAATCTTCACCGGTTCGCCTCCTCACTTGCCACGCCACGCGCCCGTCTCCCGCAACGAATAGCCCAAGCCCCGATGCGTCTGAATCGGGTCGCCCGCCGCGTCATCGCCCACCGCTCCGTTCGCCGCCATCACCGCCCGCAACTTCGCGCGCACCGTCTTCACGTGCGCATCCACCGTGCGATCCAGACTCGCCCCCGGATCTTCCCACACCGCGTTCATCAACTGGTCCCGCGAAAACACGCGCCCCGGCTGCGCCACCAACACCTTCAGCAAGCGAAACTCATACCGCGTCAACTCCAGCGCCACCCCGCGAAACGCGATCACGCACCGCCCCTCGTCCACAAAAAACTCCCCGCCCGCCGCCCCCACCGGTTTGTAACGTAATACGTTACAAACCTCCGCGCCGCCCGCCACCGCCGCCGGAGCCACTCGCCGCAAAATCGCCTTCACCCGCGCCGTGAGCTCCCGCGGACTAAACGGCTTCACGAGATAATCATCGCCCCCGAGTTCCAACCCCAGCACGCGATCAATCTCCGCATTGCGCGCCGTCAAAAAAATCACCGGCACCGCCGAAGTCTTCCGCAGTGTTTTGCACACCTCAAATCCCGTCCCATCCGGCAACCCCACATCGAGCACCACGAGCGCAATCGGTTTTCCCTTTTTCGCCGCCACCTCCAACGCCGCCAACCCCGCCCGCCCCGTCGCGCACCACTCCGGCGCGAAACCTTCCGTCTTCAGCGCGTAGATCAACGTGTCCGCAATCGCGGGCTCGTCCTCGACGATCAGGATGGGTCGCGCCTCGTGCATCGGCGCGCGCTCACTGCCCCGCTTCGCTCAACCGCGCGATCACCGCCGGCAGCAACGCGTGCTCCGCGACGTGCACCTTCGCCGCGAGCGTTTCCAGCGTATCACCCGTCTCGATGCGCACCGCCGCCTGATCGAGAATCGGCCCGCCATCCACCTCCGCTGTCACGCCGTGCACCGTGCAACCGGTGATTTTCACGCCACGCCGCCACGCCTGCCCGATCCCGTCGAGTCCCGGGAAACTCGGTAACAAACTCGGATGCAAATTAATGATCTTCCCCGCAAACGCATTGAGAAATCCCGGCTTCAGCACCCGCATGAATCCCGCGAGCACCACGAGGTCCGGCGCCGCCGCGTTCACCGCCGCGATGAACCGCGCCTCCCCTTCGCCTTCGAGCTTGGTCTTGAACGGCGCCGGATCGACAAACGCCGCCGGCACCCCAAACCGCGCCCCGAGCGCAAGAATCCCCGCGTCCGGCTTGTCCGCCAAAATCTGCACGACGCTCGCGCGCCCGAGTTTACCCGCCTGCTGAGCGGAGAGAATCGCCTCGGCATTAGAGCCGCGACCGGAACCGAGAATGACAACACGCATGCGTTTTAGATTTCTCCAGCAGCTTTGATTTTGGCGATGAGTGCCGTCGTGCTGAACCCCGCGAGAAACGGCATAAACGTGATCTCCGCCCCCACGCCCTGCAGCGCCCCGCGCTCGCCTGCATCGAGCTTCTCCAACGTGTAGTCGCCCGCCTTCGTATAGACATCCGGCCGCAGCGCCCTGATCTCCGCGTCCAGCCGCGGCGTCCCAAAAATAAAAACCGCGTCGACACACGCGAGCGCGCCCAAGGCATACGCCCGCTGCTCCTCGTTCTGCACCGGCCGACTCGGCCCCTTCAACGCCCGCACACTCGCATCGGCATTCAGCGCGATGAACAACGCGTCGCCCAGCGCCCGCGCCTGCTGCAGGTAGAACAAATGCCCCGTGTGCAGCAGATCGAAGACGCCGTTCGTCAGCACCACGCGCTTACCCGCTGCGCGCAGCACCTCACGTTGCGCCATCGCACCTTCGAGCGAAAAGAGTTTTGGGTTGTCCAGATTCACGTCTGCGCAAGCCTCACGATTCCCCTTCGGTTGTAAACCGCCTTTCCCTCCCGACCTTCCGCACCTCGTTCACGCTCCTCGCAATCGTTCTCGTTCCCTCCGAATTTCCCTCCCTCCGTTTCCGCGCCATGAAACTCCGCCCCCTCACCGCTCTCGCCCTTCTCTTCGCCCTCGCCGCGACCGCTTTCGCCTCGAAGGAAAAGCCCGTCATCGGCCTCTCGCTCGATACGCTTAAGGAAGAACGTTGGCAGCGCGACCGCGACACCTTCACCGCCGCCGCCGAAAAACTCGGCGCCACCGTCATCGTCCAATCCGCCAACAGCGACGACACCCGCCAAATCCGCGACGTCGAATCCCTCATCAGCCGCGGCGTCGATGTCCTCGTGATCGTCCCCCACAACGGCGAAGCCATGGGCCGCGCCGTCAAATCCGCCAACGAAGCCAAAATCCCCGTCATCGCCTACGACCGCCTCATCAAAAACGCCTCGATCGATTACTACCTCTCCTTCGACAACGTGAAAGTCGGCGAAGCCCAGGCCGCCTACGCCGCCGCCCGTTTCCCGAAAGACCGCAAAGCCCGCATCGTCCGCCTCTACGGCGCCCCCACCGACAACAACGCCAAGATGTTCAAGCAGGGTCAGGACAACATCCTCCTCCCGCTCATCGCCGCCGGCAAAGTCGAGGTCGTGCACGAAGACTGGGCCCTCGATTGGAAGCCCGAGAACGGCAAAAAGATCATGAACGCCGCTCTCACCAAGGTCGGCCGCAACCTCGACGCCGTCATCGCCTCCAACGACGGCATCGCCGGCGGCGCCATCCAAGCCCTCACCGAAGACGGCCTCGCCGGCAAAGTCCTCGTCACCGGCCAAGACGCCGACCTCGCCGCCTGCCAACGCATCCTCCGCGGCACCCAGGCGATGACGATCTACAAACCCCTCAAAAACCTCGCCACCCTCGCCGCCCGCATCGCCGTCGACGTCGCCAAAGGCCAGAAACCTGCCGCCGCCGGCACCCTCGACAACGGCACGAAAAAAGTCCCCTCGATCTTCGAAAAAGTCGTCAGCGTAGACCGCGAAAACCTCCAGTCCACCGTCGTCGCCGACGGCTTCCATAAAGCCGAAGCGCTGCGCTGACGCTTACCGGCGAATGACCAAAGCCTCATGACGAATGTCTAATGCCGGAAGCACCGCCGTATGCCCTCCGCTTCCCATCATTCGTCATTAGACATTAGTCATTCGTCATTCGAAAAGCCGCTCCTCGAGTCACGGGGCCTGACCAAAAAATTTCCCGGCGTCACCGCCCTCCGCGACGTCGCATTCAATCTCCACGCGGGCGAGATCCACGCCCTCTGCGGTGAAAACGGCGCCGGCAAGTCGACCCTCATCAAGCTTCTCGCCGGCATCCATCCGCACGGCTCCTACGAAGGCGAACTCCGCGTCGACGACCGCCCGGGCGCCTTCCACTCAATCCGCGACGCCGAGGCCGCCGGCATCGCCGTCATCACCCAGGAGTTCGCTCTGATCGACGAACTCAGTGTCGGCGAAAATATCTTCCTCGGCCGCGCCCCGCGGCGCGGACTCCGCGTAGATTGGCTCGCGCTCCACCGCCGCGCCACCGCTCTCCTCGCCGAGTTTGGCCTCACCCTCGCCTCCGAGACTCCCGTGCGCGAACTCGGCATCGGCCAAAAGCAACTCGTCGAGATTGTCCGCGCGATGGACAAAAAATCCCGCGTTCTCGTCCTCGACGAACCCACCGCCGCCCTCACCGAGCAAGAAGTCTCGGTGCTCGTCGGCCACCTCCGCCGCCTCCGCGCGCAAGGCACCGCCTGCATCTACATTTCGCACAAACTCGACGAAGTCTTCGCGCTCGCCGACCGCATCACCGTCCTCCGCGACGGCGCCAGCATCACCACCCTCACCACGCGCGACACCACCATCCCCGCCGTCATCAAACACATGGTCGGCCGCGAAATCACCGACCTCTACCCCCTCCGCCCCGTAGCGGCGAGCGCCAGCGAGCCGATCCTTTCCGTCCGCGCCCTCACCGCCGCCCCGTCCAAAAACACCCCGCCCTTCCTCCGCGACATCACGTTCGACCTCCGCCCCGGCGAAGTCCTCGGGCTCGGCGGCCTCATGGGCGCCGGCCGCACCGAGTTACTCCTACACCTCTTCGGCGCCTGGGGCCACCGCCTTTCCGGCGAAGTCACCCTCCGCGGCACACCTCACACCACGCCCGCACCCCGCGACTCGATTGCCCGCGGCCTCGTCCTCGTAACCGAAGACCGCAAACGCTACGGCCTCGTCCTCCCCCAGCCCATCGGCTTCAACCTCTCGCTCGCCAGCCTCCGCCAATTTCGCCGCGCCCCCGCCCGCCTCGATCTCCCGGCCGAGCACGTGCGCAACCAACACTTTTTCGACGCCCTCCGCATTAAGGCTCCCGACCAACACGCCCGCGTCGGCGGCCTCTCCGGCGGCAACCAGCAAAAAGTAGTCCTCGGCAAAGCCCTCATGACGGAGCCCACCGTCGTCATGCTCGATGAGCCCACCCGCGGGATCGACGTCGGCGCGAAACTCGAAGTCTACGAACTCATCAACCGCCTCACCTCCGAAGGGAAAGCCGTCCTCCTCGTCTCCAGTGAACTCCCCGAACTCATGGGCCTGAGCGACCGCATCCTCATGCTCGCCGCCGGTCGCATCGGTGGCGAATTCACCCGCGACCAATTCTCTCAGGAAAAACTCCTCGCCGCCGCCATGGGCCGCGCCCCCGCCGCCGCCTGATTCCCCGCATGAACGCCCGCCTTCTCAAAAACCTCGCTATGCCGATCGCGCTCGTCGCGATCTGCGTCTTCTTCGCCCTGCGCGAAAGTGCGTTCTTGGGCCCGCGCAATCTCACCCAGCTCATCGTCGAGTTTTCCATCGTGGGCACGCTCGCGCTCGGGATGTTCCTCATTCTCCTCACCGGCCAGATTGATCTTTCCGTGGGCAGCGGCGTCGGCCTGATCGGCGGCATCGCCGCCGTGCTCATCTTCCAGCAAGGCTGGCCCGCCCCGCTCGCGATGCTCGCCGCCTTCGTCGCCGCCCTCGTGCTGTGGCTGCTCATGGGCGCACTCATCGTGAAACAACGCATCCCTTCGTTCATCATCACGCTCGGCGGCCTCCTCATTTTCAAAGGCCTCTTCTGGCTCGTCATCCAAAACTCCACCATCCCCGTCTCGCGCGGCGATCAGGACAACCTCTACTCGCTCCTCACCACTTACTACCTCCCGCCCGCCGCCGGCCTCGCCCTCGCCGCAGCGGTCGCCGCCGCGCTCGCCCTCCTCACCTACTTCGCACGCGTAGCCCGCCTCGCGCATCAACTTCCCGTCCCGCCCGCCGGCCGCGCCGCCGCGCAATGGCTCGCCACCGCCGCCGCACTCGTCGGCGCCGCTTTTCTCTTCAACCAATTCCGCGGCGTCCCACTCCCACTCCTCATTCTCTCCGCCACCGCCGTCGTCGTCTATTTTCTCACCCAGCACACGCCGTTCGGCCGCTACCTCTACGCCATCGGCGGCAACGAAGAAGCCGCCGTCCTTTCCGGTATCGCCGTCAACCGCGTGCTCATCGGTGCCTACGGGCTCATGGGCGTCACCGTCGCGCTCACCGGCTTTATGACCACGGCCTATTCCGGCTCTTCGACCACGACGGTCGGCGACCTGATGGAACTCGACGCCATCGCCGCCTGCGTGATCGGCGGCACCGCACTCCGCGGCGGTCGCGGCACAGTTTGGGGCGTGATCTTCGGCGCGCTCATCATGACCGCCCTCCTCAACGGCATGACGCTCCTCGCCGTCGCCCCTGAAATCAAATTCATCGCCCGCGGCCTCGTCCTCACCCTCGCCGTCTGGATGGACGTGCGGCTCGGCAAGTAGTCGTCTGCCTTTCGACCCTCCCCCACCTCACAGGCCCCGCCATTGCCAGCGCGGCGTCCAATAAAAATCTCTGTCCGGATTCCGATTCCGTGACGTCTTCTTATGGTCAGGCAGATGCGTTCGGCGTGACGCCGAGTGCCTTCATGTTCGCTACCGTCCAAACTCAGTATCGCTCCCCCCATGAAAAAATTCATTCCGCTCCTCCTCGTCTTCGTTGCCTTGGCGTCACTATTGCGGGCCCAGCCCGCGGGTGCGACGAGCATCCCGTTTGCGACGTCGCAGTCGCAATTTGTGAGCGGCGACAACATCACGATTGCCGAGGTGCTCTCCACCTCGCCGGTCCTCGGAGTCGGCGCCACCTTTGTCGTGCGCGGCACCTACACGCTGCAAAGCCAGCCGTCCGCGAGGATGTCGATCAGCCTGACCACCACCGTGCCGGTCGGGGTTCCCAACCAAGAGACCGCCGTCAAACAGCTCACCAACGGCACCGGCTCGTTTGAAATGCAGTATACAGTTCAGTTCGCCGGTTCGGTCTACATCGCCTTTACGCCTGCCGCCGGCGGCGCGTCCTTCGGCCGAATCTATTTCTCCGGAACGGACACCGCCGGCAACGGTCCGTCCACGCCCACTACACCGACAACTCCGAGCACGCCATCCGTGCCGGCCACGCCTGCGCCGCCGATCAGCACTACGGGTCTCGCGAGCATCCCGTTCACGACCTCGAAAGCGCAGTTCGCCGCGGGCGATGCGATCACGATCACCGAGGTGCTCGCGTCGTCAGCCCATCTCGTGCCCGGCGACGCCGTAGTCGTGCGGGGCACCTACACGCTGCAGAGCCAACCCAGCGCCACGCTCATGATCAGCCTGACGGCCAACGCCCCCGGCGCCGCGGAGCCGACCATAGCGTCGTCGCGCAAAACCATCATTGCGGGCCCGGGCACGTTTGAACTCGCCTACGAGATCAAGCAGCCCGGCTCCCTCCACGTGACCTTTTATCCGGCGGGCGGCGGTTCGTCGTTTGGCGGAATCTACTTCGCGGCGTCGTCGGCCAACGCCGCGAACCCGTCCACCGGCGCAACCCTCGTCAGTCCCGCGACCAACACTGGGCTGCTCGGCAATCTCTCCATCCGCAGCCTCGTGAGTCCCGGCGCCGGCACACTCATTGCAGGCCTGAGCGTGACCGATCGCGAGCGCTACGTCTTGATCCGCGCGGTCGGACCGTCGTTGGGCCAGTTCGGTGTCACGGGCGTGTTGGCCAAGCCCACGCTGGCGGTCTACAACGCCGCCGGCGAGTTGGTCGCGTCGGCCGCCTCGTGGCGCACCAATTTTTCGGCCGCGCAGCGCGCCGGCATCGAATTGTTGTCGGCTTCGGTCGGCGCGTTTGCCCTCGCCGCCGGGTCCGACGATGCGGTGCTGCACCTGCGTCTCGTGCCGGGCAGTTACACAGTCCAAGTGGCGAGCTCAGACGCAGGGTCGGGCGTCGCGTTGATGGAAGTCTACGCCTCGTCGACGTTCATGCTGCCTCCTTGAGTGCGGCCGGAAGCGTCGCCGCGGATCGTCCGCTTTTGGATTTTGCGCCTCGCGATCAGTAACCAGAACGCATGACCGACGACGCCACGCTGCTGCGCCGCTACGCCGAGGAACAATCCGAGGAGGCCTTTGCCGAGTTTGTGCAACGGCACCTGCCGCTCGTCTACGCCACGGCCGCGCGTCGTCTGCAGGGCGACGGGCATCGGGCCGAGGACATTGCCCAACTCGTTTTCTGCGCCGCCGCCCGCGACGCGCAGAAGCTCTCCCGCCATACCGTCCTTACCGGTTGGCTCTATACCGCCACGCGCAATGCCGTGATCGATACGCAGCGGGCCGAGTCGCGCCGGCGCACCCGCGAGGAGCAAGCGCATGCGATGCAAACCGTATCGCTCGACCATGCGGCCGACGCCGACTGGACGCGCCTCCAGCCCGTGCTCGACGCAGCTCTCGACGAACTCGCCGCCAGCGACCGCGAGGCCGTGCTCCTCCGCTTTTTCCAGAGCCGCACGTTTGCAGAAATCGGCGCCGCGGTGGGCGCCAGCGAGGAAGCGGCGCGCAAACGTGTCGACCGCGCCCTCGACAAACTGCGCGCCCTACTCGACCGCCGCGGCATCCAATCAACCTCCGCCGCACTCGCGGTAGCCCTCGCCGGGCAGACATCGGCCGCGGTGCCGGCGGGCTTGGCGGCGAGCGTGACGAGCGCCGCCGCGACGGCGGCTGGGGCGGCACTGGGAGCGGCGACGTTTTTCAGCCTGACCAAACTTCAAGCCGGCCTCGTCGCCGCGCTCATCGCGGCCGGTGCCGCCGGATTGGTGCGACAGCAGCAGTCCATCGCGGAATTGCGCACCGAGCTCGACCGCCGCGAGCAACGCGTCTCCGCACTCGTTGCGGAAAACCGCTCGCTTGCTTCATCCCCCATTGCCGCCGAGAAGGACGCCGGGCGCTCGCGTGCCGCAGGCTCGCCACGGGCGACCGGCGCAACTTCCTCGACGAATTCTCCATCGCTGCCCGGCACCACCGCCCGCGGCTCGATCAATGTTCCCGAAGCGAAACGCGCCGCCTGGCACCGACGTTTCGATCCATTTTTTCAACCGCGCAACTTCACCCCCACGCAGATTGGGCGGATCATGGAGTTGTGGTTCTTGCAGGAGCAGGCCCGCCTGGACCTGCAGGCCGCCGTGGTCGAGCAGGGCCTGCGTGGCGACGCCGAAGGCATCGAGGCCCTGCGCAGCCAACTCTACGCTCCGATCACGCGCGAAGTGCGCGAGATTCTGGGCCCGGAGGCCTACGCGGCCTATGGCAAATACGAGGGCACTTCGTATTTTCGGATGATCGTCGCCGACTCGCTTTCAGCCAAATTTGCCCGGGCCAAGCTCAGCCTTTCGTCGGAACAGATCGACCGCCTCGCTGATCTCGTGCGCATCCACCGCAGTTCGGAGCGGGCCAAAGTCACCGACATCGGAACGACAACGCACATCGATTGGCGGACCGTCGCGGACAAAGCCCGCGACGTCCTCACTCCGGAGCAGGTGACCCTGCTCCGAGAATTCGCCGCCCAGCAGCCCGCCGGGCGATAAACTTCCTCAGAAAAACTTCTTCGCCTTTTCGAAAAAGCTCTTCGACGTCGGCTCGGAAGCATCGCCGCTCACGCGGGCAAATTCCTCCAAGATGCGGCGCTGCTCGCTCGTGAGCGATTGCGGCACTTCGACCTGCACGCGCACGAGCTGATCGCCCTGTTTGCCGCCGCGCAGACTTGGCATGCCCTTCTCGCGCAGCCGGAAGGTCGTGCCGCTCTGGGTCGCGGCGGGAATTTTCATGTCCGCCTGGCCGAACAGCGTCGGCACCTTGATTGTGCCGCCCAGCGTCGCGAGCGTGAACTTGATCGGAATCTCGCAGAACAAATCCTCACCCTGCCGCTCGAACAACTCGTGTTCTTTCACCGAGAGCACGATGTAGAGATCGCCCGCCGAGCCACCGGCCATGCCGGCCTCACCGTTGCCCGAGGACCGCAAACGCGAGCCCGTGTCGACGCCCGGAGGAATGCGCACGTTGAGCTTGGTGCTCTTCGCCACACGCCCCTCGCCCCGGCACGCCGTGCAGGGTTTTTCGACCTTCGTGCCTTGGCCGGCACACGTCGGACAGGTCTGTGTAAACGTGATGATGCCGCCCGACCGCCGCACCTGCCCGGCGCCGCGACACGTCGGACACGTCACGCGTTTCGAGCCGGGCTCGGCACCCGAACCGTCGCAGCGTTCGCAAGCCATCGCCTTGCGGAATGAAATTTCTTTTTCCACGCCACGCGCCGCTTCTTCGAGCGTGATTTCGAGATCATAGCGGAGATCGGCACCGTCGCGGCCGCCGTCGCCACCACCACCGCCGCCACCAAACATCTCTTCGAAAATCCCGCCGCCACCGCCGCTCCGGCCCTGTTGACCGAAGACTTCGCGGAAAATGTCGAACGGATCATGAAACCCGCCGCCACCTCCTCCGCCCATGCCGCCGGGACCGCGCGGCACCCCGCCGCCGCCCTCGAAGGCCGCCGCGCCGTAACGATCGTAAGCCGCCCGCTTGTCGGCGTCGCTCAGCACTTCGTAGGCGTGGGAGACTTTCTTGAACATTTCCTCCGCCTCCTTGTTGCCTGGGTTTTTGTCGGGGTGATATTGGACGGCCTTCTTTCGATAGGCCTTCTTCATCTCGTCCGCCGACGCGGTTTTTTCGACGCCCAGCAACTCGTAGTAATCGTCTTTGGCCATGACCTGTTAGCTCGCTGCTTCGGGTTTCGCCGCACCGCTCGACACAATCACCGACGCCGGCCGCAGCAGACGTCCGTTGAGCGAAAACCCCGTGCGCACAACCGTGATGACGCTGCCGTCGGCAACGTCCACATTCGCCCGTGCCGAGATGGCCTCGTGCTGATTCGCGTCAAATGGCTGACCTGCCGGATTGATTTCTTTGATCCCGTGATTCGTCAGCGCTGATTTCAACTGCGTCAGCACCATCTCCACCCCGCCCGCGAGCGACTTCGCATCCGCACCAGGCTGCTTCGCCGCCGTGACGGCCAGGCCGAGATTGTCGAGCACCGGCAGCAAGTCCTCCAACACGCGCGACGCCGCAAACAACCGCAGCTCTTCCTTCTCGCGCACGGTGCGACGGCGGAAATTCTCCAGATCGGCGACCGAGCGCACGTAGCGGTCGAGATTGGCGGCGGCCTCTTGTTTGGCGGCGCCCACTTGGGCGATCAGTTCGGCGGTTTGTGCTGCCTCAGGGCCGGGCACGGCGGGATTTTTCGCCGCATCGGCGCTGGCAGTCGTGGTGTTCAATGGTTCGTTGGTTTCGGGCTCAGGCATGGTGCAAAGAGCGCGCACTCAACTACGGCTTTCGGCTTTCTTCAAGTTTCTCCCGCAGCCCCTTCAAAAGGTCCGCCGCCTGCAACCCCGCTTCCTTGAACGCTTCCGCGCCTTGCGCCGCGCCCGCCCGCACCTTGTCGCCCAACGCCCGGCCTAACTCGCCCGGCACCAGCCTCCCTAAAGTCGGCCCGAGATCCACCGCCGCCAGTCCGCGCAACACCTCCGGCACCAACAACTGCTTTGCCTCGGTGACGTTCTCGTAGCGTTGGTCCAACCCCAACACATGTTCCTGCACGACCGGTTTCACCCCCGAATAGTCGGCGATCACGAGTCGATCAAAACGTAGCTCGAGTCGGCGAATCAACCACGGCCGTGGCGGCGTCGCGGCCGCACCCGCCGCCGGACCGCTGGTGGTCGCTCGCTCCTCCCCAAAAAGAGCCCGCTGCAAAATCTCGGCATTGGACTTTCCGTCCGGCCGCCGCACCAACGTCACTTTCCGCACATCCGCCGTGAGCCTATCGATCACCGGCCGATCCGACAGCCACGACCACACCTCCGTCTCCATCGAGAACTCCCTCAGCTCCACAAAATCGCTGATCGGAAACGACGCCGGGTTGCTCAACACCAAACCGCGCACCGCGAGTCGGCCCGAAAACGCATTGCACGACAGCCCCGTCACACTCGCTTCGAAGCCCGTTCGCTTCCGTATCTGCGCTGTCACCACCGCCGGCAAAAACAGCATCCAAGCCAGCGCGCCCGCCGCTAACAACACGACGAGCAGCACGACCAGCCTCACCAAGCAGCCACCGCGGCTCTTCGCGACTCTGCGTCCGCCGCCCTCGCTCCATCTGGCCATCATCTCACGAAATCTTCCGTGAGCAGCAAAATCGTCGTCGTCTCCGCGGTGAACGTAAACGCGCCCGAGTAGGGCAACAGCACGTTTTCCCCGCGCCCAAGTTTTTGCCCAAACGGCGCGCGGCTCGCGGTCCCGTTTTCCGTGCCCACGCGCACGGTGCCGCTCACGACGCTCAGCAACCGCGGCTGCTCGTCCGCGCGCATCTGCACCCGCTCGCCCGCGCCGAGCACCACCCGGCGGATGCTGAATTCCGCACAATCCGCGATGGTCCCTGAAGTCGGCGAACCGCGCACCGGCACCGGCTCGAAATCCGTCCAATCGATCGAGCGCAGCGATTGTGCGATGTGCAGTTGGCGCGGCTTGCCGTCGAGCCCCGTGCGCCCCCAGTCGTAAACCCGATAGGTCGTGTCCGAGTTCTGCTGAATTTCCAGAATCAGGTTGCCCGCGTCGATCGCGTGCACCTGTCCGCTGTGCACGAGGATCGAATCGCCCACGGCCACCGGAAAATGGTGCACGCAGCGCTCCACCGAATTGTCGCCGATGGCACGCTCGAACTGCTCGCGCGTTACCCCGCGCTTCAAACCGACGATCAGGTGCGCATTGGGCGCCGTGTGCGCGATATACCAGTTCTCCGTCTTCGGTTCGCCGCGCAGCGCGCCCGCCACCGCCGCCGGCGGATGCACCTGCAAACTCAACCGCTCGCGGCAATCGAGCCATTTGACCAAAATCGGAAACGGTTTTTCCGCCGGCCACTTCGGCCCCATGATTTCCGCGCCACGCTTCGCGATCACCTCGCGCAGCGTTTGCCCGTTAAACGTCCCGCCGACCACCGTGGACTGCGCTTCCGGCCGGTCGACGATCTCCCAGCTCTCCCCGATCGGCGCCGTCGCCGGCAGCGTTCGGCCCAAGGCGGACTCCAACGCGCGGCCGCCCCACACGCGTTCTTGGTAAATTGGCTGGAATCGGAGGAGGTCGCGCATGTGGGAGTTGACGAGTTTTTTGTGAAAAGGTCTCCGAGGGGTTTACATTTGACCGGCCCTCTCGTTAGCGTGGAATCCGCCCAAATTCGACGGTCACACAAATGCCCAAGCCCGAGACTTCAAACTCAAACGACGGACCCTCTTTCCAAGCGCCGCGCTATCGCCCCAACTGGCCCGCGGCGGTCGTCTGTCTTGTGTTGGGAATTTTCTTGGCGCTGGCACTTTTGGGCTACGAACCCGCCCAAAGCACCTTTCACACGACGTCGCCCCAGTTGAAGAATCCCGTCGGCTGGCTTGGCGCCAATACCGTCTGGGCGCTCCTTTTCGCCATCGGCACCGCCACCTGGCTCCTCCCCGTTTTCTTGATCTGGATGCTCTACGTTTCGGTGCGCGCCTCAAAGCACCTTAGCGGCACGCGCATCATCGCCATGGTCATTGCCTGTGTGTCCTTCGCCGGCCTCGCCGCGATGTTCAAAGACGCGAAATGGGCGAGCGACTACTTCCCGAAAGGCCCGGGCGGCTACGTCGGCGTAACGCTCTATCACCGCATGTTGGAAGACATGCTTCAACCCATCGGCACCGGCCTCCTCCTTGGCACGATCTACTGCGGCGCCCAGCTCTTTATCTTCACGAAAGACATCGGCGCCGAGATCGAAAAAAACATTCACAACCTCACCACGTGGTGGGCCGACCGCGGCAAACGCAAAGCCGCCCTCACCGAGCAACGCGCCAAAGAACGCGAAGCCCAGATCAAACAGCAAAAGTCCGCCTTGCCCGCCACAGCGCCTGTCGCCGTGGCCACCGCCCCGACCGCCAACATCGGCCCGACCGGCAAAAAAACCTTCGTCCCGAAGTCGGACGAAGATCCCCTCGCGAAAGCCGCCGCCCCGCGTTCCGGGGTGCCCGCCGCCGAGCCTGCCACCCCGAAGCCCGTCGCGCCGCCCCAACCGCCCCCGCCGGGCAAGCCGATCCTCAAGCTCACCACCGAGAAAACCGCGCCCGCGTCCCCCGCTGCCGCGCCCACCGCCGAGCCCGCCCTAGGCCAAAAGTCCCTCGCCGTCGCCACGGGTCACGAACTCAACATCATCAAGCCCGAGGAGCCGAAGAAAGCCACCAAGGTCAGTCTCCCGCAAAGCGATGATGCCAACTACCTCTTCCCTCCGCTGACGCTCCTCCGCGAGCAGGCCAAGCCCGGCATCGGCAACAGCGAACAGGAACACCGCACCAACGCCGAAAATCTCCTGCGCATCCTTAGCGAATTTGGCGTTGAAGTGACCCTCGGCGAAATCCACGTCGGCCCCGTCATCACCCGTTACGAAGTCGTCCCCGCCGCCGGCGTGCGCGTCGAAAAAATCGCGGGCCTCGACAAAAATATCGCCCTCGGCATGCGCGCCCAATCCGTGCGCATCCTCGCTCCTATCCCCGGCAAAGCCGCCGTCGGCGTCGAAGTGCCCAATCAACACGCGACCCCCGTCGGCATGCGCGAACTCCTGGAGAGCGAAGACTGGGCCGGCGCGAAATCCGAAATCCCGATTGCCCTCGGCAAAGACGTTTCCGGCAAGCCCCTCATCTCGGATCTCTCCAAGATGCCCCACTTGCTCATCGCCGGCGCCACCGGCTCGGGCAAATCCGTCTGCATCAATTCCATCGTCGCCTCGATCCTCTACTCGAAGAGTCCGAAGGATCTCCGCCTCATCATGGTCGACCCCAAGGTCGTCGAATTGAAGATCTTCAATTCGCTTCCGCACATGCTGATCCCGGTCGTCACCGAGCCGAAGAAAGTGCCGGGCGCCCTCAAGTGGCTCCTCAGCGAGATGGAGCAGCGCTACCAGATTTTCGCCAAGGCCAACGTCCGCAACATCGTCGGCTTCAACACCCGCAAGAAGAACGCCGCCCCGCCTCCCGTCGACGCCCAAGGCGCCCTCGACGGTGTCGATCCGCTCGCCGCTGACGACGGTCTCGAGATTCCCGAGAAACTCCCCTACATCGTCGCCATCATCGACGAGCTCGCCGACCTCATGATGGTCGCGCCTGCCGAGATCGAGACCAGCATCGCCCGCCTCGCCCAGCTCGCCCGCGCCGCCGGTATCCACCTCATCATCGCGACCCAACGCCCGTCCGTGAATGTCATCACCGGCGTCATCAAAGCGAATCTTCCGTCCCGCATAGCCTTCCAAGTCGCCTCGCAGGTCGACTCCCGCACCATTCTCGACACCAAGGGCGCCGACACCCTCATCGGTCGTGGCGACATGCTCTTCTCGCCCCCCGGCTCCTCCCGCCTCGTGCGCGCACAAGGCGCCTTCGTCTCCGACGAAGAAGTCCAGGAGATGGTCGAATTCCTCAAGAAAAACGGCCCGCCCCAATACGCCCAATCCGTCCAACAACAGATCGACCGCGCCGCGAAAGAAGACGACGAAGACGGCGACGATGAGGACGGCGACGCGGAAGATCTGGGTGACGACAGCGAGCTCTACGCGCAAGCGATCGAGGTGCTCAAATCCACCAAACGCGCCAGCACCTCGATGATCCAGCGCCGGCTCCGCATCGGCTACAACCGCGCCGCCCGCATCATGGATTTGATGGAAGAAAAAGGTGTCGTCGGCCCCGAAAACGGCTCCAGCCCCCGCGAGATTCTCGTGGACCTCGACTCGTTGTGAGCAACCTCCGGCAGTTCCTCCTTCCCCTTTCCTTCGCAACACCCTAACCCATCCCCATGCAGACCATCGGTGAACGCCTCGAGGAGGCGCGCAAGAAAAAGGGCATCTCGATCCGCGAAGCCGCCGAGGCCACGAAAATTCGCGGCGACTACCTGCAAAAATTCGAGGGCAACCACTTCGATATCGGTCTCACCGAGATCTACACCCGCGGTTTCCTGCGCAACTACTCCGCCTTCCTGAAACTGCCGGCCGACCGCATTCTCAACGACTACGCCGCCCTCGGCCGCGGCGAGGCCCGCCCGCGCCAACCCAGCCGCGAAGTCTACGGCCGCATGGATATTTCCGTCGCCAGTGCCGGCGAACCGAGCGACCGCGCCGCGCCGCCCGCCGAAGGTGCGGCCGAGGAACCCGTCCGCGCTCAGCCCCGCTATCCCCGCGGCGGCAACAATCTCCCCACCGGCCCCGATCCCGCCGTCGTTTTCCGCTATCTCAAATGGGCCGGCGCCGGCGTCGGTGTCCTGCTCGCTGTCTGGCTCGTCTCCTCGCTCATCAGCAACCGCGCCCCCAAGGCCGCGCCTACACCCGCCAACCCGCTCCCGCCCGTCGCCACGCAACCCGCCGCGAGCAGCCGCGCCGTGATCACAGCGCTCGACGTCGTCCGCGTGCAGGTCTGGGCCAAGACCGCCGAGGGCACCTACGGCGATATTCTTTTGCCGCCCACCCCGCTGGCCAAAGATGGCACCGTGAGTTTCCCCAAGTCCGGCCCCGTTTACATCTTCGCGTCCGCGCAGGAAAACATCCGGATCAATTACGCCGGCCAACAGTTCACCCCGAGCGCTCCGCCGAACAACATCCGCGGCGCCCTCGCCATCGAGCTGCCCTGATTTTCGAGCGGTCGTCGCGCCGCCTAACGCAGCGAAACCGGCGACCCGAGCACCTCGCGCAGCACAAACGCACGGCGCACACTCTTCGGGTCGCGCAAATCCGCGAGCAACACTCCGCGCGCCGTCTTCAGCGCTCCGCTCTCCGACTCCTTCTCGGCCTGCTGCATCGCCGCAATCTCGGCCGCACGTCGCCGCGCCAACATCCGCGATTCCTCCAGCACGCGCATTTGCTCGGCCAATTCTTCCTGCCGAGCCAAAGCCGCCGCCTCTGAAACAACTGGCACCGGCGGAGGTGTAAATGCCCTCGGCTGCACGCGTCGCTCGATCTCGGCCATCTCCCGCTTCGCCGGCCCGCCAAAAGGTTCAAGCTGCGGGGTGGGCGCGGGCACCAACGTCCTCACCAACGGCCGCGGCACCGGCGCCGCCGTTTCCGTCATCACTGGCGGCACCTCGCCGGGCGCGCCGCCGCTGCGGCGTTCGGCGATTTTTCGCCGAATGCCTTCACGGATACGGCGCAAATTCGCCTGCTCCTCCGTCTCGTCCGTCGTCGCGTCGTGGGTCTCTTTTTGCTGCATCGCCTTCCGGATGGCGCGCGCCATCGAGATCGCGATGAACACGAAGACGAAGAAGCCGAAGTTCTCGAAGATCCAACGCATGAGCGTGGCAGCGTCCCGTTATTTCTTTCCGTCCGGATGGGCGATCGACGAGCGCATCGCCGTGTCGGCCTGGATGTTTTCCATCTTATAATAGTCCATGATCCCGAGTCGGCCGGAGCGAAACGCCTCGGCCATTGCGAGCGGCACCTGTGCCTGCGCCTCGACGACTTTCGCCTGCATCTCCTGCACGCGGGCTTTCATCTCTTGCTCGACCGCCACGGCCGCCGCGCGCCGGATTTCCGCCTGCGCCTGCGCGATACTCTTGTTCGCCTCGGCCTGGGCCTCCTGAAGTTTCGCGCCGACATTCTCACCGACGTCGACGTCCGCGATATCGATCGAGAGAATTTCAAACGCCGAGCCGACATCGAGACCGCGCGCCAGCACCGTCTTCGAAATGCTGTCCGGCGACTCCAACACGTTCTTATAGCTCTCGGAGGAGCCGATGGTGGAAACGATGCCCTCGCCCACACGCGCGATGATCGTCTCTTCCTTCGCGCCACCGACGAACCGGTCCAGATGCGTGCGCACCGTCACGCGCGCTTTCACTTTCACCTGAATGCCATCCTTCGCCACACCGTCGATGGTCGTGCGGCCGCTCGCCGGATTCGGGCAATCGATCACCTTCGGATCGACCGAGGTGCGCACCGCCTCTTCGACGGATTTGCCGGAGCCCTTCGTCGCAAGATCGATCGCACACGCCCGCTGCCAATCCAGCGTGATGCCCGCCTTCTGCGCCGCGATGAGCGCGTGCACGCAGTCGATGACATTGCCGCCCGCGAGATACTGCGCCTCGACCTCGTCGATCGTCAGTTGGATGCCAGCTTTTGTCGCGCGGATGCGCGCGTCGACGATCGTGCTGTAGGGCACCTGCCGCAGCCGCATCGCGAGCAGATTAAAAATTCCGACTGGCGCACCCGCGAGCCACGCCCGCAGCCACACACTGAAAAACGAAAAGATAATCGCCGAGACGATAACGACGAAGACGATGACGATGATGAAAACCAGATTTGATGCGTTCATAGTTTGGTGACGGTGAGTGAGAAATTCTGTGAGCCGGTGACTTTGAGTCGCGCACCCTTCGGCACATGCCCGTCGATCGACAACGCCTCATGGCGCTTGCCGTCGATTTCGATTTGCCCCGTCGGCATCAACGGCGTGATTGCCACACCTTCGCGTCCGGTCAGCGCGGCCGTTTCGCTCGCCGGCGCCTGACTCGTGCCCGCGATTGACGCATTCAGGAAAAACTTTTTCCCGAGGCGGGTCTTCGGCAGCACCGCATACTCGAAGTAGAGCGCGATGCCCAACAGCAGCATCCCGATCGCGAACGCCGCCAAGCCGCCGCCGACACCGTAGTGGTTAAACGCATTCGCCGTGCCCGCGAGCATCGCCAGCACGCCGAAAATGCTGAGCAGCACACCCGGGATAAACAGGTCGAGCACCAGCAACACGATACCGAGCACGAAAAACAGCAGGATGGTAGTCATGGCACGCGGAGGGTTGAAACCGCCGTGAAGCTCACAGCTTCGCGCGACCGCCACAAGCGCTATCCCCGTGGAATGACCTGCATCATTTCCATCGTTGCCCCGCCCGCGTCCCCACTAACCGGAGAAAAACTTTGCGCGCCTCCCGAGCCGCCGCTTACTCCCAGTCCGATGGAAAAAATCTCCTATCAGGGCCAGACCCTCACCCGCTGGCGCGTCGGCAACTCCACGTTTCTCGCGCTGCCCGAAAAAGGCGCGCGTCTGATGAATTGGAACATCACGCTCGGCGATGGCTCGGTGCGCGACGTCCTCTATTGGCCCGAAAACGCGGACTTCGTCGACATCGCCAAGGTCCGTGGCGGCAACCCCATCCTCTTTCCGTTCAACGGTCGCTGCTACGACAAGGGCGAAATTTTTTTCTGGCGTGCCGCCGATGGCGTGAAGCGAGCCATCCCGCTTCACGGCATCGCCCGCCAAGGCGAATTCAAGGTCACCCGTCTCGATGCCCGTGGCTTCGTGGCGCAGTTTGTCCCCGGCGACGAAGCCCGCGCCGTCTACCCCTTCGATTACGAATTCACCGTCGCCTACCGCTTCGAGCCCTTCGGCCTCTCGTGCGAATACGCGCTCACCAATCTCGGCTCCGTTCCGCTTCCGTGGAGCGCCGGCCATCATTTTTATTTCACGGTGCCGTGGAGCGCCGACACCACGCGCGCCGACTATGTGATCCGCATTCCCGCCACCAAACGCCTGCGCCAAGACCCGACTGGCGGCCTCATCGCCGGCCCCACCCTCCAAACCGACGAAAGCCTGGGTAACAAGGCCATCATTGATACGTTTCACACCGCGCTCCGCAGCAACGAGGTCATCTTCGGCGAAAAAGGCCGCCCCGGCGACATCTCGGTCCGCCTCGGCACTGCGCCCGTGCCGCCTCCCGAAGCATGCTTCGTCACCTGGACCCTCGCCGACGATTCGCCCTTCTACTGCGTCGAGCCTTGGATGGGCCCCGCCAACGCCGCCGAACACAAAGTCGGCCTCCACTACGTCGCCCCCGGCGAGACCCAAAAATTCGCCGTCAGCGTCGCCATCAAATAACCCGCCATTTTAGCGGTTACATTTCGTCACTTCACCCGTCAGAGTTCTGCCATGGATTTGTTGCCCATCACTTTTGCATTCATCGAAGCCCTCGGCGGCGGCGAGATGGTGCTGATTCTCGTCGTGGTGCTCGTCCTTTTCGGCGGGCAAAAACTCCCCGAATTCGCCCGCGGCCTCGGCAAGACCATGCGCGAGTTCAAAAAAGCCGCGAGCGGCGTCGAGGAAGAGTTCAAACGCGCCCTTGAGGAGGACACCCAGAAAAAACTCACGCCGCCCCCCCCGGCCGAGCCTGCGCCCGACACCACGCCGACCACGACGCCCGACTACCACGACGACCCGTATCACCACGATTCGCACTACCACGACTCGAACTACCACTCCGACGGCAGTGAAGCCGGCCCCTCGTCCACCGTTTCCTCGGAAACCACCCCCGACGCCACGACCGCCACCGTCGAAGCCCCCAAAGTAGACACTCCCGCTGCCGACGCCCCCGCACCGATCGCCTCCTCGCCGACACCCCCGGCTCCCGAACCGTCTGCTCCCGCCGCCTCGCCCGCACCGGCGCCCACGCCGCCTCCTCCGGCTGAGCCGAAACCTTGAGCCGTTTTCATGGCACCCGAGCCCGCGACTGATGCGCCGGTGCCGCTCCCCATCACCGGAGAGCTCGACCTGCATACCTTTCGCCCCGCTGACCTCGGCGAACTGATCCCAGCCTACCTCGCGGAATGTTCCGCCCGCGGCCTCCGCGAAGTGCGCCTCATCCACGGCAAAGGCACCGGCACTCTCCGCACCACCGTGCACGCGCTCCTGCGCCGTTCGCCGCTCGTGCAGTCTTTCCGCCTCGGCGACGAACACACCGGCTCGTGGGGAGCCACACTCGTGACTCTTCGGCGATGAAACCTCCCCGCCGCCCCCGCACCGCTTGGCTCGCGCTCGTGATCTTCTTCGCCGGCACGTTCGCCTCCGTCGCCCGCACAGCCGAACCGCCGCCTTTGCTGCTGATCTCCCTCGACGGCTTTCGCTGGGACTACTGCGCGCTCCATCCCGAAGAAACACCCCATCTCCGCCGCCTCATCCGCGAGGGCGTCTCCGCGCGCGGCCTCATCCCCGTTTTCCCGACCAACACGTTTCCAAACCACTACACGATCGTCACCGGCCTCCGCCCCTCCCGCCACGGCATCATCAACAACCAGTTCTTCGATCCCACGCTCGGCGCCATTTTCCGCTACAATCAATCCGCCTCGGCCCGCGACGCTCGCTGGTGGGGCGGCGAGCCCATCTGGATCACCGCCGTGAAACAGGGCCGCGCCAGTGCCTGCTCGTTCTGGCCCGGCTCCGAAGCCGAGATCGGTGGACGCCGTCCGACGTATTGGAAACCCTATGACTACGACCGCAGCCCCTTCGAGCAACGCCTCGCGGAGCTCGTCGCCTGGCTCCGCCGCCCTTCCGCCGAACGTCCCGCCGTCATCACGTTCTACCTAGAGGAGACCAACGCCGCCGGCCACCGCCACGGCCCCGAGTCCCCGCAGCTCGCCGCCGCCATCAAACTCCTCGATGCCCGCGTCGGCGCGCTCACCGACCGCCTGCGCGCCGAGGGCATCGCGCCGAATCTCGTGATCGTGTCCGACCACGGCATGACGCCCTGCGATGCCCAGCGCGTCGTGCTGCTCGATGACTATCTCGACCTCGCCACCGTGCAGATTGATTTTGAAGAAAGCTGCGCCGGCCTCCGCCCTCTCGCCGGCACCGACTCCGCCACCGCGCTGAGCGCCCTCGCCAAGATTCCGCCGGCCCACGCCAAAGCCTATCACGCCGCCGATTTGCCCGCGCATTTCCACATCAACTCCAAAAATCCGCGCGTGCCTCCGATCTGGATCGTCCCCGCCGAAGGTTGGCACGTCGTCCGCCGCAGCCTCTACAACAAAGCGCTCACGAATTTCCTCAGCGGCCAGCACGGCTACGATCCTGCCCTGCCGTCGATGCACGGGATTTTCATCGCCCACGGCCCGTCCTTCAAAAGCGGCGTCACGCTCGATCCCGTGGAAAACATCCACATTTATAACCTCCTCTGTGCCACCCTCGCCCTAGAGCCCGCCCCCAACGACGGCGACGACCGCCTCGTGCGCGCCGCACTGCGCTGAGCTGAGCTCGCACCTCCCAACGTATCCTCCACGCCGACCGTGCAACTTTCGGCGGTGCCGCGTGTTTTCCGTTCGTCACCGAATTCCGTGCGTCGTGGAAACGTCGCCCGGCATTCGAACCAGCCTCGCATTGAATTCCACCTCACCGCTCTGCAACCTCCGCGCCTCTCCCCCACTCCTATGAACCAAATGCACGAAATTGATTACAAGATCCACGGCGACGACATGCAGTTCGTCGAAATCGAACTCGATCCGCAGGAGGCCGTCGTCGCCGAAGCCGGCGGCATGATGTTCATGGATGAGAGCATCGCGATGGAGACTATTTTCGGCGACGGATCGGCCAAAGCCACCGGCTTCATGGGCGCACTCCTCGGCGCCGGCAAGCGTCTCCTCACCGGCGAATCGCTCTTCATGACGGTGTTTCAGAATCAGGGCACGGGCAAACGCCGCGTCGCGTTCGGCGCACCTTACCCGGGGAAAATCCAGCCCGTCCGTCTGAGCGAACTCGGCGGCGAGCTCATCGCGCAAAAGGACTCCTTCCTTTGCGCCGCCAAGGGCGTGAGCATCAGCATCGCGTTTCAAAAACGCCTCGGCGCCGGCCTCTTCGGCGGTGAAGGCTTCATCATGCAGCGCCTGCAGGGCGACGGCCTCGCATTCGTCCACGCCGGCGGCACGCTCTACGAACGAACCCTCGCTCCCGGCGAATCGCTCCGCGTCGACACCGGCTGCATCGTCGCATTTCAGCCCACCGTGGACTACGACATTCAATACGTCGGCAGCGTGAAAACCGCTTTCTTCGGCGGTGAAGGCCTCTTCTTTGCCACCCTGCGCGGCCCCGGAAAAATCTGGCTGCAATCGCTGCCGTTCTCCCGCCTCGCCGGTCGCATCGTCGCCGCGGCACCGCAAGCCGGCGGTGGCGGCCGCGAGGAAGGTTCCGTGCTCGGCGGCCTCGGTCGCATGCTCGACGGCGACAACCGCTGATCGCCCCGCTCCCCCGCGCGCTCCGGCACCTGCCGCTCATCCCGCGATGAGACCGGCAGTCATGCCGGAGTTGTTATCTCTCCCCGCCGCGCCACGCTGCAGGGGACATGAAAACCTACCTCACTTACGGCTTCGCGATGGCGTTCGGTGGCGCCGTCCTCGTGTTCGCCTTGTTCTTCCTCGGGTTTCACGACAACGCCGCCAAGCTCGACACCGCCCAGTGGATACAGGGCATCCTCGGTCTCGCCATCAGCATCGTGTGCACCGTGCTCGGCACCAAAGCGCGCCGCGCCGATGTGCCCGCCGACCAAGCTTTCGGCTACGGCTCGGCCCTCGGCGCCGGTGTGATGATCACGCTCTTCGCCGCGCTCATTGGCATCGTGACCACCTATCTTTACAGCGCGGTCATCAATCCGAACTTCACCGACGTCATGCTCCAAGCGCAGTCCACCAAGCTCGAGGAAAAGGGCATCCCTGCCGACAAAATCGAACAGATCCAAAAAGCCACCGCCGTCATGATGAAGCCACCGGTCATGGCCGCGATGGGGTTTCTCTCGGCCATGTTTTTCGGCACCCTGATTTCACTCGTGGCGGCGGCGTTTCTCAAGCGCCCCGCCATCGAGGATTTGGCCGACGCCCCGCCGCCGCTCGCCTGAGCCGTATCAGAAGAAGATTGACGGACGCACGCGCGACTCTGGCGCTGATTCGCGCGGCATCGAGATCCCTTGGCCGCGCGGGCGCATAATCCTCGTCTCCGCCCCTTTGAAATCTCCGTCGGTCTTGAAGCTGAACTGCTTCATGTCCTCGAGTTTTTCGAGCCGCTCCCGCACGTCGGCCGGCAGCGCTTTCCGCTCTTCGGGCGTGTTCACGGGACCTGCGAAGATTTCCTCCCGCTTGGAATTTTTCGCTACCAAATGCTTTTTTCCGTCGTCGATGGTGAGCTCGAGCGAACCCTTGTCGTCTTCGGAAATGATGCGGCTATTGCCCGTGTTGACCGTCATACTGACGTTCCGGTCGCCGGGACCGACCGGCCGCGCGATCGTGATGCGGCGCTGACCGGGCGCATTCGCGCCGTCGATCAGTGAGAGAACCCGGTTCACTTCCTCGCGGTTTCCCTGACCGTCGGGACCGCCGATATGAAAATCGAAATTGCCCGGGCCGGAGCCCTGCCGATTCGTCGAGACCTGACCACCGAATAGCGCCGAACCAAAAGTGGGGCCGCTTTGATCAAACATCAGCGTGAGTTTCGGAGCCTCGTGTTTGCCGAGTTTCACCTTCGCCGTGGCCTGCTTGCCGGCCCGCAAATACGTGATCGTGACTTCATCGCCCTCTTTGTAGCCGCGCACGAGCACGGCCAGTTGGCGCTGCTCGATGAGGATCTGGTCCTCGAGCTTCAGCAAGATGTCGTGCTGCTTCAATACGCCCGCCGCCGGGCTGTCGGGCACGAGGTGGTTTACCACGAGGCCTGAGCCTTCGTTCAACCCTAGCTGCGCGGCGAGCGTCGCCGAGACCGGTCCGGTCTCCACGCCCAGAAACGTCACCCGCTCCGTCGCGCCGGGCTCGCCGATGCGGCGCATCACACGATGCGCTTCGGACGCCGGCAGGCCGCCGCTCGTCGTGATCACACGAATTTCTTTGCGGCCCTTGGGCTCGGGCTTGGCCTCCGCGGTCTTGGGAGCGGGCTCGGCTGCCAATGCGGGCATCGCCGCAGCGAGCCCGAGGACTGAAACGAAACAACGTAAGGATGATTTCATACGGGTGATTTTTTCTGAGTCTACTGGTTTTGGAGTTACTACTGGAATTTCACGGGCACTACGCGGACCTCTTCGCGCGGCATGGTCCAGCGGACCGACGCATTCGTGCGCGGATTTTTCCACGTGATCGTATCCACATAACTGAGCCGCTCGCGGCGCGCCGCGGTGCCGTCGTCGAGCGTAACGAGCCCTTCGTCGGCGACCGCATAAAGCACATTTTCCGCCGAGACCGGTTTGAAAACCGGCGCGGACTCGGCCTCGCGAACCATGGCACCCGTCGCTGGCGCTGTGGTCGCAGCGATATTTTCGCCCACAGAAGCCGGCGGCACGCGCCGCACAAAAAAGACCAGCAAGATCAAAACCGCCGCAGCCGCCGGCAACACCGCGGCCCACCTCCACCACGCCCGCGCAGACGGGGTGACTCGCACGGACACCTCGCCGCGCCCGAGTTCGAGCGCGATCCGAGCCTGCACATGGCGCGACGGCGCGACCGGACGCAGCGCCTTCAGTTCGGCTTCGAGTTGGGAAAATTCGTTATCCATGGCAGTCGGCGGCGGTCAGTTCTTTGCGCAGCGCCGCGAGCGCGTAGCGGTAACGCGAAGCGGCCGTGTTGGGTGAAACCTCGAGCTCACCGGCAATCTGTTCAAACGTGAGCTCAGCCCAAATTTTGAGCACCAGGACCTCACGCTGCTCCTCCGGCAGGCGACGCATCGCGGCCTCGACCGCCTCACGACGATCGTCGGCCTCCAGTGAAGTCTGGAAAACGGGCGCCGGGTCTTCGATTCCGCCGTCGGCCCACTCCTCCCGCGCCACGCGCCGCGTTTCCCTGCGCGCCAAGTCGCAGGCCGCGCGACGCACCGACGTGATGAGCAGCGCCATCGGCTCGCCCGGGAGCTCGCGTTGGTGCCGCCAAAATCGCACGAACGCTTCCTGCACGACATCTTCGGCGTCCGCCACCGAGCGCGTCCACTGCCGGGCGCAGAGCAGCAGTTTCGGGCCGTAGAGCTGAAACCATGTTTTCCAAGAGTCATCGTGTGAGGCATCCTCCATGCGTGCGGAGTGTGTCGGTGTATGCCGGAAGAGCGTCATCGCGGTCGGGTTTTGTCTAAGGAACTGCCTCTGCTGCCAAAAGTTTCGCAAAAACCGGGCGCGCAACCACCTCTTTCTCCCTCCGCGCCGCCTCCAAAAATAAAAAGGGGCCCGGGCGAGTGCCCGAGCCCCTGTTGCAGGTTTTTCTATCTCTGCGACCTTAACTTAGCGGCCGCCGAGCCATTTCCAGTCAATGCGGTATTCCAGGGCGGCTACGCCGATCAGCGCATATACGCTGCCGTAGCCGACAATGGCTTCCACGCTGACTGGGGACTGGGTAGAAAGCAGAAACGCGGCGCCGGCAACGAGGGTGCCGAGGATGACCGCTAGGGTGATGGTGTCGTTTTTCATAGGTTTGTCTTTTGTTTGGTCGGGCCGTGAAGGCTTCGACTCGCAGAGTATACGACACATCTTTCAATAGTTGAAATCGCGACTTCCTATCGTTGTCATCGTTATTGCCTATGGAACTGAGCCAACTTCGCTATGCCGTCGCCGTCGCCGAAACGGGGAATTTCACCCGCGCTGCCGAGCGCTCAAACATATCACAACCTTCTCTAAGCCAACAGATTTTAAATCTAGAAAGCGAAATAGGTCACAAGCTTTTCCACCGTCTCGGCCGCAAAGCCGTGCTCACGGAGGCCGGTGCCACCTTCCTCGAACGCGCCCGCCGCATCCTCTTCGAGGTTGAAAATGCCGCCAAAGAGCTCAGCGATCATCCCTCGCTGGATCGTCGGATCACGGTCGGAGCCGTGCCCACCATCATGCCCTACCTCGTGGCCCCGTTGATTTCCGAGTGCCGCACCAAGCACCCAAACCTCCTCATCCACGCCCGCGAGGATTTCCGGCATTCGCTGGTGCGCGGGGTCGTCGAGGGCGAGCTCGACCTCGCGGTAGTGCCTCTCCCGCTGAAAGATCCGCGCGTTTCGATCGAGCCGCTGCTGACCGAGCCGCTCCTCTTGGTGGTCGGACATCACCACCCTTTTTCCAGCCGCAAGGAGATCGATATCGCGGACCTCGCCGAGGAGACCTTCGTCACGATGGGTGACACCAGCACCCTCGCCGCCCAAATCCAGGGCTTCTTCGGCGATCACAATTTTGTGCCGAAAATCGGCTATCGTTGTGCCCAAGTCGCAACATTGAAACTATTTGTTTCCATGGGTTTGGGCATTTCCATCCTGCCGCAGGTCGCCCACACTCACGACGACGAGGGCAGCCTCATCTATTTGCATATTTCGGGCACCGCACCGACGCGCGAACTCGCCGTCATTCGCCATCTCCAACGTTACCAGAGCCGCGGCGCCGAGCAGTTCCTCGCCCTGCTGCGCGACTACGCCCGCACCGGCGGCTTTTCCAACGCCCCCGTCATCGCCACTCCCGCCCCCAAAGCCGTCGCGCCCTTCGACCCCGGACTCTGACGCACAATTGCGCTTTCGGCAAAAACGCCAACGCTCCTCCCGTTCATGTCCGCCTCCGTCCAACACCACGCGCTCCCCAAGAGCCGGGAAATCGCCACCCTGCTCACGCTGGGGACGGTGCAATTTACCCATGTGTTGGACTTCATGATAATGATGCCGCTCGGCGCCCAGTTGATGCGCGTCTTCGACATCACGCCGGCCCAGTTCACCCACTTGGTCGCCTGCTACGGGATCGCCGCCGCGGTGAGCGGCTTTATCGGCGGCTTCTTCATGGATCGTTTCGACCGGAAGAAAGCCCTGCTTTTCACCTACACCGGCTTCGGCTTGGCCACCCTCGCCTGCGGCCTCGCGCCGACCCATCATTGGCTGCTCGTTGCCCGTCTCGCCGCCGGCGCGTGCGGAGGGCTCTCCGGTTCGCTAGTTAGCGCGATGATCGGCGACATCATACCTCCCGAGCGCCGCGGCCGCGCCACCAGTTTCGTTATGTCGGCCTTCCCGGTCGCCTCCGTGTTGGGCGTCCCCGCCGGACTCGTCCTCGCCGGCAAATTCGGCTGGCACGGCCCGTTCTTCCTCTTGGCCGGCTGCTCGGCCGCCAACCTCGCGCTCGCCGCCTACGTCTTGCCCCACCTCCGCACCGCCGTGGTCGGCCACGAGCCCATCCGCCAGATGCGCGAGATCCTCTCGCACCCGATCTATCAACGCGCCCTCGCGCTCGGCGGCGTGCTCATCATGGGCGGCGGTTGCCTCGTGCCATTTATTGCCCCGTCGATGGTCGCCAATATGGGCATCACCGAGGCCCAACTCCCCATCGCCTACGCCGTCGGCGGAGCCTGCGCTTTCATCAGCATGCCGCTGGCGGGCTGGTTGAGCGATCACATGGACCGCTTCCGGCTGCTCGTCATCATTTCCATCGCCGCCAGCGCGGTCGCCCTCGTCATGACGCGCCTCGGGCCTTCGTCACTCACGTTCGTTTCTCTGATGATGGCGCTCTTTATGGTCACGATGTCCGGCCGTTTCCCGCCTGCGATGACCATGGTCACCAACGCCGTCGAGGCACGCTACCGCGGCGGCTTTATGGCCGTTAACTCCGCCCTGCAACAAGCCGCCGGCGCCTTCGCCAACGTGATCGCCGGCGTCTTCGTCACCAGCGATCCCGCCGGCCACCTGCTCGGCCTGCCCAACCTCGGCTACGTCTCCGTCGGCTTCTTCATCGTGACTATTTTCTTCGCCGCCAGCCTGCGCCGCGCCGCGCCCCACGTCGCGAGCCCCACCCGCCGCATCCCGCTCGAACCGGCTCCCGCCTGAACCGCGCCGCCATGACCTCTCCGTCGTCCACCTTCACCCGCCCCGAGCTCCTCGCCCCCGCCGGCGACTGGGAATGCGCCCGCGCAGCTATCGAAAACGGCGCCGATGCCATCTACTTCGGCCTCGAGCGCTTCAACGCCCGCATGCGCGCGAAAAACTTCACGCAGGCCGACCTCCCCGCGCTCATGGAGTTTCTCCACCGCCGCGGCGTCAAAGGCTACGTCACCTTCAACACCCTCGTCTTCGCCAACGAGGTCGCCGACGCAGAGGACTACCTCCGCGGGATCATCGCGAGCGGCGTCGACGCCGCCATCGTCCAGGACATCGGCATCTGCCGCCTCATCCGCCGCCTCTCGCCCGATTTCCCGATTCACTGCTCCACGCAAATGACGATCACGAGTGCCGCCGGCGTCGCCTTCGCCCGCGAACTCGGCGCGCAACTCGTCGTCCTCGCCCGCGAAAACTCCCTCGACGACATCGCAAAAATCAACACGGCCCAGTCCGCCGCTGAGGTGCAGCTCCCGCTCGAAGTTTTCGTCCACGGCGCCCTCTGCGTCGCCTATTCCGGTCAGTGTCTCACCAGCGAATCGCTCGGCGGCCGCTCCGCCAACCGCGGCGAATGCGCCCAAGCCTGCCGGCTCCCCTACGATCTTATCTCCGACGGCGTCCAAGTCCCCCTCGGCGACCGCCGCTACCTCCTCAGCCCCCAAGATCTCTCCGGCCTCGAAGTTCTCCCCGATCTCGTTCGCGCCGGCGTGGCCTCACTCAAAATCGAGGGCCGCCTCAAGTCCGCCGAATACGTCGCCAGCATCACCCGCGTCTACCGCCAGGCCCTCGACAAAGTGCTGGCCGATCTCACCGGCACCGCCGTCCCCAAATTTGAAGCCAAGACCGCCCGCTACGAACTCGAGATGAGTTTCTCCCGCGGCCTCTACACCGGCTGGTTCCGCGGCATCAACAACCAGGAACTCGCCCACGCCCGCTTCGGCACCAAACGCGGCGTCTTCCTCGGCGAAGTCACCCGCGTCCACCAAGAATCCGTCGCCCTCAGTCTCGCCGCTCCCCTCAAGCCCGGCGACGGCGTCGTCTTCGATGCTGGCAAGCCCGACGAACGCGAACAGGGCGGCCGCGTCTACCAAGTCGAGACGCGCCCCGCGCCCGCCGGCGCCCCCACCGAGACGGTGCTTCGCTTCGGCCATGGCGATATCGACTGGCGCCGCGTGCGCGCCGGCCAACTCGTCTGGAAAACCAACGACCCCGCCCTCGACCGCGAGGTGCGCTCCACCTTCGAAGGCGAAAAAATCCGCTTCACTCGCCCGATCACGCTCGAAGTCCACGGTCGCGCCGGCACCCCTCTCACCCTCGTGGCCAACGACGGCCTCGGTCACGTCGTCCAACTCGACTCCGCCGTCCCGCTCGCCCCCGCGGACAAACAGCCGCTCACGCCCGAACGCCTCCGCGAGCAACTCGGCCGCCTCGGCGGCACCCCCTTCAAACTCGGCGATCTCCGTTCCCACCTCGAAGGCGACGTGATCGTCCCGATCAGCGAGCTCAACCGCCTCCGCCGCGAAACCGCCACCGCCCTCGAATCCCTCCGCGCCCAGCCCAAACGCTGGCAGCTCACCGACAGTTCCGCCCGCCTCTCCTCCCTCAATCCCGCGTCCACCGCTTCAACTTCAACTGCCGCGGCCACTCAGCCGCCGGAGCTGATCGCCGTCATCCGCCTGCTCGAACAACTCGACGCCGCCTGGTCAGCCGGCGCCCGCACGATCTACTGCGAGTTCGAAAATCCGAAACACTACCGCGACGCCGTCACCCGCTTCCGCCAGCTCCAAATCGAAAATCCTCATTCGAAAATCGAAAATCCGAGCATCTGGGTCGCCCCGCCCCGCATCTTCAAACCCGGCGAAGAGTGGATCTTGAAACAGGTCCGCTCCTCCGAGGCCGACGGTTACCTCGTCCGCAACCACGACCACCTCGCGTTCTTCAAAGCCGACCGCCGCCGCGGCGATTTCTCGCTCAACGTCGCCAATCCCCTCACCGCCGAATACCTCCTCCAGCACCACGGCCTCGAACGCGTCACCGCCAGTTACGATCTCAACATCACGCAGCTCACCGCCCTCCTCGCCGGCGCGCCCGGCACGTGGTTCGACATCACCGTGCACCAGCACATGCCGATGTTTCACATGGAGCACTGCGTCTTCTGCGCGTTCCTCTCCGACGGCAAAGACTACCGCGACTGCGGCCGCCCCTGCGACACACACCGCGTCGCCCTCCGTGACCGCGTCGGCGCCGAACTCCCGCTCAAAGCCGACGCCGGCTGCCGCAACACCGTTTTCAACAACCGCGCCCAGACTGGCGCCGAATACGTCGCCCACCTCCTCGAGCTCGGCGCCCGCAGTTTCCGCGTAGAATTCGTCAACGAGAGCGCCGACGAAGTCACCCGCACGCTCACCCGCTACGCCCAACTCCTCCGCGGCGAAATCACCGGCGCCGAGCTCTGGCGCGAACTGAAACTCATCAACCAGCTCGGCGTCACCCGCGGCCAGATGGAGACGGCCCCACGCGTCATAACCAAAAAAGTCTAAAGCTGGGGGTTTTTGCTACTGGACAGCGATTTTTGGGTCGCTCAACTCAGCGCTACCCAACCCCATGATCACAAAAAAGACTCTGGCTGAGAGTTTTTGCGGCCGCCACGGCGTGCCCACCGAACAGTTTTCCCAGGCCGTGCTCACGCGCTGCCTCTATCCGCAGGCCCGCCCTTTCAAGCACCTCCTCTTGCTGCTGAACGCCGACTATTTTGAGCCGGACCTCGAACTCATCCACCAAGTCGGCCAATTGACCCACGCCGACGATCTCGCCGCCGAGGTCGCCGAATACAACTACCACCCCGCCAACGCCGGCCGCCTGCGCCGCGAGTGGAAGCTCCGCCTCTCCGTCACCCGTCTGCGAAAACTCGTCGAGGAAACCTTCGACGTCGAAGCCGCCCGCGCCGAGAGCATGGCGCCCTTCGCACCCGCGCCGGCTCCGCAGCCGACGGTTCAGCCCGCTTGGAGCGGCAGCAGGAAATAGAACTCCGCCCCACGTCCCGGCTCGCTCGCACACGCGATGCTGCCGCCGTGAGCGACGACAATCTCCCGGGCGATCGCGAGCCCGAGCCCCGCGCCGCTCTTCTCCTGATTCGGCGCGCGGTAAAATCGATCAAACACCCGCGCCACGCTCTCCGCGGGAATCCCCGGCCCCTCGTCGCGCACCGCGCAGCGCACGAACTCCGCGTCGCGCGTCGCCGCGAGCCCGATCACGCCGCCCTCCGGCGAATACTTCACCGCATTCGTCAGCAGATTCATAAACACGTGGCGCAGCCGTTCGGCATCGACCGATAACCGCAGCGCCGCGACCTCCGGCCCCACCGCGACCGCCAGCGTGCGGCCCGCCGGCTCGACCAACGCCCGCGCCTCGCGCGCGATCTCGTCCACCAGTTCGCCCACCGTCACTTCGCGTCGGTTGAGCGTGGAGGCGCCCGCCTCCAGCCGCGCGAGGTCCAACAAGTTGTCGAGGATGCGGAGCAACCGGTCCGCGTCGTCGCGCGCCGATTCCAGCAGCTCGCGTTGCGTCGCCGTCAGACCTTCGAGTTTTTGCTCCAGCAGCAGATAGACGGCCATGCGCAGACTCGTCAGCGGCGTCTTCAACTCGTGGCTCACGGTGCCCACAAGATTCGTCTTCGCATCATCGAGCAGCCGAAACTTCGTGACGTCCTGCAGCACAATCGCCGCCCCCGTGAACTCCGTGAGCTTGTCACCGATCGCCAAAATACGCGGCAAGTAGTGGCGACCACCGAGCGAGACGACCTTCGCATAGTCACCCGGCAGATAGTGCTCACCCGTCGCGAGCACGCGCGCGAGCGGCTCCGCGATGTCGGCCGGAAACTCCGCGAGCCCCAATGCCGCGCCCGCAGGATTGCGCACTTCCGTCGTGCCCTCGCGCGACACCACAAACACCGGGTCGGGCGCCGAAGTGAGCGTCGCCTCCATCGTGCGCTGCGTGCGCAGGACTTTGGCGAGCGTCGCCTCGCGGTAAGCGCGGAGCTTCGCCGCCATCGTGTTAAACGCCCGCGCGAGTTGCCCGAGTTCGTCGCGCGACATCTCCGGCACCGTGCGGTCGAGGTCGCCTTCGCCGACTGCCACTGCCGATGCCGTGAGCGCCTTGATCGGCTTGAGCAACGCCGCCGCCATCCGCCACGCGACGAAGATCGACAACAACACCGCGCCGATGATCGCGAGCAGGAGCACGCGCTCCGTCGTCGCCGCGAGTTGCTCGACGCGTGCCGCCGTTTGTTGCGCCGCAGCCGCATCGCGCCGCGTGAGCGTCTCAATGGCATCGAGCACCCGCAGGAGCGCCGCGGTGTCGCCCTGCTGGGCGATCCGCGATCCGCCCGCACCGGAGCGCAACACCGCCTCCGCGCGACCCGAAAAATCCTGAAACGCCTGGTCGAGCGCCACCACAAGGGTCGCACGCGGCGAGCCGGCCGAGCTGTGCGCCTGCCCCATCAGCTCGCGCATGAAGGCTGCGCGCGGCTCGTCAAACGCCCGCCGCGCACCCAGCAAATCGCCGCGCTGGGCGTCGCGGAGCGCGTTGTTCATCAGCGTCGCCGCCTCGCGCATCTGCTGCAGCGCGGAGATCGCGTGGTAGTTGTTCACGAGGTCGCGCGACAACGAGCCCGCCAGCTCCCGCCCGACGCGGATCGCATACGCCCCGGTGCCGACGAGAATCAGCAGGAGCGGCAAGAGCCCGAGGTAGAGGCGCGTCCGCAACATCTCAGAGGAGCCCCAGTTTCTGCCGCTTGCGGTAGAGCGTGGCCGGATCGATCCCGAGCGTGCGCGCCGCCTCGTCGAGATTGCGCGCCGAGGCGAGGATACGCCGGATGTGCTCGGTCTCGAGCGCATCGAGCGTGACGCGCGCGCCAACCGCGATCGCTGCATCCGGCGGCGTGCCGAACTCATCTGGCAAATCGACCAGCTCGATCGTCTCGCCCGACGCGAGAATCACCGCGCGCTCGATCACATTGCGCAGTTCGCGGAGATTGCCCGGCCAGCGATACGCGGCAAACGCCACACTCACCGCCGGCGCCAACCCGGTGATTTTCTTGCCGAGCCGCGCCGCGAAAAAGCGCCAATAACTCTCCGCAAACCGCGCGAGGTCTGCCGGCCGGTCGCGCAGTCCGGGTAACGTCACGCCGATCACATTGAGCCGGTAAAACAGATCCTCGCGGAAACGCCCCGCCTTCACCTCGTCGGCCAGCGCTCGGTTCGTGGCCGCGATCACGCGGACATTCGCCCGCCGCGGCTTCGCTTCGCCCACGCGCTCGTATTCGCGCTCCTGCAGCAGCCGCAGCAGCTTCGGCTGAATCTCCAGCGGCATCTCGCCGATCTCATCGAGAAAGAGCGTGCCGCCGTCGGCCGCGGCGACTTTGCCAAGCGTGTCGGCCACCGCGCCGGTGAACGAGCCCTTCACGTGCCCAAAGAGCTCGCTCTCGAGCAGCTCGCGCGAGAGCGAGGGGCAACTCACCGTCACAAACGCCGCCTCGCGTTGCGCGCTCCGCTGATGGATTTCGCGGGCGAGCACGCTTTTGCCGGTGCCGCTCGGGCCGAGAATCAAAATATTCGCCGGCGTCCCGGCGGCCTTGAACGCGATCTCGATCGCGCGCTGTGTGGCAGGCTCAGCGGACACGAGATCGATAGGCGGCGATTCGGCCGCAAGCTGGTTTTCGAGTGCGCGGACGCGGCTTTCGAGCGCGCGGGTCTTTTCGATTTTCGCCAACACCGCCCGGATCTGGTCCGGCGTAAACGGCTTCGGCAAAAAGTCGAACGCCCCGCGCCGCATCGCCTCCACCGCCGTGGCGATATTCGCGTAGGCCGTAAACATCACCACGATCAGCGAGGGTTGCGCCTTGAGCAGCTTGGCGAGCACGTCGAGGCCGTCATCGTTGCCCAGTTTGAGATCGAGCAAAACCGCCTCGAACGCGTCGTCCTCGATCGCCTTGAGCGCCCGCAGCGCGTTCGGCGCCTCCGCCGTGGTATGACCGGCAAGCTCGACCGCGATACGCGTCGTTTTGCGGATGGCCGGTTCGTCGTCGACGATGAGAATGCGCATGGGGAGGGAAACGAGTGTGGGCGGCGCGACCAGGAAGCGAAATGCCAAAAGCAAGGCGGGGCCGCTTGCGCGACCCCGCCAGGTCCAGCTTCAACTTGGCGGGTCCGTCGGCTAGGCCGACGAATCTACGCCGGCCCATTTTGACCGAGGTCGCATCGTGAGGTTCCGGCGCGCGAAATATTTTCAGTATTTTTCGAAGCCCCGCACGCGGGCGGTTTCCACGGCATCGGCCGATTTGTGGTCGGCACTGACCAAGAGGCACAGCAGGGAACCTAAAAACAGGAAGGCGAGAATGAGCGGAGTCATGCCACTCACTATCGCCTGAACCGTGCCAGCGCCGCCCCGTTTGCAGAAAGCTCCTGCGCCCCAGCAGGTTAATTTTCCTCGACCCCTCCGTCGCGCGGCGCGCCATGGTGGCTTCGTGCAAATCGCAGGGCGACCTCGCCTCCGCCTCGCGTTTCGCACGACCCGCACGCGGCGCTCGCGAGATTAGCCTTGTGTCCGACCCTCCCGCAAAACCCTCTAGGCGCTCGCGTCTCTTTATCGAAATGTCCACGCCTGCCGCCCAGCCCCCAACCCCTGCCATCGCTCCGGTCGCCCCCAAGCTCACCGACCTCGAAATCAAAGATGCCCAACTGATCTTTGGCTCGGTCTGGCAGCGCTTGGAGGAAGAATACGGCCGCGAAAAACTGCGCTTCCCCAAGGAAATTATTTTGCTCGGCGGTGCGCCCGGCGCCGGCAAAGGCACCAACACGGCGTTCATCACGCGCGCCCGTGGCCTCACGTGCCAGCCGATCGTGATCAGCGCGCTCCTCGATTCCCCGGAAGCCAAGGCCCTCAAAGACGGTGGTAACATGGTCGGCGATCGTGAAGTCGTCGGCCTGCTCCTGCGCCGCCTGCTCCGCCCGGAATATCACGACGGCGCCATCCTCGACGGCTTTCCGCGCACCAACGTGCAGGTCGAATGTCTGAAGCTCCTCGTCGGCAAAATGCACGGCCTGCGCCGCGAGTTCTACGGCACCCCGCTCAGCATCCATTTCCGCCAGCCGACCGTGCACATCATGGTGCTCTTCGTGGATGAAAAGGAATCCGTCGCCCGCCAGCTCAAGCGCGGCCAGGAAACGAAACTGCACAACGAAGAAGTGCTCCGTTCCGGCGTCGGCCAGCTCATGGAGGACCGTCCGACGGACCACGACGAAGGTCTCGCCCGCCGCCGCTATCGCGTCTTCAAAGAACAAACGTGGGATGCCCTCCAGTCGCTCAAGGAAACCTTCCACTACCACTTCATCAACGCGCAGGGCACCCTGCACGAGGTCGAGCAAAACATCCTCAAAGAGCTCGACTACCAGAGCACGCTCGAGCTCGACCCCCGGACCGTCGACCGTCTGCGCAACGTGCCCGTGGCCAACGAAATCATCGTCCACGCCCGCCAGGAATTGGTGAAGCGCCTCGACGGCTACGAATTCGACCAACCGGAGCTCTTCGGCCAAATCGTCACGTTCATCGCGAAGAAGATCATGCCGATCGTGCAGCGCCACGCGATCTCGGGCGCCGCGCACGTCAATACCGAGGACCCGCTCCTCACCGACCCGAAGGCGCTCGCGATGTTGATCGACGTTTTTTCCGAGCGCGGCTTCCACGCCGTGGTCGATCTCCACCGCATCGAAATCCCCGAACGCGTCGACCTCGCGACGGGGCTGATCACGTGCCGCGTGAAAAAAGTCTTCCGTATCCAAATCCGCTTCCACGGCTCCGAAATCCGCCGCGGTTGATTTTGGGAGCGCGACCGCCCCCAGTCGCAGGATTTGAGGCTCGCGCGGAGAACTGCGACCGAGGGCGGTCGCGCTCCTGCTTATTCGTAACGCAGCGCCTCAATCGGATCGAGTGACGCGGCTTTCCACGCGGGATACAGTCCGAAGATCACACCGATGCCGCCGCACACCCCGAGCCCAATGCCCGCCCACATCCACGGAAACGTGATCGCGGTGTTCATAAAATAGGCCGCGGCATTGCCACCGCCCACCCCCACAGCCACTCCGGCGAGTCCACCGATCAGTGAGAGTGCGACGGCTTCGGAGAGGAATTGCAGCATGATGCTGCGCTTCTTCGCGCCGATGCTCTTGCGGATGCCAATCTCTTTCGTGCGCTCGGTCACACTCACGAGCATGATGTTCATCACGCCCACGCCCGAGGCCAGCAGTGCGATGGCGCTGATGATGAGCGCCCCTGCCGCGACGACGTCGGCAATTTTGTTGAACGCTTCAATGAGCGATTCGTTGGAGAAAATTTCGAAGTCGTTGAGATCCTCCGGATGCAGACCGCGCACGAGGCGCATCATCCCGACCGCTTTGTCCTGCGTGGCGGTAAGCTCGGCCTGGTTGAGCGCCTGCACGTTCAGATTGATCGAGCGCATCGAACGCCCGTAGACCGCGAGGAAACGCGAAATAGGCGTCATCACGAGCGCGTCCGGGTTGCCGCCAAACGCAGAGCCCTTTGGCGCCAGCAGTCCGACGACGGTGTAGTTCTGCCCGTTCATGCGCACGACTTTGCCGAGCGCCTCTTCGTCCGGGAAAAGTTTCTGCACCACGTCGGAGCCGAGGAGACACACCGGGCGCCCGTATTCGACGTCGTCGGCACCGAGGTTGCGCCCGGCGGCGATTTCGAAATTGAGCGCCGTGACGTAATTCTCGTCGGTGCCCATGAGCCGCACATTCGGGTTGGTGCGACGGTCGCGGAAAATCACGGTCTGCCCGCCGCGGCCGATCTGGAGGTTCACCTTGGCGGAGTCGCCCATGAGGTCCTTGAAACGGTTCGCGATGGCGTAGGTCACGTCGCGCCGGTTCCGGAAGCGGTTCCAATCGGAGAAGCTGATCGCGGGGAACTTGCTGATTTGAAAACTGTTCGCCCCGAGCACGTTCAGCCCGCTCTCGATCGAGCCGCGCATGCCGTTGATAAACGTCATCACGCCGATCACGGAAAACACACCGACGGCGATGCCGAGGACGGTGAGGCTCGAACGGAGCTTGTTCGCGGTGAGCGAGGAGAACGCGAGGCGGAAGATTTCGGCGATGAGCATGACGCGTTCGGATTATTCGTAGCGCAGCGCGACGACAGGATCGAGTTTGCTCGCCTGCCAAGCCGGGGCGAAGCCGCTGAAGATCCCGGTAAACACCGAGACGCCGAGACCGAGCAGCACGAGCCCCAGCGAGAAGACCAAGGGGAATGTCGGCATGAGCACACCGACGATCGCCGAGAGGCCCCAAGCCGTCGCCAGGCCGCCGATACCGCCGAGCAGACAGATGCTCACGGCTTCGATAAGAAACTGGAGCAGGATGGTGCGGCGCCGGGCCCCCAGCGCTTTGCGCGTGCCGATCTCCTTCGTGCGCTCCTTCACGCTCACGTAGGTGATATTCATGATGCCGATCGCGCCCACGAAGAGCGCGAGTCCCGTGATAAAGAGGCCGCCGATGGCGATGCCGCGCTTCACCGGGTCGAGCTGTTCGCGGATCACCTGTTGGCTGTTGATTTCGAAATCGTCCTTCTTTTCCGGGCTCAGCCCGCGCACGCGCCGCATAATGCCGCGGATCTCGTCGCGCGCTTCCTCGACGCGGTCGAGGTCGATCTGCACGCGGATTTCCGGATCGGCGTAGCGCAGCGGAAACGAGCGCCCAAACGCGCCAATCGGCAAAATCACCTGCGAGTCCCAACTGAAGAGCCCGAGAAAACTCCCCTGCCGCGCGGCTACGCCGACGACGTTGTAGACTTGGTTGCGGATGCGGATGTCTTTGCCGAGCGGCGATTCGTTGGGAAACAGCGCATCGGCCACGTCGAAGCCGATCACCGCGACGTTGCGCGCGCTGCGGTTCTCGATGTCGGTGAAAAAACGCCCTTCCTTCATGTCGGAGCGCACGATGCGCCCGAGGTCCGCCGTCGTGCCGACGATGCGGATATTGTTCACGCGATTTTCGCCGCGGCTCACGCTCGCACCCCAGTCGGTCGCGGGCACGGCGAGCTTGAGCGGGCTGTTCGGGTGCTCGGCGATCCAATCGTTGATCGGCTGAGCGTGCTCGACGTTGATTTCGCGACGATTGCGGTAGTTCCACCAGTCGCTGGTGTCCTTCCACGGCCACTTGGTGACGTAGAGCACATCGTCGCCGAAGCCGGAGAGGCTGCGTTCCACGCCGGCGTCGATACCGAGAATCGCGGTGCCCATGAGGGTCACGGCCACGATGCCGATAATCACGCCGAGCGCCGTGAGCATGGAGCGGAGCTTGTTCGCCGCGATCTGTGCAAACGCGATGGCGAACGACTCGGTGGTCTCGTAGACGATGCGGGTCACGGGGAAGGACCGAAATTACTCCACTGCCAAATCGCTCTCGATCAGTCCGTCGCGAAGGCGGACGATGCGGCGGGCGTGGCGGGCGATGTCTTCTTCGTGGGTGACGACGATGATCGTGTTGCCCTGCGCGTAGAGCTGCTCGAAGAGCGCCATGATTTCCTCACCCGTTTTTGAGTCGAGGTTACCCGTCGGCTCGTCGGCGAGGATGATGGAGGGATCGTTCACCAGCGCGCGGGCGATCGCGACGCGTTGGCGCTGACCGCCGGAGAGCTCGTTGGGTTTGTGGCCCATGCGCTCGCCGAGGCCGACATTTTCGAGCGCACGTTGGGCTTTCGCCAAACGCTCGCCACGGCCGAGCCCAGCGTAGATCAGCGGGAGCTCAACGTTGTGCAGCGAATTGGAACGCGGCAGGAGGTTGAACGTCTGGAAGACGAAACCGATCTCGCGGTTGCGGATGTCGGCGAGCTCATCGTCGCTCATCGTCGCCACATTTTTCTGGCTGAATTCGTAGCGGCCCTCCGTCGGCGTATCGAGGCAGCCGAGCATATTCATGAGCGTGGACTTACCGCTGCCGGACGGGCCCATGATCGCAAGATACTCGTTGCGGTGAATCTTCAGGTTCACGCCGCGCAGGGCGTGAATGATCTCCGAGCCCATCTTGTAGAGCTTGGTGACACCCTCGATTTCGATGACAAGCGGTCCGGGCGGGCGGACCGAGCGCGTAGCGGCAGAAGCGGAATGGGTGGCGTTCATGGTGTGGCGGAAGGCGGGATCACCGACAGGAAACTACTTTTTGTCCGATGCTTTTTTGCTCTTATCGAGCGTCACCTTCATATCGTTCTTGAGGGTGCGGGTGATGACGCCGAACGAACCGCTGACGACTTCTTCGCCGGCTTTGAGGCCCGACTTGATTTCGATGTGCGTGGTGTCCTGCACGCCGGTCTCGACTTTGACGAGTTTCACAACGTCGCCGTTTTTCACAAAGACCACGCGCTGGAGATTCTCGCGGTCGGCTTTGTCCGCCTGCTTCTGCTGTTTCTCGTTCACCGCGGCGGCGGCGCCCTCGCCTTTGTTTTCGCCGGCCGTTTTTTCACGGCCTTTGGAAACTTCTTCGAGCGTCTTGTTGCTCTCTTTGGCGCGCACCGTGACGCTCTGGATCGGCACGGCGACCACGTTTTCGACGGTCTTGGTCTCGACGTCGGCATTGGCGCTCATGCCGGGGCGGAGAGGCACGTCTTTGTCCAAAATGCGGATCTTCACGAGGAAGTTGGTCACCTCATCCTGGGTGTTCATGCCCGTGACTTTCGCGGCGGAACCGATCTCTTTCACCACGGCGTCGAACTTGCGGTTCGGGAAGGCATCGATGGAAATCTTGGCTTTGTCGCCCAGCTTCACGTTGACGATATCGTTTTCGTTGATGTTCACGCGGACTTCCATGTTCGCGAGGTCGGCCACGCGCATGACTTCGGCCCCACCGAAGGAACCGGTGCCGGCGACCCGCTCACCGAGCTCATTGCTGAGGGAACTCACCTTGCCGTCGATGGGGGCGTAAATGACGGTCTTGGTGAGCTGGTCCTTGGCCTGATTGAGCGCCCCCTCGGTGCGACGCACGGTGGCTTCGGCGTTCTCGAAGTTGGCCTGGGCGACCTCGAGGGTCGTGCGGGCGGCCATGATTTCCGAGTCCGAGAGCAACTGCTTCCGGTAGAGGTCTTCGGCGCGTTTGAGGTCATCCTGTGATTTGAGGCGCTGGGCCTTGGCCTGGACGACACCGGTGCGCGCGGCGACGAGACCGGCTTCCTGTTGCTCGACTTGGGCATTGTAGACGTCCGGTTTGATGCTGAGCAGCAGGTCGCCCTTTTTCACGATCGCACCCTCGCGGAAGGGCAATTTGACGATTTCGCCCGAAACCTCGGGGGCGATTTTCACCTCAACCTCAGGTTGAACTTTCCCCGTGGCGGAGACGATTTGGGTAATGGTCTTGGTCACGGATTTCTCAGTGGTGACGACCACGGTCTGACCAGCGGCCTTGTTTTTGAAATAGGCGCCGACGCCGAGGGCGATCAGGAGGAGGATACCGCCAAGGACGAACCAGATCGTCTTGGATTTCCGGCGCGGAGCGACGCTCGTCGGCGTGGATTTGGACAGTGTGGAGGCAGAGTTCATGGTGGTCAGTGCGGCGGTAGTGAAGGGCAAGGGGAAGGATTCTCAGCCTTGAGCGCAAGCTGCGGCTGGCCCGTTCGCGGCGAAAAAAAGGTGGCCGGCCCCACAACGAGCCGGCCACACAACACAACTGATAACTACGAACGAGAGGGAGCAAAGGGTCGGCCCCGCAAAGGAAAACGCGTTTGCGACGAACGGCGTCTGTTTCGCGACCAAGCGGAGGCCTGCGGCGGTCGCCGGATAGGAAAAGGAGCGGATGAAATCGAAACTGGGCACACACCTACAACACGGCCGATCTGGAAAAGTTACAGCGAACTTGGACGAACGGCCCGCCGGGGGGATGAACGGGACTCGCCAGCCACGAAAAAGGCGCGCCATTTCCGGCGCGCCTCGCCTAGCAGAGCCCCGGTGGGGAGCCGCTTAGAATTTCTTCGAAATCGACAGGTGCATAAAACGACCGCGCGAGCTGTGCAGCGTGGTGTCGTAGCTGTCGTTAAACGCGCCAACCGCCAGCGGCGCCGACTCGTTGGCGACGTTTTCCACGCCCACGGTGACGCGCGTGTTTTTGCACCAGCCGCGCAGCCACGTCTCGGGCAGCGAATAGTGGGCGATCACATCAAACGTCCACCAAGCCTCGACCGTGCGAAACGTGCTGCCCTTGTTGAAGGCCGGGTTGACCTGATTCGGATCGTCTTCGAAGGAATCGACCCAATTCACGGTCACGGCGCCTTCCCACTTCGAGCCGGCCTTGTAGTTGAAGTTCAAGTTACCCTTCCACTCGGGAATCGAACCCGGCGCGAACGCGTCGGACGATGTGTCGACAAACTTACCGACAAAACTCTCGGACGGCGCGCCCTGCACACGTTGGAGGTCCCACTTGAGGAACTGGTTCAACGCGAGCGTGGTCGTGAATTTACCGGCGCCGAGCGGCATCGTGTAACCGATCTGGTAGTCGAGGCCGGCCACGCTGTTTTTCGCGAGGTTCAGATTCGTGCCGATTACGCTGATGACCGCATTCGACGACGACAGCGAACCGTCGGGCTGGCGGATCACGGAGCTCGCGAGCGGAGCGCCGGGATCAAACTGCCACACGCCGTTTTGCAGGCGGGGGAAGCCGGAGCCTTGGCCGTTCCAATTGGAGTTCAGGATAAACTGCGCGTCTCCGACGACGACGATGTCTTCCTTCACCACGTTGTAATAGTCGACCGACATGAAGAGGCCTTTCACAGCCTTCGGCGACCACGCGATACCAGTCGTCCACGTCTCGGCCTGTTCGGGCTTCAGGTTGATATTTCCGCCGGTCTGAATCTGCGTCTGCACGCCGGTGGGCGTGAAACGCGAGCCGTCGGGCTTGCGCGCCGGATCGTTCACCGTGGGGAACGAGGTCCCGACGGCCGCGTAGAGCTCGCTTTCGAGCGGAGCGCGGAACGCGGTGCTCATCGTGCCGCGCACGGTGAGATCGGGCGTCGGCTGCCAACGCAGACCGGCTTTCCAGTCGGTGCTGTCGAGCTTCGAGTGCTTCGCTACGCGCGGGTTGGTGTATTCAAACTTCTCATGCCGCACGGCGGCGCTGAGACTGAGATCGTGGACGAAGGGCAGGTTTTTCGCGACCGGAGCCACCGCTTCGACGTATCCGGCATCGACTTTGCGCTCGCCGCGGAAGGAGTTGCCGGTGTTGAGACCGAGCGCGTCGCCGGCGTTGTAGAGCGGGCCGAAGAAATCGTCGTCGTATTCGGTGCGATGCTCCAGACCGGCGGCCGTCTGGAGATCACCAGCGGGGAGCGCAAAGAGCGTGCCGTTCACCTTGAAGTCGATCTGCTCGATGCCGCGCTTGGTGTTGCGCTTGTCCTGCACCGCGGTGCGACGTAGCGCGGCGGCGTTGTCGAACGTGTAGGTGCGGCCGTTGGTGGGCGAGGTCCACGAACCGATCGCGAAGTTGCGCGCAAACGGATTGAAGGCACCGGAGGCGACTTCGTTGCGCAGCGCTTGGCGCGAAGGGAAACCGCTGTCACCGCGGAAGCGGTCCATCGCGGAATACAGGTAACCGGTGTCGAAGTGCCAGCCGCCGAATTCGCCTTCGAAACCGGCAAACACGCGGTAGGATTCCTCGGTCCAGAAATTGGCGCGGTTGCCGAGTTCGAGCGAGCGGTAGCGCGGGAAACTCACGACTTGTAGCGCGGCCGTGCTGTTGGCCGCACGGGCGGCCGCGATGGCGGCCTGCGACTCGAAGATTTCGAGATACGGGCTGTTCTGAAGATTCTCCGCTCCACCGATGGTAAACGGCGACGAGGCGAGCCCGTTGTCCGTCTTCAGTGAGGAGTAGAGGAAGTCGACCTTGCCGCGGACGTTCTCGAGGAACGAGTGTTTGCCCACGCCGTAGTAGCTGGCGCGCTGCTGGCCGGGAATGGCGGGCGTGAGCGCGCGGAAGTTGTAGCGGTCCGTGTTCACGTCGTATTGACGATAGTCCGCGATGGAGCGCGGAAACGCCACGCCGTCGCGCAGGTAGCCGGCGCTCGGAAGATTCGTCGCGCTCGGCACGCCGAACGGGCCTCCCGTGGTGGTGTTGAGCTTCGTGTCGAGACGGCCGCTGAAACTGTCGGAGCCGCCGTTGTTGCCGCCGTAAGAACGCACGTCAGCATTCTCGGATACTTGGCGGTCGCGGGAGTAGATGTCGTTGCGCTTGTAGGCGGAGGCCGCGAGGAGGATCGACGTCTTGTCGTTGGCCATGCCAGTCACGAGACCGCCCTGCACGACCGAAGCGTCCTTGTCCCAAGTATTTCCATACGTAAACCGGACGGACGTGCCTTTCGGAATTTCGAGGAGCGTAAAATTGACCACACCCGCGATCGCGTCGGCGCCGTAGTTGGCGGCGGCGCCGTCCTTGAGCACGTCGACGCGGCCGATCGCATCGAGCGGGATCAGGTTGATGTTGTTAAAGGCCTGGCCCGTGCGGCGGCCGTTGATGAGCGTCAGCGTGGAGGTCGAGCCGAGGCCGCGAAGGTTGATATTCGCCGCACCCGTGCCGCGGTTGCTGTCCTGCTCGGTGGCGGTGCCGCCCACGAACGACGGCAGTGTGCGCAAGCCCTCGATGGGCGTATTCGCGCCCGTGAGGATTAACTGCTCCTGCGAGTAAACCGCGACGGGTGCGAACGACTCTTCGACGGCCATCGGAATGGCCGAGCCGGTCACGACGAAGCGGTCGAGTTTCTGCGCGGGTTCCATCGTGGCGGCGGATTTCGCCGGAGCCGACTGCGCGACAGCGGAGCCGCTGCCGAGGACGGCGAGGAGGCCGGCCGTCAGTGCGGAGGTGGAGCGCCGCGCGATTCCGACGCGGGCGGTTGGGTGGTATTTCTTCATGGGTTGGTTGGCTTGGTTTCGGAAACCGGCCGGCCGCACCTGCGGCCGCGCGATGTTTCTTTGTATGACACAAACCCCGCCGACCCCGCCGCGCTCAACGCGATTGCGACCAGCCGCACCGTCCGCGCGACGGGCACCCGCCACCGCGCGACCAAAACCTCGCCCGTTGCGCCGTCCGCTCATGGGACGCTGCGACCAATCGCCGCGCCCGTGCGCCGAAATTATTCCAAAACAGCGACCGACGAACTCGCCGCCACCGCCGAGGCAAAGAGCCCCGTCGCCACGACCGGTTCGAGGGAGAACAAACGGGCCGCGGCCACCTTCGAACCCGCGACCGCCTTCGCGAGTTTCATCGCATCGGTGGCCAGCGGGGCCGGGAAGTTGAAGCGCTGATTCGCGAGCGCCGAGTCGATGATTTCCACGCGATCACCGGTCTCGTAGGCCAACACGGTGTGCCCGTGAAGACTGCCGCTCCTTTCCAAATAATAAGAGAGCAACTTCGGCCGCACGACTTCACCACCGAGCGCGAGCCGCTCGCGCAGCGCCACGACGCTCTCGATAAAACAGCCGTTGCGCAGGGCAATGCGCTCGCGGTCGGCACCGGCCCGCTCGCCCACTACGGTCCAACGCCCGAAACCCGCGTGGATGTCGCGCAGGAGCGGGGCGAAGTCGGCTTTTTCCTCGGCGAGCCGGCCCTTGTGCATCGAGAAACTCTGCGTGCCGTGCGCCGCATCGTAGAACCAAAGAATATCGGCGAGTTCGAAGACCAACGCGTGCACGATCTTCGGAAAACCTTTGGCCGGCGTTTTGTTTTCGATGCGGATGACCTGTGACCATACCTCGGTGCCGAGCCGGGTCTGCGCTTCCAGCGCGTAGTCAAGCGAGCTGGCCGCGCGGGTGGTGACGACCGACAGAACTGCAAAGAGAGCGACGAAACGGAGAAAGTGGGGGATTGTTTTCACGCCCCCATAAGCGCCAGACGCATTCCAAAGTTTCTGGAAAGCGACGAGGTGCGTTTTTTCTGCGACAAAACGGGGGGCTGGTGTGTTAGGCCGCCCACTGCCCTGCCCGCCCGCTCCTAAAACTGTGCCGCGAGCGAACAGCCCGCGTCCCAAAAACGAACACTTTCAGGCGTTTACAGCGCCTCTTTCAGCAACGACGCGATGCGCTCGTGATAACCGCGGCTGAGTTTCAACTTCGTGCCGTCGTGCAAGATCACTGCATACTCGCCGGCGAACGACGGGCTAAGTTTCCGCAGGCGGTCGATGTTCACGATCGTCGAGCGATGGATACGAATGAAGCGCTTCGGATCGAGCCGCGCTTCGAGGCGGGCCATCGTCTCGCGCATGAGGTGCGCGCGCCCCGCGACGTGGAACTTCATGTAGTCGCCCTCGGCTTCGATCCAATCGATCTCATCCGCCTTCAGGAAAAAAATCTCGCCCGATGATTTGAGCAGAATCCGATCGCCCGCCGGCTCATCGCGGGGCGGCGCCGCGCGTTCGCCCGATTGCTGCAAATAATCGAGGAGCTGCGTAAGCCGGGAATTCACGGTGTCGGCCTGACGCCGGCGCACTTCGTCCTTGCCGCGCAGAAGCGCAGCCGCGAAGCGCGCGTCGTCGTAAGGTTTCAGGAGGTAATCGACCGCGTTCACCTCGAAGGCGCGGAGCGCGTGCTCGTCGTAGGCCGTCACAAAAATCACCGCCGGAGTTGTCGCGGAGTCGAGCTTCGCGAGCGCCTCGAAACCGTCGCAGCCGGGCATCTGCACATCGAGAAACGCGAGTTCCGGTTTTTCGCGGAGGATCAGTTCGACCGCCTCAGCACCGCCGGAAGCCTCGCCGACGATCTCGACGCCGCCGTCGCGTTCCAAGAGGAGGCGGATGCCGCGGCGCGCGGTGGGCTCATCGTCGACGATGATGGTGCGAATGCGCGACGAGGCGGTCGCCGGAGGCAGGGGTGCAGCGGAATTCGTTTTCATGTGCGGCAGGGTAAAATGATTTGGACCGAGACGCCGCAGCCTACCTCGCTGCGCAGCGAGAGATGGCCGTGGGCGCCGTAAATTTTCGCGAGGCGCTCGCGCGTATTCGAAAGCCCGATGCCCTCCTTCGCCCGGCGTGTGCCGTCGCCGAGACCGGGACCATCGTCCTTCACTTCGAGGTGCAACTGCCCCTCGGCGATGCGCCCGCTCACCGTGACGCGGCCCGGGCCTGCTTTCGGCGCGACGCCGTGGAGAATCGCGTTTTCCACGAGCGGTTGGAGAATCAGATTCGGGATGCGCGCCTCCATCGCCGCCGGCTCGATCGCGATGTCCACTTGGAGGCGATCCGAGAAACGCGCCCGTTGGATCTCGATGTAGAGCTCCAGAAAATCCATCTCCTGCCGCAGCGTGACCTCGTGCACACGCGTGTTGTCGAGCGACATGCGGAGCAAGGAACTCAACCGCGCGATCAGCGTGACCGCCTCGTCGTTTTTCCCCTCACGCACGAGCACCGAGATCGTGTTCATCGTGTTGAAAAGAAAATGCGGCCGCAGTTGTTCGCGCAGGGCCTTGAGTTCCGTCTCCACGAGGCGCGACTCCAGTTGAGCGCTGCGCAGCTCCTCGTTCTTGTAGCGCTGGTAGATCTCGAAGCTGTAGCCAAACGCCAGCACGGCCCAGTAATAAGCCATGTCGATGATGTTGCGCCCGTAGAAACCGTTTAGCGCCGACGGCCAGAAATCCGCGAACGGCTCGCCGTAAAAAATCCCGTAGGCGAGCATTCGCCCGAGGTAATAGGTCGCCATCACGACGAAACTCATCGCGAAATGAAAACTCACGCCGCCGACCCACCGGCCCGCACCGAGCGGCACCCGGGCACGCAGCATCAAGATCAGCGGCGCCATCATCGCCCACATCATCGCACGGCCAAACTGCGGAATCGCCAGTTCGATGAAATCCACTTGGCGGCCCATGCTGGAACCGGCGCGGTTGTTAAAGTAGAGCTCCAACGTGAGCACGAAACCAAGGAACACCCACCCCGCGACAATGGCGGCGATCTTGGTCCAACGGTTTTGCATGGGAGAAACGGGGGCGTTCATTCGCGGGTCATCGGACGGATTCAAGCGGATTAAGCGGCTTTGCGCCGAGCGGCCGGAAATCTGCGACGAACAGCGGCCTAACGCGACGAAACTTGCGCGACATTGCTGCCTGCGAATCGCCCGACCGCAACCTCCGCGTCAAACGGCGCTCCGGTCATCAGGTGTCGCACCCATTGGCGCGCGAGCGACGGCGCGTGCAGGGCGCCCTTGGAACCGAGGCCGTTGATCAACCCCAAATTTGCCGACGCCGGATGCCGCCCCGCGACGGGGTGTTTGTCCGGCAGATACACCCGAATACCCGCCGTGTGCCCGACGACCGTCACGGGCCGACCCGCCAACATCGCTCGCGCGCTCGCTTCCAAGGTCGCCCGCGCCGCCTCCGTCGGCCCCGCCTCAACCACGCCTGGCTGCGCCGTCGCCCCGACCCAGGCCCGTTCGCCACCGACCGGCAGGACCCAATGCCGACGATTAAGAATCACGTTTGGCGCCAATCCCGGCGTCTCCACCTCAAGCGTCTCTCCTTTGGAATACGACCACGGTAGAAAACGAAACTCGGCGCCGACCGCACTCGCGAGGCCCCGGCAATCGATCACGCACGCATACCGCTCCGAGGCCGCCACGACATCCGTCGTCTCCACCCGCAACCGCCCCTCGACCGCCCAGCGCGCCCGAGTCGCCGCGAGCAACACCGGCAAATCCACCCGCGCCGCGCCTTCGATCCAAAACCCATCATCGTCCGCCTCCCCGACATACCCGCCGAGTTCGCCCGTCGCGCGCTTCTCGCCGAGCACGCGGCGCTCGCGCTCATCGGCAAAAATCCGCCGCACCCGCATTTCGTGCCACACCGTCACGCCGAGCACGGCTTCGATCGCCCGATAGGTGGCGCGGGCGATCGGCAGCAGCGCATCGATCCGCCAGCTCTGCACGAGCCGCCGCCCGGTGATCGGATTGATGATTCCCGCCGCCACGCGCGATGCCGCCGCCGCGTGGCCCGGATCGGCGATGTCAAACGCGAGCCCCGCCTGCTCACACTCCCAAGCGAGCAACGTCCCCGCGAGCCCTTGGCCGACGATCAGAATGTCGGCACGCATCGGTCGTCCTTACGTTCCGCGCACCTCACTGCGCCCCGCGCAGGGCCGGCAAACTCGCCGCGGCCGTCGCCTGGCCGTGGCGCTTGTTCTTCTCGTCGGGCGTGCGGAGCTGGATCGTTTCGGCCAACGCCGGAAACTCCGCCTTCAGCACAGCCATCCCGCGCGCGAGAATGATCTCGCCGCCTTCTCCCGACGTCACGCGGCCGAGCACGAGCAGGTTTCTTACCTCGTAGAAATCCGCGTAGTGCGCGATCGCGTAGCCGAAGCACACGCCGATCGACTCGTAGATCGCCCGTGCGCGCGCGTCGCCCGCCTTCATCGCGTGCTGCACTTCGATCAATTGCTCGGGCAACGCCAGCGTCGCGGGAAACGCGAAGCCCGCACGCTTCGCGAGCCGCCCCACGCCCTGCTGCGAAAAATACTGCACGCCGCAACCGATGTCGCCCGACCACTCGTCGCGCGGCGCATCCGGCCGGTAGTCGACTGGGGCAAACGCCAGCTCGTTGAGCCACGGCGTGATGTTGCCCGCCGGCGTCACGTAGCCGCCCGCCTGACTCGTGCCCATCGAGACGCCGAGCACGGCGTTGTCGTTCATCGACATCGAGCCCGCGAGTGCGGTGACCTCGCCGTCGTTCACGACTTCGAACGGCACGCCGCCCCAGCGCTCCTGCAGCGTGAAGAACATGCGGCGGATCTGTTGTTCAAACGCGTCCGTCGGCACGCCGCGAAACAGCGACGCCGCGCGCACTTCGTTGTTCACGTAAACGCCCGCCGCGCTGCCGCCGATCGCATCCACCCGCGGCAGATGCGCTGCCGCGCGCTTGAGCGAATCGTGCACACCCTCGAGGTGGTAGCTCGGGTCTTTCTGAAAATACGGGTCCCACGCGATCTCCTCGGAGAACACGACTTCGCCGTCGATGAGCGCCGCCGCCTTGCGATCGCTGCCGCCGAGATCGAAGCCGATCCGGCAGCCCTCCAGATGCCGCCCCATCGGCAAACTCGTCTCGACGACAGCCGGGAGTTTTTCGAACGCCACCGCTTCTACGGAAAACACGCGGCCGAAAATCTTCGCGCCCATAAAATCGAAATCAAACGCCCGCGCGCCGGTCGGACTGTAGATCTTCGCCAACGCAGCCGCGATCTCGTCCGCGCCGGCCACGAGCACCTGCGGACCGCCCTTCATCCACAGGAGAAACTTTAACAACCGCTCCGCATACGTGAGCGTGAGCGCCGCCGCCGGATGCCCTGCCGACAGCACGCGGCTGTCGTGCCGAAACACCGCACCATCCGTGCGCACCAACACGACCACGAAGGGCCGCGCGCCCGGATCGGCCGCCACCAGCTCGCGATACGCGCGGTGCCACAGCGCCGCGGGCAGAAATTCAGGATCGAGGGACGGACGGAGTTTGGGAGCGAAGGTCAACATGGACGAGGAACGGGGAACGTAGAGTAATTCTCCTGGGTTTTGAAAGGGCGTTTCTTTTGTTGCACGCGCCCACGCGCCGGGCCGGACAGCCCGTCCCTCTCCCCTGTCTCGGACCGTCGTCCACTCGCTCGCGCCCTCAGACGATTTCTTCTTTTTTCGGATCCCAGCGCACTTCACGTTTCCGCCGGTAGGCTTCGACGCTCATCAGGGCCGTCACGATCTCGATGAACGACTCGTCGATGTTGCACTTCGGCTGACCACCTGTGCGCACGCATTGGAGGAAATCGTCCATGTGGCCGGGCCATTTCTCCGCCTTGGCCCGATCGTAAGTATAGGTGGCCTCGGGCATCCGACCCATGTGCGGAAACGCCGGACCGTCGGGATAAATCCAGAAGCGGTTAGCGTCCTGCCCGATGCTGTTGAAGATCAGGCGACCGTTGCGCCCGAGGTATTCCGGAGGCTGCTGACGCCCGGAGTTCATGCAGCCCTCAAACGTGAGTGAGCATTTCTGTTTCTCGAAGCGATAGGCGGCCGTCCAGGTATCGGGCACTTCCCGGTCGTCGTCGTAGTAGGCATTGAGCCCTGAACATTGGCACGTATCCGGAATCCCCCAACCGAGCACCGACTGCACGTGGTCCATCTCGTGCGTGAGCAGATCGCCGGCCTGGCCCGTGCCGTAGGGCCAGTAACACCGCCAGTGCCAGAAATGCCGCTCGTTGAACTCGATCTTCGGCAGGGCACCGAGCCACTTTTCCCAATCGAGCTTCGCGAGAACCTCCTTCGGATCGGGCCGATCCCACGCCGAGTAGTAACCATACCAACGCCACGGCGCACGCTCCTTCGTGCCGTTAAAAAACCGTCCCACGTGAATCATCGTCACGGGACCGATGCGTCCTTCGCGAATCATCCGCCCCGCCTCTGCCGTCGCGGGCAATTGGCGCCCTTGGTGGCCGAGTTGAAACACGGCGCCGGCCTTCTTCACGGCGGCACGCATCCGTTTCGCGCTGGCCACGGAAATCGTGAGGCCTTTCTCGCAATAGATCGCCTTCCCCGCGCGCAAGGCATCGAGCACCATCTGTTCGTGCCAATGATCAGGCGTGGCGATCACGACGGCTTCGACCTTCGGATCGGCCAAGAGGTCGTGGTAATTCGCGTAGCCCTTCGCGTCGGGGTTGCCGCAAGCCTCCAATCCACGGGCCAAGTGCGGAGCGTAGACGTCGCAGACGGCGACGACTTTCGCCTCCGGGACCGCGCCCGTGTATTTGATCAAGTCCCAACCGCGGGTGCCGGTCCCGATGTGTCCGAGCCGCACGGGTTCTTTTTTCAAATCGGCTCCGGAGAGAATCGCAGGGGCGGCGACGGCCGCGGCCCCGATTGCCAGGAAATCCCGGCGCGTAATGGCTGAGGTAGTATTCATGGTGCGCTTTCGAGATCGGCCGAAGCGGAATCGCCCCTCGCCGATCGTTTGGTGATTAAATTCCGGCGGAGGCAAGGAAGCCGCCGTCCACCGGCAGCGTGACGCCCGTGACAAAACCGGCGCGTTCGTCATCGAGCAGCCAACACACCGCGCCCAGCAATTCATTCGCCTCGCCGAAGCGTTTGAGCGGGGTGTGGCCCATGACGTTTTGTCCGCGCGCCGTGAGACCGCCCTCCGGAGTCATGAGGATTTTTTTGCTGCGCTCGTTCACAAAGAAGCCCGGCGCGACGCCGTTCACGCGGATGTTCGCCGGCGCGAGATAGACCGCCAGCCACTGCGTGAAGTTCACGACACCCGCCTTAGCCATCGCGTAGGCGGGCACGCGCGTGAGAGGCCGGTAGCTGTTCATCGAGGCGAAATTCAAGATGGAGCCGCGTCCCAGCGCGGCCATTTCGCGACCGAACACCTGGCACGGAATCACGGTGCCCAGAGTGTTGATACGAATCACGTCGTCGAACTTTGTGAGACTGAGGTCAAAGAAGCCGCGCTGGCCGGCGGGTTTGTCGGCAGCGACTTCTGTCGGCGAAAATTCCGTGAGCGTCGTGACGGCGTCGGGCTGATTGCCGCCCGCGCCGTTGATCAGGAAATGGCAGGCGCCGAGTTCGCGGGTGACGATCTCCCGGGCGTGATCGACGGCGGCAGCGTCGATCACATCGCAGGCAACGGGCAGCGCCGTGCCGCCGGCGGCGCGGATCTCGGTCGCGACGCCCTCGAGCGAGGCGACGGTGCGCCCGAGCAGAGCGACGCGGGCGCCGTGGCGCGCGAGTTCTTTGGCGACGGCGGAGCAAAGGGTGCCACCCGCGCCCGTGACGACGGCGGTTTTTCCGGAAAAACAGGATGAGTTCATGAAGAGAAAATATCAGAGCGAGAGGTAGCGCCGGGCGTTGTCGCAGGAGACCGCACGCACGAGCGCGCCAAGTTCATCGAAGTCCGACGGCATGGCGCCAGCCTCGGCCTGTTCACCGAGCCAATCGCAAAAGACGCGGCGGAAATACTCATGCCGCACCATCGAGAGCAGGCTGCGCGAGTCGGTCGTCATGCCGATGAATACCGACAGCAGGCCATAATTCGAGATCACCTCGAGCTGCGCGCGCATGCCGGCGGCGTGGTCGTTAAACCACCAAGCCGGGCCGAGCTGGAGTTTCCCCGGCACGCCGTCTTCGACGAACGAGCCGGCCAGCACCGCGAGCGGCGTGAAGTCCGCCGGATTGAGCGGATAGAGAATCGTGCGCGGCAGCGCGCCCACATGCTCCAAGTCGTCGAGCCACGCGATGAGGCTAGGCACATCGCAGGCGCGGCCGATGCCCGCGTAGCCGCCCGCCGGCCCGGCCAGCCGACGCAGGCGCGAACTCGTGCGCCGCTGCGCGCCGAGGTGAAGCTGCATGATCCAACCGCGCCGCGCGTATTCCGCGCCGAGAAAACGGAGCAGGCCCGAACGAAGCGTCACCGCATCGGTGTGCGACAACATTCCCCCGGCAAGCCGCCGCGCGAAGAGCGACGCCGTGTCCGCCTCGTTCACGCTGGCATAGGAGAAATCGTCCAACCCGTGGTCCGCCAGCCGGCAGCCCGCCTGGGCGAAAACATCCAGCCGGCGCCCCACCGCCACACGAAAGCCGTCGTAATCATCGATCACGCTTCCGGTCGCTTCACCGAGCTGTCGCACCCACGTGGAATACTCCGGCGACTCCACGGCGACAATATCGTCGGAGCGCAACGACGGCAGCACGCGCAGCGCCCCGCCATCCCGCGCGATCTTCGCATGAAGCGACAAGTCATCGAGCAGACGGTCCGACGTGCAGACGCACTCGACGCCACGCTGCGCGAGCAAACCGCGCGCCGTAAAGCCCGCCTCCGCGAGGCGCGCATGCGTGCTCTCCCAAATGCGCCCCGCGGACGCTGGCGTCAGCGGTTCGTCGATACCGAAATACCGCTGCAACTCCAGTGCGGTCCAGTGGTGCAACGGATTGCCCAACGTCTGCGGCACCGTCGCCGCCCAGCGGTCAAATTTCTCGCGCTCCGTCGCGTCGCCCGTGATCGCGCGCTCCGGCACACCGGCGATGCGCATCGCGCGGTGTTTGTAGGGATCGCTCGTCACCCAGAGCTGCGCGATATTTTCATAGCGGCGGTCGGCCGCCAGATCGCGCGGATCGAGGTGACAATGGTAATCGATGATCGGCGCCGACCGCGCAAACTCATGGTAGAGCCGCCGGGCCGTTTTGGAGCGCAGGAGAAACTCTTCGTGGATGAAGGAGCTCACGGGGGTGAATGATCGCGGGGCGACTCAGAAGTAGCCACCGCGTTTTACGATCTCGGTGGCCGACATGCCTTCCTTGATCCACTTCTTCAGTTGCGATTCACCGTTGGCGATTTCCTCGGCGCGCAGGAGAACGGGGACACAAATTTCGCGCGGCACGACGATCACGCCGTCGATGTCGCCGAAAATCAGATCCCCCGGCTGAATGAACACTTCGCCGATGCGAATCTGGGTCTGCCACGCGCTGATGCGGAAGCGACCGAGCATGCCGTTGGAATTGCGATAGCGCACCCAGAGGGGAAAACCGAGTTTGAGCACCTGATCGGTGTCGCGCACGCCGCCGTCGACCGCGGCGCCGCGGACCTTCTTCCGTTGCGCAGCCATCGTCATGCACTCGCCCCACTGCGTGGACTCGTCGTCGTTGCTGGTGTCCCAGACGACGAAGGAATTTTCTTTGAGCGAATCGAGCATCTCGGCGCGCTGGGCCATCTCGTTTTTCAATTCGAGATTCTTCGCTCCCTTGATCGTGAACGCGAAGCCGGCGACGCGTTGGTGGTCGCGCAGCGGCATGATCCCGTTCGGGAGAATCTGGCGCGTGAGCATATTTTCGCGCAGCACATCGTTCACCGCAGCAGTGAAAATCTTCTCGTAGCGTTCGCAGATTTCGAGCTCGGGAAGGGCGAGCGGGGAATCAGGGCTCGCGACGCGCGAGGCCTTAAGTTGGTCGAGTTTCATCATGGCTTTGGACGGGTTAAATTTTCGGAGGAGAAAGGGAGTTTACGGCTTCGCAGGCGGGCGGGCGTAGAGGGCGTTCAGTTTTGCCCAATCCGCCTCTTGTTCGAGTAGCCCTTCCCAGCTGCCGGGCGCTTTGAAGCTGGAATTGCCCGCCCAAGCGGCACCGAGGAAGTAGGTCAACGGCTCGTTGGGCTTCACCGTCAGCAAAAGGTAACGATCTTTGCCGGCCTCGCCGAAGCCCGTCACTTGACGTGGCTCTGCAACGATGGCCGTGCCGAGCATCGCATGGGCGGGATCGGCTACCTCCCAAAGCGACATCAAGCCGCGCTCCTTGTCCTGTCGCGGAGTAGATTTGCCAAAGGTCGTCAGCCCAAGGGCGACCGTGAGGATCGCGGTGCCTGACGTGTGCACCGTGTGAGTGACCTGGAAAAAATTTGTGCCGGGCACGAGGCGGATCGTCTTGGTCTCGGATACGCGGAGGCCGTCGGCATCCCACGGCTCAAATTCTAGAGCGAACTCCACGTGGTCGGGCGCGTTGGCCACGATGCGATGAGTCGCGTAGGTCTCCGACGGAAACGGCCGGCCGTTGCGCCAAAGCGCGCTGCCTCCGCAGCCGCGCTCGCGGCCGACATGGTAGAAATCCGCGCCCTCGCCCCGCTCGACGTGATATTCGAATCCCGCCGCGCTGAGCCGATACCATTTGTCGATAATCGGGTAGTCGACGGACTTGGGCCAGATATCGATCCCGCTGCCGACCCGGTGGCGCACCGTCGGGCCGTAAACGCGAAACGCGATGCGGTCGTTTTCCCAATTGATGTTTTGTGCGCCGTCCGGGTTGCGCAGCACATAGGTGCGGGGTTTCCCCGGGCTATCCGCGGTCACTGCGAAGACGCCCGGCTTCACGGTGGGAATGACGGACCGGATGCCCATTTTCACCGCCTGCGCGTAAGCGAGCACGACGGCGCCAAACGCGTGCGGATCGTTGTGCGCCCAGGCGCGACTCTTGTAGTCCTCCTTGCTCCCCTGCCCCGGGCACAGGCAGCCGAGGCACGTGTGGCTCACCGAACCATCGGCCGCGATGTAGGCGGGGAGTGCCGCAAGGCCGCGCGTGAAATCGGCCTCGTGTTTCCGGTCTATGAGACCGCACTCCAACATCACGCCCAGACCGTAGAGCAACAAGCCGCTGCCGGAGGTCTCGGTATAAGAAGTGGGGTCGGTCATCTCCTGATGCCACAGCCCGGCTTTGTTTTGGTAGCGCAGCACGGCGGTGAAAAATTCCTTCGCCGCCGCCTCCACGTCTTTCCGTTTCGGGTGCGCGACCGGCAGATCGCGCACGAGCGCCGCGAGCCCCATCGCACCCCAGCCGTTGCCGCGACTCCAATTGTCGTCGGAGATGACACCCAAGCCTTGAAAGCCGCGGCCCTGCCGCAGCAATCCCGTGCGTTGGTCTCGCAAAATCCGAATCAACTCCAAGGTCTCGAACACCGCCAGATCGACGTAGTCCTCGCGGCTCTCGGTCAGCCCGGCGTAGAGCATAAACGGCGTCACGGCGAACGCGACGTCGATGAACACCTGGTCCTTTTCCGCTACGGCCCACGGCGGAACGAACAATCCTTCGCTGGAGCGTTTTTGTTTTTCCATCATGCGCTTCGCCGCATCGGCGACCGCCTGATCCAACTCCGGCGCACCGCCGCGCAAGCGCAGCAAGGCCGCGCCGCTCCCGCCGACCTCGTAACTGATGAAACTGCCTCGGCCCTTGATTTCCTTGGCGAGGAATTTCTTGAACAGATCCACGGCGCGACCGCGCAGCGGCGAGGCGGGTTCGATCAAGGCCAGTTCGCTCATCGCCTGCATCAGCAAGGTGCCGGGATAGAGCCCGAGATCGATTTTCTCCAAGCCCTTGGCGAGAACCCGTTCCGCAAGTTCCACCGTCGCCACTGGCGGCAGCGGCTCCGCCGCCCGCATAGCTGCGACACCGGCGAAAAGTGCGACCAACAGCAGAGGCTTGAACGAGTTCATGGCGGAACGTTGCGGACGAGGCGGCAGTCAGTGGGTCACCGTTTGATCCCGAGCACGGCGCGTTCGGCGATCAGCATCGGCGAATCGTAAACCGGCAGGGCGCGGAAGACGGTGCCGGTGGGCGATTGGGTCCAGGTGGCTTTCGGTAGCGCGTAGACGGTGCTCGTGCGCACATCGACGAGGACGGGATCGGTGAACTTGCCCGCCTTGAGCGTGACATCGGCGAGCGAAACACCGTTGGCGTCCGCCGGGGGCGCGTCGCTAAACCAGAGTGCGACCACTTGTGCGCCATCGCTCGTGCGGCGGTAGCCCGACAGCGCGAGACCTCTCAAAGCAGTCGACGTGGATGCGTAGTCCGGAATCCTCACCAACGTGTCGTCGAAAACCGCGAACACGGTTTGGGCGGCGTAGTAGGCGGGTTTCACATGCGAGACCGTCTGGTCGGAATTCGTGCCAAGCAGGCCCTTGTAGTTCATGCGGAGCACGCCGTCGGGGCTGCCTTGGTTGCTCGCCTGCGTGTAGTGCATGTCGGAAATGCAGAAGAGATTCATCGGGACGTCCTTCGCCCGATGCGCGAGTAGACGGCGCAGGTCCCATTTGGCCTGGGTGGTCTCGGTCCACGCGATTTTCGAGAGGGCAAAATTTTCCTGATACCGCGACGGCGCGCCGGTCTCGCCCTGGCGAATTTCGATCGGACGCCCGTATTTCGCGATAATCGCACGGAGCTTGTCCACCGGCGTCGTGTCGTCGGGATTGCGCGGATAGCCGTGAAACGTGATCGCGTCGATCAGGTCCAATTTCCCCTTCCCCTTCATTCCTGCGAGAAACTTGTTGGCATAGTCGACGTTGCCCGCGAGGGCCAACGCCCAAACGCGGCCTTTCGGCTGCAACGCGCGCACCATTGTCGCGGTGCGGATATAAAGATCCACGTAGGCGTCCACCGTCGCGGTGCTCTTTTTATTGAGATCCGGCTCATTCCACACCTCCCACTCGGTGACGCGGTCTTGGTAGCGTTCAACGAGCGCGCGGCACCACTTGTCCCACGCGGCCAGCGCCTCGGGCGACGCCGGAAATCCGCCGCCGAGCCCGGTGTCGCCGCCGCCGGGATAGATCGTGTTGCCGTAGTTGAATTCCAACCACGGGCGCAGGCCTTGCGCGACGGCGTCGTTGACGATCGCGTCGAGCCAGTCCCACGAATAAACGCCCTTGGTCTTCTCGCACTTCGCCCACCCGGCCTGCAGGCGGACACCTTTGGCGCCGAGCGGCCCGAGGTATTTCTTGAAGTTCGCATAGACCGTGAAGTCACGGTCGATCGTCTCGGCACCGATCGACCACGGCGAAGATGCGATGTCTTTCGCCGCGCGCGGCGCGACTTTGCCGAGCACGGGAAGTGCAATCCCCGTGGTCGGCGTGATTTCTTGAGCCCCGAGGTGCGCGGCCAGCGCCAACGCGACGGCCACGACTGCGGAGCTGAGAACGGAGCGAGGTTTCGTTTTCATAAATAAAAATCAGACGGGAGCAGGGCACGAGGTAGCCGGCGCAGTCGGCTTGGGCGTGCGCACGTAGAACCACCAGAGAATCGCCGCCGACAGCGGATAGAGCAGCCCGAGCACGGCGAAAATCACACCGTAGCCGAACGCGTGGATGAGCGCGCCGATGACGAGATTCATCACCGCCCCGACAACACCGATCAGGAAATTGAGCACACCAAACGCCGTGCCGGTGAAGCCGCGCGGCAGGCTATCGGCGATGAGCGCGGCCCCGAGGTTGTTCCACTGCGCGTAGATCATGTGGATGCACGCAAACACTCCGATCGCCAGCGCCCAGCTTTTCGAAAACGGCAGCAGCCAGAGCGACACGCCGAGCAATGCGAGCGCCTGCATGACCGCCGTGCGACTGCGCGCCGCCGACAGGCCGCCCTTGAACAACCGGTCCGAGGCGAGTCCGCCGAGCACCGCGAGCACAGAGCTGGCGACCGGCGGAATCCACGCATAGCGGCCAACGTCCGCGAGCGTGAGCCCCAGCCCCTCCTGCAAATAGCCCGGCTGCCAGTTCGTATAAAACACATACACCGGCTCGGCCACGACGCGCGCGAGCAGGATGCCCCACAACGCGCGGTGGCTAAACAACTCCTTCCACGACACGGAGCGTCCCGCTTCCTGCGGCACACCGTAGTCCGGCGGGTTCTTGTCGAGCCACCACCACACGGCGGGCACGAGCAGGCCGAATCCACCGGGTATAAAGAACGCGTAGTGCCAGTCGTAGTGCTGCGTGATCAGCGCGACCAACGGCGGCGCGATCACAAAGCCCATCAGGCCAAACGGCGTCTTAAATGAAATCGCCGTCGCGCGTCGCTCGGGTGGGAACCAGCGCGCCACCGCGACGACTGCCGAGACCGTCACGCCCGCATCGGCAAAGCCCAGCAGCACGCGGGCAAGCATCATCTCGTTGAGATTGCTCGCCGTGCCGCACAGGATCGCGGCGAGCGACATCACCCCGATCGAGAGCGTCGCCGTGAGCCGCGTGCCCGCCCGGTCGATAAACCGACCCGCTACCAGCGCACCCAGCGTGTAGGCGACGCTGAAGCTCGTCATGAGCCACGAGTAGTCTTTGTCCGTCCACCCCATCCGCGTTTTCAGCGTAGTCTTGAGCACGGACAGCACCTGCCGATCGAGAATGAAGAGCAGCAGCGCGAGGGAGACGAGGACCACGATGCCCCAGGCACGCGCGGGAATTTTGTGCGGCGGGCTCATCGGGCGATTCCCGCTCAGAACGAGAACCGAGTCGAGAACGTGACCTTACGACCTTCCGCGATCGAGTAGACGACCGGTCTGCCGTCAGGATTGATCGTAACGGGGACGAGCTGGTTGTGCGTGAACATATTTCGCACATTGAGCTGCATCTTCAGACCGATTTTCCCGTTCAGAATTTTCCGTTGGTAGGACAACCAGCCGTCAAACCGCGTCTCGGTCGGGCCGTAGAACGGATGCCGCACGTCCGACACGCGCACATCGCTCAACTGCGCCGGCGCACCGGCCGGCACGGGCGTGAGATCGGCGCGCAGCGAAATCACGGGAAAGCCGATGGCGGATTTGTCGAGCCAGCGAACAGCGGAGCCGAGCCCGAAACCCCTCAGTTTATCAGCCTGAAACTCATAGTTGGCCACAGCGTTCCAACGCCAGCGGCGCAGCTCCTGCACGGCCGCGCCATCGGCCGAAGCAGCGGTATTGAATCGGTTGAGGGCATTCGCCTGAAAATTGTTGGCGAGCATGTTGATGTCCGTGCGACTGCCGATATTCGGCAGCGCGCCGACATTTAGCGGCACGTTGTAGGCCCAATCGCTCTTCCACTCGGCAGCAAGGGACTTACCGGAAGCGGTCGGGGTGTCGAAGAGCAACTTGCGCACGGCCGCGCCCGTGTTGCTGCGCACCGATTCCTGTTCGGAGACGTTGAGGACAAACGAAAGTCCGCGCGTCGGGCGGAACATCACTTCGAGCTCCGTGCCCTTGGTCACCGCGTCGCTGGTATCGCGCACGCCGGGATCGGTCGTGATCAAACTACCGTTCTGGATTCTGGCCTTGAACGTATCGAGGAGCGCCTGGGGCGGAGCCACAAATCCGACCGGCACGCCGCCACCGCCGTCCGGAATCTGCCCCGTGCGCACCATCGTGACCGCCTGGCCATAGAGGCTCATGATCGCCCCCGGAATCCCTCCGACCGTGCCGTTGAAACTGCCAGTCTGTGTCGTTTCGAAGAAGTTCGCGCGGACCGTAACGCGACCATGGAAGGCTTCGAGGTAAAGACCCTTTTCCTTCGTAATGCCACGGGGCGGACCAAATTCCCGGCCGAAGGCATCGACGGTTTTCGTCGTCGGTGGGCTGAAGTTTTCCGATGAGCCGTAGTAGGCATTGAAAGTTGAAATGACCGGGACGCGGCGCAGCCACTTTTCCGGCGCTTTCGCGACGCCGCTCCAGGCAAACACGCGCTGGCTGAACGCCTGCGGCACCACCGTGGGGTTGCTCAGACTGAACGCCGGCGAGTCGATCACCCGGTAGCCTTCGCCGGTAGGATCGACCGGGGCGTTGACGCTCACGATGGAGGATTTTTCTTTTCGCCAGCCGACCGTGGTGACGACGCGGTCCCAGAGCCAGTTGCTCTGCAACGCCAACGCCTGCGAGTCCAACGTGCGCTCGTTGATGCTGGCGCTACCGGCCGTGTGGGTGACTTCGCGGTCCTCGCGCAGCACGGTCAGCGGTGTCGTGTAAGGCGCGTAGGCGGCCTGCTGGGAAACGGCGGCGGTAGGCGCCTGCACGCGCGAGAGGACGACCCCCTTGCCGTTGATCTCTTGGTGCATGTTCATGAGATTCTGTTGCAGACCTTGGAGCTGCGCTCCGCTCGGAGTGCTCGCATTGAGGAGCGAGGGACCGATGTAGACCCAGGTAACGATCTGTTTGCTCTGGGCGGCCGTGCGACCCTGATTGTTGCCGTTGGTCCAATTGTCCGGCGTATAAAACATCGATCCGCCGCCGTGCGACTCGGTGCGAAACATCTCCTGCTGGCCGAGCAGGGAAACCACATGCTTGCCGAGCATTCCACCAAGGGTGCTGTTGAATTTCTCGTGGAGATTGAGCTCGTGAAAAAATTTTACACGCATCGTATCGACCTTCTGCTCGGTATAACTCGCCGCACCGGCCGTGGAAATAAACGGCCGGCCGAAATTCGGATTGTTTTCGCCGGTCCACATCTTGGTGTTCACATCGATCGAGATATACGGCGCGGACTGGTTCATCAGTGACTGGTAGCCCTCCGCCCACTTTTGCTGGTTGAACGAGACCTCGACGCCGGCTTTCCCGCGGAGTAACAACTGCTGCAACGAGGCGTCGAAGTTTTGTAGATTGGACTTCCCCTCGGAATTGGGCCCCGCGAGCAGATTGTTGAAGTAGTCGAAGACCGTCGCATCGGTGAGATTCTCCGCCGAGTAGAACGATTGGTCCGCGAGGCCGTAGTCCGCGCGCACCCGGCTCAACTCGCGGCTGTAGGCCTGCGCGGCGGTCCCGGTGAGCCCGGTGGCGGGATAGTAGACATTGTTCGAAACCATACCGCGTCCCAGCAGCACCTGGCCTCCGGGGAGATTCTGTATATTGTCGCGCGGGGCGGTGGCGTAAACGTCTTGAAAGGTAAACGTCGGCGAGCGGTTCACGTTTTCCGGCACACCGATCGTGATGTTGCCAAGCGCGGCCGTGAAAACGGTAAACGGCCCGGCAGTCGGATTGTAACCCACCTTACCTTTCGCTCCCGCCGCACGGAGATCCGCAGGCAGAGTAGCGTCGAACCAAGACGAGATGCGGTCCGACGGCGTGAGCGTGCGCGGACGGTTCGAAGTGATGTTGCCCATTTCGAAACCGACGCGGACCGTCGTCGAATCCAGCGGACCGCGATTGCGCAACGGCCGAATATCCCAGGTGGCCGCGAGGAAACGGCGGTCGGAATTACTGTGCGTAAATTTCTGCTGGAACTTGTCGTCGCTCCGCACAGCCGCGACGCGCAGGGCGAGTTCGCCCTTTTTGAGCACCAAGTTGGCGTTAAGCGCCACGCGGCTACTGCCGTAGCTGCCGGCGGAAAAATCCAGCAGGCCCGAGTCTTTGCGGAGGTTGGCACCGGCGGTGGATGTGTTGATGATGCCGGCGGGGCTGCCGACGCCGAAGAGCAGCGCGTTGGCGCCGCGGTTGATCTCCACGCGGTCGGTATTGTAGCCGTCCATCGGGATGATCGCCCGAAAGAAATTCATCGCTTGGGTCGCCTCCGCGAGTCCGCGCACCCGGGTGCCCACCGGGCCGTTGCCGAGGCTCGGCTCGGTGGTCACGCCGCCCGGAGACGGGGTGGCCCCGGAGTAGTTTCCGCCGAAGCCCGTCACCTCCATGTTGGTCTGGTAGACGAGCACATCGCGGAGATTGAAGGACCCCGTGTCCTCCAAAAATCGGGCGGTAATCACCGAAACCGACGATCCGAGATCGGTCAGCTTGGTGTTCAGACCGGTGCCCGAAAGCGAACTGCTCGCCTCGTAGCCGACATCCGTCGTCGTCTGGACAGTGAAGGGCGAGAGCACGAGAACATCTTCTTCTTTGGGCTTTTCCGGAGCCTGCGGCGGGGAGAGTTGCGCCAGCGTCGGAGGAGCGAGGAGCGCGACCAGCGCAATAGACGCACCGAGCGCGTGCCGGCGTGATTCGAGAGGACGAACGAATTTCATTTGGGGTAGGGGCGGGATGACGAGGCATTGGGAAACAACGGCGAATCGTCGCCGTCGGGCATTGTCAGCAAGTTCTCCGTGCGATCGTGGAGGGACACTGCCGTCACGCCAAAAGGTCGGGTCCGTCTGCTTCTCCGGTCAATATCCTTAATGAAGTCTATTTTTCTCTATTGAATTGTTATGCATTGGGGGCTTGACGTTGTGTAAGCGAGCCAAGAGCGGTTGTGCACGGTCTTTCGCCGTCTTTGTCCCATCCGCCTATTTCAATAGAGAATATGAGCACGAAAAAGAGTTCCGGTAAATCCGCCCACACGGTGCCGGTTTTGCGCAAAGCAATTGGGGTCCTCGAGGCGGTCGCGCAGGCCAACGGGGCCGTCACCACGAAGAGCCTCGCCACCACTCTCCGCATTTCTCCCACGACGTGCTACCGCATCTTGCAGTCGTTCGTCGCCGCGGGCTGGCTGCGGCAGGGCGCCAACGGCACGTTTGAACTTTCCTTCGGCCTCGTGCCCTTGCTCCGCCCGCTGCTCCGCCACGAATTGCTGGTCGAGACCGTGCGCGAGCCGCTGGCCCAGCTCGCGAAGACCACGGGGCTCACCGCGAAACTCACTGTGCGCCAGGGCGACGACGCCGTCACACTGCACAGTGCCAACTCCCCCAAAGGCACCGCCATCACGTCGCGCGTCGGCTCGGTCGTCTCCCTCACCATCGGCTCCAGCGGCGCAACCTTCCTCGCCGCGGCGTCCGATGACGACGTGACCCGCGTGCTCGAAGACGCCTCGCCCGAAGTCTGGCGGTTTCAGAAACGCGAGGACGTGCTCCGCCGCGTCCGCGAGTCGCGGCGCCAAGGCTGCTGCTTCGACAACGGTTCCTATCAGCCGCACATCAACACACTCTCGGCGCCGCTCTATGGCCCCGCCCGCGAACTCGTCGGCGTGGTCACGCTCCTCGGGTTTCCCTCCGACTTCGACGCCGCGACGCGTCCTGCGCTGATCCGCGAGCTGAAATTTACCGCCGGCGGCTGCACCCAACTCATCTCTGGCCACGCCGCCCCCTCCGCCGCATAGCGCTTCCCTCCCCTCCCCGCGCGCCCATGATCCTCGCCGATTTCCTACCGCCGAAGCGCGACCGCTCGTGGGACTTCGCGCGCCAAGTGGGCGTCACCCACGCCATCGCGCGCTGCCATCCTCGCGACACCGGCCTCAATCCGCCGTGGGACATCGACGCCCTCCGGACCGTGCAGCGCCAGTTCGCCGACGCCGGTCTCACGTTGACCGGCCTCGAAGGCGACGAGTTCGATATGCGCCGCATCAAGCTCGGCCTCGATGGTCGCGACGAAGACCTCGCGCTCTATTGCCGCATGTTGGCCAATCTCGGCGAGCTCGGCATCGGCCTCCTCTGCTACAATTTTATGGCGACGATCGGCTGGTGCCGCACACACACGCACGTGCCGACGCGCGGTGGCGCGCTCACGAATCGTTTCCAACTCAGCGCGCTCGATCCGAATCCCGTGGCCGAGGCGGATCAAGTCACCGAGGAAAAACTCTGGGAAAATTACTGCTATTTCCTCCGCGCAGTCCTCCCTGTCGCGGAAAAAGCCGGTGTAAAAATGGGCCTGCATCCGGACGATCCCCCGCTCTCGCCGTTGCGCGGCGTCGGACGGATTTTCTCCACGCCCGAGGGCTTCGCGCGCGCATTGGCGCTGAGCGAATCGCCGGCGCACCGCCTCACGTTTTGCCAGGCAAACTTCGTGGCTATGGGCTGCGATGTCGCTGCGACCGCTCGACGCTTTTCCGACCGCATCGCCTTTGTGCATTTCCGCGACATCGATGGCACGGCGACCGACTTCACCGAGATGTTTCACGACGCCGGCCCGACGGACATGCCCGCGATGCTCCGGCTCTACCACGAAATCGGTTTTCGCGGCCCGATCCGCGTCGACCATGTGCCCTCGCTCGCGGGCGAAGAAGATCTTCCGCACGGCTACGCCTACCTCGGCCGGCTCTTCGCCATCGGCTACATGAAGGGCATCCTCGACACCGCGCGCATCGCTTACTCGTAAAAACCAATTTCCCGCCATGACTCCCTCCGACAAACCCGAAGGCCTCCTGCAAAAGGAAGCCAAGATGATGAAACTCGAGAAACTGATCGCCGCGCGCGAGACCGTCTCGACCAAAGAATTCCCCATCCCCGTCGCTGAGCTCCTCGCGCGCTACGAACAACTCTACACCGGCGCGATCAGCGACGTGCTCCGCGAGCACGCGCTCCTCGACCAAGGCATCGGCCAACTGATTCCTCTCCGCCCCGAGCGCACCGTCGCGGGCATCGCGTTCACGGTGAAGAGCGCGCCCAACGTGAAGATCACCGGCGAGATGTCGTTTCGCACGCAGATGCTCGACGACATGGCCGAGCACGCCTTCGTCGTGTGGGACACCACCAACGACGAGAAGGCCACGCTCTGGGGCGGCGTCATGACCGCCACGGTCGTCGCTAAAAACGTCCGCGCCGCGCTCATCGACGGCGGCATCCGCGACACGCACCAGATCCTCGAGAAGAACTTCCCCGTTTTCTACAAACACCGCATCCCGAACGGCAGTCTCGGCCGTTGCCTGATCACGCACTACCAGACGCCGATCATGATCCGCGGCGTCGTTATCAAACCCGGCGACGTCGTCCTCGGCGATATCGACGGCGTCGTCGTGGTTCCGCGAGACATCGCCTACGACGTGCTCCTCCGCGCCGAGGAGATCCGCGCCAACGAAAAGAAAATCTTCGGCTGGGTCGCTGAGGGAAAATCGATCCACCAAATTACCGCACAAGGCGGTTATTTTTGATTCCAGCAGTGCCGCCTCTCACGGCCCGCGCTACTTTTTCTCCGCCGCCCACAATGCCGCCCCGACGATGCCGGCGTTGTTGAAAAATTCCGCCGGCAACAGCTTCGCGCGCGGCTTGATGAATTTGAAGAACTTCGTGTGATCCGCGCTCACGCCGCCGCCGATGATGATCAGCTCAGGCCACAGCAGCCGCTCGAGCACCTCCACGTATTCGTGCACGCGGCCGCCCCACTCTTTCCACGAGAGGCCCTTCCGATCGCGCACCGAAGCCGCCACGTATTTCTCGACCGACTTGCCCTGTTTACCCCACGGGAAATGCCCGATCTCCAGCGGCACCACCACGCCTTGGTAGGCGAGACACGAACCGACACCGGTGCCGAGCGTGAGCAAGAGGGCCTTGCCCATGAAGCCGCGCCCGGCGCCGAAGTGCATCTCGGCGATACCCGCCGCCGCCGCATCGTTGATCATCGCGATCGGGCACCCGCTCGCCTCGCCAAAGAGTTTCGCGCCGTCGCAGCCGATGAATTTCTTATGGAGATTCGCCGACGTCCAAATCGTCGCGTCTTCGACCACGCCGGGAAACCCGATGCCAATCGGCCCCTTCCATTTGAAATGCGCCGCCATCGCCGCCACCGACTCCGCGAGCTCCGCGGGTTTCTGATGGTCCGCGGTCTCGATGCGAAAGCGTTCGCCCACCAGTTTGCCGGTCAGGGTGTCCACGGGCGCGCCTTTGAGCGCAGACCCACCGATGTCGATGCCGAGGGTTTTCATAGAAGCGCGCGAGGCAAACGCCCGCTCCGTCGCTTGGCAACCCGCGTCTATTTTGCCGTCACACCCAGCTCCGCCACCGCCGGCGGCGAATCGTCGAGCGCGTGCAACGCGGTAAAGCGGAGGTAGCGCCCCGTCGCCGGCGCCGCGAACGAGACCGTCTGCTCGACCGGATTGGCGCGGATATTCGCAAATTCGCCGGTGTCCGCGGTCGTCCATATTTTCCCGTCCGCACTCGTCGCCCACTCGTAGCGGTCGACCACGCCGCGCGCGCCGCCTGCGGGCGGCAGATACGTCACTGCGCCGATCGTCAGCGCCTCACCGAGATCGAGCACAACCACCATCGGCTCCGCCCGCTCCGCGCGCCATACGGAGGCCGGCGCATCGTCGATCATCAGGCGCGGTGTCTCCTTCACGCGCCCGGCCGCTGATGGCGCGACGACTTTCCAACGCGCCTTGCTCACACTAAAACTCCGCGTGGCCAACTCGCCCGCCTTGCCGCCCTCGCCATAGAACGCCCGCGCGCGGATCGTGCCGCCCTTCGCCAGCGGAATCGGCGCCGTGTAAACCGGTGACGTCTCCGTCGGCTCGCTGCGGTCGGTAGTGTAGCGCACGACGGCCGCGGCTGTGCTCGCCTGAATCGTCACGGCGCCCTGGCGGTCGCGCGTGATCGTCGGCGCATCGAGCAACACCGGCTCCGCGTAGAGACCGAATTCCGCCAGCGCCGGCGCCACCGCCGCCTGCGTGATGCGCAGCCGCACTTTCTGCGTCGTCACATTAGCTCCGCGCACGAGCCGCCGGGAGCCGACGCTCGTGCCCGCCGCAAATTCCTCCCACTTGCCGTTGCGCCACGCGTCCACTGCAAAGGCCTCGATACGCTGCCCGAGCGGCAAACACTCGCGGAGATCGACGACGTTGAACGTCGTCGTCTGCGGCAATTCCACGACGAGCTCCGGCGTCGTCACTGCATCTTCAGTCGCCCAATAGGTGTCGCGCCGGCCGTCGAGCACCCGCGCGGCGGCAAACGTTTTGTCGCCGCCGCCGCGCGTGTTGCTCGCAGTGAGCGTCGCGCCTGCCGCGAGATTTTTCGCGAAGGTCAGGTCCAGCAGCCGGCGAAATTCTCGTAGCGACTTCACGTCATTTTCGTGAATCAGCCCGCGTCGGTCGGGCGGCAGGTTGAGATTCAACGCGGCCCCGCGGCCGACCGATTTGTAATAGATGTCGAGCAACTGCGCCGGCGTTTTCACCGCGACATCCTCGCCGGCATGGTAGAACCAGCCGGGCCGAATCGACACATCGCACTCGGCCGGGAGCCATTGCGTGCCAGGGCGCTCCCCAGCGTTGAGACCCACCGAACCGCCGCCGGGATAGCGCATCGGCTTCGTCATATCCAAGGTCGCCCAACACGTCTCGCCCGCGATACCGCGCTCATTCCCCACCCAGCGAAAATCCGGGCCCGCGTCGCTGAACATCGCCGCCATCGGCTGCAGTTCGCGCACGATCGCCCACGTGTTGGCCCAGTCGTAGTAGGTGCGGTTGTCGATGCTGCGTTTCTCGTTCGCACCGCCGTAGTAGCCATCGCCGCCGTTTGCACCGTCGAACCACACGGTGAACAGCGGTCCGTAGTTCGTGAGCAACTCGCGGAGTTGATTGCGAAAATAGGTGAGATACTCAGGCCGGCCGTAGTCGCGGTGATTCCGGTCCCACGGGGAGAGATAGACACCAAACGCGATGCCCGCGCGTCGGCACGCGTCCGCCATCTCGCGCACGACGTCGCCGCGGCCGTTTTTCCACGGCGAATTTTTCACCGAGTGCTCGGTAAACTTCGACGGCCAAAGGCAAAATCCATCGTGGTGTTTCGCCGTGAGAATCAACCCGCGCAGTCCGCCGTCTTTCGCCGTGCGCGCAATTTGGTCGGCATCGAACGCCGTGGGATTGAACACCGCGGGCGACTCGTCGCCGAGGCCCCACTCGCGGTCGGTAAACGTGTTAACCGTGAAGTGCACAAACCCGTAGGCCTCGAGCGCGTGCCACTGCAATTGCCGCTCCGTGGGAAGCGGGCCGTAGGGCGCCGGCGGTATGGCCGCGGGACAACTGGACGCCACGAGGCCGGCCACGATCAGGACGAGGGGTCGAAGGAAACTCATGCCGCCGAGCGAATCCGAATTTCTCCTGCGCGCCAAGGACCCCGCTCCTCTTCGCACCACAATTACTAGCCGCCGCGCGCTCCCTTACTACCTGACACGGGGCGCATTTTTCGCGTCGAACCGCCCCGCGCACCCGCGAAAATCAGTTCATGCGTCTCCTGCTTGTTTGCCTCCTCCTCGGCGGCCTCACCGCCTGCACTACCTCGACCCGCGTCGCCCCCGCCAAAGGGAACGCCGAAGTCCTCGCCGTCATGGAACGCGTCGCCGATTGGCAACTCGCGAATCCCGGCAAACACCGGCTCACCGACTGGACGCAGGGCGCGCTCTTCGCCGGCATGATGGCCCTCGACCCACTCACCACCAGCCCGCGCTTCCGCGAGGCGATGGTGCGCATCGGCGAGACCAATCAATGGCAGCTCGGCCCGCGTAAATATCACGCGGACGATCACGTCGTCGGCCAGACCTACGTCGAATTGTGGCAGCGCACCAAAGACGGAAAGATGATCGCGCCGATGCGCGAACGCTTCGACGCCATCCTCGCCGCCCCGCGCGATTTTTCCACGCTCGAGTTCAAACAAAAAGGCATCGGCGATCTCTGGTCGTGGTGCGATGCGCTCTTCATGGCGCCCCCCGCGTGGATTCGCCTCTGGGCCGCAACCGGCGATCAGCGTTACCTGGATTTCGCGGTAAACAATTGGTGGCGCACCTCCGCCTACCTATACGATTCGACCGAGCATCTCTACTACCGCGACAGCAATTATTTCAACAAACGCGAAGCCAACGGCGCGAAAGTCTTTTGGAGCCGCGGCAACGGCTGGGTGATGGGCGGCCTCGTCCGCATGATGCAATACCTGCCGAAAGATCATCCGTCCCGCGCGCGCTTCGAAACCCAGTTTAAGGAAATGTCCGCGAAGGTCCTCACGTGCCAGCAGCCCGACGGCCTCTGGCGCGCCAGCCTCCTCGATCCCGCGAGCTTTCCGCTCCAAGAAACCAGCGGCTCCGGTTTCTACACCTACGCCCTCGCCTGGGGCATCAACACCGGTCTGCTCGATCGCGCAGTCTACGAGCCCGCCGTGCGCAAAGCGTGGTCCGCCCTGGTCGGCTGCGTCGCGCCCGATGGCAAACTCACCCACGTCCAGCCCATCGGCGCCGATCCGAAAAAATTCCCCGCCGACGCCACCGAAGTTTACGGCGTGGGCGCCTTCCTCCTCGCCGGCAGCGAAGTCTACCGGTTGACGAAATAACCCTCGCGTATCCGCACACCCGGTGCGCCTGACGGCGCCGCCTCAGCCACTCAGCGCGTCCTGCTCATGGCGGGACGTCGCCCACCTGCGTCGTCACCATGCAACCGCGCTCGTCGGTCACGCTCAAAAAATACTGTCGCACACCGGCTGGAAGCGTCGCCGCCACCTGACCCCGCGCCGGATTCCACGTCGCCGGCACCTCTTCCCACAGGCGCTTGGACGCCACCCCCTCGTCTCGCGTGAAATGCAGCTTCGCACCCGCGATCGACACTTTGCTCGTCAAGGTCGCCGTCACCTCCGCCTGTTCGCGTCGCCACTCTCCGAATACCGGGAGCGGCACACCGCCCTTCAGCACCGAGTCGACAAACACGCCGATCTCCACCGGCTTCCAGCCCGCCGGATGACTGTGGCCCATGCGCGGCTCGACGCGCAGCAGCATCGGGCCCGCGCCCAGTCGCGCCGAGCGCTGCCAGATGCCGAGCTGGAAAAAGCGGTCGTTCGTGCCGTTCACCCAAAACATCGGCGCCTTCGCGAGGGCCAAACGATGACGCGGGTCCCAGAGTTTCATCCAACTCGCCCCGGCCTCCTTCGCACTTTGCGCACCGAAGATCTCGCTCTCGTCAAGAAAGCCGCAGCCATACACCGGCACGAACACCGCAAACCGCGCGTCCACGCCGGCCACCGCTGCAGTCAACACCCCGCCCCACGAAATTCCGGTAAGTCCGATGCGCCGCGCATCCACGCCCGGCTGCGCAGCCAGCAGCGAATGTGCCCGCATGATATTCGCGACCGCGTGATACATCCACTGGTCGCGCGGTGGTTTGTCGCCGAGCGCGAGACTCGCGCCTCCATCCACCGGTCCGGCCCACACGTGACGCTCCCGACCAGCCTTGTTTTTCGCGGGCACATTGCCGCCCGTATCGAGCGCGATCGCCGCATAGCCGCGCGCCGTCCAGAGCTTCACCCACTCGGGAAACGCCGTGCCGCCGCCGCCGTGCACGAGCACCATTCCCGGCACTTTCTCGCCCGCCGCCACCGTCGGCAGCCCAAGGTAGGCAAACACCCGCGTCGGCTTCCCTTCGAATTCCGGCCCGTCGAAAAAAAGCGACTGCACACCCTCGTGCGTCCACTCGTCCGCCGGCTGCGTGACGGGCACCTGCGCAAACTCGCGCACATTCCACCCGCCCGCGTCATCGGCCGCCCGCGCGGTCTGACCGGCCGCCGTGAGTCCAATTAAGAGCCAGCACAGCGCGGCCAACACAGATTTCATGACGGCATCACAACCGTCTCCGCCGCCGTCGCAAGATCAGCCAAAAAAACGCTTGTCAGGCCCGGCCTGCGGACCTGACGCCGGCTCAGAAAGAAAACGTGTTCGTCAAAATATACTGCCGCGGGTCCTGATAGCGGTAGGTCAGCGGCGCGAGCGTGCGGGGATGCGTGTTGTTCACGATGAGCTCCCGCTGATCGAGCAGGTTGTTCACGTTGAGCTGGATGTTCCAACGCACCTTTCGCTGCATGATCGGCAGCGGGTAGCTGAGCTGAAGATCGTAAACGTTTTGGTCCTTCGCGTTCACCGTCGACACGTTCTCGATGACGCGGCCGTTCCACGTGTCCGTAAAATCTGATCCCGGCGTAATCGTGTAGTCCGTGCGCGCTCCGGCCACGCGGCCTTGGCGCAAGCGCGTGCCGGCACCGACCGACAAGCCTTTCAACCAGCCGCCGCGAAAATCGTAGCGCGTGCGTAGATTGATATTGTGAAGCGGGTCGCCGACGAAGCGTTTGCCTTCAAACACGTGCGGATTGTCGAAGAACGCCTGCTCGTTGTCCGAGATCGCCTCGTTGATGCTGTCGGTGTTTGCCGTGAAATCGCCGGTCGCCGCAATCACCGCGGCGGTGTTCCAGTTCACGGAGCTCGGCGCGAGTTCCACGCCGGCCACATTGGCATTCTGGGTAATCGAGTAGGCCGCGAACTTCTTCCAGTAGGCTTTGTGTGTGTCGATGTAGGCGCGGTATTCGGGCGCGATGTTCGAACGCATCGTCTCGTTCTTCGAGTAGTTCACCGAGATCGACCAGCCGGGCAGAATCTGGCCGACGACTTCAAGTTCCAGTCCGCGGCTCTCGGAGTCCTGCGTGTAGCCCTGCACTTGGTTCATCACCTCGGCCTGCCGGCGCGCAAACGTCGTCTCCTCGGCGTTGAGTCCGCCGGAATTGGCGAGGGCGTTCCAGATGTTGACCACGTTGCCTTTGTTGAAGCCCGAGAACCCAAACTCCTTCTGCGAGATCGTGTGAAACTTCGTGGCCGTGACGAAAATCCGGTTCTTCAATAGACTGAGTTTGATACCGTAGTCCGTCGTCTTGCCCGAGGGCGACGGCACGAGATCGGCGATCGTGGTCTTCCGCGGATCGCTCGGCGTGATGTAGTTCGTGCCAGGCGTGCTGATGCTGTTCGAGGTGTTCATGAACACCGAAAGCCACGACGTGATGTGACCAACGCCGCCGACCGTGCGGGTCTGCCCGCTGAACACATTGGCTATCGACGAGCGCGGATCGGCCGGCGTCCACACGCCCGTGTTCGGCGCGATCGCCTCACCCGCCGGATCGCGGAAGGCCACCCCCACCCAGTTTTTCAAGCGGTCCTTACGGTAGCCAAACGTGCCCACGAGACGGTTCTTCAGGAGGAAGGCCTGCGCCACGCCCATGTAGGCGCCCGTGTCGCGGTCCGCGTAGCCGATATTGCCCTGCGCGCGGTTGAACTCGCGCATGTAGATATTGCTCACCGCTCCCGTGCGCGGATCCTGATAACGCGTCGCGACCGAGAGATCATACGGCGCCGGGATGCGGAAGTTCGCGTCGTAGATCTGGTTCAGGTCCTTGATATAGTAGCGGTAGATCGCCTGGTTCGCGCTGTTCTCGGGCGCCGCGACAAATGCGCCGCCGCTCGAGAGCTCGGGTCCTTTCAGGAAATACTGCTGGAGAATCTCGCTGCGCGATTTCGTGTTGGCGATCTCGCCGAGCCCCGCGACGCGGAGCGTCACCCACTCGCGATATCCGCGCTCGTAGGAGAGCGTCACGCGCGCCTGATTCACCTGCGAACTGAGCAGCCGGTGGTCCGGCGACACGTCGTAATAGTAGAGCTGGTCGGCGGGCTTGAGCTGGCCGGTCGGCAGATAGCGGTTCGTGTCCGCCGCGATGCCGTAGTGATTCCATGTGGCGAGATTCCGCGTATCGCCGCGGCTCGTCTGCCGGTTGAAGCCGAGTTCGAGATTCAGATCGCGCAACAGCTCGCGTTGGAAAAACACGGAGGCGTTCGCCGACTTGAATTTTCCGCCCACCCAGTTCGCCTCCGGCGCCGCCTCGGGATTGCGACGGCCCATCTCAAAATCATTCGAGAGGAGCCCTCCCGTCGGTGACTCCGAATACGTGAATTGCCGGAAATTCTGCGCAAACGGAATGCGGTCGCTCACTACGATCCAGTCGCCGCCCGAGCGCTCCTGCACGCCGATCACGTTGGCGGTGCCCGTGTCGCGAATCGGGGTGCCGGGCGTGCCCGCGACGCCCGTGCCCGCCGTGCCGGGCACATAGTTCGCGGCAAAATTATTGAAGATCGGCTGACTGTTGGCGTCCCACGTGGACTTCAGGTCGTTGCCGAAAAACGGCCGCGGCACGAAACGCTTCGTGTAACCGTGCTCGATCTCCGCCTTGAGCGTCGTCTTCCGGTCGATCTGCCATTTGCCCGCGAGAAAGAGGCGGTCTTGATCGTTGTATCCCGCCGCACGCCACGACGACTCCCGCCCGCGTAGCACCACCGCGCGGAGGCCGAGCACATTTTTGATCGGGACGAGATTCGCATCGTAGACCCACCGTTGGCCGCCCCAGGAATCGCTGCGGTTCGAAAGGCTATAGGCGTTTTTGTTCGTGAGCGCCTGCTTGCTCGCGACGTTGATTTTTCCCGCCGGCGAACCGAAGCCGTAGAGGATGGAGTTCGGGCCGCGCGACACCTCCAGGCGCTCCGTCATGTAGAGATCCACTTCGCCGGGCGCGCCGAAGAAATTGATGCTGCGACCGCCGCCCGGCAGGCCGCGGATGCGGATCGCGCGAAACCCGTCGCTGTAGCCGTCGCCCACCGGCCCCGCTGCCCTCGCATCGTCGGTCTCCATGCGCGTGCCGACACCATACTCCATCGCGCCCTCGATGCTCGTCGCCGCGATGTCGCGCAAAAACTCCGCTGTCATCGGGCTGATCGCCGCCGCCACGTCCTTCAGGTTCGTGCGCAGGCGAGATCCCGACAACGTATCCTGCCCCGCGTAACCAGTATCCTGATTCGTCGATACTTCGAAGGGCGTCAGCATCACGGTCTCTTCGCCGGTCGGCGCCGCCGCTGTGGCGGCGGCTTTCGGTGCCGTTTGGGCGACTACGGAACCGGCGCACCAAGCGCCCGCCGCCAGCATGGCGACGCCCAGGTGAGCGCGGGACAATGGAGAGGGGAATGTTTTCATAGCAGGGTAAAATCGACGGGCAGTGCGGGATTGGGGTATTCGACGCAGCCGGGGTGCGCGTCGACGCGGGCGAAGTTTGGCGATTGCCGCGCGTCCGCAAACGGCTCCTTAGTTTACGTCAACCGCCATGAGCGTCCGCTCCCTCGCCCGCAAACTCGGCATCTCCCCCACGGCCGTCTCCCTCGCCCTCAAAGACAGCGCCCGCATCTCGCCGGCACTGCGGGCGAAAGTCCGCCGCGTCGCACACACCGAGGGCCACGTGCCCAACGCCAAACTTGCCGAGTTGATGAGCGAGGTGCGCCGGTCCGCCGAGCCGCGCTACCACGCCACGCTCGGCGTCGTCTCGCTGTTTCCCGAGGAGGAGCCGTGGCACCAAACCCCCACCTACCAACATCTCGGCCCGATGTTGACCGGCGCCCGCGAGCGCGCCGCCCTGCGCGGCTACAAACTGGAAAAATTCTGGCTCAAGGCCCCGCAGATGACGCCCCGTCGCCTCGCCTCGATCCTCGAGGCCCGCGGCATCCACGGGCTGTTCTGCCTCGGCAGTCTCGATCCCGACGAAGCGTTTCCGGCCGCGCTCCAGAAATTCGCCGTCGTCACGCAGGGCGCGAGCATCCCGGGCGCGATGCACCGCGTCGTCAGTCATTTCGTAGCCGATGCGCGGACGCTGTTAGCCGAGCTTTCGTCCCGCGGCTACCGGCGCCCCGGTCTCGCGATTCTCGTCTCGGGTGACCGCCGCACCGATCACCTCTACTCGGCCATTTTTCTCGGCGAACAAGAACGCGCCGGCGCGCCCCCGCCCGTCCCAATCCTGCGGGCGGAGACGTGGAACGAAGCCGAGTTTCACGCGTGGTTCACCGCGCATCGCCCCGACGCGATCGTGCTCCATCAATACACGCCCTACGTCGACGCTGTGGAAAACTATCTCACCCGCCACCAACTCCGCGTGCCCCGTGACATCGGCCTCGCCTTGCTCGACAAGATCCCCGACGCCGCGCGCTACAGCGGCATCTGCCAGAGCCCCGTTCGTATCGGCGCCGCCGCCGTCGATCTATTGCTCAGCCGACTGCTGCTGCGGGATTTCGCCGCGCCCGAGTTCCCCAAAGTCGAGCTCGTCGTCGGCACGTGGAACGAGGGGCGCACCCTGCGCCCCATCGTCTCCGCCCGTGGTCGCCGCGGTAAAACTCAGTGACAGCCGCAGCCTTCGCCGCAACCGCCACCACCGCCGCCATGCGCGTGTCCGTGGCTTAACTCCTCCGCAGTCGCCTCGCGCGCATCGACGATCTCGACGTCAAACGTGAGTTCCACGCCTGCCAGCGGATGGTTGCCGTCGAGCAACACCTCGTCGCCCTCGACACCCACCACCGTCACGACCGGCGCCTGCCGGTCCGGGCCCGTCTGAAACTGTTCGCCGATCTGCAACTCGCCCTCGACAGGTAGCAGCGTGCGCTTCACGCGTTGGATCTGCGCCGGATCGCGTTCGCCATAAGCTTCCGCCGGCGGCACCTGCACGCGCGTTTTCGCACCCGTCACCGCCGCGCGCAGGCGCTGGTCGAGGCCGTCGATGATTTGTCCCGCTCCTTCGAGATAAGAGATCGGCGGATTGCCCGCCGAGGAATCGAGCACGCGACCCTGGGGATCGCGCAGCGTGTAGTGGAAGGTGACGACGCGGCGGTTCATGTTTCGTTTCGAAGGACTTCGAGCGGCGGATGATCGGCCACGCCGCGGTTCGCGAGCAAGCCCGTGATGAGCGTCACGGCCACCGCCGCCGCCATCGAGCCCAGCAGAGCCGGCACCGGCAGCGACACGCTCGTCTTGAAAACATATTTCGCCAGCAGCGCATTGCCCGCGACCGCGAGCACGCCGCCCGTGATCGTCGCCAGCACGCCGAGCACCGCATACTCGACCAACTGGATTTGCATGAGCTGCCGCCGCGTCGCCCCGAGCGTGCGCAGCAACACCGTTTCCCGGATACGCTGGAAACGTCCCGTGAGAATCGCCCCCACGAGCACCACGATGCCAGTCACGACCGTGAAGCCCGCCATAAACGTGATCACAAACGCCACCTTGGCGAAAATTCCGTCGAACGTTTGCAGAATCAGCGCGAGGTCGATCGCCGAGATTCCCGGCAGCTCGCGCGCGACCGCCGCCTGGGCCCGCGCCGCATCCGCCGGCGTCGCCACGCGCACGGCCGCGGCGTAAGTTTTCGGCGCCGGCTCCAGCACGCCTTCCGGAAACAGCACAAAGAAATTCGGCTGCATGCGCTGCCACTCCACCGTGCGAAAACTCGCCACATAGGTGCGCATCGGCACGCCCTGCACGTCGAAGACGACCTCGTCGCCGAGCGCGAGCTGCAGGTCTTTCGACAATCCTTCCTCCACCGAAATCGGCACGCGCGGCTCGCCCGCCTTTGCGCGACCGATCCACTGCCCGGCCGAGATTTTTTCCGTCTCGTCGAGCGTCCCGCGGTAGCTCGAGCGATATTCGCGCGTAAGTGTCCACGAGGGGATACGCCCGCTTTCGCGCGCCTGTTGGCTCGTGTTCGCACCGCCGCCAAACCGTGCCGCAAACCCGCCGCCTTTGCCGCCCTTCGCCTCCTTGGCGGCGGTCGCCCGGGTCAGCACTTTCGTTTCATCCTTCAACAGCTCCGCGACCGGCTGCCCTTTGATCGACTCGATCTTCATCGTCACGATCGGCGCCGACACACTGATCGGCGTCCCGCTGTCCTTCAAAATTTTCTCCAACTTCGCGAACTGGTCGTCCTGCACATCGAAGAACATCAGGTTCGGCCGCGCCCCCGCGCCCACGCCCATGATTTTGTCGAGGATCGTCGCGCGCACGAGCACGAGGTTGATCATCAGGAAAGTTCCGAGTCCGAGCGAAAGCAGCAGCAGCACCGTGCGGTTGTTCGGCCGGTGCAAGTTCGCTAGCCCCTGGCGCACCACGTAGGCCAGCGGCTTGCGCGGCACGAATTTCTTCGCCGCCCACGACACCGTCTTCGCCACGCCCGCGAGCAATCCGAAGCCCACCGCCATCATGCCCGTGAAGCCCACGCCGGTCTGCCAATGCCCCGTCTGCAGAATCGCAAATCCCAACACCGCCGCCGCGATCGCCACATAGATCACCGGCGTCAGCGGATCCATCCGCGCCACCTCGCCCAACGCCGAACGCAACGCCACCAGCGGCGACACCCGCCGCACCGTAAGCAGCGGCAACAGCGTGAAGAGCACGCAGATCACCATGCCCGCCGCCGCGCCTTTCGCGAGCGATCCCCACGAGATGAATAGCTCCACTTCGAACGGCAGAAAATCTTTCATCACCACCGGCAGCACAAACTGCACGGCTACGCCCAGCGCCGCCCCAAGCAGCGATCCCAGCACGCCCAGCGCGATGCCCTGCACGAGGTAAATCGCGAAGCCCGTGCGCCCGCTCGACCCGAGACACCGCAGCACCGCCACCGTCGCCACCTTCTGTTTGATGTAAACGTGCACCGCGCTCGCCACGCCCACCGCCCCGAGAAACAACGCGACGAAGCCGACGAGACTGAGAAACGAATAGATGTCTTTCAGCGTCGTCCCGAGCTGCCGTTTCCGCTCTTCCACAGTATCAAATTGAAAACGCGCGTTCCGGAATTTTTCCCGCATCGCCTTCGCCACCGCCTCCGCATCCGCGCCCGCCGGCAGTTTAAAATGCACGCGGTGCCGCGAAAACCCCTCCTTCTTCAGCAGACCCGTCGCGTCCAAGCCCGCGCCCGAGACAAACACCCGCGGCGAAAACAACGCCACCACCGCCGCATCGCCCGGGATTTTCTTCAACGCCCCCGCGACCTTGAACGTCGCCGCGCCGACCCGCACCTCGTCGCCCACCTGCACACCGTATTGCACGAGCAGCGTCTCTTCGAGCACCGCCCACTTCCCGTCCGCGAGACGCGTCATCGCATCCGCCGGCGTCGCCACCAATTCCCCGAAAAACGGAAACTTCCCGTCCATCGCCACGATCTGCACGAGCTTCCGCTCACCCGCGCGTTTTTCAAAATAGAGCTGCGTCGTGAGCGCCACTTCCGTGGCAAATTCGCCGCCCACGCCTCGGAAATAGGCTAGCGCGTCCTCGTCAAACGCCTTCCGCGACGTCACCGCGAGGTCCGACCCCAGCAACGATTTTGTCTGCAACTCCACCGTTCGCCGCAGATTTTCCCCGAGCGACGCGATGCCCGTGAGCGCCGCGATCCCGAGCACGATCGACAGCGAAAACAGCACCAACCGCCGCCGCGAAGCCCGCGAATCCCGCCAGGCCATTTTCAGGATAAAATTCATGCGGCCACCTCATCACTCACCACCGCCCCGCTCTTCAGCCGGATGATCCGCTGACACTTTTTCGCCAGTTCCAGATCATGCGTCACCAGCACGAGCGTCGTGCCTTTCTCGCGATTCAGCCCGAAGATCAGCTCCACCATCGCCGCCGCCGTTGCGCCGTCGAGATTCCCCGTCGGCTCGTCGCAAAACAAAATCTTCGGCCGGTTCATGAACGCCCGCGCGAGCGCCACGCGCTGCTGTTCACCGCCCGAGAGTTGCACCGGGTAGTGGTCGAAGCGCTGCCCCAACCCCACGCGCCCGAGCAGCGCCTGCGCTTCCGCCTCGGTGGCCGCCCCGCCCTCGCCGCGCAGTTCCAGCGGCACCATCACGTTCTCCAGCGCCGTCAGCGTCGGGATCAGTTGGAAATTTTGAAACACGAACCCGACGTGCGCGTTGCGCACCAGCGCGCGCGCGTCCTCGTTCATCGCGCCGATGCTCTCTCCGGCGATGCTCACCTGGCCGCCGCTCGGCCGATCGAGGCCCGCGCATAGCCCGAGCAGCGTCGTCTTGCCGCTGCCACTCGGCCCGACGATCGCCACACTCGCGCCCGCGAGGATGTCGAAACTCACCTCGCTCAACACCGTGAGCTCGCCGCCCGCTGCGGTCCGGTAAGTTTTGGTGAGCCGCTCGACTTTCAGCATAGATTGAACACTCATCGTAGAAGCCGCCCACCAAAGACACGAACGACACAAAAGCCAGCATGACTCCGCGTTCCCGCCTCACTCCCGCGCTCTCCTTCTTCGTCTGTTTCGCGTGTTTCCTGGGCACTTCCGCCTTTTCCGGCTTTTCTCTCCGCGCCGCCGATGTCCCGTCCGCTCCGCCCGCCCGCACCGAGCCCCGCACGATCATTTTCTTCGGCGACAGCCTCACTGCCGGCTACGGCCTCGAAGATCCCGCCACCCAGGCCTACCCCGCGCTCATTCAGGAAAAAATCACCGCCGCCCGCCTCCCGTGGCGCGTCGTCAACGCCGGTCTCAGCGGCGAAACCACATCCGGCGGCGCCCGCCGCATCGATTGGATTCTCCGCCAACGCGTCGATGTCTTCGTGCTCGCCCTCGGCGGCAACGACGGCCTCCGCGGCATCGAACCCGGCATCTCCCGCACCAGTCTCGCGCGTATCATGGACCGCGTGCGCGAAAAAAATCCCTCCGCCCAGCTCGTCGTCGCCGGCATGATGATGCCGCCGTCGCTCGGCGCGGACTACACCCGCGAATTCGCCGCGCTCTATCCCGAGCTTGCCAAAAAATTCTCCGCCACCCTCCTCCCTTTCCTGCTCGCCGGCGTCGGCGGCGATCCGACTCTCAACCAAGACGACCAGATCCACCCCACGTCCCGCGGTCACGCCGTCGTGGCCGAAACCGTCTGGAAAGTGATCCAGCCCCTCCTCACCCCATGAGTTCTCCTGCACCGCGTTCCACCCTTTCCGTATTTTTTCTCCTCGCGGCCGCATTCGCGTCCACCTCCGTCCTCGCCGCTGATTCGCTGCGCCTCCCCGTCACCGCGCGTATGGAGGCTTCGACGACCTGGGCGGAGAACATCAACCGCGCCTCCAGTCCCGCCGATTGGACCGACACGCTTCGCCACGAGGCCCACGCCACCGCCAGCCTCCTCACACCTCTCGCGACCGGAGTGAGTCTCATCACTGAGGCCGAGCTCGGCTACACGAGCCTCCCGCGCTACGTGCGCAACACCACCGTCTCCGCCACCGCCCGCGCCGCCCTCCGTTGGAAATTTGGCCTCGGCGCCTTCGCCCCCGTGCTCACTACCGATCTCGCGCTCGCCCGCCGCGATGCGCGCATCTCGGGCGACACCGGCTGGCTCGCCACCGGCGCCCTCCGCGCCTCGAAGCGCTTTACCGAATCCTGGCGCGCCTCCCTCACCGGCGATTGGTCCCAAAACTACGCCGCTCACTCCACCTTCGATACCCGCCACCACCGTCTCCACGGTTCCATTACCTACGATCTCAACGACCGCTGGCAACTCACCTACGGTCGCGGCTCCCTCTGGGGCGACGTCACCGCCAATGCCTCCGCCCGCATCTGGGCCCGCGCCCTCGCCGGCCTCATCTCGCCCGCCATCGGCGTCTACTACCCCACGCTCAGTTGGGAAACGACCGACGCCTTCGGCCCCGGCTACGTCACCTACCGCTTCAAAGCCCGCTCCGATTTCTGGTGGCTCGAACTCGCCCCCGCCCTCGGCCGCAACACCTCCCTCCCCCTCCGCTACGAAAGCACCTTCACCACCAATTTCGTGGGCGTGCGTTACCGCCAGGATCTCTGGACCGCCAGCCTCCTCCACCGCTTCTAACCCTCCCAACTCTTTCTCCCAAGTCCGTCCCGCCCACTCGCGCCTCCCCTCGTTCCCTTTCCTCTTAATCTTTCTCCCCGCGCCGCATCGTCCGCCACACCTCCCCACCCGCCGCCTCGCCCGTCTCCCCCTCTCGCCACTCCCCCTCTCTCCGTCTTCCGCTTCCGCCTCCGCCCTCCGCCGCACCGCCCATGCCCTCGCTCCTTTTGCCATTTGCCCTTTCACCCCGGCCCCTCGCCTTCGCCCTCGCACTCTTCCTCACCGCCTCGCGCGTCCTCGCCGCCGGGGGCGTCCACGTTTCCGTCAAAGACAACAAAGCCCAGCCCGTCGCCGATGCCGTTGTTTCGCTGGTGCCCCTCGACGCACCCGCGAAATTCACCCCTCCCGCCGAACCGCTCGTCATCTCGCAAAACGGTCAGGAGTTCGATCCCTACGTCACCGCCCTCGTCGTCGGCACCCGCGTCGCCTTCCCGAATCGCGATACCGTGCGCCACCAAGTTTATTCCCTCTCGGCGCCCAAGCCCTTCGAAATCCCCCTCTACGGCCCCGGCGCCGGCGAAACCCTCGCGTTCGACAAACCCGGCGTCGTCTCCCTCGGCTGCAACATCCACGACTGGATGTCCGCCCACGTCGTCGTCCTCGAAACCCCCTTCTTCAAAAAGACCCCCGCCAACGGCACCGCCCTCCTCGCCGATTTGCCCCCCGGCCGCTACCGCCTCGATATCTGGCACCCGCGCCTCGCCACCGATGCGCGCCGCGAGGTCACCATCGCTCCCGGCGATTCGCCCATGCAGACTATCTCCATCGTCCTGAAACCCGACCGCCGCATCCGCCGCGCACCCGACGGCGCCGGCGGAGGCTACAAGTAACTCGCCACCGCCGCCTCCCCGCCCCACCCACGTTCCGTGAGCCCCGCCCGCGCCTGCCTGGTCCCCGCTCTCCTCGGGCTCCTCACTGCGACTCCGCTTGCGCTGCCGCCCGCCCTCGCCGCTCGCGCGTGGTCGCCGACCCTCACCGCCACCGCCCTCTGGCACGATAACGTCACCAACGCCGACACCCCCGCCGACATCCTCCCCGCGTTTCAAACCGGCGCCGAAATCACTGCCTCCCACCGGCTCCTCCTCGGTCGTAACGATTCTCTGCTCCTCGGCGCCCGCGCCTTCGCCGACACGTGGTTCCGCTACGACGGCCTGGACCGCACCGGCCTCGGCGCTCAGGTCACTTGGCAACACAAGCTCGGCCTCGGTCCTTATGCCCCTACCTTTCGCGCCGAACTCGCCGCCGATCTCTTCGCCGCGCGCGAGCCCGACCGCGCCGGCAAAGCCGGCACCGCCACCCTCCTCTACCGCCAACGCTTCGCCGCCATCATGCGGTTCCAGTTCGCCCACACTTGGTCGCGCACCGATGCCCGCTCCCTCGCCTTCGACCGCACCGGCCAGGAAACCTCCCTCCAACTCGCCCGCCAATTCGGCGACGCCTGGGAACTCACCCTCGCCGTCCGTCGCCGCCACGGCACCGTCCTCGCCTACTCCAGCCCGCCTCGCCCCGATCTGCTCGCGAAAGGCAAGATTCTCACCCTCTCCACCACCTTTGATCGCGCCACGCCCCTCGTCGCCTACTACTTCGACGCCCGCACCGTCGCCTGCGAATTCCGCGCCACCCGCTCCCTCGGCCCGCGACTCGACCTCGTCCTCGCCGCCGAGCTCCGCGACACCACTCACGGCAACACGAGCTATCAAAACCGTCTCGCCTCCGCCGCCCTCGTGCGCGCCTTCTGAACCGCCCTGCCATGTTCGCGCTGCGCCACACTTTCGCCGCCAAACTCCTCGTGCTCCTCGCCGGCCTCGTCGCCGCCGCGCAGATCGCCACCTGGCTCATCGTTTCCCGCACCAACGAAACCCAGGCCCGCGCCCTCATTAAGGTCGACCTCAGTCACGCCGCCGCCGCCTTCGCTAGCATCGTCGCCGACCGCAACGCCCTCCTCGCCGACGGCGGCACCACCGCCGCCCGCGACTACGCCATCAAGCCCCTCTTCGCCCGCGCCGACGACCCCGCCACCCTCGCCTCCGCCCTCACCAGCATCACCCTCAGCATCCGCGCCGATCTCGCCATCGCCGTCGGCCTCGACGGCCGCCCCCTCGCCAGCACCCAACCCGGCGAAGTTGCCGGCGGCGTCCTCGCCCAACTCCTCGCCCGCGCTGAGCTCGACGAGAGCCCCAACCCCCGCGCCACCGGCTACGGCTACCACGCCGGCCACCTCCATTCCCTCGTCCTCGTCCCCGTCCGCTCTCCCGAAATCGTCGCCTGGCTCGCCCTCGGCTTCCGTATCGACAATAAACTGACAGACCGCCTCCGTGATCAGACCGGCGTCGACGTCACCTTCGCCGACCAGGACGGCCGCCTCATTGTCACCACCCTCAAGGCCCCGCCCGCGCAGGAACTCCTCGCCCACCTCCGCACCCTCCGCGCCACCAACGCCGTCACCGAAGTCCCACTCGCCGGCGAGACCGCCCTCGTCGACACCCGCGAACTCGCCGCCGGCGACGGCCGTCACGCCACCCTCCTCCTCCAGTATTCCCTCGACGAAAAACTCCGTCCCGCCCGCGACACCGAACAGGTCCTCCTCTACGTCACCCTCGGCGGCCTCACCGCCGCGCTCATCCTCGGCCTCGCCTTCGCCCGCCGCCTCAGCCAACCCATCGTCGCCCTCGTCGGCCACACCCGCCGCATCGCCCTCGGCGACTACTCCGTCCGCAACACCACCTACCGCCCCGACGAACTCGGCCGCCTCTCCGAAGCCTTCGACCAGATGTCCCGCGGCCTCGCCGAACGCGACCGCGTCCGCGATCTCCTCGATAAAAACGTCTCCCCCGAAGTCGCCGCCGCCCTCCTCCGCGACGGCGCCATCCTCGGCGGCCAAGAGCGCGAAGTCACCATCCTCTTCGCCGACCTCCGCGGCTTCACCACCCTCAGCGAGAAACTCACTCCGCAGGAACTCCTCACGCTCCTCAACCGCTACCTCGACCGCATGAGCGCCGCCATCGAAGCGCACGGCGGCGTCATCGATAAATTCATCGGCGATGCCATCATGGCCCTCTTCGGCGCCCCCGTCGCCCAAGCCGACGCCGCCGACCGCGCCCTCGCCGCCGCCCTCGCGATGGAAAAAGCCCTCGCCCAACTCAACACCGAGCTCGCCGCCGAAGGCATCGCGCCCCTCGGCATCGGCATCGGCATCAACACCGCCCGCGTCGTCGCCGGCAACATCGGCAGCCACCGCCGCCTGAACTACTCCGTCATCGGCGACGGCGTGAATGTCGCCAGCCGCCTCCAGTCCCTCACGCGCACGCCCGAGTATCGCACGAACATCATCACGAGCGCCGCGACCCTCGCCGCCTGCCGCTCCACCCTCTCGCCGTCTCCCCCTCTCCCCATCTCTCCCTCTTCCGTCATTCCGCCCCCCCGCCCCCTCGGCCGAGTCCCCGTGAAAGGCCGCGCCGAACCCGTCGAAATCTTCGCCGTCCCCTAACCCCTCCCGCCTTCTCTTTTTCCCGTAGCCGCGTCGGTTACGACGCGGTGCCTGCGCTCCTCGCCGTCCTCGTTTCCCCGTAGCCGCGCCCCTTCCGACGCGGTCCCGCCTCCCCTCCCGTTTCCCCGTAGCCGCGTCGGTTACGACGCGGTGCCTGCGCTTTCAGTCCGGACCGCCCGCCGTTTTCCGCCACCCCATTCGATCACACCGCCGTCCTCACCGCGCACCACCGTCGATCCGTTTCCGCAACGCCTCGATCTCCGCACGCAACCGCGGCAACGCCGCATGATCCGCCCGCAGCCGCGCCAATTCCTCCGGCGAAATCTGCGCCGCCCGCAGCCGCGCATTCTCCGCCCGCACCTCCTCAATCCGCGCACACTGCTCCCGCAACGCCAGCCGCTCATACCGCAGCTCCGTCGTCTCCATCCGCGCAAATACCACGCCGCCCCCGAGCGCGCCTACGCCCAATCCGCCGAGCACAAAACCCCATCGCGCTCCTTTCATCCTAAAAAGCTCCGTTGGCCTCGAACCACCGCGGCACCGCGAACACTACTCCCGAAAAACATCCCCCGATGAAAGCTCCCTCGCCGGGCAAAACCACTTTCCAAACCTTCTCCGGTTTCTGCTTTGTGTGCCTCTGTGTCTCCGTGGTTCATTTCCATTTTGCCGCTCATAGAATGCGCTCCGGCACGTAAACCAGATCGCCCGGCTCAAGGGCAAACGCGCCGTCCCCCTCCGCATCTTTCACAAAGATCTTCGTCGTCCCGTCGGATTGCCTGCGCACCACCCGGATTTTCTTCGCATCGGCCAGCACGGTCGTTCCACCTGCTTTCGCCAGCAACTCCGCGAGCGTCATCGTGCCCGCCTGCTGAAAAGCATACTTTCCCGGCAGTCGTATCATACCGCTGATCGAAGCCATCGGCGCCGCCGCCCGCTCGGCCGCGAGTTTGCGCCCCAGCCGCTCCTTCAACTCCGCGGCCTCATCGCGCAACCGCGCCAACTCCTCATCGTCGCGCCGCAACCCCGCCACCTCCGCCCTGATCTGCGCCAGCCGCTGATTCTCCGCCGCCAGCCGTTCGACCTCTCCGCCCTCCCGCCGCAACACCGCGATCTCCTCCCGCAACTCCGCCTGCGCCCGCCCCTCAGAGATCCACAGCGCCACCGAAACACTCGCCATCGCGACCATCCCGAGGCCCGCTAATTTCGTCGTCCACGCGCCCGCCGCCCCCACTCCGCCAGCCCCGGCCGCCACCGCCGCCGCGCTCGCCGCATTCCCACCCGCCAATACCGCCGCCGTCACACTTGCCGCCAACCCCGCCGGCGCCGCCACCGCCGCCTGACCCGCCAGCGCCACACCCAACGCCGCCGCCGTCGATCTCACGCCACGCCGCGCGAGCCCCGCGTGCAACGTATCAAGCGCCCGGTCCACGCGCATCCGGGCCGTGTTTTCGCTGAGCCGCAGCTTCGCCCCGATCTCGCCAAACGATTTCCCCTCGAAAAAGCGTAATAGCACCGCCTCGCGGTCCTCCTCGCGCAAGTCGTCCATCGCCTCGTCGATCACGGGCCGCAGGCGTGCCCACTCCGCATCCTGCGCCGCCGTCGCCGAAAGTTCATTCATCGTGTGAGCCTCTTGTTCGCGCACCGCCCGCCGCCGTTCGCTGCGAACCACCTGCACCGCCACATTGCGCGCCGTCGCATAAAGCCAACCGCTCAACACATCGCGCCGCGCCACCTTCCCCGCATCGCGCGCCAACGCCGCGAACACCTGCTGCGTCACATCCTCCGCGAGGTGCGCATGGCCGCCCACCCGCCGCACCGCGCACGCATACACAAAATTCACGTGCCGCCGCACGAGCTCGGCAAACGCGTCCTCCGATTTTTCGTCGGCGTAGCGTCGCAGCAGCTCGGTATCCTCGATCATCACGGTCATACTACTAGTCGCCGCCGCCTCGAAAAACCGCACAAAAAAATTCACCCGCAACGCCCTCCTCCGCGCCAAGGAGTATCCGTCCACCCACCGCCCGCAGGCCATCACGCCCCCAACCTCCGCCCTGCCCCCGTAGTCGCGTCGCTTCCGACGCGGTCCCGCCTCCCCTCCCATTTCCCCGTAGCCGCGTCGGTTACGACGCGGAGTTTTCACCCATCGCCTCCGCCATTCCGCCCCCGCCACCCCTCCCAGGCTACTTCCCTGACTCCGGCGCCAACAACCCCGCCTGCCCCGCCCGCTCCAAATGTTTCTGCAGCAGCGCCCGCGTCGCCTCCGATCCATCCAGCGCCAACACCCGCCCCGCCAACTCCCGCGCGTGCACCAAGTCCCCTGCGCCCGCGAGCACTTCAATGTCCTTCGCCACCACGCTGGCCACCCGGCTCGCGCCCACGCCCCCGGCCGGCTCCCTGGCCAACGCCTCGAACCGCGCCTGCATCGACCGATACGGCAGCCCCACCAACACGTCGCCGTAGCGCTGCAACGCGATCAACCGCTCGGTCGCCTCAAATGCTACCCGCGCCCGCCGCGAGTCGCCCTCGGGAATCGCATCCAAGAGCGCCACGAGCGCCGACTCATCCTTGAGCGCCCGGCTGATCGCCGCGATCTCCCGGACAAGGCGCATCGTTTCGAAATCGTGCGCGCCCCCCATCACGCGCCGTCGCGCCCGTTCCAGTCGTTCGCGCAAGGCCACGATCGCCGTCGGCGCGCGTTCGCCGAGCTTCGCCAGCGCCCCCGCGACGATACTCAACTGCCCGCTCGTCAGCCCTCCGTCCCGCGCCATTCCCTCGTCGAAGCACCAAAGCAGTTCGCGCAACACCGCCGTGGCCTCGCCCTCCCGCAGCCGGGCCAACGCCTGCTGTATCCGCGTCTCGATTACCTCCCTCGTCGCCGGTTCCACCACACGGCGCGCAGCCGTCTCCACTCGCTGCACCGCGCTGCGCAAAATCGCGTTGTCGCGCTCCACCGCCTCGGCCCGCTGCGTCTCCATCTCCAACCGCAGCTCCAGCGCCGCGATGTTCTTTTTCGTCTCCCCGACCCGCCTTTCCGCCGTCGCTCTCGCGCGGCTCACCTGTCGGGCCTCCTGCCACGCCACACCCGCCCACACCGCCGCCGCCAGCACGCACACCGCTCCTACTCCGATGATCTGTATGCCTCGGTTCATGACCCCGTCACACTTCACGGCTGCGGATTCGATCCCAACAACCCCGGCTGCCCCGCCCGTTCCGCATGTTGCCGGATCAACGCCCGCGTGCGCTCCGTCGGGTCAAACCCCAACAACCTCCCCGCCAACTCCCGCGCGCGCACCAAATCTCCCGTCCCCGCTAGCACCTCGATCGCCTTCGCCGTCTTGGCCACCGTGTCGTCGCGATTCTTCCGCCGCACCTCCGCGAGATTCGGCGTGTCGACCGGCAGCGCTCGCTCCTTCGTCGAACTCTCGAAATTCAGGCTCATCACGGCATATGGCTGCCCTTCCGCCGCGTCCTTGTAACGCCGTTGCTCGACCAGATGGTCATATACACTGCTGGCCAGCGGCTGTCGCCGGCGGTCTCCGGGCGACAACTGATCGAAGACGGCCAGATTGCCCGCGGGATCACGCAACGCCCGGTTGATCGCTGCGAAGTCCTGCACGGCACGGAGGTCGCGCTCGCTCGCCATCATTTTCCTGCGCGCCTGTTCTCGGCGCTCTTCCAACACCGCCAACGCCGGCGGATAGCCTTCGCCCAATTTTGCCATCAACGGCAACACGCCCTCCCATCGCACCCCCAGCATTCTCACCATCTCCGGCGTCCCCACATCGTAACACCACCGCAGGTCCTCCAACGCTCCCGCCGCGTCGCCCGCCGGCATCCGCTCCTGCGCCCGCCGGTAACGCGCCAACACCACTTCTGCCGTGATCGGCTCCGGCTCCACGTCAGGTGCCGCACTTACCGCAGCCCGCAGCGGTTGCACCGCGGCCAGCAGCCGGCTGTTTTCGTCCTCCGCCGCGCGCCCGCGCCGCACCGCCTCCTGCACGCGCCCTTCGAGTTCACTCTGTTTCGCGCTCAACGCGCCCTGCCTCGATTCGACCACCGCGAGTTCCGCGCGCTCCTCACGAGCCTTGCCCACCTCCACCCACGCGACACCCATCCCCGCGAAGACCACCACGCCGACACCGACCATGCTTTTGTTTGCACTCATAAATCCAACGAGCGCACCCCATCCGGTCGCTCCACCCGCCCCCGCCAGCGCCCCGCTCGTCACACTCGCCGCCAACCCCGCCGGCGCCGCCATCCCCGCCATCCCCGCCTGCCCCGCCAACACCGCGCCCAACGCCACCGCCGTCGAGGTCACCCCGCGCTGCGCCAACCGCCCATGCAACGTGACGAGCGCCCGCTCCACGCGCATCCGCGCCGTGTTTTCGCTGAGCCGCAGCTTCGCGCCGATCTCTCCAAACGATTTTCCCTCGAAGAACCGCAACAGCACCGCCTCGCGGTCCTCCTCGCGCAAGTCGTCCATCGCCTCGTCGATCACCGGCCGCAGCCGTGCCCACTCCGCATCGTGCGCCGCCGTCGCCGTGAGTTCATTCATGATTTGGGCCTCCTGTTCTCGCGCCAACCGCCGCCGCTCGCCTCGCACCACCTGCGCCGCCGCATGGCGTGCCGTCGTATAAAGCCACCCGCTCAACACCTCACGCCGCGCCAGCGCCGCCGCCTCCCGTGCGACCGTCGTGAACACCTGCTGCGTCACATCCTCCGCGAGATGGGCATCGCCGCCCACTCGCCTCACCGCGCACGCGTAGACAAAATTCACATGCCGCCGCACCAATTCGGCAAACGCGTCCTCGGCTCTTCCTTCAGCGTAACGGCGGAGTAATGCGGCATCGTCGATCATGGTGGTAACATCCCTAGATGCCGCCGTCCCCGCAAACCGCACAAAAAAGATGACCCTCCTCCCGTAGCCGCGGCTTACGACGCCGTCCCGCCTCCTTTTCGCCACTCGTAGCCGCGTCGGTCACGACGCGGTCCTACCTTCCCTCTCGTTTACCCGTCGCCACGTCGCTGACGACGCCGTCCCACCCGCCTTCTCTTTTACCCGTAGCCGCGTCGGTTGCGACGCGGTGCCTTCCCCTTCCACCCCTCCCCGACCACCCGCTCACTTCCCCACCTCACGCAACAACCCCGCCTGCCCCGCCCGCTCCAAATGTTTCTGCACCAGCGCCCGCGTCGCCTCCGATCCATCCAGCGCCAACACCCGCCCCGCCAGCTCCCGCGCGTGCACCAGATCTCCCGTCCCCGCCAGCACCTCGATTTTCTTCGCCGCCGAAGCGACTGCGAACGACTTCATTCGCGCCGCCGTCTGCTCGGTCGCACCGGACCTGGTCGCAAACCCGCTCATCATTTCAAAGCCTGAACTCATCACCGTATACCCCTGGCCGAGCAACGCATCGCTGTAGCGCTTCGCCGCGATCAGATCGTCCACCGCGTAAATCGCCACCCGCTTCCGCCGCGCGTCTCCCTCTGGAATCGCATCGTAGAGCGCCACCATCGCGTGGTCGTCTTTGAGCATGCGCGCGATCGCCGACATTTCCTTCAACGGCTCCACGTCATCAGGGCTGCCCAACACGCGCAGCCGCGCCTTTTCCATTTTTTCGCGCAACACCGCGAGCGCCGGCGGATGCTGTTCGCCCAGCTTGATCCATGCGCTCAGCAACAGCGTCGAATGCACCGGCTCCAGCCCGCCCACCCGCGTCTTGCCCAGCTCCCAACACGCCAGCAACTCGCTCAATGCCGCGCCCGCCGCGCCGTCGTTCACCGCCGCCACGGCACGTTTTACCCGCGCATCGAAGTCGGCGCGAGTCAGCACGGGCGCCGGCGCCGCCACCGGTTTTTCCCTCGCGGACTGCGCTGTCTCCACGGCGCTCGCCAATGCCGCGTTATCGCCCTCGATCGCTTCAGCCCGCTTGGTTTCGGCCACCAATTTTTTCTCCAAACCCGCGATGCGCGCACGCGTCTCCTCGCTCCGACCCAGCGCCGCGTCCCGCGTCTCCGCCATTTCTGCCACGACACGAAACTCCCACACGCCGAAACCCGCCGCGCCCAACGCGACCAAGCCCAACGCCGCCCACAACAGTTTGCTGCTCGTCATAAAATTCAGCTTCAAGGATTCGGCGCCGCTGCCGTCAGGAGCCCCGGTTGCCCCGCGCGCTCGGCGTGTTTCTGAATCAGCGCCTTCGTGGTCTCCGTATTGTCGTAGGCCAGCAAACGCTGCGCCAGCGTCCGGGCATTCGCCAATTGCCCTACCCCGGCCAACGCCTCGATGCTCCTTGCCGTGCCGCTGATCAGAACCTCGCGCCGGCCCTTTTCAATCTGCTCTGGATTCGGCAGCCCGGCCGCCGGTCGCGTCCGAATCATCGCCTCAAAAAGCGAACTGCTGCTGGCATAGGACCGCCCCTCGAGCGCATCTTTGTAGCGCTGGTTTTGCACCAGGTATTCATAAGAACTCGCCGCCAACATGCGCTTCCTCCGATCGCCGTCAGGCAATTGGTCGTAGAGAGCCATATTCGCCGCATCGTCCTTCAAATACCGGTTGATCGCCCCAAACTCCTGCGCCGCCGCATAGTCGCTCTCGTCCGCCATCATCCTCTCGCGCGCCTTCTCCCGCCTTTCGCGCAGCGCATCCATCGCCGCCGGATAACGTCCACCCAATGTCGCCAGCGTGCTTATCCCCGAGCTCAAACGCACCGCGCTCATACTTGAAATCTGCACCATTCCGACATCAAGACACCACAACACCTCCTTCAACGCCTCCTCCGGATCGCCATCCTTCGCCAACTGCTGCGCCCGCCTCCAGCGCGCACTCACCATCCCCGACGTCACCGGCTCCGCCTCGACCGTCGCAACGGCCGTCGCTTTCATCTTTTCCGCCGCCGCCAACAGCCGCGCGTTCTCCGTTTCGGCCCGTTGCACCCGCGCATTTTCCGCCTGCACGCGCCCCTCCAATTTTTCGAGCTTCGCACTCAGCGCCGCCTGCTCCTGCGTCGCCGTCGCCAACGCCGCCCGCGCCTCCTGCGCGCGGCTTGTGCCCCACCACGCCGCGCCGATCCCCGCGACCGCCACCGCGCCGAGCAACCCCACCGTCAATTTTGTCGTGCCCATAAAAATCGCCACACCACCAGCCGCCGCCGTCGCTCCCATCCCAACCGCCCCCGCCAGCGCCCCGCTCGTCACGCTCGCCGCCAGCCCCGCCGGCACCGTCGCCGCCGCCTGATTCGCCAGCACGAGCGCCAGCGCCGCCTCGGTCGACGTCACCCCGCGCCGCGCCAGCAGCCCCTGCAATTTCTCCACCGCGCGGCTCACGCGTTTCCGCGCCGCGTCCTCGCTCAATTCCAGTCGCCGCCCGATCTCGGCAAACGACTTCTCCTCCAAAAACCGCAACGCCACCGCATCGCGGTCTTCCTCGCCCAGCTCCGCCAGCGCCTCGTCGAGCACCGGGCGCAGCTTCTCCCAATCCGCCGCCGTCCCCGCGTCCGCCTTGCCCACCGTCGATTCGTTCATAAGAGCATTCGCCTCTTCGCGCACCCGCCGACGCCGTTCGCTGCGCACGACATCCGCCGCCGCGAAACGCGCGCTCCGGTAAAGCCATCCGCTCAACACCGGCCGCCCCGCCAACTCCCCCGCCTTGCGCGCCAGGTCCGTGAAAACGGTCTGCGTTACATCCTCCGCCAGCTGCGCATCGCCGCCGCACTGCCGCACCGCTACCGAGTATACCAACCCCACGCGCCGCTTCACCAATTCAGCAAACGCCCCCTCGGAGCGTTCCTCGGCATAGCGACGGAGCAATTCGGCATCTTCGATCATAGCGGCAACACTAAGCAGTCACCACCCGCCAAACCGGACAAAATAATTTCACCCCCAATCACCCTTCACTCCGCCCCCGCCTCATTCCGGCCCTCATCCGTCATCCGTCATTCGTCATTCGTCATTCCGCCGCGGCGCGTCGGCTACGCTGCCAGCGCGTGACAGAACCGCTCCAACAACCGATCCGTAATCGCCGGCATCCGTTGCAGCGCAAAGATCGCGCGCGGCTCCCACAACATCGAGCGCAGCGGCTCCAACAGACGCTTCGCCACATCCGGCTCCGCCATATTGTGCAAAATCGTCAGCGTCTGCCGCGACGCCGGCAGTCCCAGCCATTCCAATACGCCGAAAATCCCGCTCCGTTCGTGGATCGCATTGATCTCCGCCCACGCCGGCCCCCGCGTGCCGCGCAGCGACACATGCGCCGCCAGATAAGTCGTCAACGCCGGCGTCTCGCATAATTCCGCCACCAGCCCCGGGCACCGCGCCACCACCTGCAGCGCCTCCATCCGCGCAAACGAAAACCGCTCCAGCAGCTCCCGCTCCGCCGTCGGCACAAATTCCAAATACGCCGACCACGCCGCCGCCCCGCAGCTCTGCGCCGCCGAAGCGAGCGTCTCTTCGCCCGGCGAAACGACCACCCAGTCTTCGCCAAACAAGCGCTCAAACTGCACTTCGGGCCACACCGTGACACGATACGAAATACCGCCGTGCGACCAAGCCAGCGCCAGCGGCACCAGACATTTTTTCGCACGACGCGAGGAAGAGACCGAAGGAGAACGAGTGGAGGAGAGGATTGAGATCATGCGCCCACTCTACTCCCCCGGGTGGGACATTGGCTGGCCCACCCTAAAAAAACCTGAAACAAATTTTCGCACCCTCCCTCCGTCTCCCAGTCTCCCTCTCTCTCAATCTCCCCCTCTTCCCCAAATGCCCACCGCCGGCCCCCAACTCTCCCGCCCGCCCCTCGAACGCATGATGCGCATCCACGACGAGCTCCGCCGCGGCGCCCTCGTCAACTGCTCGCACTTCGTCCGCGCCCTCGAAGTCTCCCGCAAAACCGTCGTCCGCGACCTCGCCTTCATGCGCGACCGCCTCGAACTCCCCATCGAATTCGACGCTCGCATCCAGGCCTACCGCTACACCCACCCCGTCAACGCCTTTCCCTCCGTCAACGTCACCGAAGGCGAACTCCTCGCCCTCCTCGTCGCCCAACGCGCCCTCCAGCAATACCGCGGCACTCCCTTCCACCGCCAACTCGAGGTCGCCTTCGAAAAACTCGCCGGCGGCCTCCGCGACAAAATTTCCTTCTCCCCCACCGACGAACTTCGCGCTGTCTCCTTCAAAAACATCGGCATCGGCAAAACCGACCTCGCCGTCTTCAACACCCTCAGCGCCGCCGTCCTCCGCTCGCAGGAAGTCACCTTCGCCTACCGCAAACCCGGCGACCCGAAAAAATCCGCGCGCCGCGTCCGCCCCTACCACTTGGCCAACCGCGAAAACCTCTGGTATCTCATCGCCTTCGATCTCGAACGCGCCGCCCTCCGCACCTTCGCCCTCCCGCGCATCGCCGACGTCGCCGCCACCAAAATCACCTTCGAACGCCCCGCCGATTTCTCCCCGGAAAAATTCTTCGCCCACGCCCTCGGTGTCATGGGCGGCACCGGCGACTACCGCGTCGTCATCCGCTTCACCGCCGCCGTCGCCGAACGCATCCGCGAACGCGAATGGCACGAAAGCCAGGAGATGCGCGACCTCCCCGGCGGCGCCCTCGAACTCCGCCTCCGCCTCGGCGCCCTCACCGAAGCCGAGCAATGGATCTTGAGCTGGGGCGCCGCCGCCGAAGTCCTCGCCCCCGCCGAACTCCGCACGAGTATCCAGAAAACCGCCACGACTCTCGCCGCCACCTACGCCGCCTAAACAAGCCCGAGATCATTCATGAGATTTCTCTATAAAATCCCTTCCAACCACCTTCCCGGGTGGTCCTACGTCGCGACCGCCGTATACCTCGCGCTCTGTTTTGTTTCTTTTCCGGGCGATTGGCTCCTCTACTCGGCCGCTATATTTCTCTTTATCCACTCGCGCTCCGAAATCTACCGCGACTGCGCAGACGAAACCCTCAGACGAAAATACGCCGCCCTCGGCATCGGCTACTTTGTCTTCTTCCCATTCTCGGCGCTCGCTTGGGCCTTCGTCCCATTGTTATCCCTCGAAATTCAGTCGTCCCTCCTCCGCTACCTCTTTCTTCCTTGGCTAACTGGCCTGCTCTACCTCGTGCCCGCCACACTCTATCTCGTGCATCTTGATCGTCGCTCGGGCCGTCTCCGGCCACCACTGGACTCCCGATAGTCGACTCGTCCTCCTCACTCTTTTCACCGCCACTCCATGCCCAACCGCTCGCTCAAATTTCTCGCGGTCCTCTTTCTTACCGCCCTCGCCCCGCTCCGCGCCCAGCCCGCCGCCGCGACGCCCCGCGAAGCCACTCTCGAGCGCCATACCTTCCACGCCGCCGCCCTCGAACAAAATCCCCTCGGCGATCCCGCCGACCAACCCGTCCTCGTCTACCTGCCGCCCTCCTACGCCGCCGAGCCCACGCGCCGTTTCCCCGTCGTCTACCTCCTCCACGGCCTCGGCATGAAACCCGCCGACTGGGAGCGCTCCGGCCCCGGCCATCCGCCGCTCAGCGCCGCCATCACCTCCGCACTCCGCGCCGGCACCATCCCTTCCGAATTGATCGTCGTCTACGCCAACGGCGCCAATGCCCACGTCGGCTCGCTCTACATGAATTCCTCGATCGCGGGCCGCTGGGAAGACGCTCTCGTCCGCGATCTCGTCGCATGGGTCGACGCCCGCTACCGCACACTCCCGCAAGCCGCCAGCCGCGGCGTCACCGGTCTTTCGATGGGCGGCTTCGGCGCGCTCCGTTTCGGTTTTCTCCACCCCGATATTTTCGGCGCCGTCTATGCACTCTCGCCCGCCTTCATCGGCTTCGCCGCCGAGTTCGGCCCAGACAATCCCACCATGGTCGCCGTCCCCGGCGTCACGTCCTACGCCGATCTCCAACGCCACGTCGCCACGACTCGAATACGCGAAAATTACGCCGGCCTCCTCTACCTCTGCGCCGCCGCCCTCTCGCCCAATCCCGCCGCAAAACCGCTCCCCATCGACTACCCCTTCGTCTCCCGCGACGGCCGCCTCGTCCCCAATCCTCCGGTCCACGCCCGCTGGCAAGCCGCCATGCCGCTCACGATGCTCGACACGCATCTCGCCAACATTCGCCGCCTCCGCGCCATCGGCTTCGATGTCGGCTCCTCGGACCACTTTCGCCACATCCCCGTCACCGTCCGCGCCCTCGACCGAGAACTCACCGCCCGCGGCATCGCGCACACCTTCTCCGAATTTCCCGGCGGCCACACCGACCGCGCCCAAGAGCGCCTCGTCCAGCACGCCATCCCCTTCCTCGCGCGCCATCTCCTCTCCTCGCCTGAGAAAAACTAGTCCGAGGTGGGCGGGCACGTCCCCGTGCCCGCATTTTCACTACATCGGCGGACCTCCTCCGCCGCCCACCACCACCCGCTGCTCCCACCCCGCCCGCGACTCGTTACCCGCATAGATATTAGCCGTCGCCACTTGTAACCAGAAAGCTACTTGGCTCGCTTGCTGCATCAGCGCCCCACTGTTCGGCTGACTCTTCCACCACGACCGCACACCACACTCATGCTCAAGACCAAGCTCACGCTGCTCACCGGCTGTCTCGCCCTCGCGGGACTGCCCCTCGTTCTTCCCGCCGCCACGGCGCCCGCTCCCACCGCCACCACGGCGCAGTCCACCGGCACCATCACCGGCCGCGTCCTCAACGTCGGCACCGGCCAATATCTCAACAACGCCCGCGTCACCCTCAAGGGCTCCAACCGCACCGTCTTCACCGATCGTGACGGCACGTATCAGCTCGCCGGCGTCCCGGCCGGTCCCGCCACCCTCGACGTCTTCTTCACCGATCTCGATCTCGAGTCGGTCACGGTCAACGTCCCCGCCGGCGGATCTGTCGAACGCAATTTCGACCTTACCAACGCCCGCCGCTACGGCAAAGACTCCTCCACCGTCAAACTCGACGCGTTCGTCGTCTCGCAGAACAAGGAGACCGACGCCTCGGCCATCGCCACCAACGAGCAGCGCTTCGCCCCCAACATCAAAAACGTCATGTCGACTGATTCCCTCGGCGACGTCCTCGGCGGCTCCGTCGGCGAATTCATCAAATTTCTTCCCGGCGTCACCGTCGAGAGCGACCTCGCCGACGTCTCCGGCATCTCCGTCCGCGGTATCGGCGGCGGCATGACGGCGATCACCAACGACGGCGCGCCCGCCTCCAACATCTGGACCACCGCCACCCGCTCCGTCGACATCCGCTCGATGGCGCTCAACGACATCTCCCGCATCGAGCTCTCCAAGGTCCCCACGCCCGCCAACCCCGCCGACTCCCTCGCCGGCTCCGTGAATCTCATCAGCAAGAGCGCCTTCGAGCGCAAAGGTCGCGAGCTCCGCTACTCGCTCAACCTCGTCGGCAATCACGAGAATCTCGACTTCAAGAAGACCCCGCACTCCCACCAAGATAAGAAGACCCACAAGATTCTTCCCGGCGCCAACATCGACTTCACCTGGCCCATCACGAAGACCTTCGGCATCGTCATCGCCGGCACGCACGCCAAGGCCTTCAACGAACAGCACCGCACGCTCCAGACTTGGTTTTCCGTCGTCGCCCCCGGCTCTCCCGCCGGCACCGCGATCGACTACTCGAAGCCTTTCCTCTCCACCCTCGCGCTGCTCGACGGCCCGCGCGACCTCACCCGCAACACCCTCAGCATCAAAGCCGACTGGAAGCCCACGCGTAACTCCGTCCTCTCCTTCGGTCACGTCGCCAGCCGCACCGATACCCGCATCGGCTCCCTCACCTACACCTTCAGCGCCGGCACGACTGCCACCGCCTCCAGCATCGCCGGCGGCTCCGCGCTCGCGTGGAACGAAGACCAGACCATCGGCGCCACCGGCCGCGGCTCGCTGAACAACAACGGCACCAACCAACTCATCAACCAGATCACCGACACCAGCACGATTAACTACCGCTACGACGACGGTCTCTGGCGCATCGAGAGCGGCGTCAGCCGCTCCTGGTCCCAGACCAAGCGCCGCTACTTCGACGCCGGCTTCTTCCTTCAGGCGAGCGCCGTTCAGCGCTTCCCCGTGCGCGTCAGCTTCCTCGACCTCGAACCCGGCGCCGCCATCCCCGGCCGCATCGAGGTCCGCGACAACGCCAACAACCCCGTCGACTGGAACAACCCCGCCAACCTCCGCGGCAACACCGCCGGCAACGCCGACCTGAACAACCGCAGCTACACCAACCAAGGCTACCTCAACATCCGCCGCCGGCTCACGTTCCTTCCCGTCCCCACCTCCATTCAGACCGGCATCTCCGAGCGCCGCGTCATGCTCGACACCGACGTCTACAGCCCGAACTGGACGTTCATGGGCCCCGATGGCGTCGCCGCCACCGCCGCCGCCGCCCCGATCGATCCCTACCTCATGCAGGTCTACCGCGGCGTCGAGACCGGCTACGGCGTCCCCAACATCAACTGGATGTCCCCCACCCGCGCCTACGCCGCCTGGGTCGCCAACCCGAAACTCTACCAAGCGACCGACGCCCAGCTCGCCACCACTCGCAACAACCACATCGATAATAACGAGAACATCAAAGAGAAGGTCCAGGCCGCCTACGTCCAGGCCGACACCAACCTCTTCAACAACCGGCTCCGCGTCCTCGGCGGCGTCCGCTTCGAGAAGACCATCGACGATGGCATCGGCGGCACCAACAACGCCGACGCCGTCTGGCAGCGCGCCGCCGACGGCTCCTACCTCCGCAACGCCGCCGGCCAGCGTATCCGCCGCACCGATATCGGCGCCGCCGGTTCACTCGCCGAGAGCCTGGCCACCCGCTCGTATCGCTCGTTCTTCACCCACCGCGAATACGACGGCACCTACCCGAGCATTCACCTCACCTTCAACGCCAAGGAAAATCTCCTCCTCCGCGCCGCCTGGGCCCAGACCTACGGCCGCCCCAACTTCTCCGACATCATCCCGCGCACCGTCGTCAGCACCAGCGCCACCGACCCCGACGAAGACGACGATCTGCGCCCCGGCCAGTTCCGCGGCACGCTCAACCTCCGCAACCCCTCGCTCATGCCCTGGACCGCAGACAACTACGATCTCTCCGCCGAGCTCTACACCGAGAACGGCGGCCTGATCAGCGCCGGCCTCTTTCTGAAAGAGCTGAAGAACTTCTTCGGCGACCGCTCCATCGCCGCCACGCCCGCCGTTCTCGCCGAACTCGGTCTCCCCGACCGCTATCTCGACTGGAACATCAACTCCAAGTTCAACGCCGGCGACGCCCGCATCACCGGCGCCGAGATCAACCTGAAGCAAAACCTCCGCATGCTCGGCAAGTGGGGCAGCTACTTCACTCTCTTCGCCAACGGCACCAAGCTCGAGCTCGACGGTGCCCCCGGCGCCTCGTTCAGCAGCTTCATCCCAAAGAGCGGCAACTGGGGCGCGACTTTCGCCAACAAGCGCGTGACCTTCACCGCCCGTTGGAATTACCGCGGCCTCGACAAGCGCGCCCCACAGGCTGCCTACGGTCCCGGCGGTTACGAATACATCGAAGCCCGCACCGTCCTCGACATCAACGGCACCTACCAACTCACCAAGCGCCTGTCCTTCGTCGCCAGCGCCAACAACATCCTCAACGCCCCGTATCGCTTCCTCCGTTACGGCGACCTCACCCCGTCCTACGCCAAGCTCTACGCCGAGCAGGAATACGGCATCCAAATGGCCGTCGGCCTCCGCGGCTCCTTCTAAGGTGGGCGGGCACGTCCCCGTGCCCGCATTTCCCCCCAGCCCCTCGTCCTCCGTCGCACCTTCCGAGGTAGGGACCGCTCTCCGAGCGGTCCGCCCCTCGCCCGGTGGCGGGCACGGGGACGTGCCCGCATTCGCCTCACGTCAACCGTTCGACGCCACCTACCGCCCCCGCTTCGCCGCATCCACCCGCTTTGCCGTCGCTTCCGTCGTCGCCCGCAGCCTCTCGATCTCCGCCCGCAGCCGCCCGATCGCCGCATGATCCGCGCGCAGCCGCGCCAACTCCGCCGCCGGCACCTGCGCCGCGCTGAGCCGCCGATTCTCCTCCGTCAACCGCCGCAGCTCCCCCCGCTCCTCGCGCAACATCGCCAGCTCGCCGCGCAACACCTCCGTCTCCTGCGTTTGCAGCCACCAAGCCGCCCCGGCGAAGACCGCCAGTGCCCCGAACAAACCTGACAGCCAGCGCATCGGATTCATCGCTCAACCCCCTTTCGTCGGCTCCACCCGTTTTTCCACGGGCGCACCCGTGCCGGTCGCCTTGCCCTCGGCCAGAGTAAACTTGATCGGCACCTGAATTTTCGTGTTCACGGCCCGCCCGCCCTTCAGACCAGCATCAAATTTCCACTGGCTCACCGCCTCCACGGCGGCCTCCGCCAGCAGCCGCCCCGCGTCAGCGATCGGCACTCCATTCATCGTCGATCCACCGGCTCCGGCGACTACAAACTCCGACATCTTCACGACCGCGTTTGCCGTTCCATTGCTCGTCGCCCTTACGCTGCCGTCATTCTTAGCGACCTCCTTTCCACGCAACTCCGTTTGCACCGCCGTCGCTCCGCGCACCTCGCCGTTCGCATCGACGACAAACTCCACCACCACTTCCCCCGCTACGCCCGCTACTCGCAATTCCGCCGGATACTTCGGCCGCGCCTGAAATTTCGCCCGCGGCACCTGATCGAGTTGCGCCCGCTCATACAACTGCGCGCTCGCCGCCCGCGCTACCTCCGCCATGCGCACCTTCAGCGCCGCCGCCTCTTCGCTCAATCGCTCGAATTGCGCCCCTTCGCCCCGCATCTCCGCCACTTCCACCGCCGCACGTTTCAGTGCCATATTTTCCGTCCGCGCCGTCGCCATCGCCGCACTCTCGCGCCGCAGCCCCGCGATTTCGTCGCGCAGTTCCGCATTGCTCTGCGCCTGTAACACCAAGCCCGTCGCCCCCGCCACCGCGAGCGCGCCGCTGATCCCGAGTTGTAGTTTCGTCATACTCATAAAAGTTGCCCACGCCCCGCCCGCCGCCGCACCGACCGCCACGGCCCCGCCGCCCGCCAGCGCCGCCCCGGTCACACTCGCCGCGAGCCCCGCCGGCGCCGCCATCACCGCATTCGCCCCGAGCGCCACCGACAGCGCCGCCGTCGTCGATGTCACGCCGCGCTTCGCGAGTAGCCCGTGCAATTTGTCCAGCGCCCGCTCCACACGCATCCGCGCCGCATTGTCGCTCAACTGCAACCGCGCGCCCACCTCGGCAAAATCCCGCCCCTCGAAAAACCGCAGCAAGATCGCCTCGCGATCCGCGTCCCCGAGTTCCGCCAGCGTCTCGTCGAGCACCGGCCGCACGCGCTCCCAATCCAGTTTCGCCGTCTCATCCCGCGTGATTTCATTCATGGTGTGTGCCTCCGCTTCGCGCGCCTGCCGCCGCCGTTCGCCACGCACGAGTTTCGCCGCCGCAAACCGCGTGCTCGTAAACAACCACCCCGCCAGCACGCGATGCCGCGCCACCTCGCCCGCCTTGCGCGCGAGATCGGTAAACACGAGCTGCGTCACATCCTGCGCGAGATGCGCATCGCCGTTCACCTGCCGCAACGCCGCCGAGTGCACGAGCGCCACCTGCCGCCGCACAATCTCCGCAAACGCCGCCTCCGACCGCGTCGCGGCAAAATCCCTGAGCAATTGGGCGTCGTCCTTCATGGCGGTGTTCAACCTCTAGCACCCACCGCCCGGAAAACCGCACAGAAAATCCACCGTCTATTTAACGCCGGCGCCATTTTCAGATAACAGAGGTCCGAAACCGGGAGCCCCAACGGGGCGAAAATAGGATAGCCCAGGGCAGCGCCCTGGGAAAATTTCACGAATGATCCCAAGCCCTGAAAGGGCGTAACATTCTTCTAGCTTCGCCTCCATCCGCCTCCTTCTCTCCCGCCTTTTTCCGCGCCATCCGCGTAATCCGCGGTCAAAATTTCCGACCTCTGCGCCCAGCTCCCTTGGTCCACGCCTGCGTCGCTCCATTACTTTCCGCCCGCCGCCCCCACCCTACTTACCGCCCGAACCACCCACCGGCGCCTTCAACATCGCCAGATACTCCTGCACCGCCGAAGCCTGCACCGAGAACCGCCAGCCGTCCGAATTGGTCGGATTGCGGAACAGCACTAGCCCCTTCTCCTGCCACGTTCCTTCGACTGACTTTAACCGCACCTGCATCACAGCCATCTCCAAGTTCTGCGTATTGGCCGGCGTGCTCATGTCGACCTTGATCACTTGCATCGCCCCCAGCGGAACGTTCGGCATCGTCAGCAGCGCCACAAGCCGTTCCGGTGTGCCATAAGCTGCGCGCAGTGCCTCCGGCATTTCCGCCAGCGCCGCCTTCGCCGCGACCCGACAATTATAGTCGAGCTTGAGCGCACCCACCATCGCCTCGATGTCGCCGCCCGCGGCCGCCCACAGCAGCGTCTCAAGCGCCGACGCCGGACTCGACGTTCCCGTATTTTCCCATTCACCCGCCGTCACCACCGGCCCCGCTCCCATGGGAGCCGCCGGAGCGGCCGAGGCCACCTTCTCTCCCGTGGATAAAACTGCTTTTCTCGCCGCTCCCTCTTTCAATCCCGTCAGCTCTGCCTTCAGCCGCGCCAGCTCGCCGGGGTCGGATTGCAGCTGCTCCACCTCGCCAGCCGGCCCCAAAGACACCACGAGCTGCCGTCTCATCTCCCGCAACCGCTCCACTTCATCGCGCTCCGCGCGCAAAGCCGCACGCGCTCGAAGCAGCGCTTCCTCCTCCGCCCGCGGCCAAAACCACGCGCCGACACCTGCGATCAGCAAGAGTCCATTCAGTGTCCAAAGGACGTTCCGCGGTTTCATACGCCAAAATCAAAACCAGAACCGCCGCCCGTTTTTCGACGGCTGTTTCTCTACCGAAAACTCCATCGGCAATTCCCGCCGCACATTCACCGCCTCCCCGCCCTTCCGCGCTGGCGCAAACTGCCACTGTTTCACCCCCTCAGTCACCGCCCTCGACCACTCGGAATTCGTCGACGAGAGCACCGTCACATCGCTTACGCCTCCGTCGACGTTGACCACGTAGCTAACCCGCGCCGACGCATTCTTCCCCTGCTCTCGCACAGACTGCGGAATCGTCATGCCTCCCTGGAATTTCGCCTTCGGCTGCTCGTCCACCTGCGCCTCCGCATATACCGGCATCGCTGCCAACTCCGCAGCCCGTTTCGCCCGAGCCTCCGCCTCGGCACGCGCTTGCTGCCTTTGACCCAGTTTTACCGCGTCGATCTCTGCCCGTAGTCGAGCCAGCTCCGCATGGTCTTTGCGCCACCTCTCTACCTCGCCGCGGGTGACGGCGAGCCGCGCGTTCTCCTCGCGCAATTTTTCCGCCACGCCCCCCGAAGTCTGCTGCCGCAACGCTACCACCTCCTCCTTCAATGCTGTATCCGCCCGCGTTTGCACCACCCAGCCCGCCGTGCCTGCCATCGCGAGCGCACCCGCGACGCCTAGTTGAAACTTGATTGTGCCCATAAAGACCATCGTGCCTCCCGCGCCCACCGCCGTCACCCCCGCCAGCGCCGCCCCCGTCACACTCGCCGCCAACCCCGCCGGCACCGCCGCCGCCGCCTGATTCGCCAGCGCGATCCCCAGCGCCGCCGTCGTCGACGTCACACCCCGTTTCGCCAATGCCGCATGCAACTTGTCGAGCGCCCGCTCCACCCGCATCCGCGCGGTGTTCTCCGTGAGCCGCAACCGCACGCCTACCTCCGCAAACGACCGCCCCTCGAAAAACCGCAACCACACCGCGTCGCGATCCGCGTCATTTAACTCGCCCATCGTCTCAGCCAGCAACGGCTGAAGTTTCTCCCACTCAACGCTCGCCGCCGCATCGTCCCGCAAAGTTTCGTCCATGGTGAAAGCCTCCTGTTCGCGTGTTCGCCGCCGCCGGTCCGCCCGCACCACATCGCGCGCCGCGTAGTGCGTCGTCCGACAAAGCCACCCACCCAACACCGGCCGATCCGCCAGCGCCCCTGCCTTCCGCGCCAGCGCCGTAAAAACCTCCTGCGCGACATCCTCCGCCAAATGCGCATCGCCGCCCACGCGTCGCAGCGCGAACCCATACACGGGCGCCAGATGCCGTCGCACCAGTTCCGCAAACGCCACCTCGGATCGTTCGGACGCATAGCGACGCAACAATTCCGCGTCCTCCGTCCGCCCTCCCGTTGATGTCTCCAGCGTGGTCATTCACCCCTATAGCTGGCAACGCTCGTGAAATCGCACAAAAAATTATTCCGGACTTTCATTGTTGCGGGTAGCGGCGGGCGTCCCGGCCCTCCGATGGTCGCGGTTCGGCGATGGGCAGGCAGGGAGCCCCGCCGCGTGCCCGCGGAAAGGGCACACAGCGGTTCGGGCCGGTAGCTCATACACCACCAGGCGATTTTCTCTCTCACCGTAATCGGCCGAGCTACTTCCGCAGCCGCGCCAGACTTTTGTTCATCTGCCATTCGGGAATCACCACACGCCAACCGTCGGGATATCGGTGAAACGGCAGCTCCAGTTCGTTGGTTTCTCCGCGGTCATTCCAAACCCGCGCCCGCACGGCAACATCGTCGGCACCGTTCGCCGTTTCAGTGACCAGTTGCCACGCGGCAGGTGTGCCCGAAGCAAAGAGCAGCGCCATCATGCGCTCGGCCGTAACATATTTGGCACGGCTTTCCTCGGGCAGTCGTTTGAAAAACACCTCTGCCTCCGCCCGCTGAACGTCGTTCAATACGAATCCCGCCACGAGCGCATCGAGATCACCGCGATCACACGCCCACATGACCGTCTCGTAGGCATCGACAGGCGTGGCGCGGCCTACATTTCTCCACGCATCTCGGTTCTTTTTCTCATCGCGACCTGTTGGCGCACCGGCACCCGCGACGACCACGAGACCGGTCGTTTTCGATCCCGTGGCAGAGCTGGCAAGTGTGTCGCGCAGCCGCGCATTTTCCCCACGCAGACCGGCGGTTTCGTGAGCCTCTATCCGCAACGCAGCCATTTGTTTTCGTAGCCTCGAAAGCTCATCTCGCAGCCCACGCTGCTCGCGATCGTGACTGCGGTGCTCCCAGAAAATAGCGGCTCCGCCTACCAAAACCACCACCCCAGAGACTAGCACGGATTTTAAGTTGCTCATGCCCATAAAAACCAACGCCCCTCCCGCGCCCACCCCAGCCGCCAGCGCCGCCCCCGTCACACTCGCCGCGAGCCCCGCCGGCACGTTCGCCCCCGCCTGATTCGCCAGCGCGACCCCCAACGCCGTTGCCGTCGATGTCACGCCGCGCTTCACCAGTGCCAACCGCAATTTCTCCAGCGCCCGCTCCACACGCATGCGCGCCGCATCTTCGCTGAGCGCCAACCGCGCCCCCACTTCCGCAAACCCGCGCCCCTCGAAAAATCGCGCCAGCACCGCCTCGCGATCCCGCTCGGGCAACGCGTGCAACGCCTCGTCGATCACCGGCCGCATCCGCTCCCACTCCGCCGCCACCGCGACGTCGCCGTTCGCTTTCGCCAAAATTTCGTTCATCGCATGCGCCTCCTGTTCCCGCCGTTGCCGCCGCACCTCACCGCGCACGGCCTGTGCCGCCGCGTAACGCGTGCTCGTGTGCAACCAACCCGCCAGCGCCGGTCGCCGCGCGAGGCTGCCCGCCTTCCGCGCGACATCGGTGAATACCGTCTGCGCCACATCCTGCGCCCGATGCACATCTCCGCCGCACTGCCGCAGCCCCGCGTGATACACCAACCCGAGATTCCGCCGCACAAACTCCGCAAACGCCTCCTCGGAGTTTTCTTCGGCATAGCGGCGGAGCAGTTCGGCATCATCCGTCATAGTGGTTCGCAGCTAACAGCCGCCCCCGCGAAAACCGAACAAACAAAATAACGAAAGTCGTCCGCCACCGATCCACCACCATAGCCCCACGACTCAGCGCGACACCCAACCACGGCCATTTTATTTTCTCCGTTCCTCCGCCTCGGTGTCTCCGTGTCTCAGTGGTTCAATTCCCTCCGTTAGCCCGCATCCATCACACTTTCCTGGACAAATCTATTTTCACAGAGCGCACCGAGGTCCAAACCGAGGACACGGAGCCAAACACCCTGTCTGCTCTGTGTCCTCTGTGGGCTGGGCTCCGTGCCCTCTGTGACTCCTGCCTTGGCCGTTCGGATGTGCTCGATCCGGGCCAACGGAGGGGCGCTTTTCCCAGCGCCCGTTTGTCACTCCCGACGCCGTTTGGAAACCCCGCTCCGCTCCCCCGTTCAGTTCCCCTTCACCGCCCGCGTCTCCACCACCGCCCCGCCCTCCGCTTTAAACGAAAACGTCACGTGCAGCGCCCACTCCGTTTTCTCGCGACCCGTCATGCTCCGATACGAGCCCGCCGCATTCGTCACCGTCGTGAAATGTCGCACCTCCGCCGGCCGAAACCGCCACTGCGCCACCGCCGCCTCGATCGCCGCGCGAAACTCCGCCGCCCACGGTGTCGGCGTCGACCACGCCCGCATACTCGGCCCCACGTCCGCGACCCTCCCCTCCGCATCCACCACCACGCGCATCCCCATCGTCACCGGCCCCGCGCCCGCCGCCAACGCCGCCGCCGGATAGATCGGCTCCGCCAATTTCCCCTCCGCCCGCGGCGCCACCCACTCGTCCTTTGCCAACGTTTCCTGCACCGCGACCTTGGCGTCCTTCGCCGCCGCCTCCGGCGGCGGACGCTCAAATTCGAAACCTACCCGTCCCTCGACCGGCGCATCCGTGCGCACCGGTTTGTTCGCACATCCGCACGCGAGGCCCGCGACCCCGCCGGCCACTCCCCACCCGATCACCCTGAAGAAATTCGCGCACCACCGCATGGCCCATCGTAGCACCCGGGCCCGCGAAAACCGCACAAAAAAATCCGGCCGCGTCGCCGCCCTCTGAATACGCCCACCCGTTCGGCCCATTCGGAGCCCCCCGCCACGCACTGACCCACTCCCCTCTCGACTCCGCCCAACGCCACCGGCACCGTCCGCGCCCATGGATTACGCCCGCCGCGAAATTTTTCTCACCTTTCGCCGGTTGTTGGCCGCCGCCCTGTGTGTGTGGTTGCTCGTCGCCTTTTGGGCGGATCGGCCGACCGCCGCCGCAAGCCGGAATGCCCTGCCGCCCGCGGCCCTCGCCGCCCTGCGCGGCAACACCGAGGCCCCGCCCGCCCCCGCGGAGCCGACGACCTTCTCCCCGATCAGCCTCATCCGGCGCCCTTGGCTCGCCTTCTACACCGCCGTCGGCGCACCGCCACTCGATCAGGGTCCGCTCGGCCCGGATGCGAGCGACCAATTTCGCTCCGCGATCTTCCGCCTCGCCGTAATCTTCTTCGCCCTCGGCGGAGTCCTCTGGTGGCGCGGTCAGCACCTCCTCGTCCGCTCACGCCACCGATGAGTCGTCGCCCCCCGAAACTCTTCGCCGAAAACGAACCCCCGCGCGAGTGGTGCCTCGCCCTCGCCGACGGCACCGTGCGCGAATCGCTCAGCGTTCACCACATGCGCGAGATCGTCGAAACCGGCGTCGCCAGCGCCGACAGCTACATCCTCCGCCTCGGCGAGCCCGTGTGGCAGCGCCTCGGCGATCATCCCCTCTGGGCCGAGATTGCCCCGCGCACACCCACCGTCGGTTTCGCCGCACCCGCCGCCGTCGATCCCGGCGTCCAAGCCCACGAGATCCACGTCGCGACGCCCAAAATGCAGGCCATCTGGCAGGCCCAACGCGACCACACGCGGACCGTCCTTCAGGCCAGCGCCGCCGATGAAGATCTCGGCCGCCTGCTTCAGTCGCTCGGCCTCGCCTGCGGCGTCGCGGGCCTGATTTGTCTCGGCGACATCATCGTCTTCACGTTCCCGCTGGGCGCGGCGTTCATCATGCTCGTCGGCATCGCGCGCCTGATTTCCCTCTGGCTGGTCTGGCGGATCTTGCGTTGAGGCACCGCCGCGCGCGGCCCTCTCCCGCTGACACCGGTTGCCGGCCGCCGCGCTCCTGACATAGGGTTGTCAGCTCGCCGCGCTACACTGGCGGCGAACATCTCCTTCCGCCCATGAACACCTCCGACTCCGCACCGGTTACCCTCCGCCTCGACTACCTCGAGTTCGCCACCCGCGACGTCGCCGCCGCGAAGAAATTCTACACCCACGCGTTCGGCTGGACCTTCACTGACTACGGCCCCGACTACGCCGCCTTCTCCGACGGACGCCTCGCTGGCGGCTTCTTCGCTTCCACCGACGCACCCGCACGCACCAATCCCCTCGCGATCCTGTTCGCCGCCGACCTCGAATCCGCCGAGCAACGCGTGCGCTCCGCAGGTGGCACCATCACGAAACCCGCCTTCGAATTTCCCGGCGGGCGTCGCTTTCATTTCACCGATCCCACCGGCCTCGAACTCTCCGTGTGGAGCGACACGCGCGCCGACGGCACCAAGATCGCCTAAACGCGAAGCCGCCGGGCCCGATCCACCGCCTCACCGCAGTTTTTCCCACAGAAACGCAAACGTCCGCGCCAGCCGCGTCGCGAGCTGCTCATTCGTCACGCTGCCATGGTGGCCGCCTTCGGTATTCTCGTAGTAGTCCACCGCGTAGCCGAGTTCGTCCATTTTCGCCGCCATCTTGCGCGCGTGCCCCGGATGCACGCGGTCGTCGCGCGTCGAGGTGTAGAAAATCACCGGCGGCAACTTCAGGCCAGCCCGCACGCGCTGATACGGCGAATATTTTTCGATATACGCCCACTGCTCCGGCACGTCCGGATCGCCGTATTCCGCCACCCAACTCGCCCCGGCCAGCAGCGTGTGATAACGCTTCATGTCGACGAGCGGATTGCCGCACACGACCGCCCCGTAGAGTTCCGGATGGCGCAGCATGGTCGCCGAGACGAGCAGCCCGCCGTTGCTCCGCCCTTCGATGCCGAGGTGTGCGGCCGAGGTGATTTTTTTCGCCGCGAGATCGCGCGCCACCGCCTCAAAGTCCTCGAAGCACTTGTAATGCTTTTCTTTCAACACCGCCGTGTGCCACTCCGGCCCGAATTCCCCGCCGCCACGAATGTTCGCGAGCACAAACACCCCGCCGCGCTCCAACCACAACTTCCCATACGCGCCGTGCAGTTGCTCATACGAGCCCGAGTAAGCCGGCGTCAGCGAGTTCTCGAAACCGCCGTAGGAAAACATCCACGTCGGCGCCCGGCCGTCGAGCTTCAGCCCTTTTGGCATCACCACAAAATACGGCACGCGCGTGCCGTCCGCCGAGGTCGCCCACTCCTGGGCCACCTCGAAACGCCCGCCGTCAAACGCCGGCGCCTGCGTCTTCAGCAGCACCGGCTCGCCGCCGCCCGCCGCCACCGCGTAGAGCGCCGGCGGCGTCAGGAAACTCTGATACTCCACGACCGCGTCGCCGCTGTCGTCGTCGGTCGTCTGGATGTCGATCGCCCCGTGGTCGGGAAACGCCACCGCCGTGCGCGTCCACCCGGCCGCCCCGCCCGCGTCCGGTGAAAATCGATACAGCCGTCCGCGCACCTGGTCGAGCGCCGCGATCAAGATGCCCGCCGGCGTCGACTCCACTTCCTTCACCACGAGCTGCGGCGTCGAGGCCACCACGAGTTCGAGGCGACCCGGCCCGCCGCGCAGCGCCGCCGCGTCGGCCACTAGCACCGCCCCGCTCGGATACGTCGCACCGTCGCGCGTCCACGGCTCCTTCAACCACACCACGAGCCGACCGCGAAATCCGCCGACCACCCGCGCCGTCGGCGGCAGCGCCAGCGGTTTCAACTCGCCGTCGATCACCTGGAAAACTTTCCGAGTCCAAAACGTGAGCCCTTCGCTCACGAGGTCGATGTCGCCTTCTTTCGCGCGCACCCGCCGCGCCTCGGTCGAGACCGACGTCGCCGCCCCGGTGTGCAACGTCGCCGCCGCCGCGAGCGGCGTGCCCCGCGTCCACGCCTTCACCGTGCGAGGGTAACCCGACTTGGTGAGCGAGCCCGCGCCGAAATCCGTCGCCACGTAGAGCGTGTTTTCATCGCGCCAGCCGACGCGCGACTTCGCCACCGGTAGAAAAAATCCGCCCGGCACAAACGCCTTTTTCTCCGCGTCGAATTCCCGCACCTCCACCGCATCGCCGCCGCCCGGCGCCAGCCGGATCAGGCAGCGGCGGTTCTCCGGCGAGAGCCACACCGCACCGCCAAACGCCCACGGCTTCCCTTCCGCCTTCGCCAGCGCATCCACGTCGAGCACCGTTTCCCACTTCGGCTCCGCACGCCGAAGCTCCGCCGGCGTCGTGCGCCGGTAGAGGCCGCGCGGGTGCTCGCGATCCTGCCAAAGATTGTAGAGGTAGCCGCCGCGTTGCACGACGGCCGGCACGCGCGACGCCGAGTCGAGCACCGTGAGCGCGTCCCGGTAAAGCGCGTCGTGCTCCGGCTTCGCTTTCAGCCGCCGCTCCGTCACGTCGTTGCGCGACTGCACCCACGCCAGCGCCCGCGGCTCGTCGATCTGCTCGAGCCAGCGCCACTTGTCCTCCACGTCCTTCGTCTCCGCTGCCCCGGCCTGCCCCGCCAGCGCGGCGGCCCACCCCAGCAGCACCGCGAACGACTGCGCCGCCCGACGACATAGTATTTCTTTCATCATACTTACCTAGGCGCGACCTGCCCGCGCGCAACGCGGAAGTCCCCCCTCCGCCCACCAGGGTGTCTGCGATGGGGACGCGACGCCCCCATCGCTTTGCGCGCAAGTCGCCAGACCGCCCACGCGGACTTTTCTGCCGCACAAGTCGATGCCCCTCGGTTTTCGCCATATTTTCGCAGAACGGGGCTTTTCATCCGGGGTCCTAGCTGCCAACTCCTTAACCGCCTCCGAATCCATGCCCGCCACGGTGCTCCCAGATTCTCCGCCGCAAGCCCGGCCTCTGCGTATCATTTACGCGGAGGACTTGCGCGACCTCCGGGAAGTCGCGCGCATGTCGCTCACGCGCGACGGCCATTCGATCGAGTGCGTCGAAGACGGCTCCGTCGCCCTCGGTCGGATCACCACCCAACCCGCCGCCTACGACCTCCTGCTCACCGATCATCACATGCCGCTGATGAACGGCCTCGAACTCGTCACCGCCGTCAAAACGCTGCCCTTTCCCGGTAAAATCGTCGTCTTCAGTTCTGAGCTCAGCCCGATCGTGTCCGCCGAATACCGCCGACTCGGCGTCGACCGCATCCTCCCAAAACCGATTTTCCCCTCGGAGCTCCGCCGCGTCCTCGCTGAAATGTTCCCCCGCCCGCCGGCAGCCTAACGCCGCCTCCGCGGTGGAGCGCGTTGACGCAACGCGCTCCCCCCGCACCGCCGCTCCGGCAACGTCACCGCGCTTTCGCCATCGCCCGCGCCGCTCAATGCGACCCCGGCGCCGCCGTCGTCAACGGCGCCGGCGGCACCCACGCCTTGCCGTTCACCTTCACGTTTTTCACCGTGAAATTCTCGGTCGGCCCGAGCGCAAATTTCTCATCCGCGAGCGTGAGTTCAAAATTTTCCAGCGTGATATCGCGCAACAGGTCACCCGGATTTCCCCGCAGCGTGCCGAGCGTGCGAAACGTCCCGCGCACATTGCGGATCGTCACATTTTTCACCGAGCGCGTCGGCGCCGGCAGCCCCTTGAGATCGAAAAACTGGGTCCACGGCGCCACGTTCAAAATGCGCCCGCCACCGCCGCCACCTGTGAGCGTGATGCCGTCCATCGTGATGTTTTCATAACGCTGTGGTGTATCCGGCCGGAGCTTCAGCGTCAGGAGCGTCGCGGGTCCCGAGATCGTGCAATTCCGCACCGTCACATTGCGCACAATCGTCGCCTCGCTGCCGCAGGTGATGAGCCCGTTGCCCTCGCCGACTTCGCAATTTTCCACCGTGATATTTTCCACCGGCGGACTCGCCATGTCCTTGTCCGCGAGCGGACCCTTGCTGCCCTTGAGCGCGATATTGTCGTCGTGGGTGGAAATGTAGCAGCGGCGAATCGTCACGTTCTGCGAGCTGTCGATATCGATTCCGTCCGTGCTGGGCGCGCGCAGGCCGTTCACCGCGCTCGGAATCGTGATTCGCAGATCCTCCAACAGCGCATCGCGGCAGTGGTAGATATGGAGATTCCAAAACCCCGCATCCTCGAACCGCAGCCCCGTCACGCGCACATCGCGGCAGTTATCGATAAACATGAGCCGCGGTCGCTCCACTTCGAGATTCGTGCACTTCGGGTTTTCTTTCCGCCGTTGCCAAAACGCCTCCCAAAACGGCACGCCGTTGCCGTTGATCGTGCCCTTGCCGCCGATGCGCACGCGCGTCAGCCCCTGCGCATTCACGAGCGCCATCCGCCACGGCTCGAAGTGCCCTTCGATGCGCGTCTCGCGTTTCGGGTAGTCCGCGATGTTGGTCGAGCCGAGCAACACCGCGCCCTCGGCCAGCCATAGCTCCACGCCGCGTTTCAGGAAAATCGACCCGCTGCGAAACGTCCCCGCCGGTATCTCCACCACGCCGCGCCCCGAGTTCGAAGCCCGGTCGATCGCCGTCTGGATCGCCACCGTGTTGAGGGTTTTCCCGTCCCCGACCGCTCCATACTCAGTCACCACAAACCGCCGCGCCCCCGCGCCGTCGGTCTCCTGCGCAAACCCCGAAGCCAACACCGCCGCCCACGCGACCCACACCCGCAACCCACGCCACACCGCCGGAGAATCTGTGATCATTTGCAGACGCTACCGCTAAGGTCCGCCGATAGCGAATGCAGATCCCCGCCCAGTCAGACAGTAAGAGCCGCGCCCGCCCGGCGGCCCCGCGCGCGATTGACCTCCTCGGCCCTCCGCCCGTCAATCGCCCCCACACACCGCCCTCCCCATGCGCCACCTCCGCCCGTTCTTCCTCGCCCTCGCTCTATTCCTCCCCTGCGCCGCGCTCACGTCCGCCCTCCGCGCCGCCGCTCCCGCGAAACCCAACGTCCTCTTCATCGCCATCGACGACCTCCGCGACTGGGTCGGCTACTACGGCCGCAACCCCCAGGCCAAGACGCCCAACTTCGACCGCCTCGCCAAACTCGCCACCTCGTTCACGCGCGCCTATTGCGCTTCGCCCGTCTGCAATCCGTCGCGCGCCGCCCTCATGTCCGGCCTGCGCCCGTCCACCTCCGGCGTCTACGAAAACAACGTCGACTTCCGCCCCATCATTCCCGCCGACCAGATGCTCACGAGCGCGTTTCGTCGCGCCGGCTACTACGTGCACGGCGCCGGCAAGATCTATCACGAGTCCTACCGTCGCGACTCCGAGTGGGACGACTATCTCCGCAAAGAAGGCGGCTACCCCAAAGTCCCCGCCGGCCAGAGCGACGGCGTCGGCGGCATCAAGTTCGCCCCGCTCGATTGCCGCGACGAGGATATCCCCGACTGGAACATCGCCGACTACGGCATCGCTTCCCTCGGACGGAAACACGACCGGCCCTTCTTCCTCGCCGTCGGTTTCCACAAACCGCACATGCCCTGGAACGTCCCCCGCAAGTGGTTCGATCTCTTCCCCCTCGCGTCGATCCAGCTCCCGCCCCACCTCGCCAACGACCTCGACGATGTGCCCGCGGCGGGTGTGCGTATGGCCCATCCGGAGACAGACCACGCGGCCATGCTCAAGTCCGGCCGCTGGAAGGAAGCCGTGCAAGCCTACCTCGCCACCATCGCCTACCTCGACATGAACCTCGGCCGCCTCCTCGACGCCTACGAAAAATCCCCGCACCGCGAAAACACCATCCTCTGTCTGTGGAGTGACCACGGCTGGCACCTCGGCGAGAAAAACCACTGGCGCAAATTCGCCCTCTGGGAAGAAGCCACGCGCTCGCCCTTCATGTGGATTGTCCCCGGCGTCACGCGTCCCGACACCCTCTGCGCGCAACCGATCGACTACATGGGCATTTTTCCGACACTCACCGATCTCTGCGGCCTGCCCACCCCTGCCCACGTCCAAGGCGAGAGCTTCCGCGCCCTCCTCGCCAATCCGCAAGCCGCCTGGACCAAGCCCGCCGTCACGACCTACCGCTACAAAAACCACACCGTTCGCACCACCGCCTGGCGCTACATCCGCTACGAAAACGGCGACGAGGAACTCTACGACGAAATCAAAGACCCTCTCGAATACGTGAACCTCGCCACCCGCCCCGAATTTGCCGCGACGAAAGCCGCGCTCGCCAAACACCTCCCGACCACCGACGTCCCCGATCCCGCCGCCAAAGCCGACGGCACCAAAGGCGGCCGAAAGCAGGGCAAAAACAAAAAAGGGAACTGAGCGCGCCCTCCGCGCCCCACCGCGCGCCCGCGCCTTCTTCCCGGACCGGCGGTTTCCCAACCGCCGCCTCGCCGCGTCAGCGCCTCGCCGTGCCCCCGCGCGCCGACCGCCCCGCACATTTCGCGAGCCTTCTCCCCGCCCTCGCGCGTCTGTCCCGTTTCCTGCGTTTTGTTGCTCGCCCCGCGCCTCCGCCCCGCCTCACTACCTCCTCCTTCATGCTACCCTTCGCGCTCAGCATCTTCACCGGTGCTTTCCTGCTCTTCCAAGTCCAGCCGCTCATCGGCAAATATATCCTCCCCTGGTTCGGCGGAAGTCCCGGCGTCTGGACCGCGTGCCTGCTCTTCTTCCAGACGCTCCTCCTCGGCGGCTACGCCTACGCCCATTTTTCCTCGACGCTGCTGAAGCCCCGCGGTCAGGCCGTGCTCCACTTCGCGCTGCTCCTGCTCTCGCTCGCACTCCTGCCCATCACGCCCAACGAGGCCTGGAAATCCCACGTCAGCGGCGATCCCACGTGGCACATTCTGTTGCTCCTCACCGTCACGATCGGCCTGCCCTACTTCGTCCTCTCCGCCACGGGCCCGCTCATGCAGCAGTGGTTCAGCGTCACCAATCCCGGCGTCTCCCCCTATCGCCTTTACGCCCTTTCCAACATCGGCTCGCTCCTCGCGCTCCTCAGTTACCCGGTCTTCTTTGAGGTCCGCTTCTCCCGCCAAGAGCAGGCCGTCCTCTGGTCCGTCGGCCTCGGCATCTTCGTCCTTCTATGCGGCTTCTGCGCCCTCCGCGTTTGGAAACACATCCCCGCCCCGGCCCCCGCGCCCGACGCCGCAAACTCCGATCCGTCTCTCAACTCTCAACCCTCCACGCTCAACTCCGCCGCCACGCCCGCCCTGTGGCGCGACAAACTCCTCTGGATCGCCCTCCCCGCCCTCGCCTCCGTCCTCCTCCTCGCGATCACCAACAAACTTTGCCAAGAGGTCGCCGTCATTCCGTTTCTCTGGGTCCTGCCTCTCGCGCTCTACCTGCTGACGTTCGTCATCTGTTTTGACCACGCCCGCTGGTATCACCGCGGCATCTTCTCCGCGCTGCTCGTCATCGGCATCTCCAGCGTCGTCGTCCTGCTCAACGCCGGCAGCGATGCCCCGATGAAACTCCAGATCGCCGGCTACACCGGCACCCTCTTCGTCGCGTGCATGATCTGCCACGGCGAACTCTACCAACTCAAACCCGCCCCGCGCTACCTCACGTCCTACTTCCTCTTTATCTCCGCCGGTGGCGCCCTCGGCGGACTCCTCGTCGCCGTCGTCGCGCCCGCTGTTTTTAACGAATACCGCGAACTCCAGCTCGGCCTCATCGCCCTCGCCGTCGTCTTCGCCCTCGTCTGCTTCCGCCACCGCAGCCGCACCCTCGTCCTCGGCGCCGTCGTCGGCGCGATGCTCACCACCCTCGTCCTTCCCGGGCTCGAAGCCACGTTCGACGGCAGCGACGGTTTCTTCGGCGAACTCTTCGCCTACTACAAATCCCACGCCTGGCAGATCGGCGGCGCCCTCGCCGTGTTTCTCGCCTGCGCCTTCGACCTCCGCCACCGCCGCATCGTCGCCGAGTGGCGCCTCACCCTCGGCGCCGTCATCGTCCTCCTCGCCGCCGGCCTCGGCTACCAGCTCGTCGAGCAGATGCGCACCAAGGAGGTCACCACCGTCCTCCGCGCCTCCCGCAATTTCTACGGCACCCTCAAAGTCTACGACTACAACCCCGAGTCCCCCGACGAACACTACCGTCTCCTCATGCACGGCGCCACGACGCACGGCCTCCAGTTCGCCGGCACCGACCGCTCGTTCACCGCCACCTCCTACTACGGCCCCAACAGCGGCATCGGCCTCGCCTTCACCCACCTCCCCCAACAGTCCAACAAACGCTACGCCGTCGTCGGCCTCGGCACCGGCTCGCTCGCCGTGTATGGGAAAACTGGCGACTACGTTCGCCTCTACGAAATCAACCCCGCCGTCGAAGCCCTCGCCCGCAGCCCGTTCACCTACCTCGAGCAATGCCCCGCCAAACTCGACGTCATCATGGGCGACGCCCGCCTCGAGATGGAACACGAGCTCGCGAAAAACCAGCCGCAGAACCTCGACCTCCTCGTCCTCGACGCCTTCAGCAGCGACGCCATCCCCGTGCACCTGCTCACCAAGGAAGCCTTCGCCACCTACCTCAAACACCTCAAACCCGACGGCATCATCGCCGTGCACATTTCCAACCGCTACCTCGACCTCCAACCCGTCGTCGAACGCCTCGCCAAGGAATTCGGCCTCGGCAGCGCCTGTATTTCCGACGACTACACCGAGAGCTGGTGGCTCTACGACACGACGTGGATGTTGCTCACGAAAAACAAATCCTTCCTCGAAAAATCCGAGATCTACGCCGCCGCGGATGAACCCAAAAAAGACGCCCGCCCCGCCGCCCTCTGGACCGACGACAACGCCAATCTCTACAGCATCATGAAGTAGGCCCGGCCCCCGCCCCCTTTCGCAGTAGCGCCGCCCGACCGAGTCCGCCCGCTCGGTTGCAGCCTACCGAGATACGCCGCGAACCCTGGCGCGGGAAAAGCCGCGCTTGTCTGATCGGCCTCCTAGCTTCAACTTTTTCCCATGCCCGACCTCAATCCCGCCACTGTGATCGTCGCAGAAATTCTACAGCGGCTTGCCGAGCGCCCGTTTGAAGCATTTGTCATTGTCCTTTCTAATGGCTCCCGCCACGAGGTGCCGACCGCCGACCATTGCACCGTCCAGCGTTTTTCCCGGCGGATCAACGTCGATCACGACGACGGTTCGTTCGTAACGATCAATGCGCTCCATGTCGCGCAGATCGAGCTGTTGCACAAGCCCGCCGCTTGACCGTCCGCCGGCAGCCGACGCGTTTTCCGGGCACCGCAAATCCACGGTCCGTCGGATTCCTGGGCAGTCATCCAGCTACGCTCCAAGGTGCAGGGCTGTGATTCATTCTTGGTCTGAAGGGTAGCCGCACGTGTTAACGTGCGGTGAATCACTCGGACGTGAACAGATGAGCAATTCACCCGCGCCAAGCTGGCTGCGATTGCGGGACGGCATCATGCCAACGCCCGTCAATTGCTGGACTTTCCCACTACGAAGCACGGGCCCCTTGCCCTAGGCTTCGAATCTATTCGCCAGCGCGACTCACAGCTCCGCGATCTTCACATTCCGATACTCGGCCTTCATCACGACGCCGCCGTGTAGTTGCAGTCCGATGGGGGCCGCGCCGGAGAACTTCGCATCGGTGTATTCCGACGCCTTCGTGCCGTTGATCCAGCACGTGAACGTGTTGCCCTTCGCCTGCACGCGAAACTTGTTCCACTCGCCCTCGGGCTTCATGAGTTTCTTCGCGTCCTTGGCCTGCCCGATCTCGGGATAGGCCGGCTTGCCGCCCGTGTAAAACGATCCCGTCATATCCACCCGTAGGCTGCCGGAAACGCCGAGCTGCAACTGGATTTTCGGCTTCCGCATTTCGATGCCCGTATCGACACCGCGGTCGGTCGTCGCCTTCCAGCGCGCCTCAAACTCCATCACGAAATCGCCATACTCCTTTTGCGTCCAGAGGTAGTGTTCCTTCTTCGCCGCGTTGTTTTCGCAGATGAGCACGCCCTTTTCGATGCGCCAGAATTCCGCCGCGCCCTCGGCCTTGAAATTCGTGAGATCCTTGCCGTTGAAGAGCGGCACGAGCTTCGGCTCGGCTGCGACACCGCCCATGGCGGCCGCGAGATAAAGAGTGAACGCGAGAACAAGGTTACGGGGTTTCATCGCACCCCACGTTGCCCGCTCCCACCTCGCGAGGGAAGCGCGTTTTCGCCCCACGTCACCGGAGCGTCCGTTTCTCGCACCACCGGCTTCACTCCTCAAATTCCGCGCGACCAACCGTGCCGCCCCACGCATCAATCAGCCAGGATTCCTTACTTGAATCCTTACTTTGACCGAACCATCCCTGAAACCATGAAAGCCGTCATGACCAGCAAAGGGCAGATCACCATTCCGGTCGAAATCCGCGAGCGCCTCGGCCTCGCGCCCGGTCAAGTGCTCGAATTCGATGAACAGGCCGCCTATCTCAAAGCCACCAAGGTCTTCGACGCTGATCGCATGGACTCCGCCCTTGGGCGTTTCCGCGCCCAACTCAAGGGTCGCTCCTCATCGGCCCTGCTCGACGAAACCAGGGGCGCCGTCTCGCTGCCGCCCACTCCCAAGCCCGCCCGGCGGTCGTGAAGACCGCCGTCGATACCTCGGTTTTGCTCGCCATCTTTAAGGGTGAGCCGGACGGAGCCTCGTGGCTGGACTCGCTCAAACGCTGGCGGGCCGAGGGCGGTCTCGTGGTCTGCGATGTCGTCATCGCCGAACTTTCCGCCGGTATCGCCGACGCCGCCGCACTCACCTCCGCCCTCGAAGATCTGGGCATCGCCTTCGACCCGCTCTCCCTCGCCTCGGCTCACCAAGCCGGCCAAGCCTTCGCCGCCTACCGCCGGGCCGGCGGACCGCGGGAACATTTGATTCCCGACTTTCTGGTCGGCGCGCACGCCACCGTCCAAGCCGACCGTCTCGCAGCCAAAGATCGCGGCTACCTGCGCCGCTACTTCGCGCAACTGCCCGTCGTCACGGCCCTCACTTCCCCGCCGTCTGCTCCTTAAAAAACCGCACGATCAGCCCCGGCGCCTCCGCCGGATATTTGTGCGTGCCGGGATACACCAACGACACAAACGGCGTGCCCGTTGCCGACGGATACATCGTGCCCGTGATCGGCCCGGCCTTGCCCCATGGCACGCCGTCCGCCGCGCACCCATTCAGCCGCCGCACCACCTTCATCGCCCGCTCCTGCACGATAAATTTCACGAGCTCGTCGTTCGTCCCCGCGACATGCAGCGCCGGCTTCGGCTTCAATTGCTCATACCACCCGAGCCCCGGTGCCGACGCCGACGGCGCCACGGCCGCGAACACGCCGCCGCGTGTCGCCCAGAGCAAATACGTAAACTGCCCGCCGTTCGAATGCCCCATCGCAAACACCCGCTTCGCATCGACCCGCCCCTCCGCCTTGAGCGCCGCCAGCACCACGTCAAAAAATTGCAGATCGCGGTCAGCGTAGGCGCCCGGCGCCTTTTGCCAGCCCGGCTTCCTCCCGTCCGGATCCGTCATCCCCGTCGTCGGCAGCCCCTGCATGTAAACCACCACCGCCTCCGGCCACAACGTGTGCACCCCAAACGACCGCGCCGCCTGCGCCATCGTCCCACCGTGTCCGTGAAACGCGAATACGACCGGCGCCGCCCCGCTTTTCGCCGGCAAATGCACCAACGCCTTCCGCTCCGTGCCGTCGACCTTCCATTCGCGCGCGACCATCCCCGCCTCGGCCGCACCGGCCCACCCGGCGAGCAGCCCGCCCCACACCACAGCCCACACCCAGCGACGTCGTGTCATTTTCATGACACCCAACACGCTCAACTCCGCCCCCATTTCAAGCCCGCCGCACGTTCCCGCCGCTCCCACTTCCCCCCTACGCCCGACTCCGTTTGTAACGTATTACGTTACAAACTCCCCGTCGCCTCTTCTGCCAACACCTCACGCGACGCCCCCCGCACCGTCCCGCCCCCACCCGCACGCTTGGCATCCCCGCGCCGCCCTGCGTGACTCCCCGCGTGTCCGCCGCCCTCGCCCACTACACCCTCGCCGAACTCGAGCATCAGCTCGCGTCCTGGGGCTACAAACCCACCCACGCCGCCCGTGTCCTCCGCTCCTTCTACGCGACGGGCGGCGGCTCTCAGAGGGAAGACCCCGCCGAACACCTCCGGCTCCCCGCCGGCCTCGCCGAAAAACTCCAGGCCCTCTCCGTCCCCTCTCTCAGCTCTCAGCTCTCCGCTCTCAGCTCCTCCCCCGCCTCCTCCCTCGCCGCCCGCCAAGTCGCCGCCGACGGCACCACCAAACTCCTCCTCCGCCTCGCTGACACCCGCACCGTCGAATCCGTGCTCATGCCCGATTTCCGCGCCGACCGCGCCGCCGGCTGCATTTCCTCCCAAGTCGGCTGTGCCATGGGCTGCGATTTCTGCGCCACCACGAAGACCGGCTTCGAGCGCAACCTCACCGCCGGCGAAATCGTCGAACAATTCCTCGCCCTCCGCCGCGAAGCCCTCGCCGTCGGCCGCCGCCTCCAGACCCTCGTCTTCATGGGCATGGGCGAGCCGCTGCTGAACCTCGACCACGTCCTCGCCGCCATCGATCGCATCGCCGACAACCGCCTCGGCGCCCTCGGCTGGCGCCAGATCACCGTTTCCACCGTCGGCATCGTCCCCGGCATCGACGCCCTCACCGCCGCCGGCCTCAACGTCCACCTCGCCGTCTCGCTCCACGCTCCCGACGACACCACGCGCGCCCAACTCCTCCCGATGGGCAAACGCTTCCCCATCGCCGACATCCTCGCCGCCGCCGACCGCTTTCAAGCCAGCCGCGGCCGCCCCGTCACGATCCAGTATTGCCTCCTCCGCGGCATCAACGACAGCCCCGACCACGCCCGCACGCTCGCCACCGTCATTGGCGCACGCCGCATGCATGTGAACCTCCTCCGCTACAACCCCACCGGCCTCAGCCTGAAGGGCCACACCTACGAGCCCTCCTCCGACGACACCGCCGAAGCCTTCGCCGCAATTCTCCGCGAACAAAAACTCGTCGCCCACTTCCGCCGCTCCCGCGGCCCCGACATCGACGCCGCCTGCGGCCAACTCCGCCGCCGCACCGCCTCGGCGTAGCCCGGCCTGCCCAACCGGGCCCTCCCTTCACGGCGCATTCACTTCGGAAACCGCCGGTCGAACTCCGCGTGGCTTCCGATCCACACCCACACCCAATCGTCCTCGTAGCGTCGCGCCACCGCCCGGTAGTTTCTCGTCACCCGGACGGACCACGCCCGCGGATCAAACTTGAGTCGCTCCAATTGCAGCCCCGGGTGGGCGGAGTTGAGGGCAAATTTCCGATACGCTTCCCGCGCCGCCTCACGCACATCCGCCGGCAAAGCATAGTAGTCCCGCCAAAAACCCGGCGTGCCGCGCGAGGTCACGGCTTCTCCCCAAGTCTGTCTTCATTGAGCACCGGAAAACGTTCCGGTGCCTGCCGATACTCCGCATCCACCTGATCGAGCAGCTCTGAAAACCCCGCGCGTGGCGCGGCGTCGCCCAGAATCTCATCCCAACCGTCACGACGAAAAGCGTCCGGACAAAGCGCGGGAATATCTCTGATCAACTGCGCCTGCGAATCCGCCGGCAGACGCGAAATGGCCTCTTCGATTTCGAGCAACGTGCGCATGCCCGCAGCGAAGCCGGATAAGCACCCGAGTCAACGGCGCGCATACCGCCGAACCATCGCTCCCTTCCGCGGTCCGTGCGGGGTGCCCACGATTCACTTCGCCGCCCGGCGGACCTGCTCCCGATGAACGCCTCCTCTCCGCCCCCGGAGCTCGGTTCGCTGCCGCCCATGCCGGTGCCCGCCGCTTCCGCGAGCGGGCGCCTCGGCCAGCGGTTGGTGCGCCTCTTCCTGCGCGGACTCCTCGTGCTCGTGCCGATCACGCTCACCGCCTCCGTCGTTTTCTGGCTGTTCACCAAAGTCGACAGCCTCTTCGCACCCTTCGTGCAATCGCCCGGGCTCGGCCTCCTGCTTGTGCTCGGGCTCATCCTCCTCATCGGCTGGATCAGCATGTTTACCCTCTCGCGCCGCATCTTGGGCCGCATCGACGAAGGGTTGGAACATACCCCCGGCATCAGCTTCATTTACACTTCCGCGCGCGATTTCCTCGAAGCGTTTGCCGGCAACAAACGTCGCTTCACCCAAGCCGTGCTCGTCAACGTCCACGCGGAAGAGGTCTGGCTCATCGGCTTCCTCACCGACGAAGATCTCCGCGCCTTCAAGCTCGGGGCCAGCTACGTCGCCGTCTACACTCCGCAGGCCTACAACGTCGCCGGCCAGCTCTTCCTCGTGAAACGCGAACGCGTGCGCCCCATCGACCATTTGCCGTCGGCGAATGTGATGAAATACGCCGTCACCGGCGGCGCCGTCGAGCTCCTCACCGATCCCGCCGCGCCCCCCGCTCCCGCCGCCCGTTCCCCCGCAGCGTAGCCCGGCCGGGCCGCGCGCACCGGTGCGCAGTGGGGGAACAAAAGTTTGCCTCCCCCGCCCCGTTGGTTGTCCTCTTCCCGACCACCGCCACCCGATGAACAGCGACCCGCACACCCTCGCCACGCTCAGCCGCATCGGTGCGGTCGCGTCCGAGGTGATCGAGCTTTTCGATTTCGTCGCCGACTCCCTGCTCTGGCTCAAAGACGAGGCCGGCCACTACCAGTGGGTCAACGTCGCCTTCTATCTCAACTTCGGCCTCCAGTCGCGCGCCGAGGTCATCGGCCGCACCGACTACGATCTCTGCGGCATCGCCCTCGCCAACCAATACCGCATCGACGACGAACGCGTCCTCGCCGGCGAGCGCATCATCTCCCGCGTCGAGCTCGTCGGCCGTTTCGACCACACCGCCCGTTGGTGCGTCACGTCGAAAATTCCCGTGCACGACGCCTCCGGCCGCGTCGTCGGCACCGCCGGCGTTACCCGCCCGCTCAACGACCAGAAGCCCGGCACCCCCACCGACTCACCGCTCAGCGGTGCGATCCGCTACGTCAGCCAGAACTACGGCGAATCCATCACCAACCGCGACCTCGCCAAAGCCTGCGGCCTCTCCGTGCGCGCCTTCGAGCGCCAGTTCCGCGTCACCTATCACAGCTCGCCGCACGACTACGTCCGCCAGCTCCGCGTCCGCATGAGCTGCAGCGCCCTCGTCTTCTCGAAGAAAACGCTCGCCGAAGTCGCCAACGAATTCGGTTTCGCCGACCAAAGCCATTTCACGAAAGAGTTTCGCCGCATCATGAGCGAAACCCCGCGCGCCTACCGCGCCCGCTGCCAGAGCTGAGTGGCCGCGCGCCTGCCCCTTTTGGTTCATCGATTGCCCTCGTGTCGCCTCGCCCAGCCGGATCGGAAACCGGGGTGGTAGGTGAATACCCCACTGCCTAAAATAGGAACCTCGTGCAGAATGCTTGGTGAGCACTCCAACCATCCGCCGGCTAGCGAAATCCCCGACCGCCGGCCCAACCGTTCCCAGCCCCCAGCCGACCGCACCCGCCGAAATCTTGATGATCGAAGACAGCGCGACCGACGCTGAGTTGGCGCTTCGCGCGTTCAAACGCGCGCGCATCGCCCACCCGCTCAGGGTCATCTCAAGTGGCGAGCAGGCTTGGGACTATTTGCTCGGCACCGGCGCCTTCGCGAAGCGCGGGCTGGGCCAACCACTCTTGATCCTGTTGGACCTCCAGTTGTCCGGCATGTCGGGCCTCGATTTCCTGAGCAAAATCAAAATCGACCCGCGCACCTGGGAGATCCCTGTGGTCTCCCTCAGCATGACCAAAAGCGCTCCGGCCATCACCATGTGCCTCCAACGCGGTGTGGTGGCGCATATCATCAAGCCGGTCGATTTGGCCGCACTCTTGCGCGTCACCAGAAAGCTGAAGCTGAAGTTAACCCGGCTTCCGCCGGAACCCTCTCCATCGGGCAAAGACTCCGTCAGCACCTAACGGGATTTTACCCGATCAAACTGTGATGCCGGCCTCCCCGGTTCCCCGCGTCGCCTTGAAAAAGAAGTCCCAGATCTTCGCCGCGCTGTCGGGAGCGATCGTGTTGGTGGTGCTCGGCGTGCTGGCCACGTTCTGGGCTTTCCAGCAGATCGAGGAAACGGGTGCCGCCCGTCAGCAAATCAGCGCCGTCACCACGCGCGCCGACGATTTGCTTTCGGCGTTGATCGACGCCGAGACGGGACAGCGCGGTTTTTCCCTCACCGGTGACGAGACCTTTCTGGAACCCTATCTGACCGTGCGCGATCACGTCAGCGGGCAACTCGTGGAATTGCGCGCGCTCACTGGGATCCGCGAGGCCCGCCTCCACCTGGACGCCGTGGCGCCCTTGCTGGAGGCCAAAATGACGGAGCACGCGCGCGTCATCGCGCTGCGCCGCAACGGAAACCTGACCGCCGTGATCGCGACGGTCAGCGAGGGCGCGGGCAAACGCCTGATGGATTCGATTCGCACCGAGCTAAAGCACTTCGTTCGCATTGAGAAGATCGCGGCGGGGCAACGCGAAGCGCAGTTCGTCGCCGACATGAGCCGCCTGTTTGCCATTATTGTCGCGATCAGCGCGCTCGCGCTGCTGTCTGCCCTCGCGTTTGCCTATCTCGTCTACCGCGAAAGCCAGCAACGCCTCGACCAGCTGGTGCATGTCGAAACGCAGCGCCGGCTCGAGCTTCAGACCGCCACCAGCCAGCAACTGCAACGGGCCAACGCCACGCTGCAATCCAGCGAGGACCGGTTGACGACCTCCCTGAAGGAAAACGGTGATCTGAAGACCGCGCTCGACGAACACGCCATCGTGGCGGTCACCGACGCACGCGGCCGGATTGTTTCCGTGAACGACAAATTCTGCGCGATCTCCCAGTATTCGCGCGCCGAGCTGGTCGGCCAGGATCACCGCCTCATCAACTCCGGGCACCACCCAAAGGAGTTCATTCGTGATCTGTGGACCACCATCGCCAGCGGCCGGGTCTGGCATGGGGAGATCAAGAACCGCGCGAAGCACGGCTCGTTCTACTGGGTGGATACCACCATCGTGCCGTTTCTCGACGCGCAAGGGAGCCCCCAACACTACGTCGCCATCCGCGCCGATATCACGGAGCGAAAAACCAACGAGATCGCCGCGGCGCGGCTGGCCGCCATCGTGGCCTCCTCGGACGACGCGATCATCGGCAAAAGTCTGGAGGGCGTCGTGACGAGTTGGAATTATGGCGCGGAAAAGACCTTCGGCTACTCCTCCGCTGAAATGGAAGGCCAGCCGATCATGCGCCTGATTCCGCCGGATCGTCAGTCGGAGGAGGCGGATATTCTGGCGCGGATCGGACGAGGAGAAAGCGTGCGACACTTCGACACCGTGCGGCTGCACAAAGACGGGCGCGCCATCGACGTGTCGGTCACCGTCTCGCCAGTCAAGGACGCTGCCGGCCGGATCGTCGGCGCCTCGAAGGTGGTGCGCGACATCACGGACCTCAAACTGGCGGCGGCAGCACTGGGCGAAAGCGAGGAGCGGTTTCGGACGATGGCCAACTCCATGTCGCAACTCGCCTGGATCGCCCGGGCGGACGGCTTCATTCTTTGGTATAACCGCCGCTGGTATGAATACACCGGCAAGACACCGGAAGAAATGGCAGGCTGGGGTTGGCAAAGCGTGCACGACCCTCTGGCGTTGCCGCAGGTCATGGTGAACTGGCCGGCCGCCATCGCGGCGGGAACGGCCTTCGAGATGGAGTTTCCTCTGCGGGGCGCGGATGGACGTTTCCGCAATTTCCTAACGCGTGGCGAACCGTTGCAAGATTCGGCCGGGCGGGTCGTGCAGTGGTTCGGCACCAACACGGATGTGACGTCGCTGAAACAAGCCGAGGCCGACGTGCGCCGCCTCAACGCCGAACTGGAGCAACGCGTGCTCGAGCGCACCGCCCAGCTCCAGACGGCCATCGCCGAGTTGACTTACCGCCGCGCCGAACTCGCCAGCCTCTTCGAGTCGCTGCCGGGCAGTTACCTCGTTCTCACGCCCGATCTCATCATCGTGTCGGTTTCCGACGCCTACCTGAAAGCCACACTCACCACCCGCGAGGGAATCGTCGGCCGGAAGCTCTTCGACGTGTTTCCGGACAACCCGAACGATCCCGACACCAAGGCCGTGTCCGCCATGCAGGCTTCCATCGATCGGGTGCTCCGCAGCGCAGCGCCCGACACCATGCCGATCTCGAAACACGATGTCCGCCGGCCCGACGGGACCTTCGAGGAGCGTTTCTGGAGCCCCGTCAATTCCCCGATGTTCGGACCGGACCGCCAGATCAAGTATGTCATCCACCGCGTCGAGGAAGTGACGGAGTTTGTCCGGCAAAAATCCCGGCCGGTCGTCGGCACGGCAGAAATGGCGAACCGGATACAGCAAATGGAGGCCGAGATTTTCCAGAGTTCACAAAGATTGCAGCTGGCCTACCGGGAACTTGAGGCCACCAACCAGGAGCTGGAATCTTTCTCCTATTCGGTTTCGCACGATCTGCGCGCGCCCGTGCGGGCCGTCGACGGTTTTGCGCTGGCCGTGATGGAAGACTACGGGTCACTCCTGCCGGACGAAGGCCGCCGCTATCTGCGGACCATCCGTCATTCCGCCCAGCACATGGGCGCGCTGGTCGACGACCTGCTGGCTTTCGCGCAACTGAAGCGACAGGAACTGAACAAGCGTCCGATCGACACCACCAAGTTGGTGCGCGCGGTCCTCGCCGAACTGGGAAACCCGTGGCTCGAACGAAAGGTTGAACTGCACCTGGGCGCACTGCCGGCGAGTTCCGGCGACCCCGCAATGTTGAAACAAGTCTGGATCAATCTGCTTTCGAACGCGCTGAAATATACGCGCAAACGGGACCGGGCCGAGATCGAGGTCGGGTGCGTGAAGGTCAACGGCGTCGACGCATTTTTCATCCGCGACAACGGCACCGGCTTCGACATGCGCCACGCGGACAAATTGTTCACCGTCTTCCAGCGCTTTCACCGCGCCGAAGACTACGAAGGCACGGGCGTCGGCCTCGCCATTGTCCAGCGGATCGTCTTGCGCCATGGCGGTCGCGTCTGGGCGGATGCGGCCGTCGATCGCGGAGCGACCTTCTCCTTCACTTTGGAGCCGGAGACCAAACCATAAAGGAGGCCGGCGCCGACGCTGCCCGAGCTGAGCCGACGGAGCGGCGGTTTTCCCATCGCCAATTTCGGCCCTCACCTGTCCGGCCAGCACGACCGAGGACGCAATTACACAAAAACTCGCCGTCGCCCTTCTAGCGATTCCCGGGACGGAGGACTACTATCACAACCCGCGACTTCGCTGCCTCCATCCCGGATGCTGTGCGCTCGCCAACCCCTCCTCCGTATGCCTTCGGCCACGCTTTCCCGTTCCCTTTTGGCCACCGCCGTCGTCGGCGTCGCCACCCTCTGCCACGCCGCGGCCGCCCCCGCGATCACGTTCAAGAAACAGATCATCGACGGAAAATTCTTCGCCGAGAGCATCGCGGCCGCCGACGTCAACAAAGACGGCAAGATGGATCTCATCGTCGGCCCGCTCTGGTTCGCCGGCCCCGCTTTCACCAAGCGCACCGAGACGCGCGCCCCGCACGCCTACGACAAGGAGAGCTATTCCGACGCCTTTATCGCCGACGCCGCCGACATCGATGGCGACGGCCTCCCCGACTCCGTCCAGATCGGCTGGCCCGGCCGCCCCGCCATGTGGGCGAAAAATCCCGGCACCGCCGGTGGCGATTGGACCAAATTCCTGATCCACCCCTACGTCGGCACCGAGTCGCCGCACCTCGTCAAACTCATCGCCGGCCAACCCGACGTCCTCCTCTTTTCCGCCTACAAAAAAATCGGCTACGCCACCCGCCAGCCCGGCAAACCCGAAGCCCCGTGGATCTTCCACGCCGTCTCCGCCGAGGGCGCGTGGCAGCGCTACACGCACGGCATCGGCGCCGGCGATATCAACGGCGACGGCCGCGCCGACATCCTCGCCCACAACGGTTGGTGGGAGCAGCCCGCCAACCTCGCCGGCGACCCCGAGTGGAAATTCCACGCCGTCGATTTCGGCAAAGGCGGCGCGCAGATGTATGTCTACGACGTCAACGGCGACGGCAAAGCCGACGTCATCACCAGCATCGAAGCCCACAAATACGGCGTAAGCTGGTTCGAACAACTCCCGCCCGCCGCCGGCTCCACCGAGGCCACGTGGAAAGACCACCCCATCACCAGCCGCGATCCCGCCGAGAAACTTAACGACGTCCAATTCTCGCAGCCCCACGCCACCGTCCTCGCCGACATCGATGGCGACGGCCTGCTCGACGTCGTCACCGGCAAACGCCACTGGGCCCACGGCTCCAAAGGCGACCCCGAGCCGACCGCCGCCGCCGTCCTCTACTGGTTCAAACTGAACCGCGACCCCGTCACCAAGGCCGTCACCTACACACCGCACCTCATCGACAACGACTCCGGCGTCGGCACCCAGTTCGTCGTCGCCGACCTCAACGGTGACGGCAAAGCCGATGTCGCCGTCGGCAACAAACGCGGCGTCTTCGCCTTCATCCAGCAGCGCGCGAAGTAATTTTTCGCCCGTCCAATCGTTCTCGTTCCTCGTAATCGTTCGTCAGCGAACCCGCGCCACCACCCGTCCGCCTCCCCACTCTTAAACTTAAACCCCCAACTTAAACTCCATCTCCATGGCCATTCCCTCCGTCCTCGACCTAAAAGTCGTCAAAAAATCCACGCAGAGCCTCGTCGAAGCCGAGCTCTCCGCTACTGGCGGTCTCCTCCGCCTCGCCCCCGCCTGGGTGCCGCGCTCCTTTTTGCAGCCCGGCCTCCGCATCAAACTCCACCCCGATGACACCTACGCCTACGGCCTGAACCGCGGCGGCATCGACGAGCGTTGGTTCGCCTCCACCACCGTCACCGCCAACGAAGGCCGCGCCGCCGACGAAGGTCTCAGCTACGCCGTCATCGGCAACAAACGCCTCACGCTCGCCCAAGCTGTCGAAGACTGCGGCGCGACGATCGTCGGCAAATCCATCTGGAAGAAATACGGCAAGTGGCCCGTCTACTCGAAGTTCTTCGATAACATGGGACCGATCCCGCACCACATGCACCAGAGCGCCGCGCAAGCGAAACTCGTCGGTCAGGAGGGCAAACCCGAGTCCTACTACTTCCCGCCCCAGCACAATCCCGTCGGCAACAACTTCCCCTACACGTTCATGGGCTTCGAGCCCGGCACGACGAAGGAGCAGGTCAAGCAGTGCATCCGCAACTGGAACAAGGGCGACAACGGCATCCTCGATCTCTCGAAAGCCTACCGCCTCAAAGTCGGCTCCGGCTGGCTCATCGATCCGTGCATCCTCCACGCCCCGGGCTCCCTCTGCACCTACGAGCCGCAATGGGGCTCCGACGTCTTCGGCATGTATCAAAACCTCGTCGAGGGCCGCGAAGTGCCGTGGTCCCTCCTCGTGAAAGATATGCCGAAGTCCAAGCACAAGGACATCGACTTCATCGTCGACCAGCTCGACTGGGAGAAGAACGTGGACCCGAATTTCAAGGACAACCACTACCTCGAGCCCGTCCCCGTCGCCGACACCCGCAGCGAGGGCTACGTCGACCGCTGGATCGTCTACGGCAAGGTCGATGGCGAGCAGCTCTTTACCGCCAAGGAACTCACCGTGGATCCGGGCACCAAGTGCACGATCAAGGACACCGGCGCCTACGGCCTCATCTGCGTCCAAGGCTCCGGCAAGATCAACGGCCAACCCCTCGTCAGCCCGAAGCTCATCCGCTTCCACGAGCTCACCGAAGACGAATACTTCTGCACCGAAGACGGCGCCAAGAACGGCGTCACCTTCGAGAACACGAGCAGCACCGAGCCGCTCGTCTGCCTCCGCTACTTCGGCCCCGAAGTAAACCCGAACGCCCCCGCCATGGGCGCGTATCGCAACAACAAATTCTGAGGTAGGGCGGACTTCAGTCCGCCATCCCCTCGCCCACTCACCGTCCTCAAGGCGGACTAAAGTCCGCCCTACCACAAACGCTCCTCCTCTCCGTTTCGTCCTCTCAACTCTCATCTCTCCACCCTCAACTCCCCCCAAAACATGCCCGCCAATAACTTCCCCAAACTTCACAACGCAGCCTGGCCCGGCCTCGTCGGTAAAGGCTCCCCCGGCGCCGAACCGTTTATCGAACTCGACACCATGCTCGACCTCACCGCCAAAGCCGATGTCGGCGGCGTGAAATTCGACGGTATCGACCTCTTTCTCTACAACCCGCACACCGACATCGATATCTCCGACGATGGCATCAAGGCCCTCGCCGACAAAGTGAAGTCGAAGGGCCTCGTCGTCGGCTCCGTCGTCGCTCCCGTCTGGTTCGACGCTTCCGCCGGCGGTGACGAAAAAGCCCGCGCCAACTTCGTCACCCACGTCCGCAAGGCCATCCGCATCGCCAAGAAACTCCGCGAGCTCGGCGTGCGCCCCTACGGCATCGTCCGCATCGACAGCGCCACCGGCGTCACCGCCTGGGACAAAGATCCGAAGGGCACCACCAAGCTCATCGCGCAGACCTTCCGCGAAGCCGGCAAGATCGCCAAAGACAACGGCGAGCGCCTCGCCGCCGAAGGTGAAATCTGCTGGGGCGGCATGCACTCGTGGAAGCACATGGTGAATCTCCTCGAAGCTGTCGGCATGCCCAAGGTCGTCGGCTTCCAAGCCGATATGTCGCACACGCACCTCTACACGCTCGGCGCCAACGCCGAAGCGCACCGTATCGTGCCCAAGAATTATCACTACGAGCCCGCCGAGTTCCACAAGGCGATGACCAAGCTCACCGACGCGCTCCGCCCGTGGACGATCGACTTCCACGTCGCCCAAAACGACGGCAGCACCTACGGCTCCGGCTCCCACGAGAAGACCGGCCGCCACTGCCTCGCCACCGATCCGAAGGGCAAACTCAACATCGCCCGCGATTCCGGTTACTGGCTCCGCGACGGCAAGGGCAAGGTCACGAAAAAGATGAAGCACATCTGCTGGGACGGCTGCATGTTCTCGAACGAAGTCCTCATGAAGCAGCAAACCTGGAACGACATCCTCGCCGCCATGATCGAGGTCCGCACCAACCACGGCTGGGTCGGCTGACACGATTCGGGTAGCCGCGCCCATTAGGGCGCGGAAAACCGCCCGCTAATGCGGACGGCTACTCGTCTTACCACGCCCTGTCTTCCGTCTCTCAACTCTCATCACTCAACTCTCAACTCTCAACTCTTCCCCTCTCCCCCATGAAACCACTCAATATCGGCATGATCGGCTACGGCCTCATGGGCCGCGCCCACACCAACGCGTTCCGCCAAGTCAGCCAGTTCTTCAAACTCGAACACCGCCCCGTCCTCAAAGCCATCTGCGGCCGCGACGGCGTGAAGGCCGCCGAATTCGCCGCCAACTGGGGCTACGAATCCGTCGAGACCGACTGGAAGGCCATGATCGCGCGCCCTGATATCGACCTCATCGACATCGCCGCGACCAACAACGTCCACGCCGAGATCGCCATCGCCGCCGCCAAGGCCGGCAAGATCGTCATGTGCGAAAAACCCCTCGGCATGAATCCCGCCGAGTCCCTCAAGATGGTCGCTGCCGTCGAGAAGGCCAAGGTCGCGAACATGGTTTGGTATAACTACCGCCGCGCCCCCGCCGTCACGCTCGCCAAGATGATCATCGACGAGGGCAAGCTCGGGAAAATCTTCCACTACCGCGCGAAGTTTCTCCAAGACTGGACCATCAATGCCGACGTCCCGCAGGGCGGCCCCGGCACGTGGCGCCTCGATGCCTCCGTCGCCGGCAGCGGCGTCACCGGCGACTTGCTCGCGCACTGCATCGACACCGCGATGTGGCTGAACGGCACGATCGATTCCGTCACCGGCATGACCGAGACCTTCGTGAAGGAGCGCAAACACGCCCTCACCGGCAAAAAACAAAAAGTCGGCATCGACGACGCCTCTGCCTTCCTCGCCCGCTTCAGCAACGGCTCGCTCGCGACCTTCGAGGCCACCCGCTACGCCCGCGGCCACAAGGCCCTCTACACCCTCGAAATCAACGGCGAGCACGCCTCGCTCGCGTGGGACCTCCACGATTTGCACCGCCTGCAATGGTTCGATCACCGCGACCCGAGCACGGTCCGCGGCTGGCGCTCGATCCACATCAGCGACGGCGATCAACCCTACATGAAGCACTGGTGGATTCCCGGCGTGCAGATCGGCTTCGAGCACACGTTCACCCACCAGGTCGCCGACTTCCTCGCCGGAATCGAGTCGGGCAAGCCTGCCGCGCCCACGTTCCGCGACGGTCTCGCCACCGACTACGTCACCGACGCGGTCCTCAAGTCCGCGAAGTCCGGCCGCTGGACCAACGTCAAGAAAGCCTGAGCCAGAAGTAGGGCGGACTTCAGTCCGCCCTATTCCCTCCGTGCGCCCCCCGCGCACTCGTCCCCATCAGCGTAGTCATCAGGGCGGGTCCCAGACCCGCCCTCCTTTTTCCCCCACCCCACGCCCCATGCTTTTCCGCGTCGTCTTCGTTTTCGCCCTCCTCGTCGGCTCCGTCCTCCGCGCCGCTGCGCCCACCAGCCTCGTCCTCACGCCCCCCGCCGGCGTCAAAGCCCAGGGCAAGCATGTCGTGCTCCTCTCCGGCGACGAAGAGTATCGCAGCGAAGAAGCGCTGCCCATGCTCGCGAAGATTTTGAGCCAGCGCCACGGCTTCAAAACCACCGTGCTCTTCGCGCTCGACGCCGACGGCACCATCAATCCCAACAACGGCAAGTCCCTCCCCGACTCCGCCGCCCTCGACACCGCCGACGTGATCATCATGTCGCTCCGCTTCCGCGCGTGGACCGATGACGCCATGAAGCGCTTCGAGGCCGCCTACAAACGCGGCGTGCCGATGATCGCCCTCCGCACCTCCACCCACGCCTTTAATTTCCCCGCCGGCTCCCCGTGGGCCGCCTACTCCTACAACGCCAAAGCCCCCTTCGCAGGAGGCTTCGGCAAACAGGTCCTCGGTGAGACCTGGGTCACCCACTGGGGCAAACACAAGATCGAGGCAACGCGCGGCGTGATCGAATCCGCCGCCGCCTCCGACCCGCTCCTCCGAGGCGTCACCGACCTCTTCGGAAACAGCGACGTCTACGAAGCCGCTCCTCCCGCCGACGCCAAAATCCTCGCCCGCGGCCTCGTGCTCAAAGGCATGAACGCCTCCGACACTCCCGCCGACTACACGAAAAAAACCGTCGCGAAGACCGAGCAGCCCGTGAACTCCCCTGCGATGCCCATCGTCTGGACGCGCTCATACAAAAACGACGCCGGCACCACCAACAAGGTTCTCACCACCACGCTCGGCGCCGCCACCGATCTCGAAAACGAGAGTCTCCGCCGCCTCGTCGTCAACGGCGTCTTCTGGTCGCTCGGCCTCACCATCCCGGCCAAGGCCGACGTCCGTTACGTCGATCCCTACACGCCGCGCATGTATGGCTTCAACGGCTTCCGCACCGGCATCACCATCGCCGACTACGCCCTCGGCAAAACCCTCCCCGTCGGCGGCACGCTCCCGCCCCCCGCGCCCAAAAAACAAGCCGCCACCAAATCCGCCACTCCGGCCTCAAAAGTCGCCGCTGCCGTCTCCCCCGCTCCCCTTCCCCCCCTCTCTCCCTCTCCCAGCGCCGCGCCAGCGGCGCTGAACGCCCCCATCTCCCTCAACCCAGGCGAACGCATCGCCATCGTCGGCAACACCCTCGCCGACCGCATGCAGCATCACAACCACCTCGAGACGCTCATCACGCAAAAATTCCCGCAGCACAATCTCACCTTCCGCAATCTCTCCGCCGCCGGTGACGAAGTCGTCACCCGCGCCCGCTCCAAAGATTTCGGCACGCCCGACGAGTGGCTCGCCAAGGTCCAGCCGAGCGTCGTCTTCGTGTTTCTCGGCTACAACGAATCCTTCGCCGGCGCCGAAGGGCTCCCGAAGTTCAAACAGGATCTCGAAACCTACCTGAACAACGTCCGCACCAAATCCTACAACGGCGTCGCTCCGCCCCGTATCGTCCTCTTCTCCCCGATCGCCAACGAACAGCTCCCCGGCACCGAGTTCGCCGTCCCCGCCACGAACAATAGAAACCTCTCCCTCTACTCCGCCGCCATGGCCGAAGTCGCCGGCGACAAAGCCGGTGTCACCTTCGTCGACCTCTTCGCTCCGTCGCAAAAACTCTCCGCTGCCGCCCTCGCCCAAGGCCGCTCTCTCACGATCAACGGCATCCACCTTAGCGAATCCGGCGACGCCCTCCTCGCCCCCGAGGTGTTCAAGACCCTCTTCGGCTCCGCGGCGCCTTCCCTCGATACGCCCGACGCCCAGAAACTCCGCGCCCTTATCGCCGAGAAAAACACGTGGTGGCATTCCCGTTACCGCACGGTCGACGGCTACAACGTTTACGGCGACCGCTCCAAGATCGCCTACGAGTCCAAGCCCAACGAGCCCAAGATCACCAACACCCAGATCATGATGGAGGAGATGGCGCAGCGCGACACCCTCGCCGCCAACGTCGAGCGCCGCGTCTGGGCCGCCGCCAAAGGCCAGCCCTACAACTCCGCCGACGATCTCCCGCTCCCGCCCGTCACGCCCTTCGGCACCAACAAGCCCGGCCCCAAGCCCGACGGCACCTACGAGTTCCTCAGCGCCGAGGAAGCCATCACCAAGATGACCCTCGCGCCGGGCCTCAAAGCCAACGTCTTCGCCAGCGAGAAGGAATTTCCCGAACTCGCGAAAGCCCTCCAGTTCGCCTGGGACACGAAGGGTCGCCTCTGGGTCTCCGTCTGGCCCAGCTACCCCGAACTCACGCCCACCGCCACGATCAAGGACAAGCTCATCATCCTCGAAGACACCAACGGCGACGGCAAAGCCGACAAGTGCACCACCTTCCTCGACGGCCTGAATTGCCCCACCGGTTTCCAATTCTTCAAAGACGGTGTCCTCGTCATGCAGGCGCCCGATCTCTGGTTCGTCCGCGACACCGATGGTGACGGCAAAGCGGATACACGCGAACGCGTCCTCATGGGCCTCGACTCCGCCGATTCCCACCACACCGCGAACTCCCTCATCTACGAACCGGGCGGCGCGATCATCCTCTCCGACGGCGTCTTCCACCGCACCCAGGTCGAGACCGCCGTCGGCCCCGTCCGCAACGTCGACGGAGCCCTCTACCGCTACGAGCCGCTCACCGGCCGCTTCGAGACCTACGTCGCCTACGGCTTCGCCAATCCCCACGGCCGTGCCTTCGATCGCTGGGGCAACGACATCATCACCGATGCCACCGGCAACAACACCTACTTCGGCCCCGCCTTCTCCGGCAAACTCGACTTCCCCGGCAAACACCCGCGCATGAAAACCATCTGGGATCGCCCTTCGCGTCCCAGCGCCGGCAGCACGATCATCACCAGCACGCACTTTCCCGAGGAGTATTGGGGCAATTACATCAACCCAAACGTCATCGGCTTCCAGGGCATCTACCGCGTGAAACTCACCGACGATGGCTCCGGCCTCAAGGGCATCCGCCAAACCGACATCGTCCAGTCCTCCGACAAAAACTTCCGCCCCATCGACACCAACATCGGGCCCGACGGCGCGCTCTACGTTGTCGACTGGCACAATCCCCTCATCGGCCATCTCCAGAGCCACCTTCGCGATTCCAACCGCGACCACGTCCACGGCCGCATCTACCGCATCACCTACGAGGGCCGCGCGCTCGCCGTTCCGCCGAAGATCGACGGTCAGCCGATCCCCGCCCTCCTCGAACTCCTCAAGCGCCGCGAAGACCAGATCCGCAACCTCGCGAAAATCGAGCTCGGCAAACACCCGTCCGCCGCCGTCATCGCCGCCGCGAAAAAATGGATCGCCGGCCTCGACACCGCCCACGCCGATTTCCAACACCACCTCACCGAAGCCCTCTGGCTTCACCAGTGGCACAACGTCGTCGACCTCGATCTCCTCGCCCGCGTCCTGAAATCGCCCAGCCCCGACGCCCGCGCCGCCGCCACCCGCGTGATCTCCTACTGGCGCGAACGCGTGCCCAACGCCCTCGCCCTCCTCCGCACCGCCGCCTCCGACGAAAACGCCCGCGTCCGCCTCCAAGCCGCCCGCGCCGCGAGTTTCTTCTCCTCGCTCGATGCCGTCGAGGTCGCCCTCGCCGCCTCGAAGAAACCCATCGATTACTACCTCGACTACACCATCGGCGAAACCCTCCGCCAGCTCCGCCCCTTCTGGCGCAAGAGCATCGAGGAAGGCGGCAAAGTCGGCGGCGGCGATCCCGCCAGTCTCCGCTACCTGCTCCGCAGTCTCACGGTCGCCGAGCTCCTGAAAATGGCGCCCACGCCCGACGTGCTCGAAAACATTCTCGGCCGTGCCGGCGTTTCGGATACGGCCCGCGCCGATGCGCTCGCCGGCCTCGCGAAAGCCCGCAGCGCCACCAAGGTCAACCTCCTGCTCGACGTCCTCAATTCTCCCGCCGAGATCGACGCCAAGAGCGTCGGCCGCCTCCTCGTCAACCAGCCCGCCGCCGATCTCGCCACGCACCGCGCCGCGCTGATGAAACTCGCCGTCGCCGACGCCGCCGAGGGCCGCACCTACGCCTGGGCCGCCGTCGCCATCGGCGATGGCCGACTCGATACCGCGTGGACCGAGTCGCTCAAATCGCCGCTCTCCCACGCCAGCCTCCTCGGTGGCCTCCCGTTCATCCCCGACGCAAAACTCCGCGCCACCGCCTACGAACGCGTGATGCCGATCCTCGCGATGCCGATCACCGATATCCAAGGCCCCGACCACATCGTCGCCGCCATCCAGCGCGACGCGATCCGCACCGCCGTATCCACTAAACGCGAACCCGAAAAAGTCTTCGCCGCCCTCAACGCCCTCATCACCCGCAACGAGCAAGTCCCCACCGCCGCGAAAGGCCTCCGCGATCTCCCGCGCACCGCGTGGACACCCGCCGTCACCGCCCCCGCCGCCCAAACCCTCATCGCCTGGGCCGCCAAGACCCACCCGAGCGAGCGCACCAGCCGCGACTACGTGGAGACGATCCAGGTCGCCGACGAACTCGCCGGCTCGCTCCCGCCCGCCGAGGCCGAGCCGCTCCGCGCCAAACTGACCACGCTCCGCGTCCCCGTCTTCGTCGTCCGCGCCGTCCACGAGCAGATGCGCTTCGATGTCCCGCGCCTTGTCGTCCCCGCCGGCCGCGCGTTCGAAATCATCTTCGAAAACCCCGACGTCATGCCGCACAACCTCGTCGTGGTAAACGCCGGCAGCCGCGAGAAAGTCGGCCTCGCCGCGATGGAACTCCCCGCCGGCCACACCGACCGCCAAGGCCGCGCGTGGGTCACCGAAGACCGCGCCATCATCGCCGCTACCAAGCTCCTCGAGCCCGGCCAAAGCGAGACGCTCAAGATGACCGCCATCCGCAACGAGGGAACCTACGAATACGTCTGCACCTTCCCCGGTCACTGGGCCGTGATGTTTGGCCAACTCGTCGTCACCAAAGACGTCGAAGCCTACCTCAAAGCCAACCCGCTCACCCCCGCCGCCACCCCCGCCACCCACAAACACTAACCCCTGGGAGCGCGGCCGCCCCCGGCCGCCAAGCAGTGGAAGGTGCTTCCCGCCCCGACTTCAGTCCTCCCTCCCCCCGCCCCATCGTTCTCGTTCCTCGTTCTCGTAATCTTTCTCTCCACCACCGCTCCACATGAAAACCCGCCTCGCCTCCCTCGCCCTCGCCGCGCTCACCGCGCTCGCCTCGCTCACGCACGCCGCCGCTCCCGCCGGCTTCAAATCCCTCTTCGACGGCAAATCCCTCGCCGGCTGGGACGGCAACAAAGACGTGTGGTCCGTCCGCGACGGCGCGCTCACCGGCCAGACCACCGCCGAAAAAGGCATCAAAGCGAACACGTTCCTCGTCTACACCGGCGGCCAGCCCAGCAACTTCGAACTCCGCCTCTCCTTCCGCCTCACCGCGCAAAATCCCGACAACCGCGCCAACTCCGGCGTCCAATACCGCAGCAAGCTGATGGACCCCGCCACCTTCGTCGTCGGCGGCTACCAGGCCGACATCGATTCGCCGTTTAAATACACCGGCATGCTCTACGAAGAAAAAGGCCGCGGCATCCTCATGACGGCCGGTGAAAAAATCCGCATCGGCGAAACCACGATGGTGCCCGACACGAAGAAAAAAGACGCCAAGAAGAAGAAAACCTCCGTTGAAAAACTCCCCGGCGCCACCCCCACCGAAGCCATCGCCGCCGCCTACAAACTCGGCGAGTGGAACGAACTCGTGATCACCGCCAACGGCAACCAACTCCGCCACACCGTCAACGGCGTCGTCACCGCCGACGTCACCGACACCGATGCCTCCATCGCCAAGTCCGGCGTCATCGCCCTCCAGCTCCACGTCGGCCCGCCCATGACCGTGCAGTTCAAAAACGTCTACCTGAAGACTCTGCCCTAACCGACGGAGCGGCGGTTCCCAACCGCCGACTTTCGCCCGCCCCCGCGCCTAGCCGGACGCGTTCTGATTTTTCCGGCCGCCAGTTACCCGCCCTCGCCCCCTGACCTCACCCCTCGTCGCGTCGCTCGCCCACCACCGCGCACCCCGCAGGCAACGTTTCCTTCGCGCCCCCGGCGCACACCACCCCGATGAAAACCCCGCCTCATCTCCCCCACTCTCCGTCTCGCTTTCTCCCCCTCTCCCTTTCGCTCCTTCTCTCCCTCTCCGCCTTCTCGGTCCCCGCCGCCACCGCCGCCACGCTCTCCGGCAACGTCTCGAACCTCGCCACCGGCAATCTCCTCGAAGGCGCCCAAGTCTCCGTCCCGTCCCTCGGCCTCTCCGCTCTCACCGATAATACCGGCCGCTACGTCCTGCCCGCGCTCCCCGCCGGTGCGCACGAAATCGTCGTCACCTACCTGGGCCTCGATCCTACGCGCGCGACCGTCTCCGTTTCCGACACCGCACCCTCGTCGCGCAATTTCGATCTCACTTCCGGTATCTACAAACTGGAGGCCTTCACCGTCGCCGGTGAGCGCGAGGGAGGCGCCGCCGCCATCACCGCCCAACGCAACGCTGCCAACGTGAAGAACGTCGTCGCGATGGATTCCTACGGCAATTTGCCGAACATGAGCGCGAGCGAACTCGCCATCTTGCTCCCCGGCGTTTCGTCCGCGCTCAACCTCGAAAACGGCATCGATGGCTTCGCCGTTCGCGGCATGGGCCCCACGCTCAACAACATCACGCTCGACGGCGCGATGCTCTCCACGCAGGGCGCCATGGCGCGTCAGGGCCGCATCAACAATCTCACCGGCGCCATGTTCGAGGGCCTCGAGTTGATCAAGGGCCACACGCCCGACAAGGGCGCTGATTCCCTCGGCGGCACCATCAATCTCAAGAGCCGCTCGCCGCTTTCCATGCGCGAGAAACGCCGCGTCACCTACAACTTCGCCGTGCGCTGGGCTCCGCCGTTCACCGAGCAGATCCAGATGCGCGAGGCCCACCGCAGCCACCCGACGCTCAACGTCGGTTACGCCGAGGTCTTCGATGTCGCCGGCGGCCAGCGCAACCTCGGCGTCGTCGTAAACACCTTCTACAGCGAAAACGTCGGCGCCGCCCACAGCACCACGCGCGATTTCCAAAACACCATCACCGGCCCCGCGTTTCTCTGGGACTACAATACCTTCGACCAATACAACAACCGCAAGCAGGCCAGCGTGAACGTGAAGGCCGAATACCGCCTCTCGCCCACGACGAAACTCACGCTCAACACCATCGCCAACGACGCAAACGAGATGGGCAAGCTGCGCTTCACCACGCGCGCCTTCACCAACCAAGTCGTCTTCAATCCCGCGCTGCCCGTCACCGGCACCAACGCCACCGCCGGCATCATGCCCGGCTACACCGACCGCATCACGCAGGTCCGCCAGTCCACCGCCTCCAATTTCGACATCCTCACGCAGGGCCCGAATAATTTTTATCTCCGCACGCGCACCTTCGATCTCGGCGCCGAACACGAGCTCGGCCGCCTGCGCTTCGATTACGGCGGCGCGTTCAGCGCCACCCATATCAACAACGGCTTCGGCAACGACGGCGGCCAGTTCACCATGCGCGTGAACAATCTCGGCTGGATCCTCGATCGCACGCAGTCCGACCTCTACCCGCGCCTCACGCAGACCGCCGGCGCCGACATCACCAAGCCCGAGAGCTACCGGATGAACGGATTCTTCCAAAACAACAACGTCGACAACGACCACGAGGTCCGCGAGGCGCGCGCGAATCTGAAATACGAAGTCCCCGCGCTCCGCACGTTTTTCAAGACCGGCGTCCACTGGCGCGAGCAGTTCGCCCACGACATCAACCGCAACCGCCGCTGGAGTTACCTCGGCACCACGCTCCCGTCCGACCCGTCGATCCGCAACGTCACCGGCCGCAACACCGGCCTCATCGTGCCGTTCTGGGCCGCCTCGCAATTCTTCGCCGACCGCAACCCGATCACGCCGTCCCTCTGGAACGAGGACCGCTACTTCGCCCAACAGAGCCAGTTCACCGGCACCCGCCGCGTCACCGAGTCTGTCACCGCCGGCTACATCATGGCCCAGGGCCGCATCGCCAAAACCGGCTTTCTCACGGGTGTGCGTGTCGAGGAAACCGATACGAACAGTTGGGGCTGGGTGCGCGCCCGCGTGCCGAGCACCGCCGCGCAGCAGGTCGCCGATCCCGTCGGCTCCGCCCAGCGCGACTACGGCAACACCCGCCGCGTGCTCCGCGGCAGCTACACCAAGTCCTTCCCGAGCATCCACCTCACCCAGGACATTTCGCCGAACTGGAAAGCCCGCCTCAGTTGGTCCACGAGCTTCGGCCGCCCGCCGATGACCAGTCTCCTCCCGAACGAAACCATCAACGAGACCGCCCAGACGCTGACCGTAAACAACCCCTCGCTCCTCCCGCAGTCGGCGAAAAACTGGGACGCCTCCCTCGAATATTACTTCGAACCCGTGGGCAGCCTCTCCGTCGGCTTCTTCCACAAAACCATCAACGACTTCATCGTCACCGGCATCAACGGCGGCACGATCGGCACCGGCACCGACAACGGCTATGCCGGTGAATACGCCGGCTTCACCCGCCTCTCGAGTGCCAACGCCGGCACCGCGTTCGTGCAGGGTTGGGAGCTCAGCTACCAGCAGCAGTTCACCTCGTTGCCCGGCTGGCTCAAAGGCCTCGGCCTCACCGCCAACCTCACCGCCCTCGAAGCCCACGGCGACTACGGTGGCCGCGGTCGCCGCGACACCCGCGATGTCGAGGGCTTCGTCCCGCGCATCGGCAACGTCAGTGTTTTCTGGCGACACCGCGGTTTCACCTCGCGCGTGATCGTGAACTACACCGGCGAATCCATCACCGAGTTCACCGACGGCTCGCCCGCCCGCAGCCGCTACCTCTCCCCGCGCACCGTCGTGAACGTCAGCTTCGGCTACCAATGGCGCCCCGCCGTCTCGTTCTCGCTCGACGTCAACAACCTCACCAACGCCCCTCAATCCGCCTACCGCGGCTACTCCGACCGCCTGCAATTCAAACTCTACGGCGGCACCACTCTGACCGCCGGCATCAACGGCCGCTTCTAAAAACGCAGCGGCGGTTTCCCCACCGCCGACCCCCACCCACTTCAACCCCATCCACCTTACCTACCCCATGAACACGCCACCCACCCACCGCCACCGTCTCCCCCTCTCCTACTCTCTCCGTCTCTCCCTCTCTCTTTCCCTCCTTCTCTCCCTCTCCGCCACCTTCACGCCAGCCGCCACCATCTCCGGCAACGTCTCCAACGTCGCCACCGGCAATCTCCTGCAGGGCGCCCGCGTCGAAATCCCCGCCCTCGGCGTCTCCGCCCTCGTCGACGAAACGGGCCGCTACGTCCTCGGCTCCGTCCCCGCCGGCACCCACGAACTCGTCGTCACCTACCTCGGCCTCGATAGCCAACGCGCCGTTGTCGCCGTCACCGCCGACCAAACCGCGACGCGTAATTTCGATCTCACTACGGGCATCTACAAACTCGAACAGTTCAAAGTGAAGGGCGAGCGTGAGGGCGATGCGTCGGCCCTCACCGCCGCGCGCAACGCCGAAAACCTCAAGAACGTCGCCGCCACCGACTCCTTCGGCAATCTCCCCAACATGAACGCCGGCGAAGTCGCCATACGCCTGCCCGGCATCTATGGCGAACTCGACGCCGGCGGAAATCTCTCCGGCTTCACCGTGCGCGGCATGGCGTCGGGTCTCAACTCCGTCACCATGGACGGCGGCCTCATGACCGGCCAGGGCGGCCTCGGCCGCTCGATCTTCGTCAATAACATCACCGGCGCGATGTTCGACCAGGTGGAACTCATCAAGGGCCACACACCCGACAAAGGCGCCGACTCCCTCGGCGGCACGATCAATTTCAAGAGCCGCTCCCCGCTCTCAATGCGCGAGAAACGCCGCGTGACCTACACCCTCTCGGCGCGCATCGCCCCGTCTTTCACCCAACAGATTCCCATTCGAGAAGAGCGCCGCCTCCACGGTCTCGCCAACCTCGGCTACCAAGAGGTCTTCGACGCCTTCGGCGGCAGCCGCAACCTCGGCGTCTCCGTCACTATCTTTAACAGCGAGACCGCCATCGGTTCGTTTTTCACGACCCGCGATTTCCAGAACACCGCCACCGCGCCCGCCTTCCTCTGGAGCTACCTCACCAGCGATCTCTACAACCACCGCCGGCAGAAAAACATCACCGCCAAGGCCGACTACCGCCTCACGCCGTCGACCAAACTCTCGTTCCTCGCGACCTACATCGACCACTCCGAAGTCTATCGCCGCCAATACAACGTCAACGCCACCACCAATCAGGTCGTCTTCAATCCCGCGCTCAACACGGCCGCCAACACCGGCGCCGGCATCGCCCCCGGTTACACTGATCGCATCACCACGGTGCGCCCCGTCGCCGCCTCGACCATCGATGTCACCATGACCGGCCCGAACAATTTCTTCAACCGCCTCCGCCGCGTCGACGTGGGCATCGAACACCAAAAGGGCCCGCTCCTCCTCGAGGCCAACCTCCGCCGCACCCAGACCCACATTAACATCGGCAACGGCGAGGGCGCTGTCCTCACCAACCGCATCACCAACACCGGCTGGATTCTCGACCGCACCCAGTCCGATCTCTTTCCCCGGTTTCTCCCCAACGGTGGCCTCGATTTCACCAACCCCGCCAACTACCGGCCCACCGCTAACGGCCTCAGCAACCAAAACGACAAGCAGACCCACGAAGTGAACGAGGGCCGCCTCGATGTGCGCTACAACCTGCCAATCTCCGCGCCGATCTTCGCCAAGGCTGGCGTGCACTGGCGCGAGCAAACCGTCGGCGCCCGCAGCGCCTCGCGCCGGTGGAGCTACACCGGCACCGGCCCGCTGCCTCACGATCCCAATCTCATCACGATGGATCAGCGCGAGACGCGCCGCGGCATCCCGCAATGGGAGGCCTCGTGGTTCATCCGCGCCCGCGAGGTCATCGACCCCGCGATCTGGCGCGAAGATTTCTATTTCCGCGAAACCACGGGCTTCACCTCCTACCGCCAAGCCGTCGAGACTGTTACCGCACCTTATGCGATGGCGCAGGGTAAACTCGGTCGCGACGGCTGGCTCGCCCGCACCGGTTTCCTCGGCGGCGTCCGCTGGGAGAAAACCGAAAACGAGTCCGACGGTTTCGTGCGCGCCCGCCGCCTCAGCGGCACGCCCGCCACCGCCACCGAGGCCGCCGCCCGCGCTGCCGCGCAGAGCGACTACGCCAACAACCGCCGCACCGTCGACGGCGACTACACCAAGGCGTTTCCCAGCATCCACGCCTGGCACGACATCACCCCGAACCTCAAGGCCCGCCTGAGTTGGTCCACCAGTTTCGGGCGCCCCGGCTTCGGCCAGCTCGTGCCCGGCGAGACCCCGAACGAGGCCAATGCCAACTTCGGCAACCGCCCCACCCTCACGATTAACAACCCGTCCCTCCTGCCGCAGACCGCCAAGAACTGGGACGCGACGCTCGAATATTATTTTGAGCCTGTCGGCAATTTCAGCGCCGGCTGGTTCCACAAGGAAATCCGCGATTACATCGTGACCGGTATCGAGTCCGGCACCATCGGCACCGGCACCGACAACGGCTACAATGGCGAATACCCCGGCTGGACCATCCTCTCCTCCGCCAACGCCGGCACCGCGGTGGTGCAGGGCTGGGAGTTCAGCTACCAGCAGCAGTTCACGTTTCTCCCCGGCGTGCTCAAGGGCCTCAGCGGCAGCGTCAATTACACCCTGCTCGATACCCACGGCGATTTCGGCGGCGGCGGCCGACGCGAGAAGGGCCAGGTCCCGAACTTCGTCCCGGTCACCGCCAACGCCAGCCTGTCGTGGCGCTACCGCGCCTTCAGCACGCGCCTGCTCGTGAACTACGCCGACACGTTCCTCACCGCCTTCAACGCCACTTCACCCGCGCGCAACCTCTACCGCGTCGAGCGCAAGCTCATCAACGTTGGCTTCAGCTACCAACTCCGCCCCACGCTCAACGTGACGCTCGACGTCGATAACCTCACCAACGTCCCGCAAAAGCGCTACCGCGGCACCCCCGACAACGTCGAACACTTCAACTACCCCGGCACCACCTTCACCGTCGGCGTCAGCGGCCGCTTCTGATGACGCCGCTACACAACCACGATTTCGAACACGCGAACTTCCTTCGCCGCGTGATCCACATGCCACCTCACCAAGTAACAGTCCCGCACCAGCATCACTTCTACTCGCCAGCCCCTTTCGTCGGTCTCGACGTAGTCACCGGCGGCGAACGGCCGCTCGGCCAACCCGCAAAAGAAGTCGAGCAACCGGTCGCGCGCCTGCGCGGAGAATCCATTCAACGCCTCACAACTCGCGCGATTGAGCGTATAGTCGTAACCCAAACTCATCGGCCTTGGCGGAGGAGATCTTGGTGCATTTTCTGGACCTGCTCACTCGTGACCCGGTCGCCATTCTCCATGGCCTCCAACCGCCGCGTCATCTCCGCCTTGTGCGCCGGATCGTCGACGCGCGAAAGGTGCAGCAGAAAAGCTTTCACCCGATTGCGCTCCTCGGGGGTCATCCCCTTGATCGCCTCTTGGACTTCTTGCACGGTGCTCATGGCGCAAACGGTGCCCTCGCCCACACCGGCTGGCAACCGCGATCTCCCGGATTGCCAAGGTGGGGTGCGCCAAAACACCCGCCGCCGCGCAACCTGACGACCCATTTAATCGTTCACTCCACGCCACCCGCGCCCCCCCTCCTCCCCATGCGCCCCCGCCTCCCTCTCTCTCTTTCCCTCTTTCTCGCCCTCTCCGCCGCCGCCGTCGCGCACGCCGCCACCCTCACCGGCAACATCTCCAACGTCGCCACCGGCAATCTCCTCGAAGGCGCCCGCGTTGACGTCCCGTCGCTCAACCTCACCGCGTTCACCGACAACACCGGCCGCTACGTCCTCACTGCGCTCCCGCCCGGCACGCACGAGGTCGTCGTCACCTACGTCGGCCTCGATCCCGTGCGCACCAACGTCGCCGTCAACGACACCGCCGCCACCACGCGGAATTTCGATCTGACCAGCGCCGTCTACAAACTCGACGCCTTCAAGGTCACCGGCGAACGCGAGGGCGGTGCCGCCGCCATCACCGCCCAGCGCAACGCCGAAAACGTGAAGAACATCGTCGCCATGGATTCGTTCGGCAATTTGCCGAACATGAACGCCGCCGAGGTCGCCATCCGCCTCCCCGGTGTCGCGGGAAATCCTTCCGACGAAAACCTCATCGACGGTTTCACCATCCGCGGCATCGGCCCCGGCCTCAACAGCGTCACCCTCGACGGCTCGCCGCTCACCAGCCAGGGCGCGCTCACCCGCGGCACCAACATGAACAACCTCACCGGTTCCATGTTTGACCAAATGGAACTCACCAAGGGCCACACGCCCGACAAGGAAGCCGGCTCTATCGGCGGCACCATCAATCTCAAAAGCCGCTCGCCGCTCTCGATGCGCGAGCGCCGCCGCATCACCTACAGCGCCGGCGTCCGCTACGCCCCGTCGTTTACGGAACAAACGCCCACCCGCGAAAAACACCGCGCCCACCCGCTCTTCAACGTCGGCTGGCAGCAGCTCTTCGATGTCTTCGGCGGCGAACGCAACCTCGGCATCTCGCTCAACGTGTTCTATTCCGAAAACGCCGTCGGCGGTTTTCGCACCGTTCGCGATTTTCAAAACACCACCGCCCAGCCCGCCTACCTCTGGGACTACCGCACCTGGGATAATTTCAACAACCGCAAGCAGGCCAGCATCAGCCTCAAGGCCGACTACCGTCTCTCGCCCTCCACCAAGCTTTCGATCAACACTGTCGCGGGCGATGCCGTCGAAACTTTCCGCCGCCAATACGAGACGCGCGCCTTCACCACGCAGGCCGTCTTCAATCCCGCGCTCCCCGTCACCGGCACCAACGCCACCGCCGGTATCCTTCCCGGCTATACCGACCTCGTCACCCAGGTCCGCGCCGCGCCCGGCTCCACCATCGAGCAGACCACCACCGGCCCCGGCAATTTCGCGAACCGCATGCGCCGCCTCGACCTCGGCGCTGAACACGTCTTCGGCCCGCTCTCCGTCGACTACAACGCCATCTACACGCAGACCAACATCAACGGCGGCGGCGGCGGCCGCGGCGGCATCTTGGTCAACCGCATCACCGCCGTCGGCTGGATTCTCGATCGCACGGCCTCCGATCTCTACCCGCGTTTCACCCAGACCGAGGGCCCCGATTTCAACAATCCCGCCAACTACCGCCCGACCACTTACAACAATTCCATTCTGCAAAACGACGACCAAGTCCGCGAAGCCCGCGCCAACGCCCGCTACACGCTCCCCGTCTCGTTCCCGTTGTCCGTCAAATCGGGCGCCGTCTGGCGCCGCCACTACGCGAGCGCCGAGAGCGTCGCCCGCCGCTGGAACTACGCCGGCACCACCGCGCTCCCCGCCGATTCGTCGATCGTCACCTTCGACTCCGTAAAAACCGGCCGCCGTATTCCGCAATGGGAGGCCGTCCAGTTCTTCGCCGACCGTCAGCCGATCACGCCCGCGCTCTGGCGCGAGGATCTCTATTTTCACGAGCAAAACAAATACACCGCCAACCGCGCCGTCACCGAGACCATCACCGCCGGCTACGCCATGGCGTCCGGCCGCCTCGGTCGCACAGGCGTCATCGCCGGTGTGCGCACCGAAAAAACGGATACGTCGAGTTGGGGCTGGGTCCGCACCCGCACCGGCAGCACCGTTGCCCAGCAAACCGCCGACCCCGTCGGCTCCGCCACTCGCGACTACGCCGGCACGCAGCGCCGACTCAGTGGCGACTACACGAAGTCCTTCCCCAGCGTGCACGTCACCCACGACGTCACCTCCAACCTCAAAGCCCGCCTCAGCTGGTCCACCAGCTTCGGCCGCCCCGCGCTGAACAATTCTCTCCCGAACGAAACCATCTCCGAGGCCAACCAAACCCTCACCGTCAACAACCCTGCCCTCCTCCCGCAAAACGCCGCCACCTGGGACGCCACGCTCGAGTATTACTTCGAGCCCGTCGGCAACCTCTCCGTCGGCTGGTTCAACAAAACCATCACCGACTACATCGTCACCGGCACCAACGCCGGCACCATCGGCACCGGCACTGACAACGGCTACAACGGCGAATTTCCCGGCTGGACGCGCCTCACTTCCTCCAACGCCGGCACCGCCAAAGTCACCGGCTGGGAGTTCAGTTACCAGCAGCAGTTCACGTTTCTCCCCGGCCTGCTGAAGGGCTTCGGCGCCTCCGCCAACTACACACTCATCAGCACGAGCGGCGATTTCGGCGGCGCCACCTCTCGCAGCACTAACGAAGTCCCCGGCTTCATTCCGCGCACCGGCAACGCCACGCTCTCCTGGCGCTACCGGAAATTCAGCACGCGCATCCTCTACAATTTCACCGGCAGCTACATCACCGCGTTCACCGCCGCCACGCCCGGCCGCAACCTCTACCGTTTCAGCTACGCGACCATCAACGCCGGCATCTCCTACCAAGTCCGCCCCGCCCTCCAGCTCACGCTCGACGCCGGCAATCTCACCAACGAGCCGCAGTCGTTCTACCGCGGCATCACCGCCCAAATGCAGAACACGATTCTCAACGGCACCACCCTCACCTTCGGCGTCAACGGCCGCTTCTAAGAATCCACTCCTCGCCCCCATGCGCCCCCTTCTCCCCCTCTCCCTCTCTCTCCTTCTCTCAATCTCCGCCGCTTCCGCCTTCGCGGCTAACTCCGCAACCGAGCCCCCGCTCAACGTCGTCATCCTCTACGGCGACGACTGGCGCCACGACACGCTCGGCGTCGCCGGCAATCCCGTCGTCAAGACGCCCAACATCGACCAGCTCGCGCGCGAGGGCGTGCGGTTCACGCACAACTTCGTCACGACCTCCATCTGCTGGGTCAGCCGGTCGAATCTTTTCACCGGCCAGTGGATGTCGCGCAACGGCCAGCCGGCAAACGGCATGTTTGCGACCCCGTGGGCCGAGACCTACCCCGGCGTCCTCCGCGCGCGCGGCTACCACACCGGCCACGTCGGCAAGTGGCACAACGGGCGCTTCCCCGCCGACCAAATGGATTTCGGCGCCGACCGCATCACCCCGATGCGCCACTGGATCAAGCAGCCCGACGGCACCGAGATTCACGTCACACGAAAAAACGAAAACGACGCGATGGAATTCCTCCGCACGCGCCCGAAGGACAAGCCCTTCGTCCTCACGCTCGCGTTCATCGCCACGCACGCCGAAGACCAGAACCCGAAGCAATACCTCCCGCAGCCCGAGAGCATGTCGCTCTACAAGGACGTGACCGTGCCCGTGCCAAAGACCGCCACCGACGATCATTTCCGCCGGCTGCCGCCGTTCATCGCCAACGCCAAGAACGAGGGCCGCAACCGCTGGACGTGGCGCTTTGACACGCCCGAGCGCTACCAGGAATACATGAAGAACTACTACCGCCTCGCCACCGAGGCGGACGCCACCTGCGGACGCGTGCTCGCCGAGTTGCGCGCGCAAGGCGTGCTCGATCGCACGCTCGTCATCTTCACCACCGACAACGGCTACTTCCACGCCGAGCACGGCCTCGCCGACAAATGGTATCCCTACCAGGAGAGCATCCGCGTGCCGCTCATCATCCGCGACCCTCGCCTCCCCGCCGCGAAGCGCGGCACCACCCGCGACGCCATGACGCTCAGCGTCGATCTCGCGCCGACGATCATCGCCGCCGCCGGCGCGTCCGCGCCCGCGCGCATGCAAGGCCGCGACCTCGCGCCGCTCTACCTCGCGGCGACTCCGCCGAAATGGCGCGACGAATTTTTCTACGAGCACGCCACCGTGCGCAGCATCGACTTCATTCCGTCCTCCGCAGCCCTCGTGCGCAAAGACGTGAAATACATCTACTGGCCCGATTTTAAACACGAGGAGCTCTTCGATCTCCGCGCCGATCCCCTCGAGGAAAACAACCTCGCCGCCGACCCCGCCCGCGCCACCCAACTCGCTTCCCTCCGCACCCGCCTCGCCGAACTCAAAGCCGCCGCCCAATGAAAACCCCACGCCCACCCCAGCGTCTCCCCCTCGCTCTTTCTCTCCTTCTCTCCCTCTCCGTTTCCTCGTCCGCCCTCCTCGCCCAAACCGCCCCCGCTCCCGCGGCCACCGCGAAGGCGCCCACCTCCGCCGAGGCCGCCGATGCCCTGAAGCTCGAGCAGTTCGTCGTCACCGGCGTTTTCAGCGCCACCGAGGCGAAGAAGGCCACCACCGCCATCAGCACCCTCACCGCCGACATGCTCGCCGAGCAGGTCGCGCTCAGCGCCGATGACATGCTGCTCAACGTCGCCGGCGTCTTCGTGAACTCCTCCCTCGGCGAGATCCGCGGCATGGTTTACTCGCGCGGCATCTCCGCCGACAGCTCCGACGGCGCGAACGGCACCTACTACGTCTCCATGCAGGAGGACGGCCTACCGTTCACCAACGTGAACTTCGGTAACTTCGGCGCCGGCTACTTCAACCGCCCCGACGCCACGCTCCAGCGCGTCGAGGCCGTCCGCGGCGGCAGCGCCTCCATCACGTCGTCCAACTCCCCCGGCGGCGTATTCAATTACATTACACGCACCGGCACATCGCGCTTCGGCGGCGAGATCCGCACGCGCTTCGGCCTCGAGGGCCGCGGGTCGCCGCAATACCGCACCGACGCCACCGTCGGCGGTCCGCTCGTGAAAGGCTGGGTCTACAACGTCGGCGGTTTCTACCGCTACGCCGAGGGCCACCGCCCCGCGAACGGCTACCCGATGAACAACGGCTTCGGCCTCCACGGAAACATTTTCAAGGACTACGGCCAGGGCTCGCTCAAGATCTACGGCAAGTATCTCGACGACCGGAACCACTGGTATGAATACCTGCTCGCCCGCGACCCGCAGAATCCGAAGCAGTATCCCGGCCTGAGCCGCTTCAGCACCAACCTGTTTCCCAAGGCGTCTTTCCAGTATCCGCGTGAGGCGGACGACAAGTTCGCCACCTTCGACACCACCGACGCCGTCCGCTCGCGCTCCCGCTACGTCGGCGCGCAGTGGAAGCACGAGTTCGGCAGCGGCTGGTCCCTCAATCACAACCTCCGCGTCAGCCGCAACTGGGCCGACTGGAACTCCAGCTCCGGCGTCACGCCGCGCTCCCTCGAGTGGCCCAATTTCTTCAGCACGATGGCGATTCAGTTCAGCGGCGGCGGCCAGAACGGTCGTGTGCCCGCCGGCCTCTACCGTTTCTCGAATCGCCAGACCGGCGCCGTGCTCGCCGAGGTCACGTCCAACGGTAACTTCACCGTCAACGCCAACGCCCTCAATAACGTCGGCCTGATCGTCCGCTCTGCCAACCTCCCCAACGGCCAGATCGTCCCCGCCGCCCTCTGGACTAACAACGGCCGCGTCGCCAACGAGCACATGGATGAGCTCATGGACAATCTCACCGTGACCAAGAAATGGCGCAGCCACACCTTCGTCGGCGGCGGCTACTTCGGCTACTCCAACATCTCCGACCGCCAGTCCAGCGGCGGTCGCACCGCCTCCCCGCTCACCGAGCAACCCGAGCCCGTCGCCATCACCTGGATACCCGCCACCGCCGCCACCGCGCCGGCCGGCACGCCCGCCGCCGCCCTCACGGCCGTCGCGGGCTTCGGCGGCCGCGCCGTGCAGCTCACCAATCCCGAGGGCTTCACCGCCCTCGGCATCGGCTACGTGCGCGACAAGGCCATCGCCCGCCAGTTCGCCTACTTCTTCGGCCACAAGTGGGAGCTCTCGCCACGCTGGGGCGTCGACTGGGGCTTCCGCGCCGAGAACTACCTCGTGAAGGGCTTCAACGAGGCCGGCGTCCAGAATTCGCGCGGCAATTGGGATCCCACCTACGGCGGCGCCGACGGCGATCCGTTCACGATGTTCGATAATCGCTTTCAGGTTCCGAACCCCGCCGCGAAATGGCACTTCGACAAAAACGTCCGCAGCTTCTCCCTCTCCGGCGCCACCAACTTCGTCATCGATAACAACAACTCCTTCTACGTCCGCTACGCCGATGGCGAGAAGGCGCCCGACTACGGTTTCTTCCGGAATTACAACTCGCAGTTCCGGCTCAACAACCTGAAGCCGCGCCCGCAAACCATTCAGCAGGCCGAACTCGGCTATCGTTTGAAGTGGGGCCGCGCCACGCTCACCGCCACGCCGTTCTACAGCCACCTCGATAACATCCTCGCCATCACGCAAGCGACGGAGTCCGACGGCGTCACCCTCTACTTCCCCGACCCCGTCTACAACTCGACCACCGCCTACGGCCTCGAACTCGAAGGCACGCTCCGCCTCTCCGAACGCTGGAGCGTCCGCAGCGTATTCACCGCGCAGAAGGCGAAGAACGACGTCTGGAAAGTGTTCCAAGCCGGCGTCAATGGGCGCACCGACGACACCTACCTCGACCTCTCCGGCCGCCCCGCCGACAACAACCCCGACTTCATCCTCAACAACACGCTCACCTACCGGACGCCCGCTTACTTCGCGAATCTCTCCTGGCGCCACATGGGCGAGCGCGCCGGCAATGCCGCCAACGTGATCATGCTCCCGCGTTTCAACCAGTTCGATCTCGGCATGGGGTGGACGCTTTCCCGCCGCTGGTCCATCGGACTCAACATCAACAACCTCACCGATAGCGAAGGCGTCATGACCTGGCGCGGCTGGGGCATCAATCCCGGCGACCGCCAGAGCTTCACCTCCCTCCCCGCCACCGGCCAAGACACGATGCTCCAATACGTCCCCGTCCAACCCCGCGCCTACTTCCTCTCCTCCACCTACAAATTCTGATCCATCCGCCCACAGTTTTTAACCGCTAATTTTCGCTAATCTCCGCCAATCCTATCCCCAACCACCGCCCGCGCCTCGCCGACTAGGCGAGGCCCGCACACGCTCGCTCCACCCTACCACCTCAGAAAAATCAGCGAAGATTAGCGGTTCCACCTCCAAACTTTTCTGCCCTCCTTCCCTCCCCCTTTCCCAACCATGACACCATCCCGCCCCTTCCACTCCCGACTCGCGCGCCTCGGCACGCTGCTCCTCCTCGGCCTCACCGCCGTCGCGCTCCCCGCGCAAACGCCCAAAGAAAAATCCAAGGCCAAACAAAAAGCCGCCGACGCCACCGCCGCCCAGCCCCCGGGCCAATCCGCCCGCGCCGCCATGGCCGCGATCGCCTCCGCCACCGAGCCCTCCGCGCTCACCGTCGCCCCCGGTTTTAAAGTCGAGCTCCTCTACACCGTCCCGAAAGAAGACCAAGGCTCGTGGGTCGCCCTCACCGTCGATCCCAAAGGCCGCATCATCGCCGCCGACCAATACGGCAGCCTCTACCGCATCACGCCGCCCGCGCTCGGCACGTCCACCGGGACCAAGGTTGAGCAACTCGCCGCCGCCCTGCCCGCCGTCCCCGACATGCCTGACTTCGAGCCCGCGCCCACTCCGAAGCGCGCGCAAACCGCCAGCGGCAAACCGCCCGCCATCGGCGCGCACGGCCTCCTCTACGCCTTCGACAGCCTCTACGTCATGGTCGACGAAGTCCCCGGCAAACAGGGCCTCTGGCGCCTGCGCGACACCAAGGGCACCGACCAATTCGACGAGATTAAATTTCTCCGCCACATGAAGGGCAGCGGCGAGCACGGCCCGCACGCCCTCGTCCTCTCGCCCGACGGCAAGTCCATCTACTTCGCCAACGGCAACCACACCGACCTCCCCACCCGCATGGAAAAATCCCGCGCCGTCGCCTGGGACGAAGACCACCTCCTCCCGCGCATGTGGGATGCCCGCGGCCACGCCAAAAACAAATTCGCCCCCGGCGGCTACGTCGGCCGCACCGACCCCGACGGCAAGACCGTCGAGCTCTTTGCCCTCGGCTTCCGCAACCACTACGACATCGCCTTCGACCAAAACGGCGAACTCTTCACCTACGATTCCGACATGGAGTGGGACCAGGGCTCCCCATGGTATATGCCCACGCGCATAAACCACGTCGTCGACGCCGGTGACTACGGTTGGCGCTCCGGCGCCGGCCGCTGGCCCGACTACTACGCCGACAGCCTCCCCGCCACGCTCGACATCGGGCCCGGCTGCCCCACCGGCACCACCTTCGGCACCGGCGCGAAATTTCCCGCCAAGTATCAGCGCGCCCTCTACGCCGCCGATTGGACCTACGGCACCCTCTACGCCGTCCACATGGCGCCCGACGGCGGCACCTACCGCGGCACCAAGGAAGAATTCATCACCGGCAAACCCCTCCCGCTCACCGACGTCATCATCCACCCCGGCGACGGCGCCATGTATTTCACCGTCGGCGGTCGCCGCACCCAAGCCGCCCTTTACCGCGTCACCTACACCGGCGCCGACAGCACCGCGCCCGCCCCGGCACTGCCGCTCACGCCCGAGGTAAAAACCCGCCGCATGTTGGAAACCCTCCACGCCGAAGGCACTGGCCCCGAGGCCATCGCGACGGCCTGGCCGCACCTCGCGAGCCCCGACCGTTTCGTCCGCTTCGCCGCCCGCGCCGCCATCGAGCGCCAGTTCCCCGCCAACTGGGCCAGCCGCGCCCTCGCCGAGAAAAATCCCCAGGCCTCCATCGAGGCGCTCATCGCCCTCGCCCGCGTCGGCCAGAAATTCTACCAGCCGCGCATCATCGAATCCCTCGGCCGCCTCGATTTCACCAAGCAGCCCGCCGCCCTCCAGCTCCCACTCCTCCGCGCGTGGCAGCTCGTCTTCACCCGTATGGGCAAACCGGATGCGGCCACCTGCGCCGCCCTCGCGAAGAAACTCGACCCGCTCTTCCCGCACGCCGACCGCCTCGTAAACCGCGAGCTCGTTTCCCTGCTCATCTACCTCGATTCGCCCACCGTCGTCGCCAAGACCGTCCCGCTCCTCAGCGTCTCCGAACCCATCGTGACCACGCCGGAAGAGCTCGGCGGCGCCGGCCTCGTCGCCCGCAACGACAACTACGGCAAGGTCGTCAACAGCGTCAGCTCCGGCCGCTCCGACCGCCAGCAGATCATCTACGCCTACAACCTCCGCAACGCGACGGTCGGCTGGACGCCCAAACTCCGCGTCGAGTTCTTCTCCTGGTTTGCCCGCACCGCCACGTGGAAAGGCGGCAACAGCTTCAGCGGCTTCATCCAAAACATCCGCACCGAGACGCTCGCCAACGTCCCCGACGCCGCCGAACGCGCCGCGCTCAACGCCCTCTCGAAGCCCACGGCGCCCGCCTTCACCGCCGGCGCCATCACCCCCAAGGGTCCCGGTCGCAACTACACGGTTACCGAAGCCAGTGCCCTCGCGACCGGCCTCACCGGCCGCAACTTCGCCCAAGGCAAAGGCCTCTTCGCCGCCACCGCCTGCATGGTGTGCCACCGCTTCAACAACGACGGCGGCGGCATCGGCCCCGACCTCTCCGGAGCCGGCAGCCGCTACAGCGTGAAGGACCTCATGGAAAACATCATCGAGCCGTCGAAAGTCATCAGCGACCAATACGACAGCCAGCAATTCGACCTCGCCGACGGCTCCACCCTCGTCGGCCGCATCGTCGGCGAAGAAAACGGCGAACTCCAAATCATGAGCAATCCCTTCATGCCCGACGAAAAGACGAAGGTGAAAACCTCCGACGTGAAGTCCCGCAAAACCTATCCCGTCTCCATGATGCCCCCCGGTCTCATCAACGGCCTCAACCCCGAAGAACTCAAAGACCTCACCGCCTACATCCTCAGCGGCGGCAACCCGAACGACAAAATGTTCTCCAAGTAAGAGCCGCAGCGGCGGGCGCCCCCACCCGCCGTTCCCCGACGGACCGGCGGTTTCCCAACCGCCGTATTTCAAAAAAGCCCGGGCCTACCCCCCGGGCTTTCTTGCGCCTACTCGCTCACACCTGAGGACTTTTCACCACGAAGAACGCGTTGAGTATTCCCCCGGCAACCCCCGATATCACCGCCGCCCGACTCGACCAGAACCCACCTCGTAATGCGCCTCACCCGATTTTTTCGCGCTGCCCTTTTCGCGCTATCCGGCCTCTTCATCACTGCGCTTCCCGCCCAAGACACCCGCCTCTCGAACGTCTCCGTGCGCACCTCCGCCGGCGGCGCCGACACGCTCATCACCGGTTTCACCATCGGTCCGGGCCCCAACAAAACCATTCTCGTCCGCGCTGTCGGCCCCACCCTCGGTGCCTTCGGTGTCGCCGGCACTCTCTCCGACCCGAAGCTCGAACTCTACAATTCCTCCTCGGTCAAAATCGCCGAGAACGATAACTGGTCCATCGCCGACTCCGCCGCGTTTTCCGCCGTCGGCGCCTTCGCCCTCGCCGCCAATTCCAAGGACGCCTCCCTCGTCACCACCCTCGCTCCCGGCAGCTACACCGCCCAAGTCTCCGGCGTCGCCGGCGCCAGCGGCGTCGCCCTCGTCGAAGTCTACGAAGTCACCGGCGGAGCCACCCGGCTCATCAATCTCTCGACGCGCGCGCAAGTCGGCACCGGCGCCAATCTCCTCATCCCCGGCATCACCATCGCTCCCGGCGCCGGCACCCGCCGCCTCCTCCTCCGCGCAGTCGGCCCCACCCTCGGTGCCTTCGGCGTCGCGGGCACGATCGCCGACCCCAAACTCGAACTCTACTCCGGCAGCACCAAAATCGCCGAAAACGACAACTGGGGCTCGCCAACCACCTCCACCGCGGCCGACGCCTCGACCCTCACCGCCGCCTTCGCCGCCAACGGCGCCTTCGCCCTCACGCCCGGCAGCAAAGACGCCGCGCTCCTTATCAACCTCGATCCCGGCAGCTACACGCTCCAAGTCAGCGGTGTCGCCGCCACCACCGGCACCGCACTCGTCGAAGTCTACGATCTCACCCCGCCCAACCAAACCGGCGCCCAGCCCAACTCCGCCCTCTACGTCGCCTCGCTGCGCCCCGATCCCGCCGCCACCGGCTCCACTGCGTCCGGCTACGCCACGATCCTCATCAACCCCGACAACACCGCGACGATCAACGTCACCTTCACCAATCTCTCTTCGCCCGAAACCTCCGCCCACCTTCAACTCGGCGCCTCCCGCGACTACGTCTTCGGCCTCGGTCTCGGCCAGGTCTCGGGCCGCGTTTGGACCTTTTCTCCCAGCGGCGCCTACACCACCAACGACCTCATCCACGCCCTCAACTCCGGCAACCTCGCCGTCGGCCTCGACTCCGCCCGTTTCCCCAACGGTGAACTCCGCGGCAACTTCGTCGCCGCCACCGGCTCGCAAGCCTTCACCGCCCCCGCCGCCCCACCGGCGCTACCCGCCAACGCCCTCACGCGCCCGACTCAAGCCGACGCCGCGCGCTTTCTCACGCAAGCCACCTTTGGTCCCACCCTCGCCGACATCACCGACGTCACCACTCGCGGCATCACCGCGTGGCTCGATACCCAGATGTCGCTCACCGCGACGCCCGCCACCTCTCACAAGGCCGGCATCACCGCCGACCTGACCGCGTTCCCCAATCCGCCGTGGCCTGCGGAAGTATTATTCAAGCCGCGTTCCGAAATCGGCAACCAGCAGGCCGCGTGGTTCAAAGCCACCTGCACTGGCCCCGACCAATTGCGCCAACGCGTCGCCTTCGCCCTGAGCGAAATTTTCGTGGTGGGCACAGGCGCCGTGATTGATCGGACACCCGAGGCGAAAGCGAAATACTACGATCTCCTCGTCAATGGCGCGTTCGGCACCTACCGCCAGCTCCTCGAAAATATCACCCTCGATCCTTCGATGGGCGTGTGGCTGACCTACTTCGGCAACCCCAAAGCCGATCCCATCAAAGGCACCAGCCCCGACGAAAACTACGCCCGCGAAGTCATGCAGCTCTTCAGCATCGGCCTCGTGCAACTCCAGCCCGATGGCACGCTCCTCCTCGATTCCGCCGGCCAGCCGATCCCTACCTACGATCAAACCACGATCTCGGAAACCGCCAAGGTCTTCACCGGCTGGCAGGGCGCCGCCTTCCCGCCTGATTTTCTCGACCCCGTCATCTTCGCCACCTCGTTCCCCACTTGGATTACCGACGATTTTGTCGGCGACGATCATCCCAATCTGAAGCCAATGCGCAGCTTCGATACCTTTCACGACAAGACGGTAAAACGGATCGTCAGCCTCCAGCAGGTGCCCCTGGCCCGCGCCACCCCCACGCTCATCCCCGCCAATCAGACCGCGGTGCAGGATTTGAAAGCGATGCTCGATACACTCGCGAATCACCCCAACACCGGCCCGTTCATCTGCCGCCAACTCATCCAGCGTCTCGTCACCAGCAATCCCAGCAACGGCTACCTCTACCGCGTCGCGCAAGTCTTCGCCAACGACGGCACTGGCACCCGCGGCAACCTCGGCGCCGTCGTGCGCGCCATTCTCACCGACTACGAGGCCCGCTCCCCCGATGTCCTCGCCAACATCGGCTACGGCAAAATCAAAGAGCCGCTGATCCGCCTCACGAGTTTCTTCCGCGCCCTGAATTTCCGCGCGCCCAACGGCCGTTTTCTCGACAGCTTCTACGGCGAGAAACGCGGCGCCTTCAGCAACCCCAACTTCCCGCAGGGCCTTCTGGTCAACCCCGGCACCGGCTTCGGCCTTTACCAAGCCGCGCTCAATTCCACGACGGTCTTCAACTTCTTCACGCCCGATTATTCACCGCCCGGCCCCTTGGCCGCCGCCGGGCTCGTCGCACCGGAACTCCAAATCACCGACACCATCGCCGTCGTCCAAGTCCCTAACCACATTCTTGAGTTCATGCTCCGCGACCTGAGCAAATTCGACCAGCCCGCGAAGGGTCCGTCGCCGTTTCTCGTCCCCGACTACACCGCCTTTCTTCCCAACGCGAAAAATCCCGCCGCCCTCGTGGATCAAATCAATTTGCTCCTCTGCGCCAACCAGATGACTCCCGCGATCCGCTCGCTGATCATCAGCACCCTGCAAGCCCACCCGGCCTCCGCGAGCGACATCGAACGCATCCAGACCGCCCTGCAAATCACCGTCTCCTCACCCGACGGAGCCATGCAAAAATAGTCATGTCATCGCCCACTCCCACCCTGCCCCGTCGCGCCTTTCTTCGCCAAACTTGCTGCGCCGCCGTCGGCACGACCGGCCTCCTCTCTTCGCTCGCGCAACTCCGCGTGCTCGGTGCCGTCGCCGGCGATTCGCTCCCCTCGCGGGCCGCCGCCGTGCCTTCCGACTACAAAGCCCTCGTCTGCATTTTCCTCAGCGGCGGCAACGACGGCACCAACCTTGTCGTCCCCTCCGATTCCTCCGGCTACGCCGCCTACGCCAAAGCCCGCTCCGAGCTCGCCCTTCCCCAAGGCCAACTCCTGCCGATCACCACCAAACGCTACAGCGACGGCCGCAACTACGCGCTGCACCCTTCCGTGTCGGGCCTCCACACTCTCTACGGCCAGGGCAAACTCGCCGTCCTCGCCAACGTCGGCACCCTCGTCCAGCCCACCACCCTCGCGATGTATCGAGCCGGTCGCGGCCTCCCGCTGCAATTGGGCTCCCACAACGACCAATCCATCCAGTGGCAAAGCAGCATCTCCGATCGCACGTTCGAGACCGGCTGGGGCGGCCGCGTCGCCGATGTCGTCGATGCGCTGAACAATAACAACCAAGTTTCGATGTCCCTTACGATGCAGGGCGCGAACTCCTTCCAAGTCGGCAAGAAAGTCGTGCAGTTTGCCGCCGGCAGCAGTGGCGCGCCCGACTTCAATCCCAACAGCGTAAATCTCTATAGCACTCGCCTCAACGCCCTGCACTCCGCGGCGAGTCTATCCCAAGAAAATCTCCTCGCCGCCGCCTTCGGCAACGTCGCCAACACCGCCGTCGTCAGCGGCGCCGCGCTCCGCGTTGCCCTACAAAACGCCCCCGCGCTGCGCACCGTGTTTCCCCCGACCTCGACCGGCGGCCAGCTCGCCGGCGTGGCCAAGATCATGTCGGTCGCCTCCGCCCTCGGCGTGAAACGCCAAATCTTTTTCGTCATCAACGGCGGCTACGATCTCCACAACGCCCAGCTCGCCGGCCACGGTCCGCTCCTCGCCGATCTCAGCACCTCGATGAAAGCGTTTTACGATGCCACCGCCGAACTCGGCGTCGCGAACCAAGTCACGACGTTCACCGCCTCCGACTTCGGTCGCACCTATACACCCAACGCCGGCGGCACCGACCACGGCTGGGGCAACCACCAACTCATTATGGGTGGTGCCGTGCAGGGTGGTGACATCTACGGTCAGATGCCCTCGCTCACCATCGGCGCAAACGACGACATCGGCCGCGGCCGCTGGATTCCCACGACGAGCGTCGACGAATACAGCGCCACGCTCGCGACGTGGTTCGGCGTGCTACCTGGCAACCTCCCCGTCGTCCTCCCCAACATTGGCCGCTTCGCGAAACCCAACCTCGGTTTCCTCTGAATTTCCCCGTAGCCGCACCGGTTACGGTGCGGTCACCTTCGACGCCCCAACCAGCCGCAGTTTCCCAGCCACCCATTCCTCGCTCCCTGCCGCCGACGCGGCAGCCACGCTCACTGCGTGTGCCGCTTCGCCTTCGAGCGCCCGCCCTTCCAAATGTCGTATTGAGGATCGGCGTAGCGCGAAAAAAATCCGTCGATCCGTCCCGCGAGCTCTGCCCGTTTCGGCTCGGTGCCGGGCTGACCATAGAGGTTAAAACGCTCCCGCGGATCGCGCTTCATATCGTAGAGTTCGAAGGGGCCGTTGGGAAAACGCGCGACGTATTTCCAGTCATCGGTCCGCACCGCGCGCACGGTTTCCATTTCAAAAAACATAACGTTCTCCCACGGCAGCGTCTCGCCGCGGAGCACCGCACTGAAATCGCGGCCCGGTGAACGCGGCGCCGTCGGCATCTTCGCTTCGAGTCCGAGATGCCCCAGCACGGTCGGTAGAAAATCGTAGTTGCTCACCATGATGTCACTCGTGCGCGCCGCCTGAATTTTTCCAGGCTGACGAAAAATCAGCGGAATCTGCATCATCAGCTCATGCGCCGCGATCGGCCGGAAATGGTCGCCCATGCCCCACATCCCGTTTTGCCCGCCCATCCAGCCTTGGTCCGACGCGTAGACCACCAGAGTATCTTCCTCGAGCCCGAGTCGCTTCAACGTCGCCATCACGTCCCCCACCCCGTCGTCGACTCCGCTCACCTCTGCGGCCGTGCGCTCCATCGCGAGCTGCGTGTTGTGAAACGCCTTGTTCGCATGCTGCCACGGGTGCATCGCCTCCACCGGGAAGCTCTTAAAATGTTTCCCGCGGTAGAACTCCGCGTGACGGTTACGCGGCGCATTGCGCATCAGCCCGCCCAGCACGTAGGGACCGTTGTAGGCGAGAAACAGAAAGAAGGGACGCGTCTGGTTCTGCTCGATGAACTCGATGCCTTTCCGCGTCCAGAGATCCGTCGTGTAACCCGCCTCTTTCCGCACAGCCCCGTTTTCAATCACGTCCTGATTGTAGAACTCATTCGTGTGTCCGTCGGGCTTCGTCACCCAAAACGAAAAACCCTCCGATGGGCGGAGATTGTCCCCGAGATGCCACTTCCCGCTGAGCCCGCAGGTGTAACCGGCCTCGCGCAGCACTTCGCCGAGCGAGGTGAATTCGCGCAGCGTATTATAGGCCGCCGGCCCCATCATGAATTTCGGATCGAGAAACGAATGCACGCCGTGTTGCGACGGCATCAGCCCCGTGAGAAACGTCGCGCGCGTCGGCGAGCACACCGGGTTGCTGCTGAGCGCACGCGTAAAGCGAACGCCTTCCTGCGCGAGGCGATCGATATGCGGCGTGCGAATATCCGGGTTGCCGTAGCAACCCAACGTCCACGCGCCTTGATTGTCAGTGAGAATGAAAACGAGATTCTTGGGACGCTCCGCCGCACCCACCGCGAGCGCCGGGAAAATCACGACCAGCAGAACCAAAAGGAAACACGATCGGCGCAGGGAACACATGGGGCAAGGGGATGCTGTCAGCTACCGCGTCCTCCCGGCGTGTCAACGCACCGTCCTATTCCGACCACGTCGCGTCCACCACCTGATCGTGAACTAACCCGTGCGGCTACACGCGCCGTAGCTTCGCGAGGCCCCATCAACCGTAGCCGCACTGGTGACGGTGCGGTCCATTTCAGTCCTGCGCTTACCCCAATTCCCGCACGTTGACCCGTGCGGCTACCCCATCGTTGCCTTGCGGTGCCTAATCTGTGCGTAGCCGCACCGGTTACGGTGCGGGCCAATGCGACGTCCCTGTCGCGCGCCGCCCCCTCACTTCACCAGCGCCTGATACATCATCACCTTGAACTTCTGGTTCAGGTCGCTGCCACCCGTCGGACGCAACTGCGTCATCATGAGCGCGACGATCTTTTCCTTCGGGTCCACGAGATACTGCGGGAAATACGCGCTGCCCCAGCCATACGAGCCCACGCTGCCGAGTTCGCCGTAGACACCGAGGTCATGCATCACCCAAAACCCGAGGCCAAACGCGCCGGTGTCACTCGTGTATTTCGTGCCCGTGTGGTTCGAGCGCATCAGCTCCACCGTCTTCGGCGAGAGCACGCGCACGCCGTCGAGTTCGCCGCCATTCAAAAACATCTGGAGCAAGCGCCCGTAATCACTCGCCGTCGCGAGCAGGCCCGCGCCGCCCGAGAAACACTTCCTCGGCCCCGTCACGTAGTCGCCCTGATCACCGCGCCCGAGCACGCCTTTTTCCACGCCATACACCGGCGCGAGGCGCGACGCCTTCTCCGGAGCGAGGTAGAAGCAGGAGTCCACCATCTTCAGCGGCCCGAAAATCCGCTCCGCGAAAAACTTGTCGAGCGGCATGCCCGACACGACTTCCACGAGATAGCCGAGCACATCGCTCGAGTAGCCATATTGGAACGTCTCGCCCGGCTGACCGTTCAACGGCAGCGCCGCCAGCTTCTTGATCTCCGCGCCAATCGTCGCGTCCTTGTTCGCGAAATACCACGTGTCGAGCTTCGCCTCTTTGTAGAGCGCCGCCGCCGGCCCGCTGCCGTAGGTGAGACCCGCCGTGTGTGTGAGCAGGTCGCGGATCTGGATCGGGCGCTTCGCCTTCACCGTCACGAATTTCTCCGCACTGCCCTCGGGTGCGGCCACCGCCACCATCGAATTCTTAAACTCCGGGATATATTTCGAAACCGGGTCGTGCAGCATCAGCTTCCCTTCCTCGTAGAGCATCATGACCGCCGTCGACGTCACCGCCTTGCTCATCGACGCAATGCGGAAGATCGCGTCCGTCTTCATCGCTTTGCCTGCCTCGATGTCGCTCATACCGTAGCCGCGGTGCCGCACTTCTTTTCCGTCGCGCGCGACATAGAGCACCACGCCGGGGATTTTCTTTTCGTCGACTTGCGCCTGGATCACGGCGTCGAGCCGTCCAAGGCGCGCGGCGTCGAAGCCCGCGCTCGCCGGATTGGCGATTTCGGCCCCGCGCGCCAGCGACGCGACGAGAGCAACCACCACCATCGACCCAACACGCAGCGAACGGGGTAACATCATAGTCCCCGCATCCGAATCCCCCCGCGCCCGCGCGTCACGCGCGAAATGCACTCAGCCGTCGCCGCGTCCAACCGACTGCAACAAATCCCGCCTGCTCGCGTCAGACAAATTTGCCACGCCGCGGCGCTTCACGGAGACTTCGGCCGCACTTCCCGGTCATACGCCTCGATGAAAAAATCCCTCTCCTTTCTCGCCGCCCTCGGAGTGGGACTCGTCTGCGCCGCGCTGCTCCTGTGGCTCTGGCAGGAAAACCGCACCGGCCGCCATCGGCTCGACACCGCCCGCACCACGCCGCCTCCTCCCGCCTCCGCCGCCACCCCCACATCATCCTCGACCGCCACCGCGCCCGATACGTTCACACGCACACTGCTCGCGTCGCTCCAGCGCCTGCTCGCCCGCGCCATCGACGCGCGCGACCACGAGGCCTTGCTCACGTTCAAAGACGCCGATGCCTACCGTCGCTTCCTCGCCCGCGCCAAAGCCGCCGGTCTCACGATCCTCGGCGAAATGCCCGGCCTCCGAACCATTCGCGTGCGCTACGCTTCCCTCGACGCCCTGCGTGCCGAACTCACCTCAAACGCCGCCGACTACGCCGGACTCTCCGCCAACACCCTCATCGCCATCCCCGCCGGCCCCGCCACTCCCGCGAAAGAAGACCGCGCCGCCGTCACGCAGATTCCCTTCGGCAACACCGCCCTCGCCTTCCTCGGCGTCCCTGCGGAGCACAGCACCTGGGGCCGCGGCGTAACCATCGCCATCCTCGATACCGGCGTCATGCCCGACGCCACGTTCGGCAACGGCCGTCTCCGCACCCTCGACATCGGCCTCGGCACCACTGCCGGCCGCGGCGAAGACGATGGCCACGGCACCGCCGTCGCCGCCCTCGCCGCGGGCGCCTCCGCCGATGCCCCCGGCGTCGCGCCCGCCGCCAATCTCCTCAGTATCCGCGTCACGGATGCTTCCGGCACGAGCGATACGTTCACCGTCGCCCAGGCCATCCTCGCCGCCGCCGACGCCGGCGCAAAAGTCATCAACGTCAGCCTCGGCGGCTACGCGACCAACGCCACGCTCGCCGCCGCCATCGCCTACGCCACCGAACGCGGCGCCATCATCGTCGCCGCCGCCGGCAACGACCAGGCCGCCCAACTCGCGTGGCCCGCCGCCGATGCGCGCGTCATTTCCGTCGGCGCCGTCGACCGCGCCGGCCAGCAGGTCGCATTCTCCAACTCCGGCCCCACGCTCTCGCTCACCGCTCCCGGCTACGGCGTGCAGACCGCCTGGCTCGACAGCCAGCGCGTGACCGTCGACGGCACCTCCGCCAGCGCCCCGCTCGTCGCCGGGGCCATCGCCGCCGCGCTCTCGCAAAACAGCTCGCTCACACCCGCCACCGCCGCGCAACTCCTCGTGCAGACCGCCAGCGATGCCGGCAGCCCCGGCGCCGATGCCAACTACGGCAGTGGCATCCTGAATCTCGATTGGGCCATGAACCGCAACAACCCGACCCACTTCGACCCCGCCATCGCCAGCCACACCTTTGACGCCGCCAACAACCAAATGCAGTTCGTCGTGCAAAACCGCAGCGGCGCCGCCGTCGCCGGCCTCCAACTCTCCGTCAACACCACGGCCGCCACCACGACGGCACCTCCTGCAATCTCCGTCCCGCCACTCGCCGCCGGCGAATCCTACATCGCGACACTCCCAGTCGATGCCGCCGCCTTGAAAGCCGCCGGCACGATCACTTACACGACGCAGCTCACCACCCCGCCCGGCCTCACCGACGCCACCCCTGCGAACAACCGCAAGTCGAGCACGCTCAGCGCGCCGACCAATTAAGCCCGCTTTCGGCTCGCCCCGCGCCGTCGCGCCACCGCCGCTCAGACGAATTCGAAATCCGCCACAAACGCGTGGTGATCGCTCGACGGGGTTGGCACCACCTGGTGCCCGACGGGACGCAGCGGCGTATTGTAAAACACATGGTCGAGCACGTAGGGCCGGCGGCGCCACGTGATCACTTTGTCCTGCACGGTCGCGAACCCCTTCTCCGCAAACTGCGCGATCAGGGTGTGGTGTTTGCTCACGTTAAAATCGCCCGTGAGAATCGTCGGCCCGGTTGACGCGGCCAACTGCTGCGCGACCAGATTGCGCTGCCCGAGGTGCTTCGAACTGCTCGACCCCAGCATAAAAAACGCGAGCAAGTGCGTATTGAGGAAACGCACTTCGCGCCCCAACACCGTGGTCGTCGCGCCGATCAGCAAACGGTCGGTCGGCGTGCATTTTTTCCCGAAGAAATCGAACTCGATGGGCGGCGACGGCAGATCGAGGCGCATCGTGTCCGTGAGCGGCGCGCGCGAGAAAATCGCCAAGCCCAGGCCAAAGGGCAGCTCGCGCGGATCGGCCTTCGGATAGGAAAAATAACCGTGGTAGCCCGCGAGCTCCGCTTGGAGGCGCGTGTAGTTCGGCGGCGGCTGAAACTGCACGCCGCCCGGCAGTGCCTGCTCCACCTCCTGCAGCAAAATCACATCGGCGTTGTGCCGGCGGATTTCTTCGATCGCACATTCGAGCTGGATCGGGGCGCGGTCGGGATAGGTGTCATCCCAGATTTGCCCAAACTGCATGTTGAATTGGAGGACGCGAAACGTGCTCATCGGCGACGGAGGGGGGGTGGGGTAAGCGGCGAAGTTATTTTTTCTGCACCGCGGCGGGGCCGGCGGCAGGAGTGAGCGTCGCCCCTTCGAGGGCCCGACTCGTATCGGGCGCATTCTTGCGGAAAATGAAACGGTTGATCTTCGCCGCCGTCGAGCGGTCGATCGCCGGAAACCGCGACATATTCGTGGCACTGGCCGAGGTCATCCCGTCCTGATACTTGGCGACCGTTTGCGGCTTCGAGGTGTTTGCACCCGTCGCCATCGCCGACTCGCGATGGTTAAACGCGCTCATCGGCTGCTCGACGCGCTCGGGGCTCCGGGCGTTTTTGTCGCGCACATTTTTGTCCCGGGTTTCCTCGACGGTGATCGCGGCACGGCGGTCGCCCACGGCAGCCGGCGTTTTCTCGACGACGTTCTTGTCGACCCGTTTTTCCTGCACCTTCGCGTTGGCCTCGGGCTCCTTTTTCTCCGGCGTCACACTCGGCGTCGCCGCGAAAGGGGTATTGCGCTCCGCTGGTTTTAACGGGCTCGTCGCATTGGCCGCCCACCCCGTTGTCGATCCGACCAAAAGCAGACCCGCAGGGAGAATGAAGCCGGACAAGTTCATGGGTGAGGGAAGGCGCGGAGGATGCTTTGCCAGCCGTTTGCGGCAAACCAATTATCCGTGGCGCGCTTTCCTCTTTCCTCGTTCCGGCCTCATCACTCGGCCTTTTTCCCGAGCCCGACGAAATAGAAGAGCATCGTCGCGGTCACGAGCATCGAAGCGGCCAGGCAGGACAGGCCCACCTGATAGGAGCCCGTGTTGGTTTTCAGCCAGCCAAGGAGCGCCGGTCCGAGGAAGCCGCCGAGATTGCCGACGGAGTTGATGAGGCCGATGCTGCCCGCCGCCGCAGTGGAAGTGAGAAACAGGCTCGGCATCGACCAGAAGGCCGGCAGGTAAGCCTTCAAGCCGGCCGTCGCGATCATGAAACAGGCGACCGTCACGTAGAGATTGCCCCCACTGAACGCGGCGCAAAACAGCGCCAGCGAGCCGGTGACGATCGGCACCACGGCATGCAAACGACGTTCCTTCATCCGGTCGGAACTCCAACCCACCGTGAGTTGGGCGACGAGCGAGAGCGCGGGCGGCAAAATCACGAGCCAGGTGAGGTCGTTGATTTTCAGTTGATACCAATCCTGCAGAATGCTCGGCAGGAAAAACTCGACGCCGTAGTTCGCCGTGACGCAGAAGAAATAGGCCGCCGACAACATGAGGACCTTCGGATGGCGAAGCGCCTCGAGGACGGTCATGCGCTTGCCACGGCTGGCGCGCTCTTTCTCGACGGCGAGCTCCTGCTCCAACGCCTCGCGCTCCTCTGAAGTCAGCCACTTCGCGTCGCGCGGTTTGTCGGGCAGGAAATAGTAAACGACGAAGCCAAGAATGACGGCCGGGATGCCCCAGAAAACGTAGACCCATTGCCATCCGGTCATCCCCATCACGAGCGGGTGGGAAATGGTCGCGCCATTGACGACCTCCGTCGTGCCGATTTTCAGCATGAGATTGGAAATCTTCGGACTGATCATCATGGCGAGCGGCGTCGCCACGAAAAAGTAAGCGAGCGTGCGGCTGCGATCGCGCGTGGGAAACCAATGGGTGAGAAACACGATCACGCCCGGGAAAAACCCGGCTTCAGCCAGACCGAGCATAAAACGGATCGAGTAAAACTGAAACACCGAGAGCCCGTTGGGGCCGTCGAATTGGGCGGCCACATCGCGCGCAAAACCCGACACCCACGGGAGGCCCGCGGCCGCCACGAGCTGGGAGAACCAGACGACGAGGCGCAGCAGCACTTCGTTGATCTGGGTGATCCCGGGGATACGCAGGTGCACGAACGCCGTGAGCGCCGCGACGATTCCCCACGTGACCATGATGCGGCAGATCCATTTGCGCGCACTCCAACGCTCCACGATCAACGTGCCGGGAATCTCGAGCAGGAAGTAGCCGATGAAGAACACCCCGGCACCGAAGCCGATCACGGCGTCGGTAAAGCCCGGCAGATCTTTCGTCATCGTCAGCTTCGCGATGCCGACATTCGCGCGGTCGACATAGGCAATGATGTAGCAGACGAAGAGCAGCGGGATGATGCGCCAGTAGGCTTTGCGGCGGGCGCGATCGAGCGGAGAGAGAGGGGCGGCGGAGGGGGAAGCAACGTGACTCACGAGTGATGGGATGATAAACGGAAAGGAAGCGGGGAGACTCCGGGTTCCGGCGATGTGCCGGCACCGTGCCGCCAATCACTCAGAGCATCGGGGGGTTAGCAACGGTCTTGTCGGTCATGCCCGCGCGGACGGCTCACGTCTTGCCTCCGCCCGTTTTCCAACCTGACTCGCGCACGCGTCGCACCCCCGCGACGGCTTTGCACCCCGCCCCTCCCTGCCCCTATGGACCCATTTCTCCTGCTGTTGATCGGCATCGTCATTGTGATCGGCGGCATCGTTTTTCTGAAACTCCACGCGTTTGTGGCGCTCTTCGCCGCCGCCATCGTCGTCTCCTCACTGACGCCGCGCGCCACCATCGAGCAAGCTGTGCTCGCGCAAAAACGCCCGGCGGCCGAAGCAAAAGCGCGCGCCGAGGAGCATCTCGGCGCGAAGCTCGCCAACAAGTTCGGCGGCACCTGCACGAGTCTCGGCGTGCTCATCGCCATGGCCTCGATCGTCGGCGTTTGCCTCCTGCACAGCGGAGGGGCCGACCGCATCGTGCGCTCTACGCTGGGCCTCTTCGGCGAGAAGCGCTCGCCCCTCGTCTTCGCCACCAGCGGGCTCATGCTCGGCGTGCCGGTGTTTTTCGACACGGTTTTTCTCCTGCTCATTCCGCTGGCCCGGGCGATGGCCACGCGCACGGGGAAAAACTACCTGCTCTACGTGCTCGCCATCGCCGTCGGCACCACGATGACGCACTCGCTCGTGCCGCCCACGCCCGGGCCGCTCTTCGCCGCCAACGCCCTCAAGGTCGACCTCGGGACCATGATGATCGGCGGACTATTGTTGAGCGCTTTCGCCGCGACCTTCGGCCTCGCCTACGCGTTCTGGGCCAACCGCCGCTGGCCCACCGACGTGCGCGCGCCCTCCGATCAGGTCACTGCGACCCCGTTGGTCGAGCGTCCGGAGAGCGAACTGCCACCGCTCTGGCTCGCGCTCACGCCCATCGTGCTCCCGGTGATTCTCATTTCCGGATCCACCATCGCGGACCTCGTCAGGCTGCCGGAGCACGTGAACCGCATTATCGACGCGCTCGGCCATCCCAACATCGCCCTCGCGATCGCCGCCGCGATCGCGCTCATCACCGTCGCCACGCGTCCCGGCAGCGACCCCCTCGTCGTGAAAAACACCGTGCAGGCGTCCCTCGCCGATGCCGGTATGATCATTCTGATTACCGCCGCCGGCGGCGTATTTGGCGGCGTGTTGCAGGAGACGGGCGTCGGCGAACGCATCCAAGGCCTCGCCCGCGAATATCGCATCGGCGTGCTGCCCCTCGCGTTTTTAGTCACCGCGCTGATCCGCACCGCACAGGGCTCCGCCACGGTGGCGATGGTCACGAGCGTCGGCATCGTCGGCGCCTTCGCCTCGCCCGAGACGCTCGGCTGCCATCCCGTCTATCTCGCGCTCACCATCGGCTGCGCCTCGAAACTCGTGCCGTGGATGAACGACAGCGGCTTCTGGGTCGTCTCGAAGACCGCCGGCCTCAGCGAACGCGAAACGCTGCGCACCATGTCGGTGATGTTTTCCCTCATGGGCATTGTCGGCTTCTGCGCAGTGTTGGTCGCCGCCAAGCTGTTCCCGATGGTGTGAGTCGAAGCGTGTCACACAAATAGCTTGCGCGAAAACGGACCGACTGGCGCCGTGACGGCGCATGTTCGCGCTACCCCTCGCCATGATTCCCGGACCGCTCACCGTCCTGCTGCTCAGCGTCATTTTTATCGTCGTCGCGATCGCTTGGTGGCGGTGGCACGCGTTCTTCGCGCTACTGTTCGCCGCGATGTTCGTCGGCGCGCTGACGGCGGCCGGGCAAACCGGCGAAGGTCGCTTCATCAAGATGATCGACGCCGTGATGGCGGAATTCGGCAGCGCGGCGGGCAAGATCGGCTTCACCATCGCCATCGCTTCGGTGATCGGTGTGGCGATGATGGAGAGCGGCGCGGCGGATAAAATCATCCGGCGCTTCATCGCCGTGCTCGGCGAGCAACGCGCGTCGCTCGCGTTGCTCGCGTGCGGCTTCGTGCTGGGAATTCCGGTCTTCTTCGACACGGTGTTTTTCCTGCTCGTGCCGCTCGCGCGCGCGCTGAGTCTGCGCACCGGCAAGGACTACATGCTCTACGTGATGGCGATCTGCGCCGGCGGCGTGATCACGCACGGCACCGTGCCGCCGACGCCCGGCCCGCTCGTCGTCGCCGAGACGCTGAAGATCGACCTCGGCCTGACCATCGTGGGCGGCATCTTGTTTGGCATTCTCCCCGCCTTCGCCGGCCTCGCGTGGTCCAAGTGGATCAACCGCCGCCTGCCCGTGCCCGTGCGCGACACGGCCGGCTCCACACTTTCCTCGCTGGAGGCTATCGCGGCCCGCCCCGAGAGCGCTTTGCCCGGATTCTGGCCGGCCATCGCCCCCGTGATTCTTCCCGTCGTCCTGATCGCGGCAGCGTCGATTGTCGGCACCATGCGCGCCAGCGTCGGGCCGGGCGTCGCGCAATGGGTGGAGTTTTTCGGCAATAAGAACGTCGCCCTGCTCCTCGGCGCGTGCATCGCCCTCGTCGTCTACGCCCGCCAAAAGAAAATCAGCCTCAGGACGATCCATGAAGGCATGGGGCCGCCCCTCGAAGTCGCGGGCGTGATCATCCTCATCACCGCCGCCGGCGGCGCCTACGGTGCGATGATCAAGAACGCCGGAGTCGGTGATTCCGTGCGCGCCATGGCCGACGGCTCCGCCGTCAACTACGTGCTGCTCGCCTGGGTGCTCGCCCTCGTCGTGCGCGTCGCGCAGGGCTCGGCCACGGTGGCGATGATCACCTCGGCTTCGATCATGCTCTCCATCGCGGGCTCGGCCGGTTTCGGCGTGCACCCGTTCTACATCTTCCTCGCCATCGGCTACGGCGCGACGGGCCTCTCGTGGATGAACGACAGCGGCTTCTGGGTGATCAGCAAACTCGGCGGACTCACCGAGAGCGAGACGCTCCGCAGTTGGTCGATCCTGCTGACGATTATTTCCATCGTCGGCCTCATCCAAGCGATGATCGCCGCGGCGATCTGGCCGAATCTGTGGCTGTAGTGCGGCGCCCCGCCGGCGCTCACTCCGGCTCGGCCGTGCCTTCGACGACGTGCGCGCGCGCCTCGGGAACTTGTTTGAAAAATTCCCGCAGCGCCGCGCTCAGGTGTTCCGCATAGCGGAAGTGAGCGCCCATGCCGGTGCGCAGTTCTGCCTCGTAGATAAACTTGTCGCCGTGCGTGCTGTGCTCGAACGGCGTCTGCGCTCCGAGCAGCAGCGAGTAAACGTAAGCCGGCGAGCCGCGCTGCATGAGCTCGCGCGTGAGTTCGAGTTGCTCGGCGAGGAGAGCGGCGTGGGCGGGAGCGGTGCGCGAAACCTCGGGCGGGAGATAAAATCCCGCCTGGATCAACGGCGTGTAACGGTGCCCGGTGCGGTGACGGTTGAGATCGCGCAGCTCGGCCAGCGCCATGTTGTTCCACGCAAACGTCACGCGCATCCGGCGCGTGGCCGTGCCTTGATAGCCGTAGCGATTGGCGCGGTGGCAGAGCGCCTCGGCGACCGACTGCGGCTCGGGCAACCACGGCGGCGTCGCACGGTCGACGTGCACCCAGACATCATCAGCGAGCGGCGCCGACGAGAGGCGCGCGAGTCCGAGAGAGCACGAGTTCGCCAATTCCTGCGCGGCCTGCGCGGTGTAGGATTTTTCCGCCGAGCTGTGCCGCATGAGACGCGGAGAAATCTTGAGGAGCTCGTCGCGGATCAGTTTCGCCGCGGCCTTCGCCTCGGGATGAGGGAGCGAATCGAGGTGCTTCACCGTCGCGGCCCACATGCGCGAGGACTGGACGAGGCCGACATTCGTGCGGGTCGCCAACGGGATGAAGTAGCGGGCGCGGTCGAGCGCGTAGTTTTTCCGCAGGCGCGTGACGACCGCGGGCTTCGCGTCGGGCGGCAACCGCACGAGGCCGGGATCGGCGATCGCGAGCGCGTCGAGGCGCGCATATTCCGCGTGATAGGCGGCGAACGCCTTGGCCATGACGGCAGACCAACGCGGCGCGAGATCGTCGGGGATGCCGAGCTCGGCGGCCGTCGGGAGGTTCGCCGCATCCATCGTGATGTAGCGGGTGCTGGACTCCTGCCCATCAGCCATCGTGGAAATCTCAAAAAGTTTATACGCGAGCCACATCGAGACATCGTCGAGCGCCACCGCGAGGCCGCCCGTGAGACCGCCGATCGAAGCGTGGCCGTAGTCGACGAAGCTCAGGATGCGGTCGATCGAGGCGTCGGGATTCGCGAGGTCGACCTTGGAAAGGATCGTGGCGATGCCCTGATTGCTCCGCGAGTAGCGGGCGAGCACGGACGCGAGCAACTCGGGCGTGACCTTCGGCAGGTCGGCGGCAGACGGCGGCGGAACGAGAGCGAGTCCGGTGATTCTCATACAGTGGGGCACATGGCCGCAAAGTGCGGGGGTCGGCGCAAGCCGGGAAAGGCAAAATTGTGGCGAAGACCGCGCAGAACATCTGTTGCGAATTTTCCGGGCCTCCCTTTTGCTCGGACTGAACCCCCGTTCGCATCGATGACACCGCCGACCTCGCCGACTCCTCGTGGCTCATCCCGCCGGCTCCGCTGGCTGCTCGCCGGCGGCGCGTTTTTCACCCTCGCTTTGAGCGCCGGCGCCGCGTGGTGGTTTCTCGTCGGCCGGCCGATGCCGGAATCGTCGGCGCCCTTCGTGTTTCGCGACGGTTTTGAAGGCTCGGCCAAAATTGAGGACTTGAGCCGCGAAGTTTCCCTCCGGTGGAAGAGCGCCGAACTCCTCGCACCCGGCGGCGGCCCCGGCCCCAATCGCATCGGCCTCACCACCGAGCGCGCCCACACGGGCCAAAATGCACTTAAGTGCATCGCGGCACCGTTCGACGGCAAAAGAGCCTCCGAGGCCGATATCGACCGAGAGGGCCTGCGCTTTGTGAAGGGGGACGATGTATGGTTCAGCGCGTGGTATTGGCTCGAAGGCCAGACCGAGGGCTCGACGGTTTTTCTGTGGGACCTGGAGTCGACCGCGCTGCGCAACACGCCGGGCCGCCGCCTCTTTTTGCAAAACGGCGAGATGGTCGCGTCCGATTTGGGCAAATGGTGGTCGGCCAAAAAATTTCAGGCGATCAGCGGCGCCCCGAAATTCCCCAAGAACAAATGGGTGGAGGTCAAAATCCACCTGCGCCTCTCGGACAAGGCCGACGGCCGCATGCAAGTCTGGCAGGACGGCGTGAAAGTGCTCGATGAGCAGGGCAAGACCTTGCCGCGTGCCCGCACGATCTACGACCGGATGCAGGTCGGCGTCACGGCCAACGCCGGGCGCACCGAGGCCCAGACGCTGTTTGTGGACGACGTCGTGTTGTCCAACCGGCCGCTGTGAGCGGGGAGAGAGGAGCGGCGGTTTCTTAACCGCCGTGTAAGGAAACGTGCTGGCGCAAGGGCGCCGGGATTTTTGATGTGAGTTCGCCGCGGCGCGCACCCACCCTCGGCGCATGAGCCGCGATGTGTGGTTGGGCAAACTGATCTTCCTCCTCGGTGCGGGCCTCGCCCTCGCCGCCGGGCCGCGGACGTTCCCCTACCCGCGGCCGTTGCCGGAACCGACCGCGGAAAAACTGCCACGGTGGCGCGGGTTCAATCTGCTCTACAAATTCAACGTCGGCTCCGCGCCGACGCCGGATCGCGTGATGGTCGAAGATTTCCGGATGATCGCGTCGCTCGGTTTCAATTTCGTGCGTATACCGCTGGACTACCGCGGGTGGATCATCGGCGGCGATTGGGAAAAAATCGACGAGGCCAAGCTCCGCGAGATCGACCGCATCGTCTCGCTCGGCGGCGAATACGGCGTGCACGTGTCACTCAATTTCCACCGCGCGCCCGGCTTCACGGTCGCGAAGCCGCCGGAGGCCCGCAACCTGTGGCAAGACGAGGAGACCCAGCGCGTGTGCGCGGCGCATTGGGCGGCCTTCGCGAAACGCTACCGGGGCATCCCGAGCGCGAAACTGAGTTTCAATTTGTTCAACGAGCCGCCCGCGATCGCGGAATCCGTTTACTACGACGTTGTGAAAAAAATGGTCGACGCGATCCGCACCGAAGACCCCGACCGCCTCGTGCTCTGCGACGGACTCGACTTCGGCAACGTGCCGCCGAAATCGCTGCACACGCTCGGCGTGGCGCTCAGCACGCGGGGCTACCGGCCGATGAACATCAGTCATTTTCGGGCCAACTGGATCGCCGGCTCGGACACCTGGGCCGTGCCGCAATGGCCCGCCGCGCAAGTGAGCGCGTTTCTCTACGGCACGATGAAAAAGGAGTTTCAATCCTCCCTCGTATTTGAGGGCCCACTCGGCGGCGCGACGTTGCGGCTCCGCGTCAACACGGTCTCAACGCGGGCCAAACTGCGCGCCACCGACGATCGCGGCACGGTGTTGTGGGAGCACGCGTTTGTGCCCGGCCCCGGCGAAGGCGAATGGAAGAAAGTCGTGTATCGCGCCGAGTGGAAAACCTACGCCAACCTCTACGACCGCGACTACCTCATTGCGATTCCCGCCGGCGTGACGCGCGTCGAGGTGCGCAACGTCGACGGAGACTGGCTGACCCTCTCCGAAGTGGGCGTGAAGGCAGGAGGGAAAGAGTGGATGCTGGCCACCGTCGATTCGTGGGGACTGAAGCACACGGGAGCTGTGAACTTCGATCCAACGAAGGAGATCGGAGCGCTGCGCGCGCCGTCGATGCTCGACCGCGCATGGCTGCGCGACACGTGCTACGCCCCGTGGCGCGAAGCCCAGGCCGCGGGCCTCGGCGTGATGATCGGAGAGATGGGCGCTTTTCAACACACGCCCCACGGCGTCGTGATGCGTTGGCTGGAAGATCTGCTGGCGATCTCGCAGGACAACGGCTGGGGCTGGGCGCTATGGAATTTCCGCGGCGGCTTCGGCGTGATCGACAGCAAACGCCGCGACATCACTTACGAAACGTGGGAGGGCCAACCGCTCGACCGCGCGATGCTGGAGCTGCTGCAGAAATACTGAGCGACGCCGGAGCCGAACTCACTTCATCGTCAACCACTGGCCGAGGGGGCCTTGGTAGAAGCCGAGGAAGATCGAGGCGAGGGCGAGGCAGCCGAGCGCGATGCCGCTCACGACGTTCACCGGGGTGCGCGCGGGGCGCGGGTCGGTGGTGTCGGCGGGGGGCGTCCATTGCTCGAAGAAGGCGGCTTTGATCCAGCCGAAGTAATAGTAGATTGAAATCACCACACCCGCGGCGGCGAGAGCGAGGGTCCAGCGGGCGCCGCCTTCGAAAGCGGCGAGGAAGATGAAGAGTTTACCCATGAAGCCCGCGAGCGGCGGGATGCCGGCGAGCGAGCCGAGGCCGACGGCGAGGATCGTGGCGAGGAAGGGATTTTCTTTCGCGAGACCGGCGTAGTGGTCGAGCGTCTGGTCGGAGTCGTCGGCACCGGCGACGTGCGCCATCACGCCGAACACGGCGAAGGAGGCGATGAGGTAGGCGAAGAGATAAAAATAAATCGCACCGGTGGCAGACACGGTGGCGACGGGGCCGGCGAGCGCGACGACGCCGAGGAGGAGAAAGCCGGCGTGCGAGACACCGGAGAGGCCGATGAGGCGTTTGACGTTGTGCTGCGTGAGCGCGGCGATGTTGCCGAAGAGGATCGTGGCGGCGGCCATCGCGGTGAGCGCGGGCGTGACGAGCCAGTCGTAGGACGCGAAGACATCGCGGGCGAGGACGAGGAGGACGGCGAAACCGGCGGCCTTCGAACCGACGGCGAGGAAGGCGGTGACGGGGGTCGGAGCTCCTTGGTAAACGTCGGGCACCCAAATCTGGAACGGGAAGGCGCCGATCTTAAAAGCGACGCCAGCGAGGACGAGGATGATGCCGATGCTGGCGAGGAAGTTGTGCGGGTTGGCGACGAGGAATTGCGCGAGGGCCGGGTAATGCATCGCCGAAGCCGAGTGGCCGGGGAGCGTGGGGTTGCCGGCGACGCCGTAAAGGAGGACGATGCCGAAGAGCAGCATGCCCGAGCTGAGGGCACCCATCACGAGGTATTTCAGGCCGGCCTCGAGGGAGGCGTTGTTCGTGCGGAAATAGGAAACGAGAATGTAGAAGCCGATCGTGACGGTCTCGAGGGCCACGAAAAACATCACGAAGTGATTACTCTGCGCGAGGAGCATCATCGCGCCGGTGATGATGAGCACGAGGTGGTAGAACTCGATGCGCGGCACCTTGTGTTTCGCGAGCGAGACGCGGGCGAGGACGCACACGAGAATCGCCGTGAGGAGGAAGAAGGCGCGCATCACCTGGCCGCCGGGGCTGTGGAGGAGGAGGCCGTTGAAGGTTTCCTTGCCGAGGGTGGCGGAGTGGAAGTTTACGAACAGGCCGCCGAGCGTGCCGACGAGGCCGGCGAGGGCGACGTCGGGGATGTAGGCGTGGAGCTTTTTCGGCAGCACGATCTCCAAGGCGAGGAGCGCGAGCGCGAGGCAGGCGAGCAGGAGCTCGGGGAAAATGGCGCCCCATTGATTGTCCGCGGCAGCAGCGGCGACTTTAACGAGTTCGGGAGTCATCGCGGGAGAGGGTCGTCAGATGGCGGTGGTGGCCGGCTTCACCGCGGGAGCGGCGGGAGCGGCGACGGCGGCGGGGGTCAACGCGGCGTTGATCGGCGTCGTGAGAGATTTCGGCCAGAAGCCGATGAAGAGGAGCGCGGCGAGGAGGACGAGCGCCGGGAAACGCTCCTTCCACGTGAGGTCGATGGGCGGGTGTGCGGCGGTGACTTTGGCGAGCTGTTCGGTCGAGGGACCAAAGAACACGCGGGCGGCGGAGCGGAGGCCGTAGACCGCGGAGATCACGACACCGGCGACGGCAAGTGCGGTGATGACGGGCGAGAATTTCCAGAGGGCGACGAAGATGGCGAGTTCGCCCCAGAAATTGGCGAAGCCGGGGAGGCCGATGCTGGCGAGGGTCGCGGCGACGAAGAACGCGGCGAGGACAGGGGTCTTTTGCGCGAGGCCGCCCATCTCATCCATCGCGAAGGTGTGCGTGCGGTGGTGGATCGCGGTGGCGAGGAGGAAGAGGAGCGCGACGGAGAGGCCGTGGGCAACCATGAGCAGCACAACGCCGCCTGGGCCGATGATGCCGCCGGCGGCGATGCCGAGGAACGCGTAGCCCATGTGCATGACCGAGCTGTAACCGATCATCTGCTTGAGGTCGCGTTGGGCGATGGTGATGACGCCGACGATCAGGACGTTGCCGATGACGGCGAGCCACGCGAGCGGGTGGGCCCAGTGGGCAAGGCCGGCGGGGAGCAGCGGCAGTGCGACCTGGATGAGACCGTAGAGACCGAATTTTTTAAGGACGCCGGCGTGGAGCATCGCGGCGGAACTGGGTGCGGCACCGTAGCCGAGCGGCGCCCACGTGTGGAGGGGCCAGAGCGAGACGAGGACGCCGAGACCGAAGAGGAGGAGGCCGGCGATGTTGTTCTGCACCGATGCCGCGAGCGGGTGGGCGGCGAGGTGGGCGCGGAGCGTGATGAGGTCGAAGGTGTGCGCGCCGCTCTTCACGTAGAGCATGATCAGGCCGAGGAGGGAGACCATCGCGCCGAGCGTGAGATAAATCGTCATCTTCATCGCCGCGTAGCTGCGGTCGCGACCGCCCCAGACGCCGACCATGATGAAGGTCGGGATGAGCGCGAGTTCGTGGAAGAAGTAGAAGAAGAAGATGTCGACGCTCGCGAACACCCCCATCAGGCCGCCCTGCATGATGAGGAGCAGCATGAGGTAAATCTTTAGCCGCTCGGCGCCGGACTGAATCGCGTAGAGGCCGGCGGCGAAACCGACGAGGGCGGCGAGCACGAAGAGCGGGAGCGAGATGCCGTTGACGCCAAGTTTCAGGCCGATGCCGAGGCCGTCGAGGCCCGTGGAGTAGCGCGTGAGAAACGCGTAGCCGTGGTCCTTGGCGACATCGCCGAAGTAGAACCAGACGTGGAGCGCCATGAGCACGGGGATCGCGAAGGCGCCGTAGGCGAGGAGCACGGACCAGCGCTTCGGCAGGCCGAGCGCGATGGCGAGGGCCAGCGCGAGCGGAGCGGCGATGGATACGAGCAGAGGATCGAAGGGCAATTGGCTCATCGCAGGATCAGAGGGTCACAACACCGGTCGCAAACAGCCACAGGGCCACGAGGCCGAGCAGGAACCAGTAGACGTAGGCGTTGAGGTTGCCGACATGGAGGGCGCGGGCGCCGAGGCCAAAGAGGCCGACGAAGCCGGCGAGGCCGCGGACGATCAGGCCGGCGAGGAAGATTTGCTCGAAGAAATTAACGAAGAGGGCGAAGCGCTGCTGGATCTTCGCGACGTAGTAGTCGTAGGCGCGGTCAAAGGAGTTCTTGAGGAGCGTGAGCCCGGCGAAGAGGCCGGGGACTTTGTCGGCGAGGGTGTCGGTGGGTGTCGATTTCCAGAACGTGTAACCGATGCTGGCGCCGACGATCATCACGCCGAGGCTGGTGATGAAGATGATCGTATGGTCGGCGCCATGAGCGACCGGGATGAGGTCGAAGACCTTGGTGAAGACCTTCGGGTAAAAGGCCGTGTAGCCGGCGACGAGCGAGAGGACGGCAAGGAGCACGAGGGGCAACGTGAGCGTGAGGCCGCCCTCGTGGGCGTGCGACGCGTGATCGCTGCGCGGTTCGCCGAGGAAGGTGAGTTTCCAGAGGCGCACCATGTAAAGGGACGTGAGGACGGCAGTGAGTGCGAGGAGCGCGAAGACGGCTTTGTTATTGGCGAAGGCGAGGTAGAGGATCGCGTCTTTCGAGAAGAAGCCGGCGAGATACGGGAAGCCGATGATCGCGGCGACGCCGATGGTGAACGTCCAGAACGTGAGCGGCATCCGCGTGCGCAGGCCGCCCATCTTGAAGATGTCCTGTTCGTGGTGGCAGCCGTGGATGACGGAGCCGGAGCCAAGGAACATGAGGGCTTTGAAGAAGGCGTGCGTCGTGAGGTGGAACATCGCGGCGCCGACGCCGGCGGCGATCACGACCTTGTGCGCTTGGCCGCCCATGTCGTGCGAGATGGCGAGCGAGCCGAGGCCGAAGGCGGCGACCATGTAGCCGAGTTGGGAGAGCGTCGAGTAAGCCAAGACCTTCTTGATGTCGCTTTGAGTGATGGCGCAGAGAGCGGCGTAGAGCGCGGTGGCGGTGCCGGTCCACATGATGACGGTGAGCGCGTCGGGCACCATCAGGACGTTGATGCGGCAGAGCATGTAGATACCGGCCGCGACCATCGTCGCAGCATGGATCAGGGCGGAGACGGGCGTCGGGCCTTCCATCGCGTCGGGCAGCCAAACATGGAGGGGAAGCTGGGCGGATTTGCCGACGGCGCCGCAGAAGAGGAGCAGCGGAACGAGCGTGGAGAAAACGAGGGTGTGGGCGTCGCCCTTGGCGGCGAGTTCGGTGAGGTTGACGGTGCCGTTGAGCCAGTAGCAGAGAATGATGCCGAGGAGGAAACCGAAGTCGCCGACGCGGTTGGCGATGAAGGCTTTTTTCGAGGCGTCGGAGGCGGACTGTTTCGCGTGCCAGTGGTTGATGAGCACGTAGGAGCTGAAACCGACCAGCTCCCAAAAGATGAACATCATGAAAAGATTGTCGGCGAAAACGATGCCGAGCATCGAAAACATGAAGATCGAAAGGCCGCCGAAGTAGCGGGCTTTGGCCGCGTCGTCGTGCATGTAGCCGAGCGAGAACACGTGCACGCAGAGACCGACGATGCCGACGATCACAAGCATGAGCGCGGCGAGATCGTCGAACTTGAAGCCGAGGGAAATGGCGAAATCGCCGAAGCGCATCCACTCGTAGGAGGCAGTGAAGCGCGCGTTGCCAAGGGCGAGCATCACCGCGATGACGGCGATGGCGGCGGCGGTGAGCGTCGAGACGGCGGCGGCGATCCCTCCAGACCGGCGCAGGAAGAGCGCGATGATCGCCGCGGAAACGAGCGGGAGGATCAGAACGAAGATGGCGTGCGAGAGCATCGTCATGGCGGTCAGTTCTTCAGCGAGTTGAGCTCGTTGAGCTGGATGGTGTGGCGCTTGCGGAAGAGCGCGACGATGATGGCGAGACCGACGGCGACTTCGGCGGCGGCGACCGTGAGGATGAAGAACACGAAGACGTTGCCGTCCATGGTGCCGTTGAAGCGGGAGAAGGCGACGAGCGCGAGGGTCGAGGCGACGAGCATCAGCTCAAGGCACATAAACACGACGAGGGTGTTGCGGCGCAGGAGCACACCGAAAAAGCCGATGGCAAAGAGGAGCGCGCTGATGAGCACGTAGTGGTCGAGAGTCGCGGAGGTCATTTGACGTCGTCGGAGCCGGCCCAGCGTTTACTGAGCACGATCACGCCGAGCATGGCGATGAGCAGGAGGAAACCCATGACCTGCACGGGCAGGAGATAGGTGGTGAAGAGTTGGTAAGCGTAGAGCTTGATGTCGGAGCCGAGGGCGGCGGTGAGCGCGGGGTTGCCGGTGTCGAGGTGGCCGCGCTTGACGAAGGTGCTCAGGCCGGTGACGAGCAGACCGGCGGCGAGAATGATGGCGGCGAGGGAAAGTTTTCCGAAGCCGCGCGACTCGGTTTCCTTCATGTCGAGGAGCATGACGATGAAGAGGAACAGCGCGACGATGGCGCCTGCGTAAACGAGGAGGAGGAGGAACGCCAAGAGGTAGGCGTTGAGCGCGACGAAGAGACCGGCGACGCCGACGAGCGAGAGCAGGAGGCACATCGCGGCGTTGACGGCGTTCTTGCTCGCGACGACACCGGCCGCGGTGGCGACGGTGAAGAGGGAAAAGGCGTAGAAGAGGAAGTTGGCCATGGCGGGCGGAGGCGCGTGAGCGTGGACGATGGGCGCGGGGGCTTAGTGGGCGTTGCCGTGCTCCGCGGCGGTTTTCTTCTGGTCCCACTTGTAATGCTGATCGGGGAGCGTGCCGCCGAGTTCGTAGAGCTTGTCCTTGTGGTTCACCATCTCGGCGCGGGTGTAGCCGGACATCGAATATTGGTTTTGGAGGAAGATTGCTTCCTCAGGGCAGACTTCCTGGCAGAGGCCGCAGTAAATGCAGCGGAGCATGTCGATGTCGAAGGCCTGCGGAGCTTTCTCGACGTGTTCGGTGGGCGCGCCGGGAGGAATCTCGCCGGGAGTGATGCGGATGGCCTTCGGCGGGCAGACGAATTCGCAGAGCTGGCAGGAGACGCATTTCTCGCGGCCGTTCGGATCACGCACGAGGGTCGGAACGCCGCGGTAACCGGGCGGGATCGCGGGGCGCTGCTCGGGATATTCGAGCGTGGTTTTCTTCGCGACGAGGTGTTTGAACGTCGTCATCAGGCCGCCCACGATTTGCGGGAGGTAAGTGCGCTCGAGGAGGGTGAGCGGCTTGCGATCTACGGTGATGACGGCCATGGCGCGGTGCGGGAAAGGTTACTTTTGGATGAAGGCGATCGCGATCGCGTAAAAGAGCAGGTTCGCGATGGAGAGCGGGAGCATGATCTGCCAGCCGATCTTCATGACTTGATCGTAACGGAAACGCGGCACGGTCCAGCGCACCCACATGAAGAGGAAGATCATCGCGAGGGTTTTACCGAGGAAGATGGCGATCGAGAAGATCCCGACGAAGAGCGGTGCGTGGGCGAAGGGGAGGATGGTGCCGAGCCAGTTGACGGCAGTCGCGAGCGAGACCCACGGCAGCGGATTCCAACCGCCGCCGAAGAGGAGCATGAAGACCCCGGAGCCGACGATCATGTGCGAATACTCGGCGACGAAGAAGAGGCCCCACTTGAAGGCGCCGTATTCGGTGTGGAAACTGCCGACGAGGTCGGCCTCGGATTCGACGGTGTCGAACGGCTGGCGGTTGGTTTCGGCAAAGAGCGCGACGAGGAAAATGAAGGCCGAGAGCGGCATCAGAAAACCGAACCACATGCCGCCGAGGAGGCCGGGCTGGCTTTGGAATTCGACCACGCGGGAGAAACCCATCGTGCCGGGCAGGCCGGGGGCGTTGACCCAGAGGAACACGGGGACGACGGCGAGCGTCATCGAGAGTTCGTAGGAGATGAGTTGCGCGGAGGCGCGCACGCTGCCGAGGAAGGGGTATTTCGAGTTGGAGGCCCAACCGGCGAGAATGGCCGAGTAAACGCCAAGCGAAGACACGGCGAACACCGCGAGCATGCCGAGATCGCCGGGCGCGAGGCCGAGCGGGATCACTTTGCCGGCGGCATCGATATAGGCACCGAACGGCACGGCGGTGACGGTGGTGAGCGCGGGAATCATCGCGACGATGGGCGCGAGGACGAAGTAGAACTTGTTCACGTGGCCCGGCAGTGAGTCTTCCTTGAAGAGCATTTTGCCGCCGTCCGCCATCACATGGAAAATGCCGAGGCGCTGGAGAAACGTGCCAACAAAGGGAATCCACGCGACCCAGGGAACGATGGCGCGGTTGGGGCCGGGACGATCTTGAATCCAAGCGGCGACTTTGCGCTCGGCCATCGAGCAGGCGCCGGCGATCGGGAAAATCACCATGATCACCGCGAGACCTTTCGCGAGGCCCTGGATCACCGGATGGAGCTGGAAGAAGAAATCGAACATGTCGGAGCGTGGCGGAAAGAATCAGGAGGCGCCGGCCAGTATGGCGAGAATCGCACCAAAGGCAGCCAGCACGCCGCCGGCGATGCGCATCTTCACGTTATTCTGTTTTTCGATGGCGAGGTCGCGCAGGTCGGATTTGCGCGGGGCTTTCGCCGTCTCGGCCACTTTTTGCAGGCGCAGGGCGAAGACGAAAAGCGCGATGCCACCAATAAGAAACACGAGACCGAGGGCGAGAACGGGAGTGGAGCGGCTCATGGTGTGACGGGAGAAGACGAGGGTGTTAGGCGCGGATCAGGCGGTCGCGGCAGCAGCCGGAGCTGGAGCAGCGGCGGAGGCGGGTTTGTAGTGGAGCGTTTCACCTTCGACAAACGGCAATGTTGCGAACGACGTCGCGTCGAGGAGGAGTCCGGTCTCGGGGAGATTCGCGTAGGTGATCGGCGCGAGGTTCGGGATCTCGGCGGCGAGGAGTTTCCAGACGGAGCCGAGGTCGGAGGCGACCATGGCGCCGACGGCGGCCGCGAGCTTGGCGAGGACGATGAGGTCGTCGGTCGCGCCCTGCGGGCCGGGGACGGCTTTGGCGAATTTCTGCAGGCGGAACTGCTGGTTCACGAACGTGCCGTTCTTCTCGAAGACGGAGAGCGTCGGGAGGACGACCTTCGCGGCGGCGCTCGTGGCGTTGGCGTGGGTGCCGAGGTAAATGACGGAGACTTTCGCGAGCTGCGCCGCGGTGAGGCCGGCGGCGGCGAGGTCTTCGCCGATAGAGACGACGACTTTGACTTTGCCGGCGTCGATGGACGCGGCGAGGTCGGGGAGCTTCTGCGACGGCAGCGCGGCGATGAGGCCGGTGACGAGGGCACCGCGGACGTTGGGATTCTTGTCGGCGGAGACGAGGAGCTTGTCAGCTTGGCCGGTGCGGCTGACGAGCGCGGTCGTGGCCTTGAGCGCCGTGGCGAGTTTCTTGGTGAGAAACTGTTCTTCGACGCTGCTGCGGCCGGAGCCGACGACAGCGACGGCGCCAGCGTGCGCCTTGAAAAGTTCGGCGGCTTGAGTGACGAGGGAATCGACGGGGGCGGTCGCGGTGAGACGGTCGGGAGACTTGACGGCCTTGAACAGGTCGCGGCCGGAATCGGGCATCCACGTATCGTTCACCTCGTCGTTGCGGCGCGGCGTGATGCGGTAGATCTGGCCTTCGCGCGACCAGACGACGGTGTTGGCACCGACGGAGGTCTCGGTGTCGATGCTGTTGGTTTGTTTGAGAAACCAGACGCGCATCTTGAAGCGGAAATCAGTGCTCGTGAGCGCGCCGACAGGGCAGATGTCGACGGTGTTGAGCGAGTAGTTGTTCGCGAGCTGCTTGCCGGGGAAGCAGGTGAGCGTCGAGTAGCTGCCGCGATCGACGAAGCCGAGGACGTCGTCCTTCGCAATTTCCTTGGAGAAACGGATGCAGCGGGAGCAGAGGATGCAGCGCTCGTCGTCGAGCGTGACGCGAGGCCCGAGCTGGGTGCGCTTCGGTTTCACGTTTTTCTGTTCGACGAAACGCGAGTAGCCGCGGCCGTAGCCGGTGGACTGTTCCTGAAGTTTGCACTCTCCGGCTTGATCGCAGATCGGGCAATCGAGCGGGTGATTGATGAGGAGGAACTCCATCACGCCCTCGCGCGCGTCCTTCACCATCGGGGACGTGGTCTTGACGTGGAGACCGGGGGAAACGTTGGTGCCGCAGCCGATCTGGGGGCGCGGGATCCAGTTGATCTTCTGCTTGCCAGTGGCCGGGTCCATGATCGGCGCCTTGGTGGCGGGATCGAAGGCGGGCATGCCCATTTCGATGAGACACATCCGGCAATTGCCCACGATGGTCAGCTTCGGGTGATAGCAATAGTGCGGCACGTCGACGTTCACGAGGCGGGCGGCCTCGATGACGTTGGTGCCCTTCGGCACGGCGATCTCCTTGCCGTCGATGTTGACGGTGACGAGGTCGGGTTTGGGCGGAGCGATCATCGGAACAGGAAAAGGTTAGACGAGTTCGTGCGCGCCGGCGGGCTTCGCGGTTTTCTTGGTCTCGGGATACTGCTTAAACTCGTCGCCGAACTTCGCGATGAAGCTCTGGGTCGGCCACGAGCAGGCTTCGCCGAAGGCGCAGATCGTGCGGCCGGGAATCTGGTCGGCGACACTCTTGAGGAGCGCGGCGTCTTCGTTGCGGGCGTTGCCGTGCACCATACGCGTCGTGATTTTCTTCATCCACAACGAGCCTTCGCGGCAAGGCGTGCACTGGCCGCAGCTCTCGTGGGAGTAGAACGCGTTAATATTGGCGAGGGCTTCGACCATGTTGACGGTGTCATCCATCACGATGACGCCGCCAGAGCCGCCCATCGTGCCGATCATGCCGAGGGAATCGAAATCCATCGGCACGTCCTCTACGCCCCAATCGTAGTCGACCATCTCGGCGCCGACCTTGCGTTTGCCTTTGAAGCGTTCGCCGAAGCGGAGAATTTTCGCGGAGGAGCCGCCGGGAATGACGGCCTTGAACGTGCGGCCGGGGAGCGGTCCGCCGCAGACCTCGTTGAGCAGCTGGCCCATCGTGATCTTGCCGGCCTCGAACTCGTAGTAGCCGGGGCGCTGCACGTGACCGCTGACGCAGAAAATGCGCGTGCCGGTGTTGTTCGGCGTGCCGATCTTCGCGTAGGCGTCGCCGCCGTGCTCCGCGATATACTTCACATGGCAGAGCGTCTCGACGTTGTTCACGATCGTCGGGCACTGGTAGAGGCCGAGGACCGCGGGGAAATACGGGGGCTTGATGCGCGGATTGGCGCGTTTGCCTTCGAGCGACTCGATCAGGCCGGTCTCCTCGCCGCAGATGTAGGCGCCGGCGCCGCGGTGGACGAAGATGTCGCAGGAGTAGGTCGTCCCGAGAATGTTTTTCCCGACGAAGCCGGCCGCACGGGCCTCGGCGATGGCCTTCTCGAGAATGCGCGCGCCATGGGGCATCTCACCGCGGATGTAAATGTAGGCCTGCTTCACGTTGTTCGCGAAGCACGAGATCATCGTGCCCTCGATCAACTGATGCGGGTCCTGATGCATGATGTAGCGGTCCTTGAAGGTGCCGGGCTCGGACTCGTCCGCGTTGACGATCAGGTAAACCGGTTTGCCGCTCTTGCGGTCGACCAGACCCCACTTCACGCCGCAGGGGAAACCGGCGCCACCACGACCGCGGAGGCCGGATTTCTTCACCTCGTCGATGAGCTCGGCGGGAGGACGGGTGACGGATTTCTTGAGAACTTCGTAGCCACCATTGCGGACATAACAGGCGATATCGTTCGAGTAACCAGGCTCGTCGATGTGCTGGAAAATGATGCGGCGTTGAGCAGGAGCGGCCATGGTGGTTAGCGTTTCTTCGCCTCGGCTTTGATCTGATCACTGAGCTGTTTCGCTTTCGCGCAATCGACCTTCTCGTGGAGGTCGTCGTCGATTAGGACGACGGGCGCGGTGCCGCAGCTCGCGAGGCACTCGACGAACTCGATCGTGACTTCGCCGTCGGGGGAGACTTCGCCGCGGTGCGTGTTAAATTCCTTCTCGAACTGCTCGCAGGTCTTGTAGCCGCCCATGAGCGCGCAAGAGAGCGTGCGGCAGACTTTAACGTGGCGGCGGCCGATCGGCTTTTGCCGGAACATCGGGTAAAACGTCACCACTTCGAGCACGTTGATCGGCTGGAGATCGAGTTTCGCCGCGACCCACTCGCACGTATCCGGCGGCAGGTAGCCGATATCCTCTTGGATGAGGTGCAGCAACGGGAGCGTGGCGCTGCGCTTCACCGGGTAATGCGTGATTACCTCGTCGATGCTTTGGAGAGTGGCGGGCTTGAGATTCATCGAGCTGGATTCGCGGAAAACTTAGCGGTCGCATTCGCCCATCACGAAGTCGAGCGAGCCGAGCAGCGTGACGACGTCGGACATCATCGTGCCGACGCAGATCTTGGGGAGGATGGACAAATTACAGAAGGAGGGAGAGCGGATCTTCATGCGCCACGGCACGCCGCCACCCTTGCTCACGATGTAGAACCCGAGAATGCCCTTCGGATTCTCCGCCTCGAAGTAGACCTCGCCGGCTGGGATCTGCGGGCCCTCGGTCACGATCATGAAGTTTTGGATCAACTCCTCCATCGAGGTGAGAATCTTGTCCTTCGGCGGCGCGAAAATCTTGCGGGCGTCCTTCGCATACCAGTCGCCGCCCGGGAACTTCGCGACGACTTGACGGATGATGCGGACCGACTGGCGCATTTCTTCGCCGCGGCAGAGGTAGCGATCATAGCTATCGCCCTTTGAGCCGACGGGGACGTCGAACTCATACTGCTCGTAACCCGAGTAGGGCTTGTCTTTGCGCAGGTCGAGCGAGACGCCGGAACCGCGGAGATTCGGGCCGGTGAGGCCGTAGGCCAGCGCGTCGGCTTTCGAGATGACGCCCACGCCCACGGTGCGGTCCTGGAAAATCTTGTTTCGCGTGAGGAGCGAGAGCGTTTCCTCAAGCGCGGGCTCGAATTGGTCGCAAAACGCGATCACGCGCCCCAGCCATCCGTCGGGAATATCGCGACTGACGCCACCGATGCGGGTGTAGCTCGTCGTGAAACGCGCGCCGGTGAGCTCTTCGAACAGTTTGTAGAGGTGTTCGCGCTGATTGAGCGAATGCACGAGCACGCTCCACGCGCCGACATCGAGACCGAAGGCGCCAAGGCCCATCAAGTGAGCCGAGACGCGGGCCATCTCGGCCGTGAGCACGCGAATCGCCTGGCAGCGCGCCGGGACTTCGAGCTTCGCGAGGCGCTCGACCGCGATGGCGTAGGCCATGTTATTCGCGAGCGGAGCGAGGTAATCCAACCGGTCCGTGTAGGGCACGAACTGGTTGTAAGTCATGTTCTCGGCGATCTTTTCGTCGCCACGGTGCAAGTAGCCGACGACCGGGTCGCACTTCGTGAGGATCTCGCCGTCGAGCTCCATCTGCAGACGCAACACGCCGTGCGTCGAAGGATGCGACGGCCCCATGGAAAGGGACATCTTCTCGGGCGCGAATTCCTGCTCGGCGCCGGCGGCTTTCGCCGCGCTATCTGGAAAGGCAAAATCAGTGGCCATGGCGTCGTTAAATCAGGCTCCGGGTTTCGGCGAGCGCTCGTTCCAGCTCTCGTCTTTGGCGCGAGGCTCGGCCTCGGTCAGGTTCATCTCGCCCACGGAAGCAACGAACGGGCCACCGGCCATCGGCGCGGCGATCACCTTGGCTTTTGTTTCCTCGGAAATCTCGGCGTCGGGCAGGACAGTTTCGATGCCGGCCAGCGGGAATTCTTTCCGCAGCGGGTGGTAAGGATAGCCATCCCACATCAGAATGCGGCGCAAGTCGGGGTGTCCCTCGAACTTGATGCCAAACATGTCGTAGGCCTCGCGCTCGTGCCAGTTGGCCCCCGGCCAGAGCGTCACGACACTCGGAACCGTCGGCGCGGCGTCATCGCCCGTGCAGGGAGTCGCCACGCGCACCGCCGCATGCGAGGTCGTTGAGTAGAGGTGATACACCACCACGAAGCGCGGCGACGCGCCCTCGGCCCAATCGATCGCGGTCACATCCGACAAGAGGTCAAACGCGTGTTCGTCGCGCAGGGTTTTCAGCACCGCTAGAATTTCGCCGGTCGGCACGTCGATCGCCGGACAGTCGCTACTGGCGCGGTCGGCGACCTGCGGAAATTTAGCCTTGAGGGCGGTGATGGCGTCGGCGGAGGCGGACATCTTAAGTGGTGAAATAGTGATCGCGACGCCAGCTCACGTGGCCGTGAAGAGTTGTCCCGCCGAATGCTCCTTCTTGATCTTACTCTGCAACTTGATGAGCGCGTCGAGCAGCGCTTCCGGACGAGGAGGGCACCCGCTCACATAGACGTCCACCGGGATGATACGATCGACGCCCTGCAACGTGGCGTAGCTGCGATACATGCCGCCCGAGCTGGCGCAGGCGCCCATCGCGATGACCCACTTCGGCGAGGTCATCTGGTCATAGATGCGGCGCACCACCGGGGCCATCTTGTAGGTCACCGTGCCCGCCACGATCATGCAGTCAGCCTGCCGGGGCGAAAAACGCATCACTTCCGCGCCGAAACGCGCTATGTCGAACCGCCCGTTGCCCACCGCCATCAGTTCGATGGCGCAGCAGGCCAGCCCCATGGGCATCGGCCACACGGAATTGGTGCGAATCCAGTTAATGACCGCATCGGCCCGCGAAACGATGACTTCGCCCTCAATCTTACCGTTATAGGCGAGTTCGTTGTTGGATGTGACCATGGTGGAAGGTGGGAGGCTGTGGATAGAGTCGCACGCAGGGTTGGTGCCATGCCCCACCCGCGCAAGACGGTTTTCCAAAAAACTCCGGAACGCCTCCCGGTCGTTTTACCGGACAGTCTGTTGCAAAATCCCGCCGGTGCGCCCGCATGCCCAAGGTGCGCCTTGCTTGGCAGGACCCTGGTAACAAATAGTCTCTCTACCGCTTCGCCTCCGTCCACGGCCTGGATCGCCGGCCAACCGCAACCCCGCAGCCTCCCCTGCGTCCAGTCCCGCACCCTCCCCCACCCCATGAAGTCACTCCGCGCCCTCTCCCGGCTCCCAAATTCCGCCAATGCATTCGTTACCGCCCTCGCCGGCCTAGCGTTGGCCATCGCTTCGGCCACCAACCCGTCGCACGCCGCCCAATCCAATTCCGCCGCGGCGCTAACTTCGGTCCACGCCGCCTCCTCCGAAGTAAAATCCGACATAATCGTCTTCGGCGGCACGCCCGCCGGTATCATGTCCGCCGTCGCTGCCGGCCGTGCGGGCGCAAAGGTCGTCCTCATCGAGCCCAGCTACCTCATCGGCGGCTTGATGAGCGGCGGCCTCCACAAGACCGACATCGGCAAACGCGAAACCATCGGCGGCCTTTCCGCCGAATTTTTCAAACGCGTGATGGAGTTCTACACGAAGACCTACGGCGCCAATTCCCCGCAGGTGAAAGCCCTCGACTACACACAGGACCCGAAGACGCGCAGCGGTTACTATTTCGAGCCGAAGATCGCGCTGCAGATTTTCCGCGAGATGCTCGCCGAGGCGCACGTTACCGTGCGCACCAAGGAGGAGTTGCAATCCGTCGACGCCATCGCCGGCCAGATTCGCAGCCTCGTCACGCGTCACACCGCGACCGGCGCCGAGACGCGATTCACCGGCACCGTCTTCGTCGACGGCTCCTACGAGGGCGACCTCATGGCGCAGGCCGGCGTGCTCTACCGCGTCGGCCGCGAGGCGCGCGCCGAATACAACGAGTCCTACGCCGGCCTCACCGAGGGCCCCGCCGAGTATCTCGGCACCGGCGACCATCGCGTCCAATCCTACAACGTCCGCAGCACCATCACGGTCGATCCCGCGAACCGCGTGCCGATCCCGAAGCCGAAACAATATTTCCGCGACGCCCACGCGCACCACATCGCCACCATCAAAGCCCACGGCCTCAAGCGCCTCGTCGAACTCTACCCCGACCGCGACCGTTGGGCCGAGATCAACGGCAAGATGGACCCCAACAAAGCCGACTTCATCGGCACCAATCTCGGTTATAGCGAGGGCGACTACGAGCAGCGCGCCCGCATCACCGCGCGCGTGCAGGACTACTGGCTCAGCCTCTGGTGGATGCTCCAGAACGACCCGGAGATCCCCGAAGCCTTCAAGGCCGACGCCCGCACCTACGGCCTCCCGAAGGACGAATACCTCGAGAGCAACCACATCACGCCGCAGATCTACGTGCGCGTCGCGCGCCGCATGCAGGGCCGCTATTTTCTGACGCAACGCGACGTGCAGTTCGACCGTTTCAAACCCGACGCCATCTGCATGGGCAGCTACGGCACCGACTGCCACGGCATCCAGATGATCCAAACCGACGCCGGCATAAAACTCGAAGGCGACTTCAACGGCGCCGCCGATGCCTACGAGATTCCCTATCGCAGCATCACGCCCTACGGCGTGAAAAACCTCCTCGTCGTCGCGGCGATGTCCGCCTCGCACGTCGCCTATTCCAGCGTGCGCATGGAACCCGTCTTCATGATGCTCGGCCACGCCGGCGGTCTCGCCGCGCAACTCGCCCTCGCCGGCAAAACCTCCGTGCAGGATATCTCCATCGCGAAACTCCAGGCCGGCCTCACCGCGTCCGGCATGCCGCTCAAAGCCCCCTACCGCCCGTGGGTCGAGATCCGCGCCGTGCAAAAAGGACCCTACAAACCCGGCGCGCCGATCGATTTCGAGGTCATCGAAAAGGACGTGCGCGCTCCGCTCACGCGTTTCGCGTGGTCGTTCGACGGCAGCGGCGCCGTGCAGGGCACGGGCAACAAAGCCCGCTTCACGTTTCCGCACCCCGGCAAATATTCCATCATGCTCCTCGCGTGGGAAGGCGACAAAAACTTCGCCCTGCCCGCCACGCTCGACGTCACCGTCGAGGGCGGCGACTCGCTCAATCGCGAGGTCCACTATACGCACGCCACGACCGTCGGCCGCTGGTCGCGCTCGCGCGGTCAGGAGGTCGAATACCGTTTCCGCGTCGGTCTCCTCGACGAAAACAAACGCGACGGGAAATCGCGCGCGGAGTTCACCACCACACTTCCGAAGTCCGGCCGTTACCGCGTCGCCGTCGCCTACGCCACCGTCGGCAATCGTGCGACCAACACGCCCGTCCAAATCGTGCACGCCGACGGCACCGCGACCGTGACGGTCAACCAGCGCAAGAAGGACACGCCCTTCGCTTTCGTCCCCGTCGGCGACTACCGCTTCAAAGCCGGCGAGCCCGCGACCGTCGTCTTCACCAACGCCGGCGTAAACGGCTACGTGCAGATCGACACCGTGCGCTGGCTCTGGCTCGGTGAATGACGATGAAGCCCACGCGCCACCCCACGCGTCCCGTCCTCGTTCTCCTCTGCGCTCTCGCGTGCGCGGTCACCGCCGCGCCGCCACCCAAACTCACGCCGCACCCCGACGCGTTGCCCAACACCCACGCGCCCGGCGAAGTTGACCGCCCCGAGCTCGTCCCGTTCATCGTCGCCGATCCCGCCACGCTCCCCGGCATCGTCGTCGATGAAACCGCCGCGACGCTCGTCGGAAAATGGCAATACTCCACGCACACCCCGCCCTACGTCGGCCTCGGCTACCTCCATGATCTGCGCGCCGAAAAAGGAGCCAAGTCCGCCACCTTCACCCCCGAGCTTCCGCGCGCCGGTTGGTATGAAGTGCGCCTCGCGCACTGCTACAACGTTCGCCGCACCACCACCGCGCCCGTCACAATCCGCCACGCCGACGGCGAGACCACCGCACGGGTCAACCAGCGCGAGGAGCCGCCGCACGCCCGTCTCTGGCGCACGCTCGGCACGTTTCGTTTCGCCGCCGGTCGCACCGGTTTCGTCCGTATCGGAAATTCGGGCACCGCCGACGGCTACGTGATCGCCGACGCCGTGCAGTTCCTCCCCGTTTCCGCACCACCCACTTCTACCCCATGACCCCGCACCCCATCCACCGCCCCCTGCGCTCGATCGCACTCCTTCTCTTCCTCTCTTCCTCCGCCTTCGCCCAAACTGCTCCCCTGCCCTCGCCCTCACCGGCCGAGCCCGAGGATGTCGTCACGCTCCGCGAATTCGAAGTCTCCGCGGCCCGCACCGCCTCCGCCTACGTCGCCACCGAATCCACCGCCGGCACCCGCACCGGCGCGAAGCTCACCGAGACGCCCTACTCCGTGCAGGTGCTCACGAATGAGTTCATGAACGATTTTCAACTCTTCGAAATGGCGGACCAACTCCGTTACGTCGCCGGCGCGTTCTCCGGCGCCGAGGACACCGGCGCGAACAACGGCCGCACGCTCCGCGGCTTTTCGCCGCCCGTGCTGCGCGATGGCTTCTCCCGCGCCAATCCGCCCAACCGTGCCACCGTCGACCGCGTCGAAGTCATCCGCGGCCCCGTCTCCACCCTTTACGGACAGTCGAGTCCGGGCGGGCTCATCAACTACGTCTCGAAACGCGCCAAGCGCACGCCGCGCTACTCGCTCACCGCCACACTCGGCGACTCGTATGGCTTCCAGCGTTTCGCCGCCGACGCCACCGGCCCGCTCGTGAAGGACAAACTCTTCTACTACGCCGTTTACGCCCACGATTACACCGACAGCGACCTCCAGTATTTCTATAACAAGAAGGACCTCTACGCCGCCGGCCTCACCTACGTGCTCTCCCCGCGCACGTCTGTTACCGTCTCTTGGGAGCGCCAGGTCATCGAGTCCAACCAGGGCGACACGATCCCGATTCTCCAAGTCGCCGCCCCCACCCGCTCCGTCGGCATCTACTGGGATCTCGCCACCTACAACATCATGGGGCCGCACAACGTCCTCGATCGCGATTTCGAGAGCGGCAATCTCCTCGTCGAGCACCGCTTCGCCCCGAACCTCATCGCGCGCCTCAACCTCCAGACCTACGACAAAGATTTCACGGAAAACCAATATCGCTACGGCAGCGGCAATGCCCTCCTCGCCGGCGGCACGATGACCGCCGAGGCGTTTCGCCAAAACCAGGACGAGTCCGCGCACCTCGCGCAGGCCGATCTCCTCTGGACCGTGCAAACCGGCCGCGTGAAACACGCGCTGCTCCTCGCCGCCGACGCCAACCTCTACGCGCTGCGCAACATGACCTTCGTCGCGCCGCCCGTCCGCACCTCGCCCACGATCAACCGCCGCCCCACCTACGTCATCAATCCTTTCTCTCCCGTCTGGCCGAAGATCCCCGACGCCGACATCTCGCAGGTCTTCCAAGACACCGACCGCGAGATTACCACCACCGGCGCGCTCGCCAGCCACCGCATGTTCCTCCTCGACGGCCGCCTCGTCACGATGACCGGCCTCCGCTACGACCGCGTGAAGAACCGCAAACTCTCCGCCCTCGCCGCCACCGCCGTTGTCGGCGCCAACAACCAGATTCCCGTCGTCACCGTCACCGACGGCAGCGGCTCCAGCGAAGACGCGCTCAGCTACACCCTCGGCGCCAACTACAAACTCCGCGGCGACAACCTCGTCTGGTTCGCCAACCACAGCACCGGCTTCGAGCCCACCGTCAGCATCGACAACGGCACCCAAGCCGTCGTCCCCAACGAAACCTCCACCGGCTTCGAAACCGGCCTCAAAGGCTCGCTCTTCAACGATGAGCTCTCGTGGACCGCCTCGATTTTCACGCTCAAGAAAAACGACGTCGCCATCTCGAATCCCGCCTTCAGCACCGCCGCGCTCCCCGGGACGCCGCAGTTCATCCTCGGCGGCAAAGAGGAATCCAGAGGCTACGAGATCGACGCCCGCTGGAACGTGAACCCGAGCCTCTACGTGCAAGCCGGCGGCTCGTTCGTCGATGCCGACGTCACCGATCCCATCGACGCCCGCGACCGCATCACCAAAGCCCCGCGCTACGGCGGCTACCTCGCCACGCGCTACGTGATTCGCACCGGCACGTGGAAAGGCCTGCGCTTCGGCGCGAGCACGAGCTACACGTCCGACTATCTTTTCAACCGCGGCACCGCGACGCGCTTTCGCCAGATCCACCCCGCCGTCGTCCTGCACAACGCCTTCGTCGGCTACACGTGGCGCGCCCCCGGCAAACTCACGCACAACGTCGCCCTCAACGGCCAAAACCTCTTCGATAAATATTATCTGCAAGACACCTTCCGCCTCGCCCGCGGCCGCGAGCTCCGCGTGACCTACACCGTCACCTACTGATCGCCACACCACCCATGCGCCGCTGCCTCGCCCTCTCCGTCCTGCTCGCGTTGGCCGTCGCGTCCTTCGCGTCCGCCGCCGAGCCGCCCGCCACGCCGCGCTTCATCACCGCGCTCCGCGCCGGCCGCCCTCGACACGTCGTCATCTACGGCACGAGCCTCAGCAAAAGCGGCGCGTGGGTGCCGCAGCTCCAGCAAACCCTCGACGGCCGTTTTCCCGGCCTCGTGAAACTCACCAACAGCGCACGCGGCGGCCAGCACTCCGGCTGGGGCGCAGCCAACGTCGAATCCGCCGTCGTCGCGCTCAAACCCGACGTCGTGTTCGTCGAGTTCGCGATCAACGACGCCGTCACGCGCTTCGACCTCTCGCTCGACACCATCCGCCGCAACGTCGACACGATCCTCGACCGCATCACGACCGCCCTGCCCACCTGCGAGATAATCCTCCAAGTGATGAATCCCGCCTTCGGCAAAACCGAGGGCGAGTCGTCGCACCGTCGCAATCAGGACGCCTACCAACAGATCTACCGCGATGCCGCCAAGCGCCGCGGCCTCCTCCTCGTCGATCACTCGGTCGCTTGGAATCGCCTCGCGGCCACCGAAGGCGAAGCCGCCGTGAAAAAACTCCTCCCCGACGGCGTGCACCCGAACGTCGAAGGCTGGCGCCTCATCGTCACGCCCACGCTCCACCGCGCCCTCGGCCTCGAAGTCGCGCCCTGAGTTTCCCACCGTCACCGCGTCGTCACGCAGTGCATGGTTATTCCGCTCGATTCACGCACACCGGCCGCGCTTAGCTCGTCACTGTTTTCCTCTTCGCCCTCCCGATGAATCTGCCCTCCTCCCCTCGCCTCCTCACCGCCCTGCTCGCCTTCGCCATGTCCGCCGTCGCGCTCCCTGCCGTCGACATCGTCGCCCACCGCGGCGCTTCCTTCGACGCCCCGGAAAACACGCTCGCCGCGGGCAAACTCGCGTTCGTCCAAAAGGCCGACGCCCTCGAGACCGACATCTGGCTCACGAAAGACGGTAAGATCATCGTCTCCCACGACCTCAACGCCAAGCGCACCGCCGGCCGCGACGTGAAGCTCACCGACCTCACCTTCGCCGAGGCCCGCCAACTCGACGCCGGCCTCTGGAAGGGCCCGCAGTTCGCTGGCGAAAAACTTCCGACCCTCGACGAGCAGCTCGCCCTCATCCCCGCCGGGAAACGCATCCTCATCGAACAAAAAGCCGGCGTCGAAATCGTCCCCGCGCTGACCGCCACGCTCGCGAAAACGCACCTCAAGCGCGCGCAACTCGTCATCATCGATTTCAAACTCGCCTCCGCCAAGGCCGCCAAAGCCGCGATGCCCGACCTCAAGGTCCTCTGGCTCCTCAGCCCGCCCTCGAAAGATCCGAAGAAACCTTCCCCCGATCTCGACGAAGCCATCGCCTCCGCCAAAGCCGCCAAACTCGACGGCCTCGACGTGAATCACAAATTCCCCATGGACGCCGCCGCCGTGAAAAAAATCCGCGCCGCCGGCCTCGAGCTCCACGTCTGGACCGTCGACGACGTCGCCGTCGCGAAACACTGGGTTGCCCTCGGCGTCGACAGCATCACCACCAACCGCCCCGGTTGGCTCCGCGAGCAACTCGCCCAGTAGTCCCGAGGTCCGTTGATTGCCGAGCCGGTTGCCCATCGCCGGCCCGCGCGTCCCGCATTAGCCCGGGCGTCCGGCGTCCGCCCGGATGCCCCTCCGCGAGTCTCGGTCAAACGACCGCGCCGCCACGCGTTTACCCCACGGCCCCTCCCACGCCTCGGCGCGCCCGCTCGCTGCGTTGCTTATCCGGCGAATCACCGGGCGTTCTACGCAGCCGAGCGGCTGGCCACAGTTTGACCCCACCGTTCCGCGCGCCAGCCTCGGACCAGGTCCCCTCATCTGCGTCCGCCGGCCTCCTCACTCATCTTCGAAAAAGTGTAGCGTGGTTTACGTCCGCCCCGCCCTCCACCGGGTAACGCCAACCCAGCCCTCGCCATGTCAACCCATCCGAGCATCCGGTCCGCCCTTGTCTTGGTGGGAATTTGGACCGCCCTCTTCGCCGCCCTTGTCGCCTGGGATCAGTCCAGCTTGCGGAATCTCGCCGCCGCTTCCGCGGCATCCGCGGCCGATGTCCCCGCGCACCTCTCGCGCGAAGCCTTGATCGAAGGTCTGCTCTGGCTGCTCGGCACCGCCGGCATCTTGGCCTCCTTTTTTCGGTTTCGACGCCTCGACCGCGACCGCACCCAAGCCACCGCCGCGCTGCGCGAAAGCGAACAGCTCTGGCGCTGCGTTTTTGAAAACTCTCTCGACGGCATCCTCCTCAACAACGCCGACGGCACCTACACCGCCGCCAATCGCGCCGCCTGCCGCATCTTCGGCCTGACCGAAGCCGAGATCGTCGCCCGCGGCCGCCAACTCTTCGAGAGCACCTCCGCCACCGAACTCGCCACCCTTCTCGCCCAACGCGCCGACGCCGGCTCCGTGCGCGACCGTCTCCGGTTTCGCAAAAACGACGGCACCCTCATCGAGATCGAAGGCGCCGCCGCGGAATTCCGCGCGCCCCTCGGGCCGCCCCGCGTCGTGACCGTTTTCCGCGACATCACCGAACGCTGTCGCCTCGAAACCGAGTCCCGCGAAAACGCCCTCCGCTGGCAAGCCGCCCTCGAAGCCGCCGGCGACGGTCTCTGGGATTGGAACACCCAGACCGACGCCGTCTACTTTTCGCCCGGTTGGAAGCAGATGCTCGGCTTCTCCTCCGACGAGCTCACCCCGCACGTCGACGAATGGCGGTCCCGCGTCCACCCCGACGATCTCGCCGCGACCCTCCGGGAACTTGAGAGCCACCTCGACGGCACCACCCCCGCCTACCGCTCCGAACACCGCGTGCGCTGCAAAGACGGCGCCTACAAATGGATTCTCGACAGCGGGCGCGTCGTCACCCGCACCCCCGACGGCCGGCCGCTGCGCATGATCGGCACGCACAAAGATCTCACCGGCCTCCGCCTCGCCGAACAAAAACTCGGCGAAAGCGAAGAGCGTTACCGCCTCCTCTTCGACAACGCCTCCGATGCCCTGATCGCTTTCCCGATCGCAGCCGATGGCCGCCCCGGCCTGATCGCCGAAGCCAATGAAGCCGCCGCCCGGATGATCGGCTATTCGTCGGCGGAACTCCGCACGATGGCCGCCGTCGATCTCGAGACTGAGGCCAGCCGCGCCGCCTTGCCCGCCCGCGTCGCCGATTTGCAGCGCGAAGGCCGCGCCCTCTTCGAGACCGAAGTCCGCTCGAAATCAGGCCGCACTATCCCGCTCGAAGTCCACACCCAGTTCTTCCGTAAACAGCACCAAACCTGGGTGCTCTCCTCGATGCGCGACATCGCGCCCCGCCGCCAGGCCGCCGCCGAGATCGCCCGCCTCGCGCGCGAGCGTCAGGCCATTCTGGAGACGCTGCCCGTCGGCGTCTGCTTACTGAAAGACCGGAAAATCCAGTGGTCCAACTCAGCCTTCGCCACCCTGATGGGCTACGAAAACGCCGCCCTCCTCGGTGCCGATACCGCGCTGTTCTACGACGCACCCGCCGAGTATCGACGCATCGGCCTGGAATCTCTCGCCGCCTTCTCCCGCGGCGAAACCTACGTCGCCGACCTCGCCTTCCGCCGCCGCGACGGCACGCCGTTCTTTGCCAACCTCATCGGTCGCTCTCTCAACGCCGCCGCCCCCGACGACGGCGCCATTTGGGTCGTGTCCGATATCGATGCCCGGGTCACCGCCGAGCGCGCCCTGCAGCGCAGCGAGTCCCAACTCGCCGCCACCCTTGGCGCCATCAACGACCTCATCTTCGTGCTCGACGAAGCGGACTGCATCGTCGGAGCCCACTGCCCGCCCGGCGTGCCGCTGCTCGCGCCTCGCGAAGAATTTATCGGCAAACCCTACTCCGCCATTTTGCCCCCGCCGGTCGCCGCACAAATCGCCGAATCGCTCCGTGCCCTCGCGATCACCGGCGAAGTCCAACACTTCGACTACGAACTCACCCTCGCCCATGGCCCGACCTGGTGGACCGCCACGCTCTCCCGCCGCACCGACCATGCCGGGCACTCCTTGGGCACCGTCGTCCTCGTCCGCGACATCACCGCCCGCAAACGCATCGAGCAGGCCCTCCGCGACAGCGAGGAAAAGTTCTACCAGACTTTCCACCACGCGCCGCTGATCATGGTCGTCACCAATCTCGACGATGGCCGCATCCTCGAAGCCAACGCCATGGCTCAACGCGTCTCCGGCCTTTCACCTGCCGAGGGCCTCGGACGCACGGTTGTCGAGCTCGGCTGGTTCACCGCAGAGGAACGCGCCCACCTCGTCACCCTTTTGCAAACCCAAGGCCACGTCACCGACCTCGAAATGATCGGTCGTAAACCCGACGGCCAGGCCCTTACCTACCTCGTCAATTGCCAGCTCGCTCACATCGGCGGCGGCCAGCGCGTCATCACCGCGCTGCAAGACATCAGCGCCCGCAAGCTCGCCGAGGCCCGGCTCCGCGAGAGCGAGGAAAATTACCTCGGCCTCTTCAACACCGTCAGCGAGGCGATCTACGTCCACGGCGTCGACGGCGTCTTCCTCGACGTGAACGTCGGCGCCATGAACCTCTACGGCTTCACCCGCGAGGAACTGATCGGGCAAACGCCCGCCTTCGTCGCCGCCCCGGACCGCAACGACCTCGCCGCCGTCGCCCGCACCAGCGCGGAAGTCTTCGCCACTGGCCGCCCGGCCCCCTTCGAATTCTGGGGCCGCCGCAAAGACGGCGAGATCTTCCCCAAAGCCTGCGTCACGCATCGCGGCAAATATTTCGGCCGCGACGTCCTCATCACCACCGCGCGCGACATCACCGGCCCACGCCGGATGGAAGAAGCCCTCATCGCCGGCGAACGCCGCTTCCGCACCCTCTTCCAGTTCTCTCCCTTCGGCGCACTCGAAGAAGATTTTTCCGCCATCAAAGCTCGCTTCGACGAACTCCGCGCCACCGGCGTCACCGATTTCAACGCCTACTTTGCCGCCCACCCCGCCGAGGTCATGGCCATGGCCGACCGCCTGAAAATTATTATGGTCAACGAAGGCGCCGCCCGCCTCTTCGGCATCTCCGGCCACGCCCCCTCCGCCTACGACTTCCGCCGCCATCTCTCCCCGGAATCGCACGCCGTCTTCGCCGGTGAGCTCGTCGCCCTCGCCGAGGGGCACACCACGTTTCACGCCGAGATCACCGGCCTCGATGCCGGCGGTGCCCCCGTGCACCTCGACCTCACCCTCGCGGTGCAACCCGGCCACGAAGCCACGCTCGACCGCGTCATCGTCTCCTTCATCGACATCACCCAACGCAAACAGGCCGAGGCCGCCCTCCGCGAAAGCGAGGAGCGCTACCGCACCCTCGTGGAGCTCTCCCCCGAAGCGATCTTCGTGCACGCCCGCGGCAAGTTCACCTTTGCCAACCGCGCCGCCGTCCGCCTCGCCGGCGCCGAATCCTCCGCGCAGCTCATCGGCCTCAACGTGATGGATTTCGTCCACGCCGATTCCCGCGAACTCGTCGCGCGCCGCCTCGGCACCCTCACCACCGAGGGCCAGCTCAACCCGCTCATCCGCCAGAAATGGCACCGCCGCGACGGCTCCGTCATCGAGGTCGCCGTGGTCGCCACCCAAGTGACGTTCGACGGCGCCCCGGCCATGCTCGCGATCGCCATGGATCTGACCGCCCAGCTCCAGGCCGAGACCGAACTGCGCAAACTCTCCCGCGCCGTCGAGCAAAGCCCCGTCACCGTCATCATCACCAACCCGCAGGGGGAATTCGAATACGTCAACCCGAGCTTCACCGCCACCTCCGGCTACTCTGCCGACGAAGTGGGCGGTCGCCACGTCCGCCTGCTCGAGTCCGGCGAGCTCCCCCCGGAACACTCGGCCGCCATGTGGGACCGCGTCCACTCCGGCCATGAATGGCGCGGCGAATTCCACAATCGCCGCAAAAACGGCGAGACCTACTGGGTCTCCGCGGTCGTCTCGCCCATCATCGACGAGTCCGGCCGCACCACCCACTACCTCGCTGTCTCGGAGGATGTCACCGAACGCCACGCCGCCGAAGCCCGCATCCGCGAACAAGCCGCCCTCCTCGACGTCACCCAGGACGCCATTCTCGTGCTCACCCTCGACCGCAAGATCACCTACTGGAACCGCGGTGCGGAAAAAATTTACGGCGTCACCTCCGCGGAAGCCCTCGGCCGTCGCTACGAGACTGTCGCCTACCGGGATGTCCCCGCCGACTACGACGCCGAGTGGCAGCGAGCGCTCGCCCGCGGCGAGTGGTCCGTCGAGCGACGCCAAATCGGTCGGGTCCGCGGCGAGATCACCGTGCAAAAACGCGCCACCCTCGTCCGCGACGAACAGCAGCGCCCGAAAGCCGTGCTCATCGTCGTCACGGACATCACCGAGGCGAAACGGCTCGAATCGCAGTTCCTCCGCGCCCAACGCCTCGAAAGCCTCGGCTCCCTCGCCAGCGGCGTCGCCCACGATCTCAACAACGTCCTCACCCCCATCCTCATGTCGTCGGGCCTCCTCGCGGAACTCGCCCAGAACGACCACGACCGCGAGCTGATCGACCTCCTCTCCTCCAGCGCCCGCCGCGGCGCCGACATCGTCCAACAACTCCTCCTCTACGGCCGTGGCAGCGATTCCCCGCGCTCCCCGATGAGCGTCGCCCGCGTGATCAAGGAAATGGTCCAGCTCATGCGCGAGACCTTCCCCCGCGACATCGATCTCGTCTCCGATGTGCCCGTCGACCTCGCGATGATCGATGGCGACCGCACCCAAATTCACCAGGTCCTGATGAACCTCTGCGTCAACGCCCGCGACGCCATGCCCGACGGCGGCGTCCTCACCATTACCGCCGAAAACACCCACGTCGACGCCGCGCTCGCCGCCGCCCACGCAGGTGCGAAAGCCGGCGCCCACATCGCGATCCACGTCAAAGATTCCGGCACCGGCATCCCCCGCGAGCACCTCGATAAAATCTTCGATCCCTTCTTCACCACGAAACCGCTCGGTAAAGGCACCGGCCTCGGCCTCGCCACCGTGCTCGGCATCGTGCGCAGCCACGGCGGCCTCGTCACCGTCGAGAGCACGCCGGGCGCCGGCGCCGAATTTGTCGTTTCGATCCCGGCCCGCGCCCCCGCCGTCGAGTCCGTCGCCGTCGACCCCGACCGCGCCAACCTCCGCGGTAAAAACGAACTCGTCCTCGTCATCGACGACGAAGCCAGTATCCGCGGCGCCCTGACGAGCACGTTGAAGCTCTACGGCTACCGCGTGCTTACCGCCAACGACGGCGCCGCCGGCACCAACGTGTTTTCCGAACACGCCCAGGACGTCCGCCTCGTCATCACTGATATCATGATGCCCGTGATGGATGGCATGCAGGCCATCCGCGCGATCCGCCGCCTCAACCCCGCGCTCCCCATCATCGCGATGAGCGGCGTGCCCACCCAACGCGTCGAGCTGGAGACCACCTACGGCCCGCACCTGCGCTTCTTACCAAAACCCTTCCTCATCGAAAAAGTCCTCGCCGTCACCCACGAACTCCTCGCCGCCGCCCCGCCACCCGGGACGTTTGTAACGTAAAACGTTCCAAACGTCCTCCGCCGTTTTGGCGGCGGGCCCCTCACCGCCCGCCCGCGGCCGCGTTGCCGGGCCAGCGCTGCGGCACCTTCCGCAACTTCGCGAGATCGTAGCCCTGCGCTTTCAATTCGCCGAGCAGCCGCTGGTAATCCGCCTCCGGAATTTCCGGCGTGCGTGCCATGATCCACACGTAGTCGCGCGCATTCCGCCCGATCACCGTCTGGCTGTAGTCCGCGTTCAGGTGCGTGATGAGAAACTCCGCCTTGAACGGCCAGATGAACTGCATGCCCCACGTCGAGTTGTTCACCGTGTCCCGCACAAAGCCGCGCGGATTATGCCGCTTCGCCGGCCCGTCGAAAGCGCCGTCGTTGAAGGTGAAGACCGTATCGATCGTGCCATCCGGATCGAGGCGGTAGGTCTCGATGCCATTGTAGGCCTGCTTTTCGATAAACGTCGGGATGCTCGCGATCACATACCACGGCCCCATATAGCGCCCCAGATCGACCTTCTCCACCGTCTTCAACGGTGGCAGCGGCGACGCACAGCCGCCGCCCAACAAGCAGCCCACCATTCCCACCACGACGAGACCGAGCGAACGTTTCATCGCGCAACGGACACCCGCTTCCCTTCGCCGTCAACGCCCACGCCCGAATCGGCGCCAGCTTACGGCCGCGCAAACGCCACGATCTCGTTTTGTTCGCGGTGATTTGTCCAAAATTTCTCGCCGTCCCACGCCAGCGCCCGCGCCTGAAACGGGATCCGCGCCACATCCTCGCACGTCGCCGCGCCCGCTCCCGCCGACGACACCTCAACGCGCGTGAGCCAATACTCCGTCGTCTCCTCCTCATCCGTCGTCACGAGATAAAGCACGCCTTCGACAAATACCTGCCCGCAGATTCCGTGCGGCACCTGGATCACGCGTTCGACTTTTCCGCCCGCGCCTACTGCAATCACCTTTTTCGGATACCACTGGCTCACGTGCAGCCGCACACCGTCGTAGCTGAGCTGCGAGCCCGCGTCGTCCGGACAAGGCAGCTGCCAAGTCGCATCGAAGCCCACTCCCGGCACCAAGCGCCGCACGATCCGATTGTCGTCCGCTCCCTCGCTGCACAACACCCGCAGTTCCTTCCCCACCGCGGTCATCCCATACGGCGTGCCCGGCGCAGCGAACTCTGCGCCGACGCTCCATGCGCGCGGATCAATCGCATAAATTCGTTTCGTCTCCCGCGAGCCCATCCAGAGCGTCGCGCCATCCCACGCGAGCGACTGCGGTTTCGGAGCGGGCGACGCCATGCGGCGGAGTTCTTGGATCGTTTTCATGCAAAGAGATTTTTCCGAAGGTTCACCGATACAGCAAAAATTCCGCGCGCACTCGCGCAAACTCCGCGAGGCCCGCCTCCCACCGCGCCGCGATCGCGGCGTAGCTTTCGCCGCGCTCAAACGCCTCGCGCACCTTCGACGTGCCCATGACTTTGTCGAAGTAGTCCGCGTGGAGTTCGAGTTTCGCTCCGTAGATTCTCCGCACCACCGCCAACACCGCCAGCACCACCGTCACCGAACGAAACGCCCCGCGGTCGGTCACGTGCAGCTGACACCCGCCGCACCGCGCACCCGCCCATTTCGAAAACGTCGGCGCAAACCACGTCTCGCGAAACCGCGCGCCCGCCAAGCCGAGCGCATTCAGTTCCCGCGCGAGCACGAAGCCGTCGATCCACGGCGCCCCAAAAAACTCGAACGGTTTGGTCGTGCCGCGTCCTTCCGAGAGATTCGTCCCCTCGAGCAACACTTGCCCCGGATAGACTGTCGCCGTGTCGAGCGTCGGCATATTGGGCGAAGGCAACACCCACGGCAGAGCGGTCTCATCATACCAATTTCCCCGGCACCAGCCTTCCATCGCCACGACCGTGAGATCGCACGGGCGCTCCAGAAACCTCGCGTTAAACAAGCGAGCCAACTCGCCCGCCGTCATCCCGTGCCGCAACGGCACCGGATAGAGTCCGATAAACGAACTGTGCGCCGGATACTCCAAAATCGGCCCCTCCATTGCCACGCCGCCGATCGGATTCGGCCGGTCGAGCACCACCACCGGAATGCCCGCCTCCGCCGCCGCCCGCATCGCATATGCCATCGTCGCGACGTAGGTGTAGACGCGCGTCCCCACGTCCTGCAGATCAAACACCAGCACGTCCACGCCGTGCAGCATCCCGTGTTCGACCGTCTTGCCGGTGTGCTGCGTGTCGAATTCGCGCATCTTCGCGTCGATATCCTCGAGCGGTTGCGTCGGCAGTTTGAGCGCCTGCCCATACAAACTGAAAACCGGCAGCCCGAGCTGCTCGTCCTGAAAGAAATCCACAAACTCGCCCGCCTGCGCGTTGCCCCGCACGCCGTGCTCCGGCCCGTAGAGCGCCACGAGGTTCACGCCCGGTAGCGCCCGCACCCGCTCGATGATGCTCACCAACGAGCCGTCCACGCCCGTGGGATTCGTGATGAGCCCGACGCGCTTGCCGCGCAGCAGCCCAAGGTGTTTTTCGCAGAGAACTTCGACGCCCAGTTTCATCCCCGAGAAGAATTCCCCGCCGCACGTGAACGCGAACTCATTTTCCGCCGCCCAAAGGTAGGAGCCTGCTTGCAGGCGATTCAGGATATCCGTCCTCCTCACAGGAAACCATCGCCTGCAAGCAGGCTCCTACTTTTCCGCAATCCACTCCCCATACGCCCGCGCCCCGAGGTAGACGTAGCCTTTGCCCGCCGCGTCCGTGCCCGCGAGCATCGCATGGATAAACCCGTTCAACTCCACCTGCCGCGTGTGCAGCACCGCCTTCTCCGGATTTTCCTTCAGCAGAAATTCCACGCGCCCACCGAGCGCCGTGTGCCGTTGCAGTCCATCCTTGTCGCTGCGCGTCCACGCCCACGTCTCCGCGAAATCCCGCAGCATCGCCTGACTCCGCCCCCACGTGCCGCCCGACTCGCTGACAAACGTCTTTCCGCCGAGCAGCGCCACATGGTCCTCATACGCGAGCACGCTCAGCCGCCGCGCCGGCGACGCCGCGAGCCACTCCGCGAGCTTCGCCGCGTGGCCCTTGTCCGTCTCGTAGGCGTAGTTGCTGTCGAGAAACGCGATCCGCTCCACGTCGTCCGCGATGCGTTCGACGCCGTCGAGATAGCTGAACGTGAAACTCCCACCCGCGCTGTGCCCCGTCAGCACGAGTTTCGCCGACGGAAATTTCTCCCGCAGCGCCGCGACGATCGCCACCACGCGCTGCGGGTGATCGGGGTGCGCGCGTTTCCACAGCACAAACGACCGCTGCTCCGCTTGCAGATAGGCGACCACGAGATTCGTGCCGCTCTCCCGCGCCCGCAGCCAACGCGTCTGCGCGCCGATGTGCTGGATATTGAAGTGCCAGTCGTCGCCCGCCTTCGCTTTGCGCCCGACGGTGTGCTCGATCGTGTTGCCCGCCGGCGCCGCATACAGCACGAGTCGCGTCGGCCGTTGCGCATCGAAATTCGCCGGCGCGTTTACCACGCACCGCACCCCGCCGTCGAACGCGAGCTCTTCGATTTTCTCCTCCGCCGCCCAGTCGCGATACCGCGCCGGCACCACCGCCCCCTCGTCACTGAGCAGCGCGCAACGCTCCTTGTCCGCCAACACCGCGTCCACCGTCGTCGCGACACCCGCCACCGTCATCGCCTTTTTCACCAAGCGCACGCCGTGACTGTAGTCCGCCCACGTCTGCGCGTGCCCGAGGTGCAGCGGCTGGATCGCCGCGCCATTCGGCCGGTGCCAGCCGTAGATCGCCACCTTGCCTGGGGCCGTCGCGAGTCGCGGGGTGATCACCACGTCTTTCTTGTGCCCCGCCACGAGCGTGCCGGCCGGATGCGCCGCCAGCGCCGCCACGCGTTGTTCGCGCACGGTGTTATTGTGCTGCGTGAAAATCGGCGCGGTCGTCATCGCCTTGCTCGGCAAAATTGTCGCCGGCTCCAGTTTCAACGGAGCCGCCCGCCAGATCGCGTTCACCATCTTCCGCGTTGGCAACACACAACCCAACTCGTCCGCGATCCGCTGCGCCACCCGCGGCGTGAGCGGCGCGAGCCAGTAATCCTCGTCCGTCCCTACGCACACATAGTCCGGCGAAACCGCGATCACCGCTTCACCCATTCCCACGTCGACAAACCGCCGCCACCAGGTCGGCACATTCCCACCACGCACCGCGTCCTCCACCGCCGCCTCCCGCTCCTCCCGGCTCAACCCCGCCACCCGCTGCGAAAACTCCGTGCCCGACAATGCCTCCACCGCCCGTGCCGGCACCGAAGCGTCCGCCGCCGCCACTCGCCCCATGAGGAAAATGAAAATGCCGATGCGGAGAATTCCCGTCATGCCCGCGACGATGTTCGGCCTCCCGCGCAAGTCAGCCCCGGAAAAAGCTCGCCACCGGGAAGGGGTGAAAAAGCCTCTCATAGTATGCCGCCTCGCGTCGCCTGTTTCCGCGCCACCGTCCGGATCTTGAGCGTTTCGCTGGCAATCTTCGCTTTAGCCGGGCGTTGGTGTTCGGCCCAAAACGTCGACGCCGTCGCCTACACGGCAAATTCCTCGGGCGCGCCGCCGGTAGATGCACCACAGCGAAAACCCATATTTTTCCCGGCGTTTCCTCCTGCCTTGGGCACTGCCGCCCCGAGTCCGCTCGATTTGGATTTCCGCCTCACCGCTCCCGCCGAACTCAGTGCTTTCGTCGGCGAAACCTTCTACACGCCTCTCGCCACTCTTTACGCGGAGAAATCCGTCTCGCGCAAACTGGCCGCCCGACTCGATGCCTACCTGACGCGGCGCCAAGTCCTCTACCAAGAACTCAAAGCGTCGCTCGAGCCCGTCGCGACACCCACCCCGGCTGAGGTGGCGGACTCGCTTGCCAAGCTCCGTGTCACGCAACAAGCCGCCTTAGCCGACCTAGAATCTAGCGCCGAGCAGCTTCGGCGGGACTGTATCGATGCGGGCACAACTTGGCGTGCGATGCTCGGCCTTGCCCGCCCGGGGCCGGAAGCCGCCAAGCCCGAGTTTAAACTGAAACGATTCCACGATATGTTGGTGGCGGCGGGATGCTACGAACAGGATCTGCTCCCCCTTCAACGGGACCTGCTTCGGGAGCTCGCGATGGATCTTGTCGAATCCTCGACGCCGTCCGGCCGTAACCTGCTTTTGAAAAAAGACAGTCAGGTCGTGTCGCTGCTCCCACCCACGTCCATGTTCCCGCTCCCGAAGACGCTCCCCGAGCCGATCGCAATCCCTCTGGCCGAGTTTCTAAAACTGAAGCAGGAGCTAAAACAGGAATTAGCCACCACGCTCAGGAAGATGGATTCAAACTCAGACTTCTGGCGTGGACGCGTTTGGCGCAAACTCGCCTCCGCGCAGGGCCCGCGGCTGGAAGATCTTGAGAATCGCGCGGAGGCGCTGCGACGCGAGTTCGTCCAAAATGCCATCACCGTATCGCTTCCTCCGGCTCCCATGCTGACGCCCGAGATCGCAGACCGCTTCAATCGCCTCCGGAACGAGTTTCGCACGTTTGAACAGGAGCTGAATGTGTGCGTTCAGGCCGAACTAGCGCCGCTGCGCACCTATCGTTCCGGATCTACCGAGCCCGCTTACAAGATCCATTCGAGGTCGGTCTACATCAATTATGGAGGCGCAAATTTTCCCAGCGGGCTCAATTCAGTTTGGATGCACGGGCTCGAATTCATCGCGCCCCCGGGTGGCGACTCCAGCGAGTCACCGTTTGCCGATCGTGTCCGCACCGCATCCACTGCGTTTCGCGAAAAGAATCAGGCGCGTTTTGAACGACTCCGCAGTGAAAGAATCCTCTTGGAAAAGGACCTTGGCACCTTTCTCGGGCCTGAAAACACCCGTCCCGCCGACGAAGTGCTCAAGCTGTTCATGCGATTGGCCGAACAGGCCGAGGGTATGACCCGCTACGAAGATTACCGCATCGCCGTGCTGGTTCCCGGTCTTTCACCTGCGCAGCGCCGCCTGTTGTTTCCGGCTGGCCTGCGCCGCCTCGCGCTTCCGCTCCCCGGCGGCGAGTTGCAACCCTACGACTGAATCCACGCCCTGTGTCGGCAAGCCGCTGCGGCGTGTCGTTGCTTGCCGCGCCCGCGCGCACGCAATTGGGTAACGGGATGAGCCACCCCACGTCCACTTCACCCCGCACCGTCATTCGCTGGGGCATCCTCGGCTGCGGCGATGTAACCGAAGTGAAGAGCGGTCCCGGCTTCCAAAAAGCCCGCGGCTCGCAACTCGTCGCCGTGATGCGTCGCAACGGCGCCCTCGCCGCCGACTACGCGCGCCGCCACGGCGTCCCGCGCTCCTACGACGACGCCAGGGCCCTCGTAAACGACCCCGAGGTCGACGCCGTGTATGTCGCCACGCCTCCGGGCGCGCACCTCGACGGCGCGCTGCTCGCCGCCGCCGTGGGCAAACCGTGCTACATGGAAAAACCCATGGCGCGCCACACCGCCGAGTGCGATGCGATGATCGCGGCCTGCGCCGCTGCGCACCAAAAACTCTTCGTCGCCTACTACCGCCGCGCGATGCCGCGCTTCGAAAAAGTCCGCGAGCTCGCCACCGGCGGTGCCATCGGTCGGCTCACAGGTGTGAATTACCGTTTCGCCACTTCGGCGCACCTCACCAATCCACCGCCCGTCGCTACCGGCTCACCGCCCGTCATGTGGCGCGTCAACGCGGAAAATTCCGGTGGAGGCCTCCTCCTGGACGTCGGCTCCCATGTCCTCGATTTCCTCGACCACTGCGTCGGCCCACTCGAAGACGTGCACGGCCGCGCCGCCCGCCACTCCGGCGCCATCGACGTCGAGGATACCGTCGCCCTCACGTTTCGCACCGCGTCGGGCGCGCTCGGTTCCGCCGCGTGGAATTTCTGCACCACAGCCAAAGAGGACACCCTCGAATTCCTCGGCACCGCCGGCCGCGTTTCCTTTACCGTTTTCAACGCCGACCCCATCCGCCTCGAAACCGCCCGTGGCGTCGAGTCGTTCGCCATCGCGAATCCCGAGCACGTTGCGCAGCCGCTCATCCAGACGATCGTCGACGAACTCCTCGGCCGCGGCACCTGCCCCAGCACCGGCGAGAGCGCCCGCCGCACGCAGCTCGTGATGGACCGCGCGCTCGATGCCTACTACGGCGGCCGCACCGATGCGTTTTGGACGCGTCCAGCCACGTGGCCCGGACGTAGCAACAGCGATGCCCAACCGTAAATTCGGCGCCCTCGCCCTCTTCATCGTCGTCAGCTTCGTCGCCGCCGGCCTCGGCAGCGCCGCGACGACGAAGGGCGTCACCACGTGGTATCCCACGATCGTCAAACCGTCGTGGAATCCGCCGAACTGGGTTTTCGCTCCGGTCTGGACCACGCTCTATCTGCTCATGTCCATCGCCGCGTGGCGCGCGTGGCGAGCTGCCACCACCCCGGCCGAAGCAGCCAAAACGCTCTGGCTCTACGGAGCGCAACTCGTCCTCAACGCCGTCTGGTCCGTCCTCTTCTTTTTCCTGCACCGCCCCGACCTCGCGCTCTTCGAGATTGTCATCTTCCTCGGCCTGCTCATCGCGCTCCTCGTGCGGTTCGCGCGCACCGACCGGATCGCGGCAATCCTCTGGTCGCCCTACGTCGCGTGGGTGAGTTTCGCCACGTTCCTCAACGGCACGATCTGGTGGCTCAACCGCTGATCGAAGCCGCGCGCGGGATGATCGCCGCCCACACGGCGAAGAAGTGGCACACGCTCCCGCCGAGCACAAAAAGGTGCCACACCGCGTGGTGATACGGCAGGCGTTTCCAGAGGTAAAAAACCGTGCCCGCCGAATACGAAAGTCCGCCCGCCAGCAACAGCCACAACGCCTCCGCCGGCACCGTGCGCAGCATCGGCCGCAGCGCGATCATGATGAGCCAGCCCATGCCGAGGTAGAGCAGCGTCGAGCCCAGCTTGAAGCGGCCCGCGAGCCAGAATTTCAACACCACGCCCGCCACCGCGAGCGCCCAAATCACGCCCAGCAAACTCCAGCCCCACGGCCCGCGCAGATTCACGAGGAGAAACGGCGTGTAGGTCCCCGCGATCAGCAGGAAAATCGCCGCGTGATCGAATTTCCGCAGCAGCCGTTTCCGACCTTCCCCCGGCAGGCTGTGATACAACGTCGAGGTCGTGTAGAGCAGCACGAGCGTTGCCCCGAAAATCGCGGCGCTCGTCACCGTCCACGCATCAGCCCGGACCGCCGCCCACGCGACCAACGTCACCAGGCCGGCGATACTCAACGCAAGCCCGAGGCCGTGCGTCACCGCATTGGCCAGCTCTTCCGCCGGCGGGTAGCCCGCCCCTTCGTTGACCGATGGCTTCATGTCCGCACGCTGAGCCTCGGACCCCGCCCGGGCGATGCCAAATCCCCTGCCCGCCCCCACGATTGACCCGATCTAATAATTATCACCTCCTCGTTCACCCATGAGCAAACTCCTCCGCAAACGCGCCCTCGTCACCGCCGGCGCCCAGGGCATCGGGCTCGCGATCAGCCTGCACCTGCTCCGCGCCGGCTGCGATGTCTTCGTCCACTATCGCACCAGCAGGGACGGTGCCCGCGAACTCGCCGCCGAAGCCAACTCGCTCGGCCGCCGCTTCGCCAGCGCGAGCGCCGATCTCACCACCACCGAGGAGAGCAACGCCCTCGTCGCCCAAGCCGTCGCCTTCCTCGGCGGCCTCGACATTTTGATCAACAACGCCGGCTCGCTCATCGGCCGCCGCACTCTCGCCGAGGCCGACGACAAATTCTGGTCCGATGTGATTTCACTCAATGTCGGCAGCGTGCGCCGCGTCACGCGCGCCGCCGCACCGCACCTCATCGCCGCCGCGCAGACCGGCGGTGGCGCGAGCATCGTGAATCTCTCCTCGCTCGCCGGTCGCAAAGGCGGCCACAGCGGTTCGCTCGCCTACTCCACCGCGAAAGGCGCCGTGCTCACCTTCACACGTTCCCTCGCCAGCGAACTCGGCCCGCAAGGCGTGCGCGTCAACGCCCTCGCCCCCGGTCTCATCCTCGGCACCAGTTTTCACAACACGCACACGACGCCCGAATCCGCCCGCGCCACCGTCGCCGGCATCCCGCTCGGCCGCGGCGGTAACGCTGACGATGTCGCGCGTGCCGCCGTCTATCTCGCGAGCGAATTCGACGGCTTCATCACCGGCGCCACCCTGGACATCAACGGCGGCGTCTACGGCTGCTGAGGAAACGACATCCCGTAGCCGCAGCTGTTAAGGTGCGGTCATTGCGGCCGAGACTCACCGCCCACCGCGCCTTAACAGACGCGGCTACCCGACCACGCTGCCGCGTTGGCCAAGCCAGAGTTGCGAGACGGGTCCGGCCTCGCCATCGATCAGGCGCATGAAATTCTCCGGCCAAGTCGTCTGGATCACCGGCGCCTCCTCAGGCATCGGCGAAGCGCTGGCCTATGCCTTCGCCCGCGAAGGTGCGCGCCTCGTGCTCTCCAGCCGCCGGGCCGACGAGCTCGAACGCGTGCGCCGAGCCTGCGAACGCCCCGACGACCACATCATCGTGACGCTCGATCTCTCCCGCGTCGCCGATTTGCCCATGGCCGTCGGCGAGGTCCTCGCACGCCGCGGCCACGTCGACATCCTCATCAACAACGGCGGCGTCAGCCAACGCGCGCTCGCCAAGGACGCCTCGCTCGACGTCGAACGCGCGCTGATGGAAGTGAACTACTTCGGCCCCGTTGCGCTCACGAAAGCGCTCCTGCCTTTCATGCTCGAGCGCGAGTCCGGCCACATCGTCGTCGTGAGCAGCGTCATGGGCTACGTGGGCACGCCCGGGCGCTCGACCTATGCCGCGGCGAAACACGCGCTGCACGGCTGGTTCGACTCGTTGCGCGCCGAGATCTGGCGCCGCGACGTGAAAGTCACCATCGCTTGTCCCGGCTACGTCCGCACCGCCGTCTCCGACAACGCCCTAGGCGCGCGCGGCGAACGGCACGGGCAGACGGACCGCACCCACGTGCGCGGTATCAGTGCCGAGGAGTGCGCGCGCAAGATCGTCCGGGGCATCGCCGCCGGCCGTGAGGAGATCTACGTCGGCCGCGAGGCGCTCGGCATCTACGTGAAGCGCTTCGCCCCCTGGCTATTTTCGCGCATCGTGCGGAAGATGAAATTCTCGGGCGGCACGTAAGCCGCGGCGCAGGCCTGCGTGAGTAGGGCGGACTTCAGTCCGCCCTCTATCGCGGCGCCACCTCCGAACCCGGGGCGGACTGAAGTCCGCCCTACTTCACCGTAAAACCCACCTCGACCGTCGGCGTCTCGATGCGACGTTGCACTTGGTCGAATACGTCCACGTCAAAAACTTTCCCAATATTGTTGCCCGCGAGATCCTCGATCGTCGTTGCGACCGACAGCCGAAACTCCCCGGCCCGCCACGGCTTGGCCGGCACAAATCGCCAACTCCGCTCCTCCGCGCCGAGCGCGATTTCGCCGTCCGGCTCAGTGCCGTCGGCTGCCAGCACGCTCAACATCCGCGAAGCCAGCGCGTGCTCCATGGGCTCGCCAAACTCCACGACGAGCGGCCTGCGCGTGCCGGCGGCGGGCGCCGTGATTTTCCAGCGCGCCGGATCGGGCGCCGTGCGATCCGCCGGGCCGATGCGGAATTTCTTTTCGAAACCCACCCGCAACGGCCGGCCCTCGGCATCGCGACACTCCGCGCCCACCGACAGTGAATAAAATTTTCCAACCTCAAAGACCGGCCCGATATCGACGAGCGGTTTTACGCCGCGCTTGATCCGGCCCGGGTCGATCAGGAGCGTGAGCCGCGTCATCGTCGGGTCCCAGAGTTCCTCGTCGATTTCGAGAAACGGCAGATCGATCACGCGCCCGACCGCATCGCGCAGGTGCACGTGTTCGTAGGTTCGCCCGCGGCTCATGGGCGCCGAGAAGTGCACGTAGAACTTGAGCTGGTTCTCCGGCAGCTCGATCGCCGTCGGATAAATCTCGCGCACGACCGTGGTCGGCGGCGCCACGTCGGCGGGAAACTCGAAAAACGAAATCACCGGCACCGCACCCGGCGGGCGAAACTCCGCGCGGTAGCGCACGCCGCGCACGAGCGGAAACTGCGGCTCAAACCGCCACCGCGCGCCGTCGACGACGCGCCACGTGCCCGCCATCGGCGGCACGGCACCGGCGCCCAGTTGCTCAGCGTAAACAGCGAAGAGTGGCCGCCACGCGGCCGCGTCAGCCTCGGCACCGTCGCGCGGTGCGGCCGCGGCGACGCCCACCACCTCCACAGCCACGGGCCGCTCCGCAGGCACCCATCGGATGGTCGCCGCGGCTAGCGACGAAACGACCGCGCCCAGAGCGAGCGCGGTCGAAAATAGCCGGCGAAGGTTGGGAGCCCACGCCCCGCTCACGGCAGCGCGAGCGTCTCGAGGTCGGACAGCTTGTTTGCGCCGGTGCGCACGACGACGGCGAACTTCGCATCGAGGCGATCAAGCTGCGTGATGCCGGCCCAATCGAGTTTCTCAAATTTCAGGCCCTCGGTATCGGCGACTTTCGCGGTAATCGAGGACGCTTTGCTGATCTGCTCGGCCGCGACTTTGATCACGCCACGCGAGCTGTTCGACATGAGCAGGTAGTCTTTCCCGTCCTTCTGATAAACGATGATGTCGAGCGGGCGGTTGCCGTTGCCGAACTCGGCGATGGTCTTGCCGGTAATCTTGGCGCCGGGCTTCAGATCGTTCAGCGCAAACTGCACGAGCGGCGTGCACGTGTAGGCCGCGAGGAGGTGCGACTCGCCGCCGACTTTATAGGGGACAAATGTCCGCACGGGAGCGCGGGTCTCAAACTTGCCGTGCGCGCCGTGGTAGTTTTCGACGACGGTGCCTTTGTCGACGTTGCTGAAGGGGAAGTTGATCGCGCGGAGCGTGGAGGAAAATTCTTCGTTGGAGATGCCCGCGACGAGCACGCGACCATCGGCAAACGCGATATCGGTGATGGATTCGTTGCGGGGATTGCGAGCGCGCTTGCCCTCGCCCACAGAACCGTCGGCGGGCGCGTCGGGCAGTGCGGCGCGCGAGAACTTCACTTTGTCGAGCGAGACGAGTTCGGGTTGGCCGTCGGCCTTGATGCGCACGAGGAGCGGCATGGCGTCAGGCCCGCGACCGCGCGACACGGCGAGGTAGGCCTGCCGCGAGATTGGGTTCACCGCGAGGTCTTCAATGATGATGTCTTCGGCCTTGGTGCCGACGAGCGCGGCGATGGTCTGATTGATCGCGAGGGCCTTGATCGAAGCAGTGCTCGTAGACGCTTTGGTGTCGCCGGTAGCGACGGCGAAGATCGCGGCCGATTTGGTGTCGGCGACGAAGAGAATGCCTTCGGGGCCAAAGGTAAGTTGGCTGATGGATTTGAGCGCGGGTTTACCGTCTTTCATTCCGTCCGTGAGGGCGGCATGGGCGCACGGCGCGGCAAGGCCGAGCGCGAGCAGGCTAAACGTAGCGAGGGAGGACAATGATTTCATGGGGGGAACTAAGTGAGGAGTGAAACGACGCGAGGGGACGCGCCGAGCAGGACGGATGAAGGGGAATCAGGTTGCGGAGGGAAGCAAACCCGCAGACGTGGTTCCGACCGAGAACGGACGAGATGGGGAGGTCGAAAGAAAGGGCGGTCGGAAGTCCGCCCCACGCTTACGCGAAACTGCCGCCTTGCGTGAGGCCGAGCTCTTGTCGCCGACGCTTGCGGTCGGCCGCGGCGGTGCGCGCGTAGCCGCTGCGGCGGTGCTCGGCGAGCGGGTCGGCCGGGAGCTTGTTCGCCTGGCGCCACGCGGCGAGCGCGGAACCGACGTCGGTGAAAAACGCGTGTTTCAAAATGAGCTCGGCATCGACGACGTTGTTGGCGGCCTGCGCGCGGCGGAGGGCGGCGTGGTCGACAAGCGCGGCCTTCGCGTAGAGTTCCTGCGCCATGACGACGGTCTGGATCGTTGCCTCGATCTTCGGTTTCTCGTTGTGGCACTGGTCGATCATGTAGGCGATTTTTGGCATGCGCCCGCGGTCGGCGGCGAAGAAGTGGATCTCGTGGAAAATCCGGAAGACCTGATACGGGTCGATCGAACCGAGCGTGAGATCGTCGTCGGCGTAGCGGCGGTCGTTGAAGTGGAAACCGCCGAGCATGTCTTCATCGAGGAGCCACGCGACGATCTGCTCAATGTTCTGGGCGTTGTAGTGGTGGCCGGTGTCGACGAGGACCTTGGCGCGGGGGCCGGCTTTTTTCGCAAGCAGGAGCGCCATGCCCCAGTCGGCGATGTCGGTCGCGTAGAAGGCGGGCTCGAAGGGTTTGTATTCGACGAGCATTGTCTGCTTCGGACCGAGCTTGGCGTGGAGCGCACGCAGGGATTCCTCGAAGGCTTGTTTGCGCGCGCGGATGCTACCCTGGCCGGGATAGTTGGTGCCGTCGGCAAACCAGAGCGACACGCAATCGGAGCCGACGGCTTGGCCGATGGCCACGGAGTCGACGCAGTGTTGGAGCGCGGCGGCGCGGACAACGGGGTCGTTGTTACCGAACGAGCCCCACTTGTAGCACTGGTCCTGGAAGAGGTTCGGGTTGATCGCGCCGATCTTCACACCGTGTTGCCGCGCGAGTTTGGCGACGGCCTTCGGATCTTCGCCGGCCTTGAAATCCCACAGCACATGCACCGCGACCGTCGGGCAGCAGCCGGTGAGCGCGTGCACGTGCCCGGCATCGGCGAGCTTGTCGTTCATGTCGATCGCGGCGGCATCCTGGAAAAATTTCCCGAAGCGGGTGCCGGTGTCGGCGAAACCCCACGAGGGTGTTTCGATGGCGAAGGTGTCGAGGGCGGCGCGGGCGCGGCGAAGTTGGGCGGGGGTCATGGTGAAGTTATGGGGTTGTGCGAGGGCACGGGAAACTTGTCAGGCGCGCAGCGCAACTGACAGTTCGGCGGCAGAGAGAGGTTGTGTCAGTGCATAACGGGCACGCCGAGTTTCGCGGACCACGGGGCGAGGGCGGCGAGGATACCGGGGTAGAGGTCGACGCCGTGGGCGAGTTGTTCGGCGCGGCGGCGCAGACCGTGTTCGCCGGGGAGGCGGACGCGTTCCACCCCGGGACGCGGCGGTGTCGCGCGACACGTGGCGGCGAGGTGCTCGGTCTGGCGGCGGAATTCGTCGGCGCCGCCGAAGAGCGCGGGCGCAAGGACTTGGATAAAAACGCTCGCGCCCCAAGCTTCGGGCGGATCGGCACGGCCGTGGCCGGCGAGAGCGCCGGTGAGCGTTTCGACGAGTAGCGCGAAGGCGTAGCCTTTGTGGCCGTGATCGAGGCCGCCCATCGGCAAGAGCGCGCCGGGCGGATTCGCGGAAAGCACGGCCGGATCGTCAGTCGCATGGCCGGCGGCGTCGAGGGCCCACGGTCCGGGGTAGCGGCGCTGTTCTTTCGTGAGGCGGTTGGTGAGCGCGTTGGTCGTGATCGACATCGAGACGTCGAGCATCACGGGATCGCCCTCAGTGGGCCACGCGGCGGCGATGGGGTTCGGGGTGTAGGCCGCGACGCGACCGCCATGGGGCGCCACACTCTTCACGAACGGATCAGAACACGACAGCAACACCATGAAGCCCTGCGCGGTGACGCGTTGCAGATACGCCGCGAGGCAGGCGATGTGGTGGCTGCGGCGAATCACGACGGTGCAGGTGCCGTGGGTCTGGGCGCGGGCGATCGCGACATCGAGTGCGCGCACGACGAGCCAGGGGCCGGGGAGGCGGCCGCCATCCCACGTGAGGGCGGCGGGAAAATCGGCGACGACGCGGGGCTCGCCGGTTTTCGCCATCGAGTTTTTTTCGAGTTCGGCCAGGTAAGGGCCGAGGAGCGCCAGGCCGTGCGTCGTGTGGCCGAGGAGGTCGGCCTCGACCAACGTTTCGGCGACGACGGCGGCTTTGTCGGCATCGAGGTCGGCGCGAGTCAGGAGGGCGGTGGCGTAGGCGATGAGGGCGGGAGCGGGGTGGCGCGCGGACATGCGGCGAACGTGGGTGGAAAAGAAAAGACTCTCCAGCTTTTCAGCGGGAGAGTCGGCGGAGAGGGGCGGCGATGGAAGAAGCGCGTTGATGTCAACACGCTCCACCTCGGAGAAAGCATCAGAGATCGAAACGTGTCGTGAAGACGAACTGACGCGGGTCGATGATGCGGTATTGCCAGAATTTGCCGTCGGGATTCACCGCGACGCCCTGCAGACGGCCGCTTTCGGTGACGTTGGACACGTTCAACTGGAAGGTCGTGCGGACCTTGTTGCGGAAGAGGCGGGTATTGTAGCTGAGCAGGAGATCGAGGTTGCCCACGGGTTTGTCGTAGACGGGGCGGTCGCGATCAAGGCGGCGGATGACGCCATCGGCATCGGCCGGCGCGGCCAAGTAGCCGATCGCGCCCTTGCTCGCCCAACGATACGAGCCACCGACGGCCACACCCTTCAGCCACTTGTGGTCGGGAACGAGACCGGCGAGCTGATAGTTCGTCGTCATGCGGAAGGTATACTCGCGGGTCTGCGGTTTGCGTTTGCCCTGCGTGGTGATGGCGAGGTTCAGCGGGGCTTCGATGTTGCCGGTGAAGTAGTCGCGCGGAATGCCATTGGAGCCGAGACGCGTGGTCCACCAGAGATCGCCGTTGGGATCTTTCACCGTGGTCCAGAACGGCAGGCGCTGGTTGATGAACTCCTGAATGAAGAGCGACACGTTCTGATCCATCGCGATCTGCTGGCCGCCGGTGACCTTGAGCGTCCAGTAGCGCGAGGGGTTAAACTGCAGCTCGACCTCGGTGCCCTTTGAGGTGGCGTCGAGGGCGTCGGAGATCGTCTTCCCGGTGGCACCCGCAATGTAGTCGGTCGTGTAGCCGATCTGCTGGGCGGCGGCGGCCTGCGCCTGCGCGAGGGTGAACTCGGGGTGCATCGTCTGCTGCCAGCCGGTCGCGGTGGTGTAGAGATCGAAGGTGAGATTCTGGCCGGGGACGTCGAAATCCATGGCCATGGCGCGCGTCGCCACCGTGCCGATACCGGTGCGGGCGTGGAACTGCGTGGTCTCGAAGCGCGTGGCGCGCAGGTAGAGACGGTTGTCGAACATGCTCAGGCTGAAACCGTATTCTTTGGTTTTCCCCTGGGGATTCGGGAGCTGTTCGAGGAAGACGTTGTAGGCGGTGTCGGCGGGCTGAAAGCTGTCGGACTGATTGTAGTGCACGCGAAAGCCGGAGACGAGCTGACCGAGGAACCGGGCGGCTCCGGTGCTCTCTGCGGCACGCTGGACAAAGCCGAAGCTCTTGAACGGCTGCACGACAACGCCCTTGGTCTCGGTCTCGCCTTCGCGCCATTTTTTGTTCGGCCCGAAGTTCCAGAGGTTCGCTTCATCGAGCAGGGTGCCGGAGAGATTGAGAGGGAAATTATCGACGGTGTAGACGCGGTCTTTGCGGCGGCCGATGGTGGGGATGATCTGATCGTTGAAGAGGTAGCACTGGAGACTGAGGCCGGCGGTGCGGACTTTCTTCTTCTGCGTGCCGATGGCGAAATAGACCTCGTCGATCGTGGCGGGCGACGTTTTCCAAACCGCGGGGCCAACGCCGTTGGCGGTAGGAACCGTGGCATTGACGACACCGGTCCAGTTCACCGGGCCGGTGTTGGGGCCCTGCACGCCCGAGTTGGATCCGCCGAAGTAGAACATCGGATACGTGAGCAGGCCGTTGCTGTTGGAAAGATTGCCGGTGGGATTCGGAATCAGGTCGGCGTTTTGCACGACCGTATCGTGAAACCGGAGACTGCCGGGCGAACCGATGGACATTCGGTATTCGCCGTAGCCGAGGAGGCGGTGATAACCGAGCCACTTGAAAAGGTTTTTCTCACGGCGGAAATCGAGCTGGTAGGCGAGCTGGGCGCGATACTGGTCGGTGAGATTGGGGCGCTTGTTCACCTGCGGATTCACGCCGCCGATGTAGGGGCGGAGGAAGAACGGGTTCTTGCGGCCGTCGAGGAGCGTCTCGTTGGTGTCGAGGACGAGGGTATTGCCGACGCCGTCCTGCTGGGCGATGAACATACGGCGGTAGTTGAGCTGGTCTTCGCGGCGGCCCGCGACTTCGAGGTCAAGCTGGTTGCGCGCGGTGCGGAGGATGTTCTGCTCCAGCTTCGCGTTGTAGATGGCGGCGCGGTTGGTCTCGTAGTTGGGCGCGGCGAGATTCACGTCGGTCCAGTCGTAGATGGAGCGGTCGGTGGTCGCGGGCACTTTCCAGAGCGGGCGCGTCTCGATGAAGTTGGCGCTCTGCGTGAGCTGGAACGGCGTGGTGGCGTTGTTCGAGGGATTGCCGCCGCGCATAAAAATCTGGATCTGGCCGGCATCGATGAACTGGAGATTGCGGACGTTGGAACTGCCGAAGAGCTGGAGGCCCGACGGAAGATTGTTCGTCATCGTGGTGATGGCGGCGGCGGTCGTGGGGCGACCGTTGACCGTGAAAATGCCGGTAAGGGGGTTGTAGGTCGGCATGCCCTGCGTGCGCCAGAAGGTGATGTTTTCGCGGGGCATGATGGAATTCGCACGGCTCGCATACTGCTGGTAACGCTCGGCACTGGCGGTGAACGTCGTCGAGCGGAACGGGCGGAAGGTGAACGCGAGCTGTTGACGGTTCGTGCGATCGGTGGCGGGTTTGCGGATGAAGCCTTTCTCTTCGTAGACGGAGGAGAAGCGCATCGAGAGCACGTTGCGGAAGAGCGGCCGGTTCATATCCATGCTGCCGCGGAAACCGCCGTAGCTGTCGACACGGGCGCTGAGGTTCGTCGACGCGCGGCTGACATTGGCGCGGCTGGTGACGAGGTTGACGGAGCCGCCGGCGTCGCTGAGGCCGGCGAGGTTGGAATTGGGGCCGCGGACGATTTCGACGGCGTCGATATTGTAGGTGTCGATCGGGATACTGCCGCTGGCGGCGAAACCGCCGGAGGTGATATTGGCGGCGGCGAGACCGCGGATGCGGTTGGCGCCGGTGGGATTGCCAGTGACGTTGTCGTAGTCGCCGCGGCCGTCGCTGGTGAGATCGGTGAACTGTTTGGTGCCCTCGGTGCCGACCTCGTATTGGAAGATGTCGTTGATATCGACGGCGGCGGTGTCGAGGAGCTGCTGTTTGGTAATCACGGATACGGAGCCGGCGATGTCTTCCAGCTTCGAGGCGAGGCGGGTGCCCGAGAGCGTGCCGGAGGCGGAGTAGCCGCGGTCGGCGCCGGCATTGACCTCAAAGGGAGAGAGTTCGACGAGTTCTTCCTTCTCGGCGGCCGGGGCGGATTTGGCCGCGACTGAGGAGGCGGCGCGGGACTCGTCGGCGCGCTGCGCGGCGAGCTCATCGGCGTCGAGTTGGCCGTTCTTGTTTTTATCGTATTTGGCGAGGGCGGCGGCGCCGCCGGAGTTCGCCGGCAACGACTGAGCGTGGGCGGTGGCGAGTGCGACAAGCGCGCACGCGAGCTGCAGCAACGGATGCGGCGAAGGAGGTAAGGAGGGTAGGCTGTGCATGGTAGTCAGGGTTCGAACAGTGGGGAGCAAGGCGTGAGGCCAGAGGGCACACGCGGGGCGGGGGCAACCAACGCTGGCAATTTCGCGGTCACCGAAACGACAGCAACGGCGGGCAGGCTCTGACAGTCCGCCCGGAGTGGCTCGCGAGACGGAGGGGCCGCGGTCGCTGACTACCGAAGCGACTCGCGGGCGATCCAGAGATTCTCGTGGGTGCGGGTGTCGCCAGGGCGCAGGCTGAGCGACGTCTCGTAGGCGGCGATGGCGGCCTGGGATTGGCCGGAGAGGAGAAGGACGTTGCCGAGGTTGGCGTGCGCGTCGGCGTCGGTCGGGACGAGGCGGATGACGGCGCGGAAATGCTCGGCGGCGGGCGCGAGGCGTTCCGCGCGGGCGTGCAGCAGGCCGAGTTTGCGGTGGGCGTCGAGGTGATCGGGCGCGAGGCGCACGGTGGCCTCCAAGTGAGGAAGGGCCTCGGCGGTGCGAGACTCGGCGAGGAGAGCGACGGCCCAGTTGAAGTGGGCGGTGACGTAAGCGGGATCGAGCGCGACGGCGCGCGCGAAGTGCTCGTGGGACTCGGCAGCGCGGCCGCCGTGGTGGAGCGCCAGCGCGAGATTGTGGTGCCCACGGGGATTCGCTGGGAGGCGCGCGACGTTGTCGGCCCAAATCACCACAGGGTCGCGGTAGAGGTGATTGCGCGCGACGGTCGCGCCCAGCGCGGCGAGCGAGAGCACCGCAAAGCAGGGGGCGGCGAAGGCCGGTAAGCGGGAGGAAAATCCTACCACCGCGACCGCGATGAGCGCGGCGAGCGGCAGATACATGCGGTGCTCGGCCATCGTCTGGGTGACGAGCGGAACGACGCTCGAACTCGGAGCGAGAATCAGGAAAAACCACGCGCCGGCGAAACCGAGCGCGCGACGCGAAGGCCGGTGGGAAAAGAGCGATGCGGCGGTCGCGGCGAGGAGCGCCAGGACGAGCATGCCCTGCCACCAGACGGCGGCGAGCGAGTGCGTGATGGCCGTGCCGTAGTCGAGCACGAGCGGGTGCGGCCAGAACGCGAGACGCAGATAGAGCACGAGGGCCTGGGCTTGGGTGAGGAGATAGGTCCACGGCGTGATGCCGAGTCCGAAACCGGCGGAGGCGCCGCGCGCGCCGGAGTTGAGCGCCAGGAGCGCGATGAGCACGAGCCAAGTGGCGCCGAGCGCGAGGTAGTAGCCGCGGCGAGCGCGCCACGCGGCAGCGAAACTGCCGGCGAAGAACGTGCGGTCGTAGAGGAAAACGAGCACCGGGGCGGTGACCATGACCTCTTTGGTGGCCATGCCGAAGGCACAGGAGACGACGGAGGCTAAGAACCAGAGGCGACGACGGAATGCGGGCACAGGGACGTGCCCGCCCACCGGGTCAGTGGCGCGGGCGAAGGCATAGAAGGTGAAAAGATAGAAGAAGCCGCAGAGCGATTCGGTGCGCTGGGCGATGCAAGTGACGGACTCGGTTTGGAGCGGATGCAGGGCCCAGAGCGCCGACGCCGCTAGCGCGGCGGCGGCGCAGTTTAGGGAGGAGAGCTTAAGTTGAAGAGAGGCGAAGGTGCGGCGGAGGAGACCGAGGAGCGCGAGGGCGGCGGCGGCGTGGATCGCGAGATTGAGGGCGTGATAGCTCCACACATGGTCGCCGCTCAGCGCGTAGTTCAACGCGAAGGTGGCGTTTACGATGGGGCGGCCGGTCGTCGTGCTGCCATCGGCGGGAGGCTGGAAAATCGCGAGCGACGCGAGGTTCCGGATCGTGGGGTTTTCCATGACCGCACCGACGTCGTCGAAAAGGAAGGGCGCGCGCAGGGTGTTGGCGTAGGCGAGCACGACGGCCAGCACGAGCAGCGCGGGGGCGAGCAGCGGCCTCGCAACGAGGCGCGGGGCGGCACGAGCGGGGTCAACGGGAGGCATCGGTGGGCGAGCGTAGGAAAACCGGGGAAAAGAAAAAGCTCCCTCTTGGAGGAGGGAGCTGGCACGAACGGCGAGAGGGGCGACCGGGGCGGTCGCGCTCCCGCTAGAAGTTGAACGTCGAGGTTAGGGTGAACTTCCGCGAGTCGATGATACGGAAGGCCCACGGGGTGCCGTCAAAGTTGACCTGCGTCGGCATCAGGCGACCGCCCTCGGTGACGTTTTCGCAGTTGAGCTGAATCTTCCAACCGATGCGGTCTTTGAAGATCTTCCGCGAATACGAAACCCAGAGGTCAGTGTAGTAATTGCCGTTGTCGAAAATCGGGCGCGTCACGTCGTTCAGGTTGATGACCGTGGGCGAGTTCACCGGGTCGCCGACCTTGCCGTAGAAGCCGATGGCAGCCTTGGACTCGTAACGCTCGGCGCCGCCGACGGAGACGCCCTTCAGCTTGCCTTCACGGAACGTGTAGTTCGTGAGGAACGAGCCGTGGTATTGGCGCTCGAGGGGCGAGCGGGCGCCTTCGAGGGCTTTGGCGAGGGCGACCTGCGAAACGACGACGTTGTTGTGATAGGCTTGGGCGCTCGTGTTGCCATCGGTGTTTTCGATTCGGGCAACGGTAGCATAGCCGTAGCCGGTCCAGAAATTCTTGAGCGACCAGCGGCGACTGTCGTTGGGATCGACGAAGTCGGGAATTTCCGGCGCGGCGCTCGTCGTCCACTTGGGGAGACGTTCCGCGAGCCAAGCATCATACTGCGGAGCGATGTTGGTGTAGGTGCTCTGCTGTTTGCTGCCGGTAAACTTCATCGTCCAATTCGGGAGCGGGTTGAAGGTGACTTGGATTTCGGTGCCCTTGGCTTTGCTGTCTTGGGTGGCACCGGAACTGAGGCCGGCGTAGTAGTTGAGCGGAAGCTGGATCAGGTCATAGATCTTCTGCTGATTGGCGGTGTCGGCGACGTTGTTGACGGCGTCGGTATTCCAGTTGGGCGTGGCGATGATTTGCTGGAGGGTGCGGCCGGCGGCGATGCCGTTGCGGATACGCTGGACTGCGCTGGCCCACGGAATGCCGGTGGTCGTGTCCGCGTAGGAGAGGCGAGTCAGCAGCGTGCTGGCGGCGCCGGTGCGCTCGCTCTGGCTTTCGTTTTCATACCAGTTGAGGCGGACGACGAGTTTGTTCTTCAGGACGCTGAAGCCGACACCGACGTCGGTGCCCTTGCCGGTGGGCTTGGCGAGCGGCTTGAAGAAGTAGTCGGTCTGGTAGGTGGCGGGCGGGTTAAAATTATCGGATTGGTTGTAGTAGAACGTCGTGCCTTGCAGGAGCTCGGAGAGGAACGAATCGCCGCCGCCGAGGCGTTGGACGAAGCCGAGGCCCTTCAGCGGACGGAACGCGGCACCGACGGTCTTGGTGTCGCCCTTGAGAGCATCCCAGCGGCCCCAGCGGTTCATGACCGTATTGTAATTGATGAGACCGGTGGAATTGGTCGTGAAGAGTTCGGCGTTGGTGAGCGCGGGTGAGGTGACTTTGCCGAGCACGTCGGTGATCGCGCCGGCCGTGGTGACGCGGGCGCGGTAATCGTCGTGGCGCCAGCCGAAGGTGGCGATCAGGCGGTCTTCCCAGAGGTAGCTCTGCGCGGCGAGCGTCCAGCTATCGACTTCGCGACGGGTGCGGAAGCTGCCGGCGCTGGAGAAGAGCGCGTTTTCCGTCACGGTGTCGTTCTGGAACTGGCCGGACGCGTAGTTGTAAACCTGAACCTGCGAGGTGAACGGAGCGTTCCAGCCCTGGTTGCCGTAGAAGCCGGCCGAGTGGGTCGAGACGCCCTGCGCGCCGCCGGGGCTCGCCATGTAGTATTTTCGCATGAGCGCGCTGTTGAGGGCGAGCTGCTGGCCGGGCAGCGCGAGATTGGAGACGTAGCGGAGCTTCGCATCGGCGTCGCCGTCCACGAAATTATTGCGATGCCGCTCGATGGCGCGGTTGACATGCTGACGCGTGCCGAGGCCGAGCAGGCGGTGGCGACCGAACCATTTCAGGAAGTTGCTCTGCTTCGTGAGATTGAGGTCGTAGGCGAGCATCGCGCGGTAGTTATCGTCGGTCTGCGGCGCGTAGAAGGTATCGACACCGCCGCCGACGCCTTCGGAGACGAAGGGGAGGCCGAAGTAGGGGTTCACGGTGCCGTCGATGCGCTTCACGTTGGTGTCGATCTGGATCGTGGCACCGGTGAGCTGGTTCATCGTGTAGTTGTCGACGCCGTCGATATCCTGCCGCAGCCAGCCGGCGCTGAAGAAGAGGTTGGGCAGAATCTGCTGCTCGATTTCCAAATTGTAGTTGGCCGAGCGGAGCTGGGAGAAGTTGGTCTGGAGGTGATTGTATTTGGTCCAATCGTAGATCGCCTTGTTGGTCACGCCGGGGATCTGGTAGCTGCCGTAGGTGTAGGTGCGGCCGTTGATCGACGTCGTGGGAATCGGGAGATTGACGGAGGAGGACCACTGGCGGTCGGCCATGAGATAACGGGGATCGCCCGCCGCCCAGAGGGTCGCCAGACCGACGGTGGGGGTGGCCGGATTGGTTTGGGCCGTGGGATAGTTCACGCCCGCGACCACTGGATTGCGTTGGAAGAACGCGATGGACTGGCCGCCGTCGATCAGACGCAGGGGACGGGCCGTGTCTTCAAACTGGATACCGGGGACGAACTGCGCACCGGTGGTGGTGCCGGGCGCGCCGGCACCGAGGATGGTATTGACCGACGCGACGTAGCCGGGGGAATTGACGTTGGAGACGTAGGGGCCGACGACGCGGTTGGTGTCGAGGATCGTGATCATGCGCGTCGTGGGATCGTAGGCCGGGCGGCCGGCGGCGAACCACGGGCTCACGAAATCGCGCGGCGTGAGCGAATTCGGGCGGTTGGCGTCGTTGCGGTAGTTTTCCGCGAAGCCGCGCAGGATCGTTTTCTCGAACGGCTTGTAGGTGATCGCGGCGTATTGCCGGCGCGTGAGGTCGCGCGAGGGCTTCCGCTGGAACTGCTGATTGTTGTAGAGAAACGCGCCGTAGAAGGAGAGTTTGTCTTTGATCAGCGCGCGGTTGAACGAGACCGAAGAGCGGAACGAACCGTATTGATCCGTGCGGAGGACGACTTGGTTGGTGTCTTTGTTGAGCGCGGCCTGCGCGGCGGTCTGGTTGACGATGCCCGCCGGCGTGCCGAGGCCGAAGAGAAGGGAATTGGGGCCGCGGGTGATCTCGACCGACTGCGTGTTGTAGGAATCGAACGGGACGCGGTTGTTGGTCGGGAAATTATTGATCGCGGCATCGGGCGCAGCGAGGCCGCGGATGCGGTTCGACTGGGCGTTGGTGGTGCTGTCGCCGTTGTTGCCGAAGCTGTAGCCGGCGACGGCGTCTTTGGCCGTGCCGCGGTCGACGATCGAGGGCGTGTAGGTCGCGGAGCCCTCGGTGCTGGCCTCGTATTTGAACACATCGTTGATATCGAGCGACGCGGTGTCGTCCATCTGCTGCTTCGTCACGACGGTGATCGAGGCGGCAAGGTCGGCGAGGTTGGTGTTGAGGCGGCTGCCGGCGAGCGTGTTTTCGGCGAAGTAGCCGGAGTCCTTCGTCGTGGAGACTTGGAACGGCGTGAGGAGAATCGCCTTATCGTCGGTGGCGTTGGTGACGCCGGACGCGGCGCGGGAATCGTCGGCCTGCTTCGCGGCGAGCTCGTTGGTATCGAGTTTACCGTTCTTGTTGGCATCGTATTTGGCGAGGACTTTGGCGTCGGACGCGGCACCGGCGGCGGATTGGGCGGTGGCGGGGGAGACGGCAAATCCGGCGCCGGCTAGCGCGAGGATCAGCGGTCGAGAGGTCAGGAATTTCCTGCGGATCGGGTTCATAGGAGTTTCTCTTGGGTTGGGTAGCGAGAGGGCGGAGGGGTGGCGTGAGCGGGAAAGCGCGGCGCACACACACAACGTGAGCAACGCCAACGCACGAAAGCAGACCGGGGGTTGTTGGGTAGCACTAGGGCTAGTCCCGAGGAACCTCCCCGCAATGGCTCGCGCTGACGGACAGTCCGGCCGGACAACCGTCAGCGGTGAAATGGGCGAGCGCGGAACGCTACCTCACTCCTCGCGAACCGGCACGGGCCGGCTGGTCGCCATCACGCCGGCGCCGAACAGCACCGCGGCGCCACAGACCAGCACGAACCAATCGCCATACCGCACGTAAACGCTCTCGCGGCCGATCCAGCGTTTGTCACGCGTCACGGTGACGGTGCGCGTGCCGCGGAAATAGATGCTCTTCTCTTCGTTGATGACGACGGAACGCACGCCGCCAAATTCGTCGATCCAGCCGCTCCAGCCGCCGTTGCCACAGCGCAGCACGGGGCGGCGCGTCTCGATGGCGCGGAGCACGGCGTGGGACGCGTGTTGGTAGGCGGCGCCGCCCTCGCCATACCAGGCGCTGTTCGTCAGCACGGCCAAGACCTCGGAACCGGAGCGCACACTGGCGCGGGCGAGATCGGGAAAAATATCTTCGTAACAAATCAACGGACCGAACACGGCCGGGTTTTCCTTCAGTGGAATGACGAGCGGCGCAGCGTCGGGTCCCGGCTCGAAGTCGCCACCGATCGGCACGAATTTCGACAACCAGCCGAGCACCGGACGAAACGGCACGAACTCGCCGAACGGCACGAGGTGGCGCTTCGCATAGTAGTCTTTCTGCACGCCGCCGTCGGGCGTGACGAGGAGCGCGCCGTTGAGCCAGCGCTCGTTGGGCGCGCCGGAATTTTCGATGACCACGGAGCCGAGCAGCAGCGGGGTGCGCGCGCGCGCCGCGAGCGAGTCGACGAACGCCTTGGCCTGCGGATCGCCGCGCACGGCGAGCGGCGTGCTCGCCTCGGGCCAGAGAATCAAATCGGGGCGCGTCTCGCCGGCCTTCAACGTCGTGGTCTGCAAAATATCCAAAATACCCTGCGCCTTCGCCGGGTCCCATTTCACGTCCTGAGGGATGTAGGGCTGCACGAAGGCAAACCGACCGAGCGGCGCCGTGAAACGATGACGGTTAAACATCTCCTGAACCTGGATACTCACGCAGGCCATCAACAGAAACAGGCCGAACATAAATTCCGGGCGCCGGAGATTCCACCCGCTCTGGCGCTCGACAAACAAGCTGTGCGCCATCGCCGCAAAACCGAGATTCATCGCCACCAGCACAAACGACACGCCGTAGCCTCCGGTGAACGCCGCGACCTGCAAAATACTCGCGCGCTCCCACTGGCTCGCCGCCAGCGGCAGCCACGGAAAGCCCCCGAGCAACCACGTGCGCGACCACTCAATCAACACCCACGCACCGGCCAACCCGACGAGGCCCACGAGCCGAGTGAACGTTTGCCGACCGATCATGCGCGGCATCGTCCACCACGCCGCGAGATACCAACTGCCGACCCACGCGCCGACAAACGGCCCCAGCAGCAGCAGCCCGCCCCACGTCACATGGTGCAGCCACCCCAAAATAATCGTCCACGCCACCGCCTGCGCGGCGAACATCGTCCACGCAAAGAGTTTCAGCCGCGGCTTCGTATAGGCCCAAAACACGCCCGGAATGAGCATCGCGTAGGCGAACTCCGGCGTGCGAAACGGCGGAAACGACACCACCGCGAGCACGACCGTGAGCACGAACACGGCGACCGCCGCGACGTAGCCTGCGTTGCGTTGGAAGAACGTGGGCGTCGGGTCGTAGGGATCGGGGGAAGATGAGGCTGAAACGGGTGCGGTCACGAAGGTAGGAGCCTGCTTGCAGGCGATGGCTTGAGATGGATGGAAAAATCGGAAGCGCGGGAGCGTGCGGTGCTCCTGAATCGCCTGCAAGCAGGCTCCTACCTCAGTCCGCCAGCCACTCGGGCACGGGGCGGTCCTGGTCGAGCAAGGGAGCGAACCACACCCAATCCTCCTCGCGGCAAAAATACCACGGCCAGCGGTCGGTTCGTGCGCACAGTCCCGCACGATAGGGATTAAGGAAGATGTATAGAAAAAGTGAGAGCCGGTCCTCCTCGGCACGAATATGGCGGTCGAAGAAATCACGCTCCCACATCAGGGCGGAGGTGAACGCGGCCAAGACAGGCGACGTCTTGGCTTTCAACCGGGCAAGGCATTTACCCAGCGTGAGTCGTTCGCCGAGAATAAAGAGCACATGGATGTGATCCGGCATGACCACGGCACAGCGCATCTGCCAACTTGCGTCTGCCGTCATCGCGCTCATTTCAGCCAACACCAAGGTGGCGACATCCGGCGCAGTCAGATCAACGCGACGCTGATCCGTGCAAATGGTCACAAAATATTCCGCGTGCGGGATCGAGACGCGACCACGACGTAGGGCGGCGTGGCCTTTGGACGGATCGCGCATGGCTTTGCCTGAAGGTAGGAGCCTGCTCGCAGGCGATGGTTTGAAAACTGGTGGACGAAAACCCTGAGATCGCCTGCAAGCAGGCTCCTACGTTTCGGAACGTATCCTTTTCGAAACTTACGCCCCGTGGCAGTTCTTGAACTTTTTGCCGCTGCCGCACGGGCAGGGCTCGTTGCGGCCGACCTTCGGCGTTTCGCGGCGGATCGTGACTTTCGGCAACACGATCTCCTGCTCCGCGGCGGGCGCGGGCGCTTCGGCGGGACCGCTGCTCGTGACCGTCGTGCTCGTCTCGAAACGCGGCGCGGCGGCGGGCGGAGCGACCGGGGCGTCGGCGGGGCCGACCGCGCGGGCGGTGCGGCTGAGGAGCGAGAGCATGTTTTCAAACGACTCCAGATTCGACGCGCTGCGGAAGAGGCCCGTGCAGATTTGCAGACGGACGTTTGTCATCAGCTCCTCGAAATACTTGTAGGCCTCGCCCTTGTATTCGACGAGCGGATCCTTCTGGCCGTAGCTCCGGAGGCCGATGCTCTTGCGGAGATCTTCCATCTCGGTGAGGTGCTCCTGCCAGTGGTGGTCGATCGCGTTGATGACCACGTAGCGCTCGAGCGAGCCGAGCGCCTCGGGAATCTCGACGGACTCCTTAATCGCGTAGGCTTCCTTGATGCGACCGAGCAGCTTCGTCGCGATGGCCTCGGGCTTGTCGCCCTTCACATCTTCGAGCGTGGCACTGATCGGGAAATGGGTATTCAGCCACACAACGAGGCTCTCGAGCGCGGTCTGAGTGGCGCCGAATTTTTCGCGGAACCCGGCGGTCTCCAACCGGCTCATCAACTCTTCCTCGATCTGCTCGAAGATGATGTCCTTCGGGCGGTCGGAGTGGATCGCACCGTTGCGGATACCGTAGATGACTTCGCGCTGCTGGTTGAGCACGTCGTCGTATTGGAGCAGGCGTTTGCGCTGCGAATAGTTCTGCTGCTCGACCTTCTTCTGCGCGCTCTCGATGGAGCGGTTGAGCCAGGGATGCTCGAGCTCTTCGCCCTCCTGCATGGAGCCTTCCATGAGTTTCGAGGCGAGATTACCCTGCAGAAAGAGACGCATGAGGTCGTCTTCGAGGGAGAGATAAAACTTGGTGAGACCGGGGTCGCCTTGACGCGAGCAACGGCCGCGCAACTGGCGGTCGACGCGGCGGGATTCGTGACGCTCGGTGCCGATGACGTAGAGGCCGCCGAGGTCGCGCACGCCTTCGCCGAGTTTAATGTCGGTGCCGCGGCCCGCCATGTTGGTGGCGATGGTGACGGCGCCACGCTGGCCGGCGCGCGAGACGATCTCGGCTTCCTGCTGGTGGAATTTGGCGTTGAGGACGGTGTGAATCACACCCGTGCGCTTGAGCATACGGGAGAGAAACTCCGAGGACTCGACCGTCACAGTGCCGACGAGGACGGGCTGGCCGCGTTTGTGGGCGTCTTCGATTTCTTTCACGACGGCGGTGTATTTGTCGCGGCGCGTCTTGAAGATGGAGTCGTTGCGGTCGACGCGGATGCAGGGCTTGTTCGTCGGGATCACCTGCACGCTGAGACGGTAGATATCGTTGAACTCCATCGCCTCGGTTTCCGCGGTGCCGGTCATGCCGGCGAGTTTTTCGTAGAGGCGGAAATAATTCTGAATCGTGATCGTGGCGTAGGTGCGCGTCTCGCGCTCGATGGTGACACCTTCCTTGGCCTCGACGGCCTGGTGCAGACCGTCGGACCAGCGGCGACCGGGCATGACGCGGCCGGTGTTTTCGTCGACAATCATGACCTTGCCCTCTTGGACGACGTATTCGACGTCGCGTTCGTAGAGCGAATAGGCGCGGAGGAGCTGGGAAATCGCGTGGATGTCCTCGGATACGGCGGCGTAACGGGTCTGCGCGGCGAGCTTCTTTTCCTCGCGTTGTTCGGGAGTGATCGCGGTCTCTTTTTCGATGTCGCTGAACTCGGTCGCGAGGTCGGGCAACATGAATGCATCCGGATTATCGGGACGCAGTTTATTGCGGCCGATTTCGGTGAGGTCGGCCTGATGCTGACGCTCGTCGATGACATAGAGGAGCTGTTCCTTGAGACGGTAAAGTTCTTCCTTGTTGAGGTCGGAATTCAGGTCGGTCTCGGTCTTGTCGAGCAGCTTGCGCCACTCGCTGTTTTCCATGACGCGGAGGAGCTGCTTGTTCTTCGGATGGCCCATCTTCACCTGGAGCAGCTTGTGCGCGGCGAGCTGGCGGTCTTCGTCGGTGGCACCGGCCTTTTCGAGCAACTCGCGGGCTTCGGTGACGATCTTGATGCAGAGGCGAGTCTGGTCGTTGACGAGACGGTCGACCGGCGGAAGGAGGCGGGTGAAAGGCTGCTCGCGCTCGATGGGAGCGGGGCCGGAAATGATCAGCGGCGTGCGCGCTTCGTCGACGAGGATCGAGTCGATTTCGTCCACGATACAGAACCAGTAGTCGCGCTGGACCTGGTCTTCCTTGCGCGTGGCCATGCCGTTGTCGCGGAGGTAGTCGAAGCCGAACTCGCTGGCGGTGCCGTAAGTGATGTCGCAGCCATACATCTCGCGGCGGAGGTCGGGCGCCATCTGTTGCTGGATACAGCCGACGGTCACGCCGAGAAACTTGTAGATGTGGCCCATCCACTCGGAGTCGCGGCGGGCGAGGTAGTCGTTGACGGTGACGAGCTGGGTGTTCCGGCCGGTGAGGGCGTTGAGGTAGAGGGGCAGCGTCGAAACGAGGGTTTTGCCCTCGCCGGTGGCCATTTCGGAAATCTTGCCCTGGTGGATCGCGATACCGCCGATCAACTGGACATCGAAGTGCACCATGTCCCACGAGAGTTCGTGTTCGCAGACTAGGACTTTCTGGCCGCAGAGGCGGCGGGCGGCGTTCTTAACGGTGGCGAAGGCCTCGGGTAAAATCTCCTCTAGGGCGGCTTTCTTATCGGCGGCGGCGGCGATGCGGGCGCGGAATTCTTCGGTCTTGGCGCGGAGCTGGTCGTCGGTGAGCGACTGGTAGGAAAGCTCCAGTTCGTTGATGCGCGCGACGATGGGGCGGCACTTCTCGAGGAACTTCTTATAGTGTCGGCCGGAAAAGCGTTTGAGGAGAAACGAGAGCATGAAGGGGCGGGAGCGTAGGCCGGGCCATGGGCTTGGCAAATGAAGAAATGACCGGCATCTCCGAGGGAAGAAAACACCCTTTCCCGAGCGAAACCGGCGAAAAACTCAGGTCGCGTCGGAGCCATCGTGACCCGAATCGCCGCGAAAAACTGCGCCACGGTGGCGCGTTTGCACCCTCGCAAACTCGTCCGCGGGCAAATCGTGTGCCGCGGTTGGCTCATGCGCCGCCTGCGAGCCCGATCCGGGATGCCCGCTCAGGGTGCCGGCGTCAGCTTCTCGTAGCGGCTCCAGTCCTTCAGCAACGCGTGCACGACCGGCGAACCGACGCGATAGGCGGATTCGAGGGCGGGGAGCATGCCTTGATACTCCTCGACCATGCTTGCCGCGGCGCTTTGTCCGGTCGGCGGCATCGAGAAGTTGCTCCCCGTGCGTAGCACGAGCACGCGTTGGAAATCGACGCGGCCCATCGCGGCGAGGCGCGTGAGGGCGTTGGCGATACCGTGGTCTTCCATGTTGGTCATGGCGGCGCTGCCCTGGCCTTGCGTGTAAAGGGCGGTCCAATCGTCGGCCCACTTCTGCATCACCGCGCCGTGCCAGTAGCGGCAGGACGCGAAACTGTCGCCGAGCATCACGCGGGGTGGCTGCGCGGCGGCAGGGAAATCTTTATAGAGTGCGCGGTGGGCCTTGGCTTCGGGCGAATCGAGGAGCGGGACATCTTTCGTGAGCGCAAAAGCCCACTGCACCAGCGCGGGGTTGAGCGTCCACGACATCGGTTTTGGCGCCCAATCGGGAATCACGGGCTTCTGTTTCGGGTTTTTGTTACCGAGCGCCATGATGCCGTAGGGCCAGTCGGCGGGCGTCTCGCGCGAATCGATTTCGTAGGCGATGTCGCCATCGACTACGTAGCGAGCCCACGCCGCGCTGCCCTCGGAGGCGACGTGGGGATTTACGCCGGCGATGCCGTTGATGAGCCAATAGCTGCGCGTAAGGTCGAAACGCGGGTCGAGGCAGAGCGCCATCATTTGGAGGCCCGCGCGCACCGTCGTGCCCGAGACGACGCCAAAGACGCCCTGATCGTTGTAACAGACCGGATGATCGAGGCCGGGGACGGTGATGGTCTTCGTGAGTTTCTCGCGCTCCGCCCAAAATTGAAACTCGCCGGGTTTGTCACCCGTGTCGGCGCCGACCTCAAACGTCGCGACGACGATAACTTTCGGGCGGATCAGGTCGGCCGCACACCACGCGGTGGGCGCGCCCAAAGCCAAAATGAAAACGATCAGCAGTCGGGAGCAGAAACGTGTAAGCATAGAAAAAGCCGCGAGGTGCAGCTTGTATGCCACCGCCCCCGCGCACCCGGCGCCGGCCACGCCCACTCTCCCCGCGGGCAAAACTCAGACCCGCGTCTTGAAATACGTGATCGTGCGCCCGAGGCCTTCTTCGAGCGACACCTTCGGCTCCCAGCCGCCGAGGATTTTTTTCGCCAAGGTGATGTCGGGCTGACGCTGCTTCGGGTCGTCGGTCGGCAGCGGCTTGTAGACGATCTTCGATTTTCCTCCGACGAGCTTCAGCGTGAGTTCCGCCAGCTCCAGCATCGTAAATTCCCCCGGGTTGCCACAGTTCATCGGGCCAACGGTTTCGGTCTGCGCCATGAAGCGCACGAAGCCTTCGATCAGGTCGTCGACGTAGCAAAACGACCGCGTCTGCGAACCGTCGCCGTAGATCGTGATGTCCTGACCACGCAACGCCTGCACGATGAAATTCGAGACGACGCGGCCGTCCGCCTCGTGCATGCGCGGGCCGTAGGTGTTGAAGATACGGATGACGCGGATATCGACCTTGTTCTCGCGGTGGTAGTCGAAGAAGAGAGTCTCGGCGCACCGCTTGCCCTCGTCGTAACAGGAGCGTTTCCCGATGGGATTCACGTGGCCCCAGTAGCTCTCGGGCTGCGGGTGAATTTGCGGGTCGCCGTAAACTTCGCTCGTGCTCGCCTGAAAGACGCGAGCGCGCGTGCGTTTCGCGAGCCCGAGGCAATTGATCGCGCCCATCACCGAGGTCTTGATGGTTTTGATCGGGTTATACTGGTAGTGCGGCGGCGAGGCGGGGCAGGCGAGATTGTAGATCTGGTCGACCTCAAACTTGAAGGGATCGATCACGTCGTGGCGCACGAATTCGAAATTCGGATGCGCCATCAGGTGCGCGATGTTGAGCTTTCGCCCGGTGAAGAGGTTGTCGATCGCGACGACTTCATGGCCGTCCCTGAGGAGGCGTTCGCAGAGATGAGAGCCGAGGAAGCCGGCACCGCCGGTGACAAGAATGCGCATGGTGAGGAAAAGGCGCGCATTGAGGGGAAAACCCCGGTGCTTGGCGAGCGCGGGAATATCAGGGAAACCCTGATCCCGTTTCCTACTGAAACGCCGTCGGCATCGCCGGAGCCGAGCCATCCGATGCCGGCGATGCGGCCAGCTCGCGCGGCGACGGCGTGCGGATATCCCAGGCCAAGTGCATTGCCTTGAGCGCGAGCAGCACCAGGTAGGTCGGATCGACCTGCCACCACTGCAAACCGTGACGCGCCGACGAGGGAAACGCGTGGTGATTGTTGTGCCAACCCTCGCCCAGGGTGAGCACGGCCACGAGGGCGTTGTTGCGGCTCTCGTCTTCCGTCGCGTAAGGCCGCGAGCCCATCACGTGGCACACGGAGTTCACACTCCACGTCACGTGGTGCACGACAAACATCCGCACGAACCCACCCCACAACACACCTGGCCAAAACGCCGCCGCACTCCCCGCGACCGCCATCGAAATCAACCCGGGCAACGCGAGCCCAACGAGCACCCAGACAAAATACAACCGGTGCACCGCCATCACGACGGGATCGCGCAAGAGGTCGTTCACGAGGCGGAAATAGTTTTCCGGTTTGTGCGTGAGCATCCATCCGACATGCGCGTGCCACCACCCGCGCAACACCGCCAGCGCGCCCTCGCCGTGCGCGTGTGGCGAGTGCGGATCGCCCGCAGAGTCGCTGTGTTGATGATGCCGCCGATGGCAGGCCACCCAGAAAAACAGCGGCCCCTGCGACGCCATGCTGCCCGCGATCCCGAGGACCGCGCGCACGACGGCGCCGCATTTAAAACCCTTGTGCGTAAACAGCCGGTGATACCCCAGCGTGATGCCGCCGATCGTCACGAGATACATCGCAGCCGCGAGGAGCAGGTCGCGCGGCTCCACCCAACGCCGCCAGCCGAGGTAGATTGCGAAAGCCGTCGCCGCCAACGGAGCGAACACCGTCACGAGCGTGACCCATCGCTCGATCTTCTCCGCCGCGGAATTCGCGGCATCCGCTTTCATGGTATGTTGAGCGGAGTTCATGCCTTCCGGTCGAGTTCGAGAAACACGAGGGTCTGCGTGGGATCGTCGCTGAGGTGTTGCCGCGCCAACGCCGCGCTCGGCACGCCCGCGCTCAACCGCTCCATGGCCGCCGTGTCGCGGTAAATCAGTTTCCAATTCATGAACGCCTCCATGTAACCGACGTCCTCAACGCCCGGCCGGAAATTCACCACGAGGAGCCGGCCGCCCGGACGCAGCATTTCGAACATCCGCTTGGTCAGCCGCTGCGCGAATGTTTCGTCGAGGTAATCGTAGAGCCCCGCGGTGTAGATGAAGTCGAATTTCTCCTTCGCGAGTGTGCTCCCGAAGAGCAGCTTGATCGAGCCGGGCACCGTCTCGACCGGCACGTCCGGCAGACTGCGCGCGACCTCCGCAAGACTGAGCGCATCCTGATCGAGGCCGACGAAGCGCCCGACCTTCCCCGCGCGAAACTCACCCGAAAGCGCGAGCTCGCGCAGGTGCCCGCACGCCACCGAGAGAATGTGCGGCGACGCCGTCCGCCCGCATGCGTCGTCAATCATCTTCGCGAGCAATTCGCGGCGCTGGCGCACGGCCGAGGGCGCGCGGCAACCGATCGTGAAATTAAAAATCGCCTGCCCCACCCGCGTCGGCGTCGTTTCCACGCCGCGCCAGTCGCGGCGGTAAATGATGTCGAGCAGCTCCGCGTCGCCCGCGTAACCGCGCGGCTGCGTGAAGGTCCGCTTCGTCAACGGATCTTCGTGCAACAACGCGCAGAGCGGATGTGTGCGGCACGCCGCGACGGTCTCCGCCCACTCCGCCGGGGCTTGGGCGCGGTGGGTTTCGCACAACATCCGACTGAGCGCGGTCATCGCCTCACCCGTCGTTTTCGGGTCGGTGGCGATTCGCGCCAACGCCCAATTCAGAATTTCAGTGGTCGCAAAGGAAGGCTTCATCGCGGCCATCATAGGGCAACACGACCGGATTTTCCCGGGAGTGTTGCCAAAAAAGCCGGGAACATCTCCCCCTGCGTTTCAGGATAAACGCGCCTCCTGTCGGCGATTTTTCCCGCCGTCAGCCCGCCAGCCGCGCCGCCGCGCCCGTCTCGTAGCGCTCGATCCACGCACGGTGCCACGTGCCGTAGTCACCCGCCTCGATGTGCGCCCGCGCCGAGGCCATCAGATCGAGGTAGAAACCGAGATTGTGCAGCGTGCACAGCGTGCAGCTCAGGATTTCGCCCGCTACCGTGAGGTGCCGCAAATACGCCCGCGAGAAATGCGCCGCGTAGTTGTTAGCGCCCTCGCCGCTCTCGACGATCGGCTTCGGGTCGGTGCGGTATTTTTCGTTGCGCAGATTGATCGGTCCGTCGGGCGTGAAGACGAGGCCGTTGCGCGCCACGCGGCTCGGCAGCACGCAGTCGAACATGTCCACACCCAGCGCCACCATCTTCAGGAGCTGCGGCGGCGTGCCGAGGCCCATCGTGTAGCGCGGCTTGTCCGCCGGCATGAACGGCGTCGTCGCCGCCACCTGTTTCAACATCTCCGGCTCCGGCTCGCCGACGCTCACGCCTCCGACCGCGTATCCGGGAAAGTCCAACGCCGCCAGCGACTCCGCCGCCTCGCGCCGCAGGTCGTCGAACGTCGATCCCTGCACAATGGCGAACACATGATGCCCGTTCGCGAGAAATCCACTGTCGGTGGCGATCTGTTTGCACTGCCCTGCCCACTTGTAACTGCGCGCGACCGCCTTCGCGCAATCGTCGCGCTCGCACGGCCACGGCGGGCACTCGTCGATCACCATCGCGATGTCGCTGCCGAGATTTTGCTGGATGCCCATGACTTCCTTCGGTCCGAGAAACAGTTTCTTTCCGTCGAGGTGCGACTGAAACGCCACGCCGTCGTCGCGGATGTCGCGCAGTTTCGCCAACGAGAAGACCTGAAACCCGCCACTGTCCGTGAGGATCGGGCCGTCCCAATCCATAAATGTGTGCAGCCCGCCCAAGTCACGCACGAGTTCGCTGCCCGGCCGCAGGTTCAGGTGATACGTGTTTCCGAGGATGATCTGCGCGCCGATTTCCTTGAGGTGCGCCGGCGTGAGCGACTTCACCGTGCCCTGCGTGCCCACCGGCATGAAGATCGGCGTTTCGATCGTGCCGTGGCGCGTGCGCAGCCGCGCACGCCGGGCCGCCGTGACTGTATCGGTTTTCAGGAGCTGGAAGTGATCGGGCATCGGAGCGCCCCACCCTGCCCCACGCTTGACCCGTGGGTCAATCCACCGGTTGAATGGCCAGAAGTGCTCCTCGTCATCGACAACTACGATTCGTTTACCTTCAACCTCGTCCAATATTTTGGCCAGTTGGGCGTGACGCAGCGCGTCTATCGCAACAACGAGATCACCCCCGCCGAGGCCCTCGCGCTCAACCCCGACCGCATCCTCCTCTCGCCCGGCCCCTGCTCCCCGCGCGAGGCCGGCGTCACCCTCGACATCATCAAGGCCTTCGAGGGCAAAAAACCCATTCTCGGCGTCTGCCTCGGCCACCAGTCCATCGGCCACTACTATGGCGGCAACGTCATCCGCGCTGGTCGCCTCATGCACGGCAAGACCTCGCCGATCCTCCACAAGGATACCGACGTTTTCCAAGGTATGCCGCAGGGCTTTGCCGCCACACGCTACCACTCGCTGCTCGTCGAGCGCGCCACCTTCCCGAAGGACCTCGAAATCACCGCCGAGACCGCCGAGGGCGAGGTAATGGGCCTCCGCCACCGCACCCTGCCCGTCTGGGGCGTGCAATTTCACCCCGAATCCATCGCCACCGAAGGCGGGATGAAAATTTTGGAGAACTTCCTTCGCCTCAATTGATCCGAATGTCCACTGTCTCAGGACCCATGATCAATCCCCCCCTGCACCGCCCGCATCCTTGGTCGTCGCTCGTCCGTCATTAGGCATTAGTCATTAGACATTGGTCATTCTAAAAACATGCGTTGCCCCAAGTGCACTTCCATCGAGGACAAAGTAATCGACTCCCGCATCAGCAAGGAGGGGTCGACCATTCGCCGCCGCCGCGAATGCCTTGAGTGCAGCCACCGCTACACCACGACTGAAGCCGTCGTCCGTGATGGCGTCGTGGTCATCAAACGCGACGGCCGCCGCGAGGAATTCGACCGCGAGAAACTCTCCCGCGCCGTCCGCGCCGCCTGTCACAAACGCCCCGTCGACCTCGAACAAATCACCATGCTCGTCGAGGACGTGATGGACGTGCTCGAAGCTCAGTTCGAAAACGAAATCCCGTCCCGCGCCATCGGCGAAGGTGTGATGCAACGCCTCCGCCACGTCGACCAAGTCGCCTACGTCCGCTTCGCCAGCATCTATAAACAATTCCGCGACGTCGCCGAATTCGTCGACGAAGTCAGCGCCCTCGGCAAACCGAAGTCCAAGCCGACCGAGTAAAACCGCTGTTCTGCGTTCATCTTCGCCGATTCCGTATCCCAAGCTTAGCGCCAATTAGCGAAGATTAGCGGTTTCTTTTTCCCTCCATCAGAGGTTCGACGTTCATGCCTTCCGCCTCCCGCGACGATCTACGCCGTCTCCATTTCATTGATGCGCTCTTCGCGCATGTCACCGGGCACGACCTCTATCTCGCCAACCAGATCAAAGGCGCGATCACCTTCAGCCTCGCCGAACTCGAAGCCCAGATCGCCGCGCACCCCGAGTTCGCCGCGACCTACGACGCCGCGTTCAACGCCGCCGCCGCCGATCTCCTCGCGAAACTCTTCACCGGCCTCCCGCGCCACGGCTTCTTCCACTGGGATGCCTCGCTCACCCTCGCCTCGGCCACGCCGCTCTTTACGCGCGCCGAGATTATGGCCGGCCTGAAACACCTCGCGCCCTTCCGCGAGTCGACGCTCCTCGTCACCAATCTCCGCCCTGCGCTGATCCCGCCCACGCGCCGCGCGACCCCGCGCCGCCAACGCGACTACGAAGAAGCCCTCGCCTTCATCCGCGCCCTCACCGCCGCCCGCACCGTCCGCGGCGCGAATCTGCAGCTGCTGTTTTTGTAGGAGCCTGCTTGCAGGCGAAGGGATAACGCTCCGAAATCTCCCGACAGCAGGCTCCCGCGCTTATGCCCAAAACCATCTTCCAACGCATCATCGACCGCGAAATCCCCGCGAAGATCGAACACGAAGACGACCTCTGCATCGTCCTCCACGACATCCAGCCGCAGGCTCCCGTCCACCTGCTCATCATCCCCAAAAAACCGATACCGCGCATCGGCGAAGCCACCGCCGCCGACCAAGCCACCCTCGGCCACCTCCTGCTCACCGCCGGCGCCCTCGCTAAAAAACTGCACCTCACCGAAGGCTTTCGCCTCGTGATCAACCATGGCCCCCAGGGCGGCGAGTCCGTCCCGCACCTCCACGTTCACCTTCTCGCGAAGCGCCAGCTCGCGTGGCCCCCGGGCTGAGTCGGTGTTCGCCGCGTCGTCCGCCGCGCCCGTTGGCGCAGCACAAATTCGTCCGCCGAGCCGCCGTCGCTCGACTTCGCCGCGCGCTGTGACCTAGTCGCTCCCCGTGCGCAGGATTCTGCATCTCCTTCTCTCTACGTTTGCAGCGGTGGCACTGGCGTCCGATGCCACCAAGCCGCCCCTCCCCGCCCCCAGTTCCCCTCGCTTCACCGGCACCCCGTTTCTGCGCACCTGGACCTCGGAGGACTACGACGCCGCTCCCGTCAACTGGGCTTTCGTCCAGCATCCGCGCAACGGCTTCATCTACGTCGGCAACAACTACGGCGTGCTCGAATTCGACGGCGCCGCGTGGAACCTCTACCCGCTCCCCGCCGAGGGTCCCGCCCGCACGCTCGCCATCGACCGCGCGGGCACCGTCTGGGCCGGCGGCGTCGGCGTCGTCGCGACCCTTCAGCCCGACGCCACCGGCGTCCTCCGCTCCGTCGATGTCACCGCCCGGATTCCGGCCACCGACCGCGTCCTCGGCGATTTTAACTACTCCTACGTCGGCCCGGACGGCGTTTATTTTTCTACCGTCCGCGACCTCGTGCGCTTCGCTGCCGACGGCACTGCGCGCCGCTGGGCAATTCCCGGCCGCGCCAACGGCCTCTTTTGGCACGCCGACGCGCTCCACGTCTCCGCCGGCACCGGCGGCCTCTTGCGCCTCGACGGCGACCGACTCGTCCCGGCCGCCCCCGCCCCCGTCGTCCCCGGCGAGAGCGGTCGCGCGACGATCCGCGTCATGGGCGCGCGGCCTGTCTCGGCCGACACCGTGCTCCTCCTCACCGCGCGCGGCCCGCAACTCTGGCGCGGGGCCGGCACCGCCCTCGTGCCCTTGTCGCCGAAGTCACCTTCGTTTTTCAGCGACGATGCCGCCACCGCCGCCGCGTTCCTCCCGGACGGGCGTTTCGCTTTCAGTTTCCTCCGCCATGGTCTGCGCATCCTCGATGCCCGCGGCGAAACCGCCGTCTCCCTCGACCAATCCCACGGCCTCCCCAGCAACCGTATCGAAGAAATTGCGACCGACCGCGAAGGCGGCCTCTGGATTGCCCAACGCACCGGTCTCGTGCGCCTCCAGCTCGACAGCGGCTTCGCCCAACACGGGCCCGCCCTCGGGCTCTCCGGCAGTCCGCGCATTTTTTTCCGTTTTGGCGACCGCCTCTACGTCACCCACAACGAAGGTCTCGCCTGGCGCGACGAGACCACCGGTCGCTTTCACGCGGTCGAGGGCGTCACCACCGGACTCAACACCCTCTTCGAAGCCGACGGCCGCCTCTACGGCACCGGTTCCAATCTTTACGAAATCACCCGCGATGGCCGCGCCCGCGTCGCGCTTCCGCTCGGCCTGACCACACTCCATCGCCTCCGCCAACACCCCGGCTTTTACCTCGGTGGCTCGCAAAGCGGCGCGTGGCTCCTGCAATCCGCCGAGGGCAAATGGCAAAACCTCGGCGCCCTCACCCACGTCCCCGTCGGCCTCACCCGTTTCCGCGACGATGGCGACGGCACCGTCTGGGCCGTCGGCTACGACGGTCGCGGCGTCTGGCGCCTCGACTTCCGCGGCGGCGTCCGTCCCGACGCCCCCGCGCAAACTTACGACGAGGCCCGCGGCGTCCCCGCCGTGCGTCGCCGCGACAGCGCCCGCTTCGTCTTCCGCGACGCCGAACTCTACGTGACCTGCGCCGTGTGGACCCTCCGTTTCGACCGCACCGCCGATCGCTTCGAACCCATCGCCGATCTCGCCGGCCTCCGCGGTGACACCGGCGCGGTCGCCGCTCACATCGACACCCACGGCGCCCATTGGTGGTTCCTCATTAACCCCAGCCCACGCCTCGTGCGCCTCGCCCCGGACACCACGCCGCCATGGCGGCCGACCGAGATTCGCACCGGCCCGCTCCGCGCCATCGTTCCCAACTCGCTCTATTTCGACGAGCCCACGCAACACCTCTGGGTCGCCGGCCAAGGCTCGATCATCACGCTCGATCCGACGTGGCAACCCAGCCAGCCCCGCCCGCCCCTCCGCGCTTTTGTGCGCTCCCTCGCCACCGCGAAAGGCGAAATCCTCTTCGGCGACCCCGGCCTCGATCGCGCCCCGCCTACGCCGCTCTCCCTCCCCCCGACACAGACCGCCCTCCGTTTCGCTTTCGCCGCGCCCGCCTACGAAGGTGACTACCACGGTAAAACCACCACGCGCTACCGCACCCGCCTCACCGGCCTCGAAACCGACTGGTCCGATTGGAGCGACGCCACCTCGCGCGAATTCACCCACCTCCCCTTTCGCTCCTTCGCGTTTCAAGTCCAGGCCCAGGCCCTCGACGGCCGCGAGAGCGAAATCGTCGCGCTCGCCTTTTCCATCGCCGCGCCGTGGTGGCTCACGCGCTGGGCCTTCGCCGGCTATGCCGCTTCCTTTCTCGCCGCGATCTTCGCCGTCATCTCGATCCGCACCCGCGCGCTCCGCCGCCGCTCCGCCCACCTCGAAACCATCGTCGCCGAACGCACCGCCGAGCTCGCGCGCCTGCGCCAGATCGACCGCGACGAATCCGCCGCCGCCAAACTCGCCGAGGAGAAAACTCGCCTCGAGATGCTCCGCTACCAACTGAATCCACATTTCCTCTACAACGCCCTCAACTCCATCCGCGCCCTCATCTTTTCCCGTCCTCCCGCCGCCGGCGACATGGTCTCCCAACTCGCCGATCTCTGCCGCGTCACCCTCACCCGCAACGAAGACCTCGCCCCCGTCAGCGAAGAGTTCGCCATGCTCAAACTCTACCTCGACATGGAGCAGACCCGCTGGCGCGACAAACTCGCCGTCGAGATCGACCTCGCCCCCGACGCCGCGCCGCACCTCATCCCGCCCTTCCTCCTCCTCCCGTTGGTCGAAAACGCCCTCAAGCACGGCTGGCAACCCGAGGTCCGCACGCTCCGCCTGCGCCTCACTGCGCGCCTCGACGCGCCCGCCACCCTCGTCCTCACAGTCGCCAACACTGGCCGCTGGCTCGCCTCCGGCGAATCCGCCGCGCCCTCCACCGGCATCGGCCTTGAAAATCTCCGCCAACGCCTCCGCCGCTACTATCCCGACACCCACACCTTCGCCACGGCCGAGCGCGACAGTTGGGTCATTGTCAGCCTTGCCCTCCCGGCCGACCCAAATCGTAAATCGTAAATCGCAAATCGACCATGCCCCGCGCCCTCCTGATCGACGACGAATACCTCGCCCGCGAAGAGCTGCGCCGCCTGCTCGGTGCGCACCCCGAGATTACGATCGTCGGCGAGGCCGATCATCCTTCGACCGCCCGCGAACTCCTCGCCCAGCCCGGCTACGACCTCGTGTTTCTCGACATCGATCTCGGTGGTGGCAACGGCTTCGACCTCGTGCCGCACGTGTCGCCCGCCGCGCGCATCGCGTTCGTCACCGCGCACAACGAATACGCCGTGCGCGCCTTCGAGATCAACGCCCTCGATTATCTCCTGAAACCCGTCGCGCCCGCCCGCCTCGCCGCCACCGTCGCGCGCCTGATGCCGCCCGCCGCCCCCGCCGCGCCCGAGGCCGGCGATACCTCCGAACGCCCCCTCGGCACGCTCGCCGCTGGCGACCGCGTCTTCCTCAAAAACGACCGCGGCGCCCGCTTCGTGCCGCTCGCCGATCTCGCCGCCATCGTATCCAGCGATAATTACACCGATGTCTACGTCGCCGACGGCTCGCACTTTTTCGTCCGCCGCTCGCTGAAGGCCTGGGAGAGCGCCCTCCCGGCCGATATTTTTGTCCGCGTGCACCGACAGGCCCTCGTCAATCTCGCTCAACTCGACCGCATCGACACCCCCGACGGCGAGACGCCCACACTCCATCTCCGCGGCATGAAACAGTCCGTCGCCTGCAGCCACCGCCTCGCGCCCGACCTCCGCCGCCGCCTGACCAAGTAGGGCTGCCGCTCGCCGGCAGGCCGTCGCGGCTATCACGTTCGTCTCACCCGCCGCCTGAGCCCCGGCTCCACGCGGCCCCCCGTCTCGCCCTAGCGCGCCGCGCGCCTACGCAGGCGCGGCACGCTCGCCACATCCTGCGCCACGCTCGCCCCTGCCGCATTGCGGCACCCGCCCGCTCCGCCACCAACGGCGCCGTTCAGCCCACTCATGCCCCGTGAACTCACTCCGCGGAAACCACGACCCTCTTCCCACCCCGGCAAACCCGCCGGTCCTCGTGTATCCGCGTTCCCCTCACCGCCTTCCCCGCTCCCTGCCGCTCTCGTGTATGATGATTTTTTCCTCGTTCGCCCGCCGGTGCGCCGCACTCCGCGCGCTCGCTGAGCCCGCCGCCGCCCGTCGCACCTCACCGGTTGCGACCGCCCTCGCCGCGCTCGCCTTCGCCGCGCTCGTCTTCGCCTCCCCGCGCCTCGCCGCCTACCCGCCCGCGCCCTACTACACGATCTACGGCCTCGTCCGCGACCAAGTCGGCGCCACCCTCCGCGTCGACGGCGCGAAAATCCTCCTCCTCAAAGACAACGTCGAGATCGGCCGCGCCGCCGTCTTCGCCGATCTCCGCGACGACGCCAACTACGAGCTGCAAATCCGCCTCGACCAAAACCGCCCTTCCTCGCGCGTCTACTCCGCCCAGTCCGTCGCGGCCCAAGGCATCTACTCCCTCGTCGTCGACCTGAACGGCGAACGTTTCTTCCCCATAGAAGTCGCCGGCACGCTCCGCGCCGGCCAAGGCGGTGAACGCGTCCGCCTCGATCTCACCCTCGGCGCCGACGCCAACCACGATGGCCTCCCCGATGTCTGGCAGGAGTGGCAACTCTACCAAGCCGGCCGCCGCCCCGGCACGCCCGGCTGGGATATCAACCTCCTCACGCGCGACGGCGATTTCGACCACGACGGTCTGTCCAACTGGCAGGAATACGTCGCCGGCACCTTCGCTGGCGATGCCACCGAGCGCTTCGAACTCGTCCTGAAAAACAAGACCGCCACCGCCGTCGAGTGCGAGTTCTTCGCCATCACCGGCAAGGTCTACGCCATCGAGCAAAGCGACGATCTCAAGACCTGGGCGACCGTCCCGATCGCTCTCACGCCCGGCGGCCCGCCCGCCATTTTCCAGCGCGCCACCGCCATCGGAATTTTGCCCGCCTACATCGCCACCACCCCCGGCGCCTCCCGCTTCTACCGGCTCACCGTCCGATGAAAACGCTCCCCTCCCGCCACGCTTCTCCGCGCCCCGTAGCTTCACTGCTCACCGTAGCCGCACCGGTTACGGTGCGGTCCGCCACTCCCCGCCTCTCTTTCTCTCCCACTCACCTCCTTTCGCTCCGTCTCCCCCTCTCCCTCGCGCTCCTTCTCTCCCTCTTCCTCGGCCTCCCCCCCACCGCCCGCGCCCAGTGGCAGACCACCACCTACACACTCCAAGGCGGTTGGAACGCGATCTACCTCCACGGTGATGCCTCGCACGTCACGCCCGACGTGCTCTTCGCCGCCAACCCCGAAGTCGTCTCCGTCTGGCGTTGGAATCCGAATCCCACCCAAACCCAGTTCACCAATTCCCCGCTCATTCCCTCCGTCGGCGCCGTCGAGTGGAGCGTGTGGAACCGCGGCTCGCCCGGCACCAGCACGCTCGCGAGCCTCCCCGGCCAGCACGCCTATCTCGTGCAATGCACCGGCACCGTCGGCGACACCTACTTCGTTCCCATCACGCAGAAAACGCTCCCGCCCCGCAGCACCTGGGTCCGCAACGGCGCCAATCTCCTCGGTTTCCCCACGCGCCAAACCAACAGCACCTTCCCGACCTTCTCCGCGTATTTCGCCACGTTCCCCGCCGCGCTCGCCGCCAACTCCCGCGTCTACACCTACGCCGGCGGCGATCTCGGCGCCGCCAATCCCGTCCAAGTTTTCGCGCCCGCCGGCACGCCGCTCGACCGCACCAAAGCCTACTGGTTCGAAGCCCCCGTCGTCGGAAATTTTTACGCGCCCCTCGAGATCACGCCGTCCCAGCCCGACGGCCTCCACTTCGGCCGCACTGGCTCGCTCTTCACCGTGCGCGTGCGCAACCGCACCGCCGCTCCCGTCACGATCACCGTCGCCCCGCTCGACTCCGTCGGCGCCCCCGTCGGCCAGCCCCAGATCACCGGCCCCGTCCCGCTCACGCGCCGCACGTTCAACGCCACGACCGCCGTCACCACCGAGACGCTCCTCACCACCGCCTTCGCCGAAGTCATCGGCCCGCAGGCCACCGTCGAACTCAGCTTCGGCCTCTCCCGCGCACAAATGACCGCCCCCGGCGGCGCGCTCTACGCCTCCTTCCTCCGCTTCACCGACGGCGGCAACCTCCTCGACGTCTCCCTCCCCACCAGCGCCACTGTCGCCTCCCTCGCCGGCCTCTGGATCGGCGACATCGCCGTCAACGGCGTCGTAAGCAAAGCCCCCGGTTCACCCGGCACCACCACCGGCCGCCCCTTCCCGCTCCGCGTGCTTCTCCACGTCGACGACGCCGGCACCGCCCGTCTGCTCTCCCAAGTTTTCGTCGGCTCGCTCGCTCCCGCCCCGCACAACCTCGGCCTCTGCACCCGCGAGACCGGCCTCAAATCCGACGCCAAGGCCACCGCCACGCGCTACGTCTCCACGCAGCTCCCCCTCGACACCGAAGTCGCCGACGGCACCGGCAGCGTCGCTCTCGGCGGCACGCTCGTGCGCACCTTCACCCTCGGCTTCAACGACCCCACCAATCCCTTCGTCCACACGTATCATCCGGATCACGACAACCGCGACGCCCGCCTGCAGTCACTGCCCACCCCCGGCATCGAGAGCTACTCGGTCACGCGCGCCTGCACCTTCCAGTTTTCCCCCACCCCACCGGCCGGCTCCCCCGCGCTCGGCTGGGGCGCCTCCGTGATCGGCGGCACCTACAGCGAGACCGTCACCGGCCTCCACAAAGCCCCGCTCACCGTCACCGGCACCTTCGAACTCCGCCGCGCCAGCGAACTCGGCGCCATCACGCTCAACTGAAGAATTCCAGTCCACCGCTCACCGCCGATCCCAACCAGCCCCCACGCCTCGCCGATCAGGCGAGGCCCGCACGCGTCCCTCACCTCCACCGCCTCCGAAAGATAAGCGCCAATTAGCGGTTCACTCCTCCGCTCCTCCCGTCCCTCGCCACGCACTCCGCCCACTTTCCCTTTCACTCTCCTTTTCACTTTCTCTCCCATGAAACGCCACCTGCACTCCGCCCTCGCCGCCCTCGCACTCACCCTGGCCGCTCTTCCGCTCACGACCCGCGCCCAGACCTCCGCCGTCCCCGCCTTCATCACCTATCAGGGCAAAGTCTCCGACGCCGCCAACAACCTCATCGGCTCCCCGTCGCCGGTGAACCGCACCGTCATCTTCCGCATCTACGACCACGCCACCAACACCGCCGTGGTCAACCGCCTCTACTCCGAGCAGCAGACCGTCACCATCGCCAACGGCGAGTTCAACGTCCTCGTCGGTGGCGGCGCCGCCGTCGGCAGCGAGGCCAAACCTGCCTTCGATACTTTGTTCACCGGCGCTTCCCGCTTCCTCGGCGTCACCGTCGACGATGGCAACGCCGGCACCGCCGACCCCGAGATTTCCCCTCGCCAGCAGATCGTCACGATGCCCTACGCCTTCCGCGCCAAAGTCGCCGAAGGCCTCGCCGCCTCTATCACCGCCACGCAGATCGCCGATAACACCATCACCGGCGCCAAGCTCGTCGCCGACACCGTCGCCACGCTCCAACTCGCCAATCTCGCCGTCACCACCGCCAAGCTCGCCGACGCCAACGTCACCACGGCCAAACTCGCCGACGCCAACATCACCACCGCCAAACTGGCCGACGCCAACGTCACCCTCGCCAAACTCGCCGCCAACTCCGTCGACACCTCCAAGATCGTCGACGCCACCATTGCCACGGCCGACCTCGCCGCCAACGCCGTCACCTCCGCCAAAATTCTCGACGGCACCATCGTCACCGCCGACCTCGCCGACAACGCCGTCACCTCCGCCAAGATCCTCGACGGCACCGTCGTCACCGCGGACCTCTCTGACAACGCCGTCACCTCCGCCAAAATCGTCGACGCCACCATCGCCACCGCCGACCTCGCCAACAATGCCGTCAGCACCGCCAAACTCGCCGACGCTTCCATCACCGCCGCCAAACTTGCCACCGACGTCGGCGGCACCAACGGCGCCTACAACTACCTCCGCGTCAACGGCGGCAATACCTCCGGCTACCTGTTCGGCGCCTTCAACCAGATCGGTGACGGCATTCATCTCACGTATAATAATTTCAACAACAACGCTGGCTGGAGCGTCGCCGCGCCCGCCGGCGGCCAGTCGCGCGTCTCCCTCGGCTACGGCACGATCACGCTCGCGACTGCCCCAGTCGGCGGCGTCCCTGCCGGCGGCACCTCCCGAATGGAAGTCGCCGCCGATGGCCGCGTCGGCTTCTCCGGCGCGAATGGCGACGCCAACGTTCAGGTCCTCGTCAACAACACCTCCGGCCGCGTCTACCCCTTCGCCATCGCCACGTCCGCCGGCCCCTGGTTCTATTTTGAGCACAACGGCAACGCCTACAAATCCGGTGGCGGCAGTTGGGCCAGCAGTTCGGACCTCCGACTGAAAACCGATGTCCGCGCTCTCTCCGGTTCCCTCGAAAAACTGCTGCAGCTTCGCAGCGTCCACTTCCTCTTCAAGGATCAGGCAAAATATGCGTCGGGTCTCCAGACCGGCTTCATCGCGCAGGAAATGGAGCGGATTTTTCCCGAGTGGGTCAGCACCGGCGCCGACGGCATGAAGGCCATCAGCTTCTCCGGTTTCGAGTCTCACACCGTCCAAGCCCTCCGCGAACTCCGCGCAGAAAAGGACGCCCAGATCGCGCAACGCGACGCCACCATCGCCGCCCTGGACCAGCGTATCCGCGACCTCGAGACGCAGACGACCACGCGCCTCGCCGCCATTGAGCGCCGGCTCAACGCCGCCTCCCTCTCCGCCAACTCCCCTCGCTAACCGCGCCGCCCCTCCTCGCGCATGAAAGCCGCCAATTTGATCGTAGGGCCGGCGCTTGACGCCGTGCCGTCGCGTGCCGCCCCGCCTCCCCGCCACGCCCTGCTCCCCTTCTCCCCTTCTCTCCGCCTCTCCCTCCGCGCCGCTGCGGCCCTCGTCACTTCAACTTCAACTCTCATCTTCACTCTGGCGTTCGCGCCCCTCGCCTCCGCCCAATACGAACTCAAAGGCGGCGAATTCAACCGACTCTACGATTCCCACGTCGCCGCTACGTCCATCGTCCCCACTCCCGACAATCCGCCTGCCACCACGCCGCAATTCAAATCCGTCCACGGCGTCGCCGCCGGCTCCTCGTCCCGCGCCGCCACCGGCACGCTGCAACAACGCTACCCCGCCGGGCTCTATCTCGCCCCCGGCACGGGCGCCCCCACCGGCGCCGCCACCGTCCTCCATCGCTCCAGCTTCGGCGCCGCCTTCGCCGCCGGCGTGCCGCGCTACCTCCTCGGCGATATCATTCCGCCGCCCGCCACCAAAGCCGGCAACAGCCCCGACGTGGCTGACGCCCTCTACTGGCGCCTCCAACCTCTCGCCCCGGGCGAAATCATCAACGGCGCGCCCACCATCGCGGCCGGCACCACCCTCGCTTACTACTACAGCCCCCACGCCGAAAAGGCCTTCGCCACCCAAGCCGGCCAAGTCTCCATCACTTGGGTCACCCGCCTCCCCGTCTCCGGCTCCACCTACGGCTACAAGACCGAAATCTTCAACGTCTCTGGCGCGACCACCAAGCCCACGCGCACACTCTACTGGACCGAGCGCAGCTTCACCGGGCCGCCCGTCAATATCCCCACCGGCAGCATTGAAACCGTAAATCCCGTCTACAATCCGATCGTCCCCGCCACCGTCGCCGAGGAATACCGCGTCGTCGGCCTCGATCCCAATCCCAGCCCCAACTCCGCCCCGCCCGCCGAACGCCGCACCCTCTGGTTCGAACGAGTCGGCAGCGTCGCCTCCCTCCGTGCCTACAACGTCGAGGGCCGCATCTTCGTCGAGTATCTTGGCGCGCTCAAACCCGGCTCCACCACCAATCGCGAATTTCTCGGCGCTGACATCGTCGACATCGTCGCCGTCGCCCCGCCCACCAATGTCGCCGTGTGGCTCGGCGAGCGCCTCACGCCGTTCGATAGCGCCGGCCGCCCGCTACCGCGCGACGGCACGTCCGAACTCCTCGCGTCCCCCGTGCTCAACGCCACACCCGACGGACAATCCCTCTACGGCACCCACACGCGCGCCGATGGCTACGTCCAATACTACGCGGAGCGCGAAAACGAAAATCCCGACCGCATCGTCTTCTACTGGCTCCAGCGCGCCGACGCCGCGATCAGCCTGTTGACGCCACCCGCCTCACCCAATCTCGGCATTTACTGGCCCGTTCAGCGCAACCACTACCAACAGGTCTGGCCGTCCAGTCTGCTCGACTTCCCTGCTCACTACACCGTCGCCACCGCGGGCAGCACCGCCGCCACCGGCCTCGCGTTTCCCGGCGGCCAATTGCCGCAGATCGTTTATCAGGACGATCCGGCGCAGACCGAAACCGCCATCGATACCGCCAGCCAACGCCTCCTCGTCTCCCTCGGCAGCGACGGCGTCAACCGCACCCTCCTCAAATTCTCCGGCGGCACCGAAGTCTGGTATGTCCGCCTCTACACGCAGGCGGATACGCGCCCCCGCTTCGCCACCGTCACGAACGGCGGCTCCGGCTACACCTCCGCGCCCACCGTCGCCTTCACCGGCGGCGCCACGGGCGCGACCGCCGTCGCCACCGTCGCCGGCGGCAAAGTCACCGCCATCACAATCACGAATCACGGCGCCAACTTTACCGCTGCGACCGGCATCACGCTCACCGGCGGCGGCGGCACCGGCGCAACGGCAACGTTCTCCGGCCTCAACCTCGGCTTCCAGGAGAGCGACGGTCTCACCTCGCTCGTGACGACGGCCACCGTCGGCACCCGCATCGCCGCCCCGGTCGGCTACGAGATCGCCGGCCACATCGTCAGCGGCACGCACTACCACCCGGGAGCCTACCGCAATCCCTTCGCCGTCGGTATGGCCGACGCCGCCCGCGGCGCGATCATCCCCGTCAACGCCCCGCCCGGTGCCAACGTTCTCAAAGTCTGGTGGTTCAAAAAAATCACGCCGCCCAGCGCCGCGTTTCAGGAATTCTACACGCCCGCCAAGATCGGCACCTACACCGTATCCTATCCAGCCTCACCCCACCAAATCATCCTCGCCAGTAACGACGGCAGTGGCGACCTCACGCCCGCCGAAATCGCCGGCAGCCTCTACGTGCAAAACGACCCTGCGCTGCCTGGCTTCAATCCCAACGAAGAGCACGCGCTCATGATCGGCGGTCGCGCCTACGCCCTCCGCGATGATCTCAACGACACCACGGCCGACGCCACGCCCTACACGTCGCAGCCTTTCGTCCTGATCGACTACACCTCGGATGATGGGCGGCCCGATATGCACGCCTTCAAGGTCGTGCGCGAACTCGATCTCGCCGGCACCGTCGACGACAAACTGTTCAACTACCCCGTCACCGCCGGCACCATCCTCCAGGGCCCGATGCCGCTCCCGCTCTTGCCGCTCCCGCTCAACCCCGACGGCACAGTCCGCAACACCGAAGTCCCCGGCACGGCCGACTCCGCGCACCAGGCGCCCACCGACCTCGCCGCCCACTACACGCGTTTCACCTTCGAGGATCGCAAAGGCTATCACTGGGTCTACCGCGGCCCGCACGCCGCCGCCCTGCCCACACTCGGCATGAAGTTCTACTACACGATGCGCGAGGGCTTCTACATCCCTGGCCTCACGACGCAGCCCGCCGTCGGCACCATTCTGCCCTACCTCCGCCCACTGGTGAGCAACGTCCCCCAAGGAGATCCCGTCACCGGCACCGCACTCACGATCACCTACCGCCCCGTCTGGCCCACCAACGCCCCCGAGCTCCGCATCGCAGAGTCGCTCACTCTCCCGAAATTCGGCCTCCCCGACGTCTTCAACCAAGCCAGCGCGCACGTCCTCTATCAACAGTCCGTCGCGCTCAACGGCGCCACCAAACCCAGCGTCACGCTCCACGATCCGATCCGCGAAAAAACCTTCGCCCTCGGCGCCAACGGCGGCCTCGCCTCTCTGCCGACTTCCCTCCGCACGACCGTGTATCAGGGAAAAACATATTTCCAAGGGCTGCCTCCGCATCTCCAAACACGTTTCTTCTACGATCCGCTCCGCGGCACCAAGGGCGCCCTCGTCCTGCGCGGCGTCTTCGTCGATGAGCCCGCCGGCGAAGACTATCTCCATCTCAACGTCCTCTCTGCCGCCGACAAGGCCGCGCTCGAGTCGCTCCCCGCGCTCACGGACACCAATCGCACTCCCTGGATCTCTGCCATCGGCGCGCTCACCACGCGCGTCGAGACCTTCATTCCCGATCCGCAGAAAGCCGGCACCTACAAACCCGCCCCCGCTCCCGCGTCCGTCGGCGCCCACACCCTCGCCACCATCAACGACTCCGACACCGCCGTCACTGACTACGCCCTCACTGCCACCGGCGCCGGCTCCGGCTGGGTCACGATGCTCTTCGGCAACGGCCGCGCTTTCACGCCCGTCGGTGATCCCGTCGCGCTCAAAATCTTCCGCGTATCCACACAACTTTACACCGGCGACCTCAAGGTCCTCCCGTCCGCCAACCCCCTAGATGAGCAGGTCACACTCCGCCACAGCGGCGATTTCGCGGCCCGCCCCGATGACTACGAATTCGAATGGCGCTACGCCCCGCCCCAAGGCGGCGTCGCCCCGCCCGTTTACACTTACGCGCTCGCCGCCCGCGCCCTCGGCGCCTGGCAGTTCGTGCAAAACCCCGCCGCCGCCCTCCCCTCCGCGGCCGAGTATGCCCTCAGCACCGTGACCGCCGCCCTCCCGCGGGGCGTCGAGATCAACAATGTGAACTACACCGCCGCCACCACCCGCCCCGGTTTAGTCATCCGTTCGGTCTCCGGTGTCGATTTCACCACCGGCATTCCCGCGCAGATCGTATTCAGCGCCAACCTCAGCGACCTCGCCGGCTTCGTCCTCTACGTCAACGGCACCGCCGCCCTCGCTTACAACGCCCCCGCCGGTTTCACGAGCACCTCCGCCAGCACCGGCCTCGCCCCGGCCGACGCCCTCACGCGCCAGTTCGCCGTCGATGCCAACTACTTCCAGCGCGGCATCAACCGCCTCGAAGTCGCCCTCTACTCCGACGCCGACGTCGGCACGTCGTCCTCGCTCGACCTCCTTCTGCATGTTTCCACCGAGACCGACCAAGTCGTCGCCGGCGGCTCCCCGTGGCAGACGCCCAACGGCACGCTCCTCAACCAAGCCATCGTCGGCGGCTCGCCCACCGCCCCGCTCGGCAGCCCTCTCCTCGTGATGTCCGACAACTACTTCACGATGCGCTACCGCCCGAAAGCCTCGACGAACAACGTCGCCGGCACCGCGTGGTCCCGCTGGATGCCGCCCAAGCTCGTCGAGGGCTGGATCAAGCGCGTCCTCGCCGCGATCAACCCGTTCAACCAGCGCATGACCGATCTCTACAACAACGCGGTCAACACCGACGTCAGCCTCGTCACTCAGGCCGGTAAACGCTGGGAGGGTGACATCGCCCTCTCCCTCGAAAACATCAATGACTTCGGCCTCATCGAAATTTACGAGACCGTCCTCAACCGCGGGAAAAATATCTCCATCGATGCCGGCTACGACTACTCGCCCGCCAACGACGCCCTCCTCCTCGCCGCCGGTTACCTCAACGATCTCTACACCCTCCTGGGCAACGAGGCCTACGCCGACGCCGCCAACCCCACCATCTCGGTCGACGACTCCACCACCGTCACCGAAGTGAACACCTCGCGCTTCTCCTTCGAGGGCCAGGTGAAATCGGTCCTCGAAGAAGAACTCGCCCTCCTCCGCGGTCGCGACGATTTCGTCGCCCCCGGCGTCACCGTCACCCCGGCCTACAATCGCCTATATTGGAACTACACCCGCGGCATCAATTCCGGCGAAGCCCTCTACGCCGTGAACTACAACATCCGCGAAAAAGCCGGCAGCCCCACCGCCAACGGCGCCATCAACGCCGCCGACGCCCAGCGCATGTTCCCGCAAGGCCACGGCGACGCCTACGGCCACTATCTCACCGCCCTCACCGGCTATTATCGCCTGCTCCAGAATCCGAACTTCACCTGGACGCCCCGCAGCGAGGCCGTGACGGTCCTCGGCCAGGCCGTGCAGATCGATTATTTCGACGAGCGCAAATTCGCCGCCGCCGCCTCCAACCTCGCGCGCACGGCCACCCAGATCATCGGCCTCACCCACCGCCAAAGCTATCGCGACGATCCCGCCGCCGGTTGGACCCAATTCCGCGACAACACCACCAATCCCGCCACCGGCCTCACCCGCCACTGGGGCCTCGACGAGTGGACCGCCCGCACCACGCAGGGCGCCTACTTCCACTGGATCGTCGGCAACGCCCTGCTCCCCGACAAAGACACCGCCCCCACCCACAGCGGCGTGCAGGTCATCGACCGCACCACCGTCCCCGGCCTTGCCGAGCTCACCCTCGCCGCCGAGACCTCGCAGACCACGATGGACAACGCCAACGCCCGCCTCAATCCCCTCGGCCTCAGCCCCGGCGCCATCGCCTTCGACATCTCGCCCGCCGAACTCAAGTCAGGGAAATCCCACTACGAACAAATCTACGAGCGCTCCCTCCGCTCCGTCCTCAACGCGAAAGGCGCCTTCGACCAGGCCGCCAAGATGACACGTCTGCTCCGCAATCAGGAGAACCAGATCGAGAGCTCCAACGCCGCCATCGTCGACCAAGAGCGCGCCTACGTGAAACAGCTCATCGACCTCTACGGCACGCCCTACCCGGGCGAGATCGGCCCTGGCCGAACTTTCGCCCAAGGCTACGCCGGCCCCGATCTGCTATCGTGGTTCGTCGTTGATCGCCCGAACGAACTTTCGGACGCCTCCGCCCCCATCTCGCTTGATGTCAAAGTGCCGACCGCCGTCAGCACCTTCACCGGCTTCAGCGTCGCCGACATCACCGCCGCCGCTTCGTCTTTGTTCACCACCCGCACGGTCACGATTCAGCCCAACCGCTTCGTGCAATACTCCGACCTCTGGCGTCCCGGTGTCGCACTGGGCTCGCGCTCCGTCACCGGCACGTTGCAACAAGCTCTTCTCGACGTGCATCAGGCGCACTTGGCGCTCCTGGGCGCCAAAGACAAAGTCCTCAACCAATACCAAGTCTTCGAACGTCGCCGTCAGCTCTACGACGAGATGGTGCGCACACACGAGGAAGTGCTGTCGACCCAACAAAGCGCCGACGCAGAAATCGCCCGACTGAGACTGACGCAGCTCAGCCTGGAAAAGGTCGCGTCCACGGCTGCCAATGCAGTCACCATCGTCGGCAACGTCGCCAACTCGCTTCAGGAGTTCATGCCCCGGATAAATGGCCTGTCCAACGACCTCACCGCCCAAGTTCGAGGCTTCATCGTGGCCCAGTCCACCAAGCTGCAAATCGGCTTTGGCTCCGCCAGCGTAGCGTTCTCCATCAGCGCCAAAATTGTGCAAGCCGTGGCGGCCGATGTCCGCGAAACCGCCGACGCCCGCGTCGTCGACCTCGGCTTCAGCTATCAACAGGCCCAGGTCGCCTACGAGTATGAACTGCTCCTGCGCGAGCTCTCCGCCGGCTTCTTTGAATTCTCCCAACTCGCCACGAATCTCCAACGCGCCAGCGAACGCGTTCGCAACCTCATCGCCGAGGGCGACCGCCTCCAGGCCGAGCGCGAGATTTTCCGCCAGCGCGCCGCCGGTCTTATTCAGGGCTACCGCACACGCGATCTCACCTTCCGCACCTTCCGCAACGAGGGCCTCGAGCAATACCGCTCCCTCTTCGATCTCGCCTCGCGCTACACGTATCTCGCTGCGAAGAGCTACGACTACGAGACCGGCCTCCTCGGCTCCACCACCGGCCAGAGTGTGATCAACGGCATCGTCGCCGCCCGCTCCCTCGGCGATCTCACCAACGGCACCCCGCAGGCCACCGTCTCCACCCTCGGCGACGCCGGCCTCGCCGGCACCATGGCGCGCATGCAAGCCGATTGGTCCGTCGCCAAAGGCCGCCTCGGTATCAACAATCCCGACACCAACGGCACGCTCTTCTCCCTCCGCCGCGAACTCTTCCGCCTCCTCGACGATCCCGCCCGCACCGATGACGACGCCGCGTGGCAGCAGACCCTCGAGCAGCACGTCGTCAGCAACCTCCTCGCCGATCCCGACATCGCCGCCCAGTGCCGCAATCTCCGCAACGCCGATGGTTCCGCCGTCCCCGGTATCGTGATACCGTTCACCACCACCGTGCAGGACCACCTCAACTTCTTCGGCCTCCCGCTCGCCGTCGGCGACCACGCGTTCACGCCCACCAACTTCGCCACGAAGATCTACTCCACCGGCGTCGTCTTCCGCGGCTACATCGGCCTCGATCCCTACGTCGCCGGCACGCCCAACGCCACCGGCCCCGCCCTCACGTCCCCCAACGCCCTCAGCGCCGCGCCCTACGTCTACCTCATTCCCACCGGCACCGACTACCTGCGCGCTCCCGCCTTCGGCGACACCGGCGCCATCCGCGGTTGGGACGTGAAAGACCAAGCCCTCCCGCTCCCCTTCAACCTCGGCGCCACGTCCTTCTCCTCGACGCAGTTCTTCAACGCCAACGGCACCCTCAGCGAGCAGCCGTGGATCCTCCGCAAACACCAGAGCTTCCGCCCCGTCAACGACCCCGTCTTCTTCTACGGCTCCGTCCCCGCCGAGTTCACCAACTCGCGCCTCGTCGGACGCAGCGTCTGGAACAGCGGCTGGAAACTCGTGATCCCGGCAAAAACTCTCCTCAACAACGAACAAGACGGCCTAAACCGCTTCGTCGCCTCGGTGAAAGACATCGAGCTCTTCCTCCGCACCTACTCCCACTCCGGCAACTAATCCTCCGCTCAATCGTTCTCGTTCCTCGTTCTCGTAATCGTTCTCGCTTTTTTCCGTCCGAGTCCCTGACGAACGATTACGAGGAACGAGCACGATTCACCCCCGCATCCCACATGCACCTCTCCTTCTCTCCCCGTCTCTCCGCCTCTCTTTCTCTCCTGCTTTCCGTCCTCTGCCCTTCCGCTCACGCGGAAGAAGTCCGCTCCCGTCCCGTCGGCTACCTCGTCCAAACCATCCCCGCCGGCCAGACCCGCTCCTTCTCCGTCCCCTTCGACGCCGCCACCACCAGCCTCCCGTCCGCCACCGGCACGCTCACCGCCGTCGGCACCAACTACCTCGAAAACTCCGCCGCCACCTGGACACCCGGCGCCTTCTCCACCGCCGACGCCCCGTATTTCATCCGCCTCACCTCCGGCGCCCACGCCGGCCGCACCTTCCGCATCGTCACTCCCGCCAACACCGCCACGCGCCTCTCCATCGCTGACGACGGGCTTGGCCTCACCTCGCTCGCCCTCGACGTCAGCTCGTCCTCCAGCCCCGGCACGCGTTTCGAAATCATCCCCGGCGACACCCTCGCCACCTTCTTCGGCACGACCACACCCACCGACACCCTCGTCGTCCAAGGCGCCGGCGATCCGCTCGCCGCCGATCTTGTCCAAGTCTGGGGCGGCGCCGCGTGGTTGAATTTCTACTACAACACCACGTGGCAACGCTGGGCGCGCGATACCGACACGATCACCGATCCGTCGCGCAACAGTTTCCTCCTCCGCTCCGACCGCGGCCTCATGCTCACGCGCCGCGCCGGCACACCGCTCGAGCTCGCCGTCCTCGGCCGCGTGCTCAACACCCCGCAGCGCGCCTTCCACGCCCGCACCGACAACGCGCTCACCTTCCTCGCGACGATGCAGGCCGCGCCCACCACCCTCGGCGCGCTCGCCCTCCAATCCTCCACTCGCACCTCCGGCTGGCGCTCCGCCACCGACCCCGCCGACGCCGATCTCCTCCTCGTGTGGAGCGGCACCACGTGGTTCAGCTTTTTCCACAACAGCACTGCCGGCCACTGGCAACGCGTCGGCGATGCCAACCCGGATCGCGACAACTTCGAGATCGCCCCGGGCACGCCCGTCTTCGTGCGCCGCCACGGCTCCGGCGCCACCGCCGAAGACAAGACCATCAACTTCCCGCCCCCCGGGACGTGAGCCTGGACGCCTCCCAGTTTTCCGAAAGTGGCACGGGCATCTTGCCCGTGGTCCGAGGTGGGCCGTGCGCTCCGTCGCGCGGCATCTGCGTGGCACGAGCATCCCGCCGGTGGGGTTTTTCGGAGGTAGGAGCCTGCTTGCAGGCGATTCAGAATGTCGCCCGTTCTCACGCACTCGAATCGCCCACCAGCAGGCGCCTTCCCTCGGCCCCGCGTTCGTGCCGTCTTGAACCCAAACTTGCCTCAGCCCACCGCCCCGTCGCGCGCCCTTCGCGACGTCACCGCGCCACCGCCCTCCTCTTCCTCGCGTTCTGCGCCGTCGCCCCATCCGCCCTCGCGCAACTCATCATCGAGCCCCCGACCCACGTCCTCGCACCGCCTGCGCCACCACCACCGGCTCCTGCCAAAAAGCTCCTCCCCGTCGGCGCCCAGATCCCGCCGGCCGAAAAGACCTCCGCGGCCAGCCCCGCCGCACCGTCGGCGAGTCCTCCTCTCACCGCCCTCACGCTCTCGTCCTTCAGCTCCGGTTCCGGCGACAGCGGCTCTGTCCGCACCGGCACGAGTTGGGTCAACAACGTCACCCTCCAAGCCGACTCCCTTACTGTCGGAGGCACCGCCCGCGATGAAAACGGCTGGGGCGCCACGGGCCTCACGCTCGACGCCAGTGCGATGAACTACCTCCTCGTCACTGCCCGCCGCGACCCCGGCCACACCGCCTCGACGCTCTTCGTGCAATTCGAAGACCTCTACCTCCGCACCGACGTCGTCTCCGTCAGCACGTCGCTCTTCGCCACCACCGCGCTCACTCCGGTAACAGTTCCCCTCACCGGCTGGACCGTCGACTTCGGCCCCTCGCACATCACCGGTTGGAGCATCGGCGGCGGCGGCCTCGGCACCGAAAGTTTTCGCATGACCTTCGACACCCTCGCCTTCACGACCAGCGCCATCCCCGAACCCAGCACCTACGCCCTCATGATAGGACTGCTGGCCCTGACCGGCTGCACGCTCCACCGCCGCCAAAAGTAGAGCGCGGTCTCCGACCTCGCCCTCCACCGCGGCCTACGCCGATACCACGCCCCCCCCGATCACGCGTGCCTCGATCGGCGGTCCTCTGCGCAATCCACCGGGAGACCTGTTATACCAATAGCCACTAGCTTTTACGCTTCCCGTGCGGGTTGAAAGCGTGCAAGAATGCAGGATGGCTCGACAACTACCGCCGCTAGGAGAAGAACTGGTGAAGGAAATCGAAGCGGCGTGGGAGCGGCCACAGGCAGAGTGGGCGCGGCAGCGATTGCTGGTGGTGCGGTTGATTGCGCAGCATGAGCTGACGACCGAGCAGATCGCGAAAGTCGCCGGGGTGAGCCGCAAGAGTGTCTTCAACTATCGCGACAAGGTGGAGCGCGGCGGCGTGGCCGGGTTGCTCACGCGGGAATGGGCCGGCGCCCGGACCCCGGCAGTGCGTGGGGCGGTGGCGGAAGAGTTTATCGCGCGGCTGGAGGCGGGACAGTTCCGGCAGGCGAAGAACGCGCAGGCGTGGATCAAGAAGCGCACCCGCAAGACGCTGAGCGTGAGCGGGGCGCTCAAGGTATTGCGGCGACTGGGCGGGAAACTGAAAGTCCCGCGCAAGTCGCACGCGAAAAAGGATCCGGTCAAAGCAGCCAAGTTTAAGGTGGAACTGCCCGCGCGGTTGCAAGAGGTGGCCGGTCCCGCGCTGGCGCAACCCGTGCGGGTGTGGGTGCTCGACGAGCATCGTTACGGACTCCTGCCGGTGATCCGTCGGGTCTGGGGCCGCCGCGGCGTGCGGGTGCATGCGCCCTACGCGACGCGTTACCAATGGGGTTACTTGCACGAGGCCTTGGAAGTGGACGGCGCGCACGCCGTCGAACTGCTGTTCACCCCGGCCATCGACCGCGACATCCACGCGCTCTTTCTCCGGCAAATCGCCAACTCCGACCCCGTGGCGCTCCATGTCGTCATCGCCGATCAGGCCGGCTTCCATCTGCCCGAGGATGATGTCCGTTTGCCGGCCAATCTGCGGCTGTTGCCGCTACCGCCCTACTGCCCCGAGCTCAATCCGGTCGAACGCTTCGGCGGCCTGCTCAAAGCCGCCGTCGCCAACCGCCTCTATCCCTCGCTACGCCGGCTCGAAGATCATCTCGCCGCCGCGGCGCGCCCTTGGTCCACCCCGGCTGCGGTTTCCTCCCTCATCCACACCTGGCTCGCTGATCAGGTAAACTCTGGCGCTCTAACCTAAAGTGTATTAGCTAGAGGCTTTTTGTATTACCTTTCCCCTCACCTCCCTTTTCGCATCTTTCGTGGGCCTCCCGGCGCAAACGGGCCAGGCTGGAAGACTATTTCCTTCTGTTCCTGATTCCGGTCGAAGAACGCGATCACGTCGGACTTCCTCGCCTTCCCCCTTTCCGGCAATCGCCTTACACGCACAAAGTAGCCGGCCAAATCCTCGCGCATCGACCACGACCGCCCCTGGATGTTCTCATCCATGCAGCCGCGGTGGACTAATAAAAAGCCGCAGACAAATCGTCTGCGGCTGGTGCCCGGTAAATCAGCGTGCGTTTAGCTGGCCGTGGCCTCGGCAGGCTTGGGCTCTTCCGGTATCTCGGCGCCGAACGGCAACGAAATCTTAAGCTGCTTGTAAGTCGGCAGGCCCGTGCCCGCCGGAATCAAGTGACCCATGATGACGTTTTCCTTGAAGCCGCGCAGGAGGTCCACCTTGCCCAGAGTCGAGGCGTCGGTGAGGACGCGCGTCGTCTCTTGGAAGGAAGCGGCCGAGATGAAGCTCTCGGTCTCCAGCGATGCCTTGGTGATGCCAAGGAGGATTGGCTCGGCCTCGGCAGGCTTACCACCGGCCTCTTCGATGCGCTTATTTTCCGCGAGGAAGTGAGCGCGGTCGACCTGCTCGCCCCAGAAGTTCTCAGTGTCGCCCGGATCGGTGATCCGGACTTTGCGGAGCATCTGGCGGATGATGATCTCGATGTGCTTGTCGTTAATCGTCACGCCTTGGAGACGATAAACTTCCTGCACCTGGGAAATCAGGAAGTCGTAGAGCGCAGATGGCCCGAGGATCTCGAGGATCTCGTGCGGGTCGGCGGCGCCTTCGGTAAGGTGCTGGCCTTTGTGCACGACGTCACCGGGCTGCACGATGATGTGCCGGCCAGTGGCGATGAGATGTTCCTCTTCTTGCTGGGTCTCCTCGTTCTTGACGACGAGCTTGCGCTTGCCGCGGACGGTGCCCTCGAAACCGACGATGCCGTCGATACGGGACATTTCGGCGGCTTCCTTCGGACGGCGGGCTTCGAAAAGCTCGGCGACGCGGGGGAGACCACCGGTGATGTCCTTGGTCTTGGACGCCTGACGCGGGGTCTTCGCAAGCAACGCACCCGGTTGGATGATGTCGCCTTCGTTTACCGAGATCTGCGCGCCAACAGGAATCGAATAGGCCGCGAGCGGCTTATTCTTTGCGTCACGAACTTCGACCTGCGGATTAAGGTCTTCCTTGTGTTCGATGACGACCGTGGCGATGCGGCCCGACGCTTCGTCGAGTTCGCGCTTCACTGTGACACCAGGAATCATGTCCTTAAAGTGCAGCGTGCCGCCTTTTTCGGAGAGAACCGGAATGTTATACGGATCCCACTGAGCGAGGATGGCGCCTTTCTCGATCTTCGTGCCGTCACCGACATGAAGGAAGGAACCGACCACGATGTTGTAATTTTCAATTTCCTTATCCTCAGAATCGAGAATTTGGATGGTGCCCGTCTTATTGAGCACGATAGCAGCGCCATCGGCGGTTTCGACGAGACGGAGCCCCTTGTATTTCACGGTGCCAGAGGCCTTGACGCGAATTTCAGGGGTCTTGAAGCCGCCGGACGCGACGCCACCGATGTGGAACGTGCGCATCGTGAGCTGCGTGCCGGGTTCGCCGATCGACTGCGCCGCGATGATACCGACGGAGTCACCGATCTTCGCTACCTTGTTGGTCGCGGGATTGATGCCGTAGGACTTCGCGTCGATGCCACCCTTGGTGGCCGAGGTGAGCGGGGACATGACCTTGACGCGCTCGATGCCGAGTTCGTCGATCTTGGCCGCCATATCCTCGGTGATGATCTCGCCGGAACCGACGAGGACCTCGGAGGGATTGATCGGGTTGAAGACGTCGTCGCTGGAGAAGCGGCCGATGATGCGCTCTTTGAGGCCGACGATTTCGTCATCACCTTCAAAGATCGCCTTCTTCCACACGCCGTCGCGCGCTCCGCAATCGTCTTCCGCGATGATGACGTCCATCGCCACGTCGCAGAGTTTGCGGGTGAGGTAGCCGGCGTCAGCGGTCTTGAGCGCGGTATCGGCGAGACCCTTACGGGCGCCGTGCGTCGAGATGAAGTATTCGAGAACCGTCAGACCTTCACGGAAGGACGACAGGATGGGGCGCTCGATGATTTCGCCCGAGGGCTTGGCCATGAGTCCGCGGGTGCCGCACAGCTGGCGAACCTGCTGTTTGTTACCGCGCGCGCCGGAGTCCATCATGATATAGACCGGGTTAACCTCGGTCTTGCCGTCGTTGTTTTCGAGTTTGGCGAAAACCTCTTTGGCGATCTTGTCGGTGGCGCTGGTCCAAATATCGACGACCTTGTTGTAACGCTCACCGTCGGTGATGATACCCTTGTTGAACTGGCCTTCGACCTCGGTGATTTTCTTCCGGGAGTCGGCGACGATGTCCTTCTTGGAATCGGGGATGATCATGTCATCGATACCGATCGAAATGCCGGCCTGCATAGCGGTCTGGAAACCCAGCTCCTTGAGCTTGTCGAGGGTCTCAACCGTCACGTGGTTACCGGCGATCTTGTAGGTATTGAGGATGAGGTCACCCAGCTTGCTCTTCGGAACAGGGAAGTTCACGAAGCCAAGGCCAGTCGGCCAGATCTGATTGAAGATAACGCGACCAACGGTGGTGCGGAGAACCTTGCGCTTGGTGTCGCCAAACACGGTCTCGCGACCGAAGTCGGGATTCGGCACCTCGACCCAATCGTGCATCTTGAATGCGCCGTCGGCCTTGGCGTAGAGGACCTCTTGGAGGCCGCTAACGAGCGGAACGCGAACACCCTTTTCGGGCTTCTTGCGCGGCTCGATGGTGAGGTAGTAAGCACCGAGGACGATGTCCTGGGAAGGCGTGAGGATCGGCTTGCCGGAGGACGGCGAGAAGATGTTCGACGTCGCCATCATGAGGAGTTTGCACTCCATGATCGCTTCGAGGGACAGCGGGACGTGCACGGCCATTTGGTCACCGTCGAAGTCCGCGTTGTAGGCGGTGCAGACGAGTGGGTGAATGCGGATGGCCTCGCCCTCGATAAGGATCGGCTCGAAGGCCTGGATCGACAAACGGTGGAGCGTCGGAGCGCGATTGAGGAGGACCGGGTGGCCCTTCGTGACTTCCTCGAGGATGTCCCAAACTTCGGGGGACTTCTTCTCGATCATCTTGCGCGCACCGCGGACGGTGTGCACGAAGCCAAGTTCCTTGAGGCGGCGGATGATGAACGGCTCGAAGAGAACGAGCGCCATCTTCTTCGGGAGACCGCACTGGTTGAGTTTGAGCTCAGGACCGATGACGATGACCGAGCGGCCGGAGTAATCGACGCGCTTGCCGAGCAGGTTTTGGCGGAAACGACCCTGCTTGCCCTTGAGCATGTCCGAGAGGGACTTCAGGGGACGGTTGCCGGCGCCCGTGACGGGACGACCGTGACGACCGTTGTCGAAGAGCGCGTCGACGGCTTCCTGCAGCATGCGCTTTTCGTTGTGAATGATGACGTCGGGCGTCTTCAGCTGCATCAGGTTCCGCAAACGATTATTGCGGTTGATGACGCGGCGATAGAGATCGTTGAGATCGGAGGTCGCAAAGCGGCCACCCTCGAGCGGGACAAGCGGGCGCAAGTCCGGCGGGATCACGGGCAGCACTTCGAGCACCATCCACTCCGGACGGCTCTTCGAGTGGATGAAGCCCTGGATGACCTTCAAACGCTTCGAGAGCTTCTTCTTGATCTGCTTGGATTTCGTCGCGCGCATCTGCTCCTGCAGCTCGGCGACGGTGGCTTCCATGTCGGTCTTCGCGAGGGCATCACGGACCGCCTCGGCACCCATCTTGGCGACGAAGGAGTCGTCACCGTATTCGTCGATGGCCTGACGATATTCGGTGTCGGTGAGGAGCTGCTTCATCTCGAGCGGGGTCTTGCCCGGATCGATGACCATGAAGTTCTCGTAGTAGATCACGCGCTCGAGCGAACGGGCGGTCATGTCGAGCAGGAGACCGAGGCGGCTCGGCATGCTCTTGAGGAACCAGATGTGAGCGACAGGCACCGCGAGCTCGATGTGGCCCATGCGCTCGCGACGGACGCGGGCGATGGTCACTTCGACGCCGCAGCGATCGCACACGACGTCTTTATATTTGATGCGTTTGTATTTTCCGCAGGCGCACTCGTAATCACGCACCGGTCCGAAGATCTTTTGGCAGAAAAGACCACCCGGCTCGGGCTTGAAGGTGCGGTAGTTGATGGTCTCGGGGTTCTTGACCTCGCCCTTGGACCATTTGCGGATGGTCTCGGGCGAAGCGACGGTGATGGAGACGCAGTCGAATGCGTTCTCCTCGATACCGAGAGCGGAGCGGACGTCGTCGCGGGCGGAGGCGGCTGTATCAGCGGGTTGAATCATGGTGATGTCTCCCTAAGCAGAATGTCGTGAGAAGGTGAAAAACGCTGCGACGGTTTAGGAACCGTAGCTGATGGCGTCGCGTTTCTGGAGTTTGATATCCAGACCGAGGGACTGGATTTCCTTGATGAGGACGTTGAACGACTCCGGGGTGCCGGCGACGAGCGTGTTGTCGCCCTTGACGAGCGATTCGTAGATCTTGGTGCGGCCCTGCACATCGTCGGATTTGACGGTGAGCAGTTCCTGCAGCGTGTGCGCTGCGCCGTAGGCTTCGAGCGCCCACACTTCCATTTCGCCGAAGCGCTGGCCGCCGTATTGGGCTTTGCCGCCCAACGGTTGCTGCGTGACGAGGGAGTAAGGACCGACCGCGCGGGCATGGATCTTGTGGGACACAAGATGGTTCAGCTTCATCATGTAGATGTAGCCGACGACGACCTCTTGATCGATCTTCTCACCGGTGCGTCCGTCGAAGAGCACGCTCTTGCCGGAGGAGGGCAGCTTCGCGTCCTTGAGGTATTCGCGGACTTTCTTTTCCGGAATGCCGTCGAAGACGGGAGTCGCGACCTTGATGCCGAGCTTTTTGCAGGCCCAACCCAAGTGCGTCTCGAGAACCTGCCCCACGTTCATGCGCGAAGGCACGCCGAGGGGGTTCAAGCAGATCTCGACGGGCGTGCCGTCGGGGAGGAAGGGCATGTCTTCTTCGGGAACAATCTTCGCGACAACACCCTTGTTACCGTGACGACCGGCCATCTTGTCACCGACCTCGAGCTTTTGCTTCGTGGCGATGTAGACTTTGACCTGCTTGATGGCGCCATCGGCCGAGCCTTCGCCCGCCTCAATGGAACCAATCTTGCGCTCACGGTCGGTCTCGAGTTCGTCAAACTTAGTCTGATACGAACCGATGATCTCCATGATCTTGATACGAACCGGGGACGGGTCGATCTGGACGTGCTTGGAGACGGCCGCGAGTTTGCGGAGGAGGGTCTTGGTGATCTTGCGGTTTGCCGGGATGATGATTTCGCCGGACTCGCCGTTGATGACGTCGAGTGGGATCTTCTCGCCGAGGAGGATGTTCGAGAGGGCCTCGGTGAGACCTTCGCGCAGCTTGTCCATCTGCGTTTTGTATTCCTCCTGGATTTGTTTCACCTGGCGGCGACGGTCGGAGGGAGAAAGCTTCTCCTCCTGATTGTCGATGCGCGAGGAGACCTTCACATCCATGATGATGCCGGTGACGCCGGACGGGACGATGAGGGAGGTGTCCTTAACATCGGCGGCCTTTTCACCGAAGATGGCGCGGAGGAGCTTTTCCTCGGGCGCGAGTTCGGTTTCGGACTTCGGGGTGATCTTTCCGACGAGGATGTCGCCGGGCTTCACTTCCGCGCCGACGCGGATGACGCCGTTGTGATCGAGGTTCTTGAGCGCCTCTTCACCGACGTTCGGAATGTCGCGGGTGATTTCTTCCGGCCCGAGCTTGGTATCGCGCGCAGTGACCTCGAATTCCTGGATGTGGATCGAAGTAAAGATGTCTTCGCGGAGGACCTTCTCGGAGATGAGAATAGCGTCTTCGAAGTTGTAGCCGTTCCAAGGCATGAACGCGACGAGCACGTTGCGGCCGAGGGCCATCTCGCCCTTGTCGGTCGAGGGACCGTCGGCGATGATCTGACCCGCTTTGATCTTCTGGCCCAGCTTCACGATGGGCTTTTGGTTGAAGCAGGTGCCGGCGTTCGAGCGCATGAACTTCCGCAGCTCGTAGACATAGACGCCATTTTTGACGTCGGTCTTCAGATTGCGGGGTAGCTCGCCGTCTTTGGTGACGATGATTCGTTTCGCATCGACGGAGGCCACGACACCGGCGTCGTCGGCGACGACAACGATCTTGGAGTCGCGGGCGACGCGCTCTTCGATTCCGGTGCCGACGAACGGCGACTCGGCCTGGAGGAGCGGCACACCTTGGCGTTGCATGTTCGCACCCATCAGCGCGCGATTCGCATCGTCGTGCTCAAGGAAGGGAATCATGCCGGCCGCGATCGAGATAACCTGCTTCGGAGAAACGTCCATGTAGTGGACAGACTCGGCAGGGACTTCGAGGAACTCGCCGTCCTGACGGACGGTGACTTTGCCGATGAAGTGGCCCTTGTCGTCGATCTCTGAATTCGCCTGCGCGATGATCTTTGCCTCTTCTTGGTCGGCCGTGAGGTAGTCGATCTTGTCGGTGGCGCGACCGTCCTTCACCACGCGGTAGGGCGTTTCGATGAAGCCGAACTCGTTAACACGAGCATAGGTCGAGAGAGAGTTGATAAGACCGATGTTCGGACCTTCGGGCGTTTCGATGGGGCAGATGCGGCCGTAGTGCGACGGGTGAACGTCACGGACTTCGAAGCCGGCACGCTCGCGGTTAAGACCACCTGGCCCGAGCGCGGAGAGGCGGCGCTTGTGCGTGACCTCGGCGAGCGGGTTGATCTGGTCCATGAACTGCGAGAGCTGGGACCGGGCGAAGAAATCGCGGATGACGGTCGTCAGCGCCTTCGGGTTGATCAGCTTCTGCGGAGTGATCGAGTCGACGCTCTGGTCATACATCGTCATGCGCTCGCGAACGAGTCGCTCGGTGCGGCTGAGGCCAACGCGGCACTGATTAGCGAGGAGCTCGCCGACGGTGCGGACGCGACGGGATCCGAGGTGATCGATGTCGTCGACGACGCCGACGCCACGCTTGAGGCGGACGAGATACTTCGTCGCGGCGACGATGTCGCCGGACTCAAGAATGCGCTGCTCAAGCTCGATCTTGAGGCCGAGCTTCTGGTTGACCTTGTAGCGACCGACGCGGCCGAGGTCGTAACGCTTCGGGTCGAAGAAGAGACGCTTGAGGAGAGCTTTCGCGTTCGCAGTGGTCGGCGGCTCGCCGGGACGGAGGCGTTTGTAGATTTCCTTGAGGGCTTCCTCTTCGTTGCGCGTCGGGTCTTTCTTGAGGGCACGGATCAGCGCGCCTTCGTCAACCGACGTGTCGATCACGCGGAGCGTGGTGATGTCGTGCTTCTCAAAAGTGCGGACGATCGCTTTCGTGAGCGGTTCGAACGCGCGCGCAAGGACGACGCCCTTTTGAGCGTCGATGGCGTCTTCGACAAGGACAAGGGTGGAAACGTTTTCGAGATCGAGGGCTTTGGCGACCTTGAGGTCCTTGATGTCGTAGAAGAGGTTCAGCAGATCGATATCCGAGCTGTAGCCGACGGCGCGAAGCAGCGTCGTGATGAGGAATTTCCGGCGACGGCGGCGGCGGTCGAGGTAAACGTAGAGCAGGTCGTTATTGTCGAACTGCACTTCGAGCCACGTGCCGCGGTCAGGAATGATGCGAAAGGAATGGAGGGGCTTGCCGTTCGGGTGAGGCGTGACTTCGAACGCGATACCAGGAGAACGGTGGAGTTGGGAAACAACGACGCGCTCGGCGCCATTGATGATGAAGGAGCCACGCTCGGTGACCATGGGGATTTCGCCCATGTAAATGTCCTCGTCCTTGATGAAGTCTTCCTCGCGGAGGCGGAGCTTCACGTAGAGGGGCACGGAGTAGGTGATGCCTTCACGGAGGCACTCAAGCTCGGTGTTCTTGGGGTCTCCAAGATTGTAAGAAACGTATTCGAGGGTCAGGCGCTCGTCGTAGCTGAGGATCGGGAAGACCTCGCGGAACACGGCCTCAAGGCCCTGCGGCTTGCGCTGCTTCTCGGGAATACCCTTTTGCAGAAAGTCCAAGTAGGACGTGATCTGAATCTCGATGAGGTTCGGCGGCTGGATGACTTCGCGAAGCTTGCCGAAGTTGATGCGTTCAGAGTGTGTGCGGTCGGCCATGGGAATTCCCGGTGAGGGTTAAGAGGCGAAAGTGACAAGGCGTGGCGCTCAGCGCGCAGCGCGGAAAACAAACGAAAGAACGGAAAGGGAGACAGCAAAGGACAGGCCGTGCGGATGCGCGGCCTGTCCCGTGAAAAACGGAAGTTTTGCGAGTGTGATCGCCAAGCTTCGCGGTGGACTTACTTGAGCTCGACCTTGGCGCCAGCGGCCTCGAGCTTCTTCTTGATCTCTTCGGCTTCGGCCTTGGGAGCGTTCTCCTTGACGGGCTTCGGCGCGCCTTCGACGAGGTCCTTGGCTTCCTTGAGGCCCAAGCCAGTGATGGCGCGGACTTCCTTGATGACGCCGATCTTGTTCGCGCCGGCTTCCTTAAGGACGACGGTGAACTCGGTCTGCGCCTCGGCGGCGGGAGCGGCGGCGGCGGCACCCGCGGCAGGGCCGGCAGCGACAGCAGCGGCGGCGGAAACGCCCCACTTACCTTCGAGATCTTTGACGAGGGTCGCGAGATCAAGAACGGTCTGCGCGGACAACCACTCGATAACTTGGTCTTTGGTGATATTGCTCATGTTGACTTCTCCTTGGGCAGATTAGCGGTTTCGAAAAATGAAACTCGTTTAAGAGACGTATCCCCTAGCCTGCCGCGTGGATATTGGGTTTCCCGGCTTGCACCGGGAAAAATAGTTTAAATTGAGGACGGTTAGGCGGCGGGAGCAGCAGGCTGATCCTTTTTGGCCTTGGCATCGAGCAGGCGCACGAAGGACGCCGCGTTTTGGGAGAACAGACCCAGCAACTGCGAACGGAGCGCCTCGAACGAGGGCAGGTCGGCAATCTTGGCGAGGTCAGCAGCGCTGATGAGCTTCTTGTCCATCACGCCCACCTTCACTTCGAGCTTCTGCTTCTCCTCGAAGAACTTCTTGAGGATCTTCGCGACACCGGCGGAGTTTTTACCACCAACGATGACGGCGGTTGGGCCAGTCAGCGCGGTTTCAAACTCAGGCAGCCCCATCGCTTTGGCAGCGACGCGGAGCGAACTGTTTTTGACGACGTGGAACTCAGCCTTCTCGACGTCGAGGCGTTTGCGCAACTCAGCGGCGTCGGCGACGGTGACTTTCGAGAAGTTGGTGAGGATGACGTAGTCGGACTTCTTCAGGTGCGTCTCGACCTCTTTGATCAGGTAATTTTTTTCGGCTCTCATGGTCGTGACTCCTTTTAGTATTTGCTGAACTCGGTGGACGAGATGTGCACGCCGGGGCTCATGCTGGATGAGAGGGCGATGGTCTTGATATATTGGCCGCCCTTGAACGAGGCCGGCTTGGCCTTGCCCACGGCTTCCAGAACGACCTGCGCGTTTTCAAGAATCTGCGCGGTGGTGAAGGAGCGCTTGCCAACGCCAACGCCGATGTTGGCGGACTTGTCCATTTTGAACTCTACGCGGCCCGCTTTGACAGCCTTGATGCCGGCAGCGATGTCGTCGGTGACGGTGCCCGACTTCGGGTTGGGCATAAGGCCCTTAGGACCGAGGACGCGGGCGAGCGTGCGGACTTGCTTCATGGCCTCGGTCGTCGCGATCGCGACGTCGAAGTCGAGCCAGCCTTCGTTGATCTTCTGCATCATGTCGGCGAGACCGGCATGATCGGCACCGGCGGCGAGGGCCTTGGCGGTGTCGTCCGTGAAGACGAGGATGCGGACCTTCTTACCGGAACCATTCGGGAGCGGCGTGGTGCCGCGCACGTTTTGGTCGCCCGAGGCGCCATCGACGCCGAGCCGGAAGGAAAGCTCGACGGTCTCGTCGAACTTTGCCTTGGGAAACTTGGCGAGGATGTCGATCGCTTCTTTGAGCGGATATTCCTTCGTGAGATCAGCGACCTTGACGGCGCTGTTGTAGCGTTTGCTGTGGGCTTTTGGCATGTGGACTCCTTGCGGTGCGAACGTCTGTGAAGACTCCCGCGGCGAGTGTGGTTTTTGTGCGGACTAAATTAGTCGATGACGTCGATGCCCATGTTACGGGCGGTGCCGGCGATGATCTTAATGCCAGCGGCTTCGTCCTTGGCGTTCATGTCGGCCTTCTTAATCTTCCATATCTCGGCGAGCTGCTTCTTGGTGACCTTACCGACCTTGTCTTGATTCGGCTTGGCCGAACCGCTGGCGATATTGGCAGCCTTCTTGAGGAGCACGCTCGCGGGCGGCGACTTAAGAATGAAGGTAAAGCTCTTGTCTGTGAAGACCGTGATAACGACCGGCAGAATCATGCCGTTCTGGTCCTTCGTGCGGGCGTTAAAGTCCTTGCAGAACGCCATGATGTTGACGCCTTGCGCGCCGAGGGCGGGGCCGACCGGTGGAGCGGGATTCGCAGCGCCGGCGGGCAGTTGGAGGCGGATGTAACCTTGGATCTTCTTAGCCATGTGAGTAAGGGTGGCGGGTGTTTAATTTTCTATCGGGCGGAGGGCGGCGGTGACAAAGAGGCGTCACCTCATTCTGTGAGGCGTTGCACCTGCCAGTATTCGAGTTCGACCGGCGTAAAACGGCCAAAGATGGAAACAGAAACTTTGAGCTTACCACGGTCAGGATCGATTTCGTCGATACGACCCGTGAGCGACGCAAACGCGCCATCGGTAATCTTAACTTCTTCACCGACGAGGTATTGGACCTTCGGCACTTCTTTGCCGTTGGCTGCCTCGATTCGGGCGCGGATTTCGTCGATCTCACTCTGGCGAAGGGCCGCCGGACGATCGCCTCCAACAAAGCCAATGACACCGGCGACTTCCTTCACGAAATACCAAGGTTTATTTATGACCTTTTTGTCTTCACCATAAAGACACATTTGGATAAAGACGTAGCCTGGATAGAGCTTACGAACCTTGGTAGATTTCTTACCGTTCTTGACCTCAGAAACGACCTCCGTCGGGAGCAAGACTTCAAAAATAGCGTCGTCGAGCTCCTCGGCCTTTTTGAATTTCTCAATGTAGTTCTTCACCTTATTCTCCTGACCGGAGAGAGTGTGAAGAGCGAACCACTGGGCGCTGACTGGCGCGGTCGTTTGAGTGGACATGGAGAGAGGCAATTCCGGGGTTTAGCTGACCCAGTCAGTGAAGAGAATAACGACTTGGGTGAGCGAAAAATCGCTAATGCTAGTAAATACACCAAGGATCACCGCCGCCACGACCACCACGATGGTGGAGTCGCGCAATTCGGTCTTGGTGGGCCAAGAGCACTTCTTAAGTTCTTCGATAATTTCGCCGGCGAAGATGCGGGTGCTGCGGAACGGATTTTTCATGGACAGAAATTTGGCAGGCGCGGAGGGAATCGAACCCCCAACCAACGGTTTTGGAGACCGCTACTCTACCAATTGAGCTACACGCCTGTGATAAGCTTTCTTAGACGACGCAGCCGAGGCCCCGATATGAGGCCTCGGCGAGTCGAGATTAGAGGATTAATCGACCGATTATTCGATGATCTCGGTGATACGACCGGCGCCGATGGTGCGGCCGCCTTCGCGGATAGCGAACTTCTGGGTCTTTTCCATCGCGATCGGAACGATCAGGTCGATTTCGACAGAGATATTGTCACCGGGCATAATCATCTCAACGCCCTTCGGGAGATTGACGATACCTGTCACATCAGTCGTGCGGAAATAGAACTGGGGACGATATCCGTTGAAGAACGGCGTGTGGCGACCACCTTCGTCCTTAGAGAGGACGTAGATCTCGGCTTTTGCCTTCTTGTGAGGAGTGATGGACTTCGGAGCGGCGAGAACCTGACCGCGCTCGATGGCATCTTTTTCAATACCGCGGAGAAGGATGCCAACGTTGTCACCCGCTTGGCCGCTATCGAGCAGCTTGCGGAACATTTCGATACCCGTCACAACGGAAACCACGGTGTCTTTCAGGCCGACGATCTCGACGGACTCGTTCACCTTGACGACGCCACGCTCGATACGACCAGTGGCAACGGTGCCGCGGCCCGTGATCGAAAAGACGTCTTCGACAGACATCAGGAACGGCTTGTCCATTTCGCGCTGGGGCTCGGGAATATCGGTATCGATTGCGTTCATCAGCGCCGTGATTGCGGCGTTACCCTCAGGTTTGTCCTCAAGAGCCGCCGTGGCCGAACCACGAACGATCGTGGCCTTGTCGCCGTCGAATTGATACTTGGTAAGAAGTTCGCGGATCTCCATCTCGACGAGTTCGAGGAGCTCAGGGTCGTCGATGAGGTCGACCTTGTTGAGCCAGACAACGATCTTCGGCACGCCAACTTGGCGGGCGAGGAGGATGTGCTCGCGGGTCTGCGGCATCGGGCCGTCAGCGGCCGAGACGACGAGGATAGCACCGTCCATCTGGGCGGCACCGGTGATCATGTTCTTAACGAAATCGGCGTGGCCGGGGCAATCGACGTGCGCGTAGTGGCGCTTTTCAGTCTGATATTCCACGTGAGCAACCGAGATGGTAACGATCTTGGACGCATCGCGCACGGTGCCGCCCTTCGCGATGTCCGCGTAGGTCTTGACCTCGGCGAGGCCCTTGCGTGCTTGAACGGCAAGAATCGCGGTCGTCGTGGTGGTTTTGCCGTGGTCGACGTGGCCGATAGTGCCGACGTTTACGTGCGGTTTTGTGCGTTCGAATGTGCCTTTAGCCATGTGCGTGGTAGACGTTTGAGACGTTTATTTGGGTGTGGATGATGAAAAGTGACCTCGGGTTTAGCGTCGTGAAGCCGGAACGACGTTGGTAATTTGGCAATGGAGCCCAGAACGGGATTCGAACCCGTGACCTCGTCCTTACCAAGGACGTGCTCTGCCAACTGAGCTATCTGGGCAGACTAAGGGAGTGCCAAAAAACGAAAAGAGCGGGAGAACGTGCGGCCCGCGTTTCTCACCGTCAACAGCAAATTCGTTCAATCTCCCAAAATTCTACGGTCCGACAAAGATCCGATAGAATCCGGGCTCCAATCGTTCGCCAATTCTAAAGATTCGCGTGAGTTGATTCGCAAAGAACCCATCGACCTCCTCGATCCCTGATCGGACTGTTACCGCCATAGGACCTACCAGCCCGGCGGCGTCGACTCCCACCAGGAATTCCACCGGCTGCCAAGCGCCCCTGACCGGCGGCATGTCCACAATCGCCTGGGCCATCACCCGTTTTCCATTGGCTGCACTCACAATCTCAAAATACGCCCCCCTCGCGGCAAGCTCGACCGGGGGTGCGGCCGGTCTTCCGAAGCCAACGAAAGCAGCCAACGACTCACCCGCCGAAACCGCCTCGCCTGGTCCGACCGGCACCTTAACCGGCGACGGCAGGCCCAATTTGACTTCGGTCTCCGAGAAACTGAATCTCGGGGCATCGAATCCTTGGAAACGCCCACCTATTTCCGGTGAAACCACCTCGCGCTGAGACGCATTCCATTTCGTCGGCAAGAATAGAGGAGTCGGATCGAGTAAAACGGCTTCGTCGTTCACAGCGCGATCCGTTTCACTAACGAGAGTTACGGCCCGGGGATGCAGTTGAGGTGAGCCCACGACAAGCCGACCGTCCGGGAAGCGAAATAGCGCGACGATACCACCGCCCAAGAGCAGACTCACGACCACCGCGATGGCCCAATGCCGCTTTCGCTGACGGGCGGGGTCAGCCATCTCAGCGTCCTCCACCTGAATGGGCAATCGGTTCCTGCGCGGCCATTTGCACATGAACAAATCCTGCGGCATGCGCCGCGCTGGCGATCGCCGTAAAATCTGTAGTCGGAACGCCCGAACCAACCAAAACCAGTAGCGACGGCCGTTGCACCTTCTTCGCTTCTCGGTCCAACCACGCGCGAAGATCTACCGCGTTGATCGCACCTTCGTCCACGAAGATCAGGTCTGCACGGACGACGCTAATGCGGTGCGTCGTTGGCGCCGCCCCAACCATCGATCCGGCCATTTTCGGAATTTGAAAGTTTATCCCGAGTCCAGGAGCCAGCACAAAGCGGGAACCGAAAAGGAAGAAAAAAAAGACAATGAGCGCGCCGTTTACGAAAAACAGCCAATCAAAGTTTTTCGGTTCCGGGCGAAGCCGCGAGGCAAGCTCCAACGGACGTGAGATCATCTCTTCTCCTCCGAAGGGTTAGGGCTACCGCCCGGGCTGCTACGATACTCGGTGAGTAAAAACTTCATGATTTCGTTACCCGACCATTCCACGTCGCGAACGAGGGCCCGCACTCGTCCATTCAAGAAGTGATGGGCGAGATGTGCCGGAATCGCCAACATCAGGCTACCCACAACTGCCAAAAGTGCCTGCCACATCCCCCCGGAGAGTGCGCTCGCCGTTGCGTAATCGCCCCCTTTTTCGAACGCCAAAAAAGTCGTCGCCATGCCGAGCAACGTGCCGAGCAGGCCAACCATCGGAGCCACCTGCGCGATCGCGACGATTGCGCCGAGCCGCCGCTCAATCGCCGGCAATTCGATGATAGCGGCCTCCTGCACGTGAAATCGCATCGACTCAGCGCTGTCATCGGCATGCAGGAGCGCCGCCCTCACGACCGCCGCCACCGGCCCGGGGGTCTCTTCGCAAACCGTCAATGCCTCGACGAGCCGACGCTTCGCCAAAATGTTTTTGATACCGTCCAGAAACGACTTCGCTGCGATTTGGCCGCGGTGCAAATAGAGCGCCCGTTCGACGAAAATCACCACCCCCATTAACCCGAGCGCCAAGAGCACCCACATCATCGGACCGCCCTTTGCGAACAAACTGAAATCAAAAACAGACATCGTGAAGAGTAGTTAGAGAAGTTTCGTCAGAGCGCGTAAACCTGAAATCCGGCCCCCACTACGGTTTGGCCTCCGGCAGCCCGAACCGTGCGAGTTTCGCCTTCGCCAACGCTTCGCCCCAGCCCAGTTTTGTTCGGAGTAAGAGCAGCCACGCCTCTTTCGCTTCCTCCAGTTTCTCCTGCTGCTCGAATATTTCGCCGGCGCGGTAGAGCGTCCGCGCCATCCAATAGCGCCCCTTGGACTGCAATTCGCCGGCTCTTTTGGCATCGACGAGAAACGAGTTTACGACGTCGTTCCACCACACTTCGAGCGCTTTGGTCTTGTTGTCGCGCCGCACCCAGAGCTCGCCCAAATTGTAGCCTGCTTCTACGCGCACATCGACCGAGGCATCGACCCGATCCCGCAAGTGTTCGAACAACGTCTGCGCACTGGCAAAGTGCGACGCGTCGCCCGACGACTGCGCGTTGTGGCACTCCGCCAACGCCAACTGCGCGAGAATCAAATTCTCCTGCGAGGCCGGCTTGTTGAGCAGATCTTCGTAAACAAACTGCGCCTTAGGCAGATTGTTCAGGTTTCGCCACAGATCTCCCTGTTTCAACCGCGCCGAGAAAACCAAATCACTCTTGGGATACTTCGTAACGAGATCTTCGATCAGGCGATTCGCTTCTTTGTAGTTCGCATCCTGACCGCGACGCTCCGCCTGCAGGGCCGCCTGATAGAGAGCATAGGGCGCGAGTTCATTCTGTGGAAACTCATCCGCCAAGCGGGTCAGCAACTTCTGCGCATCCACCGTTTTCTCCCGGGTGGCGTAGTAGCCTGCTTCTATAAGATAAGACTGCACGGCAGCATCCGACTTCGCGAACTTCGCATCGTCCCGCAGCGTCTGTAGCGTTTTCAACGCCTCCGCTTCCCGACCAAGCGTAAAATTCGCTTCCGCCTTCACCAACGCGCCGGTGCTGGCGATCTCATTGCGCAATTTCTCATCCACGCCGGCAAGCAGCCCCGCCATTTCGTCCGCCAATTTGATAGTCCTCTCTGGTTCACCCGCATCCAACGCCAAGCGCGCCTGCAGCCACGCCATCCGTGCACGCAAATCGCCCGGCAATCCGCCGGCTCCGCTGGGGGCGCCGTCGCCCGTTTTTTCCGCGAGCAGCGCGTTAACCCGAGCATAGGCCTGCTTCACTCCGGCGGGCCCCTGAATTTGTAAGGCCCGCGCCAAATTCCATTCCGCCCGCCAACGGTTCTCCAAATCGAAAGCCCGATCGCGCCCCAACTCGTCCAACAACGGCTGGGCCGCTTCGACGCCGCCGGCTTTGATTTCCGCCAGCACCCGCTGAAACATCAGATCCCCCGGCTTCACTCCCTCGGGCCGCTCGCGCAACGCCGCCGCATAAGCGTCCGCCGCACTGCGAAAATCCCCCGCGTCGCCCGCGCTGCCCGCCCGAAACCACGCCTCCGCCTCCAACACCACGAGCTCGGCCCGCGCCTGCGCCGCACCCGGAGCGCCCGCCAAGGCCGTGCCCGGCGCCAGCTCCGCCCGAGTCTTGCGCGCATGGTCCGCCGCCGAACGCCACCGCCGCTGCTCCCACGCCGATGCCGTCAGCACGCCATACGCATGCACCCGAAAAGACGATCCCGGGTAGTTGTCCAAAAGTTGCCTGACGTCTTTTTCCGCAGGCGCGTAATCTTTTTCCGCCAACAGCACCTGAGCGCGAAACAGCAGCAGACTCTCCAAAATCGGATGCTTCGTCGGCGCCTCGATCAGTTTGTTCAGCTCCGCGCGAAATACCCCACGCACGTTGTCCGCCTGCGATGCACGCGCGAGCAACTGCAACGCCTCCCTCTGGCGATCCGGATTGCTGCCCATCGCCACCAACTGATTGAGCGCGACCCGCCCCACCCCACCCGGCGCCTTGTCCGCGATCATGCCCAACAACAACCGCAAATCGTCGCCGCGCGTCCGCTCCTGTGGCAGCAAGGTCTGCAAATTCTGCTGCAAAAAGGTCACAGCCTCGGCCGTCTGACCCGCCAAGTGCAGCATCACGGCCAGCGACTTCGCAGAACTATCGCCCACTGCTCGACCACGAAATTGCTCGTAGTTCGAACGCGCCTGCCGCAACGCCGCATCGCTCGGCCGGCCCAATCCCAACCGCACCTGCTCACCCGCCAACCGAAACCGCGCCCGTGCCATTTCGTTCACCGCCGCCTGCTCCGCTTTGATATAAAACTCGTTCGCCTTCGTCACATCCTGCACCGGCGCCAAGTCATACAGCGCCCCTTGCAGAAACGACGCCCACGCCCGGTCCGGCGCCGACAACTCGTCCACCCGGATCGCCGCAAATTCCGCCCGCGCGACCTCCACTTTCTTCAACTGCACCGCCGCCAGCCCCGCGCGCAAATGCCACGCCGACCCGCGCAAGCCCACAAATTCGCCCAAGACTTTCTCCGCTTCAGCCGGTCGACCATCGTCCAACAACACCGCCGCCAATGCCAACGTCAGCGCCGCCCGATCTGCGTCCGGCGCCGCGAGCAGTTGCCGATAAATCCCCGCCGCCACCGAGGGAAATCCCATTTCCTGCGCTCGTTGTGCCGATGCCCACGTCACCGCACCCGCGCCCGCCGTGATCACCCCTTGCCCATTCTGCCGCGCCGCGGCCTGCACGAGAGGCGTCGGCGCCACCAAGGCCTCTTGCGCACGCCCCGCCCCACCCGCCACGAGGCAGAGCGATCCCAGCAAACCGGAGTATTTTCGAAAACGCATGGCGTGACGCAGGCTCGCGGCCAACTTGCTTCGCCCCATGGAAACAATCAACCGCGTTGTAAACAGTTCCCTCTCGCGCCAAAAAGTTCCCCGCCCACACTGCCCCGCGTTTTCATTCCACTCGCCTCCCTCCCATGATCACCGCCCTAATCGCCCTCGGTATTCTCGTCGCCCTCCTCCTCGTCCTCGGCCTCTGGATCGCCGGCATCTACAACAAACTCGTCGAACTCCGTAACCGCTTCAAAAACGCGTTCGCGCAAATCGACGTCCAGCTCAAGCGCCGCTACGACCTCATCCCGAATCTCGTCGAGGTCGCCAAGGGCTACATGAAGCACGAGAGCACAACACTCGAAGCCGTCATCAAAGCCCGCAACATCGCCGCCGCCGCCGCTCAAGCCGTCGCCTCCAATCCCGCCGACGCCAACGCCATGAAAGGTCTCATGACCGCCGAAGCCGGCCTCGGTGGCGCGCTCAGCCGCCTCATGGTCGTCTCCGAGCAGTATCCCGATCTCAAAGCCAACCAGAACATGCTCCAGCTCACCGAAGAGCTGACCTCGACCGAGAACAAAGTCTCCTTCGCCCGCCAAGCCTACAACGACAGCGTCCAGTTCTATAACACCGCCCGCGAAGTTTTCCCGAACGTGATTTTCGCCGGCATGTTCGGCTTCCTCCCCGCCGAACTCTTCAAGATCGAAGACCCCACCGAACGCAACGCGCCGAAGGTGCAGCTCTAAATCACTTGCCGGCGAAAGAATCGGAACCGCGGCGAGATGAAAGACGCTCCGGCAAAGATCGGGCCGCCAAAACCGTTTTGGTTCCCGCTCCTTCTTCTAATTTCAGGCGTTGCCATGCTGGCCGAAGCAGTGCTCCACACGGGACCACTTAGTGATACGTTGATGTCAGGACGAAACCGTGGTGGTCCCTTGAACGGATGGATGGTTGTAACGATCGGCATTCTCCTGATTGTGGCCGGACTGCGCGGTTTCTTGTCCAAGAAACCACCCGACGCACCTCGCGGACCTTGAGCCCTTCTTCATCCAAACAAGCCGGAAACCAAAATCTTCCCCCGACTGGTTTTTGCGCCTTCTGTGCCTCTTGTGGCCATCCTCATCCGCTCTTCTGATTAACCGATGGATTTCTTCGAAGCCCAAGCCCGCGCCAAGAAGCATACGACCCGCCTCGTCGTGCTCTTCTCGCTCGCCATCCTCGGCACCGTGTTTGGCACCTATTTCGCCGCGGTCTACGGCCTGCGCGAAACCCACGACTACCATCCGCGGCGCACGCGCCCCGGCCACTACGAGTTCTCGTCCGCCCCGCAGGGTCCCGTGCCGTCCTGGTGGCAACCCCAGCTCCTCCTCGGCGTTTCGATGGCCACCCTCGCCGTCGTCGGCATCGCTTCTCTGTGGAAGTGGAATGAGTTTTCCGCCGGCGGCTCTGCGGTCGCCGAGAGTGTCGGCGGCCGCCGTGTCGATCCGCACACCACCGACACCCACGAGCGCCGCCTCCTCAACGTCGTCGAGGAGATGGCCATCGCATCCGGCGTCCCCGTTCCCGCCGTCTACATCATGGACGAGGAGCCCGCCATCAACGCGTTCGCCGCCGGCCTCACCACCAGCGACGCCGTCGTCGCCGTCACCCGCGGCACCCTCGAAAAACTCTCCCGCGACGAACTCCAGGGCGTCGTCGGCCACGAGTTCAGCCACATCCTCAACGGCGACATGCGCCTCAACCTGCGCCTCACCGCGCTCGTTTTCGGCATCCTCGTCATCGGCCTCCTCGGCCGCGGACTCCTCTATTCCATCCGCTTCTCCCGCCCACGCTCATCGGGCGACGGGAAGAACCACGCGGGCGTCCTCGTCGCCATCGCCGTGATCGGCCTCGCCCTCATGGCGATCGGCTACATCGGTTACTTCTTTGGCCGCCTCATCCAAGCCGCCGTCTCCCGCCAACGCGAATACCTCGCCGACGCCTCCGCCGTCCAATTCACCCGCAATCCCGGCGGCCTCACCGGTGCGTTGAAAAAAATCGGCGGCTTCGCCCTCGGCTCCTCGATCCAGTCCAACAAGAGCGCCGCCATCGGCCACTTCTTCTTCGCGCAAGGCTTCCGCTCCCACTTTGGCGGCCTCTGGGCCACCCACCCCCCACTCGACGAACGCATCCGCGCCATCGATCCCCGTTTCGACGGCCAGATGTTTGCCGCCCCCGAAGTCGTCGACGTTTCCCGCGAATCCTTCGCCACCGCCGGCTTCGCCCCCGCCCCACCCGTTGTCCGTGCAGCCCGACCGGCCACCCCCGCCGACGTCGCCTCCCTCGCGCCCGCCGCCCTCGCTGCCTTGAGCGCCGAACACATCGCCAATTCTCAACTCCTCCTCGACTCCACCCCTCCGCGCCTCCGCGCCGCCACGCAAACCCCGTCCGACGCCCAAAGCCTCCTCTTCGCCCTCCTCCTCGACACCGATCCCTCCACGAGTAATCGCCAACGCAACCTCGTCGCCGCGCGCGCCGGCGGCGATGCCCTCCGCGCCCTGGACGACCTCATCCCTTTCCTCCGCGATCTGCGCCCCGAGCACCGTCTCCCCCTCCTCCAGCTTGCCCTGCCCGCCCTTCGCCAGCTTCCCCCGACCGCCCTCGATCCCTTCCTCGATACCCTCGACGAACTCGTCCACGCCGACACCCAAGTCACCATCTTCGAGTTCACGCTCCAGAAACTCCTCGTCCGCACCCTCGCCCTCGGCCGCGCCCCCTCCGCCGCGGTCGTTCAGTATCACTCGTTCCACGCCGTCGCCCCGGAGATCGCGGTCGTCCTGTCGGCGCTCGCCCACCTTTCGGCTGCCGCGAATACTTTGTCCGCGGAGGAAGCTTTCGCCGCCGGCGCCTCCCAACTCAAACTCGTCGAATCACGCCTCGCCCTGCTCGCCCCCGCCGCCTGCGACTTGGCCGCCCTCGACGGAGCCCTCGACAAACTCTCTGCTGCCAGCTTCCCCATCCGCCAACGCACCGTGACGGCCGCCGCGCACCTGATCGGAGCCGATGGGCAAACGCTGATCGCCGAATCCGAACTCCTCCGCGCCATCGCCGCCACCCTCGATGTTCCCCTGCCCCGCTAAAGCCTGCCGCCACGCTCCACCAGCGCCTCGGCAAGTGGTGCCCCCGCCCGGACTTGAACCGGGACAAGCGGTTTAGGAAACCGCTGCTCTATCCAGTTGAGCTACGGGGACCACCTGACTGCCCGACAAGGTCCGGGCATTTCCCCGCCATTTCCATAAAAAAATCGCAGGTTGACATGCCCGCCCCACCCCGCAGGTTCCACCTCCCTTTTAAAAGCCATGAGCACCACCGAACAGAAGCAGCAAACACCCACCCCCGCGGAAATTCCTTTCACCACTCCGCAAGTGATGAGCCACTACGTGACCGATACCGGCAAAATCTTGCCCCGGAAATACACGCACCTCACCGCCAAGCACCAGCGCGCGATCACCAAGACGATCAAACACTCGCGCAACATGCTCCTCGCTCAGTAAGCGAGCCGGTTGTCCGTTTTAAGGGATCGCCTCGGTTCGGTGGGGAGCGCCCTCGCCCACCTCGCAATCGACCGAGGGTCCCCTTCGTAGGAGTTCGAGGGCTTTGTTTCTTGTCGGCCACACCACTGGTTGGCGCAAAGACGCCAGCTGCAGACGCCGACGCCTCTCTGCATGACACATCGTGAGCACGAGTATGCGCTCTCATGTAAAGCACGCCCTTTCGTTGTGTGCGCATTTGCCTTCGTTCCGCGAACCGTGCCACGGTTCGCCCATGCCGCGCCCCCGCCTTGCCCCGCTGTTCGTCCTGCTCACGTCACTCGCGCTCGTCCTCGCGCCCACTCTCCGCGCCCAACGCGCCCCCGTCGAAGCCGAGCACGGTCTCGTCACCTCCGCCCACGAACTCGCCTCGCTCGCCGGCCTCGAAATGCTCCAGCGCGGCGGCAATGCCATCGACGCCGCCGTCGCCACCGGCCTCGCCCTCACCGTCGTGTATCCGTTTGCCGGTAACATCGGCGGCGGCGGCTTCATGCTCATCCGCCTCGCCGACGGCCGCACCGTCGCAATCGACTACCGCGAGACCGCCCCAGCGTCGTCCACGCGTGATATGTATATCGGCCCCGATGGCAACGTCCTCTCCGGCCCCACTTCCTCCACCGTCGGCTGGCGCGCCAGCGGCACGCCCGGCTCCGTCGCAGGCTTCGCGCTCGCCCTGCAAAAATACGGCTCCGGCAAACTCACCTGGGCCGACGTCTGCGAACCCTCCCGCCGCCTCGCCGCCGACGGCCATGTCGTCTCGCAAACCACCGCTCACGGTCTCCGCGGCTACGCCAAACTCCTCGGCCAATTCGACGAATCGAAGAAAATCTATCTCAACTCCGGCGCCTTCTGGAAAACCGGCGACCTCTGGAAACAACCCGACCTCGCCGCCACCTTCGCCCGCCTCCAGAAAAAAGGCCCGCGCGAATTCTACGAAGGCGAGACGGCCCGTCTCATCGCCGCAGCGATGAAGAAAAACGGCGGCCACATCACCCTCGAAGATCTCAAGTCCTACAAAGTCGCCGAGCGCACGCCTCTCCGCGGCGCCTATCGCGGCTACGACATCATCACGATGCCGCCGCCCAGCTCCGGTGGCATCGCCCTCCTGCAAATGTTCGCGATGCTAGAACCCTTCGACCTCGCCGCGATGGGTCCCAACTCTGCCGCGAAATACCACATCTTTACCGAAGTCATGCGCCGCGCCTTCCGCGACCGCGCCGAATACCTCGGCGATCCCGATTTCGTCACAGTGCCGACCGCGCAACTTCTCGACCGCACCTATCTGAAAAGACGCATGGCCGATTTTTCCCCCACCCGCGCCACGCCGTCCGAAAAAATCGAACCAGGCCTCGGCCCCGTGAAACTCACGAACCACTCCACGCCCCGAGCCCACATTTTCTCCGAATCCACCGAGACAACCCACTTCTCCGTCGTCGACGCCGCCGGCAATGCCGTCGCCAACACCTACACCCTCAACGGCGCCTACGGCAGCGGCGTCACGATCCCCGGCACCGGCATTTTGATGAACAACGAAATGGACGACTTCACCGCCAAGGTCGGCGTGAAAAATATGTTCGGCCTCCTCCAAGGCCCCGCCAACGCCATCGTCCCCGGCAAACGCCCGCTCTCTTCGATGACACCCACCATCGTTCTCAAAGACGGCCAGCTCTTCCTCGTCACCGGCAGTCCCGGCGGCCCCACGATCATCAACACCGTCCTCCAAATCGTGAGCAACGTGATCGACTTCGGCATGAGCGCCGCGCAGGCCGTCGAAGCTCCCCGCATCCACCACCAATGGATGCCCGACTCGCTCAGCTACGAACGCAACGGCCTCAACGCCGACACCGCCGCGATCCTCAAATCCCTCGGCCACGATTTCAAGGAACGCGCCAGTTACGAGGGTTCCTATCAGGGCGACGGCGAGACGATCATGGTCGACCCCAAAACCCGCCTCCGCCTCGGCGCCGCCGACCCCCGCAAAGGCGACGCCAAAGCCGTCGGCTATTAAAGTAGGGCGGACTTCAGTCCGCCCATTCCGCGCTGATACCGCGCACCCGCGCCCAACGAAGTTTTGAAACCCGGCGCACGCGCGCATCCACTCCACCCTGCGCTTCCTTCACCGCCGCGCAGGCCATGCACCACCTCCGTCTCTTCGTCCTCGTCGCTCTCTTTCTCGCCGGCCGCTGCGCCACGCTCGCCTTCAACGGCCACGTCGCCACCGAGGGCCCGCTCACTGTCACGATCGCGGACATCCCCACCGTCACCGCCTTCGACACGCCACAACCCTTCAGCGTCACGCTCGCCAACTCCGCCGCCACTCCCCTCGTCGTCACAATCACGCTTTCCGGTCTCATCGACGACTGCCGCGCCCTCGGAGAAACGACGCAGCGCCTCACCATCCCCGCCCGCGGCCAAACCACCGCCACCTTCTCCTTCTCGTGCGGCCCGCGCACCTACTCCGCACACTACCCGCTCCACATCCGCGCCACCTTCTCTTCTCCCTCCGCCCCTTCGTCCGCCACGACGCTCATCTCGTCCGCCCCGACCACCACCGCCCACGCCATCCAAATTTTCCAAACTGACTTCGCCTCCGCACTCAACGCCTCCGCCGCCACCGCCGAACTTCCGCTCCTCACCATTCCCGCCTCCGGCGCCTACGCCCTCGCCACCGAAAAGTCCTCGCGCGTCGCGTGGTCCTACCTAGGCCAACCGCTCGTCCGCCTCCCGGTCGGCTGGACCGGCTCCGACGCCACGTCCGCCGCCAACTTCGCCCGCCTCCCCATCGCCCGCGGCGGCGAGACCCGCCCCTCGCTCCAACTCCACCCGCCCTACCGCCCGCGCGCCGGCAGCGTCTTCGCCGAATATCGCGTCAAACTCCCCGCCACCACGCCCCTCCGCTTCGCCTTCTTCAACGCCATCCGCGACAGCACGCCCGCCGAAGGTGCGAGCGACGGCGTCACGTTCCGCGTCTGGGCCGGCGACCAAAAACTCTTCGAGCGCCATACGGACTCCAAAACGTGGCTGCCCGGCGACGCCGACCTCACCGCCTACGCCGGCCGCGAAATTCTTCTCCGCCTCGAAAGTCATCCCGGCCCGAAGAACAACACGTCCTGCGATTCCAGTTACTGGGGCGATCCCGTCATCACCGTCGGCGCCCCGCCGCCACTCCTCACCGCCGACGCGAAATCCGCCCTGCTCGCCCGCGCCCAGTCCTTACTCTCAGCCCCCACTCCTTCACTCACCACCACCTCTTCCCCTACACCCTCCACCGCGCCCACTGCCCCCGACGCCCGCGTCTACACCCTCGCAGGCGGCTGCCGCGCCGTCCTACTCCTCGGCCCCAGCGGCCTAGCCGACGGCGTGATCGGCTTCGGCGACGCTCAGCGCCAAGTCCGCTTCGAAGGCCTGCACCTCGCCGTGCGCAACCACGTCCTCGGCACGTGGCCGTCCGCCGCCGTCGTAAAATCCGTGCGTCTCGACCGCTACTCCGCCGGCCGCGACCGCATTGTCCACACCGTCCGCGTCGACGACGAGACGCTCACCCTCACCGTCACAGCCTGGGCCGACGGCCCCGCCCTCCGCCTCAAAGTCGAGAGCGCCGATGCCCTCACCACCCTCACGCTTAACGCCGCCGATCAGACCGCCTCGCGCGTCTACTACGGCCACGGTTACTGCATCGTCGATCCGCAGCCCTTCCGCGCCGGCTCCGGTGGCCACAACCTCTCGACGAGCCACGTCGGTTTCGATTTCGCCAGCGGCCTCTCGCTGCTCACGGCCAGCGATACGCCCGTCGACGATTTCAACGTCGATCCCCCGCGCCGCCTCTACCAGCTCCGCACGCACCCCGACGCCACCCTCACCTTTGTGCCAGGTTTCGCCGGCGCTCTCGACTGCGCCATCCGCTACCGCCCGCTCTACGACAAATCCGCCGCGCCCGGCGTCTCCAAAAAAGCCGGACGCTTCGTCTTTGATCTCTGGGGCGGCCGCTACGCCGACCACACTGCGCGCCTCGCCCGCGCGTTCGACTACGGCCTCACGCACTCCCTCGCGATCATCCACACGTGGCAACGCTGGGGTTACGACTACCGGCTCCCCGACATTTTCCCTCCGCTCCCGTCGCTCGGCACACTCGACGACCTCCGTGCCCTCGGCCGCCTCTGCACCACGCGCGGCGCCCTCTGGGGACTCCACGACAACTACATCGATATCTATCCCGACGCCGACGACTTCACCTACGACGCCGTCACCTTCACCCCCGACGGCAAGCCTCGCCGCGCCTGGCTCAACGAGAGCCGCGAAGCCCAGAGCTACCAGTTCCGTCCCGACCGCATCCAACCCTTCCTCCAGCGCAACCTCGCCCTCATCGTCCCCGCCCTCCGCCCCACCGCCTCGTTCGTCGACGTCTTCGCCTCGATCAACAGTTTCGATTTCTACGACCGCGAGGGTCGCTTCCACTCAAAGCGCGAAACGCAGCGCGCCTGGGGCGAAGCCTTCGCCGCCATCCGCAACGCCTCCGGTGACAACGCCCCCACCTCCAGCGAGGCCGGCGGCGATCATCTCATCGGCTGGCTCGACGGCTCAGACGCCCAGTTCATGACGCTCGGTTCAAAACCCGAGCGCTTTCACAATGTCGTCCGCGCCCGCGATTGGTCCCGCGTCCCGTGGTTCGACGCCGTCAACCACACGCGCTTCAGTCTTCATGGCGTCGGCTACTCCGACCGTTACCAAGGCGGACTCTCTCGTGAAGAGCACGGCATCGAGAGCGACGATTACCTCAGTGCCGAACTCCTCACCGGCCACGCCCTCATGATCGATTCCGCCGCCGGCGTCCGCGGCGCAGTGCGCAAGGCCTGGCTCGCCCAAGACTTCATCGCGAGCGTCGCGCACGACGACATCACCCGCGTCGAGTTCGCCGACGGCAACATCCACCGCCTCATCATCACGTGGCGCTCCGGCGCCCGCGTCTACGTCAACCGCAGCGACACCGATTGGACCGTCGCCGGCCGCACGCTCCCGCAATACGGCTACCTGGCGCAAAACGGCGAAATCGAATCCAGCATCGAGCGCCTCGGCCCAGCCATCACCGAACGCTCCCGCGCCCCCGGAAAATTTTTCGTCAACAGCCGCGTCTACAACCCCGCCGCCCCCCTCGCCATCTCTCCGTCCGTCGACCACCTCGAATACCTCGGCGACCGCCGCTTCCGCCTCATCACGACGTGGAACGCCGAACAGCCCGCGCCCAAAGCTCTCGCCGTCACCTACACCTTCTCGCGCCACACCCCCGGCCGCCGCGCCCTCACCGAGTTCAGCGGCGGTGGCACACCCGCGCAGCCCACGAGCCAGTGGCAAGGCCGCGTCACCGTCGGCACCGACTGGACCATCACGATGCCCGCCGACCTTCCCCTCGGCTCCTACGAAATTTTCGTCTCACTCAACGACCCGAAAAACCGCAACCAACGCCAGCGCCTCCTCGGCGCCGAAGACAACCGCCGCCGCTACAACGTCGGCACCCTCGTCGTCGAGGGCCGCGACAATACCACCGTCGCAAACATGCGGTTCACCCCACCCGCCGAACCCTCCGTGCGCTCCGCCCGTTTCCTCGCCCACACCACCGCCGTCGATTTCGGCTCCACCCAAACCACCGGTGCCTTCCGCTGCGAGATCGCCCCCGACCACCTCACCCTTACCCCGCTCCCCGACGGCGACGCCTTCACCGCGACCCTCCGCCTGGAACAAATCCTCGGTCGCCGCGTCACCGTGCGCTCCCTCGAAACCATCGACGCCCAAGGCACCGTCCTCACCACCGCCCCTTTCACCGGCACCGACACCACGCTCACCTTCACCACCACCCCCACCGCCTTCGCCTACCGCCTAAATTTTAACTGACCACTCCCACGCCGTAGCGGAACGCGTGAGCGTTTCGTCCCTTTAACCACCGCGCTTCGCCGATCAGGCGAAGCCCGCACAGTCACCCCACCCTCCCTCCTCCGAAAATTAGCGTCGATTAGCGGTTCACCTCCGCGCCCCCACCCTATTCGCGTATCGCCTCACGCTCCGCTGACCCTTTCCTCTTCCCCATGCCCCGCGTCACCCTCGCCTGCGCCCTCCTCCTCTCCCTCGTCGCCTCGCTCCGCGCTTCACCCGAGCACCTCGTCTGGCACGAGAAACCCGCCGCCCACTTCACCGAGTCCACTCCGCTCGGCAACGGCCGCCTTGGCGCCATGGTCTTCGGCGGCATCACCGAAGAGCGCATCGTGCTCAACGAAGCCGGCCTCTGGTCCGGCTCACCCCAAGACGCCGACCGCCCCGACGCCGCCCAATCGCTCCCCGAAATCCGCCGCCTGCTTCTCGAAGGGAAAAACGCCGAAGCCGAAGCCCTCGTGAACAAGAACTTCACCTGCGCCGGTCCCGGTTCCGCCCGCGCTCGCGGCGCCAACGCCCAATACGGCTCCTACCAAACCCTCGGCAATCTCCGCCTAAAATTTCTGCCCACGTCCGCTCACCCCGCCGACGCGCAACCCACCGACTACCGCCGCGAGCTCGACCTCGAAACCGCCATCGCCCGCCTCACCTACCGCCTCGGCGAAGTCACCTACACCCGCGAAATTTTTGTCAGCGCACCCGACGATGTCATCGTTGTCCGCCTCACCGCCTCCCAACCGGGCGCCCTCAACTTCGACGTCGCCCTCGACCGCCCCGAGCGCTTCACCACCGCTTCCGAAGGCCCTGACCGCCTCCTCATGACCGGCCAGCTTCCCGACGGAAAAAATTCCGCCGACGGCACCAACACCGGTGTCCGCTACGCCGCCCGCCTCCGCGCCCTCATGCCCACTGGCGATCTCTCCTCGACCGCCACCACGCTGCAAATTCGCGACGCCACCCAAGTCGTTCTGCTCCTCACTGCCGTCACCGACATCCGCACCTTCGCCAACCGCCGCGACGACGACCCCGCCACCGCCGCCAATGACGACCTCACCCGCGCCGCCGGAAAAAACTTCACCGCCCTCCGCGCCGCCCACCTCGCCGACTACCAACGCTACTTCAACCGCGTCGCTCTCCGCCTCGGCACCACCGATGCTGCCACGACCGCCCTCTCCACCCCCGCGCGCCTCGCCGCCCTCAAAGCCGGCGCTGCCGACCCCGGCCTCGCTGCCCTCTTCTTCGATTTCGGCCGCTACCTGCTCATCTCCTCATCCCGCCCCGGTGGCCTCCCCGCCAATCTCCAAGGCCTTTGGGCCGAGGAAATCCAAGCCCCTTGGAACGCCGACTGGCACCTCAACGTAAACATCCAGATGAACTACTGGCCCGCCGAAGTCTGCGGCCTCGGCGACCTCGCTCAGCCCCTCTTCGCGTTCATCGAGTCACTGCAAAAACCCGGCGCCGTCACCGCCCAGAAATACTACGGAGCCCGCGGCTGGGTCGCCCACGTCCTCGCCAACCCGTGGGGTTTCACCGCCCCCGGCGAAGCCGCCAGTTGGGGCTCCGCCAACAGCGGCTCCGCGTGGCTCTGCCAACACCTCTGGGATCACTGGCTCTTCACCGGCGACAAAAAATTCCTCGCCCGCATCTACCCCGTGCTGAAGGGCTCCGCGCAATTCTACTCCGACCTCCTCATCGCCGAGCCGAGAAACCAATGGCTCGTCACCGCTCCCTCCAACTCACCCGAAAACGCATTCCTCCTCCCGACTGGCAAACGCGCCAACGTGTGCATGGGTCCCACCATCGACCAACAGCTCATCCGCTACCTTTTTAACGCCACCATCCAGTCCGCCAAAATCCTCGGTCTCACCGCCGAAGAATCCTTCACCGCCGGACTCGCTGCGCAACGCGCCCGCCTCGCGCCCACGCGCATCGGCTCCGACGGCCGCATCATGGAATGGCTCGAAGAGTATAAAGAGGCCGAGCCCACCCACCGCCACGTCTCGCACCTCTGGGGCCTCTATCCCGGCCACGAAATTTCGCCGCGTCGCTCGCCCGACCTCGCCGACGCCGCCCGCAAATCCCTCGAAGCCCGCGGCGACGCCGGCACCGGCTGGAGCATCGCCTACAAACTCAACCTCTGGGCTCGCCTCCGCGACGGCGACCGCTGCGAAAAAATCCTTCGCACCCAACTCGCCCCCGTCACCGCCATCGGCATCGACATGAAAAAAGGCGGCGGCACGTATCCTAACCTCTTCGACGCCCACCCGCCCTTTCAGATCGACGGCAACTTCGGCGCCACCGCCGGCATCGCCGAAATGCTCCTCCAAAGTCACGCCGGTGAAATCGACCTCCTCCCCGCACTCCCATCCTCATGGCCCGAAGGCGAAGCCCGCGGCCTCCGCGCGAGGAACGGCATCACCGTCGACCTCGCGTGGAAAGCCGGCCGAGTCACCACCTACCGCCTCACCTCCAAGACCCCCGAAAAAGTCACCGTCCGCCTCAACGGCGAAGTGAGCGAAGTCCTGCCCGAGAAAATCTGACAGGTAGGGACGGCTCTCCGGAGAGCCGTCCGCGCCCGTTGCGCGACGCGCCACCCGAACCCCATCGGACCTACCCGCCACGACATCAACTGCCCAATGAACCAATCTCAGCGACCCGTCCCACAAGGGCGTTCGATTGCAAACAACGACACCATGGCCGGGTCCGCTACAGCGCATGGTGTCATCATCGTCTCGCTACAAAACCTGTCTTAACTCCGGCCTCAAATCCCGCCTGCTGATAGAACCGCAGTGTGGCCTCGTCTTTGCGTCCAGTCATCAACATCACCTTGTAGCAATCCTGCTCCCAAGCCAGCTCAAGTGCTGACTGAAGAATCTGCGTGCCGATGCCTCGCCTCCGGAAATTGGGATGCGTCACGACGTTCTCAATCAAACCGTATGGCCGTGCTCCGCGTGTGAGATTCAGAATGATAGCCAAAGTGCAGGAAGAAACGATCTGTCCGGCGGCATCTGCCACGATGTAATGCGACTGAGAATCCGCGAATATCCGACGCCACAAATTCTCAACATCTGCGGTGACCGCTAACTCTGGATCGCTCGGATGCAAATGACGGTAAAGACTCAACAAGCTGGGAAGCTCATTTTTGCGAATCTTGCGGATAGTGGGTGAAATATCCATGACTCGCAATGACACCTAACATGGGTTTGACCAACGCGGAACAGCGGATTTCACGTCGGTAAACTTGGGGCGCGATGCGATCTGGACAATCGGTTTTTCACGGTTTCCACCCCGTTGCGCTATCTCGTCCTTTGCGCTCCGCCAAGTTAGCCAACCAAGGTGTCATCTCACCTTCTGTTGGCAAATTCGGCCGCGCCACTCCCTCCTCCGCAGTAAACCCATTTACCTGCGCTTCGGAAACGCGGAAAATCCGCCCCTGCAAACCACCGAGTCGACCTTCACGCCACAGCTTCGAGCACCGCCTGGGGTGCTTGGCAGTGACGCGTAGCTGCACACGGGCGGCCCCGGTCGTCTGGCGCGGCCCTGCTCCCAGTTGCACAACGTCGCCGAGCTGTTACCGAACGCAGACGAAAACGCCTGCTGGTTCAGATTCAGTTTGGTGCGCACCGCCATCACGCACTCGGGATCGATGTGATAGATACGCCCGCATAACTTGCGCGAGGGCCAAGAATTTCGGCCGCGCCGCACTCATTGCGCCAGCCGACGCAACAGTTCCTGATTGTCGGCCAATACAGTTTTGGCCGCACGGTCGAACTCATCATCGGAGGCATGTTCGATTTTCGGTTCCGACGTCGGCAGTTGAGCCCGTTGAAAATATTCCCGCAGTTTCGCCCTCTCCTCCGGCGGCAGCTTCTTGATCATCTCGATGATTTCGGCAGCGCTCATAACACCCCAACCATGTTCGTCCGCCGCCCTCGCGCAAGCTCCCGCTCCCCGCTCACCTGCACACCCTCGCTCGAAACTCACCGGCATAAATTTCGTGCCGCCTCCGCCTCTCACTGCTACACACCTCTTCGCATGCAACTCCGCCCCTTCGGCCAACACCCGTTTACCACCTCTGAAATCGGCTTCGGCGCCTGGGCCATCGGCGGATCGTGGGGCGCGCAGGCCGACACCGACTCGCTCGCCGCGCTGCACCGCGCCCTCGATCTCGGCGTCAACTTCATCGACACCGCCGCGGGCTACGGCGGCGGACGCAGCGAAAAACTCATTGCGCAAGTCCTCCGCGAACGCGCCGCCGCCGGCCACTCCGCCCGCGTCTTCGTTGCCACCAAAACGCCGCCCGCGCCCGGTTCCTGGCCCCCATCGCCCTACGACCGCGCCGAAGATCGCTACTCCGAAACCTACCTGCGCGAAAACCTCGCCGAGCGTTGCGCTCACCTCGGCACCGAGCACATCGACCTCCTCCAACTGCACACGTGGACACGTGCGTGGAATCGCAACCCGACTCCCTTCAAAATTCTGCGCGCCCTCCAACGCGAAGGCCGCATCGGCCTTATCGGCATCTCCACGCCCGAGCAGGATCAAAACTCCGTCATCGATCTCATGCGCGGAGGCTGGGTCGATTCCGTCCAGGTCATCTACAATCTCTTCGAACAGGAACCCGCCGCCGAACTTCTCGACGTTGCCAAGGAGTGCGGCGTCGCGATCATCGTCCGCGTCGCCTTCGACGAGGGCGCGCTCACCGGCAAATTCACCGCGGCGACAAAATTCGCCCCCGATGATTTTCGCGCCGCCTATTTCGCCGGCGACCGCCTCACCCGCTCCATCACCCGGGCGAACGCCATCCAGCACGACTTGGTCGGCACCGGCTATACGCTGCCTCAGACCGCGCTCAAATGGGTGCTCGCCCACCCGGCCGTCTCGGTCGTCATTCCCGGCATCCGCAACGTCACCCAAGCCGACGCCAACTGCGCCGTCAGCGACCTCCCCGCGATGCCCGAGAAACTCGTCCACCGCCTCCGCCGCCACAACTGGCGCCGCGGCGTGTGGTATGGCGGTAAATAGGCGCCGGCGATTTCATCCGGCACCATTCGTCTTCCTGCACCGCCCTCACGCAGTGCCTTCGTCCAAGGCCTCACGCGCCACCGAACAGGCTCAACATCTTCATCCGCCAAGCCGTCACCGGCTTCGTCGTCTTCATTGAGTCGAGCACCTTCTGCTGCTTTTCCGTCGGCGCGATAAATTCGCGCACCAACCGGTCAGTCACCTCCACGCGCTGCGCTTCCGGCACCTTCTTCAGCTCCTTCACATCCCATTTCGACACGAGGCGCGCCACGCCCAGCTCCTGCTGCAAAGACGCCAGCCGCGGCGCCAGCGCGGCCATCGCCTCCTTCGCCGGCGCCGAGCCGAACACCTGTTCGTGCATTTTTTTCTGATGCTCACCCAGCGCCCGGCCCTTCGCCTCCGCGCTGGCCGTGTCGCCCGCCGCCTTGGCGGCCTTCGCCGCCGCCACCGCCTCATTGCGTTCCCGCGACGCATCCGCGCTCCAGAAATGCGCGTAGGCCACCGCGCGCGAATCATACACGCCCACTTGTTCTCTCGCCGCCGTCTCCGCCGCAGCAGCCAGCGTCCATGCACCGGCCACGATTCCGATCATACTCCACCAGAGATTTTTCGTTTTCATTTTTGTTCTTGGTTGCGCCGACAGTATAACGCCCCTCCGCCGAATCCTTGAATCGAAAATTCCGATGCCGGCCATCGTTGCGCACAATGCCGCGATGCGACGCTACCCGGGATTGCGATCTCCACCGCCTTTCGCCTCACTGCACTTCGCCTTCCGTTCCGCCCGCCGCTCTTCGCCTCCGCCGTCGCATCGTCTGCCGCTCTCCGTCTATCGTTCGGCCCCCGTCTGCCGCATGCTCAACCCGCACCACCTCGAGCTCTTCTACTACGTCGCGCGCTACGGCGGCATCAGCCGCGCCGTGCGGCAGATGCCCTACGGCATCCAGCAACCCGGCCTCAGCGGACAGATGCTGCGTCTCGAAGAACAACTCGGCACCAAGCTCTTTTCGCGCACGCCGTTCGCGCTCACGCCGGAAGGCGTGGAACTCTACGCCTTCGTCCGCCCGTTCTTCGACAATCTCGACGCCGTGGAACGCCGCCTCCGCTCCGGCCTCGCCCCGCAGCTCCGGCTCGGCGCGGCCGAGCCCGTGCTGCGCGATCATCTCCCCGCAGTCCTGCGCGAACTACGCCGCGCCCACCCGACGCTCCGGCTCCAGCTCCGCTCCGGCTACCAGCCGCAACTCGAGTCGTGGTTACTCGAGCGCGAGATCGATCTGGCCGTCACCGCCCTCGACGCTCGTCCGGCCGCCGCTGTGCGCCGGCTTTCCCTCGCGCGTCTCCCGCTCGTCCTGCTCGTCCCGCGCCGCTCGCCGCTGCGCTCCGCCGCCGCGCTCTGGGCGCGTCCCTCGCTCGACGAGCCGCTCATCTGCTCCGCCGATACCGAGACGATCAGCCGCCATTTTCAACGCGGCCTCACCCGTCTCCGCCGCGCTTGGACGCCGTCGATCGTCGCCAGTTCGCTCGAAACTGTCGCCCAATTCGTCGCCGATGGCTACGGCCTCGGCGTCGGGCTGGGCGGCACTTCGCTTCATCGTGGCGTGCGCGCCCTGCCGCTCGACGGTTTTCCCGTCGTCGAAATCGTCGCTCTCTGGCTGGGCCGCCCGCCCCCGCTCGTCTCCACCGCCCTCGATGCCATGCGCACCTACGCCGCCAACCGCTGGTCCCCCGCGCCGCCGGCCTGATCCGCGTTCGCCCGCTGTCGCGTCGGCGCTTGCACCTCACTGCCGCCACGTCAGCGCCGAGCGCGTAATCGATGCCTTAAGCGCCGCCGCATCTCGTTCCACACACGTCCCCGCCGCCTCGTCCCCGTCCAAAAACGCCACGAATTCCAACTGCGCCGCGCCCGCCGGCGTCGTCCAGTGCCGCACGATTTCCACCGCCGGCAGCGTCTTCGTGCCGAGGATTTCCACGAGAGGAAATTCGATCAGATGCCCGCACGCGCGATACACGACCTCCGTGCAGACGAGCTTGTCCGCGCTGAAAAAATCGAAATCGAAATCATACGGTTTGCCCGCGTGGCTGAACGCCCGCGCAATCGTCTCTTTGATCTGCTCCGGCGACGCGCGCAGCCGCAGCACCGCCACCGAATCCGCCTCGCCCACCGAGTGCTCCGCGCTCGTAAACACCACGCCTTCGCTCATCGCTTCGATGAACGCCCGCGGATGCCCCGCTGCGTCCGGCCGCGCAAACGCCGCGAGGTGCTTCGCCACCCGCGGATCGCCGTCGAGCCCCAGCGCCCGCAGCTCGTCGGCCGTGCCCACATACATCGCCGAGTGCGGCCAGTAGCCCGGGAGAAACGCATTCGACAAATACCAGTTGCGCCGCTCGATCACGATGTCCCCCGGCCGGAGCTTCGCGCGCAACGTCGTCAAATGCTCGCTCGTCACGAGCCCCGCGTGCCCGCGCGGTTCGCGGATCTTCGTATCGCCGATCAACGTCGAGACCGCCGCACTCGCGCGATACCAGCCGCCGCGGGCAAACTTGCCCACATCCGCCGCCGCCGTCTGCAATTTGTAGCGGAGCAGTTTTTCCGCGAGCTTCGCCGTGTTCTCCCCGGCGGTCGCAATCGCGTCATGGAAGATCCCATACGGCTCCCCTTCGCGCAGGCCCAACTCTCGCCACTGCGGCAGCGTCGCGTGGTAGTTTTGCCAACCTTCTTCCAGCCAGCGCCGGTGCGAGACATGCGCGAGATTCCCGCGGATCGTATCGTAGGTGCCCGCCGCCAAATCCCAGCGCGGCTCCGCCTCGTTTAGCTTGCGGATCGCCACCTCGCGCCCGTCAAACGCCCGCACAAACCGCGCGGCGTAGTCATACACCACCGCCGCCGCCGTGTAGTGGAGCAGCAGCGCCCGCAGCCTCAGCCGCTCGTCGGTCACCTCGGCGTGTCGTTGCCAAAACCACACCGTGCGCAGCAGCGCCGTGCGATACGTGAGATAGCTCACGAGCATCCGCCGGATTTCCTCGTCATCTTCGGTGCGATAGTAACTGCGCTCCCCGTTCGCCAAGGCCGTTTCGAATTTCTGAAACCGCGCCTCGAGTTCACCGAGCCCGCGGATCACCGCCACCACCGCACGTTCGTCCGACGCGAGCCGCTCCGCCAACTCCGGCCCCGCCCACGCGTGCAGCGCCGGCGCGTTTTGTCGCCAGACTTCGATCGGGCGATCACGCAACAACCACGCGCCCAGCGCGACCGCGACCACCGCCGCTCCGCCGAGAAACGTCGCCGTGATCCACGCCGGCGGACGATAAATCACCCGCGGCGTGCGCGTGAGCGCGATTTCGGTCGGCAGCTTCGCCTCCGCGGCAAACGTCTCCAGCATCCGCCCGATCTCCGCGTGTTCCGACCTCAGCCGGGCCGCCTGCTCCCGCGACTGCAGAAGTCGGATTTCCGCGCGCCACAGCGGTCCGGCCCGCCGCAACCAGCGCCCCATCGCGACCGCCGCGAGCCCCGCCCACGGCATCAACGCCAGCCACGTCCACGCCACCCACGGCAAGAAATACACGCTCATCCGCCACCCCACCCACGCATACCACGCCGCATAAATCGGCAGGCTCAGCAGCAGCCGGTTCAGCGCGACCACCATCCGTCCCGGACCCGCCGTGCGCCCCGCGATCAGCCGCACGACGCCATACGGCACCGCATGATGCGCGAGCCCCGCCAGCGACACCAAGCCGCCCAACGCGACACCCACAACGTCGCGCACAAAACTCCCCGCCAACGCCACCCCGCGCCGAGCAAACACCCGCGAATCCGCCGGCACGCCCGCCTCGCTCAGCGCCGCCGCATGCGCCGCCACCCGCCGCGCCGCCGCCAGCGCCCGCGGCGGATCGGTGCGGTGAAACAGATTGATCGCATCCGCCACGCGTTTCCGGCGGTGCAGCGTGCCCAGCGCCACTCCGGCCCGCGCCGCGCCCCATGCCCGACGCGCACGCGGCGCCGGCGGCAACAAGCCCTCGACCTCGTCCAGCAGCGATTCCCACGCGACGTCGTTCAGATGCGTCACACACCGGCGCAGCCTCGCCTCGATTTCTTTCGTGAGCGTCCGCATCGCGAGGTGCTCATCGCCCGCGTGCATCGCCAGCCAGTTCGCCACAGCAATCGGTCGCCCCACGTTGATCCACACGGCCGAGCGAAACCGCTCCTTCCGCTCGTAGTTGATGCCCACCGGCACGACGCGCAGCCCCGCCGCGCCCGCCGCCACCGCCAGCATCGCCAACCGCGCCGCACCGGAGCGCACCATCGCGAGCTGCGTCGCATCGTGGCTTTTGCCCTCCGGAAAAATTCCCATCACGCCCCCGCGCGCCAGTTGTTGCGCTGCCGCCGCGAGCGACTCCGTGTTTTTCACCACCTGCTTGGCGTCATCGCTTCCCCGATACGCCGGCACCATCCCGAGCGCCCGCAGCACCCCGCCCAACACCGGCACATCAAACAGCGGCGCCTTCGCCATCAGCCGCACCGGCCGCCGCGCGGCGATGCCCAACAGCACCGGGTCCATCAGCGAATTCGGATGATTCGCCACGAGGAGCACCGGCCCGGCCCGCGGAATCAGTTCGCCGCCCGTCACCTCGATCCGCGGGTAGTAGAGTTTCGCGAGTGCACGCGCGAGTTCGCGCGCCAGACCGTTTTTTTCCTTCGCGGACATGATTCGTTGCCGCGAAGAGAGCCATCGCGCCGCCGCCGCGCAAGCGCCGTCCTCTCGACCGCTTGCGCCCCACCCAGCGACCGCCGACGCCCCGCATTGCCAATCGCCACGTCCCCACTTTCCTTTCCGACCGTGAACACGCTGCTCCTGCTCGCCCCCGCCTGGATCGTCTTCGAGGTCGTGCAACTCGTGATCGGCGAGCGCTACCTCGGCATCAAACAGATCGCCCGCAGCGCCGATCCCCGCACCCTCGGCCTGAGCGAGATCACCGCCTTTTTCTGGAGCAGCGCCATTCTCACTTATTGGCTTTGGATGGGTCTGCTGTTGGCCATTCCTTACGCTCGCGCTGCCACGCTCGGCCTACTCGCCGTCTCCGCCATCGGCTTTTCCCTGCGTCGCGGCAACCGCCTGAAATGGACCTTGGTCATTCTCACCTTTGAGGGCGCCCTGCGGATCGTGTTTCTGATCGCGCTTTGCAGCATCGTGTGGCGCCGGCTATAGCCCCGCCGGGCTCGTGGGTTGGCCTACGCATGGCCGTGCGTAGTCGCAGGCGTAGCGATACGGATGCAAAAGCCACCTAGGTAGTATACACTAGATGAAACCAAGGAAGTCCCCCATGAAAACACGCCTCACCGCCCTCCTCGTCGCCACCATCGGTTTCACTGCGCTCACCCAGTCCGCCGTCGCGGCCCCGAAGAAGGCCGACGAACGCCCCTCCGCCCTCGTCGCCGCCCTCCAAGCCGTCAGCCCCGACCCGCTCGGCGGCAAACTCGGTCTCGCCGCCTCCGGTGCCCGCACCGAAGTCGCCCCCGCAACGACCAATTCGAACAAGCGCACGCTCACCGTCCAAGCCTCCCGCGCCGTTTACGACCAACGCGCCTACCTCATCTGGAAGAGCGCCAACAAGTCCTGAGCCGGTTCGCGCCATGCGCTCCGCCCTCACCACCCTCTTCCTGCTGGCACTCGCCTTGCCCGCCGCCCGCGCGTTTCCCGCCGCGGCCCAGATCAAGACCGCCTTCGCTGCCATCGACACGTCCAAGAACAGCGCTCTCTCCGTTGAGGAATGGGACGCCGCCTCGTTCGCACTTTTCCGCGCGGCCGACAAAAACAATAACAACGTCATCGACGCTGCGGAGCTACAGGGTAGCACGATTGCGCAAGATACTTTTCTCCGCGCCGATACCGACCGCGACGGCCGCCTCAGTGTCGGTGAGTTCATGGAACTCCGCCGCACCATCTTTCGCGTCGCCGACATCGACCGCGACGAGTTCCTCGGCTTCGTCGAATACGAACTTCTGATCGTTATGGAGCAAGTCGGCTGGACCGACCGCAACCAAAACGGCCGCATCGAACTCTCCGAACTCGGCGACTCGTTGGACAAAGCCTTCGAAGTGCTCGACACCGACCGCGACCGCCAACTCTCCGCCGAGGAGGCCACGCACATGCCGGCCGACGGGTTCAAGAAATTCGATACCGACGCCAACGGTAAACTGAGCCCGCAAGAGTTCATCGCCGGTTACCGCACGACGCTGCTCGGGTAAACCACCCAGCCTCCGCCACCCAGACCGCGCCCGATTCTACTCGGCCGACGCCTGCATCCGCCGCGTCTTCGCCGAAAATGTCTCCGTCTTCGGCGCCGGCTCCGCGAACGATTTTCCAAAAAATTCCTGCGCCGCGCCCATGAACTTCGCGTAGCGCGTGTAGTCGCCCGCCCACGAATTCGGCACACACACCCGCTTGATCACGCCCTTGCCCACCTTGTCCGGCGCCGTCGCATCGGGGATCAGTTCCATCGTGAATTTCGGATCGTGCGTGTGCACCACGTAGTGTTTCGAACCGCCGCCGCCCTCTCGTTCGATCCGCAGAAAATGGGGAGATTCCATGGGGATGCTCCGAGCGATGACACGCCCTCGTCACCAAGGGAAACCAAAACTCTCCCGCCGCACTCCGTGGTTGAAATCTCCTCCGCCGGGCCGCACAAACTTTCCGTCGCACACGCGTCGCTGCAACTGGGAGAGCGCCGCGCCCGCGCCACTGTTGCATCATACCATGACGCCCTCCGATCAGAACCCCAAACTGCCGACGTGGATCTTCATCGCCGCCGACCTCGCCTTCATCGGTGCGGCCGGAGTCATCGCCTGGAGGTCTGATCGGCCGTTCTCCGACACCACGACGTTCTCCATCGTTATCTGCCTCATTTTCGGAGCCATCGCCGGCCTCGTCCCCCTCGTCGCCCGCTATGAGAGCGTGAAAAACGAGACCCTCGACGACCGCCAACGCGCCCTCGAAGCCCTCTCCCGCACCGTCAGCTCCTCGGCCGAGCAGATCAGTATCGCCGCCACCGGCCTGCACGACATCGCCGAACTCTCCCTCAAAAACCTCCGCCACGCCGAACACCTTCCGCAGAAGCTCCAGGAGAAAATCGCCGAGTTCGAATCCCGCCTCGCCGCCGCCAACGACGCCGAAAAAGAAGAACTTGAAAAAGAACTCGCCGCCCTCCGCACCACCGAGAGCGAACGCCTCGAATCCATTTCCGACAAAATTTCCAAGTCCGCCGCCGACTGGGCCAAACTCGAAGCCGCCGCCCAAACGAATCTCGCGAGCTCGCAAGCCTCCGTCGAACGCGCCGCCCACGACGCCGTCACCCAGCTCTCCGCCGCCACCGCCTCCGTCGTCACGCAAGCCGCCGCCGCTGCCACCGCCGCCGCTGCCGCCATTTCCCAAGCCGGGCGTTCCGCTGGCGAAAACATCGCCGCCGCCGTTGCCAAAGCCGAGCAGGCCATCGCCGAGGCCCACACGCGCGCCGCGACTGCCGCGGAAGCCTCCGTTGCGCGTGTCCACAGCCACGCCGTCGCCGCCGCCAGCGAAACCGTCTCCCAAACCCGCACCGCCGCCACCGCCGAGCTCGACGAAAAACTCGCCGCCGTCACCCGCGCCCTCACCGCCGCTACGACCGACGCGCTCGCGGCCATCGATGCGAAAATTTCTGCCGCCGCCGAGCGCCTCGAACGCGCCGTCGCCGCCGCACAGGCCATTCCCGCCCCTGTCGTGGTCGCCGCCGCGCCCGCCACGATTACCACTGACCCTGCGCCCGCCGCCGCCGTCGAAGTCCCCGCTCCGTCGACCCCCGAGGCGACCGATTCCCCCACGACCGGCTCCGAAGTCACCGCCCATCCGCCCAAACGTCCCCGCAAACCTCGCCGCGAACAACCCGCGAACGACGACACCTCTCCTGCTTCGGTCGAAACGCCCGGCGCACCTGCCTCCGAACCCGCCATCGCGCCCTCCCCTGAAGCAGCCTCGCCGCCTCCCGCCGCCGAAGAGGAACCCGCCCCCATTCCCGCCGCCGCCATCGCGGAAATCGCCCCGGTCGCTCCGCCCACCGTCGACCCGTTCACCGTTCGCGAGGCTCCCGCACCCGAGCCCGAACCCGCACCGTCCGTTCCCGAGCCCGCTCCCACGCCCGAGCCCGTGGTCGTTCCCGAGCCCATTGTCGCGGCAGAACCCACGCCTGCCCCACTCCCTGAGCCCGCCCCCGTCGTCGAGGCACCCGCAACCGTCACTCCGATCGCCGAGCCGGAGCCCGCTGTCGCCGAACCCGCCCCGGCCCCCGCCACGCCCGAGCCCCCTCCGGCGGAACCGGTCGCACCTGCCGTCTCCACGCCCCCCGCCGTCGAGGCGCCCCCGGTCGCCACTCCCTCCGTCGACGAAGAAGTCGAAGAACCCAAACCCACCCGCAAACGCGCCGCCAAAGCCCCCGCTCCCGTCGAGGACACCGAGCCCGGTCTCGGTCTCGAAATCGATGATACGCCCGCCCCGCAATCCGCCGAACTCGCCGAACGCGTGCTCACTTCCGACGGCGCCACCCGCCTGATCGCCACCGCTTACATCGGCATCGGCAACCGCCTCTTCATCCGCGGCGAAGGCCCCGGCCTTAGCTGGGAAAAAGGCGTCCCGCTCCAGTTCGTTTCCATCGGCAAATGGCGCTGGGAAACCAGCGACGCCACCGACCCCGTCAGCTTCAAGCTCTACAAAAACGACACCATCGAGTGCACCGCCCTCGGCATCCAGCACCTCGACCCCGGCCACCAACAGGAACTCACCGCCTCGTTCTGATCCGCGGGAGCGCGGGCGGCTCGCCCGCTCAGTAGTGCGGCGGTCGCTCGTCCGGCATCGCTTCATCACTCCCACCGCCCGACGCGCCACCCGCATCGCGCTCGCGCAGCGCCTTCAACTCGCGACTCAGCCGCGCAATATTGTCCGCCATCTCCAGCATAGCCTTGTCCTGTTCGGTCACATGCCGCTCCAGGTAAGCGATCTTCTCCTCCATGCGGAGGATGCTGTCGCTCAGGTCATTCGCAGACATGCGGCTTGGTCGGCGTCGGCGGCGACGCCTTGATCTTCTCGAGCTCGGGAATGAGCACACGTGTGTAGCAATCCGGACACACCGAATGGCTGAATTCGCTCCCCGTGCGCTCGTTGATGTAGCCCTCCATTTGCTGCCAGTAATTTTTGTCGTCCCGGATTTTTTTGCAGTAGGAGCAGATCGGCAACAGCTCCTCGAGCTGCCGAACCTGCGTCGTATAACCCAAAATCCGTTCAGCCACGCGCAATCGCGGCCACAGCTCCGACATATTGAGCGGCTTCGTCAGAAAATCGTCGACGCCCGCATCCGCCGCCACGCGCTGGTTCTGCTCCGTCGCCCCGAGACTCGTGAGCAAAATAAAGTAGATGTAGTCCTTCCCCTTCTGCGCGCGAATTCGCCGACAAAGATCCAGCCCGTCGAGCCTCGGCATCATCCAGTCGCACACGACGACCCGCACTGGATCACGCTGCAATTTCTCCCAACCATCTTCCCCGTCCACCGCCTCGATCACGTCATGCTGGAAACGCTGCAGCGTTTTGCGCAGCACCGTGCGGGAGATGACATCGTCTTCGACGGCGAGGATTTTCACAAGAAAGTGGCGGTCAGGTCAGTTCAGCCCCCCGCCGAGAGCAACAGGTAAATACTCACGCCCCGCCCAATATCGCCCGCAGCTCGCCGGCCCCGGTGATCGGCGCCCGGCAGGTGTGATCCTCGCACACAAACACCGTCGCCCGTCCGCCGATCGGTCGCATCTCCGCCATCCACGGCGCCCGCGCCGCCCACCAGCGCCGATCATCCTCACACGTGATCCCGATCAAAGTCCTCCGCGGCCCGAGTCGCTCGTGCACCACCGCGACCAAAGCCCGGAAATCATCCGTCGCCTCATACCCCACGATCACCACCTGCCGCGGTGGCTCCAGCGCCAGTTCCAACGCGCACAGCATCTGCGGCATTCCCTGCGGCGTCTTGCCCCACTGCGTCTTAAAAGCCTCGATACACCGCACGCCGCGTTCGCGATACCCGTGACGCGACGCCGCCCCCGCGCTCTCTCCGCCCAAGCCCGCGAGCCGCAGCAGATTCATCGCCGCCACCGAACTCGGCGCCGGCTCCGCTCCGTCGTAGTCCTCCCTCAGCCGCAGCACGATGCTCGCATCGTCCGCCGCCGAATTGAAATACCCGCCGCGCTCCTCATCCCAAAACAACGCGTCCATCTTTCTCTGCAACGTCTCCGCCCACGCGAGCCACCTCAGCGCGAACGACGCCTCATACAAATCGAGGAGCCCCTGGATCAAATACGCATAGTCCTCCGCAAAACCCGCGTTCACCCCGCGTCCCTCGCGCCAGCAGCGATACAATATCCCGCGCTCCGCATCCCACAATTCACGCTCCACAAACTGCGCCGCCCGCACCGCCGTCTGCAAATATCCTTCGCGCTCGCCGTCGCCTTTCCCGTTCTCAGGTCCCGCCCCGCCCAAGACCTGCACCGCCTTCGCCAGCGCCGAAATCATCAACCCGTTGTTCGCCGCTACGATCTTGTCGTCGCGCAACGGCCGTGGCCGCCCCTCCCGCGCGGCCCGCAACGTCTCCAGCGCCGCGCACAGCCGGTCGTTCGCCTGCTCCGGCGCAAGCGCAAACAACTTCGCCGTTTCCCCGAGCGAGCGCCGCTGCGCGAGAATATTTTTCCCGCGAAACTCCGCCTGCGGATCGAGCTGCACCGCGACATTCCCCGCGTCCAACACTCCGAAATGCGCCGCCACGAAACTCGCGTCGTCACCGAGCACCGCACGCAGCTCCTCCGTCGTCCACACATAGAACGCGCCCTCGATACCGTGGTCTTCCTTGGCTCTTGCGCCTTGTTCCTTGTCACCTTGCGCCGCGTCCAGCGGCGAGCTGTCCGCATCTTCCGCTGTGAAAAATCCTCCTTCCGGGCTCGTCAGCTCGCGCGCCACGTAGTCGAAAATATCCCGCGCCATCCACGCGAACCGTTCGTCACCCGTGGCCTGCCGCGCCTCCAGACAATTCACCGCGATCTGCGCCTGATCGTAGAGCATTTTTTCGAAGTGCGGCACGGTCCACGCCTCGTCCACCGAGTAGCGATGATACCCGCCGCCCACGTGATCGTGGATACCGCCGCGCGCCATCGCCCGCAGCGTCGACGCCGCGAGCTTCACCGCCTCCGCCCCGGTCTCACTTTGCACACCCTGCAGCGCCGCCACGCGAAACAGAAAATTCAAATTGGCCGCCCGTGGAAATTTCGGCGCTCCGCCGAAACCGCCGTGGGCGGCGTCGAACGCTTCATAAAAATACTGGAAACATTTCTCAAACGCCGCGCCCGCCCGCTCGTGCAACGGCTCGCCGCCGCCGGCCTTCTCCGCCTCCGCTCCGCTCGCTGCATGATACTCCCTCAGTGTCCCCAACACGCGCTCGCCCTCCGCCACCAGTTTGTCGCGTTCATTCGCCCAGCCCGCCGCGATCGCCCGCAGAATGGCCGGAAACCCCGGCCGCCCGTGCCGGTCCTCCGGCGGAAAATACGTGCCGCCGAAAAACGGTTTTAGCTCCGGCGTCAGCCACGCACTGAGCGGCCACCCGCCATGACCCGTGAGCGCCTGCACATACGCCATGTAGACCTTGTCCACATCCGGCCGCTCCTCGCGATCGACTTTCACGCACACGAAATGCTCGTTCAAGATTTCCGCCGCCGTCACGTTCTCAAACGACTCGCGCGCCATCACGTGACACCAATGGCAAGTCGAGTAACCAATGCTCAGAAAAATCGGCTTCTGCTCCGCCCGCGCCCGCGCAAACGCCGCCTCGCCCCACGGCAACCACGCCACCGGATTCTCGGCGTGCTGTAGCAAGTAGGGCGATTTCTCCGAAGCGAGCGCGTTGGGCATGATGAAGGTGGAACCATGAAACGCATCCAACGCACGAACACAAAAAAGGAGCCCCGAATTCGGCGGCTCCTTTGCAGGCACTTTTGGCGGAGATTCGCGGGCGACCCGCTCTCCACGCTTATTTCCCCAGCACCCAGTTGAAGATCAACGGCGCCACGATCGTCGCATCGCTCTCAACGATGAATTTCGGCGTCGAGCCTGCGAGTTTGCCCCACGTGATTTTCTCGTTCGGCACCGCGCCCGAGTAGCTGCCGTAGCTCGTGGTGGAATCGCTGATTTGCGCGAAGTAACCCCACAGCGGCACGCCCGTGCGCTGGAGATCTTGGTGCAACATCGGCACGACGCAGATCGGGAAATCGCCCGCGATCCCGCCGCCGATCTGGAAAAAGCCGATCGAGCCTTCGCCGTTCTTCATGAGCTTCGCCGTGTTCGTATACCACTCGGCGAGCCACGTCATGTATTCGATGCCCGTGCGCACCGTGTGCACGTTCTTGATTTCGCCGGTCACGCAGCGGCCCGCATACATATTGCCCAGCGTCGCATCTTCCCAACCGGGCACGATGATCGGCAGGTTTTTTTCGCACGCCGCGAGCATCCACGAATTTTTCGGATCGATCTGGTAACTCTTCTTCAGCTTACCGCCGCGCAGAATTTTATACATGAACTCATGCGGGAAATAACGCTCGCCCGCCTGGTCCGCCTTCGTCCACTCGTCGGCCACGACGGCCTCGATGCGGCGCATCGCTTCCATTTCGGGAATGCAGGTGTCCGTGACGCGGTTCATGTGCCGCTTCACCAGCGCCACCTCATCCTCCGCCGTCAGATGACGGTAGTGCGGCACACGCTCGTAGTAATCGTGCGCGACGAGATTGAAAATATCCTCCTCGAGATTCGCACCCGTGCAGACGATCGCGTGGATCTTGTCGGCGCGGATCATCTCGGCGAGCGAGATGCCCAGTTCTGCGGTCGACATGGCACCCGCGAGCGTGACGAGCATTTTGCCACCGGCCTTGAGGTGCGCCTCGTAACCCTTCGCCGTGTCGACGAGGGCGGCCGCATTGAAGTGGCGGTAGTTGTGCGCGATGAACTGCGAGATCGGTCCCTTCTTTGCGGCGAGCTTCGCATTGACGGCTTCCGGTTTCACTCTGGCTTTCGTGGCTTTCATAGGTGTGCCGACAGAATTGCGGCGCACTGTGACGCTGCGCGACAAAAAACCTTCGCGATCCTCACCCGATCCTCGCTTGGTCCTCGGGCCCGGGTCATTGAACCTCGGTCCTCCTCCCGTGCTCGCCTCGTTTCTCGCCGCCTTCTTCTTTGCGCTCAACGCCACCTGCGCCTCCCACAGCGTGCAGGCCTCCGGTTCGCTGCGCGCCAATCTCGGCCGCCTGCTCGTCGCGTGCGCCGCGCTCGGCCTTTTCGCGCACACGCTCGGCCACGGTTTCACAAGCGCGAGCGTGCCGTGGTTTCTCCTCAGCGGCGTCATCGGCATGGGCCTCGGCGACCTCGGTGTTTACGGCGCGCTCCCGCTGCTTGGCTCACGCCTCACCGTCCTCATGACGCAATGCCTCGCCGCGCCGCTCGCCGCCGCCGGCGAATGGCTCTGGCTCGGCACCCGTCTCACCACTGCGCAAATGCTCTGGGGCCTCGTGATCCTCGCCGGTGTCGCCGTCGCTCTCCTCCCCAGCAAGTCCAGCCCGCCGCGCGTGAAGGTGAAACCCATCGGGTTCGCGTTCGGCCTCCTCGCCGCCGCCGGCCAGGGCTTCGGCGCTCTCGTCAGCCGCAAGGGCGTCGATGTAGCCGTCGCCGCGGGCGAGTCCGCGCACAACGCCACCTTCGGCCTCAACGCCGCCTACCACCGCATCTTCGCCGGCCTGCTCTTCACCGCCGCCTGGTTCCTTTTCCTCCGCGCGATCCGCCGTCTGCCCACCGCGCCCTCCACGATCACCGATCCCGCTGCCCGTCGCCGCGCGCGCCTCTGGATGCTCGCCAACGGCTTCGCCGGCCCCGTCCTCGGCGTCGGCTGTTACCAGTGGGCGCTCGCCACCACACCCAGCGGCCTCGTCCTCCCCATCGCCGCGACGACCCCGCTTCTCGCGATTCCGATCGCCTACTGGCTCGAAGGCGATCGCCCGTCGCGCCGCGCCCTCGTCGGCGGCGTGATTGCCGTCGCCGGCTGTATCGCGCTCACGCTCGCGCGCTAAAAATCTAACACAAGCCCGCCATTGACGCCGCGCCCCCCCATGGTGTTGGTTGACCTGTTCCGATGCTTACCATCGCCGACGTCTCCAAGTCCTACGGCACCCGCGAACTTTTTGCGGATGTCTCCCTGTTCATTGCCCGCACGGATCGCCTCGGCCTGATCGGCCCCAACGGCGCCGGAAAGTCCACCCTCTTCGGCCTGATCCTCGGCGAGGAAAAACCCGACACCGGCACCATCGAGTGGGAGCGCGGCGCCGACTTCGGTTACCTCCCGCAGGAGAGCGCCCCCGCCGGCGACGAAACCATTCTCCACATCGCGACCAGCGGTAAAAAACTCGAGCCCACCGACGACGACTACGACATCGACTACACGCTCGAACCCCGCGCCAAAAAGATCCTCGCCGGCCTCGGCTTCAAAGAGGGCGACGCCCTCAAGCTCGCGAAAACGTTTTCCGGCGGCTGGGTCATGCGCGCCCACCTCGCGCGCCTCCTCGTCGCCGAGCCCGCCCTCCTCCTCCTCGACGAACCGACCAACCATCTCGATCTCGAAGCCCTGCTCTGGTTTCAGGACTACCTGATCCGCTACCCCGGCGGCCTCGTCGTCATCTCGCACGATCGCGCCTTCCTCAATGCCCTCTGCACCGGCATGCTCGAGCTCCGCGCCGGCACGCTCAATTACTACCACGGCAACTACGACAACTACCTGAAGGAAAAAGAGGCCCGCAAATCCCAACAGGCCGCCGCCTTCAAAACCCAGCAGCGCGAAATCGCCCATCTCCAGGTTTTCGTCGACCGCTTCGGCGCCAAGGCCTCGATGGCCTCGCGCGCAAAATCGAAGGAGAAACAAATCGAGCGCCTCAAGGAAGTCGCCGTCGAGGAGCCCACCGAGGAACTCCGCAAGATGAACTTCAAGTTCCCGCAGCCACCGCGCTCCGGCCTGAAAGTCATTACCCTCGAACACGTGCAGCAGGCCTACGGCACGCACGTCGTTTACAAAGATCTCAACTTCACCTGCGAACGCGGCCAGCGCATCGTCCTCGTCGGCCCGAACGGCGCCGGCAAATCCACCCTCCTCAAAATCCTCGCCGACGTCATCCCGATCAACGGTGGCACCCGCGAACTCGGCACCAACGTCGTCGCCGGCTACTTCGCCCAAAACCGCCTCGATAACCTCGACGCGAGCATGACGGTGTTCGAAAACGTCATGTCGCTGCGCACGGTCGAAAACCAGCTCACCGAACAGCAGGCCCGCGCCATCCTCGGCGCCTTCCTCTTCCGCAAAGACGACGTCCACAAACCCATCAGCGTCCTCTCCGGCGGCGAGAAATCCCGCCTCGCCCTCGCCCGCATCCTCGTGAAACCGCCGAATCTCCTCCTCATGGACGAGCCGACGACCCACTTGGACATCCAGTCGATCGACGCTCTCGTCGGCGCGCTGAAGAACTACGAAGGCACGCTCATCTTCATTTCGCACGACGTGCACTTCATCCGCGCCCTCGCGCAGAACGTCCTCCACGTCCACAGCGGCCGCCTCACGCCCTACGCCGGCGACTACGATTACTATCTGGAGAAATCCAAATCCACCGACGCCCGCTTCGCGCTCACCGCCGGCTTCACCGACGCCCGTCCGAAACAAGCCGTCGCCGCCCCCGCGCCCAAAGCCGCCCCCGCTCCCGTCGCGAAGAAATATACCCCCAACGAAATCCGAAAATTTCGCGAGGAAGTGGGCCAGTTGGAAAAGAAAGTCGTCGAACTCGAAGCGAAACAGTCCGAGATCACTGCCGAACTCGAAGATCCGGCCTCTTACGCCGACAAAGGAAAATTCCACCATCTCAACCGCGAACTGAGCACGGTCGTGGATCAAATCACCGCCGCCACCACCGCCTGGGAAGCCGCCGCCACGAAACTTGCGGAGATGGAAAAGTAAGCTCGCCCCCCTCCTGTTTGTATCGGCACCCCGCCGCCCGAAAGAGTTGTCGCGGGAAGTGTGCGTGATCGTGACCGCACTGAAACGGCAGGAGGGAAGCGCAGGAACGAGCCCGGCAAACGTCACGGTAGTCCCAAACGACCGAGCCAATGGCGGGGTGTAAGCGCTGCGCTCCAGCGAGGAGACAAAATGACGGGTTGCGCCGAGTATCTCGCTGCTCCGCGCAACGCCCGCACAGCCGGCTCAGCTATCGGAACACCTTTCGCCTGTCGCCGCGGTTTACACCGAGGCAGATCTGAAGATGAAGTCGGAGGGCCCAAAAAAGAACCTCAATTCGTGTGCCTTCTTGTGCTTTTCGCGGCCGATTTGCCTGGTTGAATTCTTCGGAAGATCCGTCGCATCAAAAGTCGTTTGAGATTTTTTCGCTGAGCCCAACCGCCGGTTTCTATCATTCGTCATTCGTCATTCGCTCCCCGGCCCGCCCCCGCCGCCTCATCATACTCCCGCCGCGCGCTCGCCTCCGTCTCCGCCGCAGCCCTACACCGCCACCCCTCGCTTTTTACCGCCCCGCAGGAATCGCGCTCGCCGAGCGCCCGATCTTCCTTCTCCTTCGCCGCATTCGACCCCGTCTCCATTCCCCCGCCGGCTCGAACGCCCGGCCGCGCGCCACGCTCGCCGCCCTCGCCCTCGCCTTCGTCCTGAACGCGCCGGCCACTGCCTTCGCCGCCGAGTCCCCCCTTCGCTCTCCGCCCACTCCCGCACGCTCTCCTTCCTCGGAGCTCCGCGCTCCCGCAGTCACCGCAGCCCCCGCTCTTCCCAACCCCCGCTTCACCGGCGCTCCCTTTCTCACGACGTGGTCTGCCGAAGACTACGGCGGCGCCCCCATCAACTATCACCTCGTCCAACATCCGCAGACTGGCTTCATCTACGTCGCCAATAGTTTCGGTGTGCTCGAATTCGATGGGGCCGCTTGGCGTTTGTTTCGGTTTCACAATGGGGGCGTGACGCCCATCGTCGTCATCGATAGCCACGGCACCGTCTGGTTCGGCGGTTCCAACGAAGTCGCCGCGTTGCGGCCAGATGCGCGCGGCGAGCTTCAGTCCGTCGATCTGACGAACCACCTGCCCGCCGCGGAACGCATTTTCGGCCGCCTCTACCTCGGCACCGCGGCGCCCGACGGCATCTATTTCGCGAGTCCGTCTCGCCTCGTTTTCTTCGGCCACGATGGTTCCGCCCGCAGTTGGGCCACGGGAGCCACCAACATCAACGGGCTCCACTGGTTCAACGGCGCGCTGCACATGAGTCTCGGCTCGCGCGGCCTCGCGGTGCTCGAGGGTGGCGCGATCGTTCCCGTCGCCGCCGCACCGCGCAGTCCCAATCCCGCCATCGCCGATACCTTGCGCCTCCTCGCCGCGCGTCCCGCCCCGGATGGTCGAGGTTGGCTGTTCCTCACCAACATTGGTCCGCTGCGGTGGCCCGCGCGGGGCTCGCCCCTCGAACCGATCTCCACCGGCGCCGCCGCCGAATTCGCCCGCGAGAGCGCGACGACCGCAGCATTTCTGCCCGACGGACGCCTCGCCTTTGCTTTTCCGCGCCGCGGCCTGCTCATCCTCGACGCCTCCGGCGCTCGCTCCGGCTTGCTCAACGCCTCGCACGGCCTGCCCGGCGGCCGTATCGACCATCTCGCGACGGACAATCAGGGCGGCCTCTGGCTGGCGCGCCTCAACGGGCTCGCCCGCCTGCAAATCGACTCCCGCTTCGCGGTCCATGGCGCGTTCGACGCCACCCGCGCACTCCTCCGGCACGGCTCCCGGCTTTATATCGCCCATTACGTGGGCGTCGGCTGGCGCGACGATGCCACCGGCCGGTTTCAGGACGTCCCCGGCCTGCCCGCCGGCCTCAAGTCGCTCATCAGCGTCGGCGGCCGCGTCTTCGGCACTGGCCAGTTTCTCTACGAAATTACACCTGACGACCGCGCCGTCGTCGCCCTGCGCCAATCCTTCAACGGCCTCACCGCCCTGCGCCACTCGCCCGGATATTTCGCCGGCGCGAGCGTCACCGGCCTTCGCCTGCTGCGTTTCGACGGCCACCACTGGCACGACGAGGGTCTCGTGCCAAGCGCACCTGGCAGCGTCCGCGCCGTGCTCGAAGATCGCGAGGGCTGGCTGTGGGCCTTCGGCTATCCGGGCAGCGGCGCCTGGCGCGTGGACTTTCGCCGCGGTGCCCAAGTCGGCGCCGCCGCGGAGTTCTTCGACTCCGGGCGCAGTCTGCCGCGCGGCACCGCCTTTCCCTTCATCAACCTCGGCGACGAGATCCGGGCGATGCGCGACCACCCGACTGCCGACTCCGACCGTGCCGCCGACCGCTGGGCGACCGACGCCGACATCGCCGAAGAGCCCGTCCATCACGGAATTTCGACCGTCGAAGCCGAGCGCGACCGGTGGTCGATTCTCGACGCCTCGCCGCACCTCACCATGCATCGGCGGACCTCTCCGGTCGCAACCAGCCAACCGCCACCCGCCGTCCACACCGGCCCGCTGCGCACCGTCTTCGCGAAAACCCTCTACGCCGACGCCGCCACCCACACCGTCTGGCTCGGTGGCAACGCGCTCGTCTCCATCGATCCCTCCTGGCGCCCCGCGCAACCGCCCGCGCCATTCCACGCCGCCGTCCGCCGCGTCGCCACCGCCGCGGGCGAACTGCTTTGGGCCAACTCCGCTTCCGAGTCCGGGTCTCTCCACGCTCAACTCTCCACGCTCCCGTCGTCCCAAAATTCTCTCCGCTTCACCTTCGCCGCGCCCGGATTTGCACCGGATCACCGCGGCGCGATCCGCACCGTCTACCGCACCCGCCTCGCCGGCCTGGAAGACACGTGGAGTAACTGGTCCGCCACTCCCTGGCGCGAGTTCACCGCCCTGCCCTACCGCGATTTCGTTTTTCACGTCCAAGCCCGCGACATCGAAGACCGCGATAGCACGCCAGGCACGCTCGCCTTTACCATCGTCCCGCCGTGGTGGCTCGGTCGCCCCGCTTTCGCCGGCTACGTCGCCCTCTCTCTCCTCGCCATCGCCGGCGTCTTCCGTCTCCGCACGCGCGCCCTCCAACGTCGCAACACCCAGCTCGAAGCCCTCGTCGCTGCCCGCACCTCCGAGCTCTCCGCACAAAACCTCGAGCTCGCCCGCCTCAACCGCCTCGAGCTCGACGAAAAAATCTCCGCCCGCCTCGCCGAGGAAAAAGCCCGCCTCGAAGTCCTCCGCTACCAGCTAAATCCTCACTTCCTCTTCAACTCGCTCAACTCGATCTACACCCTCGTCTGGTCGCACTCGCGCCCCGCCGGCGACCTCGTGCGCCGCCTCGCAGAATTTTGCCGCATGACACTCACCCGCGGCCCCTCCGAGACCGCCACGCTCGCCGAGGAATTCACCATGCTGCGCGCCTACCTCGACCTCGAACGCTCCCGCTGGCAGGAGCAGCTCCAGGTCGAAATCACCCTCGCGCCCGCCGCGGAGTCCCTGCGACTGCCGCCGTTTCTCCTCCTGCCGCTCGTGGAGAACGCGATCAAATACGGCGGCCACACCAGCCCCGATTTGCTGCGCATCCGCGTCACCGCCCGCCGCGAGCCCGACGATTCCACAGTCATTGAAGTCGCGAACAGCGGCACCTGGGTCGAGCCCGGCACCGCGCCCGAAGTGTCCTCCACCAACATCGGCCTCGAAAATCTCCGCGAGCGCCTCGCCCGCCATTTCCCCGGCCGTCACACCTTCACCACTACAGCCCAAGACGGCTGGGTCGTCGCCCGCCTGACTCTTTCTCTTTCCTCTTCAGCTTAATCTTTCTCTCTCCCGCCTCTGCCGTTCAGCCGCTCCCACCGCCCCCGCGCCTCGCCGATTAGGCGAGGCCTGCAAGCGCGGCCCTCCCTCTTCGCCTCCGAAAAATCAGCGCAAATGAGCGGTTGCCCCCTCCCCGGTTTTCCGGTCTCTCCCGCCCGCCCCATGCTCCGCATCCTCCTCATCGACGACGAACCGCCCGCCCGCGATTTCCTTCGCCAGGCCCTCGCGGATCACCCCGGCACCGCCGTCGTCGGCGAGGCCGGCACCATCGTCGAAGCGCGCACGCAACTCGCCCGCCCCGACTACGACCTCGTCTTCCTCGATATCCAGCTCCGCGGCGGCACCGGCTTCGATCTCGTGCCCGACGTGCGCGCCGGCGCGCGAATTATTTTTGCCACGAGCTACGACCGCTACGCGCTGCGCGCCTTCACCGTCAACGCCCTCGACTACCTCCTCAAGCCCATCGACCCCGTCCGCCTCGCCGAAGCCCTCTCGCGCCTCGCGCCCCCTTCCGGTTCCACCTCCCCACTCCCGGTTCCCGCCGCTAACCCTCCCGCGCCCAGCCCGCCGCCGCTGTCGTTCGCGCCCACCGATATTCTCCACGTGAAAACCGGCGCCGGCACGACGCGCTTCGTCCCGCTCGCGTCCGTTGCGATCATCACCACCAGCGACAACTACACCGAGCTCACGCTCGCCAACGGCGCGCGCCACTTCGTCCGCCGCACCCTCACGTCGTGGGCCGAGGCCCTCCCGGCCGAGTCCTTTGTGCGCGTGCATCGCCACACCATTGTGCATCTCACGCACCTCCGCCGCGTCGACCGCGTCACCGACGAAACCACGCATCTTACTGTGGACGGAGTCGTCGAGCCCGTGCGCGCCAGCTTCCGCTACATGGCGGAACTCCGCGCCCGCCTCGCCGCCCTGCGCCGCGCCTGACGAGCTTGGCGCTCCGCCCCCCGCGCCATATTCGGACAATCCGAAGTGGCACGGGCGTCCCGCCCGTGAGTTTGAGCGTGGCACAAGCGTCCCCGCCCGTGAGTTCGAGCTGAATTTTCCGCAACTATTTGCATAAGGCCGCGCCGCCACTCCCGCACGCTCGGCTTACTACCACGCGGCGCGCCCCGTCGCTCGCCCCGCATTCCCCGTCGCTCGCCCCTTGCGACTCGTTCGCCGCACGGGTCTCGGGCCAGCGTGCGCTGCCGCTCGGATTCCGCCTCCGCCTCGACGTTCCCAGCTCGCCTCGTCGCTCCCGCCACCACCATGAACACTCCCCGCTCCGCCGCGCCGCGCGCCACGATCTTGCCGCCCCCGGTGCACCTCCGGACAGCGCTGCGGTGCACCCGCTCCGAACTCGCTTGGTTTCTCTGCGCCCTCGTGTGGACCGTGTTTGCCCTCGCTGCGATCACCCCCGCACGTGCCTTCCCCCCCGCGCCGTTCTACACCATCTACGGCCTCGTCCGCGACCAAGTCGGCGCCACCCTCACCGCCCAGGGCGCCGATTTAATCCTCCTCCGCGACAACGTCGAAGTCTCCCGCACCCGCGTCCTCAGCGAGACGTCGGGCGATCTCAACTACGAGCTCAACGTCAGCATCGACGCCGGCCGCGCCAACTCCCCGCGCCTCTACGTCAAAAGCGCCATCCCCGCGCAAGGCCTCTACTCGCTCGTCGTCGAGATGAACGGCCAGAAATTCTACCCCATCGAAGTCGCCGGCACCCTCCGCACCGGCAACGGCGGCGAACGCGTCCGCCTCGATCTCACGCTCGGCGCCGACGCCAACCACGACGGCCTCCCCGATGTCTGGCAGGAGTGGGTCCTCTACCAGGCCGGCCGCATCCCCGGCACGCCCGGCTGGGACATCAACCTCATCACCAAAAGCGGCGATTTCGACGGCGACGGCACCGACAACTTCCTCGAATACCTCGCCGGCACCTTCGCCGGCGACGCCACGGAGCGCTTCGAGCTGAAGTTCAAAAACAAAACCTCCACGACCGTCGCCTTCGAGTTCTACGCCATCACCGGCAAGATCTACTCCATCGAGCAAAGCGCCGATCTGCAGACGTGGACGCCCACGCCCCTTTCCACCGCGCCCACCGGTCCCGCCGCCACGTTCTATCGCGCGACCGCCGTCGGCATTCTCCCCGCCTACGTGACCACGGTCCCCGGCACCTCCCGCTTCTACCGCCTCACCGTCCGATGAAAACTTTCCCCGCCCGTTCCGCCCCATCTCGGCGTCTCCCCCTCTCCCTCTCGCTCCTTCTCCCCCTCTTCCTGCTGCTCGTCCCAACCGCCCACGCCCAGTGGCAGACGCCCACCTACGCCCTCCGCGGCGGCTGGAACGCGATCTTCCTCCACGGCGACGCCACGCACGCCACCCCAGACATCCTCTTCGCCGCCAACCCCGAGATCATCTCCGTCTGGCGCTGGATCCCCAATCCGAACCCCACCCAGATCAACAGCTCCTCGCTCATCCCGTCGACGACCTCACCCGAGTGGGCCGTCTGGGTCCGCGGCGCTCCCGGGCAGACCACGCTCGCGTCCCTCCCCGGCCAAACCGCCTACCTCATCAACTGCAGCGGCACCACCGCCAACACCTACTCGCTCACGCTCCCGCAGCGCCCGCTCCCTCCGCGCAACACCTGGGTCCGCAACGGCGCCAACCTCCTCGGCTTCCCCACCCGCCTCGCGTCGACGTATCCGTCGTTCACCAGCTACTTCGCGACCTTCCCCGCCGCCATCGCCGCGAATACCACGATCTTCAAATACGTCGGCGGCGACGTCGGCCCGTCGAATCCCCTCCAGGTGTTCCAGCCCTCCACCGACCGCGTGGATCGCGACCAAGCCTACTGGTTCGACGCCACCGTCGTCGGCAGTTTCTACGCCCCGCTCGAGATTGCTCCCTCAAATCTCGACGGCCTCACCTTCGGTCGCACCGGCGCCCTCATCACCGTCCGCGTGCGCAACCGCACCGCCGCCCCCGTCACGCTCACCATCGCTCCCGCCAATTCGCTCCCCGCCCCCGTTGGCCAGGAAACCGTCGTCGCCCCCGTCCCGCTCACGCGCCGCACGTTCAACGCCACCACCGTCAGCTACAGCGAAACCCCGATCACCGCCGCCTTCAACGAGGTGATCCCGCCGCAGTCCTCGGTCGAACTCACCTTCGGGATCGACCGCGCCCAACTCACCGCCGCCGTCGGGTCTCTCTACGCCTCGTTCCTGCGCTTCACCGATTCGGGCAATCTCATCGACGTCTACCTGCCCGCCTCCGCGCGCGCCGCCTCCCTCGCCGGCCTCTGGGTCGGCGATGTCGCCGTCTCGAACGTTTCGAACCGCACGCCCGCTCGCCTGCACAGCGTGCAGGTGACCCGGACCGTCGGCTCGACTGTGACCAGTGTCCTCAGCCGCGCCGTGCAGAGCGGTTCCACTACGCTCGGCCCCGCCACCCTACCCACCGGCACCGGCGGCACGCTCAGCTATCTGTGGAAGAAAAACGATCAAAACATCGGCGCCACCTCCGCCAACCTCACGCTCACGTCAGCGGAGATCACCGAGTCCGGCGCCTTCGGCACCACGACGCCCCGGAGTTTTCCTCTCCGCGTCCTCCTCCACGTCGACGATGCCGGCACGGCCCGCCTCCTCTCGCAGGTTTTCCTCGGCAAACTCGCCGCCACCCCCACCGCCCTCGGCCTCTGCACCCTGGAGAGCGCCCTCAAGGCCGACGAGAAAGCCACCGCCACCCGCCTCTTCTCGATCACGCTCCCGCTCGTTCAGGAGCCGATCACCACCGGCAGCGGCAGCGTCGCCCTCGGCTCCACCCTCGTGCGCACGGTGTCCGTTCCCTTCAACGACCGCACCAACCCCTTCGTCCACGCCTACCACCCGGACCACGACAACAAAGACGCCCGCGGCGTCGCGCTCTCCGCCGGCGTCGAGAGCTACCAGATCGACCGCACGTGCAGCTTTAATTTCACCACCACGCCGCCCGAAGGCACCAGCTCCGTCGGTTGGGGCGCCTCCGTCATCGGCGGCAACTACACCGAAGTCGTCACCGGCCTCCACAAAAACCCGCTCACCGTCTCCGGCACTTTCACCCTCCGCCGCATCAGCGAACTCGGCTCCATCACGCTCAACTAAGAAACCCAAACCGGTTGAACCGCTAATTTTCGCTCATCTCCGCTAATCCCCAACCCGCCCCCGCGCCTCGCCGATTAGGCGAGGCACGCAAACGTCCACCGCCTCCATCCCCCTCCTAAAATCAGTGCAAATTAGCGGTTCCACTCCTCCGGTTTCTCCTCCTCTCGCTCCCCCCGCACTCCGTCCCTCTCCCGCTCCCACCTCCCCCTCTCCCGTTCCCGCCCGCCCCACTCTCACCATGAAAAGCCAGCGCCTCCCCCTCCTCCTCGCCCTCGCCGCCGCTCTCGCCCTCGCCGCCGCCCTCGCGCCCGGTGCCTTCGCCCAGTCCAACGTTCCCAACTACATCAGCTATCAGGGCAAAATCACCGACGCGTCCGGCACGCCCGTCGGCAACACCGCCCCCGTCAACCGCACCGTCATCTTCCGCATTTGGAACCACGCCACCGACGCCGCGGCCGGCAACCGCCTCTACTCCGAAAAGCAGAACGTCACCATCTCCGGCGGCGAGTTCAGCGTCCTCATCGGCGCCGGCCAGACCGTCGACGGCGAGACGTCCCCCGGCTTCACCGCCGCCATTTTCGGCGGCGACACCCCCACCCGCTACCTCGGCGTCACCGTGGACGACGGCGATCTCAACCTCACCAACGATCCCGAGAGTTCCCCTCGCCAGCAGATGGTCTCCACCGCGTTCGCGCTCCGCGCCCAAATCGCCGAGACCGTCGCCGGCGCCAGCGTCACCAGCGCCTCCCTCGCCAACGGCTCCGTCGCCGCCGCCGCCCTCGCCGTCAACGCCGTCACCGACACCAAGCTTAACGCCAACGCCGTCACCACCGCAAAAATCAACGACGCCGCCGTCACCACCGCGAAACTCGCCGCCGCCGCCGTGGGCACCACGCAGCTCGCCGACGGCTCCGTGACCCTCGCCAAACTTGCCCCCCTCTCCGTCGGCACTACCGCCCTCGGCAATGCCAGCGTCACCTCGCTCCAACTCGCCGACGGCGCCGTCATCCTCGGCAAGCTCGCCGTCGACTCCGTGCCCACCACCGCCCTCGGCAATGCCAGCGTCACCGCGATCAAACTCGCCACCGACGCCGTCGGCACCACCGCCCTCGGCAACGCCAGCGTCACCAACGCCAAGCTCGCCGACGGCTCCGTCTCCAACGGCAAACTCGCCTCCGACTCCGTCGACAGCTCCAAGATCGCCGACGGCTCCATCACGCTGGCCGACTTGACCACGAGCTTGCGCGACGTCCTGCCGAAGCCGCGGCACATCTACAATCAAGCGGTGACCACAAGTGCGACTTCGGACCCCGCCGGACACACGCTCATCCCCATCGACCTCGGCGACCTCGGCAACGACGTCGATGGCTGCCGCCTGCAGATCATCGCGTTTCACCGGACCAACGCGGGTTCGACGCTCCTGACCGAGATAAAGCTCTTCCTGCAGCAGGCGGATTTCCCTAACCCCGGCGGCACCTTACTGAACAGCTACGCCTGGCTCGCAGTCCAGAATGTCAGTCCGACCAGCGGCGTCAGTAACACGGAGTTCAAATTGCCGCCAACCGGGACCTCCGCCGCCGACGGGGGCGCGACCATCGCCTACAGCAGTTCCGCCGACTGGGTGCGGTTATTCAATTACTACCCGGGTGCCCAGCGCTCGGGCGCGACACAGCCCTTCCACCTGAATCGCGAGCCCACCCTGGTGGGGCCCCCGACCACGCTCAACATCGTGTCGATCCAGACCGGCACCAACAAGCTCACCCTCACGGTCGACAATCCCCACGCGATCCAGACCGGCAACGCCATCACGCTCGCGGGCGTGACCGGCTCTCCTTCGGCAAACGGCACGTTCAACGGGACGGGGACACCGGCGAATACGCCCGGCACCTCGGGCATCGTGACGTTCGTGGATCGCACGAGCATCGAAGTCACCCTGATCGGTGCGGGCGGCACCTATACGGGCGGCACCGTCACCTACCAGCCCACCTACAACAAATACCGGATCTGGGCCGCCGTGAAACCCGATGTCGCCGCCCGCATCATCGTCACCGACCGCTGAGCGCCGCCCATGCACCCCGCCCGCTCCCGCCCGCCCCTCTCCCAGGTGGAGCGGCTTGTCCCCAAGACGCTTTCCGAAAATCGCGCGCGCCGCCTCCGCGCCTTCCTCACTTTCACTTTCACTCTCACTTTCACTCTCACCGCCTCCGCCCAGTTCGAAATCAAAGGCGGCGCCTTTAACACCCTCTACCGCGGCACCGTCCCCAACGCCGCCAATAACACTCCCCCCATCCAGCCCAGCCAGCCGCAATTTAAGGGCCAGGCCATCACCGGCGGCGGTCACCAGGCAATCGCCGTGAGCGCCACCCACGCTCCACGCTACCCCCGCCAGATCTACGTCGTCGCCGGCACCAGCACGCCCACCGGCGCGGCCATCGTCCACGTCCGCTCCAGCTTCGGTTTCGGTTTTGCCAGCGGCGCCCCGCGCTACCTCTTCGGCGACTTCATCGTCCCGCCCAACCGCGACGACGCCGGCGCCGAACTCGCCGCCAATTCCACCTATTGGCGCGCCGAGCCTGTGACGCCCGGCGAAACTTTTACCCACGGCGACGGCTCACAAGAATCCGCGCGCATCCCACTCAACACCACGCTCAACTACTACTTCAGCCCCCACGCCGAACGCGTGCTCGCCTCTCAGTTCGGCCGCGTCGCCATCACGTGGGTCTCCCGCGTGCCCGTGGCGAGCGGCGCCGACAACCGCCTCCGCTACCGCTTTAAGGACGAGACCTTCGCCGTCTCCCCCGCCGCCGCGAAACCGACACGCACGATCTTCTGGACAGAACGCACCTTCACCGGCCCGGTCATCAACGTCCCCACCGGCAATATCGAGGGCGTGAATCCCATCTACCACGCTCTGTTTCCCGCGACCGTCGCCGAGGAATTCAAGCCCGTGGGCGTCTCCTCCAGCGCCGATCCCGCCGCCGCCTCGCCCCCGGAGAAACGCACCGTGTGGTTCGACAAGCCGAGCGGCATCGGCCAGCTCCACGCCTACAACGTAGAGGGGCGCCTGCTCGTAGAATATCTCGGCAAGCAAAAGCCCGGCGCCAATTCCGCCTACACCTTCCTCGGCGCCGATATTCTCGAGGTCGTGCGCTCCGCGCCCACCGTCAACGCCACCGTCAACCTCGGCGAGAAGCTCACGCCTCGTGACAGCGAAAACCGCCGGCTCCCCCTCGACGCCAGCTCCGAATGGATCGCGTCGCCCACCTTCTCCATCTCCGCCGGCAGCCAGGCTTTCTACGGCAGCGTCACCCGCGCCGATGGCATCGTCGATTACTTCGCCGAACGTGAAAACCTGGAGCCCGATCGCGTCACCTTCTACTGGCTTGATCGCTCCCCGGCCGCCATCTCCGGCGGTGCCGGCGCGCCCGCCATCAGCCTACTCTGGCCCAAAACCAAGAACGCCTATGTGCAGCGCTGGCCAGACGCGCTCGCCGCCTACACCCCCGTGATCGTCAGTCCCACGGGCAGCACTGCGGCGACCGGCCTGCAGTTTGCCGTCGGCCAGCTTCCGCGCGTCATCTTCCAGGACGACGGGGCGCAGACGGAAACCATTTTTGACCCCGCCACGCAGCGCCTGACGACGACCTTCACCGGCACCGGCGACGGCCTGAATCGCACGCTCCTGAAATTCAGTTCCGGCAGCGAGGTCTGGTATGTCCCCCTCTACACGCAGGCCGACGGCCGCAAGAACGCCGATGGCAGCAGCGCATTTCAGGAGCCCGACGGCGCGGCGACTCCGCTCACCGGCACCGCCACCGTCGGCCAGCGTCTCGCGCCGCCCTCGTCCGCCTACGCGACCGCCGGCTACCTCGCGCTCAACACCGGCTCTAGCGACACCTTCGATCCCGCCGCCTACCTCGATCCGACTGCCGTCGGCGTCGCCGCCGCCGCGAGCGGCGCGATTATCCCCGTCAACGCGATTCCCGGAAAGACCGAGTTGAAAGTCTGGTGGTTCAAGCAGGTGTCGCCGCCGAGCGCGACCTTCCAGCCCTTCTACGTGCCCGCGAAAATCGGCCGCTACACCATTTCCTATCCGGCCTCGCCTCGCCAAATCGTCCTCGCCTCCAACCTCGGCTCCGACGACCTCTCGCCCTCGGAAGCCGCCGGCACGCTCTACATCCAAAACAACCGCGCCGCCACCGGCTTCAATCCCAACGAGGAGCACGCCCTCATGCTCAACGGCCGCGTCTACGCCCTGCGTGACGACCTCAACGACCTCTCCACCAACGGCGCGGTCTACACTTCCGAGCCGTTCGCGCTCCTGCGCTACACCTCGCCCACCGATGGCCGTCCGGCGATGAGCGTGTTCAAAATCGTGCGCGAGACCGCGTCCGTGAAATTCGACTACGCGATCACCGCCGGCACCGTCGTGCAGCCGCCGATGCCGCTCCCGCTCCTGCCCCTCCCGCTCGACGCCGCTGGCAAGTCGAAGAACCTCGAGGTCGCCGGCACCGCTGACTCCACGCACCAGGGCCCGACGAGTTACACGAGTTTCACCTTCGAAGATCGCAAAGGCAGCAACTGGGTTTACCGCGGTCCCCACGGCGGCCTCGCCGGGATCTCTGTCACTGCCGGCGGCTCCGGCTACACCTCCAATCCCACCGTTGTCATTTCGGGCGGCGGCGGCACGGGCGCCACGGCGACGGCCACGCGCACGAGCCAAGCCGTCTCGGCGATTACCGTCACCAATCCCGGTTCGGGCTATACGTCCCCGCCCACGATCAGCTTCACGGGCGGCGGCGGCACCGGGGCCACGGCGGCGGCCGTTTCGCCCAGCTTCAAGATGCAGTTTTATTATACGATGCGCGACGGCTTCTATGTGCCGGGCCTCGCCACTCAGCCCGCCGTCGGCACGATCTTGCCCTACCTGCGGCCGATCGTGAGCAGCGCCTATGTCGGCGATCCCGTCACCGGCACGTCGCAAACCATCACCTATCGCCCGGTTTGGCCGTCGGGCGCTCCCTCGCTCCGTATCGCCGAGACGCTCACGCTGCCGAAGTTCGGCCTGCCCGATGTCATTTCCCAAACCAGCGCGCACATTTTCTACCAGCAATCCATCGCCAGCGGCGGCACCACCAAGCCCAGCGTCGTCCTCCACGATCCGATCCGGGAAAAAGTCTTCGCCCTCGGCGGCGCCGGCCAGCTCGCCGCGTTGCCGTCCTCCGTCCTGACCACGTCGAGCGGCGGCAAGACCTACTTCCAGCGCCTCGCGCCGCACCTGCAGCCCCGCTGCTACTACGACCCGATTCGCGGCCCCAAAGGCTCTCTCATCCTGCTCGGCAAGTTCGTCGATGAAATCGCCGGCGACGACTACCTGCAGCTCAACGTCCTCTCCCCCGCCGATCGCACCGCGCTCGAAGACCTCGCGGGCACCAACGACGTCGACCGCGCCTTCTGGCTCTCCGCCATCGCGCAACTCACGACCAGCGTCGAGACCTTCATCGAGGATCCGGCCAAGGTCGGTTCCTACAAATCCAACGGCGCGCCCGTCTCCGTCGGCCCCACCGCCCTCGCCACCATCAGCAACTCCGATACCGCCGTCGTCGACTATGCCCTTACCTCGACGGGCAGCGGCAGCGGCTGGGTCACGATGGTCTTCGGCAACGGCCGGGCCTTCACCCCCACGGGGGAACCCGTTTCCGTCAAAGTATTCAAAGTTTCGCCCCAGCTCTACATCGGCGACCTCAAGGTCCTGCCCTCGAAGAACCCGCTCGATGAACAGGTCAGCCTCCGCCACAGCGGCGATTTCGCCGGCGACCCGACGAACTACGAATTCGAGTGGCGCCACATCGCGACGAGCACCGGGGCAGTTCCGCCGACGTATACCTACGCGCAGACGCCACGCCTCGGCACCTCGTGGCAACTCGTGCAGAGTCCGGCGGGCGCACTGCCCGCGACCGCCGAATACACCGCCGCGCAATCCGTCACTCTGCCCCGCACCGTGCAGATTCTCGCCCCCGGCTCGACCGGCGGCACCAGTCTCCCGGGCCTCGTCGTGCGCTCGGTCGCGGGCGTCGATTTCACCGCGGCCGTGCCCGCGCAAATCGTCTTCAGCGCCGCCATCGCCGACCTCACCGGCTTCGTCCTCTACGTCAACGGCGTGCCCGCGCTCGCCTTCCAAGCTCCGTCACCGTTCACCTCCACCGTCGCCAGCACCGGCCTCGCCACGGACGGACTCGCCCGTCAGTTCCTCGTCGACGGCGGCTTCTTCCAAAAAGGCGTGAACCAACTCGAGGTCGCGGTCTACAGCACCGCCGATATCGGCGTGAGCTCAGGTATCGATTTCCGCCTGCACGCTTCCACCGAAACCGATCTGGTCACGGCGGTCGGGTCGGCGTGGGTGACTCCGAACGGAACGCTCACCAATGAAATTGTGGTGGGCGGTTCCGCCAGCAATCCCCTCGCCACGCCGCTCCTCGTGATGTCGGACAACTTCTTCACGATGCGCTATCGGCCCAAGGCCTCGGCGAACAATGTCGCCGGCACCGCGTGGTCCCGCTGGCTGCCGCCCAAGCTCGTCGAAGGCTGGATCAAGCGCGTCCTCGCCGGCATCAACCCCTTCAACCAGCGCATTGGCGATCTCTACAATAACGCCGTCAACACCGACGTGAGCATCCTCACCCAGGCCGGCAAACGCTGGGAAGGCGACATCGCCCTCACACTCGAAAACATCAACGACTTCGGCCTCATCGAAATCTACGAGACGGTGCTCAACCGCGGAAAAACCATGAGCATCGACGCCGGCTACAACTACGGCGCCGCCAACGATGCCCTCCTCCTCGCGGCCGGCTACCTCAGCGATCTCTACACCATCCTTGGTAACGAGGCCTACGCCGACGCCGCCAATCCCACCATCTCCGTCGACGATGCCACGATCGCCACCGAAGTAAGCACCGCCCGCTTCGCCTTCGAGGGCCAGGTCGCCAATTCCCTCGAAGAGGAACTCGCCCTCCTCCGCGGTCGCGACGACTTCCTCTCACCCGGTGTCACCGTCTCCCCTTCCTACAATCGCCTCTATTGGAACTACACGCGCGGCATCGCCTCAGGCGAAGCGATCTACGCGGTGAACTACAACATCCGCGAAAAATCCGGCAGCGCCACCGCCAACGGCACCCTCGATGCCGCCGATGCGCAGGCACTGTTCCCCCAAGGCCACGGCGATGCCTACGGTCACTACCTCACCGCCCTCACCAACTACTACAAGCTGCTCGCCAACCCGAACTTCACCTGGACGCCTCGCGCCGAGACTGTGACCGTCCTCGGTCAAGCCGTGCAGGTGGACTATTTCGACGAGCGCAAATTCGCCGATGCCGCGTCCAATCTACTGCGCACCGCGCAGCAGATCGTCACGCTCACCCACCGTCAGGCTTACAAGGATGATCCCGCCGCCGGCTGGTCGCACTTCCGCGACGGCAAAGCCAACTCCGCCACCAACGTCACCCGCCAATGGGGACTCGACGAATGGGCCTCGCGCGCCGGCCAGGGCTCCTATTACCACTGGATCGTCGCCAACGCGCTGCTGCCCGACAAGGACAACGACCCGAATCACACCGGCGTCCAGGTCATCGACCGCACCACCGTCGCGTCGCTGCGCGAGTTGCCCGCCGCCCACGAGACGATGCAGAGCACCATCGACAGCGCCAACGCCCGCCTCAATCCCCTCGGCCTCAGCCCCGGCGCGATCGCCTTCGACATTTCTCCCTCCGATCTGAAAGCCGGCAAGTCGCACTACGAACAGGTTTACGACCGCGCCCTCCGCGCCACGCTCAACGCCAAGGGTGCCTTCGACCAGGCCGGCAAGATGACCCGCCTCCTCCGCACGCAGGAGAATCAGCTCGGTGCCAACAACACAGCCATAGTCGATCAGGAGCGCGCCTTCGTGAAGCAGCTCATCGAAATCTACGGCACGCCCTATACCCGCAGCATCGGTGCGGGCAAAACCTACGCGCAGGGCTACACCGGCCCCGACACCCAGGAATGGTTCATCGTTGACCGTCCCACCGGCACCGATGGTCCGATCGTGGACAACCGCACGGTCGTAACGATCACCGCACCGACGCGCGCCAACATCCGCACCTTCACTTCGCTGAACGTCGACGACATCACGAACGCTTACGCCACCGAGAGCGTCGTGAAGACCCTCACGATCGAGCCGAACCGCTTCGTCCAATACGCCGATGTCTGGGCCGGCACCGGCGCGTCGCTCGGCTCCCGCGCCGTCGTCGGCACCTTGCAGCAAGCCCTCACCGACGCCGATCAGGCGCGCCTCGCGCTCCTCGCGGCGCACGCGAAACTCACGGCGGTGCATAGCGCTTATCTCAGCCGTCAGGCGCTGGTGGCTGAGATGGTGAACACCCGGCTGGCCCGCCTCGCGGTCGAGGGCGCCGCCGGCGCGAAGATCGACGCCCTGAGCGGCACCAAGCTGGCGCTGAGCGCTACCACCACGGCCATGTCAATCTATGCCGACCATCTCGACAGGATTGGCGAAACGGTCATCGAGGGCACCCAAACGATTGCAGGCATCGCCGCCAACGATGTTTCGTTTCCCATTCGGCTCACGATGGGCGCGACCTACGACGGACTCATCTCGGGAATCAATTCGGCCATGACGGCCCTGTCGCTCATGTCCGAATCCCTCGACTTCACCATCGACGCGATCGCTGGCGAGAGTGAAGGCGTAGTCGAGGACCTCGGCTTCAGCTACCAGCAGAAGCAAGTGGCCTATGAATTCGGCCTCCAATTTCAGGAACTGCTCCAGCAGTCTTACCAGATTGCGCAACAGGCCACGACGCTCCAGCGCGCCAACGAGAAAGTCCGCACGATCGCCGCGTCCGGCGATCGTCTCCAGGCCGACCGCGAGATCTTCCGCCAGCGCGCCGCTGCCATCATCCAAGGCTACCGCACCAAGGACGTCACGTTCCGCACCTTCCGCAATGAGGCCCTCGAGCAATACCGCTCGCTCTTCGATCTCGCGTCGCGCTACACCTACCTCGCCGCGAAGAGCTACGACTACGAGACCGGCCTCCTCGGCAGCACCGCCGGTCAATCCGTGATCAACGGCATCGTCGCCGTCCGCGCCCTCGGCGATCTCACCGGCGGCATACCACAGGCCACCGTCAGCACCACCGGCGACTCCGGCCTCGCCGGCACCATGGCGCGCATGCAGGCCGACTGGTCCGTCGCCAAAGGCCGCCTCGGTATCAACAATCCCGACACCAACGGCACCGTCTTCTCCCTGCGCCGCGAACTCTTCCGCATCCTCGATGCCTCCACTGAAGACACCGCGTGGCAGCAGACCGTCGAGCAGCACATGTTGAGCGACATCATGGGCGACCCCGACGTCGCCGCCGCCTGCCGCAACCTGCGCAAGGCCGATGGCAGCGCCGTCCCCGGTATCGTGATACCATTCTCCACCACGGTGCAGAAAGGCCTGAACTTCTTCGGCCTCCCCCTCGCCGTCGGCGACCACGCCTTCAGCGTCTCGAATTACGCGACCAAGATCTACTCCGTCGGCCTCGTGCTCCGCGGCTACGTCGGCATGGACGCCTACGCCACCGGCACCCTCAACGCCGCCGGACCCAACACCACCGCGGCCAACGGCCTCAGCGCCACGCCCTACGTTTACCTGATCCCCACCGGCACGGATTACATGCTCGCCCCGCCGCTCGGCGACACCGGCGCCGTGCGCGCCTTCAACGTCAACGATCAGGCCCTCCCGCTCCCCTTCAACCTCGGCGCGACCGCCTTCTCGACCACGCAGTTCTACAACGCCAACGGCACCCTCAGCGAACAGCCCTGGATCGTCCGCAAACACCAGGCCTTCCGCCCCGTAAGCGATCCCGCCTTTTTCTACGGCACGATGCCCGCCGAGTTCACCAACGCGCGCCTCGTCGGCCGCAGCGTGTGGAACAGCGGTTGGAAAATCGTCATCCCCGCCTTCTCCCTCCTCAACAACGAGCAGGAAGGCCTGAACCGTTTCGCCGCCAGCGTGAAAGACATCGAGCTCTTCCTCCGCACCTACTCCCACTCCGGCAACTGACCCGCCACCCAATCGTTCTCGTTCCTCGTTCTCGTAATCGTTCTCCCAAGTTTTCTCCCACCGTCGCCGAAATAGATCCCAGACGAACGAGAACGATTACGAAGAACGAGAACGATTCAAAGCCGCCCCCACCATGCACCTCTCTCCTTCTCCCTTTCTCGCCCTCTCCCCTTCTCTCCGTCTCTCCGTCTTCCGCCCCCGTCTCTCCGTCCCTCTTTCTCTCCTTCTCTCCGTCCTCTGCCCTTCCGCCTCCGCCCAAGAAGGCCGCTCCCGCCCCATCGGCTACCTCGACCAAGCCATCCCCACCGGCCAGACGCGCTCGTTCTCCGTGCCCTTCGACCCCGAGTCGTCGAGCCTCCCGCAAACCGTCGGCCGCCTCACCGCCGTCGGCACCAACTACCTCGACAACTCCGCCGCCGCCTGGACGCCCGGCGCCTTCTCCACCGCCGCCGCGCCCTACTTCGCGCGCATCACCTCCGGCGCCCACGCCGGCCGCATGTTCCGCATCGTCGCCCCCGCCAACACCGCGACCCGCCTTCACGTCGCCGACGATGGGGTCGGCCTCGCGACGCTCGGCCTCGAAACGTCCGCGAGCGGCGGCACCGGCGCCACTTTCGAAATCATCCCCGGCGATACGCTCGCGACCTTCTTCGGCACGACCGCCGTCGGTGACACTCTCGTCGTCCACGGTGCCGGCGATCCCATCGGCGCCGATCTCGTCCAAGTCTGGGGCGGCGCCGCGTGGTTGAATTTCTACTACAACACCGTCTGGCAGCGCTGGGCGCGCGACACCGACCAGATCACCGATCCCTCGCGCAACAATTTCCTCCTGCGCAGCGATCGCGGCCTCATGCTCACCCGCCGCGGCCCCACGCCGCTGGAAATCACGGTCGGCGGCCGCGTGCTCGCCACCTCGCAACGCGCCGCGCACGGCCGCACCGCCAACGCCCTCACCTTTCTCGCCACGATGCAGACCGGCGACATCACGCTCAGCGCGCTCGGCTTGCAAAACGGCACCCGCACCACCGGCTGGGTGGGCTCGGCCGATCCCGCCACCGCCGACCTCCTCATCGTCTGGAGCGGCTCCAGTTGGTTCAGTTTCTACTACAACACCGCCACCGGCCAATGGCAGCGCGTCGGCGATCCCGCGAACCGCGACGGCTACGTCATCGCCGCCGGCACGCCCGTCTTCGTGCAGCGCAACCAGGCCGGCTCATCCGCCGCCGACCAGACCATCGTGTTTCCGGCGCCGGGCACCTGATCGTCGTCCGCACTCCCGGCGAATTCATGCCACCGCCCTCCTTCGCCGCAGTTTTTCCCGCGGGCTGCTTCGCGCGTGTCGTGCTCGGCTGCGCTGCACTCGGGCTGGGCGCGCTCTCCTCGCCGGGTCAGACCATCACACTGGACAACTTCAACTCCGGCGCCACTACCGGCGCCGTCGTCACCAGTTCTAGTTGGAACGGACAGGTCACTCAAAACGCCACGTCCCTCACCGTCGCCGGCACCGCCACGAATGTGAACGGCTGGAGTGCCTCCCGCCTCGCGCTCGACGCCTCCACCGCCACCTACCTGCGCATCACGGTCCAACTCAATTCCGGCAACGCCGCCAACGCCGTCAAAGCCCAGTTCGAAGACGCCAACGTCAACACCACCGTCTTCTCCGTGCCGACCACCGCCCTCACCACCGGTGTCCTCACGCAGGTGCAGATCCCCGTCGGCACTTGGGGCAGCGGTTTCGATCCCGCGAGCATCGCGAGCTGGAGCCTCGGCGGCGGCGGCATCGGTTCCACCGCGCTGCGCATGACGTTCGATCACTTCGAACTCGGCACCGGACTCATCGGCCTTAATGGAGGCCCCCTCCTCGGCACCATCCTCACGGCCGGAAATCAAAACTACACCACCGCCCTGACGCTCGGCGGCACGACCACCCTCAACAACACCGGCAGCGACGGCACCGACGTCGCCTTCGCGTCCACCGTCGATGGCGCACAGGGCCTCACGATCAACACCGCCGGCAACGTCACCTTCTCCGCCGCGGTGGGCAATATCACCCCTCTCTCCGGTCTCACCGTCAACGCGGGCGGTCTCACCACCGTCAACGCCAACCTCATCCGCACCAACGGACCCCAGACCTACACCGGCGCCATTGCGCTCAGCGTCAACACCACCTTTCGCAACACCGGCAGCAGCGCGCTCACCTTCCTCGGCGCCATCACCGGCAACAATCGTGCGCTCACCATCAACACCACCGGCGCCGCCAGCAGCCTCGTCAGTGCGAGTGCCCTGAGTTCGTTCACCAAAGGCGGCACCGGCACCCTCACGCTCACCGGCCAGAGCACCTACACGGGCACCACGTTCATCAACGCCGGCACCCTCGCCCTCGGCACGAACCAAGCCCTGCCCGCCGCCGGCAAACTCTCGCTCGCCGGCGGCACGCTCGCTCTCCAGGGCCACGCCCAGACGCTCGGCCTCCTCGCCATCACGGCCAGTTCGACGATCAATTTCAGCACCGGCGGCACGCTCGTCTTCGCCAATACCAGCGCCGAAATCTGGAGCGGCACACTCACCATCACCAACTACAACACCGCCACGAACACGTTTCAGTTCAGTTCCACCAGTGCCGGCCTCACCCTCTCCCAGCTCGCCAACATCCGCTTCGCCGACTACGGCAATGCGCCCGGCCAAATCAGCGCCCTCGGCATCGTCACCCCCAGCGCCATCCCCGAGCCCAGCACCTACGCCGCCCTCCTCGGCGCCGCCGCCCTCGCGCTCGCCGCCCACCGCCGCCGAAAAACTCGTTCTCGTTCCTCGTAATCGTTTTCGTTCTCCCGCCCTTCCGACGGACCGGCGGTTTCCCCCTCGCCGCCCCGCGCCTCACTTCAAATATTTCGCGAGCCACCCGTGCACCTCGCCAAACCAAAACCGGCTGTTCTCCCCCTTGAGAATCCAGTGATTCTCATCGGGAAACACGAGGAGCTTGCTCGGCACCTGCAGCCGTTGGAGATACGTCCACATCTCCATCGCATTGTTCACCGGCACGCGGAAATCCTGCTCGCCCACCGTCACGAGGATCGGCGTCACCCAGCCCGTGCCCTTCGCCTTGTTGCCCGCGTAAGTCGTCGGACTCTGCTCCCGCCAAATCCCGGCGCCCTCCCACACCGGCCCGCCGTTGTTCACCTCGCGGTGATAAATGCTGTCGCTCGTCGACCACTGCGTCGCGTGCGTCGCGAGCCCTGCGTGCGAGATGAGCGCCTTGTAGCGCGTCGTCGTCGCTTCCATCCAATTCGCCAAATGCCCGCCATAACTGGCACCCGCCGCCGCCTGCCGTGATCCGTCGATAAACGAAAACCGTTTGATCGCCTCGTCCGCGCCTTGGTTGATCTCGTCCGCCGGCGTCTTCAACGGATCAAACTGGATCGCCTGCCCAAACGCCTCGGTGTAACCCGACGAGCCCGAGTAATTCGTCAGCACGAGCACATAACCCGGCGCCGCCAGCAGGTGATAATTCCACCGGATGCCCCACGTGTCTTTGAACTGCGGCGCCGGCCCGCCGTGCATCACCACCAGCAGCGGATATTTTTTCTTCGCGTCGAAACCCGCCGGCCGCACGAGGAGATTTGCGATCGGCCGCCCCTTCGCGCTCGTAAATTCAAACCGCTCCACCGCCGGCAAATCCAGCCGCGCCACCACCGCGTCGTTGAACTGCGTGAGCACGCGGTGCGTGCCTGCCGCCACGTCGAGCCGCGCCACTTCGGGCGGCCGCGCCGCGCTGTCCACATTCGCCACCAGCACCGCCCCGCCGCGCGAGAGACCCGACACGCAGCCCGCCTTCGTCACGTCGCGCACCGTCACCGCCCCGCCCGCCGCCGGCACCGCAAACAGCTTCGTGCGCTCGCCCGCCTCCGCCGTGAAAAACACCGTCGCGTTGTCCGCGCTCGCTACAAATTTCACCACCGACAAATCCAGCTTCTCGGTCAGCACCGCACGCCGCGCCGCGTCAAACGGCCACGGATACGCCACGATCCGGTTGTGGTGGTAAGTCTTTCCGTCGCCGCCCGCCTCATACTTCGCGAGCAGCCCCTTGCCGTCCGGTCGAAACGCCGGGTCGTCGTAGCTCCCTGCTCCTTCCGTCAACTGCGTCGGTTCCCCGCCCGCGATGGCCACGCTGAACAACTGCGTCGGCGTCTCCGCGTAGGCCGCTTGGTTGCGCGTCGTGCGCGCCACAAACACCACGCCCCGCCCGTCCGGCGTCCACGTCGCCGGCAAACCCTCGCCCGTCTCGCCTTCCTTGCCGCCGAACCCCGGCAGCGCCGCGAGCTTCGTGCCCGCGAGGAGATCGCGCGCCTTCGCCCCGGCCTTCGCCTCCTGCACAAACAGATGTGCCTTCTTCTCGTCGAGCCAACGGTCCCAATACTTGATCGGAAACCCTTCGTAGACGCGCGCGCTGTATTTCCGGTCCTTCACGGCCTTCGCCGCCTTTTTGTTCGCCTCGTCGTCCGCGGCACCCGGATACACTTCACTCACAAACAAAAGCTGTTTCCCGTCCGGACTCCACTGCGGCGCCCGCGCCCCCGTCGACAGCGACGTCACCCGCTCCGCCTCGCCGCCACGCACCAAATCGAGCACGTAGATCTGCGCGACGTCGTCGCCGTCGCGCTTCGTCGAAAACGCCACGCGCGTCGCATCCGGGCTCCACTCTGCCCCGCTCTCCGTTGCCTTCGTCTGCGTGAGCTGCCGCGCCGGCGCACTCCCGTCGAGCGGCACCAGCCACAAATCCGCCGACGCGTCCTTCGCCTCATACGCCGGCTGCGACACCGAGAACACCGCCCACTTCCCGTCCGGGCTCGGCACCGGCGCACCCACGCGTTTCATCAACCAAAGGTCCTCATGCGTAATCGCCCGCTTCGCGGACTCCGCGGCCGATACCCCGACCGCGACCAGACACAAAACCACCACCGACCAGATGCGAAATTTCATCCCCCACCCTTTCCCTCCCCTGCACCGCAGGCAAGTCCCCGCTCGCCGCACCTCCCTCGCCGCCCACCCCCGGAAAATTCGTTCTCGTTCCTCGTAATCGTTCTCTCCCGCCCCACCCCATCTTTCTCTTTCCTCTTTCTCTTAATCTTTCTCCTCCGCTCCTTGGCCCTTGAGCCTTGGTCCTTGAAAAAAACTACCCCCGCGCCTCAAACGCCCCGTCCGCCCGCTTCGCCACGAGCCGCTTCAGCTCCAGCATCATCAACGTCGCCGAGAGCTGCGCCGCGCTCAGCTCCGTCAATCCCGCGATCGCATCCGGCGACAAAATCGCGCCGCCGCGGAAGCACTCGAACACCTTCGCTTCATCCGCCGTGAGATTCGCCGGTCGCCCCGCCGCCACATCCGCCGGTTTCTCCGCAATCGCCGCCGGCCGCAGCCCGTCGAGGTAGTTCAGCTCGTTCAAAATATCGTCCACGCTCGTGAGCAGCGTCGCACCGTCGCGGATCAACTGGTGACACCCCGCGCTCGTGTTCTGGTCGATCCGCCCCGGCATCGCGAAAATCAACCGCCCCTGCTCGCCCGCAAACCGCGCCGTGATCATCGCGCCGCCATCCACGTCGCTCTCGATCACCACCACCGCCTCGCTCATCCCCGCCACGATCCGGTTGCGCATCGCAAAAGACTGCCGGTCCGCCCGCCGCCCAAACGGAAACTCCGACAACACCGCGCCCTCGGCCTCTATCTGCCGATACAGCGCCAGATTCTCCGGCGGATAAATAATATCAATGCCCGTGCCCAGCACCGCCGCCGTCTTCCCGCCCACCGAGAGCGCGCCTTCGTGCGCCGCGGTGTCGATCCCGCGCGCCAGCCCGCTCGTCACGCAAAACCCCAGCCGCGCCAGCTCCGCGCCAAACTTCTTCGCCATTGCGAGCCCGTAGAGCGTCGTCCGCCGCGACCCGATGATCGCGATGTTCGGCTGTGAAAAATCATAACGCCCCTTCCGATACATCCCAATCGGCGGATCATTGATTTCTTTCAACAGCCGCGGGTAGTCCGCATCGCGCGTCGTGATAAAATCCGTCGTCGCCTTCGCCATCCGCTCCTCCTCGCGCGCAAAGTCAAAGTGCTCCCGCCACGCGCCGATGCTCGCGCTGATCACCGGCCCCACGCCCTTTACCGACTCCAGCCGGCGCTTGTCCGCCGCGAGCACATTGCGCGGATCGTCGCCGAGTTCCTCCAGCAAACGGTTGAGCGTGATCGGCCCGATATTGGGCAGCGCGTTCAGCACCAAAAACGCCTGCCGCTCAGTTAGCTCACTGCTCATGGGCCGACTCTCGCAGGGCCACTCCGAGAAAGTCGAGCACCTGCGTCGTCTGCACCGCGACCTGCCCGCGCGCGCGCGCCAGCGCATCCGCCGCCAGCCCGTGCCACACCACGCCCCGCGCCGCCGCGAGCAACGCATCGCCCGGCGTCTGCGCGAGCTGCGCCCCGATCAATCCCGCCAACACATCGCCGCTCCCTCCGCGCGCCAGCACCGGCCCACCAAAAAAGCTATGATACGTTTCCGCCCCCGCACCGCCGCTCACCCGCGTCACCGGCCCTTTCCTCACGAGCACCGCGTTTTCGCCCACCGCCTCGGCGATGCGCGCATACTCTCCCGCATGCGGCGTCAGCACGCGCGGCGCACTTCCCGCCCGCACCACGTCCGCCTGCAACGCATCCGCATCGATCACGAGCGGCACCATCGCCGTCGTCACGATGTCGCGCACGAGCGCCAGCGTCTCCTTTTCGCGACCGAGGCCGGGCCCGATCACGAGCGCCGTCGCGCGCCCGATCCGCGCCGCCAACAAATGCTGCCCCTCCAACGCGAGCCCGCCGTCGGGTGTCTCCGGCCAACCCACCCACATCGCCTCCGGTGCCCGCGCCGCAAACGCCGGCACGAGCGACTCCGGCACAAACGCCGTCACGAGCCCCGCCCCGCCACGCAACGCCGCGAGCACCGTCATCAGCACCGCGCCCGGGTAACTCCGCGAGCCACCCACCACGAACACATGACCATACGTCCGCTTGTCCGAATCGCTCGCCCGCAACGCCGCGAGCGGCGCGAGCACCGCCGGATTCAGCACACGCGTCGCCCCGGCTTCATCTCCTTTGAAAAACCCCAGATCCACATACCGCACCCGTCCCGCGTTCGCCCAAAACTCCGCCAACACCGGCGCTTTCACGATCCCGGTCGCATAAGTGAAATCCGCCCGAAAAACCCCCGCACTCGGCAGATCCACGGCCGCGCGCAATCGCACCGGCAGCGCGTTCACCATCTCCAACAATTTCACCACGCGCGCCTCCGCCGGCGGCCGAAATTGAAATCCAAATACACCGTCGAGACAGAGATCGCATGGGAGCGCGACCGCCCCCGGTCGCAACGTCACAATGCGAGCGAGGACGGTCGCCCTCCCGCTCAACTCCCGCCACGCCCGCGCCGCGAGCGGCCGCAGCGCGCGCTCGCCAAAAACAAAAATCACTTCCGCCCGCGCCCCGGGAAATCGCTCCAAAATCTCCCGCGCCGCAATCAAAGCATCACCGCCGTTGTGCCCCTTCCCCACGAGCACCAACACGCGCCCGCCGGCCGGAAACCCACCGATCTCCTCGAAATCCCGCAGCACCGCCCTCGCCACCGCGCGCCCCGCGCGCTGCATCGCCGGCCACTCCTTCGCCTCGTCGCCACCGAAAATCCGCGCCTCCACCGTCCTCGCTTCTTCACAGGACAAAATCGGATGGCTCCCGGAAATCATGATACGTGCGCCCCCTCAATTCCGCCGCGGTTCCGTCGTCGGCAAGACCGCCCGCGGCGGATCGAGCGCCGGCACCGTGGCATCCACTTTCGGGCGCATCGGCGGCGGGATATCCCGCGCCCGCATTCGCCCGCTCGCCTCCGTGGCGCTCTGGTCGCGTCCCTGCCGCAGCCATTCCTGATAGTGTCGCTCGCTCTCCGTAAATTGCAGCGGCGCATGGTTCGGCAGCGGCGTGCCCGAGCGCACGATCCGCCGCGTGAGCTCCGGGATGCTGCGGAAAAAATATTCCCCGCCCATCCGCCGCACTTCGTAAAATTCCGAATACTTGCCGGTTTCACTCCGCCACATCGCGATCTCGGTGCGCTCTTCCTCCCAGACCGCGTGCTGCCCCCACTCGGCAAACAAGGCCTCGACCGTCGTCAACGGCGAGGGCGGCAGCTTCACCGCTTTCGGCCATTCCGTCGGCTGCGCAGATGCCGCGACCGTTGGAGCCGGCTTCGGCGGTTCGCTCTTAAACGCCCACACAAACGCAGCCCCGAGCAGAAAGCCGAGCATCACCCAAGAGGGCGTCTTCGACAATTTCGCGGGCGACAGCGGATACGTTTTCTGGGGCTCGTCGTCGTCCATCGGCGGCAGTCTCGCGGAAGTTTCAGGCCCGCACAAGCGCCGCGACGGCCATCGCGTAATTCTCCGTGTGCGAGAGCGTGAGCATCACATGCGTCGCGCCCACGTGCGCCAGCAGCGCCTGCCCCTGTTCATCCAGGCGCACGAGCGGCTCGTGCCGTGCGCCGTGGTAAACCGACGCCGACTTCCAGCCAAACTCCGCGCAGATGCCCGTCGTGAAACACTTCGACACCGCCTCCTTCGCCGCAAACCGCGCCGCGATGTGTTTGTGCGGATGCTTCATCGTCGCGCAGTAAGCCTTCTCCTCGTCGGTGAGGATGCGGTCGACAAACCGTTCTCCATGCCGCTCCAACACCCCGCGGATACGCTCGATCTCGATAATATCCGCGCCGATGCCGATCAGCACCCCGCCAGGAGGAAGTTGGATGTTCATGGGATCGGGCCCACGGCTTAGCCGTGATTCATCCGCGCCTTCATCTCGCGCACCGCTTCGTCCACTCCGGTGAACAGCGCACGACTCACGATACTGTGACCGATATTGAGTTCGTAGAGATGCGGCAGCGTCCGCACTTCGGCGATGTTCACGTAGTTGATGCCGTGGCCCGCATTCACCGTCAGCCCCGCCTCCTTCGCCTGCACACAGCCGAGGCGCAGGCGTTGAAATTCCTTGGCCCGCTGCGGCGTGTAATAGGCATTCGCATACGCCCCCGTGTGCAGCTCCACAAACGGCGCGCCGAGCTTTGCGCTCAACTCGATCTGCGCCTCGTCCGGATCGATGAACAAGCTCACTTTGATCCCCGCCGCGCCGAGCGCCTCGACGCACGCCCGCACGCGCTCACGTCCGCCCACCACATCGAGGCCGCCCTCGGTCGTGACTTCCTGCCGGCTCTCCGGCACCACGCAGACAAACTCCGGCTTCAGCTTCAGCGCAAACTCCGTCATCGCCGTGGTGCACGCCATTTCCAGATTGAGGCGCGTCGCGATGCCCTCGCGCAGCCGCCACACATCGCGTTCCTGAATGTGCCGACGATCCTCGCGCAGATGCACCGTGATGCCGTCCGCGCCCGCCCGCTCGGAGGCGATCGCAAACGCCACCGGATCAGGCTCGACCGCCCCACCCACGGTCGCCCCCGCATCGCGATAGCGCGCCTGACGGACAGTGGCACAGTGGTCGATATTGACGCCGAGGTGAATCATGGGGCTGAGCGGTTACGGAGAGCGGCCGGGTTTAGCAAAATAATTTCTTCGCCGCACTGCCTCAGCGCGGAAGTTCATACACCTCGATCAAACCTTGGCCCGAAACTCCGTCGCCCGTCGCCAATTGCACAGAATACAATCCGGGCGGCACCGTGACCACGAAGGCCGCGTCCTTGCTGCCCGCGGTGAGTGCAAACGCTCCGACTTCGGTAAACGTCGGCGCGAGTCCCGGCGTCCAATCGTCGTTCGTCGCCACGCGCGCGCCCGTCGCATCGAACAACTCGAGCTTCGGGTCCGCGAGCACATCGCCTACTCCGAACGCCCGCAGCGCTGGCCCGATACCGCGCACGAGCAGCGTCTTCGCACCCGTGCCCGCGATCACAAATCCGGCGACGAGCCATCCGCCCCCGTGCCCACGCGATAGAGCGTTGAAAAATTCACCGTGCGCAGCGCGCTGTCGGTGCTGGTGTCGTAGACCTCCACCAAGCCGAGCCCCGTCGCCGTGGTCTTCATCTGCGCGGTGTAGGCGCCGTTGACTTCGGCGAGGAGCGCCGCGTCCAGCGAGGCCGGCGGCAACGCAAAAGCCCCGGCCGTCGCAAACGCCGCTGAAAGAGCCGCCGCGCCGGCCCAGTTGTCGTTCGTCCCCACCTGAGCACCGGCGGAACCAAATAGCGTCAGCGAGGGATCGTCCGCGAGTCCTGCACTGCTGCCGAGAAACGGTGCGAGTCCCGGGCCGATCGCGCGAATAAGCACGCGCCGCGCACCCGCATTGGTCACGAAACCCACCACGATGGGCTGGCTCGCCGCGACGCTCGCACGGATCGAAATGTTGGCCAGTCGGCTGCCGGGCAAGACACTCAGCGTGAGCGCCGCGCCTGTGACGGAACCCTGCGGATTCGTCACGATGCACCGAAACTGGTCACCGTTCATCGCGAGCGTGGGCGACCACACCGTCAGCACAGCCGACGCGACGCCGGAAAACTCGGCCCCGTCGGTGACGTCGACAAAAGCACTGCCACCGCCCGCACTGCGTTGCCACCGGTAGGTAAACGCCGGGCTCCCACCTGCCACCACGCTCAGTTTGGCGCTGATTTCCGCCAGCACGACGGCAGGCGCGGAGATCGCACTCACCGTCGGGCCCGCCATGTTGATCGACAAATTGGCCGTGGCACTGCCGACGAAGCTGGGATCGGTGATCGTCGTTCTCACCTCATATAGTCCGGGATCGGTCGGCACCGTGGCCGAACCGTTATAGGTCGTCGCGGTGCTCAAACCGGCCGGGGTCGTCACCACCGTCACAGGTTTGGCCCTACCGTCGTAGCCCTGGGTGAGATTCGACAGGGTGACGGCCGCAGGGCCTTTCGCGACAGAGAGCGTCAGGACGGCCGTGCCCGTGCCGATTTCATTGGTCGCTCCCACGGTGACCGCAAACGTCCCCGCTTGCAGCGGCGTGCCCGAGATCGTGCCCTCCGCCGGATCTATCGTGAGCCCGGTCGGCAGTCCGGTGGCCACGTAGTTCCCCGCGGCGCCGACCGCCGTGACCCCAGAGAGGAAGAACCGCCCGACCGTGGCCGACGCTGTCGCCGCACTCGTAAAACTGGGCGTGAGCGCAAACGAGAAGATCGCCCCGTCGACACTCGCGTTCGCCGCCGAGGCAACGCCGTAGACTTTCTGGTCGCTCCCGAGCGTCAGCGTTTCCGTGTGGAGCAGCGTTTGCTGACCGAGGTTGGCCAAGAGCGCGAAGGTCCCGTCGGCGATGCGAATGCGGAAGAGGGTGCCGTTGGAATCTGTTCCGCTGCCATAGGTGATGCCAAGGAGCAGCCCGTTGGGCCCGGGAATTAAACCGGCCTTCGGGTTGCTGCCGTCGGCAAAACCGTTGAACGCCTTCAACACGGCGAAATCACTGCCGTCGGTGCCGAGTCGAAAGACCGTGCCGTAGTGCGACGCCCCTCCGAAACCCGCCGTGCCGTAGAGCCGACCCCCTGCCAGCAGCAGCCGTTGGGAAACCTCATAACCATCCGCGGTCGAAAGACTGCGGAGCACCGAGAACCCCGTGCCGTCCGCATTGATCGCGAAGATCGTGCCTCGCCCACCGGCACCACCCGCCGACGTCGCACCATAGAGTTTCCCGTCACCGCCTTGGATCAATCCCGCCGAGGCAAAGGAGCCCTCCGCCGCAGCAAGGTGCCGCAGGACCGTGAACTCGGAGCCATCCTTCTGGATCGAAAAAATCGTGCCGACTCCGTTGCTGCCGCCGGTCCGCGTGACGCCGTAGAGTCGCCCCCCTGCGCCTTCCAACAACGGCGACGGTCCGCCGCCATTCGGCCCACTGTTGAAGGTATGCAGGACCGTGAAATCCGTGCCATCCCGCTTCAGCGAAAAAACCGTGCCGACTCCGCGAAATCCGCCGCTGACCGCGGTGCCAAACAGGCGTCCGTCCGCACCGAGGATCAGCGCGCCGGGAGCCGATCCCTCGTTGATGCCGAGCGAACGCAGCACGGTGAAACCCGTGCCCGCGGCGCCCAGCCGAAAGATCGTGCCCTGATTCCCCGCTCCCCCCGAGCGGTTGGTGCCGTAGAAGAATCCGTCGGCCGTCAACAGCAGGGGGCCGTTGGGGCTGGCACCGTCCGTCGATTTGTTCAGCACGTGCAACACCGTCTGCGCGGGTGGACTCAAACTCTGCCCGGCGAGCTCCGGCACCAGCGCCACGCTCCCCAGCAAGCTGACCGCGAGGGCGCCAGGGGCCACCGGGCGGCACCGTAGAATTAGGGAAGCGATCAGACCGAAGAATGCCCTCATGGCGTCCCATCACGACACATCCGCACCCGGGGGGAATCAGGAAAACGCCATCGGGACGATTTTGCACTTCCTGAGCCGGCGAGTTCCAACTTCCCTAGTGGGATGTCGTCTCCGCCGAAGCGCGAAAACCTTTTCATCAACATCGGCTGCAACGTCGCCTTGCCCACGATCATCCTGAACTGGGGCAGCAAAGCCGCCTGGCTCGGCCCGAAATGGGCGCTCGTCGTCGCGCTCATCTTTCCCGTGGGCTACTCGATCTACGACTTCGTCGTGCGGAAAAAATTCAACTTCATCTCCGCCCTCGGCTTCGTGAGCGTGCTCCTCACCGGCACCTTCGCCCTCATGCAGCTTGATAACTTTTGGTTCGCCATCAAAGAGGCCGCCGTCCCCGCCGCCATCGGCATCGTCGTGCTCGCTTCCATGGGGACCCGCTGGCCGCTCGTGCGCGAGATGCTCTACAACCCGCAGGTGATCGACGTCGACCGCATCGACGCCGTGCTCGCCGAGCGCTCGGCCCGTCCGGAATTCGAGAAACTCCTCCGCGACGCCAGCTACCTGCTCACCGCGTCCTTTTTCGTCAGCGCCGCGCTGAACTACGGCCTCGCCCGCTATCTTTTGAAAAGTCCCTCCGGCTCCGAAGCCTTTAACAGCGAACTCGCCCGCATGAACCTCCTGAGCTGGCCCGTGATCGTGCTCCCGAGCATGGCGATGACAATGTTCGCCCTGTGGCGTCTGCTCGGCGGTCTGCAGCGGGTGACCGGCCTCGAGCTCGAGCAGCTCATGCACACCGCGCCGCAAAAAAAATGAGGGCGGGTCAGCGACCCGCCCTCGTTTAAGCTTTCCGGTTCCGTCCCGCCATCGGGGCCGGCGCCTTACCGGTTCGACATCGGCACGTAGTCGCGCTTCGTCGGTCCGACGTAAATCTGGCGCGGGCGGTAAATGCGGCCCTTGGGATTCGAGGCGACTTCCTTCCAGTTGGCGATGTAGCCCGGCGCGCGACCGATCGCGAACATCGTCGTGAACATGTTCATCGGGATGCCCACCGCGCGCATGATGATGCCGGAGTAGAAATCGACGTTCGGGTAGAGTTTCCGCGAGACGAAGTAGTCGTCCTTGAGCGCGGCCTGCTCGAGATTTTTAGCGATGTGCAGCAGTGGATCGTCGATCCCGAGGCGGGTGAGCACGGTGTCGCACGCTTCGCCGATGATCTTGGCGCGGGGATCGAAGTTCTTGTAGACCGCGTGGCCGAAGCCCATCAGGCGGTTGTTTTTGCTGCCGGATTTGGCCGCCGCGATAAACCGCGAGCCATCGTCACCTTCGTCGTGGATCGACTGGAGCATCTGCATCACCGCCACGTTGGCGCCGCCATGGAGCGGGCCGGACAGCGCGCTGATGCCGGCCGAGATCGAAGTGAAGAGATTCGCCTGGCTCGAACCGACCATGCGCACCGTCGACGTGGAACAGTTCTGCTCGTGATCGGCGTGCAACAGCAGCACGAGGTTCAGGGCCTTCGCGACCTCCGGCACCGACTCGTAGTCCTGGTAAGGCTCCGAGAACATCATGTGCAGGAAATTGTCGCAGAACGGCAGATTCTGCTTCGGGTAAACGAAGGGCAGGCCGTGGATGTAGCGGTAGATCATCGCTACGATCGAGCGGATCTTCGAAATCGCGATGGCCGCGGCCATATCGAAGCTCTTCAGGTCCTTCTCGAAATTGTTCGTCGCGAGGTGCGGATAGTAGGCCGGCAGCGCCGCCACCATCGCCGAGAGCATCGCCATCGGCGAAGCGCTCGTCGGAAAACCCTCGAGGATCTTCTGCATCTGCATCTCGACGACCGCGTTCTTGCGCAACTGGAGGCCAAAGTCTTTGCGCTGCGTCGCGTTCGGCAGTTCGCCGTAGATCACGAGGTAGGCCGTCTCGACGAAGTCGCTGTAGTGCGCGAGTTGGTCGATCGGGTAGCCACGGTGGCGGAGGATGCCGTTGTCACCGTCGAGGTAGGTGATCTGGCTCTCGCACGAGCCGGTATTACCATAGCCTTGGTCGTAGGCGATGTAGCCCGAAGCGGCGCGCAGCGAGCGCGTATCAACCGCTTTTTCCCCCTCACTGCCGATCATCACGGGCAAGGGGTAATCTTTGTCGTCGATCTTCAGCGAGGCAGTCGTAGACATATGCGAGCGAGCGAAGCCAATTCCGCGCCGCTGGCAAAGAAAACTTGCCCGCGAACAAAAATTTTCCCGGCCATTAGCGCGACGCGACGGCCCCGTAAGGAAAAATGCTGCGCCCCCGGCTCAAGCGCGGGCCGCCACCGTCGCAAAGTTGCGGTAGACCTGAAGCCCTTTGGCTTGGCTCTTCTCCGGGTGAAACTGCGTAGCAAACACCCGCCCACGCGCGATCGCGCAACAAAACTCTCCCGCGTAGTCGCACACCGCGAGCACCAGCGCCGGATCGGCGGGCACGCAGTGAAAACTGTGCACGAAATAGAAATTCTCGCCGTCGTTCGCGAGGCCCGCCGCCAGCGGCGAATTCGGCTGCACGAAGCGCACGGTATTCCAGCCCATGTGCGGAATCTTGATCTCGGGCGGACGCTGAAACCGCACCACCTTGCCCGGAAAAATCCCGAGTCCCGTGATATTGCCCTCCTCCGAATGCTCGAAGAGCGCCTGCATGCCCAGACACACGCCGAGAAACGGGCGGTCCGCCGCGATCCACTCGCGCACCACGCCGTCGAGACCCGACGCCCGCAGCGACGCGACACAGTCACGCAACGCACCGACCCCCGGCAGCACGAGCCCGCGCGCATCCGCCGCGGCGACCTCCGCCGGTGTGCGCACGACGCGGATGGACGCGCCGACGGCCTCGAGCGCCTTGGTGACGCTGCGCAAATTGCAGATTCCGGTATCGATGACGGCGATAGTGGCCATGGTGCAGAGAGGTGGGCCGTCGCGTCCCCGCGGCGGCATGCGGACACACAGCACGTGCCCGCCAACTCGAAACTAGATTTTCCCCTTCGTGCTCGGCAACAGGTCCGCCGCGCGCGGCTCGATCTGCGTCGCCATGTCGAGGGCGCGCGCGAGGCACTTGAAGATCGCTTCCGCCACGTGGTGCGGCTCCTCGCCGTAGACGAGTTGCACGTGGAGGTTCGCACCGAGGGCGTTGCTGAACGCGCGGCAAAACTCTTTCACGAGGATGATATTGAAATCGCGCACGAACATCGTCGGCGCGTTGGCCTCGTAAACGAGATGCGGGCGACCGCCGACGTCGACCGCGATGCGCGCGAGCGATTCGTCCATGGGCAGCAGGAAAAATCCGTAGCGCTTGATGCCGACCTTGTCGCCGAGCGCTTCTTTGAACGCCTGGCCCAGCACCAGCCCGACGTCTTCGACGGTGTGGTGATAGTCGACCTCCACGTCGCCTTTGGCCTTCACGTTGAGATCGAAGAGCCCGTGCTTCGCGAAGAGCGTGAGCATGTGGTCGAAGAACGGCACGCCGGTGTCGATCTGCGAACCGCCGCGTCCGTCGATCGCCAAAGTGAGCGCGATGTCGGTCTCCGCGGTTTTGCGGAGCACGGTCGCCGTGCGGGCTACGGGTTTGTCGTTTTTAGCCATGCGTCGAGTGTTTTTTCGAGGACGAGCATCTCGTCATCGGTGCCCACCGTGATGCGCAGGAAAGAGGCGGTCAAGGCGTGGCTCGGGAAGTAGCGCACGAGGACTTTGTGCGCGAAGAGATAGTCGTAAGCGGACTTCGCCACCGCCGGGCCGCGCTCGCCGCGGGCGTTTTTCGGCTCCGTAAAAATGAAGTTCGACTGCGATTCGTAGGTGAACCACGTGCGGCGCGTGATGAGATCGCGGATGCAGCGGTCGCGCGTGGCCGTGATTTTCGCGATGACGCCGGCGTAGTAGGCATCGTCGCCGATCGCCGCGAGGGCGGCAGCCTGCGAGAGGCGGTTGACGTTGTAGCTGTCGCGCACGCGGTCGAGGAGCCCGATGATTTCGGGGTGCGCGAGCGCGTAACCGACGCGGATGCCGGCGAGCGCGTAGGCTTTCGAGAGCGTGTGCACGACGACGAGATTCGGATAACGCGCGAGGAGCGGCACCGCGTTTTCCGTCGCGAAGGGGGCGTAGGCTTCGTCGACGACGAGCAGGCCGCGGAACGTCGCGAGCACGCGCTCGAGGTCGGCGTTGGCAAACGCGACGCCGGTCGGGGCGTTGGGCGAGGTCAGGAAAAACGCGCGGGCCGTCGAGGCCGCGATGCGCTCCAGCGGCAAACGCATCGCGCGGTCGAACTCGATCACGTTGGTCGCGCCGTCCTGAATCTCCACGAGCACCGGATAGAGCGAGTAGCTAGGCAGCGTGTAGCCCGCCGCGGCCTCCTGCGTGCAGAAGGCGCGGATGAGCAGATTCAGAATATCGTCGGAGCCGTTGCCGACACAGACGTGCTCAGCGGTGAGGCCCTCGCCGTGGTGTGCCGCGATGGCCGCGCGCAACGGGGAGCTTTTCGGATTCGGATAGAGCCGGAGCGAGGCCCCGTCTTCACCGATCTCGCGCCGCAGCGCCTCGGCGACGCGCGGACTCGGCGCGTAGGGGCACTCGTTGGTATTGAGCTTCGTCCAGCCCGCTTCGGTCGGCTGGAGGCCGGGCGTATAGGCGTGGAGCTTCGCGATATGCGGAAGGGCGAGCGATGAGAGATCAGACATGGCGACAAAAACGAGCATGTAGCCGCACCGGTTACGGTGCGGACCGCACGTCAAGGCGTGCGGCTACAAAAACGGTTACGTCCGAATCCGCACCGAGCGGCCGTGGGCGTCGAGTTTTTCCATCGCGGCAAAGGCGGCGACGATGGGTTCGGCTTTTTTCACGCTCGCGCGATCGTAGTGCACGATGCTGGTGCGGCGTTGAAAATCGGCGACGCGCAGTCCGCTGAAGAAGCGCCCGGCGCGGCCCGTCGGCAGCACGTGGCTCGGTCCGGCGACGAAATCGCCCAGCGCGGTCGGCGTGTGGTTACCGATCATGATGGCGCCGGCCGTTGTGATGTCGGTCGTGAGCTTCTTCGCCGCGGCGTCGGCCACGAGGAGTTCGAGGTGCTCGGGCGCGACGTAGTTCGCGATCTCGGCGGCGTGCGCGAGATTCTTGACCTCGATCGCCAGGAACCCGTTTTCCAAGACCCGCTGAGTCTTCTCGCTGCGCGTGATGAGCTGAAGCTGGGTGCGCATTTCTACCGTGATGGCATCAATCACGTGGGCCGAGGTGCCGAGCAGATAGATTTTTTCGCGGCCGGAGCCGTGCTCGGCCTGCGCGAGCAAGTCGGCGGCGGCAAACGATGCCTTCGCGGTATCGTCGGCGATGATCATGACCTCGCTCGGACCGGGCAGCGAGTCGACGCCCACCGTGCCGAACACCTGGCGCTTCGCTTCGCACACGTAGGCGTTGCCGGGGCCGAAAATCTTGTCGACGGCGTTAATCGTCGTCGTGCCGTAGGCCATCGCGCCGATCGCCTGCACGCCGCCGAACCGGTAGACTTCCGTGACGCCCGCGAGGTGCAGCGCGGCGAGCATGCCGTCGGCCAGCTTGCCATCGGCGTTGCTGGGCGTGAACACCGCGACCTCCGGGCAACCGGCGATCTTGGCGAGCGTGACGGTCATCAGCACGGTCGACACGAGGGGCACCTGGCCACCGGGGACGTAAAGGCCTACGCGGCGGATCGGGTCGAACTTTTCGCCCACGAGCGCGCCGTGTTTGTTTTTCGCCATCCAATTTTCGGCGAGGCCGCGGCTGTTGAATTCGACGATGCTGTCCCGGGCGGCCTTCAGGGCGCGGAGTTCGGCGGCCGGGAGGCGTTTCGCGGCGGCGGCGAGGTCGGTGGGTTTCACCGGAAAGTCGCGGGCCCGGAGCTTCGCACTGTCGAATTTCGCGGCGTAATAGCTCACGGCTTCGTCACCGCGCACGCGGACATCGGCGAGGATGGCGGCGACGGAATCGGTGATTTCCTTGGGCACGACCGACCCGCGGCAAAACGCGGCCAAGTCGTCGGCAAAGGTTTTCGAAGCGTGATGAAGCGTGCGCATGAGCGGGCACCCTAGCGGAGGAATGCCCCCGCCGTCGAGTCCGCTGGCGGGTTATTCCGCAAACACCCTCCGCCCGACATCCGTTTACTTGGTCTTGCCGAGTGTCGGCACGGCGAAAAATGCCGGCGGAAAGATCTCATTCACCGTGATCTTCTCGATATTGATCGTGACCGTCTGGGTCTGGCCGCTCGGGAGCTTGTTGGTGGTCACGAGTGTCTTCGGAAAACGCACCCCCTCGACGATGATTTCGCCCTGCTCCCGGAGCGTGCTGCCGGCTTCCGTTTCGGTATAGACGAGCCGGCCGGTCGCGAGGTCGAAGTAGCGGGTAAACACGATGTTGGGCGCGTGGATGAAGGCGATTTTCTGGCACGAGAGACCGTCGATCGTCGCCGTGCCTTGGTCGTCCACCCGTCCGCCACGCGCGCCGACGCCGCGGAAGAAGCCCAGCGTCTCCCATGTGTTGGCCCGGAGGCGCTTGATTTGGTCGGCCTTGAGATAGGTCTGCTGCCACTTGGAGGAGTCGGCCGGGTCCTGTTTCCGCATCCAGCCATCATAGCCGTCGAGCGCCGTGGTCTCGATCATCTTGTCCGAGGTGGCACGGATGCGTTGCTGGTCGTTTTTTTGGAAAACGATGTCGATGGCGGCGCGCGATACCTTGCTCGGGTCGGCCGGATCGGCGGTCACCAACGTGCCGACGTAATGGATCGACTTCACGGCCTCGATGGCCGCTTCGGTGCCGAGGCGCGCCCGGGCCTTGGCGATAATCGCCGGCTCGGCCGCATGGGCGGCGACGGCTACGACAAGGGCGGCACCGGCGACAACGAGCGCACGCAGGGAAAACGAGGACGAAGTAAACATGGGCGATACGTTGGCAGAGGTTGCGATGTGATGAAAGCCCGCGTTACGCCGGCTGAACCGGCGGCGGACGCAGGAGGTTAAGGGAGAACTTACTCCCACTCGATGGTGGCCGGCGGCTTCGAGCTCACGTCGTAAACGACGCGGCCGACGCCACGGACCTCGTTGGTGATGCGGCTGGAGATTTTCTGGAGGACTTCGTGGGGGAGCTTCGCCCAATCGGCTGTCATGGCGTCGGTGCTCTCCACGATGCGCAGCGCGATCACGTAGTCGTAGGTGCGCTCGTCGCCGAACACGCCCACCGTCTTCACCGGCAGGAAAACGCAGAACGACTGCCAGACCTTCCAGTAGTAACCGGACGCCATCATCTCCTCTTGGAGCACGTAGTCGGCATTGCGGAGGATCTCGAGTTTGTCGGCCGTGATGTCGCCCATCACACGCACACCGAGGCCGGGACCGGGGAACGGCTGGCGCCAGACAACTTCCTTCGGGAGGCCGAGCGCCTCGCCGACGCGGCGGACCTCGTCCTTGAAGAGCTGGCGGAGCGGCTCGACGAGTTTGAGCTTCATGCGCTCGGGCAGGCCGCCGACGTTGTGGTGGGTCTTGATGAGCGACGCCGGGTTGCCCTGGATCGAGACGCTCTCGATCACGTCGGGATAGAGCGTGCCCTGCGCGAGAAACTCCGCGCTGCCCTTGATGGACTTGAGCGACTTCTCGAACACTTCGACGAAGGTCCGACCGATGATCTTCCGCTTCGTCTCCGGCTCGGTGACGCCCTTGAGACGCGTGAGGAAGAGCTTCGACGCGTCGACCACGCGCAGGTCGATGTGGAAGTGATCGCCGTAAAGCTTCTCGACCGCCTCGCGCTCCCCTTTGCGGAGCAGGCCATTGTCGACGAAGACGCAGGTGAGCTGCTTGCCGATGGCTTTGTGCAGCAGCGCCGCCGCCACCGAAGAATCGACGCCGCCCGAGAGACCGAGGAGCACGCGGCCTTTGCCGACTTGTTCGCGGAGCGCGGCGACGGACTGCGCGATGAAGTCCTTCGTGGTCCAGTCCTGTTTCGCCCCACAGATGCCCACGAGAAAGTTGCGGATCATATCCACGCCGCGCTCGGTGTGGAAAACCTCCGGGTGAAACTGGATGCCGTAGAATCCGCGCTTGCGGTCCTCGATGCCGGAGAACGGCGAATTTTCCGAGACCGCCGTCGCGACGAAGCCGGGGGGCAGTTTCTCAAGCTTGTCGCCGTGGGAATTCCAGATGCGGAGTTTCTTAGGAAGACCCGCGAAGAGCTTGCTCGCCTTCTTGATCGTGAGGTGACCGTGGCCGTATTCGCGCGCCTTGCTGTGCGCGACGTGACCGCCGAGGTGGTGACCCATCAGTTGCACGCCGTAGCAGATGCCGAGCATGGGCACGCCAAGTTTGAAAATCTCCGTGTCGGGGTGCGGCGCCGTCTTCGCGTAAACACTCTGCGGGCCGCCGGAGAGGATGATGCCCACCACGCCGTCTTCGCGGAGCTTCGCCGCCGGAGTCGAGTAGTGATAGATCTTCGAGTAGACTTGGCACTCGCGGATGCGGCGCGCGATGACCTGCGTGAGTTGGGAGCCGAAGTCGAGAACAGCGATGATTTGAGGCATGTGGGCGGCGGGCGTGACGGGACGTCTGCGAAAAAAGAAGCGCGGAGCGTGCCGCGACCGCTCGCCGCGTGTCAATGCCCGCCATGGGCGCGCACCGTTGGCACCGCTCCCGGCGCTGCGCACGAACGCCCCGGGCGCCAAGATCCCGCCAACAAACTGACAGTCGGCGAATCCGGCAATCCGCGCACCCGCCGCTCGATCAAACTCGCGAGAATGTCGACCGCCGCGGCGCCGATCCCGGCCGGTCCTTCGTCGATACCGCCAACCGCCGAATTCCCACCGCCCCCGGGAAGCCCGCTCGTGCAGGCAAACCCCACCGGACCTGGCATCCGCAGTCGCAGCCATTTCGCGTAGTCGCGACACGAGCGCTCGTCGGTCGCCACGATCACGTCCGGCTGCTCGCGTTGAAACCACGCCGCCAACTCCCGCGGCGGGTCGCGCGCGATCACCAACGGTTTCACCGCAGCCGCCGCCTCGTTCAGTCCGTGCCACGTCACGACCGCGCTGAAGACATGATTCACCCGCAGATCATGTTCGCAGGTCGTCACAAAACCGATCCGCCGGTAACCCGCCGCCGCCAGCCGCCGGCAAAGCAGCAGCGCATTGGCGAAGTGGTGCGGCGTGGCCCGATGCACTTCCGGCGCAATCATGCTCGAAGTCGCCGCCACCACCGAGAATTCCCGCCAGTCCAGCAGCTGCGACAAGTCCACCGGCTCGCGCTGCGGCAGCAGCAAGACGCCTTGCACTCCGCGACTCCGCAACATCCTGTGCACCCCCGCCCAATCGCCCGGCTCGACCGAAACGCGCCGCAGCAAAAAACCGTAGCCGCGCGCGCCCGCCTGGACCCGTGCGCCCGCCACGACGGCATCGCTATACGGTTCTTTCGCCCCGGGCATGCGCGTCGTGATTCCACAGATCACACTTTGAAAACTCGGTCGTTTTCGCCCCCGCAAGTGATGCATGAGTTTGCTCAATTCCGGATCGGGCCGGTAGCCGACTTGCTCGGCGATGGCCTGGATGCGTTGCCGCGTTTTTTCCGCGATGCGCAGCCGGTTGCCCAGCGCACGCGACACGGTCATCGGGCTCACGCCGGCCAGTTCCGCGATTCGCCGCAGGGTCGGTGGCGCTTCGCTTTTCCCGGCGGCGCCAGCATCGGATTTCATGGCTCCTGCGTTACGCAAACGCACCAAAGGTGTCGAAGGCGAATTCCCGCCGCCTATCTTGTTTTGGACCCTCGATGAAAAACCCTCCCGACTCTCACCGTTTCCCTGCCTCGCTCTTGACCCTTGCGCTACTCACCGCTCTCGCCGGCTTCGCGCAAACCGCTCCCGTCACCGCGCCCACCGCGGAGCCCGTCGTCACGCTCTCACCCTTCGAGGTCAACACGAGCCGCGACCAAGGCTTCGTCGCCGCCAGCTCCCTCGCCGGCGGCCGTCTCGCCACCGACCTCGTCGACACGCCAGTCGCCTACTCCGTGCAGACGCGTGAATTCCTCGACGCCCTCAATCTCAGCGATCTCAACGAGGCCATCAATTGGACCGTCAGCGCGACCACCACGCCCGACGATGGCGGCGGCCAGCTCTTCGGCGGCACCGGCAGCAGCACGATCCGTGGCGTCGGCTCCAATGCCGTCAACCGCAACTTCTTCACCGGCGGCTCCAATCCCTCGACCTACAACCTCGAGCGCATGGATTACGCGCGCGGCCCCAACTCCATCCTCTTCGGCACCGGCACCATCAGCGGCACGTCCAACGCCGTCGTGAAAAGCGCCCGCCTCGGCCGCAACGCCACCGAGGTCCGCGCCGAGATCGGCTCGTGGGAATCCTACCGCGCCACCGTCGACGCCAACTACTCGTTAAACAAAAAGTTCGCCGGCCGCGTCGTCACCACGTGGCAGGACACCCACACGTTCCGCGATTGGGAGCACACCCAGCGCCGCGGCGTCTCGCCCTCGCTCACTGTCGAGCCCACGCGCACCACCCGCATTTCCCTCATCGGCGACTACTACGAGCAGAAAGTCGTCGCCGGCATGAACGCCCTCAACGATTCCCTCTCCGGCTGGGACGGTCGCACCGTTTACTCCGGCCTTCAGCCCTCCACGCTCCCCAGCCAGTCCGCCTTCGGCGCCTCGCGCGTCGGCACCAATTCATGGGTCGTCTCGCCCGCCTCCGGCCGCGGCTTCGACACCGCGCTCAGTTACACGGGCCTGATGCAGACGACGTTTTTCGGCGGCAACCGCTCGCTCAACGGCGTCACCGCCGCCAGCGGCACCAACCTCGGCTTCAACGGCGGTCCGCTCATCGACACGCCCATGATCACGCCCGACATCTACGACGCCGCGATCGCCGGCTCCTCGTTCCGCGTGCCGAGCCGTTCGTTCACCAACATCGGGCCCAATCCCACCGCGATTAACCGCTTCCGCGACGCCACCCTCTTCGTCGACCAACGCATCGGCGACTCTCTCAACGTCCAGCTCTCCGGCGCCGTGAACAAGCTCTTCAGCTACGGCCTCATCGATTACTACACGAATCAGGGCTACCAAAACACCTACATCGATATCAACCGCCTCCTCCCCGACGGCGCCACCAACCCGAACTTCCTCCAGCCCTACAACGAATTCAGCCGCCCCGAGCGCCAGAAGGTCGACACCACCAACCGCGCCCTGCGCTTCGCCGCCGCCTACAGCAAGAGCACCCGCTGGTTCGATCTCCGCGCCAACCTCATCGGCGCCCACGAGAACCAGGAAATTTTCCGCTCCCGCGAATACTACATGATCCCGGTCGACGCCGACGCGCGCGCCTGGGGCCTCGTCACCAGCACGCGCACGCAGACGCTCCGCTACCGCTACTATTGGAATCAGCGCGAGCGCGAACTCACCGAGATGAAGTCGATCGCGCTCGTCGACCCCGCCGCCGGCACCTCGCGCACTTTCAATCCCCTCTGGGTCCTTGGCTCCGACCGCAACGACGCCACCACCTTCAGCGACGCCACCACGAAATATTACCAGGCCTCCGCCAACGTCTCCTTCTGGCAGAAACGCCTCATCATCCTCGGCGCCTTCCGCGCCGACCAAGTCGACCGCAGCCAACGCCTCTTCCTCCGTCCGCTCGACCACCCCGCCGGCTACGGCGCGCTCACCCGCGACCATTTCATCTACCGCCCCGAAGCTCCGGAAGATTATTTCACACTCACCTACGTCCCGAAAAACGCCGCCGGCGTCGCCGCCGGTCCCGCCCAACTCGCCCCCGCCACCCGCCCGCGCGACAACACCACCGGCGTCGCCCTCCCCCAATACGCCCGCGACCGTTTCCAAGACGACTTCAACCCGCCGCCCACCAGCACCAAGAAACCCACCAAATCCGTCGGCGGTATTTTCAACGTCGGTCGCGGCGTGTCGCTCTGGGCCAATTTCGCCCAGACGTTCAATCCCACGGATTTCACCAAAACCACCATCGACTACGGCACGCCGCCACCCTCCGTCTCCGAAGGTAAAGACTACGGCGTCCGCGTCTCCTTCGGCCCGAAACTCTACGTGACTCTGAGCCGCTACGAATCCAAGGAAAACGACGCCTCCATCACGCAGCCCTCCGGCTTCAGCAACCTTCAGGTTCTCATCAACGCCAACGCCATCGGCGACCTCAGCTCCGACGGCCGCAACCGCCGCGGCCTCGGCGATGTGCCCATCGCCTGGAACGACACCCTCGACCGCCGCAGCCGCGGCTACGAATTCGAGGCCGTCGCCAACCTCACGCCCCACTGGCGCCTCACGCTCAACGCCGGCCTCGCCGACGCCTCGCAAACCGACGCCTACCGCCAAACGCGCGCGTGGGTCGACGCTCAGACCCCTACGTTCAAGCAGATCCTCGACGACTCCGGCATTCAGTTCGACGCCAACGGCCTTGCCGTCGCCAAGCCCGGCGTCACCACAGCCACCTCCCCCGACCTCAACGCCACCGTCAACGCGTGGAATTCCCTCCAAGCCAGTCGCGCCAATTGGGTCAGCGGCACTCAGCTCCTGAACCGCCTCACGAAATACACCGCCAACGCATACACCGACTACCGTTTCAGCCGCGGCAAACTCACCGGCCTGCGCCTCGGCTACGGCATGCAATTCCGCGGCCCGCAAGTCATCGGCTACCGCGGCGCCGACACCATGGTTGATCCCGCCAACCCTCGGGTCGCAATCGATGATCCCAACGTCGATGCCTACACCGTCGTCTGGCAAAAAGCCTACTTCCTCGGCACCGCCACCGTCGGTTATCCGGTAAAAATCGCCCGCCACAAAATCGACTTCAACCTCTCGATCACGAACCTCTTCAATTACGACACACCGCTCTACAACACCGCCGGCCTGCGCGCCGCCAACGGCGACCTCACTTCCCCCGCCCGCGTGAGCTACCCGCGCTACTTCAGCTACACCACCCCGCGCAGCTTCCGCCTCTCTGCCACGAAGACGTTTTAGTTTTCCGCCCGCGCGCCGCGCGCCATCACCGCGGCGCACACCGCCTGCCGCCCGTGCTTATTCCGCACGGGCCCGCCTTCGTTTCCGTTGAGCCCACTTCGCCGGCCGCGTTTATTCTCACCCTTCGCGCGCCCTCTCCGGCTCCGCCTCTCTCGATCTTCCGCCTATGAAAAACGTCACCCGATTCACCTGCCTCGCCGCGGCCCTCCTGTCCACCGCGCTCGCCGCCTTCGCCGCCACACCGGCCACGTGGATCGATTTCAATAAGAACGGCAAAAAGGACATCTACGAAGACGCCGCCCAGCCCATCGAGCGCCGCATCGACGACCTGCTCGCGCAGATGAACGTCGCCGAAAAAACCTGCCAGCTTGCCACGCTTTACGGTTACGGCCGCGTCCTCAAAGACCCGCTCCCCACCCCCGAGTGGAAAAACGCCATTTGGAAAGACGGCCTCGCCAACATCGACGAGATGCACAACGGCATCGGGAAATTCGCGAAGTCGCCCTACAACGAGACGCCCGCCGCCACCGTCAACGCCCTCAACACCATCCAGCGCTGGTTCATCGAGCAGACGCGCCTCGGCATTCCCGTCGATTTCACCAACGAGGGCGTGCGCGGCCTCAACTACGTTCGGTCCACCAATTTCCCGGCCAACATCGCGCTCGGCGCCACCTGGGATCGCGAGCTCACCACGCGCATCGGCGCCGTGATCGCCGCCGAAGCCCGCGCCATCGGCTACACCAGCATCTACGCTCCGCTCCTCGATCTCGCCCGCGATCCGCGCTGGGGCCGCGTTGTCGAGACCTATGGCGAAGATCCCTACCACGTCGCCGAACTTTGCATACGCATGGCCCGAGCCCTCCAGGACGGCGGCGTCACCTCGTCGCCCAAACACTTCGCCGTCTACTCCGAACCCAAGGGCGGCCGCGACGGCGCCGCGCGCACCGATCCGCACATCGCCCCGCGCGAAATGGAAATGCTCCACCTCCGCCCCTGGGAACGCATCGTCCGCGAAGTCGGCATCCGCGGCCTCATGAGTTCCTACAACGACTATGACGGCGTCCCCATTTCCGGCAGTCGCGAATTCCTCATCGACCGCCTGCGCACCCAGTGGGGTTTCAAGGGCTACGTCGTTTCCGACAGCGAGGCCGTCGAATTCCTCCAGACGAAACACCACGTCGTCGCCACCTACCCGGAAGCCGCCGCCATGTTCATCCGTGAGGGCGGCAACGTCCGCACGCACTTCACCCCGCCCGACGTCTTCATCAACGGCCTCCGCGCCGAGCTCGCCAACGGTCGCCTCGCGATGTCGGTCGTCGACGCCCGCGTGCGCGACGTCCTCCGCGTGAAATTCGCCACCGGCATCTTCGACCGCCCCTACGTCGCCGAGCCCGAAAAGGCTGCGTCGATCATTCGCACCCCCGCGAGCCAAGCCCTCGCCCTCGAAGCCGCGCACAAATCCCTCGTCCTCCTCAAAAACGCGAACAACACGCTTCCGCTTTCGCCCACACTCAAACGCCTCCTCGTCTGCGGCCCCACCGCGCAGATGACCGAGACGTCCTTCGACCGCTACGGCTCCAACGGCGGCACCGTGATCACCGCCCTCGACGGCATCCGCACCCGCCTCGCCAAAACCGGCACCGAAGTCCTCTTCGCCGAAGGTTGCAAAGTCACCGACGCCCGCTGGCCCGAATCGGAACTCTTCCCCGAAGCCCCCGACGCCAAAGAAGCCGCGCTCCTCGCCGACGCCGTCGCCCAAGCCAAAACCGCCGACGCCGTCGTCGTTTTCCTCGGAGATAACAACGCCACCATCGGCGAATCCAAGAGCCGCACCAGCCTCGATCTCCCCGGCCACCAAAACGCCTTCGTGCGCGCCCTCCTCGCGACCGGCCGTCCCGTCGTCGTCGTGCTCCTCACCGGCCGCCCCGCCACGATCAATTACCTCCAACGCCACGTTCCCGCGATCCTCTCCGCGTGGTTCCCCGGCGAAGCCTGCGGCACCGCCATCGCCGATGCGCTCTTCGGCGATTTTAATCCCGGCGGCAAACTCCCGGTCACCTTCCCCCGCACCGTCGGCCAGCTCCCCTTCAACTTCCCCTTCAAACCCGCGAGCCACGCCGGCCAGGGCAAAAAGGATGACCCCAACGGCTTCGGCCAGGCCTCCATCGAAGGCGCGCTCTATCCCTTCGGCTTCGGTCTCAGCTACACCACCTTCGCCTACAGCGATCTCACCGTCACGCCCGCCATCGCCCAAGACGGCGTGGTCACCGTCACCTGCAAACTCACCAACACCGGCACGCGCGCCGGCGACGAAGTTCCTCAGCTCTACTTCCGCCAATCCGTCACAAGCGTGACGACCTACGAACTCAGCCTCGTCGGCTTCGAACGCGTCTCCCTCGCCCCCGGCGAAAGCAAAACGGTCACCTTCAAACTCCCCGCCCGCGACCTCGAGCTCATCAACCGCGAAGGCCGCCGCGTCGTCGAGCCCGGCGAATTCCTCGTCCACGTCGGCTCCTCCAGCGCCGACCTCCGCCTCCACGGCAAATTCGCCGTAAACGTGCGCTGACCTGCCCGAGAAAATCTCCCGAATCCCGGAGTAGTGCGGCGCTTCAGCCCGCACTGGTTACCCAGCGAATCAGCCCGCGCAGTCAAAATCACCGCACCACGCCCACGACCTCAAACGTGTCATCGCGAGGCGCGCAGCACCGCGGCGATCCATCTGGAATCAGCCATCCAACCCCAGCGCCAAACGCATCCGATCGTGACCCAGCGAACGCGAGAGTTGAACTTCAAGTGTTCGCTCCTATGTTTCCGCCCATGTCCTTGAGCGAAATTCTCGACGAACTGCCGCGCCTCACGCACGAGGAGCGCCGCCTGCTCTGCCGCCGTGCGCTCGCCGTCGACGAGGCCGACGAAATCGCCGCCCTCGAACACACGGCCGCCGAAGGCTTCGCTCTCCTCGACCGGATGGAAGCGGAGGACGCCGCACGTGGCAAAAGCGGGTGAAGTTTGGATGATCGACTTGGGCATGGTCGCCAAAGTGCGTCCGTGTCTGCTCCTCACGAATTATCCGGCCGACGACGAACTCGCGCTCGTCACGGTGCTGCCGCACACGACGGCGTTACGCGGCCACCGTTGGGAACTCGTGCTCCCGAAATCCTTCCTCAAACCCGGCGCGTTCCACCTACAACAGGTGCAGTCCGTATCCGTCTCCCGCTTGGAACGTCGCGTCGGCGTGCTCACCACTGAGGAGTGGCACACCGTTCAAGACCGCCTCGCCGACTTCCTCGGCCTGTAGCCGGTTTTCGTTTAGCCATTAGGTCCGCTCTCGCCTCATGTCCGCCCGCCAACACCTGCGCTCGCCGCCCGACTCGACGCTTCGCCTGCCTGTCGCTCGACGTCGGCCTGCCGTGTCTCGGTCAAAACGAGCGCCTGCGAGCCCTGTCCTCCAACGGCGACGCACCTTCAATTTTATTTTCAGCAGTATATGCCTCCTCTTCGCCCTGCTTTCCGGTTCGGTCGCGGAGGCGAATTCCTACAGAGCGCTGACAACCTCTGAGATGATCGACCGGGCGGACCTCATCGTGGTCGGTATCGTGGAGCGTTCAGACGGAAGACGGCATTTCGTGCGAGTCGAACAAAGACTGCGGGGCCTATGTCCAGACTCGTTTTGGTTTGTCGACAGCACCGACTACCAGCCCCGCTGGACTCACGGTTCGATTCTCTTGCTACGTAAAACTGGGGACGATTTCGGCATGTTTCACCCAAATTGTGTTCAACCGATGTATACGTTGAGTGCGATTCGCTCACTCCTCTTGATGCGCCAAGACCCGGCGCCCTTCATCGACCCAATCAAGCACCCGCCTGATGTAGATATCGTGAACACACTTGGAGTTCTGTTTTCGGGCTACATTGCGAGTAGCGGCCCATACGGCTGGCTGGCACCGGGTGGCCGCGGTGACGCCCCTTGGAAACTCATTCCGTGGAGCGACAAGTCGGTCGTAAAGATAGAGGGCACGATAGACTCGCAGGGCAGATCCATACCGAAAGTTGTTTCGGCACAATCAGGCAGTCTTCTCGCTCAATATCTTCGCATGCACCTCGAATTTTCGGCGAATCCGATCAATGGTGTTAACCAGCCCTACTGGGTGTCCGTGGACGCGAGAACTCCGGAACGCGTTGGATCGCTTACGGCCACGGCTGCACTCGCATATCTTCGCGCTCAACTTGATTCGGAGAATCCGCAAATTGTCGTGGAGGCAATCAAGGCTTTGGCAAAAATGCGTGACCTCGATTCAATGGACCGGGTCCGAGCGCTCAAACACTCAAAATCCCCATTTCCTGTCGCGCATTGGGCTGAAGAGTTTATCTCCGCGGCCACCCGCCACGACAATGGGTTGAAACTTTGACATCATCGTTAGCCGCCTGCCGCGCACCGTCACACCATCGCCCAGCAAGGGGTCTCGCCTGCGGCGTCGCCGCCCGCCCTCAGAATACCTCGTAAACCTCAATCAGCGCCTCGCCCGTCGCGTTGTTCACACCTGACACTTGAATCGTGTAGGTGCCGCCGGCGGGCAGCGTCACCAAGAGCGCGGCGTCGCGGCTTGCGGCGGTCAGGGGAAATGCGCCGACTTGCACGAACGTGGGCGCCAGCGCGGCGGCCCAGTTGTCGTTTGAGGCGATGGCCACGCCCTTGCCGTCGACCACCCGCAGCGTGGGATCGGCCAACGGATTCGGCACGCCGAAGGTCCCGAGCGTCGGGCCGACGGCGCGGATCAGAAGCTGCTTGCTGCCGGCGCCGACGATCGTGAATCCCGCGATGAGAATATCGTCCCCCGTGCCCACGCGGTTGCGCGCGGAAACATTGGCGAAGCGCGGCGAGATTCCGCCGGCGGTGTCGTAGGCCTCCACCAAAATCACGCCGGCCCCCGTGCCCGAGGCGCGCACCGTGAACGGCCCGGTGAGCGCCTGGCTCAACGCCGCATCCTTCGAACCGCCCGCAAACCCGAACGCACCCACCGACGCAAACACCCCGGCGAGCGAGCCCGGCCAATCGTCGTTGACCGCCGTCGGCGTAGTGCTGGCGCCGGTGAAGAGTTCCAGTTTCGGATCGGCCATGCCGCCGAGGCCAAACGCCGTCAACGCGGGGCCGGCGGCACGGATGAGCACGTTCTTCGCACCGCCGCTCACGACGGCACCGAGCGTCAGCGTCTGCCCAGCCGTCAGCGTGGTGCGCACGGACAAATTCGACAACGCGCTGCCGGTGACGACGTCGAGTCGTGCCGGCCCGCTCACCACGGAGCCGCCGGCATTGGACACGACCAGCGTGTAGTCGCCCAAATTCGCTCCCGTGGCGCTCGTCAACGCCAGCGTCGCCCTGGTGGCGCCTTCCACCGCCACGCCGTCTTTCATCCACTGATACCAGAGAAAACCGCTGCCGCTCGCACTCGCGGTGAGCGTGGCGCCGTTTCCGAAAAGCACCGTCTGCCCTTTCGGCTGCGTCGCCACGAGCGGCGCGGGCGGCGCCGGAGTCGGCCTCGCCGGCGCCACCGGCGGACTCGCGTGCCAACTGCTCGCGAGCGCGTGGTTCGGATTCGAGAACGGGTTGTTGAGCACGAGGCTCGCGCCGCTGCCATCCGCCTCCGCGGGCCACGGCGACGAATCGCGGTAGGTGAACTGCTTGATGATCGTGCCGTCCGCGGCGCGCACGATCAGTTGCTCGTTGCTGTTCGAGAGATTGCCCGAAAAAGCCCCCGCCACCACCGGTGTCGCCCCGGGCTCCAACCGCGACGCGAAGCCGCCGAGGTTTTCTACGACGACAATTCGTCCGCCTGGTGGCAAAATCCGCAGCGACGGCGCCACCGTGCCGAAATCGAACGTGACGGCGTCGTCGAGTTTCACGCCGCTGAGATCGACGGACTGCGTGCGGGAGATGTTCATCAGCTCGATAAACTCGAAGTCGTTGCCGTCGTTAAAACCGGCCGCCAACTCCGCGGGCGTGGGATCGGCGGGATGATAGTGCAGTTCGCTCACGACGAGATTCGCGGCGCTCGCCGGTGCGGATCCGAGGACGAACGTGGCCTCGGTCAACGGCGACCAGGTGTTTCCATTCTTAATCCGGGTGCGGACCGTGCGCGTGCCCGCCGTCGCCAACGTGACCGCGGGACCGGGCGCGGACGCGGTCTGGCCGACGATCCGGAGATCGAAGCGCATGTCGGCGTAGTCGTTCCGCGGATAGGCGTTCGCCGGATTCGGCGGGAAAGAGTAGATCGCCTGGTGGACCTCGACCGCGAGCGTGTTGGCCCCTTCCCTCAGGAGCGTGCGGTCAAACGGCACCGCGACGAACAGCGTCTCCAGCGGCACATAGTTGTTGCCCGGATCGATCGGCCCGAGCGCCTCTTGGCCATGAGTCGCCGGCGTGGGCGCGAGCGGAAAATTGATCCGCGCCGCCTCCACGCCGTTCAGATAAACGACCGCGCCATCGTCCGCCATGATCTCAAAAAACGCGCCTGTCAGCTCCGCGGTGCCGGTGACGTTGAACGTCGTGCGAAAGTAAGCGGCGCCCGGGGCGACTGTGGCCGACGGATAGTTGGGCGCGACGGGCGCGACATTCGTCGCCAGGCCGGTCGTCTCGCCGTAGCCGAGCGGCGCGGCGCCGGCACTCCACGCTCCGTCGACGTAGGACGGAGCGGTCCACGCAAGTCCGCCGGCGTCATTGGCCGGCGCGGCAGCGGGGAGCAGCCATTTCCACGTTTGCCCGGCGGAGAGCATCGTGGACGTCGTGACCGTGCCGGTGGTCGCGGTGAGTGCGGAGGCATCGAGCGTGCCGCCGACCTGCCGCGGATCGGCACCATCGATCGTGTAGTAAGTCGTGCCGCCGGCGGGATTCGGATTGTGGATACGGAACTGAAATCCCACCGGCACATTGCCGCCGTAGTGCGGCTTTCCCGTGACCACATCGAGCAGCTCGGTGGGTTTCAGCCGCGGAGCAAGCGTCGTCGCATCGACGATATCCGGCGCGCCGTCCATCCACTCAAGCCGTTCGGCGAGCCACGATTTGAGCGCGTCGACCTCCTGTCGCCACGTCGTGCGATTGGCCTGACCGGCCTGTCCGCCGGGAAACGTGTTGCTGCCGAGGTTGGGATATTTCCGGTAGTGCCGGGCGGCCGGCACCTGCACGGCCATCGTGGTCGCATTCGCGGTATTGACGATCGACGCACGGTTGCCGTCTGTGAGCAACGCATACACCGCCTCAATGGGGTCGAACAACGTTTGCTTCGCAAAGTGCGAGCGGCGCAGCGCCGTCCAACGGTTCCAATAACGATCGTTGAACTCCGGGTCGGTGTGGAGGCGCGGGTAATACGTGTAGTTCGTGCCGGCCGCCCACCACTTCATCCCGAAGGTGGAGTTCGAGTAGTTGTAGTTGGCGTTGCCGAGGCTGCGATCGACGTCCCAGAGCGGAAACGCCGTCAGCGGCCCGTTGCGATCCTTGGAAAAGTAGTAGCTGTAAATGTAGGCATCGACCTCCTTGCACAGTTCGAGCCAGAGCGTCTTGTCGATGAAGCTGCGCTCGTGAATCCATTTCCCGTAGTAGTTCGCGCTGGCGGGCTGGTTGAAATCCGGTGCGGCAAGCGCGGTCGTCATGCGGTTCAGCCAATCGACCAGGGCGTTTGCCTGCGTGGCCGTTACGGGCTCGGGATCGTAGATATCGTAGTCGCGGTTCGCGCCGGGAATGACGGGATTCGCGGCGGCGTTGATCTGGCGCTCATAGGGCAGCTTGTCGTTCTTGAAAATGAAGCCGCCGTTGATCAGCGCGGGATCGCTCATGCTGTCGTTGAGCTTGGCGATATCCACGCGCTCTTTCCCGCGGGACGGTTTCTCCATGAGCAGGTAGACGCCACGGTAGTCGCCGTAATCGAGCGTGCCGTTGCCCTGGTTGAAGAACACCTCGACGAAACGGCACCGCACACCCGCGCCGGGGCCGTTGGCGTCGAGCATGGCCTGCTGCATGAGATAATTTCGCATGAGCGACTTGTCCAACGTCAGGCTCATCAACACCCAATCGCTGTGGCTCGGCATCCCGAGCAGCGGCTCCGTGCGGTCCAGGTCTTCGTCCTCCTTCCAGAACTCCAGCGCGTAGGGCCGCTCCGTCTGGCTCGCGGAGCTCTGGCCGCGCACGTGAGTGCCGGCACGCAGCACCTGGTCGGGCGCGTTGGCGAAGCTGGCGCGATTCGTGCCGGGCTTCACATCATACACGGCGACCTGGGAAAACCGATACGGCCGCAACCCGAGGGGATTCGTGAGCGCGTCGACATTGCGCAGGTAGCTGTCGAGCACGATGACTGGCAGGTTGCTGCTGAACGGCTGGCCGGAGCCGTTGTAGTTGGTCGCCACGTTTACGAGGGTCGTGGCGTTGGTGTTCGCCGCACCGGAGAGCCAGATAAACGCGCGGTTGCCCGTCTTCGACGGCACGTAGCCCGACGCGAACACCCGCGCCTTCACGCACGTGCCGGTCGTGATCGCGAGCGGCGCGGTGTAGAGCGTCGAGGTCTCGGTGGGTTCCGCCGTGTTAAGCGTGTAGCGGATTTCGGCATCGGCCGGTGCGTTCGCCGGCAATTGTATTCCCAGCGTGATCGCCGCGGTGATCACCGCGTTGGGCTGATCAGCGAGCGGCGCGACGTCCGGCTTGAAAAACACCGGCGCACCCAGCCGGCGGCCCGCGGCCTGACGCCCGCTGTTGTTGGCGCCCGGCGTCGCGATTTCGAAATAGCCCGCCGTCTGCGCCGCACCCTGCCCACCGAACGAGACATCCTCCTGCTGTGGACCAAACGTTAGCGCGTGCGCCGCGGCGCCGTCGGCGCGCACGAGCGTGAGCGTGCCGCCCTCTTTCTGAAGCGTGAAGTTCGTGTGCGGCCGGACATTCGTGAACCTATCCTTGCCCGAGGCAAAAACGACCAGATGTCCGAACGCGGGGATCGTCACCGCGGGCAGCCCGTAACTCGCCGGCGGCGGAGTGGTGCCGGGCGCCGGAATCGGCGCGCTGGTGTAGTCGAGGCGCCAACCGGCCAGGCTCACGGGCGCGGTCGTGCCGTTGTAGAGATCGATCCAGTCCGGCCGGTCGAGATCCTCGTCTTCGAGGCCGGACGCATTGTCCGCCATGATTTCCTCGATCACCACGCCGCCCGTGACGATCGGCGCCGGCGGCGTGACGCCCGTCGTCACCACCAGATCGTCGATAAACACATCCTGCGTCGAACCGCCCGTCGCGGCATTCAGTGCAAAATTGCTCCCCACCGTTGGCACGAATCCCGGCGTCGGCAGCCGCGTAAAGATCGCCACACCGTCATAGGTGAGGTCGAGCCCGTTGACCGCATCCCACCGCAGCGTCACGGTGCGAAACGTCTGATCGAACGCGAAATTTCCGCCCGCCAGATTTCGCGCCGGAAAGTTCCCCACGCTGTTGCCGTCCGCGAAGACTTCGATGCTCCGCGGATCGCTCGCGGAGTTTTCAAACGTATCGAAGTTCACGATCAGCCCGTAGCCCGAGAGGTGTCCGGTCGCGCCACCGGTGCCGCTCAGCGCGGGACCAAAGCTGATATTAAAACCATCCGCCGGCGTGGCCCCCGCCGTGCGATCCATCAGCAGTCGCAACGTCACCGTGAACTCCGTTACCGCCGCATTGGCGTCGAGCACGGGCAACACCAGCGCGGCCGCCGCACTGCTCGTCGCCCTGTCCGCCAACCGCAGCGCGGTGTCTCCCGCCGCGCCGACGCCGGTCCGCACGACGCCCACGTTGATCGCGCCGGCCCCGTTGGTGTCGCGCCGACTCGATATCAACGTCGCGTTCGCCGCCGCGCCGTTGAGCGTGCCACCTCCGAGGGTGATCACCGTATTGGTCGCTCCGTTCGGCGTATTGTTCGCCAGCGAGTTGAAGGTGTGCGTGTAGGTCGCCGCGGCCGATAGGGCCGGCAACATCGCGGTAAACCAAAGCGCTTTGGATCGGATAGCAGTAAGCAGACAGGTCATGGCTGACGGGGGTTTTGGGACCAGAGATCAGCCACCATCCAATCCGACCACATCCGCCAACTCAAGATGTCCGACGCCGCGCCGCCGACGCTCATCTTGTTTTACCCCGTGACGCTATTTGCCCGGCCGCAATTTCGTCGCCTCGCGCCCGCCCGCCCGCCAACGCTCCTCCAACCCCACCCCCTATGAAGACCATCCTCAGAAACATCGCCGCCGTCATCCTCGGTTTCCTCCTCGGCTCAGTCGTCAACATGGCGCTCATCGTCGCGAGCCCGCACGTCATCCCGCCGCCTGCCGGCGTCGACGTTTCCAACGCCGCCAGCATGAGAGCTTCCATGCACCTCTATGAGGCGAAACACTTCCTCTTTCCGTTCCTCGCCCACGCACTCGGCGCCTTCGTCGGAGCGCTCGTCGCGTTTTTCGTCGCCGGCTCCCGCCGCACCGTCTTCGCCTACACCGTCGGCGGCCTGTTTTTCGCGGGCGGCATCGCGGCCTGTTTCATGATTCCCGCGCCCGCGTGGTTCATCGCCCTCGATCTCCTCGCCGCCTACTTCCCGATGGCCTGGATCGCCATTCTCCTCGGACGTCGCCTCACGGAAAAAACGCGCACGGCGCCGTAGGTAACGCCCGCCCACGGCCGGCCTTCCTTCTTGTTGCAGCCAAAGTCCCCGCGCGCACGCTCGGCGCCACACTTCCCGCGCACCACGTCATGGACTTCGACGATCACGCCCTCCTCAATTTCTTCGGCCCCCAACTGCGCGATCACGGCGCCCAAACCGAACTCGACACCGGCATCTGGACGCTCTTCGCCGTCCCGGCCGCCGACCCCGAGGCCAACGCCATCGCTCGCGCGCTCCTCGCTACCGCGACCTTCGCGCACGATGCCGGCGTCACCGAAGACGATCAGTGGATGCTCCACTACGTGGATACCGCGAACCGTCCCGCCGCCCTCCTCTGGCTCGACGACACGCAGAAACTCCTCGCCGGCGAAATCCGCCCCGTCGCGCCCGCCCACCGCGCCCTCGTCGCCGAGCTCATCGCCTCGCCCAAGCCCCACCGCATCGCGCAGGATCTCGCCGGCCTCCACTCCCGTGGCGAACTCGCCGCCGGCCTCCTCCACAAGCCCGCCGATGTCCGCGCGCTCCTCGACCGCCTACACCAGTGCGAGCCGCTCTTTTTCGCCGCCTTCCACACGCTGCTGACGAATCACCTCATCGACATGCTCGTGCTCCACCGCCAGCTCCTCCCCGAGGACATCGCGTTGAAAAACGAGATCGTGAGCGGCGGCCTCTCGCGCGATCCGTTTCTCCAAAGTCGTCAGGACGCCGCCGGCGAAATCCGCAATTTCCTGCTCCTCTACCAGCTGATCAATCCGATCGATCAGCAGAAAAACACCGCCATCGCCAACCCCTACTCGGTCCACCTCGAGGTCGTTATCACCGGCGAAGAAATCGCCGCTCCCATCGACGGACTCACCGTCACGCTCACGCGCGAAAATTTTCTCCGCGCGCTCCACTCCATCCGGCGCAACCTCTACCGCGGCGAAGAATTCAACAGCTTCGATACGCAGGCCCCGTGGATGAACGAGAAGATCGCGCACCCGTTCCGCTTTATCAAACAGCGCGTCGCCGCCCGCTCCGATCTCTCGACCATGGACACCCTCTACATGCTCGAGCGCGCCGTCGCCACCTGACGCACCGTCCCGCCCGCGGCTCCCGACGCTACCTGCGCGCCGGACACGACGGCCGCGCGCACCACCGGCCCGCGAGCAGCGTCGCCGCCGCCGACACCGGCCGTCCGCGCACGCGACGCTCGATCATGCTCGCGAGCAGATCCACCGCGATCGCCCCGATCTCCTCCGGCATTTCGTCGATCCCCGCGATCTCCGCATCGCCCGCCTTCGTCGCCGCCACGTTCGTGCTCGCAAAGCCGATCCGCCCGGGAATTTTCAGTTTCAAAATCCGCGCGCACTCGCGCACCCGCACCTCCGACGTCGTCACCACCACATCCGGCCGCTCCCGCTCGAACCACGGCACCAGCGCCCGCGCCAGCTCGCCTTCCCACACGAGCGGCGCCACCGCTTCCGCCGCCTCGTCCCGGCCGAACGACAACAACGCCGCCGAAAATCCGCGCTTCGCCCGCACATCCTGCTCCGCGTCGATCACGAGCCCGATGCGTCGGTAGCCGAGCTTCGCCACTTCGCGACACAGCCGCACCGTGTTGTCGAAATGGTGCGGCGCCACGCGGTTCACCTCCGGCCCGAGCACCGACAGACTCGCCGCCGCCACCGAAAACTCGCTCCAGTCCAGCAGTGCCCCGAGATCGGTCGGCGGACTCTGCGGCAGCAGCATCACGCCCTGCACACCTTGTCCGCGCAGTGTGCGTTGCAACCGTTCGCCGCTCCGCGCCTCCGCCGAAAGTGGCATCACGCGAAACCCGTAGCCGCGCTCGCGCGCCTGCCGCTCCGCGCCCGCCAGCAACTCCTGGAAATATGCCGGCCTCCCTGTCGGCGGCCAATTCGTCAGCCCGCCGATCACACTTTGAAACTGCGGCCGCACCTTGCGGCGCAGGTGGTGCATCAGCTTCGCGATCTCCGGGTCCGGCCGATACCCGACGCGTTCCGCGATCTTCAAAATTTTCCGCCGCGTCGCCTCCGCCACGCGCGGCTGGTTGCGCAGCGCCCGCGACACCGTCATCAGGCTCACGCCCGCCAACGCCGCGATTTGCCGCACCGTCGCCGCCGCTTCGCCCGAATTTCCCGCCGCAGGTATCGTCTTCATCGCAAACCGAGTGTTACTCTAACGCACCAAACAGTTCGAACCCCAATTTTCGGCACCCATAGTGCGCCCTCACCACCCCGGCTCCGCTGGCCTCGCCGGCACTGCCGCATCTCCGCCTTACCCTACCGATGACCTCCCTGACCACCCGCCGTCCCTTCGCTTTCGTCGCATCATTCCCGCTGGCGCTCGCGTTCGCCGTCCAACTCGCCGCGCCCGCCTCCGCGCAAGTCGCCCCCGCCGCTCCCGCGCGGCCCGACGCCGAGACCGTCACGCTCTCCCCGTTCACCGTCAGCACCGACAGAGACGTCGGCTTCGTCGCCACCAGTTCTCTCGCTGGCGGCCGCCTCGCCGGCGATCTCGCCGACACGCCCGCCGCCTACTCCGTGATCACGCGCGAGTTCATCGACGCCCTCAATCTCACCGATCTCAACGGCGCGATCGAGTGGACGGTGAACACCAATGTGAACAACGACAACGGCGCCAACCTCACCTTCGCGTCGAACGTCACCTACACCACGCGCGGCGTCGGCGCGTCCACCCCGCAGCGCAATTTCTTCCCGTTCTACGTCAATTTCGACAGCTACAACCTCGAGCGCTACGACTTCTCCCGCGGCCCCAACTCCGTCCTCTTCGGCAACGGCAATCAGGCCGGCTCCGCCAACGTCGTCACCAAGCAGGCCCGCTTCGATCGCCCCGTCCGCGAGCTCCGCACGTCCTTCGGCTCGTGGAACACCCGCCGCGTCTCCGTCGACGTCAACCAGCCCCTCAACGCCCGCCTCGCCGTCCGCGCCAACGCCGTCTGGCAAGACGGCCGCGGCTGGCGCGACCGCGATTTCTCCAAGCTCAAGGGCATCGCCCTCACCGGCTCCCTGCGTCTCGGCCCCAACACCCAGGTCCGCCTCGAGGGCGAATACGGCGAGAACAGCCGCATGTCCGGCTTCTCGAATCTCAACGACAGCTTCGCCGGCTGGGACGGCACCACGACCTTCGCCGCCCCGCTCACCGCCGCGCCCACCAACGGCAACGCCCTCGGCGTCACGCGCAATGCCGCCGCCGGCTACTTCGTCTACGCCCCGGCCTCCGGTTTCGACGGCGTGATGAACTACCAAAACACCGCGCTCACCCTCGGCGCCGGCGCCAACACCGCCGTCCCCATCGCCGGCAAATTTTTCACCGGCGTCAGCCCGAATGCCTCCGGCGCCGATCTCCTCAACGCGATCAATCTTCCCGGCGAGCGCTTCGCCAACGCCATCCGCGGCTCCGCGTTTCGCCTCCCCGGCCGCACGTTTTCCCCGTCCTTCGACGCCCCTGTTTTCTGGCAGCGCTACCGCGACGTCGCCCTCTACTTCAATCACGCCATCGGCCAATCCCTCTTCTTCGAACTCGCCCTCGACAAAAACTACAGCTTCCGCGCCGCCGAGATCACGCTCAACCGCGGCCTCGTCACCACGCTCATCGACATCAACAAAAACCTCCCCAACGGCGCGCCCAACCCGAATTTCCTCCAGCCCTACAGCGAGGCCAACCGCCAGCAGAACCCCCGCGGCATCGACGCCCACAACATCCGCGGCGCCGTCGCCTACGTGAAGAATACCCGCTTCGGCGACTTCAAGTTCAACTCCCTCTTCGGCACCAACGTCCAAGACAATCTTGGACGCCTCACGCTCCTCGGCGCCCGCATCGACCCCGACCCCCGCCGCTGGTCCCTCACCGATCTAATCCGCTACCGTTATTATTGGAATCAAGCCGGCCGCCCCCTCCCGCAGCTCGGCAAAATCCAGCTCGTCGATCCCGTCCTCGGCACCACGCGCGAGGTCACGCCCGCCTACACCTACGACACCTCTCGCCCCGAGGTGAACGCCAACACCAAGGCCACCTACAACTACGCCCTCGGCTCCGTCAACGGCCAGTTCTTCAAACGCCGCCTCATCGTCCTCGGTGCCGTCCGCTTCGACGACTACAAGAACGAGGTCGAATACAACTCCTTCATCCGCGACTACCCCGCCGACTGGAATGGCAACGACATCATCTTCAAACCCAAGGCCCCCGGCGACTACCTCGCGCTCAGCTACATTCCCAAAGACGCCGCCGGCAGGGCCACCGGCCCCACCACGCCCGCGCTCCAGCGTCCGCGCGATGGCGCGGGCAACCGCCTCGCGCAATACGCCAACGACCGCTTCCAAGACGACTACGCGCCGCCGCCCATCAAGGGCACCAAGACCACCTACTCCCTCGGCAGCGTCTTCCATCTCCGCTCCTGGGTCAGCCTCTACGCCAACTACGCGCAGACCTACAATCTCCCCAACGTCCAACCCACGCTCACCGGCAACACCCTCCCGCCCACCATTGCCGAGGGCGTCGACGCCGGCATCCGCTTCAGCCTCTTCGACCGTCGCCTGAACCTTTCGCTCAACCGCTACTTCTCGAAAGAGGACAACCAAAATACCAGCGCTCCCGCCAACGCCGGCGGCTCGATGAACAACATTATCAACGCGAACGCCGTCGGCGATTTTTCTGCCAGCGGCCTCAACACCCGCGGCCTCCAGCCGCTCCCCACCGTCTTCATCGACCGCCGTCAGGGCAAAGCCAACGGCTTCGAATTCGAGGCCGTCGCCAATCTCTCCAAAGCGTGGCGCCTCTCCGCCAACTACGCCCTCGCCCGCGCCTTCGCCACCAACTCCGGCGAAATCACCGCCGCCTACATCGACAAAAACCTCGCCACCCTCCGCCAGATCGTCCTCGACGCCGGCGGCCTCGTCGACTCCGCCAACGTCGCCACCGTCAACACCGCCATCGCCGTCGCCCAGCGCTCACCCGATGTGAACACCGCCGTCTCTGCGTGGAACACCCTCCTCGCCGCCCGCGCCGGCATCGTCTCCGGCACGGTCATCAGCCAGAACACCACCTCCGCCAATCTCTTCACCGACTACTCGATCCAAGAAGGCCGCTTCAAAGGCCTGCGCCTCGGCGCCGGCGCCCGCTACCGCGGCCGCGCCGTCATCGGTAACCGCGGCGCCGATACGATGGTGAATCCCGCCAATACGGCGCAGGGCATCGACGACCCCAACGTCGACGCCTTCACCATCGTTTACTCGCCCGGCTACTGGGTCGCCGCCGCCACCGCCGGCTACAACTGGCGCGTCTCCGCCAAATACCAAATCCGCTTCAACCTCAGCATCGACAACCTCCTCGACGACGCGAAGCCCCGCTACATCAGCACGATTCTCCGCGCCCCCGGCGGCGACGTCACCAATCCCTCCCGCGTCACCACGCCGAACAATTTCTGGTATCAGACCCCGCGCAGCTACACCCTCGCCGCCACTGTTCCCTTCTGAACCGCTCAGCCCGTAGCACGGTCAGCCTGACCGTGCTCCTCGCTCACCTCCTCTGTCCCTCTCACTCGTGAAACGCCTCCCGCTCTCTCCCCTCATCCTCACCGCCCTCCTCACGCTGCCGTTCGCGCTCACGCCCACGCTCCCCGCCGCCGAACCCACCAACGCCGCCGAAGCCGCCGCGAAAAAAGCCGCCGAAGACCAGCGCATCGACGGCCTCTACCAAGCCAAAGTCGCGACGCTCTCCCTCGAGCGCCAAGCGTGGGAAAAAGTTCTCCAGGAAAATCTCGGCAACGGTTTCTACCTGCCGATCCACAAACGCGACTTCGTCAAAGGCACGTCCACCGCCTGGGACTTCGTCGCCGACGACCCGAAGCTCCCCCGCGTCCTCCTCATCGGCGACTCCGTCTCCCGCGGCTACACGCTCGCTGTCCGTGCCGCCCTCGCCGGAAAAGCCAACGTTCATCGCGCCCCCGAAAACTGCGGCCCCACCGCCAACGGCCTCAAGAAACTGGATACCTGGCTCGCCTCCGCCGGCCCCAGCAAATGGGACGTCATCCACTTCAACTTCGGCATCCACGACCGCGCCACGCCGCTTCCCGACTACGAAAAGCGCCTCACGCAAATTATCACGCGCCTCCAATCCACCGGCGCGAAACTCATCTGGGCCAGCACCACGCCGATCCCCGACGATCCCGCGAAAAAGCAAACCGCCGCCTCCATCGTCGAGCGCAACACCGCCTCTGCGACTCTCATGGCGAAACACGCTGTCGCCATCGACGATCTCTTCACTGCGATCACGCCCAAGCTCGCCACCCTGCAAAACCCCAACGACGTCCACTTCACCTCCGCCGGCTACGCTTTCCTCGGCGGCGAAGTCGCCCAGTCCATCTCGCCCCACCTGAAGAAACGCTAGCCCGCGCACGCGCCGCACCGCCCTCGCCGGCGCCCGACGGAGCGGCGGCTTTACAACCGCCGATTCTCGCAGCCACGCAGCTTCTCAGAATTCGCCAAGCCGCCCCGTGCGTTTTTCAAACGCCCCGCGAATCCGCGCATCTCTTCATTCCACGCGAGCGCGCGCGTGGTCTCCGTCGACAACCCGCGGGCTTGATCGCCACTCCTCCCATCGCTTCCCTCCCCGCCGATGAGCGAGCCCCCACTCACGCCTCAGGATCGCCTGCCGTTGCGAGATCCCGAAAAACCCTGCGAGCCCGCTCCGACCACACTGGCCCCGACGCCAAGTCTCTGGCGCAAACTCGTCTGGATCGCGGCGGCGATTTTGATCGGCACCGCCGCCGTCTTGCTCGCCATCCAGCTCGTCGATCCGCCCATGGACGATCTGCTCGGTTGGACGCGATTCCGGCAAAACAAGGGCGTGGGTGCCGCCGCGATTATCTTGTCGGCCTTCGTCGCGGGCTGGGGCCTGAAGCGCGACTGGGCCCGGCGTGGGTCACTCTGGAAATGCAATCTCGCGGCCTTCGGCACACTCATTCTCGTTCTCGTCGTCGTTCCGTTTGTTAGGCTCTCCCAACATCAGAAAGACCGCTCCGTCCGCAGCCAGATGCGGCAGGTGAGCGCGACTGCAGACTGGTTCTTCAACGAAAACCCCTATCGCATCTTTGTCACCTACGACGATCTCATCGGCCCCGGAAAATTCCTGAGGTCGCTCGGTTCCATCCAAGGCGAGGACTACCGGGCGCTTTTCCCGATCCAGCGGGGTTCCGATTGGGAAGAGTGGAGCTTGATTTTGCCCGGCGGCCGGAAGATCGATTTTGGAAACCAAACCAAGTCCTTCCCGGATGGCGTGCGCAAACAGCGCTGGCCCGACGGTCGCCGCTTTGAGACCACCTATCGCCACGGGCGGCCCGATGGACCGTTTCGCGCCTACTTGCCCGATGGCGCACTTTGGGGTGAAGCCACCTACGAGCAGGGCCGTCTCGTCGGGCCAGCCTGGCTCGTCACCCGCGACGGCCGGAAATTCAACGAACTCACCGACGGAGCCGCCGGACACGCCGCCTTCCTTAAAAGCGCCGCGTCCGGCGCTGACACCCGCGCGTCGTCGGGTCGAAAAAAACTCGCCGCCGGAAATTTTCGCGGCGCCATCGCGGATCTCAATCAGGCGATCAAGGCCGACCCCGCGGACCAGGCGCTGTATCGCGCCCGCGCTGACGCTCGCATGGCCCTCCGCGACCAAGACGGCGCCATCGTCGACTATCTGAAAGCGGAGGGAATGACGGATACCGTTGGATTCGATTTTCCCGAATATCTCCGCGATCTCATTCTTCAACGGGGCCGGCGTCGGCTCGCGGCCGGCGATCCGAAAGGTGCGGACGCAGATTTCCGCGCCATCGCCCACGCCACGATCTTACGCGCCCGCCACGCCATCGACCAACGCGACTTCGCCGGCGCGATCAAAGCGCTCGATGCGATTATTGCCGTCGCACCGTTGTCCGAGCTGCACGCGCTGCGCGGCGATGCCCGGCGCAGTCTCCGCAATTTCACGGGAGCCGAGAACGACTACACCCGCGCTCTCGCGCTCGACGCCGACGGCGCGATGCTGCATCCGGAGAGCCTTCGCCTTTCCTTGGGCCTCTGGCACTATAAACGAGGGCATGTCCGCCGGTGGTCCGGCAACCTGTCGGGCGCTGCCGAGGACTTTCACACTGCGATCCCCCTCGCGGGCAAGTCGCTCGTCCTCTCCCAGGAAAATCCCGCCGCCTGGCTATTTTTCGTGCAATGCGAGCAGGGCGATCGCGCGACTGCACTCGCCGAACTTTCTCGCAACCTTTCGTCCCACTCCACCGACGGGCAACATAACCACCCCGTGTGTCTCCTGCTCGGCGAAATCACCGCAGCCCAGCTTGACACCGCGGCGGCTGATCGCGGCACCTACCACCACCAACCCAAGGCGTCGCTGTATATCGGCCTGTTACACCAGCTCGCCGGGGACCACGCCGCGGCCCAAACCCGTTTCCGCGCAGCGCTCAGCTATCGCAACGCCGACGAACTCCTGCACGAGGTCGCGCAGCATGCGCTCGAGCGCAGCCTCGCCTCCGGTGTCAAACCGCCCTGATTCGCGGCGCGCGCGATCATTCCCCAGGCAAGCTGGCTTCCGACCTTGATCGGAAGGTCCGCCGAAGCCGCCCGCACCGCGTCTTCCACCCCGCCCCGCAACCTTCCCCTCACACATTCTGTGCCCCGGACGGAGCGGCGGTTTTCCAACCGCCGATTCCCTCTGCCACTCACCGCCTGCGCCGCACCGTCCCACGCCTTGACGCCCCCGCGCGGCACCCTCACGCCTTGACCACTCCCGACGTCGCTTTCCCAGGCCGCCGAATCCCCTGCACAACCCCTACTCCTCTGAAACCAGTTTTCTCTGTGTCCTCCGTGCTTCTGTGGTTCCAATTCAACTGCCCTTTGTAGGCCCAATGACCTCGCCACTGCTGCACCCGTCACCACCCACCGTCCCGGCGCCCACGCTCCGCCGCCGCGTATCCGCACGCCCCCCACGCGCCGCCCTCGCCGCACTGATCACGTTCACACTCGCACTCGCATCCGCCTTCGTCCCCGCCTCAGCCTTCGCCACCCCCGCCACGACCGCTGCCGCCACCCCCGATTTCGCCCGCGACGTTCGCCCGATTTTCGCAACCCATTGCCTCGAGTGCCACGGACCGAAGAAGCAAAAAAGCGGCTACCGCCTCGACGCCAAATCTGTCGCCCTCTCCGGCGGCGAGGGTAGCGCGCCGAACATTCTCCCTGGCCGCGGCGCCGCGAGTCCGCTGGTGAAATTCATCTCTGGCGAGGTCGCCGATCTGAAGATGCCGCCGGAGGGCGATCCGCTCAGCCCCGCGGAAATCGCGACCATCAAAGCCTGGATCGACGCCGGCGCCGTCTGGCCCGACTCCGCCAGCGTTGCCCTCGCCGATCCGCTCGATTGGTGGTCGCTCCGCCCGCTCTCCCCAATCGCACCGCCCGCCTCTTCCGGCCATCCCGTCGATGCGTTCATCCGCGCCCAGCTGGCCGCGCGCGGCCTCGCTCCGGCTCCCGCCGCCGATGCGCGCACGCTCATCCGCCGCCTCTCTTTCGATCTCACCGGCCTGCCGCCGACGCCCGAAGAGATCGCCGCGTTCGCCGCCGACTCCGCGCCCGACGCCTACGGGCGCCTCGTCGAAAAACTCCTCGCCTCCCCGCGTTACGGCGAACGCTGGGCGCGCCACTGGCTCGACGTCGTGCACTACGGCGACACCCACGGCTACGACAAAGATAAACTCCGCCTCCACGCCTGGCCCTACCGCGACTACGTCATCCGTGCGCTCAACACCGACAAACCCTACGCGCGTTTCGTGCAGGAACAGCTCGCCGGCGACGTGCTTTTTCCCGGCACGGCCGACGGGATCGAAGCCCTCGGTTTTATCTCCGCCGGCCCATGGGATTTTATCGGCCACGCCGAAGTGCCCGAGTCCAAGACCGACGGAAAGATCGCCCGCCACCTCGACCGCGACGACATGGTCGCCAACACCATCGGCACGTTTTCCAGCCTCACCGTCCACTGCGCGCAGTGCCATCATCACAAATTTGATCCCATCCCGCAGGAGGATTACTACAGCCTGCACGCCGTCTTCTCGGCGCTCGATCGCACCGACCGCGAGTATTACCGCGACGATGCCCTCAACGCCCGCTTTCAAGCGCTCCGCCGCGATCAGCGCGACACCGCCGCCGCGCTCACCGCACTGGATGCGCCGTTGCGCGCGCAGGCCGGCGCGGCCTACGTCGAACTCACGCGCCGCCTCGAACTGCCGCCGCAGACCGATCCCGCCAACCCCGGCCAGCCCAGCCCGAGCCGCGGCTATCACAGCGCACTGTCGGCGACGCCCGACGTGATGAAATGGGTGCAGGTCGACCTCGGTGAATCCGTCGAGGTCGCCCGCGTCACCCTGCTCCCCGCGCACGACACGTTCAACGGCATCGGCGCCGGCTTCGGTTTTCCCGTGCGTTTCAAAGTCGAAGCCAGCGACGACCCTACCTTTGCGACCGGCGTCAAACTCCTCTGGCAGCGCTACGACCAGACGTTCATGGCCGACTTTCCGAATCCCGGCCTCACCCCGCTCTCCACCGGCGGCGGCACCGGCGATGGCATCATCGGCCGCTACGTCCGCGTCACCGTCGTCAAACTCGCTCCGCGCAAAAACGACTACATGTTCGCCCTCGCCGAACTGCGCGTGACCGATCGCGCCGGAAAAAATATTGCACTCGGCCGCCCCGTCACCGCGCTCGACTCCATCGAATCCGCCCCGCGCTGGAGCAAAACCAACCTCACCGACGGCATCGCCCCCTCGGCCCTTTCCGCCGAGGAGAAAGTGGAACTCGAGCGCGCCCGCGACACGCTCCTCCTGGGCTTCGCCGACGAGCCTACGAAATCCCGCCGCGCCGCGCTCGTCGCCGAATCGTCCCGCCTCGCCGCCGAGCTGAAAACGCTTCCGAAACCCGATCTCGTCTACGTCGGCGGCGTGCACTTCGGCAGCAGCAACTTCCGCGGCACCGGCCCCGACGGCGGTCGCCCGCGGCCGATTCACGTGCTCGCCCGCGGCCAGGTCACCACGCCCGGCAAACCCATCGGCCCCGGCACCCTCTCCTTGCTGAAATTTGCTCCCGCGCGTTTCGATCTTCCGCCGGACGCCGGCGAGGGCGAGCGTCGCGCGGCCCTGGCGCGCTGGCTCACCGATCCCGCCAACCCGCTCACGTGGCGCAGCCTCGTCAACCGCGTCTGGCAATATCACTTCGGTCGTGGACTCGTCGATACGCCCAACGATTTCGGCCGCAACGGCGCCGCCCCCACCCATCCCGAGCTCCTCGACTGGCTCGCCGCCGGCTTCCGCGACAGCGGCGGCTCGTTGAAATCCCTCCACCGGCTCATCGTCACGAGCGCGACCTACCGGCAGGCCGTCACCACCAATCCCGCCGCCGAAAAAATCGATTCCGGCAACGCCCTCCTCTGGCGCCAAAATCGCCGCAAGCTCGAGGCCGAGGCTCTGCGTGACGCCGTCCTCGCCGCCAGCGGCAAACTCGATCTCACCATGGGCGGCCCCGGTTGGCAGGACTTCGTCATCGAGCGCCCCGAGCACTCCCCACATTTCCGCTACGATCTCGCCAATGCCGAAGACGCCAAGACGTGGCGCCGCTCCATCTATCGTTTCATCGCCCGCTCGCAGACGCAGCCGTGGATGACGTCGCTCGATTGCGCCGATCCGTCGATGCGCGTCGACAAACGCAACGAGAGCCTCTCCCCGCTCCAGGCGCTCGCGATGCTCAACAACGGTTTTATCGTCACCCAATCCCGCCACCTCGCCGCCCGCGTGCAGGCCGAGCGCGCCGACCTCCCTGCGCAGATTGCGCGCGCCCACGCACTCGCGCTCGGCCACTCGCCCGCGCCCGCCGCACTCGCCCCGCTCGTCGCATTCGCCGAGGCCGAGGGCCTGCCCGCCCTCTGCCGGCTCCTCTTCAATCTGAACGAATTCACCTTTGTCGACTGACGATGGCCCACGATTCTCCCTTCCATCGGCCCGCCGCCGCCCGCTCGCTTTCCCGCCGCGATTTCCTTTGGCAATCCGGCGGCGGCCTCGGCGGTCTCGCTCTCGCCGCGATGCTCGGCCACGACCGTGCCCTCGCCGCGGATACGCCGGCCCCCGCCTCGCGCCCGCTGCATCACCCCGCCAAAGCGAAACGCGTCGTGCAGTTCTTTATGGCCGGCGCCGCCAGCCATCTCGATCTCTTCGACTACAAACCCGAGCTGATCAAACGCCACGGCCAGCCCAGCGATTTCGGCGAGCCCGTCGAGGTCTTCCAAAACGGTCTCGGCCCGTGGCTCCGCCCCCTCTGGGATTTCCGCCCCTACGGCCAGTCCGGCAAAATGCTCAGCGAGGTCGTCGCCCCGCTCGGCGACGTCGTCGATGACCTCGCCTTCGTCCACAACATGGTCGGCAAGTCCGGCGTGCACAGCGCCGCCACGCTTCTGCAGTCCACCGGTTTTCAACTGCCCGGTTTCCCCGGCGCCGGCTGCTGGGTCAGCTACGGCCTCGGCTCGCTCAACGAAAACCTGCCCACCTTCGTCGTGCTGCCCGACCACCGCGGCTTCGCGTCCAACGGCGTGAAAAACTGGGACTCCGCCTTCCTCCCGTCGCAGCACAGTGGCACGATCATCCTGCCCGGCACCGACGCCCCCGTCGCCGATCTCTTCCCTCATGCGTCCGGAGATTTTATCACCCCGCGCGGCGAGGCCGCCGCCCACCGTCTCCTCGCCGATCTCAACCGCCAGCACGCCGCCACCCGCGAGGGCGACCAGCGGCTCGATGCCCGCATCCGCAGCTACGAACTCGCCGCCCGCATGCAGCTCGCCGCCCCCGAGGCACTCAACCTCAAGGCCGAGCCCGCCCACGTGCAGAAACTCTACGGCCTCGACCGCGGCCCGCAGACGTGGCCTAAAGAAATCAGCGCCGACGAGGAGGCGTTTCATTTCTCCCAAAAGTGCCTCGCCGCCCGCCGCCTCCTCGAACGCGGCGTGCGCTTCGTCCAGATTTGGAGCGGCAACGACAACAGCTTTCCGCGCCGCAACTGGGATTCGCACGAAGACGTCCACCGCGACCACGGCCCGCTCGCCCTCGGCATGGCCCGCGGCGCCGCCGCCTTCATCAAAGATCTGAAGCAGCGCGGCCTGCTCGAAGACACGCTGATCCTCTGGACCACCGAGTTCGGCCGCATGCCCTCGTCGCAGGGCGGCAAAGGCCGTGACCACAATCCCTACGTTTTCACCAACTGGCTCTGCGGCGGTGGTATCCGGGGCGGCATCACGCACGGCGAGAGCGACATTTGGGGCTACAAGCCCCTCGACCGCACGCGCCCGACCACGGTCTACGATATTCACGCCACGATTCTCCATCAACTCGGCCTCGACCACACGCGCCTCACCTTCCGCCACAACGGCATCGACCGCCGCCTCACCGACGTCCACGGCCACGTCATCAAGCCCCTCCTCGCCTAGCGTGCATCCATCACGCGTTCGTGAAAAAACTCTTTTCTGCGGAGCACCCAGAGTTCGCCGCATAGGCCACGGAGCCCCGCACCCTGTCTTGCTCTGTGACGCTCTGTGACTCCTCCGTGTGCTCTGTGGCAAAAATCATTCGAGCAAGTGTGCTGAATGCGAGTTAGCCGGCGCCTCCGCCGCGCCCGCCGCACCGACCCAGCTGGGGACGCGACGCCCGTCGCGTTGCGCACCGCAGCGCTTTTCCCCCCGCGCCCCACTCTGGACCTTTCCCGCGAAACCCGCCCTGCTCCTCGGCGACACCACCTATCCTATGAAAACTCCCCGTCTCCTCCTCGCCTCCGCCCTCGCCACGCTCGCGCTCGCCGCGACCGCTCGCGCCGAAAAGCCCCTCCCAATCGCCAACGGCGATTTCGAGCAATCTCTCACCGGCTGGATCAACACCTCCGACGGCGGCATGAGCACCGCCTCTGCCGCGGCCGCCCACACCGGCAAACTCGGCCTCCGCGTCACCGACGCCAGCGACACCCTCGGCTCCAGCCTCGCGACCAAGCGCCTGCCCGCCGTCGCCGGAAAATCCTACGAAGTCCGTTTCGCCGCCCGCGTCGTCACCGGCGCCGGCATCGGCGTGTATCTGCGTTTCTACGACGCCAAGGGCAAAGCCCTCAACACGCAGGCCCAGAAAAACGAAAACATCGTCGCCCTGAACCGCAACGACACCGAGTGGAAGTCCCGCTCCGTCAAAGGCACCGCCCCCGCCGAGACCGCCACCGTCGAAGTTTGGATTCACTCCTACTCCAAAAACACCGTCACCGCCGACTTCGACGACGTCGTCCTCGTCGAACTCTGATCGCCTCCTCCGCGTCACTGCAGCCACCAACCGCCGCCACCAGCCATCGCTCCGCCCCGCCACGGAGGTTTCTCCCCTGCCGTCCCCTCCGCCCATGCCCAACCGCCCGCCTGCCCCCGTCGCCGAGTCCCCCTCCGACCAAGCCGCGCGCGCCCGCCTCCGCTACCGTCGCAAAGCCAACGTCGTCACGCTCATCGCCTGCCTCCTCGCCGCCGCCGCCGCCATCGCCCTCGCTCTCTGGCTCCCCTCGCTCGCCGCCTAATCCGCTTCGACCAAGCCCATTTCGTCCCCAGCCCCGCAAACCCACCCTATCCACCACGCCTGGCTCCGTGGCCTTGTATGTTCAATCCAATGGTAAAACCGGATGAGGACAAAGCCAACGGCGGCTTCCGAGAATGGGCCGCAGAGCTCGTCGGAGGAAGCCGCCGTTGGCGGGATTGCGTGCCGGGGCCGAGCGGCCTTGGCTGCAACGACCGGGACGTCGCGGCGACTGGCCGTCGGAGCGACGCTGGGACCGGCAGGCCGATCCGTGCCCCGAGGCTAGACCTCCACACAGAGCCATGGGCCCCGGTCCCAGACCTGGTTAAACTCGAACCGCTGACTGAGCCTTGAGCTCGCATTGCAAGATGGAGAAAACCACCCCCACCACCGAAGTCACCTACGTCGGCCTGGATATTGCCAAGGACCGACTCGATTACACCGTGGACGGCAGCCGCTGTGACCACGTGCCCAACACCCCGGTCGGCCATGAAAAGCTGCTCCGCGTGCTCGCGAAACGACGCGGCGTGCGCGTTATCTGCGAAGCGACCGGCGGCTACGAACGCGCCGTCGTCGCGGCACTCCTGCAGGCCAAGCACGAAGTCTGCATTACCAATCCCGGCCGCGTGCGCGCCTTCGCCCACGCCGAAGGCTTGCTCGCCAAGACCGACCGGCTCGACGCGCAACTACTCCGCCGCTTTGGCGAAAAAGTCCAACCCCGCCTGCACGCCCCGATCGATCAGGCCGCGATCACCTTGCGCGAACTGCTCGATTACCGCCGGCAAGTCAGCGACCAACTTGTCGCCGTGCGCAACCGCCTCGAGCTGGCCGGCCCGGTCCTGCGCGCCCGGCTGGACGGACAGGTCACCTTTCTGGAAAAGGAACTGACCGCCGCCGACCAGCTCATCCAGGACCACCTCGACCACGACGACACCCTGCGCCGCAAAGCCGCCCGGCTGCGCGAACTCAAAGGCGCCGGCCCTGTGCTCGCCGCCACGCTCCTCGCCTACCTCCCCGAACTCGGCGAGATCGAATCGCCCCAGTTGTCGGCGTTGGTCGGCGTCGCGCCCTTTGCGCACGACAGTGGCCGCAGCCACAAGGCACGCCACGTCCGCGGCGGGCGCGGCCTCGTGCGCCGGGTCCTCTACATGGCCGCCGTCGCCGCCACCCGACACAACCGCGTGCTGCGTGCCCACTACGAACGTCTCGTCACTGCGGGCAAACCCAAGATGGTCGCCCTTGTCGCCGTCATGCGCAAAATGCTCCACGTCCTCAATCGGCTCCTCGCCGACCCTAACTTTGTCCTTGTTCGTTAACACCGCTGCTCTGTGTCCGAGCTCCATGCCCTCTGTGACCCCTGCCTTGGCCTCCTTAAGTCGACCCGCCTCCACCGCGTGCCGTCCACCCGCGTTTACACCCTTTCGATGAAACTACTCCCGATCCTGCTCTGCTTTCTCACCGCGCTCGCCGCCTCCGCCGCGAGCAAACTTCCCCCGCCCGCGCCGCGCCCCGCCGATTTCAACTTCATCGACACGTCCATCGAAAACGGCTCGCCCCTCCACTGGGATTTCGCCCCCGACGGCTCGATTCTCATCTCCCTCCAATACGACCACGAGCGCGACTCCCCCAACCGCGCCGCCGGCCACTGGCACTTCCGCCTCGAAGGCAAACCCGGCTCCTCGCACACGCTCGTCTTCCAAAATTTCTTCAACGTCTGGAACGGCACCTCCGGCCTCCCCGTCGACGCCCGCACCGCCTGCCTCCTCTCTGACGACGGCCGCTCGTGGCGCTCCGAAAAGATGGAGCTCGTCGAGCAGCGCGTGCGCCTCCGCGTCACCCTCGGCGCCAGCGGCTCGCTCTACGTCGCCCGCGTCGAGCCCTACCGCCTCAGCGATCTGGAAAAACTCCTCGCGCGCATCCGGTCACACCCGCTCGTCTCCCTCTCCGTGATCGGCCGCACCGTCGAAGACCGCCCGCTCGAAATCATCCGCCTTGGCCGCGAGACCGCGCCCCGCCGCGTCTTCCTCCGGGCCCGCGCCCACCCATGGGAGCCCGGCGGCAACTGGATAATAGAGGGCCTCGTCGCCGCTGTCCTCGCCGACACCCCCGCCGCCCGCGCCCACCTCGAAAAGGTCGCCTACTACATTTTGCCGCTCGCCAACAAAGACGGCGTCGCGCGCGGTCGAACACGTTTCAATCTCCGCGGCGTCGACCTCAACCGCGGCTGGGGCGAGCCTGCCTCCGCCGAACTCTGCCCCGAAAATCACGCCCTCGAGCAATGGCTCGCCGCGATGGCCGCGCGCAACCTCCGCCCCCACCTCGCCCTCGAACTCCACAACGACAACAACGGCAAGCTCCACGTCAGCCGCCCCGCCGTCCCCGCTCTCGCCACCTACCTCGAAGACATGAAGCGCTTCGAAGCCCTGCTCCGCCAGCACACGTGGTTCACCGAGGGCAGCACCACCGCCACGTTCCACAATCCCGGCACACTCGGCAGCGGCTGGCTCGAACGTTTCGGCATCCCCGCCGCCGTCCTCGAATTCAACGCCCACTGGATCGCCGGAAAACAAAAAGCCCCGCTCGGCGCCGACTGGCAGGAATTCGGCCGCGCCCTCCCCGCCGTCTTCACCGACTACTTTGCGCCTCCCTCCACCACACGGTAATCCGTCGCGCTCCCCGTTCAGGGAGTGGCACGGGCGTCCCGCCCGTGGGTTTGCTGCAAATTATATTGAACTGCACCCACCCAGCTCTGCTCACACTTCACCTCTCACGTCTCCCCATATTTTCCCATGACCCACTCCACCACCCGTCGCCTGCTCGCCGCCACCACCGTCGCGTTCACCGCCGCGACGTCGCCCTTCACGTTCGCCCAATCCGTCCCCCCTGCGTCCACGTCTTCTCCCACCGCGCCCGCCGCCTCCGCCAAAGAAGACGCCGTCGTCCTCTCCCCTTTCGAGGTCACCACCTCCGGCGACGTCGGCTACATCGCCACCAATTCCCTCGCTGGCTCCCGCCTCAATTCCTCCCTCAAGGACACGCCCGCCATCATCGACGTGTTCACCAAGGAATTTCTCAACGACATCGGCGCCACCACCCTCGAGCAGGCGATGGCCTACGCCAACAACAGCCAGACCGACGATGGCGACACCCTGCGCGTCAACAACGGCATCTCCCAAACCTCCGCCGGCAATTCCTTCAGCTTCCGCTCTCGCGGTATCCTCGGAAACAGCACGCGCAATTATTTCGAGACGCGCCTCGGCACCGATTTCTACAGCACCGAGCGCCTCGACGATTCCCGCGGCCCTAACTCCGTCCTCTTCGGCATCGGCTCCGCCGGCGGCATCGTTAACAACTCCCCCAAGCGCGCCCAGTTCGGCACTACCTTCGTCGAGACGCAGCTCCTCACCGGCACCGCCGACAACGGCCGCGCCACCCTCGATCTCAATCTCCCGCTCATCCCCCGTAAATTCGCCGCCCGCTTCAACGCCGTCTACGATCACAAGGGCAGCTGGCGCGACTACCTCGCCTCCACCCGCCGCGCCGCCACGCTCGCGCTCACGTTTCGCCCGTTCGCAAAAACCGAGATCCGCCTCGACGCCGAAAAGGGCACCGTCCGCGGCACCCTCGGCCGCAACTACCCCGTCGCCGACGGCATCACCCGTTGGTGGAATCAAGGCAGCACCACCGTCGCGAGCCTCAGCACCGTCGCCCTCACCGCCGCGCAACAAGCCTCCGGCTACTCGCGCCCCCTCACCGCCAACCGCCTCGTTTTCGTCGAAAACCAAAACTTCCTCATCAACGCCAATCAGGCTTGGTCCAGCGCGCAGGACACCCCCTACGCCCCCGGCATTATTAACGATCCCGCGCGCGTCCCCTACGAGGCCAACGCCGCCGGTCCCGGTGGCCGCACGCTCCACGATTTCGAAAACATCACCGCCATCGCCGAGCACCGTTTCACGTCCTCCCTCGTCGGCGAAGTCGGTTTCTACCACGAGAAGGGCTCCTGGCTGAACTACGATGTCGGCGGCGAAAACGTCACGCTCCGCGGCGATCCCAACGGCCTCCTCCGCAATCCCACGTTCTTCCAATCCTACTCCGGTTTCACCCCTGCCCGCGACGCCACCGGCGCCCTCATCAACCCCAACGCCGGCCGCACTTACGTCGAGACGCTCTGGCTCCGCCGCTTCGGCACCACCGAGAGCGACAACGTCCGCGGCACCCTCGCCTACGAGCACAACGCCGGTCGCTGGGGCCATCACCGCATGGCCGGTCTCGCCCAACACCAGGTTGAAGACACCCTGGGCTACACCGAGCGCGAGGTCTGGCTCGGCGCCCCGTTCAACAACGAGCCCACCAACGACAACAACGGCGTCTGGCGCCGCGCCTACATCACCCTCGGCGACTCCGCCTCCCAGCGCCTCCCCGATCCCCTCAACCCCGGCACGCTCACCGCCACCATCCCCGGCCGCGCCACCCCCGTCACCAACGGTTGGATTCAAAACGGCGGCACCAAGAGCAAGCGCACGATCGAGAGCCAGATGTTCGCGATCCAAAGTTCCTTCTGGGAGCGCCGCATCGTCACCACGCTCGGCTACCGCCGCGATGAACTCGAGCAGTCGCGCACCACCCCCGTCCGCGACGCCTCCGGGATCTGGGCCGGCACCGCCGGTATCCAGGTTATTAATGCGTCCTCCCCGCGCACCACCTACAAATTCTCCGGCAGCACCACCACCGCTGGCATCGTCGTCCACCCGCTCTCCTGGGTTTCCGTTTTCGCCAACCGCTCAAAAAACCTCGGCCTCCCCGACTTCACGCAACGCCTTGGCGCCGACGGCGGCGTGCCGCCCGCTCCGCAGGGTAACGGCTTTGACACCGGCTTCCTCGTCAGCCTCCGCCAAGATCGGATCGTCGCCCGCGTGAGCTACTTCACCACCGACGTCACCGATCAAAGCGGCGCCATGGGCGTCAACAACGCCTTCTCCCCGCGCTACGACCAAATCCTCTCCATCCTCGACGATCCCAACGGCGACAACTCCACCGCCGACCGCCTCTACACCTCCGCGCAGATGGGGAAATACTCCGAGCTCCGCCCCACCTCCCTCGCCAACGGCGACTCCCTCGACAACGCCAACAAGGGCGTCGAGTTCCGCGTCACCGCCAACGTCGGCGAGAGCCTCCGCTTCATCGTCAACTACTCCTACAATCTCCAGGAGCGCGCCAACGTCTACAAACGCACCACGCTCCAGACCGACCAGCTCGACGCCTTCGTCGCCGATGTCGTCCGCGCCAATCCCACCGTCGATGTCCTCAACGCCCGCGGCACGCAGGGCGTCACCCTCGCCGAACTCATCGCCGCCCAACGCGCCGATCTCGACGGCCGCCGCCTCGACTTCGAGGGCGCGTATGGGAACCGCAAGCACAAGGCCAATTTCTTCGTCAACTACACTTTCAAAGACGAACTCTTCAAAGGCTGGTCCGCCGGCTTCGGTGGCCGCTACCTGAGCCCCATCGTCGCCGGTCGCGTCTCCACGCAACCCGGCCTGCCCCCGCAAGGCTCCGGCTCCAACACCGGCGTCGGCTTCAACGGCCCCGTCGTCTACGGCGACGACTCCCTCCGCTTCGACGCCATGCTTCGCTATCAGGCCCGCGGAAAATTCTTCGGCCGCAACGTCCGCACCAGCTTCCAAGTCAACGTCCGCAATCTCCTCGACGATCACGATATCGAGATCCGCCGCCAAAAGACCGACGGCATCACTCTCGACCGCTTCGTCCTCACCGAGCCGCGCGAGATCACGATGTCCACCACCCTCAGGTTTTAAGGGAGCGGCGGTTTTCAACCGCCGTCACCCCGTAGTCCTGCTCGTGAGAGCAGGGACCGCCCTCTTCCGATGCACACCCACCTCCTCCCCACACGTCGCCTCCTCGCGTTCCTCTCTCTCCTCGTCTCACCCCTCCTCGCCCAACCCGCCACCCGCCCCAACACCAAAGCCGCCACGGGCGCCGGCGAGGAAGTAGACGCCGCCGCCGCCGATGCCGCCGCGCACATCAAGCCCGACCGCATCGTCCCCTACAAAACCGTCGGTGCCGTCACCCTCGGTATCAGCATTTTCAATCCACCCGGCCACGCCGCCACCGCGCCGAAACCCGCCATCGTTTTCTTCCACGGCGGCGCCTTCAACATCGGCGCCCCTTCCAATTTCTACGCGCAGGCCCAATACCTGGCCTCCCGCGGCCTGGTCGCCCTCTCCGTCGAGTATCGCATCCGCACGCGCCACCAGACCACGCAACGCGAGGCCATCATGGATGCGTTCTCCGCCATGCGCTGGGTTCGCCAACACACCGCGGACCTCGGTCTCGATCCTCGGCGCATCGCCGTCGCCGGCGGCTCCGCCGGTGGTTTCCTCGCCGCCGCCGTCACCACGCTTTCCGGCCTCGACGAGCCCGGCGAGGACACCACCACCAGCACCCGCCCCAACGCCCTCATCCTCTTCAATTCCATGATCGACCGCGGCCCGGGCAGCCGTGCCTTCGCCAAGACCCAGGCCGCCATGGGCGACAAATGGAAAACCATTTCTCCGCTGCACAACCTCTACCCGAATTTCCCGCCCACGATCCACTTCCTCGGTCGCGCCGACAAAAACATCACCGTCGCCAGCGCTGAGAAAATGAAAGCCGAGATCGAAAAAATCGGCGGCCGCTGCGATCTCCACCTCTACGCCGGTCAAGAACACGGCTTCTTCAACTACGGCCGCAACGACAACACCCATTACCGCCTCACACTGATCGAGACCGACAAGTTCCTCACGTCCCTCGGTTGGCTCACCGGCCCGCCCACCCTCGCGACTCCGCCCACGCCGCACCCGTAACGCCCCGCGCCACACCCGCCATGAATCGCCGCCGCTTTCTCTCCGCTTCCGTCACCGCCGCCGCTTCCGTCACCGCCGCCGCTTCCGCCCCCTTGCTCTCCCGCGGCGCCACCGCCCCCGTCGCCGCACCCGGCACGTTTTCCGAGCCCGCCCGCGCTGTCCCTCTCGCCGGCGACGCCGATGTGATTGTGTGCGGCGCTGGTCCCGCCGGCGTCACCGCCGCCATCACCGCCGCGCGCGCCGGTGCCCGCGTGCGCCTCTTCGAAGCCCACGGCGCCCTCGGCGGTGTCTGGACCTCCTCGCTCCTCGGCTACCTCCTCGATTTCGACAAACCCGGTTTCAATCAGGAACTCGTGCGCAAACTCGATGCCCGCGACGCCCGCCGCATCCCCAGTAAGTCCGCGATGACCTACCAGCCCGAGGAAATGAAAGTCCTCCTCGACGATCTCTGTCTCGCCGCCGGCGTGAAGATCCAACTCCACACCCACGTCGTCGCTGCCTACCGCGAGGGCCGGCGCCTCTCCACCGTCGTCACCGAATCGAAATCCGGCCGCCAAGCCTGGCGCGCCCCCGTCTTCATCGACACCACGGGCGACGGCGACCTCGGCGCTCTCGCCGGTTGTGAATGGGAAACCGGCGAAACCAAAGAGTGCCCCTGCCAGCCGCTCTCGATGTGCGCCCTCCTCGTCGTCAAAGACCACGCCGCCCTCGCGCCCTACATCCATCGCGAACAAGGCTCCGACACAACCGCCACCAAGCGCGCCTTCCGCGCCGAGATCATCCGCGGCGGCGTCACCCCGTCCTACATGATGCCCACGCTGTTCCCCATCCGCGACAATCTCCTCCTCGCGATGATGAACCACGAATACGGCATCCTCGCCTTCGACGCCGCCAAGCTCACCGCCGCCACCCTCAACGCCCGCGCCGAGCTCCACCGCATCGTCCGCGGCCTGCGCGCCCTCGGCGGCCCGTGGGACGGTATTCAGATTGCCGCGACGCCCGAGCAGATCGGCATCCGCGACGGCCGGCGCATCCGCGGCCGCTACATCGTCAACCGCGCCGACCTCGTCGCCGGCGCCCGCCACGCCGACGCCGTCGTGCGCCCCACCTTTCCAGTCGATATCCACGCCTACGACAAAACCCACGCCGGCGGCGGCTACACGAGCAGCGGCGTGAAGGCGCAGCCCTACGACATTCCCTACCGCGCCCTCGTCGCCCGGGATGTTGACGGCCTCCTCCTCGCCGGCCGCTGCATCAGCGGCGATTACCTCGCGCACGCGAGCTATCGCGTCACCGGCAACGCCGTCGCCATGGGCGAAGCCGCCGGTGCCGCCGCCGCCCTCGCCGCTTCCAGCAAGTCCCTCCCGCACGAACTCCCCTGGCCCGACATCGCCGCCCTCCGCGACAAAACCCGCGAGACCGCCTAGCTCGCATCCATCGCACGTTCGCCATAAAATTTATTTTCCCAGAGCACCCAAAGTTCCGCCGCAAAAACCATGGAGCCCTGCACCTTGTTTTGCTCTGTGAAGCTCCGTGCCTCCTCCGTGACCTCTGTGACAAAAAACTTCCTCGAGTTCGTGTGATGCGTGCGGGCTAAAGCCAACGTCCACGGATTTCCGGCCTGCTTCTCCGGCGTGGCACGGGCGTCCCCGCCCGTGGGTTTGGTCAGTCGATTCACCGCAGAGAATCCGATTCTTCCTCCGATTTTTCCCGGTTCCGTTTCGTTCGGCTCCGACGCAAACTCTCACCCATGCACCGCCGCACCTTTCTCGCCGCCACGGGAGCCACATTCGCCACCGCGTTGGTCGCGTCCGTCCGCGCAGCCACGCCCGCCTCGCGCCCACCGCGCATCGTCCTCCGCTCCTCGTGGCAGACCGTGAACATCGGCGACATCGGCCACACGCCCGGCGTGCTCGCCCTCCTCGAAAAATATTTCCCCGCCGCCGAAGTCATCCTCTGGCCCTCCACCGTCGCCGACGGCGTCGAGGCCATGCTCCTCCGCCGCTTCCCGAAACTCGTCATCACCAAAGACCGGAAAATCATCAACACCTGCGATTTTCTCCTCCACGGCTCCGGCCCCTATCTCACCGCCTGGCGCGATGTCGCCGATTGGAAAACCAACGTCCGCAAACCCTACGGCGTCTACGGCATCACCATGGCCGCCGCCGGCGATCCCGGCCTGAAGATCATGCGCAACAACGGCCTCGACGACGCCACGCGCGACCTCCTCAACGGCGCCCGTTTCGTGTTCCTCCGCGACAGCGTTTCCCTCGGCGTGGTCAAAGCCGCCGGCGTCACTTCGCCCATTATAGAGTTTGGCCCCGACGGCGCCTTCGCCGCCGATGTGCGCGACGACGCCACCGCCACCGCCTTCCTCCGCGCCCACGGCCTCGCCGACGGCAAATTCCTCTGCTGCATCCCCAATCTCCGCAACGCCCCCTACTGGCGCATCAAGCCCGGCTACGCGTTCGACGAAGCCAAGCACCGTCGCAACGTCGAGATGCAGGAGCACGACCACGCCCCGCTCCGCGACGCCATCATCGCCGTCACGCGCGCCACCGATCTCAAAATTCTCGTCTGCCCGGAGGACTCCACGCAGATGACCACCGGCAAAGAGCTCCTCGTCGACCCGCTCCCCGCCGACGTGAAACCGCGCGTCGTCTGGCGCGAAAAATTTTGGCTCACCGACGAAGCCCTCAGCATCTACACGCGCAGCGCCGGCCTCTTCGGCAGCGAGATGCACAGCCCCATCATGTGTGTGGGCAACGGCATCCCCGCCGTCGTCTGCCGCTTCGCCGAACAAACCACGAAAGGTTTCATGTGGCGCGACATCGGCCTCGGCGACTGGCTCTTCGACCTCGACGACGAGACCCAACTGAAACGCGTCGCCCCCACCGTCCTCGCGCTCGCGCAAGATCCCGCCGCCGCGAAAGCCAAAGCCGCCCGCGCCCGCGCCTTCGTCGCCGAACGCCAACGCGCCACGATCGCCCACCTCACCCGCCAGTTCGCCTGACCGCCCCTGAAGTCTTCACTCGCCCCCGCTGGGGACGCGACGCCCCGTCGCGTTGCTTCCCCTCCCAGCCCTCGCGCTCCGCCACTTTCACGCTGGCCCCGCGTCCGCCCACGCGCATCGTCACCGACACTTTCCCCGATGCTGAATTACCTCTGGCTCGCCCTCGTCCTTCTCGCCGCGATCATCGGAGCCGCCACCGGTCGGATCGCCGAAGTCACCGCCGGCGCGTTTCAAATGGCCGACACCGCCGTGATGAAAATCGCGCTCCCCCTCGTCGGCATCATGGCGCTCTGGCTCGGCCTCATGCGTCTCGCCGAACGCAGCGGCCTCGTGCAACAGCTCGCCCGCGGCCTGCGTCCCATCATGCGCCGCCTCTTCCCCGAGGTCCCGGTCGAACACCCCGCCATGGGCTCCATGGTCATGAACATGGCCGCCAACATGCTCGGCCTCTCCAACGCCGCCACGCCCCTCGGCCTGCGCGCCATGCGCGATCTCGAAACGCTCAACCCGCACCCCGGCACCGCGACGAACGCCATGTGCACCTTCCTCGCGATCAACACCAGCAGTATCCAACTCCTCCCGACGACCGCCATCGCCCTCCTCGCCGCGCAGCAATCCAAAGATCCCACCGCCATCGTCGGCACCGCCTTCCTCGCCACCGTCTGCTCCACGATCGCCGGCGTCTCCGCCGTGAAGTGGATGCAAAACTGGCGCATCTTCCGCATCCGCGCCGACGACACTCCCGCCACCGCCCACGCACCCGCAAGCGCCGCAACCGCCGGCGAGTCCGACTCCGTGCTGCCTTTCGAACCCTCCCCGCTCACCACGTGGGGCCGCGCCGCGCTGGGTCTCATGTTCGCCGGTTTCGCCGCCGTGCTCGCGTGGATGGTGATCGCCCCTGCGAGCTACCACGCCGCCACCGCCGCGCTGCACACGCAGATCTTCCCGTCCCACGTGCCGCTCCCCAAGTGGGAAGACACCTCCGCCCAAAACATCGCCCTCCGCACCATCGGCACCCTCTCGCTGCTCGCCGTGCCGTTTCTCCTCGTGCTGTTCCCGCTCTACGCCTCCCTGCGCGGCGTCAAAGTCTACGAAGAATTCGTCGAGGGCGCGAAGGAGGGCTTTCAAGTCGCCATCCGCATCATCCCGTTCCTCGTCGCGATCCTCGTCGCCATCGGCATGTTCCGCGGCGCCGGTGGCATCGAAGCGTTGAAGAGTGCACTCGCCCCGTTGCTCACCCCGCTCGGCTTCCCGCCCGACCTCTTGCCCATGGTCCTCGTGCGCCCGCTCAGTGGCAGTGCCACCACCGCGCTCTTCGCCGAAATCGTCCAACGCCTCGGTCCCGACTCCCTCACTACGCGCATGGCCGGCACGATTTTCGGCAGCACCGAAACGACCTTCTACGTCATCGCCGTCTACTTCGGCTCCGTCGCCGTGCGACGCGCCCGCCACGCCGTCGCCGCCGGTCTCATCGCCGACCTCGTCGGCGTGATCGCCTCCGTGATCATCTGCCAACTCATGTTCGGCTGACGCGCCAACCTCCCCTCGCCGTGAAAAAGAACGACTCCCCCGGCACACCGCGCTCCGGCACCCCGCACCCTGCCTTACTCTGTGCCCTCTGTGTCGGCGCTCCGTGCCCTCCGTGACTCATGCCTTGATTATTTCGGCCCGATCTCCCCGCGCCAATTCGCCGCCACTTCCCGTGCACCCCTCACGCCACCTGCCCCTCGCGATTCTCTTGCTCGGCATTCTCGCCCGCTCGCTCACCGCCCACGCCGCCCCCCCCGCCGCGCTGCGCCCCGACATCCTCCTGCTCATGCCCGACCAATGGCGTGGCGACGCCCTCTCCGCCGTCGGCCATCCCGTCGTCAAAACACCCACGCTCGATCGCCTCGCCCGCGACGGCGCTCTCTTCCGCCGCGCGTATTCCACCTGTCCGTCCTGCATCCCCGCGCGCCTCGCGTTGCTCACCGGCCTGCATCCGTCCACCAGTGGTCTCGTCGGCTACGCCCCGTTTCCGATCAAGCACCCGACGCTCCCCGCGCTCCTCGCCGACGCCGGCTACGCGACCGTCCTCGTCGGTCGCAACATGCACCAAAACCCGCCGAACAAATCCATCGGCTACCAACGCGAACTCCTCGGCTCCACCTACCTCTCCGACGACGACTACGACCGCGCCCTCCGCGCCGCCGCGCCCGAGTCCCGCGGCATCCGCGCCGTAATTGAGAGCCTCGGCGTCACCACCAACTTTTGGCAGGCCAAACCCTGGCCCCACGCCGACGAACTCCACCCGACTGCATGGGTCGCCGCCCGCTCGCAGACCGTCGTCGCCGAGACCGCCCCGACCCAACCCCTCTTTCTCACCGCGTCCTTCTACGCCCCGCATCCGCCGCTCTTCCCGCCGAAAGCCTACTTCGAAAAATACCTCGCCGCCGCCCTCCCCGCACCCGCCCGGGGCGATTGGGTGAAATGGGACGCCCTCTCGCCCGACGGCGATCGCAACGGCCACCGCATCCGCCTCGAGGGCGAAAAACTCCGCAACGCCCAAGCAGGCTACTTCGGCCTCATCGAACATCTCGACACCCACCTCGCCCCGCTCATCGCCGCCTTCACCGCGCGCAGTGAAAAAGCCGGCCGCCCGTGGATCATCGCCTTCACCACCGACCACGGCGAACTGCTCGGCGACCACGGCTACTTCCGCAAATGCGAACCCTACGAGGGCTCCGCCAACATCCCGTTCATCATCGCCGCGTCGCCCTCGCTCAAATTCACCGCCGGCCTCCGCTCGCACCAGCCGGTCTGCCTCGAAGACATCATGCCCACGTTCCTCGAACTCGCCGGCCTTCCCGTGCCGCGCCCGATGGACGGAGTCAGTCTCGTCGCCACCCTGCGCGGCTCGCCCGCGCGCCTCCGCGCCACACTCCACGTCGAACACGCCAACACCTACGGCCCCGACCAAGCTTTCCACGCCCTCACCGACGGCCGCTACAAATACGTCTGGCGCCCCGCCGACGGCACCGAACAACTGTTCGACCTCGATCGCGACCCGCGCGAAGAACACAACCTCGCCTCCTCGTCCTCCGCCGCCACCTCACCCGCCGTCACCGAGTGGCGCACCCAACTGATCCGTAACCTCACCGGTCGCCCCGAAGGCTTCACCGATGGCCAACGCCTCATCACCGGCCGCCCCTACCGCGCCGTCCAAGCCCGCCCCGCCGTATCACCTCCCCGGTGACCGCGCCGCCCTCCCTCCCGTGCAGCCCTTCTTCGCCGCCGCTCACGTTTCACCCGCCAGCGCGATGGCCCGTTCGATCAATTCGTCGCTCACGTAGGCTCCGCTACCCCGCAATTTTTCCAGCGCCGGGCGAGCCTGCGAAATCAACCCGCGCTCCTTCGCCTTGACGATCACACGCAGGGAACCGAGCAACGGCACGCCCACCGAGGCGGCCAGCCGGCGCGCCGCACGATCATCGAGCACCGCGACAAAACCCGGATGAGCCAGCGCCCACGAAATCACCTCCGCCTCGCCGGCTCCGCCGTTCCACAAGGCCAGCGCCGGGTGCAGCGGTGGGGCGGCCTGCACGAATCGCCCGCCGTCGGCGTCGAGCCACGCCCGCCCGGCATCGGCCATGCGCCCCGACTTCACTTCGGCCACTACGCCCGCGGGCACGACCAGTTCATCACAAAGATTTGGGAGCAAGTGGATCACGCCTGCCTTGCCGAGCAGGATGACGGGAGACGCGTTTACGACCCAACGTTCAGCCATGCCGAAAATCCTCGTCCAGATCGGCGGTGGTCATCTGGACGGGGGAAACCTGGTGCACATTCAGCAGATCGAAGAATTCCCCGCGCGTCAGACTGAGCAGTGCGGCCGCCTGCCCTTGGGACACGCGGCCCTCCTCGAACCAGCGCAACACCGCAGCCTCCCGCAATTCCTGCGGAAGCTGGTCGGGCCGGACCCCGAGGACCTGCATGGCCTCCTCCGGAAATTCCACCGTAACCTGCCGAGTCATACGAGGAAGCTGTAGTCGCTCCGCATCCGGTCAAATGAATAGGCCGGCTCGGCCGTTGCGCTCACGGGCCTCCCTCGCGATGCGATCGCCTCGTGCCGCACGATCGCACAGCAGCTCGGCGAAACTTAGGCCGGTTTGCGCAGCCACCTTCGCGACAAACTCGCCCCGTTCTTAGTGTGCTCTTTTCGTGGGAGCGGATGCGCCGACGGTGGTCGGGGGACAGGCGGACAATCTCTGGGCTATCGTTTATTCTCCAATCCAGAAATGACTCGTTGCGATGGCAGTGCAGCGCTTAGCGTCTTCCACACCTACCCTGCCAGTCATGAACGAACGCCTCAAGCGACACTCCGACCGCGTCAATTACATCAGTTCCAGTTTTATCGAAGCGGCGCGGTGCGCGACCTCATTGGATTCACTTGAGGCGGGTAGCACCTACATCTTGGGCGATTTGGAACAAATCGAGGACGCGAATGTGAAACGCGGAGCTAAAGAGATCTTTCGTCGAACCATGAGTATCGCTCGGGCCATGGAGATGAGCACTCCAAACGAGGTGGGCCGCATCGTAGTCGATGGCATGCGCGAACTCATCGATTACCTTGAGGCGAACGACGTCGGGGAGAACTCGGGCGATTCCTAGGTGAACGATTCTCATGAATATGCCGAAAGCCGCAGTCGAGCCGACGCCGCTCGCTTGGATCGAAGCGACGGACATCGAGTCGCTGACTTTCGACAAGTCTACGTGGATCCCCTTGGCGACCAGCGTTCTCGAGTTCGAGCTAGGGATGAAAGGCTTCGCCGGCCACCGAGAGTTCTATCGTTCGGCCGAATCGCTGGTCGTGCCCTTGGCGCAGCGCGAGGAGTTCAAGGAGGCTGATTGGCAGACAATCGTGCGCCATGGCGGCACCGACGGAGTGTGGGCCGACGAGAACAATCTCTACCCGCCGGGCTGCTATCACCAGGACCCACGTGTTCTCTATCCCGTCATCCTGCGTTCGTTCGATTCGGGTGAGACCGACGAATGGGTGCTTCAGCATGAAATCGAGATCGGTCTACAACTTTTGCGCAAAGGTGACACGTGGATCTGCCCGCGCGAAAACGATCTTGAAGTGGCGCGCCTGGTTCGGAAGCCGAACGGGAATCCGCAGGAGTTGCTGATCAGGGCCGAACACCTTCGGGACTATCTGTGTGCGAGGAAGTCGGCGTTGTTGCTTACGGGCTTCTATCTCCGCGAGGCGGTGGAGGAGAGGTTCGAAGGCGTGCAGTGGGAGGCCGGGCGCCAAGAAAAGAGGTTCCCGACCGGAGAGCGCAGGTCTAGCCACTCGCCCATTCATGAGGGCGGAGCCCCCTTCGGCATGGAAACTGCCGTGGTGCACACGTGGCGCGAGAGCGTGGATCCAAAAACGGATGTCCCGGAAATGCCACACCCGACCGAAGACAAGGAGGTCGGGATGCGCAGCTTCGCCATTAAAGATAGCGGCAGGAAACTGCACATGCTCTACACGCGGGTCTGGACCAAACATTGGATCGAACCGGCGGCACTCAGTCCGCGTATCCGGCGGGACGAAGTTGAATCCCGCATCCACTTCATTGTGGAGAATCAGGCGCAGGGCACTCTCGCAGGGAAAGCGCTGAAGGAATACGGCGGCTGGCTTTGGTTCAAACCGGCTGTGATACGGAAGCTCATCCGCGGTCCAAAGGGTGTCCTGCGATGGTATACGCGAGACACCGGCGAGGTCGGTCCGTCGCGCGACCAGACGCTGCACTTCGGCGTAAACTCGAAGGGGCTGATCAACGTCCTCGGCTACAAGATGGCCGATCTCCCCGAGTGGGCGCAAAAAATTTGGGCTGGCGATAACACGGTTCCAGAGGGCGGCCTTTCGGAAGAGTTGCACATGTCGCAGAACCTCGCGAACCCAGCGGGAACGGTAGCTCCGGAAGCTTCGCTCTGGCACAACCTCAACATGCTACAGGCGGAAACCAAGCAGCATTTCGGCCAGCCGCTCTTTCTCACTCTGCCGACCGAGCACGAGCTCTATCGGCAGGTGCATAGATTCTACACCGATTCGTTCGAAGACTTCTGCGGCCTGTGCAAAGAACTGCACCGCATTGTGACCGAGCAGATAGATCTCGGCGGCTTGAACGCCAAAATCGATCCGAAGAATGCCGAGGAGGTGAACAAGAAAGGCCTACGGCACATCAAGCGTGTGGCGTATTGGCTCGATGGGATAGGGCACGATGGACGACGAATCACTCAGGCTCTCGCCGGTGTGGCGGACCTGCGGCAAGGCGACGCACATGCTCAAGGCAGCAAGCTTCGCGAATCTCTGCCGTTGCTCGGAATACCGCCCGACGCTGACGACTATCAACGGATGGGTCTGCTCGCGATCAGGGCCGTCTCGACTTCGCTGGCGGGGATTGGCAAGGCATCTCGCTGAACGCGAGGTTGCAACCGGCGGCCTCAGATATCTCGTAGCGCCGCAATCTGAGCACAAGCCGGCAAGAGAGCTGCCCCGGTCGCATTCAGTCGGATACCTTCGCCGAGTGATGCACGTAACCCAGGCAGTGAAAGCCATCGCCGCACCACCCCCCTCCCGGGTGAGGACTATGCCTTCATCTCTCGACTGATCTTTCGCGCGTGGGCCCCGGCCACGGCGCTTCCGAATTTCACCCTCGCGTCACCCGCCCGCCCGGCCTCCGGTAGAGTCATCCCGGCGCTCCGCCGCCTCTATCCCGTGAAACCTCGCGTTTTCTTTTTCGCCGCCCTCCTCACCGGCTCCGCCCTTACCGCTGCCCTTGCCTCCGCCGCCGAACCCGCCCGCGCCGCCCCGCTTCCGTCAACCGCCCCGCTCGACTGGCCCGAAGCCGATCTCTCCACGCGGCTGATGGACGGCGCGCACGCCTTCGCCGAACGCCAGATCGCCGAATCCGTCGCCCAACGCCCCGCGCACTGGTCGCGCGATTTCTCCTCGCCCACCGCCTACGCCCGCTCCGTCGAGCCCAACCGCACTCGCCTCCAAACCATCCTCGGCGTCGTCGATGCGCGCCTGCCCGCCGGGCTGGAACGCTACGGCGACGACACCCAGCCCGCCCTCGTCGCCGAGACCGCGCGCTACCGCGTGTGGCAGGTCCGCTGGCCCGTCCTCGAAGGCGTGTGGGGCAGCGGTCTCCACGTCGAGCCGACCACGCCGCCCGTCGCCCAAGTCATCTTCGTGCCCGACGCCGACCAGACCCCCGAGCACCACCTCGGCCTCGCGCCCGGCCTCCCGCCCTCGGCGCAAACCGCCCGCCGCCTCGCGGAAAACGGCGTCGAACTCCTCCTCCCCGTCACCGTCAGCCGCGCCAAACTCACCACCGAAAACACCCAGCTCCGCCGCTCCGACCAAACGCAACGCGAGTGGATTTACCGCCAGGCGTTCCACCTCGGCCGCCACGTCATCGGCTACGAAATCCAAATCGTCCTCGCCGCCGCCGACTACCTCCGCACGCGCCACGGCGGCGCCTTGCCGCTCGGCCTCGCGGGCTACGCAGAGGGCGGCCAGACGGCCTTCTACGCCGCCGCCGTCGACACCCGTTTCTCCGCCGCACTCGTCAGCGGTTACTTCGATTCGCGCCAACAGGTCTGGAGCGAGCCGATCTATCGCAACGTCTGGAGCCTCCTCCGCGAATTCGGCGACGCCGAGATCGCCGGCCTCGTTCTCCCTCGCGCTCTCATCATCGAGCACACCCCCACTCCCACGATCACCGGCCACAAGGGCGACTGGCGCACACCAGATTTCGCCCGCGTCCAAGCCGAAGTCCTACGCGTCGCCACCGGCGGCCGCTTGCCCGCGCCGCTCCTCGTCCGCGCCGACGCCCACGCCTTCACCGACGAATCCCTCGCCGCCTTCGCGCGCTCGCTCGGCCTCGCGTCACTCGCCCCCGTTTCCGCCACACCCCCGCACGATCGCCGCACCGCCTTCGCTCCCGCCACGCGCACCGCTCGTCTCTTCCGCGAACTCGAAACCCACGTTCAATCCCTCGTCCAAAAATCCGACCAGGTGCGCGACGCCGCGTTTCTCCACACGGTCATGCCCGAGCTCGCCGACAACACGTGGTCGACGAAGCGCCGCCTGCCCACCCACTCCGCCGAAAAATTCATCGCCGGCGCCCGCCCCTACCGCGAGCGCTTCCATACCGAGGCCATGGGTCGTTTCGATGCGCCGCTCCTCCCCTTCAACCCCCGCACCCGCCAAATCGCCGCCACCGCGAAATGGACCGCCTACGATGTCGTGCTCGATGTCTGGCCCGAGGTGTTTGCGTGGGGCATTCTCGTCGTGCCGAGCGATCTTCGCCCCGGTGAACGCCGCCCCGTCGTCGTCTGCCAGGGCGGGCGCAACAGCATCCCGCGCGACACCCTCGAAGGCGACAATCCCGCCTACAACAACTTCGCTGCTGCCCTCGCCGAGCGCGGCTTCATCACCTTCGCGCCATTCAATCTCTACCGCGGCGAGGACCGCTACCGCTACCTCTCGCGCAAGGCCAACAACGTCGGCGCATCGCTCTTTTCCTTCATCGTCGCCCAACACGACCAGATTCTCCGCTGGCTCGACACGCAGCCGTTCGTCGATGGGCAACGCATCGCGTTCTACGGCCTGAGCTACGGCGGCGAGACCGCCATGCGCGTGCCGACGATCCTCGAAAAATACTGCCTCTCGATCTGCTCCGGCGATTTCAACCAATGGACGCGCAAAGTCGCCGCCACCGACCAGCCCTTCAGTTTTATGCGCACCGTCGAATGGGAGATGCCGTATTGGAATCTCGGGCACACGTTCGACTACGCCGAAATGGCCTACCTCATGGTCCCGCGCCCGTTCATGGTCGAGCGCGGCCACGTCGACCGCGTCGGCCGCGATAGTTGGGTCGCCCACGAATACGCCAAGGTCGCGTGGCTCTACGCACAACTCGGCCTCGCCGACCGCACGCGCATCGAATACTTCCAAGGCGGCCACAGCATCAACGGCGAGGGCACCTTCGATTTTCTCCATCACCATCTCGCCTGGCCGAAACCCGCCGCCGCTCCCACGCCATGACCCTCCGATCCGCCTTCGCCTCCGCCATCTTCTCCGCCGCGCTCGCCGCCTCCGCCTTCGCCGCCACCGCGCCCACTGCCGCTCCGGCCGCACTCGCCATCCCCGACCCGCGCCACCTCGCCAACGGCCGCAACATCCCCAGCGAGGGCTACGCCGACCAACCTTACATTGTGCAGACCGACGATGGCGCGTGGCTCTGCGTCATCACCACCGGCACCGGCATCGAGGGCGCGAAGGGCCAGCACGTCGTCTCGATGCGCAGCACCAACCTCGGAGCTTCCTGGGAGAAGCCCGTCGACCTCGAGCCGTCCGACGGCCCCGAGGCTTCCTACGCCGTGCTCCTCAAAGTCCCCGGCGGCCGCATCTACGCATTCTACAATCACAACACCGACCGCGTCCCCGAGGTGAAACGCGAAGACTCCGGCGTCTACAAACGCGTCGATTCGCTCGGCCACTACGTTTTCAAATTTTCCGACGACCACGGCCGCACGTGGTCCGCGAAGCGCTATGAGGTTCCCGTCCGCGAGTTCGATTGCGACCGCACAAATATCTATGGCGGCCAGCTCCGCTTCTTCTGGAACGTCGGGCGCCCGCTCCTCCTCCCCGACGCCGCGCTCCTCGTGCTGCACAAAGTCGGCGCAATGGGCGCCGGATTTTTCGCGCAGTCCGAAGGCGCGTTTCTCCTCAGCAAAAATATTCTCACCGAACGCGACCCCGCGAAGATCACCTTCGAGACGCTCCCCGACGGCACCGTCGGCCTCCGCACGCCCGCCGGCGGTGGCCGCGTCGCCGAGGAGCAGAGCATCGTGCGCCTGAGCGACGGCTCGCTCTACTGTGTCTACCGCACCGTCGACGGCTGGCCCACGAGCACCTACAGCCGCGACGGCGGTCACACGTGGGAACCCGCCGCCTACAAATCCGCCACGCCCGGCGGCCGCCGCCTGAAACACCCGCGCGCCGCCAACTTCGTCTGGCGCTGCTCCAACGGGAAATACCTCTACTGGTTTCACAATCACGGCGGCGCCGCCATCGCCCAAAAAGCCGCCGACCTCTCCGGCCGCTCCGGTAGCCCCTACGACGATCGCAACCCCGCCTGGCTCGTCGCCGGCATCGAGCGCGACGGCCCGACCGGCAAAGTCATCCACTGGTCCCAGCCCGAGATTGCCCTCTACGATGACGACTCGTTCATCCGCATGAGCTACCCCGACCTCGTCGAGCAGGACGGAAAATTCTACCTCACCGAAACCCAGAAGAACGTCGGCCGCGTGCACGATCTTCCCGCCGCGCTCGTCGACGGACTTTTCAACCAGTTCGAGTCCCGCCAGATCGCCACCACCAACCTCGCGCTCAATCTCTCCGGCGCCGCCCTCAAACCCGAGGTCGCGATGCCGAAGCTCCCCGAGTTTCTCATCCGCGACAACCGTCGCCCCGACCACGGCTCCAAAGATCTCCGCGCCGGTTTCAGCGTCGATTTCTGGCTGTCTCCCGAAGCCGTCCCCGCCGGCACCGCGCTCGTCGACAGCCGCACCGCCACCGGCCAGGGCCTCCTCGTCACCAGCACCGCGCACGGCACCGTGCGGATCACGCTCAACGACGGCCGCGAGGAAGCCAGCTGGGAGAGCGACCGCGGCCTCTTCACCCCCGGCCGCGCGCATCACGTCGTGATCACCGTCGATGGCGGCCCGAAGATCATCACCTTCATCGTCGACGGCGTGCTCTGCGACGGCGGCACCGAGCGCCAATTCGGCTGGGGCCGCTTCAGCCCCACACTCCGCTCCGCGAACGGCGCCGCGAAACTCAAACTCGCCCCCGCCGTCCGCCAACTCCGCCTCTACTCCCGCGCTCTCCGCACGAGCGAAGCCGTCGCGAATTTCCGCGCCGGCCCCGCCAAATCGTAGCCCGGTGCTTCAGCCCGGGCTCTGCGTTTTCAAAACATCCCCTTCAACCCGATCTGCACCTGCGCGCCGTCGTAACGCGCCGACGTCAACCGCGCGTAGCTCGGCGTGTCGATGCCATAGGTCTCGTTGACCACCGGCCGCCGCAGCAGATTGCTGATCGTGAAATACACCGAGGTATTGCGGCGCACGAGATACTCGGCGCTCAGGTTCACGAGTTCGCGCGGACGCGTGAACACAAACGCCCCCGGCGCAATCCCCGACGTCGCCCCGCGGCGCACGCCCGTCCAGTTGTAATTCGCCGACATCGACAGCGCCTTGTAGGCAAACTGCACGCCGCCGTTGAAGCGCCGCGTCTGCGCATTGCCGAAATCGCCCGCGCGCACACCCGTCGTGCGGTTGCGCGAGTAGTTCGCAAACACCGAGAGCCACGGCCTCAAACGCTGACGCCCGGAGAGTTCGAGCCCCGTCTGCCGCACCTGACCCGTCGTGTTTTCCGGATGCTGGAGCAGGTAGCCCTCGTATTCGTCGGACAGCCCCAACTCATCGAGCATCTCGCGCGTCGCGAGCGTGCTGATCGTCGAGATGAAATTCTTCACATCGCGTCGGTAGACGCTCACGGAAAACAAGCCGCCCGCCTTCGTGTAGTATTCGAGCGCCACGTCGTTGTTGCGTCCCGTCCACGGCTTCAGCGTCGGATTGCTCGTGCTGATCGTGCCGAGCCCGGAGCCCGTCGCATTTTCCACCGGCGCCAACACCTCGGTTACACTCGTCGTCGGGATGAGCTGCGCCAGCGTGGGCCGGCCGATCGTGTGCGCGTAGCCGAGGCGCAGCAGCAGATTTTCGCGCAACGAAACCGTCGCATTCACGCTCGGGTAGAGATCGCCGTAGCTCGTATCGACGAGATTCGCCAGCGGCAGGCGCGTGAGCTTCGCCACTTCGAGCGGATCGGTCGTGATCGGCACCGTCTGCACGCCCGCGAGCGCCGGATTGCCGTCGATGAAATTTCCCGCCGCGTCGCGGCGAAACTGGAGCTGGAGATTCGTCAACGTGCCGCGCGCGATCACCTTCGTCTGCTCGTAGCGCGCACCGCCCGAGAGCCGCAGCCGGTTTTGCCAGAACGAGGCGTCGGCCATCAGGTAGCCGGCGTAAATCGCCTCCGACGATTCCTCGAGGCTCGTGGCCCACGCGATGTAGTCGTTGGCCGCAGACGTCGTGTAGTAGCCCGGGTTCGCCTGATAAAGATCGTAGCCGCGTTTCATGCTCAGCCACTGCTGCGTCTTGAACATCCCCTGCGGCCCCTGGAGGTTGAAATCAGGATCGGTCAACGTGCCCGCCGGCAGCGCCGCGAAGGCCGGGCCGCTATAATTGCGCGTGTTCTGCGGCTGCGAGCGATCCTTCGACGCCTGCTTGAAGAGCCCGCCGGTCTTCAACAACCACGAGAACGTCTCCGGACGGAACTTCCGCGTCGCGTCGAACTTTGCGTTGCTGAAATTATTTTTGATATCGCGCGTCGCCACCACCGGCGTCGTGTAGGCGCCGAGATTCGCGAGCTGCGTCGTGTCGATCGGCGCGCCGGCCGCATTCGTCACCGTGATGCGTCCCGCCGTCCCGTCCTCCGGAATGTCGTCGAACCGCACCGTCACGCCCGTGAGTCCGAGCCGGCCTTGGCCGATCTGCCCGTAGGAATCGAGCCGGTAGGTCAGCACCGTCTTGCTCTTCGCCACGGTCGATTCGAGGTCCCATAGCGGCCCGCGGTGCCGATACGTCATCTGCCCCTGCCAGGTCTGCGTAGTCTGGTAGGCATTCTGCGTCACGAGCTGCGTCACCGTGCCCTGCCCCGGCCGGCCCTGCGTGAACGTCGGCCCAAAATCGCCCGTCGTCACGTTGCGCCCCGTCGCCGTCGGCGCGAGCAGCGTGCCCGTGCCGTAGGTCATCTGGTTGTTGCCGAAATCGACCCAGTAGCGGTTGAAATTCACCGCGACCGAGAGCGTGTCGTTCGCCGCGATGCGGAAATCGAATTTCGCACCGAGCGCGCTGCGCCGTGAAAACGAGTGCCCCGCCTGCGCGTTGATCGATGTGAGGTAGGGCGCCGTCGCCGCCGAGTTCGCGATGCTGAACGTGCGCTGGAGCAGCCGCGCCGAGCTGAAAAAGTCGTTGCGCGAGGCATTGATCGAGTATCCGAAACGCTTGTTCACCGGATTCACGTAGCTGACTTCGAAGTCGGGGAACCACTTGTAGGATTTGCCGTCGCCGCCTTCCTTGCCGCCGGGCGTCTTCTGAAACGACAGGAAATCCGAATTCATCAGCACAAACGTGCGGTAGCGAAACTCCGGCTTGCTCCGCTCAAACGCCGAGCGCGGGATCATGTTGATGCGTCCGCCGATGCTGTCCGCGCCGGTGTCGGGCGTCGGTCCTTTCGTCACTTCGATGCGGTCGACGTTCGACATCGTCACGCCGCGCAACGCCGTCACGCGCGTCGAGCCGCCCGTCTGCGGCACGCTCAGGCCCGCGCCGTCCATCTCGATGTTCGTGTATTCCGCCGGCATGCCGCGCAGGCCCACCGTGAGCGGCGCCGTGCCGTCGCCTTCGACTTCTACGCCGGGGAGGTATTGCAGAAAATCGCCGAGGTTGTCCTGCGCCAGATTGCCGAACGCATCCGTCGCGATCACGTCTTTGATGTTTCGCGCGATGCGCTTTTCGTTGATCGCCATTTCTGCCGCGCTCATCTCGCGCGCCGTGCTCACGCGAAACGCTTCCAGCTTCACCGTCTCGCCCGCCTCGGCCGTTTTTTGCCCGTAGGTCCGCAACGTCACCTCGACCGGACCGCCCCCCGTGATCGCCACCGTCTCGGTCGTCATACCCGTATAACTCACGCGCAGGCTTCGGCTGCCGGCCGGTAGATTCGGGATGAGAAAATCGCCCTCTTCGTCCGTGAGCGTCTCGATCGTCGTGCCCTCGACGGCCACGCGCGCATTGCGCAGGTAGCTGCCGCTCTCCGCGTTTTTCACGCGCCCGCTCACCGCGGTCGTCGCGCTCGCCGACGCTTCCGCCGCACCGAGCGGCGCCGTCACCAACGCCACCGCGCCGAGGCCGAGCAAGCCGGCACCGAGCAATCGCACTACCTTGAGTTTCGACCAACAGGAGAAGGGTTTCATCGCGCCAAGTCGAAAGTCCCCGCCACCGCGGCGCCACCCCAAAAATCCCCCTATGCCACCGCCCGGTTACTTCGCCGGAGCGCGGCATTGACGCAGCCGACAATTCTCCCGTGATCTTCGGCACCGCCGCGATCCCCTCGGCGCCACCCCCACCCCCGGACTATGCCCCCACGTTTCCGCTCTGCCGTTGTCTCCACCTGCCTGTTGCCCGCCGCGCTGTTCGCCCAAGCCGTCGCGCCCGCATCGTCGCCAAACTCCGCGGCCGCCCCCGCCGGCTCGGCCGTCGTCGAGCTCAGCCCGTTCACGGTGAACACCAACAACGACCTCGGCTATGCCGCCGAAAACACCCTCGCCGGCAGCCGCCTCAACACGAAGCTCCGCGACACCGCTAGCTCGGTCTCCGTGTTCACGAAGGAGTTTCTCGACGACCTCGCGATCACCGACCTCGCGCACCTCCTCGAGTTTTCCGTGAACTCCGAGATGGACACCAATTCGCAAGGCGCGTCCTCCGAGCAAAACCGCATCATCGGCGGTCACGCGCTTTTCGCCGGCATCCAGATCCGCGGTCTCCTCGCCAGCATCGGCATGGATTACTTTACGAGCATCACGCCCGCCGATCCGTATCGCGTCGGCCGTTTCGAAGATGCCCGCGGCCCCAACAGCATTCTCTTCGGCATCGGCGCACCCGGCGGCCTGCTCAACCAGTCGTCCAAAATCGCCGAGACGCACCGCAACACCGCCGCCGTCCGCTACAGCCTCGGCTCGTGGGCCCGCCAACGCCTTGAGGTCGACGCCAACCGCGTCCTCATCAAAAACAAACTCGCGCTCTCCGTCGCCGCGCTGCACCAGGAAAATGGCGGCTGGCGCGCCTTCGATTTTCAGGACAAGCGCCGCATCTTCGGGTCGGCTACGTGGCGCCCGTTGCGCTCCGTCTCAATCACCGCGATGGGCGAGATCGGCCGCGACATCAACGCCGTCGTTCGCTCCTTCAGCGACGCCGAGCAGGTGCTCGCGTGGTATGACAACCGCAACGCCCTCGGCGTCAGCGCCGTCACCTTCACGCCCAACAACACCGTGCCCACCGCCGCGCAGCAATTGGTCGGCGTCGTCGGCCGCGACGGTGCCGTCGGCGGGACCAATCACCGTTACACCTACATCGAAAACGACGGCACGCTCTTCGATGCGATCGGCACCTTTTTCACCGGCAGCTACAACACCGCCGCCGTCCGCGCCCCCGACGGCACCCGCGGCATCACCGCGCCCGTGCTCCGCATTCACGATCCCGCTTTCTATCCGCTCAACGGCAACGCCGTCGGCCCGGGCATGTTTCGCGACCAGGATCTGCACAACTACACCGTCACCGCCGACTGGCACCCGACGCGCAATCTGATCTTCAACCTCGCGCACAACTACCAGGAAACCCGCGCCGTCGTGAATCTCATGAACGGCAATTCCCCCATGCTCCGCGGCGAGGCCAACCGCACGCTCGGCGTCGGCGGCTCCGTGAATCCCTACGCGGGCCGCATGTATTTCGACGGCACCTGGACGCGCGACATCCACTACGGCGACAGCCGCGAAACCCGCCTCTCCGCCTCCTACACACTCGAAACAAAATACAAATGGCTCGGCCGCCACCGCCTCGCCGCCTCCCTCTCGCGCACCGATATCAACGACCGCCGCGCCAACTCGTGGCTCGTCCTCGCCGGCCGCCCTTTCAGCACCGATCCGTCCAACGCCAACAACCGCGTCAACGTGCGAAACTATCTCACCGAGGGCAGCTACGGCACCTACCGCGCCGGCGATTGGCGCTCGCTCCCGCAGTCTCTCACCATTGGCGGCCGCACCTACACGACCGCCTACGCCAACGTCGCCGCCGGCGGCGCCGACAATGGCGGCATGGTTCAGAAAATGGATTCCAAGATGATCGCGTCACAGAGTTTTTTCTTCGACGGCAAAGTCGTCACCACCTTCGGCTATCGCGACGACCGCGTGAAGAACACCCAGCTCGGCTACCTCAACGACCCCATCATGGGAGCCGTCGTCGACCTCGATGAGTCGAAGGGCATCGTGAACAACATGGTCGGCCAGACCCGCACCGCCGGCCTCGTCTATCACCCGCTCGCCTGGCTGTCGGTGATCGCCAACAAATCCTCCAACGTCGGCATCCCGCCGCTCGCGCGCACCGTATTCCCCGACGGCAATCTCGCGCCGCTCTCGAAAGGCCGCGGCCAGGACTTCGGCCTCGGCTTCGATTTGCTCGAAAGCCGCCTGAATGCGCGCGTCGTCTATTTCACCGGCAGCGAAATCGGCCGCGTCACCGCACCGTTCACCGGGACACTCACGGGTGCCAACACCCGCGTCATGGACGCTTTCGGCAGCGTCCTCGTGGGTGCCGGCCGCGCGTTCAGCGCCACCGATTGGGACCCGATCCGCAGAAAATACACGCCGCCCGCCTCATCGGTCGCCTCCGATTTCGAATCGAAAGGCTACGAAGCCCGTATCACCGCCAACCTGACACGCCACTGGCGCCTCGTCGCCAACTACTCCTACACCGATTCCGGCCGCACCGAGATGGCTCCGGAAGCTGTGGCCTTCTACGGCCTCAAACGCGCCGATGCCGTGCTGCTCACCCAAGGCGTGAGTCAGGACGCCACGGGCCGCTACGTGATTGACCCGGCCGCCTACGAATCCGGCGGCGCCGTCGCAAAGTGGATCGAGCTCGGCCGCACCACCGCCGCCGCCAGCCCGTCCACGCTCACCACCTCCAACGGCGCCACCATCGCGCAGGAACTCTTCGATCTCACCGCCGCGTTCAACGACGAGCGCGAGTCGCAGCAGAAACGCTGGGGCGTGCGCCCGCACAAAATCAGCCTCTTCACCGCCTACGATTTCCGCCGCGGCCGCCTCGAAGGTCTCACGATCGGCGGTGGCTGGCGCTGGCGCAGCCCGAACGTCATCGGCGCGAATTCGAAAGACGAAGAGATCCGCGGCCGCGCCATCACCGCCGCCGACATGATGGTCGGCTACACGCGGAAATTCCGCGGTCTCCCCGGCCGCGTCCGCTTCCAAATCAACATCAACAACCTCCTCGACCAAACCGACATTATCCCCTCGCGCCTCGCCTCCTCCGCCACGGCGCCCGACGGCTTCAACCTCCCCGGCGGCCGCGGCCTCGCCTACACGCGCTACGACCTCGTGCAGCCCCGCGACATCCGCTTCACCACGACGTATTCCTATTGAGCCGAGCGTGGCCCCAAGGGCAGGAGCCTGCTCGCAGGCGACTTCCCCCGCTAACCCGCCTCAACACACTTTCTTGGACAAATCTATTTTCACAGAGCGCACTGAGGTCCAAACCGAGGACACGGAGCCAAACACCTTGTCCACTCTGTGAAGCTCCGTGACTCCTCCGTGACCTCTGTGAAAAGAATAATTCTTCGAGCGAGTGCTGGCTGAGGGCTAAGCCGCGGTTGACGACCAAACCCTTCCCGCAAAATTCCCATTTCATGAGTGTGCAGGAAATCCAATAGCAGTAGACCAAGCTCACTCCCCACGAGCAGGCCAATATTGCTAGATTTCTGGAAACTATTCGCCAGACGCACACCCCAGAATTTGCCTGCGAGCTGGCGGAGGGACACCGGGAGATGGACGCGGCACGCAAGCTTTCCGAGGCCGATCTTGCGCGCCTCCTCGTCGCACATCGCGCCACGCCGCGCCCGTGATTCCCCGCTAGGCCTACTCGTGGCGCGAACGGACAGCGCTCGCGATTCTTGTCGCCGACGAAGACGAGCGCCGTGAATTGCTCGACCTTTGCGAAGTCTTGGCCCGCAAGCCCCGGCCAGCGCCGCGCCGAACAGGTGATCGATGAAGCGGGTCACCCCGACGAAGTCATCTACACCGCGCACTCTCGCATCACTTACCGGGCCGACCACGCCGTGAAAGAAATGCGGATCATGGACGGGCACCGCTGCTGACCTCGAAGACGGCTTCAAACGCGTCGCGTGTGCCGATCCCTCAACGCGCAGCCCTCACCGCCCCCCCTCCCGACCTCACCGCGCCCACACCTTCACCGTCGTGATCCGCGGGAAACTCGCCGGCAGCTTCTCCCACCGCTCGCCCGCGTCTTTCGAGTAAAACAACTCGCCGCCCGTCGTCCCCATATACAGGCCCGCCGGCTCGCTCTCGTCCGCCGCCATCGCGTCGCGCAGCACGCCGACAAAGTGATCCTTCTGCGGCAGCCCTTTCGTCATCGCACGCCACGTCCGCCCGCGGTCGCGCGTGCGCCACACTTTCAGCGCCCCGTCCGGCACCACTCGGTTCGTATCCGCGAGCAGCGGCACCACGAAAAACTCCCCGCGCGCCGTCACCGCCAGCGGAAAACCAAAATCGTGCGGCAACCCCGCTGAGATGCGTTTCCACGAGTCGCCCGCATCGTCCGACGCAAACACGCCGCCGTGATATTGGAGCACCAGCGACCCCGGCCGCGCCGGATCGAGCACGAGCTTGTGCACACACCGGCCAATCTCCGCATCCGGGCCGAACTCCGGCGTGAAGCTCGGCAGTCCCGCATTGCGCGGCTGCCAACTCTTGCCTCCATCGTCGCTGCGCATCACGCCCACCGCCGAGATCGCCACCCACAGCCGCTGTGCGTTCGTCGGATCGACCACAATCGAGTGCAGGCACAACCCACCCGCCCCCGGCATCCACCGCGGCCGCGTCGGGTGCTTCGTCAGCCCCTTCACCTCCGTCCACGTCTCGCCGTCGTCGCGGCTCACAAACAGCGCCGCATCGTCGACGCCCACATACCACGTCCCCGGCTCCGCCGGAGGCCCCGGCACGATCTGCCAAATGTGTTTCAGTTCCGCCTTTGCGCCCTTCGCAAACTTCGGATCGCGCTTCACCCCGCGCCACGTCTTCCCGCCGTCTTCGGTGATGCGGATCGTCGGCCCGTGCATAAAATGTCCCGTGCCCGCGAGGATGCGCCCGCCGCGCGAGTCGCCGCACGCGCTAAAAATCTCCCAGCCCCCGAGGTGCGGTCCGCTCAACGCGCCCGTCTTCCGCGTCGCGTCCAATTCGTAAACAAAGAGTCCTTTCACCGTGCCGATCAGCAGCACGCGGGTTCGCGGGGAATGGTGGGGGAGCGCCATGCGCGGAACTTGGCGCGCTCCTGCGACCCGCGCCAGTCGTTTTCCTCAGCCCCGTTTCCTTCGACACCCCTCCGCCGCCAGAGCGCACCACCGGCACGCGCCATCCCAGCCAGCGCGCCCGCCGGCTCACCTCACAGTCGCTGCAGGTGAAACCCGCCGTCTACGTCGAAACACGCGCCCGTCGAAAACGGGAAACGGTCTTCCGCGATCGCCCGCACCGCGCGGCCGATGTCTTCCGGTTTGCCCCAGCGGCGGATCGGCGTGATGCCGCGCTCATCTTGGATGATGAGCTTGTCGTATTTTTCCTTCACGCCGCCGGTCATGTCCGTCGCGATCACGCCGGGGCGGATTTCGTAAACGTTGATGCCATCGTTCGCGAGGCGGTCGGCAAAGAGCTTCGTCATCATCGCGAGCCCCGCCTTCACCATGCAGTAATCGCCGCGGTTGATCGACGCCGTGTAGACCGAGATCGACGTGATATTCACGATGCGCCCGCGGAAACCCTCCGCATCCGGCGCCTGCGTGAGCATCTGTTTCGCCACGAGCTGCGAGAGGAAAAACGGTCCCTTGAGATTGATCGCGAAGAGCCGGTCGAAGCTCTCTTCACCCGCGTCGAGCAGGTCGGCGCGCACTTTCGGAGCGACGCCGGCATTGTTCACGAGCAGATCGATGCGTCCGAATTTCGCCATCGTCTCGGCAACCAACCGTTCGCGGTCTGCCGCCACCGCGACATCGCCCTGCACGATGAACCCGTCGCCGCCGGCCGCCTTCACGAGCGCGAGCGCTTCGGCCGCCGCTTCGGCATTGCCGGCATAGTTGATGGCGACGCGGGCGCCGGTGCGGGCGAGTTCGATCGCGATCCCGCGGCCGATGCCGCGCGATGCGCCGGTGACGAGAGCAGTTTTCGGAGTCATGGCCGCCGAGCGAAAGGCAGCGCCCCGCGCCCGGCAACGCCGTTTCTCCCGGCCCGTCAGAACAGAATGCGATATCCCGCCGTAAACTCCCGCTGCCCGCCCGCCCGCGCCTGCGAGGCCAGCAAATCGAGATCGAGGAGGTTGCGCACCGACAAGCTGACCTGATGCGTGTGCGGTTTCTTCGTGATGCTGCGGCTCACGCTCAGCGCCACCTGCCCGTAGCCCGGGTAGTCGAGCCGGAAGCGATTTCGATCTTCGTAGTAAGCCGTGTAGGCGCTGATGTAGGCGTAACTCGCGCTCACCGACGTGCCGGCCAGTTTGCCCGGCGCGAAACTATACGACACCGCCGCCCCGGCGTTCATCGGCGGCATCCGCGTGAGCTGGCGGCCCACCTCCTCCGGAATGTCGGGCGACGCCGTCGTGATCGCCCGCACGTAGGAAATGCGGCCCGACACCGACCAGCGCGGCGCCGGCACCCAACGCCCCTCGATCCGCCCGCCCGTGAAACGCTCTTCACCCGCCGCCACGAGCTGCGGCTGCGTTTGGTTCGCATCGAAGATCGGGTCGTTCAGCAGCGGATTGCGCCGCGAAATATCCTGGTTGAAGAGCGTGAACACCGCGCCCGACCATTCGACCGCCCACTCGGGCACCCGCGCCTTGAAGCCCGCCTCGTAGCCGCGCGTCGTATCATTGCCTTGGATTCGCCCGGTGCGCGCGTCGATGCGCGTCGACGGCTCGAACGCCGTGCTCGTCGTCGCAAACAACAACAGCCGGCTCGGCCGCGCCTGATAGTTCACCCCCGCATGATAGGTCGTCTGCCGCACCGTGTCCTCGATGTGCGGCATGGTATTACCCGGCCGGCGGTCATCAACGTGCAGCGCGACAAAATCCTGTCGCGCCCCCGCCGTGAGCACGAGCCGCCCTTTTGCGAACGCCGCGCGCTCGCTCCCTTCGAGCGCCGTGTAGCGCGCTTTCTCCACGCGGTCGCTGATGATGCGGCTGTAGCGGTCCCGGCTAAACGGCGGCCGGTAGAAGTTCGGCGCTTCGGGGCGAAACTGCCGCACACTCAACGGCAACGCATTGCGGTCCGCCGTCGTCAACGCCCGCTCCTCCCGCGCATAGGTGCCCCACGTATCCGACGCCGCGAAGAGGAGTTTGTGCTCCGCCCGTTTCGTCGCGAACCGCCGAGTCACATCGAAACGCCCCGAGACGGCGTGCTGCGGCTGCTCGACGTGGATCGGCTCCCGCGTGCCCTCGTAGATCCCCGTTCCGAGATTGAACAACGAGGTGGTGAACCTGTCCTGCTCCACCTGCCGCGCCCAGCCCTCGATCGACCCACGCACGGTGAGTTTGGGATTCGGCTGCCCGTCGAAAAGCATGCCCGCCATCGTGCTGCGCCGGCGCACACCCGCCTCGGGGCCGTAGGCGTTGAAATACGCCAGCGGCCGATACGGGCCGACGATTTTCTGTCCCGCCGCCCGGCGATATTCCGGCAACCCCGGCGGCGTCGTCGCCTTCAACTGCTGAAAATCCACATAGTAGAGCATGCTCGCCGTCGGGCTGTGTTTCCACGCCAGCGCCGCCGACGCCGAGCGCGTCTCCGAAAGCGTATACGGCTCCGGCCCGCGTTTGCGGTTCCAGTCGGCCGCGAAGCGCTGCCACGCCCGCTTCGGCACGGCCGGCCCCGTCAGCTCCATCGACGCCGCCTGCCGCTGCATCGACGACAGGCTGTAGTCGAAACGCCGCCCCGCCGTCACCCGCGGCCGCGCCGTCTGAAAATCCTGGATACCGCCCGGCGCCGCCCGCCCGAGCACCGGCACCAGCGGCCCCTGGATCACCAGTAGCCGCGCCGTGTTGAGCAGATCCGGCACTCCCAGATGCACAAACCCGTCGCGCAGCAGCGGCGCCGGAAACCCACGCAAGCTCAGCTTCGTGTCGCCCGTCGCCAGATCGACCGCCGCCGGCGTGCGCACTTGGCCGAGTTCGAACTTCAGCTCCACGTCGCCCGGGTCGTCGTCCATCAGCCCCTGCAACACGAGATCGTTGGAAAACGGCGCCTCGTAGAGCTGCGCCTCGCTCGACCCGAGGCCCGTGGGATCGAAGCCCCGCTGCTCCCCCTTCGCCTCCACTTCCATTTTCTCCAACCGCACGATCTCCGCCTCCGTGAGCGGCTCCGGCGATGTCGTCGACACCGACTGCCCCGCGAGGCCGGCCGCACCCATCGCACCCACCGCGACCATGCGGGCGACACCTCGGGAAAAACTGGAGCAGTGGAAAAACACAGGGAAATTCACCCTACCCAAAAGCACCCGCCCACGCTCGTCCAGTCTCCGCGCAGCTGCGCGCGACAATCCCGTTCCGCCGACCCGTCCGGAATAAATCGCGATCAATCTCCATCCGCCGACCGAACCACCGTCACAGAGCGCGGTCCGTCCACCCACACCTCCCTCCATGCTTATGAAAAAAATCGTCCTCATCGTCCCTCTCCTCGCCCTCGCCTTCGTCGGCTGTGAAAAGAAGTCCACCACCGCCTCTGGCGAGCCCACGCTCGCTCAGAAAACGGAAACGGCGGTCAAAAACGCCGCCGAAAAAACCAAGGAGGCCGCCGTCGACGCCAAAGACGCCATCGCCGACAAATTCGCCGAATGGAAGCTCACCCCGGATGACATCAAAACCGAATTCGACAACGGCGGCCGCGTCGTCCGCTCCAAAGCCGCCACGATGGGCGCCAAGACCGCCGTCGCCTTCGACAACGCCAAGGTCGTCACCGTCATCAACGCCAAGCTCGTCGGCGATTCCCAACTCTCCGCCCTCAAGATCAACGTCGATGCCGACAACGGCACCGTGACCCTCAAAGGCACCGTGAAGTCCGTCAGTTTGATCGGCCGCGCGATCGCGCTCGCCCTCGACACCGATGACGTCGTCCAAGTCGTCTCACTGCTGACCGTCGCCAACTGAGCGCCGTCTCGTGAGTAGGGCGGACTTCAGTCCGCCCACTTCGCGCCCATCAGTCGCGCCGAGAGCGGACCGAAGTCCGCCCTACTTCCGAACCTAGCGCCCTACTTCTTCGGCGTCACCCCGTGCCCCGCCGCGATGTGCGCCACGGAAATATCGCCGCCCGTGATCGCGTAACCGCCGTCGAACGGATTTTCCGCGAGGAAAAACGGCGTATCCAGATCAGCGAAATCGAATCCGCCCTGCCCCGCCGCGAAACACGCCGAGACCGTCATCGCGAGAATCGATTCCACGTTGCCGCCGATCATCAGCTTGAACCCGGCCGACTTCGCCACCGCCGCGATGTCCAGCGCCACGGCCAGCCCGCCCTTCATCAGCTTGATATTGATCGCGCCACCCGCGCGCTCCGCGACCACGCGCCGCGCATCGGCCGCCGTCGTCACACTCTCGTCGGCCGCCACCAGCCAGCCCGATTCCTCCGCCAGCGCCCGCGCGCCCGCGAGATCGTCTTTCGCCAGCCACTGCTCGAGCAGCGCCGGCGTGATGCCCCGCGCTTTCAAGCCGCGCACGAGTTCGCTTGCCGCAGCGCGCGATACGCCCGCATTGCCGTCGAGGATCAGCGGCGATTCCGGCGACACCTCGTGGATCGCAAAAATCCGCTCTAAGTCGTGGGCCGGCCCAAGTTTCCCGCCGACCTTTACTTTCACCATGCGGATGCCGCGGCGCCGAATCGCCCGCGTCGCTTCCGCCGCCTCAGCCGCCGTGCCGGTCGTCACCGTCATATCGGTTTCGAGTCCCGTGCCGGCTCCTCCGAAAAATTTCCACAGCGGTTCCCCGCGTTGTTTCGTGAGCGCGTCGAGCAACGCCATTTCAAACGCACATTGCGCCGAGCCGCACCACGCGCCGCCGCGCCCGCGAAAATCCGCCGCCGCGCGCCGCCAGTCCCCACCCGGGTGTCCCGCCAGCCAGTGCTGCGCGCCCGTGAGCACCGCCAGCGCCTGCGCCTGCGTCTCACCGTTGTAAGCCGGCAGCGGCGCCGCCTCACCGTAGCCGCACGTGCCGTCGGCCAGCTCCACCGTCACGAGCACATTGTTCGCCGCCGCCTGCGCGCCTCCGGAAATCCCAAACGGCTCGAACAACGGGATGTCGAGCGGCGCAACATGGACGGCACGGATGTCAGTGGGTTGTGGTGAGGGCATGGTCAGGAAGTGTGTCGGTAGCGCAGCAGCGCCCGCGGCGCGACGCCGTGCACTGATTTGAACGCGCGCGAAAAATGATACGGATCCGCGAAGCCCACGCGTTGCGCGACTTCCTTCACGAGGCCGCCGTTCTCCACGAGGTGCTCCGCCGCGATGTTCATTTTTCGCCGCAGCAAATACTGGTAGGGACTCGTGCCCTGATACCGGCGAAACCACCGGCACACGCTCGACGCCTCCACCCCGGCCACCTGCGCGATCTCCTCCAGCGTCATCAGCCGTTCCGCCTGCGCATCGATCAGCGCCTTGCACCGCAAAAACGCCTCGCGCGCCGGCTCGCTCTCGTGCGGCGCGAGCGACGACGTATCCTCGATCTTCAACAGCAGCAGCTCGAACAACACCGCGCCGATCCGCCGCGCGAGCGCCCCCGAGCGTTGCCCTTCGCGCACGAGATCTTCGAGCACGCTCGTCACTTCGGCGTGCGCCGCGAGTTGCCGCGCCCGGCCCGGCGCGACGCCGCATCGCTGGAGACGCTTCGGCACGTCCGCGCCCGCCACCGAGAGAAAATATTTCACCATCGGATCGTGCGGATCAGTGCGGATCTCGCACCGCGTCGTCGGGGCGTAGGCGTAGACCATGCCGGGCCCGAGCGTGTGCAGCTTGTTGTCCAGTTTCACCGTGCCCCGCCCCGCCACCACGTATTCCAGCACATAGAAAGGAAACTGTCCGCGCACGACCGCGTAGTCCGGGTTGCAGTGCTCGCGCCCGCCCATCACGAGCGTCAACGGGGCCCTCCGCCGCGGCGCGAGATTCAGAAAGAAATAGCGCCCCCCGGTCACCTGTTTGGACAACAGGTTGGCAGCGTCGGGGCGGGCAAGATTCTCCATGTGAATGCCACATCTATCCATTCCTCGCTCCGCGTTTCGAGTGCATTCTACTCGGCACTTGTCGGCCAATTTTCTCTAGCCCACCTTTTTCGTCCCCACTCAAATCCCATGGCTAAATCAAAGACCATCCTCCTCGTCGCCAACGGCGACCTCCGCTCATCCGCCAACGAAGTCTGCTGGCCCGCCCAACACGCGATGGAGCAAACCCTCGCCGCCGCCGTCGCGAAACTCGGCTACAAACTCGTTCGCGCCCATCCCTACAAAGCCGCGCAAAAACACGGCTTCATCAGTTCGCAGAAAGAGGGCATGGAGGTCTTCGCGGGCCTCGACCCCAAGACTCCCCTCATCGTCGCCGAAGCCGTCTGGCAATATTCGCACCACCTCCTCGCCGGCCTCATCTCGCACCAAGCCCCGATCCTCACCGTCGCCAACTGGTCCGGCACCTGGCCCGGCCTCGTCGGCATGTTGAATCTCAACGGCTCACTCACGAAAGCCGGCGTCAAATATTCCACACTCTGGAGCGAAGATTTCACCGACGAATATTTTCTCACCGGCCTGAAATCCTGGCTCTCCACCGGCGTCGCCAAACACAAGACCGCCCACGTCAAACCGCTCGCCAAGGCCACCGTCCCGCCCAAAGCCCGCGCGCTCGCCAAGAAGATCGCCGACGATCTCCGCCGTCGGAAATCCATCATGGGCATCTTCGACGAGGGCTGCATGGGTATGTATAACGCCATCATTCCCGACGAACTCCTCTTCAAGACCGGCGTCTACAAAGAGCGCCTCTCGCAATCTGCGCTCTACTACGGCGCCACCCAAGTCGGCGACGACGAGGCCAAGGCCGTTTACCAATGGCTGCTCGCCAAGGGCATGAAGTTCCACCTCGGCACCGACGACAAAACCGAGCTCACCGAGGCGCAGGTCCTCTGGCAGTGCAAAACCTACGTCGCCGCCCTCCGTATCGCCGACGAGTTTGGCTGCGAGTCCATCGGCATCCAATACCAACAGGGCCTCAAGGACCTGCTCCCTGCGAGCGACCTCGTTGAAGGCATCCTCAACAACAGCGACCGCCCGCCCGTCAAGAATGCCGCCGGCGAAGTCATCCGCGCCGGCCAGCCGCTCACCCACTTCAACGAAGTCGACGAATGTGCCGGCCTCGACGGCCTCTTTACCAACCGCGTGCACACCGCTCTCGGCCAACCCGTCGAAAACACGCTCCACGATCTGCGTTGGGGCGCCAACGACGCCAGCGGCACCACCTCCGAATACGTCTGGGTCTTCCTCATCTCGGGCAGCGCCCCGCCCGCGCACCACATCGATGGCTATAAGGGCACTGACTCGCTCCGCCAGCCGCCGATGTATTTCCGCCTCGGCGGCGGCACCGTGCGCGGCATCGCGAAACCCGGCGAAATCGTCTGGAGCCGCATTTTTGTCGAAGCCGGCAAACTCAAGATGGACCTCGGCCGCGCCAAGGTCATCACGCTCCCGCAAGCCGAGACAGAGCGCCGTTGGAAAGAGACGACCGTGCAATGGCCGATCATGCACGCCGTCACCTACGGCGTGTCGCGCGATCAGATGATGGCCCGCCACAAGGCGAACCACATCCAAGTCGCCTACGCGCACAGCGCCAAAGAAGCCGACCTCGCCCTCTACGCCAAAGCCGCCCTCGCCGCCGAGCTCGGCCTCGAAGTCAGCGTCTGCGGCACGAAGGCCGACGGCAAAGCGTTCTGACGCTCTGCGACACGTGCCTCCCCGCAGCCGTGCTCACGCACGCTGCGGCGCGGCACGCCGTCCGGGAAAATCTCCGCTCAAAGATTCTCGGCTTTTTCCGCCCGCGCCAAATGCGCGGCAATATCGCGTCGGATCGCCGCATCCGTTTCGAGCGTCGCCGCACCTTGCAATGCCGCGCGAATGGGCGCGTCGACCACAAATGGCCGGCTGCTGTAATCCACCAGCCCGTCGCCCAAAATCCGCACCGCCGTCTCGCGGTAGAACTTCTTGTCCATCGGGCGACTGGCCCACACCCCGCTCAGGATCTCAAACGCTTCGGGGCGCGTCCGGAAAAAACCTAGTTCCTGCAGCGCCTGGAGGTCAGCCCGACGCGCGGTCCAGTCTGCCAGCGCCTTCGCGTAGGCGGCCTCCATTTGACCAAAAGCTTTGAACCGCCCCGTCTCCACGCCTGCCGCCCGCAGGAGCTCCCCGGCCTGTTCGAGAATATCCGCGCGCGGCACCACGTAGGATCCGGTGCCGACGATCGTCGCGCCGCCACGGTTGTGCTGCGGCGCACTGTATTTCTCGGCCCGCAGCGGCCGCAACTCCGTGTCATGCGTCAAGATCGTCACCGCCGCCTGCACTACATTCCACGAGGGCAAGGGTTGCGTCACGTCGGCTGCGCGCAGCACCGCTGACAAAACCTCGTTCGACGCGACACGCGTGGCGCCAAACTCGTCTGGCACGCGCGCTGAACGCGTGATTTCGGCCGCCGGCACGTGGACCGACGCGCCGGTCCGCGCCAACTGCACCACCACCGGCAACGCCGTAACCCACGCACCCGCGCCGCTCTTCGCGCGCAGCATCCAACCCGCTTCGATTCGTATCCACGGTTTGGTCTCCACCTTTGCGCTGAGCGAAAAATCCACGAACCGCGAGTTGAACGCCATCGTGGAAACACCCCGGATGCCACAAATCCCCTCTGCGATTGCCCGCTCGAGCGGGATCGGATGCGCCTCATCACCGGCTTTCACCACAGGCTTCGCTGGCGCCACCGGCACCGGTTTCGATTCCGCGCCCGCCGACGATTTTTCACTGCGGCCACAACCCACCAGGAGCCCCGCGACCGCGATCAGACCGATCCCAAAAATCGATTTTTTCATGGGGAAGAAAGCGCCGCGATGACAGCTCCGAACCGCCGGAGGTCAAAGCCCAAAATCGGGGTTCCCTCCGACAGCGCATCCCATCCGTTGCGGAAAAATACAGCCCGATGCAGTTCGTGCGGATGCTTGTAAGCGCCGTGTAACGATCCGTAGCGTCGATGCCCATGCCCCCTTTACCGCGTCGCCCTTTTCCGCTCCTCGCCCTCGCCGCCCTCAGCATCTCGTCCCTCTCCTCTGCCGCCGAGCCGGCCCGCCTCCCACGCGAAAACCTCCTCGTCCGCCGCGACCCCGCGAGCGCCACCGGCGCCACTCTCCCCGTGCGCAAGCCTGCCGATTGGCAGCAACGCCGCGCCGAAATCGTCCGCGGCATGGAGACCGTCATGGGCGCCTTCCCCGGCGCGACCTCGCCCAAACGCGTCCCGCTCGACGTGCGCATCGAGGAAGAACTCGACCGCGACACCTACGTCATCCGCCGCATCACCTACCAATCCGAGCCGGGCAGCCGCACTCCCGCCTACCTCTGCATCCCCAAAGCCGCCCTCGCCGCCGCTGGGGCCGCGCCTTCCGACCCGACGCGCGCGCGCACGTTTCCCGCCGTCCTCTGCCTCCATCCCACCGACGCCGCCCTCGGCATGGGCACCGTCGTCGGTCTCAGCAAGAAACCCAACCGCGCCTATGCCAGCGAACTCGCCGCGCGCGGTTTCGTCACCATCGCCCCCGCCTACCCGCATCTCGCCACCTATGCGCCCGACCTCAAAGGCCTCGGTTACGCGAGTGGCACGATGAAAGCCATCTGGGACAACACGCGCGCCCTCGATCTCCTTGAGTCGCTGCCCTTCGTCAAACGCACCGCCGGCTTCGGTGCCATCGGCCACTCCCTCGGCGGCCACAACGCGATCTACACCGCCGTCTTCGAACCGCGCATTTCCGCCATCGTCTCCAGCAGCGGTTTCGATTCTTACCTCGATTACTACGGCGGCAAACCCGCCGTCTGGGCCCCGGAAAAAGGCTGGTGCCAAGAGCGCTACATGCCGCGCCTCCTCAATTACGCCGGCCGCCTCGCCGACATTCCCTACGATTTCCACGAACTCCTCGGCGCCCTCGCCCCGCGCCCCGTCTTTGTGAACGCCCCGCTGCGCGATTCCAATTTCCAGTGGCAATCCGTCGACCGCTGCGTCGCCGCCGCCCGCAAAGTCTACGTGCTGCACCACGCCGCCGACCGCCTCACCGTCGCCCACCCCGACAGCGAACACGACTTCCCCGACGCCCAACGCGAGACCGCCTACCGGCTGTTCGACTCCGTGCTGAAATAATTTCACCCTCACCCTCTGCTATGAAACTCCTCGCCACCCTCCTCTTCTCCGCCTCCGCGTTGCTCGCCGCCGAGCCCGCCCGCCCGCTCGACACCCCCGACGCGTGGACCTTCGCCGATTCCGGCGCGTGGACTTGGACCAAAGCCGACGGCCGCTCCGTGCTCACGCTGCAACGCCAACAGACCTTCAAGCCCACGGTCCGCAGCCCGTTCAACCTCGCGTGGCTCAAAACCGCCGACTGGAAATCTTTCACGCTAACGGTCGAGGCCCAGCTCACGAAATTCGACGCGGGCAACAACGACCTCTGCCTCGCTTTCGCCCGCCAAGACGACACGCGTTTCTACTACGCCCACCTCGGCGAGAAGGCCGATGGCGTGCATCACCAAATCCACGTCGTGGATCACGCCGATCGCAAAGCCATCACCGCCACGCGCACCGCGGGCACACCTTGGCAGCCCGATCGGTGGCACCGCCTCAAACTCGTCCACGACGCCGCAACCGGTAGCATCGCGATTTACTTCGACGACATGGAAAAACCTGTCCTCACCGCGCAGGACAAAACCCTCGCCCACGGCTGGATCGGCCTCGGCTCCTTCGACGATCTCGGAAAATTCCGGAACCTCGAAATCCGCGGCGAGAAAAAGTAGCTCGCGCGAAACGTCGCGCGAGCTTCTCCACTCCCTTACTTGCCCGGCTTCTTCTTCAGCGCGGCGAGTTGCTCCTGCGCCACTTTCGCGAGATGGCTCGTCGGCAGCGCCTTCGCCACCGACTCCAACAGCTCGCGGGCCACGGACGCGTTGCCCTCTTTCGCCACCAGTGCGGACGCCATGATCGCAGCGTGGGCTGCGGGCACCCGCAGCTCCGCCGGCCCTGAGCTCAGCACTTTCTGCAGCGTCTTGGTCGCGTCGCGATTGGCGATCATGCCGAGCGAGGCCAACGCCTCCTCGGCCACGCCGCGTTTCGGATCGAGTGCCAGTTTTTGCAGTTCGGAGACGGCCGCCGTATCGCGACGCACCCCGAGCGAATTCACGACACCCGCCAGATAGCGGCCTTCGAGCGTCGGCAGCGCCTTGCGCAGCGCCGCTCCGGCCGAAGGATCTTTGATACCTTCGAGTCCGCTGCGGGCGTAGTCCGCGAGATGTTCCTTGTTCAACAACGCCGCGAGCGGCGCCACCGACTTCGGTCCACCGAAGTCGCCGAGTTCCTGACACGCGCGGGCTTTTTCTTTGAGCCCGGCATCGGATGCGAGCACGGCCAGCGCGGCCGATTCGGAGACCACCGCCGCCACGACGGGACCTGCCAATGCCGCCACCAACAGAGCCGGAATGAGAGAACGTATACGTTTCATGGGATTACCTCTGGACTTGGTTTCAGGCGTGCCACGGCGCGCGGCGCGCACGGCTGCACATGCGGTTGGCATCGGCGTCGTTCACAAACGTCTCGGTGACGGGATCGAACTCCACCTTGCGGCCGAGTCTCCAGCCAATCGAAGCGACATGGGAGATGATGTGGCCGCGACGCGTCACGTCGGCATTGCAGGCCGGCTTCCCGCGCGATTTCACGCAGTTGAGGAAATCACGGACGTGCTTCGACGGATCGGTGCCGTGCATTTCCTTCGGCGCACCACCGGCCAAAAGCTTCGGTGACGAAACGGCGATCTTGCCGGTGTCCGCCGCCTCGACCCAACCCTCGTCGCCTTCGAAGCGCACCGGGCAGGTTCCCGGGACGACCCAACTGCCTTCGCCTTTGAAGCCGGAGAGGCGCATGACGAGTTTCACGCCGTTGGCGTATTTCCCGTAGATGGTCTGCCCGTCGGCTTCGTAGGAGATCGGCGTGGTGTGGTCCGCGCTCGCGCCCCATTGGCAAAGATCGACCGTGTGCGCGCCCCACTCCGGCAACGCCGCACCGCCATGGAAATCATAGTAACCGCGCCAACGTCCGTTGATGTAGTCCTTGTTGAAGGGCCGCCACGGTGCCGGCCCGAGCCAGCGGTCCCAATCGACAAGTTCGCGGGCCGGCTCCGGTTCCGCGGCCAGCCATTTGTGGCTCTCCTGCAACGGGAGAATGCCCGCGTGGACCGTGTGAATCTTACCGAGCTTGCCGCTCCGCGCCAAGTCCGCGGCGAATTGGAAATTGTCGACGTTGCGGCGCTGCGTGCCGGATTGGAAAACCCGTCCGTAGCGGTTCGTCGTATCCGCCAATTCCTGACTCTCGCGCACCGTCATGCTGCACGGTTTTTCGCAGTAGATATCCTTGCCCGCCTTCGCGGCGAGCATGCTCAACAACGCGTGCCAACGGTCACCCGTGGCGATCAACACCGCGTCGATATCGGGCCGCGCGAGGACTTCATACATGTCGCGGGTTTTGGCGCAGTCCTGGTTGTTGTATTGCCGGTTCGCCATCACGCGCACAACTTCGCGCCGCGTCTCCTGCACATCGGCGATCACGACAAACTGCACGTCGCTCTGGCTAAGGAAGTGTTTGAGCACCTCACGTCCGCGCGGGCCGATGCCGATGCCGCCGACCACGATGCGATTACTCGGCGCGACTTTGCCGTCCAAGCCCAACGCCGAGGAAGGGATGATCGTGGGCATGCCCAAAGCCACCGCCGAGGTTTTCAAAAAATGCCGTCGTGTGAATTTCATGGGAGGTGAAAAAGCCAATCCGGGGAGTGAGGTTTAGGGTTTCAGCAAAACGAAAGGGGCGCCGAACGCTGCGGACGAGATACGAATATTAAGGAAAGGGGAACTCGGTAAAGCAACCGCAGTGTGAGATTACGCCCACAGTGTGTTCTTCTTCGTCGCCCGCGTCTGCGCATCGCTTGGCAAAGCTCACGCGGAAATTGAAGGAAGACGACGGCTCCGCCATAGCGCATAGCGCGGAGCCCCCATGCACCGCATACTCGCGCGGCTGGCTCACGGCTGCTTCCTTCACGAAGAGGAGGTTCAGCACCGGTCAATCGCGATTTGCGCCCCTTCGCGGCGTCGCCCAGTGTCGGCGGCGTGAAAATCCCGCACGCGCTCGTCCTCGTTCTCTTCGCTCGTTTCGCGATGGCCCAGGGCCCGGCGCCTGCGCCTCCGCCGCTCGACGTGCTGATTGTCGCGCCGCATCCGGACGACGAAACCATCGGCTGTGCGGGTGTCACCCTACAGGCCCTCGCGCGCGGCGAGCGCGTGGGCATCGTGGTGCTCACGCAAGGTGACGGGCACGTGGGGCTGACCGCGGTGGTGGCGCAGAAGCCGGCCGCACACCTTGGACCCGACGACTTCATTCGTGCCGGCGTGCTCCGCCAGGGGCACACCCTGCGGGCCGCGGCCAGCCTGGGCGTGGCGGAGGCGGATGTCATTTTCCTCGGTTATCCGGATGGCGGACTCGGCAAGATGTATCGGGATGCCGGCGACAAGCCTTACCGCCAGCCCCTGACGTCGAAACAGGCGACCTATCCGGGCGCGCGCCCCGACTATCATTCGGCGCAGCACGGCCGGCCGTCTCCGTATACGCGGGCCAGCGTGCTCGCGGATCTGGAGGCGATCCTCCGGGCGCGGCGACCGCGGACGGTTTATGTCACCCACGAAAGCGACACGCATGCCGATCACGCGGCGGCGTTCGGGTTCGTGCGCGATGCCTTGCAGACGGCGCAACCCTCAGCCCGGCTGTTCGCTTTCGTGGTGCATGGCGCACCGCTGAAGCGGCCGCCCGACCTGCGCGTGGCGCTGACGCCCCGGCAGATCGAGGCCAAACGCCAAGCCCTGCTGATGCACCAGGCCGGCGTGTCACCGGTCCATGATTATCTCGCGAATAAGTTCACGAATCCCGAGGAAATTTTCTGGGAGTTCCGCTCAGCGGCGAACCGCTAACGCGGGGCGCAAAAATCAATTCGAGCCAGCGACCCGTGTTCCCATTTGCGTGTTTTCGGGTAGGGACGTTTCTCTGAAACGTCCGCGGACGGCTCGGAGACCGTCCCTCCCGTTACGCGAGCGGACGACGCGCCCGCCCACCACTCTGCACGCAACGGACCCAATTTTTCCCAAACCGCCGACCTCCCGCGACGGAGCACCGGCCTTACTTCACCTGCACTCGATACAGATAAGCATCCGAGGTCCAGTCGCGCTGCGGCTCCGGCGGTGAGCGCTCGAAGAGCCGGCTCAGGTTCACCACGATCTCGCCCGTCTCACGATCTTCCCTCGCCGAAAAATTCGACAACGCCAGCAGCGGGCTGTCGCCCTCCTTCCGCTCGTCGATCACGCGCACGGTTTCCCTTCGCAGCAATCCGCTCGTCACGTCCACTTCTCCGATCACGATCGGTGTGCGCGGCTGGTTCCCGGTCGGATTCACGGGCACGATATTACCGATCCAGAATAGCCGCCCGGACGAATGCGGCATGAGTTGCGAGCACGCACTCGGCGAAAAAAACTCCCCGCCGTCCACGTAGGTCCACGGCTCTGGTTTCGTCCACGTGCGGCCCGCGTCACTCGACCACGCCACCCAGCGCCGACCGGGCAGCGCGGGCTTCCCACCATTCGACCCGCGCAGCAACATGAGCAACCGCCCGTCCGCCAGCGGAGCCACCGTCGGCTCATCCATCCCGCGCGTGGACCGCTCCGGATCGCCCTTCACGAGAGCCGACATCTCCCAGTCGAGTTTTCCTTCGGCGCCCGCATCGGCGCGCCAGCGCCCACGCAACACCGCCGCATCCGTATAGGTGTAGCCGCCGCCCGGATTGAAATATTTCCCGTCCGGCCCGAGCGGCGACACGATCACCGGCAGCACCAGCGTCCCGTCCGCGAGCACGATCGGCACCGACGCCAGATCGCCGACCATCACGCAATTTTTTCCGACCCACACGCCCGGCAGCGGATGCGTCGGCGAAAACTCCGTGCCACGTTGGATCACTTGTTCGTTCACCGGCCACGTGCGCCCGCCGTCCGCCGACACTTGGTAGGTCACATACCATTGCCGCATTCCCTCGAGCGGATCGTCTGTCGGCAGCAGCCCCTCGATTTGAAAACGCACAAACCGCCCCGTCTTCGCGTCCGCCACGCCGCCCCGCAACGCCCGCCGAAATTTTCCGCCCGCCCGCACCTCGAGCGTCGGCACTTCCGCCGGCTCACTCCATGTGCGTCCGTGGTCGCGCGATGTGCGCAGAAACGCCACGTCCACCGTATCCGAGCGCGACATCAGCTGATGCAGCGAAATCAATTCCCCGCCACTCGGCTGCGTGTAGTAACTCGCCGCCAGCACCGCCACACCCGCCCGCGGTGACGCGAGAAACACCTCGCGCCGAATCGCCGCTCCTTCCGCCGCGCGCGCCCCCGCCGCCGCCATGACGACCCCGGCGAGCGCGCCCATCAGCACGCCCAGTCTGTTTGCCCGCCACCCGCTCGTTTGCATTCCCGACGTTGCCCGAGCGCCTCTCCCTCCCGTCAAACAGAAAACCCGCCGCCTCTCCTCCTCCGCCAGTATTTCGACTCACGCCTAACATCCGCGCTACTACGTCGCCCTTCGCCCCAACCGCGCGTCGACGCCCACTGTCGCCGCCCCTACCGTTGGCCACCGTCTACCCATGGCCTCGAACCCCGTTTCGTCCACCCCGCCACCCATGACCCGGCGGCAGCTCCTCCAGGTTCTCGCCGCCGCCGGCTTCGGCGCTCCGTTCGCCAGCCGGCTCGTAGGCGATGAACGGGACAAAAATGCCCCCGCCGCTGCCAAGCCCGAAAACATCGTCGTATCGGCCAATCCGCGACAGCGCTACCCCGCCACGATCGTCGACGGCCGCGTCATCCAACCAGCCCGCCCGCTCGGCGTGTTGCACGAGACCGACGTCCTGGTCGTCGGCGGCGGCCCCGCCGGTTTCGCCGCCGCCGTGGCGGCCGCCCGGGCCGGCGCCAAAACCACGCTCGTCGAGCGCTACGGCTACCTCGGCGGCCTTTGGACCGGCGGCCTCGTCCTCCTCGTCTATCCCACGCACGCCACCGAAAACGGCGTCCTCACCAAAGTCGTCCGCGGCATCGGCGACGAACTCCTCGGCCGCGTCGCGAGAATTCAGCACGGCGCAACCAACTACGCTGAGGGCAAACGCGATCCGACGACCGATCCCGAGATCACCAAACTCGTCATGGACGAGATGGTGCAGGAGGCCGGCGTAAAAATGTTTTTCCACTCCTGGGTCGCCGACGTCGTCATGGACGGCTCCACCGTCCGCGGCGTCATCCTCGAAAGCAAAGCCGGCCGCCAAGCCGTGCTCGCCAAAGTCGTCGTCGATGCCTCCGGCGACGGTGACGTCTTCGCCGCGGCCGGCGCTGAGTTCGAGCAGCGCCTGCACGCTATCGGTCTCGTGCACCGTCTCGGTAATGTGGACCGCGCCGACCTCGCCCAACTCAAAACCGCCGGCTTCAAGAGCCTCGGCGCCGTCGAGCCCCTGCCCAGCGTCAAATGGGTCAATCTCCGCGGCCCCTCCACCGACGGCCTCGACGTCGGCGAACTCAGCCGGCTCGAGATGGAGCACCGCCGCACCATCTGGCAACGCGTGCAAAAACTCCGCCAGACTCCCGGCGGCGAAAACGTGTTTCTCCTCCAGACCGCCCCGCAACTCGGCGTCCGCATCACCCGGCTCCTCTCCGCGACAAAGCAACTCACCAACGCCGAGGCCCGCGCGTATACGAAATTCCCCGACACCGTCGCGGTGGGCGGCACCTATGGCGGCGGCGGCAAGAATCCCGGCTGGCCCATTCCCTACGGCATCCTCGTGCCGAAGCGCGTCGACAACCTCCTCGCCGCCGGCCGCTGCCTCTGCGTCGACACCAAACTCGTCGAGGACATGCGCCTCATCGCCACGTGCCTGCTGACCGGCCACGCCGCCGGTGCCGCCGCCGCCCTCGCCGTTCAGGCCAAGTGCCGCCCGCGCGACGTCGCTGTGCCGCAGCTTCAGCAATTACTCCGCCGCCAGGGCGCGTATCTGGGTTAGCCGCACAACACCGCCATGGCTGCCGGTTCGCCCCGCCCCGTCCGTTCCCAACGCTGGCGGACGGTCGCACGCTGGGCCTGCCTGATTTCGTTTTTCGCCCTCGCATGGCCGCTGCGTCCGGCGGCTTGGAGCGCCACCTCCGTGCTGCTCCCCGCCCTGAGCCCATTCGTCGCCGTCGGCGGCGCCCTCGCCGCGCGCACCATCGGCCTCCTCGCCGTGTTGGCGCTCCCGATAATCGCACTCGTGTGGCTTTGGCCACGCGCACTCTGTCGCTACGTCTGCCCGGTCGGTCTGCTTCAGGAATCGGTCGCCCGGCTCCGCCCCTGCGCGCGCCGCCCATGGCTCCGCCTCCCGCTCATCGGACGCTGGCTCGCGATCACCACGCTCGTCGGTGCGGGGTTCGGCTATCCGTTGTTTCTCTGGCTCGACCCGTTCGCGCTGTTCCACGGCTCACTCAATGCGTGGCGCGCGCCGCTCGCCGCCACCAGCTTCGTCACCGGTCTCGGCCTGCCGCTCCTGCTGCTGCTCGAATTCGCCTGGCCGCAGCTCTGGTGCCGCCGTCTGTGTCCGCTCGGCGCCACGCAGGATCTCGTGATACACCTGCGCTCTCGTCTGCGCCGGCCAGCACCGTCCTCCGCCGCTGCGCCGCGCCCGCTCACGTGCAGCCGTCGCACGTTTGTCGCCACGTGTGCCGGAGCCGCCGGCGCCGTCGCTGTGCCGCGGTTGCGCGCGGAGGCCCCGCCCCTCCGGCCCCCGGGCGCACTCGACGCCGGTCGCTTCACCGGCACCTGCGTCCGTTGCGGCAACTGCGCCCAGGTCTGCCCGTCGCGCATCATTCAACCCGACCTCCGCAGCGATGTCGCGGGCCTGCTCGCTCCTCGCCTGAATTTTTCCGCCGATTTCTGCCGCGAAGATTGCCAACGCTGTCAGCAAGTCTGTCCCAGCGGCGCCATCGCCCGCCAGTCCCTGCCCGAAAAACGCCGCGCCGTCATCGGCGTCGCCCGCGTCGATCCCGACACCTGCCTCATGGCGCTCGGTCGCGAGTGCAACGCCTGCGTCCAACGCTGCCCCTACGACGCGCTCTCCATCGTCGCCGGCCCCGACGGCTTTTCGTCGCAACCGCGCGTCAACCTCACCGCGTGCAACGGCTGCGGCGCCTGCGAGTCGGCCTGCCCCGCGCAGCCCGCCCGCGCCATCGTCGTGCTCGCGCGAACGTGACCGCACGCGCCACTCCCCTCTCGCCGGACGGTCCGCCGTCCAACCCGTCGACCCGTCCCAGCAAACTCACTACCGTCCCTTCATTCGCCACGCCATGAAAACTCCGCTCCTGCGCCTCCTCGCTACTACCGCCTCGTGCTTGCTGGCTTCGCTCTCCGGCCTCGCCGCCGATCCCGGTGCGTCCCTCGCCGCCACGCTCACGCTCGATGCGTCGAAGCCCGGCCCCGTGATCAACAAAAACATCTACGGCCACTTCTCCGAACATCTCGGCCGTTGCATCTACGAGGGCATTTGGGTCGGCGAGAACTCGCCGATCCCCAACACCAAGGGCTACCGCAACGACGTCATCGCCGCCCTCCGCACACTCAAAGTTCCGCAACTCCGCTGGCCGGGCGGTTGCTTCGCCGACGAGTATCACTGGCGCGACGGCATCGGCCCGCGCGAGAAACGCCCCTCGATGTTCAACAGCCACTGGGGCGGTGTCGTGGAAAACAACCACTTCGGCACGCACGAGTTTCTCGATTTCTGCGAGCTCCTCGGCATCGCCCCCTACGTCTGCCTGAATGTCGGCAGCGGCTCTGTGCAGGAGGCCATGGAGTGGGTCGAATACATGACGTCCCCCGCCGATTCCCCGATGGCCAATCTCCGCCGCGCCCACGGCCGCGATAAGCCTTGGAAGGTTCCCTACCTCGCGATCGGCAACGAAAGCTGGGGCTGCGGCGGCAACATGACCGCCGCCTTCTACGCCGACAATTACAAGCGCTACAATACCTTCGTCAAAAACTACGTCCCCGGCGCCGCCGGTCGCATCACGCGCGTCGCCTGCGGTCCCAACGAGGGCAACTACGAGTGGACCGAGACGATGATGAAAAACGTCGGCGACCGCATGCACGGCCTCGCGCTCCACTACTACACGCTCCCCACCGGCAACTGGCGCGGCAGCAAAGGCTCCTCGCTCAACTTCGGCGAAGACATGTGGTTCGCCACCCTCCAGCGCACGCTGAAGATGGACGAGCTTATCACGAAACACTCCGAGATCATGGATCGCTACGACGCGAAGAAACGCGTCGCCCTCGTCGTCGACGAATGGGGCACGTGGTATGACGTCGAGCCCGGCACCAACGGCGGTTTCCTCTACCAGCAAAGCACCATGCGCGACGCCCTCGTCGCCGTGCTCAACCTTCACATCTTCCACGCCCACGCCGACCGCGTGACGATGGCCAACATCGCCCAGATCATCAACGTCCTCCAATCGGTCATTCTCACCGACAAGGAGAAGATGCTCGTCACACCGACCTACCACGCGATGGAGATGATGAACGTCCACCAAGACGCCACCTCGCTCCCCGTCGCGCTCACGACACCCGACTACACCGTCGGCGGCGAAAAAATCCCCGCCGTCAGTGCCTCCGCCTCCCGCGGCAAAGCCGGCAAACTCCACGTCTCCTTCGCCAACTGCGATCCGACGAAACCCATCACCGTCACCTGCACCCTGACCGGCGTGACCGCAAAATCCGCTACCGGCCGCGTGCTCACCGCCCCGGCAATGAACACCCACAACACCTTCGCCTCCCCCACCGCCGTGCAGCCCGCCTCCTTCACCGACGCGACGCTCTCCGCCAACACCCTCACTGTCGCCCTCCCCTCCAAATCCGTGGTCGTCCTCGAGCTAAACGAGTGAGGCCCACCGCTCGCCCCAGATGGGCGGGCGCGTCCCTGCGCCCGCACAAAGACGCGCACGCTTTCGCGATAGCGCCGGTCTATGACCGCCGTCCACCAGCGTCCGTCGCCCCCTAGATTTCCGTAACGCCGGCCCCCGCGCCATCGTTCAACGCGGCATGACCACGTCGCCGCCCGTCGCACCCGCAGCATCATCCGCGCCTTCCGCGCCCAACCGCACCGCCGGCCTCGTGTGCACCTCCCAAACCACCCCACTGCGACCGCGCTTCCCGGGCGAATTTTTCTTCGCGCTGCGCCGCGATCCGCTCGCGTTCCTAACGCGTCTTGCGCGCGACCACGGCGATTTCACCACGCTCCGCTTCGCCGGCCAAAACGTCGTCCTCATCAATCACCCTGATCTGATCCACGACGTTCTCGTGGCCGACGCCGCGAGCTACAGCAAAGGCGTCGCCCTCCGCCGCGCCCGCCTTTTCCTCGGCGAAAGTCTGCTCACCAGCGAAGGCGCGAAACACCGCCGCCAACGCCGGCTCGTCCAGCCCGCCTTACACCGCCAGCGCCTCGCCGGCTACGCCGACGCCATTTCCGCCTCCGCGGTTCGCGCAGTCGAAACGTGGACACCTGGCACGCGCCGCGACGTCGCCGCTGACATGGCTGCTCTCACGCTCGACGCCGTCTGCCGCACGTTGTTCTCCGCCGATGTGGCCGACTCCGCGCGCACCGCCGGCGCAGCCCTCGGCACGCTGATCGAAAACTTCAACCGCATTCTGCTCCCCTTCTCCGATTTCGCGCTGCGCCTGCCGTTGCCCGCATCCCGCCGTATCCGCGCCGCGCGCACCACGCTCGACGAGATCGTGTTTCGCCTCATTCGCGAGCGCCGCGCCGGCGGCGGCGACACCGGCGATCTCCTCTCCACGCTCGTTTTTGCCGAGGATGCCGACCGCCCCGGCGAACGCCTGTCCGACGAGGAAACCCGCGATCAGGTCATGACGCTTTTCCTCGCCGGTCACGAAACCACCGCGAACGCCCTCGCGTGGACGTGGTCGCTGCTCGCCGAAAACCCCGCCGCCGAATGCGCCTTGCACGCCGAGCTCGCCGCCGTCCTCGGTGGTCGCGCTCCGACCTTTGCCGACGTGCCGCGTCTCGTGTTCACCGAGCAAGTCGTGCGCGAGTCACTCCGCCTCTATCCGCCCGCCTGGATCATCGGTCGCCGTGCGCTGATCGAGACCGAGCTCGGCGGTCGCTCCGTCGCCGCCGGCACGACGGTGCTGACAAGCCCGTGGGTCACCCACCGCGATGCCCGTTGGTTCGAATCGCCCGCCGCCTTCTGCCCGTGGCGCTGGACTCCGGCGCTCCGGGAAAACCTGCCGAAATTTTCCTACCTGCCTTTTGGTGGCGGACCGCGCGGTTGTATCGGCGAGAGCTTCGCGTGGATGGAACTCATTCTCGTCGTCGCCACGCTCGCTCAGCAGTGGCGATTCCGCCCCGCGCCGGGCACGCGCCCACCCGCGCCTCAGCCGCGCATCACCCTCCGTCCCACCGGCGGCCTGCCCATGCTCGTCGAGCGTCGCGCCTGACACACTGCATCATTCCCTCCGGCCGCAGCCCGCCTCGCGAGCGCCGCGCGCGCACGCTCTCACAGCCCGAGGTGCTTCGCCAAAAATGCGAGCGCCACCGGCCGCAGATCGCGCGAGAGCGGTTTCTTGTTCCACGTCTGAAAATCAAACGTATGCCCGGCTCCCTCGACCATCACGAGTTCGTGCGGCACGCCGTGCTTCGCGAGCACGCGCGCCAGCTCGTGCGACTGGTCGCGGTCCACCGTCGTGTCGAGATTACCGTGGAGAATCAGCACCGGCGGCGTCCCTTTCGTCACGTGCGTCACCGGCGAAGCAACCCGATAAACCGGCGCCGCCGGATCGCTCGCGCCGAACACTTTCGCCGGCCCGGCCGTGCGAAATTTTCCCGTCGGCGTGCCATCGGTCGCGACCTCCTGCCGCGTCAGCATATTTGCGATCCCATACATATTGATCACCGCCCGCACCCGGCTCGACACGCCCGGATACGGCGTCGCCGCGCCCGTCGGTTCAAACGCGGGATTGTCCCCCGTGAACCCCACCATCAGCGCCAAATGCCCGCCCGCCGATCCACCCGCGACCGCGATTCGCTCGGGATCGATTCCATACTTAGCCGCATTCGCCCGCAGAAACCGCACGCCGTTTTTGCAATCGTGAAGATTCGTCGGCCACGCGCCGTCGCCGAGCCGATATTCGACGCTCACCGCGACGTAGCCCGCGTCGGCGAGCGTGGTGCAAATGTTCATCGCGCGATTCTCCGTCTTTACGCCGCCCGCCCAACCGCCACCGTGAATCCACACCACCGCCGGCGAAAGTTTGCCCTTCGCCGGTGGCACCGGGAGGTAAAGATCCAGTTTCTCCGCGCGGTCCGGCGCGAGATACGTCACATCGGCAACCATCCGCGCTGTCGCGACCTTCTCGGCTGCACGCGGGGCGGTCACCACCATCAGGATACCGACACCGGCCACGAGGAATTTTAACAACGAGTGCAGCTTCATAGTTTTCATTGACTTTTCCCGCGATCCTCAGCGCCCGCCGCGTTCCTTGGCAACCGCATCAAAATGGTCAATCACGCCATACGCGCGCTCGTTGATGCGCTTCATCGACGCGAGCAACGGCGCGTAGGGCACGTAACGGTTGCTCACGATGCCTTTGTTCGAATCCGTGTTGGACGGGTCCGCCTTCGTGTCGGTGGGATCGTTGTCCCCGTATTTGAACCAATGCCAGCCGACGCACCCGCGCGCCTCGAGCAGGCCCAGCGTGAAATTTTCGTAGAAGCGTCCGCGGTCTGCCTGCGTTTTTACCGTCCAGCCCGCGCCCGACGTGTTCGCCATCCCGGAGTCCATGCCCTTCGCATACCACTCAGTGATGAGAAACGGCCGCCCGCTTTCCTTAACCCACATGTCCATTCGCTCGGGCACCGGCGTCCACGCGTTGTAATAGTTGATCGCCACCACGTCGAGGTGCGGTCCCGCCGCCTTGAACACCTCCGGAAAACGCAACGCCGCGCCGTGGAGCCGCGGCCCCAGCACGAGGTGATTCGGGTCCACGAGCCGGATCGCGCGCGCCACGATCTCGAAATAGCGCCCGGCCACCACGCCAAGAAAATCCTGCTGATCCTGCTCTGTGATGTCCTTCGCCGTCGCGCCCGCCCCGTGCCGCGCCCGCAGCCACGCCGCCGCCGCGCGGTGCCCCGCATCGCCCTCGGGTAACGCGAGGTAGTTCGCGAGCGCCTCGCGTTTGAACGGCAGCTCGTTGTCCGTGAAATGCCCCAGCAGCCGCGGGTCGTCCTTCGTCGCCGCGAGTTGCTGCGCGTGCTCTTGGCAAAAGGCCGCAAACTCCGGATCGAACACAAAGATGCTGTCCTTCGGATAGCCGGTGTGACCGGGTTTCTGATACGTGCCGCCGCGCTTCTTCCCGTAGCTACTCATAAAATTCCAGATCAGCGTGTAGGCCGGCGGCTGCGGTGCCGCCCGCAGTTTCGCCGTATCGGTCCACGCCCCCGTGCCGTTGAAGCCATGCTCGCGCAACAGCGCCATCGTCTGCGCCGCCCAGCCTTCGTCGTTCCCAAATTTTTCCCGCCACACCGCCTGCGCCCCGTTCGTGCGCAGCGGCGCCACCGACACGACCGCCTTGTGGACAAACAGCCCGCCCTCCGGATCGACGAGCCACCAGCGCCCGCCGATCTGCTCGGCGTGAAAGAAACCCGTCGCTTTCCCGCGTCGGTCGGTCCGTCCGCCGTAAGCCGTGAGCGCCCCATCCGTCTTCGCCTGCACGTCCGCGGGCAGATCCTCCAGCGTGCGCGTGGGCTGCTTTTTCCACGTCCCGCCCGGTTTTGCCGCGACTTCGACAGTGGTCGCCGCAAATCCCAGGTGTGCGGTCCACATCACCGCCGCTGCCGCCATCATCGCCGTCACAGAAAACGTTTTCATCGGTTTCAGCCAAGACGCGCGCGCCCCGACGCGGTTGCCCGCCCCTGCAGCAATTCTTCCCTCCTGCCGCGCCCGTCGAAATTCCAGTTTGCCCCCGCCCGCGCGCACACCGACCTTCCCCGCCCCCACTTCCTCCATGCCCCGCTTTTCCCGCCCGCCCCGCGTGCTCGCACGCACCTTTGCGCTCGTCGCCGTTCTCGCCTCCGCGCTCGTCACCACGCGCGCCCAATCGCTGCTCGCCCCCGAGCGCGTGCCGCTCGACACCCTCGCGGCCTTCAAACCCACCACGGCCAATTGGCGCCTCGCCGGCGGCTTCACTGGCGATCCCCGCCGCGATAAATCACTCGGCGCCGCCCCCGGCACCGGCGTCCTCATCTGCAATCCCGGCAAGACGCCCGATACCCGCGGCCACTTGTTCACCGCGTGGGAGCACGGCGATATCGAGCTCGATCTCGAATTTCTCCTCAGCCCTGGCTCGAATTCCGGCGTCTACCTGATGGGCCGCTACGAGGTGCAGCTCTTCGATAGTTGGGGCGTGAAGTCGCCCACGCCCGCCGATTGCGGCGGCATCTACTCGCGCTGGGACGCCGCCCGCGGCAAGGGCAACGAGAGCTACGACGGCATCGCGCCCCGCGCCAACGCCAGCCGCGCCCCCGGCCTCTGGCAATCGCTCCACATCGAGTTTCAAGCCCCGCGTTTCGACGCCGCGGGCAAGAAGACGAAAAATGCCCGCTTCGCGAAAGTCCTCCTCAACGGCCACCTCATCCACGAAAACGTCGAGGTCACCGGCGCCACCCGCAGCGCGCTTTTCGAACAAGGTCCCGAAGCGCCTCTCGGCCCGCTCATGATCCAAGGCGACCATGGCCCCGTCGCCATCCGCGGCCTCGCCTACAAACGCTTCGAGGCCGATGCCCGCTTCGTCTTCACCGATCTCGCCTACCGCCTCTACGCCGGCGCCTTCAGCCGCGTCGGCGCCTACGAAGCGGATACGCCCGTCGCCACCGGCGTTCCCACCAGCTTCGCCCACACGGCCGTCGAGAAAACCGGCAAGTTCGCCCTCGTGCTCACGGGCCAACTCCTCGTGTCGCGCGCCGGCGAATACGCCTTCACGCCGCAAACCAACACCCCCGTCCGCCTGCTCATCGACGACCGGCCCGTGATCAGCCCCGTCGAGCGCGGCGGTCAGGCCGGCACCGTGCAACTCGCCGCCGGCAAGCACACCGTGCGGCTCGACTACGTGCACCACGGCAACGGCCGTCCCTCCCTTGAGATCATCGCCGAAGGCCCCGGCCTCGCTCCGCAACCGCTCGGCGGCCCGTCCACCGCGACACCCAGCGCCGTTCGCCGCCCACCGTCCTCCACGAAACAAATCCTTCTCGAGCCCGCCGATCGCATCCGCCTGCAGCGCGGCTTCGTGCCCTTCGAACCTAAGAAACGCCTCTACGCCATCAGCGTCGGCACCCCGCAGGGCCTGCACTACGCTTACGATTTCGAGACCGGTGCCGTGCTGCGCGTCTGGCGCGGCCCGTGGCTCGACACGGCCGACATGTGGGAGGGCCGCGGCGAGCCCCAACTCGCCAAGCCCACCGGCCCGGCCCTCACGCTCACCGCCAAACCCACCGTCGCCCTCGTCGATTTTCCCAAAGCCCATGGCTGGCCCGACGCCGCCGACGCGCTCCATTCCTCGCAGGGCTACACGCTCGAACCCGACGGGCAGCCCGTGTTTCTTTCCACGTTGTCCGAGCTCTCCATCCGCGACCGCATCGCGCCCGCCGTCGACGGCAAATCGCTCCATCGCCGTCTCGATTTCAAAGGCTCGCTCAACTCTTGGGAAACTCAGGTCCTCCTCGCCGAGGCCGCCGTCATCACGCCGCAACCCACCGGCGGCTGGGTGATCGGCGACCGCACCTACTACGTCGATTGGCCCACCGATTCCCCCCACCGCCCCGCCGTGCGCATCGTCGGCGACCGCCAGTTCCTCGTCGTGCGCCTCTCGAAAGCCACGCTCGAAGCCCCGCTCACCTACTCGCTCGTCTGGTAACGCCGCCGCTATGAAACGCTTTTTCCTCTCCCCGCTCTCGACCCGCGCCGCGTCGGCCGCGTTCGCCTCGCTTACGCTCGCCCTCTTCGCCGGTTCCGCGCACGCCCAGTCGAACAACCCGTCCTCCGCCGAGCGCTTCGCCAAGCCCAGCGACGAACTCGTCGCCCGCGAAAACAAATACTGGCGCCGCATCCCCCTCGAAGTTCCCGAGGGCATCGTCCTCGAAACCAGCGGCATTCTCCCGCTCCCCAGCCAACGCCTGCTCGTCACCACCCGCCGCGGCGAGGTCTGGTTCGTCGACGGCGCCTACGCCCCCGAAGCGCGACCGAAATTCACGCTCTTCGCCTCCGGCCTCCACGAGCCGCTCGGCCTCATCGCCGCCCCCGCGTCCAAGGGCGGCTACTACGTCGCCCAACGCCAGGAGATCACTCGCCTCGCCGATACCGACGGCGACGGCCGCGCCGATGTCTTCGAGACAGTCGCGAAAATCCCGATCTCCGGCAGCTACCACGAATACGCCTTCGGCCCCGTGCTCGCGCCCAACGGCAACCTCGGACTCTCCCTCAACGTCGCCTTCGGCGGCGCCACCCAGGCACCCGTGCCGTGGCGCGGTTGGTTCATGGAGATCACGCCCGACGGCCAGATGCTCCCCATCGCCGCCGGCCTCCGCTCGCCCGCCGGTTTCACCGTCACCGCCGCCGGCGATTGGTTCGCCACCGACAACCAAGGCGAGTGGGTCGGCTCCGGCAAACTCACCCACATCGAGCGCGGCGATTTTCTCGGTCACCCCGCCGGCCTCACGTGGAGCAAACTCCCCGGCTCCCCCGTCGCGCTCCGCCCCGCCGATATCACGAGCTTCGGCGAACCGATGTCCGCCGTCGCGAAACGTCTTCCGGGCGTGAAGCCGCCCGCCGTCTGGCTCCCGCACACCGTGATGGGTATCTCCAACTCCGGCGTGATTGAAGACCTCAGCCGCGGAAAATTCGGTCCGTTCGCGGGCCAGCTCTTCGTTGCCGACCAGGGCCAGAGCAAAATCGCCCGCGTCAGCCTCGAGAAAGTCAAAGGCGTCTGGCAGGGCGCCGCCTACGCCTTCCGCAGCGGCTTCGACAGCGGCATCATCCGCCTCGCGCAGAGCGACGACGGCTCGCTCTTCACCGGTGAGACCGAGCGCGGCTGGGGCTCCCTCGGCCCGAAAAAATTCGGCCTCGAGCGCCTCGTCTGGACCGGCGAGACGCCGTTCGAAATCAAAGAAGTAAAAGCCCAGCCCGACGGCTTCGTGCTCACCTTCACCCGCCCCGTCGACCGCGCCACCGCCGAAAAAGCCGAGAGCTACGGCGTATCCAGTTTCACCTATCTCTGGCACAAAGAATACGGCAGCGCCCCTTCGCACCGCGCCGCCTGCCCCGTCCGCAAAGTCATCGTCGCCCCCGACGGGCTCAGCGTCCGCCTCGCCACGCTCTGTCTGCGCGAAGGCTACATTCACGAAATCAAAGCCGCCGGCCTCCGCGCCGCCCAAGGCAACGAACCTCTCCTTCACAACATCGCCTACTACACCTTCAACCGTTTCCCCGACGGCCCGCGCATTATTCCCATCGACCCCAAGGAGGCCGAGCTCTGCGTCGTGCCCATCCCCGCCCAAGCCAACGCTGCCACCAAAAAACACCCGACGCGCCCCGGCGCCGACTGGGCCGGCGACGATGGCGACAAGACCATCCTCCTCGGCACGCAGCCCGGCCTGAAATACGATCAGACGCTGCTCACCGTGAAAGCCGGTTCCCGCGTCCGCCTCGTCTTCCGCAACACTGACGACATGCTCCACAACTTCGTCCTCTGCGCCCCCGGCAAAGGCGAATCCGTCGGAGCCGCCGCCCTCGCCCTCGGCGTCGACGGTGCCGCGAAGAACTACGTCCCCAACACCGACGACGTGCTCTTCCACACCGCGCTCGTCCTCCCCGAAGGCAGCGACACAATCTATTTCACCACCCCCACCACCCCGGGCGACTACGACTACCTCTGCAGCTTCCCCGGCCACTTCAGCCTCATGAAAGGCATCCTCCGCGTCGAAGCCAAGTAGGGCGGACTTCAGTCCGCCTTCGTTTCTCGCATCGACACTCGAACCCGCCATGCCCTCCGCCCTCCCCCCGCTACCCACCGAACCCCGCCCCGGCCTCTACCGCCACTACAAAGGCAACGACTACCGCGTCGTCGGCCTCGCGCGCCACTCCGAGACCGAGGAGCCGCTCGTCGTTTACCAGGCACTCTACGGCGAGCGCGGTCTCTGGGTCCGTCCCGCCGCGATGTTCATCGAAACCGTCGCCCTCGCCGACGGCGCGCGCGTGCCGCGCTTCGCCCTAGTGAAAGCCGACTGAGTTCCAACAGGCCGCCGCGCCCGGGCTCGCCCTCCGCCACCCTCCGTCGTCGGCGGCGTGGTCGATAATATCTATCAGCGAGTCCGAACTATCCATTGTTCGCACGCCCCGCGCGCGTTACCTTCCCATCTCTGCCTCAAACCCTCCGGCGCTCCTGACTCGCCGCACTGCCCCCAACCCCATGCTCACCCCTCGTCCGCTCCTGCGGCTCGCCTTCGCCGCGTGCCTTACCCTCAACCTCGCCCTCGACACGCGCGCCCAAGCGCCCTCTACCGCCACCGCCGTCGCCACCGGTGCGATCGAGGGCCGCGTGCAAAACGCCGCCACCGGTGACTTCCTCACCAACGCCCGCATCACTGTCAAGGGCTCCAATCTCGTCACGTATTCCGACGAGGGCGGCTTCTTCCGGCTCGCCGGAATTCCCGCCGGTCCCGTCGTCATCCGCGCATTTTTCACAAGCCTCTCTGAAAAAGAAATTCCTCTGGCGATCGTTCCCGGCGGCACCGTCACGCAGGACATCGCCCTCACCCACCGGTCCCGCTCCGGCGATCCCGCCGCCACTTCAGAGACCGTCAAGCTCGACGCCTTCAAAGTCCAAGCCGCGCGCGAAACCGACGCCGCCGCCATCGCCGTCAACGAACAGCGCGCCGCCCTCGGCCAGAAGAGCGTCGTGAGCGCCGATCAATTCGGCACCATTCCCGACAGCAACCCCGGCGAACTCATGAAGTGGCTGCCCGGCGTGAGCGTGGAATATTTCGCCAACAACATCGTCGGCGTCAGCGTGCGCGGCCTCGACGCCGTCAACACCGAGATCCGCTTCGATGGCATGCCCGTCGCCTCCGCCTCCACCTCGACCCTCGGCACCAGCAGCCGCGACCGCAATTTCGAGATGCTCGGCTCTTCCTCCGCCGACATCGCCCGCGTCGAGGTCCGCAAACTCCGCACGCCGCAGGACAGCGCCAACGCCCTCGGCGGCTCCGTCAATCTCGTGCGCCGCTCCGCCTTCGAGGCCAGCAAGCGCAGCCTCACCTACGCCGCGCTCTTCACGACCGATGCTGAATCCTTCGGCCTCGGCCCGCGCCCCGGCATCCGTGACACCCTCATTCGCGGCTGGCGTCCGAATTTCAAACTCACCTGGACCGATCCCGTGTCCAAGACTTTCGGTTACGCCCTCACGTTGAACCACAACGACGTCCTCGCCCGCGTCCACTGGTCGTTCCCCGGCGTTAATTTCGGCAACGCCAATCAGGCCGTCGCCGCCAAGGCCCGCGTCGCCGCCGGCCTCCCGCTCACCACCGCCAGCGTGCTCAATCCGCAATTCTCCTCCGAGGGCATCCACGACAATCCCAAGCAGGACGTCTCCGACGGTGCCTCCGCGAAATTCGACTGGCGCCCCACCCGCGAGCTCAAGCTCTCCTACTCGCTCACCGGCGGCCGCTACCAGGAACGCGCCGGCGACGACATCCGTTTCAACTGGAATACCGGCAACCAGAGCACCGCCGTCACCGACGCCGTCCTCAACACCCGCCTCGGCCTCCCCGGCACCAACGATGCGCACAACGTCTACGGCGGTCTCGGCGCCGGCACCATCCGCTACGATCTCCGCGAAGCGTGGCGCAACGGCCAGAAAGACACGCTCACCAATCTCCTCGAGGCCGAGTGGCGCCGCGGCGATTGGACGCTCAGCAGCCGCGGTTCCTTCTCCACGTCGAAGCACACGTTCGGCGACATCGAAAACGGCTTCTTCGGCAGCAGCACCATGAGCGGCAGCAGTCTTCTCCTCACCGGCGTCGGCACCGGCACCGCCAACCCCATTCCGATCACGGTCAACTATCTCGACCGCAATTTCACCAACTCCAAAACGATCAAGGCCTACACCGTCACACCCGGCTCGACCACCGTCGGCCCCGAGCTCGATTGGCAGAATCTCAACAACCTGAAAATCGGCGGCGCCGTCTCCCGCCCCGGCCAGACCAACGAGAGCATCGCCGCCCTCCGCCTCTGGGCGAAGCGCTCCTTCAGTCTTGCCGGCAACCCGTTCGCCGTCCGCCTCGGCTACGATTACGACGAACAGTTCCGCAACGTCCAAACCTACGACGCCAAGATCTGGACCTTCGTCGGCCCCAACGGCGTCGCCGGCGGCCCCGGCACCGAGGCCGCGCAAATCGCCGCCGTCAACGTCCTGCCCGCCCGCGATTCGTATTACGATTTCCCCGCCGTCCCGCGCATCAGCATGCGCCGCCTCTACGATCTCTACGTCGCCCACCCCACGTGGTTCGCCTACCGCGACGCCGAGTCCCACCGCTTCTCCGTCACCGAGCCCTACGAGGTCAACGAGCAGACCACCGCTCCGTGGCTCGAGCTCACCGGTGCCTTTTTCCGCAACCGCCTCACCTACGTCGGCGGTCTCCGCTACGAAAAAGCCGAAGCCACCGGCGTCGGCAGCCTCGACCGCGGCGCCCGCTACGTCACCAGCCGCGGCCTCGTCGACCAATCGCTCGCCGGCAATCTCCTCCGCTACGTCCGCAAAGGCGCGCGGGGCAAAGGCAGCAACGACGGTCTCTTCCCCAGCCTCCAGCTCAACTACAGTTTCACCGATGCGATCGTGCTCCGCGCCGGCTACGCCGCCACGCAGGCGAAAAACCGCTTCGGCCGCGCCATCATCCCCAGCTCCAGTTTCGACTACAACCCCGTCCTCACCGGCACCTATTCCGGCGTCGCCCTCGGCTCAGTCAACCGCCCCAATCCCAATCTCAAACCCTGGACCGCCGACAACTACGAGGCCGCCATCCAATACTACACGCCCCAGGGCGGCGTCTTCAGCATCGGCGGCTTCGTGAAGGAGATCGACCAGGTGCAGATCCAGCGCACCATTTTACTGGATACGCCCGCCCGCCTCGCCGAGCTCGACCTCGAGCCCACCTTCCTGAATTTCCAATCCACCACCTGGGTGAACGACGGCAAAGGCCAGATCACCGGCGTCGAATTCGAAGCCCGCCAGCCCCTCGATGTCTGGCTGCCCCGCTTCGCCCGCGGCTTCACGTTCACCGGCAGCTACAACTACAACAACCTCGCGAAATTCAACTACGCCAACGGCAACCTCAGCGGCGATTTCCAGAATTTCTACGAGGATCAGGAAAAAGCCTCGCTCAGTTTCCGCCGCGGCAAATTCAGCGGCACCGTCGGCCTCATCCGCAACGGCCGCGTCTACCGGCAGCGCGAAGACGTCGCCGCCACCGCCACCGCGCCCGTCGTGCAGGGCCACCGTTTCTACCCTGCCTACACGACCGTCGATTTCAGTTTCGAATACAGCGTCACCAAATGGGCCAAGCTCTTCCTCTCCGCCCGCAACGTCACCAACGCCCAAAAGACCCGCTACCGCGTCGTCGACGGCGCCCCGACGTGGAGCTACTTCCAAATCGCCAACAACCTCGGCGCCACCTTCACCGCCGGCCTCAGCGGCACCTTCTGATTCCCGAGGTGGGCGGGCGCGTCCCCGCGCCCGCATTTTCAAGATCAGCGACCACCGCCCCGTAGCGGCGAGCGCCCGCGACACGACGCCCTCAGCCTTTTCTCATTGCTCGGAGCCGCCCGCGACACGGCAATCCCCACCCTTCGCCATGCGTGTCCTCCTCGCCTTCGATAAATTCAAAGACTCCCTGACCGCCCCCGCCGCGTGCGAGCACACCGCCGCCGCGCTCCGCGCCGCACACTCCGACTGGACGCTCGACCTCTGCCCGCTCGCCGACGGCGGCGAAGGCTTCTGTGAAATCCTCACACACGCTGCCGGCGGCACCGTGGAAACGCACACCGTCCCCGGCCCCCGCGGCGCCTCCACTCCGGCCACCCTCGGCTTCGTCCCCCTTGCCAACATCCCCGCCGCTGCCCGCACCCTACTGGCACTAGAAATTCGTCATTCGTCATCGGACATTCCACCGACCGTCGCGGTCGTGGAGATGGCTACCGCCTCCGGCCTCGCCCTCCTCGCGCCCGACCAACGCGACCCCTGGCACACCACCACGCACGGCACCGGCGAACTCATCCGCCTCGCCGCCGCGCGCCCCGGCGTCGTCGCCATTCTCCTCGGTGTCGGCGGCAGCGCCACGAGCGACCTCGGCCTCGGCGCCCTCGCCGCCCTCGGCCTCACGTTTCACGCCGCCGATTCCTCCTCCATCTCCCCACCCATCCCCGCCCACTGGTCCCGCATCGCGCACCTCTCCGGCCACCTCCCGGCCTCGCTCCCTCCGATCCGCATCGCCTGCGACGTCACCAATCCCCTCCTCGGCCCGCGCGGCGCCGCCGCCACTTACGGCCCGCAAAAAGGTCTTCGCCCCGCCGACCTCGCGCGCCTCGATCACGAGAGTGCCCGCCTCGCCCTCCTGCTCTGCGCCTACGCGCAACGCCCCGATTCGCTCATGGATACTCCCGGTGCGGGTGCCGCCGGTGGCATCTCTTTCGGTCTCATGGCCGCCACCGGCGCCCAACTCCTCCCCGGTTTCGATCTCGTCTCCGCGTGGCTCGATCTCGAGCGAAAACTCGCCGCCGCGGATCTCGTCATCACCGGCGAGGGCCGCTTCGACGACACGTCGCTCACCGGCAAAGGCCCCGGCGCCGTCGCCGCCCGCGCCCTCGCCCTCGGCAAACCCGTCCACGTCTTCGCCGGCGCCGTCACGACACTCGCCGCCCGCCCCCACCTCTCGCTCCACGCCATCACGCCCCCCGGCACACCGCTCGCCGACGCGCTCCGCGACGCTCAATCGTTCCTCACCACTCGCGTTCGGGAAGTTTTCTGAAACCTTCCCCACGATGCCCGAAACCGTCCCCCCTTCGCCTGTCGCCCCATCGCCGCACCACGTCCGCATCCGCCGCACAAAACGCTGGCTGCGTTTCATGCCGCGGCGCACCGAGTTTCACCGCTATCCCCTCGTCGGCCGCTTTGCGCCGATGGCCCGCCGACGCTCTTACTTGTGGAGCTTTCGCTCCAGCCCCGTGCGCCGCTCGTTCTATTTCGGCTCCGTCCTCTCGCTGCTACCGCTGATGGGCATCCAGCTTCCGCTCGGCTTCATCGTCGCACTCTTCAGCCGCTGCAATTTTATGATTCTCGGCGCGCTCCAGTTTCTCACCAATCCCTTCACGGCGCTCCCCATCTACGGCGGCACGTTTTTGCTCGGCCGTAAAATCCTCACGCAAGCCGGCTTCGAAGTCGCCTCCGCCCGCCTGCCCCGCGGCTGGCAGGACAAAGGTTTCGGCGAACTCTTCGGCCAGCTCGACCTCGGTTCCGCCGTCGGCCAGGCCGTCCTCTGCCTCGTCGTCGGCGGTGTAGTCAGCGGTCTCGTCCTCGGCGCTCTCCTCGACGCGGTTTATCTTCTCGGCGCCCGCGCCGGCGCCCAACCCGCTTCCGGCTCGACCGACCGTCCCCAGCGCCCACTGTGACCCGCCATGTTCGGCGCGCCTCGCATTCCGTTTCTCCGCTCCCTGTTTCCGATCCTCGTGCCGCTCCTCGGCCTCTTCGGGTGCAGCGCGAATAAGCCCCCGGCTCCCGCGCCCACGCGCGCCCCCGCCACCGGTTTCGTCATCCCCAACGTCTCCGCTCCCGCCGCCCCCGCTCCCGTCTCCACCGCCTCGCCGATTCTCCTCGGCATCGACGTCCTTGAAGCCGACGGCTTCGCCGCCGTGAAGGGCAAACGCCTCGGCCTCCTCACGCATCCCGCCGGCGTCAACCGCCGCGGCATCCCCACTGCCGACGTCCTCCGCCGCGCTCCCGGCGTCAAGCTCGTCGCCCTCTTCGCCGTCGAGCACGGCATCAACGGCGAATTCCCCGCCGGAAAAAATTACAACGACTACGTCGACAAACGCACCGGTCTCCCGGTCCGCTCTCTCTACGACGGCAAGACCCGCAAGCCCACCAAGGCCCAGCTCAAAGACCTCGATGCCCTCGTCGTCGACCTCCAGGACATCGGCACGCGCAGCTACACGTTCATCAGCGCGATGAAAAACGCCCTCTCCGCCTGCTTCGAGCACGGCGTCGAAATCATCGTCCTCGACCGCCCCAATCCCCTCGGCGGCCTCAAGGTCGACGGCCCGCCGATGGACGCCAACCAGATGAGCTACGTCGGCGCCTTCCGCGTCCCCTACGTGCACGGCCTCACCATGGGCGAACTCGCCCGCATGACCAAAGCCGCCCCCGAACCTCCGGGAAACTACTCGCTCACCGATGCCCAGCGCGCCCGCGGCAAACTCACCGTCATCCCCATGCGCGGCTGGAAACGCTCCATGCGTTGGACCGAGACCGGCCTCAACTGGGTCAGCACCTCGCCTCTCATCCCCGATTTCGAAGCCGTGAAAGGTTACCCCATGACCGGCCTCGGCTGCGAACTCGGCGGCTTCAAACACGGCGTCGGCTCCTTCTACCAATTTCGCGGCATCCTCCATCTCACGACAAAGATCGACGTCTACGAAAAGGAACTCCGCGCCCTCAAACTCCCCGGCATCGATTTCCGCCGCGTCAGCGCCCCCAACACCAAGACCGGCAAAGCCGGCACCGGCCTCTACATCGAGATTCGCGACTACGATGCGTGGCGCCCCACCGAGCTGAATTTCCATCTCATGCGCCTCTCCTGCAAACTGGAGCCGAAAAACCCCTTCGCCAGCGCCACCGTCCCCCAACGCAGCCTCTTCCTCCACCTCCTCGGCTCCCGCGCCTTCTACGACGACCTCGTCGCCAAAGGTAAGAACATCAACATCGAAGCCTGGCTGAAACAGTGGAACGACCAAGCCAGGATCTACCAAACCCAGTCCCAAAAATACTGGCTCTACAAGTAGTCCCCGGTGAGCGAGCACGTCCCCGTGCCCGCATTTAATAATTCGTTGCCGCCCCGACATAATTATTAAATCTCCCCGACGTGCCCCGCCCCGCGAAAAAAGTCTCGCAAACCCAACTCGCCAAAGAGCTCGGCATCTCGCAGGCCCTCGTCTCTCTCGTCCTCAACGGCCGCAAAGCCGGCATCAACGCCGAGACCTACGACCGCATCTGGGCCCACGCCACCAAGCGCGGCTACCACCCGAAGGGCATGCACCTCGCCTCTTCGCCCGCCGCGCAAGCCCGCCAGGTCGGCATCATTCTTCGCGCCCCACTCCGGCTGAACACGCCCACGATGTATTTCGGCCACGTGCAACACGGCCTGCACGTCGCCCTCGAAGCCCGCGAATTTACCGCCGTTTTTCTCGGCGCCGAAGACCAACTCGACGGCGACAAACTCCGCCGCTTCTTCCCCGCCGGCCATGCCTTCCAAGGCATCGTGCTCGTCGGCGAAGTCGCGCGCCCCTTCCTCGACAAACTCCGCCGCTTCGATCTCCGCGTCGTCGCCATCTCCGCCCGCTACCCCGGCCTCTGTCACTCCGTCCTCGGCAACGAGCCCCAAGCCCTCGAGTCCCTCGTCACGCACCTCCACAGCCTCGGCCACCGCCGCTTCGGCTGGCTCGGCGGCAACGTCGGCCTCGGTCGCCACGAAGCCCGCCTCTCCGCCTTCCAAGCCGCTCTCGCCCGCGTCGATCTCGCCCTCGATCCGCGCTACACCATCAGCCTCAAAGAAGGCGACCGCGCCGAGGGCGCCGAAGCCGCGCTCACCGCGATCCCGCACGCGCGTCGCAAAGATTTTCCGACTGCGTTTCTTTGCTACAACACCCTCATGGCCGCCGGCGCCGTCCGCGCCTTCGAGCGTGCCGGCCTCCGCGTTCCCGTCGATGTCAGCCTCGCCAGTGCCGATCTTTCCCCTGTCGCCACCGAGGGCAAACCGCGCATCACCGCCGCCGGCTCCAATCCCGAGAAGCTCGGCGAAGCCGCCGCCCGCCTCGTCCTCCAAACCGCCCCCGACGACACCGGCAGCTTCACCGACCTCATGCTCCCCGCGCACCTCTTCGTCGGCGACACCACCGGCCCCACCCCAAAGTAGGGCGGACTTCAGTCCGCCCTTCCGTCACCGCCTCCATAGCAGGGCAGGCTTTACTCCTGCCCTTCTACAGTCTGCTGCCCCTCCTCCTCGGCACTCTACCTCTCACCCCGCGCCCCGCCACTTTCCCCTTGGCATTTCATAATTATTAACCCTGAGTCTCGACGCTCTCGCCACGTCGCTCGCTTTTCTTCTCCCGCTCGCTTTCGCCCTCAGCCCCATGACCCATTACGACTACGCCGTCCTCGTCTTCTACTTCGTCTACATGCTGGCGATCAGTTGGGTCTTCCGCCGCTTCGTCACCAACGTCTCCGACTACTTCCGCGGCGGCGGCAAAGCCCTCTGGTGGATGGTCGGCGGCTCCGCCTTCATGGTGCAGTTCAGCGCGTGGACCTTCACCGGCGCCGCCTCGAAAGCCTACACCGACGGCTGGCCCATCGCCGTTATCTACCTCGGCAACGCCTTCGGCTTTTTCCTCAACGCGATCTACTTCGCCCCGCGCTTCCGCCAGCTCCGCGTCGTCACCGGCGTCGAAGCCATCCGCCACCGCTTCGGCCGCGTCAGCGAACAATTCTTCACCTGGACCCAACTCCCCTTCGGCCTCCTCCAAGCCGGCATTTGGCTCAACTCCCTCGCCGTCTTTTTCTCCGCCGTCTTCGGCCTCGATCTCACGCTCACCATCGCCGCCACCGGCGCCGTCGTCCTCGTGATGGCCCTCATCGGCGGCAGTTGGGCCGTCCTCGCGAGCGACTTCATCCAAGTCCTCATTCTCATGCCCGTCTGTCTCGCGGTCACGATTCTCGCCATCCTCAAAGTCGGCGGCATCTCCACCTTTCTAGACCACGCGCCCGCCGGCCACCTCGACCTCAGCTCCGTCTTCTCCACCAACTTCCTCGGCCTCTGGTGCGTCGCGATGCTCCTTAAACAAATCCACACCACCAACAACCTCGGCGACGCCAACCGCTACCTCTGCGTCAAAGACAGCCAACACGCCCGCTGGGCCGGCTACCTCGGCGCCGCGCTCTTCCTCGTCGGCATCGTCATCTGGTTCGTGCCGCCCATCGCCGCCTCGATCCGTTTCCCCGATCTCGCCGCCCTCTTCCCTCAGCTCAAAAACCCCTCCGAAGCCGCCTTCATCGCCATCGCCCGCGACGTCATGCCCGTCGGCATGATGGGCCTCCTCGTCAGCGGTATCTTCGCCGCCACCATGTCCTCGATGGATTCCGGCCTGAACAAAAACACCGGCTTCTTCATCAAAAATTTCTACCAACCCATTCTCCGCCCCACCGCCCCCGAAAAGCACCTCCTCTTCGTCAGCAAACTCACCACGGTCATCTTCGGCATCCTCATCATCTTGGTCGCCCTCAAGATGAGCCAACTGAAAGACCTCTCCCTCTTTCAGCTCACGCAGCGTCTCAGCATTCTCATCGGCATCCCGATCGTTGTCCCGCTCTTCCTCGGCCTGATCGTGAAAAACACCCCGCCGTGGTCCGCCTGGAGCACCGTCGTCGTCGGCTTCCTCAGTTCGCTCTTCATCACCGAACAACTCACGCCCGAGTGGGCCGCGCAGTATTTCCACCTCTCCGCGCCGCTCGACGCCTCCGGCCGCGAATACTGGCGCCAATCCATCGAGCTCTTCGGCAACGTCGCCATCTGCTCCGCGTGGTTCATCGGCACCAAACTCTTCTGGTCCCGCACCACCGCCGCCGAGAAAACCGCCGTCCTCGATTTCTTCGTCCGCCTCGGCACGCCCGTCGACCACGCCAAGGAAGAAGGCGCCGCCTCCGCCAACGACGCCCGCCAAGAGTCCGTCGTCGGTTGGCTCTGCATCGCCTACGGCGCCTTCGTGATGCTGCTCGCCGTCATCCCGAACCCTGCCCTCGGCCGCCTCGCCTTCCTCGGCTGCGGCGGCATCGTCTGCGCCGTCGGCCTCCTTCTCCTCCGCGCCTCGAAAAAAATCGACCCCGCGCCCGCCGCATGAACCACCGCGGCAAACTCCTCCGCCTCCCCGCCAACCGCGTCTGGCGCACCTACCCCGGCGGCCGCACCCTCGACGCCCTCGCCGGCGCCGCCACGCCCGCCGACACCCATCTCGCCGAAGATTGGATCGCGTCCACTACCATCGCGAAAAATCCCCCCGAGGCGCACTCTCCTCCCCGCGCCGGTGCCTCCCGAGTCCTCGTTGGCCACGACTCCACTCCCCACGACTTCGCCGCCCTCCTCGCCAGCGACCCCGCCTACTTCCTCGGCGAAGCCCACCTCGCCCGCTACGGCGCGCAACCCCAAGTCCTCGTCAAATTTTTGGACAGCGGCACGCGGCTCCACTTCCAAGTCCACCCCACCCGCGAATTCGCCCACCGCGTCCTCGCCGCTCCCAGCGGCAAAACCGAAGCCTACCACGTCCTCTCCGTCCGCGATTCTTCGCCCGCCAACGGCGAAGCCGTCGGCTACATTTACGTCGGCTTCCAACGCCCCCCGACGCCCGCCCAACTCCGCGATTACATCGCCACGCAAAACCTCGCCGCCATCGAAGCCTGCTTCGACAAAATCCCCGTCTCTCCCGGCGACACCTTCATCATCCCCGGCGGCACGCCCCACGCCCTCGGCGCCGGCGTCTTCATGGTCGAGATCCAGGAACCCTCCGACCTCGTCGTGCGCTTCGAATTCGAACGCGCTGGCTACGTCCTCCCCGAGTCCTCCCGCTTCATGGACCGCGGACTCGATTTCGCCCTCACCGTTTTCAATTTCGACCCGCTCACCGCCGGCGACCTCGACGTCCGCGTCCGTTGCCGCCCCCGCCGCCTCCGCCCGCTCGGCCCGAGCAGCTATCAAGACGAACTCATCGGTCTCAACCAGACCGACTGCTTCCGCGTCCTCAAATCGACCATCGACGCCCCCGTCACCAAATCCGAATCCGCCGCCGTCATCGCCATCGTCACCCGCGGCTCCGTGACGGTCACCGTCGGCGGCGAAGACCACCACTTCCGCACCTACGAGAAATTTTTCCTCCCCGCCGCCCTCGGCCCCGCGCGCTTCACCCCCGCCCCCGGCGGCTGCGACCTCCTTGAGTGCCTCCCGCCGTCCCCTTGACCACCGCGCTTGGCCGATCAGGCCAAGCCCGCACGCATCCGCATCGCCCAACACCCTCCGAAAAATTAGCGCCAATTAGCGGTTAACTTCTCCGACCTCCCTCGCCGTCCCAGTCTCCCTTTCTCCCCCTCTCTCCGTCTCTCCGCCTCTCCCTCTCCTCTTCCGCAATGCCTCGCCCCGCCGCCCTGCTCGCCGTCCTCACGCCCACCGAACTGCGTGAGTTCCTCCCCGAGTCCCTCCTCACGCAACTGCGCTCCCTCGCGCCCACCTTCCACCTGCTCGACCCCACCGGCCTCTCCCCCGCCGACCTCGCGTCCGCCCTCACTACCCACAACCCCGAAATCCTCGTCGCCTGCTGGAAAACTCCTCCGCTTCCCGCCGCGCTCCCGCCCCGACTCCGCTACGTCTGCTACATCGCCGGCTCTCTTAAACGCCTCCTCACCCGCGAACATTTTAACGGCTCCCTCCTCGTCACCAACTGGGGCAGTTCCATTTCCCGCACCGTCGCCGAGGCCGCGCTCTTCCACATCCTCGCGTGCCTCCGTCAAGCCTCGCACTGGGCCGTCGCCATGCATCAACCCGGCATCGCCGCGTGGAAATCCCATCCCACCGACGCCCGCTCCCTCTTCTGCCGCCGCGTCGGTATCCACGGCTTCGGCCCCGTCGCCCGCGAACTCGTCGCCCTCCTCCGTCCGTGGACCTGCCCCGTCAGCGTCTTCGCCCCCGACCTCACGCCCGCCCTCGCCGCCGCCCACCACGTCACGCCCGCCGCCTCCCTCGAAGCTCTCTTCGCCGAAAACGAGATCGTTGTCGAACTCGCCCCGCTCATCCCCGCCACCACCGGCATCGTCACTGAAAAAATCCTCCGCCTCATCCGCCCCGGCGGTGTCTTCGTAAACGTCGGCCGCGGCGCCGTCGTCGACGAAGCCGCGCTTCTCCGCGTCGCCCAAGAAGGAAAAATCTCCATCGGCCTCGACGTCTACACCACCGAGCCGCTCCCCGCCGACAGCGGCTTCCGCGCGCTCCCTTCGGTCAGTCTCACGCCGCACTCCGCCGGTCCAACCATTGACCGCTACCCCGACGCCGGCGCTTTCGCTCTAAAAAATCTCCGCGCCTACGCCGAAGACCGCCCCCTCGAAGCCGTCGTCACCCCCGAGATCTTCGACCACTCGACCTGAGTATTTTCGATTCTCGATTTCAGATTTTCGATCGACGCCGCACCGCCGAACCACGGCCGCACCGCCCCTTCCGAAATCCAAATTCGAAAATCCCCAATCGAAAATCCCCCATGCCCCTCCCCTCCGCCTACGCCCACTGGCAATCCTCCGCCTGCCGCCTCCTCGAGCCGCTCGCCGCGCTCATGCGCCCCGGCCACGCGAGCATCGTCATCACCGGCCCCGCCAGCGACCACGACACCCAGGCCGACCGCCTCGAAAGTTTCGCCCGCCCCCTCCTCCTCGCCGCCCACTATCTCCAAACCGCCCCCGAAGACCCATCCTCCACGGTGGGCGGGCGCGTCCCCGCGCCCGCATTGGGAGTCGCGCCCACCCCCGAATCCCCCGCCGCCTTCCGCTCTCGCCTCGCCGCCTGGTTCCGCGCCGGCCTCGTCATCGGCAGCGATCCCACCTCGCCGCACTACTGGGGCCCCGACGCCAACTACCACCAGCACCACGTCGAGATCGGCCTCCTCTGCATCGGCCTCTCCCTCGCTCCGCGCGACCTCTGGGACCCGCTCGCCCAATCCGAAAAAGACCAAGTCGCCCGCTGGCTCGGCACCGCCCGCGGCAACGGCATCGTCAACAACAACCACTACTTCATGGGCGTCCACATCCTCGAGTTCCTCGGGGCCCACGGCTATGCCCGCCGCACCGACCGCCCCATCATCGAGGAATTCCTCAACCGCCTCGAACTCATGCACCGCGGCGGCGGCTGGTTCGAAGACGGCATCAATCAAGCCTACGACCATTACAACGCTTACGCTTTTCATTTCTACGGCCTGATGTGGGCGCGCCTCTACGGCGCCCGCGACGCCACCAGCCGCACCCGCGCCCAGCGCTGGCGCGAGTGGGCCCGCCCGTTCGTCCACGACTACCAGCACTTCTTCGCCGCCTCCGGCGAACACCCCGCCTTCGGTCGCTCCATCTGCTACCGTTTCAATTGCCTCAACGTCTTCGGCATGACGCTCGCCGAAAACTGCTGTGACCTCTCCCCCGGCATGTTGCGCCGCCTCTGCACCCGCAACCTCGACTTCTTCCTCACAAAGCCCGCGATTTTCCAGGAACAGGGCTGTCTCACCATCGGTTGGACGGACCGTTTCGAGGGCCTCATGGAGGTCTACTCCTGCTCCGCCTCGCCCTATTGGGCCGCCAAGGGCTTCGCCCCGCTCCTCCTCCCGCCGACGCATCCATTCTGGACCGCCCCCGAGGAACCGCTCCCGTCGGAACGCGGAGACCATGCCCACGTCATCAAGGCCGCCGGTCTCGTCGTCCGCAGCACCGCCGGCGCCGTCGAGATCATCAACGCTGGCTCCCAAGTCTCCAACCTCATGCTCCGCTACGGCGCATGGAAATGGAGCAAGACCGCCTACCGCACCGGCGTCAGCTTCACCTGCGCCTTCCCGCACCAAACCAATTGGTCCGTCGACAGCGCCCTCACTCTCCGCCTCGACGACGGCACTGTCTACGGCCGCCACTCCACCGTCGCCATCGAGATGGACGAACACCACGTCCTCTACAGCACCAACCTCGGTTTCAAAATTAACCAAGCCAACACCGGCGTCGAAACCGCCGTCTGGTGGAAGGCCGGCTGGCTCCTCCAGCTCCACACCTACGAGGCCCGCCAACCCGTCACCCTCCGCGTCGGCGGCTACGCCCTGCCGCTGCCCGACGCCCACTTGCTCCGCTCCGATCCCGGCCCCATCCTCTCCGCGTGGAGCGGCGACGAACGCGGCACTGTCCTCCAACCGCTCTCCCCCTCGCTCATCGCCACCGAGTGGGACACCCGTCTCGACGACACCAAACCCCGCGCCCACGTCGCCGCACCGTTCCACGCCACGCCCGTCGCCCGCACCGCCCGCGTCAACGGCCCCGGCGTGATCGCCACCCTCGCGTGGGCCGGCACCGACCGCGCCGAATCCGCCCCGTGGAAAATCACCAGCCTCGCCGCCGGCCAATGGAAACTCTCCCACCCCAAACTCGGTCCCTGGGAAATCTCCCACTGGTCCCTCCCCGCCCTTTCCTAAAATCGTTCTCGTTCTCGAATTCTTTCTCGTTCTCTCCCCGTTTCCCTCCCGCCACTTGTAACAGTATTACGTTACAAACCCACCTTCCCGACCATCGCCATGCGCTCCCTCACCTCCCTCTTTCTCTTTCTTCTTTCTCTTACTCTTTCTCTCCCCGCCCCAAGCGCCCTCGCCGCCCCCGACCCCACCTCCATTGTCCCCACCGCCGCCCCGCGCACCAACATCCTCGCCGGCCGCGCCGACGCCTTCCGCGCCTACGTCACCACCGGCGAGGGCGCCAAAGCCTTCGCCCTCCTCAAACGCGACCTCGACCGCGACTACCTCGCCCCCGCCGCGCCCCAGCGCCCATTCACCGTCCCCGCCGAGCCCATCACCTACGGCGACCCTTCTCCCTCGAAACGCGACTCCGCCAAAGCCGACAAATGGCGCGCCGTCCAAGATCTTTGTGGACGCGTCTCCGCCGTCGCCGAAGCCGCCGCCCTCTGCTGGCTCGTCACCGGCGAAGACCGCTACCTCGCCGCCGCCCGCGACATCCTCCTCGCCACCTCCGCGTGGCACTTCGCCCCCGACTGGAAATCAGGCGACGTCGTCGGCGCCACCGACATCTATTACAACGACGAGGCCCACTTCCGCCTCTGGCGAAAACTCCCCCTCGTCTACGACCAGATCCGCTCCCGCCTCTCCCCCGCCGACCGCGCCACGATCCTCGCTCACTTCAAAATCCGCGGCGAACGCTCCGCCGCGTGGATCGAAAAAGAAGGCAACATCTCGAAAGTCTCCCGCAACTCCATCGCCGCCGACATCTCCTCCCACCCGGTCCGCTTCATGCCCATGACCGGCCTCACCGCCCTCGCCCTCTGGGACGATCTCCCCACGCAAGCCCGCGCGTGGTGGAATTACTCTTACACGTTTTACCGCGACCAATTTTCCCCCTGGGGCGGCGACGATGGCGGCTGGGCCGAGGGCAACGCCTACTGGCGCGGCACTTTCGAACATGCCGCCTTCCAAGACGCCCTCCTCGCCCTCGGCGATCCCCTCGCCTACGCGTCGCCCTTCTGGAAAAACTCCCCGCTCTTCGCGATCTACCACGTCCAGCCCTACCTCCACACCACCTTCGGCGACGTCTCCAACGCCGGTCGCTTCAACCTCGAGCCCGTCATCGCCGACTACATGGAGCACCTCGCCCGCGTCCAAAAAAACGGCGTCCTCCTCGCTTACGCCGCGCTCTGCACCGACACTCGCACGCGCCCCGTCGACAAAGGCCTCGACGACCTCGGCCGCAACTACCCCACCTCCGCCGAATTCCTCGTCCGCAACTTCCTCGCCTCCGCCCTCCCCCTACCCGCCCCCGTCCCACTCTCCACGCTCCCGAAAAACCGCTATTTCGCCGACGTCGGCTGGGTTTCCCTCCACAGCGCGCTCGGTCAACCCACCGACGACATCCACGTCACCTTCAAGTCCTCCCCCTACGGTTCCTTCAGCCACAGCCACGCCGACCAAAACGCCTTTATCCTGAATGCCTACGGCGAAGGCCTCGCCATCAACTCCGCGTATCGAGAATTCCACAACTCCCCGCACCACGCCCAGTGGACGCGCCACACGATCTCCAAAAACGCCCTCCTCCTCGACGGCCTCGGCCAAAAAGCGCAGTCGAAAGCCTCCACCGGCAAAATCACCCGCTACGAAGAAAAACCCCGCACCGTCTGGACCACCGGCGACGCCACCAAAGCCTACTCCACGCTCCAGCCCAAAGACCGCGTGAAGCGCGTCACCCGCGACCTCGTCTTCATCGACTCCCGCTACGTCGTCCTCCGCGACCGCGTCGTCCTCACCACCCCCGCCAAACTCTCCTGGCTCCTCCACGCCGAGCAAACCCTCGCGTGGCACGCCGCGACCTCCACCGCCACCATCGTCGGCCCGCAGAAAAAATCCTCGCTCACCACCCAACTCCTCGCCGCCAACCTCACGTGGCGCGCTGCTCAAACCGACCAGTTCCCCGTCCCGGTCGACCCGAAATACGCCACCGGCGCCATCACCGGCTCCTACCTCAGCGGCAAGTGGACCCCGCAACAGCACCTCACCCTCGAGAGCAACGAGTCCGCCGCCGAATTCACGCTTTACTCCGTCCTCTGGCCCGAACGCGGCGCCACGCCCGCAAAACTCGCCGCCACCCTCGCCCCCGACGGCGCGCTCACCATCCCGCGCCCCGACGGAAAAACTGACCGTCTCTCGCTCACCGATACGTCGCTCACGCTCAAATAACCCGCCACCAGTCGCGCGCCGTCTTCCCACTCGCCTGGAGGTAGGAGCCTGCTTGCAGGCGATTCAGAATGTTGTCCGTTCCCGTGCGATGAAATCGCCTTCAAACAGGCCTGTCTCCCCCCTCGCCCGGACATTTCACACTCTCTCTGAGGAAGGCCGCACGATGTTCGCGCGACCAACCAAGGATTCTCCCATAGATTCAGGATCCCCCAGAGGTGAATCTGCGGATTCCTGAATCTGCGGGAATCATCTTCATGAAATTTACGGGTAGCCCCACGTTCGTCTCATCCTGAACGCAAATGGGAATTACCCGATCACCTCGTCGATCAGCTTTACCACCGGCCCACGCTCGTCGCCGACGCTGATCGCCCGCGCCAACATCGCCCGCGCCTCACTCATCGCGACCGCATCGTTGGCATGCACGACCGCCAGCGTCGCCCCCGCTTCCACGCGCTCACCGACTTTCACGAGTCCGCTCACACCCACCGCGTGATCGACACCATCCGTCGCCTTCGCGCGCCCCGCGCCGAGCCGCAGCGCCGCCAGCGCCACGCCCATCGCATCGACGTCCTGCACCCAACCCTCACGGGCGGCGACGACTAGCTCCCGCCACTTCGCCGTCGGCAGCCGTTGCGGTTCATCCACCACGCGCGCATCGCCGCCCTGCGCCGCCACCAGCTCGCGGAATTTTTCCAGCGCCGCGCCGCTCGCGATACTCGCTTCCAGTTTCTCCCGCGCCGCCCCGGTCGTCTCGGCCGCTTTCGCGAGCACCAGCATCTGCTCGCCCAGCGCCAGCGTCACTTCCATCACGTCCACCGGACCGCGTCCGCGCAGACACTCGATCGACTCCGCGACTTCCAGCGCATTGCCCACCGTGCGGCCGAGCGGCTCCTCCATCGCCGTGAGCACCGCGCGCGTCGGTTTACCCATCGTCGTCGCCACCGCCACGAGCGCCTCCGCCAACTCGCGCGCCTTCGCCCGATCTTTCATAAACGCCCCGCGCCCGAACTTCACGTCGAGCACCAGCACGTCGATGCCTTCCGCGAGTTTCTTCGAGAGAATGCTCCCGCAAATCAGCGGAATGCTCTCCACCGTCGCCGTCACGTCGCGCAGCGCGTAGAGTTTTTTGTCCGAGGGCGCGAGGTCCGCCGTCTGCCCGATCAGTGCGAGTCCGATCCTTTCCAACTGCGTCCGGTAAACCTCGAGCGACAGGTTTACGTTGAAGCCCGGAATCGACTCCAACTTGTCGAGCGTCCCGCCCGTATGCCCGAGGCCACGGCCCGAGATCATCGGCACCGCCACGCCGCACGCCGCGATCATCGGCGCGAGGTGCAGGGAGATTTTGTCGCCCACGCCGCCCGTCGAATGTTTATCCGCCTTCGGCGCTTTCACGCTCGCGAGATCCGCCACGACCCCCGAGCGCATCATCGCCTCGGTGTAGTGCGCCGTTTCCTGCGGCGTCATCCCGCGCCACACGATCGCCATGAGCATCGCGCTCAACTGGTAGTCCGCCCAAGAGCCGTCCGTCGCCCCGCGCACAAACGCGTTGATTTCGTCACGGGTGAGCGCGTGGCCGTCGCGTTTGCGGGCGATGCTGTGTTGGGGAAACATGCCGCGATGCTCTCAGGCCGGCCGGTCGCGCGCAAATCCGTAAGCGCGCTCGACCTTCGCGACGCGCACTTCGTAGTCGGCATACCACGCCTGCTGCCCGGCACGTTGCGCTTTCTGGTGCTCCGTATCGCGCTTCCACGCGGCGATCGCCGCCTCGTCACGCCAGTAGCTCACCGTGATCCCGAGCCCGTCGACGCCCCGCGCGCTCTCGATGCCGAGAAAGCCGTCATACTTTGACCCGAGGTCGATCATGCGCTCCGCCATCGCGCCGTAGCCGTGGTCGCCGGCCGTGCGCTTGGACGTGAAGATCACCGCGTAGTAAGGCGGCTCCGGCGTGCGGGCCAAATCACCGGGCGCGCTCATGCGGCCCCCTTTCGCAGCACGAGCATCGTGCCGCTGCCGACGAAAAACTCGTAGTCCGTCCGCACGGTTTCACTCTCGATGCCCGCCGCCCGCAGCTCCCGCCGCAACGCCGCGAGTTTCGGATACGGCCGCCCGTCCGCGCCGCACAACGGATGGATCCGCACTTCCCCCGCGCTCACCCTCGCGAGTTCGCGACACGCTGCCACGTGCCACTCAAAGTCGAACCGCCCTGCGTAGACGAAGAGCAGGTGCGCGCACAGCACGAGGTCGAACGAGTCGTCGAAGAACGGCAGCCGCGGCAGCGATCCGCCGACATACCGGCCGTGCAACCAGTGCGTGCCGTAGTCCGCAAGAAACCGTTGCGCCGCCAACCGCCGGTCCGCCTCCGCCGCGTCGAACGACGCAAACGCCTTCATGCGAAACAGCGCCGGCTTCGCGCGCATCTGCACCAGCATCCGCTCGTAGTCGAGGTGCACTTGCCCCGCGAGCGCCTCCGGCGATTCGCCGTAGAGCGGGTCCACCGCCACTGCGTCGATGCCGCGCGCGCACGCCTCCGCCACAAACGACGACGGCCCCGCCGCGACATCCAACACGTCCCGCCGCTTCAACGCCGGCAAATCGAGGGCGAAGAACTGCGCGTATTCCGTCAGCGTGCGGCCGAAAAACGAGACGGCGGGCAGTTCGAGTTGGAGTGGCTGGGCACTGGGCAACGATCTCCGCGGCGGCGCGGCGGTGATCGGCGGTGGTGGTGGAGCGAGGAGCGTTGGCATGGGGAAAAGTGGGAAAAAGGAGCGGTTGAGTTTCGGAAAAAACAAAAAGCCCGACTCGGTTGAGTCGGGCTTGGCGGTGGTTTTCAGCGGCGTCTTTCAGCCGTGTCGCGCGTTCATCGCGCCTGACCATCGTCGCCAAGCCGACCCGTGCCAGCGTGCGCGTTTACCCGCCGTCATTTTGACGGAGGTAACAGCTGCGACGACGCGGACGGAAGAAATCATGGACGGACGAGATGGGCGCGCACCGCTCGCGGCGCAAGCCGTTTTTTAAAAACCACTGCGCCGTCGGCTATTTTTTCCCGCCAAACACCGACCGCGCCATGTCGAACGGCGCCCGCGTCAACCGCGTCACCGCCGACATCGTATGCTCTGCCGCGATCGGCTGCGCCGCCTTCAATCCTTCGGCCGCTTCAAGCAGCGCCCGCTCGCGTTCCGCCACGCGCAGTTCGCGCTCGCTCACAATTTTCTCGCGACGCTTGACCTCATTTTCCTTCTCCCGCGTCGCGATCCGCTCGTCGCGCAAATGCGTTTGCTCCGCTTCCAGAATCTCCCGGGCGCGGTGCAGTTTCTCCCAGGCCGCCTGTAACGCCGGATCGGTTTCGAACGGCGCGCGACTCGTCGGCCGCACAAACGGCACCGCCGTGCGCGTCACTGGCGCCGCTTCGGAGCGCTGGCCGTCGATCTCGTCCTGCAGTGCCCGCAGCCGCGCTTCATAGTGGCGAAGATTGTCCTCGCGCATGCGCAAAGCCTCGTGGTCTTCCTGCAACCGGCGCCGTTCTTCGGCGATCGACGCGAGCTGTTTCTCCTCGGAAGGCGCCGCGGCGGACGCGGAGCGGGTGAGCTTGAGCGCAGGCGGACGGGCGGGAAAAGTAATGGTCGTGTTCATGTGGGTGGTGTCGTTGCTGACGGCGACCACCCTAAAGCACTTCCCTCGACGGACGCCATGGGGCGGCCCGGCTTTTACCGCGGCTTTACAGCGTAAATCCCCAACTTTGAAAATTTTTTACGTCCCCACCCGTCTCCGCGGACTCACGCCCGGAAAATCACGTCTTCGCGGTTGAACATCCGCACCGCGAGCGCGAGCGCCGCCGCCGCGTAAACGCACGACGAACCGAAGATGATCGCGATGTAGTTCCAATGCCATACGCCCGACAGCATTTCCTTGCACACGAGCGAGAGATTTAAAATCGGCACCAGCGAGAGCGTCAGGTTGAGTTCGATGCCGGGCGCGATGCCGATCATGGCCGGCAGCAGCACGACGAAGATCATCGGGGCCACATAGCTCTGCGCCTCTTTGTAGCTCTTCGCGAACAGCGCCACCGTGAAGATCACGGCCGAAAACAGCACCGCCACCGGCAGGATCATGGCAAATGCTCCGAACACGCCCAAAGGATCGATGATCGGGATCACGCCGCCCATCTGTGCCGTCGCCCCGGCCGCCGCTTTCGCCCCGCCCATCTTCGCGGCGAAATAACTCCCGCCGAGCACGAACGTCAGCGCCATCGAGACCAACGACAGCACCATCGTCGCGATGGACGCGGTTAGCACCATCAGAAATTTACCGACTACAATGTCACCACGCGCCACCGGGCTGCACAGCAGCGTCTCCATCGTGCCGCGCTCCTTCTCTCCCGCCGTCAAATCCATGGCCGGATACATCGCCCCGGTGAAACACAGGATGATAATGATGTAGGGGATAAAACCACCGACGATGTTGCCACCGACTTTTTCGGGCGGCGCCACATTCGCGCGGGAAATTTCAAACGGTTTCGTCAGCGCCACCGGCACGCCGCGCGCACCCAGCCGTGCTTCGACCGTAACGGCGCTCAGCTCGCGGAAAATGCGCTCCACCTGCTCGACGCCGAGCCGCGACTTCGATTCACCGGTGTAGTTGTAGATCGTCACCGTGGCCGTAGCCCCGCTCTTCAGCCCCGACTCGAATCCCTCCGGAATCATGACCGCCGCGCGCACCTTCTTGTCGGAGATTTGCTGCTTCCAGTCGGACACCTCCGGGACCACGCGGATGCGCGTGTCTTGTTTCAACCGCGCGACAACGGCGGGCGAGTCCTCGCCGCCGAGCACCATGACGGTCGGCGTCTCGGCTCGCGCTTGGCGGTCGATCTTCATCATCACCGCACCGAACGTGAAAAACAGCAGCGGCATCACTAGCGTTGGGATGATGATCGTCGAGAGCAGCGTGCGCCGGTCGCGCAGCGAATCCTTCAGCTCTTTTAGGTAAACCGTGATGATATTGTTCCAGTTCATTTGGTGTCCTCCCCGCCGACCACTTTGACAAAAATTTCTTCCATATCCTGCTCGCCGTGGCTCGCCCGCAGCGCCGCGAGCGTGCCTTCCGCGAGCAGTTTGCCTCCGTGGATGATGCCCACGGTGTCGCAAAGCTTTTCCACTTCGCTCATCACGTGCGTCGAGTAGATCACCGTCTTGCCGCGGTCGCGGCACTCGCGAACGAATTTCACGATGGCGCGTGCCGTCATCACATCGAGCCCGAGCGTCGGCTCGTCGAAAATCATCACCGCCGGATCATGGATCAGCGTCCGCGCAATCGAGGTCTTCTGCTTCATGCCCGTGGAAAACTTGTCGCAGCGCCGGTCAAGAAATTCGTGCATGTCGAGTTCGTCCGCGAGTCGCTTGGTCCGCACGCGGATTTCCGCGTCCGCCAGGCCGTTCAGTTTACCGAAGTAGGCGATCATCTCCCTCGCCGTAAGCCGCCCGTAAAGCGCCGTGCTCGCGGCGAGAAAGCCGACATTTGCCCGCACTTTCTGCGGCTCGCGCACCACGTCGAAACCCGCGACGGTCGCGCTGCCGCCCGTAGGTGTGAGCAACGTCGCCAGCATGCGCAGCGTCGTGGTTTTGCCCGCGCCGTTCGCGCCGAGCAGTCCGTAGATTTGTCCCGGGGCCACGCGGAAAGTGATGTCGTCCGCCGCGCGGATTTCGCCGCGCTTCTTGTCGCGAAACATCTTCGTCAGGTTGTGTGCGTCGATCATGGGTGTGAAAATTTACAGGCTCATCTTGTCGCGAAACTCCTGTGCCTGCCGGCGGCTGAGCTCCACTTTCGCCGCACCCTTCAGGTGCACCAACAGCCCGCCACTGAACCATGGCTCGATCTTGTCGATCCACGCGAGGTTGATGATCTGCCGGCGGTTCGCGCGGAAGAAATATTTAGGGTCGAGCCTTTCCTCCATCGCGTTGAGCGAACGGAAAAGCTGCGGCTGCGCGTTCTCGAAATGCACCCGCGTGTAGTTGCCTTCACTCTCCAGGAGGCGAATCGACTTCACCTCGACAAACCAGCACCGGTCGCCCTCGCGCACGAAAACTTTGTCCTCCGCCGCGAGCCGGTCGCGCGGCGCCGCTTTGTTCGCCGACGCGTCGCCCGCGGGCGCGGCCACTTTTTCGCGCAACTTCGCGATCGCTCCGGCGAGCCGCGCCGGGTCCACCGGTTTCAAGAGGTAATCGAGGGCGTTCAGATCGAACGCCTTCACGGCAAACTCGTCGTAAGCCGTCGTAAAAACGACATGCGGCACCGGCGCCTCCAGCGACTCGAGCAACTCCATCCCGGTTTCCCCCGGCATCTGCACATCGAGGAAAAGCAGGTCCGGTTGCAGGGCGGCGATTTGCTCGCGCGCGAGCTTCGCATTGGTCGCTTCGCCCGCGATTTCGATTTCGGGAAACGCCGCCAGGAGCCGGCGGAGCTCGTTGCGCGCGAGGCGTTCGTCGTCGATGAGCAGGGCTTTCATGCGCGTTGGATTTGGAGCGGCAACACGGCTTCGGCCACCACGAGTGCGGGCGTCTCGGCGCGCAGTCGCAGCGTGGCGCGGTCGCCGAAGAGCAGGCGCAGGCGCTCCGCGGCATTACGCAAGCCGACTCCCGTCGAGGCGGCGCGTTTGTTCGCCGACGCCGCGACGAGTTCGCCGGGATTCGTCACGCGCAACCGCAGCGCGCCGCCTTCGCAGCGCGCGACGATAGTGATTTCACCACCCTCGGCGCGGGTCGAGATGCCATATTTCACCGCGTTTTCCACGAGTGTCTGGAGCAACATCGGCGGCACCGGCAAAGCGAGTGTCTCCGGTTCGATATCGAAGCGCAGCCTCAGGCGCTCCTCGTGCCGCACCTGCTCCAACGCGAGGTAGTCGTTCACGACGCGCAGCTCGTCTTCGAACGGCACGGTTTCGAGCTGACCGCTTTGGAGCGAATAGCGGAGGAGGTTCGCGAGTTGCGTGACCGATTGCCGTGCCCGCGCCGGGTCCTCGTCGATCAGGGCGCGCAGCGAGTTCAGCGAGTTAAAAATAAAGTGCGGGTTCACCTGCGCCTTGAGCGCGCGCAACTCCGCTTCCTTGCCGGCCGCGCCCACGCGCAGCCGCTCGATTTCGAGCCGGTTGTAGCGGTCAAACAGGTGATAGAGCAGGTAGACCGCCCACCAGCCGGCGAACATCAGCCCGCCGTTGACCACGCTCACGGCGATCGAGACCCACACGCTGAGTTCGGAGCGTTGCGGCAGCGCGATCAGGTAGTGCGTGTAACCATAGCCGATCAGCGACCACAGCAGCGACTGCGCGAAACTCACCGCGAGCACCCGCGGCAACAGCGCCCGCCAGCCCAGCCGTTTCCAGCCCCAACGCATCGCCAGCACCCGCGTGTAGTGGGAAATCAACAACCCCATCAGCAGCACCATCACGTTGATGCAGACGTCTGTCACCTGCTGCTCCGCGGTCGGCGGTCGCCGCGTCCAGAAGATGCGCATGAAGAGAAGCTGCATCAGCAGAAAAATCCCCCACCCCGCCGTCTGGCAAATCACGTAGAGACGCTCCTTCGCGCGCTCGCGGCGCGGGGCATCGTCCAAGAGGACTTCGGTGGGAGAAGCGGCTTCCATATCCGCAGACTACACCTTGCCTTTCGGCCGCGCGCAAACTTTGGACGAACGGCGCGGCACATGGGTCGAACGGCGTGCGGCTTGTCAGCCCGCTGTTCGACGCCGTAACGTCTCCCGCGTGAATCCCTCCATCGTCGTCGTCGGCAGTTTCAACCAAGACCTCACGTGGACCTGCGCCGAATTTCCCGCGCCGGGCGAGACGATCGTCGGCCGCTTCCAAACCGGCCCCGGCGGCAAGGGCTCCAATCAGGCCGTCGCCGCGGCGCGCGCCGGCGGCGCCACCGCTTTTGTCGGTGCTCTCGGCGACGACAGTTTTGGCCGCGCCGCGGAAACGTTTCTCCGCTCCGAGGGCATTGCCGTCCACCTCGCCCGAAAAAAACTCCCGACCGGCAACGCCGCCATCCTCGTCAACCGCCGCGGCCAAAACCAAATCATCATCGCCCTCGGCGCGAATGCCGCGCTCGCCCCGCGCGATGTGCCCGCTGCACTCCTCCGCGAGGCCCGCGTCGTCGTTTGCCAACACGAGACCAATCTCGCGGTGAACGCGCACGTCTTCCGCGCCGCGCGCCGCGCCGGCGTCACCACCGTGCTCAACCCTGCCCCGATGCGCGCCGACTTCGATGATCGCATCCTCGACCTCACCGACGTGTTGATCCCCAACGAGACCGAGTTCGTCACGCTCGTGAATCGGCGCAACTTCACCGAGAAAGCGCTGCACGCACTCAGCCACCACGATCTCCACCGTCTCTGCCGCGGCTTCGATGTGCCCACGATCATCGTCACCCTGGGCGCCCGCGGCTGTTTCGTTTCCCAGTCGCGCGGCTACGTTTTTATCCCCGCTCACACGGGTCTCAAAGTCGTCGACACCACCGGCGCCGGCGATGCCTTCGTCGGCGGATTCGCCGCCGGTCTCGCGCGCTTCGACGGCAACATCGCCTCCGCCGCCCGCTTCGGCAACGCCACCGCTGCTCTCTCGGTCACAAAATTCGGCACCGCCCCGTCGATGCCCGCGCAGCGCGCCATCGAAAAACTCCTGCGCGCGACGCCCGCCGAATAACCGACGCTCACGGCGCCCCCGCGCGACCTACTTCGCCTTCTTCGTAGACTTCGCCTTCGCCGTGGCCTTCTTCGCCGGCTTTTCCTTCGCCGCTTGAAACAGCGCCGCCACCGCACCCGCCGGATCGCGGATCACCGCCATCTTCGCGTCACCCACTTCTCGCTCCGGCGTCACGATTGTGCCGCCCTTCGCCACGCAGGCCTTCAGGGCGCGGCGCAAATTCGTCACGGTGATATAGACGAGCCATTGGGCCGGCAGGTCTTTGTTCACACCGCGTGCATGACAAATTCCCGCCGCCGGCTTTTTCGCTCCGCCCGGCATCATGCAAAAATCTTCATAGCCGCCCATATCCAGTCCGACTGATTTCCAGCCGACCACCGCCGAGTAAAAGCCGCTCACCGCGACCGCGTCGGGCACCGTCAAATCCGACCACAAAATTCTCCCCACTTGGTTCTTCTTCATACCCGCGAACGAGACAGGACTTCCCACCGCGGGCAAGTGGGACTTGTCGCCTCCGCCGACCGCCGCCAATTTCCCGCGCACCCACCCGCCACTCCCTGTCATGCCCACGTTTCGAGCCACCATTCTGAAAGTCGGCCCCGGCTACTGGGTCGATGTGCCCGCCGAAATCGTCGAGGAACTCGGCCGCGCCCGCCACATCCCCGTCACGCTGCGCTACGCCGGTGACGCCCACGCCTCCACCGTCACGCCCGGGAAAAACGGCCTCGGCCGCGTCGCGTTGCACGCCGACGTGTTTCGCGCCGGCAGTTTTTCCCTCGGCGACGAACTCGAAATCAAGATCACCCTCGACCGCACGCCGCGCACCGTGACCGTGCCGCCGGATTTGTTGCGCGCGCTCAAATTCCGCCCCACGGCCGCCGCCGGCTGGGACCAAGCCGCTCCGTCCACCCGTCGCGTCGTCGTGGAGCAACTCAACGCGGTCCGCACGGCCGAGACGCGCGCTCGCCGCATCGAAATGCTCGTCGAGCACTTCGCCGAACGCGCCGCCACCCGCGCGAAGAAAAAGTAGGGTGCAGCCTCCGGCCCGCCGTTCACGGCTTATGGCAACTCCGCGATGCTGAGGATCATCGCCGCCGCCATCTCAAAATCCTTCACCGCCTGCGTCTTTTCCACGTCGACCCACTCGTCGAGCGAGTGGCCGCGTCCGCCGCGGTTGGCCGAGTTGCGCGCGAGGGCAAACGCCGGGATGCCGAGACTTATCGGCATATTCGCATCCGTGCTGCTCGTCTCCCATACCGGCACTTTGTCGAACACGCCCATCGTCGCCGCGACTTGCCGCAGCATGGGCGTGTCTGGCGACGTCGTGCCCGAGGGGCGGTCGCCGATCAGTTTGATGTCCGCGGTGATTTTTCCGTTCGCCGTCGAACGCGCCGCGTTTTCTGCGTCCACCGCGTCGGCCACGATCTGTTTGAACTTCGCGTCGATGTCCTTGAGCGCCGTCGGATCGACCGCGCGCATGTCGATCTCCATCGCCGTCTCAAACGGGATCGAATTCACCGATGTCCCGCCCGATACCACGCCGACATTGTAGGAAACTTTGGGTTTCTTCGTCACCACCACCTTGCCGAGCCGCGCGATCGCGTCGCCCATCGCAAACGCCGGACTCACGTTCCCAAACGCGCCCCAACTGTGCCCGCCCGGGCCTTTGAACGTCACGCGATAGCGCAGGCTCCCGAGACCGGAATTCGTCACCACATCGAGATTGCCGCCGTCGACCGTGATGAAGCGTTTGATCTTATCTTTCCACGGACCCTTCGTGAACAGATAGCGCACCCCGCGCAGATCGCCGGGGCCTTCTTCGCCGACATTGCCGATGAACAAAATGTCGCCCGCCGTCTCCACCTTCGCGTCGCGCATCGCCCGGATCAGCGCCAACACGAACGCGAGCCCGCGCGTATCGTCGCCGATGCCCGGCGCGATCAACCGCGTGCCTTGCCGTTTCACTTTCACATCCGTCCCCTCGGGAAAAACCGTGTCGAGATGCGCTGCCACCGCGAGGAGCGGCACCGCGCCGCCGGACTTGCCGCGCCACAGTCCCATCACGTTGCCCTCGGCGTCCATTTCGACGTTTTCCAAACCGGCGTCTTTCAACATCGCCAGATACGCCTGCGCCCGCGGGCCTTCGCCGAACGGCGGCGCCGGAATTTCCGTGAGCGTGATCAGCTCCGCGACGAAGCGGTCAAAATCGCGGTCATACGCCGCCACCGCCGCGCGGAATTTCGGATCGGACACGATCTGACGCGCAAGCGCGTTGCTCGCCGGCGCGACCGGCTGCGCGCGCCCGATTGAGCAACCCACGACCGCCAGCGTCGCCAGCAAAAGAAAAACCGCCGGACGCCGCCGGCTAAACGCGCACATTAAAGGAAAAAGCATGGCGGGAGTCAGGTGGTCCCCGCCGCTTTCTCAAGCTCACCCGCCGAATTTCTCGCTTCGCCGCGAAGCCTAACCTGCGCCGCCGGCGTCACCCCCCTTCTCCCGCTCTGCCTTGCCGCCGCGCTCACCCCATGCCCCCGACCACCCACTCCGCCCCGCCCCCCTCCGCGCGAATGCGCACGCTCGCGCTTGGCGTCTTCACCGCCGCGCTTGTTTTCGCCGGCTCCGTCCGCAGCGCCCCTCCGGCCTCCGGCGCCAACTACACCCTCGCCGACCTCGCCATCGAACTCATCTGGATCAAGCCCGGCTCCTTTCGCATGGGCAGCCCGCCCGACGAGCCCCATCGCCACAAAGCCGAAGGTCCCGCGCAAACCGTGACGCTCTCGCAAGGCTTTTGGCTCGGTAAAACCGAGGTGACCCAGGCCCAATACGAGGCCTTCATCGGGAGCAATCCCAGCCGTTTTCTCGAAGCCGGAAAAAACGCCCCGGTTGATCGCGTTTCGTGGCTGGGCGCGACTGAGTTTTGCCGAAAACTCACCGAACGCGAACGCGCCGCCGGCCGCCTTCCCGCGGGTTACCGCTACACGCTGCCGACCGAAGCCCAGTGGGAATACGCCTACCGCGCCGGCACGACCGAAGACTATCCCGGAAATCCTGCAGCGATGGGCTGGTATGACCAAAACAGCGGCGAGACCACGCACCCCGTCGCCCAAAAAGAGCCCAACGCCTGGGGCTTCTACGACATGGGCGGCAACATCCTCGAGTGGTGCGCGGATTGGTTTGGCGACTACCCGCGCACCGTCCGCACCGATCCCGCCGGTCCTGATTCCGGACACTTTCGCATCGCCCGCGGCGGTAGTTGGCGAATGCCGATCCACGTCGCCCGCTCGGCTGCCCGCAGCGGCGGCTCACCCGGCCGCGTCGATTATACGCTCGGCTTCCGCTTGGCGCTCACGGCCAATCCGTAGCCCGCCTCGTAAGAGGCGGGACGGACTGCCTGCACACTCCCGAAAGCCCCGATCATGCCCCGATCGGGTGCCACGTCGTCTTAAACTCCAACGTCGCGCGCACCGCGTAAACACTCTGCGCCGCATCGGCGAACCAGTCGGTCGGCTCCTCCGCTTTCGTGAGACTCAGCCGTTTGATGCTGTCCGCAGCACCGAGCGCGAGGGCCTTGCGTTCTTCGGCATCGGCCACGCCCACGAGCGCGCGCAGGTGCGTGTGCGTCGCAAACGTCGGCACCATTTCTTTGCGGAAGCCGGTGAGCAAATTCACGACGCCGCCCGGCAGATCGCTCGTCGCGAGCATTTCGCCGAGGAGAATCGCGGGATACGGCTGCGTGGTCGATGCGAGCGCGACCACCGTGTTGCCACTCGTGATGGCCGGCGCGACGAGCGAGACGAGCGCGAGCAGCGGAGCCTCCTCCGGCGCAAGCACGCCCACGATGCCCATCGGCTCGGTCACCGTGAAATTGAAATACGGCGCCGCCACCGGGTTCACGTTGCCCAGCACCTGCTCGTATTTGTCGGTCCAGCCCGCGTAGTAAATCAGCCGGTCCACACTCGCCTCGACTTCGCGGGCCGCCGCGGCCTTAGACGCACCGCCGAGCATGAGCGCCTCGGCCATCTCTCCCGCGCGGGCTTCGAGCATTTCGCCGAGCCGATACAGGATTTGCCCGCGGTTGTAGGCCGTGCGTTTCGCCCAGCCGGGACCGGCCTTGGCGGCGGCCTCGACGGCGTTGCGCAGATCCTTGCGCGTGCACTGCGGGATATTCGCGTAGAAATTTCCGGCGGCATCCTTCAACGGATAGACGCGCGCACTCTCCGAGCGGATAAACGCGCCGCCGACGTAAACTTTCGGGGTCTTGGTAATGGGAAGACGGGTCATGGTAGGCGCTGTTAGACGAGTTTGCAGTAGTCGAGCAGACCTTGGCGTCCGCCCTCGCGACCGAAGCCGCTTTCCTTGTAACCGCCGAAAGGCGACGTCGGATCGAATTTGTTAAACGTGTTCGCCCATACGACTCCGGCTTTCAGCTCCGTCGACATCTTTAGAATGCGCGAGCCCTTGTCGGTCCACACGCCGGCACTGAGGCCGTAGGCCGTGTTGTTCGCCTTCTCGATCGCCTCGTCGACGGTGCGAAAGGTGATGATCGCCAGCACCGGCCCGAAAATCTCTTCGCGCGCGATGCGATGACTCTGGCTGACGCCCGTGAATATCGTCGGCGGGAGGTAAAATCCCTTCGCCGGCAACCGGCACGGCGGCTGCCACAGCTCCGCGCCTTCCTTCACGCCGATATTGATATAGTCCTGCACCGTCTCGAGCTGACCCCGCGAGACAATCGCGCCGACGTCCGTGTTTTTGTCGAGGGGATTGCCCACCCGCAGCGCGCGCAGGCGATTCTTCAGCTTCGCCACCACACGCTCGGCGACCGGCTCGTGGACGAGCAATCGCGAGCCGGCGCAGCAGACCTGCCCCTGATTAAAGAAGATGCCATTGACGATACCTTCGACCGCCTGGTCGAGCGGAGCATCGTCGAACACGATGTTGGCCGCCTTCCCGCCGAGCTCCATCGTCATGCGTTTATCGGTGCCAGCCACCGAACGCATGATGACCTTGCCGACTTCGGTTGAACCGGTGAACGCGATCTTGGCCGCCGTCGGATGCGTCATGATCAAACCGCCCGTCGAACCGGGGCCGGTGATCACGTTGACGACGCCGGGCGGCAACCCCGCATCTTGGAAAATCTCCGCGAGCTTCACGGCGCTGATCGGCGTGTTCGTCGCGGGCTTGATCACCACACAATTGCCCATCGCGATCGCCGGAGCGATTTTCCACGCGAGCATCAGCAGCGGAAAATTCCACGGGATCACCTGGCCGACGACTCCGAGCGGAGCAACGCGGCGACCGGGCGCCACATACTCCAGCTTGTCCGCCCAGCCGGCGTGATAGAAGAAATGCGCGGCCGCCATTGGCACATCGAAGTCGCGGGTTTCCTTGATGGGTTTGCCGTTGTCCATCGTCTCCGCGATGGCGAATTCCCGCGCGCGGTCCTGGAGCAACCGCGCGATGCGGTAGAGGTATTTGGCGCGCTCACGGCCGGGCATCTTGCCCCAGACCGTTTCCTGCGCCTTCTGCGCCGCACGATACGCCGCCTCGACATCGGCCGCTCCGCCCAACGCGAGTTCGGCAATCTTTTGCTCGTTGGCGGGATTGATGGAGTCGAAATACTTACCGGAGGCCGGCGCGACGAACTTGCCGTCGATGAAAAGGTCGTAGCGCGTCTTCAGCTTCGGGTCGGCCGTCTCGGGAGACGGATCGAATTCCCAGAGATCGCCGAAAATGAGTTCAGGCAGCGGCCGGCCTTGGGCGCGCTTCGTCGGACGCGGGGATTTTTTCGCAGTGAGAGTGGGCATGGCAGAATCAGTAGGACTCGGTGGCTTCGCTGAAGTAGTAGGGCGCCTGGTAGGCACCGGTTTTCTCTTTTTCGATCTGGCGGATCAGGTCGTTCAACAGCGCGCTCGCGCCGAAACGGTAACGCGTGTTGTTGAGCCACGCGTCGCCGAGCGTCTCTTTGATCGCGATGAGAAACGTGAGTGCTTGCTTCGCCGTGCGAATCCCGCCGGCGGGCTTCATCGCGATGGCGATGCCGGTGTCGAGGTAGTAGTCGCGGATCGCCTCGATCATCACCTGATTGTTGCCGAGCGTCGCGTTGAGCGAAGTCTTGCCCGTGCTCGTCTTGATGAAATCGCCCGGGCGAATCACGCGCATCGCGAGAAACGACGCCGCGCGGATATTGTCGTAGGTTTCGAGCTCACTCACTTCGAGGATGACCTTGAGCCGCGCCTGCCCGCAGGCTTCCACAACCGCGCGAATCTCATCCTGCATCTCGCCAAATTCCCCCGCGAGAAACGCCCCACGGTTGATCACCATATCGATCTCGTCCGCCCCGTCGGCCACCGCCGCTTTGACCTCGGCGAGTCGCGTCTTGAGCGGCGCCTGACCGCTCGGAAACGCCGTCGCGACCGAGGCGATGCGCACCGTCGCGTCGCGGCCGAGGGCCTGACGCGCGTGCTTCACCATCGCGGGGTAGACGCACACGGCCGCTACCTGCGGCACACCCAACGCCGCGTCGTGCGGCTGCAGCGCCTTCTGGCAAAGCGAGGCGACTTTGCCCGGCGTGTCTTTGCCTTCGAGCGTCGTGAGATCGACCATCGAGACCGCGGTTTTCAGGCCCCAAAGCTTCGAGGCTTTTTTTATCGAACGCGTGCCGTATTTCGCGACGCGCTCTTCAACACCGACGGCATCGACGGTGCCGACTTCATCAAACAAACGGCGCAACGCCGCGTGGGGTGATCGTGCCAACATGCGCGGACTATTCCGCCCGCCCCCGGCGAAAACAAACGAAAACTCGCCGCCCGCCCGCTCCGGTCGCCGTTCGTCCAAGTTACCTCGCCGCATTCCCGATGCGGCGCTCGATTCCCGCCATGCACCTGAAACACGTCGCCCGCCACCTCTGGCGCGAATGGCTCCGGCCCCTCGCCCTCCCGATTCTCCTCATTATCGCCGCCAAATCTGCCCTCGCCGACATCAACTACGTCCCGAGTGGCTCCATGCAGCCGACCATCCTCCCCGGCGACGTTGTTTTCATCAACAAACTCGCCTACGATCTCCGCGTGCCGTTCACGACCACGCGCCTCGCCCGCTGGTCCGATCCCGCGCGCGGCGATATCGTGATCTGCTTTGCGCCCGACGATGGCACCCGCCTCGTCAAACGCGTCGCCGCCCTCCCCGGCGACACCGTCGAACTCCGCGAAGATGCGCTCTACCTCAACGGCACCCGCCAGTCCTACACCCCGCTCGCCGCCGATGCACCCGGCGTGCGCGACCTCGAACCCGCCGAGCGCGCCGCTTCCCTCTTCGCCCGTGAATCGCTCTCCACACGCGGCGCCCTCTCCTCGCGCACCCACTCCATGCAATTTCTCCCCGCGCAGCCCGCGCCCCGCAATTTCGGCCCCGTCACCGTGCCAGCCGGACACTACTTCATGCTCGGCGACAACCGCGACAACAGCCGCGATTCGCGCTATTTCGGTTTCATGCCTCGGGCCGAGATCATCGGCGAGGCCAAAGCCGTTGTCGCCTCCGCCGACCTCGCCCACTGGCTGCGCCCGCGGTTCCATCGCTTTTTCTCCAAGCTCGACTGAACACCGGCGTGAGCTTTCCTCGGCGAACCCACCCGACTCAATCCCCCCGCCTCCCCATGAAGTTCACCGTCCGCCATCTCCCACTGCTCGCTCTCGCGCTCGCCCCGCTCGCTCCGTTTTCCACCGCTGCCGAACGCACCGCCCCCGCCTTCCCCAACGAGGGCGCCCGCCTCCGCGCCGCGCTCACCGCCGCCGACGAGGAACGTCTCGCGGCCACCAAGCTCGGCGATGCCGCACGCCTCGGCGCCATCCTGTCCGACGATCTCCACTACGCGCACTCCAACGGCAAGGTCGACACCAAGGCCGTGCTCATCGACTCCCTCTCCGCCCGCAAATCCGTCTACGAGAGCTTCGATTACAAGGAGCGGAAATTCACCCTCATCGGCGCTGGCCTCGCCACCATGACCGGCCGCGTGCTCGTAAAAGTCGGCCCCGCCGGCAAGCCCAACGATCTCGACTTGAGCTACCTTGCTCTCTGGCGCGAAGAAAACGGCAAGTGGCGCTTCCTCGCCTGGCAGTCCTGCAAGATTCCGCCGCCGGTCGCCAAATAGCGCCCGCCTCCGGTCGGCCACCGACTCACCCGAGTTTCTCGCGCAGCTCCTTGTAACGCGTCCGCCCCACCGGGAGCATGACGCCGTTCTTCAGCTCCGCCTCGTAGCGGCTGCCTTCGCTCGCGTGCAGCGCCTTCACCGCGCTCCACCGGACGACATAGCTTTTGTGGATACGCTCGAAACCCGGCGGCAGCAGCGCGTGGAGTTTCTCCAGCGTCTTGTCGTGCAGTTCTCTTTTCCCGTCGTCGAGCACCAACTCCGCATACGCCCCGGCCCCCTCCAGATAGACGATGCGGTCGATCTCCACGAGTTCGACGCGGCCATGCTTCTTCACCGCGAGATATTTCGCCGCGCCCGCCGCGCGCCCACCGCGCTCCGTCACGCGCGCGAGCGCCTGCGCCAGGCGCTCCTGCGAAAACGGCTTCGGCACAAAATCGATCACGCCAAACTCAAACGCCCGCAGCGCCTGATCTGTGTTCGCCGACACGATGATCGTGTGAAACGACCCCGCCACACTCGCCTTGAGCAACTCCATGCCGTCGCGGCCGTGGAGATTCAGGTCGAGCAGCAGCAGATCGATCGGCGCCTCGTCCAGCCGCGCACTCGCCTCCGCCAAAGCCGTCGCGCGCCGAATCGTCTCCAGAGTCTCGCCGAGGATCTCCCGGCAAAACCGCTCCAACCGCTGCGCCAGCAACGGCTCATCCTCCACGATGAGCACTCTCATGCGCGCCCCCTTTCCGCCCCGATTTCGATTACACTCCGCCACCCACCCGCCACCGCCTCGCTCCGCAACGACCACCGACCCGGAAAACTCTCCTCCAGCCGCGCCCGCACATAACGCATCCCCGTCCCGCCCGCCGGCCGCGTCGGATCCGACTGCACTTCCCCGGGCGAGAAGAACGTCAACCGCACCACCTCGCCGCCCACCCGTTCCACCCCCAGCCGAAAGACCGCGGCGCCGTCCGTCACGCGTTGGTGGGTGAACCCATTTTCGATCAGAGTAAGCAACACCGCCGGCGGCACCACGACCGTCTCGTCCACGCCGGCCGCCTCCAAGCTCCACGACAGTCCCGTGCGCGCGCTCATCACGCGCAGGTGCGCGCGACACAGCTCCAGCTCCTGCGCGAGCGGAATCAACTTCTCCGCCGATACGCGCGCGACCGCGCGAAACTCGTCCGCCAGATCGTCGATCAATTTCACCGCGCTACGCGGGTCCTGCTCCACGATCTCCGTCAGCACCGCGAGCGTGTTGAGCAGAAAATGCGGCTGCAGGTTCTTCTTGAGCAGCTCCGTCTCCAGCCTCGCCGCCGCGAGCTGCGCCGCCTGCGCGTCCTTCCGTTCGTCGTGCAGTTGCATCGCGATCGCCGCGATCAACCCCAGCAACGCCGGCAAAAACTTCAGGAAAAAACTCGCCCGAAAATCTTCCGCCTCGAGTAGCAGCAGCGCCGCGCTCGCGGCCAGCCCCGCCAGCGCTGGCCCCGCACCGCGCCGCCCTCGACGCAGCGCCCACCCCGCACACCCGAGCGACACCGTCATGCCCACCGCGAGAATCCACACGCCTTCCAGATTTAGGCGCGGCGGACTCAGCCACGACACCAACGCAAACACCGGGACGAGCCCGCCCAACAGCCACCCGCGATGCGGCACCGCGAAATGCACCACGACGAACGCCACAGTCAGCACCCCCTGCGCACCCACGAGCCCCACCATCGCGGCCAGCACTGGATAATGCCAATCCGCCGGGTATTGGAAAAACCACCGCATCGCCTGCAGCGCCTGCATCGCCGCCCCGGATACGCACACGCCGCCCAACAGCAGCAGCGTCGAGCGCCGCGCCGCCAGCAGCCACATGATCAGCGCCGCCAGCGCCACCATGCACAACGCTCCCGCCGCCAGCGTCGGCACAAAGGCCTCGCGCAGCACCATCCCCTGCAACCGCGCCGGTGCATCCACGAGGAAACGAAACCCGGAATTTTTCGCCGGAAACCCCACGCGATAGCTTGAGCTCCGCATCGCCACCACGTGTTCACCCGGCCCGCGCAACGGCGCCGGAATAGAGAACCACTCGTCCACGCGCCCTACTTGCTCGGTCGTGCGATCCGGGCCCGGCACTCCCGAGGCGCCAAGCAGCACACCGTCCCAGAAGACCTCATACGTCCGCACCGTGGAGATCATGATACCCGCCGGCAGCGCCACGCGCCCGTCGCCGTCCATCCGCACGCGAAAACGCACCCACTGCACTCCCGCCCGCGCCGGCAAATCCCAGAATCCGCGCACTTCCCAGTCCGCATCGTCCCACGCCGGCTGCGCCCACTGCGCCTCATCGCCGTCCCTAAATCGCACCTCGGAATACTGCAGCGCCGGGGGCAAATCCACGAACCAGCGCCGCACCGAGCGCGGATATTCTTTCGCCGGATGACTCCACCGCCGCTCCTCCGTGCGCACCGGCTCGGCGCCGGTCGTCGTCCCACTCGACGCGCCCAGCAGGACGACGAAGGTGAGCAGGGGGCGCCACGCGTTGCGGTTCACGCCGCCGAATCTGGAATGCCCGTCCACCCGCGTCCACGCGTTTCCCGCGCCGTTCACTCGCTGGGCGAGCCGTTCACTCGGTCGCCCCCGCCGTTCGCTCACCGCCTGAGCAGTTCAGTGGGGATCTTTCGCGCGCCGCACCCCGCCCACGCAACGTCGCCGCATCACCTTTTCGGTGACTCCCAAGAAAAACATCCACCCACAAAAAATCACCCGTCATGCACTCCTCACTCCGCACCGCCCTCCGCCTCGCCGCCCTCTCCGCCGCGCTCCTCGCGCTCCCTGCCACCCTCTCCGCGGCCGATCCCGCCGCCCAACGCCTCAGCTCCACTGGCCGCATCGGTGTCGCCGCCGTCGGCTCCTACGTGGAAGTCGGCACCTATCGCATCCAGGTCTCCGTCAAACTCGGCCGCGCGCACGCCACGCTCCCCGACGGCACCTGGCTCTACGAAAACTACACCCCGGAAAACAGCACCGCCCGCGGCACCCTCGTCGTGCGCTTCGCCAGCGGCCGTGTGAGCGAACTCTTCCTTGCCACCCCCGCTGTCGTGGCCTCGCTCCGGCAGCCCGCGCGCTCCGACCACGCCCACCTTGCCTCCGCTCCCGCGCCCGCCCGCCGGTGAGGCGCGGCGCGACGGACCACGCCGTCGGCCCCACGCGCCGTTTTCTCGCTAGGGCATCTCCCTGCTTTACTGCGCGGCCCTTCTGCCTAGCGTGCGGTTAGAAATGGCTCAATCTCCCAACGCACTGTTCCCCGGCCTCCTGCCCGAAGAGCTGCAGGCGATCAAGCGGAGCGCGCAGCACCGCACCTATCGCGCGGGTGAAATGATTTTTTCCGCCGGGGGTCCGGGTGACGGAATCTATCTCGTCGAGAGTGGTCGGGTGCAGATCTCCGCCGTTGTCAGCAACAGCGAGCCTCGCACCCTCGCCGTCCTCGGTCCCGACGAATTGTTCGGTGAGATGGCCGTGATCGACGATGCCCCGCGCTCCGCGACGGCCCGCGCCGAAGTCGACACCTCGACGTTGTTTCTCAGCAGCGAGCAATTGCCCGCCCTCCTCGAGAGCCAGCCGCGCCTCGCCCTCAGCCTCTTCCGCGAAGTCAGCAACCGCCTGCGGGCGCTGAACCAAAAATACATCGACGACATCATCCCCGCCGAGCGGCTCGCCATCATCGGCCGCTTCGCCGGCACGATTGTGCACGACTTCAAAAACCCGCTCCAGGTGATCGGTCTCGCCGCCGAGATCGCGTGCAGCGAACGCACCGCGCCGCCGATGCGCGTCAAAGCCCAGAGCCGCATCGCCCAGCAAGTCGAACGCATGACCAACATGCTGAACGAGCTGATCGAGTTTACGAAACCTTCGGGCCAACGCCCCGAACTCTCGCTCGTGAAATTCGCGCGCTACATGACGCCCCTCGCCGAGGAGATCCGCACCGAGATCGCCGAACGCGGCGTGAAACTCGAGCTCGGCTGCCCTCCGCCCGAGGTCGATGTGCGCATCCAGCCGCAGCGCCTCTCCCGACTCTTCTACAATCTGCTCAACAACGCCGTCGACGAAATGCCCGAGGGCGGAAAAATCTTCCTGCGCTTCGCCGTCACAGCGGCCGAGCTCCAGGTCGAGATCGAAGACACGGGCCGCGGCATCGCGCCGGAAATCGCGCAGACACTGTTTCAACCGTTCGCGACCCACGGCAAAGTCCGCGGCACTGGCCTCGGGCTTTCGATCTGCAAACGCATCGTCGAAGACCACGGCGGCAAAATCTCCGCCCGTAGCGAGCCCCGCAAAGGCGCGACGTTTACGTTCACGTTGCCGTTGGCAAAGTAACGTCCGCGCCGGCGCACGACCCTACCGGCGGCGACCGCGACGGCGCAGTGCACATCCCAGCGCGACGATCGCGCACACGGCCGCGTAGGTGGCCGGTTCGGGAATCGCCGAGGCGGTGAAAGAGAGTTCGTCGATCGTCAGGCGAAACGCCTCCGCGCCGACGCCGGAGCCCACGCCGCCGCCGCCGATGCTCCAACTCGCGATCGTCGCGGAGCCGAAGTTGACCGTCCATGTGCCGATCGGAATGTGCACGGTCGTCGGCACCCCGACGGCAAATTCAGATGTGCTCACGGAAAAAACCTGCGTGCGCAAATCGCGATCTTCGAACTGGAGGAACAGCGAGGCGGCTTGGTTGCCCGTTTCCCGTTGCGCGGTGATCGCGATGAAGTTCATGCCCGTGGCGTCGAGGGAGAGCCGCCTGGCACCCCAGCCATTATCGTCGCGGGCGCTGCCGCCGACGGTGATGGAGCCGGCGTTTTGCGTGACGTTGCCGACCCAACTCGTCCCCGCCAACACCGCTCCAGAACCCGTATCGCCTCCGAACGACGCCACCGCTACGGACGATGGCGAGCCGGAGAGCGCCGTCATCGCAGCCACTTCGGCGGGCGCGGCGGCGGGGAGTTTCGCGATGGTCTCGCCGACTTCCTTTTTTCGCGCGGCCACGGGCGCCGGCGGTAGCGCAGGCGACACGGCTGGCCAGCGCACGAATTCCACGACGGGGCCGCTCGCCATCGGCGGCTCGTGCCACGGGATGAGTTGCGCGGCCACACGTGGACTCAGCACGGCGAGCGCAACGGCGGCCGCGAGGAGAATTTGCGACGCGCGCCGCATAAATGCCGGGGGACGCACGGCGCTCAACTGCCAGGGACGGGGAAGCTGATCGTCTTGTCCTCGGTCGAGGAGCCGCCCGCGCGTCGCTGCACGAAGACGGGCGTGCCGGCGGCGATCACAAAAGAATCGCGGTCGGGCGTGGAATCGCCGACGCGTTGCCAGTGGCCGGCGACGCTGTTGTGGAAAAAGCTGAACCACGTCGTTCCGCTCCACACGAGGAGGATGTCGGCGGTGGCGGCATCGCCGGCCGAACGCCAGCCGGTGGTGCGGTCGGAGTTTTGCAGCGCGAGTTCGCCGAGCGTCGTATCGCCGACCTGCATGGTGGCGAGGAACGTGAGGCCGTTGGCCGAGCGGGCGTGCACGGCGCGTTGCGGTGTCGCGAGCACGCGGCCGACGACGGCGAGCGTGAGCGGTGTCGGGGCGCGGCGGGTGACCATGAGGCCGCGGTCGGAGCGCAGAAGAAAATTATTCCGGCTGGAGTCAGTGATTTCGTCGAGATCGCGCGCCCAGCGCTGCCACACGGTGTTGTAGTAGAAGTTCAACCACGCGGCGCCGCCCCACACCTGCACGAGATCGGCGGCGAGAGGATCGCCCGCGCCGTGGACGACAAGGGAATCGCCGGACGCCGTGGTGCCGAAGAAGGTCGCGAGCGTGTCGCCCGGCACGATCTCGAACGCGGTGCCATTCGTGCCGACCGCGAGACCGAGGGTGGTGAGGTCGACGCCCTCGTCGGCGAGGTTGAGGCGAGTGGCGGTGTTGGCCGGCGCCTCGATACGGAAGATGCGGCCGGCGTGAGCGCCCGAAGTGAGCCGCACGAAATACGGCGCGGCGGCCGTGGAGAATGCACCGGGCGTCCACGTGGCGGCGGAGTTTTCGAAATAGTTCGCGCCGACGGCGGTGAGGCGGCCGAGCGCGCCCGATTGGCTGGAGAGGTCGGAGTCGAAAGGGACGGAGAACGAGCGCGTCTGGCCGGCGGGGATCGTTTGGACAAGGAAGCCGACGGGGCGGGATTTGCCGTCTTCGGCGCCGAGGAAGGGCACCACTGAGGCACAGAGGCACAGAGAGCGGAGGAAGGAGGAGAGGTGCATGGTGGAGAGGGCCGATCGTTCTCGTTCTTCGTAATCGTTCTCGTTCGTCAGGCGACGCAGGCGGTGATTGTGGGAGAACGATTCCGAGAACGATTGGTCGGAAGATTAATTTCCGGAGGTCGAATACGTGCGGAGGAACAGCTCGATGTCCTTCACCGAGGCGACGAAGCGGTTCAGGCCGTCCTGCTCGTTGGCGAGGAGGGTGTTGGCGGGGATAACTATTTTCCATCCGCTGTTCCAGACGCTGCGTCCGACGAGGCGCGAGTTGGTGAACTCGGCGGGGATCGAGCTGTAGAAGAGCGCGCCATCGCTCACGGGGCGGAAGGCCTGGTGTTTGCGGATGATCCACGGCTGCTCGCTGAGGGTGCCGTTGGCGTTGTAAAACTGGTTCGACGAAAACGCGGTGTTGCCGAGGTTGAAGGGCAACGGCAGCGCCTGATCCTTCACGGTCCAGCCGCGCACGACGGCCACATCACCGAGGGGCGGCGCGAGCATATAGTCGGTGCCAGTGGGAATGAGATAAGCGTAAGGCGTGGCGCTCAGGACGTTGGAACCGCCGAGGTTCGCGGGGCCGGCGACGGGGGTGCCCGTGGCAAACGCATCCATGCCGACGTAGCCGCGGAGGACGAGGCCGACGGAATAGATTTTCGTCGAAGTGTTCGAGACGGAGAACGCGTGGTCGCCCGCGGTGAGCGGGAGGCCGAAGAAATTCGTGCCGGGCTCGATCGTGGTGCGGAAGGAAATGACGATGCCGGGGACGGCACTGCCGTCGGGTTTCTTCAGGTTGCGGCATTGCGCGGCGACGTCGGGATCGGAGAGCACATTGCTCATGATGTAGTGCTCAAGCGTTTGCTGCCACGCGGCTTCGTCGTCGGTCGTGGTGGGATCGTCGAGGAGGCGGAAGAGTTCGCGGCGCAGCGAGAACAGCGTGCCGTTTTGATCGGGGTTGTTGATGCCGAGGCGGCCCTTCGCGACGGACCAGTCGGCTTGCAGACGCGCTATCGTGCCGGCTAGACCGGAGTCGCCGAGCGTGCTGACGGTGGCCTGCGGCGTGCCGCCGGTGAGATCGCCGAGCGAGCGGGCGGCGACGATCTTGTCGATGACCGCCTTGCCCTCGGTGGAGCCGAGCAGGCCGGTCTCGTAGTCATAGCTCTTCGCGGCGAGATACGTGTAACGCGAGGCGAGATCGTAGAGGGAGCGGTATTGCTCGAGGGCCTCGTTGCGGAAGGTGCGGAACGTGAGATCCTTCGTGCGGTAGCCTTGGATTTGCGCGGCGGCGCGCTGGCGGAATTCGACGCGGTCGGCCTGGATCTTGTCACCTTGTGCGAGGAGGTTGGCGAGGTTGGCGGCGGCGACGTGATACACTCCCGCGAGGCGCGCGATCTCATAGTGGCTCTGCACGAGTTCGCGGTAGTGGAGTTCGTATTCGTAGATGAACTGGGCCTGCTCGTAGGAGAGGGCGTATTTCTCCTTCAAGACGGCGAGCTCACGATCGAGACGATCCAAGGCAATATTCAGCAAATTGGCCGCGGAGGTAAAGCCGGTCGCACTCACTTTGACGGCGTTGCCCGCCGCAGCGGCCGAAATCTTGATCGCACCGCGTGCTGGCGCAGTCGCATCGACCGCCACCACACCCGCCACTTTGGGCAGGGCTTCGGCCGCGCCCTCGCCCGTATCCTTGATGAAATCGCCCACCGAGGTGAGGATCGCCGCGGTGCTGTTCAACGCGGCCTGCACGGCAATGAGGGAGGTGGCGGCATTGTTCGTGGCCGTGGTCGCACTGGCTTCCTGGGATTTGAGATTGAGGATTTCCAGGTTGAGCTGCGTTTTGCGCAGGAAGCTCGACGTCTTGGCGCCGAGCGCATCGTTGGCAGCGGCAAACGCGATCTGCGCCTGCTGGATCTCCAACAAAGCGAACTGGATTTTTCCGGTGACCGCACGGCTGCCCGTGGTGCCCCCGGTGCTGGGATAAACATCGGAGAACTGGGCAAACCGATTCGGCTGGAGCGTCACCGGTTGGGCGACTGTCTGCGTGGCGTAGGCGTTGGCGATGCTGGCAAACGTGGCGGTGTTGAAGCCGACGAACGATTGCACATTTTTCGGCACCTGAACCGTGATCGTGATGGGCGACGTGGTGTCCACGAGCGCCGTGGGACGCTCGATGACGAACCAGTTGTAGAGGTCGAAATCGGTGTAGCCGGTCGCGTAGGTCTTACCGACGCCGATGTCGCCGGTGTAAGGCGAGCCGTAGAGTTCGCGGAGCTGGTCGGAGAAGGCGCCCTCCTGATCGACGATGCCGGCGTTGGTCGCGCTGAGACTGTTTTCCTGATTGCGCAGCGAGCGCGTCATCTTCGCGGCCTGGTCGAACGCGCCCTTGGCGTTCAGGACGGATTGGAGCGAGCGGGCGTAGATCTGTTCGTAGTGCGATTTGCCGGCGAGCAATTCGGCGGGCGAGATGTCGAACGCGATCGCGCCGGGGCTGAGGCCGAGCGGGTTGAGGTGCGCGTTGGCATTGTCCATCGTGCCCTGAAATTCGCCGAGTGAGGTGGCGAGCGTCGCCAGCGCCGGCACGGTGGTGCGGTCGATGATCTGGACGCCGGTGTGCGACGGGGCGTTGTCCACATCGGGCAGGAGCGAGTTGCCGACGACCCAGTGCAGGTAGGCGCCCTGTGCGGCGCGCGACGTCCATTCGTCCAGGCCCCAGTGGCGCGTGGTGTTGGTGGCGCCGTTGGTCTTGTCGATGTCGCGGAACGAGGACCAGCCGGCGGCGGGATCGTCCTTGAAATTCTGCCGGTAGGTGAGCGCCACGATCTGGCTGGCGGCGCGGGCGAGATTGGAGGCCGTCGCGGCGAATTTGCGCTCGTCGAAATAGTCCACCTGCACCTCCTGACCGAGCACCGTCACGGCTTCGCTGCGGGGCGTCCACGTGAAGTTCGGACTGTGCAGCAGACGGTAGTAGCCGGTGATCGCAGTGAGGTAGTGGCCGTAGGCGTCACCATGACCTTGCGGGAACATCCGCTGCGCATCGGCCGCATCGAGGGTCCCGTTCGCGGTGGGGCTGCCGGCTTTTTCCGCGATGTTGTAATTCACGGCGTAGAGCGCCTCGCCGGAATTGATGCCGCGGGTGTAGTTCCAGAACAGACGGTTGTAGGCCGGCGAGACCGTGGTGCCCGGCGCGAGGAAATCGTCGCGCCCGCGGAGCAGCGCGAGTTCTTCGTCGAGCACGCTCGCGACCTGGCCCTCGAAGGAGAAACGCGAGGTATTCACCTCGGTCACGGTGGCGGCGTCGTCGATGGAGATGGTGGGATTCGCGGCGTCGGCGTAGGCCTCGTTGCCGAGCACGTTGTAGAGATCGTTCAGGTAACCGGCGGCGAGCAGGAGCGCGTCGTTGGCGGGCGCGTAATCGTAGCCGGAGTCGATGCTGATGTTTTTGCCGCGGTTAAGGACGCTTTCGTAGACCTCGATGAGACCGGCGCTGGCGACGGCTTCGAGGTTGAAGGCGATATTACCTTCCCAGCGTTTGCCGGCCTGCGTCAGGAGGCTGACGTCGGTGTTGACCGCGTTGTTGTTCAGATCGGCCATGCGCTGGTTGAAGGGGTTGATCCCGGCGAGCACGCGCTTGATCCAGCCCTCGACGAGCGCGGGCGGCATCCAGCGGGAATACCCGGTGCCGGCGATGTTGTTCGTCGAGGCCTTGGGCCGGTAGCGCATCGTGAAATAATTGTCGGTCATCACGAGCAACGGGGAACCGAGCGGCGCGGTGGGCGAACCGCCGACGGTCGCCTGATTGGTCAACACTACGTGGGCGGGCTCGGGGTCGGTCCACGTGTTGTTGCCGGCCACAAGGTCGTCCTCGACGGCGGCGTGCAAGCGGAAGTTGGGCGCAGACACACTGCCGGTATCGGCCGACGAGTAGAGGGCCACTTCGAGGAGATTGGCGCCGATAGTGAAGTAATTTGGGTCGAGGCGGAATTGCTTGGTGAGCCCATTGGTCGAAACCTTGAGCAAGCCGGCGGAAGCGGGCGTGTTCGTGAAACCAAGCGGGGCTTCGAACGCGAGCGCGGCGACGCCGTTCACATAGACGACGAAGCCGGTGAACGATCCGACGTCCGCGCTGAACACGATGTCGCCGGGCACGCCGGCCGTGAAATCGACGCCGACCACGGAGCGCAGCACGACGCCCGGACGAGTCGCGCCACCGACGTGGGCGGCGTTGTTGACCTGCAGACCGAAGGAGCCATCGAGCGTGATAGAGCCGGCGAGGACGGCGGCGGCGTATTCGTCTGACGAGGGCAACGCCGCCGCGGGGTTTGGCACGCGATGCCAATCGGAGCCGAGCCGCGGGGTCATGGTGGTCCCGTAGATTTCCGGTTTTTTGCCGTCCTGGGGCGGAGCGTAGCGCCATTCGAATTCGTAGTCCTGCGGGCGGGCGGCGAAATCGCTGCTGTGGAAGAGGGCGACCTGCTCGTCGAGGGGATTGCCGGCGAGCTTCACCTTGAGTTCGCCGGTGTAGAGTTTCGGCGCGACTTTGATGACCTGCATCGCGACGGGATCGCCCGGCGTAGTGAAGGCGCGGCCGTTGCCGAAGACGAGCGTGACGAAGCCCGCGCCCTGCCCGGTGCCGGTGAGCGCGTAGTCCTGCACGGCGGTGTCGGGATCGGTGATCGCGGCGGAGGCCTGCGCGCCCACGGTCGCAGTCGAGCCGACCTTGAAAGTGCCGGCCTTGACGGGATCTTCGATGAACGTCTCGACGGCAGTTGAGAGGCCGTTGATCGCCTGCGTCCACGGAGTGACGTTCGTGGCATCGGAGATCGGCAGGAGGGCGACGAGCGCGGTGAGATCGGCGGCCGAGAGGACGTTGAGCAGAACGTAGTCTTCGCCGGCCGCCTCGTCGACGAAGACGCCCTGGAGCACGAGCGCGCCGTCGGTTCCGCGGGCGGGATCGAAGAAAAAGCGACTCTGCAAGTGCGGAGGCACGCCTTGAAAATACGTCTTGCCGCCGCTGATCGTGGTGAGGAGCGACTTGGGTAAGGTCGCGAGGCCGCCGGCCTGGCCGAAGCGGTAGGTTTTTTCGCGGATCGGATCGTGGAGCGAAACGCTGGGCTTCGTCAGACCATCGGCAGCGATGGACTGTTGGTAAATGACTTGAGCGCTCGATTGGTTGAGCACGGCCGGCAAACCGAATTTCGGCAGCGTGAGCGTCTCGCCCACGCGAAGCTCGGGCGCATTTGTCGGCCAGACGGGACGATAGACGATCTTGAGCGAATCGCCGGTGACGGCGTCGCCGACGGGAGCACTGCTGCCGTTCAGTGGACGCAGGAAGGGCAGGACGGTGCCGAGGGCGGGCTGCGTCGTGCGGTCGCCCTCCGGCGGAACGTAGAATCCCTCCGCCATCGTGTAGTAAAACTGCATGTTGAGCGTGGGGCCCATGTTCGCGATCGCCACCGCGCCACTGCCACCGCCGCCCGTGAAGGTGACCGTCGGGGCGGAGGTGTAGCCGTTCCCTGCATTCGTCACCGTGAGGGCCGTGACCTTGCCTTCAAAGACAGTCGCGGTCGCCGTCGCGCCGAGTCCACCGCCACCGACCAAGTCGACGAGCGGAGCGGACGCGTAACCGCTGCCCACGGCGGAAATCGAAATCGAATTCACGGGCAGACCCGCGCCGTGCGGCCCGCGGTAAACCCAATCGTAGCCCTTGCGATCTTTGAACGTGAAACGGCCGTAGCTGGTCGGACCCTGGGCCGCGACATCGGGGATGCCGTCGAGAATCTCCGAGTTTTTCACCGCACCGGTGACCGGATCGACCGGCAGCGGCAGCAGCGGCAGCGGCATCGGACCTTGGATGATGGTGCCGGCGGTGATCGGGTAGCTGAAACGGAGGTCGTCCGCCGTGCCGGGGAGATCGAGTTCGCGCTCGACCTTGAACGTGCGCATCGCCGGGCGCTGGTCCACGGTCGAGACATAGTCGAGGAGCACGTAGGGCTCCGAGGTATACGCGGTGGTGGCGACGGGAAGACCGTCGGACGCCGTCCGGTTGAGATCGTCGCGGAGGGCGTAAGCGCGGCCCGCCTTCAGAATCGCGTGTTCCTCGTTGGGGTTGAAACCGATTTTCGTGCGGTCGTTCTGCACGTAGAGACTGCCGGCGATTTCGGCGGGCGAGAGATCGCCGCTGCCGAAATTGGACGCGAGCACGATGCGGGGGTTGGGCACGAGTTCGACGGCGACCACGCGGCCCGCGGAGATGCGCGCGGTCGCCGTGGCGCCGGTGCCGCCGCCGCCGGTGAGCACCACGGCCGGTGCGGAGGAATAATCGGAGCCGCCCTCGCCGACCGTGAAGCCGGTGACGCGTTTCGTCGCCGCATCGACGAGGGCCGTGGCGGTGGCGGGTGTGCCCAACGTGCCGCCGGTCAAGGCGACCGTGGGTGCCGAGGTGTAGCCGGCGCCGCCCGGTGGCAGCGACGCGACGACGTTGGGATACGAGACGGTGTAGCGGCCGATTTTCGCCGGGACGTAGAACGCACCGAACGCGGCATTCAGCGGAGTGATTTTTTTGAACCACCAGACCGTGAGCTTGTGGTCGGTCGGCACGGCATTGACGGGGATGATCGCGCCCTTGGCGGCCTCGGCTGCGCCCACCACGAAGGGATCGCGATAGACGCCGGGGTGGTAGCCCGTGCCGCTGGCGATATAGCCGCCCACTTCGTAGCCCGTGGATGGCCCAAAGTAGCCGTTCGCCGCGGGAGAGTTAGCGATGGCGGGCGCCTCGATGCGCTGGCCGACGGTGGCCGCCGCATCGACGATCGCGGCGAGGCTGTCGCTTTCCTGGTAGCCCAAGTCCGAGAGCACGGCGGTCGCGCCGGTGCCGCCGCCGCCGGTCAGCGTGATGCCCACGCCGGGCGTGAAATTGTAGCCGGGACTCGTCGGGTTGATGCTGATGCCGGTGACCTGACGAGTGGTGAGATTGACGATGGCGGTGGCCGTCGCGCCAGTGGCCGTGCCGGTAAACGTGACCGTGGGCTCCGACGTGTAGCCGCTGCCGCCGTTCGTGAGGGTCACGACGCGGGCGCGCGTCTCCGCCTGCGTGTAAACGGGCACATACCACACCTCGTTGCCGCTGGTGAATTTGAGGAGTGAGCGGTTGAGGCCGTCGACGGCGAAGGTGACTTTGAGCCGCTGGCTGTTCGCATCCACCGTGGTCTCGGTCTGCGTCGGATCGTCCTGATAGATCACCTGGGGCAGCATGCCGCCGGCAAACTGAATCCCGGTCGCCACGGTGCTGCCGGCGGAGCCGACAGTGTAGTGCGCGTAGCTGTTCAGCGCGGTGGGCCACTGCTGGGTATAGGCGTTTTTCGCCACCGGCCAGAAGAGGTTGAGGCGCGGACTTTCCGGCGGCGTGAGGAAGTGAATGCCCGCGTCGGAAGGCTGCAGCCAGTAGAAGGTGACCCGGTCGGGATCGAGATTCTCGCGTTCCGCGAAATAGATCCGGCGACCATCGGGGCGGTTGACGCTGCCGTAATAGGCTACGGCGTCGGGACTGGTGTTGAGCACGGGCGAAGCGGAATATTCCGCACTGCCGTCGAGCGGCAGCACGGTGCCGGCGCTGTTGCGGGGGAAAATCTGCTTCCCGAGATCCGTGGTGGCGTTGACGGTCGGCAGCGCGCGCACGATGTCGAGCACGTCGGCGCCGAGAAACTCGTTGGTCGCGGAGGTGCCGGGTTTGAGGGTGCCGAGGTATTCGATGAAGACGCGGCCTTCGCGATTGTAGGCGCGCAGGCTGCCAATGCCGGCGGTCTTTTCGAACCACAGCGTGCGCAGCTCCGTGGTCACATTCGTCGTGGTGCTGCCGACGGGCTGAAATTCGGTTGCGACGGTCGCGGGAAAATTACCGCTGAAAACGGGGTTGATGGTTTCGATCTTGCCCGCCGGAACATTCACGACCGGGCCGTCGAAACTGCGCTCGGTCCAATAGATGGTGCGCGCGGGTTTCTGCGAGGCGGAGGACACCGTGAAATCTTCCACTTTGTAACGGTAGCGGAGATTCGCATCACCGGCGATGGCGACCGGCACGCGAGTCACCCACGTGACCGAGACGCGGCCCGCCTGCGTGGCAAAACTCTTTTCCGCGTGGCGGCTGTAGTAGAAGGCCCGCACGACGTTGGCCGCGAGCGGGGTGTCCGTCGTGGCAGTGGGTTGGGACTGGGCAAATTGCTCACCGGGGTTCACGGGCTCCACGCGCCAGTAGAGACTGTCGGCGACGGTGGCCCCGTCGAACTGCGTGGTCGGCGGCGCGATGATATCGCCGAAGAGATAGCGCGGCACTCCGGCGGCAAACATGCCGCCGAATTCGGAGGTCTGCAGCACAATGCCCGCACCCGTGGGCGCGTTGCCGGAGTTGAGAAATTTAGCCGCCGGATACTTGTCGATCAGCGGAGTGGCGGAGTTGTAGGTCGTGACCGCGGATGTCGGGCTCGGCGAGATCGGCGAAGAGCTGCCGGCGGAGACACCGATGCCGGAAAACTGGGGCTGGGTGGAGAGGATCGGCGGCGTGTTGCTCGGCGCGTTCGGCACCAGGCTCACGCCGGGAGTGGCGGGCACCCAAAGGTTGTTACCGCGTGTGGCGCGGGATTCGTATTGGGCGTGCAGGGCGGTGCCACTGCACGCGAGGGCGAGCAACAGCGCGACGAGGCGCGGGCGCCGCAGAAAATCGGTTCGCAAGTTCATGGCCGAGGCGGGCGCGTCGGTCAGTTGCTGGCGCGGGCGGAGAGGGCGGCCACGGCTTGCTGGAGCGCGGCGAGCTGGGCTTTGGTCTCGGCGGATTCGGACTTCATCGCTGCGACGTTTTTCTCAAGGGCGGCGATGGTGGCGTCGCGCTGCTGGAGCTGCTGGTCCTTCTCGTCGCGGAGTTCGCGGAGGGCTTGGACGGTGCTGGATTCGAACCCGCTTAGATTGAGTGAGAGCATCCCGCTCGGTCCCGGTTTAACCCATTCGGGAAACACTTCTTGGACCTCCTGAGCGATGAATCCTATCACAACGCCGGGCATAAACTTCTCAGGGTCGTTGAACTGGAAAGTAACGCTGCGAAGGCGCAACAACCGATCCAAGGCACCGCTCAGTGGCTGGATATCGTGCTTTAGCCGGCGATCAGAGTAGATCGACCAGTTGCTCGAGGTTTTATATGCATCACCATTGGCGAGAAACGACATCCGCTCGGTATTATCGTTCGCACGCAGCGAGAGGATTCCGGCCTCCCCTGAGGCCGCTTTTACCGACATCTGATACGGGCTGAAATTGGTGCCGTAGGTCGACGCCGGTCCTCCGACGTTGAGACCGCCGTCAATTCGCGCGCCATTGTTGATGGTCGCGCCATTGTTTACGGTCGCGCCGCCGGAGATGTTCGCACCGGCGCTCAACGTCGCGAGGCCGTTGATTGTCACCCCGCCGCTAATCGTCGCACTTCCGGCGCTCACCGCACCGCTAATCGTCGCGCTTCCGGCGCTCACCGCGCCGCTGAGGGTGAGATTGCCCGTCTTGGTGAAGGTGGCCCTTATTACGTCGTCCATGCTGCGCAGCACGAGGATATTGGTGTCTTCGTTGCCGTTATTAGCAGGATGGACGCCGCTTTTAATCGTGGCCGTGTGGCCGAGGAATCCACCATAGTTGACGTTGAATCCCAGATTGGACCGGAAGCCCTGGTTGTATGTCGGATAGCCCTCGAAAATGAGATCGGCTATGGTCGTGGAGAACTTACCCGCGGTGAGCGTGTTGTTGGCAATGTCGGCTGCCACGATGGTGGAATCGACGATTTTTGCCGACGTCACCGTGTTGTCGTTGGGGGTGCCGCCGCCGACTGCGAAGTTGAGCTTAGCGGCGGAGATCGTGGCGTCGCCGATCTGGCTGCCGTTGATCGAGCCGGTGATGCTGCCAGCAACGGCGAGATTGCCGGCCACCGCGACGTCGCCGTTCTTTTTAACGGAAAACTTTGAAACGGCGGCTGGGATTGGGGCCGGATTGGCAAACGGATCCTTATCCCACATGTTGACGAGTATCGTATCGCTGGCATTAGCAGCGACCGTCGACGTCGTCCCGCCGACGCCGCCGCTATTGACGTTGAGGCCGATGGCTGCCCGCAGTCCGTCGGGAAATGCGGCGTAACCGAAAGCGCCGGTCGCCGTGGCAAACTTGGCCGCGTTGATCGAGCCGTCCGCGATCTGGGAGCCGGTGATCGAGCCGCTCAGGCCCTCTGCTACTTTCGCGCGAAATGCGAAGGCGGTGCTGACCATTTGCTGGCGGGGAGAAATCTCGGGATCGGGGGCGACGGTCGGATCGTCCACGGTGATGCCGAGGTAGCGTTCCGCACCATTGAAGACGGTGTCGAGCGCGGGCTTGAGTTCGGTGCCGACGACGGCGCCGGTGCCGAGGAGCACGCTGAATTCGCCATTGGCGATAGTGACGGTCTGCACCTCGGTGTAGAGGCGGTTGGCGGCCGTCGTGGCGACCGAGGTTGGGCTGGCCCAGATACGGAACGTCACGGCGCGGTTCACCGGTGTGCCGGCGCCAATCAGGGTGCCGGTCGCATCCGTGACCTTGCCGTGGTAACTGAAAAGCGTGGGCACCGCGCTCGTTTGAGCGAGGGCGGCGACGGGCAGGCCGAGGAGCGCGAGGGCGAGGAGGAGGCGTTTCATGGGAAGGAGGGATCGGGAAGAAGGCAGTGGGTCTCTGGTCTCGTTTTAGTTCTGCTTGAGGTCGCCGATCTCGCTCACGCGGCGGAGCTGAAAGGTGCCCGTCACTTCGAGCGGGTGTTCCGTGGTGGCGGGGCGCGGGTCGCGGACGAGGCCGGTGATCGTCTCGGTGTAGGTGCCGGCGAGGATCGGCGCGACCGAGGTGAACGTGAACGTGCAGGTGCGCACGATCGTGTAGCTCTCGATGCCGGGCTCGTTGATTTGCTGGCCGCGGGCATCCTTGTTGTCGTGGTCCGGGTGGTAGGTGTGGACGAAGGGATTGGTGGCGTCTTTGAACCCGATCGTCACAGCGCGCGTGATGCTCGAACCGACGGCGACGGAGCCACCGCCCGGGGTAATCGGTAACACGGTGCCGGGCGGCAGATGCACGGCCGTGAGACGTGCGGCGGTGGCCTTGTCCGTGCCGAGCAACCGCCCTTCGGTGGTGCAGAGGCCGAGGGGATTCTGGGCCAGGTTGAGTTTGCCGATGAAGACTTCGGAGAGGAGCCGCGCGGTGCCGGCGTCGTCGATGTGGAGAAGGGTGCGCAGCGGCGCGGGGCGCGCCGTGGTGGAGCCGGGCGAGCCGGGCGCATTGCTCCGGACATTGGTTACCGAGACATCGCCCACCCAGAGGCCGGCGAGCGTGCCGACGAGGGCGGTCGCGGGCAACGTGATGTCCACGAGGTTGAGCGGTTCGTTGGCGCCGTTGACGTCGCGGAAGCGCAGGCGCGACGCGTAGAGCGCACCGGCGGCGCCGGTCATCTGGTTGCGATCGATCCCAAATTCGAGCGTGACGGACGACAACGGGTTGATGACTTCCGGGTAGCCGGCGGAAATCAAGGTCGATTCGGCCGTCGGGTTGCCCGCAGTATAGACGCGGCGCAAGAGCGGGACGGGGCCGGTGATCTCGGGCTGGTTCGCGGGCCGAGCGTCGGAATCATACGGCGTGATCATGAGCCGCATGATGCTAGAGGTGCGGTTGCGCACGCGGACTGACACCACCGTGCCGGCGCGGCCAAAGCTCAGGCCGTCGAGATTCGACGGGCTGATTTCCACCGGACCGTAGAAGGTGCCGACGAGCGGCGACTCGAACCAGTAGGCCTGATTGCGATCGATGGTCTCGCCGGCCGGCGAGTAGATTTGCACCGGGTTGCCGGGTCCGAGTTCCCCACCGCCATATTTGTAGAGGCGGGTGTTGGTCGCGACGGCGGCGGGAAAGGTCGCGAAGAATTCTGGAAACGTGGGGGCCGACGCCGTGGCGATGCTGGGCGGATAGTGCCCGCCGACGCCCGCGGGAAAGCCGAGGAGATTGGCGCCGTTGCGCACCCAGACGCTGCGCGGCGGCAGGGGCTTTTGCACCAGCTGGACGTCGTAGTTGTCGGTCGCGGTGCCGGAGCAGCGCACGAGGTAGGCCGTCTGGCCGGTGAGGCTCGCGAGGGTGTTGCCGGTGGTGGCGCCGCGCGTCCAGACGCTCCACTCCGGCGTGCCGGCGTTGGGGACGAGTGGTGAGGCTTCGAACTGCGTCTGCGTGGGATTCGGGTTCCAGCGCCAGACTTCCTGCACGACGGTATTGCCGGTGAACGGCGTCGCGGAGAAGAGCACATCGGGCGTGGCGTAGGTGGCGTCGCCGTGGAGGTAGATCGCGTTCCAACCGCCGTGGAGGTGGTAGGTGACAGTCTCCCACTGGGCGCGGGCGGCGGGAGTGAGGAGGACGGAGAGAAGCAGGAGAAGGAGGGACGAGGTGGAGCGCGCGGACCTCAACGCGCCTTCAGGTGGTCCGCCGCGACGCAAACCGGCGTCTTGAGGACGAGCCGCTCCACCTCGGAAAAAAAGCATGGCAGAGAAATTTTTCATCGGACGGCGAGGCGGTAGAAGCGCGAAGTGCCGGTGACAGGCACGTAAATGGGCCGCACGCCGATCACGGCCGCGCGGTGAAACGTCTCGACCGAGCCGGCCGGCGTGAGCGAGGAGGAGACGGGCGTCCAAATGCGCAGATCAGCGCTCTCCTCGATGGCGTAAACCTTGCCCGCGATGGCGAAAAATTCGAAGGAAGCCTCGGTCGTAGTTTTGCCGCGGATGCGCAGCTCGAAGCGCTCGGTCGCGTCGCCCGCGAAGGTGCCGGCGAGGTATTCCTGGTAGTTGCTCACGCCGTCGCCGTCGAAATCGCCGTCGCGGTTGATGAGGCTGAGATCGTAGCCGCCGGGGCCGGCGAGACGGCCAGATTGGTAAAGTTGCCACTGCTCCCAAATGTCGGGCAGGCCGTCGTGGTCGGTATCGGCGCCAAGATTGAGATCGAGCCGGACGCGCTCGCCGCCATTGCCGGCGCGGAGCGTGCCGGCGACCTCGATGGGGTAAAACTTCTCGCCGTTCATCTCGACGTAGAGGGAGTAAACGCCATTCGCGGCGACGGCCTTGCTCGAATAGGTGCGCGTGGACGCGCGGCCTTGATCGATGCGGATGTTCAGCTCGTAATTCGAGTCGATACTCGTGTCGGGGTTTACCGGTGCGCGGCCGATCTCGGCGCCATCGCGGAGGAGGACGACCTCCGCGCCCTGCACGCGGAGCGTCGTGCCCACCTGGTCGCGGATCATGCCGTAGATTTTGTAGTGCGGACTCGGCGGAAAGGCCGCGAGGCGGAGCGGGGCAAAGGCCAGCGCCAGGACGCAGACCAGCAGAAAGAGGGGCTTCAGTATCACGACCCCTTCACTATGTCAGAACCTGGGGTGATTCCGCATGAGTCGTTCGACTCCATTTGCGATCCGTGCCATGAAATCGCCTGGAAGCAGTCGCCTGCCGCGCGACTATTTGATCAGCGCCCAACCCACTTCAACACCGCCTCGGTGCGGCTGCGCACGGCTAGTTTTTCGTAAACACGGTAGAGGTGGTTTTTCACGGTCGGGGTGCTGATCTTTAGCGCGGCGGCGATCTCCTTGTCCGCGAGGCCGCGGGCGAGTTGCTCCATGATTTCGCGTTCCCGGGGGGTGAGCTCTTCGGACGGCTCCTTCGGGGGCGCGGGACGCGCAAACGAAGCGAGCACGCGGCGCGCGATGGGCCGCGACATCGGCGCTCCGCCTGCGAGGAGTTCGTCGAGTCCGGGCAGGATTTCCTTGGGCGAGGTCTTGAGCAGATAGCCGGCGGCACCGGCCTGCAACGAAGCAAAGAGATTATCGGCATCGTCGAACATCGTGAGCATCACGCAGCGGAGGTGCGGGCAGCTTTCGCGCAGACGCAGCACGGCCGCGGGACCGGACAGACCGGGGAGATTGATATCGCACAACGCGATCTGCGTCGGACGCGGCGGCAGCTCCCGCAGCGCGTCTTCGGCGCTCCCGAACGATCCCGTCAGGTTGAAGCGTCCGCTCGCGGCGAGCAGGCGTTCGACGCCGAGACGATACTCCCGGTCGTCTTCGATGAGTGCGATGGTGACTAGGTCGGGCATGTCGGAGGCGTAGGTGAGAATAACCGGACTACGCGGAAGGCGCGCGCCGCATACAACCGCAGACTGCCGTGCTCACGCTTCAGGTTTTACTAACGGCACGCGGAGAGTGACCGACGTCCCCTGCCCCGGCGCACTTACGATTTCCGCGCGGCCACCGAGCACTTCGGCCCGCGCCGCGATGCCCGGCAGACCGTGACCGGTGCCGCCCGCCGCGACTTCTCCCGCCACGAAACCGCGCCCGTGGTCGCGCAAGGTGACGACGAAATCGTTTCCCGAAATTCCAAGACGGAACTCCGCGGTCTTCGCGCCAGAATATTTCACGCAGTTGTGCACCGCCTCCTTCACCGCGAGAAACAGGCTGTGGCGCGCCTCGGAGCCCAGCGACACCGCGGGAATCTCCTCCGGCTTCGTCGGCCCGTCGACCCGGCACGCGATCCCGGCCGCGCTGAGCGTCTCCTCCACGTAGTCGCCCAGACGCTCGATCACGCGCGCGAGCGGGTCGTGCTGCGGGCTCACCGCCCACACAATCTCGCGCGCGTGCTGCACGAGATCCTTCGCCGAATCGCGCACACGGGCCAGCGAGGCTGCGAGTTGCGCGGGATCGGCCCGTTCGCGCTCCGCTTCCTCGGCAAACAAAATCACGCGCCCCAACCCCGACCCCACCTCGTCGTGCAGATCGCGCGCGAGCCGCAGCCGCTCCCGCTCCACGGCCGACTGCGCTTCGAGCAGCGCGAGCCGACGTCGCAACACACGCTGCGCATACCAGCGCGAGACGGCCGCGACCCCGCCCACGCCGGTCGCGCCGGCAAGTCCGAGAAACCACCACGTGCGCCACCATGGCGGCAGCACGGCAAACGCGAACGTCCCCACCGGCCCCGCGCGCCAGTCGCCGCCACGCGCCTGCACATTAAACGTAAACTTCCCCGGAGGGAGATTCGTGTAGGTGCGCTGCACCTCGGTGCCCCAGGCCGACCAACGGCGGTCGAAACCGTCGAGCTGGGTGCGATATTGCACTGGCAGTTTGCCCCGCGTGTCGGTGCTGTGCGACGGCGCGGCATACGCAAACCGCAAGGCGTTTTCCGTCGGCGGCAGCGGCGCGAAGGGCGTGGCGCCTCCTCCGCCCCACAGCACACTTCCCTCGACGGTCGCCACACGCCGCACCCGTGCAGGCGGCGGCGCGGAAAATTCCCGCCGCATCGCCAGATCGTAAGAAACCACCGCGAGGTAGCCGATCCAGAGCGTGCGGTCGGCCGGATCTTCGCAGTAGACGATCGGTCGGTCGCGTTCGATTCCGACGAACGGCAACGTCTCCAGTTGCCAGGCACCGGGGCCGGTGATGCGCGCGATGGCCAAACAAGGTTCGCCGATGGTGCGCCCAAACCAAATCGAACCGTCGCTCAACGGATACGCCCGCGGCCACGGAGCCTGCGGATCGAGCCCGGCAATGCGCGTTTCCGGGACGAAGCGGTCGGTCGTGGTGTCATGCCGCCATACGCCCCGCGTGCCCACCAGCGCCACTTCTCCGTCAAACATCGTCAACCGCACCGCGAGGTCATTGCCTCGCAGCATTTCCAAGCCGTGCCTTTCACCGAGGGTCTCCACCGGCGCGGCGAGGCGCACGCCGGCCCGCCAATCGACCCGCACGACTTGGCGCGCATCACTGTCGGCCCACAGCCACCCATGTTTGTCTTGTGTCAACCGATAGGGCACACCCTGCACCCCGGCCAAATCGCCCTCCCTGACCCAGGCGCCGTTTTCCCGGACGTAGACGCGCAGTCCCCGCGAAAACCCCACGACGAGTCGCTCGGGATCGCGCGGCAACCGCACCGCAGAGCGTATCACGGACGGTGCAGAATCGAGCAACGCCACGGTCCCGTCGTCGCGCCGCAATTGCAGCACGCGACCGCCCATGATGAGGCCGTCCTCCGTCGAGATAAAAACCCATACGTCGGCGCGTGCACCGCGCAGGGCGGCGAATCGGCCCGCCGTGGGTTCGCGCACAAACACCCCATCGCTGGTCGCCACGTGCAACCGCCCGCGATGCATGACCATCGCCTGCACGGTGCCGGAAATTCCGAGCGACGCACCGTGGGTCGCCAGCGGCGTGCGCCATTGCACGCGCATCACGCCCGTCCGCCGCGCCAGCCACAGGCCGCCCTCCGCATCAAGGGCCATTCCGTTGATCGCACCAGTGGCACCGCCCAAACCGTGCCCTTCGTCGTAATGCGCCAACACCCGCCCGTCGCCGTCAACGATCAGCAAACCGCGCCCGCCGGTGCCGAGCGCAAACGTGCCGTCGCCCAGCGGACACCCACACGTCACGGCTTCGTTGCCCAACAGCCGTTTCACATCGCCATCGGTCGGCCGGAGTTTGCCCAAGTGCCACACCCGCACGCCGGCCTCGGTGACAAGCCAGGTGCCGCCATCAGCACGCGGCCACGCCGAGCGCACCGTCAGGGGTTCCTCGTCGCGCAGTGCGGCCGTCAACGCCGGCGCCGGCTCCAACTCGCCGCGATCGAGTCGAAAAGCCGTCCGCCCGATCAGCGCAAAAACGCCGTCTTCGCAGGCAAACAACGACGAAGCCCGGCCGCCCAACGCGATCGATTTGTTTTCCCCATCGGCCCGCGCCACCGCGACGCGTTGCGAGCCCGCACTGAGAAAATAAGCGGTGCCCCGGTGCAGCGCGATCTGCCGTTGAATCCGCCAAGTCCGGTCGTCGACCCCGGGCTGCACCTGCCGGGGCCGAGCGACAGACGTGCCGTGCGCGTCGGGCTCGACCAGACCAAAGTGATTGAGCGCGCCATACCAAACCCGTCCGTCCGGGTCGGCGGCGACCGCATATAACGGCTCGTTGCCTGTCCCTCGCACCATCCGCCAGGTCACGCCGTCGAATTCGAGCAACCCGCCCTCGTTGGAAAAATAGATCAGCCCGTCGGGTCGAACCGCGACGCCGCTGTTCCGCGCGGCCCCGGGAAAATCTCGCTCGGTAAACACCCGAACCTGCGGCGTGCCTGAATAACGCGGATTGATTCCCCGAGCCAATGCCGCGGGCGCCGCCGCGACTGACCCGGCGCCCCAGCAAGCGACGCACAGCAGGACGGCGGCAAAAGCAGCGGGCAACGGATAACGCATCGGGTCGCGGCACCATGGGGAGCCGCGACGGCGATACAAGCACGGCGCGGCCAAACCACGCCGGAAGTCCTACTCCTCCGCAAACCCGAGCCGATAGCGCCCGCCTGCGCGACCCAGCTTCATCGGCGCGCGAAACGTCTCCGACAAATTCGCCGACGTGAGCACCGTCTCGCGCGCTCCCGCCACCACGACGCGCCCCGCGCGCAACATCAGCGCATGCGTGAAGGCCGGCGTGATTTCTTCGACGTGATGCGTCACCAGCACGAGCGCCGGCGCGCCGCGGCGCCGGGCGAGTTTTTCCACGAAGCGCAGGAATTTCTCGCGCGCCACCGGGTCGAGCCCCGCGCACGGCTCGTCGAGGATCAGTAGTTGCGGACGCGCCATGAGCGACCGCGCGATGAGCACGCGTTGGCGTTCGCCCTGCGAGAGATAGGCCCACTCGCGTTCCGCGAGATGCGCGAGCCCCACCGACCGTAACAGCCGCATCGCCCCCAGGCGATCCCCGCGCGTGCCCGCGTGCCAGAGATCGAGCTGCGCGTATTTGCCGCTCACCACCGTATCGAGTGTCACTTCCGAGAGCGGAATCGACGCGGTAAACGCGCTCGTCACCACCCCGATGTGCAGCCGCAATTCCCGCCAATCCGCCGCGCCGTAGCGCCGCCCCAGCACTGAAAACTCCCCGCTCGTGGGCGAGAGAAAGCCCGTCAGCGACTTCAGCAGCGACGTCTTCCCCGAGCCGTTGGCGCCGAGGATCACCCAGTGCTCGCCCCGCTCCACGCGCCAATCGACGCCGCGCAAAATCGTGGTGTGCCCGCGCTCCACGCGCAGGCCGGAAACTTCGAGGACAGGTTGCATCGCGCGAAGTCTGCGCGCGCGTGATTGCGCCGGTCAACCGCGTCCCTCAACGTGCCGAGATGCGTCTTCTCTCTTCGCTCTTCTTCCTCTGCGCGCTCGTCTCCGCAGCGCAGGCGCGGCCGTTTATGGTGGTCGCCTACAACGTCGAAAACCTCTTCGACCTCGACGGCCTCTCGGGCTACGAGGACTATCAGCCTTCCAAATACACCCGCGCCCACGCGCTCACAAAACTCCAGAACATCGCCCGCGTCGTCGCGCGTTTCGAAGCCGGCCGCGGCCCTGACGTCCTCTTGCTCTGCGAACTCGAAGTGGACGCCACGCCCGGAAAAAATCCGCCCGACTACGATGCCATCCTCGCCCGCTACGCCGGGATGAAAATCGAAGACATGCTCGGTTCGAAGTTTAACCCCGAAATTGCCGATCTTCCATCTGAGGCCCTGCTCGCCAAAGCCCTCGCCGATGCCGGCCTGACCGGCTACCGCATCGTGATCGGCGACAGCACGCCCGCCCCGGGCGAACGCAAGCAGGAGGTCAAGTGCGCGGTCTTCACGCGTTTTCCCGTGAAGCACACCCGTTCCCACGCCACCGCCGGCGCCCGCGCCATCCTTGAGGTCGTCGTCGATGTCGACGGCGCTCCACTCCACCTCTTCGCCAACCACTGGAAATCCGGCGCCAGCGATCCCGCCACTGAAGCCACCCGCGCCGGCAACGCCCGCACCCTCCGCACCCGCCTCGACGAAATCCTCCGCCACGACCCCAACGCCGACATCGTCATCGGCGGCGACCTTAACTCTCAGTATAATCAGAAGCAGCGTTACACGAAAATGAAGGTCACGGGCATCAACGATGTCCTCGGCTCGCAGGGCAACGAACTCGCCGTCCGCGGCACTCAGCGCGATCTCTACAACCTCTGGTTCGAAGTCCCGCCCGCCGAGCGCGGCAGCGACACCTACCGCGGCGAATGGGGCACGCTCATGCACCTCATCATTTCCCGCGGACTCTACGACTACCGCGGCGTGCAATACGTCGACAACTCGTTCGCCATCGCGAAATTCACCGGTCTCAACGCCGACGACAAAGGCGAACCCGTGCGCTGGTTGTTCGACGGTTCCGCCGGCCACGGCTTCTCCGACCACTTCCCGATCTCTGCGAAATTCGTCACCGTCACCGACAACCGCACCGACCGCTACCTCCCGCTCCGCAACGCCTCCGCCGAGCGCGCCAGCGACGCCACGGCGTCCGTAAAGATCGACTACACCAAAATTGATCTGGAAAAAATCGCCCTCGTCCCCGCCAAACTCCCGCCCGGCACCAACCTCCGCGCCGATCTCTACAAGGGCAAAATCGTCCGCGTCGACGGCAAGGTCGCCAAAGGCACCCGCCTCGCCGTGGAATTCGCCGGCGAGACCTACGATGTGTTCAGTTTCGACGAAGCCTATCGCAAAAAACTCCGTGCCGACTTCACCGCCGGTGAGCCGATGAAGTTCTACGGCGAACTCGGCCAGTATCGCGACCGCTGGCAGTTCATCATCCGCGATCCGAGCTGGGTGAAATAAAGCCCCGGCCGATGCTCACCGTCTACACCTACGCCAACTGCGACACCTGCCGCCGCGCCACCAAATGGCTGCGCGCCCACCAGATCGCGTTCACCGAGCGCCCGATCCGCGAAACACCCCCGTCGCCCGCCGAGCTCCGCACCATGCTCGCCGCACACGACGGTGAGCTGCGCAGGCTGTTCAACACCTCCGGCCGCGACTACCGCGCCGAAAAGCTCGGCGAGCGCCTGCCCTCCCTCTCCGACGACGCCGCCCTCGCGCTGCTCGCCGCCAACGGCAATCTCGTGAAACGCCCCTTCGCCATCGGCCCCGGTGTGGCGCTCGTGGGGTTTGACGAGACGGCGTGGGCCGCTGCACTCTCCCGGCAATGAATCCCGCGACCGCCACTTCCGCCGACCCTCTGCGCGACACTTTGCGCTGGCTTGCCGCGCACACCTGCTTCCCAGCCAGCCGCCTCGAAGTCCAGGCCGAGACCCTGTTGTGTTTCGCGGCCGCCGCCGCCGCCGAGGAGGCCGCCGAGCAACGCCGCTTCTTGATCAAGCCGCGCGATCCGGCTCAGACCTCCGCCCTGCGCGCCCACGCCCTGCGCCGCTCCCAAGTCCACTTTAAGTGCGACAATAGCGCCAAGGTGTAGTCCGCCCACCCCGCGGCTCCCCCCGCCCCCTCGACTCGGGGTCCCTGCAAGGCCCGCCCGGCGGACGTGGTTCGTCCGGCCCCACGCTTGCATCTCGTTCCACGAGATTGGTGTGCACACCCGGCTGAATCCTCAACGCCGGTCCGAGTGTGCTGCGCATCGCTTGGCCAAAAGCCCGCCAGAGACACAAAATATGCACAGCTCTGGACAACCCGTGCGGAGAGTGGCCCGGAAATACAGCTTATAGTTGCCGAGACACTCGCACTGCCATGAACACCAAAACCTCATCCGTCCCGACGCTCCCCGAGCCGTCCGAAGCGGAGATTCAAAAAGTCGCCTACCGGCTTTGGATGGAAGGTGGCTGTTTGCAGGGCGTTGAACGCGACAACTGGTTCGCGGCGAAGGAGCTCCTCCGCCACCACCACGGCCGCGCGCCCGGTCGAACCAAATCTCACGCGGAGGCCCCGCCCACCGCTGTTTTCCCCACCGTTGCGACAGCGGGCCGCTAAGCCCGCTCGCCGCCCCTTACTTTCCCCCTCCTCCCATGGCTATCGTCCCACTCACCCTCACAATAAGTCTCTGCCTCGTTTTCACCTTCATCGTTTTCTTTATCCGTGAGCACGCCCGCGGCCGCCTCAGCAGCGCTGAGCGCGATTCGCTGATGCCGCTGTCCGACGAAACCCCGCTGCTCGCGACGGCCTCCCGCGCGCCGGTCCACTCGCACGCCCACGCCGAGGGCGATGATGCCGACTGCGGCTGCCGCAGCGGCACCCGCCCGCCCTGCGCCGGCTGCGTCAAGCATCGCGAGACCGTCTGATCCCCCCTTCCAACTCCACCTCCATGTCTGATCGCAAAATAACCATCGAGTATAACGACAAAGTTGTCCGGCAATTCATGCTCGCGTCCCTCATCTGGGGCGCCGTGGGCATGTTGGTCGGCGTGCTCATCGCGGCACAGCTCAACTTTTGGCAGCTTAACTTCGACACGTCCTGGCTGACGTGGTCCCGCCTCCGCCCGCTGCACACCAACGCCGTCATCTTCGCTCTCGTGGGCAACATGATGTTCGCCGGTGTCTACTATTCCACGCAGCGCCTCGTGAAGGCCCGCATGGCCAGCGATTTTCTTTCCGCCCTCCACTTCTGGGGCTGGCAGGCGATCATCGTTTCGGCCGCGGTCACCCTGCCCTTCGGCTTCACCCGCGGTAAGGAATACGCCGAGCTCATCTGGCCCATCAACATCGCCGTCGCGCTGATCTGGGTCGTCTTCGCCGTTAACTTCTTCTGGACGCTCGCCCGCCGCCGCGAGCCAAGTCTCTACGTCGCGCTCTGGTTCTACATCTCGACGATCATCACGATCACCGTGCTCTACGTCGTGAATCACCTTTCGATTCCGACCAGCCTCACCCACAGCTACCCGGTCTTCGCCGGCGTGCAGGACGGTCTCGTGCAATGGTGGTATGGGCACAACGCCGTGGCCTTCTTCCTCACCACGCCGATCCTCGGTATCATGTATTACTTCCTGCCGAAGGCCGCCGAACGCCCGGTGTATTCCTACCGCCTCTCGGTCATCCATTTCTGGTCGCTGGTGTTCCTCTACATCTGGGCCGGCCCCCACCATCTCCTCAACACCGCTCTCCCCGGCTGGCTTCAGAATCTCGGCATGACCTTCTCGCTCATGCTCTGGGCGCCTTCGTGGGGCGGCATGCTGAACGGCCTTCTCACCCTCCGCGGCGCATGGCACAAGCTTCGCACCGACCCCGTCCTCAAGTTCTTCGCCGCCGCCGTCACCTTCTACGGCATGGCGACCTTCGAAGGGCCGCTCCTCTCGATCAAATCCGTCAGCGCTCTCGGTCACTACACCGATTGGATCATCGGTCACGTGCACGCCGGCGCCCTCGGCTGGAACGGCTTCATGGCCGCTGGTATGATCTACTGGATGCTCCCCCGTCTCTGGAGCAAACCCCTCCACTCCGTGTCCCTCGCCAACCTCCACTTTTGGATCGGGACCGTCGGCATCCTCCTCTACGTCGCCGCCATGTGGGTCAGCGGTATCACGCAGGGCCTCATGCTCAACGCCACGACCGACAACGGCACCGTCCTCGCGTATCCTAACTTCCTCGACACGCTCAACACCATCCGGCCCCTCATGCTGATGCGCGTCATCGGCGGCTTCCTCTACTTCTCCGGCTGGCTGCTCATGGCCTACAACGTCTGGCAGACCGTCCGCGGTTCCGTGACCGTCAACGGCACCATCGAAGTCTTCGAGGAAGAGCCCTCCCACGAAGAGCCCAAGCCCATGGGCGTGCTCGGCGCGTTCCTCAATCCTCCCGTCCTCTTCTCGATCTTCGGCGGCCTCTTCGCGTGCGCCTGGATGTTCGGCGGCAACTTCGTCAGCATCGCCGGCCTCGTCGGCGGCATCATCTGCTGCGTGCTCGCCTACGCCCACTATGAATCCCGCGGCAAAGCCTGGGGCGATTGGTATAACCGTCTTCTCGTCAATACCCTCCCCTTCACCGTGCTGACGTTTCTCGCCATCATCGCCGGCGGCATGATCCAGATCATCCCCACCGTCGTCGCGCACAACGCCACCAGCAACGAAGACCGCAAACAGATCCCCTACACGCCTCTTGAGCTCGCCGGTCGCGACCTCTACGTCCGCGACGGTTGCTACCTCTGCCACTCGCAGATGATCCGCACCCTCGTTCCCGACGTCCTCCGCTACGGCGATTACTCCCGCCTCGGCGAGTCGATCTACGATCACCCCTACCAATGGGGCTCGAAGCGCAACGGCCCCGATCTCGCCCGCGTCGGCGGCAAGTATCCGAATGTCTGGCACGTCCGCCACATGGAAGATCCTCGCTCGATCTCCGTCGGTTCCAACATGCCGTCCTTCCCGTGGTTGATCTCCAACAAGCTCGATACCTCCACGCTCACGACCAAGATTTCCGTGCAGCGCACCCTCGGCGTCCCTTACCCGAATTGGACCCCTGAGCAGATCGCCGCGAATGTCGACAAGCAGGCCAAAGCCATCGCCGCCGACCTCAAGACCGCCGGCTCCCTCATCGCCCCCGACAAGGAGATCATCGCGCTCGTCGCCTACCTCCAGCAACTCGGCCACTATGAGTCGACTCCGGTCGCCAAGCCCACCGGGGCGCAATGATCGCTCCCTCCACCTCCAACGCCTCACCGCATGTTTAAACGCCTCATCCTCGAAGACTCCGCTGCGATCTTCACCCTCTTCGCCTTCATCACGGCGGTCACGATCTTTGTCGCGATCACGTGGCGCGCCCTGCGCATGAAGACCCCGCAGCTCACCCGCTTCGAAAATCTCCCCTTCGCCCCCGAAACACCTGCCGCTCGCCATGACACCGACGCCTAATACGCCGCACGAAGATCCGATCCGTCCTCACTCCTACGACGGCATCCAAGAATACGACAAGCGCCTGCCCAACTGGTGGCTGATGACGCTCTACGCGAGCATCGTCTTCTGGGTCGGCTACTGGTCCTACTACGAGTGGTTCCGCGTCGGCCTCACCAACGAGCAACACGTCGAAAAGGAAATCTCCAAGATTGAGGCGGCCAAACTCGCGGCCGCTCCCGCCATCGACAACGTCAGCCTCTGGAAGATGAGCCGCAACGCCGACTTCGTCGCCGCCGGCAAGACCACCTTCGATTCCAACTGCGTCGCCTGCCATCTCGCCAGCATGCGCGGCAAAGGCGAAAGCCCAGCCGCCATCGGCCCCGACCTCACCGATACCAAGTGGATCAACGGCGGCAAACCCGTCGAGATCTACGAACTCATCAACAAAGGCGTTCTCTTGAAGGGCATGCCCACCTGGGGCCCCGTCCTCGGCGCCAAGAAGATTTCCGAGACCGTCGCCTACATCCTCAGCAAACATAAGGAAGGCGAACCGATCGAAGTCGAAGTCCCTGCGGTCCCCACTCCGCAGAAATAAACCTACCGTCTTGCGCCCACCTCAGCGCCGGGCGGTCTTTTCCCATGGCCGTTCCCGCTCCCGCTCCGCGTCCCAATCGCGACTCCGTCACCACCATCCGTGAGGATGGCTCCCGACCGTTCATGTTTCCCGCCGATACGCGCGGGCGATTCACCCTCGCCCGCCGCATCGTCGCCTATGGACTGATCGCGTTCTACCTCTCGCTCCCGTGGATCAAGATCAACGGTTACCCCGCGATCTTCCTCGATGTGGCGGAGCGCCGCTTCCACTTGTTCGGCCTTACCTTCGCCGCGCAGGACATGTGGCTGCTCTTCTTTGTCATCACCGGCCTCGGCTTTTCGCTCTTCTTCATTACCTCGCTCCTCGGCCGCGTCTGGTGTGGTTGGGCCTGCCCGCAGACCGTCTTCCTCGAACACATTTATCGCCGCATCGAAGTCTGGATCGAGGGCGACGCGGTCGCCCGCCGCGCGCTCGAAGCCGCTCCGCTCACCGCCGGCAAGATCGCCAAACGCGTCGGCAAACACGCCGCCTACATCCTTGTATCCGCGATCCTGACTCACCTGTTTCTCGCCTACTTTGTCTCCCTCCCCGAGGTCTGGGACATGGTGCGACACGCCCCCACCGAACACTGGAGCGCCTTCGTGTTCATGATGGCCTACACCGGCCTCACCTACTTTATCTTCTGCTGGTTTCGCGAACAGGTCTGCATCGTCATCTGCCCCTACGGCCGCATCCAGTCCGCCCTCAACGACGATAACACCGTCACCATCGGCTACGACAGTCTCCGCGGCGAGCCCCGCGGCAAAGCCGGCACCCCCGGCGCCGGCGATTGCATCGCGTGCAACAAATGCGTGCAGGTCTGCCCCACCGGCATCGACATCCGCCAAGGCCTCCAACTCGAGTGCGTCGCCTGCACCGCGTGTATCGACGCCTGCGACGATGTGATGACCCGCCTCGACAAGCCGCGCGGCCTCATCCGCTACGATTCGCAAAACGGCCTGATGAAGAAGCCCACCCGTTGGGTCCGTCCGCGCACGCTCCTCTATCTCGTCCTCCTGCTCGTCGGCGCGAGCGTCGCCGGATGGGCCGTCTCCACGATCAAGCCCGCCAACATCGGCGTCACCCGGATGGTCGGCGCCCCCTACATCATTGACGGCGAACACATCCGAAATCAGTTCCTCGTCCGCCTCGTGAACAAGCGCAACACCCCCACCCGCTTCCTCCTCGATCTCAAAGACGAGCCCGACCACCTCCGCCAATCCGGCTTCTCCGGCGCCATCGAAGTCCCCGCCCTCGGCGAGATCACCACCCCGCTGATTCTCCAGCAACCGCGCCACGATTACAAAGGCCCGTTCCATTTCACGGTCCGCATCGAAGACGATAAACACAGCTTCCACCTCGATCGCAAAGTCGAGTTCCTCGGCCCCGAAGCCCGCCTCCTTCGCGAGCTCGATGCCGAAAACGAGCGCGGAAAACCCGAACATGCCCCCGGAAAAAAAGAGTAAGCTCTGGCTGTTCTTCGTGGCCGCGTTCGTCCTCCAACTCGGCGCGTGGGCCGCGTGGTTCATCATCGCGAAAAACCATCCCGTCCAGGAAGTGCCGCTCGTAAAGACGCGCTGAGTCCCATGGAGCTCGCCGCCGTCAACTCCCCTTCCGCCGCCTTCGTCGCCGGTCTCGTCACCAGTCTCCACTGCGCGGGCATGTGCGGTCCGCTCGCGTGTTCGCTCATGCCCGTTAAAGGCGACCGCTCCGATGCGCAGACCGTCAGCACCGTTTACCACGTCTCGCGTCTCACCGCCTACGCGCTCCTCGGCGCCCTCGCCGGCGGACTCGGCAGCGCGCCGCTCTCGTGGATTTCCCAATCGGCCCTGCGCTGGCTGCCGTGGGTCATGGTGCTGTTCTTCGTCGCCCTCGCGCTCCGCTGGGATCGTCACCTGCCTAAACTCGCCGCGCTCGGCCGCGTCACGCTGCACATGCAAACGTGGCTCCGCGGCCGTTCCCGCACCCAGGCCGCCGCCGCCATGGGTTTCGCCACGCCGCTGCTGCCTTGTGGTCCGCTCTACTTCCTCGTCGCGCTTTCCCTGCTCTCCGGCTCCGCGCTCCGCGGCGTCGAAGTCATGCTCGCCTTCGGCCTCGGCACCGTCCCGCTCCTCTGGCTCGCGCAGACGCAATTCCACTGGGTCCGCCAAAAGCTCTCGCCGCTCTGGCTCGACCGCGCCCGCCTCACCCTCGCGCTCACTACGGCTGCCGTGATCAGTTGGCGCCTCCGCAGCACCCTCGGTTTCCCGGGCCCCGACCCGTCGACGTTTATCTGTTTCTGAGATGAGCACCGCCGTCCTCCCCGAGCCCACCGGAGCCACCCGCGCCAAGCCCACCTGCCGCCACTGCGGCGCCGCGCTCATCGACGCCCGCATGCAGGAATCCGGCTTCTGCTGCGCCGGCTGCTCCTACGTCTTCCGCCTCGTGCACGAGCACGGCCTCGCCGGCTACTACCGCATCAAAGACGAGATCACCACGCCCGCCGACACCGCCGTGTTCCAGGCCCGCGACTACGCCTGGCTCGCCGCCGCGCAGACCGAGGCCGAAGCCGCCCCGCGCAAAACGCCCGAGCTCAACCTCGACCTTCAGGGCATCTCGTGCGCCGGCTGCGTGTGGCTGATCGAAAAAGTTTTTCACCAACAGCCCGGCGCCCGCGAAATCTTCGTCCACGCCCAGCTCGGCACCATGCGGCTGCGCTGGATACGCGGAGAATTTTCCGCCGCGGACTTCGCCCGCAAGCTCCAGGCCTTCGGCTACCTCGCCGGCCCCGCCGGCGAGTCCACCGAGGAGCCCGAGAGCCGCGGACTCGTGCGGCGCATCGGCCTCTGCGGCGCGTTCGCGATGAACATCATGCTGTTCGCGTTCCCGGCCTACTTCGGCCTCGAGCCGGACGCCCAGTATGCGCGGCTCTTCGGCGTCCTCGCCCTCGCCTTCGGCACGCTGAGTTTTCTCGTGGGCGGCAGCTACTTCCTCGGCCGCGCCGTCCGCGCGCTGCGCGAGGGCGTCATGCACATCGATCTGCCGATCGCCATCGGCGTCGTCGGCGCCTACCTCGGCTCCGTCTACGGTTGGTTCGCTAACGAAGAGCGCTTCGTCTACTTCGACTTCGTCGGCACCTTCATTCTCCTGATGTTGATCGGCCGCTGGGCGCAGATCGCCGCCGTCGAACGCAACCGTCGCCGCCTTCTCAGCCAGCAGCCCAAGCCGCCCCGCGTGCGCCTCGCCGCCGGCGGCGATATCGCGACCGAGCAGATCCGCACCGGCCAGATCCTCCTCTTCTCCTCGGGCCAAACGATCCCCGTGGAATCCCGCCTCGAAAAGGCCGGCGCCGAATTTTCCCTCGCCTCCATTAACGGCGAGGCCGAGCCACGCCTCTTCCGCGTCGGTCAACGCGTCCCTGCCGGTGCCGTCGCCGTGAGCCGCGACGAAGTGCGCGTCGAGGCCATGCAACCGTGGTCCGAATCACTCCTCGCCCAGCTCCTCCAACCCGGCGAACGCGGCGGCGACCGTCAGGTCTTCCTCGAGAAAATCGTCCGCGGCTACCTCATCGGCATCTTCGTCGTCGCGATCGGCTCCGGTATCGGCTGGTGGATGTTTTCCCACGACGCCGCCCGCACGTGGGCCGTCGTCACCGCCGTCCTCGTCGTCTCCTGCCCGTGCGCCGTCGGGCTCGCGTTTCCGTTGGCCGACGAACTCGCCACGGTCGGCCTGCGCAAGCGCGGCGTCTTCGTCCGCGAGGGCGACATCTGGACGCGCCTCGCCCGCACGCGCAAAATCGTCTTCGACAAAACCGGCACACTCACCCTCGAGACGCCCGTCCTGCTGAATCCCGCGGCCCTCACCGCCCTCGACCCCGCCGCGCGCAGCGCCCTGCTCGCCCTCGTGCGCGACAATCCCCACCCCGTCAGCCAATGCCTCTGCGAACGCCTGCTCGCCGAAGGCACCGGCGAAACCGTCCTCGGCGAAGTCCGCGAGACCGTCGGCTTCGGCGTCGAGCTCGGCGAGTGGTCCCTCGGCCGCGCCGGCTGGCGCGACGCCGGCCCGACCGGCGAAGGTGCCGTGTTCGCCCGTGCCGGTGTGGAAATCGCCCGCTTCCGCTTCGCCGATATGCCTCGCGCCGATGCCCGCGCCGAGATCGCCGCGCTCACCGCCGCCGGCTACTCGATCCACATTTTGAGCGGCGACAGCGGCGAAAAAGTCTCCGCCCTCGCCGCCGGCCTCGCGTTGCCCCCCGCCCACGCACTCGGCGATCTCACGCCGCAAGCCAAAGCCGATTGGCTCACCACCCACGCACCCGACGATGCGCTGATGCTCGGCGACGGCGCCAACGACAGCCTCGCCTTCGACCGCGCCCTCTGCCGCGGCACCCCCGTCGTGCACCGCGGCGTCCTCGAGCGCAAAGCCGACTTCTACTACCTCGGCCGCGGCATCGGCGGCATCCGCGCACTCTTTGAAGTCAACGCCATCCGCCGCCGCGCGCAGACGATGATTTTGGTTTTCTCCGTCGTCTACAACCTCCTCGCCGTCGGCCTCGCCGTGGCTGGAGTGATGAGCCCGCTCCTCGCGGCCATCATGATGCCGATCAACTCCCTCCTCACCCTCGCCATCGTCACCGGCGGCATGCGCCCCGTCTTCCGCGCCGCCCGCTGATCCAGCGGCAAGAAACAGCCGGCTTTCGCCAAGAATCGCCGTGCGCGAAACGTCCGTCGGGACTACCTTGGCCGCATGAAAACCATCCTGACCCCGGTTGATTTTTCGAGCGCGACGGCCGCCGTCGTGGCTCAGGCCGTATCCCTGGCGAAAGCGATGTCCGCCCGCATTGTCCTGTTTAACGTCATTCAACCGCCCGCCCTCATCGAGGAATACGGCGCCCTGCTGGAGAACATCGCCGAGATCACCGATGCCGGCGAGAAAGCCTCCGCCCGCCACCTTGCCCGCCTCCAGCAACAACTCGAACGCCGCGGCGTCACCGTCCTCACCCACCAAGCCACCGGCGCCCCCGTCCCGCACATCGTGGAAAAAGCCGCCGCCGTGAAAGCCGACTACATCGTGATGGGCTCCCACGGCCGCACCGCCTTCTTCGATCTCCTCGTCGGCAGCACCACCCACGGCGTCCTCCGCCGCGCCGGTTGCCCCGTGATCGTCGTGCCCGCCGCCAAAGCCAAAGCCGCCACCTCGGCGACCCCGCCCCCCGGCCGCCGCAGCCCACCCAAACGCAGCCCGTCCGCCCCCTCGGCCTAATTCCAATCTGCCCTTACGCTGAGATCCGCTGGCCTGGAGGTAGGCGCCTGCTTACAGGCGATTCGGGACGTGGTCCTGAATCTGTTTCGTGATCTTCTCCTCGGTGCCTCCGTGTCTTGTGGTTCCACTGTGGTTTCGAGGTTCATCACTCTTTCGTGAAGAAACTCCTCTGTCCGGAGAGCCCAGCGTCCCGCCCCAAATACCACGCCCCCGCGCACGGTCTCACTCTGTGACGCTCCGTGCCCCCTCCGTGACCTCTGTGACAAAAAACTCTTCGAACGAGCATGATGGATCCGGCCTAAACACCCCGCCGCCACCCGCACGCTGTCTTGCTCCGTAACGCCCCGTGCCCCCCTCCGCGATCTCCGTCGCCCTGCCCCAGCCCCTTTCCGTCTTCATCTTAAACCTCCCACTTAAACCGGCCCGCGGCCCCGAAAGCCCGCGGGCTTACGGCACCCGAAACGTCTCCCCCACGCTCACCGCCAGCAGCCGCTTCGGCGTATCCGCGAGCGCCGCACGCAGCCGCTCCGCCGGCTCACCCATCGGCTCCGCGCTCAGCTTAAACGTCTCGTGGTGGATCGGCACAAAATACCGCGCCCCCGCCGCGTTCGCCATGCTCACTGCCTGCTCCGGACTGCAATGCGCGTGGATCCACGGATCATACGCGCCGATCGGCATCAGCATCAGATCGATCGGCCGACCCCGCCCGCGCAACCGCCCAAACGCCTCCGTGTATGCCGTGTCGCCCGCGAAACACACCGCCGCCCCTTCGCGCTCCAACACATAGCCGTTATACCCGCGGTGCTCGTCGCGCATCATCCGCGCGCCCCAGTGCGCCACCTCGATCGCCGACACCGTCAGCGCCCGCCCCCGCACCGTCAGCGTCACCGCCTGCCCCCAGTCGAGTTCGTGGATCTGCCGAAAACCCTGCCCCCGCAGCAAATCGCCCGTCGCCCGCGCCGTCACGACCGGCGTCTCGCGCGCAAACCTCCGCAGACTCGCCGTATCGAAATGGTCGAAGTGCGCATGACTCAGCACGATCACATCCGGCGCCGCGAAGTCCCGCGGCTCCAGCGCCGGCTGCACATAACGCTTCGGCCCCAGCACCACCGGCGCGATCCCCGGCCCCACCCGCTCCGAGAAAACCGGATCGGTGATCACCCGCACCCCACGAAAATTCATGAGCACCGTCGAGTGCCCCAGACAACTCCCCGTGATCTCCCCGTCCGACCACGTGTGCGGCTCCGGCCGCGCCCGCGGCACCGGCGGCCGCCCCCGCCCGTCAAAAATCATCTTCCGAATCATGTTCAACCGTCGCATGGCCCGGACGCTACCGGTGACATTCCCCCGCGCAACCCACCCGCACCGTTATCCCGGCCCCTCCCCGCCCGCCTGCTCCCATCGCTCTTTATCTTTCCTCTTTCTCTTAATCTTTCTCCCCGCCCCCCATCGTTCTCGTTCCTCGTTCTCGTAATCGTTCTCCCCCCTTCCGACACCCGCGCCGCCCCCCGCAACTCACCGCCGCACATTGCCGTCGGCCCAGCGGGAACGTGCCTTCACCTACCGGAGTTCGAATTCAATTCAGAGTCGTCGCTGTTTTTATTGGGGCGCCGCCGATTCCGGGAGCCCCACAGGGGCGAAAATATGACAGCCCGGGGCAACGCCCCGGGAAAACATTCACCAGAAACCCCGAGCCCTGAAAGGGCGGAACCATCGCCCGCGGGAATTTCCCGGCCTAAATTAACAACTACCGCCGCGCGCTCGTCCCACAGAGCCACTTGGCCGTCTACTATTTTGTCGAAACTGAGCGGTCTGTGATCGCCGCCGTGATCGATGCCCGCCGCCACCCGCGACTCATCCGGGATCTGATCCACACGCGCAGGTAGCCCGCAAGCGCCCGCTCCCAGCAGAGCGGGTCCGACTTCCGGGCGGTCCGTCCACCGGCCCGCCGCACCCACACCCCGTCTGAAAATACCCGCTCCGCCCCGCTCCTAGCGGAACGCGTGAGCCGTTCGCCCCGCCCGCTCCCCACGGAGCACACCCGCGCACCGGCAGGCAGGGACCGACCTCCGGGCGGTCCGTCCTCCGTCACCAAAACATCCACCGCCCACGATCAAACCCCAGCGCGGCACCCAACCACCTTCAGCAAAATTCCCGCCGCCGTAACCTCGACCACGACACGCGTCCGCGCCTTCACCGCATATCGGCGCCGCAACGCCGCCGGGACAGTCACCCGACCACGCGTTGAAAATCGCACCGTCGAAATATTGGCCGTGGTTTTCATCGTTTTGCCGAATTCCCTCCGCGCCTCAGAATTCCTGCAACGGAATAATGCTACTTCTATTCCGTGTTCGCATAGTCGGCAGACGGGTATGCTACCCCGATGCCCGCCAAGGAACGAAACCCCGCTCTCAAACGCTTTGGCACCAATGTCCGGGCGCTGCGTGAAAAGCGCGAACTCTCGCAAGAGCAACTCGCCGAGATTGCCGACCTCGATCGCACCTATGTCGGCGGCCTCGAACGCGGCGAACGTAACGCCACCCTCGGCTCCATTCTGCGCATCGCCAAGGCCCTAAAGACCTCTGTCGCGGAACTCTGCGAGGGAATCGATCGATGAGGCCGTTGACCTATATTGATCTGTTCGCGGGTTGCGGTGGATTGTCGCTCGGTCTCAAGCAGGCGGGCTGGGAAGGAATGTTTGCCGTTGAGCGCAACCCCATGGCGTTCGAGACGCTCAGCCACAATCTGATCAATTCGATCCCGAGCCACTTCACTAATTGGCCCAAGTGGCTGCCGAAGGAGCCATGCAGCATTCAATCATTGACCGACAAGCATGCCGATCAGCTCCGAGCCCTGCGTGGTCAAGTGATGCTTATAGCAGGCGGCCCACCGTGCCAGGGCTTCTCGTCGGCGGGGCGTCGCCAGAAAAACGATCACCGCAACAAGCTGTATCGTTCATACCTAGAGGTCGTTGAGTTGGTCCGTCCGGCAATGGTGCTATTGGAAAATGTGAAGGGCATTAAAATGCACTTTGGCCCGCGGCCGGGAAAAAAGCGTGGCCCTGGCAGGCCACCAATCCCCTATTCGGAGCGAATCAAGGCATCCCTCGGAAGCCTGGGCTACAAGGTCTTCGATTCTGAAGTGCTAGCCTCTGAATTCGGAGTGCCGCAGTCGCGCACGCGATTTGTCGCGGTGGGGCTGGACACAAACCAGTTCGATCTCTGCCCGATCAAATCACCCTTCGACGTTTTGCAGCAGGTTCGGGCCTTCATGCTTGCAGAGAAAAAATTGCCGACAGATGGGCCAATCTCCGCCCGCGACGCGCTCTCTGACTTGGAATATGTGGCACAGGGCGTAAAACCGTCGCCCGACACCAAAGGGTTTGTGGCCGGGCTCTACGCCCACCCGGCAACCATCTATCAGCAGCTCATGCGGGGTGACGCCAAAGACGGAGCGATTGCCGATAGTCACCGCTTCGTGAACCACCGGGTGCATATCGTCGCGCGCTTCCGAAAAATTCTGACCGAGTGCGCCCGAGGGAAAAACCTCACCGACGAATTTCGGAAAGAGCACAACATCAAGAAAGCCTGCGTGGTCCCGCTCGATCCCGAGCGACCGGCCGTGACCTTGACCACGATTCCCGACGACATGATTCACTATTCGCAGCCAAGGGTCCTGACCGTGCGCGAATGCGCCCGTCTTCAGTCCTTCCCTGACTGGTTCCAGTTTCGAAGCAAGTATACTACGGGCGGCGACCGACGGATGGTCGAATGTCCGCGCTACACCCAAGTTGGCAACGCCGTCCCGCCGCTACTCGGTGAGGCTTTGGGCCGCGCGTTGAAAGAGTGGATTTCAATTGCCCGCCATTCGAATCCGCAGGCCGTCCGGTCGGCCGCCTGACTCCTCGCCCATGGCTAGCGCGTCCTTTAGGGTAAGTTCAGGTCTCAAAACCATTATCGGCCGTGAGCTGATAACCAACGATCTCGTTGCCGTCTTCGAGCTTGTGAAGAACTCGTTCGACGCGCACGCCAAGAACGTCGAGATCCGATTCGAAAATCTCGGAACCGACAGCGCCTCGTTGGTCATCAAGGACGACGGCAAAGGGATGACTGCCGGTGATATCGAAGCCAAATGGCTGTTTGTTGCCTATTCGGCGAAGCGTGACGGCACCGAGGACGAAACAGCTGGGAAACCGAAGAACTACCGGGACAAGATCCAGTCCGTCCGGGTCTACGCGGGTGCCAAGGGCATCGGTCGCTTCTCGTGCGACCGGCTTGGACAGCGTCTCGAAATGTTCACCAGAACCTCCGCCGACGAGGAGTATGAGTGCCTGAGCGTGGACTGGAGTGAATTCGAGAAGGACAACAAAAGAGAGTTCATAGACATCAAGGTGAAGCGCGGCACGGCGGACAGCTGCCCCTATCCGCTGGAAGATGGCGGAACGGTATTGGTGATGTCGGGCCTTCGTGAGAATTGGGATCGCCCGCGCCTTATCGAGCTACGCAATTCCCTGCGCAAGCTGATCAACCCAAATCAAGAAAACGACGTTGCGGGGTTTTCCGTCGAGTTGGTGGTCCCGAAAGAGCGCGCAGCAGACAAGCGCGAATCGGACCGTCGAGCGCGGGTCAACGGCCCGGTAAAGAACTTTCTGTTTGAGGAACTCGGACTCAAAACGACTGAAATACACTGCGAGGTAGACAAGGACTCAGAAGTCGTCACGACCTCTCTTACCGACAGAGGCACGTTGATCTACCGAATTCGCGAGAAGTGCCCATACGTCCATCTCGCACGGGTAAAGGTCGATCTGTTCGCGTTAAACCGATCTGCGAAACTCCATTTTCATAAGGTAATGGGCGTCCACAACGTCGCCTACGGTTCCGTCTTTCTCTACAAAAATGGCTTTCGCGTTCACCCGATTGGCGATGAAGGAGATGACAGGCTCGGTATTGATCGACGCAAACAACAAGGAACCGCTCGGTATCTTGGAACACGCGATCTCTCTGGCCGAATTGAGGTCATAGCTGACAACTCGAAATTTAGGGAAGTCTCAAGTCGTGACGGCGGCTTGATTGTTTCGCCCGAGTGGAAGGAACTAGTAAGTTTCTTCTACGATTATGGTTTGCGCCGACTGGAAAAATACGTCGTCGACGTCATCAAATGGGGAAACGCGGCCTCAGGCTCAGAAGACGAAATTGAGCCTAAAGACGTAAAGACGCAGATCCTGGAGATCATCAGGAAATTAACCGACTCCGAAGATGTGCTCGGCGTAGAATATGATAGGGACTTGCTCGACATCATAACGGAACGCCAATCGGCGAGCGTAACGACGGCACTCAAGAATTTCCAACGAATCGCCGACGAAAACAACGATCCGGCACTCGCACGTGAGGTCGCGAGAGCTGAGCGGCGTCTGAAGAAGCTCGCCGAGGCCAAGGACGAAGCCGAGGAGGAGTCTCGCACTGAACGCAAAGCGCGCCTGGCCTCCGAGCGCAATCTGGTCGTCGAGAGACAAAAGAACCGGTTCCTGATGGCGCACGCCGCCGACCCCGACAAACAGCGCTTACATATCCAGCATTGGGTTGGCATCGGCTCAGGCGAAATGAGTGCACGCATCAGGAAGCTGATGCAGGGAGTGAAAGCTGGAACGATCCAAAAGGAAGAGCTGCTCGAAGGTCTCGGCAAACTGCAGTTCTGGGTCGATCAATTGGTGAACGCCACTCGTGTGGCCACAAGGGCTGACTTCAACCTCCAGTATCCCACGCGGCGCATGGACCTCGCCCAGTTCATCGACGAGTATCTCCAGAGCGATATTGTCTCAAAGCCGGACGGCCTTCGCATCCGCCTTGAGAACGAAGCCGGTGAATTTGTTGTCATGATGCGGCCGGTCGAAATCACGATCCTCTTCGACAATCTGATTTCGAACGCGGTGAAAGCCCACGCCCGCAATCTCTATGTTTTGCTTCGCACATCGGGCGCGCGACTGTCTGTCAGCGTGCGGAATGACGGCGAGGCTGTCCCGAAACACTTGGTCGATTCGATGTTTGAACTCGGGATCAGCGGCCGCGGCGGCTCGGGTATCGGCCTGCACACGTGTCGTGAGATCGTAAAGGGTATGAGCGGCGAAATCCGTTTTGGCGGCAATGACCCAAAACTCGGCGGTGCGGTTTTTGAGATGACGTTTTTCTCATGATCCGAATCTTGATAATCGACGACGCAATTGAGCCGGAGTTCGTCGGCCAGCTCCGTGATGAAGTGGAAGGATCGATGCAGGCGAAAGTGCAAACGGAGCACATAAATCCCACGGCCTTTTTCAAAGGCGGGAATCAGAAATTGGAGATCGATGCGCTCCTCGATACAGTCGCTAAGAAGGCGACCGAATTTTGGGATGCCGCGTTGATCGACTTAAATCTTGCCGAAGTGGGTTTGGGGAAAAAGGAGCGACTCAACCTATCTCTAGTAATCGCCGATCGCTATCGAGAGGTGAATAAATCCTCATTTGTGATTCTCTATTCCGGAACGCTTTCCGACTATGTCAAAGACCTGCTTCAGGATCCACAGGGCACCGAGCAAACGTTGAAGCGAATCTTTCGCACAGACGTTGCCGCATTCTCTCGACGGGATGGCGTGCGGCTACAGGTGATCGCAAGCCTGTCCACACCTTCATTTCTCCTGACCCTGGACAGAGCGCTTGTTGGGGACGCTGCGTTTAAGGTCTCACATGCAGAAGCTGAATTTTCCGGTATGACCTTCGGCCAACTCGCGACCTCTGTGCGCTGCCAAGACAAGCTTGGCGTTCGACTGACTTCTCTCGTAGCGCAACACGGGCTAGCCGCGATCGTTGATCTGGCAAAATGAGCGCAGGTAACGCGCAACGGTCACTTTGCCTGCACGCAACATCAGCTGACTTATCGTTTCTCAATCCCGTCAAAACGCGCTTGAAACGGGTGCTGGGCGAAGGGGTGCGGTTTCTAGACCTCGGCAACCAGCACTCTTGCGCCGACGCGAAGCTGAAGCTCCGACAGGCCCAATCTGGCTTCGTGGTTATCATGGCGCACGGGACTTCCGACTGCATTCGAAGTGGCGAACATCGAAATCGCGCCGGTGAGACGCAGGAAGCCAGCGACTTCCTTACGAAGTCGGAGCTAGGTGCATTCGCCGGGAAGACCGTCTTCTGCCTCAGCTGCGACTCCAACAATCTGGCGGAGGGAGCAATGGCAGCAGGAGCGCGCGCGTTTGTAGGATTCAATGAGGTTCCTTTCGTTCAATTCGACGAAGCCGGAAAGCCGATAAAGAATGATGAACTCGTGCTGCACTCCAAGCGTCTGCTAGAGACGGCGATGACTGCAACGATCGAGCGAATCGTCTCGCGGAGGAACACGATTCCCGAATCCGTTTCGTTCCTGAAATACTGGATCTGCAATCAGGCGGTCCGATTCGTGCGGGAGGAGAAAAACGTCGCTAGTCGTCGAGACGTGGCAGCGCTGTTCCTTAAGGTGAAGGACGGCGTTCGCTACCACGGACCGGATGGGTTGCGCTTTGGTGACTAAGTGAAACGTGGACTTCCTCACGAGAACGGGGTGGTCTGCCCTAATGGCGAGCATCCGCGGTTCCGGCAATAAGGACACCGAGCTGCGGCTGGCGGCGATTTTCCGCGAGCACGGTATCACCGGCTGGCGGCGAGGTTCCACGTTGCCGGGGCGGCCGGACTTCGTTTTTCCCAAGCGAAAGACCGCGGTGTTTGTCGACGGCTGCTTCTGGCACGGATGTTCGAAGCACGGGACGCAGCCGAAGACCAACGCGGCGTTCTGGCGCGAGAAGATCGCCACGAACAAGGCGCGGGACCGGCGGGTGTCCCGCGCACTTAGGGCTTCAGGTTGGCGGGTGTTGAGGATCTGGGAACACGACTTGGCGCGGAAGCGCGAATCGACACTGCTTGCGAGATTGCAGCGTCATGGGCTGTGCTCATCGGCAGAACCCAAGCTTGAAAGGTCCGCCGGGAAAGCCCGGAACTGGACAGGCTCCAGCTCGCAGGTCCGGTGTATGGATCCCTGGAGCATGAATAGACGCGTGGACCTGCCAAAATCGAAGAGCCGGTATACGTGATACTCGGCAGCCCTTTCGTCGGAAGTTTCGACTTCGTTTTTCGAGGCCAAGAATGGTGTCATCGCTCCAAAGCGCGTCGTCTTCACTTCGACCAAACGCTCACGACCGTCGGTCTCAAATGATAGGATGTCAAAGCCGAGTCCATCGCCCTTTGAGTCGGAGACGTGTTCAATCCGGTCGGCGAGGTCCTTGTGCCCCGCCCGCCACAGTCGTTCGTGTTCGAACTCAAGCGCGAGTTCTTCGCCGGCTTTTCCGAGAGACTGATTGCGGACTTCGAGCTCGAGATAATTTCGGCGCGTGGCGATGCGCACTCTACGCGGGTCTTCGCCGAGTGTGTCCATGCGTTTGCGCACAGGGGTTGGCGGGGCGACCTGAATCGCAAGCAGGTCCGTGATTCCACCTGGTCTTGCAGCCGGCCGCTCCACGACCGCTGCAACGGCTTTCGCCAGCTCGGGTTTGCTGTAGACATGGCGCTCGACAACTTCCCGCAGGCGGCCCTGAAAATTGCTGCGCGGCTTGTAGCCATCGACGTAAGGATAACCCAATTCGATCATCACCGCGCTGATGTTTGCGTGTTTGAATTCGATCGAGCCACGGCTGCGTGAAGGAAGGAGTTTTTGCAGGGCTCGGTTGCGCTCAGCCTTGTTGAAATCCTCATGGCGCATCTCGTGCAGGAGCATCCCGAGGTAATCCTCGACTATGATTTCTACCTCTACGCGTGACCAATCCTCAGACATGCAGCAGTGCGTAAATACCCGTGGTGCTTCATTGATTCAACTCCTACTTCGTTCATTCAGCTCGGCTGCCCGCTCCACGCCACGCGGCCCAAAGCCAACGCCGCCTTCTGGCGCAAAAAGATTTCCGCCAACCGCACCCGCGACCGCCTCGTCACCCGCACGCTCCGCCGCCGCGGCTGGCGCGTCCTCCGCGTGTGGGAGCACGAGTTAAAGCGAAACAATGAGAATAAACTCGTGCGACGACTTCTCATGCATTTGGGACGGAGCGCGTAGCGCGGAGAGGTGATCGAAGCCGGGTGCCCTCCGGGCGGCACCGATCACAACACGAGCCCAACCGCAAAAACGAACCCCGCCTCCTCGCCCGTCTCCAGCGCGCCCTCGCGTGAACCGCCGGCTCCATCGCTCTCGTGTTTGCCTCAATCGATCGCGCCATCGCCTCACGCTCACGGGTGGGCCGGCACGTCTCTGTGCCGGTATGGGAACCCTCGCCCCCTCCGCCCACGCGGGCGCAGAGACGCACCCTCCCACCCCGTCATCAGTCCTTGGTCCTTGGATCCTGATGCGTGGTCCTTCCTCCCTCCTACATCCGTGCCATCCGCGCAATCCGTGGTGAAAAAAATTCCCTCTCCGCGGTCGTCGCCAAACCTCCGGCTGCACCGACCGACTCTCCTCGCCCCGCCTCCAGCCAAAAACACGTTGACCGGTTAATCCATACGTTCGTATGCTTTAACCATACACATGAGCCTGCTGCAGATTCTCTTTCCACAAGTGCGCGCCGAGGTCCTGCGACTGCTGTTCGCCGATGAAACTCGGGAGTTGCACCTGCGCGAACTCACCCGGCAAAGCAGGCTCTCACTCGGCACCTTGCAAACCGAAGTCGAAAAACTCCGCGCCGCCGACCTGCTGCTCTCCCGCCGCGACGGCAACCGGCTCTACTTCCGGGCCAACGCCGCCCACCCGCTCTTCGCCGACCTGCGCCAGCTCGTGTTAAAGACCGCCGGCCTGCGCGAAGTCCTCGCCGACGCCCTGCGCGACGTGCCCGGCATCGAACTGGCCTTCGTGTTTGGCTCCCTCGCCGCCGGCACCGGCAAGGCCGGCAGCGATGTGGATTTGCTGGTGATCGGCGACGCCGGCTTGCGCGCCCTCGCCCCGCGCTTGCGGCCCGCCGCCGAGCGACTCGGCCGAGAAATCAATCCCGTCACCATGACCGTCGCCGAATTCGCGCGCGACCGGGCCAAGAAAACCTTCCTCCGCGACGTGCTCGCCAAGGACAAACTCTTCCTCAAGGGAAACAGCGATGAGCTTGCTCGATTGGAGTAAGGCCGGGTGGTTGCGGCCCCATCAGACTTCGCGGCAGCAGATCACCGATCTGTTTGCCATCGTGGATCGCGACGTCGAAGACGCCGCGCGTGGGCTCTCGCCCGACTGGCAGTTTGGCATCGCCTACAACGCCGCGCTGAAACTCTGCACCATTTTGGTCTATGCCGAGGGCTGGCGCCCCGAGAAAAACCTCGCCCACTACCGCACCCTGCAAGCTCTGCCCCTCATTCTCGGCGCAAGCCGACGCGACGACGCCGACTACCTCGACACCTGTCGTGCGAAACGAAACACCGCCGAATACGACGCCCCCGGCCAAGTCAGCGCCAATGAAGCGAAAGAACTCGCCGCCTTCGCCCGCGAGCTGCGCGAGGATGTGATCGCGTGGCTGGAGAAAAAGCACCCCGAACTTTCGCCGTGGGCGAAGTAACCGCGCACCAAGTCAGGGCAGCGGCAAAATCGGCCCTGATTTGGTAAGCCCGACTTCGTTTTCCGGACGCACCGCCTCGCCGTCTTCGTCGACGGCTGCTGTTGGCACGGCTGCCGGCTCCACGCCACCTCGCCCAAAACCAACGCCGCCTTCTGGCGCAAAAAGCTCGCCGCCAACCGCACCCGCGACCGCCCGCACGCTTGCCAATCGCCACGGGCAGGCGCACATAGTCGCCCCGGTGACACCGTGTTATCATCAGACGATTGATGCCCGCCTGCGTCGGCTGGTCGAAGTCTCGATTCAAAAAATCGATGCGAATCCTGCATTGGTCGCACGCCTCGCCCAGAACGTGGCGCGCTGGCCGAATCCGCGCCTGCAGGCCCAATGGCAGCAACGTTTGCGGCAACCGTGGCCGGAGCTTCGCGCCGAACTTCTCGCCGAGACCGAGCACGGCGCCGCTCTGCGCCAGGATGCGCCCCTCGGCGGCATTCTGTCGGAGGCCGAGCGCACCCGGATCATGCGGGAGTTCGCCCATGACGCGCGTCCAGCTTGAGCACATCGTCCGCGCCGCCGGTTCGATCACCGACGAATCGGTGATTTTGGTGCTGGGCAGCCAGTCGATTCTGGGTGCGTTTCCTGCGGTGCCGGCGCCATCGGCGAGGTCTCTCTGTTTGACAGCACGTTTGGTTACTATGCCCACGGACTGCCGCCCGCCTCGTGCCCTCTGCCCTCGGGCTGGCAGGAACGCCTCATCCCCTTTCGAAACGACAACACGCGGGGCGTGACCGCACTCTGCCTGCATCCGCTCGATCTCGCGTGCTCCAAACTCGTCGCCGGCCGGGAAAAGGATGTCGTGTTCGTCGCAGCCATGCTCGCCCATGGTTTGATCGAGCCCAGCGCTCTCGAAAATCAAATCGGCTTGTTGTCCACGGCGGACCAACGCGAACGCGCCGGCCAAATTCTCACCATCGTGCGGTCGAAGGTCACCGGAGAAAGCGTTTAACTCCGGCTCCGGCGAAATGTGCCACCCGAGCCCGGATCATGGCTGATATCTTCACCCGGCAAAAACGTTCCGCCGTGATGTCCGCCATCCGCTCGCACGGCAACGCCGCCACCGAGCTGCGCCTCATCGCCCTCTTCCGCGCCCACGGCCTCACCGGCTGGCGCCGCGGCCTCACGCTTCGCGGCCCCGCCCCGCGCGGCTCGACGCGCCCTTTCCGCGTAAAGCCTGACTTCGTTTTCCGGACGCACCGCCTCGCCGTCTTCGTCGACGGCTGCTTCTGGCACGGTTGCCCGCTCCACGCCACGCAGCCCAAACAAAACGCCACCTTCTGGCGCAAAAAGCTTTCCGCCAACCGCACCCGCGACCGCCTCGTCACCCGCACGCTCCGCCGCCTCGGCTGGCGCGTCCTCCGCGTGTGGGAACACGAGTTAAAGAGCAAAAACGAACCGCGCCTCCTGCGCCGGCTGCTCGCTCAACCGGGACGGAACGCCTAGCCCGGAATTTCCACACTCTCTCGGAGCAAAGCCGCACGATGTTCGCGCGACCAACCAAGGATTCTCCCACAGATTCAGGATCCCACAGAGGTGAATCTGCGGATTCCTGAATCTGCGGGAATCATCTTCATGAAATTTTCGGGCTAGCGCCGAGTAGGCCCGGACAAACAGACCTCGCCGCACTCTGGCACCTGCTCACGTTTCAACCGTGGCCGCTCCCGCCTCAACAACCTTTTCCCTCGACCGCTCCGCGTTCTCCGTCGGCCGACTGCAGGACGACGACAGCCAGATTGACTATTGGCTCGCTCAACCGGCCGAACAACGGCTCGCCGCCTTGGAACTCCTGCGCAAGTCCTTCAATCCCGGTGCTTACGCTTCACAACGACTTCGCGGATTTCTTGAGGTTACTCAACGAACGTAACGTCCGTTACATCGTGGTTGACCAAGTCCCGGGTTGAATCCTGCCGCCCCCTGACTACATTCCACCCATGAGCACCGTGCAGGAAATCGAATCCGCGATCAGTCGCCTTTCACCCGAAGAAATGCGCCAGGTGCGCGAGTGGCTCGACCAGCAGATTGAGGATCAATTGGAGATGACGCCGGAGTTTCAGGCCCGGATTGAGCGCTCCGAGCAGGAAATGGCCGCCGGTCTGCGCCCCCGCATCCGCACCTAGTCCCGCCCATGAGCCGCGCCCTGCAGGTTTACTACTCGGCGTTCGACGAAGTGTTCCTCAAACTGCCGGAAGAAATCCGCCGGCGGATCGAAACGGAAATCGACACGATGGGACTGCGACTCGGCTCGTTCGCCCACTATCGTATGACCGGCGGCCACCGCTATCGCCTGCGCATCGGCGATTACCGGATCATCTATACTTTCGACTCTGGAAAAAACGAAATCCATCTCCTCGCCGTCGGCCACCGGCGCGAAGTTTACCGCTAAATCTACCCCGCCTCCCCGCCGACATCTTCACCCGGTAGAAACGCTCCATCGCAATCTCCGCCCTCCGCTCGCACGGCAACGCCGCCACCGAGCTGCGCCTCACCGCCCTCTTCCGCGCGCACGCCTACACCGGCTGGCGCTGCGGCCCCACTTCGAACCCATTCTCGCAGTCGTTCTGCCGCCCGACCCACGCTCTGTCGACCGTCGCTTCGTCATTAGTCATTGGTCCTTGGTCCTTGGTCCTTGGGTATTGGTCCTTGAACCTCGGTTCTTGCCTCCTCCTTCCTTCCCGCCTCGGTAACCTCTTCCCACCTCGCCCGTCTTACCGCCGGTCGTTAACCCAAACCCAATCCACCCATGAAACGCCTCCTCCTTGTTCTCGCCGCCACCTCCCTCGTCCTCGCTCCCGCGGCCTCCGCCGCCAAAGGCGACCGCAAGAAAGACAAAAACGCCCCCACCTCCGAGCTCGTCAAGAAATTCGACCTCAACGCCAACGGCAAAATCGACGGCGCCGAACTCGAAGCCGTCCGCAAAGACTTCACCGGCAGTGCCGACCTGAACATCAAGGCCCTCGACAAAGACCACGACGGCAAGCTCACCGACACCGAAATCGAAGCGCTGAACACCGCCGCACCCAAGAAGATCAAAAAGAAGAAGAACCAGTAAGCTGGCCTTCCCTTCCCTTTGCCCGGCGGCTCCGCACCACGCGGCGCCGCCTTTTTTGCGCCCGCCGCCCGCCCCTCGCCATCCTCGTTTTCACTCCTGGTTCCGCGTTCACCCTCGTCGCTTTCTCCCCTCTCCGCTTTCGCCGCGAGTGCCCCGCCGTCGCCGGGCCGCCGAGGCCATACGCCGGGCGCCAAGGTAGCGTTGATTCGCCCCCGCAGCGCAGCTTCTTTCCTCCTTGGCGAAGCGGCCTCGGCATCGACTCGCCCGTGCCGCAGTCATCTCCTCGGGCCTGCTCCGCGGCCAGCCTCGCGCCCTCGCTCCATGCAATACCCTTGCCTCCTGTTTCTGCTCGTAACGCTGGTGCTCGCGCCCGCCGCGCCCGCCTCCAGCGGGTTCGCCCACTACATCACCCGCCAAGGAGCGACGCTCTACGACGGCCCCCAAACGTTTCGCTTCATCGGTGCCAACATGCCCGGGCTCGTCTTGCCCTACGACTACACATTGTCGCTGCCCGAACGTCTGCACTTGCCCAGCGCGTGGGAACAGGAGGACGGATTCAAGACCCTCGCGCAAATGGGCTTCGGGGTCGTGCGCACGTGGAATCTCCCGATGCGCAAACCGACGGAGACGCCGCAGCCGTGGCACTACCTGCTCGGCCCCGGGCAGTTTAATGAGGAAGCCTTCCAGACCATCGACCGCGTCTTCGCCCTCGCGAACCAATATCGCGTCCGGGTGATCTTCGATTTTTCGGCGGAATACGGCAGCTACCTTGGCGGCATTGCCACGTATGCGGCCCACCGCGGTCGCAAAGCCCCCGAGTTCTATACCGACCCACAACTCCAGGCCGACTACCGGGCGACGTTGCGCTACGTGCTCGGCCGCACCAACACGCTCACCGGCGTGCCCTATCGGGAGGAGAAGGCCGTGCTCGCCTGGCAATTCGGCAACGAAATGCACGGAGCTCCCGATGCGTGGCTCCGCGAGATGGCCGCTTATCTGAAGGAGCTGGCCCCGCACCACCTCGTGGCCGAGACGCGCCACCGACCGGGCCAGCCGCTGCTGATCGATCCCCACATCGATCTCCTCACGCGCCACCTTTACTCCAACTACGGCGGGGTCGGCCACGGCTGGCCCGATGCCATCCGCGCCGAAATGACCAAACTGGCAGGGCAACGTCCGCTCTTCATCGGCGAATTCGGTCCCTACATCGACGGCAAGATGTTCACGCCGGACAACGTGGTCGCCAAGACGCAGGAGTTTCTCGACTACGTCCAATCCGATCCTGCGATCGCCGGCGCGCTCCTCTGGAGCATGTATTTCCACCGCGACCGCGGCGGCTACTACTGGCACCAGATCTTCACCTATCCCGCCGTGTGGTCGTATCACTGGCCGGGCTTTCCCAGCGCGGATGCGCAACGCGAGATCGGGCTCATGCAGACCCTGCGCACGGCGGCGTTTCGGATTCAGGGGAAACCCGTGCCGCCCGTGCCCGCACCGGAGGCGCCCGCGTTGCTGCCGTTTGCCGAGACCCCGCTGTTTTCCTGGCGCGGTTCGGCCGGGGCCAGCGGCTACGACGTGGAGCGCGCCGCCCACGCCGCCGGCCCGTGGACGCGCCTCGCCACCAACATCTCGGACGCCGACATCGCCTATCGCCCGCTCTTCACGGATGAGACCGCCCGCGCCGGCGACACTTGGTTCTACCGGGTGATTGCCCGCAACGTCTCGGGCGCATCACGCCCGTCCAACGTCGTCGGACCGGTCGCCGTCAAACGCGTTTGCTTCGTCGACGAACTGCAGGACTTCTCCCGCGTATTGGCCAAAACCGACGGGCTCACGTTGGACAACGACTACAACGGGCTCTTCGCGGAATATCTTTTCCGCGCCCGCGGCGGCGTCGACGACCAGGTCACGTATCGTGTGCCGGGAGCCATCGGTTCGGTAAAGGTGAGCGCCTTCTTCCCGGAGCCCGGCGGCGAACTCTCGTTCCAAGTCTCCACCGATGGAGCGACCTTCACCCACCTCCCGCTCGCTCGTAAGACGCGCCAGTTCCCGGCGATTGCGGGCGGCCCCGCAGCCGGCAAACGGCGCACCCTGGCTGAGTATGACGGCGTGCCGCCGCCGGGCGCCACGCACCTGCGCATCCAATGGCAGGCCTCCGGCGAACTGGATCGCGTGGAAATTTTCCACGACGGGAAACACCCCTGAATTCCGCGGCACGCAGGCCGCATCCATCTCGTCCCCGGTCGCCTGGCACTCGCCGCTTTTCCCGACCTACGCCTTCAGCCCCAAAAAAGCCGCCAGCCCCTTTACCGCCTCCGCCACCCGCTGGCCCCGGCGCACACGCCGCGACACCACCCGCAATTTCCCCGCGGCCCGATCGGCCTTCGGATCGACGTGTCCGACGAGCTCCGTCCCCGCCAGCACCGGCAGCGCATAGTAGCCGCGCACACGTTTCGCCGCCGGTGTGTAGACTTCCCACGTGTAGTGGAAATCCCATAACCGCTCCGTCACCCGCCGGTCGTAAATCAGCGGATCGAGCGGCGCCAACAGCACCGGTCCCTCACCGCGCCCCTCCGCACCGCCTGCGCCGGCCGGCCCCATCCCTGCGCCCGCCGCCGGTGTAGTCACCTCGTCGAGCCACCGCCCATCCTCCCGCAAACAATACAGCGGCGCACACCCTTCCACCTGCACGCGCTGCACGATATCCGCCACGAGCGGCAGTTCGTCGCGCTTCAGCATCACGAGCCGCCGCTGTTTCAATTTCAGTTCCACGGCCCAGCGCGCCGTCTCAGCCGCGTTCGGCTCGGGCCGCGCCAACACCGCCGCCGGCAGCACCCGCTCCCGCAAATCGTAAAACCGCCGGTTGTTTTCGCGCCGGGCGATCAGCACGCGGCCGTGGAAAAACAGTTTCTGTAGCGTGGCTTTCGCGAGCGTCGATTTCCCCCACACCTGCGTGCCCCGCCGACCTTCGTCCTCGATCTGCTCCGAGGACAACGCCCCGCGCTCACCGATCTCGCCGAGTATCCGCTCCGCCAATTCGCGTTCGCGCGGCGTGAGTCGCCCCGACCACGCCCCGCTGCGCCGCGTGCGCGCCCGCATCGCGCCGAGCAAGTGCGGCCAAGCGTCGACGGTAAACGCCACGAGCACCGCCGAATCCGGCAAGTGGTGCTCAAACGCCGACCGCCGTTCCGCTGGCAACGCTTCCCCGTCCCCGTGCAAATGCCGCAACAAATCGCCCTCGCGATACCCCACCACGCGGTTGCGCAAAATATGCTCCTGCATGCGCCCGCAGATATTGATCGGATCGATCTGCACATAACCGTGGTGTGCGAGCGCCGCGGCCACACTCGCCACTGGCGCATCGAGTAGCACTGCACGCCGGTGAAACCGCCGCGCCGCTTCGCGGGAAACTGTGATCACATCCATGGCCATCGCCGCCACCGAAACCGCGCGCGCCCTCCGACGCACCAAGAAAAAAGCCCCGCCCCCCTTTCCGAGGACCAACACGAAGCGGGTTGGCCCCTGCTCTCCGCCGTTTCCTCCCGCCAGCCCTCGACTTTCCTTCCGCTCACGCGCCCCGGCACCGACCGCAGCACTCTCCCCCGAAAATCCATGCGCAGAGTCGGCCAAAAAATACACGGCTATTGGCCTAAAGGGATTCCTCGACGCGCCGAAACGAGAAGCATGACAGAGATTTGTAAGGATTTCGCGACGACCCATCCGCGAGGAGGGCAACCGCCCACCGGTGGCCGGCCTTTCGCACGAGCCTACGGCTCGGCTCCTTCATATCGGCCCGTCAGCACGGCGATGTGCTCGGTGGTTCCATTGAACCGCCGGCCCGCCGCCACCGGCACACCCGTTTGCTGCCCATGAAAATTCCGCCTGCCTCGGACCGCTCCAAAAAATTCAACCTCCCGCTCACCGCCCGCCTGCTGCTCCTGTGGAGTCTGCCAGTCGCCGGCATGCTGTTCGGCGTGGTCGTCGCCTACTTGGGCGGCCGCCCTGTGGTGGGCTCAATCGAGGTCGCGACCGCCGAGATCGCTCCGCTCGCCGATTTGGCGCTCACGATGCAACTGACCGTCCTCACGATTAAGGACGATTTCACCGATCTGTCCGCCACGCGCAAACAGGAGGAAATGGCCGAAAAATTTAATGATGCCGATACCCGCCGCCAATCGTTGCAAAAAGACCTCGCCCGATTCCGCGAGATCGCCCGGCGCGACGAGGATGCGACCACCCTCAGGCGCCTCGACGAAATCGCCGCCGCCCTCGACGCCTTCTGCACCAAGGGTCGTGAGATGGCGACGGCCTTCGCCACCAAAGGCACCGCCGAGGGCAACGTCGCCATGGAAGCGTTTGACCGCATCTCCGAGCGCCTGGAGGCGGCGCTGACCCCGTTGGCCGAAGCCCAGATTTCCGCCTTCAACACGCACCTCCGGACCACGGCGAGCCGGCAAACCCACATTAACAATTTCCTCCTCATCGGCGGCGTCGTGTGGGCTGTTATTTTCGGATCCATCGGCGTCGTCATCTCCCGGTCCGCCATGCGCCAACTCTTCGCCGCGACCGAAACCCTGATCCAATCCAGCGCCACGAACGGCGCCTTCGCCGCCCAAATCACGACCTCGGCCCAAGCACTCGCCGACGGCGCGAGCACGCAGGCCGCCTCGCTGGAAGAGACTGCGGCGTCGCTCGAAGAAATTTCGAGCATGACCAAGCGCAACGCCCAGTCCGCCGGCGAAGCCAAGACGTTGTCGTCGCAAACGCGCGCCACCGCCGATGCCGGCGCCGCCCACATGCAGACCATGCAGGGCGCGATGGAAGCGATCCGGTCCGCGAGCGCCGATATCACCAAAATCCTCAAGACGATCGACGAGATCGCGTTTCAGACGAACATCCTCGCGCTCAACGCCGCGGTCGAAGCCGCGCGAGCCGGTGAGGCCGGGGCCGGATTTGCGGTCGTCGCGGAAGAAGTGCGCAGCCTCGCCCAACGCTCCGCCCAGGCCGCCCGCGACACCGCCGCCAAAATCGCTGACTCCACTGCCAAGAGCCAGGACGGCGTGCGGATCAGCGCCGAGGTCGCGGTGAATTTCTCCACCATCCAACACCAAATCGAATCGCTGGACCGACTGGTAGCCGAGATTTCCACCGCGTCATCCCAACAAAACGCCGGCCTCTCCCAGTTGGGCTGCGCCGTTGCCCAGATGGACCAGGTGACCCAGCAAAACGCCGCCACCGCCGAAGAATCCGCCGCGGCCGCCGCCGAACTCAACCACCACGCCGGCGACATCAGCAGCGTCGTCGGCAACTTGCTCCGCAGCGTCGGCGGCAAACGCGAAACCGACGCCGCGGGCGTCCCCGGCGTCCCGCGCCCCGGCGGCAAACGCAAATCAGATCACACGCCGCCGGCCAGCACCTCGCGTCGCTCCGGAAACACCGCCTTACCCACCCGACGCGCCGAAAGTGCTCCGCCCCGCGCAGTATCGACCACGAGCGCCAATCCCGCGGCGCCCTCCGGTCAAACCAACGACAAATTCTTCGCAGGTTGAACTCGGCCCCGGCACGAGCAGTTCGGCCCCGCAACGCCGGGCCATCGCGCCGCCTATCGCACACCGCCCGCGCCGACCAACCATCGCCCTCACGGTTCGCCGCGCCGCAACACCCGTCCGGCCCGCGTATCCGTCACACGTCCGTCCGCGAGCGCGGCGCGGCCGTTGACGAACACGTATTTCATTCCTTCGGACAATTGGTGGGGTTGCGTGTAGGTGGCCCGGTCGCGCACGGCCGCGAGATCGAAGACCACGAGATCCGCCACGGCGCCGACGCGCACCGCGCCGCGTTGGCGCAGCCGAAACACCGTCGCCGGCAGCCCCGTCATCGAGTGCACCGCCTGTTCGAGCGTGATCACGTTTTCTTCCACGACGTAGCGCCGGAGCTTGCGCGGATACGGTCCGTAGGAACGAGGATGCGGCACGCCTTCGCCCGTCGCCACGAGTTCTCCGTCGGAGCACGTCATCGTCCACGGCTGCTTCATGAAGGCGCGCAGATCGCGCTCATCCATGTTGAACGAAACAATCGAAGCCCCGCCCGCGCGGATGAGTTCGATGGCGGCGTCCACCGGGGCGACGAGTTTTTTTCGCGCGATGGCGTCAAGACGCAGTCCCTCGAGCGAGGGGTCGGCCTTGAAGGAGCGGATCTGGATATTTTCCGCGCCCGCGCGGCGCGCGAGATTCTCGACCATCTCGGTGCGCACACGGCCGAGCGTCTCGGGATTCGCGAGGCGTCCCTTGAGCGCGCCGGTGCCGCCCTCCTGCGCCCACGCGGGCACGAGCGCCGCCGCGAGGCCCGTCGAGGAGGCTTCGTAGGGATACTGGTCGGCGAACAATTCCACGCCCGCGGCGCGTGCCGCGTTGATGCGTTTGATAATTTCCCCCGAGAAACCCCACACCCGCGGCCCGAGCGTTTTGATATGCGTCACGATCCCCGGCAGCCGCGCCTCGCGGGCGACGTGGATCACTTCATCCACCGCCGCGACGACTCCGATCGTGTAGTCGCCCTCGTCGCGCACATGGCTCGTGTAAAACCCGTCGAACTCCGCCGCGACGCGCGCGAGCACCACGTGTTCGTCCGTCTTCGAAAAATTCCCGGGCGTATAGAATGGCCCCGCCGACAAACCGAACGCCCCCGCAATCATCCCCTGTCGCACGAGCGCGGCCATGCGGGCGAGTTCGGCGGCGCTCGGCGCGCGATCATCCAAGTTGAGCACATCGGTGCGCACCGAGTTGTGGCCGATGAGCTGCGCGACATTCACGCCGAGCGCATTCGTTTCGAGCGCTCGACGCTGCGCGCCGAGGTCCGTCGGCCCGCCACCGTCGTGATTCACAAACACCGTCGTGATTCCCTGCGTGAGCAACGGCACCGCCGCGGCGAGTTCCTTGCGGGCCAACGCGGGACCGGCGTGCGTATGCCCGTCGATAAAACCCGGCGCCACGTAGAGCCCGCGGGCGTCGATCACCCGCTTCGCCGTGGCATCGGTGAGTTTCCCCACCGCCACGATCCGGTCCGCATTCAGCGCCACATCCGCATAAAACCACGGCGTGCCGGAGCCATCGAGCACCCGCCCGCCGCGGATCAACACCTCGTAGTCGGCCGCGGCCGCAACGACCGCCGTAAATCCCAAGAGCAGGGCAAAACGTGCAACGTTCATCGTAGGAAATTGAGAAACGCCCCGATCACCGGCGCGTTGGTGAGGTCGATGAGGAATCCACCGGTGGGCGGCACGAGACTGGTGGCTCGCGGGGCCGGACCGCGCCGCCGCGTGATCGCATCCATCGCGGCTACCGCTGTAGCCGTGGAACCGATACCGAAGCCCACCAACCCCGCCGACATCACGCCGGCTTCGTAATCGCGCCCCAACAACGGCCACACCACGGCGGCCACGAAGAGCAGCGAGACGAGGGTGTTCACCACCAGAATCACGAGCATCGGCCCGGCGACCGCCGCGAGCTCCGCGAGATTGAGCGCCGACAACGTCACCGCGAGAAACAGCGGCAGCAGCACGGCCGCGATCCGCGCAATGACGTCCGCCCGCAGCCACGTCGCCCCGACCGCATCGTGCACCGCCCGCACGGCAAATCCCACAAGCAGCGCCCCCATATACGCGGGCAGCGCCGCCCCGATTCGATCGAGCCCGAAACTCACCCATGCTCCGGCCTTCACGCACGCGGCGATCACGAGTCCATGCACCACCGCCGCGCGCCCCACCGCGACGAGCGCCCGCACATCACTGAAAAAACTCGCCACCGCCGCCGGCGATTTCGTGTCGGTGCGCGCAGACTCCGGCAATTTTTCTCCGCGGCGACGCAACAGCCACTCCGCCAGCGGACCGGCCAACAGACCGCCCGCCACGAGACCAAACGTCGCCGCCGAAGCACCGATCGTTGCCGCCCCGGCCAGCCCCGCCTGCTCGAAGCGCGGCGCAAATCCCAACGCCGTGCCGTGCCCGCCCATCAGCGTCAGCGCCCCGCAGGCCACCCCGAGCAACGCCGGTGCGCCCAACGCCAGCGCGAGCGCCCCGCCCACCATGTTCTGCACTACCGCGAGCAACGTCGCCCCGACCAGCAGCACCGCCAGCGCCCGCCCGCCCGTGCGCAGCACGCGCACCGGCGCACCGAGACCCACGCACGTGAAAAACGCGACGAGCAGCGGCAGGTTGAGATTCTTCCCCGGCCGCGCCACCCACTCAAACTCCGGCGTCACGAGCCACGTCCACCAGCCCGCCGATACTTTCGTTGAGAACGCGATCGCCACCAGCCCCGTGAGCTTGAGCACGAGCACGAAGCCGCTGCACAGCAGCCCGCCCACGACCGGCACCGGCACATTGAAACGCGCGAGCACGGGCACCCGCCGCACGACGGCTTCGCCCAGCAGCAGCACCGGCACAGCGAGCGTCAGCAGAAACCAGGGGGATAAAGAAAGCGGCATGGATGCGCGAAGGGTGCTCGCGGGGAGCACTGGTTATGCCACGGCCCGGCGCCTAGCCAGCCACGATTTCGCCTCGCCGCCGACTCCGCTCGCGCCCGTCGAAACGCGGTTGGCATCCACCGTGCAAGTGCCACGCTCCCCTCTCCACGCATGAAAAAAATCAAAGTCATCCAGTTCGGGCTCGGCCCGATCGGTATCGAATCGCTCAAGCTCGCGGCCGAACAGTCGTGGCTCGAAATCACCGGAGGCGTCGACATCGATCCCGCCAAAGCCGGCAAAACTCTCGGTGAGCTCACCGGCGTGGCGAGCCTCGGCAGCGCGAAAGTCTTCGCGTCGCTCGACGCCCTTTTCGCTGCCGTCGGCGCTCCCGACGTCGTGCTGCACACTGCCGGCTCCAGCGCCGCCGCGTCATTCGCGCAGATGAAGCCGGCCCTGGAACGCGGTATCAGCGTGGCTTCGACGTGCGAAGAGCTCATTTTCCCCGCCCTCAAAACGCCCGACCTCGCGAAAGAATACGACGCGCTGTGCCAACGCTCCGGCGCCCGCATCGCCGGCACCGGCGTGAATCCCGGCTTCGTGATGGACATCTTGCCCATCTGCCTCACCGGCGTGAGCCGCGAGGTAAAATCGATCTACGTCGAACGCGTCGTGAACGCCTCCACGCGCCGCCAACCGCTCCAGGCCAAGATCGGCAGCGGCCAGAATCCCGACGATTTCAAAGCGAAGTTCGCCGCCGGCAAAGCCGGTCACGCCGGCTTCCAGCAGTCCGTCGCGCTCCTTGCCCACGCGATGGGCTGGCAACTCGACGAGATCCGCGAGTCCTGCGAACCCGTCGTCGCGACAAGCCGCGTCGTCACCAAATTCTTCGACGTCGCACCCGGCCAAAGCCTCGGCATTCACCAAAAATGCGTCGGCCTCTCCGGCGGTGAAACGAAGATCAAACTCGATCTCCAGATGTATCTCGACGCCTCGCTCCCGCACGATGCCGTCGTCGTGCGCGGCCGCCCGGATCTGAACCTTGTCCTCAACGGCGGTGTCGCCGGTGACGACGCTACGGTCGCCGCGTTGATCAACATCATCCCGCGCCTCCTCGCCGGCGCCCCCGGTGTGCGTCTCATGACCGAGCTCGCCGTGCCGTCCTGGCGCAATCCCCTCGGCTAAACCCAGCGCCTTGCCGTCTTTCTCGCCCGAGAGCCGCCGCCTCACCGCGGCGGCTTTTTGTTTCGCTCCGGCCGCATCGACGCACCTGCACATCGCGCTGAAAATATTTTGCGTGCGACCGCACTCTCCCGCGCATCCGGCACCGCCTGTGCTTATTCATCGCATCGCTCGTTTTGCTTTTTCCGATGCCCTCACTCCGCGCTGTTTTTGCTTGGTTCGTCTTGGCGGTCCCGGCCGCTTGCGCGCTCGAACTGCACGCGACGCGCTCCGCCCCCACCGATCTCGCGATCACGGGGCTCGTGGCCGATGCGCCGGCCGACTCCACGCGCTATGTCCGGTGGCGCGATCTCACCACGCTCCCGTCCAAGAAACTGAAACTCAGCGGCGAATTCGTCCCCGGCGAACAGGAAGTCACCGTCGTATTTCTGTCTGATCTTTGGGCCGCCCTTCCGGTCTCGCCTCAGGCGGATACGTTGCTCGCCACGTGCGCCGATCTCTACGCCGCCGTTTACCGCACCGACTTCATCAAGGCCTACCGACCGTTTCTGATTCTCGCGATCAACGGCCAGGGTCCCGAGAAATGGCCGCCGCCCGGCCTCACGTTCAACCCCGGCCCCTACGTCATCAGCGTCGCCGATCAGGTCGTGCCCGCCGTCGCGCAATTGCTCGATGCCAGCCACAAACGCCCGTGGGGCGTCACCACCCTTGAAGTGGCCCGCTACGCGACTCGTTTCGACGGCTTCCTCTCCGGTCGGTGGGCCAATCTCTCCCCGGCCGCAGTCGCGGGCCGCGAACTGTGGATCAACTCCTGCACCAGTTGCCACCAAGGTCCGCCGGGCACGTTTGGCGGCACCAAAAGCGACCGCCCGTTCGACATAATCGCCGCCCACGCCGCGCAAAACGCCGTTTATTTTCGCCGCTACATCCGCGCCCCGCAGGACTTCGTCGCCACGGCCAAGATGCAGGCGCACCCGCACTATACCGATAGCCAACTCGATGAGCTGATCGCCTTCGTCACCGCCGACGGGAAAAAATAGCCACCGATTCCGTCGCGCCGACGCTGCGCAAAGCCTTCCGCGGCCAGCGTCCCCGCTGGCCCCTGCCCCCGCGCCGCCCGACCGCTGCGCGGTTGGCCCTGCATTTGCTTATGACACGGTGATGAGACCCGTGACTGCCACCGCTCCGTAACCCGAACGCCGCTCATCGCCCATGCCCAGCACCGTCGCGCTTTACCCGATGTCCGCCTACACGGAGGGGATCCGCAAGGCCGGCCATTTCCACGTCATCCGTTTCGAGGACGGCCAGAATGACCGCCACAACCGCTTCGTGCCCCATCGCCATGATTTTTTCGAAATCATCTGGCTCCGCGCCGGCTCCGGTCACGTCCACAGCGATCTCCGCAGCTATCCGGTTTCCCCGCGCACGCTGTTTTTCACGTCCCCGGGCCAGGTGCACTCGTGGGAACTCGTCGGCGAGGCCCGCGGCGAAATCGCGAGTTTCACCGATGAATGTTTTGCCGTCACGAGCGACAACCCCGGCCTCCTCTCCAAGATGCCGTTCCTCTACTCGGACGCGCTCAACCCCATTCTCCACCTCGACGCCAAAGAGGGCGCCCGCGTCGACCGGGTTTTTCGCCATCTCTACGCCGACGCGGGCGAGTCCGCCCCCGGTCGCGACGATCTCGTGCGCGCCTACCTCACGATCTTGCTTTCGCTCGCCCGCCAGTTCTTCGCCCGCCGCGCGCCCGGTGAAACCGCCTCGCCGCCCGTCGCCGACCTGCTCGCGCGCCGCTTCCGCCAAGCGCTCGAAGAACATTTTCCGCAGCTCCTCGAAGTCGGCGAATACGCCGAGCTTCTCCGCGTCTCGCGCACGCACCTGAACGATCACCTCCACCGCGAGACCGGCCGCACCGCCAGCGCGATCATCCACGAGCGCATCGTCCTCGAGGCGAAACGCCTCCTCGCCCACACCTCGCTCACCAGCGCCCAGATCGCGCACCGCCTGCGTTTTCATGACCCGTCTTATTTCGGCCGATTCTTTCGGCGCAACACCGGCCAGACGCCCGGCGACTACCGCGACGGTGCCCACCGCGACTCCCTCGCGAGCTGAGCCCGCCTCCGAAAAAAACGAAAAAGGCCGCGTGCGAGTAACCTCTACTCGCCCGCGGCCACTGCCCAAACGTGACGCGGGCGCACCTGCCAGCGCGCCCGCCGTGCACGTTTAGAATTTGAGTTTCACCGTCGCGCCGAAGCGCACCGGCTGGCCCTTCAGGATGATGGTGTTCGCCGCAAACGCATCATACGCGTAGAAGAAGCGCTCGTCGGTCAGGTTCTGCCCGTTCAACGCCACTTCCCACTTCGGCTGCACATACGCGATCGTCGCCGACCACAACGTGAACGACGGCAACTTCAGCGTCTTGTCCGGATTGCCCCAGATGCTCTGCGTGAAACTCGGGCCGCCGCTGATCTCCCAGCCGTTGCCGAAATTGTAACGCGCGAACAAACTGCCGGTCCACTCCGGGATGCCGAACCGCGGCCCGCCGGGATTCGGGCGTCCACCGAAGTCCGACGTAAAGATGCCCGCGAAACTCACCAACTGCTGCGCAGTGAGCGGCACGAATCCGCCGGGAATCGTCGTCGCGCGGAAGAAGTGCTGCTGCCACGTGAGATTGCCCGTGAGGGTAAACGCCTTCGAGACTTCGTAGGTCGCCTCAAACTCTACGCCGTTGCCGCGCTGCGGCACTGCGACGCCACCGCGCTGATCGAAGTTCACGAGTTCCTGGTAGAAGTAGTCTACGCCGGCGAAAAGTTTTCCATCCATCGCCGAGGCCTTCAGGCCGACTTCGCCGAGACTGCTCTCTTGGAAATTGCGGTCGCCGCCGTCCACCGAGCCCGAGACATAAAAGCCCTGGAACGACGTGCCTTTCTGCGCCGTCGCATACGCGGTCAGATTCGGCGTCAGTTTGTAGGTCGGGCTGATGCTGTAGTTCGTGTAAGTAATGCCGCCGCCCGGACGCGGACCGCTGTTGAAATCCGAGCCGAGTCCATAGGGCACGCCGCGTTTCCACGAGGCATTGTCGATGCGGCCGGAGAGAATCACGCTGAAGTCTTCGCTGATCTTGATCTCGGGAGTAAAAAACGCACCGACCGTCAGCGCCTGGCTCCACACGCTGCCAAACGGGTCCCAGAAAGTCTTCCCGAGGATGTCGCGTTGGCCACCGGAGCGGAGCGTGTCGTTCAACGTCGGCGCCACCGTGAGGTCGCGGCGGTTAAACGGCTCCACCGTAAATTCCGTCTTCGCGATCGATTCCTCGTAGCGCACCGAGGTGCCGTAGGAAACGTTGATACCTTTCAGCGCCTTGAATTTTTGCTCGACGAGAATCTTATCCTCGACGGTCACGTTTTTGCCGAATTCGCCGTAGCCGTAGCTCGACACTTTGTCGCGCTTGTAGGCATCGAGGAAGAGCTTGTTAGTGATCTTCAGATTGCTCGAGGGCGCGAAGATCGTGTCGAAGAACGCCAGAAACGTGTCCGCGTTGGTATAGTCCGGCGCGTCGGAGAGCACCGTGCTGCCGTCGATCTTTTTCGTCGCGGCCGTGGGATTGCTGATGCGCCCGAGGTAACTGAAGAGCGCGGTCGCGTCCGCGCTTTTCGCGACGAGCGCTGGCCGGAAACCCGAGTCCGCGAAACCCTGCTGCGCGAGGAAGGAGCCGTCGAAATTGCCGCGCGTGCCGCCAAACGGCGTCGCAGTTTCCAGCGCCGCGCGGTTCACGAAGCCCGGCGTCGTGTTGCGGAACGTAAACGCTTTTCCGCTCGGCAACGTGATCGTGAGACTCGGCCCCGTGAGATCGTTCACCGGCGATCCGTAGATGTAGTTGTCGTTATCGATCAGGTCCTGCGTCACGCGGTTCCAACCTGGATTCTCCTTCGAGCGGTGCCGGTAAAACTCGCCGCCGGCGTAGATCGAAACGGTCTCGCTCAACTTCGCCTTCAGCGAACCGAAGCCCGAGAAATAGTCGTTCTTGATGCCAGAGTAGTAGGAATCCGCCTGCTGGTTCGTGAACGAGAGACGATACGCCATCGGTGTCTTTCCGACGAGCATCGGGCCGCCGGTGTCCGCCTGCACGTTGAACTCATTGTAAGCGCCGAGACTCGCCTTCACCGAGCCGCGGCTCTTGTCGAAGTAGGGCGACTTCGGAATGAAATTCACGAACCCGCCGGGACTCGCTGCGCTGTAGTGGCCGGGCGCAGGCCCGCGCACGTAGTCCATCGACTCGAGCGAACCGAACGAAGTCGGGTAGCCGTTGCGGTTCCACACGCGCTGCATGCCGTTGAAATAAATGCTCGTGAACAAACCGCGCGTCGTCGGGATGCCGGGGACGCCGTAGTAATTCGTCACCGTCGCGCCGGGGACGACCGACGGTAGATCGTAGACGTCCTTGATGTTGCGCTGCGTCAGAAGTTCCGGCGTCAGCACCGACACACCACGCGGCGTATCGAGCAGGCTCCGCGCAAATCCGTAGAGCGAGTCCACGGGGCGCGAACTGGGCAGCAGCGTCGTGCTCTCGATCATCCGCTCGGAGGCGATGAATTTTTCGAGCACCGTGATGGATGCGGAGGGTGCGGGCGCCGTTTGCGCCCGCCCGGTTCCGACAATGCCGCCGGCGCCGGAGAGCGCGAGCAGCACGAAGCGGGACATGATTCGATTGTTGTGTGGTGTCATGGTCGTATGGGTGGGAGGTGCCGGACCGCTTCTCGGGCCGGCAAAAATCGTGACAGGCTTTACGCCCGGTTATTTGGCCGCGGATTTCACGCGCACGTCGTCGGGCAAAAATTTCTCGCCAAACACGTCTTCCACTTTCACCGGCTGGCCGAGCATCCCGATGTCGGCGAGCTGCTTGAGCTCCGCGGCGATCCGCGCCGCATCGAGTTGGCCGACTCGCTCGCCCTTCGCCGGATCGCCGTGGACGAGCCCGTATTTCCGCATCGCCGCGACGCTGAACGCGATGAACTCCGGCGTCATTTGTTTGTTCAGCTCGCCGATCCGCGCATCCGCCGCCTGCCGGTCCCCGTCGACATAGTCGCGCCAACCGCGGATCGAAGCGGCATTGAACGCCCGCACGATTTCCGGGTTCTTCGCGATATAGTCTCGGCTCGAAAACCAGATGCGGTAGGGCGAGAAGCCCGTATCGGATAACAACAGCGCGCCGACATTCGCCCCTTTTTGGCCGACGTAAAACGGTTCGTTCGTGATGAAGCACTGCTGCACGAATTTCTTGTCGGCCAGAAAGCGGCTCAGTCCGAAATCGAGTGGCGTCACCGAAATCTTGATGCCGTATTTTCGCTCCGTGATCGTGACCCACGCGGCTCCCGGCACGGCCATGATGCTGCGGCCATCGAGGTCCTTGAAATCCCGGATCCCGCTTTCCTTGTGAAACATCACCGCCTGCGGGTCGCGTTGCATCAACGCCGCGAGCATCACCACCGGAATCCCGCGCCCCGCCGCCACGGCAAGCTCGTCACTGCGCCCGATCGCAAACTGCGTGTTCCCCATCGCTACCTTTTGCACAGGCATCGAATTGGGGCCGCCCTGCTCGATCGTCACATCGAGCCCCACCTCGCGGTAGTAGCCTTTCACGAGCGCCTGGTAAAATCCGCCGTGCTCCGGCTGCGCATACCAGTCCGTTTGCAGCGTCACTTTGGTGAGCGGTTTCGCGCCGCCAGCTCCGCCGCCCGCCGGAGAAGCAGCCTTTTCGCCGCAGCCCGCCAGCAGCGGCACCAACGCGAGCGCTCCGCACCGGGCCATCATTTTTATCCAAGCGTTAAGCCGAGTTTTTGAGGAAGTGTTCATTCCTTTTTGACCATCGAATCGTGCCATGAATGGAGCAGGCGCCAGTGCAGCCAGTTGACGCCGCCCACGAAGAGAAAACCCATCACGCAGGCCACGAGTCCCGTCGCGAAAAGCGCCGGCGTCTTGAGCTGAGAAAAATACGCGATCGTCATGTAGCCGATCCCGCCGACGCCGTTCTGCGCGCTCCCCGCGAGAAAATCCCCTACAATCGCCCCGATCGGCGCCAGCGTCCCCGCGATCTTCATGCCCGTCAGGAAATACGGCATCGCTCCAGGGATGCGCAGATAGCGGATCTCCTGCGAACGCGTCGCTTTACACATCAGAAACAGCTCCTGGAAATTCCGGTCGACCGAGATGAATCCCATCGTGGTGTTCGCCACCACCGGGAAGAACCCGATCATAAACGTGATCGCCACGATGCTCGGCAGACCCTGCCCGAGCCACAGGACGAACACCGGCGCGAGAATCGTCACCGGCATCATTTGCATCACGAGGATGTAGGGATAGAACGAGGCCTTGATCCGCGGTGAAAATCCCAGCGCCATCGACAACAGAAAGCCCACCGCCACCGCCGCCAGAAACCCCAACAGTGCCCCGCGCACGGTCACGAGCGCCGAGGCCCACAACACCGCCCGCTCGGTCCATGCCGCCGACAAAATCTCGTCCGGCGCCGGGAGCACAAACGTGGGAATGCCGAAGAATTTCTTCACGCCATACCACAGCGCGATCAGGCCGACGCCCGTCACCGCGGGCTGCAGCCACGCGAGCAGTCGATTTTTCATCACGGGGTTCATGGCACTACGTCCGCACTCCCCGCAGCGCGTGGGCCGTCGTGCCCAGCAACTGCAAAAACTCCGGCGTCTCGCGCAACTCCGCCGACCGCGGATACGCAAACGGCACGTCGATCACCGTCGCGACCCGCCCGGGATTCGCCGAGAGCACCACGATCCGCGACGAGAGAAACACAGCCTCGGTCACCGAGTGCGTCACAAAAAATCCGGTGAACGGATCGCGCTCGCGAATCGCCAGCAGGTCCTCGTTCAGCTTGTCGCGCGTCATTTCGTCGAGCGCGCCAAACGGTTCGTCCAACAGCAGAATATCCGGCGCCACGCTCAGGGCGCGCGCGATCGAGACACGCATCTTCATACCGCCCGAGAGCTGCCACGGAAACTTCGTCGACGACGACGCGAGCCCCACGATCTCCAGCATACGCGCCACCCGCTCCTGCCGTTTCAGCAGTGGATCGCCGCGCAGCAACAGCGGCAGCTCCACGTTCTCCGCCACGCGTCGCCACGGCAGCAGGTTCGCATCCTGAAACACGAAAAACATCAGCTCGCGCGCATCCGCCGGCGTCATGCCTTCCACGACGATCGACCCGCTCGACGCTTCCGTCAGCCCGGCGATCAGCCGCAGCAGCGTCGATTTCCCGCAGCCGCTCGGCCCGATGAAACTGACAAACTCCCCGCGCGTCACCGCGAGCTCGATACCGTCGAGCACGACCGGCCCCGTGCCGAAGCGTTTCCCGACGCGATCGATCTTCACGACGGGTGGCTGGTTCATCGCGAGGAAGCCCATGCGTCATACCGCTCCCGCCGCCAGCGCCGCCGACGCCGCGGCCGATTCCGCCGCGTCGAACGGATTGTGCGGATACGTTTTCATTTTACCGGGATTCAACAACCCGCGCGGATCGACCGCCGTCTTGAGCGCGCGCTTCTCCGCGATGTTCGGGTGGCGTCCGCCTTCTTCGAGGCGGAAGGTGTGCGGATTGGCGATTCCCACTCCGATCTCGCCGCATACGCGGATGATCTCGTTCAGCCGCTCCTCTGATTTGAAAAACACGAGGGGAATCGAGCCGATCACGATGCCGCTCGGTGCGACCCCGGCCTCGCCGGCGCTCGCGCGCATCATCTTCGGATTTCCCGCGACCCATTCGAGGTGCAGCAGAATCTCTCCCGGGAAACGCCGATGCAGCTCCGCAAACTGCTCGCGGAAGTTCGCCCCAAACCCCGCCTGCAAATACGTGAGCGTGGGATCGCTCTTCATCGCCCACAGCGTCGTGTGGTTCCACGTGAAATCGGTGATGAATGGCGGCTTCGGCGGATCGGACAGCGGCTGCCGGTAGACGTTTTTAATTCCCGCCGCCGCAGCCGACGCGATCACTGCGTCGCTCAGCGCCCGGTCGACGAGCAGGAAACTCACGTGTTCGCCCGGCACGAAATGTTTCACCAGCGGTTTGAAGTAGGACGGTGTCGGCCACTGAAACTGCGTTACGAGCCGCTTCGGCCACGCTCCGTTGCGCGCCGCCGCATCCGTCCACGTGAGCAACGTCTCCCAATCGGCCGCGCTGAAGATCAACTGGTCGTAGTCCACCTTCGGCGCGAGCCGCATCTCGATTTCGACGAGAAAACCCGTCGTGCCGTAGGTGTGCAGCGCCTTGTGCGCCTCCTTCTCTTCGAGCCGCACGAGCTTCGGCTCCGCTTCACACGTGAGCAACGTGACAGACTTCACATTATCGCCGGCGTTGATGCCGCCCCAGGTGATCGAACCGATGCCACCCGAGCCGCCGCAAAAGAATCCGCCGAGCGAGCTCTTCATCCAAGTCGACGGCAGGCATCGCAGTTCCCAGCCCGCCGCCCGCGCCACCGTCTCGATCGTGCCGAGCCGCGCGCCCGCTTCCGCACGCACCACGCCGTCCGCGACCGAATGTATCCGGTCCAGCCGCGCGAGATCGATCACCACGCCGCCGTAGAGCGGCACACACTGGCCGTAATTGCCCGTGCCCGCACCACGCGGCACGATCGGCACACCGGCCAAAAAACACGCGGCGATCACCTTGCCCGCCTCCGCGATGGTCGCCGGGCGGGCGACGAGATCGGCCCGCTTGTCGTCGAGCTGCCGCTTCAACACCGGCGAATACCAATAGTAATCCTTCGACAGCATCTCAAGCGAGTCGCCGCCCTCGACGACCTGGTCCGCGCCCACCAAGGCGCGCAATTCGTGGCGGAGTGAGTCGGGAAGGTTGGCCATGTGGTCTGCGTTTTCGTTTGAGCAGCTTCGCTGCCACGAATCCGGCACATTTGCCCAAGTTCTGGACTTCGCTCGGGGTGGCATCGGCGGTGCTCACCTCTTCGCCTCGCTATGCTTCTCCTTCGCCGCGCCCGCGTGCCGGTTGCCCTCCTCCCGGTCTCTCTCGCGTCCGGTTCGTTCGATCCGCTCGAGCCCTCGCGCCTGTGCGATCTCGTCGTGGACGGTGACAAAATTTCCGCCGTCGCGCCGACCGGCACGTTGCCACCCCCGACTTTCGCCGCGGGCTCGGCGCCCGTGCAGGATTTCGACGCAGGCGGCGCACTGGTGTTTCCCGCCTTCGTCGATGCCCACGTGCATCTCGACAAAACCCACACGTGGTATCGCGCACCCAATCGCAGCGGCACCTTTGCCGAAGCCATTACTGCTCTCGGTGCGGACCGCGTCAACTGGACCGAAGCCGATCTCCTGCGCCGTGCCGGTTTCGCGCTGCGCACCGCGTGGGCCCAGGGCACGCGGGTCATCCGCACACACGTCGACACCGGCTTGCCGTGGGCTGAGACGAGCCACGCCGCGATGGCCCACCTCCGCGACGAGTGGCGCGGTCGCATCGCGCTCCAGACCGTCCCGCTCTGCGCTACCGACGCCTTCATCCACACCGAGGGCGCGAAAATCGCCGATCTCGCCGTGCGCACGGGCGCGAGTGCCCTCGGCGGCTTCCTCGTCATGTCGGCGGACCTACCGCGCCAACTCGATCGCACCCTTGCCGTCGCCCGCGAGCGCGGGCTCGGTGTCGATTTTCACGTCGACGAAAACCAGCTCCCGGAGGCCGAATGCCTCCGCCTCGTCGCCGAGGCCGTGCTCCGCAACGGATTTCCTTTCCCCGTCGTGTGCGGCCATTGCTGTAGTCTCGCCGTGCAGGCGACTGACCGGGCCCGTTCGACGATCGAACTCGTGCGCGCCGCCGGGATCGGCGTCATCTCGCTGCCGCTCTGCAATGTCTACCTGCAGGATCGCCCCCCGGCCGCCGCGTCGTTTCCCCGCACGCCCCACTGGCGCGGGCTCACGCTCATTCAGGATCTCCTCGCCGCCGGTGTGCCCGTGGCCTGCGCCGGCGACAATGTCCGCGACGCCTTCTACGCCTACGGCAACTACGACATGTTCGAGGTCTACTCCGAGACGATCCGCCTCGCGCACCTCGATGCCCAGCTCGCCGATTCCGTTCGCACAGTCACGAGCACCCCCGCCGATCTCCTCGGCTTGCCGACCCACGGTCGCATCGCGCCGGGTTCGCCCGCGCACCTCGTTATTTTCAACGCCCACTCGTTTAGCGAGCTGCTCAGCCGCCCCGCGACTCCGCGCCGCTGCCTCGACGGCGAACGCCTCCACACGCCCAGCCTCCCCGATTTCTCCGAACTCGGCGACCGCCCCGCGTAAGCCCTCCCCCCCCTCGCCACTCACATGCTCCTGCGTCTTTCGAAAATCTCCCTCGTGGCGTCCGCCGCGCTTTTTCTCCTCGTGGTGGTGTTCAACAACCTCACCGACTACGGCTCCAACTTCGCCTTCGTCCAGCACGTGCTCGCGATGGACTCCACCTTCCCGGGCAACCAGGGCATGTGGCGCGCGATCACCTCGCCCGTCATCCACCACGCTTTCTACGCTTCGATCATCCTCTGGGAGTTCGCCGCCGGCCTCCTGATCGCGATGGGCGCGTGGAAACTCTGGCAAGCCCGCGCCGCCTCCGTCGCCGTCTGGCAACACGCCAAATCTTTCGCCATCGCCGGCCTCACGCTGAGTCTCCTCCAGTGGTTCGTCGCCTTCATCACGGTCGGCGGCGAGTGGTTTCTCATGTGGCAGTCGAGCACGTGGAATGGCCAGAACGCCGCCTTCCGCATGTTCGCCGTCCTCGGGCTTATTCTCCTCTTCCTTAATCAGCGCGACGACGACCTCCCATCCGCCTGATCGCTCTGCCTCCCCGTATGAAGAAAACCATTATCTACCCGACGGGATTTGCCGCACCACGCGGCGCCTACAGTCCCGGCATTCTCCTCGACTACGGCGACAGCAAGATCCTCTACGCCACCGGCCAACTCGCCGTCGACCCCGCCGGCCAGGTCATCGCGCCCGGCGACGCCACCGCGCAGACCGACTACGTCTTCAAACTCATCGGCGAAATTCTCGCCGCCGCCGGCCTCGACTTCGAGGACGTCGTCCGCGCCCAGACTTATCTCACCAACATCGACGACTTCCCGAAGTTTTCCGCCGTGCGCAACCGCTACCTCGGCACCTCACTTGCCGCCAGCACGCTCATCGAAGTCAAAGGCCTCGCGCGTCCCGGCTGCTGCGTCGAAGTCGAAATCACCGCTGCCAAATAGCCCCATGCCTTCCGTCACCGCCCCGCCGCTCACTCCGCTCTGTATTGCCGATGACACCACGTTCTGGCCGTGGCATCGCTGGCCCGAATTCTCCCGCTGGCCCGCGCCCGAAAAGACCGTGGTCGTCATTCCCCTCGCCGGCACCGCCGACTGGGGCCTCGGCCATCCGCTCGACGCCGAAGAAACCGTCTTGCTGCACGTGCTCCGCGCCGCCTCGCGCGCGCGCCCGGCCGACCTCCCGCTCCTCGTGATTCCGCCGCTGCGCTTCGTCCTCGGGCCGGACCCCGGCTGCGCCTTCCCGCTCGACCCGCCCACCGCCCACACCTTGCTCGCCGACGTGCTCGGCTCCGTCGCCGTCTCCGGTTTCCGCAAGGTCGTGCTCTACAACGCGAGCCCCTGGAACGAAGAGTTCATCGCCGCCGTCGCCCGCGACAACCGCATCGCCCTCGGCCTCCAGATTTTCCGCATCAGCCTCAGTGGACTCGGTCTGGATCTCCATCCCGTGCGCGCCTCCGCCGCCACGCGGCGCACCGTGCAGACGCTCGTCACCGCGCTCACCGGCTGCGAACCCGAGCCCATCCCCGCCGGAGTCGCAACCGCGCCGACCGCGCGCGGCTGGGGCGACGAAAGTGTTTTTCCGCTGCCCGGTCCCGCCGCGCCGCTCGCCACCGCCCAAGTCGAAGGCGCCGCGACCCTCGCCGCCGCCGCCCAGAAACTCCTCTCGCTCCTCGGCGAAATCCACGCCCGCCCTCCCCTCCCCCACGGCGGCAAAATCGTCACCGCTCAACCTTAACCGCCCGGCCCCCCAATCCGCGTTTGTAACGTAATACGTTACAAACTCCCGGGCCGCTTCCTCACCGCCCACTTCACGACCACCGTCCGCGCCTGATCATTTCGCACCTGCCATGTCGTCGTCTCTCCCTCTCGTCTTCCCCGCCTACCGCACCCGCTATCTCCCCGCGATGACGCCGCGCCAAATCGCCGCGCTCCCCGACAAAGCGTGGGCCCCGGTCATCATCGCCACCGGCGCCATCGAGCAGCACGGGCCGCACCTCCCGGTCGCCGTCGATTCCTTCCTCGCGCAAGTGTGGCTCGAGCGCGCCCTGCCGCTCCTTCCCGCCGGCGTGAATTGCTACGTCGCCCCGCCGATCACGATCGGCAAGAGTAACGAGCACACCGGTTTTCCCGGCACGCTCTTTGTATCCAAAGATACCTTGCGCGCCCTCCTCCTCGCCATCGCGCGCCAGCTCCACGCGTGGGGTTTCCGCCAGCTCGCCGTGCTCAACACCCACGGCGGCAACTCGGCCTTGATCGCCTATACGTTGCGGGAAATCACCGCCACGCTCGGCCTGCGCTGCGGTTCGCTCGCCGCCAAAATGGACCTCGGGCTCCCCGCGCAGGAAAACAATTTCGGCTACCACGCGAACACCGCCGAGACCGCCTGGCTCCTCGCCGCCGCCCCGCAGTATGTCGATATGTCCGTCGCCGTCTGCGAATACTCCGGCCGCCTCACCGATCCCGGCGAACTCCGCCCCGAACGCGCGCCTGCGACGATGGCGTGGATCACCTCCGATCTCTCGAAGTCCGGCATCATGGGCGACGCCCCCGCCGCCGACGCCGCGCTCGGAGCCCGTTGGCTTGATCAGGGCGCCGCTGCGTGGGCGGCCGCCATCACGGAAGTCGCCCTCGCGGGCCGGGCCTCGGCCGCCACCTGACAGCCACGCCGCCGCGAACCATCTGTCTCCACCTCCGCTCCTCCCGCCTCACCTCTCCACCATGGCAACACCCACACCCGGATTCGTCGAAGTCGGCCCCGCTCTCGTCGACGAACTGCAAGCGCTCATCGGCTACGAGCAGGTCATCACCGCCGAAGCCGAGGTCGAGACCCTCTCTAAAGATTGCTACTGGTATTCGCCCGTTTTGATGGAGCGCCTCATGCCGCGGCGCGCGTCCGCGGTCGCCAAAGTCGATTCGCTCCTCGCTCTCAAAACCACGCTCGCCTTCGCCTATCGTCACGATTTGCCCGTCACCGTCCGCGGCGGCGCCACCGGCAACTACGGCCAATGCATTCCGCTCTGCGGCGGTCTCGTGATCGACATCACGGGCCTCGACCAAATTCACTCGATCGAGGACGGCGTCGTGACCGCCGAGCCCGGCGTGCGTATCATCAATCTGGAGCGCGCCGTGCGCGCCAAAGGCTGGGAGCTGCGTTGCCTTCCGTCCACGTGGGTCAAGTCCACGCTCAGCGGCTTCATCTCCGGCGGCAGCGCCGGCATCGGCTCCATCACGTGGGGCGGACTCCGCGAACAGGGCACGATCAAACGCCTCAAACTGCTCACGATGGAAGCCGAGCCACGCGAGATCGTCCTCGACGAGGCCGACACGTTGCAGGCGTTCCACGCCTACGGCACCAACGGCGTGATCACCGAACTTTCCCTGCGTCTCGCCCCGGCGCGGCAGTGGGACCAGATCATCGTCACCGGCACGGATTGGTCCGCCGCGACCGCCTTTGCCACCCGCGTCGCCTACGACGATGCCATTCCCAAGCGCCTGCTCTCGCTGCTTGAGCCGGCCTTCGGCGCCAGTTTCAAACCGCTGCGCAAATGGCTGCCCGAGGGTCACTCCCTCGTCTGGCTCGAAATCGACCAGGCCCACACGGAGCAGATTCTGCAGGAGGCCCGGCAACGGGGACTCCACGTTGCCCACGTCATTCCGCACCACGAGCCGAAGCTCCAGCCGATGCTCATGGAATACGGTTGGAACCACAGCACGCTCTGGATGCTGAAGAGCCACCCCGGCCACACCTATCTGCAACTCGGCATGGGCCCGAATTTCGCCGAGCAGGCCGCCCAGCTCCAGCAACGTTTTCCGGGCGAGATTTTTCTCCACTTCGAATTCATCCGCGGGCGCGCCCCAGACGGCACGTTTGGCCGCATCATTCCTGTGCTCATCCCCGTCATCAAATTTGTGAGCGACGATCACCTCCGCAAGGTCATCGCCTTCGCCCGCGAGATCGGCATCGCGAGCAACAATCCCCACACGTGTTACCTCGGCGAAGAGGGCCCCACTCCTCTCCTGACCGCGCAAGCCGCGCTCAAAGCCGCCGCCGATCCCAAGGGTCTGCTCAACCCCGGCAAACTCCGCGCCGCCCCGGTCCCCGCGCCTTTTGCAGACGCGCTGCCCCGTTTTCTCTACGCGTAGTCGACGCGTCGTTCGACGGTGGGCGTCCCTGCGCCGGCTCGGCTAAACGTCGCGCAGTCTCCGCCGCACCCGCTTCAACAGCTCCGGACCGTCGAAAGGTTTCAGCAGCAGATCGGTCACGCCTTGCTCCGCCAACTCGGAGCCGTGGGTCTCTTCGTTGAGTCCGCTCATCGCGATGATTTTTATCTTCGGATCGGCCACCCGAATCTGCCGGATCATTTCCACTCCGGTCATCACGGGCATCATGATATCGGTGACCACCAAATCGATCTTCGCCCGCTGTGCGTGATAGATCGCCAGGCCGCTTTCGCCCTGGGCTGCCGACAACACGCGGAAATGCTGCGCCTCCAGCACCGCCCGCATCGAGTCGCGAATCGTCCGCTCGTCATCCACGACCAAAATCGTGCGCCCTTCCTCGCCGGCCGGCTCCGGTTCGGACGCGGGCCCCGCCACCGGCACCGCGCCATCCGGCGTGGCCGGCAAGAAAACCTTGAAGGTGCTGCCCGCCGAAGAGGAGGACTCCAACACGACAAAACCTCCGTGGTTTTTCACAATGCCGAGCACCGTAGACAAACCGAGCCCGGTGCCTTTGCCGACCGGTTTCGTGGTGAAAAACGGATCGAAAATCCGGTGCCGGATTTCCTGCGGAATGCCGTGCCCGGTGTCGCTCACCGCAAGTTCCACATACGGCCCGCCGCGGACATTTGGCGGCAGGCGCGGGTCGCTCTCCGCGAGCACGCGGTTGGTCGCGCCGATCACCAGCCGCCCGCCGCGCGGCATCGCGTCCCGGGCGTTCACGCACAGGTTCAGCAGCACCTGGTGCAACTGGCTCGGGTCGGCCTGAATCGTCCACAGCTCCTCCGGCAATTCTGCCTGCAAATCGATTTCCCGCGGATAGGTCTGCCGCATCAGCACCACCATTTCTTTCAGGAGATACCGCGGCTGAATCAGGCTGCGCACACCGTCCTGCGCGCGGGAAAAAGTCAGCAATTGCCGGATCGTGTCCGCGCCGCGGAGCGCGCTGGCCTGCGCGATCGCCGCCAGCTCCCGGTCGCTCTCTTCGGGCAACTTGTCCTTGATCAGGCCCGTGACCATCACGATCGGCGCGAGGATATTGTTGAGATCGTGGGCGATGCCGCTCGCGAGCACGCCGACCGCCTCCATGCGCTGCGCCTGCAGCAGATGTGCCTGCATGATTTTCTGGTCCGTGATATCCTGCTTGATCGCGATGAAGCGCACCACGTCGCCGCGTTCGTCGCGCACCGGCGTGATCGTCATGTCCTCGGTCCGCAGCGCGCCATCGCGCCGCCGGTTCACGATCTCCCCGTGCCAGACTCCGCCCGCGACAATGCTCGCCCACATCTGGCGGTAAAACTCCGCGCCTTGCTGCCCCGACTTTACGAGCTCCCGGAGATTTTTGCCCTTCGCTTCCGCGCTCGACCACCCGCTCTGCTGGTAAAACGCTGGGTTGGCCCATTCCACCAGGCCGTCGCGGTCGGTAATCACGATCGCGTTGGCCGCGGCTTCGAGCGCCGCCGCGCGCAGCCGCAGCACATTTTCGGAACTCCGGCGCTCCGTGATATCTCGGCTCGTGAGCACCACGGCCTGCACATCCGCGCTGCCGATAAAATTTTGACCGGAGGTCTCGACCCAGCACCAGGAGCCGTCCTGCCGCCGCACCTGATACTCCGCTTTGAAAAACGTGCGGGGCTCCGTCACCAACTTCGCCCATGCACGCCGAACGGAATCCTCGTCGTCGGCGTGCACGCCCTCAAATACACTCCGCTCAACCCGATCCGCATTCGGATACCCGTCGATCCGGGACCAAGAGGGACTTCGATAGAGCACCGTGCCGTCGGCGCGGCAAAACAGGATTCCCTCGTAGCTGTTTTCCACGACTGCACGAAACTTCGCCTCGCTCCCTCGCAGCGCCTGCTCCGCCGCCAGGCGTTCGACCACTTCGCGCTCCGCCTTTCCCAACGCCACGCGCATCGCCCGCAACGCCGCGTAGGTCCAACCTCCGACACAGGCAATCAGTGCCGTCGTCGAGATCCACTGCGCCACTGTCACCGTGTAGTCCGGCCGCGGCAACAGCCCGGCGTTTTCCGCCCAGATCAATGCCGCCACCGCGAGTGAGCTGAGGGTCATCAGCACCAGCGCGCCGCCAAACTCGAAAAGGCACCCCGCCGCCATCACCAGCGCGACATAAAAACCCATGGCCGGCACCCGGATCGTCCCCAGACGCGCAATCGCAAACGTCAACACGACAAACCCTGCTCCGAGAAATACCCCGCTGGCGCCCCGCACGTGCCCTTTGAACATCCCGTGGCGCACCGCCAACGATACGCCGGCAAAGGCCACGACCACGCCGCTCACCGTCGCCGGTAATCCGCCCACGACGCAGCCCACCAAACAACACGCCATCAGCGCGAGATTGGCCCACACTGTGTAGTTCAGCATCTTGGCCCGGAACGTCTTCGTGCCGTCGCCCGGGAATACCGGCGGAGCCATGATGCGTGGGAGTGCCATACGCGGAGCCGGAATTCTGTTCGGCCCACGCCCCGCGCTCCACCCTTTTTTTGCAGTTCCTCTGCGCGAATGGGCGCCTCTCGGTTTTCCCAACGTGGCCCGTCCCTCGCAAATTCGTGGCTCCGTCGCCGTCGCGCCGTCGCTTCGTTTTGGGTGTTGCTGCGCCGATCCGTCCTTTCGACTCTCACCGGCCCACCCCGCCGGCCTTCCCCGCCCGGCCCCTTCCCCATGAATCGTCTGCTGCTCCTGCTCGTCGCCCTCGTCGCGCCCGCCCTTTTTTCCGCCGACGCCGTCACGCCCGCCGTGGCCAAACCCGCGGAGGACACCGTGCGGCTCTCCGACTTCAACGTCACCGCCGACGAAGACCGCGGTTACGCCGCCTCCGAGACCATGTCTGGCAGCCGTGTCGCCACCAAGATCATCGATCTCCCCTACACGGTGAACGTGCTCACGAGCGAATTTTTCACCGACTTCGCCATCTTCGACCTCAACGACACGCTCACGCAGATCGGCAGCTTCACGGGCCTCAGCGGCGGCGGCGGTTTCACCCTCCGCGGTTTCTCCTCTTCCTCGCAGCTCCGCGATGGTTTCTACCGTATCGGCCGTTTTGGGACGAGCAACGTCGACCGCATCGAGGTCATCAAAGGCTCCAATGCCGCGATCTACGGCCGCACGTCCCCGGGCGGTATGATCAACATGATCTCGAAGCAGCCGCGCTCCCAGCCGGGTTACCGCATCACCGTCAACGCGGGCAGTTACTCGACGTTGCGCGGCACCTTCGAAGCCACCGGCCCCGTCGTCACCACCTCCCTCGGGAAAACCTCGTTTCTACTCGCGTCGAGCGAGGGCAACCGCGCCTACGAAGTCGCCTTCGCCCGCACGCGCAACCAGGAGCATTACCTCGCGCTCCGTCACCAGTTCAAAGACGGCTCGGCCCTCGTGCTTTCCGGAGAATATTTTCTCCACGTCATCCACAGCGCCCCCGGCTCCGCGCCGCTCGTCATCGATCAAAAACGCACCACCACCGCGAACGACGACGTCGCCATCGGTTACGCCGACCGGCTCGCGAACTATAATCCCTACGGCCCGCACAGCGAATCCACCCGCGGCAATCCGTCGTTCACCGCCATCTACGACAAAAAGCTCAGCACCGTCTGGAGCCTCCGCCTCGGCGCCAACTACTACCGCGCCCGTTCCTGGAAGGCCAACGACAACACCGGCTTCGGCACCATCAACATCAACCCCGCCAACGCCGCCACGCCCATCACCAGCACCCGCGCGAATCCGGTGAAGCAGATCTACTCCGAAGACGGCGGTTGCTTCCAGGCCGACTTCCTCGCGCAGACGTGGCTGTTCAACAAAAAGGTCGAGAGCCGCACCCTCCTCACCCTCGACCTCAACGACTATTACCGCTGGGACCCCAACTGGACCTACGGCTCCGTCACCAACGATCCGACCATCGCCGCGTGGAACGCCACCGGTTCCGGTCGCATCGTCACGCTCAACCCCGCCACGCTCGAACCCGTCGCGTCGCTCGCCTACTTCCCGAACGACTGGGTCTGGGGCCATGAGATTCCCGGCCAGACGCGCAAGGGCCGCATCTCCGTGCTCGGCGGTCTGCTGCGCCAGCAGGCCGGATTTTTCCAGGGACGCCTCCTCGCTTTCGCCGGCGCGCGCTTCGATGCCGTGCGCTTCCGCCACCGCGATTTCCTCACCGCGGTCACGTCGTTCAACACGTTTCCCGACTATCTCAATTACCAACGCGGCGATCAGATCCGCCGTCTCGAAACCGCCCTCAAGCCCAACGTTGGCATCAACTACCGCCTCGTCTCCAACCTCCGCGTCTTCGCGAACTACAGCCAAAGCTACTTCGTGAATCAGGGCGACGGTCCCGCGCTCATCGCCGAGCCCAACTACTCGCCCGAGGAAGCCGCCGGCTACGACTACGGTTTCAAAGGCGCGCTCCTCGACGAGCGCCTCACGTTTACCGTGAGCGGCTTCTACGCGACGCGCAAAAACGTCGGCGTCACCGAGGTCATCGAGTCACCCGTCGGCTCCGGCCGCTTCACCACCGCCACGCGGCGCGATGGCAACCAGCTCGTGCGCGGCTGCGAGATCGATCTCAACTGGCGCCTCAACAACTCCGTCAGCCTCAACGGCAGTTGGGGGCACGTGCACTCGATCTACACCGATTTCGGCTCCGCATTTCCGCTCTCGATCGGGCGCTCGGTGAACAACGTCTCGCCGGAAAACGGCAGCCTCTCCGTCCGCTACTCGCCCCGCGCTGCCTGGCTCCGCGGTTTCTCTACCAACCTCGGCGTCACCCGCGTTTCCCGCACGCCCACCGAAGCGCCCAACGCGGGCGACACCTACACGACGACCGCGACCGGCGCCCGCGTGCTCTCGCGCACCACCCGCCAGTGGGCGCTCAGCGTCCCGGCGTTTCACCTCTGGAACGCCGCCGTGCGCTACACCACCCGCACCGCCTCCGGCCTCAATCACCAGCTCGCCTTCAACGTGAACAACGTCCTCGACCGCGACTACCTCAAGGTCGGCAAACAAAAAGGCGACCGCCGCGCCGTCTACGTCAGCTACACCTACGGCGCCGGCAGCCTGCGCAACTGACGCCTTCGCCACGCGGCGACCGCCGAACCGCCACCTCCACCGCCGTCGCTCCGCGCCCCACGCCAACTTTCTTCGCCGACAATTTGCTATTCAGGTCGCGGCCCCGCGGCCGATTCCTATCTTCCCTCTCAATGCTGCGGCCGCTTGCACCCTTCGTTCGTCAACTCGACGCGATCTATCGCGAGCGCCCCTACTTCATGGGCGTCAAAGCCCGGCTCCTCGCCAGCTTCTGTCTGCTGCTGCTCGTTTTTATCCCGGTCAATCTGGCCAAGATGCTCTGGGCGCAACTGCCCGAGATTCCCACCCGCCTTGCGCTCAACGCCTGCATTTTTTTCGCCGCCTGCTGGACGCTCCGCATGATTTGGCGGGGCCGCCTGCAACTCGCCGGCAGCGGTCTCGCCTTCGCGCTCGTGGTGCCCACCCACCTCCTCGCCCTGCTCCCGCACACCTACCACCAGCCCTTGAGCACCGGCATCCAGCTCGTCGCCTACGACTTGGTTTTCCTGCTGCTCGCCGTCGTGTTCGCGTCACGTCGCGTGGCGATCGCCCTCTTCACGGTCATCGTCGCCGGCACGTTGCTGTATTATTTCAACGTGCTGCGCGGCGCACCGCAGGTCGGCAGCCAGGCGTTCGCCGCCGACACCTTGCTGCGCGACGGCCTGATCGCGCTCTCCTTTGTCTTCACGCTCGGCATCACCCTCGTCCAGATGATCGAGACCGCGCACGACCGCAGCGAAGAATCCCTGCGCCAGACCCGCGCCCTGAACGAAAACCTCGAGCAACTCGTCTGCGAACGCACCCGCGACCTCGCCGCCGCCACGCACCGCGCCACCGAAGCCTCGCGCGCCAAGAGCGAGTTTCTCGCCAACATGAGCCACGAGATCCGCACTCCGCTCAACGGCATCATCGCCTCCGCGGATCTCCTCCTGCGCCACCCGCACGTCCCCGCCGAAGCCGGCGAACACGTGCGGCTCGTCGCCGAATCCGGCGATCTTCTCCTGCGCCTGCTCGGCGACATTCTCGATTTCTCGAAAATCGAAGCCGGCCAGCTCGCCCTCGAAAAACACGCCTTCAACCCCGCCGCCCTCGTCGCCGACACCGCCGCCCTCGTCGCGGCCAAAGCTGCCGCCGGCAGTATCCAGTTGTCTACCACGGCCGCTCCGGACCTCCCCCGCTACCTCGAAGGCGACAGCTACCGGCTCCGCCAGGTGCTCCTCAACCTTCTCTCCAATGCGATCAAGTTCACCCCGGCTGGCGGTCACGTAACTGTCACCGTAAGCGCGCCCGCCCCCACCACCGAACCCGTCGCACTTCGGTTCGAAGTGCGCGACACCGGCATCGGCATCGACGCGGAGGCACTGTCCCGCATTTTCGACCGCTTCACTCAGGCCGATTCCTCCACCACGCGCCGCTTCGGCGGCTCCGGCCTCGGCCTCGCGATCAGCTCGCACCTCGTCCGTCTGATGGGTGGCACGCTCCAAGTCCACAGCACGCCCGGCCAAGGCGCGCAGTTCTATTTCACGCTCACCCTGCCCACAGCCGCAGCTCCACAGCCCCCCGCGACCGCGCCGTCGACCGAACCCCGGCTCACGCTCCGCGTGCTCGTCGCCGAGGACAATCCCGTAAACCAAAAAATCATCGCCTCCCAGCTCACGCGCCTCGGCTGCACGTTTACGCTCGCGGGTCACGGCGAAGAAGTCCTCGCCGCCCTCGAACGCGATCCGTTGCCCGACGTGATTCTCATGGATTGCCACATGCCCGTCCTCGACGGCTGGACGACCACGAGCCGCATCCGCGCCTGGACCGGCGCTGCCAACCCGACGCACGCCGCCGCCGCCGCACTCCCGATCATCGCTCTCACCGCCGCCGCCCTCCCGGAAGAGCAAGCCCGCTGCCTCGCCGCCGGCATGAACCAGTTTCTGTCCAAGCCCGTGAAACTCGCCGAACTCCACCGAATGCTCCGGCCTTTTTCACGCTGAGTCCGCCGCGCGCCAGTGGTCCGCCATTTTCTTGTTCGTGCCTTCCTGTCGTTTCGTGGTTCGCTCCCGCCACCATCATGACGCCCGCCCCGCTCGACCTCGCCACCGTCAGCCGACTCCCCGCTCCCGGCGATAACGTCGCCATCGCCACCCGCCGCCTCGACCCCGGCACCGTGCTCGCCCTCCCTTCCGGCCCACGCGCGCTCACCCACACCGTCCTTGAGGGCCATCGTTTCGCCGTCGCGCCCATCGCCACCGGCGCCGCTCTGCTCTCGTGGGGACTCCCCTTTGGCACCGCCCTCACCCCCATCGCCCCCGGCGACTACGTGAGCAACGCCTCGATGCTCGCCGCCCTCGCCGTGCGCCGTATCGACGGCGGCATCACACTCCCCGCCGCCCCCAACTTCGTCGATGTCCTCGACGCGTTCGCACTCAACGAGTCCACCTTCGTCCCCGCTCCGCCCGTCGAACTCCTCGCCGCCCCGCGCACGTTTCAAGGCTACCGCCGCCCCGGCCGCCGCGGTGTCGGCACGCGCAATTTTGTCGTCATCCTCGGCACCACCTCACGCACCGCCAGCTACGCGCGCCAACTCGCCGCGCGCCTCCAACCCCTCGCCCGCGTGCACCCGGGCATCGATGGCATCGTCGCCATCGCCCACACCGAAGGCGGCGGCCCCGACCAACCCAACAACACCGCCGAAGTCCTCCGCTGCCTCGCCGGTTTCATCACCCACCCGAATGTCGCCGCCGTCCTCGCCGTCGACTTCGGCGTTGAGCCCATCACCAACGCCCTCCTGCGCGACTTCATGGAAAAACGCGGCGACCCGCTCGCCGACGTCCCGCACCATTTCCTCACGCTCAGCGGCGGACTCGCCGCCGGCCTCGCCGAGGGCGAGCGCCTCGTCCGCACCTGGCTCCCCGCCGCCCACGCCCTCACGCGCACCGCCGAGCCGATCAGCGCCCTGCGCATCGCGCTCCAGTGCGGCGGCTCCGACGCTTTCTCCGGCGTATCCGGAAATCCCCTCGCCGGCGCCCTCGTCCACGAAGTCATCCGCCACGGCGGCGCCGGCAACCTCTGCGAAACCGACGAGGTCGTCGGCGCCGAGTCCTACATTCTCCGCAGCACGCGCGACGTCGCCACCGCCCGCGCGCTCCTCGCCAAAATCGAGTCCTTCAAACAACGCCTCGCCGCGCACGGCGTGACGCCCGAGGCCAATCCCTCCGCCGGCAACAAATTCCGCGGCCTCTACAACATCGTCCTCAAATCCCTCGGCGCCGCGCACAAGAAAGACCCGCGCACGCGCATCGACCACGTGATCGACTACGCCGAGCCAATGACGCAGCCCGGCTTCCACTTCATGAACAGCCCCGGCAACGACCTCGAAGGCATCGCCGGCCAAGTCGCCGCCAGCTGCAACCTCTTCCTCTTCGTCACCGGCAACGGCTCCATCACCAACTTCCCCTTCGTCCCCACGCTCAAAGTCACGACCACCACACGCCGCCACCAGCTCTTGATCCACGAGATGGACATCAACGCCGGCCGCTACCTCGACGGCGAATCCTTCACCTCGCTCGTCACGGAAAACTTCGAACTCCTCCTCGCCACCGCCGGCGGTGGCCGCACCAAAGGCGAACACGCCGGCCACTCCCAAGTCTCCCTCTGGCGCAATTGGCGCCAGACCGACACCGCGCGCCTCGCCACCCTCCGCGCCCGCCCCGTCCCCGCCGGCGTGCCTCTGAAGGTGGCGCGCGTTGACCCCAACGCGCTTTCGACGCCCACCCCCACCCTCCAAATCTTCGCCACCGACCACGGCCCCGCCACCGAACGCGTCGCCCTCGTCCTCCCCACCAGTCTCTGCGCCGCGCAGATCGCGCGCCTCGCCGCTGATCGCCTCAACGAAATCCAACTCGGCCGCGCCCACGGCATCACGCGCTTCGTTGCGCTCACGCACACCGAAGGCTGCGGCTTCGGCGGCGAGACGATGCATCAACTCCTCCACCGCACCTACCGCGGCTACGTCACGCACCCCAACGTCGCCGCCGCGCTCTTCCTCGAGCACGGCTGCGAAAAAGTCCCGAACGACGTCATGCGCCGCCAGCTCGACCAAGCCGGCGTCCCGCTCACCCGCTTCGGCTGGGCCAGCGTCCAACTCGACGGCGGTATCCAGAATTCCATCGCCAAAATCGAAACGTGGTTCGCCGAAAAATTCGCCGCGCTCCCACCCGCCCCCACTGTCCCCGCGAATCTCGGCGCGCTCACCCTCGGCCTCCTGACCGCCGCGCCCGTGACCGCCGCCACCGCCACCACGCTCGCGACCCTCGCGCACACGATCCTCGCCGCCGGCGGCTCCGTCCTTCTACCCGAAAGCGACACCCTCCTCGCCCACGCCACCTTCCGCACCGCCCTCCTCGGCGACACTACGCCCCACGCCACCCTCGCCTACGGCCAGCTCTTTACGTCCCCCGGCCTCCACGTCATCGCGAGCGAAACGGAACACTGGGTCGAAAACCTCACCGGCCTCGGCGGCTGCGGCGCCCACCTCGTCCTCACCGTCGTGAGTGAACACGCCCGCCAGGGCCACCCACTCCTCCCCGTGCTCCAAATCGCCGAGCCCTCCCAGCGCGGCCTCCTCGCCGCCGACGATCTCGACATCTTCCTCACCGAGGACTCCGCCGCGAACCTCACCGCCCTCGAGCATCTCCTCGTCGCCGTCGCCGAGCGCACCCACACCGCCGCCGCAACCTGCACCGGCTCCGTCGATTTCCAACTCACCCGCGGCGAACTCGGCGTCTCGACGTAATCGCGCCCTCCGAATTCGCAGCCCGCGCTCCCGCCACCACTTTCCCCGCCCTCACACCCGCAGAAAAAATTTCTGCCGATACATCGCGTAGAGCAGCGCCCACATCACCAGCAACGTCGCCCCTCCCAGCAGGAGTGGCTCATACGCCGGTCCAAAACTTCGAAACACATTCACGCCGAAATGCGTCGTGAATGCCTTGCGGATAAAATCCTCGAACAGGTGCGCGATCAGATACGCCGCGATCGGGTTCATCCCGACCACCACCAGCGGCCACATCCACCGCCCGCGCTGTGCCACATCGACGACCGCGTAGAAGCCCGCCAGCAGCAGCAGGCACCAGCCGCCGCTAAAGAGCACCCAACTCGGCGTCCAAATCCGTTTCACCACCGGGCACACTCCGAGCCACCCAAGCACGGCACCCACCGCGAGCGCGCTCACACCGGCGATCATCAGCCAGCGGATTTTCTCCCGAGGCGCCCGCCCGTCGCGCAGCACCCCGCCCGCGATCAGCCCGAGCACCATCGTCGCCAGCGTCGGCACAAAACTCAGCGTCGCGTAACCGCCGCCGTGAAACAGAAACGGTTTCTCCCGCGGAAAAAGATTCAGCCACCACGTGTCGAACGCCGCCGCTAGATTTGTATTTTTCTGCCAGTGCGCCGCGAACCCCGAGAGCCCGTTCGTCTCCAGCCACGCCTGCGTCACGCCCACCTTCGCGTAGTCGAATCCCGCCGCCGGCAGCGGATACGCCGCAAACGCCGCCCAGGTCGCGACCACGATTGCGCCGAAGGCGACCCACTGCACCCGCACCGACTGAAATCCGAGCGCGAAAAGAAAACCGTAGCCGAGCCCGATCTGCGTGAGCGTATCCTCAAATGTCCAGTTCGTGGCGCTCCGCGAGGTCGACCGCAGAAACACGCCGAGCAAAATCAACAGCAGCGCCCGCCACACCGCGTGACCGACCATCGGCGCCGTCGCCTGGCCCCGTGCGCGCCGGCTCGCGATCGAGAAAGGCAGAGCCACGCCGACGAGAAACGAAAACGACGGCTGGATCAGATCGTGCAGCGAGCACCCGACCCACTCCACGTGACTCTGCTGCGATGCCAGAAATTTCCACACGCCGCTCTCCGGCACCGCCTGCGCCACGCGCCGCAGTCGCAGCACCTCCGCCATCATCAAAAACATCACAAAACCGCGGTAAGCGTCGAGTGACGCGAGCCGGCGCGGAATCGCACCGACCGGAGAAACGGGCGCAGAGGCCGCCGACGCTGGGGTAGTCATGCCCAGCAGTTGTCATGCTTCCGCCGCGACGATGCAAAGGCGAATCTGCACCTCCCCCCGCCCCATTCAGGTAGCCGTAGCAGTTATGCTGCGGGGGCTGCGGTTCTTTCGGACCGTGCCGAGGGAGGACGCGCGTCGCACGCCGCACACTCCCGCTCCGTTTCCGTAGCCGCAGCAGTTAGGCTGCGGAGTTCGCCAGCCCGCACCGCGCCCTCGCCACACTTGCAATCCCCGCCGCACGCCGCATGTTGCCGCTCCCGTTCTTTGATTGGTCAGCAAATTCCACCCGGAAAGTCCGTCGGTGACTCAGTAATTCCCAATCGAAACTCGAACTTCAAAAATCGAAAATCTTTCGGGGGTGTTCTGGATTCTACCCTTGGTTGGAGTGCGCCGCTGCCTGTCGAGAGTCGTGGGTCTCTCGTTAAATCCCCTGCGAAAAAAATAATAGGCAACACTGAAGAAATGCCCCTGGCCGCCTAAGTGCGGTCACGTTGATCTAGCGACACCTGCTAGTTAGAATCAACGACGACAGCAGGCATAGCGCGCGGAGCCGTCCGCGGACGGCGCGCTGTATCTTCATCCGGGGACTGGCCGGCACCTGAGCGCGTGTGATCGCTTGGTGTCGGTGAGATTAATATCACGCTATACACGTAGATGCGGTGCGCAAAGGTCAGGGGCACGCGGGTTCAACTCCCGCCACCTCCACCATTTCAGAAACGGAAAAACGAAAACGCCGGCTCCTCACGGGGCCGGCGTTTTTTTTGCGCACCAGACGCGGCTCCGAGGTAGGGGCGCGTTGCCCCTCACGCGCCGCCTCATCGTTTCCACCCACGAGCACGACGGATTGAGGACAATCTAACCCTGCCTTCCGCTCACTTTTTCGCCGCCCGCTCAATTCTCTGACCTTTGGAAATCAGGACGCCGTGCCGGAGTAGGGCGGACTTCAGTCCGCCCTTTCCTACTCTGAGCACGTCAAGCGACGCCCGCCCCAACCCCGAAGAATCCACCGTCCATTCCGCGAGAATCGGAACGACAAAGCACTCTACGGCCGCATCGCCACGGACTGAGTCACGCCGACGATTTTAATCCCGGAAACGAAATGCCGCAGCGGCAGCGAGGACACTGCCGTCAAGCCGCTCACATCGCAGATCGTGCCACCGACCGGCGCACTCGGGAGCAATTGCACGCCGTCGAGATCGAGATCGCCCCCGGCGACGACGTAACGAAACACCAGTTCCGTCGTGCCACTACCGGAAACATAAACTGCGCTTTTAAAGGTGGGCGCCGCCGCCGCACCGATAACGAGAGCGAGGGACGGAACACCCGTGACCGTGACGGGAGCATTGTAGCGCACCGTGAAAGTGAAGCTCTGGCCGGCCTGAAACAGACCGCGGGACGACATCACGCCCGTCGCCGTCGCATGAATCGCCAGCCGCACCGTCGCGGTGCCGACGCCATCAGCATTGGTGGCGCGGACGGCCACATCGTAAATGCCGGGCGCATTGCGCGTGCCGTTGATCCAACCCGTCGCGCGATCCAACGTCGCGCCCGGGGGCAAACCCGCCGCCTCGAACGCCGTGGGCGAACCCGTCGCGACGATGCGATAACCAAACTGCACATCACCCGGGCTGGAGGCGTTGTAGAAAATATCAACCGGCGCAGCCGAAGAGATCGCCGGCACCGCCGCCGATCCGCCGACCGCGGAAGCGAGCCACAGCGCGAGCGAACCCATTCCAAACGTAGCCGCTGCGGTGAGGTGATTCATCGCCACCAGTATGCGCTTCGGGATACCCACCCGCGAGGGGGTGTTTGCCTACCTAACCGCGCAAAGCCCAAAATCCGTTCGTAGCTCATCCCGCGCGCCCGAGCCGCACGCGAACGAGCAAACCATCCATGCCTTGTCGGGTCGCTTCACTCGGCGCTTCGATCAACCCGCTGGCGTCGTGCGCGGCCTGCAACTCACCACGCAGACGCAAATATTCCGCTTCGTAAAACGCAATGTCCGCATCGGTCAGCGTTGATTGCTCCGGACCGCCGAGTTTGCGGCCGATGAGGTCAGGCAGATACGGCAGCCGAAACGTTGCGTTGAGCGTCACGAGATTGGCTTCGATCTCTCCCGTGCGCATCAGCCATATGCCAGTCAGCAGGACGCGATAGACATAGAGCAACGGTTTCACCCGGCGCGGAGACTCCTTGAAGAACAGTTTCCACTGGTTCTCCGCGAAACCGAAATAGTGGTGCGAGTGGTGACGTGTGACGCAACCCCGCGCGATCACCTTCAACTGCGCATGCGCCGGCGTCGTGTGAACGACGAGTGGCGAATAGAGCTGCTCCAGCACATAGCCGTTTTTCTTGAGCAGCAGATTGAAGAACTTCCGGATATCATGGCTCACGATGTCCATTTCGAGCCCCTCGATCACCCGTGAATCTTCCAGCGTCTCGTCGCGCGTCTCCAGGCCGACGATCTTTTCCAGCGGCAGAATATGTGCGCCGCGCAGATCGAAGTCCGAGTCCGGTGAGGGGAAACCGTAAAGGTGGGCACCGCTGATCGTGGCGAACAACAACGGGTGAGGCTGCGCGGCGACGATGCGATGGAGCAGAGGATCGATGGTCATGGGGGAGCGGACAGCAGCCGATGAATCGCGGCCTGGAGGTTCACACGGGAGGGAGCCTCGTATTTCCGCGCCAACGATTCGGTCCGATAAATCGCGGGCCGCTTCACGAATCGCGTGAGGATCTCCGCGCGCTTCTGCGCATACGTCGGCCACGGCACCCACTCATACTCCGCCCGGATGCCACGCTCGTAGTCCCAAAACCGCTCGGAGGGCTGGCCGAGGATCGCGAGATCGATGTCGATCAACAGCGCAGCATCGGGGTCCACGCCCGGCTCGTGCGTTTGGGTGCAGAGGATCAGACGCTGCACCGTATCTATGCTAACGCTTTCCACCCGAGCCGCCGTGAGGCAATTCGCGGCGAGTTGCGCACTGTTCGCTTCATTCGAGGCCGAATGTGCATCGTAAACCACATCGTGAAACCACAACGCCATCGCGACCAACGCCGGTTGGCGCGCATGCGCGCGATTCACCTCCAGCTCACCCAGGCATTCCTCGATATGGCGGAGATTGTGGTAGGATCGGCTCGGCTCCGCATAGGCGGCGACGAGACGTTGGTGCCACGGCGCAGGATCGCCCTGAGCGCCCAGTTCGCGCCACCACGCCTGCCAAGGGGAAAGGTCGGTCAGTTTCATCGAGGGATGGCCCATCAAACACCGCGAGCCGACTCGCGTCTGGCCGCGATGAGAAAGGCGTTCGCCGCTTCGTAGTCGGGGCGTTCGGGCAATTTGGTTTCCGCGAGGGCACGTTCGAAATCGCGATGCAGCTCCTGGCGCCACGCCTCGACCTCACCCCACGGCATCTCACCGCGCTTCACCGCGAGCAGCCGATCGCGAAACGCCTCGACTCGCACGGGCACACGGCACTCCCGCAACGTCGCCGCGCCGGCGAGCAGCAGGCGCAGCAAGTGCATCGCATGTTTCCACCGCACCTCGCCCTGATTGCGCCGGTCCTGCTCCAGTTTCTTAAACTGGCTCAACGCGTAGCCGTTGAACGTTTGAAAAACCATCTGAGACAAAAACCCTTCGCGCAGCGCGAGCAGTCGGTCGGCCAACGGCGTCGTTTTCTCCACAAGCGGCGAGTAGAGGCATTCCAAGATGTTCGGGTTGGCCTTGAGCGCCATCACGAGGAATTTTTGAAGCTCCCAATAGCAGGTCTGCGCACCGTTGTCTTCGAACTGCTCCGGCGCGCCAAACAGCGACAAGTGCAGATCGAGCGGTGCGAGATAGATGCCGCGGAGATCGGTATCGGACGATTCCGTCTCGAGTCCGTAGGCCCGCGAGCCGACGACGCAGCGATAGATCACGCAGCGTTCGAGTTCGAAATCACCCGCGCCTGTGCTGTCCGCCGCCGGCAGCCGATCCTTGAAGTGCTTCAGGATCTCGAACTGCTCGCGTGTGAACGCGGTTTCGAACCCATCGGGAAACCGAATGAGATAGTGCTCCTCCGTGCCCGCGGGTGTGCGTGCGACAATGCCGACCGCACCGCGCGGATGCACGGGCATGGCCTTCGCGCCGAGAACCTCAGCGGTGACGACGACTTGGGTGCCGGCGGAGACGAGGAGCGGCATGGTAAATTCTCAAACGATGGCATGCTTGCGCCAATCCCGAAGTTCTATTTTCCCAGCTGCGACCGCTGCGTCGTAGGCCATCGCCTTGTATATTGTAAGTTCCGCCGCACTTGTGATGTCACGATGATCGAGCGCATCAAACATGATGGTCGTATCCGCGGCTCGCTGCGAAACGAAGTTGAGAACGGACTCCAGTTTCTCGATCGCCTCCCGAATTTCGGTAAATGTGACCGTTGGCAACTTTGATTGGTCAAGGCTCACAGGCAGATCGAAGTGCGCGATCCGCTTGTGACGGTGCACCCGCATGTCGGTGATTTGTAGGGCGAGCGCATCCAGGGAGCGCTTAACCTCCGCGGCAACCGTTGGATTCCATTTCTCGCAACGTTCAACGAGCGCCCACATTGAGAGATTGTTTTGTTTTCCCTTATCGGGATCCATTAATCGCGAGACTCCGATAATCATGTCGTCCTGGAGATACCCCTGAAAGATCCCAAGCAGCCCGCCCAGTCGGGCACCAAATTCACGAGTGCGATGCTCGTTCGACATAAATAGGTGCTTGAACACCTGCCAACATCCACGGAGGTCACAAATTTCTCCTTCGAGATATGGTATGACGTCACGAAGCGGTTCGGGATATTTGGAGAAGTCTCCAGTGCTTACGGCTGGCATGATGATAGAAAATTGATCGGAGCCTGAGATCGAATCACGAATTTAGCCAATTCCGGCTTCGACCGCGCCTTCGCGGCGCTCCGCCTTGTGGGCGGCGCGCTTTTCGCGGCGGGCGCGTTGCCAGTGCGGATCGGGGGCTTCGCCGGCCATGATGCAGCCTTGCGGCTGAATCTCGCCAACAACGTGCGCGAGACCGAAGCGCGCGATCTGGGCCTTCACCTTCGTCGCGTCCTTGTAGGCGAGCGGCGATTCGGAAAGGTCCGGCGCGCCGCCGAACCAGCGGATGTCGAGGCCGGCGGTCGTCTCGGCCAGCGTCTGTTGCACGCGGGCGGGATCGATCTCGCCGTCGGCATCCTTGTAGGGCTTCAGCATCGCGGAGCGCGACAGATTGCGACCGGCGCCGTGCGGGGCGAAGGAGAGGAAGTCGGTGTTGTTCGCACCGAGCACGAGGAGGATTTCGCGCGCCATGTTGAGCGGGATCAGGCCGAGCAGCGGGCGACCCTGGGCATCCTGCCAGGCGGGCGTGGCGCCCTTGCCGTGGAAGAAGGAGTCGCCGCGCTTCCACACGAAGTTGTGCTCGTTGCCAATCTGCACGAGGGCGCGCTGGCCGAGGCGGCGCAGGAGGGCGTCGTGCAACACGGCGTGATTCTCGCGCGTCCAGCGGCCGATGTATTGTAGGGCGTCCCAGTAGGCGAGGCCCTCCGGGGAATCGCCCGGCAGCCACACAGCGGAGTCCGGGATGTCCTTGGCGTTTTCATCGCACCAGAGGCGCGCGGCTTTTTGGCCGCGCTTGTAGAGGTCCGCGCCGAGGCCGCGCGAGCCGTGGTGGGTCACGAGGACGTTGAACGCGCCGTCGCGGCGCACGATCCACTCCGCCAGCTCGGTGTAACCGGCCGACTCGAGGGCGGCGCGCTGGGCTTCGGTGAACTGGATGCGGCCGACGTAGGCGAAGTGGTTACCGTCACCCTGCGTGCCGAGGAAATCCTGGGCGCGGCTGCGCAGGCCGGAGAGGAACGGGTTGTCCCACACCGGCTCGTCGAGCACGGCCGAGGTCAGCTGGAAGCCGCGCGGGCGGCCACCGGGACCGAAGTGCGTGGTCTTCACGAGATGGTCCATCATGGCGCCGACCGGGTGATTAGCGGGGAAGAACGTGGCGAACATCGAGCAGCAGATATCCGCCGAGTGCGCACCGGGGATGATCGCGTTTTCGACTTCGATGGCGCCGCCGACCGGAATCGTGGCGTAACCGCCGCCCGACGGGCAGGCGTCGGGCATGATCACGCCGCGCTTCACGACGGGGACATGCAGCAGCTCCGTCATGCGCTGGCGGGCAGCGGCGACGTTGGCGGCTTCCTCGGGCGTTTCGGCTTCGATGGCTTCGGCGAGCGGGGCCGGTGCGTAGCGCGGGAGGATCACGGCGAGTTGCTTCGGGAATTCGGCTTCGAGCGCGGTCAGGACTTCGGCACGGGCGAGACCGGTGCCTTCGAGATCGCGGGCGCGGCGCAGAGCCGGGCCCAGGCGGCGGCCTTCGTGCCAACCGGCCGCGATCAGGTCGCGGGCTTTGATTTCCATATTCATAACGGGGAGTAAATTTTTTGATCGGGACACCGGCCCAGAGCGAGCGAAGGGTGTAACAAGCGACAAAGGTTTGATCCTTTAGGAATCAGTTTTGCGTTTTGAGGCCTTGAACGGTGACGGTTAACAATCAGGTCGGTATCGTTGGTTGGGCGGTGTTTTGGACCGCCCAGACGGCATCAGAGATGCCAATGCCTGTTGCCACCCTTGGTCCGTCCAGACCGGGCCCGAAAATTATGCGGTAAGGGAGATGCGAGTCGTGGCGTTGAATTCGTCGATCTCGTCCTGCAGTTGCTCGATCTCCGCCTGATGGGCGGCGACCAGGCGGTCCACCTCGTCGCGAGCGATGGTGGCGACATAGATCGTGCGAGAGGCTTCGTCGCGGCTCAGGAAACCGACGCGCTCCACTTCCTCGCCTTCCTTAGTGTTGAGGCCTTTGAGGAAAACTATGAGGCCGCGCAGTTCGGCTTGGAGGTTGAGCTTGCCGTAGATGCCGTGGTCGCCCGTCAGCACACCGGCGTTGGCGGCGGCGACGGCGCCCTTGAAGGCAGCGAGTTCGCGCGAACGCGTCACGCTCTCTTCGAACACGGCACGCACATCGGCCCGCGCTATCTGCGAATCCTTGCGGGAATTCTCGCGCTGGACGATCTCGCGAGCGCGGGCAACTTCGCCGGCGAGGCGGTTCTTGTGTTTCAGGGCCTGAGACAGATTAAAGGTTTTCATGGGGAAATTTTGTTGGGTGCTTCGGTGTGTTGGTTGGGTCGTAACTTAGTGCAGAGAGAATACCGGACCCCAGCGGTGCGAGGTAGCCCGATTGCCACACATCCTATGACTCGACAGTCAGGTCTGCTTTTGGCACGGCGGGACGGCATTGAAACCCAGGCGAAATCAGCGCACGCAGATGAAAGGCCGCCCCTGACTGAGAGGTCAGGGACGGACCCGAGCGAGGGCCGCAGGCGAAGTTCCAGGTCCGCGCGCACGCGTGCCGCGAAACAGCGGCGCAGCGATCGCGACGCCGCGGGGGCGCACAGGGAACGTGGTCTCGTGGAGCGGACGCAGTTTGCTCGGCAGACGGACGAGGCGGAGACGGAGCGTGGGACGTTTGGTGATGGGAAAGGCAGACATGGTGGTGGTGCGGGTGGTGATTTTCAGAAACGAGTGGCACGGACTTTCCAGTCCGTGAACGCGACGGGCGGACACGGGCTGGAAAGCCCGTGCCACGAAACGGAGGTCAGCCGCGGCTCAGAACGGTTTGCCAGAGGGCGAGGACGATGAAGTCGGCGCGGAGCTTTTTCTCGGCGGCTTCACGGATTTGGCGGACGCGCTCTTTCGAGACGCCGAGCTCGGCCGCGATCTCGTCGAGCGCGGCGTCGTCGAGGTAGTAACGGCGGAGCACGTGCGCGTGGTTTGGCGCGAGGCGTTCGAGGGCGGCGTGCACCGAGGCGTGCGTGTCGTCCGACTCGGCCGAGCGCGCCGGGCAGGCGGCGGCGTGATCCGGGAGCACGTGCAGGCACTCGCCGTCCGCGTTAGTCTCGTCGAGCGAACACGCCTCGGCGGCGTGCGCGACCTGCTCGAGTTGACCCACGGCCTCGACAGTCAGACCGGTTAGCGCTGCGACATCCGTGGGCGTCGGAGCGCGGCCGAACTGTTGCTCGAGCGCGGCCTTGGCACGGCGCACTATCGTGACTTGGGTGCGCGTGTGGCGGGACAACGGATCGAGCCGGCGGAGTTCGTCGAGCACGGCGCCGCGGACGCGCACGTAACAATACGCGCGCGCCTGCTCCGCCGGACCGTCGTAGCGCAGGAGGGCCTCGACGAGCGCGAGTTTGCCGGCGCTGGCGAGGTCCTCGCGCGAAACGTGCACGGGCAGACGGCGGTCGAGCGTGCCGAGCACGGCGTCGACGACCGTGAGTGTGTCCGTCAGCGAGGAGGTGGTGGTGAAAGGAGGTGCAAGAGTCATGGGGAGCGGGGCGATCCCGGGAGAGTTTACGATGAGAGAGAGGGTGGTAGGGCCGGCGCTCGCCGCCGGGCCGTCACGCAGCGGACGTGATAGCCGCGGCGGCCTGCCGACGAGCGACAGCCCTACCGATCAGAGATGCAGGAAATGCCGCCAGTCCGGGTGGCGCGCCTCGCGCACGGACGCGGAGACCGGGAGCGGCTTCGGCGCGGTGGGCTTGCGCATTAGACGGAGACCGGCCTCGTGCGGGAGTCGGTTGGCCTTGAGGGAATTGATTTCCTTCTTCGACCACACGAGGTTCTCGAACGAGTCGCGGCCACCGCGGTCGCGCGGGACGACGTGATCCAGGTTACCGCCAGACTTACCGACAAATTCGCCGGTGTATTGGCAGACGCCCTCGTCGCGCGCGAAGATCGCCGCACGCGAAACGCGCGGGAGGCGAACGGGCATGCGGTCGAATTGCGTCGAGACGATGACCGTCGGCACGCGCACGTGGAGCTTCGGCGTCGAGATCGAGAAATCGAAATCGCGCACCGGCAGCTTCACCCACTCATCCCACGGGAGTGGGTTGAGGTAGAGCGGCCGGTCAAAGTTCCACGTGCCGTCGGCGAGCTGCGGGTAGGCGACGTCCACGCCGAGCGCCGGCGGCAAACCGGCCGAGCCGCCATTGAGCGCGATGAGCGCCTGCTTGACGGTGCGATGGCCGATGACCTGCCACGCGCGGTTGAGCGAGAGGACGATGGGCTTGTCGAGGATGTCGGTGGTCATGGAAGGGAAAGGAGGAGGTGAAACGGAATGGCTCCCGCTGCGCACAGCTCGCCCGACGTCGGTGTGTGTTCTAATTTGCGACCTGCCGGCGCCGAGATTTCGGCGAGACAGAAAATGGTCCTCGTGCACGGTAACGCTCCGCGGTCGATCGGTTATCAGCCGATTGCTCTGCTTTTGAGCTACACGAGGGAAATGGTCCCTTCACGAGGACTTGCACCTCGATCTCGAGCTTCGCGGGCTCGCGTCCTGTCTCTTGGACGATGAAGGGAAAAGAAACGGAGCCAGACCGAGTCTGGCTCCGGGAGGTTTTGACGGAGGACCTCAGTCCTCCAGCGGCACGGCCTCGACCTCGCGGACGAGCGCTTCCGGGTCGCGATCGAGTTTCTGCATCAGCTCGAACACGCGGTCGCTCCAACCGGCGAGGCAGTAAACGCGCTCCTGCGGGAACTGGAGCGTGCCGTAGCCTTTGAGGTCGAAGCTGAAGATGCGCGGCGTCACCGCGTGGCGCATCTTGTAGTCGAGGAACGCCTGCACCGGCGCGCCGTCGCCGATCCAGCCCTGCATGTCCGACAGAATCACGATGCGGTCGTAAGCGCGGTTCGCGCGCTCGAAGATCGCATTGAAATTCGTGCCGCCCGAGATGAACGGGATGCTCTGCGCCGCCGTGAGCGTGGTGTCGCGGCGGTTCAGCGAGACGTAGCGGGCGTCGTCGCTGAAGAGCATGAGGTCGGCCCCGCTCGCTTTCACGAGCGTGGCGGCGAACAGCGAGCCGATCGACTGCGGGCGACCGACCATCGAGCCCGACGAATCGAGCGCGACGAGAGTTTGACCGCCGAAGTTCGGCACGTTGGCGAGCGAGTGATCGATTGCCGTGTTCAACGCCTCCATCACGCGGCTGGCACCGGGCAAGTTGCCCTGCTTCAGCACGTCGACCGCGGTGAGGAATTGAAACGGAAACACGAGCGAGCGGCGGACCGCGGGCTCGTCGGCGAGCTGCTGGCACAGTTCGTCGATCAGCTCCGGTGCCTGCGTCAGGATGTTGCGCAGGTTGCGCAGCAGGGCGACGTAGCCGAGCTTGCGCTCGCGCAGGAGTTCGCCCCACGCCTGCGACTTCGCCGACGCAACCTCCGCCGACGTCGTGCTCTCACCAGCTTGCGTGAGTTTGGTCTCCCACGTCTGGGCCGGAGCGAGTTCACCACGGACGAGCTTCGAGAGCGCAGGCGTGGCCTTCGGGCGGACGAGGTTGACCGCGTCCACCATTTTGAAGGCGCCGTGCTCGCGGCGATACTTCGCCACCTGATACTCATCGAAACGGGCGAGGGCCGCACCGAGACCCTTCTTCAGGGAGTTCGGCACGGGGCGACCGTAGACGGCGAGGTAGTAGGCGAGCGTCTCCATCGCGTCGTCCGGGCGGCGCACGACTTGGGCGTAGAAACGCTTCGTCCAGCGCTCGCCCTTGACGGACTTCGCGAGTTCGCCGGCGACGAGGTGGCTCACCGAGCGCATGCCGTGCGTGTGGCGCGCGTAGAGCGCCGCCTTCGCGACGAAACGCGGGTCACCGACCTTCGCGATCAGCTCACGGATTTTCGCCGTGGTCTGTTGCTCGGTGCGGTAGAACTCGTCCTCGAGAAACGTGGTGAGCAGCACGGCGACGAGCTCGAGTTTGGCGGTCTGCGTGAACGCGCGACCGCCGGCATAATTGACCGTGTTGGGCGCGGGTTTAGCGCGCGACAGCGGATTGAGGATACTGAACTTGGCCATGGCGGCCTCCTTTTCTTTGCTGGGGCCGCGGATGATATTTCATCCGCGGAGGGATAGCCCGGGACGCCGGGACACGATGGTAAATGCGGGAGAACGGCGTCTTCGGGAACGGCCTTGCGGCCGCTGTTGCTCTACCACTGAGCTACGCGCCGAGGCGCGGGCGGACTTGAACCGCCGACCGACACATTAGAAGTAACCGAAGACTCACTGCCCGCAAAAGGGAGACGAGGGAGACGGAGCGTCAGCGGAGATGGGGCCGCCGGAGGCGGAGTCCGCAGGACCGCGCAAAGCGCGCCAAAGGCGAACGCGGGTTTGTGGGTTTGAACCACTCATCTGTTGAGGATGTTTTTCCGAAGTAACCGCGCTCTCACTGCCCTCGAAAGGGATTTCCGGGAGAAACCAGGCGAAGTTCCCTGGAGCCCTTCCCGTCTGCCGCTGACGCGGCAGGCGGGCGCTCGTTTTCGCAGCCGTGGTTTTCAGACCCGGCACGGGATTCGATTTGGAGCGAAGTAGCTTCACCTTCACTGCCCGGAAAATTGGTCGGCGAGGCAGGATTTGCACCTGCACGGGCGGGAGCCCACGAGTTTCTGGGACTCGCGTGTATACGTTCCACCACTCGCCGAATGAGACTGGTGCCGGCGGCAGGGGTTGCACCTGCACTGTCAACGTTCTCGACGTTGTGCCTCTCCTATTGGGCTACGCCGGCAAAAAGTATGGAGCCATCGGGGGCGCTTGCATCCCCATCCGCCCGCTACGAAGGGGCCGCGTCTCGGTTTACGCTTCGATGGCAAATCGTGGGGGCTCGAGCGGGATTTGCGCCCGCGACCTTCTCCTTATGAGGGAGCTGCGCTGCTGCTGCGCCATCGAGCCGTGAAAAATGGTAGGGACCGAGGCAGTTGCAGCCTCACGATGTGCCGGGTAAGAGCCGGCTGCCCGTCTACTGTGGCTTGATCCCCGAAAAGTGGCTGCGGCGGGAGGAGTCGCACCTCCATTCTCGGGTTCAAAGCCCGCTGTCCTGCTGTTAGACGACACCGCAACAAAAGTGACCCGGCCCGGAGACATGGGCATGCTCCGGGCCGGGGTTGTTTTCTGTCCTTAGCGGATCGAACGGCGCGCGCGGTAGTCGCTACGTGCGATGAGCACGAGAGCGACGACGGCGAGCCAGGCGATCATGAGGGGAAACGCATTCATGGCGTTGTCCTTTCTGTCTTGGGGCCTTGCTCCATGGAGCTTCGGCCGTTGTCCGCACGCTCCCCGAAAGGAGCGCGCGAAAGTGATTGGCTGCGGCCCGTGGACTCGCACCACGACGAGGCGATTAACAGTCGCCCATGCTACTTTGACATTATGCCGCAATGGTCAGGTGGGCGGGACTTGCACCCGCTTCCCCGGCTTCACAGGCCGGTGCTCCGCTCACTGAGCCACGCACCTGAAACGAAAAACAAAAATGGTCGGAGCGGCGTGACTCGCACACGCGTGATCTCGGTCCCAAGCCGAGTGCCTGACTTCTAGGCTACACCCCGAAAAAAACGGGAGCAGGATTCCGAGTTGCACGGAAAAGAGCCGGCGTATGAAACCGGCGGTGGACTCTCCACTTCCTGCTATGGTGGGAATGGTTGGGATCGCACCAACACCTTCTCCTTTTCAGTGAGACGTGCAGACTGACTACACTACGTTCCCTTCTAAAGAATTGGCACGGACGGCAGGTAACGCTCCTGCATCGGGTCGTTTTGGAGACGACTGCCTTGCTTGTCGGCCACGTCCGTAAAGCGCCCGAACGCCCGGGCGAAAAAGGAAACCGCGGCTCAGGTCACTCGGCGTCGGAAGACTTCTCCGACGTCCGTCCTCAATGACCGCGGGTTAAGGGTTGGTGGGAGCCGGTGGGGTTGCACCACGCGTCAAGTGCCAGTCGATTTAACGACGGCCGGGTTACAGCCGGCCGACTGGAACGGCGCCCTAAAATTGGTGGAGATGGTGGGGGTCGCACCCACCTGAGTCTGCTTGCAGGGCAGATGCCTCACTGATCGGCCACATCCCCAAAAACGAAATTGGACCCGCGTGCCGGAATCACACCGGCGTGAAACGGTTTTGCGGACCGCTGGATAATTGTTGACTCGCGCTCTCGCGCTCGGGGCTTCGCCCCGCACCTACGGTGCGCCGGTCGGCCTGCTGGCCTCCCTCCCAACGCGCGAGAAAATGGTGGAGCCGGCGGGATTCGCACCCGCACCGGGCGGATTAAAAGTCCGCTGTGCTACTGTTGAACACCACAGCTCCAAACTGGTGCGCTCGGGGAGAATCGCACTCCCGACTCCGGACTGGCAGACCGGCGCGTTACTACTACGCAACGAACGCATACATAAACTGGCCCTTGCCGGGCTTGGGCCGCCGGCTGGCTTCATACGGATCCGATAGGGCAAAACGTTCCCCGGTCTCGGATCGAGAACCGGCGCTTCCTTAAGGAAATTTGGCCGCCCCGGCCGGAATTGCACCGGCGTTGCCCGGATTGAAAGTCCGGAGTCCTCAACTACTAGACGACGAGGCGGAAAAGAAATGGAGCGAGACGAGCGCGGCGGGCGGGAAACGGATTCCGCGGCCGGGCACTCCTGAACACTCACAAAAATTGTCACGCGGCCGGCATCGCCGTTTAACGCCCTCTGGCGCACCGCGTGTAGAATATAAAAGAGGACACGACCGAGCTGCGGCCGTGTCCTCGTCGCAAAAAAGAACACACACCGTCGTCCCTCTCGGCCCCGCAGACGCGGGTTCGGATTGGACGGCCGCAGGATTTGCACGCGGACGTTGGGCTGATTGACTGGGCTCAGCGATGAAGCCGCTTGTGGGATATGGAAAAACGAGGATGACCTCGGATTTCCGGAAGCGGCTGGGCCCACTCGGGGCACAAAAAACCCACTTCCGGAAGGGAAGTGGGCGGCGTGAGGCGGCGAGTTATCGCAGGCGTCAGGTTACACCACTTCCAGGGAGCATCGCGTAATCGGGTCGATTGAGACCTCGTTCACTGCGCTTGCTCGGAGTCGTCGTCTGGACACGAATCGCCACACACAACGATTGCCATCCGGTTAGCCGGAAGGCGGAGAGTTGATTCGAGTGTGTGGATTTCATGGGAAGGTGCGGAGTGACGGTTAAAGGTGTGTCGGGTTACAACGGCGGTCGGGGAAAGAAAATCAAGGGGGCGGGGAAAGATTTTTTTAATGAAGTGATTTTTTCGGAGCCGCTCGTGCGAGTGACGGGGCAGACCTTACCCGAATCATCGCGGGCTTGCCATGCCGGTTTCCCCAGCGAGCCTGACTCATTAGTCATGTTTGAAGCACTCTTCTCCGAACGCGGGCTCTCGCTCGACCGACTCAAGGTTCTCATCGAAGTGCGCGATGCCGGCAGCATCGCGCAGGCGGCGCCGGGCGATCCCGTGCGCCAGAGTCAATACAGCCGCCAGCTCCGCGAGCTCTCGGAATTCTTCGGCTGCGAGGTCGCCCAGCGTCGCGGAAAAATCCTGAAACTCACCGCGCAGGGAGAACGCCTCGCCGAGCTCGCGCGGGAGCAGCTCCGCTCGCTCGAGGATTTCCGCTCCGAGTGCCGCGAGGAGAGCGTCGCATTCACGATCGGCGCGGGCGACAGCCTGATCCAATGGCTCGTGATTCCTCAGCTGGGCGCGTTGCTCTCGGCGTTTCCCGGCACCCGTTTCGCCACGACGAATCTGCGCACCAACGAAATCGTGCAACAGCTCACCGATTGCCGGCTCGATTTCGGGATCGTGCGCAAAAATGCCGTCACGGCGGGACTCAAAGCGGTCTCGCTCGGCATGATCACCTACGTGGCGGTCGTCCCAGAAAAATTGGTGCCGAAAAAAGGAAAGGTCTCGCTGGAACAAGCCCTGAGGGAGCTCCCTTTGGCCACCCAAACGACCGACGGACAGTTTACCTCGGGGCTGCGCACATTGGCGAAAGGCCACGGAATTTCTCTGGTCCCTGCCCTCGCCTGCCAGTCGTTTCCGCAGACCTTGGCCTCCGTCAAGACCGGGAAATTCTGGGCGGTCGTTCCGGAAATCGCCGTGCGCGATCTGCCCGCCGGAACGTATCGGCAGATTGATGACGCAGGACTGTCATCACTCGCCCGCGAAGCGATGCTGGCGTGGAATCCCCGTTTGGTGCGCATCCGCCCGGGCGCGGCGAAGATCGCGTCGACGCTCCACACCATTCTGCTGGCAAAGCGTCCGTAGTCTCCGGAGAAATCGCCGCCCGACAATTTGGAAGGGGTAGGCTCATGGAGACGAGCCTAGCGCGCCCCTCCCTCCATCACTGCGATACAAAATCCGCCGGGGTATACCCAACGGATTCCCCTGCTCGCGGACGCACGTGCCACCCATCGGGTCGGTCAGGAAAATCTCCCTGCCAAAAACTATCTGGGCAGGAAAAATCCTCCAAGCACGACGGCTATCCTCAGCACGCCAACCTCCGTCACGTTGCCCTCGCCATCCTGCGCCCCGCAGCGCAACCATCGGGGCCTCGCATCGTCTTCGCTCTCGCCCCGCCTCCCACCATGGCTCGCCCCCGCCGTCACCGCCTCGCTCTGCTCCTCCTCGTCCCGCTCGCCCCCTTTGCATTCGGGGCCACGCCGTCGCCTTCCTCCTCCTCCATGGCTGAAGAAGCCGAAGCGCTCTTCGTCCGCCGCGTCTGGCCGCTCCTGCAGCAAAAATGCCTCCCGTGTCACGGCGACGATCCCGCGAAAATCAAAGGCGACCTCGATCTCCGCACCCACCCCGCCGCCCTCGCGGGCGGCAACAGCGACCAACCCGCCTTCGTCGCCGGAGAACCCGACCGCAGCCCGCTCTATCTCGCCACGCTCCGCGACCACGCCGATTGGGAGCCGATGCCGCCGAAGGAACCCGACCAACTCTCCGCCACCCAAATCGACTGGCTGCGGCAGTGGATCGTCGGCGGAGCTCCCTGGCCCGATGCCCCCCGGCAAAAACAACTCGCCGCGGCCCACACCGAAAAAAATCCGGCCAACGATGGCGTTACCATGCCCACCAGCGGGGGCCTCTCCGCCGACTGGACGAATCGCCGCTATGCGCCCGCCGGCATGTGGGCCTATCAACCCGTCAAGAAACCCGCGATCCCCGCACTCCCTTCGGCCCGCACGGCGAGCTCCCCCGCCACCGCCATCGCCAATCCGATCGACACCTTCCTCGCCGCGCGCCGCCCCGCCGGTCTCGCAACCGCTCCGACCGCCGATGCCCGCACCTTGATCCGCCGCGCCACCTTTGATCTCACCGGCCTGCCACCGACGCCCGACGAAATCGCCGCCTTTGCCTCGGCGCACCGCGCCAATCCCACCGCCGCCGTCCGCGATCTCATCGACCTCCTCCTCGCCAGCCCGCACTACGGCGAACGCATGGCGCAACACTGGCTCGACGTCGTGCGCTACGCCGACAGCAGCGGTTTCGCCAACGACTACGAGCGCGGCAATGCCTGGCGCTACCGCGACTACGTCGTGCGCTCATTCAACGCCGATCTCCCCTACGACCGCTTCATCCGCGAACAAATCGCCGGCGACGAACTCGCCGACTACTCGCCACCCTCGCCTCCGAACTCTCAACCCTCAGCTCCGACTTCGCCTCCCTCATCCCCGCACACTCAATCCGCAGCTCCCAACTCCCTACCCTCAGGTTCCGACGCCCAACTCCTCATCGCCACCGGTTTCCTCCGCATGGGCCCGTGGGAACTCACCGGCATGGAGGTCGCCAAAGTCGCCCGCCAACGTTTCCTCGACGATGTCACCAATGCCGTCGGCGAGACTTTTCTCGCGCACTCGCTGCAGTGCGCGCGCTGCCACGACCACAAATTCGATCCCGTCCCGACCCGCGACTACTACGCGTTGCAAGCCGTCTTCGCCACCACGCAACTCTCCGAGCGCCCCGCCCCATTTCTCGCGACGGAAAACACCGCCGGTTTCGAAGAGGCCGCCTACCTCGAACCGCGCCGCGCCGACTACGTCGCCACCCTTCAGCGTCTAGACGTCCAGCTCCTCGCCTCCGCCGAAAAATGGTTCGCCGACCAAAAGCTCGACCCCGCGAAATGGCACGCCGCCGTCACCCAAGCCCGCACGCAGGAGCGCGCCACGAAGCGCCGCGATTTCGAAGGCGTCTTCAACGCCGCCCGCGCGATCCTCACGCGCCAGAAAATCCCCGAGGAGCAGTTCCCGCCGAAGCTCGTCGGCTTCAGCCCCGCGGATTACGGCAACGAACGCGTCGCCCGCAAAGGCCTCGAACGTCTCCGCTGGGAACTTGAGCGCTACGAGCCCTTCGCTCTCGCCGTCTACAATGGCCGCACGCCCGACGTAAAATCCGTCAACGCCCCGCTCCGCATGCCGCCGACGCGCCTCACCGTCGGCGAACTCGAGGAGACGTGCATCCTCACCGGCGGCGATCCGTTTGCCGCTGGCGAAAAAGTCGCGCCCGGCGTCCTCAGCGTTCTCGGCGCGCTCCAGAAAACGCCCGTGCCCACCACGATCGAAGGCCGCCGCCGCGCTCTCGCCGAGTGGATCGCCGATCCCGCAAATCCGCTTACCACGCGCACCTTCGTGAACCGCGTCTGGCTCTGGCATTTCGGCCGCCCCCTCGCCGGCAACCCCAACAATTTCGGCAGCACCGGCCAAAAGCCCACGCACCCCGAGCTCCTCGATTGGCTCGCCGCGACCTTCGTCGAGGAGGGCTGGTCCCTCAAAGCCCTGCACCGCGCGATCATGACGAGCGAGGCCTACGCCCGCAGCGGCTCCCACCCCGACCGCGCCGCTCTCGCCGCGCTCGATCCCACGGGCACGAGCTACGCCGTCTTCGCCCCACGCCGCTTCACCGCCGAGGAGCTCCGCGACGCGCAGCTCGCCGCCACCGGCGAACTCAACCGCACGCTCGGCGGCATCCCGAACCGTCCCGAGATGAACCTCGAAGCCGCCCTGCAGCCGCGCCAAGTCATGGGCACCTTCGCCTCCGCGTGGGTCCCCAATCCCCTCCCCGCCCAACGCCATCGCCGCAGCCTCTACGCCCTCAAACTCCGCGGCCTCCCCGATCCCGCGATGGAAGTCTTCAACCAGCCCACCCCCGATTTCTCTTGCGAGCGCCGCGACGCCGCCACGATCACGCCGCAGGTGTTCAGTCTCTTCAACAGCGCCGCGAGCCACGCCCGCGCGCTCGCCCTCGCCGCCCGCGCCGTGCGCGAAACCAACTCCGACTCCGCCGCGCTCACCCGCTGCTTCACCCTCGCCCTCGCCCGCCCACCCACCCCCGCCGAACTCGCCGCGTGTCTCGCGCATTGGAACGAAATCGCGACCCTCCACACCGCGACCCCGCCCCCGCCGATCCTCCCTCCGCGCGCCGTTCGCCGCGACGCCGTCGAAGAAAACACCGGCGAAAAATTCTCCTTCCAGGAAACGCTCCACGCCTCCGCCGACTTCGTCCCCGACCTCGCTCCCGCCGACGTCCCGCTCCGCACCCGCGCCCTCGCCGACGTCTGCCTCGCGCTCTTCAACACCAACGAATTCGCGTATGTGGACTGAAGACTCCTTCTGCCTCCGCCTCCGCGTGGCCCGGCTCGTGAGAGCCGGGATCATCGCGGCGATCATGCCCCTCGTCCTCGCCGTTTCGCCCGCTGCCACGCCGCCACCCAACCTCATTCTCATCAACTGCGACGACCTCGGCTACGGCGATCTCGCCTGCTACGGCGCCAAGGACCTCCGCACGCCGCACCTCGACCGCATGGCCCGCGAGGGCACGCGCTTCACAGATTTTTCCGTCACGTCCGCCCTCTGCACGCCGTCGCGAGCCGCGCTCATGACCGGCAAATACCCCGGCCGCCTCGGCCTCGCCACCGGCGTCCTCCGCCCCGACGCCACGAACGGTCTCGCCTCCTCCGAAATCACCCTCGCCGAAATTCTCCGCCCCGCCGGCTACGCCACCGCGTGCATCGGCAAATGGCACCTCGGCTTCCGTCCCGGCCTGCGCCCCCGCGACCAAGGCTTCGATCACTCCTACGGCGTCCTGCACAACCTCGACCGTTTCGAGACGGTCGTCTTCGAAAAAGAAGGCGGCATGCCCGTGCTACGCGACGATGTCGTCGAGCGGCGCCCCGCCGTGCCCGCCGAGATGACCGCCCTCTACACCGCCGAGGCCCTCGCGTTCATCACGGAGAATCGCGCGCGTCCATTTTTTCTCTATCTCGCCCACGCGATGCCGCACCTCCCGTTCGACGCGTCTCCTCGTTTCAAAGGCAAGTCCGCGCGCGGTCTCTACGGCGACGCCGTGGAGGAACTCGACGACAGCACGGGCCAAATCCTCGACCACCTGCGCACGCTCGGTCTCGCCGCCAACACCCTAGTGCTCTTCACGAGCGACAACGGCCCCGAGCGCAACACCCCCGGCTCCTCCGCCCCGCTCCGCGGCACGAAACACACGGTCTTCGAAGGTGGCCTGCGCGTCCCGTTCATCGCGTGGTGGCCTGGCCGCGTCCCCGCCGGTCGCGTCGCCGCCGATTTTCTCTCCACCCTCGATCTGCTCCCGACGTTCGCCCGACTCGCCGGCACGACCACGCTGCCCGCCGACCTCGATGGCTACGATGTCACGCCCGTTCTCCTCGGCGCCGCCGGTGCCCGCTCTCCGCGCACGACGCTCTTTTCCCTCTACGGCCTGAACCAGCGCCGGCTCGAATCCCAACGCGAAAGCGCGTGGAAACTCCACCTCTCGTCGACCCCGCAACTCTACGATCTCACCCGCGATCCCTCCGAGTCGACCGACCTCGCCGCGTCGCACCCCGACGTCGTCGCCAGCCTCACGGCCCTCGCCATCCGCACGCGCACTGCCACCGGCATCCCCGCCCCCGACCCGTCCGCGCCCACCGCTCCGAAAGCCAAGAAAAAGTCCGCCCCGAAAATCCCCGCCCCATGAGTTCGCCCTATTTCCCCTGCGCCGGCGCCCGCGCTCTCCACGCCCCCACGCGCCGCGATTTTCTCTACAGCCTAGGCGCCAGTCTCGGTAGCGTCGCTTTCACCTCGCTGCTCGCCGCCCAGCCCCAAGCCCCCGCGCCGCAGTCCCCGCCTTCCCTCGCTCCCCGCGCCCCGCACGTGCCGGCCAAGGCGAAAAACTGCATCTTCCTCATGATGGAGGGCGGCCCGTCGCACATCGACACCTTCGACCCCAAGCCCGCCCTCACGCGCCTTCACCTCCAAGCCTTCACGCGCGAGGGCCGCCAAAAATCCGCGATGGAGAGCGGCAAACGCTACTACGTCCAAAGCCCGTTCACCTTCCGCAAAGCCGGCCAGAGTGGCGCCGATATGGCGACGAATTGGGAGCACCTCGCGCGCGTCGCCGACGACCTCTGTTTCTACCGCGGCTGCCAGGTCGACAGCGTCAATCACCCGACCGCCATGTATCAGATGAACACCGGCAACCGCTTCGGCGGCGACCCCGGTCTCGGCGCGTGGGTGAACTACGGCCTCGGCTCCCTGAACCAAGACCTCCCCGGTTTCATCGTCCTCCCCGAAGTTTCCTACCCGCAAGGCGGCTCCGCCAACTGGTCCAACGGCTATCTGCCCGCCCAGTTTCAGGGCACGCCGCTACGCGCCAAGGGCTCGCCCATCCTCGATCTCTCCCCGCCCGCCGGCGTGAGTGCCGCGCGCCAGCGCAAAAATCTCGATCTCATCGCGCAGCTCAACGCCGCCCACGCCGCGCAACATCCCGGCTTCGACGAACTCGCCGCGCGCATGGACAACTACGAGCTCGCCTTCCGCATGCAAATGCAGGTCCCCGAGACGCTCGACCTCTCGAAGGAAGACGAGAAAACGAAAGCCCTCTACGGCATCGGCCAGGACGCCACCGACGCCTTCGGCCGCAAATGTCTCCTCGCCCGCAAACTCGTCGAGAAAGGCGTGCGCTTCGTGCAGCTCTACAACGGCACGTGGGACAGCCACGACTACATCGAGCGCGCCCACGGCAACCTCGTGCGCGGCGTCGACCAGCCCATCGCCGCCCTCATCACCGATCTCAAACAACGCGGCCTCCTCGACAGCACGCTCATCGTCTGGTGCGGCGAGTTCGGCCGCACGCCCGACAACGGCGTGCGCGGCGGCACCGCCTACGGCCGCGACCACAATCCCAACGCCATGACGATGTGGCTAGCCGGCGGCGGCGTGAAAGCCGGCCACACCATCGGCGCCACCGACGAGACCGGCATGACCGCCGTCGACAAGGTCCACCACGTGCGCGACGTCCACTGCACGCTCCTGCGCCTCCTCGGCCTCGACGATAACAAACTCACCTTCTACCACGCCGGCCGTTTCAAACAGCTCAGCCAATTCGGCGGCTCCGTCATCAAAGACCTCATCGCATGAACCGTCGTCTCCTCTGCGTCCTCGGCGCGCTCCTCATCGCCACTCTCTTCGTCGGCGCGAACGCCACCGCGTTCGCCGCCTCCGCCGACGCTACGCCACCCGCGGGCCAACGCGTCTTCGTGTGCGCGCATAGTTTCATGATCTACACGGCGAAGCTCCTGCCTCCGCTCGCCGAGGCCGCCGGCATCGCGCACGTGAACGCCGGCCAGCAGATGATCGGCGGCTCCCGCGTGATGCAGCACTGGCAGCTCCCCGACGAGAAAAACCGCGCCAAGGCCGTCCTGCGCGCCGGCGACGCCGATGTCCTCACACTCTCGCCCAACGCGCTCATGCCCGACGAGGGCATCGATCTCTACACGAAGCTCGGCCTAGAAAAAAATCCCGCGCTCCGCATCTTCGTGCAAGCCTCGTGGGCCACGCGCGACGGCACGACCGGTCCGTTCAAAAACGACCAACGCAACACCGCCACCGTCGCCTCGCTCCGCAGCCAGCGCGACGCCCACCGCACACTCTGGCTCGCGAAACTCGAAGCCCAAGTCCGCGCCCTCAACACCACCGTCGGCCGCACCGCCGTCTACGTCGTCCCCGTGAGCGACGCCGTTTTCGCCCTCCGCGAAAAAGTCGCCGAAGGCCGCGCGCCCGGTCTCACCAAGCAGACCGATCTTTTCCGCGACGACCTCGGCCACCCGCACCCGCCCCTCGCGATGCTCGTGACCTATTGCCATTTCGCCGCGATCTACGGCCGCAGTCCCGTCGGCCTGCCCGTGCCCGCCGTCCTGAAAGGCCTGCCCCACGCCGCCGAACTCAACCGCCTCCTGCAACAAATTTCCTGGGACGCCGTCACTGCTTATCCGCTCAGCGGCGTGCGCACGACCGCCACGCCCGCCCAATGAAACCGTCCCGTTCCCGCTTCCTCTTCCCGTTGATCGCGCCCCTCGCCGCGCTGCTCAGCCTCGCAGCAGCGCTCCCCGCGCACGCCGCCACGGCCGGCACCGCGCCACGCCCGAACATCATTTTCATCGTCGCCGACGATCTCGGCTACGGCGAACTCGGTTGCTACGGCGGCAAAGAAATTCCCACCCCGCACCTCGACGCGCTCGCCGCCGGCGGCGTGCGTTTCACCAACGGCTACGTCACCGCGGCGTTCTGCGCCGCCTCGCGCGCCGGCTTTCTCACCGGGCGCTACCAAACGCGTTTCGGTTTCGAGTTTAATCCCATCGGCGCGAAAAACACCGCGCCCGGCATCGGCCTCCCCGTCGGCGAAAAAACCGTGGCCGACCACCTCCGCGCCACCGGCTACGCCACCGCCCTCGTCGGCAAATGGCACCTCGGCGGCACCGCCGAATTTCACCCGCAACGCCGTGGCTTCGACGAGTTCTTCGGCTTCCTCCACGAGGGCCACACTTACGTCCCGCACCCGTGGGCCGGCGTCACCACGTGGCTGCGACGCCGCGCCCTGCCCGACGGCGGCACCGGCCGCTGGATCTCCCCCGATGGCCGGCTCATCTGGACCACCCACATGGGCGGCAACGAGCCCGACTACGACGCCGACAATCCCCTCCTCCGCTCCAGTCAACCCGTCGACGAACGCGCCAATCTCACCGACGCGTTCACCCGCGAGGCCAACGACTTCATCACCCGCCACCGCACGCAGCCGTTTTTCCTCTACCTCGCCTACAACGCCGTCCACAGCCCCATGCAGGCCGCCGACGCCTACCTCGCGAAATTCGCCCACATCCCGGACGTGCACCGCCGCATTTTCGCCGCGATGCTCGCGCACCTCGACGACAGTGTCGGCCGCGTGATCGCCCACCTCCGCTCCACCGGCCTCGCCGAAAACACGCTCGTCGTTTTCTTCAGCGACAACGGTGGCCCCACCAAAGAACTCACGTCCCGCAACACCCCGTTGCGCGGCGGCAAAGGCGAACTCTTCGAGGGCGGCATCCGCGTCCCCTTCATCGTTTCCCTGCCCGGCCGCCTGCGTCCTCACACGCTCGATACGCCCGTGATCTCGCTCGACGCCACCGCCACCGCCCTCGCCCTCGCGGGCATCACGCCCGCTCCCGCCACCCTCGACGGCGCGAATCTCTGGCCGTTCCTCTCCTGCCAAACTCCCACCGCGCCCCAACCCACCCTCTACTGGCGCGTCGGCGAACGCCACGCCCTCCGCCAAGGTGATTGGAAACTCCTCCGCCAACGCGGCGCCTGGCAGCTCTACAATGTTGCCCAAGACATCGGCGAGCAAACCGACCGCGCCACCGCCGAACCGGCCCGCACGCAAGAACTCGCCGCGCTCTGGGAAACGTGGAACGCCGCGCAAATCGCCCCACGCTGGAAATAATCCCCGCACCTTTTTCACTCCGGAAATCATGAACTCAAAACTCCGCCCTGCCCTCGCGGTCGCCGCCCTCGCGCTGCTGACCGCTTTTCCTGCGCTGTCGCCCGCCGCCGAAAAAATCGCCCCGCTCTTCGACGGCAAAACCCTCACCGGTTGGGCCACCAAAGGTGGCACCGCCACCTATCGCGTCGAAGACGGCGTGATCGTCGGCCGCACCGTCGAAGGCAGCAAAAACACCTTCCTCTGCACCACCCGCGACTACGCTGACTTCGAATTCGAGTGCGACGTGAAGTGCGACGTCGCCCTCAACTCCGGTTTTCAAATCCGCAGCCACGTCTACGCCCAGCCGACTCCGCAGGCTTCCGACCCGAAAAAAAAGCGCGAGGCCGGCGAAGTCTACGGCTACCAATGCGAGATCGCCGCCGCCGCGAAAGGCGTGTCAGGGAATTTCTGGGACGAGGGCCGCTGGACGAAATGGCACGACGACCTCGCGAAGAAGCCCGGCGCCGCGACCGCCTTCAAGGACGGCGAGTGGAACCACTACCGCATCGTCGCGCAGGGCGACCGCATCCGCTCCTGGGTCAACGGCGTCCCCTGCGCCGATTTCCGCGACAGCCTCGACGCCACCGGCTTCATCGGCCTCCAGGTCCACAGCATCGCCAAAGGCAAAGGCCCCTACGAAGTCCGCTGGAAAAACATCCGCCTCCGCGAACTGAAATCCGGCGATGTCGTGAAGTAACGCGCCCTCCGCGCACATCGGCATTCTCAACCACACCGACGAAGCCGGCGCAGGCCGCCTCCGCGACAACCTCGCTGGTCTCGACTGGCGCTGCTCGCAAAGATTTCCGGTCAACCTTTCGGCGAGCGGCCGATCCCCGAAAAGATGCGCGCTCCGGCTCAAAGGTTACCGCGCGGGTTACCGCGCGGGCTGCTACACGCCAACGCATCCGCCAATCCCCGCCCGCTCACGCGTGCGGCTACCCCAAGCAAAAGCGCGAGTCGGTCTTCGTAGCCGCACCGGTTACGGTGCGGTCACGCAGCCCTAAAAATTCCCGCGCGGTAACCCGCGCAGCTAACGATCCCCCACCCTGAATCCTCCCACGTGTTTCGCGTGTCCGCAAAAAAGGCCGGTCGCAAGACCGGCCTAGGTTCGAGCTCTCAACTCTCAGCCCTCCATTCTCAACTGCGCTGCCGTCCTGCGGCAGCCCTTACGGCAGCGCGCGGATGAAGAGCTCCTTGAAGTAGGTGACGCTCTTCGGGTCGTGACCCTGGATCGCGATCGTGCCGGCGCTCAGCTTGCGGCCGTTCATGTTCTTCAGCGACTTCGTCGGATCCCAATCGGCCGGTTCGTTGTAATCCACCGTCGTCTTGCCGTCGATTTTGATGACGATGTGTTTGCCCTCGACCTTGATGTAGTAGTCGAACCACACGTCGTCCGTGCTCGGAGCGTTGTTGAGCACGTCCTTCACGCCGTAGAGGCCACCGGTCTTCTTCACATCGGTGTGCGTCGAATTCACCTGGCATTCGTAGCCCTTCGACGGCCAGCCCTTCGGCTCAAACGCGGTGTGAAAATAGATACCCGAGTTGCCGCCCTTGGTGGTCTTCACCTTGGCCTTGAACTCGAAATTCTTGAACGAGGCGTCGCCGTTCGCGCCGTAAAACAAATGCGCGCGGCCGCCGCCAACTTTGAGTTCGCCGTTCACCACGGAAAAGGAGCCGGGCACCTCGTCGTTGGCCTTCCAGCCAGAGAGGTCCTTGCCGTTGAACATCGAGGTCCACGCAGCGGTTTTGTCCGCGGCCTGAGCCACGACGAGACCGAGCACGGTCATGAGGGATAGGAAAGCAATACGGGTTTTCATCGCCGCCGAGCTTTGCGCCGCCGCGCGCCCGGTGTCGAGCGCGCCTTCGCCGCGCGCCAACGCCTGCGCATCATTTCCCAAACCATGCCGAGCACACTCCCGCCGAAATACGCTACGGTGGCGCGCCCAACTACCGCCCGCGCCGTGCGGTCGCTTCATCCGCCTTCACCGGCTCCCGCTCATGGCCACTTCCTCCTCCTCCCTCCCCGCGACCACGCCCGAGGCCACGCCGATCCCCAAATCCTACGCGAAGGGCATCGGCACCACGCCCGACCCGTGGGAGCGCTGCGCCCAGCTCGACTACGGCGGCGATCGCAGTTTCGCCTGGAGCGTCCGCCAACAAGTCCTGCGCACTCCCCCCGCTGGCCGCGCCAAAGTCGAACGCCAACTGCTCGCAACCCTCGCGACGCCCGACGCCACTCCGGCCGGTCGCGCCTTCCTTTGTCAGATGCTGGCACTCGTCGGCTCCGCTCAAAGCGTGCCGGCCCTGGCCCGCCTGCTGCTCGACCCGACCGCCACGGAATCGGCCCGCTACGCCTTGGAGGCCATTCCCGGCCCCGCGGCAGACGCGGCGCTGCGCGAGGCGCTCACCGCTCTCAGCGCCGACGCTAAAGCCGGGCTCATCGGCAGCATCGCCGCCCGGCGAGACCCGGCGGCCCGCCCCGCTCTCGTAGCGCTCGCCGCCGCTGCGGCTGAACCCGCCATCGTCCGCGAAGCCGCCGCCCGGGCCCTCGCGCACCTCCCGCCGCTCTGAACTCGCCCGCCCCTCGCCCGAAATTTTCCTCCGAGACCGTCATGCCTGCACTCTCCACCGCGCTGACCCGCCGCAATTTCCTCCACCGTTCGTCCATCGCGACCGCGGCGCTGGCAGCGCCGACCATTCTTCCCGCGCACCTCTTCGGCCAGAGCGCGCCGAGCAAAAAAATCACCGTCGGCGTCATCGGCGCGGGCAACATCGCCACCGGTCACCTCGATACCCTGCTCGGATTTACCGACTCCGTGCGAATCTTGGCGATCTGCGATGTCGACCGCGAACGCCGCGAGTCCGCGACCGCCCGCGTTAACCGCACCTCCGGACGCAACGACTGCCGTGCCCACGCCGATTTTCGCGAGGTGAACCGCCGCCCCGACATCGACGCCGTGTATATCTGCACGCCCGACCATTGGCACGCGCTCATCGGCATCGACGCGATGCGCCACGGGAAGGACATCTACATCGAGAAACCGATGACGCTCACCATCGCGGAAGGCCGGGCCCTCGTCACGGCGGCCCACCGCTACGCCCGCGTCGTGCAGCATGGCACGTGGCAACGCTCCATGAAGCGTTTTCACGACCTCGTCGCCTTCGTGCGCACGGGCGGACTCGGCAAACTCGACCGCATCGAATGCCCCATCGGGCCAAACAACCGCCACGTCGGCGCCACCTGGGAACCCGAGCCCGTGCCCGCGGGCCTCGATTGGGACATGTGGCTGGGGCCGTCTCCGTGGCGGCCCTACCACTCCCACGGCTGCCACTACAACTTCCGCTTCATTGCCGATCACGCCTCCGGCCAGATCACCAATCTGGGCGCGCACTGTCTCGACATCGGCCAATGGGCCCTCGACATGGACCACAGCGGCCCGGTCGAAGTCGAGGGTCACGGCGATTTTCCCAGCAGCGGCCTGTTTACCACCGCCACCGAAATTGACGTCACGTTTCGCTACGCGAGCGGCCTGAGTATGCGGTGTTTCACGCAACACGAAGGTGGCGGCAACAACTCGGCCCGCTTCGTCGGCGAACGCGGCTGGCTGGATATCGGCTACGCCAAAATGAGCGCCTCCGATCCCAATCTCCTGCGCGAAATGCAGACCGCCGGGAAACGCCTCGCGCTGCCCGCGAGCCAAAACCACTACGAAGATTTCTTCGACGCCGTCCGCACGCGGCGGCGCACGATTGCGGATGCCGAAGTCGCCCATCGCACCACCACCGTGTGCAATCTGGGCACCATCGCGATGACCCTCGGTCGCAAACTCCGCTGGGACCCGGTGAACGAAACCTTCACCGACGACGACATGGCCAACCGCCTCTGCCGCCGCGCCCTGCGCTCCCCGTGGTCAGTCGCCTAATCTCCGATACGACAGAGAGGGTCGCCTCGGCTCCCTGCGACGCTTAGCCGAGCAAGACGGTTTGGTCGGAATCGGACATGGCCAGAGTGGCAGCTCACTCGCTAAATCGGCAGAAGGAAGCCGCTTTGTTTTTCGGCGAGGAACACTTAGGGTCGCGATCATGATTTTCGTCGGAAAAATTTCCAACGGGGCCGTGCTGCTCCCGCCCGGGACCCACTTTGCTGAAGGCACGGAAGTTCGGGTCGAACCAGTCGTCCCGCCGGCGGCCGCAGATCGCAAGGCCCGCGTGGCGGCGTTGCGCCAACTCGCGGCATCGCTCGACGGGCTGCCCGTCGACCTCGCAAAGAATCACGATCATTACATTTCAGGCACGCCCCGCCGATGACGCGGGTCTTCGCGGACACATATTTCTTCCTCGCGGTCCTGAATACCCGCGACCCGGATCACGAACGGGCATTGGAATATTTCGGTGCCGAAGCGATGGAATTTGTTACCGCGGCATGGGTCATGGCGGAATTGGCGGCGGCCCTTTCACCCCGCACCACTCGCAGCAGCTTTGTTTAACTTCGCGACAGTCTACGCGCGGATCCCGCAGTCGTGATTCTGCCGCCGGACGCCGCAACCTTCGAGCGTGGCCTCGCGCTGTATCGGAACCGCGCTGACAAAGACTGGTCGCTGGTGGACTGCATTTCCTTCGGCGTCATGAACGACAACGGCCTAAGCACCGCGCTGACCGGAGACCGCCATTTCACGCAAGCCGGGTTCACCGCGTTGCTCGGTTAACCGGCGGCTTCCGCCGTTCGCAAAAAAACGCGGGCAGCCCCCAACGTTACTCTACACTCCCTCGCGTCGCGCACACCCGACGATAGAGCGCTTCGTAGCGCGGGATGATCTTCGCCGCGGAAAACAGCGCGCGGGCGCGCACCTTGGCGGCTTTGCCCATCGCGCGGCGGCGCGCCGGTTGGGTGATCAACGACTCCATCGCCCGCGCCAGTCCGTCGGCGTCGCCGAAGGGCACGAGGAGGCCGGACTTGCCAGTCTCCACGACTTCAGGAATTCCGCCGACCGCCGTCGCGACGCTCGGGCAGCCGAAGTTCATCGCCTCCAAAATGCTCAGGCAAAAACTCTCCGACTCCGAGGTAAACAGCCCGAGGTCGGCAGCCTGGAAATAGTCTTCGATGTCGGTGACATTCCGCCGCAGCACGATCCGGTCGCCGAGGCCCAAGCGCTGCACGTCGCTCTCAAACGGCGCGAAATCGCCGCCCGCGAGGATCACCAGCTTGAACGACTCCGCCGGACGCACCCGGGCCACCGCTTCGAGCAGGAGGTCGATACGCTTCGGCGTGCGCAGATTCGACGCGTGGAGAATCATCGCCTTGTCGCCGAGGCCGAGTTCGCGCCGCACCGCCGCCCGCGTGCGAGTGGGTTTCTTCGGATCGAAGAAATTATAGATGACGTCAATCGGTCGCGTGACGGCGAACAACGATTCCGTCTCGCGTCGCAGAAATTCCGAGACGGTCGTCACCGCGTCGGACTGCGCCAGCGCGTGGCTGATCGCGGGGGCATAGCCCGCATCGCGGCCGAGGAGCGTCGTGTCCGTGCCATGCAAGGTCGTGACGACGCGCGGTTTCTTCCCTTCAGGCAACATCGCCCGCGCCAGAATCGCGGCGGTCGCGTGAGGCACGGCGTAGTGAACGTGCAGGACATCGAGGCCAAAATCACGGCTCACCTCGGCCATCTTCACGGAGAGCGGCAACGTGTAGTCGGGATACTTGAAGAGCCCGTAGTCGTTGATCACGACGGGGTGGAAAAAAATCCGCGGCGCCTTTTCCGGCAGGCGAAACGGCCGGCCGTAGCTGATGAAGTGCACCTCGTGCCCGCTCCGCGCGAGTTCCACGCCGAGCGCCGAAGCCAGAATCCCGCTGCCGCCCACCGACGGGTAGCAGGTGATGCCGATCTTCAGCGGGCGTGCGGTGGCCATGTCAGAATTGGCGCGCGCCGCGACCGAGCGTCGCGAGTGAGCTGCACACCAGCGGATCGTTGGGGAAAAGCTGGATCGCATGCCCGGCGCCACCGCGCACGCCGTGCATTTTCGCCCGGGCGAGGTGCAGGCCGACGTAGCGGCGCGTCTTCGCCTGCGAGGCGTGCGCCTCCATCGACGCCGTCCACGCGGACACCACTTCCTGATCGGACACGTCCATCAACATCGCCGAGTGGTCGGCGGGCTCGGCCTCGACCGTGACCGCGTAGAACATCAGTTGCTCAATCGAGTAGGGCTTAAGTTTAATCAGCTCGGCCACACCGCCGTAACGGGCGAGCCGCGCGGCGTCGCGCACCATGCGGCCGACGACGACGTGATCGGGGTGTTGGTTTTCGACGGTGGTCGGCGCGAGCACGATGCGCGGGCGGATGCGGCGGATGATCGCGGCAAACGTGAGCACATGGGCGAGTTTGTGCTCCATGTGGGAATCGCCGCCGAGTTCGACAAACTCGATCGTGGCACCGAGGAGCGCGGCGGATTTCTTGGCTTCGGCCGTGCGCTGCGCCGGCGTGCCGTGCGTGCCGGCTTCGCCACGCGAACACACGATAAAGTGGGCCTTGTGCCCGGCCTGCGTCTCGCGCGCGATCACGCCGCCGCAACCAAACTCGATGTCGTCGGGATGCGCGCCGAAGGCGAGAAGGAGCGGATTCTCAGGCGAGGGTGCTTTCGGCGTAGGCTTCATCGGAACGGTCTATGGTGTCGCGGGTGACAAAGGTGATATCGGGCGCATCCGCCTTGTTCAAGTAAGCCTGTTCGCCCAGTCCCGCGATGTAGTGCGTGCAGTGGATCACCGACTGCATCCAGCCGAGCCGCGAGTCGCGCGTGGGGCTGACCTGCGCCTTCGTGAACGCGGCGGGCGGCAACGTCGTGTAGGCCTCGCCTCCCTCGTGGAGCTTCAGCGCGCCGTCGATCAGCCGCGCGCGGACGATTTCACCCTGATGCGGGACGTCGACAAAACACTCCGTGATGTCGCGCGCCGACGTGCGCACCGCGGGATCGCTGGAGCGCACGATGCGGATGCCGTCGAGCAGCCCCATGCGGCGATACATCTCTAAACAGAAATCGGCGACCGTCGTGGCGGGGTTCCCCTTGAAGGCCTCGATCAACGGCGGCGCGACGTAGGCGCCGAGTTGCCGGGCGGTATTTTCGCGCCAACCCGCGGGGATGCGTTTCAGGTGCAGCGGCGAAAATTTCCGCTGCAGCTTGTTCTCAAACGCGAAATTCATCGCGAGCGGCGCGTCGGTTTTGCGGTGGCGCAGCGTCGTCTGAGTCTCGCGCGGGTCGTGGTCGCTGTCGTGACAGAAGAACACGATCTCGCCGCCGATCTCCGCCTGCAGTTTCCGCGCGGTCACGAATTTGGCGTAGAGGAACCGCCGCGGAAAAAATCCGCAGGGTTGCTGTCCGAAACAGATGACGGGGGACGCGCTCATGGGGCGGAAACGGACTTCGGTGGCGTGTCATCCGGCATCAAGGCCTGGAGGCAAAGGCTGAAGAGCACGCAGGCCGCGCAACCGATCGGGTTCAGCCAGAGGTAGCCAATTTCGTAGGCCGGGAAGGCTTTGCCGACGAAGAAAATCACGAGCACGACGATCTGCGCGGCGATGGCGGCCCAGAAGACGGCCGAGCCCTTCACGTGCTTCAGGAAGAACGCCACGACGAAGACGCCGAGGAGCGCCGGATAGAAAATCGACGCCACGATATTCAGCGCCTCGATCAGGTTTTCCGCGAAGCTCACGAAGAGCGCGAAACCGATCGCGAAGAGGCCCCAGAGCGCGGTGAGCCATTTGGCGACACGGACGTTGCGCGACTCGTCGTGCGCCGCGAGCGGACGGAAGTGGCGCCAGAGGTCGATCGTGGAGGTGGTGCCGAGCGCGTTGAGTTCGCCGGCCTTCGACGAAAGGGCCGAGGAAAACATAACGGCGAGGAGCAGCCCGATCACGCCGTGCGGGAGCTGCGTCAGGATGAAGGAAATAAAAACGTAGTCGGAGTCCTTCGTTTTCTTCGCGGCGGGATCGGCGGCTTGGAGCGTGTCGCGCGCTTCGTTGCGCACAGCGAGCGAGGCCTTTTGCGCAGCAGTGAGCGCGGCGCGGGCGGCGGCTTCGGCCGTGGCGTCACCGCGGTCGTGCACGGCGACCCAGGCGCGGATCTTCTCCTGTTTGTCGGCGTGGAGCGCGGCGTGTTTTTCTTCGATCGCGCGAAACGTGGCGCCCTGCGGACCGCTCGCCTGCTGCTGCCACTGCACTTGATTGAAGAGCACGGGCGCGCCGGGCTGGAGTTGGTAAAACACGAAGAGCAGCGCGCCGAGAATCACGATGAAGAACTGCATCGGGATTTTCAGGACGGCGTTAAACATCAGCCCAAGGCGGCCTTCGCGGAGGCGCGCGCCGCCGATGTAGCGCTGCACCTGCGATTGATCGGTGCCGAAGTAGGACAGCGACAAAAAGAAACCGCCGAGCATCCCGGTCCATACGGTGTAGCGGAGCTTAGGATCGGGCGTGAAATCGACGGCGTTCAGTTTCCCCATCGCGCCGGCGATGTGGAGCGCGTCGGGTGGGAGTTTCGTGAGCAACACGACGAACGCCGTGATCATGCCGCCGAAGATCACGGCCATTTGCCATTTTTGCGTGAGGTTCACCGCCGCGCTGCCGCCGGTAACGGTATAGACGATGGCGAGCAGGCCGGTGCAAACGATCGTGAGGTCGAGCCGCCAGCCGAGCACCGTCGCGAGGATGATCGCGGGCGCGTAGATCGTAATGCCGGCCTGGAGACCGCGTTGGAGCACGAAGAGCCCGGCGCCGAGGAGGCGGGTTTTCTGGTCGAAGCGTTGCCCGAGATATTCGTAGGCCGTGTAGACGCCGAGCCGTCGGTAGATCGGCAGGAACACCGCGCACACGACGATCAGCGCGAGCGGGAGGCCGAAATAATTTTGAATGAAGGCGATGCCGTTTTCGGCAGCGACCCCGGGCAGCGAGAGATACGTGATCGTGCTCGCCTGCGTGGCCATAACCGAGAGGCCAATGGTGCCCCACTTCGTCGTGCTGTTGCCCTTGAGGTAGGTGTTGAGGTTGTCGGTGTGGCGCGTGCGCCACGTGCCGTAAGCCGCGATGCCGAGAATCGTCCCGAGGAGCACCAGCCAATCGAGGGTGTTCATGCGTAGACGCGGGTGAAAATCGTGAGTGCGCCCACGACGCCGAGGAAGACGAGGAACGCGAACCAATACACCGCGCGCCACGTGCGCAGCCCGGGCACATCGGGAGCTTCATCGGGCGGCTCGGGAGAATCGGGCGGTGGGAGCGTGCTCATTCTTTGCCGAGGGCGAGCAGGTTAGCGAAGAGGCGGTAGCCGCCGGGGACGCCGGCCGGGAGCTGGCGGAAAAACGCGAGGCCGGTGTAGACGTAGAAACCTTTGCCGTGCTTCGCCACGAGGAGACTGCTCTTCAACGGCTGCTCGCCGGGATCGTTCATCGCGAGCACAGGCACGTAGCGCTCCTCGTCCCAACTGCTCGGGAAATAGGCGCCGCGCTCCTGCACCCAGCCGACGAAATCGGCGGGCCCGAGGCGGTTCGGCCGAGTGAGGGCGGCGTGATCCGGAGCGAGAAACACCACGGGCGCGTCTTCCTCGGTCACACGCAGGGCGGGCGCGGGCCCTGCGATGGAGAGTTTGTAGGGCCCGAGTTGCTGAGCCTTCAGACCGTTGGGGCGATTGTATTGCGCGATCACCGTGCCGCCGGCTTCAACGTAGGCGAGGATGCCGGGGAAATTCGCGGCGAGGTCGGTGCGTTCGTTAAAGGCGCGGACGCCGATCACCACGGCATCGAGCCCGCGAAGTTTGTCGGACGTGAGATCGTTGCCCGTGAGCGTCTTCACGGCGTAGCCGAGTTGCTCGAGCGCCTCGACGGTGTCGTCGCCAGCGCCGGGGAGGTAGCCGACGGCTTTGCCGCGCGTGGCGTGGTCAAAGGCGGCGACTTTCAGCCGCGCGGGCGCCTGCAAAAGCTGGAGCGGGATGTGGTCGTAGCGAATCTCCGTGCGTTGGTGGCTGAATTTCACACCGCCGATCTCGGCGACCGCCAGCACCGTGCCCGTGGCCGTCTGCGCGGGTGCCGTCAGGGTGAAGGCGAGGCGCGTTTTCTCGCCCGCTTTCGCGAGGACGAAGGGCCGGCTCGCCGGCGAAACGGTCCAGCCCGCGGGCACGTCGAGGCGCAGCGAACCGCGCTCGCCGGCGCGGGCGGCGGTGACTTCGACGTCGATGGTCTTGGCGGCTTTCGGCGCAAAGAGCGCGACACCCGAGGCGAAGCGCGACGAGACCGGCGAAATCACGGCGAGGCGGTGACCGGGTTTGCCGGGCTTCGTCGGCGCGAGGGGCTCGCTGGTGACGACGAGTTTTTGGTCACCGACGTCAAAGGTGCAGTCGACCGTGAACGGCGGCGGGTTTTCAGGTTGCCCGATGAGTTTCGCGTCGGCGACGCGGAACATGCCGGCGGTCGGCTCTTCGCGGAGCCAGTAAGGATGCGAGATCGGCGTGGCAGCCGGCACGTCGAGGGTGAATTCGCCGGTGGTGCGGCTGGATTCGAAGCCGTCGACCGAGAGGCCGCCGCCCGGATAATCCACGTGGGTCGACATCCAGCGCACGGGAATTTTCGAACTCACGGAGACGGTCGTCGTGAGCGTCAATTTCTCGCCGGGCACGACTTCGGCGGCGGGCGCGGTCGTGACGACCGTGAGGCCGAGACACGCTTGGAGGATGCGGTCGAGCTGGTGGCGCTTGTCGGCGATCACCGGATCGCCGGGCGCGAGGCCGGCGAGTTTGGCGCGCAACGCGAGCAGCGCGGGCACGCTGGCGGCGGGATCGTCGACCTGAAAACTCGCAAGCGCGGCAGCCGCGAGCGGGCCGATCTCGGCGCCGCCGGGCACGCGGGCCCAGGTGGTGTCGATGCCGTCCATGATATCGTCTTTCGCGGGAGCGCCGGCGAGAAGGCTAAACGATTCCATGCGCGGGCCACCGGTGGAGCCGCCGCGGCCGGCGAAATTTCCGAAGCCCTGCGTAATGTGTTTCGCACGACTGCGGGTGGCGATCGCGGCAAACGATTCGTTCAGCACAGGGTCCATGCCGCCGACGTCGATTTTCACATCGGCTTCGCCGCCGCCGCCGAAACCGCTGTTCATCAAAATGCGTTTCGGCTGCCAGGGTGTGAGTCCCTCGGCGAGTTGCTCGGGATAGGCCGTGGGGTCGCCGGCGAGCTTGAAGGCCTCGAGCGCGACGACGGCAGAGCCGGTGTGGTGGCCGTGCGTGCCGCTGGGCTTCGGCGAAAAACGCGTGACGATCACATCGGGGCGAAACTGGCGGATCACCCGCACCGTATCGCCCACGACTTGGGCGCGGTCCCAGATGCGCATGGCCTCGTCGACGCTCTTGGAATAACCGTAGTCGAGGGCGCGCGTGAAAAACTGGCGGCCGCCGTCGAGGTTGCGCGCGGCGAGCAGCTCCTGCGTGCGGGCGAGGCCGAGGCGTTCGCCGAATTCGGGGCCGATTTCGTTTTGGCCGCCATCGCCGCGGGTCACGGACAGGTAGCCCATCCGATAGCCGCGACCGCGCGCGAGGTAGGTAATGAGCTGCGTGTTCTCGTCGTCCGGATGCGCGGCCACGTGGAGCACCGTCGCGACATTCCCGAAACTGCGGAGATCCTGACGGATCGCCGCGCCCGAGGGCTGGTCAGCGGCGGCGGCGAGACTCACAGCAGTTGCGGCGACGACCGCGGCGAGGGCGCCACGGCTCCAACGGATAAATGCTCGACCACCTGACAAGGGCGACGGAACAGACGCGGCGCACATCACTTGAGGCGGGCGATCAGCTCGTTGTTGCGGCGGAGGTATTCGTCTTTGAGCGCGGGCATCGTGGATTTCTCGGCGCCGGCGAGCGAGGCTTTGGCGGCGGCGAGGGCGCCGGCTTTGTCGCCCATTTTTTCAAGAATCAGGCCTTTGCGATAAACGAGGTAGAAAAGCTCGGGCTGCGCGGCGATCGCGGCGTCCATCCACTGCGCGGCTTTTTTCAGGTCGAGGTTGTTGTCGAGATAGAACATCGCGGCCTGCACGTAGGGCTTTTTGTCGCCGGCGGCGGCCATCGCGGCCTCGATCTGCGGGACGAGCGTGGTGACGACGTCGACGTCGATCTTCAAGGGCACGCGGGTCTTGGCCCAGGTGATGTTCAACGTCGCGGACGTATCGCGGACGTCGTTGAGGTCGATCGTGAGCGTCTCGACCGGTGCGGCGAGGGCGACCGATTTGGTCTTCACGCGGAGCGTGTCGTTCTCGGGTTTGTAGGCGTAGGCGCCCCACTGTTTGCCGGCTTTCTGGAAGATCACGGTCCACTCGCTCGGGCCGGGAATGGAGAACAGTTCATAGGTGCCGGCGGCGAGGACGGAGCCCTGGATCTTCACATCGGTGCTGAAGGTGATGCGCGTGGCGTTGTTGGCGCCGGTCCGCCACACGGCCCCGAAAGGCTCCAGTTTGCCGAAGACCTCGCGGCCTTTCATGCTCGGACGCGCGTAGGTGATTTCGATGTCGGTGACGCCCACGCGCTGTTTCAGCGTGGCGGTGGGGCTGGCGGCGGGAAACTCGAGTTTGGGTGCGGCGGGCGCCTGCGCGGAAAGACCGGCGGCAAACGTGAGGAGACAGGTGGCGACAAATAGGGGACGAATCGTAGGGAGGTGCATGGGGTGAAAAGACTGAGCTGAAGGAGGACGTATGGGCTACGCAAAAGAGTCGAAAACACAAGGGGTCGCGTAGGATGCGCGGTTTGTCGCGACCGACCCGCCCGCGTCCCCGGACGGGCCCACGCCAACCGATGCGCGCAAGCGGCCAATTTACGAGCATCCGAACGAAAGTCCGGGGCGTCACGAGGATCATGCGACACTCTCTCCTGCGCGTCCTCTGGCTGTGCGTGATCGGACTCCTTGTTTCCAACCCGACGCTGACGCCGGCGGCGATTCCGGTCGAGGCGCTGGCCGGTCATTGGCGTTTTGATTCGGTCCGCGACGGCCGTGCCGCCGATCTGTCGCCCTCGGGTAATCCCCTCGTGCTGGACCGCGCGGCCTTCCATGCGGAAAACGGCACCGCCCAAAGTCTCGCCTGCGATGGCTTCGAAGTCGGCGGGCGGCTCGAAGAGCGCCAACCGTTGGTCTTCAAAACTGGGCTAACGCTGGCGATCTGGGTGTGGCCGACACGCACGCGCGGACACGAATTGCTCTTCGGGCGCCCGAACCCGACACCCACGTGGACGACGCCGACCACCGGCCTCTTCCTCACCGATGCGCGGCCGGGCTTCGGTATGTTCGGCGCCTCCAAGAAACTGGTGGTCGAAGGCCCCGCGCTGCCGCTCCGCACCTGGTCGCTGCTCGTCGTGACCGCGGACGGGCGCACCGTCACTCTCAGTGTCAACGGCCGGAAGGTCGCCGAGAACGTGCAGTCGATCCCCTTCCCGGCCCCGGGCAATTTGCCGTGGTTCGTCGGCCGCGCCGCCACGCAATATTTTCGTGGGCGCTTGGGCGAGGCCCTCGTCTGGACGCGCGCGCTGACCGCGGCCGAAGTCACCGCGGTGCACGCGGACACGGCCCCGCGCTACGCGGGCGGCGAGGCATCGACCGCCACCGCCAACCGCAGCAGCACAGGCGATCGCACCGTTGACGTGGAATCGCCCGGCTCCCGCCCGACCGGCGGCACTTGGATCGAGCGCCCGACGCGGACCCTCGCCGGCCTGAACGGCTTCGTCGCCCACGCACCGCTCGCGACCGATCGCTGGGGCGGGCGCACTGACCGACCGGCGCAGCGCGCCACGGGGTTCTTCCGCACGGAGCTCGTCGATGGCCGCTGGTGGCTCGTCACTCCGGAGGGCCACCTCTTCTGGAACGTCGGCGTCAATACGGTCCGCCCAGCCAAGTCCGCGACCGCCGCCGCGGTTAAAGCCTTCCCCACCACCACCACTCGCGAGCTCCGCGCTCTCGGTTTCAATGGCCTCGGCAACGGTTCCGCGACCTCGCTGCAAACCGCCGCTGACGCCCTGCCGTGGAGCATCCGGCTCAACTTCATTTCGAGTTTCGCGCAGCACCACAAACAGACCTACGCGACCAGCGGGCACACCGGCTACACCGAGCAGTGCTTTCCCGTTTTCCATCCCGATTTCCCGGCGTGGGCGCGCCGTCACGCCGACACCTTGACTGGGACGTTGGCCGATCCCTCCGTGCTCGGTATTTTCACGGACAACGAGCTGCAAAGTCCCGCCGACCTCCTCGACCGCCACCTGCGTCTGCCCGCCGAGGACCCGTATCTCCGCCACGGTCGCGCCGCCGCGCACGCGTGGCTCGCCGCCGAGGGCCTGCCCGCCGACCCGGCCCGGCTTACGCTCAAGGATCGCTACCGGTTCATAGCGCATGTCTTCGCCACCTATGCGCGGATCGTGCACGACGCCATCCGCGCGGTTGACGGGCACCACCTGATTTTCGGCCCGCGCTTCAACAACCACCGCGGTCAGTTCGACAACCCTTGGTTCTGGCCCGCCGTCGGCCCGTGGATCGATGTCGTCGCCGTCAACTACTACGCCCTCTGGGGCCCGCAGCGGGACGAAATCCAGGAATGGAGCACCGCCACCAAACGCCCGATCATCCTCACCGAGTGGTATTCAAAAGCCGCGGACGCCCCGGGTCTCGCCAACACCAACGGCGCCGGTTGGTTCGTGCGCACGCAGGCCGACCGCGCGAAGTATTATCAACACTTCGTCCTCGCGGCCTGCGAGACGCCGGCGCTCGTGGGCTTCCACTATTTCAAATACCTCGACGACGACTCCGATTCCGTGGCGCTCGATTCCGCGGGCGGAGCCAACAAGGGGATCTGCCGCGCCGATGGCTCGCCGTGGGCCGAACTCCAGGACGCCGCCGGCGCCGTCAATCGGCAGGTTTATCCGCTGATCGATTTCTTTGGGCAACGGCAACGGCAGCGGCCGACACCACCGGCGGCCGTGCGCTAACCACTCACAGCGCGGCGCACCCGGCCGCGGCTCTCGCCCGGCGTGGCGCACATTTTGGCGGACACTTGTCCGAAACCGCGTTGCGCTCGACACCGCCCGGCCCGCCGGCCCATGGTCGCGGCTCCGTTTTTTGGATTTTTCCCGGCACTTCTCCCCGTCCGATCCGCATGAACCCTTGCCCAACGTTTTCCGGTAGTCGCGCGCCCGCCCCGGGCCGCCGTTCCCCGCCGCCCGGCGGTCTCCTCGCGCGACTCTGCGCGGTCGCGCTCCTCGCCTTAGCCGCCGGCTGCGGCGGCACGAAGGAAGTGAAGATCATCAAGCTCGCCCACGGCCTCGACCCGCAGCACAGCGTGCACAAAGGCATGGTGCACCTCGCGGAGCGCCTCGCCGAGAAATCTGGCGGCACCATGAAGGTGCAGGTCTATCCCAGCGGCCAGCTCGGCAGCGAGCGCGAGTGCCTGGAGCTCGTCCAACTCGGCGGCCTCGCGATGACCAAAGTCTCGGCCAGCGTGCTGGAAGGCTTCGCCCCGGAATTTAAAGTGTTCGGCCTGCCGTATCTGTTTCGTGACGACGCCCACAAGGCCGCCGTGCTCGCCGGCCCCGTCGGCCGCGAAATCCTCGCCGCGCCGCAGTCGAAATTCCTCCGCGGGCTCTGCTACTACGATTCCGGCAACCGCAGTTTCTACACGAAGCGCCCGATCCGCACGCCCGAGGACCTCAAGGGCCTCAAGATCCGCGTGCAGGAGAGCCCGATGGCTTTTGCGCTGATCCGCGTGTTCGGCGCCTCCGCCACGCCGATCTCGTTTGGCGAACTCTACACCGCGCTCCAGCAGGGCGTGGTCGACGGCGCGGAAAACAATCCGCCCAGCCTGCACCTCGCGCGCCACTACGAGGTCTGCAAATTCTACACGCTCGACGAACACACGAGCGTCCCCGACGTCGTCGTGATCAGCACGCATTTCTGGAGCAGTCTCACCGCCCAACAACAAAAGTGGATGCAGGAAGCCGCCGACGAATCGGCCGTCTTTCAGGGCGGCCTCTGGGCCCAGTCTTCCGCCGATTCGCTCGCCATCATCGAAAAAGCCGGCGTCGAAATCATCCGACCCGACAAAGCGCTCTTCGCCGCCCGCGTCGCCGAACTTCACGAAACCGCCCGCCAAGATCCCATCGTCGGTCCGCTCGACCGTCGCATCGCGGAGGTCAAACCATGAAAACACTCCGCCCCGTCATCGACCGCTTCCTCGGTTCCGCCATCTGCCTCCTCATGGCGGCCATGGTGCTGAACGTCCTCTGGCAAGTCTTCACCCGCTTCGTGCTCCGGCACCCCTCCAGTTTCACCGAGGAGCTCGCCCGCTACATGATGATCTGGGTCGGCCTGCTCGGCTCCGCCTACGCGGCGGGCAAAAAATCTCACCTCGCCCTCGATCTCGTGACCTCCCGCCTGACCGGCTCGCGCAAACGCTTTTCCGAAATGTTCGTGCACGGGGCGGTGTTGCTCTTCGCCCTCACAGTGCTCGTGGGCGGCGGCGGCCGGCTCGTCTACATCCAGCTCTCGCTCGGCCAGCAGTCGGCCGCGCTGCAGATGAAACTGGGCTACGTCTACCTCGCCGTGCCGTTGGCCGGCCTCTTTATCGTTTTCTACAGCGTGCTGGCTCTCATCGACGCCGCGCGCGGCGACACCCGCACCGGCGAACAATCCTCGGGACTGAACTGACATGAACGAAGCCCTCATCCTCGCCCTCGTCTTCGCCGCGCTGCTCATCGCCGGCGTGCCCATCTCGTTTGCCATCGGCACGGCCGCCGTCTCCGCGCTGCTCATGTCGCTCGATCCCGCCGCGGCCACCACCGTGATCGCGCAACGCATGGCCACCGGCCTCGACAGTTTCGCGCTGCTCGCGATTCCGTTTTTCATCCTCTCGGGCCAACTCATGAACCGCGGCGGCATCGCCCGGCGCCTGATCGACCTCGCGAAAGTCATCGTCGGTCGGCTGCCCGGCGGCCTCGCCTACGTGAACATTCTCGGGAGCATGCTCTTCGGCTCCATCTCCGGTTCCGCCGTCGCCGCCGCCGCCGCGATCGGCGGCACGATGAGCCCGATGATGAAGCGCGAAGGCTACAACCGTGAATTCGCCGCCGCGGTGAACATTTCCTCGGCGCCCATCGGTCTCCTCATTCCGCCGAGCAACATTATGGTCGTCTACTCGCTCGCGAGCGGCGGCGTCTCGATCGCCGCGCTGTTCCTCGCCGGCTACGTGCCCGGCATCGTGCTCGGTCTCGCCCTCATGGCCGTCGTCGCCGTGCTCGCCAAACGCCACGGTTATCCCGTCGGCGAAAAGGTCGGCCTCGCCGACAGCATCCGCATCTTCTTCGCCTCGCTGCCGAGCCTCCTGCTGGTCGCGATCGTCATGGGCGGAATCATCATGGGCTGGTTCACGCCGACCGAAGCGAGCGCCATCGCCGTCGCCTACACCTTCGTGCTCTCCGTCGTGATCTACCGCGAAATCAAATGGTCCGAGCTGCCCCACTTACTCACGGATTCGGCCGCCACCACTGCCATCGTGCTGCTCCTCGTCGGCACGTCGATGGGCATGTCGTGGGTCATGTCGTCGGCTAATATCCCGCAGACCATCACCGAGTCGCTGCTCGCGCTCACCGACAACAAGATCGTGCTGCTGCTGATCATCAACCTGCTGCTCCTCGTGGTGGGCACGTTTATGGACATGACGCCGGCCGTGCTGATCTTCACGCCGATCTTGTTGCCGATCGTGCAGAAGTTCGGGATGAGCCCGCTGCACTTCGGCCTCGTCCTGATTTTCAACCTCTGCATCGGCCTCTGCACGCCGCCCGTCGGCAGTTGCCTCTTCGTCGGTTGCGGCGTCGCGGAAACCACGATCGCGAAAGTGTGGCGCCCACTGCTCCCATTTTTCTTCGCGATGTTCGTCGTCCTGATGGCGGTCACCTACTGGCCCGCCCTCTCGCTCGCGCTGCCGAAAGCACTCGGTTTTAAATAAACATTGGCGACGGCGGCTGGGACCAACCGGTCGCGATTTTCTGCCTGGGCCGATGCCGCGGACTCAGGCGCCCGCTTCGTCGGCCAGTTTCACCGGCTCAAGTTTCGGCACGAGGATCTGCACGATCAGCAGCGCGATCAGATAGGCGCACGAGGCGAATATAAACAGCGGCAGATAGCTGCCGGTCGTCGCGATGAGCTTGCCGGCAAAGGCGGCCAGGAGCGCGCCGCCGATGCCGCCCATCATGCCGCCGATACCGGTCACACTGCCGACCGCCCGCTTCGGGAACATATCCGAGACCGTCGTAAACAGATTGGCGCTCCACCCTTGGTGCGCCGCCGTCGCGAGCGAGATCAGCGCGATCGCGAGCACAATACTGGAGGTCATCGACGCGAAGAAGATCGGCACAACACAGAGCGCGCAGATCAGCATCGTCGTCTTCCGCGCGCGGTTCACAGTCCAGCCGAGGCCGATGAATTTCGTGGCGAGCCAGCCGAAGAAAATGCTGCCGCCGTCCGAAACGAGGTAGATCACGATAAACGGAATGCCGACCGATTTGAGATCGAGCTTGGTGGTGAGCGCGGCGTTGTCGTTGAAGAAGCTCGGCAGCCACGTGAGATAAAACCACCACACGGCATCGGTGAGAAATTTCGCGGTGCCGAAGGCCCACGTGGCCTTGTAGGGCAAAAGCTGCCCCCACTTCACGGGTTTGCCGCTGTCCTGTTCACCGTCGGAGCGAATGTAGGCCAACTCCGCCGCGGTGACCTTCGGATGCTCCTCGGGTTTGTAAAACGCCATCAGCCAAAACACGAGGACCACGGCGCCGAGCGCGCCGGTGAGAATGAAACTCGCCCGCCAGCCGAGCGACGCGATGATCAGCGGCACGAGCACCGCCGTGAGGATAATGCCGACATTGGCTCCCGCATTAAAAAGGCCGGTGGCAAAGCTGCGCTCCTTGCGCGGGAACCACTCTGCCACGGACTTGATCGACGCCGGAAAATTGCCCGCCTCGCCGAGGCCGAGCAGGAAACGCATGAACGACATGCCCATCACGCTGTTCACCAGACCATGCAGCACGCCGGCGATGCTCCACACCGTGATGCTGATCGAAAACCCGCGGCGCGTGCCCAGCCGGTCGATCATCCATCCCGCGAGCACGAAGCCCATCGCGTAGGCGAATTTGAACGCCGCATCCACGTAGCCCATCTTCTCTTTGAACAGCGCGACTTCGGCCGGCCCAAGCGGCGCGCCCTCGGGCAGACCGATCATCACGCGACGAAAGTGATCGTCGAGCATCGTGAACGACAGGACGTTTCGGTCCACGTAGTTGATCGTCGTCGCGATGAAGAGGATCGCGCAGATGCGCCAGCGATAGTTGCCGGATTTCAGGGCGGGGGTGTTCGAGGCAGCGGGAGGGGTCATGACGAACGGTTGGTCTGAGGAGCCCGCCCGGATGAGCGGGAAAAAAGCGGCGAGGGTGCGGGGCCTGCCTCACACGAGGCAGGCGGGTGCGTAGGTGGCGGACGGACGGTGACCGGTTTATTTTGAAAACTCCGGCGCGAGCTCGAGGCCGAAGTAGGCGCGCGCGTTGCCGAAGCAGATGTTTTTCACCATGCCGCCGACGAGTTTGTAGTCGTTGGGAATTTCGCCGCGGGCCATGTCGCCGCCGAGGAGATTGCAGAGCGTGCGACGGAAATATTCGTGGCGCGGGTAGCTCACGAAGCTGCGCGAGTCCGTGATCATACCAACGAAACGCGAGAGCAGCCCGAGGTTGGAGAGCGCGTTAATCTGCCACTCCATGCCTTCCTTCTGGTCAAGGAACCACCAGCCGCTGCCGAACTGGACCTTGCCCGCGATCGAGCCGTCCTGGAAATTCCCGATCATCGTGCCGAGGACGTAATTGTCGTTCGGGTTGTTGTTGTAGAGGATCGTGCGCGGAAGCTGATCGGTGGAATCAAGCGTGTTGAGGTAGCGCGAGAGCGCGACGGCCTGCGGAAAATCGCCGATGGAATCGAAACCCGTGTCCGGCCCGAGCTTACCGAGGAGGCGGGCGTTGTTGTTGCGGAGGGCGCCGAGGTGGAGCTGCTTCGTCCAGCCGCGCGCCGCATCCCACCGGCCGAATTCGAACATCAGATACGAGCCGTAGCGCACGATATCGTCGGCGCCTGGCACGCGCCCGGCACGCGCCGCATCGAAGATCATCTTCGCCTGCGCGTGCGTGCAGGACTCGGACAGCGCGTGCTCAAGACCGTGGTCGGAAACGCGACAACCGGCCGCGTGAAAATCGTCGTGCCGCTTCTTCAGCGCGCCGAGAAGGTCGTCGAAGGACTTGATGCCGTTGGCCACGCCGGCGGCCGCGGCGAGTTTCTCCAACCACGCGTTGAACGCCTTGGGATTACCGACGGCGAGCGCCTTGTCGGGACGAAACGCCGGGTAAACGCGGGCCTTCAGTTTGCCGGGATTGGCGCGGATCTTCGCGTGGTGCTCCAGCGAATCGGCCGGGTCGTCCGTCGTGCAGATCACGGCGACTTTCGAGGAATTGATGAGGTCGTGGACGCGCGTCTTGGCGAGTTTCGCATTGGCCTGCTTCCAAGCCTTCTCCGCGGTCTTGCCGTCGAGCAGACCGTCGAAGCCGAAGTAGCGTTTCAACTCGAGGTGCGACCAGTGGTAGAGGGGATTGCGCAGCGTGTGCGGCACGGTCTCGGCCCAGGCCTGAAATTTCTCGCGCGGCGAGCCGTCGCCGGTGACGAAGCGCTCGTTGACGCCGTTGGTGCGCATCGCGCGCCACTTGTAGTGATCGCCGCCGAGCCAGAGTTCGGCGAGGTCCGCAAACTGGTGGTTGCTCGCAATGAGATCGGGCGGCAGATGGCAGTGATAGTCGTAGATCGGCTCGCTCTCGGCGAAGCGGTGATAAAGCTCACGGGCCTGTTTCGTGGTCAGCAGGAAATCGGCGTGGATGAGGGAGCTGGATTTCGGCATGGCGGATTTTTCTGGGATATAAACGGAAGATTCGGGCGGTGGGCCAGAGGGCGCGAATGTTTACTTGGAAATATCGTTAAGCATCGCGTCGAGCGACGTGTAGCCGGCGAGGAGTTTCGTGGCCGCGGCGCAGGTGGCGGCGGAGGCGAGCCCGGTGTTCTCGGCGAGAAACACGATGTAGCTCGCGATGTTCTTCGAGAAGTTGAGGCGGCCCTCGTCACTGATCGCGTAGAAGCGGGCGCGCTGCTGGTAACCCGCTGGCGTGTGGTCGCCGAGCGCGGCTTTCTCCGCGCGACCGCCGGCGGCGAGCACGTGGAGGAAATTATACTCGAACCAGAACATGTGCTCGGGGCTGGCCGAAAGCGCTTCGAGCGCACCGCGGGTGGCGGTCGGGTTGGCGAAGACGTCGGTGGACTTGCCCGACTTCGCGAGCGCGTCGGTGATGAAAATCCGCGCCATCTTCTGCTCGGTGGCATCGGCGCTGTAGGCACCGAGCAGCGCAAGCTCGAGGGTGAACTTATACCAGTCGCGCCAGAGCGCCTGATCGGCGGCGTTCTTCGAGGCGAAGAGCGCGCGGCCCATCTCATAGGTGTAGCGACCGCTCGTCTTAATTTCGAGACGGCTCCCGGTGACCTGACCCATGACCTGATAATTTTCGGCGGATTTGCCGGAGCCCGAGTGGAACCCGATACTCGCGCCAAAATTCTGGCACACCGCCCACTGCTTCTCGATCAACGTGCGGAGCGCAGCGTTGTCGGGATAGGGCATGTTCTTCTGGAAACCGAAAGCCGGGGCGACGAAGTGGATCTTCATCCCGAGGGCTTCGCAGAGCGCGAGCATGATGGCCGTCGTCTCGGGCGTCGTCAGCCCGGGGAGTTCGTCGATGGAGAGTTCGCGGAGGTAGGCGCGACCGACCGCGGTCGTGAAAAGCTTCGCGCGCGCAGCGGCGTATTTTTCGTCGCGGACTTTCATCTTCTGCAGCGACGGCCACACGTAGGCGAGGAGCTTGGCGAAATCGGCTTCGTTGAGCGTGAGACCGACGGCGGCGACCCGCGCTTTCACCGTGGCGACGAGTGCGTCGGGGACATTCGCGGCGACCCACGCGCCGGCGTCGTCAGCGACCTTCGTCTGGGCGAGTTCCGGCGAAAGATCGAACGTGATGTAGCTCGCGAGCACGCAACCGGTGACGAGCGCGTCTTCACGTGAGTCGAACTTGCCGCCGATCGGCTGGTGGTCGGCGTTAAAGCTCCACGGAATCCCGCGGCGGTGAAACCCGGTTTTCAATTTCGAGAGCACGCAGCCGTGGCTCATACCCTCGACGCTCTGCCCCTGGTGGCCTTCGGGGACATTGGTGCCGATGAAGGGGAACGGCACGGTGTCGAGCTGGCCGGCGAGCATCACGTCGGTGTCGTAAACAAGTTCGCGCGGGATCGAATTTTGGTTCGCCGTCACGCCGAGACTCAGCGCGCTCATCGCCCACTCGACGGCCGGCCAATGCAGTGTCGTGAAACGCGCACCGATGCCCAGCGTGCTGCGGCCCAGTTGCTCCGCCGCCGTCGGGAAAACCGTCGAGGCCGGATTGTGCGCCTGGATGAGATTTTTCAGTTTCAGCAGATTCGCGAACGTCGCGGGAAACACCGTCGTGCCGTCGGCCAGGGCCACGGCATCGTGCAACGCGTCCGCCTTCGTCGCATCGCCCTGCAGGCGCCACGCGCAGTCGCCCTGGGCGTTTTCCAGCAGCGTAAACGCGCCGGCCGCGGTCTCGACGCGGCTCTTCCCGTAAACCTTCACCGCCTTGCTCGCCTTCAACTCTTCGCGCAACGCGGGCCAATCGAGGCAGAAGTCCGGCGACACACACGGATTCGTCGCGATGCGGAGTTTGTTTTCGAGAAGGAAACGATTGATGGCAGACATGGCGAAAGAAGAAAAAGATTCCAGAAACGAGCCGGAAGTGGCGCACAAACACCGGGGGGTGACAAGGTTTGGTTGCGCATTCGGACACGCGTCCGTGTCGGACCGTCCGCCGACCGGAATTTCCGCGCCACCTTTTTTTCAGAGGCAACCGCGCGCCCGCGGCATTTTGGAGATTGCGCGCCCGCCGCCGCGCGCTGTTGTCGGCATTTTTTCTTCGCATGTCTGTCGTCGCTTCTCCGGCCACCGCTCAACCCAATCCCGACCACGTCCTCCGCCTCGCGGCCGAGTTGAACATCAAGGTCTATCAAGTCGCGGCCACCGCGCAGCTCTTCGCCGAGGGCGCGACCGTGCCGTTCATCGCCCGCTACCGCAAAGAGGTCACCGGCGAACTCGACGAGGTCCAGGTCCTCGCCATCCGCGACCGCCTTGAGCAGATGAAGGCCATCGACGAGCGCCGCGCCGCCATCCTCTCGTCGCTGAAGGAGCGCAACCTCCTCACGCCCGCCCTCGAAAAATCCATCAACGCCGCCGATACGCTCGCCGCGCTCGAGGACATCTACCTTCCCTTCCGTCCGAAGAAGCGCACGCGCGCCACTATCGCCAAAGAGAAAGGCCTCGAGCCTCTCGCTGAACTCCTCTGGGCGCAGGACCCGGCCACCGACGCCCTCGCCGCCGCCCAAGCCTACGTCGGCAAGGAATACACCGCCGACGACGGCAAAAACGTCGTCTCGAAAATCGCCTCCGTCGAGGAAGCGTTCGCCGGCGCGCGAGACATCATCGCCGAGCGCGTGAGCGACGATAAAGACGCGCGCGCCAAGCTCCGCGCCGTTTACCAGAAGGACGCGATCATCTCCTCGAAGGTCCTCACCGGCAAAGACAGCTCCGTCGAAGCCTCAAAATTCAAAGACTACTTCGAGTGGAGCGAGCCGCTGGCCAAAGCGCCGAGCCACCGCGTCCTCGCGATGCGCCGCGGCGAGAAAGAGCTCTTTCTCATGATGCGCGTGCAGCTCCCCGACGAGGCCACGGCCTTCGCCGAGGTCCAGCAGCTCTTCGTGAAGGGCAAGGGCTCCGCCGCCGATCAGGTCGTGCTCGCCGTGCAGGATTCCTGCAAACGCCTCCTCTGCCCCGCGATGGAAACCGAGATGCGCCTCGAGTCCAAGAAGCGCGCCGACGAAGCCGGCATCAAGGTCTTCGCCGACAATCTCCGCGAGCTCCTCCTCGCCGCCCCGCTCGGCCAAAAAGCCGTCATGGCCATCGACCCCGGCATCCGCACCGGTTGCAAAGTCGTCATTCTCGATCGCCAGGGAAAACTCCTCCACAACGACGTCGTTTTCCCCGACCGCATGGAGGTCGAGGCGACGGAAAAACTCACCGGCTTCGTGAAGTTCTTCAACGTCGAGGCCGTCGCCATCGGCAACGGCACCGCCGGCCGCGAGACCGAAGCCTTCGTCCGCACGCTCGGCCTCTCGCCCGCGATTCCCATCGTGATGGTCAACGAATCCGGCGCCTCCATCTACTCCGCCAGCGACGTCGCCCGCGAAGAGTTCCCCGACCACGATCTCACCGTCCGCGGCGCCGTCTCCATCGGCCGCCGCCTCATGGACCCACTCGCCGAACTCGTGAAGCTCGATCCGAAATCCATCGGCGTCGGCCAGTATCAACATGACGTCGATCAATCCGCCCTGAAGCGTTCCCTCGACGACACGGTCGTCAGCTCCGTGAACGGCGTCGGCGTCGAGCTCAACACCGCGTCGAAACAACTCCTCAGCTACGTCTCCGGTCTCAACTCCGCCATCGCCACCGCGATCGTCGCGCGCCGCAACGAGAAGGGCCCCTTCAAATCTCGCGCCGACCTCAAAGACGTCCCGCGCCTCGGCCCTAAAGCCTTCGAGCAAGCCGCCGGCTTCCTCCGCATTCGCGACGCCGCCCATCCGCTCGACTCCAGCGCCGTGCATCCCGAGCGCTACGCCGTCGTGGAGAAAATGGCCGCCGACCTCGGCACCACCGTCTCCGCACTCATCGTCGACGGAAAACTCCGCGCGAAAATCAAACTCGAGAATTACGTCACTGCCGAAGTCGGACTGCCCACGCTCACCGACATTATGGCTGAGCTCGCGAAGCCCGGCCGCGATCCGCGCGAGAAATTCGAAGTCTTCGCTTTCTCTGCCGACGTCCACCGCCCCGAGGATCTCAAGCCCGGCATGAAACTCCCCGGCATCGTAACCAACGTCACCGCGTTCGGCGCGTTCGTGGACATCGGCGTCCACCAAGACGGCCTCGTCCACGTCTCGCAGCTCGCCGACTCGTTCGTGAAAGAGCCCTCCGCCATCGTGAAGCCCGGCCAAAAAGTCCAGGTCACCGTCACCGAGGTCGATCTCCCGCGCAATCGCATCGCCCTCTCGATGCGCAGCAATCCGATCCTCGGCCCCAAGACCGCAAACTCTGGCAGCCCCGGTGGCCAGCGCGGCCCGGGCGGCGGCGGACCTCGCCCCGGCGGCGCAGCTCCAGCGCCCCGCCCGCCCGCCGCCGTGAACAACGATTGGTTCGCCGCCGCGCTGAACAAAAAACGTTAAACCACCCTTCCCCTCGTCCGTATCACCGCGTAGGATCTACCCGTCCGGTCGTCACGTTCCCAAACCCTTCGTATGCCTAACTCAAAAAACCTCCCACCCGACCTCGCCGCCAAACTCATCGTCCGCGGCATCCACCTCGATCTCACCGACGCCCTGCGCGTCGCCGCCGCCGAAAAAACCGCGCGCCTCCTCCGTCACAACGACCACATCATCCGCCTCCGCGTCGACCTCGAACTCGACAAGACGCATGAGGTCGGCGCCCAGTTCATCGCCAAGGGCCACATCGAGATCGCCGGACCCGACCTCCTCGCCAGCGTCACCAGCGACGACTGCTACAAATCCCTCGATCTCCTCGTCGACAAACTCGACGGCCTCCTCCGTCGCCGCCACGGCCTGCACAAGGACAAGCGCAATCACCCGCACCCGATCGATATCGACACTCCATTGCCGAAGGCCGAGTAACCGCTCCCGTTCCCCCGGCCGGCCGCCGAAAAAATTCGGCCGCCGCCCTCTGATCCGGCCGCGCAGACCGCTCTGCCCGCGCCGGATTTTTTGTGTCTACGCATCGCCACTCGCCGCGCGCCCGTCGCGTATCCGCCACGCATCTCTGTATCTGGAAACTCCCGACGCGTTTCCACTCAACGAAAACCCAGAGCGTGAGTCTACCCTTGTGTATGACCCATCCAAAAAACATCCCGGCCACCTCCCTCTCAATCGACAGCAAGCTCATCGTCCGCGGTGTGCACCTCGACCTCACCGAGGCCCTGCGCAACGCCGCCACCGAAAAAGCCGCCCGCCTCCTCCGCCACAGCGACCACATCGTCCGCGTGCGCGTCGATCTCGAGCACGACCACACCAAGGGCGACCGCGCCGCCTTCATCGCGAAGGGCCACATCGAGATCGCCGGACCCGACCTGATCGCCAGCGTCGCCAGCGACGACGCCTACAAGTCTCTCGATCTCCTGGTCGACAAGCTCGACCGCATGTTACGCGAGCGCAGTCGCCATCGCGCCGACCGCCGCAACAACCGGCCCGCCGACACCGAGTTTAACGACGCGCTTTCGCCGTCAGCCTGAGTTAGCTCTTCCCGCCCTGCCACCGGCCGATCAGCGGATCGGCTGGTGCAGCTCGACCGGCTTCGCGCGCGTCTTCGCCCGCAACCGCAGATTCAACATTTCGACGCCAAACGCGAAGGCCATGGAGAAGTAAATGTAGCCCTTCGGAATGTGCTGGCCGAGCGCTTCGCCCACGAGCGTCACGCCGATGAGGATCAGGAAACTCAACGCCAACATCTTCAACGTCGGGTGCCGATTGACGAAATCGCTGATCGCCCCCGCAAACACGAGCATTACCCCGAGAGCCACGACGACCGCCGTGATCATGATCCAGAGCTGGTTCGCCATGCCGACCGCAGTGATCACCGAATCGAGCGAGAACACCACGTCGAGAATCAGGATTTGCACGATCGCCGCTTTGAACGAGGCGACCTTGCCCCCCGCGGTCGAATGCCCGTCTTCGCCCTCCAGTTTCTCGTGCACCTCGACCACGCTCTTGCCGATCAGAAAGAGACCGCCCAGCAGGAGAATCAGGCTCTTGCCCGTAATGCCGACATTCAGCACCGGCAGCGTGAAAAGCACCTTGGTCAAACTCATCAGCCAAGAGATGCTGAACAGGAGGATAATGCGCGTAATGAGCGCAAGCGTCAGACCGAGCTGACGCGCCTTCGCCTGCTGCTCCTTGGGCAGCTTGCCCGCGAGGATCGAGATGAAGATGACGTTGTCGATCCCGAGCACGATCTCGAGCCCGGTGAGCGTGAGCAGGGAAATCCAGACCTGCGGGTCGGTGAGCAATTCCATAGTGCGCGCGAGCAAGGCCGTTGGCTGCTCCGCGGTCAACTCGGCGGTGCGCGAAACTCGCCGACCAAATCAGACCCCCAGCCACGCCAGCCCCGCCCGCAGCCAAAGCGGAATCACCAAGACCCCCAGCGCTGTCGTCCCGAGCACGATCTGCACCGCGGTGCGCGGATGCCCGCCATACATGCGGGCGATGATGATCGAGACGACCGCCACCGGCATCGCCGCCTGCACGAGCAGCACCCGTTTCAGCTCCACCGAGCACGGCAGATATTTCGCGACCACGAGCATCACCACCGGCAGCACGCCGAGGCGCAACGCCATCGCCGCGAACGTCACCTTCGCGTCAAAGAGGTGGCGCGGCTCGTTGAGGTAGTTCGCGAGATTCACACCCGTCATAATCAACCCGAGCGGGATCGCGCACACGCCGAGCGCGTGCACCGTTTCCGTCACCAACTTCGGCAACAGCGGCGTCACGCCCGCCAGATTGCACCCGACCGCCAGCACCAGCGTGATCATCACCGGGCTGACGAGCTTCCGCCAACCTTCGCGCAACGATTCCCCGCTCAGCACCAAAAGCCCCACCGTCCAAATCGCCGCTTCCACGCCCACATTGTGCACAAGCAGCACGCCGCGGCTCTCCTCGCCCCACATCGCCGCCATGATCGGCAACGGCAGGTAGCCGTAATTCGTCACGCCCACGGCGAGCGCAAACGTCCGCAGCCCCGTGCCCACGTGCAACCCGATCGCCTTCGCCACGAGCAGCCCGGCGCGAATTCCGATGAACGTCATCACGAACCCCAGGAGCGGCGGCAGCAGCAAATTCCCCGGCGTCCGCAACGCCGCGTTCCCCGCCACCGATTCGAAAATCAAACACGGATAACACACATTCACGACCAACCGGATGAGACTCGTCTCCGCCTCGCCCTCGACCCAATGCACGCGCCGCACCACCACCCCGATCGCGATCAACGCGAACACCGGGAGCACCAGCAGCAGCAGTTGCCAGTAGGACATCATTTGGGGAAGAGCGTCCCAACCTCGCAGGTCAGAGGGCGAGCGGAAAGATCGCGGGAAACCGACGATTCACAGCACATTCGGATATCCGGTAACTACACTATCGCGGCAGCGAGAGCGGTTGTTTATCGTATTTGAGATAAGCCCCCTCGTCGGGATCGCCGAGGTATTCCCATAAAAACAAGCGCCCGTTTTCCTCGCCGACCGAAACGCCAAACACAGATTTCTTGGTCGAGATAGAAAGTTCGTAGATTTGTTTTTCTCCGGGCGTCGGGCGAATCGTCCAACGGCCCTCGAGATCTTCGATCCGGGTGGGGTAAAAGTGGAATGAGCGATAGCGGCAGCTGCCATCCGCTCGAACCTCTAATCCACACGGCGCATCGCCGACTTGTTTGACGCCACCGCTCAAAACCAACTTCAAACTTTCCTCACGCAACGTCCACGTTCCGATCACCTCAGCGTTGGCCACCTCCCGCCTCAACCTGATATCTGATAGTTTTATAACGACCCAAACGGCTGCTACCATGATGGCACACCCCACAAAAGGACCAACGATTGCGACAACAGCCCACTTCCTGTTTCCCTTTGCGATCGCCCAAACGAACAAACAAATCCCGGCTACCAGCATCGCCGTGCAAATCAGCACAAACAGGAGCGAGAACATATTCATGGTTTTGAACCCGGAATTTTCAGGCGACGGAACACTTTGGCGCCGGCACTTCACCCATCCCCTGCCCCGCCAGCCACCCCGTCGTCCACGCGGCCTGGAAATTGAATCCGCCCGTCACTCCATCGATGTCGAGCACTTCGCCGGCGAAGTGCAGGCCCGGGCACACCCGGCTCTCCATCGTTTTAAAATCCACTTCCGGCAACTTCACGCCACCGCAGGTCACAAACTCGTCTTTGAATAAACTCTTCCCGACGACCTTCAGCTCCGCCGCCGTGAGCTGAGTCGCGAGTGTGCCGAGGGCCGCGTTGCCCACTTGCGCCCACGGCGTGATCGCCGGGATGCCCGCCGACACCACGAGGCGTTCCCAGAGCCGCTGCGGCATCGCGAGCGGACTCCACGTAGCAATCTGCTTCTTCGGATTTTTTCCGCGCACGTCCATCAACTCGCGCACGAGCGATTCGCGCGTGTGCGTGCCGGTCCAATTTACGCTCAATAAAAACTCGTAGCTCGCCGCCGCCAGCTCGCGCGCGCCCCAAGCCGAGAGCTTCAGGATCGCCGGCCCGCTCAGCCCCCAGTGCGTGATGAGCAGCGGCCCGTCGGTCTTCAACTTCGTGCCCGCCACGCTCACCGCCGCGTTTTCCACCGACACACCCGAGAGCCCGATCAGCCGCGCATCGTCGATGTGAAACGTAAACAGCGACGGCACCGGCGGCTCGATCGTGTGACCCAGCGCCTCCGCGATGATGAGACCGGCCGACGATTTATTGCCGCCCGTCGCGAGCAGCAGCCGCTCGCAGCGCACGCCGGAGTTGTCAGTCAGCGTGAGCCAAAAATCCCCGCCCTCGCTCCGCGCTCCCGCGCGCTCCGCCTTCCGCACGCCCATGCTCGTGATCACCTTTACGCCCGCAGCCTCCGCCGCGCGGATCATACAATCCACGATCGTCGCCGAATCGTCCGTGACGGGAAACATCCGCCCATCCGCCTCGGTCTTGGTCTCGACCCCGCGTTCGGCGAGCCACGCGACCATGTCGCGCGGTTGGAATTTGTGAAACGCCCCGAGCAACTCGCGCCCGCCGCGCGGATATTTTTTCACGAGTTCGCGCGGTTCGAAGCACGCGTGCGTCACATTGCAGCGCCCGCCGCCGGACACCCGCACCTTGGCCAGCGGATGCGCCGTCGCCTCGTAAATCGTGACATCGCCGGCCGGGCCGAGTTTTTCCGCGCAGGCGATGGCCGCGAAAAATCCCGCCGCCCCACCCCCGACAATCACCACGCGCCGTTTGTCCGTCATGCAGCGCACGCTGCGCGCCGGCTCCGCCAAGGCGAAGCGAAAATCCGCCGGGCCTCACGCTGCGGACACAAAAATGGCCGTCGCGGGCTGCAATCCGCGACGGCCGTAACCAACCCCTAACAAGTCATGCGAACCGTTTACTGGTTCTTCTTTTTGCCGCCGCCCTTGTCGCCGCCTTTGCCACCTTGGGGCATCGCGTCGAACTTGGCTTGCTGCTCGGCCGTGAGGACCGCGCGAACTTCTTTGCGGGTGGCCATCATCAAGGGACCGCTCTTCTCGCGACGCTCATCCTGCGGGAGAGCGGCGACGTCCTTCATCAGCTTCTCATAGATGCCGGTAATTTTGGTCTTTTGCTCGGCCGAGAGGGAGCCGACGGCTTCTTCGATGGCGGTGATGCGGGCCTCGGGCGACATTTGGCCGCGGCCTTTCTTTTCCTGGGCCATACCGGTGCTGACAAACGCCGACACGCCAAGCGCGACGACGGAGAGGAGAATTTTGACTGATTTCATGGGAAGTGCGGAAACGAGAATCCGTGATGGGTTATTTTTTTCGAGTGAGCCGCGCCGCAAAAGCAGCGGGTTCGGGGGGCAAGACGCGGCAGCCCGGGGGTAGTTTCGCGATTTTTGCACAAGCTTGCGGCAGCCCCCGGCGCCCCCCAGCGTCCCGGCCCATGATTGAGGTCACCGGACTCTCCAAATCCTACGGCGCCTTCACCGCCGTGCACGACCTGTCGTTTGCCGTCCAACCCGGGGAAGTCCTCGGCCTGGTCGGACCCAACGGCGCGGGCAAAACCAGCACGCTCCGGTGCCTCGCCGGCATCATCCCGGCCTCGGGCGGCACGGTGCGCATCGCCGGCCACGACATCGCCACCGACCCCGTCGCCGCCAAGCGCGCGCTCGCTTTTTTCCCCGACGAACCCCGCCTCTTCGACTATCTCACGATCCGCCAGCACCTGAATTTCGTCGCGCGCATTTACGGCGTCCCCGACCACGAGACGCTCGCCGAGCCCCTCCTCGAAGAACTCGAAATCGCCGACAAAGCGGACCAGCTCCCGGGCGAACTTTCCCGCGGCATGAAGCAGAAACTCGCCATCGCCTGCGGCCTTTTGCACAGCCCGCGCGTGATGTTTTTCGACGAGCCCCTCACCGGCCTCGATCCGCTCGGCATCCGCCGCATGAAAGACTCGATCTTGAAACGCGCCCGCGAAGGCGCCGCCGTCGTCCTCAGTTCGCACCTGCTCCACTTGCTCGAAGAAGTCTGCTCGCACGTCCTCATTCTGAAAAAGGGCGGGAAGATCGCCCACGGCACCCTCGCCGAAATCTCCGCGCAATTCGCCAACGGCGAGACCGGCGTGAGCCTCGAAGAGATCTTCATCCGCGCCACCGGCGGCTCCGAGCACTGAGTCGGCGCTTCCCCTGCACTTCCGCCCACCGATGATCGGCGCCCTTCTCTACCTGCGGCTCACCTCGCTGAAAAATCAGATCGTCTCGCGCGCGAAACGCCTGCGTCAGCCGAAATACCTCCTCGGGGCGATCGCCGGCCTCGCGTATTTCTACTTCATCTTCTTCCGCCAAATCGGGGCTGCCGCCAACGGTCGCGGCACGAAACGCACCGCCGCCCGGCAGGCCGTCGAGACGCTGCCGTCTCCCGAAATGTTTGCCGAAACGCTCCCGCTGATCGCCGCGCTCGGCGCCCTGCTCCTCCTCGGCATTGCCCTGATGTCGTGGATCATCCCCTCGGACAAACCCGGCCTCCGTTTCACCGAAGCCGAGACGGCGTTTTTGTTTCCCGCCCCGGTCAGCCGCGTCGCGCTCATCAACTTCAAGCTCCTCAGCTCCCAGTTTTCGATTCTGTTCACCTCGCTGTTTTTCACGCTCATCTCGAACCGCTGGAGCTTCCTCGGCGGCAACGCCGTGATGCACGCCTTCGGCTGGTGGTTCGTGCTCTCGACCTTGAATCTCCACTTCACCGGAGCCGCGCTGACGATCTCGCGCCTCGTCGAAAACGGCGTGAGCCCAGTGCGCCGCCGGCTCACCGTTCTGGCCGGCGTGCTGCTTGTGATCGGCCTCACGCTCGCTTGGGTCTGGCGCGACCTGCGTTCCCCGGAGGCCGACGATCTCGCCGGCGTCGCACCGTTCACCCACTACATCCTCGGCATTCTCGACCACGGCGTCCTCGGCGTGCTGCTCCTCCCGTTCAAGGCCGTGCTCGGACCCTTTCTCGCCCCCGACGCGCGCACCTTCCTTTTTGCCCTCGCCCCCGCGCTCCTCGTGATCGTGGGCCACTACGGCTGGGTGCTGCGCCTGGCCTCGGTCTCCTTCGAGGAAGCCTCGCTGGCGCTCGCCGAGAAACGCTCCGCGACGGTCGCCGCGGTGCGCGCCGGCAAGAGCCCCCTGGCCCTCGCGACTACCCGGGCCCGGCCGGCGCCGTTCTTCCTCGCCGATACCGGCCGCCCCGAACTCGCCTTCTTCTGGAAAAATCTCCTCTCAACCGGTTCGTATTTTAACCTCCGCGTGCTCGCCATCGCCGCCGCCGTGATCCTCGTCGGCAGCAAGTGGTTTCTCAGTGGCGATTCTCCGGATACGCGCGCCCTGCGGGCCATCGTCCTGATCGTCTCGGTGGCCAGCGGTGGCTATATGCTGCTGCTCGGGCCGCACCTCGCGCGGCAGGACCTGCGCAGCGACCTCGCCAACGCCGACATCCTCAAGACCTACCCGATCCGCGGCTGGCAACTCCTCCTCGGCCAACTCCTCGCGCCGGCCGCCATCCTCTCCGGCCTCGTCGGCCTCGCGCTCCTTGCCCTGGTGCTCGCGATGCCCTCGTCCGGGCGCGTCGCGCTGACGTTCACCCCCGCAGTGAAGCTCTCCGCCGCCCTCGGCATCGCCGCCATCACCCCGCTCGTCTGCGCGCTCCAACTCCTCGTCCTCAACGGCGCCACGCTCCTCTTCCCCGCGTGGTTCCAGACCACTCGCGCCGCCGGTGGCGGCGGCATCGAGCTCATGGGCCAGCGCCTGATCTTCGTATTTGGTCAACTGCTGGTCGCCGTGATCGCCCTGCTCCCGGCCGCCGCCGCGGCCGTCGCACTCATCTTCGCCTCGCAATGGCTCATCGGCCTCGCCGCCGCCATCGCGCTCGCCGCCATCGCCGTCTTCGCCGTCCTCGCCGGTGAAGTCTGGTGCGCGCTCTGGTGGCTGGGCGAACGCTTCGAACGCCTCGACATCTCCGCCGAACTGCGCCCGTGACCCCCGCCGAACTCACCGCCGTCGCCGCAGCCACCGTCGGTGCCGCCCAACGCCAGCTGCCACCCGAGATCCGCGCCCTCGCCCGCGACGTGCCCGTGCACTACGAGCAAACGCCCGCGCCCGACGTGCTCGCCGAAGGTTTCCCGCCCGATATTCTCGGCCTCTTCACCGGCAGCGCCCACGGTCTGGAGCTCTCGCACGACAACCCCGCCCCGGCCCAAATCCTCCTCTATCTCGCCAACCTCTGGGACTACGCCGAGGGCGATGTGGAGATTTTCCGCGACGAAGTTCGCCAGACCTACCTCCACGAATTCGGCCACTACCTCGGTTGGGACGAAGACGACCTCACCGCGCGCGGCCTCGACTGAGCCCGCCCAATGTGAACAACCGCGGGGGAACCACCCCCACTCCGCGCTTTCCAACGCCCGTGCGCCGTGCATACATCTCGGCTCAATTCAGCCTTTCCGTCCCGTCATGAAGAAACTCCTGCTCCTGTCCCTCGTCGCCCTGTTCGGTGCCGCGCTCGTGCGCGCCGAGGTGTCCCGCGCCGACCTCGTTGACCGCATCGAAACCTGCGAAGCCATTCTGCAAGAATTCCAGAGCCGTCGCGATACCGCCATCCCCGCCGCCGTGCTCCGCCAAGCGAAAGCCATCGTGATCGTGAACCAGTTCAAAGCCGGCTTCTTCATCGGCGTGAAAGACGGCTACGGCGTCATCATGGTGAAAAACGACCAGGGCCGCTGGAGCCTCCCGGTGCTCATCAGCGCCGGTGAGGCCAGTCTCGGTCTGCAAATCGGCGCCAGTGCCGTCGAAAGCGTCTACGTCATCACCGACACCAACACCCCCAAGCTCCTCTTCAAACAGCGCTTCAACGTCGGCGTCGACGCCAAGGCAGTGGCCGGTCCGAGAGCGGCCGAAGCCGAGCGCCTCAACGCCGAGATCCTCCGCACGCCGATGCTCATCTACACGAAGTCTGCCGGTCTCTACGCCGGAGCCACCGTGAAAGCCGGCCACCTCTCGCGCAACGACAAGGCCAATTTCCAACTCTACAACACGAACTACACGATGCCCGAGCTCCTCTACAGCGACTGGGTGAAACCGCCCGCCGAGGTGCAGCCGCTGATGGCGCTCGTGCAACGCCTCGCGCCCTGACGCGCCGCGGCGGCACCGCCGCCGCGTGCCAGATGAAGTTTAAGGGGCGAAGTTTAAGTTGAGGTCCGACGTGCCGGAGTTCCTTCGGCTTTTTTGTTTCGCGTCGGCCTGAATCGGGACGCCGTGCCACCGCCGAGTTCATCGAGGAGTCCGTGTTTCGGCTTCCAACTTAAACTTCCCCGCTTCAACTAGCGCGCATGTGCGCGCTTATCTCCGGCTTCCACCACGTCTGCATCAAAACCCGCGACTGGGACCGCACGATGTCGTTCTACCAAGGCACGCTCGGCTTCGTCGAAAAAATCGCCTGGCGGGCCGCGCCCCAACGCGCCGCGATGCTCAATGCGGGTGATGGCAACTATCTCGAGGTGTTCGAAGACCTCGCCTACGAAGCCGCGGCCAACGGCGCCGTGATTCACTTCGCGTTGCGCACATCCCACCTCGACGAAGTCGCCGAACGCGTGCGCGCCACCGGCGCCAAAATCACCGTCGAGCCCAAGGACGTGACCATCGCCACCACCAATGCGCACGTGCCGGTGCCGATCCGCATCTTTTTCTGCGAAGGCCCCAACGGTGAGATCATCGAATTTTTCCATAACTCGCTCACGTGAGCTCCGCCCCCGAGTCACCCGCCCCGCCGCCTCCCCCGCCGCCCAAAGAGGCAGCCGAGAGCGCCCACACCGGCGCCTACCTCGGCATCGCCGCGCTCGTATTGCTCGGCACCGGACTCTTCGTGACCGCGGCCGTCGCCAAAGTCCGACAACCCGAAAACGCCCCGCCGCCCAAAGTCCTCGGCGTGCCAGCGTGGCAACTCGCCACGGCCGGTTTTGTCAGCACCCTCGCAGGCGGACTGTGGCTTCGGCGGATCGTGAAATAAAAGGGCGGACTGAAGTCCGCCCTAAGCCCGGCAACGGCCTGTCGCCGGTTTTCCCCTACGGCAGCTCGTAAACCTCGACAATGGCGGTGCCGGCCGAGCTACCCACGCCACTGACTCGGGCGCTGTAGGCGCCGGGCGGCAGCGTCACGAGGAGCACGGCGTCTTTCGTGCCGACGTCCGCGATCGCGAAGGCGCCCACCGTGGCGTTGGCATCCATGAGCTGGGCGTCGCCGCCCCAGTTGTCGTTCTCCGTGACCTTGGCGCCGGTGTCGTTATTGAAAAGTTCCAGCTTCGGGTCGGCCATCACGCCGCCCAGTCCGAAGATCGTGCCGAGCGAGGGGCCGACGCCGCGGACGAGGACGGTGCGCGCCGTCGCGCCGCGGAGCACGAAGCCGACCGCGAGGCTGCCGCCGGCGTCGATCTGCGTGAGCGTCGAGAGATTAACGAGGCGCGGGCTCGTGGCCGTGCGCGCCGTGCTGTTGTCGTAGATCTCGGCGATCACGAGACCGCTGGTGTCGTTCTTTCCCGTGACCTGCACGGTGTAACCGCCGACACCGGCATTCGAAAGCGCCGCACTGTCGAGACTCGTCGTCGGCAGATCAAACGCGCCCACCGCCGAAAACGCCGCGCGCATCGGCGTGGCCCCACCCCAATTGTCATTGGAGGCGATGGGCGTGGCGGCACCGGCGGCGTTGATCGTGAGCACGGGATCGGCGAGCACGTCGCCGAGGCCGAAAGCACTGCCGAGCGTCGGACCGACGGCGCGGATCACGAGCGGCAGCGAGCCAGCGAAGTTCAACGGGCCGACGACGGCGCCGACGGTGAGCACTTTCGCCCCGGGGCCGGCCGTGGTGAGAATGGAGAGATTCACGAGGCGGCCGACCTCGGTGGTGGCGACGTTGCTCACCGAGAGCGTGGCAAGATTGCTCTCTTTCGAGCCCGACGAATTGGTGGCGATCGCGCGGTAGTCGCCACCCTCCGCTGCCGTCACGCCGGACAACACGAGATTGGCGGAGGTCGCTCCGGCGAGGTCGCTGCCGTTGCGTTGCCAACGATAGGAAATCGCATCGGTGGCCGTGGAATTCAGGACGGCGGTGGCGCCCGCGCCGACCGTGATCGACGCGGGCTGCGTCGTGAACGCTGGCGCGACGACGGCGGGCGCATTCACGGTGAGGAGAGCCGAATTGCTCGTGGCGGAGCCGGCGGAATTCGTTGCGACGACGGAGTAGGCGCCGGCCTGCACCGCCTGCACGTTGGTGAGCGTGAGCGAAATCGCCGTCGCACCGTTGATCGGCACGCCGTCTTTCCGCCATTGATACGTCGGCAACGGTGTGCCGCTCGCACTAGAATTGAACGTCACATTCGCTCCGACGACGATCGTCTGCGCCACCGGTTGCAATGTGAACGAGGGGATGGTTGCGGCGGCCGCGGCCACGACGACGGTGTAGGTGAAATTACTGGACGCGTCGCCCGAGCGGTTGATTTTTTCCCACGCCCGAATCGTCATCGCGTAGGTGCCGGCCGTCGTGGGTGCGCCCGACAGGGTGAGCGTGGAGGCATTGATCGCGCCGCCGGTGCCGGTAAGCCCCGAAACGGAAAGTCCGGGCGGAATGGTGCCGGACACGAGAAACGACGCCGGCGGAGTTTGCGCACCGGTCACAGTGAGGGCCACCGGCGTGATCGCGGTGCCAGCCGTCACCCGCAGCGGGCTGGCGACCGACGCGCTGAGCTGCGTGGCGCCGGCGAGCGAATGCAGCGCACCGAGCGACGCGACAGCGGTGAGGACGTTGCGCAGCACTTGCCCGACCGGCGAACCGACAAAGGCGGATTCGGCGGCCGTCGCCACGCGCAGCACCGGCGTGCGTTGCAATACGGCGACGAGGATCGCGGCAGGAAGATTGAGCCACGCGAGGCGGCGATGGAGAGCGAGAGCGAATTTCATCGAAAAAATGTGCGCCGGTCAGCGGAGCGCACGCGCACTCCAAACCCGGGAACCCACTGAGAAAAGCTCCGCGGGGCGAAGTGCCGAATACTTGGAGCCAATCGGCGAAAACCCGGGGCGAGACGCACCGTGACCAGTCACCCTGCTCAATTGCAGCCGCAGCCGCTGCCGCCGACGCCGCGTCCGCCGGTGGCGGTCTCGCGGGAGAAAAATGTGTGCTCGGCCATCGCGGTGGCGAGCGGGTCGCGGCCGGGATTCATCGTGTAGTCGGCGAGCGCGGCGCGCTCCCACGGTTTCACGCGGACGAGATTCGTATTGGTGCAACCGGTCGAAAACGCGGCGACGAGCGCGGCGAGAGCGAGGAAAGCGAAGCGGAAGGTGGAGCGCATGGCGGTCAGAGTTTTTCGGCGAGGAGCGTCGCGATTTGTTGGCGGAGAAGTTTGTCGGTGGCGTCACCGTGGAAGCCGTCGTGGATGAAGCGGACCTTGCCCGTGCGGTCCACGAGGTAGCTCGTGGGCATCGTCGGCACGACGACCTGTTTCACGAGCTTCTGCTCGCGGTCGTGAAGCGTGGGAAACGGCGGCGCGAGTTTCTTGGCGAACGCGGAGGCAGCGGCGGGTTTCTCGTCGATGCTGACGGCGGCGAGAATGAGGCCACGCGGGGCGAAATCGGTGTGGATTTTCGCGAGCGCGGGAAACGAGGCTTTGCACGGCGCACACCACGAGGCCCAGAAATCGACGAGCACGACTTGGCCGGTCGTCGCGGGCAGCGCGCCACCGGAAATCGCGACGACACCGTTGGCCGCAAACGCGGGAAACGTGTCGCCAACTTTGATTTCGGCGCGGGCCAGGACGGCGCAAACGAGCGCCAACGGGAGCGCGAGGAGGGTCTTAATTCGAGGCGACATAATTGAAAAATCCACGGGTTTGGGCGCGGGTGTTCTCGGTGAGGAGCAGGCCGTCGGCGCCAGGGCAGGCCTGGATAAACTCGATGCCTTTGGGCACGCCGAGGACGAAGGCGGTGGTCGAAAGCACGCCGGCCTGAAGGCAGGAACCGGCGATCACCGTGGCCTGCATGCAGCCGTTGGCGACGGGCCAACCGGTGCGCGGGTCGATGATGTGGCCGTAGCGTTTTCCGCCGACGGTGAAACAGCGTAGGTAGTCGCCGGAGGACGCGACGCCCTTGCCCGTGACGCCGATGCTGCCGTCGGCGATGCCGGGCTTGCGGGGATCTTCGAGTCCGATGTGCCACGCGGGACGGCCGGGCGGCGTGCCGACCGCGCGGAGATCGTGACCGAAATCGACGAGCGCGCTCTTGATGCCGTGGTCGCCGGCGATCTGTGCGACGATATCGACGGCGTATTCTTTGCCGAAGCCGCCGAAGTCGAGGGCCATGCCGGCCACGGGTAGAAAAACTTTGCCGGGAGCGCGCTGGATTTTTTTTAGCCCGACGAGCGCGCGCGCGGCAGCTATTTCCTCCGCAGAGGGCACACGCGGCGTCTCGGCCTTGTAGTTCCAGAGGCGAATGAGCGGGAGCGTCGTCGGATCGAGCACGCCTTGCGTCATGAAATGAAGCGTGTCGCAGAGTTTGAGCAGGCCCTCCATCTCGGCATCGACGGAGACCCATTCGCGACCGGCGGCGGCGTTGATGCGACTGATCAGACTGTCGGGGCGGAAGCGGGAATATTTGGCCTCGAACGCCGCGACCCACGCGACCGCGGCGCGCTCAAACGTCACGGCCTGATCGTCGCCGGCGGGCGCGGTGTATTGAACTTCGCACTGCGTGCCGAGTGCGGCGAAGGAGAGTTTGCGCAACGGCAGCGCAGCCGCAGCTCCGGACGGAGCGGGCGGCGGAGCGCGGTGCTGTTGGGCGACGATCGACATCGGGCGGGCGGGCGAACTACCAGGAGTATTTCACGCCGGCCGTGAAGATACGGGCTTTCACGTAGGCGCTCGCGGGCGTGACGCCGTCGCGGCCGTGCATGTCGTATTGCTCAAGCGCGGCGTCGAGCGCGATGGCGTCGGTGACGTTCCAGATGACTTTCAGGCCGTAGGTGACCGTGCGCATCTCGGAGAGACGGAAGTCGGAAGAGTAAAACGGGCCGGTCGTGCGCGGCGCGCCGTTGGCAGGAGCGAGCGAAGTTTTATCGAGATTGTAGTGGTAAAACTCGGCGGCGGATTGGTCGTAGAGCCGCAACCACGGGCGCAAAATGACCTTCTCGCCGACCCGCTGAAACCACGACACGTCGAGCGTATGGGCGTCGGTCGCGTAGGTGTCGTGGTAGTAGCGGTAGCTGGCATCGAGAGCGCCGCGGAGCGCGGGGAATGCTCGGTTCAAGCCGACGAAGAGGATGCCCTTGTTGCGCTCGTGGGGACGGTTTTCCGGAAACGTCAGCGGAAGTGAAACGCCCGGGAAGACCTCGGTGTTTTTCTGCACGAGTTTGTAGGGATCGGCGAGGAAGCCGGTCATGCGGCCCCACGTAAGATTGACCGAGACGGAGGTGCGCGGATCGAGGAGCTGCGTGACGCCGACGATGACGTCGTTGGTGCGCTTTTTCACGCGATCGGTTTGGAAAAACACTTTGATGTCGTCGTCGGTGCCAGCGATGCCCGCGAGGAGCGTGGTGTTCTTCTGGTTAAAATCGGTGAGCGTGTTCAGCGACCAGCCCGTGGACACGTAATCGCTCTCGCGGCTGTTGCCGATGCCGAGGGCGACGTTGACGCGCGGAAATTGGCGCGAGAAGACGGAGTTCCAGGCTTTGCGGCGCTCGTGGAGTTGGGAGAGCGGCACCTGATCGCTGCCGGCGGGAGCGGGTTGGCCCGAGGGCGTAGCGCCCGTGATCGCATCGAGAATGCCCTCGAACTTGAGGTGCATGTCGGTGCCAAGATCTTTCTCGATGTAGGCACCCTGGGTTTTGACGGTGATGCGGCCGTCGGCCTCGCGGTAGTCGGAATGCTTGAAGGCCACGGAGTTCTCGGCGCGGGCGGCGCGCGGCGCGAGCCAGGCAAGGAGGACGGCCAGCGCAAAGGCGCGAGTGGAGTGAAGCGGCGCGGAGTTCTTCATTAGCGAGTGAAAGGGAAGCGGACGAGGAGCGTTCGTAGACGGGCGAGAATCGGCCATGTTCCCAGACGCAGCAAATGGAGAAGTGTAACGGGTCATTCAGGCGCGCGCCCCAGCGCGACGGATGCGGGGGCGAGCTACGGAACTGACGCGACGGGGGCGTCGCGTCTCCAAGCGCGGATGCGCGGTCAGCGCGAGATTTCGACGGACGAGACCGTGAGCGCGAGGTTGAGCTGCGCGGGATTGGCGCGGTCGGAATTCAGCGTGAATTTCTCGATGCCGATGTAGGGCGAGCGGGCGGACAGCGCGATGTAGAATTTCTTCAGGGACTCGTAGTCGCCGCGGTTGATCGTGTAGGGCAGCGTGTGGATCGCCATCTGGCCGTTGCTCTCGTCGGTCTGCTGGCCGCTGCTGGTGTTGCGGAGGCCGGCTTCGCTGGCGAGGGCGCCGACGGCGGCGAGGAGGCGGGTGCCGTCGAGCGTCTGGGCGGCATCGAGGCGGCCCGCGGCTTTTTTCGCGGCGTCTTCGAGGGCCTGACGGTTGTCGAGCCAGCGTTGCTGGTCTTTGAGGGCGACCGTGGTGCTGCGCTGCTCGCGCCAGAAGGCGCCGACGCGTTTGCTGTAACCGGAGAGCCACATGAGCACGCCGAGGAGGGCGAAGACGACGAGGAGCAGTTTCTCGCGCAGGAGGCGGCCGAGGAAAAAGGCGCGGAGCGTGCGAATCATAGCATGGCGCCCGGCTTGATGGCGTCGGGCTTGAAGGTGATGACGAGGGTGAAGGTGGCGTTTTCGCCGCGGGCCTGCAGGCCGCGCGTATCGACGCTTTCAATCGTGGGGAGCGCCTTGAGGGCGGTCGTGTAGGCGGCGATGGTGCCGACGTTGGTCGTCTGCGCATCGATCGAAATCGTGTAGATGCCGCTGCCGGGCGTGGTGTAGACGCGGCCGAAATAAATCTCCGGGGGCAGGCGCGCCTTCTGTTCGCCGATCACGGCCATCATCATCTCCCACGGCAGGAGACGCTTGGTCGCGAGGTCGTCGATGCGACGGGCGAGCTCGTCGGACTTCATGATCTTTTCGACGAGGGGCTTTTGCGTGCGAAACTTGGTGTCGCGGACTTTTTGCCACGCGCGGCCGCCGATGAGCGCGAACTCGCCGAGCGCGAACACGAAGAGCGTGGCGACGCATCCGAGGGCGACGCGCCAGAGCAAGACGTCGCGGCGGCGGGCGGCACGGAGGGAGGCGAGTTCGCCTTTGTCGCGCACGTCGAGCGAGGCGACGGTGGTGGCGTTGAGATGGGAAACGAGTTCGCCGGCGCGGAAGGTGACCTCGCGGTCGTCGCGGGCGGGATCGGCGGCGGGCGGCGCGGCGAGGTCGATGACGCTGTGACTGCCGCCAACTTCGCGGATCAGTTCGTCACGGAGGCGCGCGCGCGTGGCGTCGAGGGTCGCGGGATCGACTTCCGGGGCGCCTTCGACGGCGGGCGGCAAAGGGCGAAAGAGCACGGCGGCGGGCACCGGACCGGTGGCCCAATGCACGGCAGTCAGGCCCTCGGGCGACGTGAGCACGACGGTCGTGGCAGGCTTCGCATCGATACCGAGCAGGGCGGCGAAAGCGGGTAACACGATCTCGGCGCCGGTCCACGCGTCGATCTGATCGGCGGTGAAACGACGACGGTAGGCGGCGAAGACGAAGGCGCTCTCGGCGCCGGGCGTCCAAAAATATCCGTAGAACAGCTGCGCGATCGGAAACGGCGAGACAGCCTCAAGTGCGAGCTCAACCTGGGCGGCGGCCTCGGCGGGCGTGGCGCCGGGCGTGACCGGGAGGGCGCGGGTGAAAAAGAGTCCGTCCGGGAGGAGGGCAACCTTGGGCGGCGGGGGGCCGGCGCGGAGAGTGGCGAGAAAACTCATGTATCAGGGTTGCGGAGGCGGTGGTGGAGGGGGCGGAGGAATCTCATCATTTTCCCGAATTTCCAAGAGAGTAAACGGGTAGTTGAGATTGCGCGCGGCGGCGGTCTGGCCGGCGGCGCCCGGGGTGGACGAGGCGTTGGTGGCGGCGGAAGTGGCGTTGGCGTTGGGCTGATTGGCCGTGGATGCGCTGCCGGAGGCTGACGCCTTGGGCGTGGCGGAAGTTGCCGGAGTTTGCACGGTCTGGGCGGCGTTGCCCATGGTGACGACGGCGGAGAGGCGGAAATCGGAACGGCCATCGTGCACGGTGAGGTTGATGCGAAGCGCGCTGATCGTGGTGACGAAGCCGCCGGTGTTGCCCCCGGCGTTGCCGGTGATGCGGGCGGCGTCGGCGACGTTTTGAAAAAAGGCGGGACCCTGGGACTGAAAACTGCCGCGACCGGCGGTGTAGTCGGAGAGGTTTTGCTGCTGCGTCTGGTCAAACTGGCCGAGCGCCATGAGCACATCAGGCTTGGCGGCGTTGAGATTGGGCTTCGAGAAATTCAGGAGGGAAACGTTGTCGACGAAGCGGCGCCAGAGATCGTTGGGGCGGCCGTCTTCGGAGTAGAAGGCAGTGCGGATTTTTTCGATGGCGGCGAGTTCCTGATACGAACGCATCGGGCGGCCGGGCGCCTCGAAGGGAATCGAGCCGCGGTCGTAGTCGGGCGTGATGGCCGTAGTGTAGGTGTGCCCGTGCTTCATCCAGCCCATCAACGCATCGGCGGCGGAATCGGCGTCGGCTTTGGAGAGCTGCCAGACTTGGAAGAGCCGGGAGAGAATTTCCGCGTTGGCGTTGGGCAGCGGGAGTTTGGCGCTCTCGTCCTCGAAGGAGATATCGATCGTGCGGTCCTCGGTGGGCGTGTAGCCCGCGAAGGCGAGCGGATCATTCCAACCTTCGGCGGGACTGCGGAGACCGTTCAGCGCGAGGCGAAAATCTTCGAGGACGGCGAGGGTTACCTCGAGCGCGGAGTAGGCCTCCATGCGCAAGCGGCGCGCCTGCTGCTCACGGTGTTCGACGAGGAGGTCGTTGCTGGCTTTCTCAATGAAGGCGACGAGCGCGAAGGCGGTGAAGAGCAGCGTGATCATCACGATCACGATGACCGATGCGTTGGATTTTCGATTTGGGATTTTCGATTTTCGATTTTGGGCCGGCGCGCGTGACGGGGCACGGCCGGGGGGCGGACGGTGGGCGCCCAGGAGCGAAGCGAAAATGGAAAGGCGGAAAGACATCCGGTTTGTCAGAACAACGGGAGCGTGCTCGTCGTGGCGGGGAGCGTGATGACGGTCTCGCGCAGCAGTTTGTTGTAGGCGAACTTCAGACGGAGGCGCTGGGGCGTGAGCGGGTTGCCGGAGTTGTCGCGCTTGAGATTCGTCTCGATGCTCCAGCGGTTGAAGTCGGCGTCGTAGTATTCGTAGGCGAGCGCGGTGACGAGCGGCGTGACGAGGGTTTCGCGGGGCGGATCGGTCTCGAAATTCTTTTCGAGGCGCGAATGCCAGAGGAGAAAAAGGCCTTCGCGCTCGCGGACCTGCAACGAGCACACGACCTCGGGCAACGGACGCTCGGGCCAGACAAAGAGACGGCTGCCGGCGGGAAGCTCGAACGTGAGGAGCTTTTCCGTCATGCCAGTTTGCGGGCGGACTTCCTTGAGGGCGATCGGCGTGGCATTCGGGCGCGAGGCGGGCGGGAGGACGGCGGTGCGGAGCTCGCGGTCGAGGAAGCGGGAGACGGCGCGGGTGTGTTGCTCGAAGAGATGCACGTCGGCGCCGCGGCCCCAGAGTTCGCCCATCGAAAACACAAAGGTGTTCAGCGCGACGAGCATGAGCGACACGAGCGCGAGCGAGAGGAGGATTTCGAGCAGCGTGAAACCGGCTTGGATTTTCGATTTTCGATTTCGGATTTTCGAATAGAACGAGGTCACCCGTCGCGCGGAAGAGGCCGCCCGAGGGACCGTGGCTTGAGCCAATCGAGAATCGAAAATCGGAAATCGAAAATTCATCACGTTTTCTTCGCCTGAAGATCGAGGATGCGCTGCTTGGCTTCCTCGCGGAGTTTCGAGCGCTCACTGGGGTCGATGGACCACGTGGGGCGCAGCACGGTAAAGGTTTGGACAGTCTTCTGCGGGTCGGCTTCGCCGGAGGTGGAAACCGTGCAGGTGAACTTGACCGTGAACAGATCGGCGGTCGCGGTCGGGACGATCTCGACTTCCCACTTCGCGCGGCGGGCATCGGTGGTTTCGAATTCGCCGCCGAGCTCGAGTTTCTTGCGGTCGGGCTCGGTGAGCACGAGGGAGCGGGCAAACGCGAGATCGGCACTGGCTTGGGCGGAGCGCTCGACGAGCAGGTAGCCGTTGAGGACGTTCACGTAGGCCGAGGCGAGGATGACGGCGGAGAAGGCGAAGATCGTGATCGCCATCAGGACCTCGACCAAGGTGAAGCCGCGTGCGCCGCGAACGGTGACGCGGTCGCAACGGCGAAGTCGGAGTGGTGAGCGGCGGGCGGGCTTCACGGCGCGTTGGGGTCAGCGGGCGTGAGCACGGCTGCGCAGGTCCACGGGTCGATGGCGAGGACGTTGGCGCCGCCGTTGCGCTGGATCTGTGCGCGGAACGGCGTGCACGTGCCGTCGGCGTAAAACGTGACCGCGGGGAGCGTCTGCGTTTCGACGGCGACGCCACCGATCATCATCATGCTCGCGCCTTTTTGCGTGGTGAGAAACGTGAGCGTCAGGTTTTCGCCGGGCGCAGGAATCAGAAATTCGCGCAGCGTGGTGTCGGCACCGGTAGCTTCGGAGAGGACGAACTTTTTTTCCTTCTGATCAAAGGAGAGGCGGACGTCCTTGCCGTCTTTCAGCGCGGTTTTGCGGCTTTCTTGCACGGCTTTCCAAAACACATCGGAGGGCGTGAGGGCGCGGTCGCTGAGGAGCGTCGCGGAGCCGCCGATCAGGACACCGGCGAGGAGGGCGACGATGCCGAGCGAGAGGAGAATCTCCAGCATGGTGAACCCGCGCGTGTGCAAACGCGCGGATGGGCCCAGCGAGGTAACGCGCGACGCGAAAAGAGAAGACGAACGAGCAGCGGGCAGGAGCGGCGAGTGGCGGGATCTAGGCCGGGACGGGCGCACAGGATTCATGCGGCAGGCTCATCGCTACGGCAAAACAGGCGCGTCACTTGGGGGCGCCGACCGGGGCGTCATCCCAGTTGCCAATATCGTCGGCGGTGCCGGTTTGTTTGTCAGGGCCCTTGGACCAGAGATCGTAGCTGCCCTTGTTCTTCGTGCCAGGGCTGGCGTATTGGTAAGGCTCACCCCAGGGGTCGAGCGGGACTTTGCCGCCTTCGATGTAGGGGCCGCGCCAACGGTCGGCTTTGGTGCCGGGGGCGGTGATGAGCGCCTGCAGGCCGTCGGCGGTAGACGGATAATCGCCCATCGTCATGCGGTAGGTGAAGAGCGAGGTCTTCATGCTTTCTTTAACAAAGAGCTGGGCGGTGGAGGCTTGGGCGCCGCCGAAAATGCCGGTGACATTCGAAATCGCGAGGCCGGCAAGGAGGCCGAGGATCGCGAGGACCACGAGGAGTTCCATCATGGTAAAACCACGGGTGGCGGAACGGCGCAGGTGCGAGCGGCGGGAAGAGAGTCGGGTGGTGTGCATCGGGGAGACGGAGGCGAAAAAGATGAGCGGGGATTGTGAGATGTCGAGACGCGGAAGTGTGCGGAAAGTTGCCACGACTTCGGGCGGCGGGCGGAGTTCCCTGCGCGGCCGAGACGCGGGCGAAGAAAAGCCCGTGACGGCCGCCGGGAGATGCCTGGAGTAAGCCGGCGCAGGGCAATGACCGCGACGACGGGCGACTACGGAAACTGCGCGTCGTCCGGCGTGGCGAACTGGCGGTCGGGACCGGCGGAGCGGATTTCCATGTGCGTGCCGCTGATCTGGTGAAAACGAAACGGGGTGCCCCAGCGGTCGCAGAGTTCGCCGCGGGCGTTAATGGCGCGGTGGCGCGGCGAGATGAAGTCGAACTGGGCGGGATTCGCGCCCGCGAGGGCGGCGGTGATCTCCACGTTTTCGCCGACAGGATTGCCGAGACGGGGGAAGTTAGTCTGAAACGCGCCGAAGAGCTCGTTGAGAATTTCGAGGTCGCGACGGAGCGAGCTGCCGGGGGCGTTCAGGTCGTCGGCAATGGGGCTGCCGGCGACGGAGGCGGCGGGAATTTCGATTTCGGATTTTCGAATTTCGATTTTCGGCGCGGCGGGCGCGGGCGCGGGCGCCGGGGCGGGTGCGCGGTCGGCGGGCGCGGTTAAGGATGAGGGCGCGGACGCAGTCGGCGGGGGTGTGGGGCGCGGCAGGAAAAAGAGCGCCGCGAGTCCGAGGAGGATCGCGGCGGCGAGGGCGAGGCGGAGGCGCGGGGACATCGCGGGCGCAGAAAGGCGGACTGAAGTCCGCCTCATGGCATCTACCCCATGAAGCCGAGGTCGGGTTTCGCGAAGCGGCCGATGTTGGGGAGGACGACCGGGAGATCGGTCGCGCTGACGCCGAACCATTTGGCGAGGGTGCCGGCGTATTCGTCGACGCTCGTCGTGGGAATCCAACGACCGCGGCCGGTATCGTCGGGACCGTCGATGGCGAAGGTGGGCATCTTGCCGTAGATGTCGCCGCCACGGACGGCGCCACCCATGACAAAGTGATGGCTGCCCCAGCCATGGTCGGAGCCGTCGCCGTTGGTGTTGTAGGTGCGGCCGAAGTCGGAGGCGGTAAACGTGGTGACTTGGTTTTGCGCACCGATCTGCGTGAGCGCGCTGTGGAAGGCGAACATCGAGCGGCTGACATCGCGCAGGAGGTTCGCGTGGGCGCCGGAGGTGGTGGCGCCGGCCGTGACCTGGTTGTCGTGCAAATCCCAGCCGCCGACGCGGACAAAGAAAATCTGGCGCTTGAGGTTGAGGGCCTGCTGGGCGTTCACGAGACGCGCGACCATGTGGAGCTGTTGCGCGAGGCTCGTGTTGTTGGCGGCGTTGAAGAGAGTGGTGAAGGGGCTGGCGCCGGTGATGACACTGGAGATGAGCGAGCTCGCTCCGAGCGCGCCGGTCGTGAGGCCGCCGAAAGCCGTCTCGAAGAGATTGGCGTTCTGCATGGCGAGCGCGTCGTTGAGGGCGGCGGTGCGGAGGCCGTTAACCGAGGTGCCCGTGCCAGAGCCGGTGAGCGCGATGGCGCCGGTGGTGCCGACGGCGTATTGGTCGATGTTTTTGCCGACCTGAAAGGAATTTTGTCCGTTCAGGGTGATCGACATCGAGATGCGGTTGTTCGCATTGAACGCATTCGTGAGATCGGCGAGGCGACCGCCCCAGCCGGTGACAAACGGTTTGTCGGCGATGCTGCTCTGCCACTCGACCTGCTGGTCGTTGTGCGAGAAGAGCTGAGACGGGCGGGGCACGGAGCCGTTCAAATACTGCGCCTTCGTCATCGGGTAGGCGAGCGTGCCGACGTTGGCGAGGACGGCAAACTGGCCTTGATTGAACAAGTCGCGGAGCTCCGTCATCGCCGGATGGATACCCCAGGTGCGGCCGTCGCTCGTGCGCGGTGTGACGGGCAGGACGGCGTTTTGCGGAAGTGAAAGCGCACCGCGGCCGGCAGCGTAGGCGGCGTAGGTGGCAGCATCGGTGGGGACGACGAGATTATTGGCGTCGTTGCCGCCGGCGAGGAAGAGGCACACGAGGGCCTTGTAGTCGGACTGCGGAGCGGCGGCGGTGCGTGGAGTGACGGGGCCGTTGTCGGGGCTGGCGGCGGCGCCCATGAGGCGGAGTTGCGCGAGCGTGGAGAGCAGACCGGTGGCGCCGACGGAGGCACAGCAGGCGCCGAGAAATTTGCGGCGGGAAAGATCGGGAGTGGCAGTTTTCTGGTTCATGGCGGCAGTGGGCAGCGGGGTTATTTCTGGATGGCGCCTTGGGGCACGCTGACGGTGAGGTAGAGGGCGGACCGGACGCGCTCGATATCCTGGGCGGTCGTGAGAGTGGCGCCGGTGCCGTTGGGCATGGCGGTGATCGCGGCGACGAAGCGGTCGGTGACCGCTTTCGGGAGAGAACCGGCAGCGAGCAGGAGGTTGGCCCGATCAACAAGCGCGGCCGGCGTGCGGGCGAGCGGGAGCAGGCTGTCGAGCCGGATGCCCACGGTGGTCTCGATGGTGTTGGTCGCGGAGCGGTTGGCGTAGATGAAATTCCAGAGTTGATTGGGCTGACTGATGACCGTCGTGTCGTTGAGGATTTGATACTCGGGGGCGTAGAGGCCGCTGGCCGCGAGCGCGCCGGGCTGCACGTAGTTGGGCTCGAAGAAATTGAAGACGGTGGGAGCGTGGAGCGGCGTCTGGCCGAGCGAGCTTTCGGCACCTTGCGGGATGAAGAACGGGGCGTTGGCATAGCGGCCGAGATTGGAGGCGCCCTCGAGGGTGCGGAGGATCGCGGTGGCGCGGAGAACGGGTTCCTTTAACTTGCCGAAGCTCGCGGTGGCGGCGACCGCACTGGAGCGGGCTTCGTAATCCGTGAGGATGGCGCGGACGACGGCGCCGAGGTTGCCGCGCTTGCCGCTGCCGTCGTTGGCGAAAGCGTGGGAGACTCGATAGACGTAGCCGGGGCTCGGATTGCTGGTGACGAGGCGCTGGATGAGCTGACGAGAGATGAAGGGTCCGGTGTTAGCGTGATTGACCAGCGCATCGAGGGTGTCGGCGAGGTCTTTGGTGCCACCTTGGCCGGCCGGAATCTGAATGCCATTGAAGAGCGTCTTGGGCGCATCCTCGTGGAAGGTCGGGAAAAGAACCATGGGCGCGAGGTAGTTGGCCGCCGCGCCGCGGAAATTATTGGCGTTGGTCGTGTCGGACGCGAAGGCCCAGCCGGTGAAAACTTTGGCGACCTCGGTGATGGTTTTCTGATCGTAGGTGGGAATCGGCACACCGGAGGGATCGAGTTTAAGCGTGCCGTCGGGCTGGAGCTGATTCAGGCCGATGGTGAAAAGCTGCATGATCTCGCGCGCATAGTTTTCGTCGGCCGAGGTCAACGCGGCGCCCGTGCGCGCATCGAAGGTCGCCTTGGCGTTGCGCAGGGAGCTGAGGTAGAGGCCCATGATCGGGCTGAGGGAAACGTTTTCGAGCACGTCGCGGAAATTGCCAAACGCCCCGTTGACGAGGTGGTCGTAGTAGTTGGCCATACCCAGGGGATTGTTGTAGAGCTGCGTGGGCACATCGGAGACGACGAAGATTTGGCTGAGCGCAAAGGCGACGCGCTGACGGAGCTGGTCCGGTGCGGTGACAGCGATTTTCCACCAGGCGGCCTGACGATTCTGGTAGGTGAATTGCGGATTTTCACCGGGGGCTGTGAACGTGGAAAAATCCTCCGTCGTGGCGGTGCGGAGCGACGAAACGGGCAACGCTATTTGCGCGGTGATCCATGAATCGAGGTCGCCAAGGCGTTTGCCTGTCAGCGCGTCGATCTCGGATTTCGTCGGACCGAAAGTGGCCTGCGTTAAGAAGCGCGCGGCCTCGGCGGCGGTGAAGGGTGCATCGGGCAGGGCCGGCGGAGCCGACGGCGCGGCGAACGCGAGCGTGGCGTTGTTTTGGATGAAACTGCCGCGAAGTTCGCCGGAGGGATAGTTGGCCGATTCCACGCTGAGGAAGATGCGCCCATCCTTGATCGCCTGCACGATCGCGCCAGCTGTCAGCGCGCCTTCCGTGGGGAAAACCCATTGTTGCCCCGAAACCTGACCCGTCGGGAGGCGTAGCACTTCCGTGCCGACGTCACCGGGGTTGCCAAGGCGGAGGTAGGCGACCGTCTGCGGCGAACTCAGGCTGGAAAAATTGAGATTAACGACCGCGAAGGAGCTGTCTCCGCTCAACTGGATGGTCGCGGTGCCAAACGCCGTAGAATTGGGGGCGGATGCAGGCGCGCGCAGCGCGGCGATGTAGTTCGTGCCGGGGTTGTAGAAAATTGTGACCGAGGCGACGCTCGCGGCGCCGCCAATCGTGTAACCGGCCCCCGGGGCGAGCGAGACGGTGGCGATGCGGCTGATAGTGTCGCTCGCGCCATCGGTGCGGGGCGACAGGTTAACCGTGACCGTGCTCGCGCCCGGCGGGAAGGTCACGGAGCCCGACAAGGGCTGATAATCGACGCCGGCGGTCGCCGTGCCGCCGACTTGGTAATACGCCGTGAGCGCGGCGGTGGTCGGACCCGTGCGGGAAAACGTGTAAACCCCGGGAGCGGCGCCCTTGGTGTCGGTCGTGGCGTTGCTGGCGACGACTCCCACCGTCGTCAGGGTGTCGGGCGTGATGTCGTAGATTTCCACGAGCGCGAGGCCGGTGGTGTCACCCATACCGCTCACTTGGATCGAGTAGCTGCCGGGCGCGAGGTCGGTGATGACAGCGGCGTCTTTGGAGCCGTTCGCAAAGGCAAAGGCCCCCGATTGGGTAAACGCAGAATTGAGGGAAACGACGTTGGTGCCCGTGCCCCAATTGTCGTTCGACGCGACTTGGACGTTGGGACTCGCATTGTTGACGATGGCAATAACGGGGTCGGCCAGCGCACCCGGGACGCCGAAACCCGTCAGGGCCGGGCCCGCCGCGCGAACGAGAATTTGTCGGCGTCCGCTGCCCGGTGAAATCACCAACCCGGAAATGATAATACCCGAGCCGGTCCCGACTTGGGCACGTGTCGAGAGATTCATGAGCCGCGCCGTGCCGGTCACATCATAAACCTCCACCAGAGCCACGCCGGCCGCCGTGCCGACACCGCTCACGGTCGCCGTGTAGGCACCGGGCGTCAGATTCGTCGCGAGAATCGCCGCATCGCGGCTGTTGGTCGCGAGATTGAAGGCGCCGAGCGAGGCAAACGTCGTCGCACCGCCGACGGTCGTCGTGGACCAGTTATCGTTGGAGAAAATCACCCGCCCAGTGGCATCAGCGACATCGATTTTGGGATCGCTGATCGTGCCCGGGACCCCAAACGGCGCGGCACCGAGGGTGGGGCCGACGGCGCGAATAAGGATGTTTTTATTGGAGCCTTGGCCGACCACGAAGCCGACCACAGTCACATTGGCACCCGAGCCGACTTGGGTGCGGGTCGAGAGATTCGAGAGCCGCTGCGCGGAGGCTTCGCCGACGGCGAGCGCGAGAACGAACCATGCAGTCAGGACGGAGAGAACGGGCTTTTTCATCGGGAATGATGCGGAATGGCGGCACTTCGGGGGTGGAATGCGCTGCCGGGGTGTTTCTTGAAGATGCGGAAGCTCACTTCCCGGGCTCCATTTGTCGAGAGCGCGGATGCGAAACGGCGGTAAATACCAACGACTCGCAAAACTACCCGGTCCGCTACCCAGTCCTCGCCCAAACGGGCATCCCCCAACTCAGCGATGCAAGTAGCCCCGTGAATAAGCGATTTGCCTACGACAAAAAACCCGCCGCGGTGAGCGGCGGGTTGGCGAACAAAGGGGGGAACCTAGGCCAGAAGGGGAGAAGGAGGGCGCGAAACAGCGCAACTCACTTCTGCCACGTGCGCTTCTTGTGGCGATTCGACTTCAAGCGCTTCCGGCGCTTGTGCTTGTTCATCTTCAGACGACGTTTCTTTTTGAGATTGCCCATAAATAAGAGGGGCCAACGTGCTGAGCCGTGCGCACACTGTCCAGCCCGAATTTCGGCTGTAATTTCGCGCAGGTGAACGGGCGCGAATTCCCCCTTGGTCACGTCGCCACCGGCACCCGGCGACGAACGCGCGTCAACACCACTTCGGCCCCCACGTCCGCCAGTTCCAACTGGGTCAACATCGCCACGACCCGCCGATAAAGACCCAGTTGCCCGGCATGGCGCGCCGCCACCCCGGCCAAACCGACGCCCGGCTCAATGCGATCCGTCTTGAAATCAAACACGGTCGCCCGCACCGCCCGGCCATCCGCCGACCGCGTCACGACGACGCGATCAAATACTCCGGTCACCCACTCTCCGTCGAGCACCACCTCGAAAGCCCGCTCCCGCCACACGTCCGCGTTCTCCGCCACCGGCCGCTCCCAAACGCCGCGCAGCTCTTCCGCACGGAGACACGCCGCGGCCTCGCTCTGTGCAACCCCGCCGTGCGCTTCCCACTCTGCGGCCAGTCCGTCAGCGGTCGGCCCCGACCATTCGATCTCCGCCAAACGCTCGTGCACCGCCGCACCGAACGCCACCGCCCCCCTGCCCTCCAAGGCAAACAATGTCACGCCCTCGACCGAACCCGCTTTCAGCGCCGACGGCGTGCGCGCCGGTCGCCGCACCGCCCGCAAATCATCCGAAAGCACAACGTCCTCAACCTCGCCCGCTCCCTCTCCTTCACCCTCCCCCTCGCCTAAACCTGCACCTTTGCCTTCGCCCATTCGGGCCGGTGCCGTCGCCGTTGCCGCATCCGCATTTCCCGTAACGTCCGCGTTCACCACGCCGATCGCTTCATACCACCGCGCCTCGCCCGAGCTCCACGTGTCGCCTAACGCCTCACGCAGCAACCGCGGAAAATTCCGTGAGGTCGCCTTCGCCGCGATCGGTTCGGTGATGATATACATGGCCCGCTTCGCGCGCGTCATCGCCACGTAAAGCAGGCACAGGTTCTCATACGCCGCCTCCGCTTCCGCCGTCTCGATATGCGCTGCCAGCACGGGGTCGCGCTCCGCAAACACCTTCGCCGGCAACTCCAACACCCACTCCACCGAGCGATCCGCCGCGCGCTGCACCGCGAGGCCGTCGCGGCGCGCCGCGAGCGTTTTGCCTTCGAGATCCGGCAAGATCACCAGATCGAAACCGAGCCCCTTGGATTTGTGAATCGTCATCACGCGCACGACGCCCGCCGACTCCGCATCGCGCACCGTAAAGCGCTCGGCAAACTCCAAGAACTCCGCCACATCGCGACTGCCGCTTTCGTCAAACTCCGCCGCCAGCCCCACCAACAGGCGCCCGCGCTCGGCGCTAAACGCATCGAGCCCGCCGCCCGTTTCGCCGGCCCGCGCGGCGGTCAATTTTCGCAACCACCGCTCTAGCGTCGCCGCGAACCCGTCTTCATGAATCTCCCCGAGCACCCGCATCGTGAGCGCATCCGCCGCGCCCAAACCTTCCTCCGCCAACAACGCCCCCAGTGGCGTCATGTTGAGATGTTCCTGCGCCAGCCGGTCGCCCGGGTGAGCCGCTGCGCGCACCAGCGCCAGCAACGCACACGTCAACGGATTGTCCGTCGCCACCCAGAGATCGCTCTCCGCCACCGCCGCGATCGGCCCCTCCCGTCGCAAATAATCCGCCAACGCCGCCGCCGTCCGATTGTCGCGCACCAGCACCGCGACCTCCAGTCCGCGCGCCGCCGCGCCGGTCTCCCGCAGAATGGCCAACGTCTCCGCAAACCGCGCCCCTTCGTCCTCCGCGTGACGCAGTTCCGCCCAACCGCCGAGTTCCGGCTTCGCACTCACGTGCGTGCGCCATTCGCGCGCCCACGCCTCCGCCGCCGCCGTCGGCACACTCACGCCGAGCGCCGCCGCGTCTCCGAAAACCTGATTCACCATCGCCAACACCGCCGGCCCCGAGCGATACGACTCGTCCAACCGCCGCTCCTCGATCGCGCCCGCCTCGGCGCCGTTGTAGTAGTCGAAGATCTCGCGAAACAATTTCGGGTCGCCGCCGCGCCACGCGAAAATCGCCTGCTTCACATCGCCGACGTAGAATAGGCTCCGACGCCCCTCAGGATCTTGCACCGCTTCGTCGATCAGACTCCGCAAGACGCTCCACTGCGCGAAACTCGTGTCCTGAAATTCATCGAGCAGCCAGTGGTCGAATTTGGCATCGAGCCGCCAATCGATCATCAGCCGCGCATCGTCGCCGCCGCCCGCCGACAGCGCCGGCGCTCCCGTCGCCGGCAACAGCAGCCGCAGCACATCCGCAAACGTCAACCGCCCCGCCCGCCGCACGGCTTCGTGATAGCTCCGTTCGTAGCCGCGCAACACCGCAAACAACCCGCGCGTCATCTCCAGGCGCCGCGCCAATTCCGCACCCGCAATGCCCGCGACGAGCTCCACCAGCGCCGCGCGCGCCCGGGCATCGAGCGCGACTTTTTTTCGCTCGATCACGATCTCCGCAACGTCCGTCGCCGCGCCCAACTCGTCCCATACCTTGAACGCGTTTTTCACCAGATAACTCACCGCGTCCGGCAATGGCGCCCCCGGCGACCACTCGGGCAGCGCCGCAAAAAAATCGTCGAGCCGCATGCGCTGCCCTTCGTTTAAGGTTGCCCACGGCAGCGCCGCGCGCAGTTCGTTCGCCGCCGCGTCGCGCCGCTCCGCCGCCGCGAGCCACGCATTGCCGTCGGGCCAGATGCCGGCCGGCTCGCCCCATTTTTCCTTTTCAGGCGCCGACAAAAACGTGTCGCCGTGATCGTCCAAAAAACCGTCGAGCACCCGCGCCAGCCGCTTCTCCTCCACGCCAAACGTCGCCCGCTTGAACGCCTCGATAAACTCCCGCTGCGCCTCATCGGGCTCGCCCGCCGCCGCAAACATTCCGCGCAACACCCGCCGCCGCTCCCGTCGCGCCGTCGCCTCTTCCATGATCGCAAACTCCCCGCTCAACCCCAGCTCCAGCGGAAAGCTCCGCACCACGCGCGCGAAAAATCCGTCGAGCGTCCCGAGACTCAGCCGCGGCATCGCGTCGACCATCGCCCGCAGCATGCAGCGAAAATCCTCCGCGCCCAAACCCGCCACCTCGATCTCCTCGCCCAACCGTTTCGCCGCCTCGTCCGACCCTGCTGCCCGCGCGATTTTTTTGAGAATCTCCTCGAAGAATTCGCCCGCCGCCTTCCGCGTAAACGTCAGCGCCACGATGCGCTCCGGCTCCGCGCCGCCCGCGAGCAGGCGCACATAGCGGTTGGTGAGCGCGTAGGTTTTCCCCGAGCCCGCCGAAGCCAGAATCATCTCGTGTGGCAACCGCTTCATGGCGTAGTCCCCCGCGCCACACTCGCGGCGGCCCCTTGGTGAAACAATTCCGCAAACTCGTCCTGCTCCGCGTCGCGCCCCGCGAGTTCTTTCGGCGGCCAGAATTCGCCTGCCACCGCCGCCGCCGCGACTCGCTCCGCGCACCGCTCGGCCGCCGCCTGGATCTCGCGAGAGTAGTCCGACCACATGATCACCGCCGTCTCCCCCGCCGCCTTCGGCAAATTGAAATATCCGCACGCCACCGCGTCGCCCCACTCCGCCGCCACCGCGCGCAGATACATCGGCAACTGGAGATCCGTCCACGCGCGCGCTTTGCCCTCCGTGTCCGTGCAACGCAGCCACTCCGACCGCGCGTGATCCTCGTCGCGCACCGCGCGCCAATGCGCTTTGTCGGGCGAGACCGCCGTATCCGAAGTCTTGTAATCGAGCACGCGCACGCGCCCGTCGGCATGCTGATCGATGCGGTCGATTTTTCCGCTGATCGTCAGTCCGCCGAGCGGAAACGCGAATTTCCACTCCACGCGCAACGGCCGCCACCCCGCCGCCCGTTCCTTCGCCTCGACTTCCGCAGTCGCCCGCAAGCGCTGGCGTCCCGATTCCAACTGCACGACGAGCGGCAGCGTCAGCTCCGCGCCGAAGCGCAATCGCGCCACGCGCTCGAATCGGTCCAGCAAAAATTCCCGCAGCACCGCCGCGTCCGCACAGTCTTTCAGTTCCTCGCTCTCGCCGAGTTGCTGGAGCGCATGGTGCATGAGCGTGCCGAAATCCCGCGCGTCGAGTTCGTCTTTCACCGGCTCGACGCGCTCCATTCGCAGCGCGTGTTTCAGGTAAAAACGAAACGGACACGCCAACCAGTCCCGTAGGGCCGTCACCGATACCCGCTCCGGCGCCGGCACCGTGCGCGGCCGCACCTGCCACGCGCGCGTCCACGGCAGACTCGGCCGGCTCGACTCGACGGCGCGAAACAGCCGTGCGACCCGCCCGGGCAGCTCCTCGTCGTCGCAGCGCAGCAACAGCCGCGATGGCCGCCGCGGGTCACCCGCATCCGCCGTCTTGCCGAGCAACACCTCCAGCCGCCCCGCAGCGCCGTGACGCCACGCCGCCAGCGCCGTGAGCAAATACGCATCGCGCGTGAGTCGCTCCGCGTTCGTTTTAAGACCGAGCCGCATACGCAGACCTTCCGGCAAAAACACGTCGCCCACGATGGCCTCCGGCACACAGCCGTCGTTCACGCCGGCGACGATGAGGTGCGGCGCGTCTTCCCACAGCAGCTCCAGCCAGCCGAGCAAATCGAGCGCGCCCGCCGGCCGTTCCGCCGTGCGCACTTCCGCCGCAAACGCCCCGAGCGCTACCGACCATTGCTCGCCCAGCGTCAGCTCCGCGCCCTCCCACGCATCGAGCGCGCGCCCCGTCTCGCGGAGGATTTCGGTCCACACCGCCGCCGATTCCGCGAGCGCCGCCTCCGCCTCGATCCGCCGTTCGCCAAAAATCAACCCGAGCGCCTTCGCCGCATTGTCGGGAAAAGTCCCCGTCGTCAGCACCGCGCGCAGTTCGCTCAACGCCGCCAAAGCCGGCGCGACCGCCGGAAACGCCTGCACATACGCCCGCGCTCCTGCGAGCGTCGGCGGGAGGTGATTCGCGCGCAGCTCGTCGATTTGTTTCAGCAGCGTCGCCGCCGAAAATCCTCCCGCAGCCGCTCGCGCGCGCGCCGCCAACCACGCGAGCACGTCCGGGCAGCGCAGCACCGTCGCGCCCGCCTCGAAGCTCGCCTTCGCCGCCAAGTCCGCCAGCGCCACCAACAGCGCGTGCAGTCCGTCCCGCGCCCGCAGCCGCCCCTCGGGGTTGAACGCCACGATGCCCGCCCGCGCCAACGCGTTCTCCGCCAACGGCAGGATTTCCGCATCGGCGACTCCGACCGCGAGCATCCCTTCCGCGCGCGGATAGCTTTGCGCCACCGCGACGATGCGCTCCGCCTGCGCGGCGGGATTGGCGCAGAGCTGCACGCGTCGGGAGAATTCCGGCAGCACGATCGGCCGCCGCTCCCAGCTCGCCACCACCGGTCGCCCCCACGTATCGAAATTTCCACGCTCCGACTCCGGTGCATACACCCAGAGCTCCACCGGCACGAAGCGCGCGTGCTCCGCCCACACCTGCACCGCGAGTGGCAAAGGATCTGGCGTCGCCACCACAATAATTTTCCCCACTCCCGTCGGCAGCACCGGCCGACTCGCCGCCGCGATGCGCACCGCCCGCTCGTCCCGCCGGCTGATCGCCGCAAGTTCCTCGTCGTAGCGCCGCTCCAGTTCGCCGAGCTCCCGCCAACGCGCCGTCTCGGGAAACTCGCCGCCTGCCCGCACCACGACGTCGCCGATGCGGAGCCCGCCTTCGCCGAGCGCCCCCTGCAAGCGCGCCAATTGCCCCGCGAGTTGCAGCGCCCACGCCGCGTTGCGCTCAGGCGGATCGACCGGAAACACTTCGCGAAAATCCTCCAGCGCGACCGCCCGCAGCACCGCCGACCACGCGAGAATCGTTTCGATGCGCGTCGCCGCGACCTCCGCCGGCAGGCCCTGCGTCACCAGCGCGTCGGGCGTCAACACGCACGGCGGAAAGACCGCCTGCGATTTCCCCGCCGCGTGCTCCGCGAGCGCTTCGCGCAATCTCCGGCCGGCCTGCCTCGTCGGCACGACTACGAGCAGTGCCGTGAGATCGAGCGGCCCCTTGCCCGTCCACTCGGCCGCCAAACGCTCCGCCGCCAACGCCGGCAGTGCACGCTCCCACCCCAGAAAAAATCGGCGAACGGAAAGTTGATCAGGAGTCGTGCCCACGAGTGTTGCGAGTGCGCCCGCATGAACACGCACGTGCCCCCGCGGCACAAATCCTAACCGCTCCCACCGCCCACAAAAAAACCCGCGCTCTTGCGGGCGCGGGAAGAGGGGGAGGCGGACGGCGCGAGCCGGCGCGCGAATTACTTGGCGAGAACGATCTTCGCGACCTTGGCCTTGGCGCGGGAGGCGGCATTCTTGTGCACGACGCCCGACTTCACGGCCTTGTCCATCGCGGAGGTGTAGGCGATCGCGGCCGTCTTGCTAACAACGGCGTCCTTGGTGGCGATGGCGGCATCAAGCTTCTTGTGCAGTGTCTTCAGGCGGGTCTTGACGCCTTGATTGCGGGTTTGGAGACGAGCTGATTTGCGCGCTGCTTTGATGGCAGATTGTGTGTTGGCCATGGTCGGTAAGGAGATTAGAGCCGGCCAAAGACTCAAACGCCGGGAGGAGAGTCAAGGGTTTTGTCGGTCGGGTTTTCAGTCCACCCCGTTTCGATGCCGGGCTTTTCGTCAATAATCCGCCAAAGAGGCCACTTCGCCGCTCCCGTAGTTGCATCGAACCCGCCGAGCTTCAAAGGCCATCACGTTTACAGAAGTCGCGACCGGGGAAACCGCCTCGGCTCCGTCGCTAGGACCGAATGGCCCTAGCTCGGTAGGGTCAATTGCTTGCGACAGCGAACTTCTCACTCACCCACTCATATGGTAAGAACCTACCCCATGAAAACGACCGATCACCGCGCAAACGGACTACTCCATCGTCTCATGCGCACCCCCGTCCGGGGTCTGACCTTGGTGGAAGTGATGATCGGCACCGGCCTGCTTACCATGGTCGGCGCCACCCTGCTGGCGGTCTTCGTGCAAAATTTCCGGATGTCGAAAATCCAGGCGTTTCGCTCTCAGGCCGTCACCACCAGCCTCACCGTGCTGGAGCAGATGCGTTTCCTCCAGTATCCTCAGATCGAGACCGTTTATCTCGCCGGCACTTCCGGCGCGTTCTCGATCCGCCTCGCCGATCCCAGCCAGACCACCGACTACGCGACCATCTCCCTGCCGGTCAACGTCCGCGACGGCACCCTGCAGAGCGCCACCTGGACCACGGCCAACATCGTCGTCGATCCCGACCCGACCAAGCCGCGGTTACCGATGAAGTTTTTCCTCACGCTACGGCGCAACCGTCAGACGACCGGCAACAAAATCGACCTCTTCGAAATCGTCCTCCTCTACCAATACCTCAACCAAGGCCGTGGCACGAGCAACTGGGAGACCGGCAACGTCCGCCTCATCGTCCCGTCCCTTAACTCCATCATTTGATATGAAAACCTCTCGCTGCCTCCGCCCCCTCCGCGCCGCGTTCACCTTGGTCGAGGTGATGATCTCGATGGGCCTTTCCATGCTCGTCGGCGGCGGCGCTCTCTGGCTCGTCGTCGCCGGCGTGCGCAGCTCGACCCTCGCCACCTCCGGCGCGATCAACGACCTCTCCCAATGGGGCATCGCGAGCCGCCTCTGGGTCGACGCCCGCATCGCCAACGGCATCACGATCTACCCGTCCTACACCAACACCCAGGTCGAGCGCTGGCTCCGGCGCGTCGTCAACGACGGCGGCAACTTCATGGTCTTCAGCCTCAGCGACGCCGTGGATAACCACACCAGCTACAGCAAGATCACCGGTTACTACTTCGTCCCCACCACTTCATCCATTCCTGCCACCGGCTCGATTTACCGCTTCGACTACGTCGTATCGTCGACCGACCAGGCCAGTTTCAAAACCCTCGAAGACATCCTGAAGGACAACCGCACCGCCATCATGGCCAGCGCCAAGGTCGTCGCGAGCAACGTCAACACCTTCATGACCACCGCTGTCGTCACCGGCAGCCCCGCCGTCACCACGACGCTCGCCAACGTCTTTCTCTGCCGCGCCGCCGGCGCCGTGGCCTCCCTCGCTTGCTCCGTCTCCAGCGGCAACGCCGCCCAAAAGACCTACCAAGAGAAGGTCATCGAAGCGACGTTCTTCATCCGCGGCTAACCCTCCTATCCAATCCTCCACTCCCATGCACACACCACGACGCGGCTCCACCATCCTTGTTGTCCTCATCGCCACGGTGATCACCGGCATCGCCGCCACCTCCGTCATGTCGCTCATCAAGACCGAGAGACGCATCGCCCTCCGTAAAGAACTCGAAATGCAGGCGATCAACGCCTCCGAGTGCGCCCTCGACTACGCGTATTCCGTGCTCATCAACCAGATCGAGACCGCCGGCAATTTCAGCGTCAGGTCTATTCCCGAGCGGGGCTCGGAAGCCCTCAGTCTCCCGTCCGATGCCGTCTCCTTCCTCAACGGCGCCGTGACTCTCCCCAGCGGCGCCTACTCCGGCCGCACCGGCTCCATCACGTTCAGCGGCGCCGAGGTCCGCGTGCAACCCTCCATCGCCACCCTCGACCGCCACTGGATCGACCCCGCCGACCCCGCCAACCAAGACGATCCCAACCGCGGCCAATGGGTCTGGGAACGCTACGTGCCCATCGTCGCCCGCGTCACCGCCACCCAAGGCACCGACAGTTACACCGCTTACGTGCAAAAGAGCATCGTCTCCCGTCGCATTCCGATGTTTCAGCACGCGATTTTCTTCCAGGGCCAACTCCAGCTCCACCGCAGCTTCCGCATCGTGGGCCCCGTCCACACCAACGGCACCGTCCTCCTCAACGCCCAAGGCGGCGACACCTCTGTCTACAGCGGCTCGATCACCTCCACCGGCCGTTTCTACCGCGGCTCCTCCAACGACTCCGGCGGCACCGGCATTAACGCCTTCGGCCTCACCCCGGTCGACGCCAACGGCGACATCGATTTCAGCACCTCCGTGAGCCCAACCGTCAACCTCGCCGCCACCGGCACCAACAACATCAGCATGTATGTGGAGACGCAGGGCACCACGATCATCACCGACTACCTCAACCCCGGGTTCGATTCCCGCACCGCCAATTGGCCCACCGAGTCCCTTCGCCGTTACAAGGGCAACCTTCAGGACAAATCCCACCAAGTCCCCGAATACGTCCCACAAGGTTCTTTCGGCTACCGCCAGGATATCCCGACCACCTCCGGCGTGAACGAATTCAGCAACGGCACCTACTCGCTCATCGAGCCCCTCCTGCCCTTTGGCCACGCTGCCCGCAAGAGCGACACCGCCCGCGCCAGCAAGATCGCCGCCCGCGCCAGCCTCATTCTCCGCGTCGAACGCTCCACCGCCTTCGTCGCCAAGAATTCCTCCGGCGTCGCCCTCTCCCCTGCCCCGAGCTACGCCAACGAGTGGCAGGCCGCCAACCGCGGCGAACGCTTCATCGTCAAAGCCTACAAATACGCCACGCCCCCGTCCGCCGGGGTCGAGCCCGTCCTCTCCCCCGTGCGCCTCCCCGATCTCCTGATCGGTCAGGCCAACGCCACCGTCACCGCCGTCCTCTCCGGGAAACCGTTCCAGGAACCCTACACCACCACTGCCGGCTCGCCCGCCACTGTCGACAACGTCACGGTGACGACCGGCCTCCACAACCCCCGCCTCGGCCGCCCCGTCGAACCCTTCACCCTCGATATGGCCCGGCTGAAAGCCGTGATCGAGCGCACCGCCACCGATACCACGGCCACCGAATTCTACGCCGATTTCCCCACCACCGCTTGGAATGGCGTCATCTACATCGAGATGCCCACGTCGATCACGCCCAACACCACCGCCCTCACCGACACCACCAAGACCGCTGGCCTGATCGGCACCGCTGCCGGCTCCAAACCCTTCCTCTACGGCAACGCCGAACTCCGCCACCCCGACCGCCAGGCCGAGACCGACAACTTCGGCCGCCCCAACCGCACCGATAGCATCGTGCCCTTTGCCCCCGAGCTCCGGAAATACCCCGCCTCCACCGCCCTCACGAGCTCCACCTACATCGCCACGATCCGCAGCCCCGAGTTCGCCATCCCCGCGCTGCAAATCATAAACGCCGGCTCCCTTCCGCGCACCACCACCGCCGGCGGCTTCACCCTCGGCACCAATCTCCCCATTTACACCATCGGCCGCTACAACTGCGACGGCGACACCGCCACCGGCACCAATCTCACCAGCATGGCCCCCACCGCCTACGCCACCGCCGACGCCGGCGAGATTCCCGCCGCGATTTTTTGCGACACCCTCACCGTCCTCTCCGCCGGTTGGGCTTCGACGACCAACCGCGCCCGCAGTTTTCGCGGCGCCGCCGGCGATGCCCCCGACCGACCCGCCAGCGCGAAACTCGAATTCTCCGCCTGCATCGCCACCGGCGAGTATCCGGTTTTCGAATTCTTCACCAACGCCCTCGAAAATTGGGGCCCCTTTTACTCGTCCACCAGCGTCCCCATCGTCTTCAAAGGCTCCATGATCGGCATGTTCAAAAGTGAAGTGCAGACCATCAAACAGGCCTACGTCCGCAACGTCGCCAACCAGATCGAAGACTACTGGAACGACCACGGCGCCTTCGCCATTCCCTCCGTCCGTTTCCACCAGGAACTCGTCAACGGCAACTTCCCGCCCGGTATCCCCAACGCCATCATCTTCCGCCAAGGCAGCCACCGCTTCCTCCGCCCGGGCAACACCACCGACGCCGCCCTCATCGCCGCCGCCGGGTTTTGAACAGCCCGCCACCGCCACGCTCCGCGCCGACGCTCACATGCTCACGTTCCCGTGCCCGCGGCCCCATCCCGCGATAACTACCTAACAAATGGTCCTTCGCGCGCGGGCCTAAGCTGTGGTAACGTCCCGTGAATGAGCCCTGCCGCGCCTCCCGATTCTCCCGCGCCCGCCCGCGCCACGGGGAATCCCGCGCCACGGCCACGCCGTCGCCCGCCCCGGCTCGCCGCGTTCACCCTCGTCGAAGTCCTGATCGCGTCCGTGATCCTCACCGTCACCTGCGTCGGCATTCTCGGCATGATGATCCAGTCGCGCCGCCTCACCGAGGGCAGCATTGTGCAAAACTCCGTCATCACCGTGATGCAGGGCTACATGGAACAGGTGAAGAGCATGGAATACAGCCTCCTCGCCCTCTCGCTGCCCGCCGCTCCCGCCACTAACCCCACGATCCCCACCGTGCTCGGCGAGGCTGTCGCCGATCCGCTCACGCTCTCGTGGGGCACCCCGCCCGTCACGATGCCCGCCATCGGCACCACCCCCGCCGGCGCCGTCGCCAACACCAAATCCATCGCCATCAAAAATCCCGCGGTTAACCCCAACGACACGCTCACGCTCACCGTCTGGATCTGGGTCCAAGATCTCACCGACATCCCCAACAACGTCGGCGGCTCCAAAGCCATCACGATGATCTACACCTATCAGGCCCGCGACGGCGGCCGCCTCAAATCCTTCCGCGGCTCCCTCCGCACGATCCGCTCCGTGGTCCCCAGCTTCTGATCTGCGCCGCCCCGCCATGACGCTCCTCCCCGCCCGCCGCCGCCGCACCCGCGGCTTCACCCTCGTGGAAATGCTCATCGCCACCACGATCATGGGCCTCGTCTCCGTCGGCATCCTCCGCGTCTTCGTCCTCGCGCTGAACGTCTATCACTACGACACCGGAAAAATTCTCGTGAACAAAGATATCCGGAAGTTCACGGGCGAGCTGACCGAAAACGCCACCGCCGCGAACTACTTCCGCATCTTCCCGTCCTATTCGAATCTCTCCCGCACGGTCGACACCTACATCAACGCCTCCGATCCCGACCAAGGCTTCACTACCGCACTCACCGACACCTCGGTCAACGACGGCCAATCCGGCGACTGCCTCGTCCTCGTCTATAAAGACATCGTCGACGACCGCAAAATCTCCCGCCTCATCGCCTACTTCCGCTCCCCCACCGACCCGACCTCCGCGACGAGCACCGGCCCCGTGCGCCGTATGGTCCTCGACATTACGCCCAGCTCCTCGCTCCCCGTCTTTCAGTTGATCCCCGAAATCAGCAACCCCGCGATCTACCCCGAGGTCGTCGAACTCTCCCGCGGCCTCGCCAGCGGCAAACTCTTCTACAACTACTACGACAAAAGTATCATTGTGAAGGGCGAGATCATCCACCGCGGCGGCCTCAAAGGAACCCGCCTCGAGAGCGCCACCAACACCTACAACTTCACCGTCTCGCCCCGCGGTTAGTTTCCTATCACCGCCATGCGACCGCTCCTCTCTCCTCCCTCCTCGCTTCGCTCCGCCCGCGGCAGCGCCCTCGTCACCGTGATGCTGCTCTCGTTCAGCCTCATCCTCATCCTTACCTCCGTGCTCGGATACTCGCTGAACGAGCGCCGCCTCAACTACCGCGAGGGCATGCGCCTCGAAGCCCGCAACGCCGCCGAGGCCCTCTCCGAATACGCCATCGCCCAAATCCGCCAGACCATCGAGACCCGCACCGATTTCACCGTCGACCGCTTCTCGGGTAACCAGGCCGCCATCCGCAAACCCCCGGCCACGTTCTGGAATGGCAGCTCCGTCGCCACCACCGGCACCGCCGCCCCCGAGCTCTACGTCGGCCCCATCGTCCCCGTCACCAACAACGCCACCACCGACCTCTACTTCTTCGACTACAACGACCCCAACCACGAATTCGAACCCCTCAAGGCCCGCTTCGCGTTCCGTTACGACATCAAGGTCATTTCCAAAGCCACCGTGAACCCGCCCACCGGCGGCGCCGGCAGCCCGCAAACGTGCTACCTCACACAGACCCTCTCCGCGCGCGCCTCCCCGCTCTTTTCCCACGCGATTTTCTACAACATGGACCTCGAGTTCATGCCCGGCGCCACCATGTATCTCGTCGGCCCCATCCACACCAACGGCCGCCTCTACGTCCGCTCCCAAAGCACCTCCACCTCCGTCTCCCTCAACTTCACCAGCCAGGTCACCACCGCCAAGGGCCTCTACGCTGCCTCGCAGAAACAGTATTTTATGCAGCGCGCCGGCAACCTCGACACCACGAACTACACCTCGCAGGTGAATTTCGTCTCCTCCTCCGGCGCCGTCGTCGGCCTGCGCCAATCCAACGTCTGGAACGATCAAGCCTGGAACACCGGCGCCGCTCCCGGCGCCGAGTCCGCCGCCGCCAAAGACAGCTTCCGCAGTTGGACCTCCCAACAATACAAGGGCAACGTCCAGACCGAGGTCCACGGCGTCCCCACCTACAACCCCGTCGGCATCGGCTCCTACGTCGAAGGCTCCGTCAACGACGCCCACAAACTCATCGAGCCCTCCCTCACCTCCGCGGATGCCGGCTACCTCCTCGAAGTCGAAAAGCAAAAATACGCCCGCCTCAGCGGCATTCACATCATGGTGAATCCCAGCTCCACCACCCGCACCGGCCGCATGCCCGACGGCTCCACCGTCAGCATTCCCGCCGGCAAATACCGCGTGTTCTCCAAGTCCGGCGTCGAGCTCGTCCTCCCCGGCCAGCCCAACTTCGGCAACAACAACGCCACCGTCAACGCCGCCTCCAACCGCAATTCCCCCATTAACGCCACCCCCGCCAGTCCCATCGTCATCCTCAAGCCCAACCAGATGACCGATCTCCGCCGCAGCTCCCACAATTTCGCCGCCAACCGCAGCGCCAGCAACCCCTACTCCCCGCGCGTCCTCGACTTGATTGATATCGACATGACCGAGCTCAAAAAAGCCGTCGATTACAACGTCAACGGCCTCAGCACCACCACCGCCTACACCACCGGCGCCCCGCCCGCCAAAGGCGTCCTCACCACCAACGCCGCCTGGACCACCTACATCTACAACGCCGCCGCCACTCCCTCCACCTCCGTCGCCCTCTCCGCCGCCCACGCCATCACCAACTACGCCGCCGGCATGTGGAACGGCGCCGTCTACGTCCAGTCCATCGACGCCGATACGCGCAAAGATTCCGGCGTCCGCCTCATCAACGGCCGCGGCCGTTGCGCCTCCACCCTCACCGGCAACACCATGGGCCTCACCTTCGCCACCAATGACGCCCTCTACGTCCTCGGCCACTACAACGCCGACGGCACCATCGACACCTCCACCGGCGTCAATTCCAGCGCCCGCGCCCCCGAATCCGGCGAGCAGCCCGCCTCCGTCAATTGCGACGCCTTCACCGTCCTCAGCCATCCCGTCTTCACCTCCAGCGGCTCCGGGGCCAACACCGTTTACACCCAAGCCTCCGGCTGGAACGATGGCCTCAGCGGACACGTCCTCGACAGCGGCACCTGGTCCTCCAGTTGGGCCACCTCCAACCCTTCCTCCTCCAACACCCTCGATGGCGTGAAGACCAGTGTGCGTCCCATGCGCGATCCCGTCGGCACCGTCGCCGATGCCGCCGCCGCCGCCCGCACCACCAAGTTTCTTTCCTCCAGCACCGAGATTGCCACCGCCATCATGACCGGCCTCGTCCCCTCCGATCTCAACAACTCCGGTTACTACAGCGGCGGCGCCCACAATTTCCCCCGCCTCCTGGAAAACAATTCTTCCGGCACCCAGCGCACCCTCGCCATCCGCGGCTCCCTCGTCGCGATGTATGAGAGCACCGTCGGCGTCGAACCTTGGAGCCTCCGCCTCTACGACGCCCCCGTCCGCCTCTGGGGCTTCAACGACCTCTTCGCCAACGGCGAATTTCCGCCCCTCACCCCGAAAGTGATGTCCTACCGCCGCGTCGATTTCACCGACATCAACAAGTCCCAATACGACGCCCTGAAAACCACCTGGGGCCTCTAGCCCGTGCCGCGCCTCGCGACCGGGCCACGCCCCCGCCCGCCGTTGATTCCCTTGCCACTCGCCGCGCCCCGCGCACGCTCCGCCCCGTGAGTTTGCGCGCGCGCTTTAACCTCCTTTTTATCCTGCTCCTCGGCGGCCTGCTCGTCTCGCTCCTCGGCATTCGGCACATCCAAAGCCGGCAACGCGACCAGCTCGCCGTCTCCGAACGCGCCGAACGCCGCACTCTCCTCCAGGAATTGCTCGCGCTCCACAGCGTCTCCAGCCGCCACTTCGTCGAAGACTACGGTCAGTGGGACGAGACCGTCGGGTTCATCGCAGCGCCCACCGAAGAATTCGCCAAAGACAACTGGATCGCCGGCCTCGACAGTTTCCGCCTCGACCGCATCTGGGTCTTCAAAGCCGATGCTTCGCTGATCTACTCGACCGCTGCCCCCGCCGGTTCGCCCGCCCCGCCCGCGCCCTTGCCGCTCGCCACCCTGCGCCAACTTTTCGCCCAACCCTTCGTGCGCTTTTTCCTGCGCGACGCCACCGGCGTCTTCGAGGTCACCGGCGCCTCCGTCGTCCCCACCGCCGACCACGAACGCACCACTGTTCCCGTCGGCTACCTCCTCATCGCCCAGCAACTCAATGACGAGGTCCTCAAACGTCTCACCCCCATCGCCCAAGGCACCCTCGGCCTCCGTCGCGTCGATGAGCCCGCCTCCTCCGACCCCTTCAGCACCTCCAGCCCGCTGCTCGATCACACCGGCACACCTGTCGCGCACCTCACCCTCCTTTTTTCACTCCCCGAAGCCTCGCTCCTCGCCACCACCGACGCCTTAGAACTCGCCGCCGCCGCCGCCATCGGCCTCACCGGCCTCCTCGTTCTCGGCCTCTGCCTGCATCTTTGGATTTTCCAGCCGCTCTCCCGCATCACCGACAGTCTCGCCACCAACGAACTCAGCCCGATCTTGCCGCTCTTCCGCGAGCCCACCGAGCTCGGCCGCCTCGCCGCCCTCGTCCGCCAGTCTCACCAGCAACAAGTCCTCCTCCGCCAAGTCCACGACGACCGCGCCCGCCTCAGCCGCGATCTCCACGATGGCGCCATCCAAGCCATCTACGCCACCGGCCTCAGCCTCGCCTCCGTCCGCGCCTTGCTCCACTCCAGCCCCGCCGCCGCCGAAGCGCTTCTCGAAAAAGCCCGCCTGAATCTCAACGACGTCATCCGCGACCTCCGCACGTCGATCACCGGCCTCGAACCCCCGCCGCAGCCCGACCGCACTTTCTCCCAACTCCTCGCCCCCATTTTTGGGCTCGCCCCGACCAGCCTCACGCTCGCCACCCACATCGACGACGTCCTCGCCGATCGCCTCACTCTCTCCCAACGCGCCCAACTTCTTCCCATCGTCCGCGAAGCACTCAGCAACGCCACCCGCCACGCCCTCGCCCGCACCCTGCGCATCACCCTCCGCTCCGAAGCCGCCGGCGCTCTCCTGGAAATCTCCGACGATGGCATCGGCTTCGATCCCGCCGTTCCCCGCCCCGGCGGCCACGGCCTCGCCAATCTCGCCGCCCGCGCCCGCGATCTCGGCGCCACCTATACCTTGAAATCCGCCCCCGGCGCCGGCACCACCCTTTCTTTTCTCCTCCCCCTCTCCCCGTGACCATCGCCGCCACCACCACCGTCCTCATCGTCGACGACAGCCAGCTCATCCGCCAAGGCATCCGCGCCGTCCTCTCGTTGCCCGACTCCCCGCTCCCCCTCGAAGTCGTCGCCGAAGCCGGCTCCTGCACCGAAGCCCTCTCCACCGCCCGCGCCTACCGCCCCGACCTCGTCCTCCTCGATATCCGCCTCCCCGACGGCTCCGGCATCGACATCTGCCGCCAACTCCTCGCCGAGCTCCCCGCCACGCGCATCCTGATGCTCACCTCGTATTCGCACGACAACCTCGTCTACGACGCCATCCTCGCCGGCGCCCAAGGCTACCTCCTCAAAGACATCGACCCCCGCGCCCTCCTAAACGCCATCGCCGACACCATGGCCGGCCGCGCCGTCCTCTCACCCGATATCACCCACCAGGTCATGCAATTCGTCCGCGGCGCCACCGCACCGGTCGTCGCTCCCACCGGCCTTGCCGTCCTCTCCCCGCAGGAGAAACGCGTCCTCGCCTGCGTCGCCGAAGGCCTCACCAACAAGCAGATCGGCACCCAGCTCAACCTCAGTGAGAACACCGTGAAAAATCACCTCGTGAGCGTGTTCGAAAAACTCTCCGTCCGCAGCCGCTCCCAAGCCGCCACCTACTACGTGCGCCAAACCCGCACTCCCGGCCCGGCCTGAACGGCCCCCCGGCCCTAGCCTGAAAAAGGGCCCATCGGCCTCTACGTCCGCCGCCGCGTATCCGCTATGCTCAGCGGGTGAAAAACCCGTTCGCGCTCCGCCGTTCCCGCCGCCGCGCCTTCACCATTTTGGAGGTGCTGATGGCCACCTTCGTGATGGCCCTCGGTGTCGGCACTTCGCTCACCGCGCTCCAGTTCGGCATGCGCTCGGTCGACACCGCGCGCAACATGACCCTCGCCGCGCAGATCATGCAGAGCGAACTCGAGATCCTCCGCCTGCAAAACTGGGCGCAAATCTCCGCCCTCCCCGCCAGTGCCACCGTCGATCCCACCACCACGATCAGCTCCGGCTCCGGCACCAGTCTCGACGCGATGCTCAACACCATCGCCGGCCGCTTCACCTGCACCCGCACCGTCGCCGCCATCTCCGGCCGCGCCGACATCAAGGCCATCACGCTCACCGTCGCATGGACCGGCGTCGACGATCGCCCCCACTCGCTCACCTACCAGACCCGCTACGCGAAAAACGGCCTCAGCGACTACCTCTATGTTGCCCACTGATTTTCAACGCTCGCCCGCTCCGGCCGCCGGCCTTCCCGCCACGCGTCGTCGCGCCCGCGCCTTCACCCTCGTCGAGCTCATGGTGTCCGCCGGCCTCGCCGGCTTCGTCCTCGCCGCCATCCTTGCCGCCTTTCTCATGATCGGCCGCAGCGGCTACAACGCCGCCAACTACAGCATGATGGAAGCCGAGGCCCGTCTGGCCCTCGAGACCTTCAGCGAAGAAGCCCGCCTCGCCAAAAACATCACGTGGAACAGCGCGCACAGCGTCACCCTCACCCTCGTTACCAGCACCGCCGCCACGACCCTCGTCACCTACGCCTACGACTCGGCCGCCACCGGCGGGACGGCCAAATGTTTCTACCGCCTCACCGGTCCCGCCAACAGCACCGCCACCCGCCGCATCCTCGTCCGCCACGTCGCCGATTTTGCCTTCCGCCGCTACAAAGTCGTCAACGGCGTCGACTACACCGCCTCCAACGACCTCGAGACGAAGCAGATTCAGATCACCCTCCGCTCCGTCCGCACCGGCGCCACCACCGTCGCCGCCACCAACGCCGTGCTCTCCGCCCGCGTCGTCCTCCGCAACAAAGTCGTCAGCACCTGAGTCCCGCCATGCACCGCCCCACCTTCCGCGACCGCCGCCGCGGCGCGCTCCTCATCTCTGCGATGCTGCTCGCCGTCGTCATCGCCATCTCCCTCGGCAGCTACCTCGCCCTCAGCCGCAGCTCCCTCCGCCTCGCCAACCGCTCGTTCTACAACGGCGCCTCCCTCAACCTCGCCGAGACCGGCATCGAAGAAGCCCTCTGGTCCTTCAACCAAGTCACCGGCGGTGCGTCCGTCTCCGCCGCCTGGCAAGGCTGGGATACCACCGACGGCGTCACCGCCAAACGCCCCTTCACCGACTTCACCCTCAGCGGCAACACCGCCGCCCGCGTCAAAGTCTACGTCAGTCACTACAACCCGTCCCCCACTGACCGCCCCGTCGTTGTCGCCCAATCCATCATCACGTTACCCGACGAATCCCGCGCCCTCGGCAAAACCATCGAGGTCGAACTCCGCCGCCGCTCGAAATTCGCCATGGGCCTCGTCGCGAAAAACCAGATCACCTTCAACGGCAACAACGCCACCGTCGACAGCTGGAACTCCGATCCCGACAACGACCCCTCCACCGCCGCCATCCCCTACGGCCCCGGCGTGCGCAACGACCGCGGCAGCGTCGGCAGCACCTCCGTCGCCGTCGGCTCCGTCGCCGTCAACAACGCCGATATCTGGGGCTTCGCCTCCGTCGGCTCCAGCGGCACCACCGGCCTCAGCGTCGGCACCAACGGCTCCGTCCTCGGCGCGAGTTCCCCCTCCGGCATCAAGGTCGACACCACGCGCGTCGCCACCGACTTCACCGCCAATTTCGACCCCGTCACCTCCCCCGGCACCGGCTCCGCCCTCGGCGCCATCGGCGCCACCCTCGGCACCGCCGGCGTCACCGCCACCTACCGCTACGGCGGCACCATCAACAGCAGTCTCACCATCTACGGCCAGGTCACGCTGATCCTCACCACCCTGCCCGGCACGAGCGCCATCAACCTCACCGGCGGCGACGGCCTCACGATCGCCCCCGGCTCCTCGCTCATCATCTACACCTCCGCCGACGTGAAGATCGCCGGTAACGGCCTTCTCAACGGCAACCCCTCCCCTGCCACCTTCCAACTCTGGGCCACCGACACCGGCTCCCAAGACCTCCAGATCTCTGGCAATGGCGCCCTCAAAGGCATCGTTTACGCCCCGAATGCCCACGTAAAAATCAACGGCAACGGCGACGTCATGGGCTCCATCGTCGCCAACAACATCACCGTCACCGGCAACGCCCAGTTCCACTACGACGAATCCCTCGCCAACTGGGGCGCCAACAACCCCTACGGCATCGTCAAATGGCGCGAACTTGTTCTCGCGGCCGACCGCGACGCCTACGCATCCCGCCTCAATTTTTAGCGCCCGACCGCCAGCGCCGCAACCGCTCCCGGCGTCTACGCACTGCCTGCAAACGTCCGTCTAACTTATTTTTTGACGGATGCCGCCCCTCTGCGGCACGTTCTACGTCGCCACCTTGAAAGACGTCGACCTCTCACCACTCGCCAAAGCTTGGGATTCATTCTGGAAACTCATCCAGCCACTCCTCGTGGAACACGCGTTTCTCACCATCATCTGCGCCTTCTTCGCGTTGATGATGACGCTGAGTTTCTACCGTTTTTTGAAAGGCATCAACCCGGGCCTCGTCGCCTTCATTCTGATCCTGATCTTCGGCATGTTGACGCTCCACTGGACGTTCACGCGCACCGAACCGCCGTTTCTCAAACCCGTGATCGACGTGATCGCCCCGTTCTTCCCGATGGCACCCGCTTACAAAGATCCGGCGAAGACACCCGCCCCGGCCCCGGCGCGACGCCCTTAGTCTGGGTCTTTCACGCCACGATCAGACCAAGATAGGAGTCACCGCGATGGCGCCCCAGAGACAGAGCCCGGCACCCAACTCCCTGCCTTACTCTGTGAAGCTCTGTGACCCCTCCGTGCCCTCTGTGACAAAAATAGGTTCCTCGCTGTTTTCAGTGGGTAACGCTCAGTGAAGGGAGCCCCACAAGGGCGAAAACATTTCAGTCGATAACGCTCGGCGTAGGGAGCCCCGAAGCGGCGAAAATATTTCAGCCGGTAACGCTCGGTGAAGGGAGCCCCGAAGGGGCGAAAATTCGACAGCCCGGGGCAACGCCCCGGGGAAAACGTCACCAAAAATCCCGAGCCCTGAAAGGGCGGCACCCTCGCCCCGCTGAAAACAGCGAGGAACCCAAAAATAATTCTTCGAGCGAGTGCGCTAAAAGTGGGTTAGGCCCCTCGCCTCACCGCCCAGTCTTCCCATCGGACAGCGGTCTCCCCCGGGCCGCCGCCGCACCCATCGCCACCGCCCGCCGGCTTCTCCGTTGACGCACCGGGCGCGCCCGCGTGCGATGCCCCTCTGCCGCATGAGCGAGTCTTCCGAACTGCCGCTTTTTCACGTCGTCGGGTTTTCCGGCCACCGGTCCGTGCCCGATCCCGTCGGGGTCGCGCGCGCCCTCACCGCCGCCCTCGAATCCCTGCGCGCCGAGGTCCCCGGTGAATGGCTCGCGCTCTCCTCCGTCGCCGACGGCAGCGACCAGATGTTCGTCGCCCAGGCTCGCGCCCTCGGGCTCTCGTGGCACGCGATCCTCCCGCTGCCCAAAGCCGAATTCCAAAAAGATTTTTCCGCCGCCGATTGGAACGCCGTCGAGACGATGCTCACCCACGCCGAACACGTCCGCGTGATCACCGAAAACGGCACCCGCGAAGACGCCTACCTCGACTGCGGCATGGAGACCGTGAACGGCGCCGATGTCCTCCTCGCCGTCTGGGACGGCCAGCCCGCCCGCGGCAAAGGCGGCACCGCCGATGTCGTCGGCTACGCCCGTTCGCTCGGCAAACCCGTCGTCGTAATCGACGCCCACACGCTCGAAGTCCGCCGCGACAATTTCGACAAACTCGACCGCACCGACCAGACGCTCGCCAAACTGAACCAGCTCCCCGCGAAGTCCGCCGGCTGGGGCGAAAATCCGTTCAAAGCCCCCGGCCACATCTTCGCGTTTCAGCAAAAATGCGATTTCGCCGCGAGCCACGGCGCCCCGCAATTTCGCCGCCTCATCGTGCTCACCGTCGCGCTGCACGTCGTCGCCACCCTCATCGCCGCCGGCGCGCTCTCGTTCGATCTGCACTTCATGGCGATCCCATGGATCAAACTCCTCTGCCTCGCCGGCGCGCTCGGCGTGGCCCTCGTGCTCCACCACCACCACCACTCGCATCACAGTTGGGTGCGCTGCCGGCTCGCGGCCGAATTTTGCCGCTCCGCGCTCGCGACGTGGGGACTCCCGCGCGCCGCCCCGCTCTTCGAAGATCTCGATCTCCCCGGTGTGCGCGGCCTCACGCGTTCGCTCCACATTTTGCACAGCCGCTCCGCCAACGCACAGCCCGTCCCGATGGACGAGTTTCGCCGCATCTACCTCGAAAAGCGCATCGACGACCAGCTCGCCTACTACCGCCGCCAGGAGGCCCGTGCGCTCCCGCTCTTCAAGCGCCTGAAAATGGGTTTCTGGGTCGCCACGCTCCTCGCGATGGCCTGCACGCTCGCCTACGCCGTGTGCCACACCGGCCACTTCGCTGTGCCGCATTGGTTGGAAACCTCCGTGTTTTATTTCCTGCCGATTTCGCTCCCCGTGATCGCCGCGTCGTTCATTTCCCTCATCTCGATCAACGATCTCCAGCGCCGCGTCGCGCGCTTCCGCGAAATGCAGCTCATGCTCGAAGACAGCCGCAAACGCGTCACCTTCTGCCAGACGTGGAACAGCCTCGAACGCATCGTGCTGAAAACTGAGAGCGCCCTCCTCCAGGAAGTCCTCGAGTGGCACTCGATCACGAGCTTCGCCGAATCGCACTGAGCGGAAAACTCCGCGGTCCAATCTCCGGGGTGGAACGCGTTGACCTCAACGCGTTTTCTCCGCGCCCGCCTTGTCCGAGTGCCTGTCACGTCTCCCCTCGCTCGTCACAAAAGAAAAATCCGGGACGGAAGATCGCTCCTCCGCCCCGGAATCGTGTGCTGGTTTAGGCTACGGCTTTGCGCCGCAGCGGATGCGGGACGAACCGGCGGAACACCCCGGAAAGGCGTTCCGTGGCGCGTGCCCACGGACTGGATTTTCCTTCTGCCGGTGCGGCGACATCTTCGGGTTCCGGGAGATCGTCGTTCGCGGTTGCGTGGAAATTTTCGATTTCATACGCGGTCACAAACGCCACTCCGGACACCATGCCGGGCTGCACCACCTGAAGGTATCGGTTGTTGTGCTTCATGATCAGATGGAGGCGGCCGGCGACGAACGCCCACGGCCTCCCGACTGACCACGAAACCGCCAAAGAACACCGCGTTTCTAGCAGACCGTGGGCCACGTGCCCACCTCCGTGCGGAAACATTCGGGTTACTTCCCTAGTTTCTTCAGTGCCTTGTTGATCTTCTCCAGGTCGCAGGCGTCCGGAGTATAGTCCGGCCCCAGCCATTCGAGCCACTCGCGGCCGAGCTCCGTCTCCGGTTCCTTGATGCACGCCAGCATGTCGTGAAACGCCTCGATCCCCCCGCAATCCTCCGGTGGCCCCGCGCGCTCGCCGCCGATACACGCCGGGTAAAAAGCCCCCTTCTCCACCGCCCCGGTCTTCTCCACCTTGATCTCGATCTGCCAGCCTTCGCCAAAATGGTAGCCGTAAGTAAACCGTCCACGGTGCTCCAGATCGAGATCGGCGAGCGTCACATCGCGGTCGTCTTCGATCGTGAGTTCCTCGCGCTTCAACGGATTCCCGAAACGCAGATCGTCGAGGTTGAACGCATGCGTCTGGTAATCGAACCAGTCGAACGCCACCTGGATCGTGTCGTGCAGCCGCGAGAGCCACATCGATTCGCGCACGAGCAGCCGCCGCCAAATCACCGGGCGGCACGCGATCACGTGCATCCGCAGCGCAAATACGCGCTCAACCTGCTTCTTTTTCAGGGGCGACCCCTTGCCTTCGTGGAGACCGATCATGGGAAAACCGAGTTGAACGCCGCACCCCGCCCCGCGCAAGCGCAGCCACAAGCGCCCCCGGGGCTCCCGAGACTTGGCTCCGTCGTGGCACGGGCGTCCCGCCCGTGAGTTTGCCGCAGACTGCGCCGCACCCGCCCACCCGCTCACTTCGCCGACAACTTCCAGTGCTCGTTATCGTGCCGCGCCGTGCGCATGATTTCCGCCACGCGCGCGACGATCTCCGGATGCTTCGCCGCCACATCCGTCTGCTCGCCGATATCCGCCGCCAGATCGTAAAGCACGATGGGCGCGGTCTGCGTTTTCAGCCGGATGCCTTTCCAACGCCCACCGATCAACACCGCCTGAGACACGCCGCCCTCGTAGAATTCCCAGTAGAGATACTCGTGCTTCGCCTGCTCACCGCGCCCGAGCAGCGTCGGCACGAGGCTGAGGCTGTCGAGTCCGGCGGGCGGCTTCGCCCCTGCGATTTCCGCCCAGGTCGTCATCAGATCACCAAAATAGCCGACGTGCGTCGATACGCTGCCCGCTTTGATTTTCCCCGGCCACCGCGCGATGAACGGCACGCGGATACCGCCGTCGGTGAGCGCGCGTTTGATGCCCTTGAGCGGCCCGCTCGCCGTGAAAAACGTCGGATCGTAGTTCGGCCCGCCTTCGCGGTGCGGCCCGTTGTCGCTGGAGAACATCACGAGCGTATTCTCGTCGAGCTTCTGCTCGCGCAGAAATTTCATCACTTCGCCGACTCCGTCGTCCATGCGCGTGATCATGGCCGCGTGATTTTTCTGCGACTCGTTCCAACTGCGGTCCGCATACACGCTGTTATCCGGCACTTCGTTGCCCTCGCCGAGCTCGCGCGAGCGTTCGTTGTTCCCGTGCGGCGTCGTCAGCGCGAGAAACAGGAAGAAAGGCTGCGCCCGGTTGCGCTGCACAAACGCCCGCGTGTCTTCGAAAAACAGATCGCTCGCATATGCGATCCGCTTCGTCGCGTAGCCCGTTCCGGGCGCATTTCCGACGGGAACGATGTCGTTGGGCAGCTTCACGATCTCGGTATTCCGCCAGAGGAAATCGGGGTAGTGGTTGTGCGCGTGCCCCTGGTTGATGAACCCGAAGAAATAATCGAAGCCCTGCTTCCACGGCGCGCCCACCGAGTCCGCCTCGCCGAGACCCCACTTGCCGATGAGCCCGGTCGCATAGCCGCTTTCACGCAATACGCGCGCCACCGTCACGTCGTCGGGTCGCAGTGTCTGCGCCGCGTAGCCGAGCCGACCCGCGTTGCCGCGCACCGTCGTGTGACCGAGATGTTTGCCCGTCATCAGCACGCTGCGCGACGGCGCGCACACCGTGCTACCTGCGTAGAATTGCGTGAAACGCATCCCCTCCGCCGCCATGCGATCGAGATGCGGCGTGCGGATCTGCTTCTGCCCGTAGGAGCCGAGCTCTCCGTAACCGAGATCGTCGGCAAGGATGAAAATAATATTCGGCTTCGCGGCCGGCTGGGCCGACGACACGACAGTCAACACACACGCTAACAGCAGGGCAATGGGGTGGCGCATGACTCCAAGCGAAACCGTCACCCGCCCCGGCGCAATCCTGCTCTGATAAGTCCGCCGCGCCCGCGCGGAGCGTCGCGCTGCTGCCCCTTCACTCCCCGTTTCGCAACCTTGAGCCCCGCCACTTTCGCCGATAACTTCGTAGCACGATGAACGCTTCGCGCTTCCGCCCCCTCCTCCGCGCCGCCGTGTTTTTCCTCGGCTGCCGCGCTCTCGTTGCCGCCGAGTTTGCGATCCCCAACGGCGGTTTCGAAGCCGGTCTCGCCGGCTGGAAAACCCTCTTCACTCGCGAGCCACAGACCGGCCAGGCCGAGCTCAGCCGCGAGCACACGCACACCGGCATGAGCGCCGCGAAGATCGTCCACACCGGCGTCGCCGACTGGAGTTTCGAAACCGGCACGCGCCTCGCCGTCGTCCCCGGCGATCTCATCGAGCTCACCGCGTGGACCAAAATTGAGGGCACCGGCAATCTGCTCCTCGCCGCTTCCACGTGGGGCGCGAACAACAAAGTCATCAGTTGGTCCTTCGGCTCGCGCAGTTCGCGGGTGACCCCCGATTGGCAGCAGCTCGTTGCCCGTTTCGTCGTCCCGCCCGGCGTCACCGCGATCCAGCCGCGCTTCCTCGGCGGCGGCAGCCTGGTCGCCTGGATCGACGATACCGCCATCGCCAAAAAGGAAAACGTCTTCGCCCGCCGCCCGAAAAATTTCCCGGCCGCCCTGCGTCTCTCCAACGCCGCCCTCGATATCACGCTGCACACCGCCGACGGCACCTTTGACGTCGTCGACCGCCGCTCGTCCCGCCGCTGGACGCAGTGTAGCTTGAATCACGATACGATTCTCAAGACCGCGACCATCGTCGGAAACCGCCTCGATCTCGCTCTCTACCACGCCGCCTCCGGCCTCGACGTCACCGCCCGTCTCCAGCTCGACGCCGACCGACCCGAGTTCACCGTCGCCCTTTCCGCCGAGGGCCCGCTGCCGTCGACCCTCGTGTTTCCCCAGCCCTTCGCCGGCGAAAAAGGCGACTACCTCGTCATCCCGATAAACGAGGGGATTTCCTATCCCGTCGACGACCCGAGCATCCCGTCGATGCGCCTCATCGCCTACGGCGGCCACGGCATCTGCATGGCCTTCTGGGGCCTCACGGATGGTGATCGCGGCCAGATGGCTATCCTCGAAACCCCCGACGATGCCTCCATCCGCATGGACCGTCTCGACCAAAAACTTGCCATCGCCCCCGTCTGGGAAGCGCAACGCGGCCAGTTCGGCTACGAGCGCCGCGTGCGCTACGCGTTTTTCGAACACGGCGGCCACGTCTCCATCGCGAAACGCTACCGCGCCCACGCCCAGCAACTCGGCCTCCTCAAAACCCTCGAAGAAAAACGCCGCGCCAACCCCAACGTCGACCGCCTGCTCGGCGCCGTGAACGTCTGGTCGTGGGACCGCGACGCTCTCGGCATCCTCGGCGAGATGCGCGCCGCCGGCATCGAGCGCATCCTCTGGAGCAACCGCCAAAACCCCGAGGGCATCGCCGCGATGAACGCCCTCGGCGTCCTCACCAGCCGCTACGATATTTATCAGGACGTGATGGACCCCGCGAATTTCCCGCGCCTCCGCAGTATCCACGCCGATTGGACCACCGCCGCCTGGCCCAAGGACATCATCACCGACGCCACCGGCCGCCACCTCCCCGGCTGGGGCGTCACCGCCAAGGACGGCGCGCTGATTCCCTGCGGCGTGATCTGCGATCTCCGCGCCGTCGCCTACGCCCGCGAGCGCATCCCCGCCGAACTCGCCACGCACCAATATCTCGGCCGCTTCATCGACACCACTACCGCCGCCCCGTGGAACGAATGCTACGACCCCGCCCACCCGATGACGCGCACGCAGAGCAGGCAGGCGAAAATGGATCTCCTCCGCTACGTCTCGGAGGACAACCGCCTCGTCACCGGCTGCGAGACGGGCCACGACGCCTCCGTTCCCTATCTCCATTTCTTTGAGGGCATGATGAGCCTCGGGCCCTACCGCGTGCCCGACGCCGGCCGCCGCATGCAGGAAATCTGGAACGACGTCCCCGAGCGCGTCGCGAAATTCCAGCTCGGGCACACCTACCGCCTCCCGCTCTGGGAACTCGTCTTCCACGACTGCACCGTCTCCTACTGGTATTGGGGCGACTACAACAACAAGCTCCCCGCCCTCTGGGATAAACGCGACCTCTTCAACGTCCTCTACGGCGTCCCGCCGATGTTCATGTTCGACCGCAAATTCTGGGACGCCAACAAAGCCCGCTTCGTCCAAAGCTATCGTCACACCAGCCCGATCGTGCGCGATGTCGCCACCGCCGAGATGACCGACCACCGCTTCCTCACCCCGAACCGCGACGTGCAAGCAACCACCTACGCCAACGGCATCTCCGTCACGGTAAACTTCGGCCCCACCCCCCACGCCCTCCCCACCGGCGAAACCGTCGCCCCGCTCGGCTACATCGTCCGCGGCCGGAAATAAGCCGGGCCATCCGCGATTTCGTAGGGCTGCCGCTCGTCGGCAGGCCGGCCCTGATAGTGTTGAAAGGGCCGCCGCGGCTATCCCATTCACCGCGCAACGCCCGGCGACGCACGCCACGAAATCGCGGCCACATCGAGCTCGTTGGGTGTGATCCCATCCACCGCGCGCCCACCCGACAACGCACACCTCTTGGCAACCACCCCGGGGTCACTTCCCCAACCACATTCCTCGCGTTTTTCAGTCGCCAACGCTCGCGAACCGGGAGCCCCAAAGGGGCGAAAATAAGACAGCCCAGGGCACCGCCCTGGGAAATATCCCGCAAACAAAACCCGAGCCCTGAAAGGGCGAAACCAGCCTCCTGCACCGCCCTTCAGGGCAAACGCGTCCCCGTCCACCCACCAAAAAATGGCGGCCGTTTCCGGCCGCCACGTTCCTTCAAAACTTAACTCGCGCCTTCTCTCGCGCCCTCAGCCGTTCAACGCCCAACCCGCGCGATACTCGCGCTTCAGCAGCGCATTCGCCTCGGGGCTGTTCGTCACCTTTCCGGCCTTGCCGTCGTAGTCGAGTTTCTTGCCGGCGCGATACGCGACGAGGCCGAGCGCCATCTGCTCGGTCATGAGCCCGTTGTAGTCGAAGTTGCACGACGTCTTCAGGTTTCCCTTACACGCCTTGAACCACTCCTCCTGGAAGTTGCCCATCGGCGGCGTCACCTCGGAAGGTTTGCGCACTTTGTAGTAGGTGAGGTCCGACGTATCGGCCGCCGGAATCAGCATGCGCGTATTGAAGTCCGCCACGAGCACGCCCTTCGAGCCCTTGAACATCACGCCGTGCCCGATCTTGTTCAGATCGATCCACGGTTTCGGCGGCGTCGGCAGCGCCCCGCCTTGATACCAACTCACGCGAATCGCCGGACGCCAGTCGTTGGCCGGGTGGTTGAAATGCGCCGTGAGTTCCACCGGCGTCACATCGGGATTGAAGGCATCGCCCTTCGCCTCGATCGAGGTCGGCAAGCCGGCGTCGATCGCATTCCAGGCGAGGTCCATCGTGTGATTGCCCATGTCGCCGACTTGGCCGGTGCCGAAGTCCCAATACATGTTCCACTGGAGACAGTTCGCGCCCGGACCACCCGAGAAATAACCCGGGTTGTAGGGATGATACGGCGACGGCCCGATCCACAGATCGTAATGGAAATTCGTCGGCGGCGTGCCTTCGGCCGGCAGATAGCCGGGCCGGCGCAGTTGGCGGTTGCCCCAGGCAAACACGCCCTGCAGGTCGCCGACGGACCCGTCTTTGATCAGCTCGCGCACGCGCGCGAAATTCGGATTCGCGTGCCGCTGCGTGCCCGCCTGCGTCGCGATCTTGTTCTTCATCCCGAGATATTTCGCGCGCAGCACGCGACATTCGTCGACGCTCATGCCAATCGGCTTTTCGCAGTAAACGTGCATCCCGCGGTTCATCGCCCACATCGCGACGTGCGCGTGCGAATGGTCCGCCGTGCAGATGACGACGGCCTCGACGTCCTTTTGCTCCAGACATTTTCTCCAGTCGACGTAGGTCTTCGCGCCAGGGAACTTCTTCAGCGCCTCGGGGAAACGCGCTTCGTTCACATCGCACAGCGCGACCACGTTTTCATTCGCAAGGCCCGCGTAGTGGGCCAGTCCGCGCCCCCACACACCGATGAGCGCGACGTTGAGTTTTTTGTTCGGGGTATTCTGACCAAACAGCGTGCCGCTCCGCAGGATCGTGAGTCCTGTTCCGGTGACGGCCGCGGCCTTGAGGAAATGGCGACGGTTCATGGATGACATAATGGGGTTGATCGCTGGTCCGCGCTCGCCGCCGATTGGCGGAGACTGCGCGTCCATTGACTTGCCAAGGAAACTGCACGCCGCCCCCGCTCACGTCGAGTCCGCGAAATCTCCGCCCCCGCGCCCCGGCCTTGTGCCCGCCCCCGCCGCCGCCCAACCTCCCGCCATGCGCGTCTCTCCCCTGCTCACGCTGCTGGCGTTCACCCTTCTCGCCCCCACCGTCGCCGTCCGCGGCCTCGCCGCCCAAGCGCTCACCGCGGGTTCGCCCGTCACTGCCCTCACCGGCCAATCCCACCGCGGCTGGACCGACGCCATCGTCCTCCGCAACGCCCTCGTCGAGGCCGTCATCGTCCCCTCTGTCGGCCGCGTCATGCAGTTCCGCTTCCTCGGCGATCCCGCCGGCCCGTTTTGGGAAAACGAAAAACTCCTGGGTCGCCCCATGCCCACCGATCCATGGAAAGTCGCGGTCGGCAGCTTCGGCGGCGACAAAACGTGGCCCGCCCCGCAATCCGAATGGAAGTGGCCGCCGCCCGACGTGTTCGACGCCGCCCCTCTCACCGCGTCCATCAACGCCGACCGCTCCGTCACGCTCACCTCGCCCGTCAGCCCGCGCCTCGGCCTGCGCACAATCCGCCGTATCAGCCTCGACCCCACCGAGGCCGTCATGCGCATCGCCACGACCTTCGAAAAAATCTCCGGCGAACCCGGCCCCGTCGCCGTGTGGGTCATCACTCAACTGCGCGATCCCGCCGCGATTTTTATGCCCGTGCCGCCGCGCTCGATTTTCCCCGAAGGCTACGCCGCTCCGTGGAAGGGCCCCGCGCAACATCTCCGCCGCGAGGCCGATTGGATTCGCCTCACGCGCAACCCCGCCGGCTCTCACAAAACCGGCAATGACGCCACCGACCTCGTCTGGGCCGACGCTCGCCAACTCCTCCGCATCAGCATTCCGCGCGTCGCCAGCGCCGACTACACGCACAACCAGTGCAGCGTCGAAGTCTATACCAACGTCGATCCCGTTCCCTACGTGGAACTCGAAACCCTCGGCCCGCTCCAAACCCTTCGCCCCGGCGAGCGCGCCACCGCCACGAACACCTACCGCCTCGCCCGCCGCACCGCCGCCGTGCCGCTCGAAACCGAGGTCCGCGCCCTGCTCGCCCGCTAATCCGCTTCGCCATGCCCTCCGTTTTTCGCCTGCTGCGCGCCGGCCTGACCGCCGCACTCTGCTTCGCCTCCTTCCTCGCTGCCCAGGAGGTCCAGCAACACGGCCTCGTCCTCGAACAGTGGGTGCGCGACACCTTTTTCGACGGCTACCAACCCTCCCGCTACACGCAGAAATGGGACATCCCCGCCTCCGCCAATAAACGCTTCGGCGGCATTCCCGTGAATCCGAAAGCCGCGAAACACGGCACACCCGTCGACCTCGGCGACGCCCTGCGCCAACGCAAAATCGCCGAGCCCTTCATCCTCGTCGTGGGTTTCTGGCGACAGGACGGCGACGAAAAGCACTTCGTGAATCTCATCGCTCCGCGCATCGAGCCTGCCGTGTGGGAAAAACTCTGGGGCCCCGTCACCCTCGCCGACCTCGAACGCCTCGACGCTGTCATCAAAGACAAATCCCTCACACCCGCCGAGGCCCGCGCTGCCGCGCAGAAAATCAAAAACGCCCCGCCCTTCACGCAGTCGATCATCGTCGTGAATCCGAAGATCGACTCCAAATCCCAGCGCCGCCTCCAGTGCAGCCTGCGTTTCGCCGACGTCTTCAAGTATCTCGCGCCCGACGCCGATCGCGCCCCGCAAGATCGCCCGACCCTTTGGGGCGTGCCCTTCCCCCAGCCCGTCACGTCGAAGCCGCGGACGTTTTCCAAGTAACCGCGCTCCACCTCTCGCCCTACCTGCGCTCCTTCCGCTCCTCTTCATGCGCTCGCGCTTCGACTCCCTCTGCTTCGTCGCCCTCGTCTGCTGCGCGCCACTCACCTTCACCACCGCCGCCGCTTCACTTCCACCCGCGCCCGACACCGCTCGCACCGCCACGCGCTACTCCTGGGAAACCGCCCACGCGCGCGCCACGCCCACCGGCAACCTCGAGTGGACGCCCCAACCCTTCGTCTTCTCCGCCGGTAGGTCGCGCCGCTACATCGACTTTGACTCCGGCGACGACCGCCAGCCCGGCACCTCGCCCTCGGCGCCATGGAAACATCACCCGTGGGACTCCGCCGCCACCGGCGAAGCCGCCGCGAGTTCCGGCATCCACACCTATATTTTCAAACGCGGCTCGGTCTACCGCGGTCGCCTCGTCGGCCGCGGCTCCGGCGAGCCTGGCAATCCGATCCGCCTCACCTCCGATCCCACGTGGGGCGAGGGCGAGGCCGTGCTCACCGGCGCCACGCGTCTCAGCGGCGGTTGGGTGCGCAGCGCCCCCCACGCCGATTTCCCCGCCCCCGCACGCGTCTGGTCGCGCGATCTCGATTTCGCCCCGCGCACGCTCTGGCTCGTCCGCGGCGACACCGTCACGCGCCTTCCTCTCGCCCGCCTGCCCAACTGGAAAATCTCCGACTCCGAGGACATCAAGAGCGAGTGGTGGTCGTGGGATTATCCAAAAGGAAAAACTTTCGACGTCTTCACGAAAACCGAGCGCGGCAAAGAACTCGTCCTCGGCATCGACACGCGCCACCTCACCGGCCCGAAGGAGCTCTACCTCGGTGCCGTCGCGTGGGCCGAGTTCGGTTGGGTCGACGGCACGCCCTACCCGTCCTTCGTCCAAGCCGTCGACGCCGTGCAAAAAGGCATCGGCTTCGAAGGCTACCTCGGCAGCGCCCGCTCACGCAAAATCGCGCGCCACCACCGCTACTACCTCGAGGATAAACCCCACTACCTCGACGACCCCGACGGCGAATTCTGGTTCGAGAAACGCGGCGCCGGCGGCCGACTCCACGTCATTCTCCCCGGCGATCTCGACCCCAACACCGCCGTCCTCGAAGCCGGCCGTGAGGCCACGCTCATCGACCTCGCCGATCAGCACGACATCGTCATCTCCGGCCTCTCGTTCCGTTTCACCAACGTCGCGTGGGATCTCACCGAGCTCCCGTGGGGCCCGCAGTTCGCGCTGAAGAAACATATCTACCCCGCGTGCATTCGTGTCTGGGGCGGCGGTCGCGACCTCACGGTTTCCCACTGCCGTTTCGATCACGTCACCGCCGCGGTCTACATGAAAGCCGTCACGCCCGGCCGCCCGCTCGATCGCGTCGCCGTCACCGATTGTGCGATACGCGAGACCGATCACGGCGGCATCACGATCCAGGAGGGTATTCAGTGGGGCCACGCGCTCCCCGACGACGGCGGCCACCTGCTCGACGTCAAAATCCTCCGCAACTACCTCCAGCACGTCGGCCAGCGCCCGCCGCGCATCGGCTCCTCCAACGCCATCGATGTCGCCTGCGCCGAAACCGTCGAGATCGCCGGCAACATCGTCGACCGCCCGTGGCACGCCGGCATCAACGTCCACGGCGCCAAGATCAGCGGCAACGCCCGCGACGTTCCGCTCTCGCGCATTCTCATCTACCAAAACCGCGTGCTCGACGGCATCCGCACCGGCGACGATTGCGGCAACATCGAGACCTGGCAGGGCGGCCCCGCCTACGTCTTCAACAATCTCTCCGGCAACCCCGGCGGCTTCCGCAACGCGAGTTGGATGACCGACAAGGACAACCCCAACCGCCCCGGCGCCGCGCGCTTCGGCATGGCCTACTACCTCGATGGCGCCTTCAAAAATTATTACTTCAACAACATCGGCTGGGGCCTGAGCTCCGATCCGTGGAGCCGCGTCGGCGCGACCACGATGTTTCAAGAAATCATCAGCTACCAAAATCTCTTCTTCAACAACACCGCCTACCGCTTCGTGAAAGGCACGCGCCGGCAGGCGCCCGAAGCCGGCCGCGACCAATTCATCGGCAATATCTGGGACGACATCGGCGACTGGGTTTTCTGGCACACGACGCCCGCGAAATCCCTCGCCGACGGCAACGAGCGCGACGCCGGCCCACAGAAGAACCACTACGCCCTAGAGACGAACGCCTTCGCCGGAAACGTCTTTCACGGCATCACCGGAAAATTCGCCGCCTTCAAACCCTCCGGCCAGTGGCACGCCTCCTTCGACGATGCCCGCGCCGCCCTCCGCGAGACCGGCGCCATCGCCGCCGACCTCGGCACCGTCGCCGCGCGCCCACCGCTGCGCGATCCCGCCCGCGGCGACTTCAGTCTCTCCGCCGACTCCGCCGCCCTCGACCGCGGCGCCAACGTTTTTGTCCCCTGGAGTCTCTACGCCACCGTCGGCGAGTGGAGTTTTGTCCCCGCCGGCAACGACCCCGCCCGCATCCTCGACGAACACTGGACCATGGCGCCGTATTACTTCGGCCGTGACGACTACCACACCAAGCCGATGTTCGACCTCGCCGGCGTTAACCTCACCGCCGCCAGCTACGTCGCCGGCCCGCTCGAAGATTGGACACGCGGCGCGCTTCACCTCAACGGCCGCGATCAATACGCCGTCTGCCCCGACCGCACGCTCAGCCAGAGCCTCCCCTACACGGTAAAATTTCGCTGGGACAACCAGCGCCCCGCCGAAAGCCGCACCGCCGCCGGCCGCGATTTCAAGAGCCCGCAGATCCACGACACCAACTTTCTCCTCGAAGCCTATTTTCGCACCGAGCCCGGCGCCACGCGCGGCGTCCTCCTCGAAAAGAAATCCGGCGCCGGCTACTCCCTTGAGATAAACTCCGCGGGCGGCCTCACGTTCGCTCTCGCCTCCACCACCGGCGCCACCGCCGCGCTCTCCAGCCGCGTCGCGCTGAACGACGGTCGCTGGCACCACGTCGTCGCCGAAGCCGACCGCACCGCGCGCACACTCACACTCTACGTCAACGGCCGCCGCGACCACACCGGCCCCGGTCTCGACGCCACGCACTCCCTCGCCAACCCCGGCGATCTCTACGTCGGCGGCACGCCCTCCGGTCGTTGTCTCGCCGGCACGCTCGACTTCCTCCGCGTTTCCCTCGGCACGCTCGCCGACGCCAAGACTGACATCGCCGAACTCTACGCGTGGGAATTCGACGGCCCGTTTCTCCGCGACTTCACCGGCCGCGCGCCCCGCGGTCGTCGCGACGCCGGCGCCCTCGAAAAACTCGACTGATCCGCTCTCCCTCCATGCCCGCGCTCTCCGCCTCGCACCGCCTCGCCGCCGTCCAGTCCCCCATCATCCCCGTCGTCGCCGATCTCATCCGCGCGCACCCCGGCACGATTTCCCTCGGCCAAGGCGTGGTGAACTACGGCCCGCCGCCCGCCGCACTGGAGCAGATCGCGCGCTTTCTCGCCGAACCGTCGAATCACAAATATCAACCCGTCGTCGGCATCCCCGCGCTCGTCGACGCCCTCGAACAAAAACTCGCTGCCGAAAACGGCGTGCGCGTCGGCGCCGCCCACGGCAACCGCACGATGGTCACCGCCGGCGGCAACCAAGCGTTCCTCAACGCCGTCCTCGCCATCGCCGATCCCGGCGACGAGTTCATTTTGCCGACGCCGTATTACTTCAACCATGAGATGGCCGTCACGATGGCCAACTGCCGCCCCATCCTCGTGCCGACCGACGCCAATCACCAACTCGACCTCGCCGCCCTCCGTGCCGCGATCACCCCGCGCACGCGCGCGATCCTCACCGTCTCACCCAACAATCCCACCGGCGCCGTCTACCCCGCCTCCGCCCTCCGCGCCGTCAACGCCCTCTGCGCCGAGCACGGAATCTTTCACATCAACGACGAGGCCTACGAATACTTCACCTACGACGGCGCGCAGCACTTCTCGCCCGCCTCGATCCCCGGCGCCGCCGCGCACACGATCTCGCTCTACTCGCTCTCGAAATCCTTCGGCTTCGCAAGCTGGCGCATCGGCTGGATGGTTTACCCCGCCGCCCTCGAAGCCGCGATGCGCAAGATCCAGGACACCGTCGTCATCTGCCCGCCCGTCATCTCCCAATACGCCGCCGTCGGCGCCCTCGATTCCTCCGCCGGTGGCGGCGCGCCCTACGTCCACGAAAAACTCCGCGCCATCGCCGCCGTGCGCACCACCGTGCAATCCGCCCTCGCCCCGCTCGCCGCCGACGGCCTCTGCGAAATCCCGCCCGCCGACGGCGCGTTTTATTTTTTCCTCCGCGTGCGCTCCGACCTCCCGCCGCTCGCCCTCGTCGAACGCCTCGTGCGCGAACAACGCGTCGCCGTGATCCCCGGCAGCGCTTTCGGCCTGACGCACGGCTGCCCGCTCCGCGTCGCCTACGGCGCCCTCGCGCCCGACACCGCCACCGAAGGCATCGGCCGCCTCGTGACCGGCCTCCGTGCGCTGCTCACGTAATCACTTTCGGAAAAATACTGCCTCAGCGCGCGGCCACCGCCGCCGACGCCGCTTTCGCTTCCGAAACAAATCCTTCGTCCTGCCACAGCACGAGCGGACGCAACCAACCCGCGGCGTCGGCCAGTTTCGCCATGATGCGCAGGTCTTTGCCGGACAACCCGGCGCTCGCGACCGCAAATGCCTCCGCGTCGTCCAGCCCCCTCATTTTGCTCTGCTCCCACTTCAGCCGCGCCGCGATGCTGGGCGCGTGCACCAATAAATCATCCTGGTCGAGTAACAGTTGGTCGCCGCGCGCGAGGATGGCTGCTTGGGCGGATTCACGCACAGGACTCCAGCGCTCGGCGAGCCGAGCCAGCGCGTGCTGGCAACCCCCGCCGACCCAGCCAGACCGTCGCTCATCGTCGAGCAAGGCAATCTCCTCCGGCGATTTCGGCCGATTGATTTTTTCGTTCTCCTCCTTCGATAGCCCCGGAAAAACTTCCCGCCGCGGCAATGCCGCCACCTTGGCCTGCCAATCGAGTCGCGACTGCACGCCCGCCGTCAGTTGGGCGAGCAGCGCCTCCGCCGGCACCGCCCGCGGCAACTTCGCCACCGCCTCCAGCCACGGCTCAACGTCGTAAAGCGAACGCCGAATCACGGTGCCGTCGTTGAGCTCGATTTCGCTCACCCCCGCCATCAGCAAATTTTCCGGATTAAACTCCGCCGTGCTGAGCAACAACAGCGCCCGCGAAGCAAACCCGCCGCGCGCCGCGTCATAGCCCAACATCCGCAAATCAGGATAGGCGCTCGCCGCGCCCTCGCAGTAGATCACAGCAGGGAAATTCTCATCGATCAGTTTTTTCCGCTCCGGCCCCTTGGCCGCGAGGACCTGCTCCAGCCATTTTTCGAAGCGCTCACAAGCGACCGCATTCTTCGCCGAGGTAAACCAATTGTCGGTGAGCCGCCCGGCGACTTGGTCGCGCTCGATCACCGCCACAATGAAATACGGATTCAGCGGATCGTCCTTACCTTTCGGCCGACGCCGCGGATCGTCGAGCCAATCGCCGAGCCGCGCCCAATCGCCGAGGAGCGGTCCGCGCAGTTGTGCGATGGTCAACACATCGGCCGGCACGACGATGTCGTCGGCGTAGGCGAGCAACTCCTTCACCACGCGACGCGTTTCCGGCGTCAGGGGCGCCACGTTCAAGGCGCTCAGTCGCTGAGTCAGCGCCATCGGATTGGACGCATAGATCTGCCGCTCGGCGATCTCGCGGCTTTCGCCTAAAATCTCGCGCCGCACGCGCACGAGCCGGGCGGTGGTGTTCGCTTCGTTCCACATCCGGAGCCCGGCCGCCGCGGCGCGTTCACCGACTTTCAACAGTTCCGTCCAGCGTTCCTTCGCGACGCCGAGACTCGCGAGCGACTCACCGGCCACCAGCGGTAGGTCCGTCAACTGCTGCAGGGCCGACAGCGCCGTCAACCACCGCGGGTCGTCGTTCTTCCAAGCCACCGGGCTAGCCGCGGCGACGGCCTTCGCTCCCGTCGCCCGCCGAGATTGCACCCGACCTTCGCAGGCCAGACTAATGTAGGCGTCCATCACCTGCGGACCGGAAGCCAGCAGGAAGCCCACGACCCCGGAACGGGCCGGGTCGTGGCCGAAGAGCAGCTCCATGCTGCGGTCGCGCTCGCGGACATATTTCACGCCGTGATTGTTCAGCATGTGGTCCCAGAACATCAGCGCCGGAGACTTCAATGCGGCGGCATCTCCCGTGCAGGTCAGATCGAATTCCTGCTGCAGCGCGCGACGCAGCATCGGTGAGGCGCCCCTCCGACCCAACCAGCCGTCGAGCGCGCGTTGGAGAAAAACCTGGTTCGCCCCGGACGCCGCCGCCAGCCCGCCACGCCGGCGAAGTTCCCGTATCCGCGAAAACCATCGTCCCGGATAATCCGATCCATACCCGCCCGGCGAGAGGATGAGTTTCTCCGCCAATTCCAACCAGGGCGCCTTGCCCAGATTCGTGGCGACCGGCGCCGCACCGCCCGCCGTAGCCACGGGCATCGTTGTAAAACCCGCCGCCCATACACTGCCCGCCACCTGAGGAACGAAAACGCTTTGGAGGCGCTCAAGGCAAGCCAACGCCGGCGTCTGCCGGGCCGCCGCCACCAACAAACACGCCCGGGCTAAACCGTCGGTATCCTGTGCGGCCGGCAGCCCTTGGATAATTTCCGCGAGCAGGGCCGTGGCCTGCTGCCGCTGGTTCTCGTTCAGACGGCTCTGCTTTTGCGCGAGCGCGCTGACCAAGCCGGACCAATGCCAATTGGACGGCGCCGCCGCGGCGTCACTGGAGATCGAGATCTCGGCTTCGCAGGCCACTTGGATCGTGATCCAGCCCTTCTCGTTCAGAGCATAGGCCGCTTCGGCCAGCCAGTGCTCATATTCGTTCGTCGACCTTTGTTTGTAGATTTCCATCGCGACGGCGTAACGCTCGGCGTCGGTGCAGGTGATCCCCAGTTCGGCGAATTTCGTCCATTTTTGGTTCCAGCCGTCTTTCCATTGAAATGCCCCGACGAGCATCGCATCGGCCACGGTTTCGGAACGCTCTTTCGGAAAAGGCGCGCCCGTCCGGAGCGCCTGCAGAAAACTTTGGCTCGTCCGGATGAACGCGCCGAACCGCTGCTCGTGCAGTTCCGCCGCCTCCGCGCGGGCCTGCGCCTTCGCGGTTTCGGCCGCCTTCGCCCGTCGGTCGGCCGCGATCGCGAGTCGCTCATCCCGTGCCCGCTCCTCCTCGGCGCGACGCTTGTCATTCTCCTTCTTGGCTTGTGCCGCCCGTTGCGCGTTGGCCTCGGCCTCCGCCTTGGCCTGCAATCCCCGAGCCCACTCCGCAAATGGACTCTCGCCGGCCGGCACCCGGTAAAGGGGCGCCGAACGCTGCTCCCGCGCCGTCGATTGCGTCGCCATCATTTCCCGCAACGCCCGGCTGGGATTCCCATACCGATCGGCCAGCTCGCCATATTTCCCGACCGGCTGCGCCTGCAAAGTCACTGTCGCCCCGGAGAAAACCGCCGCGGCGATCATGCTCCTCAGCCATCCGCATCCCCGGCCATTCACCGACGACAGATTGCAAATCATCAAACCCTCATGGTTTGCCCCCGCCTTAACCTCAATTGGAAACCTGCTCATCTCCGTGCTCGCCTGCCTACCGCACCACCCGCCCGATGCCAAACTGATCGCCCGCGCGCACCGGTTTTCCTCCCGCAAAGTCGATCTCCACGATCTTCTCGCTCTCGGCGATCGTGCCCGTTTCGTCCCGCAGCGTCGTCACGATTTTCCGTGTCGCCACGTCGATCACCTCACCGGTCGAGGGATACGCAAATTTTCCATCGAGGCTGAACGTGATCCAACCCGGATCATCGCGCACGAGGACACTCGCGACCTGCTTCGGCGGCATCACCGTCGCGTCGAAAATGTGCATCCGCTGGTTCGCCGCATCGCACACCCAGACTTCTTTTTCATCGGGAGTGAGACCGATGCCGTGACTCGGGCACCCATGCCGCTTCGGCACGCCCGGTTTAAAACCCGATACTTCGACCCGGTGCAATTTCTGTCCCGTCACGAGATCGCCCACTTCGAAACCGAGCAGTCCGTTCACGTTTACAAACGCGAGCGTCTGGCGGCCGTTAACCGTAAACGGCCGGATCGCCGAGCCAAAGGGCCCGACCTCTTTCGTGATCGTATGCGTCGCCGTGTCCGCCACGCGGAGCATCGGCGACCTCAGTCCCGCGAGATAGGCTCGCGTGCCGTCGGACCCGTAAAGCGTGTTGTGCGCGCCCGCCTGAATATCGATCCGCTTGATGATGTCGCCGCTGAGCGCGTCGACCACGTGCCAGTGGTCTTTTTCGAGCGAGGGCAAATACATCGTCTTGCCGTCGGGCGAGAGCGCCATGCGGTCGCAGCCGCCTTCGTAGGATTTCTCCCACACGATCTTTTCCGTCAGCACATCGAAACACGTCACGAACCGCAGCGTGCTCACATAAAGCCGGCCCGTCGCCGCGCTCGCGACGACACCCTTCACATTGAGCGGCTTGCCGTCCGCCGGATTGAGCCCGCGAGCCGGGATGCGCTTCACGAACGCATGCCCGCGATCGATGTCGAACACCAGCAAACCGTGCCCACCGCGCTCAAGGTAGTTCCGGATGCCCGGCACCGCGACGTAGAGGAGCCGCCGCTCGCCATTCTTCGGACCCGCTTCCGCCGCGCCCAACGGCCCGGCCCACCCTCCGGCCAACATCGCGGCCAGCACCACCAAATACGCGCACACGACACTCCCGGACCAACGTTTCAGGGGTTTCATGCCCTCACCGTCGCGCCGAAGTCCCGCCGCGGGCAAGCCGCATTCTGCCACCCCTTCGTGCCCTCAGACGATCTGCGTCTTCGCCGCCCCGCCGCCAAACAGCTCCCGCAACACGCTCCACGCCTTGCGCAGACCCGCTTCGCGCACGCCGCCGCCCATTTGGTAGGCGCGCACGAGAATCTCTTCATGCCCGCGATAGCGCGGCGGCAGCAGAAACAGCGTGCCCGCATCCTGCACCGTCACCGTCGAGAAAAACAACCCGCGCCCGATCGCGATTTGCGTGTTCGCCACCGGCACCTTGGCCTTGCGCTCCGGCAGCCAGAGCCACGGACGGTAGAAAAACTCGAGTCCACCTTCCGTGCGGAGCACGAGCCGTCCGTAAGTCCGCAGGGGCACGCCCGGCAAATCACCGCCCGCAAACATCCGGTTGTCGTTCTCAGCCGGCGAAAACCGTCCGCTGCGCCGCGTGAAAAAGTCCCAGCAAAACACCGAACCGAAAATCGTCAGGCGAAACGCCCAGCCCGCCACCAACCACGCCACGATGATCACTACCAGCGAAAGCACCGCGCCCAACCACGGATTGATCGTCGCGCTCAGCGTGAGCAGGCCGAGCAACGCCGTGCGCATGCCCTTCAGCGCCGCATCGATCGCGCCCCAGGGGCTCAGCAGAATCAGCACGTTGATCGCGTGCGAGGCCATCCACACCACGGCAAACACCGCGAGGCCGAACGGCACCGTCAGCACGTTCAGCACCGCCGAGAAATCCATCGCGCCCACTTGGATCATCGCAAGTCCATCGGTCGCCACGCCCGCCCCTTCGAGGGCGCCGGTTTTCCCGCCGAGCAACATGCCCGAGAGCGCACTCATCGTAAACGGCACCACCGCCCCCGCCGCCACGAGCCCCGTCGCCTTGTTCTCGATCGTTTCCAGCACATCGAGCGGCTTTTTCAAACCCGGCGGCACCGCCGCACCGAGCGCATCCTTCACCGCACACGCGCCGACGATCAACAGCGCCGGACCGAAGAAACTGATCTGCGCATACCACGGGAGCGCCGCCCGCGCCGCCTCGTCCTTCGCCATCATCCACTGGTAGGCGCCATACGCGCCCGTGCCGAGCAGCGGCGAGATCGCGATCCCCGTCACCGTCGTCACCGCCGCCGCGATCGGCGCGACGGGCGAGCGGTCCGACGGAGCCGACGCAGCCGCGCCCGCCGCAAAGGCAAACGGCGCGACGATCAGCGATAAACTCAGTGCGAGCAACAAGCAGGGGGACAGGCGCTTCATCTCGCCACCTTAGGCGCCGCGACCCGCTTGAAAAGCCAAAGCTTTGCCCGTTTCCGATCCCCGGGCTTGCGCTCGGCGCACTGCCCGGCCGAACCTAACCGTCCGGTCACGATTCCGCTCTCGCTCCTCTCGCCTCGACCCGCCTCAAACCTCTCCTTCGCCTTCGTTCACGCATGATTTCTCCCGCCGGCCGGCCTCCGTTTTTCCGCTCCGAACGCACCCTCGTCCGGGTGCTCGTCGCGGTCGCCCTCCTGCCGGTCCTCTTCATTCTCACGCGGGCCTTCCTCGTGTCCCGCAACGTCGCCTACTGGGACGAGCTCGATACCGCCCTCCTCCTGCTCCTCCGCTTGCACGGCGATACCACGGGATCTCAGGTCCTCGGCCATCTGTTCGCCTTGGGCAACGAGCACCGCACCTTCACCAGCCGCCTGCTCTTTGCCACCAGTTACTGGACGACCGGCACCGTCAATTTCGTCGTCATCGGCGCCATCGGCAATCTGTTCATCTGCGCCCTCTGCGGCCTGCTCGTCTACACCGCCGGCACCACCGTCCGTCGCGTGCTCATGGGCCTCCTGCTCGCCTTCCTCCTCTTTCAACTCGAGCACTACGAAAACTTCCAGTGGTCCGGCGCCTCCATCGATCACTTCCAGATCGTCCTCCTCGCCGGAGCGAGCGTGGTCGGCCTCTCGCGCGGCACCCGCGCCGGTTTTCTCACCGCGATCTTTCTTGCCCTGCTCGCCACGTTTACGCTCGCCCACGGACTCGTCGCGTGGGGCGTCGGCGCCCTTGTGCTCGCCGTGGAGCGCCGTTGGCCCCGCCTCATCGGCTGGCTCGTCGCCGGCGCGTTCGCCTCGGCGATTTTCTTTTTCGGTTTCAACTTCAACCCCGGCCACAACATCGGCACCGCCACCGGCGGCGGCCTCGTTGTCATTTTGCACTACTGGCTGATTCTCCTCGGTGCGCCGCTCGCCTTTGGCTCCACCGCCGTCGCGCCCTATCTCGGCGGCGCCCTCCTCGCCTTGCTCGGCTGGACCCTTTACCGCGGCTCCTTCACCCGCGAACGCATCGCGATCCCGCTCACCCTCTGGGCCATCGGCGCCCTCGGCCTCATTTCCGTCGGCCGTGCCGCCCTCACCCACGGCCATGTCTACTCGCGCTACTATGTGCTCGGCGCCCTCGCGTGGGCTCTCGTGCTCTTTGTGCAATTCTCCGCGCACACCGACCCCGCCCGCCCCTATCGCTTCCTGCTCCGCCTCCTCCCCGCGCTCATCGCCTTCAACCTCGTCGCCAATTTCGCCTTCATCCACGACGCCCGCAGTTGGGTCATCTGCCGCGACAACGCCGCCGAATACTACCAGCGTCACGGTCGTGACGGCCTGGGCCGTTTCACGCTCCACCCCGATCCCGCCTACGCCACCAACCTCATTCGCGAAGTCGAGCTCGCCGGCCTCTACCAAATGCCCTTGGCCTGCCAGCCCCGCAAATTCCCCAAGGCGCAGCCCACCGCCGAACTCACCTACTTCGTCGACCGTATCCTCGTCACCGAATACGAATTTTCGATCGAGGGCTGGGTCGCCCGCCCCGGCAGTCCCTCCGCTCCCGACCAGATCCACGTGATTTTACAGTCGGCCAAGTCACGGCATATTTTCACTACGATCAACCACGTGCGCGCCGATGTCGCCGCCGCCCACCCGCACGAAAAGTGGCTCGAATCAGGCTTCCGTTTCCAACGCCGCAAGTGGCTTCTGCCCAAGGAAGATTTTCAGATCGGTCTCCTCGTCTACTCCGGCGGTCGCGCCGAATACGTCATGACCGCGCATCATCTCGATATGACCGGCGACGGCGTCGGCCTCCTCGCCGAACACGAGTAGCCCCGCCGCGCTTGCGCCCCGCGCGCCGCTGTCGAACATCGCGGCATGTTGACCAAGGCCGAGCTGTCACGTCTCCGCTCCCTTCGCGAAAAAAAACACCGCGAAGCCCTCGGCCTCTTCGTCGTCGAAGGCGAAAAAGTCATCGCCGAACTCCTCGCCGCGAACTTCGCCTTCACGGAAATCTACACGACCAGTCGGGCGGACTTCAGTCAGCCCTCCGATCCGCGGCCCACCTCGCCCGCCAAGCCCGCGCCCTCCTCTCCGCGCCGCATCGGCCTCACCCCCGACGAGATGGCCCGCATCTCGCATTTCCCCACACCCTCCAGCGTCCTCGCCGTCGGCCCCATCGCGCGCCACCCGCTCGCGCCCGGCGTCCTCGACCACGGCCTCACCCTCGCGCTCGATGGCGTGCAAGACCCCGGCAACGTCGGCACGCTCCTCCGCCTCGCCGACTGGTTCGCCTTCGACCGCGTCGTCCTCTCGCCCGACTGCGCCGACCTGTTTCACCAAAAAGTCATCAACGCCAGCATGGGCTCCTTCGCCCGCGTGCGCGCCCACACCGCCGACCTCGCCGCGGCACTCGCCACCACCACGGCACCCATCCTCGGCTGCGACCTCGCCGGTGAAGATGTCCACACGCTCCCCGCGCTGCGCGACGCCATCGTCGTCATCGGCAGCGAAGGCCGCGGCCTCTCCCCCGCCGTCGCCGCCCGCCTCACCCGTCGCGTCACCATCCCACGCCTCGGCGGCGCCGAATCCCTCAACGCCGCCATCGCCGCCGCCATCGTCTGCGACAACCTCCGCCGCGCCCAATCCCGCTAACACGCTGGCACACCTTCCGCTCCAACCCACCCGCCTCGTTCTCGTTCTCGTTCTCGTTCTCGTTCTCCCCCTCTCCCCTTCTCCCCATCTCCCCCTCTCCGTCCGCCACTCACCACCGCCCCAAAAAAAACAAAAACGCCATGTCCAAAGCCACCGTCATCTCCCTGCTCAACATGAAAGGCGGCGTCGGCAAAACCACCGTCGCCGTGAACCTCGCCGCCTACCTCGCGCGCGATCACGGAAAAAAAGTCCTCCTCGTCGATCTCGACCCGCAGTCCAACGCCTCGCTTAGCCTCATGCCCGAGGCCGCGTGGACCAAATGGGCCGACGAACACGGCACCATGGCCGACGTATTCGAACTCGATGCCCGCCGCAAACGCGACGCCGACCCCGCGAAGCTCGCCGATTGCATCGTGCACAACGTCGTCCCGGAAATCCCCGGCCTCGACCTCGTGCCCAGTCACCTCCGCCTCACTTTTCTCGACCTCGATCTCGCCGCGCGCCCCGGCCGCGAGCGCCTCTTCTCCCGCAAACTCGCGAAAGTCATCGAAGACTACGATTACATCCTCTGCGACTGCCCGCCCAATCTTCAGACCGCCACGCAAAACGCCCTCTACGCGAGCGACTTTTTCCTGGTGCCGATGCAGCCCGACTTCCTCTCCTCCGTCGGCCTCTCGCTCCTCCTCGACCGCCTCGACTACCTGAAGGAAGAACTCGAATTCAAAATCCGCTGCCTCGGCGTCGTCTTCACCCGTGTCCGCGGCCACGTAAATTTCCACCAGGAGACGATGAAACGCCTCCCCTCGGAAAAAGAATTCCGCCGTCTCCACTTTTTCCCGACAGTGATCCCGGAAAATATCAGCCTCAGCGAAGCTCCGATGGAGGCGAAACCCATCGCGCTCTACAACGCCTCCGCCCCCGGCGCCGAAGCCTTCGCAGCGCTCACGCGCGAAGTCCTCGCCCGCCTCGGGTAACGCTTTTTCCGTGAAGGGCTGCCGCTCGCCGGCAGGCCGCCCTCGCCCTGAAGGTGGAGCGCGTTGACCTCAACGCGCTTTCTTCGCGCCCTTCCGTTCCGCTTAGCGGTCCTTCGACCCGCCGCTCTTCTTCCCGCCGCCCTTTTCGCTCCCGCCGCTGCTGCCGCCCAGGCTTTGCAGAATCGTGCCCGCGAGCACGCCGACCGCGAACACCCCGAAATAAAGCAGCGCCGCCGTCCCGCGCACCGGCGTCTTGTCCGTCCACCCCGCGATTGGGAAATGGAAATTGATTTCGTGAGTATTGTTCATGCCCACGTAGAGCATGATGAAAAGGAGTCCGAGCAGGGCGAGCGTCTTGAAAACAGCTTTGAACATATGGGGCGCACCGTAGGCGTTCCTCGCCGCATTTGGCGAGCACGCAACGGACAATCTTATTCACCTTTCCCCAACCCGCCCCCCACCCCGCCCACCCGACTATTTCAGCCCCGCCGCAGCCGCGACATCGTCCCACGCGTAGAAGTGAAACGTCCGGTCCGTCGACATCGCGACAAACAGTCCGCCGGGAAACCCCGGCAACGCCACGGGCGTGACCTCGCTGCCGTCGCTCTCGCGCGTCGAGAGCCGCACACTCTTCAGGAGCGGATGATCGTGCGCCTTCCCCAGTGTGCCCGCCCGCGGAAAAATCCGAAACGTGTCCGCCTGCTGGTTCGACACGATGATATAGCCCGTGCCGCCCGCCTGCGGATAAATCGAGATGCCCTCGTGATCGCTCGCGAATCCCGTGGTGCCAAACAGTGCGAGCTCCTGCGCGGCGTCCGGCGCATCCGGATCGGCGCGGTATTTGTGCACGCCGTGCCGCTCGTCGCTGTAGTAAACAAAACCAAGTTCCGCATCCACCGCGATCGCCTCGATCTCCTTCTTGCCGCTGTAGGCGCCAAACGCCCGCACCTTCGTCTGTTTCACTTTCCCGGTGCCGTCGTCTTCGAGGCGGTATTGCCACAGATAACCCTCCGCCGGCCCGCCCTTGCCACCGACGATCGCAAACACCGCCCCGTCACCGGGACGCCGATACAGCGCCACGCCCATCGGCGCCCGGGCCGCGTCTCCGTCGAACACCGTCAAATCGCCTTTGTCCAGCGGCGCGAGATCCGGGAGCCGGAATACCCGCAGCCGACGCTCTTCCCGCTCGGTCGTCACCGCAATATCGGTCGCCTTCCCGCCCAACACCAACCCCGGCACGACATCGACGTTGTTGGGCCGCTTCAACGGCGACGTCTGCGCGACAATTTTCCCCGCAAGGTCAAACGCGTAGAGCCCGCCCGCCGTGTCCTTGTCCGTGCCGATCACGAGGCTCTTCGCGAGATCGGCGCGATTGATCCAAATCGCCGGATCGTCGGTGTCATGAGCGAGCGCCACCGTCACGACCCGCGGCTTCACTGGCACGTTGGTCGCGTCCGCGTCGGGCAGCACCCGCTCCGCGCAACCGGCCAGCAGCGCGCACAGCGGGATCAGCAGGGAATTATTCATGGAGCGTTTAGGATTCGCAGGAGGGGAGCGGACGCCATCCTCCCCGCCCGAGCACTCACAATTTCCAACGCAGCCCGAAATTCGCGCTCACGCCGTATTCCTCGAACTGCCGGAAACGCCCCGCGCTTTCGGCGAAGTGCACGCGAAACGCCTCGTTGGTCACATTCAAGATTTCCCCGAAGACTTCCCACTGGGCGTTAAGCTTGTAGCTCCCGGTCAGGTCGAGCTGCGTGAAATAGTCCACGTAGGTGTCTTCGGCCGGGTTCGCCCCGAGCGGCTCATCCTCGCGCAGACGGGGCGAGCGGAAGTTAAGCGCGGCGCGCACGAAGAACCCATTCTTTTCAAAGGTGAGCGCGAGATTGCCGATGCGCCGCGACTGCCCGATGAAAGGCAATTTCTCCCCCGGCCGGGAGGGAAATTTCGCCGACGAATCGGCGATCGTGTAGTTGGCCATGAAACCGAGACCATTAAACGGCGTGGGCAGAAAACTGAACTGCTGCTGATACGCGAGTTCGAGACCCGTGATCAACCCCTTGTCGCCATTCGCAAACGTGCTCAGGTCGTAGCCAGTCGCCGCGTCCGCCCCGGGGATCGTCCGCTGGTAGGTGAAGTTCCGGATCTCTTTGTGAAACACCGAAGCGGATACGGAGCCGAGCGAAGCGAAATAGTGCTCCACCGACGCATCCCAGTTCATCGACGTGAGCGGCTTGAGGCCGGGATTGCTCTCGGTCACGAGGCGGTTGTCGTCGCTCACCGTGCGGCGCATCGCGTTTTCAGCGAAGGAGGGCCGGGCAAACGTATTGCTCCACGCCGCCCGGAGCACCGTCTGCTTGGAGACATTGTAAGTGAGGTAGAGGCCCGGCAGGAAATTGCGGAAACGCGCATTCCGCGTGGCGGGGGTCGCCGCAATGACGGCACCCGTCGACTTGGTCTGGTAGCCTTCCGTCTCGAACTTCGTGTATTCAAACCGTGCTCCCGAGAGGATGTGCAGGCGATCCATCGTGACTCCGCCCATCGCATAGAGCGCCGTCACGTCTTCGTTCGAGGTCCAGTCGGATTGCAGGCTCGTGATCACATCGCGCGTGGCGACGTAGGCCCCCTTGTTGTCGATGAAGGCCGTAGTAAACTTTGCCGCACTCAGGCGCGGGCCGGTGAAGTAGCCGTAGTCCGCCGAGGTTTGGGGCTCGGCGAGCGATTGAAACGTGTAGCCCGCGGGCGCGGCGTAGTTGATCTGCTCTACTTCCTGCTGCTTTTCCTTCGCGCGAAATTGGGCGCCGAACTTCACGTAGGCCGGCAACGAGCCCGCGAGCGTGAAACGATTGCGGGCGTTGCCGCCCACGTTGAACTCTTTCTCGTAGCCCGTCGCCGGCGCGCTCCGGAGCCGGTTGAATTCGTTGAACGACGCCGGGTCGCTGATCGACGTGCCCGCCGTCTGGGTGACAACCGGAGCGTAAATCCCGTTCGCAAACGAATAGGTCCAGTCAGTGCCGCGTGTGGATTTGCGGAAAATCGTCACGTTCTCCGGCCGCTCTTCCCGGCCCTCGCTGTAGGCGGCGCGGCCGTCGAGCTGCCACGTGCCGCGCGTCGCCTCGCCGCCAGCGCTCACGTTGTAGACTTCTTGCTCCTTCGCCCGCACGCGGAGCTGCTTCGCCTCGCGGCGCACCCCCGTGACCGTGGCGCTCGTCGGCGTGAGCGCCGTGAGCGTGCCTTCGGAAAACGGAATCATGGTGATCTGCCGGATCTCCGCATCCGTGAAACTTGAATACAGCCCGCGCAGGAAGAACGACGACTCGCGGTCCGGCTTGAACTCGATCGCCCCGTTCGCGCCATAGCGTGTGCGCGTGAGATCGTAGGCGCGGTAGTTGATGTCGTTGTTAAAAAACGCCGTCTGCCCCGCCGCACCCGGCACCGGCCGGAGCGTCCACGCGCCGCCGACTTCGAAATTGTCCGAGCCCATCCGGCGGTCCTGCCATGTCGGCGAGAAAATCACGCCGATGCGGCCGTCGTTGAACGTGTCGGCATAGGTGCCGTTGAACTTGCTGCTGAGGCGGTCGCGCAGGTCGTTATACTGGCCCTGCGCCGAAATCAGCACTTGGCGCTCTTTCACATCGAACGCGCTGCGCGTCTTCAGATCCACGCGTCCACCCAGCCCGTCCATCTCTTTGTCGGGCGTCGCCACCTTCGCCACTTCGATCGCCCCGAGCGCGTCGGAGGGAATCACGTCGAGCGGCAGCGTGCGGTTGCCGCGGTCGGGCGTGGCCACGCTGACGCCGTTCAACTGCACCGTATTCAGGTCGGGCTTGATGCCGCGCACCACGATAAACCGTCCTTCGCCTTGGTCGCGATAGAGCGCCACGCCCGGAATGCGCTGGATGGACTCCGCCGCATTCTGGTCCGGGAACCGGCCGATCTCGTCCGCCGCTACGATGTTCGTGAGCGTATCGGCCGCCCGCTGCTGGTTGATCGCGCGGGCCGACCCTACTGACGAACCCGCGATGACAAATTTTTCCATGCGCACGGCCGAATCACCGACCACCACATCGGCCGTCGCCACGCCCCCCGCCGCCACCGTCACCAACTGCGTGGCGTCGGGATACCCGACGTAACTCACGACGATGCTGCGCGCACCGGCCGGCACGTTGACCAACGTGAAATCGCCACCCTGCGCCGCAAATGTCTCCAACCCGGTGCCACTCACCGTCACGCGCGCACCGCTCAACGCGAGCCGGGATTTGGCGTCCGTCACTCGGCCCGTCAGGGTGCCGGTGGCGGGCGTCTGCGCCCGCCACGCGGGCACCAGCAATGCGATCAAAGTAAACAGGACTGCGAATCGACGTAATACGTTCATGGCGGGCGAACGTGCCGCCCGCGCCAATCCGTCGTCAACCGCCCGTTCAATCCGTCACGGAGTTATCACCCGTCCGTCACCACCCCGTGACATTCGCCGTCGCCCGCCGTCGCGATTTCACCTTTGCGCCCTCCGCGCACACGACGTGAATCTCCTCCGCATGTTCGCCGCCTCCGCCGACCCCACCGCGCTCGACGCCGCCGATCCCCTCGCCCGCTTCCGCGCTGAATTTTTCCTGCCTCCCGGCAAAATCTACCTCGACGGCAACTCCCTCGGCCTCCTCTCGCGCCGCGCCGAGGCGCACCTCGCCCGCGTCGTCGCCGAGTGGCGCACCCTCGGCATCGACGGTTGGACCGAGGCCTCGCCCCCGTGGCTCACACTTCCCGAAACCATCGCGGAAAAACTCGCCCCGCTCCTCGGCGCCTCCCCTGACGAACTCTGCCTCACCGGCCAGACCACCGCCAATCTCCACCAACTCCTCGCCACGTTGTATAACGCGTCAGGTAATGTGGGAGGGGGTTTAGGCCCCGACACGTTCACCCGCTTCACCTCCGCCCCGTTGCCCCTCGGCTCGCGCCTTGCCCCGCCCCCGCCGCAACGCACCGTAATCCTCGGCGACGCCCTCAACTTCGCCTCCGATTCCTATGCGCTCCAATCGCATCTCCGCCTCCGCGGCCTCGATCCCGCCCAGCACCTCCGCCTCGTCCCCTCGCGCGATGGCCGCGTGCTCCGCCTCGACGATCTCCTCGACGCCTTCGCCGCCCCCGACGTCCAACTCGTCGTTCTTCCCTCGGTCGTTTTTACGAGTGGCCAACTTCTCGACGTCGCCACGCTCACCCGCAAAGCCCGCGCGCGCGGCCTCCTCATCGGCTGGGATCTCTCTCACAGCATCGGCGCCGTCCCGCACACCCTCGGTGGCGACGACGGCCCCGACTTCGCCTTCTGGTGCCATTACAAATGGCTCAACGCCGGCCCCGGCGCCGTCGGCGGCCTCTTCCTCCACCGTCGCCACCACGCCCGCGCACCCGGTCTCGCCGGCTGGTGGGGCGTCCGCGCCGACCGCCGCTTCGCCATGTCGCCGCATCACGAACCCGCCGCCGGCGCCGCCGCGCTCCACCTCGGCACGCCCCACCTTCTCTCGCTCGCCCCGCTCCTCGGCTCGCTCGAACTCATCGCCGAAGCCGGTGGTATCCACGCCCTCCGCACCAAATCCCTCGCGCTCACCGATCATCTCCTCGCCCGTATCGAGACCGACCTTACGCCACTCGGCTTCACGGTCGCCACGCCCCGTGGCGCTCCCGCCCGCGGCGGTCACCTCGCCCTCGCGCATCCCGACGCCTGGCGCCTCTGCCAAGCTCTCCGCGCCGCCGGAGTCGTCCCCGATTTCCGCGCCCCCGACCTCATCCGCCTCGCCCCGTCCCCGCTCTACACTACCTTCACCGAGTGCACCGCCGCCATCGCCCGCCTGAAACACCTCGTCCTCACCCGCGCCCACGAGACCTTCCCCTCCGCCCCCGGCCTCGTCCCCTGAGACGTTTGTAACGTATTACGTTACAAACCTCCCAAGCCCCTCTCACCCTCCCTCTCATGCCCCTCCTCGACATCACTCACCCTCTCTCCAACGCCACCGCGCCCTGGCCCGGTGACACCCAGTTCCATTTCGAATTCGTCTGCCGCATCAGCACCGGCGCCTCCGCCAACGTCGGCAAATTCACCAGCGGCATCCACAGCGGCACGCACATGGATGCTCCGCTCCACTACAACGACTCCGGCGTCTCCATCGACCAACTCGACCTCGACATCTTGCTCGGCCCCGCCCGCGTCTTCCTCGCCCAAAACACGATGGTCCTCACGCGCGAACACTTCGCCGGACTCGACGCCCGCGCCACCCCGCGCGTGCTCGTGCGCACCAATCACTGCGACGACAAAACCACCTTTCCCGCGCGGATCCCCACCCTAGCTCCCGACGTCCCCGCGTGGCTCGGCGCGCAAGGCGTGCGCCTCATCGGCCTCGATCTCCCGTCCGTCGACCAAATCGACGATCCTTCGATGCAGATCCACCACCGCCTCGATAAGGCGAACATCATCATCCTCGAAAACCTCGACCTCCGCGCCGCCGCGCCCGGCATCTACGAACTCATCTGTCTCCCGCTCAAACTCGCCGGCGCCGAGGGCTCCCCCATCCGCGCCCTCCTGCGCACGCCGTAACGAGCGGCCCCGGCCGCAACGCCACTGGCTTCGCCTACCCGATCGCCCGCCCGCACCCCCAACGCGCGGTTCGACGTAGACGCCCCCGGGCTCCCCGTGTTGCGTCGCCCCATGACGACCCCTCCCGCGCCTTCCGCCATTCGCATCGTGCCGGCCGATTTGGATCGGCCCGATCACCAAGCGGCGGTGCTGGCCATGGTCGACGCCTACTCGCGCGACCCCATGGGGGACGGCGCGCCCCTCTCGGCCGAGGCACGCGAGCGCGTGATCCCGGGGCTGCGCCAGCATCCCACGACGCTCGTCTTTCTCGCCTACGATGGCGATGCCCCGGTCGGCGTAGCCGTGTGTTTTCTGGGTTTCTCCACGTTCGCCGCCAAGCCGCTCGTGAATCTCCACGACGTCTCCATCGTTCCGACGCACCGCGGTCGCGGCCTTGGTCGCGCTCTGCTCGCCGCGGTCGAAGCCAAAGCGCGCGAACTCGGCTGCTGCAAACTCACCCTCGAAGTCCTCGACCAAAACCACCGCGCCCTCCGCACCTACACGTCCGCTGGCTTCCAGCGCTATGCCCTGCAACCCGGCGCCGGCGAAGCGATTTTTCTCACCAAACCGCTGACATGACAACGGGCGGCAGGAATCGACTCATCCTCGCTCGATCACGGCGATGGCCTTTTCCAAAAACTCATCGCGGCCTTCCTTCACGGCCTGGAGCGTCCGCTCGACGGGGAAATCCGGCACGAAGCCTGTGCCGTAGAAGTGGGATCGGTCGTGCTTCAGGACTTCCATGCCCGTCCACATGACGCGAAAACCACCGGGCAGCGGGAGAAAATTCGTGTTGCCATTGCACCCCGCCGTGGGCTCGCCGACGAGTTGCGCGAGCTTGTAGTGCGCGATCATCGCCATGCACGTCTCGCCATAACTCACCACCGGAGGCACGTTGATAAACACAACCCGACCTTGCACGCGCGGTGCTTGGGGCGAGACCGGCCACGTCGACTCCGTCCACTCCCAACCTTGCCGATCCGGCAGAGTCACTTTGGGAATGCGCATCGGCGAGGCTTGGACTGCAGTGTCGATCAAGTGGGGGATGACATGGAGATGCGGTTGAATCGCCTCCTTCGGGTCGCGCGAAGCCGACGGTTTCAGCAAGCGCTGATCGAAGATCACGCCACGCGCTGAGGCGAGGACAGGCCACTTTTCCGCGAGATCCGATGCGGTCATGCCCTGCAAATTGACGTAGAAAATTCCCGGCCGGACTTCCGCGAAGACCGGCGAGTCGAACTCGACGATCGTGTTGAAGAAAAACCCGCGGCGGTCGCGGGTCCGGGCGACCGAAAGAGTTTGCCCTAGTCCGTCGCGCTCCAGCTCGACCTTCGACACGCTGTCGAGCGGACCTTCGCCGAATTGGTTCAAGGCCCGAAACCGCCGCAGGTGCGGCGAACCCGACACATACCGCTCGCGTTCGCGCAGCACGTCAAACGCCGCCGCCCCGTCGATCCGAACAATGACATCACCGCGGCGAAACGACGTCTCGCTCTCCACGGCAGTGACGACGACTTTTCCCTCGATGACCGCGACCTTGATCGGCAGCCCGCCCGGCTTGTCTGGTCGCCCGAAAACATAGCCGTGGCCATCGCGCAGGCCCGCGACCAGCTCTGACAGCGTCGCGTAATAATCTTCCGCCGTGCGATCGGTTAGCGCGCGTCGCAGCGCGGGGCGCAGCGTCTCCTCCCATGCGATGCCACTGCTATCGAGATAGGGATGAAAGTGCTGAAAAACATTCCACGCCGTCATCACCCCGGCTATCCGCAGGCGCGCGTCTGCCGGAGTGAGCGTCTTCAGGTCAAGCGCGGCCAGTCGTGCCTTCAGCTCGACAAACTCAGCCGACTCGGTCCCCGACGTTCGCCCCGCACTGATCGTCGGTAGTGCCAGCGGCAGCTCAATCACCAACCCCGGCGCCACATTTTTTGAAAACACCTTCCGAGTAATTTCGGACTTAAAAAGCGGTGACTTCTCCGGAGCGACTCGGAGGCTGCGATAAGTCCGCGAGTCCGGCGCGAGTTGCACGCCGACATGCTGCCAATAGATCAGCTGCCCGCTGCCAGCCGATTTTTCGTCAGCCAGCACCGATGCCGCGCCCTGCTCCCCGCGCAGCCGCAGAGCGGGCGCGATCGGTTGAAAAAATTCCGTGAGCACTGCGCGCAGCGCCGCGGGGTCGCGAGCGTCCCGCACCCTCTCCGCGGCTAAAATCGCAAACTTGTCCCAGTCGATCGCGGCAGCCTCATCGCTCGGATGAAAATAGCGCACGTAACCTAAGACGCGCGCGAACGCCGCGAGATTTTCCACCGCCCGTTCGTCCGCCACCGGTGCGGGTGCGGCGACAGCCGCGGCTCCGAGCAAAAACACGAGCGTGACGCCACGAAAACAACCGGGGAGAAATCGTTTCATAAGGGTGAAGGGCAGAATTGACCGCTGACACGCCACAGAGGAGCACGATGTCGAACCGCCGCGAACCCTATTTGTTCCACGGAAAAGCGGCGGCGCACTTCCAGTGGCCTCAAAATCGCCACGCCACGACGGCCTCAGACCCGGAGCACGCCTCGGAATCCCCGGCCGCTGTAGTAGGACTGCGCGCCGTTGTGGTAGATGAAGACGCGGCCATAGCGGCGATCCCCAAAAAGCGCGCCGCCGAGTGCGCGAATCTCCCTCGGCGCCGTCAGCCAACTCGACGACTTCGTGTCGAACTCGCCCAATTTCTGCAGCTCGCGGTAGTGATCTTCGTCGAGCAACTCGATGCCCATGGCCGCAGCCATCTCGATCGCGCTCGTCTTCGGTTTGTGCTCTTTCCGCGAATCCAGCGCTTCGCGGTCGTAGCAGACACTGGTGCGGCCTTCCGGGCTCTGCGCCGAACAGTCGGTGAAAATAAACTCGCCCGTCTTTTTATCCTGACCGGTCAGGTCCGGCTCACCCCCGGTCCGTTCCATTTCGCTCACTGACCACAGCTTTTCCGGATGGCCTTCCAGCCTGGCCTTCACCGCGGCCCACTCGACGCCTGCATGGCGGTTCATGTTTTTCTCAAAGCGAGCGCGCAACGTGCCGAGCAAGTCTTCTCGTTGGGCGGGTGTCAGGAATTTCTTTGAAACGGCATTTTTCATCGCTGGTTTTCGTATCGCGGACGCTGGTCGTCGCAACAGCGGAGCACGCTTTCAACCGGCACCGCGGATTTATTCTGGCCTCGCGGCAGCGATGGGAATTGCTGCGGGTTATGCCCCACGTCCCCGGTTTGCGCAGGTTTTATGCGAAGGTTGGTCGGCTCGTTTATTTCGGCCGGATGCTCGACAAGCTCCGGTGGCACGCGGCGCGCCCCTTGCCGGTCGAGTATCGAAAACATCTCGGCGACACGCAGCTTCTTGTGCTCGACGTCCGCTGCTTTCGCTTCCTCGGCGGTCCCTACGCCGCACTGCGCGAACGCCCCACTGACCGGCGGCACCGACGACGACGTGCTCGCGTTGGCGCATACGCACGGCACGCCGCGCACCGACGAGGACTGCCACATCTGGAACCGCTTCCTCCTGTAGCGCGACGAACGCACCGCCGTGTCGCCCCAACGCATCATCGACGCGGGCCTGACCGGCAAACCGATCGAAACGATCATCGACCACATCGAGTTCAACGAAGGCCTTGATCCCGTCGCGACGAGAGCGTGGGACTCCGTCTGCCCGCAACAGCTCAGGACACCGTCCGCGACGGCGAACCAGCCGTCGGCGCGCGTTGCCATGTCGTGTCCTGCCTCACAATCGGGGGAGATGACCGCTTGCTCCGAGGGCACCGAAAAGTCAGACAACGGCGACATCAGCCTGCGCCCCATGATTGATCGACGTGAATTCCCCACCGGTAGTTTCGGAGCGGCCTTGCCCGCGTCATTGCCGGCCGACCTCCTCGCCGCGGCGGGAGATCCACCGTCTCAGTCCCGCTGGGACGCGGGCCGGGTCACTCACTCGCTGCCCACCGTCGGTGACGCGCCGCTGCTCATCGAGGCATCGTTCTCCGCTCCCTGTTCCGCGCCGCCGACTTTGCGAATCACACTTTGTATCTTTCACGCCACCACACTGGGACGGCCCGGTTAACGTGGCCCACGATTTTCCTGCCATGAGCCGATGCCGCCACCTTCTTTTGCTTGCCGCCGGGCTCGTGCTCGGCGCGTTCGCGGCCGGAGCCGCCGAGGGCAAAGTCGTCGCGCTGCCGCCCTTCCTCGTCGCGGAAAAGGCGCAAGCGTTGCCGTGGCGCTACGCGGAGGTCGCCGGCTGCGAGGTGTTGTCGTCCTGCTCAGAGCGGCTTACGCGCGATCTCATCGCGAACCATCACCGCCTGCAGGTTCTGCTGGGCGAACTGTTGCCCCCCACGCTCCAGTTGAAAACGACCGCGCCGCAAACCCTGCTCTTCGTCGACAGTGCGCAACTGCCCCCGACCTCGCAGGAAGTCGTCGCCCAACTCGCCTTGACCTCGGCCGAGCAGGAACGCCTCGCCGACCCCGTCGAGCCCCTCGACGACGGTCGCCTGCGTCGCCGTCCGCCGCCGCCGCGCTATACCTTCCTGCCGAATCTTCGGCTGTGGGATCGCGACACGGGGACGCTGTTCGCCGTCGTGAGTGAAAAAGAGTTCAACGCCAACCGCGTCGCCCTCGCGCCCGACTACGTCGCTTACGTCCTGCGGAACCGCCTGCCCGCGTTGCCTCCGTGGTTCGTCAGCGGCGTCCTCACGTTGTTTGCGCGAGCCGAGTTCAGTCAGGACGCGCTCACGTTCTACCCGTTGGACTGGCCGGCGGCGGCGGGCAGCGCGGCGCTGAAAGCCGGCGCGGAATCGAACCAACCGTTGCTGCCGCTGGCGGAATTTTTCTCAGGCCACACGTCCGCGGATGTTCCCGCGCCGGGTGAGGTGCAGTCGCTGTGGCAGTCGCAGGCCGCCTTATTCGTGCACTGGGGCCTCGGCGGCCGCGGCGCGCCCCGGCGGGCGGCGCTTGAGAACTTCGCGACGCGCGGCGCGGTCGAGCCGGTCACGGAGGCGCTTTTTCAAGCCTGCTTCGGCCTCGATTTCGCGACGGCGCACCAGCAGCTCACCGCCTATCTCCTGGCAGCCATGCGTGAAAAACTCGCGCTGCGTCCGCCACAACGCCCGCGTTTGCCGGACTACCGGTTGCGTCCGGCGAACGACGTGGAGGTCGCGCGCATCAAGGGCGACTGGGAACGACTAGAGATCGGTTACGTGAAATCCCACTTCCCGACGCTCGTGCCGAAATATCTCGCGCAGGCCCGCCACACTTTGCGGCGCGCCTACGACGCCGGCAGTCGCGATGCCCGGTTGCTCGCGGTGCTCGGCCTGTGTGAAGTCGACGCCGGCAACGATACCGCCGCGCGCGAATTCCTGGAAGCCGCCGCCGCGGGCCGCACCGGCCTGCGACCGCGCGCGTGGTTCGAACTCGCGCGGTTGCGCTTCGCCGCGCTGGGCGTCCCCCGCACCGGCGCCGCGCCCGCGCTCACGCTCGCGCAGGCCGGCGAGGTGTTCACGCCCTTGGCGGCGGCGCGCGAGCAAGCTCCGCCGCTGGCCGAAGTCTACACGTTGATCGCCGAGGTTTGGACGGTCTGCGCCGACGCGCCCACGCGCGCCCAACTTGCCGTGCTGGAGGAGGGCGTCCGCACGTTTCCCCGTCACACCGAACTCGTCTACCGCACCGCCGAACTCAACGTCCGCCACGGATTCACCGACACCGCGCGCTGGCTCATCACCCTCGGCCTGACCCTCGCGCCCGATGCGGCCGCGCGCACACGCTTCGAGGCATTGCAAGCGAGAGTCAACGCGGCTCGGTGAGGACGCCGGCCGGTCCGTTGGCGGAGCAATAAAATAGACGGCGAGACACCCTGGAATTTCCCCACGTCATGAACATCCCCCGCCGGACATCACTGACAGCAAAGCTAAATCGTCCCGCCCCGCGCTTCACGGTTTCTCGAAATCCGGCCGCAACCGACGGCGCAGAATGTCCGCGGCGTAGGCCGTGTAGATCCACGTCCGGTCCGGGCTGATACGGACGTAATTATTGCGCGGCCGGCCCTGCGGCGACGCAATGACCACGAGCGGCGCGCCACCTCCGGCCGTGAGCGCCGGAGCGATTTGGGTGCCCAGCGCGGTGCCGCTGAGCAGGCGTCCGTCCGGCAGCGTCATCATGCCGTCCAACCGGCCGATCCCATCTGACGGCACACCCAGTTTATAAGCGGCGCGGCCGACCCCGGTGATCTTGCCATCGCCGCCGAGGGCAAACCCGTGAATCGTGTCGGCATTAAACTCGGCCACGAGCAACGTCTGCTCGTCGGGTGAAAGCGCGATGCCATTCGGCGCCCAGGCCAACGTGACACCGAGCTCTCTTGCAAACGTCCGGGCGGCGAGCCGCCAGACCAGCTTCGTGCCGGGTTCCGTATAGAAAACGGTGCCATCGCGGAGAATCGCGATGTCGTTCGACGCGGTGCCCTCGGCTACCTTTACCTTCTCCCAGGATTTCGGATCCCACGCGTAGATGCAGTTGTCGCCGCTCGCGCAGCCATAGAGTCGCCCGTCGGGACCAAACGCGATGCCATTGGCGCGCCCCGTGGCACCATCGACCAGCGTCTTACTGCCAGTATTTCGATCGATTTTGAACAACTGGCCGGCGGGCACATCGGTGAAATAGAAATGGCCGTCGGCGTCCCACGCCATGCCTTCGGCGAAACGGTGCCCAGTCGAGACGACTTCCCACTCCGAGCCCGCGGCAAAGACCCGGTCCGCCGGAAGAGCCGACGCAGCCGAAGCAAGTAAGGCCGACGCGAGGTAGAGTAAAAAGCCCGGGGATGACATTCCACGAGCGAAGCGACGCGCGGGAGAAAAGAAACGGAATTTGTGACCCGACTGGTTCCGACCTCTGCGGCCCCCTGAATCTGCGGGAGATCGCCGGGATTTGTTCCCCTGCCCGACACACCCGCATTCGAGGGTCACCAGACGCGCGCCAGCCACGGTCGCAGACTCCCCGCTTGCCGAGGGCCACGGGTTGCGGGCATGGCTCTTGGCCGATGACGATGACCAGCCCCAATCCCGCCACTGTGCTCCGAATAACTCACCGCCTCTCGTGGCTATTCTTCGCACTGCTCGCGTTATCCGTCCGCCTTTCCGCCGCACCGCAGTTCGTCAACGAAACCGAGCTCGTCGACCGCGTCATCGCGCTGATCGATCGCCGGCTCGCCCTGATGCCGGAAGTCGCCGCCGTGAAATTTCGGCAACAACAACCGGTCGCCGATCCCGCCCGCGAACGCGTCGTGCTCGACCAATCCGTCGCCGACGCCCGCGCGCTGCAGCTCGATCACGAAGCCGCGCGCGCATTTTTTTCCGTGCAAATCCAGATGGCGCGCGCCGTGCAGGAGCACCGGTTCGCCCGCTGGCAATCGCAAGCCGAGCCACCGCCCGCCGCCCGCGATCTCGTCACCGTGCTACGGCCCGAGCTCGATGCCATCGGCCGCGAGTTGCTGCCCGCCGTCTATCTGGCGAGCCCGGCGCTGACCGAGACGCCCGCCGACACCTTGCGTCCCCGCGTCGACCGCCTCCTGCGGCACGCCGGCATAACGCCGGATCAGCTCACCACACTCGCGCAAGCGCTCCACACGCTGCGCCTCACCGCTGCCCCGACCTGGACCACGCTCCAACGCACCGGCGTCCTGCGCGTCGGCACCACTGGCGACTACGCGCCATTTTCCGACGACCACGGCGGCTCCCTCCGCGGCCTCGACATCGAGCTGGCCCAAGCGCTCGCGAAGGCCTGGGGCCTGCGTATCGTGTTTGTGCGGACAACGTGGCCCACACTCATGACCGATCTCACCAAGCGGCGCTTCGACCTCGCCGCGTCCGGCGTCAGCATCACCCCCGAACGCCGCCGTCTGGCCGATTTTTCCGCCGCGTATCTCTTCGACGGCAAGACGCCGATCGCTCGTCGCGAAGCCGCCGCCCAATTCTCCTCGCTGGAGAAAATCGATCAACCCGGCGTGCGCGTCATCGTCAACCCAGGCGGCACCAACGAGCGCTTCGCCCGCGAAAACCTCCAGCGCGCCACGATCACGCTGCATCCCGACAATCGCACCATCTTCCAAGAAATCGTCGCCGGTCGCGCGGATGTGATGATCACCGACGGCATCGAAGTCCGCCTGCAATCGCGCCGCCTGCCCGCCCTCGCCGGCACGATGCCCGAGCCCTTCACGCGCGCCGGCAAAGCGATTTTGCTACCCGCCGGCTCAGACCTCACCGCGCGCGTCGACAACTGGCTCACCCCGCAAATCACCCGCGGCCAAATCGCCGAACGCCTCGAGCAAGCCCTGACCGACAGCCGGTAGGGACGGCTCTCCGCAGCCGTCCGCCCACGCGCACGCGCAACGCCCACGTCCGCCCACGCCCACGTCCGCCCACGCCCACGTCCGTCCACGCCAACGTCCGTCCACGCCAACGTCCGCCGCCTCCTCCCAAACCGAACGTTTTCGGCCCCGACAACTTCAACAGTTCGCACCTCTCGCGAGGAGCCCCAACGGGGCGAAATAAGAAAGCCCGGGGCACCGCCCCGGGGAAATATTCTTCTGTAATCTCGGAGCCCTGAAAGGGCGAAACCCGCGACCCACGTCCGCGCCTGATCCCCGCGCAACCCCCAAACGCCCCTCCCCCACCCCGCTACACGCCCCACCCCTCGCGATACGTGCGGCGCAACAGCGCGTTCGCCGCCGGCTCGTTCGTGATGCGCAGATTCGCCGCATCCCACAGTAGCCGTTTCTGCGTGAGCAGCGCGACATTCCCGAGCAGCACCGTCTCCGCCTGCGGTCCGGAAATATCGAAATTCGCCCCGGCAGGTGCACCGCCTTTGCACGCCAACAACCACTCCACGTAGTGACCGGGCGAACGCGCCCACGTCTTCGGCGGCTGCGGGTATTCGTGCATCTTGGACTCCGGCAGCAGCCGGCCATTGTAGATCACCCCTTTGTCGCCGACGTAGATCGTCCCGCCCTCGCCAAGACTACGCTCCTCCTCCAATCCCTCCGGCCGCGCCGGTTTCAGTCCACCGTCATACCACATGAGTTTCACCGGCGGCATCCCCGCTCGCGCCGGAAATTCATACCGCACGATCGATGCCAGCGGAAACGTCTCCTTGGGCGCCGGGCTGCTCGTCGCCTCGACGCTCGTCGGCGCACCGAGCTGCAGCGCCCGCGCGATCGGCGCGAACGAATGGCACCCGATATCGCCCAGCGCACCGGTGCCGAAATCGCGCCACCCGCGCCATTTGAACGGATGATACACCGGGCTGTAGGGCCGCTCGGGCGCGACGCCCAGCCACAGATCCCAATTGAGCGTCGCCGGCACCGCCGGCCTTTCCTTCGGCCGCTCCACGCCCTGCGGCCAGATCGGCCGATTCGTCCACACGTGCACTTCGCGCACCGGCCCGATCGCGCCGGCGGCCAGATATTCGCACAACACGCGCCCGCCTTCGTCGGCCTGCCCTTGGTTGCCCATTTGCGTCGCGACCTTGTGCTTGCGCGCCAACTCCGCGAGTTGCCGCGCCTCCCACACCGTGTGCGCGAGCGGTTTTTGCACGTAAACGTGTTTCCCCATCTCGATCGCCATTTTCGCGATCGGGTAGTGCATATGGTCCGGCGTGGTCACCGTGACCGCGTCGATCCGCTCGTCCATTTCCCTCAACATCACGCGGTAGTCCTGATACTTGGGCACCTGGGGAAATTTCTGCGTCACTTGTTTCGCGCGCGACCAGTCGACATCGCACAGCGCGACGATGTTTTCCGAGCTCACCTCCTGAATATCCGTCGCGCCCTTTCCCCCGCAACCCACACACGCGATGTTGAGTTTTTCACCCGGAGCGAGCGTCCGCGGCGTGCGCACCGACTCGGTCTGCGCCCGCAATCGCGGCGCCCACGACAAGAGGGCCGCGGCCGACGCGGCACCTTTCAACAAATCCCGACGCGAGAGAGCTGGGTCGTGCATAAGAAAACCTCCGTGGTGAAACTGACCGCTACCGATAACACCGCAGATTCAACCCACGCCGCCGCCCCGTGTCGAAGGTGTTCTCCGATCCACACCCGCCTACTCCGCCCCCGCTCACGCTCACGCTCGCGCTCGCGCTCCCTGCGCGACCTCGCCCTCAACTCTTCTTATCCGTCAACTCATCGAACGCCACCGCGAGGTTCGCGCTCAGTCGATTCGGCAACGGCGCGTGGAAATCCGCGAAGCCCGGCAGGTTTTCCAACGCCATGATTTTTTCCTTCGCTTCGCCCGCCGCGATTTTCTTCTGCGTGTAGTCGAGCAAGCCGCTCAGGTAGTCGCGAAACAACAGCAAATCCCCACGCGTGCCCGTCGGCCCGAATTTCGCGCTGCCGTGGCCGAAGATGTAGATCGCGTCGGCCGGATAGGTCTTCGCCGCTTCCTCGAGCACCGCGATCCAGCCCTTGATGCGCCCGCCCGAGATGCGGTCGATCACCGGGTAGATGCGGTTGAACATCAGGTCGCCCATGTGCACGACGTTCGCCTTTTCGAAGAGCACGATCACATCGCCCGTCGTGTGCGCGGTGCCGTGGTATTGCGCGAGCACGACTTCGCCGCCGATCTCGCGCCGCCACACCTCGGGAAACGTAGCGTCGGCGTAGACCTGCTTGTCGAGCGTGTTGGCTTTCTCCGCCGCCGCGAATTGCAGCTTCGGCACATTCGCGTGCGCCACGATCGTCTTCGCGATCGGCTTGAGCACCGGATTGCCGCCGGTGTGGTCGCCGTGGTGGTGCGTGTTGATCACCACATCGAAGGTCCGCGCGCCACGCCCGGGCACACCCGTCGCAAACGTCGCCGCCGTATCCGGAAACTGGGTGTCCACCGCCACCAGCGCATCCTTGCTCGCCAGCCAGCCGATGCTGCCGCCGCGACCGGTGAAGATTCCCACGTCGCGCCGCAGCGCCTTGAACTGCGTCACCGTCGGTGCTCCCGGCAGCGGCGCCCGCTCCGCGGCCGGCGCCGCCGATTTGGCCGCCGCCTGGGCGGAGAGTGACGCCCGCGTCATCAGACCGACGGACGCCAACAGGGAAGAGCGGACAAGAAAATCGCGGCGTTTCATGGTTTCCAAGCTACGGCTCCCCCACCCGCGAACACACGCAAATTTTCCTGTAACTATTCCCGTCCCCGCCGGTTCTCCTCGGCAACACACCTCCATGTCCCGCCGTCACCGTGATCGCCGCCTATCCAGAAATCCGTGTTCATCCGCGCCCTTCCGTGGTTGAAGAACGCCCCGCCCGCGCCGCTTCTCCTGTGGATACCGCCACCGCACCACGCTCCGACCACGCCCTGATGCTCGCCGTCCGCGACGGCGAACTCGACGCGCTCGGCGAACTCTTCGAGCGCCACCACGGCCCGCTCTTCGGTTTTCTGGTCAAACTCACCGGCCAACACGCCGCCGCCGAAGATATCGCCCAGACCGTTTTCCAGCGGATGCTCAAATACCGCCACACCTACCGCGACGACGGCAGCTTCACCGCCTGGATGTATCATCTCGCCCGCCGCTGCGCCGCCGATCACTTCCGCAAGGCTCACTCCGCCCCGCACGCCACCGATCCCGCCGATCTCCAGGAACACGCCGACGACGCTCCGCACGCCGGCGATCACGCAGCCGTCCGCGACGACCACGCGCTCCTCCACACCGCCCTCGCCCGCCTCCACCGCGACGACCGCGAAGTCCTCCTCCTCTCCCGTTTCCAAGAACTCTCCTTCGCCGAAATCTCCGGCATCCTCGAATGCTCCGTCGGCGCCGCCAAGGTCCGCGCCCACCGCGCCCTCCACGAACTGCGCAACGTCTACGTCCGCCTCCAGCAACAGCGCTCGAACTGATCCCCGCACGCCTAGTCGCCACGCCTCTTCGCCCGCGCACCTCGCCCGTATCCGCGTTCCACACACCCCCGAACTCCGGCCTACACTCTCAACTCTTCGTCTCCGCCGCCATGAACTGCACCTCCGCCCGCGACACGTTTCCCGCCCTCCTCGACCGTCGCACCGCCGCCAGCGCCCACGCCGAAGCCCGCGCGCATCTCGCCGCGTGCCCCGATTGCCAACGTGAGTTCGCCGCCCTCAGCCAAACCCTCGCCGCCCTCGACGCCATGCCGACTCCCGCTCCCTCGCCGCGTCTCCGCCAAAATTTCTACGCCATGTTGGAAGAGGAGAAGCACTCCGCCGCCAGCGTGCACACCGCCGTCTCCCGCTCGCAGCGCACCCGCCGCTTTTCGCTGCTCGCCTGGATTCTCTCGCCCGTCGCCGCCTGTGCCCTCGTCGCGCTCGGTTTCTTCGCCGGCGCCCGCACGCTCCCCACCGCCTCCGCGCCCGCCGAAGACGCCACCACCCGCAAACTCGCCCAGCTCGAAAAACAGCTCGGCGACATGAAGAAACTCATGGCGATTTCGATCATCCAGCAGCAGCAGGCCAGCCCCACCAACGATCGCCTCCGCGAGGTCCTCGTCGCCGCCCGCACCGAACACGCCTCCGAAAAAATCCTCAACGATCTCCTCGCCGCCCTCGCCTTCGACCCCAGCGCCAACGTCCGCCTCCGCGCCCTCGAAGCCCTTTACCCGCACGCCGAAAACCAGGCCGTGCGCGACGGCATCCTCGCCACGCTCCCGCGCGAACAAAACCCGCTCGTGCAAATCGAGATGATCGACTTCGTCGCCTCCTCGCACGACCGCGCCGCCGGCCCCGCCCTGGAGAAGATGGCGCAGAACGAGGCCATCGACCGCAGCGTCCGCGACGCCGCCCGCCGCGCCCTCGCGCAGCTCTAAACTCCCTTTCCACAACCGCAGTTAACCCGGCCGGTAGCCACGAACGATCCCACCCGCACCGTCCTCCCGAAAAACTTAGAATCAAAAATCGCCCATGAAAACCGCCCGTCTGTTTCCCTCCTTCCTCGTGGCCTGCGTGCTCACGATGCTCTTCCTCTCCGCCGCGCGCGGAGCGGACGATGCCACCACGATCAAGTTCTCCGACCCCGCCAAACCCGGCACCCTCCGCGTCTCGCTCGCCCGCGGGAATCTCCGCGTCAAAGGCGCCGACGTCGCCGAGATCACCGTCAAGTCCGACGCCAAACCCGTCACCTCGAAAGCCGTGCGCAAAGACGGTCTCCGCGTCCTCACCGCCGCCTCCAGTTTCTCGCTCACCGAGAAAGACAACATCGTCACCCTCGATGCCGCGAGCGACAGCCACCAGGGCGGCGGCAGCGATTTCACCCTCACCGCTCCGCGCAACACCACCGTCATCGTCAGCACCGCCTGGGGCGGCGATGTCCACTGCTCCAATCTCGGCGGCGATATCGAGGTCCGCAGCATGAACGGCTCGATCCGCCTCGACGATGTGTCCGGCGGCGTCGTCGTCGAAACCATGAACGGCGAGATCAGCGCCAGCATCCGCGAACTCCACGACGCCAAGCCCCTCAGCTTCCAATCCACGAACGGCGAAGTCGTCCTCCGCCTCCCCGCCGACGCCAAAGCCAACGTCCGCCTCCGCACGCAAAACGGCTCCGTCCTCACCGATTTCGACGACACCGTGCTCGTCACCAAAACCGAGACCGCCCCACGCACCTCCACGCGTCGCACCAGCCGCACCTCCAAACCCGCACCCGCCGCCCCGTCTGCCGACGCCGTCGCGCCCGAAGCCCCGCGCCCGCCGGTCGCACCGAAACCCGCCGCCGCCCCCAAGCCGCCCAGTTCCGGCCTCGATGACTCCGAAAAAGAAGTAGTTCGCGCCGCCGTCCGCGAGAGCATGCGCGCCGGCGCCGAAGCTGCCCGCGAAGCCATGGTCATCGCCCGCGAAGCCATCCACGCCGCCCACGAAGGCATGGCCGAAGCCGGCATTTCGATCCGCATGCCCAACCTCTCCATCCCCACAATCACCGGCGGCAAACTCGTCACCGGCACCCTCAACGGCGGAGGCCCCGAGATCACCGTCGCGACGATGAACGGCGACGTGACCCTCCGTCAGCTCGAGAAAAAGTAACATCGCGCCCCCGCGCGTATTTCACTCCACTCCCCCCCACGCTGGACGGCGCTCTCCGAGCCGCCGTCCTTTGTCAGCTCCTTGCCGTTCCCGCCACGACGCTGTTTCCAGCACTTCGCTGTTCCCGGCTCGTCACCACCGAGTATCGGGAGCCCCAAAGGGGCGAAAACAGGAAAGCCCGGGGCAACGCCCCGAGAATCGTCCCCGTGTTCGTCCGAGCCCTGAAGGGGCGAAAAAAACCACCAGAATCGCCCTCCCCACGACCCTCGCCACCCGCCCCACCCGCGCGACCGCCCCTCGCGCCGCCTAAAAATACGCAAACCCGCGTATTCCCTTTTCCCGGAAACAATCTACTCTCTTCCGTTTCCCATTTTCAGACACCACTTCGCCATGCTGCCCGCCGTCATCGTCCTCCTCCTCCTCACCGCCCTCGTGGCGACCGACTCCGGCACGCCCGACAACAGCGAAAAGTAAGCCCGCCGCCAGCGTCCCGCCGCAAACACGAGCTCCTCGCACCCAGCGCCCGGCTCCCCTCCTCCCGGAGCGGCGGTTTTCAACCGCCGTCCCCTCGCGCACCCCGCCGTCTTCCCGCGCACCCCTTTCGCCCTCGCCACCGTCGTCCTCCACCGTCCGCGCGCCCGCCCCAAAAACGAAGCAGGGGCGCCCCCGCGAACGAGAGCGCCCCTGGTAGTTTCCTGATTATGTTAGTTACTGTTTTCTATTCCGACATCCTGCCTGCTGGCCTGCGCCTTAGCGGGTTCCTGCCACCGAATCATCAACGATGCGGATCGGCAGCGACACTCGCGTCGCCACCGCCACCCCGTTGTTCATCGCCGGCGTAAACCGCCACTGCCGCACCGCACTGGTGACGGCTGCCGACAAAGCGTAGTCCGTCTCGGACTTCAGCTTGAGGTTGGCGGGCTTGCCCGTCGCGTCCACGAGGAACTCGACTTGCACCGTCGTGCCGGCGTATTCGACACCGACGCTGGGGCTGACCACAGCGACCGGCACCGGCACACCCGGATCTTTGCGGCACGATTCAAGGTAGGCCTGCTCTTCCGTCTTCGCCCATGCGGAGAGGGAGCTGAGCACGACCAGACTGAACAGGACGGCGAGTTTATTGACTGCTTTCATGGTATTAAACTCCGTGGATAAGACGGAGAGTTTGGTTTTCTCTATTCACTGTCGTTTGGGAACGCCTCCGCGCCCACCGCACCGCTAGGCACGAAGGGACACTCGGGCGGTTTCGACCGACCGGCGCTTGCGCACCGCCCGGCCAAATTAGTTGGTCTTGGGGAACCTGAAAACCGCGGCCCGTGCACAACTCGCCCGCACCCGGCACCGCAAGGGACAGCATCCGCCCCGCAAACTCGGCGGGTCGGACGAAATTCAAAGAACGTTCGAGGTTCTAAGAAAGCAGGCGCAGAGAGCAGGGCCTATGCCACACCGTCAAGGGCCATTAGCCCCCGTCACTAAGACGTAACCTCCGCCAAATTCTGCGCAGGATTTTCCTCAAACCCGGCTTGCGCGCGCCACCGCCTTCCTGTCCCTTCCTGCCCTCAACGCATGTCCGAAAACGTCAAAACCCAGCCCGTCCCCTTGTCCCGTCGCGCCCTCACGGCCCTGACCCAGTGGATCGATTCCGATTATTGCCCCGATGGCGCCGACAAGATGCGCGCCGAACCCGATCAGGTCGATTGGGTCCGCGTCATGCCCTTCGTCTTCCTCCACGCCGGCTGTCTCGCCGCCTTTTGGGTCGGCGTCAGCCCCGTCGCCGTCTGGACCGCCGTCGCGCTCTACTTCGTGCGCATGTTTTTCGTCACCGGCATTCACCACCGCTACTTTTCGCACAAGACCTACACCACGTCCCGCTTCGGCCAATTCGTCCTCGCCCTCTGCGCCGGCACCACCGTCCAACGCGGCTCCCTCTGGTGGGCCTACCACCACCGCCACCACCACCTCCACTCCGACGAGCCCGAAGACGCCCACTCCCCCCACGTTCACGGTTTCTGGTGGTCGCACATCGGCTGGATCACGAGCCGCCGCAACTTCCCCACCGACTACACCAAGATCAAGGACCTCGCGAAATTCCCCGAGCTCGTCTGGCTCAACCGCTTCGACCTCGTCGTCCCGATTCTCTTCGCCCTCTCCACCTTCGGCGCCGGCTGGCTCCTTGAGCGCTTCGCCCCCTCCCTCGGCACCAACGGCTGGCAGATGCTCGTCTGGGGCTTCTTCATCAGCACCACGTTCCTCTTCCACGGCACCGGCTGCATCAATTCCATGGCCCACCTCATGGGCAAACGCCGGTTCAACACCACCGACGATTCCCGCAACAGTTTCATCCTCGCGATCATTTGCCTCGGCGAAGGCTGGCACAACAACCACCACCGCTACCAATCCTCCACGCGCAACGGTTTCTACTGGTGGGAAATCGACCCGACCTACTACGGCCTGAAGCTCCTCTCCTACACCGGCTTCATCTGGGGCCTCAAACCCGTGCCCCAGTCCATCCTCGACGAAGGCACCCGCGCCGAACACCTCGCCTCGATCGCCGCCGCCCAACGCGCCGCTCTCGTGCATCCCGAAGTCTCTTCCTTCAAGAAAGTCGTCCCCGCCGCCGCCGCCATCGCCGTCGCGACCGCCGCCGCCGCGCAATCCACGCTCCCGAAAAAAGCCGACGACCCCGCCATCCACCGCGACATGACCGAAGAGACGCACAACATGGCGAAGAAAACTCCGCCCCCGTCCAAACCCACCGCCTAACCGGCCCCCCGCTCCCCTCCCTCACCCGGGCCGGTCAAACGACCGGCCCTTTTTATTTTCCGCCGTCACCTCAACCCCGCATCCCACCCCCACCGCCGGCCGTATCACGCCAGCGATCTTCCCGGCCCGGCGCTCCGACCAATCAAAAATCGAAATTCATAAATCATAAATCCCCTGTCATGTCCTCCCTCGCCATCATCGGCACCGGCATCGCCGGCCTCGGCTGCGCCCACTTCCTCCACCGCCACTTCGACCTCACTCTCTTCGAGCAAGCCGACTACGCCGGCGGCCACACCAACACCGTGACCATCGACGAACCCGGGAGCGCGACCGCCCCCGGTCGCACCTCGCCCACCCGCAAGGTCCCGATCGACACCGGCTTCATGGTGTTCAACCAGGTCACCTACCCGCACCTCACGCGCCTCTTCACGCAGCTCTCCGTCCCCATCAAGAAAACCGACATGTCGTTCAGCGTGCGCCACGCCGACACCGGACTCGAATTCGCCGGCTCCTCGCTCAACCACCTCTTCGCCCAGCGCCGCAATCTCTTCCGTCCCCGGTTTTACCGCATGCTCGCCGCGGTCAACCGCTTCAACTCCGAAGCCGTCGCCGCCCTCGACGACCCCGCCACGCAAAACGAAACCCTCGGCGACTACGTCCGCCGCCGCGGCTACGGCGAAGATTTTTTCAACCTCTACCTCGTTCCCATGAGCTCCGCCGTGTGGAGCACCCCGCCCGAGCAGATGCTAGCGTTTCCCGCCACCTCGCTCCTCCGCTTTTTTCACAACCACGGTTTCCTCGGCCTCTCCACCCAACACCAGTGGTGGACCGTCGACGGCGGCGCGAAAACCTACGTCGAGAAAATCACCCTCCCCTTCCGCGACCGCCTCCGTCTCCGCCAAGCGGCTACGCGCGTCATCCGCACGCCCCGCGGCGTTACCGTGATGACCTCCGCCGGCCAGGCGCAAAATTTCGACCACGTCATCCTCGCCTGCCACGGCGACCAAGCCCTCCGCCTCCTCGTCAACCCCACGCCCGACGAAAACCGCCTCCTCTCCGAGTTCCACTACCAGCCCAACGTCGCCACCCTTCACACCGACGCCTCCGTCATGCCGCGCACCAAGCTCGCTTGGTCGGCATGGAACTATGAAATTAACCACGACCCCGCCGGCGCCGTCTCCACCGCCACTCATTACTGGATGAATAAGCTCCAGGGCGTCTCCGACCGCGAAAACTACTTCGTCACCATCAACCGCCCCGAGTCCATCGACCCCGCCCGCGTCCTCCGTCGCATCGACTACGAGCATCCGCTCTTCAGCCTCGGCGCCGTCCGCGCGCAGACCGAAATCCCCGCGCTCAACGCCACCGCCCGCGACACCACGCACACCTATTTCGCCGGCGCGTGGCAACGCTACGGCTTCCACGAAGACGGCCTCCTCAGCGCCGTCCGCCTCAGCGAACAAATCCTCCGCCGCGACCCCTGGACCGCGTAGCCCGGTCAGCCTGACCGGGCTTGCTGCGCCCACCGTTTGCGCCCCCGCAACGGCAAACACCTCCATCGGCTCCTCCCGCAGCGCCCACGTGCGTTGAGCTCGCCGAACTCGTAAACATCACACGTTCGCAGTGAAATTTCTTTCCACCGAGCATTCAAAGTCCGCCGCAGAGGCCATGGAGCCCGGCAGCCTGTCTTACTCTGTGAAGCTCTGTGACTCCTCCGTGCTCTCTGTGACAAAAAAATTATTCGAGCGAATGGGATAAATGCGGGCTGCGCGCCCGCCTCCCCACCTCCGAGCCACCCCGTGCGAAAAGGCATCCACCCTCGCACTCCGCACGTAACAGCCACATCCTCACACCGCCGCCCGCTCGAATGAACTCCTGTCTCTACGAATGCTCTGTGCTCCACGCTCGCTTCTCGCCGCGTCAGCACCGCTTCGTTTACCGGATTTTCCTCTTCGCGATCGACCTCGACGAGCTCACCGAACTCCACCGCCGCCTCCCGCTTTTCTCCGTCGCCCGCCGCAACCTCTACAGCTTCCGCGACCGCGACTACCTCCCCACCACCGAGCCCCTCCACAACGCCCCCGCCGGGAGCGCGGGCGGCCCGCCCGCAATTTCGCCCACCGAGTGCCCCCCCCTCGCCACCCCCGAAAATCTCAAATCCCGCGTCCTCGCCCATCTCTCCACCCAGACCCCCGGCCTCGACCTCACCGGCGCCCGCGTCGTCCTCGTCACGCTCCCGCGCATCTTCGGCTACCTCTTCAACCCGGTGTCATTTTATTTCTGCTACGACCGTCACGGCGCCCCCCTCGCCGCCCTCGCCGAAGTGACCAACACCTTCAAGGAGATGAAGCCCTACGTCCTCGGCCCCACCACCCGCCTCCCCGCGCCCCTCTCGCCCACTACTTCAACTTCCGACTTGCCGACTTCAACTGGCGAAGGTCGCGCCTCCGGCGCGACCTTCGCCCTCCGCACCCCCAAACATTTCTACGTCTCCCCCTTCTCCGACGTCGATGTCGCCTTCGATTTCACCCTTCGCACGCCCGGCGAAAATCTCTCCATCCAAATCGACGACTACGTCGGCCCCGAACGCACGCTCACCAGCACGCTCGCCGGCCCGCGCCGCGCCCTCACCGCCGGCCGCTTGGCGTGGTTCTCGCTGAAATACCCCGCTCTCACCGTCCGTATCATCGCCCTCATCCACGTCCACGCCGCTCTCCTCTGGTTGAAACGCGTCCCGTGGTTCGGCAAAGCCGCCCGCCCCGCCGACCAACGCGCCCTCTACCGCCCACACACTTCCATCGCCCCGACCACCGACGCCGCATGAGTTCCGAGCCGCACTTTTCTTCCTCCACGACCGCCGCCGACTTTACCGACTCCACGACCGCGCGCGCCAAGCCCTCGTTCTACCGCGCCGCGATCCTCCGCGCGTTTGCCGACATGACTCGCGGCCATCTCCGCATGGAGCTCCCCGACGGCACCGTCCATGAAATCGGCGACCACTCCGCCGCGCTCGCGCTCCGCCTCCCGCTCGCTCTCCCCGCCACCGCGCACATCCGCGTTCGCCGCGAAGCCTTCTTCAAAAAATGCGTCCTCTCCGGCGACATCGGTTTCGCCGAATCCTTCATCGACGGCGACTGGGAGACCCCTCACCTCGCCGCCGTCATCGCGTGGTTCCTCCTCAACGTCGACACCGCGCCCACCCTCTCCGGCTCCGCGAAAAAACGCGCCCAATCCTGGGCCCTCAACCTCCTCCGCTCCACCAATCGCCTCGGCCACCTCCTCCGCCCCAACTCCCGCGCCACCGCCCGCCGCAACATCTCCGAGCACTACGATCTCTCCAACGATTTCTTCGCCCTCTTCCTCGACCCCTCGCTGATGTATTCCGCCGCGAAGTGGCCCGCCACCGCGCCGCACCTCTCGCTCGAGGAAGCCCAACGCGAGAAAAACGACGCCCTCTGCCGCTCGCTACGGCTCGTGCCCACCGACCACGTCCTCGAAATCGGCACCGGCTGGGGCGGCTGGTCCCTCCACGCCGCGCAGACCTTCGGCTGCCGCGTGACCACCGTCACGATTTCCCAACAGCAATACGACCTCGCCCGCGCCCGCATCGCCGCCGCCGGCCTCGCCGACCGCGTCGATGTCCAGCTCCGCGACTACCGCGACCTCACCGGCACCTACGACAAAATCGTCTCCATCGAAATGATGGAAGCCATCGGCCACCGCTACTTGCCCGAGTTCACCGCCGTCCTTGACCGCGTCCTCAAACGCGACGGTCTCCTCGCCCTCCAGTTCATCACGTGCCCGGATTCCCGATACGACGAATTCCGCACCGGCGTGGACTTCATCCAGAAGCACATCTTCCCCGGCTCGCTCCTCCTCTCCCTCAACCGCGTCAACGACCTCCTATCCCGCGCCGGCGGCTTCGTCCTGCACCAAGTCGACGACTTCGGCCAAGACTACGCGCGCACCCTCCGCCTCTGGCACGACAACTTCCGCTCCCGCACCGACCAAGTCCGCGCCCTCGGCTTCGACGACCGTTTCCTCCGCAAATGGAGCTACTACCTCGCCTACTGCGAGAGCGCCTTCGCGATGCGCAACATCTCCGTCGTCCACACCCTCCACACCCGCGCCAACAACCTTTCCTTCTAAAGTAGGGCGGACTTCAGTCCGCCCCGAGTAGCCGCCACCTACTCACCACACCCGAAATGATCCTCTTCCTCCGTGCCCTCTTCCTCCTCGTCTTCGCCTCCATGATTGGCGTCACGACCTGGGCGAGCCTCTCACAACCCCTCGGTGACTTCGCCCGCAGCCCCACCTTCCGAGACCCGTGGGTGATCGCCACACTCTTCGACGCTTACTGGGCCTTCATCGCCTTCTTCGTCTGGGTCGCGTGGAAAGAGCAAACGCTCTCCGCCCGCCTCCTCTGGTTTTTCTCCCTCATCGCCCTCGGCAACCTGGCCATCGCGCTTTACATGCTCGCCCAACTCTTCCGCGTCTCCGCCACCGCCCCCGACGCCCTCACCACCGTCTTCACCCAGCGCCAACCCGGCCGCCTCACCCTCCCCGCCACCCTCACCGCCCTCTCCATCGCGATCTACCTCCTCGCCTAGACGCGTCCCCGCTTCGCCGATTAGGCGAAGCCCACTCACCTGCCCTCGCCATCCTCGCCTCCGAAAAATCAGCGAAGATTAGCGGTTCACCTCCGCCCCGCCCGGTTCCTCGATGTCCGCCCTCGCCCTCATTCTCACCGCCCTCGCCGCCCTCTGCCTCGCCTTCGCGCTGCTCTACTTTCTCGCGCGCCGCGTCGACAACTACGGCATCGTCGACATCGCGTGGTCCTACGCCTTCGCCGCCCTCGCGACCTTCTACGCCCTCGCCGGCCCCGGCTGGCCCCTCCGCCGCGCGCTCATCGCCGCCCTTGCCGTCGTTTGGAGCCTCCGCCTCGGCACCCACCTCGCGATCCGCGTGATCGGCCATCACCCCACGGAAGACGGCCGCTACATCCAACTCCGCCGCGACTGGGCCGGCGTCTTCGCTCCGAAGATGTTCGGCTTCTTCCAACTCCAAGCCGCCACTGTCGTCCTCCTCGGCGCCGCCTTCGTCCTCGCCGCCCTCAACCCCACGCCCGCCCTCCACCCGCTCGAATACGCCGGCGCCGCCCTCTGGCTCCTCGCCATCAGCGGCGAAGCCCTCGCCGACGCCCAACTCGCCGCCTTTAAGAAAAACCCCGCCCACAAAGGCCAAGTCTGCGCCGTCGGCCTCTGGCGCTACAGCCGCCACCCCAATTATTTCTTCGAATGGCTCATCTGGGTCGCCTTCTTCGTCTTCGCCCTCGGCTCGCCCTACGGCTGGATCGCGATCATCGGCCCCGCGAGCATCCTTTATCTCCTCCTCCGCGTGACCGGCATCCCTCTCACCGAAGAGCAAAGCCTCCGCTCCCGCGGCGACGCCTACCGCCGCTACCAACAAACCACGAGCGCCTTCCTCCCGTGGTTTCCGAAGGAGTAGTCCGTTCCGCTGCCTTTGCTGAACTCTCAGCTCTCAACTCTCAGCTCTCAGCTTTTGTCCGTTCCATGATCGACTCGCTCCTCGAGAAAAACCTCCTCCCCGACTGGCTTCTGCGCATCGGCATCCGCCGCCTGCTCGCGCAACGCATCCGCGACGAGTCCGCCGTCTACAACCGCGAAGCCTACGTCGCCGACCTCAAGACCCGCCCGCTCGCCGAGCAGACCGCCGCCGCCAACGAGCAGCACTACGAAGTCCCCACGCGCTTCTACCAGCTCTGCCTCGGCAAAAACCTCAAATACTCCGGCTGCCTCTACACAACCGGCCGCGAATCCCTCGACCAAGCCGAGGACGCCATGCTCGCACTCTACTCCGAGCGCGCCCAACTCACCGACGGTCAATCCATCCTCGAACTCGGCTGCGGCTGGGGCTCCCTCGCCCTCTACAACGCCGCCCGTTTCCCCAAATCTCGCATCACCGCGATCTCGAATTCCCGCACGCAAAAAGAGCACATCGATGCCGAAGCCAAACGCCGCGGCCTCACGAATCTCACGATCATCACCGGCGACATTAACGTCTTCGACACTGCACCCGCCCAATTCGACCGCGTCGTCTCCGTCGAGATGTTCGAGCACCTGAAAAACTACCAACTCCTCTTCCGCAACATCGCGCGCTGGCTCAAGCCCGGTGGCCTCCTCTTCACCCACGTCTTCACGCACCACCGCCTCAGCTATCACTTCATCGCCCGCGACGCCTCCGACTGGATGAGCCGCTACTTTTTCACCGGTGGCCAGATCCCCGCCCACGACCTCTTCCTCCAATTTCAAGACGACCTCAAAATCGTCTCCGACTGGAAAGTGAACGGCCGCCACTACCAACAGACCGCCGAACACTGGCTCAAAAACATGGACGCCCACCGCGCCGAAATCATGCCCCTTTTCGCGCAGACCTACGGCGCCGACCAAGCGACGAAGTGGTGGGCTTACTGGCGCGTCTTCTACATGAGCTGCGCCGAACTCTGGGGCTACCGCGTCGGCGAAGAATGGCTCGTGAGCCACTACCTCTTCCGCAAACCGTAGCCCTGCGCTCGGCCGTGGGTGAGCCCTCGAACCCTGCGCCCGCTTAAAACAGTTTGTCGAATTCGTTGTGCGTCCCGATCCAAAACCAGATGATCGTATCGCCGTCACGCACGCCCACCGCTCGATAGCCATCGCCGACTCGCACCGAATAATAACTGCCGCCGCCTTTCAGCGGTTTGAAGCGCAACGAAGGATGCGCAGGATTTTGGCGGAAAAATTCGTAGGCTTTGTCCGCGTGCCGCTGCGTCGTCGACGAGAGTCGTCCGTAACACGCCCAAAAATCCGCATTGGCATGCGACTTCACGACCGCGGGAGTGGCGTCGTTCGTCCCGCACGATAGTCCGCCAACGCCTTGGCCGCCATCGCAGCGAGCTTCGGCCGCGGCTTCGGATCGGCGATGATCCGCTCCCACGCCGCATCACCGTCTACTTCCACCGCTGCCGGTTTCTTTTCTGTTTGGGTGTAGAGCGTGCGCCCATAATTCAACCACTCCCGGCGTTTTTTCGGCGAGAGCTTGCGGCTGATCTCCATCAACTCGGTTTCGACGGCGGCTTTCATCGTGCAAACGTTTATGCACCGCTCTTTCCCGCGCAAAGTTTTTTCCCACCGCAAACCCTGACGCCCCGCGCGCCCACCCCGCCTCACTTATGCCGCCCGTGCCGGATAATATCCCAGATCACCCACAGCCCCAGCACCGCCGACAACAGATACCCCACAATCCCCAGCGCCGGATACCCCAGCAAATGCGGCTTGATCCCCGTCGTCACGATCAGCGATGAGCCGATGATCAGCGCTCCGATGATTACGCCCAACGCAATCCGGTTCGCCGCGATCTTCACCGCGTCGTCGTGGTCCTCGAGTCCCCGATGGTGCAGGTTGATCGCCAGACTGTCGTGCTCCAACCGCCGCACCAGCCGCCGCAAATCGAACGGAAAATCCTGCAGCCCGATCAGCGTGTGCCGCAGCATGTCGCCCGTCCGCCGTAAAAACAGCCGCGGATTCACCCGCTCCCGGTGCAGTTCCCGGAGCACCTGTTCGGCTTGGCTCCGCAGATCGAACTGCGGATCGAGCGTCCGGCCTACTTCTTCGATCGAGATCACCGCCTTCGCCATCAGCGCATAGTCGCGCGAAAGCGGAATGCCCTGCTGTCCGAAAATATACAGCAGCCGCAACATCGCTCGCCCCAACGCCTGCCGACCGAGCGAAAAATTCAGCTCCTCCCGCAGCGCGAGCGTGACTTCCTTTTCCATCGCCCGCAGATCCGGCCGCGCCTCCACCGGCGCGAGATCCGCCGCGATTTGCACAATGCGCTCCGTGTCCTGCTCCACGGCCGCCACCCAAAAATCCGCGAGCGCAATCCGCAGCCGACGCATCAGGTGCCCGGCCAGCCCCCAGTCGAGAAAACACAACCGCCCATCCGCGGCCACGAAGATGTTCCCCGCATGCGGATCGGCGTGAAAAAATCCCGCGAGAAACACCTGCCTCATCAGCGACTCCGCGCCGTGCGCCGCCAGTTTCCGTCGCAACTCCGGCGACAAGTCCCCCGCCGCACTTACCGGCGTGCCGACAATCCGCTCCATCACCAACACGCACTCGCCCGAGAATTCCGGATACACCCGCGGTGCAAACACCCGGTCCGGATGCGGATTCAACGTATTGAAATACTCCTGATTGCGCGCCTCGTGACGAAAATCTAGCTCGCGCATCACCGCCGTCCGCGACTCCGCGAGCACCGCTGGCAGATCCATCGGTCGCAACGCCGCCACCCGCTCGTGCAGCAGTTCCGCCAACCACAGCGCCAGATCGAAATCCGTTTCCATCCGCCGCAACAAATCCGGCTTCTGCACCTTGACCGCCACCGCCGTCCCGTTCCGCAGCCGCGCAAAATACACCTGCGCCAACGAAGCCGACGCCGCCGCCTCCGGATTAAATTCCGCGAATACCTCCGCCGGATCGCGTCCGAGTCCGGCCGCCAACACCGGCTCCATCATCGCATAGGGCAACGGCTGGACCCGATCCTGCAGCTTCCGCAATTCCAAGATCACCTCGTGCGACAACACATCCGGCCGCATCGAGAGCAGTTGCCCGAGCTTCACAAAAGTCGGCCCGAGCTCCTCCGCGGCCATCCGCAGCCGCTCCCCGGGAGTCCGTCGCTCCGGACCCCGCGGCAACAGCCGTTGCCAGAACCCCGGCGGCAAATCGATTTGCCCCAGCAAGTCCGCAAATCCGTGCCGCGCCAAGACCCCGAGGATCTCTTTGGCGCGGACCGCGTGATTGAGGACGTTGAACGGTGTCACACGCCCCGGGGAGGTTCTTCCGCCGCCGTTACCACCGGCGCCGGTTGCGCCGCGCGCTCGAGTGCCGCGATGCGCGCCTCCAACGCGTCGATGCGCTCCTGCATCCGCCGCTCGTTCCCGGAAAATTTCTCGCGCAGCTTCTCGTTGAGCTCGTGACTCAACGTCTCGAATTCCTGTCGCCCTTGCTCTGCGATTTTTTCCGCCACCTGCCGCGCCTCGGCCGTCGAGACCTTGCCCTGTTTGACCCAATCATCCATCGACGCCTCGACTTTTTCCTTGGTGATCACGGCCGCGCCCACCCCTGCCAACAATGTCCGTTTAATTGTGTCGATCATAGTGCCAAACCAGTAGCCATTCCCCGCCCGCCGCGCAAGTCCGTGAACCTCACTTCCTCGGTCCGACCCGCCCGCCGATTTACCGATGACACGCGCCGGCCTCGCATCCGCGCCCGCCTCCTCCGCGTAGTAGTCTCCGATGTTCGCCCGCTGCCGCACCTTCCTCTCCCTCGCCGCACTCTCGTGCCTCACGCCGTTTAGCCTCCACGCCGCTGACGCCGATCCGCTCCTCCGCGACGCCCTCGCCGCCGAGGCCCGCTTCGATTCGAAGACCGCCCTCGATCTCTTTCTCCGCCTCGACGCCGCGCGCCCCGACGATCCGCTCATTCTCCAAAAACTCTCGCGCCAATATTCCGATCTCACGCTCGACGCCCCCGACCTCGCCGAGAAAAAGCGCCTCTGCACCGCCGCCCTCACCTACGCCCAACGCGCCGTCGCCCTCCGCCCTACCGATCCCGTCAACGTCCTCTCCCTCGCGATTTGCTACGGCAAACTCGCCACCTATGCCGACACCCGCACCAAGCTCGAATACTCCCGCCACGTCCGCGAACACGCCGAGCGCGCCCTCGCCCTCGATCCCGCCTACGACTACGCGCACCACGTCCTCGGTCGCTGGCACTACGAAGTCGCCTCCCTCGGCGCCGCCACGCGTTTCATCGTGAAGCTCATCTACGGCGGCCTGCCCAACGCCTCCACCGCCGAAGCCGTCCGCCTGCTTACGCGCGCCGCCGAACTCTCCCCGCAGCTTCCGTCTCACCGCGTCGAACTCGGCTTCGCCCTCCTCGCCGACAATCAAATCGCCGCCGCCAAAACCGCCTTCGAGCAAGCGCTCGCCCTCCCTCAACAGGAAAAATACGACGACGAAGCCCGCCGCCGCGCCCGCACCGCCCTCGAAAAACTCCGCTGACTCCACCCGCCTCCGAGGTGGAGCGCGTTGACCCCAACGCGCTGGTTTGCCTGCCCCGTCTCTCTGTAGTGGGCGGTCGCGTCCCTGCGACCGCATTTCTCCGCCCACCTCCCCGCCCCCCGCTACTCTTCCTTCTTCCGCTCGATCGGCATCGGCGGCCGCGTCGGCGCCTTCACCGACGCCGGCGTCTTAAACTCCACCTTGCGCTTGTCCGGATCGCGCACGACCAGACTCCGCCCGCCGTGGATCAGTTTCGCCTCGCGTTCGATCGGCACCCCGCGCTTCGCGAGCCACTTTTTCCACGAATCGAAACCCGTGTCCTCGACGACGAAAGTCAGTCCCTTCGGCGAATCCGCGCTCGCCGCCGCCGCCATCGGCGCGATCGTGCCGTCCCGTTTCACCAGCAGCAGCATGCCACCGTCCCCCGTATCGAATTCCGCATAACGGTCCGTGTCGCCGTCTCGCAACTCGAGCCGGAGCACGTCGCCATAAAAATCAACCGACCGCTCGACCTCCTCCACGAGGATGATCGTTTGCGGTCCACCATCGAGCCGGGGAATCGCGGGGCGCTTTTTCATCGGAGGCGCGGAGACTAGGCAGATTTCCATGGTTTGCACCTTGAAATCGGCCTAATTTTCCGGCCCCTGAAGAAATTTCTTCGCCACCCGCGCTCAGGCCCGCCCTTCCGCGCGCCCTCCCTTGCCCGCCCCGCCGCGTCGCCATCTGCGACTCCGCTCAACGCCCCTTCAGCGCCGCGCGGATCACCGGCTCCATCACGTCGGCCTGCCGCACAAACCCGAGATCGTTCGGATGCGAGCCATCCGTCGCGCCTTCGGCATCGGAGCCGAGCAGGTCGTCACCCGCCACGTAGGACAGGCCTTTGACGCCCTCCGCTTTCAATTTCTCAAAACACTCGCGCAGGGCTGCGTGGTTATCCGTGTGATGCTGGTTCCGCTTCGGCAGAATCCACGCGTTCGTGTTCCGGCGGTCCTCGACGAGCACGATCGGCGTATCCGGACGCGCCGCACGCAGCTGTTTCACAAGCGGGATGCATTTCTCGCGCACACTCTCGGCGCTCATGTTCGGCAGACAGTCGATCACGTAGACCGCCGCGTCGATCTTCACGAGCAGCTCGCCCACCGCCGCGTCCATGCGGCCGTTGCCCGAAAAACCGAGATTCACCACCGGACGGTCGAAGCGCCGGCCGAGAATCGCCGTATGCACCATTCCCGGACGCGATGCGCTCGCCCCGTGCGTGATCGAGGTCCCGTAAAACACGATCGGCTTGTCCGTCCGCGGCGCGAGCGACTCGAACTTCGCCTCCGGCGGCACGCCGATCGCCAGATTTTCCACGCCGTTGTAGAGCGGCAGATAGACCGCGTATTCGCGCAGCCCCGGTGCGAGACCGGCGATGATTTCCTGCTTCACCGTTTTCTTGTCGGGCCGCGTCACGCCCGCCCAGCGCCATTTTCCTTTGTCATCGCGTGCATAGAGATCGAGCCCGCTCGCTCCGATCGGCGTCATATTCGCGCCGTTCAATTTTTCTTTGAAGAGCGTATAGTCCGCCCAAATCATCGCCGCGTCCGTCTTGAAGCGCACCATCATCCCCGCGCTGTCGCGGCTCAGATTCCACACCGCCGCCGTCACCTTGCCGTCGGCCACCGCGGGCATCCGGTCGAACCACCGCTTGCGCTCCATGTCCGTCCACGCACGGCCTTCCACACCCCACGTCGTCACATCGTGCCAGCGCAGCGGCGGCTCCACCGCCTGTTTGGTCGCGGCCTTCGGCGCGGGAGCCGCTTTTTTCGCGGCGTTTTCTTGGGCGAATCCGCTCACGGCGAGCGTGAGACTGGCGAGCAGGGCGAGGCGATGGAGTGCGTTCATCATGGGGAAAGAAAAAGGCGCTGGCGTGATCTGACCGCGGCAAAAAAAAACGCCGCAACCTCCGCACCTTTGCGCCCGCCCGCCGGTCGCGCAAGACCACACTCGCACACGAGCACGCGCTCGCGCCTGCACACCCCGCGTGAGCGCTTTGTATAACAACGCGAGCGCTTTCGTCGCTTTACGCTTCGGCCCACGCGGCGTTTCAAGACCCCTGCGTCGAGCGCACCCCGCCTCCCCCGCGCCCGACCACCGTATACACGTATACCGTCCGGCGCCGCCCCGCTGCTCACGCCCTTCACGCTCCCTATTCTCACCATGAAAAACCCAACCAAACCCACCGCGTTCTACGCGGCCGCCGGTGCCGTCCTGCTCGGCCTCGGCTCGTTCGCCTCCGCCCAACCCGCCAACTCCGCCGCGACCGCCGCCGCCAAGGAAGAGGCCATCGCGCTCCCGCAGTTCACCATCACGGAAAAGCCCAACGGCCGCTACCAGTCCGGCCAGGCCCTCTCCGCCTCCCGCATCGCCATGGCCGTGCAGGACATCCCCCAAACCATCTCCGTCGTCCCACGCGAGTTCATCGAAGACTCCGCCGCCCTCCGCATGTTGGACGCGGCGAAATACGTCACGCCCATCGTGGAAAACACCCTGCCCTTCGGCGGCGACCGTTACACGATCCGCGGTTTCCAAGTCTCCGCCGAGTTCATCGACGGCACCATGATCTCCGGCGCCGACGGCTACTCGATGACGCAATCCACCGCCAACATCGAGCGCCTCGAAATCATCAAAGGGCCCAACTCCATCCTCGTCCCCGGCGGCAGCCCCGGCGGCGTGATGAACCCCATCACCAAGTCCCCCTTCGGCAAAGATGCGAACAAGGTCACCCTCGGACTCTCGAACTACTCGGGCAACACCTTCGATCTCGATATGAACCGCGTCCTCACCAAGGACGGCAAACTCACCGCGCGCCTCATCTATTCCCTTTGGCGCACCGATTACTACATCAACGGCCAATACCGTAACGGCTACGAGCTCGCCCCTTCGCTCTCCTACCAACTCTCGCCCGCGCACAAACTCACGCTCAAGGCCGACTTCGTGCAAAACCGCGAGACCAACCTCGGCGGCCTCCCCATCGATCCCAGCGTCGGCTTCAACCAATACGCCAAGATTCCCCGCGGTCTCCCGCGCGACTGGCAATTCGGTGACGACACCGACACCCGCCACCGCTCCACCGAGCGCGCCAGCGCCGAACTCCTCTCGACGCTCAATGATCACGTGACCTCGCGCCTCTACTTCATGGGCGATCACATCCGTCGCTACGACATCGGCGGCACCAGCGCCGGTCTCTCCAACGCCGGTGGCGGCAGCCGCAATCCCTTCACCGGCCTCTACGAACCCGGCGTCAACTGGAACACCGCCGCCTACAACGCCGCCCCCGGCGTCACCCTCGTCGGCACGCCCGCTCCCGTCACCGATCCGTCCACCTGGATCTACCTGCGCAACGTCGGCAAAAACGACCTCGAATACACCGAGGCCCACGTGAAGAACGACTACGCCATCGCGTTCGACACCCCCGTCGGCAAATCCACGACCATCGCCGGCTTCACCGCCAACACCTCGAAAGTCCGCTGGCGCACACCCGCCTCCGCCTCCCGCCCGCCCGTGCCCGCCAACAACCTCGGCTCCATCACGTATCCAGGTTATGTTTACCCGCCGATCCTCCCCGGTCTCACCACCGCCGGCCTCGGCCTCGACCGCACCGGCAAACAGGACGACCTCCAATTCTTCGTCTACGAGACCCTCGGCCTCTGGCAGAACCGCCTCCAACTCTCCGGCGGCGTCTCGCGTTTCTTCGGCACCCTCGCCCGCACCGACAACACCGGCACCGGCATCGCGCCCGCTTTCCCGAATTCTCCGGCCTACAATCTCACCAACAACGCCACCTCCTTCGGCGTCGTGATCAAGCCCATCAAAGAGATCTCCCTCTTCTTCAGCCGCAACACCACCGGCAGCACGATGCCCGGCTCCCTCAACGCCGGCGTCACCGATCCGAACCTCAAACTCGCGACCGGCGGCCAGAAAGAATTCGGCGTGAAGACCTCGCTCTACGACGGCCGCTTCACCACCTCGTTCGCCTACTTCGACATCGCTCAGAAGAACACCTCCGTCACCAACTCCGAGTTCTTCCGCCTCCAAGCCCTCGGCCAATCCACCGCCGGCCTGCCCCAATTCCTCCTCTTCGACCTCACCTCGAAGGGCTGGGAATTTGAGTCCACCTACTCGGTCACGAAGGGCCTCACCCTCATCGGCAACGTCTCCGACGTGAAGATCCGCCAACCCGTCACCGAGGTCCGCCTCCGCGGCGTGCCTGATCGCTCCTACGCGCTCTATGCCGACTACCGCATCTCGACCGGCGACCTCGCCGGCCTCGGCTTCAACGCCGGTCTCGACTACAAAGGTGACGTCGCCGGCGAAAACGCCTCCGGCTACACCACCACGCGCCCGCTCCCGACCGGCCCCGCCTTCATCCCCGTGCAACCCTCCTTCCTCGTCGAAGGCCGCACCCTCGTGAACGTCGGCGTCACCTACCAACGCGGTCAGTGGTCCGGCGGTCTCACGATCCTGAATGCGTTGAACAAGGAATACATCCTCGCCGCCGGCAGCCGCGGTGCCGTCACCGTCGGCACCCCGCGCGACTGGAAAGCGACCCTCAGCTACAAGTTCTGATCCCCGCCCGAGCCCCCCTCGCTCGCGCAACCACGCGGCACGCCTCAAAGCGTGCCGCTTTTTATTTCCTCCCTCCAACTCGCAGGGGCGAGCGCCAGCAAACCGACTGCACCAGTCTCCCCCTCTCCCCTTCTCTCCGTCTCTCCCTCTCCCTCTCTTCCGCACCCCACCTGACTGACCGGCACACACACCCATTGTCGCCCTCGCCCTCGCCGGCACGCTCCGCCGCAACCCCTCGCCCCTGCCCCTGCCATGCTGCGCTATCTCGCGAACGGTCGCATCCGCTGGAAAGATTCGATGGTGTGCAACACGCGCACCAATTGGGAATTCTACGCTGTCATCGACGGTCGCTGCGGCCCCGTCTTCCGCGACGGCGAGCGCCCCGTCTTCGCTGAAAAAACGCTCTGGATCTTTGCCCCCGAGTGCTCCCACGCCTGGGCCGACGACGGGCGCCACAAGTTTCACCGTATCGCGTTTCACTTCGGCACCGCGCCCTACCCGCTCGACGAAATCGTCCGCGAGCGCGGCTGGTTCTCGAAGAAACTCACCGACGCCGAGGTCACCCGCCTTCGACAAATCGCCGCCGAACTCGAGCCTCACTACTGCGCTCCCGGCCTCCTCAGCCCGCTCTGTTTTCAAGGCCGGCTCATGGACCTCGCCGCGCTCGCCCTCGCCGACCGCGCGCAACTCCAACCGCCCGCCCTCCCCGACCTCGCTAATTTCAAAGTCCAAAGCGCCCTCTCGTGGTATGCCGAGCACGTCGCGCACCGTCCCTCGGTGAAAGAAGTGGCCGAAGCCGTTCACATCTCCAACAGCCACCTTCGCCGCCTCTTCGTCCAAGTCCGCCGCGTCAGCCCAAAGACTGCTTTTCGCCGCCTCCGCATCGAGAAAGCCAACGAGCTCATGAGCCGTTCGGATTTCACCCTCGAAGATGTCGCCCGCCACTGCGGCTACGCGAACCCCGGCCACTTCTGCCGCGAGTATAAACTCGTCCACAACTTCACCCCCACGCACTGGCGCAAACGCCTCATCGCCGGCTTCGCGAAACCCCTCCCCCCGGGCGTCGTCCCCGTCCGCCAATTCAGCGCCCGCCCCGCCGAGCGCACGATGAGCGCCTGAAGGTGGGCGGGCGCGTCCCCGCGCCCGCATTCCGTCTCACCCCGCCAACTCCCACCCCGCCCGATACGTTCCCTTGATCATCGCCTCCGCCTTTGGCTGTCCTTTCACCATCATCGTCGCCGCATCCCACTCGACCGGTTTGCCCAAGCGCAACGCGAGCACCCCCAGCAGCCCGATCTCCGTCAGCCGCGCGCCATACTCGAAATGACTGCTCGCCTGTGCCCCGCCCTTGATCGCGTCGAGCCAATCGCGGTGGTGACCATTCGAACGCGCCAGCGTCGGCGCCGGCTTCGTCACACTCGCGCGCAAACTCTCGGGAAAAATCCGCGGCGGCCCACCCGCCCCGTCACACTGGATCACGCCTTTTTCCCCGAGAAACATCGTGCCGCGATTCGGCAGCGTAAACTTCCCCAGCGCCTCCGGTGAAGCCGGTTTCGCCCCGCCGTCCATCCACGTCAGCCGCCGCGCCGGCGCGCCGCCCGCCGCGGGAAAATCGAAATAGATGATCGCCCCGTGCGGCGCGATCTCCGCATCGCTCGTCCCGATCGCGTGCGCCTCGATGCGCGACGGCGCCGACAGATCGAACGCCCACGTCGCCGCGTCCATGTCGTGACACGCAAAATCTCCCATCGACGACGTCCCGAACGCCCAGAAATCGCGCCACGCCACCGGATGATACGCCGCGTGAAAATCCCGCACCTCGCGCGGCCCGATCCACAAATCCCAGTTCATCCCCGCCGGCACCGCCCCACCTTCCGCCGGCTTCGTCAGCAGCGTCGGATTCCACCGCTTCGTGCCGACCCACGAGTAAATATCCTTCACCGCACCGATCGTCCCCGCGCGCAGATGCTCCACCGTTTCGCGCATGCCCACCGTGGAGTGTCCCTGATTTCCAAGCTGCGTCGCGACGCCCGTCTCCTTTGCCACGCGCGCCACCTCGCGCGCCTCGTGGATATTATGCGTGAGCGGCTTCTCGCAATACACGTGCTTCCCCGCGCGCATCGCCCGCAACACGACATACGCGTGCAAGTGATCCGGCGTCGCACAGAGCACCGCATCGATACCCTTCTCATTTTCCAACATCTCGCGAAAATCCTCGTAGCCCTTGCAGCGATAACCCGGCGTCGCCTTCCCGTGATGGTCGTCCACGATCTTCAACGCCGGCAACCGCCCGCCCACGCCCTTGTAGTAATAGTTCTGCAAACTGAACGTCTCCGCCGGATCGGCGATCGCGCTCACCTGTGCATCGGGCAACGCCAGCAGCGCTTTGAGATTCTGCGTGCCGCGCCCGCCGACGCCCACGACCGCGAGATTCACCTTCTCGCTCGGCGGCACAAACCGCGGCCCGCCCAACACATGCCGCGGCAAAATCTGAAACGCGGTGACCGCCGTCGCCGCTGTCTTGAGAAAGTGGCGACGCGTCGACGGGTTGATTTTCATGCCCGCAAGCCGATCTCCACCGCGCCACTTTTCAAGCCGCGATTTCGCCTCGGCGTGCGCGCATCTCCGTTTTCCCGACGTGGCACGGGTCTCCCAACCCGTGACTCCGTCGTGGCACGGGCCTCCCGCCCGTGAGTTTTCAGAAAACTGCGATGCACCTCTCGTCGCCACCGTGCGTGCCTTGCGTTACCTGCCCCGTCTGAGCCAAGCTCCGTTCACCCCTATGCGTTTCTCGCTCTTGTTTCACGCCGTCACGGCTTCACTCGCGCTCGCCCTCAGCGTCACCACCACCCGCGCAGCCACCGCCGCCGCGCCCGACGACACCACCCCCGCCTACGAAAAATTCCTCAAGATCGACGTCCACTCGCACATCTTTGAAGACGTCCCCGCGATCCACGCCCTCTTCGCCCGCATCAACGTCCGCACGATCAATGTCTGCGTGCCCGGCACCGACGGTCAGCTCGCCACGATGGACCGCATCGGCTTCGAACTCTACCGCGCCCACCCGCAGCTCTACCCCGTCACCACCACCTTCGATCTCCGCTCCCGCGACGAACCCGACTACATCGCGCGCACGATCGCCTGGCTCGACCGCGCCTTCGACCGCGGCGCCGTCGCCGTGAAAATTTGGAAGGAAGTCGGCATCGATCTCAAAACCCGCGACGGAAAATTCCTCCTCCCCGACGATCCGCTCTTCGACCCCATCTACGCCCATCTGGCCAAGCGCGGCAAACCGCTCCACGCCCATCTCGCCGAGCCCATCGACGCCTGGCTCCCCCTCGATAAAGACAGCAACCACTACACCTACTACTCGCAAAACCCCGAGTGGCATCTCTACGGCAAGCCCGGCTACCCGAGCCACGCCGCGATCATCGCCGCCCGCGACAACATCATGAAGAAACACCCGACGCTCGTCGTCGTCGGCGCCCATCTCGGCAGCCTCGAGCACGACCTCGACGGCATCGCCGAGCGCCTCACACGGTATCCAAATTTCCACATCGAGGTCTCTGCCCGCACCCGCAACCTCACGCGCCACCCCACCGAAAAAGTCCGCGCCCTCTTCCAGAAATTTCCCGACCGCATCCTCTACGGCGTCGACGCCGGCTGGATGCCCCACCGCCGCGACACCCCGCCCACCGACGCCCAACGCCGCGGCCACGCCAACAGCCTCGAACTCCGCTACCGCGCCGACTGGGACTACTACGCCGGCACCGGCGAGACCACCTACAACAACCGCAAAACCCAAGCCCTCCACCTCCCCCGCCCCATCCTCGAAAAATTCTACCACGCCAACGCCGAGCGTATCTTCAAACTGGAGACCGCCTGGCGCCGCACCACGCCCTGAATCCCCCCGCCACCACGTCGCCCTGCCGTGGAACGCCCAGCAAAAAATCCAAACCCCAGAATAGAGATTGAGCGCCGGCCCCCCGCCCTCACACCTCAGCAGATCCGTCATCCGTCATCCGTCATCCGTCATTCGTCATTCTCCGCCGTCTCTCCCTCTCCGCCTCGCGCCACCCACCATGCTCACCACCACCCTGTTCGGCCTCCTCCTCGGCATCGGCCTCGCCACGCTCCTCACGCTGCTCTTCGGCGTCTACACCATCGGTCCCACCGAGCGCGGCGTGCTCACCACCTTCGGCCGCGCCCAGCGCACCACCGGCACGACCGCCGACGACCCGCAGCTCGGCGCCCTCCTCACCGAAGAGGAGAAAGCCCGCTACAGTTATCCCAACGTCGGCGTCATCCCGCCCGGCGGCCCCTATTTCAAATGGCCGTGGCAGCGTCTCTACAAAGTGGATATGACCATCCAGACAGTCGACATCACGTGGGACCCCGAGATCAAACAAGACGCCATCGAAGCCGTCACCAAGGACAACCTCACCGTCCAGATCTCTGGCCAGATCCGTTGGCGCCCCTGCGAGCGTAATCTCTACGCCTACCTCTTCGGTATCTCGCACCCCGCCGCCCACGTCGTCGGCTACTTCATCTCCGTCCTCCGCGACCGCATCGCCACCTTCCACGGCGAAGCCGCCGAGGGCGCCGTCGAAGGCGTCTCTATCAACGACCTCCGCCGCAATCTTTCTCTCATCAACAGCTTCATGGAAGACGCCTGCCGCAAAACCGCCGCCCGCTACGGCATCGACCTCGACGCCGCGCTCATCACCAACATCGACCCGCCCTCCGATGTCGACGAGGCCCTCGCCTCCATCAACACCACGCAAAACCAAGTCGCCGCCTCGATCAGCCAGGCCAAAGCCGACGCCGACCAGAAACTGAAGATGGCCGAGCAAGCCGTGCAAATCGCCGAAAACCGCGCCCACGCCGAAGCTTCGCCGATCCTCGAACTCGGCAAAATCCTCACCGGCATGCACGCCGAAGGAGGCAAGGCCGCCCTCGACAGCTACCTCCGCAACGCGAGCCTCCCCCTCCGCGAAAAAGCCGCCCAGACGATCCTCAAACTCTGATCGCCAGCGTTTGTCATTCTGAGCGCAGCGAAGAATCCAGTCGGACATCCGCTCCCTACTCCGACCCGAAATTCCCTCTAGATTCTTCGCTCCGCTCGGAATGACAGACGCTGCGCCCAACCGTCCTCAAAACACCCTCTAACCTTAAGATTCTTCCCCGCCATGTCCTCCCTCCTCGCTTCGCTCCTTATCGGCGTCGTCGGCACCTTCATCGCCGTCCCCATCGTGCTCGCCATCGGCCGCCTCTTCCAACTCTGGCGCGTCCTCCCCGAACGCACCGTGCTCGTCTACACCTTCTTCGGCAAAGTCGTCGGCCAAGTCGAAGAGCCCGGCCTCTTCTTCCCGATCGCGCACTTCGGTCCGAAAGCCCTCCTCTTCCCGCTCTTCGGCAAAGCCTACGTCGTCCGCACCGTCATTCACCAAGCCTACCTGCGCAATCAACTCGTCAACTCCGAGGAAGGCGCGCCCATGGGCGTCGGCATCTGGTTCGAGATGTTCGTGCGCGACCCAAAAGCCTACCTCTTCCAAAACTCCGACCCCATCGGCTCGCTCAAAGCCAACGTCGCCACCGCCGTCGTGAAACAGCTCTCGAATCTCCGCCTCGAAGTCCTCCTCGAAAACCGCGACGCCCTCTCTCGCAAAGTCCGCGAAGAGGTCACGCCCACCTCGTCCCAATGGGGCTTCAGCCTCGGTTCGACCTACATCCGCAAAGTCGCCTTCCGCGACAAAGGCATGATCGCCGAGATCCAACGCAAAGTCGTCAATCGTCTCCGCCAAGTCACCGCCGCGATGCGCCAAGCCGGCGAAAACGAAGTCGCGATCATCCACTCCGCCGCCGACAACAAAGCCTCCCAACGCCTCGGCCAAGCCCAAGCCGTCCGCCCGCAAGTCGTCGGCCGCGCCCTCGCCGAAATCCAACGCAACCCCGAAGTCGCCACCGCCCTCTTCACGCTCCTCGACATCCAGGCGACGCTGAAGAGCCCCGGCAAAATCATCCTCGCCAACGGCGACACCACCGGCCTCCTGCTGAACAGTTGATCACCTCAAAGTAGGGCAGGGTCTTCGACCCGCCCTCCCCGCGGAGCGGCGGTTTCTAACCGCCGTTTCCCACTCCGCGCGAGCCCCCTCGCGCCGGCCGCGTCGGCCCTCACCCGTAGCCCGCCTCGTGAGAGCCGGGACCGCTCGCGTCATCGCGCCACCACCGAGCACGCGTCGTATTCGCATCCCCATCCCCTACTCCACACTCGCCTCACGTCCCCCCGCTCCTAGCCTCGCCCGCATGGAGTCACCCCTCTCTTTCCGTGCCGTAGCGCGCCGCCTCGGCGTCTTGCTCACTCTCACCGCCGTCGTCGCGCTGGGCACCGCCCTCAGCGGCCCCGCACTCTTCGCCGCCGCGCCCGCACCCACGACGCCACCCCGCCCGCCCAACATCATTCTCATCTACGCCGACGACCTCGGCTACGGCGACCTCGGCTGCTACGGCGCGAAAGACATCAAGACCCCGCACCTCGACCGCCTCGCCGCCGAGGGCTCGCGCTTCACCAGTTTCTACGTCGCCCAATCCGTCTGCACCGCCTCGCGCGCCGCGCTCATGACCGGCAGCTACGCCAATCGCGTCAGCATGAGCGGCGCCCTGAATCACCTCAGCCCCACCGGCCTCCACACCCGCGAAAAACTTCTCCCTCAAGTCTTAAAAGACCGCGGCTACGCCACCGCGATGTTCGGCAAATGGCACCTCGGCCACCACCCGCAGTTTCTCCCCACGCGCCGCGGCTTCGACGAGTGGCTCGGTATCCCCTACTCCAACGACAACGGCCCCCTCCATCCCACCACCGCCGGCATCCCCGCGCTCCCGCTCTACGAAAATGAAAACGTGATCGAGCTCGACCCCGACCAGTCGCAATTCACCCGCCGCCTCACCGATCGCGCCATCGCCTTCCTCGAGCGCAACCGCACGAAACCCTTCTTCCTCTACGTGCCGCACATCATGCCGCACGTTCCGATTTTCGTTTCGGAAAAATTCAAAGGCACCAGCCAGCGCGGCCTCTACGGCGACGTCGTGCAAGAGCTCGACGCCTCTGTCGGCGAACTCATGACCGCGCTTAAACGCCTCGGCCTCGACGACAACACCCTCGTCATTTTCTCCTCCGACAACGGCCCCTTCCTCTCCTACGGCGAACACGCCGGTTCCGCCGCGCCTCTCCGTGAGGGAAAACTCACTACGTTCGAAGGCGGCATGCGCACGCCCTGCCTCGTCCGCTGGCCCGGCCGCGTCCCCGCCGCCCGCGTGAGCGACGAACCGTTTTCCACCATGGATCTCCACGTCACCTTCGCCGCCCTCATCGGCGCGAAACTCACCGACGCCAAACGCGACGGCTCCGACATCCTCCCACTCCTCCTCGGCGCGCCCGGCGCCAAAGGCCGCGACGACTTCTGGTTCTACTCCGGCGAAGAACTCCACGCCGTCCGCCGCGGCGAGTGGAAACTCCACGTCCCGCACGACTACCTCGTCGTCGCTGCCGAGCCCGGCGCCGGCGGCAAACCCTCCAACTTCGGCAAGATGAAACCCGAGTCCCACGAGGTCTCCGGCATCCGCGGTATCGCCAGCCGCCACGGCTACCGCGTCGAGACCACCCCGCTCGCCCTCTACAATCTCAAGGCCGACCCGTCCGAATCGCGCAACCTCGCCGCCGCCCATCCCGAGATCGTCGCCCGCCTCCAACTCGACGTCGCCGCCGCCCGCGCCGACCTCGGCGACGCCCTCACGAAAACGCCCGGCCCCCATATCCGTCCCGCCGGCGATGTCCGCCCCGCGCTCCCCGCCGGCGTGAAGCGTATCGCGAATCTTGAATACAGCCGCCCCGCCACCGGCGCCCTCGTCCTCGATCTCTACCTCCCCACCACCACGCCCGCCCGCCCGCTCCCCGTCATCGTCTGGACGCATGGCGGCGGCTGGAAAAACGGCTCCAAAGAAAACTGCCCGCTCACCTGGCTCGCCGCCGAAGGCTACGCCGTCGTCAGCCTCAACTACCGCCTCAGTTGGGCCGCCCGTTGGCCCGCACCGCTCGACGACGTTCGCACCGCCCTCCGCTGGCTGAGCACCAACGCCGCCAAATACACCCTCGACCCCGCCCGCATCGTCGCCGCCGGCAGTTCCTCCGGCGGTAACCTCGCGAGCATCGTCGGCACCGCGCCCGCCGACCCGACCTCGCCGCGCGTCCGCGGCGTCATCGATTTCTTCGGCGCCAGCGATGTCCTCACCATGCCCGTCAACCTCCCCGGCCCCGGCAAAACCGAAGCCGACCTCGCCACCTCCAACGCCGCGAAACTCCTCGGCGGCATCGTGCGCGACCGCCCCGCGCTCGCCCGCGCCATGAGCCCGCTGCACAACATCACGCCCGACGACCCGCCCTTCCTCATCCTCCACGGCGACAAAGACGACCAAGTCCCCCTCTCGCAAAGCGAGCGCCTCCACGCCCGCCTGCGCGAAATCGGCGTCCCTTCCGAATTCCACGTCCTCGTCGGCGCCGGCCACGGCGGCAAACCCTTCGACACCCCCGAAGTCCGCGAAAAGATCCGTGTCTTCCTCAATCGCTCACTCGTTCCTGCCCAACCGTGAAGTGAGACCGCTTCGTAATATCTTTCTTGCGACCATCGCCCTCGCGCTGGCTCCCGCCTGCCACAAAAGCCTGCCACCGGTCCCGTCCAAATTTATCCAATTCGCGACGTTCAATGAGATCCAAGATTCGGACAACGGCTACCAACTCGTTCTGACAACCTACGAGGCACGCGCGGAGGATTTACCGAGCTCGCGCTTCGATCTCTGGGTTCGAGTAAACTCTTCGACTCTGGAACGAGTCGAAAAATTCTTACGAGCAGAGAGCGCCAGGAACCGCTGGCCTGAGAATCTCAAGCAACACCAACCCGGTGTCTTAGAGCACAGAATCTGGTTCAACTGCACCGTCCTTACGCCGCCACCGTCGGACTTTGTCGTCGTGCCCAAAGCCCAGTGGCTCGACGCCCTTGGCAAAATTAACCGCCTCATCTTCCAAGATGAGGGACGCCCCGAGCATATCGTTTTGCTGCGGCACTTCTTGGACCAATTCTCCGAGAGCGCCGACCGCCACTAATTCCCGTTAAGCATCATCCTTCCTCATACGACCCCACCGCCCCGCTACACCCCCCCTCGCCCGCCGTTACCTCGCCCCCCGCCCGCCGTCACTCCCGCCATCGCCTCCTCCGCACCGCCATGAACCACCGCCTCCGCCCCCTGCTCCTCGCGCTCATGGCCTCGCTTCTGGCCCCGGCCCCCGCCCGCGCCGGCGTCCTCGATTTCCTCTTCGGCAAACGCGACATCGAGGTCATCACCATCACCGATATGTCGCCCGAAGGCCGGCTGCATCGCCGCCCCACGCCTGAAAAACCCGTTTACTACGTCGCCGTCAGCGTCGGTTTTCGCGATCTTGGCGGCATCGTCGGTGGCGAGAAACCGCCGCCCCCCGAGGAGGTCGTCCGCACCCTCACCAAGGTCCTCGCCAAACAGGGCTACTTGCCCGCGTCCGACACCTCTCCGCAGGCTAGCCTCGTTCTCATGCTCGCCTGGGGCACCCTCAACGCCGACCTCGAATACGGCATGGACCCCGACGCCCCGCCCCGGCAGCGCAACCGCCAGCAAATCCTCAAATTCCTCGGCGGTTACAAAATGGGCTTCTCCGCCCGCGACTTCGATCCGCTCACCCCGTCTCTAGGTGGCCTCAACTTCTTGGATTTCGATTCCCGCGCGCTCTACGACATTTCCTCGGAGGATTTCTACGTCGCCGTGATCGCCGCCTACGATGCCGCCGCGATGATGAAGAAACAGAAAAAGCTCCTCTGGACCACCCGCGTGAGCTGCCCGTCCCGCGGCTTCTGGCTCCCCGATGTCCTGCCGACCATGATGGCGATCTCCGGCCCCAACATCGGCCGCGAGATGAACCGCCCCACCTGGATCAACGCCTCCGACAAATACAAACCCGACGTCCAGATCGGCGATCCCGTGCTCGTCGAATACCTCGATAAAAACACCCCCTCAGTCGTCGACGCCTCGAAAAACCTCCCCGCCAACGGCCAGAAGCCCGCCCGCGCCCCCGCGAAAGGCGCCAAACCTTCTCCCAAATCCGCCGCCCCGTCGCCCACCGCGCCCGCGCCGTCCTCATCCGTGCCCCCGTTGCTCGCCCCCAACAAGCCCTGACGCTCCCGTCACCGGCACGTGACATTCGCGTCCCTTGACGTATCTGCCCGGTTACCCGAAACCGTTCCCCCGTCGCAACGTCCGGCCGGATGATTTTAACCTCCCTTCTCCCCCTTTCCCTGTGTCGCTTCCCGCCCTTCTCTCCGCCTCCCGCTTCCTTCCTCTCCGCCCCGCCGGCCTCCTCGTCGCCACCGTCTGCGTCGCGCTGATCCACTCCGGCTGCGACCGCCCCCCGCCGGCCCCGGCGCCCGCCGCTCCGACCGCCACGGCTGCCACTCCGCCGCCCGCCGCTCCGACCGCCACGGCTGCCACTCCGCCGCCCGCCGCCGCCCCGGCACCCGGCTCCACCGCCACGCCGGCCGCCGGGGCCGCGACTACCCCGTCCGTCCTTCCCGCCGGCACCCCCGCCACGCTCCCCAAAGCCCCGGGCACCGCCCCATCCGCCCCTACACCCGCCAGCGCCGCCGCCGCTGCCGCCGCCCGCACGGCCGAAAGAGAGCGCGCCCGCCAAAGCGCGATCGAAAAAGTCCCCGTCGAAACCGCCCCCGTCGTTCGCGGCCCCATCTCTTCGTTTCTCTCGTTCAACACCACCCTCGAAACCGAGGCCGCCGTCGACCTCTACCCGCAGACCACCGGCCAAGTCGAAGCCCTCCTCGCCGAGGAAGGCCGCATCGTCAAAGCCGGCGACCCGCTCCTCAAAATCGAAGACAGCGAGCTCCGCCTCGATGCCGAGGAATCCCGCGTCAATTTCGAGCAGCTCCAGCGCAACTTCGCCCGCTCCGACGACCTCTTCCAGCGCAAGCTCGTCAACAAGCAGGATCACGAGACCCAAAAATTTCAGTTCGACCAAGCCCGCCTACGCTTCGAGCGCGCCACCCTCCGCCACGCCTACGCCACCGTCCGCGCCCCCTTCGATGGAGTCATCGTCTCCCGCGAGACCCAGGTCGGCGCCCGCGTCGCCGCCAGCACCAAAGTCTTCTCCATGGTGAAACTCGACGACATCGTCGCCCGCGTCTTCGTCCCCGGCCGCTACCTCGCCATCGTCGCCCTCGACCAACCCGCCGTCGTCACCTCCGAGTTCATTCCCGACAAATCCTTCAAGGGCTGGGTCAAACGCATCAGCCCCGTCATCGACCCCAAGAGCGGCACCTTCAAAGTCACCGTCGGCGTCCGCGGCGACAAACCCGCCGAGCTTCCCCCCGGCCTCTTCGTCGGCGTCCGCATCGTCACCGACACCCGCCCCAACGCCGTGCTCATCTCCAAACGCGCCGTCGTCTACGAAGGCGGCGAACGCTACGTCTTCACCGTCGCCAACGACCTCGCTACCAAACGCAAACTCGTCGCCGGTTTCGAAGACCCGCAAAACATCGAAGCCGTCTCCGGCATCGAGCCCGGCGCCGAAGTCATCGTCGTCGGTCACAGCGGCCTGAAAGACGGCGCCTCCGTCCGCTCCGTCAACGCCCTCGCCTCCATCCCACAGGCCTCCGACGACGCCCCCACCGCGAAACCCGCTCCCGCGGCCCCCGCCGCCACGCCCACCTCCGCCGGCAAACCGTGAGCCCCCTCGCCGCGCCCACCCTCGCCCCGTCGTTCGTCCCCGCCCCCGCCGCATGAGCGCCCCACCCCCGAAATTCCGGGCCGACGACTCGTTCTACGCCTTCACCGTCAAGCGACCCGTCTCGATCCTCATGGTCGTGATGGCCGTCGTCGTGTTCGGCTGGGTCTCCCTCCAGCGCCTCGCCCTCACGCTCATGCCCAACATGAGCTACCCCACCCTCACCGTGCGGACCGTTTACCCCGGCACCGCCCCCGAAGAAATGGAGAGCGTCGTCTCCCGCCCCCTCGAACAACAGCTCGGCGTCATCCCCAAACTCGTCTCCATCAGCTCCGTTTCCAAAGCCGGCCAGAGCGACGTCACCCTCGAGTTTCAGTGGAAGACCGACATGGACCTCGTCTCTCAGGAGGTCCGCGAAAAAATCGACCGCCTCCGCCTCCCCGAGGGCGCCCAACGCCCGCTTCTCCTTCACTTCGACCCTTCGCTCGATCCCATCCTCCGCGTCGGCCTCGCCGGCCCGCAGTCCCTCTTCGAACTCCGCCACATCGCCGAGCACGACGTGAAGCGCCGCCTCGAATCCCTCAACGGCGTCGCCGCCGTCCAAGTCAAGGGCGGCCTCGAGGAGGAATTCCTCGTCGCCATCGACGAGAGCAAACTCTCCCAACTTCGCCTCGACATTACCCAGATCGGCCAACGCCTCTCCGCCGGCAACGTCAACATGCCCGGCGGCAACCTCCGCGAGGGCCAGACCGAATACGTCATCCGCACCCTCAACGAATTCAAAACCATCGAGGAAATCGGCGCCCTCATCGTCTCCCGCACCAACAACTCCGTCGACATCCGCCTCCGCGATATCGCCACCGTCACCCGCTATCACAAAGACCGCGAGGTCATCACCCGCGTGAACGGCCGCGAGAGCGTCGAAATCGAAATCTTCAAGGAAGCCGACGCCAACATCCTCCTCGTCGCCGAGACCGTCCGCAACGCCCTCTTCGGCACGCCCGAGCAACAGGCCTACCTCGCCCGCGAAAAAGCCGGCGAAAAAAATCCCGCCGCCGTCGCCGGGAAACGCGCCTCCTCCGGCGGGCTCTTCGACGCCAAGGCCGTCGCCTCCGGCAAGAGCACCGACACCAAGCGCACGACCGCCGACAAAAAGAAAACCGACAAAGCCACCACCGACAAACAGCGCACCGAGGCCCAGCTCGAAGCCCGCCGCCTCGCCATCGCCGCCGCCCAGGCCGACGCCGAGAAGCAGCGCGCCGCCGCGCAAGAGGTCATCACCCGCCGCGCGATGACGAATTTCATCGGCCAACAGCTCCCGCCCGGCGCCACCGTCGAGCTCCTCGCCGACCAATCCGTCTTCATCAAAAACTCGATCAACGAGGTGAAGGAAAACGGCATCTCCGGCGCCATCATCGCCATCGCCGTCCTCTACCTCTTCCTCCGCAACGTCACCCAAACCCTCATCGTCAGCCTCTGCATCCCGATCTCCGTCCTCGCGACGTTTGCGCCGATGTATATGGCCGATGTCTCGCTGAACATCATCTCCCTCGGCGGCCTCGCCCTCGGCATCGGCAACCTCGTGGATAACGCGATCGTCGTGCTCGAAAGCGTCTTTCGATGTCGCGAAGAGGGCGATGATCACATCACCGCCGTCGTGCGCGGCACCAGCGAGGTCGCGATGCCCGTCGTCGCCTCCACGTTCACGACCGTCGCCGTATTTTTCCCCATCGTTTTCGTCGAGGGCGTCGCCGGCCAGATGTTCGGCGACATGGCGCTGACCGTCGTCTTCTCTCAAGTCGCCTCGCTCATCGCCGCGCTGTTCTTGATTCCGATGCTCGCCTCGCGCCGCTTCGAATCTCCGCTCGGCGTCGATGCCCGCACGAGCGGTTACCTGCGCTTCCCCACCGAGGGCGCGACCGGCCCGTTGGCCCTCTTCACCGTCGCCGCCGCCCGCCTCGGCTGGGCCGTCGTCATGCTGCTCGCCGTCGCGCTCAAAGCCGTCGCCGTCACGCTCTTCATCGTCGTCTGGCCGCTCCTCTGGCTCGTCTCGCGCTTCGCGTGGAAAAAAATCGGCACCGCGTGGTCGCCCTTCGTCGCCTGGTCCGCCGCCGATCGCCTCGGCCGCCTTGAAGCCGCCCGCGTCTGGCCCGGACTCCTCGCCTTTGTCGCCCCCGAGACGCTCGGCACCGGGCTCGCGCGCGGCTGGACGTGGCTCACCGCGCGCCGCTGGCGCTGGCTCGGTCTGCTCGTCCTCCCCACGCTGGCTGTCATCGCCGTCCTCTGGTTCTCCCGCGGCGTCAACGTCCCGCCGCCCACCCCGGGTTTCGGCGGCTCGTCCTCGGCGTTGCCACCGTTGAAACCGCTGCACCTCGCCGTGTGGCACTGGTTCGTGGTGCAACCGTGGTGGTGGCTCGTCCTGCTGTTTGTGCCGGGCGCGGTCCCGTTCATTTTTTGCGTCGCCCGTGCGGCCTTGGAAATCGTCCTGCGGCTCGTCGGCACCATCCTGCTCGCGGTGCTGTTGGCCCTCGGCATGTCGGCCATCGGTCTTTGGCGCGGCGTGGCCTCCGTCGGCGGCGGCGTGGTCGGTCGCGCCCTCGAATGGTTCGAACGCGGCTACCAAGCGTTGCAACGCGGTTATCCCGCGCTCATCTCCGCCTCGCTCCGCCAGCGCCACGCCGTCCTCGGCGGCTCCACTGTCGCGTTTCTCGTTTGCTGGTTCGTCATCGTGCCGCGCATCGGTCGCGAACTCATCCCGCAGGTCAGCCAGGGCGAGTTCAACCTCGATGTCACCCTCCCCATCGGCACGCCGCTGGAGCGCACCGCCGAGGTCGTCGCGCAGATCGACGCCGCCGTGCAGTCCGAGCCCGAAGTCGAGCGCACCGCCCTCACCGTCGGCGCCGAGGAGGGCGCCAGCACGTCCATCTCCGCCGGCGAACACACCGCGCGTCTCACCGTGAAACTCAAGGGCGGCCTCGCGCCGTTCGCCGAGCCCCGGCTCATCGAGCGCATCCGCGACCGCTTCCGCGCGATGCCCGCCGCCAAGCTCGAGGTGTCCTATCCCACGCTCTTCAGCTTCAAGAGTCCCGTCGAGGTCGAGATTCGCGGTCACGATCTCGCCACTCTCAAACGCCTCAGCCGCGAGGCCGAGACGCTGCTCATCGACACCGTCCCCGGTCTCGCCGATGTGCGCTCAACGCTCCAGAGCGGCCACCCCGAAATTCAGGTCGTCTACAAACGCGACCGCCTCGCCGAATACGGTCTCAACCTCCGCACCGTCGCCGACCTCGTGCGCAACAAAGTCCAGGGCCGCATCGCGACCGAGTTCCGCAAAGAGGACCAGTTGATCGACATCGTCGTGCGCCTGCGCGAGCAGGACCGCTTCGGCATCGAGGAGCTGCGCGGCCTCATCGTAAATCCCAACGGCGCCGTCCCCATCCCGCTCTCCGTCATCGCCGATCTCACCATCAACGAGGGCCCCAGCGAAATCCGCCGCGTCGACCAACAGCGCACCGCCCTCATCACCGCCAATCTCCGCGACGCCGATCTCGCCACCGTCTCGCGCGACATCGTCACCGCGCTCGACACCATAGCCTTCCCCGCCGGCTTCGCCTACGTCGTCGCCGGCCAGAACAAGGAAATGCAGACGTCCCTCAACAGTCTGCTCCTCGCCTTCGGCCTCGCCCTCTTCCTCGTCTACATCGTCATGGCGAGCCAGTTCGAGTCGTTGCTCCAACCGCTCCTCATCATGGTCACCGTGCCACTCGCCCTCATCGGCGTCGCGCTCACGCTCTGGCTCGGCGGCATTCCGATCAGCATCATGGTCTTCTTGGGCCTCATCATCCTCGCCGGCATCGTCGTCAATAACGCCATCGTCCTCATCGACTACATCAACACCCTGCGCGACCGCGGCCTCGAGCTTTCCACCGCCATCGCCGAAGCCGGCCGCGCCCGCCTCCGCCCCATTTTGATGACCGCACTCACCACCGTCGTCGGTCTCATCCCGATGGCTTTCGGCATCGGTGAAGGCGCCGAGATCCGCGCGCCCATGGCCATCACCGTCATCGTCGGCCTCAGCGTCTCCACGCTCCTCACGCTCGTCGTGATTCCGACGCTCTACTACATGTTTCCCGGCAGCCGCGGCATCACCTCCATCGAAGCCGCCGCCACGGCCGCTGCCGAGAGCGCCGCTGCCGCGCCCCTCGCGAAATGAGCGCCGACGCCCATCTTCCCCCCGGCGGTCCGGTGGTTTCGCCACCGCCGCCCCCCGAGCCTCCCGATCCGCCCTCGCCCCGGCGCGAGCCGATGGCGTTCGCCATTCCGCGCTTCGCCGTCTCACGCCCCGTCACCATCGTGATGATCCTCGCGACGATTCTCGTCGTCGGCTTCATCGCGCTCGACCGCATCCCGCTCGCGCTTTTCCCCGAGGGCTACGAGGGCAACCAGCTCTACATCTCCGCGCGTTACCCGAACGCCTCGCCGCGCGACGTGGAGGAAAAAGTCACCCGCAAGATCGAGGACATCCTCGGCACCGTCCCCAACATCAAGCGCCTCACGAGCTATTCCAGTAACGGCTCCTGCTACGTGCGCGTGGAGCTCCAGACCGGCACCAGCCTGCGCGCCACCTACGCGCTCATCACGGACCGCATGGATCGCGTGAAGCCGCTCCTGCCCGACGATGTCGACCGCATCGACGTCCGCCGCTACGATCAGAGCGAAGCGCCGATGATGAATCTCATCGCCTCCGTCCCGCCCACCATCGAAGACGCCGCCTACCGCCTCGAGAATTTCGTGAAGCCCGCCCTCCAGCGCATCGAGGGCGTGGGTAACGTCGAGATCTACGGCACCTCCATCCGCGAGGTCCAGATCGAGCTCCTCGACGACCGTCTCCGCAGCCACCGCATCGATATCGCCGCGATGCTGGGCACGCTGCGCAACCAAAACTTCGCCATCTCCGGCGGCTACGTGATCGACGGCGGCCGCAAGATCTACGTCCGCTCGATGGGTCGGTTTAACACCATCGAGGACATCGCCGCCATCATCGTCGACAACGAGCGCCGCCTCCGCCTCAGCGACGTTGCCCTCGTGCGCTTCCGCCCGCCGCGCCGCGAGTGGGTCTACCGCGTCGACCGCCAGCCCGCCATCGGGATTCAGGTCACCCGCGATTCCACGGGCAACATCGAGCGCATCAGCCGCGAAGTCCGCCGCACCCTCGTCGACCTCGAAAAACTCCCGCAGCTCAAGGGCGTTCACTTCAACATCTTCTTCGACCAAGGCATCCAGGTAAAACAGTCGATCGACAACCTCGCCGACTCCGGCCTCTGGGGCGGCATCTTCGCCGCGCTCATCATCTATCTTTTCCTGCGCGCCCCGCGCATGACCGCGATCCTCACGCTCTCGATCCCGCTCTCGCTGCTCTGCACCATCATCGCCCTCTTTTTCACCGGCTGGTCGCTCAACGTTGCCACGATGATGGGCCTCCTCCTCGCCGTCGGCATGGTCGTGGATAACTCCATCGTCATCGTCGAAAACATCTACCGACTCCGCCAGGAGGGCGTCGAAGCCACCCGCGCCTCCATCGTCGGCGCCGGCGAAGTCGGCCTCGCCGTCGTGATGTCCACCTTCACCTCGGTCGTCGTGTTTCTCCCGCTGATTTTGATGAAGGGCGGCGGCGATTTCTCGTTCTGGATGCTGCGCCTCGGTCTGCCCGTCATCGCCTCGCTCCTCGCCTCGCTCCTCATCGCGCTGATCTTCGTGCCGCTCGCCGCGCAGCGCCTCTCCCGCGGCAAACAGCACCCCGAACTGCGCGTCATCACGTGGGTGCGCGACCGCTATGTCGCCGCCCTCCACTGGGTGCTCAACCACCGCATCGAGTCGCTTCTGGTCGTCGTCGCCGCCATGTGGACGCTCCCCTACGCGCAAAGCCGCATCCGTATGCCCACCGGCGGCATGGGCGGCAGCGGCGAGACCACCATGTGGTTCTTCTTCGATCTGCCCACCGGCGGCACCATGGAACGCGCCGACGGTTTCTTCACCGAGGTGGAAGCCTTTCTCACCGCGAACGCCGACCGCTACAACTTCGACCGCATCGAGACCCGTTTCTCCTATAACAACGGCCGCATCCAGCTCCGCCTCCGCGACAACACGAGCCAACAGTGGTTCATCAGCGCCTGGGATTCTTTCGTCCGCACCGATGTCGCGCGCCGCGTGCAGGGCGTCTTCGGGATCGAGCCGAAACCCGCCCCGATGGACCGCAACGACATCGAGCTCGATTTCCGCGAGAAATTTAAGCTCCCCGCCGGCATCGTCCACCGCGGTCGCGCCGCCGGCGGCGGCGGCAACGCCGAGAGCGGCATGTCGATGAACCTCTACGGCGAAGACACCGGCACGCTCCTCCAAATCGCCGAAGAAGCCGTGCGCCGCCTCCGCGGCATCCCCGGCCTCCTCGCCGTCGATATCGACACCGAGCGCGGCGGCCAGGAACTCCAGGTCCAGCTCGACCGCGACCGCGCCCGCCGCCTCGGCGTCGATCCGCGTGCGATTTCCAGCGGCATCGGCTACACCATGCGCGGCCAGGAAGTCGGCCGCTTCCCCGGCGCCGACGGCCGCGAGCTCCGCATCTTCGCCCAACTCGGCGAAGCCGACCGCGCCGGCCTCGACGATGTGCGCAGCATGACCTTCCGCACCGACACTGGCATCGAAGTGCCGCTCGAAACCCTCGCCGATCTCCGCGTCTCCCGCACCCTCGGCCAGATCCGCCGCGAGGGCCGCCAGACGATGCTCCAAATCACCGCCAAAGCCCCGCGCGCCGATTCGCGCCGCCTCTTCGAAGCCGTCGACAAAGCCATGGCCGATTTCGAAATGCCCCGCGGCTACCGCTGGGACAAAGGCCGCGAATTCCGCGAAGCCTCCGAGCAGGAAAAAGCCATGAAGTTCGCCGGCGTGCTCGCGATCACCTTCGTGTTTCTCCTCATGGGCCTGCTCTTCGAGAGTTTCGTCCTGCCGCTCGCCGTCATCATCGCCGTGCCCTTCGCCTACCTCGGCGTCGTCTGGACGCTCTACTTGACCGAGACCCCGCTCGATATGATGGCGCGAATAGGCATCGTGATTCTCGTCGGTGTCGTCGTAAACAACGCCATCGTCCTCGTCGACATGGCCAACCGTCTCCGCGCCGAAGGCATGGACCGCTTCTCCGCGCTGATCGACGCCGGCCGCCACCGTTTCCGTCCGATCATGATGACGACGATGACCACCGTGTGCGGCCTCATCCCGATGGCGCTCGGCACCTCGAAAGCCGTCGGCCTGCCCTACGCCCCGCTCGGCCGCACGATGATCGGCGGCCTCCTCGCCGCGACGCTCCTCACGCTCGTGATCGTCCCGCTTTTCTACGCCCTGCTCGACGATCTCCGCGAATTCGTCGCCCGCATCTGGACCTCGATGTTCTCCCGCCCCGCCACGCCGGCCACCCCGCCCGCCCCCAGCAGCGGCGCCGCCCCCGGCGTCGGCCTGGCCAATCGGGTGGAGTAGCGCGCCCGCTCCTCCCTCACTTCCCTCCGCCCCGCAGCGGCGAGCACCAGCGAGCCGATCTTCTTCCGCGCCCTTAACCGCGTAAGGCTTTCTTCGCCGCCAGTAAGATTCCCCGCGGTCAATCGCAGCGCCGCCAACACCTGACCACGCAGGATTGGACGTTGCTATTTCCGGATCTTGAGCAACGAACTTCCCTCATGCCTCCGCCGCCAATCAGTCGATCGAGTAACACTATCGGGAAAAAAGAGAGCATATGAGCACGACAGGCCCGGAGGCTAGCGACACGTTCGAATCTCGTTTTGATGATTTCGCCGAGAAGTTCTCATCAGCAGCGAGCTATGGCAGCCCCACCGCGATGCACGAGCTTCGCGTATCGATGCGACGCTTGGCAGCGAAGTCCCGAGGACCGAAGTTCTCGTCGCTCTATCGGCGTTTCGCACATGAAGTTGATCATGCGAGCGGACTAAAAACCGAACTCGGTCGTTCGATGCGCCTTCGGGATAAAGCCGAATACTATATTGACCGCCTTCGCGAGGGCCACGCTCAAGACTCAACACCGTGAGAGAGATTAGTTTCAGGTTTGAAGAGCGACAGAAGTTATGCGGTCGCGGAGTTCGAAGTAGCCGCGAGAGCCTGAACGGTAGGCCGTGGGCTCCCGCGATCCCCCCAACACTTACTTCCCCTGCTCGCCGGTTGCGACCTTGCGTCGCACCCTCCGGCCACTTCCCCAGCTCAGCTTCCGCCGTGCCCGCCCGCGCCTTCTTCGCCCCCCTCGTGACGTTGCTCCTGAGTGTCCGCGCTGCGGCCGCGGACGTTCACTCGCACTTTTCTTGGAAGTCGACCTCGCCATCGAGCGCGGCGGCAATCCCGGCCTGCTCTTCGATTACGGCGCCGGCTTCTGGGGCGACCACGGCATCCTCGGCACGGCCCCTCCCGGCACCACGCCCACCACCGTGCGGCTACAAATGCCCAGGCGCCCCATCCGCGCCCTGCGCTTCGATCCCGCCACCGACGACTCCCCCATCGACCTCACCGGCCTCCGCCTCGTGACCGACCGCGGTGAACTCCTCCTGCGCCTTGATCCCGCGCCCCTCCGCCCCTGGCACCAAATCGCCGCCATCGAGCCAATCCCAGGCGGCGTGCGCATCCGCCCCGCGCCGAAAGTCGACGACCCGATGCTCCACCTCTATCTCGAGCCGTTGCAGCAACGCATCCACGCCGCGATGCAACGCCCCCCCGCCGGCCCCGGCTCCGTCACCGCGCTCGCCGTGCTCCTCGCCGCCTCCTCGCCACCGGCACGCGCCTCGGCGCCGTCGCCACCACCGCCCTCACGCTCGACGCCACCCTGCCCTACGACGGCCGCAATCTCCACTGGGGCGGCCAAACGCAGATGTATGCCCTCGTGCTGCTCACTGTCTGCACGCTCGCCCCCGCCTCGGCGACGCCTTCGAGGTGGAATTTGTCGGCTACGGACGGCCCCACCATCGCCTTGGTGACCTTGGACCGGACGCAGGCGCGCCCCCTGCGAGCGAGCGATGTCCCCCACGCCCGCGAATTGGCGTCCGCTTGAATGACGACTGACCGCCGCCGCGGCAGCCCCGTTCTCCGTCGCCAGGCCCGGAATCCCCAGATCGTCCCGCACACCCAACTCGTCCCCCTCGCCGCCGCCCGCGAAGTCCTCGACGAAGCCTCGCGCTACCTCGGCGTCACGCTCCCGTCGCGTTACGCCGTCCGCCTCGCGCACCACGCCCACATCGTCTACGCCAACTCGCCGTGGTTCCGCCGCGCCCTCGCCCGCCCCGGCGACGCGCCCGCGACCGCCTCTACGTTTTTCTCCGCCACTGGCTCGCCGCCGCACCACTCCCGACGCCCCCGCTTCGCCCACCGCCGTCCGCACACGGCCACGCCGCCGACGGCTTCGCCCCCGCGCAATTCCTCTGAACTCCCGCCCCGTGTAACCTATTGGGTTACACGTTAGATTGGGCCGCTCCGATTTTTTTGCGCATCCTGCGCCTCTTTGCGGCCCTCCTCCGTTCGTCTTCTTCCGGGTAGCTCGCGTCTTCCGCGGACCCACTCCATTTTCGTGTGGTTCGTGTATTTCGTGGGCCCACCTCCGAAATCCGCCACCACCGCGCCCCCGCGCGATTCCCGGCGGTAGCGAGCCGGCGCGTGTCCGCGCCACGCGCCTCACTCCCCCTAACAGCCTCTGTGCCCGCCGCTTGTTTCCGCGCGCGGGCCTGAATTGTATTGGCGCACGCTCCTCCGATTCCTACGAAGTGCACCGCCGTGTGCGCCACGCGCGCGGTTCCAACCTCAGCCCCTCCTCGCCGTGCTCACCACTGCCCTGCTTGTTGCCCTCGCCGCCTTCGCCGTTTTCATCGGCATCATCTCGATCTTCTGCGTCCGCATGATCCAGCCCGGCCGCGCCGGCGTAAAAACCGGCTGGGGCGGCGTCAAAGTCGCCTTCGACTGGATGGTGCGACTGCCGATCGTGCAGAGCTACCACATCGTCGATATCTCCGTGAAAAAATTGGAGATCACCCGCAAAGGCAAAGACGGCCTCGTCTGCCGCGACAACATCCGCGCCGACATCACCGTCGCCTTCTACATCCGCGTCGAGGCCACGCCCGACAGCGTGCGCAAGGTCGCCCAGATGCTCACCCCCGAGCGTGTCTCCGATATCAACCAGCTCCGCGAACTCTTCGAAGCGAAATTCTCCGAAGCCCTCAAAACCGCCGGCAAACAGATGGAGTTCCACGAGCTCTTCACCGAGCGCACCAAATTCCGCGATCAAATCCAAAACACCATCGGCAAGGACCTCGACGGTTTCCTCCTCCAGGACGTCGCCATCGATTACCTCGAGCAGACGCCCCTCGAGCAGCACGACCCCAACAACGTCCTCGACTCCGAGGGCATCAAGAAGATCACCGAGATCACCCAGCGCGAAAAAGTCCTCGCCAACGAATTCTCCCAGCGCACGCAGGTGCAGATCGAAAAGGAAAATGCCGACGCCGACATCGCCAAACGCGAACAGAAGCGCCGCAACGAAGAGGACACCGCGAAGCAGACGCGCGCCATGACCGAGGTGCGCGCCAACGAAGAGGCCGAGTCCACCAAGGTCGTCGAGACCCGCCGCCTCGAAGTCGAAGCCAAGCGCCTCGAAACCCAGGAAGCGATCCGCCTCCGCACCGAAGACATGAACCGCGCCGTGCAGGAGCGGGAGTTCACGGTGAAGAAAGAAAAACAACGTCTCGAACAAGAGTCCGTCCAAGAGGGCGAAGAGGCCCGCGTCCGCCGCGAGCGTTCCGTGTCGCTCGCCGAAATGGAAAAGGAAATCAAAGTCGCCGACGCCGCCGTCGAGGTGGAGCGCAAGCGCGCCGTCGTCGTCGCCGAGCAAAAAGCCGTCGTCCAGCAGCAGGAGGAAAAGACCAACATCGAAGCCCGCATGACCGCCGAGCGCGTCAGCGAGGTCACGCTCATCGAGGCCCAGATGAACGCCAAACGCGACCAAGTCGAAAAAGTCGTGGCCTCCGAGGCCAACAAAGAAGCCGAGCGCAATCACGCTGAGGCCCAGAAAATCAAATCCATCGCCGGCGCCGAAGCCGCGCGCGAAGTTGCCCTCCGCGATGCCGAGCGCATCCAGACGATGGCCGACGCCGAGGCCAAGGCCGCCGACAAACGCCGCCACACGATGGAACAGGAAGCCGAGGGTATCGCCGCCCGAGAAGCCGCGCCCGGCCTCGCCGAGGCCCGCGTCACCATCGCCAAAGCCAACGCCCGCAAGCTCGACGCCTCCGCCACGCAGGAAGTTGGTCTCGCCGAAGCGCAGGTCACCAAGGCCAAGGGCGACGTGCAGGCCGAGGTCACCGAGAGTCAGGCCGAAGCCGAAGCTTCCGGCATCAAGGATCGCGAACTCGCCGCCGCCGCCGGCATCGAGGCCCGCGGTCTCGCCGAGGCCAAGGCCATCGAGCAAAAGGCCGCCGCCATGAAACTCTTCCACGACGCCGGCCAGGACCACGAGGAGTTCAAGCTCCGCCTCGCCAAAGACCGCGACGTCGCCCTCGCCGAGATCAACGTCCAAAAAGACATCGCGCAGGCCCACTCCCACCTCGTTGGCGAGGCCCTCAAGCACTCCAACATCGACATCGTCGGCGGCGAAAACGACTTCTTCGAAAAAATCGTCCGCGCCGTCGGCAACGGCAAAGCCGTCGACCGCCTCGTGGACAACAGCGCCACGCTCACCGACATCAAAACGACGTTCTTCAACGGCGACCCGGAGCATTTCAAAACGCAGCTCCGCGCGTGGATCGATGCCTACGGACTCCGCAGCGAAGATCTCAAGAACCTCTCCATCGCCGCGCTCCTCGGCAAACTCGCCGCCGCCAGCGAGGGCCACGCCGAGCACTCAACCATCGCCTCCGCGCTCAACCTCGCGAAGAGCCTCGGCTTCGCCGACAAGCCCGCCGCCTCGCTCGTCACAAAATCCCCGGCCTGACGCCGCTCGCCGTCCCGTAGCCCTGCTCGTGAGAGCAGGGACTTCGCGTCCTCGCTCCCGCCGCCATGTCCGCCCCTCCCGCGCCCGCCACTCCGCCGCCCGCCTCTGCGGCCACGGCCCTCGGCAGCGCCACCTACGAGATCATCCGCCAGCGTTTGCAGGCGCACGGCACCGCGCTGCGCGAGCGGATGACGCGGCTGGATGCCCGGCGGCAGGAAGTCTTCGGCGCCATCGAATCGAAACTCCTCCAGTCCGACCGCATCACGACCGCGCACAACTGCGTGCCGCGCGACATGGTGCAGCTCGGCCAGGGCCGTTTTCTTTTCGGCTTCAACGTTCTCATCGGCCTGAAAAAAGAAATCGAACTCGCCGATGTTTTCGCCGCCTACCAGCGCGACGCCACCGAGGGTTCGTTCAAGGAAACCGACCTCACCCTCCTCGGCGACAAGGCATTCCTCACCGATTTCAAACGCCTGTATCACGTCTACACGAAGGCCGCGTTCAGCAAGTTTTCCCTCATCGGCGGCCACCTCTATTTCGTGTTTCAAGTCGGCGCCGGCGTGAACGACATCGCCGTGTTCAAGTGGGCCTTCAACGGCGGCCAACTGCGCTACCTCGATGGCCGCGCCGAGGCCGAGTTTCGCCGCGAGGGTTTCCCGCCTCAGTTCGAGTTCCGCTGGCAAACGCCGCCGCGCGAATCGTTCCGTTACGGCAGTCACTCGCACGTCTCGATCGAAGATCGTCTCTTCGTCGATTGCATCGGCGGCGACCTGACGCTCAAGGTCGAGGACAATACCGCCACCGGCGAAGGCATCTACGCCGAGGCCGTCGACGACCGAAACCAAAAGGTCGACGATGCCGACATCGCCTACGCCACGCCGCTCCCGCACGTGATCGTGCTGAAGGTGCGCCCCTACAAGGAAACCGCCGCGCGCTATTTCATCTTCAACGAAAAGCAGCAGACCGCCGTGCGCGTCGATTCGATCGGCCAATCCTGCGCGCTGCTGCCCGAGGACCACGGCCTGATTTTCCCCGACGGCTACTACCTCGCGACCGGCGACCTGAAACGCTTCGACAGCCGTGAGCGCGACCTCGTCCTCGAACGCGTCGTCCACGCGCCCAACGGCGAGGATTCGCTCTACGTTTTCTACAACCGCATCACCGGCGACTACGTGCTCCTGCCCTATCGGCTGATCGCGCAAAAGATCGAAGAACGCATCGCCTGCCACGGCTTCTCGCTCTTCGCCGACGGTCACCTCGTGCTTTTCCGCGGCGGCGATGAAGCGCAGAAGCACCACACAATTCAGCTCCGGCAAACCCCGTTTCACCAGCCGGGCCACGAGCCCGCCGGCCATCGCGACGCGTTTCTCTACCAAGTCGGCAACAAGGAAGTCGTGCGCTGCCTCGCAGAGTGCAACGAGGTGCTCACCCTCGTCGGCCGCGAAAATCCCTACGCCGAACTCTACTCCGATCTGGTGAAACGCTGCGGCGCGATCCTCGACGCCTACCCGTGGCTCAAGACCGCCGACGGTTTCCAACTCGACGCCGCCGTGCACTCGCTAGGCGACGCCGCCGACAAAGCGGTCGAGGAATTCGACAAGGTCCGCCGCCTGCAACGCGAGGCCGCCCAGCGCGTGAAAGACGCCCGCGCGCGCTGCGACGAGCGCTTTAACCTCGTCCGCCGTGCGAGTTTCCGAGCCCTCCCCGACTTCGTGCAAAACCTCGCGGCGCTGCGCCAGCTCCGCGGCGAGTTGATCACGCTAAAGGAGGTCCGCTATGTCGATCTCGCAGCCATCGAGGAAACCGAGGCGGCCGTCACCGCCCAGTCCGCTGATCTCGCGAAGCGCTGCGTGAGTTTCCTCCTCCAGCCAACCGCGCTGGAGCCGTATCGCTTACGCGCTGCAGAGCACCAGACCGCCGCGGAGAAGGTCGCCAAGGCCGCCGAGGGCCGAAAGCTCTCCGAAGCCGTCGCGGCCGAGGGCGCCGAGTTGGAGCTGCTGATCGAAATCGTTAACAGCCTGCGCATCGACGATGCGACCGAGGCCACGCGCATCATCGACGGCATCACCGCGATTTACGCGACGCTCAACCAGGTGAAGTCCGCGCTGAAGAACCGCCTGCAAAGCCTCGCTGCCGCCGAGGGCACCGCGCAGTTCGGCGCGCAGATGAAGCTCCTCGGCCAAGCCGCCGCGAGCTACCTCGATCTCTGCCAAACTCCGGCCAAGTGCGACGAATACCTCAACCGCCTCAGCGTGCAGATCGAGGAACTTGAGGGCGCGTTTGCCGACTTCGAGGATTTCACCGTGCAGCTCGCGGAGAAGCGCACCGCGCTTTTCGAAGCCTTCGAGCAACGGAAGGTCGCCCTCGTAGAGCAGCGCAACCGCAAGACCGCCGCCCTCCTCACCGCGGCCGAGCGCGTCCTCAAATCCATCCAGAACCGCCTCGCCGCGCTGAAATCCGTCGACGAGATCAACGCGCTCATGGCCGCCGATCTGATGGTCGGCAAAGTGCGCGACCTCATCGCCCAGCTCCTCGAGCTCGGCGACTCCGTGAAGGCCGACGATCTGCAGGGCCGCCTCAAGAGCCTACAGCAGGAGGCCGTGCGCCAGCTCCGCGACAAGCAGGAGCTGTTCGTCGGCGGCAGCGCCGTGATCCAACTCGGCAAACACCGCTTCAATCTCAACACGCAGCCGCTCGAGCTCGCCGTCGTGAACCGCGACGGCACGCCGCACTTGCACCTCACGAGCACGAAATTTTTCGCGCCCATCACCGACACGGCCTTTCTCGCGACCCGCGACGTCTGGGACCAAGAGGTCATTTCCGAAAACTCCACGGTCTATCGCGCCGAGTATCTCGCCGCGCGCCTGCTCGACACCGTCGAAGCCCGCGGCGAGACCGCCGCCGTCGCAGCTCGCAGCGCTGAAGAGCGACTCGCCCTCGTGCAGGAATTCGCCGCAGCGCGTTACAACGAAGGCTACACCAAAGGCGTGCACGACCTCGACGGCGCGCAGATTTTCGAGGCGCTCCTCGTCACCCACGAGCTGCTGCAGCTCGCGCGCTACGACCCCACCGCGCGCGCATGCGCTGTGGTTTTCTGGCATCGCTTCTGCCCCGCCGAGGTGCGGACACTCTGGACCGCGAAACTCAAAGGCTTCGGCGAACGCAACCGCCTCTTCCCCGGCGACGCCGTGCAGCACGACTACATCGCGGCGCTGCGCGCGCTCCTCGCGGCCTTCGTCGCGGAGACGAAGCTCTTCCCCGCCATCGTCGCCGACGCGGCGGGCGAGTATCTCTTTCACGAGTTGAGCGGCGGCGATGCGTTCGTCGTCAGCCGCGAGGCCAGCGAGACCGTCACCGCGTTTCAGCAACACCTCGTCGTCAAAGGCGGCGAACAGGCTTTCGCCCGTTCACGCGCCGCGCTCGCCGCGCACCCGGGCGGCGAGCTCGACCTCGTGCGCGATTTTGTGCGCGGCTTCGTGCGCGGTCGGCCGGAAGCGGCGCACTACGCTGAGGAGGTCGCGGCACTCGTGTTCTGCAGCGGAGATTTTCCGCAGCGTGTCGTGCAGGCGAAGACGGCGCAGACGCTCGAAGGTCTAAAGGGCGCGCATGCCGTCGTGCGCGAGGGCCGCTACGCCTTCGACTACGCCGCGTTTCGCCAGAAGCTCGCACACTACGACGCCACGGTCGCGCCGCAGTTCGCGCAGTTTCAGCAGCTCAAGCGCACGCTCATCGAGCGCGAACGCGCGCAGTTGCGGCTGGAGGAGTTCAAGCCACGCGTGCTGTCGTCCTTCGTCCGCAATCAACTCATCGACCAAGTTTACCTGCCGCTTGTCGGCGACAACCTCGCGAAACAGATCGGCGCGGCGGGCGCGGCGAAGCGCACGGACTTGATGGGCCTCCTGTTGCTCATCTCACCGCCCGGCTACGGCAAGACGACGCTCTTGGAATACGTCGCGAGCCGGCTCGGCATCATCTTCGTCAAGATCAACGGTCCCGCCCTCGGCCACGGCGTCACCTCGCTCGATCCCGCCGGCGCGCCCAACGCCGCCGCGCGCGAGGAGTTGAACCGCCTGAACCTCGCGCTCGAGATGGGCGACAACGTCATGCTCTGCATCGACGACATCCAGCACTGCAGCGCGGAGTTTTTGCAGAAGTTCATCTCGCTCTGCGACGGTCAGCGAAAAATCGAGGGCGTCTGGCGCGGCCAATCGCGCACCTACGATCTGCGCGGCCGCAAGGTCGTGGTCGTGATGGCGGGCAATCCCTACACGGAGAGCGGGCAGAAGTTCAAAATTCCCGACATGCTCGCGAACCGCGCCGACACCTACAATCTCGGCGACATCCTCGGCGGCAGCGCCGAGTGGTTCAAAGCGAGCTACCTCGAAAACTCCGTCACGTCCAACGCCGTCCTCGCGCCGCTCGCGCAGCGAAGCCAGAAGGATATTCGCTCCTTCATCCGCATGGCCGCCGGCGGCGAGCGTGAGGCCGAGGGTTTCGAGGGCAGCTACTCGGCGCAGGAAGTGGAAGAGATCGTCGCCGTGATGAAGAAGCTCGTCGCCATCCGCGACGTGATTTTGCGCGTGAATCTCGAATACATCCACTCGGCTGCGCAGGCCGACGAGTTCCGCACGGAGCCGCCCTTCCGCCTCCAGGGCTCGTATCGCAACATGAACCGGCTCGCTGAAAAAATCGTGCCGCTGATGAACGATGCCGAGGTGCGCGCGTTGATCGTCGATCACTATCGCGGCGAATCGCAGACGCTCACGACCGGCGCCGAGGCAAATTTCCTTAAGTTCAAGGAGCTGATCGCCACGCAAACCGCCGAGGAGAAGGCGCGCTGGGACGAGATCAAGCGGACCTTTAAGCGCAACCAGCTCTCGCACGGCGCCGACAAGGACGACCCGCTCGCGCGCGTCGTCGGCCAGCTCGCGGGATTTCAGGCGGGACTGCAGGGTATTCAAGATGCGATCGAAAAACAGCTCGCCCGCGAGCCGGCGGCGCCCGCGGCCGTGACCGAGTTTAACGACGGCCTGAAGTCGCTCGGCGGCGACCTAACGCGCGCGATCTCCGCGGTGCACACGGGGACGATGGCGCAAAAGGTCGACAGCCTCTCACACGAGTTGGAGATGATCCACAGCACGCTCGCCTCGTTGAAACACGTCGCCGCCCAACGCCTCGACCATCTGCGCGGCGCGCAGGCTCGCCTCGCGGCGCGCGTGCAGGAAGGCACCGTCGCCATCGAACTCACGCAAGAGATGCTCACGAATGAGCGCGCATTTCTCGAACAGTTCGACACCGCTTTCGCCCAACGCCGTCCGACGCCCAAACCGCCCTCGCCATGAAAAAGATCGCCAAAGGAATCCATCGTTTGGGTCAGCGGGCCGCCGAAATCCGCCAAGTCGTCGAGGCGATGCCCGCTCAGGCCGCCGAGTTCCGGGAAGCCGTCACGGCCACCGCCGGCCAGATGCGGCAGCTCCGCACAGATCTCAAGGCCGTGGTGCCACCGCTCTTGCCCACCAACGAATCCGCTGCGCTGGCCCAACTGCGTGAGGTCGAAGAGGCCGGCGATGTGTTGGCGGAGGCCGGCTTCCTACTCGGGGGCATCGATTGGGAAACCGGTCTCGTGCGGCGGATCCGCGTTCATCTGCACCGCGCCGAGGCCGTCACGATCGCCCGCCTCCGCGCCTTGCTCGCCGCCCACGCGCACCAACCCACCTGCAAGGCCCTGCTGTCCGGCATCGTGCAGGCCGTCGACCTCGCCGAGCAGGCCGATCTCGCCGAACTCGATTTTGCGGAGGTCGTCGTTGAGCTCGGCTCCGGTCAGGGCGTGCGGATCGGTTGGCGCGCGCCCGCCCCCGCGGCGCCGTCGGTTTCCGCCGCTACCACGCTCGCCGAGCCCCGTCCGCCCGCGTTTGCCCAGAGTTCATTTTTCGCACAACCCGCCGCCGTTCCGGTCGCGCCGGTCGCCATCGCACCGACTGCCTCCGCCTCGCCCGCGGCGCCGCCCGCACCCCTCGCCGCCACGGCCACGGCTCTGCCGCCCAACTGGCGCGCGTCCGCCCTCGATCGGTTTAAGAAAATGCCCGATCTTTCGAAATCCGCGCCGCGCTGATGCCGGCCGCAACCGGCACGCGCATCACTCCGGCAACGGCCGGCCCTTGGTTTCCGGGAGGAAGGGCAATACGATCAGACCGAGAAAGTAGATGCCGGCGAGCCAGCATGCCGCGTCGCGGAAGGCGGTGAGTTGCGCGTCGGCTTTGGCCACGGCATCGGCGGTCGCGGGCAGGGCGGCGATGGCTTTGTCGCCGAGCATTTTTTGCAGGCTGCCCAGCGTGATCGGGCCCGTCGCCGCGATGAAGCGACCGACGTTGTAGCAGAAGCTCACGCCCGTGCTGCGGAGCCGCGTGGGAAACAGCTCGGGCAGATAAATCGCGAAGCCGGCGAAGATGCCGAGTTGGCAGAAGCCCATCAGGCCCGTCATCCAGATGTCGGCCTTGGTCTGGAAATTTTTGTAGAAGTAAATCGTGACCGCGAACGCCGAGAGGAAGCCGGCAGCGAAGATAATCCTGCGCCCAAAGATCGCCGCGAGTTTGGAGAACACGATCATCCCGAAGAACGCACCGATGTTCTGCACAATCAGGTTGGCCGCGGTCCACCACTGCTTGCCGGCGGTGATCTCCGCGGGCGAGAGGTTCTGAGCGCGGAGCGCCTTCTCGATCGCGGGACCGATGAGCGCGCCACTGAAGAAGCCCACGCCCCAGAGCCCCACGACGCCCGACACACACAGGATCATGCCGAGGATGGCCGGCCGGCGCCACTGCGCCTCGCCGAAGAGGCTCCCGTAGCTGCCCATCGCCTTGCCGCCGACCTCGCGGCTCGCCTGCCGCGCCGCGACCCACTTCGCGGGCTCCTTGAGGCGGATCATGATGAAAATACACAGAAACGCGGGCGCCGCACCGATGAGGAAAAGGTATTTCCACGAGACCATCGGATCCACGCTCGAAAGCGCCATCGCACATGCGCCGGCGGTGACGTTGCCCACGGCAGAGAGCGCCTGGAGGAGGCCGAGCGCCTTGGGTCGCGCGTGGTCGGGCAGCGAATCCGCGACGAGCGCGACCGCCAGGCCGAAGACGCCGCCGACGCCGAGGCCGGTGATCGCCCGGAAAATCATGAACTGCGTGATGTCCTGCGCAAAGGCCGAGAGCCCCGTGCACAGCGAGTAAATTAGGACCGTCAGCGAGAGTGTCTTGGCGCGGCCGATCCGATCGCCGACCGAGCCAAAGATCAGGCCGCCCATCGCCCAGCCCGCGACGAAGATGCTCTGCGCCCAGCCGCTGAGCTGTTTCAACACGAGCGCATCGGTGCCGGGCGCGGCGAGGGCCTTGACGGCGTTGTCCCGCGCCAAAATGAAGAGTTGCTGGTCAAGGCAGTCGAAGAGCCACGCGAGCGAGGCGACGGTAAAGACGAACCAGTGGTTGCTCGACAGCGTGCGATACCAAGGGAGGGTTGAGACAGCGGGGGATGACATAGTGGGGATTCGGTTCTCGTTCTTCGTGCGCAAAAAACGCGCCCAATCCGATTGGGCGCGAAACGAGAACGAAGAACCCGCGCAAGAACGAGGCGAATCTCACACCGAGCGCCTCGCCACAATTTCCTTTGCCCAAACCAGCCGGACCGCTCCCCGTGGACAGCTCTCCCCGCATTTCTTTTTTCAAATAGCTGGAAATAAATCCCGATTTTCCAGAGGGAAAGTCACGTGATACGCGACGGGTGATTCCGTGAAATTTTGCACGGCGCGCGAACGCAAGATCAGGCCGTCCGCCGCGCACGCGGAAGCCATCGACACGTTCACCTTGCGACAAGATCCTCCGAAGGCGCGCCGCCAAGAAAGCCCGCGGGCGAGCTTTCCGCCGTGGCCATGGCATTCGCTGTGCGGACGTTCGCTGGTCTTACTCCTCCGGCAGCGGCTGATCCTTCGTCTCCGGCAGCATCGGCAACACCAGCAAGCCCAGGAGGAGCACGAGGCTCATCCACAAACCCGCCGTGCGGAAGCCCTCGAGATTGCCGCCGAGGCTCTTCGTGATTTGGCCGACGGTAAACGGCGACGTCGCCGCCGCCACGCGTCCGAAGTTGTAGCAAAAGCTCGTGCCCGTCGCCCGCAGACTCGTCGGGAACAACTCCGGCAGGTAAATCGCATACACCGCGAACACCGAGAGTTGGCCAAAGCCCATGAGCGGGATCATCCAGAAGATGTCGCTGAAGCTCCGCATGAATTTGAACACGAGGACAGTCGACGCGAAGGCCAGCAGGAGCGACAGCGCGAAGGCAAACTTGCGGCCCTTCACCTGCGCCACCCACGCGAGCGTGGTCATGCCGGCGAAGGCGCCGATATTCTGCAATAGGAGGCCCATCGAACTCCAAAACGCTTTCTCGCTCGCCATCTTCTCCGGCGAAATCCCGCTGGCCTTGAGATGCTCGCCCACGATCGAGCCGACGATCGTCGGGTGGAAATTGCCGATGCCCCACAGGCCGATGATGCCGGCGCTGCACAGGACGAGGCCGCCCCACGCGTGCCGGCTCCACCGCGGATGCGAGAGCAGCGACCCGTAGGAACCGAACTTGATGCCGCTGATTTTGCCGGCCGCTTTCGCGTCCACCCACTTCTGCGGTTCCTTGAGTTTCGCGAGGATGAACACGCACAGGAAAGCCGGCGTCGCGCCGACGAGGAACATCGCCTGCCACGTCTTCAACCCGCCGGGCAGGAGCTGCTGCGCCGCGAGGGCCGCGATGCCCATGCCGATGAGGCCCGCCGAAATATTGCCGATGCTGGAGAGCGATTGGAGCAGACCGAGCGCGGGCGCCCGGGCCTTGTCCGGCACCGAATCCGCGACGAGCGCCACCGCGAGACCGAAGACACCGCCGACGCCCATGCCCGTGAGGAAACGGTAGACACAAAAATCAAAGAAGCCCGTGGAGAGCGCGCTCAGTCCGGTAAACACCGAGTAGAGCAACACCGACACCGTGAGGATGCGCGCGCGGCCGAAGCGATCGCCCAACGCCCCGAAAATCAATCCGCCCGTCGCCCAGCCCAACAAAAACACCGACGTCGTGTAAGAGCCGTATTCGATGACCTTCGATTTGTCCGGCAGGAGCTGCTCCATCGCCGCCGCGCGCCCCAAGTTGAAAAACTGCTGGTCCATGCAGTCGAAGAGCCACGCCAGCGAGGCCACGGAAAAAACGAACCAGTGCTGGGGCGTGAGCAGTTTGCGCCACGATTGAGGGGAAGCGGAGGGAGACGACATAGGGATGAGCGGAAGCGTTGACCGACCTTAGAGTTTCACCGGCGCACCACGCTCGGCAGACGCATAGAGCGCTCGGATCAGCGCGACAGCTTTGCGCGCCTCATGACCGTCAATCGCCACCGGGCGATTGTCACGCAGCGAATCCACCAAATCCTGAATTTGCCGCAGGTGTCCGTGATAACTGATCGCGTTCGGCGCGCCTGCGCCCGAGGCCATCGCCGGATCGAGCCCCGCCGCGCGGATCGCCGCATCGCCGGGCAACTCCGTGCGAAATTTCCACTCGTCAAGATGATCGTCCTTGAGACACGCCGAGCCGAGCTCGCCACAAATCTCGATCCGCCGCGCCCATCCCGGCCACGCCGCCGTCGTCGCCTCGATGCTGCCGAGCGCACCGTTCGGATAGTGGAGCGACGCGCTGATCGTATCCTCGGCCTCGATATGCTCGTAGACGCGCCGCGTCTTCCGCGCATACACCTCGTCCGGCATGCCGGCGAACCACTGGAGCAGATCGATCCCGTGGATGCCCTGATTGATCGCCGCGCCGCCACCGTCGAGGGCGAGCGTTCCTTTCCAGCCCGTGTAATATTCGCGCGACCGGTGCCACTTCACGTAAGCGCTCGCGAGCACGATGCGGCCGAACCGCCCCGCCGTGAGCGCCGCCTTGAGCGCCCGCGCGCCCTCGCCAAACCGCGCCTGAAAAATCGGCGAAATCTTCACACCCTCCGCATCCGCCGCGCGCAACAATTCATCGGCCCGCTCCGTCGTGATCTCGATGGGTTTCTCGACCACGAGGTGTTTCCCCGCGCGCACCGCCGCGAGCGCCGGCTCCAGGTGCGCCCCACTCGGCGTCGTGATGCACACCACGTGGATGTCCGGCCGCGCCACGAGCTCCGCGACACTCGTCGTCGCAAACGGCACGCCATGTTTCGCCGCAAACGCCTTGGCGTTCTCCGCGCTGCGCGTCGCGATGCCCACGAGCCGCGCCCCCGTCGCCGCCGCGATCGCCTGCGCGTGATAGTCGGCAATCATGCCGACACCGATAATGCCAAAGCCAAGTGGTGAGGAAGGGAAGTGGGCAGGTGCGGTCATGCAGGGTTTCGCGAATCGCGGTGCTCAGAATCCGGCAGCCGCCGCGACGCTGGCAAGCCTCCGGCGTGTGTTACGTTGAACTCGCACCACCGCCGCGATTTTTTCCGTGTGTTCCGCGTGTTCCGTGGGCCACGCTGCCGGGGATGAACCTCGATCCCTATCGCGCTTTCCTGACCGAGCTCGCCGTGCAGAGCGGCGAATTCATCCGTCCGCACTACGGTCGCCTCGATCTCGCCGTCGAAACCAAGAGCGACGCTTCGCCCGTCACGCTCGCCGACCGCGGCGCCGAGGAACTCATGCGCGGCCTCATCGCGAAAAAATTTCCCGCCCACGGCATCATTGGCGAAGAATTTGGCAGTGACCGCCCCGACGCCGAGTTCGTCTGGGTGCTCGATCCCATCGACGGCACCAAGTCCTTCATCACCGGCGTCCCGCTCTGGGGCACCCTCATCGCCCTGCTCCACCACGGCCAACCCGTGCTCGGCGCGATCCACCAACCCGTGCTCGGCCAACTCATGCTCGGCGACGGCACCGCGACGACCCTTAACGGCCGCCCCGTGCGTTGCCGCGCCACCACCCGTATTGCCGATTCCACCGTGCTCACGAGCGACCCACTCAATCCCGCCAAATACCAAAACGGCGCCGCCTACGAAGCGCTCACCCGACGCGCCAAACTCGTCCGCACCTGGGGTGATTGCTACGGCTACCTGCTCGTTGCCAGCGGCTGGGCCGACGTCTGCCTCGATCCGATCATGAACCCGTGGGACATCGCCGCCCTCGTCCCCATCCTCCGCGGCGCCGGCGGCGCCATCACCGACTGGCACGGCAGCGCCCCCTACCCAGCCGAATCCACGCTCGCGAGCGCGACACCCGAGCTGCACGCCGAAGTCCTGCGGGCCTTACACCCGTAGCGCGGAGGCGACCACGATCCACCGTCAATTGCGGGCTGGTGAATCACGAGTCGTGCGCCGGCAGCGCGGCAAACAATTCTCGGGACCAGGCTACGTCATAAACCGCGAGGATGTGCTGACCGCCACGGAGCAACCTCATCCGAGATCCGCCGCAACAAGTCCGTATCGAACGAAAACCCGTCTGCCCCTCCATCATACGGAACGAATACGCAGTCAGTCGCCAACGAGAGTAAGGCGACGTGTCTTTCTCGATCGTCCGCAATCGCCAAAAGCAGTTCGCGAAAAATCTCCGCATCCCAAGTCGTGTGGGCCATCCATGAATCCCAAATATTATCGGTATCCTCAAAAACTCGATGAGTCGGTGTCCACGCCAAGTCGGGCATCCACTCAGGATTGAGAGGTGCTCCGTTGAAACTCGACCGAATGACCAGACATTGAGCGTGCTCTCCAAGCAGCGCAGAACCGAATCGCGAATACCTTTTAAACACGGTCTCCCTCTCAGCATCAGTTTCAGGATAACGCTTGGATTCGGGCAAAGAATGGATGCGCAACCAATACCCTGAAAACTCCGCGCGCATAAGATGAGCGAGCGGAAATGCTTCACAAAACGGACTCTGAAACCAACGGCTTTGCATAGAAGGCTAACCCAGGTTTGACCGACTTGGAGCCGCATTTTTCACGCTAACCAAATCGCTACGAAGCACTGCGGCGGCAATCGATTTTGCCGCCGACCGAGAATCCCCCGCCTTAAAGGCGGCTCCGCTCAGAAACTCAGCGTCAGCGTCACCCGCGCGTTCATCCCGGGTTGGGCGAAGCGCTGGAGGTCGGCGCGGCCGCGGTCGAGTTCGCGCACGTCCTGCCAATACCAATACTGGCGGTCGCCGAGATTGTAGAGGCCGGCGCTGGCGCGGAGGTTCTTCGTGAAGTTCACGTAGCCGGTGAGGTCGAAGAGCGTGACACCGGCGGGCACGAACTGCGCGGGTGTCGGCGGGCGGCCGTCCCACAGTGAGAGAATCGCCGAGGTGTCGGCCCGGTCTTGGCGGGCGTGCGTGATCGCGGTGAGGCGCAGACCCCAGCTATCTTTCGCGGTGTAGCTGAGCGCGCTCACCCACCTGGGCGGCTCGATGGAGTTGAGCGGCTTGCCGGCCTGCAAGTTGTCGCCGCGCGACCACGCGAGCGAGTTGGACCACGAGGTGCCGGCGAGGGCTTTCTCGTAGTGGCCGAGCGGCAGATCGACGGTGAGTTCGGCGCCGTAGATGCGCGCGCGGTCGACGTTCTTCGACTGATAGACCACCGGATCGCCGGGCGAACTCGGGAGCTGCGGATCGCGCGTGGGGCTGAAGGTGTCGATGAAGTTGGCGTAGTCGTTGTAGAACACGCTCGCGACGTAGCTCGCTCCGGGGCGGCGCGCGCGCATGCCGACGTCAAAGCTGTCGCTCGTCTCCGCTTTGAGCGAGGGATTCGGCTTCGTGCGGTAGTAGACGGGCGGCGTTGTGAGATTCACGATGGAGCCGTTGAGATCCTCGTTGGTGGGGTTGCGGAAGCCGCGGTGGTAGCGGGCGAAAAACGTCTCCTGCGCGCTCACGTGCCAGAGCAGGCCGAGCTTCGGCGCGACGGCCCATTGGTCGAAGCCGACGGGCGGCGTGCCTTTGGCGAGATTTTGGTAGAACGCGTCGTCGGTCACAGTGAGGCGGTAGTGGTCGAGGCGGACGCCCCAGGTGGCGATGTAGCGCTGACCGGCGTCGAGCGTGACTTCGTCCTGCACGAAGGCCGCGTAGCGCGCGACGTCACCGTCGGGGATGCGTTTCAACGGGAAATTTTCGCCGACGAAGACCTTGTTGAGAAACGCGCCGGTCGTGCCGTCGAACTGCGAGAAATCTTCGTAGCGCGTCTGTTTAGTCTTCGAGCCGTCGACGCCCCAGAGGATGCGGTGCGCGCGGTCGCCGAGGCGGGCCGCACTCTCCACCTGCAACGAGCCCGAGAGGCCGCGATTCTGGAAATCGGAATCGCGCAGGCGCAGGCGCGGCACAAACACCTGCGGCGCCGGCGGCGGCGGGCCCGCCGGGATTGATTGGCGCGTGACGTAGGTCTCGCGGACCTTGGCGCCCTGCCACGAGAGGCGCGCCTGCAGATTGCGGAAATAGCCGGACTGGCTCGTGCGGTCGTAGCCAACCGTCGCGCGGTCGCGCGTGATGCGTTGGCGGCCGGTCTGCCCGGCAAACGTCGCCGTCACGAGGCTCGGAAACGACGCCTCGGTGGTCTTGGTAAACGTCTCACCCGTCAGAAAGAGCGTGCTGCCGGTGACCGGCGTGTAGTCGACGCGGAAGAGGCCGGCATCGATTTTGAACTCGGAGGGATCGGCGGGGTAGTTGCCCTTCGGCTCGGCCTGCGAGCCTTCGCGATGCGTGGCAGTCGCGACCGCAGCCACGGAGCCGGAGCGCGCGGCGACGCTGCCGGTGTGCGTCCATTCGTCGGTGGCGGAGGCATAGCTCGACGAAAGGCCGGCGAGCAGATCGCGTTTCGCCTCGGCGAGGAGGGCGCCCGGCGCAGGGCTGATGAACGAGAGCACGCCGCCCACGGCGTCGGAGCCGTAGAGCGCGGACGCGGAGCCTTTGAGGATTTCCGCCGTGCGGTAGAGCGAGGGCTCGAAGTAGTCGCGGCCGATGAGCTGCGCGTTGCCAAAGGTAAACTGCTCGGGCTGGCGCACGCCGTCGACCTGGATGAGCACGCGGTTGCCGTCGAGGCCGCGGATGTTGAACGAGCGCGCCGTCGGGAAATTGCGGGGCGCGTTGCCGGTGGCGCCAAACGCCGCCGGTGCCGATACCCCGGGCTCCGTGCGCGAGAGGTCGCGCAGCGAGGTCACGCTGTTCAACAGGTCGTTGAGCCGGATCACCGAGACGCTCGCCGGCACGTCGGAGACGGGCTGCGCGATACGCGTGGCAGAGACGGTGATCTCATCGAGCGCGATGGCCGGATCGGCCGGAGACTGCGCGCGCGCGGACACCGCGAGAGCGGCAGCCGTGACGAACATGAGGGAGCGGGTGGTGGCGTGGGTCATCTGGGTCAGGGATTTTAAACGGAGCGTTCTAGATGTTTGGCCTCCGCAGCAGCGCAACCTTCGAGTGCGTGTGCACGGAGTTTATCGTAACAAAAACGCGCAGGAGCGACGGCCAGCTTAAGGGGATTCCCTCACTCTGCACCTCGCCCCGGCGGAAAAACGGCGCCTCAGCGCTTCTTTTTCGGCGACCACGTCGCCGTCACGACGGACGTGATACCGCCGCGGCCCTTCCAATCGGCGATGATGGTGAGTTCGCGGGGCTTCAGGGTGTTGCCGATATCGTCGCAAATCTTGTTGGTCACCGCTTCGAAGAAGATGCCGTCGTTGCGGAAGGCGTGGAAGTAGAGCTTCAGCGACTTCAGCTCGACGCAGGTCTTGTCGGGCACGAAGCGGACCTTGATCGTCGCGAAATCGGGATGGCCGGTGATCGGACACATCGAGGTGAACTCGTGGTGCGAGTGCTCGATCACGTAGTCGCGATGCGGAGCGGGATTCGGGAAGGTTTCGAGGATCTTCAGGTCGGCCATGGAAGAAGCAGTAAGCGGTAAGCTTTAAGCTGAAAGCCAAAAACCGCGGACCTAAAATCCGAGAGCCTAAAGCTTAGAGCTTACTGTTTAAAGCAGCGCGGCTTCGCCGCGTTAAGTCGCCGTCTCGGTAAATCGGCTCTCCCGGATCACCGTGATCTTGATCGTGCTCGGATACTGCAACTCGGCCTCGATGCGGCCGCGGAGTTCTTTGGCGATTTCGCGGGCACGGTCGTCGGTGACCTCCTGCGGGGAGACCACCACGCGGATTTCGCGGCCGGCCTGAATCGCAAACGCCTGCTGCACGCCCTCCAGCGACATCGCGAGTTTCTCCAGGCGGCCTAGGCGCTGGATGTAGCTCGTCATCGACTCCGCGCGGGCGCCCGGGCGCGTCGCGGAAATCGTGTCCGCCAAAATCACCAGCCCCGCGTAAACCGTCTCCGGCTTCACCTCTTCGTGGTGCGCGGCGACCGCGTTGACCACGATCGGCGTCTCGCCGTAGCGCTTGATAAACTCTGCGCCGATCACCGCGTGGCTGCCTTCGAGTTCGCCCGGCACGGCCTTGCCCAGATCGTGGAGCAATCCGGCGCGTTTCGCGACGTTCGGGTCGAGACCGACTTCGCTCGCGATCATCGACGCGAGGAACGCCGTCTCCACCGAGTGATCGAGCACATTCTGGTTATACGAGAAGCGATACTTCAGGCGACCGAGCAGCTTGATGATCTCGGGATGCAGACCGTTGATATTGAGCTTCGCCACGGCCTCCTCACCGGCCTGAATCGTCACGAGATCGATCTCCTCCGCGGCGCGCTTCACAAATTCCTCGATCGAGGCCGGGTGGATGCGGCCGTCTTTCACGAGTGCATCGAGCGCCGAGCGCGCCACTTCGCGCCGCACCGGGTCGAACGACGAGATCAGCACCATCTGCGGCGATTCGTCGATGAGCAGCGTGACGCCCGTGGCCGATTCGAACGATTTGATGTTCCGCCCCTCGCGCCCGATGATGCGGCCCTTCATGTCCTCGCTCGGGAGCTGCACGATCGTCGCCGTAAGGTCGTTGTTAGGCTTGCTCGCGATCCGTTGCATCGCCGACACCAAAATCCGCCGCGCGTCGGTTTGGAGTTCCTGCTCGGACTTCTCGAGCGTCGCCCGCCGCAACGCACGCAACTCGTCGCCGCACTCCAGCAGCACCTCTTCGCGCAACTGTTTGCGAATCTCGTCCGCATCCATCTGCGACACACCTTCGAGCCGCTTGCGCACACTCTTGGAAAGCGCCCGGATCGCGTCGCGCGCCTGCTTCACCGCCGAACTCTCGCGGTTGAGGCGTTCCTGGCGTTGCTCCAGTTGGTAATCGAGCAGAGCCAACGATTCCTCGTGCGCCCGGATCTCGCGCAGCCGCACGTCACTCTCGATCTCGCGCCGGTCAAACTCACGGTTCAGGTCCGCGCGTTTCTCCTGAATTTCAGCTTCGGCCTTCTGTTTCATCTCCTCGGCCGCCACCGCCGCCTCGCGACGGGCGACCTCGATCAGCTCTGCCGCCTGCTCATGGGCCACGCGCCGCGTGTAGCGCGTCAGCCGCCACACCACCCAAAATCCGATACCTCCGCCAACGACCAATGCCGCCGGAAGCGACCAGTCAAAGACGTCGCTCTCGGCGATCAGAAACGCGAAGTCGGCTGCGCTCACTGAAGTCAAGGGACGGGCAACGTAGGCCCGCCGTCCTCAAGCTCAAGCCTTCTTCCCCTCATCGCCCTACCGGTCATCTGCCAGCCACTGGCGGTTGAAACACCGGCAGCGTCGCGCTCAGCACCGCCTGCATCCGCGCCAGAGCAGCCGCTTCCCCGTCCGCGGCATCGGTCTGCATCAACACATACGCCCACCGATCCGCCCGCGCGTGCACCACGCGGTTCCACGCATCGAGCGCCAGCCGACGGCTGTGCGTCGCCACGATCGCATCCCCGCCGACAAACCAATACGCCACCAACTGCGGCACCACCACGCGTCCGCGCGGTGTATCCACTTCCCGCCGCACCCGCAGCACCGTCGCCGGAAATGTCCCGCCCGCGGCATCTCCCCCCTCGCCGCCCGCCGCGCCCGCCCGAAACGCGTGCTCCGTCGCCCCGGCGATCGTCCACCCTTGGCCCACGAGACACAGTTCCGGTCGGTGAATCGACGTCCGGTCCCGCCCGCTCAACACCACCGAGAGAAACACCTGTTTCGACCCATCCGCGACCGACACAAAATTTTTCCGCGAATACCCCGTGTCCGCCGGCAACAACTCGCGTTCCACCACCGACACCTCCGCCCGCCGCCCGATCCACTCCGTCCCGAGAAACGCCGGCAGCTCGACCGGATTTTTCCCGTCCGGCGCGAGCACCACGCCCGCCCCACCCCGCGCCGGCATCTTCGCCAACGCCCCCAGAAAAAACATCTCCGCCACCGCCAACCCCACCACGCCCGCCACCACCGCCCACGCCTGCGCCGCGGGCCGTTTGTAACGTATTACGTTACAAACTCCACCGCCCGCTTCGTCCGCCGACGCCGTCCCGTTCTCCACTTCCGGCGCTCGACTCGCATCTCTCTGCTCCCCGTTCTCCGCTCCCGGCGCAGCGCCCTCCGGCCACCAACGCCGCAACACCCCCGCCGCCGCCAACACCCCGCCCAGCACAATCACGAATACCCCGTAGCCCATCACGTCGTGCGCGCGCTCGCCCCACACCTGCCCGCCCCACTGCGCGGCGAACACGATCGACGTGATGCGCGCAACATTGCCCGCGTAGACCAGCGGGAAACACAGCGCCAACAGTAGCACGCGCCGCCACCACGTCCGGAAATTCAAATACCCCGCGAGCAGCGACAACGCCGCCATCGCCGTCAACGACCGCACCCCCGAGCACGCCGCCACCACATCGTAATGATAGCGCCCGTCCGGCGCCACGAGTTGCGTGCCGTTCTGCACCACGCCGATACCCACCGCGTGCGCCAACGCCGCACTCGCGTCGATCACCCAAAGCCTCAGCCAAAACCCCGTCGCCCCCAGCGCGCCGAGCGGAATCGCAAACACCAAAAATCCCAACGGAAACACCGCCGCCCGCCCCCACCGCGGACCGCCCGCCAACCGCAACACGCCCCACCCAAACACCAACAGCGCCACGATCGACACCCGCGTCTGCTGCGCCGCAAACCCCAGCGCATGCAGCGCCAGCCCCGCCACCATCGCCCCGCCCGCCGCCAGGTAGGAGCCTGCTTGCAGGCGATTTCCGCTGCCACCTCCCCCGTCGCCGACCTCGCGCTGCACATTCCGCCAAAACAACCACCCGCTCAACCCCAGCACCAACACCCCGTGCTCCGTCTCTGAATTCGTCTCAAACCACTGCACGCCCCACCACCAAAACAGCGACGCCGTGTCGATGTAGCCGCGCGTCGCATTGCCGAATACCTGCCAAACCGCCGCACCCGCCAGCGCACACACCGCCGCCGCGAACACCTGCGGATTTTCGTTCCACGCCCGCTTCATCGCCGCACCGCTCCCTCGGCCAATCGCTCCAAAATCGCCCCGACCCGCTCCCGCGCTAATCGCTCGAAACTGAACGTCCGCGCGCGCACCAGCCCGGCCTGCCGCAGCCGCTCCGCGTGCACGTCGTCCGCGCACACCCGCGCCAGCGCCGTGCCCGCCGCGCTCGCGTCCGCGAAATCCACATACACCGCCGCGTCCTCCGCCACTTCGCGCAACACCGGCAAAGCCTGCACCACGCACGGACACCCGCACGCCATCGCCTCCGCCACACTCCGCCCAAACGTCTCTTCGCTCGTCGCCAGCACATGCGCCCGCGCCCCGCGATAGACCGCCGGCAGCGCCGCATCCTCCACCCACCCGAGAAACCGCACATCGCGCTCCACGCCCGCCGCCCGCACCGCGCGCTCCGCCTCCGCCCGCCCGCCCGCCCAGTCGCCGCCCACCAGCACGAGTGGAAAACGCTCCCGCACGTCCGCCGCCATCCGCGCATACGCCGCGATCGCGAGCGGCGCGCGCTTGTAGCCATAAAAATTGGACGCCCACAGCACATACTCCGCCGGCAGTCCCACCCGTTCCCGCAACGCCGCCTCCCCCGCTTCCGCCTCCGGCCGAAACCGCCCGTGATCCATGCCCTCATAGCTCACGAGCATCCTCCCCGTAGCACGGGCCGCCTGCCCTTGCTCCCAGTCCACGTCCCCCTGCATCTGCCCGCCCACCTGCGCCGCCGTCCACCGCGAATTCACCACCACCAGCGCCGCCCGCCGCAGCCCGCGCGCCACCGCCCACCGCCGATACATCGCCCCAAACCCAGCCCCCGACCCCGGACCCGCCCGCAGCAAATGATGCACCGAAAACACGTGCATCACCACCGGCAGCCCCGCCGTCCGCACCGGCACAAAGCCCACGGTCAAAAGCGCCGCCGCCCCCCGCGCCTTCGCCGCCGCCGCCACGCAAAAATGATCCGCCCACAACCGCGCCGCCCGCCGGTCGTTCGCCGGAAAATCCCGCACCACCGTCACGCGCGCGTCCGCCACGTCCCACGGCGATTCCGGCCCCACCATCACGATCCATCGCACCTCCGGAAAAGCTTTCAACGCGTGCACCACCAACTCGCGAAACAGCGTCGTCAGCCCCGTGCGGCGGCGCGGGTGTTCGCAAAGAGTCGAGAGCGCGAGGGTGACGGACACGCCGCACACTTTCGGGCACCGCACCCGCACGCAAAACGAAAAGGCGCAGTCCAAGCTTTCATGGACGCACTCGCACGGGTCTCCCGACCCGTGACTCCATTTCACCAGCATCCGAAACGCGCGGGACCGCCGCGAAGCTTGCAGCCCTTCCTGCTCCGCCGCATGACTCGCCCATGCCCCTCCGGACCGCGCGCCCCGTCCTGCCCCACGCCTACCGTCCCCGCCGACTCCGCCCCACCGCCGGCTTCGCCCTCGTGGAACTCTGCGTCGTCGTCTTCATCATTGGCCTGCTCGCCGCCATCAGCCTGCCCACGATGAAACGCGTTTCCCAAAAGGCCCGCGTCTCCGCCGTCGCCAACGACCTCCGCACCTTCACCACCGCCCTCCAGACCTACAACCTGCAAAACGGCAAATGGCCCGCCGACGTGACGCCCAAGGTCATGCCCCGGGAAATGGTCGGCGCCCTGCCCACCGCCTTCACCCGCAAGACTCCCATCGGCGGCTATTACGACTGGGATCAAAACGTCAGCCCCAACGGCTTCCTCACCAAAGCCGCGATCACGCTCATCACTCAGGGCACCGACAAGCTGAGCGGCGACACCGCCCTCCTCACCGCCATCGACAAGGCCCTCGACAACGGCAACCTCAAGACCGGCAACGTCCGCCTCGGCTCCACCAACGCGCTCGTCTACATCATCGAGCTATGAACGTCACCTACCGCGTCACCCTCGTGCAGCTCTCGGCCGACGCCACCGCCCTCGAGCCCGTCCACCATACGCCGCGCGAGCTCGGCGAACTCGCCCCCGCCGAGATCGAAAAACTGCTCGTCAATTTTTCCCGGCTCGACGCCACCGCGCTCCCCGACGCCACCCCCGCGATCGTCCTCCGCCGCCACGGCCGCGGCTGGCGCGTCACGCCCGGCAACAAATCGCTCACCTTCCACGACGGCCTCGACTCCCTCGCTCCGAGCCTACCCCTCGACGCCATCAAAATCCTGACGGCCATCGATCCCTCGCACCAAGCCTCCGCCGCGCCGGCCGACGAAGTTCCTCCGACCGATCCCGCCCACCGCGCGCGCCACCGCCTCAACCTCTCCCCACCCCAAGCCATCGCACTCCTCGTCGCCGGCCTCGTGCTCCTCGCCGTCGGGCTCTGGTTCGGCTTCCACGAAGACGATATCAACGCCGTCCCCGGCGATGTCGTCGCGCTCACCGCGCCCAACGAAATCAAGACCCTCTTCGCGTCCGCCGCCGGCCAATACCTCACGCCCGTCTCCCCCGGCAACGGCGTGCTCACCCTCTCGCCCACCGGCCATTTTTCGATCGCCACCCTCGGCCCCGACGGCCGGCCTCTCCCCACTACTTACGAAGAGCAAGCCCGCGCCGGTCGCCGCCAAGGCCAACCCTGCATCATCACCACGGTCGGCCTCATCGCCATCGTCGATCGCGACACCCTTCACTACAACGACATCGTCTGGCGCCGTCCCGTGCCGTCCAAGTAGTTTCCCTACGCGCGCTCCCGCCGCGCCGCGCGCCGCGTCCGCCACGCATGCCATACCGTGGGCATTTCCCCGGTGTGCTGCGGCACCAGCCGCGCGATCGCCACCACCTCCACCGCCGCCGCGATCTGCACGCCAATCATCGCGTGAAACGGCGCGATCGCCCAATCCGCCAACAACGGAATCAACGACACCGCACACCCGAAAGTCCCGATCTTCGCCAGCCACGTGTGGTAAGTCAGCAGCCGCCCAAACGCGACCAACCCGTAAACCACCACCGCAAAAAATGCCGCAAACCCCGCGATCACCCACGGCAACTCGCGCCGCATATGCTCCGGCCACAACAACGCGATCCCCGCCGTGCCCGTGATCATCGTCACGTAGTCGCCCGCGCTGTCCAATTTCCGCCCGAACTCCGAAAACGCATTCAGCCGCCGCGCAAAAAATCCATCCAGCGCATCCGTCAGCAGCGCCACCGTCACGAGCCCGATAAACCACGGCCGCGATCCGCCCACTGCCACCAACAGCACCGCCGGCATCAGCGCGATGCGCAGCGCACTGAAAAAATTGGGCAGAATGCTCCGGCTCATCGCCGCCAGCCTGCGCGCCCGCTCACACGCGCACAAGTTCCCAACTCACGAGCTTGCCCTGGTCCACCGTCAGCCACGCAAAGCTCGGCGCCACCCCGCGCGGTCGCGTGATACATCCCGGATTGAGCCAGCGCACTCCGCCCACGATCTCGTCACGCGGCACATGCGTGTGCCCGTGCAAAACCGCCGCAAACCCCTGCGGCGCGCGGCTCGGCGGAATATGCGTCAGATAAAATCTCACGCCCTCGCGCTCCAGCTCGAGTGCCAGCGGCCAAGCAAAATGCTCGTCGCAGTTGCCCAGCACCACGCTCAGCGGCGGCCCGAGCAACTCAAACTCCGCGAGCACCGCCGGATCGCACACATCGCCCAGATGCCAAATCTCATCCGCCCCCTTCAACCTCCCCGGCAGGTTCGCCGGATATTTATCGTGCGTGTCGGAAATGACGGCGATGCGCATGGGGAAGCGCCGACGTTGGCGGACCGGCGCATAAAATCGACCGCGAAATCCGCCCGGGAAATTTCCCATGGACCAAGCCATGTCTCGAGCCCGCTTCTCCGGAGAGCGACGTGCATTTGTCGGTGGAGCGTAAAATATTCGGAGCTCAGTTCTCCTACCGATTGCTCGCCGCTCATGCGGACACGCCTCCGTGCTCCCGCCCGAAAGTTTGATCGGACCAGTCCCAACTTAGCTCCTGCCTTCGGCCTTAGCCTTGAACTTCGCCATGGCTTTCGCGCCCCCGGCCCGAACCGCGCGCGACATGAGCCAGTTCACCAGCCAACCGCCACGCTGCACGTCGCTGGAAAATTCGCAGGTCCAGCGCGTTTCAGCTTCGGAAACGGACTCAAGTTGATGAAAAAGAGAATAGATCACGGTCTCATATTCGTAGGTGCTCGCCAGTAGGTTGGGCGGCTTTCGGTCAATGATGGTCTCAATGAATCCAAAGGTGCGGCCGGCCGAGTCGAACGTGAGGCGGGCAGTCGCACCGGGCGTGCCCGCCATACCGGCCAGAGGTTCGTAGCCGACAATCTGCGGCAACCATTGCTTCCAGTCATTGGGATTGGCCAACAGTTCGTAAACGTGCTGCCGCGGCCGGGCGATGGTGCTGGTGAGCTTGAAATTCATAGGCAATCAGACCCGCCTCAATCGCGGGAACGTTTTTGGCTAGAGATCACTGGGCGCGGCTCACCAAGAACCGCTAATCCACCGATGGCGAGATCAACCACCGCCCTCCGCGCTTGCTCGGTTGACGCCCCGCGCCTCCCTCCAATCGTTGCACCGTGGCCCTCCGCAACCTCGCCATCGACTTCGACTCCTTCTTCGCCTCGGTGGAGCAGCAGGAGCGTCCCGAGCTGCGTGGTAAACCCGTCGGTGTCGTGCCGCTCCTCGCCGAGACCACCGGCCTCATCGCCATCAGCGCCGACGCGAAAAAACTCGGCCTCAAGCGCAACTGCCGCGTCGCCGAGGCTCGCGAGCGTTGCCCCGGTATCGTCATCGTCGAATCGCGCCCCGAGGTTTATATCGACTACCACCGCCGCCTCAAAGCCGTCATCGAGTCCTGCGTGCCGGTGAAAAAAGTGCAGTCGATCGACGAGCTCGAGTGCGAGCTCACGAAAGATTTCGCCGCCGCTCCCGACCGCGCCGCCGCCCTCGGACTCCAGATTAAATCCGCCCTCGCCGCCGGCGTCGGCCCCCACGTGCGTTGCTCCATCGGCGTCGGCCCCAACTGGTTTCTCGCCAAGCTCGCCTCCGATATTTGCAAACCCGACGGCCTCCTCGTCCTCGATCAACACGACGTCCCCGGAAAAATATTACACCTCAAACTCTCCGACTTCACCGGCATCGGCGAAAACATGGAGCAGCGTCTCCACGCCGCCGGCATCACGTCGGTCGCCGAGCTTTACGCCACGAGCGGCGCGCAGCTCCGTGCCATCTGGGGCAGCGTCGAAGGCGCCCGCTTTCACGAGTGGATGAACGGCGGACTCCAGGAGCGCGCCCCCGTCGAGCACAACACCATCGGCCACGGCCACGTGCTCCCGCCCGCGGGGCGCAACCACGACACCGCCCTCGCCGTCCTCCATCGCCTCCTCCAAAAAGCCGCGATGCGCCTCCGCCACACCGGCCACTACGCCGGCAGCCTCAGCGTCTCCGTGCGCTACCGCGACGACCAGCAGTGGCACGATCAGCGGCGCTTCAACGAGACGCAGGACACCATCTACTTCACCCACGTCCTCAACGAACTCTGGTCCACCCGTCCCCGCGCTCTCCAGCGCAACGCCCCGATGCAGGTCGGCATCATCCTCGGCGACCTCCTCGAAAGCAGCGCGCACACCGGCGATCTCTTTACCGCCGAAACCGAAAACACCCGCACGCGCCTCCACTCCGCGATCGACACCCTCAACAAAACCTTTGGCAAAAATTCCGTCTACTTCGGCGGCGCGCACGGCGCCACCGACTACGCCCCCATGCGCATCGCCTTCACGCGCATCCCCGACCCCGAGCTCGAAGAAATCGACCGCTCCCTCAACCGCCGGCTCCGGCCGAAAAAAGAAGCTCCGCCCACCCCGTCAGCCGACGAATAGCCGGACGCGCCGAAGTCGTGGAAGCGAATCGACATCCCGCCGCCTGAACATTTTCCTCCGACAGCCTTCACCACCCCATCAGGATGTCCGCCCCCACCCTGCCCGCCCAAGCGTCCCCGGCGCTTGAACCAGCACCCATGCCACCGACTAGGTCGGCCTTCTTGCCCCGTATCCGTCGAGGCATCGCCGCCCACTTCGCTGCCCACCGACAACGGGGCCGCTGGTCGTTCTTTTGGCGCACGTCCGTCGAGAGCCTGGTCGCAACCCTCGCCATCGTTTTGTTCGCCCACCTCTTCGTCGACCTCGGTGAACGCACGGCGTTAAACCGCCTGTCCGCCTGGCAACTCATTATTTTCGGCTGCGTGGGCGCACCCCTCGTTGAAACGGTGCTGCTCCAAACTATCCCCGTGGCGCTCTTGCGCGTGTGGGGCCAGCGCTTCTGGATTCAGGTGGTTGTTTCCGCCGGACTTTTCGCCGCCCCTCACTTTGGCGAGAGTCTCGGGACCGGGCTGGGGACCGGCTTGGCGGGCGGCTTCTATTTTGCCTTCACCTACGTGCACTGGCGGGAGAAATCGCTCTCACACGCGTTTTGGATGACCGCAGGCAGCCACGCAGCTCGTAACGCTCTAGCCGTGGCAGCGCTTCTTTTGACGAAACACCTGACGACAGCACCGGCCTAACCGCACTCAATCATCCGCGGCCGGCGCGACGATTGTCCATATCCCGTCGGATCCGATCGGCGCTCCAAAAAGCTTCAAAATCAGATTCGCACGGCCTGCCCGCGGGCCACACCTTCCCGTCATGCGTTTCCCACGTGTCGTCGCCTCGATTCTGCTCGCAAGCCTCCTCGCCCCACTCGCCCTCGCCCAGCCCGACCGTATCAACGGCCGCGCCTTCGCCACCCGCTCCCCCGTCCTCGGCCAGCACGGCATGGTTTGCACGAGCCAACCCCTCGCCTCTCAAATCGGCATCGACATCCTCAAAGCTGGCGGTTCCGCCGTCGATGCCGCGATCGCCGCCAACGCCGCACTCGGTCTCATGGAGCCCACCGGCAACGGCATCGGCGGCGATCTCTACGCCATCGTCTGGGATGCGAAGACGAAAAAACTCTCCGGCCTCAACGCCTCCGGCCGCTCGCCCCTCGGCCTCTCGCTCGACCAGCTCAAAGCCGAACTCGCGAAAACCGCGAACCCCACGCACATCCCGCCGCGCGGCTTCCTGCCGATCTCCGTCCCGGGCTGCGTCGACGGCTGGACCGAGCTTCACAAAAAATTCGGAAAACTCCCGCTCCCCGCCGTCCTTGCTCCGGCGATACGCTACGCCAAGCAGGGTTTTCCCGTCACCCAATACATCGCCTACGGTTGGTCCATCGGCGTCCGCAACGCCAAGCTCGACCAATTCCCCGGCGCCTTCCTCGACACCTTCGCACCCGGCGGCCACGCCCCCGCCGAGGGCCAAATTTTCAAGAACCCCGCGCTCGCCCGCACGCTCACGCTCATCGGTCAGCACGGTCGCGACGGTTTTTATCGCGGCGAGGTCGCCGAAAAAATCGACACCTTTATGCGCGCCCACGGCGGCTACCTCCGCGCCGCCGACCTCGCGCAACACACCTCCACCTGGGTCGATCCCGTGTCCGTGAACTATCGCGGCTACGATATCTACGAGCTCCCGCCCAACGGTCAGGGCATCGCCGCACTTCAGATGCTCAACATCCTCGAGGACTACGATCTCGCCCGCCTCGGTTACAATTCCCCCGACGCCCTGCACGCGATGATCGAAGCCAAAAAACTCGCCTTCGAAGATCGCGCGAAATTCTACGCCGACGCCGATTTTTCCAAAATCCCACTCCGCGGCCTCCTCTCCAAAACCTACGCCGCCGAGCGCCGCAAACTCATCGGCGCCCGCGCCGCCAAGACCTACGACTCCGGCCATCCCGCCCTCCGCGATGGCGACACGATCTACCTCTGCACCGCCGACGCCGCGGGCAACATGGTCTCGCTCATCCAGTCCAATTACCGCGGCATGGGCAGCGGCATCGTCGTCCCCGGCCTCGGCTTCGCGTTTCAGGATCGCGGCGAGATGTTCACCCTCGAGCCCGGCCACGCCAACGTCTACGCCCCCGGCAAACGCCCGTTTCACACCATCATTCCGGGCTTCGCGATGAAGGAGGGCCAACCCTGGCAAGCCTTCGGCGTCATGGGCGGCGGCATGCAGCCCCAGGGCCACGTCCAAGTCCTCGTGAACCAAATCGATTTCGGCATGAACATCCAGGAGGCCGGCGACGCCGCCCGCTGGCAGCACGAGGGCTCCTCCGAACCCACCGGCGAAAAAATGCGCGACGGCGGCTTCGTGCAGGTCGAAAACGGCGTGCCCTACGAATCCCAGCGCGCCCTCGTCCAACGCGGCCACGATATGCGCGCCGGCAACGGCGGCTTCGGCGGCTACCAGGCGATCCGCTGGGACCCGGTGAACAAAGTCTACTGGGGCGCCAGCGAGAGCCGCAAAGACGGCGCCGCCATCGGCTACTGACCCACGCGCCCGTTCGCCGCCCGCGTCGGCTCCGGCAAAGGGGTATTTTCCACCTCGTTGATCGCCGCCAATTGCGCGAGCGCTCCGCGGTTGTTCGTCGCGAGCAGAAAATTCCATGCCGCCACCACGCGGCGGTAAAATAAGACGCGCTCGACCGCCGTCGGCTCGAACGCTCCCTCCGGCTCCGGCGCGCGCTCCGCCGCTCGGGCCTGCGCCCGCGCAATCGTCGCCGCCGCCTCGCGCACCGGTTCGTCCGCCTCCGTCGCGGCCCATTCGAGGATGCGCTGCCGCCGCTCGCCGCCCCACCGCGCCACCGCGTCCGCCTTCGCACGATCCTTCACCACCGGTTCGCTGAGTCCAGATTCCCAATACACTTCGTTGAGCAGTCCTTTTTCCCGATTCGCCGAAGACAGAAAATCCCGCCCGCCGTCCTCCAGTTCGAGCACTCGATTTTCAAACGCCATCGCCGCCGCCGGCACCGGCACGGCCCGCCCCGCCACCACCGCCGCCTTCCATGCCGGCCGAATCGTCTCCGTCCAGAGCCGTCTGGTCGGACCACCCCCGCGACGCCGGCCGCCTCCCGCAGCCGGCGTCGGCGCCTGGTCTGTCGCCAGCGCCGCTTCCAGTTCCTTGCGCGTGCTGCGGTTCAACAGCCGCTCCATCGTCGGATTTTCGCTCGTCCACATCGCCGTAAACCGCCGAAACCGTTCCGCCCGCAGTGCGAGCGCCACGTCGCCCCTGAGCGCCACCGGTTGCCCATCCACCGCGCGCGTATAGCTCGCCAGCGCACCCACCTCCGCATCGGTCAGATCGAGCGTCCTGAGCAACGTCGTCTCGATGTGATCCGCCCAACCCGCCAAAAACTGGTCCGAGCTGCCGTAGGGTTTGTCGATCGTGCGATCCACGAGCGTCGCCCCCTCATGGGCGGCCGCAAACGAGCCCATCGGCAGCCCCAGCCGCGCACCCGTCATCAAATCTCTGCCGAGCAGCGCCTGCGGAACAAACCGTTCGTAGCCCTCCCAGTTCACCGGATCGGGATCGGCCACACACCCTGACGCCAACGATTGCTCATCCGTCGCCGTAAATCCCGCGACGCGCAGCAGCGGTCCCGTCGCCATCGCCGGCGCCCGCGGCACTCCCATAAAATGAAATCCCCCCGAGTGACACTGCGTCATGCAAAACACCACGCGCCCCCGGCCGAGCCCCGCGGCGAACGCCGTGCGCAAATCGCTCACCGATAAGATTCCGTTTCGATCGGTGTCCCAGCCGCGTCCTCTGCGCCCCCGCCGCAGCTGCCACATCGTGACCGCGCTTTCTCCATTCTTCCCCGGCGTGAGTTCCCCGTGATCGCCGACAAACAGGTAAAGCGTCCCGCCGCCCGCCACGCGCGGCAGAATTTCCTCCCGCAGCGCCTTCAAAAAACCCTCCTTCGTCGCCGGCCGATTTTCCGGCAGCGTCCCCGGCAGCCAAGTATCGACCAACCGCTCGCCTTCGCGCGTTTGTTTGTGCACATCCGCCAAAATCCCCGGCGCACGATCGCGGTTGCCGATCCCGAAAAACGTCCAAACCGCCTCCGCTGGATAACGCTGCCGAAAATAGTCCGACATCGCCCGCGCCTGTAGATAATGAGAATACTCGTTCGAGAGCGGCGTGCCTCCGCCCGTCAAAATCACAAACGCGTCTCCTGCCCCCGCCGTAGATTCGGCCGCGACCGCGCGCCTCGGCTGCCCGCTCGGCCCCACCGTCGGCACCGGCCCTTGGCAGCCGGTCCAAGCCGCCATCACCGCGAGCGCCAGCGCTACGGCCAGCCACGCGCCGAGAACTTTTGACTGAGCCGCCCGCTCCGCGAAACCCATCGTTTGCCGCACCATCGTGCCAACGTGAGCGAACGAATCGCCCCCGTCCACTGGCCAGTTCACGAAAAACCTGCACCGTCCCTCCGGCTCCGTCCCCACAAAAAACCGCCAAACCCCACCCTTGACACCCCCTACCCCGTCCGACACTTCTGACCCTCTTTTTCTTCAAAAGTCATGCAACCTACATTCCGTCCGCACCGCAAGAAACGCGCCCGCAAGATTGGTTATCGCGCCCGTATGGCCACTAAAGGCGGACGCAAAGTCATCCGCGCCCGCCGCCTCAAAGGCCGCAAGCGCCTGACCGTCGTCTGACCTCGACCGGCCTTCGTCCGTAGCCGCGAGCGCCAGCGAGTGGATCCTACCGACGCACGCTCGCCGAGCCACGCCGCCATGCGTTTCCGCCCTGAGCAGCACCTGAGCCGCCAGAGCGACATCCGCGTCGTCCGCGAACAAGGACGCCGGGTGGATTGTCGCGCCTTCACCCTGTGGTGGAAGCGCCGCGACGCCCCGCTCGCGGGCTCCACCCCCGACACGCCGCGCGTCTGCGTGGTCGCCTCCACCGCCGCCGTCGGCAACGCCGTCCGTCGCAACCGCGCCAAGCGCCGTCTGCGCGAAGTCTTCCGCCAGCACCAGCTGAGCGTGCCCGCCGGCTGCGACCTGATGCTCATCGCCCGGGCCGCCGCCCAACACGCCCCGCTCCCCGATCTCGGCAAACGCTTCACCGACGCCTGCGGCCTCATTCCCCCGCCCGCCTCGCCACCGTCCGCATGACCGCGCACCTCGCCACCGTTCTGCGGTTCGTCGTGCGCCTGCCCGCGCACGCGCTGCTGCTGTTGATCAAGCTCTACCAACGCACGCTCTCGCCCGCCCTGCCCGTGCTGTTTGGTCCCTCGTTCGGCTGCCGTTTTTCGCCGACTTGCTCGCACTACGCGGCCGATGCCGTCCGCGAACGCGGCGTCCTCGTCGGCACCGCCCTCGCTCTCGTCCGCCTGCTGAAGTGCAACCCACTCCATCCCGGCGGCCACGATCCCGTGCCTCCGCGCCGCACCCCGCGCTGCACCCGCGTCACCGTCTAACCTGTCGATCCGCCGCCTGTCCCTTTTCACCGCGCCCCGCGCTCCCTCCTCTCCCACCCTTTTCTCGTAATGGATAAAAAGAACACAGTCATCGGCGTCGCGCTCATCGCCGCCGCCATCGCCTTCATGTTTTGGATGCAGCAGACGGCGCCTCCCCCGCCGCCGCGCCCTGCGCCCAGCACTACCGCGACCGCGACACCCGCCGCCGGCACCTCCACCTCGTCCTCTGCCACCGCGACCTCGACCGCCGCCACGCCGGCTTCGTCCCCGGCCGCCACCACCGCCTTCGTCGCCGCGCGCGCTGATTCCGCGACCGCCACCGTCACCACGCTGAAAAACAGCTTCGTCGAAGTCCGCTTCACCGATTCCGGCGGCGCCATCCGCGACGTCGCCTTCATCAAACGCGACCCCAAAGACCGTCTCATCTATCCGGCCGAGCTCAAGGGCACCGCCCCGTTCGTCTTCAACCAAGTCCACGCCGATCCGATGCTCGCCTTCGTCGACTTCCCCGGCCTCGACCGCAACACCCGCTTCCAACGCGTCTCGTCTTCCTCCAACGAGGTCGTTTACCGCGCCGTGCTCGATGGCCGCCTCGAGGTCACCCGCCGCTACACGCTCCCGCCCGACGAGGGCGAGAAAACCGACCCCTACCAACTCCGCCACGAGACCACGATTCGCAATCTCGCCAACGAGACCTCCGCACCGATGAAGGTCTCGCTTGCCGTCGGCACCGTCGCCGCCACCGCCAAAGACGATCCCGCCCGCCAGCCCACCGCCGGCTACTCCACCGGGGAGAACCAGAAATTCATCGCGCGCTCCGAACTCGAATCCAGCGGCGGCTTCTTCGGCATCGGCGCCCACGAATCCAAAACCTTCATCGCCAGTCCCGGCCCGCTCGCTTGGGCCACCGTGAAAAACGAGTTCTTCACCGCCATCCTCACGCCCGACGAACCCGCCGCCGGCCTCGTCACTCGCCGCGTCAAAGTCCTCTCCCTCCTCCCCGACGACAGCACGTCCGCCTATGGCGTCGCCGCCGCCGCGCAGTTCGACATCAAAGCCCTCGCCTCCAAATCCGAGGTCAAGCTCGCCTCCCAATTTTACGTCGGCCCGAAAGAATACGCCCGCCTCGCCCAAGCCTCCGTTTTCAAAGCCGACCAGGACAAGGTCATGGACTTCGGCTTCTTCAAATATTTCAGCCAAATCCTCCTCACGCTCATGACGTGGATTCACGGCTTCGTCGGCAACTGGGGCGTCGCGATCATCCTCACCACGCTCACCCTCAAAATCATCTTCGTCCCCTTCACGCTCGCCGCCTCGAAGTCCGCGAAGCGCATGGCCAAGATCCAGCCCGAACTTCAGGCCCTCCGCGAGAAATACAAAGACAACCCCCGCAAGCAGCAGGAAGCCACGATGGCCCTCTTCAAAGAGAAGAAGGTCAACCCCGTCGGCGGCTGTCTCCCCATTCTCATTACGATCCCGTTCTTCATGGGTTTCTTCACGATGCTCCAGAGCACGGCCGAGCTTCGCTTCTCTCCTTTCCTCTGGGCTGCCGACCTCGCGTCAGCCGACACCATCGGCCACGTCCTCGGTCTCCCCATCAACATTTTGCCCCTCCTCATGGGCGCCACCATGGTGATCCAGATGCGTCTCACGCCGTCTCCCACGATGGATCCCATGCAGGCCAAGATGATGCAGTTCATGCCGATCATCTTCACCCTGTTCTGCTACACTTTCTCCTGCGCCCTCTCCCTCTACTCCACGGTCAACGGCCTCTTCACCATCATCCAGCAGCTCGTGATCAATAAGATGAAAGACCCCGAGCCCGCCGCCCCCGCGGTTGCTGTCGGCCACGGCGGCAAACCCGTGAAGAACGTCACTCCAAAGAAAAAATGATCGAAAGGTAGGAGCCTGCTTGCAGGCGATTTCCTGGCACCAAAATCGCGAGCCAGCTCGCTCCCACCCCGACCCGCCCCGATGGCCAAACACAACAAGTGGTCCAAGGTGAAACGGCTCAAGGCCGTCACCGATTCACGCCGCGGCAAAGTGTTTTCCCGCATCTCCCGCGATCTCACTCTCGCCGCCAAAGCCGGCGGCGGCGATCCCGACAGCAACGCCCGCCTCCGCACCCTCGTCCTCAAGGCCCGCGAGGCCAACATGCCCGCCGAAAACGTCGACCGCGCCATCAAGAAAGGCACCGGCGAACTCCCCGGCGTCGTCTACGAAGAGATCACCTACGAGGGCTACGGACCCGGCGGCGTCGCCTTCATCGTTCAGGCCACCACCGACAACAAGACCCGCGCCGCGAAAGATATCCGCGCTGCCTTTTCCCGTTTCGACGGCAACCTCGCCAGCACCGGCTCCGTCGCGTTTCAGTTTCTCCACGCCGGCCAGTTCCTCATCGCGAAAGAAAAAATCGCCGAGGATGCCCTCATGGAGATCGCCCTCGACGCCGGCGCCGACGACATCCTCTCCAGTGACCAAGGCTACGAAGTCCGGTGCGCCATTCACGCCTTTGACCGCGTCGCCGATGCGCTGGAGAAAAAGGGTCTCAAGCCCGACAACTCCGAAATCGCCTACATTCCCGTGACCACCGTCCCCGTGACGGACCTCGCCCTCGCGAAGGCCCTCGTGAAACTCCACGACACCCTCGATGAGATGGACGATGTCCAACACCTCTTCTCCAACGAAGAGCTGGACGATGACCTCAGCGCCGCCGCGCACGCCTGACCGCCGGTTTTTTCGTAGCGGAAAGCGTCCGCTTTTCGCCCCGCCGAAACCAAAACGTCAGCGTCCGCCCCACGACGTCACCCGTAGTAAACCGAGCCAGCCATCCCGGCCGTCTCGCCCCTCCGCCCGTCGTTTCGCGCCATGTTCACCGCTGAAGTAACCGCCAGTTTACAAATTCCCCCCTCGCGTCATAACCCCGCCACTCCCTTGCCTCGTCTCCCCGACGCGGATTGAGTGTTCCGCCCGATGACGGACGAAATCGACACCCTGCCCTCCGCGTCAGTCGCGCAGGTCGCGCCGCGCCACCTCGCGCCCGGCGACGTCGGCCTCGTCGCTCCGCACGATTTCGTCTACCGAAAGCCGTTCTCTTTCCGCAGCGGCCAAATCCTCCCCGGCTTCACGCTTCGCTACGAGACCTACGGCACGCTCAACGCCACGCGCGACAACGCCGTGCTCATCTGCCACGCCCTCAGCGGCGATCACCACGCCGCCGGCTGGCACTCCCCTGCCGACAAAAAACCCGGCTGGTGGAACAACCTCATCGGCCCCGGAAAAGCCGTCGATACCCGCCGCTTCTTTGTCGTCTGCGCCAACGTCCTCGGCGGTTGCCAAGGCTCCACCGGCCCGTCCTCCACGAACCCCGAAACCGGCCGCCCCTACGGCATCCTGTTTCCGTTCGTCACCATCGGCGACATGGTGCGCGCCCAGAAACTCCTCCTCGACCACCTCGGCATCGTCGAACTCCATAGCGTCATCGGCGGCTCGATGGGCGGCATGTTGGCCCTGCGCTTCGCCACCGATTTCCCGCACTTCACCCGCCGCGTCCTCGCCATGGCCACCACCGGCCGCGAGAGCGCCCAAGCCATCGCCTTCAACGAAGTCGGCCGCCAGGCCATCATGCAGGACCCTGCCTGGAACCGCGGCGACTACGCCAAAGACGCCGGCCCCCGCGTCGGCCTCGCGATCGCGCGCATGATGGCCCACATCACCTACGTCTCCGACGCGTCCATGGACCGCAAATTCGGTCGCCGGAAAAAGGATACCGCCGCCGGCGATGCCTACACCTTCGACGTGCAGTTCGAAGTCGAAGGCTACCTGCGCCACCAGGGCCAGAGCTTTATCAACCGTTTCGACGCCAACTCCTACCTCTACATCACGCGCGCCCTCGACCAGTTCGACCTCGCGCAGTCGCACGGCTCGCTCGAAGCCGCCTTCGCGCCCGTCGAAGCCGACGCCCTCATCGTCGGCTTCACCAGCGACTGGCTCTTCCCACCCGAGCAAAACCGCCAACTCGCCCTCGCCCTCCTCCGCGCCGGCAAACGCGCCAGCTACGCCGAACTCACCACCGACCTCGGCCACGATTCCTTCCTCCTCGAGTCCGAAGAACTCTACGGCCTCGTCCGCGCCTTCCTCGAACGCGACCAACCCTACGACTTCGACTATGCGATCTGATCGTCCCTATCGCGAAACCGGGTTGCCCACGAAACACACCAAACACACGAAATGAATACACGCCCCATTTCCACCTGCTCCGTTTTCGTGCATTTCGTGTTTTTCGTGGGCAAAAAAATTCCGTTGCCATGACCAAGCTCGTCGAAAAACGCACCGTCGACATGCAGATCATCGGTGACTGGGTGGAGCCCAACACCCGCGTCCTCGATCTCGGCTGCGGCCCCGGCGCCCTGCTCGACTACCTCGTGCAGACGAAAAAAGTCTCCGCCGTCGGCGTCGATCTCGACCTCACCCGCATCACCGCCTGCGTCCGCCGCGGACTCGCCGCGTATCAGGGCGACATGACGGCATTCATGCGGACCTTCCCCGACAAACATTTCGACCGCGTCATCTGCTCCCGCACCGTCCACGAACTCGGCGATCCCACCGCCGTCATCCTTGAAGCCCTCCGTGTCGGTCGCGCCCTCACGGTCGGATTCGTCAACCACGGCTTCTGGAAAAACCGCGTCGACATGCTCATCCGCGGCCGGAAATTGCGGAACCCCGTCTACACCACCGAGTGGTTCGAAAGCCGTCCCGCCAATCCCGTTACAATCGCCGACTTCGAACATTTCTGCGCCGCGAAACAAATCCGCATCGCCCGCCGCGCCCACCTCGCCGGCAACTGGCACTCCCCCTGCCCCACCCTCCCCAACCTCTTCGCCGGCTACGCCCTCTACGACTTGGCGCGTTGAGTGCTTGGCGACTCGTGTCTTGCTTTTGCCCATTCGGTGTCTTGCTTGACTTCCATGCAGACCGAAACCCTCGCCATCCGCATCTCGAAAGCTGAGCGGACCGCGCTTCGCAAACGCGCCAAGCTGGAAAAACTCTCCCAGGGCGACCTCGTCCGCCGCGCCCTCCGCGCCTATGGCGTCACACCCGAACTCGCCCCTGCCAGAACTGGCTACGACGTGATCAAGCACCTGATCGGTTCCTGCAAGGGCGGTTCGCCCGATCTGTCGACCAACCCCAAACACCTGGAGGGCTACGGCCGTTGAAGACATGGATCGTAGACGCCGGCCCCCTCGTCGCTTTGCTGTCGCCCAATGACCGGCAAAACACTTGGGCGGCGGACCAAGCGCGTCTGGCCCCGCCAGTCGTGCTCACGTGCGATGCCGCGATCTCCGAAGCATGCTTTCTCTTGAAGCGGGACGGACAGGAGCCGGAACAGATTATGGCCCTCATCGAGTCCGGCTTCCTCCGTAGCGAGTTCGATCTTCGCGCCGAGCACCGCGCCGTGCGCACGCTCATGCATCGCTACGCCTCTACGCCCATGTCCTTCGCCGACGCCTGTCTGGTGCGCATGGCCGAGATTCACTCCCATTGCGTCGTCTGGACGCTCGACCGCGATTTCCACATTTATCGCCAGAACGGCCGCCAAACGATCCCTCTCATCAGCCCATTTTGATCCCACCTCTTCTCCCCTCCCCATGAAACTCCTCCGCCTCCTCGCCTTCTTCCTCACCGCCGCGCTCTCTTTCGCCGCCGAACCCGCCACGCTCACTCCCGCTGAAGCCGCCAAACGCGTCGCCGCCGGCACCGCCGTCCTCGTCGATTGCCGCGAACCCTCCGAGTGGGCCGACTCCGGCGTGGCCGAGCCCGCCGTGCTCCTCGCGAAAAGCGATTTCGACGGCGCGCAAAAAGCGTGGAAACCCTTCCTCGAAAAAAACGCCGGCAAAGAAATCATCCTCTACTGCCGCAGCGGCGGCCGTTCCGGCGAAGTCGCCAACGCCCTCGCGAAACAAGGCCTGAAAGCCGCCAACATCGGCACCCTCCGCGCCTGGACCAAAGCCGGCCTGCCCACCCGCAAAGTCGAAGCCGCCAAATAGCGCAACTCTCGGTAGCCTGCACGCAATTGGTCGACTACAACCTATCATCCGCGGACCGCGCCGCCCTTCGAAGCGCCCGCCATCGAATTTCTATGGGTGGCGCCATTCTACTGCTCGGCATCTGCCTGCCACTCTTTTTCCAGCTGAAGAGCCTCGAATTAACTCACACTACCAAAGCAATAGCTGCACTCGCGGGTGAGAAAGGTCCGCCCGTGGTGTGGCTCGGAAAAAAACTCTCGTTGACCATCGCGGCGGCCGGTTTTCTTGCTGGGCTCGCGATAATGATTTCGGGACTGCGCGCCGAGTCACGCGCCGCCAAGCGCGCGCGAAAAAGCCAAAATCCCGAGCCCTAACTGATCCCCGTTTTGGGCGCCGTCGGACGACAACATCGTCCCCCAATAAGCTTGGCCCGCCCACATCGCGCCCGTTTCGTCTTCCGCTGTGTCCGACCCTCTCGACTCCTCCGCCATCCCACCCGAGCTCCGCGCCGCGCTCCGTCATTCCCCCGACAACGCCCCGCTGCTCGTGCACGTCGCTGACACCATTTTGAAAACCGGCGCGTTCGCCGAAGCCGCCGCCCTCTTCAAACGCGCCCTCGCCCTCGATCCCGCCAACTCCACCGCACGCCTCGGCCTCGCCGCCGCCTTTTTCCAACAGGGCAAACACAGCGCCGCCCTCGTCATCGTCGAAGACATGGTGAAGCAGCCCGATGCCCCCGCGCGCGCCTGGCTTCTCCACGCCCGCCTCTCGCTCCACGCCGGCGAACCCCGCCTCGCCGCCCGCCACTACGTCAAGGCCCGCGAGGCCGACCCACTCCTCACCGACCCCGCGCTCGAGCAAGAACTCGCCCCGCATCTCCCCGCCCGCCCTTCGCCTCGCCCGCCCGCGCCGCCGCCGCCCCGTCCGCCGACTTCCGCCAACTTCAATCCCTTCTCCTCGTCCGACGCCTCTGACTCTTCGTCCGACTCTCCTTTGCCTCCCCCGGAGCCCTTTTCCACCAATCCCTTTCCCTCCGAATCTCCGCGCGAACGCCTCCCTGCCGGCGACCTGCCGCCCTCCGCTGATTCCGGCCTCGAACTCGAGCGTCCCTCGCTCGCCTTCGCCGATGTGGGCGGCATGGATCGCGTCAAAGAAGAGGTGCGGATGAAGATCATTCTCCCGCTCCGCCAGCCTGAGCTTTTCAAAGCCTACGGCAAAAAAATCGGCGGCGGGATTCTCATGTATGGCCCGCCTGGATGCGGCAAAACCTTCCTCGCCCGCGCCACCGCCGGCGAAGTCAAAGCCGGTTTCCTCGCCGTCGGCATCAGCGACGTCCTCGATATGTGGATCGGCCAGAGCGAAAAAAATCTCCACTCGCTCTTCGAGCAGGCCCGCGCCCACCGCCCGTGCGTGCTCTTCTTCGATGAGGTCGATGCCCTCGGCGCCAACCGCACCGACATGCTCAAGTCCGGCGGACGCCAGATCATCAACCAATTCCTCAGCGAACTCGACGGCGTCTCCGCCTCCAACGAGGGCGTCCTCATCCTCGCCGCGACCAACGCCCCTTGGCATCTCGATCCCGCCTTCCGCCGCCCCGGCCGTTTCGACCGCATCCTCTTTGTCCCGCCGCCCGACACCGCCGCGCGCGCCGCCATTCTTCGTCTGCAACTCAAGGGCAAGCCCGTCGCAGAAATCGATTTCGACGCCCTCGCGAAAAAAACCGACGGCTACTCCGGCGCCGACCTCAAAGCCGTGATCGACGTCGCCGTGGAAGAGAAGCTCCGCGAGGCCATGCGCACCGGCACCGTCCAACCGCTCACCGGCCGCGATCTCCTCGAAGCCGTCAAGCGCCACAAACCCACCGTGCGCGACTGGTTCGAGACGGCCCGCAATCACGCCCTCTACGCCAATCAAAGCGGCCTCTACGACGACATCCTCGCGTATCTCAACATCAAGAAATGAGCGCCCACCTCGCCCGCGCCCAGCTCCTCCTCGCGCAATCTCGCCCCGCCGAAGCCGAGCGCGAGGCCATGCTCTCGCTCGCCGAGCAGCCCGACGATCCGTCCGCGCTCGCCGTCCTCGCCCTCAGCCGCAGCGAGCAGCGCAAATCCCCCGAGGCTCTCGCCGCCGCCCAGTCCGCCCTCGGCCTCGCCCCCGACAACGCCTACCTCCACTACGTCCACGCGCTCACGCTCCATCGCGCCGACCGCGACGACGACGCCCGCCGCGCCATCAACGAAGCGCTCCGCCTCGATCCCAGCGTCGAAGACCACTTCACGCTCCTCGCCTCCATCGAGCTCGCCCTGCGCAATTGGCCCGCCGCCCTCACCGCCGCCGAGCAAGCCCTCGCGCTCAATCCCGAACACGTCAACGCCGCCAACCTCCGCGCCATGGCCCTCGTGCGCCTCGGCCGCAAAGAGGAAGCCACCGCCACGATCGACTTCGCCCTCGAGCGCGCCCCCGACAACGCCTTCTCCCACGCGAACCAGGGGTGGAACTGTCTTCACCGCAACGACCCGAAAAAAGCCCAGGAGCATTTTCGCGAGGCGCTCCGCCTCGAACCCGATCTCGAATACGCGCGCCAAGGCATGCTCGAGGCCCTCAAAGCCCGCAACCCGCTCTACCGCGGTATGCTCGCCTACTTCCTCTGGATGGGCCGTCTCAGCACCAAGCTCCAGTGGGTGTTTATCATTGGCATCTTTTTCGGCGGACGTTTCGTGCGCAGCGTCGCCACGTCGCAACCGCAACTCGGCTGGGTGCTCTGGCCGCTGCTCGGACTCTTCTACGCGTTCATCTACCTTTCGTGGACGGCCGTGCCGATGTTCAACCTCCTGCTGCGTTTCAACCGCTTCGGCCGCCACGTCCTCTCGCGCGACCAGCGCATCGCGAGCAATTGGTTCGGCGGCGTGCTCCTCGCGGCGCTGGCCTGTCTTGTCTGGTGGCTCGCGCTCGGTAACGAGCTCGGCTTCCTCCTCATGATTCTCCTCGCCGCGCTGTCCATCTGCGTCGCCGCGACGTTTACCCACACCGGTCGCAACCGCATCATCCTCGGCGCGTCCACCGGCGCCCTCGCCCTCCTCGCCGCCGCGCTCATCACCGCCCTCCTCCGCGGGCACCCCTCCGGCAGCGATCTCAGCAGCGCCTTCGCCATCGGCTTCCTCGCCTTCCAATTCGCATCCAACACCCTGCAAAGCAAGTAGGGCGACCTCAGTCCGCCCTTTCTCACGTCCAGCATTCATGCCGGACCCGGTAGCCGCACCTGTTAAGGTGCGGTCTCCCACGCCTACCCCCGCCACGCCGCCAACCGCGTCGCGTGGATCACACACACGCAATTTGCCCCGTCCGCCGTGTGCAGCCAATGCGGCTCCAACGCCGCGAATTCCCTGTCTATCGCCGCGGCCAATCCGCCGACCTCGATCAGCACAATCCCTTCATCCGTCAGCCGCGTGCGCGCCTGCCGCAGCAGCTTGCGAATAATCTCCAGCCCGTCGCCGCCGCCGTCGTGCGCCATGCGCGGCTCCGCCGCAAACTCCGGCGCCTGCGCGTCCACATGCGCACTCGGCTCATACGGCGGATTGCTCAGAATCACATCATACTTCCACGCCGCCCCCACGCGCACCGCATCGAAGACATCGCTCGCCCACAACTTCACGCGTTTCTCCAAGCCGTGCGCCGCGACATTGATTTTCGCCACGTCCAAGGCATCCGGTGACAAATCCACCGCATCGACCTTCCCCTGCGGAAAGTGCTGCGCCAATAAAATCGCGAGGCAACCCGACCCCGTGCACACGTCCACCACGCGTTTCACTTTCCCCGGCGCCCGCAGCCATCCGTCGAGCTGCTCCGCGATGATCTCCACAAAATAGCTCCGCGGAATGATCACCCGTTCATCGACGTAAAAACGCTGCCCGCCCAACCACGCCTCTTTGGTCAAATACGCCGCCGGCACCCGCTCCAACGCCCGCCGCCGCAACACCTCCTCCACCGCCGCGCCCTGCGCCGCGGTCAGTTTTTTCTTCAACACCCGCGCGTCGCTGTCCAGCGGCACCCCGAGCACCGTCATCAGCAAATACAGCGCCTCGTCGTGCGCATTCGTCGCCACCTGCCCAAGCGCCAATTTCTCGCGCGCATACAGTTGCTCCGCAAACGCGAGCCAGTCGCCGAGCGTCACCGGCCGCGGCCCGCGCATCGTCAGCGCCTTCGCCGTTTTCTGCGTCGCCCGCGCGCTCATCGCAGCGCCAGCGCGATCGCCTCGTAGAGACTCGCAAACGGCCACGCCGCGGCCGAGATCAACACGCCGAGCAACTTGCGGATCGGCGGCAGATTGATCGCAATGAGAAACACCAACCCGCTCCACCGCGCGATCTGCCAAAACAGTTCCTCGGAAATCACCCCGAAATGCCGCAACACCATCGCGCCCGGCAGCGGAGGCATCGGCAGCAGATCGAGCACGATGAGCATGGCGTTGATGCCGATCAGCGTCACGAACACTTCCGCCGATTGCGGACTTTTCCAGTAAAGCAGCCCGCCCAAAATCGCCGAGGCGAGTCCGAGCACGATGCTCATCCCGCAGCCCGCTAGTTGGGTGAACAGGTAGTGCTTTCGCGGATCGCGAAAATTCGCCGCCGTGATCGGCACCGGATTCGTCCACGCGAGGAAAAAATTGATCTGCCCCAGCCGCGGCTGGAGAAAGAAAATACAGATCAGCGGCAAAATCACCGACCCCAGCAGATCAAGATGCGGCAACGGGTAGAGCGTAACGCGACCCTCGTCGCGCGGTGTGCGGTCACCCAACCGATCCGCCAGCCACGCCTGCGCAAATGCGCGCAGCACGAGACAGCTGAACAGCAGCAGGTAGAAAAGCAGCCCGGCGCGCAGGTCTGCGGCAGTAATCCCGAAATCCATATCGCTCACTTCTTCGCGGTTTCCGCGAGCTGGGCAACGAGCTTTTGCTTCTGCCCCTGCAGCGCCGGGTCGTCCACCGTCGCCATCAGCGTGCGCGCATGGTCCGGCTTGCCTTGTTTGATCAACACATTCGCCGCGTGCAGCCGCATCGTCTGCCGTTCGATTGGCGACTGCGCTTTGTCTTCCAACGCCGCCCACGCCTTCAACGCCGCGTCCCAATCCGGCTTCGCCAAATCGTAAAACGACTCCGCGTGCCGGTAGCCAAATTCAAACCGCTCCGGCGCCAGCTCCGCCGCCCGCTTGAAGCCGTTCAACATCGATTCGTCCAGCGCCGCCCGCGTCCATTCGCCGCTGCGCAGAAAATCGTCCCGCGCCTCCACCAGCAGCGTCGCCAGCTGGTAGTGGTAGATTGGCTCGTTCGGCGCGAGTTTGATGGCCGCCAGAAAATACGGCGCCGCCTCCAGCGGCTTGCCTTCCTCGGCGAGGTAGCCGCCGAGCTGGTTTTTCACAAAGGGGATATCGCTGTCGAGTTGGTTGGCCTTGAGCAGCATCGCCGCCGCCTCCTTGCGCATCCCGACTTTGCCCAGCAACCCGCCGTAGGCTGCCGCCGCCAGCGCGAACTTCGGATTGTCTCGCAGCAGCCGTTCATACTCGTGCGTCAGCGACTGCACCTGCGTGCGAAACGCGTCCTGATCCAGCTTGTCGCCCTTCTTCTCCGCCTCCGCAAAAATCTCCCGCTGCTTCTCCGCGATATTCTTCAACGTCCGCTCCGCCATCGTCTCGCTCTCGGCCGCGCGCAGCGCGCCCACGGCAACCATCGCGGCCAATAAGAAGGAGATGAAGATTTTCATGCGAACGGAATGCGACACCCTCACCCGACCAAGGTGCCAGCGTAAACATTCATCCGTTCGCCCCGCAAAAACCCCACCAGCACCTGTCCGCTCGCCCGCGCGAACTCCACCGCCGCACTCGTCGGCGCCGAGATCGCAGCCACACACGGCACCCCCGCCGCCAGCGCCTTCTGCATTATCTCGAAACTCACCCGCCCGCTCACGAGCAGAATTCGCCCCGCCAGCGGCAGCCGCTCCGCGAAAAATCCGTGCCCCACAACCTTGTCCAATGCGTTGTGCCGACCCACATCCTCGCGCGCCACGAGCATCACTCCGTCCTCATCAAAGAGTGCGCTCGCGTGCAGCCCGCCCGTCACCTCAAACCCCGCCTGCGCCGCCCGCAGCTTTTCCGGCAATCCCGCGAGCACCGCGCGGCGCGGCACCAGCGCGCCCGCGATCGCTGGAAACTGCCCCTGCACCGCCTCGATGCTTGCCTTGCTGCAAATCCCGCAGCTCGACGACGTAAACACATTCCGCGTCAACCGCGCCCAGTCCACCGCCACTCCCGGCGCTAGCAACACATCGAGCACATTCTCCCGCTTTTCGCCGACGCCCGCCTCGTTCGGCGCGACGCCTTCCCGGCGCATCGCGCAATACACCATATCCACCACCTCTTCACGCCGTCGCAACATCCCTTCCGTCACCAAAAACCCCGCCGCCAATTCCCGGTCATGCCCCGGCGTCCGCATCACGACCGCCACGCTCCTCCCGCCGACTCGGATTTCCAACGGCTCCTCCACGGCCAGCACGTCCGCCACATCCCGCGCCGCCCCCGCGGCCACGCCCACGCCGCCGCCTTCGTGGCGCATCAGCGCCACCGCACGCGTGGATTTTTCGAGCGACATCCGCCGAGGAAAGCGAATCGCACTGGCGCAGCCACGTTTTTCCATACCGTGTCCCGCATGTCCGCACCGCCGCCCACTTCGCCTCTCGCTCCGATCCCCGGCCGCGGCGCCCACACCAATCCGCCCAATCGCTTCGAGCCGCTCCTCCTCACGCCCGACCCCGACTATCTCGCCGCGCTCTCGACCGACCCCGATGGCGCCGACGCCGCCCGCCCGCATCCGCACACCCAGTTCTTCGTCGACGGCACCGAATCCCTCCTCACCAAAAACGACAGCCCCGATCTCCCGTTCACGTTCGGTCTAAACCCCTACCGCGGCTGCGAACACGGCTGCGCCTACTGCTTCGCCCGCCCCTATCACGAATACCTCGGCTGGAGCAGCGGCCTCGATTTTGAGACAAAAATCATGGTGAAAACCCGCGCGCCCGCCCTCCTCCGCCACGAGCTCTCCTCGCCGCGCTGGGAGCCGGAAAACATCGCCATGAGCGGCGCCACCGACTGCTACCAACCCGCCGAACGCCACTTCCGCATCACCCGCGGCTGCCTCGAAGTCTGCGCCGAATTTCGCCAACCCATCTCCATCGTCACCAAAAACGCCCTCGTCGCCCGCGACCGCGATCTCCTCGCCGAGCTCGCCCGCCACCAAGCCACCGCCGTCTATCTTTCCATCACTACGCTCGACCCCGAACTCGCCGGCAAACTCGAGCCCCGCGCCTCGCGACCCGCCGCGCGCCTCCGCGCGATCCGCGAGCTCACCGATGCCGGCATTCCCACCGGCGTCATGGTCGCGCCCGTGCTGCCCGGCCTCACGGATCATGAGTTGCCCGCGATCCTCGACGCCGCGGCCGCCGCCGGCGCCACGCGCGCCGGCTACATCGTCCTCCGCCTCCCGCACGCCGTAAAAGACGTTTTCGTCCAGTGGCTCGACGACCACGCACCCACCAAGAAATCCCGCGTCCTCGACCGCATCCGGGAAATTCGCGGTGGCTCCCTCAACGTCAGCGAGTGGGGCACGCGCCTGCGCGGTGAAGGCATCTTCGCCGACCAAATCCGCGAACTCTTCCGCGCCACCGCCCGCCGCGCCGGCCTCAACGAGCAGCGCCACCCCCTCTCCCCCGCCGCCTTCCGCCGCCCCGGCGGCCAGCAACTCTCCCTGTTCTGAACTCGCCTTCTTCCCTCTTGCTTTCATTTCGCACTCAATCCTTCGCACTCACTTTCGCTCTCTCTTTCACTTTCACCTTCATTCTCACTTTCCCGTCCCCCCGGCATGTGCACCCGCTACGTTCTCCTTGAGCAACACTACCGCGACGTCCTCGCACGCCTCGGCATCGCCGCCCCGGCGGAATTTCTCTCCCGCTACAATATTGCTCCCGGCACCGATCTGCCGGTCGTCCGCTCAAAACCCCGCGCGCAGGTCCGTGAGGCTACGCGCCTCCGCTGGGGTCTCGTGCCCTCGTGGTCTCGGGACGCCGACGGCCCGCCCCTCGTCAACGCCCGCGCCGAGACCCTCTCGGCCAAGCCTTCTTTCCGCGACGCCCTTCGTTCCCGCCGCTGCGTGATCCCCGCCACCGGATTTTACGAGTGGGAAACCGTCGGCCGCGCGAAAAAACCCTGGCTCTTTCGTCTGCGCGACGAGGCCCCGTTCGGTTTCGCCGGGCTCTGGGATGCGTGGCGCGCCCCCGACGGCACCGTGCGCGAGACCTGCGCATTCGTCACCACCGCGCCCAACGAGCTCATGCGCCCGATTCACGACCGCATGCCCGTCATGCTCACGCCCGCCACGTGGGACACGTGGCTCAATTCCACCATCACCGATCCCGCGCTCCTCGCGCCGCTCCTCCACGCCCTGCCCGCCGACGCCGTGACCAAGTTCGCCGTGAGCACGCACGTCAGCAACGTCCGCCACGAGGGCCCCGCCTGCCTCGCGCCCGCCTCCGCCGATCCCGCGACCGACGACACCGGCCCGCAGCTCTCGCTCGGCCTGTAGTTTTCGACGAACCGCCTTGTCCGCCGCGGGTCCGTCTGCGATCACCGTGCGCCCTTTCCTTTGAACCTTCTCGACCGCCACATCTTCAAAAGCGTGCTGTTCACCTGCGCGGCGTCGGTCGGCCTGTTCGCGTTCGTCCTGATTCTGGGCAACGCCGTCAAAGACCTCCTCGGCTACGTCCTCGCCGAGCAGCTCTCCCTCGGCACCTTCGCCCGCCTCGTTGGCCTGCTCGTGCCGTTCGTCATCTCGTTTGCCCTGCCGATGGGTATGCTCACCGGCGTGTTGCTCACGCTCGGTCGCCTCTCCGCCGACAGCGAGATCACCGCCATGCGCGCCGCGGGCCTCAGCCTTTTTCGCATCGCGCGCCCCGTGCTCATCATCGGCACGCTCGGCACCGTCCTCGGTCTCTACGTCAATTTCGACTCCATGCCGCGCGCCCGCGTGCAGTATCACAAGGAGCTGGACGAGGCCATCCGCACCAACCCGCTCGCCGCCATCGTCCCGAAAACGTTCATCCGCGAATTCCCGGGCTTCGTCGTCTACGTCGGCGAAAAACAAGGCGCCGTCATGCGCGATTTCTGGCTCTGGCGCCTCGACCGCGACCGCCGCGTCACCCAATTCGTCCGCGCCGAGTCCGGCCGCTTCGACTACGACGAGACCACCAACGAGCTCATCCTCACGCTTACTCACGCACAGGTCGAAACCCGCGACGCTAAGAACCCCGAGGTGTTCGCCGAGGCCCAGCTCGTCGGCTCGTTCGAGCAATCCGAACCCGTCCGCCTCGCCCTCGACCGCCTCTACAACCGCGCCTCCGGCCGCGCCCAAAAACTGAAGTGGATGACCTTCGACGAACTCCACGTCGAACTCCGCCGCGTGGCCGCCGAACCCGTCGTCGCCGGCAAAGCCAAAGATCACGCCCGCGCCGAAATGAAAGTCCGCCTGACAATTCAGGAGAAATACACGCTCTCGTTTTCCGTCCTCGCCTTCGCCCTGATCGGCGTGCCGCTCGGCATCCGCGTCTCCCGCCGCGAGACGAGCGCCAACCTCGGCGTCGCCGTCGCCCTCGCCCTCGGTTACTACATGCTCACCGTCATGGTCGACTGGCTCGACCGCCACCCGGAATACCGCCCGGACCTCCTCCTCTGGCTGCCCAATGTGATCTTCTTCGGCCTCGCGATCCACCTCTTCCGCCGGATCGAAAAGTAGCGCGCTCGCTCACGCCGCCTGCACCGCGACGACCCCCGAGCGCCCGTCAATTTCCGCCATCACCTGATCGCGCACCGGAATCGCTGCGCGGTTCGCCAACAGTTCCCGCGCATAGTCGTCCATGCGCACAAATTCCACGCCGGCCGCCGTGCACGCCGCCAGCAGTTGTTGAAACAGCCCGCGCCGCCCCATGCCCTCGATCTCCGCGTGCAGCGTAAATACCTGGGTCCGGCCCGGCTCTGCGCCCAGCAATTTCATGTAGTGCGCCACGATCTTGTCGTCCGGATATTCCGGCCTACCCATCAGCTCGTCGAACGTCGGCAGCGTGCTCGGAATCTCCAACGTCCGGAAAACCTTGCCGCCGATACGCGGGAAAAACGGCCCGCCGCCGCGCGTGTCACTCGCGTAAAGCAACTCCGCCTCGTCGTAGACTTCGCGGCTCTTCGCATTGCTCTGCCACCCCGGTGCACCCGCTGTCCGCGCCTCACTCCCGAAAATCCGCAGAAACTCCGCCCGCGCCGCGACAAACTCCTCGCGCACCTCAGCGAGCGACATGCGCTCCAGATAGTCCTGCCAGCGGTAGTGATTGTGGCAGTGGATGCCGACTTCGTAGCCCGCCTCGCGCACGCGCCGCATCACCGCCGCGTTGCGCCGACCGATATGCGGTGCCGGCAGCAGCGTGCCGTTGAGCAGCGTCCGCACGCCGTAGATCTGCACCACGCTCGTGCGGGAAACTTTTTGAAAAAATCCGGGCCGCAACACGCGCGTGATGGCCCGCCCCGTCTGATCCGGCCCGAGCGAAAACAGAAAACACGCCTCAGCCTCTGCCGCCTGGCAGTCCGCCAGCAGATTCGGCACGCCCTCCCGCGTGCCGCGGTCGGTATCCACATCAACTTTGAGAACAAGGCGCATGGTTTGAAGGTAGGAGCCTGCTTGCAGGCGATTGGACGCGTGTTCCGTCGGCACCTGCAGGCAATCGCCTGCAAGCAGGCTCCTACCTCCAGTCGCGACTTCGCATCCTCACTCCAACTGATAATCCTTGTGCGCGAGATGGTAATCCAGCGTCAGCTTGATCGCCGTCTTCAGATTCACCTTCGGCGTCCAACCCAGCCGCTTCTTCGCATTCGCTATCGAGGGCACGCGTTTCTGGATGTCTTGGTAATATTTCCCAAAATACGTCCCCGATGGCACGACCACCGTCTTCGCCGCCGCCACGTGCTCGGCGTAGTCAGGATAATCTTTAAACGCCGTGATGATATACTTCGCGAGGTCGGCCACGCTCACGTCGTTCTTCGGATTGCCGAGATTGAAAATCTGCCGCGACGCGCAGCCGTCCTTGTTCTCGATGATGCGCAGGAGCGCGTCGACGCCGTCGTCGATAAACGTAAACGACCGGCTCTGTTTACCCCCGTCCACGAGTTGGAGCGGTTTCTTGAAAATCACGTTCGAGATGAACTGCGTGAACAACCGCGAGCTGCCCTCCTTCGGCTCCATCACATCGTCAAGCTGAGGCCCGATCCAGTTGAACGGCCGGAAGAGCGTGTAATCCACATTGTCGCGCACGCCGTAGGCGTAGATCACGCGGTCGAGGAGCTGCTTCGAGCACGCATAAATCCAGCGCTGCCGCTCGATGGGACCGTAGACGAGACTCGTCGTCTCCTCGTCGAGCTTCGCATCCGTGCTCATCCCGTAGACTTCGGATGTGGACGGAAAAATGATGCGCTTCTTGTATTTCGCGCACTGGCGCACGACCGCGAGGTTGGCCTCGAAATCCAACTCGAAGACGCGCAGCGGGTCCTTCACGTATTGGATCGGATTCGCGATCGCGACGAGCGGGATGACCGCGTCGCACTTCTTCACGTGATACTCGATATACTCCTTGTTGATCGTGATATCGCCCTCGACGAACTTGAAGCGCTTGTTGCCCAAGCTGTCCTCCAGCTTGTGGGAGCCGATATCCATCCCGTAGACCTCCCAGTCTTTCTGTTTGAGGATGGCCCGCGTGAGCGAGCTGCCGATGAAGCCGTTGGCGCCGAGGATGAGAACCTTGAGGGGCATATCGGCAGCTTGCGCTCCGGGCCGGACACGGAAAGCACGAAAAATCGATTCGCCGCGATTGGGGCGAAAGGAGCCGCTCATTTTCGCAAATTCCCGCTGCGATTTCGGCCGCACATCCGTCTTCACTGCCGGTCTACCGGACCACCACACCATGCCTGCCCGTCCTGTCGTTTTTCATCTTCTGCTCTGCCTCGCCACCGCCGGCGGCGCCGCGACCGCACGCGCCCAGGAATTCTCGGCGCAGCTCGGCACCACCGGGTCGGGCTCGTCTTTGTCTTCCCACTATTCGTGGCAAGTCGACTATCGCCAAGCCCTCCACCGGCACGTCGCGTGGTCGCTCGCCTGGATCAACGAGGGGCACGACCCGAGCCACCATCGCGACGGCCTCGCCGCCCAACTGTGGGCCGTGCTCCCGTTTCACTCCGAGACCTTTTCCCTCTCCTTCGGCGCCGGGGCCTACCACTACTTCGACACCCGCTTTTTGCCCGGCGGCACCACCGCCAACATCCACGGCTGGACCCCCGTCTACAGTCTCGCCGCCACCTACTACACCGCGTCGCCGTGGTTCCTGCGCCTTACCGCCAACCGCATCAACCGCGCCAACGACCTCGAAACCAACTCTCTCGTCGCCGGGCTCGGCTACACGTTTGGCGAACGCCGCACGCGCACCCGCCCCGCCTCGCCCAGCCTCATCACCGATCACGAGCTCACCCTTTTCCTCGGCCAGAGCATCGTCAACACGGCCGCCTCCGAAGACGCCGTCGCCACCGCGATCGAGTTTCGCTCCGGCCTGTCGCCGCACTTCGAGTGGTCCGCTTCGTGGATCAACGAGGGCGATCCGCAGATCATCCGGCGCAACGGTTTCACGACTCAGCTCTGGCTCGTCGAAGCCTTTCTCGACCGGAGCCTGACCCTCGGCCTCGGCGTCGGACCCTACCTTCTCTTCGACCGCAAGCACACCCCCGTCCCCGGACAGGACAACCCGCGCAGTCTCGCCGGCCTCGTGTCGCCCACCGCCACGCTGCGCCTCTCCGCACACTGGCAGACGCGCCTCACCTGGAATCGCGTCGTCAGCAATTACAACCGCGACGCCGACATCTTCCTCCTCGGCCTCGGCTACCGCTGGGGCGACGGTCGGTGATTGCGCGGGAGCGCGACCGCCCCCGATCGCAATGTATCAGGTGACCGCGGACGGTCGCGCTCCCCCATCGCTACAAAACCTGTCCGACCCGCAACTCGGGCGCCGGCGCCACCCCGAGCCACTCCGTCTTCGTCAACTCCAGCGCGCCGCCACCCGTCGCCACGACGAGCGGCGCGACCGAAAGAATCTCCCCGGCCGCACTCGCCTGCCCGACCACCGCCCGCGTCGCCGGTGTATCCATTTCCGCCCACCACACCATCAGCCGTGCCCCGCCGATCTCAATGAAAGCTCCGGGATACGGATCCGTCACCGCGCGGATCAGGTTAAAAATCTGCTGCGCCGTCTGCGTCCAGACGATGCGCCCGTCCTCGGGTTTGCGCCCGCCGAAATAGTTGGCCTGCGACTCGTCCTGCGGCGTTTCCTTCACGCTTCCCGCCAACAACGCCTCGATCTGTCGTGCCAACACGCGCCGCGCGCACGGCATCACTTTGCGAAACGCCTGCTCCGCCGTGTCCCGCGGCCCGATCTCGACGCCCTCCTGATCGACGACCGCGCCGGCGTCGGCGGATTTCACCATCCGGTGCAGCGTCATGCCGATCCGCGGTTCGCCGTGCAGCACCGCCCAGTTGATCGGCGCCCGGCCGCGGTATTTCGGCAGGAGCGAACCGTGCATGTTCCACGCGCCGAGCGGCGGCAGCCCGAGGATTTTCGTGCCGATCATGTGCCGGTAGTAAACCGACAAAATCAGGTCCGGCTGGAGCGCCGCGATTTTTTCGCGCCACTCGGGCGTGTTCACCGACTCCGGCGTAAAGACCGGGATGCCCTTCTCCCGCGCCGCGACCGCCGGTGTCTTGAACCAAATTTTCTCGTGCGGATTGTCCTCGTGGGTGATGAGCGCGACGACGTTGTCCCCCCGCTCCAACAGCAACGAGAGACACTCGTAGCCGACTTCGCTGTAGCCGAAAAACAGGATGCGGGGTTTGGTGCTCACTTCGCGGTTCGCAGGGTGGCACGACGCGGACCCGCCACTCGCCGATGCACGGTGGCCATCGGAATCCGTTCGCCGGTGTCGCGCGCGCGCGCTTCCAACACCGACAAATAGTCCTCCAGATCCTCCGCTTCGGCGCGCACTTTGGCGAGCGCCCCGCGCTGCCGCTGGATTTGGGAGAGAGTTTCTTTGAGGCCGGGCTTATTCATAGGCTTCTTTGCGGTCGCGAATAGTGCGGATAACAACCGTGGCCCCCTCGACTTCAAATAGAATCCGAAAATCGCCCGACCGCAGCCGATAGACGTTGTCGGCTGCCTGGAGCTTCTTGATGTCGCCGGTAAATCCATGACGGAGCCGGGCAATCTTCGCGGCGAGCTGGCGCTGGATCTTGGGAGGAAACCCCAGCAGCTCGGCCTCGGCCTGCTTCGTGTAGGCAACCGCGTAGTTCATTCGACTCTTCTCGTCGTCTCACTTCGTCTCCAAAATCTCCCGCACGTGATACCGCTGCCGCGCGCGCACGACCTGATACGTGCGGCCGACGTATTCGCCGATCAGGCCGATGCCGAGCAACGCCACGCTCATCAGGAAAAACAGCACGCCAAACAGCGTAAACAAACCCTCCGCCGCCGTGTAGTCGAAGAACGCCCGGCGGATCGCCAGCACGAACACGAAGAGCCCGCTGCCCGCACAACAGGCCATCGCGAACATTGTGAAATACTGCAGCGGCGCGATCGAGAAGCCCGTGATCAGATCGAAGTTCAACCGGATCAGACTGTAGAACGAGTAGTTGGAAACGCCCGCGTGCCGTTCCTCGTGTTTTACGCCGACCTCCGTCGGGTTGCCGGAAAAACTATAGGCGAGCGCGGGAATGAAGGTGTTGATCGCACCGCTGCGCACGATCGCGTCGATGATCGCGCGTTGGTAAGCGCGGAGCATGCAACCTTGGTCCGTCATCTCGATGCTCGTGGTTTTCTCGCGCACGAGATTGATGAGGCGCGAGGCATACTTGCGGAAAAACGAATCCTGTCGGTTGAGCCGGTAGCCGCCGACGTAGTCGAAGCCCGCGTCGATCTTTTCGAGCAGCTTCGGAATTTCCTCCGGCGGATTCTGCAGGTCCGCATCGAGCGTCACGATCACTTCGCCGCGCACCCGCTCAAACGCCGCCATGATCGCCATGTGCTGGCCGTAGTTGCTGTTGAAATCGATCACGCGCGTCACGTCCGGCCGCCGCGCCTGCATCGCCTTGAGCAACGCAAACGAACGGTCGGCGCTGCCATCGTTGGTGAACACGATTTCGTAGCGCCGCCCGATCGCATCGAGCACCGGGTAGAGTCGCTCGAACAGCGTGGGCAGGTTCAGCTCCTCGTTGTAAACGGGAATGACGATCGAGAGCGGAAGAGTGGGCGTGGCGCTCATGACTGGAGGTAGGAGCCTGCTTGCAGGCGATGGTTGCGCGTTCGTTTCCCGTTCATGGTTTCAAATTCGCGGAAAGAATCGCAGTCAGCGTGGTGACGACCCGCTCGGCATCGGCGCGTGTCATCGTGGGGAAGAGCGGCAGCGTGAGAATATTCCGGCACGTGGCCTCGGCCACGGGAAAGTCGCCCTCCTTCCAACCGAGTCGCCGGTAAACCGCAAACAAGTGGATCGCCGGATAGTGCACACCGGTGCCGATCCCCGCCGCGTGCATTTGCGCCATGACGTCCGCGCGTTTCAGCGCGAGGCGCTCCCGCGGGAGCACGACCTGAAACATGTGCCAATTCGACTGCGTGAAATCCGCCACGGGTAACCCGAGGCCGAGCGCCCGCGCCGCCGGCGTCGCGAACAGTTCAAAGTAGGCGCGGGCCAATTCGCGGCGCTTAGCATTGAATTCCTCCAGCCGCGGCAGTTGCCCGAGCCCCACCCTCGCGGCGACGTCGGTGAGGTTAAATTTCCCGCCGACCAGCTCGACTTCCATGCCGTCAAACCCGGAGCGCACCACGCCCTGCAGCCGGTATTGCTCGGCCAGCTTCGCTTCCGCCTCCGTGTTCATCACGAGGCAGCCGCCCTCGATCGTCGTCACGTTTTTGTTCGGATGAAAACTCACCGACACAAAATCCCCGGTCGCTCCGATGCGCCGGCCGTTCCACGTGCTGCCGAGCGACTGCGCCGCGTCTTCGACGATCCGCAAATTGTGTTTCTTGGCGATCGCGTAGAGCCGGTCGCGGTCCACCGGCAGCCCTGCGAGGTCGACCGGAATAATCGCGCGCGTCGCCGGCGTGATCGCCGCCTCGATGCGGTTCAGATCGATATTGCGCGTCACGGGGTCGATATCGACGAACACCGGCCGCGCGCCCACTTCGAGAATCACATTGCTCGTCGCGACCCACGACAGCGGCGTCGTGATCACCTCGTGTCCCGCGCCGACGCCCGCGATGCGCAGCGCGATTTCCATCGTGCACGTGCCGGAGTTGAAGACGCGCACCGGCCGCCCGTCGCAATACTCGGAGAGTTTCGCCTCGAGCGCCTTCACATTCGGTCCGGAGGTAATCCAACCCGAACGCAGAACCTCGGCGACGCCCGCAATCGTCTCCTCGTCGATCGTCGGACGCGTGAGCGGCAAATAGGGCAATGCGGGTTTATCAGTGTGAAAAGCGGCCATGTCAGGGTTGATTGCTAAACAGCAAATGGTCCCGCGTTTCACCGATCAAATGGTAACGGAAGGTCGGATCGCCGAAGAGCGGCTTCAGATCCTTTTTCCGTGCGACCGCCCAGACGCGCCCGCTGCCGGCCCAAAACTCACGAAACGTCTTCTCATCCATGAAGCGTCCGCTCGCGCGTGCCGCCGCATCCTCCTCGAGCTCGAGTTCCCCCTTGAACGCCACGAGATCCACGACGCGCTGCGCGTAAAACGTGAAGTCGTGAAAAAACTCGTGGTAATGCAGCACGCGGTCGCCCGGCTTCGCCTTTGCCGTAACGATCTCCGCCAACGCTTTGGTGCCCGGCTTCGAGATATTCGGCGCCGCAAATTGCAGCGTCGCAAAAAACAACGCCATCGTCGCCACGAGCCCTGCCACCGCCGCCCGCACCCCGCGCACTTTCGCGAGCCACGGCGTGACGACGCCACCGGTCACCAGCACCGCCGCCATCACGAAAGCCGGAATCCGCAACGTCCCCGCCTGCAACGCACTCATGCGCACCAGCTCCGGCCGCATCACCACGGCGCACAACGCCAGCCCGAGCAGCCCGCAGAAAAACGCAAACGCCCCCAGCCCGACCCGCAGCCGTTTCGCGCCGTCGTCGGCCCGCCACGCCTCCGCCAGCCACGCGCCGATCACGACCGCGAGCGCCGGAAAGATCGGCAAAATGTAGGGAGGGAGTTTCGAGTGGGATTTGGTGAAAAACAGAAAAATGAACGCCGCCCACGTGACGAAAAACCACGCATCCGCGTTTTCTTTCCGTTTCACCCAACCGCCGCGCAGCGCATCGCGCATCGCCGGCCAGAGAAAGCCGATCCACGGGATCAGCCCCGCGAGCACGATCCACACAAAGTAGTGCCACGCGCCCGCCCGCGACGCCGCCGGCGTCGTGAAACGCAGCCAGTGTTCATACACAAAATAACGGTGCGCCCAGGTCTCGTTAGCCTGCGCCGCCAGGATGTGCCACGGCGCCGCGATCAGCAGAAACAACGCCGCACCACTCGGCAGATACATCGGGAGCAGCCGGCGCCATTGGTTGAAAATCAGCAGCCACAAAAACATTACCGCCCCCGTGACGAGAAATCCGATGAGCCCCTTCGTCAGCGTGGCCAGCGCCGCGCTCGCGTAGAGCCCGTAAAACAACCACCGCCGTCGCGCGCCCGGCACCTCGCGCACCCCGAGAATGAAACAAAACAACGTCGCCGCCATCAGCACCGACACCGCCATGTCGAGCAGCATGATGTGCGCGATCACGAAGTAGAGAATCGACGTCCCGAGCACCGCCGCCGCGAGCAATCCCGCCGTGCGCCCATGCAGCCGCCGCGCCGCCGCGTAGGTCACCAGCACGCCGAACAGCGCAAACAGCGCCGGCGTCGCCCGCATCGACCACTCGCTCGAACCAAACACTTTCAGGCACACCGCCGTTGTCCAATAGACCAGCGGCGGCTTCTCAAAATACACCACTCCGTTCAGCCGCGGCGTGATGTAGTCGCCGCTCGCGACCATCTCGCGCGGGATCTCCGCGTAGCGTCCCTCGTCGGGATTGCTCAGCGGATAGCTGCCGAGCCGGAAGAAAAACAGCGCCCCAAACGCGAGCGTCAGGAGCAGTAAATCGCGCGACCACGAACCAGTGTCGGACGCGCGGGTGTGGGAGTTTTCAGGGGAAACCATCACGAATGCGTCGCGCAGCCTCACGGTCGCCCCCGGGCGTGGCGATTTTTTTCGTGCGCCCGCCGCACCTTCCCGGCCAAATGCGCGCTCCCATGGCGCCCGGCAAAAAATTTACCTTCGTCGGCGGCTCCGACGATTTTCTCGTCGGCCGCCTCGGCCGCGAGCGTTTCGACGCCATGGCTGCCGAGGTCACCGACGAATACGCCCGGGAAATCCTCAGCGGTTTCGCCGGCAACGTCGCCGAAGTCGAAGCCGCCGTGAACCGTTTCCGCGAGAGCGTGCAGACTGTCTCGATGTTCGGCGGCAAACGCGTCGTGTGGTTCAAAGACGTCAATTTCCTCGCCGATACCGTCACCGGCCGCGCCGAGAGCACGCTCAAGCTCGTCGAAGATTTGCAGCAGCTCCTCGAAGCCCTGAACCCCGACGAGACTTCCGTCCTCATCACCGCCGCGCCGCTCGACAAACGCCGCTCGTTTCCGAAATGGTGCGAGAAAAACGCCGACTACGCCCTCGCCGGCGGCGACGGCGACAATGCCGCCGAGGCCCTCGCCGGCGTCGTGCTCGCCGAAGCCGCCACCCTCGGCGTGAAATTCGCTCCCGGCGCCATCGAGCTCCTCCTCGCCAAAGTCGGCGCCAACACCCGCCTCCTCGTCGAGGAAACTCGCAAACTCGCCACGCACGCAAAAGACGGCGCCGCCATCGAAGAAGCCGATGTCGCCGAGCTCACCGCCAACACCGCCGAGGGCGATTTCTTCGAGGCCGCCGAAGCCTTTTTCAGCGGCGACCTCAAGTGGACGCTCGCCGCACTGAAGCGCCACTTCTTCACCGGCGGCGACGCCCGCCCCGTCATCAGCGCGCTGCAGAACCGCAACCGCATCCTCCTCCAAGTCCGCGCGCTCATCGATTCCGGCGACTGCCGCCTCGGCCCGCGCGGCCTCGACGGCATGCCGAAAGCGCAAGCGACCCACGCCGCCAAGTTCGTCGGCGCAACCGAGAAAAGCTCCTACAACCTCTTCAGCCAAAACGCCTGGTATGTCGGCAAACTCGCGAGTGGCGCCAAACTCCCGACCCTCCGCCGCCTGATCGACAACCAGCAGGATTTTATCACCGCCTTCGAAGAAATCGTCCAACGCCCCCACGAACAGGAAGAAGTCCTCCGCGAGCTGGCCGTGCGGTGCCTGGCGGCGTAGGGTCACGGCTCGATCACCCCATGACGCGCGGCCGCCGTTTTTCCGGTCGCCAACCCTCGGGGCGGGCGCTTACTCACGCGTTTTTCCCGTGAACGACCAACCCGACTCCGCCGCCGCTGCCATACCCAACGTCCTTGCCGAACGCTATGCTTCGGGCGCCATGAAGGACATCTGGTCGCAGCACGGGCGTGTGGGGCTCGAGCGCGATTTCTGGATCGCCGTCATGAAGGGTCAGCGCGATCTCGGCGTGGCCATTCCCGCCGACGCGATCAAAGCCTACGAGCGCGTCAAAACCAACATCGACCTCGTCGCCATCGCGAAACGCGAGCGCGTCACGCTCCACGACGTGAAGGCCCGCATCGAGGAGTTTTCCGATCTCGCCGGCCACCAGTTCATCCACCTCGGCCTCACGAGCCGCGACCTCACGGAAAACGTCGAGCAGCTCCAGATTTTCACCGCGTTGAAGCTCGTGCGCTTCAAGGCCGCCGCCGCGCTCCTCGCGCTCGCGAAGCAGGCCGCGGCGCACCGCAATCTGATGATCACGGGCCGCACGCACAACGTCCCCGCCCAGCCCACCACCCTCGGCAAACGCCTCGCGATGTTCGGTCAGGAGCTGCAACTCGCCTTTGCCCGCATCGAGGAACTCCTCGCCCGCTACCCCGTCCGCGGCCTGAAGGGCGCCGTCGGCACACAACTCGACCAACTCACCCTGCTCGGCAGCGACAACGCCAAGGTCGACCAACTCGAGGCGCGCGTGATCAAGCACCTCGGTTTCCGCGCCTCGCTGGGCTCCGTCGGCCAAGTTTACCCGCGCAGTCTCGATTTCGAGGTCGTCACGGCTCTCCACCAGCTCGGCGCCGCCGCGGCGAGTTTCGCGACCACGCTCCGCCTCATGGCCGGGGCCGGTCTGCTAACGGAGGGTTTTCAGGCGGGCCAGGTCGGCTCGTCGGCGATGCCGCACAAGGTCAACGCCCGCAATTGCGAGCGCATCTGCGGTTTTTCTACAATCCTCTCCGGCTACGTCACGATGACCGGCGCACTCGCCGGCCACCAGTGGAACGAGGGCGATGTTTCATGTTCTGTCGTGCGCCGCATCGCCCTGCCCGATGCGTTTTTCGCGATCGACGGCCTGCTCGAGACCTACCTCACCGTGCTGCGCCAGATGGAAGTTTTCCCTGCCGCCGTCGCTGCCGAAAACGAGCGCAACCTGCCCTTCCTCGCGACCACCACGATCCTCATGGAGGCCGTCAAAGCCGGCGCCGGCCGCGAGACCGCGCACGAGGCCATCAAAGAGCACGCCCTCGCCGCCGCCAAAGCCCTCCGCTCCGGCGGCGATGCCGATCTGCTCGCGCGCCTCGCTGGCGACAAACGCGTCGGCCTCGGCAAAAAAGCCCTCGTCGCGATCCTCTCCGAAAACGCCCGCTTCGTCGGCGCCGCCCCGCATCAGGTCGACGCCTTCGTCGCCGCCGTCCGGCCCCTCGCGAAAAAGCACAAGGGCGCCGCCGACTACCAGCCGGGCAAGCTGCTCTGAGCGCACGCCCGGCTTCTAGCACGTCGCTGTGGCGGCAGGCCCACCCGCTACGGAAGCCGAGAGGGAGGCTTTCGTCACTCCGTCGACCAGTCGTTCGAAACGCTCACGCGTCCCGCGCCCTCACTTCGTCGTTATCCGACACCGGAAAACGTCATCGGGAAATTTGAGTTTGCATCCCCCCTCGGCCGCGCGCTTCCTCTCCCGTTCACGCTCTCGCATCTCGTTTCAATTTTAACACCACACTCATCATGGCTGAACTCGTAGGAAATGTCTTGGTAGGCCAGTCCGGCGGCCCCACCTCTGTTATCAACGCCAGCGTCGCGGGCATCATCGCGGAAGCGTTGAACCATGAATGCATCGAGGAGATTTACGGCACCCTCAACGGCGTGCTCGGCATCCTTCAGGAAGATCTGATCGATCTCGCCTCCGAATCCCAGCAGCAGATCCGCGCCCTCAAGCACACGCCCGGCGCGGCCCTCGGCACCTGCCGTTTTAAGCTCAAGAAACAAGCCGATTTCGACCGCGTCCTCGAAGTCTTCAAGGCCCACAATATCCGCTATTTCTTCTACATCGGCGGCAACGATTCCCAGGACACCGCCGACAAGATCTCGAAGCTCGCGCAAGCGCAGGGCTACGAGCTCCGCGTCATCGGCGTGCCGAAGACGATCGACAACGATCTCCCCGTCACCGACCACTGCCCCGGCTACGCGAGCGCGATCAAATACGTCGCCAGCACCGTCCGTGAAGTCGCCGCCGACAACGAGGCCATGGGCCAGGGCGATCTCGTTTCCATCATCGAAGTCATGGGTCGTAGCGCGGGCTGGATCGCCGCCGGCGCCGCCCTCGCGAAGCGCAAGGATCACCCGCACGATCCTCCGCACCTCATCTATCTCCCCGAGATTCCGTTCGATCAGGCCAAGTGCATCGAGGACGTGAAACGCGTCCTAAAGCGCGAGAAGTTCTGCCAAATCGTCGTCGCCGAAGGCCTCGTCGATGCGGACGGCAACTACGTCGCAGCCGACGCCGCCACGGACGCCTTCGGTCACGCCCAGCTCGGCGGTGCCGGCGACGCCCTCGCCGAAATCATCGGTTCCAACATCCCCGGCGTGAAATGCCGCGTCGCGAAACCCGGCCTCATCCAGCGCTCCGCCGCCACCGCCGCCTCCAAGACGGACGCCGACGAAGCCTACATGGCCGGTGAAGCCGCCGTCGAAGCCGCCATCAACGGCGAGACCGACAAGATGGTCACCCTCCTCCGCGGCGACAAAGACATCTACTCCTGCGAAACCGGCCTCGCGCCCCTCGCGGATGTCGCGAATTCGATCAAGAAACTCCCCCGCGAGTGGATCAACGAAGACGGCACCAGCATGAACTTCCAGTTCCTGCGCTACGCCCAGCCCCTCATCCAGGGTGAGGTCGTGGTTCCCCGCGACAACGGCGTCCCGTCCTTCGCCCGCCTCGACAAAGTGCGGGTCGACAAGGTCCTCCCGGCTTACGAGGTCTAAGCCAAACGTCAGGTCAGCCAAAATTTCGAAGGCCGGTCGCAAGACCGGCCTTTTTGTTTTCCCGTAGCGGCGAGCGCCAGCGAGGCGATTGCTTCGGGGTAGGGCGGACTTCAGTCCGCCTTTTTCCGCGCCTTGAGTGTTCGCACCCAGGGCGGACTGAAGTCCGCCCTAGCTCAAACACGCCGAGACCAACCGATCGTGCACATCCGTGGCCGCGATCGACGTCTCGCCTGGCAGCGCGCCCGTCCCGATCAACACCGGCCACTCCGCTGAATCGGCCGGACACGTGCCGTGGGAGCCTTTCACGAGCGACGGATCGAGCGAGATCACGTCCATCAGCATGCGGAAACCGAGCGCCTTACGCAGGAGTTTCGCAGCGACCTTCAGCTTCGGCAGCGCGATCTTGGGATCGATGAACAGCTCCACGGGATCGTAGCCATATTTGCGGTGGATATCGACGCACCGCGCGAAGTCCGGCGCCTTCGCGTCGTCATCCCAATAGTAGTAAGTGAACCACGCATCCTCCGCCGAAAACGCCACGAGATCGCCCGACCGCGCGTGATCAAGTCCCTCCGCGCGCTGTCCCGCCGCATCGAGCACGCGCGCCACACCATCGACTCCCTCGACGACCGCACGCACGGCCGCGAGGAGTGAGCGGTCGTTCACGTAGATGTGGGCGATCTGGTGATCGGCGATGGCGAAGACCTTGCTCGCGCCGCAATCCATCAACTCGAGCCCAAGTTCTTCTTTGATGGTGATCCAGCCCTTCGCGCGAAACACGCGGTTGAGCGCGATGGAGCGCTTCACCGCCGTGATGCCGTATTCCGAGAGCACCACGGAGCGCACGCCGCGCTGGGTATAAAAATCAATCAAACCGCCCGCCACGCGATCGATCTCGCGATAGTCAGCAGCCATGCGCGGGTCGTCGGGGCCGAGTCGCTGGAGATTGTAGTCGAGGTGAGGCAAGTAAACGAGCGAGAGATCGGGTTCGTGCCGTTCTTCGATCCACTTCGCCGAGCGCGCGATCCACTCCGATGATGCAATGCCCGCCATTGGGCCCCAAAACGCTGGAAAAGGAAACGGCCCGAGGTCGGCTTTGATCTCGTCACGCATGCGCATCGGATGCGTGTAAACATCGAAGACCTTGCGGCCGTCAGCCGGATACATCGGACGCGGCGTGATCGACCAATCCGCAGACGAATACATGTTATACCACCAAAAGAGCTTCGCGCAGGTGAAGCCCGGCCGCCGCTCGCGCAGCGTCTCCCAGAGCTTTTTCCCCTGCACGACGTGGTTGGACTGTTTCCAAAACTGGTGCTCCGCGAGCGTGCGGTCATACCAACCATTCGCTACGCACCCGTGCCCCGCCGGCGGGCGACCCGTAAGATACGTGCTCTGCGCCGTGCAAGTGACCGCCGGCAGCACCGGCTTCACGCGAACGAGCCCGCCCTTCGCAGCCAAAGCCGACAGCCGCGGCGTATCCGGCCCGAGCACCCGCGGCGTGAGCCCGACGACGTTGAGAATGGCGGTGCGTGGCGCACTCATGTCATCGCCCCGAGGTGGGCGGGCGCGTCCCTGCGCCCGCATTGATTGCCACGCCACCATGCGGGCACAGGGACGTGCCCGCCCACCCGAAGACAACTGGCGTCGCTTTAGCCATACCGTTCTCTCAACTCGTCAAACGCCGCCTTCACCACGGCGCCGTCGATCTCGTGAATCTCCAGCCGCACGCCCGGCGCGCGGATCATCGGGATACTAAGACGCCCGCCGAGGTGTTCGCGAAATTCCTCCAGTCCATCGAGCATGTCCTGGCGGCCCGTCGCGCTGCGAATCTGCTTCACCGGCGCGAACAACTCGAAGCCGAGCCCCTGAATCACCGCTAGAATCCGCTCGGCTTCCGCCTCCGGCAACAAACCCGTGCGCCGCGCGTAGATGAGATCGATCGCCATACCTACCGCGACTGCCTCGCCGTGGCTCACGCGAAACTCAGAGAGCTGCTCCAACTTGTGCGCCGCCCAGTGGCCGAAATCGAGCGGACGCGCCGACCCGCGCTCAAACGGGTCGCCCGCCGTCGCGATGTGCTCCATGTGCTGCCGCGCGCTCTCGCGGATCACCGCTTCGTAGGCCTCCGGCTCAAACTTCGCCAAGGCCGGCACGCGCGCCGCGATGAATTCGAAAAACGTCGCGTCGCGGATCAGCGCGACCTTTACCGCCTCGATCAACCCCGCACGCCGGTCGCGCACCGGCAAGCCGTGCAAGAGCGAGAGATCGTTGATGATCGCGTGCGGCACGCCGAACGCACCGAGCCAGTTTTTCTTCCCGAAGAAATTCACGCCGTTCTTCACGCCCACGCCGCCATCGCCCTGGCTCAGACTCGTCGTCGGCAAACGCACCAGCGGAATCCCGCGATGCGCCGTCGCCGCCGCGAAACCCACGAGGTCGAGCACCGCACCGCCGCCCACCGCGACAACATACGAATGCCGGCAAAGCCCCGCCGCCTCGATGGCCTTCCACACGGCTTCGAGTTGAGAAAAGTCATTCTTGATGCGCTCGCCGCCCGGCAACGCCACCGGCGTCGCCGCGAGTTTGAGCGACTCGCCCCGCGCCGCGAACCACCGCGTGATCTTTTCCGCGAATCCCGGAAACGCCGCCTCCAGCCCCACATCCCACACGACGAGCGCGCGAACATTTTCGCCGGGTTCCCGTGGCGTCAGCGTCTGCGCGAGCGTGAGATTTTCGGGAGCGAACACATCACGAGTAAAAATCAGCCGATGCTCATGCTGAAGGGTGATGGGGAACGAAAGATTGGGCGAAGACTCGGCCATGGAGGGGGCAAGGAGTTAGCCGGCAAGCGCGGCGCGACGGCAAGGACGCATTCAGCCTTCATCGCGAGATCGTCAGTGGCCTATGACGCCCCCTCATCCCGCCAACGCCTACTTCATCGCTTTTGTTGAATCCTTCATCGCAGCAATCTCCTTCTCCAAATCAGAAACTCTGCGCAGCTGCTCCACCATTTTGGGATGCCGGTCCATGTATCGTTTCCTTAGCTCGATCACATTTGCGTTGGCGGATTTCAACTCCTCCTCCAGATCCGCCACGGTCAGCACTTTTTTCTTCGGCGCGGGTGTCGCCGGCGCGTTCTTCGTGGAGTCCGCGCCAAACGACAGCGACGCAGCGACAAGGAAACAAAGCAGGATCAGTTTCGTTTTCATGGGGAAGAAATCCGGCGCCAAATTGCCGGCCGCTGACGCGTGGTATGGAGGAGTTGCCCGAACCGGACAAGGATCGTCTCCGCGTCAGCTCGACGCGGCTTTTCGCTGCGCCCACTTCCCGAGCGGCACGGCCAGCGCACAGCACGCGGCCGGAATCCATGCGGCGCTAACGAGCAATGCGAGGGCGTCTACGAAAGGGATGAACGCGAGCATCTTTCTCACGAGCTTCCCGAGTTTTTCTGCAGGAGCGCCGAGGTGGTATTCGCGGCGTGCGAGCAGGCTCAGGACGACGATGTAAACGAAGAGCACGACGAGCCACGCGATGAAGAGGCGGCCCATGGTATGGCCCGGCAGCGTCGCAAGCGTGACGGCGAGCATCACCCGGCAGCCGGCCATAAGGAGGACGGAGCCGGTCCAGCGTTTGTGGAGCCAATCGTAGAGGAGAATGACGGCGCCGAGGCCGACGGCGGCGAGCGGTGACGCGCCGAGGTAGACGAGCAGGCCGAGGCCGGCGGCGAGTTGCAGGCCGCCGACCCAGCCGGCGGTCGAACGGGCGATGAGACCGCGCGGAATGGCGCGTTCGGGGCGGTGCTTCCGGTCGAAGCCAGCGTCGAAGACATCGTTGAGCGTCGTGCCGCCGGCGTAGGCGAGGCTGCCGGCGAGCAACGTGAGCGCGAGCAGGCCGGGCGATGGCCACGTGCCGACGACGGGCGCGGAGAGCACGAGGGCGGCGAGGACATTGCTCCAGACGGAAGGGAAATTTCCGGCGCGGGCGAGGTCGAGCCAGAGGCGGAAGGTGGGCGCGCTCATCGGTTGGTTCTTGTAGGGGCGTGCCTTGTGCGCGCCCGTAGGCGTGGACGAGCCACGCCCCTACACCCATGCGGCTTCATGCGAGGCCGCGGGCGGCGAGCGCGGCGAGGGTCCAGTCGTATTCGCTCACCAACTGATCCTCGATGCCGACGCGGAGCGCCGGCGGGAGGACTTCCCAGGTGTAGGTTTCCATCTCGGCGTGTTGGCAGGCGGCGGGATGTTTTTGCATCCAATCGAGCGCGCCGAGCAAGTGATCGCGGGTGTCGCCGAACGGCGCGCCGGGCGCAGCGTGGAGCGGGAGGTGAAAATGCACGCGCCACTCGTCGTCAGGCTGCGAGGCCGCGGTGTCAGCGAGGGCATCGGGGAGGTCGACGTAGCGTTGACGCACGACGCCAGTCGCCGGGTTGCCTACAACGACTTGATGCAGGTAGGTCGGCTCGACGAAGGCGGCGAGCGCGGCGCGGCCGGCGGCGTCGGGTTTCACGCGGAGCGCGGAACTCAGGTGAATTTTGCTGAGGCGCAGGCCGGCGGCGGCGAGGCGGTCGAGGGCAGCGGGCGCCGACTCAAACTCCACGCCGAGGTGGCAGCAGTCGTAGTTCACACCGACGCGGCGGAGGAGGTCCTCGGCTTCGACGACACGGTCACTGGCTCGCCAGCCGTTGAAGAAGTCGACGGTCTCGGGCGTCGTCTCGAAGTAGCAGCACGGCTCTGGCTCGAGGCCCAAGTGCAGGTCGCGGCCAGTGCGAGCGGAAAGTTCGGCGACGTAACGGCCGATGGCGGTGACGTTGGCGAAGATCGCGGCGCGGCGGGCGGGGTCGTCGTTAGTCCAGCCCTCGAAGGAACCGGGCACGGTGCTGACGCTGCCAGCGACGCCGGCGGGCACGAGTTGCGCGATGAGATCGAAGAGGAGTTTCGTGTAGGCGAGACGCTCGGGCGTGGACCAGTCGGGCGCGTAGACCTGCTCCTTCACGCGGGTGCCGTGGAAGCTGCCGTAGGGAAATCCGTTGATCGTAAAAACGTAGCAGTCGTGCGCGTCGAGCCAGCGGCGGAAGGCGGCGAGCGCGGCGGGTTGCGCGAGTTCCTCGGCGGCGCGGGCGCCGAGGCGAAGACCGATCGCGTAGGGCCGGCCGGGGGCGACGCGGCGGCGGACGACGAGCGTGTGGCGCTCCAGGGTATCGAAGGTCTGCGCCCACGTTTCGCCGCGGTGGACGTTGGTGCAGTAGGCGAGATGGAGGCCGTGATTGAGTTTCATCCGACGAGAGGTCCGCGCGGACGGCTCGGAGAGCCGTCCCTACCTAGATTTTGAACTTCGGGCACTGCGAGAGGAAGCGGACCGGATTTTGGTAGAGGACCTGATCGACGAATTCCGCGCTGTGACCGCGGCGGCGCATCTCGAAGGCGGTCTTCGGCACGGCGAGCGGATCGCTCACGCCCCAGTCGCACGCGGAGTTGAGCCAGATGCGCTCGTGTCCGGCGGTCTCCAACATATCGACGGCGCGCGGCGGCGAGGATTTCGAATCAGGATAGAGCGTGATGCCCGCCCAGAAACCGCGGTCGAGGACGAGGCGGACGGTGTGTTCCTCGACGTGATCGATGATCACGCGCCCGGGCTGCACACCCTTGTGCGCGAGGAGGAGGTCGACGATGAGGCGCGTGCCTTTGAGTTTGTCTTCGAGGTGCGGCGTGTGGACGAGAATGAGCTGGTCGTGCTTCACCGCGAGGTCCACGTGTTGCTCGAGGACCTTGAGCTCGTTGCGCGTGTTGCGGTTGAGGCCGATTTCGCCGATGCCGAGGACGTTGGGCTTGGAGAGAAACTCGGGGATCATCGCGAGGACGTCGGCGGCGAGGGCGAGGTCTTCAGATTCCTTCGGGTTGATGCAGAGCCAGGAAAAATGCGGGAGGAGAAACTTCGCGGCGCGCGCGGGCTCATACTCGGTGAGCTGGCGGAAGTAATCGCGAAAGCCGTCGACCGAGCTGCGGTCGTAACCGGCCCAGAAAGCGGGTTCGCAGACGGCCTGACAACCGGCGGTGACCATCGCCTGGTAGTCGTCGGTCGTGCGGCTGACCATGTGGCCGTGGGGCTCGATGTAGCGCATGGTGGGGAGGAAAATTACTTTTTCTTGGCCGGCTTCTGCCAGGCGCCGAGGGCGGCTTTGCCGGTGGAGACGGCGTCGGGTTTCGTCGTCGGATCGCTAAGGCTTTCGAGGATGCGGCGGGCGCGCTCGGGTTTACCGTCGACGATGATTTTCGCGGCGGAGCGCAGGGCGGCGCAGCGGAAGTCGGCGGCGGCGCCGTAGCGCTCGACGCGGTCGAGGAAGGCGGCGACCTCGATCAGCTTCGCGCGGACGGGCACAAAACCGTGATCGACGAGGGCGCGCGGCGAGGCGTTGGCGGGCAACTGACCCGGAGAGCGAGGGGAGCGCGGCTTGGCCATGGCGGAGAGAGGTGAAAAGTCAGATTCGCGAAAACAGGTCAAAGGAAACCATCGGGCGCAGCGGAAATCAGGGTGTGATTAGTTCTGTGCCTGCCGTGGCATGGGCGTCCCGCCCATGAGGCCAACCCCACGGGCGAGACGCCCGTGCCACCCCGAGCCCGACAGCCGACACCCAGGCGGAGGCTGCTTCTCGGGCACAGAATTAATCACACCCCGGAAATCAAACGGCGCGGATGCCACGGAACGCTTGAACCGTTCGGCGTCCTAAAGCGTCATCCCAAGATCCAACCCCATGGCCGAAGAATTGATTTTGGTGAACGAGCGAAACCGGGCCGTCGGTCGCGGTGAAAAACTTGCGGTGCATGAGGCGGGCCGGCTGCACCGGGCGTTTTCAGTTTTTTTGGTCGATGCGGACGGGCGGATTCTGCTCCAGCAGCGCAGCCGGAAAAAATACCACTCGGGCGGATTGTGGGCAAATTCGTGTTGCGGTCATCCGCGGCCGGGCGAACGCACGCGCGCCGCGGCCGAGCGGCGGCTCGGCGAGGAACTCGGTGCGACGGCGCGGCTGCGGTTCGGCTTTCGCGCGCACTACCGCGCGGAGTTTGCGAACGGGTTGGCGGAAAACGAAATCGTCTACGTCTACTTCGGAGCGCTGCCGGCGAAGCTTCGGCTGAATCCGGCGGAGGTAGCGGCGGTCGATTTGCAGACGTTTGCCGAACTGAAGGCGGACGCGGCGCAGCGGCCGGAGCACTATGTGTTTTGGCTGAATCACTATCTCACGCGGCACGAACGGGAGATTCGTGCGGGGTTGGCGGGCGAAACAGACACCGCACGATAACTCGTGCGGCTACTGCGCACGGGCGGCTACGGGTCGGGTGCGAGGTGCGCTGCGGGGCGGTGACCGGATCAGGCTTTCGCGGAATCGGAGACGGTCACGTAGGGTTCCTCGTGGAGCTCGGGCGCGCGTTTGTTGACGAGGAGTTGCCACCAGACGCGGGCGCTCGCGAGGAGCACGATCACGACGAGCACGAGAAACACGCCGGTCACCACGGCATCGACGCGGTTGTTGAAGAGCTGGGCGCTCCACATTTTCACTTCGGCGGGGGTGCCGCCGGCGGTGATTTTCGCCTCGAAATTACGCGCGAGGGCGAGGAAGCCGAGCGGCGCGGGGCTGAAGATTTTCATGAGGCCGGCGCTCATCGTGACCGCGAGCAGCCAGCAGAGCGGCGCGACCGTGACCCACGCATAACGGGCGCGGCCCATCTTGATGAGGACGGTGGTGCCGAGCGCGAGGGCGAGCACGGCGAGGAGTTGGTTGGCGATGCCGAAGATCGGCCAGAGGGAGTTGATGCCGCCGAGCGGGTCCACGACGCCCTGATACAGGAAGTAGCCCCACCCGCCGACGAAGAGGGCGGTGGCGAGCGTGCCGGCGGCGTTCGACTGGGTGTCGCCGAGCGGTTTCCAGAGTGTGCCGAGCAGATCCTGCACGATGAAGCGGCCGACGCGCGTGCCGGCGTCGATCGTGGTGAGGATGAAAAGCGCCTCGAACATGATCGCGAAGTGATACCAGAGCGCGAGGGCGGCCTTGCTGCCGATGACACCGGCGAACATATGCGCCATGCCGACGGCAAAGGTCGGTGCGCCGCCGGTGCGGCCCACCATGTTTTTTTCACCGACGTCGTTGGCGAGCGTCTGCATCTCGGCGGTCGTGACGGGGAAGCCGAGAGCGGTCACTTTCGCAGTCACGGCTTCAGGGGTGCCGGCCATGTTGATGGCGAAGTATTGACCGGGCTCCATCGCGCAGGCGGCGATGAGGGCCATGATGCCGACGCACATTTCGGTGACCATCGCGCCGTAGCCGACGATGCGGATGTCGCGCTCGTTACCGAGGAGCTTGGGCGTCGTGCCCGAGGAGATGAGCGAGTGGAAGCCGGAGATCGCGGCGCACGCGATGGTGATAAAGACGAAGGGGAAGACCGGGCCGGCGAACACGGGTCCGGTGCCGTCGATGAACTTGGTGAGCGCCGGCATCTTCAGCGTGGGCGCGAGCACGATCACCGCGATGCCGAGGGCGAAGACCGTGCCGATCTTCATAAACGTGCTGAGGTAATCGCGGGGCGCGAGGAGCAGCCAGACCGGGAGGACGGAGGCGAGGAAACCGTAGCCCATGATCCACCAGGCGATCGTGGTGCCGTTGAGCGTGAGATACTGCTCGAGCGCGGTGCCGTGGAGAAATTGTCCGCCCCAGACCGAGGCGAGGAGGGCGGCGACGCCGAGCACGCTGATGACCGCGAGGCCTTTGCCGCTGTGGCCGACTCCGCGCATGCCGAGGCCCATGAGGACGGCGATGGGCATCGTGCAGGCGATGGTGAAGAGGCCCCACGGGCTTTCGGCGAGCGCCTTCACCACGACGAGCGCGAGCACCGCGAGGAGAATCACCATGATGGCGACGATGCTCACAAGGGCGACGCTGCCGGCGAAGGGGCCGACCTCGTCGCGCACCATTTGGCCGAGGGATTTGCCGCGGCGGCGCGTGGAGCAAAAGAGAATCACGGAGTCGTGCACGGCGCCGCCCATCGTCGCACCGACGAGCATCCACAACAGGCCGGGCAGGTAACCGAATTGCGCGGCGAGCACGGGGCCGACGAGCGGGCCGGGGCCGGCGATGGCGGCGAAGTGGTGACCGAAGACGACCCACTTGTTGGTTTTAACGAAGTCGCGGCCGTCGGCGTTGACGGAGGCGGGCGTGGCGCGGAGTTCGTCGAGCGTGAGGACCTTGGCCATGAGCCAGGCCGAGTGAAAACGGTAACTGATCGCGAACACGCAGAGCGAGGCGACGACCATCCAGAGGGCGTTGACGGGCTCGCCGCGCGACCACGCGAGGATGGCGATGGACACGGCACCGGCGGCGGCGACGAGCGTCCAACCAAGGATGCGGAGCGGGGTGAGCGGAGCGGAGGGAACGGGAACGGCGGCGGTGCTCATGGGAGAAAAAAGGGGTGTCGGTGAGCGTGCGAGCGGGCGTCGCCAGTGCAAGCGCACGGAACGAACGAGAGAAAAAAGAGGGGCAATCAACCTGCGAGCAGCGGAGGAAGCACCGCACGTTAACACGTGCGGCTACCCTGCGGTCGGCGGTTGGGAAACCGCCGATCTGCTTTCGGACTAGGCGAAGAGCGCGGCGATGGGGCGGCCGCCGTCGGTGATGGGGACGGGGCGGTCGCCGTCGTAGAGGTTTTTCGTGTAGTCGATGCCGAGGGAGGCGTGGACGGTCGCAAAAAAATCAGGGACGGAGACGGGATGGGAAACGACCTTGCGCGCGAGGTCGTCGGTCTCGCCATAGGCGCCGCAGTGACGGAGACCGCCACCGGCGAGGACGCACGTGAACGCCGTGCCCTGATGGCCGCGACCGCCGCCGCTGTCGAACTCGGGCGGACGGCCGAACTCGCTCGTGATGACGAGCAGCGTCTTGTCGAGGAGGCGGCGGGATTCGAGATCGGTGATGAGCGTGGAGAATGCGGTGTCGAGTTCGCGGATGAGGCCATCCTGCTTGAGAATGCCGTCATTGTGGACGTCCCAGCCGGCGCCGTTGATGAAATTCAGGTTGTGCGAGACCTCGATGAAGCGGACTCCGCGCTCGACGAGACGGCGCGCGAGGAGGCAGCGCTGGCCGAATTCGCCGCCGTAGCGGGTGCGCAGGTCGGCTTTTTCTTCTTCGAGACGGAAGCTGCGCGTGAAGTCGGGGCCGCTTAGTTTCAGGCTTTGATCGATCGCGGCGTCGTAATCGCTGAGGCGCGCGTCGCGGGCGGCGGGGGCCGCGGAGCTGCGGCGGAGATCGGCGAGGATCGCTTCGCGGCGCGACTGGCGGTCCGGGGCGATGCCCTCGGGACGCGAGAGGCCGGCGGGGCCTTGGCTGGTGTCGGTGAGATAAAGATAACCGGCGGCGGCGCCGAGAAAACCGGGGCCGCGCGAGACATTGGGATAACCGATCAACACGTAGGGCGGCACGCCCTCGGCGACGGCGCGACGCTCGTGCGCGACGATGGAGCCGAGCGACGGGTAAACGGCGGTGCCGCTGACGATACGGCCCGTGTGCATGCGATTCGAGGCGGCGGCGTGTTCGTCGATCACGTCGTGGTGCACGGTGCGCACGGCAGTGACGCGGTCCATGAGCGGAGCGGTGAGCGCGAGGTGTTGGCAGACGCTGACGCCGGAGACGGCGGTCGGAATGGCGTCGTAGTAGGCTCCGGGGATTTTTTTCTTCGGGTCGCCGCGACGCTTCGGATCGAAGGTGTCGATTTGGCCCATGCCGCCGCCGAGCCAAATGGAAATGACGTGCTCGGCTTTGCCTTTCAGGAGCGCGGTGGTCGCGGCGGCGTTGGTTGGGGCGGACGCGGCGCGCGCGAAGGACGGGAGTGCGGAGACGCCGGCGAGCGCGGCGGTGTGGGAGAGAAATGTGCGGCGGTTCACGGTTGGAAGAGCTTTTCGTAGGGCCGGCGCTCGTCGCCGGGCCGTCGCGCGGCGGACGTGATAATCGCGACGGCCTGCCGACGAGCGGCAGCCCTACGGGACGAGGAAAATTCGGATGTCATGGCAGCCAGACGAATTCGCGGGTGTTCACGAGGCTCCAGACGAAGTCTTCGTAGAGTTCGCGCCAGGCGGGGCGGAGGCGCGGGTCGCCGGGCGGGCCGGCGCGGTAACGCTGCTCGACCTCGACTTTGATGCTGTTGGCTTCGGGTTGCAGGTGGTTGCCCCACGAGACGGTCGGGAACGCGCGCTCGGGCGGTGGCGGTTTAATTTCGGCGGCGGGGACGAGGCGCGTGGAAAATTCTGCGGCGAGGGCGCGGACGAGCGGAAGGCGCTCCGGTGAGGTGGGGAAGCGGCCGTAGAAACGGAGAAACACGCTGTCGACGAGGGCTTCGGGCGTGGCGGCGTTGACGGCGAGATCGGCGAGGGCGCTGCCGGGGGCGGCGCGTGTGGCCCAAACGGATACCGTGCTGTTGGCGAGCACGCCGGGCTGGAGGACGTTGGGGTCGGACTCGCGGGAGTTGACGGGGCTCTGGCGCGAGGCGGTCCAACCGAAGGCTTCGAGCACGTCGGCGATCGACTGCGCGCGCGGCAGGGCGAGGCTGGGACGATCGCGCTCGTTCGAGAGGCTGGAGAGCATCCAGGAGCGCGTGGGCGAACCGAGGGAGACGAACGTATCGGCGCCGCGGCGGGCGTCGGGGTCGAGGGTGAGTTCTTCGACCTGCATCGGCTGGCCGGAGGCGGCGAAGAGGCCGTCGACGACTTGTTCGGCGGTGAGGCGGCGAGGTTCGGGGGTAGCGAAGAAACGCAGCTCGGGCGCGGCGGCGCGGTTTTGGCCGGTGGCGGGGCGTTGGTAGACTTGGGAGGTGAAGATAAGACGGAGGACGTGTTTCGCATCGTAGCCGTGGGCGACGAATTCGCGGGCGAGCCAGTCGAGCAGCTCGGGGTGGCTGGGTGCGTGGCCTTCCCAATCGTGGATGGGTTCGACGAAACCGACGCCGATGAGGCGGGCCCAAAGACGGTTCACGATGACTTGGGCGAAGCGGGTATTCTGCGGCGCGGTGACGAGGGCGGCGAGGCGCTCGCGCGGGTCGCGGGGAGATTGGAGGAGGGCATCGAGCGACGGGCCGTCGAGTGCGCCGGTGACGGCGGCGAACGGCCACTCGGGCGCGACGGGCTCGCGGGGCTTGAGCGTGACCTGGATCAGCGACTCGCGGTTTTTCTTTTCGAAAAACGCGGCAGGCACGGTGCTGCTTTTCGGAACGGTGACGGGTTTGCGTTCAAAGAAGGCGGCGAGGGCGTAGAGGTCTTTTTGTTTTGTGCTGTGATAGGGCGAATCGTGGCAGCGGGCGCACTGGAGCTCGATGCCGAGAAACGCGGTGGCGACGATGTGGCCCTTGGCGGCGAAGGGCGCGTCGTTGTCGGCGGCGAGGCCGAAGCCGGCGCTGCCGCCCTCGCGCTCGCTGCCGCGGAGGAGAATTAGCTCGGTGACGAGGCGGTCAAGGGGTTTGCCGTCGCGGAGGGCCTCGTGGAGGAAAAAGCGGAACGGGCCGGTGTTGTTGAGGCTCGGCTTCAACATGCTGGGATTTTCCGCGAGCACGTCCTGCCAGTAGCTCACCCAGTGATCGGCGTAGCGCGGATCGGCGAGGAGGCGGTCGGCGAGGCGGGCGCGTTTGTCGGCGGAGGTGTCGGCGAGAAAGGCGCGGGCCTCGGCTTCGGTGGGCGGAACGCCGACCGTATCAAAATACAGGCGACGCAGAAACGCGGCGTCGCCGATGACGGACGGCTGCGCGACGGACGCCGGGGCGACGTGCGGGGCGGGCCACTTGGCGCCGGCGGAGATCCAGTTTTCGAGCGCGGCGATTTGGGCGGGCTTCAGGCGGTCGCCAGTCGGCGGCATACGCTCGTCCTCATCGGTGCTGCGGAGGCGCGTGAGCAGTTCGCTCGCGGCCGGTTTTCCAGGGACGACGGCGGGCGTGCCGGACTCGCCGCCTTTGAGGGCGGCGGAGAGGGAGTTGAGTTTGAGACCGCCTTTTTCTTTTTCGCCGTGGCAGCGGAAGCACTCGTTTTTGAGAATGGGCAAAATGTCTGCGTGGAATTCGCGTGATTCGGCGACGGGAGATTGCGCGGAGGCGGCGACGGCGAGTTGGATTTTCTGCGTGAGAAACGCGTCGATGGGGTGGGCGGGCTTCGCGGCGGAAGCGTGCGGCGCGGAGGCGTGTGAAGGCGGAGTGGGCGCGGGGTGAGCTTGCACCCAGGTGCGGGCCACTGCGTGGCGGGTTTTCCAAAACGTGTCTTGGGTCGCGGCGGCAGTGCGGCGGGTTTGGTCATCGAGGGCGGCGAGCGATTGCTCGACGGCGGCGAGGGTGGCGGTGACAGCAGTGTCGGTAAGCGGGACGGGTTCGGTTTGGGCGCCGGCAGCTTGGAGGAGGGAAAACGAGCGACCGTCGGCGGTCTCGACAGCGACGGTGAGTTCGCCGGGATCGGGTCGATAGGCGCGACCGCCGAGGAGGCTTTCGACGACGACGCGGGATTTCGGAATCACGGGCGGGACGCCCGTGACACCCGAACCCACGGGCAAGATGCCCGTGCCACCGGGGATGGTGATTTCGCCGTAGATTTCCTGGATGCCGAAGGGCACGGGACGGAGGCCGGGATGCGGGGGCGTGGCGATGGGCGTCATCGGCTCGTGGCCGCCGGAGACGCCGCGGTGGGCTTTGGTGGTCGCGACGAGCGCGCCGTCGAACCAGAGGCGCGTGAGGCCGCGCGCGCGGAGGATCACGCGATGTTTGCCGGGCGGAAGCGCGACATCGGCGGCGAGACGGGCGAGGACGGGCGGTTTCCAGCCGGCGCGGATGCCCCACTCTTCGTAGCGGAGCGGCAGTCGCGGCAGGAGAAAATTGGCGGCGGCCCAACGCGTGGTTTCGCGCGGGAGCTTCTCGCCTTCATTGAGCCAGCGGTCGTGCGCGGGCATGGCGTCGTGAAATGTCATTTGCACGCGGCCGGTGGGCAGCACGCCGAGATCGGGCATGACGGCGGGCGCGGCTTTGCCGATCACTGGGCCGCCTTTGCGGCGGAAACGGGTTTTGAGTTCGGCGTCGGGGACGATTTCCCGGTGGATCGCGACGGAATCCATGCTGCCACGGAAGCTCGCGCTGGCGGCGCCTTTCATCGAAGAGCCGATCCAAACGGCATCATCGTCGACGACGGGCGCGGCGACGGTGGCTCCGCCCATATCCCATTCGCCGGGCAAGGACTGGCCGTCGATCCAACCGCGGATGGAGGCGGGGTCGCCGAAGCGGTAGGTGATGGCGATGTGGTGCCAGCCAGTGTTGGGCGCGAAGCCCCGCTTCGTGGTCCAGCGGTGCCAGTGGGCATCACGCTTCACGGGTGCGGCGGAGGCGGAGTTCGCAGCGGAGGTTTTCGGCGTGGCGAAGAGGAAGCTAACGCAATGCTGGCCGGCGACGGTGCGGAGGCGCAGGGCCCAGTTCTGGTTGTCGGCAGCGAAGCCCTCGGCGCCGGTGCGGCCTTTGCCGATGACGTAGACGTTTTCGCCGGACTTGGCGGCGTCGAGTTTCACCCACGCTTCGAGGGTGATCGCGTCGCCATTGGTGAAATCGACGGGGCTTGCGGGGCCGGGATCGGCGAACGTGTAGTGCGCGCCCGCGCCATCGAAGCGGGCGGCGGTGTTGCTGGCTTCGAAGTCGGGAAACTCGGGCAGGCGCGGGCCGGGGACCTCGCGCTCGATGGAGCCGACGGCGAGGACGCGGGAGACGTCTTCTTCGCCGAAATCCCAACGGGCGACGGGGGCGGCGCGCGAGGTGGACACGCACGCGCCGAAGCCGATGGCAAGAAGGAGCGGACGGAGACGGAAGGCAGCTTTCATCGAGGGCGCTGGGAGCGCGGGCCGCTGGCCCGCATGTTCATGAAGGCGGGCGGGCCGCCCGCGCTCCCGGGGCTTTAAAACATGTGCTTGATGCCGAAGGTCCAGTTGATGCCGTTGACCTCGTAGAACTGCACGACGGGGGCGTTCGAACCGACCTGTTCCATGATGAGGTAGGGCTCGTTGAAGATATTGCGGGCAGAGAAGAACACATTCATCCGGTCGTTGATGCGGTAGCCGCCGCCGATATCGAGATTGGCGCGGTGGCGGTAGAAGCGCGGGTTGCCCGTGATGGTGGTGGGGTAGTTGTCGCGCCAGTTGAGGTTAGTGTAGACGTTGAATTTCCGATACGCGTAGCTGAGGCCGGCGTTGATGGAGTGCGGGACCATGTTGATCTTCGGAATACTCGCGTAGCTGCGGGTGTAGCTGGCGCGGACGTTCAGGCCCCGGAAGGCGCCGGGCAGGAAGGAAAGGCTCTGGCTGTATTCGAGCTCCATGCCGCGCACGGTGACGTCGCGGTCGCTGGAGGTCGTGGTGATGAATTGATAATTCGAGAGATCGACCTCGCCGTTGTAGCCGAATTCCTGCGCGGTGAGGGTGTTCGAGATGAAGAGGCCCTTCACGTTGTTTTGGTAGACGTTGGCGGCGAGGATGCCGACGGGCTCGAAGTAGTAGGCGAGGCGCGCGGCGAAATTGCGCGAGGTCTCGGGGTTGAGCGACGGATTCGGCGTGCGCACGGTGAACGCGTCGTCGTTGATGTCCCAGACGCCGGCGATGTCGCGGAACGTGGGGCGGCGGATCGTGGAGCTGAAGCCGACCTGCGCGTCAAAGTTCTGGTTGATCTTATATTTCACCGAAGCGCTGGGGAAATAATTGTTGTAGGTGCCGACGCGGTGAACCTTGGGCTTGGAGAAATATTGATACTTGAGGCCGTCGATGGTGGTGGCGCGCCCGTTGGTCTCGGCGAAGCCGGCGCGGACGACTTCGGCGGGTGTGCGCGGATCGAATTCGAGGGCATCGCTGTTCGTATCTTCGCGGCGAATGCCGGCGCGGACGATGAGGCGGCCGATGGTGGTGGTGCCCATCAGGAAACCGGCATCGATGGTCTCCTCGTAGTTGCGACGGTTACCGATGAACGAATTGTAGAAATTCGTCGCCGTGATGGTCTGCGAAAACAAATTGGGACTTTCGCGGTAGAGGCCGCCGAGGCGCACAAGGTCTGGCACCCACAGCGTGCCGCCGCCCACGGAGCGGACGCTCGAATCGGTGTTGGTGGAGCCCATGTCGAAATCGAAGGGCGACTTGTAGCCGGCCCAGGCGCCGCGCGCGGGCGCGCCATTGAGGTTGAAACGGAGGGATTCGGTATCGAGGCGGAAATCGCGGATTTCGAAGCGGCGTTTCACGCCCGCCTTCCACACGACGGGGAGGACCTTCGTGGTGCGGAGCGTGGCGATGACCTCGCCGCTGTAGACATCCGTCATGGCGTAGCGGCCATCGTCGATCGTGATGGTGGGGTTGGTAAAATTGGCGCCGTCGGCCATGTCGGGGCCACCCGTCTGCACGATCTTCCAGTCCGCACTGTTAAGTGCCGAACGGCGGGCGGTGAAATTGAGACCGGTGAGCGTAGGACCGCCGGCATCACGGATCGAACCGCGGCGCCCGCGGGGATCATACCAACTGACAGAGTTGGAGCCGGCGAACTTGCCCTCCACGGTGAGATTGCCGACGCGGTATTCAAATTTTGGAACAGCCGTCATCGTCTGGCCCAGCTTCACGATCGCGGCGGGGTTCGAGTTGACGTTGGCGGCGGTGGACGTGGACGTGAAACTCAGGAGCGGGTCGGCGCCGAGGATGGTGTTGCGGGCGCCGGCGTTGAAGGTGACGGAACGCTGCGGGTTGTTCAGGTCGGCGTAGTTGTAGAGCAGCGTGAGCGAGAGGACGAGGCGCTGGGAGGCTTTAAAATCGGCGGTGAAATTCACCGTGGAGCGGCGGTTGGTGCGGGGCGCGTGCAGGAAGGTGAGCGCGGTGGGCACCACGGGGCGCGGGTCGGCCGCGGTGGGCGCATAGCTGTAAGTCATCGTCGTGCGGGCGTTGGCGGAGTAGGCCATCGACTCGCTGATGTTGAGGTTGATGCCGAGGCGCTTGTTGAAGAACACGTCCGAGTAATCGAAGATGCCGCCCGGGTGAATTTTCCGGGAGAGCCGGTCGTCGGGGCCGTAGGATTCGTCGAGGCTGAAGCGCGTGGAAAACGCCGTGAGGTTGGCGGCCATCGAAACGCGGCGGCCGGCGCGGTCGAAGGCGCGTTTGGTTTTCAGATTGATGGTGCCGGCAGGAGCGTTGGCGTCGACATCGGCGCTGATGGTCTTGGAGACCTCGATGGACTCCATGCTGGCGAGGGAAACTTGTTCGAAGGAGAACGCGCGAGCGTTGCCGGAGGCGCCTTGGTTGGCATCGGCGCTGCCGAGGGAAACGCCGTCGAGGGTGACCTGCGTGTATTCGGAATCGAGACCGCGGAGGCGAATGGTGCGCACCTCGCCCTGCGTGAGATCGAGCTCGACGCCGGGCATGTGTTTGAGGAATTCGCCGACGTTGCCCTCGGCGACATCGCCGAACACGTCGGAGGCGACGGTGTTGGTGATATTCATGGAATTGCGCTGGTCCATGATGGCCTTCGCGTTGCCCTCACGCTCGGTGGAGACTTTAAATGCCGCGAGTTTGGAAGGACCTTTCGGGTCGGTCGCGGCGGGGGCTTGCATCGTGCTGATCAACTCGATGTCGCGCGTGACGGTGCCGCCAGGCGGAACTTCGACGGTCGTCGTGACCGAGCGGAAACCAGTGTAGGTCACAACGAGCGTGACCGATCCGGAAGCGATCGGCGAAATGCGGTAGTTGCCGCCGTCCTCGGAAGTGATGACCTCGCCCGTCGAATCGACGCGGATCTGGGCGTTGCGGAGGTATTCGCCGGTGGCCGGGCTAAACACACGGCCGGTGATCGTGCCGGGAGCCGCGCCGTGGGTAACGGCAAACGTGGCGAGAAAAAGCACGCCGAGACTAACCAGAGACCGGACGCGCAAGCGCAGCCAGCCTCCGCAACAGGGGGAGGGGAACTTCATGGGACAATTTGGGTAACTGAGGGAACTGGGGAAACTGGACCCGCACCGGGGACACGGTGCGGGTCGGAACGAGAGGGTGATGCGGGGCGGTCCGGGGATTTTCACGCCCCCGGGTGTCACACTTTCGTGCGGCGGGTGCGCGGACACGGGCGGCGCGAGAAGGCGCGCAGATTTGCAGCGAATCGGATATTGGCGTGGCGGCAGAAGTCCCGATCCGGCGGGCGTTCTAATTGGGCATGGGCAATAGCGGAAAAAACGGGTTGGTTGGTCTAAATCGGGAGGGCGACAGAAGCCCGCTCACTCCACCCTACCCCCTTCATGAAATTTTCGCGCCCGGCCACGAGGCTTGCGGTCTGGTTGGCAACACTGGTGTTGATCGCTCCGCTCCGCGCGCAGACCTATTCCGTTACGACCCTCACCGAGGCGTTCCGCGACTATCAGCCAGACGGTCAGGGCTACCGAGAGCCCAACTGGAGCGTCGGCAGTCTGGCGATCGATACGGCGGGAATGCTCTACGCGGCCGACTGGCAGCGCGCCGAGATTCGCCGGGTCTCCCCCGGCGGAACAGGTTCCACGCTGCGGCCAACGTCGGAGGATCCACCGGTCGGGTTCGCGGGAATCGCCGTTGATGCGGCAGGCGACCTCTACGTCACCGAACAGGGACGCCACCTCATCAGAAAGGTCTCCCGGACCGGTGCGATGAGCGTCTTCGCCGGGCGGGCGGATGCATCCGGAACCGCCAATGGCAGCGCCACGACGGCTCGCTTTAACAGACCCTCCGCGCTCGCCTTCGATGGGACCGGCAATCTTCTCGTGGCCGATTCCGGCAACGCCGTGATTCGGAAAATCACGCCGGCTGGGAGCGTGACGACGTTCGCCGGCACGCCGGGAGTGTTTGGAACGGAGGACGGCCCGGCAGCGACCGCCCGGTTTGAAGGTCTCTACATGCTCGCGGTAGGCCGCGAGGGGAACGTGTTCGTTGGCGAACGTGGGACACGGATCCGCAAGATCACCCCGGGCGGAACCGTCAGCACGCTCGCCGGCGCACGGGATCAGATCGGCTGTGTGGACGGCAGCGGCGCCGACGCGCGATTCAATGCCATCGACGGCCTCGCGGTTACTCCTACCGGGGCGCTCGCGGTGACGGATGCCGGCAACAATCTCCTTCGCACGGTCGCGCCGGACGGAAACGTTACCACTCTGGCCGGGCAGACGCAGCCCGCTTGGCCTTTTACCGTGGAAGACGGCATAGGCGGCAGCGCGAAATTCCGCAGGCCCGGAGCCGTCGTCGCCGGAGCCAACGGAGTGCTCTTCCTCGTCGACAACTCCGGCGCAAAACTGCGCAAGGCCACGCCCGTCCCCGACGCGGTTGCGCCGATCATCCTCGTATCGCCCAATGCCGGAACGGATGGGTCGAACCGCGCACTCGGTGCCCGCACGAGCACCCGTTTCGCCGTCGCCGCCGCGGGGACGCCGCCGCTCTCCTACCAATGGACGCGGAACGGAACCGCGATCCCGGGAGCCACGGCCGCGGCCTACGCCATCGAAGCGGCGTCCGCGACGGATGAGGGCGTCTACAGCGTTACAATTCGCAATGCCGCGGGCAGCCAGACGTCGGAGGGGGTGAACCTGCGGGTTTACACGCCGCCGATCGCGACCTTCACCACGCGACGCGCCAGGGCCGGAGGCAGCTTCCTCTGGGGCATCGCCTCGGGCGCGGGGCAACTTGTCGCGGTCGGCACCGGCGGGACGATTCTCACTTCGCCCGACGGGCACACTTGGACCCAGCGGGACGCGGGCACGGCCGACTGGCTCGTCGGTGTTACCTACGGAGCGGGTAAGTTCGTCATCGTGGGGGACCGCGGGACCATTTTGATTTCAACCGACGCCATCACATGGAAGCGAGCCACCGCGAGCGGGACGTCCGAGCGGTTGAACAACGTCATTTTCGGGATCGACCGGTATGTGTCCGTCGGAGAACGCGGCACGATCGTGACCTCGACCGACGCCGAGAATTGGACGCCGCGTCAGTCAGGGGTGACCGGCTGGCTACGCGGCCTCGCTCTCCAGCAAAAAGTGCCGATAGGTATCGGCCCAGCCAATGAGATTATCGATAGCCGCGCGTTCGCCACATACGGGCAAAGTGGACAGGGTCTCGTCTCCTTCGACGGAGAAAAGTGGCAGGGAGAGACAAAGGCTTTGAATGACGTTGAAGCCTTGGTCTCGCATCCCGGTGGTCAAATCACGTGCATCGGTCAGGATGGGACTATTCTTCATCGGGTCTACTATGTCCTGAACGGGAATAAGGCTGGCAGCGATTTCGCGAGGGGCCTGTTCTTAAACTTGTCGGTGGGAATTGCCGCCCGTTTTCGCGGCCTCGCACTGGGCGCCGAAGCGCTTTTTGCCACTGGTGAAAACGGCATCGTAGCCTCTGCCCCCAATGCCTTTGGTCCGTGGGGCACCGTCCCAACCGGCACCACGGCCAATCTCGTAAACGGGGTGTTTCACGGCAATTCGCTGTTCATCGTCGGCGATTCCGAAACCATCCTGCAGTCCGATCCGCTCTACACGAGCCGGCTGACCAATATCGCGACCCGCGGCACGATCAGCCCCGGCGCCGGCGCGATGATCAGCGGGTTCGTCATCAGTGGCCCGGTGCCGAAACCTGTGCTGCTGCGCGCGGTGGGGCCGACGCTGGGCGGCTTCGGGGTGCCCGGAAGCTTGGCCGCACCCGTGCTGACGCTGTTTGACGCGGCGGGGGCGCGGCTCGCCACCAACACGCGCTGGACCAGCGCACCCAACGCAGCAGCCATCGCAACTGCGGCCAGCGCGGCGGGGGCTTTTCCGTTTGCCGCCGGCAGCGCCGACTCCGCCCTCCTCGTCACGCTCGCACCGGGAGCCTACACGGCGCAGGTCGCCGGCCTCAACGACACGGCCGGCGTGGGCCTGATCGAGGCCTACGACGCCAGCGCGCTGACGAACGAGGGCTCGCGCGCGATCAATATTTCAACCCGCGGCGTAGTCGGCGTCGGGGCGAACCAGCTCATCGCCGGATTCGTGATCACGGGCGCCGCCGCACGCAAGGTGCTGATCCGCGCGGTCGGTCCGTCGCTCGCGGCGTTTGGCGTCGCAGGCGCGCTGGCGGCACCGCAACTGCAAGTCTTCGACTCCCGCCAGTCGTTGCACCACACCGTCGCGGCGTGGTCGGCGCAGGCCGACGCCGACGACACCCGCAGTGCGGCCCGCATCGCCGGGGCGTTTGCGCTCGTCGAAGACAGTGCGGACGCGGCGTTCGTGACCACGCTCCTACCGGGATCGTGGACCGTGCAAGTCTCCGGCCTCGGCAACACCACCGGTATCGCGTTGGTGGAAGTTTACGATCTGCCGTGAGGCGGATGCAGGTATTGTGGCGCGAGAGGGCGAACTGAAGTCCGCCTCATGGCATCTACTCGGGCATTTTGACGATGCCGCGGCGGATGGCCTCGGCGGTGGCTTGGGCGCGGTCGTTGACGTCGAGTTTTTCAAGGATGTGGCTGACGTGACGCTTCACGGTGTCTTCGGAAACGCCGAGTTCGGCGGCGATTTCCTTGTTGGCGCGACCGGCGGCGATCAGGACGAGAATCTCGCGTTCGCGCGGCGTAATCGCGGGGCCGAGGCGCAGGGCGGCGAGGCGGCGCGCGACTTCGGGCGGGAGTGAGCGGACGCCGCGCGCGACTTGTCGCAGGGCGGCGAGCAACTCGTCGCGGGAGGCGGATTTTTGCAGGTAACCGAGGGCGCCGGCATCAAGGGCGGTCTGCACTTCGTCGTCGCGGGCGAAGGTGGAAAAGATCAGCACGCGAGCGCCCGGATCGATTTCGCGGAGAGCGGCGGTCGCATCGGCGCCGCTCATGCCGGGCAATTGAAAATCCATCAGGACGACGTGCGGGCGCAAGCGCCGGTAGGTCGCGACGACCTCTTCGCCGCGTTCGGCCTCGCCCACGACCTCGATGGAATCGTCGAGCTCCAGCGAGGCGGCGAGGCCGCTGCGGACGACAAAATGGTCGTCGACGATGAGGACGGTGAGACGGGACGACGGGACGGACGACATGGGGAAGAGAAGGACGATCGCAGGGAGAGATCAGGCGGGCGAGACAGGCGGAGCCGCGAGCGAAGGCTCCGCGCGCGTGGTCGCCGGAGTGTGCAAGGGCAGCCGCACCTCGACGGTCGCGCCTTTCTGGAGCGTGCTCTGCCACGCGATTTCGGCGCCGATTTTACGACCGCGCTCGCGCATGCCGGCGCACCCGAAATGGCCGCGTTTGCCCTCGAGGGCCGTGGCTGCATCGAACCCGCAGCCGTTGTCCACGATGCGCATGACCAACTGCGCGGGCTGCGCGGCGAGCTCGATGGCGACGTGGGTGGCGCGGCCGTGTTTGTGAGCATTGTTGACGGCCTCGCGGGCGATCATCCGCAAGTCGTGCACCGTGGCGGCGGGCAAAAGCGGAATCGCGTCGCGGGCTTCGATCCGCACGAGCACCGCGCCCTCCGTGCTGTAGCGCGCGGCGACGGGAGCAAGCGCGGCGACCAGATCGCCAGCGGTCTCAGCGGGATCGCGGAGATCGGAAATCAAATCGCGCGTCTCGACCTGGATGCGGGTGACGAGATTGCGCGAGGCGCCGATGAGGCCCTTGCCCTTCTCGTCGGAAACGCGCGTCGCCAACGCATCGAGACGCAGGCTCACGCCGGCGAGTTCCTGTTCGAGCGTGTCGTGAAATTCGCGGGCGATGCGGTGCCGCTCCTGCAAGGCCGCCTCGACCTCGATGCGACGGCGGAGCGCGGCGGTCTGGCGATGGACCTGACGCCGCAAAATGGCGATCCACCCACCAGCCAAGAGCGTGACGCCGGCAAGCGCGGCGAGCACACCGCTGAGGCGCCGGGGCGTCCACCACGGCGGCGTGCGCAGCACCTCGAGCCCGGCCGGCAACAGCGCGCGCAAGCTCACCAGCCCGGGATCGCTGCGAAAGCCGGGGCCGAAGACGGCCGTCTCCACTTGGCAAATACCCACGAGCCGCACGAGCGAGCCGGCGACGGGAATCTCCACGCCGTCGGGCACGCGCGCCTGGATCGTGCGCCGGGCACCCTGCACGAGCAGCGTGGAGCCCTCTTCGTTTTTAAACACGTCGCGCACAGTGCCGCTCACCCGGACCAAGAGGCCATCGTGTTTGCCCGTCTGAGAATCGCCCGGCTTGCCGTAGAGTTCGTCGAGATTCGGGACGTCGAGCGGCGCCGGCGGATCGCCCGACACCCGGGCAAGCAACTCGGCATCGACGACGGAGGCACTGAAACGCTCCATCGAGGGAAAACCGAGGACCGTGACGCGGTCGCCGGGCGCGAGTTCCGCCGGACGGCCGAGGCGCACGGCGAAGGCCATCGCGCCCTGCTGCAGAAAAACCTGATCGCTGCCGAACGACGCGGTGACGACGCCGTCGATGCGCACGCGTTGTTCGCCGAGGCCGCTCACGCGAAACGCGAGGAGTTCCTCGGCAGAGATCTGCGGCACCTCGGCGGCCGGCAACGCGGGCGCGACGACCACGACCTCGTGCCAACCGAGGACGCGCAAGTAGGGCTGCACAAGCTGGCGGCGCGGAGTGTTGATGAGGCCGGCGGCGAGACCGGTGATGCGCACGCGATGATCGACGAGCGAGCCCTCGGCGGGCGGCGGCGTTTCGAGGCGCACCTCGATGACGCGCGAACCCATCGCGAGGCGGAGCACGCTTTTTTTGACGTCGAGCGGCAATACCGAGCGCACGATGCCTTCGACGGTGACGCGTTGATAGTGGTAGCGACCGAAGTAGAGATCGTCGAACTGCGCGGGAATGCCCGCGGGCAGCTCGCGGCGACCGAGCACCCGATACGTCGTGTCGTCGAGGCCGGGCAGGTAGAGGCCCATGCGCGTTTTGCTGGTGAGTTCGATCTCGTCGCCGATCGCGGGCGGGACTGCCCGGGCCCGCATCCGGAAAAATGTCGTGGAGGTGTCGTCCTGCAAAAAAATCGCGGACGGGCTTTCACTGAAGACCACGATGCCGCGCAGGCGAACGGGAATGCCGCTGTCCGCCTCGGCCGGCGTCAGCGAGCGCACCTCGATGGCCTTCGTGAGCACGCGGTCACGCTCCTGGGCGACCGCGGCGGCGGCGAGCAGGAGCGCGAAAACCGTGGGCACGGTGAAGCGCGGGAAGAGGGGCAACACGACACGAGAGACTCCGGAAAAGCGCGTTGGGGTCAACGCGCTCCACCACCAACGGCTCTCCCTCCACCACCGGCAGGAACTCACCCGAAGAGCGCGGCGATGGGTTTACCACCGTCGGTGATCGGCACGGGACGCGACGCGTTGACGAGGTCTTTCGAGGGATTGATGCCGAGCGCGGCGTAAACCGTGGCGTGAAAATCGGGCACGGACACGGAATGTTCCACGGGTTTCCCCGAGAGCTCGTTGGTCACGCCAAACGCGCCGCGATGGCGCAGACCGCCGCCGGCCAGCACGAGGCTGAACGAGGAGGATTGGTGGCCGCGGCCGCCACCGCCGTCAAATTGGCCCGGGCGACCGAACTCGGTGCCGATGACGATGAGCGTTTTGTCGAGGAGGCGTTTCTCCTGAAGATCGGAAATCAGCGCGGAGAGCGCGGTGTCGAGCTCGCGGATGAGAATGTGCTGGTTGAGCTGGCCGGCGTTGTGGGTGTCCCAACCGGCGCCGTTGATAAAATTCAAATTGTGCGAGACCTCGATGAAGCGGACGCCGGCCTGCACGAGGCGACGCGCGAGCAGGCAACGCTGGCCAAACTCGCCGCCGTAGCGCTGGCGAATCGCGGCGGGCTCCTCGCCGAGCTTGAAGTGCCGCATGAAGCCGGGACCGGCGAGACGGAGCGCCTCGCGCTGAACCTCGGCATAGTCGGCGAGCGCGACATCGTCGACCGCGCGCTGTTGCAACGGCGCGAGCAAACGTTGGCGGGCCGCCACGCGCGACACATCGATGCCCTCCGGCGGCGTAAACCCCGCAGGGCCCGACTCGGTATCGACGAGGTAAATGTAGCCGTGTTTCGCACCGAGAAAACCCGGGCCGCGGCTCACGCTCGGGTAACCGATCAGCAAATACGCGGGCAAATCGCTGCTCACGGCGCCGCGCTCGTGCGCGACGATCGAGCCCATCGAAGGATAGATCGTGCTGCCGCTCACGGGACGGCCGGTGTGGACGAAATTCGTGGCGAGCGCGTGCTCGATGCCGAGCTTGTGGTTCACGGTGCGCACGGCGGTGACGTGCTCGGCGAGGCGGGCGGTCTGCGAGAGGTGTTCGGTGTAACGAACACCGGGCACGGCGGTGTCGATGATGTCGTAGTCGGTGCCGGGAACGGACGGCTTCGACTTGGCGTTGCCGCGCTTCTTGGGATCGAAGGTGTCGATCTGCGACATGCCGCCGCCGAGCCAGATGAAGATGCAGTGTTCGGCTTTGCCACGCGGCGCGGAAACAACGGTGCCGCCGTGCGGGGAGTCGGCGGCGCCGACGACGCGAGGCAGAGTCGAAGCGGCGGCGAGCGCGGCGGCCTGGGTGAGAAATGTGCGACGATTCATGGGGTGGGAAAATTTTGAGAGAAGTCCGGGATCAGAGGATGTGCGTCCATTCGGGAGCATTGATGAGCGCCCAGGTGACGTCCTCGAGGCGGCGGCGCCAATCGGCAGCGAGCCGGGCGGTGGCCGGATCACCGCGGCGGGCAGCGGCCTCCTGCTCAAGGCGCCACGTGTTGGCCTCGCTCTTCATGTGGTTGGACCAGGCGACATATTTCGGGCGCACGCGGGGCGTCGAGGAAGGCGCAGCGGGTGCCACGGCGGCGAGGCGGGATTCGTAACCGGGACGCAGAAGATCAGTGTAGGTTTTGCGCTCAGCGGGCGTCGGCTGACGCGTGAACATGCGCGCGAAAAGGCGCGTGACGAGCGCTTCGAGCGACTGATTTTCGAGCGCGAGCTGCGTGAGGCCGTGGTCGTCGCTGAGGCGCGTGAGCCACGTGGTCATCGTGCCGTTCGAGAGGAGGGCGGGCTGGAGAACATTGGCGGCGACTTCACGCACGCCGCTACTGGCGTCGGGACGGGCGCCGCGCCAACCGAAGACCTCGAGGACTTCGGCGACGGCTTGGATGCGCGGCAGCATGAGGCTCGGGCGATCGCGTTCGTTCGACGTCGAGGCGAGCATCCACGCACGCGAAGCACGGCCGAGATCGAGGGCGTTTTCGATGGTGCGCACGCTGTCGAGATCGAGGTTAACGGGCTCGACGACGAACGGTTTGCCGGTGGCGGCGAAGAGCGAATCGACGAGTTGTTCGGCCGCCATGCGGCGCGGCGCGGGGGCGGTGAACAGCGGACCAGTCTCGGCCAGCGAGGGATCGGCGGCACGCTGGTAGGCGTGGGAATTCAGGACGAGGCGCGCGAGGGCTTTGGCGTCGTAGCCCGAGCGAACGAACTCGCGGCCGAGCCAAGCGAGCAATTCGGGGTGGGTCGGCAGGCTCTTTTCCCAATCGCCGATCGTCTCGACGAGACCGCGCGCCATGAAGCGCTGCCAGATGCGGTTGGCCATGACTTGGGCAAAGCGCTCGTTTTGCGGCGCGGTAATGAGGGCGGCAAGGCGGTCGCGCGTATCGTCGGGCCGCTCGGCGAGCTTCGCGGCGACGGTCTCGTCGCAAAATTGCGCGAAGGCCCACGCGGGGCCGACCGTGGTGCCGGGCGCGAGCGTGACCTCGATGAAAGGCTCGCGGCCACCGAGGCGAAGATTGCCCATGATCACGCTGGAGGAAGCGGGGAGCTTGATGGATTTCGCGCCGAGCATGGCGGCGAGTTCCATGAGGTCTTTTTGTTTCGAGGTGTGGGTGGGCGCGTCGTGGCAACGGGCGCACTTCATCTCCACGCCGAGGAACGCGGAGCTGACGATGATGCCCTTGGCGGCCATCGGGACGTCGTTTTGCGAGGCGACGCTGAAACCGGCGGGGCCACCGAAACGTTCGCTGCCCTCCTGCCGGATGAGTTCGGTGACGAAGAGATCGAGCGGCTTGTTGTCGAGGAGCGACTCGTAGATCCACCAGCGGAAGGGACCGGTGTTGTTGAGCGTGGGATTGATCAGGTTCGGATTCTCGGCGAGCACATCGAGCCAGTAGGGCATCCACTGGTCGGCCCAACGCGGATCAGCCAGCAGACGATCGATGGTCACGGCGCGGCGGGACGCGGCCGGTAGCGCGATAAAAGCGGCCACTTCACGTTCGCTCGGCACGACACCGACGGTGTCGAGCGTCACGCGGCGCAAAAAAGTGAGATCGTCGGTGAGCGGCGTGAGGTTGAAATTTGCCACTTGGAACGCGGGCCACGCGGCGCCCTCTTTGATCCACGTTTTCAGCGTGGCGATTTCCTTGGCCGGCAGCGGATCGCCCTTGGCCGGCATGATCTCTTCGGAATCCGTGCTCGTGATACGCTCGATGAGCGGGCTCTTCTCCGGGTGACCGGCGACGAAAGCAGGGCCGTCGGCTTTGCCGCCTTTGAGTGCGGCGGCGAGATTGTCGAGGCGGAGCCCGCCCTTGACTTTGGCGCCCTGGTGGCAGCTGAAGCAGCGATTCTCGAGGATGGGCTTCACATCGCGGTAGAAATCCACGGAGCCCTTTTTCGTGGGCGCGTATTCGGCGGAGACATTGGCGATACGGTCGGCAATGAAGTGATCGATGGCGTTGGTGGCGGGAAAGCCGGCCCGCAACGGAGGCACGGCCACTTCCGGCGTCGCGGCGAGCCATGCCTTGGCGGCACTGCGGCGCGAAGTCCAAAACGCCGCGGACTCGGCACGCTTCGCGGCGCGCGCGCGAGCGTTGACGGCGGCGTAGTGGGCACGCCGCTCGGACTCGTGAGCTGCCCACCCGGCATCGGTGTAGGAAACAGCACGCGAACCCGGCGACAGTAGCCACCACGACGTGCTGCCGGCGGGCGAATAGGCGACGACGGTCTCGCCGAGTTCGGGACGGAAGGGCCGCTTGCTCTTCGGTTCGATGCCGCCGAGGACGGTTTCGAGCACCACCGTGGAGGGAGCGCCGGTGAACTCGAATTCGCACCACTCCTCGCGGATGCCGGGAGCAGCGAACCGGAAATCGGGACCGAGATTCAGGTAGGTTTCCTGCGGCTCAACCGGCAACTCGCCGGCGTTGCCCACAGCGAATGCGGCGGGCTGGGCAAACGGAGTTTCGAGGATCTTCTTCCCGTCGATCAGGAGACGGGCGGTGCCGCGGGAGCGGAGGAGTAAGCGGTGTTTACCCTCCGGGAGGCGCACCTCGGCGGTCGCGCGGAAGAGCGTGGGAAACGCGCGGTCGGCGCGGATGCCGGTGGACACGTATTTCTGCGGCAGCTCCATAAACCCGAAGACATCCTCGGAAAAGGTTTCGGTGACCGCGGTCTGCTCGGGCCACGTGGTGGCGACGACCTTGTCGGACTTCGGTTCGCAGAGTTCGACGTGAACACGGCCCGGAGCGGCGCCGAAAGCGGACGCGGCGAAAACGGCGAACGCACAGAGGGAGAGACGAAGCGTGAAAAAGACAGAACGAGGGGACGACATGGGGCTGGGTTCCGGCGCAGGCAAACGACCGCCCGCAGAAAATCACGCTCACGGACATCCCTCTTTCGTGCAAGCGAGGCGATGGTGGCGCGCCCGCGGAAGGGCCGTGCGTGCCGTGAACGGAGAATTTCCTTGTTCGCCCCTTGGTGTGGTCTGTGCTCCCTGCGATCCTCTTTCCCTCTCCATGACCCGCCCTCCTCGTATCGGCATCGGTGGCCCGGTTGGCTCCGGCAAAACGATGCTCTGCCTCAAACTCTGTCAGCGCCTCCGCGAGCGCTACTCCATGGCCGTCGTGACGAACGACATTTACTGCTCCGAAGACGCGCAGTTTCTAATCCAACACAGCGCATTGCCGGCGGAGCGCATCGCGGGCGTCGAGACCGGCGGTTGCCCGCACACGGCAATCCGCGACGACACGACGATGAACGAGCAGGCGTGTCGCGCCCTCGAGGCGAAGTTCGCCCCCGGGCTGCAACTCGTGCTGGTGGAGAGTGGCGGCGATAATCTCACGGCAACATTTTCACCGGAGCTGGTGGACGCGTTTATCTACGTGATCGACGTCGCCGAGGGAGACAAAATCCCGCGCAAAGGCGGACCGGCGATCCGGTTCAGCGATCTTCTGATCATCAACAAAATCGACCTCGCCCCGCTCGTGGGCGCCGATCTCGGCGTGATGGACCGCGACGCGAAAATTCAACGCGGCACGCGGCCGTTTTTGTTCTGCGACCTAAAACGTGAGCACAACCTCGACGCCGTGATTGCATGGATCGAGCACGCGGTGCTCTTCGCACAGAAGCCCAAAAGCAGCGCGGGCTGAAGCACCGCGCTACGCCAGGACGCAATGGGCGAATTTTCCGGACATCTCACGATGCACGCGTCGGCGCGGGCCGACGGGCGCACGGTGCTCGCGGCGCAGTCGTTTCGCGCGCCCTTCCACCTGAGCAAACCGTATTGGGACGTCGACGCTGGGGTGCTACTCGTGCAAGTCGTCAACCCTACGGCAGGAATTTTGGCGGGAGACCGCTTGGAATCCCACGTCGCGGTCGATGAACGCGCGGCACTGCTCGTAACCACGCCGAGTGCGAGCCGGGTGTTTAAGATGAAAGCCGGATCCGCGGAGTGCCGGCAAAGTTTCAACGTCGCAGCGGGCGCCTGGCTTGAGGTCATGCCCGAACCACTCGTGCCGCACCGTGGGTGCAACTACCGTCAGACGACTGAGATCGAGCTCGCGGCGGGCGGAGAAGCGTTCGTCGTGGATCTGCTGATGCCCGGACGCGTGGCCCACGGCGAAGCGTGGGAATGGAGCAACCTGTGCCTCGAAACGAGCGTGCGACTCGGCGGGGAACTGGTGCTGCGTGAACGATTCGAGCAAACCGGCGAGAGCCTGCGGGCGCTGGCGGCGTTGGCGGGCTCGGGGCCGGGAGCGTGTTTCGGCAATGCCGTCCTGCTTGCGGCCGAGCGCCCGACCGACAGCGTATGGCGGTCGGCCGTGAGCGATCTGCATGGCGAGGGCCTCTGGCTGGGCGTCAGCGCCCTGCGGCGGGGCGGATGGAGCATCAAACTCGTCGCTCGCGACGGAGTTCGACTGCGAAATGCGTGGCGCGATGTGCGGCGGATTCTGGCCCCCTACTTCCCGCGATTGGGGTGCGATCCGCGCAAACTGTAGCGAATCACGTATCGCGGCGCGGGTCTTCGGCCCTCACAGGCAGGTGTTTCGGGCCTGCCGGAGCGGCCGCGGCAACCTTCCAAATACCCCACACCAGCGCACCGAGCACGCCGAGACACAAAATGGTGGCATCAGGGTAAGCGGCGAGGTGACTGAAATCCCACGTAAAATCGTGACCGTCGTGCCCGGGATGAGCCTGCGCAAACGATGCAGTGGCCAAAAAAGCGACGGCGGAAAGGTGGGATCGGGAAGAGTTGAGCTTCATCACAGGGCGCCAATAAGCAGGTCACGTTCCAGTTCGCCACTCCGAATTGGGTGACGCGTTCCAAGGCCGTCGGTCGCAACAGGAACGGGTCTGCGAGCAGCGAGTGTTTGGTCCAAAAAAGAAAGAACCGCCCGCGGTAAGGCGGGCGGTTCGAGAAAACAGGGTTTTGAGCAGCGTGACAGGTTCCGGTGGCGACACCGGAAGCAAACTCAGCGCTTCGAGAACTGGAACCGGGCGCGTGCGCCGGGTTGACCGGGCTTCTTACGCTCCTTGGCGCGGGGATCGCGCTTGATGTGACCGGCCTTCTTGAGGGCGGGACGGAGTTCGGCGTTCATCTTCTGGAGAGCGCGGGCGATGCCGTGGGCAACCGCACCGGCTTGGCCGGAGACGCCGCCGCCGGATACATTGGCGGTCACGTCGATCTTCTCGCGAAGGTCAACCGTGAGGAGGGGCGCGTAGGCCTGCTTGGAGAAATTCTCGTGGGAGAAGTAGCTGTCGAAGGTGCGGCCGTTAACGGTCAGTTTACCGGTGCCTTCGGTGATACGGATGCGCGCGGTCGAGGTTTTACGGCGGCCGGTGCCGAGGAAGACGTTGGCGGGGGCGGTGGTGCTCATGTTCTGGACGTAAAAATTAGACGGCGATCTTGACCGGGTTGTTGGCCTCGTGCGTGTGCTTCGGGCCGGCGAAGACGCGGAGCTTGGTCAGCATCTTGGCGGCGATCCGGTTCTTCGGCAGCATGCCTTTGACGGCGTGCTCGATGATGAACTCGGGGTGGCGCTCGCGCTGCTCGGAGAGCTTGCGGTAGCTCTCGCCACCGACGAAGCCGGAGAAGAACATATACTCGTTCTGCACTTCCTTCTTACCGGTAAGGGCGACCTTCTCGGCATTGATGATCACCACGAAATCACCGTTATCCACGGAGGGGGTGTAGGAAGCCTTGTGACGACCACGGATGATGTTGGCGGCTTTGACAGCGAGACGGCCGAGCACAACACCCTCAGCATCGATCAGATGCCACTTGGGTTGCACGGTCTCATTCTTGGCGAGGAACGTTTTCATGAGAAAAGAGGCCAAAAGGTGAGGTTTACAAAGTGAGTGTCAACCCCTCTTTCTGGGTTGTGAATAACTCGTTGCCCGGGTGAGCCGCCGGAGGTGGCGACGAGGGCCGCCATCACGCTTGTTTCCCATTTTCTTTGTGCAAGCGTGGAGAAATGACGAACTCTTCCCGTTTTCCGCTGCTGGCCGCCGGCATCTTTGGCGCCATCGGCGTCGGCCTCGGTGCGTTTGGCGCCCATGCGCTGCGGGCCGCCCTGACAGAGATGGGCACGCGGGCGCGTTGGGAAACCGCCGTTTTCTACCAACTCGTGCATACGGTCGCGCTGTTGGCTGCCGCGATCTGGCTGCGTTCCGCCAGCGGGACCGCTGCGCGCCGGATGTTGTGGGCCGCGCGCTTCTGGACGCTCGGAATCATCCTCTTTTCAGGTTCGCTCTATATCATGTCCGTCACGGCGGACGCCCCGACGTGGTTTAAGATCGCAGTGCCGCCGACCGGCGGATCGTCCTTTGTCGTCGGCTGGCTATTCGTCGTCGCGACCGCACTCGCCAAGGAAGAATGATACCGCGGGCTGAGCTGGCTCTGCCCGCTGATCTGCGGGCCATGCTCGACGTCGTGCGCCGCGTGGGGCGGCCGCGCCTCGTCGGCGGCGGCGTGCGCGACTGGCTGCTCGGGCTCGCGCCGAAAGACTTCGATCTCGAAGTGGGCGGCGTGGATTTCGAGACGCTACGGCGGACATTGGAGCCGTTCGGAGCCACCGATGTGATCGGACGGAGCTTTGGCGTGATAAAAGTCCGCAGCCGCGCCACCGGAGAGGAATACGATTTTTCATTGCCGCGCCGGGAGTCGAAGACCGGTTCCGGACACCGCGGCTTTGCAGTGGCGCCCGATCCGGCGCTGAGCGACGCCGAAGCGGCCGCGCGACGGGATTTCACGGTCAACGCAATCGCGTGCGATCCGTTTTCTGGGGAGTTGATCGATCCGCACGGAGGCCGCCGAGATCTGGAAGCCCACGTGCTGCGCCACACGAGCGCGGCCTTCAGCGAAGATCCGCTGCGCGTGCTGCGGGCGATGCAGCTCGCGGCGCGGTTCGATTTCAGCCTCGCGCCGGAAACCGCCGCGCTGAGCCGGAGCATCGCGGAAACGTTTTCCGAGCTGCCGCTGGAGCGCGTGTGGGGCGAGTGGGAGAAATGGGCGACGAAAGCCGCGCGGCCGAGTCGCGGGCTCGCCGTGCTGGAGGAGACCGGTTGGCTGCGGCATTTTCCGGAAATCGCGGCCTTGCGCGGCACGCCACAGGATCCCGCCTGGCACCCCGAGGGCGACGTGTTTACCCACACGCAACACTGCCTCGACGCGCTCGTGGCGATGGAGGAGTGGAGAGTGTCCACGCAGCGGCCGATGCTCATGTTTGCCGTGCTCGCCCACGATTTCGGCAAACCGAAGGTGACGGTGTTGGCGGAGAAAAACGGCGCGATGCGTTGGCGCAGTCCGGGCCATGCCGCCGAGAGCGGGCCGCTGTCGGGGACGTTTCTGCGGCGCATCGGCGCTCCCCTCGCCTTCGATCCGCCCGTGCGAACCCTCGTGGAAAATCACCATGCCCACGACAACGGCGGCGGGCCGTTTTCGGATACGGCCGTGCGCCGGCTCGCGAAACGTCTCGCGCCAGCGAGCATCGCCGAGCTCGTGATCGTGATGCGCGCCGACAGCAGGGGCCGCCCACCGCTGCACACGCCGGCGACCGAAGCACGAATCAGCGAGCTGTTGCGATGTGCCACCGCGCTGGAGTTCGAGAATCTAGCGCCGAAACCGATCGTCCTGGGACGTCATCTGCTCCCGCTCGGCCGCACGCCGGGGCCGGATTTCAAGCGCGTGCTGGATGCCGCGTTCGAGGCACAGCTCGACGGCGCATTTCGAGACGAGGCGGGCGGACTGGTTTGGCTACGCGATTTCTTGGGCAAGCCATAGCTCGACCGGACCCACCGCGAGGGGACCATCACTCAGAATTTTCGCGCGCAAGCCGCCGCGCCCCATGAGCCAATCCTCCGCGCCGGGCGCAACGACGGCATTCATCCAGTGGCAGGGCCGCGCCTCGCCCGTGCCCTCGAACTCAATCCCGCCGAGCGTGAAGCGGCGCTCGAGCAGGGCATCGAGATCGAGCCCCTCCGTGATCACGTTGCGCCGAAACACCGCGGCCGAGAGCGCAGCGACTCCAAACTTTTCGCGGGCTGCGAGCACGGTTTCCCAACGGAAGAAGGTCACCTGCGCCTTGTAGCCCGGGCGATAGCCGTAAAACCGATCGCCCTCGAGCCCGTATCCGGCACGGCATTGCGCGACCGGCACGTCGACCGCGGGGTGCGTTCCGGCTGGCTGGCCGTGACGGCCGAAAAAATTGTGGCCGGGCGAAATAAAGATATGGCGGATCGACTGCACGGGGAGGAGCGCAGCTGAATTCGCTCCGGCTGCAAGCACCGCGTCGGTCAGAACGCGCGGCGCACACTCAGGTAGCCAAAGCGCCCGCCCGGGCGGCCGATGAGCCCCTGATTGTAGCCGACGTTCGTGTTGTCGAGCGGAGGATCGCGATCGAGAATATTTTCGAGCCCGAACGTGACGCGCATGTCGCCCAGTTTGGATTTTTTGTCGAACGCGTAGCTGAGCGAACCGGAAAACGTATAGAATCGACCGACCTCCCAACCGTCGCGCCGCAGATCACGATAGCGATGGATGTAGTTCATGCCGAGATTGGCACCCCACGTTTTGCGCTGCCACGCGATCGACGACTGGCTGCGGTAACGGGGCAGACTGCGGCCCACGCTGCTCACCACGGCGTCGTTCGCGAAACGGCGCGATGCGTAGAACCCCATGTAGGTCCAGGTGCTCGTGAGATTGAACTGCCCGTATTCGCGGGTGCGCACGCGATAGCGCAACCCGTAGTCGTAGTAGCGCACCATCTGTTGAGCGAGGTTCACGGCCGAATCAGTGATGTAGCGGATGCGACCGGGCACCGTAACCGTCTCGCCCGGACGAACGGGTGTCGTAATGCCACCCGCGCCGGCCAGGATATTGATGTTGGCCGTGGTGGTATTCGTGTAGGTCTCCGACTGCGGATCGCGCACCACGAGATCGCCGGTGCTGGTGAGTTCGTTTTGACGAATGAACGTCGTGCCGAGGCCGGACGTGATGAGGTTTTTCTGTTCGATGATGCCGTGTGCAAAATCCACCGAGAGGCCGTTGAGCACTTTCCACGGCACATCGAACACGAGACCCACCTGCTTGGTGATGCCGTCCTCCGGTTTGAGGTTTCTGTTTCCGGCGGTTTTCACGAGGCGCTGGTAGGTGCTGGCATCGACGGGATCGCCGGTCAGAGCCTGCGGGCGACGGAGATCCGGCAAACTGGTCACGAGACTTTCGCGCACGCCGCCGTAGAGCTGCGGAAGCGTGGGCGAACGAAACGTCTCACTGTAGCTGCCGCGCAGCATGAGGCTGCGGAAGGGACGGTAGCGCAGTCCGCCAAAGGGCTTGAGACCGCTGTCGTAACCGTCGCTGAATTTCTCGAAACGCGTCGCGCCGTTGATCTCGAGCGTGTGCAGGAAGCGGAAATGGCGCTCCTTCACAAGCGGCACGCGCAATTCGAAGGACGCCGAGTCAACTTTACGGGCCGCTTTGGTGGGATCTTCGAGACGCACCTGACCGATGATGTCGTCCAACTTGGTGGAGAGTTCGTCGTTGGAGGTGTCGAAATGTTCTTCGCGATGCTGCGCGCTGAGTGAGCTGCCGACCTGTCCCCACGGCAGTGAAAACAACTCGATCGTCGTGAGCCGGCCGTCGAGCAGCGTGGTGTCGGCTTTGCCATCCTTGCCAGAGATGACCTTGATGCTGTCGATCGTGGCAGGGTCGTTCTTGAAAGAGGGTCCGCCAAAAATATTGAGCGCGTCGGGCGTGGTCCTCGCGAGCGCAGCGCGCACGCGGCTCTCGCTGATGGCATTGGTCGTGCGATCCGTGGACTGATTTTTCGTGTAGGCCCAACCGAGATCCCAATCGAAACGCGACCGGATCGTGCCGTGCACGGCGGCCCGGAGGCCAAGCGACTTGCTTTCGATTTTCGCGATGCGTGGGCCGACCTCGATCGGGCGGTAGGTAAACGCGAGCGGAATGCCGAAGGGGTTGTAGTAATTTCTCGCGGGGACGAGGATGTTGTTATCACCGCTCGTGGAAATGGGCGACGGCGCGAGGTGAGTCTCGGAGTTGATCCGGTTGTAACTGATCGCGGCGTCGGCCTCGATCGTGCGCGTGAGCTGGTAGGCCAAACCGGTGCTGAGGCTGCGGGTGACGCGCTCGGGAACGTTCCAAACGAAAGGCTGAAAATTGTAGGAGTTGCTGAATTCGCCGGCGGGAAAAGCACGCGCGACAAATTGCGCGGCACTCGGGCGCGGCGGGTTGTTGCCGCGCGGAACCGAGGCGAAATTCGCCGAACTGCCGAGCGTGCCGGCATTCGAGCCACCGGTGCCGGGCAAGAACGTCGCGGCGGTGCCCGTGAGGGGATTGATGATCGCGGCGGCGGTGAGCCCGTTTTTCGGATCGGTGAGCTGGGCCAGTGTGGGCACGCCGATCGTGGCGTAGGGTCCGGTGGCGGAGCGTCCGTCGTAGGCGCTATTGGCCGTGGCAGTGGGCCGCAGGTTCGCCGCGTATTTCACGGCATCGTAGGCCCGCCAGCGCTCGGTCTGGTCGGCATCGGCGGAGAACGGCTGGTCGACCGCGGCGTTCGCATGGCGGGAGCTGTGGGTGTAGTTCACGTTCACGCGGAGTTTGCCGGCGCGCGTGCCGCCGAAGAGCGAGACGGAGAGCTCGGCGCCGTCGGTCTTGAAGTAGTTTCCGTAACGGGCGCTCACCTCGGCCCCCACAAAGTTCTGCCGCGTGATGATATTGATCACGCCGGCGGTGGCATCGGAGCCGTAAATCGCGGAGGCGCCGTCCTTGAGCAACTCGACCCGCTCGATGAGCGAAACCGGGATGCGGTTGAGATCGACGAACACCGTGCCCCCGCTGGAGATGCCGTTGGGCGCCTGCCGGCGGCCGTCGACAAGCACGAGGGTGTTGTTCGGGCCGAGAAAGCGCAGGTCGATCGCGGAGGCGCCGCGCACGGCGGTCGTGGTGCCGCCTTCGTTGATACCGAGCGCGGTGGCCTCGGGGATGTCGCGCATGATGTCGGTGAGATTGTCCATACCGGACAGCTCGATATCTTCGCGCGAGATGAAGCGCACGGGCGACGGTCCTTCCACGTCGGTGCGTTTGATGAGCGAGCCGGTGACTTCGAATTTTTCGAGTTTCGCGGGCTCGGCGGTGGTCGGAGCAGCAGCGGTTTGCGGAGCAGTCTGCGCGGAGAGCGAAACGGTGCAGAAGAAAGCGAAGGCACCGATTCGCGCAGCCGCGACAAAGGCCGCGGAGAGCGGACGTTTCATCGTTCGTGTGTGTTGAAGGGAAGCCGCCGAGGGGTCGGTCGGCGGCACGTTGTGGACAACACCACGAAGGCAACGTGGTCCCGGAGACGCAACCGGGAACTCAGGGCTTGGGCGGCGGTTCGACAACCTTAGCTTCGCCTACATTCACGGACCCGCGCGGTGTGGAGACGTATTTCTTCAGGAACGCATCGACGCGGGTGTAGAACGCGATGCTTAGCTCTTCCTTGCGGAAGCCGTGACCTTCCTTCTCTTCGACGATCATTTCAAAGGTCTTCCCGGCTTTCTTGAGCGCGGTCTCCATGCCGTAACCTTGGTCGATGCGGACTTGGGTGTCGTTTTTTCCGTAGGCCATCAGCACGGGCGCGTTAATGCGCTCCGCGAAAAAGACCGGCGAGGTTTCGCGCAGCCGTTTGCGATCGGCGGCGTCGTCGAGATCGCCGATCCGAGTCGCGAACCAATGGCGCGATGATTTGGTTTCCTGGTCGCTGATTTTGTCGGCGATGTTGACGCGACCGAGGTAGTTGATGCCGGCGCAGTAGAGCTCGGGCGTAAACGCGAGGCCGGCCATCGTGGCGTAGCCGCCGTAGGAGGCGCCGGAGATCACCACGCGCGCAGGATCGGCGATGCCTTCGGCGAGCGCCCACTTCACGGCGTCGGTGAGATCATCCTGCATGGCGAGGCCCCATTTTTTCCAACCGGCGCGTTCGAATTTGTCGCCGTAGCCGCCGGAGCCGCGGAAGTTCACCTGCAACACGGCGAAGCCGCGGTTCGCGTAGAATTGCACCTCGGGATTGAAACCCCAGCTGTCGCGGATGCCGTAAGGACCGCCGTGCGGGTGGATGACGAGCGGGAGATTTTTCGGCTCTCGCCCCAACGGCAGCGTGAGATAGGCGTGAATCGTGAGGCCGTCGCGCGACTTGAACGAGACGGGCTTCATCGGCGCCATCTGGTCCGGATCGATGCCGGGTTTCAACACGGCGAGCTCCTCGATTTTTTTGGTGGCGGAATCGAAGAGGTAATACACGCCGGGGTCGCGGTCGCTGGTGGCCGAGATAAGGCGACGCGAACCGTCGGGCGAGGCGACGAGGAGGCGGTTGACCGTATCGCGGAGGGATTTGTCGATCCGCTGCTGGAGTTCGGCGCTCTCAGGATCGAGCCAGTGGAGGCGGGGACGTTCGGCGTTCACCGGGATCGCGACGATCTTCTTCTTGGCCTCGTCCCACAGCACGTTTTCGACGTCGTAGACGGGATCGGCGTGAACGAGTTCGCCGAGTGTGCGGGTCTGCGTATCGAAGCGGTAAACCGCGCGGGTATCGCGACCGATGTTGGACGCGACAAACAGCGTGCGGTCGTCGCCATCGAACGCGAGCGGGAGCCAGCCGGGGGCGTCCTCTTGGTGGGCGTGCACCGGGGTAAACGTGCCCTTGGCGGGATCGCGCAGCAGCACCGTGGTGGTCGCGCCCTGCACCGCGACGGCTGCACGCACGACGCGGTTGCGGTCCAAGATCCACCGTCGGACCCAACCGGGGTTCGCGATCTCCAGCGTGAGCTTGCCGGTCTTCAGGTTCATCACGCAGACGTCCGGGCCTTGCGCGCCGGAGAGGGCGCCGAGCACGAGGAAGTGCCGCGGATCGTCCGGCAGACGGGCAAGCAGACCCCGGAATTCCGAATTCGCCTGACGTTCGGTGCCGGCCTCGGCGGCGCCGCCCACGAGCAGGACGCCTTCGGTGCCGTCGCGGTTGATCGCGTAGACGGCGGCGCCCGGCTGGCCGTCGGAGGTCTTGGTGAAAATCAGCCGCTGGTCGTTCGCCCACAGGAGGGAGCCGACGTCGTTATCCTTGAAGGTGGTGAGGAGGTTCTTGGTTTTCTTTTCCAGATCGATCACCGCGAGATTCAGGCGGCGCTCGTAGGGCACGAGGCAGGCGATGCGTTTGCCGTCCGGGGAAAACGTGAGCTGGGCGATGTTGGCCTTCTTGAAAAAGGTCTCGACCGGCAGGATCGGCGGCGGAGCGGCGGGGACTGCGCGAAGCAGCCCGGAAAAACAAACGACGATGAGGAGCAGGTGGCGCTTCATGGGGAAAATTCGCGGGAAAAATAACGGCGCACTCCTCGGGTTGGGGAGTGCGCCGAATAATTCAGGGCAGTTGACCTGCGGCTCAGAATTCGCGCCGCACGCGCACCGAGCCGGCGATACCGAGGGCGCCGGCACCGTAGACGCGGTCGTCGAAGCCGAGGGCGCGGTGACCCATCGCCGGCGGACGGGCGTCGAACACGTTGGTCACACCGAGTGTCACCGTCGTCTTCTTGAATCCGCGGTAACTGATCGAGGGATTCACGAGCGTGAAGGCGTTTTCACCCCAGCCGGCTGCCGTCCAGTTGTCGTTGAAATATTTGCCCACGACATCGGCCGTCACGCGGGCGCTGAAGTTTTTGTGACTCCAGGAGAGGCCGTAATTATAGCGCCACTCGACGTCGAAGGCCAAGCCGGTGTTGTCGAAGAAGCCCGCGCCCGTGCCGGCATCCGAGCCCTTCTTGAGCACTTGGCTGGCGAGCGCGTCGAACGTGAAGCTGCCAAAGCGGGTGTTGCGGAGACCGTAGCGCACACCGTAGTCGAGGCCGCGGTAGAGCTGGAGCCCGAGGTTGTTGGAGATCGCCGCGACGCGCGAGATACGGCCCGGCGTGCCATCCGTCGAGGGGTCGCGAGTGATTGCGTCCGGAAAGAGTCGGCGGCCTTCGGCGGAGAGGAGGTAACTGGCACCGAGCGAACTGATGACATTGGTGATCTGCACGTCGAAGAAATCCACCGTGAAGCTGAGGCCCTTGACGGACGGGATTTCGAAGACCGCGCCGGTATACTGCACTTTGCCCTCTTCGGGTTTGAGCGAGGGATTGCCGCCGACGGTCGAGGGCAACTGCCGGGCCGCGTCTTGCGGCCGCAGCGGATCCAGAAACGCGGTGGTGGTGACCGCGTTGGATTGCGGCGCGTAGAGCTGGCCGAGGTCGGGTGCCTTAAACGATTCCGAGTAGGAGCCGCGGAGGACGATATTCACCGCCCGGTTGGACGGGAGGCGAAGTTTGGCGGCGACCTTGGGCTTGGTGGTGTTGCCGAAATCGCTGTAGCGCTCGTGACGGGCGGCGAATTGGAAATCGAGCCACTTCTGCACCGGAGCCGTGAGTTCGATGTAGGCGGAATTGCTTTCGCGTTTGCCTTTGAACGGCGTCGTGGCGGTGAAGCCGATGAAGTTACTGGGTTCGGGATTGGAGCGGAGATTGTCCTCGCGATACTCGTAGCCCGTGGCGAGACCGAGTTCGCCGGCACCCTTCCAAGGCAGCTGGTAGAAGGAGCCGTTGATGGAGGCGTCGTAACTGAGGCTGTCGATCTTGCCGTCGAGGCCGCGGGAGCGCGTGTAGAGATTTTTTTCGACATCGGGATTATCGGAGGGACCGAAGGGATTCCACGCGGTCGCGCGAGTGGTGCCGTTGAGCGCAGCCTGGAGACTGGCGGCGGCGATCAGGTCGGTGTCGCGCACGGTTTCGTTTTGTCCGTAGCTGATCGCCGTCTCCCAATTCCAGATACGGCGGACCGTGCCACGCAGCCCGGCGAGCGACGAGAGCGTGGTGCTGGCGACTTCACGCTTGGGCAGATAGCGACCGCGGAAGAGATAGGGGAAACTGGTCGCGGTATTCGTAAACGACAGGCCGGTGGGGTTGTAGGGATTGGTGGCCGGCAGCGTGATGCCCGCGAGCGAGTTGGTGAAACCGTAGGGTTGCATCTCGTAGTGGGTGAGGCTGCGGCTGTAGAGCACGTGGGCGAACGCGGTGACGTGCGGGTTGATCACCTTCTGGAGACTGGCGTAGCCACCGCCGCTCTCACTGGACGGGTAGAGCTGGGTGACGTTGGCAAAGTCCTGCCGGTTGGCGTTCGTGAAGACGGCGGTCGAGGTGCCGACGTAGGTGAAGCTAGACTTGGTGGGATTGGCGACACCGTCCGGGCCTTGCACGATGTAGAAGCCCGCCGCGGTGCCGAGACCCGACGCCACCGCCTGTGCGGCCGACAGGCTCAAATACGAAGGATGGTAGATCGTGCTGTTTTGATTGATGCCCTTCTGACCGAGGTAGCGGTAGTCGGTGGTGGTCACACCATAGTCTTTGATGAAACTGGAATGCCGGCTTTGGAGGGTGACGCCGCCGGTGATTTCCCAGCCGTCTTTGGAGAGACCGGTGAAGATGCTGACCGTCTTGCGAAGCGTATCGTGCTTCAGGGTGTTCGCGAACGTGATATCGACCGAAGAGCCCTCGTAGTTCTTTTTGAGAACCATATTGAGCACACCGGTGATCGCATCGGAGCCGTAAATGGCGGAGGCGCCGTCTTTCAAATACTCGATGCGGTGAATCGCCGCGGAAGGAATGCTGTTGAAATTGAAAACCGTCTGCGCGGTGCCGCTGGCGCTATTGGTGAGCGCGTAGGGGACGGCGCGCCGGCCGTTGACAAGGGTGAGCACGCGATTGGAGCCGAGGCCGCGGGGATTGATGGTCGCCGCACCGGTGACGAAGCTGCCGGTGGTGAACTCCGAGACGCCGGTGGAGTTGTTGTAGGGCAGGCTCTGCATGAATTCGCCGAGCGTGGCATAGCCTTTTTCTTCGATGGCAGCAGAGGTAAACGTCACCACCGGAGAGGGCGTCTCGTAATCGAGGCGCCTCACGCGAGAACCGGTGACCTCGAAGGCTTCGAGTCTCTCGGGGGCGTTGGGATCGGTTTTGTCCTCCGATTTTTTGGTCTCTTGTGCTGCGGAAAGCCCGGCAGAGGCAAGACCGAGGAGCAAGGGGACGAGAGCGCTCGCGAAGACGGTTGAGTATCGGCGGTAGTTCATGGTTGAAGCGGCAAACTTGGCCCACGCGAGGTGGCGCGCGGGCCGGAGAGGATCTGGGAAGACAGCAGATGCGACGCCAGGGCTCGGCCGTTGGCAATGCCGATATCCAAAGTCCCGAGACGGGCAAAACCGGTTCGACAGCTATCGGCTTCCTGCCGAAAAATGCGGCAGGAAGCACACCGCGGGCAGATCGGAAGAACCGCTAGTTTCGACTCTTGGCCGGTGAATCGATCACCTGAGTCGGACCGACTTTGACCGTGCCGGTCCGGGAGAGGACGTGCTTCTTGAGGAAGACGTCGACGGTATCGAAGAACGCGATGCGGCTCTCCTCCTTCCGGAAACCGTGCCCCTCATCCGCCTCAATGATCATCTCGAAGGTCTTCCCGGCTTTCTTGAGAGCGCGCTCCATGTCGAAACCGTGGTCGATGTGCACGCGCGGGTCGTTTTTGCCGTAGGCCATGAGCAGCGGGACATTGATGCGGTCGGCGAAATGCACGGGCGAGGTGTCGTGGAGGCGTTTCTTGTCGGCGGAGTCGCTGAGTTTGCCGAGGCGGGTGTTGCGCCAATACATGCGGTCGGGCGGGGCTTCACGGGGAATGAGCAACTCGATGTCGGTGACGCCAACGTAGTTGATGCCGGCGCAGTAAAGTTCGGGGCTGAGCGTGAGGCCGGCCATCGTGGCGTAGCCGCCGTAGCTGGCGCCGCTGATGACGACGCGGGAGGGATCGGCGATGCCTTCGGCGATGGCCCACTTCACGCCATCGGAAAGATCGTCCTGCATTTCGAGGCCCCATTTCTTGAAGCCCGCTGACTCGTAGCCGCGGCCGTAACCGCCGGAGCCACGATAGTCGACCTGCAGCACGGCAAAGCCGCGGTTGGCGTAATACTGCACTTCGTCTCGGTAGCTCCATTCGTCGCGGATGCCAAAGGGACCGCCGTGCGGGTGGAGGATGAGCGGGAGATTTTTCGCCGGGCGGCCGCGGGGCAGCGTGAGGTAACCGTGCACTTTCAGGCCGTCGCGCGCCGTGAACACGACGCGTTTCATTGCCGACATTTTGTCGGGGTCGATGCCGGGCTTGATCACGGCGAGTTCGTTCAGTTTCTGGGTTTTTCGGTCGAACAGGTAGTAAACGCCGGGGTCGCGGTCGTTAGACGAGAGGTAAATAATCTTTGAGCCATCGGCGGCAAACTGCCGGGGGAGGTGCACGGTGTCGGGGAGCGAGGCCTCCAGCTTCTGCTGAATCTTGCGCATGTCGTCGTCGATCCAGTGAAAGCGGGTGCGGTCAGCCGAGTAGGACAGACCGACGATCTTCTTTTTGACCGGATCAAAAATGAGGTTGGAGGAGAAGCTGGTTGCGGAGGCCGCGTTGGCGTCGAGCGCGTCGTAGGTTTCGTCGGCGAACACGAGTTCGCCTTGGGTGCGGGCCGCGGTGTCGTAGCGGTAGACGGCTTTGGTTTTGCGGCCGATGTCAGACCAGATGAACAGGGTGCGATTGTCTCCATCGAACCCGAGGGGTTCCCAGCCGGGCGAGTCCATATGGTGTTCGCCGAGGGTAGTCCAGGTCTTGGCCTTGGCGTCGCGATAGAGGACGCGCCGGATCTGCTCTTTCTCGACCACGGCGATGCGAATATTCCCCGCGTGATCGCGGAGATAGTAATCAACGTTGCCCGGGGCCTCGATGAGGGTGGTCATCGTGCCGGTCTTTAAATTGAGCGTGGCGACGTCGGACCAATCGCGATACGTGAGGTTGGCGAGGACGAGTATATTCTTCGTATCGCCTTCGATGCGGCCGAAGACGCTGCGGAAGCGGACGTTAATTTCATTGTTGGTGTCGGCCTTGGAGTAACCGGAAGCGAGCACGCTGGGGTCTTTGCCGTCGCGATTCACGGCGTAGAGGGCGAAGGATTCTTTCCCGTCATCGTCGACGCGGAAGAGGATGCGGTCGTCGCTGGCCCACGAGGGTTGGGTGGCTTGCTTGTCCTTAAAATTGGTGAGCAGGTTCTTGGTGCCCTTTTCGAGGTCGATCACCGCGAGATTCATGCGGCGCTCGAAGGGCACGAGGCAGGCGATGTATTTGCCGTTGGGAGAAAAAGTGAGCGAGGCGATCGTCGGAGCCTGGAAAAACGTTTTGACCGGGAGTTCGGGCACCGGGGCTTCGGCGGCGGCAGGAGCCGGCGCGGCGGGCGGTTGGGCGGCGAAGAGCGGGAGGGAGACGGCGAGAAGCGATAGGAAGCGTTTCATCGGACAGAAAGCGGACAGAGAGGAACGGGACTAGAAAAAGAGCGTGCCCCCGGAGGGGCACGCTCGAGTGTTGAGAGGAACGTGACGCGCGATCGCGCGATCAGAATTCTTTGCGAACGCGGATGTAGGCGAACCGACCGAGGACACCGGCGCCGTAGGCGTTCGGGTCGAAGCCGGTGGTCTCACGACCATTGGGCGGCGGACGGTTGTTGAACAGATTGCTCACACCGAGGGTGATCGTGCTGTTCCAGAATCCGTTGTAGCGAACACTGCCACCGAAGAGGGTGAAGGGATTTTCGCCCCAGCCCTGCACCGTGTAAGCGTCGTTGTAGTAATGGTGCGTATAGTCACCCGTGAGCGATGCACCGAAATGCTTGTAGTTCCAGGACGCGCCGGCCGAAGCTTTCCACTCCGGGCTGTAGTAGTAACCCACGTTGTCGAAGAAGCCGCCGCCTAAACCGGAATCGGAGCCGGTTTTGAGAATCTGGGTGGCATCGGCATTGAAACGGAAATCGCCGTAACGGGTGTTCCGCAGCGAATATTTCACGCCGAAGTCGAAGCCCCGGTAGATTTGGTAGGCGAGCGGGTTATTGGAAGGAACGGACTCCAGGCGGAGGATCGGTCCGGGATTGCCGCCCGCAGGGTCGCGCACGATGGCATTGGGAAACTGAGTGCGACCGTTGGTGGAGAGGATGTAGGTAGCGCTCGGAGTTACGATGACCTGGTTGATCCGCATATCGAAGTAGTCGATGCTGAAGGACAGGTTCTTGATCTTCGGTGATTCGAAAACGGCGCCGACGTATTGGATCTTGGCTGTTTCCGGCAGCAGGTTGGGATTACCACCCGTGATAATGCGCAACTGCGTGGGAGTGTCCTGGGGACGCAACGGATCTTGGAGGACGGTCGAAGAGAACGCGATCGTCTGCGAAGCGTAGAGCAAACCGAGGGCCGGCGCCTGGAAGGACTCGGAGTAGGAGCCACGAAGGACGACGTTGAGGAACTTGGTGTCCGGCAGGCGGACCTTCAGGCCGACCTTGGGCTTGGTGGTGTTGCCGAAATCGCTGTAGTATTCGTGGCGACCGGCGAGCTGGAGCTCGGCCGAGCCGATGGTGGGCGACTTGTAGATGGGCGCGGTGATTTCGACGTATTGCGACGAAACGACGCGTTTGCCCGAAAGCGGTTGGCCACCGCCGGAACCGAGGTAGGCCGCCGTGTCGGGATTGGTGACGAGGCGGTCGTTGCGAATTTCAACGCCTGCGGCAAGTCCGACATCGCCGGCCGGGAGTTCGAAAATCTTACCCGAGGCACTGGCGTCGTAGGCGAGCGAGTCAGCCTTATTGGACGAGTTCGAAATCGTAAAGAGGCTGTTGACGAGCGTCGCGTTGTCGGACGGACCGAAGGGGTTGATCGCCGTGGCGCGGGTCGTGCCATTGAGGGCCGCCTGATAGGTGGTGGCGCGAATCGCGTTGCGGGAAACAGTCGCAACATTGCTAAAACCGTAGTTAACCGCCGACTCCCAGTCCCACTTGCCAAAGATCGTGCCACGGAGGCCAGTGAGGAAATTGGCGTTGGTGGATTCGGTGTCGAACTTGCGGACCGGGCCGAAGTTCGTGCGGGCGGTCAGCGAGGTGAGCGGAATACCAAAGGGATTATAGGGATTCGTGGCGGGCAGTGTGAGGCCCTCGGTGGAGTAGGTGATGACACCGGGCGTGAACGCGAAATACGTCGAGTTCTTCGCGAATGTGAGCTCGAAAAAGCCTTTCAGGTTGTCGCTGAAGGTTTGTTCGATGGACGTGTGATTGCTCACGTAGTCATACGCCGGATAAATCTGGTAGGTATCGGCGAAGTTGTAGCGGTTTTCGTTACCAATGAGGACGGCATTGGCGTTGGCGGGATTGGCGGGTGCGGCCGTGAAACCGGCGAGCGTGGGTGTCGGGGTGGGCTGACCGCCACGGACGACGAAGGTCCAGCTTCCGACGGTCGAGGCGACATTCGGGAAGGCGACACCTGCTGCGGTCGCCTGGGCACGGGTGAGCGTGAGATTGGCGGGCCAGTTGGACGCCGAATTCAGGTTCGAACCCTTGTTGGTCCCAAGAGAGCTCCAGTCGGTCGTGGTGACGCCGTAGTCGCGGAGGAAGTTCGAATTAGCCATCTTGGCATCGATCGCCGTGATAATCTTCGTCTTCCCGGAGTCGGCACCGGCGACGAGGCTGAACTGCTTGATGCCGGTATCGCCGCCGCTGTTTTTGAACGTATTGCCGTAGTAGAGGCTGGTGGAGAGGCCGGTGAAGTTTTTCTTCAGCTTGATGTTGAGCACACCGGTGATCGCGTCCGAGCCGTAGATGGCAGAGGCGCCGTCTTTGAGGAGCTCGACGCTTTCGATGGCGGCAGCGGGGAGGCTGTTAAAGTCGAACACCGAGCGGTTACCGCTGTTGGTGAGCGCGTAAGGGACGGCGCGACGACCGTTGACGAGAGTCAGGAAGCGCTGGGCACCGAGACCGCGGAGGTTGGTCGTAGCAGCGCCGCGAAGGAAGCTCGCGGTCTGGTAAATCGAATTGGCCGTGCCGGAATTGAACGGGAGGCTTTGGATAAAGTCGCCGACGTTCGTGTAGCCCTTAGCTTCGATTTCAGCGGAGGTGAAGCTCGCGACCGGAGCGGGCGTCTCGTAGTCGAGACGTTTGATGCGCGAACCCGTGACTTCGAATTTCTCGAGTTTCTGGGCGTCATCTTTTTTATCATCGGTCTTCTTCGTGGTCTGCTCGGCGGCGGTGAGGCCGACAGCAAGGACGGAGAAAAGACCGTAACGTGCGGTCGCAAGAGCGACCGTCAGGAGCGGTTTGTTCATAGGTTCGGTGTGTGTGGTTGCAGATACGACCGGACGGCAGTGACGCCGCCGGCTGTTGTGGTGACCGGTTATGACAAAAAATCGGCGGATACGAAGCAACGACGAAGTTTTGCCTGAATGTGACAAAGCTCGCCGGCTTGAGACAAAAAAAAGGCCCCTCCCGGGTGGGAGGGGGCCTTCGATATTCTTGCTCCGCGAGACGCCGGGGCGCCTCAAGCCGGATTAGAACTTGAATTTGACGTCGATGTAGATGAAGCGGCCCATCGCGCCGTAGGTCGCGGTATCAACATTCGAATCCGAGAAGATCGTGGGATCGAGGGGACCGAATTTGTTAAACACGTTGTTCATACCGACGGACACCTTGGCGCCGGACATCCACTTGCTCTTAGCGCCGAACGTGTAGCCCACGGAGGCGTCGATCGTGTTGAATTTGCCGACCTTCTCGCCGTCTTCGTCGTCGATGACCGCAGGAATGGAGCGCCAGCCGAGGAAGCCGGCGTAGTTGCCGCGGGTGAACTCGGCGGTGGTGTAGGACTGCCAGCGCGGAATCGTGCCGTTGAACACGGTCGACTTACCCACCGTCTCTTGGCGCGGATCGCCGGGAACGTCGACGTGGGTGTAGTGATTGTAGATACCGATGTTGGAGCCGAAATCGAAGCGGCCGGCTTCGGTCTTGAAGGTGTATTTCAGATTCACATCGAAGCCGTCGAGGGACTGGTCAGCGATGTTCACGTTCTTCGCGGTGACATAAACGTCATCCGGAACAGCGGTGCCGATCTGGCCGGGAGCCGTGACTTGCGCGCCCGTGAAGCTCTTGAAGCGAACCACACTGGAATACTGGGAGGCGGGCCCCTTGGTCTCGACGTCCTGCAAAATAACATTCGTCGGAATGCTGGAGATCAGCTCGGTCTGCTTGATATTCCAGTAGTCGACCGACATCGAGAAGCCTTTGACGGCCTTCGGCGAGTAGACAAATCCGACGGTGGCATTCTTGGCCTTGGAGGGCTTAAGCGTGGAGTTCGAGCCCGACTGCGAGTTGGTCTGGAGGTTGGCGACCGAGGTGCCATTGACGCGGCGAAGCGTGAACGGGGTGGTAAAGCCAACGCTGACCGGTCCAAAGAGGTTGAAGAGCGACGGAGCCGAGAACGACTTCGAGTAGGTGCCGCGGAGGGCGAACTCATCGTTGAGCGGGAGGTAGCGCAGCGAAATCTTGGGAACGGTCGGATTGGTGGTGTCGCTGTAGTATTCGTGACGCACCGCGGCGGTCGCCTCAAGGAGGTGGGCGCCCGGGAGATTCTTCGCGATCGGCACGCGGGCCTCGGCAAAGAGGGAGCCCACGGAGCGATTCGCATCGAAGGGATAGAGCGTCGTCGCGCCGTTCCAACCGAGGGTGCCGGTGACGGGATCGAGCTGGCTGAGCGGATCGGCGACCGCGCTGAGGCCTTCTTTGCGCTGCTCTGCGCCGACAGCTACGTCGAGCGGGCCGGCCGGGAGTTCCACGAGCGAACCGCTGACTTTGACGTCAACATTGCGGAGCGTGCTGATGAAGCCGCCGGTGGCGATACCGACGAAACCACCGTTTTGAATCACACCGGCTGCCTGGGTGCGGGCGAAGAAATTGAACTGGTTGGTGACAATCGCATTGGCGAGGTTCTTGTTATTGATCACACCGGGATTCTGGTAGTCCTGCGTGATGCGGTTGTAGGTGCCCGCGACTTCCCAAGACCAGTTGTTATCGATCTTACCCTTGAAGCCAGCGACGCCGCGGATGCCGGTGGTGTCGTTGAGGTATTGCCGGGGAGCAGCCGTCAGACGATTGCGGGCAGTCACCGGAACATTGAACGGATTGCCGTAGAGGCCGGCCGGGATAGTGGTGCCACCTGCGCCGGGGAACGTGCCGGGGGTCAAAGCAGCGAGGGCGCTGGAATTGATCGGCTGGCCGTTGATCTGGGAGAACGTGTTGGTCTGAACCACCAGCACGTCGCCGAACGCGGAGACGGAGTCGTTCCACTTGTGGTCAAATGCGAGCGAGAAGCTCTTGCGCTCGTTCTGCACGGATTGGGTGACGTATTGGGCGAGATTGAAGTATTGGAACATGTCGCCCTGGGTGAGCGGTCCCTTGTAGGTGCCGTTCGCCACGAGGGCAGCCGGAGCGAGACCGCCAGCGGTAACTGCCGGGGCATTCTTGGTCGGGTCCAAATAGTAGAACGAGCCACCGATATTGACGGAGCCCGCGAAGGTGGGCGTGCCGTAAGTCGGATCAGAATAGGAGCGCTCGTAGTTGAAGATCGGGTCCTGTTTCACGAACTCGGCGGAGAGCGTCATGCTGGTTTTGCCATTGCTGACACCACCGACGACGTAGGCGCTGCGTTCCGCAGTGTGGCCCTTGTTGGTGGACCAACCGTAGCGACCACCCATCTCGAAGCCTTCGTAGTTGGTCTTCAAGATGATGTTCACCACGCCGGAAACGGCGTCGGTGCCGTAGATAGCGGAAGCACCGTCAGCGAGCACCTCAATGCGCTGGATCGCAGCGACGGGGATCATGTTGACGTCGACGAACGAGTAACCGCCGGTCGAGCTCACGGGATTCACCGCAGAGCGGCGACCGTTGAGGAGCACGAGGGTGGCAGCATTGCGCAGAAGGATTTGCGAACCGCCGTTGGTGGAGCCGGAGCCGACGTTGGCGTTCGAGCTACCAAGGTTGCCGTTGCCGCTGAATTGCGGCGTGGTCTTGCGCAGGATTTCCAAAACGTTGGTCACACTGCCCGAGTTCTCGATGCTCTTCGTGTCGATCGTGATGACCGGGATGGCGATCGAGTTGGCCGCCTGGGTCAGGTAAGAACCCGTAACGACGTATTTTTCGAGGACTTGGGTTTCTACTTTAGCAGCCGCTTGGCCGAAGCCCGACGCTGCGCTTAGGCTCATGGTCGCGAGGAGCGACAACGAGACCTTCAACTTCCGTGAGGATAGGTTGTTCATAGTTTGTGTCAGTTGTGTTGTGTGGTAGCCCAACCCGGCACTAAGCCAGCTTTGGTTCGGTAACCATTGGCAGATCGTTTCGATATCAGGCAATGAAAAATCATGACAAACTACCGCAGATCGCGGCAAATCGCCCTAAAGATGCGATAAATCACCGGATCATTGAGACGATTCGAAATCAACCGCCACACTTGCGCGCACCGCACTCAACCCCAAAAAACTGTTAACAATGTTCCGCTTAACCCTCCTTGCTGTCATGGTGTTCATCGGTCGCTCCGTTTGTGCGGCCGAGCGCTCTGCAACCCAGGCGCTTCCCAGCTCCTCCTCGATTCGCTCTCTTAGCCCCGAGGATTTTACGCGCTCCGGACTGGGCAAACTCACTCCAGAAGAACTGGCCTACCTTGATGCCGCGCTTTCGCGCCGACAGAACTTGGCAGCTCCACCGCTTCAGCAGAATCGCACCCCTGCGGCGACGCAGCGTCCGCCCTCCAAAGAAAAAATCGCCGCCGACTTCGGCGCAGAGCAGGTCGCCCAAAGCAAGCCGACCAACGCCTCCGATGAACTGCACACTCATATAGAGGGATCGGTCCAAGAGTTCTCCGGACGCGCCGTCTTTGTCTTGGCCAACGGCCAGATCTGGCAGCAGCGCACGCCAACGGACGTCTATCTCCCTAAAAAACTCACCAACCCCGCGGTCACCTTGGTTCGCGGACCGTTTGGCTACAAAATGATCATCGATGCCGCCAACGTCGTGGTTTACGTGAAACGCGTCCAGTAGGCCGGCGGGGCGACTATCGGGTTCAAAAAAACGGCCCGCCAAATTTGGCGGGCCGTCGGGGCAAGGGGATCAAACTAACGCGTTGCGATCAGAACCGATACTTAGCGCTGATGTAGAACAGCCGACCGATCGGGTTATAGGTCGAAACGTCCGCGTTGGATTCGTTAAACGCCTGCGGCGTAATGATCGGCATTTTGTCTGCGAGGTTGTTGATACCGACGCTGACCTGCAGTCCACCCAGCCAGCGGCGCAGACCGGAATCGGCGGCGGATTTCGAGAAGGTGTGGCTCGCCGCGAGATCCCAGCTCGAATAAGCGGCGACCGGCTGACGGCGCAACGACGTGCTGAGGGCAAACGTGATGCCGCCGGGCCCGATATCCGTCATCTCACCGATGTAGGTATTCGCGAGTGATACGGCCCAAGGACCTTGGCTCCAGTCGAGGGTCGTAAAGAAGCGCGTGCCCGGGACCGCACCTTGCGCGCCAGTGCCGCCGTTGCTGATATGGTTCGCATATTCATAGTAGGGCTGGGACGGCAGCGCTTGGAACTGGTAATCAATAAAGAAGGTGCCAGTCGTGCCGACCTTAAACCGTCCGTAATCGCGATTCGGAATGACATAGTTTACCGCGACATCGAGCGCCGTGACCTTTTGACCGGCAATATTGATCAACGAATCCGTCATGAAGATCTGATTCGCCGATGCACCGCCGCGCAGCAGAGCCCCAAGCTGACCGGCCGCCGTGATCCGCGTCGCCGCAGGGAGCGTCGGATCGGGATTGGTGGGCCAATTGCCGAGCGATACTTGGTTGATGTAGGGTGAAGCCGTGCCGAGGGTTTCGACACTGCGCAAAATCTCCGTCGTGCCAGCCGAGCCGACCAACTCGACTTGGTCGATCTTGATGAAATCGACGCTCATGCTGAGGCCCTTCACTGCCTTCGGCGAATAAACCACACCGAACGACTTGGTCTTCGCCGTCGAGGGCTTCAGCGCGGAGTTCGAACCGCCGCGCGACTGGCCCTGGCCGTTGACGCCAAACACGTTCGGGATGACGGCCGTGGCCGTGAAACCCTGCGTAGTCGGGCCAAACAGGGAGAACATCGCCGGCGCCGCGAAGGCTTCCGAATACGTGCCACGGACCGTCAGGTCGTCGCCGAGGGGGCGCCAACGGAGGCCATACTTCGGAACTTTGGACTTACCCGCGTCGCTATAGTCTTCGTAGCGATAGGCCGCCGAGAAATCGAGCACATGGACGCCGGGGATCGCGTTCTTCTCGCTGAAGATCGGCACGCGAATTTCGGCATAGGCCGCGGTGATCTCGCGGCGCTTGTTGAACGGGTCGAAGAAGGTCGCACCCGTCCAGCGACCCGCAGTGGGTCCGGAACTGCGGGAGTTCGGATCGGGTTCGCCGATCAGCTCTTCCGTGGTCAGGCTGTAACCAAGGGCCGCGCCCAATCCGCCGGCGGGCAGATCAAACACATCGCCAGAGATGCTGCCGTCGATGGACTTCAGGTTACTGTCAAATTGGAGCGACGACGCGCTGAAGATATTCGCGATCGAAAGCGGATCGACTCCGCCCGGGCGGGCAAAGATATCGAGCGCAGGCTGCACCACGCTGTTCGCCGGAGTGATGGCAGCTTGGAATTGCGCGAGCGTCGTCAGACCACCCGGCGCGTTGAAATCGCGGAAGACGCGCGCGAACTTTCCGCCCACGAGCGGATTGCCGGCCGAATCAAACCCGCCCGCGAGACCGAGCTGAAGATTGGGTGCGTAGAGCACGTTCTTCACCTGATTGGTCAGCACATTGGCATTGTAGTTATACCCGACTTCCCAGCGAAACTTGTCCATGATCTTGCCCCGCAAACCACCGACGATGCGTTTGAGTTTGCCCTCGGTGACAAATTGCCGGGGAGCCGGCACGTAACGAAACGCCGCGAAAATGCTCGAACGCGTCGGATTGTAAGGAGAGTTGACTGGCACGGTCGCCGTCACCGGCTGGGCGGCCAGTTGCGAGAAGCTGTCGACCTCCGAGAGCAAGCCCTCGACGAACAATTCCAGTTTACTGTCTTCGGCCAACGCGACGGTGCTCGCAAACGACATCGCCTTCTTCTGAGACTCCAACGTCAGCGTCACGAGCGGCGAAAGATCGAACGAATCGGCAATGGGCTGGAACGCCGACGCCGGGTAAATCCCCGACGCTTGCAAAGCCGCGAGATCCGCCGCCGTCGCTGCCGGACCCGTGGGCACCGCGCGGCTGGGTGACAACAAATCCGAACGCAGGAAGTTCGACGGGAAGTTGGCGCTGGTCGGGCTCACAGCGCCGGAAATCGTCGCCGTGCGGCCGACGATCGGGGTCGAGAACGGCCGGTCCGATTGATAGAGCGGCGTCACTTCCGACCATGTCGCTGAGACAGTGAGGCCGAAGCCCGGACGTTTGGCACCCACCACCGCATAGCCGGAGCGCTCTTCATAATCTCCCTCGCGATTGGAAAACGCATAACGCCCGCCGGCTTCCGCACCGTTAAAGTCACTGCGGAGTTTGACGTTGATCACACCGCCGATGGCGTCGGAACCGTAGATGGCCGACGCACCATCGGTCAGCACTTCGATGGACTGCACGGCCGCAAGTGGGATTTGGTTAAGGTCGACAAAACTGCGTCCACCACGCGCCCCAGAGCCGTTGTCGGCGACCCGGCGGCCATTGAGGAGGACGAGGGTCGAGAGGTTGCGCAACGAAGCCTGCGAGCCGCCCGCCGTGCTGTTCGCACCTACGTTCGAGTTCGTGGCACCGAGATTGCCGTTGCCAGCGAAGATCGGCATCCGTTTTTGCAATACCTCGAGCAGGTTGCTGTCCAAGCCGGTCGATTCCAAATCGGCCCGGCCGAGGATCGTCACCGGTGCCGCAAGGGCATCGATCGCCGTCGGAATATTCGAACCCGTGACGACGAATTTTTCCAATGTGACATCCGCTTGCTTGGCTCCCGGCGCGGTCTGCGCCGTGATGGTAGTAACAAGACTGGCGCCCAAAAGTGGGCATAGCACAGCCCGCGTAATCCTTCCGGTGAGGGAGTTCATAGTTGATCTGAGGGGGTGGTGTTGTGGGAAACCAGACACAGCTTATGCTGCGCCTAATACATCCCAAAAGAGGTGTTTATGACACGTCCGCAAGCAAATTGCCCACTTGCGGCGATTTCTGCACTTCCCGTCGCCTCACTCCACCCACGGCCTTCTCCGCGGCCTGCGCTTGCACCGCAGCCGACCTTTCGGCCGAGTAGGAACGTCCCATGAAAGCCACCGCCGCGATCATTAGCGCTCTCCTTTCCCCCGCAAACGGTGAGTCGGTGCTCGCGACCTTGGCGACGGTTGCCGGCTCTTCGTATCGTCGCCCCGGAGCAAGACTTCTTCTAAAAAACGACGGCGGTCGCATCGGTTCAATCAGCGGCGGCTGCTTGGAAGAAGACGTGCTCATTCGCGCCCGCCGTGTCCTCGCCACCGGCACAGCCGAAACCGTGGTCTACGACACGACCTCCGAAAACGACCTCGTCTGGGGCGTCGGCCTCGGCTGCCACGGTGTCGTGCGCGTCGTCATCGAAAGACTCCCGGCCCGCCCTGCCTGGGCCGTTACGCTCGCCGAAAATTTCGCCGCCCGCCGCCCCACCCTGCTCGCCGTCACCCACACTGCGACCGATGCGACCCAGCTCGGCACCCGCCTGGCAACACCCGCTGGCCCCGCCCCCGCCCGCGAAACGCCCGCCGCACAGCACGATCCTACCGCTGATTCGCCCGACACCGCGATCTTCCTCAACCACATCGCCCCGCCTCCCGCCCTCGCGATCTTCGGCGCCGGTGACGACGCCCAGCCCCTCGCCCGCCTCGCGCACCAACTCGGTTGGCACATCACGGTCGCCGATCCGCGGGCCGCTTTCGCGACCACCGAGCGTTTTCCCACCGCCAACGCACTGCTCGTCGCCCCGACCGCCGAGCTGGTCGATCGCCTCGCGCTCGCGCCCGACGCGCTCGCCGTCGTGATGACGCACCACTACATCCACGACGTTCCCCTGGTTCGCGCGCTCCTTGCACGCCCCCTCGCCTATCTCGGTCTGCTCGGGCCGAAAAAACGCGCCGAACGCATCCTCGCCGACCTCGCCCGCGACGGCCTCTCCATCACACCGGCGATGCGCGACCGCCTCCATGCGCCCGTCGGCCTCGACCTAGGCGCCGACTCCCCCGAGCAAGTCGCCCTCGCCATCGTCGCCGAAATGCAGGCCACGCTCACCCGCCGCAACGCCCGCCCTCTCCGCGAACGCACGCGCCCGATCCATGAGTAAACCCGCCGCGCTCCCACACATGTCACGTATTACGTGGCCAACTCCCTCGGCTAAAATCTCGGCCATGCCCAACCGCGCGCCTTCGCCGCCTCCTCCGTTCCACTTCGGCGCCGTGATCCTCGCCGCCGGCGCCTCGACGCGTATGGGCTCACCGAAGCAACTCCTCCTCGTCGACGACCAGCCGCTCGTCGTCCGCGCCGTCGAAGCCGCCCTCGCCTCGCCGGCCTGGCCGGTCGTGGTCGTCCTCGGTGCCCACGCCGAAAAAATCCGCCCCTTGCTCACCCGCTTGCCCGTGTTGATCGCCGACAGCCCCGCTTGGGCCGAGGGCATGGCCGCCTCGATTCGAGCCGGCATCACCACGCTCCGCCAATTTTCCCGCGCCCTCGACGGCGCGCTCGTCGCCCTCTGCGACCAACCCGCGTTTTCGGCCGAGGTCATCGCCCAACTCGTCGCCGCCCAACGCGCCTCCGGCCGCAGCATCGCCGCCGCGCACTACCACGGACGTCACGGTGCCCCCGCCCTTTTCCTGCGAGAACACTTCGAAACACTCGCGCACCTCACCGGCGAAGCCGGCGCACGCGCCCTCCTCAACGACGACCCCGCGCGCGTGACCGGCGTCGATCTCCCCGCGCTCGCACACGACCTCGACACGCCCGAGGACGTCGTGGCGTTTCGGCAAACGTCCGCCCGCTAAGTCGTTCTTCACCGACCTCGCTTCGCGCGTTCCTTTCCTCGCGCGAGCCTCTGTTCGCCTGCCCGCCCGCACCGCTGCTCGCGCACGCACCTGCGCACCGCCTCGCGCTCTCGCGCCGCGCTCTATTACGGCAACTTCGCCTCGGCCACTTTCTTCGTCTGCGCCGCGCGGAAATTATCCAGCGCCACTTTAATTTCCGGATGGCTCAGCGCCAAAATCGCCGCGGCAAACAACGCCGCGTTGATCGCTCCCGGTTTGCCGATCGCCAGCGTCGCCACCGGAATTCCCGCCGGCATCTGCACCATCGAGAGCAGCGAATCCATGCCCTTGAGCGAAGCGCTTTCCATCGGCACGCCGAGCACCGGGAGCGGAGTCACCGCCGCCGCCACACCTGCGAGATGCGCGGCGCCGCCCGCAGCCGCGATGATCACTTTGAGCCCGCGCGACTCCGCGCCGCTGACCCATTCGATCGCGAGATGAGGCGTGCGATGCGCGCTCAGCGCCCGGCGTTCGCTGCCGATTCCGAGTTGCTCGAGTGTCTGCACGCAGTGCTGCATCACTTCCCAATCCGAGGTGCTGCCCATGATGACTCCAACGAGGGGTTTGTTCATAATTGTTCCGCCAACTTCCCGACCGCTCCTGCCCACCGCAAACCGTTTTTTTCACTTCGCGTGGCATATCCGGCTTCAAATTTTCCAACGCTCCCTCAGCCTCGCCCCATGAAATTCGGCATCTGCAACGAGATTTTCCAAAACTGGTCCCTCGCCGATGCGATGGCCTATGCGAAAAAGGCCGGTTACGACTGCATCGAGATCGCGCCATTCACCCTCCTTCCCGGCACCTCCCACAAATACGTCACCGCCATCTCCGCCTCCGAACGCCGCACCATCCGCGATACCGCCGCGCGCGTCGGCATCGAGATTTCCGGCATCCACTGGGTCCTCGTCCAAGCCGATGGCATGCACCTCACCGAGCCCGACGCCGCCATCCGCCAACGCACCGCCGACTACTTTGTCGCCCTCGCCGATTTCTGCGGCGACCTCGGCGGCCGGACCATCGTCGTCGGCTCGCCGAAACAGCGCAGCCTCCTCCCCGGCGTCTCTCACGGCCAAGCCTGGGCTTGGGCCACCGAGGTTTTCCGGCCCGCCGTCGCCCGCGCCGCCGACCGCGGCGTCACGATTTGTTTCGAACCCCTCGCCCCCGCCGAGACGAATTTCATCAACACCGCCGCTGAAGGCATCGCCTTTGCGCAACAATTCGCCAGCTCCGCGATGAGCGTGATTCTCGACGTCAAAGCCATGTCGTCCGAGGCGAAACCCGTCCCGCAGATCATCCGCGAGTCGCGCGGAAATTTCGCCTACTTCCACGCCAACGACGCCAACCTCAAAGGCCCCGGCTTCGGCGATGTCGATTTCCGCCCCATCGCCGCCGCCCTTCGCGACGCCTCCTACGACGGCGTCGTCTCCGTTGAAGTCTTCAAATTCGAGGAAGGCCCCGAAGCCATCGCCACCCAAAGCCTCGCGTATCTGAAAAACACTTTCACCACGTGAGCGCCACCCTCCGCCCGTGAACGCCTCACTCCGCCTGGGGCCGCGCCGGCGCCCGCCCTCGCTGGCGCCGTCCGTTTCATTTTTCCCCGCCCCGTCTTTAGCGCTCGTGACCGCCCCGATCTCCCGCCACGGTTTCCCTTCATGAAATCGACCGGCCCGGCCCGCCGCCACCCCGCGCCCCCTGCGACATGCCCCAGCTGAGTTTCCGCAACAAACTGCAGCTCTCCATGGTCGCCCTCGTCGCGATCGGCTCGGCCTCGGCCCTGTTCGTCACGCAGCGGAAAATGCAGCAGGCCTACGAAGGTCTCTTCGACGACAACATCCAGGCCCAGATCCGCTACATCCCCCGCGAGCAAGAAACCCGTCTCAGCGAGGTCCGGCGCCGCGCCCGCGAGCTCGCCGAATCCGGCCCCCTCGTGATCGCGCTCCAGGCCGGCGACGGCGAACAACTCTACCGCCAAGCCCGCGAGGAACTTCGCAAAGTCCTCGGCGGCGAACTCGAACGCGGCCCCGAAGACGCCGCGGCCGCCGCCGCCCTCGCCGCCCAACGCGCGCTCGCCGCCGGCAAGACCCTGCCCCCCGCCACCACCAAAGCTCCGCCCACCACCACGAAAGCGCCCGCCGCGAAATCTCCCGCACCCAAATCCTCCGCTCCCGCCACCACCGCAGCCAACCCCGCCACCGGCCGCCCCACGCCCGATCTCACCAAAGCGACGCCGCCCGCCGCGACTAAATCTGTCGCTGCCGCCGGCCGGACGACCCGCCCCGCGCCGAAGCAAGTGCTCCCGCCCCGCACACGCGAAGCCGCCTTCCTCATCTTCCTCGATGCCCAAGGCAAACCGCTCGAACCCACCAGCCCGGGCTGGAAACCTTACCTCCGCAGCGAAGCCCGCCACTCGTTTCAACAGCAGCTCACCGCGATCCTCGATACCCTCCGTGCGCTGAAAGAACAACAGGTCGGCTACTTCGCCGTCGAATTCGAGAAAGGCCGCAAACGCCTCCTCGAGGTCGTCGTCACTCCCGTGCTCGACCCCGAGTCGCAGCAACTCCTCGCCCTCTTCGCCATCGCCTTCCCCTATTTCGACCGCGGCGAGCAGACGCTCAGCGACGTCAGCGATATCAGCAACGGCATCTGGCTCAACGACCGTATCCACACCCGCACTATCAACGACGAGTCCGCCCGCACCGAGCTCGCGCGCCTCCTGCCCGCCGAGCTCGCCAAACGCCCCGACGACGCCCGCCCCGATTTTATGATCACCGTGGGCGGCGTCCCTCACCGCGTTTTCTACGCGAAACTGAACCGGGATTCCACGCTCCCCGTCGCGTATAAGATCGGCCTCTACTCGTGGAAAAGCGCTCACGAAGCCGAAGCCGATCTCCGCAACCACATCCTCGCCTTCGGCACGCTCACGCTCGCCGGCGCACTGCTCCTCAGCCTCCTCATCGCCCACAATCTCTCCATCCCCATCCGCCAGCTCCTCGCCGGCACCGCCGAAATTCGGAAAAGCAATTTCAACGTCCGCGTGCCCGTCCGCGAGCGCGACGAGTTCGGCCAGCTCGCCGAGTCCTTCAACGCCATGGCCGAGGGCCTCGCGCAGAAGGAAAAATATCACCACCTCCTCAACCTCATGGCCGACCGCGAGGTCGCCGAGCAACTCCTCCAAAGCCCCGACGCCCTCGGCGGCGAGACCCGCGAAGTCAGCGTGCTGTTCTGCGACATCCGCGGTTTCTCCACGCTCACCGAAGCCATGCCGCCCCAGCAGATCGTCGCGTTGCTCAACGAGCACATGACCGCCCTCACTCCGGTCGTTTACCAACACCACGGCGTCGTCGACAAATACGTCGGCGATATGCTCATGGCCCTGTTTGGCGCTCCGAAAAACTACGGCGACGATGCGATCCACGCCGCGCAGTGTGCCCTCCAGCTCCTCTCCGCCCGCGACGAACTCAACCGCACCTCTGCCCACAAGATCCACGTCGGCATCGCCATCACCACCGGCTCCGTCGTCGCCGGCTGCATGGGCTCGCGCGACCGCGTCAGTTACACCGTCCTCGGCGATCGCGTGAACCTCGCCTCCCGCCTCTGCCAGCAGGCCGGCAGCATGGAAATCCTCATCGACGAAACCACCCGCGCCCGCCTCGGCGACCGCGGCGACGTCACCTCCCTGCCCGACATGCGCCTCAAAGGCCTCACCGATTCCGTCCACGCCTACCGCCTCAACGCCATCAGGCCCCCCACCCCCTCGTAACCCCGCCCGTAGCCGCGCCGGTTACGGCGCGGTCCTCTCACGCCACGCGGACATCCCCCTCCGCCCCTCCCCTTACCCCATGCCCACCCCACGCCTTCGCCCCACGCCCTTCCTCGCGTTCGTCTTCATCCTCGCCGCCCTGCTCGCCGCGCACCTACCCCTCCGCGCCCAAACTGCGGCCGCCACCGGCACCGTTTCCGGCCGCGTCTTTCATCCCGCCACCGACAGCTACGTCGAGGGCGCCCGCGTCACCGTGGAAGGCACGTCGCTGGAAACCTTCACCGACGACGACGGCTCCTTCCTCCTCACCGGCGTCCCCGCCGGCGATGCGCGTATCCGAATTTTTTACACCGGCTCCGCCCCCCGCCTCGACACCGTGCGCGTCACCGCCGGCCAGACCGCGCCGCACGACGTTTCCCTCACCGCTGTCGGCGCCACCTCGCCCACCTCCACCTCCGCTACCGGCCCCGTAAAGCTCGACGCCTTCACCGTCGCCACCTCGAAAGAGATGGAGGGCGCCGCCATCGCCATCAACGAACAGCGCTTCGCGTCGAATATCAAAAACGTCGTCTCCACCGACGAGTTCGGCGCCGTCGCCGAGGGCAACGTCACCGAGTTCCTCAAATATCTCCCCGGCGTCACCGTCGATCTCAGCGGCGGCGACGGCCGCACGATTTCGGTCGAGGGCGCGCCCGCCGCCAACACCCCCATCACCCTCGGTGGCATCGGCCTCTCCAGCCCCACCGGCACGGGCCGCGGCATCGAGGTCGGCTTCTTCAACCTCAACAACATCTCCCGTATCGAGGTTTCCCATTCACCCACGCCCGACTCGCCCGGCAAGTCCCTCGCCGGCTCCATCAATCTCGTCCCGCGCAGCTCCTTCGAACGCTCCCGCCCCGTCTTCAACGGCTCGCTCTATCTGCTCATGCGTGACGACTACCGCGATCTCGGTAAAGGCGCCGCCATGTATCGCGACCGTCGTGAGAAAGTCTGGCCCGGCGCGGACTTTTCCTGGGTCGTCCCCGTGAACAAACGCTTTGGCTTCTCCGTCGCCGCCGGCGCCTCCACGCAATATTCCAGCCAGGACCGCTCGATCAACACGTGGCGCGGCGTCAGCGCCGTCACCAACGGCACCGCCACCGCCGTCGGCGCATTTCCCAACACCGTCCCCGGCCGCCCCTACCTCTCGGCCTATCAGGTGAATGACGCCCCTAAGGAATCCGACCGCGATTCCCTCGGCCTCACGCTCGACTTCCGTCTCTCCGCCCGCGACCGCCTCGCCTTGTCGTATCAGTATTCCTCCTTCGACGGCTGGATCTCCTCGCGGCAGATTCTCTTCGCTCCCACGCAGATTGTCGCCTCGTCCATTTCGCCCACCTCCGTGCAGGGCGTCGCCGGCGTCGGCGTCCTCACCCTCACCAACGGCAACAACCGCGTGCGCGAAAACCGCACCTACATGCCGACCTTCACGTGGCGGCACGAAGGGCCGCTCTGGAAATTCGATTTCGCCACCGGCCGCAGCTACGGCAAAAACGCCATCCGCGACATGGACAAAGAGCGCTTCCTCTCCGTCACCGCGCGCCGCACCGGCGTCACGATAGGCTTCGAAGACACCGGCTATCTCCGCCCCGGCACCGTCACCGTCGTCGACAACGCCACCAAAAATCCGCTCAACCCCTACCTCCTCTCCAACTACGCGCTCAACACCCTCGTCTCCACCCCGCAGCGCGCCTCCGACATCAACTTCACCGCCACCGGCAACGCCCGCCGCGACTTCGTCTGGCAGATCCCCTTCACGCTTCGCACCGGCCTCGATTTTCGCCAGACGCGGCGCGACAGCCGGTCCTCGACCGCCACTTACACTTACCGCAACAACACCACCAACGGCTCCGCCGCACCCTTCCTCGATCCGCTGTTCTCCACGCGTTTCGCGCCCTTCGGTTTTCCGCAGATTCAGCACCTCGATTCCCAGGAAGTTTTCGCCTACTGGCGCACGCACCAGAACGAATTCACACTCGACGAAAACAACCTCTACCGCACCGGCGTCACCAACTCCAAGTTCGCCGAGGAGTCCGTTGCCGCCACCTACCTTCGCGGTGATGTCGCCCTCCTCAACCGCCGCCTCCTCCTCGTCGGCGGCCTGCGCGCCGAGCAGACAAATATCCGGGCCGACGGCCCGCTCACCGATCTCACGCTCAACGTCCAGCGCGACGCCGCCGGCAATCCGCTCCGCACCGCCACCGGCGCCGTCATCCCGATCACGACCAACGCCCTCGAGACCTCGAAGCTCACCTTCCTCGAGCGCGCCGCCCACGTGCAAAAAGAATATCTCCGCCTCTTCCCCTCGCTCAACGCCACCTACCACCTCCGCGAAAATCTGCTCCTCCGCGCCGCCGTATCCACAAGTATAGGACCGCCCAACTTCAACCAATACGCCGGCGGCCTCACCCTCCCCAACACCGACAACCTCCCCGCCGCCAACAACCGCATCGTCGTCAACAACGCCGCCATCAAACCCTGGACCGCCAACACCGTGAAAGTGCGCCTCGAATATTATTTCGAAGGCGTCGGCCAGGTTTCCGTCGGCGCGTTCCGCCGCCATTTCAAAAACTTTTTCGTCGCCACCGTCTTTCAGGCCACGCCCGATTTTCTGACCCTCTACGGCCTCGATCCCGGCGAGTATGGCGACTACGACGTCAGCACACAGCGCAACGCCACCGAGACCATCCGTATGGAGGGCCTCGACGTCAGCTACCGCCAATCGCTCACCTTTCTTCCCCGCTGGGCCCGCGGCCTCCAGGTCTTCGCCAACGGCAGCCTCCAACGCTCCAACGTCGTGCGCGGCCAACTCGCCGGCAACGAATTCAACGAGATCCCGCGCAACGCCGCGTGGGGATTTAGTTTCACGCGCCCCCGCTACAACCTCCGCCTCAACTGGACGTGGCGCGCCGATCAAAACCAAGGCCCAGTCACCGGCCTCGGCATCGAACCCGGCACCTTCAACTACACGCCCGGCTACACCAAACTCGACGTCCTCGGCGAATTCTCCCTGCGCAAAAATCTCTCGCTCTTCGCCAACCTCCGCAACGTCACCGACGTCCCCGACAAAGGCACCACCGTCGGCCCGTCAACCCCGCAACACGCCACCCTCCGCTTCGTCGAACGCTACGGCTCCCTCTGGACCCTCGGCATCAAAGGCACCTTCTAACCAGCGCCGCCCCACCGCTCTTCCGGTAGCCGCACCGGTTACGGTGCGGTCCGTGCATTCACCAAGTGCATCGAAAACGGATGAATGAAACGACCCGAACACTTCTCATTTTGTCCGCTGTGATTTCCTGCGCGATCGCCATCCGATCTGCGGACTCTCACGAAAAACGGTATCTCGGCGTCATCATCTACACAGTCGTCGCGCTACTCATTTCCCTCTTCGCACTATCGGCCCTCCGCAGCGGCAGGATCGTATCTCGTGCTTGGGGTGTGCGTGGTGTGATCGAGCGGGCAAAAAGTCCGGCTTACTTCTGGATCTCCCTTGCGCTGTTTTTCGCGAGCGCGGCTTTCCTGTTGGCGATCGCAGGACAACGCTTTTTCTAAACCAACGCCCACCCGCTCGATCCCGCCCACCGCATGACTCCCGAACAAAACCTCGCCCGCCTCGCCCTCGTCCTCCCTCCCGCGCCGAAACCCGTCGCCGTCTACCGCCCCGTCGTCGTCGTGCAAGGCCTCGCCTACGTCTCCGGCCACGGCCCCGTCCGCACCGACGGCTCGCTCATCACTGGCCGCGTCGGCGCCGACCTCGACCTCGTCGCCGGCCACGCCGCCGCCCGCCAAGTCGGCCTCGCCATCCTCGCCAACCTCCGCGCCCACTTCGGCTCCCTCGACCGCGTTCACCGCGTCATCAAACTCCTCGGTATGGTAAACTCCGCGCCCCACTTCTACGACCACCCGAAAGTCATCAACGGCTGCTCCGAACTATTCGCCGAAATCTGGGGCCCCGACCTCGGCATCGGCGCCCGCAGCGCCATCGGCATGGGCCCGCTCCCCGGCAACATCGCCGTCGAAATCGAAGCCATCTTCGAACTATCCCCCGCATGAACACCGACTGGATGACACTCACCGACGAGTCCGCCGCCCCGTCCCCGTCGCTCCTCGTTTACCCCGACCGCATAGAGGAAAACCTCCACCGCATGATCGCCCGTGTCGGTAGCCCCGCGCGCCTCCGTCCGCACCTCAAGACCCACAAGCTCCCCCAAGTCATCGCGCTCCAAGTCTCTCTCGGCATCACCAAAGCCAAGTGCGCCACCATCGCCGAAGCCGAGATGGCCGCCCGCGCCGGCGCCACGGACATCCTCGTCGCCGCCCAACTCGTCGGCCCCAACGTCCCCCGCCTCCTCGCGCTCCAGCGCACCTTCCCCACCGTCGCCTTCGCCACCATCGCCGACGACCCCGGCGCTGTCTCCGCGCTCGCCTCCGCCGCCCAAGCCGCCGGCACCACGATCGAAATCCTCCTCGACCTCGATGTCGGCATGACCCGCACCGGCATCGTCCCCGGGCCCGCCGCCGCCGCCCTCTACCGCACACTCGCTACCACACCCGGCCTCCGCGCCGGCGGTCTCCACGCCTACGACGGCCACCTCCGTCACTCCGTCCTCGCCGAACGCATAGCCGCCGCAGCCGACGGCATCGCCCTCGTCGAATCCCTCCGCACCGAACTCCTCGCGCAACAACTCCCCGTCCCGTGTCTCGTCTACGGCGGCACGCCCACCTTCGCCGTGCATGCCCCGCGCACCGCGCACGACGCCACCCTCGAGTGCAGCCCCGGCACCTGTGTTCTATGGGACGCGTCCTACTCCACTCAGGTCGCTGATCTCGATTTCCTCCACGCCGCCGTCCTCCTCACACGCGTGATCAGCCGTCCCGGCACCAATCGCCTCTGCCTCGACCTCGGCCACAAATCCGTCGCCAGCGAAATGCCCCACCCGCGCGCGATCTTCCCCGCGCTCCCCGACGCCCGCGCCGTCACGCACAGCGAGGAACACCTCGTGATCGAGACCGCCCGCGCCGCCGACTTCCCCGTGGGCACCGCTCTCTACGCGCTCCCGTGGCACATCTGCCCCACCGTCGCGCTCCACGACCGCGTCCACGTCATCCACTCCGGCCGTATCCGCGAAGAGTGGACAGTCACCGCCCGCGCCCGCCGCCTCACCCTGTAAAAAACCCATTTCGCCCCCGCCTTAAAATTGTGGGAGGGGCTTTATGCCCCGACTCCTCCGCCCCAAGCTCCCGCGCCTCGCCGATCAGGCGAGGCCCGCACGCTGCCACCCGCCATCCCCCCTCCGAAAAATCAGCGCAAATTAGCGGTTCCCCAACCCTGCCGTTTTCTTCTCCCCGCCCCCGGATGCCCACCGCCTCAACCCTCTCGCCCGTTTCGCTCCTCCTCCTCGCCCTCGCCGCCATCGCCCTCCTCGTCGCGCTGGTCACGTGGCGGAAACTCAACGCCTTCGTCGCCCTCCTGCTGGCCGCGCTGCTCGTAGGTATCGGCGCCGGCCTGACGCCTCTGGCCACCCTTAAGGCGTTCCAAGACGGCCTCGGCGCCACCCTCGGCGGCATCGCCGCCGTCATCGCCCTCGGCGCCATGCTGGGCAAACTCCTCGCCGAGTCCGGCGGCGCCCACGTCCTCGCCGAACGCTTCAGCGCCTTCTTCGGTCCCTCGCGCGCGGTCGTTTGCATCATCACCCTCGCCGTGATCGTCGGCCTCGTCACGTGGTTCACCGTCGGCCTCCTCCTGCTCCTGCCCGTCCTCATCTCCCTCACGCACGCGACGCGCCGTCCCTTTCTCACCCTCGCTCTCCCTCTTATCGCCGTGCTCGGCACGATGCACTGCCTCACCCCGCCGCACCCCGGCCCCGTAGTCGCGCTCGACGCCCTCGGCGCCAACACCGGCCTCGTCCTCGCCTACTCGCTCCTCCTCGGTCTCCCCGCCGCTCTGCTCGGCGGCCCGTTGCTCGCCCGCTGGGTCGCCCCCCGTCTGGCCGTCGCCACGCCTCCCCTCGCCTCCACCACAGACTCTGCCCGCCCGCGTCCCGGATTCGCCGGCACCGCCTTCGTCGTCGCCCTGCCCATCGCGCTCATGCTGCTCGCCTCCGCCGCCGAACTCACCCTCCCCGCCACCCACGGCGCCCGCACCACGCTCTCGTTTATCGGCCATCCCGTCACCGCCCTCACACTCGCGCTCTTCGCCGCCTTCGCGATTTTTGGCCGCGCCGCCCGCTTCACCCGCCCGCAACTCCTCGGATTCACCGAGCACAGCGTCGCCAGCATCGGCATGACGCTCCTCGTGGTTGGCGGCGGCGGCGGCTTTGCCCGCGTCCTCCGCGAAGCCGGCGTCGCTCAAGCCCTCGGCAACCTCGCCGGCCAACTCCATCTCACCCCGCTCGTCTACGGCTGGCTGATCGCCGCCTTCATCCGCGTCGCCACCGGTTCGGCCACCGTCGCGATCACCACCGCCGCCGGCCTCCTCGCGCCGCTCCTCGCCACGCAGCCCGGCCTCAACCGCGAACTCCTCGTCGTCTCGCTCGGCTTCGGTTCGCTCGTCGCCTCGCACCTCAACGACGGCGGCTTCTGGATCGTGAAAGACTGCCTCGGCCTCACCGTCGGCCAAACCCTCCGCACGTGGACGCTCGCCACCACCATCGCGAGCCTCACCGGCCTCGCCCTCACCCTCCTCCTCAGCCTGTTCCTCTAAGTCCTCCTCTCACCGCTCACCGCAGGTGCCACCTCCGAAACCTCGTATTCAAACTCCTCGTTCGCTCAGTGCTCTCTGTGTCCGAGCTCCGTGTCCTCTGTGACCCATGCCTTGGTCGTTCAGCCAAGGTCTAGTTCACCTCCTCCTCGGCCTGTTCCTCTAAACGCTTCGCCCCCTTCCGCCCCCTTCCCGTTTTCGTGTAGTTCGTGTGTTTCGTGGGCACTTCACCGTCGTCCCCTCTCCCCCTCTCTCCGTCCCTCCGTCTCCCCCTCTTCCGCGCCATGCCCCCTCCCCTGATCTTCGACGCCCACCTCGACCTCGCGCTCAACGCCATCGAGTGGAACCGCGACCTCACCCGCCCCCTCGCCGAGATCCGCCAACGCGAAGCCCACCTTCGCGACAAACCCGACCGCGGCCACGGCACCGTTTCCCTCCCCGAACTCCGCCGCGGCCGCGTCGCCGTCTGTGTCGCCACCCAACTCGCCCGCCTCGAACACGACGCCTACAGCCCCGTCTTCGGCTGGCGTTCCCCCGCCCAAGCCTGGGCCATGACCCAAGGCCAACTCGCCTGGTATCGCGCCATGGAGGAAGCCGGCGAGATGACCGCCATCCGCACCCGCGCCGATCTCACCGCCCACCTCGCGCGATGGGCGCCCGCTCTCGCCTCCACCGACGACACCGCCACCGCCGCGCTCCCCATCGGCTACCTCCGCAGCCTCGAAGGCGCCGACTCCCTCATCACGCCCGCGCACCTCGCCCGCGCCCACGCCGACGGCCTCCGCGCCCTCGGGCCCGCGCACTACGGCCCCGGCGTTTACGCGCAAGGAACCAGCTCCACCGGCCCGTTTCCCGCGCGCGGCCTCGACCTCCTCCGCGCCGCCGATGACCTCGGCCTCATCCTCGACGTCACCCACCTCAGCGACGACTGCTTCTGGCAAGCCCTCGACCTCTACCGCGGCCCCGTCTGGGCCAGCCACCACAACGCCCGCACGCTCGTCCCGCACCAACGCCAACTCGCCGACGATCAATTCCGCGCCCTCGCCGCCCGCGGCGCCGTCGTCGGCGTCTGCCTCGACGCGTGGATGATGGTGCCAAACTGGATACGCGGCCAAACCACCCCGCAGTCCACGAACCTCCACCTCACCACCCTCGTCGACCACATCGATCATTACTGCCAACTCATCGGTAACGCCCGCCACGTCGGCCTCGGCAGCGACCTCGACGGCGCCTTCGGCACCGAGCAAACCCCGCTCGATCTCGATTCCATCGCCGACCTCCAAAAACTCCCCGCCCTCCTCCGCACCCGTGGCTACAGCGAAGAGGACATCACCGGCATCCTCAGCGAAAACTTCCTCCGCTTCCTCCGCACCGCGCTGCCCTAAGCCGCCGCGCTCCTCAAATCCGTTCACCGCCCGAGCCCACACGCCTCGCCGATTAGGCGAGGCCCGCACGCCACCGACCGCCGCCGCTTCCGAAAATTAGCGCAAATTAGCGGTCCCCACCTCCGTCGTTTTAGTCGCGCCTCCACCACGCCGCACTCTCCCCATTCCCGCAGATTTTCCCGATGCCCCGCCCCACCACCATCCGTGTTCATCCGTGAAATCCGTGGTTAAAAATTTGACCGCCTACGTCCACGCCCGCGCGCGCCTTCCCATCCCCCGCGCGCTCTGCCTTCTCCTGCTCACTTTCCCTCTCACTTTCACTTTCAGCGCCGCCGCCCCCGCCGCCGAAATCCCCGCCGCCCGTCTCAACCGCGGCCAAGCCCTCTACGCCCAGCACTGCGCCCCTTGCCACCAACTCAACGGTGCCGGCCTCCCCGGCACCTTTCCGCCGCTCGCTAAATCCGACTTCCTCGCCGCCGATCTTCCCCGCGCCATCCGCGCCGTTCTCGAAGGTCTCAAAGGTGAAATCACCGTCAACGGCACCCGCTACAACGGCGTCATGCCGCCAGCCCTACTCAACGACGCCGCACTCGCCGACGTCTTTACCTACATCCTCAACACCTGGGACAACCCCGGCGGCACCGTCCGCTCCGCCACCGTCCGCGAGGTCCGCGCCAAAACCGCCCACCCCACCTTCGAGTCGCAAGTCCTCGCCCTCGAATACCCGCCGCTCCCGCCGCCGCCCGCCGGCTTCACCCTCCGCGAAGTCGTCCGCCTCCCGCAAAAAGGCGTCCGCCTCGCCAGCGACGGCACGGGGAAATCCCTCTTCGTCCTCTCCGAAACCGGCGACGTCTGGCGCCTCGACCTCGCCACCGGCGCGATCCGCCAGCACCTCTCCGCCTCCACCTACCTCGAGCACCGCCCCGGCGACCTCGGAGCCCCGCTCTTCGTCCTTGCCATGACCCTCGGCCCCGACGGACGCCTCTACATCGCCTCCAACCAACAAAACGCCGCCACTCTCCCCGCCCAAAACATCGTCACGATCTACCGCACCACCTCCACGACCGCCGACGGCCTCCCCGCCGACCCGCGACCGTGGTTTCAAACCCACTACGACGGCCGCCCCTCTTTCATCCACGCCGTCGAACACCTCGCCTTCGGCCCCGACGGCCACCTCTACGTCGGCAACGGCGCGCGCACCGACGGTGGCTTTTCCGACCCCGATGGAAAATTCGCCGGCGGCGGCGAGACCCCGGTTACCGCCGCCATCTGGCGCCTCGACCCCCGTGCCGCTAAACCCGAGATCGAAATCTTCGCCCGCGGCCTCCGCAACGTCTACGGCTTCTGCTGGAACGACCGCGGCGAAATGATCGCCACCGAAAACGGCCCCGACGCCGATGCCCCCGAAGAACTCAACCTCATCGAACGCGGCCACCACTACGGCTTCCCCTACCAATTCTCCGACTGGACGAAAAAAGCCTACCCCCGCACCCCCGACACCCCGCCCGGCCTCACCTTCACTCTCCCCATCCCCAACCTCGGCCCTGACGGCGGCTTCAACGCTTCCACTCCCGCCGCGCCCGTCTACACCTTCGATCCCCATTCGTGCCCCGGCGGCATCATCTACCTCGGCGACGACTTTCCCGCCGGCTACCGCGGCACCTATTTCCTCGCGCGCTTCGGCAACTTCCTCCGCACCCCGCGCGACCACGTCGGCTTCGACGTCCTCCGCGCCACGCTCTCTCGCGACGCCGCCGGCCGTTACCAAGCGAACATCCACACGATCCTCGCCCCCCTCGGCCGCCCGATCGACGTCCACCAGAGTGGCCGCGGTAAAATCTACATCCTCGAATACTCCCGCGGCATTAAAAACGGCATCTCCTTCGCCCCACCCGGCCGCATCCTCGAACTCGCCGCCGCCCCATGAAAACCCTGCCGCCCGCGTCTCTCGCGCGCAGTGCTTCAGCCCGCGCTTTGGCCCAATCCGCTACTCGCACCACTCGCTCCTCACTCGACCCTCGCGACCGCTACACGCGCGACTGCCCCCTGCTTCTACGTGGAAGTTAACTCCTAAAACCGCTCGCGGCTGTCTTACCCCAAACCGATAAACGCCCCATGCGCTTCGTCTCCGCGGTCGGCAGCAAATTCAATTTTGCTTTTGCCCACCTCTCGACTCTCCCGCTCGCCGTTCTCATCGTCATCGGCCTGACTCCGCTCCTTCGCGCGCAAGCTCCGTCCAACGACAACTTCGCGAACCCGCTTCCGCTCAGCGCTTGGAATTATTACTACAGCGCATCGAGTGATAACACCGCCGCCACCGGTGAACCCGGCGAGCCCTCACACGGATCCTCTGCCTCCACCCAATCTTCGGTTTGGTTCACTTGGACGGCACCTACCGACGGCACAATCGTCGTGAGCACCAGTGCCTATCCCGCCAATCTGACGCACACCGTCTATACCGGGACCGCTCTTGCGACGCTTGTCCAGATTGCGCAGGACACCGCGAGCAGCTCTTCGACGGCGGTCAAACCACCTGTCCCAGTCACCGCCGGCACCACCTGCTTTATCGCAGTCGGCGGGAAAGATGGCCCGCAAGATCGCGGCTGGTTTTCCCTTCAACTCATCTTCTACGCGACGCTGAAAATTACCACGCCTCCGGCCGACCGCATCGCCAACACGGGTGACACCGTCACATTTTTCACCGCGGCCCTTGGCCCCGAACTTACCTACCAATGGCTCCGCAATGGCCGTGCGCTAGTGGGCGCCACCAACGCTTCGTTAACCATCGACCGCGCCCAGCTTGCCGACGCCGGCGCGTATCAAGTCACCGTCACCTCCGTTACCGCCACCCGCTCCACCGCCTCGGTGACCAGCCCACCCGCACTCCTCCGCGGTCCACATGCACTCCCTACGATCACCGCCCAGCCGACCGGCCGCCACGTGGCCGCGGGCTCGCCGACTTCATTTACGGTCAGCGTGTCCCCTCCCTCCGTCGGTGCCGGGCCACTTCAATATCAGTGGAACCGCAACGGCCTCCCTCTCCCCGGTGCCACGACCTCCTCGCTCACGATTCCTGCCGTCAGTCGCAGCGACGCCGACGTCTATGATGTCCGTATCAACGATGGTCTTTCCGTCACCGAGTCCAACCGCGTGCGCCTTGATGTTGCTCCCGCCGCCACGCCCGCCGGCCTTGGGCTCGACCCGGCTGTCAATCTCCTCTTCGAAGCTCCCGGCGGTTCTGTCTCAAAACTGGTTCGCACGCCCGACGGAAAAATCTTCCTCCTGGGCTCTTTCCGCCGCTACGACGGCGCGCCCCGCCCGGGCCCGGTTCGCCTTAACGCCAATGGCACTCTCGATACCGCCTTCGACGGAGCCAACTTGCCCTCCGGCGTCGCCGACCTCGCCCTCCTCCCAGACGGAAAAATACTCGCTGTCGGCATCCTGGGCTTCACCCCCGACAACTCGATTGCCCGCGTCCTCCGGCTGAACTCCGACGGTTCGCTCGATCCCGGTTATACCTTCACGCGTGCCGTAGTTCCGTTTCCCTCTGCCGTGGTTTCACAACCCGACGGCAGCGTCGTCATCAGCAGCGTCTTTGAGCTCACGACCGGTAGCCGCACGATGCCACAAGCCTACCTGATGCGCGCCTTGCCCGACGGCTCGTTCGATCCCACCTACACTCCGCAACTCAATCAATCGGCCAACCTCCTCGCCATCCAACCCGACGGCAAACTCTTGCTCGGCGGACGATTCACCACCGTCAATGGCCTTTCTCGCCCTTCTCTCGCACGCCTCAACCTCGACGGCACACTTGACCGGAGCTTCGACCCCGGCACCGGGCCGGATAACACGCCCCACCGGATAAGAGTCGCTCTCGACGGACGCATCTACGTCGCCGGTGAGTTCAAACAATTCAACGGCCGCCCCTCGCTCGGCCTTGTTCGCCTTCTGCCTGACGGCTCGCCCGATCCCACGTTTTCCGGCCTACAATCCATCGGCTACGTCGACGATCTGACCCTGCTGCCAGACGGCGACATCCTGGTTGCCGGCTCCTTCGTGAACGTCAACGGACGCAACGACCGAAATCTCGCCCGCCTGCACGCTGACGGTTCTCCGTATCCTGCTTTCAGCATCGCCCCAAATCTGTCGGGCTTCGCGACAACCACCTATCTCAACGACGGTCGCCTCCTGGCCGCCGGCTCATTCTACGGTGTCTCAAGAAATCGCCGCATTGCCGGTGTCGCCGCCCTCGACGGAACCACCGGAGAGATCGACACACTTTTCCCCGGCACCCTTATAGAAGGCACCGTCACCGCGCTCGCCCACGTCGCCGGCGGAAAAACCCTCGTCGCCGGCGACTTTACCTACGTCAACGGTCTCGCGCGAACCTCGCTCATCCGCCTCTCACCTGACGGCACGGTCGACCCGACGTTCCTGACCGCACCCGACCACACCGTGACCTCCCTCGCCGTGCAAGGCGACGGACGCATCCTGATTTCCGGCGAGTTTGCCCGTATCGGCGAAGTCACTCGCAACGTCGTCGCTCGCCTGCTCCCCGACGGAGCGCTCGATCCCAGCTTCGACGCCCGCCTCAGCCCCCGCGGCACCTTCACTCCACCACGGCTCGCCGCCCTACCCCAAGGCCGCGTTCTCCTCGCGGGCGAAAACCTCTACCCGTTCTTCGATTCAAACCGCAACTTTGCCCGCCTTCACGCCGACGGCACCCTCGACACCGCCTTCGTGCCCTTCCGCAATGCCGCCGCCGTCAATTTTCGCCTGACTGATTTTGCGGTCCTGCCCGACGATCGCATCCTCTACGCCAACGACGGCACTAACGCCAGCGGCAGCACCAAACCCGCCGTCCTCGGTCGCCTCACCACCGACGGCTCTATCGATCCCGCCTTCACCCCCGGCCTCGTCCCACCGGGCAACTCCGGTGTTTCCGCGCTCGCCCTGCTGCCCGACGGAAAAATTCTCATCGGTGGAAATTTCACCACCTACAACGGTTCCCCGCGCAACCGCCTTGCGCGCCTCCTCGTCGACGGCGCGCTCGACCCCACCTTCGCCCCGTCTGCTAGCCTGACCGATGAAGTCACGCGCGTGCTGCCCGCCGGTGACGCCACCTATATCTTTCGCCCCAAATCAAATTCCACCACCTCCGCTCCACTGCGGACTGCACTCACCCGCCTAACCGCCGCCCAAGCCGTCGACCCAAATTTGGCCCTCGCCTTTGTTTCGGGTTACCCCTCGTTCCCCGCCGCGCTCGTCCTCGACGACGGCAATCTCCTCCTCGCCGGTTGGCTCTTCCAATCAGGCTCCGTTACGCGCCGCGGGCTCATGCGCACTCGCGCGATCGCGGACACTCCCTCCACGGCCGCAGAGCTCTCCAATCTCTCCATCCGCACGACTCTCTCCGCCGCCCAAACCCTCTCCGTCGGATTCGTCGTCAATGGCGCCCCCGCCTCTCGCCGATTTCTTGTCCGTGCCGCCGGTCCCGCCCTCGCTTCCCTTGGCGTGGCCACTCCGATGACTGACCCGCGCCTCGAACTCTATTCCGGCAGCCGAAAGCTCGCCGAAAACGACAACTGGAGCTTCGGCCCCATCTCACCGATTGATTTCAGTTCGGCGGGAGCATTCCCCTTTTCTGTTTCCAGCAAAGACGCCGCGTGGAGCGGCTTACTCAGCGGCGCCACCACGCTCGTCGTTTCCGGCTCCGGACCGGGCACTGTCCTGGCGGAATGTTACAACCAATTTCCGGCCGGCTTGAGTGTCGGGCGCCTCGTCAATCTTTCCGCCCGCGCCCATGTCGGCTCTGGCGCAGACATCCTGATTGCCGGCTTTACCGTCGGAGGCTCGGGCTACCAACGCTTCCTTATCCGCGCCGTCGGCCCGTCACTTTCCGCCTTTGGCATCACGGGCTCGCTCACCAATCCCAAACTTGAGCTCTACGACTCCTTCGGCAACCGCGTCGCCGAAAACGACGATTGGTCGGCCGAACTCTCCGCCGCGTTCACCGCCGTCGGCGCATTCGCGCTCCCCACCGCCAGCCGCGACGCCGCAGTCGTAGTTACCCTCCCCGCCGACCGCTCCTACACCGCGCAAGTCTCGGGGGTAAACAGCACCACCGGCGAAGCTCTCGTAGAAATCTACGAACTGCCGTGATGCCCTCACTGCCATCCCCTCAGCGCGCCCTTCTCATTCTCGCGCTTGCCGTGCCCCTCACCGCCGCCGAAGGCCCCCGCCTCCCTGTCTGGCGCGAACGCATGGCGCCGCTCGTTCCGCACACCTACGTCGCCCGCCACACCGGCACCACCACGCCCCTCACCATCGACGGCCAACTCGACGATCCCGCGTGGGCCACCGCCCCGTGGACCACCGACTTCGTCGACATCGAGGCCGACGCCAAACCCAAGCCCCACCTCCGCACCCGCGCCAAAATTCTCTGGGACGACTCCTACCTATACATCGCCGCCGAACTCACCGACCCGCACCTCTGGGCCACGCTCACGCAGCACGACGCCGTGATTTTCCAAGACCCCGATTTCGAAGTCTTCTTCGATCCCGACGGCGACACGCACGCCTACTACGAATTCGAACTCAACGCCCTCAACACCGGCTGGGATCTCTTCCTCCCCAAGCCCTACATGGACGGCGCCAAAGCCAACAACGCGTGGGAAATCCCCGGCCTCAAAACCGCCGTGCATCTCCGCGGCACGCTCAACAATCCCTCCGATACCGACACCGGCTGGACCCTCGAAATCGCCTTCCCCTGGCGTGCCTTTACCCCACCCGCCGATCCCACCGCGCCCTCCCACACCGCGCCCTCCGCGCCCACGTCGCGCGCCACGTCCGCCACCGCTCCCACTGAAGGCACGCAATGGCGCATCAATTTTTCCCGCGTCCAGTGGCAAATCACCACGTCCAAAGGCCGCTACGAAAAAATCCCGAACACTCCCGAGAACAACTGGGTTTGGTCCCCGCAAGGAGTGATCGACATGCACCGCCCCGAGATGTGGGGTCGCGTTCAATTCACCCGCCGCCCCGCCCCCGAGCCCGTCACTGTCACACCCGTCCCCGGCCTCGCCGCGCGCACCACCGCCCTCGATTTCTACTACGCCCAACTCGACTTCCATCGCCGCCACCGCCGCTGGGCCACGACATTCGCCGAACTCAACTGGTCCGCCCCCACTACCCTCACCACCGCGCCCATCTTCACCCCGTCCCCCGACGCCACCGGCTACGAATTCTCCGTCCCCTTCACCGACGCCCCCCGCCGCCGCAGTTGGACCATCCGCCAAGACCGCCGCCTCACCCTCGACTAGACCAGCGTCAGCCATATCCGTTCGATGCGTCTCGCCCGCTTCCACTTTCTGCTCGCCACCGCCGCCTGCGTTTACGTCGCGCCGATCTTCGCGGCCGCACCCCCTGTCACCGGCCCTACCCTCCCCGGTCTCGCCGCCGTCGACACCGCGATGCTCGCCCTCCTCGAAAAACACGCCAGCCCCGGCGGCCAACTCGCCGTCGCCTACCGCGGCCGCCTCGTCCTCTCCCGCGGCTACGGTTTCGCCGACCGCGACACGCACGCGCCCGCCACACCCGACTCCCTCTCGCGCATTGCCAGCCTCAGCAAACTCATCACCGCCGTCGCGATTCTCCACCTCGTCGAATCGCAAAAACTCGACCTCGACGCCCCCGCCTTCGCGCTCCTCCCGCACCTCACTGCCACACCCGCCGCCGCACCCGCACGCACTCGCACCCCCGATCCGCGTCTCGCCGCCATCACCGTGCGCCATCTACTCCACCACACCGGCGGCTGGGACCGCGACAAGAGCGGCGACCCGATGTTCAAACCCGCCACCATCGCCGCCGCCACCGGCACACCCGCGCCCGCCACCACCGACGCCATCATCCGTTACATGCTCGGCGAGCCCCTCGATTTCGCCCCCGGCACGCACTACGCCTACTCGAATTTCGGCTACGCGGTCCTGGGCCGCATCGTCGAAAAATTCTCCGGCCAACCCTACGCCGACTTCGTGCGCACGCGCCTCTTCGCCCCGCTCAGCGTCACGCGTCCCTTCCTCGGCCGCACCGCTTGGGAGCAACGCGACCCCGCCGAGTTCCGCTATCACGATCAACCCGGCGCCGCCGCCGTGCGTTCCGTCTTTCCCGCCACCCGTGCGTCCGTCCCGCAGCCCTACGGCGGATTTTACCTCGAGGCCATGGATGCCCACGGCCAGTGGGTCACGAGCGCCAGCGACTACCTGCGCTTCGTCTGCGCCCTCGACGGCAGCCGCCCGCCCGCGCTGCTCTCGCCAGCCTCGATCGCGCTTCTCACCGAGCGCCCCGCCCCACCGCTCACCCAAGACGCGCCCGCCTTCTACGGCCTCGGCACCCAAGTCCGCCCCATCAACGGCCGCTCCGGCCTCGGCGCCAACTGGTGGCACAGCGGCTCCCTCCCCGGCACCGTCACTTACTCCGTGCGCCTCGCCAGCGGTTGGTCCTGGGTCGCCTTCTTCAACACCCGCCCGCCCAAGAGCGACAACTTCACCGGCGACATCGACAAATCCATCAACGCCGCCCTCCGCAGCATCACGCCACCCGCCACCGGCGATCTCTTTTCTTCTCCGTCCCTTCATTCACCCTCTTCATGAGCCTCCGCATTAACCGTCCTCGCGTCGCCTTGCTCCGTGGTCTCGCCGCTACGCTCATCATCTCCGCGCACCTCGCCGCCGTTCCCGCCCTCGCGCAAACCGCCGCCACCCTCATCACGACGCAGCCTGTGAGCCGTGTCGCCACCGCCGGCACCTCCGCCTCGTTCTCCGTGGCTGCCACGCCCGGCGCCGGTCCCCTCCAATACCAGTGGCGCCGCAACGGCTTCACCCTCGCCGGCGCGACCCACTCCACGCTCACCCTGCCCGCCGTCGGTCGCAGCGACATCGACTTCTACGACGTGCGTGTGACTGACGGTCTCTCCGTCACCACCTCCGCCCGTGCCCGCCTCGACGTCTCGCCCACCGCCACGCCCCAAGCCTTCGGTCTCGATCCCGCCTTCGACCTTTCCTTCGAAGCCCCGGGCGGCAGCGTTTCGCGGCTCGTGCGCGCACCCGACGGAAAAATCCTGATTGCCGGGAATTTTCTCCACTACGAGGGCACCACCACGCCCAACCTCGCCCGCCTCCTCGCAGATGGCACCGTCGACCCGACCTTTGTCGGCACGACCTTTGATGCCCCCGTCCGCGACGTCGCCGTGCAAGCCGACGGAAAAATCCTGGTCTTCGGAAATTTTACCCGCGTCGGCTCGCTGGCGCGCAGCGGCGTCGCCCGGCTGCTCGCCGACGGCACGCCCGATGCCGCGTTCACTCTCGGGCCAAGCCTCGTCATCCGCACCCTCTCCGCCACTCTCCTGCAGGCCGACGGCAAAATTCTCGTTGCCGGCGATCTCACCGCCACCGTTGGCACGACCGCGCGCACGCATCTCGTGCGCCTCCTGGCTGACGGCACGCTCGATACGCTCTACAACCCGGCACCCGGTGCCGCTGTCGTCTCACTGGCACTCCAGCCCGACGGCAAACTCCTCGTCGCCGGCTCCTTCATTGGTATCGCCGGCTCCACGCGCCGCTATCTCGTCCGCCTCAATCCCGACGGCACCGACGATACCTCGTTCAACCTAGGTAGCGGACCGGCCGGTCCGATCTACGTTGTCCGTCTCGACTCCACCGGCCGCGTGCTCGTCAGCGGCGCATCCGCTCAATTCAACGGCACACCCGCTCCCGGCCTCCTCCGCCTCCTGCCCGACGGCACCCGCGACACCACCTTCGTCGGCGTCAACGCCACCAGCTCCATCTTCGGCAGTGGCACCACGCCGCCCGACGGCAGCATCCGCGACCTCACCGTCCTGCCCGACGGCAAAATCGCCATCGTCGGCTACTTCCAGTTTCTCAACGGCGGGTTCGTCTCCGGCAACTACGGCTTCGAACGACTCAACGCCGACGGTTCTCCGGACCGAACCTTCTCTCCTGACCAATTTATTGCCGGCGGCGTCACCAGCGTGCTCGCGCTGCCTGATAGTCGCATCCTTCTGGGCGGCGACTTTGGCGCCTTTACCTTCGCCACACCGCTCTACGGCGTCGCCGCCTTTACTTCAGCCGGGCGCCTCGACCCCTCGATCAAAAGCACCCTGGCCACCGGCAACGTCAACGCCCTCGCTTCCGTCGCCGGCGGAAAAATTCTTGTCGCCGGCGACTTCACCCACGTCAACGGCCAGCGTCGCTCCCACCTCGTTCGTCTTCTGGCGGACGGGTCACTCGACTCCTCCTTCACCGCCACGCTGGACCAGGGCATCGGCTGGCTCGCGGTGCAGGGCGATGGCCGCATCGTCATATCCGGCGCATTCACCCGCGTGGACTCAATAGCTCGCGCCCGTCTCGCGCGCCTCAATGCCGATGGCACCTTGGATTCCACCTTCGATTTCCGCGACTCCAACCTTTTCAGCACCACCAGCTCCTCGTTCAGCGTTTCAGCTCTCGCCGAAGGCCGGGTGCTGCTGGCCAGAGTTTTCGCAAACATCGTCACCCCCAACATCCGGGCCTTCGCCCGGCTCACGGCCACTGGCTCGCTCGACACCAGTTACTTTCCCTTCGAAGGCACAACCGGGAGCACGGGACTCTTTTCCGCCTATGCCGTGCTGCCCGACGAACGTCTTCTCCACGCCAACGACGGCTCCTCCAGCAGCAACGGCATCAAGCCCGCGGTGCTCACCCGCCTCTCGCCCGATGGCCGCGTCGATTCCGCGTTCACCCCAGGCATCGTCCCGGCCCTCGGCTCCGGCCTCCGCGCCCTCGCGCTTCTCCCCGACGGAAAATTCCTCATCGGCGGCAGCTTCACCACCTACAACGGCGCCACCCGCAGCCGCATCGCTCGCCTCAACCCTGACGGCACGCTCGATCCCACCTTCACCCCTCCCTCCACTCCGACCAACAACGTCGTCGGACTCCTCCCCGCCGGCACCGGCTCCACCTACGTATTCCGCACCGGTCCGACTTCTCAGTCCCAAGCCCCCCTCGCCACCGCCCTCACCCGCCTCAACGCCGACGGCACCGCCGACACCGGCTTCGTCCTTACCTTTACCGCCAGCGCCACCCTCTTCCCCGCCAGCCTGGTCCTCGACGACGGCAATCTCCTCCTCGCCGGCGAGACCTTCACCGAAAATAGCGTCACGCGCCGAGGTCTCATGCGCACGCGCGCCCATTCCGGCGTTTTTTTCATCGCGCAACCCGTCGCGCGGACGGTCTCCGCCGGAGCCAGTCCGGTCCTTTCTGTCGCGGTGGGCGGCTCCACCGCCGTCACGTATCAATGGTTCAAAGACGGGGCACTTGTCGCCGGTGCGACCCGCTCCAGCTACGCGCTCACCGCCGTGCAAACCACCGCCGCCGGCTCCTACTTTGTTCGCGTCACCCACACCGGCGGCACGCTCGACTCCACGTCCGTCACCGTGACGGTCAACGACTCCGCGCCCGTCTTCGCCAGCACCGTTCCCACTCCGGTCGGGCTGGGCTCCACGATGCTGGCCGGCACCCGCTTCGCCCTCACCGCTCCTACCGTCAGCGCCGGCACCGCCCCGCTCACCTGTCAATGGAGCCGCGACGGAGTCGATCTACCCGGCGAAACCGGCACCGCCCTCTTCCGCGCCGCGTGGTCACCCGCCGACAGCGGGTCCTATCAAGTCACCGTCTCGAATTCCCTCGGCACCGTTTCCAGCGTCCCGCTCCTCCAAAATGTCGCCGTCACTCCCGACTGGGCCTGGGCCTCTCCTCGCCCCCAAGGCAATTCCCCCGCCGCGATCTCCTACGTCAACCACACCTTTTTTGCCTCCGCCGCCCGCGGCACCCTGTTGCGCTCCACGAACGGCTTCGACTGGACCGCCCTCCGCCTCGGCACCTCCTCACCGGTCAGTCCGGTCGTCTTCGGCAACGGCCGCTACGTCGTGCTCGTCCAGTTTGGCGGCATCTATTCCTCCGAAGACGGACTCACTTGGACGGCGCGCGAATCGGGGCTGACCGACGGGCGCTCCGTCTCTCGTCTCGTCTTCGGCAACGGTCGCTTCGTCGCCTCTGGCGCACTGGGCGCCCTCCGCACTTCAACCGATGGGATCACTTGGACCGCCGCCACCTTTCCCGTCGCCGATGCTTCCACCTATATCGCCTACGGCGCGGGACGCTGGCTCGCCCTCAGCTCGCAAGGCGACGTCTTTACCTCCACCGATGGCGTCACTTGGAGCACGCGCTCCGCCCTGCCTGAGACCAGCCTCTTCCTCGCGTTCGGTGCGGGCCTCTTCTGCACCATCAGCCTCGACGCCTCCACGATCCACACCTCGCCGGATGGCCTCACGTGGACGCGCCGCGCCACCAATGCCTCGAGCACCGCGGGCCCCATCGATCTCACCTATGCGGATGCCACCTTCTTCGTTCCGCTCGCCACCTCCGCTGGCCGCTATCTTACCTCCGCCGACGGAGTGTCGTGGCACGAGATCGCGCCCACCCCTTCTCTTTCCACCGCCTCGCACACCCTCACCCGTGGCGAAGGCCTCTACCTGCAAGCGGCCGCTGCTCCCGATCTCCTCCGCTGGTCCCAAGATGGTGTGTTTTGGAGCCGCATCGCGCCCGCCGAGGGCCGCTCGTTCCGCGGGATTGCCGCCAATGGCACGGTCGCCGTGGCCGTCGGCACCGCCCAGCCTCCGCTCGGCACGTCACTCACCGCGCTACTCTCGATCTCCTATGACGGCACGACGTGGTTTCCCGCGTCCTCCGGCTTCAGCGGCGCGCTCAACGACGTCGCCTGGGGTGGCGCACCCGCCTCGCAATTCGTCGCCGTCGGCGCCGGCAGCAATCTCCTGACCTCGCCCGACGGCATTACGTGGACCACGCGCACCGCGACCGGCGCGACCAACCTCCGCGGCGTCAAACACGTCAACGGCCGCTGGATCGCCGTCGGCGATAACGCGATGTTCACCTCCACCAACGCCCTCACCTGGACCCGCGTCACTCTGCCCGGCACCGCGCCCCTCTATCAAGTCGCGTATGGCTCCGGGGCCTACGTCGCCGTCGGTGCCACCGGCGCCATCCTCCGCTCCACCGATGCCGTCACCTGGATCACGCGCCCCAGCAGCACCGTGGCCACGCTCGTCGACGTGGTCTTCGCCGCCGGCAAATTCGTCGCCGTCGCCAGCAACGGCGAAATCGTCACCTCTCCCGACGGCCTCACGTGGACGTCCCGCCTGAGCCGCGCCACCGCGCTCGCCAACATCGCCTTCGCCGGCGGCCAGTTCCTCGCGCTCAGCTCCGGCAGCGGCTACAGCACTTCCCCCGACGGCGAAACATGGACGCCCGCGCAACACGGTAGCGCGCTGGCCCTCGCCGACCTCGTCGAGTTTCAAAACCGCCTCGTCGGCGTCGGCAACTTCGGCTCGGTCCTCACTCAGCCCCTACCCGCTCCCGCCGGGACCACGCCGCCGGTGATCGCTGCGCAGCCCGCCACCTCGACCGCGCGCACCGGCCAAAGCCTCACCCTGTCTGCGACCGCTTCCGGCAGCCCCGCGCCCACCTACCAATGGTTGAAAAACGCCGTTCCGATCCCCGGCGCGACCCACGCCACCCTCGTGCTCGACGCCCTCCGCTTCACTGATGCCGGCACCTACGCCGTCGTGGCCACCAACTCCGCCGGCGCCGAGACTTCGAACCCCGCCACGCTCACCGTCGCTCCCGCCGCCCAACTCTCCAATCTCTCCGTCCGCACCACGCTTGCCACCGCGCAGACCCTCACCGTCGGCCTAACCCTCGGCGGCAACGGCAGCAGTCAGTGGATTCTCGTCCGCGCCGCCGGCCCCGCGCTCAGCACTCTCGGCGTCCCCGGCGCCATGGCCGACCCAAAGCTCGAACTCTTCTCCCGCAGCCAAAAAATCTCCGAAAACAACGATTGGAATGATCTCACCGGCGTCTATGCCGCCGACTCCTTGGATTTCGCACGCGTCGGCGCCTTCGCCTTTCTCCCTGGTAGCAAAGATGCCGCGCTCCAACGCCCACTCAGCGACAGCACCACCGTCGTCGCCTCCGGCACCGGTCCGGGCACACTTTTGGTCGAGTGCTATGATACTCAGCTCACTCGCGCCGGCCCAACCCGCCTCACCAACCTTTCCGCCCGCAATCACGTCGGCACCGGCTCCGACATCCTGATCGCCGGCCTCAACATTTCCGGCACGGGCTCCCTCCGCCTCCTCATCCGCGGCATCGGCCCCACACTTTCCGCCTTCGGTGTCACCGCGCCGCTGACCAATCCCCACGTTGCAATCTTCGACTCCACCGGCGCTCTCCTCGCCGAAAACGACGACTGGTCCGCCACCCTCGCCCCCACGTTCGCGAGCGTCGGCGCCTTCGCCCTGCCTGCCTCCAGCCGCGATGCCGCCCTCGTCGCTACCCTCCCCGCCGGGCGCTCCTACACCGTGCAAGTCTCCGGGGCCTCCAACACCACCGGCGAAGCTCTCGTCGAAATCTACGAACTCCCCTGACCCCCCAACCTCTCCATGCCACCCCTCCGCAGCCGCACATTCCAGCGAGTGTTTTCACATTTTCCGCGCCCCTTCGCCAATTCAGTCACCCTCACCGCCACACTCATCCTCTCATTCCTCCCGCCCGCCTCCACGGCCGAAGCTCCCCCACCCCGCCACGGCACCAAGCTCGTCATCGTCAACGACGACGGCTTCAGCGCCTTCTACAGCGGTCGCTACAAAAACGCCGACGATCTCCGCCGTCAGGTCGCCCGCTATGCCGACACCTCTGTCGCCGTCTTCGAATGGTGCATCACCTCCGGCAGCCGCGTAAATTTTCCGTCTTCCACGTCAGAACTCATCGGCGCCGGCGTCACCGACTTCGGCCGCCGCGGTGACCAACTCGCCGCCGACACCCTTCGCCGTCTCGCGACCGAGGGCACCGACACGCTCGACGTCGTCGCCCGCGCCTGCCGCGCCCACGGCATTCGCTGCTACGCCAGTATGCGCATGAACGGCGACTACCCCGCCTCGCCCAAGGACGATTCGCTCACCCGCCAGTTCAACAGCGAATTCTGGCGCGCGCACCCCGAGTTCCGCATCCGCGGCCCCAAAGGCGAAGACCGCACCAAACTCTCCTACGCCTACCCCGAAGTCCGCGCCTTCAAGCTCGCCATCCTCCGCGAGGCCGCCGCCCGCGACATCGACGGCGTCGCCCTCGATTTTCTCCGCCACCCGCCGTTCTTCGGTTTCGAAGAGCCGATGGTAAACGCCTTCCGCGCCCGCCACGGCATCGACCCGCTCCCGCTGTCCGTCACCGATCCCCGCTGGGGCCCGATCCGCGGCGAGTTCATGACCACCTTCCTCCGCGATACCCGCAAACTCCTCGACACCGCCGGCGCGAAACACGGCCGCCGTCTCGGCCTCTCCGCGCGTATCGACCATCGCGAATACGCCGTCCTCGGTTGCGACATCGCCACCTGGCTCAAAGAAGGCCTCCTCGACTATCTCGTCGTCGGCCAACGCACACTCGGCGGCTACGAGTTCGATCTCACACCCTTTGTAAAACTCGCGCGCGACGCCGGCACCGGCTGCGCCGTCCTCTTCGGCGAAGAAGGCATCGTCTCCGGCCACGACCGCACCGCCGCCGAAGACAAACTCATCGCCGCCGGCAAAATGGTCGCCCCGAAACGCGACAGCCTCCCACTCGAAAAATACCGCGCCCGCGCCGCCCGCTGGTATGCCGCCGGCGCCGACGGCATCCACCTCTTCAACGAATCCGACCGCGCCGTCATGCGCGCCCTCGGCACCGTGCCCACCTCTCCGCCCGCTCCGCGCTAAATCCCTCGACCGAATCCTTCCGCGGTAGCCGCTCGTGTTAACGAGCGGTCTGGCGCCCGCACCCCGCGCTCCTCCCACAAGCCCCGCTTTCAACGCCCCGAGCTTTTTCCTGTCCCTCCCCGCGCGCACCGCCTTCACTCGGCACGCCCCTCCCGATGATTTCCCCGCTCATCGTTTTCTCATCCCGCGCTCCCCTCGCTCGCCGCCCCCGCGCCTCGCCGATCAGGCGGGGCCTGTCCGTTTCCGCCCTATCCCACGCGCCAAAAAGATTAGCGCAGATGAGCGGTCCTCTCCTCTTCTTCGCTGCGCTCCTCGCCTTCGCCCCACCCGCCTCCGCCGCGCCGCCGCCCGCTCCACCGCCCACCGCCGCCGACCTCGCCTTCTTCGAAAACAAAGTCCGCCCTCTCCTCGCCGAGCGCTGCTACGAGTGCCACGGCGAAAAAAAACAAAAAGGCGGCCTCCGACTCGACTCGCTTCCCGGCTGGCAAACCGGCGGCGACACTGGCGCCGTCATCGTCCCCGGCGATCCCGCGAAAAGCCTCCTCATCGAAGCGATCCACTACAAAAACGAAGATCTCCAGATGCCGCCGAAGCAGGCGCTCACCGCCGTCGAGGTCGCCGTCCTCACGGAGTGGATTCAGCGCGGCGCACCCGACCCGCGCACCACCGTCCCCACCTCCGGCGCCCCGAAGATCGCGCCCATGACGCTCGCCGAAGCCCGCACCCACTGGTCCTTCCAACCCATCACCGCCCCCGGTCTCCCACCCTCCGTCTCCCCCTCTCCCCCTCTCCCTACCTCTCCTTCTTCCGCTCTCCCCCTCTCTCCGTCTCTCCGTCCCTCCGTCTCCCCCTCTTCCCCTCCCAGCACCCACCCCATCGACCGCTTCATCCGCGCCCGCCTCGCCGCCGAAAACCTCCCGCCAAATCCCCCCGCCGATCCGCGCACGCTCGTCCGGCGCGCCTACGTCACGCTCCTCGGCCTGCCGCCGACCTTCGAGCGCGTCGAGACCTTCGCCGCCGCCCCGAGCCCCGCCGCCTTCGCCACGCTCGTCGACCAACTCCTCGCCCGTCCCGAATACGGCCAACGCTGGGGCCGCCACTGGCTCGACGTCGCGCGCTACTCCGACACCACGGAAAAATCCACCGACGGCGAGCGCCGCATTCCCTTCGCGCACACCTATCGCGACTACGTCATCGAAGCCTTCAACACCGACCGTCCCTTCAACCGTTTCGTCCTCGAACAAATCGCCGCCGACCGTCTCCCCGCCTCCGCGCAACCCGACCTCCGCGCCCTTGGTTTTCTCACCGTCGGTCGTCGCTTCGAGGGCAACCTCGAGGCCCCGCAACTCATCCTCGACGACCGCATCGACACCATCGGCCGCGGCGTGCTGGGCCTCACGCTCTCCTGCGCGCGTTGCCACGACCACAAATTCGATGCGATTCCCACTGCCGACTACTACTCACTCTACGGCATCCTCGCCAGCAGCAGCGACCCGCTCGACCTGCCCGAAGTGGGCCATGCCTCCACCGCGCGCGCCACTCCCTCCGCCACCGCCGCCATCGCGAAATACCGCGCCGCCCGCGCCGCACTCTTCGCCGAATACGAAAAACAAATCGACACCAGCACCGCCCGCGCCCGCCGCCTCGTGCGCGAACTCGCCCCCGAATATCTCCGCCATCTCGTCTCCGAGTCTGCGAACCACCGCACCGTCGAAGGCTTCATCCCGCTCGACACGCCCCGCGGCCTCCTCGTCCTCGGCGGCGCGCCCGCGTGGGCCCGCCTGATCGCCGAGAGCAACGCCCGCGGCGAACCCTTCTTCCGCCTCTGGCCCGCGTTCCTCCGCCTCCCCCGCGACGATTTCGCCGCCGCCGCCGCCGCGCTCCTCGCCTCCGCCCAACGCGACCCGTCCAGCCATCACCCCTACATCCTCGCCACGCTCGCCGAGCAACCGCTCACCACGATGTTCGACGTCGCCGACGCCTTCGGCCGCGCCCTCACCGAAGCGCTCACCACCGTCGAATTCCCCGACCTCGCCGCCGTCATCAACGCCCCCGAATCGCCCCTCGAATTCTCCCGCGACGCCGTCTCCGAAGATCTGCTACGCTTCGTCACCGAGCACCTCATCGTCGCCCGCCGCGACAACGAGGCCGCCGCCAAAATCCGCGAGCGCCTCACCATCCTCGAAACCACCGCCCCTATCGACCGCGCCCAAGTCGTCACCGTGTCCGGCCCGCCCGTCGCTCCGCATATTCTGATCCGCGGCGACCGCCTCAAGCCCGGCGCCGCCGTGCCGCGCCGCCTCCCGCAGGTCCTCGCCGCCGTCGACGCTCGCACGTTCGCCGACGACGGCCGCCTCGCCCTCGCCCAAGCGCTCGCCAGTGAAAAAAATCCCCTTACCGCCCGCGTCATCGTCAACCGCGTCTGGCAACAACACTTCGGCTCCGGCCTCGTCGCCACGCCCGACAACTTCGGCGCCACCGGCGAACGCCCCTCGCACCCCGAACTCCTCGACCACCTCGCCGCGTGGTTTATCGCGCAGGGTTGGTCGCTGAAATCCCTCCACCGTTACATCATGGCTTCCGCCACTTGGCAGCAGAGTAGCACCGCCTCACCCGCCGCTCGCGAGCGCGACCCCGCGAATCGCCTGCTCTCGCACCAAACACCGCGCCGCCTCGAGTTCGAAGCGCTCCGCGACAGCCTGCTCCGCGTCTCCGGCCGCCTCGACCCCCGCCTCGGCGGCCGCAGCGCCGCGCTCACCGACGACAACGTCCGCCGCGCCGTCTACGGCTACACCGACCGTTTCCGCATTCCCGCCCTCCAGCGAAATTTCGACGTCGCCAATCCCGACCAATCCATCGCCCGCCGCGGCGAAACCACCCACCCGTTGCAGGCCCTCTTCTTCTTAAACTCTCCGTTTCTCCGCGCGCAGGCCGAGGCCGTAAACCACCAACCCGAAATCGCCGAACTCCCCGACCCCGCCGCCCGCGTCACCGCCCTCTACCGCCGCATTTTCGCCCGCCTCCCCGACGCCACCGAACTCTCGCTCTCCCAATCCTACCTCGGCCCCGCGCCCACCGAAGTCCACTGGGCGCAGTTCGCCCAAGCCCTCCTCCTCTCCAACGAATTTTTCTACTGCGACTAACCCCCCTCCCCTCCGCACCCCTTCCCAATTACTCTCAGCGATCTCGCGTCCCAGAAAACCCAGCACACTGACCATGCGTGCAACGCGCACCAAAAACCAACCTGACTTTCCTCCGTGGCCTCTGTGCCAGAGCTCCGGCTCGGCTCTGTGACCCCTCCGAAAATTCATTCGATTCAAAATCCGAGCCCGCCTCCATCCCACATTCGTCTTCCTCTGTGAAGCTCTGTGACTCCTCCGTGCCCTCTGTGACAAAAACAATTTTTCGCGCGAGTGTGATGAACGCGGACTAAGAATCACCCCTGACTCGCCGCCCCGCCCGCCCGTTGCCCCCATGCCCTCGCCCCACTTCTCCACTCCGCACCCGTTCTCCCGCCGCGACATGCTCCGCCGCTGCGGCGCCGGCTTCGGCACCCTCGGCCTCGCCGCCCTCCTCGGCCAACACTCTCTCCTCGCCTCCGCTCCCGCCCCCGTCACCGCAAACGCCCACACCGCCGGCCCGCTCGCCCCACGCCCGCCGCATTTCCGCGCGCGCGCCAAATACGTGATCCAGATCCTCGCCAACGGAGGCCCGGCGCAGATGGACACCTTCGACCCCAAGCCCGTTCTCACCAAACTTCACGGCCAGCGTCTCCCTATACATCTCGCCACCGAGCGCCCCACCAGCACCGCCCTCGGCTCGCCATTCTCCTTCGCCCGCTACGGCCAGTCCGGCCTCGAGGTCAGTGAACTCTTCGGCCCGCTCGCGCAGGCGCACGCCGACGATCTCTGTGTGGTCCGCTCGATGTATTCCGATTCGCCGATCCATGAAAACTGCCTCCGCCTCATGAATTGCGGCGCCAGCATCATGGCTCGCCCCAGCATCGGCTCGTGGATCACCTACGGTCTCGGCACCGAAAACCAAAACCTCCCCGGCTTCGTCGTCCTCGTCCCGAAGGGCATGCCCGTCGCCGGCGCCGACAACTGGCAGTCCTCCTTTCTCCCCGGCGCCTATCAAGGCACCTACATCGAAACGCAGGACCGCAAAGCCGCCGACCTGATCGACCATCTAACCAACCCCGACCTCGATCCCGCCGCCCAACGCGCCCAACTCAACTTCACCGCCGCGCTCAACCGCCGCCACCAAGCCACCCGCTCCGATCCCGCCCTCGAGGCACGCATCCAGAGTTTCGAGACTGCGTTCCGCATGCAGACCGCCGCGACCGACGCTTTCGACATCGACCGCGAGCCCGCCTCCATCCGCGCACTCTATGGCGACACCCCGCAGGCGAAACAAATGCTCCTCGCCCGTCGCCTCGTGGAACGCGGTGTGCGCTTCGTCCAAGTCTGGCACGGCACCCTCCAACCCTGGGACAGTCACGACAACATCGAGAAGAGCCACCGCCGCCTCGCCAACGAAAGCTGCCAGGGCCTCACCGCCCTCCTCACCGATCTCAAACAGCGCGGCCTCTTCGACGACACCCTCGTCATCTGGGGCGGCGAGTTCGGCCGCACACCCACCGTCGAACTCTCGCAGGGCGAAAAAGTCAGCCCCACCGCCGGCCGCGACCACAACCACCACGGCTTCACCATGTGGCTCGCCGGCGGCGGCACCAAGGGCGGCCACGTCCACGGCGCCACCGACGAGTTCGGCTTCAAAGCCGTGCAAGACCGCGTCCACGTCCACGACCTGCAAGCCACCGTGCTCCAGCTCCTCGGCCTCGACCACGAGCGCCTCACCTACCGCCACAGCGGCCGCGACTTCCGCCTCACCGACGTCCACGGCCAAGTCGTCCACCGCCTCCTCGCCTAATTCCAATTCGCTTTCAAACCGAGTTTAACTGGCTCCGAGGTAGGAGCCTGCTACAGGCGATTCAGGACGTGAAAACCTCTCCACCCCAGCGCCCACCGCGGTCGGACCCAACTTTCGCAGAGCCCATCACGCGGTTTTTCTCTGTGAACTCCGTGTCGGAGCTCCGTGGTCTCTGTGACTCATGCCTTGGCTCGATTCCGGCATAAAATTTCCACGCCAAAATACCACTCCCCGTTTCACTCCCCCCCTCGCCCACCATGCTCACCTCACGCCTCCTGCCCACGCTCCTCGCCGCTCTTCTCCTCGCCCCCGCTCCCCTCGTCCTCGCGCAAACCCCGCCCCAGCCCAAAGCCGCGAAGGCCGCCGCGAAAAAATCCGCGCCCGAAAACCCGCCCGTCGTCAAACCCACCCTCGCCGAGGTCCGCTACGGCCCGCACGAACGCCACGTCCTCGATTTCTGGCGCGCCCCATCCGCCACACCCACACCCGTCGTCTTCGTCATCCACGGCGGCGGCTGGCAGGGCGGCGAAAAGGAACGCGTCAATAAATTCGTCAACGTCGAGGGCCTCCTCGCGAAGGGCATTTCCGTCGTCGCGATCAACTACCGCCTCATCAAGCACGCCGAGGCCGAGGGCATCACGCCGCCCGTCAAAGCCCCGCTGCATGACGCCGCGCGCGCCCTGCAATTCGTCCGCAGCCAAGCCGCCGCCTGGAACCTCGACAAAACCCGCATCGGCGCCGCCGGCGGTTCGGCCGGCGCCTGCTCCAGTCTCTGGCTCGCCTACCACGACGACCTCGCCGATCCGAAGAGCGCCGATCCCGTCGCCCGCGAAACCACGCGCCTCTTCTGCGCCGCCGTCACTGGCGCCCAAACCACCCTCGATCCCGTGCAGATGAAATCGTGGACACCCAACAGCAAATACGGCGGCCACGCTTTCGGACTCCCCAATTTCGCCGCCTTTCTCGATGCCCGCGACCGCCTCCAACCGCTCATCGCCGAATACTCGCCCTATCACCTCGTCACGAAAGATGACCCCGCCGTCTATCTCATCTACGGCACCCCGCCCGCCCTCGGCCGCGACGAAAAAGACCCGACCCACACCGCCAACTTCGGCGTCAAACTCCAGGAGCACTGCCGCTCCCTCGGCGTCGGTTGCGACCTCATGTATCCCGGCGCCAAAGACATCGCCCACGCTACCGCCCAAGACTACCTGATCGCGAAACTCAAATCCCCCGCACGTCCCACCTCACGCTAACCACGCCCTCCCCCGTCTGTCATCGCGAGGCGCGCATCGCGCGCCGTGGCGATCCATCTGAATCACGTCACCGCCGCGCAGAGCGCGGCTTCGCCACAAACCACAATCGCACCGCCCGCCGCCGCAGCCCCCGCCCCACGCCGCCGCATGAGCCTCCGCCGCCCGCTCCTCACCCTCACCTTCGCGCTCTCATTCACGCTCGCGTTCGCCACGCTGCTACCGCTGCACTCCGCGCCGCTCGACGCCGAGGAACGCCGCCTCGGTTTCGTCGCCCTCTCCGACGGCCGGACCTTCACCGGCTGGAAACAAAACGGAAACTGGGAGATTCAGGACGGCGCCTTCGCCCGCGTGCGCAGCGGCAGCCAGTTGGTCTACGAGGCGCGCCCCGTGCCCGACGATTTCGAACTGCGCTTCGAATGGAAGGTTTCGAAGGCTTGCAACAGCGGCGTCTACTACCGCCCCGGCCAAGTCGAGTATCAGGTGCTCGACGACGAGTTCAGTCCCTACGCCGAAAATCCGCGCCAAGCCGCCGCCTCGCTCTTCTTCTGCATGGCGCCGCACAAGCGCGCCACCCGCCCGCTCGGCGAGTGGAACACCGCGCGCATCGTCTGCCAGGGCACCGTCATCGAACACTGGCTCAACGAAGAAAAAGTTCTCTCCTTCGACTACACCGATCCGCGTTGGGCCAAGGAGGTCGAGTTACTGCGCATCCGCGGCGGCGATCTCACCGGCCGCGGCGGCCACTTCATATTGCAGGATCACGGGCAAGACGTCTGGTTCCGTCACCTGCGTCTGCGCGAGATCCCCTCCACAGAAAAGGTCACGCCCGACCCCACCTTCCGCCCGCAGCCCGTCCCTCCCACCGCGCTCGCCAAAGAGGAAGCCCGCGTCCGCGACATGCTCGCCAAGTCCGCGAAGAAAACCCCGCCGCCCAAACCCGCCAAGTGACCGCCCCATGCCCACCCCCGCTCGCCGCTCCCGCCTCCTGATATGGTCCTTGGTCCTTGCGCCTTGGGCCTTCTCTTTCGCCCAGCCTGCGCCCCCACCGCACGCCGACGTCGCCGCCCTTCTCGCCCGTCCGATCATCGCGCCCACGCTCCCGCTCGCCGAGGTCCGCGCCTACACCGCGAGCCGCGTGCCCGCGATGCCCGCTCTCACCACGCTCGCCGACTGGAAAACGTTCGCCGACCGCACGCGCCGCGACGTCCTCGAGAAAATCGTTTTCCGCGGCGACACCGCGCGCGCGTGGCGCGATGCGCCGACGCGAGTCGAGTGGCTCGACTCCATCCCCGGCGGCCCCGGCTACACGATTCGCAAACTCCGCTACGAAGCGCTCCCCGGCCTCTGGATTCCCGCGCTCCTCTATGTGCCGGAAAACGTCTCCGGAAGAATCCCCATCCACCTCGCCGTCAACGGCCACGACAAGGACGGCAAGGCCGCGCCCTACAAACAGCTCCGCTGCATCAATCTCACCAAACGCGGCATCGCCTCCCTCAACGTCGAGTGGTTCGCCCAGGGACAGCTCCGCACCGACGGCTTCGGCCACTACCGCATGAACCAGCTCGATCTCTGCGGCGTGAGCGGCCTCGCGCCGTTCTACCTCGCGATGTCGCGCGCCCTCGACGCCCTCCTCGCGCTCCCCTACGCCGACCCCACCCGCGTCGCCGTCAGCGGGCTCTCCGGCGGCGGATGGCAGACGATCATCATCAGCTCCCTCGACCCGCGCGTCACCCTCGCCAACCCCGTTGCAGGTTACTCCAGCTACGCCACGCGCGCCGAATTTCCCTCCGACCTCGGCGACTCCGAGCAAACCCCCAACGACCTCGCCACCGTCGCCGACTACACGCACCTCACCGCCCTCCTCGCCGGCCGCTCCGCCCTCCTCACCTACAACGCCAAGGACAACTGCTGCTTCGCCTCCGACCACGCCCTCTCTCCGCTGCTCGCCGCCGCCGAACCCGTCTTCCAACTCTACGGCCAGCCCCAGCGCCTCCGCTCGCACATCAACGTCGACCCCGGCACACACAACTTCGAAGTCGATAACCGCCAGGCCTTCTACCGCATGGTCGGCGACACCTTCTTCCCCGGAGATCCCCGCTACCGCTCCGAAGAAATCGACTCCGCCACCGAACTGAAAACCGCCGCCGACCTCCTCGTCCCGCTCCCCGCCGACAACCTCGACTTCCACCAACTCGCTCGCGCCGCCTCCCCCTCACTCCCCCGCGCTGGCTCCGCCACCCGCGAAACCCTCGCCACCGTCGTCCACTACCAGCCTCACGCCGTCACCGCTCCGCCTCCCACCACCGAGACGCATGGCGAAACCACCGCCGCCTTCTACGCCCTCCGCGTCGGCGAAAACTGGACCGTCCCCGTCGTCGCGCTCACGCGCGGCACCCCGCGTGGCACCACGCTCCTCGTCGCCGACGCCGGTCGCAAATCCCTCGCCGCCCGCACCGAGTCTCTCCTCGCCGCTGGCCAACGCGTGCTCGCCGTCGACCCGTTCTACTTCGGCGAATCGAAAATCTCCCAACGCGATTTCCTTTACGCCCTCCTCGTCGCCGCGACCGGCGACCGCCCCCTCGGCATTCAGACCAGCCAGCTCGCTGCCATCGCCCGCTGGACCCGCACCGAGTTCACGTCCGCGCCCGTCGCCCTCGAATCCGTCGGCCCCCGCCTCGGCCTCGCCGCCCTCGTCGCCACCGCCCTCGAACCCGCCATCGCCACGCTCCACCAAACCGACGCGCTCCCCTCGCTCCACGAAGTCATCCGCCAAAACTGGTCCGTCGACCAAAAGCCCGAACTCTTCTGCTTCGGCCTCCTCGAGCACTTCGACATCCCCCAACTCCGATCTCTCGCCGGCCCCGCCCGCCTCAAATGAAACTCCGCGACACCGCCGAGTTTCTTCGCCGCTGACGGCGATATTTCGCTCCACCTGCCATCGTTCCGCTTGGCTCTTTGCGCGTTGCGCGGCACGTCGGCACGATCTCCACGGCCCCGATTCGCCGCATCCGCTCAAGCTTGAGCCGCCTTTGCGCTGGCAATGGCGGAGCGCATTTTCGGGCACGAATCCATCCACGCTAAGAACATGGTTTAACGGACGGAGCTACGCGACCAAGTCGGGCCAGCGTCACGCCGCGCACACCGCGCGACGACGAAAATTCCTTCAACGGAAGCCCCGCCCGCCCAGTCGTGCGCGACTACAAAATGGACCGCCTCGCAGGCGCCACGAACCCGCTCGTCCCCATCCGCTGGGCACCACACCGCCTGCGGAATTTCGTCTTCGCGGGCACGTTCGGTTTCCCCAGCCGAGGACCGACTGTTCACAAATAGCGGCCGGGCTGGCAGGCGGCGTGCTACTCTCAAAACGCGTCGTCGGCCGACAGTTCCGGCGGCGTCTAAATTCCACCCGCTCCCATTGCTCTGACTGACAGCCAAGGAAGGCACGCATCAAGGATGCCCGCAAAGTTACTCCCAATCTTATGAACCCTAAGGCACCACGCCCACCCCTTGCTCCCGCCGCCTCGCCGCTCACGCGCCGCCGTTTCGTCACGTTGCCGCTGCTGCTCGCCGCGCACCGCGCGCTCGCGGCGCCGACGTCGAACTGGCCGTCGTTTCGCGGCCCACTGGCGAGCGGCGTCGGCGACTCGAAGCCGCTGCCGACCGAGTGGAAAGAGAAATGGAAAACGCCGCTCACGGGCCTCGGACATTCGAGCCCGGTGATCTGGGGCGACCGCATTTTTGTCGCCACGGCCGTGACGCCCGGCGGTAAAGCGCCGATCAAGCTCGGCCTCTACGGCGATCGCACCGCAGCAGACGAGACCACCGAGCAGGCGTGGAAAATCCTTTGTTTCGACAAGCGCACCGGTAAGGCGCTCTGGGAGCAGACCGCGCATCAGGCCGTGCCGCGCACGCAGCGCCACCTCAAAGCCACGCAGGCCAACACCACGATCTCGACCGATGGCAAGGTGCTCGTCGCGTGCTTCGGGTCCGAGGGGTTGCATTGTTACAGCCTCGACGGCGAGCGGCGCTGGAAGAAGGACCTCGGCGTCGTCAACGTGAGCAAATACGGCGTCGGTTGGGGCTACGCCAGTTCACCCACCCTTCACGGTGATCGGATCGTCGTCCAATGCGACGCGCCCGATAATCCCTACCTCGCAGCTTTCCGCCTCTCCGATGGTGAGGAGCTCTGGCGCACGCCGCGCAAGGGTCTGTGCGAGCGCTGCTGGGCCACACCCTATGTGCACAGCGAGGGCGGGCGCACCCAGGTCGTCGCCAACGGCTGGCCTTGGGTGGCGGGCTACGATTTTCAGACGGGAGCGGAACTTTGGCGCCTGAAGACCGGCGGCGACAACCCGATCCCCACGCCTTTTTCCGCTCACGGTTTGATCTATGTGTCGAACGGCCACGGTGGCTCGGCGCCAGTGTGGGCGATCCGCCCAACCGCTTCCGGCGACGTCACGCCGGCGGCCGGCGAAAGCGCCAACCAGTTCATTGCGTGGTCGGATCAAAAGAGCGGCATCTACATCCAGACTCCGCTCGTCTACCAAGACCTGCTCTACTGCGGGTCGAACGCCGGCATCCTGAAGTGCTACGACGCCCGCGACGGCAAGGTGCACTACCAGGAGCGCGTGGTGCCCGCCGCCGCCGGATTCTCCGCGTCGCCAGTGGCCGGAGACGGCAAAATCTACTGCACCAGCGAGGAGGGCGACGTGCACGTCGTCGCCGCCGGTCCGGAGTATCGGAAGCTCGCAATCAACCGCCTGCAGGAACCGGTGATGGCGACGCCCGCCATCTCTGACGGACAGCTCTTTTTCCGCACACTCCATTCATTGGTCGCCGTCGGCTAGTGCCGCGGCCGCCTCGGCGCAGCCCACCCCGAAAACTATGCACACTCATAAACATTTCCTTGTGGCGACTCTTGCCGTCTGCGTGGGCGGCGTGGGTTCGGCCCAAGCCCAATCCACCGCCTCGGCCACCCCCGCCGCCGGTCAATCCGCGGTCGCACTCGATAAATTTGAGATCAAAGGTGATCGTTTCGAGACCCGTAACGTAGACCAGCCGCGCTCGGAAAACGACATCACCCCCTACGTGGTCGTCGACCGTGAACTCATTGATCGCAGCGGCGCGATTTCGATGCAGGACTTCATCACGCAGTTGCCGCAGAACACCGCGAACGCCGTCTCGCCGAGTGGCATCGGCAACACCAACGCGAACGTCAGCGTGATCAATTCCCGCGGTCTCGGCGCCGCTGATACGCTCGTCCTCGTCAACGGCCGGCGCCTGCCCAGCGGGTCGGCTTCGTCCACCGCCTCCGGCCAGGCCGACCTCAATACCATCCCGCTCTCGGCCGTCGAACGCATCGAGTTCCTCCCCAGCTCCGCGGGTGCGATCTACGGCGCCAACGCCACCGGCGGCGTCGTGAATATCATTTTGCGCAGCGATTATCGCGGCTTCGAAGTGTCCACCACCTATGGCAATCGCACGAGCTCGGGCGACGCCGCCCGGGTGGGCCTTTCGCTCGCGGGCGGCGTGGTGTTCAACCAAGGCCGGACCCAGTTGATGATGTCGGCGAATTATTCGCACAACAACGGCATGTCCAACAACGAGGGCGGATTTTACGCCCGCATGCGGACGCGCGTGCTGGAGCGCAATCCCGCGCTCTTCACTGGGCTCGCGTTTCCGACGGTCGGCTCGAACCTCAACATCCAGCGCGCGACGGGCGCCACCACGAACCTCCCGATCATCAACGTGCCCTATGCGTCGGTCCCGCGCACGTCGAACGGTGTCCTGACAGCCTCGCAGCTCATTCCCTCGCTCGACAACGACGCCACCGAAGGTTGGGGCGCGCGCGGCGGCGGCGGCCAGAACTGGACGCGGCAGGAGCAGGGCATTCGCGCTCTCATGACCGAGTTGACGCACCGCTTCACGAAGGAGACGGAAGGAACGCTTCAGGTGAACTTGGCCGAAAACACGGCGTTCGTTTTCGACGGAGAGTTTCTCCAGTCTTCGGTGCCAGCCGCCAACCCCTACAATCCGTTCGGCACTGCGGCGCTCGGCGCCGCTGGCGTGCCAGTGCTGATCACGACGCGCCTGCACGACACCGCCAACACCCCGCGCAACACCAAGACCCAAACCTGGAATGTGCTGACTTCGTTGAAGGGCCGGCTCCCCGGCGACTGGCACTGGAACGGCGACGTTTCCTACGGCCACTCCACCCAGAGCCGCCGGTTGGATACGGTCGTGGCGTCACGCGTGACCCAGGCGCTCGCCGGCACGCTGCCGGGATTCGTCGGCAAATTCTACAATCCCTTCATCGGCCCCGCCAGCGGCCTCCGCAACGACCCGGCCATGGTGGCCGAGATCAGCCGCATCAACGTGCAGGGTGCCAGCACCGCCATGTGGTCGGGCGCTCTGCGGGTCGCAGGGCCGATCAAGTTTCTCCCGCTGGTCGAGCCGCAGCTCTCGGGCGGCATCCAGTGGCGCACCGACTCGGCTTTCAACGGACTTAACGGCGACATCGTGGTCGGCACCAACAGCCCACCCACCGCTACCGCGACTCCCGATATCACGCGCGAGACCTACGCCGCCTATGTCGGCGCGACCGTCCCACTGATCGACGCGAAACGGCCCAGTCCGTTCGCCAAGCGCCTGGAGCTCACAGGGTCGGTTCGCAACGAGCACCAATCCGGCGAAGTCGATGGAGCCACGAGAGCTCGCAGAAAGGGGTCCTATTCCAGCACCACCGCCGCGACGGGCCTGCGGTTTGAGCCGATCACCGGCCTGACGTTTCGGGTGAGCTACGGCGAGGGCTTCACCCCGCCGTCGGTGGGTAGCATCGGTGCCGCGTTACCCGGCGAGCTTCCGCTGACCATCACGGACCCGCGTCGCGGCCAATCCTACACCGTCGCCGACACGGTCACTGGCGGCAACCCGGGCTTGGCACCTGAAACGTCGCAAAGTTTCAACTACGGCGTCGTGTTCCAGCCGCGCTGGCTCACGGGCTTCCGGATCAGCGCGGATTTTTACCGCATCAAGAAGCAGGACCGCATCGTCAATTTGTCCACGACCACCCTGCTGGCGAACGAATCTCTGATGCCCGCCGAGCGGATCACGCGTGCCGCGCCGACCGCCGCCGACACTGCCGCCGGCCGTCCCGGCGTGATCACCTTCCTCGACCTCACGCCGATCAACTCCACCGAGCTGCTGACCGAAGGCATGGACGTGAACGCGAGCTACCGGTTTGTGCTCGGCGAAAACCGTTTCGACGTGAGCGCACTCGGCACCTTTGTGGACAAATACCGAACGCAGCTGGCCATCGGACAACCCTCGCGCGAGGACGTCGGCTGGCCCTACCGGACGGCGAACGCCCCGCTGAAGCGCCGCGGTAACGTGCGCGTGTTCTGGAGCAAACAGGCTTTCACCGCGGGGGTGACGTGGCGCTATTTGGACTCCTACCAAATCACGACGTCCCCCGCTGTCGATCTCGTCAGCGGCGGCCGCGTGGAAAGCTCCTCGGAGTTCGACGTCCAGGCGAGCTACAGTTTTTCGTCCCGCGGACGGTCCGGGGTGTTTCGCTGGCTGGATCGCACCAAGGTCACGATTGGCGCGAGCAACGTGCTCGATCGCGACGTGCCGTTCTATTTCACGGGCATCGCCAACACCGGAATCGCCGGGCTCTACTACAGCCCGCTCAGCGATCCGATCCAGCGCTTCGTTTACATGACGGTGAAGAAAAGTTTCTGAAAGCAAACCTTTGCCCAGCGTGCGCCAGCCGCGCAGCAACAACCATGAAACTACCCACCCTCTTTTCGTCCACCAGCTCGGCACGTCGGAAGCTTTTTCCATCCGGCGCGATCCTCGCGGCCCTCACCGCCGTGTGTCCCGTATGGTCCGCGGAAATACGCACCTTCGAGCGCATGCAGCTCTTGGAGACCAAGGGTGAGACCTCGGCCGGCGTCAGCCTCGGCGACATCGATCGCGACGGCGACCTCGACATCGTGCTCGCGAAAGGCCGCCACTGGCCGCTCGACAACCTCATTCTGCGCAACGACGGCCAAGGCAATTTCACCGCCAGTAAACTCCCCGCCGAAGCTGACCGCACCTACTCCGCCGCACTCGCCGATCTCAACGGCGACGGTTCGCTGGACTTGGTCGTGAGCAACGACCGGCCGGACAAAAAAGTGATCTATCTGAGCGACGGGCGCGGAAATTTCCGGCTCGCCGGCGCGTTCGGCCGCCCCGAATGGTCCACCCGCTACATCACGGTGGCCGACCTCAACGGCGACCGCCGCCCGGATATCATCGTGGCCAATCGCTCCAGCAATCCGGCCAAACCGGTGCCCTGCTTTGTGTGCCTGAACGATGGCAAAGGCGGCTTCCCGAGTGAAAGTCCACTGCCGACCCAATCTGCCACGATCATCGTCGCGGCGGATTTGGACCGCGACGGTAAGATCGATTTGTTCGTGCCGCACCGCGACGGCGGGCAAAGCCTGATTTTCTGGAATGACGGCACGGGAAAATTTCCGACACCGCCCGTGCCGGTCGGGCCCAAAGAGTCCAACGTGCGCGCTGCCGTCGCCGCGGATATCGATGGCGATGGCGTCGCCGATCTCGTCGTCGGCGATGCGAAGACCGGCATGTTTCTCTATCGCGGCCAAGGCGGGCGGACGTTTGCCGAGCCCATCGCCCTCGGCGAAAAATCCGGCGCACCGTATTCGATCGGCGTGCTGGATTTGGATCGCGACGGAAAACTCGACCTCGTCGTGGGCCGCCAGGAGGCGCGCGGCTCGATATTCTTCAACCGGAGCGGCGAAAAAAAATTCCGTTTCGAGGAGGGATCTTGGGGCGACGGGCAGGGCGCAGTTTACGGACTGGCGCTCGGCGACCTCGACGGCGACGGCTGGCCCGACATCGTGGCCGCGCGCTCCGAGGCCCCGAACGCAATCTGGTTCAGCGGTCCGGCGCGGAAACCATAAACCTTTCCGCCGCTCGCGCCTGAGCGTAGCGGCGGCCGCCGTTCGGAATCACTCGGGACATTCGTCTGCCCACCAGCGAAAGATAGCACGGGGCTTCAGGCCGGTCGCTTCGCCCGTGATCGGGCGGTGACCTTGGCGTGAGGATTGAAGGCGAGCGCCAGCTCCAGCCACGAAGCCAGCTGACGCTCAGTGCGCAGGCTCGCCAGATCGACGAACACGAAACCACGCATCGGCCGACCGGTAAAATCCATCGGCGAGCACCCCGCACGTTTCAGCGCCGCGGCCTCCGCTTCGGGACCGATGCGCGCCATGAGTCGATGCGACTCGACGCCCACACACATCTTGCCTCGCACCATAAACAGGAGGCCACCCATCATCCGTTTCGACTCAAAGGGCACCTCGCGCGACGAAAAATAGCGGGCCACGCGGTCAGCGAAACGGGTCAACGCCTCGGGCGGCGACGGTGGTGGGGTGTTCGTTTCTTTAGCGGGCATAGGAAAGCGGAAGCACGGTCACCTATCTACTGGACGCCCGGCAGCCTTGAGTTCGGCGAGCAGCGACTCGCGGAGCTGGCGGATCACGGCCGCGCGATTGGTTTTGAGCGGATCAAGACGGCTGGCGGGCGCCTTCGTAGCCGGCAGGTGTTTCGCGCTCCAGAGCACCATCTCGATGATCATCGGGAGTAGGTCGAGGCCGGCTTCCGTCACTCGGTAAACGTATTTTTTGCCATCGGTCGGGTGGTCGAACTTGGCGACCAGACCTGCGCAGCACAGACGCTCCAGACGCTCCGCGAGGATATTGGTGGAGATACCTTCGCCCGCGCCGAGAAACTCGCCGAACTCGCGCCGCCTCTCGAAAATCAGGTCGCGGATCACCAGGAGAGTCCAGCGGTCGCCCACGAGATCGAGGGCGTTGGCGATGGGACAGCCCGAGCGGACGGCGTTTTTTTTCTTCGGCACCCGGGGAGGTTGGAATTACCGCTTGCAAAACGCAAGAGAGGCTCGCGGAGTTCGTCTTGCAAAAAACAAGTCAACCCCACCTCCCCCATGAACCGCCGCTTTTTCCTCTGCCTGCTGGGTTACGCCCTCCTGACCATGATCCTCGGCCCGTTGTGGTATCTCGCGATCTTCAAGGATACCTACCACACTTTCGCGATCTACAACCGAGCGGAACCCATGATTCCTCTCGGTTTTCTCTCGATGTGGATTCAAGGCGCCGTGCTCGCGTGGATGTTTCCTCGCTGGCTCGACCGGTCGGCTCCCTATGCGAGCGGGCTGCGGTTCGCGCTGCTGATGGGCGTGTTCATGTTCACCCTCACAGCATTCGCCGCGGCGGCGAAGACCGAGGTAAATGGTCTGCCGGCTTTCCTCGGCCTACAGGCGGTGTTTCACATCGTGCAATTCGTCGCGACCGGGCTGATTTTCGGCTGGGTGCACCGCCATCCCACGCCGGCCGCCGGCTGACCGAAGCACGGCGTTTTCAAAACCCAGATTCCGCGACGCCGCATCCGGCGTGCCGTGCCTCTACCATGACCACGGTAAACAACCGCCGGCCTCGCCGTGCGCGAGTGCTACCGCGCACCAGGCAACATCAAGCTTCCGGCGAAAACGAATCGCCCCCCATCGGAGAAAGCGTCGACTCGGCCACATGCGACCTCCAGAAACTCGCACAGGTTGTGAGAGAATTTCACCCGCCCCAGAAACCCCATGAAGCCAGCCGTCATCGCCCCCGACTACTCCGCCTTTCTCACCGACGTAAAAAGCCGCATCCAAACCGCCCGCCTCGCCGCCGGCCGCGCCGTCAACCGCGAACTCGTGCTACTCTACTGGGACATCGGTCGCGGTATCGTAGAGAAACAAAATTTACTCGGCTGGGGCGACTCCGTTGTCGAAGCGTTAGCCAAAGACCTCGGAGAAGCATTTCCCGGCATGCGCGGTTTTTCCGCCTCAAGTCTCTGGCGCATGCGACAGCTCTACGCCGCGCTCACGGCTCCGGAATTTCTCGCACAGCTTGCGCGAGAATTGGCCGCGAAGGCCAACCAGCCCGAAATTCTCGCACAAGCTGTGCGAGAATTAGTGGGAGCGATTCCGTGGGGTCACCACGTGGAGATGCTCAACAAACTCACCGCCCCCGCCGCCCGCCTCTTCTACCTCCGCGCCACCGCCCAATTCGGCTGGAGCCGCTCCGTCCTCCTCAACCAGATCAAGGCCCAAGCCTTCGAGCGCGCGAAGTCCGAGAAGAAAACCCATAACTTCGCCGTCGCCCTCCCCGAACACTTCGCTGAACAGGCCGACGAGATGCTCAAGAGCCGCTACAACCTCGAATTCCTCGGCCTCGCGCGCCCGATGCGCGAACGCGAACTCGAGGACCAACTCATCGGACGCCTCCAGCACTTCATCTTGGAACTCGGCTACGGCTTCTGCTTCGTCGGCCGCCAATACCGCCTCGCCCTCGGCCAGAAGGAATACTTCGTCGACCTCCTCTTCTACCATCGCTTCCTCAAAACCCTCGTCGCTTTCGATCTGAAAGTGACCGCCTTCGAACCCGAGTTCGCCGGCAAAATGGACTTCTACCTCAATCTCCTGAACGAAAAGGAACGCGCCCCCGATGACCGCCCGTCCATCGGCATCATCCTCTGCGCCGAGAAGGACGACGTCGAAGTCGAGTTCGCCCTGAAGTCCAAAACCAACCCCATCGGCGTCGCCGAATACCAACTACAGTCCAAACTCCCCGCCGAATTCCGCGGCAAACTCCCCACCGCCAAACAACTCGCCGACGTCGTTCGCGCCGTCCTCCCGACTCACCCCTCCTCCGCCTCTGCTGCCAAGCCGACCAAAAAATCCCGATAGTTTCCCCTCTCCGTGAACCCCGCCCCCTCTCCTTCTGCCTCCAAGATCATCCGTCGCGTCCACCTGTATCTGGCGCTGTTCCTCACGCCGTGGATGATCATCTACGCTCTCAGCGGACTCGTCCTCAACCACGGCGATCTTGTCCGCGGCTGGTATGGCGGGAAATTCAGCGACTTCGAAAAACTTGAGGAGCGCCCCTACACCGCCGCGTTCTCGGCCGACGCCACCGCCCGCCTGATCGGCGCCCAAGTCCTCGCCGACCTCGACCTCGCCGGCACGTTCCAAGTCCAAGGCACGCCCACCCAGCCCAAGCTCGTCATCACGCGCAACGCCGCGCTCACCGCCCACCGTATCACCTATTTCCGCACCGAAAACCGCCTGCTCATTGAAAAGCAGTCGCTCAGCACACCCGTCATTCTCAACCGCCTCCACTTCCGCCACGGCTACGAGCAGCCTTTCGTCTCGGCTAAAATCTGGGGCCTCGTCGTCGATCTAGCCGTCGTCGGCCTCCTCTTCTGGGTCGTATCCGGCATCTGGATGTGGTGGGAGATCAAGCCCGCCCGCACCACCGGCGCCGTCGTCGCCCTGTGCGGTTTCTCGGTCTTCGGCCTCCTGCTCGCGACCATCTGAGGACCGTCCCGCCCATGAAAAACGCCAATCTCCTCTTCCGCCGCACGCATCTCTACCTCGGCCTGCTCCTCATCCCGTGGCTGCTCGTCTACGCGCTCTCTACCTTCGTCTTCAATCACGGCGAACACTTCCGCGCCTATCGCGCCGCCGAACCGCTGTGGCACCCGCTCTGGGAAAAAGACTATACCTTCGAAGCGCCGTCCGACGTCGCCGGCCTCCGCGTCGCCACGCAACGCCTCCTCAAAGACCACGGCCTCTCCGGCGCCTTCGCCGCGCGCCGCCAGGGCCAACGTCTGAACATCAACGTCCAAAATTTCTGGCACCCGCGCCGCGTCACCTACGATTTCACGACAAAAAAACTCCGCGCCGAAGAACGCCGCTCCACCGCCCTCGACGTGCTCGTCCGCCTCCACGAGCGCACCGGCTACAACCAAGGCGGCCTCCTCAACAAACTCTGGGCCTTAGTGGTCGACCTCTTCTGCGTCGCCACGCTCGTCTGGATCGGCACCGGCCTCTACCTCTGGTGGAAACTCAGCGCCACCCGCACCTGGGGCTGGCTCGCACTCGGCGGCGGCCTAGCCACGCTTCTCGCCCTGCTCGCCACCCTCTGATCGCGCCCCCACCACGCGCCCTCACCCACTGCCACGCCTATCCGCTTTCTCCCCTGCTCTCCATGCCGCGCCTCTCCGCTTCGTTCACTCTGCTCTCCCAGTTCTTTCCGCCCACCCGACTCGTCGTCGTCGCCACCCTCGCCCTCGCGCAACTCACCCTCGCACTCCCCGCCGCCGAGCCCCTCAACCTCGGCTCCCGCTGGGAACTCTTCGTCGACGAATTCCTCGTCGCCTCCAAAAAAGACGTCGCCCTCAAACTCCACGAGCCCGTGCGCCGCGAAATCGTCCTTGCCACCGATCAACCGTGGGAAGGCCCGACCAGCGCCTACTTTTCCGTTATCCAAGATGGCCGCAAAGTCCGGCTCTACTATCGCGGCTCCGCCACCGTCTCCGATCACAGCGTCGAGCAGTTCACGTGCGTCGCCGAGAGCGACGACGGCATTCGCTTCACGCGCCCGCGCGTGGGCCTGATCGAATTCTCCGGCTTGAAGGACAACAACATCGTCTGGCGCGGCGTCGAGTCGCACAATTTCGCCGCTTTCCTCGACACCAATCCCGCCGCGCGCCCCGACGAACGCTACAAGGCCCTCGGCGGCATCAAGGACAAGGGCAAGAACTGGCACCAAGGCGAGACCCCCGGCGGCCTCTACGCCTTCGCCTCCGCCGATGGCTACACGTGGCGCAAACTCCGCCCCGAGCCCGTGCTCACCAAGGGCGCGTTCGATTCCCAAAACCTCGCGCTCTGGGACAACGCCCGCGGCCACTACACGAGCTTCACGCGCATCTTCGCCAACCGCGTGCGCGCCATCCAGAGCGCCACCTCCGCCGATCTCATCACGTGGAGCGAGGGCACCCCGCACCGCTATGCCGCCGATGTGCCCGCCGAGCACTTCTACACCTCCGCCACCGTCGTCTGCCCCACCGCGCCACACCTCTTCCTCTCGTTCCCCAAACGCTTCGCGACCAACCGCACCAAAGTCCCCGGCCACCGCGGCGGCCCCGGCGTCTCCGACACCGTTTTCATGACGAGCCGCGACGGCGTCACCTGGGATCGCCCGTTTCTCGAAGCGTGGGCGCGCCCCGGCCCCGATCTGAAAAACTGGACCGAGCGCAGCAACATGGTCGCCTGCGGCCTCTACGACGACGGCGGCCCCGAGTGGTCCCTCTACATCAGCGAGCACTACCGTCACCCCGATCACCGCATCCGCCGCCTCACCGTGCGCCGCCAAGGTTTCGCGTCGATGCACGCCGGCGCGCGCCCCGGCGAGTTTACTACGCCGCCCCTCGTCTTCTCCGGCCAGAAACTCCAACTCAACTACGCCACCTCCGCCACCGGCAGCGTGCGTATCGAGATTCAGGATGCCGCCACGGGCCGCCCGCTCCCCGGCTTCGCCCTGGCCGACATGCCCGAGCTCTTCGGCGACGAATTCGACGCCGTCGCAAAATGGAAAGCCGGCCCCAGCCTCGCCGCCCTGCGCGGCCAGCCCATCCGTCTCCGCGTCCAACTCAAAGACGCCGACCTCTACGCCCTCCGCTTCGCCGACTGAGGCCGCCCCGTTTCCCACGCGGCTCCACGCACCGCAGCGCCCGCGCACCCCTGCGCATTCCGTCGTTCAAGTTCTCCCCAACCCCCGTCGATGAAACTACCCCCGCACCTCACCGCCCTCACCGTCTGCGTGGCCCTCGCCCCGCTCGGCTACGCCCAAATCACCCCGCCCGCCGCCGCGCCCGCGCCTTCCGGCACCGTCGTGCTCACCCCTTTCGAAGTCTCCTCCGACAAAGACAACGGCTACGCCGCCACTGAGACCCTCGCCGGCACCCGCTTGCGCACCAGCCTCCGCGATGTCGGCGCCTCGCTCACCGTGCTCACCCCCGAGTTCATGCAGGACCTCGCGGCCAACTCCCTCGACAAAGCCCTGCTCTACACGCCAAGCGTCGACTCCGTCGAGGGCGACAACGTCGACGCCAACCGCGCGTCGGGGCAGTTCCTCCGCTTCGGCACGGGCCAGCAATACTCCATCCGCGGCTTCGTTTCCAACAGCGGCGAGCAGGGTCTCTCCCACGACTTCTTCACCGCGCTCGAATCGAACGACGCCTACAACCTCGAGCGCATCACGCTCGCGCGCGGGCCCAACGCCCTGCTCATCGGCGTCGGCAATCCGCAGGGCGCCGCCGTCACCACCACGAAACGCGCGCAGCTCACCCGCCAGAAAACCCAAGTGCAGGTCCAGACCGATCGCTGGCACTCGCGTCGCACCGCCCTCGATCACAACCAGCCGCTCTTACCCGGCCGCCTCGCGCTGCGCCTGAACCTGCTGCACGAGGAAAAGCACGAATTCCGCCTGCACGAGGGCCGCCAGCAGGACCGTCTCACCTTCGGCGTCACCGCCAAGCCGTTTCGCGACACGATCGTTACCGCGAACCACGAGAGCTATAGCATCAACCGCAACGTCGCGCCTCTCGTGTGGGGCTTCGATGGCGGGATGTTGCAGTGGATCGCAAAGGGCCGGCCGACCGTGACGTTCGCGCCCAACGGCCTCGCGTGGGCCGCGAACGGCCGCCCGCAGGCGAGTTTCGACCCGCGCACCGCCCTCACGCAATTCGCCGCGCAGCAGCCCACCTACATCGTCGGCCTCCCTCTCGCGAATCCGCTCGTGAACACCCGCTTTCAGTCGCAAGTCCGGCCCAACACCTTCGGCGGCATCAACAGTCAGGCGTCCTATCAGTCGATCAACCCCTGGGCCCTCACGGGACTTTCCAAATCGTCCAACCTCCAGGCCGGCACGTGGGAAGACCCCGAGCAACGCCTGCATGGCCGGTGGTCGCAGCTCTTCGTGGAACAGAAACTCCTCGACGGACTCCACCTCGAACTCGCCGGCAACATCGCGCGCGACGCCCGTTCGTTTTCTCCCGACGCGTTCAACATCGTGAAAATCGACGTCGATCGCTTCCTCCCCGACGGCACGCTCAATCCCGGCTATCAGGTGCCCTACGCCGAGACACAGGGCCAATACCGTGACCAACTCGGCCGTCTCGCCGAATATCGCGCCACCCTCTCCTACGAACTCGATCTCACCCGGCACCACCGCTGGCTCGGCCAGCACAATTTCGGCGGTTTGCTCCAGACGAGTCGCTCCGACTCGGATCAGGACATCTTGCGCTACTTCAACCTCGCCACCGTCGGCCGCACCGGCGCCGGCTGGACGAACGACGCGCTCGGCGCTCCCCACATCCTCCGCACGCGCGCCTATTTCGTAAACGGCCAGGTGCCCTATCCGTTGCCCGATCAGTTTCAGATCACCAAGAACCTCACTCAACTAAACGGCCGCACCCTCGTCGGCGCCAACGCCAACGACTCCGCCCCCGTGAACCTCGGCCTTCGGCAATTTCTCAACTCAACCAAGACCCGTTTCACCAACGACGCGTTGTCGCTCGGCTGGCAGGCTCGCTGGTTCGGCGGACGACTCGTCACCGTGCTCGGCTACCGCGAGGACGACACCGCGAGTTACGGCGTTCCGACCGTCCGCGAGTTTTCCGATCCCGCGATCGCCGGCACCGCCACCGATCCGTTGCGGCGCTATTTTTCCCCGTCGCGCGAGGTGCCGCTGAACAGCACGCCCAGCGTCGCGACCGCCGGTCTTTCGCGCACGCAAGGCGTCGTCTATCACGCGCTGTCCTGGCTCTCGTTCACCTACAACCGCTCCAATAATTTCAGCCCCGTCGGCAACGCCTCGTGGAAGAATTTCGAAAATGTGCCCGCGCCCAACTCCACCGGCAAAACCGACGACTACGGCGTGCGCCTCTACCTGCTTGGTGGCAAACTCTCGGTCTCCGCCAATCGCTTCACCAACAGCGCGACTGATCAGGCGCGCAACGCCAACGCCTATTCCGGCAATATCAAAAACATCCTCACCCGCCTGCGCACCAACTACCGCGACACCCGCGACTCGCATTTCACGGACCTCGCGCCGGCCGGCACCTACCCGGCCGACTCGCCTGACGTAAGCGACACCTGGAGCTTTCAGGCCGAGGGCTACGAGCTAAGCATTGTTTACAATCCGTCTCCCCGCTGGCGCGTCGCGCTAACCGGCAGCAGCAACGAGAACACCCTCGGCACCCACCTCGCCTCACTCGGACGTTACCTGAACACCGCAGCCCCATTCCAAGGCCTCGAAACCTGGCGGCGCTACGCGAGCGAGCTGCGTCGCGTCGAATCCGGCCAGCGCTCCACCGCCTTCGACCTCGATCCCGCCAGCGCCACCGCCCGCGCCCAGGCCGGCACCGACGCCCTCTACCTCGAGCAACAAACCGCCGCCGCGGAAAAAGTTTATCTCGACGAGCGTGCCATCGAGGGCGCCGCGACGCACCGCAACGGCCAATACGCCTTCAATGGCCTCGCCACGCACACCTTCGCCAAAGAAGGCGCGCTCAAAGGCTGGTCCGTCGGCGGCAACTTCCGCTGGCGCAGCGCCAACACCGTTGGCTTCGAACGCGCGCTCGTCGCCGGCGCACCGACCGGCATCATCAACGCCAACCGTCCCATTAAGGGCCAAGATTTCTGGGACGTGGGTGCCATGCTCGCCCACGAACGCCGCATCCTCCGCAACGTGAACCTGCGTCTCCAGCTCAATGTCGAAAACCTCTTTGACTGGAGCCGCGCCCGCCTCGTCTCCAGCGATTACGACACCGAGGGCGTCGTCGGCGCGACGAACTCGCTCGTCCCCATCCGTTGGGAACTGCGCCGCCCGCGGAATTTCATCCTCACCGCCACGTTTGGTTTCTGAGCCCATGCGTATCCTCTCCCGCTCCCGCCAGCTCGCCCTGCTGCTTTTCGCGTCCGCCTGCACCGCATTTGCCGCCGCGCCCGCCGCACGCCCGAACGTCGTCTTCATCTTCGCCGACGACTGGGGCTGGGGCGATCTCTCCTCCCACGGCCATCCTTGGTTGCAGACGCCACACCTCGACCGGCTCGCGCGCGAGGGCACCGATTTCCACCAGTTCAACGTCCTCAACCCCGTCTGCTCGCCGAGTCGCGCCGCCGCGATGACGGGCATGTTCCCCTCGCGCTTCGGCATTTCTCAGCACTTCGCCACGCCCGCGCAAAACCAGGCCCGCGGCATGCCCGACTGGCTCGATGCCCGCGCACCGACCGTCGCGCGTTTCTTCCAACAAGCCGGCTACCGCACCGCGCATTTCGGCAAATGGCATCTCACGAATCGCAACACCCACGGCGCACCCGCGCCCGCCGCCTACGGCTTCGACGAGTTTTCCGTGTTCAACGGCGGTGCCGAAACCGCCTCGGCCGATCTGCACGCCACACCCGAGAACGCCGCGAAGTTCATCGCCGCAAACAAAGACCGGCCGTTCTTCCTCAACGTCTGGCTCCATGAAAGCCACCTGCCGCACGTGCCCACGAAGGTCTCGCTGGAGAAGTGGAAACACCTCGACGAGCAAAAGCGCGTCTACGCCGCCGTCATCACCGATGGTGACAACGCCGTCGGCAGTGTGCTCGCGGCCCTCGAGGCTGCCGGTGTCGCGCAAAACACGATCGTCATTTTCTCCAGCGACAACGGCCCCGAGACCACCGCTCCCAAAGCCCAGCAAAACTCCCGCGACAACGATGCCGGCGTCAGCGGCTACGGCGGCTACTACAGCGTCGGCTCCAGCGGCGGCCTGCGCGGTGAGAAACGCAGCCTCTTCGAAGGCGGTGTGCGCGTGCCTTTCCTCGTGCGTTGGCCGGGCCACACTCCGGCCGGCGCGACGAACAACACCACCGCGTTCACCGCCGTCGATCTCCTGCCCACGCTCTGTGCGGCCGCCGGCATTACGCTGCCGACCGACTACCGTGGCGACGGCGAAAACCTGCTCGCCGCCCTCGCCGGCCAACCCGTCAAGCGCACGCGCCCCATTTACTGGGAGTGGACCGGCAAAGCCGCCGACCCCGATTGGTGGCCGCGCCTCGCCGTCCGCGACGGCGATTGGAAACTCGCCCTCACCACCGACGCGAAACGTTTCGCGTTACACCGCGTCACCACCGACCGCGCCGAAGCCGTCGACGTCGCGAAGGATCATCCGGAAATCGTCGCCCGCCTGACCCAGCTCGCACTCGCATGGAAAGCCACGCTCCCCACCACCGTCGATCCGTCGTGCATCAGCACCGCCGACCGAGCCGCCGCACCCGCCGCGGCTTCCGCTCCGAGCGCCCCCGCCAAGAAAGCCCCGATCGATCGCGCCGCCGCCTTCACGCGCATGGACACCAACCGCGATGACGTCCTCTCGTTCGAGGAATACGTCGCAGGCATGAACGGCGCGCCCAACCTCGCATCGCGTTTCAAAAATTTCGATAAGGACAGCGACGGGAAACTCACCCGCACCGAGTTCGTCAGCCCGTCCGGAAAATAGCCCACTCCCTCCACGCCTCACCGCTACCCGCGTCTCCACCATGATCACCGCAACCGCCCGCCTCTCCGGTCTTCTGCTCGCCCTCGCCGCGCTCGCGATCACTCCCGCCCGCGCCGCCACCGCTCCCGCCGCCGAGTTGTCGATGGACCAAATGTGGGGCGCCACCACCGTCCTGCCCGGTCGCGAATCCTCCGACCGCGTGGCCCTCTTCCGCGACGGCAACTACGGCATGTTCATCCATTGGGGCATCTATTCGCACCTCGGCGGCCAGTGGAAAGGCCAGACGTTTTACGGCATCGGCGAGTGGATCAAACGGCAGATGAAAATCTCCGAGCCCGACTACATGGCGGAGGCGAAGAACTTTAACCCGACCGCCTTCGACGCCCGCGAAATCGTCCGCGTCGCGAAGGCCGCCGGCATGAAGTGGATCATCATCACCGCGAAGCACCACGACGGCTTCGCGATGTTCAAGTCCGCGCATCCGTTCAACATCGTCGACGCCTCGCCTTTCGCCCGCGACCCGATGAAGGAGCTCGCCGTCGCGACCCGCGAGGCCGGGCTCGGTTTCGGTTTCTATTATTCGCACAACCAGGACTGGACCGCCCCCGGCGGCAACAACGGCCCCAAGCAAAACGCCGACGGCACACCCGCCTCCTTCGATCAGTATTTCCGCGAAAAATGTTACCCGCAGGTGAAGGAAATCTGCACGCAATACGGCCCGCTGAATTTCGTCTGGTTCGACACCCCCGGCAATATGCCCAAAGAGCACGCCGAGAAACTCGCCGCCCTCGTGCGCGAAACCCAGCCGGGCGCCCTGCTCTGCAGCCGCGTCGGTTACGGCCTCGGCGACTACGTGAGCAAGGGCGACATGGAAGTCCCGCAGCGCAACATCGCCGGCCTCTGGGAAACCTGCGACACCACCAACGATTCATGGGCCTACGCGTGGTATGACCAAAACTGGAAGGATCAGAAAGAAATCCTCCACCGCCTCGTTTCCACCGTCGCCCGCGGCGGCACCTATCTGCTCAACGTCGGTCCCGACGGCACCGGTCGCATCCCCGCGCAAGCTGCGAAGTATCTCCAGCAAGCCGGCGACTGGCTCCAACGCTACCCGCAGGTCGTCTACTCCGCCGGCGCCTCGCCGTGGGATCACGCGCAACCGTGGGGCGATGTCACCACGTCCGGAAACACCCTCAACCTCGTCGTCTTCGACTGGCCCGCCCACGGTCGCCTCATGCTCCCCGGCCTCCAAACCGAGATCGCCGCCGCCGGCGTGGTTTCCGGCGGAAAACTGCTCCCCGTCACCTGGAAAAAACGCGGCACGTGGACCGAACTCCAACTCCCGACCGCCCCGCCCGATCATCCCGCCTCCGTCATCGCAGTCAAGTTGTCGGCGGCGCCCCGCGCCGACCCAACCATCGGCGTGCATCCCAACCTTCCGACCAGCCTCCTCCTCGAATTCGCCGAGGTGAAGGCCGCCACGAAAAAGGAAATCCGCTGGATGGAAAAATTCGGCGAGTGGAAAGCAGCGAACCAAGTCAGCGAATGGCAAGCCGGCGGCCAGGCCACCTGGACCGTCAACGTCGCCGAAGCCGGCGACTACCACCTCGACCTCACCTACAAGGGCGAGGGCAAACTCGTCTGGCGCATCGAGACCGACGAGGGCGTGAAGCTCCAAAACCAACAAAACTCCTCGCCCATCTACCACTCGCACACCTTCGGCCTGCTCACGTTCAAAACGCCCGGCCGTCACACCATCGCCGTGTCCCTCGTCGATGGCCCCCGCGACAAAGCCAGCCTCTCCGCCATCAGCCTCCGCCCCGTCGAATGACCCCTCCCGCCCCAACCACCTCCGGTTTGGTAGCCGCATGGGTTACCATGCGGTGCGTCGCACGCGCGCTCACCCTCGCGATCACCCTGCTCCCTTGGCTCGCCGTCCCAGCAGTCCACGCCGCGACACCGCCCACCGCCAACTTCGCGTCCCTGCGCGAACAGGTCACCGCCCTCGGCGATCTCAAAACTCCGCCCACCGTCCACGCTCCCGAGGTCTTCGACGCCACCGGCTCGATCAAACCGCTCTTCTACGAAGGTCTCCCGTATCAGGGAAAGCCTACCCGCGTTTTCGCCTGGCTCGGTCTGCCCGCCGAGCGCAGCGGAAAAGTTCCCGGCGTCGTGCTCGTGCACGGCGGCGGCGGCACCGCCTTCAAAGAGTGGGTGCAGAAGTGGAACGAGCAGGGTTTCGCCGCGATCTCGATCGCCGTCGAGGGCCAGACCGATGAACGCATCCCCGGCGCCCCGCCCGGCGCGCAATGGAAACGCCACTCGGCCGGCGGCCCCGCGCGCACCGGCGTCTACGGCGACTCCTCCGCGCCGCTCGCCGACCAATGGATGTATCACGCCGTCGCCGACGTCGTGCTCGCGAACTCCCTCCTCCGCTCCCTCCCCGAAGTCGACGCCGCGCGAGTCGGCGTCTGCGGCATTTCGTGGGGCGGCATCATCACCTCGACCGTTGTCGGCATCGACGCCCGCTTCGCATTTGGCATCCCGATCTATGGCTGCGGCGCGCTCGACCGCGCCGCCGAAAACTACGTGCGCGCCCTCCGCGACAACCCGCTCTATCGCGAGGTCTGGGAACCGCTCCTCCGCATGCCGCGCGCCACGATGCCACTGCTTTGGCTCACCGGCCCGCGCGACGCCCACTTCCCGCTCGATGTGCAACAGGCCAGCTACCGCGCTGCCCCCGGACCGCGCTTGGTCTCGATTCCCTTCGACATGAAGCACAGCCATCCCGCCGGCTGGAATCCGCCCGATAGCTACGCCTTCGCCAAATCCGTCGTCGAGACCGGCCGCCCGTGGGCGCGCGAACTCTCTCACGAAAATCGCGACGGCACGGCCCGCGTCACGTTCGAAGTCGCCCGCACCGTCCGCAGCGCGACGCTCATCGCCAAGAGCGACGGCGATTGGACTCAAACCCCGGCCACACTCGAAATCTCCTCCGACCGCGCCGTCGCCTCCGCCCCGCTGCCCGCCGGCACCACCGCCTGTTATTTCAACCTCGCCGTCGACGGCCTCACCCTCAGCTCGGAGTTGCAAACCGTCGCCCCCGCCGCCCCGCGCAGGACCGCCGCCTTCCCCGGTTTCAACTGGAACCGTGTTCCGCTCAACCTCCACTTCGGGAAACGCACCGCCGACCTCACCGACGCCGAAGTCGATTTTATCGCGAGCCACAGCTCGTTGATCGCCCTCGAGAAAAGCCACGGCGTCACGCCGCACGGCAGCACCGAAGCCGGCATTGCCGATTCCGCCCGCCGGATCACGCAGCGCAACCCTTCCGCCAAAGTTCTCTTTTACTTCAACGCCTTCATCAACTGGCCCGGCTACGACGCCTTCAAAACCTACCGCCCCGAGTGGACGCTTCGCACCGCGGCCGGTGAGGTCGTCACCCACCCGTCGGGCACACCGCGTCCCGATCCCTCCAACCCCGAATTCCGCGAGTGGTGGTCCGAGGTCGTCGCCACGGCGAATCGCTCCGCGCCGCTCGGCGGCGTCTTCGTCGACGCGCTCCCGCAGGCCCTCGCGCCTGGCCTCGCGAAACAGGTCGGCGACGCCAAAGCCCGCGCCATCGTCGCCGGCCTGCGCGAAATGTTGGCACTCACCAAACGCAAACTTGGCCCCGACCGCCTCGTCGTCGCCAACGGCCTGCGCACGACCGATTTTCGCGAAATCCTCGATTGGGAGGGCATCGACGGCGTGATGATCGAACACTTCGGCGGTTTCAAAACTGACTCGCCCACCGACATCAAAGCCGACCTCGACTCCGTCGCGCTCGCCGCCGCCAAGGGAAAATTCGTCGTGCTCAAGGGCTGGCCGGGGTTCAACTGGCTCGAGCAGGAAACAATTCAGCGCCCCTACGCCGAACTCCTTCAACTCGCCCGCGAGCGTCTCACGTTTCCCCTCGCGTGCTTCCTCGTAGCCGCCCAACCCGGCTCTCACTTCTGCTACTCGTGGGGCTACACGCACACTCACGGCATGCTCGACGCCTACCCCGAATTCGACCGCCCGCTCGGCCCGCCCAAAGCCGACGCGAAATGGCAAGGCCTCACCGCCACGCGCGAATTCGCCCACGCATCCGTCTGGGTCGACCTCACCACGAAACAAGCCCGCATCGACTGGCACTGACCGACCGTCACCGCATTCGCCGATTCCCGCCATGCCCCTCGGGTCGACGGCGGGGATGTCGCCAACTTCGGCTTTAGCCGGAATCCCGCGCGACCCGCAAAATTCTCGGCCCTCACTTCAGGCGTTGAAATCAAATCACGTGGGACTCCAACTCCTGCAAATGAATCGAGTTCAACTTGGGCTTTACGCTGAGGATGAATAACGCTGAGTGGCGAAAAAATTTCGTGAGGTATTTATTTATACTTGCAGTTACTCTGATCGCTGAGTGCACCGGACAGCCGACCCCAATTTCGAGAGCACCGACCGACAAGCCGGGCTCGGAGTCGTGGATTTCGGATATGACGGGCTTTTTGAGGGCGACCATCACGACCGGGCAGAACATCGATAGTAAACTGATGGCACGGCGATTTGCTCTTTATCACGCGCTGCCTCTCGCGTGGTCGGAGTTACCAGAGGGAGGTTATTGTCTCCGCTTGGAACACGTCCATTCCCCGAAGAGTTCGGCCCCAACTACCCGAGGCATTTGCGTCGAGATTCGCGGATGGAAAGGACATCCCGCCGTCGTTCTTGCGGAAGTCGATCAGGTAGGCGTTAAGTGGACCACGAAGATGGTTTCAGCTGCCGCTGCCGACGAGTTGATCGCGCTCGTGCACAGTTCGAAGCTGCTCCAGTTGCCGCCGCACGACCGACCTCACTATCTGAGCAGTTACAAGTTCGACCTCGAGCTTCGCATCGGCGAGTCCTATCGCTTCATGCGTTACGAAGCACCGGCAGAGGACACCACTGCTCGGGGCCTCGAGGGGTTTTTGAGCGTCCTGAAGCGCACATTGGCGATTGCAGACGTTCCCGACTCGGAGGTGTTTTTCGGAGATCCCAGCCGTCCATGATCCGGCGGGACAAAAGACAGAAAAAGGGGGCCGGGCGTAACAATGGACAAACGAAAGTAGCTGAAGTCGGCGCCTACTACGCCGAGGTCACGCCAGTCCCCTGAGCACGCGGGCGCCACCGCGCCCCCTTACTCCACCTTCACCTGCGCGTTCTCCACGATCAGCGCATATTTGTAGCCGCTGCCGAAATCGCGGTCGGCCGCGAGCTTGCCCGTCACCAGCACGAGGTCGCCCACTTTCACCACCGCGTCGGTCGTCACCGTGAGATCATTCGTGCCCTCAGCGCCCGAACCATCGCGCACGTGGATCCAATTCTTGCCGAGAATCCCGCCGTTGTATTTCACCACGCGCCCGCGCACCGCGATCGGCTTGCCGGCAAACTTCGCTTTGCCCGTCACAATTTCCGTCACCGTCTGCCCGCCGTCGGCACGCTTGATATTCTTCAGATCCGGTCCCGCCGCCGCACCACCCGCCGCCGGAATCGCCGGGTGACCTTTCGGCAATTCCCCCGAAGCCGCCGCGCCCGCCGCCAGCGGCGCTGCCGGCGCCACCGAAGGCGCACCGTTCACCGTCACGTTGCCCGAAAAGTAAACTACGTCGAAGGTCCGATTCAGCGTCTTGCTCTGGTATTTCATCATCGGCATCCCGTCGGCCACCGCGACCTTGTCGCCGACCTTCACCGCGAACTGCGGCGCCGCCGCCCACAGTTTCGCCGAGCCCGTATCGATTTCCACATACGTGTAGCCGCCAGAGTTCATCGTCTCGGAAACTTTGCCGGTAAATACACCGCTCTGCGCCGCAGCCGCCGGCGCGGGCTTTTTATCCGCGGCACTCGCCGCCCAGCTCGTTCCACCGAGCACTGCCAGCATTAGCCCACCCGTCAGCAAAGTTTTTTTCATAGACCCGCAATCAGCACCAACTCCGCGCCCACTTCAAGGTTCTCCACGCACTTTCCCTCCACCCCGCCGAAGCCTCGCTTGACGCCACGCCGCCTCCGTCCGCGAATCCCGTGCCCAACTCACATCCATCGCACGTTCGCGATGAAACTCGTTTTCACAGCGCACCCAAAGTTCCGCCGCAAAGCCCCGCACCCTGTCTTACTCTGTGAAGCTCCGTGACTCCTCCGTGCCCTCTGTGACATAAAATTTCTTCGCGCGAGTGTGATGGATGCGGGCTGACGCCGCGACGACCTGCTCGCCGCCCGCCCCAGCCTCCGCCTCGTTTTCCCCGCCCCTCCTTCATCCCCCACCCGCCATGCTCCGCTCCCTGCCCCTCCTCGCCGCGCTCTGCGCATTCGCCATCGCCCCGACCACCTTCGCCGCCGTCGCCTACCCGCCCAAATTCCCCGACGCCCGCGCCGAGATCTACAAAACCGTCGGCGACACCCAACTCTCGCTCTACATTTTCGAGCCGCCCGCGCCTCCATCTGCGCCCGCCTCTGGCTCCGCGCCCGCTGCGCCCGCCGCAAAAAACCGCCCCGCCATCGTTTTCTTTTTCGGCGGCGGCTGGACCAGCGGCTCGCCCGCGCAGTTTGAGCAACACTGCCGCGCCCTCGCCGCCCGCGGCATGGTCGCCATCACCGCCGACTACCGCGTCTCCTCGCGCCACAAAGTAAAACCCGTCGATTGCGTCGCCGACGCGAAGTCCGCCCTCCGCTGGGTCCGCACGCACGCCGCCCGCCTCGGCATCGATCCGCGCCGCATCGCCGCCGGTGGCGGTTCGGCCGGCGGCCACCTCGCCGCCGCCATCGCCACGCTCCCCGGTTTCGAAACTCCGGGTGAAAACCCCACCATCAGCTCCGCGCCCAACGCCCTTGTCCTCTTCAACCCCGCCCTCGTGTTCGCCCCACTGCCCGGCCTCGCGCTCGGCGATTTTGCCGACCGCGTTCCTACCGACCGCATGGGCACCGATCCGAAAAATCTCTCCCCCGCGCACCACGTGAAAAAAGGCGCACCGCCCACGATCATCTTTCACGGCCAGGCCGACACCACCGTCCCCTACGCGACCGCCGAGGCCTTCACCACCGTCATGAAAGCCGCCGGCAACCGCTGCGAACTCGTCGGCACGCCCGGCGCCACGCATGGCTTTTTCAACTACGGCCGCGGCGACAACTCCGGCTACCGCGCCACCCTCGCCGCCACCGACACGTTTCTCGTCTCCCTCGGCTGGCTCCCCGCCCTCCCACCCGCGAAATAATTTTTGCCGCTCCGGACTCCGCCCGCCGCCCGGCCCGAGCCACCCACCGCTTTCCATGCACCCCTTCCGCCGCCTTCGCCCCCTCTCTCTTTCCCTCCTTCTCGCCCTCTCCTTCACCACCGCCGCCTCCGCCGCCGCACCGGCGCCCACGCGCCCCAACCTCCTCGTCATCCAAACCGACGAGCATAATTTCCGCACACTCGGTTGCTACCGCGCCCTGCTCCCCGCCGACCAGGCGTTCATCTGGGGCGAGGGCGTCAAAGTCGATACACCCCACATCGATTGGCTCGCCGCCCACGGCGCCCTCGCCGATCGCTTCTACGCCACGTCTCCCGTCTGCACGCCCTCGCGCGCCGCGCTCCTCACCGGCCGCTACCCGCAGAACACCGGCGCAATTCAAAACGATCTGCCGCTGCGCGACGACATGGTCACCTACGCCGAAGTCCTCCGCCGCGCCGGCTACCGCACCGGCTACGCGGGCAAGTGGCACCTCGATGGTGAGGCCCGCCCCGGTTTCGCTCCCGCGCGCAAATTCGGCTGGGAGGACAACCGCTACATGTTCAACCGCGGTCACTACAAGAAACTCGTCGAAGACGAAATGGGTCCGCGCGTCGGCGCCGTCAACGCCGCCGGGGTCCCCACCTACGCGCTCGACGGCGCGGACGCCAAGACGTTCACCACCGATTTCCTCGCCGATCGCACCATCGATTTTATCCGCCGCCACCGCGACGCCCCCTTCTGCTGGCACGTGAGCTTCCCCGATCCCCACGGCCCCAACACCGTGCGCGCACCCTACGACACGATGTTCTTCTCTCTCGATTTTAAACCGCCGCGCAGCGCGCAATCCCCCGGCAAAAATCTTCCCGCCTACGCCGCCACGCTCGCCGGCGCCTTCAACAAAAACCAAATGGCGCTCTACTTCGGCATGGTGAAATGCCTCGACGATAACATCGGCCGCATCCTCGCCGCCCTCCGCGAAACCGGCCAGCTCGAGCGCACCTTCATCGTCTTCACCTCCGATCACGGCGACCTCTGCGGCGAACACGGTCGCGACAACAAAGGCGTGCCCATGGAAGGCTCCTCGCGCATCCCCTTTCTCCTGCACGCCCCCGGCGTCGTCCCGCCCGGCACCGTCGTCCGTCAGGCTCTCGGCAACGTCGATTTCAAGCCCACCATCCTCGCGCTCATGGGTATCCGGAATCCCACGACCGACGAAGGCCGCGACGCCTCCGCGCTCTTCCGCACCGGCCGCGCCCCCGCCGATTGGGCGGACCACGCGTTCGTGCGCATCGGCGGCGGCCCGAAACGCGCCACCCCCGGAGAAGACGGCGGGCTCGCCGAGGGCGCCGGCTGGTTCGGCACCTTCAGCCGCGACTACAAATTCATCGTGGCCCCCGGCGCCGCCCCGAGCCTCTTCGACCTCGCCAACGACCCGCACGAACTCACCAACCTCTTCACCGCCCCCGCGCAGCGCGACACCGTGCGCCGCCTCGCCACCGCCCTCACCGACTACGCCCAACGTTTTCACGATCCCCTCCTCGCCTCCCCGCGCGTGAAATCCGATCTCGCCTGGGCCACATCCGCCAGCGCCGACTACCCCGCCCCCGCCGACCCCGCGCCCGCCACCGCCGGCAAAACCAAGCGGAAGAACAAACAGAAATAGTCGCGGCCCTCCCGCCGCACAACCAGCTCCGCCGCCCTTCTTACCGTCCGAACCGATTCCCGCCACGGCCACCCGCCCCGCGCCCGGAGCCGAACGAAATAACCCGGCCTGCGGCGCTCCTCGCCTCTCGCTTCTGTCGTCGCCGCGCCCCGGCCATACACTGGACTTTCCGCCGACCCCGGGACTTTCTCGATTCTCCCCGCGCGTATCCGCGAATCCCCTCCCTGCCATGTCCAGTCGCCCCTTCGCCGCCTCCACCACCCGCCGCACGTTTCTGCAAAGCTCCGCCCTCGCCGCCGGCTCGCTCCTCTTCACGCGCGCGACCTCCCGCGCCGCCGATCTCGCCAAACCCGCCAACGGACGCCTGCAGCTCGCCCTCATCGGCGTCGGCGGTCGCGGTAAAGCCGCCCTCACCGCCCTCCAGGGCGAACAGATCGTCGCCTTCTGCGATGTCGATCACGTGCGCGGTCGCGAACAAGTCGCCGCCGACCGCATCTCCTCCAGCGCCCTCGCACGTTTTCCCGAAGCCCGCTGGTTTCACGACTACCGCGTGATGTTCGAGCAGATGGCCGACCAGATCGACGCCGTCGTCGTCAGCGTGCCCGACTTCATGCACTACGCGATCGGCCTCACCGCGCTGCGCTACGGCAAACATCTCTACATGGAGAAGCCCCTCTGCCGCTGCATCACCGAGGTGCGCGCCCTCCGCGCCGCCGCCGCGTCCGCCGGTGTCGTCACCCAAATGGGCAACCAGGGCCGCGCCTCCGAGGGTATCCGCCTCGCCCGCGAATGGATCCAAGCCGGCCTCCTCGGCCGCGTCCACACCGTCCACGCGTGGAACAACACCGTCAGCCCCTCCTACTCGCTCGGTCTCGGCCCCAACCCCGACGCCACCGACGAAACTCCGCCGCCGTCCCTCCGCTACGATCTCTGGCAAGGCGTCGCCCCCGAGCGCCCCTATCGCAAAGTCCGCAGCCACGGCTCGTGGCGCGGCTACGTCGACTACGGCACCGGCCGCCTCGGCGACTGGGCCTGCCACCAACTCGACGCCGCCGTCTACGCCCTCGACCTCGGCGCCCCGCTCTCCGTCGAGCCCGCCACCACGGAGCTTCCCCCCGGCACCTTCCCCGCGTCATCGACTCTTGAATACGCCTTCGCCGCCCGCGGAAAAAATCCGCCCGTGCGCGTGCGCTGGTTCGACGGCGGCATTCTCCCGCCGCAACCCGTCCCCGGTTTCAAATTCAACGTCGCCGGCGGCAGCATTTTCTACGGCGACAAAGGCATCATGGCCGTCGGCTCGCACAGCTCCACCGCCCGCCTCCTGCCCGATGCCCGCATGGCCGAACTCCGCGGCTCCCTCCCGCCCAAAACCATTCAACGCATCGTCGGCGGCCCCCACGTGGAGTGGGTCAACGCCATCCGCGCCGGCGCCCGCTGCGGCTCCGATTTCCAAAACGCCGCGCCCCTCGCCGAAATCGCCCTCCTCGGCGTCGCCGCCATCCGTGCACAAACCCGCCTCGAATGGGACGCCACCGCCGGCCGTGTCACGAATTCCCCTACAGCCCAACGCTTCATCGGCCCCGGCTACGACTACCGCCCCGGCTGGGGCGCGTAACCAGAAAAAATTCCAAGATTGGTCCCACTGCGGAGCTATCCAGCTTGTCCGCTCTCTCTGTCCTCTGTGGGCTGGTCTCCGTGCGCTCTGTGAAAAATTTAATCGATTTGATCATGAGCTAGCCCGCCCCACGTCCCACCCCATCAAGCTCTCCCATCCCGCCCCATGCATACCCCTCGCCTCCGCCTCCCCGCCCTTCTCCCCCTCTCTCTTTCCCTCCTTCTCTCCTGCTTCATCCCCCTCTTCCTCGCCGCCACCGCGGCGTCCGCCGCAGCCCCCACCAAGCCCAACATCATCCTCCTCATGGGCGACGACCACGGCTGGGACGAAACCGGCTACAACGGTCACCCCTACCTGAAGACGCCCGTCCTCGACGAGATCGCCCGCACCGGTCTCCGCTTCGACCGCTTCTACTCCGGCGGCTCCAGTTGCTCGCCCACGCGCGCCACCGTCATGACCGGTCGCCACCACCACCGCTCCGGCACCTTCACGCCCGGCTGGTCGCTCCGCCCCGAGGAAATCACCGTCGCCCAACTCCTCCGCACCGCCGGCTACAGCACCGGCCACTTCGGCAAATGGCACCTCGGCGCCGTCAAAGCCGGCTCGCCCGTCAGCCCCAACGCCCTCGGTTTCGACACCTCGCTCTCGCACGACAACTTCTTCGAACTCGATCCCCACTTCTCGCGCGACGGCGGCCCGCCCGTGCAGTTCAAGGGCGAGAGTTCCGCCCTCGTCGTCGCCGAAGCCGTGAAATTCATCGACCGCGCCAAAGCCGCCGGCCGCCCCTTCTTCGTCGTCATCTGGTTCGGCTCCCCGCACGAGCCCTACCAAGCCCTTCCCGCCGACCTCGCGCTCTACGATCATCTTCCCGCCACCTTCGCCACCAAACAGGTCACGCTCACCTCCAACGAAACCGGCCGCAACGTGAAGCGCCTCCAACGCGACGTCCTCCGCGAGCGTTTCGCCGAAATCACCGCCATGGACCGCGCCATCGGCCAGCTCCGCACGCACCTCCGCACGACTGCCCAGCGCGACAACACGTTCCTCCTCTACTGCGGCGATAACGGCACCCCGCAGGAAGCCGTCGCCACCGTTCCGTTCCGCGCCCACAAAGGCTCCATCTACGAGGGCGGCATGCGCGTCCCCGGCGTGCTCGAATGGCCCGCGCAGTTTCCCCGCCCGCGCACGACCGACGTCAACGTCGTCACCAGCGATCTCCTCCCGACGCTCTGCGATCTCGCCGGCCAACCGCTCCCCCGCCGCCCGCTCGACGGCATTTCCCTCCGCCCGCTCTTCGCCGGCACGATGACCGCCCGCCCCTCCCCGATCGGCTTCTGGGACGGCGCCGTGGCCCGCCACCCCAACGCGAAACCCTACCTCGACCTCGAACTCCAAAAAGGCACGACGCCCCTCGCCAAACTCGGCCCCGACGGCACGCCCACCCGCAATTTCCAAAACTTCCACCACCCCGCCATCCGCCCGCAAGATTTCGCCGGCCCCCGCGCCCTCCTCGACAACCGCTTCAAGCTCGTCGTCGACGCCACCAAAACCTCCGGCCGCGAACTCTTCGACGTCCGCGCCGACCCCGCCGAAACCACCAACGTCATCGCCGCCCACCCCGAAGTCGCCCAACGCCTCGAGCAGCAACTCCGCACCTGGCAGCAATCCGTCCTCACCAGCCTCACCGGCGCCGACTACCGCTGATAGAATTCCCCATCGCGTTCAGCAATCTCTCGCCGACTATCGTCCCCTCTGTCGCACCGTTCACTGCACGCGGGCCAACTCGGTCTTGAGATTCACCCGGAGCGCCACGATGCCAAACACACGGTCGCCTGAATACCATTGGTCAAACGGGCCGTGCCGTGTCGAATCGAGCGCCGCCTGCACGCCGTCGAGCGCGCGCAGGGCGGCGACGAGATGTCCACGCCGTTGCTCGCGTTTGCCGTGGGCCTGGTAAGCCAGCGTCGTCTCCTGCAACAGTTCGTTGAGCTGGGTCATCAACCGCGCGCGGGCACGGAGATTATCGTCGAAGAAGACGCGGCCGGGCGCGGCGATCCGCAGGTGCAGCGCGTCCGCCCGTGCGGCGACCGCCGCGAATTTTTTCCCGGACTCCGCGGTGCCGCGCAGCAGCGCGTCGATCTGGCTGGAGTCTCCCGGCTGCAGTTCGACGCGAAAATAGCCGACGCTGCCCGTGTTTGGATTGTCGAGCGGATGGCCTTCGAGCGGATTCGGCCGGCTCACGTCGGCCGCCATGTCCTTGAGCAACATCTCGACCGCGCGGGCGTAGCGCATGTCTTGAAAAATATACTGCCGCTCGAAACCCGGGATGTCGGGCCGCTTCTGCGTCCAAAAAGCATTGTAGTAGTCGCGATAGAGCGTCGCGACCGCGTCGGCCTGCGCGGCGCCGTAGTAGCGGGCGCAGAATTTCTGGAGAAACGCGTCGGCGTCGAATTCCTTGAACCGCCACATCATGTCAGCGTTGGCGGAAAGCTCGGTGAGGTGCTCACGATTGTTGCCGGCGTTCACGACCGAAAACGCCAGCGGTTGCGCGCCGGTGCCGTCTACGATCCGGTAGTTAGCCGCCATCTTCCACGGGCCCTCCGCGGGCGCTAGGTGCGAGCCGGTCGAGGTGAATTGGAAGTTGAGATAGTAGGCGATCAGGCGGTCGGGCGGCGCCCGGAGTTTGCGCAAATCCTCCGGAGGAAAATGATCTCGGCGCGCCGCGACAAAATTCCACATGAGCGTGGGCTCGTCAGGCGGATGCAGGAGGCCGGCGGCGAGCAGCGTCGTGCCTTCGTTGTAAAACGTCGTGCGCATGGCCGGCGCCGGGTCGCCCGTCACTTCTTTCACGACGGCAACCTGGGCCCGCAACATCTCGTTGATCACGCGTGCCCGCTCGGCGGTGTCGGCCGGGGCATCCTTGAAGGTTTCCCAAAATGGAATGTCGCGTGACCCGCGAAACACGAGCGTCCAGACCACCTCGAGCCCGGCGCGGTGGGCCGTTTCGACGTGGTAGCGCCAAAACGTTTTCAGATTTTCCGCATTTTTGACCGAGAGCGGCGGCACATCCTTGCCCTCGCGTCGCCAGAAGGCCTCCCAGTTGCCGAGGCCAGAACCCAGCGGCGAGGTGTGGTGGTGTGTGATGACGAGCCCGCGGGCGTGCGCGGTGGCGGCGTCGCGACCCACGGCGTAGCGCGGCGCGTTGCCGCCCAGGTTTGCAACCGAGCCGACTTCGTAGGTGTTGTATTTGAGACGCAGCACGGTCTCATAAACCGCCTGATCGTTGGCGTCGGAGCGGTTGCGCCACGGCGAAAGGAAGTCGGTGTCGTTGTTAAACCACGCGCGCCACCGCACGTAGGCCGGCGGAAAAATACGCACGGTGTCGTCCGGCACTTCGATCGCATCGCGGGGCGCCGGCTTCCAATCCGCCCAATACCACAACGGCGGCACGCCGAGAAATTCGTCCGAGAACGAATAGATCGCATAGATCGTCCCGCGCGGATCGGCCCCTTCGAGCACGACGTGCGCGGCGCCGCCCAACTCGCGCACGTGGATACCGTGTGCTTCACGGCCGGCGATCTTTTCATGATGCCCGCCCACCACACCATATCCCGTCCCGGCGATCACGATCGCACTGCGGCCGCGCAGTTCCGCGGCGTCACCGACGATCGGCGATACTTGGCCGAACACCTTCTGCAGATCGCGCCGCAGATCCTCGACCGCGAGGCGCACGGCGTCGGGCGTGCCCGCAGGCACGAGCACCGGCACACCCGGCGTGAGACGCGCCGCAGCGGAAGCGGCAACCAGCGGACCGCACAACATGGCGAGGATCAGGCAGAGGCGAACGGTCATAGATCAAACGTGGCACTGAGAATAAACTGCCGCGGGTCCACAATGCGATAGGCGCTCGGCGTGCCGTCAGGAAACGCTGCGATCGGCTGGAGGCGGCCGCTTTCCTGAAGGTTGCGGACGTTGAGCTGGAAGGTCGCCCCCACTTTGTTCGCCCACAGCTTCGTGCGGTAGCCCACGAAGGCGTCGAAGAAATAGTTGCCCCGAATTCCGCCGCCCAGGTTCGACTTGTCGTAGATCGGATTGTTGCGGTCGAGCTGCGTGATGACGGCGGGGAGCTTCTGCACGCCGTAGTAGCCGATGGCACCGCGATCCTCCCAGCGCACGGCGCCGCCCACGTTCACGTTTTTCCAGACCGCATGTTCGGTGATGCCCGAAAGCCGGTAGTTGGTGCTGACCTTCGCGGCGTAGCGCCGGATTTGCGGGTTTGATTTTCCTTCGAGCTGGCGGATGACGTTCAGCGGCGACTCGAGATAGGCCGAGTAGTTTTGCGCCGGCGTCTGGCTGCCGCCGTAGTTCGTGGTCCACCAAGGCTGGCCCGTGCGTTGGTCGACGATGGTCGTCCACACCTTGTAGCGTTCGCCGATGTATTTTTCGAGTTCGGTGGAGACGTTGGTATTGGTCGACTGCGTCTCGGTGACGGAGCCGGCGAGCGTCCAATGCCGGGTCGGATTGAAGTTGAGTTCAATTTCCGTGCCCTTGGCGGTGACGTCCTGCGTCGAAGAGATATTATTGAACTGATCGAGCAGAGAAGCGAGCCGCGTGGTGGAGATGCCGGTCTGACGGGCGACTTCGTTCGCCACCTGATCCGGCGTCCACGTGGGATTGACGGCCGTCACCCAATTCGTCGCCTGCACATTAAGGATGAAGGCTTGGTTGGAGGTATTGGGGATGTCTTCCCGCAGTGCGCGCTGCGCGATCGTGCCCGCATCGCCACCGCTTTTGTTCAGCTGCTTGTTTTCCCAGCGGTTGACGCGCAGCACAAAGCGGCCGTCGGCCATATTCAGCCAGAAGCCGTAGTCCTTGCCGGTGCCAGAAGGATTCGGGAGCGCTTCGAGATACAAGTTCACCTTCGGGTCAACCGGACGGAAACTGTCGGACTGGTTGTAAGTGAGCGACAGGCCATGCAACGCCTCGGCCAGCCAGCGTCCGCCCGTGCCGGATTGCTTGAGCGGTTCGAGGAAAGATAACCCGCGGAACGGCCGCACCACCGCGCCGCTCTGCTTGGTTTTGCCGGAGTTGAACTTGTAGTCGCCGGTCGCCCAGTGATCGATGACGTCGTAGTTGAACGTGACGCCATCGGGATTCACCACCTGCGCGGCCGCGGCACCGGTGCCGACATAGCCGGCTTTCTGGTATTGCTGGTCTTCGCGGACCCCAAAAGTCGTGACGATGCGGTCGTCGAGGAAATGGCTCTGCAAGACCCAGCCGAGCGCTTTGAGGATCGTCTTGGAATTGTTCGCCCCAGCCGAGTTGGTCGACGAAGCCGCGAGCCCGAGCAGCGACGGCTCGCTGCGAAACGTGCCGCTGCCCACGATCGGCGGGTTGGGCGTCGCCGGATAGCTGCCCCAGACAAACGGATACGTGCCGAACTTAAAATCCGTGGGACCGTAGTCGACGTTACCGCCCTGGTTGTCTCCGACGTAGTAGCGGATGGCCGTGCGCGCGATGTTCGGGTTGTTGTTCAGCGCCGTCTGCGTCGCGTTCTGGACGACATTGGTCCACCCATGATTATCGAGGATGCCATCGCGAAATTTATACGTCCGGTTGATGCGGTATTTGTATTCGTCGTAGCCGGAGAGCTGGTGCAGCCCGAGCCACTTCAGCCAACCCTTCTCCTTCGTGAGATCCAGTTGGTAGGCGAGTTGGGCGCGATAGGAATCCCACTTCGCCGGAGTCAGCTCGGTGGCGGGCTGGACATTACCCAGATAGGGACGGAGGAAGAACGGGTTCGGCGAACCATCGAGGTGCTTTTCGTTCACGTCGATGAAGAGCTGGCCCGACTGGCCCTGGCTATTTTGGCCGCCGACGTAGTCACGACGGTAGCGCCGGGAATCCTCACGGAGAAAGGCCGCCTGACCGTGGAGCGATTGCCGATCTGTGCGGAAGATTTGCTGGTCCACCTGCACCGAACTCGTGATGACGCGATCCCAGTCGTAGTTGGACGACGCGAGATTGATCGACGACCAGTCGTAGAGTGATTTGTCGCTCACCGTGGGCGTCGTGGTGAACAGCGGCTGGTTGGCCGGCTTGCCGCCGACGATGCCGGAACCACCGCTCGACTGGAGCGAACGCACGGTCTGCGCACCGGCAATTGGCCCGGTCGTGAGATTGCCGAACGTCGTGGGCGCCGACCAATATTTCAATCCGTCACGATCGACAAAGAGCGCACCTGCCGGAATGAGCGGCGAATAGTTGAGAGCGTCGATATTCAGGCCGTTGAACGTCGTGGGAAACGTCGCCGCAGTGATGGGACCGATGGTGCTGCCGTTGACGTGGATGACCTGCGCCACGGGGTCCCACGTGGGACGGCCGCTCTGCGCCCAATAGCTGATGTTGTCGCGTGGCGGTGTGTAGTTCGGACGGGTGCCATACGAATGAAAATAATGCACCCCCGCGCTGATCGTCGTCGTGCGAAACGGCGAGTAGCGGATCATCGCGTTGTAGCGCTCGGTATCGACGCCGGAAGGCTTGCGCACGAAGCCCTCGTGTTGGAAAGCGGCGCTGCCGCGGATCGCGAGTTTGCCCTTCACGAGCACACGATTCACATCGAGACTCGTGCGATAGCCATCAAAGCTGTCGGCCCGAAATTGCACTGCCGAGCGGTTGCGCGTGAGGTTCGCGCCGGCGGGCACTTGGTTCACTGTGCCGGAAGGATTCCCGAGCCCCGAGATGCTGGAGTTGGGGCCGCGGCTGACCTCGACAGCCTCGATGTTCAGCGGGTCGACCGGCACGCGGCCCATTGTCTCGAAGTTGCCGAACGAGACATTGGCTGCGGCAATGCCCCGCACGCGGTTCGCCCCCTGCGGATTGAGCCCCACGTTATCCGAGATACTGCCGTTACGATCGATGCCCAGATCGGTAAACGTGCCCGTGCCCTCGGCACTCGCGGTGTAAAGAAAGATGTCGTTGATATCGAGCATCGCGAAATCCGACATCTGCTCCTTCGTGACGACGGTCATCGACGACGCGAGGTCCTCGAGCTTCGTGTTAAACCGGGTGCCGGACATCGTGTTCGGGGCGAAATAACCCTTGTTGTCCGAGGTGACTTCGAACGGCGAGAGGACGACCGTCTCCTCCGGGGCGACGGCGGCTGCCGCCGGATTCGGATTCGTCGACGCGGCAGTTTGCGCCGCAGTTTGGGCCACCACGGCGGGCAATGCGAACAAGGCAGCGAGGATCAGGCGGGGGACAGTAGTCATGGAGGTAGAGGGTTGACCACGGCACACCGACGGCCGCGGCAGGGATTGCAGGCGGCGTTGTCCGCATTGCCGCTTGCCGTCGCAACGGCGTCGTCACTCTTATCGTTGAGTGAAAAGCCCGACCCCGCCCCGCATGAGCGACGTGGCCAAGCTCGCCGGCGTGCATCCGTCAACGGTTTCGCTCGCCCTGCGCGATCATCCGAGCATCCCACCGGCGACGCGCGAGCGCGTGCGCCGCGCCGCGGAGAAAATCGGCTATCAACCCCACCCGCTCGTCTCCGCGCTGATGACGTTTCGCCGATCAGCGCGCCGCGGTCCGCGGCACACGACCCTCGCATTTGTGACGACCGCTCGACCGGTGAATGCTTGGCGCGAATCGCGGACATTGCTCGACCAGCTCGCCGGCGCCCAGGAGCGCGCCCGCCTGCAGGGCTACCACATCGAGGAGTTTCCGCTGTATGCTCCGGGCATGACCCCCGCGCGGTTCAATCACGTGCTGCGCAGCCGCGGAATCCTCGGCTTGATCATCGCGCCGCTGCGCAACGACAGCGATACCGCTCCCATCGAATGGGAGCACTTCGCCGCCGTCGGGCTCGCCTTCACGCTCCAACGCCCCGCGATTCCGCGCGTCGGCAACGACCACCATCACTCGATTCGCCTCGCGATCGCCGAATGCCACCGGCGCGGCTACCGTCGCATGGGGCTCGTGGTCCCGCCCAGCATCATGAAACGCGTCGAGGAGCAATGGCTCGCCGGCTTCCTCGTGGAACACGCCTACCCAGCAACCCGGACGGCTCCCACGCCGCTGATTGTCGAATTGTTGCCGGAGGAAACATTTCTGCGGTGGTTTCGCACTGAGCGGCCCGACGTGATCCTCGCGGGTGGTCATCTCGACCTCATCTTGCGTTCGCTGAAGCGCGCCGGCGTCCGGATTCCGCAGGACACGGGCGTAGTCTCGCTCGACCTCCACGTGCGCGACGGAACGATCGCCGGCATCGATCAACATTCCGAGGAAATCGGCGCCGCCGTCGTCGACCACCTGATCGGACGTTTGCACCGGAACGAAGTCGGCGTGCCAGTCCGGTCCGTCCGCTTGCACGTGATGGGCGAATGGCGGGAAGGCGCAACCGTGCGTCCGTGCCCTTGATCGGTGAAACCAAAAGCGCGTCGGACAAACGGCCGCGCACACTCGACAAGTCACCGGATTCTGAGTGCATCGCACCACCCTCATGAACGCCCTTCGCGCCCTCCGTCTCCTTCTCCCCCTCTCTCTTTCCCTCCTTCTCTCCCTCTCCGCCTCCGCCGCGGCCGCCACTCCGCCGCCCAACATCGTCTGGATCATCGCCGACGACATGTCGCCCGACACCGCCGCCTACGGCTTGCGCGACGTCAAAACTCCCCACCTCGACCGCCTCGCCGCCGAGGGCCGCCGCTACACGCGCGCCTACGCCACTGCCCCCGTCTGCAGCTCGTCGCGCTCCGCGTTTATCCTCGGCACCTCGCAAATCATCACCGGCCTCCACGCCCACGACGTCGAAAAACCTCAGCCGCTCCCCGCGCCCTACCGCCATCTCCCCGCGCTGCTCCGCGACGCCGGCTGGTTCGTCACCAACGCCGCCGCTCCCGGCACGATGCGCAGCGGTCGCCTCATCACCAAAGCCAAAACCCACTACAACTTCGCGCACGACCCCGCGCAGATGTTCGACGGCAACGACTGGCGGAAACGGCAACCCGGCCAGCCCTTCTTCGCGCAGTTCCAGATCACCGAGCCGCACCGCCCGTTTCCGATTCCCGCCACCTACGACCCCGCCGCCCTCGCCGCGCTCAAGCTCCCGCCCAACTACCCCGAGCACCCGCTCATGCGCCGCGACTGGTATGCCTACCAACGCAGCGTCGAAACCGTCGACCAACGCGTCGGCGTCATCCTCGCCCAACTCGAAGCCGCCGGCGTCCTCGAAAACACCCTCGTGTTTTTCTTCGCCGACCACGGCCGCCCCATGCCGTGGGGCAAACAGTGGCTCACCGTCGAAGGCCTCCACGTCCCGCTCCTCGTCCGCGGCCCCGGCGTCACCGTCGGCGGCGTCGAGTCCCGTCTCGTCAGTCTCATCGACCTCGCGCCCACCGCGCTCGCCCGCGCCGCGCTCCCCGTGCCTACGTGGATGGACGGCCGCGCGCTCCTCGGCGCCACGTTCCCCGAACGCCCGCAGATTTTCGCCGCCCGCGATCGCTGCGGCGATGCCTACGATCGTATCCGCGCCGTGATCACGCCCGCCCACGTGCTTGTCCAAAATTTCTTCCCCGAGGTTTCCCGCCTCAATTGGTCCGGCTACAAAGAAGCCAGCTACCCCGGCCTGCCGCTCCTCCGCGTCCTGCACACCACCGGTAAACTCGACCTCCTCCAAGACCTCTGGTGCCAGCCCACCCGCTCCGCCTTCGAACTCTACGACCTCTCCCGCGACCCCGCCGGCCTCTCCAACGTCGCCACCGCGCCCGCCCACACCGCCACCGTCGCCACGCTCCGCCGCGCCCTCGAAACCTGGATACGCGACACCGGCGACCGCGGCGCCCTCCCCGATCCCGCCACCGAGCCGACGAAAGCCGAAATCCAAAAATCCAAACGCGCCGACTACCAACGCACCTGGCAAAACCGCCTCCAAAAACCCGAGCCCACCGACGCCGAGCGCCTCGCGTGGTGGGAAAAGTCCTACGGCCTCGCCCCCTGACCTCACTCCCCCCCGCCGCTCTCAGTTCCAACCCCTATGCTCCCTCTCCGCTTCCTTCTCCCCCTCTCTCTTTCCCTCCTTCTCTCCCTCTCCGCCTCCGCGTCAGCGTCCGCCGCCGCCACGCCCGCCCGCCCCAACATCCTCTTCATCCTCGCCGACGACCTCGGCTACATGGACATCGGTGCCAACAACCCGAATACGTTCTACGAGACCCCGCACATCGACGCCCTCGCGAAACGCGGCATGCGTTTCACCCAAGGCTACTCTGCCTGCTGCGTCTGCTCGCCCACCCGCGGCAGCATCCTGACCGGAAAATATCCGCCGCGCTTCGGCATCACCGATTTTATCCCGGGCATGAAATCCGGCAAACTGCGCTCCGCCCCCAACGCCACCCAGCTCCCGCTCGCCGAGATCACCCTCGCCGAAACGCTGCGCGACGCCGGCTACGCCACCTTCCTCGCCGGCAAATGGCACCTCGGCGCCGCCGCCGCCTTCGGCCCGCCCGCCCAGGGCTTTCCCGCCGATCTCGAGAGCACGCCGCAGTTCTGGTATCCGAAAACCCTTACGCCACCGCCCTCCCCCGCCGATGACCCCAAGACCAGCGACCGCATCGCCGATGCCGCCGTCGCCTTCATCGCCGCCCACCGCGAGCGCCCGTTCTTCGCTTACCTGCCCTTCCTCGCCCCGCACACTCCCATCCGCGCCCGCGCCGACCTCGTTGCGAAATACGAAAAGAAAAAACTCTCCGCGCCGCCCGACACCTGGGGCCGCGAGCGCGACCGCGAAGTCCGCCTTGTCCAAAATCACGCCACCTACGCCGCGATGATGGAGCAGTTCGACACCGCCCTCGGCCGCGTCTTCGCCGCCCTCGATCAAAACGGCCTCACCAACCGCACCATCGTCGTCTTCATGTCCGACAACGGCGGCCTCTCCACCAGCGAGGGCCACCCCACGTCCAATCTGCCGCTCCGCGCCGGCAAAGGCTGGCCCTACGAAGGCGGCACGCGCGTCGCCTGGATCGTCTCCGCCCCCGGTATCACAAAACCGGGCACGACCTGCGACACCCCCGTGATCAGCACCGACCACTACGCCACGCTCCTTGAACTCTCCGGCCTTCCCGCACTACCCGCCCAACACCGCGACAGCCTCAGCTTCGTCCCCGCCCTCCGCGGCCAACGCACGCCCCGCAGCCAGCCGCTCTACTGGCACTATCCGCACTACGGCAACCAAGGCGGCGCCCCCCACGGCGCGATCCGCGACGGCGACTGGAAACTCATCGAGTGGTTCGAAGACGGCGCCATCGAACTCTACAACATTCCCCAAGACATCTCCGAAAAAACCAACCTCGCCGCCCAACACCCGGAAAAAGTCGCCGCTCTCCGCGCCAAACTCGCCGCCTGGCGCACCGAAGTCGGCGCCCTCATGCCCACCCCCAACCCCGACTACGACCCCCACGCGAAGCCCGCCCCCACCGCCAAGAAAAAGAACGCGAAGAAGAAATAACCGCGCCGCCGATCGGACGGACAGGCGGTTTCCAAACGCCGCCCCCTCCCATGCCGAGCCACCCAATCACGCCTCTCCGACGGACAGGCTGCGCACCAACTCCCGCCGCCGCTGCTGAAACCGCCGCTGCCGTTCCGCATTTGCCGCCCGCCTCGCCTCGGCGCTCACAGGTGGACGCCCCGCGCGCAGCCGCACCGGCAAATCCGGTGCGGGCGTAAAAAGATTCCGGCGCTTAAACTCCGGCGGAGAATCCCGCAGCGCCAGCAACCGGCTGCGCGGCCCGTTCACCGCAAACCACGGCTCCGGCGCGATGCGCGTAGCCGCAAACACCCACGCCGGCGGCGCCACTCCGATGCGCGTCGCGAGCAAATCCGCGTAAGCCGCGAGCGTCGCATCGGCCAGCGCCCCTTCCGCAAATCGTCCGGCCAGCAAAGTAGGCTCATCCTTGATCACCGCGAGCAACGCCGGCCGCGACCCACACGCGCGCAACGTGTGCAACCAATCCGCCAGTTCGCGCCCAAAACGCCCGAGCGAATCGGCGCGGACCGCAATCTCGGCGAGCGTGGAGGGGCGAAGTTGCATGTCCGTTCAGCCTAGCCCTTCGTTGCCCAAAAACTCGTCGACGATCTCCTCCGCCCGCGTGCTCAGCACGTCATGAGGGAAAAACCGCCCGAACACCACTTCAACTTCGGCTCGTGACGACGGCCGCATTTTCCCCAGCAGAAAGAGAATATCCGGCTCATCGCCCGCATAGCCTGGCAGTGGCGGCCGACATGCCCGCAGTTTCAGCGCCAACAAATACGCCGCCGTGGGCACCGTGACGATCAGCCCCGCGCCTAGATCGTCTTTCGGATAAGGCCTCCGCTCCTCCCTCTCGGCGAGAAACTGCGCGACATCGCCATTGATCCAGTCCCCGGGCAACCCCTGCTCCACCGCCACGTGCCGCGCCAGCAACCGACCTACCTCGGCCGGACGGATCAAGCCATCCACATCCTTGGTGCTCTCGCGCGATCCATAAACCAGTGTGAAAACCGCCCCACCGTAGAGGGAAAGTTCGAGTTCCACTCCTTCTGCAATCGCCAACTCGCCCAATCGCCGCAGCGCGCGCACCAAACGCTCCCGATCCAAGGCTTCATAGGGCATATGATTAACCGTTAGCTAACGTTTAATCATTTTCAAGCCCAGCTTCTTTGACCGCATGACGGTTTCTCAGCCGCTCCGGCGCATCGCCGCCCATGCCCATCCCACCACGCGAGCCCCGGAAAACTCTCCCCTGAAAAGTTCGCGCTCAAGCGGTCCACTCCCAACCTCATCCTCGTCCGATCCCCAGCCCCGGCACACGACCCCATGAAGAAACTTCTCCTCCTTCTCCCCCTCTCTCTTTCCCTCCTTCTCGCCTTCTCCGCGATCGCCGCCGCCCCCCGCCCCAACATCATCGTCCTCCTCTGCGACGACCTCGGCTACGGCGATCTCAGCAGCTACGCGCATCCGGAAATCCGCACGCCGCACCTCGACCAACTCGCCCGCGACGGCGTCAAGTTCACCGACTGTTACTCCGCCTCGCCCGTCTGCTCGCCGTCGCGCGCCGGCCTCATGACCGGTCGCAATCCCAACCGCCTCGGCATCCGCGATTGGATTCCGCCGCAGAGCGGCATCTTCCTCCGCCCCGCTGAAATCACCGTCGCCCAGCTCCTGAAAAAAGCCGGCTACCACACTTTCCACGCCGGCAAATGGCACCTCAACAGCCGCACCGATGGCTCCGAGCGCACCCCCGGCGAGGCCGGTTTCGATCACTGGCTCTACACGCAAAACAACGCCGCCCCGAGCCACCTCAATCCCCTCAATTTCATTCGCAACGGCGCGCCCGCCGGCCCCCTCACCGGCCCGTCCTCCCACGTCGTCGTCGCCGAAGCCACCCGTTGGCTCGACGCCACGCGCGCCCCCTCCGCCGCGCAACCCGCCGCCCCATTTTTCCTCAACCTCTGGTTTCACGAAACCCACGAGCCCGTCGCCGCCACCGACGAATTCCTCGCCCTCTACGCCACCGAGCCGAACCCCGATCGCCGCCACTACCTCGCCAACGCCTCGCAAATGGATGCCGCCGTCGGCCGGCTCCTCCGCTACCTCGATGACCACGGCCTCCGCGACAACACGTTCATCTTCTTCTCCAGCGACAACGGCCCCGAAACCCTCAACCGCTACCGCGGCGCGCAGCGCAGCCACGGCTCCCCCGGCCCGCTGCGCGGCATGAAACTCCACGTCACCGAAGCCGGCTATCGCGTCCCCGGCATCATCCGCTGGCCCGGCCACGCCAAGCCCGGCACCGTCAGCGCCGAGCCCATTTGCAGCGTCGATTTCCTCCCCACCGCCTGCGCCCTCGCCGGCATCGCCCCGCCCGCCGACCGCGCCCTCGACGGCGCGAACCTCCTTCCCGTCTTCGCCGGCCTGCCCATCGCGCGCCCCCACCCGCTCTACTGGCAATACGACTTCGCCCTCGGCCAGCCCTGGACCCACGCCCTCCGCGACGGCCGCTGGAAACTCCTCGCCAACGCCGCCCTCGACCAATTCGAGCTCCACGACCTCTCGGCCGACGTATCCGAAAAACAAAACGTCGCCGCCCAACACCCCGATCGCGTGCAGTCCCTCGCCGCCACCCTCCGCCGCCTCCACACCGAAATCGCCACCGAAGGCGCGAAGTCCGGCAACCCGCCCGCCCGCCAATCCGCCACGAAGAAAAAGTAGTCCGCCCCGTGCCCTCAGTCGGATCCTCCGCCCGGCGAGCCACTACCGGTAGGGCCCGACCTCCGGGCGGGCCGTCCGCACTCTTGCCCTTTCGCGCCACCACGAATCATCGATTCACAAAAAGCCGCCGGCATTCACCTCGCCGCCGAATGAATTTCCCCGGATGGTCCTCCGCCACGTTTCAGCATTCGTTTTATCGGTGTGATCCGTGGTCAAAACCTATTGAGCCCCATGCCCACCGCCCGCCCGCCCACGTTCGCCCGCTACGTCGCCCTCGGCGATAGCTCGACCGAGGGCATCGACGACCCCGACGAAGCCGGCGGCTACCGCGGCTGGTCGCAACGCCTCGCCGAGCGCATCGCCACTCACTCCCCCGGTCTCCTCTACGCCAATCTCGCCGTGCGCGGCCTCACCACCGCACAAGTCCGCGCGCGCCAACTCGACGCCGCCCTCGCCATGCGCCCCGATCTCGCGACCGTTTTCTGCGGCACCAACGACGTGACCGCCCCGCGTTTCGACGCCACCGCCGTCGCCGCCGACATCGCCCACCTGCAGCGCGCCCTCGTCGCCCGCGGCGCCACCGTGCTCAGCTTCACCTTGCCCGACCTCACCCCGCTCATCCCGCTCGCGCGCCTGATCGCCCCCCGCATCGCCGCGCTCAACCACGCCCTCGCGACGGCCTCGCGCGATACCGGTTCGATTCTCGTGGATTTCGCCGCGTATCCGGATGCCACCGACCGTCGCCTCTGGAGCGAAGACCGCATCCACGCCAACTCCGCCGGCCACGCCCGCATCGCCGCCGCCCTCGCGCACGCCCTCGAACTCCCCGGCAGTGACGACACGTGGCGCCAACCGTTGCCCGGCACACCCGCCCCCTCCCGCCTCGCCCGGTGTTCCGCCGAGATCCGCTGGTGGCGCCGCCATCTCTTGCCCTGGGTCGGGCACGGGATCATGGGCCGATCTTCCGCCGACGGTCGCGGCCCGAAACGTCCGACGCTGGGCCCCGTCTGAGCGCGGGCGGACTCACTTCTTCCGCACCGCCAGCGTCCACTCGCGCCCCGCGTCGATGTTGAACGCGTTCGCAAAATTCCCCTGGTTTACCGCCATCGACACAAAGCCGCTGCTGTTGATGAACAGCAGATTTTTGCCCACCGGCACATCGCCGAACGTCCGCGCATAGGGCACCGTTTCCTCCCACACGACTTTCCCGTTCTTCCGAATCGCCACGACCACCGGCTCGCCGGGCTTCACGCCGAGTTGCTCAAACGTGTGCCGATCGATCACGCAGGTCGTATTCCCCAACAGCCCGCGCGATTGGTCGATCATCCCCGTCGCGACGCCGTCCTTCACCACCGGCTTCGGCAGCTCGAGCACCACGACCTTCGGCTCCAGCAACGGACCGACTTGCTCAAACGTGATCACGCCCGCCGCGAGCCGCCCCGCCGTGTAGGCGTAGACATCGCGCCCGTGAAACGTGTGCGACCACTCGGTGCCCGGCCGCCGGTTCACCTTCTCGTTGATCTCCCGCACCGCCTCGATGCCCAGCTCTTTCGCCACCGCGCCGAGCGTGCCGTTGTCCGGACTCACAAAAAACTGTCCGTTCTTCGTCTTCAACACGACGGACTTTCGCTGCGTGCCCACGCCTGGATCGACCACCGAGACAAACACCGTGCCCGCCGGCCACACCGGCGCCGTGTAGATCAGATTCCGCGACGCCGCGTCGATATTGTAGAGCTCGATGAGCGGCTGGACCGTGAAAATCGGGATCTCTTTATCCACTGCAAACACGACCCCCGGCATCACCGCGCCGCCAAAGTCGGCCTGGATCACGACGGCGTTTCGCTCTTTGGCGAAAAGCGCGACACTGGAAAAAATCACGACCACAACGAGAGAGCGGAGCATGGTTCCCTTCAGCAGTTTTCCCGCCACCCGCGCACCCTCCCCCGCACGACCTCCGCCCCGCGTGCTCGCGCGACTTTCCCCGCCGCACACTCGACATGCGCGAAAATTCTGAATGCATCGACCACACCCGATGACCATGCCCCGCGCCCTCTTCCGGCTGCTGTTTGCGCTCCTCCTCACCGCCGCCGCCCACGCCGCCTCCGCACCCGCCAAGATCGTTTGCTTCGGCGACAGCATCACCAAACGCGGCTACCCCGCCGAACTCGCCAAACTCCTCAACGTCGAAGTCCTCAACGCCGGCGTCGGCGGCAACACCACGACCGGCGCCCTCCGCCGCCTGCAGGCCGACGTCCTCGATCAAAAGCCCGACCTCGTCGTCGTGTTCTTCGGCACCAACGACTCCCGCCTCGACGCCCCAAAAGTCTCCGTCCCCGTCGACCGCTACGTCGCCAACCTCCGCCAGATCATCACGCGCTGTTCCGCCCTCCCCGCCCGCGTCGTGCTCTGCACGCTCCCGCCGATCAACCCCACGCCCTACTTCCAACGCCACGCCCCCGCCCCGTTCGAAGCCGCCGGCGGCCTCGCCCAAGTCCTCGAAACCTACCGCACCGCCGTCCTCGTCCTCGGCCGCGAGCTCCACCTCCCCGTCGTCGATCTCCACGCGCTCCTCGCCAAAGAACCCACCTGGCTCAGCCCCGATGGCGTCCACCCCACTGACGCCGGTAACGCCATCATCGCCCGCCTCGTCGCCGAAAAAGTCGCACCCCTCGTTTCCACCCCACCCTCCGCTCCCTCACCCGCCGCCCGCCCTTCCCCATGAAACTCCCCCTCTCCCCGTCTCGTCTTCTCTCCGTCTCTCTTTCTCTCCTTCTCTCCCTCTCAGCCGCAGCGGCCGCCGCTGCCAGTGCCGCCGCCGCGAAACCCAACATCCTCTTCCTCTTCGCCGACGACCAACGCGCCGACACCATCGCCGCCCACGGCAACGCCCACATCAAGACGCCCGTCATCGACGGCCTCGCCCGCGCCGGCGTCAGCTTCCGCAACAACTACGTCTTCGGCGGCAACAGCGGCGCCGTCTGCGTCCCCAGCCGCGCCATGCTGCACACTGGCAAGACGTGGTTCGCCATGAACACCCAGACCCTCGCCGGCGAGAAACTCATGGGCGAGCTCCTCGGCGAGCACGGCTACACCACCTTCGGCACCGGCAAATGGCACAACGGCCAGCCCTCCTGGCTCCGCGCCTTCCAGCATGGCGAGAGCGTGATGTTCGGCGGCATGTCCGATCACACCAAAGTCCCGCTTCACGACCGCGGCCCCGATGGCAAAATGGTCGGCCCGCGCACCGGTGAAAAATTTTCCTCCGAGCTCTTCGCCGACGCCGCGATCCGCTTCCTCGAAAAACAAACGCCCCAGCCCGACGCGAAACCGTTCTTCTGCTACATCGCCTTCACCGCGCCCCACGACCCGCGCCAGCCGCCCCCCGGCTTCCCCGCCAACTACGCCTCCCGCCCGCCGCTCCCGAAAAACTTCCTCCCGCAGCTGCCCTTCGACAACGGCGCCATGAACGGCGGCCGCGACGAAAACCTCGGCGCCTGGCCCCGCACCGAAGCGATGATCCGCGACCAGCTCGCCGAATACTACGCGATGGTCGAGCACCTCGACGCCCAGATCGGCCGCATCCTCGCCACCCTCAAAGCCCGCGGCCTCGCCGACAACACCATCATCGTCTACGCCGCCGACAACGGCCTCGCCCTCGGCAGCCACGGCCTCCTCGGCAAACAGAGCGTCTTCGAACACTCGATGCGCACGCCCTTCATCATCGGCGGCCCCGGCATCCCCAAAAACAAATCCGTCCAAGCCTTCACCTACCTCTTCGATATTTTCCCGACGCTCTGCGATCTCACCGGCCTCACCCCGCCCGCCGGCGTCTTCGGCGAGAGCGTGCGCCCGCTCTGGACCGGCGCGAAGCCCGCCCTCCGCGACACCGTTTTCCTCCCCTACATCCAAGTCCAACGCGCCGTGCGCGACGAACGCTGGAAACTCATCCGCTATCCGAAACTCGGCTACAGCCAGCTCTTCGATCTCCAAACCGATCCCAACGAAACCCGCTCCGTCTACGACGATCCCGCCCACGCCACGCACATCGCGCGCCTCACCACCGCGATGAAAACCTGGCAGCAAAAAGTCGGCGACACCCTCGTCTTCAACGAAACCAGCACCCCGCCCCCGCCGATCGATCTCACCGACAAAGCCCGCAAAACCGACCAATGGCAGCCCGAGTGGATCGTGAAAAAATACTTCGACCCGGCAAAGTAGCTCCGGCCAGGTGGGCGGGCGCCTCCCTGCGCCCGCATTCCCTCCTCCAAGGTGGAGCGGGTTGACCCAACGCGCTTCCCCCCGCCGCCCGTCCTCCTCTGCGCCGCCTGGACGCAGCCCCAACGCGTCCCCTCCGCCCCAATCGTTCTCGTTCCTCGTTCTCGTCATCTTTCTCCCCTCCACCCACCTGGGCGCAGCCCCCACGCGGCCGCGCGCTCTCCCGTAGCCGAGCCGCTTCCGGCGCGGTCCGTCCGAGCCCCGTCCGCGCCCTTGACTGCGCACACCCGTCCACGTTGCCTGCCGCCGTGGAGACGCCCCTCAGCGATCATCCGGCACCGACGCTCACCACCCCGCGGCGCCGTGAGCCACTCGGGTTCGCCGCCCGCGTGCGCATCCGCACCGTGCCGGCCCGCGCCGGCGTGCTCCCAGCGTTGTTCGCGTTCGCGTGCCTGGTCGCGCCATCGCCTGCGTTGTCCGGCGGCCTCCGCGCCCAGGAGCCGGCCGGCGACGGCGTGGTCAAAATGGAGCCGTTCAACGTCGCCGCCTACAACGGCAACATCCCGCTCATCGACGGCTTCACCGGCCAAGCCTACGAGGGCACCCACGTCACCGTCATCAAGTTCGCCCAGTCCTTCAACAAACTGCTGCTCGGCTACCACAAGAAACTCGTCCTCGACGAAGTGAAGCACCTCGAGTTCCGCGTGAAGCTCGGCCGCGAATTCGAGCGCGAGATGGGCGAGCTCTCCGCCTCCTTCGGCTTCGGCCGCTTCGCCCTCGACCAATCCGTCTGGCTCCGTCGCGAACGCGCCATCATCACCCGCCTCTTCCGCGAGCCGTTTTTCAAAATCAAGGCCCTCGTCGCCTGGGACCTCGACCGCCTCCGCGAGATGGCGCCCAAGAAACCCGCGTCGAAATACGCCGCCGACATCCATTTTAACCCGGACCTCGGCCGCTGGGAGCGACGCATCACCGACCGCTGGGACGTATTCTTCTACAACCACCCGGGCCGCCTCGACGGCTCGTTCCAGACCGAAAAGATCCAAGGCCTCAACCTCGATACCCACCGCGGCTTCCATTTCATCGAGCGCGGCCTCCCGCTCAACGTCCCCTCCGACGCCTTCCGCGAGGTCAGCCTCACCTACCCGATTTTCTACTCCGACACCGGCACCGGCGCCCCCGACCTGCGCCGCCTCCAGGAGACGTTCATCGCCAACCTGTATTTCATCTACGATCCCTTCAGCTGGGTCGCCCGCCGCGACGTCCGCTTCCGCGGCGGCTTCCTCAAAGACTGCCAGGATCACGTGCAGGCCCAGCGCCTCCGCCTCAACGACCGCGCCTGGTTCGACGAGGTCCTCGCCCGCTTTCTCTCCGACGTCGTCACCATCAAGCTCCAGGGCGCCGACGAAATCTACGCCCTCCACATGCTGAACAAGCGGCTCGGCGAGAGCCCGCGCGTGCTCGGCGTCGGCCTCGACCTGCTCAACTGGAATTCCGGCGAGAAACGGGCGGCCCCCGACCGCCCGGAAACCGACGCCCGCCTCTCGCTCACCAATTCCTCCGGCTTCCGCTACGTGCTCATCGATGCCTACCAGCGGCACGGCGCCACCTTCGTCGAGGGCCTCCGCCGCACGCTCGCCGCGCAGAAAGACGCCAAGGAAAAGACCAGCGGCCACACCTTGCTCACCCGGCTCATCGCCGACACCTCCGGCCTGCCCTTCGAGGAATTCGCCCGGCGCGCGAAGTCCACCCAGGAAGCCCACCTCAACCGCCACAAGCTCACTCGCCCACCACCGGAGCGACCCGCCGCAGCCACCCCGGCCGCCCCCGCCGCGCCCAGCGCACCCTGAGCGCGCTCACGTGCCGGCGGTGGCGTTCCCACCCAAATCCGCCTTCGCCAGCGGCCGCGTCCCCCGCTCCGCCGGGTCGGCGGGCGCGTCCCCTGGCCTGAGCCCTGCACCCGCCTACTCACCGCCTCCGCGGTGGAGCGCGTTGACCCCAACGCGCTTTTCCCGATCCCCACCTCCACGCCGCCTCCCGCCCCCCCGCACGCTTCGCCGCCTGAACAAAACACAACCACGGAACCCGCGCCGAGTTTGGGCCTTGTCTCGACCATTCCGCCAAATACTCCTTCACCAGCATGATCGTCGCCGGCGCCCTCCTGACCTTGCAGAGATGCAGAAATGCGAGGATTTCCCGTCGATCCTCCGCTTGTCGGGCCTCGGGCCAACCCCTGTTAGCGAGCGCAGATTGCCACGTCGGAAACGACACCGCTTCGGTCTCTGGGCCAATCGGTCGAGTGCAGCCTTACGCGGCATCGGCACTCACCGCAAAAAGCTGCACCCAGCCTCGTTTTACCTCTGAAGCAGACCTCAAGACCCGCTTCACCACTCACCCCGCAAAAGCCGCACTGAGTTCCGGCGAATAAGACTGTTCGGCAAAAGATGAAGAACCTTCGCCAAATCTTCATTCTCGGGATGCTGTTGGCTCCTCTGGCGTGCGACGCGAAGCGAATCCCGCCCAAGGAGGTTGTGCCAGTGGTCGCAGACGGCGTGGCGTTCAGTGCGCCGTTCGACGACGCCAGATTTGGCTATGTCGAGGCGAGCGATGCTGCGACAAAGAAGAGGCTCTGGCGTGCGGTCATATTTCGGGTCCAGTTTGACGCCGACCTGGAGCAAGACGTCCAATGGGTTTGGATTAGCGGCCTTGCGCTTGATAAGAGCGGTTTGGTCGTCGCGGCTGAGGACGGATCCGTATTCCGCCTCGATTTGAAGACGAAGGAAGTTACGCGGATCAAAGTCGGCGGCGCGAAGTTACTTCCACCGCTTGCCCGTAAATGAAAAGGGAGCCGAACCAGCCGACAGCGTGGCTCACCTGTGACGTTAGTCCACAAACGACGTGAGCTCCGATAGAAAGCAGCCAGATTTATCTCAGCTATTTCGCGACGGTGAACTCAGTGTTTCTGAAGAAATCGTCCGCAAGTTTAGGAAGAGCGTCCCTGCTGAATTCGAAATCGCACTCGCTCGAGAGAGAGCCAAAAAGCTCGAGTCCGTATTGAGTTCTGTCTGTCCCATTTTCAAAGGTGGTTCAGGCCTAGAACAGGTTGGCAGTGGAGTTTTGTTGCAGCATTTGGGGGCCAAGATCCTCGTATCTGCCGCCCATGTGTTTGATGACATCCCCAATCATGACGCGCTCATACCTTTGGTTGATTGCATCGGGTCGGTAGGCGGAAAGCTTTTCATAAAGAAGGTAGAGTCGAACGAGGAGAGAGCCGACGACAAGATCGACATCGCATTCTTAGTGCTGGATGGAGAGTCGGCATCGAGGCTGCACAGTGACTTCCAATTCCTGCCTGAGTCCCACTACTTGAGGCGTGACAATCTCACAGTCGGATTGTCGTTAGTCGGCTACATCGCGAAACAAGCCGAGGTATCCGGGCACACAGCCTCAGCCAATCGTTCCATTTTTGACTCTGATTTAGCTACTGCCGCGTGTTACTCCGCCCTGAATCGATCCCGCAGAACTCACATCATCGGAAAATTCAGAAGAAAGAAGGCCAAAAGCTTCTCACATGGTGGCAGAAGAATTCAGCCCAGACCTTTTGGCATGAGTGGCGGGGGTATGTTCGAATGGAGTATTGGTAAGGATGAACCTCATCAGCTTGAGGGTCCTCGCCTATGCGGCATCCTTACCGAATATCACGAGTCACGAGACGCATTCGTCGGAACCTCGATTGAGATGGTGTTGGACGCGATCCGGTTTATGTCAGCCCAAAACACGTCATGACTGATCACGGCCTGACCAGCGGGTCAGCGCGCTAATTCTTGTGATGATCCAAGATGGCGCCATCGGCACGTGTGCGGCGAAATAATCTCAAAGGGGGCTGCCCCTTTAAGCGCCCCCCTGCGCCCCGTTGACGTAAGCGGCAAAAGCCGCGGGGACGTTGCCGTCGATCCGCGCTTCGTGGAGCTTCCGGCCCTGCGCGTCGAGCGTGCAGGCCACCGAGCAACGTTTGTGATAGTCGATTCCGCTCTAGATCATGGCGCTCGCCAGTATACCACCGCGCTCCTCGCGCAGGTGCTAATATTGCGTGCCAAGAACCTTACTGGGTGCGGCCAATAGCCAAGGCGGACTGGCCAACGCCGCCCGCCGCTCCATCGTCGCCGACAGCCGCCCCGCTCTCCGCGAATCAGCGCGATCCTCATCCATGCTCTCCCGGACGATCAACTTCCTGTGGCGCGCCGGCCGCGCGCACCTCCTCTGCACCGCGATCTTGGCGCTGCCGTGCGTGGCGCGGACCGCCGAAGCGGACACCGTCAGCACCACTTTCCGGGAAGTCGACACGCTGTTCGCGAATCCGGGCCAGGGCTGGATGAGCCAGCTGCGCGCGCCGCGCGGCGAACCGCGGTTCCCCTGCTCCGTCGTCTACGTGCGCTTCAACTGGATCGATGTGGAACCGGCGGAGGGGAGCTACCAATGGAAAGTGATCGACGATGTGATTGCGGCCTGGAAGCCCCGGGGCGCCACCGTGGCGCTGCGCGTAATGACAGCCAACGCCCACAGCGGCGGCACCTATACCTCGCCGAAGTGGCTCTTCGACGCCGGCTGCAAGAGCTTCGAATATCTGGTCGGTGGCGACGACCCCACGAGTGGCGGGAAACGCATCCCGCGGATCGAGCCCGACTATGCGGACCCGATCTACCTCGAAAAGCATGGCGCGTTTCTGCAGGCCCTGGGCGCGCGCTACAACGGGAGCCCGGACGTGGAGTTCCTCGATATTGGCTCCTACGGTGTCTGGGGCGAATGGCACACGAAGCACCCGGCCCCCGTCGCCGTGCGCCGGCAGATCGTCGACGCCTACCTGCGGGCGTTCACGCGCACGCCGCTGGTGTTCATGTCGGACGATGCCGAGATACTCGCCTATGCGCTCAGCCGGGGCACCGGCTTTCGGCGCGACGGCGTCGGTTCCCCGTGGCACGAGCAAAACTGGATCGGCTCGAAAAAATACGCCGCGGTGCCCGGCATGGCCGACACCTGGACCCGTGCACCGGTCGTCTTTGAATGGTATGGGGACTACGCTTACCTCCAGTCGAAAAAATGGCCGTTCGACGGTGCAGTGGAGTTCATGCTCCGGAATCACGTCGCGCTCATCAACGACAACATCGGCCGCGCGCCGCCCGAGGCGATGCCGCAGTTGGAAAAACTGGCCCGGCTCGCCGGGGCCCGACTCGTCCTGCGCGAACTCGCGCACGAGAAAACCGTCCCGCGCGGAGCTGCGCTGCACTTGGCGATGACCTGTGCAAATGTGGGGGTTGGCCGGCTGCAACGCCCCTACGCGCTCCGTATTTTCCTGTTGGATGCCCGCGGTCAACCGGCTTGGAGCGCCGTCGCGGTCGCCGATCCCCGCGGGTGGCTCCCCGGCGAACACCGCGTCACCGAGTCGCTGGCCCTGCCCGCGACGTTGCGCGCCGGCGACTATACCGTGGCGTTGGCGCTGGTCGTCCCGGACGGTGGCGTTCGTCCCTTCCGTCTCGCGATCGACGTGCCCGAGCGCGAGGGCCGTTACGCGGTCAGCCGCGTGACCATCAAGTAAGCGGTCCGCTCCTCGTGACGCTTCCGGCCCTGGGCGTCGAGCGTGCAGGCCACCGAGTAACGATTGGGATAGTCGATTCCGCTATAGATCATGGCTCTCGCCAGTATACCACCGCGCTCCTCGCGCAGGTGCTATCCCGACTTGCCGCTCATGTTACTGACCCCGTTCGACTGCCGTTCGACTGCGACTGCGAATGCCGACGACCGCACTCCGGTTTGCCCGGACAATCCGCGTTGGGCGGGTGATCGCCGATAACCCGAATCGTCGGCCGGCAATCGCAACTCTTGTCCCGGCCGTGCCGTCACGCACGAGGGCTTTTGACGCTATGAAAACCATTGGGCTGTTCGTTCTGAGTCTTGTCTGCGCAACGCTCGCCAGAGCCCAAGCCGACAACCTCGTGAGGTCAGGTGATTTTGGCGTGCTGGAGCCGTGGCGGCCCAACGAGCAGTTGCGAACCCGGGGCCAGGTCAAGCTGCTCGCTTCCGAGCGCGGCGTGAGTCTCACGAATCCCTCCATCGATCTCGACGGCGCTCTCTCCCAGGAGATTCCGACGGGTGGGCACGACTGGTTCGCGTATTCCCTGCGCGTGAAGGGCGGCGTAATGATGCGGGCCTCGCTCGGCCTCGTCTCCCTCGATGCGAAGGGAACGGTGCTCGGCATCGAGACGCCGACCCGAATCAACGGGATGCGCTGGGCTACTCTTGAGGGCACGGTGCGTGTGCCGCCGGGCACGACAACGCTGCGCGTGCAATTGGCCGTGCTGGATGGGCAGTGCTCGTTTTCCGACGTGCAGATTCGCAAGACGACCGCGCCGAAGCGCCCGACCGCGCGGACCCGGTCGGCCGCCGGTGCGGGCTTCGGCGTAAAGGCCTTCGCCGTCGAGCGCCCCTTTTGGGAGTTGCTGGTGGAGGATCTCGATGGCGACGGGAAGCCGGAGATTGTCGGCTGCGACGTCGACGGAATCGTCACGGTGCGGCAGGAAGGCGGCGCGCCGACCCTGCGATTCGATGCCGGAGCGTTGGTGTATCAGTTTGCCGCGGCCGATGTGGATGGCGATGGCGTGAAAGACATTCTGCTTTCGTCGGTCGACCCCAAGCTTGCGGTCCGGGCCGTCACGTTGCGTGGCGTGGTGGTGCGGACCTTCGCGGGCACGGACGGCCCGCAGCGGATTGCGGCCGGCGATTTGGACGGGGACGGAAAGCCGGAGATCGCGATCAGCGTGCGGAACAACGTGGCGGGCTCGGGTGTGGCCGGCGGCGTGGCGCTGTTTGATCGTTCCGGCCGAAAGCTGTGGGAGAAGGAACGCACGCTCCGGAATTTTGCGTTCGGCAAGTGGACAAAAGGAAACGGCAGCCAACTCGTCGCGGGTGGCCAGAACTTTGAGTTCACCGTCTATGATCGGGACGGCACCGTGCTGAAGGAGTTCGCGGCGAAGGGCGGCTTGCTTGAACAGTTTCAACTCGCCGACGTCGACGGGGACGGCGCGCTCGATGTGGTCGGGTTGGTGTCGGCGGGCGCGCAGCACACCCTGATCGCCCACAATGGCACGAAGACGATCTGGGAGAGCCCCGTGGCCATCGCGTTGAAAGCCTCGGGCACGGCGGCCAATGCGTTGATTCGCACCGGAGATTTCGATCCCAAGACCAAGGGCCTGGAAACGGTGGTGGTGGGGATGCATATCGTGTCGGTGTTCGATGCGACGGGAGCGCGTGTGTATCAGAGCCGCGAAACGGGCGGCGGGGAATATTGGGAAATGTGGGCACCGGACGGAATCAACAGCGCCAGCATCGCCGGTTGGTTTGGCGCGCAATCGGGGCTCTATCTGTCGTCGTCGCGGTTTCGTGATCCGGCCTACTATCGGTTGAGCTACGGCCAGCCGGACGAGTTTCGCTCGTTCAAGGTCCCTGATCAGGAGAAGCACCTTGAGGCAATCCATGCCGCGGTGAAACAGCAGCCGGCGCAGCCGACCCGCAGCGGCGAGAAAATCAAAATCTTCATGGCCGGAGCCGAATATGGCCGGGTGCCCGAGGCGACGCTGCGGGAGTATCGCGAAGCGTTGCGGCAGCTCGAAACGCCGTCGCTCGAATACCTCGTGATGTTTGAGGCGAGCGACCTGCTCGGCCACGAGCGCGGCCAGAAGATGACCACCGATCAAATCGTGGCGCGGGCGGCGTTGCTGGAGAAGGTGGGCATACCGTTCGGCTACTTTGCCACGCATGGCGGCCAGGTGTGGCTCAGCCGCGAGGCGATCCGCCGCAGCAAGGAGGCGGCGCCGAACATGTTTCGCTTTCTCTATATCGCCGAGAACCTCGAGACCCTCTACACGGCGCTCTACAAAGATGTGCTGAAATGGACCGACGACGCGCTCGATTTCTGCGCGGAGCACGGGATGAAAATGATCTTTAAGGAGAAGCACGATGTGTGGGGGCTGCTGCCGTCGGACCCGGAGGTTTTCAACGTCCTCTTCAGTCCGAAGCACCGCGAAGTAACGGTGCCGATCTGGGCGACGAATCAGCCCTTCCAGCCGGAGATTCAGCTCGGCGGCATGCTCGGCTTGAAAGCGGCGGGCCTCTGCCGCGAGTTCGGGATGTCGACGCAATATTGGAACTGGCACGAGTGGGGGAAATATCCGCGTGGCATCCGCGACAGTTCGCCCACGTATGTTTGCCCGTCCGACATCATCCTGCGGTTGGAGCTGATGGGCGTGGCCCTGGGCGGCACGTGGGTGCACATCGAAGGCGGGCAAACTTACCTGCGGCCTGATCTGCGTCAGGGCGTGGTGCCGCTTGCGAACCGACATCGCGAACTGGTCTACGAATTGATTCGTAAGAATCTGCTCACGCCGGGCGCACAGCCGGCCAACCTGAACACGACCACGCTGGTGCGCTCGTTCCACCCGGCGCTGGAAGAGGGCAAGGCCCGGCAGCGCAAGGTCGCCTATCCCTACTACGAGCGGAACATCGACGCGTTGCGCCGCGGGTTCATTCCCGCGCGGTTTATTTTCGAGCCTTACGGTGCCGAGGCGTTTCCGCGTCTCGCGTATGCGGAGGACTGGAATGTGCGCACGTGTTTTCCGCAGACACCGTATGGCTGGGTGCCGGTCCTGCCGGCGGGCACGCCGTTGGCGAAGTCCGGCGTGGCGATCCAGACCGATGGGGAACGCGTGCGGTTTGAAGGAGACTGGCTCACGGCAAACGAAGCCGCGCCGCGCGTGACGCAGTCGCTGGCAGGCGGTGCCACGGCGATACCGCTCCAGGCGGCCGGCGTCTGTCTCATCCTTCAGGAGCAAACGGCCGATGCGTGCACGGCGCTCTTGATCGATCCGGGCTATCTGGCGCCCGTGGGCGTCGAGACCAGGCTCGTTTCCGCGAAACGTTCGCTGCGCAGAGTAACCGACTTGGTGACCGGCAAGACGGTCGCCGTCTCGGGCAACGGCTGCCCGGTGAGCATTGAGCCGGGTGCCTTTCGTCTGCTGCGAGTCGAGTTCGAGCCATAAACTTTCCTATGCACACGATTCCGAATCTGGTTGGCCGCTATTTTCCAACGGCCGCTCTCGTTCTCGCGCTCTCCGCGCCGGTCGCGATTCGCGCGGCTGAAGCGCCGGCCTACGTGGTAGACCACAGTCACAGTGCCCATGCCCAGCTCCGCCCATTGCCACTCGAGGCGGTGGAGTGGACGAGCGGCTTTTGGGCGGAGCGTTATCGGCAATTGGTCGAGGTTTCGCTCGCGGAGTCGTGGCGGTTGCTCGCCGACCCCGCGGAGGGGCACGTGCTGGAGAATTTTCGTTTCGCGGCCAACCCCGGCTCCGGTTCCTACCAAGGCACGACGTGGCAGGACGAGTGGCTCTACAAGTGGATCGAAGCCGCTTCCAGCGTGTGGCGGCTAAATCGCGACCCGGCGCTGCGGCAACGGATGGACGAAGCCATCGCTCTGATCGCGTCGGCGCAGCAGCCCGACGGCTACCTCTCGACGATGCCGATTGTGTCGCGCAAGCCGCGCTTTCAGGAGGCGCAGGATCACGAGATCTACAACATGGGTCACCTGCTCACCGCAGGCGTGATCCACCATCGCATGACGGGACAGGGCAACCTGCTCGCGGTCGCGCGGCGCACGGCCGATTTTCTGTGCGCCAACCTGGGTGTAACCGTGAAGCCCTATTTCGCGCACAATCCGTCGGCGATCATGGGACTCGTCGAGTTGCACCGGCTGACGGGTGAGAAGAAGTATTTGGATTGCGCGCAACTCATCATCGATCAGCGCGGCGCGGAGCCGCGGCGGCAACCGTTGTGGGCCATGAAGCCGGGCATCGGCGGCACCGACATTATCCAGGACCGCGTGCCGGTGCGTGCGACGAAGGAAGTTGTCGGGCACAATGTCTTCTTCACCTATCTCTACACCGGCGCGGGCGACGTGGTGAGCGAGCGCGGTGACGCGCAACTGAGCGGGGCGCTGGACCGGTTGTGGGCCGATATGACCGGGCGAAAGATGTTTATCCACGGCGGCGTGAGTGCGCACACCGTGACGTTGTCCAACAACGCGCCCGCCGTGGAAGCCGCGGGCGCTCCATACGAACTGCCCAACAGCACGTGCTACAACGAAACCTGCGGGCAAATCGGCGCGTTCATGTGGGGCTACCGGCAGCTCGTGAATCGGCCGGATGCGGCGCTGGCCGACATCATGGAGAGGGAGATGTTCAACGGGTTTCTCGCGTGCGTCGGCCTCGAAGGGAAAAGTTGGTTCTATCGCGCGCCGCTGCGGCGTTACGATGAAAACATCGATCCGACCGGCTGGCAGCCGATGCTGCTCCGCATTTCGCCGGGCCGCCGGGAAATCTGTTGCCCCTCCAACCTCCTGCGCACGATCGCGCAGCTCGGCGCATATTTCTATAGCCGCGACGAAACCGGCGTTTGGGTGCACCAGTTTGGTGGGAGCAAGTTGTCCTGCGAACTACCCGGCCTCGGTCGACTCGTGCTCGAGCAGGTGACCGACTATCCGTGGGGCGGTGCCGTGCGGTTGCTGGTGCGCGAGGCACCGGCGCGGCCGATGGCCTTGCGAATTCGTCGACCCGGCTGGGCAACGAGCGCGGGCCTCGCCCTCAACGGTCAGGCGATCGTGAATCCGTCGCAGGAGCATGGTTACATGGTCGTGCAACGGACGTGGCGCGCCGGTGATGAACTCTCGCTGACGCTTCCGTTGGAGTCGCAACTCATCGTCGCCGATCCGCGGGTCGAGGCCACGCGCAACCAAGTCGCCATCATGCGCGGCCCGGTGGTGTATTGCGCCGAGTCGCCGGACCTGCCGGCGGGCATCGATGTGCCCTCGGTCTTCGTCGCGGCGGATGCCACGTTTAAGCCCGTCGCGGGAATTCCGGGCGTCGACCACGCTCTGGGGCGCACGGCCATCGCACTGCGCGGCACCGGACTGCATCGGGCGGAACCTCGCGGCGGCGCGCTCTACCGGCCGTTGAGCGGCGAGTCGCTGCGCCCGTTTGAGCTCACCCTCATTCCCTATTTCGCCTGGGCGAACCGGGGACGTGCCGCGATGAGCGTGTGGCTGCCGGTTGTCCTGAAGGGGCCGACGAAAAATTCGGCGCCTTGAAAACCGATTTTCAGGTGGGGCCGGACGGCGTCAGGCTTTTTTTGGGGGTTGGGGTCGATCCGAATTGTCACGAGGCCAAGCCGAATGTGATCCGACGAACTCGTCGGCGGGGTGCCGGTGAAACGGAAAAAAATCGCGGTCGGCGATCGTGTTTTCACAAAGAAAAGCTCGGTTTAGAGGAGCGACCCGCGCACGTTTTCCAGACCGCCCGCGCCGCCATGATCGATCTCACCGGCCCAGCCTGTGAAACCGCACCATGGCAGCCCAAGTGGATCGCGAAAAAATACTTCCCCGCATCGAAATGAACACTGCCCGCCTCCTCCTCGTCGCCTTGTTCGCCGCGCCCGCCGCGCTTTTCGCGGCCGCCGCCGCGCCTGCGCCCAAACCCAACGTCCTCCTCATCTGCGTCGACGACCTCAAACCCGTCCTCGGCGCCTACGGCGACACCGCCGCGAAAACGCCGAACATCGACCGTCTCGCCTCCCGCGCGCTCCGCCTCGACCGCGCCTACTGCAACCAGGCCGTCTGCTCGCCCTCCCGCAACGCCCTCCTCGCGAGCCTCCGCCCGCAGACGCTCGGCATCTACGATCTCCCCACCAACTTCCGTGCCTCGCGCCCCGACGCCGTCACGCTCCCGCAATATTTCCGCGCCCACGGCTACAAAACGGAAGCCATGGGCAAACTCTTCCACGTCGGCCACGGCAACTTCGAGGACACCGCCTCGTGGACTGTCCCGCATTTCCGTCCCAAAGCCCCCCAATACGCGCTCGCCGCCAGCGATGGCCCCGCCGACGCCGCGCCGAGGAAAAAAGCCTCCGGCAAAGCCACCAAGAAAGCCAACGGCGCCGCCGTCGAATCCGCCGACGTGCCCGACGATTTCTACGCCGACGGCCAAATCGCCGCTGAAGCCGTCACCCGCCTCAAAGCCGCCGCCGCCTCGCGCGAACCATTCTTCATGGGTGTCGGTTTCCTGAAACCCCACCTGCCCTTCGTCGCTCCGAAAAGATATTGGGACCTCCACGATCCCGCCAAACTCCCCCAACCCGCCCGCCTCACCGCGCCCGACGGCGCGCCCGACTACGCCCCGCAATTCGGCGGCGAGCTCCGCAACTACGCCGGCATCCCCGCCGGGTCCGCGCCCCTCGACGACAAACTCACGCGCCGCCTCATCCACGGCTACTATGCCGCGACGAGTTACATGGACGCCCAGCTCGGCCGCGTGCTCGCCGCCCTCGAAGAGACTGGTCTCGCGAAAAACACCATCGTTGTCCTCTGGGGCGATCACGGCTGGCACCTCGGCGACCACGGCATGTGGTGTAAGCATACCAACTACGAGGAAGCCGCCCGCGTTCCCCTGCTCGTCGCCGTCCCCGGCCGCACCGGCACCGCCACCTCCGCCCTCGTCGAGACCGTCGATATTTATCCCACGCTCGCCGCCCTCGCCGGTCTCCCCGCGCCCGCCGGCCTCGACGGCCGCAGCTTCGCCACGTTACTCACGACGCCCTCCGCCGCGCACCGCGACCACGTGATCCACGTCTATCCCCGCGGCCAACGCCTCGGCCGCGCCCTCCGCACCGAGCGCTACCGCCTCGTCGAGTGGAAAGTCCCCGGCGGCGATCCCGCCACCGCCGAGTTCGAGCTCTACGATTACCGCGACGATCCCGGCGAAACCAAAAACCTCGCAACTGCCCGCCCCGCCGTCGTCACCGAACTCCGCGCCCTCCTCGCGACGCACCCCGAGGCCAAACCGCAGATCAACCCCACCACCGCTGCGGCACACGCGAGCACCACCGCCGCCACCAAGTCGGCCGCCACCACCGCGCCCGCCAAAGGCAAACAGGACCGCAACGCGATGTTCGACCGCCGCGACAAAAACAAAGATGGCAAACTCACCCTCGAAGAATTCCTCGACGGCCAACCCGACCCCGCCGAAGCCCCGAAACGTTTCCCGACCTTCGACACCGACAAAGACGGCTTCGTCTCCCGCGAAGAATTCGTGAGCAGCGGCGGCAAGGGCCCGAAAAAATAATCACGCCCGCAGTCGCACCCACGCCCGCGTCCGCCCTCGTCATTCCCGCCCTCATGCTCCGCCGTCTCGCCCTCGCCGTCCTCGTTCTCGTCGTTGCGCTCGCCGCCTGGGCGCACTGGCCCATCGAGGCGCTGCCGCCCTGCACGACCGCCGACCGCATCCTCGTCGAAAAGGCCGCGCGGCGCCTCACGCTCTTCCGCGGCGATACCGCGCTGCGCACCTACCCAATCTCGCTCGGCCTCGTCCCCGTGGGCCCGAAGGAGCGCGAGGGCGACAAGAAGACCCCCGAAGGCGCCTTCCGCATCACCGAGCACAAAGGCGACAGCTCCTACCACCTCGCCCTGCGCGTCTCGTATCCGGAACCCTCCGACATCGCCCGCGCCAAGCAAGCAGGCTATTCTGCCGGTTCCGACATCATGGTGCACGGTCTCCCTAACGGCCTCGGCCTCTTCGGCCGCACACACCGCCTCCGCGACTGGACCGCCGGCTGCGTCGCCCTCACCAACCCCGAGATCGAAGAGATCTTCCGCGTCGTCACCCGCGACGCCCGCATCGAAATCCGCCCCTGACTCGCGCTCCGCGCTCCTTCGTAGCCGCGCCGGTTACGGCGCGGTCAGCGTGCGCCCCATCAGCACGTGGGCTCACTCCAACGCGATCACCTCAAATTTGCCGGTATCGATATCGGCTTTCAGCCACGCCAGATACTTTTTGAGCTGGCTCGCGAAAACAGGATTCTTGGGAGTGATATTGGCACCCAGCTCGTCGTTTTTATCACGGTAGAAGAGGAGAAACAGCGTGCCGTCCTCCACCGCCAGCAAGTATACGATGCGGCGGGGCCCACGCGCCGAAGTGGCGTAAGCTTTCAGTAGTCGAGTGCCTGCCGGCAGCCCTTTCCCCGTCAACGGCGTTGTTAGGGCCACGCGCGCGGAGCGCAATAACGCCTCCTTCGCGTCCGCCGGAATCTCTGCACCAAACTCCCTCGCCCGAATCCGGTGGGAGATGACGAGGCTCATATCAGGACCTGCGGCGTTTCCACGCAGTCGCAACGCCGTCCATTTGGTTCTGCGTCTCCGCATCGACCGAAAAGGCCTCCACGCGGACCCCAGACGCTTCCAAGGCAAAGGGAATGCTCCGCGTCTGCACGATCTTCGTGAGATAGAGCCGCACCGCCGTCGGCATATCCATACCGATGTCGGCCAAGACGGAATCGGCATCGTCACGGAGCCGGTCGGGAATGCGAATTTGCAGCGTCTTCATGGAAAAACGAAATGAACGCCAACGCGTGCGGAGGTCAATCGTGCGCGCTGCGCACACTCACCGGAACAACCGTTCCGTCGCAGCCCCGCCGCTCACGGCGCGGTCAGCGTGCGGCCCATCAGCACGTCGTCCACCGCCGCCGCGAATTCCTCGAGGTAGGCGGCGCCTTTCGGGTGATGCGTCATCGCGACGAGCCCGTAATGGCGGCCCGGGCCGGTGACGACGGCGGTGTCGTGCGACCACGTTTCCCACCAACCGGATTTGCGCCGCACGTCGACACCGCGGCCCGCGAGGCCTTTCACGAAGCGATCGTTGAGATGCGCGATCTCGGGTGACGCGAAGATCTCGCGCATGACCGACGAAGCCTCCGGCGAGACCAGTTTCCCCTGCTCCAGCAGCACGTAAAAGCGCAACAACTGCCGCACCGTCGCCGCGTGCGAATGGCCGCCCACCGGATCGCCGATGCGCTCGCTGCCTTTGCCGTAGTGTTTGCCAAACCAAAGTCCGCCGCCGTGCGCCGCGTCGTAGAACCCGTAGGAGCCGAGCACTTCCTGCACGCGCGCGATGCCGAGTTGCGTGGAAAACTTCGTGGCCAGCTCGTTGTCGGACACCTTGATCATCTTGCCGAGTTCGCGGCGCGTCGGCGCATCGAGCGCGGTCGCCGCCTCCGGGTGCGTCTGCATCCACGCGAGGAGAATTCCGATCTTCGGCACGCTCGCCGCGTAATCGATCGCATCGGGCCGCACCGCCGCGAACCGCCCGGTGCGCAAATCGAGCACGCCCACCGCCGCCTGCTCGGGCGCGAAGCCGTGCTTGGCGCGCAGGCGCGCAGCGATCGCCTCGATCTGGCGCTGCAGCGCGGCGTCGGTCGGCGTTTCGAAATTCAGCGTGAGGTCTCGCATCTTCGTGTCCGTTGTAGGCGCAATTTTCTCCGCGACCCAGCGGCAGTTGACGACCTTTTCCACGAGATCGAGCGGCACGTAGTAATATTGGTTGGACGCCTCGAAGCCGAGGCGCGAGTCACGGCTTTGCAGCGCGTGGAGGCGCGTGGCGAGGCGAGTTTCGGCCGCGAGACCGCGCGACATCGCCGCGACATCGCCGGCGCGCCGCGCGAGCACGAAGCGCGTCTGCTCCGCTGCGCTGGCGAAATGAATCGCCGCCACTTCGGCAAACCGCACCTCTTCCGCGAGCGCTTCCGCGGGCTGCGGTCGCGCCGCGCGCAGGTGCGCCATCGCCGCGTCGAAACCCGTCGCAACTTTCTCCAACTGCGCGGCAAACACCGGCGCAGGATAGACCGCGCGCCAGCCATCGACGTCGTCGTAGGGGAAGCCGACCATCGTGGACTTATAGCCGGTCGGCGCGACCCAGAGCGGGTTCGCCGGTCCGGTCTGGAGCGGCGCGCGATACACGACGCTTCCGTGAAACGGAAATTCGCGAAACGCCGCGCTGCACTCCTGCCAAAATTTTACCGCCTCGGCCGCCTGCGCCGCGCCGTGACGACGGGCCGCGAGCGTGGCCAGCGAACCGCCGGAGAAGATTTCGCCGACCGCCGCGATATTCGGCGACGGATGCCCGCCGAGCGTCCAGCCCAGCATGAGATTTTCGACGCCCGCGGTGCGCACGCCCGCGAGATGTTGAGCGACATTGTCGACCGCGGGGATAAACGGCACCGCGGAGCATTCCCACGTCGTGCCGAGCTGGAGTTTCGCCGCAATGGGCAGACCGCGGGCTTGCGCCGCCGCCCAGTGTTTCAATGCCCGCGGCCCCGGGCCAATCGCGCTGAGGCAATACTCGCCCACGGTCGCTTTGATGCCGCCGCGTTCGAGGGGCAGGCTCCACTCGCTCACACTCATCAGCGTCACGCCCGCCGGCAGTTGCGCGATCGCGTCAGTCGCCCACGCATCCGCCCAGCCCCAATCCCAAGCGACGAGGCGCTGCTTGCCGCCACCCGCGCGGATGCCCTCGTGAAACGTCGCGATCACCTCCGCGATCACCGTCGCGGGCTTCCGTTCTTTGCAGTGCGGACAATCGGCCCCGCGAGCCTTCGACCAACAGTTGGTGAGATTCTCCGAAGCCGAGATCGCAAAAAATCCGCCGAGGTCCGGCACCGCACGGCACAAGTCCGCGACGCCCTCGCGCAACCCGTCGCGCACGCCCGCCGCACTCGTGCAGAGCGCGTTGAAGCCCTCCGCCGGCACACCGCGCCAATCGGGGTGCTCGGCAAACACCGGCGAGGCCGGCGGCAGCGCGCGCGGCTCGTTGAGGTAGAGGTAGATTTTCACGCCATGGCGCGCGGCGCGGGCCACGAGGTCGCGGAGCGCGGCGCGGCGTTGCTCGATCCCGGCCTCCTTCGCCCACGGGAGCGGCGCGAGGCGTGCGAGCACGGCGTGCAGCCACACGGCATTCACACCCGACGCCGCGAGGCGCGCGAGGTAGCCGTCGGGATACGGGTCGAGCGCCGGGTCCATCAGCGGATCGCCGTAGAGCGCGAAATACGAATACCCGAGGCGCAGCGGCGGCGCCTCACCCGCCTCGCTGCGTCTCGCAGCCGGGGCCGCCGCGACCACGTTCCCCACAATGAGCGGCGCACTGAGTTTTTCGACAAACGAGAACAGCGGATCGCTCCCCTCCAGATCACCCGCCGGAAAATGTTCGCGCACGACCGCCGCGATTTCCGCCGCGCGCGCGGCTTCGACCGCCGTCGGCTCCACCCAACGCAACGGCTCCGCCTTCGGTTTCAGCAGACCGAGTTTGTGAAACAGAAAATCATCCTCGCGCAGCGCGTAGGCTAGTTCGTCGGCCGTCCAATCGAGCAGCGTGAGCATCTGGTCGTAGGGCAGCAGGTGCCAGTTGCGCCGGATGATCGTCAGCGCCGCGCGGCGACGCTGCGTCTCGCTGAGCCCGCGCGGCGTCGGCAGCCCCATGCTGCGCCCGACGCGCACGATGTCGTCGGGCTTCGCTCCCACGACCGCCGCGAGGCGCGCCGCCGGCACGAGTGACCAATTCCTCCACACGAACGCATGCAGCCGGCTCGGAAACCACGCCGCATCGAGCGGCGCGGGCGCGCTGCCCATTGGCAACGTGGCGACCGTGACTTCCGCCGCCGCCGCGGTTTTCAGGAGACCCGCCGCACCGTCGACGAACAACACCGAGCAGACGAGACCAAGGGGGAAAAGACGTTTCATGGAGTGGCGGCGGAAGCTGTGAACTCTCGCGAGGAGGCGCGATTTTGCGCCGCGCCGCAAGCGCCCGCCGCCTTGACTCGGCGCGCACGCTTCCAAGAAGTGCGGGATGCTCTTCGCCCCCGCTTTCCCTGCCATGGTTCGCTCCCTCAGTTTGCTCGCCGTCGCCTTGCTGTTCGCCGGCTGCGGCAAATCCGAAAAATCCGCCGCGCCCGCCGCGGTCCCCACGCCGCCGCCCACGCCGGTTTACGCGGTGCTCGAAACGGAAAAAGGCGTCATCGAATTCGAGTTGCTCACGGGCGAAGCGCCGAAGACCACGGAAAATTTCCGCCTGCTCGCCGAGCGCGGCTACTACAATGGCCTCACGTTTCACCGCATCGTGAAAGACTTCATGATTCAGGGTGGCGATCCGCTCGGCGACGGCCGCGGCGGCGAGAGTGCGTGGGGCGGAAAATTCGACGACGAGATCGTGAAGAACTCCCCGCTTTACCAAAATGGTCTCGGCTACAAACGCGGCATCGTCGCGATGGCCAACGCCGGCCCGAACACCAACGCCAGTCAGTTTTTCATTCTGCATAAAGACTACCCGCTGGCGCCGAACTACACGATCTTCGGCCGCGTCACCAAGGGCATCGAAGTCGTCGACCAACTCGCCGAAGTCCCCACGACTTACGGGATGGGCGGCAAGAGCAAGCCGGTCACGCCGCTGGTGATGAAGAAAGTTTCGATCCGGAAATAGCGCGGATCGGCGAAGATGCCGTGCTGTTCAGACAGTCGTCCCGCAATTGTAACGGCTCGCGCATTGACGGGGCACGTCGCGGCCGACTTGCTCGGCACCGATGTTGCAACGCAGGTGACATGTCGGCCCCCGACTTCCCGAGCGCACGCGCCCGCAAACTTTCCGTGCCGCTTCCCTCGCACGGGCAGGGATCGTGCTCTGCGCTATGACTCTTTTTCCGTGTAGTCCCACTCGTCCCATCCACGAATCAAACCAGAGCCAAATATGAAACTGCCCCGTCTCGCTAGCATCGCCTGCCTCTTCGCGGCCACCGCCGCTGGATCGTTCGCCCACATCATCACGAGCTACCAGATGGTCCTCGGCAACCCCAGCGCCGCCGGCACCTCGGCCAGCAACTACCTCATCCAGCGCCCGCAATACGCCCTCGGCTACACCAGCTCCACCGGCATCCCGAAGTGGGTTTCCTGGAGCCTCACCTCCGGCGATCAGGGCAGCGGCCGCTACGACGGTAACTTTATCACCGATACGTCGCTGCCCGCCGGCATGAAGCGCGTCACACACGCCGACTACACCAACAGCGGCTACGACCGCGGTCACATGTGCCCCAACGCCGACCGGAACATCACCCTCAACGACGCCAAACAAACTTTCATCCTCACGAATATCCAGCCGCAGAAGCCCGACAACAACCAGGGCATCTGGGCCAACTTCGAGACCTACTGCCGCAACCTCACCAACAGCACGGGCCGCGAAGTGCTCATCCTGTCCGGCGGCTACGGCTCCGCGGGCTCGATCGGCACCAACGCCGTCACCGTGCCCACCCACAACTGGAAAATCGCGATCCTCGTGCCCGCCGGCTCCGGCTCCCCGATCACCAAGATCAACGCCAATCCCGCCGGCACCCGCGTGATCGCCCTCCGCGTGCCCAACGTCGCCGGGATCCGCACCACGCCGTGGACCACCTACATCACCACCGCCAGCTCGATCCAGGGCAGCACCGCGCTCTCGTTCTTCACGGCGTTGAACGCCACCGCGCGCACCACGCTCCTTAACGACCGCGATACCGGCACCAACTGAGCCGTCCGGATCTCCCCTTCCTTCCACCGCGCGGCCTCGGACGCGCGGTGTTTTTTTGCCCGCCCCCGCCATGTCACGCCGCGCTCTCGCCACCCTCCTCGTCCTGCTCGCCGTCGCGGGAGTGCTGACCGTCTGGCTCACGTGGACCTCGGATCACACCCCTGCGCCTCGCCGATCAGGCGAGGCCCGCACACCCCCGCCCGCCTCCTCGCCTCAGAAAAATCAGCGCGAATTAGCGGTTCCACCCTCAGTCACCTCCGCCGCGCCCGCCGTATCGCCCCGCGTCCCCGCCGCGCTCGCCGCCGAACTCGCCCGCCTCCTCGCTCTCCCCGATCCCGGCGAACGCTCCCGCCTCCTCGCGGATTTTTGGCGCCACTGGTTCCCGCTCGACCGCGAGGGTGTTTTCGCGGCCATCGCCGGTCTGCCGACAGGCGACGAACGTGCGCAGGCCCTCCTCTACGCGCTGCTCGAACTCGCCGCCACCGATCCCGATCGCGCCCTCGAACTCGCCGCGCAGCTCGTGCGCGATGCCTCCGACGCGCACCTCTTTTCCTCGCTCTTCGATCTCTACGCGCGCGCCGATCTGGCCCGCGCCCGCGAGCGTCTCGCCCGCGTGCCCACCGGCCCGGGCTTCGAGCCCGCTTGGCGCGCCTATGCTGACGTCCACGCCCGCACCGATCTCGCGGGCGCCCTGCGTTGGGCCCAAGACCTCGGCGAAAGTCCCGCGCGCGCCGTCGCGCTCGAGACCGTGCTCTATTCGCTCGCCGAAAAAGATCCGTTGGCCGCCTTCGAAACCGCGCTGCAACTCCTCGGCGGTGAGGCACGCGACCGCAGCCTCTACCAGGCGTTGATGCAGATCATCCCCACTGATCCCGCCGGCGCCGCGCGGCTCATCGTCGCGATGCCGGCCTCGCCGTCGCGCGAGTTGGCCACCGCTGCCGCCGCCCGCGCGTGGGCGCACGACGCGCCCGACCGGGCCCTCGCGTGGGCGGCCGCGCTGCCCGCGGATGTCGCCGGCTCCGCTGCGCTCGCGACTGCCAATATTTTGGAAATCTGGACGCAGCGCGACCGCGTCGCCGCGCAAGCCGCCCTCGCCGCGCTCCCTGCCGGCGAGGCCCGCGCCGCCGCCGCCGAGCGCGTCGCGGCGGCAATCACCCTCGCATCACCCGTGGCCGCGCTTGAGTGGGCCGTGACGCTCCCCGAGGGCGCCACGCAGGAGCGCGCGCTCGCCGGCGCCCTCGCCACGTGGGCACGCCAAGATCCGGCCGCCGCCGCCGCGTGGACCCTCTCCAGCACGCCGGGCAACGAGCGCGGCGCCCTCCTCGGCGACGTGATTTCCAACTGGGCGGTGCAAGATCTCCCCGCCGCGCAACGTTACGTCGGCACGCTCGCAGACACGGCGGCCCAAGCCAAAGCCGCCGCCGTGCTCGTTTCCTATCTCGTGCGCCAAGATCCACCAGCAGCCCTCAGGTGGGCGGAAGGGTTGACGCAAAATCCGGCGCGCAACGACATCGTGCTCGCCGCCTACCGCGAGTGGCTCACCAACGATCCGGTCGCCGCCCGCGCGTGGGCGTCCACTCGCCCGCTCCCACCCACGCCGTAAAATTCGCCACGGCACCTGCGCCTGCGCGCAATCACGCGCGTCCGACGGCGCGGCGACGGCGGGTCCACGCGGCTCCGGCGAGCACGAGTCCGCCGGCGATGGCAGCGTAAGTCGAGGGCTCGGGAATCGCGGAGGCGGCGGTGTAGTTGAGGTAAAGGCTGTTGCCCACCTGGCTCACTGAGAGCGTGCCCGTGAAGGCGAGGTTCGCGGCTTCTGCGAAATTGGTGGTGTTAAACGCGAAGGCGCCCGGCGCAAAGCCCGTGATGCCGCCGGCACCGGTGAGGAGATTCCAACTGTAGTTGGAGTTGTAGTTGAAGTTGGCGGTCGAACCGAAGGCTCCGGAGCCGTTAAGCGACTCGAGGGAAAGGGTGATCGGATTGCCCACGGTGCCGCCCAGCGTGACCGCACCGGTCGTGCTCAGCAGATCCCAGCCGTTGCTCGAACTACCGGCGGTGCCGGTGGCGTTGGTGATGCCAAAGGTGAACGTGCTACCGCCGGAGAGGGACAGCGTTTGAAACGTCGCCGTGCCCGTGGTGCGCAGCGCGCCGGGGGAAAACGTGCCGCCACTCGGAACCGCCAGCGCGGCCGAACCGTAGGTGCCCGTCGCAAAGACGGTGCCGGCTTGCGCCGTAATCGTGCCCGCGACCGTGCCACCGCCACTCAACGTAACCGCACCGGTGCCTTGTTTCACGAGGTTGCCCGTGCCGGTGAGGCTGGAGCGCATGAGCGTCGAGGAGTCGGAGGTGAGGGTGACGGTCGAGCCGCCATTGAACTGCACTCCGGTGAAGGCGCTACCCGTGAGCGAGCGGATCGTCTGGCTCGCGCCGATCTCAAGGGTGCCACTGTTGACGCTAACGTGGGTGTCGCCGAGGGCATTCGTGGCGGCGGCGATGAGCCGGCCGCCGGACACGGTGACATTACCGGCAAAGGTGTTGGTATTGCTCAACGTGAGCTGGCCACCGCCCTGTTTCCCGACGTCGCCGCTGCCGGAGATGACTCCGCCGTAGGAGGAGTTGTCGCTGCGGTTGAAATTGAGCGTGGTGCCACTGCTGAGCGCGATGTTGCCGGAGATGCTACCGGAAGTGCTGCCTGAGCCGATCGCGAGCACGCCCTGCGTGACGGTCGTATTCGCCTGCGTGGAATTGCCGGTGAGGGTGAGCATGCCGGTGGCAATTTTAGTGAGCGTGCCGGTGCCGGACATATTGCCGGCGTAGGTGGTGGCGTTGTTTTTGTTAAAGGTCACGCGGCCGTTGTTGACGACGTCGCCCACGAGGCCTCCGAAAGAGTTGCCGTTGCCGATGATGAGATTGGTATCGGTGATCGTCGTGCCGCCGGTGTGGCCCCACGCATCGTAAGTTTGCAGATCGTAGGCCCCGGTGAGAGCGACGCTGCCGACCCCGGTGGTGCCACCGGTGGTGGAGTTGGCCGTGAGGTTGGCGGTAAACGTGGTGCCGCTGCCGACGTCGATGAGGCTGCCGGTGCCGCCGCTGTTGTTTCCCACGGTCTGATCGGCGAGGAGCTTGATCGTGCCGAAGCTGCTCAGGGAGAGTTTCGTGGCGGCGGGCAAGGCGTTGGCGACACCGATGACCAATGTGCCCGTGACGCTGGTGCCGCCGGTATACGTGTTCTGCCTCGTGAGGGTAACCGTGGTCGAATCTCGCGAACTGGTCGCGCCCGAGACCGAGAATGCGTTGAAGGCGCTGCCCGTGCCGGAGATGACTTGGTCGATGGAGACGTTGCCCTGCCGGTAGACGCTGAAGGAGGCGCCGGTGCCGAGCACCACGTTGCTCGTGAGTGAACCGGCCGCGACGGTGTTCGATGTTCCGAGGTAGACGCCGCCGGAGTTGATCTGGAGATCGCCGCTGAAAGTGTTGGCACCGCCGAGAAACAGGGAGCCGCCGGAGAAGGTCAGCCCATACGGACCGGAGATGCCGCCGTTCAGCTTAATGTCGCCCTGAGTCCCGGTGCCGCCGACGCTGACGTTACCGCCGAGGACGATCGGGACATTGGCGGTGAAGCTCATGTAGTTCGTGTTGGTCTTGAGGAGGCTGGTGCCGAGCGTGAGCGTCGCGGAGCCGTCGAGCGTGAAGCCGGTGGAGCTGATCAGCAGTGAGGCGAGCGAGTAGTCCGCATCAAGCACGGGGGTTGTGCGGGTAACACCGCTAAGCGTCGCGCTCGCCGTGCCGTTATTCGCCGGAGCGGAACCGAGCGCCCAATTGGCGGGCGTCGAGAAATTGTTGTTGGCCCCGGCGCCGTTCCACGTTTGCGCGATGAGGGGAGAAAATCCCGCAAGGCAGCAGAAGGTGAAAATACGAAGGGAACGCAGTGGATTCAGGAGCGACATGGGAGGTCAGAATGGGGGTGGCACCCCCACTTTGCCCGAGCCGCCGGTTTTCACCTATACGTATACTGGCGTATCCGCGCGGTCGACCCGCCTGCCACCGGACCCGTCAACACCTCACAGCAACGACACGCCCTTCGGTGTGCGCACGACGGTCGTGCCGGCGATCTTGTCGTGCCAAGACTGGCGGTCATTGTCGAAGAGGACCCAGAGAAAACCAAGGCCTCCGACCGCGAGCGACAGGAAGCAACTGAGCGCGCGCACCACGGCGGTCGGCCAATCGATGGGGCGATCGTCGAGGCGCACGACTTTGAGGCCACACACAATGCCGCCGATGGTCGTGCCCTTGGTCTTCCACATCGCGGCGCCGTAGATCGCCAGCGCAACCAGCCAACCGCCTGGGCTAAAATCGAAACCTAGAAAGCGCGGCAATAACCCGGATGCGAAACCGAGCACCATCGCGATCAGAGCACCGTCGAGCGCCAGCGCTCCGGTGCGAATCCCAAAACCCGCACGCGGCAGCGTCGTCGCCGAAATCGTCGGCGCCACGCGCGGCGGCGGCACGAATGCGGACGCCGCCGGCGGCACGGGCGGCGGGACCGACGCCGCGGGCGGTGGCACGAAGGGCGGCACGCCGGTGGGTGCGCCGCCGACGATGCCGGCAGACGAGGTAAATCCCGGGCTCGGCACTTCGGTCGCGGTGACGTCAACCGTCACGGGCGCCGTCGCGCCAGAACCGACGAAGCCGCTGCTCATCGCCGCCACGCCGCTCGCCATCATCGGCGAGGTGGGCGCGGTTTCAGGAGTGGCCACCGGCGTTGCCTCAGGAGCCGGGGCGGGCGTAGGATCCACGGGCGGGATGTAAGCGGGCGCCGAGGGACCGGCCGACGGCGGCGGGGGCGTGGCGGGTTTCTCGCGTTTCATGCCGAGCACGAGCGTGTAGACCACCACGCCGACGCCGATCCAGCCGATGAGTTTGAAGAGCAGGAAGCCGAGCACGGGCACCGTGTAGAGACCGAGCACGATCAGGCCGCCCACGATCACGGCGACGGCGACGTGGCCGAGCGGGCCATCGCCGAAGAGTCGCGTGATGCGGCGGCCGAGCCACGCGAGGATCACCACTTTGCCGAAGAGCGTCGCGCACAAGATGCCGGCCCCGATGAACGGCACGACGATGATGCCGACGCCGGTCGCGACGAGCAGCACGGTCAGCACCGGCGTGATGAGCGTCGTGAGCAGAGCCGTGAGCACCGAGAAGCCGGGCCGCGTTTCGAGCGTGACCATGCATTTCTCGACGCCGGTGCGGAAGAGCAGCGCAGCGAGCGCGTAGAAGGCGAGGCAACCCAGCGCGAGCGTCCACGCCCAGCCGAGGTCCGCGCCGAAGGCGAGCGGCCGGGCTTTCAGGAAACACTCGCGGAGCCAGGCGCGGAGCCACGCGACTTTGGTCGAGATGATGTTTTTGACGCCGCCTTTGACGATCGCGCCGGCATCGCGCGTGATGGTGCCACCGATACAGACGACCTCGCCGTCGATGCGGGCATCGGGCCCGAGTTCGAGATCGCCGAACACCACGACGACGGCCTCCGCGACGCGGCTGTTGACGTAGCTGTTGCCAAACACCGCGACGGCCGCCGCGCCGACCGAGCCGGTCACGCGGTTGTCGCCAAACACGGAGACGACCGCGTCGACCACATCGCCTTCGGAGGTGGCGTTGCCGAAGACTGCGACCACGGCATCGGCCTTTTTACCTTTTTCGAGATGGGAATCGGCAAACACGTTGACGACTGCCTCGCCGGTATGGGTTTCGCCGAGGGCGGCCCGCTCGATGGCGCGTTGCTTGGCGGCCTCGGCGCGCTCCTTCGCCTGCTGGGCGCGGGTCTTTTTGGCCTTGGTGGGCGCGGCGGGAGCCTCGTCGGTTTTTTCGACGGCGGGCTCATCGATGCGGCGTAGTGGTCGGGCCTCGGCGGCGGGAGCTTCCGCGGCCGGGGCGGCGGTCGCGGCGGGTTTTTCCTGGGCGAGGGCGGCGAGCGTCAGCGTGAAAAAGAACGCGATGGCTACGCCGAGAAAGAGGGAGCGGACGGACGGTTTCATGACGGGAACAGCGGGAGAGTGCATGGGAGCGGGGGGTTGGCGGGTTTAGCGGCTCGCGTAGAGCGTGCGGTAGGCGGCGGCGCCGAGACCGAAGAGCGCGACATACATCGTGGCCACAAAGGCCGCGGTGCCGTAGAGCCAGAGCGGCGGGATGCTGCGGAACATAATGCCGCAGAAATCGACGACGCCGCGGCCCATCGCGACGAAGGTCTGCGCCCACGAGAACTGCGTGGAGAAGGCTTGGGTGAACGAGGCGCCGTCAAAACCGGCCATCACCCAGACGCCGGCCATGAGCACGAGTTTGACGAGCGCCACCGAGGCGAGAAGGAAAACGGCGCGGGCCGGGAGCGGCCAGTGCGCGAAACTCTGGCGCCACCACGGGAGGGCGGCACGGCGGGCGAGTTCGGCGAAGACGCGGTCTTCCAGCGAACGGGGCGCGCGGCGCGGCGGGAGGGCGCGCAGGGTCTGGTGGATCGCGCGCTCGAGCTTTTCGTGGTGATTTTCGGGAGAGGGTTGCATGGCGCGCGGTTTAATTTTCGAGGGTTTCGTGCGCGGTGCCGCCGCGCTGCAGGATCTTCGCGAGCGCGGTGCGGGCGCGGAGGATGTCGGTTTTTATTTTGGCGAGGGAGACGCCGAGTTTCTTGGCGATCTCGTCGTAGGGCATGTCTTCGAAGTGGTAGAGGACGAGCGGCACTCGCTGGTGCTGGGGCAGCTCGGCGAGGGCGTTTTCGACCCAGGCGCGGCGTTCATCGGCATCGACGCCGGAGAAAAACGTGTCGGGCGCGGCAAACTCGACTTCGGGCGCCTCGCTCTCGGCGCCGTCGTCGCGCTTGAACTCGGAGAAGAACTTCCAGCGGTTGCGGTAGCGGGAGAGGTGGTTGAGGGAGAGGTTGGTGGCGACGGTCTTGAGCCAGCCGCCCGCGGTCGGGCTGGTGCGCAGGTTGTCGAAGTGCGCGTGAGCCTTCAGGAAGACTTCCTGGGAGATGTCCTCAGCCTGCGCCTCGTTGCCGGTGAGGCGGGCGGCGGTGGAGAAGACCATGTCCTGATAGGCGCGCATAAACGTCGTGAAGTCGGCCGGGGGGATCAGTCCCGAGGGTGAGTTTTGCACTGGAGTTTCATCGTTCGAACCCAGAACCCCGGAGGGCGCGGCAAAGTTGCAGATATTTCCGAGCCAAGTCGGCACTGCCGCGCCCCAGCACGCCGCGAGACGCTCCAGGGAAGGCAAAAACCCGGCGAGCGGGTGGCTACAACTGGCGGTGTAGGCGGCCATGCGACAGCGCGCATCCGACAAGCGCCGCGCGCGCGAGGCAAGCCGGCGGTTCACTCGGGCCCGAAACGCAAACAACCCGCTCCGAAGAGCGGGTTGTCGAAAACCGGGCGAGTCGGGGCGTGGATCAGGACTTCGACTCGTAGATGTAGCCTTCCTCGCCGTGGTCGGCGAGGTCGAGACCCTGCTGCTCTTCTTCGGGAGTCGGACGGAGGCCGATGACCGCCTTGATGACGTAGGCGATGATCACGGTGGCGACGACCGAGAGGATCAGCGTGAGGCCGATCGCCTTGACCTGTTCGAGCCAGAGGGTCTTGCCGACGACGTCTTTCAAATTGGTGCTGAGGTTGGCGTTGACCGACGGCGTCGCGAAGACGCCGGTGAGAAACGCGCCGAGCGTGCCGCCCACGGCGTGGACGCCGAAGGTATCGAGCGCGTCGTCGTAGCCGAGCATGCCCTTGAGCTTCGTCACGGCGAAGAAGGGAACCGCACCGGCGAGGATACCGACCCACATCGCATCGGTGGAGGTGATGAAACCGCAGGCGGGCGTCACTACGACGAGGCCGGCGACCACACCGGAGCAGAAGCCGAGCACGGAGGCTTTCTTGCGGACGATGTATTCGAGGAGCGCCCACGTGAAGGCGGCGACGCCCGTGGCGAGCGTGGTGGTCGTGAAGGCATTGGCGGCGACACCATCGGCAGCGACGGCCGAGCCGGCGTTGAAGCCATACCAGCCGACCCAGAGCATACCGGTGCCGACCATGCAGAGCACGAGGCTGTGCGGAGGCATCGGCGTCTTGCCGAAGCCGAGGCGCTTGCCGACGATCATACAGAGGATCAGCGCGGACCAACCGGAAGACATGTGCACCACAGTGCCGCCCGCGAAGTCGATCGCTTTGATCGTCGCGCCGGCGTTCCACACGCCGTTCATGAAGCCGGTGACGCCCCACACCATGTGCGCCAGCGGGAAGTAAACGAGGAACATCCAGGCCGTCATGAAGAGGACGACAGCGGAGAACTTCATGCGCTCGGCGATCGCACCGACGATCAGCGCCGGGGTGATGATCGCGAACATCATCTGATACATCGAGAAGACGTTTTGGGAGACCCAGAACGCGTAATCGGTGTTGGGGGCGCTATCGACGCCCTTCATGAAGAAGAACTCGGAGCCGCCGAGGAAGGGGCTGTTGAAGCTCTTGCCGAAGACGAGGCTGTAACCAAAAGCCCACCACAGGATCGTAACGAGACCGGCGAGCACGAGGCACTGCGCCATGACGGAGAGCACGTTTTTCGTGCGAACCAAACCACCGTAGAACAACGCGAGGCCGGGGAGCGTCATGAAGAGCACGAGCGCCGCGCTCGTCATCATCCACGCATTGTGACCGGGACCGGCGACTCCGACCGAGGGCGTCGTGAGCTTGTCGGGAATGGTGGCGTTACCGTCTTTGTCTTTCGGGCCCACTTTGAGGGCGGCCGACGGATCGCCGTTGCCGAGATAAGCTTCCAGACCGGCCACCCGTTGTTCGAGCGTCGGCGTCGGGGCGGGCGCATCGGCCGCAATCATCGGCGAGGCAAACATCGCGGAGACGAAGGCCACGAGTGCGAGCCGACGGGACGCCGCGCGTAACCAGGAAGAGGCTGAGAATCGGGTTATCATAGGAAGTCGGAGAGCATCCGTGTTTTGGCTGGTGTTAGTTGGAGGAATAGGAGCGGCGGGGCCTGCGGATTTACGCATACGAACCCACAGCCCTTCCCTTCCCCGTTTAGCAGGGGGTATGCCAACGCCCATCGCGCAGCCGGCGGCTACGCATAGCCGCGCTCTTCATGTCGCCGGCTCACCGGCGGACGCCTTCCCTCCCATCAATCGCGGCCAACCACCGCCGCTATCCGACACTCGCGCACAGCGCCGAGTAATGCGCCCGGGCGCGCGCCGCGCAGGTTTCCAAATCCGCTTCGCTTACACCCGCGAGCGTCAGCTTCGCGTCGTCGGGCAGCCAGTGCCCGGCTTCTCCCGGGAGATCCAAACCGAAACGCGCGGCGACGCCGCACGCGAGGTTGAGCACGCAGGCGCCGACATTCGATTTCGCGTCGGTGAGCGGATCAAAGTGCGCGCGGATCGACTCCACGAGATCCGTCGGAAAGTGCCAGTGCTCGAGCAGCGTCACGGTCACTTCGGACGACGTGACGCCAAACGTGCGTTGCTCCCACTCCGTGACCGAGGGCCACTCGGCTTCGCCCGGATAAACCTGGCCGGTCGCCGCCCCGTCGATGATCACGCGGCCGAGCGAGCGCAGCAGCCCGGTCGCATACGCGAGCCCGGCATCGCCGCCCGCGGGCAACGCGAGCACTTCGGCGGCGGCGGCGGTGGCGACCGCGTTTTCCCAGAGGCGACTGGCCTTGAGTTGATAGGTGTGCAGATCGCGTTGGCAGGTCTGGTGCGTCGCCGCGAGGCCGACGACCCGGTAAATCTCCCGGAAGCCCACGCGCCCCACAGCGCCTTCGAGTGAATCGGTGCGCTCGCGCGAGCCAAACAGCACGCTATTGCTCATGCGCACGACGTGGAACGTGAGCGCCGGATCGAGGCGCACGAGGTTCACGATCTCCTCGCTCTCCGTCGCCGGATCTTCGAGCAGCACCCGCAGGCGGCCAAACGTGGCGGCGGCAGGAGCGAGTTTACGACCAAGGGAGACGATGTTTTCGCGAGTCAGTGGCATAGGCGTCGTGTGGGGGACACCCCACTTCACTCGTCACAAACCGTCGGAAAACTAAGTGAAATTTTCCGCCGACCACCGCGGCGCGACCGGCCGGGTGCGCGTTCATCCATCTCTCGCGTCCCTCCCCGCGCCCACCTGCTCCCCCCGTAGCGCCCCACCCTCACTACGTAGAAAAATCGTAGCCACCCGATCGCCAAAATCGTAATCGACCCCGTTGTGCCACTCAACGGCAAGTGCCGCACTAGGGGTATCGCCTCATGTCCGCTTCTCCCTCCAGCGCCATGCCCCACCTCCGTCCGGCCCGCCGCTTTCTCGCGTTCTTCGCTCTTCTCGCCGCCGTCGCCACCGGTGTTCTCCCCTCGCTCCGCGCGTTCCCGCCCGCGCCGTTCTACACGATCTACGGGATCGTGCGCGACCAAGTGGGCGCCACGCTCACCGCGCAGGGCGCCGACCTCGTCCTCCTCCGCGACAACGTCGAGATCGCCCGCACGCGCATCCTCAGCGAAGTCCGCGGCCAGCTAAACTACGAGCTCCCCATCAGCATCGACGCCAGCCGCGCCAACTCGCCGCGCGTCTACGCGCACAAAGCCGTCGCCGCCCAAGGCGTCTACTCGCTCCACGTCGAGATGAACGGCCAGAAGTTCTACCCGATCGAGGTCGCCGGCACCCTCCGCGCCGGCCACGGCGGCGAACGCGTCCGCCTCGATCTCACCCTCGGCGCCGACAAAAACAACGACGGCCTCCCCGACGCCTGGCAGGAGTGGGTCCTCTACCAAGCCGGCCGCGCCCCCGGCACTCCCGGTTGGGATATCAACCTCGTCACCAAAACCGGCGACTTCGACGGCGACGGCATCACCAACTACGACGAATACCTCGCCGGCACCTTCGCGGGCGATGCCACCGAGCGCTTCGAACTCAACCTCGTGGGCAAGACCGAGACCGCCGTCGCCTTCGAGTTCTACGCCATCACCGGCAAAGTCTACACGATCGAAGAAAGCGCCGATCTGCGCACCTGGACCACCGCCGCGTTTTCGACGACGCCAACCGGCTCCACCGCCAAGTCCTTCGTCGCCCCCGCCATCGGCGTGCAACCCGGCTACGTCGCCGTCACCCCCGGAGTCGCCCGCTTCTACCGCCTCACCGTCCGATGAAAACAAATCTACAAGTTCTCCGAGGTGGAGCGCGTTGTCCCCAACGCGCTTTCAAGCCGTTCGCGCGCTCCCAAACCAGCGTCTTGAGGACAAGCCGCTCCACCTCAATCCCCCGTCTCCCCCTCTCCCCCTCTCTCCTTCTCTCCCTCCTCTTCGTCCCCCTCCTCCTCCTCCTCGCCGCCCCCGCCCACGCCCAGTGGCAAACCCCCACCTACACCCTCCGCGGCGGCTGGAACGCCATTTACCTCCACGGCGACGCCACCCACGCCTCCCCCGACACCCTCTTCGCCGCCAACCCCGAAATCCTCTCCGTCTGGCGCTGGATTCCCAACTCCACCCCCGCCCAAATCAACGGCTCGTCCCTCGTCCCTTCGACGAGCTCTCCCGAGTGGGCCGTCTGGGTCCGCGGTGAGCCCACGCAGACGACCCTCGCTTCACTGCCCGGCCAAAACGCCTACCTCATCCGCTGCGCCGGCGCTGCCACCGATACCTACTCGCTCTCCCTCCCGCAGCGCACCCTCCCTCCGCGCAGCACGTGGGTCCGCAATGGCGCCAACCTCCTCGGTTTCCCCACGCGCGCGCACCCCACCGGCGGCACCTACCCCACGTTCTCCTCCTACTTCGCGACGTTCCCCGCCGCCATCGCCGGCGGCACCACGATCTTCAAATACATCGGCGGCGACATCGGCCCCGCCAACCCCACGCAGATCTTCTCCACGCTCTCCGAACGCGTCGATCGCCACCAGGCCTACTGGTTCGACGCCACCGTCGTCGGCTCTTTCTACGCCCCGCTCGAGATCGCCCCGTCCAATCTCGATGGCCTCACCTTCGGCCGCACCGGCGCCCTCCTGAAAGTCCGCGTGCGCAACCGCACCTCCGCCCCCGTCACGCTCACCATCGAGCCCTCCCTCTCGCTCCCCGCGCCCGTCGGCCAGGAGGCCATCACCGCGCCCGTCCCGCTCACGCGCCGCACCTACAACGCCGCCACCGCCGACTACACCGACACCCCGATCAACACCGCTTACAACGAGGTCATCGCCCCCCAGTCCTCCGTCGAGCTCACCTTCGGCATCGACCGCGCGCAGATGACCGGTGCCGCCGGCGCCCTCTACGCTTCCTTCCTCCGCTTCACCGATAGCGGCAACCTCCTCGACGTCTTCCTCCCCGCCTCCGCCCGCGCCGCCTCCCTCGCCGGGCTCTGGGTCGGCGATGTCGCCGTCACTCACGTCCAGAGCAAGGCCCCCGGCTCCCCCGGCGCCACCACCCCGCGCAGTTATCCCCTCCGCGTCCTCCTCCACGTCGACGACGCCGGCACCGCCCGCCTCCTCTCCCAAGTCTTCCTCGGCCAGCTCGCCCCCGCCCCCCACGCCTTCGGCCTCTGCACCCGCGAGAGCGGCCTGAAACCCGACGCCAAGGCCACCGCCACCCGCCTCGTCTCGGTCACCATGCCCCTCGACACCGAGCTCGCCACCGGCAGCGGCAGCGTCGCCCTCGGCGCAACCCTCGTCCGCACCATCGGCCTCGCCTTCAACGACCGCACCAACCCCTTCGTCCACGCCTATCACCCCGACCACGACAACAAAAACGCCCGCGGCGTCCCCCTCTCCGCCGGTGCCGAGAGTTACAACGTTTCCCGCCAGCTCTCCTTCCAATTCACGCCCACTCCGCCCGCCGGCTCCTCCACCGTCGGCTGGGGCGCGACCGTCCTCGGCGGCAACTACACGGAAGTCCTCACCGGCCTCCACAAACAGTCCCTCACCGTCAACGGCACCTTCGAACTCCGCCGCGTGAGCGAACTCGGCTCCATCACCCTAAATTAAAACCCCCAAACCGGGTGAACCGCTAATCCTCGCGCATCTCCGCTAATCCCAAACCAGAAAACCAAGCCCCCGCGCTTTGCCGATTAGGCAAAGCCCACACGCGTCCCCTTCGCCCACCATCTCCGAAAAATCAGCGTCAATTAGCGGTTCCCTCCTCCCTTTTCCCAACTTCCCACCTTTCCCAACCATGAAGAAGCTCCTCCTTGCCCTCGTTGCGGTCGCCTCGCCCGCCTCCGTCCTCGCCCAGAGCGCCGTGCCCAACCTCATGAGCTACCAGAGCCGCGTCGCCGATGCCGCCGGCGTCCCGCTCGGCAACACCACGCCCGTCAACCGCATCGTCCTCTTCCGCATCTACGACAGCCCCAACCTCAGCGCCCCCGCCAACCGCCTCTACTCCGAGCAGCAGACCGTCACCATCGCCGCCGGCGAGTTCAGCGTCCTCATCGGCTCCGGCACCGCCATCTCCACCGAGACCACCAACGCCTACTCCACCCTCAGCGCCGCCGTCTTCGGCGGCGCCACCCGCTACCTCGGCGTCACCGTCGACGATGGCGACGGCAATCCCCTCAACGACCCCGAGATGTCCCCGCGCCAGCAGATCGTCGGCACGCCCTTCGCCTTCCGCGCGCAGACGGCCGAGGCCGTCGCCCTCGGCGGCGTCACCGCCCTCTCCCTCGCCAACAACGCCGTCACCACCGCCGCCATCGCCCCCGGCGCAGTCACCAGTTCGCAGCTCGGGACCGGAGCCGTGAACACCACCGCCGTCGCCGACGCCGCCGTCACGTCCGTTAAAATCGCCGCCGACTCCATCGACAGTTCGAAGATCGCCGATGGTTCCGTTGCCTTTGGCGACCTCAGCCCCGCGCTGCAGGCCGCGATGCCCAAACCCTCCTTCGTCTACAATCAAGGCCTCGCGGCCCAGTCAGCCAGCAACACTCTTTTTACGATTTTTCCCATCGATGTCAGCGACCTGGGCGTCGATGGCGAAGTCCTTATTTCCTATGTCGGCGGAGCCAAATCGGGCCTAGTCGCCTCAAAAGTGCCTGCGGTCTTTACCGGTCAAGTTCGCGTGAACATGCTGACGTTCACGACCGGTGGTAGTAACCTGCGGTATGAACCTGCAGGTCTTTCTTTCCTAAGTTTCACCAGCACCGCGGGCGGCGGCGTTCCCGCCGATACTAACACGCCTTTTGTGGCCCGGAATGAAGGACCTACTCCGGAAAGCAACTACTCCGTCAGCGGATTTTTGAACTCCACCACCGTTTCCACCGTGTTGGCTGCCGAGCCGGCGAGCGCAGCGGTCTTCTCAGGTCCAAGCGCGATGTTCCCCAGAATGACTGTGTCCATGGGTGGCGCGGGCACGACCGTCAGTCCCTATGGCGTGGGCACCCAAGGCGTTGGTTATTTCAGTGGCAGCGCGACACCACTTGCCATGCTGGCGACCCGGTGGGTAGGTGACGGCTCTTTCACCGGCGCGAGCAACACCCACTATACGATGCCGGTGGTCATCATCACCCACTACTACCCGGGCTCGTTGCTCAATGGCGGCACCGACCAGTCCAATGTGTCGACCAACACCAGCGCCGGCGGACCGAACCAACTTCACAGCGTCAGCTCCGTCGTGACTGGGACCAACAAGCTTACGATCACCCTCCCGAATGCCCACGTCATGCAGGTCGGCGATACCGTCGTTATCGCCGGCATGACCGGTGCCCCCGCCGCCAACGCCAGCTACACGGTCAGCGCCGTGCCCGACCGCAACCGCTTCGAAATTACCCTCGCGGGCGCCACCGGCACCTACTCGGGCGGCACAGTCACGCATACCCCAAGATACTACAAATATCGGCTCTGGGTCGCCGTAAACACCTCCAACGCCGCCGTTCGCCTCACCGTTTCCGACAAATAAGCCCCCGCCGCGCGCCGCCGATGAAACCCATCCCGCTCAGCCGCCCGGGTAGCCCGCTTCGTGAGAAGCGGGACCACTCGATGCGCGCTCTCGCCCCCGTCCCTGCTCTCACGAGCAGGGCTACGCCACCCCTCCGCTGGCTCGCCCGCTTCACGTTCCTTTTCACTTTCACTCTCACTTTCACTCTCACTTCGACTTCCCACGCCCAACTCGAGGCCAAGACCGGCGCCTACAACACCCTCTACCGCGGCACCGTCCCCAATTCCCCCTCCAACACCCCGCCGATCCTCCCCACCCAGCCGCAGTTCGCCGGCGTCGGCGTCACCGGCGCCAGCCAGAGCGCCGTCTCCGCCGCCACCACTCCGCTCACCGCCCGCTACCCGTCGCAGGTTTACCTCGCCGGCGGCAACGGCGCGCCCACCGGCGCCGCCATCATCCAGCTCCGCGCCACCCTCGGCGTCGCCTTCGTCACCGGCGCCCCGCGCTACCTCTTCGGCGATGTCATCACGCCGCCCACCACCGACGACGCCGGCGCCCCGCTCGCCGCCGACTCCAACTACTGGCGCGTGCAGCCCATCCGGCCCGGCGAAACGTTTACCCACCTCGAAGGCCCGCAGGACCCCGCCCCCAAGGTCGCCGCCGGCACTACGCCGACGTTCTACTACAGCCCGCACGCCGAGAAGACCTTCGCCTCCCAGTCCGGCCGCGTGACCATCACCTGGGTTTCCCGCCTCCCCGTCGCCAGCGGCACCGATGGCCGCCTCCGCTACCGCTATCGCGAGGAGACCTTCGGCGTCTCCTCCGCCACGCAGAAAACCCCGCGCACCATCTTCTGGACCGAGCGCAGCTTCAACGGCCCCACGATCAACGTCCCCACCGGCAACATCGAGGCCGTCAACCCGATCTACAACACCCCGGTCCCCGCTCTCGTCTCCGAGGAATACAAACCCGTCGGCGTCTCCGTCACCACCGATCCCTCCATCACCCCGCCCGCCGAGAAGCGCACGCTCTGGTTCGAAAAGACCGCCGGCATCGGCCAGCTCCACGCCTACAACGTCGAGGGCCGCCTCATGGTCGAGTATCTCGGCAAACTCAAATCCGGCTCCAATAACGTCCACACCTTCCTCGGCGCCGATATCGTCGAGATCGTCCGCGTCGCCCCCACCGTCAACACCGAGGTCAACCTCGGCGAGCGCCTCCTCCCCCGCGATCTCCAGGGCCGCGCGCTCCCGCTCGATGGCTCCTCCGAGTGGGTCGCCGCCCCGGTCGCCTCCTTGATCCCCGACGGCAAGCCCTTCTACGGGAGCACGAATCGCCCCGATGGCATCGCGGAGTATTATGCCGAGCGCGAAAACACGAATCCCGACCGCGTGATCTTCTACTGGCTCGAGCGCGCCAACGCCGCCATCCCCGCCGACACCGGCCCCGGCACCACGGCCGTGAATCTCCTCTGGCCGAAGGCGAAAAACGCCTACGCCATGTCCTGGCCCACCGGCCTCGCCGCCTACGCCCACAACACCGTGGCCGCCACCGGCAGCACCACGTTCAACGGCATCCAGTTCGCCCCCGGTCAGCTCCCGCAGGTCGTGTTTCAAGACGACACCGCCCAGACCGAGTCCCGCGTCGATGCCGCCACGCAGCGCTTCATCGTCTCCCTCCCCACCGGCCCCACGGCCGATGGCCTCAACCGCACGCTCCTGAAATTCAGCAACGGCGCCGAGGTCTGGTATGTCCGCCTCTACACGCAGGCCGATACCCGCAGCGGCTTCCAGCAATCCGACGGCACGCCGGCCACGTTCACCGCCACCGCCCGCGTCGGCGAGCGCCTGCTCCCGCCTTCGTCCGAGTATTCCCTCGCCGGCCACATCGAGACCGGCCCCGGCTTCAGCACCTCTTACTTCCCCGCCGGCTACATCGAACCGCTCACCGCCGGCATCACCGCCGCTGAGCGCGGCGCCATCATCCCCGTCAACGCACTCCCCGGCGCCAACACGCTCAAGGTCTGGTGGCTGAAAAAAGTCTCCCCGCTGAGCGCCTCCTTCGCGCCGTTCTACGTGCCCGCCAAGGTCGGCCTCTACACGATTTCCTACCCCACGAATCCCCGCGAAATCGTCCTCGCCTCGAACATCGGCTCCGGCGACCTCGCGCCTTCTGAAATCGCCGGCGCGCTCTACATCCAAAACGACCGCGCCAATGCCGGCTTCAATCCCAACGAAGAGCACGCCCTCATGCTCAACGGCCGCATCTACGCCCTCCGCGACGATCTCAACAACACCTCCAGCGACCCCGCGACCTTCACGTCGCAGCCGTTCGCGTTGTTGAGCTACACCTCGCCCGTCGATCAGCGCCCCGCGATGAGCGTCTTCAAGATCCTCCGCGAAAACGACACCTACCGCTTCGATTACCCGATCACCGCCGGCACCATCGTGCAGGCCCCCATGCCGCTGCCCCTCATGCCGCTCCCCCTCGGCGCCGGCGGTAAATCCAAGAACCTCGAGGTCGATGGCGTGCCCGACACCGCGCACCAAGGTCCCTCCGCCTACACGAAGTTCACCTTCGAAGACCGCAAGGGCTACAACTGGGTTTACCGCGGCCCCCACGCCGGCGGCAGCCCGACGATGGTCATGCAGTTCTACTACACGATGCGCGACGGTTTCTACATCCCCGGCGTCGCTCAGCCCGCCGTCGGCACCGCGCTCCCGTATCTGCGTCCGCTCTCTGGCGGCGCGCCGCAGGGCCACCCCGTCTCCGGCACCGCGCTCTCGATCACCTACCGCCCGCGCTGGCCCGAGTCCGCGCCCACGCTGCGCGTCGCCGAGACCCTCACGCTCCCGAAGTTCGGCCTCCCCGCCGTGCTCGGCCAGGCCAGCGCCGAGATTTTCTACCAGCAATCCATCGCCAACGAGGGCGCCGCCAAGCCGAGCGTCGTGCTCCACGATCCCATCCGCGAAAAGGTCTTCACCCTCGGCGGCATCGGCGATCTCCCCGAGCTCCCGACGTCCATCCTCACGACGGCGAGCGGCGGCAAAGTTTACTTCCAGCGCCTCCCCGCCCACCTCCAGACGCGCTTCTTCTTCGATCCGTCCCGCGGCGTGAAGGGCGCCCTCGTCCTCCTCGGCAAGTTCGTCGATGAGATCGCCGGCGACGACTACCTCCAGCTCAACACCCTCTCGCCCGCCGACCGCGCCCTCCTCGACGCGCTCCCCGCCAGCAGCGATGCGAACCGCTCCCTCTGGCTCGCCGCCCTCACCGCCCTCACGACGAAGGTCGAAACCTTCGTCGAAGATCCCAACCGCCTCGGCTCCTACAAACCCGACGGCAGCCCCGTCGATGTCGGCCCGATGACGCTCCCGCTGATCACCAATGCCGACACCGCCGTCGCCGGCTACGCCGTCACCGCCAATGGCGCCGGCTCCGGCTGGGTCACGATGCTCTTCGGCAACGGCCGCGCCTTCACCCCCGTCGGCGATCCCGTCTCCGTTCAGGTCTTCCGCGTCACGCCCCAACTCTACACCGGCGACATCAAGGTGCTGCCCTCGAAGAATCCCCTCGATGAGCAGGTCACCCTCCGCCACAGCGGCGACTACGCCGCCCACCCGGAGCTCTACGATTTCGAGTGGCGCTACGCTCCTCCGCAGGACGGCAAGGCCCCGCCCACCTACCTGTTCTCCAAGACCTCGCGGTTGGAAAACTCCTGGGAATTCGTGCAGACGCCCGCCGGCGCCCGCCCCACCGCCGCCGAATACGCCGCCGGCTTCACCTCGCCGCTCCCGCGCACCGTCCAGATCCGCGCTGAGGGCTCGCCCGCCGGCACCGGCACCACGCGCCCCGGCCTCGTGATCCGCTCGCTCGCCGGCGTCGATTTCTCCGCCGGCGTCCCCGCGCAAGTTTTCCTCGGCGCCGAGATCGCCGACCTCACCGGCTTCGTCCTCTACGTGAACAGCGTGCCCGCGCTCGCCTACCAGGCGCCCGCGCCGTTCACCAACACGCCCGCCTCCACCGGCCTCGTCGTCAACGGCCTCCCCCGCCAGTTCGAGATCAACGCGAGCTACTTCCAAAAAGCCGTCAACCGCCTCGAGATCGCCCTCTACACGACCGCCGACCTCGGCAACTCGTCCGGCATCAACTTCGAGCTCCACGGCACCGTCGAGACCGACCTCGTCGCCGTCGTCGGCTCCCCCTGGCAGCTCCCGAATGGCACACTCACGAATGAGGTCGTCGTCGGCGGCTCGCCCACCGCCCCGCTCGGCAGCCCGCTCCTCGTGATGTCCGACAACTTCTTCACGATGCGCTACCGCCCGAAGGCCTCCGCCGGCAGCGTCGCCGGCACCGACTGGTCCCGCTGGATCGCCCCGCAACTCGTCGAGGGCTGGATCAAGCGCGTCCTCGCCGGTATCAACCCGTTCAACCAGCGCGTCAGCGACCTCAGCAACAACACGGTCAACACCGACGTCAGCATCCTCACGCAGGCCGGCAAGCGCTGGGAGGGTAACATCGCCCTCACCCTCGATTCGATCGACAGCTTCGGCCTTATCGAAATCTACGAGACCGTCCTCAACCGCGCGAAGGCCATGAGCATCGACTCCGGCTACGACTACGGCGCCGCCAACGACGCCCTCCTCCTCGCCGCCGGCTACCTCAACGATCTCTACACCGTCCTCGGCAACGAGGCCTACGCCGACGCCGCGAATCCCACGATCTCGATCGACGACTCCTCCACCATCACCGAGGTCAACACCTCGCGTTTCTCCTTCGAGGGCCAGGTCTCCAACGTCCTCGAGGAAGAACTCTCCCTCCTTCGCGGCCGCGACGACTTCAACACCGCCGTCGATGTCTCGCCCGCCTACAATCGCCTCTATTGGAACTACACCCGCGGCATCAATTCCGGCGAGGCGCTCTACGCCACCAACTACAACATCCGCGAAAAAGTCGGCAGCCCCACCGCCGACGGCAAACTCGATGCCGCCGACGCGCAGCGCATGTTCCCGCAGGCCCACGGCGATGCCTACGGTCACTACCTCACTGCCATCGGCGGCTACTACCGCCTGCTCACGAATCCGTTCTTCACGTGGACGCCCCGCAGCGAAAACGTCACTGTCCTCGGCCGCACCGTCGCCGTCGATTATTTCGACGAGCGCAAATTCGCCGAAGCCGGCGTGAACCTCGCCCGCACCGCGCAACAGGTCGTCACGCTCACGCACCGCCAAAATTACAAAGACGATCCCGCCTCCGGCTGGAGCCATTTCCGCGACGGCAAAGTGAACTCCGGCACCGGCGTCACTCGCCAGTGGGGCCTCGACGAATGGTCCGCCCGCGCCGCGCAGGGCGCCTACTTCAACTGGGTCGTCGGCAACGCTCTCCTCCCCGACAAAGACACTGATCCCAATCACACCGGCGTCCAGATCATCGACCGCTCGACCGTCCCCGCCCTCCAGGAAATCCCCGCCCTCGGCGAGTCGTTCCAGAGCGCGATGGACAACGCCAACGCCCACCTCAATCCCCTCGGCCTGAGCCCCGGCGCCATCGCCTTCGACATCTCCGGCGCCGACCTCAAGGCCGGCAAATCCCACTACGAGCAAATCTACGACCGCGCGCTCCGCGCCACGCTCAACGCGAAAGGCGCCTTCGACCAGGCCGGCAAGATGACGCGCCTCCTTCGCTCGCAGGAAAACCAACTCGACGGCTCCAACGCCGCCATCGTCGATCAGGAGCGCGCCTACGTCCGCTCGCTCAAGGAAATCTACGGCACGCCCTACACCTCCAGCGTCGGCGTCGGCAAAACCTACGCCCAAGGCTACGTCGGCCCCGATCTCTACGAATGGTTCATCGTCGATCGAGCCACCGGCAAAGACGGCGCGTTCATCGACTCCAGCGCCACCGTCACGATCACCGCGCCCACCCGCGTGAACGTCCACAGCTTCACCGAATTCAACACCAACGACATTCTCCTCACCTACGTCGCCGAGAGTGCCATCAAGACCCTCACCATCGAGCCCAACCGCTACGTGCAGTTCTCCGATGTCTGGCTCGGCGGCGCCTCGATGGGCCAGCGCGCCGTCGTCGGCACGCTCCAGCAGGCCCTCACCGATGCCGACCAGGCCCGCACCGCGCTCATCGCCGGCAATGCCCGTCTCCAATCGAAACTGGAAAACTTCTTCCGCCGCCACGCCCTCTTCGTCGAGATGGTGCGCACGCGCTCCGAACGCCTCGCCGCCGAGGAAGAGGCCGCCGAAAAGCAAGCCGCCCTCGCTCTCGCGCAGGCCGCCCTCATCGCCCTCGGCGAGGAGTTGACCGCCCGCGGTGAAACCGCCGCCGATCTCGCCGAGGCCGCCGCCGAAGCTCCGCCCAAGGCCGTCGGTCTCGCCAACGACGCCACCTCCGGTGCCCGCTCCGGCATCATGGCCGCGCTGAAAGCGCCCGGCGCTCTCCTGAAAATCGCCGGCGCGATTTCGATCGGCGCCGCCGGCCAGTTGGAAGGCGAGATCGCCAAAGTCGGCGAAGACCTCGAGGGCTTCATCGAAGAACTCGGCTTCAACTACCAGCAGGCCCAGGTCGCCTACGAATTCAGCCTGATGTATCACGACCTCATGCGGGAGTTCTACGAGATCATCCCCCTCGCCACGAACCTCCAGCGCGCCAACGAAAAGGCCCGCACGCTCATCGCCGAGGGCCAGCGCATTCAAGACGAGCGCGAACTCTTCCGCCAGCGCGCCGCCGCCCTCATCCAGGGCTACCGCACGAAGGACCTCACGTTCCGCACGTTTAGAAACGAGGCCCTCGAGCAATACCGCTCCCTCTTCGACCTCGCCTCGCGCTACACCTACCTCGCCGCGAAGAGCTACGACTACGAGACCGGCCTCCTCGGCTCCGCCACTGGCCGCGATGCCATCAACCGCATCGTCGCCTCCCGCGCCCTCGGCGATCTCACCGGCGGCACGCCGCAAGCCACCGTCAGCACCTTCGGCGACGCCGGTCTCGCTGGCACGATGGCGCGCATCCAGGCCGACTGGGCCGTCGCCAAGGGCCGCCTCGGCATCAACAACCCCGATCAAAACGGCACGCTCTTCTCGCTGCGCCGCGAACTCTTCCGCCTGCTCGACGATCCGACGCGCACCGATGACGACGCCGCGTGGCAGCAGACCCTCGAGCAACACATCGTCTCCAATCTCCTCGCCGATCCCGACATCGCCGCGCAGTGCCGCAACATCCGCAAACCCGATGGCAGCGCGATTCCCGGCATCGTGATTCCGTTCCGCACCACCATCGAGCACGGCCAAAACTTCTTCGGTCTCCCGCTCGCCGGCGGCGACAACGCCTTCTCGCCCTCGAACTACGCCACGAAGATCTACTCCGTCGGCATGGTCCTCCGCGGCTACGTCGGCATGAACCCGTATTCCATCGGCGTCGTGAACGCCGGCACGCCCGCGAGCAACGACCCGAAAGCCCTCAGCGCCTCGCCGTATCTCTACCTCATCCCGACCGGCACCGACTACATGCTCGCCCCGCCCCTCGGCGACACTGGCGCCGTGCGCGCCTTCAACGTCGCCGACCAAGCCCTCCCGCTGCCCTTCAACCTCGGCGCGACCGCGTTCTCGACGACGCAGTTCTACAACGCCAACGGCACCCTCAGCGAACAGCCGTGGATTCTCCGCAAACACCAGGCCTTCCGCCCCGTGAGCGACCCCGCGTTCTTCTACTCCTCAATCCCCTCCGAATTCACCAGCAGCCGCCTCGTCGGCCGCAGCGCGTGGAACGGCGGATGGAAGATCGTGATCCCCGCCTACAGCCTCCTCGCCAGCGAACAAGAAGGCCTGAACCGCTTCGTCTCCTCGGTAAAAGACATCGAGCTCTTCCTCCGCACCTACAGCCACTCCGGCAACTAAGGTAGGGACGCCTCTCCGAGGCGTCCGCCGCCCTCTCGTGCCATTCCTCCAAACCGTTTGAACCGCTAATCTTCGCTAATCCGAAAACCAATCAAACGAAGCCCCCGCGCCTCGCCGATTAGGCGAGGCCCGCACGCGTCCCCACCCTCCCTTCACCTCCGAAAAATCAGCGTAAATTAGCTGTTCCACTCTCAATCCTCCGTCCCCGCCCACTCAGGGCCATCCGCGCTATTCGCGTAATCCGCGGTCAAAAATTCTTCTCCCTCGCCCAATGAACGCCCACGCCCCCGCGGCCCGAGCCACCGTGCTCTCCTTTCTCCGCCCTCTGTGCCTCTGTGTCTCCGTGGTTCACCTTCTGGGTGTGTCCGCCCACGCCCAGCAAGCCATCTCGCGCCCCGTCGGCTACCTCGTGCAAACGATCCCCGCCGGCCAGACGCGCTCGTTCTCGATTCCCTTCGACGCCGCGCTCTCGCGCCTCGCGAGCACCGTCGGCCGCCTGACCGCCGTCGGCCCGACCACGCTTGAAAACTCCGCCGCCGGCTGGACGCCCGGCGCCTTCTCCACCGCCGCTTCGCCCTACTTCGTGCGCCTCACCAGCGGCCCGCACACCGGCCGCACCTTCCGCATTTCCACCGCCACCGCCAACACCGCGACGCGCCTCACTCTCGCCGACGACGGCCTCGATCTCACCACGCTCAACCTCGCCGTCGGCCCCACCGGCACCGCCTACGAGATCATCCCCGGCGACACCTTCGCGACCTTCTTCGGCACCACCGCCCCCGGCGATTCGCTCGTCGTCCAAGGCGCCGCCGATCCCCTCGCCGCCGACCTCGTGCAAATCTGGGGCGGTGCCGCGTGGTTGAGTTTCTACTACAACACGACGTGGTCCCGCTGGGCCCGCGACACCGACGCGATCACCGATCCCTCGCGCAACGATTTTCTCCTCCGCTCCGACCGCGGCCTGATGATCACCCGCCGCGCGTCCACGCCGCTCACCCTCGCCGTCGTCGGCCGCGTGCTCGCCACGCCCCAACGCGCCGTGCACGCCCGCACGGAAAACGCGCTCACCTTCCTCGCCACCATGCAGGCCGGCGACACAACTCTCGGCGCCCTCGCGCTCCAAAATTCCGACCGCACCGCCGGCTGGCGCTCCTCCTCCGATCCCGCGCAAGCCGACACGCTCCTCGTGTGGAGCGGCACCACGTGGTTCAGCTTTTTCCACAACAACGACACCGGCCACTGGCAACGCGTCGGCGATCCCACGCCCGACCGCGACGGCTACGTGATCGCCGCCGGCACCCCGGTCTTCGTGCAACGCCGCACCGCCGGCACCACGACCGCCGACCAGACCGTCAGCTTCCCCGCCCCCGGCACCTGATGAACCCGCCCGGAGGCGATTCCGTGGCTCGGTTCTTCCGGCCCGTTCCTGCGCCTCCGTTCGCTCCTCCTCGCCGAACCCACCGAGCCCAACTCCCTGTATTACTCTGTGAAGCTCTGTGACTCCTCCGTGACCTCTGTGCCCCCTGCTTGGGCCGCGCTCGTGACATTCATCGGGAGACTTCTCCTCCTCGCCGCGCTCGTCACCGCCGCCATCCCCGCCTCCGCCCAACTCATCCCGTGGAGCGAGCCTCCCACCGTGCGTGGCACGGGCGTCCCGCCCGTGATTTCCCCTGCATCGAGTGGCCCGGGCGTCTCGCCCGTGAAATCCCCCGCCGCCACGCCCGCCGCCGCCCTCACGCTCCCGCCCAGCTCGCTCGACGAACCTCTGATCTTCCAAGCGTTCACAGCGCCCTCGCTCGTCCTCACGACCTTCGCCCCCACCGATCCCGGCGCCACGCGCGCCGGCACAAGTTGGGTCGGCCAAGTCACGCAAAACGCCACGACACTCACCGTCGCCGGCACCGCCGCCGACGACAACGGCTGGGGCGCCAGCGGCCTCTCGCTCAACGCCGCCGGCTACACCTCGCTCACGCTCACCGCGCAGCGCGACGCCGGCAACGCGACGCCCACGCTCTTCCTCCAATTCGAGGACCGCAGCTCCCGCACGAAAATCATTTCAGTGAGCACGTCGCTCTTCGCCCTCGGCACGCCGACCACCGTGCAAGTCCCGCTTAGCGGCTGGACGATCGACTTCGGCCCCAGCGACCTCGCCGCGTGGAGCATCGGCGGCGGCAGCGTCGGCACCGTCGCCTTCCGCATGACCTTCGACGAAATCTCCTTCGGCACCTCCGCCATCCCCGAGCCCTCGACCTACGCCGCCCTCCTCGGCCTCTTCGCACTAGGCGCCGCCCTCCGCCGATCACGTAGCCGCGCGTCTTAACGCGCGGACCCCCGCCCACGCGCTACGCGCCGTCGTTCAGCGCAGATTTCGTAGCCGCGCGTCTTAACGCGCGGTGCGCGGTAAATATGCCGCGCTTGTAACCGGCCGGTGCACCTTGCAACGTCCCGCTCGTTGGCCGGTTTTCAGTTTCACGCTCCGGCCAATTCATCCCTGCCTGACCCTGCATCGACCCTGACCTCCATGAACCCGCACCCTGTCCGCACCCTGTTAGCCCTAGTCTGTGCCGCGCTCCTGAGCGCGCTGCCGACCTTTGCCCAATCGACCACCGGCACCATCGTCGGCCAGGTCTTCAATCCCGCCACCGGCGAATATCTCCGCAACGCCCAGGTGCGCATCGTCGACAGCGGCGATTCCGTCGTCTCCGAGGACGAGGGCCTCTACCGGCTTTCGCCCGTGCCCGCCGGTCGCGTGACCGTCGAGGTCTCCTACACCGGTTATCGCAAAGTCACCGCCACGGTCGATGTCGCCGCCGGCGCCACCGTCACGAAAAACTTCGAGCTCCTGAGCACGCTTCAGGATGCCGCCCCGGCGAGCACCACGATGGCCGATGGCACCGTGAAACTTCAGGCCTTCACCGTCTCCTCCGAACGCGAGGGCAACGCCAAAGCCATCATGGATCAGCGCAATTCCATGAACATCACCAACACCGTCGCGTCCGACGCGTTTGGCGACAATGCCGAGGGCAACGTCGGCGAATTCCTCAAGCATCTCCCCGGCGTCGAGCTCGATCTCTTCTACGGAGAGGTCCGCACCGTTCGCCTCGGCGGTCTCGGCTCCGAATACACCGCCGTTACGATGGACGGCATTTCCCTCGCCAGCACCGATGCCAATAACTCCGGCTCCGGCGCCGCGCGCTCCTTCACGATGGAGATGGCGTCTCTCAACTCGATGGAATCCATCGAGGTCAACAAGACCGTCAGCGCCGATGTCGATGCCAGCGCCCCCGCCGGCACCATCAACCTCCGCACCAAGCGCGCCTTCGATCGCTCCGGCCGCCGCATTTCCTGGCAGGCCAACGTCGTCGCCCACTCCGAAGCCATGAAGCTCAACCAATCCATCGGGCCCGACGAAAACCGCACCGCCCAGAAAATCCGCCCCGGCGGCATCTTCGAATACTCCGACGTCTTCCTGAACAAACGCCTCGGCATCGTCCTCAACCTCAGCGAGTCCAACGTCTACCAGGAGGCCATGATTACATCGTCGGCCTACAGCACCGCCGTCACCGCTGCCGATACGCGCCCACTCGTTCCCACCACGCTCAATTTCCAATGGGCCCCGCGCTTCAACAAGCGCTTCGCCACCACGCTCACGGCCGATTTCAAATTTAACCGCGAACTCAACTTCGGCCTCGGCATCGTCTACAACTACGCCGACCTCTGGACGCCCCAGCGCACCGTGATTTTCAATTCCAGCACCGGCGCCCGCAGCCAGGTCGTCGGCGCCGATCCGCTCCTCAGCTTCACCTCCGCCGCGAGCGGCACCGTCACGGTCAATCCCGTCGCCGTCTCCAAGATGGGCGAGACCTTCACCCTCATCCCCCGCGCCGAATTCAAGCGCGGTAATTTCGAACTCGAAGCCAAAGGCGCCTACTCCGATTCCACGAGCTGGTATGACCCGATGGGCCGCCACCAATCGATCCGCGACACCAACTCCCCGATCGCCAACGGCATCACCTACCGCGCCGAACGCTCCTCGCTCATGGCGAGCGATTGGAAGTTCACCCAAGTCGCCGGTCCCGATATCGCCCGCGGCTCCAGTTACACCAACCCCACCTTCACCGCCAACGACGGCCGCTTCGGCCGCACCGTCCAATACAGCGCCGAGGTCATCGCCACGCTCAAGACCACGCAATGGCTCCCGGTGATCTGGAAGAGCGGTCTGAAATCCCGCCAGCAGATCCAGAAGTTCGAAGACGACCAACTCGCCAAACGCTACGACTACGCCCCCGGCGGCGTTGTCCCGGCCCGCGGCGCTTGGGACGCCTACCGCTCCCCGTGGGACTATTCACTCGGCATGGTCGACGGCAGCACCGCGTCCCTCTCCGGCGCCACCGTCTTCATGCCCAACCTCCGCGCCCTCGGAGATCTCTATAACAACAACCGCGCCGACTTCCGCCAGAGCTGGGGCACCAACGCCGACAACTACTACCAGTCCTACGTCGCGCGCCGCCGCCGCTACTACGAACAAATCGACGCTGCCTACCTCATGGGCACCGGCAAATACCTCGGCGCCACCTTCCGCGCCGGCCTGCGTTGGGAAAAGACCGCCACCGAAGCCAGCGAAGCCGATACCCGCACGCCCGCCGAAGTCCGCGCCGCCGGCTACACGCTCACCGCCGCCGGCATCGCCAACACGATCCCCGGCATCGATTACCAGTTCCTCTCCCAGCCGCGCGTCAAACGCACCGGCCAATACGACAACCTCTTCCCGAGTGCCTCGCTGAAGTATAACCTCATTCGCAATCTCGACGTCCACTTCGGCTACAGCTCCACCATCCGCCGCCCCTCCTACGTGAACCTCGCCGGCGTCTGGATCATCAACGAGACCTCGAAGACCGTCACGCTCCCCAACGCCGGCCTCACCCCGGAGACGTCCGACAATTTCGCCGGCCGGCTCGCTTACTACTTCGAGCCCGTGGGCCAGCTCGCGGCCACCTTTACGCAACGCAATGTGAAGAAGCTCTTCATCGGCGACAGCCTCACCGCCGAGGAATTCGGCTACACCGGCGACGACGAACTGCAGGGCTACGTCTTCAACACCACCACCAACAGCAACGACCGCATCAAAATCCGCAGCATGGAGATCGAGTATAACCAGAGCCTAGCGATCCTCGGCCCGCTCTTCAAACGCCTCTCCATCCGCGGCAGCTACACGCGCCTCTACGCCGAAGTTCCCCGCGCCAACCTCACGCCCCATCTCGCGTCCGGCGGAATCAACTACACGCTCAACAAGCTCAACGTTTACGGAAACTGGAACTGGTCCGACGACGTGAACACCAACCTCGCCGGCACCACCTACCGCCGCCACCGCACCAACCTCGATGCCGGCGCCGGCTGGCGTTTGAACAACACCTACAGCCTGGCCCTCAGCGCCCGCAACCTCCTCGATACGCCCTACATCAACATGCAGAAGTTCATCACCGGCCCCACGGCGATCACCCGCAGCGAAACCGTCGGCGTCTCCTGGACCTTCGCCATCAAGGGCGCCTACTGATTGCTCCTCCGGTGGGCGGGCACGTCCCCGTGCCCGCATTCTTTTCCGAGGTGGAGCGCGTTGACCCCAACGCGCTTCGCCCGACCACGATCTCCGCCCCGTTAGCCACCGCCGCGCGTTGGGGTCAACGCGCTCCACCTCGTTCATGATCCGCCGCACCTTCCTCAAACAAGCCGGCCTCTTCGTCCCCGCCGCCCTCGCCGCGCAGTCCACTCCGAATGTGGGAGGGGCTTTACGCCCCGACTCAGCCCGCCCCCGCCCCGCCCGCGAACTCTCCACTGACCTCGTCATCATCGGCGGCGGCACCGGTGGCGTCGCCGCCGCCCTCGCCGCCGCGCGCTCCGGCCTCCGCGTGATCATGACCGAAGAGACCGACTGGATCGGCGGCCAACTCACCTCGCAGGCCGTCCCGCCCGACGAGCACGCCCAAATCGAAACCTTCGGCGGCACGAAGGCCTACGCGACCTTCCGCCGCGGCGTGCGCGACTACTACGTGCGCCACTTTCCGCTCACTGAAAAAGCCCGTGCGAATCCCTTCCTCAATCCCGGCAACGGTTCCGTCTCCAAACTCTGCCACGAGCCCCGCGTCGCCCTCGCGGTCCTCAACGAAATGCTCGCGCCTCACGTTGCCACCGGCCGCGTGCAGATTCTCCTCCATCACACCGCCACGTCCGCCCAAGTCACTGGCGACCGCGTCGAAGCCGTCCTCGTGCGCAGCACCGAGTCCGGCCGCGAGCTCGTCCTCCGCGCCCCGCTTTTTGTCGATGCCACCGAGACCGGCGAACTCCTCCCGCTCACCGGCACCGAATACGTCACGGGCTCCGAATCGCAGCGCGTCACCGGCGAGCCCCACGCCGGCCCCGAGGCGCGTCCGCAAAACATGCAGGCCTTCACGTGCTGCTTCGCCGTGGATTACGTCGCCGGCGAAGATCACACCATCGAGCGCCCGCGCGACTTCGGCTTCTGGCGTGACCACGTGCCGCCGCTCACGCCCCCGTGGTCCGGCAAACTCCTCAGCCATTACTACTCGCAGCCGCGCACGCTGAAACCGTTCGCCATGGGTTTCGATCCCGCGAAAGGCACCGGCCTCTTCAAATACCGCCGCCTGATCGACCGCACGAATTTCGCGCCCGGCACCTACGCCGGCGACATCTCGCTCATCAACTGGCCGCAAAACGACTACATGCTCGGCAACTTCTTCGAAGTCCCGCCCGAGGAAGCCGTCGGCCACCTCCGCGCCGCGAAGCAGCTCAGCCTCTCGCTCCTCCACTGGTTGCAAACCGAAGCGCCGCGCCCCGACGGCGGCACCGGCTGGCCCGGCCTCCGCCTCCGCCCCGACATCGTTGGCACCGAAGACGGCCTCGCGAAATATCCCTACATCCGCGAAAGCCGCCGTATCCGCGCCGACTTTACAGTCACCGAACTCCACGTCGGCCTCGACGCCCGCAAGAAAACCCCCGAGCAACCCGCCGCCGAAGTCTTCTCCGAAGTATTCCCCGACACCGTCGGCATCGGCAGCTACGCGATCGATCTCCACCCCAGCAGCGGCGGCGACAACTACATCGATTTCCTCACGCGCCCCTTCCAGATCCCGCTCGGCGCGCTCCTCCCGCAGCGCATGGAAAATCTCCTGCCCGCCTGCAAAAACCTCGGCACCACGCACCTGACCAATGGTTGCTACCGCCTGCACCCCGTGGAGTGGAACATCGGCGAATCCGTCGGCGTCCTCGCCGCGTATTGCCGCGAAAAGAAAACTACGCCCCGCGCCGTCCGCAAAAACACAGACCTCCTCGCCGCCTTCCAGTCCACCCTCACCGCCCAAGGCATCCCCCTCGCCTGGCCCAGAAAGTAACCGCCCGAGGTGGAGCGCGTTGACCCCAACGCGCTTGGCTCAAGCCGCGACCCGATAGTCCGAAGGTAGGAGCCTGCTGGCAGGCGATTCAGCCCGTGGTCCGTGATCGTGCAATGAAACCGCCTGCCAGCAGGCTCCTACCCCAAAAGACCGCACCCACGTTCGTTTCATCAGAAACACGAACTGGAGTCAGCCGCCTCCCTGTCCCTCTCACTTCTTCAAAAACAGCGGCGCATCCGGTCCCATCGGGATGCCCAGTGCGATCCACGCCATCAGCAGCAGCGTCCACACGACCATAAACACGATGGAGTAAGGTAGCATCGTCGCGATCAAGGTCCCGATACCCGCGCGCGGATCGTATTTGTGCAGGAAGGTGAGGATCAGCGGAAAATAACTCATCAGCGGCGTGATGATATTCGTCACACTGTCGCCCACGCGAAACGCGCCCTGCACCAGCTCCGGCGAGTAGCCGAGCAGCATGAACATCGGCACAAACACCGGCGCGAGCAGCGCCCATTTCGCCGACGCGCTCGAAATCAAAATATTCACCGTCGCGGCAAACAGCACGAGCGCCACCATGAGCAAAATCGGCATGTTTTGCAGACCGAGGTGCGAGATCGTCTCGGCCCCTTTCACCGCCGTGATGATGCCGAGATTCGTCCAGTTGAAATACGAGATGAACTGCGCCGCGAAAAACGAGAGCACGATAAACGACGCCATCGACTTCATCGTCGCCGTCATACCCGTCATCACGTCGTGGTCGCTCTTGATCGTGCCAGCGGCGATGCCGTAGGCGATGCCCGGTAGCAGGCCGTAGAGAAAAATAAACGTCACCAGCCCCACCATAAACGCCGACTGCGCGAACGCCGCGTTCTTCGGGTTCACGAGAAATCCCTTCTCGGGTAGCACGCCCCCGAGCACCGCCACCGTGAGCGCCACCGTCGCCGCCGCTGCCGCCCACAGGCCGCGTTTCTCGCCGGCCGACAGCGGTTTCATTTCTTCGCGCTTCGCCTCGCCCGCATAATTTCCCAGCCGCGGCGCGACGATCTTCTCCGTCACCCATGTGCCGGCCGCCGTGATCACAAACGTCGAGACCGCCATAAAATAGTAGTTGGCCATCGCGTTCACTTTGTAGGCCGGATTCACGATGTACGCCGCCGCCTCGGAGAGTCCGGCGAGCAACACGTCCACCGAGCCCACGAGGAGATTCGCGCTGTAGCCGCCCGACACACCCGCAAACGCCGCCGCCATGCCAACCAGCGGATGCCGCCCGAGCGTGTGAAACAGCGCCGCCGCCAGCGGAATCAACAACACGTAGCCGACCTCGCTGCCCGCGTTGGACATCACGCCCGCAAATACGACCATCGGCGTGATCAGCTTCGCCGGCGATTTCAGCACCACCAGCCGCAACATCGCGCCCATCAGCCCCGAATACTCCGCGATGCCGATGCCCATCAGGCACGCGAGCGAGATGCCGAGCGGCGGATACGCGAGGAAGTTGCGCGTCAGCTCCGTGATCATGCGCTGCACCCCTTCGACCGAGAGCAGGTTCACCGCCGCCACGACTTTGCCGCTCGCGGGATTCGTGACCGTCACACCCAGCGTATGGCATATCCACGATACCACGACGACGAGCGCCGCAAGCCCCACGAAGAGCGTGGCCGGGTGGGGCAGCGCATTGCCGGCGCGCTCTACGCTGCCGAGAAACCGGTTGATAAACGTGGGCTTGGCCGGGGCAGGCATCGTCATGCGGCCAACGGGAATAATTTTCGCGCCCGGTGCAAGTCGCCCCACCAACAAGTCGGCTTCGCCCACCCGTCCTCCCGCCCGCCTTCTCCCACCGCGCGCCCCCCAGTCCGTGTAACCTATTGGGTTACACTCCCTCTGAAAACGCGTTGATTCTTGAAGCCCGATCCATGGTGAAAACCGGCTCGGACCTGATTTCTTTCGCGCCGCCTGTAATGTCCGCTCACCGTCGGGGTTTAACCCATCGGTGAACTTAGCCTGCGCATTTCCCGCTCCCTTCGACTGGCTGCTCCGCGTCCTCAACGCCGCCGCCGCGCCCGATCCCGCGCCCGCCCCGGAAATCGCCGACGAAGACGCCCTCTGCCTCGCCCGCGGCGCCGCCGGCGACGAGCGCGCGTGGCAGGAGCTGTTCGACAAATGGAAGAAGCCGCTCCTCGCGTTTTTCTACCGCTCGCTCGGCTCCATGCCCGAAGCCGAAGATCTCACTCTCGAAGTCTTCGTGCGCCTCCACCGCTCCGCCGCGAGCTACGAGCGCCGCGCCGCCTTCACGACCTATCTCTTCCACATCGCGCGCAACCTCCTCCTCAACGAGCTGCGCCGCCGCCGCCGCAAACCCGCGCAAACGCTCCCGCCCGAGGCTTTCGACTACATCGCCGCGCCCGAGAGCGACGATGCCCGCCGCGCCACCGAGCTCGAAGAAATTTTCCAACGCGCCCTCGCGCAACTCCCCGAGGCGCAGCGCTCGCTGCTCCTCCTCGTCCACCAGCAAAACCTCGACCACGGCACCGCCGCCGCAACGCTTGGCCTCACCGCCAACGCCCTCCGCGTGCAGCTCCACCGCGCCCGCCAACACCTCAAAGCGCTCATGCAACCCTCGCCATGAACTCCGACGACTCCCGCCCGCCCTCCGATGCCGATCTCGACCGCCTCCTCGGCAGCAAACTCCGCCGCACCTCGCCCGAATTCGAGCAACGCTGGCGCGAACTCCGCAACCAACTCCCCACCATCCGCCCGCGCCCGCGCCCCCGCACCTCGTGGCTTCGCTGGCTCCTCTGGCCCGGCCTGCCCGCCTTCGCCGCCGCCTCACTCGCCGTCGTTCTCGTGCTCCGCCAAAATCCGCCGACACCCGCCGCGCCCGGCCCCGTCACCTTCGAAGAACTGATCGCCCTCGACGCCGCGCTTCAACCCGCTCGCTCCCTCCTCGTCGCCGAAAACCGGGACGCGCTCCTCCACCTCCCCGCGCAACCCCGCGGCTAAATTCCTCTCCGCCATGAAAACGCTCTCCTGCCTCGGCCTCGCCCTCGCGTTTCTCGCCGCCCCGCTCGCCGCGCAAACGCCTCCCGCGCCGCCCGCCACGTCCACGTCCGCGAGCGAACTCGCCGCCCTCGAACAATTCCTGAATCTCTCCGACGCCGAGCTCGCGCAAATGGAAGCCGTGATCGCGCGCCTCCGCGCGATGACGCCCACGCAACGCTCCACGCTGCGCACTGAAATCGCCGCGTTTCGCCAACTGCCCGAGCAACAGCGCCAGCAGCTCCGTCAAGGCTGGGGCGGCATGCCCGCCGAGATCCAAACCGGCTGGCGCGAGATGATGCAAAGCACCACCCCCGAGCGCCACGCCGAGATCCAGGCCAAACTCCAGACTCTGACCCCCGACGAAAAAATGCGCTACCGCCGCGACCTCGTCGAAGCCTACCTGAAAGCGAAAGCTGCCAAGAAATAGCCGCGACTTTCAGGTTGAGCCGGCCTCGTCGAAATTTATCGCGACCACGCCGGTCACCGTTTTCAGGCGCGAAGTCATCTCCGAAAAGCGCTGCGCTTCAACGCGTCGGCGCGGGCTCAAGTTGCACATGATCGTTTGACACTTCTTCACCACGCGCCCGCGAGATTAACCATTCGGCCACCGCGATATTGATGACCCAGCCCGCTCCCATGCACACCGTCCTCGCGAGTTCCCCGCGGATGCTCGGGAAGAGGAACCAGGGAAGATGCATGAAGGCTTGGGTGACCGCGCCGAAGCCGAGGGCGTAGGCGCGGATCATCCAAGCTTGGTGACTCGCAATGTCTCGTCTCAACACTGCCGTAACGCCGAGGCAGAGCGACAAGGCCATCGCCGAACCCGCCAGCAGGCGGACGACGTAGAGCGACGGGCCGTCGAAACTCGCGGGCAACGAACCGGTGAAATCCGCGGGCGGACGAAACTGGGTCATCCACAGTCCCGTCAACGCGGCGACCAGCCCACCCAGGACGAGCACGCGTCCGGCCGCTCGGTGCCAGTGAGGACTGCGGCGGCGGAACCCAGGCGTAAACTGAAATGCCCCCAGCACACAAAAAATCAGGGAGCTCACGATGTGCGACACCATGGACCAGGGTGCGGCGACGAACCGCGCGTGGTCGGGCGTAGTCGAGGCTCCACTACTGAGCTCAACCAAACGGAGCCCACCGCCAACCATGGGAATGACACTGAGCGCGATCAATCCACCGGCGATGAGCCAATCGGATTTCGTAGAGGAAGTCGTGTTCATGGGATGAGCAGCGCAATGGTTACAATCGCGGCGATCACGACGGCACCCGCCCGGGGCGCACGCGGGCGGTGAGAAACGGTGTGAGTTCGGCGGCCCCGAAGTCGGCGAGAATCTCGCCCGACCAGTCGAGGACCGGCGCTTTCGTCTGCCCGGAGAGGCGTAACATTTCGGCGGATGCGGCGGCGTCGGTGGTCACGCTGCGTTCGTCGTAAGCGATCCCGTGGCGGGCGAGGACCTCGCGGGCCTCGGCGCACCAGGGGCAGCCGATTTTGGTGTAGAGAATCGGACGTGGGCTGGGCGGGGAGTCGGCGGGAGCGGTGAGGGTGGTTTTCATAAGAAGTTATTTCGCGGCGAGCTTCGTGACGGAAGGGTGGACGATCTTGCGCAGTTCACCGCTCCAGCGGTCGATGCCCCAGCGTGCGTGGCCGAAGCGCCAAAAGGCCCAAAGTCCCTCCAATGGCGTGCCGTTGCTGAAGCCCGCGAGGGCCACGAGTTGCTCGCCGTTGCTGGCATCGCTGACCTCGAATTCCATGCTGACTCCGCCATTGTCGACTGGGCAAAGCGCCAGACTCGTCAGCACGTTGAGCGCGGGGTTGGAAGGATCGACGCCGGTGATCGCGGAGCGGACGCGCAACGTCCCGGGCTCGGCGGCCGTGACAATCTTCCACTCTTTCTCGAATGCTTTCCGCAGGGCCGCATCGCTGTAAGCCGCGAGCTCCGCCGCTTCTTGGGCGGTGATTTTATTTTGATCCTCGGTCGTCAGGCGCACGACCGCCGGCTCGATGAGCACACTGCTGTAGTGCGACTTTTTCCAATCGGTCCGCTCATACACGAGCCGATGCGAGTCTTTCGGATCGGGCTGCAGGTGTCCGTAGCTTTCGAGGAAGCCGCTGGAGCGATTCGACAGATTGGCGCAGCCGCTGAGCAACAATGCGCTGAAAAGCACCGGGAGGATTGTCAGCTGGGAGTTGAATTTCGACGTCACCGCGGTGACGGGATCGGAGGGAATGATCGGGGACATGATGGGAGCGTGGTTTGGGTTGAGCATCCGGCCGGAAAATTCCGGGAGGAAAAAGGGGGCGGATAAAATTTTCGGGGCGGCGAGGGCGTGGGGGCGGACTCAAGACCGGAGCGTCGCACCGACTCCGCTCACACCAAAATTCTTCAGCGCGTTTGCCGTCCTGCGCTGTGCGAGCGCGCGGCCTCCGAGTGCAATTGCCAGCGCGACCGCGATCAGAAATGCCGCGACGGCGAATGTCGTTCTCATGCCGGCGGCGACGGCTTCGGGACGCGCGGTGGTGAGATCGGTCGTGGCCGAGGCGAATGCGAACACCGCGCCCATCGCAGAGGCACCGGTGACGAGCCCGAGATTGCGCGATAGGTTGAGCAGGCCGGAAATAACGCCCCGCTGATCCGCACGGAGATCGGTCATGACAGCGGTGTTGTTGGCCGTCTGAAACAGCGCATAGCCGGAGGTGATGACGACGATGGGGGCGAGGTAACCGAGGAGCCCGAGCGTAGCTGGCAGCAGCGATAAAATTCCTGAACCCGCCGCGATTCCGCCGAGCCCGACCAGCGTCATGCGTGGCGCGCCAAAACGGTCCGCCATTCGACCCGAGGGCACCCCCATCAACGCCGTGACCAACGGGCCGACCGACAGGGCAAGTCCGACCATGGCCGCATTGAGCCCGAGCGCACGGGAGAGATAAAACGGTCCGACAACGAGCGTCGCCATCATCACCGTCGAGACGAGCGCACTCATGGCGAGGCTCGCACTCAGCGCGGGCTCGCGGAACATCGTCAACCGGATCAACGGTGAAGCGACTCTCGCTTCGGTGAACACGAAGAGGCCGAGGCCGAGCGCCGCGGTCAGGAGCAGAGCGACGTTGAGCGCATCGAGGCGGCCCCGCCCCATCGTCATCGCGAGCGCATAGGCCGCGAGCGTGAGCGCCAGCAGCAGCGTGCCCACCGCATCGAACTTGGCACCGCCTGTCGTCGCCCCGCGGAGATCGACCGGCAGGTAACGACGGGCGAGTAGAAATGCCGTGATGCCGAGCGGCACGTTGACGAGGAAGATTGCTCGCCAGCCGAGGCCGGAGATCAACACGCCGCCGAGCGAGGGACCGAGTGTAGTGCCAATCGCGGACATCGTTCCGAGCAGGCCCATGGCGCTCCCCGTTTTTTCCTTTGGAACCGTCTCACCCACCATGGCCATCGTGAGAGCCATCATGATGGCCGCTCCGAGGCCCTGCACCAGACGGGCGGAAATCAGCAGACCCAGCGTGGGCGCGAAACCGCCGAGGACTGACGCGATCGTAAACAAAACAATTCCGGTGAGGAGCAGTCGGCGCCGCCCGGTGATGTCACCGAGTCGTCCGGCGCCCACGATCAGGGAGGTGATGGCGAGGAGGTAAGCGAGGACGACCCACTGCACTTGCTGGAAGGTGGCGTCGAACGCGTGCGCCAACGTCGGCAGGGCCACATTCGCGACACTGGTGCCGAGCGAGGAGAGCAGCATCGCGAGCGATAAGGCCGCGAGCGCGCCGCGCACCGACGTGGTGCGTGCTTTGCCCTCGTCTGCCGCCGTCCCTCGTTCTGCAATTTTTTCCTTCAACATGGGCAGAATGATAGCCCATGGCCGGAAATGCCGGAAGGCGCCCCGTTTGCACTTTATTCGTGCGTGGAACGCCATGCCACGATGGGCTGGCCACATGTCGAGGCCCGATCTCAATCTGCTCGTCACGCTCGATGTGCTGCTCGCGGAAGGCAGCGTGGCGCGCGCGGCGCGGCGGTTGCGGCTCAGCCCGTCGGCGATGAGCCGGGCGTTGGCGCGACTGCGGGAGACGACGGGCGATCCGTTGTTGGTCCGGGCCGGGCGCGGACTGGTGCCCACGCCCCGGGCGCAGGAGCTCCGCGAGCGTGTCAGTCAGCTCGTCGAGGGCGGCGAAGCAGTTCTCCGCCCGACCGAGCAGCTCAATCTCAAGCAACTCGTCCGCACGTTCACGCTGCGAACGAGCGAAGGTTTTGTGGAGAACTTCGGACCGGACCTGATTGCGCGCATCGGCGAGGAAGCGCCCGGCGTGCGCCTGCGTTTTGTGCAGAAGGCGAACAAAGACAGCACGCCGCTGCGCGACGGAACCGTCGATCTCGAAACGGGCGTGGTGGATCAGGCAATCAGTCCGGAGGTGCGCACGCTGGCCTTGTTCCGCGATCGCTACATCGGCGTGGTGCGCAAAGGTCACCCGCTGACCCGGGGCAAGATCACTCCCGCGCGTTATGCGGCCGGCCGGCATATCTCGGTCTCGCGCTACGGAATCGAAAACGAACCGATTGATCGGCTCTTGGAGCCGTTCGGTGTGCAGCGGGAAATCGTCGTCGCCATCGTCGGCGGCTTCGCGACCGCGTTGGCGCTCGCCCGCGCCTCCGACCTGGTCGCCAGTGTGCCCGAACGCCACACCGGAAATCTGCGGCAAGGGATGTTTAGTTTTCCCCTGCCGGTCTCCCCTCCCGAGTTCACGGTTTCGATGCTCTGGCATCCGCGCTTGGACAGTGACCCGGCCCATCGCTGGCTGCGCGACCACGTGCGCGAGGTCTGCGCGGCGATCGGCTGAGGACCTTCGCGTCACGGTCTAGCTCGCGGTTCCCTCTGTAAGCCGCGCCAGGCAACACCTGCCTCGGTCGGAATTGCTCCTCCCTACAACACGAGGTCGTGCACGCCGTCAGTAGTTCGGCCAGATCCCGGGCGTGACCAATTCCAGCATGTGCCCGTCCGGGTCACGGAAATACAGGCTGCGACCGCCCCGAGGCCAGGTGGCTTCGCTCTCAATCGTGACTCCGCGCTGCCGAAGCTGTTGGAGCCAGGGTTCGTAGGCCTCTGCCGAGATGGCAAAGCCAATGTGATGGGGCCCGCGTCCATCGTGGGGCGGAATGGTTCCGCCCGGCAGGACGACGGGACTCAGCGTGCCGCCGCGCAGAAAGAGAATCAGCACTTGCCTGGAACCAACTTGGAAGACCTGAAACCGCTCCTGATCTCCTGCCACGGGCGCGAACTCCAAAACATCGCGGTAGAACGCGGTGGCTTTGGTGAGATCGTTTACGTAGAGGATGGACTCAACAATCCCTTCAATGGGTGCGTGTGAATTCGCCATAAATACCGGCTACAAGTCGTCGTTCTACAGTCAACCCTCTGGAAAGGCTCCTTCCCTGGGCCTCAAAAAATGCGACGGCCCAGCGCGGTGGAACGCAGCAGGAAGCGACTGAGAGCCCACGAACCCAACACTCCGAGGAGCGTCGTTAGGGCAAACTTGGTGAGCGGGCCAGCCGGGAGCGGGCGCAGCGCAAAATGTAGAGCCACCACAACCGGGAGATGCAGGCAGTAGATCGCGTAGGCATCCGCCGAAAAAGCCTGGACGGCGGCGATTTCGCGATTCGCGACTTTTCGAAACAGCCAAAGAAGTCCGATTGCCAGAGCGACGCATACCACCGCTTCGAGCAGGGCGAGATTCAGATTCTGCCAGCGAAGCCCGCCGGTATCAAACCAGTGGACCGGACGATTCGGCCAGAAGCGGTAGACGCCAAAAGCCAATACACTGACCACCGCTACAACCAGCGCACCCATCCCCATCCGGTCAGGGATACGCTCTACCCATCGGCTGCGCCCCGCCCAAAGTCCCAGAATGAAGAAACTGCCATATTGCACCCAGTGCGCAGGCTCGATGGGCAGGAACCAGAGGAGGTTCACCCAGCGATCAATCGGATAGGCGATGCGCAGACCCGCCGTCGCGACTCCGAGGACGACGATAAAACCCAGCACATGCAGCGTCGTTGGATCGCGACCGGGCGACGCGTTCGGACGGTGCGGATCAGCGAGGAGCGCATAGAGCAAGTTGAGCGCAAGCAGGTCCACCACGAACCAAAGGTGCAGGAACTGAGGTTTGCCCATCGTGAGAGTCGTCACGGCAAGAACCAGCACCGACGGCAGACCCAAGCGCCAGAAACGGTCGCGCAGAAAAGTCCGGGGTCCTTTTTTCGCCAACGCGTCCGGGGCAAAATACGCGGAGACAAAAAAGAACAGTCCCATGAAGAACATGGCGTTGATCGAAATCAGTAAGCCCAGGGCCGGCGAACGATTCGGTTCACTCACCGGCCACGCTCCACCGGTCGGACCATACGCTTGCGCCGCATGATGGGCGACGACGAGCACGGTCAGAACGGCTCGCAGATTGTCGATGAACGCGAGCCGCCCACGGGGGAGCGCTGGTGAGCTTGTTGTTGAAGCACGCACAACGTTGGTGACGTCCACTGGCGTGCCACTTCGCGCTGCCGAAGCAATTCCGAAGGTGATGAGGGAGCCTCCCTACCTGACGGCGAATGCGGTCAGGTTTCCTGCGGTCCGCGATTGCGCCCCACGGTCCCCAAGTGCGTATCCCCAAAACCCGACGCATGCTTCAGACCATAGCCCAGAGCGCGATCAAATCCAATGTGCGCGATCCAGACCAGGCCGGCGGTCATACCGACAGTGTTGTCTAGAAACCAACATACCACCCCGCACGGGACTGCGATGACGTAGGTGTGCCCCAGGTTATACAAAGCGGCGCCGATCTCCTTGCCGGATATATACCCGAGCATCGATAGATCTGGCAGGAAGAACATGAGTCCGAAGTGCCACCAATTGAAGCCGAGCCTATGGTAGACCAACGCCGATACCAACAACGTGCATAACCCCTCGAGTCGCAGTATGACGACAGGAGTCCAAAACCCAAGTGATGGAGATTTCTGTTTCATAGTCACGAATTGAGGACGGCCTGGCCGGTAGGTCAAATTGGTCAATCTGCTCACGGAACCCACCGGCCGCGTCACCGATTTCTTGCGTTCTCAAAATCGCGCCCGCCGGCAGCTCCCGACATCCCACCCACAAAAAACGGCGGAGCTTTGAGGCTCCGCCGCAGAGGCGCTGGATTTTGTCACGTGGCGTTTAGTTCGTCGGCGGGACGGGGCAGTTGGCCTGGTTGCCGGAGCCGTCTTTCGCACCTTTGCCCTGGGAATTCGCTTTGCCGGAGCCGTCGCGGACCGGTGTGCCCTGACCGGGGCCGGATTGATCGCAACTCGCGCTGGGCTGCGCCGTGCCGCGGCCCGAGCCGGCACCGCTGCTATTGCCGCGACCCGCTGAGTTGTTGCCACGACCTTGGGCGGCGAAAGCGCCGGTCACGAGACCCGCGCTGAGGAGAACGCTGACGAGGATAATTTTAGTTTTCATGTTTGGTTGGATTTTCATCCGCCCCATTACACCCCGGCTCGCGGCGAATATTACCGAATAAAAAATAATCGCGGTGCGTGTAATGCCCGCGGTTTTCCGGGGTGTAACTGGGTGAACCAAATTCACCCATGAAAACCAAACTCAGCCTTCTCCTCGTCCTCCCCCTCCTCGCCTTCGGCGCCCAAAATCGCAACGGCGCCCCCGTCACGCCCGCGCCCGTCCCTGCGCCGACTCCCGCCGCCACTTGCCCGGTCGACGGCAGCAACGCCGCGTGCCCGATGAATTCCGTCACGGCGGCGACCCCGACTACGCTCACTTCGGCCAATCTCATCTTCGCCATCGAAGAGGAACGCGTCGCGCACGACATCTACGCCGCCGCCGCCGCGCGCTGGGATCTCCGCGTGTTTGCCAACATCGCCGAATCCGAGATGCGTCATGCCGCCGCCCTTACGCAGCTCGCCGCCAGCGTCGGCGTGTTGCCGCCCGCCGCGAAAGCCGGCGTCTACGCCACCGCCGACCTCCAGGCGCTCTACGACCAACTGCTCGTCCTCGTGAACGGCTCGGCCACCGGAGCTCTCCGCGCCGGCGCGTTGATTGAGGAGACCGACATCGCCGATCTCCGTCGCCTCTCGGCGCAGGCCACTGACGAGGGCTCGAAAGCCGTCATCGCCAATCTCGTGAACGCGTCCGTCAACCACCTCGGCGCCTTTGTGCGGAATCTCGCCGCGGCCGGCGTCACGTATCAGCCGCAGGTTCTCACCGCCGAAGAATTCGCCACGATGACGAGCGCGGCGCCCGGTCGCGCCGGCACGTGCCCGGCCACGCCGGCTCCCGCGAATCCCGGCAACGCCGGTCGCGGCTACCGTGGTGGACGTTGAGTAAACCGCCTTTTCCTCCGGCGCTCCGCTTCAACTTACCTCTGCCATGCACTCCCCGACTGCCCCTCGTTTCCAATGGCGCGCGCTCACGAGCGTGCTGATGACCCTCGGTTTCGCGATGATGGCGCTCAGTGGCGTCATGCTCTTCCTCTCGCCGCCCGGCCGCGTGGCGAACTGGACCAACTGGACGCTCCTCGGTCTGCGCAAGAGCGACTGGGGCGCGCTCCACATCTGGTTCGGTGCGCTCTTCCTCGTGATGACGGCAGTGCACGTGTTCTTCAACTGGGGTCCGCTCATGACCTATCTGAAAAATCGCGCCACCCGCACGCTCGGCTTCCGGGCCGAGTGGGCGGTCGCGTCCGCGATCTGCGTCATGGTCTTCGGTGGCACGCGCGCCGGTGTGCCGCCGTTCTCCTCGCTCCTCGCGTGGAACGAGTCGTTCAAGCAAAGCTGGGAGCGCCCCGCCGAGCGCGCGCCGATTCCGCACGCGGAGTTGCTCACGCTCGCGGCACTCGCGCAAAAAGGCGGCGTCGATCTCACCGCCGCGACCGCACGCCTCACCGCGAAAGGTGTCACCGGTTTCACGGCCGAGACAGTTGTGCGCGATATCGCCGAGCACGCGAAACTCTCCGCGCAGCAAGTCTACGACATCATCATGACGGCGCCGAAAGCCGCCGGTGAGCACGTCGAAGGCAAAGCCGGCGGCGGGCTCGGTTGGAAAACGCTCGCGCAGTTCTGCGCCGACGAAGGCCTCGACCTCGCCGCCGCCCGCGCGCGGCTCACCGCGAAAGGAATCAAGTTCGAGGATACGCAGACACTCCGCGAACTCGCCTCCGCCAACGGCCAGAAGCCCTACGAACTCGTCGATATCCTGCGCGCAAAGTAAGGCGATTTTCCATCCGCCTTCTACGCCGCACTCCGCGCCCCGCTCGCCTTGTTTCGATGCGCTGTTTAGGAGCGAACCAAAGGCGTTTGGAGGTAGGAGCCTGCTTGCAGGCGATTTCTTCGCACGACAACGGACAACATCCGGAATCGCCTGCAAGCAGGCTCCTACCCAAACCCCATTCGCCTCACGGCGAATGGGGCGTTGGGTTTGGTGGCACCGCCAGAGAATTGTCGTTCACCGTGCCCGGTGCTTGGAAAAATGGACACTCGCGCCCCGCGCGGATGAGACGCACCGGAGCGGCGGCGCGGCGGCACCAGATCCACTCGCCGTAGGTGCCGGGGCGTTCCTCGGCAAACGCGCAGTCCATCCCGCACGGCCACAGTTGCGGCGCCGGGGCGGGAGAGGTCGGTGTGGCGGACATGGGCTCGGCGAAGGATGATGGTGAACGCGGCAAGCCGCGCGAGTGCCAACGCGCCGCGCCGCGACCTGCCGCCTCGCGATCAGCGCGGTTTGCGCGCGAGGATTTGCACGACCGCGCCGCGCCCCGTGTGATAAGTGCCCTCGATCACGTCGCGCTCGCATTCGACGGCGTGCTCAAAGTTCAGCCCCGCCAATTCCACGCGCAGCGCGGCAAGCGTCATCAACAGATCCACGTCCTTCGGGCCGCCGGTGCCGAACGCGAGCTGCGCGGGCGTGTAGGCTTCGAGAATGTAAACGCCGCCCGATCGCAGGCCCGCGACAATCCGGGCGTGAACTTGGCGACGCAGTGCCGGCTGCAGATGGCCAAAGGTCACGACCACGCCCGCCCATGCGCCCGGCGCGATGACGTAGTGCGTGAGATCGGTCGCAACCGTCGTGAGCGCGACGCCGCGCTCTTTTGCGAGCCGCGCGGCTTTGCCGAGGCCGACGGCGGATTGATCGACGGCGGTCACGGCGTGGCCGAGTTGCGCGAGGTGAACGGCGTTGCGGCCTTCGCCCTCGGCGAGACACAGCACGGGACCCGCGGGGATCTGCTCCGCCATCGCGGCGACGAAGGTGTTGGGCGCCGTGCCGTAGATGTAGTCGGCGGCGGAGAAGCGTTCGTCCCAGAAATTGGTCATCGTGAAAGCGAGTGTGCGGAACGCGGTCGGCGTGTCAGCAACGCAGCCAGCCGTCGCTGAGGATGCGGGCGCGCAGCCCGCCGCGTCCGCGGAGCCAGGCGTTGGCTCCCGGGCCGAGCGCGCCGTCCATCCAGTAACAGGGGCGGCACTCCTCCGTGCCGAAAAAGCGGATACCCTGCACGGTGAACTCGACGCCGACGAGCGTGTTCAGCTCGACGCCGCTCACGAGGACGTTGCGCCGCGCGGCGGCGGGGCTCGCGTTGGGCAACGCGAGTTCGCGGCGGAGCTGGTCGATGACTTCGCGCGAGAAAAACGTGATCTGCCCCTTGTAGTCGGGCGCGTGATCGAAGAAACGGTCGCCGCGCACACCGCGACCGGCGACGCATTCGAGGGCGTCGACTTTGATCGTGGGCTGCGTGCCGGCGGGGCCGCCGTGGTGACCGACGAAATTGTGCGCCGCAGAAAGATAGAGCCCGAGGATCTTCATGGCAGGCGCGCGCTCCGCGCCGCTCACCCGACGACCTTAAACCACTCGTCGACCGGCAGGCGCGCGGGCTGGAAACCGTTCACATGGCCGTCGGCTTTCGGGCGGCCGAAGGGCAGGCCGGCGATGAACAACGTGTCGGCGGAGCCGGGGATGTGTTGGCGCAATACGTCGGGGTAGGCCACCGCGCTGTATTGTGGACACGAACCGTAGCCGAGGGAGGCGAGGCCGAGCATCAGGTTGTTCAGCACAAAGCCGCAGTCGAGAAACGTGCCGTAGGAGTAGGCCGAGGCCTGCGTGCCGAGGAGAAACACGTGCGGCGCGCCGAAGAAGTGGAAATTCTCGCGGTCGTGCGCGCGGCGTTTGTCGGTGTCGTCGCGGCCGATGCCTTTGTGTTTAAAAATCCCGATGCCGCAGGCGCGGGCGCGGGCGAGCCAGTCCGCGGGCAACGGCTCCGGCGAGTAGCGGTAGTCGGGCTGCGGCGGCCGGCCGGCGTCAAACGCCGCGAGCATGTCGCGACTCAGCGCGGCGAGCGCGTCTCCTTGCAGCAGATACAGGCGCCACGGCTGCGTATTTTTCGAACTCGGCGCGCGGCCGGCCGCTTCGACGAGTTGGCGGATCGTCTCCGGCGGCACGGGTTCGGCTTCGAACTCGCGGATGGAGCGGCGGGCGTGCATGGCGGCTAAGGCGGTCGTCATAGAAAAAGGAGAAAGTCCGAGTGTAGCGCCTCGTCCGGGCGCGGCCACTCCCAAGCGGCGAATTGCTCCGCATCGCTTGTCGTGCGTGGACGCAAAAACGCCGGCCCGGATCGCTCCGTGCCGGCGGATGAAGGCGAAATTTTGCGAAAGGCGCGCGACTTGCCGTCCGTCTCGCCGCGCGTGCTCCGGCTCAGCGCCAGAAGCCCTCGATAAAAATGTGGCCGCCGCCGCGCCGTTCCCAACGCGGCTCCACCCACACGGCACGCGAACGCGGCGGACGCTCGTAGTGACCCGCAACCCAGAGGTGACGATCACCGTGCCAAGCCCAATACCCGGAAACCCAGATCATGCCCGGCCCCGGAGGCCGCGCCGGCACGACTTCGCGGCGCGGCGGCGGCGGCTCGCGGACCACGATCACTTCGCGACCGCCGCGCTCGTGCACGCGCACCGGCGTCGCCTCGCGCCAGTAGCCGTTGATCAAAACATAGCCGGGCCCGCGACGCTCCCAGCGCGGCTCGACCCACACGACGTCCGAACGCGGCGGCAGATCCCAGCGACCGCCGATCCAAATATGTCTCCCGGCGCGGATGCCCCAATGCCCGCTGATCCACACGTGGTGGTTCGAGGGGCGCGCGACGATGATTTCGCGCGGCGGCGGCGGCGGGGCTTCGCGGATGACGACCACCTCCGCCTGCGCACTGGCCGGCGCCTGTTGCGGCGGATTCGCCGGCACGCCCTGCGCGGTCGCGGGCACGTTGCTCACATAAGGCTGAGGTCCCGACTCCTGCCAATAACCGCCCGCCAACACGTAACCGTTGCCCTTTTTCTCCCAACGCGGCTCGACCCACGCGACATTCGCCCGCGGCGGCAAATCCCACCGCCCCGCGATCCACGCGTAACGCCCCTCTTGCCAGCGCCAATGCCCCGACACCCACACGTGCTGCCCCGACGGCCGCTCCTCGATAATTTCCTGGCTCACCTGTGGCTGCATCGGCTCCCGCACGATGGCCGCATCCGGCAGGGTGGGTGCCACCGGCACCGTCGGCGCGTCGGGGATGGCCGGAAACGCCGGCTCTGCCGCACCCAAACCTGCTGAAATTAACACGATGCCGAGCGTCACACCCAAGCGGGCCGCACGCGAAAGACCGGGGAAGTGGACCGTTTTCATACCCCCGCTCAGACGGCTAAAACGGCCGAATGTTTCCTTCCCCGTAGCCCGGTCAGCCTGACCGGGCTCCTCGGCCACCCGTCCGTCCCACGGTGGGCGATCAGCCGACCCCACCTCGCCCCGCCTAGGCGATCAGCCGAAGCCGCATCCCCAAGGTTTCGCCCCTTGGCGAATCCCATGAGCGGTTAACCCCTCCGTTCCTCCCGCTGTCCCTCGCTCCCGCCCCGCTCCGCGCCTTCCGCCCACACGTCCATCCCGTTTTGCGGCATCCTCACCGTTCCGGCCCGGCTTTTGCTAAACAGCCCCAGCCACCCGCAAAACCTCCTCATGGCCATCCACGTCGCCCTCCACCACAAGACCGCCTACAACTACGACCGCCTCGTCAACCTCGGTCCCCAAGTCGTCCGCCTGCGCCCCGCCGCGCACTGCCGCACGCCGGTCCTCAGCTACTCGTTGAAGGTCAAACCCGAGCCGCACTTCCTCAACTGGCAGCAAGACCCCCAAGGCAACTACCTCGCGCGCCTCGTCTTCCCCTCGCCCACCCGCGCCTTCTCCGTCGAGGTCGACCTCGTCGCCGAGATGGCGGTCTACAATCCCTTCGACTTCTTCCTCGAGCCTGCCGCCGAGAATTTCCCCTTCGCCTACGACGACAAACTCGCAGTCGAACTCGCTCCCTACCTCCGCCGCGACGCCCTCACCTCCGCGACGCCCGCCTTCGCCGCCTTCGTCGCGAGCATCGACCGCACCCCTCGCCGCACGATCGATTTCCTCGTCGCGCTCAACACCCGCCTCAACCACCTCGTCCGCTACGTCATCCGCCTCGAGCCCGGCGTGCAGTCGCCCGAGGAAACCCTCACGAAACTCTCCGGCTCCTGCCGCGATTCCGGCTGGCTCCTCGTCCAAGCCCTCCGGCACTGCGGCCTCGCCGCCCGCTTCGTCTCCGGCTACCTGATTCAGCTCAAAGCCGACCGCGAATCCCTCGACGGCCCCTCCGGCGCCGAAAAGGACTTCACCGACCTCCATGCCTGGTGCGAGGTCTACCTGCCCGGCGCCGGCTGGATCGGCCTCGACCCGACCTCCGGCCTCCTCGCCGGCGAAGGCCACCTCCCGCTCGCGTGTTCCCCCGAGCCGTCCAGCGCCGCGCCCATCACCGGCGGCGTCGACAAATCCGAAGTCACGTTCGACTTCGCGATGACCGTTTCGCGCATCTACGAATCCCCGCGCGTCACCTATCCCTACACCGACGCCCAGTGGGCCGCGATCGACGCCCTCGGCGAAAAAATCGACGCCACCCTCCGCGCCCGCGACGTCCGCCTCACCATGGGCGGCGAGCCCACCTTCATTTCCATCGACGACATGGACGGCCCCGAGTGGAACACCGCCGCCGTCGGCCCAAAAAAACGCTCCCTCGCCGAAACTCTCATCAAGCGTCTCTGGCTCCACTACGGCGCCGGCGGTTTCATTCACTACGGTCAGGGTAAATGGTATCCCGGCGAACAACTCCCCCGCTGGGCCTTCTCCGCGATCTGGCGCCGCGATGGCCAGCCCGTCTGGAAAAATCCCGCCCTCCTCGCCGACATCGCGAAGCCCAACGGTCGCACCGCCGCCGATGCCCAACGTTTCGCCGCCCGCCTCTCCCAACACCTCGGCGTCGGCGACCAATACCTCATGCCCGGCTACGAGGACACGTGGTATCACCTCTGGAAAGAGCGCCGCCTCCCCATCAACGTCGACCCGCTCAAAAGCAAACTCGCCGACGTCCAGGAACGCACCCGCCTCGCGAAAATCTTCGAGCAAGGCCTCGACCACATCGTCGGCTACGCGCTCCCCCTCGAGCGCGCCGCCCCGTGGGGTTGGGCCAGCGGCCCGTGGTTCCTCCGCCCCGATCACCTCTTTCTCCTTCCCGGCGATTCGCCGATGGGCCTCCGCCTCCCGCTCGATTCGCAGCCCTGGTTCTCGCCCACCGACGCCCGCCACCTCATCTCGCCCGACCCCACGCTCGAACTCCCGCCGCTCCCCAGCGCCGAAGCCCTCGCGCGCCAATACCGCCAATCCGTCGGCTCGCCCGCCGCGCGCACTGCCGCCGCGGAGCGTCTCGCCGAACTCCGTCGCTCCGCCGGTTTCCCCGGCGACCACGACCCGCGCCCGCAATCTCTCCCGCCCGCCGACCGCACGCCCGCCTCGCACGAGAGCACGCCGTGGATCGTGCGCACCGCTCTCTGCGTCGAGCCGCGCGAAGGCCACCTCTTCGTCTTCATGCCGCCCGTGCGCACGACGGAGGACTACCTCGACCTGCTCACTGCCCTCGAAGCCACCTGCGCCGACCTCGCGCTCCCCGTCGTCATCGAAGGCTACCTCCCGCCCCACGACCCACGCCTCAACAGCATCAAGGTCACGCCCGATCCCGGCGTGATCGAGGTAAACATTCACCCGTCGTCCACCTGGCGCGAACTCACCGAGAAAACCGAGTTCCTCTACGAAGCCGCGCGCCAATCCCGCCTCGGCACCGACAAGTTCATGCTCGACGGCCGCCACACCGGCACCGGCGGCGGCAACCACCTCATCCTCGGCGGCGAGCGCCCGGCCGATTCCCCGCTCCTTCGCCGCCCGCACCTCCTGCAGAGTCTGCTCAGCTACTGGCACAACCACCCGTCGCTCAGCTACCTGTTTTCCGGCCTCTTCATCGGCCCCACCTCGCAAGCCCCCCGCGTCGACGAAGCCCGCAACGACTCCCTCTACGAACTCGAAATCGCCTTCCGCGAGCTCGCCCGCGTCAGTGGTGCTCCGCAAAGTGGCACGGGCGTCCCGCCCTTGGGGTCGGGTGGCATGGGCGTCTCGCCCATGTTCAGCGCCACGCCCCCCTGGCTCGTCGACCGCATCTTCCGCAATCTCCTCACCGACGTCTCCGGCAACACCCACCGCGCCGAGTTCTGCATCGATAAACTCTACTCGCCCGACAGCGCCACCGGCCGGCTCGGCCTCCTCGAGCTCCGCGCCTTCGAAATGCCGCCGCACGCGCGCATGAGCCTCGCGCAACAACTCCTCCTCCGCGCCTTCGTCGCCCGCTTCTGGGATAACCCCTACACCCCCGAACGCCTCGTCCGCTGGGGCACCGATCTCCACGATCGCTATCTCCTCCCGCATTACTGCCAGCAGGATTTCGCCGACGTCACCGCCGACCTCCGCTCCTGGGGCCTCCCCGTCGACGCGTCGTGGTTCGCCCCGCACTTCGAATTCCGTTTCCCGCTCAACGGCCGCATCCACACCCGCGGCATGGAACTCGAACTCCGCCACGCCCTCGAACCTTGGCACGTCATGGGCGAAGAAGGCGCCCCCGGCGGCACCGTCCGCTTCGTGGACAGCTCCGTCGAACGCCTCCAAGTCAAAGTCACCGGCCTCACCCCCGAGCGCTACTTCGTCGCCTGCAACGGCGCGCGCGTCCCGCTCCAGCCCACCGGCGTGAACGGCGAATTCGTCGCCGGCGTCCGCTACCGCGCGTGGCAACCGCCCTCCTGCCTGCATCCCACCATCGGCGTCGACGCCCCGCTCATCTTCGACCTCGTGGATTCGTGGAACGACAAAGCCCTCGCCGGCTGCGCCTATCACGTCGCGCACCCCGGGGGCCGCAACTACGCGACCTTCCCCGTCAACAGCTACGAAGCCGAAAGCCGCCGCCTCGCCCGCTTCATCCCGCACGGCCACACGCCCGGCGCGCCGCTCCCGACGCCCATCCGCGAGATCACCCCCGAGCACCCGCACACCCTCGACCTCCGCGACCCCTTCAAAGTCTCCCGCTAACCGCCGCCATCGTTCTCGTTCTCCCCCGGTTTTTATTCCTCCGTTGTCCGCCAAGCGCCGGAGAGAAAGATTAAGAGAATGAAGAAAGATAAAGAGCTCGCGACTCCCGACACGCTCTCCTCCTCGGCCAGCTCGACAAGGAACTCTTCCGTGCCCGCCGCCTCGTCGTCGACACCGGCCTCCACGCGAAAAAATGGACCCACCAACAAGCCATCGACTACGGCATCTCCGTCTCCGAGGTGGAGCGCTACGTCGTGATGCCGGGCCAGGCCTGCTCTTACAAAATCGGCCAGCTCAAGATCCTCGACGTCCGCGCGAAAGCGAAACGCGAACTCGGCGCAAAATTCTCGCCGAAAGAATTCCACAACGCCGTCCTCCGCACCGGCGAAGTCCCCTTAAACGTCCTCGCCCAAGCCATCGACGACTGGATCGCCTCACAGAGGTAGGAGCCTGCTCGCAGGCGATCCCTGCCGTCCACCCGTAGCACGCTCAGCCTGAGCGTGCTTTCTTCACCGTCGCCCGGCTCGTGAGAGCCGGGACCGCACTCGTTCTCGTTCCTCGTAATCGTAATCGTTCTCTTTTTGCTCCTTGCTCGCGTCGCGTCTCTTCGCCCGCGCTGCCTTTTCGCTTTGAAACACCGTCACTCCTCACACAGTCCGCCCATGGTCAAAGCCCTCACCGCCTCCGAGGCCCGCTCGCAACTCGGCCGCCTGCTCGACCGCGCTGTTACTGGAAAACCTGTCTATCTCCGCCGCGGCAACCGCCTCGTGCGCCTCGCCCCCGTCACCACCACCCGTTCAAAACCGAAGAGCGCCACGCCACGCCCTTTTGGCTACTTCAAGTTTGTCGACGACGACCTGACCACGTTGGCCAACCGCACCGAGCAGTCCTTCACACCGCTCGATGAAAATTGAGCTGTCGATATCTAGCGCGAGAGCGGGAAAGGAGTTTGCCCAACTCAGCAATCTGTATCTGGATGGAATGAAATGCTGCCGGATTTCGCTCGCGCCCGCAAACGATTCAGAGAGGCCTACACCAAGCGGCTTTTTGATTCAAATCGACGCGCGCTTGGCCCTCTGAACAAGTCACCTCGATTTGTGCTACAAGAAGGGGATCGCTTGGTAGTTCAGCGAGAGGACGGAACAGAGTCTTCTATGGAATTTCGAGAGATCTCGGCAAAGATGACGTTCAAGACCAGCGAGCTGGCGAAATTAACTCCGGACGAGATCGTCAAACGAGTCGACGACGCAGCGGTCGAGATGGCGCGGCAGCAAGTAGACCATAGTGTAGAGACTATTGTTCGAGAACTTCAGGATACCGGACGCACAATAGACGCAAAAGGTGAAGTTTTTGGGCCGAAACACGTGTTCAAAATGATCGAGAGCGTCTGGGTCGATTTTGAGAACGGAGCCCCACGTTTGCCAACGCTTATGGGAGCGCCCGCGATGGAGGAAAAATATCGCGCTGCAATTCAGGAAATCGAAACCAATCAGGAACTCAGGGCGACAATGCATGAGCTCATTGAAAAGAAACGGCGGGAATGGAATGATCGCGAGGCTAATAGACGATTGGTTGAGTAACGCTAACGAGCGCGCCTATCAAAGTCCTTTCGCTCACGCATTGGCTGGGCAGGGCTTCGAGGTCGTGCACGTCAGCCGTCACTGCGGTATGGAGTTAGGTAAAGATGTATTGGCGCGAGATAGTAGAGGTCTTCATTGCGCGTTCCAGTTAAAGGATGTCGGAGGGAAGAAAATCTCTCTTTCACACTGGACGCGCGAACTTGGCACCCAGATCACCACGTTGGTTGAAACAGCGATTGTTCATCCGTCACTACCTTTGAGTCGAAAGCCGCACCGCTCCTTCGTGGTAATTAATGGTGAACTTGAGGAAGAAGTTAATCACTGGATCGATGCCTTTAATCGTGCGCGGCCGAAACGCGGACCCCACGGCGCCTTGGAAGTCATCACAAAAGGGACGATGATCGCTTGGATCACTACCCTGAATTCCAGTTTTTGGCCAAGACCACTTACCGAGATCAAACCTCTCGTTCAGTTATGGGTCGACGATGGAGACGGCCAACTAAACAAGCAATTTTTAGCCTCGGTTCTCGACCAAGTGTTGGACCTGAATGCTCCAAAACCCCGCCTCTTTTCAAAACGGACTTTAGCGCGGTTGATCCACTCAGCGGCGATAACGACCTCATTCGCTGTATCAAGCTTTACCAGGAAAAAGAATTATTATGCCGAGTTCGAAGCCTGGGTGATGACCTATGCGTATTGCTGTGCGCTGGTAGAAAAACGACGGCAGTCATACGCCTCCGCCGCCAAGTCTTTGGAGGTAATTGAGCAAATGCTTTGGAATTCAGTGGGCTTGCTCGTGGAAGAGGCTCACTCGAACACCGACCTGTGCCAAGGTGATCCGTTTACGGACTCAAAGCTGGTTCGGATTCGCGCCACAGGTGTTGTTGCCGTTGCGTCGCTGGCCGCGTTGCGAGCAATCGAACCTCAATCTCGCGACCGAGAAGTCTCGGAACGCGCACGTGCCTTGATTGAACGCCATCGGAAAAAAGTCTGGCTATGGGGAGAGGCTGCATGTCCAGCCCTTCTCGCTCTTTTCGTTTATGAGCGTTGCTTGAGAGGAGATTTGTCATCTGACGTCGTTCTCAGGCAAGTGATCGAAGGACTCATTAGCGTCGCGAGCAATCAGGATTTGGCGCGCCAGTTCGGCCACGTCTATCAATCGTTCGAGGACGTCTATTTTCCGGAGAAAGATCCTGAGGAAGAAAACGAACGGAGTTCGAAGACAAATTTTCAGTCTAGGTGCGCCAAAGCTTTTTGGCATTTTTTGATCCAAGAAAACTGGAAACAGCAGGCGGCAGTTCTTTGGCCCGAACTATCAAAAATAACCATCGAGGAATTCACACCTGCGGCGAGTTGGATGGGCTATCTTTGGCGCAGTCCAAAGGGACTTCTCCGGGAAATCATTCAGCCACGCCGCCAGAGCTGGGCCACATTGATTGTCGAGGCGCGTAAATACGACGCGGGTGCAGTCCCCCGCGCTTTCAGAGAGCGCCCCATTTTGTTACTAGCATTTCTATTCGTCTACCCTCACAGGTGGTCGACGGACGCGGTTAAGTGGTTCGCAGCGTCGCAAATTGCCACTTGCGATACGCACGGACAATAAACGACTCGTTAGGGTTGTGCCCTGCGCGCCCCACCATATCCGTGTTGGATTTCTCCGCGCCGCGAAATTTCCCTCCGCCGGGAGCAGCCGACGGGGTCAGGCTTTGGGGTTTGGGGTGGGATGACCTCCTCGCTCGCGCTCCAAGTAATCGCCCCCGTTCGCTCCGCTTCTTTCTCCGCGCCGCGAAATTTCCCTCGGCCAGAACGCGTCACGGCCCACGGTCATGATTCGTTTTTCCTTCGCCCGCCGGCTCCTCGGCCTCGTCGCCTTCACTCTCAGCGTCCACGCACCGCTCTCCGCTGCGCCTCACCCCGCGCCCGCCGCCGCCTGGACCAATCTTCCGCCGCACCCGCGCCTCTTCGCCAATGCCGACCAGTGGCAAGCCCTTCGCACCCGTCTCGCCGCCGCGCCCGCTGCCGACCCCGTTTCCACCCGCCTGTTCGCCCTCATCCGCGCTCGCGCCGAGGCCGTCCTCAAACTCCCGCCAGTCAAAATCACTGCGCGAAGCCGCGGCAAACTCGCCGGCACCATCCTCGAGCCTGCCCGCGAAATTCAACGCCGCGTCCTCCTCCTCGCCGCCACTGCGCGCCTCACCAACGACACCCGTTTCCGCGACCGCGCGCTCGCCGAGCTCCGCCTGCTCACCGCGCTCCCCGACTGGAATCCCGCTGTCTTCCTCGACACCGCCGAGGCCACGCTCGCTGTCGCCGTCGGCTACGACTGGCTCTACGACACCCTCTCGCCCGCCGAGCGTGACACCCTCGCCACCGCCCTCATCGAAAAAGGCCTGCGCGCCTCGTTCGATTCGCCCGCCAAATATCTCTCGTGGGTCCGCGGCACCAACAACTGGAACCAAGTCTGCCACGGCGCCCTCGTCATCGGCGCCCTCGCCGTCGCCGACCGCGAGCCCGCTCTCGCGCAGCGCACCGTCCAACGCGCGGTCGACGAACTCCACTCCTCCGCCGCGGCTTACGCACCCGATGGCGTTTACCCCGAGGGCCCGATGTATTGGGCCTACGGCACGACCTTCCACGTCGCCATGCTCGCCGCGCTCGAGAGCGCCCTCGGCGACCGCTGCGGCCTCGACGAATTTCCCGGCTTTCTTGCCACGCCCGACTACCTGAACCAAGTCACCGCGCCCGGCAGCGACACCTTCAACTACGCCGACTCCTCCGCGCACCGCGGTTTCGAGCCCGCGCTCTTCTGGTTCGCCCGCCGCCTGCGGCAACCCGCCGCGATCCGTTGGGAACTCGACTACCTCGGCAAACTCGCCGCCGCCGCCAAATTGTCGTCCAGTTCCGACGCCCGCTCCCGCCACCTCCCGCTCGCGCTCCTCTGGTGGGACCCCGCACTCGCCGCGCTTCCCGCCGCCCCGCCGCCGCTGAACTGGAAAGGCGAGGGCCCCGTGCCCATCGCGGTCCACCGCAGTGCGTGGTCCGACCCCCGCGCCATCTACCTCGCGATCAAAGGCGGCCGTGCCGGCATTTCTCACGGCCACATGGATGTCGGCTCCTTCATTTTTGAGGCCGACGGCGTGCGCTGGGCCGTCGACGCCGGCTCGCAATCCTACACGACCGCCTACCAGGCCGGCATCGACTCCACCTTGTGGAGTTTCCAACAGGACAGCCCGCGCTGGACGATTTTCCGCCTCGGCCCCGAAGGCCACAACCTCCTGCGCTTCGACGGCGCCCCGCAACGCGTTACCGCCTTCGCTCCCATCACGCGTTTCGTCGCCACCGGTCCCACGCCTCACACGCAACTCGACCTCACCGCCGTCTCCGGCGACTCCGTGAAATCCGCCCGCCGCGGCGTCATGCTCCTGCCCGATCGCCGCGTCCTCTTCCAAGACGAATGGACCGCCGCCGCCCGCGCCACGACCGCGAGTTGGCAATGGCTCACGAACGCCGCCGTCACGCTCGAGCCCCACGGCGCGCTCCTCACGCAAAACCGCGCCACCCTGCGCCTCCGCATCCTCGAACCCGCCGACGCCACGCTCACCGTCGAAGATACCTCGCGCCTCCTTCAAGCCTACGACGAACCCACCCCCGGCCTCCGCCGTATCGTGATCCGCACCACGACGCCCGCCACGACCTCCGCCCGCTTCGTCATCCTCGCCGAACCCGGCTCCGCTCCGCCCACACGTGCGCCTCTCGCCATCCGCGCCCTCGACGCGTGGTAAGTGGCGAGTCCCGTTCCGCGCGGTTTTGATGGTCGCGCCCTCGTCTGACGATTGCGGGTGGGCCGGCACGTCCCTGTGCCGGCATGAGCAAACCTCGCGCCCTCCAACCATGCGGGCACAGGGACGCGCCCGCCCACCGCTGTCTGGCTTTTGTGCGAGCTTGCTCAGGTCCGTTTCCTTTTCTTGGCAATTCCCGTTCGTTCCAAACATCACCTTAATCCCGCGCTTGCCGCCGGCGCAGCGCCGCACCACGTTCCGCCCATGGTTTTCGCCGAGATCAAACCTCAAATCGAACAGCTCCCGCATGGCGAACAGCTTAAGGCCATCGCGTTTTTGAAGCACTTGCTCCGCGCCGAAAACCCCGCCTATCAGCATGAACTCGCCCAGCGCCACGCCGACCTCGACGCCGGAAAAAAAATCAGTCTGACCGACGCGAAGCGCCGCTTGGAAGAACCGTGAAGCGGCAGCCGTGCGCGCATTTGAGCTGATCTTGCACGAGCACGCTTGGACCGCGCTCTCTTCCACCAAAGGTGCCGACCGTCGCCGCCTCCTCGCCATCTTGGACGAGCTGAAAGCCGCTCCGCTGCGCGGAGGAGATTTTCACCAACGCGACTCCACCGGCCGCATCCATGAAGTCGCCCTCCTCGGCGAATGGCTGGTCACCTACTGGATCGATCACGCGGTCGCGGAAATCCGCGTCGTAGCGATCGAACGCGCCGAAGACTAATGCCGACAGCTTGGCCCGCAGCTCGGCTCGCGGCTTGCTGTCTCCCCGACGACCGCAAAGCTCCTGTGGCCCATGCCCGTCGTCTCACCACCAACCGCACCCGCGCCTGTCGCCGATCCCTTCCCCGGCTACATCCCGTCGGCCGGTCGTTACGACGAGTGCCGCGCGGCCGATGGCTCGATCCGTCCGCAGTGGGCCGAATTTTTCCGTCTCCTCGGCGCCAACCCCGCCGCCACGCTCCGCTCCGCCCACGCCGCCTGCCAACGCTCCATCGTCGAGCAGGATGTGAGCATGAACGTCTACGCCGGCCAGCGCTCCGATGCGCAGGCCTGGCCGCTCGATGTCGTGCCGCTCGTCCTCGCGCCCGACGATTGGTCCACGCTCAGCGACGGCCTGCGCCAGCGCGCGCATCTGCTCAACGAGCTCCTGCGCGATCTCTACGGCCCGCAAAAACTCCTGCGCAGCGGCTCGCTCCCCGCCACGCTCGCGATGGCCAACCCCCAGTTTCTCCGGCCCTGCGTCGGTCTCGGCCGCGCCGACGACGTCATGCTCCACACTTACGCCGTCGACCTCGCGCGCTCGCCCGACGGCCGCTGGTGGGTGTTGCGCGACCGCCTCGATGCGCCCTCGGGTCTCGGCTACTCGCTGCAAAACCGCATTCTCACGCGCCAGGCGCTCCCGCAGGTTTTCCACAGCGCGCCCGTTGAACGCCTCTACGATTTTCTGCGCGGCTTCCGTCTCTCGCTCGACCAGCTCGCGCCCGTCCGTCCCGGCGAGGAACCGCGCGTCGTCTTCCTCTCGCCCGGTCCGGCCAACGAAGCTTACTTCGAACACGCCTACCTCGCCCGCTACCTCGGCTACCCACTTGTCGAGGGCGCCGATCTCACCACGCGTGACCGCCAGGTTTTCCTGCGCACCGTCGGCGGCCTGCGCCGCGTCGATGCAATCATCCGCCGCGTCGATTCCGCGTTTTGCGATCCGCTGGAGCTCCACGGCTACTCGCTCCTCGGCGTGCCCGGCCTCGTGCACGCCGCGCACAGCCAACGCGTCGCGCTCGCCAACCAGCTCGGCTGCGGCGCCCTAGAGACCACCGCGCTCCTCGCGTTTCTCGGCCCGCTTTGCCGCGAAGTCCTCGGCGAGAAACTCGCGGTGCCCAGCGTCGCCACGTGGTGGTGTGGTCAAGCCGAGGCCCGCGACTACGTGCTCGAGCACCTCGACACCCTCGTCGTCAAACCCACCTTCCGCGCCTCCAGCCTTTCCACGACGCGCTTCAGTTCGTTCCTGACCGCCGCCGAGCGCACCGCTCTGGCTGCCGATATCCGCGCGCGTCCGTGGGCTTTCTGTGGCCAAGAGCGCGTCCATCTCGGCTCCACGCCCGCGTGGATCAACGGCGCCCTCCGCGCCGCGCCCTACATCCTCCGCGCCTTCGTCTCGTGGGAAGACGGCGACTACCGCGTCATGCCCGGCGGGCTCACGCGGTATCACCCGGCTGGAGACGACGCCATCGTCACGCTCCAACACGGCGGCGTCACCAAAGACACTTGGGTTCTCCACACCGGCGCGCCCACGCCCCCGCCCCCCGTCAGCGCGCTCGCCGACATCGTCCACCGCCCCAACGACACCCCGAGCCGTCTCGCCGACAATCTCTACTGGCTCGGCCGCTACCTCGAACGCACCACGCGCCTCACGCGTCTCCTCGAGAAACTCGATCCGCTCCTCCGCGACGAAATCGCCGCGCTCGATCCCACCGTGGCCGACGCCGCCGTGCGCCTCCTCCTCGAGACGCAGGGCGCCACCATTCCGCCGAAGGCCTCGCTCGAACAACTCGACGCACTCCTTGACGACGCGATCGACGACCCCGCGCTCTACGGCAGTCTCACCAGCAACCTCGCGAATCTCATCCGCAATCTCGACCAGGCCAAAGTCCGCCTGCCCCCCGAGGCGTGGCGCAGTCTCCGCCACCTCCGCGCCGCGCACGAATCCGCCGAGTGCCCCGAGCCCGCCGATATCGCCCCGCACCTCACCGCCCTTGAAACCATCGCCGGCGAAACGCTCGCGCACGACACCGCGTGGCGTTTCCTCATGCTCGGCCGCCACCTCGAGCGCGGCCAACAGCTCGTGTTTCTCACGCGCCATCTCCTCGGCCGCACCGCGCCCACGGAGTTTCGCCTGCAAACGCTCCTGCATTTCGCCGACTCGCTCTTCAGTTACCGCACGACCTACCACGGCGCGTTCCAATCCGCCTCGGTTCTCACGTGGCTCTTCGCCGCCGCCGAAAATCCCCGCGGCCTCCGCTGGATCGCCGACCGTCTGCAGGAGCACCTCGGCGCGTTGCCCGAAGATCTCGCCCCGCACGCCGTCGCCGCCCTCCGCGCGACCGTTTCCCGTCTCGTCAACCGTCTGCTCCTCCTCGACGCCCAGCACCTCGCCGCCTCGCCGTCGCAGACCGTCGTATTTCTCAACGAAGCCTCGATCACGCTCGCCGAGCTCAGCGATCGTCTCACGCAGGTTTACTTCATCCACACCGAGCCGCCGAAGTAGCCCGCCCCTCCGCCGATGCCGCTCTACCACGTTACGCACCACACGCGCTACCGCCACGGCTCCTCCGCCACCGCCGCGTGGCAATCGCTGCACCTCCAGCCGCGCGACGAACCCGTGCAACACTGCGAGGGCTTCGAATTCGAGATTCGCCCGCAACCCACCGACCTCGCGTCGCGGCCCGATACGTTTGGCAACCGCCACCATCTCTTCACCCTGCGCGAGCCGCACAACGAACTCGCCATCACGAGCCGCAGCCTCGTCCGCCGCGAGGAGCCCGTGCTCCCGGCTACCGGCAGCACGCCCCCGCTGTCCGTCGCCCGCGCCGAAGTCGCCGACGTCATCGAAAACGGCTCCTACTTTTCGCTCGAACAGTTTCTCCACGCCTCGTCGCACATCCCGCTCCTGCCCGCCGCGCGCGCCCTCGCTGACGGACTCGATGCCGGCGATCCGCCCGCCTTCGACTGGCTCGCTGCCCTCGGCGCACGCTTCGGCAAGCTGTTCACCTTCGATCCCAAAGCCACGACCGTCTCGACGCCGATCGCCGAAGTGCTCACGCACCGCCGCGGCGTGTGTCAGGATTTCGCGCATACGTTCATCAGTTGCGTGCGCCAACACGGCCTGCCCGCCGCCTACGTGAGCGGTTACCTACTCACGACGCCCCCACCCGGCAAACCGCGCCTCCGCGGCGCCGACGCCTCGCACGCGTGGGTCTCGGTCTGGATTCCCGGCAGCGGCTGGATCGACTACGACCCGACCAACACCTGCTTCGTCGCCACCGGCCACATCGTCGTCGCGCGCGGCCGCGACTTTTCCGACGTGAGCCCCGTCCGCGGCCTCTTCACGGGTGGCGGCCTCCACACGCTCGCGACCGCCATCACCGTCGAGCCGGTGGACACCGAACCGTAATTTTCGTCCGCCCTTCCGCTCGGCCCGATTCGCCCCAATCCGCCATGCCCCGCACGACTCGCCCGCTCTACACCCGCGTCCGCGAAATCCTCGAATCCGCCCGCACGCGGATCGCGCGCTCCGTCAACACAACCCAAGTCGTCGCCAACTGGCTCGTCGGCCGTGAAATCGTCGAAGAAGAACAAACCGGGAAAGCCCGCGCTGGTTATGGCGATCAACTGATCCTTCAGTTGTCCACGCGCTTGCAGCGTGATTTCGGCAACGGCTACAGCACGACCAATCTCAAACTCTTCCGGAAATTCTTTCTCCACTACCCCGATTTGATGCCTCTACGAAAAGGTCACACACCGCGTGACCTTTTGGCGATTGAGCCATTCAGCTCCGCTTCAGTTCAGAGCCGGCCTCAATCTCCCGCGGCAATTGGTCACACACCGTGTGACCAATCTTGGTCTCCCGGTCAGCTCCACCCCAACCTTGCGTGGTCTCTCTATCGCCAGCTCCTGAAAGTCGATTCCCCTGCCGCCCGCGCCTTCTACGAAATCGAAGCCATCCAACAGTGCTGGTCTGCCCGCGAACTCGAACGCCAAATCGCCAGCCTCCTCTTCGAACGCCTCGCCAAGAGCCGCGACAAAGCCGGCGTCCGCCGTCTTGCGCTCAAAGGCCAGGAAATCCTTTCACCCGCCGATCTCTTCAAAGACCCCGTTGTCATTGAATTTCTTGGACTGCCCGAGTCGACCCGCCTCGTCGAATCCGACCTCGAGCAGGCGCTTCTCAACCAGCTCCAATCCTTCCTCCTCGAACTCGGCAAAGGTTTCGCCTTCGTCGCGCGCCAGCAACGCCTCACGCTCGACGGCGACCACTTCTACATCGACCTCGTTTTCTACCACATCGTTCTAAAGTGCTACGTCCTCCTCGACCTGAAAGTCGGCAAGCTCGCGCACCAGGACCTCGGTCAGCTCCAACTCTACGTCAATTACTACGACCGCGAGAAACGCACGCCCGGCGACAATCCCACGCTCGGCCTCATCCTCTGCACCGACAAAAACGACGCCGTTGTGAAATACACGTTGAGCGAAGGTCCGGAGAAAAAGATTTTCGCCAGCCGCTACAAACTCCACCTTCCCACCGAAGCAGCCCTCCAAGCGGAGGTCCGTCGCGAATTGAAACGTTTTTCCCCTCCGTCGTCGCGCAGCTGACGAGGCACCACCCACGCCGCGACTGCACCGCCCCGGGGGCCTCGTCGAAATGCCTTCGTCGTCGGTATTCAGACTCTCGCGACCGCATTTACGCCGCGCCGGCGGGCTCGACCTCGTGCCCTGCCTCGCCCGCACCCCCGGGGGCGATTGCTCCCATGCTGTAACCGCCATCACCGTCGCGTCGGTGGGCCAGACGGGATGATTTTACGGTCCCGGCGCCGGCCCTTCGCACATCGACCGCCCGGCCGTCACTCGCGTTTCATCAAATAGCCGATCAGATCGCGGGCCTGCACGGTGGTCAGATCGTCGATCAGGCCGGGCGGCATCAGCGACAGCGCGCTGGTTTCCTGCTTGGCCACGTCGGCGAGCGAAACCGTGGTTGGCCCCGCCATCGACTGGATCGTCAGGTGAAGCGCCGAACGCTCGCGCACGACTCCGGCGAAGACGCGCCCGTCTTTGAGCGTCACGGTCGTGAGCCGGTAGGCGTCCGGCACGATCGCTCCTGGCGTGAGGATATTTTCCAGCAGGTAGGCCAGATTGTCGCGCGCGGCGCCGGTGAGGTCCGGGCCGACTTCGCCGCCTTCGCCGTTGAGTTTGTGACACGCCGCACAGCGTGCCTGAAACAGTGCGCGGCCTTTCGCCTGGTCCGCCCGCGCGAGCACCGTCGGCGTAAGGCGGCTCTGCCATCTAGCCAACGCTCCCGCGTCGTTCGCAGGACTGTTCTCCCCGGGCAACCGGCCCCACGCCTCCGTGAGACGCCGGGTGAGCGCAGCATCGTTGAAGGCCCGGATTTGCCGCGCATGCGCCGCCGTGACGCTCCCACGCTCGACCTTACCAGCCGCCAGCGCCTCGAGCACGCGCGCTGCCCACGCAGGGCGCGAGACGAGCGTCGCCATGATCGCCGCCCGATCAAAGGTGAAGTAGGTCGACCATTGCGCGAGAATAGCGTTGGCCACTGCCGGATCGTCGCTCTGCCCCAGCCCCGATACCGCGAGCGCTGCCAGATCGCGCGTTCGCAGCAGCCCGAGGCACACTGTCCGCAGATCGGGCGCATGGGATTCGATGAGCACCTGCAAAGCCGCGCGCCGTTGCGGGATGTCCGCCGCCTCGTCCAACGCAACCACCCGAATTTCCTCAAGCGCCCGGCCGTCTCCAAACAACGCGCTGAGGTCGCGTAGCCGATGGGCGAGTGCGGTGTCGCCACCGGCGCCGAGGCGCGCGCGCACCTCGTCCCACCGTGCCGGGGCCGGCGCGCGACGGCGCCCGGCGAGCGCCTGCGCGATCCCGTCCAACACGGCCCGACGCAACTCGACTGACGCCGTCACCGCGGAGGCCAACAATCCGTCAACGCGACCCGGAGCGGTGTCGATTTCCTCGGCGAGGCGCCGCGCGGCGAGTCGTGCGACCCGCGGCAATTGGGCGGCAGCGGCCAAGCGGTCGAAGTCCGTGGCGGCGGTCGTCGCCAGCGGCTCAATGCCATACCAGAGCATCAGCGGAAGATTGTGATCCGCCGCATCCTCGCGGTGCGCGAGGAGAGGCGCGGCCAACTTCGCGGCCGCCGCCACCGGCAAACGCTGGAGCGCCGAGGCGAGCGCGAGGCGCACGCTCGCGGACGATTCTCCACCGGCCAGCGCCACGAGCGCCGTCGTCGCGGCGGCATCGGGCGGAGCCGTGCGACTGTCCACCAGCAAGCGCACGGCCCACACGCGCACGTGCTCGTCGCGATCCGCCAACAATTCCACGAGCCGCTCCGCCGTGATACCACCGGCGACCTGGAGCGCCCAGAGCGCGCGCAATCGCCGCACTGTGTCGGTTTCCGCTGCCAGCATTTGCTCCAGCATCCGGCGCTCGCTCGCGAGATCCGCGCCCGCCGCGGCACGGTCCGCGAGCACGCGCCGCGCATGCCGCGACTCCCAGTCGTTGCGGCTGCGCTGCAACTCCACCAGTGCGGCGCCGCTCCGGCTCCGTAGGTCGCCGTCCACGCGCGGACGCGCCTCGCCGTAGCTGAGTTTGAAAATGCGGCCGCTGCTGCGGTGGATGCCGTCGTTGTCGTGGCATTCGCCGGCATCGCTCCAATCGCTCAAGAAGACGCCGCCGTCGGGCGCCGCCAAGAGGTCCAGTCCGCGAAACCATTTGTCTTCGAATTGAAACGCGTCGGGTTCCCCGCGTCCGATCACGGCGCTGCCGACCCGCTCGAGGCGTTCGACGTTCAGGCGGCGCCCGTGGAAATTCACCGTGAGTAGCTTTCCGTTCCACGACTCGGGCCATTGTCCTCCCTGGTAGATCAAGAGGCCCGTGTGCGCGTGGCCACCGCCACTGGCGCTCGTCGCGGACGTGACGCCTTTGCGCACATCCATCCAAAGTTCGCCGGTGGCCCAGTGCACGTGGTCCGCATATTGGTCGAGCAACTCATAGGTGCGGGGATTACGGTCGGGGCCAAACATCCGGCGATAGTGCGCACCGGGAATCGTCTGCCAGAGGTGGCCGATGACCGTGTTGATGAAGAACGGTTCGCCGCGCGCATCCCAGTCCATGCCCCACGGATTCGTCGTGCCCTCGGCCACAATTTCCAATGTGCGTCGCTGCGGATGAAACCGCCAGATGCCCGCGCTCACCACGGTGCGTTGCGCAGCCGGTGCGCCGGGCGCGCCCACGACGGAATTGCCCAAAATTCCGTGGCGCCCGTAGAGCCAGCCGTCGGGGCCCCAGCGCAGGCCGTTGGCCACATTGTGGCGCGCGCGCTCGAAATCGAAACCGTCCAACAACGCCTCGGGCGGACCGTCGGGCCGGTCGTCGCCGTCGCGATCCGGGATGAACACGAGCTGCGGCAAACAGATGGCCCACACGCCGCCGAAACCCAGCTCGATGCTGGTGAGCCGGTGCGCGCCATCCCAGAAGACCGTGCGCCGGTCGAAACGCCCGTCGTTGTCGGTATCCTCGAAGATCACGATGCGATCGCGCAGCTCCGGGTGAAACGAAACGCCGCGTTCGGAATACGTGTAGTTTTCCGCCACCCACAACCGCCCGCGGGCATCGGTCGCCATCGCGATCGGCTGCGCGACGTCCGGCTCCGCGGCGAAGACGGTCGCGCGAAAACCCGGCGGCAACGTCACGCGCCCCACCGACTCCGCCGCGGGCATCGGTCCACCGGCCGTGGGCTCGGTGTCGAAGGGTTTGGGAAAAGTCGCGCCGGCGATGCCGACGGCGGTGGAGAGTGCAGTCCAAAACGCCGCGAAGCGGGCGAAGGTCGATCGTCGCATGGTGAACAGAAAAAATTCGGAGGCAGGGAACGGCGTTTGCGCAGACGCACCGGCGCGCTGCGCGGGAGGCGCTTACTTTGCGGGCTTCGGTTGCTGCGTCGGTTGGCCGGTGAGGAATCCGAGCGACGCCAGGAAACGATCGGCTGTCTCGACGGTTTTCCAATAATACTCCGGCACGCGGTAATTGAAGAACCCGTGGTTCTGCCCTTCGTAAATATGCACGTCGCAGCGCCGGCCGGCGGCTTTCATGAGTTCGCCGAAACGGCGGACAGTCGCGGCGGGAATCAGTTTGTCCAAGCTCCCAGAAAATACGGCGGTCGGCGGCGTCTGCGCGTCGAGGTTGTGCAGCGGAGAAATCTCGCGCCAGTAGTCTTTCACCCGGTCGTGCCCCCAGCCTTCCGGACTGTTGTCGAACACCGGATTGAAGAGCACGAGCGCGTTCGGCCGGCTGTCGAGGCGCAGGTCCGCGCCGGGCTCGTCGAAACCCCGGACGGTTGCGATGGCCGCCGCGACATGTCCGCCGGCGGAGCCGCCGCCGGCCGCGATCCGCTGCGGATCGATGCCACGCTCGGCCGCATGTTGCCGCAACCAGCGGAGCGCCGCTTTGCCGTCGATCACGCACTCGCGCGGCGTGGTCGCATTGCGGTTTTTCACGCGGTAGTCGGCCGAGAGCGCCACCATGCCGCGCGACGCAAAGTAGGCGCAGTGCGGATAAAATTGGCTCGGCGAGCCGCCGTTCCAGCCGCCGCCGAAGAAGAATACGATCACGGGCCGCCGGTCCTTCGGCTTGTATCCGGATGGCAAGAACGCATGGAGCTCGAGCGGTTTCCCGTCCACGGTTTTGTAGGCCCACTTTTCGTTGGGCACGTAGTCTTTCGTGTCTTCTTCCGCGCGGCCGACCGACGCGGTCAGCGCGAGCGCCAGCGCGGCGACGCAGGCGAGCGGGCTAAGGAAGTTCAGGGCAACCAAGGCAGCGCGGCGGATGCCCGCGGGGGCAAGAGTGGGGGTATGCACGGGGAGAAGGGAGGGAAGATTTCGGACGATCAAAAGGTCATTCGCGTCGAGAAGATAAACTCCCGGGGCGTGGGGAAGCGGTAGCTCACATAGCGGCCGCCCGGCGCGACGACCAGTGGCACGAGGTCGTCGTTGCCCAGGGCGTTGTTCACGTTGAGTTGAAACGTCCAATTGGTTTTGCGCCCGAGCACCGCGCCCTTGAGGCGATAGCTGAAGTTCAGATCCGCCAACGCCTGCGCGCCGCGGTAGGTGCCGGTCTTCACGAGCTGGCGTGTCACGGGATCGACCGTCGACGAAAACGCGATCACGGCCTTGCCTTCGTAGCGCAGGCCGCCGCCGACACTCAGGCCCGCCAAGCGGCCCGTTTCGAACCGATACGTGGTGCGCAACGAGCCGCGCTGCTTCGCCTGGCCGCGCAAGAGTTCGCCGTCCGGCAAATCGAATTCCGTGACGACCATCTGTTCGAGCACGCGCAGATAGTCTGCGACCGTTTGCACCGAACCGACCGTCCCAACAAAAGGCACGCGCCCGTTTTCGGACCAGAACGGCAGATTGGCGGCGATGTAGTCGCGCATTTCCCTGCCGATATTGGTCTGCACCACTTCGGCGGTGCTGAAATTGGCGAAGAGTCGCCAGTTCTCCGTGAGATTGGCGATGAGCTCGAGCTCCACGCCCTTCGAGTCGACGTCGTAGGTGTTCACCGTGGTCTGGGTCTGCACGCGGTCGAGGGTCTTGCCGTTGGCCGCCAATACGCCCGCTTCGTTGAGCGAGCTCCAGATCGGATTGATGTCGCCGCTCCGCACCCCCGTGAACGACACGTTTTTTTCGGCCGCGGTCTGGAAATACGTCGCGGTGAGATAGACGCGGCGATCGAGCAGATCGAATTTCAGACCGTAGTCGCGGCTGCGCCCTTTGGGCACGGGCGGCCGGCCGGTGGGGGATTCCAAGAAGCCAACGCGATTGGGCAGCGAGGAATTGTCCGTCTGGTTGTAGGTCAGGCTCAACCAGCGGTTGACGTGAAACACGCCGCTCAGGGCGACGTTGTCGGCCTTGAACGTTTCCGGCGCGGTGCCGCGTTTCACATAGTAGGCGCCGGTCGCGAAACCCGCGAACGGTGCGCCGCGCTCCAACGTCGAGAAATAGCCGTCCTGATCGTCGCGGCTGTAACCGAGCACTGTGTGAAGTCGGTTTTTGAAAAACGTGCTTTGGATCAGCGCGATCAGCGACGTCGTTTTGTTCGTCTGAATCTGCGAACCGGTCAGCGGGACCATACCCACTTCGATCCGGTCGCGACTGAAGCCCGTCGCACCCGCGACCGACCGGCCGTTCAAATCAACGCGGAAAGGATCGGGCATCACGATGCGCTCCACGGGGCCGGCGAGATCGACATAGGTCCGGTAGGAAATGCGGTTGTTGGGATTCTCGGGCGACGCGGTGTTGTAGGGATTGCCGACGATCGAGGGCACGGTGCGAAACCTGTCCAACTCGGAGAGACTGCGAATCGCCACGCCGGCGAGCTTGTGCCGCCCCCAGCGACCGAGGTCGCGGTCGTAGGCGAAACTCAGCCGCACGGCATCGTCCTTGCGGTGATCCTCGATGAGCACGGGCTGCGCCTCGAGGTAAGGCCGGCCCGCGTTCGGATTCGGCCGGCCATCGGGCAGCGTCGCACTGGTGTCGGCGTTGAGGTAGAAACTCACATTGGCAATCGCGTCGTAGTTGCGCAGATGCTGCCGCAGCCGGATGGCCGATAGTTCGAGGTTAAGCCCCTCACCGACAGTGGCCGAGACCGCGGCGCTCAACCGTTCGTAGTCGTTCAGTTGCCGGTAGCCCGGGCCGTAGACAACGGTCACGCGCGGGAGGAGACTGAAGTCGCTGATCGCCAGCGGCAGACCGTCCGGCGCGACGCTGCGGACCGAGGCGGTCTTGTTCCGCCAGTTCATCAGCGAGCCGCTCGTGCTGTCGAAGACCGTGAAGTTCGTCGCACCCATCGAGCGGATACCGCGTGCGGCGTTGGCGGTATCCGAGACGGCCTTACCTGCCCGCAGCCACTCGGTGTAGCCGTCGTGCGCCGTGTAGGTGCGCTTGGTCGACTTGTCGACCTCGCCGGTTTCGCCCTCGACGTTGATCTGCACGGCGGGCGCGACCTGCCACTTGGCGGTGCCGAAATAACGGCGGCTCCGGTCGTATTCCCAGTGGCGCCAACTGTCTTTGCGGTTATCCACCGCGGCCACGCGCAGCGCGAGCGTCTTCGGGATCAACGGTTGGCTATAGTCGAAATCGACGCGGCGTCCGTTCCACGAGCGGACGGTCGCGCCGGCTTCGCCGCGGGCGTTGCCCAACAGCGCCTGCTTGGTGGATACGTTGATCAGGCCGCCCGGCTCGCCGATGCCGAAGAGGATCGAGTTGGGCCCGCGGGATTGGTCGACACGCGTCATGCTGAACATATCGAAGCGCATGTCCGCGAAGAAGAAATTGACGGCCGTTCTTCCGCCGGGGAGCCCGCGCACGCGAAGGGTCTGCGCATCGTCGCTGAGGACCGAGTTTTGCTGGCCACCGAGTTCGCCGAAATTGTGCTCCGTGCTGAGCATGAACTGCGCGAGTTCGGTGGTATCGGTCACGGCCACGTCGCGCAGAAATTCCTCGGTGAACGCGGTCGTGGGCGCCGCCAGATCCTTCAGATTCGTGGCGAGGCGACTGCCGGCCAAACTGCTGCCGGCGAGATAGCCGCGATCTTGCGACGAGTTGACGGAAAACGGGCTCAGCACCACGGGCTCCGGCATCGCGGCGGCGGCGGGCGGGGCCGTCTGCGCGCGGACCAATGTGGGGCCGATAGCCAGCAGACACACAACTGAGTGCACCGAGAGCGGTAGGCGCGACAGCGAGGGGTAACGTTTCATGGTGGGGCAGGGTTTGAGGGGTCCGAGCGCGGCGATGTGGCACGCGCCGGGAGAAACTATTCGCGGCGCGGCACGGGCAGCGGCAGGAGGCGGCCGAAGCGAAGCGTCACGGGCCCGAGCAGTCCGCTCGGGGTCAGGTCATGTTCGCCGGAGTAAAATTGCAGCGTGGTATACGTCTGCGTGCCCTCAGGCGGCTTCGCGCGCGAATCGCTCACCCAAGCCGGTGGCGCGGCGAACTGCGCGACGCGCGTCCGCCGTTCGCTCTCCGCGCGGGTGATGCCGAGGCGCCGGGCGTCGCCGATCAGGCGGTTGGGCCAGAGGTTCGTCACTTTGACGACGAGGCGATTGCGACCCGGCTTCGCCAATGCCGTGAGGTCCACTCGAAACGGCGGTTTCCACAGGACGCCGGCGCTCTTTCCGTTGAACTCAACTTCGGCGATCACCTGCACATCGCCGAGATCCAGCTCCAACAACGCATCGGGGCGGAAAAACTCGGAGGTGAGCTCGACGTCGCGACTGAAGACGGCCGTGCCGGAGAAATACTTGATGTCGTCGTTAGCCGATTCGTTCCACGGTTGGAGCCGGTCGAACTCGGCCGAGATTGATCCTTTCGGCGAGGGAAACTCCGCCGTCCAGCCGCGGCCAAGATCCAAGGCTGGCGGCAGCGCCTCGGCATGCCGCTCGACCTGCGCGCCGCGGGCATCGGTGAGCACATAAGCGCCGGGCGCGAATGCTTCGATGCTCCAGCCGGCGCCGCGAAATCCAAACCGAACTTCACGCGTCGATTCCACGGCGCCGCCGTTGCGGGTGAAAGCCGTGAAGCCGCCCGCGTCCCGCCGCGCGGCGCCGGGTTGGCGGAACACGACAAACAGCGATTCTGCCGCAGCCAGATCGAGGTCGACCGCCGTCCGGCGATCTCCGGTGGTGTGCCAAAACGGAGCCGGCGCGATGGCGCCCGTTTCCGGGTGCCAAATCTCCGGTGCGGCCGGCGTCTCGACGCGGAGAGTAACGCGCACGCGGGCGGGTTCGTGGCGTTGGTTCGAGATGAAATAGACGTCCTCCGCGCCGATGCGCCGGTGGATATAGTCGATGAGGGGCGGTGTGACGGAACCGCGATCGCGGTATTCGAAATCAACTTTCACGCCGCGCGCGGCGAGCGCGTCCGCCATGCTCAGGCCAAACACGACGCGGCCCTTGCCGTAGGTGCGCGCTGTGACGTTCTGGCCGTCTATGTCTCCCCACATCCGCGCGGCGAGCGCGTTCAGCGCCGCCTCTTCCTCACGCCAACCGCGCAAACCAGGCGTCGCCGCGGGCCGCGGCCCGATCGCAGTCGCCCCCGCCTCCACCAGCTCTGCCACGCGCCGCAAGGTCGCCCCGCTCATGCGGCGGTCATTGGGCAGCAGCAGCACTTCATAGCGCGCCCGCCCGGGGATGAAAATTCTCCCGGCCTCATCCACGCGCATCTCGGCGAGGACCGCCTCGTCGACGACGTGAAAATCGTGACCGCGCGGAATTTTGAGCCACAGATCCGGGCCCATCTTGTCGCCTTCGAGATCCCACGGCAGACCGAAATGATCGGACGTCACATGGGGTTGAGCGCGCAAGGTCTGGGGCGCGTTGTCGCCGTAGTAGAAAGCCACGTCGGTCACGAGTTGCCCCTGTTGGAGCAGATACTGGCTGCGGCTGAGATAACTGAGCCAACCTTTCGATTGCTGCCACCAGGTGTTGTGGCGGTTCATTTGAATCCCGTGGGGGCCCATCGTCATACCGGGGCGCACCGCGTCGCTCCACGGTTGGTGGGCGCTCGCTTGAATATAGAAACGGGTTCCGCCGCGGCTCAGGAAATAATCGCCCTGCGCCTTGAGCGTGTAGGGATGCCACCGCCACGCAGCCCGCTCAAACCCGGCGGTGTAGGCCTCCATGCCCACGAGATGCGTGCCGTTGAGATCGGCGGCCGATGCCGAGACCTTGGTGTTCCACTGGCTCCATTTGTAGATCCCGGCCCAAAACTCGCCCATCGGAATATCCGCACGGCGCGCGACTGAGAAATCGTTGAAGACGCCTTTGTAGCTATACGCCTCGACTGCGAGGCGCAGACCCTGCGCGCGGCACTTCTCGGCGAAGTAGCCGTAATAGTTCTCCTGCACGAGGTCGCTGAGCGTGCGCCGAAAGTCGGCGAGAAAACGCTCGGTCTCCGCGACGCTTCCCACCACCAAACCGGTCAGACACGGCAAATACCGGGTCAATTCGTAGCCGCGCCTCCGGGCAAACTCCGCCGCCATCTGCGGTGTCCACGTCTGCGAATTCGCTTCGTAGCTGTCGATCACGACGGTCGACAGCGCCCGCACGCCATCGGCGCGGGCAACGTCGACGACCTTCGACACGAAGCCCGCCCAATGACTGTCGAGTGCCTCGCGGCTGAATTTGTCGCACTCGAGTCCACGACCGCCGTTGGTCGGACCTTGGGCGTTGAGCCGTCGCGTGAGCGTGTAGCCGAGGCGCTGCAACGTCCATTCGCCCGGCGGCACGGTCCACGTGACTGCGCCGTCTGCATCCGGCATCGTCGGGAGAACGTGAACGGCCTCGGCCGGGATGGCGGGAAGTTCGGCTGCCGGCAGCTCTGGTTGCGCAGGATAATACGCCTTGAAGCCCGCCTTCTCCTCCCAATCTGGGAGCCGCGCCGCCGATACCGCGCGGGGAACCGCAATCACCACGATGTCACGATAGTAGTCGACCGCGGCCAATTGCGCCTCGGGCAGTTTGTAGGGATTCACGCGCGTCGACGGCGCCGGTAACCGGTGGACGGTGCTGCCTCCGGCAACGTGAAGCTCGCTCCACGTCACATGCTTCATCGCCTGCTCGGGCGTGATCCACGGCCCGCCCGAAGCCGACCAACCCGGGCCATTGTGAAAACCGAACTCCAGTCCCAGGCGCTGACACTCGCTCGCCGCAAAACCAAGCAACGCCCAATGCTCGGCGCTGCCATACTTCACGGGGCCCGGGGCGATCCGGTCCGATTCCTCGAAGAGCACCACCCCACCGAGACCGACGGAGCGGATCGCCTCGAGGTCTTTGGTGATCCCCTCTCGCGAGATATGGCCGTTCATCCAGTGCCACCACACTTGCGGTCGCGCCGACGCCGGCGGCGTGGCGAAGTTCGCCGCCACCTCGCGCAGACTATCGGCCGCGAGTAGCCGGGCCGCGCCGCCGAACAGCGCCACGCCTGCGAACCATCCAAGTGCCCGCGCCACGCGCCGGCACCGGCGTTTCACAGAATCTGTGCCGCGAGCGACCATCAGCGCTTCGGGATCGCCGCCGCCGGTGGAGCCGTCCGCAAACCGGCACCCGCGCGCGCAGTTTTTAAGAGCGTCTGGAAATGGCTCACGCGTGCCGGCTCTTCGAGAAACCGGTTCTTGGTTTGCGCGAGGTCGCGGCCGAGGTCGTAGAGCTGACCGGTGGCTTCGCCCGACTTCGCTTCTACGACAGGAAGTCGCGAGAAACCGCCCGAGCCCCGGCTCTCGATGTAGACCCAATCCCCTTCCCTCACGGCAAACGTTCCTCGGATGGAATGATGCACGAGAAACGGCCGCGTCGATTTGCCCCGCCCGGGTTCGGTCATGACCGGCAGAAACGAAAAGCTATCCTCCGCGGCGCCGGCCGGCAGCGGCACGCCGGCGGCTTCGGCCACGGTGCCAAACACATCGGTCAATTCCACGGGCTCCGCCGCCACGCTCGGCTTTATTCGCCGCGGCCAGTGCACGATGAGCGGCACGCGGTGGCCGCCCTCCCAGATGTCGGCCTTTGTGCCGCGCAGCGCCGCGTTGCTTTGGTGACCGAGCTTGCGCGTAAACTCGCCGCGGGGCGTGGGCGTATAGTTTGCCACATCGTCCGGCTCGACGGGGTCCCATTGGTGCCACAGGCCGCCGTTGTCGGAACTGAAAATGATCAGCGTATTCTCAAGCCGACCGAGCTTCCGCAGAGTTTCCGTCACGGAGCCCACAAAGTCGTCCGTCTCGAGCACGAAATCGCCATAGATACCTGCGCCGCTCTTCCCGAGAAACGGTGCGCTCGGCACGACGGGCAGGTGCGGTGAAGTGAGCGGCAGGTAGAGGAAAAACGGCTGCTCCGGAGCCCGCTGGTGTTGCTCGGTGAGCCAGCGCATCGCCCGCGTCTTCATCGTCGGCAAGACCTCGTCCATCTTGAAGCCCGGATCGATCAGTCCCGGTCCGTGCGACAGCGCGAGTTCGCGCTTCATCGGCAGTTCGCCGAGCTTCGTGAATTGCGCACGGTCGTTCTCAATCCAGCAATACGGCGACATGTCCAGCGAAGCCGAGATACCGTAGTAGTAGTCGAAGCCCACCGCGTTCGGTCCGCCGGTGATGCGCCGGTCGAGCGCGATGGCGTCGCCCGTCCGGCGGTGTCCGTTTTTGATTTCGTTGTCCACGGTCTCCGGCGTCCCGTCTTGCCGGGTCCATTGCATGCCAAGGTGCCATTTGCCGATGCACGCGGTGCGGTAGCCCTGCGCCTTCAGCAAGGAGGCGACCGTCGGCCGACTCTGCTCGATCAAGGGCGGCGCAAAGCCGTCGAAAACGCCGTTCTTCAGACGAGTGCGCCAGGCGTAGCGCCCGGTTAGCAGACTGTAACGCGACGGCGTGCAGACACTCGAAGACGTATGAGCATCCGTAAATCGCGCGCCGCCGCCCGCCAGTCGGTCGAGGTGGGGTGTCGCGATTTTCGACTGCGGATTGTAACTGCTGAGATCACCGTAGCCGAGGTCGTCCGCGAAGATGATTACGACATTGGGCCGGTCGCGCGTAGTGGCTCCGGCCGTGAGGGTGGCCAGCGCGGCCCACGCGACAAATCCGGTGGCGGCGTGACGCAGGCTGTGAAGAGGGGCGGAGGTGAGCTTAAACATGGCGATATCGTTTGGGGAATTTTGTCGGTTGCACGGACCGTGGCGGCAGCCGAGCCGCGTTCGGCCCGGCCGGGTCGTTTATGTTTTTACGTCGCGCGCTCGGGGGCGAATCCGCCGGAGATTTTTCCGAAAATGAACTCGCGCACCCAGCGCGTCGAAGCCGTCGCATCACCCTCGGCGATGAGTCTGCCGATCTCCGCGAACTTCTCGTCGGTCAGCGCTCGATCCAAATCGCGCAGAAAAGCCACACTCTCGGCGACGGCCCGCCCGCCATCCTCTCGATAAGGATACAAATCCATCGAGTGCCAGCCGTCGTAGCCGATTCGGCGCAACCAATAGTGGAGTTCGATGAAGTGCGTCAGGTGCACGCTGCCGACGATCATGTCGTCGTCCCAGTGCCCGTAGTTGTCGTTGTAGTGCAGGTGAAAAAGCCGCTGGCCGTAGTGATGCAGCAGCCAGACCGATTCGGCGACGTTCTCCTGCGCGACGAAGGCGTGGCCGACATCGATGCACACGCCGACGTTGGGCAGGCCGATTTCCTGCACCATTAGCAGCGTGTCCGCCGCACGCGCCTGAAACGAGCGGATGCGGGGCTCCTTGAGTTTGTATTCCAAAGCGAATCGCAGCCCGGGCCAACGCGCTGCCACCTCGCGAATGCCGTCAACCAGCCAACCCCGCTGCCGCGCGAAGTCGCCTTGCAGCGGATAGTCGTAGCCGTCCTGTCCCAGCCACAAATTCAACAACGGGCAGCGCAACCGGCTCGCCATCTCCGCCGCGCGCATCGTTTCCTCCGTCGCCAAGGCCCGAACCGCCTGGTCGCGGGCGGAAAAGCTGCCCGCACCCCAGACACGACGGGAGAACAGATCTGGAATGATCGACACGCAGGCGAGCCCATGCCCGGACAAGAGCCGGCCAATTTCGTCCGCATTCTCCGGCGTGATGTCCCAGCCGCCCACCAGTTCTAATCCGGCGACTCCGGGGATCGCCGCAGCGGTGGCCACCATCTCCGCTTTCGTCGGCTGCTGCTTGTAGCCGGACGCCAAAAAACGGTCACAGGTGTTGCCGAGGTTTCCGAGGATAACGGAATAGCGGGGGCTGGCCATGGGGAGTCGCGGGGTGGATTTCGCCGGCGCGGAAAGTGCGCCGCACGGGCGGGGGACGCGACGGACGCATTGCCTGACACCGATGTCAAGTATTTCTGATTCCTCACGGAAACTTGCGTTCTGCGTCGTTCTATCGTTCGAGAAGCGATGCCCACAATCTACGAGGTGGCCGAGTCGGCCGGCGTCTCCCCCAAGACGGCGGCCCGCATTCTTGCGGGTGGCAGCCCGCGTTCCAAACTCCGCGCCAAGGTGCTGCGCAGCGCCGAGCACCTCGGCTACGTGCGCAACCAACAGGCGGCGAATTTGCGCACCGGTCGATCCCAACTCGTGGGCGTGATGGTTCCGTTTATCGACAATCCGTTCTACACAAAATTCCTGCAGGAGGTGCACGATTCCCTCGCGCGTCGGCACTACCACAGTCTGGTGACCTGCTCTTTCGGGAATCCGACGGACATGCTCGCCGCGATCACGCTCTTCGAGAAATACAATGTGGACGCAGTCGCCGTCGATGTCAGCGAAGGCATCGTCACGCCGGAGATCACGGCCCGGCTCGCGCAATTGCAGGCCCGCGGCCGCACCGTGGTCATCACCGGCGGGCAGCGTCGCGACAGCGGCTTCGACCATCTGCACCTCGATAACCGCAGTGCCATCTCCAAGGTAGTGCGGCATCTCGGGGCGCGCGGCTACCGCGATCTCGCGCTGCTGGGCGGGCTCGCGGAGAACCTCACCATCGTCAACCGGCTCGAAGGTTTCAAAGCCGCCCTGCGCACGGAAGGACTCCGCTTCGAACGCTCCTGGGTTTCGCTGGGCGCTCCGGCGCTCGGCAACGTGGTCCAACGTGCGCACGAACTGCTCCGCCGCACGCCGCGGCCCAACGGTATCGTGTGCACGAGCGATATGATCGCGATGGTTGCCATGAAGGCCGCCGCAGAGATTGGTCTGCACGTGCCGCGCGACATCGCCATCACCGGTTTCGACGACATCGATCAGGCGGCGCTGCTGATCCCGAGCCTCACCACCGTGCGGCAACCGTTGCGGGTGATGGCGGAAGACCTCGCGGAATTGTTGCTCAACCCACGCCCCGCCCGTGCCGCCGTGCGGGAAAAACGCTACGAAGCGGAACTCGTAATCCGGGAGTCCACCTGACTCGTCGCCGACTTGCCCAAGTTGACATCGGTGTCTTTGGCGAGCCTGCCAGTAGTTCTCGCAGCCTGCGCCACCGTGCAGGGATAGGCGAGCGCCGGGGTGTTTCATTGAGGGAGCGGCGGTGTTCGTTCTCGCCGTCGATGCGCTGCTCCGTCGTGCACCTCGTCGGGGCGCGGAAGCCGATTTCGCGATGTTGGGCTCTGATCCTTTGCGTTATGCCCCGCAGTTTGTGCCAAATAAACATCTTTATTTGGCGCAATATTCACTTTTTGCGCCATAAAAGAACTTTTTAGTGGCGCAATAACTCGCTTTGCGCCACATTTCCGCCATGCCTAAGCACGTCTCCCACGATGAGCTGACGGTGGTTTTCGACGCCGTCGCCGGGCTCAATGCCCCTGCCTCGCTCGAAGAAATCTCCGGGCGCCTCACCCCGCCGCTGCCGCGCCGCACGTTGCAGCGCCGCCTCGCCGCGCTCGTCGCCGGCGGTCGGCTGACCGCGCTCAGCGATCGTGGCGGCCGGCGTTATCAGGTCGGCACCACCGCGCCCGCTCCTTTCGCTGCACCTCAGCCGGCCGACTATCCCGCGCCGGCCAGCCACTCGGCTGCGCCGCTTACCGTCGAAGAATCACCCGACGCTCCCTCTGCGCGCGCGCGAGACGAGATTCGGCTCTCCGAGGCCGCCCTCGAAATCAAGCGCAGCGTCACTCGTCCGATCTCCGCGCGCCGCCCGGTCGGCTATCAGTCTTCGTTCCTCGAAGACTACCGGCCCAACGTGTCCGCGTATCTCTCGCCCGCGCTCCGCCGCAAACTCGCCGCACTCGGCTCGACCGCCAACGCCGCCGCACTCCCGGCTGGCACCTATTTCCGCAAGGTCATGGATCGCCTGCTCATCGACCTCGCGTGGAATTCCAGCCGCCTCGAGGGCAACACCTACTCGCTCCTTGAAACGCAGCGTCTGCTTGAGCTTGGCGAAAGCGCCGTCGGCAAAAAGGCCGAGGAGGCCCAGATGATTCTCAATCACAAGGCCGCCATTGCGCTCCTCGCCGATCAGGCCGACGAGATCGGTTTCAACCGCTACACGCTCTGCAATCTCCACGCGGCGCTTGCCGACAACTTGCTGCCCGATCAGGGCGCCTGCGGTCGGCTGCGCACGAGTGCGGTCGCGATCACCGGCACGGTTTTTCTGCCGCTGGAGTCGCCGCCGCTCATCGAAGACAACTTCGAGCAAATCCTCGTCACGGCCTCGACCATCGAGGACGCGTTTGAGCAGGCCTTCTTCGCGATGGTGCACTTGCCGTATCTGCAACCGTTCGAGGACGTGAACAAACGCGTCTCGCGTCTCGCCGCCAACATCCCGCTCGTGCAGCGCAATCTCAGCCCGTTGTCCTTCGTCGACGTGCCGCAGGACGACTACGTCCACGGCATCCTCGGCGTCTACGAGCTCAACCGCGTGGACTACCTGCGCGATGTGTTCGTGTGGGCCTACGAGCGTTCATGCGCGCGCTACGCCGCTGTGCGCCAGGTGCTCGGCGAGCCCGATGCGTTTCGCCTGCGCCATCGCCAACTCCTCATCGACGTCGTTGGCGAAGTGCTGCGCCGCGGGCTCGACAAACCCGCTGCCGCCGCCTTCGTGCGCACGCGCTCGGCCGAGTTGCCGACCACCGCCGAAGCCACGCGTTTCGCCACGATGGCCGAGAGCGAACTCACGAGCCTGCACGAGGGGAACTTCGCCCGCTTCCGCGTGCGCCCCGCGGAATTCGCCGCGTGGCGCGCGACGTGGCGTTAAATTAATGCCAGCGGCGTCCGGCCTCAGCGGCGGACGCGGGCGCCGCCTTCGTTCACACCTTGATCGCCACCGGCTTCCCGCCGTCGGCTGCGGATTTGTAAATCGCTTCGACGCAGATCATGTCGCGCCGGCCCATCTCGCCGGGCACGTCCGACTCGCGGCCTTCGCGCACGCATTGCGCGATATGGTCGAGTTGGCGCGCCTGCTGGTTCACCGCGGGCTCGAAGCTGATCTTGCCCTTGCTCGAGTCGCCTTTGAGCCCGTTGTAGGAAAAAGCCGGCTCGATCTGCACCCAGCCTTTGTCCGACTCACCGCGGAAGCGGTTGATGCCGCCGTTGTAGCTCGTGATGAAATCCGCGCGCGTGCCGTCGGCATATTCCATCGCCCACTCGATCGTCTCTTCGACGTCTTGGAAAAACTCCGGCCGCCTCTTCGGCTGCTCTTTCGCCGCGATCGCCACGGGCACGGCCTCACCCGTCGCGATACCCGCCGCTTGCAGCGAATAAATGCCGAGGTCCATCAGCGGCCCGCCGCCCGCGAGTTTCTTTTCTGCCCGCCATTGCGGCTGCGTGAGCGTGAAACCAAAACCGCCACTCATCCGTTTAAACGGCCCGACCGCCGGGTCTTTCGCGAGCTTCGCTACTTCGATGAAATACGGGTCGAAGTGCAGGCGGTAGCCGACCGAGAGTTTCACCTTCGCCGCCTTGCACGCCGCGATCATCGCGTCGCACTCCGCGACCGACACGCCCATCGGTTTTTCGGTGATGACATGTTTCCCGGCCTTCGCTGCCGCGATCACGTGGTCGTGGTGAAGCGCGTTCGGCGTGACGACGTAGACGATGTCGATGGTCGGGTTGTCGGCCATGCGCGCCATCGTGTCATAGGAGTAAATCGCCTTCTCGGGAAACCCGAGCACTTGCGACCACTGGCGTCCCTTCTCGGGTGTTCCCGTAACAACGGCCGTGATCTGCACGTTTTGCGTGAGCTTCAGCGCCGGCACGAGTTGGCCACCTGCGTAGCCGCCGAGGCCCACGATCGCGATGCCGAGCTTCGGCGGCGGCAACTCCGCGGTGCGCACGTAGGGCGCGACCGCCATCGCCGCGGTTCCGACCGAGGCGCTACGGATAAACTCCCGCCGCGAAACGGCTGCAGCGGGCGAGACGGACGACGAGACGGGAGTTTTCATGGGGTGGGGTAACCAGTCGCCGCGTGCGACGGAGTTATTTCACGACCGGCCGCAACACCAGGTTGCGATACGATACCGTGCCGTGGTCGCCCTGCAGATAGATGGGGCCCGGCTTGAACTGGTCCGACCACATCGCGCCGCCCGTGCAGCCGAGCGCCGGTTGGTTGTCGATGATCGTTTTGCCGTTCAGAACGACGGTCACGTGGCGGTCGACGAGCGTCATGTCGAGGGTCTGCCATTCGCCCGGGGGTTTCTCAGCAGCGACGCTTGGCGTGATGCGGCTGTAGAGCGCGCCCATATTGTGCGAGTCGAGCGCCTTGCCGAAAGAATCGAAAACCTGGATCTCGTAGATGCCGCGCAGATACACGCCGCTGTTGCTGCCGGCGGGGACGTTGACCTCGAGCTTGAGATTGAAGTCCTCGAATTCTTTTTCCGTGCGGAGATTCGCGGTGCGCTTCGAGGGAGTGCCCGGCGCGTGCTTCGGCACGATGTTCAACAACACGCCGCCCTCGACCTTCCACGCGCTCTCAACTTTGTCCTCTTTCGGTTTCCAGCCGGCGAGATCCTTGCCGTTGAAGAGCGCGATCGGCTCGCCGAATTTCACCTTCTTCAGGTCGGGCCGCGGCGGCAGCGCCGGGATGCGTTTGCCGGTGAATTGAGCCCCGTCGTAACCGCTGCTGTTCGGCCGGGGCGCCAGCCGCGTGAAATTCAGCGTGTCGCCTTCCCCGAGCTTCGCCGTGATGGCCTCGGTGAATTGCTGGGTGCGGACCACTTTCCCCGCGGCATCCTTGCGCTGCACGTCATTGGTGCGCGTCACGAACAGGGTGTCCTCGGAGATCACGACACTCGAGACGGGCAGCACGCTGCCGCCGCCCCAGAGGATCGAGCCGTCGAAATAGCCTTTTTCTTTTTTGATTTCGAGCCAGCCCGCCGCGCCGTTCGGCAACGTGAGCGCCCAGCGGCCGAGGAACGCCTCGTTGGGCGCCGCAGCCAACCGGCCGGTTCCGAGCGCCACGACGAGCGCCATCATTCGCAACGCCAACTGCACCATGCGTGAGGTTTTCATAGGTAAAAGGGGAGCGCCGCCCACTGTGCGCGCCGCGACCGCCATGGCGAGAAACAATCCGCTCGCCGTGCATCCATCGCCGCGCGTAAGTCGTCTTACCCCACGCCCCATGCGCCTCCCCCCATCCATCGCTCTGCTGGCTCTCGCCACCGCTGTCGCTCACGCCGCCCCGAACGCGCGCCCGGTTTCCTTCGAGAAACTCACGCTCACCTCCGAATACTGGTGCGACGGCGTCAACGCCGCCGACATCAACGGCGACGGCAAGCTGGACGTCGTCGCCGGTCCGTTCTGGTATGCCGGCCCCGATTTCAAGAAGCGCCACACCTTCTACGAGCCCGTCGCGCAGGAGCTCGAAAAGACGCCGACGAATTCGATGTTCTCGTTCATCGCCGATTTCAACGGCGACGGCCGGCCCGATATCCTCGTGCTCGGCCGCGTGCTGTTTCACCAGGCGTTTTGGTATGAAAACCCCGGCGCCGCCGAGGCTAACAAGCCCGACGCCCGTTGGAAAAAACACTTCGTCGCCAACCGCGTGTTCGGCGAATCCCCGCTCTTCACCGACGTCGATGGCGACGGCAAACCCGAGCTCGTCTCGATCTCCGGCAACACCGCCGCCGACAAAATCAAGCAGTGGGGCTGGTATGCGCCGAATTGGGCCGAGCCTACGAAGCCGTGGAAATTTGTCCCCGTGACCGCCCAGGCGGAGTTCAATCACTACTACCACGGCGAAGGCATCGGCGACATCAACGGCGACGGCCGCGCCGATCTCGTGCTCAACGAAGGCTGGTATGAGCAGCCTCCGAAAAATTCTCCGTCCGGCACGCTCTGGAAAAAACACGGGTTCACTTTCAGTGCCGACCGCGGCGGCGCGCAGATCCTCGTCACCGATGCCAACGGCGACGGTCGCGCCGATGTCGTCACCGCCCTCAACGCCCACGGCTGGGGCCTCGCGTGGTTCGAGCAAAAGCGCGACGCCGCCGGTGCGATCACGTTCGTCGAACACAAGCTGATGGGCACGCGCGAGGAGGAGAAGAAATACGGCGTCGCTTTCTCGCAGCCCCACGCGCTCACACTCGCCGACCTCGACGGCGACGGCCTACCCGACTTGATCACCGGCAAACGCCGCTGGGCGCACGGCCCGACCGGCGACATCGAGCCGATGGCCACGCCCGTTAACTACGCCTTCCTTCTGCGCCGCGACGCCTCCGCGCCCGGCGGCGCGAGATTTGTCCCGCAACTCATCGACGACGCCTCCGCGCTCGGCACCCAAGTTGAAGCCGTCGACGTCAACGGTGACGGCGTCCCCGACGTCCTCACCGCCTCGAAGCTCGGCACCTTTGTTTTTCTGACCAAGCGGAAATGAGCCCCGACCGCGCCGCATTGTCGCCTGCCTCCGCTCGAGATGCGCTCCCGTTTGGAGGCGTGGCCCGCTCGGGTAGAAGTCTGGCGGTATGCGCTCTCGGTTTGGCATTCGCCGCGCTGGCCCTCGGCGCCCAGCCCGCGCGGCCGCCGAACATCGTGCTCATCGTGAGCGACGATCAGGGCTTCGATCTCGCGTGCTACGGCTCGACGCAGTTCGTCACGCCGCATCTCGACCGAATGGCGGCGGAAGGCGTGCGCGCCACGCAGTTTTACGTCACGGCCTCCGTCTGCACGCCGTCGCGCAGCGGTCTCGTCACGGGGCGCTATCCGCAGCGCAACGGCACCTATGAGATGATCCGCAACGACATGGTGAACTACGGCCACCGCTACACGAAAGCCGAGTATGCCGTGTCGCCGGAGATGACGCTTGGCCTCGACGTGCGCGAACTCACCTTCGGCGACGTGCTCCGCCCCGCCGGCTATCGCAACGCCGTCTTCGGCAAGTGGGACCTGGGTCAGGCCCGCCGCTTCCTGCCGTTGCAGCGCGGCTTCGATGTCTTCGTCGGCCACGGGAACAACGGCATCGATTTCTACACGCACGAGCGCTACGGCGCGCCCTCCCTGTTTCGTGAGAACACCGTCAGCACCGCCGACCGCGGCACCTACGCGACCGAGTTGTTTCGCCGGGAGGCGGTCGCGTTTATCCGGGAAAACCGCGCGCGCCCTTTCTTCCTCTATCTGCCGTTCAACGCGCCGCACTCCGCCTCGAATTTGGAGAAAGACTCGATGCAGGTTCCGGCGCACTACCTGAAAAAATATTATCCCGGACGCGACCCTGCGACCAAGGAAACCAAATACGCCGGCATGATCACCGCTATGGACGAAGCGATCGGCGAGGTATTCGCGACGCTCCGCGAGCTCGCGCTCGACCGCACCACGCTCGTGCTATTTCTCGCCGATAACGGCCGCACCGGCGCCCGCATCGACGAGGTGCGACTGCGCGGCGGCAAGAGCTCGGGTTTCGAGGGCGGCCTGCGGGTGCCGCTGCTCGTGTGGTGGCCCGGTGTGATTCCCGCGGGCCGGACCACACACGAGTTTCTCACCGCTTTGGAAATTCTCCCCACGCTCGCCGCCGTCGCCGGTGCCAAGCTCCCGGCGGGCGTCACGTTCGACGGCCACGATATGCTGCCGGTTCTCCAGGGCCGCGCACCGTCGCCGCGTCGCGAGATGTTCTGGGATTGGCCCGATGGTTACCAGGCGGCGCGCGTCGACACGTTGAAATGGGTGGCCTCCACGCCCCGCGGCAAACGCGGCGAAGTTGCCGCGAAGGAAGAACTCTACGACCTCGCCGCCGATCCCGGCGAAAAGCAAAATCTCGCCGCGTCGCAACCTGCGAAACTCGCCGCGATCAAGGCCCAGTTTGCCCGTTGGCAGGCCGAGATGGAAGCCGCCGAACCCCGCGGGCCGTTCCGCAATTATTGATTTTATGCGCCACGCTCCCCACTCACTCCGCCGCATGCTCGCCTTACTGGGCGCGCTCGCTTCGCTGGCACTCGCCGCCCAACCCGCGCTCGCCCCCGGCGAAGTTCTCGTCGAACGCGTCATGCTGCCCGACGCGCGCGCCGGCAGCTTCGCCTTCGGTCTGCCGGGCGGCGTGAACGTTTGCTACGACCCGGTGCGCGGCGGTGTGAACTATGCGTGGACCGGCGGCTTTCTCGACATCGCGAACGTCCGTCCCATCAACAAACTGATCAAACCCGCCGCGCTCCTCGGTCCCGTTGTTTATCGCGAAACCGGCGCGGCGCCACTCCGCCGCGGCGACGCTACGCGCGAGCCGGTTCTTGAATTCAAGGGCTACACCCTGCGCGCCGCGTCCGTCGAACTCCGCTACACCGTCGACGGTGCACCGGTCGCCGAGACGATTACCGCGCTCCCGAACGCCGCCGGCCTCAAGCGCACCTTCCGCTTCGATCGCTCCGGCGCCGATGCGAAATGGTTTTACGTCGTCGCCGGACAGCCCGCGACGACCCTCACGCGCGATGCCTCCGGTGCATTCACGGTCGAAACTCTTTTCGGAAAGGCCACGCCATGATCACCGCCGTCCGCTTCCTGCTGCTGTTTGGCCTCCTCGCCCCTTTCGCCCGCGCCGGCTATCGTGTCGAAAACGTCCTGCGCCCTGCCGAGATGCGCGGCGGCATCATCGCCGTCGGCTTCTCGCCGACTGGCACGCTGGTCGTGACCACGCGCTACGGCGAAGTGTGGATGCGCACCTCCGCGGGGGCGTGGCGTTGTTTTGCCCGCGGTCTGAGCGAGCCCATTGGCCTCGTCGTCGAATCCGACAAAGTCGTCTTCATCGCGCACCGCCCCGAGCTCCTGAAAGCCGCCGATACTGATGGCGACGGCCGCGCCGACACGTTCGACGCGATCAACGGCCAGTGGGGCATCTCGCACAACTACCACGAATTTTTCTACGGCCTGCGGCGCGATCCGGCGGGAAATTTCTACGGGGTCGTCTCGCTCTCCTCCAGCGGCGACAAACTCAAAATCGCTCCGACCGAAGTGCGCGGAAAACTGGATACGACGGCCACGCTCGAAGTCACTGGCCAATACTCGGAACTCCCGCTGCGCGGTTGGGCCGTGAAGATCGCGCCCGACGGCAAACTCACCCCCATAGCGACCGGTTTTCGACAGGCCAACGGCGTCGGCCTCAGCCCCGACGGCGAGTTTTTCGTCAACGACAACCAGGGTGACTACAAACCCTCGTGCGGTCTGCTCCACGTCGCGCCCGGCGATTTTCACGGCCACGTGGCCGGTCTGAAATGGGAACCCGGCTTCGATCCGAAAACGTTTACGACCGAGCAGGCGTGGCAGCGTTACAAAGGCCCCGCCGTCGTCTTCCCGCACGGCCCGATGGGCGTCTCGGGCGGCGAAATTATTTGGGACACCACGGGCGGAAAATTCGGGCCGTTTGCCGGCCAAGTGTTTGCCGGCGACTACACCAAGCTCGTGATCCGCTCCGCGTTGGAAAAAGTCGCGGGCACGTGGCAGGGCGTGTGTTTCCCGTTTCTCGGCCGCAATGAAACCGCGCCCTACGCGAGCGGCGAGAAACTGCTCGCCGGCGTGATGCGCAGCGCCTTTGCACCCGACGGCAGCCTTTACCTTGGCGCGACCGGCGGCTGGGGCGCGGGTGCCGACGGCCTGCAGCGTGTCGTGTGGGACGGCCAGGTTTCCCCGGAGATTCGCGATGTGAAAATCACCGAGCGCGGCTTCCGTCTCACGTTCACGCGCGCGATGAGCGCCGCGACGCTCGCGGCGGCGGCAAATTTCGAGGTGAACCGCTTCCGCTATTACTATCACTACAAATACGGCTCACCGTGGGTGGACGAAGCGCGCGTCGCCGTGAGCGCCGTCCGCCCCGCGGCCGACGGACTCTCCGCCGAGCTTGAGCTGGCGGAGTTGGCGCCTGGATTTGTCTACGAGCTCTCCGTCGCTGCGCTGCGCACCACGGACAACCAGCCGCTCGCGAACCCGCTCGCTTACTACACGGCCAATCGCCTGCTCAATGGCGCGCGCGCCATCGGCGACACCACGCGCCTCCAGCGTGCCGACGAAAAAGCGCTCAGCGCGAAAGAAGAAGCCGCCGTCACCACGTCGTCGCCCGACGCGGTCGTCGCCGCCGGCGAAAAAGTCTACCGCCTCTACTGCGTGCCCTGCCACCAACCCGATGGCCGCGGCATCCCCGGCGGCGCGGCGAATTTCCGTGAGGACAAGACGCGCCTCGCGAAAACCGATGCCGAGTTGCTCAAGGTCATCGCCGAGGGCAACGAGCAGAAAGGCATGCCGGCCTTCGGCGCCATCGCGACGGCGGGACAGCGCCGCGCGGTGCTCGCCTACATTCGCGCGAACTTCGGCGAGAAGCCGGCCGACGGCGGCCTGCCCAAATAAAATGGCCGGACCCGCGACTTCTGCGGAAAAGATTTTTTGACGAACCCGACACCTCGACTACTACTCTCGAAGCTATGAAAACCTCGCGCCTCTTCTCCCTGTTCTTGGCCGGTTCGCTTGTGCTCGGTGTAACGATGCGCGCAGAGGATGCGAAGGCGCCCGCGGCGGCCCCGGCTCCGGCGACGGCCCCCGAGAAAGTGGGCCCGCCCGAGATGGAAAACGGTTACCTCAAACTCGGCTTCGAGCAGTTGGCTTCGTATCCGTTTAACCCGCCGCCCTTCGATCCCACGGCCGATGCAAATGCAAAGCCGCCGACCGGCGAAGAGCAGATTCCCGCCGCGGTGAAGGCGTGGAACGGCAAGAAGGCCGTCGTCACGGGCTTCATGGTCCCGGTGAAAATGGACAAGGGCCTCGTCACGGAATTTCTCCTCATGCGCAACACGATGGCCTGTTGCTACGGCAGCGTGCCGAACATGAACGAGTGGGTCGTCGTGAAGATGAAGAACGGCGTGCAACCGCTGATGGATGTGCCGGTGGCGTTCTACGGCTCGATCAAAGTCGGCGCGATGTTCGAGAACGGCTACATGACCGGCCTCTACGAACTCGACGGCGAAAAGATGGCGGAAGTGAAGAGCTGAGGGCGGAAGGACCACCGACTTTCGTCCGCACCGACCGCACCGTAACCGGTGCGGCTACCGGACTGGATCTACCAAGGTGTAGCCGCGCCGGTTACGGCGCGGATGGATGCCGCATCAGCGCGAAATATCGGTCTGGTTAAGCGTGCGGTAGCCGCGCTGGCCGAGGGCTTGGGCGCCGACGTCGGAATCTTCGGCGTTGATGACGAGGGCGGATTTTCCCTCGGGGCGTTTTAAGAAGCTGTAGACGTAGTGGACGTTGATCTCGGCCTCGTAGAGCGCGGCGAGCACGCCTTTGAGCTCGGATTCGTCGGTGATCTCCACGGCGAGCACATCGCACTCGGTGTAGGGAAAATCATTGTTCACCATCAGCTCCCGGGCCTTGTCGGGATCGTCGACGATCAGGCGCACGATTGCGCTATCCGTGGTGTCGAGCACGGTGATCGCCATGACGTGGACGTTGTTGTCCTTGAAGAGACCGGTGAGGTCGAAGAGGCGGCCGACGCGATTCTCGCAGAAGACCGAAAACTGTTTCACGGGATCGTTGGACGAGGTGCTGGTTTGCGCGGCCATGGCGGCAGCAACGTGGCGCGGACGCGCGGGGCGGTCAATTGCGTGCTCGCGGCGGGGCCGGGTTCTTCGCTTGCTGGAAGAAGTGACCCCACCGCTGCTCAAACATCATGCCGCCATGCAGAGTCGCGCCCATGCGAGCGCGAAGCTCGTGCTGCGCGGGATCGCGCTGAACGCCGTGCTCGCGGCGGCGAAATTTGCGGGCGGAATTTTCGGTCACACCTATGCGTTGATCGCAGACGGGGCGGAGTCACTGCTCGACATTCTCTCGTCGTCGCTGGTGTGGGCGGGCTTCCGCGTCGCCGCGAAACCGCCGGATGCGGACCATCCGTATGGTCACGGCAAGGCCGAGCCGCTGGCGGGGTTGGCGGTGGCGGTGTTTATCTTTTTGGTCGCCGGGTGGATCGCGGTGCATGCGGTGCGCGAGATCATGACGCCGCATCAGGCGCCGGCGTGGTGGACGCTCCTCCTGCTCGCGGGCGTGGTGGGGACGAAGATGTGGTTTTCGAAACGCATGGGCGCGGTCGGCGAGGAGATGGGCAGCACAGCGCTCGGGATCGAGGCGCTGCACCACTACTCGGATGCGCTGACTTCGGCGGCGGCGTTTGTGGGTATCTGCATCGCGCTGTGGGGCGGGCCAGGCTGGGAAACCGCGGACGATTGGGCGGCGCTGTTTGCGTGCGTGATCATCGCGTTCAACGGCGTGGCGATGGTGGCGAAGGCGCTGGGCGACGTGATGGACACGGCGGCGCCGACGGATTTTGAGAACGAAGTGCGGGCCATCGCGCTCGCGGTGGCGGGTGTGGAGGCGCTCGACAAAGTGCGCGTGCGCAAGAGCGGGCTCTCGCATCTGGTGGACATTCAGGTGCGCGTGAACGGCGAACTGACCGTGCGCGAGGGGCACTCCATCGCGCACGCCGTGAAGGATGCGTTGATCGCCTCCGTGCCGCACACGATCAGCGATGTGACCGTGCACATCGAACCCGCCAAGTGAGGGCGCGCGCCGCGGCGCGCCTCAGAAGCCGAAGGTGGCGCTGAGGCTGACGGAGCGGGGCTGGAGGTAGACGAACGTCGTCGGGACGGTGATGCGGTCGGGGCGGGTGATGTCGCCGTTGGGCGCGCGGAGGCCGGCACCGATATAAACGAGGTCGGTGTTGTTGAGCAGATTGCCGATGCGGAGGCTCACGTCGACGGTCTGGCCGCCGCGGAGGCGGTAGTGGTAGCCGAGGGTGGCCGTCGTGGTGTAGTAGGCGTCGCGGTAGATGCGCGTGGTCGCATCGACGGCGGGATTGTCGATGGCGGCAGCGGGATTCGTGGGGCTCACGATCGTATCGGCACCGCGGTTACCGATGGCGGTGCGACCGATGTATTGGACGCCGCCGCCGATGCGGAGGCCTTTCACAAAGCCGCGGGTGAAACGGTAGTCGGTGTAAAGGTTGGAAGTGAACTTCGGCTGATCGCTGAACGTTTGGGCGTTTGGATTGTTGGTGGCTTTGAAGGCGACGATGTTGTTCCACGCGGCGGCGGCAGAGGCAGCGTCGGGTGACCGGTTGGCAACGGGAACGTTGGTATCGACCGTGGCGGCATTGTTCGCGTCGATCACGACGCCGGCATCGAGGACGATCTGGCGAAGTGTGGATTCGTTGGCGGCGAGGTAGGCGAACTCATCCTTGCGCGGATTGGTGCTGAGGTTGGTGGGCACGCCGGCGTTGGCGGTGAGGCGCCAGTTTTTCGTCACGTTGGCCACGATATCGATTTCGTAGCCGCGGTTTTGGCTGTCGGAGAAATCGAAGGTGACGGTGGAGAGCTGGGTGAGGCCGCGGGTGTTGAGGCCGTTGGCGCTGAGGTCGCCGACGCGGTTGGCGTCGACGATATTGGCGTATTTGCGGGTGTTGCCGGTGTTGTCGAAGGCGCCGTTGATCTGGCGGCCGCCGTATTTGCCGAACGAGGCGGTGATGCGTCCGTCGAATAAATTGAAGCGCACGCCGGCATCCCAGCCCTCGCCGTTGGAGACGGGGAGCGATTGGCCGGTGATGGTGATGCCGGCGCCGGGCGGGCGGAAAGACTCGGCGAAATTCGCGTAGCCGCTGAGCCACGGGAGCACGTGGAGCACGCCGCCGTAGCTGAGGGTGGTGGCCTGCACGTCGACTTCGGGCGCGGAGTAATCGTCGCGGAAACGGTCTTTGGAGTATTGCGCGAGCGGCTTGAAACTCGCGTCGCGGGGGCGGGCGGCGGCGTCGAGGAAGGCGCCGTTGCCGGTGATATTGCCGGCGGCGTCTTTGGCCTGATACTTGAGGTTGAAGTAGTCTTTCGGGCCGATGGGGCGGTAGTAAATCGTCTGGCCGTCCCAATCGGCGGGGTAGTCGGCGAGGGTGTTGTTGGTGTTGTTGCCGGAGTAGTTTTTCGCGTTCACGGAATCGCGACGGGCGCCGGCGATGAGGTTGAGGCGGCCTTTGAGGAGTTTGCCGTTCAGGGCGCCTTGCAGATAGCGGAACGTGGTGTCGGCGGCGCGCAGGGTGCCGATGCTGCGGAGGTCGGTGACTTTGGAAACGGTGTAGGTGGTGTTCGTGCGGGCGATCGGGTCGATGTAGGTGACGCGATCGGGATACACGAGGGGCTGCGTGGGATTGTTCCAGTAGAAGCGGTAGGTGAAATTATCGTCGACGGAGCGGCGGCGGATGTCGGCGTTGCGGTTCAGCACGCTGGTGTTCGCGTTGAGATCGTTGCGGACGTGGCGGGCGCCGGCGATGACGTTGCCGCGGAAGCTGCCGAAGCGGGTATCGTCGAAGACGACGGCGAGAGCGGCGCGGCCTTCGCGGATTTTGTTGTGATAGTAAAACGAGGAGGCGAGCGCCTCGCTGTAGACTTGGCGGAAATTCGGATTGGGGCGGCCGTCGGGGAGCGTGGCGTTGACGTCGATGACGGCGTTACCCATGCGCGAGGCGGCGGTCTCGACGTGTTTGAGCGTGCGCGCGACGGTGCCGGCGGCTTCGAAAAAGAGGTGGTCGCCCTGCTGGTGTTCGAGAAACGCGGCGGCTTCGTGGAAGCCGTATTCGAGCGTGGGGACTTTGGGCTGGATGACGGTGGCGCGCGTGGGGCGGCGGAAAAGCGAGCCGCCCTCGGCGAGGCCGAAGAGCAGGTCGGGCGAGTAGAAGCTGTCGATCATCGGGCCGCCGTTGATGTTCAGATTAGCGGTGGAAAGGGCGAGTTTGCCGCCGACGGGGACGGTGGCGTTGGCGGCGCCGCCCTGGGTGCGCCAGGTGTTGGCCCAGTTCATCACGGTGCCGGCATCGGTGCCGGGTATGTAGACGGGAAACGGGGCGGTGGCGGAGCCGTTGCGGGCGAGGCCCTTGGCGTCGGAGTTGGCGACGGCGTCGATGGCGAACGGCACGGTGCTCACACCATCCCAGCCGGAAATCGTCTCGGCCATGGTCTCGCGGCCCATGATCGTGCTCTGGCGGTAGTCTTCGTATTCGGCGCGGATCTGCGTGCGTTTGAAGGGGCGGTAAGTCGCGGCGAAATGCGCGCCGCGGCGACGGTCGAACTCCATATCGCGCCACGTATCGGCATCCTGCCAGAGGAGATTCGTGCGCACGGCGAGTTTGTCATTGATGGGGTGATTGAGATCGAGGCTGGTGCGAAATTTGTTCCACGAGCCGAATTGCATCGTGAGTTGATCAAACGTCTTGTCGGTGCGGGCGCGTTTGGTGAGGCCGTTGACGACGCCGCCGAGGCCGCTGGTGCCGATGAGGAGGGCGTTGGGGCCGCGGGCGTAGTCGATGCGCTCCTGACTGTAGGTGTCGGAATTCAGACCGAGCAGGAAGAAGTTGCGCTGCGTGCCGTTGGTCTGGAGGCCGCGCGAGATGACGGAGGAGCCGCCTTCGTTGTCGTTGTAGCGGTAGGCGCTGAGCGAGACGATCGGCAGGTAAGAACCGACGGACCAGGTCATGGCCTGCTCGGTGTCGGTGAGGTTGAGGACATCGAGAAAATCGCGCGTGAGCACCGAATAGGCGACGGGCGTATCTTTGAGCGCGGTGGACAACCGGCCGCCGGCGAGCGAGGTGGCGGCGACGAAGCCTTCGTCTTTTTCTGTGGCGACGAGGAAGGGCGAGAGCACGACGGTCGAATCCTCCGCGCTCGCCGCCGCGGGTCGCGCGAGGGTCGACTCCGTGCGCGGGGCGGCGGGGCCGCGGGGAGATTCGACCGGAGCGGCGGCGGGTTTGACGATGACGGAAATGGCGTTCGTCTGCGCATCGGTGGTGGCGGCGAGGCGCGAGCCGGCGAGGAGTCGCGCGAGAGCGGCGGCGACGGGCAGATCGCCGCGCACGGCGTTGGTCGTGTGACCGCGCACGTCTTGCGCGGGGTAGACGATTTCGCGGCCGGCCTGTTGGGCGAAGCGGCGCAGCGTGTCGGCGGCATCACCGGCGGGAATATCGAAGGAGCGGGTCGCTTCGGCGGCCAACGCGACGGCCGCGGCACACAGCGAACACACGAGGACAAACAGGCGAGGGTAGCGCATGGAGGGAGGGTTTGCGCACAAGACGGAAGCGGGGCGTGTTTCCGCCAAAAGTTTTTTCGGCGAAACGCGGAGGGCGGGCGGAAGCGCAGGCGGGAACGGACGGGGCGGAGACCGCGGCCTACTTGGCGCGGCGGAGCGTAATCGTGGTGTCGTGGCGCTCGACGCGCACGCCGAAGCTGGCTTCGAGGAGGCGCACGAAGCCGTCGACGTTGTCGGAGCGGAACGAGGCGCCGATGGGCAGGGCGGCGAGGGCGGGATCGGCGACGACGAGCTGCACGCGGTTGCGGCGGTTGAATTCGGCCGCGACTTCCGTGAGCGGCGTGGAGACGAATTCGAGGAGTTTGGGCTGCCACGCGAGCAGGCGGTCGATCTCGGCGCGAGAGACGGCGGTCGTGACGGGCGCGTGATCGGCGAGGGGCACGACGGCGCGTTGGCCGGCGACGACGAGAGGCGGGGCGGCGAGCGGGGCGGCGGGGCGGTCAAGTTGCACGCGGCCCTCGGTGACGAGGACGTCGACCTCGGCGGGGCCGAGGCGGACGTTGAAGGCGGTGCCGAGGGCGCGGACGGTGATGCCGCCGGCTTCGACGACGAAGGGGCGCGCGGGATTTTTCGCGACGGTGAAGAGCGCCTCTCCGTAGGTGAGCTGCACGCGGCGCTCGGCGGCGGTGAAGGCGACGGTGAGTTGGGCGCCGCGGTTCAGTTCGACGAGGGTCCCGTCGTCGAGGACCTGTTGGCGATAGCCGGGCTCGGCGGTGACGGCGGCGGGCGCGGGGGCGTCGCGCGAGGTGAAGAGGACCAACGCGAGGCTCGCGGCGGCGGCGAGCGTGAGAGGCGCGAGCCAGCGGAGGATGTTTCGCGAACGCGCCGGCAGGCGGACGGGCGGCGCGAGCAGGTCGGCATTGGGCTCGGCGCCGTGCTCGGGGCGCCATTGGGCGAGGTGGGCGAGCTGGGACCAGCCGCGTTGGTGGCGGGCGAGGCGTTCGCCGTGGCGCGGGTCGGCGGCGAGCCATTGGAAAAATTCATCCTGCTCGGTGGGCGTGAGCCCGCGGTCGCGGCGCGAGACCCATGCGGCGGCGGCATCGTCGATAGCGCGTAGGGCGGCGGAGGCGGCAGAATCGTCGGGCGGCGTGGGCATGGCGGTCATTTCTGCCAGTAGCGGGCGAGGAACTCGGTGCATTTGCGCACGCCGATGGTGACCTGGCCCTCGACCGTGTTTTCCGAGATGCCGAGGCGCGCGGCGATTTCCTTTTGGGAAAGGCCGTAGAGCCGGCGGAGCGTGAGCACCTGGCGGCAGCGGGCGGGCAGCGACTGGATGGCTTGGGTCAAGAGTTCGAGTTCCTGGTTGCGCGCGACAGTCTCGGGAATGCCGTCGGCGTCGTCCAAGACGTTGAGCGCGTCGTTTTCCGCTAAAGCTTCCGTGCGATGGGTGGCGGCGGCGCGGAGGAGGTCGATGGCGCGGTTGCGGGCGGTGGCGAAGAGAAAGGCCTTCGGCGACTGCATCGCGGTGCCGCGGGCGTGCGCGGCGAGGACGTGCGTGTAGGCGTCCTGGATGATGTCGTCGATTTCGGCGAGGTGCGGAAAACGGCTCGCGAGCCATGCGCGCAACATGGACTCGTGGGGGCGGAGGTTTTCGGAAAACCAAGCGTCTTGATCGGGCGGGGACACGCTCACGCGGGGCAACGTGCGCCGCGCGGCGACACGGTTCAAGCCTCGGGGTGTCCGCGGGGGGGCGCCGCCAAGGTGGTGCGCCTACTCTGCGAGCTTTCGCGCGAGTTTCCAGCCGGCGACGACGCCGAGGATGCTGCCGAGGCCGCTGAGCACGAACGACCAACCGAAATCGAGGCCGAGCACGGCGTCGCCGAGCGCCCAGCCGGCGTAGCTGCCCAGAGTCGTGCCGACGAAAATACAGAGCTTGTTCACGGGATCAGCATGGCGCGCGCGGCGGGCCTGAAAACCCTTATTCGTGACGGAAAAATTGCTTCTTCCGAACGCGGCGGCGTGGCTTTGCGTTTACTCTCGCGGAGGCGCCGATACCGTCGACGACTGACATGAAAAAACGAAATCCCGCCACTCCCCTCAGCAGCAACAAGAACTTGCTGCGTTGGGTCGATAAAATGGTCGAGCTGTGTCAGCCCGATACGATCCACTGGGTCGACGGTTCGCAGGAAGAATACGATGCGCTCTGCGCCCAATTGGTCGCCGGCGGCACGTTTACCAAACTTAACGAAGAGAAATGGCCGGGCTGTTATCTGGCGCGTTCCGATGCGAGCGACGTCGCGCGCGTCGAGGATCGCACTTATATATGTGCGCTGTCCAAAGAGGCCGCCGGTCCGACCAACAATTGGGTGAATCCGTTCGAGATGCGGAAGACGCTCAAGGGACTTTTCACCGGCTGCATGAAGGGCCGCACGATGTATGTGTTGCCGTTCAGCATGGGCCCCATCGGTTCGCCGATGTCGCAGATCGGCGTGCAACTCACCGACTCGGCCTACGTGGTCGTGAACATGCGCATCATGGCGCGCATCGGCAAAAAGGTGTTCGAGCTCATCGACAAGGATTTCAAGCGCGTCGTCCCGTGCGTGCACTCGGTCGGCATGCCGTTGCAGCCGGGTCAGGCGGATGTCGCGTGGCCGGCGAACAAGGAAAAATACATCGTGCACTTCCCGGAGTCGCGCGAGATCTGGAGCTTCGGCTCCGGCTACGGTGGCAATGCTCTGCTCGGCAAGAAGTGCTTCGCGCTCCGCATCGCTTCGGCGATGGCGCGGGACGAAGGCTGGATGGCGGAGCACATGCTCATCCTCGGCGTCGAGAATCCGCAGGGACTGAAAACGTATGTCGCGGCGGCCTTCCCGAGCGCTTGCGGCAAGACGAACTTTGCGATGCTGATCCCGCCGCCGCATTTCCAACAGCAGGGTTGGAAGGTGTGGACCGTGGGCGACGACATCGCGTGGATCAGACCCGACGCCGAGGGCCGCCTCCGGGCGATCAATCCCGAAGCGGGCTTCTTCGGCGTCGCGCCTGGCACGTCGAACAAGACGAATCCGAACGCGATGGCTTCGCTCGCGAAGAACACCATCTTCACCAACGTCGCGCTCACGCCCGACGGCGGCGTGTGGTGGGAAGGCATGACGGATGAGCCGCCGGCCTCGGCCATCGACTGGCAGGGCAAACCGTGGTCCCCGGAGATCGCGAAGGCGACCGGCGCCAAGGCCGCGCACGCGAATTCGCGCTTCACCGCGCCCGCGCACCAATGCCCGACGATCGATCCCGAGTGGGAAAATCCCGCCGGCGTCCCGATCAGCGCGTTTATCTTCGGCGGGCGCCGGGCGACGACGATGCCGCTCGTGTTTCAAGCGTTCAACTGGTCGGGCGGCGTCTACGTCGGCGCGACGATGGGTTCCGAAATGACGGCCGCCGCGGCCGGCACGATCGGCAAAGTCCGCCGCGACCCGATGGCGATGTTGCCGTTCTGCGGCTACAACATGGGCGACTACTTCCGCCACTGGATCTCGATGCAGCGCAAGATCGTCGAGACGCCGCGCGTGTTCCACGTGAACTGGTTCCGCAAGGACAAGGACGGCAAATTCATCTGGCCGGGCTTCTCGGAAAATATGCGCGTCCTGAAATGGATCGTGGACCGCGCGCGGTTCGGCGGTCGCGCCCAGGAAACGCCCATCGGCTGGGTGCCGCACTACGAGGACATCGACTGGACCGGCATGGATTTCCCGAAGGCGAAATTCGATGAGCTCCAGAACTTCGACCGCGACGCGTGGCGCACCGAGGTGCTCGGGCACGAGGAGCTGTTCCTCGATCTGCGGGCGCACCTACCGAAGGAGATGATCTACGAGCGCGAGCTCCTGATCTGCCGCATGTAATTTGACGCGAATCAGCAGTTGTTCCGGACAGGGCGCGGCGAACCCGCGCCCTTTTTCGTGTCAGGATTTCAGCCGAACCGGATTTGGGCCGATAGATAGGCACTATGACTGCCGTATTGCCCGTCAGCCCCGTTAGCCGTGAGAAAATTCTGACGACCGCCCGCCTACTGCCGGCGGCGCCGCAAGTGCTTTCGGGCCTGTGCGAACTCTTGCAGGATATAAATTCCGATCTGGAACAGGTGGCCAACCAGATCCGGGTGGATTCCGCGCTCTCGGCGCGCGTCATCCGCATCAGCAACAGCCCGGTCTACGGCGGGGTGCGTATCGGCTCCGTGGACGAAGCGGTGAACCGCGTCGGGTTTGGCGAAATTCTCCGCCTCGTGGGCATCGCGGCGGTGGCGGGCTTGGCGGACCGGGCGCTGCCGTTCTACGGAATCGGCGCGGATCGGATGCGCGAAGCTTTGCTCATCCACGCGCTCGCCGCCGAGTCGCTTGCGCGCTATGCCGACGTGAATCCGCGCGAGGCCTACACGGGCGGATTGTTGCGCACGCTCGGGATCATGGTGCTGGACCGCATCGCGCGCGATCGGCAGCCGGAGCCGGAGCATTTCAACTCGCAGCGTTTTGTGAACTACCACGGGTGGGAAGGCACCGTGTTTGGCGTCAACAGCAACGATGTGACCACCACGGTGCTCGACGAATGGCGTTTCTCGCCGGAGCTCGTGATCGCGTTGCAACGCCATTTCCTGATGCAGGAAGACGACTACAACGACCGGCTCGCGTGCGTGTTGAATCTCGCGGGCTCGATCGTCTTCGATGCCGGCCTCGCGCTGCCGGGTGAAGTGGCGTGGTGGGAGCCCTCGGCCACAAAACTCTCCGCCACCGGTATCAGCGAGGAGCAGATGAGGGCGGCATCGGAGGAAGTCCGCGTGCAGTTCGAGCGCCAGCGGTCCGCGTTTTGCTGAGGGCGAGGCGGCGAGAGCGCCGGGGCGCAGCGGCAGTTCGCGGAGCTTGGGCTCGCGACTTGCGGAACCGACCCGGCCTGCGCATGGTCCGCGCGTCTATGCGACGTTTGCTCATCCTTTCCCTTTTGACCGCCACGGTCTCCCTGCGCGCGGCCGTGCCGCAAATCTTGCAGGACGCGATCAAGAAAGTCTCCCAAGACACCGATCGCTGGGCCTACACGCAGACGGCGATCCAGAAAGACGACAAAGGAAAGACGAAGAGCGAAGTCGTCGTGCGTTTTGACCCCTCGAAACCTTACGCGGAGCAATACACGCCGCTAAAGATCGACGGAAAAGAGCCGTCGGAGAGCCAACTGCGCAAATACCGTCGGCAGGGAGAAAAACGCGGCGAGGCTCTGGTGAAGGCCGAGACCACCGGCGAGGTCGACGCTTCGACGCGCCGCAAATCGCTCGGCGAATTGATGGACCTCGAAAAGGCCACCGTGTCCGAGGAAGACGCGCAGACGATCACGTTTGAGGTGCCGCTCAGAAAAGAGGGCAACGACCGCCTGCCGCCGGAAAAATTCCGGGTGATCGCGCGGCTGAGCAAGGAACTGCGAGCCTTCGACAGCATTTCGGCGACACTGCGTTCGCCGCTGCGCGAGAAACTGATCGTGAAAGTGAGCGCGGGCGAAGGCCACATTCAGTTCAAGACGGTCGACCCAAAATATCCGCCGCAGCTCGCGGAGATCCGCGGCTCCGGCTCGGGCTCCATTCTCTTCGTGCCCATCGGGCGCGCCTACGAGCTGCGCCGCGAGGACTACAAGCGCGTGAAGCCCTACGGGGACCGCTTCGACGTGCAAATCGGCACGCTCAAGGCGATCGATTTTTGAGCGGAGCGCGCAACCGGGTTCCGGCGGAGCAGCGGAAACCGTGCGGCTCTCGCAGGGCGGGGCGAAACGCTGCCCGCTCACACGTTTCGCTACCGCAGAAATCCGCGTTCAGGCCATTTGGAGATTACCGCGACGGCGGGAGGTCATAAAATGGGGTCATAAAGATTTCGGACCGGGTGGGCCGGGGATTCTTTCGGGCCGATGTTCTACCAAAGGGCTTGTAGCAAACGGGAACGGGACTTGCGCGTGGGGCGCAGGATTCGTTTTCTCCGAACCGCACCGATGTCCGCCGCGCCCCCTCCCCCTGCATTCGACGCCGTCCATTTGGTCCTGATCGAGGACGATGTGATGCTGTGCGATTTGCTGGCGCGGGCGATCATGGCGCGGTTTGCGCCGCGCACGCTGCGGACGTTTCACGACGGTGAGGCGGGGTTGGCGCAGTGTCTGGCCCACCCGCCGGATTTGTTGATCACGGATCTGCGGCTACCAGGCGTGGAGGGCCGCGAAATCATCCGGCGCGTGCGGGCGCGTCACCCGAGCACGCGTTGCGTGGTGCTGACGAGCGCGGCGACGGCGGCGTTGCCGGCGGAATTGCTGGCGCTCGGCGTGGGCGGGTTTGTCGACAAAGGGTCGCCGGTGGATCACCTGGAGCGGGCGATCGAACGGGTGTTGGCGGGTGGACTGTATTTTTCGACGCAGGTAAAACCCGCGCCGGCGGCTGAGGCGCGGCCGGCGGCGGACGGACCGGCGCCGAGCGTGTTGACGGAGCGCGAGCGGGAAATCGCGCGGCTGGTGGCGGGCGGATTGATTTCCAAGGAGATCGCGGAGCGGCTCGGGCTAAGCCCGCGCACCGTGGAAAAAGAGCGCGGCGACATCATGGCCAAAATCGGCGTGCGGGATTTGGCGGGGTTTGTCCGCTGGTGTGTGCGGAATGGGTTGGGGTGAGGAGCGGGGGCGGGGAGAAACGCTCAACGCTGAACGTTTAACGCCGAACGTTTTACTTTTAACGCCAAGTGACGAACCGCTGATTCTCTGAAATTGAGCGTTCGGCGTTAAACGTTCGGCATTGAGTGTTGGCGTTACTTTGGCCGCGCTCAACTGGCTGCGACCGGCAGCAGGACGGTGAACGTCGTGCCTTGGCCGGGAGTGGTGTCGACTTCGATGGTGCCGTCGTGCCGGGCGATAAAGTCGCGCGCGATGTGGAGGCCGAGGCCCGTGGAGGCTTCGCCGCCGGTGGGCTGGGCGGAGAGGCGCTGGAAGGGTTGGAAGAGGCGGCCGAGTTCGTCGGGGCCGAGGCCGGGGCCCTGGTCGGCGACGGCGATGCAGGCGTGCGCACCGCGGCGCTCGGCAGTGACGGTGATCTGGCCGCCAGCGGGAGTGTATTTCACGGCGTTGTCGACGAGGTTGTCGATCGCCTGCGCGAGGCGGGCAGCGTCGCCGACGAAAGGCAACGGGGCAGCGGCGGCGGGCAGAACGAGGGTCTGCTGTTTCTCGGCGGCACGGGCGGCGTGGCGCGAGGCGACCTCGGCAGTGAGCTGCGCGAGGTCGAGTGGAGATTTTTGCAGCGCGAGGTCGCCGCCCTCGATCGCGGAGAGATCGAGGAGATCGCGGACGAGGTCGGACATCTGGCGGGCGTTGGCGCGGAGGTGGTGCACGGCCCCGGTGACGGCGCGCGGATCGGCGGCGTGCTGCTCGATGGTATCGGCGCTGCGGAGCATCGAGCGGAGAGGGCCTTTGAGATCGTGTGAGGCGATGCCGAGCAGGCGGGATTTGAGGACGCCGGCATCTTCGGCGAGGAGTTGGGCACGGCGCGTTTCCTCGAGGGCGAGGCGCTCGGCGCGGAGGCGGGCGCGTTGCGAAATCAAAATGGCGGCGAAGGCGCCGGCAACCAACACGAGACCGACGCTGAGGGCGGTGCGCAAATCGCGGGTGCGGCGGAGCTCGGCTTCGCTGGCGCGGAGATCGGCGGCTTGGGTGATCTTCTCGACGTTCAGCCGGTCGATCGCGCGCTGTTTGACCTCGAGATCGCGGCGCGACTCGGCTTCGGCGGCCTGCACGCGGGCCTGGGCGCCGGCCATCGCTTCACGGGCGGCAGTGGCGGTGCGCTGGGCAGCGAGGGCGGCGGCGAATTCACCGAGGGCCTCCTGGGTCAGGGCGAGCTCGCTGAAAAACTCGAGGCGCAACGGATGTCCGCCGACCTGAGCGACGAGGGGGCGGGCGCGTTCGAGGCGCGCTAGGGCTTCGGCGGGCCGGCCCATGAGGCGAAGTTGGGTGGCGGTGCGGTCGAGCGAGCGGGCGATGCTGAGCGGGTTGCCGGACGCAATGCTGAGGGTGAGCACTTCTTCGTAGATCGCCAAGGCCCCGGGCAGATCGCCTTCGGCGGCGGCGAGATCGCCCTGCTCGCGGCGCACGACGAAGGAGGTCGTCTTGTTACCAATCGAGCGCCAGTGCTCCAGCGCGGCCGCGAGCTCGCGGCGGGCAGTGGCAAAATCGCCGGTATACATGGCGCACAAACCGAGGCTCTCACGGGCGAAGGCGCGGAGATTGGGGTGGTTGACGCGCTCGGCGTCGGCGAGGGCGGCGCGGGCGTATTTCTCGGCGCGCGCGTGGTCCTTCAGCGTCTGGTAAATCTGGCAGAGGTAGCGGTTGGCGCGCGAGCGGTTGGCGATGGCGCCGGTCCGGTCGGCGAGCTCGAGCAACTGCAAGCCGTGCTCGATCGCGTTCTCCGTATTGCCGAGGAGCCAGTGGTCGTAAGTGAGGTGGCGCAGGAAGAGCATCTGGTGCTCGGCCGAGCCGATTTCCACGGCGCGCGCGTAGCCCTGGAGCGAGGCGACGATGGCTTTCTCGTAACTGGCCTCGGCGTAAAACTTGGTGCGCTCGCTCTCGCGGGCGTTGACGATTTCGTCGGTCGAGCGATACGACCCCTCGAAATCGGCAGCCGACACCACGCCCGTGGTCACGGGAATGAGCCACAACAGGAGGAGGAGACGGAACCGGAAAAACGACATCGGGCGGATGGGCAAAGCTAACACGCCCCGCACGGGGCTCCGAGGGAGTGGAACCACGGGCGGAGGGGTGTCAAAAAATCAAACGTCCGCTGACACGATTCGGGAGCCCGATTTTGGCGGGACGCGAGGCGGGCCGGGGCGACGGGCGAGACGCGGGCGCGGGGCGACGGGTGCGGTGTGAGCGGCGGTTGGGAAACCGCTGCTCCGTTTTGCGGGCGGGCGCGGAGGCACTCCGGCAGGCAGACGGGCGACCGCGCGTTAAGACGCGCGGCTACGAAAACGTCGGGGACGCCGGCTTCCGGATACGCTCAGAAACGGGAGGTGACGCCGAGTTTGATGCTGGTGCCGGCGCCGGAGGCGTAGGACGGGATCTCGCGGCCGAAGGCGTGGAGGTAGTCGTTGTTCGTCCAGTCGTTGGTGAGATTGTAGACGTCGAAATAGAAGCTGTAGGTGCGGCTGAAGTTATACTGGATCTTGAAATCCCAGAGGGTGCGGGCGTGCTGGAACACATCATACAGCATCGTGCCGGGGAGGACGCCCGCGCCGGAGCCGAAGGTGCCGTTGGTCGAGCTGCGGAAGAACTCGCTGCGGTAATTCATCATCAGGCGCAGATCGAAGCCGTAGCCGCGCCACGTGAGGCCGGCGTTGGCGCTGCGGGGCGTGAGATTCGGGAGGCGCGTGGTGGTCGCGGCGGACCCGAAGTCGCCCTTGGTGTCGAGATAGGTGAAGTTGGCGAAGGAGCCGAGGCCGCGCAGGGCGCCGGGGAGGAAGGTGTATTGCTGTTGGTGATTCAGCTCGATGCCGCGGATGCGGGCGGAGCCGATGTTGCGGTTTTGCGAGAGCGTCCAGCCGGCGTAATCGCCGCCGAAGCCGTTGTCGGCACCGGCGGGAATCGTGGATTGGAAAGAGCGGAAATAGTTCGTGATCTGCTTCAGGAAAACGCCGGCGGAAACCTGGCCGATGCCGGTGAAGTATTTCGCGATGGTGACGTCGAAGTTATCGGAGGTGTAGGGCTTCAGGTCGGGATTGCCGCCGGAGATGGTCTGGTTCTGCTCGTTGGGGACGAGCGTGGGGAGGAGGCTCGTGGGGACGGGGCGCGTGATGGACTTCGAGTAACTGGCGCGGGCGAGGACGTTTTGGGAAACGTCGTAGACGAAGTGCACGCCGGGGAAGGTGTTGTTGTATTTGGTGCCGGCGGTGGCTTTGCCGCGGAAATTGGCGAGCGCGCGGGCGGCGTTTACCTCGGGGGTGGCGGTGGCGAGGTTGTTGTTGGTCGTATTCGAAACGCGGATAAGGTTGGAGCCGTTGGTCTCGGTCTGCTCCCAGCGGAGGCCGGTGAGGACGCGGAGGCGGTGGAATTTCAGGCTGCCTTGGAGGTAGGCGGCGTTGATGGTCTCGTCGAATTCGGCGTCGTTGACGCGGGAGTTGTAGAGGGTGTTCCAGACGTCGGAGGCGGATTGGGTCCAGTTTTTCGGATCGGCCCAGACATCGTTGGCGAGGCCGGTCTGCGGAAGTTGGAGAAACGGGAACGGGCCGTAGTGGCCGCCGGACATGAGCATGTTGTAGCCGACCCAGCGCGTGGTGCCGCCGTTCGCGGGTGTCGTGGCGGGACCGGCGTAGGTGTAGTAGTTCAAATCGCGATTCGCCTTCTGGTGAAAGCCGGCCTGCTTCACGCCGGTCTTGAGGGTGAACGGGACGGTAGTGGCGAACGTGTTTTCAAGATCGGCTTTTCCGCCCCAGCGCTGCGCGGGCGCGGAGTAACTGATGAGCTGCGAATCGGGGCGGACAGCGTAGTTGACGGGATTGGTCCAATCGGGACCGCCGGTCTGCGTGACGAGAGGATCCCAATCGTCGCGGCCTCGGCGATCGAGGCGCCAACTGATGCCGCTGACGCGGGCGAAGAGCTGGTTGAGCTGCGGATACATCGTGCGGTTTTTCGAGTAGTTGAGATCGACGGTGAGTTTGCCGCTGCCGCGGAAGAGGCGCTGCTCGATACCGCCGGAGAGCGTGGTGCTCTCGCTCTCGCGGATGTAGAGCACGGACTCGAGGTCGAGCGTGCCGTTGCGCGCATCGACGACATCGTAGGTGCTGCCGGGGAGGAAATTCGCGGCGGCGGCGGTGTTGAAAAGTTTCCAGCGGAAATAGGACGGCGAGGAACCGCTGCGGCGTTTCACGCGGTTGTAAGTGCTCTTCACGAAGAGCGTGGTGTCGGGGCTGAGTTTGTAGTCGGCGTTGAGACCGAGGTTGAGCGTGGGAGATTGGTGGCCGAGGGAGCCCCACTGGCCGGCGCCGTAAGCGCGCTGGAGCGGCTCATTCGGCGCGGCGGCGGCGGTGAAGAAACCGGTCTGCGCGGCGGCAGCCTGGCGGGGGCCGACCTCGGTGATGAGGCCGTTGCCGATGTTGCGCTGAAACGTGCCGACGATGCCGAGGTTGTTGCGGCCGCCGAAGACACTGTAGACATCGGAGTAGCTGAGGTTGAGGAGATCGAGCTCGGGGCGATCATTGTAGGGGACGCTGCTGTGCTCGTAACTCCGCGCCCACGCGGTGCCGGCGGTGAGCGTGATGAGGCGGCCGGGCGTGCGGTCGTAGGCGCGCTTCGTGCGGAGGTTCATGTAGCCGGCGATGGCGTTGCCATCCATGTCGGGCGTGGGGGACTTGATGATCTCGGCGGAGGCGAGCGTGCCGGTGCTGACTTGGCCGAAGTAAACGTTGCCGTTGCTGATCGCGGTGCCGCCGGAAACGGCGATTTGGGAACCATCGACGAGGAGCGAAGAGAAATCCTGCGTCATGCCGCGGATGTAAATCGCGCCGACCTCGCCGCCGGAGCCATCGACCGAAACGCCGGGCAGGCGCTGGAGCATTTCGCCGACGGCGGCGCCGGGATTACCGAAGGCGTCGATGGCGGCGACGGTGCGGACGTTGGCGGATTGGCGCTCCTCCTGAATGGCGGCGGCCTGACCCTCGCGAAGGCCCTTCACGACGAATTTTTCGGTTTTGTAGATGACGGAGTTGAGCGCGATGTCGCGCACGACGGTTTGGCCCGCGGCGGCTGAAAGCGTGATGCGCTGTTCATCGAGGCCGGGATACGTGACGACGAGGCGCGGCGTGCCGGCGGGCACGGGCAGGCGGTAGGTGCCGTTGAGATCGGTGGTCGCGCGAAGGTCGGAGCCCTCGACGCCGACGACGACGCTCGTGAGCACATCGCCGGTGGCGAGATTGGTGACGCGGCCGGTGATGACGGCGCCAGCTTCGGCGGCGCGGGCGACGCCGAGGAGTAGCAGCGGGAGGAGGAGAACGAGGTGGAGACCGCGGGCGAGACAGGCGCGCGCAAACGGACGACCGGTGGGGTGAGCGGTGTTCATGGCGGCGGAGTCAGCGGTAACCACTTGGGGAATTAAAGGAAAAATTTTTGGCACGGACGGCGCAAAGCTGCCGGCGTGCCAGCGGCGGGGCGCAGGCGAAGCGAAGCTGGCGGTGGGAACGGAAGGCGCGAGCGGTGGCGAGAAAAAGTGTTTCCATCGGGCGCGCGACGCGGAGACTGCGCGCACCCCTATGAAATTTTTGAAATGGCCGTTGGTGTCGCGGTGGCTCGCGGTGTGGTCGTTGGTCGCGATGGCGCAGACGGCGCTGGGTGCGGCGGAACGCGGCGCGGCGCCAAATATTCTCTTCGTGCTCGCCGACCAGTGGCGCACGCAGGCGTTTGGGTTTGCCGGCGATCCAAATGCGCAGACGCCGATCATCGACCGACTCGCGGCGGAGAGTGTGAATTTCAAACACGCCGTCGCGGGTATGCCGGTGTGCTCGCCGACGCGTGCGTCGCTCCTCACAGGACAGCGCCCGCTCACGCACGGGATTTTTCTCAATGACGTGACGCTCAACGTCGAAGCGGTGACGCTGGCCAAGGTGCTGAAGGCGGCGGGCTACGATACGGGCGCGATCGGCAAGTGGCACCTCGATGGCCACGGGCGTTCGAGTTTTATCCCGCGCGAGCGGCGGCAGGGTTTCGATGCGTGGCAGGTGCTGGAGTGCACACACGCCTACAACAACTCGCTCTACTACGGGGACACGCCGGAGCAGAAAAAGTGGGACGGCTACGATGCGTTTGACCAGACGAAGGCGGCGACGGCGTTTATGCGCACGCGCGCGCAGGAGAAAAACACGAAGCCGTTTCTCCTCTGGCTCGCGTGGGGTCCGCCGCACAATCCCTACGGCACGGCGCCGGAGAAATACCGCGCGCGCTTCGACCCGGCGAAGATGCAACTGCGGCCGAATGTGCCGGAGGCGTTTGCGGCGGCGACGCGCAAAGATCTCGCGGGCTACTACGCGCACGCGGCGGCGCTGGACGATGCGGTGGGCGACTTGCTGGCGACTTTGCGCGAGACCGGGCTCGAAGAGAACACGATCGTCGTCTTCACGGCAGACCACGGGGACATGCTCGGTTCACAGGGGATGATCAGGAAACAAAAGCCGTTCGATGAATCCGCGCGGGTGCCGATGTTGATCCGCTGGCCGGCGGGGCTCGGGAAAAAGGGCCGCGTGCTCGATGCGCCGATCAACTCGGAAGACATGATGCCGACGCTACTCGGCTTTGCGGGCGTGAAGGTGCCGGCGAGCGTCGAGGGACTCGACTACAGCGGCTACGCGCGCGGCGGAAAAAACCCCGGCGACGGCGCGACGGTGCTCACGTGTGTGTCGCCGTTTGGGGAATTCGAGCGGCGCGTGGGCGGCAAGGAATACCGCGGCATCCGCACGACGCGCTACACCTACGTGCGCGATCTCAACGGACCGTGGCTGCTCTTCGACAATGAGACCGATCCGTATCAGATGAAAAACATGGTCGGCAGCGCCGAGCCGGCGCACGTGAAACTGCAGGCGGAGCTGGATGCGTGGTTGGGGCGGAAACTGAAGGCGAACGGCGACGCGTTTCTGCGCGGGCCGGAGTATGTGGCGAAGTGGGGGTATACGACGGATCCGAACGGGACGGTGAAGTATCGGCCGTGAGGCGGATGGGGAGGAGCGGCGAGGTAGGTTTGAGGGTTTGGGGGTAGGAGCCTGCTGGCAGGCGATTCAAAATATTCCATCGCCTGCCAGCAGGCTCCTACCTCGGAGATGACGAAAAAAAACGCGCCACCGGGGAGGGTGGCGCGTGGAGCGGGCGACGATGGAAGTGCGGCCGGGGGCGGCCGCGCTCCCAAATTGCTTAGAACTTCTTCGTGATGTCCACGTAGAGGAAGCGCGGGAGGAAGTAGGCGGTCTGCTCGGCGTAGCCGGTCGAGGACGCCGTGCGCGGCGGGTTTTTGTCGAAAAGGTTGTTCGCGCCGAGCGTGACTTTCGTCGCGTAGGGCAAGTCGTAGCTGAGCTGGAGGCCGGTGACGGTCTGCTGCTTCACGCGGAGCGTGCTCGGAGCGGCGTCGGGGAAGCCGCCGATGTAGTCGGCGGTGAGGGCGGCTCCGAATTTCTGATACGTCCAGGCGAGGCTGCCGTTGCCACGGAAGCGCGGGACTTCGAAGGTGCGCACGGTCTCGACGGCGGCGAGGTCGGGGCGGGTCTTGATGATCGCGTGGTAGATCGTGCTGCCGACGGCGCGGGCGGTGAACTTGCCGAGGCTCTTCGTCGAGAGGCGATACTCGGCGCTGAGGTCGAGGCCCTTGGTGACGGCGGTGCCGAAATTGCCGATGACCTGGCGGATGCGGATGAGTTCGCCGGGGAGGTTATTGGCGGTGTCGCTCGCGGTGGGCGCGGCGCGGTCCACGAAACCGGGGAAGAGCGTCGGGTTGGCGAGGATGATGGCGGGCGTGGCGGAGGCGCCGACGCGGTCGGTGACGTCGACCTTGTAGTAATCGAGGCCGAACGAGAGGCCGGGGAGCGCGCGGGGCTGGAACTGCACGCCGTAGTTGAACGACTCGGACTTCTCGGGGCTCAGCAGTGGATTGCCGCCGGAGACGACTTGGCGCTGGCCGGTCGTGGTGTCGTTCGAGTTGGAGCCGGGTTTGCCGGCGCGGAGCGGGTCTGCGATGTTGAACACGACGCTGGTGCTGACGGGCTGGTAGAGTTCGGCGAGCGAGGGCGCACGGTAGCCTTTGCCCCACGAGGCGCGGAAGGTGACCTGGTTGTCGAGCGGCTGCCAACGGAGACCGAGCTTCGGAACGGCGGTGTTGCTGAAGCCGGCGTCGTTGTAGTGTTCGGCGCGGCCGGCGGCGTTGAGATCGAGCGCGGCGAGGCCGGGGATCTTTTGCGCGGGAGCGGTGAGCGGAACGCTGAACTCAACGTAGGCGGCCGAGACGCGGCGCGCGCCTTTCGACTGCGGGACGGGCGTCGATTGGTTGAGGAGCTGGTCCTGCGTGCGGCGGTCGCGGAAGCTCTCTTCGCGCCACTCGCCGCCGGTGGCGACGTTGATGTTGCCGGAGGCGAGCGTGTAGAGGGAACCGGTCGCCATGGCGTTCAGCGAGGTGAGCTCGGTGAAGGCGTCGCGCGTGCCGTTGGAGACGAGCTTGGCGAGCGTGGCGGCGTTGTTGGCGGGCGTGGTGCCGTTGTTGAAAAGATTGAGGGCGGTGGCGCGGTTGGTGTCGGCGAGGGCGGCGTTGACGGCGGCCTGCGAAACCCAGCCGGAGACGAGGTCGTTGTGCGACGTCGAGCGGTTGTAGAGGAACGAGGCATCGTAGCTCCACGTGTCGGTGAGCTTGCCGCGGACACCGCCGACGAGGCGCTTGAATTCATTGGTGGTCTCGGTGGCGCGCGGCCCGAGCTCGGTGAAGCGATAAAGGAGCGTGGCGCCGACGACGGGGTCGTTGGTCACGGTGACGCCGAAGGGATTGTAGGCGGCGTTGGCGGGAATGACCACGGTGTTGAGGTTCGTGATCGGGCTCGCGGAGAGATACTCAAGGTTGACGTTTTTCTGGTAGTTAATCTCCGCATACGCGGTGGCCGACGGCGAAAGCTCGTAGCTCGCGGTGGCGAGAGCGCCGTAGCGCGTGACGCGCGGCTGGGGCGTGAGGGCTTCGTTGATGTTGTGGCGATTGGTCGTCGGCGTGGTGGTGGTCGTCGTGGCGATGAAGGTCGGCGGAAACGCGGTCGACGTGGACGAGACCGCGAACGTGCGCGCGGTGGCGGCGGTGCCGGCCGGGATCACGGCGCCGGTGACGGGATTGGTGCCGCCGACGGGCACGACGAACGTGCCGGGGTTCTGCGTCGTGGAGAGCGAGACGAGTTTCTGCGAGAATTCCGGGTATTGGATTTTCGCCTGGTGCATGTAGTTCGCGAGGGCGAAGACCTTCAGTTTGCCGCTCGTGGCGCCGGTGTAGACGCTGCCCTTAAAGGTGTTGGCGGCGATGCCACCGGGGAAATCGCCGTAGAAGGCGCGGACGGTGGAGCCCTGGATGTTGTCCTTGAGGATGAGGTTCACGACACCGGCGACGGCGTCGGCACCGTAGACGGCGGAGGCGCCGTCCTTGAGGACTTCGACGCGCGCGATGGCGTCGACCGGGATCATGTTAAGATCGACGAACTGGATCGTGCCGAGCGTGGCGGCGCTGCCACCCTGCGCGAACGGCGCGGCAGTGAGGCGGCGGCCGTTGAGGAGGACGAGCGTGGAATTCGCGCCGAGGCCGCGAAGCGAGACCGAGGCCGTGCCGGGCGAGGAGGTGTTGACGCGGTTTTCGCCGAAGCCGTTGGCGCCGGCCTCGGGGATTTTCTTGATGAAGGTGTAGAGGCTACCAGTGGCGGCCTGCTCGATCTCGGCAGTCGGGATGACGCGGAGATTGGCGCCGCCGGTGGATTCGCCGGCGCGGAGATTGGAGCCGGTGACGGTGAAGGCTTCGAGCTTCACGGCTTCGGAAGCGGCGGGCTGGGTCTGGGCGACGACGAGCGCAGGCAGCGCGGCGGCGACGAGTAGTGTTCTGAGTGTGGTATACATGGTCGGTAGTGTGATCTGACGAAAGGCGAGAGAGGGAAAGTGAAAGGTGCGGATAGGCAAATGGTGTTTGTGCAGGTGGGTGGCGGTGGGCGAAACCGACTGGCAGCGGAGCCAAGGTCGGTGTCGACGGACTGCCGTGATCCACGGTCACCACCGGCAGAGCGCAAAGCGTGCCGTCGCTCTCCCCTACCCTCCCCGCTCTCCGACCCACCGGCCTACAATGCGGCGAGGGCGGTCTCGAGATCGGGCGGGGCCCACCAGATGGGCCGTCCGGCGTCGGCGGCGAGCACGCGGGCGGCGTTGTAGCCGCAGAGGCCGGTGACGTTGCCGCCGGGGTGAGTGGAGCCGCCGCAGAGATAGAGGCCGGGGATGGGCGTGCGGTAGTTGCCGGCGCCGGCGAAGGGGCGGTTCCAGCCGATCTGGTTTTGCGAGAAGGAGCCGATGAGGAGATCACCGCGGCGCATATTGGGCAGCTCGCGCTCGGTATCGAGGGGCGAGCGCGTGAAGACATCGAGGACGGAGGTCGCGAGGTTGGGCGCGAATTCGGTCCACGTGGCGAGGAGGCGGCGGCCGTGGGCTTCGCGCGCGGCATCCCACTCGCGGGCGTCACCACGGAGGGCATACGGCAATTTTTCCCAGAGGAACGCGGTGTGTTGGCCGGGAGGGGCCTGCGTGGGATCGAAGACGCTTGGGCAGGAGCCCCAGGCGACGGTGCCGGGAATCTCGCCGCGTTCGTGAGCGGCGACGATGTCGTGAAACTGGCCGAAGCGCTCGAGGCCGACGATGGTCATGAGCGCCTGCGAAAGCTCCGGGCGGCGTGCGGCGGCGGACCAGCGCGGGGGCTCGGCGAGCGCGACGTTGAGCGCGAAGAGCGGCGCGAGGAGATTGTAGTCGAAACGCGCGGCGCTGGCGCGGACCTCGGGTGGCGTGAACTCGGCGGGGAGGAGATCGAGAAAGGTTTGCTGGGGATTGAGGCCGGAGACGACGGTGTCGGCGGTGAGGATTTCGCCGGTGGCGAGTTCGACGCCGATGGCGCGGCCCGAGTGCGTGACGATGCGGCGCAGCTCGAGGCCGCAGCGGATTTCGCCGCCGTGCTCGGTGATGTCGGCAACGAGGCCGCGCGCGAGATTGCCGGAGCCGCCGACGCACATCTGGGCTTTCGCGGGCGAGGCGAGGAGTGCGGGGATGGCGTGGCCGAAGCCGGGGAGGCGGAGGTCGATTTCGCGGAGGCCGTTGAAAAAGAGGAGGCCGGCGCGCACGGCGTCGTGTTCGAACTCACGCGTGACGAATTCGAGAGGCGAGAGCGCGGAGACTTCGAGGAGGCGGCGGCCGAGGGCGCTGCGTTCGAGGAGGGCGCGGCGGCGGGACGGCTCAAGCGGAGGGCACTGCGACTCGGGTATCAGGATTTTTTCGACGATGGGGCGAAACTCTTCCGTCCAGCGGCGGAGGGCGTCGGCGTCGCGCGGGGAAAATTCGGCGAAGGAGGCGACGGTGCGGTCGAGGTCGGTCCACCATTCGAGGGCGCTGCCGTCGCGGAGGAGCATCGCGACGTTGAGCTCGGGCTGGAGATAGCGGACGCCGTGGCGCTCAAGTTCGAGGTCGTGGAACCACGGCATGCGCATGATCGCGCGGTGAAAGAAGGAGTGCGGGTGGTGCGTGAAACCGGGGAGGCGGGGATTTTCGAGCGTGCGGAGACCGCCACCGGGCGCGGCGGCGCGGTCGAGCGCGAGGGTGCGCAGGCCGGCGCGCGCAAGGTAGGCTTGCGCGACGAGAGCGTTGTGGCCGGTGCCGAGGAAGAGGGAGTGGTAGTGCGGCATGGAGCGGGACTAGGGACGGGAAGAAGAGAGCGTGACGGTGAGGGTGCAGGCCTCGCGCGACGGGAGCGTGAGCGGGAGGCGGCGGGAGGCGGGCGTGAGCGTGAATGTGCCTCGGGCCAACGGAGAGGCGGAGGTGGCGGCGGTCGTGAGCGTCCACGTGTAGGTGCCTGGCTCGAGCAGGAGGAGGCTGGCGTCGAGGCGGCGCTCGGTGGGGCCGAAGTGGAAGAGTTCGGCGGCGAAGTGGTCTCGGCGGTTTTCTGTGACGAGAACCGAGAGGTCGGTCGGGATCGTGTGCCAGCGGGCGCCGTTGAGCGGGAAGTTTTCCACGCGGCCGGGATCGCCGGTGATCATCGAGTAGAGCAGCGGGGTGTCGACGCGGGTGAGTCCGGTCGCGGCGGTGAGCGGCCACGCGGAGGGAAACGCGAGCACCCGGTCGGTGAAGCGGACCTCGGTGGTGAACATCGGCCAGTTGTGACTGAGCGTGTGCGCGGTGGCGGCGAGGGCGGTGGTGAGTGGCGCGACGTCGCGCGTCAGGACGAAGCGCGTGTAGGCGCCGGTGTCGGTGCGGAGGAGATCGTCGAAGCGCGAATCGCCGGTGAGTTGGCGCCATTTCGGGAGGGCGTCGCGGAGAATTTCCGAGAGGCGGTGTGCGGCCCACGCGGCGCTGCCGGGCGGGCCGTCGGGATCGCCGGCGGCAAGGTGGGCGCGGCGCATTTCCGCCATGCGGAGGAGGGGCGTGAGGAAAATGTCTTCGCCGGTTTGGACGTGAGCTTGGAGCAACGCGGCGGTCATCGCAGCGACGGGATAGCCGGGCCACGAGTAAAGGGACTCCATGGCATCGCCGGCGAGGGCGGGGCCGATCCAGCCGCGCGCGCGACTGCCGACGAGGCCAGAGGGCCAGTGAAGCGCGGCGGGCACGACGCCGGCGGGTTTGCCGTTGTCGGTGCTCAGGGCGGCTGCGGCCCAGCTGCGGAGCCAGCGCGTGAGCGGCGCGCCGAGGGCAGGGTCGCGCGTGCGTTGCCAAAGGAGGATGACGGGCTGGAGCGCGCGCACGTGGTAGCCGGTATCGTAGGCGCGGGTGGCGTCGGGGCCGACGCGCTCGTGGTTGAAATCGATGTGCTTGAACTGGAGCTGGCCGCGGGCGTTTTCGCCCCACCAGACCGTCTCGGCGAGCGTGAGAAGGCGGCGCGTGCGTGTGGCCCACTCCGGATCGTCGCCGGCGAGGTGCTGCATGGGCGTGAGCGTGTCGGCGGTTTCCTCGGCGGTGTGTTCGACGTCGGTGAGTTGGCTCGTGTAGCCGCCGGCGAGATCGGGGCGCGCGAGGTTGCCGCGGGCGTGGAGGGCTTCGGACGCGGTCACAACGGGATCATCGAAGCCGAGGAGGACGGGAGCCCACCAGCGCCACATCTCGACATCGTCGCCCCACTTGCCGCCGAACTCGCCGTTGGCAAGTTGGCGCTCGGCGATCCACCAGCGAATGATGCGGTGGAGTTGGGTGAGGGCGCGGCGCTGGTGGTTGGCCCACGCGGGGGCGCGGGCGTCGGGCGCGGAGAGGGCGAGGTCGGCGGCGGGTGCGGGAATATTTTCGCCGGTGTAAATGCGGAGAATTTCGTTTTCGGGGAACGCGCGGCGCGCGAGGGCGAAGCAGCGTTCGGCTTCGGCGACGTAGGCGGTCTTGCGTGCCGGGACGGCGGATACGCTGGAGTCTTCGATCAGCGTCCAGGCGAGAAAGCGACCGCGGTAGAGGGCCCAGAGCGGGTAGAGCGGGGAACCGGTGCGCGGCGGAGCGGGATGCGGCGGGTCGAAGGCGAGCGTGGGCGTGTAGAAAAAATTATGGAGGTAACGGCGGGTTTCGCCGGAGTGGCGCGCGACCAAGGCGGCGGCGCGGGCGCGGCCTTCAGCCCACGATTCGACGACAGGGAGGAGCGCGGTGAGTTCGGCGCGTGTGGGTGCATCGAGGAGCGTGTCGGCGCGGCCGGCGAGCGTGCGGAGGTGAGTGAGGCGGACGGAGTCGTCGGAGGTGTTGCCGGCGGCGAGGAGGAGCGATTGCGCGGTGTCGGCGGCGGGGGCACGGAGGGAGGCGGTGAGCGAGAGCAGGAGGAGGAGGGCGACGCGAAAAATCCGCACCCGAAGGAGTGCGGCTACGCGAAGACCGGAGATGGCGTGGATCCCTGCCCTCACGGGCAGGGCTACGGGGAGCCAGCACATCGCGGGTGCAAACTCAGAACCGGAACTTCACGCCGGCGGCGCCGTTCCAGCCGGAGTATTCGAGCTCTTCGGGGCGGTTGGGCGTGTTGTCATACCAGCGTTTGGTTTCTTCGGTGAGGTTCTTGCCTTCGACGAAGACGGTGAAGTTGCGGTTGATGCGATAGGAGAGTTGGGCGTCCCAGCGCGTGGCGACGTTGTTGGTGACTTGGCCGGCGAGGCCGCCGACTTCGCGGACGAATTCGCCAGTGCGATTCACCGCGACGCGGGCGGTGATGCCGTATTTTTCCCAGTAAACTTGGGCGTTGTAGACACGCTTCGGCTGCGACGGCACAAAGTCCTCGGTGCGCGTGCCGACGGCGCCGGTGGTGACGTTGAGCGTGGGAAACGTCGACTCGCCGGTGACAAAGGTGGCGTTGACACTGAAGCCGAGGCCGCTGAGCGGACCGGGCAACATCGGCAGCGCCTGGACCCAGGTGAGTTCGGTGCCGTCGACGGCCTGGTCGGCGCCGTTGAGATTCTGATACAGCGCGACGACGATCGGCGGGCGGCTTTCGCGGGAGACGCCCTTGTAAATGAAGTCGGTGATTTTTTTGTGGAAGAGCCCGACGGAGACCATGCCGGTCGGCTGAAAATACCATTCCAGCGAGGTGTCGAAGTTCATCGATTTCTGCGCCTTCAAGTTGGGGTTGCCCTTGTAGACGCGGACGAGCGCGCCGCTGTCGAGGTTGAGCAGGCCTTCGGGGTCGAGGGAAGATTCGTAGGGAATGAGATCGCCGTAGTCGGGACGCGACATCGTGTTCGTCCACGCGCCGCGCAGGACGAGATTGCGATTGAAGCGGTAATTCAGGAGCAGCGAAGGAAACGCGTTGCCATAGGAAGTCCCACCGTTGGCGGTGGTGGCCGGCGCGGGGCGGAACATGTAGTCCACCTTCGTCTGTTCGTAGCGCAGCCCGCCGACGACCTGGAGTTTTCCAAACTGGGCGGTGCCCATGCCGTAGCCGGAGGAGATTTTCTCGGAGGCGGTGTAGCGCGAAATGGCGAGGAGCGTGATTTCGTCGCCGGGCACGAAGGTGTAGGCGTTGGGATTCTGCGAGACGGCGGTGAAGACGTTGTCGAGATTCGGAAACGAGCCGAGCGTGGCGACGCGGCCGTCGAAGAGATTTCGCGGCTCGAAATCCGAACCGAACGTGCTCTGCGTGGGCGCAGTGCCGACGGGCGCGTAGTCGGAAATCTCGCCGTCGAGCTTGCGGTCTTTGCCGCGGAACTTGCCGCCGATCTTCCACTGCACGGGCGTGTCGCCGAGCTGCTGGTTGAACTCGTAATCGAGCTTCGCCACGAAATCCTCATCGTTGCCCTTCACGCGGTGAAAACGCACCTGGTTGAGCGCCATATCCTGGCCGCGGTAGAGGGAATTTTCGCCGTTCGGGCGGTTGGCCATCGTGATTTTCGGATACGCCGGATCGGTGCGGTCGACGACGAAGTCGATGTTGCGGCGAAGCGCGGACGAAGCCGTCTCGAACTGATAACGGCGAGCGTGCGCATCGAGTTCGGCGGTGCCGTAGTTGACCTCGTAGGTGAGCGTGCCTGCGGGGATCGTGGTCTTGCCGCCGAGAGCGAGGCGATCGTTGGTGCGGTCGGAGAGCGTCTGATCGAGACGGCGAGTGAGGCGGGCCTCGGTGCCGGTGGCGCGGAGATCGGTGGACGTGGCGGCGAAGGTGTTGAAACCGCGTTGGCGGAGACGCCAGCGCGTGGTGTCGGTCTCGCTGCCGGTGTGGAAAAGTTTCAGGTAAAACTGCGAGGTGTCGCCGGGGCGGTAGTCGAAGTTGAGATTGCCGCCGAGGCTGGCCTTGCCGATGCGGCGGAAGCGTTGGTCGAACTCGGAGATGCTCTGGTCAGTGATGCCGACGATGGTGTTCACCGGGGCGATGCTCTTGTCGAAGTAGGCGATCTCGTAGTCGTTCTGGCCATACTTCTCGTCGGAAGCGGAGATTGTGGCGGTGATGCCGAGGGTGCGCTTCGCATCGAGGACATCGCTGTAGTTGAAGTTGAAACCGTAACCGTCGTCCTTGCGGAGGCTGTTGTAGCGGTATTCGGCGCGGCCGTTGATACTGCGGCCGGGGAGATCGAAGGCGCTGCGCGTGACGAGATTCACGAGCCCGCCGAACGAGTCGGCGTCGCGGTCGGCCGGGATCGCTTTGATGACCTCGATGCTGCCGACCATGTCGGAGGGAATCGTGCTGAGATCGACGGCGCGGGTCTCGGTGCCGCTGGTGGTGAAGATGCCGTCGTTGGCCGGGGAGCTGAGGTGCGAGCCGTCGAGCGTAACGGAGTTTAACTTCGCCTCGGCACCGCGGATGGAGGCAAAAGCGGAACGACCGTCGGTGACGACGCTGACGCCGGCGAGGCGCGCGAGGGCATCGCCCACGGTGTTGTCCGGGAGATTGCCGATGGCGTCGGCGGAGATGACGTTCATCACGGTATTGCTCGTGCGCTGCTGGTTGATCGCGCGCGACTGGCCTTCGCGGATGGACTCGACGGTAACGGCCTCGAGAACGAGCACATCGCTATCGGCGAGCGCGACAGCGGTGGAAACGGGCGCACCAGCGCGCACGCTGACGGGGACGGTTTTCGTTTTGCGGCCGACGTAACTGACCTCGAGCGACTGGGTGCCGACGGGGACGTTGGCGAGGGTGAAGGTGCCGTCGCGCGCGGTCGCCGTGGAGAGATCGGTGCCGGCAACGCGGACTTCGGCGCCGACGAGATAGCCGTTTGTGGCGTGGTCGGTGACGACACCGGCGATCGAACCGGTGGACTGAGCGAACGCGGCGACGCCAAAAACGGATACGAGGAGAACGGCGGCGCGAATGAGGCGAAACAGAGGCGCGAAAAGGCCCTGGCGGGCCGGAACAGTATTCATAGGGGGAATGGGAGGGACGGTGGGGTTGCCGAAAGCACGCAGCGTGCGAGAACGCCGTTTTGCTAGCCACTCAGAGCAAGGACGCACGCCGATTCTTCGCCGAAGGCGGAATGTGACGGGGACGCGAGCCCCGCGCGCATGGACCCAAGCGTTATTTCAATCCCGCAGCGACGGCGGCGTTTATCCGGGTCGTGATCGTGCGGAGGCGGGTGCGGACTTCGGCGGTGTCGATCGTGAGGAGTTTGCGGTCCTGCATGACGACGCGGCCGTGGATGATCGTGCTTTTCACGTCTTTCGGGCCGGCGGCGTAGACGAGGGTCGAGTAGACGTCAAAGAGCGGGACGAAGGCGGTGCTCTCGTGGTCGAGGATGATGAGATCGGCGAGTTTGCCGGGCTCGATGGAGCCGAGGTCTTTTTCGCGGTGGAGCGCGCGGGCGCCGCCGAGCGTGGCCATCTCGACGACTTTGAGGGCGGCCATGACGTTGCGGTCCTTGCGGTCGAGCTTGTGGAGTTTGGCGACGTAGCCGAGCTGGCCGATGATATCGAGGGTGTTGCCGCTCATCGGGCCATCGGTGCCGAGGCCGACGCGGAGGCCGTCGTCGAACATCTTCAGCGCAGGCGAAACGCCTTTCGCGGATTTGATGTTGGCGACCATGTTGTGCGCGATGCCGACGTCGCGGGATTTCATGAGCGCGATGTCGGAGTCGGTGACAAAAATGCAGTGGGCAGCGACGAGGCGGCGGTTGAGGAGGCCGAGGGAATCGAGGTATTCGACGGGCGTCTGGTTGCGCTCTTTGCGAAGCGTGGCGATCTCGTCGGTCATCTCGGCGACGTGCATCAGCACGGGGAGATCGAGTTCGGCGGAGAGTTTCGCGACCTCGCGGAGGTGGTCGGCGTCGAGCGAGTAAGGCGCGTGCGGCGCGAGGGCGGGCGTGATGAGCGGGTCGTCGCGATACGCGGCGGCGAATTTGCGCGCGTAGGCGAGACCGCCGTAAGGCTCGGGGGAATCGGGCGTGGGGAAATTGAGAATGCTTTCGCCGAGGACGCCACGGATGCCGATCTGTTTGGCGGCGCGGGCTACTTCATCTTCAAAGTAATACATGTCGACGGCGGTGGTGACGCCGCCTTCGACCATTTCGATGAAACCGTGCAGGGCGCCCCAGTAGACGAGTTCGCGGTCGATGAGGTTTTTCTCGAGCGGGAAGATCAGGCGGCGCAGGCGGTCGGGCACATCGTCGCCGAGGCCGCGGAAGACGGTCATCGAGGCGTGCGTGTGGGTGTTGATCATGCCGGGCATCACGATGTCGCCACGGGCGTCGATGGTTTTGGGCGCGGTGAACTGCGCGGCGAGGGCGGACGGGCCGACCGCGACGATGCGGGAATCGCGGATGATCACGGCGCCGTCGGCGATGATCTCGCGGCGGGCGTTCATCGTCACGATGTGGGCGTGCGTGACGATGAGATCGGCGGGTTGCGGAGCAGGTTGGGCAAGGGCCGACAACGGCATGACGAGAGTGGAAAAAGAAACGAAGGCGGACAGGAGGCGCATGGAAAGAGGAGCGGGAGTCTATTTGGTCAAGGAGCACAGTGAGACGAAGGCTTCGTAGAAGCGGGCGTCGTCGAGGCGTTTTTGGATGCGCGCGCGGCGCTCGCCGTGGCCGGGTTCGTGGCCGGGGTCCCAACTGAGCATGTCGCCGTAGCTGGCGCCGCGGTGGAGATTCACGTCGATGAAATAGTCGTCGAAGCGGGTGACGAGGGACTCATCGAGCCACGTGGCAGCGGCGACCTCGTCCCACATCGGGCGGTTGCGCTGGCCGAAGCGGTCGAGGTAGCGCGCGAGCGGAGTGTCGGCGCGGGCGACGCGCGTGAAGAGATCGGGCGTGGCGCGCGTGTGGTTGGAAACGTCGATGGGCGAGCACGTGACGCGCGCCCACGGAGCGCGGAGGACGGTGTGCGCGGCTTCGGCGTCGAAGCGGATATTGAACTCGCGGCGCGGCGTGTGGCGGAACTCGCGCGCATCCGTCATCGGGTGAAACGAGCCGCCCATGAAGTGGAGTTCGCGCACGAGGGAGGGGAGACGTGGCTCGAGCGCGAGCGCCTGGGCGACGTCGGTGAGCGGGGCGGCGCACCAGAGGGTGATCTCGCCGGTATGGGCGCGGGCCTGGCGCACGATGAAGGCGGCGGCGGTCTCGTCGGCGGGACGCGTGGTGGGGTTGCCCTCGACGAGGTCGGGCGTGTGGCGCGGATCGGCCCACTTGCCGGGTCGGGCGAGGTCCCACGCGCCGTTGTAGACGAGTTTGCCGTGCTGTTTTTCCCAGGCGGCGGTGTCGGCGGGCGTGGCGACGAGCGGCATCTCGGCGCCGGGAACGACGGGGATGTCGGTGCGGCCGATGATTTCCAAAAAACGCAGCGCGTGGCGCACCTGTTGGTCGCGCCAGTGGTCGCCGGTGGGCACGCAGATGCCGAGGACCTCGACGTCGGGCGATTGCACGAGGAGGGCGATCGACTGGAGGTTCGTCGTGGCGGGACCGAGCGTGTCTTGGTCGATGATGACTTTGCGGCGCATGGAAAAAGTTGGCGTTGCGTCGCGCGGAGGGCGGCGGCTCAACGTTGGGCGTGGACTATCTGAGCCTCATCGACCGGAGCAAGCTGCACTACAAACGAAGCGACGTGACGCCGATTTTCGCGGAGCCGGCGGCATTTGCGGCGCTCGTGGACGACATGATCGCGCCGTGGCGCGGTGAGAAAATCGACCGGGTCGTCGGCACGGACGCGCTTGGCTTCGTGGTCGGCACGGCGATCGCGTTGAGGCTCGGTGTCGGCTTTGTGCCAGTGCGCAAAGGCGGCAAGCTTCCGGTGGCGAAGGAGAGCGCGAGTTTCAAAGACTACTCGGGCGTGGAAAAAGTCTTCGAGCTGCGCGCGCAGCCCTGGCCGGCCGGCACGCGCGTGCTGCTCACCGACGAGTGGATCGAGACGGGCGCGACGGCGCGGGCGGCGGTGGAATTGATCGAGCGCGCGGGCGGCACGGTGGCGGGCATCGCGGCGATTGCGTTTCGGAAAAACGAAAAGACCGCGTCACTGTGGGCGAAGTATCGCTGCCACGGCGTGTGGCCGGAACAGGTGTAGCGCGGGGCGACTCCGACGGGTGGGTGGGCGCGGCACGTTAGAAAAATCTAACGGCCCTCACGGCGGTTTCTAACGCGGCGGAGCGTATGCTCGCCGGCGTTTCACCGTGCGCATCCTCGTCATAGAAAACGAACTTCCTCTGGCCGGAGCCATGACGCGCACGCTCGCGCGCAGCGGCCACAGCCTCTCCGCGGAACGCGACGGCGCCTCGGGGCTGCGCGACGCCTTGGCGCATCGCCACGATCTCATCGTCCTGAATCTAAAAACACTCCACGGCCAGCGCGCGCTGCACCAACTGCGCCGGGTCTGCGCGACTTCGCGGGTGCTGATGATCAGCGATCCCGCCGAGTCGTTCCGGCCGCTCGCCGGTCCGCCGTCGAACACCAGCGACTACCTCGCCGCGCCATTTGCGATGGGCGAGCTCGTGAACCGCGTCGAAGCGCTCGGCCGCCGCACGCCGGTCGCGAGGGGCGTTCGTCTGCGCGCGGGCGATCTCAGCATGGATCTACGGCGCCAGCGCGTGACCCGCGCCGGCCAATCCCTCGGGCTCTCGCCGCGCGAATTTTCGCTGCTGGAGATTCTCCTGCGCGAGCCGGGCCGCACATTTTCCCGCGGCGAACTCTGCGAACGCATCTGGCAACGCGACCACGCCTACGGTTCGCGCACCGTCGAGATGTTTGTCTCCCGGCTTCGCCGCAAAGTGGACGCCGGTTGTGCGGCACCGTTGATCCACACGGTCCACGCCCGCGGCTACGTCCTGCGGCTCCCCGACAACTCCAGCCAGGCCACCGCCCTCTCCGCCAATCGGCTCCCCTCATGAAATCCATCCTCGTCTACGATTTTTCCCTGCGGCTTTTCCACTGGGCGTTCGCGGCGGCGCTCACCGCGGCCATCGTGCTCGGTCTCACGGCCGATGAACACAGCGCGCTGTTTCGCTGGCACATGATCTTCGGTATCGTCGCCGGATTTCTATTACTGCTGCGCGTGGTGCTGGGAGTGATCGGTTCACGTTACTCTCGTTTTTCCCGGATGCCGCTCGGCCCGATGCAACTCATCGCCTATGCGCGGAGCTTGCTCGATACCGGTGCTAAACGACATCCGGGCCACAGCCCCGGCTCGGCGTGGGCCGCGATCGCGATGTTCACCGCCGTCCCCGCGATTCTGGCGACGGGCCTCTGGGCGGGCCGCGACCCTTGGGAGGAAGTCCACGGTATCCTCGCCTACGCGTTGATGGCCGTGATCGGCGCGCATCTCGCGGGCATCGCCTGGCACACGATCAAACATCGCGAGAACATCGCGGCGTCCATGATTTCGGGCCGCAAGCTCGGCCAGCCCACTGATGCGATCGCTTCGGCGCAACCGGTGTTGGCGTTGGTTTTCACCGTCGCCGCGATGGCGTGGATCGGCGGCCTGTTTTCCAACTACCGCGCCGGTGCTCCGAGCATCCGGCTCCCGCTCTCGACCATCACCGTCGACCTCGGCGAAGGCGGCGAAAGCGAAAAGCCGCGCTCCCGCGGAAAAAGCAAACGCGACCACGACGACTGAGCGCCGCCGCCCTCCCCTCCTCCCAAAACCACCCTGTGCCGATTCACTGCGCCCGCTCCTCTTTCATGAAAATCCCTTCCGCCCTCCTCCTGCGTCTCGCGTGGTTCAACTTGCCCGCCGCTCTCTTGCTCTCGTTGCTCCAGCGCACGCCGGTGGTGCGCGTGGTCGCCGCCGCAGCCGATCGCCTCTCCGGTTCACCCGTCGCCGCGCTGATCCGCGCCGCGACCGTCAGCGCAGCCTCGCTCGGCGCGATGCACACGCTCGCTGGTGCGACTACGCTCGTCACCAACACACCCAGCCCGCTCGCCGCCACCGCCGGCCGGCCGATCGCCGCCGTCGCCTTCGGCATCAACGGCCCCGGCGTCGGTCAACCGGGCTCCTGGGTCGTCGGGGGTTCGATTCCTCCCGGCCTCAACTTCTCCGGTCTCACCGCGCCCGCGACCATCAACATCGCAAACCTCGTGCTCTCCGGCACGCCGACCACGGCCGGCACCTACGCCGTCACGCTGCGTGGCTGGGAGGACAAAAACGCCCGGGGCAACGGCTCCCCGACCTACACTTATCTCGTCAACGTCGCGCCGTCCGCCGCAACGACGGTCGCGCCCACCTTCACCGCGCACCCCGCGAGCCAGACGCTCGCCACCGGCGCGAACGCGACATTCTCCGCCACCGCCTCCGGCACGCCGTCGCCCACGTATCAGTGGTTAAAAGACGGCGCGGCTCTCGCCGGGGCCACATCCGCAAGTTACACGCTGACCAATCTCCGCAGCACCGACGCCGGCGCTTACACTGTCGCTGCCACCAATTCCGCCGGCAGCGCCACGAGCAATCCCGCGCAACTCACCGTGACCGTGGTCGCCACAAACGTCGCACCCATCTTCACCGCGCAACCGTCCGCGCAAACCGCACTCGTCGGCGGTAGCGTCACCTTCTCCGCCACCGCGAGCGGCACACCTGCGCCCGCGTATCAGTGGTCAAAAGACGGCGCACCACTTGCCGGCGCCACGTCCGCGAGCTATGCGCTTGCCGATCTCCGCATTACCGATGCCGGCACGTTTTCGGTCGTCGCCACCAACTCCGCCGGCAGCGCCACCAGCGCCGCCGCCACGCTCACTGTGAACACGCCCGTAGGCACGCCCACCGACTACGGTCGCCTCGTGAATCTCTCGATCCTCACCAACGCCGGCTCCGGCGCGAGTGTGCTCACGATGGGCGCCGTCATCGGCGGCGTGGGCTCCACCGGCTCGCTCCCGCTCGTGATTCGCGCCGTCGGTCCCACGCTCGGCACCGCGTTCGGCATCGGTGGCGTGCTCGCCGATCCCGTGATGACCATCAACGCGCAGAACGCCACCGCACCTATCGCGGTAAACGATAACTGGGACGGCTCCACCGCCACGCGCGCCGCGTTTTCCGCCGTCGGCGCCTTTGTGCTCCCGACGGGCAGCCTCGATTGCGCCTACGTGCCGCCCACGCCCGGGCTCACCGCCGGCGGCTACACCGTCCAGGTCGCGGGCACAACCAGCGCCGCCGGACTCGTGATTGCCGAAATCTACGATGCCGCCGGCGCCGCGCGCACCGCCGCGACCCCGCGTCTCATCAACCTCTCGACGCTCGCGCAGATCGATCCCGGCGCGACGCTCGCCGTGGGCTTTGTGATCGGCGGCACCGCGCCGTGCCGTGTGCTCGTGCGCGCGGTCGGCCCCACGCTCGGCACCGCGTTTGGCATCGGCGGCGTGATGGCCGATCCCGGCCTCGTGCTCTTCAGCAACGACACCGGCCAGCAAATCGGTGCCAACGACGACTGGGGTGGCACCGCCGCGCTCGCGGCCGCGATGAGCTCCGTCGGCGCCTTTGCCCTCGGCGATCCCGCGTCGCGTGACGCTGGCCTCGTTGTCACCCTCCCGCCCGGCGCCTACTCCGTGCGTGTCTCGGGCAAGAACGCCACTGGCGGCACCGCCATCGTCGAAGTGTATGAATCCCGTTAACGGTTCGACTCCTCCCATCTTCCTTCCCGAGGTCTCCGCGCTCGCCTCCGGCGCCACCGCGTGCAGCGTCGCGGGGATGCGGATTCTGCTCGCCGAAGACCAAGCCAAAGTTGCCACCCACATTCGCAAAGGTCTCGTCGAAGCCGGTTGGGCCGTCGACGTCGCCGCAGATGGCAACGAGGCCCTCTGGCTCGCCGAGACGAATCCCTACGACGCCCTCGTGCTCGATGTGATGATGCCCGGCACCGACGGCATCAGCGTCGTCCGCCAGCTCCGCCGCAAAGGCATGCGCGCTCCGGTGATTCTCCTCACCGCGCGCCACGGCGTCGAAGACCGTATCCGCGGTCTCGATGCCGGCGCCGACGACTACCTCGCCAAACCGTTTTCGATGAGCGAACTGCTCGCGCGCCTCCGCGCCGTGCTCCGCCGCCAACGCGCCGATCCCATCGACCGCCTCTGCATCGCCGATCTCGAACTCGATCTGCTCTCGCGCACTGCGCACCGCGGCGGCGAAAAAATCGCGCTCACCAACCGCGAGTTTGCCCTGCTCGAGGTGCTCATGCTCTCCGCCCCGAAGCCCGTGAGCAAAACCGCCATCGTCGAACACGTGTGGGACCAGCATTTCGATTCCGGCACCAACGTCGTAAACGTCTACGTGAACTACCTGCGCGAGAAGATCGATCGCCCTGGTTGGGCTCCGCTCATCCACACGGTGCGCGGCGTCGGTTTTATGATTAAGGAGCCCGGCCCATGAAGTCGCTCCGCTGGCGCATGGCGCTCTGGTTCGCGGGCAGCGTGATGGCGGTGTTGGCCGTGTTCGTCGGTATCACGCACTTTCACCTACGCCACGAGTTGCAGGAGGAAAAATGGGAACGCTCCCACCCGGGCCAGGCCGCGTTTCTCCTGCACGGCACCTACACCGATCCCGAGATCGACGATATCTCCGGCGAACTCGCCCAGCTCTCGCTGCTCTACGCGCTGCCGGTCGCGCTGCTCGCCGTGGGCATCGGCTACATGCTCGCGCGCCGTGCCTTCGAGCCCGTCGCGGAGATGAACCGCCAGCTCCAAACCATCGGCGCCCGCAGCCTCGACCAACGCGTGCGGCTCCGCGATGCCGACGCCGAATTCCGCAGCATCGAGGAAAACCTCAACGCCCTCCTTTTCCGCCTCGACGGCAGTTTCCGCCAGCTCTCCGAATTTTCCGCCAAGGTCGCGCACGAGCTCCGCACGCCGCTCACGCTCATCCGCCTCCAAGTCGAGGAAGCCGCCGGCCGCATCGAACCCGCCCTCGCCGAATCGTTGCAGGACGAGTTGAGCCGCCTCTCCGATTATGTCGACCAGTGCCTCCTCCTCGCCACCGCCGAGCAGGGCCGCCTCACGGTGCGCCCCGAGGACATTTCGCTCCGTGCGCTCGTGCTGGAAATGATCGAGACCTACGAACTCCTCGCCCGCGAGAGCGACCGCAAGCTCACCGTCGTCGCCACCGCCGAGGTCACTGTTCCGGCCGACCCGCGCTACCTGCGACAGATCCTGCACAACCTGCTCACCAACGCCCTCCGCCACGGCAAGGGCGAGATTCAGGTGAGCGTGTGGCGCGACACCGGCGGCGCGTTTTGCCGCGTGAACAACCTCGCCCTCCTCCAAGCGCCCGCGACCGCGCCCGGCACCGGCCTCGGCCTGCGCATCGTGCGTGCCCTCGTGGCACTGCACCCCGGCCTCGGTTTCAGGCACGAGACGAGCGCCGGACGCTTCATCGCAGAACTGCGCTGGCCCTGAGCCGCCGCGCGCTTTCGCCCGATCCCCCTCTCCCCTCGCCCGTCGCCCATCGTATGGCCGTCTCTCCACCCGTCCGTCATCGGCAACTGCTCTGGGTCGTCGCGGCCATCGCCGCGATCGGCGCCGGCGCGTTTTCAGTCCCGTCCGACTGGCTCGTAAACGCCGAAAACCACGCGACCGATCTGCGTTTCCAAGCGCGCGGCGCCATCCGCGGCGAGCCGTCCTCGGTGATCGTCGGCGTCGCCGAATCCAGTTTTGCGCAGAAGGAACGTTTCGGCACGGACGAGCGCCCCGGCCCCGTCGCGCTGATGGAGCCGACGTGGCCGTGGGATCGGCGCGTCTTCGCCGCCGTCGTGCGTCAACTCCGCGCCCACGGCGCGCGCGCCATCGTTTTCGATTTTGTGTTCGAATCGGAAAACGCCGGCGACGCCGAGTTCGCCCGCGCGCTCGCCGAGCCCGGCGCGCCCGTCGTGCTCGCGTCGTTCGTCGACGTAGAGTTCTCCGCGCTCGGCGAGGCCACCGCGAAACACCGCGAACCGCGCGAGGCACTCCGCCTCGCCGCCGGCGATCGCGTGGGCTACGCCAAAGTGTTTCCCGACGACGACGGCGTGCTCCGCACCTTCACGACCGCGCTGCAGTCCAGTGAACTCCTCGGCTTCGCTCCCGCGGCCGGCGAGACGCTGCTCTCCTCACTCCCACTCGCCGCGCTCGCTGCGCTGGGCCCTCGGCGCCCGGCCGTTGCGACCCGCGGCGCGATCAATTTTCACGGACCGCCCGAGACGATTCCCCAGGTGCCGGTCGAAGATCTTTTCCTGCCCGACCGCTGGAAAAATTCTCTGCCGCAATCCGGCGCGTTGTTCCGCGACAAGATCGTGTGGGTCGGTCCGCTCGCGGAGAATCCCTTCAAAGATGTGCACACGACTCCGTTTGGCCGTATGGCCGGCGTCGAGGTGCAGGCGCAGACGCTCGAGATGCTCCTCGGCCGCGGGCCGCTCCGCACGTTCACCGCGGCGCAGACCGCCGCGTGCGTGTGGGCGCTCGCCGCCGCCGGCGTTTTCCTCGCCTGGCTCGCCCAGCGCGTCTCGCGTCATCTCCTCTGGGTCGGGCTCGGCGCGTTCGCCTGGGCGCTGCTCGCGTCGCTGCTGTTCTCCGCCGCCGGCATCGTGCTGCCGCTCGTCGCGCCGCTCGCGACGTGGCTCATCGCGGGCGGAGGCGGCGTGGGCGTGCGCTTCGTCATGGAGCAACGCGAACGCCAACGCCTGCGCGGCATGCTCGGCCGCTACGTCTCCGAAGAAGTCGCGCGCATCATCACCGAGCAGCCGGAGGAATTCGGGCAGGCTCTGCGCGGCGGCCGGCGCCCCGTCACCGTGCTCTTCGCCGATCTGCGCGGCTTCACCACGTGGGTCGAGACCGCCGAGCCCGAGGCCTTCGTCGCGCAGCTCAACGAATACTTCGGCGCTGTCGTCGACTGCGTGCTCGCCGAGGGCGGCACGTTGCAAAAATTTATCGGCGACGCCGTGCTCGCCGTTTGGGGCGATACCCGCTCCGCCGGTCCCACCGAAGACACCGCCCGCGCCGTCAACGCCGCGCTCGCGATGGAAGCCGCCGTCGCCCGCCTCAACACCCAATGGGCCGGCCGCCCCGACCGCACCCCGATGACGATCGGCATCGGCCTCCACCACGGCGTCGCGATGGTCGGCAACGTCGGCCACGCGCAACGCATGGAATTCACCGTGCTCGGCGATGTGGTGAACGTCGCCGCCCGCCTCGAATCCGCCAACCGCCAGCTCGGCACCACGATTCTCGTGAGCGAGACAATCCGCGATCTGCTCCTCGCCTCGCACCGCTGTGTCTCGCTCGGACGCTTCGGTCTCAAGGGCCGCCGCGAGGCCGTCGGTCTCTTCACGCCGCTGCCCGCGCCCCACGCCGACGCGCCCGCTTGGCTCGCCGCCAACGAAGCCGCGCTCGCCGCGTGGAACGCCGGCGATTTCCCCGCCGCGGCGTGGGCCTACACCACGCTCGCCCGCCGCCCCACTCCGCTCGCGGATTATTTCAGCGAACAGGCCACGCGCGCGCTCCACTTCATCGCCCACCCGCCTGCCGACTGGCAGGGCGCCTACCGTTTCGATTCCAAATGAGCCCGTATCCAAAAACCCTGGTCTTCCTCGCCGCCGCGAGTCTCGCCTCCGCCGCCGCACCGCTCGCGCTGGAGCAATCCGTCGTGACCGAAGCCGTCGGCGAGGTCTGGCGTATTCCCGATGGCCAAGCCGCCCGCGTGCGCGCTGCGAAAAACGTGCAACTGCACGCGCCCGACCAGCTCCGCACCGAGCGCAATTCCCGCGCCGAACTCGAGGCGCCCGACGGCACGATCACCCGCGTCGGCGCCAACACGCTCTTCGCCTTCGACCGCGCCGCTCGCACGATGGAACTCAAAAACGGCAGCGTCCTCTTCCACTCTCCCACCGGTCGCGGCGGCGGCAAAATCCGCTCGCCCTCCGCGTCCGCCGCCGTGCTCGGCACCACGATCATCGCCGCCACCACGCCCGACGGCGGCTTCAAACTCCTCGTGCTCGAAGGCCGCGCGCAGGTCGATTTCGCGCAGGGCGCGCCACTGAAACTCGACGCCGGCCAGATGACGTTTGTCCGCCCGGGCGCGGGCGGCGCTGGCACGCCGGGGCCAGTGCTGAATTTCGATCTCGCCCAACAGGTCAAAGGCTCCCGCCTCGTCCACGGCTTCGCGCGCCCGCTCTCGTCGCGCGCGAAAATCGAACAGGCCGTCGAGGGCCAGCGCCGCGCCGTCGGCCAGGGCCAGTTCACCACGACGGGCTTCCTCGTCTTCACCGCCACGAGCGACACGCAGGTCAACGGCATCGAAGCCGCCGGCCCCGATGGCGACGACCGCCTCGTCGGCGAATTCACCGCGCCGCAACGTCTCGCGCTCAACACCGGGGCCACCCTCACCGGCCCGCGTCTCCCGGCCGAGCGACTTTTCCGCACACCGCATCTCGTGCCCGCCCACGAGAGCGCCTATCTCAACAAGGAATCCGACATTCTGCTCACCGGTTTCCTCGGCCTCGATGTCACGGTCGCCACGCCCACGCTCAGCCTCACCGGCTGGGGCCTCCCGGAGTTTAACCTCGTCGGCAAACGCGCCGTCACGTTCACCGGTTCCACGCAGTTCACCGACCTCGCTGGCGTCGACTACCTCCGCGTGTTCAGTCCGCAAATCACCGTGCCCGCCGGCGCCGCGTTGAGCGCAAATTTTCCGGCGTCGGCGCGCGCGACGACGTTCTATTTCGATGCGGACAACGACCTCGTCTTCACCGGCGGCAGCGTCACCAACCCGACCGGCGGCCTGATCCTCCAGGCGCACAACGGCGCGCTGCGCGTCACGAACGAGACGCTGCACGCCGGCGGCCCGATCGGCGCGCCCACCGTCGTGCCCAGCGCCATCAATCTCGACGCGCCCTTTGGCCTGCTGGAATTGTCCGGCTCGCTCGTGCGCGCGACCGGCGGCGGATTCGCCGCGCTGGCCGCCACCGTCACGATCACGAACACGCGATTCGAACTCGGCGGCAATTTCTGGACCGACGCCTACGATTCCGCGCGCCTCGACACACTCACGTTCACCGGCGTGCCGGCCGGCGCGGTGTTTCAGGCCACCGCCGCCAGTCTCGTCAGCCTCCGCACCACCGCGCTCGACGGTTTCCGCGAGATCAACCTCGGCGCCCGCACACTCGTGTTGGAGAGTGTAAATTTCGGCGCCGGCTCGACGGTGCGCCTCGTCAGCGAGCAAGGCCGCCTCGCACCGCAACCGAATACCGGCGCCACCGTGCAGCCCGGCCTCGTGAATTTCGTGCGCGCCGTCACCTACGCCGGTCGCCCCGCGCAAGACTACGTCGCCACCGCCTCCGGTGGCACCGGCCTGCAGCCTTCCGCCATTCAAATCAGCAAACCCACGCCCGGACTATGAGACGCCCGCGATACAATTTTTCCCGGCTCGCGCTAGCTTTCGTCCTCGCCGCATTCGCAACGGGTCTCGCCGCCGCGACACCCGCGAGCGTGCCGGAGTTGTTCGCCGGCGAATTCGACGACGTCGGCCCGCAATATCTCCTCCTCGCCAACGCGCGCCCGCAGCCGCTGGAACTCTGGAGTGATTTCGAAATCACCGGCACCTCCAACGCCACGCTCGTCGAAACCGATCCCACGCGTTCCACGATCACATCCGCGCAACTCGGCGGCACGTGGCATTTCGCGCCGCGCCCGCGGTGGGGCGGCCAGCTCGCGTTCGAAGCCGGCTTCCGCGGCCAGACGTTTCGCTACGGCCTGCTCAAGAACCCGAAGCAGCAAATCAACTTCCTCGAAATCGACCGCAATAACTTCGATCTCATCGGCGCCCACCTTGCGGCGACGTGGCGGCGCGACGCGTGGTTGGCCTCGGCGGCGTTGCGCGGCGCGTCGTTTCGCAATCGCGCGGCCGACCGCGTGTTTTACCAGGAGGGCTCACTCGAGTGGCAGGTGTTTCGCCAATGGCGCCTTCACGCGAAAACCACGCTGACCGCCGGCGCCGAGGGTGCGCTGCGTTGGTCGCACACCGATTCGTATGGGCTGCTGGTGCCGGGTCTCAACAACCGCGTCGAACAGGCGCTCCTCGCCGTGTTCGACCGCCCGCTCGACACCGCGTGGCACGTGCAACCCGCGCTGCGCCTCCAGGGCACACACTACACGCACCGCGACCGTCGGCGCGACGACGTGCACGCCTCCGCGCGGCTCAGCGTGCTCCGCCCAGTCGGCCGCAGCGGCGAACTCCGCGTCGGCTTCGGCTACGATCAACGCGAGAGCTCCGAAGCTGAGAGCCTCGATTTCCACAAATGGGATCTCACACTCGGCGGGCGGATGCAGTGGAGGTTTTGATCCGCCGGGTCCGGCCCAGCCTCTCCCGCAGCGATTGAGTATTACCCACAATCAACGAATGGGCCGGGCGGCCGATTTAAGGGACACGCAGCGCAAGCTGCTTCAGTTTCACGGATGAAATTCGGCGCTTCGCGCCCGGCAATGGATTGCCGCAGACGATAGGGTTGCAGTGCGCTTGTCTACCGACGGGCCCGCTCCCGTCGCCCCTGCGTTGAACGCTGTCTTTTTATCCGCGGATCCGGAGCGGCCGCGTCGCGTTCAACCTATAATCAACAATCGTGATGGATTGTGCGATTTGCCCAAGTCCCGTTCATCGTTTCGGCGGTGAACGGGATTCGGTGCGGGCGGTTTCGGCGGACGGCGGCGGGCTACGGCTCCAGCCACAGGTCTTTGTAATTGCGAAAACCGAGCGGAGATTTTTTCCAGCCGCGCACGGAGGCTGCAATGAGCGTCGTGCGTGATCCCCAGTAGAGCGGGGCCACCGGCATCTGCGTGAACAAATAAGATTCCGCACGCTGCAGCGCCGCGAGTCGCGCCGCCGGCGTGGGCTCCCGCGCCGCGGCGTCGATCATCGCATCGTAGGTCGCGTCCGCAAAACCGGTGCCGTTCACGCCGTTCCCCGTCGTGAAGATCGAAAGGTAGGTGAGCGGGTCGGGGTATTCGCCGATCCAGCGTCCGCGCGCGATCGTGTAGTCGAGCGTGTCGAACGCATCGAGGAGCACCTTGAATTCTTTCTGCGTAATGCGGATTTCGATCCCGAGATCGCGTCGCCACATTTGCTGCACGGCCTCGGCAAGGCGCTGGTTGATCTCGGAGGAAATCGTCGTGAGCTCGAGCGGCGGCAGGCCCTTGCCGTCGGGATAGCCGGCTTCGGCGAGGAGTTTTTTCGCGGCAACGAGATCGCGCGTCACCGCGGCCGGCGGCACGTAACCCGCGAGCCCGGGCGGCGTGAGCGCGGTCGCGGCGACCTGCCCGCCCCGCAGGACGTTTTTCACGATGGCCTCGCGGTCGATGGCCAGCGCTAGCGCGCGGCGCAGACGCACATCGGCGAAAAGCGCGTGCTTCGTATTGAACCGGAAAAAATAGCTCTCGATGTAGGGCTCCACGCGCAGGAGCGCGGGCGAGTCCTTCCGGTAGGCGTCGACCTTGCTCAGTGGCACGTCCCACGTCGTGTGCAGCTGGCCCGCGCGGAAGGCGAGTTCCTGGTTTTGTGTGGATTCGCTCGGGTAGAAATAGACCGCGCTGAGCCTCACCTTCGCGGCGTCCCAGTAGTGCGGATTTTTCTCCACCGCGATGTGCTGGTGGTCTTTCCACTCGCGAAAACGAAACGGCCCGTTGCCCACCAGCGGCGCGCCGCGTGTCCACTTCGCCGTGCGGTCGTCCATCCGCGCACCGCCGCGCTCCACCGACGCCGCGTGCACCGGGAAACACACATTCGCGCGCAACACCGTGGGGAAATACGCCGTGGGCCGCGCGAGGGTGATCTCGAGCGTAAAATCGTCCGGCGCGCGAAACCCCACCGCCGCGAAATCCGTGAGTTTGCCGCGCGCGAAGTCCTCCGCGTTTTTCACCGGATAGAGCGCGTCCTTATATTCCGAGCCGAGCGCCGGCGTGAGCGCGCGGCGAAACGAGTAGAGAAAATCCCGCGCCGTGAGCGGATCGCCATTGGACCATTTCGCACCGCGCCGCAGATGAAACGTATAGACGAGCCCGGCCGGCGAAAGCTCCCAGCGCTCCGCCGCACCGGGACGCGGCAGCAGCGTTTCCTCGTCGAGCGTGAGGAGACCCTCGAAGACCGCCGAGAGGACGTTGTGATCGACACTGCCGCCCGCGAGATGCGGATCGAGCGACTGCACCTCCGCGCCGTTGCCGACGTGTAGCGCGCCGGTGCGATTGCCGAGCACGACGGCGTTCTCGCGTTTCGCGCAGGCGGCGAGCGCACACACGGCGAGCATCAAAGCACTCAGGAGGAACGAACGAGGAATCACTCCGCCAGCGTTGCAGTCCGTGTGCCGCGGGTGCAATCGCCGAGCCGTGACCTTGCGCGAGAGCTTCAAAAATGTTCGCGCATAAAAATCACGATTGAAAACGCGGCGCGTCGCGCGGTCCATGAGCCGCCCCGCCACCTTCGCCCTTTTTTCCATGCGCACCCATTTTCTATTCTGCCTCGTCGCCAGTCTGCTGGCCGGCCCCTTCGCCGCAGCCGCCGCCCCGCGCCCGAACATCGTGCTCATCATGTCCGACGACATGGGCTACTCCGACCTCGGCTGTTTCGGCGGCGAGGTCGCGACACCGCACCTCGACACGCTCGCGCAACAGGGCCTGCGCTTCACGCAATTCTACAACGCCACCCGCTGCTGCCCTTCGCGCGCCTCGTTGTTGACCGGTCTCTATCCGCACCAAGCCGGCATCGGGCACATGATTCGCCCGGTCGATTACCCTGGTTACCGCGGCGATCTCAGCCGCCAAGCCGTCACGATCGCCGAGGTGTTGCGCGCCGGCGGCTATCGCACCGCGATGGCCGGCAAGTGGCACGTGTCGCGTTCCCACCACGCGAAAGACGGCATCTCAAACTGGCCCGTGCAACGCGGCTTCGAGCGTTTCTACGGCACAATCCGCGGCTTCGGCAGCTTCTACGATCCCGACACGCTCTGCCGCCAAAACACCTACATCACTCCCGACAACGATCCCGACTACCGCCCCGCCGCCTACTACTATACCGACGCGCTGACGGACAACGCCGTTGCCTACCTCCGCGAAACCGCCGGCAAACCCGACCCGTTTTTCCTCTACGTCGCCTACACCGCCGCCCACTGGCCGCTGCAAGCGCCGGAGAAGGACATCGCGAAGTATCGGGGAAAATATGACGGCGGCTACGAACCAATCCGCCAGGCCCGCCTCGCCAAAATGCGCCGCCTCGGCCTCCTGCCCTCCGAATGGACCGCCGCTCCCACGATCGGCCAGTGGGACCAGGTCGCCGACAAAGTCTGGGAAGCGCGCTGCATGGAAGTCTACGCCGCCATGATCGACAACATGGACCAAGGCATCGGCCGCATCGTCGCCCAACTCAAACAGGACGGCCGCTACGACAACACGCTGATCCTGTATCTACAGGATAACGGTGCCTGCGCCGAGCGCCAGTGGCACGAAAAACGCACGACCAAGGCGCCCGCCAACCTGCGCCCCTTGCGCCCCGACGAACTGCAAACGAAAGCCACGCCGCCGATGCAAACGCGCGACGGACGCTGGGTGAAGACCGGCCCCGACCAGCTCGCCGGCCCCGCCGATTCCTACGTCGCCTACGGCGAGCCCTGGGCCAACGTCGCCAACACGCCCTTCCGCGAATACAAACACTGGACGCACGAAGGCGGCATCGCCACGCCGCTCATCGCGCACTGGCCCGCCGGCATCGCCGCCGACCGCCGCGGTCAACTCGACCACCAGCCCGGCCACCTCATCGACGTGATGGCGACCTGCGTCGATCTCGCCGGCGCGACCTACCCGAAAGAATTCAACGGCGAAAAAATCAAACCGCTAGAAGGCGTCTCGCTGCGCCCGGCGTTTCGCGGCGCCTCGCTCGCGCGCTCCGGCCCACTCTTCTGGGAACACGAGAGCAACCGCGCCGTGCGCGCCGGCCCGTGGAAACTCGTCGCGATGGAAGACGGCCCCTGGGAACTCTACGACATGGTCAACGACCGCACCGAAGCCCGCGACGTCGCCGGCAAGTTTCCCGAAAAAGTCCGCGAGCTCGCCCAGTCGTGGGACACGTGGGCGAAACGCGCCGACGTGCTGCCCCTCGGCGTGTGGAAGCCCGTCGGCCCCACGAAGGGGAAGTGACATCGGCGGCACGATGCGTGTCGCCCAGCCGTCGAATTCTCTCGCTCAGAAATCCGCCGTGCCCGGCGTGCGCGCAAACGGGATCACGTCGCGGATATTCGCCACACCCGTGACAAACATCAGCATGCGCTCGAAGCCGAGGCCGAAGCCGGCGTGCGGCACCGTGCCGTAGCGGCGCAGGTCGAGATACCACCAGTAGGCTTTTTCATCGAGGTGGTGCAGCGCCATGCCTTCGCGGAGTTTGTCGAGACGCTCTTCACGTTGGCTGCCGCCGATGATTTCACCGATACCGGGCACGAGGAGATCCATCGCCGCCACCGTCTGGCGGTCGGGCGCGCAGCCATCGGTCTGGCGCATGTAAAACGCTTTGATCGCGCGCGGATAATTGTAGACCGTGACCGGGCACTTGAAGTGCTCCTCGGTGAGGTAGCGCTCGTGCTCCGACTGCAGATTCGCGCCCCACGAGATCGGGTGCTCCCACGTCTTGCCGCTCTTTTCCAGAATCGCGACGGCGTCGGTGTAGCTGCAGCGGACGAACGGTTTCTCCAGCACGAAGTCGAGGCGCTGGAGCAGTTCCTTGTCCACGAACTTGCCGAAGAACTCGAGGTCTGCCGCGCAGTGCGTCTTCGCGTCGCGGATCAGATATTTCACGAATTCCTCCGCGAGCGTCATGTCGCCCTCCAGGTCGCAGAACGCCACTTCGGGCTCAATCATCCAGAACTCGGACGCGTGGCGCGACGTGTGGGAATTCTCCGCGCGGAACGTCGGGCCAAACGTGTAGACGTTCGAGAGCGCCGTCGCGAAAATCTCGGCCTCGAGCTGCCCGGAAACCGTGAGAAACGTCTTCTTGCCGAAGAAGTCCTTCGCCACGTCGACCGCGCCATCCTCGGTCATCGGCGGATGCGCGAGATCGAGCGTCGTCACGCGAAACATATCGCCCGCGCCCTCCGCGTCGCTCGCCGTGATGATCGGCGTGTGCACGTAGTTAAAATGCCGTTCCTGGAAAAACTGGTGCACCGCATACGCGAGCCGGCTGCGCACGCGGAAGACCGCGCCGAAGAGATTCGAGCGCGGACGCAGGTGCGCGATCTCGCGGAGAAACTCCAACGTGTGCCCTTTTTTCTGCAGCGGGTAGGTCGCATCGGCGAAACCGTGCACGACCACCGACTCGGCGATCACTTCCCATTTCTGGCCCTGCCCTTGCGAGGGGACGAGTTTGCCGCGGACTTCGATCGAGGAGCCGGTGTGCGCGAGGAGGATTTCCGTCGTGTAGTTCGGGAGCTTGGCGTCGGCGATGACTTGGATGCCTTTGAACGACGAACCGTCGTTGAGCTCGATGAACGAGAAGGCCTTCGCGTCGCGGCGGGTGCGGACCCAGCCTTGGAGGAGGATGGCGTCGTTGGGGCCGGTGGCGTCGAGGGCGTGTTTGACGAGAGTGCGTGACATGGAGGTTTTTTTGTTGGGACCAACGAAGCGCGCCGCGCCCCCCGGTGGCAAATCCGGAAAGCGCCCAGCGCACCGCCGCGCGAACTCAGAACCTACGCTTGGCGTGGCCCCAACTTTGCGAATACTCGCCGCCCATGTATGACTTCCCACTCACCGGCGCGCAGAAATCCTTTCTCCGCGGCCAAGGCCAAAAACTCGACGCTGCGCTGAAGATCGGCAAAGGCGGGCTCGCCCCGACCTTCTTCGCCGAGCTCAACAAACTCCTCCGCGCCCATGAGCTGGTGAAGCTGCGATTCCTCGGCGCCGAGCGCGACGAACGCGAAGTCCTCTGCGCCCAGATCGCCGACGAAGGCCGCTGCGTATGCGTCGGCGCCGTCGGCCACACCGCGCTCTTCTACCGGCAAAATCCGGAGCCGAAGGAACGCACCGTCGCGCTGCCTGGAGCGTAGCGGCGGGCGTCCCTGCCCGCCGTTTATTCGTTCGGACTGACTTGGTCCCGTAGGGCTGCCGCTCGCCGGCAGGCCGTTGCGATTATCATGTCCGTCCGAAACATCACACGCACCGCGCGACGGCCCGGCGACAAGCGCCGGCCCTACGGCTGAACCGCCACAAAAAACGCCGCCCGTTTCCGGGCGGCGCTGCGTCGCTAACCAAATATTTTCGGGCTCGCTCAGAACTGATACGCGACCACTGAGTCCTTGCCCTTGAAGTGGAAGATCCGGTTTGCCGGTTCGTCGACCGTGTAGTTCGGCTCTTTTTCTTTCAACACGAGCTGACGGTCGGTTTCGCCGCTCGCGAGATTCACACCCACGATACCGATGTCTTTTTCCACCTTCGTGAGCACGTAGGAATACGCCACCGACGACTTTACGCCACCCGCGCGCTTCGCGAGTTTTTCGGTGTAGCTGTTGTAGCGGTCGAGATTGCTGTGGATCGTGTTCACGCCGCTGCTGTAGCCACTGGAGCCCATGCCGCCGCTGGCTGCGACCTGGCCATTGCCGTAGACCGCCGCTGCCGCCGTCACCGCGAACATCGCGATGTTCGCAAACGCATCGCTCGGCGCCGCGTAGAACAGCGACCAGTTCGAGGTCTTAGTTTGCGGATCGAAACCGAGGAGGTGCTGCTTGCCCTGCACGACCACGCGACCGTTCGTCACGCTCACCGCCACCGGCACGTCGAGCAGGCCCTTGTTGGCGGACATCACGCCCTTCGCGAGCCCGGTCACACCGCCGAGCGCGCCGAGGCCGATTTTCGCCACGCCACCCATCCCCATCTTCTTCTTAAATTCGATGGGCATCTTGAACGCCTCCGCCGGCGTCGCCGCCGCGGTGTCGATGCCGTAGACGTTCGCGCCGTCGGCGAAGACCACGCTGTTCGTCTCGGGCAGCACCACGAGGTTCGTGATGCCTTCCTTCGCCTTGTCGAAGTGGTAGAGCGATTTTCCGTCCGCCGGATCGAGCACGACCACGCCGAGCGGCTCCTTCAACATCGCGGTTTTGCCGTCCGAGAAATTGCCGCCGTAGCGCGAGAAAATCTTTCCGCCCACGACTTCGAGCTGCGCCACAATCGCATTGTCGCGCGCCTTCAGCAGCCCCGCGAAATCCGAGATGCGGTCGCTCTTCCAGAGCTGCGCGCCCGTGCGGCGGTTGATCGCGTAAACACTCCCGCCGCCCGCTCCGTAGATGCGGTCGCCGTCGATGCGCAGCGGCGCGTAGGTTTTTTTCAGGCCTTTGTTCGCCGGCGGAAATTCCACCGCCCACTTCGTCGCGCCGTTGGTGAGGTCGACGCAATGCACGCCGAGGTAGCCGAGATACATCTCGTCACCGTCGACGACCGGCTCGTGGTAGCCCGAGAGATCCATCGTCGGGATAAACTTCCCGCTATTGTCCGCCATGTGCAGCGGGATCGCGCCGCCCTTCGCAAACTTCGCGGACCACTTCGCGTTGCCGGTCTCGAGGTCGTGCGCGTTGAGATAGATCCCGGGCTCTTTGCCGTCGTAGGTGCTCACCACGAAAATCACCAGGCCCTTGGACGGCACCGGAATCGTGTCGAGGTATTGCCCAAGGATTTGCGGCGTCGTCCAGCGCGACTCGCCCGTGAAGTAGTCGATCGCCGTGAACGTCACCTTGCTGTTCATCATCCCGTCGTAGGTGTTACAAATCAGCAGCGGCGTGCCGAGGATATCGACGGCGTTGCGCGTATTCGTTTTCTTATACTCCGTCTTCGTCCACAGCAGTTTTCCGCTGTCGGGATCGTAATTCAAAATCGCGTCGTTAGTGCCCACGAGCAGCGTGCCGAGTTCGGTGAGTTTGTGCCACTTGGCCTCGCCGGGGAGTTTGGCGGACCAGAGTTCTTTGGCGGCAGTCGCGGCCACAGCCGACGATGCGAGGAGTCCGAGCGCGAGACCGGCAACAGCCAGCCGGCCGATAAACGAAGCGGGAGATTTCATAGTTGGAAGCAAGGGGAGGATGGGAACTGAGGCGTCTCCCCCATCTTGGCCTAAAATCTCTCCGCGCGATATACGCAGGCATGCGTATGGCCGGTCACCGCGCCCGCGAACCTCCGCATGGCAGCGACCATCGCTCCGGCGCCCGAATCTTGCGCCCCGCCCGGCCCCGCGCCCACGCTCGGCGCCATGAAACCGTTGCCCTCGCTCGCCGAAATCGAAGCGGCCACCGCGATCGTCCACGCGGCGATGCCACCGACGCCGCAATTCTCCTGGCCGCTGCTCAACGCCCGCGCCGGCTGCGAAGTCTGGGTGAAACACGAAAACCACACGCCGCTCGGCGCCTTCAAGATCCGTGGCGGCCTCGTCTTCTTCGACGCCCTCCGGCGGGCGCAACCGGGCTTGCGCGGCGTCGTCGCCGCCACCCGTGGCAACCACGGCCAATCGGTCACCTTCGCCGCGCGTCGCCACGGCCTCCGTGCCGTCATCGTCGTCCCGCACGGCAACTGTCCCGAGAAAAACGCGTCGATGCGCGCCCTCGGCGCCGAGTTGGTCGAGCACGGCGACGATTTTCAGGCCTCCTTGGAATTTTCCCGCAAACTCGCCGTCGAACAGGACTTGTTCGCGATGCCGTCGATGGATCGCGCGCTGATCCCCGGCGTCGCCACCTATGCCCTGGAATTTTTCCGGCACGCGCCTCCTCTCGACGTCGTCTACGTGCCGATCGGTCTCGGCTCCGGCATCTGCGGGGTGATCGCAGCACGCGATGCCCTCGGATTGCGCACGCGCGTGATCGGCGTCGTTTCGGATCGGGCGCCGATGTATGCGCTCTCCTTCACCGCCCGCCGCCCGGTGTCACACGCGGTCACCACCGATCTGACCGACTGTCTCGCGTGCCGCACGCCCCACGAGGAGGCGCTGCAGATCATTCTGCAGGGAGCGGAACGCGTCGTCCAAGTCTCCGATCTCGACGTGGGCGCCGCCATGCGCGCTTTGTTCACCGACACCCACAACGTCGCGGAAGGAGCCGGCGCCGTCGGCCTCGCTGCCCTGCTCAACAACCGCGATACCCTGCGCGGAAAACGCGCCGGCATTATCCTCTCCGGCTGCAACGTCGACCGCGACATGTTCACCCGCGTGCTCTCGGCCGCATGATTGACTAGGCCCCTCCGCCGCGCCTCAATCCGGCCATCGCTTCTGACCGAAGCCCACTTCAACCTTCAACCGCGCACCACACCATGACTGATCTTGTCTCCAGCCATCTCCGCTCGCCCTTGCCGGTTGCCTCGACCGCGCGCGCCTAAACGCCGCGCCGTTCCCTCTCTCCTCTGAGACGCAGGCCGCCCGCCGGGCGGCCTTTTCATTTTCCGATTCCGCGCACCTCCGCGCCCGCCGCACCGCGCGTCCACCCTCCGCTCTGCTTCCGTCATTCGTCATTTTTCATCCGTCATTCCTTCTCCCATGGAACTCTCCTCCCTCGGCTGGGACGATTTTTTCGCCCGCCCCTTTGCTTCGCTCACGAGCGCTTCAACCGCCTCCGACCTCGTGCCCGCCCGTGTCGCCCTCGAACACAAACACGCCTACACCCTCCTCTCGCTCCACGGTGAACTCGCCGCCACCTGCACCGGGAAACTCCTCCACTCCGCCCCGACGCGCGCCGATCTCCCCGCCGTCGGCGACTGGGTCGTCGCCCGCCTGCGCCCCGCCGAATCCGGCACCTGCTCAGAGCAACGCCGACGGGCCGACATCCACGCCGTGCTTCCGCGCAAAACCAAATTCTCCCGTCGCGCCTCCGGGCCCGACACCACCGAGCAGATCGTCGCCGCCAACGTCGACACCGTCTTCCTCGTCACCGCGCTCGACCAAAACTTCAACCTCCGCCGCATTGAGCGCTACCTCGCCGTCGCGTGGGAAAGCGGCGCCCAACCCGTCGTCCTCCTCAACAAATCCGATCTTCACGCCGACCCCGCCGGCGCCCGCGCCGAAGTCGAATCCGTCGCCGCTGGCGCACCTGTCCTCGCCCTCAGCGCACTCGATCCCGCTGCGTCGGACCTGCGCGACGCCCTCGCTCCGTGGCTCATCCCCGGCCGCACCGTCGCGTTTCTTGGCTCCTCGGGCGTCGGCAAATCCACGCTCATCAACCGTCTCCTCGGCACCGCCCGCCAAGCCACCTCGGCCCTCAGCGACGCCGTGCACAAGGGCCGCCACACCACCACGCACCGCGAGCTTCTCCTCGCGCCCTCGGGCGCGCTCGTGATGGACACGCCCGGCATGCGCGAACTCCAACTCTGGGACCTCGCCGCCGACACCCTCGACACCACCTTCGCCGACATCGCCTCGCTCGCCGCGCGCTGCCGTTTCACCGACTGCTCGCACCGCGCCGAACCCGGCTGCGCGATCCAGGCCGCCCTAGACGACGGCACGCTCGATTTCGACCGCTGGCAGAGCTTCCAAAAACTCCAACGCGAGCAAGCCCACGCCGCCCGCCAAGCCGATCCCCGCCTCGCCCGCGAGAACCGCGACCTTTGGAAGAAACTCCACCGCGACGCCCGCGCCCGCGCCCGCGAAAAATCCGGCGATTGACCTCCGCTCACGCCACCCGTCCGCCGGCCATTGTGTAACCCAATAGGTTACAGGACACTGACCCCACATCCGCTCGCCACACGTCTCTATCCTCGTTAGGATCGACCCTCGCTAAATCAAACGTGTAACCCAATAGGTTACACGTTCTGCTGTCGATTCCTGGTTCATTTCGTGGTCCGCCGTTTCTTCCCGGGCCGCGCGTCAGCGCCGCCCACTCGGCGATTGCCCCGCCGTGCGCGCCTCGCCTCACTCGCCCGATGCGTTTTCCCTCCCTCCGGCTCACGCCCTGCGTCTATCTGACGCTCGCCCTCACGCTCGCCACCGCCTCCACCCCCCTCGCCGCCCGCACCCTCCTCCACATCGGCACGCTCATCGACGCGGTCTCCGACGCGCCGAAAAAGGAAATGACCGTCGTCATCGCCGGCGAGCGCATCGTGTCCGTGGCATCCGGATACCTCGCTCCCGCCGCCGGTGACAAAGTCGTCGATCTCAAGTCTGCCACCGTCACGCCGGGCTGGATCGATTGCCACGTCCACCTCACCGGCCAGAGCTCGCCCACCAGCAATACCGACGGCTTCTATCTCAACCCCGGCGACCTCGCCCTGCGCGGCTCCTCCTACGCGAAGAAAACCCTCCTCGCCGGCTTCACCTCCGTGCGCGACTGCGGCTCGCCCGACAACCTCGCGATCTCCCTCCGCAAAGCCATCGCCGCCGGTTGGATCGACGGGCCGCGCATCACCGCCAGCGGCCGCGTCTCCACCACGGGCGGACACGGCGATGCCACCAACGGCCTCAATCTCCGCCTCCAGCAGGCCCTCGAGCCCTTCGTCGCCAACGTCGTCGATGGCCCCGATGCCATCCGCCGCGTCGTCCGCCAGGGCTACAAGGACGGCGCCGATTTCATCAAAATCGCCTCCACCGGCGGCGTCCTTTCGCTCGCGAAAAGCGGCGATGCCCCGCTCTTCACCGCCGAGGAACTCCGCGCCGTCGTCGAGACCGCCCGCGATTACGGTATGAAGGTCGCCGCCCACGCCCACGGCACCGAGGGCATGAAACGCGCCATCCTCGCCGGCGTCGCCTCCATCGAACACGGCACCTACATGACCGACGAGGTCATCGCCCTGATGAAGCAGCACGGCACCGTCTACGTCTCCACCATCAGCGCCGGAAAATTCGTCGCCGAAAAAGCCAAGATCGACGGCTACTTCGCCCCCATCGTGCGCCCCAAAGCCGCCACCATCGGCCCGCTCATCCAAGCCACTTTCCAACGCGCCCACCAAGCCGGCGTGAAGATCGCCTTCGGCACCGACCAAGGCGTCGCCCCGCACGGCGACAATGCCCTCGAGTTCGTCTACATGGTCGAGGCCGGCATGAAACCCCTCGACGCCCTCCGCTCCGCCACGCTCGCCGCCGCCACGCTCCTCGGCACCGAGAAAGACGTCGGCACGATTGAGCCCGGCAAATTCGCCGACCTCGTCGCCGTCCCCGGCGATCTCCTCGCCGACATCAAACTCGTCTCGCAGGTTAGCTTCGTGATGAAAGGCGGAGTGATCTACAAACAGTGACCCTGCGCCGCCCCGCCTTCCTTCCCGTGTCGTCCCCCACTCGCTTCCCTCGCCTCCGTCGCCTCGTCCGCGGCTGCGCTGCGGCGCTGGTGTGCGCCGGATTTTTCCCGGCGGCCCTGCCTGCGCAGGACACCGACCCGCTCGCCCACCCCGAATCCGGCGCACTCCTCCTGCGCACCTTCAAGCCCCGCGACTACCAGGGCAGCCCGGTCATCGCCCGTGTGCTCGAACACCCCGGCACCGGCGAACTCCTCCTGCTCGCCGGCACCACGCTCCACGTGTTCGACGGCACCCAATGGACCGCCGTCCCCACCGAGACGCCCGCCATCCGTTGCCTCGCCGTCGACGCCGCCGGCCGCGCGTGGCTCGGCGGGGTCGACCAAATCGGTTACGCCGACCGCGACGCCACCGGCCGCTGGCAGTTCAACCCGCTCGCCGACCGCCTGCCCGAACCTCACCGCAAACTCGGCCGCGTCTGGGACTGCGCCGTCACCGCCGACTCCGTCTGGTTCGGCACCGAGACCAAGGCCGTCCGCTGGCACAACAACGCGTTCACCGTCTTCGAATTTCCCAGCCTCGGCACGCTGCTGTCCGCCGGCGGCCACGTTTTTTTCCAAATCAAAAACAAGTCCCTGCACCGCTGGGACGGCGCCGCGTTTCGCGAATTCAGCACCGATCCGCTCGTCTCCGGTCCGTCGCTCATGCGGCTCTACGCCACCGCCGACGGCGCGCTCGACGGCATGAATTCCGCCGGTGCGTTTTTCCGCATCCGCGGCGAACGCATCGAGTCCATCGCCCCGCACGCCAAAGCCTCCCTCGGCACCGCCCGCATCATCTGCGCCCTCCCGCGCCTAGGCGGCGGTTGGTATGTCGGCACCGACAGCGCCGGCCTCCTCATTCTTGATCGCGAGGGCCGCCTCGTCCGCAAACTCACCCGCGCCGACGGCTTCACCGACAGCCCGATCTCCGATCTCACCCACGACCGCACCGGCGCGCTCTGGGCCGCGACGTTTTCCGGCCCCTTCCAAATCGAGCAACCCGACGCCGTCTCGTTTTTCTCCCCCACGCACGGACTCCCTGAGAGCATCAGCCTCGGCCTCGAACGCCACCAAGGCCGCCTCTACGTCGGCACGCCCGCCGGCCTCATGCGCCTCGTGCCCGGCCGCGGCCAATTCGAACTCACGCCCGGTTCCCCGCGCTATCCGCAGAAACTTCTCCCGCGCCCCGACGGCCTCCTCATCGCCCACGGCGCCGGCATCTCCCGTCTGCACGACGAGAAATTCACCTCCCTCGCCGAATCCAACAACCCCGTCACCGCCCTCGCCACCAGCCGCCGCGATCTCCGCGCTCTCCTCGCCGGCCGCAGCGCCGGTTTCACCGTCTTCCAACGTCAGGCCGACGGCCCCCTCCGCGAGCTCCGCCACTTCCCCGATCTCGGCCAGGTGCGCGACGTGGTCGACGATGCCGACGGCCAGGTCTGGATCGCGACCTCCACGCGCGGCATCCACCGCCTCGTCCCCGGCGCCGGCGACGACCCTTGGGCCACCGCCACACTCACCACCTTCGATACCAAGAGCCGCACGCTCGCCGGCACCAGCGATTCCACCTTCGCCCTCACCACGCCCTTCGGACTCTCGTTCAACACCGGCAGCGGTCACGTGCGTTTCGATTCCGCCACCGGCCGCTTCGTGGCCGACGACCGTTTTTTCCTCGGCGAACGCCCCATCGCCGCCTTCGGCGTCACCGCCGCGCTCGGTAAGGAAGGCTGGGCCACCGCGAATTTCGGCGGCGAAAACTCTCCGCCCATTTTCGGTCGCATCGAGCCCACCGGACCTGCCCGCGCCAACCTCTTTCCCGTCCCCCCTGCCGTCCAAGACGCCCTCGGCCCCATCGACGGCGGCCGCATTTTGATCGAAGGCGAAGGCCCGTCGCGCCTCGTCTGGTCGCGCACCGTCGAGGGTCTCGCCCGCATTCGCCCCGCCGCCCTCGCCCCCGCGCCCGCCGACTGGAAAATCCAGCTCACCGGCTTTGAGGCCCACGGCACCGCCCAACCCCTCGCCGCCGCCCACCCGCAATTCGCCTACTCGCGCCACCCCTACGTCTTCACGTTTCAAGCGCCCCGTCTCGAGCGCGGCGCCCAAGTCACCTACGAAACCCGCCTCACCGGCTGGGAACCCCAGTGGAGTCCCGCCACCGCCGCCCGCGAAGCCCGCTACACCGGTCTGCCATTCGGCCAATACCGTTTCGAAGTCCGCGCCCGGGACCGCCTCGGTCGCCTCTCTGCTCCCGTCGCCTACGCCTTCGGCATCACGCCGCCCGTCTGGCTGACCCCGTGGGCCTTCGCCGCCTACACGCTCGCCCTCGTCGCCGCCGTCTACGGCCTGATCCGTTGGCGCGTGCGCCTGATCGAACGCGACCGCCGCCGCCTCGAAGCCCTCGTCGCCACCCGCACCGCCGAGCTCGCCACCGCCCGCGACGCCGCCGAAGCCGCGAGCCGCGCCAAGAGCGCCTTCCTCGCCGCGATGAGCCACGAGCTGCGCACGCCCCTCAACGGCGTCATCGGCTACGCCCAAGTCCTCCAAGACGACCGCCGTCTCCTCTCCGATCAACGCGAACGCCTCCGCATCGTCCAAAATTCCGGCGAGCACCTCCTGCGCATGATCAACGACGTGCTCGACCTCGCGAAGATCGAAGCCGGCAAACTCGAACTCCGCCCCGCCCCCTTCGCCCTCGCCGACCTCGTCCGCGACATCGTCGCCGCCCACGCCCCCACCGCCGCCGCCAAGCGCCTCACCTTCACCACCGACCTCGCTCCCGACCTCCCTCCCTGGGTCGAAGGCGACGCCCAGAAACTCCGCCAGATCCTCGACAACCTCCTCGGCAACGCCGTCAAGTTCACCGCCCACGGCTCCGTCTCCCTCCGCGTTTCCCGCTCCGCCACTACTTCAACTTCCCCTCTTCAACTTCAACTGCCCGGCGAAGGCATCGCCTTCGCCGTGCAAGACACCGGCCCCGGCATCGACGCCACCGATCAAGCCCGCCTCTTCCAACCCTTCGAGCAAGCCACCCGCTCCCGCCCCAACGCCCCCGGCGCCGGCCTCGGCCTCGCCATCTCCCGCGCCCTCGTCGACCGCCTCGGCGGCTCACTCTTCCTCTCAAGCGAACCCGGCCGCGGCTCCACCTTCACCTTCTCCGTCCCCCTCCCCCCCGTCGCCCCCGATCCGGTCCTCGCCGCCCGCTCCCGCCGCCTCACCGGCTACGACGGCCCCCGCCGCCACGTCCTCATCGTCGACGACCACGCCATCAACCGTTCCCTCCTCACCGATCTCCTCGTCCCTCTCGGTTTCACCTGCTCGGAATTCCCTTCCGGCGAAGCCGCCCTTACCCACCTCGCTCGTTCCGACTCGCCTCTGCCCGACCTCGCCATCCTCGACGTCCGCATGCAGGGCCTCGATGGCCTCGAACTCACCCGTCGCCTCCGCGCGCTCCCCCGCGGCGCCTCCCTCAAAATCCTCCTCACCTCCGCCTCCGTCCTCACCTTCGATCCCGCCGAAGGCCGCGCCGCCGGCTGCGACGACTTCCTCCCCAAGCCCTTCCGCACCGCCGACCTCGTCGAAAAGATCACCGCCCTCCTTGCCCTCACGTGGCAGGAAGACCCTGCCTCGCCCTTCGCCGCCACGCCCGGCACCGACTCAGCATCCGCCACCACCGCCCCAACGCCTGTCGTCCCGCTCCCGTCCGCCCTCCGCGATCAACTCCGCGAGCTGCTCGCCCAAGGCGACCTCGACGCTTTCCGCGCCGCCCTCACCGCCGCCCGCCCGCTGCACCCCGCCTGCGAACCCCGCTTCGCCGCACTCGAAGCCGCCGCCGCCGCCTTCGAACTCTCCCGTCTCCGTCACCTCCTCGACGGCCCGCCCTAACCACCCCGCCCCTCTCTCCTTCTCCCCATTTCCCCGTCTCCCCCTCTCCCAGTCTCCCCCTCTCCCCTTCTCCTCGTCTCTCCGCCTCTCCCTCTCCCCTCACGCGGCGCTTGCCCGCGTCGCCCCGCCGCCTCTGCATCGCCCCACACTTTATGAAAATCATGGACCTCAATCGACAGGGCGGCATCGGCGCGAATTCGATGCACCTGCAAATCGGCGACCTCAACATTTTGATCGACGCCGGCTTGAATCCAAAAACCCCCGGCCTCGGCGCGCTGCCCGATTTTGCCCAACTCCGCGGCGTCCCGCTCGATCTGATTATCGTCACGCACTGTCACCTCGACCACATCGGCGGCCTGCCCGTCGTCATGCGCCAACACCCGAAGACGCCCGTGCTGCTCACCCAATCGAGCCGCATGCTCATTGAAAAGATGCTGCACAATTCGGCGAACGTGATGCAGAAGCAAAAAGAGGAGGACAACGTCCCCGGCTACCCGCTCTTCACGCACGAAGAAGTCGACCGTCTGGTCAACCGGTTCGTGGGCCTGCCCTTCAAGCGCGCGAAAGTCATCCGCGGCAAAAAAGACGAAATCGAAATCATGTTTCACCGCTCCGGCCACGTCGCAGGCGCGACCGCCGTCGAGATTCATCACAAGGAGCGGCAAATTTTCATCACGGGCGACGTCATGTTCGAGGATCAGCGCACGCTGAAGGGCGCGCAATTCCCCGCCGGCCACTTCGACACCCTCATCATCGAGACCACCCGCGGCACCACCGAGCGCGCCTTCGGCAAGGAGCGCGTGCACGAGATCGCCCGCCTCATCGCCTCGATCAACGCCACGATCGCCGCCGGCGGCTCGTTTCTACTCCCGGTCTTCGCGCTCGGCCGCATGCAGGAAATTCTCTCGGTGTTTCACGACGCGCGCCGCTTCGGCCGCCTCATCGATTGCCCGATTTACGCCGCCGGTCTCGGCATGGGGATCGCCGACATCTTCGACGAGGTGGCGCGCACGACGAAGGACGTGCAGTTCGACCGCCGCATCATGAAGGATCTCCAGCTCAAGCCGCTCCCGCGCAAACTCTCCCCCGGCGTCGATCCGAAACAAAACGCGCTCTACCTCATCAGCTCCGGCATGCTTGTCGAACGCACCCCGAGCTACACGCTCGCCTCCGGTTTGCTCGGCAATGCACGCAACACGATCGGTTTCGTCGGTTATTGCGATCCGGATACACCGGGCGGCAAGCTGCTCGCCACCGCCCCCGGGAAAAAATTCACCTTCGCCGCCATCGACGTGAAGACCGAGGTCAAGGCCCGCGTGGAGCGCTTCGAACTCAGCGGCCACGCCGAGCGCGAGGAACTGCTGGAGTTCGCCGTGCAGACGCAGGCACGCAGCATCGTGCTCACCCACGGCGACCCGAGCGCCCGCGCCTGGTTCGCCACCCAACTCGCCCAACAACTCCCGCACGCCAAGGTGATCGATCCCGTGCCCCTGCGCGTCTGCAACGTGTGACCACGGGCAACCCCGCATAACCGCGCCCGAGCCGCTTATATCAACGTCCGTTGATTTCTGGACTTTTCCGGAAAGTGGCACGGGCGTCTCGCCCGTGGGTTTGAGTCTGTTACTCAAGGGACGCCGCGCTTACGCATTTCCGCGTAACGCCCCACCGCCACGGTTGACGCCCCCGCCCGCGCGGCGTGTTTTTCCAGCCGTGTTCGCGGTCCCGCACCTCCTCCGCCTGCTGTCGCGTCGCGCCGCTTGGCTGCTCCTCGCCTGTGCCGTCCTTGCGCCGGCCACCCCCGCCGCCGATGCCGCCGCCTTCGATCCCGAGCGCGGCCTGCCGCTCATGCAGCGCTTTTTGCCCGAGGTCTATCAGGGCCACTATCAGGTCAACGACCTCACCGTCGCCCCCGACGGACGCCTCTACGGCACCACCCAACGCGCCCTCGTCCGCTACGACGGCACCCGCTGGGAACGCCTCCCTTTCCCCACGCTCTGGGCCTGGCGACTCGTCGCCACCGCCGATGGTCGCGTCTACGTTTCCGGCGACGACGAGATCGGCTACTTCGCCGACGACCCCACCGGCCGCACCGTCTACCACTCCCTCGTCGCCCAAGTCCCCGCCGCCGCCCTCCCCCTCGGCAACGTCCGCGGCGCCAAAGCCGCCCGCCACGCCGTCGCCTTCGCCGCCGAGAAAGGCTGGCTCGTCTGGCAAGACGGCGCGTTCCACTTCACGCCGTCGCCCGTCGCCGGCCGCACCATCGTCCACTCCGCCGCCGACACCCTCTTCGCCAGCGTCACCGGCGGCGGCCTCCACCGCTGGGACGGCCGCACGTGGCAACCCTTCGCCACCAGCACCCCCGCCGTCGCCTCACCTTCCACCTCCCCCGCCAACATCACCACCCCGCTCACCGGCACCACCGTCACCGCCCTCGCCACCCTCCCCGGTAAACGCCTCCTCGCCCTCTCCTCCGCCCCTGCGCCCGGCACGCCCGCCCTCGTCGCGCTCAACCTCGACGGCACCCCCGCCGCCCCGTGGACCGGCCCCGGCGCCGCCGCCCTCCTCGCCGTCCGCCCCCTCGGATTGCTAACGCTACCCGACGGCCGCATCGCCGCCTTCACCCGCCAATCCGGCCTCGCCCTCGCCAGCGCCGACGGCTCGACCTTCTGGCGTTACGAAAAATCCCACGGCCTCCCCAGCAACACCACCTACGGCCTCGCCGTCGATCATCACGGCGGCCTCTGGGTCGGCGGAACCAACGGCCTCGCGCGCCTCGATCTCGCCACCCCCGCCACCGTCTTCGACGAGCGCAACGCCCCCGGCCCCGGCGGCATGCGCTCCTTCAGCCGCCAGGACGGCGTCTTCTACGCCGGCGTCGTCGAAGCCGTGCACCGCCTCGTCCCCGCCAACCCCGCCACCGGCGCCCCCGCCCGCTTCGAACGCATCCCCGGCACCACCACCACAATCAACGACGTCGCGCCGCACCCCGCCGGGCTCCTCGTCGCCGCCACCAACACTCTCCACCTCTACCGCCCCGACACCGGTTTCCGTCCGCTCCTCCAGCGCAAAGACGACCTCAGCGTCGTCTGGACCACCCCCGCCGACCCCGCCCGCATCTACGTCGGCGGCGACAAAACCCTCCTCGCCGCCCGCCTCGACCCCACCGGCGCCCAACTCACGATCGACTACGATTCGTCCACCTTCGGCTCCTCCGAACTCCTCACGCCCGTCGGCGCCGACACCGTGTGGGTCGGCACGCGCGCCCGCGGCTTCTTCCGCGTCCGCTCCGCCGCCGGCTCCGACGGTTGGCGCACGCCCGCCATCGAGCAGTTCGCCGAAAAAGAGGGCCTCCCGCCCACCCGCGGCTACACCGCCGTCTTCACCGCCCCGTGGGGCCCCGCGTTTTTCACCACCGAGGGCACGTGGCAACTCGAAGAAACTACCCGCCGCTTCACCCCCGAGCCCGCCTTCCAGTTTGCCGACGGCCCCCGCTACGGTTTCCCCAGCACGCTCGACACCTCCGGCCGCCTCTGGGCCAGCGGCGGTCGCCTCGACAACCGCGACGGCCGCCCCCTCGGTTGGTATGAATTCGCCCCCGGCACCCCGCGCCGCGCCGCCACCTGGCACCCCGCCCCGCCCGCCCTCCAACCGTTCGCCGGCGCCGTCGGTTTTCTCACGTTTTACCGCGATCCCGTCGGCGACATCATCTGGGGCAAATCCCCCCAAGCCGTCCTCCGCATCGAAGCCGCCCGCCTCGCCGCCCTCCCCGCCACACCGTGGCAACCCCGCCTCCACGCCCTCTCCGCCGCCGGCACCGCCCAACCCCTCGCCCCCGCCACTCCGCCCCGCTACGCCGCCTCCTCGGAACGCACCTTTTTCCGCCTCTCCCCCGGTCGCCTCGATGGCGGCGCCGTGACCTACCGCACGCGCCTCCTCGGCCACGACGCCCGCTGGAGCGCCCCGTCCGCCCACCCCGAAATCAGCTTCACCAACCTCGAAGGCGGGCCCTTCACGCTCGAGGTCATCGCCACCGATGGCGCCGGCCGCGACAGCACGCCGCTCCGCTTCGCCTTCAGCGTCGCTCCCCCATGGCAACGCAGCCCCGCCGCCTACGTCCTCTACACGCTCGCCGCCCTCACCGCCATCGCCGCCTACCTCCAATGGCGCCTCGGCCGCGCCAAACGCGAGCAACGCCGCCTCGAAGCCCTCGTCGCCATGCGCACCAGCGAGCTCGCCACCGCCCGCGACGCCGCCGAAGCCGCGAGCCGCGCCAAGAGCGCCTTCCTCGCCGCCATGAGCCACGAGCTGCGCACTCCCCTCAATGGTGTCATCGGCTACGCCCAAGTCCTCCAAGACGACCGTCGCCTCCTCTCCGATCAACGCGAACGCCTCCGCATCGTCCAAAACTCCGGCGAGCATCTGCTCCGCATGATCAACGACGTCCTCGACCTCGCGAAGATCGAAGCCGGCAAACTCGAACTCCGCCCCGCCCCCTTCGCCCTCGCTGACCTCGTCCGCGACATCGTCGCCGCCCACGCCCCCACCGCCGCCGCCAAGCGTCTCACCTTCACCACCGAGCTCGCTCCCGACCTCCCTCCCTGGGTCGAAGGCGACGCCCAGAAACTCCGCCAGATCCTCGACAACCTCCTCGGCAACGCCGTCAAGTTCACCGCCCACGGCTCGGTCATGCTCCGCGTGGTGGGCGGGCGCGTCCCTGCGCCCGCATTCGATTCGGCGAACTCGCCCCGCCAACCCCACGGACACCAAGCCCCGTCCCCCTCTTCCACTTCCCCTCTTCCACTTCAACCGCCCGGCGAAGGCATCGCCTTCGCCGTGCAAGACACCGGCCCCGGCATCGACGCCACCGACCAAGCCCGCCTCTTCCAACCCTTCGAGCAAGCCACTCGCTCCCGCCCCCACGCCCCCGGCGCCGGCCTCGGCCTCGCCATCTCCCGTGCCCTCGTCGAACGCCTCGGCGGCTCACTCTTCCTCTCCAGCGAACCCGGCCACGGTTCCACCTTCGCTTTCTCCGTCCCCCTCCCCGCCGTCGCCCCCGATCCCACCGTCGCCACCCGCTCCCGCCGCCTCACCGGTTACGACGGCCCCCGTCGCCACGTCCTCATCGTCGACGACCACGCCATCAACCGTTCCCTCCTCACCGATCTCCTCGTCCCCCTCGGTTTCACCTGCTCCGAATTCCCCTCCGGCGAAGCCGCCCTCGCCCACCTCGCGCTCATCCCTCACGCCGCCTGGCCCGACCTCGCCATCCTCGACGTCCGCATGCAGGGCCTCGACGGCCTCGAACTCACCCGCCGCCTCCGCCAACACTCCCCGCACCCCGCTCTCAAAATCCTCCTCACCTCCGCTTCCGTTCTCACTTTCGATCCCGCCCAAGGCCGCGCCGCCGGCTGCGACGACTTCCTCCCCAAACCCTTCCGCACCGCCGACCTCGTCGAAAAAATCACCGCCCTCCTCGCCCTCACGTGGCGCAGCGCCGACTCCGCCTCCCCCTTCGCTCCGGCGTCTTTCCCGACTTCTGAGCCTTTCCCGTCTTCCTCGTCTTCTCAGTCTTCCCCTCTTCCCTCCGCCCTCCGCGACGCCCTCCGCGAGCTGCTCGCCCAAGGCGACCTCGACGCCTTCCGCGCCGCCCTCACCGCCGCTCGCCCGCTCCACCCCGCCTGCGAACCCCGCTTCGCCGAGCTCGAAGCCGCCGCCGCCGCCTTCGAACTCTCCCGTCTCCGCCTCCTCCTCGATCAACCATGAAGTCCCGCACCGTCCTCGTTGTTGACGATACCCCTGCCGGCCTCGGTGTCGTCTGCGACACCCTCCGCCGCGAGGGCGCCCGCGTCCTCCTTGCCGAGAGTGGCGCCGCCGCCCGCGCCGTCCTCGACCGCACCATGCCCGACCTCGTCCTCCTCGATGTCGTCATGCCCGATGAAGACGGTTTCGCCCTCTGCGCCGCCCTCCAAGCCGATCCCCGCTGGCACGCGCTCCCCGTGATTTTTCTCACTTCGATCGACGCCCCCGTGCAGAAAGTCCGCGCCTTCGCCGCCGGCGCCGTCGATTACGTCACGAAACCCGTCCACGTCCCCGAGCTCGTCGCCCGCGTCCGCGTCCAACTCGACCTCGTCACCGCCCGCCGCGCCCTCGAAGAGAAAAACGCCGAGCTTGAGTCCGAGATCGCCATCCGCCTCGACGCCGAAGCCCAGCTGGCCACGTCCCTCGACCGCGCCGTCGTCGTCCTCGCGCGCGACGGCAGTCTGCTCTTCGCCACGCGCCTTGCCCACGATCTCCTCGCCAAATTCTCCGTCACCCTCGCCGCGCTCCCCCGCGCCGACCGCTTTACGCTCGCCGCCCGCGAACCCGACGCCCCCGTCGGCACGCTCCGCATCCGCCGCTTCACCGAACCCGGCCGCGACGACCTCCTCATGCTCGCCCTCGAAGAAGAGCACGCCCCGCCCGGCCCCGCCGCCCTCCTCGACCTCGGCCTCACCCCCCGCCAAGCCGAAGTCGCCTACTGGGTCGCCCAAGGAAAAACCAATCCCGAGATCGCCCTCATCCTCGGCGCCAGCCCCCGCACGATCGACAAACACATGGAGCGCATCCTCGCCCGCCTCGGCGTCGAAAACCGCGCCTCCCTCATCGTCGCCACCGCCGAACGCCTCCGCGCCAAGTAGGGCAGGGTCTCTGACCCGCCCTTCCCTCGGTCCCCCGTAGCGGCGAGCACCAGCGAGCCGACCCCGGTCTCCTCCCCATCCGCACCCCCGGGTAAATCCCCCCATACGCAGACCCACGTAACGACACGCCCGCTCCAATCCGTTACACTCGCCCCGCTTCAGCCTCTTCCCAACATGCAATTCACCTCCCTCCTCGCCCGTTTCCGACGCCCGCTGGCGTTGTTTGCCCTCGTCGTCTCAACGTTTTCTGTCGCCCCGCGTGCCGCCGCCCAATTTGCCGGCGCCGCCGACATCGCGCCTGCCGCCCTCCCCGGCAAGACCCTCGTTCTGAACGCCACAAACGCCGGCGCGCCCTTCGTCGGCACCGGCATCTTCTCGGTCGTCTTCACCGGCAACACCTACACCATGCCGATTGGAGCGGGGAATCCCACCTTCTACTCCGGCTCCTATACGGCCACCGTCCAGGGCGGCAATACCGTCATCCGCCTCGCCGGCTACCTCGTCGGCGGCTCTCCGGTCACCCTCGAACTCGTTCCCAGCGCCGCCTCCCTCATCCCCGGCGCGTTCGAAATGTATGCCGATGGTGTCCCCGCCAACAAGCGCGGCTCCTTCACCATCAACGGTAGCTCCACCGGCGGCGGCGGCACCGGCAACCCCGCCATCACCAGCCAGACGCAAGTCGCCGCCACCGTCGGCCAGCCCTTCGTCTACCAGATCACCACCAGTCCCGCCGCCACCTCCTATACCAACACCGGTGGCAACGCCCCCGTCGCCATCAGCCCCGGCTCCGGCCTCGTCACCGGCACCTTTACCCAAGCCGGCACCTTCAACTTCTCCTTCACCGCCACCAACTCCTCCGGCTCCAGCGCCGTGACCACCGTCACCGTGAACGTCACCGCCGGCTCCACGGGCGGCGGCACTGGCGGCGGCACGACCTCCACCTACGCCGGCACCTACACCGGCAACATCCTCCAACGCATCAACGGCGTCACCGCCATCCTCGGCGGAGCCAACTACCGCGCCGCCGTGACCGCCAATGGCACCATCAGCGCAGTCCTCACCAATGGCGCCACCTCCAGCACCCTCACCGGCACTGTCGCCACCAACGGCACCATCGCCTTCACCGGCGGCACCGCCCTGCAAATCTACCGGATCACCGCCGCCTCCATCCTCATCACCAGCAGCCGCCCGGTCATGGGCAGCGCCTTCTTCGTCGCCTCCACCAGCAGCACCGGCGCCACCACCGAATACTCCCTCCAGAGCAGCGCGTCCTTCGTCGCCGGCAGCGGCGGCGATAATCCCCCCGTCACCACGGTCGCCACCGCCCCGACCAACCTCGTGGGCTACCGCAACAAAGTCGGCGGGGTCTACCAGTTCACCGTCACCGGCCTCGCCCGCGGCGCGGTCTGGGGCACCGATGTCTACACCGACGATTCCACCGTCGCCGCTGCCGCCGTCCATGCCGGCGTCCTCGCCGCCGGTGAAACCAAGACCGTCACCGTCACCATTCTCCCCGGCCAGGCCTCCTACCCCGCCTCCACGCGTAACGGCGTCTCCTCCGCCTCGTGGGGCAGTTGGGCCGGCTCCTACTCCTTCGCCGGTGCCGGCGCCGTGAGCACCGTCCCGGTCGCCACCGCCCGCCCCGCCGTCGCTCCCGGCTTCACCGCCACCACCACCGCCCTCGCCGCTGGCGGACGCCTCGTTTGCCCCATCACCGTCACCGGTGGCGGCGTCTACACCTACCGCTGGTATCTCAACGGCAACCTCATCAACGGCGCCACGGTCAACCCCTACGTCGTCGACTCCCTCACCGCCGCCAACGCCGGCACCTACTCCGTCGACGTCACCAACTCCCTCGGCACCACCCGCCTCACCGCCGGCACCGTCAACGTCGGCAACGCCGGCTCCCCCGTCCTCGCGCTCCAGCCGATTTCCAAGACCGTTGTCCCCGGCGCTACCTTCACCCTCGCCGCCAACGCCTCCGGCTCCGGCCTCGGCTACCAATGGTTCCGCAACAACGTCGCCCTCTCCGGCGAGACCGGCGCCATCCTCCTGCGCAACAACGCCAACGCCGCCGACTCCGGCAACTACACCGTGCGCATCAGCAACTCCTCCGGCTCCGTCACCAGTAGCGCCGCCACCGTCACCCTTTCGCCCAACGCCTCGCGCCCCGCGAACATCTCCGTCCGCACCAACGTCGCCACCGGCACCCTCGTCACCCCCGCCTTCGTCCTGAAGGGCTCCGGCACCAAACGCATGCTCGTCCGCGCCGTCGGCCCCGGCCTCGCCGCCTTCGGCCTCCCCGGCACCATGGAAAACCCCAAACTCACCGTCTTCCGCGGCTCCACCGAACTCACCGCCAACGATGACTGGTCCGCCGCCAACATCGGCCAGGCCTTCACCGCCACCGGCGCCTTTAACCTCCCCGCCAACTCCAAAGACGCCGCCTTGGTCGTCGATCTGCCCGCCTCGCCCACCGGCGAAAGCTACAGCGTGCAAGTCACCAACGCCTCCGGCACCGGCGGCATCGTCCTGGTCGAAGTCTACGATGCCGACATCCTCCGCGGCACCAGCACCAGCCTCCTCGTCAACGTCTCCGTCCGCGGCCAGACCGCCCCCGGCGACGACGTCTTGACCCTCGGCCTCGTCATCGGCGGCCAAGGCCCCCGCACCCTCCTCGTCCGCGGCATCGGCCCCAAACTCGCCTCCTTCGGCGTCCAGGGAACCGTCCCCGATCCCCGTATCCAAATCGTGGACAGCCAGAGCCGCATCATCCTCGCCAACGACGACTGGTCCTCCGCCGACTTCCTCAGCGAACTCGCCCTCGCCACCAGCTACGTCGGCGCCTTCGCCCTCGACGAAACCAGCAAAGACGCCGCCACCTTGAGCCTCGTCGAACCCGGCGCCTACACCATCCAAGTCTCCGGCACCACCGCGAGCCCCACCGGCGAAGCCCTCGTCGAAGTCTACGAAGTCCCCTAATCCTCCGAGGTGGGCGGGCGCGTCCCCGCGCCCGCATTCCCACCGCCGCGTCACCCTCCCCGTAGCGTCGCTTACGACGCGGTCAGCGCCCGCCGCCACCCTTTCGCCCGCGAGCCCTCAGCCAGCCCGCGCCGCGAAGACTGAAGCAATCGAACCGCCCCGCCCTCACCCGGCGGGGCGGTTTTGTTTTCCCACCCAGCTCTCATCATTCGTAGCCGCGTCGGTTACGACGCGGTCAGCCGCCCCCGACCCACCAGCCGCATCCCCGGCCGCGCCCACCCCAACGCGCGCCCACGAGAGTCACTTCCCTCCCTTGGCCAACTCGTCGAGTCCGCGCAGATCCAAGCGCGCTCTCATCGCGAGCACATTGGCGTCCATGCGTTCGAGCAATTTCACCATCTGCGGATCGGTCGCGAGCGGCGTCAAAAACGGATCGACCCGCGTAAAATCCGCATCCCGGTAACCGGCCGCATAGGCATCTTCGAGCGATTTCAACGCACCGGCCCGGTCGCCCTGCATCAATAGCAGACCGGCGTTTTCATAGAGCGGGAAAGCGCTGCGATCCCCGGCCGCCATCGCCGCGCGATTTTCGGCGAGCGCCGCCTCGATGAGCGGCTTGGCCAGTTCTTGGTCGCCGGACTTCAGCCAAAGAAACGCCCGCATCGCCCGTGGCGTATAGCCCGAGTAGGAAATTCGGGCGCCGGGTCCCGTTTTCATCGCCTGATCGACGCGCTCGCCCACCTCGGGAGCCCCCGCAACGAAAGCAACGTCTGTGAAGGACCGTTGGAGCTCACCGTTCTTCGGCAATGCCTCAACCGCGTCTCTCATCCGCTGCATCGCGGCCGCCATTTGCCCCCGCCGCATTTCGATCCACGCCAACACAGTCTGGATGCGATCACCACGGGTCGGATCGGTGACCGGAAACCGCACTTCGCCCGCCTTGAGTAGGCGTTCCGCCGCCTGGTCATCCACGAGCATCAGAGGGGCGGCCAAATGATAGTAGGAATTTGCGAGGTTGGGTGCCAATTTGAAGGCGTGGTGGGCCAGCCGAACCGCCCCGTCCAATTGCCCGACGTTCAACTCCATGATCGCAAAGTCATTGAACGCACTCGAGAAACTGGGATTCAACTCGATCGCCCGCTGGAAGGCCCGGCGGGAGTCCTCCACCTTTCCGAACATCATCAGGCAGGTCGCCAATCGGTGTTGCGCAACCGCCGACTCGGGGTCGGCGGCCACGGCCTTCTGCGCGAACTCGAGAGCGCGCTCAAGATCCGCGCGCCCCGTGCTGTAACCTCGGAACACGTGGATGGTCGCCATGCTCACGTAGGCGAGCGCAAACTTGGGATCGAGCGCGACCGCATCCGCGTGCAGCTTGAGCGCCTCGGTCGCGGCCCTCGTGCGGCGCGCCCGCTCCCACAACTCGTAGGCCGCGAGGTTCTCCGTCGGCGGCCGCATGATCCGTGCCCGTTCTTTCGGCGGCAACGTCACCCGGAGTGCCTGCACCACTCGCATGGCCACATCGGTTTGCACCGCGAAGGTATCCTTCGCGTCTCGGTCATACTGCTCGCTCCACAAAATCTCTCCACCGGGTGCGGCCAGTAATTGCACACCGATCCGCACCTTGCCTTCGCCCCGCCGCACCGTGCCCGTGAGGAGCGCGCCGATCCCAAGCTCTCGCGTCATCGCGGGCAATTCCGCAGCCCCCTTCGGAAACCGCGCCACCGCCGCGCTGCTCATCAAGCGCAGCGCGCTCACCTTCGAGAGGTGTTGAATCACTTCCTCGGTGACGCCCGCCACAAAAAACCTCTGTTCCTCGGAGTCCAGATTTTGAAAAGGCAGGACCGCAAGTCCGCGCGGCTTGGGCGCCTCGACCGCTTTCGGCTCCGCCTTGGCCACCGGTGGCGGTGCGATCGGCGCCGCCGGCCGCAACGCAAAAAACGCCGCGCCCCCCGCGACGACCACCACCGCTGCCGCCGCCACCAGCGGCCAGCGCGACGCCCGCCGCACCGAGTGCCCCGCCTGCAGCGCCTCCAGATCCGCGAGCAGGGCGCTTGCATCCCGGTAGCGCTGCAGCGGCTTGGCCTCGCACGCCCGCAGGAAAACTTCGTTCAGTTGAAAAAGCGCCTTCTGCTCCTTCGGCTCGCCGAGGTCCTCGGGCAGCTTCGGAAACTCCGCGCGATCCAGGCCCGTCGCGAGTTCGTAGAGCACCTTGCCGAGCGCAAACACATCGGCGGTCGGCGCACCCGGCCCCTCCGGCGGCACATAGCCTTCCGTGCCGACAAACGTCCGCGCATCCGTGCTCGAGGCCACCAGCCCGATGTCCGCCAGTTTCGGCACGCCGCCGACCACGATCACGTTCGACGGCTTGATGTCGCGGTGCAGCAGGGCCCGCGTGTGCAGCCCTGCGAGCGAGCGCGCCAGCTCGACACCAAACGCCACGCACTCCGCCGCCGGCAACCGCCCGCGCCGCGCCTTGAGTTCCTTCGCCGTCAGCGGCACGTAGCGCGCCGGATCGAAGGTGCGGCCCGTCACCGCGTCGTCGGCCAGCTCCATCACGTAATAAAAAAATCCCGCGCGCTCGTCCTGCCCCACATGCAACAGCGCCATCTGGCTGGCTTCGAGCGAGAGCGCGCTGAACTCCTTCAGGCCGCGAAACTCGCGCTCATACGGCTCCGCATCCGAAAAACGGTTACGCCACACCACCTTCACCGCGCGATATGCGCCGGTGAGCCCGCGCGCCAGCCACACATCGCCGTAGCTGCCGGACCCGATCTTGCGCAGAAGATCGTAGTCGGGAATTCCCGGCGCCGTCGGATCGCTCGTCGCCGGGCCGCCCCGGCTGCCCGACCGCGGCGTGGCGCCCGCGCCCGTCCCCACCCGCCGGCCGTCCGGCAACACCGGCGCCGGCGCGCCCTCCGCGGCGATGTGCCAGACCGTGATCGGCTCCGCGATGTTCTTGAACATCTGCGGCCCGACGAGGAGCGCCTGCATCGGCACTTTGCCCTTCACGGTGTCGTAAACGGTTTGGCTGATACACACCCCGCCGGTCGGCGCCGTCGTCTGCAGGCGTGCGGCGATGTTCACACCGTCGCCCGCGACTCCGCCGCTCGTCTGCCGAAACACGTCGCCGAGATGCACGCCGATGCGGTGCGTGAGATGCCGGTCCGACGGCGCCTCACTCTGCCGCCGGCCAAATTCGGCCTGCATCGCCAGGGCGCACGTCACCGCCTGCACCGCGCTGTCGAAGCACAGCAGCATCCCGTCGCCCATCGTGTTGAGCACTTCGCCGCCATGGCGGACACAGTGCGCGGTCATGCGCTCGAAGTCGGCGTGCACGAGGGCCAGCGTGCCGTTTTCGTCGCTCTGCATCCGCGCCGAATAGCCCACGACATCGCTGAATACTATCGCCGCGAGCCGTCGGCCCGCGCGCCGTTCGCCGCTGGAAAGTGGGTCGGTCATCGGTCGGCACGTCCTTCACGTGTCGCGTTCGGCGAAAACCGGCTCGCGCGTTGGGGGGTAAGTTGCGGCATGGCTCGGAACGCGAAACGTCATCGTCGGGCGCTCCGTCGCTTGCCAGCACAAAACCGCCCGCGCCCCCGTCACAGCTCCGCGGCTCTCTCAGCCCAACTGTGTCTTAAGTTTCTCTACTTCGGTTTTGAGCTGCTTCGTGAGCCGGTTGCCGATCAGGTAAACCGCCGCGACGTTCATCCCGAGTTCGCTCGCCACTTTCATCACCGGCCAGCGCCGCCGCACATAGAGATCGAAGGCCTGGTAGTGCTTGCCCTGCACGCGGCGCGAAATACGTTCGCACGCCGCGTCGAGCAGGTGCCGCTGCCACTCCAGCTCCCACTCGGCGTCGAGCTGCGCCGGGTCGGGCAGCCGGTTGATCGTCGAGGTGTGCGCCGCCGAGTCGCCCTCCGGCACGCCCGGGGTGTGGCGCATTTTTTCATCGAGCGGCGCGCGCGTGATCTTGTTGGCGACGCGCCAGCGCGTGAGGTTCATCAGCCAGCCGCGGAATTTCCCGCGTTCCGGGTCGCATTCGAATTCGTGGATCGTCTCCGCCACGCGCTTGAAGACGTCCTGCGTCACGTCCTCCGCGTCTGCCTGTGAAAGCCCGGAGCGCCGGGCCAACCCGAAGATGAGTTTGCGGTAGAGCCCGTAAAACTCCGTCCAACTCGCGGCATCGTTCCAGTCGCGCACCTTGGCCAACAAGGTCGGCCGCGTGCGGAGCGAGGAAACGGTTTCGTTTTCAGGTGTGTTCATCCTTTATGTAACCCATCCCACCGGCCTGATCTTTCAACAAACGCACGGGCGGAAAAAATTTATTCGCCAGCTGGATTTCACGACTGGGGATGGCTCAGAACGGCTGCTTCACCGTGACGCGGATATCCCGAAGGCGGGGATCGCCGCGTGAGCTGTAGTTGTAATTCGACGAAAAATCCCGGGGCGGGATTTTCTTCAGCACGTTGTCGATGCCCAGCTGGATCTCCGTTCCGGCCAGAGAGCGCTGGAGCCACGAGCGTCCGGTCGATTGGCCTCGTTCGGAAAAACGATAACTGACGAAGACATCCGAGTAGATTTGCGCGGCGACAAATTCGCCGCCTTGCGGAATCACATTGGCGGACAGCGGGGCGATGGGCGGGCCGGGCACGCGGTAACGGCTGTAATAGCGGGTGCTCCAGCTCGCCGTCCACCGTTGGTATTCCCACGCGAGGCTCGTCGTGCCGCGGAATTTCAACAGGTAGTTGTTCAGGTTGATGTAATCGATCATCGGCTGCGCGAGGGAGAGCTTGCGCTTGTGGTGATTCCCAAACGTGGCGAGCGAGGTGAGCGCGAGCGTGCCGCGTTGCGCAGTGGGTAAACTGTAGCGCGCTCGCACGTCGAAGGACTCGACGTGGGCCTTCAACAGATTCAGCGGGCTGATGTTGACGGTCTCGATCGCACCGGCGCCGAACGGATCACCGGCGATCGGTGCGGCGCGGACGATGCGCTCCGGATAGAGGGCTTCCAAGTCCACGATCTGCTGGGAGGTAAGCGCGCCGATGTTGTCCTGGGTGCGGGTGAAATTGTAATCCACTGAGACTCGCAGGCCCTTCAGCAGGCCGGACTCGGGCTGAAGAATGAGGCCGGCCGTCGTGGTCTCGGACGACTCGGGCGTCAGATCGGGATTGCCGCCGGCAATCGTGTTGATGGGTGTGCGGAGTCCGCCGCGTTGGGGATCGACGATGTTCACCGGCGTCGCGGACGGCGTGGGATCGTAGGCCAGCTGCGCGAAGCGCGGCGGCGTAAAACCGCGGCTCACACTCGCGCGGAGGTGGAGCCAGTTGTTCGGCTTGTAGGAGAGACCGGCCGTGGGCTTGGTCGAGACGTAGTGGGCCCGGTTGCCGCGAATCACGGGTTTCACGGCCGGCACCGGCAGAATGGCAATCTGGCTGGTGCCGGTGCCGACGTCATAGTCCTCCGTGCGAGCGGCGAACTGCAGGTCGAGTTGGCGAACGAACGGGAGCCGGATGGCGTCGCCGACGATCGGGATCTGCAGGTCGACAAAAGCACTTCGGGTGATCTGCGTTTTGCCGAGGCCCTGCACCTCGACGTTCCGATTCGGAAAGTTATCGTAGACCGTATTACGCGCAGAATCTTTCAGACCCGTTTGATAACGCCCGAGGCCAATGCTCGCGCGCGGAGCGCCCGCCGGCATCCGCCCCACCGGGCCGGTGGCGCGGAGGGCGACATCGTTGGAGCCGCTCTTGCCGGAATAGCTGTAAAGCCCCCGGTAGGGCGACAGATCCAAGGGATGGAGCGTCGTGTCGAGAAACGGGTTCAGGCGACCGCCCACGAACGCGGCCTGATATTCAGCGGTGGTCACCGCAGCCGCGGAGGAACTGGTGTAAAATGAGTTGCTGGTATTGTTCCACGTGTAGTCGCCCTGCGCCACCCAGCCACGGGGAAGTTTTTGCACAAAGCCGAGTGTGAGCGCGCGGGTGACGTTGGCCCCCCAATCCACCCATTCGCCCCCGATCGGTGCGTAGACAATCACGTTCGTGGTGAACGGATTGCTGGGCGCGGCGGCCGGGACAAGCAACCCGCCGACCCGCGTGCCGTTGTGCGTATTGCCAAAGCCGGTGAGCGCGAAATCGAAATTTAACTCCAAGTTAGGATTCATTTCCCGGCGAATCGTGACCCCAAGGCTCTTCGAGCGTTGCCCCTGGCCCAACTCATGCAACGGGCCACCAAAGAACTGCCGACTGGTGGTCGACTTGTCGTGATTGTAGTCCCCGGCGTTCGCCCGCAGGCCGGCCGCCAACGCCGCTGCGGTCGTAGTCGGTCCGATTCCATACGGAATATAGGTCACCGCTGAACCGATCGAACCGCCACCGCTCTTGAGCACGAGATTGGCCGGGCTGGAGTTGGCGATGAAGGGCGTGGCGCCCTCCGGAGCACCCACCGTGGGGCTGGTGGCACGTCCGTTGGCGTAGATCCGTGTTTCGTAATGCGCGATAAAAGGCCGATCCTGATACCGGAGAAGTTTTCGATCCGAGTAGCTGGCACTGAGGGTCACGCGGGTGCGGCCGCCTTCGAGCGCAAACCCATAGCTGGCATCGATGCGGCGGATCGGGGCGTCGGTATCGTCGGGATTCTGGTAGGAGGTGCGGACCTCGCCACCGCGATAGTTACGCTTGAGGATGACATTGATCACGCCGCCGACCGCACTGCCTCCGTAGATGGCGCTCGCACTGGCCGGGAGCACCTCAATGCGATCGACCGAAGCCATGGGAATCGCGTTGAGATTGGCCTGCGAACCGGTGCCGAAGAGCGCGAGATTTCCGGTGGGGGCACGGCGACCGTTGATCAGGATCAGTGTCTGGCCATCACCGAGGCCGCGGAGGTTCACGCTGCTGGGATTGCCGCCCTCGAAGAAGTTCTGGCTCTCGCTGGCACCCGATGAATCCATCGACAAGTTCTGCCGGAGAAACTGTTCGATGTTGGTCGCGCCCGACATATCCAGCTCCTTCGCGTCGAAAAAATAGTAGGGCTGCACGTCGTCGACTGTGCGCGGGATATCGACATTCGCGCTGGTGAACGGCGCCATCTTCGCGTCATTCACGAAAAATTTTTCGAGCGTGGCCACCTTGCCATCGGTGCCGGCGGGCGCCACCGCCTGGCCGGAGACCGGGCCTGCGCAGCTCGCCGCCAGCGCAACGCCGAGCCAAAAATTCAAACGCCGGGAAGAGCTATTCATGAGAGGGGGTAGAGATAACTTCGGCCAGCCGGGCGCCACCGTGGGGGCTCGGCTCGGCCGATAGCGAATGTCTTTTTGCGATAAACCCGGCCGCACCTTTTGGGCCAAAGCCGGCGGCCGGCGCAAACGCGCCGCGTTGTTACCTGTGTTCATCACCTCAAGGAACCCATCCGGCGCCACCGATCTTTCAGAAATCGTCGCGCTTCGAAAAATATTTTCCCGCCGACGCGGCACAATGCACCCCCACCACGTAAAATTTATCTCGTCGCAGACCGACCTTCCGAAAATGGCGCAAAGCCAAAACAAATCTGCCAACTTTCTGATAAATCAACCCGCGCCCCCGTGTTCCGTCAGCATGTCCTCCTTCGCCTTCCTCCCCATGCCTCGCCTCCGCGGCTTCGCCTTCGTCGCCGCCCTCCTCGTCATAGCGCTCGCTGCCGTCCCGTCCAGCCACGCCAATACTGCACCCACCGCGCCGACCGCCAAAGAGCGCGCGCAGGGCTACCGCGATTTTGTCATCCTCGCCAAACCCCACTCCCGTCATCGCGCCACCGTCGATGCCGCCGAGCGCGCCGACCGCACGCCCACCCGTGTCCGTCAAAAATTCGCCCGCTTCGGCGATCTCCGGATCATCACCCTCGACAGCGCCGATGCCGCCGATCGCGCCATCGCCCGCCTCCGCGCCACCGGCCGCTACGAATTCGTCGAGCGCGACCACTTCTTTCACTTCACCGCCACGCCCAACGATCCCGCCTTCGCCCCCACCCAGTGGTCGCTCAACAACACCGGCCAGAACAACGGCACCGTCGGTGTCGACATCAAGGCCGTCGCCGCGTGGGACGTTATCAGCGAAGCGCCCAACGTCGTCGTCGCCGTGCTCGACTCTGGAATCGTTCCCACTCACCCCGAACTCGTCGGTAACCTCTGGCGCAATCCCGCGCCCACCTTCGGCGACCTCAACGGCGCCACGTTCGCGAACGGCTCCCGCAGCGGCGACATGGCCGATACCATCGGCCACGGCACCCACGTTGCCGGCATCATCGGCGCCACCGGCAACAACAACCGCATCATGACCGGCATTGCCTGGCGCGTGCAGCTCATGCCCCTCCGCACCGATAACATCTACTACATCCCCTCCTCGGACGTCGCCGCCGCCGTCGACTATGCGATCGCCCACGGCGCCCACCTCATCAACGCCAGCTTCACCACCGACACCCACTCGCAGGCCGACTTCGCCGTCTTCTCCGCTGCCCGCGACGCCGGCATCATCGTCGTCGCCGCCGCCGGCAACGACGGCAAAAATATCGACGCCAACCCCCGCTACTTCCCGACCAACTACCCGCTCGACAACATCGTCACCGTCGGCAGCTCCAACCGCAACGATGCGCTGTCCAGTTTTTCCAACTACGGCGCCGCCGTGGACCTCATCGCCCCCGGCGAAGGCATCTTCTCGCTCAGCAGCACGAACCCCGCCGCCGCCGTCTCCCGCAGTGGCACCTCGATGGCCGCTCCCCACGTCACCGGCGCGCTCGCTCTCCTCAAGGCCCGCTTCCCCAACGACACCTATCGCCAGCTCATCAACCGTCTCCTCCGCGGCGTCGACCGGCTCCCCGTTTACTCCGGCAAAGCCCAAAGCGGCGGCCGCCTCAACCTCCTCGGCGCCGTCACCTCCACCGACAACCGCCCCTTCAACGACGATTTCGCCGCGCGCCCCCGCCTCTCCGGCCCGACCCTCGCGATCCGCTCCAACAACACCGGCGCCACCGCCGAGTCCGGCGAGCCCGCCCTCGCCGCCGGCCTTCCCGCCGCCGCCACGCTCTGGTGGGAATGGACCGCCCCCGCCGCCGGCCCCGTCACTCTCGACACCGTCGGCAGCGGCTACGACACCGTGCTCGCCGTTTACTCCGGCACCTCGCTCACCGCGCTCACGCCCGTCGCCGCCAACGACAACGACGTCACTGCGCCGACCTCGCGCCTGACCTTCGCCGCCCAAGCCGGCGCCACCTACCAGTTCGCCGTCGCGTCGAAAAACCCGTCCGCCACGGGCCTCACCCTCCTCAATCTCGGCACCGCTCCCGCTCACGACACCTTCGCCACCGCCGCCGTGCTCACCGGCGAAAGCGCCTCCGTCGCCGCCACCAACGTCGCCGCCGGTCGCGAAACCGGCGAACCGCGCATCCTCGGCTTCGCCGGCGGTGCCTCCGTCTGGTATCGCTGGACCGCTCCACGCAGCGGTCGCTTCCAAGTCGGCGCGCACAGCCGCAGCTTCGACCCGCTCCTTGCCGTCTACACCGGCCGCACCCCCGCCGCCCTCGGCACGCTCGCCCTCGTCGACGCCAGCGACAACACCGCCCGCGACAACTCCAACGTCGGCGCCCTCTGCACCATTAACGCGGTCGCCGGCACCGTTTACTACTTCTCCGTCGACTCCAAACTCGGCGCCAACACCGGCGAATTCACCCTCAACGTCACCGACTCGCTCTGGCAGGCGCCCACGCTCCGCGACATTAATAGCGCACCCGCCGTCGCCCCCGACGGCACCGTCTACGTCGGCAGCACCGATTTCTCCCTCCACGCTCTCCGTCCCGATGGCACCACTCGCTGGAGTTTCCCCGCCGGCGCCGAATTTGACCGCAGCACGCCCGCCATCGCGCCCGACGGCACGGTCTACGCCTACTCCCTCGACGCCAAACTCTACGCCTTCCGCCCCGACGGCTCCGTTCGCTGGACCACCGCCGCCGGCAACGTCCCCAACCAAGGAGCCAATCTCTTTTGCAGCAGTCCCGCCCTCGCCGCCGACGGCACGATCTACCTGAAAACTCGCGACGGCTGGCTCCACGCCTTCGACCCCGCCGATGGCTCGACCCGCTGGCGCTTCAACGTCGCCGCCACCACCACCACCGCCGCTCCCGTCGTCGCCCCCGATGGCACGATCTACCAAGGCTCCAGCAACCGAAACCTCTACGCCCTGAATCCCGACGGCACCCTCAAGTGGCAGTTCGCCGCCGGCGGCTCCATCGCCACCTCGCCCGCGCTCGACGCCGCCGGCAACATCTACTTCGCCGCCGCTGGCCGCTTCCACTCGCTCGCCCCAGACGGCACCGCCCGCTGGACCTACACCGACGGCCAGACCGCCACCACCTCGTCCCCCGCTTTGAGCGCCAACGGCGCCACCGTCTACTTCGGCAGCGCCGACTCCAAGCTCCACGCCGTCAACACCGCCGACGGCACCGCGCGCTGGACCTTCACCCTCGGCGGCCCCATCAGCTTCAGCTCCCCCGCCCTCGACGCCAACGGCGTGGTCTACATCGGCTGCAACGATTTCAAACTCTACGCCGTCCGCGCCGACGGCACCCTCAAGCGCACCTACGACACCGCCGGCGCGATCGAATCCAGCCCCGCGATCTTCGGCACCACGCTCTACGTCGGCAGCAACGACGGTAATCTCTACGCCTTCGAGATCGGCGCACCCGCCGCCGCCGGCCCTTGGCCGCAATATCGCCAAAACGTCTCCCGCGTCGGCCGCGCCACGTCCGACGCCCCGCGCATCGCCACCGCCCCCCGCATGGAATCCGCCGTGCTCGGCGCGCCCTTCACCCTCACAGCCACCGCCACCGGCTCCGGCCCCCTCGCGTATCAGTGGCGCAAGAACGGCATCGCTCTCCCCGGCGCGACCTCGCCCGCCTTCACCGTCACCAACACCACCGACGCCGACGCCGGCACCTACACCGTTTCCGTCACCAATGCGTTTGGCACCGCGACTCAACCCTCCGCCATCGTGACGGTCGGCGCCCCCGACCCCGGTCGCCTCGCCAACCTCTCCGTGCGCACCATCGCCGGCAGCGCCGCCCAAACATTGATCGTCGGCTTCTCCCTCGCCGGCTCGCCCGACAAGCCGCTGCTCCTCCGTGCCATCGGCCCCTCGCTCGCCCAGTTCGGTGTCACCGGCGCCCTCGCCGACCCGCGCCTCCAGCTCTTCGCCGGCCCCACCGCGCTGGTCGCCAACGACAACTGGGGCACGCCCGCCGCCGGCACCACCACCGCCGCCCTCACCGCCGCCTTCGCCGCCACCGGCGCTTTCCCGCTCGACGCCACCTCACGCGACGCCGCGCTCGTCCTCCCGCTGAGCCCCGGCAGCTACACCGCGCAGATCACGGGCACCGGCGCCGCCGGTCTCGCCCTCGCCGAAATCTACGACACCGCCGTCACCACCGGCGCCCGTCTCACCAACGTCTCCGCCCGCGCCCAAGTCGACACCGGCGGCGGCGTCCTGATCGTCGGCTTCTCCGTCTCCGGCAACGTCCCCCGCACCCTGCTGCTCCGCGCCGTCGGCCCCACCCTCGCCGCCTTCGGCGTCACCGGTGCACTCGCCGATCCCCAACTCGCCCTCTACCGCGGCGCCACGCTGCTCCAATCCAACGACAACTGGGGCGTGTCCGGCCCCGGTGCCCCCGGCCCGGTCGCGCTCGCCGCCACCTTCGCCCAAGTCAGCGCCTTCGCCCTCGCGAACCCCGCCAGCAAAGACGCCGCCCTCCTCGTCACGATCCCGCCCGGCAGCTACACCGCTCAAGTCTCGGGTGTAGCCAACACCACCGGCGTGGCCCTCATCGAAGTCTACGAAGTCCCCTGACCCTCTGCGGTGGGCGGGCGCGTCCCCGCGCCCGCATTCCCGCCGCCACGCCACCCTCCCCATAGCCGCGTCTCCCGCCCCGTAGCCGCGTCGGTTACGACGCGGTCAGCGCTCCACCGCCCCACTTTCGCCCGCGAGCCCTCAGCCAGCCCGCGCCGCGAAGACTGAAGCCATCGAACCGCCCCGCCCTCACCGGCGGGGCGGTTTCGTTTTCCCCGCCCCTCTCTCATCATCCGTAGCCGCGTCGGTTACGACGCGGTCGCCCCCGCTCACTTCAGCCGCGAAGCACCCCGGAGGTTCCGGCGAAAGGCCGCCGGCGTGGAGCCGTGATAGCGGGCGAAGAGCGGTATCATATGCTCGACGTAGGCGAAGCCGCAGGCCTCCGCGATGTCAGGCACGGGCATGTCGCTCGTCGTCAGCAATTGGCGCACGCGCTCGATCTTGGCGCGCCGGATCTCTTCCGCTGCGCTGTGCCCCACGGAGGCGGTGAATCGCCGCTCCAGCGTGCGCCGGCCCATCGGCACCGCCCGCAGCAGATCCTTCACGTTGATGCCGGCAGCCGCATTCTCTTTGATGAACCGCATCACCTGCCGCACCTTCGCATCGTCGCACTCGAAGAGGTCGGTGGACTGCCGCGCGGTTATTCCCAGAGGCTGGAGCAGATGCTCGCTAGGCGAAGAGCGCCGTCCGCGAATGAGTTGATCCAGTAGCGAGGCCGCTTCGTAGCCGATCCGCTTCACCGGAATATCGATGCCGCTGATCGGCGGATGAATTGTCTGCCCCAACAAATCTTCCGTGGACAAACTAATGATCGCCACCTGGTCGGGCACTTGCAGTCCGGCGAGTTCGCAGGCGCTGGCGACGTTGCGACACGTGATCGTATCCCAGCCGATGACCCCGACCGGGTGCGGAAGGCTGCGCAGCCACCGCGCGCGGTCACGCCGCTGCGCCACGAGTCCCGCATCCTTCGCGAGGCCGGGCCCACGTGTGTAGATCAACGGGGCAAAATCGAGGTCGCGCGCGGCCACCGTGTAGGCCTTTTCCCAAAATTCGAGAAACTCCCTCTCGGGTTCGCCGCAAAACGCGATCTGCGTGAGCCCCTTGCTCCGCAGGTGCGCGACGGCGAGTTCCATCACGGCCCCGGCATCCGCGCACACCCGCGGAAAGTCGCTCCCAACGAAACGCGCGCCGGAAACATTCACCACCGGCACACCGTAGCCGCGCAAGATCGCCGCCAGCTCGCGCGTGTGCACCGTGGCGATGATGCCGTCGCCCTGCCATCCCTCGGGCATGTGCATGGTGCCGTCCGGCCCGGCGGGTTGCATGTCGAGATTCCACCGGTGGTGCTGCGCGAAATGCCAAGCACCTTCGATGATGCCGCGCCCGTATTGGTTCCAGCCGGCGACCAGCAGGGCCACGCGCTTTCGTTTGGGGGTCTTCGGCATCGCACCGTTTTCTGAGAACGGTTCTTCCGTGGCGCAATTTCTTAAAATAGAAACGCATCTTCGCCTACAGCGCCGCGCGGCTTTCTGTTAGTCTGCGCCACCCCCCGACCGCTTCGGCCACGGGCCTCGCTAACCCCCATCCGTCCATGAAGACCCCCGTATTGATCTGTCTGCTCGCACTTGTCTTGCCGTCCGCCGCTTCCGCTCAGAGCGCGCCAGCCCCGTCATCCACCGCCAAGCCCGAGTCCACGAAAGACGAAACGATCACGCTCACCGCGTTTGAGGTCACCGCCGACGCCTCCGACACCTACCAAGCCACGAACACCAATTCTGTCACCGGCACCAACACCGCGCTCGGCAAGACTCCCCTCGATGCCAAGGTGTTCAACCGGCAACTCATGGACGAACTCGGCGTGGTCGACATGACGGAAATGCTCTCGAAGCACGGCGGCCTCGGCTCCGCGATCATCGCCGGCGGCAACGAGGAAGTCCGCGGCGACCTCGAGGGCGACCGCCAGGATCCAAAGAGCATGACGATGCGCGGACTCACCATTAACAATCCCCGCCGCGACGGATTCCTCCGCGCCGATACCGCGCTGATGGATTCGTTCGACGTCGAGCGGGTCGACGCCCTTGGCGGTTCCAATTCGCTGCTCTTCGGCTCCGGTGACGCCGGCGGTGTGATCACCACCAACTCCAAACGCGCCGCCCTGGGCCGCCCACTGCGGGGCTCGCTCGGCGCCGGCGGTGACTCCGAAGGCAGCCGCCGCTACACGCTCGATGTCGGCGCCGGCTTCAGATACTGGGGCTTCCGCATCAACGCGGTCCACGGCGACACGAAATATTTCCGTCCGGCCAACCGCCAGTTAAACGAAGGCCTGACCCTCGCGACCACCGTGCGCCCCTGGAAGAATCTCGAGATCCGCGGCGAATGGCGCCACCTGATCCGCAACACCACTTATCCCAACTCAGGCATCGTGCGCGCGCCGCTCACCCAGCTGCTGCCCACCGGCGAGAGGGTCGACAACCAGAGCACGCGCTACTTGGCCGCCTACCCGAATGTCGGCGCGTTGACCGACGGACTCATCGATGTCACCAAAGCCGATACGCTCTTCGGACCCTACTACGCCTTTGCCTTTAAGAACCTCAGCAAATCCGTCGTCGCCGAAGCCAAGCTGGCCGAAGGTCTCGGCGTGCAGGTGCGCTACGGCCACGACGCACGCGTCAACAACGCGCTGAGCCCCACGAACAATTCGATCTTCGCCCCGGGAGCCGCCGGCAACCTCTATGTGGATCCCGCGACCGGCCAAGTCGGCACGAAGTGGGCGTTCAACATGAATTTTCCCGTGCTAAATCCGTTTCATACCGGAGCTCGCGGTTACCGCGCCGCCGTGGCCTACCAAAAGAATCTCGGTCGGTGGGGCTCCCACCAGGCGAGCGCGTTTTTTCAGGACATGGAGTCGTGGCAGAATCAGGACCAGTGGAGATTCTACGAGGCCGATGCCTCGGGGAATGTGCCCATCAATCCGGCCCAGATCCGTTTAGCCGACTCTGGCCGCATTCCGATTCCCTCGGTCTGGGTCCCCATCAATCCCACCCAGCTCGTCGGTGGCCAGAAATGGCCGTTCTCCTCGCTCGTCCATCCGAACGGAAAAACCTACGTCTCCCAACCGCAGATCTTCGCCGGCGCCGTCCCTCCCACCGCGGGCAATCCCCTCGGTCTCTCCGGTCCGATCAACGCCGCCACCGGCCAGAGCACCAACGGAGCGTTTACCCACGACGATACCGACGAGCGCAGCCACGGCTTCAGCCTCTTCAGCGAATGGTGGAAAGGGCGCATCGACACCATGGTCGGCTACCGCGCCGAGGAAGCGACCGGCCTCCGCACCAACACCGGCCTGCAACGCGGCCCCATCACTTACGACAGCCTGACGACCGGCGCCGTCATCGACACGCCCGTGCGCGGTGTGCGCCTGTCGGTGAACTACGCCACCAATGCCAAGATCAACTTCGACACCACCCGCGACATCTACAACCAGCCCCTGCCTCCCGGCAAAGGCGTGAGCAAAGACATCGGCCTGAAATTCGGCATGTGGCAGGACCGCGTGTCAGGTAATTTCAACTACTACCAATCCGAAGCCGAGAACTTCACCGCCACGATCGGCAACCGCAACGACGTCGACCCCGACGGCATCAACGGTCGCAACGGCGGTCCCTCCTACACCTACAGCAAGACGTCCGACGGCTATAATCTCTCGCTCTCCGCGCGTCCCACCCGGGGCTGGGAAATCCGCATCAACTTCGCCACCGCCAACGGCAGCGAGCGCACCGACGTCAACCTCCCGCAATTCTACAACGACCAGTTCAACACCACCACCGTCAGCGGCCAGACCGTCGTCGGCGTCCGCGCCACCGCGGCCGGCACGGTCACGCCCCTGCTCGTGCCCTCCGATCCGCGCAACCCCACCTCGGCCCAGGTCCCGCTTTCGATCGCGATGATGAAGGATCCGAACAGCCCCTACGCCGCGCAGCTCGACATCGAGTCGGGCCAGATTCTCAACGCCCAAGCGCTCGGTCTGTTCACCCCGGGTGTTGGCACCGGCGCCACCGGGCTCCCGCTCAGCGATCACCAACTCGGTTTCGTCTCGCCTTCCGGCGGCTCGCTGATCGTTCGCCGCGCCGGCGAAAAAACCTTCGGCTACGCCGAGCGGAGTTACAGCCTGATCAACCGCTACCAATTCCACGCGGGCAAGCTCCGCGGTCTCGTCGTCGGCCTCAGCAGCAGCCTCCGCGACAATCAGCGTGGTTACATGTTCACCGATGCCGCCGATGCGAACACACGGAAGATGTTCTATTTCCCCGACCGACTCCTGCACGATCTGTTCGCCACCTACCGCTTCAAACCGGTGGGCAAGTTTCGCACAACGCTCCAACTCAACGTCTCCAATCTGCTCGACGCTAACGAAGTCGTCTACCTCGTGCGTTCGACGAACGGCACGCTCCGCTACGCGCAATGGCTCAACTCCCCGCGCAAGCTGGGCGTCACCACCACGGTGAGTTTCTGACGCCCGTCCACCGCCCGCCCCATGACCAACACTCGATCGCTACGCTGGGCCATTGGCGGGCTGTTGTTTTTTTCCACCGCGATCAACTACCTCGATCGGCAGGTCCTTTCGATTCTCGCGACGACGATTCAGGCCGAGCTGAAAATCGACGATGTCGGCTACGCGAAAATCACCACCTACTTTCTCCTGAGCTACACGATCATGTATGCCGTGAGCGGACGGCTGGTGGATTTTCTCGGCACGCGACTCAGCATGGTCCTCGCGGTCACCGGCTGGTCGATCGCGGGCATGTTGCATGGACTGGCCAATTCGGTCGTCCAGTTGTCCGCCTGCCGGTTTCTACTCGGCTCGTTTGAAGCGGCGAACTACCCCGGCGGCGCCAAAGCGATCGCGGAGTGGTTCCCGCTCAAAGAGCGCGCTCTGGGCATGGGCATTCTCGGCGCCGGCGGAACGATCGGGGCCGTCGTGGCGTTCCCGCTGGTGACCTACCTCGCGCTAAATCACAGCTGGCGCATGGCGTTCGTCGTCGTGGGCGCGCTCGGTTTTCTTTGGGTGCTGGCGTGGCTGGCCGTTTGTAAACCGACGACGTCCGCCTCGGTCGCGGGGACCGCTCCAACCACCGGCACCACAGCCGCGGAAAAACCCTTCGGCCTCTGGGAGCTGCTGTCGTATCGCCGGACCTGGGGCTGCATTTTGGTCCGCGTCTTTACCGACCCGATCATCTACTTCATCAGCTTCTGGGTTCCGAAATATCTGGCCGCCAACCACGGCTACACGCTGACCGACATCGGCAAATACGCGTGGATGCCGTTTGCGGCGCTCTCCGTCGGTCAGATCGCCTGCGGCGCGTTTACCAGTTGGGCGGTGGGTCGCGGCGCGGATCTCGACCGGGTCCGCAAGCGCCTGATGCTGGGAGCCTCGCTGTTGGTGCTAGCTTCCGGAGCCTTGGTGGCTACGACGGCGCATCCGCTGACGGCACTTGCCGGCGTCGCCTTTCTGGCGCTGGGGCACGGGCTATGGGGCAACATCGCCGTGCCGGCGGAAGTCTTCCCCTCGCACAGCGTCGCCTTCGTCACCGGTCTCGGCGGCACCCTCGGCGGCGTCGCCGGCATGATTTCCCAATTCGGCATCGCGTGGGCCGCTGGGCATCAGGGCTACGCGTATATTTTTGCGGTCTTCAGTGTTTGTCCGTTGCTCGCGTTTTTCGCGGTCAAACTTTTGGTCGGCCGCTTGGGAGAAATTTCCTCCCGCCTTTCCCCGGGAGTTCCGAGCCATGTCTGAAAAATTGCGTATCGCCATTGCCGGTGCCGGCCAAATGGGCGTCGCCCACGCCGAGGCCTTCCGCGCGTGCGGCGCCGAAGTCGTCGCGGTCGTCGACCGCGATCTGACGCGGGCCCGTCAGCTCGCGGCAAGCTGCGGTGGCGCGGCATTTGCAACCGTCGAGGAAGCCCTGCGCGAGGGCCCCGCTGCCCTCAGCATCTGTTTGCCGCACAGTCTGCATTTCGACGCCGCGATGGCCGCCGCGCAGCGCAAGGTCGCCCTGCTCATCGAGAAGCCGCATTGCACTTCGCTGGAAGAATCACGGGCGCTGCGCCAAGCCTGCGCGGAGCGCGGCGTGCCCGCCATGGCGGGCTTCACGCACCGCTTCCTCGCCACGTCGCTGCAACTGAGGGCACTGATCGCCGCCGGCCGCCTCGGCCGAATCGATCTCGCGGTGGACCGCCTCGTCGCCAACTCCCTGGGTGACCACGCGCCGGCCTGGTATCGCGAACGCGCCCTCGCCGGCGGTGGCATCGCCATGATCGGCATGATCCACTCGATCGATCGCATGCGGTGGTTGTTGGACGCCGAGATCACCTGCGTGTTTGCGGTCACGCGGCCACCGGTTTCTTCAGGTGCCGTCGAAAACACCGCGCTCGCGCTCCTCGAATTCTCCAACGGCGCGCAGGCCTCGCTCATCGCCCACCGCTCGCCCGTCACCGGACACCAGCGCGCACATCGCTACGAACTCTTCGGTGAACACCTCAACGCGCATTGCTCGGTCGGCACCTTTGACCATCAAGAGCTGGAGTTCGTCGGACCGGGCGCACCGGACCGCGCGGTCGTGCGTGACGACCGCCCGTTCGTCACCGAGATCCGGGAATTCACCTCCGCGCTGGCCGCCGGACGCGCCCCCGCACCGGGCCTCCTCGAGGCCGAGATCGCACTCGGCGTCGTGCTCGCGATCTACGAGTCCGCGCAAACCCGCCAGCCGATCGACCTGCCAAAATTCCTCTCCGACACCGCCCCGCGCTCCCGCTCTTAACCGTCACCGCCATGCCCGACCAGATCTTCCTCTCCAAATACAGCCCGCTGAAAAACATCCTGTTTGCCGACGACTTCGACGAGGGCGTCAACGGCTGGTGCGAACTGATCGGCAACCACGACGGCGATCTCAACAAAGTCCGCAAGGTCATGGAGGACCTCCGCCCACCCCAGCTTTCCAACGGCAATTTCTTCGACATCGGCAGCCACGGCTCTCTCTCCGGCACCTACTCGATGAAACTCGCGACGCGCGCCAAGGCCGGCCACATGGCCCAAGCCATCAAGCGCGCAACCTCCCGCGGCGACGGCCGCGTGCGCGTCGAGTGCTACTTCACCTACAAGTCCGAACAGATCTTCGGCGCCGCCACCAACTGGGACGGCAACGTCGATCCCTCGGAGACCAACTTCGGCGACTTCACGATCAGCAACGACATTTGCGAGGGCGACGACGGCTCACGCTACCACTGCGCGTTGCGCTACCTGAACACCGACAAAGACGGCAAACTCATGCAGCACTGGATGTATAAGACCTCCGTGCAGCCGAGCACCAAGATGGTGATGTCCGGCATGGTGAAACCCAACTACGACTACCACGTCGTGAACGAAAACGACTGGAAGCCGATTCCCGGCGGTCACCAACCCCTCTGCTACAACGAGATTCCGACCAAGATCAACTGGCACTACCTGCGCTGGGATTTCGACACGCGGCTGCGGCGCAACGTCGAACTGCAGGTGAACAACAACGTGATGTCTCTGCACGACATCCCCGTGCCGATCTACGAGCACCGCTACAAGGCGCTGAACCGGTTGATGAATTTCTGCCTCGATGTCCGCACGCACCGCCCGGTGCGGAATTTCCTCTTCATCGATTCGGTCGTGGCGTCCTTCGACCAGGCATGAGTTCGCTGCGCGCCATCAATCTGTTTCCCTGGGACGTCGCCGATGAAGGTGCGACGGCCTGCATCGGCGCAATTGCCGACCTCGCCTGCAACACCGTCATCCTCAGCCCCAACTATCACCGCGCCCGGCTGTTCCGACCGAGGACTCTCGGTTTCTACAACCGCCCCATCGATTGGTGCGACTTCCGGCCCGACACTTCGCTCTACGAGGAACCCGGCCTCCTGCCGCCGATCAATCCCGACGCCCGCTGTGTCGATGGCTGCCACCACGCGGCAGAAGCGGCCCGCGCCCGCGGTCTCGACGTGATCATCTCGGTGATCGGGTGCCACAACACCACGATCGGCCTGAACCATCCCGAGCTCTGCATCGAGAATGCGTGCGGTGATCGCTACGCGTTCGCCCTGAGTCCAGCGCAGCCGCGGGTGCGCTCGTTCCTCGGCAGCCTCGTGCGCGACCTGTGCCGGCAATACCGTCCGGACGGCCTGCTGTTGGATAGTTTTTCCTATCTCGATGCCGTGCACCGCGAACACCACGAGTTGATGTTCGTCAGTCCCGGTGCCTTCGGAAAATACCTCCTATCTCTGTGCTTTTGCCCTGCTTCTTGCGATCGCCTCCGGGATGCCGGCCTCGATCCCGTGGCATTACGCGCCCAAGTCGTGAAACTGGTCCGGCGCGCCGTCACCGACACTCCCGGCCCGCGTTCGCCGGAGGCCGAGCGCGACGAACTCACCGCTCTCCTGCTCGAGTATCCGGAATTTCTGACGGCGGGCCGCGTTCGGTCCGAAATCGTGCACGAGTTACTACTGCATGTCGCAGGGATCGCCCGCGAAGAGGGCGTTCGTTTGCACAGCCAAAGCGCGCTGTTAGCACGGCCAACGTCGCGCGTCTGGACGGAAGGCGCCGGCCTGCGCACCCGCGCGGAGACGTGCGAAAAGATTTTCATCCAGGCCCATTGGCCGTCGGCCCGCGAAGCGATTCACGATCTGAGTTGGGCGGCGACGGTGCTGCCGGCCGATCGGTTCGTGCTCGGGACGATGACCAGCGAGGACAACGTCGCCACGGAAGCCGACCTCGTGCAACGCGCCGCGGCGGCGAAACGCCTCGGCGCGGCCGGCGTCAGTTTCTACAACTACGGATTACTCTCCCCCACGCGGCTGGCATGGATCCGCCGGGCCAACGAAGTCTTTTTATGATCAATCATTCCTACACGGCGGTAGTGGAGCGCAACGTGACGTTCGCGACCGAGTTGACGACCGAGCCCTACGAGGTCGCGTGGGCCCGCGAAGCCCGCATCTTCGTGCGGGCGCTGGATCTCGCCGGCGAAATTGAGGCAACAGCGGAGATTTCCCCGGACGGACTTTTCTGGCTGCCGGAAGGCAGCCCGCCCGTGAAACTGGCCCAACCCGGCCTGCTCTCGTTTTCCGTGCGCGAGTTCGGTCACTGGTTGCGCGTCGTGCTGCGGAACCGCGCCTCCGCTCCCTCGGCGCGCGTGATCGTCTACCTGGCGTTGAAAGAATAAGGCTACCCTCATGACGTTCCACCGCGCCTCCCTTACGGTCTGCCTCGCGTTGATTTTGCTGCCCGCTTTACGCGTCGCCGCCGTCACACGCATTCACGTCGCTCCGCAGGGGAACGACGCCCACGCCGGCACCACGGAACGTCCGCTGGCGACCGCCAATGCAGCGCGCGACCACGCGCGCCGCATCATCGCTCAAGGTCTGGCCGAACCAGTGGAGATCGTCTTCGCCGCCGGCACGTATCGCTTGGCGTCGCCCCTCGAACTCCGCCCCGAGGATTCGGGCACCGAGAAATCTCCGGTCACGTGGCGCGCCGCACCGGGGGCCACGGTCGTCTGGTCCGGTGGTCAGGCCATTCCTCAAAAATGGAGCAAGGCCGCCGACGGTGTTTGGCAAGTCGACCTGACGGGAGTCGGGCCCGACGCATGGAATTTCCGCCAGCTCTTTGTCGCCGGGAAACGTGCCACCCGCGCCCGCTTTCCGAATGCCGATGCGCCCAATCCTTTTCTCTACGCGACCGGCGGCGATCTGGATCACGCGATGATTGCTCCGGCGCTCGTGAAAGCAGCCTGGGGCCGCGCCCGCGACGCCCAAATCAACCTCGTGCCCCAGTGGCGCTTCTTCAACCAGTGGAACACCGTCACCCAGGTGGACGCCGCGACCGGCCGCATCGATTTCGCCGACAGCGAGCGTCACGCGAAGGTCATCCCGGGAAACTGGTTCTGGATCGAGGGCGTGCGCGAGGAGCTCGACCAACCCGGCGAGTGGTTCTTCGACCGCGAGGCCCGCCGTCTCCACTATCTCCCGACGCCCGGCACCGATCCCAACACGTTGGAGTTCGTCGCCCCCGCGCTGCACCGGCTCGTCAACATCCAGGGCGACGTCAACGCCGGCACCCACGTCCGCCACGTGCACTTCGACGGCATCGAATTTGGCCACACCGATTTCACGCTCGGTCACATCGAAGCACGCGTGCACACCGACACAGCGGTCATGTTCGAGAACACCCTCGATTGCTCCGTCCGGAACTGCCGCTTCGAAAATATCGGCGGCTACGCGCTGTGGCTGCACCTCGACAGCCGCCGCAACAAATTTGATCGCAACTCCGTCCGCCACTCCGGCGGCGGCGGCGTGCTGCTGACCGGTGCGCGGCTCTCCTACATGGACGACACGAAGATTTACACACCCGGCGAGGCGGCGGCGAAGGTCGCCCCCATCCTCAACGAAATCACCCGCAACACCGTCGAGCACTGCGGAAAAATTCGCTACTACGGCGGCGGCGTGCACCTCGATTCGCGGCCGTCGCGCATGTCGATGGAGCCCGGAAATCTGATCGCGCACAACTACTTCAATGATCTCTCGCGCAACGGCGTCTTCGCCTTCCGCAACCAGGGCGGCAGCGTCGTCGAATACAACCACATCCACAACGCCATGCAGACCACCATCGACGGTGCCTGCATCCACTTCGCCACGATGAATCACCTCAACGCGCCGAATTTTATCTTGAACAACTGGCTCTACGACGCGTGGGGCTACGAGCAGAAACCCGACGGCAAACCCATCCGAAAACTCGGCAACGGCATCTTCCTCGATTGGGACACCAGCAACACCACCGTGCGCGACAACTGGATCTACAACTCCGTCGGCGGCGCCATCAAACCGATCTGGGAAAACCAAAACCTCGTCATCGAAAACAACCGCGAGTCCGACACCCGCATCGTGCCACCGTTCGTCGATGAACTCGGCCCCAAGGGCAAAGCCACCCACGGCATCGACCTCGCGACGAATCGCCTCACCGGCAGCGTCGTTCACTATACGGATACCAACCACGTCACCACCACCGGCACATGGCATCCGCAAACCGTCACCGGCATGTGGGGACTTTTTCGTTTCAATTTTCTGGTCGGCACCGCCGCTGCGAAATCGGACGCCACCTACACGCTGCCCATCCCGCAGGATGGCACCTACCAAATCTCGCTGCTCTACAAGACCGGTCAGGATTGCGCCTCCAACGTGCCGGTCAGCATCGCGCACGCAGACGGCGTCGCGAAACACGTTTGGAACATGCGCAAGGGCTCGAAGCACGGCTTCTCCGTCCCCGTGGGTTCCTACCGTTTCAAACCCGGCACGCGCCACACGGTCACGCTCTCGACCGCCGGCACCGACGGCAACGTGATCGCCGATGCGGTCGCCTTCGTGAAGGTGGCCGACTGAACGACGCCGCGGAAGAATTATGAATACCCCCATGCGCGCCGCCGTGTTGGAATCCGCCCGCACGATCAAGGTGCAGGCCCGGCCCACCCCCGAACTCAAGCCCGGCATGGTCCTACTGCGCGTGCGCCGCGCCGGCATCTGCGGCTCTGATCTGCACTACTTCGAGCACGGGTGCTGCGGTGCGTTTGTGCCGACACGTCCGTTCGTGCTCGGTCACGAATTCGCCGCGGAAGTCGCCGCCCTCGGCGACGGCGTGAAAAACGTGCCCGTCGGCGCGCGCGTCACCGCCAACCCCGCCCGCGCCTGCGGCGTCTGCGACTACTGCAAGAGCGGTCGCGGCAATCTTTGCCGCTCCACCATCATGCTCGGCAGCGCCAGCACGACGCCGCCGACTGATGGTGCCTTCGCGGAATTCGTCACCGTGCGCGCCGATCAATGCCACGTGCTGCCGCCGGATATGGACGATGCCACCGGCGCGATGCTCGAGCCGCTGGCGGTTGCACTGCACGCCGTGAAACGCGCCGGCTCGGTCGCGGGCAAACGCATCCTCGTCACCGGTGGCGGCCCAATCGGGCTCCTAGTCGCGCTGACCGCGAAGGCCTTCGGCGCGGTGCCGGTGGCCCTCAGCGATATTCTGGCCACGCGCCGCGACACCGCCCGCCAACTCGGCGTAGAAGCCACCGTGAACCCGGCATCGCCGACACTGGCCGACGAAGTCCGCGCGCTCACCGGGGAAGGCTTCGACGTCGTCTTCGAAGCCTCGGGCGCCCGCGCCGCGCTGCGCCAGGCCTTCGATCTCGTGCGCCCCGGCGGGACGATCGTGCAGATCGGCACGCTCGGCACGGAAGACATTCCGCTCCCCGCCAATCAGCTCATGGTGCGCGAAATCAATTTCGTCGGCTCCATGCGCTACGGCAACGTCTTCGACGAAGCGATTCGCCTCGTGCAGTCGCGCCGGATTGATGTGCGCGGACTCATCACCGGCGTGCTGCCCTTGGCCGAGGTCGACGAAGCCATGCGGCTCGCGGGGGAGAAAACCTCCGCACTCAAAGTGCAGTTGGAAATCGCGTAGTCGCAGCGTCCGTCGCCATGCGCCTGCGCCGGCCACAACCGAAAGATCACTTGTCAAAAAATCCTATGCTTCCCCGCGGACTCCTTCCCGTTGCGTGGTTTCTGTTCGCGTTGTGCACGCCGTCCCACGCGACCGCCGCGGCGCCCGAACGGAGCCCCAACATCGTGCTCATCATGGCCGACGACCTCGGCTACGGTTCGCTCGGCTGCTACGGCGGCGAATCAGCCGCCACACCGCACCTCGACCGGCTGGCCGCCGGAGGTCTGCGTCTGACCGATTTTCACAGCAGCGGCCCCGTGTGTTCGCCCACGCGCGCAGCGTTACTCACCGGCCGTTACCCGCAACGCTGCACGTGGGTCGCCGACGAGGAACTCTCGCCCGTGTTTCGACAACAGCGGCGCGAAAATCCCTCGCAGCGCTGGGCCTGGGGCATCTCGCCACGCGAAGTCACCATCGCCTCCGTGCTGCGCGGCGCCGGTTACCGCACCGCTCTCGTCGGCAAGTGGCACCTCGGCTACGACTACGCGTTTCACCCGATGAACTACGGCTTCGACGAGTTCCGCGGTTTCATGGGCGGGAATGTCGACTACCACACGCACGTCGCCGGCTACGGCTTGAAGCAGCTCGACTGGTGGCACGGACGGAAAATCGAAAACGAAGCCGGCTACACGACCGAACTGCTGACGCGTTACGCGACCGAATTCATCGGCCGCCACCGGGACCGCCCGTTCTTCCTCTACCTCGCCCACGCCGCGCCGCACGATCCCTGGCAGGGACAAGACCCAGCACGGAAAAAATCACCCGCTGAAACTTATCGGGAAATGTTGTCCGCGCTCGATGCCTCGGTCGGCGCAGTCGCCGCCGCACTGCGCACCCACGGACTCGAGAAAAACACGCTGCTAATCTTCTGCTCCGACAACGGCGCCCAAGCCCCGCGCGGCGTGCCCGCCAACGCTCCACTCAAAGGCCGCAAGGGCGAACTCTCCGAGGGTGGCCACCGCGTGCCGTTCATCGCCTCGTGGCCCGGCGTTATCGCCCCCGGCACGACGAGCGACGCCACGCTCATGACGATGGACTTCTTCCCGACGTTTGCCCGACTCGGCGCCGCCACGATTCCGTCCGACCACGCCATTGACGGCACGGATATGCTGCCGGTGCTGCGCGGAAGCCTCCGCTCTATCGACCGCAATCTTCACTGGCGTTTCGGCGACGCGTGGGCGGTGCGGCGAGGACCGTGGAAATTACTCGGACAAGGCGCGACGCCGCGCACGCTCGTAAATCTCGCCGACGATCTGACCGAGAAGACCAATCGCCTCGAAGCGGAGCCAGTCCTCGCACAGGAACTCTTGCAACTCCACCACCATTGGTCGGAGTCAGCCGGAGAACGATGAAACTGCCCCACCTCGTCCGCTGCCTTGCGGTGTTCCCTGTCGCCGCGTTTTTCGCCTCCGCCCAAGACGCCGGCCTGCCGCCCGGCGCCCCGCTCCTCCCGGAGTCCGCACTCCCCGACTACGAAAAAGAGATCGACCACGCCGGCCTCATCCGCGGCTGGAACAAAGCTTCCCTCACCCGGGGCGAAAAAATCTATCAGGCCGTCTGCCACGTCTGTCACGGCGATCTCAACCTCCCCGGCTCCATCCCGAACGCTCTGCGTTTCGCCGAGGGCACCTTCGGCCACGGCGCCGATCCGCACACGCTCTACCAAACGCTCACGCGCGGCTGGCGCCTCATGGCTCCGCAGGTGCAACTCGTCCCGCGCGAGAAATACGACGTCATCTACTACCTCCGCGAAACGTTCCTCCGTGGAAAAAATCCGTCGCAGTTCGTCGCCGTCACCGACGCCTATCTCGCCACCTTGCCCAAAGGAAACTCCACCGGCCCCGCTCCCGTGAAGCGCGAACCGTGGCGCGACATGGACTACGGCCCGTCTCTCATCGGCACCTTCGAACTCGCCGACGCCCCTCGCCGCGCCGCTGCCGCGAAATTGCCCGGCAACGCCCTCGACACCATCGCCCCCGGCTCGAACCTCGCCTACAAAGGCATCGCCGTCCGTCTCGACACCGGCCCCGGCGGCATCGCCGACGGCCGCGCTTGGACCGTCATCGAACACGACACGTTGCGCCTCGCCGGCGCGTGGACCGGTGCGGGTTTCATCGACTGGGAGGGCATCAACTTCAACACCCGCCACGTCGTCCATCCGCGCACCATCGGCGATCTCCAGTTCGAAACCGCCGACGGCCCCGGCTGGGCCAATCCCGCCACCGGCACTTTCGACGACCCTCGCTTCGTCGGCCCCGATGGTCGCCGCTACGGCCCGCTGCCCCGCGCGTGGCAACACTACCTCGGCCTCTACCGCTCCGGCGAACGCACCGTGATCGCCTACACGGTGGGCGACGCCGCGATTCTCGAAAGCCACGACCTCGAAACGCTCGCCGCCCAACCCGTCTTCGTCCGCACGCTCAACATCGGCCGCTCCTCGCGCGATCTCCTCGTCCGCGTCGCCAACGCCGGCACCGCCGTCGCGTTTTCCGGCTCGCCCGCCGTCACGACGGCCGCCGACACCGCCTTCGTCACCTTGCGTATCCCCGCTGCGGCGACACCGCTGCGCCTCGCCGTGCGCCTCGCGAAAGCCGACACCGATCGCGCCGCGCTCACCGCGTTCGCCGCCGCAGCCGCCGCCCCGCGCGACCTCGCGCCCTTCACCCGCGGCAGCCCCGCCCGCTGGCCCGACGTGATCGAAACACCGGTCGTGCGCAGCGCCACCAAGGGCGCATTTGCGTGGGAGCGCTTCACCCTCCCGCAGAGTAATCCGTGGCGAGCCCGCCTGCGCCCGAGCGGCCTCGATTTCACCCCCGACGGCCAGGCCGCGCTCGTGTGCACGTGGGATGGCGACGTCTGGCGCGTCAGCGGCCTCTCCGAAAACGCGACCGCCGTTTCATGGCGACGCATCGCCTCCGGCCTCTTTCAACCGCTCGGCCTCAAAGTGCGCGGCTCCGAAATTTTCGTCACGTGCCGCGATCAGCTCGTCGCCCTGCGCGACCTCAACGGCGACGGCGAGACCGACTTCTACGAAAACATCAACAGCGACCACCAGGTCACCGATCACTTCCACGAGTTCGCGATGGGCCTGCAAACCGACGCCGCGGGCAATTTCTACTACGCGAAGAGCGCCCGCCACGCCCGCACGCCCCTCGTCCCGCAGCACGGCACGCTCCTGAAAATTTCCGCCGACGGCACCAAAACCGAAATCCTCGCCAACGGTTTCCGGGCTGCGAACGGCGTATGCCTCAACCCCGACGGCTCCTTTTTCGTCACCGACCAAGAGGGCCATTGGATGCCGATGAACCGCGTCAACCGCGTCAACCCGGGAAAATTCTTCGGCAACATGTGGAGCTACGGCGCGCCCGCCGACACCGCCGATTCCGCCATGGCTCCTCCGCTCCTTTGGGTCGACAAAGCCATCGACCGCTCTCCCGCCGAACTCCTCTGGATCAACAGTGCCAAGTGGGGCGCCCTCGACGGCGCGCTCCTCAATCTCTCCTACGGCCAGGGCCGCCTCGAAATCGTGTTCGCCGACGGCACCGGCGACTCCGCGCAAGGCGCGCTCTGCCGCCTGCCGATTCCCGATTTCCCGACCGGCATCATGCGCGGCCGCGTCCATCCCACCGACGGCCAGCTCTATCTCTGCGGTCTCTCCGCGTGGGCCACGTCGCAAACCGAACAGGAGGGCGGTTTCTACCGCCTGCGCCCGACCGGCCAACCCGCCACGCTCCCCACCGCCTGGCACATTCTCGCGGACGGCATCGAGCTCACCTTCAGCGAACCGCTCTCCGCCGTCGCCGCGTCCGATATATCCCGATACGTCGTAAAAGTCTGGGAGCTGAAACGCTCCGCCAACTACGGCAGCCCGCGCGTCTACGAGCACGCGCTCCCCGTCACGCGCGCCGAAGTCCTCGCCGATCCGCGCCGCCTCCGCCTCACGATTCCCACGCTCGCACCCGCCACCATCATCGAACTCACCTGCCGCCTCTCCGACGCGACCGGTGCAGAGGTGACGCGCGTCGTCACGGGCACGATTCACCGCGTGCCCGCAGCGGCCGCCGCTCGCTCTTCACCGTAGTGCAGCGAGACGGCGCCGGCGGGTGGCGATCTCAGACGAGCTCGAAGCGGTCCGCGTTCATCACCTTGTTCCACGCCGCCACGAAATCGCGGACGAACTTCGCGGACGCGTCGCTCTCGGCGTAAACTTCCGCGAGGGCGCGCAATTGCGAGTTCGAGCCGAACACGAGGTCAACGCGCGTTGCCGTCCACTTGATATCGCCGGTGGCGCGGTCGCGCACTTCGAAGACTTGTTCGGAGGGCCCGGTCGCTTTCATGACATTCGCCATATCGAGCAGGTTGACGAAAAAGTCCGTCGTGAGCGTCTCGGGCTGGCTCGTGAAAACACCTTGCGGCGATTTTCCGTGGTTCGCGTTGAGCACGCGGAGGCCACCGATCAGCACAGTCATCTCCGGCGCGGTGAGGCCGAGCAATTGGGCTTTGTCCACCAGGAGCTGCTCTGCCGGCAGCGTGTAGAGCGTTTTTTGGTAGTTGCGGAATCCGTCCGCGATCGGCTCGAGCACGCCGAACGACTCGGCGTCGGTCTGCGCCTGCGTGGCATCGACGCGGCCGGGCGTGAAGGGCACGATCACCTCTTGGCCGGCTTTTTTAGCGGCTTGCTCAATCGCGGCGGCCCCGCCGAGCACGATCAAATCCGCGAGCGAAACCTGTTTGCCGCCGGCGGCGGCAGCGTTGAACGCCGCCTGCACGCCTTCGAGCGCCTTGAGCACTTTCGCGAGCTTGGCGGGTTGGTTCACGTCCCAGTCCTTCTGCGGCGCAAGGCGGAGGCGCGCGCCGTTGGCACCGCCGCGTTTGTCGGAACCGCGGAATGTCGAGGCCGAGGCCCACGCCGTCGAAACGAGTTCCGAGATCGCGAGGCCGGATGAGAGAATCTTGGCCTTCAGCGCGGCGATGTCGTCGTCGTCGATGAGCGCGTGCGTGCGCGCCGGGAGCGGGTCTTGCCAGAGCAGCTCTTCGGCGGGGACTTCCGCGCCGAGGTAGCGCACCCTCGGGCCCATGTCGCGATGCGTGAGCTTGAACCACGCGCGGGCAAACGCATCGGCAAATTGGTCCGGGTTCGCGAGGAAGCGGCGCGAGATCGCCTCGTAGGCGGGATCGATGCGCAGCGAAAGATCGGTCGTGAGCATCGTCGGGCGCTGCTTCTTCGCCGCATCAAACGCGTGCGGCACGGTGGCCTCCGCGTCTTTGGCGACCCACTGGTGCGCACCGGCGGGGCTCTTCTCGAGGACCCACTCGTAGCGGAACAGGTTTTCGAAAAAGTTATTGCTCCACTTGGTCGGCGTGGTGGTCCACGTCACCTCGAGCCCGCTGCCGATGGCGTCGGCCCCTTTGCCGCTGCCAAACGTGCTGGACCAGCCGAGGCCCTGCTCGGCGAGGCCGCAGGCTTCGGGCTCGCGCCCCACGTGCGTCGCGGGGCCGGCACCGTGGGTCTTGCCGAAGGTGTGACCGCCGGCGATGAGGGCGACGGTTTCCTCGTCGTTCATGGCCATGCGCGCGAAGGTGTCGCGAATATCCTTGGCCGCAGCGAGCGGATCGGGGTTCCCGTTCGGACCCTCGGGATTGACGTAGATCAGGCCCATCTGCACGGCGGCGAGCGGGTTCTCGAGCTCGCGTTCACCGGCGTAGCGTTTGTCGCCGAGCCACGTGTCCTCGGCGCCCCAATACACGTCCTCCTCGGGCTCCCACACATCGGCGCGACCGCCGCCAAAGCCAAAGGTCTTGAAGCCCATGGATTCGAGCGCGCAGTTGCCGGTGAGAATCATCAGGTCGGCCCAGGAAATCTTTTTGCCGTATTTCTGTTTGATCGGCCAGAGCAGGCGGCGGGCTTTGTCGAGGTTCACATTGTCCGGCCAACTGTTGAGCGGGGCGAAACGTTGTTGGCCCGCGCCCGCGCCGCCGCGGCCGTCGCCCGTGCGGTAGGTGCCGGCGCTGTGCCACGCCATGCGGATGAAGAACGGGCCGTAGTGACCGAAATCGGCCGGCCACCACTCCTGCGAATCCGTCATCAGCGCGTAGAGGTCCTTTTTGATCGCCGCGAGATCGAGCTGCTTGAACTCGGCCGCGTAGTCGAAGTCCGCGCCCATCGGATCGGAGGGCGCGGAGTTCTGGTGGAGCATTTTCAGGTTGAGCTGATTGGGCCACCACTCGCGGTTGGAGCGTCCGCCGTTGCTCGTCGGCGCGGGCTTCGGCGTGGTGCCATGGAGATGAGGGAAGGGGCATTTGCCGCCGGTGCTGCCAGTTGGGTTTTCCATAGTATTAAAGAATGCGGATGAGGTTGGGTTGTATCGGTAACCGGTTCGTGCGTCGGACGCGCTATTTGATTTCAAAAAAACTTCGATGCGGCCCACTGGCGGGCACCGTAGGGCGGAGAGAATCGGGGATTTTTTTCATCTAAAACACGCGGAGAGTATCAGCTCGCCCCATAACTGGGAAATATCAATAAACGCTCGCAGTTATAGGCACTGACTATGGAGCTCCATCAACTGCGCTACTTCCTCGCCGTCGCCCGCACCAAGAATTTCAGCCGTGCGGCGGAGCAGTGTCACGTGGCCCAGCCCTCGCTGAGCCAGCAGATCATGAAACTGGAGCGCGAGCTCGGCGAAAAACTCTTCGAACGCACCAAGCGCGAGGTCGCGCTCACTCCGGCGGGCGACCTTTTGCAGACGCACGCGCAGCGGGTGCTGCACGAGGTGGAACTCGCGAGCGAGGGCGTGCGCGAGTTGCGCGGGTTGGTGCGCGGACGGGTGACGCTCGGCGTGCTGCCGACGGTGGCGCCGTATTTTCTGCCGCAACGGCTGCAGGCGTTTACCGCCCGGTTTCCCGCGGTGGAGGTCGTGGTGCACGAGGACACGACCGACCAACTCGCGGCGGCGCTGCTCGCGAAGGAAATCGACCTCGCGCTCGTCAGCCTGCCCGTCGAGCGGGCGGGTTTGGTGGCGGAGGAATTTTTCGACGAGAAGCTCCTCGTGGCGCTGCCGGCCGGGCACGCGTTGGCCAAGAAGCGGCGGCTGACCTTCGACGATCTGGAGGGCGAGGCCTTCATTTTGATGAAGGAAGGCCACTGCCTCTCCGGGCAGGCGCTGCAGTTCTGCCGGATCAACGGCTTCGCGCCGCGCGTGAGTTTTCGCAGCGCGCAGATCGAGACCGTGCTGGCCTTTGTCGCGAAAGGCTGGGGCGTCTCGGTCGTCCCCGCGATGGCCTGCGTGCGCCCGATGCCCGGGGTGCGCTACCGGGCCTGCGCCGGGATGACGCGGTCCATCGGGATCATCTACCGCGAGGCGCGGGCGTTGAGCCACGCCGCCCGGGCGTTGGCGGATTTTCTGCGCACAGGCAACGGAAGCGTCGCCGGGAAAAAATAGCAGACGTCACCCGGCGGACGGCGCCCCCCTACGAGGAGCAACCCGCCCGCCGGATTCCCTGCCGAGTTGAGATCAGCGCGCGGAGCCTTACTGCCACTTCACCTTCCGCATGTCGCCGCATTCCATAAACGCGAGGTGCATCCGAAAAGCGTTCTGCAGAGTCTGCGGCACGTGGCCGTTTTCGGAAATGCCGAGGTAGGCGCGGAGCAGATCGCGGTATTCCGGGTGCACGCAATTCTCGATCATGAGCTGCGCCCGGTCGTGCGGCGATTTGCCGCGCAGGTCGGCGATGCCGTGCTCCGTGACCACGACTTGCACCGAGTGCTCGCTGTGGTCGAGGTGGGTCACGAGCGGCACGATGGTGCTGATCGCGCCGCGTTTGGCCATCGAGGGACAGGTGTAGATGGAGATATGGGCATTGCGCGTGAAATCGCCCGAGCCGCCGATGCCGTTCATGAGATCGCGGCCCATCACGTGCGTGCTGTTTACGTTGCCGAAGAGATCGATCTCGATCGCGGTGTTGATCGTGATGAGGCCGAGGCGCCGGATGAGTTCGGGGCTGTTGCTGATCTCCTGCGGGCGCAGCACCATGCGCGGCCGGTAATATTCGAGGTTGTCATACACGCTCTTGAGCTGCGCCTGGCTCACGGTGAGCGAACAGCCGCTGGCAAACTCGCATTTGCCGCTGCGCAGGAGGTCGATGACCGAGTCCTGAATCACCTCGGTATACATCGTGAAGGGCGGGATGCCGGGGTTGGAGCCGAGCGCGCCGATCACCGCGTTGGCGATATTGCCCACACCGGATTGCAGCGGGAGAAACCCCTTCGGCAGGCGGCCGATCTTGATTTCATCGGCGAGAAACTGGGCGACGTTTTGCCCGATCTGGTTCGTCACCGGGTCGGTCGGTGAAAATTCGCCCGTCTCGTCCGGCGTATTCGTCAACACCACACCGGCGATCTTGTTCGGGTTAACTTTGATGAAGCTCGATCCGATGCGGTCGGTCGGCGCGTAGAGCGGAATCTCGCGGCGGCGGGGCGGATCGGCCGGCTCGTAGAGATCGTGGAAACCCATCAGGTCGCCCGGATGGTGCGCGTTGAGCTCGATCAGAATCTTGTCTGCGACCCGCACAAACGTGTTGGCCGCACCCACCGCCGTCGTCAGCACGATCTCACCGTTGGGCGACACGTGGCTCGCCTCGATGATGGCCCAGTTCACTTTGCCGAGCACACCGCTGCGCACCGTCGGCTGGACGGCCGAAAGGTGGAGATCAAAGAACCGGGTTTTCCCGTCGTTGATGGATTTACGGAGCGTCGGATCAGATTGGTAGGGCGTGCGCCACTCGATGGCCTCGGCCGCCGCGAGCGCTCCGTCGAGGGACTTGCCCGTCGAGGCGCCGGTGATCACGCCGAGCTTAAACGGCCGGCCCGCCGCGTGTTCCGCCTTCGCGCGCGCCGCGATGGCCAGTGGAATGACCTTGCAGGCGCCGGCGGCGGTGAAACCACCGAAGCCGATGGTCTCCTTGTCGTTGACGAGGGCGGCGGCCTCCTCGGGTGTGAGCGTGGGAAACGGGAATTTCATGAAGTGAGTGAGCGCTCGATGATCCGAGCCCATGGAGTGTGCCAGAGGAAATCAAAGCCGGCTGCGCGAGCCTTGCCAGACGTGACGCGGTTCTTGCCAACCTCCGGCCGACTCCGCGAGGCAATCTCACCCGCGATTTTGCTTTCTCCACGCCGGCTGACCACGTTCTCTCTGCGCCCATGCTATTGCGGAACCTCGCCGCCCTTGCCGCCCTTACCCTCGCGGCCCCCCTCTCCGCCGCGCCCGTCGACTACGTGCGCGAGGTGAAACCCATTCTCGCCCAACACTGCTACCGCTGCCACGGCGCCTCGCAGCAAAAAGGCGGCCTGCGCGCCGACACCGCGGCACTTCTCCGCACCGGCGGCGACACCGGCCCGGCCTTCGTCGCCGGCAAATCCGCCGATAGCATCGTCGTCCAAAGCGTCCTCGGCGCCCACGACGACATCTCGCGGATGCCCTACAAAAAGCCGCCGCTCTCCGACGCGCAGATCGCCACGCTCCGCACGTGGATCGACCAGGGCGCCCTCGCCCCCGCGAACGAAGAGCCCGAGAAAAATCTCCATTGGGCCTTCGTCACCCCAAAGCGCCCCGCAATCCCCTCAATCGAGAATCAAAAATCGAAAATCATAAATCCGCTGGACGCCTTCATCCGCGGGCGCCTCGCCGCCGAGCCGGAAAAAATCGCCCCTTCGCCCGAAGCCGACCGCGTCACCCTGCTCCGCCGCGTGAGCCTCGATCTCATCGGCCTCCCGCCCACGCCCGCCGAAGTCGCCGCGTTTCTTGCCGACAAATCCCCCGACGCCTACGAGCGCGTCGTCGCCCGCCTCCTCGCCTCGCCCCACCATGGCGAACGCTGGGCGCGCCCATGGCTCGACGTCGCCCGCTACGCCGATTCCAACGGCTACTCCATCGACGCCCCGCGCCAGATCTGGAAATACCGCGATTGGGTCGTCGCCGCCCTTAACCGCGATCTGCCCTACGACCAATTCGTCATCGAACAACTTGGCGGTGATCTTTTGCCCAGCGCCACCGTCGACCAAAAGGTGGCCACCGGTTTCAACCGCAACACCCAGATCAACCAAGAGGGCGGCATCGACCCCGAGCAGTTCCGCATTGAAGCCGTGATGGACCGCGTGGCCACCTTCGGCACTGCCTTCCTCGGCCTCACCGTCGGGTGCGCGCAATGTCACGACCACAAATTCGACCCCGTCACGCAGCGCGAATACTACCAACTCTACGCCATCTTCAACAACTCCGCCGACGACGGCCACGGCAAGAACACGCCCGGCAGCACCCTCGAATTTCGCAGCGACAAACCCGCCGAGGTCGCCGCGCGCCGCGAACTCGAAGCCCAGCAGGCCGAGCTCGAAAAATATCTCGATGACCGCAGCGCGCCCGCCATCACGTGGTTCAACGCCCTCGACGGCATGGGCCGCACCAAACTCGGCGGCACCGCCCGCGAAGCCATCGGCGTGCCGTGGAGCGACCTCACGCTCACCCAAAAACGCGCCGTCTATGCCGCCTTCCCGCAGGCCGACGCCGACTACCGCAGCCGCAACCAGAAACTTACCGCCTTCGAGCGCAAAGCCCCCCGGAGCGTCACGACCCTCGTCATGACGGAGCTGAAAAAGCCCCGCGACAGCGTGATCTTCATCAAGGGCGATTTCACCCGCCCCGGCGACCGCGTCACCCCCGGCACACCTGCGATCCTCCCGCCCATCGCCGCCGAAAATCCCAACCGCCTCGACCTCGCGCGCTGGCTCTTTGTCCCCGACCACCCGCTCACCGCCCGCGTCATGGTGAACCGCATCTGGCAGCAGTATTTCGGCCGCGGCCTCGTCGAAACGGAAAACGATTTCGGCACCCAGGGCATCGCCCCCTCGCACCCCGAGCTGCTCGATTTCCTCGCCACCGAATTCATCGCGCAGAAATGGAGCATGAAGGCGTTGCACCGCCTCATCGTCACCTCCGCCACCTACCGCCAATCTTCCCACGCCCGCCCCGATCTCCACGTCGTCGATCCCGTCAACAAACTCCTCGCGCACCAATCGCGTCTCCGCCTCGACGCCGAGATCGTCCGCGATGTCGCCCTCGCCGCCAGCGGACTCCTCGCTCCCCAGCTCGGCGGCCCGCCCGTCTTCCCGCCGCAACCCGACGGCGTGATGAATCTCGGCCAGTCAAGCCGGCCCTGGACCGCCAGCACCGGCGCCGACCGCCACCGCCGCGGCCTCTACACGCACTACTGGCGCGCGACGCCGCACCCCGCCGTCGCCGTCTTCGACGCCGCCGACAGTTTCAGCGCCTGCACGCGCCGCCTGCGCTCCAACACGCCCCTGCAAGCCCTCACGTTGCTCAACGACCAGCAGTTCTTCGAGTTCGCCGGCGCCCTCGCCCAACGCGTCCTCCGCGAAGGCGGCTCCGACGATCCCGCGCGCCTCGACTACGCCTTCCGTCTCTGCGTCGCGCGTTCGCCGAACGCCAACGAACGCACCCGCCTCCTCGCCCTCCTCGCCCAGCTCCGCACGCCGACCGCCAGCGACCCCGCCGCCACCGATCAGGAGGCGTGGACGACGATCGCCCGCGTGCTCCTCAATCTCGACGAAACCATCACGCGCGAATAACGCCATGCCCCCCTTCCCGCCCCACGATCCCGCGCAGCATTTCGCCGCCGTCACGCGCCGCCACTTCTTCAGCCGCTGCACGCTCGGCCTCGGCGGCGTCGCCCTTGCCTCGCTCCTCGGCGAGCGCCGTCTCCTCGGCGCCGATACGCCCGCCGCCGGCGCCTTGCCGAATCCCATGGCGCCGCGTGCGCCGATGTTCGCCCCGAAGGCCAAGAACGTCATCTTCCTCTTCATGGCCGGCGGACCGAGCCAGTTGGAGCTGTTCGACTACAAGCCCCGCCTCGCCGAGCTCAACGGCCAGCCCGTCCCGCAATCGCTCATCGAGGGCAAACGCTTCGCGTTCATGGACTCGAGCCACGGCACGAAGCTCCTCGGCACGCGCCGCCAGTTCAAACAGCACGGCAAGAGCGGCGCCTGGGTGTCCGACCTTTTCCCCTACACGGCCGGAATCGTCGACGACATCACGATCGTGAAGTCCTGCGCCGCCGAGCTCTTCAACCACGCGCCGGCGAAACTCTTCATGAATACCGGCTCCGGCCAGTTCGGCCGCCCGAGCATGGGTTCGTGGGTCACCTACGGCCTAGGCAGCGAGTCGCAGGACCTGCCCGGTTTCGTCGTGTTGCAATCCGGCTCGCGCGGTCCGCGCGGCGGCGGCGTCAATTGGGGCAGCGGATTCCTGCCGACCACGTTTCAAGGCGTGCCCCTCCGCGGCACCGGCGATCCCATCCTCAATCTCACGAACCCCGCCGGCATCACCGCCGGCCGCCAGCGTCAGGCCCTCGATGCCATCCGCGATCTCAACCTCTCGCGCTCCGTCGAGACCGGCGACCCCGAGATCGCCACGCGCATCGCCTCCTACGAGATGGCCAGCCGTATGCAGGCGAGCGCGCCCGAGCTGATCGACCTCAGTAAAGAGAGCGAAGCCACGCTCAAACTCTACGGCGTCGAAAAGGACACGCCCTCCTTCGGCCGCAACTGTCTCCTCGCCCGTCGCCTCGTCGAACGCGGCACGCGCTTCGTGCAGCTCTACCACACCAACTGGGACAGCCACGGCGGCCCGAAAGAAAATCTGCAGGACGATTTCGAAGCCCGCTGTCGCGAGGTCGACCAAGGCCAGGCCGCCCTCGTGAAAGATCTCCAAGCCCGCGGCCTCCTCAAAGACACGCTCGTCGTCTGGGGCGGCGAATTCGGCCGCACGCCCATGGGGGAAAACCGCGACACCACCGGCCGCAACCACCACATCGATGCGTTCACGATGTGGTTTGCCGGCGGCGGCACCAAAGCCGGCGCCGTCGTCGGCGAAACCGACGAACTCGGCTTCAACTCCGTCTCCGACCGCGCCCACGTGCACGACATCCACGCGACGATGCTCCACCTGCTCGGCATGGACCACACGAAGCTCACCTTCCGTTTCCAAGGCCGCGACTTCCGCCTCACCGACGTCCACGGCAAACTCCTGCAGCCCCTGCTCGCGTAGACGCGCCACCGCATTCCTCCCGTAGCCGCGCCAGTTATGGCGCGGTGCGCAGCGCCCCCAGCATCCGCCGCGCACTCCCCGCCCGCCCGCGCGCCCTCAGCTCACAAACGAATAATCATACGGCGCCCGCATCTCGCGCTTCACGTGCGCGTTTGCCGCCGCCGCGTGCGCGCCCGTGAATTTCTCCGCGTCCGCATCCCACGTCAGCTTCTTGCCCGTGCGCATCGAGATCGCGCCGAGGTGACACATCGTCGCCGAGCGGTGGCCGGTTTCCACGTCGCAGATCGGCGCCTTGCGGGATTTCACGCAGTCGAAGAAATTCTCCATGTGGTTCGCGCTGCGGTAGAGTTGCACGGCATTTTCCGGCAACGGTGTCTTCAACAACTCCGGATCGCTCGCCTTGATGCCGTCGCGATTCACCCAGATCCAGCCGTCCGTGCCCTCGAAACGGATACCGTTGCGCTGTCCGTCGAGTTTCACCTTCGCGCCGAAGATACTGTCGTCCTTCGTCGTCAGGATCGTGAGCTTGATGCCGTTCGCATAGGTGTAGCGCACCTCGTATTCGCTGAACGTCGTGTAGCCGCCCGGGACCGGCTCCGCGAAGATCGTCGATTCCACGTCGCGCGGCGCGAGCAGCCCGATCGCCCAATACGCGATGTCGTTATGATGCGCGCCCCAGTCCGTCATCGTGCCGCCCGAGTATTCATACCAGAAGCGAAACGTCCGGTGGCAGCGCTCCTTCACGTAGTCCGTCTTCGGCGCCTGCCCGAGCCAGAAATCCCAGTTCAACTCCGCCGGCGCCGCCGATGCCGCAAACGGCCCCTCGCGCAGTCCCGCGGGCAACCACACCTTCGCCTCCTGCAATTTCCCGAGCCGTCCGTTGCGCACCAGCTCGCACGCCAGCCGAAACCGTGACGAGCTCCGCTGCTGCGTGCCCGTCTGCAACACGATGCCGCTCTGCTTCACCGCCCCGACCAGCCGGCGGCCTTCGTCGATGGTGAGCGTGAGCGGCTTTTCGCCGTAAACGTCTTTTCGCGCCCGTGCCGCGCCAAGATTCACAAGCGTGTGCCAGTGGTCGGGCGTCGCATTCAGGATCACGTGCACATCGCCGCGCTCGAGCACCTTGCGGAAATCGCCGTAGATTTTCGGCACTTTGCCATCGACCGTGAACTTCGCCGCCGCCTCCGCCGCGTGTTTCTCGTCCACATCGCACACCGCCACGATCTCGCCGTGATTCGCCGCGTTGGTCGCATCGCCCTTGCCCATCCCGCCGCAACCGACGAGCGCCACGCCCGGCCGGCTGTTGGGTGAAACCGCCTTCGGCTGCGCCGCTTCCGCCGCCGCGAGCTGCCGCTCCACAAACCACAACGGCAGCCCGGACATCGCCGCCACCGTGCTGCACCGCTTGAGAAACGACCGCCGCGAAATCTGAAAGGGGTTCATGTCTGCCAACCTGCCGCGCCCGGACCCGCGCGGCAAGGATTCAGCGCAGCCGACGCGCACCGCGCCCACGCCTGCGGTTTTGACAACCGCCGCCCGCCCGCTGTCCACTCGTGCGAGCCCCACGTCGAATGAATCCTCCCGCCACGCCCGCAAAGAAAAATTTCATGATCAGCCAGCTCGACGAGGTGCCGCCCGTGCGCTGCCCGTGCGGCTGGGCGAGCCGCAGTTTCGCCACCCCCGACAACCCCGTCGCCACCGTCCACGTCGTCGACATCCAGCTCGATGCGCAGACGCACTATCACAAGAAGATGACCGAAATTTACACGGTGCTCGAGGTGCAGGGCGAGGGCTTCATCGAGCTCGACGGCGAACGTTTTCCGGTGAAACCGCTCACCTCGATTTTCATCAAACCCGGCTGCCGCCACCGCGCCATCGGCCGCATGAAAATTCTGAACGTCCCCATCCCGGCGTTCGATCCGCACGACGAGTGGTTCGACTGAGCCGGGCCGACGATCGGCTGGGTTAAAAATTTCGGTTCCCTATTCCGCGCGGACGCGTTGAGTCTGTCGCCGGGCCGCTCAACGCCCCATTCGGTTACCAACCACGCGCTCCGACCCCACCCCATGAATCGCCGCACTTTTATCCGCTCAGCGACCGCGCTCGCCGCCCTCGCGCCCCTCGCCTCCTCCGCCACCGCCCAGACGCCAGCGGCCGCTCCGGCGAAAACGAAAGCCGCCCGCAAGAACCCCAAGGGCTTCATGCTCGGCACGCTCAACAGCGACACCGCCAAAAAACTCAGCGTGCGCGAAAAATTTCAGCTCCTGCGCAACGCCGGTTTCGCCGGGGTCGAGCCCTCCAGCGCGATGGATCAGGCCGAGGTCCTCGCCGCGCGCGACGCCACCGGCCTCCAGATTCCGAGCGTCGTCGTCGCCACCCACTGGGCCAAACCCCTCACCGATCCCAATCCGACCGCCCGCGAGGTCGGCCTCGAGGGCCTCAAGCAGGGCCTGCGTGACGCCAAGGCCTACGGCGCCAGTTCGGTTCTCCTCGTCCCCGGCGTCGTCACGAAACAGGTCAGCTACGCCGACGCCTACACGCGCTCGATCGCCGAGATCAAAAAAGCCGTTCCCCTCGCCGAACAACTCGGCGTCGTGATCGCCATCGAAAACGTCTGGAACCAATTTCTCCTCAGCCCGCGCGAGGCCGTCGACTACGTGGATTCCTTCAAGAGTCCCTTCGTGAAGTGGCACTTCGACGTCGGCAACGTCGTCAATTCCGGCTTCCCCGAGCAGTGGGTGACCACGCTCGGCCCGCGCATCTCGAAAATCCATGTGAAGGAATTCAGCCGCAAACTCCGCGACACGAAGGGCCTTCGCGAGGGCTTCAAGGTGAACCTGATGGAAGGCGACAGTGACTGGCCCGCCGTCATGGCCGCCCTCGATTCCGTCGGCTACACCGGCTGGATGATCACCGAGCAATGGCGCGGCCCCGACCTCACCGACCAAGCCTACCTCGAACAAATCTCCGCGAAACTCGACGCCATCCTCGCCGTCTGAAGCACCACCCATCTCCCTTACTCTCTTTCTCCACCTCTTTCCCATGAATACACCGACCGCCCCCATCGCACCCACGCCCACCCTACCCCGCCGCGACTTCCTAAAAACCTCCGCCACGCTCGCTGCCGGCGCCGCGCTCACCCCGCGTTTCCTCACCGCCGCCGAACGCGCCCGCTCCATCGGCGCCAACGACCGCATCCGCATCGCCCAAATCGGCGTCGGCTCCCGCGGTAAAGGCGCTCACCTCGAAAAAGGCATCATCCCCCACCTCGCCGCGACCAACTTCGAAGTCGTTGCCATCGCCGACCCGTGGAAGAAAGCCCGCACCGACACCAACGCCGTCATCAAGGCTACGTGGGGCCGCGAGGCGAAGGAGTTCGAGTCCTACCAAGATCTCCTCGCGATGGACGGCATCGACGCGGTTATGATCGCGTCACCGGATTTCCACCACACGACGCACCTCGAAGCCGTCGCCAAAGCCCGCAAGCACATCTACGTCGAGAAGCCGCTCGCCACCGAGATGGACAAACTCGTCCGCGCCTACGACGCCGCCAAAGCCGCGCAGGCCGCCGGCAGCATCATCCAGGTCGGCACCCAGCTCCGCAGCATCCCCGGCATCGTCGGCGCCCGGAAGCTCGTTGCCGATGGTGTCATCGGAAAAATTTCCCGCATCGACGAAACCCGCAACAGCGAGAAGCCCTACTGGTATTCCTACCTCGGCCGCGACGTGAAGAAGGAAGACGTCAACTGGAAGGAATTCCTCGGCGACCGCAAAGCCCGCCCGTTCAACGGCACCCAATATTCCGCGTGGTATGGTTACTACGAGTTCTGCCAGGGCCCCGTGCCGCAGTGGGGCGCGCACTTCCTCGATCTCATGCACTACGTCACCGGCTGCGGCATGCCCGAGTCCTGCATGTGCATGGGCGGCGTCACCTATTGGAAAGACGAAAACAACTTCACGACGCCCGACAACGTGATCGCCACGTGGAATTACCCCGAGGGCTTCATCGTCACGAGTTCGAACAATTTCGGCAACTTCGCCGGCAACTCGCGCAAATTCTATGGCGACAAAGGCACGCTCGCGGTCGACAATTGGAACGCCCCGACCTACAGCGCCGACGGCGGCCCGAAGCGCGATGGCAAGATCCGCGGCAAGATGAACGTCGAGCCCATCCCTCACCCCGACCACTTCCTGAACTGGCTCCAGTGCATGCGCGACGGCAAGACCCCGAACGCCAATATCGACGCCGGCTACCAACACGCCGTCGCCGTCCTCATGGCCGTCACCTCCTACGACACCGGCAAGAAAACCTTCTACGACGCCAAGCAGCGCGCGATCCGCACCGCGTAAACGACGCGTCGCACCCGTTTCATGCCGCTCTCCGGGCGGGCCCCACGGCCCGCCTTTTTTTTGCCCACACCCTTAGGCTGATCACGTCCCTTTCACGGCTGTCGCTCACACCCGCTCCAGCGCCACCGGATTGGTCAGTTCGCCGATCCGTTCGATGTCGATCGTCACGACATCGCCCGGCTTCAGCCAGCGCGGCTGCGGCTTTGCGGCCATGCCCACGCCGTGCGGCGTGCCAGTCAAGATCACCGTGCCCGCCGGCAGCGTCGTGCTCGCGCTCAGAAACGCGATAATTGTCGGCACATCGAAAATCATGTCCGAAGTCGTCCAGTCCTGCACGGTCTCGCCATTCAGGCGCGTCGCGATTTTCAAAACGTTCGGATTCGGCAATTCGTCGACGGTGATCAGCCGCGGTCCGAGCGGGCAAAACGTGTCGAAAAATTTCCCACGGCACCATTGCCCGCCGCCGCGCTTGATCTGCCAGTCGCGCGCCGAGACGTCGTTGGCGCACGTGAAACCGAGCACGTAGTCGAGCGCGCGCTCGCGCGTCACGTTCTTGCAGGCGCGGCCGATCACGACCGCCAGCTCGCACTCGTAGTCGACCTCCGTGCTGGCGAGATGCGTGGGAATCAAAATCTCGTCGCCCGGATTCTGCAGCGTGTTGACGCCCTTCACGAAGAGCACCGGCAGCTCCGGCTCCTTCATCCCCGCCTCTTTGGCGTGATGCCGGTAGTTGAGGCCGACGCCGAGAATTTGGGTCGGCACCACGGGCGCGAGCAGCTTGGTGACGCGGTCGACCTGCGTCGTCACAATGTATTGGCCGAAAACGTCGCCCTGAATTCTCAGGGCGGAGCCATCGGCCTGTTCGGAACCGGTTTGCGTGGCGCCGGCGGCATCGAGATAGCGGATGATTTTCATGGGATTATTTTTGGACAGGCGCCGGCACCGCCACGCATTCGATTTCGTAGCGCAGCGACGACGGCAGACAATTCGTGATCGTGGTCCGCGCGGGAAACGGCGCGGAAAAATACTCGCGGTAGAGCCGGTTGAAGAGTGGCAGCTCCTCGGCATCGCGCACGTAGTTGCGCGTCTGCACGACGTGGGCGAGATCGCTGCCGGCAGCCTCCAGGACTTTCCGCATATTCTCCACCGAGCGGCGAAATTCTCCCTCAAACGTGTCGCTCACGATCTGCCCGGTCGCATCGACCGAGGCCTGGCCGGAAACGAAAATCAATTCGCCGACGCGCACCGCCGGGCTGAACGGCAGGTGCGAAACGGGCGTGTCGGGGTCGCGGGGATAGGAAACCTTTGGATTCATGAGAAAGTGCAGGAAAACGCCGTGCCGGTGTCGAGCGGCCAGACCGGCCGCAGCAGTTTCCGCCAGGCAAACGTGGCGAGATTGCTCGAACACGGCCCGCGCGTGTCGACGTAATGCGAGGCGCGCGCGATCGGATCGTAGGCGCGTTTGTGGGCGACCGCCGCCTTCACGCCGATCACCGCGAAGTCCCGCGGCTCCAATCCTTGGCTGCGCAACTGCCCGAGATCAAACGGCGGCGTTTTCCGGCTCGTGAGCAAAATCGTCACGCCCGCACTGCGCACCACCGCACAGGGTCCCATCTCAAAACGCGACCCGACCATCGAGGCGAGATGGCTCTGCTTGTCTTCGAGTTCGAACCCTCCCCCGCTCCGCGACACGAGCGTCGCCTGCAGCGTCACCGGGCCTTCGTCGAGGCGCGAGCCGCGTCCGCCGACCGCAATCTCCCGCGTCGCGCCAATCGCGGGATCGGCCAACGCCGCGACGGCGACGGGATCGTTGATTACAACGAGACTGTTCGCCACGTGGTGCGCGAGCAGGGCGCGCAAAATCCCCGTGCAGTCGCCGGGCGCACCAGCACCGATGTTGTCGGCCGGCTCCACGAGGAGAACCGGCCCGGGCTGCGCAGCGCCTGCGGCGATTCGCGCCACCACTTCGTCCACGCCAGGATAACGCACATCCCCGCGCTCCCGCAGCGACCACGCGAGCTGCGCCCCCGCGTGCAGCCAACCGTGCGCTGCGTCCGGCGCCGCCAGCGTCACGAGACTCAGCGAAACGCCCGTGTCCGGCGTGTCGGCAAACGAAAAACCCGCCGCCACATTGCACGCCCATACGTCCGATTGGGTCGCCTCCAATTTGTGCGCGTAGAGTTCGAGAGAGAGCATCGGATCCGCTCCGGTGCCGGTGCCCGGCGGCGCCCAGACGATCGGCGGCCGGCCCCACGCCATGTGCGGCACCCGACGTTCGCGCAGGCAGCGCGCAAGCAACGCCGTGCCGCGGCGGGCGGCATCTTTTGCGTCGATGTGCGGATTCTCGCGATACATCACGAGGCCGTTGGCGAGCGCGCACATTTTGGCCGACACGTTGGCGTGCAAATCCAGCACGCCGAAAATCGGCACCGCGTCCGCCCCAGGCAACCCCCGGATGCGCGCGAGCAACTCGCCTTCCGCGTCCGCCCACGTCTCCGTGACCATCGCGCCGTGCAGCACGAGGAAAATTCCGTCCACGCCGCCGGCGAGCGCTGGGGCCGCGCGCGCGGCGAACTCGCTCCAGAATGTTTCAAACGCGGCATCCGCCACCGTGCCACTGGGCGTCGCGCGCGCATCGAGGGTTGGAATCACCGCGAACCCCTGTCGTGCAGCTTCGTCAAGAAATCCGTCGGTTGGTGAGCCGTCGCCGTGCTTCGCGAGCACGGCGTCGCCGTGCGCGACGTCGAAATCCGCCCAACGCGTCACATCATCCACGAACGTATGCGTCTCGTGGAAAAATCCGGCGTAGAGGATGCGCGGCTTCATGCCGGTGCTCAGGCCGGAGCCTGCCACGTTGCGGCGTGACGACGGAACGCCACCGCGGCTCGTTTCAGCGCCTCGTCGATATCCGGTTGCGCGTGCGCCAGACTGATCGACCACAGGCCGCGCTCGATCGCGCGCACGCCTTCTTCGAGCAAACAACGCCGCAGATGCGCCCAACGCGGCGCATCGTGACGCCGCACGTAGTCCCGATAGTCTCGGATCGCTCCCTCGGCCGCGCCGGGCTTCAGCATCACGGCGTGGAAAATCAATCCGGGGCCCTGAGGACGCAGCGGCACACCGTGCTCCTTCGCCAGTTCCGCGAACCCCGCCATCAGACGGCGCCCGAGTTCCTGGCTCTGCGCGGGATGCGCGCTGCCGAGCGCGAGCACTTCGTCGAGGCACCATTTGCTCGCGGCTAGGCAGAGCGGATTCGCATTGAGCGTGCCGGCGTGGACGACTTCGCCCGAGAGGATCTTCGCCATCGCGGCCTTGGTGCCGGCCAGCGCCGCAAACGGCGTGCCGCCGCCGATCGCTTTGCCCAAAATCGTGAGATCGGGTTTGTAGCCGTAGTAGCCTTGCGCGCAGGCCGCACCGAAACGGAAGCCCGTGATCGTCTCGTCCGAAATCATCAGCATTCCGTCGCGGTCGCACAGCTCGCGAATCGTCGCCATCAGACCCGCCACCGGTTCGAGGCAGCACGTGTTGCAGAGCACGGGTTCGAATACGATGGCCGCGATCTGCCCGCGGAACTGATCGACGCGCCGGCGCAGGTGCTCGACGTCGTTCCACCGCGCCACAACGAACTGCTCCAACACCTCCGGAATCACGCCTTTGCTCGGGTGCGTGCGCGCAGGATTTTCGTCGTCGCCCCAGCTTGCGGCCGGATTGGCGAAACCCACGAGTCCCTCGTCCGCCCAGCCGTGATAGTGCCCCTCGAACCGCAGAATCAACTTCCGCCCCGTGTGTGCGCGCGCGAGGCGAAACGCCGCCAGCACCACCTCGGTCGCCGAATTATTGAACCGCACCAACTCCGCCGACGGGATCATCTTTTGCAGCCGCTCCGCTACCTCGATCTCGAGTTCACACTGCGCCGCCCAATGCGTGCCGAGCTTCGCCTGCGCACCGATGACCTCCGCCATGCCGGCGGGAGCGTGTCCGTAAAGCAGAGCTCCCTGCCCGAGTTGGAAGTCGAGGTAGTGGTTGCCGTCAACATCCCAAAGATTCGGACCGCTGCCGCGCGCAAAATAGAGCGGCACGGGCGCCTCCATCTTGCGGATGCCGCTGTTCACTCCGGCGGCGATGCTGTTTTGGGCCCGTTGAAAGAGCTCCTGGGATTTGGCGAAGGTGTAGGGCATGACGGAAATTCGGCAGTTAACGGACCGGGACGCGGTTCCAGATTTTTTCGAGATCGTTTTGATAATCGTAGCGCACTTCGAGGTCCGTGACCTCGACCGGCTTGGTCGCACCGGCGACCGTGATCGTAAATTCGTTGGCCCCGCGCACCGGCATCAGCCCCGCCGGCAGCGGCACGTGGAGATATTCTTCCGCTTGGTCGGGCTGACGCGGCGGAGTTTTCACGAGTTGTTTCGTGACCACGCGCGCACCGCTAGCGGTTGCTCCCTCGAAGATCGGTTTCCCATTCAGCGCGATCGCGACCGTCGCGCCCTCGGGCACCGCCCGCAGTCCCACTCGCAGTTCGCACGCCTGCAGCGGAAACGGGCCCGCCGAGAGATTTTCCGCGATCGAGAGCGCGATCCGTGACGTGACACCCGGTGCGAGCTTCGTCGGGAGTTGTTTCCCGTAAGCGTAGGATCCGGGACCGTCGAAATAGTTGCTCTTCGTCACGGCATAAACGGCGGATTGGCCGCGCAGATTTTCGGTCCGCGCGAGGTCACGAAACACATGATAGAGGCGGTCGTCGTGCGGACGCGCGGCGCCGAAGCCGTTGTAGAAGTTGAAAAGATAAAAACCATCGACGCCCATCGCCCGGTAGTTCGCCGCCGCGCCACGAATTTCTTCGAGCGTGCCCTCGCGGCCGACCGCCGTGCCGGCGTAGCGGTTCGCGCCCGCGGGCGGAAACGGCAGCCGCCACGCGGTCCGCGGATAGAGCGAGGGATAGACGCGCACGCCGTGCTGTTTCCCAAGCGCGACGAGGTCGGCGATCGGCATATCGCCTGCGAGCGTCATGATCTGCGCGGGGGAAACGAGGTCGACGAGGCCTTCGCGCATCCAGCGCTCCACTTCGAGGCCGGCCGTCGTGCAATCCGTCACCGACGGCGGCACGCGCACAAAAAGATGCATCGGTCGTTTCTCACTAACGGCGAGTTCGTCGAGCCGCGTGCGCACGCGGCGCACCAGTTCGGTGATGAGCGGCGCACCAGCCGCCGCCTTGCCCTTCGGGAAGAAGACTTGGAAGCGGTTGAAATCCAGTTCGAAGCCATCGACGAGTTCGTGGTTGCGCGCGAGCGCCTCGAACACGGTGTCCAGCCGGAGCTGCCGAACGGCGGCGTGGGTGTAGTCCAATAAATTCCCGTAGGCCGCCTGAAACGCCAACGGCGACTCCTTGATCGTATATTCGTGGCGATGCTTGAACCAAAACTCGCTCGTCATCGCGTGCCCGTCGGGATTCGCCATGAAATGCGCGTCGTTCATACGCAGGCTCGGAATGAAACGCAGCCCGAGCTGCTTCGCCGTCTCGCCCGCCGTGCGCACGGCGTCGGCGCCTTGCGCGAGGCACACGCGCGCATTCTCCATACGTTTCTCCATCAGAGAACCGGGCTTCTCGTCGTGAGATTTCCGCCAGCCGACACGGCTCGCGACCTCGGTATTGTAGTAGAGCAGGTCGCCACCCATGCCGATGCAGTAGACGAACGTCTTCACCGGCGTATCGGCTAGCGCGCTCACGTTGATACGGAGAAATTCCTCCGCTTTCGCGCGGTCCGGCACCACAAACGCGAGATCGGCATCGTCGTTGAACACCACGCCGAAATCCGGTCGCACGCGGGGGGCCGCAGCCGCGGCGGCGCAAAGCGAAAAACCAACTATGAAGGCAACGAGCGTTTTTTTCATCGCGGGAGTTGGGCGGAAAGTTGACCGATCGTGACGTGCCCCGTGTCGGCATCGGCACGAAATTCGACCCGAAGATAATTCACGCCGAACTCCGCGGGCCGCATCGCCGCGACTCGCACCGGCGCTTTGCCGTCGACGCTCACGAGCACATTGCCGGCCTGCGCCGCGCGGCTCCACGTGAGCGTGAGATCGTGCGCGCGACCGTCGGCGGGCAACCCGATCTTCGCCGCCTCGAGCGTAAACACGGCGTGCTCAGCCGCGTGCTTGTCGTCGATGCGGTTGAAATGGTCGTTGAGACTCAGGCGGACGGCCTTGGCCTGAGTCGGAAGCTGGATGCGCGCCCGCAGTTCCCCTTCCGCCGAAATCGGAAAATTCCAGAGCGCGCCACAAAGCCCCGTGGCCTTCAGCGGAATCGCCGCGGCACGTGCGCCGCCCTCGGCCGCTTCAACGCGCAAGCCTTCGTCGCCGTATTGGGTCCACGCGGCGGGGCCACCCGCGAGTTCGTCGCGCACCGCGCGCTCCTCGAGCCAACGCGGATCAAAGGTCACGATGGCGCGCTTGCCTTCACCCTGCCCGCTCACGACGACGACTTTGCCGTCAGGCGTTTCGGCGAGCGTCGGATAGGATGTGCCGCGATCTCCACCGCTCACGACATCGGTCTCATGGAAAATCTCGCGAAAGCCTCGCCACGTTTTCCCCTCGTCGGCGCTGATCGCCGCGTGCAACACCTCGCGTCCGCCCATCGCGTAACTGCGCGGGTCGGTCCAGTTTTGGCAGGCGTTCGTTAGCAGCACGATTTTTCCGTCGCGCAGGCGCAACAGTGCGGCCGGAGAATCCGACGAAATGAACGACGTTCGCTCAAGCGGCGTCCAGCGCTCGCCGTCGGTGGAAAACGACTGCATCAGACGTCCCTGCCGATCGCGCACAAGCATCCACACGCGCCCGTCACGGAGTTCGAGGAGCACGGGCTCGACCGCGCCGTAGCGCGTGGCGTTGGGGGCCTTGAGTTCGAGCGAAAGCACATCGGGGGATTGCCGCCAAGTCGGGCCCTGATCATCGGAGAAATAGACGAAGGTGTCATTCCATCCGAAATCCGGTCCTGACTTCGGTGGCTGCTCCCGCGCGGGAATCGCGCGACCGACGGCGAGCACGAGCCGGCCGGTGCGTGTGAGTTGGATAAAGCCGCGGATCGACCCTATGTAGCCCGGCACGATCCGTTGCGGCGCCGACCACGCGGCGGCCCCGGCGGCGAGTTTTGTGTGATAGACTTCGTAGAGGCGCCCGCGGTAGCCGCCCGGACCTTCGCCGAGCACGTGCACGACGGCGTGGCGCGCGCCATCCTTTGCCGCCAGCACTTGCAACGCGTAGTAGGCGCGTCCCGGCAGCGTGAACGCCGTTTGCGGCTCCGACCACGTTAGCCCGCCGTCACGCGAGCGTTGCACCGTGACGGAGTCGCTCGCGGGCTTCGTGACCGAATACGTTTCCAGCGCGCCGTCGGCCATGCGAACGATCGAACTCTCGTTCGTGAGCGCCCCGCGCACGACGACCGGTTCATATACGGCGGCGGACGTAGCCGGCGCGCGGCGCAACTGCATCCCAAACGGATTGCCAAACGGCTTCGCGGCGATCCGCGACGTCGCGAAAGCGCCGATCGTCGCAAATGTATAGAGCCGCACGGTGCCGGCTCCAGGATCGAGGCCGAGCGCGCCCAGCGCCGCCGCACTGCACGCACCGCGGTGCACGACCGCGCCGTCAGCCGAAATTGTGACGACCTCGCCCTTGCGCTCCACCGCGAGCGCAAAACTCTTCCCAGCTTTGATGGCGGGCGCGGCGATTTCGATTGGGGCGTCGCCAGCACGGAAAAAACGGCCGCGCAGCTTCCACCCTTTCACGCCGGCCGCAAAGGCGAGCTCGCTGTCACCGCCGAGGACGAGCGCCGCCTCGCGATTTGCCGCTGGCAAGGCGAGCTCCAGCTCGATCCGGAAATCGCCCGCGTCAGGCGCCACCTCGGTCAACAAACGGTGACCGCGCCCCGTGCCCGCGAGGAAGCCGCCTTGGTCGGCCGCCCACGCATGGCCGGAATAGCGCACGCGCTGCTTCGTCTGGTTCTCGGCGTTGGCGACGAACGTGATTGTTTGTGCCGCCCCCTGCGCCATGGCTCCGACCGCCCCTGCACTCCACCCGGCCAAGCCAAAGCAAACGCGGAGTCGGAAGATCGTGGGGGTCATCTCACGGCGACCGTCTTAAAACTCGGAGCGAATTCCAAGCGTCACGAGCGTGCCGAAATTCTGGTAGGACTGCGGCCGCGTCCACGCCGGCGTGTTCGGGCCGGCGCGCTCCGTGCGTTTCTCGATGCCGGTGAAATTGCGGGCTCCGCCGTAAACGCTGAGTTTTTTTGCGAAGCGATATTCGAAGGACCAGTCCTGCGTGATCTGCGGAGCGACGTAGGAGCGCGTGCCGGCGGGCACGGCGGCACTCGCAGCCACCGCGGCGCCCGTGACCTTGTAGGCGTAGGAGACGTTCCACCGTAGCGACAGCGCCCGGCGGATGTAGCTAAGGCCCCAGTTGATGTTCTTGTGCGCAAACGGCGTGAACTCGTCCGCACTCTCGCCGCTCACGTGCGAAATCGTGACGTTGGCGTAAGTCGAAAAACCCTTCGCCCACGGGGGCAGGAAATAGAGCGACTGGCGCCAGCTCGCCTCGTAGCCCTCGACGGTAGCATTGCCGCCGTTGGCCGTGGAGATGATCTCGTAATCGAGATAGTCGTCGGAGAGCCCATAATTTTGCAGCAGTTCCAGTGTCGCGGGGACGCGGGTATCAACGAAGAAATTTTTGATATCCTTCTTAAAGAGACTGACCGAAACCGTCGCGCCTTTGATACCGTAGGTTTCGAACGAGAGGTCGTAGTTGTCGGCCGTCCACGGACGCAGGCCGCTGTTCACGATCGTCGCCGTGCGCACGGCTGCGCCCGGATCTGCCACGGTGATGCCGGGGATGATATTGGACAGAGCGGGCCGACCGATGGTCTTCGCATAGGCGAGGCGGGCGACGAGCGATTCGGTGATGTAATAGGTGCCGTTGATACTCGGGTAGTAGCCCGAGTAGCTGCGGTCGGCGATGGCCCCGCGCGTGACGTAGCGAAGCTTCGCCGTCGCGAGCGCATCGGTCGTGACCGGGATCAACCGGCCGGCCGCATCGCGGAGGAGATTGCCGTTGGCGTCCTGACGGTAGGTGGCGCGCAGATCATTGAGCGGGCCCTCGCCGTGGTCGTCAGTTTTTTCAAAACGCACGCCGCTCACCACCCAGAGACGGTTGTCGAGGAGCTTGATGTCGTGGCGGACGTAGGCGGCCGAAATGGTTTCTTCAAAATACCGGGAATTGGTCACGCCGGATTGGTAGGTCGCCGCATCGCTGATGGTGAACCACTCGGGGCGCGTTTTGTAGAGATCGTAGAGCTTGGTCGGGCTGACCCACTTCAACTTGAGCGTGTCGTTGAAGAACGACTGCTGGGATAGCGTCTCGTTGATCAGGTCGTAGCTGCCCACGAGGCGGCTCACCCCGGCCGGCGGTGCAAAAGTCCACGTCTTGAGCTCGGAGGTGTTGTCTTTCCGCTGGCGGTTGATGAGCACGCCGGCCTTGAGCGTCATGGGCGAAGAAAACGCAAAATTGCGCGAGATGTTTGCCGAGGCGCTCTTCATGTCACCGACGATTTCGTTCGGCTGGCTCGTGGGGCTGGCCAGCGTATAGCCCGCCGGATCGTAGGGATCGACCGCTCGGCCAGTGCGATCGGTGACCGTGAGCTTCGGCGCGCGGCGGTTGTAGATGCCGTCGAGGCCCTCGGCGCGGACAACCAACGCAGTCTGTTGCGTGCTACCGATGGTGCGGAAGAAACCGTGTTCCAGATCCTTTCGCTCGTCCCAGCTCCGCGAGTAGTTCGCGTTGGCGTCGATCTTGTAGAGTTTTCCGTCGTGCACCCAACGGAGCACGGCGGACGTCGTGCCGCGGGTGCGGTCGCCGTAGGTCACGTTCTGCCGGAGGATGTCGTTTCCAGCGGCCGCACCTTGCGTGAACGTCGGACCGCCCGTGTTACCGGCGCCCCACGCCACCGTGTAGATGTTCTGGCGGGTGGGCGTATTGATCTGCACGTGCTCGAGGTTGAGGCGCAGGGAATTCTCGCGGTTGATGCGCCAGTCAAACGTCGTCGAGGCGAGTTGGCGCTCGGTGGTCTGGAGGACATTTTGCTCGGTCGAGGTCGTCTGCACCCCGCGGATGAGGTCCCAGGTCGGGGAATCGTAGTCCATGTCGTAGACACGGGTGAGCTGGCTCAGATTCACGGTGAACGCGAAGTTCTGGTTCACCGGATGCGAATAGTTGATATCGAGGCCGGGCTGGATCGCACGCGCCTTCGAATGCGAATCGCTGCCGACCCGATCGCTCAGGCCGGGGGGCTGGAGTCGATTATCAGAATTGTAGGCGCCATAGGTATTGATTTTGAGCACACGGCGCTTGGCGCTGAAACCGCTTTTGCCGATCACGTTGACGGTGCCGCCCACAGCGTTGGCCGGACGATCGGGCGTGGGGACCTTGGTGATCTCGATGCGGTCGACGCTGCCAGAGGAACTCGCCGCGAGATCGAACGTGCGGTCGGCGGACGGCGTGGAAACTTCCGCGCCGTCGATCATAAAGACAATGCCGCTGCCGGGCAGACCGCGGATCGACGCGCTCGCGGCGGTCTGAGGTCCGCTCACAATCGAGAGGCCGGGAGTGTATTTCAGATATTCGCCGATATTGCCGTCGCCGAGGTCGCCGATCTCGTCGAGCACGATCACATTTTTGATATTCGGAGACATCTTCTGCTCGTTGACGGCTGCGGCCGCCGCGTTGAGCGCCGTCGACTCGACGACGAAACTCTCCAGCTTCACCGCGTCGCCCCCGCGTCCGATGGTCGATTGGCCGCTCTCAAACAAGAGATCGAAGTCCTTGCGCGCCGCGCCACCCGCCGCGGCGGTGACCGTGCCGGTCTGTGTTTCCATGCCGGCGTAGGTGACGCGCAGGCGCACCGCTCCGGCCGGCGCGTTGGTGATGCGGTATTCGCCCTCGGAATTGGTGAGCGTCTCGATGGTCGTGCCTTCGACGACGATGCGGGCGTTATTCAGGTAATTGCCGCTCTCGGCATTCTTCACGCGGCCTTCGACCGTCGCCGCATTGGCTTGGCCCCACACGGCGGGAGCCGACAGGACGGCCAACAACATCACGATTGCAGCAAGCACGTGAACGAGCATCTGCCGGGCGCAGCTGAGCGGCGCGAAACGGCAGAGCGAAACAGAGCGGAGCGGGAGCATCGAAGTGTTCATAGGCAGGAGACCGTGGTCGGCGGTGGGAAGAGTTGCGGAGGCGCCTCCTTCCGGAGTCTGAAGGTGTTTCCAGGCCCCGCCGTTCCGAGGGGAATTCACAGGTAATACGTTGTGACCACGAAGCGGAACTACAGCGCCACGGCCCTCGCCAACGGCAGCATCGTCGCCGCGATTTCCCGCGCCATCTCGGCATGGCCGGTTACATTCGGGTGACAGCCGTCGGTCGTCCACATTTGGAGCACGGTGCCGCCCGTTTGCGCGGCGTCCCACCGCGCAAAATTGTCCACCAGCGCGACGCCCGTTTCGCGGGCTACTTTGCGTGTGATCTCCATGTAGCGCGCAAGCCGCCGGTTCGGATCTTCGTCGAGGCCGTTGTGGGGATTTTTCTCACCGAACTTCGGCTCCGTCATCAGCACGACGCCGATCTTCGCCGCGCGCAACCGGCGGACGATCTCGCGGAGATTATTCTCAAACTCCGCCTCCGTCAGCCGCGAGGCCGTCTTCCCTTTGTCGACCCAACTGTCGTTCGTGCCATACATCACAACGACGAGGTGCGGGTGTTGGGAAATCACATCCTGTTTGAGCCGTTGCAGCGCCAGATCGGTTCGCTCGCTGCCGATGCCGACATTGTGCACCTGCGCCCGCACGCCCGCCTCGCGGAGGGCGGCCTGGGTGAGTGCAGGAAAAGTCTGCTGCGGCGTGACCCGTGGTCGCGCCCCGCGCGTGATCGAATCCCCCAGCGCGACGATGCGCACGGCTGGGCCGTCGAGCGGCGCCGCGACCGGCGTAAGAAAATCGGCTTCGCTCAACTCTGCGCGCAAACCGCCTTGCATGGTCGAAATCCACAGCCGCCCCGGCGTCGCCTCAAACGCATACGGATACGACAGCCAATAGGCTCCTTCGCGCGCGCCCTTCGGCACACGGTTTACGGCGATCACCTGCGGCGTGGTCCACGTGATCCCGTCGTTGTTGGAAAACGCCAGCGAGAGCTCCTCGCGCCGACCGAGTCTTTTCACGGGATCGGTGTAGCGGTTCACAACAGTGCCACGCGCCCGCTTGCGAGGCGCACCATCATGCCGGGCGAATCACTCGCCTCGATCGTCGACGGCATCGCAGAAACCCATTTCAACCCGTCCTTCGACGTCATCTCTTCGAAGTGCCCGTGCGGCACGCGCAGGAGCAGTTTCAAATCGCCATTCCCTTTCTCAAGCACCGTGGCCTCGATGCCTCCGCCGTGCGTCGAGCCGGTAAGGCCCACGACTTTGCCAGCGTAGTTGCCTTGCTGGCCGAGATCGATCGGCTCGGCGGTCCTCCACGATTTGCCGAGATCATCGGAAACATAGATGAGCGTCACGTGCCGCCCGGGATTCGCTTTCGCCACCTGCGAAACCAGCACGATCCGCCCCGTGCGCAACTGGATCATCTGGCGCACCGCGCCGCACCAGCCTTCCTGCAACAGCACCGGCGCCCCCCACGTTTTGCCGTCGTCCGCGCTGCGCGACACATACACGGGCAACCGACAGCCTTCGAGCGGCCCGCCCTGTTTGTCGTCCCATTTGAAGACCTTTTCGTAGTCGTTGAGGAACGCGTAGAGCAACACGCCCTCCTTCATCCGCAACAACGCGCGCTCCGGCCGCGACCGGTAGCGCTTCTGATCGTAAATTTCGCGCGGTTCCCACGTTTTGCCTTCATCGCGCGAGACCAAGGCACCACCTTCGTTGACTCCCCAAATCGCCCCGTCGCCGGTGCGGACAAACGGCCCCTGATGCGGCACGCCGAGGCGCGCCACTTTTTCCTGCAGCACAATTTCGGCGCGAACCACTGCAGCGAAGACGAGACCAACAATGAGAAGGAGGCGGGAGATCATAGCGGGAGTGCGGGGTGAACGGGCAGCGGTCATTGCAGAAGTCGGCCAATCTCGCGACGAGGGACAAAGGCTGGTAACAAAGTTTGACCAAGCCGCCGCGTTCGCGTCCACCGGGGAACGAAATTCGCTTTTCGCGTCGCACGCTCTCCCGCGATTCCACGCCCCACCATGTTTACCGTTCGCTTTCCCCATCGCCCATTTTTCCGCGCGACGTCGCTGCTGCTCGTCGCGTCGTTCGCCCCGCTTTTGGCCGCCGCGAACTCGGCGACACCGATCATCACCAGCTTCATCGCCACCGCCGACGCGGCCCACCCGCGCCAGACCGAGGGCGACATCGTCGTGCTCCGCGACGGCACGCTCTTCGCCGCGTGGTCCGATTTCTACGAGAAGGCTAATGACCATGCCCCGGCGCGTATCTCCGCCGCCCGATCCAGCGACGGCGGTCGCACCTGGGGCACTCGCTTCACCCTCCAGGAAAACACCGGCCACTCCAACGTCATGTCCGCGAGCCTCGTCCGCTCACGCACCGGCGATATCCTGTTCTTCTATCTGCAGAAAAACTCCACGACCGATCTCAAAGCTTACGTCCGCCGCTCCTCCGACGACGCGCAGATGTGGAGCCCTCCCGTGCTCATGATGCCCGAACCCGGCTACCACGTCATGAACAACGCCCGCGTCATCCAGCTCAAGACTGGCCGCCTCCTCGCTCCCGTCGCCACCTCGCCGCAAGTCGGCACGAAAAACGACAATTTCAAAACTGTCGTCTACCGCTCCGACGACGACGGCCGCACTTGGCAGCGCGGCACCACTCTCCTCAGCGCCCCGAAACGCGGTGCGATGGAGCCAGGCCTGATCGAACTCAGGGATGGCCGCGTGCTCCAAATCATCCGCACGCAAACCGGCAAAATCTGGCACGCCTACTCCCAGGACGGCGGCGACACCTGGAGCGAAGCGACCCCATGGGCTATCGAAGCCCCCGAGGCTCCGTCGACGCTCGCGCGCAATCCCGCCAACGGCGACTGGCTTCTCGTCTGGAATCCCACCGTCGTCTGGTCGAACCCCGAGAAAACCGTCCTCGGCACCAATCACGGCGGCCCGCGCACCCCGCTCGCCGCCATGATCTCGCACGACGAAGGCCGCACGTGGAGTCGACCCAAGCAGCTCGAGTCCGACCCCACGACGACCTTCGCCTACACCAGCATCACCTTTCACGACGGCCGCGCGCTGCTCAGTTACTATCACTCGCCCGCCCCCGGAAAACTCCTCTCGCTCAAATTCCAGAACGTGCCGCTCGAGTGGTTCGAGCGCTGACTCCGCCGCCGCGCATCATCGTTGACCGCGTCAGGCTTTCATCTCCGCCCGAGATTTCACGGCAAACAACAGCACCGCGCACACTACGATGCTCGCGGCGCCAAAGTGAAACACGTTGCTCACGTCGATCTTGGCGTCACGCAACGCGCCGCCCGCGTAGATCGTGATGCCGCCGACCACACACGCGCAGAGATTGAGCACACCGTAGCCGGTCGCACGGTAGCGTTTGTCCGAGACCAGCGTGAGAATCGGCATCATGTTGGCATCGGCAAACGACTTGGTGAGGCCAAACAACATCAACCCGCCGAGCGCGAGCGGCAGCACATTCGTGCTCGATGCCAGCAAGATGGCCGGCGCCGCCACACCCATCCCGATCAGCGGCACGAGCACAGGCGCATTCGGACGCGTCCGGCTCCAACGATCGGCCAACCATCCGCCGAACAAAATTCCGACAATCGACGCTCCTTGGTAATACCCCGTCGCCGAAATTCCCGCGACGCCCTGACCGAGCGAAAAATGCTCCTTCAGATAAGTCGGCATCCATCCGACAACCGACCACACACTCATGCCGAGCAGCCCCCAGTAGCCGAGCGCCAACAAAAAAGCCCGGCTGCTGAACAGACTCCGCAATGCCTCACCGAGCTTCACCTGTTCAACTGCCGGCGTAGTCGCAGTCTTGCCCGCCGCCAGCACGCGTTGATCGCGCAGGAAGATCGCCGTGACGACTGCCAGCACGACGCCGAGTTGCCCAAACCAAGCGAACGCCTGCGCCCAACCGTGACTCTCGGCAATCATCCCACCGACGCCACCCATGCCCGCGCCCACCATCACGCCGCTCAAGTGCACGCCGTTCGCCAGCGAACGCGTTTTCACGCCGTGGTAGTCAGCGATCAACGCCAGCGCCGCCGGAATGTAGCACGCCTCGCTGATGCCCATGAGCGCTCGCGTCGCGAGCAGTTCGCCATACGTCGTCGCATGCGCCGTGAGCCACGTGATCACCGACCACGCGACGAGACTGATGACAATCACGTGACTCCGGTTAAACCGATCCGCGAGGTAACCCGCAAACGGACTCAACAAGCCATACACGATCAGGAAAATCGTTGTCAGCAGACCGAACTGCGCATCCGTCATCGGGATCACGTCCACGATGGATTGCCGCATCGTCGTGATCATGACGCGGTCGAGGTAGTTCAGAAATCCGACGAACCACAGGAGCGCGACCGTTAGCCACGCACGCATCGGAGTGACTTCCACAGCGCTCATTTCACCGCTCCCGGTTTCCAAGACCACACGCTGGTGGTGCGCACACCCGCCATGATTTCACCCGAGACGATCCACCATTCGTCGCCGATCTGCACGGTCGGTGCCGTCACGACCGGGTCAGGCCAGCGCTCTTCCACCGTCTTCCACGCGTGCGTCGCGACATCGAAATACATCATGTGGTCCGGCACCCGCGTGTCGCGCGGGACCTTGCCCACCATCCGGCTGTCGACCCCACCCAGCACCCAGACGCGTCCGAGATTCGTCGACACCGGCGAGGGAAAGGGCGCCGCGATCGCCGTCCACGGCATGTCAGGCAACCGCTCCCATTTTTCCGCGCGGTAGCGATACGCGTCGCCCAAGTAGGTCGGCTTCGCCTTGCCCTCGGCGTCTACGCCCATCTCCAAACCGCTGATCAAATAGATCGCCCCGTCGAGTGCTGAGATCGTGCCCTGCGCCCGCGTCGGTCCCGGCCACATCGCCAGTTTTTTCCAACCCGCCGCGCGCTGCGCCAAGTCGAGCCGCCAAAAATCTCCGCTGCTCACGCGCACGGCACCGGGCGCATAGCCACCCGCCACGTAGACGCTCCCGTCGAGCACCGTCGCGACCTGACTCGTCCGCGGTGCGGGCAGCGCCGGCCCCCGCTCGACCACCACCGCCTTGCCATCCCAGCGCAGCATGAGCGTGTCTTGAAAAATCGTGTCGGAATTTTCGCCGCCGATCACGAGCACACCATCCGCGATCGAGACGCACGCCGCATACGCGCGCCGCTCCGGCAACTTGCCCGCCGAGCGCCACGCCTTTTCGCCCGGCGCGATCACGAAGATTTCATCGTAATAAATTTTCTTCCCACCGTCCCACGGCATCTTGTCGGGGAAATTAGCGCCGCCCGCCGCGATCAACACGCCACCATGCACTCCGGCGATGATCCCCGCCATGCCGGGCGCGAGCGGATACGCGGGGCGCTGCGTCCAGTCCGAGGCCGACGCCGTGCCCGCCGCCACGGCGAGAAACGGTGCGAGGGCGAAACCATAAGGAGCGAGAAAACGAAGCATGGGCTGGTGGGGGTGGGCCGACATAGCGTGTGCAGTTTTTGTTTCGCAGCGGCGAGGCCGGAAACGTGGCGCGGTTGTCGCGGCGATTCTCCCCGCGGACAACGCCCGCAAACTGGTCACATGAAATGCCACGGTTTCCCCGGTTGTCCTCCACGTCGAGCCAGGCCTAGTTTCCGCGCACAACCTCATGCGTCCCTCCCTCATTCGCTCCCGCCTTCGTCAAAACAAGCCCGCCCGCATCGCCTGCATGTATTATGCGACCACGATGATGCCCGCCCACGCCGCCAAGGCCGGCTTCGATGCCATCTGGCTCGACAGCGAACACAGCACGTGGGAACGCCACGAGCTCCAGCGCCTGATCGCGATGCATCATCTCGCCAACATCGATTGCATCGTCCGCACCGGCAGCCGCAACGCCACCGAACTCTATCACCTCCTCGAAGACGGCGCGACCGGTCTCATGTGCCCGCTCGTCAACACCGCGGCCGACGCCGCGAAAATCGCGCAAGCCGTAAAGTTCCCGCCGCTCGGTCAACGCGGCCTAGACGGTGCCGGTCTCGACAACAATTTCTACCTCGACGGCACGCTCACCTACCCTGCCGCCGCCAACGCCGACACTTTTCTCATCGTTCAGATCGAGACGCAGGAAGCGCTCGCCAACATCGACGCCATCGCCGGCACACCCGGCATCGACGGCCTCTTCATTGGGCCCGGCGATCTCTCGCTCCGCCTCGGCTGCCCGCTCGATTGGAAAAACCCGAAGATGGTCGCCGCCCAAGCCACCGTCGCCGCCGCCGCTGCGAAACACGGCGTCGCCTGGGGCCGTCCGTCCGGCACCGCCGAAGACATCGCCGAGCTCACCCGCCAAGGCGCCCGCCTCATCGCTCACGGCTCCGACTTCGGCGCCGTCATGCGCATGCTCCCGACCTTCGCCCAAGCCTTCAACGAGCCCGCGACGAGCTGAGCGCACCACCTCAGCTTTCCTATTTCTGCTCCCGCCCGTCTCTCCGCGGTTTCGGGTTGGACCGCTCGGGCTATTCCCGACACTCCTCCTCCGAACCTCCGCCACTCAGCCCCCTCGATCCATGATCACCCGCCTTCCCCGCACGCTCCTCCTCGCCGCCGCGTTCTGCAGCGCCGCCATTGCTTCTCTTTCCGCCGCGCCCAAGAGCCATCCCGACACCAAGGGTTGGCCCGCCCTCATCGCCACCGATTTTTCCGACACGGTTACCAAGCCCGGCGACTGGGTCTTCGAAAACGGCACGCTCGTCGCGAAAGACCACAACACCATCTGGACGAAAAAATCCTACACCAACTTCGTCCTCGATCTGGAATTCAAGGTCGCGAAGGAGTCCAACAGCGGCGTCTTCCTCCGCTCCGGCAACATCAAGGACGTGCTCGCCGCCCTCGAAATCCAAGTGCACGACAGCGCCGACGGCGCGCTCTACGGCATGGTCGGCGCAATCTACAACGCGCAACCGCCCTCCAAGAAAATGTCGAAGCCCATCGGCGAATGGAATCGCTTCACGATCACCTGCAACGGCAGCCACGTCTCCCTCATCTTCAACGGCGAAGAGGTCTACGATGCCGACCTGAACAACTGGAAAGAGCCGAAGAAAAATCCTGACGGCACCGCCAACAAGTTTGGCAAAGCCCTCAAGGACTTCAGCCGCTCCGGCCCCATCGGCTTCCAAGGTCTCCACGGCAAAGCCCAAGCCCCCGTCTGGTATCGCAACCTGAAGATCCGCGAGCTCCCGTAAGCCACTCGCGCACGTTTCGCCTCGGTAGGGACGGCTCTCTGCAGCCGTCCGCCGAGCCGGAGTCCGATTGATCTGCGCGCCGACTTCGTTGACCGTCGGCCTCCGTCATGGCCCACCCGTCGCCCCGCTCCTCGCGTCTCTTCACCGCATCGCGCCGGACGACTGTTACGCTCGCCGTCGTTTTGTTCGGCGCCGTCAGCCTCGTCGCGCGCGTTTCGGATTCGTTCCGCGAACCGCTCGTCGTTTACAACAACTGGGCCGCTTACGACGAGTTGTCCGACAAGGTTCAGCTGACCGAGGAGCTCGCGATGCGCCAGTTGCGCGAAATCGTGCGCCTGCGTTCGCAGGGCGTGCGCATCGACGCCTACGTGATTGACGCCTACTGGTTCGCACGCGACGGTGGCTACCGCGCCTGGCGCCAGCCCCACTGGCCCGAAGGACCGGACCGCTGGCTCGCGGCGTGTCGCGAGCACGGCCTGTTGCCCGGCCTCTGGTTCAGCACCAACAACCTCAGCCAGCTCGACCCATTTCCCGCGTGGGAAAACTCCATGACGCGCGAGCGGAACGCGATGTGCCTGTTCGACGGTGACTACCTCCCGCATCTGCTCGGCAGCCTGCAACATTGGTATGAGCGCGGCGTGCGCATCTTCAAATTCGACTTCGCGAAATTCACCGCCGCGACGCCGCAGTTCGCCAATCTGCCCCGCGAGGAAATCATCCGCCGCAACGAGACCGCGTGGCGCACCGCGCTCGCCGCTTTTCGCGCCCGCCATCCCGACGTGATCATCCAAGCCTACAACGGCTACGGCGGCGACCGCGGCACGTGGCGGCCGTTTCGCCAGGATGTCGACCTGCGTTGGCTGGAGGTTTTCGACAGCCTCTACAGCGGCGATCCCGGCCCGGCGGATGTGCCCGCGATGAACTTTTTCCGCTCCGTCGATATTTTCGGCGACCACAAGGTCCGGCGCTACGCCGCCAACGGCGTCCCGCTCGAGCGCATCGACAGTTGCAGCCCCATGCTCGGCGCCACCGCCACCGCCTATTGGCGCAAACACACCGGCTGGAAAGGCATGGTCCTCCTCAATCTCGCGCACGGCAGTTGGATGAATCTCCTCTATGGCGACCTGGCACTTCTGAACAACGACGACGCCCGCTGGCTCGCGCGCGCGCAGCAGATGTTTCTTCCGCTTCAAGCTCTGGGTCGCACCTACCTGATCGGCGGCGTGCCGGGCCAAAGCGAACCCTACGGCTTCGCCTCGCTCGGCGAAACCGGCGTCGTCTACACGGTCGTCAACCCTGCCCAATCAGTCGTCACCATGAAACTGTCCCGCGTCGCCCAGAGCCAACCGCGCCACGGCACCGGCCGCGTGTTGTTTCGCGATGCGGGATTCATCCCCACGCTCATCGACGACACGATCACCCTCGGCCCCGAGCAGATGGCCGTGATCGGTTTCGGGCGCCACGCCGCGGCCGATCACGACCTCGGCGAGCAAACCGACATCGTCATCCCCGCCAGCATCGCACCGCTGCCGATGCGCGACGTCTCCGCGGCAGCGCACGCCACCACCGCGACCGTCACCGCGCCCGCCCGCGGACGACTGCGCGTGGTGATGCAGCAAGTCTCCCCCGCCGGCGAACCGCTCCGCAGCCGCGGCGGCGAAAAGCCCGTGCGCGTAAGCCTCGATAAAATCTTCCGCATCGAGGTCCGTCACGGCGACCGCGTGCTCCCCGTCGCGATCACCTACGATCGCCGTGTATGGAGCGGCCTCTCGTGGGCCGTCGGCGAAGCCGATCTCACTGCGACCAAACCCGGCGACCCGTTGACGATTCGCGTCACCTCCGCCGAACCCCAACCGGCCACGCTAAAACTCGATGTTTACCATGTTCAATAATCGCCGGTCCCCGCGGCTCCTGTTGGCCGCGATTTCTTTCTTCACGTCGCTCGCCGGACTTTCCGCCGCCGAGCCCACCGCGATCGATGCACCGACGATGCAGCGCGTTTTCGACGAGGTGAAAACTCCGTTCAAATACGGCATCGTGCTACGCGGCTCAGCCGAGGAGAAAATAGATTGCCCCAACGTCTTCCGCCGCGACGGCCGGTGGTTCATGGTCTTCATCGCCTTCGACGGGCGCGGTTACGAGACCCGCCTCGCCACCAGCGACGACCTGCTGCACTGGCGCGCGCTCGGCACGATCTTGCCCCGCAGCGGCACCGGCTGGGACGCCGAGCAGGCCGCCGCCGGCCTCGCCTTGGTCGACCCTCGCTGGGACGGCACGTGGGAACTGCAGCCGCACGAGGGCCGCTACTGGCTGTCGTATCTCGGCGGCGCCAAAATCGGCTACGAAACTCCGCCCCTCTCCATCGGCCTCGCGTCGACCACCGATCCGCTTGCACTTCGCCCGTGGGAGCGCCTGCCCGCCAATCCCGTGCTCGGTCCCGGCGATGCCGACGCCCGCCCGTTCGAGCGCGACACGTTGTTCAAGAGCTACATTTTTCGCGATCCCGCGCGGACCCTCGGCGCGCCGTTCGTGATGTTCTACAACGCCCGCGCACCGAAAGACAGCGAGCGCATCGGCATCGCGCTCTCGCACGATCTGAAAACGTGGCGAAGGCACGGCGACGCCCACGTGCTCGAAAACGAGCGCCCGCCCGGCTACAAACGCGGTGTGATCAGCGGCGACCCGCAAATTGTCCGCTTCGGAGATCTCTGGGTCATGTTTTACTTCGGCGCGTTTTGGAAACCCGGCGCCTTCGATACCTTCGCCGTCTCGCGCGACCTCGTGCACTGGACCAAGTGGAGCGGCCCCGATCTCATCGCGCCATCCGAGCCATGGGATCGTGAATACGCCCACAAACCCTGGCTCGTCCGCCACGAGGGCGTGGTCTACCATTTCTACTGCGCCGTCGGCACCGAGGGCCGCGTCATCGCACTCGCCACTTCACGCGACCTGCGCCCAACCCGGACCACGGCGCCCTAGCTTGCCAGTTTCGCCCTCACCGCCTTCGCAAACTCGTCGAACGAACCCACGAGCGGCGTCGGCTCTTCACCGACCATCCGCACGAGCGAACGCTCATCTTTGAAGCCGCTGCCCGTGACGAGGCAGACGGCATGTTCGTCCGGCGCCAGCTCGCCGCGGGAGACCGCCTGCTCGACTCCCGCGAGCGCGACCGCACCCGCCGGCTCGGAAAAAATCCCCTCTTCGCGCGCAAGGCGCGCCTGCCACGCCCACACGGTTTCGTCGGTCACCACATAGCCGGTTCCACCAAGTCCGCGACACGCTGCGATCACGTCGTCGCCATCAAGCACACTACCCACCTGCAGACCGCTGATGGCCGTCGTCGACCGCATTGCGGCCGCGTGGTGGCGCCCCGCGCGCAAAGCCGACGCGATGGTGTCATTGCCCACCGGTTGCACACAATGGACGCAGCCCGCGCCGCCCCACGTCTTCACGCCGCGCGCGACTGCCAGCGTCAATCCGCCGCCACCGGCCGGACTGAAAACACTGAAGCGCGCGCCCGCCATCGCCTCAGCGACTTCGAGGCCGATCGTCTGCACTCCGGCCATACCACCGGGAGAAAAGCAAAACGCACTCACTTCGAAGCCCGCTCCGACATCATCGGCGAGCCCGCGCAGTCCCGCCATCACCGCATCGATCACCGCCGGCGACGCTCCGAAATCTTTGATGCGGATCAACTGCGCTCCGTAAGCGCGCATTTGCCGCAGCTTCCCCTCGGGCGCGCCCTCCACGATAGCGAGGAAACAGCGGATCCCCGCGCGCGCGCAATACGCCGCGAGCGCCGCGCCCGTGTTTCCGCTCGACGTGCCGAGGCACGCCACGCGTCCGTCGCGTTTCAAGTGCGTGACCGCCGCCGCTGCGAAGCGGTCTTTGTAGGAACCCGTCGGGTTGCAGCCTTCGACCTTGAACCAGAGATTATTCAACCCCAGCGCCGGCCCGATCACCCGCGAGCGCACGAGTGGCGTGCCACCCTCCCCGAGCGTCACCGCATCTTCGATGGGCGGCGCGCCCCACTTGTCGGCATGTTTCCAGAGATTCATGGGGCGCCCTCCCCGTTCGACCACGGCCCTTTCGCCGATTTCACAAAGCCCGTCGTCATCGTCGTCGAAACGCTGCCGTTAGCCGGCACCGTGAGCACCGCGCCGTCGCGCAAGAGATCCGGCCAACGCCCCACCGGCGACGTGCTCGGCTGTAGCGTGATGATATGTCCCTCGCCCCACAGCGGGTATTGTTTCACGCCGCCACCACTGTTCCACGACCACGCATACGGAAATTTTTCCAACTCCCACTCGATGCCGAACCCCAGCCCACAGCCTTCATTCCACACGCAGCCCCAACCCGCTTCGAAATCCGTCAACTGCACCGAGTGATCGCGCCCGCTGCCGGCCGGCGCGACAATGCTGCAATCGCGCATGCCGCCGCCCTCGCGCTCACGCACCATCGGCCATTTTCCTGAAAAACCTGACTCCAATTGCAGCCCGCTCGGATCGTCCGCCTTGAAGACTCGCACCGTGCGCGCCGGCGTGATCAAGCGGGCGCCGTCGAGGAGCGGCCCGCCCCACGTCGGATGTTGGAGCCAAGCCACCCGCAGCGGCTCGGCCCAGCGATTCTCCAGCATCTCGCGCCAATGCATCAGCGCGCTGTCGCGCCGCAGCGAAAGCTCGCGTCGGTAAATGAGCGGCGTGCGCACCGAGTGCCCCACCAACGTCACACGCAGTTCATTTTTCGTCGCCGCAATCTCCGTCACCTCCCACGGCAAACTGCGCAGCTCGCCATGCGTCCCGATCGGCGCACCGAAATAGTCGCCGGCGAAAAAACCGTTCGGCAGCGACACATACCAACTCCCGTCCATCACATCGTAGAGATCGCTGCCGCTGCGCATCGGCTGGTCGAGCGGCCGGGTCCGCGCCGGTTGCCCGTAAGGATTCCGCCACATGATGTCCACGCCGCTCGCCACGTCCACGTAGCTCACAATTGCCCCGCCCATCTCGGGCCACACCGCCACGCGGCAAAACGCGTTCTCCAACACAAGGAGCTTGCGCGCGCCCTCCGTCGTCCAGCGCGCCACTGGTTGTTTGCGTTGGCCAGTCGCGAGCGGTTGTGCGCCGCGGCGCTTGCTGCGTGAGTTCGGTTTCGCCGTAGTCTTTTTCGCTTTAGCCATGGGTTCCTCCACTTCCAAATTTTCCGTCGATCTTAAGCAGCTCGCGCCCGGCTTTCACCAGCGCCGATTCTCCGTCCGTAGCGTCGGCTTCGATGCATTTATCTGGCGCGGCGCCCAGCCCGGCCCCGTGCTCCTGCTGAACGGTGCCACGCACGGCGACGAATACGAGGGCCCCACCCTGCTCCGCCAATGGGCCGAGCACTGGCGCCCGAAAAATCTCCGCGGCACCGTCGTCATGGTGCCCGTGCTGAACGAGGGCGCGTTCTACGCGGGCCTCCGCTCGAATCCCGCCGACGACGTCAACCTCGCCCGCGCCTTTCCCGGCGACGCCCGCGGCTCGGTCACGCAGCGCCTCGCCCACCTCTTCGACACTCAACTCCTCGCGCAGGGCACCCACTACGTCGATCTGCACAGCGCCGGCCGCGCCTACGAACTGCTGCCGTGGACGGGTTTCATCACCCACGAAAAATCCATCAACCGCACGCAGCGCGCGATGGCCGCGTGCTTCGACGCCTTCTGGTGCTGGGACGGCCCGTTTTTGCCCGGCCGCACCCTGAGCGCAGCCCATGCCCGCAACATCGCCGCCATCTACGTCGAATGCCGCGGCACCGGCGACGTCGACCCGCGCGACCTGCGCAACCTCAACCGCGGCCTGCGCCACCTGCTCGCCGCCCTTGAAATCATCCCGGCGAAGCGTCCCGCGAAATTGCGCGCCCAAGTCCAGCGCACCACCAAAGACGCCGACGAGGCCCATCTCCAAATTCATCACCCGGCACCGCACGACGGCCTCTTCGTGCCCGCCGCGAAAGTCGGTGCCCACGTCCGCCGCAGCCAAGCTCTCGGCACCGTGCACGCACTCGACCAAATCGGCACGACTACCGTCCACGCCGAACGCTCCGGCCGCATCGTGATGTGGCGCATTCAGCGCTCGGTGCGCAAAGGCGACGCCCTCTGCACGCTCGCGCCGATCTGAGCGCAGGCTCATGCGAGCAACCCACCGTCCACGACCCACGTGACACCGGTGACAAATCGTGCCGCCGGCGAACACACAAACGCCACCGTCTCCCCGATATCCGCCGTGCGACCGCGCCCGAGCGGCGTCTGATTCACGACATCGCCGCCCGCACCTTTCGCAGCAATCGCCGCGTCCGTCTCCGCCGCATTGTCGAGAGCGATGTCGCCCGGTGCGATCGCCACGACGCGGATGCCATCGGCCGCCAGCTCCTTGGCCATCGACTGCGTCACCGACGTGAGCCCCGCCTTCGTTGCCGCATAAACCAGCGCCCCCATCTGCGGCCGCACCGCGTTCACCGACGAGATGTGCACGATCACGCCTCCGCCTGACGCCTTCATGTGCGGCACGGCCGCCTGCGAGCAAAAGATCACGCCGCCGAGATTCACGCGCACCACGTTTTCAAAATGCTCCGGCGTGATGTCCGCCAGCTTCGCAATCGCCGAGGCTCCGGTGACCGCGGAATTGTTCACGAGCACATCGAGCCCGCCGAGCGCCTCCGCCGCCGCATCGACAAATCGCCGGCACGCCGCCGGATCGCTCACGTCGACGCGGAATGGAATCACGCGGTCGCCGTAGCGTTCCACCAACGCAGCGGCCGCCGCGATATTGCGTTGGCCGATCGCCACGCGACCGCCCCCGGCCAGCAGCGCTTCCGTGATCGCGCGCCCGATATTCGCCGCGCCACCGGTCACAATCGACCGCAGCGGCCCCGCCTTCGTCTGTCCAGTTGTCGTCGCCATATTCGGAATGATGAACTGCCGGTGAGACCGCCCCGCAATCTTTCCTGCTCAGGCCGACGCCGCCATGTAGCGTTCGATCTTCGTCCGGCAATCGTCGGTGAGCGGGTAGCCGAGGAAACTCGCCGACGTGGAAAACAGACCGCGCACCACCATGTAGTGCTTCAGACCCGTCAACCAGCACGCGATCTTCTCGCCGCCGTAGATATCGAAGAGCACGCGTTTCATGTCGGCCTCGACCGCCCGCGCCTCCTCGAGTTGGCCCGCGCGGAACAGTTCGCCGATCCGCCGGAGTTGCGGCGCGATCGCCACCGCCCCGCCGAACAGGAAGCTGTCGTAACCGGCTTCCAGATACTCGAGGCAACGAAACTCATCGCCATTGAAAAGCCGCAAGCCCGGCTTCTCGGCGCGCGCCGCCAGCGCGATCGCGCGGCGCTCCGGCAGGCCCGAGCTGTCTTTCACGAGTTTCACCGAGGGCAGCAGATAGAGCTCCCTGAGGCGGTCCTCCGGAATCATGATCGCCCGATGTTTGCCCAAATCGTAGATGCCCACGGGCAGCGGACACAGCGACGCCGCCTCGGCAAACAGCGCGGTAATGCGGTCCGGCGTCGCATTCAGCAACGTCGCCGGCGGCGCGATGATCGCGAAATCCACGCCGCAGTCGGCCGCGACCGACGCGTTATCGAGGATCCGCGGCACCGAATTGTCGGAAACCTGCGCGGCGATCTTCAGCCGCCCCGCTGCCGCACGCACCGCATTCTCCATCAGCCGAACGCGTTCGCGATCGGGCAACCACGGGCCCTCGCCGCACGTTCCCGCGACAAACAAACCCTCCACGCCTTCGTCGATCGCTGCAGCGATCATCTTTTCCAACGAGGCGATATCCACCTTCAGATCGGACGTGAGGGGCGTGGGCACCGCGGACCAAATCGGCACAGCCGGCAGGGTTTTCATGGGCGCCGAATCAAGTTCCCATCTCCCGGGGAAACCACACCGTTCCACTGGTAACGTTGTATGAACAGCCAGCCCGGAGTCCTCGAAATCCCCAAGCGTCTCTCACTCTCGGGCCAGACCGCGTCCGCAATCAAGAAGGCGGTCGGTGAGCAGGTCTGGCAGGAATTTCTCCCGAGCGAGCGCCGGCTATGCGACATGTTTCAAGTCAGCCGCCCGACGATTCGCACCGCCCTGCAACAACTCGCCAAGGAGGGCCTGATCGAAATTCGTCAGGGCCGCCGCAACCGTCTCCTCTCCGCGTCACCACGGGCCGCCACGCCGCCTAGCCGTCTCGTCGTGCTCGTCTCGCACCAACCGATTTCGCAGATGACGCTCACGGCCTACCAAGGCATCAGCGAAATGCGCACGCACCTCGCCGAGCAGGGTTTCACGACCGAGGTGCTCGTCTGCCCTGCGCTGAGCGCCACCGCCCAGCGCCGTAAAATCGAGCTCTACCTCCGCCAAAACCACGTGCTCTGCTGCGTGCTGCTCTCCCTCGGCAAGGAACTGCAGGAGTGGTTCGCGACCCACTCGATCCCCGCCCTCGTGCTCGGCTCCTGCCATCCCGCCGTGAAGTTGCCGTCGCTCGACGTCGACTACCGATCCGTCTGTCGCCACGCCGCCGGCATCCTGCGCGCCAAGGGCCACCGCCGCATCGCCTTCGTCGTCCCAAATTCCGACGCCGCCGGCGATCTCGCCAGCGAAGCCGGTTTCCGCGAGGGCCTCGCCCCGCGCGCCGGCGATACCGAAGTGAGCGCCCTCGTCGTCCGCCACAGCGGCACGCCGACCCACCTCACCGCCAAACTCGACGCGCTCTTCGCGTCGCCCCAGGCGCCGACCGCGCTCCTCGTCGCGAAACCACGCCACGTTTTCTTCGTCGTCGGTTACCTGCTGAAACACGGCACCAAGGTTCCGGATACGCTCTCGCTGATCGCCCGCGACCACGAACAACTCTTCGACAACGTCATCTCGCACTACCGTTTTGAGGGCGAAACCTTCGCCCACCGGCTCTCGCGCCTGATGCTGCAAATGGTCAACCAAGGCTACTTGCCGGCGGAGCCGAATCTGATTTTCCCACGCTACGTCTCCGCCGGGACCGTGATGCCGCCCCAGTCGCCTTAGTCGCGCCACGAGCGTCGCAAGATGCCGAGCACCACGCCGAAGGCCAACAACACGAAGACGGGCGGCAGCGTCCCATACCACATCGCCTCACACCACGGTCCCACCGTGAAGCGATACCACGCCGCGTAGAACGCCACGGCCACGACGACCGCTCCCGCCACGCGTCCCACCGACGCCGGCGCCGGTGGCTCCCCGCCCTGCCGCTCGCACCCGATCTCACCCGCCAAACGATCCGCCACGCGCGCGATCTCCAGCTCACTCGTCGACCATCGGCCCGTCGCAAACGTCTTCCCGTCCTTGCGTGCGATCTGGAGCCAAAACGACGGCGTGCCATCCGAGCGTGTGCCGATCCGCACTACGTTCACCGACTCGATCTCCGCAAACGGCACCACCACGCTCAAGTGTCCGACGCGGCGCCGGCTCTCGATCCGCAAGCACCGCTGCCCCGCTTCCACAGTCACCACGGTTTCCTCGCCCCAAATCACGCCCGCTAGGCCGAGCGCCGCCAACATCACCCCGAGCCACCGCGCCGCGAGCGCGTTGGTGTCGCCCACCGGCACGTGCCGCGTGAGCCAGATAAACACGAGTCCCACCGCAAACGTCCCCACCGCCAAGACGAACGACTTCGAAGAGTTGGACGTGATCTGCCAAGACGGTGTCGCCATGGCGCCAATCTGCCGAAGGCCCACGGCCGCGCAGCATCAAACCGCGCCCGCCGATCGCTCCCCGCTCCGCTCCATCGCTGGCGCCGTAGCCCGCTCCATCTCCACCAGCGTCCGCATCGCCTCCTCGCGATTCCCTCCGCACATCGCCTCGCTGGGCCGCAGGCTCACGCACACCGCCGGCCGCTCGGGTTTCCCGAAAATCGCGCACCGCAAATCCGGCAACAACTGCGCACACCGAATTCCCGCCGGCTTCCCATGCGGCATACCCGGGATCGGCGACGAAATCGACGGCGCGATGCAACACGCCCCGCACTGTGCGCGACATTCCATAAAATCGAGTGTCACGTATTACGTGACACTTTTTCCTCCGTCCGCCGCCGGCAACTTCGCCTCCAGCCCGTCCATCGTCGTCGCAAACGCCCGCTCCAAATCCACGCCATACGCGTCCGCCAACACGAGCACACTCCACAGGCAGTCCGCCAACTCGTGCTCCAATTTCGCATCCAGATCCGCCGGCCCCTCGCGCCGACCTTCCTTCGCCATCACGAGCTTCATGAGCGCACCGACATCGCCGACGAACCCCTGCGCCAACTCCGCCCGCGACCACGGCGGACCACCCCGGGCAGTTTCCGCAGCGGCAAAACGGGCGCGCAACGCGACGGCGCGACGGGAGAGTTCCGAGAGATGCATCGCGCGAGCATGGAATCGCCCCGCCCGAGGTCGAAACAACTCTCACGTCCCCCCGCCCTACACCACCCAACGCAGCCCGTTCACGAGCATCCGCTGAAAACCGGGATGCAACCACACCTCCGGGAAATGCCCCGGCGTCAGCACGCACACACGCCCGCGCCCCGCCATGCGCGCCCAACCCGCCGGTTGCACGCCGTGCTCGGACCGCGCGTGGAGAAACACCTCCGCCGCCGCATCGTCGAGCGTCATGTGGTAGTGCTCGTCGTGCACGGTAAACGGCTCCACCACGCCCGCGGTGAGCGGATGCCCCGCGCGCGGTTCGACCGCGACCGGACACGGCGGCGGGTGACTCGTAAACACTCCGCCGAGCACCGCACGCACCGCCGGCCAATCCTTGTAACTGGCCGTGCCCGAGTGCACCGCCACGAGTCCGCCGCCCGCGCGCACAAACGCGCCCAGCGCATCCTCGGTCGGTCCCGCGAGCCACGGCGTTTTGTCCGTGGACGAGCACACATTGGATTTGGAGAGCAGCACGGCATCGTAGCCGCTCAGCCGCGCCGGATCCCAACCCACCGCATTCTCTACCCAATCAAACGCAAACTCGCCGCTTTCGACCAACGGCGCCAAGCCCGCGCGCACCGTCGCCGCCGGATGGTAGAGATCGTCGCAGAAAACGAGAACGCGTGTGCTCATCGATTTGCCCCGATAAAAAACGTCCGCTCGACCGGCGCGGCGGCGCGGACCTTCGACTCCGTGCCGTGGCCAAACTGCCAAGCGACAACGGTGATTTTGACCGGCAGCTTCGCCCGCGGCGGCAGCGCCGTGAAATGTAGCGCACCGTCGCGCACTACCGCCGGACCTTCGCGCACGTAGTAGCCGACCGTCAGACCCGCGCTGGACGTAGCCGCCAGCGTGACCGTCGATGTGCCGACCCGTTGATCACCGATCGCAGAAAACGTGATCACTTGCTCTGCTCCTTCCGTAAACTGCGGCAACCGCAGCAACGCCTGCTGCACCGCGCCTTTGAACTCCGCGTCGCCTGGATGGTGCGCATAGAACCACGCTTCATACGTCCGCCGGTCGCTCGGAGAAAACATCCGGTCAGGCGCGAAGCGGAAAACCCCGGGCGACTGCTCCGCCACCGGACCGATGATCGGCGAGATGCTCACCGTCCCCGCCGCGTGCGTGCCGGGCGCGGCCGATGAGGGGACGACCGTGACGACCGGTGGCCGCTGGTCCTTCGTCGCCGCCGGCGGGTTGGGTGGCAGCGGAGTGATAAACCCAGCTTCGATTCGAAACGTGAGGCCGTCGCTCTCCGGCAGAAACTTCAACTCTACACCCGCGTGCGAATTGGAGATCGGCAGCCACGTCTCGTTCTCGCGAAAGCCCACCTGCTCCTTCCGTTTCCCACGGCCAGCGGCATAGCGCGTCTCGGTTGCCCGCGCCATCTCCTCGTCGAAACACCAAAATGCTTCCGCCTTCTCGCCTGCGTAAGCCGCATACGGCGCCGCCTGGGCGCGCAAGGGCTCCTCACCGCGCCAGCGGTCCACCAGCCAGCCTTGCGGGGGATTCACGGGCCGCAGCACGCCACCCGCGTTACGCGGCAGCCGCGCGTCCGCCGCTTTGCGCAGGAAGAGCGCGAGAAACTCCACCAGCGAATCCGTAGCGTCGAAATGTCCGTGCCCGGCGTCCGCGAGCAGAGCGAGCGGCGCCGCCGGATGCGCGGCGCGATAGCGGACCAGCGGCGCGAGGCGCAATTCCCACCACTCGTATTCGCCCATCACCATCAGGCCCGGCACACCGTCGAGCGTGCGTCGGCCCCACTCCGGATTAGGCCGGCCGCTCCCGGTGAGGTCGGTCAATGGCGCGTCTCCTTTGAGCGAAAGTGCCGCCAGCGTGCGCGCAGGATTCCACGCGGCGTAGTTCCACGGAAACGAAGCGTGCGCCGAATGCCCCATCGGCACGACGGGCGCAGAAGCGATTTCGGCGTAGCCGGATTCATCAGCGAGCGCGCGCAATATGCCGTCAAAGCGCTCACCCGCGCCTTGGTCGAAACGAAACACCGCATCGACACTCGGCACGATGAACACTTCCGCGATACCCTGTTCCGCGAGCGTGCGCCGCATCGTCGCATGTTGGAGAACGCCCCGCTCGATCATGTTGTGCTGCGCCAAGAGCACCGCGCGCACGCGCTGGCATTGCTCCGGCACCCAAAGATACGCGCGCCCCGATCCTACCGGCACCGACCATTGCCACACCGCGTCGTCGGCCCGCAGCGCTGTCGCCAGCGCCGCCAATCCCAACAGCAATCCCGCCAGAAGCTTCACGGCTTTCTCTCCGGCCGACCCGTCGCGATACCATCCGACGGCAGGCCCCACGGACCCGGATCTTTGGCCAAGTCGGCCGCGTTGAATTTCCGTGCCGCCGTTTCAATTCTAGAATCGTCCACCGTCTCGCTAAGAATCACAGGCGCGAAAGCGATGCGGCTGGCAAAGTCCACGCCGCGAATTGGCGCAGTGCCGATGGCGCTGGCCATCTCCGCGTGAGCCGGCATGCCGTAGCCAACCAAAATCGGTAGCGCCGGCATATGCTCGACTCCGGTCTGCGCAGTCAGGCGAACACGATGGTTTTCGCCGGCAATGGTCGCGATGGCGTGCACGAGGCCGCGCGGCGGATCACCGATTAATTCGAGTTCCACAGCGGATTCACGTCCGCCGCGCAGGTAGAGCAAGGGACCATGCACGATGTCGCCGCGGCTGCGGCGCACGACCGTGTGCGAGCCGATGAGGAAAGCGCGCTCGCATCCCCGGGCCACACAGTTCTCGACGATCGTCTTGGTCTTCGCGTCGTCCTTCGCCCCGATCTCGAAACCCGCGCGTGTGTTGACCGCCGTGCAATTTGTGAGCGTCACGCTGCCGGCATCGCCGTAAGTCCGGAAGCCGTCTTCGGAGAGACTCTTGATGTAGCCCGGCACAATCGTGAAACGCCCGTCGCGGTTGCGGTAAACCGAACGAAAGCCCTGCTCGAACGCCGGACCCGCGGTATCGGCTAGCATCTCGTTTGTCGAACGCACGGCGCCCTCGGCATAGCAGTCTTCGATGAGAATATTGTGGCCGGCTTGGATGTAGAAACCGTGCCCAAACGCGCGGCTAAACACTTTACAGTGCCGCAGGGTCGTCCGGGAGCCGAGCACTTGGATGCCACTCTGTTTTTGGAGCACGACGAGATTGGGCCCGCCCTTGCCGAGGAGATCGCCGTAGCCGTAGGGGGACGAGCCCTGCACGTGCAGCGTGAAATTCTCCAGGGTGTTGCCGTCGCCGGCGACGGAGATCGTGTTGCCACCGCTACCTTGGTTCGGCCCAGTGTTACGAATCGTGAGACCGTCGAAGCGATTGTTCTGCCCCGCGATGATCAGGCAGCGCACATAGCCGCCCGGCAGCTTACGGTAGAGCGAGGTGTCGATCTCGATCGTCACGCCGCGCAGATCGAAGCGATTGCCGTTCCCGCGGAACACCATCATCGGCACCGGCGGCCGGCCTGATTTGCGATCCACGCCGGCGCGAATCTGCGCAAGCACGTCTTCCGTGAGATAGTCTGCCATACGATAGACGCCGGCATTCAGCCGCACCTCCTGCCCGTTTCGCGCCGCCACGCGGGCCAGCTCGGCGAGCGAGGAGACCTGCAGCTCCGCTGCCCGCGCGACGACGAACGAAAGGAGGAAAGCGACGAAGGCGAATGAGCGGGTTTTCATGGCGACGAAAAGTGGCGGGGTGCGAATACGGGTGCAGGAGCTCAGAGTTCAAGATACGTCGCCGAATGTGCCGCGAGCCAGCCGGGCGCGGAGGGCACTTGCAGAATCGCGCGCCGCGCCGGGATGGAACTGAGATCGACCGGACTCGAGCGGTGATTGACGACGACGAGGCGTGAACCGAAGCGCGCGAACTCCACGCCCTTGATCGGCCGCATCGGCGCCATGGGAGAAGTGCCGATGAGTGCCGCGACGGGGGTTTCGCCGAGGAGAACGACGGGGTGCATTTCGCGTTTACCGTAGTTCGCCGGGACGATGGGCATCGTGCGGCGCGAGTAGGCATAGCCGTATTGAAAACCAAACGAGAGCACGCGGCCCGCGCCGAGCACGGTTTCGGCGAGCGCGGCCTTGCCCGATTGCAGGTAAGTCCCGCGTGCGCGTCCACCGCAGTAGGCGACCGTCGACCAACCGTGAGGAATGACTTCCTCTTTAAAGATGAAGCAATCGAACGCGACCGATTCCTCCTCGATACCGAGGGCGCGGCGGGCGAGTTCGCAATGCGGGCCGTGCAACACGGTGCCGCCGGCGACGACGAATTGTTTCACGGCCGCCTCGAGCGCGGCGTTGTCGCCGAGCTCGTAGAGCGAGTTGTGCGGCACGACGAGGTGGCGGTAGTCGGCGAGCGCTCCGGCGACGACTTGCTCGGGGTGCACGATGTCGACGTGCCAGCCGAGATCGGTGAGTTGCGCAAACCAGCCGAGCAGATCCATCCGATGGCGACCCTTGGGGTCAACTTCGAGCGGCTCGTAGAGGCTCATCTCCGCAGGGAAGAGCAGCGCGATCTCCTTGGCCCGCGGCGCGGTGAGGAGCGGCATCACCTCGGCGGCCCAACAGTTGCCGGTGCGCAGCGACTCTTTGAAGAGGTCGTCCATGCGATACATCACGCCGCCGTCGTCGAGGCCGCTGTAGCCATAGATGTGCAGCCCCTTCGCGCCATTGGCGACAAGTGTGGCGATCGACTCGGCGGGCGGGACGACACGGTAGATATCACCGTTCACGTGGCGGCCCAAATAGAGTCCACCGGTGAACGGACGGCCGGAGTTGGCGCCGCGCATGATCGAGCCCTCGACGCTGAGCGCCATCGCATCGGCGCGGTTCTCGGCGTTGAGCGGCGCGGCGATGAAGAGCACGCTGTCGACGTGCGCAGCACAGCGGTAAACGTCCAAGGCGCGCTGGCCCGTCTGCCAATCAGGCTGGCCGGGCGGGTTGAAAAAATAGCCCCATTGGTGGAGCAGTGGCTCGACCCAAAGCTGCGGCTCCAACTCACGCCAACGCCGTTTCATCGTGGCGAGATAGTCGAGGAGCACACCCGCGAGATGCGTCTGGTTGTCGATCCAGCGGTAGAAATCCGGCGTCCGGCGCGCGAAGTCCTCGGCCTTCGGTCGCGCACAGCTCACCCAGTTCAACTCCTCCGGCCGCAGCCAATACTCCGACGGCGTGAGCTCCGCGAACGACCCCACCGCGAGTCCGTAGCGGGCGTTGAGTTTGACGACGTCTCCCGCGTAGTGGTTTTCCAGCCACGCGAGGTATTTTTGTTTTCCCTCGGCATCGAAGCTCGGTTTAGGCATCGGCTCGAACATCGTCTGCATGATGATGCGCCCATCGGCACGGCGGCGCATCCCGGAACGATAGAGTTTCAGCAGGCCGGCGACGTGATCGACCATCGTCTGTTGCGCGCGTGGCGACCAATATTTGTAGGTGCCCATCGGCTGGCCGTTGGGCCGCATTGGCTCCTCGCCGCGCACGGGCGGCACATCGCGAATCGCGGGGTAAAGATTGTCGCCACAGAGATAGAGCGCGAGGTGCGTGTAGTTCAGCCCGTGCTTCGCCATCTCCTCCATCATGAACTCGTGCATCGCGACATAAGGGCTCGCCGGCTCGCCGCGGTAGCGTGCGAAAAAATCCTCCCACGCCTTCGAATCGAGGTTGATGGTGTTGAACCCGAGCGCCGCCACATCCGCGATGCCGCGCCGCGTCGCCTCGCGGTCGCTGTAGAACGGCTCGAAGAAGTTTCCGAACCAGATGCTGAGCATCGGCGCGGCTATCGGATCAACGGAAGGTGTGGAGTGCGACATGGGGAACGCGAACCAGCAGGGATTCCCGGGACACTGAAACACCCCACGACAAACAGGAACCGCTTAGTTCCTTACACTGGAAACCGCTCGCGGCCAAAGGACCGTTCGCAAGGCGTCCCCAGGCGGGCTTCAGCCGCGGACTTCCAACTGCTCGACGAGTTCGATGCCGTAGGCGTCGAGGCCCACGAGCTTGCGCGGATGCTGCGTCATGAGGCGGATTCGTTTGAGCCCCAACGAACGCAGAATCTGCGCGCCAATGCCGTAGTCGCGCAGATCCATCGACGGCGGCGGCTCCTCGCCGGCGCGTTTGGGCCGGAGCTGCCGGAGCAGCGACTCCTTGAAACTGGCCGCCTCCATGTAGAGCACCGCGCCCCGGCCCTCGGCCGCGATGGCCTTCAGGCTCTTGTCGAGCACGCCGCCCCCGCCGCTCACGCGGAAAACATCCGCCAACACATCCGAACTTTGCACACGCACGAGCGCCGGCGTCGCCGCATCGAATTCGCCCATCGTGAGCGCGATGTGATGGCGCTTGTCGATCCGGCTCTGAAACACGTGGGCCGTGAACCGCCCGTAACCGGACTCCACCGGGCCTTCGCCGATTTTTTCCACGAGACTCTCCTTCTTCAGTCGATACGCGATCAACTGCTCGATCGAAATCATCTTGAGCCCGAACTTCCGCTTGAACTCGAGGAGCTGCGGCAGCCGTTGCATGGTGCCGTCGTCGTTGACGAGTTCGCACAATACGCCGCTCGGCGCCAGACCCGCGAGGAGCCCCAAATCGACCGCCGCTTCCGTGTGACCCGCGCGTTCCAACACGCCGCCGGGGCGCGCTCGCAACGGGAACACATGGCCCGGCTGCACGAGCTGTTCCGCGCGGGCGTCCGGTTCCGCGAGAATCTTGATCGTCAGCGAACGATCGTAGGCGCTGACACCCGTGGAAATCCCCGCGCTCGCATCCACGCTGACGGCGAAATCCGTGCGCTGCACCTCGCGGTTGCGCGCCACCATGGGGCCAAGGCCGAGCCGGTCGAGCTGCGGGCCGAGCATCGGCACGCACACAATGCCGCTGCCGTAGCGGATCATCATATTGATGGTTTCGGGCGTGGCCTTCGAGGCGGCCATGATGAGATCGCCTTCGTTTTCGCGATCCTCGTCGTCGACGACGATGATCAACTGGCCGGCCGCAATGGCCGCCACGGCGTCATCCACGGAGTCAAACGTTTGAGAGGTGTGCATTGCGTGAGGGTTTAGCTAGGCGGAACCAGCGAACGCCACGCAACCACGAAAGCGGTCCCGCCCAAACCCCGCCACCACATCGGCTCGACGACCGGCTACAGGTCGTATTTCGCGGCAAACAGCCACGCGATGCCAGTGGCCTGCTGCGTATTGCGGATGATGCCCATTTCGGAAAAACGCGGCCGCTCGGAGAACAGGTTGCGCGCAGTGGTGGTAAGCCGGAGCTTGTCGCTCAACCGGTAGCTCGCCTCCAGATTCCAGAAGCGGTAGGCCTCCTGCCGCGGATCGCGCTGCGCCGCCGCGGCCGTCGCCGGCAAATTGCCGGTCGGCCGGGAGCCCTGATAATTCGCCGACAACTGCACAAAAAACAATCCACTCGGGGTGCGGTAGCTGACGCCACCGTTCACCAACTCGGGCACGACATTCGCCAGCTCGGTGATCTTCGCGCCAGGGGTGCCGAAGTCGCCTTCCATCTTGGCAATCTTGGTGTAGTTCGCCCACACGGACAGCCCGTGCAGCGCCCGCGGTAGAAACCGCCACTCCCGCAGCGCTTGGCGGAAACTGAGTTCGTAGCCGCTCCATTTTGCGCTGCCGAGATTCGTCTTCGTGGAGACATCCCAGGTTGCGAATTCGGAGCCGAGGTTGAGCTCGGTGAGCAGGCCGGGGGTCATCGGGACCGTCGCCGACGAGATGTAGTCTTTGACGTCGCGGCTGAACCAACCGGCCGTCCACTGCCCGGCGGCGCGGGTGTAATACTCGATGCTGAAGTCCAGATTCTGCGAGCGCTGGGGCAGCAGGCCGGCGCGGTTGGTGGAAATGATCTGCGTCGTCTCGTTCTGCGTCACGTTGTTCGGCAGCACATCGGAGAGATTTGGGCGTCCGATCGCTTCGGTGTAACTGGCGCGGGTCTGCAACGCCGGGAGCCACTCGTATTTCAAGTGCAGATACGGGAAGGGATCGGAGGTGTAGTCCGACCGCGTCGTGAACGTCCGATAGGAAGCGAGGACACCCGGCAGCGAATTTGCATCGACGCCCGCCGGGAGGGCGGACGCCGCCCCCGTGACGGGCAGCACGCGGTAGCCTTCCGCCCGGATTTCGGTCTTTTCTACGCGGACGCCGGCGAGAACGTTGAGACGCCGCACGGTGGCGTTACCCATGAGGTAGGCAGCCGAAATCTGTTCGTTCACCTTTTGGCGCCCGGCGATTTTCTGCTGGGCGGTGTAGGCGGTGTTTTCCTGCAGGACCTGCGGGTTGGCCTGCCAAAACTTGTAGAGTTCGTTCGTGCTGAAGTAGGTCGGCTCACGCAGGGTCCAGCCGGGAATCTGCTGGGTGACCGGCACCGGCTCGGCGAAGCGGCCCAGTTGGGCGCCTGCCGCTGTGAGATCGTCGGCCGTCGCGACGCCGTCCTGGCCCATCCAATACCAGCGTTTCTGTTCCTGACGCTTGTTCCGGATCTGTTCGTTGTAGGCCACGCCCGCCTTGAGATAGAACGGGAAGCGGCCTTGAAAGTCGCGCTGCACGTCGAGGCGGTTGGAATACTTCACGTCCGAAGAATCGCGAAAATTCGTCGAGACGAGTCCGTTGTGATTGGCGCGGTGCTGGCCGGCCGTGGAGGCCAAGTTACCCTGCGACGAGGCGTAGTTGTTGAGGTTGTAGAAATCGGCGCCGGTCGTCTGCGCAATCGACGTCGGCGTATCGTCGTCCAGCGGCGTGCTCATCGTCCAGCCGACCCCGCCAAGGGTGGTGCTGATGGCGCCGAAGGTGTCGGGATTTTTGTAGTGGTTGATCGACTTCGAGAAGCCGCCGACCAAGTCCACTTTCCATTCTCCCGAGCGCCATTTCAGCCCGGGGTTCAATTGCCAGGACTGCGTGTATTTGTCGAAGACACTCACGCCCTGACCGGCCGTGCCCGTCGTCGCGGTGTAGGTCGTGAGCGTAGCGCCGGGGGCGAGTGTGCCGGGCGTGAGCGTGAAGCCGTGATTACGGTTGGTGCTGTGGTAGTCGGAAAACGTGGTCTTCAGAAAAAGTGCCATCGTCTCGGTGAGCTTGTAGTCGGCGTTTAAGGAGAGATCGCCGCGCGTGCGGAGCTGGCGGTTCGGGGCGAACGACATGGCGCCGCGGCGAATCACGACATTATCCGCGGTGTAGAGCGTCGGCGCGGCGGGCAGAGTGGAGCCGGGCAGTGCGGTGACGTTCAGCGCGTGCGTCACACTGGAGCCGAGCTGGTTCGTGTGATCGTAGCCGACGGAGGCGACGATCCCCAGGCGGTTGTCCAGAAATGCATTCGAATATTGGAGGCGGCCCACCGGGTAGATGCGGCGCTCGGCTTTTTCTCCGTGGCCGGGGCCGGGGGTTTTGCTCCAACCAAAATCGTTCGAGTCCATGTTGACGCCGATCTGCGCGAAGGCGCGGCGGCCGCGTTGATCGAACGCACTGCGCGTATTGAAGTTTACCGCACCACCGATGGCATTGGCGGACATCGAGGGAATCGGCGCCTTGAAGACCTCTACGTTCTCGATGCTCCCGATGGAGAGTTGGTCGATCTGCACCGCGCGGTTGGCGCCGCTCGACGCGGCCGAGGCGATCTCGTTGCCGTCCATCGTTACCATCGTGAGGTTCGGATCGAAGCCGCGCACGCGGATCGTCTGAGGCTCGTTCTGTGAGTAATCCATCTGGATGCCCTCGACGCTTTTCAGGAATTCGCCGGGATTGCCCGTGGTCTGGTCGATGAACGCATCGATCGACGTCACACTGCGCGACGACTCGGCTCGCCGCTGCTGGTTCACGGCATAGGCGCTGCCCTCGACGGTCGACGTCACCACGAATTGGCCAAGCGTATAGACTTCGCCCGCCGTCAGCTCGAAGTCTGACCTAGCGACTTGGTCGGCTGTGAGCGTCACCGTTTTCTTGATTTCGTCGAGGCCGGCATAGCTGGCCACGACGGTGTGGGTCCCTGCCGGCAGTCCTGCGAGGCGGAAGGTGCCGTCTCGATCGGTGAGCGTTTGAAACGCCGTTCCCTGCACCTGCACGGTCGCGCGCTCGAGGACGCGCTTGGTGTTCTGATTGAGGACGGTGCCCTGAATCGTCGCCGCCACGGCGGCGACGGTGAAGCACGTCACGGCGAGCACAGTCACCACCGCGCGCTGGAGGATGTCGTGAATCGGTCGATACTGCGCGGCCGATAGATCGGTCTGCGGACGAATGTATTGGGTGTCAGTTTTCATGGGGTTGCGAGTGTGTGCTTCGCCGAGGGACAGCACGGGAGGGGATGATTCCGGCAGGGAATCGGGCGCACCTTAGTGCAATCTTACCGGACGTTCTACCCGCCGATCTGCGAAAATTGCCCGGATACTAACACCGCGGCGCCATCTTCACCCGCGCCGCTGAAAACTTTTCCCGCCGCTCACTGCACGCGTGCGGCCGCTCCGCCCACGAGCTCGTGCGACTTCCGATATTCGCGCGGCGAACACCCGCAGGCGCGGCGAAACGCATCGTTAAACCGGCTGATCGAGAGAAAGCCGGACTCGAACGCGATCTCCGTCACCGTCTGCTCGGTCGTCGCGAGCAGACGTTGCGCATGGGAGACCCGGTGCTGCGTGAGGTAGCTGATCAACGTCGTGCCGAATGTTTTTTGAAACAGATTCATCGCGTAGTTCGGGTGTAATTTCACGCACGCGCCGATCTGTTCCACGGTGAGTTTCTCCGTGTAGTTCTGCGCGATGAAGCACGCCATCTGCTCGACCTTGTTCAGTCCCGTATCGGTGATCGTGGCGAGCCGGTCCCGCTTCTTGCGCGGCTTCGATGGCGCCGGAATATTGAGCGCGAGGCGAATCAGCCGCGCCTGCATTTCCAACAGCACCGGCCGCTCCAGCTCGGAGGCTTTCTTCAACAGGTCGCTCTCCCAGTGCTCAAAAAGCTGTGTATCCGAATTAGCCCGCTCCGCGCTCGGCTCGCTCACAAGGCGCCCCTGCATCAGCGGCTGGACAAAGTTCTCCGGCAACCGCCATTGCAGAAAACACTGGAGCGGAATGGTCGCGACGTAGTAGGCCGTCTCGTTGCCGTAGTCGATGATCTGGTGCGGAATCGCCGCCCAAAACACACTCAACTTGCCCGCCTCGATCACCGTCTTCGTGCCGCCCAGTAGGTAGGTGACGGAGCCGGATTCCAGGAAATTCAGTTCCACTTCGTTGTGGTGATCGGGCCGCCGCATCGGCGAGGGACGCCAATGCACGCACGTCAGACCGTAAGGCGCAAAGTCGGGGCGATTTGGATCAAACGAGACCGGAGTGGAAGCGGGGGCCATGGGGGATAATCTTAGGATGCGGTGATAAAAATCCGCACGCGCGGCAGACTGCTAGCAAAAATATCTGCTAAGGTTTCCCCGCACCGTGGTTCCCTCCCCTCGCGTGCGCTCCCTGCCAGCGCGGCATTGTCTCAACCGCGAAAAACTCCTCCTCTCCCCCAACCCCTCCCTCCGATGCTACGCCTCTTCTCGGTTCACGCCTGCGCGCATGTCTGCGCGCTCGTCCTTTCGGTTGTCTTGCTCGGTTCCGCTACCGCGGCCGAAACCCGCCCCGCCACCGGACGCCGCGTCGCCGTCGTCGTTTCAACGCTCAACAACCCTTGGTTCGTCGTCCTCGCGGAGACCGCGCGCGACCGCGCGAAGGAGCTCGGCTACGACGCCACCATCTTCGATTCGCAAAACGACCCCGCCAAGGAGTCGCAGCATTTCGACAACCTCATCTCGTCCGGCTACCGCGCCGTGCTCTTCAACTGCACCGACGCGAAAGGCTCAATCGCCAACGTCCGCCGCGCCAAAGCCGCCGGCATCCCGGTGTTCTGCATGGATCGCGAGATCGAAGCCAACGACGCCGCCACGTCGCAAATTCTCTCCGACAACTACTCCGGCTGCGTCGCCCTCGGCCAATACTTCGTCGAACAAGTCGGCGAGACCGGCAAATACATCGAACTGCTCGGCATCGTCGCCGACACGAACACCTGGAACCGCTCGAAGGGCTTCCACTCCGTCGTCGACCGCTTCCCCGGTTTGAAGATGGTCGCGCAACAGAGCGCCGAATTTGACCGCAGCAAAGCCCTCGAAGTCCTCGAAGCCCTCCTCCAACGCAATCCCGACATCGACGCCGTCTTCTGCGGCAACGATGCCATGGCCATGGGCGCCTACCAGGCCCTCCTCGCTGCCGGCAAGGCCGGCAAAGTAAAGGTCTTCGGCTTCGATGGCGCCGACGATGTCGTGAAAGCCGTCGCCGAGGGCAAGATCGCCGCGACCGTCATGCAGTTTCCCAAAACGATGGCCCGCACCGCCGCGGAAAACGCCGACAAATACATCAAAGGCGAACGCAAGTTTCCCCAGCGCACTCCCGTCGCCGTCGAACTCGTGACCAAGGCGAACGTGAAAAAGTTCGGCGACTATGGCCGCAAGTGAGCCAGTTTCTGGCGTAGGGCGGGCTTCAGCCCGCCCTCATGCGGCTGCAGCGTCTATGGGCGGACTGAAGTCCGCCCTACTCATCGCAACGGTCCTCGCCGCGTTGCTCTACTTCTTCCCGCTCTTCCGCGTCGTCTCGCTCAAGACTCAAACCGCCGCCGCTGCGACCGCAGCCGCGTCAGCTCCCGCCGCGTTCGATCCCGTAACCGCAGCCGCAAAATTCTGGAAAACGAATCTCCCGGCTGCGATCTCGCGCGCCGTCGAACTCAAGGCCCTCGCTCCCGCGATCCGCGTCAACGCGGAGTCCACGAAATCCAAATACGCGCCGGCTGCCGGCCTCGGCACCGCCTATTATTTTGTGCGCGGCAGCGGCAAAGTCGTCGCCCGCGAGCGCAATACGCTACGCCTCGCCCTCGACCACGCCGCCTCCGAAATCGTCACGCTCCGTATCGGCCCCATCTTCGGCAACACCGTGCGCGACGGCTCCGGCCTCCTAGATGTGAACTCGTTCCCCGGCCTCCAGGAATTCAACGCCCTCTCCGCCGAGCTCAACACGCTCGTCGAGAAAAACGTCCTGCCGCTCCTCCGCGAGCGGGCGGTCGTGGGCGCGACGGTCCACTTCGTCGGCTGCGCCGAGGCGCCCGAAAGCGCCGCCGACGCCGGCGAGCCGTTGCTCATGATCGTCCCCGTGCAAGCCGAGGTCCGCTGATGGCCGACACCGCTGACATCGTTCTCGCCGCCGACGGCATCGCGAAATCCTTCCCGGGCGTGCGCGCCCTCGACGGCGTTTCGCTCCGCGTGCGCTCCGGCCGGTTGCTCGCCCTGCTCGGCGAAAACGGTGCGGGCAAATCCACGCTCATGAACATTCTCGCCGGCGTCTTTGCGCCCGACACCGGCACGCTCCGTCTCGACGGTCGCGAGGTGAGTTTCCCCTATCCCCGCGCCGCGCTTGCCGCCGGCATCGGTATCGTTTTCCAGGAGCTGAATCTCATCCCGCACCTCTCGGTCGCCGAGAATATTTTCCTCGGCCGCGAGCCCCGCACGCGTTTCGGCCTGATCGACTATCCTCAACTCAACGCCGCTGCGGCTGCCGTCCTCAAACGTCTCGACCTCGCGGTCGCACCCACTGCGCTCATCGCCGATCTGCGCGTCGGCCAGCAGCAACTCGTCGAAATCGCCCGCGCCGTCTCGGAAGACGCCCGTGTGCTCATTCTCGATGAACCCACCTCGTCGCTCTCGGCCCACGAAGTCGATGTGCTCTTCGGCGTGATCGCCGAACTCAAGAGCCGCGGCGTCGCGTTGATTTACATCACGCACAAATTCGACGAACTCGCCCACATCTGCGACGACGTCACCATCATGCGCGACGGCCGCGTCGTCGGTGAAGCGCTCTTCGCCGACCTCACGCGCGATGCCATCGTCCGCCTGATGGCCGGCCGGGAGTCGAAGGAAACGTTTCAGAAATCCCCCGCCACCCTCGGCGACGAACTCCTGCGGGCCGAGGCCATCACGCTGCCCGGCGCCGGGGTTGGCCGGCCGTTTCTCGTCGCCGACGTTTCCTTCACCCTGCGCCGCGGCGAAGTGCTCGGCGTCTTCGGCCTCGTCGGTGCGGGCCGCACGGAACTGCTGGAAACCCTCTTCGGCCTGCACGCGGGCCGCGCGACGGGGCGATTTACGCTTGAAGGAAAACCGATCGCATTTGCCTCGCCTGCCGCCGCCATCGCTGCCGGCCTCGCGCTCGCCCCCGAGGACCGCAAGCGCGACGGCCTCGTGCTCCCCATGAGCGTTGCCGCCAACGCGAGTCTCGCCAGCCTCGACCGCACCCTTCGCGCCGGCCTCGTGAGCGAATCGCGCGAGGCCGCCTACATCACGCCCTACATCGATCGTTTCCGCGTGAAAACGCCGTCGCTCGATCAGCTCATCGTCAATCTCTCCGGCGGCAACCAGCAGAAAGTCATCCTCGCCAAGTGGCTCGCGACCGGCCCGAAAATTCTCCTCCTCGACGAGCCCACGCGCGGCATCGATGTAAACGCGAAGCGCGAGATCTACGCCTTCATCGACGAACTCGCCCGGCTCGGCCTCGGTCTGATCGTCGTGTCGTCGGAGTTGCCCGAGATTCTCGCGCTGTCCGACCGCGTCCTCGTGATGTGCGAGGGCCGCAAGGCGGCGGAGTTCGCCCGTAGTGACGCCACCGCCGAGAAAATTCTCGCCGCCGCATTTCCCGCCCAGACCGCCACCGCCGCCTGACATGAGCGAAACGAAATCCACGTTCTCCCTGCGCAAATTCCAGTCGCTCCTCGCGCTCGCGCTCATGGTCGGCGCCCTGTCGATCCTGTCCGAGAATTTTCTCACGCCGGACAACGGCTGGAACATCCTCCGGCAGATCTCGGTGAATCTCTGCCTCTCGATCGGCATGACGCTCGTCATCCTCAGCGGCGGCATCGATCTCTCCGTCGGCGCGATCCTCGGCCTCACCGGCGCGGTCGCGGCGGGCCTGTTGAAAACCGGCGTCACACTCGGTGCCCTCGACGCACGTCTGGAATTTACGGTCACCGGCGCCATCGTGGCGGGCATCGCCGTCGGTGGCGCGGCCGGTTGGTTCAACGGTTTCGCCATCACGCGGTTCAAGCTGCCGCCCTTCGTCGCCACCCTCGGCATGCTCAGCATCGCGCGCGGGCTCACGATGCTGTGGACCGGCGGTTTTCCGGTGACGTCCCTCGGACCGACGTTCGGTTTTCTCGGCACCGGCGCATTTCTCGGCATGCCGATGCCGGTGTGGATCATGCTCGCCCTCGTCGCCGTGTTTGTCGTCGTCGCGCAGCGCACCCGCTTCGGCCGCCACATCTACGCCGTCGGTGGCAACGAGCGCGCCGCGCGCCTCACCGGCCTCAACGTCCCGCGCATCAAGCTCGCCGTCTACACGCTCGCCGGCGCGCTCGCCGGCGTGGCCGGACTCATCGTCACCGCGCGTCTCGATTCCGCGCAGCCCAACGCCGGCCTCGGCTACGAACTCGACTCCATCGCCGCCGTCGTCATCGGCGGCACCTCGCTCTCCGGCGGCCGCGGCTCGATCTGGGGCACCGTGCTCGGCTGCCTCATCATCGGCGTGCTCAACAATGGTCTCTTCCTGCTCAACGTGTCGCCCTTCTGGCAGCAGGTCATCAAGGGCGGCGTCATCCTCCTCGCGGTGGCGCTTGATAAAATGAACGCCAACAGCCGCGACCCCGCATGAATTTTTTCCCTGCGCTCCTTCGTCAGCTTGCGATGGCTGCTCTGCTCCTTGGCGCCGTCGGCTCGCCCGTCGCCCACGCTGACAACGGCGCGCTCGCCGGCACGCGCCACCGCGTGATCGTCTCGACCGACATTGGCGGCACCGACTTCGACGACTTCCAGTCACTCGTCCACGTCCTCCTCTACGCCGACGTGCTCGACCTCGAAGGGCTCATCTCGTCACCCTACGGCCCGGGCCGCAAGGAACACATCCTTCAGGTTCTCGCGCACTACGAGCGCGACTACCCAAACCTCCGCAGCTACTCAGACCGCTACCCGACGCCCGCCGCGCTCCGCGCGATCACCAAGCAGGGCGAGACGGAGACCGCGCCCTACGCCGGCGTGCGCCGCGCGACCGAAGGCTCGGACTGGATCATCACGAGCGCGCGACGCCCCGATCCGCGTCCGCTCCACGTCTTGATCTGGGGTGGCCTCGAGGACCTCGCCCAGGCGCTGCACGATGCGCCCGAGATTCTGCCGAAGCTCCGCGTGCACTTCATCGGCGGACCAAACAAGAAATGGAGCCCCGACGCTTACCACTACATCGCCACACAGCATCCGACCGTGTGGATGATCGAATCCAACTCCACCTACCGCGGTTGGTTCATGGGCGGCTATCAGCAAGGCGATTTCTCCGCCGAGGCCTTTACCGAAAAGCGCGCCGCCGGTCGGGGCGCGCTCGGTGAGTTCTTCGCGCACGGGATCAGTTTCGAGGGCCAGAAGCGCACGTCCTTGAAAATGGGCGACACGCCAACCTTCAGCTGGCTGCTCCGCGGCAATCCCGAGATGCCCTTTCAACCCGGTTGGGGCGGCCGCTACGTCCGCGCCTGGACGCGCCCCTATGTGAAGTTTGACCGCATCACGACCGCCGCCGACCGGATGGAGCACTTCGGTATTCTCGAACTCGTGCTGCCGCTCGGGGCCAATGCGCCGTCAGCTCCCGCAGCCGAAATGGTGATCGAGAACCAACGTCTCGTCGGACACGTCGACGGCACCGGCTCGATTCGTTTCCGTTTCTGCCCGAAGGACGCCAAGGTCTATCGCTACACGCTCGCCGGAAACATCCCGTCGCTCGAAGGCAGCCGCGGCGAAATCACCGTCTTCCCTCCGGCTCCGGCAGCGGCGCTTACACCCGATCCGCGCTGGGCCAATTGGTGGACGGACGATCCTTCGCCCGAAGCGGCCGAGGGCATCCACCAAGGCGCGCGCACGATCAGCGTGTGGCGCGAGGATTTCCTCCGCGATTTCGCTGCTCGCTTGGAACGTTGCCGCACCCCCGCCGGCGGTCCGGCTCCGCCCCGCTGATCCAATTTCTCCAATCCGGCTGCGCTCACCTGCCCCGATGAAAGCGAATCGCTCCCGCATCGTTCTCGCCGCCGTGGTTTGGTCCGCGGGTGCGGCGTTCGCTCAGCCCGCGACCGCCCCCCTGATTATCGAAGCCGAGTCCGGCCAGTTCAGCGGCACGATCGATCGCCACAGTTGCTGGCACAACGTCATGCTCACCGACGAACCGCACTCGACCCACTCGGGGAGCGGCGTGGTCGATACGCCGAACAAAATCGGCAGTTTCATCGAAGTCGCCTACGACGCCCTCCGCGCCGGACCCCACCGCGTCACCGTGCGCTACACGCACATCAAACCCGACCCGCGTCCCGGCCAGCTGTGGCTCAACGGCAAGGACGGCCCGATTTTGCCCATGCCGCAGAACAAGGCGTTGCCCGCCTACAACACCGACTCCGCCGTCGTAAATCTTCCTCAAGGCCGGAACCTGCTCCGCCTCGTCGCGCTCGCCGACGGCGGACTCGGCAACGTCGACTACCTCAAGGTCACCGAACTGCGCGATCCCGCCCCGGGCGAGGTGCCGCGCATCGTCGTGCTCGAGGCCGAGGACGGTCTCTTCGAGGGCAAGGTCGATCACCACAGTTGCTGGAACTTCATCGCGCAGCATCCCGCCCCGCACACCGGCTTCACCGGCGAGGGCTACGTCGACGCTGAGAACAAGGTCGGGAGTTTTGTCGAGTTGAGCTTCGCTGTGCCCGCCGCCGGCCGCTACGTGCTCGCGGCGCGCTACGCCCACGGCAAGACCGACACTCGCCCCGTCGAGTTGCGCGTGAATGGCGAGGTCGCGGACGCCGCGTTCGCCTTTCCGCCCACGCGGTTCTGGACCGATTGGGTTTACGCGACCCTTCTCCAACCGGTCCAACTCAAGGCCGGTAAGAACATCGTCCGGCTCACCGCCACGAGCGCCGAGGGCCTCGCCAATCTCGATCACCTCAAGTTCACCGTCGCGCCGACTTCGACCGCGCGGGTGCGTCTCAGCGAAGTCACGTGGGGCGGCGTCGGCTGCTACAAAATCGAAATGCCCACGGGCACGGTCTATTTTGAAAAGGACCACGGCGTCTCCGGCTTCAAGAGCTTCCTCGACCCCGCCGGCAACGATTGGATCGCGTCCTACCTGCCGCCCGGCCCCAACGGCGATTTCCGCGGTTTCCCCAACAGCGTGGGCAACTTCGGCCACGCCGGCCGTAACAGCGGCTCGACGACCAAAATCGTCGACGCCCGCACTGAGGGCGACCACGTCATCCTCGAATCCTCCAACGCCGACTTCACGTTCCAGTATTGGTTTTTCCCCGACCGCATCACGGTGAAGGTGCTGCGCTCCAAAGGTGACTACTGTTTTCTCATCGAGGCCGTCGCGGGTGGCACCGCGGATGCCGCCGATTACTTCGTCGGCGCCGATGGCGTAAAGCGCACGCCGCGCGGTGAGTTTCCCGACTTCTCCCCCGAGTGGTTTTACCTCGGCGATCCCAAGGCGAAACACGTGCTCTTCCTCGCGAAGACGCCCGACGACGACGCGCCCAACGAGAACCACCGCCAGATCCGCCCCGGCGGTCTGCACAACATGGATCTCTACAGCTTCGGCCGCGCCGGCCCCGAGCAGAAATACGAAATCCGCGGCATGAGCGGCCCCGAGCACGTCTGCGTGATCGGCTTCCTCGACGCCTCGCTGCCGCACGCCGAGATCGCCGCGCGGATGACCCGCACCCTCGCCGATCCTTTCGCCCGCTGACCATGAAAATCCTCCGCTCCCTCCTGCTGTTTTTCACCTCCGTGCTCACCGCGACCGCTGCCGCGCCCTGGGCTCCCGGTCCGCTCCGTGTCCACGCCGGCGGCCAATATTTCCAACAAGCCGACGGCGCGCCGTTCTTCTGGCTCGGCGACACCGCGTGGCTCCTCACGCAGAAACTCAATCGCGAGGAAGTAATCACCTATTTCGAGAACCGCCGCGCCAAGGGCTTCAACGTCGTCCAGCTCTGCGTTGTCCAGTTTCTCAACGACAAGAGCATCTACGGCAGCCCCGCGCTGATCGGCGAAAACATCACGAAACTAAATATCACGCCCGGCCGTTCGCCGTCCGACCCCGCCCAATACGACTACTGGGATCACGTCGACTACGTCATCGAGACCGCCGCGGCCAACGGGATCTACGTCGCGATCGCGCCCGTCTGGAGCCACATGGTGCGTCGCACACCGCTCACCGCCGCGCAGATCGCACCGTATATAGAGCAAGTGGCGCAGCGCTACCAAAGCCGCCCCAACGTTCTCTGGCTCAACGGCGGCTCCGGCCGCGGCCACGAGAACGCCGACGCCTGGCAGGTCATCGGCGAGACGCTCAAGCGCCACGCCCCGCAGCAGCTCGTCTCCTATCATCCTTTCGGCCGCACGGTGACCTCCGAATGGTTCAAGGATGCCGCGTGGCTCAGCTTCCACATGTTCACCTCCGGCCACCGTCGTTACGATCAGGATACCGAAGGCCGCAAATACGGCGAAGACAACTGGCGCTACGTGATCGAATCCCGCGCCGCCGACCCAAAGCGTCCCGTGCTCGATGCCGAGCCCGCCTACGAAAACACCCCGCAGGGCCTGCACAAACCCGAGGAGCCTTACTGGTCCGCCGCCGACTCGCGCCGCTACGCCTACTGGTCTGTCTTCGCCGGCGCCGCCGGTCACACCTTCGGCGAGAACTCCGTGCGTCAGGTTTACATCGCCACCGAGAAAAAGCCCGCCAGCGGCGCGAAGGGCTTCATCATGGACCGCCTCGAAACCGACGGCGCGCGTGCGATGCCGCACCTCAAGGCCCTGCTGCTCTCGCGGCCGTTCTTCGAGCGGGTCGCCGACCAATCGCTCGTCGCCGGCGCCGAGGGCGAGAAATACGACCGCGTGCTCGTCACGCGCGGCAAGGGTTACCTCTTCGCCTACGCCTACACCGGCCGCGACTTCACGTTGAAACTCGGCGCGCTCACTGGCTCGAAACTCAACGTCTCGTGGTTCAACCCGCGCACCGGCGAAGTCACCGTCGCCGGATCCGTCGCCAACTCCGGCACCCGCACGTTTAACCCACCGGGCAATGCCGCCGCCGGCAACGACTGGGTCCTCGTCCTCGACGATGCCGCGAAAAACTTCCAAGCGCCCGGCACCCTTTAATCCATGAAACTCCCAACCCTCGCTCTCTTCCTTCTCGCCACCACCGTCGGCCTCGCGGCTCCCGCCGCCGAAAAGCCCCGGGTCTTCGTGCTCACCGACATCGAAAACGAGCCCGACGATGCCATGTCGCTCGTGCGTTTTCTCACCTACGCGAATCACTTCGAAATCGAAGGCCTGATCGCCACGACTTCGATTCACCAGCGTAACAAAGTCGCGCCGCAGACCATCCGCAAAATCGTCGAAGCCTACGGCAAAGTGCGCGACAATCTGGAAAAACATGAGCCTGGCTTTCCCACCGGTGCGCACCTGCTCACGCTCGTGAATGAGGGGCTCCCGGTTTACGGCCTGACCGGCGTGGGCGAAGGCAAAGACTCACCCGGCTCCGAGATGCTCATCCGCGCCATCGAACGCGACGATCCCCGCCCGTTATGGGTGCCCGTCTGGGGCGGTCCCAACGTCCTCGGCCAGGCGCTGTGGAAAATTCGCGCCACGCGTCCGGCCGCGGCTCTCGCGAAAGCCGTCGCGAAGGTGCGCGTCTACGCGATCTCCGATCAGGACGACTCCGGCCCATGGCTGCGCAAGGAGTTTCCCGGCCTGTTCTATATCGCGAGCCCCGGCTTCAGCGCGGGCGGCGCCTACCACCACGCGACGTGGAGCGGCATCAGCGGCGACTATTTTCACGCCCGCTGCCCCGGCGCCGATTTCACGCTCGTCACGAACGAATGGCTCGACCGCAACATCCGCAAGAAAGGCCCGCTCGGCGCCGAGTATCCGCGTTGGGATTACCTCATGGAGGGCGACACCCCGAGTTTCCTCGGCCTGATCAATAACGGCCTTAACGCACCCGAACATCCCGACTGGGGCGGCTGGGGCGGCCGTTACGAACTCTACACCCCACGCCCGCAAAAGTGGCACCTCTACCCCGAGACGCGCGCTCTCTGGACCGACGCCGACGACGAGGTCATGGCCTCCGACGGCCGCTGGCACGACACCAACCACGCGACCATTTGGCGCTGGCGAGAAGCTTACCAAAACGATTTCGCCGCGCGCATGGATTGGACGGTCAAACCCTACAAGGACGCCAACCACCCACCCGTGCCGAAACTCGCCCACGCCGCCGCACTCACCGTGAAGCGCGGCGCCCGCGTCGACCTCAGCGCCGAAGGCACCACCGACCCGGACGGCGATGTCCTTTCGTATTCCTGGTTTTTCTACCTGGAGGCGGGCACGTTTCCGACCTCCGCCTCTCGCTCCGGTCAGCCGCTCGAAATCCGCGGCTTCGATCAGCCCAAAGCCTCGTTCACTGTGCCCACGAGCCGCGTCATGGCGCCGGGCACCGGCACCATGCACATCATCCTCGCCGTCACCGACCAAGGCACACCGCGCCTCACCCGCTACCACCGCGTGATCGTCACGGTCGTGCCTTGAGCCACGCTCTTTCCGCCCATGATGCTCCGCTCCGGCCTCCTGTTGTTTGCCCTCGCTGCGTCGCCCGCGATCATCGCCACGCCGGCCGCGGCCGCGACCATGCGTGACGTTGTTTACGGTCAGACCGCCGACGAGACGTTGCGCCTCGACGCCGTCGTGCCGGACGGCGCGGGGCCGTTTCCCATCCTGATTCTGATCCACGGCGGCGGATGGACCGGTGGCGACAAAGGCGGCGACATCGCTCCGCTGCTTTCCCCGTTGGCCGCCGCCGGCTTCACGTGTGTCTCGATCAACTACCGTCTCGCCCCGCAACACCGCTGGCCCGCCTGCCGCGACGATGTGCTCGCCGCCGTCCGTTGGCTCAAGGCGCACGCTGACCAATTCAAGGGCGACCCTGCGCGCATCGCGCTCCTCGGCTATTCCGCCGGCGGCCACCTCGCGTCCTTCGCCGCCACCGTCGTCGACGACAGCGCGCGCGTGCAAGCCGTGGTCGGCCTCGCCGCGCTCACCGACTTTGAGCAAGAACTCCCGAAACGGGGCAACGTCCTCGGTCGCGCCCAGCAGGGCCTGCTCAACCGTCCCGCGGAACTCACGCCCGAATCACTCGGCCTGCTGCGCGCCCTATCCCCCGTAAATCACCTGCGGCCCGGCCTGCCGCCGTTTCTTCTTCTCCACGGCGACGTGGATCAATCCGTGCCCTTCGAGCAGTCAGTCGCCTTTCAGTCGAAACTCCGCGCCCTCGGCGTGCGGTGCGATCTGCTCCGTCTCCCTGGTGCGCCGCACCGCCTGTCCGATTGGGATAAATTTCTGCCCGACTACCGCGCCCGGCTCGTCGCCTGGTTGCGCGAGGTGCTTCGCCCTTCGCCCTGACCGCTCTGCGTCAGCCTTCGCCATTCGCACCATGAAATCACGCGTTCTTCGCCCACTCGTCGCCGCCGTTCTCACCGCGTTCTCCTTTCTCACCGCCGTCGTCCAAGGTGCCGAAGGGTTCACGCGCTGGAGCCAGGATGTTCTAAAACAAAAACCCGCGTGGTATGCTTCCGCCGCGGCCCGCGCCGTCGCCGACAGCGTCGTGCAGTATCAATCGCCCCAAGGTGGCTGGCCCAAGAGCACCAATCTCGCCGTCGCGCCACGCACGCCCGATGACATTCCGCCGGAGGGACGCGGGCGCGCGAACAGCTTCGACAACGACGCCACCACGCTGCCGATGGAATTTCTTGCCCGCATGGTGTCGGCGACCGGCGACGCGCGCTACCGCGAATCGTTTCTCCGCGGGTTGGACTACATTTTCTCCGCCCAGTATCCCAACGGCGGCTGGCCACAGTTCTTTCCCCTCCGCGGCGACTATTACGACCGCATCACCTACAACGACGGTGCGATGATCCGCATTATGATTATCCTCCGTGACGCCGCCGCGGCTCAGCCGCCTTACGCGTTCGTGGACGCCGCGCGTCGCGCGAAAGCCGTCGCCGCCGTCCAGCGCGGCATCGACTGCATCCTGAAAACTCAGATCAAGCAGGACGGCAAACTCACCGCGTGGTGTGCGCAGCACGATGAGCGCACGCTCGCCCCGGCGTGGGCGCGCAAATACGAACCGCCGTCGCTCTCCGGCGGCGAGAGCGCCGGGATTGTGCGATTCCTGATGTCGATCGAAAAACCCACCCTGGAAATCGTCGCCGCCATCGAAGGTGCCGTCGCTTGGTTGCGGGCCGTGCCGATTAAGGGCGTGCGACTCGAAGCGGTTCTCGGCCCGGACGGTCGCACGGAGCGGCGCCTCGTCAACGATCCCGCCGCGCCGCCGCTCTGGGCCCGCTTCTACGAACTCGGCACCCATCGCCCGCTCTACCTCGATCGTGATTCGGTCTTTAACTACGAGTTCGCGAAGGTCGGCTACGAACGCCGCAGCGGCTACGATTATCACGGCACGTGGGCCGCCAGCCTCCTGGCCAAAGACTATCCCGCGTGGCGCGCCCGACATTTCAAACCCGCAGCGACCTCCCTCTGACCGGACCAGCTGAACCTTATTATCCCATTACAAATGCCTCGTCGGGCGGGAGAATTCCCGGCCTCACGCTGTTATCATCTCCCCCCGCGATGAACTGCTCCTGATCCCCTTTTGGTCCAGCGCAGTCTCCCCTATTCCCATGTCCACTCCCCGCACCGTCCTCGGTGTCATTATCGGCAACCGCGACTTCTTCCCCGACAAACTCGTCGCCGAAGCCCGCGCCGACCTCGTCACACTCTTTGCCGAACTCGGCGTCGATGCCGTCATGCTCGATCCCGCCGAGACCAAACTCGGTGGCGTCGAGACGCACAGCGACGCCCGCAAGTGCGCCGACCTCTTCCGGAAGAACCGCGACCGCCTTTCCGGCGTCCTCGTGTCCCTGCCGAACTTCGGCGACGAGAAGGGCGTGGCCGATACGCTGAAGCTCGCCGGCCTCAACGTCCCCGTCCTCGTGCAGGGCTACCCCGACGACCTCGACCGTCTCGACGTCATCCGTCGCCGCGACGCCTTCTGCGGCAAAATTTCCGTCTGCAACAATCTCCGCCAAGCCGGCATCGCCTACACGCTCACGACGAAACACGTCGTGCATCCGCTCGACGCATCGTTCCGCGCCGACCTGCAAAACTTCATCGCCGTGGCCCGCGTCGTGCAGGGCCTGCGCAAGGTCCGCATCGGCGCCGTCGGCGCGCGTCCCGGCGCTTTCAATACAGTTCGCTACTCGGAAAAAATCCTCGAACGCCACGGCATCTCCGTCACCACCGTCGATCTCTCCGAAATCCTCGGCGCCGCCGCGAAACTCGGCGAGGCCGACAAGCGCGTCGTCTCCAAAATCGACGAGATCAAAGCCTACGCCAACGCGACCGCCGTCCCGGCCGCCAAACTCATTCAGATGGCGCGCCTCGGTCTCGTGCTCGACGACTTCGTCGCTGCCAATCACCTCGATGCGACCGCCATCCAGTGCTGGACCTCCGTGCAGGCCAACCACGGCTGCAACGTCTGCACCTCGATGAGCATGATGAGCGAAAATTTTCTGCCCAGCGCCTGCGAAGTGGACGTCACCGGCGTGCTCACGATGTATGCGATGCAACTCGCGTCCTCGTCGCCCAGCGCCCTCGTCGATTGGAACAACAACTACGGCACCGATCCCGACAAGTGTGTGCTCTTCCACTGCGGCAATTGGGCGAAGTCCTTCCTGCCTGACATCAAAATTCTCAACGCCCCCATCCTCGGCTCGACCCTCGGCGTCGAAAACACCTGGGGCGCGCTCGATGGTCGCACGCCCGCCACGCCGCTCACCTATGGACGCATCACCACGGACGACAACGCGGGAAAAATCCGCACCTACGTCGGCCAGGGGCAACTCACCAACGACGAGCTAAAAACCTTCGGTAACCGCGCCGTCGCCCACGTGCCGAAACTCCAAAAACTCATGCACCACGTCTGCCGCGAGGGTTTCGAACATCACGTCGTGATGAACTCCTCTCACACCGCCGGCATTCTCGCGGAAGCCTTCGAACGCTACCTCGGCTGGGAAGTTTACCACCACGCCGCCCCGCAGGACTAACATGCCCACCGACCGCGAGCTCGCGCTCAAATCCCTCCACTACCGACGCAGCATCCTGCGCTGGATCAAACACGCCGGCGCCGGCCACACCGGCGGCAGCCTGTCGTGCGTGGATATCCTCAACGTCCTCTACAACCGGATACTGCGCGTCTCACCCGCCACCGCCGCCGATCCGCGCCGCGACCGCTACATCCAGAGCAAAGGCCACAGCGTCGAGGCGCTCTTCGTCGTGCTCGCTGATCAGGGATTCTTCCCTGAGTCGGACCTCGCAACGCTCTGCGGCTACCAATCCGACTACGTCGGCCACCCGACGCGCCACGTCGCCGGCGTCGAGCAAAACACCGGCGCGCTCGGCCACGGCCTCCCCCTCGCCGTCGGCACCGCGCTCGCGAGCAAACTCGACGATGCCGGCTTCCGCGCGTTCACGCTGCTCGGCGATGGCGAACTCGCCGAAGGTTCCAACTGGGAAGGCGCACTCGCCGGTGCGCACTACAAATTGGACAACCTCACCGTTGTCATCGACTGCAACACGCTCCAGATCTCCGGCCGCACGCGCGACGTGATGAACCACGAGCCGCTCGCCGAAAAATGGGCCGCCTTCGGCTGGGCCGTCCGCACGGTCGACGGTCACGACCTCGCCGCCCTCACCGCCGCACTGGAAAAGCCGCTCGAGCCCGGCAAACCCTCCTGCGTCATCGCGCGCACCACGAAAGGCAAAGGCATCAGCTTTATGGAAGACGTCGGCAAGTGGCACCACGGCGTGCCGAGTGACGAAGAGTTCGCGCGCGCCAACGCCGAGCTCGATGCCGCGATCGCGAAGCTCAACGTAGGGGCGTCGCTTGCCGACGCCCGTTCCGGAGGTGCCTCATGAGCGCGCCCGCCCCTTCGATGTATTCCCCGGCCGCCAAAGCCATCGCGGAAAAACTCGGCCTAAAAATGGGCCGCGCCAACCTCGAGGAGTTCGCCGACACGCTGCTCACGCTGGCCAAGGCCGACCGCAACATCCTCGCCGTCACCAGCGACTCGCGCGGCTCCGGCAAGCTCGGACCCTTCGGTCAGGCGCTGCCCAAGCAGATCGTCGAAGTGGGCATTGCCGAGCAGAACCTCGTCGGTATCGCTGCGGGTCTCGGCTCGTGCGGAAAAAATGTCTTCGCCGTCTCGCCCGCGTGTTTCCTCACCGCGCGTTCGCTGGAGCAGGTGAAAAACGACATCTGCTATTCCGATCATCCGGTGACGATCGTCGGCATCAGCTCCGGCGTCAGCTACGGCGCCCTCGGCTCGACGCATCACTCGTTGCACGATTTCGCCGTCATGCGCGCCATCCACAATCTCACGATTGTCGTCCCCGCCGATAATTTCGAGACCCGCGAAGCCGTGAAAGCCGCCGCTGCTTCGCCCACGCCCGTCTATCTCCGCTTCGGCAAGGCCCCGCTCTACACGCTGCCGGCATCCGACACCGCGCCCTTCGCCTTCGGCCACGCCCGTGTTCTCCGCCAAGGCCACGACGTCGCATTTCTTGCGACCGGTGAAACCGTCATCCACGCCCTGCTCGCCGCGGCGCACCTCGTAGCGACCGCGGGTTTGCATTGCCGCGTGGTGGGCTTGCCGACGTTGAAGCCGCTCGACACCTCCGCCGTGCTCGCCGCCGCGCGGGAATGCCGTGCCGTCGTCACCGTCGAAGAACACATGGTGAACGGCGGTCTCGGTGAAGCCGTGGCGGGCGCCATCGCCCAAGCCGGCATCGGCACCCGGTTCAAAATCGTCGGCATCCCCGACGAGTATACGGTGACCGGCAGCCAAGCCGACATCTTCCGCCACTACGGCCTGACGATGGAAGGCCTCGCTGCCACCGCGCTGGAATTGCTAGGGCGCCCTTAGGCCATGTCGCAGTTCCTTGCTCTCGATCAAAGCACCTCGGCCACCAAGGCCCTGCTCTTTGATGCGGAGCACCGCGTCGTCGACAGCGTCTCGCGCGATCACCGGCAAATCTATCCGCAACCGGGTTGGGTCGAACACGACGCCGAGGAGATTTGGCAGAACACCCTCGCCGCCGTCACCGAATTGCTGAGACGCCAACCCGCCGCCGCCGCGGCCTTGCGTTCCGTGAGTATCAGCAATCAGCGCGAGACAGTGGTCGTCTTCGAAACCGGCACCGGCCGCCCGCTCGCCCCGGCCATCGTGTGGCAATGCCGCCGCAGCGACGCCCTTTGCGCCGAACACGTGCGCGCCGGCGTCGGTGCGCTGGTTTCCGCCAAAACCGGGCTGCGCATCGACGCGTATTTCTCCGGCTCGAAAATCCAATGGCTCGTGCGGCATCGCCCGGACCTCCGCGCCCGCCTCGCCGACGGCTCCGCCCTTCTCGGCACGATCGACACCTATCTCATCTACCGCCTCACGCGCGGCGCGGTGTTTGCCACCGATCACACCAACGCCAGCCGCACTCTCCTCTTCGACATCGAGCGCCTGCAGTGGGACGACGAGCTGTGCGCGCTCTGGGAAACCCCTCGCCGCGCGCTCGCGGACGTGCGCGCCAGCTCCGACCGGTTCGGTGCGACCAACTTCGCCGGCTTGCTCGCCGCCCCTGTGCCGATCTGCGGCATCATGGGCGACTCGCAAGCCTCGTTGTATGCGCACCGCTGCTACAAAACCGGATCGGCGAAGGTCACGTTTGGATCCGGTTCTTCGGTCTTGTTAAATGTCGGTCCTGTGCGCCCTCGCGCCGACCGCGCCGCCGTCACCGCCCTCGCGTGGGTCCGGAACGGCGTCCCAACGTATGCCCTCGAGGGCATCGTCACCTATTCCGGTGCGACCGTCGCCTGGTTGCGCGACCAACTCGGACTCATCTCCGATGTCGCCGAAACCGAAGCGCTCGCCCTCGCCGTCGACGACGACCACGGCGTCTACCTTGTGCCGGCCTTCTCGGGGCTGGCCGCGCCGCACTGGTGCGACACCGCGCGCGGTGCGATCGTCGGGCTCACCGCGCACAGCGACCGGCGCCACCTCGTGCGCGCGGCGTTGGAATCGATTTCGTTTCAAGTCCGCGACGCCCTCGCAGCGATGCAGACAGCCTCGGGCGTAACGTTGGCCCGCCTGCACGGCGACGGCGGCGCGACGCGCAACCGCTTCCTCATGCAATTCACCGCCGATCTCACCGGGGTGGAGTTGGTCGTCGCCGGCAGTCCGCATTTCTCACCGCTCGGTGCCGTGATGATGGGCGCCATCGGAATGGCAGGTCACCCCAGCTTCGTCAGTGCCGCCGCCGGAGAAAACACCACCTATCGCGCGATGAAATCGCCTGAATGGGTGCAGCATCGCCGCACCGGCTGGGATCGCGCGGTGCGACAAGTGATCGGCAACGCATCGTAGCCCGCAGCCCCAGAAGTGGTGCGAAAATTTCGCGAGCCGGTCGCCGTTTTATTGCCCGTCAACTCGCGGCGCTCTCGGCCCGCTGGCCGCTGCGATACAACAGCGCTCCGGCCGCGAACATCGCGCCGCCGCAGAACACGAAACACAACCGGCCGGCCAAGGGATTGGGAATCAGCACGAGGAGCAGAATGAAGCCGCCGTAGACCATACAGAGCGCCCCGAGCAATTTGTAGAGGGATGTCTGCGTGCCGCTCGTTCCCGAGGTCTGAATCGGCGTTTCCAGGTTTTCGAAAAAGGCATCGACCGCCGTCTGGTGCGCCGCGGGGCTGGAACGATAAAACAGGCTCGTGAAAAAATACCAGGCCGTGCCCACGAGCACCGTGCCGCCGAGCGTCGTGATCCCGAGCAACAGATAGGTTTTCTCGTCGCCGTTCAGCGGCTTCGTCCAGCCCATCCATTCCTGAAATAGCGTCGGAGTCAGGAAACGACCGAGCAGCCACGACGCCGAGCCCGCGATCAGCGCGGTCGTCCAGGCCGACCAACCGGGCGTGCGTTTGTAGAAAAGCCCGAGGATCAACGGCAGCGCGAGCGGCATGATAAGGTTCGCCGCAAGCTGGTTCACGAAGTCGAAAAGGTTGGTGTCGCGAAACCGGTTCACGAGCAGCGCGAAGCCGATGACGAACAGGCCGAAAACGAGCGTGCAGACTTTTCCGGCGATGAGCAGATGTTGCTCGGAAGCCTGCGGATTGAACACGGGTTTGTAGAGACTGCGGATGCAGATTCCGACGTTCTTGTTCAGCCCGGCGTCCATCTGCGTAACCGTGGCGCCGAGCATCGCCGAGAGCAGGAGGCCGAGCAGACCTTGCGGCATCACATCGAGCGCGACGGCGACAAACGCGGCTTCGTGCGGCTGTTTCAGCGCGGGAAATTCCGCGGCCAAATTCGGATGCAAAATCGTCGCCGCCATCGAGGGGATGAACCAGATGAGCGGCCCCAGCAGCGTGCCGATAAGCGGCACGAGCACCATCAGCCGCGCGTCGCGATCGCTGCGGGTCATGAGATACATCGTCGCCCTCTCCATATTGTTCTCGTCGGAAAATTTCAGCCACAGCGTGCCAAGAATCCAAATCACCAGGAGCTCGGGCCGCGCCTGTTCGGTCCAGTTAAAATGCGCCGTTGGAACTTTGCTCACGAGACCGCTGAGGCCGCCGATTTGCGGATGCACGAGCACCAACACCGCCGTGCAGAGCGTGATCGTCACCACGAGAAACGCCTGCACGAAATCGCTCGCGAGCACCGCCCACGAGCCACCCGCAAAGGCCACCACGGTCACGACGACGCCGAGCACCACGAGGATGGTGTTCATCTCCAGGTGAAAAACCGCGGCCATGAACACGCCGATGGCGTTTAGGCTGATGCCGGCGAAGAAGAGGAGCAGCGGCAGCTTGATCCACGTGTAGAATTGCTCGGTAAATGCGCCGTAACGCAGCCGCACCGCTTCCATCCACGTGATCACGCGCATGCGGCGAAACCGGACACCCGTGAACATCAACGCGACAAGCAGCGCGAAAATCGCGGAGTAAAACACCACGAGCACCAACGTGCCCGATTGGTAAACTTTCCCGGCCGCACCGGTAAACGTCCACGCGCTAAAACTAAAAATCCACGCCGAGATGCCGGTGAGCCACCACGGCATCGCCCCGCCCGCGCGAAAATAGTCCGACGTGTTTTTGCTCATCCGCCGAAACAGCAGGCCGATCGCCAGCATGAACAGCAGGTAGAACGCGATGATGCCGTAGTCGTAAGGGGTAATCATGGGGTAGGCCTCAAAATTGAAACTCGGTCGCGCCGACACGCGCTACGCACTCAGCGCCGCACGCTCGGGCGTGATTTCCCAACGCAACGGCTGGCCCGCGCAATAGCGTTCGAACTCATCGACCATACCGAAGCCCATCCGCTGGCACTCCGGCCCCACCGAGCCCGCGAGATGCGGCGTAAGCACGATATTCGGCAACGTATACAACGGCGAATCGGCCGCCGGCGGCTCGGGCGCGGTCACGTCCAACACGGCCTGCAAATCGGGTCGCCGGCGCAACACCTCGACGAGCGCCGGTTCGTTGACCACCTCACCGCGCGCCGTGTTGAGAAACAGTGCGCCGGGTTTCATCCGTTCGAGGTGTCGTCCGGTGATCATTCCCTCGGTCTCGGACAAATGCGGCGTGTGCACCGAAACGACATCGGCCATGGCAAACAGCTCTTCAAGCCCGACCTTGCGCACACCGTCGCGCGCCGCCGCCTCGGCGGTGAGAAACGGATCGTAGACGACCACCGTGCACTCCAGCGCGCGGAGTTTTTCGCGGACCAGTTTCGCGATGATGCCATACGACACCAAGCCCACCAAAGAACCGAACGCGCCGGGCATCGGACGTTCCAAGGGAAAAGTTTTCAAATCGCGGGTCAGGCGCCCGTAGTGCCAAAACCGTTTCAGCCCGAGCTGGATCACCGAGAGCGCGTATTCCGCGACCGGGATAGCGTTGATCGCCTGCGCCGTCGTGACGCGAATGCCTCGCCGCCACAAAGCCTCCGTCACGAAATACCGCACCGAGCCGCCGGCGTAGAAAACCGCGCGCACATTCGGCGCCGCCTGCAAAAATTCCGCGTCCATCACCGGTGCCCCCCAGCCGGAAAAAATCACTTCGGCCTGCCGCAACGCCGCCGTGTGGTCCCACCAACGGTCGGCCGGAACGATCAGATCGAGCCGCTCGCACAAGGGACGGAGCCGCTGCAGCACCGGATCGGGGTAGACCGAAGCGAGAGCATCGGCAGAGAGCGCGGCAACGGCTTTGATCATGGGGAGAGAAACGGGAACGAAACGGCCCGGCAGCGGGCGTGTCTGTTCCGAGGGCTCGACAATCATTCCTCCAATGCCGAGAAGCCGAGGAATTATGTGTTTACACTGTTAATCTCGGGAAGTTGGTGTATCCGGGAAAGCCATGCCGGACGCGAATCCCCCAACGGCCAGAGCGCGAGTTTCCCTGCGCGACATCGCGGCGGAGGCCGGCGTCTCACATGTCGCGGTCTCGCTCGCCCTGCGCGGCGATCCCCGCATCTCGGCGATCCGCCGCGCCGAAATCGCGGTCGTCGCCGAACGACTCGGCTACAAACCAGACCCGATGCTCTCCTCGCTCGCGGCCTACCGTCAGTCGAAGAAACCGGTGGAGATCCGCTCCACGGTCGCGTGGCTCAATCAATGGAGCAATCCGCGCGATCTGCGCCGTTTTCAGGAGTTCGACGCCTACTGGCAGGGGGCGCACAGCTATGCCGCGAATCTCGGCTACCACCTCGAGGAATTTGAAGTGGGCAAAGATTTGTCGGGCCCCCGCCTGGAGCAGATCATGCTCGCGCGCAATGTCCGGGGCATCCTGATACCGCCGCACCAACGGGGATTGAACCTCGGGGAGTTTGATTGGAGTCCCTTTGCGCTGGTCCGGCTCGGCAGTTCCGTGAACTTCCCGCACGTCCACATCGTGACGAGCGATCAGTTCAAGTGCGCGGCGATGGCGTTCGCACGCGCCTGGGGCCGCGGCTACCGGCGAATCGCCTATGTGGCCACGCACCGCTTCGACCTGAACACGGGCGGCAACTTCCGGGCCGGTTACCTCAGCGAGCAGGATATCCACGTGCCGATCCGCAAACACCTCGCGCCGCTCGCGCTCGGTGGAGAAAACTTCGCCGCCGATGTGCGTCACCTGAAGCGCTGGCTGCGGACCTACAAACCCGACGCGATCGTGAGTGCGCAGGGCGAACTGCCACGCCAACTGGAGGCTTGCAGCTACCGCGTGCCCGACGATCTCGGCGTGGCGGCGCTGAGTCTGCTCGACGGGCACTTCGACGCCGGCGTGGACCAAAACTCCCTCGAAGTCGGGCGCGTCGCGATGGCCCAGCTCGCCAGTTTGATCCATCAAAACGAGCGCGGAATTCCGCGCTATTGCCGCCGCATTTTGGTGGAAGGCCGTTGGGTCGACGGCCTGAGTTTGCCGGAGCGCACCGCACCCGCACCATCGCCCGCAACCGGTGGCGGGCGGGCTGCACGGCGGAAGTAGGCGCTTATTTTCCGACGTATTTCAGCCGGTAAACTTTGCCGCCAAAATCGTCGCTGAACAGCAGCGAGCCGTCTGGCGCCTGCGTGACATCGGTCGGACGGCCGAGGATCTCGGTGCCGTTTTTCAGGAAGTTCACCATCTTCAGTTCGCCGTAGGGATGGCCGTCTTCGAAGAGAATCCGCGAGAGGCAATAGCCGACCTTCGCCGTCGCATTCCAACCGCCCTTTTGCGCGACGAAGGCGTCGCCACGGGCCTGCGGAAATTTGTCGCCGCTGTAGAACGCGAGCGAGTTGGCCGAGCAGTGCGCCGGCAACAACCATTCCGGCACGGTGGCCTTGCTGGCGTATTCGACCAGCTTCGGCTCGCTGAGCATGTTGAGATTGGGCTGATTTTTCCCAACGAGCCACGGATGCCCGTAGAAGCCGCCCTCGACGTAGCGATTGAGTTCGGCCGGCGGATTGTGGTCGGTGATCGGCTGGCCGAATTTTTTGTCGCCTTCGAGTTTTCCGGCGAAGGTATCGATGTCGTGGTCGACGCCCCATATTTCATCGGTGCCGGGACGCACGGCCAGTTTCTCCGAGTTGCGCAGTCCCGATGCGAAGAGCTTCTTGTCGGAGCCATCGAGCGCAAAGCTCCAGATTTTTTTCCGCTCCGAAGCCTCGATCGGTTCATCGGTCGCATTCGTCTGGTCGCCGACGTGGGTGTAGATGCGGCCCTGATGGATCAACAGCGCGCGCCACATGTGCCCGCCGCGCGCACCCGTCGGCAACTGCTCGGGCCCGAGGACCTGCACCTCTTCGTCGGCCTTGCCGTCGCCATTGGTATCGCGGGCCTTCGAGATGGAATTCAACTGGGCAAACCACAGCCAGCCGTCGTGCCACTGCACACCCTGCAAGATGGTGTTGGGCGCCTTACCCTCGACGAAGGTCGTCTGCGCTTCGTAGGTGCCGTCTCCGTTGGTGTCGCGGCACGCCACGATCTTGCCCTCCTTGGGAACACTGACGAACAGCGTGCCATCCGGACCGATGGCGAGGAACCGCGCCAGTTTGATCCCGTCGACCGCGACGGAGAGCGCGTAGCCGTCGCGCACCCACACGCCCGCCGGCACATCTGCACCGCGGGCGATCGGCGCAACGAAAGGAAGCAAGGCAACAATACCGACCGCGAACGAAGTAAGGAAGGAGCGAGGTTTCATGGAGAGAAGCAGGCTGAGGAAGGAAACGTCCGATTTGGACGAGGGGAACACGGGCAAACTGGAGTGGCGGCGAGCCCGGGGCCAGCCCGAACACGGAGCACGAACGTGCGGTTCAAATGCGCCCATTATTCGCAGGGCGAAAAACCGTCGCAAAGACAAACGCAGGGCGAGCGGGCCTTATTTTTTCCCGTGAGCCTTGATGAACTCCACGTTTTCGCGGACCTGCGGGACATTGTTTTTCCAGTCGTTCTCGTGCTCGATCGAGATGTGGCCGGTAAATTTCTGCGCCTTGAGCTCAGTGAGACAGCCCGCGGCATCGACGACGCCTTTGCCCGCCACCACGACTGGGGCCGCGCCTTCCGCGGCCTTGTCCTTGAAATGCATACTGATGATACGGCCCTTCAAAATACGCATGCATTCGACCGGTTTCAGACCGGAGGTGGACCAGTGCCCGATATCCGCGCAAGCGCCGAGCCGTTGATCGCGGCTCTCGACCACGCCGAGAATGTAGAGCGGATGCCACACCTTGTAGGCGGGCTTCGACATGGAGCCGCCGTGCTCGTGGAACGCTACGCGGATATCGAATTCCTTCGCCGCTTTTTCCCACTCGATCACCTGCTCGGTCGATTCCGTGCACACCGAGTAAAGCTCCAGTTTCCGCGCAAACTCCATGATCGCCCGGACATCGGCCGCCGACTTGGCGCCCACGACGCCGTAGTTGACCGGACGGATGCCAAACTTGGCGCACTCGGCGCGGACCGCCTTGACGAGTTCGTCGCTCATCGTGTGGCTGAGCACTTCGCTCTTGGGCGAATCGGGGCGCAGTTTCTGCCCCGGATAAAACTCGATCAACTTGGCCCCAACCTCCTTGGCCTTGGCGATGGCCTCGAAGGCGGAAAACTCTTTGAAGGTGTAAGCTTGGACGCCGATCGCGAAACCGTTTTCGAAACAATCGGCCGGAATCACATTGGCCGCCCGGCTCACGGAGCCCAAGGCCAGCAGCGTCGCCAACGAAAACAAAGTGCGGAGTGAAGAGGGGTGCATAGGCCTCCAGCTGCGGCGGAGGATTCCGGAGAGTCAAGAGCTGTGCCGGTTCCGCCCGCCGCCAACGTGAGATAGTCGGAGATTCAATCGGGAGCAGTAGCGAAAAGAAAACGCCGGTTCTTTCAGGCTGGTTGACCAATTCGGTGGCCAAGCCCTAGCCGCCAGCTTTCGTCACCTACGACCTCCACGAGGGGAGCGGGACTACTGGGATGTTGGCGGCAGAGGCACGTATAAGAATAGTATGCCCTGATTGTTTTCCTGAAAGAACCGGCGGACTTTTGTATATGCTAACCTGACACTCTGTTTATCGGCACGGCGCGCCAGGTCCGAAGACTTTTATAAACGGAACAGAGATCTTTTCCGGAGTAACGAAACGGGGCAATCAAACGTCGGAGTCCCCGCAGCCGCGGACTCAGGGCCCGAGCAAATTCCGCAACGCCGCCAGATATTTTTCCTGCGTGCGCGCGATGACCTCGGCGGGCAAACGCGGCGCCGGCGGTTGCTGATTCCACTTCAAAGCCACGAGATGATCGCGCACGAACTGCTTGTCGTAGCTCGGCGGAGAGCAGTCCGCCCGATACTCCGCCGCGGGCCAGTAGCGCGACGAATCGGGCGTGAGCACCTCGTCGATGAGGATGAGATTTCCAGCGGCGTCCGTCCCAAATTCGAATTTGGTGTCGGCAAGAATCATGCCCGCCTGTTTCGCGCGGTCGTGGCCCAGGCGATACAGCGCGAGGCTCGTCGCTTTGACCTTTTCATAAAGCGCGGCGCCCACGATCGCCGCCGCTTGGGCATCGTTGATCGGCTCGTCGTGCTGTCCCTTCGGCGCTTTGGTCGTCGGCGTGAAAATCGGCTCCGGCAAACGGTCGGCCTGGCGAAGGCCGGGTGGCAGCCGGTTGCCGCAGACCTCGCCCGTCTTTTGATAGGAGGACCATCCGCTGCCGATCAGGTAGCCGCGGGCCACGCATTCGATCGCAAGCGGTTTCAATTTTTGCACGATCATACTGCGTAGTTGGAGATCGCGATTCGTGATGCCCCGACGGGCAAACTCGCCGGCTTGGTCGGGCAAGAGATGGTTAGCGATCAGCCCGGCAGTCTGTGCAAACCACCAATTGCTCATCTGGGTCAGAACTGCGCCCTTGCCCGGAATGCCGTCGGGCAAGATGACATCGAACGCCGACAGCCGGTCCGTCGCGACGAGCAACAAGGCATCACCGAGATCGAAAATTTCGCGGACTTTGCCGGACGCGAGGTGCGGAAAAGGCAATCCGTCGATCATGGTCACGGCAACGCGGGGAAGAGCTGACGCAATGGCAGAGAAGGTCATGCGAGATGTGTTGGCCGGACCCGCGCCAAACGTCGCGAACAAAATGTGTCACGAAACGCGAACGGTGCGGTCAACGCGGGATGGAAAGCTCGGAAATTTACCTTGCGCACGAGGGGGCCAACCGTAGCGTCCCGAACTCCGCGGTTAGTCCCCATCGTCTAGCCCGGTTAGGACACCACCCTTTCACGGTGAGAACCGGGGTTCGAATCCCCGTGGGGACGCCAGCGAGACAGACGCGCAAGCCTCTGCCAAAACGGGAGATACCCACAATACGGATGTCTCCCGTTTTTGTTTTCCGTCCAGGTGGACAATTCAATTATCCCCCTCTGGCCGGAAAAATAGCTCCGCCGGTCCGGTAGCGATCTTTTGCCCGCGGAGCCCAAAGTCGCGGAGGGCGCTCCTCCGTATCATCGCCGAGGCTGTTAAAACCTCAGGGTCGCGCTCAGGGTGTAGTTGCGCGGCGTCAGGTAGTAGAGATTCGACGGAGTCGCGACGCGCGCGGGTGAACTGAGATTTCCGCCCACCGGGCGCTGCACCGTGCCGACGTAGAGCGGCTCGCTGTAGTCGAAGAGGTTATCGATTTTGAAATCCAACTGGACCGCGTAGGCGCGGCCGAGCTTGAGGTTGTAGCCAAGCACGCACGTGGCCGTCGTGTAGCCGCGCACGTAGACCGGATCGAGCGCACCGACACTGGGATCGTCGATGGCGTTCGTCGGGGAAGCGGGGTCGACGATCGTGTCGCCGCCGCGATAGCTGATCGCCTGACGCCCGCGATAGTTCGCACCGGCGCCAACCTTGAAGCCCTTGAAGCGGCCTTCGCGGAACGTGTAGTCGGCGAAAATATTGCCCGTGAGCAACGGAAGGCGCGTGACGAGTTGCGAGCCGGCCACGACGTTGGCGCGGATGGTTTGCAGGCTGTTCCATGCGCTGGCGACGCCGTTGGCGTCGGGCGAACGGATCGTGGTCGGCACGGCGGTGTTGGTGGCGGCGATCCGTGTCCGCGCATCGATCAGCACACTGGTGTCCGCGGCGATTTGGCGTAGGACCGCCTCGTTGCGCGCATAAAAACCGGCGAAGTCGGCCGCGACGTTGCTTTGGTAGGTGCGCGGGCGCGCGCCATTGACCGTGAGGCGCAGCGCTTTCGTGGGGTTGGCGACGACTTCAAATTCGAAGCCCTCGTTGTTCGAATCGCGGGTGTCGAAGAAGCGCGGCACCGGCGTGAGGCCGCGGATGTTGCCTTGTCCGGCGGCGGGCGCCGGGCCGGACGCCGGGGTTGGGCTCGCGGCGGCAAACGTGTTGAGATTCGCCTGCGCAGTGGAGCTGAAATCGAAAACCTGGCCGGTCTGCCGCCCGCGGTAATAGCCCAGCGTGGCGGAGAGCTTGCCGTTGGCGAGGGATTGGCGGAGGCCGGCACTCCATTCCGCGGCGACCTGCGGACCGTAGTAGGATCCGTAAATATTTTGGCGCGCGGCGCTGGGATTGAAGGTCGTCGAATAGTTGTAGAACAGGCTGAGGTCGCGGGTGACATAGCCGAGGCCGCCCACAGTAAACGTCGTCTTGTCCACGTTCACTTCCGGTGGCGCGTAATCGTCCTGGAAACGGTCGTTAGCATACTGCGGTTGCGCGACGAGGCCCGTGCGGGGGCGTGACGATGCCGGCACCGCCGCCCCGGTCGCGACGCCGGCGGCCGTTTTCGGCGTATAGGTGAGCGTGCCGTAGTCGGCGGGAGCATCCGGACGGTAGTAGTAGGTCGAGCCATCCCAATTCGCGGGATAGTCGCCGGGCACGCGCGAGAAACGGCTGTAGGCGAGATAGCGGTCGTTGCGCGCCGCACCGAGAAGATGGATACGGCCTTTGAACAGGACGCCCTTCAACGCGGCCTGGAGCGTATCGAGCGTGGTATAGTTGATCGCGGGGACCACCGTGGTGCCGCCGATATCTTTCACCCAGCCGGTCTGATAGGTGGTGCCGTTGTAGTTTACCGAAGGGACTTCCGGCGTCGGGAGGTCCGGCTTGTCCCAGTAGTAGCGATAGTAGACGACATCCGTGTAGGCAGGCGTCACCCACGTGCGGGGATCGGTGCTGCGTTTCGCGGTGAAGACCGTCGGATCGCTCACGGAATTGCTGTTGCTGTGCTGCCAGGCGACATTGGCACTGAAGTCACCCAGCCGCGTATCCTTCAACACATACGCGAGCGCCGCACGTGTGCTCTCGCTCTGGGCGCCGATGCGGATGCGCAAGCGGTAGCCCTGGCTGTAGGGCTGGAGAAACTCGGGGTTGGGCGTGCCGTCGGGGAGGTTGCGATTGATATCGATGTAAACCTGGGGAAGACCGCGGCTGTTGATATATTCGGTCGTGCGGCGCTCGCGGGAGTAATTGTGATCGAGGCTCGCGAACCACCGCTCGCCGATCCGTTGCGTGAGAAACGCGGAAAACGAACGCGCCGGCTGCACGAAAGACGGATTGTTCGAAGACACCGCGAAGCCGCGATCGGGCACGCGGAATTTCGAACCGGCGATCGCGCGGTCGAAACGGCCGGTCGGGAGATTCAGCGCTTCGTTGAACGGATTGCCCGCGATATTGGCCGTCGGCCCGACCGCCAGCACACCACCCACGGAGACGGTGGCGTTGGCGTTGCCACCGAGAGTTTGGCCGGTGCGCGAGAGGTCGAGCGGGCCGTTGAAGGCGGGCGCGTAGACAAAGAACGGCGTGGTGGCATTGCCCCACTGGCTGTAGCCCTTCACCGTGGCGTCCGACGGCAGGCCGGTCGTGGGCACGCGTGCATCGAGCACCGTGACGCCGTCCCAGCCGGTGAACCGGTCCGTGAACGTCATGAAGGGATTGTTGCGACGCACATCGGTCACTTCACCCTGGAGGCGCAACTGGGTGGTGGCGGTCACGTTGATCGTGGCGGCCAGCGTCGCGCCGCGCTTGCGCTCCATGTCGAATTCCCGCCAGCCGCCGCGATCGGCATAGAGGGCGTCGAGCCGCAGGGCGAAGCGGCGGTTCAGGGCGAGATTCGCATCGAGAGTGAAGCGCTGGTTGGCCCACGAACCGTAGGAGAGCCGCACTTCGTCGAAACTCTTGTCGGTGCGCGCCACGCGGGAGACCGCGTTGATGGTGCCGCTGTAGTCGCCGTTGCCGAAGAGGACGGCATTGGGGCCGCGCGCGTAGTCGATGCGCTCGAGATTGTAGCTGTCGTAGTTGACGGCGAAGGGGAAGAAGTCGCGCTGCGTGGCGGCACTCGAGCCACCGCGAAACGAGATTTGCGTCGCGGCGCCGAAGATCTCCGTGGCGCCGTTGTCGCGGACGTCGGCGACGTTGACGCTCCACTTGCTGGCCTCGGTAACACTGTCGAGACCGAGCGCGTCGATGAACTCGCGCGTCTGCACCGAATACGCCACAGGCGTGTCTTTCAAATCTCCCGCCAGACGCCCGCCTGCGAGCGACGACGCCGCGACGAAGCCCGCATCACGGCCCGTGGAAATCACGAAAGGGTTCATCACCACCGCGTCGTCTGGTGCGGCGGCTTTCGCCGGGACGGTGGCAACCGTCTGCGCGATACTCCCGGAGCAAAGGCCTCCGGACAAAATGAGCGCGGCGGCGACACGGCCTGAGCGCGGATGAACACAAAAGGGCAATTTGGACATGGGAGGTAAATCGAGCGTTTCGGTCTCTATCAGGACGGAAGGATACAGCAGAAATCCTGAACCGTCATGGAGACGACTTCCGCGCAGCGCATCACGCAAAAAATTGATCAACAGCGGCGACGAGCCTTGCAACCGCACCGGCTTTCGCCGCGCCAGTCTACGATGTGCGCAGTGCCATTCTTGCCGCTGCCACTTCCGCGGACCCGACTGCGCGTGTTATGCGCACCTTGATCAAAACCCGCCTCGCTCTCGGTTTCTCGCTGCTGATCGCCCTCCTCGCCGCCGTCGCTCCGGCTGCCCACCCACCGGCCGCCTGGGGCGGAGATCCGATCGCGCCGATTGTCTCGCCATTTCCGATGCCGCAGCTCACCCGCCCCGCGTTCCCGCAGCACGTCGTTGATATTCGAATACACGGAGCGGTCGCCGGCGGCGCGACGAAAAATACCGCGGCGCTCGCGGCCGCGATCAAAGCCTGCGCCGAAGCCGGCGGCGGTCGCGTGCTCGTGCCGGCGGGCCAATGGCTCACCGGCCCCGTGCACCTGCGCAGCAAAATCGAGCTACACCTCGCGGAAGGTGCCGAGCTGATCTTCAGCGACCGATTCGAAGATTACCTGCCGGTCGTGCTGGTGCGGGTGGGTGGTGTCGAAGTCTACAACTACTCGCCGTTCATCTACGCACGCGACTGCACCGATGTGGCGATCACCGGCCCCGGCAAACTCAACGGCAATTCGCGCGCGTGGTGGGATTGGAAGAAGAAGGAAACCAAAGCCTTTTTCGAAATGGCCGCGCGCGGCGTGCCGGTGGAGAAACGCGTCTTCGGCACGCCCGAGGCCGCGATCCGGCCGAACTTCGTCGTGTTTCTCAATTGCCGGAATGTCCTGTGGGAAGGGTTCACGATCGGCGGCGGCCCCAATTGGACGCTCCATCCTGTCTACTGCGAAAACGTCATCATCCGCCGCGTGCACGTGCTCACCGACGGCCCCAACAACGATGGCATCGATCCCGACTCGTGCCGCAACGTCCTCGTCGAGCACTGCGTGTTCGATACCAGCGATGACTGTCTCGTCATCAAATCCGGTTATAACGAGGACGGCTGGCGCGTCGCCCGACCCACCGAGAATGTCGTGATGCGCTGGTGCACCAGCAAACGCGGCCACGGCGGGCTCGTCATCGGCAGCGAAATGTCCGGCGACGTGCGCAACGTCTACATGCAGGATTGCGATTTCGACGGCACCGACCGCGCCGTGCGCATCAAATCCCGGCGCGACCGCGGCGGCGTGGTCGAACACGTTTGGGCCGAGCGTCTGCGCGTGCGCAACATGCGGCAGGACGTCGTAATCATGAATATGGACTACACGGCCGACCGCAACGCGCCCATCGCCAAGAAGCCCCCGGTGTTCCGCGATATTCACATCAAGGACGTCACCGCCAAAGGTGCCCCGGTCGCGATCCGCCTCACCGGCCTCGACGATTCTCCGATCGAAAATATCACCTTCGAAAACATGACCATCGCCTCGACGCAGGGCGTGAAGCTGAGCCACGTGCGCAACGTCACTTTCAAAAACGTGAAGGTGACACCAAAGACCGGCCAAATTTTCGAGCTGACCGACGCCCGCGACGTGCTCGTCGACGATGCACCCGTTGGTCTCACCCAGCAACGCTGAGCGCTTGCGCGGCCCGGCCACCTCCGCGCCACTAAATTCTCGACTGCGCCCGGCATTCGCCGGTGACTCGCGTCGTGCCCGCCAAAGCCACCCTGCAAGACGTTGCGATTCGAGCCGGAGTGCATCGCACGACGGTGTCTCTCGCGCTCCGCGATCATCCGCGCATCCCTGCGGAGACCCGCGAACGGGTGAAAGCCATCGCCGCCAAGCTCGGCTACCGCATTAACCCGCTCGTCTCGGCCCTCATGCAGTCGCGTCGCAGCGGGCAGCCCGAGAAGCACGTCGCGCTCGCCTACGTGACGAATTACCCGACGCGCTTCGGTTGGCGCCCGCCCCACCACGACCGACCGAATTATTTCCCCGGTGCCGCCGAGCGAGCCCGCGACTTCGGCTACAAACTCGAACACTTCTGGCTCGGCGAAGCCGGCATGACGTCGCTGCGGTTTTGCGACATCCTGTCGGCGCGCGGCATCAACGGCGTGATTGTGGGCCGCCTCCCTCCCGGCCAGCATACGATGGATCTAGAGTGGTCGCGGTTCTCCAGCGTGGCGCTCGGACTCACGCTTCGTGCTCCGCTGCTGCATCACGTGACGGAAAACCATTTCGACGCCGCGTGGCAGGGCATGCAACGCTGCCGCGAACGCGGCTACCGGCGCGTGGGCTTCGTATTTTCCGAAGCCAACGACAGCCCGCGCGTCGGCGACCGCTGGCTGGGCGCGTTTCTGGCCCAGCAACAACTCTACCCCGCTGCCGATCGTCTGCCACCCTGCCCGGCAGTGCCGGCCGACGAGCAATCGTTTCGCGACTGGTTTGAGCGCGTGCGTCCGGATGCGCTGCTGGCGAACCATGCGCGCCCCGTGCTCGCCTGGCTTGAGCGCCTGGGTCGCCGCGTGCCACGCGATGTCGGCCTGATCGATCTTGCCGGCGACCACCCCGAACTGGAATTCGCCGGCGTCTACACCGACCCGGCCTCGCTCGGTGCACTCGCCGTCGAAATGCTCGTCGGTCTCCTGCACCGCAATGAAACCGGCGTGCCCGGTGACCAGCACGAGACTCTGCTGACCGGCCAATGGCGCGACGGCCGGACCCTGCCCAAGCGCGCCTAACCCCGCCCGTTCTTGGGTCGCGCGGTCAACGATGAGCGCAGAGTAAAGCTCGCGGCCTCCGATTGGTCCGGCCTGCATAAACCGACTGGTTCTGAGAGCCCCGTTTCCCCAAAACCACATGAGTCCCCCTTCAACCCTGCTTCGTCGGCGCGTAGCGCTAGCCCCGCCCGCCTGCCCGCCCGCACGGGCTGCGTCGCATCGGGATCGGACGCCGCGGCGCCGCACATCCCTTCGGGTCGGCTCCTGCACTATTTTCCGGGCAGAATGTGCCACGCGACAGGTGGCTTCGCCGGCAAAATTGGCTCATACTCGCCTGGCGAGCCTACCCTCTGGTTCCCATGTCGACCTTGCCGGTTATACCCCGACACGCATTCCCCTTTAAACTCCCCTGCAACAAAACCCACCCGGCCGCCCATCCTCTCGCGGCTCGGACTCATCAAGATCATGAAACTACCCGATAACATAACCCCCCGGTTGCTCGCTTTGCTGGGCACTCCTGCTTGCCTGCTCGCGTTCGGCACCCCGCTCGTGCGTGCACAAGTCGCCCCGGCGCCCGTGGCCGACGCCGCCACCCTCGCCAAATACGACACCAACCGAAACGGCAAACTCGACCCGAACGAGCTCGCCGCGCTGGAGGCCGCCCAAAAAGCCGCCAGCCCCGTCTCAGCCCAGCAGGTCGCGAAATCCGCCGACGAAGAGGTCGTCGCCCTCTCGCCCTTCGAAGTCACTTCCGACAGCAACCGGGGCTACTTCCAGTCCAACACGATGTCCGGCACGCGCCTCAACTCGAAGATCGAGGACTTGGGCCAGTCGATCACCGTGATGACCAAGGAGCAGATGACCGACTTCGCGATGCTCGATATCAACGATGTGTTCGACCACATGGCGAGCACCGAGGGCACGAACTCCTACTCCTTGTTTGAGACGGACCGCACCGGCGCCGTGGTGGACCAAGTGAGCCTCAATCCGAACAACGCCAATCGCGTGCGCGGCCTCGGCAACGCCAACATCGCCTTCAACAACATCCAGACCTCGGGTCGCGTGCCCGTGGATCCTCTCTGGATGGATTCGCTCGAGTTGAGCCGCGGTCCGAATGCCAACATCTTCGGCTTGGGCAATGCCTCCGGCACGGTGAACCAAGTCCCGGCCACCGCCAACCTCAGCCGCAATTTCAGCAAGGTCGAAATGCGCGGTGACAGCTACGACGGCTGGCGCGTCTCGCTCGACCTGAACCGCAAGCTGACCGACAAGCTCGCCCTGCGCGCGAGCTACGCCAATCAACACACCGGCTTCGTCCGCAAACCTTCCGGCGAAGATGCCCGCCGCCTCAGTGTTCAGCTCAAGGCCCGGCCCTTCAAAAACACCACCCTGTCGGCGTCTTGGTATAACTACAAAAATGCGTCCGTGCGGCCAAACTTCACGACCCCGCGCGACTACTACACCGATTGGATCAAGGCCGGGAAGCCGGGTTGGAATCCCGTCACCAACTTGGTCACCCTCGCCAACGGTCAGGTCTACGGCAATGGCAACGTCCTCGGCTCCACTACGCCGTATACCGCCGCGCCGGCCTTGTTTATCACCGGCGGCTCGGAGACTCGTTCGCCCTTCCAAATCGGTGCCCCGGGCCAAGCCCCTTACTGGACCATGGCGCGTTATACCAACGCCACGGCCACCAACGGCACCGCGGTCTTTGCGACCACCGATCCGTTTGCCGCCTCGGTTGCCGGAATCGGCCTCTTGACCACGGGTGCGGCGGAGACCTACACCGCCACGCAACAGCCGCTCTACAATTCCGTCACCCGCCCCATCAACAGCCAGTCGATCTACGACTGGACCAGCATCAATCTGGCGGGCAACGGCAAGGCGTGGGACGACGTCGATACCTATCTCGCGCAGCTCGATCAGATGATCATCAGCACGCCCAAGCACACCTTGGCGGCCCAGGTCACCTTCATGCGCGAAGATTCCAAACGAATCGAAAACCAGCCCATGGGCCCCGCGAGCGTGAACAGCAACGTCGGCCAACTCCAAGTCGACGTGAACATGGTCAATCTGGACGGCACCCCCAATCCCTACTTCGGCCGTCCCTACCTGCGGAGCAGCGAACCCTACCTGCGCATCAAACCGTTGCTGTGGGACACCACCCGGGCTCAGTCCGTCTATCGCCTCGATTTCTCCCAGGATAGGGGTTTGAGCAAGTGGCTCGGCACCCAGCAGCTCCTTGGCTATTACGAATACAAGGATCAGAAGAATTATAACTACAACTACCGGCATACCGCGCTGGGCCTCGACAAGGGCTGGCAGCAAAAATACGCCGCGGCCAACACGCTTTTGGGCGGCCAAACGACGGGGAACCTCAACTCCCGCTATGCGATCGCTCCCGGCGGATTCAGCCGGGTCAATGAGCAATACTATGTCGGCAATACCGTCGGCGGCGGCATCGAATACGCCCCGAGCCATTTCCCGGAAGGGGCCAGTGTTCCCTATGTCTGGGGGCCCAACGCCGGTGCGATGATCAAGGACGTTTCCACCATCGGCTACACCCCGGCTTACGGTGGCGGTCTCGCCAACGTCAACTCCGTCGTCAAGACGGCGGGTGGCGTGCTCCAGAGCACTTTCTTCGGAGGCAAACTGGTCGGCACCTTCGGCATGCGCGAAGACATCGTGAACGAGCGCAATGCCCCGCTCGCCTTGCTCACCGCCAACCTCCGCGAATACGACTTCGCGGCGTCCGATCAGTGGGTCGGTCCCTGGCGCGTCGCCAAAGGCAAGACGAAGAACGTTTCGCTCGTGGCCCGTCCGTTCCGGGATCTCAAGTTCATCCAATCCCGGATCAGCGGCGGTAGCGGGATCAGCCGATTCCTGGCCGAGGCGATCAGCAGCGCCAGCCTGACCTACAACACGGCCGACAACTTCATTGCGCAAGGTCCGGCCTACGATCTGTTCCTCAAGCAACTGCCCAACCAAACCGGCACGACCAAGGACCTCGGTGTGTGGATCACGGTGTTGGATGGCAGACTGTCCGTCCGCTACAACAATTTCGATACCAAGCGCCTCAACCTGCGCAACGGCGACATCTCCACGATGGCCCAGCGCATTTTGCGGTATGAAGGATTTGTCTCGTCCGATCCGTATAACCTCCGGACCCAGGCCACCGCTTGGTTGAACGGCCTCGGCACCGGCGGCATCGCCACCAACGAGCAGATTGCCGCGGCCATCAAGATGCCCATCGAGCAATATAACGGGTTGCAGGCCATTTCCGCCGCCGGCACCTACGCCGCGGTCAACGACGCGCAATCGAAGGGCCATGAGGTGGAAATCAACTTCAATCCCACCAAGCACTGGACCATCAGCGCGTCGGTCACCAAAATTCAGGCGATCAACACGGCGGCCGGCTCTGCGGTGGACGACTACATCGCCGCGCGTATGCCCATCTGGACGACCCTCGAGGATCCGCGCTTCACCCGGACCACGCAGACCATCAACGGCGTGACCACTCCCTATGCGACCGGCCCGGTCAACCTCCCGACGGGCGCCACCGGCCACTTGCTCTGGTGGAATATCCTCGGCACGCCCTTGAGCACCGTGGCCGGCTACAACGGCACGAACTCGGCCGCCACGAACTTCGCCGGGAACGTCGATGCACCCATGGCCGTGTTCCGCGCCCTCATTGGCCGCCCGCAGCCCCAGCAGCGCGAATACTCGGCCAAGTTCAACACGCGCTACAATCTGGCCGGCATCAGCGACCACGCGATCCTCAAGGCCATGAGCGTGGGCGGCTCGTTGCGCTACGCCAGCAAGGGCTCCCTCGGTTTCTACGGCCTCGGGTATACCCAGGGCATGGACCTCACCCTCCCGGCCAACAAGATCCTGCAGCTCGATCCGAACCGCCCGATCTACTCGTCGTCCGACATCAACGTCGACATGTTCGTCAGCTATCGGACCAGGCTGTTCGCCGACAAAGTCCGCGCGAACTTCCAACTCAACGTGAAGAACCTGCAGGAGGAAGGCGGCCGCTTGCAGAAGACCGGCGCCTTCTTTGACGGCCGGGCCTCCACCTACCGCATCATCGACCCGCGACAGTTTGTCCTATCAGCCTCATTCGATCTGTAGCGTTTCCCTCGTTCGGCCTTCGCCGATGATCGCCGCCACTCCCGGGAGAGGCGGCGATTTTTTTGGGTTCGCAAAACCCGTCTCCTCTCCGCCATTTCGCCCACCGCCGAGGTTGCCAGCGCCAAGCCGGGCCGCAGCGTGGAGCGTTCGCCGTCCGTGACGATGAAACCATCCCCGCGCCCTACCCCCGCCCCTGCGATCCCTGCCCCTGCGCCTGCGCCTGCCTCGGGCGGTTGGCCGCTCGGAGCCGTCTTTGCGTTCACGCTGGTCGCGACGCTCGCCGCCTATGCCCCGGCGCTGACGGGCGATTTCCTGTGGGACGATGCCGGCCACGTCACCAATCCAGCCCTACAGTCCTGGTCGGGCCTCTGGCGCATCTGGTTCGAGGTCGGCGCCACCCAGCAGTATTACCCGCTCCTGCATTCGGCCTTCTGGATCGAACATCGCCTTTGGGGCGATGCCACCGCCGGCTACCACGTGATCAACTTGCTCTGGCACGTCACGTCGGCGTGTTTGTTGATCGCGATTCTCCGGCGGCTGGCGATTCCCGGCGCGATGCTCGCCGGCCTGGTCTTTGCGTTGCACCCCGTGTGCGTCGAATCGGTCGCGTGGATCTCGGAGCAAAAAAATACTCTCTCCACCGTATTCTACCTCGCAGCCGCGCTCGCGTGGTTCCGATTCGAAGACGACCGGCGTCCCGCGCGCTATGTGGTCGCGAGCCTCTGGTTTCTAGCGGCGCTGCTCACGAAGACCGTCACCGCCACGCTGCCGGCCGCGCTCCTCGTCGTGGCGTGGTGGCGGCGCGGCCGCCTGTCGTGGCGCGATGACGTCAGGCCTTTGCTACCGTGGCTGGCGCTCGGCGTAACGGCGGGTCTCGGCACCGCGTGGTTCGAATCTACCCACATCGGCGCCAGCGGCGACGCGTTTACCCTCGGCCTCGTGGAGCGCGGCCTGCTCGCCGGACGCGTCGCCTGGTTCTACTTCGGAAAACTCCTCTGGCCCGTCGATCTCACGTTCTTCTATCCGCGGTGGACGATCGATGCGACAAGTGCGCTGCAGTGGCTTTTCCCCGCCGCGACCTGCGGGCTGCTCGCCGGTCTCGTTTGGTGGCAGCGTCGCGACCGCGCACCGCTCGCGGCAGCGCTGTTGTTCGGCGGCACGCTGTTTCCGGTGCTCGGTTTTGTGAACGTTTATCCCTTCGTGTTCTCCTACGTCGCGGATCATTTTCAATACCTCGCGAGCCTCGGCGTGATCGTCTTTCTCTCCGCTGCCGCGACGCGGGGATTCGCCCGCCTCGGCTGGCCGCGCTGGAGCGGTCCGCTCACATCAGCCGGCATGCTCGCCCTCCTCGGCGGTCTCACTTGGCAGCAGAGCGCCATGTATCGCGATGTCTTCTCGCTCTATGAAACCACGCTCGCCCGCAATCCCGCGAGCTGGGTGGCCCACCTCAATCTCGGCACCGCGCTGGACGAAGCCGGCCAGCCCGACAAAGCCCTGCCACATCTGCAGCGCGCCCTCGAGTTGAAACCCGGCTTTCCCGAAATCCTCAACAGCCTCGGCAACGTATTCAATCGCCTCGGACGCTCCCCCGAGGCGCTGCCGTTGCTGGAGCAGGCCGTCCGACTCCAGCCGCGTTTCGCCGCCGCCGAGAACACCCTCGGCGCGACGCTGATGTCTCTCCGGCGCGCCGACGAAGGCATCGCCGCCTTTCGTCGCGCGCTCGCGATCAATCCCGCCCTGACCGTCGCCCGCGCCAACCTCGGCTGGGCTCTCGCCAACGGCGGCCGCCTCGCCGAGGCGATCGAGCAGTTCGCGCAAGCCCACCGCTTGCAGCCGAACTCGGCCGACGTGGAGTTCAAGTGGGGCCTGAGCCTCGCGATGCATGACCGCGTGATCGACGCCCTGCCCCATTTGAAACGGGCCGTCGAATTGCAGCCCAACGATGCCGATATGCGCCACGGTCTGGGCCGCGCGTTGCTCGCGATGGGGCGCAACGAAGATGCCGCCGCGCAATTTTCTGCGTCGCTGAACCTCAATCCCGCCCACCCCGGCGCCCGCGACGGCCTCGAGCGCAGCCGCAGCCAGCCGACTCCGCGGTGACGCGAGCCCGGCCGTCCGTCGGCCGTCAACAATGAGCGCATACGCAGACTCGGGCCCACCCGGCACCGCCGTCATGGTGGTTTTCCTGCCATCGTAGCCCCACGGCACAGGAAAATCTTCGTAACCCTTGCCCCCACCGTTTCCAACCCATCCCGCGCAGACGCATCGTCGATCCGCACCAGTTTTTCATCGGCGCCTCGTTTGACCGATCGACCATAGGCCACCACGCGACCGGGCCGTCCAACACCTCTCCCCATGCAAGCCCAACCCTCTCCTTCGCCGGCGACGCCCGCCACTCCCGCCGGCGGCCACTTCCGCTGGACGATCTGCGGCCTCCTCTTCTTCTCGGTCGCCGTCAACTACCTCGACCGCCTCGTCCTCGCGATTCTCAAAAAGGATCTCTGCCGCGACCTCGGGTGGAGCGACGCCGACTACGGTTGGATCACCGCCGCCTTCTCCTTCGCCTACGCCTTCGGCTATTTGGCCGGCGGGCGGCAGATGGATCGCTGGGGCGTAAAGCGCGGGCTGCCTGTCTTCGTATTCCTCTGGAGCTGCGCGGCGATGGCGCACGGCCTGTGCAGCTTCATCGGCCTCGAAACGAAATTCGCGCTCAACTACCCGTGGTTCTCGTGGGCGGAAAAAGGCGTCGTCTGGGTCACACTTTCGATGCCGATGACGGCTGCCGGCTTCATGCTCGCCCGTATCGCGCTCGGCCTTACGCAGGGCGGCAATTTCCCCGGCGCCATCAAAGCTGTGGCCGAGTGGTATCCCGCGAAAGAGCGCGCCCTCGCCACCGGCCTCTTCAACGCCGGCACCAACGTCGGCGCCATCGTCTGCCCGATCGTCGTGCCGTGGTTGTATGGTCAGGTCGGCTGGCAGTGGACGTTCTACCTCACCGGCGCGACCGGCTTCGTCTGGGTCGCCGTCTGGTGGTTCGTCTACGAGACCCCGGAAAAACACCCGCGGCTCTCCCCGGCCGAGCTCGCCTATATCAAGCAGGGCCAGCCCGCCGTAGAGGAGAAACCCGTCAAGACGCCGTGGCTCCACCTCTTCCGCTACCGCGCAGTGTGGGCCTACGTGATCGCCAGCATTCTCGCCGGTCCCGCCTGGGGTTTCTACCAGTTCTTCGTCCCGGATTTTCTCGGCAAACGCTTTGGCATCACGACGCAGGCGGTCGGTTGGTGGACCGGCGCCTTCTTCGCCATCGCCGCCGTCGGTGGCGTCGCCGGCGGCTGGCTCGCCGGCCGCCTCATCGGTCGCGGCTGGAGCATCAACGCCGCCCGCAAGCTCACGCTGCTCATCTGCGCGCTCTCGGTTGTGCCGGTGTTTTTCGCACCGTATGCGCCCACCGTGTGGCTCGCCGTGCTCATTGTGGGCATCGCCGGCTCCGCGCACCAAGGCTGGTCCGCCAATCTCTTCAGCGTCGTTTCCGACACGATGCCGAAAGAGGCCATCAGCTCCGTCGTCGGCCTCGGCGGCTTCGTCGCCTATTTCACCGGCGGTTTCGTCAACGGCATCACCGGCGAGATCCTCCAAAAAACCGGCAGCTACGTCACCGTCTTCGCCTACTTCTCGGGCATGTATCTGCTCTCGCTCCTCGCGATCCAACTGCTCGTGCCGCGCTTGGAACCCGAACGGAAAACCTGATCGGGCTCCCTCGCCTCGCACCTTAGCCACCGCCGCCTCTTTCGCCGTGACCGCACCATTCTCACCTTGGCTCCCTGATCTCGGCGACGGCCGTTATCAAAACCCGGTCCTCTTCGCCGACTATTCCGATCCCGACGCCATCCGCGTCGGCGACGATTATTGGCTCGTCGCCTCCAGCTTCAGCCACGTCCCCGGCCTGCCGATTCTCCACTCGCGCGATCTCGTCAACTGGACGCTCGTCAACCACGCGCTGCCCACGCTCGGCCCCGCCGAGGGCATTCCCGCCGGCCACTTCGATGTCCCCCGCCACGGCGCCGGCGTCTGGGCGCCCACGATACGCCACCACGCGGGCAAATTCTGGATTTTTTATCCCGACCCCGATTTCGGCCTCTACGTCGTCACCGCCACCGATCCGCGCGCCGAATGGAGCCGGCCCGCGCTCGTCAAAGGCGGCCGCGGCCTCATCGACCCGTGCCCGCTCTGGGACGACGATGGCCGCACCTACCTCGTGCACGCCTGGGCCATGAGCCGCGCCGGCAAAAAAAACCTGCTCCAACTCAACGAACTCTCCGCCGACGGCACCCGCGTCCTCGACGGCGACGGCGTCGTGATCATCGACGAAAACCGCTCCTCGCGCGGCTTCAACACGCTCGAAGGCCCGAAACTCTACAAACGCGGCGACACCTACTGGATCTTCGCCCCCATCGACGGCGTCGCCACCGGTTCGCAAGCCGTCTACCGCGCCAAAAATATCCGCGGCCCCTACGAAGCACGCGTTGTCCTCTCCCAAGGCGCGACCCCCATCAACGGCCCGCACCAAGGCGCATGGGTCGACACGCCCGCGGGCGAGCATTGGTTTCTCCATTTCCAAGATCGCGGCCCCTACGGTCGCATCGTCCATCTGCAACCGATGGCTTGGCGCTCCGACGGTTGGCCGACGATGGGCACAGGTGTCGCCGCCGACACCGCCTCCGGTGAACCCGTGCTCACACACGCCAAGCCGCGCGTCCCCGCCTCGCCAGCCACTGCACCCGCCACCACCGACGAATTCGATTCGCCGCAACTCGGTCTCCAGTGGCAATGGCAAGCGAACCCGCTGCCCGCGTGTTTCTCTCTCACCGCGCAGCCCGGCTCACTCCGCCTCGCCGCCGTCGCTTCGCCTGCCACACCCAACCTCTACGACGCTCCGCATCTCCTGCTCCAAAAATTTCCCGCACCCGCCTTCACGGCTACCACCGCGCTCGATTTTTCCGGCGCGCACGCCGGCGACGAAGCCGGCCTGATCGTCTTCGGCTACAGCTACGCGTGGATCGGGCTCCGCTCCACGTCCGCCGGACTGCAACTCGTGCAGCTCACGCACGTCGACGCCCACCAGTCGCCCGCGCCCACCGAATCCGCGTCGCTCGCCGCGCCTTCGGCCAAGGTCCTTCTGCGCGTCACCGTTTCGACCGACGCGAACTGCCGCTTCGCCTACAGCTTCGACGGCCACGCGTTCACCGCCTTCGGCTCCGAGTTCCAAGCCACGGTCGCGAAATGGGTCGGCGCCAAAGTCGGCCTTTTCGCTTCCGCCGCCTCCGGCTCCGCGACTCCCGGTCACGCCGACTTCGATTACTTCCGCATAACGCCTTAGCGGTCGCGCTTATCTCCGCTTCCCGGGAGCCCATATCACTTGCCGGTCCCCGATCACAGGCGGATAAACTCCGACTGCCATGCACACGGCCGTTTTCGGTTTTACCCTCCTCGTGCTCGCCGCCGCCGTTCCCGCGAACGCTGTCGCCGCTGCTGACCCGCTGAAAATGTCGGCGGTGAAAATCGGCTTGCGCATCGACGTCTCCATCGGCCCCGAATTTTTCACGAGCTACCGCTGCGAGGCCGACGAAAAATATCCGTTCTTCTTCCCCGTCAACGGCCCTTCCGGCACCTCGGTCACCTCGATGCGCAACGGCCGCTACCCGCACCACTCGTCGCTCTTCTTCGGCTGTGACAAGGTCAACGGCGGTAACTACTGGCAGGATACGCTCGCCACCGGCCGAATCGTCTCCGACGGCGCCGTGCTCGCCAAAGTCTCCGCCACCGAAGTCGTCATCACCGACACCTGCCTCTGGCAACGCCCCGGCGCCCCCGCCCCGTTCCGCGACCGCCGCCGCATCACGCTCTCCGCTCCCACGACCGGTATTCGCCAGATCGATTTCAACCTCGAGCTTGAAGCGCTCACCGACGTCGTCATCGGCAAGACCAACCACTCGCTCCTCGGCGTGCGCCTCGATCCCGATCTCGCTCCCACGCAAGGCGGCACGATGGTCGACTCCGCCGGCCGCACCGGCGAAGCCGGCACGTTCGGCAAACCGTCTCCCTGGCTCGCCGCCCTCGGCCCGCGCGGCCGCGGCGCCAGCGAGGGCCTCGCCCTCTTCCAGCATCCGTCCAACCCCGGCGCGCCCGCCCCGTGGTTCACCCGCGACTACGGCTTCCTCTCGCCCACGCCGATGTATTGGCCCGCCGACGGTGTCTCGACCCGCTTGGCCAAGGGCGAACGCCTCGTGCTTTCCTACCGGATACTCGTTTTCTCGGGCGATGCGGCCTCCGCCGAACTCGCCCGCCGCTACGCCGACTACGCCCAAAACCCACCTACCCCCGTCTCGCCATGACCCTCCTCACCCGCCGCCAATTCGCCCGCACTTCCTTGCTCGGCGCCGGCCTTCTCGCCGCCCCGCAGATCATCCCGTCCCATCTCCTCGGCGCCACGTCGCCCAGCAACCGCATCCGCGTCGGCCAGATTGGCTGCGGCCGCATCGCCCTCGGCCACGACATGCCCAACGTCCTTCACGCCGGCCTCGCCGACTACGTCGCCGTTTGCGACGTCGATTCCTCGCGCGCCGCCGGCGGCCGCAGCTTCGTCGAAAAATTCTACAGCGAACAGGGCACGCCCGCTCCGCGCGTCGACGTCGTGGCCGACTACCGCGAACTGCTGAAACGGTCCGATATCGACGCCATCGTCATCAGCACGCCCGACCACTGGCACGCCGAGCCCGCGCTCGCCGCCGTCCTCGCCGGCAAAGACGTCTACCTGCAAAAACCCATGACGATGACGCACGCCGAGGGCGTCCTCCTCCGCGCCGCCGTCGCCAAATCGGGCCGCATCTTCCAACTCGGCTCGCAGCAACGCTCCAGCCAGCAGTTCCGCCGCGCCTGCGAACTCGTCCGCAGCGGCCGCCTTGGCCGCGTCCGCGCCGTCGAGATCGGCCTGCCCATCGATCCGACCGCGCCCGATCAACCCGCCCAACCCGTCCCGCCCCAGCTCGACTACGACCGCTGGCTCGGTCCCACGCCCTTCGTGCCCTACACCGAGCAACGCGTCCATTCCGCGAGCGTCAACGACCGCCCCGGCTGGCTTCGCAACGATGCCTACTGCCTCGGTATGATCACCGGCTGGGGCGCCCATCACTACGATATTTTGCACTGGGCCCTCGACGTCGAAGCCAGCGGCCCCAGCCGCATCGAAGCCCGGGCCGATTTTCCGAAGAACAAAAACTGGAACGTCCACGGCGCCTACCGCGTGGAGCTCACCTACCCCGGCGACATCAAAGTCTCGGTCTCCGACAAATTCCCCAACGGCCTCAAGTTCATCGGCGACGATGGCTGGATCTTCGTCTCGCGCGGCAGCGTGGCCACCAAAGACCCGACCGTTCCCCGCGGCCGCCTGCGCCCCCTCGATGCCAGCCGCCCCGAGCTGCTCGCCGAGGCCGGCGTGAAGGTCGAACTCCCGCGCAGCACCGAACATCACCTCAACTGGCTCGAATCCGTGAAGTCCCGCCGGTCCCCGCTCGTGCCCGCCCCTGTCGCCCACCGCGCCAACACCGCGTGCATCGTCAGTTGGATTGCCATGAAACTCGCCCGCCCTCTGCGCTGGGATGTCACCACCGAACGCTTCATCGACGATCCCGCCGCCAACGCCCTGCTCGCCCGCCCCGAGCGCGGCACCTACGGCGCCACCCAACTCGCCGCCAAGCACGGTCTCACGTAAACCCCACCGCCATGCCCACCCAGCCCCGTTCGCCCCAAACTTCGCCCCCACTCAGTCGCCGCCAGTTTCTCGCCGCCCAGCTCGCGTTGCCCCTTGGCGTGGCCGCCACCCTCCGCGCCGCCTCGCCCACCGCCGCACCCACGCCCGCGACGAGTTCCAAGCTGAAGATCGACCGCATCGAGGCGTTTCCCGTGCGGTATCCCATGACGGGATACTTCAAGTTTTTCGCCGGTCCCTCCGGCGAAGCCGGCCGCGCCGCCGTCATTCTGAAAGTCACCGCCAACGACGGCACCGTCGGCTGGGGCGAGAGCGTGCCGCTACCCACGTGGAGCGACGAGACGCTCGAGACCGCCGTCGTCGCGCTCAACCGCTACTTGATTCCCGCGCTCATCGGTGCGGACCCGACCGATTTCGCCGGCGCCCACCGCCGTCTCGATGCCGCCATTGCGCCCGCGTTCAGCACCGCCATGCCGATCACGCGCGCCGGCCTCGATATTGCCCTCCATGATCTCGCCGGCAAAGCCGCCGGCCAACCTCTCCACCAGCTCTGGGGCCGCCCCGCCGGCGCTCCGCTCACGCTCAGTTGGACCGTCAACGCCCGCACGCTCGACGAGGTCGAGCCGCTCGTCACCGAGGGCCGCCGGCGCGGTTATCGCCATTTCAACATCAAGGTCGCCCCCGATCTTGAGTTCGACGTCGCCCTGTCGCGCCGCGTCCGCGCGCTCGCGCCCGAGGCCTTTCTCTGGGCCGATGCCAACTGCGGCTACGATCCCGCCACCGCCCTCGCCGCCGCCCCCCGCCTCGCCGCCGCCGGAGTCGATGTCCTCGAAGCTCCGGTGCGCCCCAACCGCCTCAGCACTTACCAAGAGCTGAAACGTCAGGGCGCGCTGCCGATCTACATGGACGAGGGCATCGTCTCCCCGGTGGAACTCGCCGAGTTTATTCGCCTCGGCATGCTCGATGGCGTCGCCGAAAAACCGTCGCGCTGCGGCGGCCTCTGGTCGTGTCGCCAACAGATCGAGCTGCTCCAAAGCAAAGGTCTCACATTCCTCGGCAGCGGTTTGACCGATCCCGATATTTCCCTCGCCGCCACACTCGCGCTTTACGCCGCCTACGGACTCAAGAAACCCGCCGCGCTCAACGGCCCGCAATTCCTCACCGCCAGCGTGCTCAAGCAACCGCTCACCGTCGTCAACGGCACCCTCGCCGTCCCGACCGGTCCCGGTCTCGGCATCGAAGTCGACGAAGCCAAAGTCCGCGCCCTCGCCGCCCACAGTTGAGCCGCGCTCGTCGCCACCGCGACCGCGCGTCCCTCGCTCAATCGAGATGACACTTCTTCGTCCGCTGTCGGTATTCGAAGGGCGTCTCCATCTTGCTCAACGACCAGATATTCCAGCGATTTTGCCGCGCGAACTCGTAAGAATCCTCCAAGAGCCCGGCGTAATACAAATCGTGCATGGGCGTTAGCACCGCAAGGCCCGACTCGACCATGTAGGTATTGAGGCAAATCCCCTTTTTCGAAAAGAGGATCGCGTAGTAGCCCTCGTATTCGTGCGGCTGGTAAATCAGCACCTCCACGATACTCCCCAGCGCCGCTTTGTTGAGTTCCTTCTTCGCCTGCACCGCAAAGGGTTGCCCACTCAGCGTGCCCTTGGGCATCTCCGGCGCGTCCATCCCGGCAAGATGGATGCGCAGCCGTTTTTTGTCGGCCATCTCCACCGACAGACTGTCGCCCGAAAACACCTGCACCACCAACCCGTCGAACGCCGAGAGACGGACGCTCAACGCCAAGAGCGTGACGATGAAGCAATTCAACACAGTTTTCATGGCCCAGTCGGCGTCGTTTTTTCGGCTCGAAAGTTCTCAGGCGCTGCACGTCGCCTTCGATCCTTCGGTGTCCAAAATCAGACGCCAACCTCTCATCGGCAGATTCCGTGGAAACTTGAGGCCAAAAGTAGGCCGGCCCGAATATTTCTTCCGGCGCCGCCCCTCATCGCCTCGCGGACACACCACCGGTTCGTCGCGGCTCCCGCCGGCTCACTGCATCGTGCCGATGCGCCGCGTCGGCGTCACCGCACCGCTCGCAGCGCGCAGCAATTCGCGGCGCAGCCAATCGAGCGCTGCGTTCACCGTGCGCACCTTCACCGTCTCGCGCGGTCCCGGGTAGTGGAGTTTCTTGGACCACACGCCGTGCGGCGCGTGGAGCGCGATAAAGATCGTCCCCACCGGATGCTGCGTCGTGCCGGAGCACGGACCGGCGAAACCCGTCACGGCGAGCGCGTAATCAGCCCCCAACGTCTCCGCCGCGCCCGTCGCCAACGCCACCGCGCACTCGTCGCTCACCGCACTGTGTTGGGAAATCAGGCACTCCGGCACATCGAGGAGCTGCATCTTCGAATCGTTCGTGTAGCAAACGACGCCGCCCGCGAAAAATTTGCACGCGCCGTGCACGCCGGTGAACGCGTTGGCCAGCAATCCGCCCGTCGCCGTCTCCGCGAGCGCGAGGCGTTTTTCCTGCGCACGCAACAAATCGCTCACCGTCTTCACGAGCGAATCGTGCCCGTAGCACATCAGATCTTCGCCCAACAGCGCGCCGCACTCGCGCGCGATTCCTTCCAATTCCTCGTAGCTGAGCCGCCCGCTCGGCGAACTCACCCGGCAATCCACCGCACCTTGATGCGCGCAAAACGCCACGCTCAGCGCGTCACCGTATTTGTCGAAGATCGGCTGCAACCGCGTCTCCAGCAGCGACTCGCCCACGCCTGCCGTGCGCAGTTGCACATAGGCTTCGCGCTGCAGGAGCAACCCGCGCTCCGCCAGCCGCGGCACGACTTGCTCGATAAACATCGGCTGCAGTTCGTTCGGCGGTCCCGGCAGCATCACGAGCACTTTGCCATCCTGTTCCACCCAGAGCCCGGGCGCGGTGCCGTTGCCGTTGGGTAACACTTCGCCGCGCTCAAAACGGTCGGCCTGCTTCAGATTGTTGTCGGTCATCTTGCGGCCGATCCGCGTAAACCGGTCCGAAATCGACTGCACGATGCCCGCATCGCGCACGAGTTTTTGCCCGAGCACCTCGGCGATCGCCTCCCGCGTGCGGTCGTCGCACGTCGGCCCGAGCCCGCCCGTCGTGATCACCACGTCCGCCCGCGCCCAGCTTTCGCGAAACTGCGCGACGATCGCGTCCGCCTCGTCCGTGATCGTGACATTGCGGTTGAGCGTCACGCCCCGCCGCCCGAGTTGCGCTCCGATAAAAGTCAGGTGACCGTTCGCTGTCAGCCCGAGCAGCAATTCATCGCCCAGCGTGAGCAGTTCATAGCGGAGCCGGGAGACCGGCTTGCGCGGTGAATTGCTATCGGAGGAGGAGTTTTGTGAGGAGACCATGCTTGCGAGCGTGGAAATAAGACAAATTATTCCAAAATGCCAGCGACTGAACCGGTTAATCTCAAGGAGAAGGTCCGCCATCTGCCCGATAAGCCCGGTGTTTACCTCATGAAGGACCGCCTCGGGCGCATCATTTACGTCGGCAAAGCCAAGTCCCTGAAGAAGCGCGTCTCGTCCTATTTCCAACGCGGCCGCGCCCGCACCGTCTCGCAGCCCAAAATCCGCGCGCTCATCGAAATGATCGCCGATCTCGACACCATTGAGGTGAAATCCGAACCCGAGGCCCTCCTGCTCGAAGGCAAACTCATCAAACAGTGGCGCCCGCGCTACAACACCGACTTCACCGACGACAAACGCTTCCTCCTCGTCCGCGTCGATCTCGGCGAGGAACTCCCCCGCTTCCGCCTCACCCGCCTCAAGAAGGAGGACAATTCGCGCTACTTCGGCCCGTTCGCCCATAGCGGTCTCCTCCGCAAAACCCTCGCGCAGATGCGCCGCCAGTTCGGCATCCTCCTCGGCGACGGCACTCCCGAGAAACTCCCCGACGGCACCTGGCGCCTCTACGACGATGTGCGCACCGAGCTTTACGGCGCCGGCACCATCGTCTCGACCGAAGACTACCGCCGCCGCATCGAAGACGCCTGCACCTTCCTCGAAGGTAAATCCCGCGAATGGCTCGAAACGCTGCGCAACGAGATGACCTCCGCCGCCGGCCGCCAGGAATTCGAGAAGGCCGCCGAACTCCGCGACATCGTCTTCGCCCTCGAAAAAACCCTCGCCAAGACCCGCCACTTCGAGCGCACCGATCCTACCCGACCCGCCCGCGACGACGAGGCGCTCGAATCCCTCCAAGTCGCCCTCCATCTCTCGTCGCCACCGCGCACGATGGAGTGCTTCGACATCTCGCACATCTCCGGCACCTTCGTCGTCGCCTCGATGGTGCACTTCGCCGACGGCCGGCCCGACAAAAACGAATACCGCCGCTTCCAGATCAAAAGCTTCATCGGCAACGACGACTACCGCGCCATGGAAGAGGTCGTCGGCCGCCGCTACCGCCGACTCCTTGAAGAGAAAAAACTCTTCCCCGACCTAATCGTCATCGATGGTGGCCGCGGCCAGATCGGCGCCGCCCTGAAAGCCTTCGTCGCCCTCGACGCCATGCCTCCCGCCCTCATCGGCCTCGCGAAACAGCATGAGACCATCATCTTCCCCGACGAACGCGCCCCGCTGAATCTCCCGTTGAACCACCCCGGTCTCAACGTCCTCCAGCGCCTCCGCGACGAAGCCCACCGTTTCGCCAACACCTACAACGCCGACCTCCGCTCGAAGAAAATCCGCGAGAGCGTCCTCGATGATTTTCCCGGCCTCGGCGAAAAGCGCCGCGCCGCCCTCCTCGCCCATTTCGGCAGCATCGAAAAACTCCGCGCCGCCCCCATCGCCGAGATCGCCGAAGTCCCCGGCTTCGGCGGCCGCATGGCCGAAGAGCTGCAAGCCTTCCTGAATCGCCCGCCTACGGAACAATCTTCCTGAGCCCGAGAGGCCTCCTTCCGTGAAAAATCGCCTCTCTTTGGCCATCTCGCTACTTTGCCTTCTCGTTTTCTTGTTCATGAACGGCTGGCTCATTTTACGAGCGATCGAAGCGATCCGCGAAACCGTCTCTTTCCAATCCTATCCGCCTCCGTATCAAGCGACCGTCGTGGCGATCGACCGTCGCTCAACCGGACGATCGGCAACCTATACTCACGTCGTTGAAGTCGTGAGGCCCGGCCACGGAACGTTCCGTTTCAGATCGTCCCGGCAAAGCGCTATTAACCAGTTCTCTGTAGGTGAATCTGTTGAGCTAGTGTGCCGGGATCCGGGGCTAACTACGGAAAAATTCGAAATCGATAATGCCCTGCACCTGTGGATCAAAGACGTCCTGATCGCCCTCCTTTTTCCGACGGTGATCGCGGTTGCGTTCCTCTGGCCATCGCGCCTGCGCTCTGGGGCTTTGACCTTTTCCCCATTCCGGGCGCTGCGCCGCAAACACCCGTGACGGACCCAACCCGCCTCCACGCTTCCCGCCGGGCGAGTTTTAGGTTTCAACCCTCCGCATGATTCTTACCCGGGAAAGCCGCCGCACATGGTGGCTCGTCATGCTCGGCGCATGGGCGCTGGCTGCGTTGCTCGTCACACGGCACACGCTCGCCATGCGCGACTACGTCACGCTGCTCGACAACGCCGCCCCGCGCAATCCGCCGATCTCGACGCCGCACCGGCACATCATCCCGACGAACTACGCCGATACCCAGACATGGGTGCGCTACGCCCTCACCTTCGACGACGGCGCTCCGTGGCGCGTGCGCTACACCCACAACGACAACGCCCCCGCCGGCCGCGCCGTGCATTGGAATTCCGCCTTCGCCCATCTCATCGCCGAGTCTGGCCGTATCCGCCATCAACTCACCGGTGAACCGCTACCCCTCGCCACCGAGCGCATCATCCCGTGGTTCAATCTCCCGCTGCTGCTCGTCGTCGTCGTCGGGTTTTCCTCGCTCGTCGGCCGCTACGCCGGCGCCGGTGCCGGCGCGTTTGTCGCCCTCGGCATCGTGGGCACCGAATCCTTCTACGGCGGCTTCGCTCCGAGCTACGTCGATCACCACGGTCTGCTCACCTCCGCCACCTTCGGACTCGCCCTCGGCGCGATTTTCATGGGCGGAGGCTGGTGGCGGGCCGCCGTTCCCGACCAACCGTCGCTGCTCCCGTCGTCGCGCGAAGCCGCCCGCCGCGCCGCAATTTTCTCCGCGGTGTCCGGTGCCGTCGGCTTGTGGTTCAGCGCCGCCTCGACGATTCCCGCCATCGCCCTCACCGGACTCGCCGGTTTGGTCGCCGCGTGGACCTTCGGCCGCGCCGCCCAAAGCGACGGCGCCACCTTCGAGGCCGACCTCTGGCGGCTCTGGGGTCGCGTGGGCGCCGCAACCGCCTTCGCGTTCTACCTTTTCGAATACGCGCCCGCCCATCTCGGCCTGCGTCTCGAGGTCAACCACCCGTTCTACGCGCTGGCATGGTGGGGTGGCGCCGAACTCGTCGCCCTCCTCGCCGAACGCCGTCTCGCCGCACCCGACACACCGGCGCGTCCGCTGTGGCGCTGGCTCGCCCCGCTCGTCGCGATTTCGGCCGCCCCGCTCACCATCGTGCTCGGCGGCGTCAACGTCTTCGTCGTCAGCGATCCGTTTGTCTCGGAAATCCCCAAGACCGTCGCCGAGGGCCTTTCGCTCCTCGCCACCACCCAAGCCTTCGGCTGGCAGACCTTTTTTCACTACATCAACTGGAACATCGTCCCCTTGGTCGTCGGCGCCGCGTTGCTCTTTTTCCGACCCCAGCGCGACAAACACCTGCTCCTCTTCGCCTTCATCATTGCGCTGGGTTTTCTCGGTCTCCTGATCGCACAGATCCGCTGGGCCTTTGGCGCCAGCGCCCCGCTGCTGGGCCTGCTCCTGGTCGTGCTTGCCGCGCTCGTGCAAACCCGTCGCCCGCTCTACCGTTGGCTCGCCGTCATCGCTGTCGCCGCCGTGTGCTTCGTGCCCGACGCCCTGCAACGCACCCGCCTCGTGCAGTCCAGTGTCGCCGCCCGCTCGCCCGACCGCATGGACATCCAGCAGCTCCTCTACCGCGACGCTGCCGCCTTCATCCGCGCGTCTCAGCCGACCGGAGACATCGTGCTCCTCGCCAGCCCCAACGGCTCCAGCGGCATGGGCTACTACGGAAAATTCCGGACCCTCGGCACACTCTACTGGGAAAACTACGCCGGTATGCGCGCCGCTGCGGAAATCTTTTGCGCTCCCACCGCCGAGCGCGCCCGCGAACTCATCCGCGCCCACGGCATCACGCACCTCGCGATGATTTCCGAGGAAAGTTTCCTCGCCCAGTTTTTCACCATCCTCCGGCCCAACGGCACGCGCGAAGAATTTCAACAGTCCTTCGGCTACCAGGTGCTCAGCCATCAGGTTCTGCCTCCGTGGCTGCGCCCCATTCCCTATCGCGCCCCACCCGATGTCGTGCTGCCCGACCTCCGCGTGCTCTTGCTTCAAGTCGTCCCCGACCAAAGCGATTCCGACGCGCTCTGGCACATAGCTTTGGCCCAACTCGCCCTCGGCGATGCCACTCACGCCACCCTGAGTTTCGAAAACTCCGTGCGCGCCGCTCCTGCCGACAAGCGCGTCCAGCTCTGTCAAAGCGCCGCCGCCACCTGCTACCAGAAGGGCGCCCACGCCGCCGCCGTGCGCCTTTTCCGCGCCGCGCTCACCGCCGGAGAAAATCCCGTCGCCGCCGGCAATCTCGCCTGGGTGCTCGCCACCAGCCGCGACGATGCCGTGCGCAACGGCACCGAAGCCCTCGCCCTCGCCGAGCGCCTGCCCCCGGGCGAGCTCACGACCCTCAGCGCCCTCGCCGCCGCCCAGGCGGAAACCGGCCGCTTCCCCGAAGCCGTCGCGACCCTCACCCGTGCGATCGAGCTCATCCGCCGCGCCGGCAACACTCCGGGCGAAGCGCAATTCCTTGCGCGCCTCGAAGCTTACCGCGCCAACAAACCGTGGCGGCAATAACCACCACTCCGCTCCCGCCCGCCCCCTGACGCAATGCGCCTGACGCACGAGAGCCCCCGCGCCCGCTGGGCGATCATGACCGGCGTCTGGGTGCTCGTCGCTGGTATGCTGATACTCCACACGCTCGCCGTGCGCGACTACCTCGCGCTCATTGATGGGCAGGGCCTCCGCGGCGCCCCGGCCGCCGCCACCCCGCTGAAACACACCGTTCCCCTCGTCTACCTCGACGCCCAGATGTGGATGCGCCACGCCCTCGATCTCCAGGAAAACGGCGGCGCGCGTGTGCGTTTCACCCACGTCGACAACGCCCCGTTCGGCCGCGAGGTGCACTGGAGTTCCTCGCTCACGTGGGTCCTCGCCGGCGCCGGCCGCGTGCGCCACGCGTTCACCGGCGAACCGCTCGCCCTCGCCACCGAGCGCTCACTCGGCTGGATCAATTTCGCGCTGCTGCTCCCGCTCGCCATCGCCCTCTCCGCGTGGGCCGCCCGCCGCGCCGGCGTCGGTGCCGGTCTCGTGGTCGCCCTCGGCATGATCGGGCACCGCGATTTCTACGACGGCTTTTCCCCCTATTACGTCGATCACCACGGCCTCATCACCACCGCCGTCTTCGGTCTCGTGCTCGGGGCGATGTTCATGGGCGGCGGCTGGTGGCGCGTCGCTCCCGTCGGCGAGCCTTCCCTGCTGCCCAGCTCCCGCGCCCACGCCCGCACGGCCGCCATCGTCTCCGCACTCTGCGGCGGCGCCGGCCTGTGGCTCAGCACCGCCTCCACGATTCCCGCCATCGCCTTCGTCGCCTTCGCCGGCCTCGTCACCACGTGGGTGTGGGGCCGCCGCGCCCGCGACACCGGCGCCGCCTTCGACCCGGACCTCTGGCGCCTCTGGGGCCGCGTCGGCGCCGCCACTTCGGTTTTTTTCTATCTGCTGGAATACGCTCCCGCGCACTTCGGCTGGCACCTCGAGGTCAACCACCCGCTCTACGCCTTGGCCTGGTGGGGCGGCGCCGAAGTTGTTGCCCTGCTCACCGCGTGGCGTATCCACACTTCTGACACGCACCCTGCCCCACCGCTCCGCTGGCTCCTCGCCGTCGCCGCCATCGTCGCCGCACCGGTCGCGATCATCATCGGCGGCTCCGCCGTCTTCGCCGTGCGCGAGACCTTCGTCGGCGCACTTTCGAATCACGTGCTCGAGGGCATGTCCCTCCCCGCTCTCGTCCGCGCGACCGGTTGGGAAATCTTTTTTCTCCATGTCAACGAGGCCCTGCTCCCGGCGATCCCCGCCGTCGCGCTCCTCGTGGTGCGCGGCGCGCGCGAGCGTCTCGCCCTCGGCTTCGTCGTCATCGCCACCGCCGCCTTCCTCGCGCTGGCCTGCTACCAAATCCGCTTCTGGCAAAACACCGCCGGCCCCCAGCTCTGCCTCACACTGATCGCGCTCGCCGCGCTCGCGCATAGTTGGAGTTCGCGCGCCCGCGCCTGGCTCATCGTCGGCACCGCCCTAGGCCTCTTCGTGCCGCCGACGCTCACCCGCGCCCTCGATGTGCACGCGATGCTCCGCACCCGCAGCGCCAGCCGCCTCGATCTCGCTCCCGCACTGCACCGCGATCTCGCCGCCGCCTTACGCGCCTCGCAACCCACCGGAGACATCGTCCTGCTCGCCTGCCCCACGACCTCGACCGGCATCAGCTACTACGGCCGCTTCCAAACTGTCGGCACCCTCTATTGGGAAAGTCACCCTGGCCTCCGCGCCGCCGCCGAAATTTTCTGCGCTCCCACCGAAGCCGCCGCCCGCACCTTGCTCCGCGCGCGCGGTGTCACCCACATCGTGCTCACGACGGACGAAGATTTCCTCCGCAACTTCTTCACACTCCTTCACCCCGATTCCCCGTCCGCCGATTTCGAAAAAACCTTCGGCTACCAACTCTTCGAAAAACGCCAGCTCCCCGTCTGGCTGCGTGTATTGCCCTACCACCCCGCGCCCGACCTCGTCCGCCCCGGTCTCCGCGTGCTCGCTCTCCAAGTCGTGCCCGACCAGACCGACGCCGAAGCGCTCTACCACATCGCCGCTGCCCAGCTCGCCGCCGGCGAAGTCATCCGCGCCGAGGAAAATCTTCGCGCCGCCTTCGAGCTCACGCCCGCCTCCGCCCGCCCCGCCTTCGCGCTCCGCGCCGGCAATCTCTGCTACGAAAACCGCGCGCGCGCCGCCGCCGGTCGCCTCTACCGCGCCGGCATTGCCCTCGGCGGCGATGCCACGCTCGCCACCAACCTCGCCTGGCTCCTCTCCACCGATCCCGACCCCGCCGTGCGCCACGCCGCCGACGCCCTCACGCTCGCCCAACGCATCGTCGCCGGTCGCCCCGACGATCCGTCCTCCCATCACACGCTCGCCGCCGCCCTCGCCGAAAACGGCCGTTTCCCCGAAGCCGTCGACGCCCTCACCCGCGCGATCGCGCTCGCCCGCGCCGCCGGCCAGACCTCGACCGCCACCCTCTTCGAACAACGCCTCGCCACCTACCGCGCCGGCCGCCCGTGGCGCCAGTAAGCCCCGCCCGCTTTCGCACTCGGCAACATCGGCACCGCCGCCATCGTCTGTCCGTCCGATGAATGCTCCGCACCGCCTGCTCGCCACCTCATTGTTTGCCGCCCTCTGCGCGCTCGCCCGTGCCGATGTCACGCTCGCCCCGCTCTTCACCGATCACGCCGTCCTCCAGCGCGACAAACCCGTCCCCGTCTGGGGCCGCGCCGATGCCGGTGAAAAAATCGCCGTCACCTTTCTCGCGCAGACGCAGCGCACCACCGCCGGCGCCGACGGCCGCTGGATCGTATTTCTCGACGCACTCCCCGCCACCATGCAGGGCGCCGACCTCGCCGTCGTCGGAAAAAACACGCTCAGCGTGCGCGACGTCGTCGTCGGCGAGGTCTGGCTCTGCTCCGGCCAGTCCAACATGGAATTCACCGTCGATGCGCGCGCCGGCACGTGGCAGGCCAACACCCGCGCGGACAACGCCGCCGCCGAAATCGCCGCCGCTAACTTTCCGCTTATCCGCCACGTCCGCATCGCCCAGACCGTCGCCGAGTCGCCGGCCGACACCGTGAAAACCGGCGGCTGGCATTCCGCCACTCCGCAAACCGTCGGTGGCTTCACCGCCGCCGGCTATTTCTTCGCCCGCGATATTTTCCAAAAACTCGGCGTGCCCGTTGGCCTCGTGCACAGCTCGTGGGGCGGCACGCCCGTCGAGTCGTGGATGAGCCCCGCCGCCCTCGCCAGCAATCCGGCCTTCGCCGGCGTCACCACCCGCTGGCAGCAAAACGTCGCCGCCTATCCCGCGAGCCAATCCGTCTACGAGGCCGCACTCGCCGCCTGGACCACGGCCGAAGCCACCGCGAAACGCGATGCCGCCGCCGCCGGCGCGAAGACCAAACCAAAAACCGACGGCCGGAAACTCTACACGGCGTGGTTGCAGAAAAATCCGCGCCCCCGCGCACCACGTGGTCCAGGCGATTCGTGGACACCCGCCGGCCTCTTCAACGGTATGATCAATCCCCTGCTCCCCTACGCCCTCCGCGGCGCCCTCTGGTATCAGGGCGAGAGCAATGCCGACCGCGCCGGCGAATACCACGCGCTCTTCGCCGCCACGATCACGGCGTGGCGCGCCCACTTCGGCCAGGGCGATTTCCCATTCTACTGGGTGAATCTCGCGGGCTACAAAATCCCCGCCGACCGCACGGATGCCGCCTGGGCTTTTCTCCGCGAGGCGCAGACCAAAACCCTCGCGCTCCCCGCCACCGGCCAAGCCCTCGCGATCGACAACACCGACCCCACCGATATCCATCCCGCCAACAAACAGGACGTCGGCCGCCGCCTCGCCCTCCTCGCGAAAAACCGTCTCTACGGCACCACCGTCGACGACACCGGCCCGACGTTCGCCGGCGTCACGCGCGAGGGCTCTGCGCTGCGCGTGCGCTTCACCGCCGCGAGCGGCCTAATCGCCCACGCCAAGCCCGTGCAATCGCTCGAGATCGCCGGTGCCGACAAAATTTTCCGGCCCGCCACCGCGAAGATAGACCGCGAGACGCTCCTCGTCTCCGCGCCCGACGTGCGCGAGCCCATCGCCGTCCGCTACGCGTGGCGCAACGCCCCCGAGGCCAATCTCTACAACGGCGCCGGCCTCCCCGCCGTCCCCTTCCGCTCCGACACCTGGTAATTATATCCGGTAGGGACGCCTCTCCGAAGCTTACGCCGCCGCCCTACTTCTCGTCGTCGTCCTTCGCGTGCGATTTGTAGAACGCCGCGCGCACCGGTGCCGGCATCGGTGAATCCGCGCCGCGCACGCTGCGCCACACGATCTCGTTCAACAGAATGTCATCGGCTTTGTCCGGCCCCGTGAAATCCATCTGCTGCGATTCGCGCGCGCCCCACGACAGTTTGCCGTTCCGCTCCTCGACATCGACCTGCGCGGGCCGCGCCGAGTAAGGCGACACGTCCGGCTTGTCGGTAAACGCCGCCCACAACGGCAGCGCCGCCGCGTCAAACTGCGACATCGGCTGCAACCCGAGAATCAGCTCCATCGTGCGCAACATACTCGTCGTCGAATACAGCGAAGAATCCACCGTGCGCCGCTTCGTCCACGGGCTGATCGCGAACGCCGGCATCCGGTGCGCGTCCACGTGGTCGGGTCCGTTTTGCGCATCGTCTTCGAGCACAAAGATCGCCGTCTCGCCCCAGAATTTCGAACGCGACACCGCCTCGACGATCAGGCCGAGCGCGCGGTCGTTGTCCGCCACCATCGCCGTCGGCGTGCGCGCCCCGGCCCTGGTGCCCGAAGTGTGGTCGTTGCCGAGCCGCAGCACCTGGAGCCGCGGCATGCCGCCCTCGCGCTCGAAGCGGCGGAGCTCGGCGATGAACCGCTCCGCACGTTTCACATCGGGATACTCCATATCCCACCCGCTGTAGTAAGGGTCGATATGCCCGACGAGAATCGGCAACGCCGGCTCGGCGAGCGCCGGACCCTGCTTCGGTGTGTTGCAAAACTCCCCGTAGCTCCGGTAACTCACGCCCGCCTCGGCCGCTCGATTCCAGAGGTAACCGTTCGCCGGAAACGCGACCGGGTAGTGGCCCTCCGCCGGATAGTCGTATTTGCGCTTCGCATTATGGCCGTAGCTGAGCGGCCACATTTTTTCCACAAAGTCGGTCGCCTGCGCACCCATCGTCCACTCGTGCCCGTCCGCGCTCACCTCGCCGTCGGCGTAGAAGTTGTCGAACAGCACAAACTCCCGCGCGAGCGCGTGCGCATTCGGCGTCACCTTCTCTGGGAATAGACACAGCCGCGGCTCGCCGTTACCCTCCGGCATATCGCCGAAGACCTGATCGTAGGTCCGATTCTCGCGCACGATGTAGATCACGTTTTTGATCGGCGACGGATCGCCGACTTTCGCCGGAATCGCATTGCCCGCCGACCGGCCTTCGACGCCGCGCGCCGTGGCCTGCGCATTGAGCGGGCTGCACGTAAACGCCGTCTTCGTCCACGTGCCAAACTGCGCCGCACGCTGCTTCTCCGTCGGCAAATCAATGAGCGAAACGGTGCCTTGCATGAGCCCGCCGATGTATTCCTGGAGATTGCGCGGCATCGTCGAGCCGGGAAACGGTCCGCGCGGATTCGCGCTCGAGGTGATGCCTTTGCCGTTGGCCACGACGAGCGTCTTGCCGTCGCCCGTCACCCGCACGCTCGTCGGAAACCAACCGACCGGGATAAACCCGAGCGACTTCGCCTTGCCGGCTTTTTCCACGTCGAAGACCGCGACGTTGTTGTTGTTCGCATTGGCGACGAAGAGCAGCTCGCCATCGGGCGAGAGCGCGAGGCTGTTGGGCATCGAGCCGGGCGGCGAATTCGGAAACAACGAGGCCGAGAGCGTCTCCGTCACGCGCCCCGTCGCCGTGTCGATCACGCTCACAGAATTGAGATTCGCCTCGGCGACATACAGCCGCCCGTCCGGCGCGAGGAGCATCTCGTTGGGATGTTGCCCGACCGGCCACCTCGCCAGATCGGCTCCCGTTTTCGCATCGAGCACGAGCACAGCCGCCTTTGCCCACAGGCTCACAAACACGCGGCCGTTCTTCTCGTCGGCCACACACGTGTAGGGAAACGGCGCCTGCGGATCCATCGCCGGTTTGATGCGCGCACCCTCGTGTTCCGTCGTCGCCGCTCCTTCCGCCGCCGCGAAACTGCGCACCCATTGCACGCGCCCGTCGGCCGCGGAAATTTTCTCCACGCGCTGCCCCCAGCTCTCGGCCACGTAGAGCGCGGCGCCGTCAGCCGCGACCGCCAGCCCGCTGGGAATGCCCTGCTCCTTCGCCGGCCGTAGCACCAGCTCGCGGCGCGCGGAAAGATAACCGTCCTTAAACGCAAACGCGTGGATCACCTCCGCCCCACCGCCGCTCGCATACAGGCTGTCGCCGGCCGGCGACCACGCGAGGCCGTAGAACGATTCCGCAATGGCGACCTGCGACACCGCGAGCCCCGTTTTCACATTGAGGATGCGCACCTCGTGTTGCCCCCAGCCGCTGTGCAACACCGCGACAAACGTCCCGCCCGGATGCAGCGCGACATTGATCGGAAAATCGCCGACCGGGATCTGTTTTCCCACCGGTCGCAGCGACCACTGGTTGGGCAACAACACCGACCCGTCGCGCTGGAGCCCCGGCAACGTGCCGACCGGTTTCGTCGCCGCATGAACGGGAGCTTGCCACAGCGCCACCACCGCCAGCGCACCGAGAAGTTGTGTTCTCATCCGCCGAACGTGGCGGGAAACCCGCCGCGCCGCGAGCCCGCTGTGACGCCTTGACCGAAACGTGACCTCGCTCAGTCCCGCTTGATCTCGATCACTTCGATCTCGAACACCAGCGAGGCATTGCGCCCGATCTTCGGCGGCTGCCCACGCGTGCCGTAGGCGAGCTCCGCCGGGATCACGACGAGGCGTTTCTCACCCAGCTTCATCTGCTGCAAAATCTGATCCCAGCCCTGGATCACCTGCTCGCGCGCCACGCGGAAGACGAAGGCTTTGTCCTTTTCCGTCGCCTGATCGAAAATCGTGCCGTTCAGCAGGCGGCCCACGTAGAGCACCGCCACTTTTTCGCCGGCCTTGATCAAATTGCCGCTGCCTTCCTGCAGGATGATGTAGCGGATTCCCGTGTTGGTCTTCTTCGCCTCGGGCCAAGTCTTTTCGACAAACGCGAGATCCTCCGGCGACAGCTTTTCGCGCTGGGCGCGGACCACCAACGGAGCGAGCAACGCGAGGGCGAGGAAGAGCAGACGGGCAAGACGCATGATTTATCCGTGCCATCCACAGTATGCCCGGTCAAAAGATTTTTCGCCCCATGAGCTCGCTACCCCCCGTCGTCATCGTTTGCCCGAAAGAATTTCGCTTCACCGACGCCACAGCCTCCGTAGAGACCCCGTTTCTCGCCGACGTCGCCGCCCTGCGCACCGTCTGGCTCGATTTCAATGCCCCGATCCCCGACGCCGTGCTCGACGCCCATGCCATCATCCTCTGGCACGGCCCGCTCATCGACGCCGCCGTCATCGCCCGCCTGAAAAACTGCCGCGTGATCATCCGCAACGGCGTCGGCTTCGACACCGTGGACATCGCCGCCGCCGCCCGCGCCGGCATTCCCGTGTGCAATGTGCCCGACTACGGCACCGAGGAAGTCGCCGACCACGCCATCGCCCTCACGCTCGCCCTCTACCGGCAGCTCTTCCCCCTCGACGCCGAAGCGAAACGCCTCGGTTGGAAAATCGAAACCGCCGCCAAGATGCGCCGCCTCAGCACGCAGACCTTCGGCGTCCTTGGCCTCGGCCGCATCGGCACCGCCGCCGCCCTCCGCGCCAAAGCGATGGGTTTACGCACCATCTTCTTCGACCCCTACGTCCCGAGTGGCACCCACAAAGCCCTCGGCGTGGAGCGCGTCGCGACGCTCGACGAACTTCTCCTCCGTTCCGATACGCTGTCGATTCACTGTCCACTCACCGCCGAAACCCGCGGCCTCATCGGCGAGCGCGAAATCGCCCTGCTGAAACCCGGCTCCTTCCTCGTGAACACCGCCCGCGGCGACATCGTGCAAAAAGCCCCCGTCTTCGCCGCCTTGCGCAACGGCCACCTCGCCGGCGCCGGCCTCGACGTCGTCGAAGCCGAACCCCTCCGCACCCCCGAAGAAGCCGCGACCCCCAACCTGATCGTCACCTGCCACGCCGCCTTCTGCAGTCCCGAAGGCATGGTCGAAATGCGCAGCACGTCCGCCAAAATCGCCCGCGCCGCCGTGCTCGGTCAGCCCGTGTGGAATCGGGTGAATTGAAGCCATGCCCAAGGCTCCTTACCAACGAGTTCGTTTATCAGCGCTCAAGCAAAGATCGGGTTTAGCGCTTCGAGACGGTTCACGCGTTCAATACGTATCTTACGACCTCCATGGCACGATAGATAGCGTAGGAAAACGACAGTCGGGATCTATCCACCGAGCTCAGGAAGCGTGCGGCATCGAATACTTCGCCACTCATGGCTACAGCATATTTCCTTACCATATAGGCATTCACCACAAAAACGGCTGGGCTGATTTTGCAGCCTCAAGGTTTCGTAGGGTCATTCTTGTCGAGTGCCTGACCGACTGGAGAGAAGGCGCAATCGAGCGAAAACTAGATCTAATGGCAGCATGTGAACTTTGGTTTATTACGCAGCAAGGATACATGAAAGACCTTCGAAAGAAATACGGCTACCGCTGCAATGTGCTCTCAAACTACGAGCGACATACTGATATCAAGATGTGGATTTGCCGGCCCAAGGAAACCAAAGCCCTCTAGGCAATTCTCGTGGCATCATGCTCCGCAACCCGCGCGAGCGCCCGTCCCAGCAATATTTTCCCCGGCTCCATCCGATGCCACGTCGACGCCCCCGACGGATGCGGCAGCGGAATGCAGTCCACCGCGTGCCCCCGATAGTTAATCGAAAATTTCTGCCCGATCGTTTCCACCAACGGTCGCTCCCCGAGGAACTGCGCGATCGCCAACTTTCCCACCGGTAGCACGAGCTTCGGCCGCAGCAGCGCAAACTCTCGCTCCAGCCACGCCGCGCAATTCGCGATCTCCTCGGGCGCCGGCACGCGGTCGCCGCCCTGCGGATTCTTCCCCGGGAAACAGCGGCACACTGCCGCAAAATATATCCGGTCGCGCGCCTCTTCCTCGCTCCAACCAAGTGCGCCCTCAAGCCACGCGAACAGCGTCTTGCCCGCTGTCCACGCGAAGGGTCGCTGCAATTTCGGCTCCTTGTCGCCGGGCGCTTGGCCCACGAGTAAAATCCCCGTCGTCACCGCGCGACCGACCACCGCCGGCCGGTGCATACTCGGACAGCGCTCGCACGCGCGCACGGCGGCGAGGTGTTTTTCGACGGCAGCTCGGGTGGCGGAGTTGGGCATGAAAAAGCGCGGGCCTTTCGTCCCGCGCTCGAAAACTGTCGGAGAAATCGCGGGCTGCAAAGCCCGCGTCACCTCCTCATCGCGCATTCAGCGCATCATCGCCTAGCGACCTCAGCGCCGACCGCGGAAGCGGTTGAAGCTGCCCTTGTGGCGAATTTGGCCCGGGAGGCTGCCGCGACCGCGTTGCTGCTGCGGTTCCTCGGTGCGCGCGACAAACGCGCGATACGGGAAACCCTCGAGGCGCAGCTCCGGAATCTTCGCGCCGATGAAGCGCTGGATGTCGCGGATGTCGTTGGCGTTTTCCGGCGTCACGAGCGTGAACGCATCGCCCACCGCCTGCGCACGACCCGTGCGGCCGATGCGGTGCACGTAGTCCTCGGGCTTTTCCGGCACGTCGTAGTTGATCACGTGCGATACGCCCGCGACGTCGATGCCGCGCGCGGCGATATCGGTCGCGACCATCACTTCGTATTTGCCGGACTTGAAACCCGCGAGCGCCTCGATGCGCTGGTTCTGCGAGCGATTCGCGTGCAGGACGGCGACGGAGTGGTTGGCAGACTTGAGGCGGCGCGCGATCTTGTCGGCGCCGTGCTTCGTGCGGGAAAACACGATCACGCTGTCGAAATCGGTCTTCGCGAGCAGGGCTTCGAGCAGCTCGAATTTTTGGTCCGCTGCCACCGGGTAGAGCGCGTGTTTCACTGACTCGTTGACGGAGCGGGCCACGCCGATCTCGACCTTCGTCGGATTGCGCAGCGCAAACGACGCGATCGCCGCGATCTCCGGCGGCACCGTGGCGGAGAAAAACAGGGTCTGCCGCTCGCGCGGGCAGCGGGCCACGATATCGCGCACGACCGGCAGAAAGCCCATGTCGAGCATGCGATCCACTTCGTCGAGCACGAGAATCTGGATATCGCGGAGACTGATTTCACCGGTCTTGAGGTAGTCCACCAAGCGACCCGGCGTGGCCACGATGATGTCGACGCCACGTTTCAGTTCGGTGCGTTGGACGCCGTAGCCGACGCCGCCAAAGACAGCCACCGTGCGGATATCCGTGAAGCGGGCGAAATTGCGAAACGACGTTTCGACCTGCGCCGCGAGTTCACGCGTCGGCTCGAGCACGAGGACGCGTGGGCGCCCGTGAGTGGCGATCCGCGTGAGGATGGGCAGCGCAAAGGCCGCGGTTTTGCCCGTGCCCGTCTGGGCCGAGGCGATGAGATCGCCGCCGGCGAGCACAGCCGGGATGGCGCGGAGCTGAATGGGAGTCGGATCGGTATAACCGGCGGCTTGGACGCCGCGAAGGACGGACTCGGAAAGATTGAGAGCTTTAAAAGGCATGACTGACTTGGTTTGTCATTCTGAGCGCAGCGAAGAATCCAAGTGGACACTCGTTGCAGGCAGGAGGAACGAATCCCCCATTGGATTCTTCGCTTCGCTCAGAATGACAAACGAAGGAAAGGCCGCGCACGGCGCGCAGCGTAAAAAACGAAAAAGGACGGAGCCCCAAAGGAGCTCCGTCCCTCGAAAATTCAGTTCGTGTGAACGAATCGATTAGTAGCGACGCTCGCCACGGTCGCGATCGCCACCGCGACCGCCGCCGCCGAAGCCGCCGCGACCACCGCCGCCGCCGCCGAAGCCGCGACCACCGCCGCCGCCGCCGAAGCCGCCACCCGGGCGCTCTTCTTTCGGACGGGCTTCATTGACGGTGAGCTGGCGACCACCGAGGTCGGTGCCGTTGAGCTTTTCAGCAGCGGACTTGGCCTCATCGGCCGTGCCCATGGTGACGAACGCGAAACCGCGGGGGCGGCCGGTCATCTTGTCCATGGCGACGTAAACGTCAGTCACGGCGCCGAATTGACCGAAGGCCGAGCGGAGCTCGTCTTCAGTGGTCTTGAACGACAGATTGCCGACGTATAGTTTGGAGTTACTCATGTGATGTCTCGTAGATCCTTCGTCTGCTAGCAGTCCGTTCCCGACTTGGGTTTCGAAATCATCACTTAAGCCAAACGCTCAGCCAACGACTCACCAGATACTGTCGCCTAACGCTATCACTAACGATCGAGCCGCTAGGACGCACGGCGTCCGGCCTAACGCAAGGGAATTCTGGATTGGCCCTCCAGGGAGACTACCTATCCCGGCCGTTCAGATCGAATACTTTACCCTCACATCCTCCGGGATCGGCGTCGCCCGGCCCGTCGCGAGTGTGACCAGCACATAGTCCGTGTATCCTTCGCACACCCGTTTCCCCGTCGGCTTCTTCTCGATCTCAAATGCCACGCGGCAGCCGAACTCCGTAAAATTCTCGATCCAGCATCGCACCGTCATGCGATCGCCCCAGCCGAGCGGACGCCGGTAGTGGATGTTCGCCGTCGTCATCCACCAGCCGAGCCCGCGGTCCGCGAACGCCTGCATCGACATACCGTAATTCTCTTCCATCTGCTCAAACCGCGCCGCCAGCACGTAGTCGAGATAGCGCGTCGAGTGCACGTGCTGGTAAAGATCGATGTCGTCGGGCCGGACCGAAAGTTCGGTTTCGAATTTGGAAAAGACGTTCATGAAAAAAGCCCGTCGATCTCCCGCCGCTCCCGCTTCGTCGGCCGCCCGCTCCCTTTTTCGCGCGCCAGCACCTGCTGCACACTGCGCTCGCGCAACCGCTCGTATTCCTCCGGCGGAGTCAGATCGACGCAAAACTCCGGCAGCAATTTCGCCCCTACCCGCGACCGCGGCACGCCCACCACGCGCAGCGTCCGCGTAAACAGCCCCAGTCGCACCGTCACGACCTCGTCCGCGTGGACCTCGCGCGCCGGCTTCGCCACGAGCTCGTTCACCGTCACGCTCCCCGCCCGGCACGCGTCGGTCGCCAGCGCCCGCGTCTTGAACACGCGCACCGCCCACAGCCATTTGTCGAGACGAGCGGCGGAGCGATCAACTTCAGGAACGGAGGAGGGCGAGGTCACGGCGTGAAAAACAAAAACGGCCGCGAATCTGGGGAGACTCGCGGCCGCGCGCAAATTCGATTCTCGCCGGGACCTCAGGTCTTTTTGACCGGACGCCACTCGCTGCTCAACCAGTCGTCGAGCAAAGCTTTTTCATGGCGCAATGGATCGTCGCGAAACCCCATCGTCATCTTCATCAGAAACGCGATATCGCGCAGATCACGTTTACCCTCCTTGACGACCTTGCCTTCGGCATCGGTCAGGCGAAACGCGAGCGTCAGCCGCGGCGGATAAATATCCTTCACGATCCGCACATCGGCCCACTGGCCGCTGCGCCACGGCTCGTAATCGCCGGCCAGATCCACGTCGGTAAACGTGATCGCTAGCTTTTGCCCCGGCAACAGCCCGCGCACGCCGCGTGTGACGAGATATTCTTTGATCAACTCCAACGTCGAGTCGCGCCCCTTGTCGGTGCCCATGTAGCTGTCCTTCACGTCCGTGAATTTTTCCGGCTCGAAAAAGACGACCTCAACCTGGGACGGCCCCTTAGCCGGATCGAGCGCCCGGGCGGTGGCCCCACCGACCAGCGCGAGTGCGGAAAGCAGGAGAATAGGTGTCGTTTTCATAGTAGCGGTTAAGACGAACCATAACCGGCATTTGTTCCAACGCGAGCGCCGCGCCCGCTTCATTTCTCGGCCACCGTCGCCGCGATCGTCACCACCACATACTTGCTCGTCGGCGTATTGCTCTTCGCCGCCACGCTGTCGATCGGCACGAGCACATTCGCCTCCGGAAAATACGTCGCCACGCAACCGCGTGGGATGCGATACGGCGCCACCATAAATTTCGGCGCCACCCGCTCCACGCCGCCGTGCCGGTTCGTAAGGTCGACGAGTTGGCCCTGCATCAGCCCCGCCGCACGGATGTCCTCTTCGTGCATGAACACCACCCGCCGCCCGCCGAACACCCCGCGGTAGCGGTCGTCGAGTCCGTAAACCGTCGTGTTGAACTGATCGTGCGTGCGGATCGTCATCATCACGAATTCGCCCGCCGCGCACTCCCGCCGCCGGATCGGCGCGACGGTGAAATTCGCCCGTTTCGTCGGCGTGCGCCACTCGCGCCGGTCGCGCGGTGCATTCGGCAAATAGAAAACACCCTCGCGGATCCGCCGGCTGTAGTCTTCGAACCCTGGCACCACGCGCGCAATCCGCTCGCGGATCAGATCGTAGTTTTCCGCCAACTCCCGCCACGGCACCCGCGACTCCTCCGCGCCGAACAACGCCCGCGCCAGCCCGCCCACGATCGCCACTTCGCTCCGCAACTCCGCGGCCGCCGGCGCCAGTCGCCCGCGCGACGGATTGATCACGCCCATCGAATCTTCGACGGTCACAAACTGCTCTCCGCCCGCCTGCACGTCGATTTCCGTGCGGCCGAGACACGGCAAAATCAACGCCGTGCGCCCCGTGACCAGGTGCGAGCGGTTGAGCTTCGTCGCCACGTGCGCCGTGAGCGCGCACGTGCGCAGCGCCGCCGCCGTGAACTCCGTGTCCGGCGTCGCCGAGAGAAAATTTCCGCCCATCGCCACAAACACCTTCACCTGTCCGTCGTGCATCGCCCGGATCGTATCGACCGTGTCGAGACCGTGCGCCCGCGGTGATTTTAGGCCGAACTCCGCGTCCAGCCGGTCGAGCCACCAGCCCGGCATCCGCTCAAAAATCCCCATCGTGCGGTCGCCTTGCACATTCGAGTGCCCGCGCACCGGACACACCCCCGCGCCCGGCCGCCCGAGGTCGCCGCGCAACAGCAGGAAATTCACGATCATCTGAATCGTCGCCACCGCATCGGGTTGTTGCGTCAGGCCCATCGCCCAACAGCAAATCGTCGCCCGCGATTTCATCGCGACCTCCGCCACCGCACGGATCTGCTCCCGCACCACCCCGCTCGCCGCGACGACCTCGTCCCATGAGGTCGCCCGCAAATCCGCCAATAGCGCCTCGACGCCGTGCGTGTGCGCGCGGATAAACTCCCCGTCGAATACCGTGCCCGGCACCGCCCCGGCTTCCTCGTCGGCGAGCATCTCTTTCATGATGCCCTTGAACAGCGCGAGGTCGCCGCCAATGCGCGGCTGCACCCAGAGATCCGCGAGCCGCGCGCCGTCGCCGAGCAACGTCGAAAAGGCCTTCAACGGATTCATAAAATCCTGCGGATTTTTAAACCGCTCCGTGCCCACTTCCGGCAGCGGATTGATCGATACGATCGTCGCACCGCGGGCCTTGGCCGCCTCCAGCGCCGTCAGCATCCGCGGGTGATTCGTCCCGGGATTTTGCCCGATGACGAAGATCGCGTCGGCCTTTTCGAAATCCTCCAGCGTCACCGTGCCCTTCCCGATGCCGATCGTCTCGCTCAGCGCGACGCCGCTCGATTCGTGGCACATGTTGGAGCAGTCCGGCAGATTGTTCGTCCCGAATTGCCGCACGAACAATTGCCAGAGAAACGCCGCCTCGTTGCTCGTCCGACCCGAGGTGTAAAACGCCGCCGCATCCGGCGTCGGCAGCGCGCGCAGCTCCGTCGCGATGAGCGCGCAGGCCTCTTCCCACCCGATCGGCGCGTAGTGCGTCGCGCCCGCGCGCAGCACCATCGGTTCCGTGAGGCGCCCTTGCGCATTGAGCCAGTGGTCGCTTTGCTCCGCGAGCTCCGCGACCGCGTGCCGCGCAAAAAATTCCCGCCCCACGCGCCGCTTCGTCGCCTCGTCCGCCACGGCCTTCGCGCCGTTTTCGCAAAACTCAAAGGTGTGACGGTCTCCGTCCGGGCTCGGCCACGCGCAGCTCTGGCAGTCGAATCCGTTTTTCTGGTTTACCTCGAGCAGGAGCTTCACCCCGCGCACCGGTCCCATCGCCGCGACCGCCAGCCGCGTCGTCACGCCCACGGCTTCCAGCCCCGCGGCAAAGGGCCCGGGTGCGCGCAGCGTGGTGCCGGCGAGTTCGACGGGCGGTTGAGCGGAGGGAACGGCAGGGTCGGCCATGCGCGAAAACAAGCGGCCCGCCCCGCGCGGTTCAACTCCGCGCATTCGCTCGCCGCCGCTTTTCTTTTTTGGGCACCCGCCTACGGTTCCGCGCCCCCATGTTCGCCAACCTGCTCCACCTGATCACTCCCCGCCCGCATCCCGCGACGGTTAACGCCGCGTTCGTGGCCGAGCTCTCCGTGCGCGAATCCGAACCACGCAACCCGCGCGTCGAGCGTCTCATTTTCGTCTGCTGGCTGCTCATCGCCGTGAAACACGTCGCCATCATCTGGGCCTGCCGACACTACCCGATTCCGTTTCACCAACTCTGGATCAATTTTCCGACGTGGCTCCTCGGCGCGCTCGCGACGGGCATCTATCTCTGGCGCGTGCGGCGCCCGTGACCCGACCCCGCACGGGAATTTTTTGGTTTTCGATTTCCGCGCGCTCCTTGCACGCTCCGCTTTCGCCGAAATCGAAAATCTAAAATCGCAAATCGAAAATCCTCCGATGCCCACTGTCCCCGGTCTCCGCAGTCCCTACTTGAAAGTCGGCCGCCTCGTCTATTTCGGCCGCGTGCTCGATAAGATCCGCCTCCACGCCGCCGGCCAACTCCCGCCCGACTACGTCCCCAATCTCGGCAAAGCTTTCGACGGCCGCTGCTGCGCCTTTCTCCGCGTCGCCTACGAGGATCTCAAAACCCACGTCCTCGCCACCTCGCCCGCACTCACCGCTTCGCCGGCCGACGATGCCGCCGTGCTCGCTTGGGCCGAACATCGTGGCGGCCCCCGCACCGACGAGGAGTGCGAAGTTTGGAACGGTTTTATGATGAAACGCGGCTGGCGCGATGCCGGCGCCGAGATCCTCGCCCGCCGCATCAAGGAGAGTGCGCTCGAAGGAAAACCCGTGCTCACGATGTTCGACTACCTCGATTTCGACGAAGGCCGCGATCCAGCCCAGTTTCGCCCGACCGACTGCTGAGCCGTCGCCATGGTCATCGTCCTCATGGGAGTCGCCGGTTCCGGCAAGACCACCGTCGGCCTCCAACTCGCCGCCGCCCTCGGCTGGGAATTTCGCGATGCCGACGATTTTCACCCGCCCGCCAACGTCGCGAAAATGTCCGCCGGCACGCCGCTCACCGACGCCGACCGCGCGCCGTGGCTCGCCGCCATTCGCGCGCACATCGATGTCTGCCTCGCGCGTGGCTCCGGTTGCGTCGTCACCTGCTCCGCGCTGAAAGCGCGCTACCGCGCCGTCCTCCTCGGCGCCGACGGCCCCGCTCGCGTGCAGCTCGTGCATCTCACCGGTGATCCCGCTCTCCTCGCCGAGCGCATCGCCGGACGGCAGGGGCACTTTATGAAGCCCGCGATGCTCCGTTCGCAGCTCGACTCGCTCGAAGCGCCGCACGACGCCCTCGCCGTCGACATCGCCCCGCCGCCCGCCGCGATCGTCGCCGAGATCCTCCTCCGCCTCCGCCTGCCGTGAGCTGAACCGCAAGCGCCGCGCGGTTTCGCGTAGCCTATGCGGGGGATTTTTCCTCGCCCCGCTTCGGTGCCGCTCCGAATCTTTCCCTCCTCGTCACTCCGTTTCTCCGGCGCGGAGTCATGCCATCCGCGCCCCCACCCCATGGCCCACCCGTATCCCCTGCGTTTCTCCCTGCCGCTCGGCTTCCTCGTGATCGGGCTGGCGATGATTGGCGTCAGCTACGGGCTGAACCGCCACGAGATCGAGCGCCGCAACGAAGACCTCATGCGCCAGCGCGTCCTCGGCCTCGGCGAAGTCATCGTGCCGGACCTGATCGACGAACTGGCCGACGCCCGCCCCAACGTCGTCGAAAAGCACATGCTGCGCCTGCGCAACATCCCGCAACTGCGCGCGGCCCTTCTCTGTGAAGACAGCGGCCTGATCGTGGGCTCCACGCCGCCCGATCTCGCGGGCCGCACCCTCGCCGACGCCGCCCGCTGGGCCGCGCCCGTGATTGCCTCGGCCCGCCTCACCCGACAGCCCGACTTCGCGTTTTCACCCGATCGCGAGACGCTCTGGGCCGTCTTTCCCGTCGTGGGCGCCGGCGGCCGCCCCTCACTCTGGTTGTGCACCGCCTCCGACCTCGCCGCACAACAGGCCCCCGCCATCACTTCGCTCTACTGGCGCACCGCCACGCTCGCCCTGCTGGCCCTCGTGATCTGCACGGGCGTGTGGTATTACTTTTCCCGCACCGTCACCCGCCGGGCCATGGCGCTCGTCCGGATCACCGAAGCCTTCGCCGCCGGTCGCCTCGGCCCGCCGCTGCCCACGCGCGGCTCCGACGAGTTGGCCAAACTCAACGCCGCCTTCAACAAGATGGCCCGCGATCTCCGCGCCCGCGACACCGCCATCCGCCTCAGCGAGGAACGCTTCGCCCAAGCCATCGAAGCCAGCGAACTCGGCATCTGGGATTGGAACCTCGCCACCGACGAGTGCACCGACAACGACACGTGGTGGCGCATGTTCGGCTACGCCCCCGGCGAACTCCCCGCCCGCGGCGAGACGTGGAACCGTCTCTGCCACCCCGAAGATTGGCCCCTCGTCACCGCCGCCATCGAGGCCCACTTCTCCGGCCGCACCCCGCACTACGAATGCGAACACCGCATGCGGCACAAATCCGGCCACTGGGTCTGGGTCATCGACAAGGGCCGCCTCACCGAACGCTCCGCTCACGGTCAACCCCTCCGCGCCACCGGCACCACGCGCGACATCACCGCGCGCAAAGACGCGGACGCTCTCCTCGGCGCCCAGCGCAGCCTCCTCGAAGGCATCGCCACCGGTCAGCCCCTCGCCGCTTCGCTCGAAGCCATCTGCCGCTTCGCCGAGAGCCGCGGCCCCGGCATGTTGTGCTCCCTTCTCGTGCTCGACCGCGATGGCGTGCACCTGCGCCACGGCGCCGCCCCGAGTCTGCCCGTCGAGTATTGCCGCGCCATCGACGGACTCGCCGCCGGCCCCGGCGTCGGTTCGTGCGGCACCGCGGTCTTTCGCCGCGCCCAAGTCATCGTCACCGACATCGCCACCGATCCGCTCTGGCAGGATTTCCGCGCCCTCGCGCACACCCACGGCCTCCGCGCCTGCTGGTCCACGCCCATCGAGGGCGCCGACGGCACCATCCTCGGCACGTTCGCCATTTACTACCGCGAACCGCGCCAGCCCGCCGCCGCGCACGAACAACTCATTCAGGTCGCCACGCACACCGCGTCGATCGCCCTGCACCGCGCCCGCGCCGCCGCGACCCTGCAAGCCAGCGAAGCCCGCTTCGGCCGGGCCTTCGGCGCGAGCCCCGTGCCCATGTTCGTCGCCACACTCGCCGATGGCCGCCTCATCGAGGCCAACGACGCGTTCGCGCGCATTTTCGGCTTCGCGAAGAAAGCCGATTTCCTCGGCCGCACCTCGCTGGAACTCAACCTCTGGGACGACCCCGCCGACCGCACCCGCATGCTCGCCGTTCTCCGCAGCGGCCGCCCGCTCACCGATGTCGAGGTCCGCTTCCGCCGCCTCAACGGCGAGACCGGCCACTGCATCGCCTCCGCCGAAATCATCGAGTTCGACGGCGAACAGTGCACGCTGACCCTCTTTCACGACATCACCGCCCGCAAAGCCGCCGAGGAGCGCCTCCGCATCGCCGAACGCGAAACCGAGCGCCACCTCGCCCTCCTCGAAGCCAGCCTCGATGGCCTCGGCGAAGGCGTCATGGTTTTCGATCTCACCGGCTTCGCCTACTACTGGAACCGCGCCGCCCTCAAACTCCACGGCTTCCCCGATTTCCAGACCTGCCGCGACCAGTCCTACGAATTCCCGCTCGTCTTCGAGTTTTGCGACCCCGCGCACAACCCGCTTCCGCCCGACCAATGGCCGCTCGCCCGCGTCTTGCGTGGCGAGGTGCTCCACGATCTCGAACTCGTCGTCACCCACCGCAGCCAGGGTTGGCACCGGTGGTTCGCCTACTCCGGCACCCTCGCCCGCACCGCCGACGGCCAGCCCCTCCTCGCCGTCCTCAGCCTCACCGACATCACCGGCCGCCGCCAACTCGAGGAGCAGTATCGCCAGTCCCAGAAAATGGAGGCCGTTGGCCAGCTCGCCGGCGGCATGGCCCACGATTTCAACAACATCCTCACCGCCGTCATCGTGCGCTCCGATCTCGCCGCGCTCTCGGCCGGCGTGCCCACCGATGTCCGCGAAGCCCTCCTCGAAATCCGCCGCCTCGGCCAGCGCGCCGCCGATCTCACCGGCCAGCTCCTCGCCTTCAGCCGCCGCTCCGTGATGAGCCGCCACCCGCTCAACCTCAACGACGTCGCCGCCGCCGATGCCAAGATGATCACCCGCCTCGTCGGCGAACAGATCCGCGTCGAACTCCGCCTCCACCCGCACGCGCTCCCCATCTTCGCCGACGAGAGCATGCTCGGCCAGGTCCTCCTCAACCTCGCCGTCAATGCCCGCGACGCCATGCCCCGCGGCGGCCGCCTCCTGATCGAGACCACCGGGCGCACCCTCACCGGCCGCGAGCCCGGCCTCCCGCCCGACGTCGGCCCCGGCGCCTACGCCTGTCTGTGCTTTTCCGATACGGGCACCGGCATCGCCGCCGAAAACCTCCCGCGCATCTTCGAACCGTTTTTTACCACGAAAGATGTCGGCAAAGGCACCGGCCTCGGCCTCGCCACCGTGTTCGGTATCGTGCGCCAACACCAGGGCTGGATCACGGTCGAAAGCCCGCGCAGCGCCGGCGCCGTGTTTTCTATTTACCTGCCCCTCGCTGCCGCCGAGTCGGACCCCGCCGAGGACGACGCCACCGCCGAGACCCTGCTCCGCGGCACCGAGACGATCTTGCTCGTGGAAGACGAAGACGCCGTCCGCCTCACCACCGCCCACCTCCTCACCAATCAGGGTTACCAAGTCCTCTCCGCTGTCCACGGCGTCGAGGCCCGCGAACTCTGGCGACGCCACCACACGCAGATCGATTTGCTCCTCACCGATATCGTCATGCCCGAGGGCGTCTCCGGCAACGAGCTCGCCGCCGAACTCCAAGCCGAAGTCCCCGCGCTGCCCGTGATCCTCGCCACCGGCTACAGCGCCGAAATCGCCGGCCGCGATCTCGAGCTCCCTCCGCACCAGCACTTCCTCCAAAAACCCTTCACCGCCGCCAAGCTCCTCGCGGCCGTCCGCTCCGCCCTCGAAGCCCGCTGACCGCGGCTACCGCCCGTCTGTCACGCATTACGTGACCTTCCCCTCACGCCCGCCCAGCTCGTCTACGGCAGCGCCACCTTCACGACCGTCTTCGCTTCCTCCGCCCGCAACGTGAAGCGCTGCTCCGCACGCCGACCGTCGCGCTCGACGGTCACCACATAGTCGCCGTGAAACCCGTCGCCGCCGACCTTGCCCGTCGCGCCGGCCTTGCCCTGCAATTTCGTGCGCCACTGCTTCAACACGAGCGCGCGGTAGGCGGCCGCCGCCGGTTTCTCCGACCAGTCCGCGCGGAACAACGCTCCGCGCGGCCGCCAGTGCGCCTTGGCCCAAAATCCCCAGTGCTGCACCCCCACCACCGACGGATGGCTGTAGGCGAGGATCAGAAAATCGCGTGTGTAGTCCGCCTGTAGTTCCTCGTCGTCGGTATCGATATCGAATTCCGTGATTCGGATCGGCAGCTTCAGGCCCGCATAGGCGTCGAGCGTCGCCAACACATGCACCGGCGCATTCGGCTGCGTCCCGATGTGCCCTTGCAAGCCGAGTCCGCCGAGCGGTGCGCCCTTCGCCTGGAGAAAATTCGCCACGCGCAAAAATTCCGCGCAGTGCGCCTTGTCGGCCACGATGTCGTGGTTGCTGTAGTCGTTCAGATAGAGCGGCACACCCGGCGCCCCGGCCGCCGCGGCCTTGAACCACGCCACCATGATGTCAGGCCCGAAGAGGCCCATCAGGTCGCGGTTGTCGTAGGGCTCGTTGAGCACGTCCCACTCCTGCACGCCCGTGCGCGTCGCGCCCGTGATGTCGGCGATGTGCTTGAGCACGAGCGGCGGAATCTTCGCCTGATCCTCCTTCGTGCCTTTCAGTTTTCGGATGCTCTCGGGCAGATTTTTCCAACCCGGCCACACCAGCACGTGACCGCGCGTCGGCACGCCGTGCTCCTTCAACCAGTCGAGCGCCTGCCGCGTCTGCTCGCGCCCGTAGCCGCGCCACTCGCCGCTCCACGCCGGCCACTTCAAGTCGTTCTCCGGACTCGCCGCATTGAACAACTCCAACGCCTTCTCCCGGTAAACGCGGTTCTCCGGCGAATCCTGCACCAGCCGCGCAAACTGCAGCGCGGTGCCAAACTGAAACGCGCTCCGCCGCTGCTCCACGCGCACCGTCGCGCCCGCCGCCGGCTGCCCCGCCGCATCGCGCACCTCGATCAAAAATTCCGATTTCCGAATCTGCTCGATCCGCGCGAGTGCCTCGCGCCGCCAAGCCGCGTCCGCCTCGCGGCCGGCATAGCTGAAGCGCGTCTTCGGCAACGCCGCCACCGCGACGCTGCGCCCAAAATTCCACACCTCCACGCCGCCCACCTCGACCGTCTGCCGCTTGAAGCCGAATCCAAACGCCAGCTCGGCCGCGCCCGCGGCGTAGTCCCCTGCAAACGTAAACGGCAGCAAAAATTCCTGCCACGCCCCGCCCGCCGACAACGTCGTATCGAAACTCTTCGTGTAGGCCGGCCCCGCCTGCTGCACCGCCACGCGAATGCGCCCCGCGCCCGTTTCGTCGGTTGCTTGCGTCGCGCGCGCGTAGAATCGCACGAAGCCGGTGTCGCCCCGGTGCACCGCGCGCCCAAACCGCACCCGCACCTCGACCGCCCACGCCGGACTCAGATCGCGACTCGTCGTGAGCCGCCACGCCCGCTGAAACGTCGGCCCCTGCGCCTCAATCGGGGCAAACGCAAACGCATCCCGGTTCTCCGCGCCGCCCGTCGCCGCAAACGCCCCGACGTCCCCCGACAACAAAGCCTCGCCACCCGCCGGCAGTGGCGTCTGCGCCCGTAACCCGAGCGCACCCAACACCGACAAGACGAGAAACAGCAGCCGTTTGGTTTTCATAGCAGGAATCAATGGAGCGCCGCGCCACGATGGCCGCCGGCAGTCCAAAAGCGAAGCCCAAGCCCATCCCCGTGCAAAACCGGCACCGGTCTAACACTAGCGCCTCACGCCGCACACATCCAAAGCGTTACACCGAACGATCAACATCAGCCCGCGTTGCTCTTTTGAAATAGAACAAAGCGACACCTATCCCGATCGTTGCTGCGATGGCCATGAATACCCACGCGTGATTGTCGGACACTGGCGCCTTCGGGCCGAAAAAAATTCTCTTGGCCAACATCTGGAGCATCACAACCACGCCCCAGCCGACGAGGCCTAATGGGGCTCGGTCCTTTCGTCTCATCGCGAAGATCCAAAACCCGCCCCATATCGCCCCGCCAACAATCGCGAATGAATAATATCCCGGCAAAAAGGGAAACCTTAGTAGCCCAATCACCGCCGCAACTATCGCTGCCATCAGGCAGCCGATTGCAAACCGCGGTTTAATTGATCCTGCGACGATGGCCATGTTGTCCGTGCCTAGCAGCGTTTCTTGCAGTCGTCCAATTGCCTAAATCTGCCGGGGGTCATGGCTAAAGTGAGCTGTAACACGGGAGCATTAGCAAGACGGACACTAGAGCTAAACCGACAGCGGCAAGACTTGCCGCTCGTAGTGGATTGCATCTTCACCGCCCCTCAGCCGCCATTTCACTGAACGTCACAAACCCAAATCCCTGCCGCCGCAGTTCGGCCAGAATCGCCGGCAGCTGTTCACGCGTCTCCGTGCGCCACTCGTGAAACAGAATCACCGAACCATCGCGGACGTCGGTCGTGGCCCGGCGCAGGATTTCCGCGGCGGGCACTTTACGGTCATAGTCCATCGAAACCACAAGATGCCGCGGCGTGTAGAGGGTGAGCTTGGCCCGCGCGACGGCTGCGCGCACGCGGTCATCGGATTCAAGATACGGCGGCCAATACCACTTCGGCGCCACGCCCGTCGCCGCCGTGATTTTCTGCTGCGCCGCGGCCACTTCGCGATCGAGCGCGGCGTCGGACAAATCGCGCGCGTGCGCGTGGGTCTGCGAGTGGTTCACGACTTCGTGCCCGGCGGCGGTAATCGTTTTTGCCGTCGCGGGATTTTCATCCACGCGGTCGCCGACGAGCGCGAAGGTGACGCGCACGTTTTCTTTCGCGAGCAGCGCGAGCAATGGGCCGGCATCCGCCGGCTTCGGACCGTCGTCGAAGACCAACGCCACGCGTTTGGCCGGCGCCGCAAGCGCACTCGCGAGTCCGCAGACGAGAGCCATGGCGACAAACCGGAAGGGAGATTTCATGGGATCGAAGCGAAACCGAGCGGCTCCGCCGTCCCGCCTCTCACGAGGCGGGCTACCGCGAGCACGCGACGGTCATGCGGTTCACGCGTCGGCATCATATTCGAATTCGCTTTCAAGATGAACTTCCCCGGCTCGGAGGTAGGAGCCTGCTTGCAGGCGATGGTTTGGAGTGGCACGGGCGTCTCGCCCGTGTTGCGGCGCATTGCGGGCCAGCGGCCCGCGCTCCCAGGAAATTGCCTGCGAGCACGCTCCTACAAAACGCCTCCTCCGTCTCATCTTGAAGGCGCATCATCATCTCAGCGGTAGCGATAGAACTTCACGCGTTGCAGCGTGAAGCGGCCGGGCTCAAGCCGCACGTGGCGGCCTTGGTGCGTCTGATCGCCGTTGAGCCAACGGATGTGCTGCCACTGGCCGTCGACGTAGCGGCCTTCGGCGCAGTTCAAAATGCCGATCGCCGGATTGCCGGGCGTCGACGCCGCAAAGGTGATCGTGACACCGATGCCGCCGAAAAGAAATTCGTCGGGCCCGAGCTGAATAACGATCGTGCCCGCAGGGAGCAGCGCGCGGCTCGCGGAACGGTCGCCGGCTTCGTTGATCACGCCGTCGGCGAGACCGGGTGATTCAAGGCGCTCGTAGGTCGCGCTCATCGTGAGACCGCCGAAGACGACTTCGTGCGGCTTGCGCTGCTCGGCGGCGGGCGGCAACAGCGCCGTCATCGTGCCCTTGCCCTGATGCGCGGTGATGAGCGGGGTGAGTTGGCGGATGAGATCATTGCTGGCCTTGAGCAAACTCGCAGCGGGCTCGCCAATCGCCTCGATGCCAAATGGTGCGAAGCCGAAGCCGCTGCACTTGCCGAACGCATACAGGTTGTTCACCGCCGCATCGGGACTGCGCAGGGCTTCAGGGACGAAGAGCGGATTGCCGCTGCGCGTGTAGCGGTCGGCCCACTCGGTGAAGTTCGGAAAATAGATGTCGGGGCTGATGAAATCCAACGTCGGCGCGGCGGCGCGCCAGATGTCGATCAGGTGCGGCAACGGGCCGGCGCTCGGATACTGGCCGGGCAGATAGCCGGGACGAATCAGCGCGGCGTTGGCGAAAAGCGGCAGGGCGAGTTCGGCACGACCGGCTTTCGCGACAACCTCCACGTAACGGCCAAAGGCCCACGCCATGAAAAACTCACTCGTCGCCGGACCGTCGCCGAAAATTTCCGTCCACGTGCCGCACGTGCGAACGCCGCGGGCGACCCAGGCGTCGCGCAACTCGGGCGCAAGCGTGTCACGATGAGCCGCGAGATAGGCCATCAGCTCCGCCGGAACGGCCGCGGCAAAGGCGGCATCGGCCGCGGGGTGGCGATCCCGCGCCTCGGGGATCATGCCAATCTCGTTTTCGACTTGGACGAGAATGACCGTGTGCTGTTTACCGTCGAACTCGCGCAGATGGCGCATCAGTGCGGCAAACGCGCGGGCATCGGTGTCGCGATTGGTGGTGTTGAAGGGCGTGAGAATCTCCATCGGCTGGCCGACGGAGTTGCGGGCGCGCGGGAAACGCGCGGAGTCGGTCTTCACCCACGCGGGCGCGTAGCACGACATGCTGTTTTTCCACGAACCAAACCAGAGCAACACGAGCCGCATGCCGTGGGCGCGAGCGTCGGTGATGAGGCCGTCGACCGTGGCCCACTCGAATTTTCCCTCGGCGGGTTCGATCACGTCCCAGTAAACGGGCGCGACGACGGAGTTGAGATTGAGCGCCTTCAGCTTCGGCCACGACGCGCGGAGGTAGTCGGGCTCGCCGTGGGAATTGCTCAGCTCGCCACCGCGCACAAGGAACGGCGCCCCGTCGACGATGAGTTGGGTCGCGGTGCCCTGTTTGCGCAGGTGCGGGAGCTCGGCAGCGCCCAGCGAGAGCGTCGCTGCGAGCGCGAGGAAACAAATACGTGTTCTCGAAATGCCTGTCATCGCGAGGCGCGAGGCGCGCGCCGTGGCGATCCAGCTGGATCGCTTCGTCGCCGCGCGGAGCGCGGCTCCTCGCAATGACAGAATTCGGAAACACTCAATAAGGGTAGATCTCATGGGAGGGTGAGCGTGAGTTCGACGGCTTTGGCCCCGGGCGCGAGCGCGAAGGTCTTTTCCGCGCGGCGTCCGCCGGCTTCGACGGTCACGACGTAGTCGCCGTGGAAACCGCGCGCGGCGTAGCGGCCGTCGGGTCCGGTGGCGGCGGCGAGATTCGTGCGCCATTGGCGGAGCACGAGATCCTTGTAGACTTTGGCGTTGGGGCGCTCCGACCAATCGGCGCGATACATCGCCGCGGGCGGGCGCCAATGGCAGGTTTCCCAAAAACCCCAGTGCTGCACGCCGACGACACTCGGATGGCTGAAACTGAGAATGAGGAAATCGCGCGTGAAGTCCGCCTGCAGTTCCTCGTCGCGCGTCCAGACATCGAATTCCGTCATGCGCACCGGGAGGTGAAACTGCCGCTCGTAGCGGTCAAGCACGGCGAGGATGTTTTCGGGGGCGTTGGGGCGGCCGTTGAAGTGCGCCTGCAAGCCGAGGCCGTCGACGGGCGCGCCGTGGTCGAGGAGGTAACGCGTGGTCTGCTCGAAGTGCGCGACGTGATCCGCATCGGTCGTGGCGTCGTGATTGCTGAAATCGTTGAAATAGAGCTGCACACCCGGGAGCTCGGCACGCGCGGTCTTGAACCACGGCGGCATCACCTCACGACCGAAAATATCCATGAGGTCGTGATTGGTGAACGGCTCGTTGAGCACGTCCCATTCGTGAAGGAGTCCCTTCGTCGCGCGTGCCTGCTCGCGGATATGGTCGAGCACGATGCCGGGGATTTCCGCCTGGCGCGGTGTGCCGATCACACTTTGCACCGGCTTCGGTAGATTCTTGTGACCAGGCCAGACGAAGACGTGGCCGCGCACATGGAAGCCACGCGACTGGAGCCAGCGCAGACCGGCGAGCGTTTGCACGCGCGAAAAATTTCCGTCCCACTCGCCGAGCCAAACGGGCCATTTCAGGTCATTCTCGGGTCCGGCGGCGTTGAACAGTTCCTCGGTGATTTGGCGGTAGCGGAGATTGTCGGGCGTATCGACCACGAGCCGCTCCATCTGGAGCGCGGAGCCCCACTGGAAGGCGGAGCGTTTTTGCGCGACGGTGATTTTCGCGCCGGACACGGGTCGGCCCGCAGCGTCGGTGACTTTGAAGGCAAAATCGCTTTTCCGGATTTTCTCGATGCGGGCGAGCGCGTCTTTCCGCCACGGCGCGGCGGGCTCGCGGCCGGCGTAGGTGAAACGCGTGCGCGGCAGCGATTCAAAGGTGCGGGTCTTGCCGTAGAAAACCGCGTCGATGCCGCCAATCTCGACGGTCTGGCGCTTGAAACCGAAACGCAGCATGAGCGCGGCGCCATCCACCGCGAAGTCCTGCGTCCAGATGAAGGGCACAAAAATTTCCTGCCACGAGCGGTTGAGCGTGAAGTCGCCCTCGAAGCTGCTGTTCCAATCGACGCCGTTGCGGCGAATGACGAGCTGCACGCGACCGCCGCCGGTCTCGTCGGAAATCTCCGTGGCGCGCGCGAAGAACCGCAGCAGCGCCACATCGCCCACAGCGACGGGCCGGGCGTTGAGCGCGCGCAGTTCGATCGCGGCCATTGGGCTCGTGTCCTTGAGCGTCGCGATACGCCACGCCCGCTTGAAACCGGGGCCGGCCGCATCGACGACGGAGAGTTTCGCCTGGGCCTGCGCGGCCGGGGCGATTTTTTCGGAGAAGACTGCGAGTGGGTCGCCAGCGATCAACGGTTGCCCGGGAGGCAACGCGGTCTGCGCCGCGAGTGATACGGCGAAGACGCAACCGGCCAAGAAACCGCCGAATGAATGGAAGGAGGATTTCATAAGTGGGGATGATCAACGTTCCACGGCCCTACCCGCTTCGGACGACCTGTGGAAAAGCGCCAAGTCCACGGCGTGGGCCATAGCCACGTAGCCGGCCAACGAAGGATGCAGGTGGTCATTGTCCCAGGCGGCGGCGAGGCGATTGGGATTTTTTTCGTCACGGAGGGCAGCTTCGAAATCGATCACGGCGTCGAAGCGGCCGCTGGTGCGAATCCAGGTGTTGATCGTGCGGCGATCTTCGTCGCCGTCGGCGGTCCAGTAATTTTTCGAGCCTTCGAAGGGCAGCAGCGTCCCACCGATCACGCGGATGCCGTGCGTGTGAGCACGCTCGATCATCTGGCCGTAGGCGGCGATCACCTCGGCCGCCGTGGCGAAAGGCTCGCCTTTGGCGAGCGCGTCTTTGCGCGTGCCCAGATCGTTGATACCTTCGAGGATCACCAGCCAGCGCACACCGGTCTGGCAGATCACGTCACGGTCGAACCGCGCGAGCGCGTTGGGGCCGAGGCCATCGCGCAGGAGGCGATTGCCGCCGATGCCGTGATTGAGGACGCCGACACGTTGCGTGCGGGGGTTGGCCTGTAGGCGCCGCGCAAGTTCGTCGGTCCAGCGATTGTTGGCGTCGGTCGTGCAGCCGTAGCCGTCGGTGATGGAGTCGCCGAGCACGACGACGGCAGCGGCGGTGCCGTCGGCATCGACAACATCGAGGCCTGTAATGAAATACCAGTGGACCGTTTTTTTCGCGGTCGCCATTTCGGCGTCGGCCAGGTGGTCGCCGGGTATCACGTAAGAATGCGTTCGCGAGCCAGGATGGCCGGTGAGCAGCGCGGGCACTTTTTGCAGGTGCAGCGAGATCGCGAGGTCGGCCAGCGCGGGAAACTCCAGCTCCACGGGGTCCGAGAGCATGATCGCCCCGGGCGGCACCGCGACCGAACGCTCGCCGTTGAAACGCACTTCGCGGTCCGACTCGCGCTGAATCGCGCCGCCCCCGATTGGAGTCACGGCGCGCGCGAGATGCACGCCGTGCAACACAAGCGGTGTCGTGCCGAAGGCGTTCGACACCCGCAGGCGCACGGCGCGCCCGCCGAGCGAGACGTGAATCACCTGGCGCAGCGTCGCGCCCCCCAGCTCAATCCCCGCGTCCGTTTTTTCCTCGGGCCGCGGCGACGTCGCCCACGTGCCGACCCATCGCATCGCCGACGTCGCCTCGGCCGCGCCGAACGCGTGCGCGCCCGCCACGACCCAGAACAGCGCGGCGAACCAGAACAAACCGGCGCGACCTGAAAGCCAGACACTGCAAGGTGGACGGCGATCTCCGAGCGCCGTCTGCTGCTGTCCGCGCTCGAAACCGCGCCCGGAGGTCGCGGTCCACCTCGATCCAACCGCATCTCTCCGGCTTGGGCTGGGGTCGCTCATGGGGCGTGCAGATGATAAAACTAAAAAGCCCGGCCCCGCGCTGGGCGGGACCGGGCTGTTGCTACGATCAGAAGGAGAACGTGTTTGTCAGGAACCATTCCTGCGTCGGCGCGATGCGGACCGAAGCCCACGTCTTGCCGTCGGGTTCCACGGAGATCGGGATGAGGCTGTCCTTGGCGAGCGCGTTGCGCACGTTGAGCTGGACCTTCCAGTTGATCCGCTTCGAGAGCTTACGCTCGTAGTTGAGCCAGAGGTCGAGCGCGTCTTCGGACGGACCGTAGTAGGGATTGGCGAGGTCGTAGTTGGCGACGGTGCCGGTGGTCGCGGCGAGCGGGTAACCGATGACGACTTTTTCCTGCCAGCGGTAGGAGCCGCCCACGCCGACGCCCTTGAGCGAGCCCTGGCGGAAGCTGTAGTTGCTGACGACGTTCCAACGCCACTTGCGCAGCTCGGCGGCGGAGGTGCCTTGCTGGAGTTTCAGCAAGTTGTATTGGCCGCGCCAGTTGTTCCAATTCTGGCGGACTTCATTCGTGGCGACGTAGTTGCCGTTGAACTGGCGCATGTCGCCGGCGACGCCGGCCATCTGTGTGTCCATATAGGCGACGAGTTCGTCGAGCAGGGGGCCGCCGAAGTTGTTGCGCACGGCATCGGTCTTGGAGGCGTTGAACGCGAGGCGCCAGTTGGGCGTCGGGTTGGCGGTGAGTTCGAGCTCGTAGCCCTTCGACAGCGTGTCGGCCGTAACCGAGAGGCCCTGCGGGGCGATGGCGGAGTAGGCGGCGAGGGTCGAGATGGTGGGGTTGAGCGCCGCGTTGTTCTGCACGGGGATGGCGCGGCCGTTTTCAGTGGTGGTGTTCGGCCCGAGGGTGGCCTCGTAGGTCGCGCGGTCGGTGAGCGCGGAGGCATTGGTCGGCGTATAACCCCAGGCGCCGAAGAAGCCTTTTCCGGAGAGGAAATTCTGGATGGCGTTCCACGCTTTGATCGAGGCGTCGCGGTGGGTGTCGGCCTGCGCCTGCGTCTGCAGCGTGGTGCCGGCGGTGCTGCCGCCCACAGCGTTCAAGTCGGCGACGGGCCGGCCCTGGGCGTTCACGTAGGCGGGCGTCCAGAAATAGCGCTGACCGGGAGTGTTGTTCGTCTGCTCGCGGCCGTCCCACGCGTAGGCGCTCATCTTGTAGAGGAAGACATTCCGGAAGCGCAGGCCCTGCGTGATGGTGCCGGCGAGGCCGCCGAGATCGGCCTGCGTGCTGGCGTTGGCCACGCTGGTCTCGTAGCGCACGACGCGGAGGGAGTATTTGTTATCCTTGGTGGCGAGCACGACGCCGTAGTCCTTGGTCTTGCCGGTGGGATTGCCAATCGGGCTGCCGTAGATGTCGCGGCGCGTATCGGTGACCTGGAAGTTGTCCGACTTGTTGACGGAGAGGCTGACGTTGAGCGGCAGGCGGTCGTTTTCGACGAAGCGGTTCAGATGCAAGACGAGGCCGCCGCTGGTGGAGTGCGCCTTGAAGATCTGGCCGGCCGGATAGGCGTCGGGCAGTTTGAAAACGTCGGGCGCGAGGTTGAGCATGCCGCGGTTGAGCGTGACGGGGAGCGCGGTGGCGGACTTGCCGGCGACATCGTCGAAGCGCCAGCCGAACGTCGGGATGATAGCCCCGCGCCAGAGGAAGCCCTGCCAGGAACCGGCCCAAGACTTGGTGACGCGTTCGGATTTCTGCGCCCGCGTGAGCAGGCTCGGATCCGCGCCGTTGTCGTAGGCGAGGAGGTTGTTTTGGAAATTGGAATTCCAGCCGACGTAGTTGGCGGGATTCGAGGCCTGCGTGAAACCGCCGGTCGGGGGATTGGCCGCATCGAAGACGGTGGGCGTCAGGTTGGCCGGCACGGTCCACGGCGCGGAGGGCGTCACGCCGGGGAGATTGCGCCACGTGGCGTTGAAGGTGTAGACGCCGCCGCTGGTGAGGCCGACGGGAGCGACGATCCGCGAGACGTTGGCCCCGGCGGAGGTGGTGGCGCCGGCGAGCGACGGCCCGAGGTAGATCGCGGCCACGGGCGGGCGATCAGTGAAGGGCGAGGAGGCGCCGTTGGTCTGGTTCCAGTAGCCGGCCCACGCCTGGCTGTTGGCATACATCTGCCAGGACCGGTTCTCGGTGGCGTAGCTTTCGCTGCTGTAGACGCCGTTGAAGCGGTGCTTGCCGAGCAGCTTGGCGAGGAAACTGTCTTTGGCGACGACGTCGGTGGCGCGGAGTTCGGCGAAGAGCGATCCGCGCAGATATTCGCGGTCGCTCGCGTAGGAGTTACCGCTGCCGGGGCCGGCGGCGATGTAGGGGCGACCGAAGTTCGGGTTGGCGGTGAGGTCCTGGAAGTTGCGCAGGACGTCGATGTTGATGCTGGGGCCGAAGCCGAGGAGGGCTTGGCCGCCGCGCGAGTATTTCTGGCGATCGGCGTTCAGCTCGAGCGCGACGCGGTCGCCCCAGGCGGTCTGGGAAAGGGTGATATTGTGGGCATTCCAGTGCTCGAACTGCGAGGAGGTGGGACCGTCGATGAGGTTGTTGTAGAAGTCGAAGATCGAGGGATTGAGCATCGACGTGTTCTTGTATTGGCCGAACTGATAGTTGGGCAGGCGGGCATTCGTCGCGTAAGTGGGTAGGGAGGCCACGCCGAAGAATTGGTCGGCGTAGCGCTGGCCGATGAGGCTGCCGGAGGCGCCGCGATTGGTGCCGTCGTTATTGAGCGCGCCCGAATTGATGTAGCCGCCGTAGATGCGGTAGAGCTGGTTGGTGGTGCCGTCGATGAACCAGATCGGCTGCTGCTGGTTGGCAAGGCCCGCGGTGAGCCACGGGTTGGTGCCGGCGGCGTTGGCGCCGAGTTCATAAGCGCTGTTCACGGCCAGCTTGCCCAGGCCGCCGTTGAGGCTGGTGTTGTCCACCGGGCGGAACCAGGCCGAGATATTGTCGTTGGGCGTGACGGTGCGGGGGCGGTTGGCCTTGATGTCGCCGTTTTCGTATTTCGCCTTGATGCTCGTGTGAAACGAGCGGTCGGCGAAGAGCTTCGGGTCGAACCGAATGGTGCCGTAGTAGCGGCGGTTGTCCTCGAAGGCCGGCTCCTGGCGGTATTTCTCGTTGCTCCACAAACCGTCGAGCCGCAGCGAGAGCACCTTCGGGATGAGCTGCTGGTTGAGATCGAGCGTGCCGCGCACCGAGCCGTAGGAGCCGAGGCGCACATCGGTCGAACCAAAGGTGCGGAACTCCGCGTTGCGGGTGGAGGCATTGACCATGCCGGCGGGACTGCCGAGGCCGAAGAGAATGGAGTTGGGCCCGCGCTGGATGTCGACGCGGTCGACAATGTAGGAGTCCCACGGGATGTCCGTGACGAAAAAGTCGCGGGAGTTGTCGGCAGCGGCGAGGCCGCGCACGCGCTGGGCACCACCGGGGGCGCGCAGAGTCGCGGTCTCATCCACGCTCGTGCCATTGCCGAGGCCCGCGTAGGTGCCGCGCGTGCCGGCGACCTCGGCGTTGGTGGTGTATTGGAGCAGCGTGGCGCTGTCGGTGGCGCCCACGTCCTTCAAAAATTCCTTGGTGATCACGGTGATCGCCGCGCCGACGTCGCGCAGATCCGTGCGGATGCGCGTGCCGGCCAGCGTCTCGGTCGCCTGATAACCGGTGTCGCGCGAGGTCGCGACTTCGAACGGCGTCAACTTGACGACTTCTTCGGCGTCGGCAACAGCGCCGGGTTTGGCTTGGGTCGAGGCCGAGGGCGCCGGAGCGGTCTGTGCCGCGAGCGGCCAGGCGCCAGAGAGCGCCGCGAGGGCCGAGATCAGGGTTGCACGGGTTTTCATGGTTGGCTGGGTAAGGAACACGCCGCCGTTTGCCGACGCCGCAGGGCGCGCCAAACGAGAGCTTTGCAGGGGCTGAGGTTTTCGGGAGGGGCAGAAAATCGACGAGCGAGGGATCGCCGACCGATTGAGTGGTCGCACCATCACGACCGCGGGGAGCGAGTTCAAAAAAGTTATCGGTCTAACTGTAGCGCACAACGCCTCCTATTGGTCGAAACCAAGGCGCGCCCGGCGATTCCCGCGTGCCGATTCGCCTTTCGCCGCAAAGCCCGTTGCATGGCGGCCATGGTCTCCGCGCCCGCCACGTCCGCCCGCACCGTCCTCGCCGTCTCCGGCGTGGGCAAATCCTACGGCGCGCGCGCCGTGCTCGCCGATGTGTCGTTCTCCGTCGCCGCCGGCGAACGCATCGCGCTCACCGGCCCGTCCGGCAGCGGCAAGACCACGCTGCTCAACTGCCTCGGCGGCGTCGACCGCCCCGACACCGGCACCATCGCACTCCACGGCGAGCGCATCGACGATCTCTCGAGCGACGGCCTCGCGCGCCTGCGCCGCGAGCGCGTCGGCACCGTGTTTCAGTTTTTCCATCTGCTGCCCACGCTGACGGCCGCCGAAAACGTCGAGCTGCCGCTGCAACTCGTCCGCCTGCCCGCCGCCGAACGCGCCGCGCGTGTCGCCGCGGCCCTCGACCGCGTGGGCCTCACCGCGCGCGCCGCCGCCCTGCCCTCGCAACTCTCCGGCGGCGAGCAGCAGCGCATCGCCATCGCCCGCGCCCTCGTGCACCGGCCCGCGCTCATCCTCGCCGACGAACCCACCGGCAATCTCGATTCCGCCAACGGCGAAAATATTCTCCGCCTCCTCCGCGAGCTCACCGACGAAACGCACACCGCCCTCGTGCTCGTCACCCACAGCGAGGAGGCCGCCGCGATCTGCCATCGCCGCATCCATCTCCGCGACGGCCGCATCGTCGACTGAGCCCGCGCCGCGATGCTCACGCTCGAAACGCTCCTCCTGCGCCGGTTCGCACTCCGCCACTGGCGGCTCGCCCCGCGCCAATCGCTGCTCCTCGTCGGCATCCTCGCGCTCGGCGTCGCCGTCTTCGTTGCCGTGCGTCTCGCGAACCGTGCCGCCGTCGCGAGCTTCACACACTTTACCGAGACGATCACCGGCCAGAGCGATTGGATCATCCAGCCCGCCGCCGGCACCTTGCCCGAAAGCGTCCTGCCAGAACTGCGCGCCGCGCTCGGTGCGCAGCCGGTGCAAATTTTTCCGGTCGTCGAATCCACCGCCGCGCGCCCGCGCCGCGACGGCGAGTCCGCCAACTTCGGCCGCACGAGCTTCACGTTGCTCGGCGTCGATCTCATCGCGGTGGCCAACCTCGCGCGCTCGCAAACGGCCGACGCCTCCTATTTCGCCCAACAACGCGCCACCGACACCCGCGGTCGCGGCACCGAAGCGCCGCCGGATTTCTGGGGCGCGTTTCGCGCCGGCCCGCAAATTTGGATCAGCCGCACCCTCGCCGCTTCGCTCGACAACGACCGGACACTCGACCTCGTCATCAATGAACAGGTCCACGCACTCCCGCTCGCCGGCGTGATTCCGAGCGCCGCCGATGCTCCGCGCGTCCCCGCCAATCTCATTCTCCTCGATCTCCCGCAACTCCAGCGCCTCACCGGCAAACTCGGCCGACTCGACCGCGTCGAGTTTCTCGTCGAGCCCGGCCTGCGCGCCGACGAGCGCCGCGAGGAACTCCGCGCGCTGCTCGAAAAACTCGGCGCCGACGGCGAGCGCTGGACCGTGACTTCGCCCGGCGCGCGCCGCGAAACCGCCGCGACGATGACGCGCGCATTTCGCCTCAACCTCACCGTCCTCTCGCTCATCGCGCTCCTCGTCGGCCTGTATCTGATTTTCCAAGCGCTCGACGGCGCCGTCGTCCGCCGCCGCAGCGAAATCGCCATCCTCCGCTCGCTCGGCGTCGAAGAAGGCACAATCCGCCGCGCGTGGCTCACTGAAGCTGCCGTGCTCGGGCTCCTCGGCGGCGCGCTCGGACTTCTGCTCGGTTGGGCGGGCGCGCAACTCTCCGTCCGCGCCGTCGGGCAAACCGTCAACGCCCTCTACTACGCCACCACTGTTGAATCCGCCGGGCTCGACGCCGGCGAGATCGCCCTCGGGCTCGTGCTAGGTCTCGTCGCAAGTCTCGTCGCCGGTTGGTGGCCCGCCCGCGAAGCCGCACGCACGCCTCCCGCGCAAGTGCTCGTCCGCTCCGCCGCCGCCGCGCCCGGGCACGTCGCGTTGCGCAGCGCGGGGTTCGGCGCCGCGCTCGTCGCCGCGGGCATCGTGTGCGCGTTGCTGCCGCCCGTGCGCTTTGCCGGTGGCGGCCGTTTCCCGCTCGCTGGCTACCTCGCGGCGTTCCTGTGGATTTTCGGCGGCGGCGTGTTGTGCGGTTTTCTCCTGCCCGCCCTCGCGCGCCTGACCCGCCGCGCCCGCGAATCCTCCGCCGTCGCCCGCGTCGCGCTCAGCCACCTCGCCGCGCCCTCGGGCCGCCATCGCCTCGCCGTCGCCGCGCTGCTCTGCGCCATCGGCATGACCGCCGGCATGGCGATTCTCGTCGCGAGTTTCGAAACCACCGTGCGCGGCTGGGTGCAGCGCTCGCTCCAGGCTGATCTCTACATCTCCAGCAACGGCGCGCAGAGCGCCTCCTCCCAAAACCGCATCTCGCCGCCCGTCTGGCGCGCGCTCGCGGCCGATCCCTCCGTCGCCGAGGCGAGCGTGTTGTCCGCGTATCCGATCGAGCTGGACCGCACGCCGACTATTCTCACCGGCGCCGAGCTCCGCATCGTGCGCGCCCGTTCGGACATGCCATGGGTGCAGGCGCCGTTGGACGACGCGGTGTTCGACGCCGCCCGCAACGCCACGCTCGCCCTCGCCAGCGAAAGTTTCGCCGAGCGCTTCCGCAAGAAGCGCGGCGACACCGTGCGCGTCCCCACGCCCGCCGGCCCGCAGACGCTCACGCTCGCCGGCATCTACGCCGACTACGGCAACGAGCGCGGCTCCCTCCTCGTCGAGCGCGCCCGCCTCGTCGCGTGGTTTGGCGACGACTACGCGGCCAACATCTCGCTTTTCCTTCGCCCCGGCGTCGACGCCGAGAGCCTCCGCTCCGCCCTGCTCGCCCGCCATCCCGGCCTCGCGATCTACACCAACGCCACGCTGCGCTCCGAAATTCTCCGCATCTTCCGCCAGACGTTTTCCATCACCTACGCGCTCGAGGTGATCGGCGTCGCCGTCGCCGTGATCGGCCTCGCCCTCACGCTCATCAGCGTGCTGCTCGATCGTCGCGAAGAGCTCACTACGCTGCGCGCGCTCGGTTTCACGCGTCGAGAAATCGCCCGCGCTACCGCCGTCGAGGGAACCTCGCTCGCCGCCGCCGCCGTCACCGGCGGCCTCGTGCTCAGCCTCGCCCTCGGCTGGCTCCTCATCCACGTGATCAACAAACAATCCTTCGGCTGGACCCTCGGCTTTTCGCTCCCATGGGTCCAACTCGCCGCCCTCGCCGTCACCGTCGTCGCGACCGGGGCCGCCGTGAGCTACGCCGTCGGCCACTGGGGCGCCGATCTGCCGGCCGACCGCGAGGAGTAAACCCACCGCCATGCGCTTTTTCTCCGCTCTTCTCCTCGGCGCCCTTTGCTCGCTCAACCTCCTCACCCCGCTTCGCGCCCAGATCCCGCTCGTGACCGCCGAAGGCTTCGCCGTGCCGCAGCCCGGCCACCACTTCGAATTTCCCCGCGATCACGGCAACCACCCCGAGTTCAAAATTGAATGGTGGTATGTCACCGGCCATCTCTTCGCCGACAGTGGCGCGCGCCGTTTCGGTTTTCAGGCGACCTTTTTCCGCTCCGCCGGTCCGCGCGACGCCGCCTCCGCCGAGACGAGCGCCGCCTTCGGCTCCGGCCACATTTTCCTCGCGCACATGGCGCTGCTCGATGTGCAGACCGGAAAATTTATCCATCAGGAAAAACTCAACCGCGAAGGTTGGGACGCCGCCTCCGCGCGCGACACGCTCGCCGTGCACAACGGCCCTTGGTCGCTCCGCCTCGCCGATCCGGCCGACGGCTCCACGACGCCTCGCCTCACGCTCGTCGGCGGCATCCGCGCCGAGGCCGCGTTCACGCTCGCGCTCACGCCCGCGAAAACGCTCGTGGTTTTCGGCGAAAATAGCGTCTCACGCAAAGGCGCCGATCCCACCGCCGCGAGTTACTACCTCACGTTTCCCCGCCTCCGCATCGCCGGCGAACTCGCGCTCGGCACCGAAAAATTCCCCGTCACCGGCGAAGCGTGGATGGACCACGAGATCAGCAGCAGCCAACTCAGCGGCGGCCAAGTCGGGTGGGATTGGTTGAGCGTGCAGTTCACCGACGGCCGCGAGCTCATGCTCTATCAACTGCGCATCGCTGACGGCCGCGCCGATCCTGCGTCGACGCTCACGTGGATCAATCCGGCCGGGAAAACGCAGCGCGCCGCCTTCACCCTCGACGTGCTCGACCGCTGGACGAGTGCCGCCACGGGCGCCGTTTATCCCTCGCGCCTCCGCCTCACGACGACCGATCCCGCGACCGGCGCGACCGTGCGCCTCATCGTCGAGCCGCTCGCGAAAAACCAGGAACTCACCGGCGCGCTCGGCGGCATTCCGTATTGGGAAGGCGCCTGCCGGATCCGCGACGAGTCCGGCCGCGACCTCGGCTCCGGCTTCCTCGAACTCACCGGCTACGCGAAAGCGCTGAAGCTCTGAGCACGTCCTCCGGCCCGCGAACCACGACGCGCCGGCAAACGCCACACGGTTGCGGCGATTTCCCGTTTGTGTTCGGTCGGCCGGGTCGCTTCGGTTCGCACAACCCTCCCGCAGCCGTTCGCCCTCGCCGCTGTTCCCCGCATGTCCGACCCCGGTCCACCCACCGCTCTATTCGCCTCCCGTCCGATGAGTCTCCACAATCGGGCGGAGATGCGCGCGGCGCTGGAGCGGGCGATGCAATTTGTGAACCGTAACCAGCTCACCCTCCGCGTGCCGCCCGAGGCGAAGCCCGTGGTAAACCGGAGCGACATGCACTACCACTATCGCCCGGAGGTCTTCCTCCAGTTGCAGGGTTCGACCGACTTCACGTTTCCGAGGGAGAAATTCCGGCTCGGCCCGGATGAGATCTGCGTGATCCCGGCCGGCGTGCCGCACGGCGAGATCGTCCACCCGGGGCCGCACCAGCCGTTTCGCAATCTCGTGGCCGGTTTCTACAACAACACGCTGAGCCTGCATTTCGCCCACGAAGTGAGGCCCGGCAAACCGGACATCGAAGTGATCGAGTTTTTCGACGCGCCGAATCTCGACGTGTTTCTCATGCTCGCGAACACAATCGCGCAGACGCACAGCACGCAGGGCCCCGCGCGCGAGACGGTCCTGAAGGGCCTGCTGCTCGCGCTGCTCGGGCTCTTCCGCAACATCGTCGAGACCGGCACCGGCCAGCTCAACAGCGACATCGGCAAGGTCTTTCAGGCGAAATGCCTCGTGCGCGAACAATTCGGCAACCCCGACCTGTGCGTGCAGCACATCGCAGAGCTCCTCGGCTGCTCGGCCGACTACCTCTCGCATCTCTTCCACACGGAGACGAAGGAGCGGCTCACACACTACATCCAGCGTATCCGGATTCAGGGTGCGATCCTCGCGCTGGAGACCTCGGCGCTCACGATTTCCGAAATCGCCTACGCGAGCGGCTTCGCCGATCCGGCGTATTTCGCGCGGGTGTTCAAACAGCACAAAGGCACCTCGCCGCAGGACTACCGCGCACACCTGGAGGCCCTGCGCAACAAACAGGACGAGCAGCCGAAGACGGTGTATTTCGATCGCGTGGATTTCACCCACGGCGTGCCGCTGGCGAAGTAGGGACGACTATTCAGCGAGAAACGGCGCGCGCAAAGGCTCCGGCAGTGGCGGCGTCGCGCCGGGTTGCGAGCAGACGTAGGCCGCGAGGGCGGTGGCGCGGGCGTTGACCGTGTCGAGCGGCCAGCCGGCGAGGAGGCCGAGCGCGAGCCCCGCGGTGAACGAATCGCCGGCACCCACGGTGTCGGCGACGATCGTCGGCAGACCGGCGTGCTCGGACCATTCGCCGGCCGCGCGGAGCAGACTGCCGCGACCACCGCGCGTGTAGGCGACGACTCGCAGAGCGAAGCGCCGCGCGAGTGCGTCGACTTGCGCGCGCTCGTCGCCGGACAAGTGGAACATCGCCGCGAGTTGCGGGAGTTCGGTTTCGTTGAGCTTGAGCACATCGGCCAACGCGAGGGACTCCTCGATGATCGCGCGCGAGTAGTAGTGCTGGCGCAGATTCACGTCGAAGATGCGGAGGGATGTTTTTGGCGCGAGGCCGAGCAGAGTGCGGATCGTGCGGCGGGAAGTCTCGCTGCGTTGCGCGAGCGTGCCGAAGTAGACGGCATCCGCGGTGACGACGGCCTGACGCGCCGCGGTCTCACCCGCGAGTGCATCCCAGGCGACGTTTTCGTGGATGGTGTAAGCCGGCTGTCCGTCGGCGCCGAGCGAGACCGTCACCGTGCTCGTGGGCGCGACGGGGTCTTCTTCAATGCAAGCGGTGCCGATGCCGAGCTGCGCAAGCCGGGCAACGAGTCCGTGTCCATCGGCATCGCGACCGACGCGGGAGATCACGCACGCCTCCGCGCCGAGCGCGCCGGCATGGTAGGCGAAGTTCGCGGGTGCGCCGCCGAGTTGACGTCCGCCGGGCAGCACGTCCCAGAGCAGTTCGCCGAGACCGACGACTTTGCGGCTCACAAAGCGCTCCTTTCCGCGGTGGATGCCCGGCCGGCGAAGCGGTGTTCGATTTCCTCGAGCGTGGCCCCCTTGGTTTCGGGCACCATGAGTTTCACCCACACGAGCTGCAGCACCATCATGCCACAGAAGAGCAGGAACACATAACCGGGAGCGAAGGCGGTCACCATACTGGGGAAAAACGTGGTGAGCAGGGCGGCGAAAATCCAGTGCGTAAAACTGCCGAGCGCCTGGCCGGTGGCGCGGTGACGATTCGGAAATATCTCCGCGATGAACACCCAGATTACGGCGCCTTGGCCGATGGCGTGGGCCGCGATGAATGCAAAAATACACGCCGGCACGATCGCGAAGTGACCCGAGAAAAACGCCCACGCGGTGAGGCCGAGCGAGAGAATGTAGCCGTAGGAACCAATGTAGAGGAGCGTGCGGCGGCCGAGCCGGTCGATCAGCCAGAGGCCCACAAAGGTGAAGACGAGATTGGTGATGCCGATGCCGACAGATTGGAGAAGCGCGGCTTTCGTGCCGAGGCCGGTGAGTTCAAAAATGCGCGGCGCAAAGTAGAGAATAGCGTTGATGCCGGAGAGCTGGTTGAAAAACGCGATCAGGAAGGCCAACAGGATGGGCGCACGAAGCTGGCGGGTCCAAAAGCCGCCGACTTCAACTTGCTCGTGCGACGCGGCGAGAATTTCGTCGGCCGCGGCTTCGACGCGATCCCGAGGTTCATCGGGGGTGATGAGTTGGAGCACCCGAAGACCGGCGGCGCGGTCCCGTTTGTGACCGAGCAGCCAGCGCGGGCTTTCGGGGAGCCCGAAGCACATGACGGTGTAGATCACCGAAGGGAAGGCGGCGACGCCGAGCATCCAGCGCCACGCGTGTTCACCCACGTCTTTCAGCAGATAGTTGGAGAGGAACGCCATGATGATGCCGAAAACGATGTTGAACTGAAACATCCCGGCGAGGCGGCCGCGATAGGCGGGCGGCGCGATCTCGGATATGTAGAGTGGCGCGACCACCGTCGAAACACCGATGCCGATACCGCCGATGAAACGTGCAACAATGAACGAGTAGACATCCCACGCGAAGCCACAGCCGATCGCGGAGAGGATATAGAGCACGCCGATGGCAGTGAGCGTGGCTTTGCGGCCGAATTTGTCGGTCGGCCAACTGCCGAGCAGCGACCCGAGCACGGTGCCGTAAAGCGCCGAGGCCATCGCGAAACCGTGCATTGCGGGGCTGAGTTTCCAGAGCGATTGGATCGTCTGCTCGGCGCCGGAGATGACGACCGTATCGAAGCCAAAAAGAAATCCGGCGAGAGCGGAGGTGACGGACCAGAAGTAGAGGCGAGTTTTCATATAGAGGTCAGTGAGGCGACAGGCAGGGGCTGCTCCCGCTTCGGCAAAGTGGGCGACTGAGAAAAACGGCGTAGACGCGGCGCGCTATTTCACGAACACGCGATAACCCCAGGCGGGGAGCTTGAGTTCGGCGCCTTCGGCGATGGCTATTTTCTCACCGGAAAAGAACTCCGTGTAGCGGCCGGCATAGGGTCCGTCGGTGAGTTTGAAAGTTTGCGGCGCGGAGGAGAAGTTGAGCACGGCGAAGATTTTGTCTTTCGCGTTTTCGCGGACGAAGCTGAAGACCTTGGTGCCTTCCGAATTCACGACCTGCACCATCTTGGCGCCCCAGTTGGCGTTCCAAAGAGCGCTGTTGGCTTTCTTGAAGGCGAAGAGTTTCCGGTAGAAGTCGGCCATCGGGTGGGCGCGCCACTGGATCGGGTCTTTCTCGAAAAATTCGAGGCGCTTATTGTAGCCGGCTTCCTGGCCGTTGTAGATCAGCGGCATGCCCTCGCCGACGACGGAGAGGACGATGGCGGCTTCGAGACCGGCGCCGAACTGCTCGTATTCCGTGCCTTCCCACGAGTTCTTGTCGTGGTTGGAGACGAAGGTCATGCGCATGATGTTCTCGGGATAAAAACCCTCGTTCCACGCATAGTAGTTGAAGAGGGCGCCGACATCGGCCTGGCCCTTGCAGAGCTTGTGCACGCCCTCATACCAGCTCCACGCGTAGGTGGCGTCGAAAGCCTCGGCGTGGAGGTCGCGGGACTCCCATTCGGCGAGCATGAAGACGGGCTTGATGGCATCGAGCTCCTTGCGGAGGTGATTCCAGAAATCGAGCGGGATGTAGCCGGCGACGTCGCAGCGGTAGCCGTCGATCCCGACGTCGCGCACCCAGTATTTCATGACCTCGGTCATGTATTTGCGGAGGCCGGGCGAGCGGTAGTCGAGGTTGATGATGTCGGACCAATCCCACCACGGCGTCGGGCGCTGTTTGCCCTTCCAGTCGCGTTGATACCAATCGGGGTGCTGCTGCGCGAGAGGGTTGTCCCACGCGGTGTGATTGGGCACCCAATCGAGGATGACTTTGAGCCCGAGGCCGTGGGCGGTGGCGACGAAGCGCTTGAGATCGGCGAGGGTGCCGAACTCGGGATTCACGCCGTAGTAATCTTTGACCGAGTAGGGACTGCCGAGGGTGCCTTTGCGGTTGAGCGCGCCGATGGGATGGATCGGCATGAGCCAGACGATGTCGACGTTGAGGGCCTTGATGCGCGGGAGCTCTTTCTCGATGGCGGAGAAGGTGCCCTCTTTGGAAAACTGGCGGACGTTTACCTGATAGAGCGTGGCGTCTTTCGTCCACGCCGGGTGCGTCAGCTTCACGTAGGGCTGCGGCTGATATGGGTCGACCGCGGGCGCGGCCGCGCGGGTGACGGGCGGCAGCGCGGTGACGAGCGCGAGGAGCAAAAGCGAGAGGCGGGATTTCATGGCGGGATAATCAGGCGGTAGGAGCGGGAGCGGCGGGTTGTTCGGCGGGCACCCACCAGAGGGCGGCGGCGGCGATGAACATGCAGACACCGCCCGCCATCACGGCGGTGACGAGGTTGCCGCCGAGGAAGCGTTTTACGATTTCGCCGAAAAAGAGGGCGGCGAGAATTTCGGGCATCACGATGAAGAAGTTGAAGATGCCCATGTAGACGCCCATGCGGTCGGCGGGCAGGGCGCCGGCAAGGATCGCATAAGGCATCGAGAGGATGGAGGCCCAGGCGATGCCACCGAGGGCGAGGGCGGCGAGGAGGAGGTATTTTTGCTGTTCGCCGTGGATGAAACCGACGGCGATGAGGCCGAGTCCGCCGAGGGCGAGGCAGATGCCGTGGATGAGGCGGCGATCCATTTTTCGTGCGGCTGCCATAAGGGCGAAGGCGGCGAGGAAAGTGACGGCGTCTTTCGTGGCGTAGCAGACGCCGGCCCACTCGGCGCCGCGTTTGAAGAGATCGGTGGTGGGGTCGTTGCTGCCGAAAATCACGGGGACCGCATTCGAGAAATGTAGCCACATGCAGAAGAGGCCGAGCCACGTGAAAAACTGCGCGATGGCGAGGCGACGCATCGTAAGCGGGATGTGGCGCAGGGCATCGGAGATTTCCTTGAGCAAGTGGGCGAGTCCGCCGCTCTCGGCTTTTTTCCGGCGGAATTCTGCGAGGTCGTCCGGCGGATCTTCTTTGGAGGAGATCACGGTCCAGAGGACGGCGGTGAAGAAGGCGACGGCGCCGACGTAGAAGGAGATTTTAACGTTGGTCGGGAGGGCGTTGGCCCCGTCGGCCGCACTGCTCACGCCGAACCAATTGCGCAGAATGTAGGGCAGGAGGCCGGCGATCACGGCGCCGACACCGATGAAGAAGCTCTGCATCGCGAAGCCCATGCCGCGCTGCTCCTGAGGGAGCTTGTCGGCGACAAAGGCGCGGAAGGGCTCCATCGAGACGTTAATGGACGCGTCGAGCACCCAGAGGAGGAGCGCGGCCATGTAGAATTTCGGGAGGTTCGGCATGATCCACTCGGCGAGGAGGCCGGAGTTGGGCATGAGCACGAGGGCGAGCGAACTGAGGATCGCGCCGACGAGGAAATACGGGCGACGGCGACCGAGGCGGCCCCAGGTGCGGTCGCTCATCGCGCCGATGATCGGTTGCACGATGAAACCGGTGAGAGGAGCGGCGAGCCAGAGCTTGGAAATCTGATCATCGGCCGCCCCGAGGTAGCTGTAGATGGGGCTCATGTTGGCCATCTGCAGGCCCCAGCCGAACTGAATGCCGAGAAAGCCGAAGCTCATGTTCCAGATGGCGGGGAGAGAAAGCGGCGGCTGGGTTTTCATGGGGACCATCAATGTTGCGGGGGTTCGCTGTAGTCGCGCAGAGGGCGGTCGGCCGTGCGATCGTAGAGGGTGATCCAGTGGCTGAGGCGGGAGGTTTTTTCGCCGGCGAGACTCGCGAGATCGGTAGCGGTGAAGCGCCACTGCCAGTTGCCCTCGTGGGTGCCGGGTCGGTTGAGAGTCGCGGAAGCGGGCAGGTCGAGCAAGTCCTGCATGGGGATGACGGCGAGGCGCGATGGGGTGGCGAGGGCCGCGCGGATGACGGGCCAGGCGGAGTGCGCGCCGGCGAGCTGGTAGTAGTCGTCGACTTGCGCGGCGATGTCGGGCGCGAGGCTTTCGAGCCAGCCGCGAGTGGTGATGTTGTCGTGCGTGCCGGTGTAGGCGATGGAGTCGCGCGGGTAAAAGTGGGGGAGGTTGACGTTGTTGGCGTCGTGTCCGTAAGCGAACTGGAGGACTTTCATGCCGGGGAGCCCGGCGGTGCGGCGGAGCTCGACGACGTCGGGGCCGATGTAGCCGAGGTCTTCGGCGATGATGCGGGCTTGCGGGAGGGCGGCGCGGACGGCGGCGAAGAAGGCGCGGCCGGGGCATTTCAGCCAGCGGCCCTCGCGCGCATCGGGAGCGCCGGCGGGGATTTCCCAATACGTGTCGAAACCGCGGAAGTGATCGAGACGGATGATGTCGTAGAGTTGGAAGGCGGCGCGGAGGCGATCGATCCACCAAGCGTAGCCGGTGCGGGCGAGGTAGTCCCAATCGTAGAGCGGGTTGCCCCAGAGCTGGCCGCTGGCGGAAAAATAATCGGGTGGCACGCCGGCGACGGCGAGGGGTTCGCCGTGGGAGTCGAGACGGAAGACGGCGCGGTTTTGCCAGGTATCGGCGCTGTCGAGGGCGACGAAGATCGGCACATCGCCGACGATGCCGACGCGACGCCCGGCGGCGTAGGCACGGAGGCGTTCCCATTGGCCGAAGAAAACGTATTGATAAAAGGCGTGGCGATCGGCTTCGAGGCAGACGCTCGCGGGGACAGCGGCGCGGAGCGCGGGCGCCCACGTGCGGAATTCCCCAGGCCAAGTCGTCCACGCCCGCCCGCCGAAGTGGGCCTTGAGCGCCATGAAATCGGCGAAGGGTTCGAGCCAGCCGGCTTGGGCGGTGCGGAATGCGCGGAAGGTGCCGAGATCGCCGAGTCGCTCGGCGCCCGAGGCGGCGAAGCGATCGTAGGCGCGGGCGAGCACGGGCCAGAAGCGTTGGTAGAGTTCGCCGTAGTCGACGCGAGCGGCGGGGAGTGCGTGCAGGGGCGCGAGGTCGGCGGCGCTGAGAAGACCGGCGGCCTGGAGTTCACCGAGGTCGATGAAATAGGGGTTGCCGGCGCGGCCGGAGAAAAGTTGGTAAGGCGAATCGCCGTAGCCCGTCGGGCCGATGGGGCAGATTTGCCAATGACGGACGCGGGCTTCGGCAAGAAAATCGACGAAGGCGCGCGCACCGGGTCCGAGATTGCCGATGCCATAGGCGCCGGGCAGCGAGGAGAGATGGGCGAGCACACCCGCAGTGCGGGTCGTGAGCCAACTGGTCGGAATCGATCCCACGCTGGGAGTCGGAGAGTCCACGGTGAAAGAGGCGCTGACAGGAAGAGTCGCGAAGAGAGAACTGCGGCCACCGGAACGATCCGGTGGCCGCAGGTTAAACAAGCGTGCGGACGGAAGTTCCGGTTAGAACTTGTAGGAGGCGCCGATCGAGTAGGAGGCGCCGTAGCGCTGGTAGTCCTGCACGAGGCGGGTGTCGGTGCCCTGCGAGGCTCGGAGCGGCTCGTCGTTCAGATTGTAGCCCTGCGCGATGAGGGTGAGGCCCTTGAGGGCGCCCTTGTTGAACGCGTAGCTGATCTGGGCATCGATATTGGTCTCGGCCTGGAGATTGCGGAAATTCTCGCCGCGAGGACCAAAGGTCGAGATGTCGCCGCGGTAGTCCGAACGATAGCGGGCGCTGACGCGACCGCCGAAGCCGTTCTTGGCCTCGTAGTAGATCGTGCCCGTCATCACGCGGTCGGAGAGACCGGGGAGCGAGACGGACGGGTTGCTCAGGTCGGGCTGGATCGCGCTCTTGAAGAACGAAGCACTGCCGAGCACGCCCCAGCCTTTGAGAGCGCGGGAGAATTTTTCGCCAGGGAGCGAGACGGCGAACTCGAGGCCGCGGATCGCGCCGCCCTGGCCGTTTTGCGGGACGCTGCTCACACCCTTGAAGGTCGCGGGCACACTGCCGGCGGTGCCGGTGGGCAGGCCGGTGGGATAACCGGTGAAGTCGACGATCTTCGGCTGCGTGTAGGTGTAGGAAACGAGATCTTTGTAGAACGCCGCGACGGCCCAATAGCCCATGTGGTCGGCGAAGTAATTCTCGAAGGAGAGATCGAGCGAGTTGGAGCGCCAGGGCTCGAGCTCGGGATTGCCGCCGCTGCCGCTGAACGCGCCCTTGAGCGGATCGGTGGAGCTGGCGAGCTTCTGGTCGTAACTGTAGGTGGAGCCGGCGCGCATGTCGTTCATGCGTTGGCGGGCGAGCTGGCGGGACGCGCTGAAACGCACGGTCTGCGTGTCGGCCACCTTGAAGTTGAGATTCAGGCTTGGGACGAAGTCGTTGTAGGTGTGCGTGCCCTTGACCTTGGTGACGGTCGTGCCGTTCGCGGCGAGACCGGAAGCCGTCTGGTCGGAGTGCACGATCTGCGTGCCGATATTGCCGGTCACGGGGACGTTCCCGAGCTTGTGGTTGAGGTCGAACTTCACGTAGGCGAGGGAGATCTTTTCGTCGACGTCCCAGTTATTGGATACGTAGGAAGGATTCGTGTTCGGCTTCTGGTCGTAGAAGCCGCTGTTGAAGAGCGCGAGCGGGTCGTAGCTGTATTGTTTGCCCATACCGATGAAACCGAGATCGGTGGTGCCGACCGAGGCAGGCATCGGCGCGCTGGTAGCGCCGTTCTTGAGGGCGAGGAAGTAGCCTTCCATGCCGCCGGGGCCGGACTCGTATTCATATTTCGAACGCTGCGTAAACGCGGCGCCGGCTTCGACGCGGTTGAGCACGCCGCTGAGCGGGCGCTGGGTCTTGACCTTGTAGCCCGTGATTTCGTCGCGGGCGCGGGGGCCTTTCACGAAGCCGACCTGGCCGCCGGGGACATCGCCGCTGGCCCAACCCTGCGGGCTGGTGAGGCGCATGAGCGAGGAATTCGAGTAATCGAGCAGGTGGGTGAACATCGCGCCGCCGTCGCCCTGACCGAGCGTGTAGGTGAGCGTCTCGGGCGTGCCGACCTGGTTGGAGGCGAAGCCGGAGTAGGTCTCGAGCACGAAGTCTTTGCGCTTCACGCGGGAGTAGCTGAGGTCGAGGTCGGTCTTCCAACCCTTCTTGTCGCCGAGTTCGAGATTCCAGCCGATGGCGAAGAGGTGGTCGTTGCGTTTCACGAAGTCGTTGCGGACGACGCCGTAGACATTCCTGAACTGACCCTGGGTCACGAGGCCGTTGGAAACCGTGTAGCCGGGCTGCAACACCGCGGAGCTCCACTGGAGCGGAATTTCAATGCCGCGCAGGAGCTGCGTCTCCTGGAAGTCGGAGTAGAAAACATCGAGCGTGGAGTGCACTTTCTCGTAGGGCTCGAATTCGAGCACGCCGACGATGCCGTCGCGCTTGATCTGACTCGTGCGCACAAACGGCTTCGCGCCACCGAGGACGAACGGGCTCTTGCTGTCGGTGATGTTGGGATAGCCCCACGCATTCCACTGGTAGCCCTGGCCGGGACGATCCGAGTGCGAGAAACCCAGCGCGAAACCTACCTTGTTGTTCGCGAGCTGATCGACGTAGGAAATCGTCTGGCGGGTGCCGTGGTCTTTCGCGCCGGCGTTGATGGCGCCAAGACTGTTCCACTCGTAGAACGCATTGGCCGCGACTGTGCGCTGGCCCTGGCTAAGCGGGCGGACGGTCTGCATATCGACCGTGCCGGCGAGACCCTGGCCGACGAGCGAAGCGTCCGTGGCCTTATAAACCACCACACCAGTGAGCAGCTCGGCCGGGTATTGATCATACTCGACGGCGCGACCGGCGCCGGTGCTGACCTGCTCGCGACCGTTGAGCAAACCGGTGCTGAAATCGCCGTTCATACCGCGGATCACGATGGCCTGCGCGCGACCATTCTGGCGCTGTGTAGTGACGCCGGGGAGACGCGTGAGCGATTCGGCGATGGAGATGTCGGGCAGTTTGCCGATGTCTTCCGCGGCGACGACTTCGGCCATCAGCGTCTGCTTCTCTTTGATCTCCGTGGCGGCGGCGAGACTGCCCGCGAAGCCGGCGGTGACGTTAAATTTTTCCAACTGCACGACCTCGCCGTCGTCAGATTTGGGTTTGGCAGAGGCGGAGGTTTGGGCGGACGCAGACTGCGCCAACGCGAGGGCGAGCAGACCGGCGGTCAACGCCGGGATGTGGCCGGCGTGCAGTCGATGGAGGGTTCGTGGATGGTTCATGGATGTTGTGGGTTGGTCCGCGTCGGCCGTTCACGGAACCCGGCAAAAGCCGAGGAGTTGGGGCGCAGCGCGGGCGGGGGTTATCAAAGGGGACACCGAAAACGGAAGACTCCTCGTGATGGAATGAGCATCCAAACGCCGCACGAAATCGGCGACGGACAAAACCCGTAAAAAACCGCGATGCCTCAGAGAAACCTTAGATCGCGCACGATTTCTCCTCTCAAAAATCGCGCCAAAGCCGACGGCGGTCGCGGCGACCTAAGTTTTGTCCGCCCGTTGCAAGACTTCTCCGCCGTCGGCAGTTTGTCGCGTGCGGCGACGGCAAACAGCGTCGGCTTCACCCCATGAAAGCCGTCTCGCTGCGCCGTGGCCTCGCTCTGATTTTTGCAACCGCCGCCATCGCGGCGCCGCCCGAAACCGTGCTCACCACCGTCGCGCCGCGCTTCACGCACGCGGGCGCGGGCCAGACATTTTATTTTGTGCTCACCGACCGTTTCGCGAACGGACGCACCGACAACGACACGGGCGGCTACGCGGGCGGCGCGGCCAAGCACGGTTTCGATCCGGGCAAAATTTCGCACTATCACGGCGGCGATTTCGCCGGTCTCACGGCGAAACTCGACTACCTGAAGAATCTCGGCGTGACCTCGGTGTGGGTGACGCCGCCCTTCACGAACAAGCCGATGCAGGCCGGCACCGCGGGTTATCACGGCTACTGGATCACGGATTTTCTCGCGATCGATCCGCACCTCGGCACCGAGGCAGAGTTCCGCGAGTTCATCCGGCAGGCCCATGCGTGCGGCCTGCGCGTGACGATGGACATCATCGTGAATCACACGGCGAACGTGATCGAATACCCCGGCCGGAAAACCGCGTATCGCCCGCGCGCCACGGCGCCGTATCGCGACGAACACGGAAAAATTTTCGACGAGCGTAAAGTCGCCTACAACGGCCTCGGCGACCCCGCGGCGTTTCCCGCGCTCTCGGCCGCGCGCAGTTTTCCCTACGTGCCCACGGTCCCGCGGACCGAGCGCACCGTGAAGAATCCTGCGTGGCTCAACGACGTGACGCTCTATCACAACCGGGGCGACAGCACGTGGGCCGGCGAGAGCGCCGTGCTCGGCGACTTCGCCACTCTCGACGACACGTTCACCGAGCACCCGCGCGTCGTGCAGGGCATGATCGAGATTTTCACGACGTGGCTGCGCACCACCGGCGTCGACGCGTTTCGCATCGACACCGCGAAGCACGTGAACGCCGAATTTTGGCAGGCCTTCGCGCCCGCCATCCGCGCCGAGGCACGCGCGCTCGGCCGGCCCGATTTCCTGCAGTTCGGCGAAGTCTACCACGACCCCGGCGACGCGGCGTTTCTCAGCGAGTTTTCCACCGGCATCCCGCTCGATACGACGATCGATTTCGGGTTTTTCACCGCCGCGCGGAAATTTGTGGCGAAGGGCGGCGCGGCGGCCGAGCTCGCGGAGTTCTTCGACCGCGACGACTACTACACCGATCACGACAGCAACGTGCACGCGACCACGACGTTTCTCGGCAACCACGACGCCGGGCGCTTCGGCTATTTTCTCCAGCAGGACAATCCCGCCGCCGCGCCGTCGCAGCTCGCGGACCTCGTGCGCCTCGGCCACGGCCTGCTCTACCTCGCACGCGGCCAGCCCGTGCTCTACTACGGTGACGAACAGGGCATGGTCGGCCGCGGCGGGAACGACATGCAGGCGCGCGAGGACATGTTTGCCGCGCAGGCGCCGGAATTCCGCAACGCCCCGCTCCTCGCGACGGCGCGCACCGGCGCCGACGACAAGTTCGACGAGGCTCATCCGTTCTACCGCTTCTTCGCGGCGCTCGGTGCGCTGCGCGCGCAACAGCCGGCCCTCCGCACCGGCGCGACCTTGCCGCGCGCGACGGGCGACGCACACGTCGCGGCGTTTTCGCGTCTCGAGCGCGGCGAAAAAATCGAACTCGTCGTGGCGCTGAACAACTCGCGCACGCACGCGGCCACCGTCGCGGTGCCGACGGCACAGTCCGCCGGCGCGACGCTGCGCTGTATCTTCGACTCACAGACCGGCGGCGCCGTCGACCGAACCGTCGCAACAGACAATCAAGGCCGGCTCCCGGTCAGCCTGGCACCACTTCAGTTCTCCGTCTGGCGCGCGGAGCAACCGTTGGCGGCGAACCCGGCCGATGTGATGCCCACGCTCGCGTTAACCGCGAAGGCGAACGACGCGACGCTCGCCTTCGCGACGCGCGAGATCGACGGACAAGTTTTCCCCACGCGACATGAAATTCGCGCGGAGGTGACGGACGGCGACGGCTTCGGCGAAGTGACGTTTACTCTGCGGCGCGCGACGCAGTCGGGGCAAACGGAGTTGCTCGGCGTCGACGACACGCCGCCGTATCGGGTGTTCTGGCGCCCGCCACCGGATCTCGCGGCGGGAGAGGAGCTGACCTTTTTCGCGACGTTTACCGATCTGCGCGGCCGGCGCGCATCGGCCCACATCGAGCGCGTAAAGATCGCGCCGAGCAACCTCGTATTCGGAATCCGCGGCGCGACAGTGCCGGTGTTGAAAAACACTCCGCCGCCGCACGTCGCCCTCACCGCAGGAAACCCGGTGACGCTCGTGGCGGAAGCCGAAGGCACCGGCCCGCTCGAATACCAATGGCTGCGCGACGATGAGGAAATTCCCGGCGCGACGGTGTCCTCATTGCCGGTCACCACGCCCGGCCGCTATGCCGTCGTGGTGCGCAACCGCGCCGGCACGACACTCGGCCCGACGACGACAGTAGGCATGGACGCACAGCCATAAACATCGAGTGGCCTGCCGATTTTGCGGCGCATCGCTGGGCGACCGCCCAGGGCTACAACGCTGACCGCGAGGCGCGTTTGCGGATGCTTCATATCCACGATCGACAAAATAATTCCGAAGCCGGCGCGGCGTTTGGCATTCGCTCGGTGGACGTGTCGTGACCTCAACATCGCGCCAAGCACTTGGAAAAAGCGTGGAGAGAATGAGTGGAGATTTCGCTGCGATTTCTTCAGAGGAAGCGGCGATGCTGGCGCGTGGGCGAGGTCTTGTTTGTCGTGTCAATCGCCGGATTCGAATCGCCGCCAAAGACACCACCACGGGAGCTTTCCCCAGAAGCGTTCGCGGGCATCCACCTCAGACCATGTCCTGACAGTGACGTGCTCGGGATGGTAGTGGGACCTTTCCAGAATTCTTTCCCGAAAACGGATATGGTGCTCCGCCGGCAGGCACCGCGAAACGGCGTCAACCAGCGGCCTGACGGCTTCACGCCAGGTGTTCGAAAGTCCGATGTCGTTGGGCCCGCGTCGACCATCAGCGCTGAAACCGATAAATAGGGAAATTCCATCCATCGCACCGGAGGTGTGTTCGCGGCCGAGCATCTCTGCAGGGATGGCGCGCATGGCGTCGAGAATCGATTGCCGCTGGGCGGACGACAGAGCAGCCGTGGCGGCAATCGAATCGCTGGTGCCGACCGCAATGCGTCGGGTGATCACGCGAATTTCGTGCGGCGACACGATCCAATCGCGGCCTTCACGCCAGCCCCGCTCAGAGATAGTGAGAAGGCGGCCAGACGGAGAGGTGCGCTGCGCCAAGGCCGGGTTCTTGCGCCAAAGCGTTTTATTCTGCTGTCGGCCCTTCACCGTCGCGAAGAGAAAGAGGTGTTGATCGTCGCGCGACGTATCGATTCGCATGACGACATAGGCGTCGCCGAGTTCGTAAAGTTCCACGTCGCTCGATCCGGGGTGAAAGGTCGCCGAAGCGGGTGCAACTTTCGAAAGGCGGGCGGAACGTGATCTCCGCGGAACCGCTGTGGACCGCCGGCCTTTTCGATTTCGGAGCACGCTTCCGCAATCTGCTTAAAATCATCAGCCGAAAAGCGATCCCCGATATTCCAAGCGCGCTGAAATTGAAAGTAGTCGAACGCATTCACCGCGCCAAGAGCGCCCAATCCGAGACCGGCCACGCCGAGCAAAATGCGGGCGAGGCCCTTCCAAGTCGTCCAAGGTCTTAGCCAGCTCATATTGCGCAGCCGTTATCGGGCTGCGCCAACGATGGGGCGCGGCAGATCGCTCGCCAGCGGAATCTCCGCGCGGCCGGGCTTGTTCGGCAAATCGGCGAAGTTCTCCTTGCTACGCGGGAGAGGCACTGCGTCCTTTTGCGCGGGTCCGGAGAAAGGGTTCTCCGGAGGACAATCGAGACCGGCGGGCCACGGTCTCTGCACATCACCGGAGTGCCGCGCCCGCGCGGTTCAGTCTGCTCGGTCCAACCCAGATTCATCCATGAAGTCCCGTCTCATTTTTTTGTTCGTCGTCTTGCCGGCGATCGCCGCCGCGGCCGCCGCAGGCGATTCGCCGCTGCCGCGCGCGCTCTCCAGCTATGCCGAGCCGGCGCAGGCCTCGCTCTGGGCAACGCTGGTGGCGCGCGTCCAGGCGGAGCCCTTCAATCTCGTCGCGTCGATCATCTTTCTGCTGGCGATCGGCCACACGTTTCTCACCGCCAAGTTCCGCCATTGGTCGCACCTCGCCGAGGCCGAACACGCCGCGAAACTCGCGCAACTCGCCGAGACGCGTGGCGACGCCGACGACAACGGCGAGCCCGACGAAGTGAGCTTCAAGGGCCACATTCTGCATTTCCTCGGCGAGGTGGAGGCCGTGTTCGGCATTTGGGCGGTCGTGTTGGCGGCGGCCATCAGTTACTATTTCGGCTGGAGCGCGGTGCTCGACTACATTGGCCACAAGGTGAACTTCACCGAGCCGATGTTCGTCGTGGTCGTGATGGCCATCGCCGGGACTCGCCCGGTCCTGCGCATCGCCGAGATTTGCCTCCGCGGCATCGCTGCCATCGGCAAAGGCACGACCGGCGCGTGGTGGCTCGCGATTCTCATCGTGGCGCCCGTCCTCGGCTCCTTCATCACCGAACCGGCCGCGATGACGATCGGCGCGCTGCTGCTCGCGCGGCAGTTCTACGCGCTCAAGCCGTCTCCACGGTTTGCCTACGCGACGATCGGGTTGTTGTTCGTGAACATTTCCGTCGGCGGCACGTTCACGCACTTCGCGGCGCCGCCCGTGCTCATGGTGGCGGCGCCGTGGCAATGGGACACGCCGTTCATGTTTCTTAACTTCGGCTGGAAGGCGTTCATCGGCATCGTCGCCGCCACCGCGATTTACTACGCGGTTTTTCGCCGCGAGCTAGAGGCGCTCGACGAAGTGCGCCGCCTCGCAGCAAAGAATGCCAAAACGCAACCCGACGCACCCGTGCCGGCCTGGATCACCGTGGTCCAGCTTTTGTTCATGGCCTTCACTGTCTGGGTCGCGCACTACCCGCCGCTCTTCATCGGCGCCTTCCTCTTCTTCTTGGCGTTCGCCCAATCGACCGCGCACCACCAGGGCCGGTTCGACCTGAAGGCGCCGCTGCTCGTCGGATTTTTTCTCGCCGGCCTCGTCGTGCACGGCGGCCTGCAAGGCTGGTGGATCGAGCCGGTGCTGAAACGCCTCGACGAATTTCCGCTGTTCGTCGGCGCCACGGTGCTCACGGCCTTCAACGACAACGCCGCCATCACCTACCTCGCCACGCTCGTGCCCGGCTTCACCGATACGATGAAGTATGCCGTCGTCGCCGGCGCCGTGACGGGCGGCGGCCTCACCGTGATCGCGAATGCGCCCAACCCCGCCGGTCAGGCCATCCTGCAACGCTTCTTTCCCGCCGGCGTGTCGCCATTGGGCCTGCTGGTCGGCTCGCTCGTGCCAACGCTCGTGATGTCCGTGTGTTTCCTTTTGCTGTGAACACTCTGCCGCGACTCTGTCGGCGCATCGCCGCCTGAACCGGCGTAAAAAACTCCGGTCTGTTCCAAATGGAAATCGCCCTCGCCTTGCTCGTCGTCGCCGCAGCCGGCTACCTGTTCGTCACCGAACGGTATCCGGCCGCCTTGGTCGCCATGATGGCGCTGACGGCGTGCCTGCTGCTCGCGCTCGTGATCCCGTGGATTCCGTGGTTGCGCGCGTCGCATTGGATCACCGTCAACGAAGGCGTGGCCGGTTTCAGCAATCCCGCGACGCTCACCGTCGCCGCGATGTTCGTCTTGAGCGCCGGCCTGCAACACACGGGCGCGATCGGTTGGCTTGGGCCCGGCATGGCGCGCCTCGCCGGCCGCCGGACGGTGCTCGTGGTGGTGCTGATGATCGTGACCTGCGCCGTCTCCGCTTTCGTCAACAACACGGCCGCCGTCGCGATCTTCCTGCCGATCGTCCTGACCGCGTGCGCCCGGAGCGCCTCGCCGGCCTCGCGTTTCCTGATTCCGCTTTCCTACGCCTCCCAGTTCGGCGGCGTCTGCACACTGATCGGCACGTCCACGAATCTTCTCGTCAGCTCGATCTCCGAGCAAGCCGGCCACGGAGCCTTCAGTCTGTTCGAGTTCCTACCCATGGGCGCCATCCTCTCCAGCGCCGGCATCCTCTATGTCGCGGTGGCCGGCCGCTGGCTGCTGCCGGACCGCTCCGGCCGCGGAGGTTCGCGGACCTATCAGGTCACCGACTACGTCACCGAATTCCGCATACCGGACGATTCGCCGCTCGTCGGGCGCACGGTGGCGGACAGCGGCTTCGGCCGCGAACAAGGCGCGCAGCTCCGCACCGTGCTCCGGTCCGGCACGTCGACCTGGCCCGAGCCGAATCTCGTTTTCCAGGCCGACGATGTGCTCCTCGTCGAGGCCCCCGCCGCCGAACTGATCCCGCTGCAGCGGGCGTGGCGGCTGAAGAGCGAACCCCAGTTCCGGTTTGGCCACGAGTTGTCGCATGACGATCCCATGCATCTGGCGGAGGTGGTCTTGGCCCCGGGTTCGCGGCTCGTGGGCCGCACGCTCGAGGAAGCGGACTTCCGCCGCCTGCACAATTGCCTCGTGCTGGGCCTGCGCACTCGCGAACGCCTACCCTTCCTCCGCATCGCCGTCGCACGTCTCGGCGCCGGCGATGCGCTGCTCGTGCTCGGCTCGCGCGACGATCTCGCGCAGCTCCGCAGCGACTCGGAATTCCTGATGCTCGACCGCGTCGAGGAGCCCGCGCTGCGTCGCGCCAAAGTGCCGCTGGCGCTGGGCATTTTCGCGGCGGTCGTGGTGCTGGCCGCCGTGGGCGCGGTGCCCATTCTACCCGCCGCGCTGGCCGGCTGCGTAGTCTTAGTCGCCACGCGCTGCCTCTCGATCGAGGAAGCGTGCGAGGCGATCGACTGGAAGGTGATTTTTCTACTGGCGGGCGTCCTGCCGCTCGGCCTCGTCATGCAGAAATCGGGCGCCGCCGCGCTGCTCGCGGAAGGCGCCGCCGGCCTGGCCGGCCCGTGGGGACCCGTCGCGGCATTGGCGGCCATCTACATCGTCACGGCGACACTGACCGAATTTATGAGCAACGGCGCGACCGCCGTCCTCCTCGCCCCGATCGCCATGGCTGTGGCAAAGACGCTGGGCGTCGACGAACGACCGCTGCTCATGGCGGTGTGTCTCGCCGCCTCGACGAGTTTCTGCACCCCCGTCGGCTACCAGACCAACGCCATGGTGCAGCACGCCGGCGGTTACCGCTTCGCCGACTACCTGCGGATCGGACTCCCGCTCAATATCATCTTCGCCGTCCTGTGCATCTGGCTCATCCCGCGCTACTGGCCGTTCTGAGTCCGGCGCCGATTCAATTTGAGCGCCGGCCGATTCCTCGTGAGATCGCGCCTGCCCTTCTCGGGCTTACTACCTAAAGCTCCCCGCTTCTCGTGATTTTACCCCTCCTCGTTCGCCGCGGCTTGATCGCCCTCCTTGTTTCCGGCTTCGCCACGTTCGCGTCCGTCGTTCGTGCGCAGCATGGCGCGGCCGAGCCCGCGAACGAGGCGGATTACGCGGCGCTGCAAACCGAGGCCAAGACGGTCTTCCGCGACAAGGTGACGCCCTTCCTCCAGTCCTATTGCATCCGCTGCCACGGATCTCGGCCGAAAGGTGGGATCAACTTCCAGGCGACGCTCAAAGACCCCGGCAGCCCCGCCTTCCGTCACTGGTGGAAGCAGGGATTCGCCAACGTGCGAACCCACGACATGCCGCCCGACGACGCGGACAAGCAGCCCACGGACGCGGAGAGAAAGGCGTTCTTGGACTGGATCGGTCAGATCCGGTTTCTCAGCCCGAAGGATCCCGGCCTCTTCGTCATTCGTCGCCTGACCAAGGCCGAGTATGGCAACACGCTCCACGATCTCTTCGGCGTCGATCCGGCGATCGTGCGCGACCTGCCGGACGAGGTCGTCGGTCAGGGTTATCTTAATACGCTCTCGCCGCTCCAGTCGGAACAGTATCTCGGAATCGCGAACACGGTCGTGGACCAAATCCTCGCGCCCGCCGGCACTCCGTCGACCGCCCTGCAAACGCGCCTCTTCGGCGCCGCCCCGCCGCCCGGCGCCGATGCTCGCGTCTCCGCGCGCACCGTCGCTCGCTCGCTCGCCCGCAGCGCCTATCGCCGCCCGCCCACGGACGCGGAGCTCGATGTCCTCCTCGGCGTCTTCGACCTCGGTCGCGAACACTCGCTCGGCTACTCCGCGGCCCTCGGCCTGACGCTCAAGGCCATCCTCGTTTCGCCGCAGTTCCTCTACATCACGCCCGCCGGCGAAACTCCGCCCGGGGCCAAGATAGTTCCCCTCGACGACCATCAACTCGCGTCCCGTCTTTCGTATCTGTTGTGGGCCACGATGCCCGATGCGGAACTCGCGGCGCTCGCCGACCGCGGTCAACTCCACGATCCCGCGATCTTGCGCGCACAAGTGAAGCGCCTGCTGCAACACCCGCGGTCGCGCGCGTTGTTCGATGGCTTCGGAGCCCAGTGGCTGGGCCTGGGCGCTTTGAAAGGCAAAGTGTTCGATACCGACAAGTTTCCGCTCATGACCGCCGACATGCGCGCGGCGATGTATGAGGAGGCGCGGCTGTTTTTCGAAAGCCTCGTCCGCGAAAACCGACCCGTCGTCAGTTTCATCGATAGCGACTACACGTTTCTCAATGGCACGCTCGCCCAACTTTACGGGCTGGAGAAAACCGTCACCGGCCCCGCGATGCGCAAAGTGCAGCTCACCGACGCCAATCGCGGCGGCATTCTCGGCATGCCGGGCATTCTCGCGACGACGTCGTTTCCCAACCGCACCAGTCCCGTGAACCGCGGCGTGTGGGTCCTCGAGCAAGTGCTGGGCGAGCACGTGCCGCCTGCGCCGCCCAATGTGCCCGCCCTCGAAAAATCAGACGAAACCAACGCCGCGACGCTCACCCTGCGCCAGCGCACGGAATTGCACCGCACGGATCCCACCTGCGCCAACTGCCACCGCATCCTCGACCCGATCGGCTTCGGCCTCGAAAACTTCGATGCCATCGGGCGCTGGCGCGACGCGGAAGAGGCGGGCGGCGCGATCGATGCCACCGGCGAGCTGCCCGGCGGAAAACGGTTTTCTTCGCCGAAGGAACTCAAAGCCATCATCGCCGCCCGCCAGCCGGACCTCGCGCGCAACCTCACGGAGCGTCTGCTGGCCTTCGCCCTCTGCCGCCCGCTCGAGGGCTACGACGAGATTGTCGTGGATCGCCTGATGGACACCATTGCCCGAGACGGCTACCGTCTGCAGACCCTGATTTCCGAAATCGTCACGAGTTACCCCTTCACGCAGCGTCGTATCCAATAATCCCCAACCCCACTCGCCCCATGAGCAGCCCCCACCTCATCGATCGCCGCACGTGTCTCAAAGGCCTCGGCGTCGCGCTCGCCCTGCCCCTCTTCGAATCCATGGGCTGGGCCGAAACGCAGAAGAAGCAGGGTGCGAAGGCCAAGCCCCCCGTGCGCCTGGGATTCATGTATATGCCGCACGGCGTCATCATGGAGCAGTTCTGGCCCGCGAGTCCGGAATCTTTCCTGACCGCGCCGCCGCCGGCCTTGGCCTCGCTGCGTTCCGTGCTCGGCGAATGTCTCTTGATGAAAGGCATCTCGGGCGTGCCGATCTCTCCCTTCAACGGCGCCCCGCACGCCCTCGAACTCTCGACGTGGCTCACCGCACGATTGCCCGATGCGGATCGCCGCAGCCAGATCGCCATCGCGATTTCCGCCGACCAGATCGCCGCCAACTACGTCGGCCATCTCACGTCGCTGCCCTCGCTGGAGCTGGCCACCATGCCGCAGACGCACAAGGAGAACCAGGAAGGTCTTAACGAGGCCTACTATTCTCACTGTAGCTACCGCTCCTCGACGCAGCCCGTCCCGGCCGAAACCAATCCGCGCAGTGTGCTCGACCGGCTCTTCGGTGTGGCCGACCAATCTGGCGCGCGCCGCCGGCCCGGCCAGACCGCGCAAACCGACGCTCTCGACCGGAAGATGCTCGATCTCGTCATCGGTGGCGCGAAGGACCTGCGGCGCACCTTGCCCCAAGGCGACCAACACAAGTTGGACGAATACCTCGACAGCGTGCGCTCCGTGGAACGCCGCATCGCCGCCATCGAGTTTCGCCAGAAAGAAGCTGCGTTGGAAAAAGCCGGCGTCAGCTCCTCCAAACGCCACGCCTCCGATTCTCCGCCCATCGAGATCAAGATCCCGTTGGGCGACAAACGCAGCGAGTATATGCAGGTGATGTGTGACCTGAACGTGCTGGCGTTCCAGACCGACACCACGCGCGTCAGCACCTACATCGGCTCCACGCCGAACGGCGTCTCGTATCCTGAACTTGGGTTCAAGGACATGCACCATTCCCAGACCCACCACGCGAACGATGCGGAGAAGGTGCGCAAGGTCGCCGCGATCACCGCCTTCAACATCGAGCAGTTCGCCTACATGATCAAAAAGATGCAGAGCATCCGCGAAGGCGACGGCACGCTCCTCGACAACAGCATCATGATGTGGGGCTCGGGCCTGGAAGACGGCAACAAGCACCAGCGGCAAAACCTCCCCTTCATCGTCGCCGGCCGCGGCGGCGGCACGCTTAACACCGGCCGCTACCTCACCAACGTCCGCGGCAATCAGGGCGACCTGCTCACCACGCTGCTCGGTTGCGCCGGTGTCCCCCTCGATCGCCCGATCGGCATCGCGACGAAACAGATCACGGAGATGACGCAGCGGATTTGAGGCGGAGAATTCCGCCCGCCGGCTTCCGCTTGGGTCCTCCCCCAGCGCACCATCCCCACTGTCACGGCTCCTGTTCCCACGCCTTCATCTGCGCGCGGGCATCGACGACGTAGAACCCGCGAAACCCTTCGTGCGTCGAGTCGAAGCTGATCCGCCCGTCGGGCAACCACCGCGGATGCAGGTCACAGCGAGTGTCGACGACCGGCACGGGCATCGCGGCGAACGCGCCCAGATCGTGCCCGCGTTTATTTTTCAAATCGTAGACGAAGAGATGCTGTTTCTTCGCCGCATCGGGGTAGCTGTCGTAGAGCATCCAGCGGCCGTCGGCCGAGTAGCTGCAATGCCCGTCGCGTTTGAAGAACGCCGGATCGATCGCGACAAAACGCGGCGTGGGCGCATCCGTGATTTCGTAGAGTTGCGCGCCGTGCGGCCCGTCGCAGTGAAACACGAGCGTCGCATCGTCGCGCCAATGGTAGTGCGAGGCGTAGCCCGGTGGCACGATCAGGCGCACGTCGCTACCATCGCGCGCCGCGGTGAACACCACGGTTTGCCACGCCGACTTGCCTTTCACGCGTGGACCCGGCGCCGGAAAATTGCGCAGGAGAAACACGAACCGCGTGGCAGACGGGTTGAACGTGAGATGGTTCACGAGCACCTTCTCCTTCATGAGCGGCGAGAGCGCGGCCACCCGGCTTTGCAGCGATTGGAGGCTCAGCACCAGCCGACTCCGGCCCGTGCGCAAATCGCACACCCACACCCCGTCGTCCGCCGGATGCGGCACGTCCGCCCGCGGATCGTCCTGCGCCGCGTAACCGTAGCCGGGACGAAAATCGTGCATGCGATCGAAATCCACCGCCAGCCCCCAGCGCCCATCGCGCGAGACATTCGCCAGCGCCCGATCGGTGAACTCACGCCGGCCCGTCGCGAGGTCGTGGAGCACACCCCGGTAGCCTTTTCCCCCGGGTTGCACGTCGTTGTAAAACACCCGCCCGGTGCCGTCGCCGAGCCACTGCAATAGCGCGCCTTGCTGGAAATTCCACGCCCTCGTCCGACCAAACGGCCGGAACTCGCCGTCGCCGCCGAGCGTGACGATTCCGAGTTCCGCCTCGTCATCCGCCGTCGGCAGCCGATCCCGAAATGGGACGCGGTTCGCGAGATGCCGCCCCGTCGCCCCGTCGACCGCCGGCAGATCGTAGTAGCCGAAAAACATCTGTGTGCCGGAAGCGCTGATACGCTCGACGGCCACCGGAGCCGAGGGTTCGGCCGCCACCAAAACACCCGCGCCGAGGAGCGCCGTCACGCACAGCACGAGCCGACAGAATCGCCTCCGGAAAGTCACGGACGGCAGGAGTTCGTTATTCATAAAAATTGGGCTCCGTCGCTCTGATCGCGCCCGCGCGCTCGTCTCCGGCTCGTCCACCGTCGGCGAACCCCGGGGCAGAGCTGAACCTGCGTCCGCGCACCTCCCGCGCAATCAGAATGCCCCGCCAGGCCAAGCGGTCATCTGAGAAAACCAAATAATGCGCATTGGCCCGCGTCTTCGCCCTTCGGCCCACCTCCGGCCGGCCCATACCGCGGCGCGCGCGTTTCGGGCATAGTGTGCCCCGTCGACAGCGCACCGCCTCCCGCGGGACGCGGCCCGACACTCCTCCACAAAAACAGAAACCAAAAAACTCCGCGGTTCGCCGCCTGCCTTCCTCCCATGCAACTCGTCATCTCCAACTCCCGCTACTCCTCCGCTCCCGCTGCGCGCCCCACCTGGACGCGCCTCATCGCCACCCTCGCGCTCGGTGCCGGTTGCCTCATCGGCGCCGCCGCCCTCGCCGCACAACCCGCCCACCTCACCAAGGGCCTCCAACTCGTCGACGAAATCACCGCCGCGCAAAACGTCGGCGTGTTCACCGATGCGAACAACGTCCCGCTCAACCGCTACGGCGGCAGTTGGAACAGCGCCTCCGACGCCTCCTACATCCGCTTCCTCAACCAGCCCGCCGGCACCCTCCCCGCCAACAACACCAAGTGCGCCCCGCTCGTCACGCACCTCCTCAAGTCCGCTTACAACTGGTCCTGGTATTCCGTCGCGAACCTCTCGTTCTACGACCCCGTGCTCAACGTTACCAAGACCTCCGCCAGCCCCGCGCCTTACCAATACATCGCGCTCCTCAAGGCAGGCAAAGGCTTCGCCAGCCAAGTCACGCGCCTCGACCAGGCGCTCCCCGGTGACGTCCTCCTCTGGTGGAAAATCGGCTCCGCGGACAACGACCACGCGATGATCATCGTCTCCGTCGACACCACCTCCGCCATAGCCTACCCGACCGACCTCGACGCCTCCAACCCCGCCCTCGCCGGCACCACCTACTACGCCGTGCGCGTGCTCGACAGCTCCAGCGGTGTCCATAGCGCCGATACACGCATCGTCCCCGTCGACGGCGTCGACACCCAGATCCCCGGCGTCGGGCTCGGCACCATCGGCATCCTCGTCGACGCCAACTCGCAGATTGTCGGCCACACCTGGAGCCTGCCAAACACCCTCTACACCGAAGACCGGGCCGGATGGCTCAACGGCCTCCACTCCCGCCTGAAACTGCAAACCTCCACCGAAGCCGTCATCGGCCGGATGCCCTGAGTTCCTCGCGCGCCCGCCGCAGCGCCCGCTCGTTCCCCCGCTCCACCAGCCAACACCCCACCAAGCCGCGCGCCTCACCGCCGCGGCTGGTTTATTTTCCCGACCGCGCCCGTCGTCGTCGCGCACCGACTCATTCCATTCCGATACGCTTTCAAACCGAGCCCCCATGGCCCGGAGGTAGGAGCCCGCTTGCGGGCGATTTCATGGCACGTCGACGGCCAACTTCCTGAATCGCCTGCAAGTAGGCTCCTACCCTTCGGCCTACGTTCGTCTCATCATGAACGCGCACCGACTCAGTAACTCATTTTGTCCAACTGCACTTTGCCGCGGAAGATCCAGTAAATGCTCACGCTGTAAGCGACGACGACCGGGATGCCGATGAGCGCGATCGTCAGCATGATCCCGAGCGTCTTCGGCGACGAGGCGGAGTTGAACGCGGTCAGGCTGTGCTCCGCGACCGGCTGGCTATAGACGAGGTAGGGATAGTTGCCGACGCCGAAGATCGCCATGAGTCCCGCCATCGCGGCGCACGAGGAGAGAAACGCGAAGAACTCGCGGCCGCGGTTCACCTCGCGCGGAATGTTCGCGATCGCGAGCACCACCGGCACGACCAGTGCGAAGAACCACGGCTCGCGCCGAAACGCCGCGGTCACGTGCGGCACGTAGAGCAACGTCGCGAGCGTGAGCAGCACGTAGCAGAGGATAAACGCGATGATGAGGCCGTTGACCCGCGCCTGGATGCGCGCCTGCAGTTCGCCGTCGGTTTTGAGCACGAGATAGATCGCGCCGTGCATCGCGAAAAGCGCCACCGTGGTCACGCCCATGAGGAGCGCGTAGGGATGCAGCATTCCGAGGAACGTGCCGGCAAACTCGCCGCGCGCGTCGATCGGCACGCCCCACGCGATGTTGCCCATCGCGATGCCGATGAGCAGCGCCGAGCCCGTGCTGCCGACGGCGAAACTCGTGTCCCACAGCGCGCGCCAGCGTGGCGAGGGGTGTTTGCTGCGGAATTCGATGGCGACCGCGCGGAAGATGAGCGCACACAGCAGCGCCATGAACGCGAGGTAGAAGCCGGAGAACACCGTGGCGTAAACGGCCGGAAACGCCGCGAAAAGCGCGCCGCCGCCGGTGACGAGCCAGACTTCGTTCCCATCCCAGACCGGCCCGATGGCGTTGAGAAACACGCGCCGCTCCTCGTCGCGCCGCGCGATCCAGAGGTGCAGCACGCCGACGCCGAGATCGAAACCGTCGAGGATCACGTAGCCGGTGAAAAGCGCGCCCACGAGGATGAACCACGTGGTGTGGAGATCGAGCGAGCCGAAGTTCACGCGGCACCTCCTGCGGCAGGCTTCTGGCCGAGCGCGAGTTTGCCGGTGGGCGTGAGATCGGCCTCGTCCGGCCCGTGGCGGATTTTTTCGTTCAGCAGAAACAGGAAGGCGGCGAAGAGCAGCAGGTAGACGAACACGAACATCACCATCGAGGCGACGATCTGGTTCGCAGAGACGACCGCGGAAAGTCCCTCCGAGGTGCGCAGGAGCTTGTAGACGATCCACGGCTGGCGTCCGACCTCGGCGGCCCACCAGCCGGCTTGGTTCGCGATCTGCGGACCGAGCACCGAGATTACCAGAATCCAGAGGAGCGCGCGCGAATTCTCCAGCGTGCCGCGCCACAACGCCCATGCGGCCCACAATGCGAGGCCGATCAACGCGAAGCCGATCACGACCATCAGGTGGAAGAGTTGAAACGTGAAATTCACCGGCGGCCGCTCGTCCGGCGGGATGTCGCGCAGGCCCGTGACCGGCGCGGCGGTGTCGCCGTGAGCGAGCCAACTCAACATGCCCGGGATCGCGACGCCCCGCGTGGTCTCGGTCTTCGCATCGACCCAGCCGAAGAGGTGCAGCGGCGCCTGCGGTCCCGTTTCCCAATGGCCTTCGAGCGCGGCGAATTTGGCGGGCTGGTTGCGCGCGACTCCGGAGGCGCTGCGGTCGCCGGTCGCGAGCGTAAGCACCGAGGCGAACAGCGAGAGCGCGAGGCCGATCTTCATCGAGGCGAGCGCGAAGGCGCGGTGCTGTTTCCGCAGCAGATACCACGCGCTGATGCTCACCATCAGCCACGCGCCCGCTTGCCACGCGCCAACGACCGTGTGGCTCAGCCGGTCCATCGACGACGGGTTGAACACCATCGCCCAGAAATCCGTGATCTCGGCCCGCGCCTTCAGCCCTTCGCCCACGATATGGAAACCGGCGGGTGTCTGCATCCAGGAATTAGCGACAATGATCCAGATCGCGCTGAAGTGCGCCCCGAGCGCGACCATGCACGTGGCAAAAAAGTGCATTTTGGGGCCGACCTTGTCCCAGCCGAAGAGCAGCACCGCGAGAAACCCCGATTCGAGGAAGAAAGCAAAGATGCCCTCGGCCGCGAGCGCGCTGCCGAACACGTCGCCAACGTAACGCGAGTAAGTCGCCCAGTTGGTGCCGAACTCGAATTCCATGACGATGCCGGTGGCGACGCCGATCGCGAACGTAAGTGCGAAGACCTTCGTCCAAAAACGCGCGAGCTGGTGATAGAGCGGGTTCTTCGTTTTCAGCCAGAGCGCCTCGGTAGCGACGAGCAGGAGGCCGAGGCCGATGCTGAGCGGCGGATAGATGTAGTGAAACGAGATGGTGAAGGCGAACTGGAGGCGCGCGAGAAGCTCGGTGCTCATGCGCGCAGGATGCGGGCTTGCCGCGCCGAAGCCACGCGGCGCGTGACATGCAAGCCGGCGTTATCGTCCGAGGAAGCGGGCCTGCTGACAGCGGAAAATCCCGCTCTCGCGCCCGGCTGGCACGGCCGATTTCACCTTGGCCCCGACGCCATTCGTGCCGATGAACACCGGCGCCGCCCCATGGACGAAAAGATCATCTACGATTTCACCTTCGAAGACGGCCTCACGTTTCACTTCGAAGTCCCGCTGCAAGGCTGGTCCGAGCAGGCCGCCCCGCCCGATCCCGCGCTCCCTGCCTGGACGCTGCTCGCCCAAGATCGCTGTCCCAACTGCCCGCTCGATCCCGCCCAGCACCGCTACTGCCCCACGGCCGTCGATCTCCACGCCGCCGCCAAAAAATTCAGCGCCATCGCCTCCTACCGCAGCGCCCAGGTCACCGTCCTCGTCGGCCCACGCACCTATCGATCGACCTGCGACATGAACACCGGCCTGCGTTCGCTGTTCGGCCTCTACATGGCGCTCGGCAATTGCCCGGTCACCGCCCGCCTGCGCCCCATGGCGCTGCGCCACCTGCCTTTTGCCACCCTCGAAGAGACGCTCGGCCGCGTCGTGCAACACTACCTGCTGAAGCAATATTTCGTCTTCAAAGATGGCGGCACGCCCGATTGGGAACTCCGCGGACTCCTCGGGCTCTACGACCAACTCGAAGAGGTCAACCACGCCTTCCTCCAGCGCATCAAACACGCCTCCGAACGCGACTCGAATCTCAACGCCATCTGCGGCTTCGCCACCTTCGGCCGCCTCTACGCGATGGCGCTCGACGACCTGCTGAGCGCCGAAAAAGCGGTTTTCTTGAAGGGCTTCTGAGCCCCGCGCAGCCAGCTCAGCCGGCGCGCCCCCATACGCAGGTCCGCGTATCCCCAACCGCCGGCCGATCTGTTACGCTCCGGCTACCCAATTAAACTATGAGCACCACCCTTCAAAACTGGATGAGCTGGGAAGCCGGCGTCGACCTCGTGGCCTGCACCCAAGCCGGCCTCCCCATGCCCAACGTCATCGTGCACCTCGCCCGCGTCGTGCACACGCCCGTCGGCAGCGCCGCCTCCGGCATGATTTTTTTCCAACCCGATCCCGCCGCCGCCCCCCTCGTCATGGGCTTTGTATCGCACAACCCCGAGGTCGGCCGCTACTTCGGCCCGAAGATTTTCGCCGGCACGCCCTTTGAACAGGCCCCGGTCCTCGATGCGCGGATCGAGGTCGAAGTCGCCGCCACGCACGTCGGCGCCACGATCACCGCCGGCGGTCACATCCTCCGCACGCGCCTCGAAGGGCTCGGCGCCCTCGGCCTCGTGCAACGCGCCCCGGGCGGCATGGCGCCGTTTCACCAGCAGGGCGTCGAAGCCGTCGCCACGAGCGCGCGCCTTTGGGTCGATGGGAAAGAGATTTCCATCATCGTGCCGCCCGTCGGCATCTCCGGCGGTCCCGCCGCGGTGTTTGCACCCACCGGCCTCTACGCGCGCTGAGTCGCGCCCGCCCCCATGGCCGAGCCGCTCTGGCAACCTCGCAGCGATCGCGCCGCGCGCCTCCTCGGCGCCGGCTTCTTCGCGTTCGGAGCCGGCCTGCTCGGCTTCCAAATCAAAGTCATCCTCGACGCCGCGGCCGCCCACGCCGAGCGCGTCAGCTATTTCTCCGCCGCCTTCGCTCTCGGCGAGATGGCCTTGATCCTCGGTCTCTACTGGCTCGTGCGCGGCCTCGCCGGCTACACCGCCGTCCGCGCCCTGCAGACCAACCCGCGCGCCATGCGCGGTCTGATGATCGCCTCCGCCGTCATCATGCTCGCCACCTTCCTCGCGCTGAAGAGCTGGCTCGGCTCGCTGGGCTACGACCAGTGAACGCGCTCCGGCCGCTCCGCCTCGCCTTCACCTTCGCCGCACTCACCGCTTTCGCGTCCGGCGCCGAAACCGATTTTGCCGGTCTCGCCACCGCCGCCCTCGCGCGCCTCGCCGCCGCGCAGACGGAGCTCGCCGCCGCCACCCGACCCACCCCCGACGACGCTCCGCCCGACGAGCGCCTCTTTCTCGCCCGGCTCGTCGCCCGCGGTCTCGCCGCCACCGAACTCGCCGCGCTGCACGAGCGTCGCGGCGCCATCATCGCCGCCGATCCCGCGCACCTCACGCCACCCGAGCGCCGCCTCGTGCTCGCCTGCCTCCGTCTCGATTTCGACTACGCCCAACGCCTCGGCCACCTCGCGCTCGCCGAACGCGAACTCGCCCGCCTCCGCCCGTGGATCGAGGCCGAGGAACCCGCCGCCTGGCCCGCCCTCGTCGAGCGCGTCGCCACGATGGACTACCACGCCGAGCCCGAGGTGCCCGAGGGCGAGGAACTCCTCGCACGCGCCTCGCGCGACACGCCCTCCGCCGCGCTATTCGCGGCCGTCGAAGCGCTCGCCCTCGCGCACCCCGATCTTTTGCGCGCACATTTCCCGCGCCTGATTCTCTACCGCCGCGCCAACCGCGAAGCCGACCTCGACCGCGCCACCGCCGAACTCCTCCGCCTCGCCCCGCGCAACCGTTCGCTGCGCACCCTCGCCGCCGATATCCGCGCCGTTTTCGTCCCGGTCACACCGAGCGTTTCCCGCGGCGCCTTGCCCACCAAGTAGTGGAACGCCCATGACGCCCCTGCCGTTTCAAATCGTCCTTGGTTCGCACGACGTCACGCCCATCCCCACGGCCGCGCGCGCCCATGCGTTGCAGCACCGCTTCGCCCTCGTGCAATCGACGTTTCTCTCGGAGGCCGGCGAGATGGTTGAAGACACGACAGCGCTCGACGTCGTGCGCCGCGCGCTGGACCGGCACTGCGGCACACCGTCCACTCCGGGCGAATGGCGCCGCGGCCCCGAACTCTCTGCTTTTCTCTACATCGAAGAGTGGTGCGCCATCGGCGGACCTGAGCCGTATCACGATTCGCTGACTTACTCGTTCTACAGCGACACCGATCTCAGCGAACTCCTCCTCGGTGCGTTGCGCGCCGCCGGCCGCGAACCCACGGCGATCATCTCCGCCGCGGGCGACCTGCCGCGCCCTTTGCCGGGTGGCCCGTGGGGATTGCGCGCGCACTTCGCCGCGCTGGGCGTGCTGCTCCTCGTGGCCGTTGCCGAGTTTATCTGCGCGCTGTTCGACTGCCAGCCGCGGCTCGACGGACTCACGGACCGCGCGGGCGCGTGGTATGGCGTGCCATTGATCGTCAGCGCCGTTTACGCGCCGGTCTATGCGTTCCTGCTGTATCGGAGGAAACGCGCATGACCACGCCCCGCTTCGCCTTTTTCGCGCAAGTCCGTGTCGCCCGCCCGCACCCGGAAAATTTCGAATTCGCGGGTCAGCTCGGCGTCGTGTTCGGGCTCGGCACCGAGCCCAGCGAACCGGTGAGCGTCGGCGTCTACCTCGAAAAATCGGAACGCGTCGTGTGCTTCGCCGAGGAAGAACTGGTCGCCACCGGCCGCCAATTTCGCCGCGAAGATTTTTACGACGACCGCCAAGCTGTGCGCGTGCGCGTCGACGAACACGGCCGCGGCCACATCGTCTGAACCCATTTTCCAACCATGAAATCGCTCACTCTGTTTTTCCTCGCCGCCGTCCTCGCGCACGCCGCCCCGCGCATCGAAAATAACACGCTCCTGCTCGACTCGGCGTTTACGTTTGTCGGCAACACCGCCGAACTCGCGCCCGCGTCCGACGCCGCCGCGCAGCAACTCGCCGGCTACCTCCGCGAGAAAACCACGTTTACGCGCGTGCGGATCGAGGGCCATGTCGCCGGCCCGCATACGGCCGCCCGTCAGGAGCTTTCCGAAGCCCGCGCCCGCGCCGTCGTCGCCAGACTCGTCGCGCTCGGCGTCGAGTGCGCGCGGTTGCTGCCCGTGGGATTCGGTTCGACGAAGCCGACGGCCACACCGATCGGCGCGGCGGCGAATACTCGCATAGAAATCAAACCCGCGGCCCTGCGCGGTCGCGCCATCGGCGGCCTGCCGGAAGACGGCGGCGGAGTCGTCGCCGGCAATCCCTGCGCGCCGTAGTCGCGCGCTACATCGCCCACCGGCCAAACGCCTCGCGTCGCAGGCCGATCCGCTCAAAAGCCTCGCCGAAATTCGCTGGCCAGCCGGCGCGAGCGCCGCCGTGCTCCCAGCGCCACAGCAACCGGTCGCGCTCTGCGTTCCGATAGCGCTCGCTCGCGCCGCGTCCACGCAGCGCCGATCCAGCGTTGCGGAAAAACGACCACCACTCCCACGCTGAGCCGCGCCCGTCGGTGAGACGGTGTTGCGCCGTCGGCTGCCATGGGGCGGCAGCGAGGTGTTCGCCGAGGTGAATGCGCTGCACGCGTTGCCAGCGGAGAAAGTTGGCAAGCCCCGTCGCGTTGCCGGCGCGCACACAGGCGATCGCATGCTCGACGGGATCGCCGGCGAGCATGGCATCGTTGCCGCCTTCGCGCTCCTGCCACCAGCCGCACACAAAGCCGGGCGCGGTCTCCACTTCGGCGAGCAGCGCCGCGGGCGACGTGTCTCCGTCGTCGCGGTAACGGAGATTCACCGCCTGCCACGTGGCCGATTCGTGCCAGCGAAAATCCGCGATCCAGCGCGCGTCCGCGTAAGCGCGTTTTTCTTCGTCGGTGAAACACGCGATCACCTCGCCCTCGACGTGCGCCTCGGCCGCCACGGCACCTTCCCGGGCGGCCACCTCGTAGGCGGAAATCACCCTGATGCCCGCAGGCGCGAGCGCCGCCTGCACACGCGCCGTCCACCGCGCGACGTCGTCGACAAATTGCACCTCCTCATCGGGCAAGAACTCCGGACCCGAGCCGGGGTTGTCCGCATCGAAACTCGCATCGTAGCGCGCCATGAGCGCCACCGCTTCGTCGGCCAATTCGGCGTTCAGCCCCGCTTGCTCGGCGGTGACGGCCGAAGTCCATTTGGCCCGCGCCTCGGCATCGTCGGCCCAGAGGCAAACGCCGCCCCGCCATTCGAAATTTACGCGCAATTGCATCGGGTGATGCGCGCGAGCAAGAGCGGCGCGCGCGGCGTCGTAAAGGACGTTGCGCGGGGGCGACGCGCCGGCGCAGGCTCGCCGCGTGAATCTGCGTGCGCTCGAACTCAAACTCCCGCCGCTGGCGCAGCTCGCGCTCGCCGCGCTCGCAATGTGGGGCGTGGCGCGCGCCGGCTGGGCGTCCGACTTTCGCCTGCCATCGCTGCGCGGCGTGGCTGTCGGCGCGGCGCTGGCGGGCATCGCGGCCGAGGCGGGCGCCATCGTTTCGTTTCGCCGCGCGCAAACCACGATGAACCCGCTTACTCCCGGCAAAGCGACGCGCCTCGTCGTAACGGGCATCTACCGTTGGACGCGCAATCCGATGTATGTCGGCTTGCTAATGTGGCTCGTGGCGTGGGCGCTCTTTTTGGGCCACGCACTCGCGTGGGGCGGGCTGCCGCTCTTCGTGCTCACGATGAACCGCCTGCAAATCGCGCCCGAGGAGCGCGCGATGACGGCGCTGTTCGGCGCGGAGTATGCCGCCTACTGCGCGCACGTGCGGCGCTGGGTGTAGCGGAAGCCGTGAGGCTTTCGTGGCACGGTGGCGAAACGCTCACGCGGCCCGCTACACGTTCACCGCCATGCTGAACGCGCGGGAGAATTTTTCGGAAATCGGGTGGCGCAGGCCGAGGTGGCGGAAGAGCGCGAGGCCGAGGGCTTTGGCCTGGCCGGCATCGTAAGCGGGTTTTTCTTCGAGCACACCGATCAGTTCCGTGAGGCCGGCGTCGAAGGACTCGCGGCGGAGTTGCGCGAGGGCGGCGAGGTAGCGCGCGCGCAGGGGCGTGTCGGGCAGACGTTCCGGAACGGCGATGGATTGAAAGGCGGCGGCGAGGGTTTGCACAACTGCGGCGCCGTCGGTCCACGGCGACGCGGGCGGCAGCGGGGCGATGAGCGCGAGCGCGGCGGCGGGGTCGGAGAACACGAGGGCGCGGGCGGCGAGCACGGCGAGTTCGTGGTCGCCGGGTTCGGCTGCGGCCAGCGGGCGCAGGAGTTCGGCGGCGGCGGTAGCATGGCCGGCGCGGAGCAGTTCGCGGGCGCGGGCCATGCGCTCGCGCTTGGGCGTAGGCAAATGTTCGGCGAGCCACGCGCGGAGTTGCGGCTCGGGGAGAGCGCCGGCGAGCTCCGCGATCACGACGCCGCGGTGGAAAAGTTTGCAGTTGGGGATGCCGCGGATCTGGAACTGCGCGGCGAGGTCTTGGTGAAGCTCGGTGTCGATCTTCACGAGCGCCCAACGGCCGGCGGCCTCGGCGGCGAGTTTTTCGAGGATGGGGCCGAGCATCTTGCACGGTCCGCACCACGCGGCCCAGAAATCGACGAGCACGGGCGTGAGTTCGCTGCGGTCGAGGACGTCGGATTGGAAATCGGAGAGTTCGTAGGACATGGCGGAATAAGTTAGGCGGCGTGGGCGCGGAGGAGACCGTCTTCCATTTCGAAGACGCGGTCAAAAACGTCGAGGGCACGGTGGTCGTGCGTGACGACGATGATGCCGGCGCGTTGCTCGTGGGCGACCTTGCGGAAGAGGTCCATCACCTGGCGGCCGAGGCGGCCGTCGAGGGCGGCGGTGGGTTCGTCGGCGAGGACGAGGCCGGGGCGATTCGCCAGCGCGCGGGCGATAGCGACGCGCTGCTGTTGTCCGCCGGAGAGCATGTAGGGGAGGTTGTCGAGGCGGTCGCCGAGGCCGAGGTAGGCGAGCAATTCGTCGGCGCGCGTGCGGGCTTCGCGGGGCGCGATGTCGTTGATCTCGAGTGCGACTTGGACGTTTTGGCGCGCGGTGAGAAACGGGATGAGGTTCGCTTTCTGGAAAACGAAACCGAGATGGTGGCGGCGAAAGGCGCGGAGATCCACGAGGGCGCGCGGGCCGTCCATCACGGGTTGGCCGGCAATGGCGATGCGGCCCGACGTGGCGGGGTTAATGAGGCCGACGGCGGTGAGCAGCGTGGATTTGCCGGAGCCGCTGGGGCCGAGCAGCGCGACGACTTCTCCACGGGCGACGGTGAAGCTCGCATTTTTCACGGCGACGACCTCGGTGTTGCCGCTGCCGTAAATTTTCGTGAGGTCGTCGACGCGCGCGGCGAGGTCGTGTTCGAGAGCGGTGGAGGAGGCGGCGTTCACGAAAGGACGATGTTGGGCTGGATGCGCAGGGCTTTCCAGATGCCGAGGCCGCTCGCGGCGACGGAGATGAAGAGGACGATGCCGGCGAGGAGCAGGCGATCGGCGCTCGTGACGAGCACGAGGCGCGGGAAGACGGGGAAAATCCATTGGCCGAGCACCGACGCTATGCCGTAGCCGACGGCGCCGAGGACGAGGGCTTGCTGGAGGATGAGGCCGACGATGACGCGGTTGCGGGCGCCGATGAGCTTGAGCATGGCGATGTCGTGGGCCTTGTCCAAGGTGAGCGTGTAGATGATCAGCGCCATGATGATCGCGGAGACGAAGACGAGGATGGCGCGGAAGAGGCCGAGCTGGCGGCGGGCGCGGTCGACGTTGCCGAGAAGGAGCAGGTCGCGCTGTTCGCCGCGCGTGTAGACGGAAACATCGGGCCAACCGCCGATGGTTTTCGCGAGGGCGGCGACGTCGGTGCCGGGGGAGACGGTGATGAGCACGGCGCTCACCGTGGGCGGACCGAGCACGGGCAGCGCGGCGGAAGGACTGCCAGCGCGCTCGAGGAGCGCGGGCTGCTGGCGGCCGAGATCGACGGCGGCGGTGCGGGCTTGGCGCGCGGCTCGTTCGAGGCGGAGGGCCTCGCCGGGCAGGTCGAATTGCACGGCCTGTGCATCGCGGAGCGTGAAGAACGTCATCGGATCGCCGGCGGAGGAGGTCATGCCACGCGTGAGGCCGACGACGGTGTAGGTGTCTTTGCCGAGGCGGATTTTTTCGCCGAGCGGGAGACCGAGCGCGCGGTCGGCGATGAGTTCGAAGCGGGCTTGGGCGAGCGGACGGCCGGCGACGAGCGGGAGCGCTTCGCCGCGGTCGCCCGGCCAATCGAGGCCCATGACAGAAAAACGCCACGGCTTGCCGGCACGCTCGCGTTGCACGGTGTGGAAAACAAAGCGCCGCGCGGAGGCGACGCCGGGGAGCGCTTCGAGGCGCGGCGCGAGCGTGGCGGGCACGCGGGAGATTTCCGCGAAGGGACCGCGCGTGCCGTGTTGCACGACCCAGAGATCGGCGTCGAGGCGGTCGATGAGAAGCGTGGCTTCGTGGACGAGACCGCCGTAGATGCCGCCCATGCCGAGGACGAGCATCAGCAGCAGGCCGATGCCCGTCGCCGTGAGAGCGAAGCGGCCGACGTTGTGCCGGATGTCTTCGACGGCGAGATTCACGGCGAAGAAACGCGGCGGCCGTCGAGCGAGGTGCCCGGGGCGGTGGCGCGCACGACGCGATCGCCGGCGGTGAGGCCGGAGCGGATTTCGACGAGGCTCGCGCCACGGAGACCGAGGGTGAGCGGCTGCCACTGCGCGCGGCCCGAGCGGAGCACCCACGTGCCGGCGACGCCGTCGCGGTGGACGAGAAAGGCGGCGGGGAGCGCGAGCACGCCGGGGCGTTTGCCGGTTTCGATGAAAACTTCGGCGCGCTGGCCGATGGTCCAGTTGGCAGGCAGACGTTCGACCCGCACATCGACGAGGAACTCGCGCGTCTCGCGGTCGGTCTCGCGGCCGAGGCGCGCGACGCGTCCGGGAAAGGCAGTTTCGGAGGCGGAACGGAAAATCACGCGGGCGGGCTGGTTGGGCGCGAGGGCGGCGCTGGCCGTTTCGTCGACCCACGCGGAGACCCAGAGCTCCTCGGTGGCGACGAGGTGGAGGACGGTGGCGCCGGGGTTGACGACGTCGCCCGGGTGGCGGTCGCGGCGGACGACGAGGCCGGCGAAGGGCGCGACGAGGCGCGTGTGCGCGAGGAATTCCTGCTGGAGTGCGACCTGGCTCTCGGCGGTGGCCTGGACTTGGACGGCTTCGGCGATGGCGGCGCGGCCGCGGGCAAGATCGGCTTCGGCGATGCGGAGCTGCTCGGTGGCTTTGTCGCGGTCGGATTCGGACGCGCTACGGCTTTCGACGAGCGAGACGGCGCGCGTGTGGTCGAGGCGCGCGCGGTTGAGGATGGCCTGGGCGCGGGCTTCGTCGGTGCGGACGCGGGCGACGGTCGCGGCGGCGGAAGCACGGGCGGCCTCGGCGGCTTCGAGGTGGCGGCGGGCCTCGGCATCGTCGAGCGTGGCGAGGACCTGGCCGGCGGTGACGCGGTCGCCCTGATCGACGTTTACCGCGGTGAGGCGGCCGGTGATGCGCGGGCCGAGCGAGGCGGCGAGACGGGCTTCGAGCGTGCCGGTGCCCATGGTTTCACCGGTGACATCGGCGGTGGCGACGGTGTGCGCGACGCCGGGCACCGGGGCGAAGCGCAGCCAGTAAACGGCGACGGCCGCGACCGCGGGGAGCAACAGCCATTTCAACGCGCGGGCGGGTGGGAGTTTCATGGGCGGGCGGACGGAGCGGGAGCAATAGTGACGCGGAAGAGGCCGCGCCATTGGTCGGCAGCGTAGCCGGTGGCGGCGTCGGTGGGATAGCGGGTTTGCAGCGCGGTGCGGAGGGCGGGCGATTGAGTGGCGGTATCGCCGTGACAGACGAGACACTCGGCCTTCGTGGCGATGGGACGGTAGACGCGCCATTCGGGCGCGGCGGTGCCGGCGGTTTGGATGCGCTGCACGAGGACGGGCGGCGGCGGCTGGCCGGCGGCGACGAGTTTCGCGACGTGGTCGAGGGCGACGCGTTCGGCGGCGTCGGGGGTATTGGCGGGATTGCGGAGACGGAGGCTCGTGCGTTTGACGGAGACGAGCGTCGGCTGGTCGGCGAGTTTCTCCGCGGTGAGCGGGAGCGCCTGCGTCTGGCACACGAGGACGGCGGCCTCGGGTCCGCCGGCGGCGAGCGCGGTGTTGAGCGCGGTGACGAGTTTCTTGCCGACGGCAGCGACGGCGGCTTCACCGGCCTGGCGGATGGCGGCGACCTCGGGTTTGGCGGGATCGACGAACTCGGCGCGGAGCGGGACGGGAGACTGCGCGGCGACAGCAAAGGCGGGCGTGAGCGCGGCAAGGAGGGCGCAGCGGCGAAGGGCGGAAAGGAGAAGCATAAAGCGAAGAACGGAGAATGCAGTGGCAGGCGCCGGCGCGCGGTGGCGGCCGGAGAAGAAGGAGAAACGTCGCGCGAATGGAGCGGCGCGGACGGGACAGCGCGGAGGCGCGCGACTATTTTTTACCCTGATCGGGCTTCGCGCAGGTGCTCAGGCCGAGAGGGAGATACGCGGGGCAAAAACCGACGAACGCGGTGAGCAGCGGGACGATGCCGATGAGGCCGAGCCAGTTCTTGAAATAGTAACCGGCACCGAGGATGCCGAGGCCGATGATGACGCGGATGATGCGGTCGATAGTGCCGACGTTGGTTTTCATAGGAGCGATGCGTTGGGCGGGTGCGATGCGGAGTGACGTGACTCAGGAAGAAGCGGGGGCGGCGGCGCGGCGTTCGGCGCGTTCGATGAGGAAAAAAACGGTGAGCGCGATGGCGATCAGCGCGATGAACCAGACGAGCGCGGGGACACCGGTGACGTCGGGCAGGCGGACTTTGCCGAGGGCTCCGACGGGCAGAATGTTTTTGGCGATCCACGGAAAACTGAAGGCGTAGAGTGTGCCGCCGACGAGGAGACCGCCGAGACCGACGAGGCCGTGAATGCTGCCGGAAGCGGCGGCGGCGATCGCGGTGCCGGGGCAATATCCGTAGAGCACCATGCCCACGCCGAAGATGGCGGCGCCGAGGACGACGCCGAGCATGTTGGCGGCTTTGATGTGGTAGTTGGCGAGGCCGGCGGAATTGAGGGCGAGCACGCCGAGGCCGCCGACGATGATGGCGGTCATCATGATTTTCAGGACCGTGAAATCACGGAAGCGAAACTGGTTCACGATGACGTTGTAATTGGCGACGCCGCCGCGGTGGAGCAGCACACCGAAGATGGCGCCGAGGACGACGGAGGCGACGAGGGCGGCGGGGCCGGTGACGGGCGGAGTGACAGCAGCGAGGAAGTGCATGGGCGGGGCGCGGGTTTAGTTTTTCGAGGAGCGGCCGGTGCCGAAGAGCACGAGACTCGTGAGGATGCCGAAGGCGAAGAGCGTTAGGAAAAACGTCCAGCCGCCGACAGCGAGCTGGAGGCTGCCGCTGATGCCGTTGCCACTCGTGCAACCGTCGGCGAGGCGCGCGCCGAACATCGCGAAGATGCCGCCGAAAAAGGCGGCGACCATGCGCTTGGCGACGGAGCCGCCAAAGCGTTCGCGCCACACGGCGGGAATCGTCTCGGCGCGGAAACTGCCCGAGAGGATCGCCGAGAGAAATCCGCCGAGGGCGATGCCGACGAGGAAGAGCATGCCGTAGTCGAGCTTGAAGACGTGGCTCTTGAAATAGGCGTTGGTCGCGACGGTGTCGGCGCCGAGGAACGGCGCGGCGCACGCACCGGCGAGACCGGTGAGCGCCGTGGTGACGCCGAGGGGCTTGTCGACGACGGCGAAGACAAGCCAGCTCAGGACGCCGATGCCTGCACCAACGACATAAGGATTCCACCGCGCGCGTCGGAGGAGATTTTGGGACGAAGCGGTGGAGGACATAGCGAGCGGGAGCGGGCGGGGGTTACGCGGCGGGCGGAGTGACGACGGGCCAACCGGCGGCGGCCCACTCGGGGAAACCGCCGGCGTTGGCGACGTTGAAGCCTTCGGAGGCGAGCAGTTTCGCGACGATGCCGGCGCGACCGCCGACGGCGCAGTAGGTGAGAAGTTCACGGCCCGCGGCTTTCTCCAGAAACGGTTTCCAGAGAACGCGCGAGCCGTTGAGGTCGCTCATGGGGAGGAGCGCGGCGCCTTGGGCCACACCGGCGGTCCATTCTTTCGGTTCACGAACATCGATGAGCAGTGCGGCGCCGGAACTGACGCGCGCGGAACATTCGGCGGGAGTGTAGCGGGGAACGGATGCGAGCATGGCTTTGAAGAATTTGAGCAAATTCATGGGCAAGGCGCCGGGTCTGGATCAGAGCGACCGGGCCTCAGGGTTTCTTGGCGTAGGCCATGCACCAACCTTGGGCGGGGACGATCTTGTTGCCGAACGCGGTGCAGGGACCTTCGGCGTCGGCGGGTTTGCCGGTGTAGAGGGCACAGGCCGAGCACTTCTGGTCGGGCTTGTGCTGTGGGTATTTCTTGCCGTCGACCTTGGTGGTGTCGGCTTTGTATCCGAGGGCCTGGCCGACGGGATCGGTCTCCGTCATCTTGGGCGGCGGCTCGGCGGCGAGGGCACGGGCGGCGAGGAGCGAGACGCTGCCGGCGGCGCCGGCGGCGAGTTGGGTAAGGAACTTACGACGAGGATTCATGAATCAGTGGATGAGTTAGTTGGTTTTAACGAGACCGATGAACAGAAGGGAGAAGCCGCGGCGCACTCAAGTAGTGAGATTGGCCGCGGGGTCCGTGCGGCGGTTGGCCATAAAGTAGAGGACGGGGACGGCCATGCGGCTGATGAGCAGCGAGGCGATCTCGCCGAACATGAGACTGATGGCGAGGCCTTGGAAAATCGGGTCGGCGAGAATCACGCTAGCTCCGACGACGACGGCGAGGGCGGTGAGCAGCATCGGGCGAAAGCGCACGGCGCCGGCTTCGATCACGGCGTCGCGGAGCGAGAGGCCGTGGGCGCGGCGCAGCTCGATGAAATCGACGAGGATGATGGAGTTTCGCACGACGATGCCGGCGCCAGCCATGAAGCCGATCATCGAGGTCGCGGTGAAAAATGCGCCGAGCGCCCAGTGCGCGGGCAAAATGCCGATGAGGGAAAACGGAATCGCGGCCATGACGACGAGCGGCGTCACGTAACTGCGGAACCAGCCGACCATGAGCATGGCGATGAGCACAAGCACGGCGGCGAAGGCGAGGCCGAGGTCGCGGAAAACTTCGAGCGTGATATGCCACTCGCCGTCCCACTTGAGCGCGGGGGCCTGGTCGTCGAGCGGGACGTTGAGGTGATAGATCGGGAGCGCGGCGACCGTCGCGCCGAACTTCCGCGCATCGAGGGCGCGGATTTCGCGATCGATGCCGAACATGGCGTAGGCCGGACTCTCAACGGCGCCGGCGACGTCGGCAGTGACGTAGGTGACGGGCTTCAAGTTTTTGCGATAGAGACTGCGCTCGCCGACGGTGCGCTCGACGCGGACGAGCTCGGACAACGGCACGAGCGACGCGGCCGGGTTTTGCGCCGCGGGCGGAAGGTCGGCGCGAATCTGGAGGGCGAGCAGGGCCTCAGGTTGCGAGCGTTTGGCGGCGGGCAACTCGAAGAGGATCGGCACATCCTCGCGTTCGTCGACGGCGTGGAGGAGATCGACGGCGGAGCCTTGGGCAGCGAGGGCGAGCGTGCGGGCAATGGCGGCTTCGCTCACGCCGTGTTGGGCGGCCTTGGCGCGGTCGACGACGTAGCGCACTTTCGGCTGCTCGTCTTCGACATACCAATCGATGTCCACGATGCCCTTCGTGCGCTCCATGATGCCGCGGATTTCGCGGGCGAGGGCGAGGCGTTGGACGGGGTCGGGGCCGTAGATTTCGGCAACGATGGATTGGAGGACGGGCGGGCCGGGCGGGACTTCGGCGACGGCGACGGCGGCAGAGTATTTTTTCGCGATGGCGACGACGAGGGGACGCACGCGTTTCGCGATGGCGTGGCTCTGATCGGAGCGCGCGTCTTTGCCCACGAGGTTGACCTGAATATCGGCGACGTTGGGGCCGCGGCGCAGGTAGGAGTGGCGGACGAGGCCGTTGAAATTAAACGGGGCGGCGGTGCCGGCGTAGATCTGGAGATCGCGCACTTCGGGCACCGTGCGAATCGCTTCGGCCATTTCGCGGGCGATGCGGGTCGTCTGTTCGAGGGTGGTGCCTTCGGGCGTGTTGAGGACGACTTGGAACTCCGACTTGTTGTCGAAGGGCAGCATCTTGATCGTGACGGCGCCGGTGAGGACGAAAGCCACGGAGACGAGGAAGAGGGCGCCGATGCTGATCAGAAAAATCCAGCGGGCGCGCACGGTGTCGAGCAGCGGCCCCATGATGCGGTAATAGAGCCGCGTGAAAACGTCGCTCGGCGCATGGTCGTGATCGGAGGCGGCGTCGCTGAGCGTGGCGGCGCGGCGCTTGAGCACGCGGATGGCGGCCCACGGCGTGATCGTGAACGCGATCGCGATCGAGAAGAGCATTGCGGCGGTGGAGCCGATCGGAATCGGCCGCATGTAGGGGCCCATCAAACCGCCGACGAACGCCATCGGGAGAATCGCGGCGATGACGGCCCACGTGGCGAGGATGGTGGGGTTGCCGACTTCGTTGACGGCTTCGAGGGCGATCTGGCCGAGCGATTTTTTATCGGAGCCCGGCAGACGCAGGTGGCGGACGATGTTTTCGACGACGACGATCGCGTCGTCCACGAGGATGCCGATGGAGAAGATCAGCGCGAAGAGCGTGATGCGATTGAGCGTGTAACCGTAGAGGTAGAAAACGAGGAGCGTGAGCGCGAGGGTCGAGGGGATCGCGAGGAGGACGACGAGCGATTCGCGCCAGCCGAGAAAAACCAGAATCAGGATCGCGACACCGAAGACGGCGATGCCCATGTGGAGGAGGAGCTCGTTGCTCTTCTCGGCGGCGGTGTGGCCGTAGTCGCGCGAGACGGACAGGCCGACGTCGGCCGGGAGGAGCGTGCCGCGGAGGCTGTCGACTTTGGCGAGGACGGTGTTGACGACGTCGATGGCGTTGGCGCCGGGGCGCTTGGCGAGACTGAGGGTGACGGCGGCCTCGAGCGAACCTGAGCGAGCATCGCCGTGAAGGACGTAGTTGGAGGGTTCCTCGGCGCTGTCGGCCACGGTGGCGACATCGCGCAGGTAGATCGGGCGGTTTTCGAAAACACCGACGACGATGGCGCCGATGTCGGCAGCGTCGCGGAGGAAGCGGCCCGTTTCGAGGAGAAACTCGGTGTTGGCGAACGGACGGGAGCCGGCGTGCGTCGGTTGATTCGCCTGCTGAAGAACGGGGATGAGATCGGTCGCGCTGAGGCGGCGGGCGGCGAGCGCGGAGGAATCAAGCGTGACGCGAACGGCGCGGCGGGTGCCGCCAATCAGCGTGGTCTCGGCGACGGCCGGGATGGATTTGACGGCGTCGTCGAGTTGCGCGGCGAGACGGCGGAGCGTGAGGTGGTCGTGCTTCGCGCTGTGGAGCGTAAGCGCGAGGATCGGCACGTCGTCGATGGTGCGGGGCTTGACAATGGGTGGCGTGACGCCGACGGGGATGCGGTCGAAGTTGCCCTGAAGTTTTTGGTTCAGGCGAACGAGGGCGGCCTCGATGTCGGTGCCAACCTTGAAACGCACGATGACGAGCGAGGCGGCGGGGCTGGAAGTGGAGTAGATGTATTCGACGCCGGAAATTTCCCAGAGGAGTTTTTCCATCGGGCGGGTCACGCGGTTTTCCACTTCGGCGGCACTGGCGCCGGGCATGCCGACCATCACGTCGACCATGGGCACTTTGATCTGCGGCTCCTCTTCGCGCGGGAGCATCAAGACCGAGAAAAAGCCCAGTATCAGCGACGCGAGGACAACGATGACGGTGAGTTTGGAGTCGATGAAGATCGACGCCATGCGACCGGCGAAACCGGATTTCGCCGGCTCGGCGAGAGAGGGGGCGGCGGGAGTGCTCACGGGAGGATCTCGAGGGTTTGGCCTTCGCGGAGACCGGCCGGAGGAGCGACGACGACGCGTTCGCCGTCGTCGAGGCCGGAGAGAATTTCGAGGCGATCGGCGCGCGTGGCGCCGGATTTCACGAGGCGGAGGACGGCGCGGTTGTTGGGGCCCACGACGAAAATGCGTTCCATTTGGCCGAGCGGCGAGAGGGCCGACGACGGCACGAGCAACCCGCGGGACGGGGCGCCGGCGAGGAGGACGCGGACGAATTGGCCAGAGCGCACGGCGGTGCCGGGGGGCACGGTGAGTTTCGCGAGGACACTGCGGGCGCCGGCGTCGGCGGCCGAGGAGAGCTCGGCGAGCGCGGCGGAGAACGTGACGCCGGTGGCGGGGATTTCGACGGTGAGCGCGGCGCCCGGGCTGAGTTTCGCGGCGAGCGAATCGGGCACGGCGGCCTCGACCTGGAAGGCGGCACCGCCCTCGATTTCGAGGAGCGGAAAACCGGGCGATGCGAGATCGCCGGCTTGGGCGAATTTGCGGGCGACGACGCCGTCGAAGGGAGCGCGGAGCGTCGCGTAGCCGAGCATGATTTCGGCTTCGCGCACCATGGCCTGCGCGCCGGCGAAACGATCTTCGAGGCCGCGGACCATGTCGGCCGTGCTCGCGTTTTTCGTGAGGAGGGCCCGCTCGCGGTCGAGGTCGCGGCGAGCGGCGTTGAGCTGCGACTGCGCCTGCGTGACGCGGGCGCTGATCTCGCCCGCGGAGATTTTCACGAGGAGATCGCCGGCGGCGACGCGTTGGCCGAGCGTAGCGGGAAACTCGTCGATGGTGCCCATGACTTTGGCGGCGAGTTGGGCGCGCTGGAGCGGGCGGATCGTGCCGGGGATCTCGGTGAAGGACGGGAGATTTTCGGCGCGCACGGTGGCGACGCGGACTTTGGCGGCAGGGAGCGCGGCGGCAGGATCGGCGGCGGTGGCGGGAGCGGCGTGTTTGCTGCAACCGGCGAAGAGCGCGAGAGCAGAGGCGGCCGCGAGGGCGGCGATGGTCGAGAACGGAAGGCGGCGGACGGACTTCATGGCGGGAAAGGCGGCTTAGGGTTGGGGGAGCGGCGTGAGGCCGAGAGCGCGGCGTAGTTCGACGAGCGCGAGGCGTTCGTCGGCGGCAGCCATCGTGCGGCGGAGGCGGGCTTCGAGGAGGCGCGTTTCGACGCCGATGAGATCGGCGGTGAGCAGGGCTTCTTTTTCAAAACGTGCGCGGCTGAGCGCGGCGCTCTCGGTCGCGTGCTCGACGGCGCGGGCGGAGACGGCGAGACGCTCGGTCGCGTCGGCGTGGGCGAGGCGGGCTTGCTCGACTTCGAGGCCGATGCCGAGCGTGGCTTTGCGGAGCATTTCTTTGACCTGCGTGAGCTCGGCGCTGCTCTGACGGACTTTGCCGGCGGTCTGGCCGCCGTCGAAGACGTTCAGGTCAACCGAGACGCCGGCGAGCCAACTGTCGCCGTGGCGCGCGGTCTGCCAGCCGTGGTCGTATTGGTAACTGGCGAAGGCGTTGACGTTGGGGCGGCGCGCGCCGCGGGCGGCGTCGACCATCGCTTCGGCGGCGCGGACGCGAGCGGCGAGGCCGAGGAGTTCAGGGCGTTGCGTGAAGTCGCGCGTATCGGGAGCAGCCAGACGCGCGAGGGCGGGGTCGTCGTCGAGGAGTTCGACGGTGTTTTCCGTGGCATCGAGACCGAGGACGAAGTGAAACGCGCGCGAGGCGAGCGCGGCACCGTGACGGGCGGACGAGAGCGATTCGCGGGTTTGGGCGAGCTGGACTTCGAGGCTGAGAAAATCGGCGCGGAGGAGTTGGCCGGCCTCGGAGCGGGCGCGCGCGACAGAGACGGCGGCTTCGTAGGCGCGGACGCCACCCTCGACGGCGACGACGGCTTCGCGGGCTTTGCGGAGATTGAGGGCGGCGCGGACGACTTCGGCGACGAGGCGGTGGTGAGCGGCGCGGAGATCGAGATCGGCGGCTTCGGTGCCGGCTTTCGCGGCGTTGCGGCCGGCGGTGGCGCGACCGCCGGCGTAGAGATTGTAGGCGACGGTGCCGGTGGCGTTGAGGTTGTCGATGTTGCCGGGGCGGTTGAAATCGAGACCGAAGTTGAAGGCGCGCTGGTTGAGGATGGAACCGAAGGCCATCATCGGGCTGTTGGTGTCGGTGTAGCGGCCTGAGAGGGAAACCTGCGGGCGCCAGGCCGACTGGGCCTGATCAACCATCGATTGGGCGGCGTCGACGCGGGCACGGGCAACGCGGGCATCGGGATGGCGCTCCAACGCGGTGGCAACGGCGCGGTCGAGCGTCCACGACTCGGCGCGGAGGCCGGCGGACGTGAGCAGCGCGGCGGCGAAAATCGAAACGAAAGTGAGGCGCATGGGAGGCGGGGGTGTAACCCAATAGGTTACACGACGGTGGTTAGCCGGAGCGGTGGGTGAGGGCGACGACGAGACCGAGCGTGCCGCCGTAGAGGGCACCGCGCCACCAGGTCGACGTGAGCGGACAGGTGCCAGAGGAGCATTGGCCGTAGTAGCCGAGGGCGGCACCCACGGCGGCGCCGGCGAGAACGGTGAGCGCGAAACGAAGAGTGGGCGAGTTCATGGCAACGGTGACGGAGGAGGGAGCGGTGGTCGGGAAGAGCCTTCCAGAGTTGGGACGGGAAGCGGCCGGAAGGTTCCTTACTTTTTCCCGCCCCAGTGGATGATGCCGTCGTCGCCGAGCCAACCGAGGGAGCGGAGAATGAGGCTGGGCGGGCAGAAGCCGGTGAAGACGGACTGGATGAGGTTGAGACCGACGAAGGCTGGGACGAGCAGCCACCAAGGATGGACGAAGTGCGTGAGGGCGACGCCGACGAGGGTCACGGTGCCGGCGAGGACGCGGATGAGAGAGTCAATTTTCATGGGGAGGGCGCGGTTGGTTCTTTACTTAATATGCGCATATACTCATATAGTTGAAACTATGTCAAGCCCCTGTTCTCTCGCCAGCATGGCAAAAAAGATCCCGCTCAACGACGAAGCCCTCGAGCACGTTTCGCGACGGTTCGCCGTGCTGGCGGAGCCGATGCGGCTGCGTTTGCTGCAGGCGTTGTTCGAAGGCGAAAAGAACGTGAACACGCTGGTCGAGGAGACCGGCGGCACGCAGGCCAATGTCTCACGGCACCTGCAAACGCTGATGCAGGCGCACATCCTCTCGCGGCGGAAAGAAGGTCTGCAGGTATTCTACGCGATCGCCGATCCCTCGATCTTCAAGCTCTGCGAACTGGTGTGCGGCAGTCTGGAAAAACAGTTCACGAAGAACGCCGATTCGTTTTCGCGGTAACGGACAGGGTCGCCCGTAACGGGTGATTGGAAGCGGACCGGCGCAGCCGTTTCAACCCGCGGCCAGCCGCTCGAGCGCCATCGCGGCGGCAGTCGTGCGGTTTTCGACGCCGAGTTTCGCGTAGGTGCTCTCGAGGTGTTTTTTCACGGTCGTGAGACCGATGCCGAGCACGGTGGCGATTTCGTCGTTGGTCTTACCGCGTGCGACCCAGAAGAGCACTTCCGCTTCGCGCGGCGTGAGGCCCAGCGGTTCGAGTTGCGCGGGAGTCGGCTCGCCCGCGGGTTTGGCCCGTTTCGGTGCGGCGGACGCCGCGAGTTCTGCACGGCGCAAACGCGCGCGCACCGAGGCGAGGAGATCGTCGGGCACCACGGGTTTCACGAGGTAGTCGTCGGCCCCGAGATTCATGCCGGCGCGCTGGTCGGCCTGCTCGCCCCAACCCGTGAGAAACACGAACGGCACGTGAGCCGTGCGCGCGTCGCCGCGGAGCGTTTCGAGCACGCGGTGACCGTTCATCTCGGGCATCGTGATGTCGCACACGATGAGGTCCGGCGGCGTGGCGCGCGCCTGCTCGACGCCGTCGCGACCGTTTTTCGCCTCGGTAACCTCAAAGCCCTCCAGCCGCAACAGCTCGGCGGTGTGGGTGCGAATCTTCGCTTCGTCGTCGATCACCAAAATACGTTTCACGGCCCGGCACGCTGCCCCGCGCCCGGGGCGAAGTAAAGCGCCCGCCTCGTCCGCGAGCCACCCGCGCCTGGGCCGTTCGGCCCATCCCCGTCCGGCCCATACCGCTCCGCGCGCAATCGTGGCATCATGGGCACCTCAACCGATCACCACGTCGCCCTCACTTCCATGACCACGATTCAATTCACCGCCTTCCTCGCCGTTTTCGCCGCCGGTTTCGGAGCCATCATCGTTCAGGACTACGCCCGCCGGCCGCGCGCCTTGTCCACCGTGCGCCCGCCGCGCGCCCTGCGCCCACGCGCCCAGTTCCGCCCGCTGCCCCTCGCCGTCGCGACCGAGCCCCGCGGCCTCGAAATCCGCCCGATCATCCAACGCCTCCGCGAACGCAACCGTCTCGCCGCCTGATCCAGCCTAACCGCCTCTCTCCACACTCAGCCCCCGACACTCACCTTCGTTTCCCATGACCCCCGCCGACATCACTCTCGTCAAAGATTCCTTCCGGAAAATCGTCCCGATCGCCGACCAAGCCGCCGCACTTTTCTACGCGCGCCTCTTCGAACTCGATCCATCGCTGCGCCTCCTTTTCCGCGGCGATATGCGCGAACAGGGCCGGAAACTCATGGCGATGATCGCCACCGCCGTTGCCGCGCTCGAACGCCTCGACCAGATCGTGCCCGCCGTCCGTGCCCTCGGGGCACGCCACGTCGGCTACGGCGTGCGCGAAGAACACTACGCCACCGTCGGCGCCGCCCTGCTGTGGACGCTCGAGAAAGGCCTCGGAGCCGACTTCACGCCCGCCGTGAAATCCGCGTGGACCACCACCTACACGCTCCTCGCCAACACCATGATCGACGCCGCGCGCTCCGGCCAACCCGCCGCCGCGTAATCGCGCGCCGCGCCCTCACCTCGTATCCGTTTCCCGGTTCCACACCTCGCACGCACACTCGCGCCTCGTTCCCGTGCCCCGCTCCACCCGTCGCCCCCGCGCTCCCATGCCCTCACTGCACCAAGACTATCCCATGCCCCTGTGGACGGCCGCTCTCGCGCTGCTCGTCATCCTCGCCTCCGCCGGCGCGCTCTACGCGATCTCGCGGTGAACGATGACTCCCTTTCGCCCGTCTCTGATTTTCCCATGAAAACCAACCTCACCACTCTCCTCGGCGCTGCCTTTGCCGGGGGTCTTGTCATTGCCGCGGCGGCCTCCGCCTCGGCCCCGGCCGATGCCGCTCCGACGGCCACGTCCGCGCAAGCGAGCGATCCGCTCATCACCCGCGGTCGCTATCTCGTGGAACACGTCGGCCTCTGCGCCGACTGCCATTCCCCGCGCGACGAGCGCGGTCAATTCCGCCGCGAACTCTGGATGAAGGGCGCTCCCCTGCCCTTCCAGCCGACCGTGCCCATGCCGTGGTCGCCCGCCGCACCGCCGCTCGCGGGCTTGCCCTCGATGACGACCGCGCAAGGCATCGCGTTTCTCCAAACCGGCCAACGCCCCGACGGCTCGCGCCCGCTCCCGCCGATGCCGGCTTTCCGCTTCGACGAAGCCGACGCCCGCGCCGTCGTGGCTTACTTGAAATCGCTTAACCCGTAACCCGCGCGCACACGCCCACGCGGCTGCGCACCAACGCGCACTGCCACGCGCCGCGCACGCCGCCGCGTCTCTCCGCCGCCCAGCGCTCCCTTGCGCTGCGCGGCACGCGGCGTTCTTCTCGCGCCCGCTCCGAATATCGCCTCTTTCTCTTTCCGCTCGCTCTACCGTCCGCAGCTCGCCCCCGCTCGACCGCCGCTGTCCGCCACTCGCTCCGCCCCACTCTCCTCCCCGCTCCTCCCGTCCTCCGACTCGCACCCGCTTCCGATGCCTCCCGAAGATTCCCTCCCCGCCGCCCAAGCGCGGCTGCAAGCGCATCTCGCCGGCATCCTCGACGTCGCGCTCGACTGCATCGTCACCATCGACCACGAGGGACGCTTCATCGATTTTAACCCGGCCGCCGAGCGCACGTTTGGCTACACGCGCACCGCCGTCCTCGGGCGCGAGATGACCGACCTCATTGTCCCGCCCGCCCTGCGCGCCGGTCACCGCGCCGGGATGGCCCGCGTGCTCGGCGGCGCCGCGCCGAAGATGCTCGGGCAACGCATCGAGATCACCGCCATGCGCGCCGACGGCACCGAGTTTCCCGTCGAGCTCGCCATCACCCGCATCGCCACCGACGGTCCGCCGATTTTCACCGCGCACCTCCGCGACATCACCGAGCGCAAACGCACCGAAGACGAGCTCCTCACCCTCCAGCGCGACCTCGCGCGTCTTGTCGACGAGCGCACCGCCGAGCTCGCCCGCGCCAACGACGCCCTCGCCGCCAGCGCCGCCAGCCAACGCGAATCGCAGTCGTATTTCGTGAAGAGTTTCCATTCGAGCCCCGCGCTCATGTCGATCGCGCGCGCCGCCGACGGCAAAATCATCGAGGCCAATCCCGCGTTTCTCAACGGCTCCGGCTACCCGCGCGAAGAAGTGATCGGCCGCACCACGCTCGAACTCGGCCTCTGGCTCCACGCCGACCAACGCGATGAGTTTATCGGCCGCCTCCGCACCGCCGGCACCATCCGCGATCTCGAAGCCCAGTTCAAAAGCCGCACCGGTTTCGTCCGCACGCTCCTCCTCAACGCCGACATTATCGAGCTCGGCCGCGAGCCGTGCATGTTGACCGTCGGCATCGACATCACCGAACGCCGCCGCCGCGAACAGGTGCAGACCGGCATCTACGAAATTTCGCAGGCCATTCTCAGCGGCGATGATCTCCCCGCGCTCCTCGGCCGCGTGCACCGCATCATCGCCGGCCTCATGCCCGCGAAAAATTTCTACGTCGCCCTCCTCAACGCCGACCGCTCCCTCCTCTCGTTTCCCTACTTCGTCGACGAGACGATGGCCCACCCCGCGCCCCGCCCACTCCGCAACGGCGTCACCGAATTCGTGATCGACACCGGCGAGGCGCTCCTCGCCACCGACGACGAGGTCGTCACCCGCCTGCGCTCGCGCGGCCACTACACGCCCGGCGGCAGCCCGTGCGCGCAATGGATGGGCGCTCCGCTCATGTTCGAAGGCCGCGGCATCGGCGCCATCGTCGTGCAGGATTACCACAATCCCGTCGCCTACACCGACGAAGACAAACGCCTGCTGCTCTTCGTCGCCGACCAAACCGCCGCCGCCGTGCACCGCCAGCAGGTCGAGAACGCGCAACGCGAGGCCCGCACCTACTTCGAGAAAAGTTTCCACTCCAGCCCCGCCCTCATGGTGATCAATCGCGTCTCCGACCGCGTCATCACCGAGGCCAACCCCGCCTTGCTCCGTGCCGTCGGCTTCACACGCGAAGAAGTGATCGGTCGCACGCCCGAAGAAATCAAACTCTGGGTCAACCCCGCCCAGCGCGAAGCCTTCCTCCTGGCCATCCGCGAGCGCGGCGCCGTGCGCGACCTCGAGGCCGACTTTCGCGGACGCGGCGGCGAGCAGGGCACCTTTCTCATCAACGCCGACGTGCTCGAGCTCGGCGGCACCCCAAGCGTGCTCAGTGTCGGCATCGACATCAGCGACCGTCGCCGCCGCGAGCGCGTGCAAACCGCCACCTACGCCATCTCGCAGGCCGTGCTCGCCGGCGGCGAACTCCCGACGCTCTTCGCCGAACTCCACCGCATCATCGGCGGCCTCATGCCGGCTAAAAATTTCTACGTCGCCCTGCTTAGCCCCGACCGCGCGCTGCTCTCCTTCCCCTACTACGCGGACGAATTTTCTGCACCGCCCGCACCGCGCCGCCCCGGGGCCGGCCTCACGGAATACGTGATCAACACCGCCCGGCCGCTCCGCACCACCGCCGACGAACTCACCGTCATTTTCCGCGACGACCAACGTTACAAGCCGACCGGCAAACCCGCCGCACTCTGGCTCGGCGCCCCGCTCATGAGCGACGGCCGCGCCATCGGTGTGATCACCGTGCAGGATTATCACAACGCCAACGCCTACTCCGATTCCGACCTCCAACTCCTGATGTTCGTCGCGGATCAAACCGCCGCCGCCGTTCACCGCCAGCAGGTCGAAGCCGCCCAGCGCGAATCGCGGCTCTACTTCGAAAAAAGTTTCCACTCCAGCCCCGCCCTCATGTCGCTCAGCCGCGTGAGCGACCGCAAAATGCTCGAGGTGAATCCTGCGTTCACCCGCAGTTGCGGTTACACGCGCGACGAAGTCATCGGCCGCACCACCGCCGATATCGATCTCTGGGCCCACGCGGTGCAGCGCGCCGAATTTCTCACGCAGATTGCCGCTCACGGCTTCGTGCGCGATCTCCAGGCGGACTTCCGCGCGAAAGACGGCCGTCTCACCACGCTGCTCGTCAACGCCGACATCATCGAGCTCGGCGGCGAGCCCTGCCAACTCACCGTCGCCATCGATATCACCGAGCGCCGTCGCCGCGACCAGGTGCAGAGCGCGACGTTTCAAATTTCCCGCACCGTGCTCGCCGGCGGCGACCTCGCGGCCCTGTTTGCCGAGGTGCACCGCATCGTCAGCGGCCTCATGTCGGCGAAAAATTTCTACGTCGCCCTGCTCAGCCCCGACGGCCGCCAAATCACGTTTCCTTACTTCATCGACGAACACATCGCGCCGCCGCCGCCCCGCGAGCCCGGCAACGGCTTCACCGAATACGTCCTCCACACCGCGCGCCCGCTGCTCATCTCCGCCGCCGAACTCCCCGCGCTCCTGCGCGCCCGCGGCCCGTATCAGCCGCTCGAGCACCCCGCTGCCCAGCGCCTCGGCGTCCCGCTCGTGGTCGGCGGCCGCACGCTCGGCGTGATCGCGCTCCAAGACTACACACGCACCGATGCCTACGGCGCCGAGGACCTGCGTCTGCTCAACTTCGTGGCCGAGCAAACCGCCGTCGCCGTGCAACGCCGCCAAGCCGAAGACGCGCTCGCTCTCGCCGAGCAGCGCTACCGCTCGATCTTCGAAAACGCCGTCGAGGGCCTCTACGTCACCGCGCCCGAGGGCCGCTTCCTCAGCGCCAATCCCGCGCTCGCCCGCATGCTCGGCTACGACTCCGTGCCCGCGCTGCTCACGGCGATCAACGACATCAAGCGGCAGGTCTACGTGCTGCCCGGCCGCCGCGACGATTTCTTCGCCCAGATTCAGAGCAACGACGAGGTCGCCGATTTCGTCTCCGAGGTTTTCCGCCGCGACGGCTCCACGCGCTGGATTTCCGAATCCGTGCGTGTCGTCCGCGATGCGCGCGGCGCGATCGACCACTTCGAAGGAGTCGCTACCGACGTCACCCAGCAGCGCGAAGCCGCCCGCGCTCTCCGCGAGGCCAAGGAGGCCGCCGACACTGCGAGCCGCGCGAAAAGTTATTTCCTCGCGAGCGTCTCGCACGAGCTGCGCACGCCGCTCAACGGCATCCTCGGCTACACGCAAATCCTCCGCCGCGACACCGCCCTCACGGACAAACAGCGCGACGGCGTGCGCGTCATCCACGAATCCGCCGACCATCTCCTCGCGCTCATCAACGACGTGCTCGACCTCTCGAAAATCGAGGCCGGCCGCATCGAGTTGCACCCGGCCGATTTCGATCTGCCCGGTTTCGCCGCGAGCGTGGAGCGCGTGTTCACGCCTCGCGCCCGCGAGAAAAACATTCTCTTCGAAACCGCCGTCGCCACCGATCTCCCGCGCTGGGTGCGCGGCGATGAGCAACGCATCCGCCAAATCGTCTTCAACCTCGTCTCCAACGCCGTGAAGTTCACCGCCGCCGGCGGCGTGGTGTTTTCCGTGCAGCGCGCCGAGGGCGCCGCGATCCGTTTCTCCGTCAGCGACACCGGCCCGGGAATCTCCGAAGAAGATCTCGGCAAACTCTTCGAACCCTTCACGCAGGTCGGCCGCACGCAGGCCACCGCCGCGACCGGCACCGGCCTCGGGCTCGCGATCAGCCGCAGCCTCGTCGAGCGCATGGGCGGCCGGCTCCGCGTCGAAAGCAAACCCGGCTGGGGCAGCCGCTTTTGGTGCGACCTCGTGCTGCCGGTGGCCGCCCACGCCCTCGCGCCCACTCCGGTCGACAGCACACGCCGCGTGCTCGGCTACGCCGGTCCGCGCCGCCGTATCCTGATTGTGGATGACAACGCCACCAACCGCGCCGTGATGGTCGACATGCTCGCGCCGCTCGGCTTCCAGCTCGCCGAAACCGCCACCGGCGAAGGCGCACTCACGGAGGCCGCGAACTTCCGCCCCGACCTAGTGTTGATGGATCTCCGCCTCCCCGGCGGCATCGACGGCCTCGAAGCCACGCGCCGCCTCCGCGCCCTCCCCGCCCACGCCTCGCTCAAAGTCATCGCCGTCTCCGCGAGCGCCTACGATCTCGACCGCAGCGAGTGTTTCGCCGCCGGCTGCGACGCGTTTCTCGCGAAACCGTTTCGCGAGGAGGAGCTCTGGACGGCGGTCGAGCGCGCGCTCGGCCTCGTGTGGCACATCGCCGATGCCGAGGAGACGCGCACGCCGTTTCCGCTCGCGGTGCAACCGCCTCCGCCCGCCGAAGCCGCCGCGCTCTACGAACTCGCCGCCAAGGGCGACGTCGTAGGCATCCGCGCCCGCGCCGCCGCGCTGGTGGCGCTCGACCCCAAATACGGCCCGTTCGCCCAGAACGTCCTCGATCTCGCCGCCCGTTTCAAAATGAAGGCCATCCGCCAATTCGTCGCCCGCTACCTGCCCGAACCTCCCCCCTCATGAGCGAAACCATTCTCATCGTCGACGACACCCCCGCCAACCTCGGCGTCCTCGTCGAAACCCTCGGCGCCGCCGGCTACCAACTCATGGTCGCCGAAGACGGCGAAGAAGCCCTCGCGCAAACCGCGCAGACGCAGCCCGACCTCATTCTCCTCGATGTGATGATGCCCGGAATCGACGGCTTCGAGACGTGCCGCCGCCTCAAAGCCCGCGCCGAGACGCGCGACGTGCCCGTGCTCTTCATGACCGCGCTGAGCGAGACGGCGGACAAAGTGAAAGCCTTCGCGGCCGGCGGCGTGGACTACATCACGAAGCCCATCGAGCACGATGAGGCGCTCGCGCGCATCCGCACGCACCTGTCCCTCCGCCGACTCCAACGCGAGCTGCAGGAACAAGTCGCGTTGAAGGAGCGTTTCATGCGCATCGCGGGTCACGATCTCCGCAATCCGCTTTGCCTCATTCTCATGGCCGGCGAGCTCGCGAAACGTCAGCCCGCGTTGCCCGCGGGCGCGCTGAAATACCTCGCCAACATCAACGAGAGCGCGACGCAGATGCGCCGCATCATCGACACGTTTCTCGATCTCCGCGCGCCGCAGCCCGGGGCCGCCGCCGGCCGCATCGACCTCGCGCTCCTCGCAGACGCCGTCGCCCGCCAACATGAGCACGCCGCCGCCCGCAAAAACATCACACTGACCACGGAAATCGCCGCCGACCTCCCACTCGCCCGCTGCGACGCCGCGCACGGCTACCAGATGTTCACCAACCTCGTGAGCAACGCGCTCAAATTCACGCCGCCCGGCGGTCGCGTGACGGTGCGCCTCGCCCGCCCGGACCGCCACCTGCGCGCCGAAATCGCCGACACCGGCCCCGGCGTCCCGCCCGCCGAGCGCGCCCAACTCTTCCGCGAACACGCCCGCCTCTCGCCGCGCCCGACCGCCGGCGAAGAAAGCAACGGCCTCGGCCTCGCCATCGTAAAACACCTCGTGGAAGCCCAAAACGGCACCGCCGGCGCCGATTTCCCTGCGACCGGCGGCAGTGTGTTCTGGTTCGAACTGCCGGCAGTGTAGCGCGCCAAGCCCCCATCCGGTAGGGGCGGCTCTCCGGCGGTTGGTCCGCCCTGCGCGTGACACTCGCCTCCACTACGCAGACGCCTCGGAGGCGTCCCTACCTGTCCCGCATGCAAGGTAGTTTGCGACCTCGTGTCGCAACAAACGCTCCTCATACCGCCCCGCCCCTCCTACGAGCACACCGGCCTCTCAGAAAACAATCGCGCCGTCATCGCCCCGCCCGCAATCAATCCGCCGAGCTCTCCACACCCGCCTCACAATTCCCACAGCTTGGCGATCGGCACCGCCAAGAACCGCGGATCATCGAGCGTGATCGAGTGTGCACCGGCGTGCAGCAACAGACCGCCGGCAAAATCGTCACCACACTGCGCGGCGAGCCGGCGCAGTCCGGCCGTGTCGGCCAGTGACGGCGTGGCGGTCGCTTTGATCTCCACGCCCCAAGTGCGGCGTCCACGCGTGACCACGAGGTCGATTTCCACCTGATCCTTGTCGCGGTAATGCCAAAAACGCAGCTCAGGATCGGTCCAGCCCGCCTGCGTGCTGAGTTGCTGGAGCACGAACGTTTCGAGCAGATGACCGAAGCGGTCGCGGCGATCATGCCAATCCTCCACGGTGAGGTCGGCGAGCGTTGCCGCCAGACCGCTATCGAGGAAATGGACTTTGGGCGTCTTGATCAGTCGCTTGGATTCGTGCCGATGCCACGGTTGGAGCCGACGCACGAGATAGAGCCGTTCGCAGGCGGCGAGATGGCTTTCCACCGTCTCGCGGCGCAAATCGAGCTCGTTGCTGAGCGTGGAGACATTGAGCAACTCCCCCGTTCGCAAGGCCAGCAACGTGAGCAGGCGCGAGAGATCGCGCGGATCTTTGATGCGGGCCACATCCTGCACATCGCGCTCCAGCCGAGCGCGCACGTAGTCGCGATGCCAATTGCGGGCCCGCGCCGCCGACCGCGTGAGTGGCTCCGGGAAACCGCCCCCCAACCACCCGCGCCGCCAACGTCAGCGGGTCCGGCGGCTGGGGCGACGCCGCCAACGAGGGCTTGAGCTTGCCCCCCAGCCAGGCCGCGAGAAAACCGCCCGGTTTGCGCGCCTGCTCGGCCGCGGTGAGCGGTTGCAACTCAAGGATGGCCATGCGTCCGGCCAGCGAATCGCCGAGTTTCGGCAGCAGCAGCAGATTCGCAGACCCGGTGAGAATAAATCGGCCGGGACGGCGGTCGCGATCTACGGAGAGCTTGATCGCACGCAAGAGCGCAGGCACCCGCTGGATCTCATCGAGAATCACCGGATCGGGCAGGGCGGCCAGAAAGCCATTGGGATCGGACCGGGCGAGCGCGAGCGCATCGTCATCGTCGAAACTCACGTAGGCGTAGCGCGGGGCGAGCGCGCGGACGAGAGTGGTCTTCCCTCACTGGCGCGGGCCCAACAGGCACACCACCGGCGTGTCGCCCAGCGCTCCCCGCAGAGAAGCCTCCAAAGCACGGGGCAGAGAGTTGGCGTCCATTTGCCGGCCAGAGGAGCGTCCAATTGCCGGTTAGGTAAGCGTCCAATTGCCGGTTACACGTGCGGCCGATTGCCGCCTCAGTCCCCGCCCAACCGGCGGCGAAGAAAGCTACGGCCTCGCCATCGTGAAACACCTCGTCGAAGCCCAAAACGGCACCGCCGGCGCCGATTTCCCTGCGACCGGCGGCAGCGTGTTCTGGTTCGAACTGCCGGTGGCCTGAGCCGCTTATGGCTAAGGCTCGGAACTCCTGGCTGCGCTACGGCAGGAGGTTTGAATCCTCGCCACGACTGAGTCGGGCGAAAACATCAGTTCTTCCCAGGTCGCGATTTCGCCCTCCCAGCGAAATTCGCCGGTGCTAGGAGTGAACCTGACAGCAACGTCCTTTGGGGATTCTTTCCAACGAACCATCAGTCACAATCGCAGTGACGCTACATCGAACGGCGAAGACTCGGTCGACGTCTCATCATACACGCGGACGCTCAGCATGAGGACCGCGAGAGCAGAGGCGGCCCCTTGCAGCCTGCCAATTCCAATCCGCGTCCTTCCCGGCTTTGACGCTCCACCTGCCACCCGCTTTTCTTTCCGCCATGCACTACCGCCAACTCCTGTCGGCCATCGCCCAAGCGCACACCTCGGCGGTCGGTCGCGCGGCGGCGGCGGTGAATCAAGGCCTCGTCCTCCGCAACTGGCTCGTCGGCGCCTACGTCGTCGAGTTCGAGCAGGGCGGCGCGGACCGCGCAAAGTATGGTGACGGTCTGATGCCCCGACTCGCCCAAGACCTGGCCAAACGAAAGCTCCCCGGACTGAGCTTAAGCGTCCTGAAAAGCTGCCGTGTGTTCTATCAAACCTATCCGCAAATTGGCCAGTCGGTGACTGGCCTTTTTGTAGGCGGCGAGAAAAGCCAGTCAGTGACTGACTTTTTGGCCGCCACGGAAATTTCCGCACCACCGGTGCGGAAATCCGGAAACCGCCAACCACCGGTTGGCGAATTGGCTCTCCTCCCAATTTCCTCACCCGTGGTGAGGAAATTCGAAATTCGCCAGTCACCGACTGGTGAATTGAGTGCGGACCTCCCCACTCCTCTCAAGCCCCAGCAAATCCTTCAGCTATCTTGGACTCACCTCGTAGAGATCCTCCGCCTCGACGACCCATGGAAGCGCGCGTTCTACGAAAACGAATGCCTGCTCGGCGGCTGGTCCGTGCGCCAGCTTCAGCGCCAGATCGGTTCGCTGCTCTACGAGCGCACCGGGCTCTCCAAAAACAAGCGCGCGGTCGTCGCTCGCGCCCGCAAGCAATCCGCCGAGGCGCCCGCGATGATCGAGGATCTCATCCGCGATCCTTATGTCCTCGAATTCGCTGGGCTCGCCGATCGCGCCGCTTACTCGGAAAATGATCTCGAATCGGCTCTGCTCAATCACGTGCAGGCTTTCCTCCTCGAACTCGGCACCGGCTTTTGTTTCGAGGCGCGACAATTCCGCATCACCGTCGGCAACGAACACGACCGCGTCGACCTCGTCTTCTATCACCGCCGCCTGCGCTGCCACGTGTTGCTCGACTTAAAGATCCGCGCCTTCTCCCACGCTGATGCCGGGCAGATGAACTTTTATCTGAATTATTTTAAGAAAAACATGATGGCGAAAGGCGACCAACCGCCGGTCGGCATCTTGCTCTGCAGCGACAAAGACGAGACCAAGGTCGAATACGCCACCGCCGGTCTCTCCCAAAAGCTCTTCGTCTCCCGCTACCTCGTCGCACTGCCGAGCGTCGAACAATTGCGCCGTTTCGTCGAAGCCAACCGCGCGCAGTTTGAGCGATCATAAAACGCGTCGTCGATTCCCCCCGGCGGCGAAGTGGGCTCAGGGTCGGCGGCGACGATACGCGACCGCGCCGAGGGCCGCGAGGCCGAGGAGGCGGCGTAAGTCGAAGGCTCGGGGATGGCGGAGGTGGTGAAGGTGATTTGGTCGAAGGTCATGCGGAAGGCGACGGTGGTGTCGCTGGAGGTGACGCCGCCGCCGCCGAGGCTCCAGCCGGAGAGCGCGTTGGAACCGAAGTCGATCGTCCACGAGGGCAACGCGACGTGCACGGTCGTCGGTGTGCCGATGGCGAAGAGCGAAGTGCTGAGCGAGAGGACGCGGGTGCGGATGCTTTGGTCTTCGAACTGGAAGAAGAGGGTCGGGGCGAGGTTGCCGGTGTCGCGTTGCGCGGTGATCGCGAGGTAGGTCATCGCGGAGGTGTCGAGCGAGAGGCCGCGGGCGCCCCAGCCGTTGTCGTCGACGGCGGTGCCGGCGACGGTGATGGTGCCGGAGTTTTGCGTGACTTGGCCGACCCAACTGGAGCCGGTGAGGGTGGCGCCGGAGGCCGGGGTGCCGTTGAAGGACGAGAGGAGGAGCGTGAGGATCGAGGGTTCGGTCGTGGCGAGGGCGGGCGCGGCGGCGACGGTCGGAGTCGGGGCGAGCGCGGCTGACGCGGTGGTTTTCTTCGCGGGCGCGGCTGCTGACTTCACGGGCGAGACGCCCGTGGCACTTGGAACTGGGGAAATCACGGGCGGGACGCCCGTGCCACTCACGACGGGGGGTTCGCTCCACGGGATGAGTTGGGCGTTGGCGGTGATGGCGGCGAAGCACATCAGCGCGGCGAAGACGCGTGCGGAATCGCCTGCGAGCAGACTCCTACCTCCCGGAGCGGGCGGGTTCATCAGGTGCCGGGGGCGGGGAAGCTGACGGTCTGGTCGGCGGTCGTGGTGCCGGCGGTGCGGCGTTGCACGAAGACGGGCGTGCCGGCGGCGATCACGTAGCCATCGCGGTCGGGTGTGGGATCGCCCACGCGTTGCCAGTGGCCGGCGGTGCTGTTGTGAAAAAAGCTGAACCACGTGGTGCCGCTCCACACGAGGAGGAGGTCGGCGTCGGCAGGATTCGCGGAGGAACGCCAACCGGTGGTGCGGTTGGTGGTTTGCAGGGCGAGGGCGCCTAGCGTGGTGTCGGCGGCTTGCATCGGCGCGAGGAAGGTGAGCGCGTTTTCCGAGCGGGCGTGCACGGCGCGTTGGGGCGTGGCGAGCACGCGGCCGATCACGGCGAGGGTGAGCGGCGTGGCGGCGCGGCGGGTGAGCATGAGGCCGCGGTCGGAGCGGAGGAGAAAGTCGTTGCGGGACGGATCGGTGATCGTGTCGGAGTCGCGGGCCCAACGGGACCAGGCCGTGTTGTAGTAGAAATTCAACCACGCGGCGCCGCCCCAGATTTGCACGAGGTCGGCGGCGAGGGGATCGGCGGCGCCTTGGACGACGAGGGTATCGGTGGGCGCGGTCGTGCCGAAGAAGGACGCGAGGGTGTCGCCGGGGACGATTTCGAAGGCGGCGCCGGCGGTCGTGCCGGTTTCGAGGGAGAGGGTCGTGAGGTCGAGGCCGTCGGTGACGAGGGTGAGGCGCGTCGCGGTGTTGGCAGTGGTGGAAACTTGGAACACGCGGCCGGTGTGGGCGCCGCTCGTGAGGCGCACGAAATAGGGCGCGGCGGCGGTGGAGAAGGCGCCGGGGGTCCAGGCGGCGGCGGAGTTTTCGAGGTAGTTCGTGCCGACCGCGGTGATACGGCCGACGGCGCCAGCTTGGGAGGTGAGGTCGGCGTCGAAGGGGACCGAGAACGAGCGCGTCTGGCCGGCGGGGATCGTTTGCACGAGGTAGCCGACGGGGCGGGACGTGGCGGTTTGGGCGTGGGCGGGCGCGGTCAGAAATTGAACCACGGAAGCACAGAGGCACAGAGGGCGGAGGACGGAGAGACGGAGAGAGGGGGAGAGAGGGAAATGCATGGCGCGGGAGGCGGTTCGAATCGTTCTCGTTCTTCGTAATCGTTCTCGTTCATCAGGGGCCGTAGCGGAGGGAAAGGAGAGAACGATTACGAAGAACGAGGAACGAGAACGATGCAGAGATCAGTTGCCGGAGTGGGAATACGTGCGGAGGAAGAGTTCGATGTCTTTCACCGAGGCTACGAAACGGCTGAGGCCTTCCTGCTCGTTGGCGAAGAGGGTGTTGGCGGGGATGACGATCTTCCAGCCGCCGTTCCACACGCTGCGGCCGACGAGGCGCGAGCTGGTGAATTCGGTGGGGACCGTGGTGTAGAAAAACGCGGGATCGTTCACGGGGCGGAAGGCCTGGTGTTTGCGGAGGACCCACGGCGACTCGCTGAGGGTGCCGTCGGCATTGAAGAATTGCGTGGTCGAGAACGACGTCGCGCCGAGGTTGAAGGGCAACGGGAGCGCCTGATCTTTCACGGACCAACTGCGCACGGTGCCGGTGTCGCCGAGCGGCGGGGCGATCATGTAGTCGGCGCCAGTCGGGATGAGGTAGACATAGGGCGTGGCGCTGAGGGCGTTGGCGGCGGTGGAGTTGGGCGCGCCGGCGTTGGGGATGCCCGCGCTGTAGGGGTCCATGCCGATGTAGCCGCGCAGCACCATGCCGACCGAGTAAATCTTGGTGGCGTAGTTCGACGGCGTGAAGGCGTGGTCGCCGGCCGCGATGGGGAGACCGAAGAAATTGTAACCGGACTGGATCGTGGTGCTGAACGGTATCACGATACCGGGGACGGCGCTGCCGTCGGCTTTCCGGAGGTTGCGCGCGTGGGCGGCGACATCGGGGTCGGCCATTATATTGCTCATGACGTGCTGCTCGAGGGTCTGCTGCCACGCGGTATCTTCGGTGGAGGTGGGCAAAATGCGGTAGAGCTCGCGGCGGAGGGAGAAGAGCGTGCCGTTTTCGTCGGGGTTGTTGATGCCGAGGCGGCCTTTGGCGACAGACCAGTCGGCCTGCATGCGGGCCATCGTGCCGGCGAGCCCGGAGTCACCGAGGGTGCTGACGGTGGCTTGCGGAACGCCGCCGGTGAGATCGCCGAGCGAGCGGGAAGCGACGATGCCGGAGATGACGGCTTGGCCGGCGGTGGAGCCGAGAAGGCCGGTCTCGTAATCGTAGCTCTTGGCGGCGAGGTAGGAGTAGCGGCCGGCAAGATCGAAGAGGGAGCGGTATTGCTCGAGGGCTTCGTTGCGAAACGTGCGGAACGTGAGGTCCTTGGTCCGATAGCCTTGGATGACGGCGGCGGCGCGCTGGCGGAAAGTTTCGCGCTGGGCCTGGAGGCGCTCGCCCTCGGCCATGACATTGCGCACGCGTTCGCCGGCACGCTGGAGGTTGAGGGCGAGCTGGGCGACTTCGTTAAAGCCGGACGTGAGGTCGCGGAACAGGAGATCGTATTCGTAGACGGCCTGGGCCTGTTGGTAATTGTAGCCCAGTTGCCGGACGTCTCTCTCCATCGACTTCTGCTCATCGTTCTGGAGCCGCTGCATGACGACGGCGGAGGCCTTCAAGCCGAGGCTCGTGCCCGTGAGCACGAGGCGAAGCACCGTGGCGTTGGCTTTGACGAAACCGCGGAGGGATGAAGTGAAATCGTTGGCGAGGGGGCCGTTGATGCGCGGGAAGAATTCCGTCAGCGCCACGCCTTGCTCCGTGACCAAGGCGGAGCCAGCTGCGGCGGCTCTACTCGCCGCGTCCAATGAAGCCTCGGCGATGGCGAGCTCGCCGATCTTGGCGGTGGCCTGGGCCTCGCGCGCCAATGTCGCTTTCTGGGTCCTGACCAACTCCTGGATGAGTTCGAGGCGGCGCGCGAAGATCGCGTATTTGTTACTGACGGCGAGATTTCCGGCGGTGAGGGCCGCGTAGGCTTGGTCGGCGTCGAGCAAGGCTTGCTGGAGTTTGCCGGTGACGGAGCGCAGGCCGAGCGAGGTGCCGTTCTGCCATTGGTCCGAATACTGGACGTAGCGGTTGGGCTGGATGCTGATGGTGCGCGTCGCGAACTGCGTCGCGGCGGCATTCGTAACGTCCGCCTCCGAGAAGGCGGTGAACGTCGCCACCGCCGTCGGAACTTTGACGGAGAGGGTGAGCGCCGCCGAGGTATCGATGACGTCGGTGGGGCGATCCACGATGAACCACTCGAGCAAGTCGGGACCGGCGTAGCCTTGGGCGTAGGTCTTGCCGGGACCGATTTCGCCGGGATAGGGCGTGCCGTAGAGCTCAATCAACTGCCGCACGTAGGCCTCTTCCTGATCCACGATGGCATCATTGCGATCGCCGAGTTGGTTTTCCTGATTGCGCAGGAGGCGCGTCATGCGGGCGGCTTGGTCGAAGGCACCTTTGGCATTCAAGGTGGCGCGCAGCGAGCGGTCGTAGATTTGTTCGTAGTGCGATTTGCCGCCTTTCAGCTCGGCGGCGGAGATGTCGAAAGCGATCGCGCCGGGGCTGAGGCCGAGGGGATTGAGGTGCGCGTTGGCGTTGTCGATCTTGGTCTGGAAATCGGCACCCAAGGTCACGAGCTCTTTCAGCTCGGGGACGGTGGTGCGGTCGATGATTTGCACGCCGGTGTGGCTCGGGTTGTTATCCACGTCGGGGAGGAGGGCGTTGCCGACGATCCAGTTGTAGTAGCTGCCTTGGCTGGCGCGGGAGGTCCATTCGTCGAGGCCCCAATGGCGCGTGGTGTTGGTGGCGGAATTAAATTTTCCGTCGCGGTAGTGGCTCCAGCCGGACGCGGGATCATCGCGGTAGCTTTGGCGATCGGTGAGGGCGAGGACTTGCTGGGCGGTGCGCGCCAGATTGGCGGCGGCGGCGGCAAATTTCCGTTCGTCGAAATAGTCGATCTGCACGGCTTGGCCGAGGACGGTGACGGCTTCGCTGCGGGGCGTCCACGTGAAGCTCGGGTTGCGGAGGAGGTTTTGATAACCTTTCAGCGCGGTGAGGTAGTGGCCGTAGGCGTCGCCGTGGGCTTGGGGGAACATGCGCTGGGCATCGGCGGCATCGAGGATGCCGTTGGCGGTGGGGCTGCCGGCTTTCTCGCGGATGTTGTAGTTCACCGCGTAGAGGGCTTCGCCGGAATTGATGCCGCGAGTGTAGTTCCAATACAGGCGGTTGTAGCCGGGGGCGACGGTGACGCCGGGGGCGAGAAAATCGTCGCGGCCACGCAGGAGCGCGAGTTCCTCGTCGAGGACGCTCTTCACCTGAGCCTCAAAGGAGAAGCGCGAGGTGTTGACCTCGGTGACAGTGGCGACGCCGGTGCCGGTCGTGGAGTCGTCCACGGAAATCGTGGGATTCGCGGCGTCGGCGTAGGCCTCGTTGCCGAGGATGGTGTAGAGATCGTTGAGGTAGCCGGCGGCGAGGAGGAGCGCGTCGTTGGCGGGAGCGTAGTCGATGGGCGGGCCCGAGGCGATGCTGAGGCTCTTCCCGCGGTTGAGGACGGTCTCGTAAATTTCGATGAGGCCAAAATCGTTAATGCTGGCGAGCGAGAGGGCGACGTTGCCCTCCCAACGCGAGCCGGCCTGCGTGAGCAGGCTCACGTCGGTATTGACGGCGTTGTTATAAAGATCGGTGACGCGCTGGTTGAAGGGATTGATGCCGGCGAGCACGCGTTTGATCCAGCCCTCGACGAGCTTGGGCGGCATCCAGCGGGAGTAGCCGGTGCCGGCGACGTTGTTCGACGAGGCCTTCGGGCGATAGCGCATCGTAAAATAATTGTCGCTCATCACAAGGATGGGGCTGCCGAGCGGGGCGCTGGGTGAGCCGCCGACGACGACTTGATTCTGCAAGAGCACGTGACCGGGCTCGGGGTCGATCCAGGGCGAACCGACAATGTCGACGCGGTCGGTCTCAGCCGAGGCGTGCAGCAGGAAATTGAGACCGGAGACCGCCCCGAGATCGGCCGTGGAGTAGAGCGCGACCTCGATCGTGTTGACCGCTTTTTGGAAGAAGTTGCCGTTGACCTCAAACTGGCGGGAGAGCCCGGCACCGCCCGGCACGAGACCGGTGCTGGCGCTCGTGTTGGTAAACGGGGAAGGCGAATTGTAGGCGAGCGCGGCGACGCCGTTCACGTAGAGCACGAAGCCGGTGAGGTCGGCGACTTCCGCGCTGAAAATAATCTGGGCCGGCACAGCGGCGCTGAAATCAACGCCGGTGAGGGAGCGCGCGACGAGGCCCGGGCGAGTGGTGCCACCGGTGAAGCCGAGGGGATTGACCGCGACGGCGCGGGGGAACGTGGTCGAGACGAGACCGGCGGCATACTCGTCCGCCGTCGGGAGAGCGGCGGCGGGGCTGGGGGCGAGCTGCCAGGCGTTCGCGAGACGCGAGGTCAGCGCGTAGGTGTAGACCGGCGGGGCGACGCCGTCCTGCGGCGGGGCGTAGCGCCATTCGAACTCGTAGTCCTCGGGCTTGGCGGCGAAATCGCCGCTGTGGCGGAGGGAAACTTTTTCATCGAGGGGATTGCTGGAGGGCTGGACCTTGAGTTCGCCGGTGTTGAGCCGGGGCGCGACGCGGAAAACTTGCAGCGCGACCGGATCGCCGGTCGGCGTGAACGCCTGGCCGTTGGCGAACAACATCGTGACCCAGCCACTGCCGGCACCGGTGGCGGTGAGGGCATATTTCGCGACGGCGGTGTCGGAGTCCGCGATGGTGGCGAGGGCGAGCGGGCCGACCGTCGCGGGGGCACCGTTGGATTTGTAGGTGCCGGCTTTGAGCGGATCGGGGATGAAGGTCTCGACCTTGGTCGTCAGGCCGTCGATGGCGCTGGCCCAGGCCGCGAGATCGGTGTCGCTGGTAGCGGGCAAGGTTTTGAGGGCCGTCACGTCGGTGGCGGAGAGGACATTGAGATTCAGGTAATCTTCTCCGGCGATTTCATCGACAAACGTGCCGACGAGGACGAGCGCGCCCTTGGTGCCGCGCAGGGGATCGTAGTGGAAACGGGACTGGAGATGCGGCGGCAGGCCTTGGAAATAGGTCTTCCCCTGATACACCGTGGTGAGGAGCGAGGTCGGGAGTTTGGTCAGGCCACCGGACGCCACGAGTGGGAACGTCTTTTCCCGGATGGGATCGTGCAAGATCGCACTGGGCTTGGTGGGGCCCTCGGCCGCCACCGACTGCTGGTAAAGCACGTGAGCGCTGGTCTGCGGATAGACCGCGGGCAGGCCGAACTTAGCCAACGTGAGGGTCTCGGCGACGCGGAGTTCGGGAGCGTTGGTCGGCCAGACCGGACGGTAGGTGATTTTCAAGGACGCGCCGGTGATCGCATCGCCTTGCGGGCTGCCCCCGGACAGAGGACGCAGGTAGGGCAAGCTCGTGCCGACAGCGGGCGGCGTGGCGACGCCGGGGAAAAAGAAGCCCGCCTGCATCGGGTAGTAAAACTGCATCGCGGTGGATGGCGTGAGCGAGACGCCCGCCGTCGCGCTGGCCCCGCTGCCGCCGCCACCGGTCAGGCCCACGGTGGGCAACGACGTGTAGTCGAGGCCGCGATTGGTGACGGCGAACCCGGTGACGGTGCCGGTCGCCGTCGCGGTCGCACCGGTGCCATCACCGACGAGTGCGATCGCGGGGACCGACGCGTAGCCACTGCCTGGATTCGTCAACGTGAGCGCCGAGACATAGCTGATCGTGACGGCCTGGGCGGACGCACCGGTGCCGCCACCGCCACTCAGCGTGACCGTGGGGGCCGGCACATAACCCAGTCCGCGGTTGGAGACCGTCACGGACGCCACATACCCGTTAAGATTCGCCGTGGCCGCGGCACCCCCGCCGCTGAACGTCACGGTCGGGGCCGAGGTATAGCCGGAGCCGGGGTTGGTCACGCGAATCGATTTTACCTGCAGATCGCCGACGATCGCGACGGCGGTGGCCCCGCTGCCGCCACCGCCAGAAATGGTCACCGTAGGTATATTAAACAGAGTATAGCCACTCCCCCCCGAGGTGACCGAAATGGAGGAGATCGTGTTCTTGATCGCAGCGGTCGCCACGGCAAGGCTGCCGCCACCCGTGATCGTCACCGTCGGAGGCGAGGTGTAGCCGCTGCCGCCCGCTTGCACGGCGATGGAGTTAATCTTCCACGCGATCGTGGACGTCGCGGTGGCCCCGCTGCCGCCGCCGCCGGAAAAGACCACGGCTGGCGCACTCGTGTAGCTCGCGCCGGAAGCAACGACCGAGATCGTTTGGAGCGAGAGCTTCGCCTCCGCCGTCGCCCCGGTGCCGCCGCCGCCGGTGATCGCAACGGCCGGAGCGGTGGTGTAGCCCGTGCCGCCCGCACCCACATTGACGCGGATCAAATCACCACGGGGATTCGCGAGGTGCGCGCCCCGGTAGACCCAGGTGTAGCCCTTCCGATCGTTGAAGGTGAACTTCGCATAGTAGTCGGGGACGGCCAAACTGGTGGCGGTATCCGGCGTCAGGTTGGCCTCCACATTTTTGGAATTCCCGGCCGCATCGAGGGGCAGGGGCAGCAGGGGCAAGGGCATCGGGGCCTGCAAGATGGTCCCGGCCGTGATCGGGTAATCGAAGACGACGTCGGCGGGCGTGCCGGAGATTTCGCGCCGGACCTTAAAGGCGCGCATCGCGGGCCGGGCGTCGGCCGTCGCGGTGTAGTTCAACAGCACAAACGGTTCAGACGTATACACGCCCGAGCCGCCAGTCGTGACGTTGAGATCGTCGCGCAGAGCATAGGCGCGGCCGGCGAGCAGGAGCGCGTGCTCTTCGTTGGGATTAAAACCGGGGAGCGTGCGGTCGTTTTGGATATAGAGACTGCCGGCGATCTCGGCGGGGCTGAGGTCGCCGCTGCCGGCGTTCGAAGCGAGGACGATGGTCGAGGGATTCGACGGATAAACCACGGTGTAGGTGCCGATCTTCGCCGGCACATAGAACGACTGAAAGGCGGCGCTCGGTGCCTCCACCTTTTTGAACCACCAGACCTTGAGCACATTTTCGCCGGGCAGCGCGTTGACGGGGATGATGGCACCCTTTTCCGCCGCGACCGCGCCGACGGTGAACGGATTGAGATAGGCGGAGGGAAGATAATTATTTCCGCTGGCGATGTAGCCACCGAGGAGGTGATCGGCGGGAGGGTTGATGCGATCGCCGACTTGCACGGCGGCGGAAAGGGCCGCCTGACTATCGCCTTCGAGGAAGCCCGGAGTGCCGTCGGCCTGGGTGAAGAGGCGGACATACCAGACATCGTTGGCGCTGGAGAATTTGAGCAGCGTGCGATTCAGGCCGTCACCGGCGAAGGTCACTTGGAGGCGCTGGCTCGCCGTATCGATCGTCGTCTGCGCCTGGGCGGCATCGTCTTGATAAACAATCTGCGGGGATTGTCCGGCGGGGAACTGCACGCCGGTGGCGGCGGTGCTGCCGGCGGTGGCGACGGTGTAGTGGGCATAGGACGACAGTCCGGTGGGCCAGACCTGGGAGTAAGCGTTCTTCACTTTCGGCCAATAGATGCCGAGATTCGGCTGCGTGGGGGCGGGCAGGAAGTGGATGGCGGCGTCCGTCTTTTCGAGCCAGTAGAACACGACGCGATCGGGATTATCATTTTCCCGCTCGGCGTAGTAGATCTGCCGACCGTCGGGTCGCGTGGTCGTGCCGTAGTAGGACTGGCTGTCGAGACTGGTGTTGAGCACCGGCGAGGCGAGGAACTCGGAGCTGTGATCGATCGGCAACAGCGTGTTGTTCGCATCGCGCGGGGTTATTTTTTCGCCGAGATTCACCGTGACGGTGACGGTCGGGGCGACGCGCACGATATCCACCACATCGGCGCCGATAAATTCGTAGACGGAGGAGGCGCCCGCTTTCAATGCGCCGAGGTATTCCAGCAAGATCCGGCCCTCTCGATTATAGGCCCGGAGCTGGCCGATGCCCGACTGATTATCAAACCACATCGTCCGTAATTCAGGCGGCAAGGAGGTCGAAGCGGTGCCGCTCGCGAGGCCCAACGGTTGGTATTCTTCGGCGATGACCTTGGGGAAATTCAAATTATAAACCGGATTGACGGTCTCAATTTTTCCAGAGGGCACGGAGACGGTCGGACCGTTGAAGCTGCGCTCGGTCCAATAAATCGTGCGGACCGCCTTGCTCGTCGTGGACGACACGGAGAAGGCCTCCGACCGGACGCGAAATTTCAGCGTGAGATCCGCGCCGTCCGTGACGGGCGTGCGCGTGACCCAGGTGATGTTGACCCGGCCGGCCTGCGAAGCGAAAACGCGGTCGGCGTGCGGGCTGTAATAGAATGAGGGCAGTGGTGCGGCCGCGACGGCAGTCGCTCCCGAGCCACCCCCACCACCGAGGAAGGAGACGCCCGGCAGCGACGTGTAGCCGGTGCCCGCAGCCGTGAGTGTGATACTGGTGACGACGCCTTGCGTGATCGTGGCGATGGCGGCGGCTCCGGAACCGGGACCGCCTCCGGTTGAAAATACCACCGTCGGCGCGGACGTGTAGCCGCTGCCACCGGTGCTCACCGTGACTGAAGCCAGGGTGAGGGGGAGCGGCGTGGCGGTGACGGCCGGGGTGAGGCTTTCACCGATCTTCACGGGCTCGGATCGCCAATAGAGCGCGTCGGCCACGGTGACGTTGTCGATCTGCGTGCTGGGCGGGACGATGGTATCGCCGAGCAGGTAACGCGGCACTCCGGGAGCAAAACTGCCGCCGAAGGTGGACCGAGGCATGACGATCAAAAGCGTCGCGGGATAGGCGACGGTTGACGTCGCGCTAGCGGCGATGGCCGCAGAGCCACCGGAGTTGCCGAAATCTGCGGCGAACTGCGGCGTCGTGGGGGGAGTCGTGGGATGGTAGGGCACGACGCCCAGCCGGGCCTCGGCCGTGGCGCCCGCACCGCCGCCGCCGCCAAGCGCGACCGTCGGCCGCGAGGTGTAGCCGGAACCTGGTGACGTCACCGTGATCCCCGTGACGACCCCCGCAGCGAAGGTCGCCGTCGCCGTTGCACCGGTCCCGCCGCCACCCGAGATCGTCACGGTGGGGGCCGACGTGTAGCCCGTGCCGCCATCGGTCACCGCCACGACGGTGACGGTCGACGATTGAAACAGATGGGCGAAGCCGTTGCCGGAAAGCTCCAGCTGGGCGCGGGTGGAGCTCGCCGCACCGAGCGTGAGCGCAGCGAGGAAGAGGTAGGGGAGAGAAAGTGATGAGCGCTTAGTCATGGCAGCGAGACGGAAAACGGAGAGGTGGAACCGCTAATTTGCGCTAATTTTTCGGAGCCCGAGGGTGGCGAGATGGCGTGCGTGCCTCGCCTGATCGGCGAGGCGCGAGAGCGTGTGGTTTCTGGTTTGAGATTAGCGGAAATTAGCGAGGATGAGCGGTTCACCCGGTTTGGATTTCTCAATTGGTCGTGATGCTGCCGATTTCACTGATGCGGCGCAGTTCGAAGGTGCCGGTGACGGTGAGCGCATCCTTGTGCAGACCGGTGACGGTCTCGGCGTAGGTGCCGCCAATCACCGTGCTGCCCCAACCGCTCGCGGAGGTGCCCACGGGAGGAGTCAGGGTAAACGTGAAGGCGCAACTGCGCGCGATATTCGGACTCTCGAGCGGCGTGGTCAGCATCTCGAAACGCGGGTTCTTATTATCGTGATCGGGGTGATACGTGTGGACGTAGGGATTCGTGCGCTCGGCGAAACCGACGGACACGGCGCGGACCAAGGTCGCACCGAGAGCCACGCTGCCAGAGCCGGAGGAAACCTCGGTATCGACGGGCAAGTGCGCGGCGACGAGGCGGCGGGCGTTGGCCTTGTCGTCGGCCTTTAAGAGACTCTCCTTGGTGCAAACGCCGAGATCGTAGGGAGCGGGCGCGAGCCGGCCGAGAAACACCTGCGAGAGCAGCCGGGCGGTCCCGGTGTTATCGACATGGATGATTACACGCAGCGGATAGGGACTGGCCGTCGTCGTGCCGGGCGAGCCGGGGGCTTTGCTCTGAACGTTGGTAGCGGCGACATCGCCGACCCACAGGCCCGCGAGCGAGGTGACGCGGGCGGTCACGGGGAGCACGACGTCCATGAGATTTCCACTCTCAGTGAAGCGTAGAAGGGAGGCGTAGAGCGCATCGGTCGCACCGGTGATGAGCGAGCGATCGACGCCGAAACTCAGCTCGACCGAGGATTGCGGCGCGAGCACGACGCCGAAGGGGCCGGATACGGCGGTGTCGACGTAGGAGGCGGTGCCGGCGTCGAAGGTCCGGCGCGTCAGCGGCACGGCGGCCGTGATTGCTTCCTGCCCGACCGGGGCGCTGGCCGAGGCGACCGGTGCGACGGTGAGCGTGACGACGGCGGCGGTGCGGTTGCGCACGCGGACGATAATGCGCGAGCCGGTGCGGCCGTAGCTGAGGCCCGCGAGATTCGAGGGGCTGACTTCGAGTGGGGCGTAGAAATCGCTGACGACGGCGGCGTCGAACCAGTAGGCTTGCGTGCGGTCGAGGGGCTCGAAGGAAGGTGAAAACACCTGCACGGGATTGGCCGCGTTGAGCGGGCCGCCGACGTATTTGTAGATCTTGGTGTTGGCCGCGACCGCGACGGGGAACGTGGCGAAGTAGGCGGCGAAGGTGGGATACGCGCCGCCGAGCTTCGTCGGGAAACCGAGCAAATTGGCGCCGTTGCGCACCCAGGTGCTGCGGGGCGGCTGAACTTTCTGCGGAATCGTGAGCGAAAAATTATCGGTCACGACCCCCGAGCATTCGACGAGATAGGCGGTCTGGCCGAGGAGGGAGGCGAGCGTGGTCTGAGCAGGCTGGCCCCTGACCCAGATATTCCAATCGATCGAGCCTGCCACGGGGATCAAGGGCGAGCTGCCGAACTGGATCGGGTTCGCATTCGGATTCCACCGCCACACGGAGATGACCTCAGGGTTGGCGGCGAGGAGCTGGTCGATGGTCGCGTGCGTGGCATCGCCGTGGAGATAGATGGAGTTCCAACCGCCGTGGAGCGTGTAGGTGGTGGTCTGCCACTGGGCGTGGGCGTGAGGAGTGAGAAGGAGGAAGAGGGAGAGAAGGAGAGACGGGGAGAGGGAGAGTCGGGAGGGCTCGATCGTAGGGCCGGCGCTCGCCGCCGGGCCGTCATGCGTCGAACGTGATAACCGCAACGGCCTGCCGACAAGCGGCAGCCCTACAAGCATCCGGCGGAAGCCAACGAGGGCGATACGGTGGAGGAAATTTTTCATCGCACGGTGAGGCGGTAGAAGCGGGAGGCGCCGGGGGAAACGGTCACGTAGGCGGGCACGACGCCGACGGCGGTGGCGCGGTAAAAATCGGCAAAGGCTCCGTTCGGGTCGGACGCGAGCGGCACGGCGGTCCACGTCTTGAGATCGGTGCTTTCTTCGATGCCGTAAACTTTGCCCGTGATGGCGTAGAACTGAAAGCCGACCTGAGTGGCGGTCTTCGTGGTGAGGCGGAGTTCGAAACGTTCGGTGGCATCGCCGGCGAAGGTGCCGGCGACGTATTCGAGGTAGTTGGACGTGCCGTCGCCGTCGAAATCGCCCTGCTTGGTGATCAGGTTGATATCCCAGCCCGGTTGACCGGGGCGGCGGCCGGATTGATACAGCTGCCACTCTTGCCAGGCATCGGGCAGACCGTCGGCGTTGGCATCGATGCCGAGGTTGAGATCGAGGCGGACGCGCTCGCCGCCGTTCCCGGCGCGGAGGGTGCCGCTGGCTTCGATGGGGTAAAAATTCTGGCCGTTCATCACGACGACGACCGAAAACACGCCTTGGGCCGCGACGGCTTTGGAGGTGTAGATGCGGGTGGCAGCGGGATCTCGATCAATGCGGATTTTGATTTCGTAATTCGAATCCGCGCGCAGGTCGCTCTGGATCGGGGAGCGGCCGATCTCGGTGCCATCGCGCAGGAGCGCGATCTCCGCACCGTCGACCCGCAACGTGGCGCCGACCTGATCACGGACCATGCCGCTGACGATGTAGAAAGGGGCCGGGGGAAAGGCGGAAGCAGTGAAAGGGAAAGCGAAGGTGAAAGTGAGCGCCGCGAACAGGGAGACGCGGAGCGGAGAGCGGGAGCGCGAGGAAGTTTGCACGGCGGGGCGGAGTCGAGGGTGGCGGCGGATTATTGTCCGCTGGCGGTGGGCAGCTTCGCGGGACGGGCCATGACGGTGCCGGGGGCCGAAAGGAGTTTTTCGATCGCGGCCAGCTTGGCGTCGCGGGCGGTGTTCTGCGTCTCGGCTGCGGCGAAGCGGCGCGCTTGGGCGGCGAGTTCGCGGCTTTGGTCGGCGAGCTGGCTGCGCAGCGCGGCGTTTTCGGCGCGGAGGGAGTGCAGCTCGCTGTCGGTGTCGCGCTTGAGCTGCTGCGTGGCGGAGACGTTGAGCATCGCGATCGCATCGTAATCGACCGAACGGAAATCTTTCACTTCGCGGCCGTAGACAAAGATGCGGTCGGTGGGCGCGGTGAGATCGGTGCGGAAGCGCGTGGCTTCGACGGCGAGGACGGTGTGGACGGCGGATTTTTCACCGGTGATCAGGCGCACGCGCTCGCCGATTTTCAGATCGGTAGCGAGCTGCACCCAGCCGTCGCGCAGGGCGGCTTTTTGGAAAATATCCGGCACCACGTTGGTGGAGCGCCCGACGGCCTGCGGGAAGACTTCCTCGACCTGCTGGGCGATGACTTTCTTCTGCGGCTGGGCGCTTTGCTCGATGATATCCTTGAACGTGTAGTCGGTGATGCGGATGGCCAGGAGCTTCACCAAGTCTTCGCGGCCGTCGGAGAGGCGCACGACATTCTTCAGGCGGAGGTCGGAATTGACCTCGAAGCCATCCGCACGCACGCGGGCGTCGGAGATGATGGAGAACGCCTGGGTCGTAGAGGCGTTAAGGGGCGCGGCGGTGGCGTTGTCGGCGTCTAGGTAGGCTTGGCGACTAAAAGTGCTGTTGGCCGAGCCCGTGACGTGCAGATTCGCCTGCGGATCGCCGTTGAAGATGCCCACGCGGCCATCGAAGCGGGTGTGGCCGCTCGACTGAATTTCCATGCGCGTCGTGATGCCGTTGCCGGTATCGACTTCACCCAGAATGATCCCGCCGGTGCCGCTTCCTTTCTGATTCAGGAGGTAGGTTTTGCCGAGGGCACTGTCTTTGTTCCACTCGAGGTAGGCGCCCTGCCCGTGGGTGGCGACGCCGGCGGTGCTATGGACGCCCTGGCTCGCATGGAGGGGGCTCTTGACGGTGACGGCGTTGTCCGAGCCGATCATGATCGCGGCAGCCGCCGTGCCAGACTGAAGGAGAATCTTCCCGGCCTCGGAGCGCAGAACCGTGTCGCCGACCGCAGCGTCGGTGCTGAAGTTGGCGGCGGAGGTGGCGAGACCCAAGATCCCGCGGGTGACATTTGCGGCGTCTGCGAGGACGAAGGAGGGAGCGCTGCCGGTTACGCGGACATTACCGCCGACGTTGAGCCGGTCGGTCACGGTGGCGGCGCCGATCGCGACGTTGCCCGTGCTGTTCTTGAGGAGAAAATCGGTGGTGCGGGTGGCGCCGTTAGCCGAGAGATACAAATCCCCTTGGCTGGTATACAGGCCCACATCATTCCCGACGGCGTTGTAGTTGCGCTTCACCCCATGGGCAGAGCCGCCCAAGTAGAGCGCGCCGAGGGTGCCGCCGGGGGTGCCGACGAACATTTCAGGAGTGGCGCTGCGCACGTCCAAGGTGTAGGCGGGCGAGGCGGTGCCGAGGCCGAGCTGTCCGGAGGGATCGAGCCGCATTTTCTCCGTAGCATTGGTGCGGAAGGCCACGACGCCGTCGGCGGCGGAGAAAATCCCGCCGTCGGTATCGCCGGGCGCGGTGAAGCTGTAACCCGACGCAAACATCGTGCCGGTGTTCAGCGTGAGGCCGGTCGATGTCACGGTCACGCGGTTGGTGGCGTTGGTCTTGATCACGACGGTGTCGTCCGCCGGGGAGAAAATACCGCCGTCGGCATCGCCGGTGCGGAAGGTGAAGCCGCCGGCGCCCGTGGCGGCGATACTGCCGGCGGCGCTGACGTTGCCGTTCACCTCGAGTTTAAAACCGGGATTGGGAAAACCGACGCCGACGTTGCCGCCATCGACCACGGTGAGGGCACTGGTGCCGCTGGTGCCGAGGGATTCGGCGTATTTCGCGCGGAAGGCGTAGGCCGAGGTCACGATCTGCTGGCGGGGGGAAATTTCAAAATCGGCCGCCGCCGTGCCATCATCGACGGTGATGCCGAGGTAACGCATCGGGCCGGAGAAGACGCCGAGACTGCCGAGTGCCACGGTGCCCGGGCCCTTGGTCGTTTCACCGACGACCTCACTGCCCTGCCCGAGCAGCACGCTGAACTCGCTCTGGGAAATCGTCGCGATCTGCTGCTCGGAATAAATGAGATCGGCCGGCAGCGAGCCCTGCGCACTGCTCCAAATGCGGAGAGTGACGAGGCGGTTCTCCGGCGTCGTCGGTGCGATGAGCCCACCGCCCGGCAGGGTGACCCGGCCCTGAAAACTGATCAGGCCCGGCACCGAGCTGGTGATCGTCTGGGCGGACGACGCCAGCGGGAAGGAACTCGCGCCGAGCGCTGCGGCCAACGCCGCCAGCAAGAACTTACTGCGCCAAACGGTGGTATGGCGGAAAGGGAGGAACGTCAGATTCGTTTTCATGGGTAAGGAAAGAGGGACCGGGCCGTGAGCGTGGAAGTCGCAGGCCGCCGATGTCGGCAAACCTAGCACACCGAACATTAAGCCAACGTTAACCGCGCCGCGGTTCGTCTTAAATTTGTCCGACGCGCGGCCCTGCTCGCGGTCGATCGCAGCCGAGCTCCGCGGCGCAACGGGGACAGGCACGAGATGCAGTGGATGGGTGGACATGTCAGGGGCGCGGCTGCCGTCATCGAGGTCTGCGACCGGTTGCAAAAGCAATGCGTCAGACCTCGTAGCGCTACGGGGTTTGCCCGCCTGCGCCGGGCTTGCGCCCGACGACAGATGGCAAACGCTCCCTCCTATGTCTCATTTCCGCGCTCCCGCTTGGCTGCCCATCGTGGGCGTGCTGGCAACGGTCGCGGGCGCGTTGAGTTGGCTGCTCTTTGTCTTCGCCGGGAATCAGACCGGGATGCTGCTCCTCGCGCCGGATGTGCCCGCGGGGGATGTTTTCCAGGCGGAGTTTTTGCGCGATCAAAGCCAGCAACTCGACCTCGCGACCGTTGCCCAACAGCCGCCCGACGCGTGGCGCACGCGGCAAAACCGGTCCGTGCCTGTCACCGTCGCACCGGGCGACGCCCTGTGGGCGCGTGTGACCGTGCGCAATCCCACGGATCGTGCGCAGCCCGGGATCCTGGCGAATCAGTATCTGTTCGCCGATCACCTGGATCTCTGGGTGCCGACCGCCGCCGGCTGGAGGCACCTGCGCAACGGCGAGGCGCTGAGCGCGCGGGAAAAAGCGCTGCCCGGCCGCGATCTCGCGTTTCCTCTTACCGTGCCGGCCGGCGGCGAACTCCGCGTCTACCTGCGCGCCGACGATCACTTCTTCGCCACGATGGCACTCGCGTGGTGGCCGGAGCAGGCCGATTTCCACGCGGCCCGCGCCCGCGCGCTGCTCGCAGAGGGCCTCTACCTCGGCGGACTACTCGCGTTGCTCAGCTACAACACCCTGCTCTGGCTGCGCCTGCGCCTCGCCGACATCGGCTACTACGTGCTCTACCTGGGCGCGAGCGCGGTCTTCATGCTGCTCGCCCGCTCGCTCGGCCCCGCGCTGGGTTGGACGCTCGGCTCGCCACATCTGGAAACCACCCTCGTGCTCACGCTGGTCGGCTCCATGTTTTTCTTAACGCACTTCGCGCGGACGTTTCTCGAACTGGACGCGCGCGCGCCGCGGGTCGCACGTTGGGTGCGCCGCGGCGGATGGCTGCTTTTGCTCATCGCGCCGGGGGCCATCGTCACGCCCGACACCGGAATCTGGATGCGCGTCACCGTGCTCGTGAGCGCCGCCACGCACATCGGGCTCTTCGCGCTGGCGCTCTGGTCGTGGCGTGCCGGCGTCTGGCAGGCGCGATTTTTCGTGATGGCCTTCGGCTGCCTGTTCTCCGGTTCCCTCACCATGGTCCTGGCATGGATCTTCAGCTACTCCGCGCAACAGGCCGCCATGATGGGCCTCATGATCGGCTCCGCGCTGGAGATGCTGCTCCTCTCGCTCGCGACGGCGGAGCGCTTCGCCCAGGCCCAACGCGACAAGACGCTCGCCCAGGAACGCCTCGTGGCGGAGACCGAGCAGCGGCGCCTGATCGAGGAAACTTACGCGGACGAACTGGAAATCGAAGTGTGCGAGCGCACGCGCGAACTCGCGGAAGCCAACGCCGACAAGGACCGCATCCTCGCGATCGTCGGCCACGATCTCCGCAGCCCGCTCACGGGCCTGATGCGTGCGGCCGACACCACGAGCGGAGACTTCGCCCGCGAAACCGCGCGCACCGGCCGCACCCTCCTCCTGCTCATCGAAGATCTGGTGCTCTGGGCGCGCCTGCGGGCAGGCACGCATCACATCAGCGCGCATACGACCGAGGCGCTGCTCGGCCCGGCCGTCGCCCTCCACCGCTCGCTCGCGGAGCGCGACGGCACGACGCTGCTCCTCGAAATGCCCGCCGGTCTGCGCGTCGAGACCGATCTCGTCCTCGCGCAAACCCTCGTGCGCAACCTCCTCGCCAACGCCCTGAAATTCGCGCGCACGCAGGTCGTGTTGCGCGCCACGGCTGAGGCCGGCGGCGTGCGTTTCACCGTGGCGAACGACGGCCCCGCACTCCCGCCCGAGGTCGCCGCGCGCTTCGCCGCCGGTCAGGACGAGCCGATGACGGCGACCGGCGGACTCGGCTTGCGGCTATGCCGCGAGATCTGCGGCGCCCTCGGACTCACCCTCGCCGCCCACTCCGGCACGACCGGCGGCACGGAGTTTACCTTCGTGCTCCCCTCCCCCGCTCCAGAAAAATCATGACCCCATCGAATGAAACCGACCCGCGCACTCGCGTGATCTTGGTCGAAGACCAGGGCCTCGTCCGCGCCTTTCTCGAGCGCTGGATCGCGGACCAACCGCGCTTCCGCCTCGTCGCGTCCGCCCGCACCGGCGAAGAGGCGCTGCTCCAAGTCGAGTCCGCCCGACCCGATGTCGCCCTCGTTGACTTCCAACTGCCGGGCATGGACGGACTCGAATTCATGCGCGCCGCCCGCCAAGTGCGCCCGCAATTGCGCGGGCTCGTCGTCACTTCCCTCATCGATCCGCTCTCCCTCACCCGCATCCGCGAATCGAGCGTCGAGGGCTACGTGGAAAAAGACGCCTCGCCCGAGGTGCTGGCGAGCGCCCTGGAAACAGTCGCGGACGGGCGGCAGTTTTACTCCGAAAAATTCCGCGAAACGCTCGCCCGCGAAGGCGCCCGCGCGCAGGGCGTCGGCAAAATCCTCTCGCGCCGCGAGCAACAGGTGCTGGCCCATGTGCTGGGAAAAAAGCCCAACCGCGAGATCGCCGACCTGATGGGTCTGAGCGTGCGCACCATCGAATTTCATCGCGCCAACGTCATGACGAAGCTCGACGCCACGAACCTCACCGAGCTCACCACCCACGCCCAATTGCGCGGGTGGACCGTGCCGGCGTAGGCGCGCTCAGAGTCGCAGCGTGGTCGTCAGCTCGAAATTGATCGGACGCTGAAACTGACCGATGCGGCCGGGCACGGCCTGACGCACGGGACTGAGAAAATTGCCGTCGGGATTGCGCAGTGAGACGCCCTCGTCCTGCGCGAGCACGCGCTGCCAGTTCAGCAGGTTGCGGATGACGAGGTTGAACTGGAGTTCCTTGCCGCGGACGATGCGCGGGCCGGATTTCAGTTTCAGCGTGTAGACGAGCGTGCCCGTGACTTCGAAGGGCTGCTTGATCCACACCGGCGTGTTGGCGTCGACCGCGGGATCGTCGATCCACGTGAGATTGGTCACGGAGATCGGGAGCGCGGGGTTGTAGTTCGGATTCGCGAGCGTGTCGCCCGCGCGATACCCGGCGACGACTTGATCGACGTAGTTCGCGCCGAGGCCAAAACGCAGGCCGCGGAAGCGGCCTTCCTGCACCGTGTAGTCGGTGAAGATTTTCGCCGTGAGTTTCTTCACGCCCACGGTGTCGGCCAGCGTAGTGATGAGATCATACTGCTGCCAAATCGTGTTGTAGTCGTTAACCGCGCCCAACTGCTCGGCGGGGAGCGCAGCGGTGACGGCGGTGTTCACCACGGCGAGGCCGGGCGCGCTCGGGGCAGCGCCGGGTTTCTGCGTGGTGTCGAGGCGGCCGCCGGCGCGCCCCAACACCTGCCGAAACTCGTCCTTGCGGCTCGCGATGTAGGCTTGCGCGACATTCCAGCGGTCGTAGTCGGTCGCGAGCGCCGTGCCGAGGCTGCCCGTCATGCGCCAACCGCGCGCCAGCCCGCACAATCGGGTGATCGTCGATGAGAAATACGCGGATAGAATCGGTCACGGTTGCGGCTAATACTTACTATTAGCGCCAGCGGCTGGCAAGACCGGTGTCGCCCCACCCTGCCCCGGCCCGCGCCGCCCGCGGTGCCCGGACTCGGCTACGTAACTTCTGCGCCCGCGGCTTCATGACCGCTTAATCTTCCCACCGATAACGTGGCGACGCGTTTTCACCGCGCGCCACCCACTGCGGGCGTGCAACTCCCCCACTCCATGCTAGACACCCTGCCCCTCGATATGCGTCTGCTGATCGTCGAAGACGAACCCGACCTGCTTTCCGGCTTGGTGCGCGCCCTGCGCAAGGAGGGCTATGCCATCGACACGGCGGGTGACGGCGAAGACGGGCTCTACAAGGCGCAGAGCGTGGACTACGACGCGATCATCCTCGATGTGATGCTGCCCGTGCTCGACGGCTGGAATGTCCTCTCCCGCCTCCGCGCCTCCAAGGCGACCCCGGTGTTGATGCTCACCGCCCGCGATGCCACGCGCGACCGCGTGCGCGGGCTCGACGGCGGGGCCGACGACTACCTCGTCAAACCCTTCGATTTGCCCGAGCTGCTCGCGCGGGTGCGGGTGCTGATCCGGCGGCAGGCGCGGGAGGCGAAGCCCAGCATCGAGCTCGGCGACGTGCAGCTCGACACCGCCGCCCGCACCGTGACGCTCGCGGGCCAGCCGGTCGTCATCACCGCCGGCGAATACACCGTGCTCGAATATCTCGCGCGGCACCGCGGCGAAGTCATCACGCGCACGACCCTCTACGAACACCTCTACGGCGATGACGACAGCACGTTGTCCAACGTCGTCGATGTGCATGTTTTTAATCTGCGGAAGAAACTCCGCGCGGATCTCGTGCTCACGCGTCGCGGGCACGGCTATGTCGTGGAGTAATCGATGAGACCCTTCCGCTCGATCCGCTGGCGGCTCCAAATCTGGTATGGACTGCTCTTTGCCGGGCTCCTGCTGAGCTTCGGACTGACGGCCTACCATTTCGAGACGACCGCGCGCGAGGCGCGGTTCGACGATGAGCTCAGCCGCCTCGCCTTCGATCTCAACGGCGCGCTGCGGCGCCCGCCGGACGGCTCGCGACTGGCCCAGGGGAAAAAGTCCGGCAAACGTCCGCCGGAGACGAAAGGCGAAAGTCCGGCGCCCTCCCCTCCCCCGTCTACTTCCCCGCCCCCGCCTCCGCCCACGACCTCACCGCCGACCGGCAAAAATCCGCGCAAGTCTGATCCGGCGGCGGTTTTTCCGCCGCGCGAAATGGCCCGCGGGTTTTACTACGCCGTGTGGTTCAAGAATGCCGCGCCCTTCACCGCCTCGGCGAACGCCCCGGCCGATTTGCCCCAACCGCCCGAGCGCGAACTCGGCGCGCGCGCCCGGGTGCGCGGCCTCTACCGCGAAGCCTACGTCTCGGCGGACTACGGCGATGTCGCACTGGTGGGCCGATCGTTCGCCGCGGAGCAGGCGGAGCTCCACCGGTTCGGCTGGCAACTCGCCCTCGGCGGCGCCGCGATTCTCGCCGTCGCCATCGTGATCGGCTGGCGGCTTGTGACCCGCGCGCTGCGGCCGATCCACGACATCGGCACGACTGCGACCAAGATCGCAACGGGCGATCTTTCGCAGCGGATCGACGCCCGCGAAACCGACGGCGAGCTCGGCCAACTGGCGGGTGTGCTCAACTCCACGTTTGCCCGACTCGAAGCGGCGTTCGGCCGCCAACACCGCTTCACCGCCGACGCCGCGCACGAGTTGCGCACGCCGGTGGCGGTGATCGTGACCCACGTGCAAAACGCCCTCGCCGCCGGCGGGCTCAGCGAGGAGCAGCGCGAAGCGATGGAGGCGTGCGAACGCGCGGCGCAACGCATGCGGCGCCTGATCGATTCACTGCTGCAACTCGCGCGCATCGATGCCGGCGAGGACGCCGGGAAACCCGGGCGCACCGACCTCGCCGCGCTCGCGGCCGAGTGCGCGGCGTTGGTCCGCCCGCTCGCCGCCGAACGGCAGGCGACGATCGTGCTGGAGCTGGCCGCGGCCGAGATCACGGGCGATGCGGGCCGGCTCGGCCAGGTGATCACGAATCTTTTGTCCAATGCGATCCACTACGGCCGCCGCGGCGGCGAAGTGCGCGTGACCGTGCGGACGGAAGACAACGCCGCCGTGCTGGTGGTGGCGGACGACGGGCCGGGCATCCCCGCCGCGCATCTGCCACATCTCTTCGAGCGGTTCTACCGCGTCGACAAAGCGCGTGCCGGCGCCGCGGGTCGCACGGGACTCGGACTGGCGATCGCCAAAGCCATCGTCGATGCACACAGCGGGACAATCGAAATCGCGAGTATCGTCGACGAAGGCACGACCGCCACGGTGCGACTGCCGCGCGGGTAGACGGGCCGGACCGCGTCCGAGCGAAACATTGCCAGCGCCCGCGCCGCCGCCCACGTTCGCCCGCATGGCCGACGACGCGATCACGTATCACGAACCCGCCCCGACTCAGCGCAAACCGAGTTTTCCGATCAGCACGGAACTCCGCGGTTACCTGCGCCGCTACCGCCGCGAGCGCGTCCTGCCGATCACCTACGAGCGCCTCCTCGGTTTTCAGGAAGTCATCCCGCTGACCGACGAACGCGGCAAACCCACGTTCTGGGACACCGTCATCTACGACCAGACCGAGATGCCCGCGCTCAACGAAGCGCTCAAGCAGGTCTACGCGCTCCTCAAGGTCGACGGCGATTTCTCCGTCATCAGCCATCTCTACGTCGACCGCGTGGACTTTTGCACGTTCGGCAACTCGACGCCGTTCCGCATCCGGATCGTCAACGCCTACAACGACAATCAGGACTATTTCTACGTGAAGAAGGCCGACGCCTCCCGCGTCTACGGCCTCGAACTCGAGCATCTCCTCTCGCCCAACCGCCTGAATTTCATCACGCACGGCTCCACGCTCGTCGAGGAGCACGTCGTCGGCATTCCCGGCGATATTTTCATCGAGCGCTGGCTCCACCACAAAGAGCTGCGCCCCATCCGCGTCGCCAAAGAGCTCGTGAAATTCAACGAGCGCTGCTTCGTGCGCCTCCTCGGCGACATGCGCTCCTACAACTTCGTGGTGCTCCTCACGCCCGATTTCGACGACTGGCAGATCCGTATCCGCGCGATGGATTTCGACCAACAGAGTTACCAAGGTCGGAAAAATTTCTACCTGCCGCAGTTCTTCAAAGAGAACGCATCGCTCGCGATGTTCTGCACGAAACACCTCCGCCCCGAGACCGCGCACCAATACAAACGCGAGGAGGAGACGCTCATGCTCCAGCGCGCCCAACTCGCCTCCGAGCGCCTCAGCCTCCTCCTGCACGATATGGCGCACGACCCCATCGCGCCCGTCGACAAAATCCACGAACTCCGCGCCGGCCTCGCCGAACATTTTCGTCGCGACGACTACCTGCGCTGCGAATCGATGGGCGCGCTCATTCGCCAGAACCTCGAATCAATCCGCCGCGAAATCGGCCGCCCCATCGTGCCCGAGCTCGTGCCGGAATAATTAGGCGCATGGGCAATCCCGCGATTGGGCGCTGGATTTTTGCGCGCGGATGTTTTGCCTCGGGGTGTCGCGCTTCTCCCCTGGAAACGCGAGTTCTCCAAAACCTCCCAACCCCTGCTCCATCGTGTCCACGTTCCTCGCCGAACTCATCGGCACCGCCCTGCTCATCATCCTCGGCGACGGTGTCGTCGCCAATGTCGTCCTAAACAAAACCAAAGGTAACAACAGCGGCTGGATCGTCATCACCACCGGCTGGGCCTTGGCCGTTGTTGTCGGAGTCTATGCCGTCAACTCCGTCAGCGGCGCGCACCTCAACCCCGCCGTCACGATCGGCCTCGCTGCCATCGGCAAATTTTCCTGGGCCGCCGTCCCCGGCTATATCGCCGCGCAGATGATCGGCGCTTTCCTCGGCGCCGTGATCGTGTGGCTCGCCTACCTGCCGCATTGGGCCGCCACCGAGGACAAAGCCGGCAAGCTCGCCGTGTTCGCCACCGGCCCCGCGATCCGCAATCCGCTCGCCAACGTAATCACCGAAATCATCGGCACCGCCGTCCTCGTGCTCGGCGTGCTCGCGATTTTGCGCCCCGAAAATCTCGTCGCCAACAGCGGCTTCGACAAAGGCTTCGCGCCCTTCCTCGTCGGCCTCCTCGTCTGGGCCATCGGCCTCTCGCTCGGCGGCCCGACCGGCTACGCCATCAACCCCGCCCGCGACCTCGGCCCGCGCCTCGCGCACGCGCTGCTCCCCATCACCGGCAAAGGTGACAGCGACTGGAGCTACGCGTGGATCCCCGTCGTCGGCCCGATCATCGGCGGCGTCCTCGGCGCCGTGATCTTCAACTGCTGCTGGTGATCGCGAACCCGAGCCCGCCAAACCCAAACAGTTTTGAACCGCTAATCGTCGCTAATCTTCGCTAATAAAAATCGCTCCCGCTCACCCCCCCACGCTTCGCCGATTAGGCGAAGCACGCACACTCACCCGCCTCATTCGCTTCTGAAGATCAGCGAAGATTAGCGGTTCCAAAAACTCCGTCCCTCCGTCCGCTCCCTCGCCATGAAATACATCCTCGCCCTCGACCAAGGCACCACCAGTTCCCGCGCCATCGTCTTCGATCACTCCGGCGCCATCGTGGCCGTCGCCCAACAGGAATTCCGCCAAATCTTCCCGCAACCCGGCTGGGTCGAACACGACGCCAACGAAATCTGGGCCTCACAATCCGGCGTCGCCGCCGACGCCCTGAAAAAAGCCAAGCTCTCCTCCACCGACATCGCCGCCATCGGCATCACCAACCAGCGCGAGACCACCGTCGTCTGGGACCGCGCCACCGGAAAACCCATCTGCAACGCGATCGTCTGGCAGGACCGCCGCACCGCCGGCGCCTGTGATCGTCTTCGCCGCGCCGGCCACGCGCCAATGATCCGGAAAAAAACCGGCCTCGTCGTCGACGCATATTTCTCCGGAACCAAGCTCCAGTGGATTCTCCAAAACGTCCCCGGCGCCAAAGCCCGCGCGCGGCGCGGCGAACTCGCCTTCGGCACCATCGACTCCTGGCTCGTGTGGAATCTCACCGGCGGCCGCGTCCACGTCACCGACGTCTCCAACGCCTCCCGCACCATGCTCTTCAACCTGAAGACCTGCGACTGGGACGCCGACCTCCTCAAGCTCTTCGGCATCCCGCGCTCACTGCTCCCCACCGTGCGCGACTCCAGCGAAGTTTACGGCGACTGCACCCTCTGGGGCGCCGCGATTCCCATCGCCGGCATCGCGGGCGACCAGCAAGCCGCACTCTTCGGCCAGGCCTGCACGAAACCCGGCATGGTCAAGAACACCTACGGCACCGGCTGCTTCATGCTGATGAACACCGGCACGAAACCCATCGCCTCGAAAAACAATCTCCTCACCACCGTCGCGTGGCGCATCGGCGGCCGCACCGAATACGCGCTCGAAGGCAGCATCTTCATCGCCGGCGCCGTCGTGCAATGGCTCCGCGACGGCCTCGGCATCATCAAAACCTCCGCCGAAGTCGAAGCCCTCGCCGCCTCCGTCGCCGACAACGGCGGCGTCTACCTCGTCCCCGCCTTCGCCGGCCTCGGCGCGCCGCACTGGGACCAATACGCCCGCGGCCTCCTCGCCGGCGTCACGCGCGGCACAACCTCCGCGCACCTCGCCCGCGCCGCGCTCGAAGGCATCGCCTACCAGGTCCACGACATCCTCCATGCGATGCAGTCCGACTCCGGTATCAAGTTGAAGGAGCTCCGCGTCGACGGCGGTGCCTGCGCGAACAACCTCCTCATGCAATTCCAAGCCGATCTCCTCGGCGTGCCCGTCGTGCGCCCGCGCGTATCCGAAACCACCGCACTCGGCGCCGCCTACCTCGCCGGCCTCGCCGTCGGCTACTGGAAAAACCCCGCCGAGATCGCCGCCCAGTGGCAAGCCGACCGCCGCTTCACGCCTGCGATGAAATCGCCCGCCCGCCAAAAACTCCTCGGCAGCTGGACCAAAGCCCTCACCCGCGCGAAACGCTGGGAGGACGCGGAGTAACATTTTCCAACCGTAGGGCCGGCGCTCGCCGCCGGGCCGTCACGCAGCGAACCTGATAATCGCGACGGCCTGTCGACAAGCGACAGCCCTACGATCGATCCATTCGGGCTTACCCGCGTTCACGCCCCCGCAAATACCACCCACTCGTGCCATCGCGCACTCCGGCCGCGCAGGAAAATCTGCACGCCCGGCCGAAATCCATTCCGAAACGGCACTGCAGTCAGCCAGCGCACGCTCCACCGACTACCGTCGCACAGGAAACGCACGCGATGATATTCAATGCGGCACAACGCGTCAGGCCGCGTGCGGCGGAGCGTTTCACAAAAGCCCCGCGCGTCATCCGCGACCGGATTTTTCTGATCCGGCCAATAGTCGCGCGCATAGGTGCGAAACATCTTCCACGCTTCCTTCCCTTCGCCTCCGAGCGCCTGACACGTCCGGGGAAGCCCGCGCCGCACGAGATCAAAGCGCTTTTTCAGCAGCACGACCGCCTGCGCCTCGAGTTCGGCCGGCGCAAGCCGCAGCCACGCGCCTTGCTCGCTCTCGTTCAGGCCGATCTGCCGCGCCACCTCCGCAGGATCGGCCGCGAAGGCATCACGCAGTGGGCCGCTCTGCAGGAGGCGGCCAAGGGCCGTCACAAAATCAATTGCGGCTGCGGGCTTCACCTCAGGGTCTCCCGGCGATCCGTTTAAGTTTCGCCACCTCGACCTCGAGGCCCGTCACATCGGGAATGTCCTCGTCGCGTTCCAGAATGATCGACTCCACCGGCGCATAGGCGACCACCGCCTGCGCGAGTTCGATCAACTCCTCCTGAATCGGCGCCGCGTGTGAATCGACGTAGCGCTCCCTTTGTTTCGCGTAGCCCACGATGTGGAGCTGCCGGATGCGCCGTGGTTCGATCTCATGCAACCACGCGAGCGGATCGAAGCCGTGATTGCGGCTGTTGATGAAAAGATTCGTGACATCGAGCAGCAGCCCGCAATTGGCCCGGTCGCACAGCGAGTTGAGAAACTCCGGCTCGGTCAGCTCGCCCGTCAACTTCAGGTGCGACGTGATGTTCTCCACTAGCATCGGTTTTCCGCAGCGCTCGGCCACTTCGCGCGCGTGATCTGCGATCGTCTTCATGGCATCGCGTGTGAGCGGGACAGGGTTGAGGTGACCGAGATCGACCTCTGAGGTCCGCGTAAACGCCACGTGTTCGCTCACCCAACGCGGATTCGCCAGCTCGACCACGCGCGCAAACGCCTCCAGCCGACGCGCGTCGAGCGGCCCGGGCGTGCCGAGGCTCAGGCCGAGTCCGTGCACGTAGAGCGGCAGACGCCTCGCAAGCTGCGCGATGTGCCGCTCCGTTTCGCCGATGAAGTGCTCGGCGGTGATCTCGAGGCAGTCGACGCCGTGCTGCCCGGCTTCGATCCAGCCCGCCATTTCGCGACGAAATCCGATTCCCACCTGCATCAGGAACCTCCGCAGCCGCCACATCCACCGCCTCCTCCGCAACCACCACCGCCTCCTCCGCAGCCGCTGCTCGAGCCCGAGCTACCCGAGTCGCTGCTCCACCACGTGCCACCAGCGTCGCCCGATCCATCACCGCCCTTTCCGGCACCTTCGAAGTGACTCGCGCGGATAAAGAAAATCAGGCCCCCCACGATCATCATCGCGATCAGGAATCCCCAACGCTCCATACCATGGAACGTGCCGATCACGATTCGCGCCACGCCCAACGCCTCGAAACAAAACACACCGATCAGGGTGACTGTCTCTTGGTCCTCACTCCGAGAGCGCACGATTACGGTCGCGATCAACGTCACCAAAAACCACACGAAGAAGAGCCCGAGAAACTCCGGACCCTTCATCGTGTGTAGAAACGCCACCACCGGGCCGGGCGAAAGTTCGCTCATGGGTTACGCGCGCCGCTCCCGTTACACCGCCCACTTCGCTTCGATCCACCGCAGCACCCCGTCCACCACCGGAAACAGCCGCGCGTGCATCGCCACCGTTTCGGGCTCCGTGAAGCGGTGCGGTGCGCGTTTCAACGCAAGCAGCTCGTGCAGCACTCCGCATTCGATGCCAAATGTCTGTTCGAAAATTTTCACCCGCTCGGGAAATCCCGTGGGGATGGTCCCGCCCGCCAAACGCACCACTTCGGAAAACTGCACAAACATCGCCGTCGTGTTGTTTAACACGAAGCGGTCGTAGTTCTTTTGCCGCCGCCGCATCACGTAGGCGTAGACGAGCCGGAGGCGCAGGTTGCGCACGCCTTGCTCGCAAAGAAAACGCTCCATCGTCGCATCCACCGTGATCTCCGCCAGCGGGTCGGCGCCGTGCAGCACGCGGTGGTGGCGCTTGATACTCGCAAATTTCGGCGCGAAGGCGCGGGCGCTGCGGGTAAATCCGCGCTTCGCCAACACAAAGGGATCGATCTGCGGAAAGTCGGCGAGGGCCGCGGCGACGGCTTCGTGTGCCGCGCTGTGCGAATCGTTGAGCACGATCAACACGTTCAGATCCGATACGCCGTCGATCGCATTGCCGCGGACCGCGCTCCCGTAGAGACAGCAGGAGTAAAGATTCTCGCCGAGCGCAGCCTTCAACGCCGCGACCGCCTGGTTCAGGTTGGCTTCCAGTGTGGGGTTCACGGCCGCGGACGCTGGGCGGCGGCCCGGGCGGCGTCAAGGGATCGCCCCGTCATCGCCCTTCGCCTGTGGTGCTCTCCCGACTGTCCGCGCACGCTTCCGTTGCCGCGTGCCGGGCTGCGCCGTGTCCTCTCCGCCGCCACCCCACCCCATGCGCTTCTCCACCTGTTTTGCCCTCCTCGCTTCGTCCCTCGCGCTCGTCGCGACGCACTCGCGCGCCGCTGAGCCGGCTGGGAGTTTTCCCGTTACCATCCGCGTCGACGCCGCTTCCCCGCGCGGCGAGCTGAAACCCATCTACCGCTTCTTCGGCGCCGATGAGCCGAACTACGCCTACATGAAGGACGGGAAAAAACTCCTGCGCGACATCGGCCGCCTCGGTGAGCCGCAGGAATATTTCCGCGCGCACAGCTTGCTCGTCACCGGCGACGGCACGCCCGCGCTCAAATGGGGCAGCACCAACGCCTACACCGAAGATGCGCAGGGCCGCCCGATTTACGACTGGACGATCGTCGACCGCATCTTCGACGCCTATCTCGCCAACGGCGTAAAACCCTACGCGCAGATCGGCTTCATGCCGCAGGCGCTCTCGACGAAACCCGAGCCCTACCAGCACGAGTGGCGTCCCGGGTTTCCCTACAACGACATCTACACCGGTTGGGCCTACCCGCCGAAGGACTACGCGAAGTGGGGCGAACTCGTCTATCAGTGGGTGAAGCACTGTGTCGGCCGCTATGGGGCGAAGGAGGTCGAGTCGTGGTATTGGCAGGTCTGGAACGAGGCCAATATCTCTTACTGGAAAGGCACGCCCGAGGAATTCCGCAAACTCCACGACTACGCGATCGACGCCGTGCGTCGCGCGCTGCCCGCCGCGCGTGTCGGCGGTCCGGATACGGCCGGCGATGGCGGCAAGTTCATGCAGGATTTTCTCGAACACTGTCTGCGCGGGAAAAACCACGCCACCGGCCAGACCGGCACGCCGCTCGATTTCCTCTCGTTTCACTCGAAAGGCACGACGCCCACGTTTCCCGACGGCCACGTGCGCATGGGCATCGGAGGCCAGCTCAAGACCATCGACACCGCCTTCGCTCGCTTCGCGTCGTTTCCCGAGTTGAAGGGCAAGCCCATCATCATCGGCGAATCCGACCCCGACGGCTGCGCGGCGTGTCAGGGCCCGCACCTCGGCTACCGCAACACCACGGTTTACTCGAGCTACACGGCCGCGAGCTTTGCGCGCAAACACCTCCTCGCCGAGAAACACGGCGTGAACCTCGAGGGCGCGGTCACGTGGGCCTTCGAGTTCGAAGACCAACCCTACTTCGCCGGCTTCCGCGCCATGGCGAGCAACGGCCTCACGCTCCCCGTTTTCAACGTCCACCGCATGATGGCGAAAATGTCCGGCCGCCGCATTGACGCGCAGAGCTCCGGCGATCCCGGCGTCGAAGCGATCATCAAGTCCGGCGTGCGCGGCGCCACCGCCGACGTCGCTGCGCTCGCGAGCCTCGACACCGCGCGCCGCCAACTCGCCGTGCTCGTCTGGCACTACCACGACGATGATATAACCGGCCCGGCCGCCAACATCGCGCTCACGCTCGCGGGTCTGCCCGCCGAAGCAACCGCGCCGCGCCTCGCGCACTACCGCGTCGATGCCACGCACAGCAACGCCTACACGCTCTGGCAATCGCTCGGTTCGCCCGTCGCGCCGACGAAGCCTCAATACATGCAACTCGAAGCCGCGGCCCAGCTCGCGACCTTGGCCAACGCACCCGCCACCCTCGCCGTCACCGGAGGCACCGCGACGCTCACGTTTCCGCTCCCGCGCCAAGCCGTCTCGCTGCTCGTGCTGCAATGGTAGCGCGGTGCGTCAGCCCGCGTCTCCGTCGCACCCGAGTGCGGGCTGAAGCACCGCACTACCCGCGCCACGTCTCATCCGTCTCCGCCGCGCCATCTCGCCGCCCCGCTTGCATCTGCGCCGTCCTCTCCTACGGTGCGCGCCGTATGAAATTACGCCCCCTCCTCGCTATGTCCCTCTTCTCGCTCCTCGGTATTTTCGCCCGCGCCGAGGCGCTCAGTATCGGAGCCAATGCTCCCGTGGTCTCCGCCAAAACCGACGCCGGCACCACGCTGAACCTCGGTGATGTCTACAAACAAAACGACTACACGCTCGTGTGGTTTTACCCGAAGGCCCTCACCGGTGGCTGCACCAAGCAGGGTTGCTCGCTCCGCGATGCCGCCGCCGACCTGAAGAAAAAGGGCGTCGCCGTCGTGGGCGTCAGCACCGACACCGTCGAGAAGCAGAAAGAATTTAAGGAGAAGAACAACTTCGACTACCCGCTGCTCGCCGATACCGACAAGGTCGTCGTCAAAGCCTTCGGCCAATCCGCCGTCATGATGGCCAGCCGCGAAGCCTACCTCATCGATCGCAAGGGCAAGGTCGTCTATCACGACAAGGGCCAGACCGAGAAACAGGCCGAGAAGGTCCTCGAGTTCCTCAACGCGAAGAAGAGCTGAGCCTGTTCTTAGCCGGCATCGTTCCTTTCGCCGCCGTCTGCGCCTCCGGGCCGGACGGCGGTTTTATTTTCAACCGTTCGCCGCCGGCACCACTCGCCGTTTCGCGAAGCGCCGCATGACCGGGCGCAGCGGGTAGTAGAGCGCCGCCACGATCACCGGCACGCTGATGATCCACGCCGTGGCGGCGTGCACCCCGGTCCAGCCGAAGCGTTCGAGAAACGCCCACGGATCGTCGCGAAACGCCGCCGCGAGCGTCGGGATCGACAGCGGCACCGGCTCCGCACGCCACAGCCACTCGCCCGCGCGCACGTAGACGAGAATGAGCGCGAGCTGCACGAAGCCTAAGAGGTAGTTTACGGTTTGGAGGATGGGCTGGTTGAGACGTAGCCACACACCGACCACGAGCGCTAGGAGCGTGGTCAGGCCGAAAAACGGCAGCACCGAGCAAGCGGCACCGACCGCAATGGTGAGCGCGAGCTTGTCCGGCGTGACGCCTTGCGTGAGCTGCGCGCGCAACGGCCCAAGCAGGCGGCGTTGCCAAAACGAAGGGCGCGGAGCGGCGGCGGTGGAATCGGTCACGCGCGTTGATACGGGCGAAGCCGCGGGGTTGGCCGCAAAAATGCGCGGGCGGCGCAAAAAAACTGGGAGATTTTCGTGTGTCGGCGAAATTTTTGTGCCCAACTCTCCCCACGCCGATGCTCACCGTCACCGATCTCGCCAAATCGTTTGTGTCCCCGGAAGGAACGCGCGTCGAAATTGTGCGCGTGCCGGAATTTTCCCTCGCCGCCGGCGAGCAGGTCGCGTTGCGCGGCGAGAGCGGCTCGGGCAAGACGACGTTTCTCCACCTGATCGCGGGCATCCTCGCCGCAGACGCCGGGCGCGTCGTGATCGATGGCGCCGAGATGACCGCCCTCGGCGAGGCGGGCCGCGACAAATTGCGCGCTGGGAAAATCGGCTACGTGTTTCAAACCTTCAACCTGCTGCAGGGCTTCACCGTGCTGGAAAACGTCGTGCTCGGCATGAGCTTCGGCCCGCGCGGCGCCGACCGCGCCCATGCGAAGGAAGTGTTGGTGCGCGTCGGGCTCGGTCATCGGCTGGATCATTTTCCCTCCCAGCTTTCCACCGGCCAACAACAGCGCGTGGCCGTGGCGCGCGCGCTCGCGAATCGCCCGAAGCTCGTGCTCGCCGACGAGCCGACCGGCAATCTCGACCGCAAACACGGACGCGAGGCGCTCGCGCTGATCCGCGAAGTGTGCCGCGAAAACGGCGCCGCCCTCCTCCTCGTAAGTCACGACGAGGATGTGCTCGCGCAGTTTGAGACGCGCCGGGATTTCGCCGTGGTCAACGCGGCGTTGAAGGAGGCCGCCCAATGACACTCCCGCTCATCATCTACCGTTCGCTCCGCCAACACGCGCTCTCGACGATCATCACGGCCGGCAGCATCGCGCTCGCGTGCGGTCTCCTCATGTGCGTCTGGATGGTGAAGACGCAGTCGCAGTCGGCGTTCACGCAGACGACGACCGGCTTCGACGCCGTGCTCGGCGCGCGCGGCTCCAAACTCCAGCTCGTGCTCAACGCGATTTTCCACCTCGAGGCTTCGCAGGGCAACATGGCCTGGGCCGACTACGAAATGGTGAAGCGCCACCCGGCCGTGAAGACCGCGATTCCCATCGCCGTCGGCGACAATCTCCGCGGCTACCGCATCGTCGGCACGATCCCGGACCTCTTCGAAAAAGTGGAGTATGCGCCCGGGAAAAAATTCGCGGTGGCGCCGGGCGGAAAGTTTTTCGACAAGGCCGCCGATGCACGCGAGGCGGTCGTGGGCGCGTTTGTCGCGCAGAAGCTCGGGCTGAAAGTCGGCGATACGTTCAAACCGTTTCACGGGCTCGCGTTCGACGAGAAGAACCAGCACGAGGAGATTTTCACGATCGTCGGCGTGATGACCGCGACGAATACACCGGTGGACCGCGTGCTGTGGATTCCGATCAAGGGCGTGCAGACGATGAGCGGCCACGACGCCAAAGCCGCGACGGACGTGAGCGCCGTGCTCATCCAACTGCGGACCGCCAGCGCGGGCTTCATGCTCGACATGATGTATAACAAACAGGGCAACAAACTCACCCTCGCCTACCCCGTCGGCGCGATCATCGCGGAACTCTTCGGCAAGATCGCGTGGTTCGACCAAGTGCTGACGCTCGTCGCCTACCTCGTCGCGCTCGTCGCCGCAGGCTCGGTCCTCGCGAGCATTTACAATTCCATGAGCGCGCGGCGCCGCGACCTCGCGATCTTGCGCGCGCTCGGAGCACGGCGTCGGATGATCTTCGGCTCGGTCGTCGCCGAGGCGGCGTGCATCGGCGCGCTCGGCGCCGTCGTCGGCTACGCGGTTTACTTCGGCCTGCTCACCGGCGTGGCCGAAGTGATCCGTGCGCAAACGGGCGTCGTGCTCGATGTGGGTGCGAAGCACGCGGTGCTGTGGATTTGTCCGCTGGCGATGATCGGCTTGTGCGCCCTCGGCGGCGTGGTGCCGGCGATCAAAGCGTATCGCACGCCCGTCGCGGAGACGATCGCACCGACTTCGTAAGGTCGGCGCCGCGGGTAGCGCGGTCAGACTAAACGCGCTGACTGAAGAGGTCGCGCCCTACCTCGGGCGACGAACACTGATTGCACGACGAGAGACGGAACCCACTCATCCGGCGAATGGGGGCTATGGCAAGAAGTAGACCTCGATCAATACTTCGCCACCGGGGTCGTTCGCCGGCGGATTGCACACCACGGTGTAGGCGCCGGGTTTCAATCGCACCACATCTACGGCATCCTTGGAACCGGCGAGCAATGGGAAGGCCCCGAGGTAAGAAAATATTTTGGTGAGGCCTTTACCGCTGTTGAGGGAGAGGCTCTCCCCGATCCCGCCTTCCCAGTCGGGGTTGTGACCCTCGTCCACTTCCGCGAGCGCGTTGCCTTGGTAGAGCTGAAAATCCGGGTCGGGCCATCCATTGGTAATTCCAAAGGCTCGCAGAGAGGAGCCGACCACTCGAATCATCACCTCCTGAGTCCTGTCTCCAAACGGTGAGACGGCTTCGATCTGCGCAGCCGGCGATGCTCCCGGCACGATTAAACCCACAATCAAAGGTTGCCCCGGTGACACCCGGCCACGCATCGAAATATTTCTCGCCGGGGCCACCTGCGCCGCAGCCAGCTCGGTGAAGAAAAAAGTTGAGACCGACACGCCGATGTTCCCGCCGCCGGTCGGCGAGGTAAATGTGAGCGACAAGCCGCCGACCGTGCCGTCGTCGAACGACAGGTAGATATCCCCGATCGTGTCGTTGACCCGTTCGTAGCGGTAGGTGCCGTCGGGCCGGGGCGCTTGGACCGCGACTTTGGCCAGTCCGGCGGAGATGATTCGTTGTCCCCAAGCGTCTTTGAGAAAGATGAACCGACCATCGGTGTTGAAGATGATCGTAGATTCATAGCGGTTGTGGGTCAGGTAGGAATTTGAACGGTAGACTTTTCCCGCGATCGAATCGGGCGCGGTGGCCGCGACAAGCCGAACGCAGCCCAGCAGAGAAAAAATCAGGATAAGAGGAGTTTTCATATTTGTCGTGAGTGATTGCCGCCAGCAGCACTGACGCAGACCCACGCTTTGGAAGGTGGTTCGGTCGGCCGCGCATACCGACGGTTCGACTACGGTGGAGTCGTGCGACGGGGCGTAGTGCGATCAATTTGATCGCGTCAGACGAGGAAAGCCGGAAACGCCCGGTCAGGCTGACCGGGCTACGGGGCAGCGGCTACGGCGCGAGCGGGCGATTGGTCGCCGTGGAAGGCGTGGTAAAACGGATCGCCCGGCCGGATCGACCCGCGCGCGACCGGCAGGCCGGTAAACGCGCTTTTGTAGAGCGAGGCCAACAGATCAAGCGTGCGCCGCGCATCGTCGCCGCTCGTGAGCGGACGCGTGCGGGCATCAAAACTGGCGATGAACTCGGCGAGTTGCGCCGTGTGCGTCGAGCCGACGTCCGGTGGGAAACTCTGCCAGGCCTGCGTGAGGTTGTTGCCCTCGTCGTGGGCGTTGGGCGCGGGCGTGAAGCGCCAGTTGTCGCGCGTGTAGCCGTAGAGGTGGGTGAGTTCGAGGGTGGCGCGCTGGTAGTCGAGTCGCAGGTAGGTTTCCTGCCGCGGGCTGAGCGCGCTGTTGACCACGGAGGCGTGGGCGCCGTTGGCGAAGCGGATCAGCGCCAACGAAACGTCTTCGACCTCGATCGCGCGGTCGAGCGTGGCTACCTGCGCGCGGACCTCCGCCCAATCGCCGAGGAGGTGCAGCAGGTGATCCATCGCGTGAATGCCGAGGCCCATCGTGGGACCGCCGAAATCTGTGGCCCATTTGCCGCGCCACGGCACGGCGTAGTAGGTGGCATCACGAAACCACAGGGTGTTGCACACCGCCACGAGCGGCCGGCCGAGCAGGCCTTCCGCGGCGAGCCGGCGCACATGCGCCGTGGAGGACGCGAAACGTTGCTGAAACACACACGCGGCAAACCGCCCCGTGCGGCGTTCGGCATCGTCGATACGGTCGAGCTCGGCCAGCGAGGCGCAATAGGGTTTTTCACAGAGCACCCAGGCGCCCGCTTCGAGCGCGGCGACCGTCATATCGGCGTGGAACGCGGGCGGCGCCGCGATCAGGACGAGATCCGGGCGGACCTCGCGCAACGCGGCGGCGTAGTCGGTGTGGAGCGCGGCGATTTTGTAGCGTTCACCAAAGGCCCGGAGCCGCTCGGCATCCACTTCGACCGCGCCGACGAGTTGCACGCGGCCAAGCGAGGCGTCGATGGCACGCACGTGAGATTCGGCGACGCTGCCGGTGCCCACCAACAGGGCGCGATAGGTCTGGCTCATGGGGGAAAGCGGTGTGAGTGCCCCCGCCTGCGGGGAGGGTCAACGGGCAACCCCTCGGCCGGCGGGCAAACGTCGCCAGACAGTCCGACTCCCCGCGACGCCCCGGCCGCTCGCGTTCAGGACCGTTGCTGCTGGGCCCGTTCGAGAAGCACCGTCGCGACCATCCCCTCTCCCGTGCGCGATTTGGCTCGGCAAGGGGGCGGGCATTTGGGATGGGTGGCACTCGTCCCCCCACCATTTCAAATTTCTATGTCACTTTGGGAATATAAGGTCATCACGAGCGGGAAAGGTGGCTTTGCCACGCCCGCGATGCTGGAGAAATTTCTGAACGATCTCGGCCGCGAAGAGTGGGAGATCATTCAATATCACTCCACGCCCGACAATCTGCTCGCCTTCACCGGCCTCGCGCGGCGCACCACGCAGCGCGACTGGACGTTGCAGGACGCCGCGGCCGCCGCCGCCAAAGCCGAAGCCGAGAAACTCCGCGCCGAGTTTGCCGCGAAATTCGAGGCCGCCACCCGCACCTCGCCCGCCAGCTCTGCCGCCGAAGCCGCTCCCGCGAGCTTTATCGAGGAGAAATCCGGGCCCGACGACGGCTTCCGCAAGCCCGTCGACACCTCCCGCGACGACGATCCGGAGGCCCAGGAGGAGCCGAAAGACGATTGGGACAAGCTCACCGCCTCCGAAGAGGAAGAGCTGCCGGTGTTCTTCGACGCCATCAAACCGCACATGCGCCGCAACCAACGCGGCCCCGGCATGAGCGTCGGCACCGACTACCTTGCGAAAAAGTGGGACCAGTCCGAAGACGATATCAAGGGCGCCCTCGTGGAGTGCGGTTTCGTGCTGCCCGCCGATGAAGACTCCCGCGCCGAATACGTCGAATACGACGGCGATCTCTACTGGTTGAACATCAACCGCCGCGGTGAGCTCTGGATCAACACGAAGGAAAAACCGCGTCCGCTCTTCCGCCACGTCAAGGCCACGCGCATCGAGCAGCCGCCCGAGGAGCCGAAGCCCGAGCCCGCCCACGCGCCCGCCGCCGACCAAGCAGCCGCCCGCCCCCATTTCGAACCGCGCGCTCGCCGCGAGGAACCGGCATCCGCGGCCCCTGCCGCAACCGCCCCCACCGAGGGTGCCGTTGCCTCCTCGGAAGCGCCCACCGAGGCCGCCGCCTCGCCGGCTGCCGCTCCCGCTCCCGAGACGCCGAGCCACCCGCTCCCGACCGGTGCCGATTTGCTCAACAAGGTCCGCCCCCACATGCGCCGCAATCGCCGCGGCCCCGGCGGCTCCGGCAGCGCCTCGTTCCTCGCCCGCGCCCTGCGTCGCAGCGAGGCGGAGATCATCGCCGCGTTTAATTCGCTCGGCCTCACTCTGCCGCCCAACCCGAACGACAAACCCATCTTGGTCGAATTCGGCGCCGAGATTTGGTGGTTGAACCAAGACTCCCGCGGCGGCGTCTGGATCAACGGTCGCGACAAACGCGACGGCGAAGTGCTCACCCCCGCCCCTGCGCCCGCGCCCGTTACTTCGGAGGGCGCCTCCACCGCTGAAACGCCCGTCGCCGCGCCTGTTGCCGACGCCACTGCGCCCGTTCCTTCCACCGAAGCGCCCGCTGCCGCCGCGCCCGCCACCGAGGCCCCCGCCGCGGCACCCGCTCCGGAAACGCCAGCGCCGTCCGATGCCGCGTCCGCCGTGGCTCCTGCCGCTGCGATCGAGGCCACCGTCGAAGTTTCGACTCCTCCGGCCGCCGCCCCCGCGCCCGAAGTCGCCCCGGCACCCGCTCCCGAACCTGCCTCGGCAACTACGGCGTCCACCTCCGAGAACACACCGGCGCCGGCCGCCTCGGCTGAGCCCGTCGCCTCGAATCCCGTCCTCACCGCCGTGCGCCTTCTCCTGAAGGAAACCCGCACTGGCGCCTTCGCCGGCAAACTCGACCGCGTCGCCGCCGACCTCGGCAAATCCTCCGAAGAACTCACCGCCGCCCTGCTCGCCGCCGGACTCAAGGCGCCCGACAAAACGCGGGAAAAGCCGGTGTTCGTCGAACAAGCCGGCGAAATCTTCTGGCTGAACATGAATGCCAAAGAGGAACTCTGGCTCAACGCCAAGGCCTCGAAGTTTGCCGACAAAGACGAAGAGTCCGAAGACGGCGCCGACGGCGAAAAGAAGTCCCCCCGCCGCAGCAACGGCGGCAGCCGTCCCCGTCGCAAAGAATAAGTTCACCGCCCTGCACCTACCTCACGCCATTCCCCGGCGTGAACCAAAAGCCCGGCCACCCACCGGGCTTTTTCGTGGCCGCGCGATTCTAAGTTCCGTTCAAGATGAACCAAACAACGGTCTTTTGTAGGAGCCTGCTTGCAGGCGATTCAGGACGTAAAATCGCCTGCAAGCAGGCTCCTACCCCAAGCCGGTTAAGCTCATCTTGAAAACAAATCGGAATACCCACCGACTTAGGTGCACTCACCTGCGCACTCCCGCCTGCGCAACGGCTCACGCCGGCATCCAAGCCCCGGCGTGCACGACCTCTTCGGCCTCGATCTTCTCGTCCGGCAATTCCTCCAGCGGCGCAAAGCGCTCCGACGAAAACCCGAGTTCCTGTTGGCCTTGGTGAAACGGATCGGCAGGATTCTTGAGTTCTTCCAGCAGGAGCCCGACGGTCGCGGAATCGCCGCCCTTCACGATCTTCTCCCGACCGAGAAACACCTCGCGAATCGTGTAAATATTATCCTTCACCGGGAGCTGTTGGTAGAGCGCGCGGATGGTGGGAGTAAAGGTGTCGTTAACGCAGACGACTTTCTGGCCCTTGATCATGCGCGAGAGGAAAAATGAAGCGCCGCGCCAGCGCAACCTCCCGCTATCACCACGCGCTGCAATTCTCCTTCCGCCCCCGCACCGCACGCTCACAGAAGAATCCCGCGCAGCGCGATTCCGGCCCGCTACTTTCCGCCCGGCATGCCCGCGCAGCCCGCAATTGCCCTTGCTGCCTCCCGGGCGTTGGCGTTCCGATACCTCGCTGCCTCCCTCCCCGTCCCCCCTCCCCCTTATGAATGCGGAACCCTCCGCCGCACCCGCGGCCAAGTCCAAAAGACAAACCTCAGCCAACCCCGCCGACCGTTACTCCAACGCCGGCGCGTCCCTCGATCCGTGGGAAGAATGTGCCCGCCTCGAATACGGTGCCGACCGCACCTACGCCTGGAACGTCCGTGAACAAGTGATCGCCACGCCCCCCGAGGGCCGCGGCCGCGTCGAAGAAAAACTCCTCAAATCCCTCGCCACCTCGGGCCGCACCGACGCCGGCCTCGCCTTCCTCTGCCAGATGCTCGCGATGGTCGCCTCCGCGAAGAGTGTGCCGGCCCTCGCCCCGCTCCTCCGCGATGCGAAGACCGCCGACTCGGCCCGCTACGCCCTCGAGCGCGTCACCGGTCCCGAGGCCGACGCCGCCTTCCGCGAAGCCCTCCCTGCTCTCACCGGCAACCTCAAGGCCGGCCTCATCGGCAGCATCGGCGTCCGCGGTGATGCCACCGCCAAATCCGCCCTCGCTGCCCTCAAAGACTCCGCGAGTGAGCCCGCCATCGTCCGCGAGGCCGCCAAGCACGCCCTCGAACGCCTCGCCACCTCCAAAGCCTGACGCGCCATGAACACCACTCTTCCCCTCAGCCGTCGACAATTCCTCCAACACTCGGCCGTCGCCACCGCCGTCGTTGCCGCGCCCCTCATCTTACCCTCCGGTCTCCGCGCCCAAAACGCCCCGAGCAAGAAAATCACCGTCGGCGTCGTCGGCTGCGGCAATATCGCCGACAGCCACTACGGTCCGCTCCTCGGCTCCCCGGAGTCCATCCGCGTCGTCGCCGTGTGCGATGTCGACCGCGCCCGCCGCGACTCCGCCGCCGCCCGCGTGAACAAGGAATACGGCAACTCTGACTGCAAAACCTACGGCGATTTCCGCGAGCTCAACCGCCGCTCCGACATCGACGTCGTCTTCATCTGCACGCCCGACCACTGGCACGCGCTCGTCGCCATCGACGCCATGCGCAACGGCAAGGACGTCTACGTCGAGAAACCTCTCACGCTCACGATCGCCGAGGGCCGCGCCCTCGTCGACACCGCGCGCAAATACAACCGCGTCGCCCAACACGGCACGCAGCACCGCTCGATGAAGCGGTTCCACGACGTCGCCGAATTCGTCCGCAACAACGGCCTCGGCAAACTCGACCGCATCGACTGCTTCATCCCGCCGAACAACCGCTTCTGCGGCTCCACCTGGAAACCCGAACCCGTGCCGGCCAATCTCGATTGGGATATGTGGCTCGGACCCGCCCCGTGGCGCCCCTACAATTCCAAAGGTTGTCACTACAACTTCCGCTTCATCTCCGAGAGCGCCTACGGCCAGGTCACCAACTGGGGCGCGCACTACCTCGACATCGGCCAGTGGGCGCTCGACATGGACGACTCCGGCCCCATCTCGGTCGAAGGCCACGGCGAGTTCCCGAGCAGCGGCCTCTTCACCAACTGCACCAACGTCAACTTCACCGTCCGCTACGCCAACGGCGTGCCGATGAACTGCCGCACCCGTTTCGAAGGCGGCGGCACCGTGCGCTTCGTCGGCGAACGCGGCTGGCTCGACATCGCGCGCGACAAAATGAGCGCCTCCGACAACAACCTCCTCCGCGAGATGCAGGCGCCGAACAAAAAAATCCAGTTGGCGCTCAGCAATAACCACCACGACAACTTCTTCGACTGCGTCCGCACGCGCAAACGCCCGATCGCCGACGTCGGCCTCGGTCATCGCACGACCACCGTCTGCAACCTCGGCCAAATCGGCATGGTGCTCGGTCGGAAGCTCCAGTGGGACCCCGCGAAGGAAGAATTCGTCAACGACGACGTCGCGAACCGCCTCCGCACGCGCGCCATGCGCTCCCCCTGGTCGCTCGCGTAACGGTGGGCGGGCACGTCCCCGTGCCCGCATTTGCATTGGATCGACTCGGCTAACTTCGCCCCAGCCCAGCTTGGGCCCGGGCGAAACCGCGCCTACACGTCGAACTCCCTCATTCAGAAATGCGGGCGCAGTGACGCGCCCGCCCACCTACTCGCCCCGTCCGGAGTCGAATTTCCACCGCTTCGGCACGCTCCGGACTTCCCCACACAGCTTCCCGCAACATCCCGTCGGCGTCCCGGTCAACGGGTGCGTCCCAGCCCCCCTGCGGCTGATCTATCCTCGCCCGGCCCGACCCATGAAAGCTGCTCTCTGCTCCCGCTACGGTGCTCCCGATACCGTGCGTATCGTGGAAATCCCCACGCCCGTTCCGCGTGCACACGAGGTGCTGATCCGCATCCGCGCCAGCACCGTCGCTTCGGCCGACTGGCGGCTCCGTTCGGGCCAGATGCCGCGCGGCTTCGGCCTGATCTCGCGCATAGTCTTCGGACTGCGCCGTCTGCGCCAACCCGTGCTCGGCACCGAATTGTGCGGCACGATCACCACCCTCGGATCCGGTGTCACCCGCTTTAAGCCGGGCGATGCGGTCGTGGGGTTCGCCGGCACCGGCCTGCGCTGCCACGCCGAATATCGCGTAATGCGCGCCGACGCCGCGCTCGTGCCCAAACCCGCCAACCTCGACGACGCCCAAGCCGCCGCCCTCTGCTTTGGCGGCACGACCGCGTTGCACTTCTTGCGCGACCGCGCCCGCCTGCAACCCGGACAATCCGTGCTGATCCTCGGTGGCGCCGGAGCGGTAGGCTCGGCGGCCATCCAGCTCGCGAAACACCTCGGAGCCTCCGTCAGCGCCACCAGTTCCGCCGCCAACCTCGACCTTTTGCGCAGCCTCGGGGCCGACCACGGCTTCGACTACCGCGCTCACGATTTCACCGCGGGTGGCCCTCGCTATGACCACATCTTGGATACGGTCGGAGCCGCCACCTTCGGCCACGCTTGCCGCGCGCTGCGCCCCGGCGGCTGCTACCTGGCCGTCGCCGCCGATCTGCCCGGCATGCTCGCCGGTCTGCGCCGCGGTCCGCAGGGGCAACGCGAACGGAGCGGCCCCGCCCCCGAACGTCTCGCCGATGTGGCCTGGTTGGCGGACCTCGCCGCGCAGGGCCACTATCGGCCCGTGATCGACAGTTGCTACCCGCTGGAGCAAATCGCCCGCGCCCACGCCCGCGTCGAAACCGGACACAAACGCGGCAACGTCGTGGTCACGATGACCTCCCCTACCTGAGGTTCCGCGCCGCGCCCGCCCTTACTCGATCCGCCCCTCGTCGAAGTCCATCAAGTCGGCGATGCTGATGATCTGCTCCGTGCGGTCGGCGCACCCCATGTTGGTCAACGCCGTTTTCAAAAACTCCCGGCCCGCCACCGTCATGCCTTTCTGCACGTAGTCGCGGTTCCACTTCGCCACGCGCAGATCCTGCGGAAACAGCGCGAGCAAACGCCGGTCCCGCTCGTCGTCATCGTGCCCCTTTTCCATGCATTCGTGGACGATCGCCTCCACCGCCACCGGATCGATGCCGAGGTGTAGGCAGAGAAACTTATCCATGCCGCGCTTGTAGTTCTTCGCGTAGCTCGCCGGCAGCGCCCCGTGCTCTTTCACGTAGCGACACTTCGCCAGAAACCGCGGCAGGTGCAGCAGCCCCGTCGCCGCATGCGGCACATAAGGCGACGGCAAAATCGTGAGCACTTCACCGCTGGAACCGGGAATGGGTTTCGAAGGCATGGATTGGATTTTCGAGCGCCGCAGTGTTGCCGGAACCTCCTCCCGCGCAAGACCCGCGCCTGACGAAACGCGCCCCGCGTCGGTGACGCCTGCTTGCGACAAAAATCCCCCGGTTGGCCCCGTGTTGTCACCTGCTCGTCACAAACGCGTGCCCGATTTCCCACCGCGCGAGTCCTACCCCCGCACGAAACCATGCCCGCTATGCTCACCCTTCGCCGCTCCCTCCTCACGTTCTGCCTTCACGCGCTCGTCGTGCTCGCCCTTTTCTGCGCACTGCGTGCGTTCGCCGCTCCCGTGATCAACGAGATCATGTATCGCCCCGGCACCGGCTATCCGGAAAACACGTCCCTCGAGTTCATCGAGATCCACAACCCCGACTCCGCCGCCGTCGATCTCTCCGGCTGGGCCCTCACCACCGGGGCCGACTACACGATTCCCTCCGGCACTACCCTCGCCGCCGGTGGTTACCTCGTCATCGCCGCCAATCCCACCGCACTCAAAGCCGCCAGCTCCACGGCCGCCGCCGCGACCGTCCTCGGTCCGTGGAAAACCGGCGCCACCCTCGCGAGCAAGGGCGAGAAAATCACCCTCGCCAAACCCGGCACCACCGCCGGCACGTTTACCGACGTCGACGCCGTGACCTATGCCAACGAGGGCGACTGGGCCGTCCGCACCCGCGACTCCCTCGGTGGTTGGTCCTGGGTCACCGCCACCGACACCGCCGGTTCTTCCTTCGAAAAGCGCAACCCCGTCCTCTCCAAAAACACCGGCCAAAACTGGGGTTCCTCCACTGCCGCCGGCGGCACGCCCGGCGCAGCCAACTCCCTCCGCGCCACCAACATCGCCCCGCTCATCACCGGCGTGAAACACACACCCGCCATCCCGTTGAGCACCGACCCCGTCGTCATCTCCGCGAATCTCACTGACGAACTCGCCGCCACGTCCTCCTCGCTCGCCGCCACTCTCTACTGGCGCGTCGCCACTTCCGCCACGCCTGACGCGTTCCAGACCACCGCAATGGCCAACGACGGCACCGGCACCTTCACCGCCACCCTCGCCCCGCTGGCCGACAAAACCATCGTCGAGTTCTACGTCTCCGCCACCGACGGCACGCTCACGCGCACCTGGCCCGCGCCCACCAGCGAAGGCCAAAACGCCAACGCCGCCTACCAAGTCGACAACGAGGTCATCGCCGGCCCCGCCCCCGCGTATCGGCTAATCCTTACAGGCGCCGAAAACGCCGCCTTCACCACCTACACCGGCGGCACCACGACTACCACGCCCGGCGTCCCCGGGCTACCCGGTGGCACCCGCCCCCCCGGCGGCGTAGGCGGCGGCGGCATCGGCGACCGTCAGTTCAACTTCACTCTCGTGGCCGCCACCGGCGACGACACCACGATCCGTTACCTCTCCGCGATGCGCGTGCGCGGCAACAGCAGCCGCCAATACACCATCAAACCCCTCCGCATTTCGCTGCCCACCGACGACCGCTGGAACGGTATCAGCGATTTCCTCATCAATCCCCGCGGCGCCCCCGTCCAACTCCTCGCCCACCGCGCCATTCGCGCCGTCGGTCTCATCGCCGCCGATGCCGCCGCCATCGAAGTCCGCCGCAACGGCGTCGAATACAGCGTCACCACCTCCGCCACCGCCGACCACGGCCAACTCGTCCGCGTCGAGGAACTCAACGGCGACTATCTCGACACTCACTTCCCGCTCGCCGTCGACGCGCAGCTCTATCGCAAAGTCTCCATCTCCGGCTGGGCCTACTCGTCCGCCACCGCGCCCGCCAACCCCGACCTCACCTGGAGCGGTTGGTCCAAGCAGAACAACTCCGCCGCCAACGATTGGGCCGACGTGATGAATTTCAGCCGCGTCTGGTCCGCCACCGCCTCCTCCCACTTCACGGGCGCGACGACCACCAGCGTCGCCAACGGCACCTGGAACGGCGTCGCGTTCACCGATGCCGAGACCGCCACGCTCTCCACCGTCGCCGATCTCGACTATCTCGCCCGCTACCTCGCGGTCATGACGATTTTGCCCAACGCCGAGGAAAACCTCTCCACCGGCGAAGACGACGACTACGCCGGCGCCTTCGTCTCCAACGGCACCACCACGCGCTTCGTCCCGATCCCGCACGACCTCGATACCACCTTCGGCCTCGGCGAAAACACCACGACCGCCACCGCCAAGGGCCTCTACGACGCCACCGAGACTGGCCAAAACACCGGCAACTTCGCCGACCAGCTCATGCGCCCGCTGCAGCCGCTCCTCGGCGACACCACCCGCGCCGGTAACGCCGCCTTCCGCCAAAAATATCTCACCGCCCTCCGCGAAATGCTCGGCTCCGTCTTCGATGCCGACACCACGTCCAACGCCAATCCACCCTTCTACCAATTCGTCGACAGCCACCTCGCGTGGACGCCCGCCAGCTACCGCACGTCGATCAAGACGTTCATGACGCAGCGCCAAGCCCACCTTCTCGGCCTCATCGGCGCCGCGAAGATCTCGCCCACCGCCGGCACGTCCACAGCCACGCTCGCCGCCGCCGCCACACCCACCCTGCGCATCAACGAAGTCCTCGCCACCAACACCAAGATCGCCCACGGCGCCACCTTCCCCGACATCATCGAACTCCACAACTCCGGCACCACTGCCGTCGACCTCGCCGGCAAGAGCCTCAGCGACGACACCACCACGCCGCGCAAATACGTTTTCCCCGCTGGCACCACCATCGCCCCCAGCGGTTATCTCGTCGTCTACGCCGATACCGACACCACCGCGCCCGGCCTCCACACCGGCTTTGCCCTCGACGCCGAAGGCGACACCGTCGCCCTCTACGACACCACCGCCGCCGCCGGCACGCTGCTCGATTCCGTCGTATTCGGTTTTCAGATTCCCGATTACTCCATCTCGCGCACCAGCTCCAACAGCGCCACGTGGGCGCTCACCGCTCCCACGCCCAACGCCGCCAATCCCACCGCGCCCGCCTCTCTCGCCGCGCTGAATTCCGTCAAAATCAACGAGTGGGCCGGTCGCATCTCCTTCCGCGTCGATCACGATTTCGTCGAACTCTTCAACTCCGCCGCGCAACCCGTCGCCCTCGGCGGTGCTCGTCTCACCGACGACACCAGCAATTACCCGAGCCGCTTCGCGTTTCCCGCGCTCAGCTTCATCGCGGCCGGCGGATTCCTTCCTCTTTACGGTGCCGATCTGCCCTTCGGCCTCGACGCCGATTTCGACGGCCTCTGGCTCCTCGGTGAAAACGGCGCGATCGTCGACAGCATCGATTTCATTTCCCAACCCGCCGACCACTCCACCGGCCGCACCACCGACGGCGCCGCCGCCCTCTCCGATTTCGCCGTCCCCACTCCCGGCCTTTCCAACGCCACCGCGCTCCCCGCCGCCTACGCCGCTCTGCTGAACAATCTCCGCATTAGCGAAATCATGTATCAACCCGTCGCCGCCAGCAGCGCCGGCGACTACGAGTTCATCGAGCTCCACAACATCGGCACCGCCACCCTTGATCTCTCCGGCGTCCGCTTCACAAACGGCCTCGACTACACGTTTCCCGCGGGCACCAGCCTCGCCGCCGGCGCCTACACCGCCGTCGCCAAGAGCCGCACCGCCTTCACCTCGCGCTACCCGACCGCCGTCGCATCGCTCGCACTCGGCCAGTTCACCGGTGCCCTCGACAACAACGGCGAAACCCTCGCCGTCACACTCCCCGCGCCGTGGGATGTGCACATCCTCAGTTTCCGCTACGAGTCCACGTGGTCCACTCTCGCCTCCGGCAGCGGATATTCGCTCGTCGTCCGCGCCGATGCCGCGACCGCTCCGCGCACCTGGTCCGCCCGCACCACGTGGCGCGCTTCCACCTCGGTCAACGGCAACCCCGGCGCCGCCGACGCCGGCGGCACCAGCATCGAGCTCGGCAACTCCGCCACCGTCACCACCACCGCCGGCAACCTCACCACGCTCAGTGTCCGCGCCCGCTCCGACAGCGCGCTCACCTACCAGTGGCAGCTCCTCGTCAGCGGCCAGTGGGTCAACGTCACCGGCGCCACCTCCGCCGCCTACACGCTCCCGAGCACGCAGACGTTCAACGCCGGCACCTACCGCGTCCTCGTCACCGCCGCGGGCAACACCACCGTGAGCGATGCCATCACGCTCACCGTCGCGGCCGCCGTCACCTCCACCGCGCGTCTCACGAATCTGGCTACACGCGCCACCTCCCTCGCCGATGCCAACGCCCTCGTCCCCGGCTTCGTCGTCACCGGCACCGGCACGAAACGCGTCCTCCTCCGCAACATCGGCCCCGCCCTCACCACCTTCGGCGTCGCCGGCGCCCTCACCGATCCGCAGCTCACGCTGAAACGCTACGACGCCGCCACCTCCGCCTATGTCGATGTCGCCGCCAACGACAACTGGAGCACCGCTCCCGCACTCACCACGCTGACGTCCACGACTGCTTCCCTCGGCGCCTTCGCCCTCAGCACCGGCAGCGGCGACTCCGCTCTCCTCGTCGATCTCCCGCCCGGCCAATACTCCGCCACCGCCGGCGGCGCGAACAACGGCACCGGCATCGCCCTCGTCGAACTTTACGATGCCGACACCGCCACCACAGCGACTGCCAAACTCAACAACATCGCCACCCGCGGCTTCGTCGGCACCGGCTCCAACATCGTCATCGCCGGCTTCGTGATCTCCGGCTCCGGCGCGAAGACGCTCCTCATCCGCGCCGTCGGCCCCACGCTCTCCTCGTTCGGCCTCACCGGCGTCCTCGCCGATCCGCAGCTCGCCATCTACCGCAGCAGCGAAGTCCTCCTCACCAACGACGATTGGTCCGCCGCCACCGCATCCGCCACAACCACCTCGAATGTCGCCACGCAAGTCGGTGCCTTCGCCCTCCCGAGCGGCAGCAAAGACGCCGCCTTCGTCGTCACGCTCCCCGCCGGTGCCTACACCGTCCAGGTCAACGGCGCCAACGCCACCACCGGTGTCGCCCTCGTCGAAATCTACGAAGCCCCCTGAGAGTGGGGCGGACTTCAGTCCGCCCTTTCTTCACGCCCGGCCCGCTTTCCCGCTCCCGCTCCTCCTTCGCCTCCCATGCTCGACCGCCTCCAAACTCAGCGCTTCGAACTCAAATTTCAGATTTCCGAGGCGACCGCCGTCGCCGTGCGCCAATTCGTCCGCCCGTATCTGGCTCCCGACGAATCCGCGCCCGACCCGGAGTTTCCCTCGTATCCCGTCCACAGCCTGTATCTGGATTCCGGCGACCTCCACACCTACCGCGCCACCATCAACGGCGACCGCGACCGCTACAAACTCCGCGTCCGCTACTACGACGAGTCGCCCGACTCCCCCGTGTTTTTCGAGATCAAGCGCCGCGTCGACCGCTGCATCCACAAACAGCGCGCGCGCGTCCGCCGCGATCGCGTCGCCTCGCTGCTCACCGGCACATGGCCCTCCCCGCGCGACCTCGTGCGGCCCATGGCGCGCGACTTCGCGAGCCTCCGCCGTTTCTGCGACCTGCTCCACCTCCTCGAGGCCACGCCCCGCGCCCGCGTCTCCTACGACCGCGAAGCCTGGACCAGCCAGGGCCACAACTCCGTGCGCGTAACCTTGGACCGCGCCGTTCTCTGCGAACCCGAGCTCGCCCCGCGCCTCGTCACCACATTCTCCCGCCCCGCGCGCCCCTTCGGCGACCACGTGATCCTCGAAATCAAATTCACCGACCGCTTCCCCGATTGGCTCTCCGTAATGGTCCGCACTTTGAACCTCGTGCAAGGCGGCGCCGCCAAATACGTCGACGGCCTTAACGCCGTCGGCCCCGTTCCCTTCGGCCCCGCTCGGGGCGGCGCGGCGGTTTCCAAAGCGCCGTTTTTCCCCCGCCTCGTTCCCGCGCTGAACCCCGCGTTCTGACGCCATGCTCGACTCCTTCCTCCACGGCGATTTCGCCAGCGCCCCCACGCCCCTCCCCACGCTCGCCCTCGCCCTGCTCCTCGCCTTTCTCCTCGGCCATCTCATCGCGTGGGTCTACATGGCCACGCACAACGGCCTCTCCTACTCACGCGCCTTCGTCGTCTCGCTCGTGCTGATACCCGTCACGGTCGCGCTCGTGATGATGGTCCTCGCCAACAGCCTCGTCACCGCCTTCGGCCTCATGGCCGTCTTCGCCGTCGTCCGCTTCCGCAATATCCTCCGCGACACCCTCGACACCGCGCACGTCCTCGCCGGCATCGTCGTCGGCATGGCCTGCGGCACGCAGAAATTCACCACCGCCATTCTCGGCGGCGGCGTGCTCGTCGCCATCATGCTCTACGCGTGGCTCACCGCCTTCGGCCGCCGCCACCACTACGATTTTATTCTCAACCTCCACTGGGCGCGCCCCGCTGCCGAGCTGCCGTCGCTCCGCCAACTCCTCGAACGTCACGCCCGCAAAACCCGCTGCGCCCAACAACGCCTCGCCGCCGACGGCAGCGCCGCTGAACTCTCCTACCATCTCCTCCTCCGCGATCCCGACCGCTCAGACGAGTTCCTCGCCGAGCTCGGCGCGCTCCCGGGTGCCGTCGATATCCACGGCGTCCGCGCCGATGCCGAGTCCGAAGCATGAACGCCCTGCCCCGCATCCCGACGCCCCCGCGCCGCCGCGTGGTCGCGTTCTTCACGGAAAAATTTCCCTTCGTCGTCTTCGCCCTCGGCACGCTCGGCGCCGTCCTGCTCTGGAACCGCTCCACGTCACCGACGCTCGTCGCCGAAGCCGAGTCCGTCGCCACCGAGGTCCGCTCCGCCCATCCCGGCACGCTCCTCTCGCTCGACGTCGCGCTCCTCCAACCCGTCACCGCCGGCCAGCCCATCGCGCGCCTCCAGCTCACCGACCCGAAGATCGTCGCCGCCTCACTCGCGGTCCTCCGCGCCGAGATCGCGCTCCTGCGCGCCAACCTCGAACCCGTGCTCCCCGCCCAACGCGTCGCCCTCGATGCGAGCCGCCTCCAGCTCGATTGGATGCGCGAGCGCGTGACCCTCGCGTCGCTCCGCGTGCAACTCCAGCAAGCCGAAGCCGAACTCGCCCGCTTCGCCCCGCTGCACGATCAGCAGATCATCTCCGTCGAACACTTCGAAAACGTCCGCCTCCGCCGCGAAAGCCTCACCGCCCAGCTCGCCGAGCAGACCGCCCTCGTCGAAACCCTCGCGCCCGCCGCCCACGAATTTTCCGCGCGCCGCGCCGACTCCACGCCGCGCCCGCCCGCCGAAACCCTCGCCGCCGCTCTCCGCGTGCAGGATGAAAAACTCCGCCTCACCGAGGCCCAACTCGGTCCCACCGTGCTCAGCGCCCCGATCGATGGCATCGTGTCGCTCATCCACCGCCGCGCCGGCGAAACCGTCAACACCGGCGAACCCATCGTCACCGTCGCCGTCACGCGCGTCGCGCGCCTCGTCGGCTTCATCCGCCAACCGCTCGCCCTCGAACCGCGCCCCGGCATGTCCGTGGAAATCCGCACGCGGACCTCCGCACGCACGACCGCCGCCACGCAAATCCTCGAAGTCGGCCGCGTGCTCGAGCCCGTCCCGCCCACGATCCTCGCCCTCCTCAACCGCGGCACCACGCCCGAACTCGGCCTGCGCATCCACCTCGCCCTCCCCGCCACGCTCCCCCTCCGCCCCGGCGAACAAGTCGACATCACCATCCGGGAAAAGTAGGGCGGACTTCAGTCCGCCCGCAGAAGAAAACGATGGCCGCAATTGCGGCCTATCTGTGATTGCCGGTCTGCGGTAGCACGGTGCTTCAGCCCGTGCTGGTTGCTTCATCTTTCGAAGCCAGCGCGGGCTAAAGCACCGCGCTACTTTTCTCTGCTACCACGTGTGCAATAGCCGGCGCCGCTGCTACCCGCACCTACTTCTTAGCCGCGCCAATCCCAAAAATCTTCGCCGCGACCTTGTCTTTCAACGCCGCCGGATTCGCGCGCACCGCCGCCTCACCCTTCGCGAGATAACCGAAACTCGTGTCGATCACCTGCGTGAGCACGTAATTTTCCAAATCGCCCGCATTCGGCACGCCAAGCATCGCCGCAAACGGACCCGCCTTGCCGGCGAGTTCCTTGATCTTCGCCGCCGAACCGTTCGCCGCGATGGATTCCTTCACGAGGGGCATCAGCTTCGTGCGCAACACCGGCTCCGCCACACCGCGCAGCATTTTCGTCGCCGAGTCCGGCGCGCCGCTGGACAAGCCACTGACATCAGTGAGCACCATCGCCTTCAGCGAATCCTTCAACACCGCCGCCGCCTGCGGCGACACGCTCGACGCCGCCTGATTCAGAGTCGCTTTAAAACTGTCGAGCGCACCCGACTGGTTGGCCTTCACGAGCGCCGTCTGCAGCTTCGCCATCGACGCCGGCCCGTTGAGTTGAAACGCGCCCGGCTTCGCGAGCTCCGTCGTCGCGAAGTCCACCGCCGTGCCCAGCCCGCTCTTCACGCCATTGAGCAACTGCGGCTCGGTGAGCCCCGTCGATTTCAACAACGCCGCGAGCCCCTGCACCTTCTCCGCCATCCCCGCCATCGCCGCCGGTTTGGCCGTTTCCGCCGCCGACAAATTCGTGGCCACAACGACCGAAAAAAGCAGAGGCAAAACGTGCAAAGTGAATTTCATGCCCGCCACCCAGCCCCAACGCCTATCCGACCGCAAGTCTACACAAGGAAATCAATCCGAGGTGGAGCGCGTTGACCCCTGTTTGGGCCGGAGACAAGGGTAACGGGTGGTCGGACACATGGGTAACACGGGAGGAAGGCTCAAGGCGCGGGAGAAGTGGAGGTGGCAGCAGGCGTGGTGTAGATGGAGCGCAGGAGATGTTTGTCCAAGCGAGGAGCCGTCAGATCGAGGTGGCCGAGGCGGTGATGGCAAAAGAACACCTCCCACTGACCATCGGCCTGCGTGCTCGGACGCAGGCCGATGGTCAGTCCGGCAAACGCGCGCCCAATCTGCCAGGTCTGGCCGCCGAAAGTCACGACGCCTGCGGTGCGCACCACGCGCACCGTATCGTGCGAGGGATAGACGATCGCGGGCAACGAGGCGGGGAAGCCGCGCGGGCTCGGTTGGTATCGGGAAACGGGCGTCGCCCCGTCCAGCGCGTCGTGCGGACGCTCGCAGTTGTAACACGTGCGAAAAGCCGGAAACTCTTGGGCGCAGTGCGCCAGATCGCGCCAAGTGTGCTGGCTGAGCAACTCCTCGCGCAAGGTGCGGTGAAACCGCTCCTCCTTGCCCTGGGTCTGCGGATGATAAGGCCGGCCGTGCAGCACGCGCACGCCCAAGCGCAGCAGCCACACGGTCAGCGCGGTGTGCGGGCAGCAGGCCTCGGCGTTGCCCCAAGGCGGGCCGTTGTCGCAGAGCAAACCGTCGGGCAGTCCGTAGCACTCGAAGGCCGTCGTGAGGCAGCCCTGCACGGTGCCACCCTGCTCATTGCCGCACGCGGCGAGCACCAGGTTGAAGCGGCTGTGGTCGTCGAGCACGGTGAGCGGATGACAGCGTGGGCCGGCCTGCGTCGCGAAATGCCCTTTGAAATCCATCTGCCAAAGCTCATTGGGTTGGGCGCGTGCAAAACGCTGGCACGCGGTATGCCCGACGCCCGCACCTGGCGCGAGCAGCTGCGCCCACCGCAAAATCGCGGTGCACGTGCTGGCCGCCGGCACCGCCTGCTCCTGCAAATCGCACAAACGCCGGTGTAACTTCCGGCCTCCCCAAGCGGGATGCTGCTGGCGCAGCGCAATCACTTTGGCCGCCACTGCGCTTTCGCAGATGCGCGGCGAGGACTGGGGCCGACGGGAGCGATCACCGAGCGCGTCCAGCCCCCCTGCGCGAAAACGTTTGAGCCATTTATAGCCTGTCTTGGGACTGAGCCGAAATCGCCGGCAAAGTTGCCGGAAGTTAACGCCAGCCTCGTTGGCCAGCAGCACGAACTCGTGACGTTGCGACATGGTAGTTTGGGTGATCCAGGGCATCCCTCAAGTGTTACCCATGTCTCCGAACGGTGTTACCCATGTCTCCGGTCCATACAGACCCCAACGCGCTTTTCCAGCCGTCCCCGCCCCACACACAAAATCTCTCTCTGTTTTCCGATCCCCACCCACAGTTCCCCTTATCCCCGAGCGCCAGCGAGTGAACCACACAAACCCACAAAAACCCCATTTGCTCCGACCCGCCGCGAGCGCCAACTTGCCCGACATGACAAAGCTCGCGGAAATACAGACAGCGATCCTGCAGCTAGAACCGGCCGAACGGGAGGCCTTGCGACACTGGCTCGACGAGACGGCCGAAGAGACGCCCGAAATGCTCGCGGCCATCGACGCCGGCCTGCGCTCCCTCAAAATGAACGGCGTGATTCCGCTGGAGGAGGTCCGGGGGCAACTTTCGTCACGGGCTACAAGGTCGGTCTGACTGATTTGGCCCGCGACGACTTGGGTGCGGCCGTGCGCTTCATCGCGGTCGAAGGGGAGAATCCCGAGGCTGCCCTGCGCATAGGTCATGAACTGCTCGATGCGGCGCTGTCCTTGGCGATCCTACCCCGACGCGGCTCGCCAGTGCGACGCCGCCCAGGGATGCGCAAGTTGTCGCATCGCTATTGGCTGATTTTCTATCAGGTCAACGAAGCTGAGTAGTGGGTCGAAGTCGTGCGGATCCCCACAATTGGCTGGTTACGCACCCGCTCTTACTCAGTCTGAAAGTGGTCAATGTTCTGGCCTTAGAGCGACAAAAGCCGACCAAGAATCTCCTCCTCCAATTCAAGCCATGAAACACGCCCTACTCTTCCTCTTTTTCGCCGTGGCCTGTTTGGCAGCGGATGACAGGAAACCCACCCCACTTCCCGACACGGTAACTCTGAAAAACGGCGCGGTGCTGAAAAAAGTCTCCGTGATACGATGGCAGAAAGATGCCGTAGTGCTAAAACATCAAGGCGGAGCGGACCCCATTAGGTTTGAACACATGAGCTCAGAGAGTCGGACTATCTTTGAGAGCCACCGAGAAGCCGGGCTGGCCGGAGAAGAGATCAAGAAAAAGGTCATTCGCGAACGCACGGCGGCCGAAGAGGAATCCCGACAAGCTGTTGAGGTGAAGAAGAAACGAATTGCAGAAGCAATTTCAGAACGCTCGCTGATCGTTGGTATGACCGAATCAGAGGCCGTCCAATCGTGGGGGCAGCCAACAACAGTGAATGAATCGGACGGAGCTAGGGGCCGCCGCGCCCAATGGGTCTACCGAAAACCCAGCGAGAAACCTGTTTACGTCTATTTTGAGGACGGTTTTCTCAAGAGCTGGCAGCGTTGAGTGGCGGGGGCTAACCTTGCCATCTCGGTCAGTTATCCCGTCTCCCTAACTTCTGGCCGGAAAATTATCTGGCCAACACGATGCCGAGCCACCTTCCGCAGGGATTGGAAAATTTTCCTGCCGACGAAATCTTCCTACACACCCTCAGCTTCTTGGTAGGTCTTCCTGATTCGCCCAACTTCCCCCCGCTTGATTTCCGCTGGTCGCCGCGCCCGCCGCCATTACGTTCGCCGGCCTTGAACTCCGCTGCTTCCACACCGCACGACCGACTCTTCGAGGGCGGCGCTTTTCATCCGTCGCTCTCCGGCGGACGCGGCTCCGGTGTCATTAATCTCTCGGGCGCCGAGGTGCGTTTCGAATCCGAGGCCGGCGAGGTCGTGCTGCCGCTCACCGGTCTCCAGATCGCCCTCGGCGGCGCGAGCGACCGGCTCATTTTCCTCACACACCCGTCGCTGCCGCAGACCACCGTGCACACCGCCGATCACGCACTCCTCGATCATCCCGTGATCCTCGGCACGTCCGCGCTCGCGGCGCAGCGCGCGCAGATCCGCTCGAAAAAACGCACCACCGCCGCCGTCCTGTTCTCGGTCGCCGGCGCCCTCGTGCTCGCCGTCGTCGCGCTGGTGATGTCGCGCGCGTGGTTCGTGAAAATGGCCGCGGCCGCCGTGCCGGTGTCGTTCGAGGTTTCCGCCGGTGACAAACTTTTCGAGCAGATGATGGTCGCGAAAAAGGTCGTCAAAAACACCGAGGTCGACGCCCAGTTGAAACAGATCACCGACCCGCTGCTCGCCGGGATTTCGGATAAGCGGTATCCATTCACGTTTCACGTCATCGAGGATCCGACGCTCAACGCGTTTGCGATGCCGGGCGGCCACGTCGTGTTGCACAGCGGGCTCTTGCTCGCCGCCGACGGCGCCGAGGAAATCGCCGGCGTGCTCGCGCACGAGATCGCGCACGTCACCGGCCGCCACAGCATCCGCAACATCATCGCCTCCGCCGGTCTCTACCTCGCGCTCTCCGCCGTCGTGGGCGATGCCAGCGGACTCCTCGGCGTGCTCGCCGACAACAGCGCCTTCCTGCTCGATCGAAAGTTCACGCGCGATTTCGAACGCGAGGCCGATCAGGTCGGCTGGGATTACCTCGTGCGCGCCGGCATCGACCCCGCCGGCATGGTTTCGTTTTTCGAAAAGATGGAGCAGGAGGAAAAGCGGCAGTTGGAAAAACTCCCGGTCGGCGGCAGTGTCGCCAAGGCCCTCCAAATCGTCAGCACGCATCCCGCGACGCGCGAGCGCATCGCGCACCTCGAAGAAAAACTCCGCGCACGTGGACCGGCTGCGGCCTCCGGGAAATTGTCTTTGAACTACACCGCCTTCAAAGCCACGGTCCGCGCTTCGTTGCACACGCCCGAACCGACCGACACCCAGCCATGATCACCCGCCTCGAAGGCCAACCGGCATTTGCCCACCTCCACGTGGATCTGGAGCCCGGCGAGAGCATCGTCGCCGAGCCCGATTCCATGGCCAGCATGTCGGCCGACCTCGATCTCTCCGTCCGTTTCAACGGCGGTTTCTTCTCCGGTCTCTGCAAAAAATACCTCGGGGACGAATCGCTCTTCATCAACGAATTCGTCAACCGCACCAGCGGCCCGCGCCGCGTCACGCTCGTGCAGGCCACCCCCGGCGACATCGGCCGCGCCGATCTCAACGGCAACAGTCTCTGCCTTCAGCCCGGCGCCTATCTCGCCTCGACACCCGGCGTGCAACTCGGCCTCAAATGGGCCGGCTTCGCCTCGCTCATCGGCGGCGAGGGCCTCTTCAAACTCGTCGTTTCCGGCACCGGCACCGTCTGGTATGGCGCCTACGGCTCGCTCGCCGAGCGCGCGGTCGACGGTGAGTTCATCGTCGATACGAGCCACCTCGTGGCCTACGACCCGTCGTTGAAACTCAAGGTCCAGCTCGCCGGCGGCCTCTTCGGCAGCTTCTTCGGCGGCGAGGGCCTCGTGACGCGCGTCGTCGGCCGCGGAAAAATCGTCATCCAAACCCGCAGCCTCGACGGCCTAAAAAACTGGCTCAACCCCCGGCTCTGATCGCACCGCATGAAAACCGAAATCATGTGCCGGCCCGGCAACGCCGCCACCCGCGTCACCCTCGCCCCGGGCGAGACCATTACCACCGAAGGCGGCGCGATGATCGCCATGAGCGGCGACTTGCAGGTCGAGACGACGACCCACGCCCGCGGCGGCTCGGGCGGATTCCTCAAAGCCGCGAAACGTCTCCTCGGCGGCGAAACCTTTTTTATGAACCACTACACCGCCGGCCCGAACGGCGGTGAACTGTGGCTCGCGCAGACGCTCCCCGGCGACATGATGGACTTCGTCCTCGAGGGGCAGACGCTCATCGTGCAGGCCGGTTCCTTCGTCGCCTCTTCGCCCGGCATCACGATGGATGTCGGTTGGCAGGGTTTTAAAAATTTCATCTCCGGTGAGAGCCTCTTTTGGCTGCGCATCTCCGGCCGCGGCCCCGTGGTGCTGAGTTCCTACGGCGCGATTTATCCCGTGCAGATCGACGGCGAGTATATCGTCGATACGGGCCACATCGTCGCGTTTGAGGAGACGTTGAACTTCACGCTCACCAAGGCGGGCCAGAGCTGGCTCGGCTCCTTCCTCGGCGGCGAAGGCTTCGTCTGCAAATTCCACGGACGCGGCACCGTGTGGTGCCAATCCCACAACGCCCCGAGTTTCGGCCGCATCGTCGGACCGACCCTCAAAGCCACCTGATCCCCGCGGCCATGAACCAAACGACCACGGACTACGATTACCGCGTCAGCGCGCAGCCTGATTTCAGTTTTCTCACGGTGGCGCTGAAAGCCAACCAGACGATCAAGGTCGAGGCCTCGGCCATGGCCACGATGGACACCCACCTGCGCATGAAAACCATGATGCGCGGCGGACTCAGCCGGCTCCTCACGGGCGAATCGATTTTCGTCAACGAGTTCACCGCCCAAGCCGGCCCGGGCGAGATCGGCATCGCGCCCGGTGCGCCCGGCGATCTCGACCACGTCTATCTCGAGAACAACACGATCTTTCTCCAAAATTCCGCCTACGTCGCATCCGGCCCCGACGTGACGCTCGAGAGCAAATGGCAGGGCCTCACCAAGGGATTTTTCTCGGGCGAAAATCTCTTTCTCGTCCGCTGCTCCGGTCGCGGCGACCTGTGGTTCAACACCTACGGCGGCATGATCGCCGTCGATGTCGACGGTGAGTATATCGTGGATACCGGGCACATCGTGGCGTTCACCGAGGGGCTCGACTACAAGGTCGGCCGCATCGGCGGCTACAAATCGCTCTTCTTCTCCGGCGAGGGCCTGATCTGTCGCTTCAGCGGCCGCGGCCGCCTCTGGATTCAGACCCGCAAACTCGGCGCGTTCGCGAGCTGGGTGCGCCCGTTCCGTCCGCACAAGAGCTGAGGCGGGCGACATATTCAAAATGCGTTGAACGCGGTTTTTGTAGGAGCCTGCTTGCAGGCGATTTCATCGCGCGCCGATGGACAGAGTCCTGAATCGCCTGCAAGCAGGCTCCTACCTCAGCTACAGGTGTTTTTTACGTTCGATTGCCCGTTCACAACTTCGTCTTGAAAACCGGCACCGGCCGCGGCGCCGTTGCCAGCGCGCCCGGTTCGTCGAAATTCGACCAACCGGAGTTGCCGATGAAAAACAACGCTCCGCCCGTCGCCACGCAGCCGAGCGCCGGCGCCGCCATCGTGAAATGCGCCGCTTCGACCACCGTCACACTCGCGACCGCTTCGCCGCCCGCTGCGAGCGCGATGCGCAACACGCGGTTCGGCCGCAGACCGTTTTGCAACGCGAGGAGATCGCCGTTCGGCGCGCGCACGAGTCCGTCGATGCCGATCAACGTCGTGTTCGCCGGCGCTTCGAGCCGCTGCACGGTGTTCGCATCCAGATTGAGCCGCAGCAGACCGTTCGCGTGATCCGCGAGCCACAGCGCGCCGCCGTCGGGCGCCACCGCCGCGCCTTGCAGCGACATAAATTCCGCGCTCTCCGCCACGAGCTCCAAGACCGCCGCGCCCGGCGCGAGCCGCCACACCATCGGCCCGCCGCTGTCGGGCAAATACACCGTGCCGTCGCGCGCGAGCGCGAGATCGCCCAACACGTGCACGTGCCGGTCGCGTCGCCCGAGAGGAATCACGCGGCGCACGGCACCCGTGTTGAGATCGATCTCCGCGAGTCCTGTCGCGCCTTCATCCTTCGCCACATAGCCCGCCATCGCCGGCACCGCCGCCGTAGCCGCCCAGAGCACGCCGCGCTCCTCGTCGACCGCCAGACCGAGCACACCCCACAACTCGTCGCCCTCCGGCGTGAAGCGCCGCACCGCCCGCTCGCCGCTCGGGCCGCTGCCCGCCCGCACCCACACGCAGCGATGGTGCACATCGCCGAAGAAAAACTCCCCGGTCTTTTCGCGCCATGCGATCCCCTCGAACACGCCGGTCATCTCGGGAACGGTAAACGCGATCTCACCCGAGCCCTGCGGAATCCGGTTGGCCGCGAGTTTCTTCACGACCGCGTCGAATTCCTTCCGGCCGCGCAGTGCCGCAAACTCCTCGGATTTTTCCACCGGCGAGTGCACCCCCATCGCCGCCAACCGCCCGAGCGTCGCCAGCGCATCGTCCGCGCGGTCGTTGGCAAGTTGCGCCGCCGCGAGATTCACGAGCATCCGCGGAAAATCTCCGCGCAACTCCACTGCCGCTTCCATTTTCGCGAGGTAGCCCGCCTTGTCGTCAACCTCGGCCGCCGCCACCGCTTCACGCGCGAGCGCCATCGCCTGCGCCGCCTCGGGCCGTTCCGCACTGTCCCCCAGATTCGCCACCAGCCCCAGCACCGCGCCGCAGGCTCGGAGAAAACTCGGTCGGAAAAAATGCGCCACACCGCCATCGCAGCGGAATTTTCCGCGCGCGCAAGCCGCCGCAACGCTTGACGGTTCGAACCGGCTCTCTTTTCAGACCGTTGACGCCGCTTCAGAACAACCAAAAGTGATTTGATGAAAAATCCATTCTCTCTCTGGGTTGGTTTTTTCGTTTTCTCGTGCTCCTCAACTTTGTTCCCATCCGACAGCAGCATCGGTGATCTAAAATCAAAAGCAGGCGAGGGAAACACGGAGGCCCAACTGAGATTAGGGATGATGTATGCAAACGGCGAAGGAGTCGAAAAAGACCCCGTCCAAGCGGCGATCTTCTATACAAGAGCCGCAATGAAGGGAAACACGGCAGCCCAGTTCAACCTAGCGGCATTATTTTTCGGCGGTGACGGTGTCCCAAAGGATTTCGTCCAAGCCCACGTGTGGTGGAATATTTCCGGAGCAAATGGCGATAAAGTGGCTAAGTTGAAGTTAGCGACCCTCGAGCCGCAAATGACCCCAGAACAGAAAGCTCAGGCGATGACAGCGGCGCGCGAAATTTTTGCGCGGATTCAAAAAATAAAGGCTTCCCCAGAAAAAAGAGACGCCGCTGAGTCTAAACCGGAGAACACTTTGGCTTCACGAAGCGAAGGCTCGAGGCCGTCGGCCATTGCCCCTGTAAGCCCGCCACTGACGCCCAAAAAATTAACAAAAAAACCAGTGCGTCCGGCGATTCTGGCAGAGAATCGATTCGGCACGACGAACATCGGACCGACCGCCGTAAGTGCGCTATGGAGCAATTACGGATCCTACCTTAGACGCACGATCGAATCGGTGCAGATCCAGTGGGAGACCTTTTTAGGCGAGAGCAAAGTCTATCCGGGGTCGGGCAGCACCGTGACAGTGAAATTTATCATGAATTCAAGGGGTCAGATCACGAAAATCGTGAGCCACCAAAGCACGGCAAGCGACGAAGCGACGCGGGCGTGCATAAGCGCGATAACCAAGCCGGGGCCCTATGGAGAGTGGACCGATGACATGAAAGCTGTGCTCGGCGAACAGCAGGAGCTGACGTTCACGTTTTATTATCAATAAACGGCTGTTCGTGTCACGGCAGCCAAACTCTCGCCTTTCCTAGCAGAACAAAACGGGCTCAGGTGCGAACTTTCGACAACGCCGCTTTGAACACGTCAAAGCCATCAGCCCCTTGTCTCGTAACGGACCAAACCTGACGTCCGCCGACCCGTCATCGTTTGCACTGCGATTGCGGACGTCCGCTGCACTCCACACCGGTCGTCGACCGCCCGACCGCGCACGCCCCACAATGTGCCGCCATCGCAGCGGAATTTTCCCCGCGCGCAAGCCGCCTCCGCGCTCGACGCCGTCTCCCGCGCGGGTTCTCCTCACGGCCACCCTTCCCCATGAGCACTCCGAATTCCCGTCGTGATTTCCTCCGCACTGTCGCCGGCACCACCGCCGGTCTCGCCCTCGCCAGTTCCTTGCGCGCCGCCGCGCCCGCCAAAGGCAACGGCGCCGTTGGTCTGCGCGCTCCCGCGATGGACCGCGTGCGCGTCGGCATCATCGGTCTCGGTGCGCGCGGCGGCGGCCACCTCGCCACATTGATGACCCTCGACGGCGTGGAGATCGTCGCCCTCTGCGACAACCACGCACCCACGCTCGCGAAGGCGTTTGCCCGCGTCGAAAAAGCCAAACGCCCCGTGCCCGCTTCCTACGGCAAGGGCGACGACGACTGGAAGCGCATGCTTGAGCGCAAAGACCTCGACGTCGTCTTCGTCGTCACGCCGTGGGAACTCCACGCGCCGATGGGCGTCGCCGCGATGCTCGCCGGCAAACACGTTTTCATTGAGGTGCCGATCGCGCTCACGGTCGAAGAAAACTGGCAGCTCGTCGACACCGCGGAAAAGACGCAGCGCCACTGCATGATGTTGGAAAACACCTGCTACGGCCGCGAAGAACTCCTGTGCCTCAATCTCTGCCGCGCCGGTGTGCTCGGCGAACTCCTCCACGCCGAGGGCGCCTACATCCACGAGCTGCGTTCGCAGATGAACAGCGTCGAGCACGGCACCGGCTCGTGGCGCACGCCGCACTACGCGAAACGCAACGGCAACCTCTACCCCACGCACGGCATCGGTCCGGTCGCGCAATACCTCGGCATCAACCGCGGCGACCGTTTCGACTATATGTCCTCGGTCTCGTCGCCCGCGCGCGGTCGCGCGCTCTACGCAAAGGCCAAATATCCCGCCAACCACCGCTGGAATACCGAGCTCACGAACTGGGTCGGCGGCGACATGAACACCTCGATCATCAAGACCGTGCGCGGCCGCTCGCTCATGATGCAGTGGGACGAGACCACGCCGCGCCCCTACTCGCGTCTCAACCTCATCCAAGGCACGAAGGGCACCTTCGCCAGCTACCCGAGCCGCCTCGTGATCGAGGGCGAAACGAAGAGCACCCACAACTGGGCCGAAGGCGAAGCGCTCGAGGCGCTCTTCAAGAAATACGAACACCCGCTCTGGAAAAAAATGGGCGACCTCGCGAAGGCCAACGGCGGCCACGGCGGCATGGATTTTATCATGCTCTGGCGCGTGATCACCTGCCTGCGCCAAGGCGAACCGCTCGATCAGGACGTCTACGACGGCACCAGTTGGTCCGTGCTGAGCCCGCTCAGCGAGTGGTCGGTCGCGCACCGCAGCCAATCGATCGACGTTCCCGATTTCACGCGCGGCCGCTGGGAAAAAACCGCGCCGCTCGGGATCGTGACGTAAAGCGCGGCAGGTGGACGGCGATCTCCGAGCGCCGTCTGGAACGAGGCCGCGGAAGCGACGGCGCCCGGAGGTCGCCGTCCACCTCAATGCTCGCCCTTCGATCCTACAACCGCTCCCCTCACCCCGCAAACGTCGTCAGCAACTCGGCGTAAATTTTCGCGCTCGCGAGCAGCTCCTTCACCTTCGCCCGCTCGTCGATGGCGTGGTAATCCTCGCCGCCCGGGCCGTAGCCGATCGTCGGGATTTTCAGGTGGTGGGAGAAAAAGTGCATGTCGTTGAAGCCGGTCGAGACGTTGAAGACCGCCGGCTGTTTGCGCACGCGCGTCACGCAGCCCGCCATCGCCGTGAAAAACGGATGCGTCGGCTCCGAGAAACAGGAAAAATTTTCGGAGATTTTCACGACGGTAATCTGGCACTGCGGGATCTTCCGCGCCGCCGCGGCGAGGAACGCACGCAACTCGCGCTCGGCGTCGGCTTGGTCTTCTCCGGCGAGCACGCGGCGGTCGATCGTGAAGCGCGCGAGGGCAGGCACGGTGTTGATTTTTCCACCGGGGCCGGCGGAAAACTCGCCGCCAAGATTGATCGTCGGCCGCATCGTCTTCCCCTCGGGCGTCACGAAGGTGCGTTTCGCGAGGCGCCGCGAATAGTCGCCGAGCGCGAGCACGAGGGCGGACATTTTTTCGAGCGCGTTGATGCCGCACTCGGGCGTGGAGCCGTGTGCGGCGCGGCCGTGGACCGTGACTTCGAGCCAGAGCGTGCCGTTATGGCCGCAGCAGACTTGGTTGAGCTCGCCGCCTTCCATCACAATGGCGTAGTCGGGCTTGATCGGCGCGTGTTCGACGAGCCAGCCGGCGCCGAGCACGGAATCGGTTTCCTCATCGGCGGTGAACGAGACCTCGACGTTCATCCGCGGCGCCGTGCCCGTGGCGCGGAGCGCCTGGAGCGCGAGGAGCAGGCTCGCGATGGAGCCTTTCATGTCGGAGGTGCCGCGGCCGTAAATCCAATCGCCGTCGACCTTGCCGCTGAACGGGCTGCCGTGCCGCCACGTGCCGGAGACGGGCACGACGTCGTAGTGGGCGTTGAAATGAATCGTCTTCTTCGCGCCGGGGGCGGCGAGTTTCGCGAGGACGTTGTAGCGCGGAAACGCGTGCTGCTCGGGCGGGAGCGTTTTCTTCAGGAGCGCCCGCGGCACCGGGAAACGCCGCGTGCGCAGGCCGAGCGCGGTGAGGTCGCGGGTGAGCTCGGCCGTGATCGCGTCGTAATTTTCGCCGGGCGGGTTGACCGTGGAAATGCCCACCAGCCGTTGGAGGCGCGCGAGGAGATCGGCAGAGTGGGCGTCGATGTAGGCCGGGAGAGTCACGGCGCAGACCGTGCCGGCGGAACCACCGGAACACACGGAAAATTCTTCGCTTCGCTCCCGTCGCCAAACGGTGTTGCGTGGCGCGCATGAACGACGAAGCCCGGCAAATCATCGCACGATTGGGACTAGCCCCGCTCCCGCACGAGGGCGGCTGGTTCCGCCGGACGTGGCAATCGCCCGAGACGGTCGCGCCCGCCCGCGCCGCCTGGGCCGCGATCTACTTTTTGGTTACGCCCGAGGGTTTCTCGGCGTTGCACCGGCTGGAGACTGACGAGATCTGGCACTTTCACGCCGGCGACACGCTGGAGCACGTGACGCTCGATCCGGCGACGGGCGCCGTGACCGTGACCCAACTGGGCAACCGCGTGCTGGCGGGCGAGTCGCCGCAGGTCGTCGTGTCGCGCGGCATGTGGCAGGGCGCCCGGCTCGCGGCGGGCGGCGCGCACGGCTGGGCGTTGCTCACCTGCACGATGGCGCCGCAGTGGGTGGAGGCGGAATTTTCACTCGGCCAGCGCGACGAGTTGACGCGGTGTTTTCCGGCGGCGCGCGAGCAAATCGCGGCGCTGACGAGATGATTTTTGACAGGGTCGCACGGTCCGCGCACGTTCGCCGCAAATGTCCTTGGCCGACCTCAGAAAAGACTACTCCCTTGCCGGACTCGCCGAAAAGGATCTGGCGCGCGATCCGTTCCGGCAGTTCGAAAAATGGTTTCAGGAGGCGGAAGCAGCCAAGATTCCCGAGCCTAACGCGATGACGCTCGCGACCGCCACCAAAGAGGGCCGCCCCTCGGCGCGCACCGTTTTGCTTAAGGGCCTCGATGGGCGCGGCTTCGTTTTCTACTCCAATTACGAGAGCCGCAAAGGCCGCGAGTTGGAGGCCAACGCCGCCGTCACGCTCGTGTTTCCCTGGATCGCGATCGAGCGGCAGGTGATCATCGAAGGCACCGTGACGAAGGTCGCGCGCGAGGAGAGCGAGGCGTATTTTCACTCCCGTCCGCGGGCGAGCCAGCTCGGCGCCTGGGTGGCGCAACAGAGCTCGATCATCTCCGGCCGCGCGCTGCTGGAGGACAACATGAAGGCGCTGGAGAAAAAATATGCGGGCGAGGAAGTGCCGATGCCGCCGAACTGGGGTGGGTGGCGCGTGGCGCCAGAGACCGTGGAATTTTGGCAGGGCCGCCGCAGCCGCCTCCACGACCGGCTGCGTTTCCGTCGCGGCAAAGACGGCGGTTGGTCCGTCGAACGATTGGCCCCATGAAGAAAGTGCCCCCACGCGTCGCCCGGCGGGCGGTCGGCCGCGGGCGCACCGCGCCGGTGGCCTCGGTGGCGTTGCTGGCGGCGGCATTGCGGGCGCAGAGCGAAGGAGTGTTTATCGCCGAGCGGAAATGTGGCGTGCACGGACTCAAGATCGTGTTCGCCAACGACAGTTTCTGCGCGATGACCGGCCACGGTGTCGCCGCGCTCGTCGGCCGCGCGCATGGTTTTCTGCATCTGGAGCGCGTCGATATCGAGCGCCTGCGGCACTGGTTGCCCAAAGCCCACCCGGGGCAGCCGCTCGTCGGCGAGGGCTATCTGCGGCGGGCCGACGGCAGCTCAGTCAGCGCGGCGTGGAGTTTCGATCCGCTGTGCGATGCGGCCGGGCGCGTGACGCACATCGTCGCCACCTATCGCGACCAGACCGAGAAACGCCGCATGCAGGAAGCGCTCGTGCACGCCCAGCGGCTCGATGCCGTGGGCCGGCTCGCTGGCGGCGTCGCCCACGATTTCAACAACCTGCTCTCCGTCATCAACGGCTACTGCGAAATGCTCGCGACTCATGTGGCCGATCATCCGCAAGCTCTCGCGGAGGTTTCCGAAATCCACCAGGCGGGCCGCAAAGCCGCGGCGCTCACGCAACAACTCCTCACCTTCAGCCGGCGCCAGCCGCTCAACGCGAGTGTCGTCAATCTGAACGCCCTCATCACGGCCAATGTCGAGATCATGCGCCGCCTCGTGGGCGACGCCGGCCGGCTCGAGCTGGACCTGGACGACGACGTTGCCCACGTGCACACCGATCCCGCGCAATTTCAGCAGGTGCTGCTCAACCTCGTGTTGAACGCCCGCGATGCGTTGCGTGACCGCGGGCGTATCACCCTTCGCACGACCAACCGGGAATTCACCGCCGCTGCGCCCCGTCGCCCCGCCGACACCCCGCCGGGAAACTACGTGGCCATCACCGTAAGCGACAACGGCACAGGCATGGATGCCGACACGCAGAAGCATCTCTTCGAACCGTTTTTCACCACGAAGCCCGAGGGCAAAGGCACCGGCCTCGGCCTCTCGCTCGTCTACGGCGTCGTGCAGCAGAGCGGCGGCTTCATCTCCGCGCACAGCGAAGTGCTCGTGGGTTCGACGTTCGAAATCCTCCTGCCCGCCGTCGCCCGGGAAACGGCCGCCGCGACGCCGGAACCGGCCCCAATCGCGCGGCTGCCCGCCACGCGCGGCTCCGAGACGGTGCTATTGATCGAGGAGGATATGATCGTGCGCAAGATGGTCGCCGGGATTCTCGCGGCCGACGGCTACCGCGTGACCGAGACCGACTCAGTGCGCGCCGCGGAGGCCACGCTCCGTGAGCGCGAGCAGCCCGTGCAACTGCTCATCGCCAATCTCGTGCGCGACGGCGGGCCGTTCGCGCGCAAGCTCCGCCGGCGCTATCCCGCCCTGCGCGTGTTGTGCACCGGCTGCCCCGAGGAGAAAATCCGCGCGCCGTGGCTGCCGCCCGGACATCTGCAGCGTATCCACAAACCCTACGCGTTGAGCGAACTCCTCAAGGCCGTCCGCAAACTTCTCGATGCCTGAGCCCTCCGCCGCGGGCGCCGCGCCGTCACCTTTTTCGCGATGAATATTTTTCTCACGGGAGCTTCCGGATTGGTCGGATCGGCCTTTGCCCGCGCAGCCGAACGGCGCGGACACCGCGTCACGGGCGTCGTCGGCACCTATGTCGGCGACCTGCCCGGCCTCGCCAAAAAAAGCGCGGTCGACCTGACTGACGAAGCCACGACGTGCGCGGCCGTGCTCGATGCGTTTCCCGATGCCATCGTGAACTGCGCCGCGGTCTCCGTGCCCGAGCAATGCGACCTCGATCCCGCCCGCGCGCAGATTTTGAACGTCGGTTTGCCCACGATCCTCGCGCGGCTCGCGCATCACGTGAGCGCCCGGCTGGTGCACATCTCCTCCGAGCAAGTCTTCGACGGCACGCGCACGACGCCCTACGCCGCGGGCGACGCGGCCACGCCGATCAATCTCTACGCGCGGCAAAAACTGGAGAGCGAGCAGGCCGTGCGCGCGGCGGCGCCGGAATTCGCGATCACCTTGCGCGTGCCGCTGCTGATGGGCGACAGCCCGGGCGGGAAACGCAGCCTCCACGAGCGGATGCTGGCCGACTGGGCCGCCGGCAAAACCCCGCGGCTCTACACCGATGAGTTTCGCCAGCCGTGCACCGCGGAAAATCTCGCCGAGGTGATGGTCGAGCTCTGCGAACGGCGCGATCCCGTGGGCGTGCAACACTGGGCCGGCTCGGAGCTGCTCTCGCGTTACGCCCTCGGTGTGAAGATTCGCGAGCGTTTCAAACTCAGCGAGGCGCAGGCGCCGCTCACCGCGGTGACGCGTGCCGATACGCCCGAGGTCGCGAAGAAACGCCAACCGTGCCTCGCGTTGGATATTTCCCCGCTCGCCGGAAAATTGAAGACGCGACCGCAAACCGTGGCCGAGCAAATCGAGGGCCTGAAACTGCCGCCACCCGTGCGCGCGTGGTATCTCGGCCTGAAGGATTGAGCGCCCGCCAAACGCACCAACGACCGACCCGATGAATCTGGAAACTCTCCCCGCCCGCATCAGCGGCGCCGCGGAAAACATGGCGACGGATTTTTTGCTTCTGCAGCGCTACCCGCGCGCGGTGCCGCGCTTCCGGCACTACGGGTGGCGCGGGCCGGCGTTCACGTTCGGCTATTCGCAGAAGATCGCGTTCGTGCGCGAGGCGCTCGCCAAGGTGGAGCCGCCGTTCGAATTGTGCCGGCGCGCGACCGGCGGCGGCATCGTCGACCATCGCGACGACTGGACGTTCGCACTCGTGATTCCGCGCGGCCATCCGCTCGAAGAACTGCGCGCGACGCAGAGTTACCGCGAAGTGCACGAGGCGCTGGCGGCGGCGTTGCGGGCGCAGGGCGTGGCGGCGGTGACGAAGCCGTGCGTCGACGAACCGGCCAGCGACGGAGCCGCGGCCGGCCCCGCGGGCGTGTGTTTTCAACGCGCGGAAATTTACGACGTCGTGCACGAGCGCACCGGCGAAAAAATCGCCGGCGCCGCGCAGAAGCGCAACAAACACGGACTCCTCTTTCAGGGCTCGCTGTGGCGTCCGGCCGCGGGCGCCGGCGGTGCGGCCGTCGACTGGGATCGCTTTGAAGCGGACTTCGTCGCGCAGCTCGCGATCACACTCGGCGGCGAGGCGCAGACCACGCCGTGGCCGGATTTCCACGAGGACGAACTGAGCGGACTCGTCGACCAATACTCGGCCACCGAGTGGACCGAGTATCGGTGAACGTCGTTGAAGATTACTTCTTCGCTTCCGGCGCGGGCGCGGCGGGCGGAGGCGTGACAGACTTCGCGGCGGGCCGATTCTTTTCCCAGAAATAGTGTGCACGGTTCTGGGCATCGGCGTGGTCGGTCGCGTCGCTGCGAATCCACACGGCGGCGGCGGCGAGCACCGCGACAACCAGGAGGGCGATGAGGCGGCGGCGGCGGCTTGCGGCTTCCTTGTCCTCGTAGGGATCTTCGAGCGAGCGGATGGAACCGTCGGGGAGCACGGCGCGCGAAGTGAGCGCGGTGCCGAAGGGAATGTTGATCTTCACGCGGCCGTTGATGGCCCAGCCGTTGGCATCGAGGATCGGGCCGAGGGTGCGTTGGCGGAGTTTGAGAAACGCGATGATCACGGCGGGCAATGAGATCGCGAGCATGAGTCCGGCGACGATGAGCGGGAACTGCCACCAGTGAAATTCCGAGAGCTTGGCACCGATCGTGGCGAGCGCACCGCTGATGGCGCCGACCGCGACGCCCAAGGCGGCGACGACGCCGACATCGAGTTTCTTCGGGGGCGGCGGGGCACCGGCAGCGGCCTGCGCAGCTTTCGCCGCGGCGGCATCGGCGGCGGCGGACACGGTCTTGTCGGCGACTTTGCCGAGGCGATCGTTCGCGGCGGCATCGGCGGCGGCGGCGCGTTTCGCAGCCAACTCGTCGATGAGGCGGATAAATTTTTTATAGGGAGACCAGAAGGCCTGCCCGAGGCTGATGGGATTATCGACGATGCTGGTGATCACGGCGTCCCAATCACGGCCCTTGCGGTCGTAAAACACACCGTGGCGGCCGGCGAAGAGGTAGTCGCTGTCGCCCTGGCTGAAGCAGCAAGCAACCGTCATCGCGGGGCTGCCGGGGCGCGTGCAGTTAACGTAGGCGATGTAGGTTTTGCTCATCGCGGCGAGCGGGTGCGGACCGTCGACCTTGATGCAGAGTTCGCAGGAACGGCTGTCGAGATAGAGCGTGCCGGCCTGAAATGCCGCCCAACGGTCGCGCGAGTAGAAGTCGGCGAAGTTGACGAAATTGTGGAGCAGCGCGCGGAGGTCGCGGGTGAGGCGGAGGAGTTTTTCGAGGTTCGCGATCGCGGCGACTTCGGGAGCGAGCGCGGCATCTTGCACGACGAGCGCGGTGAGCGCGGCCGGGCCCTTGGTGGCGAGGATGGCGTTTACGCGAGCGAGGCCGAGCGGCTCGACGGCGGCGCCCGCTTTGGCGGCGGTCCAGGCTTCGTGCGCGGCAAGCTTGGCGTTGAGCGCCTCCCATTCGGACGAGGTGAGCGACGTTTTGCCCGCGCCGAAATGCGGGGTGACGGCGGCGGCGAGCAGCGTGGCGACGGCGGCAGACCACGCGGGATTCACACCCTCGGTGAGCGGAAGCGCGCGGCCGGCTTCAACGCGCGCGAGCGGGAAGTGGGCGATCTCGGCGAGGTTGGCGGCAAAATCGCGCGCGGAGAGCACGGCGAACTCGGCCTCGGCGCGGTTCACGGCGGCGAGCGCGCGCGGGTCGAACGCGGCGAGGCGGCAGCGGGAGAAGTAATCGTCGGCCTTGGCGCGGATGGCCTTCACGGCGGCGAGCGCGGCGGCCGTGCCGGCGCCGAAGGGCAACACGGCCGGCGCGGTGCCTGCCGCGCTCCACGCGGAAAACGCGGCGCAATCGGCGAAGAACGCGTCGATACGGGCCTGGTCGATGCCCACGGCGCCGCTGCGGTCGGCAACGGAGCCCTTCGTCGCGATGATGTCGGCGATCAGTTGGCCGAGCGCGGCATCGGCGCTCGACTTTGCGGTGATGACGCCGTCGCCGTTGAACTGCGTGCCAGAGAAAATTTTCGCGGTGTCGGCGACATCGGCGAGCGCGATGGGCGCGGTCTCGGGACGGCCGAGGTTGGCGAGGATCTGTTTCGCGGAGGCGAAGACGGCTTTGCCCTCGGGGGTGGCGTCGTTGAACGCGGAGAGCGGAAGTGAATCGGCGTCCTTGAGGAGATCACTGGCATCCTTGAGATGGGCGGAGGCCCACTTGATCGCGGTGAGCAGCTCCGGAACCCGGATACGCCCGTCACCGTCGACATCGATCAGTGCGAGCGTCTTCTCGTCGAGTTCGAGGCCTTTGACGGGGCAACTGAGCGCGACCCAGAGTTTTTGGTCGAGTTGGTCGAGGGCCTGGAGATCGGCGGCGGTGGTGAGGGCGACTTGGTCGAGACCGCCGGAGCGGAAGAAATTCCAAGTATGGTTCGGGCGAGGGGAAGACATGGAGGTAGGTGCGTGAGAGGGCGAGAAATGGGTAGTGAACCCTATACTTCAATCCCAATTTCCCCGGCGAGGAGCGCGGGAAACACGAAGGCGCCCGCCGTGGCGACACCGACAGGGAACACCCTTTAACCGGGCCAAAACTTCAACGCGCAAGCACCCGCTACCGCGCAGCGGCCGTGGCGTGGACCGCGTTCGGGCGGCCGGGCGCCGGCGGGCGCGCGGCGCGGAGCACGCTGTGGTTGATCACGCGGCGTTGATCGGCTGTCAGCGGCGGCAGATCGGGCAGCGCATCGGCGCGCGCCTCGTGCAACCACGACCGTGCCAGCGCGCGGAAATTGTCCCATCGCTCCGCGATGAAGTGGTCGCGCCCCGACATCGGCGCACCGTCGCCCACGAGCGGCCCCGCCGCGACGACTTGCCGCAAGAGGCTGCGCCACTCGGTGAGCAGCCGGTCCATGTCGCCCTTCCCCGCCGTCTCGCACTCGGCGAGCGCTTCGCGGGCCCGCGCATGTTCCGCGACGAGCGCATGCACGACTTCGCTCGCGCCAAACCCGTAGTGGATCGGCACGCCTTCCTTCAACCAGCCTTCGATCGTGAGCCGCCGGTAAGCGCGTTCGCAGACCGAGGCGAGCCGCCCCAGCCCGCGCGGATTCGTCCCCGCGAACCGGTCGCCCGCGAAGAGGTTCGCCGCATCGAACAACAAATCGTCGAGCGGATAACGCCGGTCCTCCAACGCCGCCGCCAGCGCGAGACCTTCCGGTCCGAGAAACACCGAGACAATTTCTCCGCGCACCGTGAGCTTCAGCTCGCGGTCGAGGACGCCGGTGCGCTGCCACTGCCAGAGCAGCTTGGCCTCCGGTGAAATCGCCAAGCACGCCTCCCGGTGCGCACAGCCCCGGCAGCCGGGAAACGGATCGCGTTCGCGCCGCACGAGCCGCGCGCGGCCTGTATCCGTGCGCTGGGCACACGGCAGCGCGTCGCGCGGCAGCAGCGCCGTTTGCTCGGCGCCGAGCACCATCGGCGTTTCCGCGAAAAACCGCCGCGCATCCTCCGCCGCCACCTGCACCGCATCGCGCCCGGCGCGGAGTTGCCGGAGGAAAAACGCCCACGGCAGCGGCTCCGCGCGGCGCAGCCGCAACGCCTCGGCCCGCCGCATCCGCGGGCTGTTGCTGCTCACGAGCACGTAGCCGCAATCGTCGAGGCCGCGGCGCCCCGCGCGCCCGATCATCTGCAGCAGTTCGTGCGGCTCAATCTCCTGCTCGAAATGGTTGTGCCGATACGCACTCGCTGTGATCAGCACCGAGCGCAGGGAAAAATTGATGCCCGCCGCGAGTCCGAGCGTGGCCACGACCGCGCGCAGTTGCCCCGCCTTCGCCAACGGCTCGATCACGCCCGCGCGCTGCGCATAGGTGAGCCCGCTGTGGTGATACGCCACGCGCGACTTCAGGAGCTTCGCCAGCGCGGGCCCGCACAACTGCTCCTGCTCGGGCGACAACGTGAGCGGCTCCGCCAGCGGCAACTCGCGCGCAAACTGCCGCGCCAACCGCTCCGCGTCGTGCCGGTGCGGCGCAAACACGAGCACCGGCCCCATGCCCTCGCGCAACGCCCCTGCCACCCGCCGCGACCAAAATCCCTCGATACACCGCGGCAGCCCGTGCACCAGATCGTCCGCCTCGACTTCCTCGAGTTGCACCGGGCGCTCGCGATGTTGCACGACTTCGACCGCCCGACCGAGCCGCCGCAGCCACGCCGCAACTTCGTCAGGATTCGCCACCGCGCCCGACAACAGCAGAAATTGCAGCTCGCGCGGCGCCGCGATCATCACGCCCTCGTAGTGATTGCCGCGGTGTTCGTCCGCGAGCCAGTGATACTCGTCGATCACGAGCAGGTGAAACGGCTCGTCGCTCCCGTCCGCCGCCACACGCGTCGGCCCGAGCACCGGTGCCCCGATCTGCCCCTGCACTGCCTCCAGCGTCGCCACCACGATGGGCGCACCCGGATCGACGCACAGATCGCCCGTCGTGATGCCCACGCGCCAGCCGCGCGCTTTCCACTCGGCATACTTGTCGTTGGCCAGCGCCCGGGTCGGCACCGTGAACAGCGCCCGCCGCGCGAAATTCGTCTGCTCGGCCCACCGTTCGAAAATGTAAGTTTTCCCCGCTCCCGTCGGCGCATCGACGATCACATCACGCCCCGCCCGCAGCGCCTGCACCGCCAGCGCCTGCCAGCGATCGGGCAACATGAGCTTCTGCAAACCTGCAAACGCATCGGACAACACGCCCCCACGGTGCAACCGCTCCCGCCTGCGTCAAACCGCCACACCGCTTCCCGTCTTCGGCGTCTTCCTCCACTTTCCCGTCTTCCCAGTCTTCCGCTCTTCCCCCAATTTCCGCGCCATGCTTCTCCGTCACGCTCCCTACACGCTAGAACTTCGCCACCCGTTCGGCATCGCTTCCAACACCCGCACCTCCACGCCCGCGACCCTCGTCGAGGTCGAGCACGACGGTGTGATCGGTTACGGCGAGGCCGCCATGCCGCCGCACCTCGGCGAATCCCAGGCGTCCGTCACCGCGTTTCTCACGCTCGCTACGCCGCTCCTCACCGCCGTCCGCGATCCGTTTCAGCTCGAGGAAATTCTCCCGGCCCTCGACGCCCTCGCGCCCGGCAACACCGCCGCGAAAGCCGCCGTCGACATCGCGCTCCACGATTGGGTCGGCAAAAAACTGGGCGCCCCGTGGCACCGCATCTGGGGCCTCGACGCCGCCAAAGTCCCCGTCACCTCCTTCACCATCGGCATCGATACGCCCGAGGTCGTCCGCCAGAAAACCCGCGAGGCCTCCGCGTTCAAAATCATCAAAGTGAAACTCGGCCGCGACGACGCCTCCGACCGCGCCATCATCGACGCCATCCGCTCCGTCACCGACACCACCATCACCGTCGATGCCAACCAAGGCTGGCGCGACCGCACCGCCGCCCTCGCGATGATCGAATGGCTCGCCGCGCGCAACGTCGCCTTCATCGAGCAGCCGATGCCGAAGGAGCAACTCGACGACACCGCGTGGCTCCGCGAGCGCAGCCCGCTCCCGCTCTTCGCCGACGAAAACCTCCAACGCCTCTCCGACGTGCGCCGCATCGCGCACGCCTTCCACGGCATCAACATCAAGCTCATGAAATGCACGGGCCTTCGTGAAGCGCACAAGATGATCATCCTCGCCCGCGCCCTCGGCCTCAAAGTCATGCTCGGCTGCATGACGGAAACGTCCTGCGCGATCACCGCCGCCGCCCAACTCTCCCCGCTCGTCGACTGGGCCGACCTCGACGGCGCCCTGCTCATCAAAAACGACTGCTTCCGCGGCGCCACCCTCGTCGACGGCAAACTCACCCTCCCTGCGACCCCCGGCATCGGGGTGGAAAAGATCTGAGCGAAACGTGACGAGTCCGTCCGCTAATTCGCCGCTTCGCCGCGCTCGAGCTTCAGCCCGCGTTGTTCGGCCCACAGGTGCAGGTCCTGGCGGCTAAGCGCTGCGGCCATGAGATCGGCGAACTTGTCTGGCGTGCAGGCGAAGACGGGCACACCCATCGCCGCGAGTTTCGCCGCGTGGTTGTGATCGTAGCTCGGCGATCCCGTGTCGGTGAGCGCGAGCAGGCAGATGAGATTCACGCCCGCAGCGACGAGGCCCGCAGCGCGGCGCAACATCGCGGCGGCATCGCCACCTTCATAGAGATCCGTGATCATCACGAGCGTCGTGTCGGCGGGGCGCTGCACGAGGCCCGTGCAATACGTGAGCGCCTTGTGGATGTCGGTGCCGCCGCCAAGCTGTGCGCCGAAAAGCAGGTCGATGGGATCTTTCAGCTCAGCGGTCATATCGACGACTGCCGTGTCGAAGAGCACCATCTTCGTCGTGAGCGCTGGTAGCGACGCGAGCACGGCGCCGAAAATAGATGAGTAAACCACCGACGTCGCCATCGAGCCGCTCTGGTCCACGCAGAGGATCACGTCTTTCACCGAGCTGCGTTTGCGGCCGTGGCCGACGAGACTTTCAACCACGAGTTGGCGGCGGTCGGGTTGGTAGTTCTTGAGGTTGGCGCGGATCGTCTTGTGCCAGTCGATCTCCCGCAGGCGCGGACGACGATTGCGCACCGAGCGCGCGAGCGCGCCGCGCACGGCTTGGCGCAGTGGCTCCGCGAGCTGACGCTCGATATCCTCGACGACTTTGCGCACGACTTGCCGCGCCGTGTCTTTCGTCTTGTTGGGAATCACATGGCTGAGCGAAAGCAGCGTCGCGACCAGATGCACATCTGGCTCCGCCGCCGCGAGCATCTCGGGCTCGAGTAGCATCTGCTGGAGATTGAGCCGCTCCAGCGCGTCCTTCTGCATCACGCGCACGACGCCAGCCGGAAAATACGTGCGAATATCACCAAGCCAGCGTGCGACATTTGGCGCCGAGGCACCGAGGCCACCGCGACGTTTCTCCTCGGCTTCCGCGGGCCCGCGATAGAGCGCTTCGAGCGCAGCGTCCATCGCCGCATCGTCGCGCGAGAGTGCACCGGCCGGGAGATTGGCCGCCTCTTTGCCGAGGATGAGCCGCCACCGTTCGGCGGGCGTGCGAGCACTGGGAACAGCTGTCGAGGTCGTGCTCATGGCGGCGAAGCGGATGTTAAGTTTTTCCCGAGCAGTAGACCGATCGTTGGCAATACGCTCCGAGCGCGCTCCGCGTCCAACGACCACCCACCCTCCGTCGGCGCACCCGTTGCGCCCGAAGCGCGGGCGCGACCGAGCCGCTGCGCGATCAGCGCGCGTTCGGGTGCCTCAAACGTCGCGAAGGTCCGGCGCACCAGCGGCAGCACCGCGAGAAACGCCTCTTCCCCGAGACCGGCCACCCATGCTTCGAGGAGCGGCAACAAGTTCGGATCATGCACGAGCACGGCTCCCTGCCCGACGAGAAAACCTTCGAGCCACGCCGCACCGTGCGCCGGGTCCTGCCCACGCGACAACGCGAGCCCGAGCGTGCGCGCGGCCTCGGCGGGCGTGAGCGCTCCGCTATCGAGCAACAGCCGCGCCGCCGTGCCGCCGAGCAGCGCGTGCGCGCCCGCACGATCGAGCAACCGCCGCAATCCCCCGCGCCACTCCTCGCCGCGCGCGCTCTCGATGAGTGTGAGCGCCGCGTGATAGTCCGTGAGCGCCTTGCGCCACGTGGCCGCCGCGTCGTCGTCGATGCCGCTGACCGCATTCGACAGGCCGGCGTGAATGCGCGCGCTGAATCCATCGAGAATTTGCACCACCGCCGCCGAATCCGTCCGCCGCACGCTGCCGTAGCGCGCGAGTCGTGCGAGGGCCGGCACCGCCGTGCAAAGCCGCAGCACGTCGTCGCCTCGCGCCGCCTCGGCCGAGATGCGCTGTAACAGTGCCGTCGCCGCGGCGGGCAGCTCGGCGAGCAGAACGTCTTCGAGCAGCGCGCTCAGCACTTCGAGGTTCGCACCGCTCGCCTTCGTAGCGACAGCTCCGACAGCGGCGAGTTCGACCGTGTTGCCGAACCGCGCGGCGTCGATCATCGCGACGGCAAATTCCGGCTTCCACTCGAGTTGCCACGTTTCACGAAATGTCCCCTTGCCCATCGCCACCGGCTGCTTCCGTCCCCACGCCACATCGAGGAGTTCGAGCCGGTGGAGAAACTGGCTGCGCTCGAGCCCGGTCGGTTCGCGCAGGTCGAGATCGAGCGCTGTCTGCGAGGCCGCGGGTTTCAAGCGCAGGCGTTTCTGCGTGGCCTCGATGTCCTGCTGCAACGGCACGCGCGCCACGCCCTCGGGCACGGCGCCGAGCCGGTCGCCGACGATCAGCTCGCGACCGACGAGGCGCAGCGGCGCGGAATCGCCGTGACAAAACACCGCGAGCGCCGCCTCGTTCAATTCGGCGAGCCCGGGAATCGCGCGTCCGCGAAACGCCGCGAGGTGCTCCGCCAGCCGCACGCCATCGATCACCTGCGCCGTCGAAGCATCGAGGTCACGGCTCCGCAAAAGCTGGCCGACGCGCGTCAGCCAGCGCGCCGTGAGCTGCGGATCGCGGCGGTGTTTCCAGAGGTGTTCATACCAACCGGGCGACTCGATACCCGCGCCGTAGCCGCTCGCGAAACACAGCCGTTGAAACGTCCACGGCACCCACGTCGCGCCGATTTTGCATTTCGGCAGGCCCTTCAGAATTTCGTTGTTGGCGGAAACCTTCGGCGGATGCGCGAGCACCGGTGCGTGCCACGCTCCGCACACGACCGCAACCGTGCCGAGCACATCGCGCTGCGTCTCGCGGATCACGCGGCGCATCCACGCCTCGCGCCGCCGCTCCTCGAGCGACTCGGGTAACGCGAGTTCGGTGCGCACCGCCGTCATCGCCTCCAAGATCGCCGCAAACATTCCCGCCGCATCGCCGCGCTCCTCGACGCGGTCGTTCCACCACCGCTCGCTATCGCGGTAGCCGTCGGCCTCGGCGAGCACCTGAAGCGGATCGCGCCGGATCGCGGCATCGGTGGCGGCCGTAGCCGTGTCTGTTTCGCTCTCGCCATCTTCACCACCGCCCTCGCCCGCATCTGGATCGGCCACGGGGGCGGCGGGCGCGACTTCGGTTTGGTTTTCGCCCGCGACCGGTGGCGGCTCATCCCGCAACGCGAACCGATGCGTCCACGGAAAATCCATGAACTTCACCGGCACACCGTGCGCGACGGCCCAGCGCAGCGCCTGCCACTCGGGCGAGAATTCCGCGAACGGGTAAAACACCGACTGCTTCGGATTGTCCGCGCGATGGATGAGCAACGCCACTGGCGGCGTCATGCCCGCGAGCGCGACCGCGGCGACGAGTTCGTCGGCCTCCGGCGGCCCCTCGATGAGCACCGCCGCCGGCGGATTCGCCGCGAAGGCATCGACGATGCTGCGCGCGCAGCCGGGGCCGTGATGGCGGACGCCGAAGATCTGTGCCGTAGACGTGCTCATGTCATCCGCGGGCTCAGGTGCATTGCCAGAACACGGCACTTATGGCGCAGTCGTCGCACCATAAGACATAGCAGATACCCCCGCTGCCCCAGAGCCATTCACTGCCGTCAGCACACGGCAGCCAGGAATCGAGCTGCATGAGAAACGTCATGGTTTGCCGGCATCGCGGACACCCAAGGTATTCCGCATCCTGAACCCAACACGGATGCCCGCCGATCCGGTTTAGATTTTCGGCGCCGCTTAGACCCCAGTCCTGCCAGGCCCAACGCGATTCGGTGGGCACAACCGCCATCTCCAGTTCGGGAAATGGCTCGGCGGGAAACTGCGGCTTCCTGTGCTCGCCCTCGAAATGCACTCCTGTGGGCACGCCCCCCGCGTCGTGCGCATAGAACAAAGGGCCGCTGGCCCAGCCAACACACGAGAGGCAGCTCTCGATCGAGAGCCGCGCGCGCGATGTGACATTCGCCGGAAGATCGTCCACCTCGAGGCTCACAAGGTGGTGATTGTGCTCCCCGCAGGCGCAACACGCCCGATGTCCGACGCCACCGAAGCACCGACGCGCGTGAGAGGGTTCGAACCGCCATGTGGCATGAATAGTGTCACATGGTTGGCGGGCAGTTTTCGGCGGTGCGGGTGGACAAAGATGCTTCGGCTGCGGGTCGTAAAGCTGTCGTGCCGTCCCGTTCCGCATCTCGAATCCCACAAGGTGGAGATGGGCGCGCCACTTCTCCTCGCCCCATCCGGAAATGACAGCGAGCGCGCGAGGAGTTCGCGATTCCAGCAAGGCATGCAGGGCAAAATCGCCTCGCGTGGGCGTTGCCCGAATGCTGAGAAAGTCGAAGTGGAGGTCGTTGGATTCGCGCCAGGGCCAAGTGGCGTAATAGGTGGATTCGTTTGGTCGCAGTTCGAAAATATCAGCCAGATAGGGATGCAGCTCGTGTGGTGCCTCCAAGCTCACCCGCGCGATGACGCTGGCCGCGGCGGCGTTGTCGGAACGGCGTCGTAGCGCTTCAAGTGCATAGAGGGCGATCTCGCCGAAGCTGGAGCCGGGCAGGAGACTGGTCATGTCGCAAAGGAAAGGCTTGCCCGGCGGCCATTCGTCGATCGCAAGGCGCATAAACTCCACCACGGCGGCGGGGTCGGCTGCCACCGCCCTGGCGAGGTCGTCCCGACGAAAACGCCAGTTGTCGCGGCGAAAGCGATCGACGAGTTGCCGGGCGGGAGAGCTGGGGGGAGATTCGGACATCGAGATTTTCTCACTTCAACTGATCCCGGCACGCGCGGTAGAGGTCTTTCCAGCCGTCGCGTTCCTTCACGACGGTCTCGAGATACTCTTTGAAGACCACCGTGTCCTGGACCGGGTCTTTGATGATCGCGCCGACCATGCCCGAGGCGAGGTCGGCGGCTTTCATCGCGCCGTCGCCGAAGTGGGTCGCGAGCGCGATGCCGTTGGTGACGACGGAAATAGCCTCGGCCGTGCTCAGCGTGCCACTCGGCGATTTTACCTTGGCCTTGCCGTCTTCGGTCGCACCGGCGCGCAACTCGCGGAAGATCGCGACGACGCGGCGGATTTGCTCCAGCGCGGGCGCCTCGCTCGGCAACTCCAGCGCGCGGCTCAGACTCGCGACGCGCATGCGGACAATCTCCACCTCTTCCTCGATGGTGTCGGGCAGCGCGAGGACGACGGTGTTGAAGCGACGGCGGAGCGCGCTGGAGAGTTCGTTGACGCCGCGGTCGCGGCTGTTGGCGGTGGCGATCACGTTGAAGCCTTTCACGGCCTGAATCGCGGTGCCGAGTTCGGGCACGGGCATCGTTTTCTCGGAGAGCAACGTGATCATCGTGTCCTGCACGTCCGAGGGGATGCGCGTGAGTTCCTCGACGCGGCAGAGGCGACCGGTGCGCATCGCTTTCATGACCGGACTCGGCACAAGCGCGCGGTCCGTCGGTCCCTCGGAAAGGAGCAGCGCGTAATTCCACGAGTAGCGCATCGCGGCCTCGTCGGTGCCGGCGGTGCCTTGCACGAGGAGCGCGGAGTCGCCGCTGATCGCCGCGGCGAGGTGCTCCGATACCCACGTCTTCGCCGTGCCGGGCACGCCGAGCAGGAGCAACGCGCGATCGGTCGCGAGGGTGGCGATGGCGACCTCGATGGTGCGGCGGTCGCCGATGTATTTCGGCGTCAGCTCGGTGCCGTCGGCGAGTTTGCCTCCGTGGAGATATTGCGCGACAGCCCACGGCGAGAGTTTCCAATTCGGCGGCTTGGGGCGGTCGTCGAGGCGGGCGAGCGCCGTGAGTTCGGCGGCGTAGAGGGACTCGGCGGTGTCGCGGAGGACGGAGGTCATGGGCGGCGGGGGGTGGGAGTGACGGTGGAAAAAGCGATGTGCAACTCGGCGCGGAGTTCGAGCGCGCGGAGAAACGCCTCGGCGGGCTTCGAGAGGCCGTTGTCGCGGGCGAGCCGGCGCGCGGCCTCGTCGCGCAACTCGGGCGGCAGGCGACGCGCGGCAAGCACGGCGGTCGGCGATCCACCGGGATTGAAGCCGTCGCGGAGCGCGCGCCAAAGATGCTCAAACACGGCGCGCCCTTCCGCGACGGTCGGCGTGCCCGTGAGAAAGGGCAACGCGACCCACGCGAGATCGGCTTCGGCGGCGACGATGCGCCAGCGCTCGGTTTCGCTGCACGCGGCGAGTAACGCGACGGCGACCGACTGCGGTGGCGTGCCGGGCGGCAGGGCCTTGGGCCGCTCGAGCAAGGGTCGCAGCAGCGCCGCACACGCGTCCGCTTCGCGATGGAGGCAGGCCGCGTGAAACCACGCGCCCAGCAAAAGATCGCCCCAGTCGGAGGATTTCGCGGCGAGGGCGATGAGTGCTGCGGTCTCGACGCCGAATTTCTCCGTCCAGTGCTCGAGCGGCACGAGCCCAAGAATTTGTTGTGCCCAGTGCGCCTTTTCACCCACGCCTGTCGGCGGCTTCTCCTCGATGGCGTCGGCCTTCCACACGGCATCGAAGACGCCGGGTAATGTAACCTCGATCTTTCGGCCCAACAGCCCGCGTTGCACGACCAGCAGATTTTCCGCGCGTGCCTTCATGCGCGTCGCGAAACCCGAGGCCGGCAGCGAAGCGAGCAGGCCCTGCGCCGCGACGCGGATGTCTTTACGTCGGTCTCCGAGGCAGCGAGTGAGTAAGGTTTCATCGGCGAGCGAGAGCGCCGAGGGGAACAGCGCCAGCACGCTCAGGCGAAACTCCGCCGTTTCATCGGCCCATGTTTGCAATAGCAGCTCCAACGCGCGCGCGGGTTCGGTGGCGCGCAGGTGGCGCAGGCTCGCGAGGCGTTCCTCGACGGTGCCCGTTTCCCAGAGCGCGGGGTCCGGCAGCGGCTCAGCGGTCAGGACCCAGGCCCAATCGGAATTTTGCCGCGCCAGCCAACGCCCGCGTTCGCCGATGATGCGCAACAGGGCCGTGCGATCCGCGGGCGCGGAGACGAGCTCGAACAGCGCACGCAGGAAGAACGGCTGAACGCGCGCGCCCCGCCGCGCGCACAGTTCGATCCACTCGGGGAGCAGCGCCTGCCATTCCTCGGCCAGCATCTGACGCAACAGCGCCGTCGCCCGCGGGGGAGCCGGCGGCAGCGTCTCCTCGGGCGCCATCTCCGGCGCCGACACGGGACCGGCGGCGAGCGCACCCGCTCCACGGGCTCCCCCGAGCAACGCGCTCGCCTCCAGCAACGCGGCCTCTTTCGCCCCCGCCCAATCGAGCTGCGCCCACGCCTCGGCGAGCGCGCCGTGCGGCGGCGCGGGTGCGACCGAGAGTCGTTCGGCCCCGAGCAAAATGGCCTGCGTGAACGTCGGCATGGTCAGCTCGGGCGCAGTGAGAGCTGCAGCAGTCCGTCCTCGGTGAGGGCCGTCAATGGCGTGAACGCAAAACCGTCCCACAGCCCGACGATTCCGAGCGCGCGCCCGCCCGCACACGCGAACAGTTCCCAACCCGCGGGAAACGGATCGACGACCGGCAGCGCCGCGCCGGTTTCGTCGCACAACCACCACCGCTCGTCGCTCCGCTGCGGCGTGAGCTGAACCACGACGGCGAGTGCTTCAGCGAGCGGATTGACGGCGAGCGCGGACGCGTGGGCCGCGAGCACGTCGTCACACCTCAACAGATATTGAACCGTGCCGCCGGCCGAGTCCTGCGGCGGGGATTTCCAGAGCGCGCGACGATTCTGCACGCCGGGGAAAAACACGAGTTCGCCATCGAACCAGCGCCCGAGCGCGATGCTCACCACCGACGGATGCGATGCCGGGGAAAACTCGTGAACGCGCGCGACCGCGCCGTCGCTGGAGAACAGATACGACGTGCGCGTCAGGATCTTTTCGTCCTCACGCACCGTCTGCGCACCGACAAACCACGTGCCCTTCACGCCGTCGCGTTTGCGCAGCTCGTCCTGCTCGATCGTCCAGCCGAGTTGCGCGTCGATTTCCACCTGCCACGCTGGCGGGAGCGCAGCGCGGCGCTGGCTCGCCGCCACGAGCAAATAAAGCCGGCCGAGTTCCGCGACCATCCGCTCCTCGGCCTGCGCGGCGTGACCGATTACGCCACCGAGCGCACGCACACGTCGCGCCAGTCCCGGCGCCTGCGCGTCGATGAGGCGGCGCGCCGGTGTGTCCCAAAAACCATAACCCGCCGGCGCGACCGCGGCGAGGCCCTGACGCGCCAGGTCGCGCAGCCAGCCGTCGAGAAAGGCAACGCCCTGCGCGACGTTGGCCGCACGTTTCTCGCGGCGTTTCGCCTGCGCGGCGGGATCGTGCGCCGCGGCAACCTCGACCGCTTTGGTTTCCGGTTTCTCGACTTTCTGCGCGCGCTTCGTCGCCCACTCGATGACCCACTCTGTCTTGGCGCCGGCCGGAATCGCCGCGGCATCCCCCGCGAACAAGAGCAGGAGGCCGAGGCCGTGTTTGCAGGGGAATTTGCGGCTCGGGCACGAGCATTTAAACGCAGGCTCCGAGAGATCGAGCTGCACTTGATAGGGCTGCGCGCCCGAGCCCTGGGCGAGGCCCCACACAAAATCGCCGTCGCGCCCGAGGGCGGTCCATTTGCGCGGCGACGCGAGGCCCTGCGCGGTTTTCAGCGCGGCGGCATCAGGCGCAAGGGATGCGGCCTGTTCAGTTGTCCAACTCCTTCCCACTGCGCGGAAAATGCTGAACGAGACCTGCGAGGCGAGACTTTCATCGGCAACAATCGCTTCATGGGTGCCTTTCACTTTTGGCCCTACCGAAACAGCCGGCGGGTGAGACGCCGCCCGGGGGATCACCTGCATGGCGAAACCCGCCACACAACTTAATCGCGCGTCTCACGCCCGCCAGACGAGGTCCTTCGTCTCGCCGTGCTCGCGGCGGGTTGGGTCGACGCAGCGGAGTTGGAGTTTGATGCCGCGGGGCGCGAGCTGGGCGTTGACCCAGCCGACGGGTTGCGCGGGGTCGAAGACGTAGGCCGTCGTCGGTAAATTGATCCGGTGCAGACCGCTCTCGTCGGGCGTGATGCTCCAGCGGTGCGAGTGGCCGAAGAAGTGTGCTTTCACGTGGCGGCGCGGGCGCAGCACGGCGTAGAGCGCGGCTTCGTCGACGAGGGTCACCTTTGCGGGATCGGGCGTGGGGTTGTGATGCGTCATCACGAGCGCGGGTTTGTCGGCGTGCGCGTCGAGTTCGCGGGAGAGCCACGCGAGCTGCGCCTCGCCGAGGAGGCCGGGCGTGCTGTTGGTTTTGTCGAGCGTATCGAGGATGAACCAGTTGGCGCGCGCGGCGGGCACGAACGCGACCTGGCGGTCAGCGACCGGGCGCTGCGCCGTGGGATCCTCGCGGAGCGCGGCCCAAAAGCGTTCGCGGTGGTCGTGGTTGCCGAGCGCGAGGTGCAGTGGAATCTGCGCCGCCCGCAGCGGGGCAATCAGGTCGACAAAGGCCGCGTAGTCGGCCGCTTCGCCGGTATTGAACGCGAGATCGCCATTGACGAGCGCTCCGACCGGACGCCGCGTCTGCGCCAACACATCTTGCACGACGGTCGTGAGCTGCCCGGCCATATTGATGCCACGGGCGATCTTCGCGCGGTCGGCGGCGATATGCGGATCGGACAGGAGCGCCCACCTGTGCGGATCGACTTTGGCGGCGCCGACCGCGGCCAAGCCGCGCGGCCGCAGCAGGAGCGCACCGGCGGTGGCGAGGGATTGGGCGAGAAACTGCCGACGGGAGAGCGGCGGGAGTGTGATCGGCATGGTGAGAAATTTTTCGGAGGTGAGGACAACGGAGCCAACGCGAAAACGGTATCGCCACCGTTTCGTCACCCGCCGATGGCGCGGCGTAACAGGTTTTCGGTGATGCGCTGCACGCGCGGATCGGGACCGGCGGGGCGCGCCCAGTGCGACCACGGCGGCATGTGGCCGGGCGGCGAAGCGAGGCCCTGCGCCCAGAAGATCGTGGCGGCGTTGAAAACGAAATTGTTTTTCGGGCCGGGGAAAATCGTCGCGGTGTAGCGGCTCGGCGTGACGCCCCCGGACCACACGAGCCCTTCGGCGACGACTGCGAGGCCGGGAATTTTCGCGGGCGCGCCGTGGTGCTCCCAACCGACGAGGCCCGGGATGCGGTCGCCTTTTTTCAGTCCCGTGCCGGCAAACATCCAGTGCTCGGGCTGCGTGCAAATCCAGTCGCCGCCGCCGTTGAACGGCACGACGGTGCGCGCGCCGATGATCGCGCTCTCGTCGGGGCCGGCGCGTTGGTAATCGGCGGAGAAAACTTTGCGCACCTGCTCCACCTCGGCATCGGTGAGGCCGGCGAAGTGCCCCACGCGTTCGATCACGCGGTTCGCGCGGCCGTCGGCGGCGGCGGTGAACGGCGTGACGCCGAAGACAGCGTTGCCGGTGAGCCAGAGGACGTTGAGGCCGCCGGCGATGGCGGCTTTCATGGCGTCGTATTGCCGCAGGTCCCAATACTCGTCGTGGCCGACGCTGAGAAACGCTTTCGCGCGCGTGAGCTGCGCGGCGTCGAGGCAATCGCTGTTGGAACAATACGTGACGTCGTAGCCGTGTTGCTCGAGCCAATACGCGAGCGGAAACTCGAAACAGAGCCAATCGCCCGAGCCGAGCGACTGCGGGTTTTCGTAGATCTGCGCGTATTTGCCGTAGGGGCGGTCGAAGCTCGCGGCGACGCCGCGCACTTGGGAGCCGCGCGGGTCGGTGTAGAGCGAGGTGTTGTCGGGCCACTTATTGTAGGCCTGCCACGTGTTGTCGCTGCACTGGAGCAGCACGTCGGCCTTGCGCGTGTCGCGCACGATGAAGACGACGTAGTTTTGCCAATAGGGTTGGTCGGCGGACGCCGGCTGCGTAGTGAGACGTCCCAGGTAAACGCCGCTCGGCCAATTGCCGGGGATTTTCAGCGACGTCGTGCGCGCCCATTGGCAGGCGACGAGGCGTTTCGCACCCATCGCGGGCACGGGCTGGGGCGCGCCGTCGAACGGCCCGAGCGTCGTCATGAGCCGCGCGCCGCGACCGCCGTAGTAACCGGTGCGGAAAATTTCGACGACGAAGCGCGCCGCCGGCGCCGTGCTCACAAAAATATCCAGCGACTCGCCGGCGAGCACGGATTGGCGCGAGCAATAACCCTCGATCGCGGAGGCGCGCACGCCCTGGGGCTTGTCGAGTTTCACGCGGGTGAGCTGCCAATCGAGCGAGCCGGGGCGGCGGTTTTCGTCGGCGATCAGCGACGAGCGCGCGGAGGCGGCGCCGGCTTCGGACGGCACGAGCGCGCCGGCGAGCGCGGTCGCGGCGGAGCGGCGGAGGAACTGGCGACGGGAAAGTCCGGAGTTTTCGCGCGGGGTCATCGCACGAGCGTGGGCGCCGCCGAACGGCGCGCGAGCGAATTGCCTCCGCCCGGCCGCGGGCGCTCCGAGAATGCCGTGGACTCGCCCGCACGGAGAGCGCAACAATCCGCGCGTCCGCCGCAGTCGTCGGCGCCGTCATCCACGTCAGCTCCTCCCCTTCACCATGAAAACCACCCCCCGGAGAGAATTCATCAAAGACAGCACCCTTGGCACCGCCGGCCTCGCCATCGGTGCGATGGGCTTCAGCGCCAAATCCTACGCCGCGATCGCCGGTGCGAACGAGCGGATCAACGTCGCGGTGATCGGTATCCGCAATCAGGGGACGGTCCACTTGAACGCCTTCTGCGGCCTCAAGGACAGCCACAACGTGCAAGTTCGCACCGTCTGCGATACCGACGAAAATCTTTTCGCCGCCGCAGTGAAGCTGGTCGACGACAAGACCGGCACGAAGCCCGCGACCACCTGGGACCTGCGCACGGTGCTCGACGACAAAGCCATCGACGCCGTGTCGATCGTCACGCCGAACCATTGGCACGCGTTGGCCACGATCTGGGCCTGTCAGGCGGGCAAACACGTCTACGTCGAGAAACCGGCGTCCCACAATATTTGGGAGGGCCGCAAGATGGTCGAAGCCTCCCGCAAATATAAGCGCCGTGTCCAAGTCGGCCTCAACAACCGCTCCTCGCGCGGCGTCAACGAAGCGATGGCGTTTCTCCACGGCGGCGGCATCGGCGAAGTGTTTCTCGCCCGCGCACTGTGTTTCAAAGCCCGCGATTCCTACGGGCAATCGAAGGACAGCCAGCCGCCGGCGACCTTTCACTACGACCGCTGGCTCGGGCCCGCCCCCGCGCGCCCCTACAACGAGAAACGCAGCCACTACAACTGGCACTGGTATTGGGACACCGGCAACGGCGACACCGGCAATACGGGCCCGCACCAACTCGACCTTGCGCGCTGGGGCATGAACAAAAACGAGCACCCGGTGGCGGTATATTCGGCGGGCGGGCTCTTCGGTTTTCAGCGGCAAGATGGGCCCGAGACGGCGCCCACGCCCGGCACCAAAGTGTATGGCGGCGTCGAGACCTACGGCCACGACCGCACGAGTCAGGAAACTCCGAATACGCAGACCGCGGCGTTTCGCTACGCGGACGGCAAGATCATCGAATTCGAAGCGCGCGGTCGCTACACGAACCACGAGGGCAGCCGCGGGCAGGAGGTGGGCAACCTGTTCTTCGGCTCCGAGGGCTGGCTCGAACTCGGCGGCAGCACCTGGAAAGCCTTCAAACGTCGCGGCAAAGAATCCTTCGCCGGCTCGAAGGAAGTCGAGGCCGGTTGGAAGGGCGAACACTGGGGCAACTTCCTCGACGCCCTGCGCTCCGGCCAGGACGCGACGCTCCGCGGCGACATCCTCGAAGGCCACCTCTCGACCTCCCTGCCCCACTTGGCGAACATCTCGTATCGCCTCGATCGGTCGCTGAAATTCGTGGGCGCGCAGGAGAAGTTTGCCAACGATCCGGCGGCCGACGCGATGCTGACCCGCGTCTACCGCAAGCCCTACGTGGTGCCGGAGACGGTGTAAGCCCAATTCGCGTTCAAGGAACGACGAACGCGGGCCTGAGAGGTAGGAGCCTGCTTGCAGGCGATTTGATCGCACGACAACGGCAACATCCTGAATCGCCTGCAAGCAGGCTCCTACCTCCAGGCCAGTGGGCCTGAGTGCCGACGTGCGAACGACCAAACCGCACGCCGGCCTTCAGTTTCGGTTCATCCGGTCCGAATAGACCAAGGTGATGCCTGCTCGGTCGCGCGCGCAGCCACCCGCGCACCCGCGCCCTCCCACCATGAACCAAGCCTATCCGCTTACTCCTCCGCTCTCGGAAGACGGCATCGCCGCGGCCTTGCGGAGGAAGAGCGCCGAATATCAGCGGGCGGCGGAGGCTTTTCAGGCTTCGGAACGCTTTCTCCAGTCCCTCCTCGATCACTTGCCGGTGATGATTTACCGCAAGGACCTCGCCGGTTGCCTCACGTTTGCCAATCGCCACCACTGCGAACGCTACGGCCAGCATCTCGAATCCCTCCTCGGCAAATCCGATGCCGAACTGGCCCCGCCCGATCTCGCGGCCGAGAGCGCCGCCGATCACCGCACCGTGATCGAATCGCGCACCACGCTCGAAAAAGACGAAATCCAAGTCACCGCCGACGGTGCGCGCCGCTGGATTCACGTCATCAAAGTCCCCATCACCGACCCCGCCGGGCGCATCATCGGCGTGCAGGGCATGTATTGGGATGTGACGGAAAAAAAACGCGTGGAGGGCGAGTTGGTGAAACTCTCCTCGGCCGTCGAGCAGAGCCCCGTGAGCATCGTCGTCACCGATTTGCGCGGAAATATCGAATACGCCAACCCGCGGTTCTCCGAGGTCACCGGCTACAGTTTGGATGAGGTCAAAGGCCGCAATCCGCGCGTGCTCAAATCCGGCGAGACCCCGTCCGGCGAATACCAGAAGCTCTGGGAAACCGTCTCGACCGGCGGCACCTGGCGCGGCGAATTTCACAACCGCCGCAAGAACGGCGAACTCTACTGGGAGGAAGCCGCGATCTCGCCGATCCGCGACGCCACCGGGCGCACGACGCATTTTCTCGCCGTCAAAGAAGACATCACCGCGCGCAAACTGGTGCAGGAAGAGCTGACCGCCGCCAAGGTCGCCGCCGAAGCCGCCGCCAAGGCCAAGAGCGAATTTCTGGCCAATATGAGCCATGAAATCCGCACGCCGATGAACGGCGTCATCGGCATGACGAACCTCCTGCTCGATACCAAACTCGAGCCCGAGCAGCGGCAGTTTGCCGAGTCCGTCCGCAACTCCGCGGACAACCTGATGACGATCATCAACGACATCTTGGACTTCTCGAAGATCGAGGCCGGCAAACTCGCGTTTGAAGAGCTCGACTTCGAACTCGTCGAAAATGTCGAGAGCACGGCGACGATGCTCGCCGAGCGCGCCCAGTCCAAAGGCATCGAGCTCGTCTATGTGGTCGCCGACGATGTGCCGACGCGCCTCCGCGGCGACCCCGGCCGCCTGCGTCAGGTGCTCACCAACCTCCTCGGCAACGCCATCAAGTTCACCGAGCGCGGCGAGGTGGTGCTCCGCGTCGGGCTCGAGGCCGAGACGCCCACACACGTCGCGTTGCGCTTCGGCATCACCGACACCGGCATCGGCATTCCGCCGGAGACGCAGAAACGCCTCTTCCAATCTTTTCACCAAGCCGACAATTCCACGACGCGCCGTTTCGGCGGCACCGGCCTCGGCCTCGCGATTTCCAAACAACTGGTCCTGCTCATGCACGGCGAGATCGGCGTGGAGAGCGTGGTCGGGCAAGGCTCGACGTTTTGGTTTACCGTGCGGTTGGAGAAACAGGCCGGCGCGCCGCGCACCGACCGCCCGGCGCCCCGCGACCTCTCCCATGTGCGCGTGCTCGTCGTCGACGACAACGCCACCAACCGCCAGATCCTCAGCCATCAGCTCGTCGGGTGGAAGATGACGCACGCGAGCGCCGAGGGCGGCCGCGAGGCGTTGGTGCAGTTGCGCGCCGCCGCGGCGGCCGGCCAGCCCCACCGGATCGCCCTGCTCGACATGCAAATGCCGGAGATGGACGGCATGACGCTCGCCCGCACCATCAAGGGCGATCCCGCCATCGCCGCGACGCGCCTCATCATGCTGACCTCGCTCGGCCAGCGGTTCACGAAGGAGGAGCTCGCGGCCGCCGGCATCGAAGCCTACCTCGTGAAGCCCGTGCACGCGACGCGGCTGTTCGACACGTTGGTCGCGATCAGCGGCGGCCAGCCCGCCGAGCCCGCCCGCAGTGGCCCGGCGAACGTGCTGCCGGCCACGCCGTTGCCGGTGTTCGCCCTCCGCGTGCTCGTCGCGGAAGACAATCAGGTGAACCAACGCATCGCCGTCGCCCAGTTGAAGAAATTCGGCTGCACCGTGGACGTCGTCGCCAACGGGCTCGAAGTCCTCGAGGCCCTTTCGCGCCTCAAATACGATCTGATCTTCATGGATTGCCAGATGCCCGAGATGGACGGCTACGAAGCCACGAAGACGATCCGCGAGCTGGAGCACCAACATCCGCAGGCCTGTCAGTGGAAAGTGCCGATGCCGATCGTCGCCATGACCGCCAACGCGATGTTGGGCGACCGCGAGGTCTGCCTCACGTCCGGCATGGACGACTACCTCAGCAAACCGATCCGCCCGAGCGAACTGCAGTCGGTGTTGGAGCGCTGGAAAGTGTGAGTGGGCGGCGAGGGACGGTGTTTTCCGGTAGCGGAAGCCTTGAAGCTTTCGCCATGGCGCTTCGTATCGCCGGACGAAACGCTCGCGCGTTCCGCTACGCCGGAAACCTCCTTCGATCCTTTTTCGACACCCTATCGCCGCGCAGGGCGAATCGAAGAAAAAGAACGCCGGTTCTTTCAGGCTGGTTGACCAATTCGGTGGCCAAGCCCTAGCCGCCAGCTTTCGTCACCTATGACCTCCACGAGGGGAGCGGGACTACTGGGATGTTGGCGGCAGAGGCACGTATAAGAATAGTATGCCCTGATTGTTTTCCTGAAAGAACCGGCGGAGATATTTTCTATCCTGACACTGGGTATATCGGCACCGCGCGCCCACTTCCGTAGAGATTTTCCGCTGGGGCGGGCGATTTTTCCGTGGACGACAAACACCGCCGCAAGTCGGTGCCACTTCGGCATTCTCCTTGCTTATTGGTGGCGGGTAAAATGACCTCGCGACGTTCCGAAAATCAGCGCCCGCGGCCACACACACCGCGAGGTCGTAACCCCCACAACAACACCTATGAACACACGTTTCCTAAGGAAACCGGCTACCTGGTTATCATTAATTGCCGCCGCGAGCGCTCTGCCCGCCGCCGTGGCGCAGAAAACGCCCGCCACAGCCGAGGAAAAACAAGTGGAGGCCGCGAAACTCGACAAGTTCGTCGTCACCGGCTCGATGATCAAGCGCCTCGACGGCGAGGGCGCGACGCCCTTGCTCACCATCACACCGCTTGAGATGGAAATGCGCGGTATCGGCAACGCCGAGCAGATGCTGATGGAGCTGAACATCAACGGCAACGGCCTCGACAATCTCGCGTCCAATGCCGACGTCGTCTCGGGTGCCCAACGCGGTAACAACGGCGCCACCTCCGCCAATCTCCGCATGCAGGGCGCCGGTGCGACCCTCGTCCTCCTCAATGGCCGGCGCGTCTCCTCGCACGGTCTGAACGGCGGCGTGGTCGATCTGAACCAAATCCCGTTTGCCGCGATCGAGCGCGTCGAAGTCCTCAAGGACGGCGCCTCCGCGATCTACGGCACGGATGCCGTCGGCGGTGTGATCAACTTCATCCTGAAGACGAACTATCAGGGCGCGGCGGCCAGCGCGGCGATGGACATGACCGAGCAGGGCGGCGGCAATATCTTCCGCTACAACGCTGTCGCCGGTTTCGGTGACCTGAAGAACGACAAGTATAACCTCATGGTCTCGGTCTCGCGCTCCGAGAACAAAGTCCTGCGCGGCGACCAGCGTGATTTCGTCAACACGTTCCAAGTGGATCGCGGCCTCTCGCCCGATACCCGCGGCACGCCGATCGCGACGCTGTTTACCATCGGCTCAATCAAGACGGCGATCACCGGAGCCGGCCAGGCCAACGCCACCGGCCCACTCGATCCGACCAACGCCAACCTCCGCATCAACGGCATCAACTACGTCGACCTCCCCGGCGGCCCGGGCTACGCCGGTCTCGACGGCATGGGGCCTTACGATGAAGTGCTCTGGGCCTCGCCCGCCTCGAAATACGGCTCCGCCTGGGATACCGGCCGCGCCGCCGTGATCCAGCAGCCCGTGAAGAACACGAATCTCGTGCTCCGCGGCACCTTCGAAATCGCGCCGCGCCACCGCCTCACGGGCGAGTTGGTCGCCGGTCGCTCCGAATCGAACAAGAGTTTCTCACCCAACCAATGGTCGAGCTCGGCCACGGTGAACACGACGGCGATGGACGGCCGGACCACGGTCCCCAATCCGCTCTTCAACCTCGCTTACCCCAGCACCGGCGCGTCCTACACCAAGGTCTTCAATGCCCTCGTGAAAACCTTCCCGGAATTGGAGGCGAACCGCGGCTCCCCGATGGCCTTCCGCTGGCGCTCGCTACCGCTCGGCAACCGTGCCTTTACCACGACGACCGACACTTATCGCTACATGGCCGGCCTTGAAGGCCCCCTCGGATTCCTTTCGCAGTGGGACTACCGCCTCGGTGCCTCCCGCGCCACCAGCAAGGGCAAATCGGTCCTGAACAACGGCTACGTTTACACGGTCCCTTTCGTCGCGCTGATCAACACCGGCGTCGTCGATCCGTTCTCCTACACGCAGACCCCCGAGGCCATGGCGGCCATCGACAAGGTCCGCGCCGACGGCGTAGCGCTCTACGGCGGCACCTATCGCACCGATTCCCTCGACGCCGCGGCCACCGGACCGCTCTTCAAGCTCCCCGCCGGCTCCGTGCAAGCCGCCGTGGGCCTCGACTGGCGCAAGGAGCAATTCCTCTTCAACGGCGACAACCGGGCGAATCTCAGCTCGTCCGACGCGCTGATCTTCAACGCTCCTTTCGACAACAGCCTTGCGACCAACGGCGCGCTCAAGCGCACGATCAAGGCGGCGTTTGTGGAGCTTCAGGTGCCGATCTTCAAGGGCTTCGACCTCAACCTCGCTGGCCGCACCGACGAATACACCGGCTTCGGCAGCTCCACCAATCCAAAGGTCACGCTCCGCTACGCGCCCAACGACACGATCCTGTTCCGCAGCTCGTATAGCACCGGCTTCCGCGTCCCGACCTTCAAGCAGCAGTTCGATCCGGTCACCTCCAGCCCCATCGCTGCGACCGGTCTCATCGATCCGGGCACCGGCCGGCAGATCGCCCCGAACTCGGCGAATTCACTCTTCGGCGGCAAGCCCGACCTCCAACCCGAAGAAGCCAAGATGTATTCCGCCGGCATTGTGGTGCAGGCGAACAAGCACCTCAGCTTCAACATCGACTGGTGGAACGTCGACCGCACCGGCACGATCCAGAGCTTCGGCACCACGGTGCTCCTCGCCAATTACGGCCTCTTCCAAGACCGTTTCCGGCGTAACGCCGCGGGCGACATCGTCGAGGTCGACAGCCGCTGGGTGAACGCCGGCCAAAACGTCACCTCCGGCGCCGAATTCGGCATCAAGGGCGACACCGACGTGGCCGGCGGCAAACTGTCCGCCAGCTTCGATCTCTCCTACTTGCTCGAAAAGAAATCGCGCCTGCTCGCCACCGCGCCGTTCAGCGTGAGCGAAATCAACCAGTTCACCCGCGCGAGCGACATCGGCCTCCGCTGGAAACACACCGCCCACGTCAGCTACCGCAAGGGCAACTGGACCGGCCAGATCAACCAACTCTTCCGCAACAGCTACATCGATGCCGTGCTCCCGGGCGTGCTCAGTGGCGCTGTAAAACCCGCCAACTGGAATCCACGCGTGAAGGCCTACAATATCTTCGGTCTGAGCGCCTCCTACCGCGGCATCAAAAACATCACACTCACCGCCGGCATCCGGAACCTCTTCAACACCGATCCGCCCTTCTCGGCCACCTACGACACCAACTCCGGTGCCGGCAGCAGCTGGGAGCCCCGCATCGCCGATCCGCGCGGCCGCTCCTACACGATGCGCGTCGACTACAAGTTCAAGTGATCGCCTGACCCAGTTCCCGATTTGATTTCAGCACCCGGCCCTCGCGCCGGGTGCTTTTTTTTGCGCAGGCCGAGCGCGCCAATTCCCATGCGCTTTCAAACTGCGGCCTACTGGCCTGGAGGTAGGAGCCTGCTTGCAGGCGATTCAGGACGTGTTCCGTGGTCGTGCGATGAAATCGCCCGCAAGCAGGCTCCTACCCTTCGCCCCGCGTCCGCCGCGCCGCTCAGCGCGGGGCGATGCGGTAGTGCCCGCCCGGTGACGCAAACGTCGCCGTATTTTTGCCCGCCGCGACGACGACGGTGCGCACCGCCTCGCCGTCCGCGCCGATCTGCCACGTGCCGGGCGCCAAGCCCGCCAACACGACTTGCCGCGTCGTGCCGTCGGCCGGGACCACCAGCTCAAACGCCTCGCGCATCGGCTCCGCGCCCTTCGCGAGGACGACCACGCGGTCGGCGATTCGCACCACAAACGCCGCGGGTAATTCGCTGTGCTCGACGGGCAGCGGCTCGGTGTCGCCCGCCTGCAGAACCGTGAGAAACCGATCGTGCGTCCGCGCCGTTTTCGGCGAAAGCACGATGCGGTGGCCGTTGGCCTCGGGGCCCGCGGGCGTGGGCGGCGTATAGAGTTTTCCGTCGACGCGGTGCACCTCGGGTCCGCTCACGATTTCGAGCGTGCGTTCGGTCGCGGCCGGGTGGAGCAGCGCGACGTCGAGCCGGCCTTTCACGCCGCCGGATTCGTTCCACAGCGTGAGACCCGTCGGCGTGGTCTGCGGCGGCTTCAGCGTCGTGAGTTGCCAGATTTTCTTCAGCTCGGGTTTGGCCGTCGTCAGATCGTCGACGAGAATCATCGCAGCGGGATGGTCGGCGCGGTGCAGGTTGAGAAACAGAAAGCGCCGCACGTAGCCCGTAAGTTTCTCCGTATACGCGGCACGCAAATCGGCCGCGAAATAACTGAACTCCGGATCGCGCGCATCGGGCCCAAAACTGCACGACAGCACGCGGCCGTAGTCGAAGGTCGGATCAGTTTTCGCCTGCTTCGGCGTGCGGGGATTCGACTGGATGAAACGCGCGCCGCCATCGTTGGCGTGGTTGCGGAGAATTTTCTCATCCGGATCGACGACGCGGACCATCGACTGCGCGATGGAGCGTTTGGCGAAGTTCACATCATACGGCGTGCCGTAAAAAACATACTGCGGCAGCTTCGCTACTTGCAGACCGCGGTAGTAAATCTGGAGCGAGCCGGCGTCGGCGTGCTGGTGGTTGCCGAAGTGAAAACCGCCGCCCTTGATCTCGGTGACCACATCGGGCGAATCCGCGCCCATCTTCCAACCCGTGCGCGCGACCATGCCGCCGAGCACCGGCCCGAAATCGAGCGTGTGAGGCAGCGACGCGAGGCTCGGCTCCGGTTTCAACGCAGGATCGTTCAGCAGGAGAAAGAGCACGGGATTCGTCGGGAGCCCGCCCTGCCGCAGAAATTCGCCCTTGAGGATCGGGTCGCGGTTATAGGCGTAGCAGAGCAGCGCCGTCTGCGCCGCGCTCCAGGTGCGCCCGGCAGTGACGCCGTCGCCATCGCGCAACATCTCGCCGTTGGGGAGCCGCATGTAGAGCCAGTAGAGCGGGACCTGCTTCAGATTGGCGTCGAAGACCTCGCGCCCCGCGAGCCGGCGGAGAAACCACGCGGCGTGCATTTCCCACGCGAAGCGGAAGGCGCCGTAGTTCACGCCCTGATTGTGGCGCGGCGACTGGTATTCGAAGCGCCGCATCGGCACGAGCTGCTCCAGCACGGCATAACTGCAATACTGATACGGCCGCGGGTCCTCGTTGTAGAGCGCGATGGACAGCGCGAGCAGGTCGCGGTTGATCACGGCTTCGTTGCCGTGGCCGTTGATGATGCTCAGTTTGAACGGCGGCCACCCGCACTCCATCTCCTCGGCAAGCCGCATGAGGTGGCGGCGCAACGTCTCGCGCTCGCCGGCGGTCAGGAGACCGTAGCACCAATCGTAAACGCACGAGCCCGCGTAAATCGCCGCGCCGATTTCGCGCGTAATATCGAGGAGATTGCCGAATTCGACCCGCGGGAGATACGCGAGCAACAGATCGACCGCCTCACGGCCGACCTTCGGCTCGCTCTCCATGAGGAAACAAAACGCCTTCGCGACCGCCGCCTGTTCGAGCGGTGTGTTGTAAGCCACCTCGCGATCACCAGCCGCCGCAAACGCGAACGGTTTCTTCGCGAGCGCCTGCACGCGATCCCACGCGGGTTTGTTTTCCGGATGCAGCCGATTGGCCCGCACCTGCGCGAGCGAAGCCGCATCGACCCAGAGACGCGGATGCGCCGCGGGCGGCACGACGGTGGGCTGATAGTTCACCGCCGCCTCCGGCACCGCCGGCGGCCGATAGGGCCGCACCTCCAGCCGATCCAGCCGCACGCCCGGCGGCAGCCAGCAGCGAATCTCCTGCGCGCCCGCAGCGAGTTCGAAATTCCCGAGGTGTTGCAGACACAACTTCGGATCGCCCCACGGCACGAACACCACGCGGCGCGTCGGACGTTGGCTGCCAATTTGCAGCCGCAGGAACATCGACTCGAACTTCGTCTTCGCCTTGCGCATCTGCTCGGCGCCGAGTGCATCCGTGGCCGCGTAAGTGCTCAGGCTGTAGCGCCCAGCCGCCGGCGCGGTGACAGCAAACGCGAGGTCAGGCTCGCGATCCGCCGCGTCGACCGCGGACGGCTGGCCCGTTTTCAAAGCGACACCCTGCTGCCCACGAAACGAATCCTGGGCGACAACTTCAGCGCGCGCCGGGTCGAGCCGCGCCGCCTCCGCCTCAAACACCACCACACTCTCCGCCGCCGCTGCTAAACCCGCCGTGATCAGCACAAGGCACGAATACAGGCAGGTTTTCATAGGGAAATTGTTCTTCGGTTATCGGGCTCAGAGCAGGCCGAACGCTTAACCGACGAACACCGTGGTGCGAATCATGTTTTTCCGCCTTTTCCGCGGGTGCAGGTGCGATGGGCCGGCGCTCCGCAGATTCTTTACCGGGCGAACACAGCGCACTTGCTCCAACGCGGACGCCCCCGCAGCCTCGCGCGGTTCTTTGGTAAAACGGGCCTATAGCTCAACGGTTAGAGCAGAGGACTCATCAATTGGTGCCAGCGGTTGGGAAACTGCCGCTGGGATTTGGGGAAATTCGGTGGACCCTTCGCCCTTTCGGGGCATGGCAACGCCGAGCCGAGCCTGCGGCGCACCGCAGGAAGGTGTAGAGACTAGCGGAGAGGTTCAGTCCTCTTAATCACCGCAACAACCCCCGACACCCGCAACGGTCACGCCGTGGGTGAAGACATAGTCCGAGGAGCATCGAAAGATGCGCTAACTTGAATCCTTTGGTTCTGGGTTCGAATCCCAGTGGGCCCACCAATTTGAACACGCAAAACACCGGTGTGGAGTTGTCGATTAACCCATGAGTTGTCTGGTTAGGACGGGTCATACTTCATTTCGGGGGTGAGACAACTCATGCTTCGTATTTCAGAAGTCGTGCAGGGATGAAGCGGATTTCCTGTTTTGCCCCGGCGGTTTTGCGAGGACGGTGTGAATCCTTCCAAGCCCGCTCCCACCCGGCACCGTGCGGGTGTCAGTGCATTGACCGGCAACTGCGGCGTAGATCGCGTTGTGGAGGTCGGCGGACCCGGGACGCTCGCACAATCGCTGCGCGCGGTCCGACCGGGAGGAGAGATTGCTTCCATTGGATTCCGGGCTCAGCTGATCTAGGACGAAGTCGAACCATGCCTCGATTGCGCAGCGCATTTCGCCGTCCGTCGGGCGCTCCGAAACTCCAAATTTGAGTGTCACCCTAGGGGCCCACCCGTGACATGAATGGCGTGTCGAGCAAGTAGATTGGCGCCGTTTACCATTACGAATTCGGCGTAATGAGCTATACTGACTCCACGATGGGCTCGCCCGACAAATCACTCACCAAGGCCAAAGCGGATCAATTCCGCGTCAGCCGGACGGCCCAAGACCGGATCAAGCTGCCCGGTGTCTTCTGGGCCGCCCTGAAGGCGATAGGACTCACGCCTGGCGCGATCCTCCGTCACAGCAACCTCCCACCCACGGCTTACACCGGCGAAAGTTTTGTTACCACGTCGCAGAATTTCGCGATCTGGCACGCCATTCGCGAGCTGTCCAACGACGCCACCCTCGGCTGGAAAGCGATGAGCTTGGTCGAAACAGACCAGTATCATCCAACGCTCCTCGCTGCGCTGCACGCCCGCACCTACCGCGAATCGATTGAACGGCTCGCGCGCTACAAGCAACTGTGCAGCGCCGAGGAATTTCGCATCACGCCGAAAGGTGACGAGGTGCTTATCGAGGTCTCCTGGCCCTTTGCAGGCGATGAACAGCCACCAGCCTTGTTGATTGATGCGGTTTTCGCCCTCGTCACGGAGCTCGGCCGTCGCGGCACGAAGACGAAACTCAAACCCAAGCGGGTTGAACTCGCCCGGTCGGGCGAATCGTTTAATGGGCTGGAGGATTACTTTGGGTCTCCCGTGAAGTATCGCGCTGCGCGCGACGTGTTGGTCCTGCGCGCTTCCGATGTGGCGCTTCCTTTCGCCACGCATAACGACGAACTCTTGGACATGCTCACGCCCCAGTTCGAGCAACGGCTGGCGACCGGACAAACCAAGCGAACGCTCCAGGAGCAAGTGAAGTGGGTGTTGAAGCGCCTTCTTTCCGGCAGCCGCCCCGACATTGTCATGGTCGCCAAAGAACTGGGGATGAGTGAACGCACGCTCCAACGGCGCATCACCGAAGAAGGCACGACTTTTCGGGCGTTGCTGAATGCCACCCGGCACGAACTGGTCCGGGAATACCTGCGCGACGAATCGGTGGAAATCACGGAAGCCGCGTTCCTCGTCGGCTACGAGGACCCCAATTCATTCTATCGCGCATTCCGGACGTGGGAGGGCAAGACACCCGCCGAGTGGCGGGCGGCGAATCGCCGGCGCAAACCGAAACGGAACTGACGGCGCCATTACTTCCACCGCGCTCCGCGCGGGTCAGCTACTGCTTTAACCAATCACTCGAATCACAATGAAAATACTCATCATCAATGCCCACCTCACTTACGCCGGGTGGTCGGAGGGGAAATTGAACCTCACCTTGATGGAACGCGCGAAGGCCTTATTCCGCGAGAGCGGGCATGAAGTTGCCGAGACATTTGTCGAGCGAGGTTACAACGCGGAGGAGGAGGTGAAGAAGCACGAGGTCGCCGATCTCGTGATCCTCCAGACGCCGGTGAACTGGTTTGGCGCTCCCTGGATCTACAAGAAATATGTGGACGAAGTCTTCAATGCCGGCCTCGCCACCAAGGCCTTGCTCGAGGGCGATGGCCGCACGCGCTCCGATCCCACCCGACAATACGGCACGGGCGGAAAGATGCAGGGTCGGAAGTTTCTGGTCTCAGCAACGTGGAACGCGCCGCGCGAAGCTTTCGGCAGTCCCGACGGCGAATTGATGGGCGGCAAGGAGACGTCCGATCTCTTCCTCCACATCACGTCCAACTACAAGTTCTGCGGCTACGACATTCTGCCGCCGTTTGGCGTCTTCGATATCTTTAAGAATCCCGACATCCCGCGCGCGCTCGAGGGTTATCAGCGGCATTTGGAGCTACACTGTCTGAGCGCCGCTCAACCCGCACACGCGAACTCTGTTTTATGAAAACAACCGAACTCAAATTTGATCAAATAAACGTCAGCCGACGTGACTTCATCACCGCGGTCGCGGTCATCGGCGCGAGCCTCGCCCTGCCGTCGAGTCGAGCGGCAACGCCCGTTCAGCCCACGGGAGCCAATAAAATGAAAACACGAAGACTCGGTAAACTCGAAGTGTCGGCAATCGGCGCAGGCTGCATGAGCATCAGCGCCAACTACGGCCCGCCGGCTCCCAGGGACCAAGGCATCAACGTAATTCGCACCGCCTACGAGAAAGGGGTAACATTCTTCGATACGGCCGAAGTCTACGGCCCTTACACCAACGAGGATTTGGTTGGCGAAGCGTTGGCTCCCTTCCGCGACAATGTCCGTATCGCGACCAAGTTTGGCTTCAACCTCGAAGCCGGCGGCGTAACCAGCCGACCCGAGCACATCAAAAAGGTCGTCGAAGGCTCACTCAAGCGTCTTAGAACCGACCGCATCGACCTTTACTACCAGCACCGCGTCGATCCCAAGACGCCCATCGAAGATGTCGCAGGTGCCATCAAAGACCTGATTCGCGACGGGAAGGTGCTGCACTTCGGTCTCTCCGAGGCGAGTGCGCGCACCATTCGTCGCGCGCATGCAGTCCAGGCGGTGACCGCAGTTCAAACCGAGTATTCGATCATGGAAAGAGATCCCGAGCGGAACGGTGTGCTGCAAACGTGTGAGGAATTGGGCATCGGTTTCGTTCCTTGGGGCCCGGTCGGCATGGGCTACCTCACGGGGAAAATGGACGCTCGCACGAAGCTCGACCCGAAGACGGACTTTCGCTCCGGGTTTGACCGCTTTTCTCTGGAGAACTTGGCGGCGAACATGCCGGTGGTGGACCTGCTGAAACGTTTCGCCGCGTCAAAGCGCGCCACGCCAGCGCAGATCTCACTGGCGTGGTTGCTCGCGCAAAAATCGTGGATTGTGCCGATCCCCGGCACGCGCAATCCAGATCACCTCTATGAGAACCTCGCCGCAATCGAAGTTCAGCTGACCTCCGCCGACCTAGAAGAATTTGAATCAGCCCTCGCAAAAATTCCCGTGCATGGTGGCCGGATGAACAAAGCCCAGATGGAAATCGTTGATCAAACATAACACTGCTCTGCGCGTTTCTCGAACGCCGATCTTGCGCGAACTGGCTGGGTGAGCGTCGAATCTCGGACATCTCATGGCTACGAATTGGAGATTTCGGACAATTCATGGCCACCAACTATGATTTAGAACCCGCCGCCTGCCCTCTGATGAGTTGGACAACTCATGGTTACTATCTCGGACATTCAGTGATCAAATCGACAGGAGTCGGCCGGACGACGGTTTGGCGGTGGGAGGCGCTAGGGTTGGTGAAGCCCGTGCCCTACGTTCGGCACAAGATTTTCGCCCGAGAAGAGGTCGAGCGGTTCCTCAAGGGGCAGGCGGGTGGCTGGAAAGATTCGCCCAAGAAACGCCGGCCTCCAACGGCCATGGGCGGCTCCGAAGCCTGAGATGGCCGTTCGGCAGGCGGCCTGGTGGGCACCGGCACACACCTCATCCAACCTGACCCTGTTTTCAGGGGCGGAGCTGCCCGATTCACTACGGAAGCTCATAGACCTCGACGAGGACCGTGCCGGTTGAATCGCCCGTCTCTACTCTGACCGTGTAATTGCCCGCGGGCAGGGAGGCCACCAACGCGGCATCACGTGAGTTCGGGGCAAGATCGAATGCGCCGGCTTGGGCCATGGCGGTGACCAGCTCCGACCTGCCACCCCAATTGTCGTTGGCGCCAATCTCCTTCTCTCCCGCGTAAAGTCTAAGTCTGGGATCCGCCGCGGCTACGATGACCCCGAGTGCCGACAGCGCCGGGCCCACCGCGCGGACCAAGACCCGCTTCTCCCCGCCGCCGACCACCACAAACCCGGCGGTTATGCCCCCGGCGGAATCCTTGAGTAGGGACAGGTTGATCAAGCGCGGGGTGTTCGCCGTGTAGGCCTCATCCGGAGTCGCATCGTAGACCTCGGCCAAGACCAAGCCGGTGCCGCCACCCACCCCGGATATCCTCATCGATTGATCGCCCGCCGGCAGCGCGACGCTGGCGGCCGCATCCGGGGAGGCCGGGCCGGAAAACGCGAAGGCTCCCACGGCAGACATGGCGGAGGACAGTGCGGCGGATCCGCCCCAATTGTCGTTCTCGCCGGTCTTGGTGCTCCCGGTAAAGCGCTCCAGCTTGGGATCCGCCAGCACCCCCGACACGCCCAACTGCGCCAGCGAAGGCCCTGCGGCCCGTAGCACCACATTCTTACTTCCGGACGTCCCGCTGCCGCCCACCACGAAACCGACGGTGAAAGAATCTCCCGCCCCGTGGATGGGCGCGAGAACCGACAGATTCATCAACCGACTGAGTGATCCCGCCGGTCGGTCCGTTGCGACCAGCTGTGCGCTCACCGTGACGGCGGGCATGCTTTCATTGTGCAAACGATCCAGCGCAGTCACGGTATAGTAATAAGTCCCGGGCGCGAGGCCAGGATCCGTGAAGCTGGTTTCGCTTTCGTTGGCGGTGATCCGCACGATGTTGGCGGCATCATCGCGATTGATGGTGCTGCCCGTGGATCGGTAGACCACGAATTGGCGGACCTTGTCCAAGGGGTTGTCGGTGGCGGGCGGTGCCACCCAGCTCAGCCTGACTTCATTGCCGCGGGTCTGCACCGTCAGATTGCCGACGGGCGGCGGCGGCTGGTCGTCTTTCCACGGCATCCGGGGAAGCAGAGCCGGTGTCTTAAACAGATCATCGCGCAGCGCGTCGCGCACGCCCAGCGGGTTGCCCAGCACGCTTCGGGTGCTGAAGAAGGTCTGGCCCCGCACGTTCGCCTGCTGCCGGTTCAGGCGAACCTGGTTGGGAATCTCCGTTGGCTGGTTCCAGTTGTTGTCGGTTCCGCCGTTGTTCACCTTGTAGGCCGCCATGCCGCTGTAGATATGACGGCTTCCGCCCAACGCGTTCCACCAGGGAAGCAACACGCCATAGTTGGCGACGCTGAATCCGACCGACCAATACACTTGCGGCGTGAGATAATCCACCCACGCCTGCTGGATCCATTTCCGGCTGTCGGCATAAATGTCACTGTAGCTCTGCAGCCCGTTCGTGGCTGATCCGGTCGGATCGCTGTTCCGGTTCCGCCATATGCCGAAGGGGGAAACGCCGAACTTCACCCACCGCTTCACCGCGCGAATGCTCTCCTGGCTCCGCTGGATGAACAGATTGATGTTGTCCCGCCTCCAGTCCTGCCGGTTGGTGAACCCGCGCGCGTCGGCGGCGAAGGTTGCATCATCGTTGAACGGCGATCCTGAACTGGGCGGATAGGGATAGAAGTAATCGTCGAAGTGGATGCCATCCACATCATACCGGCGCAGCACATCCAGCAGCACACTGATCACATAATCCCGCACCTGCGGAATGCCGGGATCCAAAATGCGCAGACTGCCCTGGGCCAGCAGCCACTCTGGTCTGGTCCTCGCAATATGATTAGGGGCGAAGGAGGCCAGGCTACTCACGTTGCTCACGGCGCGGAACGGATTGAACCACGCATGCACCTCGAGGCCGCGCTGTCGGCAGGCGGCGATTATGAATTCCAAGGGATCGTAGGCGGGGTCCGGAGCCCGGCCCTGCCGCCCGGTCAGATCCGCGCTCCAGGGTTCAATTTGGCTTTCATACATCGCGTCGCACTGGCTGCGCACTTGGAAGAAAACCGCGTTGATGCCGGTGGCCTGCAGTTGATCGAGCATTTGGATGAGCTCGGTCTGCTGCGCAGCCACGGACAGATTGTTGGCGCGCGGCCAGTCGATGTTGGTAAAGGTGGCTATCCACGCGCCCCGCAATTCATGCTTGGGGGAGCTTTGTCCGACGAGGGACAAGGTTAGTAACGAGAGGGAAACGTAAAGGAATGATCTGATCGAAAGCGAATTTGCCATCATCGGGGCCGCGGGAAAGATAGTTCGCCACAAGGGGCGGATCTAGGGAGGAGTCAAGGCGACGGCGCCGGGTGTGGGGTCGCGGTAGGGAACCGGGGTTTGACGCCCGCCCGCCCCGCACAGAGCCACGTCCGACGGCGCCGCAGACGTGGTGTGCAGGCCGACCGCGATGCGTTCGGGCCGCGGCACCTCGCCCGCGCGCAAGCACGCCCCGAGCAGGTCGGCGACTTCGCGTTCGCCGTGCTGGGAGGACATCCTCCTGCCTGTAGGCGGACCGTATCCACCATCCACGTCCATTAGCCGCGGATGCGGAGTCGGGCGCGGCGCGCAAACGGAAAATCCGAGCGATGCGACCTTCCAAAAACCTAGGTGGCCAGTTATTGCGTCAACTTCTCGGCGAGTTGTAAAAAATCAGCCTCTTTTTAGGCCAATTACTTTGTCACGGGCCCGCAGGAACCCTGGCAGATACTAGGTGAGTGTGAGCGACCGCGCACCCGCTCCGCGCAATCAGCAGATTTCCCCCACTCGTCTGCTGACGTGAGAGGGCCCACGCCATCGCCGCCGGCCCACTTGGATTTGGGTGTCACGGAAGAGTCGCTGTCCTTCGTCTCCAAGGGTAAGCCTCTGCGCTGCTTTCAGTCGTGAACCTCCGTCGCCTCCTCCTTCTCAGCGCACTCGTTGCGCTTTCGCTCCACGCGCAGCTGGCTTCCGCGCCGATTCCGCCCGCCACTGCCGTCGCGTTTAACGGCACGCTGGTGACCCCGTCCGATTGGCGCGCGGCCCTTCTTTCCAATCGCGCGCCCGCCGCGGAATTTGGAGCGCTCGAATCCAGCGCTCCCGGCGCCGGCCTCCGGCTCGTCACCCGCAAACAGCCCGAGGCCCTCTTCGGTTTGCAGGCCGCGCTGCTGAACCAAATCCCGCTCAAACAGGGCGACACGCTCTTCCTCCGCTTCGCCGCTCGCTCGCTTCGCCCCGACGCGTCCACCGGCGTCACCAAACTCCGCGTCGGCTTTTCCAAGAACTCGCCCAACTGGGACAGCTCCTACACCGGCGAGATCGGGCTCGGGGCCGACTGGCAGCGCTTCGACATTCCCTTTACCTGTCGCCACGATTTCGCCGTCCGCGAAGCCCGCCTCATTTTCACCTACGGTTTTCCGGCCCAGATTGCCGAGATCGCCGACGTGCAGCTCATCCGCTACGGCGCGGAGGTTTCACCGGCGGCGCTACCGAAAACCAAACGCCACGCCGACCCGGTCGCGCCCGCCGCGCTCGCCGCCGAGGTCGCGCGCATCGGCGCTATGCGCTCCGCGCTCGCGGTGGCCGACCCCGCCCCGGCTCATGGGCGCACGTGGCACGTCTCGCCTCAGGGTAACGCCACCGGTCCGGGCTCGGCCGCCGCTCCGTTCAACTCCATCCCTCGTGCACTCGCCGTCGTCAAACCCGGTGACACCGTCCTCGTCGCCGCCGGCGACTACGCGGAACCAGCCGGCATCGCCGTGCGTGTTTCCGGCCGGCCCGACGCGTGGATCAAAATCAAAGCCGCCCCCGGCGCGCGCCCCAAGATCATCACGTCGGGTTGGAGCGGCTTCGGCCTCACCGGCGGCATCGCCTACATCGAAATTTCCGGCTTCGAGCTCGCGTGGGTGCCCGATCCGAAGGTCGCCAAACAGATCGACGGCGTCGGCATCGCGCCCGCCTACGCGAGCCATCATCTGCGTTTTCTCGACAACGTCATTCACGGCTTTGGCACCGGCGGGATCTGCTCGCTCGACTGCGACTACCTGCACGTCGAGGGCAACGTCATCTCCAACACCTGCAAAACTTCGCCCTACGGCGGCAGCGCGATTTCCCTCTGTCGCGCCTTCAACTTCGACGAAGCCCCGGGCTACCACAACGTCGTCCGCAGCAACATCTGCTACGACAACGAACTCTTAGTCTCCGTCCTCGAATCCTCCGGCGGCAACGGCCGCACGCTCACCGACGGCAACGGCATCATCATCGATGTCTTCAAGCGCAGTCGCGCGAATCCGCGCAAGCCGCACACCCAGGATCGCGGTGGCCCGCTCGAACCCTACCGCGGCCGCACGCTCGTCGAAAACAATCTCATCTACGACAACGGCGGACGCGGTATCCACGTTTTCCGTTCCGAGAAAGTCGATGTGATCAACAACACCTGCTACGTGAACCAGAAGTCCGCGGACATTAACGCCGGCGAGTTCACCGCCATCGAAGCGTCCGAAATAACGTTCATCAACAACCTCGCCTACGGGCGGCCGGAAAAGCGCGCCAATACTCAGGACGGCAGCACGCGCGTCATTTGGAGCCACAACCTCTTCTTTCACGCCGCCGACGTGCTCCTCCACGACGGTATCGTCGAGGCCGACCCGCGATTCGTCGCGCCCGCACCCCACGCGCGTCCGGAAAGTTTTCGTCTTCGCCCGGGCAGTCCCGCCCTCGGCGCCGGACTTCCCGTCGTCGCGCCGCCTACCGATCTCGCCGGCGCTCCCCGGCCGGCTACCGGTCTGATCGACCTCGGCGCCTACCAACTTCCCCGATGAACCTTTCTCGCTTCCTTTGTGTCGTCGCCCGCGCTCTCGCGCTGACCGCCGCAGTCGTCTCACACGCCCGAGCGCAGACCGCGGCCCCCGCCTCCGTCGCACCCCACTCGGTGCCGCTGGAATTCGCGTCCGATCGCTTCGGCGTCACGGTCAACGGCAAGCCCGTCACCGTTTTCTTTGCCGCGATGAACATCCACTTCGCGAGCTTCGACTTCACCGGCGATGCCGACGTGCGCATCGAAATCAAAAACGCGGACTACAATCGCCAAGACGGCAAGACGCTCATTAAGCCCGATGACTACTGGCAGGGCCGCGCCGTCGTGCGCCCGTTGTCGCGCGACGTTCAACCGAAGACCGACCGCCGCAACGTCACGTTCACGCTCAAGCGCCCCGGCCAATACTCCATCGAGCGCCCCACCAACGGCGGCTTCGAAGACGAGGTGCTTTTCCTCTTCGCCAACGCTCCGGAGAAGAACGCTCCACTCGCGAGCGATCCCAACGTCCTCTGGCTCGGCCCCGGCGTGCACTACCGCAATATCGATCTCTCCAGCGGCCAGACGCTCTACCTCGCCGGCGGCGCCGTCCTCTTCGGGTGTGTGAATGTCTGGGACGCGGAGAACGTCCGCATCTGCGGCCGTGGCGCGATCATCTACTACGGTCCGCAGTCGCGCAACGTCGACACCAGCTGGAAGCACGAGCGCTACTTCCACCCGCTCACCACGCACGCGGTCAAGGGACTCTCCGTCGAAGGCGTGACGTTTGTCGGCCGCAGCCGCGGATGGACGATTCAGATGTGGCAGACCTTCGATGCGACGTTCGACAACATCAAAATCATCGCCACCTTCCCGGAGAATTTGAATGGCGACGGCATGGACTGGTATGGCGGCGGTCGCGCAACGGTCCGCGACAGTTTCTTCCGCGTCGCCGACGACTGTTTCTGTATCCATCCCGCCGATGCCAGCCGCGCGCTCCGCACGGATCGCGGCGGCGGCGGTCACCTCCCCGGCGCCCAAACCGTCACGCCCGCCACTTCGGGCGAAGTCAGCGACATCACGATCGAGCGCTGCGTTTTCTGGCCCACCATCGCCAACATCTTTCGCGCCGGCTGGATCAACCAGTCGCTGACGTCGCACGGCATCACGCTGCGCGATTGCGACGTGATCCACATTTCCTCGCACGAGTGGATGGGCGCAAACGACGCGCTGTTCTCGGTCGTCAGCCCCAACGGCCAGGGCAACTCCCAACACCGCGACTATCTTTTCGAAAACATCCGCTGCGAAGAACCCGCCGCCCTCCTCGCTGTGAATTGGACCCAGGCGCAGTTCCGCAACATCCGCTTCAAAGACATCCAGCTCACCGCCGGCGCCGCCAAAGGCCTGCTGCGCGCCAACGCGGACGGGCTCTCCTTCGAAAACATCCGTGTCGCCGATCGCCCCGCGACCAGCGCGCAGGATCTCAAACTCACGTTGGAGGGCGACATTCGGAATGTGATTTTCTCCCCTGAAGCACCGCGCCGATAGCCATGAACCAACCAAAGCCAGTTCTCGTTCGCCTCCTCGCTTTGGCTCTGCTGGCCGCCGCTGCTGCGCTTCCGCCCCGCGCGCTGGCTGCCGACATCGCGGTCGTCACGACCGACGGCGCCGCGACAGTGGAGCGCATCGCCGCCCAGGATCTCGCCGCGGCACTCCAGAAGATTTACCCGCGCGATCGGTTCACCGCCGCCGGTGACCTGCCCGCGACGGGAAAGGCGATTCTGATTGGCAACGCGAAGAACGCCCTCGTGCGCCGCCAGCTTGGCGCAGCCGCGCCCACCGCCCCGGAATCCCATGTCGTGCGTCGCGCCACGGACGGCGCCCGCGAGATCGGTGTCGTCGCCGGGGCCGATGCGCGCGGCACGGCTTTCGGCGTCTACGCGTTGCTGACGAAGCTGGGCTGCAGCTTTCATCTGTCGGGCGACACCCTGCCTCCACCGCGCGAGACCGCGTTTGTTTTCGACGGCTGGCAGCTCTCCGACCACCCGGTCACCCGCGAGCGCTTGGTCTTCAACTGGCACAATTTTCTGAGCGGTTGCTCGACCTGGAACCTACCAGAGTGGCAGCGCTGGACCGCTCAGTCGCAAAAAATGGGCTTCAACGCGATCATGGTTCACGCCTACGGCAACAACCCGATGGCGGGCTTTGCGTTCGAGGGCGTCGACAAGCCCGTCGGCTATCTCTCCACGACGATCAAGGGACGCGACTGGTCGACGATGCACGTCGATGACGTTCGCCGCATGTTTGGCGGCGAGGTGTTCGACCGCCCGGCGTTCGGAGCCGACGCCGGGCTGGTGCCCGATGCCGAACGCGTGGCCGCCGCCCAATCGCTCATGCGCGCCGTCTTCGCGGATGCGGCGCAGCGGGACATAGGCGTCTACTTCGCGGTGGATGTGGACACTCCTAGTGCCAATCCGCAGGAGCTGGTGTTGCGGCTCCCGGCGACTGCGCGATTTCAGACGAGCGGGGCGACCTCGACCGTGTCCGGCTCGACGGCCAATCGCATCTGGCTGCCGAATCCCGACACCGCCGAAGGCTACGCGCTGATTCGCGCGCAGGTCGATGGACTCGTGAAAACGTATCCGCACATCACGCACCTCGTCGTCTGGTTTCGCCGTGATGCCACCCCGTGGATGAACTTGAAAGTGACCGATCTCCCGGCGACGTGGCAGCAGGAGTTCGGCACCGAAATCGCGCGCACGCCGGCAGCCGGCAATTACTGGCGCGCGGCCGGATTGTTCGCCGTCGGCAAGATTGTGCGCGCTTTCGAACGAGCGTTGAAGGAAAGCGGCGTCCGCGGCGTCGGCCTCGCCGCGGGCACTTGGGGATTTGAGTTCCTGCCCGCCGCGGATCGGTTCTTTCCGGCCGGCGTGCCATTGCTCGGCCTCGATTATGAGGTGCTCCATGAAAAGCCGCAGCTCGGCGACGCGGCCTCACGTGCACCGCTGCGAGAGATTGGCGCACACCGACCGGTAATACCAATCGTCTGGGCCCATCACGACGACGGGCACTACGTCGGCCGGCCTTACACACCCCTGCCGGACTTCGCCGCGAAACTCGCCGACGCGCAGGCGGCCGGTTTTGGCATCATCCATTGGACGACCCGGCCGTTGGATCTCTACTTCTCCGGACTCGCCCGGCAGGTGTGGGCCAGCACGCGAGACCAACCCCTGCGGGAAACCTGCCTCGATGTCGCCGCCGCCTGGTATGGTGCGGAAAACCGCGCGGCCATGGGTGAATATCTGGAATCGTGGATCACCGGCGCGCCGCAGTTCGGCCGCGACACCACGAATTGGTTCATCGATCGCACGCTGACGGACATCCCCGCCGTCATCGCCGGTTGCCGCGCGCGGCTCGCCCACCTCGCCAAGGTGCGCGCTTCCGGCCTCACGTTGGAACAGCGCCAACAGCTCGACTACCAACGCGGACTCGAAGAATTCACCGCCGCGTTTCACGAGGCTCACGGGTATTTTCAAGACTCGCAGGACTTGTTGTCGCAGGGCGATGTCACCGGCGCGCGCGCGGCAATCGCGAAATGCCGGCCGGAGTCCGTGATCGAGCAGTTCGCCCACTTCAGTTCCAACGGAGGCATAACCCGCGGCGAACAGGGATTGGTCGTCTCGCTCAACACCCGCTGGCTGAGCCACATTGTTCGCCACCGCCAGGCGCTGGGCCTTGAACCCGTCAGGATCAACTTCGCTCCGACTTCGCACGACAAACTCGCGCAGGCACGCGGCACCTTTTCGTTTCACTTTGGCCCGCAGCACGAACTCTGGGAATGCCGGGGCGAAGAGGAAACCCGCGCACCGGTCTTCAGCCTTCCAGATTCGTTCGTTATCGCGAACGCCGCTTCCGTGTCGCCGGCGACGCAGGAAGTCTGTCGCACCGGGATCGAATTTTCGCAGCCGCTCTCTTTTTCGCTGCGCCCCATCTTGGCGGCTTCAAATCGCGCCAAGGCCAAATCCCTCCCGCTTCTCCCAGGCAACTATCGCCTGCGCGTGCTCGTGATCGACCCAGCCTCCACCGCGCCGGGACAACGCGTTTTTGAAATCAAGGTCGCCGACGCTCCCGTCGACCGCGTCGATGTTTTCAGTCGTGCGGGGGGCGCCCACCGCGTCGTCGAAATCGACTACCACGTCGCGGTAAACGCATCCGGCACCGTCGACCTTACGGTGACGCCCGTAACCGGTAAGGCCATCCTCTGCGGCGTCGTGCTGGAAATGGCGCCGACTGCATCCATCCCGTTGCCATGAAATTCTCCCGGCTCCTCCTTCGCCTCGCACTCGTCTTCGCCCCGTTGGTCGGCTTGGCCCAGACCTACGGCATCAAGGATTTTGGCGCCGTCGCCGACAGCAAAACCCTGAACACGGTCGCGATCCAACGCGCCATCGACGCGTGCGCAGCCGGCGGCGGTGGGGAGGTCGTGGTGCCGGCGGGCATTTTTGTCACCGGGACTTTGCTCCTCAAATCCAATATCACGCTGAGGCTGACGCCCGGCGCCGTCCTTCAAGGCAGCTACGATCCGAAGGACTATCCTGACCACGACATCTCCTCCCATCGCAAGTTCGGCACGATCACCCACGACGGCGTCTACGTGAAATCGATGAAGGCCCTCATTCTCGCCGATGGCGCACAGAATATCGCCATCGTGGGCGAAGGCACCCTCAAGGGCGCCGGCGAAGGGGCGGCCTTTCAGCTCGGCCTCAACAAGGACGGCAAGCCCAAGAACATCTTCTTCATCGGCTGCACCAACGTGCGCCTCAGCGGTATCAAGGTTCTCAATTCGGCCCAGGTGACCATCTCGATCTCGGGTTGCGATCGGGTCTTCATCGAAGGCCTCTACGTCCGCAGTCTGGTGAACTGGAACTGCGATGGCATCGATGTGGACGCCCGCGACGTCACGATCGCCAATTGCCTCATCGAATCCGAGGACGACGCGCTCTGCTTCAAGAGCGAATACCTCGGTCGGTTCTGCGAAAACATCACCGTGACGAACTGCATCGTCGCCTCCAACTGCAACGGGATCAAGTTGGGCACCGGTTCGCGCACCGGTTTCAGAAATGTCACCGTCAACAACTGCGTCATCCGCAAGACCGACGTGAACGCCTACTTTCACCCGGGCTACGAGAAGATGACGCCCCACATCGTGCTCGACGAAAAGATCACCAGTGTGAACACCGGCATCGTGATCTTGGGCGTCGATGGCGGCCTCGTGGAAAACATCAGCTTCTCCAACATTGTAATGACCGATGTGCTCAGCCCGTTCTTCATCCGCGTGGGACGTCGTTTCCTCAGCCCCGAGAAAAAGCCCTCGGTCATGCGCCACATCAGCCTGCAAAATATCACCGCCCATGGCCGCAGCATCATTCCCTCGATCGTGGCGGGCCTGGACGACAGCCCGGCCAGCGATATCCGGCTCTCCCAGATCCGGATCTCCGTGCCGATCGCCGTCTCGCCGGAGATATTTGCGCAATTCCCCGCAGATCCGCCCGAGAACACGAAAGGCTATCCGGAGAATCGCCTGACCTTTGGGTTTCGACTGCCCGCGGCGGCGCTTTACGTCCGCCATGTCGAGGGGATCACGCTGACCGACATCTCGGTGACTTATCCGAATCACGAGGCGAGGCCTGCCTTTCACTTCGACGATGTCCGCGGCATCCGCCTGCGCGACGTGCGGGTGAATGACCGCCCCCTCGCCGAGAGCCCGACCCAGATCCGGCGGAAGAACAGCACCGAAGTGGAATTTTCAAAATGAAAACCAATCACCCCTGCCCTCCCGCTATTGCGATCTGCCGTCGCCAATTTTTGGCCACCGCAGGCATCGCCACCCTCGCCAGTGTGCTGCCTGCCGCTCGCAGCTCCGGCGCGACTCCCGGCCGACGCAAGGTCATGGTCGGCGGTCATCCCTGGGTGTATGCGGCCACGCAGCCCGGCTATGATTTCACGCCGGTGCTCCCGCAAATTTTCGCCGACATGAGCGCGGCGGGACTCGACGCCGTTGAACTCATGGGCGTCGTCCTGCGCCGCGACTCGGCAGTCGAGCAAATCGGTGAGCTGTCGCGGAAGCACCGGCTGCCCGTCATTGGTTCGTCCTTCAACGGAGCGATGTGGGACCGGCAGCAGCACGCTGCGGTGCTCAAGGATGCCGAGTTGATCATTCCAAGACTCGCGAAACTCGGTGGGCGCACGCTGGGTCTCTCGGTCGGCGCGCTCAAAGGCGGCAGCAAAGCCCGCAAGACGCCCGACCAACTCGACGCGCAGGTCGAATTGCTCCGCCAGATCTTCGCCCTGTGCGAACAGCACCGCATCGTGCCCAACCTCCACAATCACACCTACGAGGTCGAAAACGATCAGCACGACCTGCGCGGCACTCTCGCGCGTCTGCCCGACGCGAAGCTCGGCCCCGATCTCAACTGGCTCGTGCGCGGCGGCGTGGACCCGGCCGCGTTCATCCGCGAGCACGGCGCGCGCATCGTGTTCATGCATCTGCGCGATCAGAAGAAGGACGGCCGATGGTCCGAGGCGCTCGGCGAGGGCGACATGGACTATCGCGCGATCGCCGCGGCGCTGCGGGAGAGCTCCTTTCAAGGCGACGCCGTCATCGAGCTCGCGCACGAGAAGGATTTCCAACCCACGCGACCGCTCGGTGAGAGTTTCCGGCTGAGCCGCGAGTTTGCCCGGCGAACTCTCGGCATCTGAGCCTCTTGGCCCGATGCACCGTGCTCAACCTCTCGGGATGACCACGGAGCGCAGAGCCAAAATACCGGGATCGTGACCGGCGCGGATGCTTGTAGGCGGAGCGGACGCGGCTTGTGATGGGTGCGCCCCTCTTTCCATGAAACGCCTCCGCCTCCTGGTTTCGTTGCTCTGCCTCTGCACGGTCTCGGCGAATTTTGCCGCGACCGCCGACCTTCCGTTGGTGGCGGCGCAGGAGTGCCGGCCGCGGGCGGGCTGGGCCAATTTCTTTGCCAAGGCCAACACGCCCGGTGCCGAGGTGCGCATCGGCTACTTCGGCGGCTCGATCACGGCGCAGGCGGGCTGGCGGCCGAAGACGCTCGCCCATTTTCAGAAGACGTATCCGCACGCCAAGTTCGTCGAGATCAACGCCGCGATCGGCGGCACGGGGTCCGATCTCGGCGTCTTCCGGCTGCACACCGACGTGCTCGCCCACCGGCCCGACCTCGTGCTGGTCGAGTTCGCGGTGAACGACGGCGGTGCTTCGCCCGAGCAGATTTTCCGCTGCATGGAGGGCATCGTGCGGCAGATCTGGCGCGCGGCTCCGCAGTGCGACATCGGCTTTGTCTACACGCTCACCGAGGCGCTGGCGCCGGCGATGCTCGAAGGAAATTTTCAACGTTCCGCGAGCGCCATGGAGCGCATCGCCGATCACTACGGCATCCCCACCATCCATCTGGCGATGGAAGTCGCCCGCTTGGCCAAGGCCGGCCGCCTCGTGTGGAAAGCGCCGCTGCCCAAAACGCCCGAGGAAAAAGCGGCCGCGGGCGACAAGGTCATTTTCGCGCCCGACTCCGTGCACCCGCATCCCGAGACCGGCCACGAGCTCTACCTACAGGCGGTGGTGCGCTCGCTCGGGCCGATCCGCGCGGCATCGCAGACCGGCGGCGCACACTCACTCCCGGCGCCGTATGTTGCTTCCCACTACGAGGCGGCTCGGCTCGTGCCGCTCGCGGCGGTGACGAAGTCGGCGGAGTTTGTCGCGCTCGATGCGAAGACCGATGCGTTTGCGAAGCGCTGGGCCAACCGCCTACCCGCGCTCTGGCAGGCGACGAAGCCGGGCGCCACGCTCACGTTCAAATTCAAGGGCACGCGCTGTGCGATCTACGACATCATCGGGCCGGACGGCGGGCAGGTGCGCGTGACGCTCGACGACCAGTCGCCGGTCGTGCGGCCGCGCTTCGACTCCTATTGCACCTACCACCGGCTCAACACGTTTCTGATCGGCACGGAGCTCACCGACACGGTCCACACGGTGAAAATCGAGCTGCTCGCCGAAGCGCCGGACAAGGCGAAGATCCTCGCGCAACGAAGCCAGAAAATCGACGACCCCAAGCGCTTCGCCGGACTGCACTTCAACCCCGGCGCGATTCTGCTCGTCGGCGAAATCGTGCCGTAAGCCGCCGCCGCGCGTGGGCAGTTACGAAGACGGGCCGGGAGCGAATCCGTCTTCGGTGCCAGCCAAAACGCGGTATTCGCCGGTGCGAGTCGTGCCGACGCGGTAGTTGAAGAGTTCGATCACGCGCGTGAGCTCGACGAGGCTGATGCGGGCGTCGCGATTGGTGTCGGCGGCGTGATAACGGGTGAGCGTGACCGCGGTGGAGCCGGGGCGCGTGGGCGCGCCGGCGAAACCGTCCTCGGGGTTCGTGGCGTCGACGGCGTAGGCACCGGTGCGCGTGGTGCTGAAACGGACGTTGTAAAGTTCGATGACGCGCGTGAGCTCGAGGAGATCGATCCGGAAGTTGCGGCTGGTATCGGCGGTGTGCGGCAAGATCGCGGCAGGCACGATCAGCGGATCGTTTTTCGCGAGAATCAGGCCGGTGGCGCCGCTCTGCGTGATGCGAACCTGACCGGTGATCGACTGCGCGCCGGTGGCGTTGTCGGGCACGTTGAGTGTGTAGGTGAACGTGACAGGGCTGGTCGGCAGCGTCCCGGTCCACGTCCACTCGAGGAGTCCGGTGGTGTTGACGGTGGGTTTCGTTTGCGGAGCGGTGCCGGCATCGGAGGCGAAGCTCCAGCCGGTCGGCAGCATGGCGAGCCAACCGAGGTCGGTGGGCGCGGGACCGGCGAAGGTGATCGTGTTGGTGATGGTGACCGTTTTGCCCGGGGCGTAACCGGTGGCGCTAGCAGCAGCGAGCGCGTGGGTCGCCCGCACATCGAGCACGGTGACCGAAGCGACGCGGCTGGGCGTGGTGCCGACGTCGTTGGTGACGTCGACCTGATAGGTGTCGGCATCGGCGAGTGCGAGATTGGCGAGCTCCAGCGTGGCGTTGGTGGCGCCGGAGATGGGGGCCGCGGGTGTGCCGCGTTTCCACTGGTAGCGGAGCGTGGGCGTGCCGGTGGCGGCGACGGTGAGCGTGGTGCCCGTGCCGATACCGGCAACGCGGTCGGCGGGCTGCACGGTGATCGTGGGCGCGGTGAGCGTGGCCGTGGGCGAAAGGGCGAGGTGGTCGAAGGTCATGCGGAGCGCCACGACCCCGGTGGTGCCGCCGCCGATGTTCCATTCTTTGATGTCGGCGATATTGAAGCCGGAGGGCCAGGTGCCGATGGGGACTTGGACAGCGGTGATCGTGCCGACGGCGAAGAGCTCACTGCTGACTGAGATGATGTGGGTCTTGAGGCTCGCTTGGTCGACGAACGCCAGGGAAAAGAAGGGTGCAGCGTTTCCCGAATTTCGCTGCGCAAAGATCGTGACGAAATTCATGCCCGTGGCGTTGAGCGACTGGCCGATGGCGCCCCAGCCGTTGTCGTCGCGGGCGTTGCCACCCACGACGATGGTATCGGGATTGCGCGTGACGTTGTTCACCCAGGTGGTCCCTGAAATGATGCGGCCGGCAGCCCCGGGGTTGTTGAAATTTTCCACGTTCAACGTCTGCGCACGGAGAACGGCGGCAGCGAAAAGCATCAGGAATATCAGCCGGGGGCGCGACATAGCGCAGAGGTGTCTAACGACCCGCGGCGCGGCGTCGATACCCGACTAGACCGAGGGCGAAGAGGCCGAGGAGGGCGGCGTAGGTGGAGGGCTCGGGGATGGCGGAGGTGCCGAAGGAGATTTCGTCGAAGGTCATGCGGAAGGCGACGGTGCCGACGCTGCCGCCGCCGATGCTCCACGCGGCGAGGTCGCTGGGGCCGAAGTCGATCGTCCAGCCGCTAAGCGGGACTTGCACGGTGGTCGGCGTGCCGAGGGCGAAGAGCGACGTGCTCACTGAAATGATTTTCGTGCGGGAGCTGCGGTCCTCGAATTGGAGGAAGAGCGTGGGCGTCGCGTTGCCGGCGTCGCGCTGCGCGGTGAGCGTGAGCGAGGTGTAGCCGGCGGCGTTGAGCGAGAGGCCGCTGGCGCCCCAGCCGTTGTCGTCGGCGGCGGTGCCGGCGACGGTGAGTGTCGTGGCGTTTTGCGTGACTTGGCCGACCCAACTTGTGCCGGCGCGCGTGGCGCCGGGATCGGTGGGGGCGAAGGTCGTGAGGACGAGCGAGGGCGCTGTGAACGCTTGGAAGATCAGAGGTTCGTCGAGCGAGCTGGGCGGGAGCGTGAGGGCGGCGGCGGGCGTGGCGGCGGGGGATTTCACGGGCGAGACGCCCGGGCCACTCGATGCAGGGGAAATCACGGGCGGGACGCCCGTGCCACGCACGGTGGGAGGCTCGCTCCACGGGATGAGTTGGGCGGAGGCGGGGATGGCGGCGGTGACGAGCGCGGCGAGGAGGAGAAGTCTCCCGATGAATGTCACGAGCGCGGCCCAAGCAGGGGGCACAGAGGTCACGGAGGAGTCACAGAGCTTCACAGAGTAATACAGGGAGTTGGGCTCGGTGGGTTCGGCGAGGAGGAGCGAACGGAGGCGCAGGAACGGGCCGGAAGAACCGAGCCACGGAATCGCCTCCGGGCGGGTTCATCAGGTGCCGGGGGCGGGGAAGCTGACGGTCTGGTCGGCGGTCGTGGTGCCGGCGGTGCGGCGTTGCACGAAGACCGGGGTGCCGGCGGCGATCACGTAGCCGTCGCGGTCGGGCGTGGGATCGCCGACGCGTTGCCAGTGGCCGGTGTCGTTGTTGTGGAAAAAGCTGAACCACGTGGTGCCGCTCCACACGAGGAGCGTGTCGGCTTGCGCGGGATCGGAGGAGGAGCGCCAGCCGGCGGTGCGGTCGGAATTTTGGAGCGCGAGGGCGCCGAGAGTTGTGTCGCCGGCCTGCATGGTGGCGAGGAAGGTGAGCGCGTTTTCCGTGCGGGCGTGCACGGCGCGTTGGGGCGTGGCGAGCACGCGGCCGACGACGGCGAGGGTGAGCGGCGTGGACGCGCGGCGGGTGATCATCAGGCCGCGGTCGGAGCGGAGGAGAAAATCGTTGCGCGAGGGATCGGTGATCGCGTCGGTGTCGCGGGCCCAGCGGGACCACGTCGTGTTGTAGTAGAAACTCAACCACGCGGCACCGCCCCAGATTTGCACGAGGTCGGCGGCGAGGGGATCGGCGGCGCCTTGGACGACGAGCGAATCGCCGGGGGCGGTGGTGCCGAAGAAGGTCGCGAAGGTGTCGCCGGGGATGATCTCGTAGGCGGTGCCGGTGGGGCCGACGGCGAGGTTGAGCGTGGTGAGATCGAGGCCGTCGTCGGCGAGAGTGAGGCGCGTCGCGGTGTTGGCGGTGGCGGTGGAAATGCGGAAGGTGCGGCCAGTGTGCGGGCCGCTGGTGAGGCGCACGAAGTAGGGCGAAGCGGCGGTGGAGAAGGCGCCGGGCGTCCAGCCGGCGGCGGCGTTTTCGAGGGTGGTCGGGCCGACGGCGGTGAGGCGGCCGACGGTGTTCGCGAGGCGCGAGAGCGCGGCGTCGAAGGGAATCGAGAACGAGCGCGTCTGGCCGGCGGGGATCGTCTGCACGAGGTAGCCGACGGGGCGCGAGATGGCTTGCTGGGCGTGGGTGGTCGACGCAATCGGCAGGGAAATCGCGGAGGCACAGAGGCACAGAGCGCGGAAGAAGGAGAGAGGGAGAGAGGGGGAGAGGGGGAGATGCATGGGAGGTGCGGCTTTGAATCGTTCCTCGTTATTCGTAATCGTTCTCGTTCTCTCGGGTTCGAATTTGGTGGGGAGAAAACGGCGGTCGGAAAAAGAGAACGAGGAACGATTACGAGGAACGAGAACGAGGCGGAGGTCAGTTGCCGGAGTGGCTGTAGGTGCGGAGGAAGAGTTCGACGTCTTTTACGCTCGCGACGAGGCGGTTGAGGCCTTCCTGCTCGTTCGAGTAGAGCATGTAGGCGGGGATCACGATTTTCCATCCGCCGTTCCACGCGCTGCGGCCGACGAGCCGCGAGTTGGTGAATTCGCCGGGCATCGAGCTGTAGAAGAACGAGGGATCGCTCACGGGACGGAAGGCCTGGTGCTTGCGGAGAATCCAAGGCTGTTCGCTGAGCGTGCCGTTCGCGTTGTAGAACTGCGTCGTGGAGAAGGCGGTCGCGCCGAGGTTGAAGGGCAATGGAAGCGCTTGGTCGGCGACGTTCCATCCGCGGACTTGGTCGGTATCGCCGAGGGGCGGGGCGCGCATGTAGTCGGTGCCGGTCGGGATCAGGTAGACGTAGGGCGTGGCGCTGAGGGCGTTGGGCGTGGAGCCGAAGACGACGGTGGGCGTGGTGTTACCCGCTTGATAGGGATCCATGCCGACGTAGCCGCGGAGGACCATGCCGACGGAGTAAATCTTCGTGGCGAAGTTCGAGGCAGTGAACGTGTGGTCGCCATCGGTGATCGGGAGGCCGAAGAAATTCTGGCCGTGCTGAATCGTCGTGCGGAACGGTATCACGATACCGGGGACGGCGCTGCCGTCGGCCTTCTTGAGGTTGCGGCACTGGGCGGCGACGTCGGGATCGGAGAGCAGGTTGCTCACGATGTGTTGCTCGAGCGTCTGCTGCCACGCGGCGTCGTCATCGGTGCGCGTCGGGTCGTCGAGGAGGCGGAAGAGTTCGCGGCGGAGCGAGAAGAGCGTGCCGTTGGTATCGGGGTTGTTGATGCCGAGGCGACCCTTGGCGACGGCCCAGTCGGACTGGATACGCGCCATGGTGCCGGCGAGGCCGGCGTCGCCCGTCGTGCTGACGGTGCCCTGCGGCATGCCGCCGGTGAGATCGCCGAGGGCGCGGGCGGCGACGATTTTGTTGATGGCGTCCAGGCCGGTGGTGCTGCCGAGGAGGCCGGTCTCGTAGTCGTAGCTCTTGGCGGCGAGGTAGGTGTAGCGCGAGGCGAGGTCGAAGAGGGAGCGGTATTGCTCAAGAGCCTCGTTGCGGAAGGTGCGGAAGGTTAGATCCTTTGTCCGGTAGCCTTGAATGAGGGCGGCGGCGCGCTGGCGGAAGAGCTCGCGCTCGTCCTGGATGCGCTGGCCCTCGGCAATCTGGTTGCGGACTTTTTCGGTGGCTCGCTGGAGGTTCATCGCGAGCTGGGCGATCTCGTAGTATTCGCGAGCGAGGTCCTGATACATCAGGCCAAATTCGTAAGCGACCTGGGACTGCTGGTAGGTGAAACCGAGTTCTTCGATATAGGCTTCAAGATCCGCGTCGACGGCCTCGATCTGACCTTCGAGATGGCTCGCGATACCGGACAGAATCGAACCACCAATCTTCAACAGCGCACCGGGGGCTTTGAGTGCAGCCATGATGCTGGCGCGGACGCCCGAGGTGGCGTCGTTGGCGAGACCGACCGCTTTCGGCGGCGCTTCGGCGGCAGCCTCGGCAAGGTCGGCGGCGGTTTCGCCTCGCGCCGTGAGTTGTTCGCCCAGCGCTTCGAGGGCGGCCTTGGCGGCACCGAGCGCGGCGCGCTTGGAGTCGGCGGCCTCCTCGGCGGCGAAGCGCGCCTCGCGCGTCCCCACCATCTCGGAATAAAGCGCGTGACGCCGCATGAAGTTTTCCTGCTTCGCCTGGAGCTTGGCGTTGCCGGCAAGCAAGGCGGTGCGGGCCTGGTCGGCCTCGACGAGCGCCTGCTGGAGCGTGCCGACGACGGCGCGCGAGCCCATCGATGAGCCGCCGAGCCAGACATCGGAGAATTGGACATACCGGTTGGGCTCGATCGTGAGCGACTTCGTCACGCTTTCGCTTTCGTAGACGTTGCGGATGTCATCGACGTCGAAGGCGGTGAAATTGCGGATGTTCACGCGCGTGGGCGCGGTGATCGTGACGGTGCTGCCGGATTCAATGAACGCGCCGTCTTTGCCGGCGGGGCGGTCGACGATGAACCATTCCTGTAAGTCGGGGCCGGTGTAGGCCTGCGCGTAGGTTTTGCCAGCGCCGATGCTCGCGGTGTAGGGCGTGCCGTAGATTTCCTTGAGTTGGCGGACGTAGGCGCGCTCCTGGTCGACGATGGCAGCGTTGGAGCCGTCGAGTTGGTTTTCTTGCGAACGCAGGAGACGCGTCATCTTGCCGGCTTGGTCGAAGGCGCCCTTGGCGTTCAAGGTGGCGCGCAGGGCGCGGTCGTAGATTTGTTCGTAGTGGGATTTGCCCGCCTTGAGGTCCGCGGGGGAAATATCGAAGGCGACGGCACCGGGGCTGAGGCCGAGCGGATTCAAGTGTGCATTGGCGTTGTCCATCGTGCTCTGGAACGAGTCGCCGAGGGCGGGAATCTCCTGCAGGGCGGTGACCGTGGTGCGGTCGATGATCTGCACGCCGGTGTGGTTGGGGTCGTTGTCTTTGTCGGGGAGCAGTGCGTTGCCGACGACCCAGTGGTAGTAGGAGCCCTGCGCGGCGCGCGACGACCACTCGTCGAGACCCCACTGGCGGGTGACGCCTGTATTCGAGTTGGTCTTACCGTCGCGGAAGTGCGACCAGCCGGCCGCGGCGTCATCGCGGTAGTTTTGGCGGTGCGTCAGCGCGACGACCTGCTGGGACGTGCGCGCGAGGTTCGCGGCGGCCTCGGCAAATTTGCGCTCGTCGAAGTAATCGACGGCGACCGATTGACCGAGGACGGTCACGGTCTCGCTGCGCGGCGTCCACGTGAAGTTCGAGTTCGTGAGGAGACGATAGTAGCCACCGATCGCGGTGAGGTAGTGGCCGTAGGCATCGCCGTGGCCCTGCGGGAACATGCGCTGGGCGTCGGCGGCATCGAGCTTGCCGTCGGCCGTGGGGCTGCCGGATTTCTCGCGGATATTATAGTTGGTGGCGTAGAGCGCCTCGCCGGAATTGATGCCCCGCGTGTAATTCCAATACAGACGGTTGTAGGCGGGCGAGGTGGCGACGGCGGTGTTGAAATCGTCGCGGCCGCGGAGGAGCGCGAGTTCTTCCTCGAGCACGTTGGCCACCTGGCCCTCGAAGGAAAAGCGCGCGGTGTTGACCTCGGTGATCGTGGCGGAGTCGTCGATCGAGATGGTGGGATTCGCCGCGTCGGCGTAGGCCTCGTTGCCGAGGACGGTGTAGAGATCGTTGAGGTAGCCGGCGGCGAGGAGGAGCGCGTCGTTGGCGGCGCCGTAGTCGTAGCCGGAATCGATGCTCATATTTTTCGCGCGGTTGAGCACCGTCTCGTAAATTTCGATGAGGCCGAAGTTGTCGACGTTGTCCAACGAGAGGGCGATGTTGCCCTCCCAGCGGGTGCCGGCCTGCGTGAGGATGCTGACGTCGGTATTGACGGTGTTGTTGCTGAGATCGCCAACTCGCTGGTTGAAGGGGTTGATGCCGGCGAGCACGCGCTTGATCCAGCCCTCGACGAGTTGCGGCGGGAGCCAACGCGACCACGACGTGCCGGCGACGTTCTCCGGAATGCCGTCGGCGGGCGAAGCGGCTTTGGGGCGGTAACGCATCGTGAAGAAGTTGTCGGACATCACGAGCAAGGGGCTGCCGAGCGGGGCGGAGGGCGAGCCGCCGACGATCACTTCGTTGAGCAACGTGCCGTTGGGCGTCTGCCACGGCGAGCCGGCCGCGACGACGAGGTCGGTCTCGAGCGTGCCGTGCAGTTGGAAACTGATTCCGGACGAGGTGCCGAGGTCGGCAGTGGAGTAGAGCGCAACTTCGAGGCGGTTGACCGATTTCTGGAAGTAGCTCGCGTTGACCTCGAATTGGCGCGGGAGGCCGCTGGGCACGAGGCCGGTGGACGAACCGCTGTTGGTGAAGGACGCGGGGGCTTGGTAAGCGAGTGCGGGCACGCCGTTCACGTAGAGGACGAAGCCGGTGAGGTCGGCGACATCGGCGCCGAAGAAGACCTGCGCGGGCACGCCGGCTGAGAAATCGACCCCGTCCACCGAGCGGAGGACGATGCCGGGGCGCGTGGTGCCGGTGCCGGCGGGCGAGCCGGCGGCGCGGATTTGCACGGTGCGCGGGAGCGGCACGGTGGCGGCGGCGGCGTATTCGGAATTCGAGGGCAGCGCGCCCGCGGGCGTCTGCACGAGTTGCCACGAAGTGCCGAGGCGCGAGGTCTTCGTGTAGGTGTAGATCGACGGCACGGTGCCGCCCTGCGGCGGAGCGTAGCGCCACTCGAATTCGTAATTCTGCGGCTGGGCCGCGAAGTCGCCGCTGTGGCGAAGCGTGACCTGTTCATCGAGGGGATTTTTCGAGGGGAGGACCTTCAGCTCGCCGGTGTAGAGCTGCGGCGTGACCCTGAAGACTTGCACGGAAACGGGATCGCCGACGGGAGTGAACGCGCGGCCGTTGCCGAAGACCATCGTAACCCAACCGCTGCCGCCGCCGGTGGCGGTGAGCGCGTAATCGACGACCGCGGAGTCGGCGTGGGTGATGGCCGGCAGTGTGGTCGGACCGACGTCGACCGGTGCGCCGTCGGACTTGAAGGCGCCGGCTTTGGCGGGGTCTTCGATCCAGGTCTCGATGCGCGTGGTGAGTTGGGCGACGGCCTGGAGCCAGAGCGGGCGGTTACTGTCGCTGGCAGACGCGAGCTGCTCGAGGAGGGCTTTGTCGGCGGGAGTGAGGGTGTTGAGTTGGAGATAATCTTCGCCGGCGATCTCATCGACGAATTTGCCGACGAGGACGAGCGAGCCCTTGGAGCCGCGCGCGGGATCGAAATAGAAACGTGTTTGGAGATGCGGAGGGAGACGCTGGAAGTAGGTCTTGCCGCCACTCGCGGTGGTGAGGACAGACGTCGGCAGCTCGGCGAGTTGGCCGGACGCGCCGAGGGCGAAGACTTTTTCGCGGATCGGATCGTGCAACACGACGCTGGGGACGCTCGCTCCGCCGTTGGCGATGGACTGCTGATAGAAGACATCGGCGCTCGCCTGCGGAAGGACGGCGGGCAGGCCGAACTTCGGCAGAGTGAGCGTCTCGGCGACGCGCAGGGTCGGCGCGGATTCCGGCCAGACCGGGCGGTAGGTGATGGAGAGCGAGGTGCCGGTGATCGGATCGCCTTGGGGCGCACCCTCGGCGAGCGGGCGCAGATAGGGCAAAATCGTGCCGACGGCGGGTTGCGTCGCGACGCCGGGCACCCAGAAGCCTTCGCGCATGGTGTAGTAGAACTGCATGACTAGGGTCGGTGAACCGCCCGCGTGCGGGCCGCGGTAAACCCAATTGTAGCCCTTGCGATCTTCGAAGGTGAACTTCGTGTAGGCCGCCGGGCCTTGGTGCGCGGTGTCGAGGACGCCGGCGACTTCGAGGTTTTTCGATTTGCCGGCAGCGTCGAGTGGCAGCGGCAGGAGCGGCAGCGGCATGGGAGCCTGCACGATGGTGCCGGCGGTGATGGGATAGTCGAAGCGCGCGGTGCCCGTCTCGCGGAGAATCTTGAACACACTCATCGCGGGGCGTTGGTCGACGGGCGAGGTGTAGCTCAGCAACGCGAAGGGCTCGGACGTGTAGTGGGTCGCGTTGGCCGTGGTGTTGTTGAGATCGTCGCGGAGGGCGTAGACGCGGCCGTTGAGTAGGAGCGCGTGTTCTTCGTTGGGATTGAAGCCGCGCTGCGTGCGGTCGTTTTGGGTGTAGAGCGTGCCGACGATTTCGGAGGGCGAGAGGTCGCCGGAGCCGGCGTTGGAGGCGAGGACGAGCTGGCGCGCATCGGCGGGATACGTGACGGTGTAGGTGCCGACTTTGGCAGGCACGTAGAACGGCGCGAACGAGGTGCTCGGCGGAGTGATTTTGCGGAGCCACCACACTTTGAAGGTGTTCCGGCCCGGGATCGCGTTGACAGGAATGATCGCGCCGCGCTCGGCCGCGGTAATACCAGCGGTGAGCGGATCGATGTAGGCGGCGGGAAAATAGGCGTCGCTGAAACTCCCACCGGTCTCGATATGGCCCGCGACCGAGTAATCGGCCGACGGAGGCACGAGGCGCTCGCCGACGCGCGCGGTGGCGGTGAGGGCGCTCGCAGCCCCGTCGGATTCCTGAAAGCCGGCACGATCGTCGGACTGCGTGTAGAGGCGGACATACCAGACCTCGCTGCCGTTGCTGAAGCGCAGGAGGCTGCGATTGAGGCCGTCGCCGCCGCCGGGGAAGGTGATGACGAAACGCTGGGAGGCAGCGTCCACCGTGGCTTCGGTCTGCGCGTTGTCGTCCTGAAAGATGACCTGGGGGAGTTGTCCGGGCGCAAACTGGATGCCGCTCGTGACGGTGCTACCGGTGGCGGCCACGGTGTTGTGGGCGTAGGCGGCGAGGCTGGTGGGCCAAGTCATCGAGTAGGCGTTCTTCGCCTTGGGCCAGAGGAGATTAACGGGCGCAACGGCAGGGCCGGTGTCGGGTGTGATGGAGGCGTTGGCGCGCTCGAGCCAATAGAAGATCACGCGGTCGGGATTGGAGTTCTCGCGCTCGGCGTAATATTCCGCCACGCCGTCGGGGCGCGTCCGCGTGCCGTAGTAAGCCTGGCCGTCGGGCAGCAGCGAGGCGACCGGCGAAGCGAGCCACTCGGTGCTGCCATCGAGCGGCAGGCGGCGACCCTCACTGTCACGGGGCAGCAGGCGTTCGCCGAGATTCACCTCCGCATTGACGGTGGGGGCGACGCGGGCGACTTCGACGATGTCGGCGCCGAGGAAGGTGTGGACGTTGGTGGAGCCGGCTTTGAGTTTGCCCAGATACTCCAGAATGATGCGGCCTTCGGCGTTGTAGGCTCGGATCTGGCCGATGCCGCTGATCTTCTCGAACCAGACGGTGCGCTTTTCCGCGGGTGCGGTGATCGAAGGATCGGTGGTGACGGATACGCCGACGGGTTTGTATTCCTCGGCGACGAGGGCGGGGACGAGGGCGTTGTAGACCGGGTTGACCGTTTCAATATTGCCCGTGGGCACGCTGATCATCGGGCCGCTGAAGCTCCGCTCGGTCCAGAAAATCGTGCGGGTGGTTTTGTTGGTGGCGGAGGAGACAGCGAAGGTCTCGTCGCGGAAACGGTAACGGAGGCGGGTGTCGGCACCACTGGTGACCGGGACGCGCGAGACCCAGGTGATGGCGACGCGGCCGGCCTGCGAGGCGAAGGTTTTTTCCGCGTGCGGGCTGTAGTAGTAGTTGAGGGCGGTGCCGGCGGTGATTTTCGGAGAGGCGTCCTGCGGTCCGGCGGGGTGAGTGAAGTTCTCACCAGGCTGCACGGGTTGCTGGCGCCAATAGGTCGAGTCGGTGGCGAGCGGGTTGCCGGCGTCGTCGGTGGTGGGTGGCGTGATATATTCGCCGAAGAGGTAGCGCGGCGCTCCGCTCGCAAAGGAGCCGCCGAAGGTGCTGCGCTGGTGGAGCACGGCAACGCCCGTAGGCGTGGAGGTGCCGGCAACAAGGTTGACCTGCGCGGGATAGCGGACGGTGAGCGCGGCGCTGGTGGAGATCGCGCTGAGGCTGGCGGCCGTGGTGCCCATGCCGGCGAACTGCGGTTGCGTGGGGAGGATCGGCGGAGTGTTGTCGGCCTCGAGCGGCACGGTGCCGCGGTAGAGGGTGTTGTAGGCGCCGGTTTTGATTTCGTATTGGGCGCGGGCCGCGAGCGTGAGAGCGAGCGTGAGCGTGAGGGCGGAGAGAAAGCGGAGGGGCGACCGCGTGCCGCTCTGGCGAGCTGGGGCGGGTGCGGGCGGGTGGTCCCGCTTCTCACGAAGCGGGCTACACAGGTTGAGCGGCGGTGTCATGGCGGGCGGAGGCGCGCGGGGCTCAGCGGTCAGAAACGATGAAGCGCAGCGAGACGTCGGGGTGAACGGCGGCCCAGATGCGGAATTTATTATACTTGGGCTGATGGGTGACCGTGCCGCCGGTGTAAGCGCCGGTCGCGCCGCTGAGGGTGATCTCGAAAGAGGTGCGATCGGGCTGGCCCGTGACGACGAGGTTCGTGCCGTTGGCCACGGGCGTGCCGGTCATGCCGGCGATGGTGAGCGTGTCGCCGACCTGGATGGCATGGGGATTATTGACGGTGATCGTGAGCTTGTTCGTGCCGGTGACGACCGAGACTACATTGAAGGTCACCGGAGGGCCGCCGGCGTTGGCGTTGCTGGCGTTGGGCTCCTGGTTTTGGTTGAAGGGTGCAGCTTCGCCCGGGCGAAGGGAGCCGGGGTAGAAATTATAGAAGGTGCACCAATCGTCGATGGCATGGATGGTCACGGTTCCGTTGCCGAGGGCCTGGGGGTTAAGCCGGAAATTTAGGGTGCCGAAAGCATGAGAGCCTGCGTTGGAGAGATTCATGGCGTGGTGTGCGCCCACGGCCCAGATGATGTTGGGGAAATTGGCATCGTTAGCGAATCCGGGCTGCTGGAGATTAAAGCGGATGACTCCTATGCGGCTGTCGGCGCCAGGAGTGGCGATGGCCCGTTGCCAACCGTAATACTGGAGCACGCAACCATCGACGTCGTTGCCGAGGTCGCCGAGATCGATCGGGACAAGCGTCCGGCCCTTGGTGCGGGCGGTCACGTAGTCCGGGTTGACGGCCTGGTTGTAGATGTGGCGCTGCTTGGGCAGGCCTTCGCGGACGGTGGTGGTGAGGTCGGCGAGAGCGATGGAGCCGTCGACGATTTTGCTGCTGTCGACAGAGTTGGCGCCCTGCTTGGCGAGAGAGACGGCGCCATCGGCAAGCTTGTCGGTCTCAACGGCGGCGGCAGCGAGCTTGGGGGTGGTGATGGCACCGTCGGCGACCTTGGCGGTGGCCACCGCGGCATCAGCGAGGTCGACGGTGGCGATGGAACCGTCGACGAGCTTGGTGCTATCGACGGAGTTGGCGGCGAGTTTGGCGAGGACGACGGTGCCGTCGGCGAGTTTGGTGGCGTCGATGCCGCCGGCGGCGAGTTTGGCACCGGTGACGGAACCGTCGGCGAGGGCGGTGGTGGTGACGGCGGAGGCGGCGAGTTTGCCGGAGGTGACGGAGGTGTCGGCGAGGGCGGCAGTGCCCACGGAGGAGGCGGCGAGCTTGGCACCTGTGACGGCACCGGCGGCGAGGGCGGCGCTGCCGACGGCATCGTTGGCGAGAGCGGACGAGGCGACACCGCCGGCGGCGACGGCTTCGGCAACTTGGGCGCGGAAGGCGAAGGGCGTGGTGACGACTTGTTGACGCGGGGAGGCTTCGGCGTCGTTGGCAGGATTGCCGTCACCATCGTCGACGGTGACGCCGAGGAAGCGGGCTTGGCCGTTGAAGACGGCGGCGCTCATGGTGGAAAAGGCGTTGGCGGTCTCGCCGCCCACGGGGGTGCCAGTGCCGACGAGGACACTGAATTCGCCGCCGGAGATGGTGACGTTTTGTTGTTCCGAATAGAGGCGGTTGGCGGGCGCGGTGGCGCTGGGGCTGTCCCAGATGCGGAAGATAACGGTGCGGTTGACGGGAGCGGTGTTACCGATGGGGGCGCCGGCGGCATCGGCGACGCGGCCTTGGTAACTGATGACGCCGGGGACGTTGGTGGTCTGGGCGAAGAGCGCGGAGGACGACGCGAACGCGAGGAGGGCGAGGAGGAGCTGCTTCATGGTTGGGAAAGGTAGGAAGTTGGGAAAAGGAGGAGGGAACCGCTAATTGACGCTGATTTTTCGGAGGTGGTGGGCGAAGGGGACGCGTGCGGGCTTTGCCTAATCGGCAAAGCGCGGGAGCTTGTTTTTCTGGTTTGGGATTAGCGGAGATTAGCGAGGATTAGCGGTTCACCCGGTTTAGGGGTATTAATTTAAGGTGATGGACCCGATCTCGCTGACGCGGCGGAGTTCGAAGGTGCCGTTGACGGTGAGGGGCTGTTTGTGGAGGCCGGTGAGGATCTCGGTGTAGTTGCCGCCGAGCACGGTGGCGCCCCAGCCGACGGAGGTGGTGCCGGTGGGCGGAGTGAGCGTGAACTCGAAGCGGCACTCGCGGGAGAGGCTGTAGCTCTCCTTGCCGGCGGAGAGCGGGGTGCCGCGGGCGTCTTTGTTGTCGTGGTCCGGGTGGTAGGCGTGGACGAACGGATTCGTGCGGTCGTTGAACGGGATGTTGACCGTGCGCACGAGCGTCTGCCCGAGGGAGACCGAGCCGGAGCCGGTGGAGACTTCGGTATCGAGCGGCATCGTGACGGCGACGAGGCGGGTGGCGGTGGTTTTCTCGTCGGCTTTCAGGCCGGACTCGCGCGTGCAGAGGCCGACGGCGTAGGGCTCGGGGGCGAGTTTACCGAGGAAGACTTGGGAGAGCAGGCGGGCGACACCGTCGTCGTCGACGTGAAGGAGGACGCGGAGCGGGTAACTGCGCGGGGTGGTGGTGCCGCTGGCGCCGGGGGCTTTGCTCTGGACGTTGGTGACGGCGACATCGCCGACCCAGAGGCCGGCGAGCGTGGCAGTGCGGGCTGAGGCGGGCAGGGAAATGTCGAGGAGGTTGCCGGAGTCGGTAAAGCGCAGGAAGGAGGCTTAGAGGGCGCCGGCGGCGCCGGTCATCAGCGTGCGGTCGATCCCAAAGGTGAGTTCGACCGAGGACTGCGGGGCGATGACTTCGGTAAAGGCGGCGGTGATGGGCGTATCGGTGTAGGCGGCGGTGCCGGCGTTGAAGGTGCGGCGGGTGAGCGGCACGGGGCCGGTAATCGCTTCCTGGCCGGCGGGGGCCCCGACGGAGGCGGTGGGCTCGATCGTGAGCGTGACGGGGGCGGCGGTGCGGTTGCGCACGCGGACTTTTACGAGAGCGCCGGTGCGGCCGAAGGTGAGGCCGTCGAGATTCGAGGGCGTGATTTCGAGGGGCGCGTAGAAGGTGCCGACGACGGTGGCGTCGAACCAGTAGGCTTGATTGCGATCCACGCGCTCGGTGGCGGTGGAGAAGATTTGCGTGGGATTGGCCGGGCCGATGTCGCCGCCGATATATTTGAAGATCGTGGTATTCGCGGCGATGGCGGCGGGGAAGGTGGCGAAGTAGTTCGTGAAAACCGGATACGTGCCGCCGGTGGGATGCGCGCGAGAGGGGAAACCGAGGAGGTTGGCGCCGTTGCGGACCCAGGTGTTGCGCGGGGGGAGCGGGCGCTGCGGGAGGTTGAGCGAGTAGGTGTCGGTGGCGGCGCCGGCGCAGCGGATGAGGTAGGCGTTTTGGCCGGGGAGCGAGGCGAGGGTCGTCTGTGCGGGTTCACCGCGGACCCAGACGGTCCACTCGGGCGAGCTGGTCGAGGGGACGAGGGAAGAGCTGCTGAGCTGGGCGGGATTCGGATTAGGAACCCAGCGCCAAACGGCGAGGATTTCCGGGTTGGCGGCGAGGAGCGTGTCGATCGAGGCGTGGGTGGCGTCGCCGTGGAGGTAAATGGCGTTCCAGCCGCCGCGCAGCGTGTAGGTGGGCGTTTGCCACTGGGCGTAGGCGCGGGGAGTGAAAGTGAAAGTGAGAGTGAAAAGGAAAGTGAGGAGGAGGGAGGTAGGGCGGCTTATCCTTAAGCCGCCGTGTCGTGCGGTGGTGAAGATCTTGAGCGGCGCGTTAAGGATAACGCGCCCTACCTTTTGCAGCATGGTTTTCATCGGACGGTGAGGCGGTAGAAGCGGGCGACTCCGGGGGTGACGGCGACGTAGCCGGGTTGCACGCCGATGGCGGGGGCGACGAAGGTCTTCGTGGTTGCGCCGGTGGGCGTGGTGGAAAACGCGGCGGTCGTCCACGTGCGCAGGTCGGCGCTTTCTTCGATCGTGTAGACTTTGCCGGTGATGGCGTAGAACTCGAAGGCGACGGCGGTCTCGGTCTTGCCGACGAGGTTGAGTTCGAAGCGTTCGGTGGCGTCACCGGCAAAGGTGCCGGCGAGGTATTCGTCGTAGTTGCTCAGGCCGTCGCCGTCGAAGTCGCCGGTTTTGGTGATCAGGTTAATATCCCAACCGGCGGTGCCGGGGGCGCGGCCGGCTTGGTAGAGGACCCACTCCTGCCAGGCATCGGGCAGGCCGTCGTTGTTTTTATCGGCGCCAAGCGTGAGATCGAGGCGGACGCGTTCGCCGCCGTGGCCGGTGCGGAGCGTGCCGGCGACTTCGATTGGGTAGAACTTCTGGCCGTTCATCTCGACGTGGAGCGAGTAGACGCCTTGGGCGGCGACGGCTTTGTGCGCGTAGACGCGCGGGGAGTTGGCGCGGCTCGCGTCGATGCTGATGGGGAGCTCGTAGTTCAGCTGGCCGCGGACTTCGCTGAGGATGCGCGTGCGAGCGATTTCCACATTGTCGCGAAGGAGGACGAGATCCGCGCCCTGCGCGGTGAGCGTCGCGCCCACTTGGTCGCGCACGATCCCGTAGATCGTGTAGAACGGCGCGGGGGGGAACGCGCGGAGCCCCGGGCTGAAGCTGGCGAGACCAAGGGCGATGAGGACGATCAGGCGCAAGGAGGCACGCATAGCAGTGGAAGCGGAAAAAATGGCGCGCCGGATACGGGGAATAGCCGAGCGCACAAAAATGTGCGCAGAAGGTAGGGTAAAAAACCTAGGGCGGGAGAAGCGGGATTTCTACGCGCACCGCGCGGAGATTTACGCGTTTACCTGCGGACGGACGCGCGGTGCACTCACTACCCATCGATCCGATGCTCGCTACCGCTCCCAAAAATTCCCGACAGATCGCCGCCGCCGAGTGCCGGCTCGTGTTGGTCGAGGATGACGTGTTGTTGCGGGATCTACTGGAAGATGTGTTGCGGCGGCGGTGCGGGGTGCGCGAGGTGCGGTCCTTCGGCGCGGCGGCTCCGGCGATCGCTGCGTTTCTCGACGATCCGCCCGACCTGTTGATCACCGATCTGCGGCTGCCCGATCTCGACGGACGCGACATCATTCGCCGGCTGCGCACGCGGCAGGCGGCGACGCGGTTCGTAGTGTTGACCTCCTACGTCGATGCGGTGCTGCCGGCGGAATTGATTTCGTTGGGCGTGGCGGGGCTCGTCGACAAATCCTCGACGCTCGACCACGTGGAGCGCGCCGTGCAGTGCGTGCTGGCGGGCGGACTCTACTTCGCGGCGAGCGTCAGTCCCCTGCCCTCCAACGTGCCGATGCGCGGGGCGGATGAAAACGAACCGGGGCCGAGCGTGTTGTCGGAAGGGGAGCGCGCGATGGCGCGGTTGATCGCGCAAGGTCTGCGCTCGAAGGAGATCGCGGACCAGCTCGGGCTCAATCCGCGGACGGCGGAGAAGCACCGCATGCTGCTCCTCGAAAAACTGAAATTGCCCAACACGACCAGTCTCGTGCGCTGGTGCGTGCGCCACGGGCTCGATTGAGCGGCCACGCGGGCTGGCGTGGACGCGCGAGACGCGGACGCGGCCACCGCTCGTTAACACGAGCGGCTACCCCGAGCCGGCGGAAGTCCAATCTTCTTCAACCGCGTTTATCGTATCAGACCGGATGATCGAACGGAGGGCGGGAGACGGGCGCGGCGGCGGCCGCAGCGGCGGCGGTGAAAACCGGCAACGAAAACGCAAAGGTGGAGCCTGAGCCGGGGAGCGTTTCCACGGTGAGTTCGCCGTGGTGCAAGCGCACGAGCCGATGGGCGAGGTGCAAACCGAGTCCGGTTGAAGCCTCGCCGTCGGTCGGCTGGGCGGAGAGGCGTTCGAACGGCTGAAACGCGCGCACGAGATCGTCGGCACTGAGCCCCGGGCCTTCGTCCGTCACCGCCAGCCGCACGCGCGAACCCTCGCCCGCCACGGACACGCGCGCGGCGCGGCCGAGCGGCGTGTATTTCACGGCGTTGTCGACGAGGTTTTCGATCACCTGGCGAAGCCGGGCGCCATCGCCGCGGACGGACGGCGGGGGCACGGCGGCGACCTCGAGGGTGAGCGTCTGGTTTTTCTCGGCGGCGCGCGCGCGATACTCGCCCACCACGTCCGCCGCGAGCGCGGCGAGATCGACGGGAGCGAACCGGAGCACGAGGCGGTTTTCCTCCAACGCGCCCACGTCGATCAGATCGCGGACCAATTCGAACATGCGCAGGCCGGTGCGTTGGAGCGCGACTCCCGCCTGCGCTGCGGCGGTCGCGTCGTCCGGCTCCTCAGCGAGGCGCTCGCCATGGCGCAGGATCGTGCGGAGCGGGGCCTTGAGGTCGTGCGACGCGATCACGAGCAGACGACTCTTCAGGCGGTCCGCGCGCTCGGCGGCCTCTTTGGCGGCATGCGTCTCGGCATGCACCTGCCGCTCGAGGCGACGCCGGGTGCGTTGCCCGAACAACAGTATGACGAGCACGACGACGACGGCCGCCGCGGCGCCGAGATAGACCCAACGCTCCAGGCGGCTGCGTGCGAGTTCCGCGGCGGCGGCGCGGGCTGCTAGTCGGTTGAGTTCGTTTTCGTCGGCGAGATGGGCGAGCTGAGCATCCTTGCGCTCGACCTCGATGCGGGCCCGGGCCTCTGCGGCCTGCTGGATCGCAGCGTTGCCGCGCGAGTCCATCTCGGCGGTGAAATACCGCCGCATCGCGGCGAGCGCCTCGGCGGCTTCACCGCGCGCCTCGTGCACGGCAGCGAGCCGGCCGTAGACATCCGCCAGCAAACCGGGTGTGCCGATCGCATCGGCGAAGCCGCGGGCGCGCTGCACATCGGCGAGCGCTTCGTCGAGGCGGCCCAAGGCCGCCAACACCTCAGCGCGGGCGATGAGCGTGTGCGTGTGTTTCCACCGGCCGCGCAACGCCCGCCGCTCCAACTCGACGCGATCGAGCACGGCGAGCGCCTCGGCGAGGCGGCCTTCGCGCAGGTCGATCCGCGCGAGGGCGACCTCGGAATCGCCGCGTTCGCTGGGGATGCCGTGGCGCCGACGCAACGCGAGCGAACGCGCGAAATGTTCGCGGGCCGGCGCCAGTTCGCCGCGGGCAAAATAGATTTCCCCGAGCACATAGGCGCTCGCATCGATCCGCGTTTCGTCGGCTCCGCGCTCCGCTTCGTGCAGCGCGCGCACCGCGAATTCCAGCGCCCGATCGTAGTCGCGCAGATCGCGGTAACAGCGCGCCAGCCCCAGCAAGATCGGCTGCCGCTTGTCGGGCCGGACGCGTTCGGCGAGATCGAGACTTTGCAGAAAAAGCGCGATGGCCGCGGCCGATTGGTCCGCACCGTAATACGACATCGCCCGCATCACCTGCGCCTCGATCAACAGTGGCGGAGAGCCGAATCCCTCGGCGAGAGCGAGGGCGGCGGCCGAATGCGTGTGCGCCGCCTGACTGTCGTTTTGCCGCCCGCGCGCCTGCGCCAAGACGATCAAGGCGCCGATCTCCCCTGCCCGATCCTGGCGCTGCCGGGCTTCCGCGAGACGGGCCTCGGCCTGCGCCGCGGCGCCGATGGAGTCGGCGGACGCCCGGGCAATCCCCTCGGCGATCCACGTGAGCACAGCCTCATGGCCATCGCCGCGGCGGTTCTTTTCGGCGGCCAAGCCAGTCACGCCTGCGCCCAGCAAAACGAGAATACCGAGAGGGAAACGCCAGCGACCCGGTCGGGTCACGGCAACACCCGCAGTCCGCAGCGCGCGCACGACTAGCCTGAGGAACATCTCACAACGGGGAATCACGCTCTGAAAAAAGAAGTGAGCGGCGTGCGGCGCACGAAAATTCTGCTGACGCGGGACGTGATACGCGCGCACGCGGCACGCGGAAAAGAGCGTCAGGTGCGGCTTCGCCGGCGGCGGCGATACGCGGCGACGCCGAGAGCGGTGAGGCCGAGGAGGGCGGCGGTGGTGGCCGGCTCAGGGATGGCGGAGGTGGTGAAGGCGATTTGGTCGAAGGTCATGCGGAACGCGACGGTGGTGTCGCTGGAGCTCACGCCGCCGCCGCCGAGGCTCCAGCCGGAGAGGGCGTTGGAGCCGAAGTCGATGGTCCACGAGGGTAACGCGACGTGGACCGTGGTCGGCGTGCCGATGGCAAAGAGCGACGTGCTGAGGGAAAGCACGCGGGTGCGGATGTTTTGGTCTTCGAACTGGAAGAAGAGGGTCGGAGCGAGGTTGCCGGTGTCGCGTTGCGCGGTGATCGCGAGGTAGGTCATCGCGGAGGTGTCGAGCGAGAGGCCGCGGGCGCCCCAGCCGTTGTCGTCGACGGCGGTGCCGGCGACGGTGAGCGTGCCGGGGTTTTGCGTGACTTGGCCGACCCAACTGGAGCCGGTGAGCGTGGCGCCGGAGGCGGGGGTGCCGTTGAAGGATGAGAGGAGGAGTGTGACGAGCGAGGGTTCGGTCGTGGCGAGGGCGGGTGCGGCGGCGGCGGCGGGAGACGCGGCGATTTTTTTCGCGGGCGCGGCGGATGACTGCACGGGCGAGACGCCCGTGGCACTCGGAACTGGGGAAATCACGGGCGGGACGCCCGTGCCACTTACGACGGGGGGTTCGCTCCAGGGGATGAGTTGGGCGGAGGCAGTGGTGGTGGCGAGGCACATCAACGCGGCGAAGACGCGTGCGGAATCGCCTGCGAGCAGGCTCCTACCTCCGGGCGGGTTCATCAGGTGCCGGGGGCGGGGAAGCTCACGGTCTGGTCGGCGGTCGTGGTGCCGGCGGTGCGGCGTTGCACGAAGACGGGTGTGCCGGCGGCGATCACGTAATCGTCGCGGTTGGGCGTAGCGTCGCCGACGCGTTGCCAGTGGCCGGCGGTGCTGTTGTGGAAAAAGCTGAACCACGTGGTGCCGCTCCATACGAGGAGGAGGTCGGCGTCGGCAGGATTCGCGGAGGAGCGCCAGCCGGTGGTGCGGCTGGTGGTTTGCAGGGCGAGGGCGCCGAGGGTGGTGTCGGCGGCTTGCATGGGGGCGAGGAACGTGAGCGCGTTTTCCGAGCGGGCATGCACGGCGCGTTGCGGAGTCGCGAGCACGCGGCCGATCACGGCGAGGGTGAGCGGCGTGGCGGCGCGGCGGGTGAGCATGAGGCCGCGGTCGGAGCGGAGCAGGAAGTCGTTGCGCGAAGGGTCGGTGATCGTGTCGGAGTCGCGCGCCCAGCGGGACCAGGCGGTGTTGTAGTAGAAATTCAACCACGCGGCGCCGCCCCAGATTTGCACGAGGTCGGCGGCGAGGGGATCGGCGGCGCCTTGGACGACGAGGGTATCGGTGGGCGCGGTCGTGCCGAAGAAGGACGCGAGGGTGTCGCCGGGGACGATTTCAAAGGCGGCGCCGGCGGTCGTGCCGGTTTCGAGCGAGAGCGTCGTGAGATCGAGGCCGTCGGTGACGAGGGTGAGGCGCGTCGCGGTGTTGGCGGTCGTGGAGACTTGGAACACGCGGCCGGTGTGGGCGCCGCTCGTGAGGCGCACGAAATAAGGGGCGGCGGCGGTGGAGAGGGCGCCGGGGGTCCAGGCGGCGGCGGAGTTTTCGAGGTAGTTCGTGCCGACCGCGGTGATACGGCCGACGGCGCCAGCTTGGGAGGTGAGGTCGGCGTCGAAGGGGACCGAGAACGAGCGCGTCTGGCCGGCGGGGATCGTTTGCACGAGGTAGCCGACCGGGCGGGACGTGGCGGTTTGGGCGTGGGTGCACACACCCAGAAGGTGAACCACGGAGACACAGAGGCACAGAGGGCGGAGAAAGGAGAGACGGAGAGACGGAGAGAGGGGGAGATGCATGGGAGGTGCGGTTTTGAATCGTTCCTCGTTATTCGTAATCGTTCTCGTTCTCTCGGGTTCGAATTTGGTGGGGAGAAAACGGCGGTCGGAAAAAGAGAACGAGGAACGAGAACGAGGCGGAGATCAGTTGCCGGAGTGGGAGTAGGTGCGGAGGAAGATTTGAATGTCCTTCACGCTCGCGACGAAGCGGTTGAGGCCCTCGGCTTCCACGTTGAGGAGGGTGTAGGCGGGAATCACCAGTTTCCACTGGCCGTTCCAGACGCTGCGGCCGACGAGGCGCGAGCTCGTGAACTCCGCTGGAACCGAACTGTAGAAGAACGTCGGATCGTTGACGGGGCGGAAGGCCTGGTGCTTGCGGAGAATCCACGGGGCTTCGCTGAGCGTGCCGTTGGCGTTGTAAAATTGCGTCGACGAGAACGAGGTCGCGCCGAGGTTGAAGGGCAACGGCAGCGCCTGGTCGAGCACGTCGAACGCGCGCACGGCGCCGGTGTCGCCGAGCGGCGGCGCGAGCATGTAGTCGGTGCCAACGGGGATCAGGTAGGCGTAGGGCGTGGCGTTGAGGCCGTTGGGCAGCGTGGTGTTGGGGCCGTTCGCGTTCGGCGTGCCGATCGCAAAGGGGTCCATGCCGAGGTAGCCGTCGAAGACCATGCCGACGGAGTAGATCTTGGTCGCGAAGTTGGACGGCGAGAAGTTGTGGTCGCCGACCGCGGACGGCAGGCCGAAGAAATTCAGGCCCTGCTGGATCGTGGTGCCGAAGGAGATCACGATGCCGGGGACGGCGCTGCCGTCGGCTTTGCGGAGATTGCGGCAGGCGGCGGCGACATCGGCGTCGGCCATGACGTTGCTCATGATGTGCTGCTCGAGGGTCTGCTGCCACGCGGTGTCGCCGGCGGTGCCGGGGAGGAGGCGGTAGAGTTCGCGGCGCAGGGAGAAGAGCGTGCCGTTGGTGTCCGGATTGTTGATACCGAGGCGGGGCTTCGCGACCAGCCAGTCGGCCTGCATGCGGGCCATCGTGCCGGCGAGACCGGAATCACCGAGCGTGCTGACCGTGGCCTGCGGGACGCCGCCGGTGAGATCGCCGAGCGAGCGGGAGGCGACAATGCCGGAGATGACGGCCTGGCCGGCGGTGCTGCCGAGGAGGCCGGTCTCGTAGTCGTAGCTCTTGGCGGCGAGGTAGGAGTAGCGACCGGCGAGATCGAAGAGGGAGCGGTATTGCTCGAGGGCCTCGTTGCGGAAGGTGCGGAACGTGAGATCCTTCGTCCGGTAGCCTTGGATGACGCTGGCGGCGCGCTGGCGGAAGGTCTCGCGCTCGGCCTGGATGCGATCGCCGTCGGCCATCACGTTGCGGAGATGTTCGCTGGCGCTCTGGACGTTGCCGGCGAGCTGGGCGATCTCGTAGAAGCCATCCCGGAGTTCGCGCAGGAGGATTTCGTATTCGTAGGCGGATTGGGCCTGTTGGTAGTCGAAGCCGTATTCGACGATGGTCCGTTCCATCGTCCGTCGTTCCTCGGCCGCTTGGATGTCGATGTAGCCGGCCGAAGCGCGGGCGGAACCGGCGGCGATGCTCAACACGACACTCCACCCGCCCGCGGTGGTCTTGATGGTGCCGCGGAGACCGGAGGTAGCGTCGTTGGCCAAGCCGACCACGCCGGGCAGAAATTCCGAAAGGTTGATCGCGGTGGTCTTGAGGTTTTCTGCGCCCATGGCGGCCAACTCGCCGATGACCCGCAGGGCAGTCGCAGCGAGCTTAAGGCGTTTGATTTCCTCCAGCGACGAATCCTGGGTGGCGAGGGAGTCTTCATGGGTGCGGACCATTTCCTCGTAGAGCTGCCGGCGGCGCTCGAAGATCGCATACTTGTTGAGCAACGCGCTGTTGGCGGCGCGCAGGGCGAGCGCCGACTGCTCGACGCCGAGCAGCGCCTGCTGAAGTTTGCCGGTGACGGAGCGCTGACCGAGCGACGCGCCGTTCTGCCACTGATCCGCATACTGGACGAAGCGGTTGGGTTGGATCGTGATCGTGCGCGTCGCCAACTGGGTGTTGTAGGAATGCGTGATGTCATTCACGGCCAACCCGGTGAACGTCGCGACGCCGGTCGGGACTTTAACGGAGAGCGTGAGGGGCGCGGTGGTGTCGAGGACATCGGTGGGGCGGTCCATGATGAACCATTCCAACAAATCCGGGCCGGTGTAGCCTTGGGCGTAGGTCTTGCCGGGACCGATTTCTCCCGGGTAAGGCGTGCCGTAGACGTCGATCAACTGCCGCACGTAGGCCCACTCCTGATCGACGATGGCGTCGTTGCGATCGCTGAGCTGGTTCTCCTGGTTGCGAAGGAGACGCGTCATGCGGGCGGCTTGGTCGAAGGCGCCCTTCGCATTCAAGGTCGCGCGCAGGGAGCGATCGTAGATTTGTTCGTAGTGCGACTTGCCGCCCTTCAGCTCGGAGGCGGAGATATCGAACGCGATCGCGCCGGGGCTGAGGCCGAGGGGATTGAGGCGCGCGTTGACGTTGTCGATGCGCGTCTGGATCTCGGCGCCCAAGGTCGTGAGTTCTTTCACCTCGGGCACCGTGGTGCGGTCGATGACCTGCACGCCGGTGTGGCTCGGGTTGGTGTCGAGGTCGGGCAGCAGGGCGTTGCCGACGATCCAGTTGTAATAGCTGCCTTGGCTGGCGCGGGAGGTCCACTCATCCATGCCCCAGTGGCGCGTGGTGCCGGTCGCGGAGTTGACCTTGCCGTCGCGCAGATGGCTCCAGCCGGAGGCGGAATCATCCTTGTAGCTCTGGCGATCGGTGAGGGCGAGGATCTGCTGTGCGGTGCGCGCGACGTTGACGGCGGCGGCGGCAAATTTCCGCTCGTCGAAATAATCGATCTGCACGGCCTGACCGAGCACCGTGACGGCCTCGCTGCGGGGCGTCCACGTGAAGCTCGGGTTGCGCAACAGGTTTTGATAACCCTTCAGCGCCGTCAGGTAGTGGCCGTAGGCATCGCCGTGAGATTGGGGGAACATCCGCTGCGCATCGGCGGCATCGAGGTTGCCGTTGGCGGTGGGGCTGCCGGATTTTTCGCGGATATTGTAGTTCACCGCGTAGAGGGCTTCGCCGGAATTGATGCCGCGCGTGTAATTCCAATACAGCCGGTTGTAGGCCGGGCCGACGGTCACGCCGGGGGCGAGGAAGTCGTCGCGGCCGCGCAGGAGGGCGAGTTCCTCATCGAGGACGCTCTTGACCTGACCCTCGAAGGAGAAGCGGGACGTGTTGATCTCGGTGACGGTCGCGGCGCCGGTGGCCGTGGTGGAGTCGTCGACGGAGATCGTGGGATTCGCGGCGTCGGCGTAGGCCTCGTTGCCAAGGATGGTGTAGAGATCGTTGAGATAACCGGCGGCGAGGAGGAGCGCGTCGTTGGCGGGACCGTAGTCGTAGCCGGAATCGACGCTGATGTTTTTGCCGCGGTTGAGGACGGTCTCGTAGATCTCGATGAGGCCAAAATCGTTGATGCTGGCGAGCGAGAGCGCGACGTTGCCCTCCCAGCGCGAGCCGGCCTGCGTGAGCAGCGAGACGTCGGTATTGACGGCGTTGTTGTAGAGATCCTTGACGCGCTGATTGAAGGGATTGATGCCGGCGAGCACGCGCTTGATCCAGCCCTCGACGAGCTTCGCGGGCATCCAGCGGGACCACGTGGTGCCGGCGACGTTGTTGGACGACGCCTTGGCGCGGTAGCGCATTGTGAAGTAATTATCGCTCATCACGAGGAGCGGGCTGCCGAGCGGAGAACTGGGCGAGCCGCCGACGACAACTTGGTTGAGGAGCGTGCCGTTGGGCGTCTGCCACGGGGAACCGCCGGCGACGACCTGATCGGTCTCGGTCGACGCGTGGAGCAGGAAATTGATGCCGGACATCGCGCCGACATCGCCGGTGGAGTAGAGCGCGACTTCGACGGTGTTGACCGATTTTTGGAAGAAGTTGGCGTTGACCTCAAACTGGCGGGAGAGACCGGCACCGCCGCTGACAAGGTCGGAGCTGGAGCTCGCGTTGGTGAACTGGGCGGGGGCGTTGAACGCGAGGGCGGCGACGCCGTTCACGTAGAGGACGAAGCCGGTGCGGTCGGCGACATCGGCGCTGAAAATAATCTGCGCGGGCACGCCACCGCTGAAATCGACGCCGGCGAGGGAGCGGGCGACGAGACCGGGCCGCGTGGTGCCGCCGGTGAAGCCGGGGGCGTTGACGGCGACGGTGCGGGGGAACGTGGTCGAGGTGAGGCCGGCCGCATACTCGACCGTGGTCGGCAACACGCCGGCGGGGCTCGAGGCGAGCTGCCAGGCGTTCGCGAGGCGCGACGTCAGGGCGTAGGTATAAATTTTTGGGGCGACGCCGTCCTCCGGCGGGGCGTAGCGCCACTCGAATTCGTAGTCCTCGGGCTTGGCGGCAAAATCACCGCTGTGGCGGAGCGAGACTTTTTCATCGAGTGGATTGCTGGAGAGCTGAACCTTGAGCTCGCCGGTGTTGAGCTGCGGAGCGACGCGGAAGATCTGCATGGCGACGGGATCGCCGGTGGGCGTGAAGGCCTGGCCGTTGGCGAACAACATCGTGACCCAGCCGCTGGCGGCGCCGGTCGCGGTGAGGGCGTATTTGGCGACGGCGGTGTCCGAGTCCGCAATGATCGCGAGATCCAGCGCGCCGACGGACGCGGGCGCGCCATTGGACTTGTAGGCGCCGGCCTTGAGCGGATCGGGGATGAAGGTCTCGACCTTGGTGGCGAGGGCGTCGATGGCGTTCTTCCAAGCGGCCAGATCGGCGTCGCTCGCGGCGGGCAGGCCCTTGAGCGCCTCGACGTCGGTGGCGGAGAGAACGTTGAGATTCAGGTAATCTTCGCCGGCGATTTCGTCGACAAACTCGCCAACGAGGACGAGCGCGCCCTTGGTGCCGCGGAGGGGATCGTAGAAGAAGCGGGGCTGAAGACTCGGCGGCAGGCCCTGGAAATAGGTCTTACCCTGATACGCGGTGGTGAGGACGGAGGCCGGCAGCTTGGTGAGGCCGCCCGACGCTACGAGGGAGAAGGTTTTTTCCCGGATCGGATCGTGCAAGATGACGCTGGGTTTCGTCGGTCCGGTGACCGCGACCGATTGCTGGTAGAGCACGTTGGCGCTCGTCTGCGAATAAACCGTGGGCAGGCCGAACTTGGACAACGTGAGCGTCTCGGCGACGCGCAGCTCGGGGGCGTTGGCGGGCCAGGTGGGGCGATAGACAATGGTGAGCGAAGTGCCCGCCACCGAATCGCCCGCGGGAACGCCGCTCACGAGCGGACGCAGGTAGGGCAGAATCGTGCCGACGGCGGGCTGGACGGCGACGCCCGGAACAAAGAAGCCCTCGCGCATCGTATAGTAGAACTGCATGCCGAGCGTGGGTGACGCGCCGGCGTGGGGACCGCGGTAAACCCAGTCGTAGCCCTGGCGATCCTTGAACGTGAAGCTGGCGTAGTGGGATGGCGCGGCGGCGTGGGCGGCCGAATCGGGAGTGCCGGGGACTTCGAGGTTACGCGCGATCTTCGTCGTGGGATCGAGCGGCAGCGGGAGCAGCGGGAGCGGCATCGGGGCCTGCAAGATCGTGCCGGCCGTGACGGGGTAGTCGAAGAGAGCGCCGGCCGATTCGCGCAGAACCTTGAAGGCGCGCATCGCGGGGCGGGCATCGACGGGGGACGTGTAGTTCACCAACACAAACGGCTCGGACGTATAAACCCCGGCGCCGCCGGTCGTGACGTTGAGATCGTCGCGGAGGGCATAGGCGCGACCGGCGATCATGAGGGCGTGCTCTTCGTTGGGATTGAAGCCGGGGAGCGTGCGGTCGTTTTGGATATAGAGGCTCCCGGCGATTTCGGCGGGGGCGAGGTCACCGCTGCCGGCGTTGGAGGCGAGCACGATGGTCGAGGGATTCGACGGGTAGGAGACAGTGTAGGTGCCGATCTTGGCCGGAACGTAGAACGGCTGAAACGTGGCGCTGGGCGGCTCGATTTTCTTGAACCACCAGACCTTGAGGGTGTTTGCACCGGGCAGGGCGTTGACGGGAATGATGGCCCCTTTTTCCGCGGCTTCCGCACCGACGGCGAAGGGATTGAGATAGGCAGACGGGAGGTAGCCGGTGCCGCTCGCGATGTAGCCGCCGAGCGTGTAGCCGGCCGGCGCGTTGATCCGGTCGCCGACTTGCACTGCACTCGTCAGGGCGGGCTGGCCATCGCCCTCGGCGAAGCCGGAGGAGCCGTCGGCCTGCGTGTAGAGGCGGACATACCAGACGTCGCTGGCGTTCGCGAATTTGAGCAGCGTGCGATTCAGGCCGTCGTTGGAAAAAGTGACTTGGAGGCGCTGACTCGAGGTGTCGATGGTGGTCTGGGCCTGTGCGGGATCGTCCTGATAAACGATCTGCGGCAACTGCCCGCCGGCGAACTGCACGCCGGTGGCGGCCGTGCTGCCGGCGGTGGGGACGGTGTAGTGCGCGTAGGAAGCGAGACCGGAGGGCCAGACCTGCGCGTAGGCGTTTTTCACCTTGGGCCAGTAGATGCCGAGATTTGGCTGGGCGGGCGAAGGGAGGAAGTGAATCGCGGCGTCTGTCTTTTCGAGCCAGTAGAACACGACGCGGTCGGGGTTGTCGTTTTCGCGCTCGGCGTAGTAGACCTGCCGGCCGTCGGGCCGCGTGGTCGTGCCGTAGTAGATCAGGCCGTCGAGCGAGGTGTTGAGCACCGGGGACGGGAGATACTCGGAGCTGTTGTCGATCGGGAGCAGCGAGCCGTTCGCATCACGCGGCGTGATTTTTTCGCCCAGGTTCACAACGGTGTTAACGGTCGGGGCGGTGCGCACGATATCCACGATATCGGCACCAATAAATTCGTAGACGGAGGAGGAGCCGGTTTTGAGGGCGCCGAGGTATTCCAATAGAATCCGGCCCTCGCGATTGTAGGCGCGGAGCAGGCCGATGCCCGCCTGCTTTTGGAACCACATCGTGCGCAGTTCGGGGGGCAGCGAAGTCGAGGCGGTGCCGGTGCTGGTCGGAAGACCCAGCGGCTGGTATTCCTCGGTGACGACCGCGGGGAAGTTCAAGTTGTAGACCGGATTGACGGTCTCGATTTTCCCGGTGGGCACGGCGATGGCCGGTCCGCTGAAGCTGCGCTCGGTCCAGTAAATCGTGCGGGCCGGTTTGTTCGTCGACGACGAGACGGAGAAGGCTTCAGAGCGAAAACGGAAGCGCGGCGTCGCGTCGCCGGGGATGGCGATGGCCGTGCGCGTGACCCAAGTGACATTCACGCGGCCGGCCTGCGAAGCGAACACGCGGTCGGCGTGCGGGCTGTAGTAGTAGGCGACCGGTGCTCCGGCGGCGACGGCCGTCGCTCCGGTTCCGCCGCCACCGCTGAAGGAAACGCCGGGCAGCGACGTATAGCCCGTGCCGGCGCTGGTCAGCGTGACCGCGGTGACCACGCCTTGAGTGATCGTCGCCGTGGCCGCAGCACCGGAGCCGCCGCCGCCGGAAAACACGACCGTGGGCGCAGAGGTATAGCCGCTGCCGCCGAGGGTGACGGCGACGGATGCGAGCGATAGCGGGAGGGGCGTGGACGTGAGCGCGGGCGTGAAGGTCTCACCGACGCGCACGGGCTCGGAGCGCCAGTAGAGCGCGTTGGCCACGGAGACGTTGTCGATCTCGGTGTTGGGCGGGACGATGGTATCGCCGAGCAGGTAGCGGGGCACGCCGGGAGCAAAAGTGCCGCCGAAGGTCATCCGGGACATGGCCATTACACCAGCTGTCGGATAGAGCGGATTGGGGAGCGGGGGCGAGGCGATGAGCTGGCTGGGCCGGTTGGCGCTGCCACCGCCCGAGTTGCTGTAGTCGGCGGCGAACTGCGGGGTCGTGGGCGGGTTGGTGGACGAATAGGGCACGGTGCCCGAGAGCGCCACGGCCGCGGCGCCCGAACCGCCGCCGCCACTGAGCGTGACCGTCGGCCGCGAGGTGTAACCGGAGCCCGGATTCGTCACACTGATACCGGTGACGACGCCCGAAACCATGGTGGCCGTCGCCAGCGCGCCAGTGCCACCGCCACCTGTGATCGCGACGGTAGGAGCTGTGGTGTAGCCTGAGCCGGCGTGGGTTACTGCTACCGCCGTGACGGTGGTCGTTTGAAAGAGGCGGGCGGAAGTGTTGCCCCCAACTTCAAACTGGGCGCGCGCGGCGCCCGTCCCACCCAGGGTGAGCGCGACGAACAAGGAGAGGCGGAGCGAAAAAAAAGGGCGCAGGTTCATGACGGGACGGGGGGCGCTCATTGGGTGGTGATGCTGCCGATTTCGCTGATGCGGCGCAGTTCGAAGGTGCCGGTTACCGTGAGCGGATCCTTGTGCAGGCCGGTGACGGTTTCGGAGTAAGTGCCGCCCAGCACGCTGGCGCCCCAACCGTTCGCGGAGGTGCCCGAGGGAGGAGTCGGCGCAAACGTGAACGAGCAGGTGCGGGCGATACTGGGACTCTCCACCGGAGTGCTTAGCGGCTCGAAGCGCGCGTTCTTGTTGTCGTGGTCCGGATGGTAGGTGTGGACGTAGGGGTTGGTGCGTTCCGTGAAGCCGATGGAAACGGCGCGCACGAGCGTCGCGCCGAGGGCGACGCTGCCCGAGCCGGTAGCCACCTCGGTATCGAGCGGCAGGTGGGCGGCCACGAGGCGGCGGGCGTTGGCCCGGTCGTCGGCTTTCAGCAGACTTTCTTTGGTGCTGAGGCCGAGATCGTAGGGCGCGGGAGCGAGCCGACCGAGAAACACCTGGGAGAGGAGGCGCGCGGTCCCGCTGTTATCCACGTGGAGAATAACGCGGAGCGGATAGGCCGCGGCCGTCGTCGTGCCGGTGAAGCCGGCGGCTTTGCTTTGCACGTTGGTGACCGCGACGTCGCCGACCCAGAGGCCGGCGAGTGAGGTGACGCGCGCGCTGACCGGCAGCGCGACGTCCATGAGACCGCTGCTTTCGGTGAACCGCAGGAGCGAGGCGTAGAGCGCGTCGGTCGCGCCGGTGATGAGCGAACGGTCGACGCCGAAACTCAGCTCGACCGAGGATTGGGGTGCGAGCACGACGCCGAAGGGACCGGCGACCGCGGTGTCGAGGTAGGTGCCCGTGCCGGTGTCGAAGGTCCGGCGCGTCAACGGCACCTGGGCCGTGATGGCCTCCTGACCGTCCGGGGCGCTGGCCGACGCGACGGGCGCGACGGTGAGCGTGACCACGGCGGCGGTGCGGTTGCGCACGCGGACCACCACGCGCGAGCCGTTGCGACCGTAGATCAGACCAGAGAGATTAGAGGGGCTGACCTCGATGGGTGCGTAGAAATCGCTGACAACGGCGGCGTCGAACCAGTAGGCCTGCGTGCGGTCGAGCGCCTCGAAGGAGGGAGAAAACACCTGCACGGGATTCAATTCACCGAGCGGGCCGCCGACGTATTTATAAACTTTAGTATTGGCCGCGACGGCGATGGGGAACGTGGCGAAGTAGGCGGAGAACGTCGGATACGACGCACTGAGCTTCGAGGGGAAGCCGAGGAGATTGGCGCCGTTGCGCACCCACGTGCTGCGCGGCGGCGATACTTTTTGCGGAATCGTGAGCGAGTAGTTGGCGGTCACGGCGCCGGAGCATTCGACGAGGTAGGCGGTCTGGCCGGTGAGGGCGGCGAGGGTGGTCTGGCCCGGCTGGCCCTTGACCCAGATATTCCAATCGATCGAGCCGGCGACCGGGATCAGAGGCGAGCTGCCGAACTGAATCGGGTTGGCGTTGGGATTCCAGCGCCACACGGAAAGGACCTCGGGATTGCTGGCGAAGATCTGATCGAGGGTGGCGTGGGTCGCGTCGCCGTGCAGGTAGATCGAGTTCCAACCGCCGTGCAGCGTGTAGGTGGTGTTCTGCCATTGGGCGCGGGCGGGGGGCGCGAGGAGGAAGAAGGAGAGCAGGAGAGAGAGGGAGAGGGGGAGACGAGTGAAGTGGCGGTGCGACCGCACCGTAACCGGTGCGGCTACGGGAAACGGAAAAGCGTTTCGAGCAGGGAAAGTTTTCATCGCACGGTGAGGCGGAAGAAGCGGGCGGAGGCGGAGGTCGCGGACACGTAGGCGGGCACTATGCCCACGGCGGTCGCGCGGTAGAAATCGGCGGCGGTGCCGGTCGGCGTCGTCGCCAGGCGGGTGGCCGTCCACGTCTTGAGGTCGGCGCTCTCCTCGATGCTGTAAACTTTGCCGGTGATAGCGAAGAACTCGAAGCCCACCGTGGTCGGCGTTTTGCTGGTGAGGCGCAGTTCGAAGCGCTCCGTCGCGTCGCCGGCGAAGGTGCCCGCGATGTATTCGAGAGAGTTGCTGATGCCGTCGCCGTCGAAGTCGCCGTCCTTCGTGATGAGGTTGATGTCCCAGCCGGGGCTGCCGGGGCGGCGGCCGGCCTGATAGAGCTGCCACTCCTGCCACGCATCGGGCAGGCCGTCGTGGTTGGCGTCGAGGCCGAGGTTCAAGTCGAGGCGGACGCGCTCGCCGCCGTTGCCGGCACGGAGGGTGCCGGCGACTTCGATGGGGTAGAAATTCTGGCCGTTCATCAGCACGACGAGCGAATACACGCCCTGGGCGGCGACCGCTTTGCTGCTGTAGATCCGGGTCGCGTCGGGGTTGCGATCGATCCGGATTTTCAGCTCGTAATTCGAGTCCGCGCGGAGATCGGTCTGGATCGGAGCGCGGCCCACCTCGGTGCCATCGCGCAGCAGCGCAATCTCGGCGCCGTCCACGCGCAGCGTCGCGCCGACTTGATCGCGGACCGTGCCGTAGAGGATGTAGAACGGGGCCGGAGGAAAGGCGGCCAGGCGGGGCGCACCGACGAAGGTGGCGGAGAGCACCGCGACCCCGGAGAGGAGCGCGCGGAGCGTGAGGCGGGAGAGCGCGGGCAGTTGCACGGGGAGCGGAGTCGAGGGTGGAGACGGGGCGCGGGCGGCGGCCTACTGTTCGGTGGCCGTGGGGACGGCCGCGGGGCGGGCCATCACGGTGGTCGACGTCGCGAGCATTTTCTCGATGGCGGCGACGCGGCTGTCCTGGCTGGCGAGTTGAGCGCGGAGCGCGGCGTTTTCAGCGCGGAGGGATTTTACCTCGGCGTCTTTCTCGCGCTTGATCTCCTGCGTGGCGGAGACGTTGAGCATCGCGACGGCCTCGTAGTCGACGACGCGGAAATCTTTCACTTCGCGACCGTAGACGAAGACCTTGTCGGTCTTGTGAGGATAGTTGGTGCGAAAGCGATTCGCCTGAACTTCCAGCACCTCGTAAATCTCACCGGCCTTGTCGTCGAGCAGACGCACGCGCTCACCGACTTTCAAATCCGTGGCCAGCTCCACCCAGCCATCCTTGAGGGAGGCCAGCTTGTAAATATCCGCGATCACATCCGTCGTCCGGCTGACCGCCTGCGGGAACACGGACTCCACCTGCTGGCCGATCAGGCGCTTGTTCGGGCGGCCGCCGTGGGCCACGCGATCGATGTAGGTGTAGTTGGTGATTTCGATCTGATTGAGGAGGGCGAGATCGGAGGCGCCATCGGAGCGACCTTGGACACTCTTGATGCGAGCATCCGACACTGCACGGAAGTAGATCGCGTGGATCGCTCCGGTGGCTCGAATGGAAGCATCGGCAATATTGTAGGTGCCGACTCCGGTGGTGGCTCCGCCGGTCGAGAGGCTGCCATGGCTGCCGATCGTCTCTGCGCCGGAGACGCCGCTCACCACCAGCTTGGCCTGCGAGGGCGAGGACGTGCCGATGCCGACACTGCCGTCGGCGAGGAAGCGCATGCGCTCACTGCCTCCTGCCATTAACGCCATCGCAATGTCAGAGCCGCTGCCGCCCCGCGTGAAGGAAAGTCCGCTGTAGATCGTGGTGCCATAGGCCATGCCGAACCGCGCGATTTCCGATCCCGGGTTGTTGGTGGCCGATTTATTTTGAGCCACCAGACGAAAGCTCGAATCCCCTCCTCGGGCCAAAATCGCTTGAATCGCTCCATCCGTGTTGCCGGCGACGTCCAGTTTCGCTTCGGGCGCGGCCGTGCCGATGCCGACGAGATGGTTGGTGGTGATCGCAAGGCCCGAAACGCCCGAACCGGACTGGAGAAGGACTTTTCCACCGTCGGAGCGCACAATCATGTCTTTAGCGGTGGCGTCGGAGCTGTAGTTGCCCGTGGCAGTGGCACTTCCCAACATGCCTTGCAGCGCGTTGGTGTTGTCCGAGAAGTAAATGCCCGGCGCGCTGCCGGTCGCCCGGATACTGCCGCCGACGTTGAGCTTATCGGTGACGACGGCCGTGCCGATCGCGACGGTGCCATTGTTCTTGAGCGCAAGATGCGTGGTCGTGGTGGCGCCGTTGGCCGAGAGGTAGAGATCCCCGGTGGTCGTGTAGAGGCCCACATCGTTGGCGACGCTGTTGTAGTTGCGCTTCAGACCGTGGGCGGCGCCGCCGAGATAGAGAGCGCCGAGTGTGCCCGTGGACGTGCCGAGGAGGAGCTCGGGGGCGGCGTTGATGAGATCCAAGGCGTAGGTGGGCGTGCCGGTGCCGAGGCCGAGCTTGCCGGCGGCGGTCACGCGGAGGCGCTCCACGCCGCCGGTCTTGAAGGTCAGAATATTGTCTCCGGCAGAGAACATGCCGGTATCGGTATCTCCGTTACCGAAGACATGGCCGCCGGCGGGAGTGGCGGCGATCGCGCCGTTCACATCAAGCATGGTCAGGGGATTGGACGTGCCGATGCCGACGAAGCCGGCGGAGTTGACGCGGAGTTTTTCGGTGTTGTCGGTGCGGATGGTGACGACGCCGTCGGAGGGGGAAAACACGCCGCCGTCGGTATCGCCCGTGCCGCGGAACGTGTAGCCGCCGCCAACCGCCGCGCCCGAGGCGGCGATCGCGCCGGTGACCTCGAGTTTGACGGAGGGATTCGCGGTGCCGACGCCGACGTTGCCGCCGTCGATCACGGTGAGGGCGCTGGTGCCGTTCGTCCCGATGGACTCCGCGAATTTCGCACGGAAGGCGTAGGCCGAGGTCACGATTTGCTGGCGCGGGGAGATTTCCGGATCGGCGGCGCCGGTGCCGTCATCGACGGTGATGCCGAGGAAACGCGTGGGACCGGAAAACACGCTGAGGCTGCCGAGGTTCACGGTGCCCGGCCCCTTGGTGGTCTCATCGTAGCCCAGCGGGGTGGTCGTGACGTTACCGCCCTGGCCGATGAGCACGCTGAACTCGCCCTCGGCGATGGTGGCGGTCTGCTGCTCGGAGTAGATCAGGTCGGACGCGAGCGCACTCGAAGGGCTGGCCCAAATACGGATGGTGACCGTGCGGTTGACGGGAGTGCCGGCGCCGACGGCGACACCCGCCTGGGTGACACGGCCTTGGAAGCTGATCAAACCCGGCACCGAGCTGGTAATCGTCTGGGCCGTGGCGATGGGACCGAGCAGAAATGCCGTGACGAGCGGAAGCGCGAACAAAGCACGGGAGAGGAAGGCGAGCGATTTCATGAGAATTTTTTGCCGAAGGCCGTGGGAAGACCGGGCAGCGGTGGGGCATAGCGGGAGGGAACTTGTCACGGTCGCGCAGCGAGCATGGTTTCCCGGCGGCGCTCCATGCGTCAGTGGCGACTTCCCCGGAATTTGTGGCGGCTTCCCCTGATTCAGGGGTGAAGCAGGGCACGTCATTTGCGCCAAAAAGGGCGGAGGTAGGAGCCTGCTTGCAGGCGATGCCCAATGTGAACCGACCACTCAGGCCTGAATCGCCTGCAAGCAGGCTCCTACCTCAAGCCCGATAACCATTTCCTGATCCACCGCGCGGCGCGCGTTGCACTACTCTGGCGGAAGGTTACCGGGACGGAGCGCGAGCAGCCGGGCGCGCAGGCGCGGCCAATCTTCACGGCGGGACGGCACGGGGTCGCGACGATCGGCGACGCGCAGCAGCGTGCGATCGCGATCCTCGTGAGCGATGCCTTCGATGCGGGCGAGGTTGACGATGGTCGTGCGCTGCACGCGCATGAAATGGCTGGCGGGCAGCAGCGCTTCCCACGCGGCGAGCGTCTGGCGCGTGAGCACGCGCTCGCCGTTGGCGAGGTGGACTTCCGAGTAGTTGTCGGCGGAACCGATCGTGACGATGGCGTGCAGCGGCAGGAAGCGCATCGCGCCGGGACCGGTCTTCACATACGCGGTGTCGCCGGGCGCGAGCACCGCCAACGCGGGCGGCATGGGCTCAAGCGCCGGGGCTGCCATGGCCGTGACCCGACGCAACGACTCGCTGAGGCGCGCGGGTTGCAGCGGTTTGACGAGGTAGTCGAGGGCATTGGCCTCGAAGGCGCGCACCGCGTGGGTGTCGAAACCGGTGACAAAAATAATCCGGGCACGCTCGCGGACGAGCGGCACAAGATCGAAGCCGGTGCCGCCACGGAGCTGGACGTCGAGGAAAACCAAATCGTAGTCGTCACGCGCGAGCAGTTGGCGGGCCTCCGCGAGCAGGCCGGCCTCGCCGACGACCCGAACTTCGGGGTGAGGCAGGAGAAGCTGACGCAACGTGGCGCGCGCGGGAGGTTCGTCGTCGATCAACACAGCCTTCGGCATGGGCGAACAACTGAGCCGCCAGGACGGGTTTGGCGAGCGGCTTTAGGGTCAGCTCCCGCGGCCGAGATCTGCGAGCGCCGGGGCGGCCAGACGCAACCGCGCGACCACCCACTCACCTTCCTGACCGATGGTGAAGGTATGCGCGTCGGGATAATAGCGGGCGAGGCGGCGATGCAGGTTTTCGAGACCGATACTGGTGCTGGTGACACCCGCCGCGGGCTTCAGCGAAAAAATACCGGAGTTCGCCACTTCGAAGCGAAGGGCGTCGGCGTCGCGTTCCGCGATGAGGCGGATGTGGAGCACGCCAGGCGTGGTGGCGCCGCCGTGCTTAATCGCGTTTTCCACGAGCGGCAGGAGCAGAAAGGCCGGAATGTCGGCATCGAGGGCGATTGGGGCGGCGCGAATATCGACGTCGAGGCTGTCGCCCCAGCGGATCTTTTCGACACCAAGATAGGCCTCGAGCATGGCAAACTCGTCGCGCACGCGCTGTTTCTCTTCGCCGCGCTGGGTGAGCATGCGGCGGCAAAAATCGCCCAGGCTTATCGCCATCTTGCTAGCGGCGGCGGGCTGCTCGGCGACGAGGCCGGGGAAGGCGTTGAGGGCGTTGAAGAGGAAGTGCGGGTTGAGTTGGTAACGCAGCATCTCGAGGCGCGCTTTCTCCTCGGCGAGTTTGGCCGCGGCGGATTCGTCGCGATCGATTTGGCGCAGGCGTTCGAGTTCGCCGGTGCGCAGTGCGACGATGGCTTCGAGGTGAGCGTTGCGCCGGCGCAGCGTCCGGGTGCGGCCCCAGACGACGCCCGAGACGAGCGCGAGGCCGAGAGCGCCCCACCCTATCCGCGCTGTCGTCGTGCGCCACCACGGGGGCAGCACCTGAAACTCCAGCTGACTGGCGGAGCTGGTGCGGCCGAGGGCGTCGCGGGCTTCGACTTCGAAAACAAACGCGCCGTCCGGCAGGTTGGTGAGATCGCGTTGCGGCTCCGTGGACCACGGCGACCAGTCCCGATCCAGGCCCGCGGCGCGAGAACGGAACTGCAGTTTGCCGCGGCTCAACAAGTCGGTCTCGAACGACGGGAGGGTGAACTCGATGCGCACCGCGCGATGCGCAGGAGCCAGGGTGAGGGCGACAATTGACGGAGGTGCGGCAAAGGGTGGCGCGATCCACAGCGTCGTGCCGTCCGTCGTGCTCACGCGGCGGAGCGTAGCCGCAGGCCCGGCGGCCGGCCGCTGCGCCTTTCGTTCGAAATCGAACGACACGAGGCCGGTCTGGCTGGTGATCCAGAGCGTGTGTTGCGCTTCGGCGGGCAACAGACTGTCGCCGGGAATTCCGACCAAAGCGGGCTGTGGGAAATCGTCACTCGTGAGCGCGCCATCGGCACCGACCGCGATGCGGCGGAAGAGGGGCGTGGGCGAAGGAAAATAGAGCCAGGCCGACGTGGGCGACGAGCGGACGGAATTGGGCCCGGCCCCATCGCGCAGCAGGCGCGGTTCGGGCTCGAAGCGAGCCCGGGCCTCATCCCAGCGCCACGCGCCGCCCTGGCGTTTCACGACGAAGAGCGCGCCGCCCGTGGGGATCAACAGGACTTTGTCCGTTTCCTTCATAGGAGGAAGGCCGTGCTCCGGGCCGAAGGTCGTGAGCGGCGCGTCGGCCCGCACGCCCGCGCGCACGTCGAGCCGGCGGATGTGGCGGTCGGGATAACCCACCATCCAGACGAACCCCGTGCCGTCGTCATGCATCGAATCGAGTCCCGTGGCGGTCATGTGGCGAAAGCGAAACGCGATCGACCAGGGCTTCGCCGAGTCCGCGGGATTACGCCGCAGGAGGCTGAGCTCGGACCGGCCGCTGACGTAGGCCGCGCCGGGCTCAGCCTTGCTGGAGGTCACGGTCCAACGCTGCGCGCGATCGGAGGACAAGACCGCGGCGCCGCCCGGCGCGACGGACCAAATCCCCATTCCCGCAGCCAGCAAATCTTCGCCGACGAGCGCGGCTTGGTTAACGAGGCCCTGCAAACCCGGCACGGCCTCGAGGCGGCCGGACGCGGGATCGCGCCGGCTCAGCCCTACGCTATGCGTAACGAAGACGCGGTCGCCCGCGCCCGCGAGTTCCTGCGGGATTCCGCGCAGACCCTGCGCGAGGCCGTGACCGGCGATGCCGGAGTCGTGTTGCACGCGCACGAGGGCGTTGTGCATCGCGAGCCAGAGACCACCCTCGTGGTCGAAGGCGAGGCCGTTGACGCGGTCGCCGGGCAGGCCGCGCTCCGCGTCGAGGATCTCGACGATCGCGCCTTCGCGGTCGAGGACGACGAGGCCGCGCCCGGAGGTGGCGTAGGCAAACCCGCCGTCCGGCAGCGCGAGCGCATCGTAGATTTGTTCGCTGGCGAGCAAGGCCCGGGCGGCAGGCGAGACGAGCAGGGTGGCCGATTCGCCCTGCACGCGCCGCGGCCCCGTCGAGGTGAGCCAGATCCAGGAGCCGTCGGGCCGGCGCACGGTGTCCCACACGCGCGCGTCACCGGTGATCGCAACGGGTTGCAAGCGACCGTCTTCGAGGCGGTGGACGCCACGACCCTGCACCAAAACGTGGACGGCACCATCGCTCCACCACGGCCGGCCGGTGGTCTCGGGCGTCGCCCAGCTATCGACGCGTCCGTTGGGACCGAAACGCACGAGGGCGTGGCGCAGGCGCAGATACATGCCCTCGGGTGTCGCGAGCAGCGGGGGATTTGCGTCGGTGAGCGTGTCGAGTGCGGAGGCTGGCGCGGCGGGGGCGGTTGCGAGGATGGCAGGGGGCAGTCGGGTCGAGACATCGCGCGCGACCAGTTCACCGGCGCGCTCGCCCGCGGCGGGATCGCCGGGCTCGAGCATCACCACGGTGCCGGGGCCGGTGGCCCACACCTGGCCATCGGGAGCGACAAGGACACTACGCGCGGTGCGCCCGCGGGGCAGCCGAATCACCCGCCACCGCACGCCGTCGAATTCGAAGACGCCCTCGTTGTTGGCCACATAGAGAAATCCGGTGCGCGGATGGACGACGGCACGCCAGTTGACCGCGGCGGTGCCCATTTCGTGGGCGCGCGCGTTGAACAACGATGCGCCCATTTCGTCCATGCGCCACACCCGCAACGGTGGCGTGCCGGTGAAGCGGGGGTTCGTCGGGGTCGAGGGCTCCGCGGCGAAAATCGCGAGCGGCACGAAGGCGAAGAAAAACGGGAAAAACTGCCGGCGCACGTGCGGCATCAAACGTCCGACCGTGTGGATGTCGAGGCGGCAGGCGGTAAAGCGGGGCTCAGCGAACGATGCCGCGGCGGCGCCGCCACGCCGTGAGTGCGAGGGTGGCCGCGCCGAGGAAGGCGGCGTAGGTGGAGGGCTCGGGAATCGCGGAGGTGGTGAAGGCGATTTGGTCGAAGGTCATGCGGAACGCGACGGTGGTGTCGCTCGAACTCACGCCGCCGCCGCCGAGGCTCCAGCCGGAGAGGGCGTTCGAACCGAAGTCGATCGTCCACGAGGGCAGCGCGACGTGCACGGTGGTGGGTGTGCCGATGGCGAAGAGCGATGTGCTCAGCGAGAGGACGCGGGTGCGGATGCTCTGGTCTTCGAACTGGAAGAAGAGGGTCGGGGCTTGGTTGCCGGTGTCGCGTTGCGCGGTGATCGCGAGGTAGGTCATCGCGGAGGTGTCGAGCGAGAGGCCGCGGGCGCCCCAGCCGTTGTCGTCGACGGCGGTGCCGGCGACGGTGATGGTGCCGGGGTTCTGCGTGACTTGGCCGACCCAGCTGGAGCCAGTGAGCGTGGCGCCGGAGGACGGAGCGCCGTTGAAGGACGAGAGGAGCAGCGTGAGGATCGAGGGTTCGGTCGTGGCGAGGGCGGGCGCGGCGGCAACGGCGGGATTCGGGGCGAGCGCGGCGGAGGTGGAGGTTTTTTTCGTGGGCGCGGCTGCGGACTTCACGGGCGGGACGCCCGTGCCACTCGGAACTGGGGAAATCACGGGCGGGACGCCCGTGCCACTTACGACGGGGGGTTCGCTCCAGGGGATGAGTTGGGCGGAGGCGGTGGTGGCGGCGGCGAGCGCGAGGGCCAGGGCGCGTGCGGAAAAAATAAACGGGCGGCGAACTCGGCGGGCAGGGACGCCCGCCGCTACGCGTGCGGAATCGCCTGCAAGCAGGCTCCTACCTCCGGGCGGGTTCATCAGGTGCCGGGGGCGGGGAAGCTCACGGTCTGGTCGGCGGTCGTGGTGCCGGCGGTGCGGCGTTGCACGAAGACGGGCGTGCCGGCGGCGATCACGTAGTCGTCGCGGTTGGGGGTCGCGTCGCCGACGCGTTGCCAGTGGCCGGCGGTGCTGTTGTGGAAAAAGCTGAACCAGGTGGTGCCGCTCCAGACGAGGAGGAGGTCGGCGTCGGCGGGATTGGCGGAGGAGCGCCAGCCGGTGGTGCGGCTGGTGGTTTGGAGAGCGAGGGCGCCGAGGGTGGTGTCGGCGGCCTGCATGGGGGCGAGGAAGGTGAGCGCGTTTTCGGAGCGGGCGTGCACGGCGCGTTGGGGGGTGGCGAGCACGCGGCCGATCACGGCGAGGGTGAGCGGCGTGGCGGCGCGGCGGGTGAGCATGAGGCCGCGATCGGAGCGGAGGAGGAAGTCGTTGCGCGAGGGGTCGGTGATCGTGTCGGAATCGCGCGCCCAGCGGGCCCACGTGGTGTTGTAGTAGAAATTCAACCACGCGGCACCGCCCCAAATTTGCACGAGGTCGGCGGCGAGGGGATCGGCGGCGCCTTGGACGACGAGAGTGTCGGTGGGGGTCGTCGTGCCGAAGAAGGACGCGAGGGTGTCGCCGGGGACGATTTCAAAGGCGGCGCCGGCGGTCGTGCCGGTTTCGAGCGCGAGGGTCGTAAGATCGAGGCCGTCGGTGACGAGGGTGAGGCGCGTCGCGGTGTTGGCGGTCGTGGAGACTTGGAACACACGGCCGGTGTGGGCGCCGCTCGTGAGGCGCACGAAATAGGGCGCGGCAGCGGTGGAGAAGGCTCCGGGGGTCCACGCGGCGGCGGAGTTTTCGACGTAGTTCGTGCCGACGGCGGTGAGGCGGCCGACGGCGCCGGCTTGCGAGGTGAGGTCGGCGTCGAAGGGGACGGAGAACGAGCGCGTCTGGCCGGCGGGGATCGTTTGCACGAGGTAGCCGACCGGGCGGGACGTGGCGGTTTGGGCGGCCAGCGGGAGCTGCGTGATCGTGGCTGTGAAAAGGAAAGCGAGAAGAGAGCGGTGCATGGCGGGAATGGGGGGATCGTGCTCGTTCGTCGTAATCGTTCTCGTTCTCTCAGGTGCGAGTAGGGAGGTGCGAAGGCGGTTGGCGGAAAGAGAACGATTACGAGAACGAGGAACGAGAACGAGGCGGAGATCAGTTGCCGGAGTGGGAGTAGGTGCGAAGGAAGATTTGGATATCTTTCACGCTCGCGACGAAGCGGTTCAGGGCTTCGGTCTCGTTGTTGAGCAGGGTGTAGGCGGGGATCACGAGCTTCCAACCGCCGTTCCACACGCTGCGGCCGACGAGGCGCGAGCTCGTGAATTCGGCCGGGACTGTGCTGTAGAAGAAGGCGGGATCGCTGACCGGGCGGAAGGCTTGGTGTTTGCGCAAGATCCACGGGGCTTCGCTCAGCGTGCCGTTGGCGTTGAAGAACTGGGTCGTCGAGAACGACGTCGCGCCGAGGTTGAAGGGCAACGGGAGTGCCTGGTCTTTGACGTCGAAGGTGCGCACGGTGCCGGTGTCGCCGAGTGGCGGGGCGAGCATGTAATCGCTGCCGACGGGGATGAGGTAGACGTAGGGCGTGGCGCCGAGCGCGTTGGTGGCGGTAGAGTTGGGACCGCCGGCATTCGGTGTGCCTTGGGAATACGGGTCCATGCCGACGTAGCCGTTGAGGACGGTGCCGACCGAGTAGATCTTGGTGGCGTAGTTCGAGGGCGTGTAGTTGTGGTCGCCGGCGGCGTAGGGCAGGCCGAAGAAATTCATGCCGTGCTGGATCGTGGTAGAGAACGGTATTACGATGCCGGGGACGGCGCTGCCGTCGGGCTTCCGGAGATTGCGGGCGTTCGCGGCGACATCGGAGTCGGCCATGATGTTGCTCATGATGTGCTGTTCGAGCGTCTGCTGCCACGCGGTGTCGCCGGAGGAGTCGGGCAAGAGGCGGAAGAGCTCGCGGCGGAGCGAGAAGAGCGTGCCGTTCTGATCCGGGTTGTTGATGCCGAGGCGCGGTTTCGCGACGGACCAGTCGGCCTGGAGGCGAGCCATCGTGCCGGCGAGACCAGCGTCGCCGAGCGTGCTGACGGTAGCCTGCGGCACTCCGCCGGTGAGATCGCCGAGTGCGCGGGAGGAGACGATGGCGTTGATCGCAGACTGGCCCGTCGTGCTGCCGAGCAAGCCGGTCTCGTAGTCGTAGGCTTTGGCCGCGAGGTAGGTATAGCGCGCGGCGAGATCGTAGAGGGAGCGGTATTGCTCGAGCGACTCGTTGCGGAAGGTGCGGAAAGTGAGGTCCTTTGTGCGGTAGCCCTGAACGACCGCGGCCGCGCGCTGCCGGAAGGTCTCGCGATCAGACTGGATTTTGTCACCAGCCGCCACGAGATTGCGGGCGTTCTCACTCGCGCGTTGCACGGCGGCAGCGAGCTGCGCCAATTCGTAGTGGCTGGCGAGAAGTTCGCGATACTGCATCTCGTATTCGAGCGCGAACTGCTTCTTTTCGTAGTTAAAACCAAGTTCCTCCAGTTTCTTGGCGAGCTGCTGTTCCTGATCGAGGATACTCACATCCTGAAGATCCGCCTCGGTCAGGCTAGCCACGCCGGCGGCTGCCACGATTTCGCCGGCAATCGCGCCGCCTAGGACGATGCCGCCACGGGCGCCCGACAAGCCGTCGGTCGCCAGACCGATTACCTTGGGGAGAAAGTCCGAGGTGGCGTTGGCGATATTGGCCACGGCCGTGCCGGTGGCGATCATGGCCTCGCCCCGGGCAGTGAGACTGTGCTTCACGTTGGCGAGCCTGAGAATCTCCGCATCGCGAGTCATCTGCTCGGCGACCATAGCGGTGTTGGCGGCGACCATCTCCACGAACAGGCGATGGGCGCGGGCGAAGGCATCCTGCTTCACCTTCACCGCGTCGGCCGCGGCGCGGAACGCGAGGAACTCGACCTGAAAATCGCCGAGTGCTTGCTGGAGTGTGCCAGTGACTCCCCTAGTGCCGAGGGCGCCGGAGGAGCGGCCCCAAATATCCGCATATTGGGCGAATTGGGCCGGCTGGATAGTGATGGTGCTGTCGACGAGGCCGAGCCGCGCCGTATCGCCGGTGCGCGAATCGTAAAAGGCCTTCACGGCGTTGGCATCGAACAAATCGAAGTCCTTGAAGCCGACAGGCACTTTCACGGTGGCGGAAACGACCGCGTTGGCGTCGATGGTGTCGGCCGGGCGATCAATGATGAACCAGTGGAGCAAGTCGGGACCACTGTAGCCCTGGGCGTAGGTCTTGCCCGCACCGATATCGCCGGGGTAGGGTTTGCCGTAGATCTCGACGAGCGCATCCGCAAAGGCGCCCTCCTGATCATCGATGGCAGCCTGCGAACTCGCGATCTGGTTCTCCTGGTTGCGGAGCAGGCGCGTCATCTTGGCGGCCTGATCGAAAGCGCCCTTGGCATTGAGCACGGCCCGGAGGGAACGCTCGTAGATCTGGTCGAAATGGGATTTGCCGGCCTTGAGTTCCGTCGGAGAAATGTCGAAGGCGATAGCGGCGGGGCTGAGGCCGAGCGGGTTGAGGTGGGCGTTGACGTTGTCGATCCGGGTTTGGAAGTCCTCGGCCAGCGTGGGCAACTCTTTCAATTCCGGGACGGTCGTTCGGTCGACCACCTGCACACCCGTGTGCTGCGGATTGTTGTCAACGTCGGGCAGGACGGAGTTGCCGAGCACCCAGTTGTAATACGCACCCTGGGTCGCGCGTGACGTCCACTCGTCCACTCCCCAATGGCGCGTGACACCTGTGGAACTGTTGGCAGTGCCATCGCGGTAATGCGTCCAGCCGAGTGCGGGGTTGTCCTTGTAGGACTGCCGGTGCGTGAGGGCGATGATCTGCTGGACGGTGCGGCCGACGTTGGCGGCGGCAGCGGCCAGCTTGCGCTCGTCGAAATAGTCCACCTGCACGGCTTGGCCGAGGACGGTCACGGCCTCGCTACGCGGGGTCCAGGTAAAGTTGGAGTGTTGGAGCAGGCGGGTATAGCCCTTGAGTGAGGAGAGATAGTGGCCGTAGGCATCGCCGTGGCCCTGAGGGAACATGCGTTGCGCATCGGCGGCGTCGATCTTGCCGTCAGCGGTGGCGCTGCCGGCCTTCTCGCGGATGTTGTAGTTCACGGCGTAGAGCGCCTCGCCGGAGTTGATGCCGCGGGTGTAATTCCAATACATCCGGTTGTAGGCGGGAGACACGGTGACGCCAGGTGCCAAGAAATCATCCCGCCCGCGGAGCAGGGCGAGCTCTTCCTCAAGCACGCTCCTGACCTGCCCCTCGAATGAGAACCGCGAGGTGTTCACCTCAGTGGCAGAGCCGGAATCGTCCACGGAGATGGTGGGATTCGCGGCGTCGGCATAGGCTTCGTTGCCGAGGAGAGCATAGAGGTCGTGGAGGTAACCGGCGGCGAGGAGGAGTGCGTCGTTGGCCGGCGCGTAGTCGTAGCCGGAGTCCACCGAGATATTTTTGCCGCGGTTGAGGACGGTCTCGTAAATTTCGATCAGGCCGAACTGGTCGATGTTGGCGAGGTTGAGCGAGACATCGCCCTCCCAGCGCTTGCCGGCCTGCGTGAGGAGCGAGACGTCGGTATTGACGGCGTTGTTGTAAAGGTCGGTAACACGCTGGTTGAAGGGATTAATGCCGGCGAGCACACGCTTGATCCAGCCCTCGACGAGCGCGGGTTTCATCCAGCGCGACCAACCAACGACCGATTGGTCGTTGCCGGGGGCGAGGATGTTGCTCGTCCCGATCTTCGGGCGGTAACGCATCGTGAAGTAGTTGTCGGTGAGCACGAGCAACGGACTGCCGAGGGGCGCCGTGGGCGAGCCGCCGACGACGACTTGGTTGGACAGCGTGCCATTGGGTTTCTGCCACGTCGTGGAACTGGCGACCATGTCGGTCTCGGTGGAGACATCGAAGCGGAAGTTGAGTGTGCCGGCGGCATTGACGGCGGAGGTGGTGAAGAGCGCGATCTCGACCGTGTTGGGGCCGACTTGGAAGGCGTTGCCGTCGATCTCGAATTGGCGGCCGAGGCCGCTGGCGACGAGACCGGTGCCGCCGGGGAGATTGGCGAAGGGCGCGGGGGCCTGGTAGGCGATGGCGGCGGCGCCGTTGACATAGAGGACGAAGCCGGCGTTGGAGTCGGTGAGGTCGGTGCTGAACACGATCCGGCCGGGGACGCCGGAGGAGAAGTTGAGTCCGCCGGTCATCCGCGCGACACGGCCGGGGCGAATCACCGCGCGGGCTTCATCGGTGCGGATCGCGAGCGTAAACTGCAACGATACCGCAGCGGGGGCGGAAGCATATTCCGTGGAAGTCGGGAGCGCGCCGGCGGGGTTGGCGGCAAACTGCCAAGTCGCCGCAGCCACGGGCGTCATCGCAAAGGTGTAAACCGGCGGAGCGACGCCGTCCTGCGGCGGAGCGTAGCGCCACTCGAATTCGTAGTCGTCCGGCTTGGCGGCGAAATCACCGGAGTGGCGCAGAGAGACCATCTCGTCGAGCGGGTTACTGGAGGGCTGCACTTTGAGTTCGCCGGTGTTGAGGCGCGGGGCGACCTTGAACACGGCGACGCTGACGGGTTCGCCCTCGGGCGTGAAGGCCTCGCCGTTGCCGAAAATCATTGAGACCCAGCCGCTGCCTTTGCCGGTCGAAGTGAGCGCGTAGTTCACCACGGCGGTATCGGAATCGCTGATCGTTGCGAGTTCGGAGACACCGACGGGGAGAACCACCGGCGTGGTCCGAGGCTTGAACGTGCCCGGCCGCAAATCGTCGGGAATGAAGGTTTCGACCTTGGTGGCGAGGCCGTCGATGGCATTTTTCCATGGGGTCTCCAGCTCATCGCCGGATTTGCAGAGCGCCTTGAGCGCGGCGATATCGTCCGCATTGAGGACATTGAGGCTGAGGTAATCCTCGCCGGCGATCTCGTCCACGAATTTGCCGAGGAAGACAAGGGCTCCCTTCGTGCCGCGATTGGGATCGAAGAAGATGCGATCCTGCAAGTGGGGCGGCACACCTTGGAAGTAGGTCTTGCCTTGGTAGCTCGAGGTCAGCACCGAGCCGGGGATCTTTTCGAGCAACGGCGAGGCACCGAAGGCGTAGGTTTTTTCCCGGATCGGGTCGTGCAAGGTGACGCTGGCCCTGGTATCGCCTTGGATGGCGACGGATTGCTGGTAAAGGACGTTTGCGCTGGTCTGCGTGAGGACGGCGGGAAGGCCAAACTTCGGCAGAGCGAGCGTCTCGGCAATACGCAGCTCGGCGGCATTGGAGGGCCAAACCGGCCGGTAGACGATCGTGAGGGGTGTGCCCATGACCGGATCGCCCTGCGGCACACCCGAAGCGAGCGGGCGCAAGTAGGGTAAGATTGTGCCGATGGCCGGCTGGGTGGTCGCACCCGGGATGAAGAAGCCCTCGCGCATCGTATAGTAGAAACGCATGCCGAGCGTGGGTGAAGTGGCGACCGCGACGGCGGTGGCACCAGAGCCCACACCGGAAAAGGCCACGGTAGGTTGCGAAGTGTAACCGGTGCCGGCCGAGGTGAGCGTGAGGCCGGTGACGACGCCGGCTGTGACGGTGGCGGTGGCGGTCGCACCGGTGCCGCCGCCACCGGTGATTGTGACGGTGGGAGCGGTGGTGTAACCGGTGCCACCGGAGGTGATTGAGAGCGAGGCGAGCGTGAAAACATGGGGGCCGCGGTAAACCCAGTCGTAGCCCTTGCGATCTTTGTAAGTGAACTTGGCGTAGTGCGTGGGCGAAGAGCCGTGAGGAGCAACTTCCGGCACACCGACGACTTCGACGTTGGCCACGTTGCCATTGGCGTCGACCGGCAACGGGAGAATCGGCAGCGGCATCGGGCCCTGGATGATGGTGCCGGCCGTGACGGGGTAGTTGAACTGCTTGTCTTCCACGGTGCCGTCGACATCGAGCTCGCGCAGGATTTTGAAGGCGCGCATCGCGGGACGATTGTCGGTCGAGTGCGTGTAGCTTAACAAGGCGAAGGGCTCGGAGGTGTAAATGGTGCCGGTGGTGGAGGTGTTGTTGAGGTCGTCACGCAGCACGTAGATCCGGCCCGCGATCATGACGGCGTGCTCCTCGTTGGGGTTAAACCCAGTCTTGGTGCGATCGTTTTCGTAGTAGAGGCTGCCGGCAATCTCGGAAGCCGAGAGGTCGCCGCTGCCGGCATTGGAGGCGAGCACGATGGTCGGGGGATTGGCCGGGTATTGGAGGGTATACGTGCCGATCTTGGCCGGGACGTAGAAAGTCTGAAACGCCGCGCTCGCGGGTTCGACTTTCTTGAACCACCACACCTTGAGGACATTTCGGCCGGGCACGGCGTTGACCGGGATGATCGCGCGCCGCGCGGCTTCGGCCATACCGACGCTGAAGGGATCGGCGTAGGCCGCCGGGTTGTAGCCATCGCCGCTCGCGATGTAGCCGCCGATCTCGTGGCCGGCGGGGGCGTTGAGGCGTTCGCCGACATTGGCGGTGAGGTTGATGGCGCTGAGGGCGTCGCCCTCGAGGTAGCCGAGGTCGGGGACAATCGCGGTTGCGCCCGAGCCACCACCACCGGTCAAGACGACTTGGGTCGCGGAGGTGAAATTCTGGCCAGGGTTGGTGAGTGTGATAGCGGTCACCTTGCCACCGGTGACGTTGGCGGTCGCCAACGCGCCGGTGCCGCCGTTGGTAAACGAAACCGTCGGGGGCGACGTGTAACCCGAACCCTGATTCGAGATAGCGATGGTGCGTGGGCGAATCTCAGTTTGCGTGAACACCCGCACATACCAGACTTCGTTGGCCGCGCTGAACTTCAACAGCGCGCGATTCAAGCCGTCGTTGCCGGCGAAGGTGACGACGAAACGCTGCGTAGCCGTGTCGATGCGCGCCTCAGACTGGGCGGGATCGTCCTGGAATATCACCTGGGGCTGCTGGCCCCCGGTGAATTGGAGCCCGGTGGCTGGGGTGCTGCCGCCGGCGGGAACCGTGTAGTGGGAGAATTTGGCGACATCAGACGGCCAGACCTGAAGATAGTGGTTTTTGACGCGCGGCCAATTGATCCCGAGATTCGGCACCTCCGGGGCGGTGTGGAAGTGAATTGCGGCGTCGGAGCGCTCGAGCCAGTAAAATTGAACGCGGTCCGGGGTGAGATTCTCACGCTCGGCGTGGTAGTTTCTCACGCCGTCCTTGCGTGTCAGGGTGCCGTAGGGCGACTGGCCGTCCTGCGTGACACTGGCAACGGTCGAAGGTATCCACTCAGAGCTGCCGTCCACAGGTAACAATTGCCCTTCCGCATTGCGCGGGGTGAGCTGATCGCCGAGGAGCACAGTGGTCTCGATCGGCGCGGCGACGCGCTCCACATCGAGGACATCCGCCCCGAGAAACTCATGAACGTTGCTCGCCCCCTGCTGCAACGCACCGAGGTATTCGATGAAGATGCGCCCCTCGGTGTTGTAGGCATGGAGTTGGCCGACGCCCGCAGCCTTGTCGAACCAGAGGGTCCGCCGTTCGGGCGGCAAGCTGAGGTCCGACGGCGCGGACAGGCCCACTCCCCGGTATTCCTGCGCGACCGTGGCCGGGAAGTTGACGCTGTAGACCGGGTTGATCGTCTCGATTTTGCCGAGCGGAATGTTGACCAGCGGCCCGTTGAAGCTCTTTTCCGTCCAGTAAATCGTGCGCGTAGGTTTGGCGGTGGAGGAGGAGACGGCAAAGGTCTCCTGCTTGAAGCGGTATTTCGAAACCGCATCGGCACCGGTGCCGCTCGGCTCGGGCACGCGGGAGACCCAGGTGATCGTCACGCGCCCGGCCTGCGTGCCGAAGACGCGGCCCGCGTGGGGACTGTAGTAAAACGGCTGCGCAGGAGCGACCGCCACAGCCGTCGCGCCGCTACCGGCTCCGCCGGAAAACGTGATAGTCGGAAGCGAGGTGTAACCGGCACCGGCGTTGGTGAGGGTGATACCGGTGACGACCCCCTGCGCGACGATGGCGGTGGCGGTGGCGGTGGTGGTGGGGCTGCCACCGCCAGTGATGTTGACGGTAGGTGCCGAGCTGTAGCCGGAGCCGCCGTTGGTGACATTGACAGCGGCGAGCGTGAGCGGGATGGGCGTATCGGTGGTGGAGGTCGCGCTCTGGGCAAACGTCTCGCCGACTTGCACGGGCTGGGCGCGCCAATAGGCCGAATCGGCGACGATGATGCCGCCGTCCTTCGTGGCCGGTCGCTCGATCACATCACCCAGCGAGTAGCGCGGGACGCCTGCGGCAAAGGTCCCGCCCACCGAAGAACGGTGCAAGATCACGGCGGTCCCGGTCGGCGTGCTGGTGCCGACGACTAGGTAGACCTGCGCCGGATACCGTCCGGCCAGCGTTGAGAACGCGGTGACCGCGGTGGTGGTGACAGTGTAAGTATGCCCGCCCGGGCCGTAGCGCACAGTCATGCTGGTGCCGGCGAGCACCGCGGCGGTGCCGGCGGTGTTGGCGGAGATGCTGGCAAACTGCGGCGTCGTCACCGCGGGGTTGATGCCGTCCGGCACGCTGCGAAACACAACCCGCGCCGCGGCTCCGGTGCCTCCGCCGCCGGTGATGGAAACCGTCGCGGCGGTCGCATGGTTCGAGCTGTAGCCTGACCCCGCATTGGTGAGAACAAAACCGGTTACCACACCGGCGCTGAATGTGGCCGTGGCCGTCGCACCGGTGCCTCCACCGCCTGAAATTGTCACCGTAGGCGCACTGGTGTAGCCGCTGCCGCCGCTGGTGAGCGTGAGACCGGCAATGTTATTGGAAACAAAAAGCCGATTGGTGCTGGTGCCACGCATCTCGAACTGGGCGCGGGCGGAGGAAGTGAAAGCGAGAGTGATAGTGACTGTGAGCAGGCCGAGGCGACGGACGGGGAGCGGGACGAAAGCGGCGGCCGCGAGCATGCGGTTCAGTAGCGAATAGGACGTATTCATGGCTGGGCGGCGGGCGGTCAGTTGATCGTGAGGCTGCCGAGCTCGCTCACTCGTCGCAGCACGAAGGTGCCGTTGACGGTAACGGAGCTGGAGGTGGTGCCATCGGGCAGCCGGACTTTCCGGATACCGCCGATGGTCTCGGAATAATTGCCCCCGATCACGCTGCTCCCCCACCCTTGCGAACTGGTGCCGGACGGTGGCGTGGTGGTGAAGGCGAACGTGAGCTGCCGAGTGATGTCGGGACTTTCCATGCCAGCCGGGAGGTCGCCGTCGAACCGCGCGTTGCGGTTGTCGTGGTCGGGATGGTAGGTGTGGACGTAGGGATTGGTCGGCGCGTTGTAGGGGATTGAGAGCGAGCGCACGAGGGTCTGGCCGAGGGCGACTGAGCCGGAGCCGCTCGCGAGCACGGTATCGAGGGGCAGATGCGCTGCGGTGAAGCGTTGGGCTTTGGCTTTTTCGTCCTGCTTGAGCGCGGATTCGAGGGTGCAGAGGCCGAGGTTATTCGGCGCCACCGCGAGTTTGCCCATAAACACATGCGAGAGGAGACGCGCGGTGCCGTCGTCGGCCACATGCAAGAGCACGCGCAAATTGAAGGACCGCGGCGTGGTCGAGCCAAAGGCGCCGGACTCGGTGATTTCAGTCGAGTTGAGGGAGAGTGAGCTGGTGGTCGCACCGACGATCGCGATGCCGTCTTTCTTCCACTGGTAGGCGAGCGTGCCACCGATGCCGACGGGGAGGCGCAGCGGGACGAGTGCCGTGTTGCCGCCCTGGACCGCGAGCCCGCCGGTCTCCTGCGTGACCACGGGTGCGTAGTTACTGCCGCCGGTAGCGACGGTCAGGCCGGTCACGACGCCGTTGGCGATGGTCGCGGTGGCCGTCGCGCCGCTTCCGGGTGTGCCGGTGAACGTGACGGTGGGGGCCACGGTGTAATTCGCGCCACCGTTGGTCACGGTCAACGCCGTGATGACGCCGCTGGCGATGGTCGCGGTGGCTGTAGCGCCGGCGCCAACGGCGAGGGTCACGGTGGGATTGGAGGTGTAGCCAGAGCCGGCGTTGGTAATCGTGAAGCCGGTGACCACGCCGCCGGAGATCGTGGCAGTCGCGGTCGCGCCGGTGCCGCCGCCGTCGGAGATGGTAACGGCGGGAGCCACGGTGTAGCCCGAGCCGCCCACGCCGACAGTCAACGCGGTGACGGTTCCGCCGCTGGCGGTGGCCGTGGCGGTCGCGCCGGCACCGGCCCCGCCGGTGAACACCACGGTGGTGGGAACGGTGCGGGTAACATCCACCTTGAAGCGCTGCGCGGGGGTTTGGTTGAGCACGTTGGAGACGGTTACATCGCCGATCCAGAGGCCGGAGAGGGACGTGACGCGGGCGCTGACCGGGAGGTAGACGTCCATCAGGTTGCCGCCGTCGGTGAAGCGCAGGAGCGAGGCGTAGAGTGCGTCGGTCGCGCCGGTGATTTGGGCTCGGTCGACGCCGAAGAAGAGTTCCACCGTGGACTGCGGGCCGATGACGACCGGAATCGCGGCAGTGACCGGCGTGAACACATACTGCGCGGTCGTGGTGTTGAACGTGCGGTAGGTGAGCGGCACGGCGGCGGTGATTTGGTCCTGGCCGACGGGCGCGGCGAAGGAGCTCACTTTCTCGACCGCGAGATTCACGGTGGCGGCGGTGCGGTTGCGCACGCGGACAGAGATCAACGAGCCGTTGCGGCCGTAGACGAGGCCGTCGAGATTCGAGGGACTCACTTCGAGGGGCGCGTAGAAGTTGCCGACGACGGCGGCTTCAAACCAGTAGGCCCGGGTGCGGTCGACGGGCTCCGTGGCGGTATTGAACACTTGGATCGGGTTCGAGGCGCTGAGCGGGCCGCCGTCGTAGCGGTAGATTTTGGTGTTCGTGGAGATCGCGACGGGGAACGTGGCGAAGTAGTTCGTCATGGTCGGATAACCCGTGGCGTTGCGCGTGGGGAAGCCGAGGAGGTTGGCGCCGTTGCGCACCCAGGTGCTGCGGGGTGGCTGGACCTTGTGCACGATGGGCACGGAGTAGGTGTTGCCGAGGGTGCCGCTGCATTCGACGAGGTAGGCGGCTTGGCCGGTGAGCGTCGTGAGAGTATTGGCGGTGCCGCCGCGGGTCCACGTGCTCCACTCGGGCGTGCCGTTGGTCGGGACGAGGGTCGAGGTGCTGAACTGGGTCTGCGTGGGATTGGGATTCCAGCGCCAGATCGAGATGATGTTGGTCTCGGGCGGCAGGAGCGTCTCGATCGAGGCGTGGGTCGCGTCGCCGTGGAGGTAGATCGTGTTCCAACCGCCGTGCAGGGTATAGGTGGTCGATTGCCACTGGGCGTGGGCGCGAGGAGTGAAAGATAAAGTGAAAGTGAGAGTGAAAAGAAAAGTGAGGAGGAGGGAGGTAGGGCGGCTTATCCTTAAGCCGCCGTGCCGTGCGGTGGGGAAGCTCTTGAGCGGCGCGTTAAGGATAACGCGCCCTACCTTTTGCAGCATGGTTTTCATCGGACGGTGAGGCGGTAGAAACGGGAGGCGCCGGCGGTCACGGCGGTGGTGACGGGGAGCACACCGGCGGCGGTGGCTTTGTGGAGGGTGACGGTCGCGCCGGTGGGCGTGAGCGCGAAGGGCACCGCGGTCCAGGTCGAGAGGTCGGTGCTTTGCTCGATGCCGTAGACTTTGCCGGTGATCGCGTAGAAGGCGAAGTCCACGGCGGTCGCGGACTTGGCGGTGATGCGCAATTCGAAGCGTTCGGTGGCATCGCCGGCGAAGGTGCCGGCGACGTATTCGAGGAAGTTGCTCGTGCCGTCGCCGTCGAAGTCACCGTTTTTGGTGACGAGGTTGATGTCCCAGCCCGATTGGCCGGGGCGGCGGCCGGCTTGGTAGAGGACCCATTCCTGCCAGGCGTCGGGGAGGCCGTCGTTGTTCGCATCGACGCCGAGGCTGAGGTCGAGGCGCACGCGTTCGCCGCCGTTGCCGGCGCGGAGCGTGTTGCTGGCTTCGATTGGGAAGAAGTTCTGCCCGTTCATCACGATCTTGAGCGAGTAGATGCCTTGCGGTGCGACGGCTTTGGTCGAGTAGACGCGCGTGCCGGCGTTGGTCTGGTCGATCCGGATGTTCAGCTCGTAGTTCGAGTCGAGCCGCAGGTCTTTGAAGATCGGCGCGCGGCCGATTTCCACGTTGTCGCGCAGGAGGATGATTTCCGCGCCGTCGACGGCGAGCGTCGCGCCCACTTGGTCGCGGACCAGGCCGTAGATCGTGTAGTTGGGCACGGGCGGGAACGCCGAGGCCGTGAAAGGGAGAGTGAAAATGAAAGTGAGTGCAGCGAGCAGCAGGCCACAAAGGCCCGACGCGGTGCGGCGTCCCAAGGGAACCGGAGAGGGATTCATGACGGTCGGGAGGGGGACCGGCGGTTACTCCTGGCCGTTGGCTGTCGCGGATTTGGCGGGTTGCGCCATCACCGTCGACGAGGCTGAGAGAAGTTTTTCGATCGCGGCGAGCTTGGCGTCGCGCGCGCGGTCTTTCGCTTCGAGTTCGGCGACGCGTGCGATCAGCGCTTCGTTGGCGGTGCGGAGGGAGGCTACTTCGGTGTCGTGCTGGCGCTTCAGCTCCTGCGTGGCAGAGACGTTGAGCATCGCAATCGCATCGTAATCAATCACCCGGAAATCGCTCACTTCCCGCCCGTAAACATACACCTCATTTGTCGAGGAAGGCAGGTTCACACGGAAGCGCCCGAGTTCGGCTTCGAGCACCTCTGTCATCTCCCAGTTGTTACCGATCAAGAGTCGCACGCGCTCTCCCGCTTTCAGAGGCGTGGCGAGCTGAACCCAACCGTCGTTCACGCCCGCTTTCGCCATGATGTCCGGCACAATATCTCTCGTTTGCCGGACCGCTGTCGGGTAAATCTGCTCCACCTGTTGAGCGATGACTTTCTTCATCACGCGTGAACCACGGCCGACCTGATCCCGGAACTGGTAATCGGTCACCTCGATCTTCTGGAGGACGTCGAGATCGTTGGCGCCCGAGGACCGGCCAATGACACTCTTTATGCGGGCGTCCGAACTGATATCCACTTCGGGAGTGCGGATGTAACTATCCACGACGAGGCCGTAGGGACCAGTGACGTTGGCGGTATCATCAGCCGAAGCTCCATGCTGATACATGTAGCCCAGACGTTGGTAGGCGGTAACGTTGTTACTTGACGCTACGTGCAACGGCGCGATGGGGCTTGAAGTGCCGATACCCAGACGGTCCCAAATTCTCACAGAGCGATCAGAGCTTCCCGTGCCTGCTCCGACAATGTTGAGAGTGGCGCCCGAATCAAACCCCCCATAGGTGATCTTGCCGGCGTCACCGTTCTTCGTCGTGCCGACGCCGAATTCGAGGATATTTGAGCTATCAATCTTGATGCCGCCGGCGACGTGGAGTTTGGCACTCGGCGAAGTCGTGCCGATGCCGACATTGCCGCCGGGGCTCTGCAGAATCAGATTCGCCGTGGCGGACGCGCCGTAGTCGTAGGAGAAAATCGACCCGAAAGTGCCGTCGAAGAAGACCCGCACACCCTTGCCCGCAGACGTCCCCAGTCCGCCAGTGTCATTGCCGAACCAGCCACTGCCCACGACGTGCAGCTTCGCAGCCGGCGACGTCGTGGCAATACCGACATTGCCGGTGCCCTGTTGAAGAAACAGCCCATCCGCAGCCTGGTAGGTGCCAATCGCGACGCCCACATTGGAGGTGGCCTTGATGTAGTGATTCGTGTCGAGGAGGTAGTTGATGCCGGTGGTGCCTGAACTTGTGAGGATGCTGCCGCCGACGTGGAGTTTCTGGGTCGGGCTGGCGGTGCCGACGCCGACATTGCCGCTCCCGGTGATCGACAACGCCTCGACGATCGAGGTGCCCGCCGCGGGACGCGCAAAGAACTGAAATAGATTGGAGCCGCTCTGGGTGTTCAGGCGCAGAAATCCACCTTGGGAGGCGTTGTTCTGGGAGGAACCGAAGCGGGTGTCGTTCATGCCAAAGTTGACCATCGCGGCGCCGGCCTCGCTCACGATGCCGCCGGAGAAAGCCTTGCTGCCCCCGTCAAACACGTTGATCGCGCCGTTCACATCGAGCTTCGCCTGCGGGTTGTTCGTGCCGATGCCGACGTTGCCGTTGCCTTTGATGCGCATCGTCTCGGTCATTGAGGCGCTCGGGCCGTAACCGAATGTAATATCATCCGCCGAGGAATGGCCCTTGAGTTGGACATTGTTCGCCTGGATGCCGAGGCCGAAGTTGAAGTTACCATAGAGACTTATCTTATCGCCCAACTGGCTGGCAAAACTGAGGGGGAGAGCCGGGGCTGCGTTGCCGAATCCGACGTTGCCCGAATCGGTCACCGTAATCGTGCTATTGCCGTTCGAGCCGATCGATTCCGCGTATTTCGCGCGCATGGCGTAGGCTGAGGTGACGAGTTGCTGGCGCGGCGAGATCTCGGGATCGGACGCCGTCGTGCCGTCATCGATCGTCACGCCAAGGAAGCGGGTGGCGCCTCCGAAAACGACGGGCGACCCCACGTTGAAAGTAGCGCCGTTTGGGCCCTTGGCCGTCTCACTATACCCAAGGGGTGTGCCGCTGACGGGGTTGCCCTGGCCGATGAGCGCGCTGAACTCGCCCTCGGAGACCGTGATGGTCTGCTGCTCGGAATAGACGAGGTCGTTGATCGTGCTATTACCCGAGTGGCTCCAAATGCGGAAAATCACGAGGCGGTTCACCGGGGCGCCGGCGCCGACGAGCGTGCCGTTGGCATTGGTGACCTTGCCCTGGTAGCTGAGGAAACCAGGCACCGCGCTCGTCTGGGCGTGCACCGGGGCGAGGAGGGAACCGATCGCAAGGAGCGGGGACAACACGGACGCGAGCAGTCGGCGTCGCCACGACAAGACCGAGGTGCGGGAGCAGGACGAGGGGAGCATTTTCATAGTCATGGGAAAGGAGCGGAATTCGGGTGGGCGCGAAAAAGCCGGATCATTTTTTTCGAAGGACCGACGCGGGGTAACATCGATCCGGCTAAAAAGCTGCCGGCTTGAAACAAGCGGCAGGATGAAGCGGGGCTGACGGAAAAGAAAAAAAAGCTATCATAGTTTCAATGATATTTTAGTGAGGGATTAACCCTGTTTTTTAATAAGTAGCGGGTGCCGCACCGGCCGCGGCGGCGGAGGGTTTCCAGAAGCGGCGGGGCCGAAACCACAGAGAGGAAAACGCTGGATATGAGCGGGCGAAGAGCACCGAGGAAGACGGTGTGCTCGGTTTGGCGTGAGCCGGATTGGGGCGGACGGGCGTGGAACATTGGCCAGGGAGTCTCCCGCTACCTGCGAAAATTTCCGGCCAAAGGGGCCAACCTTCTGCAAATTATTTCAGGACAGGCGGACGACGGCCCTCGGCTTAGCATGCGCGCGTGAAAAAATCTGACCGTTCACCCGAAAGACTCGGGCCCCGATCGGCCGGGCCAGTGCGTGGCGCGGGGAGCGTGCTTGCGCGCGAAGAGGCGTCTCACCGCGGGCGCGTGCAGACACGGAGAAGCCCCGGCCCGACGGAGGTTGGCGTCACGTCAACCCGCGGGCGACCGGCCCAACGGGTTATTTGCGCGACGCGGCGAAACCGCCGCCGGCATCGGTGGCGTAGAGGCGGTTGTTTGCGAGGTCGTGAAACACGAGGTAGCGGCCTTCGCGGTTGCGGTGGCGGGCGAGGCGCGTGAGTTCGGTGGCGGAGGGAAACCACGCGGGCGGCGAGGCGAGCTCGGGCGCGGGCGCTTCGGGGGCGACGGGGATAAGTTCGAACGGGTTGTCTTTGAAGAACCACTCGCGGAAGGCGGGACTCGGCTGCACGGCGATGAACCATTGCCATTTCTCGACACCGCTGGAGCCGTCGAGCGAGTCGCGGCGCTCGGCGTGGAGGATGCGGTCATCCGCGGCGGGGCGGCGCCAGAAGGCGCGTTGGAAGACGGCGGCGTGGTCGCGTTCGAGGGCGACGGAGTTCGGCGCGGCGTTGGCGGGCAATTTCGGGATAATGGGCGCGGGGGCCGGCGCCGGTGGCGTGGAGGTGGATTTCCAGTAGAGCGCGGCTCCGAGTGCGAGAAGGACGGCGGCGACGGCAAAGGCGATGGGGGGAGGGCGCAATTTCATGGGCTGGGGTGGCGGTTCAGCGTAGCTTCCGTGCAGGACGAGACGAACAAGGGGCTAACGGTGGGAGCCTGCTTGCAGGCGATGCGATTGCACGACAACGGCCAACATCCCGAATCGCCTGCAAGCAGGCTCCTACCTCCAAGCCACTGGGTCTCTGCTAGAGAGCGCATGGGGCTCAGCGCACTTCGTAAACTTCGACGAGGGCGACGCCGGTCGTGCCGGCGAGGCCAGAGACCTGCGCGGTGTAGGGGCCGGGCGCGAGCGTGAGGAGCAGCGCGGAATCGGCGCTGCCGGCGGCGAGCGGGAAGGCCCCGGCGGCAGCGGCGGTCTCGGCGAGCGCGGTGGCGTTGGCGGACGTGGACCAGCCGACGTTGCGCGCGATTTCGTTGGAGCCGGAGAACACGGCGAGTTGCGGACGCGCGAGGGCGCCCTCGACGCCAAACGCGGTGAGGCCGGGGCCGACGGCGCGGACGAGGTAGCGTTGCGACGTGGTGCCTTCGACGACGAGGCCGACGATGAGGGTGTCGGCGTCGCTGCCGGCGACGGCGCGGATCGAGAGGTTGTTGATGCGTTGGCCGGGCGTGGCGGCGGAGAGGTCGTAGGCTTCGACGAGGCCGACGCCGATGCGCGCATCGGCGCTGCCGATCACGGCCGAGTAGGTGCCGGGGGCGAGCGTGGCGATGAGGGCGGAGTCGGCGCTGCCGGGCGTGAGCGCAAAAGCACCCACGCGCGCGGCGGAGGCGACGAGGGCATCGGTGGAGCCGGCGCCGGACCAGCCGACGTTGCGCGCGAGGGGCGTGGCGGTGCCGCTGCGGAAAAGCTCCAGCGTGGGCGCGGCGACGGTGCCGGGCACCCCGAAGGCCGCGAGACCGGGGCCGATGGCGCGGAGGAGGACGGGTTTCGGCGTGTCGCCGGTGATGACAAAACCGGCGATGGTCACGCGCTCGCCGGAGCCAGCGAGGGCGCGGGCGGAGAGATTGCCGAGGCGCGCCGTGGGCGTGGTAACCGGCGGCGTGACAACGGGCGGCGTGACCACGGGGGCCGCGGAGACGTTGAACGCGCGCGTGACGTCGGGCGCGGCGTTGGTGGTGTCGGAGCCGGGCTGCGAGGCGCGCACGACGACGAGGCCCGTGCCGGTGGCGGTGAGCACGGCGCCGTTGAGCGAGGCGGGGCCGCTGAGCACGGAGAACGTTACGGGCAGGCCGGAGCTCGCGGTGCCGGCGAGCGTGAGCGTCGTGACGGTGGACGGCTGGTCCGCGATGGCGGGGAACTCGATGCTCTGCGTTTGCTTCGTGGTGGTGAACGCGAGGTCGGTGGTGGCGGCGAGATAGTTGGCGGTGCCGGCCTGCGTGGCGCGGAGCGTGATCGTGGCGGCGCCGGTGGGCGTGACGGTGGCACCGGAGACGGTCGCCGGGCCCGCGAGCACGGCGAGCGCGACGGGTTCGCCGGAGGTGGCGGTCGCGGTGACGTTGAACGCGGTGCCGACGCGCAGTGTGGTGGGGAGCGGCGCAAACGCGATCGACTGCGCGGCCTTCGCGATGACGAGTGTGCCCGTGGCGCTGCCGCCGTAAGCGGGGTCGTTGACGGTGGCGACGACGGTGTAGGAGCCGGCGTTAACGGGAACGACGGCGCTGCCGTTGTAAGTGAAGACCACGCCGAGGCCGGCGGGCGCGGTGACGGCGGTCGCGGCTTTCGGCGTGCCGGTGTAGGTCGCGGCGAGGGAGCCGAGCGTGACGGTCGCGGCGGGGGCGGTGACGGCGAGCGTGAAGGCGCCGCTGACGATGCTGCCGGCGGCGTTGGTGACGGTGCAGGTGTAGGTGCCGGCGTCGGTGGGCGTGAGGTTGGCGAGCGTGAGCGTGGCGGTGGTCGCGGTGGCGTTGGCGGTAAGCGCGGTCGTGGCGTTCTTGAACCACTGATACGTGAGCGGGGCGGTGCCGCTCGCCGTGATCGCAAACGTGACGCTCTCGCCGACGGCTTTCGTCTGCGCGCCGAAATCGCCGGTGGCCCCGGGCGCGACCGTGCCGGAGGTGGCGGCGGCGTTGAGCGCGAGATTGTCGAACGTCATGCGGAAGGCCGTGGTCCCCACCCCGCCGCCGCCGATGCTCCAGCCCGTGATCTGCGTCGGCGCGAAGCTGCCCGACCACGCCGTGATGGGAATCTGCACCGAGGTGAGTGTGCCGATCGCAAACGCGGACATGCTGACGGAGAAGACCTGCGTGTTGAGATTCCGGTCTTCGAACTGGATTGCGAAGGTGCCCGCGGCGTTGCCGGTCTCGCGCTGCGCGGTGACCGTGACGAAGTTCATGCCGGTGGCGTTGAGCGTGAGGCCGGTGGCGCCCCAGCCGTTCTCATCGCGCGCGGTGCCGCCGACGGTGAGCGCGGTGGCGGAGGCCGTGGTTTGGCCAACCCACGAGGTGCCGGTGCGCACGGCACCGGTCGTCGCGCCGGCGTTAAACGAATCGAGCAAGATCGTCTGCGCGGAGCAGACGCGGAGACAGACGAGCGCGGCTAGGAGTAATTTCCACACGCGGCGGATGAGTGCCGGGAGTTGTGCCGGCGTCAAGAAAACCGGCGAGCAGAAGCGGATGTGTAACAACCCGGTTACTGTTTCCGTTTCGCACCCGAGGGGCGCGCGGGACTTTTTGCGCCGTTGCCGGATCGCGGTCGCACGCCCTGCTGCGCGCGTGCCGCCCGGCGACGTTTTTTTAACCACCCGTGAGCAACTCCTATCCCGACGAGAAGAAATCCATGAACATCCTGCGTCCGTTTTCACCCCTGCGGATCGGCCTCGCGGCCGCCGCCCTCTACGCGGCCGGTCTCGTCACCCTCATCGTCGCGCAACCCACCCCGCCCGCCAAGGCCCCGACGGCCGCGCTCAACGGCGGTGCCGACTATATCGGCGAGGCGGTGTGTATCGCGTGTCACACGACACCGAACAAACAGTTTAGCCACACGCAGCACGCGAATGTGTTCCGACTAAACCCGAAGAACGCCGACCAAAAGCTGAGCTGCGAAGCCTGCCACGGCCCGGGCTCGAACCACCTGAAGGACACGAAGAGCCGCACCGCGCTCATCGGCTTCACGAAAGAATGGGGCACCCCCGTCGCGCAGCAGACCGCGATGTGTCTCTCCTGCCACCAAGGCGGCCAGCAGATGTTCTGGCAGGGCTCCACCCACGCCACGAACGACCTGAGCTGCAGCGACTGTCACAACCCGATGGCGAAGATCTCCGCCACCGGCCTGCTGAAGAAACCGACGATCAACGAAACCTGTTACACCTGCCACCAGCAGCAGCGCGCGGAGTTTGCGAAGCGCTCCCACATGCCGGTGAACGAGGGCAAACTGAGCTGCGTCGACTGCCACAATCCCCACGGTTCGACCTCGAAGTCGCTGCTCAAGGCCGACTCGGTCAACGAGACCTGCTACACCTGCCACGCCGAGAAACGCGGTCCCTTCCTCTGGGAACACGCCCCCGTGCGCGACAACTGCCTGAGCTGCCACAACGCCCACGGTTCCAACCACGACAAGCTCCTCAACGTCGCGCGCCCGATGCTCTGCCAGCAGTGTCACGGCAACGGCCAGGGGCACCAAGCGACGTTGTTTAACGCGAGCCAGATCCTCGGAGCCGGCGGCGCGCCGAACACGCGCATCATGAGTCGCTCCTGCCAAAACTGCCATTCGCAGGTGCACGGTAGCAACCACCCGGGCGGCGCCCGCTTCCAACGCTGAGCAAACGACCCCGCCCCCCGCGCCCGATGCCCACCATGAAAACTTCTTCCCGCCTCACCCGCCACGCCGCCGCTTCGCTCGCCGGCCTCGCCCTCGCCCAGATCGCCGCCGCCGGCCCCCTAGCCGACTCCGCCGTCGGCACCGGCACCACGCTCGGCAATGCCCAGAGCGCCTCGACGCAGGCGACGCGCCCGCTCGACGCCGACTGGCCCGCCGTGAAACACACGCCCACCGGCCAGATGTTCAAACTGCCGTGGGCCATGCCCAAGGCCGACCAGATCGCCAAAACCGCCTCCGGCTGGGAATACGCCGGCCAGCTCGAGTTTGGCGTGATCGGCGGCGATGCCGACGAACGCAACGCGCAGTATCGGATGTATCAGGATCTCGATAACGGCGCCTACGTGAACAATTTCAGCCTCGAGCTGAAACAGCCCAAGAGCGGCCACTTCGTCGAAGTCACCGGCGGCGGCGCCGGGCGCCACGACCAATACTACGGTCTGCAGTTCGGCCGCTTTAACGACTGGAAGATCAAGGCGTATTTCAGCGAGACGCCGCACGTGTTTACCGACCGTTACAAATCGCTCTGGACCGGCCTCGGCACCGGCATGCTCACGCTCGTCCCCGGGCTCACCCCGGGCGGCACTGCCTCGACCGCCGCGGACAACGCCGCGGTCGCCACCGCCGCCGCCGCCAATGCGAACACCACGCTCAGCCTCACGCGCAAGCGCGGCGGCGTGCGCGCCGATTTCGATCTCTCGAAAACGTGGAAAGCCTACGTCGGCTACGCCGTCGAACACCGCCAAGGCGCGCGCCCCTTCGGCGCCGTCTGGGGCAACGCCGGCGGCACCGCGCCGATCGAAATCGCCGAGCCGGTCGACTACGTGACCGAAGACCTCCTTGCCGGCATCACGCACGCGGAAGGCCTCAACGCCTTCAATCTCCGCCTCTCGGCCTCGTTGTTCGAAAACCAGATCGATACCGTCACCTTCCAGGAGCCGTATCGCATCACGCCGGCCAACGGCATCACGACCACGCCCGCCGCGGGCGCGATCACACAGGGACGTTTCGACCTCGCCCCGAGCAACCAGGCCTACAACGCCCGTGCCGAATACACGCGCTCGATGCCGGATTTCTACAAGGGCTACTTCACCGCCGTCGTCTCCGCCGGCAAGTGGCGGCAGGACGACAACCTCATCCCCTACACCACGATTCCCGGCATCGCGCTCGCCAACGTGACGCTGCTGCCCGGCGGCGGTTGGGATACGACCGGCTCCCTCAGCCGCCGCTCCACCGACGCGACCGTCGATACGCGCCTCGCCGATTTGACGCTCTCGCTGAATCCGACGCCCGCCCTCAACGTAAAGGCCAAGGCCCGTTTCCACGAGATGGCGAACCACACCGATCCGTTTCTCGCGGTGAATCCCAACGCCGTCTACGTCGACGCCGATGCCGCAACGGCCGGCAACCAGACCCGCGGCCTCACCTTTGACGGCGTAACCGGAGTCTGGGGACGCCTCCTCAACGACGGCAGCGGCCAGAACTTCCTCCTCGGCACGAATGCGACGCCCGCCGGCAACATTCCGATCAAGAGCAATGTTTTCGGCAGCAAACAATTCCGCTTCGGCCCGACCGCCGACTACCGTCTGAACAAAGTCTCCAACCTCAACGCCTCCCTCGAACGCGAAACGACTGATCGGGAAAACCGCGACCGCGAGCGCACCTGGGAAGACAAGGCGAAGCTCGGCTACGTGAACCGCAGCCTCCGCGACTCCACGGTGCGCGTCTCCTACGAATTCGCCCGCCGCCGCGGCAGCCACTACGTCGCCTCCTACTACGACGACGTGTTCAGCTCCGCGATCGTGCCGATCCCGACCACGGCCGGCACCAACGTCTCCAGCTGGGCCGTGCGCACCAACACCGGTTTCCGCGCGCTCGATCTCGCCGACCGCGACCAGCACACGGTAAACGCGCGCTTCGACACGAACCTCCGCGCGAACCTCGACGCCGGCGTCTCCTTCCAAGGTCGCGAAGCAAAGTATCCTGAGTCCGACTACGGCCGCACGCAGAACGGCACCCGCTCGGCCAACCTCGACCTGAGCTACCAGCCCTCGGCCAAGCAGAACATCTACGGCTTCTACTCCTACCAGCTCGGCAAGTATCGCCAGTCCACGATCCCGAACGCCAACGCCGCCGTCACCATCGGCCTCGTGACGCCGCTCGGCACCATCACGCCCGCCAACGCGATCGAGATCGGCGCCGCGCCCGGCGGCCCGGTGTTTCCGTTGATCAACACGTGGTCCTCCGAAAGCGCGGACCGCAACCACGTGCTCGGCCTCGGCGTGCGGCAGGACATCGGCAAAGCCAGCCTGAACGTCGACTACTCCTACTCCACCGGCCGCACCCGAATCGACTACGCCTACACCGTGGGCGGCGCAATCAACGCCGCGACGGCCCCCCTCGCCGGCACCCGCATGCCGGACCTCGCGACCGACATCAACTACCTCGACGCCACCCTGCGCATTCCACTCACGCCGCGCGTCGCGCTGCGCCTGATCTACCGTTATCAGAAAGAGACGATCCGCGACTGGCACTATACGAACATCGACGCGACCCCCGTAGTGCCCGGCGCGAATGCCGCCGCGCTGCCGACCGCAGTGCTGCTCGACGGCGGCCCGCAGAGCTACCGCGTCAACTGGTTCGGCGTGACGATGCAGATCAAGCTCTGAGCGCGGAGCGTGGGCGCGTCTGCCCTCTCCAGCGGGCGACGCGACGCTCAGGTGCTTGCGCGCTCGAAAGCAGCGGCGGTTTTAACCGCCGCCCCGATCTGCCAAGGACGCTTGCAAAGCGCCCTTCGGCCGGAGCTTGGCTGGAAAGCGAGAAAATCCCTTGCCTGCTCTCCTCCGCGCAACGGGCGCGATCGTGCAAGGCGCCGCTATAAAGCGGCGAACGGACTCGCTTATATTATATACAATTATTGCACATAAAAACACAATCAATGCATGGTATTTATTCTCGCGTAGCCTGAGTCCGTGACTGTCTCTATCGCCCGCAGAATTCGGAATTACCCGGGCATCTGCCGGGCAATGGCCCCTTCAGCTGTCTATCGGAAATTTTTATATCTCCGCTGGTCCGGGACTCATTAAAATATACTGTGCCACTCTACAAGTGGCGCGTAAGAAACTATGATCACGTTCTCTTCAAGGGCCTTGCGCCTCGGATTGTTCGTCGGCGTTTCGCCCGCAGACTATGCCGCGGCCGGTGTCGTCAAACTCTTGAGGCCGATTGGTTCGGGGAACACGGTCGTCACGCTACCGGAAAGCAGCGCGCTGCTCACGGCTTTGGTCAGGCGCCGGTCGCCCGCCTGAAAGGGCGACCCCGTTTCATCTTCGATCTGAAGCAACACTCGAAGATCTTGCGGCTCAAAATTCGCGGTGAAGCCCCCTCTATCATGGTCGGAATACGAGGGGACGCCGGTTTCTCTGCCGGCTGATCGCGACGGCGCAGCTTGTTCGCGGCCCATCCGGCGGCGGCGGTGTGCCCCGCCCGCGAGGGAAGGTCCCAGCCCATGAACGACGAGGACAATTCTCCGGCGCGCGCCTGGGTCCTCTTGGTCGATGACTCCATCGTTTTTCGGGAAATGCTGGGCCTGCTGCTGGAGCAGGCAGGCTTTCACGTCTCGGCCCACGAGAGCCCGCAGACCGCCTATGAGATCGCCACCGTGCAGTTCTTCGATCTGGCCATCTTGGAGTTCGAGTTGCCCGTGGTAAACGGGCACGAACTCATGCATGCCCTGCGGGAGGTCCAACCGAAGATCCCGGTGATTTTCGTTTCGGGTTCCCTGACGCTCGACCTCGCCATCCAGTTGTCCCGCGAGGGCGTGGCGGGGATCTTCAACAAACCGCCCAACCCAAAAATCCTCCTCGAGAAAATCAACGAGTCCCTTGATCGCCGCTCCGCCCAGCATACCGCGGCGCGCGTCGCAACCGGCGAGCCCTTCGTGAGTCGTTGGAGCGGGGCGGTATCGCGTAACCCGGCCATCCCGCTCCCCGACGCGGACGAACCGACCTTCAAACCGAGGTTCCTGCCCGGCACGTCGCCGGCGTTTCTCGATTTTGCCCGACGCATCCGGAAGGTCCGTGATTTTCGCTCCGTGCTCTTGCTGCAGGGTGAACCCGGCAGCCCCTTCGAAGCTCTCGCCCGCGACCTCGTCCCCATCTCGGTTTTCCGAAACGGTCCCGTCATGGTGTGTGGCGCCGCCGAATTTGGCGCGCACCGGCTCACCGAAGTCCTCGCCCCCTCACTGCTCTCGCACGATGCCGGCACGTTAATCGTAGATGGCGTGGACTTGTTTAACCCCGAGCAGCAGGTCCTGCTGGACAACCTCTTGTCGGGCCGCGACGTCTTTCACGCCTTCGCGCGCCGCTTCCGCCTCGTGCTCTCGGCCACCAGCCCGCTCTGGGATCGCGTCGAGGAAGGCACCTTCGGTGAGACGCTCTACTACAAGATCACCGCGCTCTCCATCACGGTGCCTAAACTGTCTGAAATGAGCAGCGACATCCCCGCCATCGCCCGCGAGATTCTCGCCTCGCACGGCGCCGACGAATCCGGCGCAAAGCGGCTCAAATTCACGGCGGAGGCTGAAGACTGGCTTGAAACCCGGCCCTGGCCGAAAAACTACGCGCAGCTTCGTGCGACGATCTTGCAGGCCATCCCGCGCGCCAGAAACGGTCGGATTTCAGTCTCCGAGTTCATACGGCCGAAACACGGCCGGTCTTGATTGCCGGCGATCGGAAAAACCCGGGGCTGTGGGACCAAAACGGAGGCCGATTCAAACAACTGTAGTCGTGGCTGTTTTTAGGACCGTCGATTCTCTTTTTTTCGAAATGAGGTCGGAACAATACAGGTAAGGCCAGGATCCGCGCCGTCACCGGCGCGGCTACGAGGGCGGGGGCGCGATGATCCGAGATTTTTCTGACCCCATTTTTCTGACAGCAAATTCGTTTTGGGCCGGGCGGTGGGACGTGGGAGGAGCGGCCGGCGTTTTTTATGTGAGAAAAATAGGGTCAGACCGCGCCGGAAGCGGCGCGGCTACGGGGAAGCGGGCAGTGTTACCCCTGTCTGGGTCATCCCAAGCATGTCGCGCAGACCGGTGACGACATGGCCCACCACGGCGTGCACGCCGAGGCGGGTGACTTCGATAATTGTCCGCCGACGCAGCCGACTGGCGAGTCAACTGCCGACCCACCCTGCCAAGGGCGCTGGCAAAGCTCCCCTCCACCGGAGCTGGGCCGAACGCATCACCATCCCGACGGCCCGCCACGGAGGTCGGGCCCTACCCACGGAAAAGACCAAATTTTCCGGCGGCGGCCGAAGCACGCTGCCTCAGAAAATCACTCGCGGCCTGCGAGCGTTTCCCACCGCACGGGGCCGAGGAGGCCGGATTCTATCAGCGGCGTCTCAGCCTTGAGTTCGCGGACGTTGGTTTTGGTGAGGCGTTTTTCGACTGGGAGCGCGGCGTCGCCGATCACGCGGTTGGGCCAGAAATTCACGACTTCGATTTCGAGGACATTGCCCGTGGGTTTCAGCGTGGCGGTCACCTCGACGCGGAACGGCGGCGACCAGACGATGCCACAGGATTTTCCGTTCACGCGCACCTCGGCGAGTTCGCGGACTTTGCCGAGATCGAGAAACACGCGGCCGGCCGGCGGCGGTGCGTCGAAGGTCTTGCTGTAGGTCGCGGTGCCGGAGAAGTGCTTGATGCCGGGCTCGCTGCGCGTGGGCCAACTCACGAGGGCGGAAAATTCGACGGCGCCCGGTCCGCCCCAGCGAGGATCGAAGCGCACGCTCCACGGACCGCTGAGTTCGGCGAGCGGAGCGAAGTTCGGCGTGTTGCGCTCCGCAGTGGCGGGATGCGCGGCGGCGGGCGCGCGGAAGACGACGAACCACGAGCCGCACGGCGTGAAGTCGAGCGGCAGCGTGGTGCGTCCATCTTTCACGGTGTAGGCGGAGGCGAAACGGCGCTCGCCACTCACGGCGTCCCACAATTCCGGAGCGCGACCGGTGACGCGGAAGGTAGCCTGCACGTGCTCGGGACGGTCGAGGCGGTTGGCGACGAAGTAGATTTCGGCGCCGTCGACGCGACGGTGAATCGCGTCGAGGTTGGCGTCGTGTTTCGCACCGGAAAATTCGAAATCGGGCGACACACCGCTCGCGAGCAGGACGTCGCGGGCGCCGCGATTCGCGACGACACGGCCGCTGCCCCACAGCTCGGCGGCGAGTTTCTTAACCTCGGCATCATGAGCCGCGAAGTCGCGCAGGCCACTCGCGGCGGTCGGCATGGGACCAATCACCGTCGCGCCCGCGGTGACGAGCTCGCGGAGTTTGCGGAGGAGCGGAAGCGAGATCGTCGTGCGCGGGGCGAGCACGAGCACGCGGTAGCTCATGCCGTCGGGCAGGACGAGGCGGCCGTCTTTTACGGCGGCGCGCGTGAGCAGGACTTCTTCCGTGAGCACATCGTAGTCGTAGCCGGGGAGAATTTTCGCGGGATCGGATTTCTTGAGCTGCGTGAAATTCGGCACGTGGTCGCCGTAGTAGTAGGCGACATCCGCGACGAAGAGACCCTGCTGCATGAGCGTCTGCGTGCGATTGAGGTAGGCGAAAAATGGCGCGGACTTTTCCCACCACGTGACGTTCGGGTTGAGGTGGGTGCCGGCGAAATACTGTTGGCCGGGCACACCCATCTCGGCGGGCGAGCAGACGAAGGCGTGCCACACGAGGAGGTTGAGGCCTTCGCAGATCGCTTTGTCGAAGCTCGGCTTGAGATTGTCCCAAAGCGTCTCCTGCCAGTGGGGCCCGATGGTCGTGAACCCTTCCGCGAGGACGAGTCGGCGGCCGTAGGTGTGCGCGGCGGACGCGGGCTGTTTCACAAAAAAACGGTTTTCGTCGCCGATGCGGTGTTTCCACGAGGTCGCCCAAAATTCGCTCATGGGCGCATCGTTGAAGCCGAGGCATTGCTGCGCGTCGATCGGCACGGCGTGCGGGCCGCCAGACTCGGGGTGAATCAGGAGGCCGTGGCGGTGCGCGCCGTCGCGGAAAAGCTGGTAGTGATTCGCGATGGCGAGATCGCCCATTGTGCGGCGGAAGTCGGCGAGGAAGCGGTTGCTCTCGTCGCGGCTGTTGACGATGCGTCCGGTGATGACGGGCAACCACGCGAGCAAATCGTAACCGCGCCGCTGCTGAAATTCCGTGCGCAGCGTCGGCGTCCAATTCGCGACTTCCACTTCCCAACTGTCGGTGTGCAGATATTTGAGCGACTTGCCGGCGAGCGGGCCGGCGTCGGCGATCAGCGGCTCGACGATCGCATCCCAGTAGCGGCGAAACGCGCCGGCGTCGAAGGGATCGAGCGCGTAGCCCTCCCAGCCTTCGCTGCACGTGGAGACGCGGCAGTGGTCGTTGAGCGTGCAACCGAGGCGGAGAATCTGCCACTCGCCGGCGGGCGCATCCCAGTTCAACTCGCCGGTGGCGGTGAGGTGCGCCGTGAGATCGACGACGTCGGTCGCACGCAGATCTTCTTCACCGGGCGTGGCGGCAACTTCTTGGAAGAGCGGCGTGGTGTCGGGCGCGGAGAAGGGACGCAGCGGTTTGAGGAGGGCTTTCTCCACCTGGTTTTGCAGGGGCTGACGGTTCTTCGGGGCGTCAGGCCGGATCCGATACGCGAGCACGAAGAGGTCGCGGTAGTAGTTGTCGCGGGCTTTCGGCGCGGCGAGTTTCGTGGCGACGCGCGCGGGGCCGGTGACGCGGAGCTCGGTCCACGTAAGTTTTTTCGGAGCGTCGTCGGGCGTGACGACGGGGCCGCCAAGATTCCAGCCGCTCTGGATATTGAGGCTCATTTCGAGGCCGAGACGGTCGGCTTCGCGCAAGGCGTGTTTGTAAAGTTCGCGCCAGGCCTGAGAGAAAAAGGTCGGGCCGTGCGGCACCTGCGCGTTGGCGCGCTGCTCGGCCCCGCCGGCATCGCAGATCAACGCGCCGCCGAAACCCTTGGCCTTCATTTGCTCGAGATCGCGCGTGATGGCGTCGCGGGTGACGTTGCCGTTGAGCCACCACCAGTAAGCGCGGATCCGGGAGGCGGGCGGCGGATTGGCCCAGAGGTCGTCGAGCGGATCAGCGCGGGAAACCGCGGTGCCGAAGACGAGGCCGGCGAGGAGGGCGACAGTGAGAACGCGGGCGGAAATGTTCACAGTCATGGCGCGAGTGTGGCGGGAGAAAGCGGCGGTGGCGACCCCGGGATTTGCGAAGTGGCCGCGTTCGCAAAAGGCCACGCAACGCATTCCGCCCACGTCGATGCAGCGCACGCCCACGGAGCAGCGGTTTTCAACCGCCGACTTCACCACGAAGGATGCGCAAAAGACCCGCCGCCCGAGCACGGTAAAACACACACCACTCCCCTCCCCCGCTCGCGCCACCGCCAGTGCGCTATGGTCACAAGTCGGAGACCTTGCTGACGTGGTTTTGGCTGCCATTCCTACTCGTTGTGTTCCGTTCTTTTCACAGGGCCTTCTCCAACAGCGGAAGAAAACGGGCGTGTCCGTCGATCGCAGCGTCTTCTCGCCCATACTTCAAAGCGCCCATCCGTCGATAAAACCCCTCGGCGTGCGGATCGCCAACGATCTTCAGGGATGTCGCGCCACGCGCTCTTGCGATTTTTTCGGCCTGCGTGAACAAAGCTCGCCCCACCCCTTTTCGCATCGCTGCCGGCAAGACCCAAAGATGATCCAACACCGCCTCGTCAGATCGAATTCGGAGTGCACAAAAGCCAACAATCACCTGATCAGCGATGGCTGCGTAGGTCGGATTCGCACTGACATAAGCGGGCGTCACGGTAAGCGCTTCTTCCCAGTGCCGCATCCATGTCTGCGGATAACCCCAATGGCTCTTCGCCGCGAAAGCCACCTTAGTCAGAACGCCAGCATCCTCAGGACGCGACCTCACGATTTCCATTTTTCCGAGAGGTTAAAGGTGAGCCGCGCGCGGGCGAGCGGGCAGTGAGCTCTTCTGAAAATGGGGAAATGCTGAGCGGAGCTGGACCATACTGTTCACGGCTACTTTTCGCGCGTTGTCACTGTCGGCTGGGTGCCTCTTCTTCCCTCATGCTCGCGACTGTCCCTGTGGGACGGTTTTTCTCCTCGTGAAATAGCTGCTCGGTGTCGTGATCGGCGAAGGATTGGATCATGAGCGGGGTGGCTTGAGAGAGGAAAATCTGCGGGGTTTGTCGATCCCAGCGCGGCAACCTCGCCAAGCAGGGTCCGATGAAGGGCGCTCTGGGGAAGCAGCCTGAAAACGTCAGATCGCTTGGCCACCTTCGCGTTGATCGTAGCCGCACGGGAGGGTGGTGGGCACAGAGTCGAGGGACCGCGCCGGAAGCGGCGCGGCTACGAAGGTGGAAGCCGGGTGATGTGAGATTTTTCTGACCCTATTTTTCTGACGGAAAATTCGGTGGGGATTGGGGCGGTGGGGCGCAGGGCGGGGCGGGAAAACGCGACGGGGGCGTCGCGTCCCCAGCGGAGAGGGCGCGGAGCTGACGAAAGATTAAGAGAACGAGGAACGAGAACGATTTTCTTGGGGGCGCGGGGGGCGGTGATCGTGGCTCACGGGGGGGGGCGGGAGTTTTTTTTGGTCAGAAAAATGGGGGCAGAAAGATAGGCGGACTAAAAATTGGGGAGGAATGCGGGCGCGGGGACGCGCCCGCCCACCTGGGTGCCCGGGGAATCGCTGCATTCGCATCGACGCCGGGGGCGGTGGCGGCACGCTGGGCGGCTCTCCTGTGAGTCACGAAACGCCGAGTCACCTTCGTCCTGATCCCACGCTTACCGCGCGGCGCGTGGCGGCGACGTTGCTCACGGGGCTCGGGCTGGGGCTCGCGCTGTGGCTCGCAGTTTTGAAACTGTGGCGTCTGCCGTGCATCGGCGGCGGGTGTGAGCAGGTGATTCACAGCCAGTTCGGATCGTTGCGTGGCGTGCCGGTGGGATTTTTTGGTGTGGTGGCGTGGACGGCGTTGTTTTTTCCGCTGAGCGACCGGGCGCGGACGGCGTGGCACGCGGTGCTGGGGCTCGGTGCGATCGGTTTTATGGTGGTGCAGTTTGGCGTGCTGAAGGCGTTTTGTCCGTATTGCACGGCACACGCGGCGGCGGCGATCATGGCGTGGCCGCGGCGCGCGTTGCGGCCGATGTGGTGGGGGCTCGCGCTCGGCGGGGCGTTGGCGGCGGGCGGATATTTGCTCGCGGCGCGGGCGGTGGAAGCACGGGTCGGCGAGGTCGGGCGGCCGGAGGCGCTGGCGGCGGGCGCGGAGGCGTTTTTCCCACTCGATGACGAGCAGCCGGTGGCGGGGGCGCGGCCGGTGCTGGTGCTGAGTGTGACGTGCCCAGCGTGTTTGGATCTGCTGGCGGCCGTGACGAACGCGACGTGGCCGGCAGGGAAAATCGGGCCGGCGATTTATGTGAAATCGGAGGCGCGCGACCGCGCGCTCGCGGCGGTGTGGATCGCGGCGTGCACGGAAACGAAGAGCAGCCCGGCGCGGGAACGGTTTATGGCGGTGACGGCGATGTTGGTCGGCCAACGCGAACTCGTGGCGAGCGATCCGGACGCGGCGGCGGCGTGGCTCGCGGGGATTTTCCAACCGTCGGCGGAGGCGCGGCGCGCGGCGGAAACGCGGCTGGAGCAGCACGCGATGCGGCTGGCGGAGGCGAAGGCGGTGATGACGCCGATGCTGTGGCCGGTGGGAGGGAAGCCGCGCGCGGACGTGGTGCCGACGGATTTGTGGAGGTAGGTGCGGGGGCGGTGGAGGCGGAGAGGAACGACGAACGCGACGGGGGCGTCGCGTCCCCAGCATGGACCAGTCAAAACAAAAGGCGCGCGCCTGTTTCCGACTGGCCAGCGGTGCGGGGGACGGTGAGATTTTGGGCGATGACGATGCGCATTGTTTTCACTCTGGGTTGGCTCGCGGCGGCGGCGTGGGCGGGGCCGTTGAAATTTGAGCCGGGCGACGTGGATTTCGGGACGAAGGGCCAGAATCTGCGTCTCGAGGCCGAGGTGAAACTGACGAACACCACGGGCAAGGAGCTGCAGGTGTTGAGCGTGTCGAGCGATTGCTCGTGCACGGCGGGCGAGCCGAAGGCGAAGACGCTCGCGCCGGGGGCCTCGACGACGATGCCGGTGGCGATGGAGACGCGGAGCTATCAGGGCGCGATCACGCGGCGGCTCACGGTGTTTACGTCGGCGGGCTCGGACGAGTTGCGCGTGAAGGTGATGATCCGCGCGTTTGAAAACTGGGAGGTGGTGCCGATGCCGTTGATGATGCCGTCGAGCATGCGCAGCCAGGAAGCGTCGACGGTGGTGTCGGCGAACTATCTCGGCGCGGAAAACATCACGGTGCTCGGTGCGACGACGGACCGCGCGTGGTTGCGGGCAGAGCACAATGTAGAAGCGGGCCGCAAGGGCGGCAGCGTGGTGTTGCGCAAACTGGTGACGGCGCCGGCGGGACCGCAGCAGGCGCAGGTGTTTTTGAAGACGAACGATCCGAAGAACCCGCAGCTGGCGCTGAAGGTGTTTGTGCCGGTGGTGTCGGCGGCGAAGGTCGCGCCGAATCCGATCATTTTGCCGACAGTGAAAGCGGGCACGGCGGCGGTGCGCGAGGTGACGGTGAGCGGCTGGGAGGAGGCGACGCCGCCGGAGGCGAAGCTGGCGCTCGGGAGCGTGGAGGCGAAGGGACGGCAGCCGAACGGCGACTATGTTTTTACGGTATCGCTGACGCCGACGGCGGCGGGGATGAGCACGCAAATGCTACAGTTGGCGGATGCGAGCAGCGTGTTGATCGAGGTGCCGGTGATTTTGAAGGCGGAGGCGAAGTAGGCGGCGGCGGGGAAAGAGGGAATCCCTCGGGAACGGGCGCAAACTCTGGGGTGAGGCGAACCCGCCGAATGGGGCCGCCCCTACAGGGCTCGGGTGCTTTCCAAAATATTCCCCAGGGCGTTGCCCTGGGCTGTCATCTTTCGCCCCGATGGGGCTCCTGATCGCCGACCGTGGCCGATCGAAAACGGCGACGGATTCCCCAAGGGAAACCAAGGGCGTCCCGCCGGTGCCACGCCGGGAAAAAATCCGGATTGCGACGCGGAGGGCGGGATCAGTTTTCGACTTTGACGGAGAACGTGACGGTGCCGGTGCCGCCGGAGGCGAGCGTGCCGGTGAAGGTCCAGCGGAGGTTGCCTTTGGCGTTGGCGGCGGGCTGGAGGATCGCGCAGTTGGTGAGGTTGTTCGGCAGGGTGCCGTGGGCGGCGCTCACGTGAATGCTGTAGGCGGGGACTACGTCGTGGATGATGATGTCGGAGAGCGGGCCGGCGCCGTGGTTCGTATAGGTAAGCGTGTAGGTGACGGTCTCACCGGGGCTGGCGAGGGCTTTGTCGACGGTCTTCACGAGGTCGAGGCCGGAGGTGGCGCCGGCGCCGACGGTGGTGACGTCGTTGCGCGTGTAGTTTTGCGAAAGCGCGGGGCTGGCGTTGGTGTAGGTGAACGCGGCGGTGATGACGATGGCGTTGCGGGCGTTGAGCGGGGCGCCGACGGGCGTGAAGTCCTTCACGACGAGGTGCACGGTCTGGCCTTCGGTGACGACGATGGGCGTCGCGGTGACGCCGGTGCCGCCGACGATGGGCTCGCCGGGATCGGCGTCGCCGTTGCCGTTGGAATCCTGATACACGACGTTGTTCCAGGTGCCGGCGGCGACGCCGGTGCCGGGGGTGTTGGATGTGGTGAAGGTGACGCTGCCACCGGTGGTGGCGACGAAGGAGTGGGTGTAGGTGACCGTGGATCCGGGAAGCGTGGATTGCTGGCCGTCGGTGAGGAAGGCGTTGGGCGGGACGTCGCCGAAATTCACGCCGGTGTAGACGGTGTTGGTGACGTTGGTAAAGGCGGTGAAGTCGTTGGCGCGGTCGTAGGTGCCGCCAGTCGTGCCGACGGTGGCGCCGGTGGAAATGTAGCCGGCGAGATTGGTCTGCACGACGCGAAGGGAGACGGAGCCGAGGGAGTTGGCGACCCAGAGGGTGTAGTTGCCGGCGCCGTCGGTGACGGTGGTGTCGTGGGTGGTGCCGCCGCCGCTGTTGGTGAGGCGCATGGTGACGCCGGAGATGCCGGTTTCGGTGCCGTCGCGGGCGCCGTTGTTGGCGGTGCCGCCGCCGGTGCCGGTGTCTTTGAAGACGGTGCCGGAGAGTTTGCCGCCGTTCCAGAGGCCGAAGTTGATATTGTTGAGCGTGGCGACGGAGACGCTGGCGATGCGGCTGCCGGTATCGGCCTCGGTGCCGATCCAGCCGGTAGGGCGCGTGGGGGTGACGTCGGCGAGGGTGTTGTTGGTGTCGATGATGATGGTGTAGTCGTCGGGCGAAATGCCGGTGAAGGCGTATTCGCCGGTGGTGGTGTTTACGCTGACGGCGGAGAGGGCGACGGTGGGGGCGGAATTGCGGATGAGTTTCGCGAAGAGCGCGGTGCCGATGCCGCCCTCGGAGGTGGCCTTGGCAAAGCTGTGATCGGCGTCGTTGTAGACGAAGCCGCGGAGCTCGGAATCTGAGGTGACGTAGGGGGCGGCGCGGTCGAGGGAGTAATTGTTGCCGGTGTCGACGCCGGCATCGGTGAAGACGCTGCCCTCGACTTCGCCGATGAGGGCGAGGTTGGCGGCATCGAGGCCGGGGCCGGCGATGGACGTGGCGGTGACGGTGACGACGGCGCTCGCACCGGCGGCGAGGGTGCCGATGACCAGGGAATCGTAGGGGGCGGTCGTGGTGGTGGCGACGACTCCGCCGGTGCCGGGCGTGGTGAGGCGCGCAGAAACACTGGCCCAGTGGCTGCCGACGGTGGGAATGCGGAACGTGATGCGGTTGGCGGGGCCGGTGCCGTTGTTGGTGATGGTGTAGGCGTAGACGAAGGAATACGGCGCGGGCGGATTCGGCTGCACCTGCGACGTGCCGGGGAAGACGCTGAGATCGAGATCGGCGGCGGCGGTGGAACCGAGAGAGAGATTGTTGGCCTGCGGTCCGAAGGTGGAGGCACAGGTGCTCTCGAAGTTAATGCCGACGTTGACCGTGGTGGCGCCAGGGAGCGCGGGGTCGAGGGAATTGGCGGTGGTCTCGGGCACGGAGAAGCCGGCGATGGTGGCCATCACGGCGGTGTTGGGGTTGGCCGTGAGATCGTAGGTGAGTGGGATGAGTTTAAAGGTGATGACGGCCGTGGTGTTGTTGAGCATCACGGTGGCGGCGTTGGTGAGGGTGAACGTGTAGTTCGGGTGGGAGCCGGTGACGGTGAGCCCGGTGTAGCCGCCGGTGCCGGTGACGGTGGGCGTGAACGACGAATCGTAATCCATCGTGGAGGGCATGGTGACGGCGAAGCTCACGTTCTTGGCGGGGCCGCCGCCGTTGGTGATGGTGACGACGTCCTGATAGCGGCCGTTTTCAAGGACGGTGGTGACGTGGGCCACGGAGCCACCGCCGGAACCGCCGAAGCTGGGGACCATGTTGAGGCGGGCGGTGTCGCTGTTGGTCGTGGGGCCGCCGAGATTGGAGGCGGTGGTGGCGCCGTTGCTCACGCAGCCCCAGGTGACGGTGGCGGTGGTGAGCGCGTTGATACAGGTGGAGCCGGTCGTCTCGGTGATGTAATACGTGGACGTGGTGCCGAAGGGAATATCCGGAAGCGTGAGGGCGGAGCCGCTGGTGATCGCGGTGGAGGCGAGGGCGGTGCCCTGAATCGTGGCGGCGCCGCCGGAGCCGGCGAAGGCATCGACAATGCGAACGTTGCGGGCGGCGAAGAGGCCGCTGTTTTGGACGGTGATCTTCCACTCCACGACATCGCCGGTCTTGGCGTAGACGGTTTCGACGAAGGAGCCGGCGCCGAGGGCGCCGGGGTTCACGGTGCGGTTGATGCCCGTCTTGGCGACGGTGATGACGGGGCGCTTGAGGGCGACGGTGTAGGGCGTGCCGGGCGAGGAGTAGGGATCGCCGCAGACGGATTTGAAGGTGCCGGACGCGGTGATGGCGGGAGGCGTGCCGTTGGAGACTTCGGAGGCGGTGACGTTAAACCGGATACGGACGGTGTGGCCGGCACCGGAGGACGGCGTGAGCGCGGCGAGCGCGGCAATCTCGTTCTTGGTCCATCGGTAGGTGGAGCCGCTGACGAGCACCGGGTCGGACGTGGCGGTCATGGCGCCGCCGTTGACGGAATAGGTGACGGAGCCGGGGACGAAGGCGAGGCCGGAGGCGGCGGTGTCGAGGTTCTCGGTGATTTCGACGTCGTTGATCTGCGGACTGCCGACGTTTTTCGCGATGATCTCGATGGTCGCGGTGTCGCAGAGATTCGCGAGGGTGTTGGTGGTGTCGTGGACGACCTGGATCTGCGGTGCGGGGGCGGAGATGACGGGGTTGTTTTGGGTCTTGGTTTCGACGAACGTGTTGTCGCAGCCCCAGCGGGCGGTGATGTCGTTGCCGACGCTGGTGAACGTGCAGGTGGCGCCGGTGAAGGTGCCGACGAGGGTGACGCGGCGGGTCTGGCCGGAGGGAATGGTGCCGAGCTGCACGGTGAGCGTGCTGCCCGCGAGGGTGACATCGCCGGCGAGCAGGCCGAGGGCGGTGTTTTTCGTGTGCGCGAGCGTGAGGGCGGTGCTCGGCGTGACGCCGGTGGGGAAGACATCAATGAGCTCGGTGGCATAGGCGGAGCCGGTGCCGCCGTTGGTGAGGTAGACATCCCACTCGACAGTGGAGCCGAGCACAAAAATTTTGGAGGGCGTGGCGAGAAGGCTGATGACGGCTTTGCGGATGAGGGACGGTGTGCCGGAGCCGTTGGCGCTGAACTCGCGGGTGCCGGTGGTGGGGTTGGTCTCGTTGTCGTCGTAGGCGACGGTGGCGGAGACGGCGGTGGGCGTGGTGGACGTGTTCGTGCCCTTGCGCCGCATGTTCACGGTGATGGTGCCGTTGGCGGTGAGGTCGCCGCCGGTGTAGGTGAAAGTCGGATTCGTGCCGCCGTTTTCGGCGTAGGTGATGTTGCCGGAGTTGAAGACGCCGCCGTAGACGGGGGTCTGGCCGGTGATGTAAGCATAGTCGCCGCTGGAGGTGGTGAGGGTGGTGCGGATGTTCGAAGCGAATTCGGCGGTGGCGTTGCCGACGTTGAGCGTGACGGCGAACGTCTCGCAGATATCGAACTGCGTGGGGACGGAGACGCCGAGCGTGGCGGCGGCGCGGGCGAGCGTGTAAAACGCGCCCTGCGTAAACGTGCCCGTGCCACCGCCGCCACCACAGGCGCCACCGCCACCGCTGGCCGCGGCGATGGTGAGCGTGACGAGCTGGGTGACAGAACGGGTGTTGGCAGAGAGCGCGGCGTCGGGCGCGGTGGCTTTGTAGCGGAGCGCGAAACTGCGCGCGGAGACGCCGCCGACATTAGGGTCGTTGAAATACGACGCGCCGGCGAGGAAGGCCAAATTGACGGAGAGGCTGCCGGTGCCGCCGGTGATGCTGCCGCCGGGGACGGCGGTGTAGGCACCGCCGTCGATGCTCACCTCGAGGGAACCGGGGACGAGGGTGAGCTGGGTGACGCCGCCGAAATTATCGACGAAGGTGGAGCCGGACCACGCGCCGGCGTAACCGGCACCGATGTTGTAGGTGGCGACGAACGGGACGAACTCGCCCTCGCCGTTGTCGCGCGTGAGATCGGCGGAGGACGCGCCGGTCTCGAACGTGCCGTCGCCGGGGACGGGCGTGACATCGAAGAGTTGCGTGATGGTGGCGCCGGGATTGTTGCTCAACAACACGGACGCGGACGCCGTAGCGGAGAGCGAGCAGGCGGCGGTGGTCGTGAGCGTGTTGGTGGAGGCGGTGTTGGTGAGACTGGTGCCGCCGAGGCAGGGATCGCTCGGGGCGTTGAACGCGATGCCGAGCGTGCGGGAGCTGGAGAGGGCGCTCTTGGCGACGGTCCACGTGACGGTGTTGCCAACGAGGTTGGCGGTGCCGGAGCTGGGCGTGAGAACGACGCTGGTGAGGCCGGCAGGGAGAGTATCGGTAACGACGACGGGGTCGGTGGTGATCTTGGTGAGATTGGTGGCGGAGAGCGTGAGCGTGAACGTGCCGGGGGCGCTCGCGGCGAGACGGCTGGCGGACGCGGTCTTCGTGAGCGAAACGGTGGGTTTATCGGGCGGACCGGTGAGCGTGCCGAAAACGGTGGGCAGGGAGATGGCGGAGCCGCAGAGATTTTCGTATTGGGAACCCAGCACGATGGTGCCGGACGGTGAGGCGGCGCAGTCGTCGGTGGCGCGGATATTGAACGTGAGCGTCTGCGTGGTGGCGTTGGCGATGACGCCGCTGTTGCCCGTGTAGTCGAAGGTGCCGGTGGTGCTGTTGTAGGCCCAGTTGGTGGCGACGCTGCTAATGGTGACGCCGAGCGCGGGAAAATTGGTGGTGAGCCGGATGGCGCGGGTGCCGCCGCCGATGTCGATGCCGCGCGCGGAGCCGGCGCCGGTGTTTTGCACGGCGATGCTGACGGGCACGGTGGTGCCGTAGGCGAGCGTGATGCTGGGGCCGGTGTAACTGAGGAGCGGCTGCGTGAGGTCGAGCGTGACCGGGGAGAAATAACTGACGCCGCTGACGTTGGTCGCATCACCGACCGTGAAGAGGTTCTCGATGTTGACGCAGTTGATGGGGTGGCCGTTGACGGGGATGATGATCGATTCGCCGGGCGCGAGATAGGAGAGCGTGATGAGCGTCGTGGAAGTCGTCGGCGTGCGGGGTGACGTGATAGTGCCGTAAGAATCCCAGTCCCAGGAGGCCGCGGGGTTGGAGGCGGCTTCGTTGAACGTGACGGAGAAGAGTCCGCCGAGGCCGGTGTTTTGGATCGTATAGGTGAAGGTGCCGGATGCGTTGACGGCCCGGGTGAGCGTGGCGGGCGACTGGTAGACGACGGCGTTGCCGCGCTGCACGAGGATATTTTGGAGCGTGGTGGTGAGCGCATTGAGGACGCTGGGGGCATCGACTTCCGACCAGCGCCAACCGTGCGTGAGCTGGTAGGTGCCGGCGACGACGTTCGCGGCGGCACGGATACGGAACGTGAGGGTGACGGTGCCGCCGGCCGGGATATCGTAGCCGTTGAGATTGAACGTCACGGTGCCCGTCGTGCCGGGCGTGCCCGAGATGGTCGCGGGCGCGGCGCTGAAAGTGGTGTTGTTACCGATACGGCTGAAGCCGGTGGGCAGCACGACCTGCGGGGCGAAATTGTAGGCGGGGGTGTTGCCGGTGTTGGTGTAGACGATGGTGATCGTATCGCCGTTGTTCGCGAAGACGTTGGCGGTGCCGCTCCAGACACCGCCGGCATCCATGTAGGTGCGCACGCCGTCGCGGGCGGTGAACGTAGGCGTGCCGGCGACGACATTGCCGGCGGCGCGCGCGGTGACGACGGAGAGGGCGCCGAGGAAAACGAGGAGCGTGAGCTGGCGGAGGAAACTCATGGCGCGGTAGGGGCGGCGGCAGCGGCGTAGCGCTCGGCGAGGCGCACGAGCGGGCGCGCGGCGCGCCAGCCGAGATCGTGGTGTTCGTGGCCGGCCCAACGGAGTTGGACTTCGAGGCGGGCGAGCGCGGCTAGACGCGGTTCGCGGGCGGTGAGTCGAGAGCCGAGATCGGCGGGACGGGAGCGGTCGGCCACGGCCCAGAGATCGTCGCGGAGACGTTTCGCGGCCGGGAGGGCGGGCGGTGCGGAGGATTGTTCGAGGGCGCGGAGGAGTTCGTCGACCGTGGAGGCGGACGAGGCGACGAGGCCGGAGCGGTCGCGGGCATAGTAGGCATCGACCGTGAAATCGAGCCAGTGCTGGGCTTGGGCAAACGCGTAGCTCTCGGCGGAGAGACCGGCATCCCAGAGGGCGGCGAGACGGGTTTGGAACGCGTGGAGTGACGCGGGCAAATGCGCGGGATGCGCGTCGGGCGCGGTGGGCGCGACGCGGGCGGGCGCGAAGCCTTCGAGAGCTTCGGCGAGAGGGAGCAGCGGAAGGGCGGCGCGGAAGCCGGCGGTGGCGCGGCGGTGCGCGATCCACTCCCGGTAAACGGAGAGCGCGGTCTCCTGCAGGGCGTCGGGAAGGAGGGCGGACTCGGCGCGGGTGAGCGCGGAAGCGGCGAAGGCGGTGCGATCGGCGCGGTCGTATTCCGATTGCGCGACGAGGAGCCACGCGGAGGCGACGGCACGGGCGGGCGACTCGGCGGGCAGCGCGGCGATGCGATCGGCGATCTCCTTGAACTTGGATCGATCGGCGCGGTGCGATTCGTCGGTGAGGCGACGGTCGACGGGGGTCAGCTCGGCGGCGGAGAGCGCGACGGCGAGGAGGAGGAAAATCCCGAGGAGATTATTCTTCTTTGCCATCGTCGAGGGGGCGGGGTTGGTCGGGCGCGCCGAAGAGGTTTTCGTCGAACTTGAAACGGAGGCTCAGGAATACACCGCGGTTCGTGGGCGTGTCGCCCTGCAAATCGCGGTCGCGGAAGCCGACGAGATTGTAGCCGAGGCCGAGGCGAAGGTTGGCCTTGAAGTTGAAACCGAGTTCGGGGCCGAGAGCCCAGAGGAGGCGTTCGGAATCGCGGCCGCGGCTGACGCTGACGGAGAGACCGGCGTCGAAGCGTTTGCTGAGCTGGTAGAGGGCGCGACCGCCGACGAGGTGGCCGAGGTAGCGGGCGGATTGGCCGACGACTTTCTCATCGACGAATTTCACGGCGTAGCGGCCGGAGAAAATCCAGTCGGGGTGCGGCTGCCAGTTGGCATTGAGCGAGACGATGTGGACATCGCGGACCTGATCGAGGCCGGGCTCGAAGGCGGAGCCGTCTTCGTAGCGATACTCGTAGCGCGCGAGGGCGTTCCACTCGTCCTTGTCGGTCTGGCGCCACGCGAGACCGCCGAGGAGACGGCCCTGCGCAGTGTCGCGGACGGTGCCGCCCTTGTTGTCGACGAGGTAGAGGATGGATTTGCCGAGGAGCGTCCAATCGCGGCTGAGTTTGCGGGCGTAGCCGACGGTGTGGAGGATGGAGTCGGATTGGTTGGCCCAGCGGAGTTCGAGACGGGTGGAGCCTTTCCAGAGGGGATTGTCGGTGTAATCGAGGCCGGTGCTGAGCGAAGTGGACTCGTTCTGGATGGTGCCGTCGAACGGCGTGACGCGCTCGAGGCTGGCGTTGAGACGGAGGCCGGGGCGGAGCGTAAGGGAATTGCGGAGACCGGTGGCGGCTTCGGCTTCGCGGCCAGTGAAGGCATCGCGGACGCGATACTCGTTGGTGAGGCGGCCCTGGGCCCAGTAGTCGGATTCGAAACCGACGACGGTGGTGTTGTTCTGCTGGAGACCGTTGAGTTCAAACGGACCGCCGAGGGACGACATGAGCTCGTGGCGGGCGTAGACGCGGCCGCGGGAGGAGAACTGATACTCGCCGCCGACGGCGACGGTGCGGTTATCGGTCTCGACTACGTCGTTTTCCCATTCGACGTAGGCGAGCGCGTCGGCGAGGCGCGGGATGGGCGCGCCGAGTTTGAACCGCAGCGAGCGGACTTCGAACGGCGTGACGAGGCCGGCGTTCGGGCCGGTGCCGGGGAGACCCGTGGATAGCGTGTTGGGGCGCGTGGTGAAGCCGGCGGCGTTGCCGGTTTCCTCGGACCAACGGGCGCCGACCTCGGTCGTCATGCGGTTAGCGAACGTGTGCACCCAGTCGCCGCGCACGCCTTGGCGGCGGCCATCGGTGGTGGTGTCTTCGGTAAGCACGGCTTGGCCGACGAGCTGGTTGCGATCGTCGAGGCGGCGGGAAACTTTCGCGCCGGACTCGATGCGGCCGGGCTGGAGGAGCGCGGCTTGGTTGACGAAGTTGCCGTCGGTCTGGGCGTAGAAGACGCGTGCGTCGGTCTTGGCATCGCGGTGGCGGAGATCGATGCGGCGCGCGAAGCCGTCGTTCTTCAAATCGGTCTCGGACTGGGCGAGCTCGGCGAGGAGGAAGGTGTTTACGCCGAGGCCGACGGTGGTATTCGCGGAAAGGAGACGCTGGTGGTCGCGGGGATTTTCGTCGAACGCGGCGCTGCCGCCGACCTCGATGCGCTCGGTGACGCGGACCTGGGCTTCGCCGCCGTAGACGAGGAACGGATCGCCGCCCTGATCGACCTCGTAGGTGACGCGGATGGAGCGGGGGTTAAGATTTTCGTCGAGGCTGCGGACGGGAGCGCGGAAGAGGAGGCGGCCGGTGAACGGTTCGAATTCGTAGTCGCTGAAACGCGTCTGCGGCTCGCTCTTGAGGACGAGGGAACGCTGGTTGCGATCGCGGGTGAGAATCTCGACGCGCTCGGAGTTGATGAGACCGTTGGCGGTGCGGAAACGGTAGGGGCCGGACGTGCCGTCGGCGGCGATCTCCTCGACGATCTGGCGCGTGGTATCGCGGCTGGCCCAAGCGGTGGCATCGACGCGGGCATTTTCCACGTGGGCGCGGACGCCGTTGAGGCTGCGCTGGTAATTGCCGAGGGCGCGGACCTCGTCTTCGGTGCGCGTCTGGAAATCGCCGAGGAGGAGGTAGCTCTTTTTGCGGTCGATGCGGAGGTAGAGTTGGCGCGTGGACTGGGCATCGTAGCCGCGGATCGAGGAATCGCCGTAGACGGGATAATAGGCGTCCGGCTCGATGTCGCGGAAGAGGCGCTCGCGGGTCTGTTTGTCGGAATCGTAGGACGCGGTGAGCAGGTAGTCGCCGCGGACTTTGCCCTTCAGGAAAAACGCGGCGCGACCAGTGCCGCGGACATCGGAGCGGGTGGCGAGGTGTTGGAGTTCCTCTTCAAACGCATCGGCGGCGGTGGTGGGATTGAGGCGCGAGGCGGTGAAGCCCTTGAGCAACACGCGGCCCTCGACAATGCCGCTGGCGACGAGCGGGCGGAGATCGGGAAGGAACGAGAGGACCTGTTCGCGACGAAGGGAACCGGAGCTGACAATGACTTTCGCATCGCCGGGCTCGGCGGGCGGGAGGAGCGCGAAGGTGCCGCGGCCGTCTTCGATGAAGACCTGGGTGCCGGGCTCGACGGGATCGAGATCTTCGACGCGCCAGCGGCCGAGGGACGACTCGAGCGTCAGCGGCGTGCGCGCGGAGACGGGCGTGCCGCGTTCATCGACGAGGGCGACAGTGACGGTGACGGGCGTGACGCCGTCGGCGGACGGCTCGATGTTGGAGAAGCCGACTTTGATAGAGGCGAGCTGGTCGGGGGCGATGACGGTGATTTCGACACCGCCGCGGTCGTTGCCGAAGCCGTCTTTGGCGGCGAGCTTGAGGACGTTTTCACCGGGGCGGAGCATGATGCCGAGGTATTCGCGGGCTTCGAGCTGGGTGGTGACGTTGAGGGATTTTTTGCCGAGACGATCGTCGGCGACGGGCTCGCCGTTGATGAGAAGCGTGAGCGGAGCACCGAGGGGACCCTTGATGCGGACGGTGGTCTGGCGGGAAGGGAGCGTATCGCGATCGTTGAGACCGATGAAGCCGGGGGAATTGTCGCCGACGTTGGCGACGTAGAGTTCGAGAGGAGTCTTCGGCACGGCGGCGATGGACGTGGGCAGCGAGGAATTCGCGGCGGTGAGCGTGCCGGCGGGCAAGAGACGGTTGAAGCCGGGGCCGCGCGCGGGAGTGTCGACCGTGGTGGGGCCGGACGCGCCGCCAACGGTGCCGGCGGCGGCAAGTGCGCGGGGATCGCTGATCGGATCGGGGCGGGCCTCGGGTTTGAGGCGGTCGCGGAGGGCGGTCTCAATCTCGGCGACGCGCACCGGGCCGGCCTCGCGGCGCTTTTTCAACTGCTCCAGAAAATCGGGGGTGGCGGCGCCGACGGCGAAGTTGGCTTTGTGCAGTTCGCCCTTCTTGAGATCGACGAAACGGGAGGCGGGATCACCGGCGTGGCGCGAGTCGAGGTTGAGGAGGAAGGCGCCGAGCGGGAGGGTGGTTTCGTCGATCTTGAGAGTGTGGGTGACGGGGCGGACGCCGTAGAAGGAATATTTGCCCTCTTCGTCAGTGATGACGGAGGTGCCGTCTTCGAGGTAGAGGCGGACGCCGGGAATCCCGGGCTCGCCGGGGCCCTGGACGCGGTCGCGGTCGGTATCGACGAAGAACTTACCGACGATGACGCCCTTGTCGGTGAAGACGCCGGGCTCGAGGAGGACTTTGGCGGTGGCGAGATTGCTGATGATGCCGGTGCCGGGAACGTGGAATTGCGCGCGGTTGATCGCATCGCCGAAGGGCGCGCCGATCTCGGCGCGCACGCGGTAAGTGAGCGTGTGGCGGGAATCTTTTTCCATCGCGCCGAGGGAGAAGCGGAGATCGGGACCGCGGTCGCCGGCGGGATTGGCGAGGGGCTGGCCATCGTAGCGGACGGAGCCGGGCTCGTAGGTGAAACCGGTGGGCAGCACATCGTCGAGCAGGACGGAGGGCAGGCGGAGGCTGAAATTGTTTTTCAGCTCCAAGGTGTAGAGCACGGAGTCGCCGACCTCGATGGTGGCGCGGGAGGCTTTCTTCTCGAGGCCGACCTGACCCTTGAGAGGGACGTCGAGGAGGATGTCGATAAAGACAGCGCCGGTGGTGAGGTTGACGGGAAAATTTTCGCCGTTGGAGCCGGGGCCGATGGTGCGCGTGACGCCGAGGATGCCGCAGCCGGGCGTGAGGAGCGCGGGGAACGTGGAGCCGGCGGGGCCGACGGCCTGGATGCGGTAGACGCTGGGGCCGACGAGGGGGAATTCGTAGCGACCGTCGGCCAACGTGACGACGGGGTTGGGCGAGCGGGTGACGCCGTCGAGTTGAAACACGATCGCGGGTTCGCCGGGGCGGCCGCCGTTGCCGTTGCCGAGGACGTCGATGAGCGTGATGGTGACGCCGGCGACGGGTTGGCAGGTGAGCGTATCGAAGACGACGCCGCGGGGGTCGATCTGGATATCGGCGATGGTGATCGCGGCGCCGCAACCGGTGACCTGTGCGGAAATTTTGTCGCCCGAGACGGATTGGATCGTGCCATCGCCGCCGACGGTGGCAACGCGGCTGGCATCGGCGACGGGGACATCGGTGAGGACGAACACGCCGGTGTTGGGGCCGGTCTCGACGGCCTGGTAGCTCTCACGGTCGCCGGTGAGGGCGGAGACGATGACGATGGTGATGCGCTCGACCGTGGTGGAACTGGTATTACACGCGGCGGCGTCGACAGAGAGATTCAGCGGCTGGCCGAGCGCGAGGGAGTTGGTGGTGTTGAGGCCGCCGGGGTCGCGGGAGAAGGTGACGGCGGGCGGCGTGATCGGCGCAGTGGAGACGACAGGGTTGGAATCGAAGGCGGCGGAGAGGGAGCCGTTTTTGAATTCGAAGTCGGCGGTGTTGCGGATGGGGCCGGAGGCGTTGGCGTTGACGATGACTTGGAACGCGGGGGCGACGCTGCGACCGGCGGCGAACGTAGCGTAGGCGAAGGCGACGGCGGCGATCTGGCGGGCATCGGCGGGACGGGCGGTGACGAAGGTATCCTCGGGTGTGCCCTGCAGGCGATAGAGCACGAGAGCGCCGGCTTCGGCGGTGACAGTGACGAAGGTGGCGTTGGCCGGCATCGTGTCGCGGATGAACACGAGGGGACGCGTGGCGCCGTCGACACTGACGGAAAGCGGGAGCGGCTCGACGGCGCCAGTGTTGGACAGGTTGAGCGTGTAGGTGATCGTGCCGCCGGGCTGGGTGACGGCGGTGGAGCCGGACTTGGTGAACGAGAACGCGGGGAGGCGCGCGGTGAGCGTGTCGGTATTGGTGAGCGTAGTGGCACCGTTCGAGGCGGCGATTTCGAGGCGGGCGACGGCGCCCTCGGTGAACGAGGCGGGCGTGGTGCCGGTGAGCAGGAGCGAGAGCGCGGTGGCGGGAGCGAGCGTGACCGTGGAGCCGGAGGGAAAACGGGGTTCGTCGGCATCGAGGAGGCCGTTGGCGTTGCGATCTTCGCCGAGGGCGAGGCCGGAGAGGTCGAAGGTATCGCCGGTGAGGTTGGCAAAAGTGAGACGGACGGTAACGGAGCCGACGCCGATGTTGGTCAACGTGTGCGGCAGGGCGACGGGCATCGCGGGCATGACCTCGAGGGTGCGATCGGCGACGAGGGTGAAACCGGCCGGAGGCGGCGGCGGGGGTGGTGGCGGCGGGAGGGCGGCGTTGAGCGTATCGGTATTGGCGATGCGGGCGTCGCTCGAGGTAGAGGTGGCGGTGATGGTGAGTTTCGCCTGGGCGGCTGCGGGGAGGGTGCCGGGCGTAATGCCGGTGAGGAGCAGGGAGAGCGAACCGCCGCGCGGGAGGGTGACGGCGGCGCCGGAGGCGAGGCGGGGCTCGTCGGCATCGAGGATACCGTTGCGGTTGCGATCTTCGCCGAGGGTGAGGTCTTCGAGATCGAAGCTGTCGCCCGCGAGGTTGGTGTAATCGAGGCGGATCGTAGCGGACGCGGGGCCGAGGTTGGTGAGCGTGTGCGGAAGCGCGATGGAGAGGCCGGGGACGACGGTGACGTTGCGATCGGCGGTGAGGTTGAAGCTGGCAACGGCCACATCGAGGGTGTCGGTGTTGGCGACGCGCACGCTGGTGCGGCCGGAGGTGGCGCTGAGATCGAGGCGGGCAACGGAGCCTTCAACGAGGGTGGCGGGCGTGGTGCCGGCGAGGAGGAGGGCGAGCGAGGCGCCGGGCTCGAGGTCGACGGCGGAACCGGCGGCGAAGCGACGTTCGCCGGGATCGAGGAGGCCGTTGGCGTTAACATCTTCACCGAGCACGAGGGCGGAGAGATCGAAGGCATCGCCGCCGAGGTTGCGGAAATCGAGGGTGAGGGTGACGGGCAGCTCGCCGGTATTGGCGAGGGTGTGCACGAGCGTGACGAGCGAGTTGGCGACGACGAGTTGCGTGCGGTCGGCCGTGAGCGTGAAGCGTTCGGCGCCGATGACGGCGCGGACTATATTGGTGTTGATGAGAACGGGGAGGCCCAGGACGTCGACGTATTGGACGCGGGCTTGGTTCGTAATCGCGATGCCGGGCGCGGGCGTCTGCGCGCCGATCCCGCCGGCCAGCAAGCCGGAAAGAAGCGCGAACGCAGAGCGGATAAATCGCGATGTGGTGAGCATTCGATTCAGCCCGAGCGCGACCCTGGCCACGGCGGGCCGGGGGAAGAAATTCTCAGGTGAAGACGAAGTGCGGAATCAAACTGAGGACGGAAAAGGAGCCCTCCCGGCCGCGCGAGGGGCGGGCCGGGAGGGTGACCAATGACCGATCAGTTACTGATTGATCTTAACGGTGAACGTCGCGGTGGCGGTGGCGCCGGACGCGAGATCGCCGATGTTGAACTCGAAGTTACCGGCCTGGCCGCTGGTGGGCGCAGTCACGGTGTTCACCGAGCCACCGGTGGCGGCGGCGGCGGGCGTCGAGAGGTAGGTAGTGAAGGCGGGCGTGGTATCGTAGACCTTGATGCTGGTGGCGGTCTGCGAGCCGACGTTCTTAACGGTGATGCGATACTTCACGCAGGCGCCGGGGGCGGCACCGGTGGTGATCTGGTTCTGCGCGTAGCCGGTCTCGGTGCCGTCGCAGTTGGTGTCGAGGACCTGTTCCTTCACGAGGGTGAGGTCGCCCGTGACGACGCTCGTGGTGTCGGTGACGGTGACCGTGCCGGGGACGGTGGTGGTGTAGGTGCCGTTCGTCGTGGTGGCCGTGAGGGTCGTGCTGTTGATGGCGAGGTTAGGCGCGCCAGGGGGAGCGAAGACCTTGGTGAAGAGGCGGACGCTCTCACCGGGGCTGAGGCCGTTGGTGCCGCCGCTGCTGAAGTTCAGGTTGGTGACGACGGTATCAGCGGCATCGAGGGTGCCGTTGTTGTTGGTGTCGTAGTAGGTGATGCTGGTCCAGCCGGCGAGGGTGTCGGCGAGGGTGAGGGCGACGGTGCTGCCGGTGCTGTTACCTTCGAGGACGTTACCGTTGTTCTTCAGCGTGTGCTCATAAACGACGGAGCCGCCGGGATAGGTCTGGCCGGAGTTGTTGGGCGTGAGGCTGAGATCGCGGACGGTGTTCACGGTGACGCGGTCTTCGATGATGTCGCCCGTGGAGGTGGTGGGAGACAGGATGCGGAAGTAGAGATCGGTGTCGCCCGGGGCTTGGCCGGCAGGGACGGTGACATCGGCGTAGAATTCCTTGTTGCCGCTGGCGAGGACGACGCCGGTGGAGGTGATCACGGCGCCGCTGCTGTCGCGGAAAACGACGGACCAACCGGTGGGCAGCGTGAGCGAACTAAAGGTGTCGTCGGTGCTGGCGGAGATGCCGTAAGAATCGGCCACGGTGTTCGGGTTGTAGGCGAACAGGGTGAAGCGGGTCGTGGAGCCGGGGTTGGTGGTGTTGGTGACCGAGGGGGCGGCGTTGGCGAAGGCGCCTTCACCGGGAGGGGTGGCGGGGCCGGCGCCGTCGGCGGTGGCGTTGTTGGTCAAGTCGACCGTGAGGGAGGCCGTCGTGGTGAGTTTGTCGTTGGCGAGGTCGGTCTTGGTCGGGTCGTTGACCGAGGTGGCCTTGAGATTGACGGTGTAGGGAGCGGTGCCGCCGGTGATGACGTTGGGGAGGGTGGCCTTCACGGTGACGTTGTAGGTGCCGTTGGAGGCGAGCGGGCCGGTGTCGGGGATGCCGTCGCCGTTGGTGTCGACGAGCGGGGTGTTACCGTCGCTCTTGAAGAACGCGAACGTCGTCCCGGTGGGGAAGGTGTTCGAGTCAAAGGTCATGTTAAAGGTGTCGGTGCCGTTACCCGTGTTGGTGACGAGGTTGGCGGTGTAGGAGATCGTCGCGCCGGGGAGGGCGGTGGCGATGGTGGTGATGGTGTCGTTGGTGAGGTTGGCACCGAGTTGGACGCCAGCGGCACCAGCGACGGTGAAGGGCACGGTGTTGGTAGGAACCGCAGTGGTAACCGCAGTGGCACCCGCGCCATCCGGGTCGTAAGAATAGTTGGCGGTATTGTTGATCGTCTGGGCGGCGAGCGGGGTGTTGACGTTAAATTGGAACGTCAAGGTGCCGGATTGACCGGGGGAGACGGAGGCGATGACGGCGGTAATCAAGCCGCCGCCGGTCGCGGTGTAGTTGATACCCGAGAAGTCGCCCGCGGCGGCGTCGGTGAGAGGAGTTGAACCAGCGACGCTCCAGCGACCGGATCCAGTGGCATAGGCGAGACCGGTGGGGGTCTGGTCGGTGATGGTGAGGTCGGTGCCGGCGGAGTTACCGGTGTTGGTGTAGGTGAGGGTGTAGGTGTAGGGGCCGGAGCCGGCGGCGCCGGAGTTGGCGCTGACGGCCTTGGTGACGGTGATGACGGCGTTCGAGGTCACGGTGGCGACGTCGGCGTTAGTCTGAGGCGTGGTGCCCGAGATGCCGGCTTGGCCGGTGGCCGAAACGGTGACGCCCGCGGTGTTGCCGCTGACCGCGGAACCGGGAGCGGAGCCGACGACGACGATGCCGAAGGTGGCTCCGGAGGCGAGGACGCCCGTCGAGGTGATCGCGGTGGTGTTGTCGGGAATGCCGTTCTTGTCGGCGTCCGCGTAAACCGTGAGACCGGTGAGGTCGAAGTTGTCACCGGAGGCGTTGTTGGTGGCGCCGAGGGTGTAGGTTTCGCTGCCGTTACCCGTGTTCGTGATTACGTGGGGGAAGAACACTTGGCCGCCGGGCGAGACGGTCGCGGTGCGGTCGGCGGTGATCGTGAAGCTGCCGACCTGTTGAACGATCGTAGTGACCGTATTGGAGGTGGCGGTGCGCGCGGTGCCGGAGGCATCGGTGTAGGTCGCCGAGGCGGCGTTACCGATGGTGGTGCCGGCAATCGGTGCGGCGGCGCGGGCGGTTTGGGCCGTGATCCCGAGGAGGGACAGGCAGACCATAAGGCTGAAAACACGGCGCACAAAAGTGGCCGCGGAAGCGAACAAGCGGGAGGCTGGAGCAGTTTTCATCTGGGAAATGTGGAGAGGAACGGGACGAAGCGGTGGACGAAGCGGGGACGGAGGAGGAAGTTTGCGCCTGAACGGGTCAGCGTTTGGCGGGCGGGTTGGAGGTGACCTTGGCGCGGGCCTCGACGGAGAAGGAAGCCGACGGGGCGATGTCGCGCGGAGCCCAGCGCAGGGCACGGATCGCGGCGGGCGCGACGCCGAGGCCGCCTTCGCTCTTGGGTTTCAGGAGGCGGGCGAGCGGCACAAAGACTTTGCCATCGGTGCTACCATCGGCAGCAGCGGGCTTTACCGAAGACAGCGCGAGCTCAAGATTCTGCGGAATCGGCAAGGTGGCCGAGACTTCGCGCAGGGGCTTGGCCGTGGTGTTGGTGAACGTGGCGGTGTAGCGGATCGTATCTCCGGGAGCGGCGGTGGCCGCGTCCGAGAACTTCTCGGCTTCACCGGCGCCGGTGACTCGGGCAGCGGCGAGTTTCGTTTCCAAATCAGCGGCAACCACGAGGTTGCACACGGCAAGCGCCGACAGAATCAGCGCGATAAGACGACTTCGCAGGAACGATTTAGGCATGGTTAGTCCAGATTTCGGGCATTAAACTAGAGATAAACCCCTAGGTTATAGTCCATCCGGACCCTACCTGCCTATAGAGCCTTGGTTTAATTCCGCGTGCATCAGTAGTTTCTGCAACTACTGAGTCTCTGCAAAACGGGTAAAAACACGTAGCCCTAAACTACTACGCGGTATCTGCCGGGCTGAGATCGGCGCGTTCGACGGCCCGCACCAAATCGGCGACGGAAGCGAAACCCATCTTCTCCATCATGCGCATCCGATGGATCTTGATGGTCTGCAAACTGACGCCGAGCTCCGCGGCGGCCTGTTTGTTCAATTTTCCGGCGACCACGCGGTCCAACACTTGGCGTTCCCGGGTGGTGAGCGTGGCGAGACGCGCATGCAAATCGGCTTGGGCGGATTCGTTGCCGAGGCGATGTCGGGCGACGCGCAGGGCCTCCCGCACCGTGCGGAGCAATATGTTGTCCTCGACCGGTTTGGTCAGAAAATCAATCGCCCCAGACTTCATCGCCCGGACGGCCATCGCGATATCACCGTGGCCGGTGAGAAAAACGATCGGGAGCGGATCGCCACCTTCGGCCAGGCGGCGCTGGAGAGAGGGACCGTCCATCTCGGGCAAGGCGACATCGAGCACTAGACAGGCCGCTCCACCCGGGCGATAAGCGGCCAAAAAGGCGGAAACGGACGTGAACGCCTGCACCGTGAAATCCTCGGCCTGAAGGAGACGGGTGAGCGCTTTGAGCATGCCGGGTTCATCGTCAACCAAGTAGACCATAAGAGTGGTCGCCAACCGACTCAGGATGCCGACGGCAGGTCAAAGTGAAAAACGGCGCCGCCCGTGGCACCCGGTTCTGCCCAAAGCCGCCCTTGGTGGGTGGTGATGATCGACCGGCAAATCGCGAGGCCCATGCCGAGGCCAGTTTCCTTGGTGGTGTAGAACGGCCGGAAAATCCATTCGACGTCGGCCGGCAAGCCGCAGCCGTTATCGCTCACCGAGACCCGGACCCCGGAGTCGACGCGACGCGTGGTGACACGCAAGTGGCGGTCGGCGGGGGGCGTGCGGATCATGGCGTCGCAGGCGTTCAGAAGCAGATTGAGCAGCACCTGCTGGAGTTGGACGCGGTCGGCGGAGACGGACGGCAGGTCGGCGCCGAGATCGGGCAGGAGGATGATTTGGCGCTCGCGCAACCTGCGGCGCAGGATGGCGAACACCTCGTCGGCAAGCTGGTTCAGGTCGACCAGGGTATGATGTTCCTCGTTGCGGCGCAGGAGCTCCCGCATCCGCCGGATGACTTCGCCCGCCCGCAGATTCTCGCTGACGATGTCGGCGAGGATGGCGCGGACTTCGGGGAGGTCCGGGTCTTCTTTCGCCAGAATCCGCTGCGCCGCCTGAGCATTGCTCAGGATGATGCCCAGCGGCTGGTTCATCTCGTGCGCGAGGGTGACGGAAATTTCGCCGAAGGTCGCGACCCGGCCGAGGTGCGTCACCTCCGCTTCGGTGCGGCGCTTCGTCTCGTGCAATTCCACCGACAATTGGGCGACGCGCCGGGTTTCGAGGCTCAAATCGAACGCCATCAGCACAATCACGATGACAAAATAGAGGCTGCCGCCGGCGGGCATTTGGATGACTTGCCAGTGGGCGAGGATGGACTGGAGCGCGCCCAACGAGATGAAGCCCGCGATACTGCCACCGAACAGGACCGCCCGCAGCCGTTCACCCCGCCGCCACACGGACACCGAGGCATCGACGACAAACGCCAACCAGAGGACGAGGGCGGTTTGGGCGATCAACATGAGGGGATTGGGCAAGCCAATCGGGAGCGAAATCCAGTCGTCCAGAAAACGCAGTTGCCGCAACCCGGTGATTGCACGGTAGTTGATGTTGGGCTCCACCAGGAAGTTAATCACCAGCGAGACCGAGCGCAGGCCGACCGCGCAGGCCCCCAACCAGATCCGCCCGGCATCGAGGCGAGACCGCACGTAGGCCACCACGGCGACCATACAAACCCACACCGGCACGTGCGACCACCGCAGCGCGGCCCCATAATCGGCCGCGTTGTGCGCGCGCATGCCCCACAGTTCGCAATAGGCAAACCACGCCACCGCTGCGGCCACGATGGTGAAAAGTAACCGGTCTTTTTTTTCACGGTGCTGCCACCACACCATCACGTGCACGAGTCCCAGCGTGCCGCACGCGGAGATGATCATGGACCAAATGATGGTTACCCAATCCATCGGCCTTTCATCTCCCCGGGTCGCCGGTGGCGCAACGGCCAAATCCGGCGCGGGCGGTTCCCCGGCCGCACGCGGGTGCGCCCCGTCCCCTCCCCTGCCCTCAACGGCTGCGCGGACGGAAGTAGCGCGTCACGGGGTCGCGCACCGCATCGGGGCCGAGGTAACCGTAGTGGTGGGCGAGGAGTTCGGCCGGACGGGCGGGGACGAACGTCGGCTCGCCGAGGAATTCCGTCGGTTGGAGCGGATAGAAAAACTCGCAGGGAAACGGCTCCGTCTCGCCGGGATTTTCGCTGCGCTCGGTCGAACGCAGCCGGCCGTTTTCTTCGCTAAAAAAATAGATGTCGGCCTCCCAACCGCCGTGGTTCACGTAGAGTTTCGGTCCGTGATGCCGGTGCGAGGTATCATACAATGTGAACCCGGCCGGCAGCGCCGCGCCCGAGGACGCGATCAGCGGATACACGGCGAGCGGCGCGGTGAAATCGACGTCGTAGTCGTGCGGCAACAGGCGCCGCTCCCGGTGCCAGCCGAGCAACGTCCCGTAGCCGAGCGCGTAGTCGACGCCGAGCGCGCGCAGGTGGGTGTTGACGGTGCGAAAGAGCTCGGTGAGCACGCGGGCTTTGGCCGCGCTCGCCGCACCCGCAAACGACGCGCGGCCGTAGCGCAGGTGCCGGCCGAGCAGGCGAAGCTGCCGGCGCCATTCCGCACTCCGCCCCGCAACACACGGGGGCGAGGATAGCGGCGGCGACATCGCGGCGAGTTTTCCGGCGGCGCGAAGTCCCGCAAATCCTTATTTGAAACATGCGGGCGCGGTTGTTCGAGTGTCGCGACATGACTCCCCCTCCAGCTTCCGGGCGCCTCGGTCTCTTCCATGTCGGCATCGGCGCGGTCGCCTCCACGCTGATGGCGGGCGTAGAACTGATCCGCCGCGGGCAACGCGCCGCCGTCGGCTCCACCACGCAGCTCGGCTGGATCGTGACGCCGGACGGAACGCGGCGCCGCGTATCCGAAGCTCTCGGACTCACGCCGCTGCCGGAGATTTGTTTCGGCGGCATCGACCTGATCGAGACCAACGCCCTCACCGCTGCGCGCACCGCCGGCGTGCTCAGCAAAGACGACGTGGCGCTCGTCGCAGATTTTCTCGCGGGCATCACCGCCGGCCCCGGCATCCATGACGCGACCTACGTGCGCACGCTCGACGCGATGCGCGCGATCCCGGAGAAAAACAAATTCGCGCAGGCGGAGGCGATGACGCGGACGTTCCGCGAATTTTTTGCCGCGCAGCAGTGCGCCCGCGGCGTCGTGCTCCTCACGCTCTCGACCGAGGCGTGGCGCCCGGTGGCGCCCGTGCACGCGACCCCCGAGACGTTTCTCGCCGGCCTGAAAGCCGACGATCCCGAAATCTCGCCGTCGCAGATCTACGCGTGGGCGGCGATCGAGGCCGGTTATCCGGTGGTGAACTGCACGCCGAATCTCATCCTCGAAGTCCCGGCGTTGCAGGCGCAGGCGGCGAAACGCGGCGTGCCGCTGGCCGGGTCGGATCTCAAGAGCGGCCAGACGCTCATGAAGACGGTGGTCGGCGCCGGCCTCGGTCGCCGCCTCCTCGGCGTGCGCGGCTGGTATAGCACCAACATCCTCGGCAACCGCGACGGGCTCGTGCTCGATGCGCCGGAGAATTTCCGCGCGAAGGAAATCACCAAGGGCGGCGTGCTCAGCGACATCCTCGACGCCGAGGCGCAGCCCGAGCTCTACCGCGACCTCGTGCACCAGGTGCACATCAACTATTTCCCGCCGAAGGGGGACAACAAGGAGGCGTGGGATGCGATCCAGCTCTTCGGTTGGCTCGGCTACGAGATGGAGCTGAAGATCAATTTCCAGTGCCGCGACTCGATCCTCGCTGCGCCGCTCGTGCTCGATCTGGCGCTGTTCATCGACCTCGCCGCGCGCCGCGGCGAACGCGGCATCCAGTCGTGGCTCGGCGGATACTTCAAATGCCCCGCCGCGTTGCCCGAGGAAAAAATCATCAACGACCTCCACGTGCAGCTCGCCGTCTTGGACAAAAAACTGAGCGGCTGGCTCTGAGCATTCCACGCGGGCGCGATTTTCGGCCCCGGCCGAACCTGGCGGCAAACGCGAGTCAGCGCGAAGCGGCGACGAGGGCGCGGAGGCGGAGGACGGCGGAGAGGTGGGCGAAGACGGCGATCACGGTGAGGGCGGCGAGCATCGCGTAGTGCGCGGGCCAACCGACGAGGCGGCCGGCGGCGGCGAGTGTTGCGCCCCCGGCGAACCACACGAGGCGCTCGGGGCGCTTCATCCAGCCGCGCGGGGGCTTGATCGCGAGCGCTTCGGCTTTCGCGGTGGAATACGTCACCATGAATCCGCCGAACAGTGTCACCACCACGAGCAATTGCCACGCGGTGTGGCCGGCGAAGTGCACGAGCAGGCCGGCGCAGAAGAAAAATTCCACGTAGCGGTCCAACGCGGAATCGAGCACGGCGCCGGCGGCAGACGCGGTGTTCGTCCGCCGCGCGATGGCTCCGTCGAGACCGTCGCAGAGGCCGCTCAACGCGAGCGCCCACGCCGCGGCGCCGAGCCAGCCGCGCGCGGCGAGCAATCCGGCGACAAGGCCGGCGAGGAGGGAAAACCACGTGACGGTATCGGCGCGCAGACCGAGCCGCACGCACGCGGCGGCGAGCGCATCGATCCACGTGTAGGCGCGCTGCATGAGGCGTTCGCCGAGGAAAACCGTGCCGCCCTCGCGCGTGACGCGGGCGTGCTCCGGCGGCGCTCCGCGCGCGGCGGCGGCGGCGGCCAACAGCGCGAGCACCACCACAGGCAAGGCGACGCCCGCCCACGCATCGACGCGGCTCATGCGCCCTTCGCGCCGCCGCGCGCCTTGGCCCGCGCCTGCCGCGCGGTGCGGTCGAAACTCCAATACAAGACGGGCGCCAAAATGCTGTTGAGCCACGCGAGCGCCGTGACCTGCCAGCCCGGCGTGACGGTGAAACGGCGGCGCGCCAGACCGGCGAGCGTGAGGCGCGCGACGGCCTCGGCCGTCCACAAGCCGCCGCCGGCCGTGATGGCCTGCGTCTCGACAGGCTTGGTGCGGTTTTCTTCGGTGAGCTGCGGCGTGTCGGTGTCCGGCGGGTAGACGATCATCACGTGCACGCCGGTGTCCTTCATCTCTGCGCGCAGGGCCTCGGCGAGTCCGCGCAGGGCAAACTTCGAGGGCGAATACGGCGTGTAACCGAAAAATCCGTGCAGCCCCGCGCCCGACGAGACGAGCACGACGGCGCCGCGGCCGCGCGCACGCATCGCGGGCACGACGGCTTTCAGCGCGTAGAGTGTGCCAAAATAATTCACGGCCATCGTGCGCTCGAACACCGCGACCGGCACCTCCTCGAAGTAGCCCGGCTGCGCCACGCCGGCTGAGGCGATAAGCACATCCACCGGACCGTGCGCGCGCTCGGCCTCGGCGAGGGCGGCGAGGAGTTGCGCTTCGACGGCGACATCGGCCGCGGCGGTAAACGTCGCGTCGCCGACGGCGGTGCGCGCCGCCGCGAGTTTCGCCGCATCACGCGCGACGAGGCTCACGCGCGCGCCGGCCGCGGCGGCCTGCCGGGCCAGGGCCAAGCCGATGCCGCTGGAGCCACCGGTGATGAGCACGTGTTGAGCGCGGAGATCCATGAAGTGCGAAACAAGAGCCGCACGCGCCCCCGGGGTTTTCAACCGGTAAAAAAACCCGGGCGGTGGGCGCCGCATACAAAATCAACTCGCGCCCACTTTTGGCGGCGGTAGGTTGCCGCCACTTTGCGCGTCGGCCTCTCGGGCCGGCATTTTTTATCTATGGACTCAGCTGTCGCGATCATCGGCATGGGCGCCCGCTTTCCGGGGGCGCCCGACTTGGCCGCGTATCGCCGCCTGCTCTGGGAAGGGCGCGTGGAGCGCTCGCCGGTGCCGGCGGAGCGCTGGGATCACGCGCAAGTGCACAGCGCCAACCCGCGCCACGCGAACCGCACGCCGGCGCAGCAGGGCGCCTTCATGACGGGCATCGCGGACTTTGCGCCGGAATTTTTCGGCGTCACGCCGAAGCGCGCGCGCATCATGGACCCGCAGCAGCGGCTCGTGTTGGAAATCTCACGACAAGCGCTCGAGGACGCCGGCTACGCGCAGCGGCGGCTCGCCGAGGGCAACGTGGGCGTCTACGTCGGCGCGAGTTCGTCGGACCACCGCACGCTGATCGCCGGGGCCGTGAACATTCCGTGCGATCTCGCCGGACGCAGCGGCATGGCGCCCGCGTTGACGCCGGAGGAGTTTGCCGCGGTGACGGCTGCGTTGCCGCCGATTCAGGGTTATTCGATCGTGGGTCAGCAGCTCAACATGCTCGCGGCGAACGTGAGCCAAGCTTTCGATTTCAAAGGCCCGGCCTTCGCGCTCGATACGGCGTGCAGCTCGGCGCTCGCGGCGCTGCACGAGGCGGTGCTCCACCTGCGTGTGGGAATTGTGGATGCGGCGCTCGTCGGCGGCGTCTACGTGCAACTCGATCCGATCATGATGGTCTGCTTCGGCCGCGTGGGCGCGATCTCGTTCACGGACGAGTGCCGGCCGTTTCAGGCCGCGGCGGATGGTTTTGTGCTCGGGGAAGGCGTCGGGATGATTGTCGTAAAACGCCTCGCGGACGCCGTCGCAGCGGGCGACCGCGTGCTCGCGGTGATCCGCGGGATCGGCATGAACAACGATGGTCAGGGCGCCGGCCCGCTCACGCCGCTCGCCAGCGGCCAAGTCGCGGCAATGGCGCGCGCATGGGAAGACGCGGATCTTTCGCCAGCGACGGTCGGGCTACTCGAAGCGCACGGCACGGCGACCCCGGCCGGCGACGGCATCGAGTTGGCGGCGATGACAGAATTTTTCGGAGGCCGCGCTGCCGGCGGCGTGCCCGTGACCTCGGTAAAAGCGAACATCGGCCACAGCCTCGCGTCGGCCGGCATCGCCTCGCTCATCAAAGCGACGCTCGCGGTGCACGAAGGCGTGGTGCCGCCGCAACCCTGCGCGGGACCGCTGCGCGCGGAGTTTGCCGGAGCGGCGGCGTGGCTGCGCGTGCCGACGGCGCGCGAGCAGTGGAGCGCGCGTGGGGCGGAGCCGCGGCGGGCGGGCGTGAGCGCGTTTGGCTTCGGCGGGACGAATGTGCACGTGGTGCTCGAACAGGCGCCGGCCGGCGCGCGCCGCGAAAAAGTGACGATCAAACGCGAGCATCGCTGCGTGTTTTCGGCACCGAGCAAAGCGCTGCTCGCGGCGTATCTGGGCCAAGTCGAGGAAGCGGTGCGCGAGCGCAGCGTGGCGCTCGCCGGCGTGGCGTTTACCCTCGCGCAACGGCGGACGGACCGTGTGAGCACGACGATCGTGGCGGCGAGTGCAGCGGAGTTTTTCGAAAAAATAGCGGCGCGACGGGCGGCACTTGGGCGCGAAGAGTCACCGGCGGACGACGCGGGCGGCACGGCGGAGGCGGGTGCGTTGGTGTGGTTGCCAGCGTCGCCGCTGGCGGAGCGGAGATTTTGGCTGATGGACGAGACGAAACGGCGGGCGGCGGCAGCGGCGCCGATTCGCGCGGTGGCGGCCGCGACTGAAGTGGCGAGGGTGGCACCGTTGCAAACGGTGGCGGCGGCGGTCGCGGCGGTGACGGCGTGGTCGGTGCACGACGTGCGCGCGGAACAGCGTTTCGTGGGCGACCTCGGTTTCGATTCGCTGACGACGCTGGAGTTTATGGCGGAGCTGGAGAAGCGGCTGCCCGGATTGCCGCCGCCGCCGCGCACGCTGTTCACGCCGGAGCTGACGGTGGCGCAGCTCGTCGCGACGCTCGCGGACTTTCCCGCGGTGTCCGCAAAAGCGGAGCGCGCGCCTGCGGTAACCGCCGATTGGCCCGAAGTGCGGCAACTCGCGGAGCGGAAGGCGGCGCTCGTGGCAGCGGGCCTCGCGATGCCGTATTTTCAGGAGCACGACGGACGCGCCGGGGCGGTCACGCGCATCGGCGGCCGGGATTTCGTGAATTTTTCCTCGTATGATTATCTCGGGCTCGCGGGCGATCCCGCGGTGAGCGGTGCGGCGATCGCGGCGGTGGAACGCTACGGGACCTCGGCCTCGGCGAGCCGCGTGGCGTCGGGCGAGCGGCCGGTGCACAAAGAGCTGGAGCGGGCGCTCGCTAATTTTCTCGGCTGCGGCGATGCGCTGGCGCTGGTGAGCGGCCACGCGACGAACGTGGCGGTGATCGGCCACCTGTTCGGGCCAGAGGATCTCGTGGTGCACGACAGCCTCGCGCACGACTGCATCGTCACGGGCGCGCGGCTCTCGGGTGCACGACGGCTGCCGTTTCCGCACAACGATATGGCGGCGCTCGACGCCCTGCTCGCGCGCGAACGGCCGAAGGCGCGGCGCGCGCTGATTGCGGTCGAAGGCGTTTACAGCATGGACGGCGATTTGGCGCCATTGGCGGAGATCGTGGCGCTGAAACGGAAACACGATGCGCTCGTGTTGCTCGACGAGGCGCACTCGCTCGGCGTGCTCGGCGCGACGGGGCGCGGGGCGGGCGAATATTTTTCCGTGGCGCGCGGCGACGTCGATCTGTGGATGGGCACGCTGTCTAAGACACTCGCGAGCTGTGGCGGCTATCTCGCCGGTGGGCCGGAGCTGATCGACTACCTGCGGTTCACGCTGCCGGGCTTCGTCTACAGCGTGGGCCTCTCGCCGGCCAACGCGGCGGCGGCGCTCGCGGCACTGCGTTTGTTGGCGGCGGGGCAGGAGCGGGTCGGGCGCCTACGAGAGCGGAGCGACTATTTCCGGGCGTGCTGCCGCGGGCGCGGGATCGACATCGGGGCGAGCGCAGATTCGGCGGTGGTGCCGGCGATCACGGGCGATTCGCCGAGTGCGCTGCGGCTCGCACAGGCGCTCGGAACGCGCGGCATCAACGTGCAGCCGATCTTCGCGCCGGCGGTTGAGGAGGGCAAAGCGCGTCTCCGCTTTTTCGTGACGGCGGAGCATACCGAAGCGCAGCTCCGCGCGGCAGCGGACGCGGTCGCGGAGGAGCTGACGGCGCTGCGCGGGGAGAACGGGACGTGAACGCCGCGGTGCGGATCGAGCCCGTGCGCACACGGCGCGAGCGGGAGATTTTTCTGCGGCTGCCGTGGCAATTTTACCGGGGCAACGCGGCGTGGGTGCCGCCGTTGCTCTTCGATCAACGACCGCAGCTCGATCCGGCGCGCGGCGATTTTTTCAAACACTCGACGGGAGAATTTTTCCTCGCGTATCGCGGCGCGGAGCCGGTCGGACGCATCGCGGCGCTGCACAATACGCGGCATCTCGCGGCGCACGCGGACGGCGCGGGGTTTTTCGGTTTCTTCGAGTGCGAGGACGACGCGGCGACGGCGGCGGCACTGCTCGCGGCGGCCGAGGCGTGGTTGCGGGCCCGCGGGCTGGTGGTGGCGCGAGGACCGGCGAATTTTAGCATTCAGGACGAGGCGGGCGTGCTGCTCGACGGATTCGAACACGCGCCGATGGCGGGCATGGGCTACACGCCGCCGTATTATCGCGCGCTAATGGAAGCGGCGGGCTACGGGAAAGCGAAGGACCTGCTCGTGTGCCGCATCCACCGCGACACTTGGAAGGACACCGAACTGAAACGCATGTGTGCGCTAGCGGATCGGCTGGCCACGGGGGTGACGGTGCGGGCGCTTAACATGCGCGACCTACCGGCCGAAGCGGCCAAGATGGCGGCGATTTTTGCGGAAGCGTGGAAGGAGAACTGGGGGGCGCAGCCGATCACGCAGCCGGAGTTTTTGAAATACGCGTCGCAATACCGGCTGTTTATTAACCCGGAGCTGATCCTGATTGCGGAGCGCGATGGCGAACCGCTGGCGATGATGGTGGCGATTCCGAACGTGAACGAAATCATCCGCCGGATCGACGGGCAGATGTGGCCCTTTGGTTGGTGGCGGCTGCTGCGCGACCGGAAGCGCGTGACGACGGTGCGGCTGTTTCTGCTCGGCGTGCGGACCTCGGCGCGGCGGCTCGGACTGCCCGTGCTCTTCATGCGGCGCTATCACGAGGTGCTGGGGGCTTCGAAAACGCTGAGGGAAATGGAGTTTTCGTGGATTCTGGAAGACAACCACGAGACGCTGGCGTTGATCGACCGGCTCGGCGGGCGTCGCGTGCAGACGCTGCGCCTCTACGAAAAGGCCCTCGGATGAACGGACGGACGCGCACGCTGATCGGGTTGGCCGCGGCGGGAGCGTTTCTCGGCGCACACGCGGCGCTGGGCGGATTGCGCGGTGATCACCTCGGGCTGGCGCTGGCGGGCGGGCTCGCTTGGAGCGCGACGGGGCGGTGGCGCAGTGTGGCGGCGTTGGGCGCGCCGCTGTTGATCATGTTGGCCGTCTACGATGCGCAGCGCTACTGGATCGAGGCGCTGCGGGGGCCGATCCATGTCGCGGAGCCGCGGGCCTGGGAGCTCGCGTGGTTTGGCGTGACCACCACGGCGGGACGCGTGACGCCGGCGCAGTGGTGGCAGACGCACACCCACGTGGGGCTCGATGCGATTTGCGGCGCGGCGTATCTGTTGTTTGTGCCGGTGTTTCTCGCGCTGGTGGCGTGGTGGCGGTTTCGCGAGCGCCGCGCCGAGGCGCAGCAGGTGATGTGGGCGATGCTGTGGCTGAACCTCGCGGGCTATGCGACCTACGTGATTTATCCGGCGGCGCCGCCCTGGTATGCGGACCACTACGGGCTCGGGCCGGCGGTGCTGACGGCACCGCCCGAGGCGGCGGGCGCGGCGCGCTTCGACGCGCTGTTCGGCGTGTCGTGGTTTGCCCACTACTACAGCCGCAGCGCGAACGTGTTTGGCGCGATTCCCTCGCTGCACGTCGGGCAGACCTTTCTCGCGGTGCTGTTTGCGTGGCGCTACGGATCGCTGCGCGCGATCGCGACGGCGTTTTGGGCGGTGGTGCTGTTCGGCTCGGTCTATCTCAACCATCACTACCTCGTGGACGGAATCGTCGGCATGGTGTTCGCGGCGGGCGCGGCGGCAGTGGCGATGAGCCGGGCCCGGGGCGAGCCCGCACGCGCCGGCGTAGAAGCGGGCTCGCGTTAAAATTTCGCCCCGCTACTGCCAACGGACGCCATGGCATCACTGCTCAAAGACTGGACGCGCTACCTCACCGGATTGTCCCGCGATCTTTGGTTCGAATGGACCGGCAACTACCGGCGCGCCCACCTCTATCATCCGACGAAATATCTCTCCCCGACCGGACTCGCGCTCTCGTGCGACGCGTTTGGCGGGGTCCCGTGGGTGGCGAGCGGGCGGTTGGAGCATATCGATCTCTCCACGTATCGGGGAATCAAAGACGGGGCGGTGATCTGGCTGCGCATCGAGGCGTTGCCGTTGTTCAATCGCGACGTCCTGCCCCACCTAAACGTGCGCTTCGTGCCGGTGACCGGTGAATCGGACTGGTCGGTGCCGTCGCATTTCTACTGGGCGGCGCGCACGGTCATCGGAAGCGGCAAACTCATCCATTGGTTTTCCGTCAACTACGATGGCACGGACCACGCGGATTGGATCACACCGGTGCCGTTGGGTTTCGACTATCCGAAGAAAAACGAGATCACGCTGAACCGGCGCCAAGGCTCCTACCGCGTGGCGAAAAAACCGCCCGCGGAGCACGAGGCCGCGTGGGAGGAGATCGAGCGCACGGCGCCGCCGCTGGCGCAACGCTCGCGGCTCGCGTTTGCGGATTTCCATTTCAACGACTCGGCCTACTCGCGGCGTTTTGGCGAGACGCGCACGGAGATCTGCGAGCGGCTGCGCGGCAATCCGAACATCTTCTGGCCGGCGCGCCGTGACCAAGATCCGTTGGCGCCGCGGCGACGCTACGTGCAACACGCGTTTATCATCGTGGCCTACGGGCGCGGACTCGACGGACACCGCGCATGGGAAGCGCTGATGCTGGGCTGCATCATCATCGTGAAAAAAGGCCCGCTCGATCTGCTCTACCGCGGGCTACCCGTCGTCAGCATCGCGGAGTGGGAGGAGATCACGGCGGAAAACATGGCGCGGTGGTTCGCCGAGTTTGGTCCGAGCTACGACCGCTCGCACATCCGCGGCTATCTGTCGCTGGACCACTGGATGCAACGCATCCGCGCGGTGGCGCTGCGGGGCGCGGAGCGAAACGCCGGCGGGCAGAGACGCCCGCCGCCACCCGGACCACGGAGCAACGCCGGTCAGACTTTGTAGGAGTAGTCCAAGCCCGGGAGGCGCTCGAAGTCGGGCGGGAAGGCGGCGCGTTTGTCGGCGAAGTAGCGGGCGCGGTAGTCGCCCTGATCGGCGCGGTTGTAGGTGAGGTAGAGATTGCGGCGCGGACGGTCGGTGAGATTGGGCGCGGATTGGTGCGGAGCGAAGCAGTCGAAGAAGATCAGATCGCCGGGCGCGGTGGGCACTTTCACGAACTCGACGCCGCGGAGTTGTTCGGGCGTGAGCGGCTTCATGCGCTCGCCGATCCAGCCGCGCTTGTGGTGTCCGGCGGCGAGTTCGAGGCAGCCGTTGGCCTCGGTGCTCGGATCGATGGTAACGAGCACAGAGATGAAGTAGGGCGCGTAGTCGTCCCAGCCGGGCTGGATGTCCTGATGCGGCACGAAACCCTGGCCGCCGGGCATCTTGAAATTGATCTTCTCCTTGAAGAGCAGCGCGGGGGCGCCGAGGAGTTGCGCGCTCATCTCGGCGAGGCCGCGGGAGCAGATCAGCGTCTGCAACACGGGGTCTTCCTCGACGAATTTCTCGATGCGCTGGAGAACTTTTTTCGCCGGATCGGTGACACTGGATTCCCAATACACCATCTCGTGGCCGACGCGCGGCGGGCGGGCGGCGAGGGCGTCGATGGCCTCACCGGCGCGGGCGATTTCCTCGGCGGAAAAATAACCGCGGACGACGACGGCGCCGTCGCGTTCGAATTCGGCAAGCTGAGCGGGCGTGAGTTGCGCGGGATGGATGGGCATGGGCGAAAATCGGGGGCGGGCTCAGCCGCCGCGGTGAAAGAGCTGGGCGGAGAGCTGTTCGTCGAAGGACTTGTGGGCTTTGACGGCGGCGAGGAAATTTTCCTTGGAGAGCGTGAAAGTGGAGACCGGCGTCAGGGCCTGCACGGTGGCGTTGCGGGGCTGGTCGCGGAGCAGGGCGACTTCGCCGAAGAAGCTGCCCTCTTTCAACGTGGCGACGCCGCGCGTTTCGCGGCCGGACTCGATGACGACCTGCGCCTCGCCCCCGGCGAGGACGTAGAATTTATCACCGGTGTCGCCCTGGCGAATGATGGTGGTGCCGGCGGCAAAATCTTCCGACCGCATCTTCTGCGCGATGTCGGTGAGGTCCGAGGGGCTCATGTCTTTGAAGACGGCGCACTTTTTCAGAATGGCGCAGATGGCCATCGTTTCCTTCAAGCGGATATCGGAGACGATGTGACCATCGACCATGTTCACGATACGGTCGGCGACGTTGAGAATGCGGTTGTCGTGGGTGACGATCATGACGGCCGAGCCGCGTTCGTCGGCGAGCTTGCGGAGGAGCGCGACGACGTTGGCGCCGGACTCTTTGTCGAGGGCGGCGGTGGGTTCGTCGGCGAGGACGACACGCGGCTGGTTGACGAGGGCGCGGGCGATGGCGACGCGCTGGCGTTGGCCGATAGAGAGGTTGCGGGGCTTGTAGGTGAGCCGGTGAGACAGGCCGACGGCGTCGAGCATGGCGTCGGCGCGGCGGTCGAATTCTGCGCGCGGCACATCGGTGAGCTCGATGGCCATGCGGACGTTTTGCCGGGCGTTGAGGGCATCGAGGAGATTGTGCGCCTGAAAAATAAAACCGATGTCGCGCCGCATCTTGACCTGCTCGAGCGCGGAGAGGCCGGCGAGCTCGCGGCCCCAGACTTTGATGCTGCCCTCCTGCACGCCGCGCAACGTGCCGATGAGGGTGAGCAGCGTGGTTTTGCCGGAGCCGGACGGGCCGGTCATGATGACGATCTCGCCGCGATGGATCGTGAGATGGTTGTCGAACAAGGCCTGTTTGCGCGCCTCGCCCTTGCCGTAGTGGTGGTTGACGCCGGCGACTTCGATGGCGACTTCGCGTGGGGCAGCGTGATTCATGGTGCGTGGAAAGAGGTGCGGTTCAAAACAAGTCCGCGGGATCGGTGGCCTGCACTTTGCGCAAGGCGAGGCGGCCGGCGAGGAGGCACATGCCGCTCGTGAGCGCGAGGACGAGGACGGCGCGCGGCAGCGTGAGATCCATCAACAGCGCGGTCTGTTTTTGCAGCAGCGCATAGAGCCCGCGCGACGCGAGGAAGCCGACGAGGTAGCCGCCGAGCGAGAGGATGAGCGCCTCGTGCAACACGAGCGCCGAGAGGAAACGCGGGAGGTGGCCGATGGCTTTGATCATCGCGAACTGCGGGAGGTGATCGCTGACTTCGTTGAACAAAATTTGGTAGCAGACGACGGTGCCGATGGCGAAGCCCACGATCAGGCCGAGGCCGAAGACGATGCCGACGGGGGCCTTGCGGGTCGTGACATCGGATTCGCGTTGGACGATTTCGCGCGGCGTGAGCACCTCGACCTGCGTCGGGAGCCGCTCGCGGATGCGCCGGCGGACCGTCTCGATATCCTCGCCGGCGGCGACGCGCACGAGGCCGAGGTCGACATCTTTCGCGAACTGGTTCGGCAGCTGCATAAAATTTCGCGTGCTCATGAGGACGTGGCCCTCGTAGGCGAAATTCGGCCCGAGCGTGAAGAGGCCCACCACCCGCACAGGGCGGCCCGCGAGGCGCGAGCGCGTGCCGGGCGCGACTTGCCCCAGCTCCTCGCGCGCGAGCCGGTCGAAGAGCACGGTGTCGGCCCCACGCAGCTCCGCGCCGTAGGTCGCGATCTGCGGCAGGCGGAGCATGGGGTTGTCGAGATCGACGCCGATGATGAGCACGCGGTTGCGGCCGCCGTCCTGCGGATTGGCCCAGTAGTTCGCACTCGTGTAGAGCGGGAGCGCGACGGCGACGCCGGGGACGTCGCGAATTTGTTGCAGGTAGAACAGCGGAAATTCGACGCCGGACTTCAGGTGCTCCTGTTGCGGGTGCACGACGACGAGATCGCTGTCGAGGCGGCGCGCGAAGTTGATCGAGCTGTCGGTGACGCCGTTGAGAAAACCGAGTTCGGTAAACATGATCACCACGGCGAACGCGACGCCGAGGGCGGAGAGCGCGAAGTTCCCCGGGCGATCCGCGAGGAGTCGCCACGCGAGGAGAAATTGGCGGAAGAACCACATGGCGCGTCAGAAGAGATCGGCGGGATCAGCGCGGCGGATTTTCCAGAGGGAAAACACGGCCGCGAAAGCGCACATGGCGAGGGCGAGCACGAATACAAAACCGGCGCGGCCCGCATCCATGTAGAGCGGGAAACCGGAGAGGTGCCGCGCGACGCGGTAGAGAATCGCGGCGAGCAGAAGCGCGGGGCCGTAGGCGAGCAGCGCGTAGATGAGGCCCTGCTGGATGCCGATGGCGTAGATGGAGGCCGAGGGATAACCGAGCGCCTTGAGCGTGGCGAATTCGCCGAGGCGGTTGTTCATCTCGCTCGCGAGAATCTGGTAGAGAATCGCCGCGCCGGCCGCGAAGGCGACAAACATGCCGACCTGAAACATGATGCCGACGGGCTTCACGTTGATGAAATAATTTTGTTCGCGGCGGATGATTTCGGCGCGCGGCACGATCACGACATCCTGCGGCAGCCGCTCACGCAGCGCGGCGGCGACCTGCGCGGGATCGGCGCCGGGCGCGATTTTCACGAGGCCGAGATTGGCGAAGCGCGCGTTCCACGGACCCTGGAGGCGCTCGTAGGTATCGTCGCTCACGATCACGCTGCCGTCGGCGAGCAGGCCGAGGCCGAGCTCGTAGTCGCCGGTGATGGTGGCGGGCTGGTTGTTGAGGATGCACTTGTCGCCCACCTGCCACGGACCATAGCTCGGGCGGCATTTGCGATCGACGAGCGCGGTGAGCGTGGGGCGCACGGTGGCGAGCTGGGCGTTGATGCGCGGATCGAGAAACGCCCGCGAATCGGCGGGCACGGCGAGCATAAAACCGCCGGCGGTGGACGCGGTGCGGGCGTTGCGCCAGCCAAAGGTATCGGTGAGGAAACGCGTGACACTCGCGACGCCCGGGACCGCGGCGGCCTGCGTGAGCCGGAGCCGGTCGAACGGATCGCTGCGCGGCAGCGTGAGGTAGGCGCGCGAGTGGATGACGAGATCGAAATCGAGGGCGGAATAAATGATCGAGACATTGGCGCGCGCGGCGCCGAGGAAACCCGCCTGCATAAAAATCAGCAGGAGCGCGAACGCCATGCCGCCCACGGCCGCGGCGGTGCGGCGGGGCTGCTCAATCGAGTTGAGCCAGGCAATCGGAGTGCGCATCGGTGGAGGCCCGGACGGGCGCGCGGCTTAGAGGTCGATGACGACGTCGACCTGGAGGAGGACGAGGCGGTCGAGCGGCGAAGTTTCGGCCATCTCCACGGTGACTTCGACGATGCGCCCCTGGGTGCTCTCGTTGGGATCGATGCTCTCGATGGAATTGCGAAACACGAGGCTACTCACGGCGGCGACGGTGCCGGTCATTTTTTTCGGCAACGCGGCGGAGCTGATCGTGGCTTTCTGGCCGGGCTTCACCTTGAGGACATCGGCCTCGTAGATTTCGGCGACGACAATCATCGCGGAGGTGTCGCCGAGTTTGAGGATTTCGGTGCGGCCGGCGGTGGCGCCGACGCGTCCCCGGATTTTGAGGACACGGGCCTTGATCGGCGCGCGGACCTCGGCGGCGGCGAGTTGGGTGCGGGCGGCGGTGACCTCGGCCTCGGAGGCGCGGATCGCTTTGTCGGCTTCGCGGCGGGCTTTTTCGACATCCTGGCTGGCCTGATCGAGCTTGGTGGCGGCGGCCTGCCGGTCGAGGGAGCGCTGCTCGACCTGGTCGGGCGAGACGAACTCGCTGTCGCGGGCGCGGTGCAAACGCTCGAAACGGTCCTGCGCAAATTTGGCCTCGGCTTCGGCGAATTTTACGCGGCCGAGCGCGATCTCGATATCGCGGGCAGTGCTGGCGCGCGTGGCGGCGAGATCGGCTTCGGCGCGTGCGAGGCGTTCGGTCGCGGCGGTGGCGGAGGAGAGGCGGGCGAGCGATTGGCCGGCGGCGACGGTGTCGCCCTCTTTGACGTGGATCGCCTCGATGGTGTCGCCGGAGATGCCGGGCAGATCGACTATGCCGGAGCGCGGCAGCACGCGGCCGAGCGCGGTGAGGGTGGCGGCGCCGGACGGGAGCGCGAGCAGCACGCTGCCGGCACCGAGCGCGAGCAGGAGGCGGAGATTATTTTTCATCGGCGGGAGGCGTGGAAAGGTCGGCGAGTTGAAACGATTTGTCGGGCTGATCGGTCGTGAAGATTTCGCCGACGGAGAAACGGAGGCGGGCCACGGCGATCGCATAACCGGCCTGCGCGTCGATCTCGCTGAGGCGCGCGGAGCTGAGGAGATTTTCGAGATTGATGACATCGAGGACGCTGGCCTCGCCGGTCTGGAGGCGGCGTTGCTCCTGCTCGACGGCTTTTTGCGCGATGGCCGCGGTGGCGGCGGCGTTGCGCATCGTGGCGGCGCGGAGCCGGACGGCTTCGAGGGCGGTGAGGACATCGGCGGCGATCTCGCTCTGCGCCTGCGCGGTGAGCAACTCGGCCTGGCGCTGGGCGGCGCGGCGGCTGCGGACGACCCCGCGCTGGAAGGTGTTCGCGGCGGGCCATTCGAGCGCGACGCCGACCTCGCCGTTGAGGCCGGTGAGACGTTGCGAGAGCGGGGCGAAAATATTTTCGCCGCGGTGCAAACCGGAATAACCTCCGCGGACGCTGAGATCGACGCGCGGGCGGAGATCGAGTTCGGCCTGCCGCGTGAGCACGCGCAACGGGACTTCGCTCTGGCGCGTGGCGAGGTAGTCGGCGCGTTTGCCGTAGGCGCGGTTGATCCAGCGCAGGCGGGCTTCTTCGCCGGGCGGCTCCGCGGATACGGCGATATCGAGCGGCAGCGACTGGTCCGGCACGGACGCTTTCACCATTTCGGCGGGCTTGAGGCCCATGATGCGGCCAAGTTGGAAACTGGCGTCGAGCGCGCTGAGTTCGGACTGCTGACTCGCGGTGGATTTCTGGCGGAGATTGGCCTCGGATTGGAGGAGCAAATTCGGCGCAAAGACGCGGGCGTCGACGAGCACGCGGATGCCCTCATGGAGGCGTTGCGCGCGGAGCTCGTCGTCGCGGCGCACGAGGAGCGCGGCCTGCGCGGCGCGCGCGGTCCAGTAGGCCTGCGCAGTGCCGTAGGCCTGCGTGGCCAACGTGTGGCGGTAGAGCAGCCGGGCGACTTCGACATCGCCGCGCGCGGCGGCTTCGGAGGCGCCGGTGCTGTCGGCGCCGAGCCCGCGCAGGAGGGGCACGACGATCTGCAGATTCAGTTGCGAGGAACCAAACGTGGGCCCGGGCGGCGAATCGTGGCCGGACACGCCGACCTCGACGGAGGGCTGCACGATCACGCCGTTGCGGAGTTTGCGCGCGCCGGAAACGGAGTAGGCCGTGGTGTCACCGGTCGTGACGGCATCGCGGCCGAGCGGATCGACGGTGGGGCTGCGCTCTTTGACGCGCGAGACGGCGGCGGAGGTGAGCCAATCGAATTCGCCGGCGGCCTGCTCGCGCACGCCTTCGCGGCGGTCGATCTCGGCCTCCTGCACGCGCACGGCGGGATTCTGCGAGAGCGCCTGGCGGACGGCCGCCTCCAGCGTGAACCGGGGGGCGGGCGGGGTGGCGGGATCGGCCGCGAACACGAACGCGGCCGTTGAAACAAAGGCGAGCAGGCGGACGCAGGAAGCAGCGGAAGTCTTCAAGGCGGCAAATGGTGAGGGTGCGAAAACTGGCAAGTCAACCGCCGGGCCGTCGCTACCGCGGGACGGCGTGCAACGGAGAGGCGCGGGCGAACGGAGCGCGGCCGGCAAAACCATTGACGAAACGAGAAGCGCGCCGCTGAACTGCGGCCCTGTGCCGATGCGCGTCCTCCTCACTACGCCCTACGATCTGGCGGTGCCGGGTGGCGTGAATCGCCACGCGCGCGACTTGCTCGCGGCGCTCACCCGACGCGGAATCGAGGCGCGGTTGATCGGACCTTCGTCGGCAGCGACGGATGGGCGTAAGCTGGCGCACGCGGCAGGCGCGGCGGGTGAAAATGGCGACGGAGAAACCGATCCGCGAGTGGTGGCTCTCGGGCGCGTGCAGGTGACAGCGATGAACGGGGCGCAGAGCCGCGTGACGCTGGACTGGCGCATCGGCGGCGCGGTGCGGGCGCTGCTGCGCGAATTTCGTCCGGACGTGATCCACCTGCAGGAGCCGTTTCTGCCGCTGCTGAACACGTTTTGCCTCTGGCATGCGCAGGGCGCGGCGTGTGTGGGGACGTTTCACACGTTTTCCGAAACCAGCCGTGGCTACCTCTGGGCGTGGCCGTGGTGCCGGTGGGTCGGGCGGCGCTTGCACGCGCGCATCGCGGTGTCGGCGGCGGCGCGGGATTTCGCGGCGCAATTTCATCCGGGCACGTATGCGCTGGTGCCGAGCGGCGTGCGCGCCGTGGCGCCGCTGCAACGTCGGCCGGCGGGCGGGGTGCGCCGACCGGTGCGCGCGCTGTTCGTCGGGCGCTGCGACGAACCGCGCAAAGGCTTCGGCGGGTTGCTCGCGGCGTTGCGACGGCTGGAGACGGAGACGCCGGGGGAATTTGCGCTGACGGTGGCGGGGCCGGGCGCAGAGGCGTGGCAAGGCGGCGCGGCGGTGGTGGGGCTACCGGTGCGGTTCGTTGGTCGGTCGACGGACGCGGACTTGTCGGCGGCGTATGCGGCGGCGGATGTGTGCGTCGTGCCCTCGCTCGGCGGCGAGAGCTTCGGGCTCGTGGCGCTGGAAGCGTTGGCGCACGGCGTGCCGGTGGTGGCGTCACGGATTCGTGGTTACGCGGAGTGGCTGGAGGGCGCGGAGGTAGGCCTGCTCGTGGCGCCGGGTGACGCCGCGGCGCTGGCGGGGGCGTTGCGCAGCGTGGCGGCAGAGGCAGCGCGCCACGTGGCGTGGGCACAGCGCGCGGTGGCGCTGGCGGGGAGTTACGAGTGGGACGCGATCGCGGAGCGGACGGTGGCGGTATATGCGGCGGCGCGCGCGGCGCGGACTCCGGCGGGGTGAAGTAACGAAACGCGCAAGCTGCGGTCGGCCGCCCCAGAGCCGGAGGTTTTCACGACTTGGGCAATTCGCACAGTTCCACCGAGCCGCCGTGCAGCACGACCGGATGCTGCTGCAACAGCTCCCGCAGCGACGCCTTGTCGCCCGAATCGAAGCGCATGTAGCCGACGAGGTGGTCCGACGAACGCACCGGCGTGCCGTCGCCCACGATTTCCCGCGCGCCGATTTCGCTGCCGCCGCGAAACGCCCCGCTCGCCCGCGCCGCCGCGAAAAAGCGGTCCCACTCGTCGGCGGTGGTGGGCGTCTTTTCGTTTCCGTGGATGAGCAGGAGATATTCGGGCATAGTCCGGAGAGCCCAAAAGGGATCGGGCCTCGTTCGTCGTGGCGAGCTTCCGGTCGTTTTTTCCGTCGCCGCTCCCCACCGCAAACGGGCGAAACACGGCGGGACGATTGAGCGATACAGACCGACCGCTCCCACATTTCTAACCCGTATCCATCGCACTTGCTCGAAGATTTTTTGTCACTGAGCAGCGGTGTTAACGAACAAGGACAAAGTTAGGGTCGGCGAGGAGCCGATTGAGGACGTGGAGCATTTTGCGCATGACGGCGACAAGGGCGACCATCTTGGGTTTGCCCGCAGTGACGAGACGTTCGTAGTGGGCCCGCAGCACGCGGTTGTGTCGGGTGGCGGCGACGGCGGCCATGTAGAGGACCCGGCGCACGAGGCCGCGCCCGCCGCGGACGTGGCGTGCCTTGTGGCTGCGGCCACTGTCGTGCGCAAAGGGCGCGACGCCGACCAACGCCGACAACTGGGGCGATTCGATCTCGCCGAGTTCGGGGAGGTAGGCGAGGAGCGTGGCGGCGAGCACAGGGCCGGCGCCTTTGAGTTCGCGCAGCCGGGCGGCTTTGCGGCGCAGGGTGTCGTCGTGGTCGAGGTGGTCCTGGATGAGCTGGTCGGCGGCGGTCAGTTCCTTTTCCAGAAAGGTGACCTGTCCGTCCAGCCGGGCGCGCAGGACCGGGCCGGCCAGCTCGAGGCGGTTGCGCACGGCGACGAGTTGGTCGCTGACTTGCCGGCGGTAATCGAGCAGTTCGCGCAAGGTGATCGCGGCCTGATCCATCGGGGCGTGCAGGCGGGGTTGGACTTTTTCGCCAAAGCGGCGGAGCAGTTGCGCGTCGAGCCGGTCGGTCTTGGCGAGCAAGCCTTCGGCGTGGGCGAAGGCGCGCACGCGGCCGGGATTGGTCACGCAGACTTCGTGCTTGGCCTGCAGGAGTGCCGCGACGACGGCGCGTTCGTAGCCGCCGGTCGCTTCGCAGATGACGCGCACGCCGCGTCGTTTCGCGAGCACGCGGAGCAGCTTTTCATGGCCGCCCGGGGTGTTGGGCACGTGGTCACAGCGGCTGCCGTCCACGGTGTAATCGAGTCGGTCCTTGGCAATATCCAGGCCGACGTAGGTGACTTCGGTGGTGGGGGTGGTTTTCTCCATCTTGCAATGCGAGCTCAAGGCTCAGTCAGCGGTTCGAGTTTAACCAGGTCTGGGACCGGGGCCCATGGCTCTGTGTGGAGGTCTAGCCTCGGGGCACGGATCGGCCTGCCGGTCCCAGCGTCGCTCCGACGGCCAGTCGCCGCGACGTCCCGGTCGTTGCAGCCAAGGCCGCTCGGCCCCGGCACGCAATCCCGCCAACGGCGGCTTCCTCCGACGAGCTCTTCGGCCCATTCTCGGAAGCCGCCGTTGGCTTTGTCCTCATCCGGTTTTACCATTGGATTGAACATACAAGGGCACGGAGGAGTCACAGAGCTTCACCGAGCAAGACAGAGTGCAAGGCTCCGTGGCCTCTACGGCGAAACGAAGACTGTGCTGCGCCGCGCCCCGGTCGGCGGTGGAGTTCACCCCCGCTCCACCGGAATCTGGAGGCAAAGCTCGAAATGCTCGTAGCCGTGCGCGAAGGGCTGGCCGATCCACGCTTCGAAGCACGGTTGCTCCGTCGGCACGTAGCCGCTCGCCGGCAGCCAGGTGCCGAACAGCCAGTCGAGGGCGCGGATTTCCAGATCGAGGCCGCCGCGGATTTCGAGCTCGGCCACTTGCATCGCGGGAAATTCAAACCGGCCCACTTCGCCGCCGGGTGCGAGCGCGGGGACTTCGAGGCCCACGTCGTAGCGGCATTGCTCGTGCGGCACGATTTCCGGATCGTCCCACATGTAGCCGAGCCACCGGCCGTCGGCGAGGCCGCGCGCCTCGGCCCACTGCCGGAGCCGCCCGACCGCGTCTTTCACGCCATCGCCGGAGTAGGAATTGTTCACGCGGAGGTAGGCGACCGTGCGCGCGGGCAGGCGGCGAATTTTCACCGCAAAGCCGTCCGGATTCGCGCCGGGTTTCAGCCGCTGCTGGAAATTTTTCGGCCAGCGCGGGGCGATGGTCCGGTCGCGTTCCTCGCGCCGCTTCGCCCGGAACGCCGCCACGTCGAACCGGCTCGCCGCCACGCCGTAGCGCTCCCTGAAGCACCGGGAAAAATCCGACGACGAACCGAAGCCGCACGCGAGCGCGATGTCGGTGAGCGATGGGCGCCGCCGCGTGGCCCAGTGCTGCCGCGACATCCATACGACCGCCCGCTCGAGCCGCACGCGCTTCACAAACGCGTTGAGCGATTCGCCCACCATCAGCCGAAAGATCCGGTGGAAGTGAAACGGCGAAAATCCCGCCGCTTTCGCGACGACCTCCAGCTTCAGCGGCTGATCGAGATTTTTCCGGACGTAATCGATCGCGCGGTTGATCCGGCCCACGTAGGCGGACGACTTGCTCCCGGATTTTTTGCGCGTGTTTCGCAAGATTTGTGAAGTTGGGCTCCGCCAGATCTGCTAAAAAGTAGCCGTGTTGAACATCAGAAACTCCGACCGCACCGGGTGCGCCCACCTCCGCAAATCGCGGCCAGCCTCCTCCCTCCTCTCCCCATGAAATCAACCTGCTGTCTCGGCCTCACACTGTGCGCTGCGCTCCAAGCCTGCGCGGCCAGCGCCCTCCAAAAAACCAAATCCATCCCATGAAACTCGGAGCCTTTTCCGTCAGCCTCGCCGTCAAGGATATCGCCGCATCGCGCGCGTTCTACGAAAAACTTGGGTTCACCCCCGTCGGCGGCGACCCCGCCCAAAACTGGCTCATGCTGCGCAACGGCGAGACGACGCTCGGCCTCTTTCAGGGGATGTTTCCCAATAACATGCTGACTTTCAACCCCGGCTGGACGAGCCGGTGCGAACCGATGCAGGAGTTCACCGATGTCCGTGAAATCCAGCGCCGCCTCAAGGCCGGCGGTCTCACGCTCACGGCGGAAGCGGACGAATCCACCGTGGGTCCCGCCAGCCTGTTGCTGACCGATCCCGACGGAAACCCGGTGTTGATCGATCAGCACGTGTAAGCGCAGCGGAGCTTTGCGGGTGGAAAGCACACACCCCACCGGCGCGCGGTTGATTTCCGGTCCGGCTCTGTTGCGCTGGTTGCGCGGAACCTCTCCTCCCCCTTTCCAATTTCAACTCCCCTCTCCGGTCCCTCCTCTCCCATGAACCTCGATCAAGTGATGGCTGCGCTCGCGGCCAAAGGCAGCGAAGCCACCAAAAAACTGCTCGTGAAACACGGCGCGAAGGAGCCGTTTTTCGGCGTGAAGATCGCCGACCTCAAACCGCTCCACAAAACCCTGAAGGGCAATCAGGCGATCGCGCTCCAACTCTACGCGACGGGCAACGCCGACGCCCAATACCTCGCCGGCATGATCGCCGACGGCGCGAAGATGACCCCCGCGCAGCTCACCACCTGGGCTGAGACTGCCAACTGGACCATGATCTCCGGTTTCACTGTGGCGTGGGTTGCCTCCGAACATCCCGACGGTTTCGCGCTCGCCGCGAAATGGATCGATTCGAAAAAAGAACCGGTCGCCATCGCCGGCTGGAAGACGCTCGGCGCGCTAGCGGCCATCGTGTCGGACGACGCGTTGCCCGTGAAAAGTTTTTCCGCGCTGCTCGCTCGCGTGGTCAAAACGATCTCCGCCGAACCCGACGAGGTCCGCCTCGCCATGAACGGCTTCATCATCGCGGTCGGCACCTACGTGGCGCCGCTCGGCGACCAGGCGATCGCGACCGCGCAGAAGATTGGCCGCGTGGAAGCCGACATGGGCGACACCGCCTGCAAAATTCCGGACGCCGAGAGCTACATCATGAAGTGCCGCCGCGGCGCCCCGATCGCACCGAAGCGCAAAACCGTGCGGTGCTGAGGACGGCAACGCGCCGCGGCAGCCGCGGCCGGATCGGGAATTTCGCGCGCGTTGCTCCCGCGGCTGGCCGGGCCACGCAACGGCGCGGCGGCTGACGCCCGTTCCCGCGCCAACCCGATCCGCCGACGCCGCGGGCCCTCGTCCGCGGTCACCCGGGCCGGGCTTGTTCCACCCGGGTCCCGCTGCGCGCGAAAGCCGGAAGCCGGAGATTCGAAAATGCGCGCCCGCACACCACTCAAGGGCGGGTGATGGTGACAGCGGGAGCGCAGCCGCAACGGCGACAGGATCGAACTTGGGCACGTTCGATTCGGGCCCTCTAGTCAAGAGTCAAGACCTGACGTGTTTTGGCTGTTTTTCGGGAATGGCCTCATGGAATCGAACCTTCGTGCCCTGCGGCGCTGTCCACGCATCAAGCATCGCGACACATCCGCACTTCTCGCAATACGCGTATGCCGCGTCGCTGAAGCCCGTGTGCCACAGCTCATACGTGAAGCTCGCTTCGCAGTGTTCGCATTTGCCTAGGTCGCTCATCTTCTGCCGAACGTTAAAGATGAGCCACGACCCCGCAGATTACTCGTTGCGTCGCACTCCCCTCAGACGTCGCCAAAGGACGGACCGGGGTCGTTGGCTCTAGCGTCTGGTTGGGCACTTTCTTCATACGAAGATGCGGCCGTCATTCCATCCAGAGACCAACGAAGTGACGTCCTTCGCCTTCCACACGAATTCGCCCTCGATCGGGTAAAAAGCAAAAATTCCTTCTTGGTCTTTCTTCAGCGCCCACGAAATCCCGTCAGTGCCTGGCCCTCCTATCGCCAGCCAGCCGCCGTCTTCTTCATGCAACTCCCATTCTGCCTTCGGGCGGATAAGCCAATACTGGGTCGACTCAGAATAGTAGCCAGCTTCTGGAACGCCAGTCGTCGAGAAATCTGCAAATGCGTTCATTTCTTTGCCCAACGTCACAGATGAGCCACGCCCGCTACAACGTCGAAGACCACTGATCTTGCGAAGACCTTGGCGGGTCGTGGCGTTGGCTCTGGCGACTTGTTGGGCCTTGCTCGGGGTGAGCGCTCGGACGGTCGCAAACTGTCGCAAGGACCTGAAACGATCTTGGACATCTTTCTTCTCGGTAGGTGATGCAATCGAGACACTACGCTTCGCCGCTAATCCAGTAGCGAATCCACAGAACGGCAAGGTAACCCATCGGGGCGAAGACGACCGCTCCAAGACCGAAAATCCACGCGGCGATAACTTTCATTGCCTTCGATTTTCGGTAGACGCCGACGCAAAAGAGAATTCCTGCGATAGTCGCTGCGGCTGTTCCGATGACACCGGCTAACACAAACACGATGAAGAATTCAGGCTCAGGCATCTTTCTTTGCCCAACGTTTAGCGGTCAGCCACGCGCGAAGCGCGTTGTGCTGTAGTGCGCTGGATCGGCTCTTTGATGAACTCCAGCAGCGAGGCAAGCGCTAGAGCCGCGATTTCTTCCGACTCAGCTTGAGACGACAGGTAGGCGCGGACTGAAATGCTCTTCTGCTCTGGAATAACTGAAATGGAGACACGACGACTGAAGTGCGCGTAGCTCCAATCTCGACCACCCGCTTTCAGGCGACGGGCCAAACATAACTCGAAACACTTGTGAGACTCCAAAATCGCGGACCACGTGCCCCAATCGCCATCTGGCGGATTTGGCAGCGGGCCCACAACGGCACGCGAACTCGACGCGAACAAACCGATAAGCAACAGGACAACGACAGCCGTGAGCGTGATGATGGCTTTCTTCATCTTTCTTCCGCCGAACGTTACAGCTCAGCCGCGCGCGGGAGCGAGCAGGCGGTTCTCTTCGAATGACAACGCACCCTCGAACGGACGCGCGCCGCGGAGAATCGCAGGCCCAGTAAGCGCGTTGGCTGTGGCGACTGGTTCGGCTTCTTTTTCTTCATCGCGAAAGCGTGATTTTCACAGCAGAGGAAGACGCCACACCATTGAAAAGGCGAAGCGGAGCGGTAATCTCGCCGGGATCGTAGTGCGCCTGTATGCTAATTTCCTGCGGCTTCCGAATTCCTTCGAGGGCAGGCCAGACCAAAAGATACAAATGCACTTTCCAAACGTAGCTCTCGTTCGGGGCCAATGTCTGGCCGGTAAAAAGCGGGCCGGCTGTTCGGGTGACGGAGCACCTCAAGCGCTCGACCATCTTTTCGGAGGACCGCAATGTGAAGGCTAGTGTGTCAGCCCCGTAGTCGCCGTGATCTTCCAAAATTCGAACCGGCACTCGGCCGGTATTTGTGGCTACGACGTAAAAAACACCGTGCGTCCATCCCTTGTTGTATCCGTCGCGAATCAAAGATTCAGAAATATCAGCAAGGCCATGCGCTCTCTGAAGCCCGGCAATCTGAATCCGCAAATGCGGAGTGCGCGACCAGATGCCGCAGCCGACGGCGGCCGCGACCGCGAGCAAAGCGAGCCACCACAGAGTTTTCGCACGCGGAAGCATTCTTCTGCCGAACGTCAAAGATGAGCCACGACCCTGCTTGGCATGACTCCTGGCTCTGCAGGAGGCATGACAAGTAGGGTCGTTGGCTCTGGCGCCTTGTTGGGCTTTTTCTTCATTGGATGATCGAAACGCTTACATAGACGGTGGTCGGCTCGAAATCCAAATTCACTACCAATGCGCTTCTTGCTGAGACGAACTCAGTGCCGAGCGATTCATGCGACACGCAAATCTCCTGACCAGACCGGTAAACATAGAACGCGCCGGTGCCAGCAAATCCAAAAAGGGCTCGCACCAAATACGGCCGCTTCCCTTTCGGACATGAATAATACGGGCCTGTGAACTTTCGCGCCTGGGCCTCCGAAAGAACAACGAAATGCTTCTTCTGGAGCTCACCTTCCGCATTCGTGCGAGCAGCGGCGTGAACGTCACGGTAACTCACCGATTTGAAAACCACGGTCGAAGCGGAGGTGTAAAACGAAGCGACCGACGCTCCCGAGGAAGCGCCGGCCGGACAGCAGAGATGAGCAGGAATGTGAGGTTTAGTTGGGCGGCTCGATCTGATCCTTCATGCGATAGGATTTACCATCGATGACGACGGTCTCGGCCTGGTGCAGGAGGCGGTCGAGGATCGCGGAGGTGATGCCGGCGTCGTTGTTGAAGATCGACGGCCATTGCTTGAACGCCTTGTTGGTGGTGAGGATGATCGCGCCGCGCTCGTAGCGCTGGCTGATGATCTGGAAGAGCAGATCGGCGCCGATCTTGTCGAGCGGGAGATACCCAATCTCGTCCAGGATCAGGGTCGCTGGCGACAGATACCGATTGAGTTCGGCCTTGAGCCGATGGGCGGCCTGGGCGGCGACCAGATTGTTGATGGCGTCGATGGCGGTGGTGAAGAGCACGGAGTGCCCCTGCTGGCAGGCGGCGTAACCGAGCGCCGAAGCCAAGTGCGTTTTCCCGGTGCCCACGCTGCCGACAAAAATGACATTCGTCTTCTGCGCCACGAACCCCAAACGGAAGAGGTGCTGCACCTGCAGCTGATTGATCTTCTTCGGCCAGTCCCAGTGGAACTGGTCGAGGGTTTTGAGGACGGGGAAGCGTGCGGCGCGGACCCGGCGTTCCACGGCGCGCTGCTGGCGCACGGTGCACTCGCCGTCGAGCAGGCGCTGGAGGAACTCCAGGTGCGACCACGCCGCCGCCGCGGCTTCCTGGGCGAGCGCGGCGTGATGTTCGGCGACGTGGCCGAGTTTGAGATAGTCGAGTTGGGTGGTGAGCGGGTTCATGAGCGCTCGTAGGGCGAGAGGTCGGGGGGCGGCAGTTCCAGTTCGAGCAGATCGCTCGCGCGGGTCAGATGCAGGGCGCCGGCCTCCGGCAACAGGCGGCCACGCTGCTCGAGGAGGTTGGCGATGTATTCGCAGGAGTAGGCGCCGAGGACGTGCGCATCGGTGAGGGCGCGGTGCACCGCGTCGAGTCCGTGGATCTCGGAGAGTGCGACGATTTTCTCGACGTGATGCCGCACATTCAGCCGCCGCTCCGCCAGTTGCGCGTGATACGCGGCCGCGACTGGCGCGAGCGCGAGGAACCGCAAAAAAGTCCGCTGGTGTCGCGCCTGCTTGCGCTCGTCGAGCAGGGTCTGCACATGGTCGGGTTGCTCGTAGTCGCCGCGACGCTCGAACGAGCGCACATGGTCGGCGACCAGGGTCTGGCCGTCGAAGAGTCGCAGTCGGTCGCTCGCCAGTTGCAACGTCAGCGGGGTCGAGGCGTAGCGCGGCGGCACCGAGTAACGGTTCGTGTCGACCGTGACGCGGCAGCGATTACTCACCCGCACGGTGCGCACGAGCACCGCTTCATAGGGATTGGCCGGCAGGGGCCGCAGGTGGGCGCGTTCCTCCGCCAGCAACTCCAACGGCGTGCGCTTGGTTTCGCCGTGCTGACGCACGTTGGCCACCGTCTCGAGCCAGAGGCGGGCGGCGGCGTTGAGCGCGGTGAGTCCGCCGGGCGCCCCGAGGTCGCGGCCGGCGAGGAAGTTTTTCTTCACGTAGCCGACGGCGTTTTCCACCCGGCCTTTCGCCTGTGGCTGCCGCGGTCCGCAGGGTTTGATGGTAAAACCGTAGTGCCGGGCAAAATCGAGATAGTGTGGATTGCAGACCGGCGGCTCGCCCACGCGGTGCGAGAGCACCGCGGTCTTACAGTTGTCGGGCATGACTTCCAGCGGCACCGCGCCGAGGGCCTCGAAGGCCCGGCGCTGGCAGCCGAGGAACCACTCCTGGCTTTGGCCGAGGGTAAACTCCACGTAGAGCCAACGGCTGTGGCAGAGGACCAGGACGAAGAAGCTCAGCGCCCGGCGCGTGCCGCCGACCGGGATCGCGCCGGCCGAGCCCCAGTCGATTTGGGCGCACTGCCCCGGCGCGTAAGTGAGCGTAAGATACGCGGGCTGGCGCGGCGGCCGCACCGTGCGCACGTAATCTCGCACGATGGAGCAGCCGCCCGTGTAACCGGCTTCGCGCAGACGCTGCCAGAGCTGCGTCGCGGTGAAGGGATGCTGCGCGAGCCAGCGGGTGATCGCGGGCTTGTGCGCATCCAGGATGCTCGCCCGCCGCGCCGCCTGCCGTTGTTCATAGCGTGGTCGGCCCACCCATTTTTTCACGGTCTGGGGATGCAACGCCAACGCCCGCGCGATCTGCGCCATCGTCAGGTGCTGTTCATCCCACGCCTGCCGGAGCTGGCAAAACGTTTGATAGGCAATCATCGCGCTCCCTCCCGACCCGCGAGAGCCTCCAGGGCGAGCACTTGATACAACGGCTTTTCATACGCGATGACGCCGGCGGCCGCGAGCTGCCCGCGCGCGGCGGCCACTTCCAGATCCGTCAGCGACAACAGCCGGCCGAGCGTGCCGTCGCCGTAATAACTCAGGCCGTGTTCATCACCCACGGTGACGAGCACCAGATACAACGCCCACGCTTTCGCGTCGGCCCGGCGCAGGTAATCCGCGCGCACCAACCGGTGATCGATCCAACTAAAATGCGGCGGCACCCGCCGCAGCCGCTCGGCTTGCAAGATTCGTTTCGCGATTAACATCGAGGTAGTGCCACGCCGGGCGACGCGCCCAGCACGGCATGCCCCATCGCTATCAATCGCCCCGTCATTGTCGCGATGTCCTCTTGTAAGGTCACCCCGGCGAGATGGGCGATAAGTCCAATCACCAGCGGGGGTTGCCGCAGCCAGTCGTCTTGTAAGACAACTCCGTCGTCCGGCATCGTTACCTGCGCGCTTGGAGCGGGTTGCGCCCGCCAGTCCTCTTGTAAGACCACGCGAGCGCTCTTGCGGCGCTTTTTCCAATAGCCGGGATGCGCCGCCTGCCAGGCCCGCGCCCGCGCCGCGTTGTCGGCGCCCTGGAAGTAATCCACGTTCGCCGGCTGGCTCACCCAGCGCCGCTGGCTCGCGGCCTTGCTCGCTCGCCGACACGGTTCCTTTACACAGTAACGCTGGCGCTTCCGATTGCGGGCATCGGGCACGAAAAACCCTTCGCAATGCGGGCACTTACGCTCACCGGCAGAATGCATGGTGCCGGTCAGCCTCGTCGCCCGGCCACGCCACGACAAACGCACCGCCCCACGCTTCCCTCAGTCCACGAGGGAAGAAAATCCACCCGGACCGAAGAAGATGTTTCTTATGGAATCAGGAAGAAAATCCTCGGGAAGAACCGTGAGTTTCAAACCGCTGGAAGAAGATGGGTTTCAGATCGGTGCTGGCACATTCGCTCTCATCGATGCAACGACCTCGTAGTGGTCAGCCACTGGAATGGTCTTACTTCTACTGGCGATCATTGCCAGCGGAGGCTCCGCCAACCAGGAATCCGGAGTCACCGCGAACGCGGGCAACACACTCGCAACAAACCCTGCCAGTAGAATTACGACGCATTTCATATTTTGCCCAACGTCCGCAGTCAGACACGGAGGGGCGAAGCCCCGGAGTTGTCTGTAGTGCGCTTGTTAGCCTCTGCTTCTTTTTCTCGCAGGCGAGCCAGATAGCGCTGCGCCTGAATCGCCGTCAAACCAGGTGATCGATTCGACTCCCACAGAATGGAAAGGTCGACTGTCGATGAGATGGCATCGAGTGCTGGGAGCCCATACTTCACGACGGCATCGCGAATCTCAGCGGCAACGCTGCGTGCCTCAGCGTCTGATCTGGCAACCCACCAACGATCCTGACGCGCAGGCAGGAGAAAACCAATGCGCTCATGCCACTGAGAAGCTGCGACATCCGGCCTTGCTCTTTCGTCGGCAAGTGATTCCGACCAAATCGCCAAATTGACGGTGACACGGAGCGAACTCGCCGTGCTCTGGGTGCTCGATTGCAGCGAGAGCAAATGGACAACGTCGTTTCGGCCACGCTTGAACACCGAGCCGCTCTTCCGAAAACCAGCCGGCACGAGCGCTCCAGCCAGAGCTTCGAGAATCACTTTCTTGTATTCGGGCGCGGCCATTCTTTCTTCGGCTAACGATTGAGCTCAGACACGATCGGGAGCGGAGCTCCCGGTCGTTGTCTGTGGTGGCTGGATCGGCTCTTCCGTGGTGCGACAGGAAAAGCCTCGTGCTTCGAAAATTTGATCCAGTGCAGCATACAATGCTTCAGGATCTTCTTGGTCTGCGTTCATGGTGACGCCGACGATGCCTTCAGGGCTCAGGCAAACCTCAAGGGTCGAGCGGTAGGGCATGAGGCGGAACCACTCATAACCGGGACCATCAAATTCAACTTCCGGGCTCATCCCCGCTGAACGCAGCGCAGCGGCCAGCTCTTCCGATGTGAACTTCCCCGTGCGGCCAGGTAGGGGCAAGAAGTGGATTTGCGGAGTCACGGGAATTCTTCTGCCGATCGTCAAAGATGAGCCACGGGAGGGACTGGCGTGACTCGTGGCTCTGCACGAGGCATGACAGTCCCGCACGTTGGCTCTGGCGCCTTGTTCGGCGATTTGCCTGGGTAAGTAGAACGGAGTCGCATCTGCGAGAACTCAGGGGCTTCGAAACCGAAAGTGGGAGAACCGTGGGAGAAGAAAGAGAAGATCGCCGCGGTGGCGAGAACCGAGAGATGTGAGTTTACCTCGTCGGATGGCCCGCGAAGCTGGCACTCACTTTGGGAGCGCAGAAGAGGGCATCGAAGAATCGCGCAGCGTCGACCGGACCGTGCTCAAGCCTGAGCTCTTCGAATGCCTGCTGGATACTCACGGCGAAGGCTCTTTGCCGAACGTTATAGCTGAGCCACGCCGGAAGCTGGCACCGGAGGCTGCTCCGCAGCCGAAGTGACAGCTGTAGGCGTTGGCTCTGGCGTCTGGTTAGGCTGTTTTTTCATGCGGTAGCGAACAGCGTCTTCGCGCCCGCAATGCTCCAGGCTTTCGCGATTCTGCCTTCCTTCACTTCGTAGATCATCACCAGCTCGATCTCGCCTGCACCTTCGGGGAAAGTGCGCTTGACCGTCTCGTGATCGACGACAACTGCACCTGCAACGATACGCTTCAGCAACGTCGCATGAAGATTTGGCTCCTGAAATCGAGCCGCGAATCTCTCTCGCAATTCGGCTGAACCAGTGGCGATCAGCTTCGATGGATGCTCAAACATCTGCGCATCGTCTGCATAGACAGCGAGCAAGGCTTCGACATCGCGGGCATTAAATGCGTCGAGCTGCCGCTGGACGACAGTTTCGGGTGCAACGGCGGAAGTCTTCATTTTTGCCTAACGTCTGCAGTCAGACACGAAGGGGCGCAGCCCCGGAGTTGTCTGTGATGCGCTGGTTCGACTCTTTCTTCATCACCATTTTCCTCGGTAAGGGGCGTCGATCTTCTCTTGGACAAATGCGCGCAGGCCATCCCAATCACCGTCAGGAGTGGTAATAAACGTCATGCCGAACTGACGCACGGCTGCAGCGAGGCCGGCAATCTCTTCTCTTATCTCGTCCGCCGCCCATCGCTCACGCTTGGTATAGACGTCGGAGCGATTACCGCTCACGAACTCCTGAACGACCGCCAGACCAATATCAGCTTCGTCTTTCACGGAAACATCCTCGCCGCCTACACGACGGCGTAGCTTCACGCAGATGCCTCTGAAGTGCCCCGGATAGGCTCCGACGGTGAGCACCGCGTGATCCGTCACGAAACCAAAGAGAAGCGGTTCAAGCTGGCGAAGACTGGAACCGCACTGGCTAGCCAATGCGCCGAACTCTTCGCGAACCACCGCTCGGAACGCGTCATCAGGACTGGAGAAAGGCCACATGATCTTTTGTCGAACGTCAAAGATGAGCCACGCGGGGCGAAGAGCGTTGTCCGGTGGAGCGTAGAAGCGCTGTGCGAAATCGCAGGCGCAGTCCCCGCGTTGGCTCTGGCGCCTGGTTAGGCGAACGCAGAGGTGGAATGTGGGAAGAGATGAAAGGCATGGAGATGGTGGAGAACGCAGAGCTGCTTCAATACGGCGACAGAAGCAGGCGCCGAATTACAGCCAAGAAGCGAAGCGATAGGAGAAACGAATTCGGCCAGCGCCGCCGCGAAACTCGGAACGTGAGATCGGAGCGATACAGATGAGAAGGAAATCGCCGCTGAGGCTCGCATCGCTGCTCTCTCCAGAAATCTCAGCAGCCTAACGTCAAAGATCAGCCACGACCGTGGCTGGCGCGAGCCGTGCGAAAGCACGGATCGTGACAGACATGGGCGTTGGCTGTGGCGCCTTGTTAGGCTTTTGGGTCATCGGTGATCTCGTGGCGTAGCTTGCCGGACGAATCGTAGATCTCGAACGAGAAACGCAGGCCTTCTTTGCGAAACGCATCTGCCAATCGCGCCACGGTTGCTTCGGGACGAGCGCACACACCGTGAATCAAAACCGGTGAAGCGGCTTCGATTGTGAACTCGGATACTTCGTCGCGAGCTTCAAACTCTGCGAAGCCGGACTTTCGAATGGACCATCCTTCGCATCCTAAAAGCGACGCTGCTTCCGAGGGCTCAGATACGGAAAGCGTGCCAAACACATTCGAACGCTCAGGAAGGTCGATCATCGCTCGTTTTTGCCTAACGTCAAAGATGAGCCACGACGCGACCTGGCGCGATTCCTGGCTCTGCAGGAATCGTGACAGGTCGTGGCGTTGGCTCCGGCGACTGGTTCGGCTTCTTCATTCCAGCGTGCGAGCCCACCTCGCGAGAGCATCTACGGCACCGAGCTCCTGAAGAACGCATGCTATGCCAGCAAACGTGCAGATAATCGCGCCGGCTAAAGCGGATCTGCGAAATTTTCTTCGCTCGACATCCGTCTTTGAATCCAGACCGGGCATGCGTAGCCAGCCGGTCAGAAGCGCGAAACAAGATAAGCCGATCGCCAGCGGGATCAGGGTGAAAAACCACGAAGCGATCGTTCTCATCTTTCTTTGCCGAACAGTGTTATTCGCCCTTACCCGATTGCCTTACTCGCGGGGTGTTCATGAGGGGCAGGAGGAGAGGTAAGTCGCGTCAGGGCAACGATCAAATTTTTTGGGTAAGGCTTTATCGGGTTGGCGGAATAGCCGGAGAAAGCCTTACTCGGGAGATGGTGCCGCCCCCAACCTATTCCGACGATCGTCAGCCCATCCGATTTCCCGAGTGGAAGCAGGTCCTGGCCCGGGCGGATTTGTCAGCGGCGGGGCGCGAGGGGCATCGCCGCGCAATTTTAGGTTTCCTGAAGTATTGCAAAGACCGGCGTTCGCCGGCGTCGGTGGTGGTGATCCGCGGTTACCTGGCGACAGCGGAGGGGGCGGGGGCACGGGGGGCGTTGGCGTGGTTTTGGCGGGCGGCGATTGCAAAAGTGGAGAGTGGGGAAGGTGGCAAGGTGGGAAATGGGGAGAGGGGAAAAGAGCAAGACACGGAGGTGAAGGCGAGCGCAGGCCGTTCGACAGGCTCAGGCCAGGAGAAGCGCCCGCCTGCGCGGGCGACGGTGCCGCCGTTGGCGGCGGAGGACCGGGGCGGGGCGGATTGGGAGCGCGACTTGATCGGGGCGGTGCGGAGCCGGGGTTTGCTCTGGCGGACGGAGGAGACGTATCGCGAATGGGGGCGGCGTTTTGCCCGCTTTCTCGCGCCGCGCTCGCCGTATGCGGCCGAGGCGGGGGACGTGGGTGCATTTCTGACGGAGCTGGCAACTGGGTTGCGCGCGAGTCCGTCGACGCAGAGGCAGGCGTTGAACGCCGTGGTATTTTTGTTGCAGGAGGCGTTGCACCGGCAGGTGGGGGAAATCGAATTTCGGAGGGCGGCGCCGCGGGAGAGGATGCCGACGGTGTTGAGTCCGCAGGAGTGCCGGAGGTTGTTTGGGGAGCTGGAGGGGACGATGCGGCTGATGGCCGAGCTGATGTATGGGAGCGGGTTGCGCCTGATGGAATTGCTGCGGTTGCGGGTGCAGCATCTGGATTTGGCGCGGGGGCGGCTCAAGGTGGCGGGGGGCAAGGGCGACAAGGACCGGGTGACGGTGCTACCGCAAGCGTTGGTCGGCCCTTTGCAGACGCACTTGGAACGGTTGCGGACGCTTTACGCGGAAGACCGCAAAGCGGGGTTGGCCGGGGTGTGGCTGCCGGAGGGGTTGGACCGGAAGTATCCTCGCGCGGGGGAGCGGTGGAACTGGCAGTGGGTGTTTCCCTCCCGCGAGACGAGCGTCGATCCGGTGGCCAAGGTGCGGAGGCGGCATCATGTGATCGACAGCACCTTTCAAAATAACATCCGGTGGGCGGCGGAGCGGGCGGGGCTCGACAAGCGCGTGACGCCGCACGTGCTGCGGCATTCGTTTGCGACGCATCTGCTGGAGGGAGGGACGGATATCCGGACGTTACAGGAGTTGCTCGGGCACGAGAGTGTGGAGACGACGCAGATTTATACGCACGTGATGCAGAAGCCGGGGCTGGGGGTGAGGTCACCGTTGGATGTGGGGTAGGCGCGCGGCGCGCGCCAGTGGAAGGTGGGGAGTTTAAGTTTAAGTTTAAGGAGCAGGGGCGGAGGGACGGCGGGGTCGACGGACCGCGCCGGAAGCGGCGCGGCTACGGGAGAGATCGTGTTGGGGGCCGGGCGGGGAACGGCGAATTCTTCTGACCCCATTTTTCTGACAGGAAATTCGGTTTGGGTCGGGCGGTTGGTGGCCGAGGGAAATCGGGTCCGACGCGGCAGCGGGGCCGGCGTTTTTTAGGTCAGAAAAATGGGGTCAGAAAGATGGGCGGACCGCGCCGGAAGCGGCGCGGCTACGGGGAGGCGGACGAAAGATTGAGACACCAAGAGGAGGAATGCGGGCGCAGGGACGCGCCCGCCCACCCGGGGGCTATCTCGGGGCGGCGGGAGTTTCGAAGGGGCCGGGGTGCGGGTAGAATTCGGCGAGGAGGGTGCGGACGGCGGCGAGGCAGGCGGGGTTGGGGTGGTCGCCCTGGTCGTCGTTGAGACAGAAAAATTTCGGGCGGCGGCGGCGGAGCGTGGCGAGGTCGCGGGCGAGCCGGGCGGGGTCGCGCGTGATTTTCACGAACTGCGCGTAGCGCAGGTAGCGCCAGCAGGGTTCGGCGACGGCGCGGTCGCGGCAACGGGTGAGCAGGTGCCAGCGGTAGAGACGGTCGGAGCGCAGATCGTCGGGGCGGCGGAAGCGGTGGGTGCGCAGCGCGGCGTAGTCGGCGGGGGCGGCGGTCTGCATCGCGGCCCACTCGGCGCGGTCGATCAGCACGGGGCCGTGTTCGACGAGGCCGAAGGAGAGGAGCTGGCGTTCGTAGACGCGGGAGCGGAGGCGTTCGCCGCAGAGGGTGCCGAAGACTTTCAGGCGGCCGTCGGGCGCGAAAAAATCCGCCGCCGTGACGGGGGCGCCGAGGAAGTAGTCGTCGTTGAGATAGAGGAAGCGGTCGGAAATGCCGGGGAGGAGATGGAGCCAACTTTCGATAACGTTGCTGTTGAAGGTGGGGAGCGCGGCGGGATCGGCGCCGACTTCGTCGTGATGCACGAGGCGGAGGCGGGGATGCTCGCGGTGCAGCCAGGCGGGCACCTGCGGGCGGCAGGTGAAGACATAGACGTGGCGCACCCACGGGGCGTGGAGGGCGAGCGAGCGAAGGCTGTGGCGGAGGAGATCGCAGGGATCGCGGAAGCGCTCGGGGTTGAGATCGCTCGGGCGGCCGGAGTAGCGGTCGAGGAGCGCGCGGTAGTCGGGGCGGCTGCCGTCGACCCATGTGTAGACGGCATCGATGGGAGCGGGCGACGGCATGGGTGGAGGGATGCCAAGGCGTCAGAAAACGGGGGGCGGCTCCAGCGGATTCGCGGGGCGGGTGCGTGGGGTGGCGTGGGTGGCGCCCTTTCAGGGCTCGGGCGAATACGTGAACAATTCCCAGGGCGTTGCCCTGGGCTATCGTCTTTTCGCCCCGTTGGGGCTCCCGATGCTCGGCGGTTATCCACAAAAACAATGGAGAACCGGACGGCTGTGGTCACCGAGCGCACGGCGTTTCGCAATGGAGGACGCGGCGGGCGGAAATTTTTTTGTGTCAGAAAAATGGGGTCAGAAAGATGGGGCGGATCGCACTGCAAGCGGCGCGGCTCCGGCGGAAGGGAACGGGGGGCGCGCGGGGGCGCGCGAGAGCGAAGGGGCTGACCACGGGGGTGGGGAGAGAACGATGGCGAGAACGAGGAACGAGAACGATTGGGGAGAAGCGGTGGGCGGTGATCGTGGCTTGCGGGGGGGGCGGCGGGGTGGCTGTGTGGGCGAAATGGCGGTGGCTCCCGAACTGGCGACGCAGAGAAAAATTCCCGCGGGGTGGCGGTGGGGGTGGGTGCTGGGTGCGGTCGCGGTGGCGGGGATCGTCGCGTGGCTGGGGCGGGATTGGCCGGTGCGCGCGGGAATCGAGGCGGGGCTGGCGGCGGTGCGGGCGGCGGGGCCGGGGTGGTATTTCGCGGCGATGGCGGTGGTGCCGTTGCCGCTCGCGTGGTTTACGGTGCCGGCGGGCGAGGCGTTTGCGGCGCAGTTGACGTTGGGCGGCGTGATCGCGGCGGCGCTGGCGGCGGTGGCGGTGCAACTGGCGCTGAGCTACGCGGTCGCGCGGTATGCGCTGCGGCCGGCGATCGAGCGGCTGGTGCGGCGGCGGGGTCTCGCGGTGCCGCGGGTGACGCCGGCAAACGCGTTGAGTGTGGCGCTGCTGGTGCGGCTCACGCCGGGGCCGCCGATGGTGCTGGGGAGCTGCGTGCTGGCGGTGGCGGAGATGCCGTTTGGGCGGTATCTGCTGGTGTCGTGGCTCGTCGCGCTGCCGTGGGTGTTGGGCGGCGTGGTGCTGGGGCGCGGGGCGCTGGCGGGGGATTTCAAACTGCTCGTGGCCGGCGCGGGTGTGCTCGTGGCAGCGGCGGTGGCGGTGCGGTGGGCGCGGAAAAAATGGGCGGCGCGGGGGGCGGTATGAGCGACGCGGCGATCATCGGCGGGGCGCTGGCGCTGGGCGGCTACGCGGCGGCGTGCCGGCTCACGGGGGAAAATCTGCTCGCGACGTGGTGGGACGAGTGGCGGCTTGCGCGGGTGTCGGCGGAGCGGCTCGCGGCGGAGGCCGCGGCGAATTCGCGCGACTCGGGGCTGGTGGTGACGTTGACGACGATTCCGAGCCGCATTGAGGCGATCGGGCCGACGGTGAAAAGTTTGCTGCGGCAGACGGCGCGGGCGCGGGAAATCCGGTTGTGCGTGCCGGCGTGGAGCGAGCGCGAGCAGTGCGCGTATGAGGTGCCGGCGTGGCTGCGCGCGCTGCCGGGCGTGACGATCGCGGCGTGCGCGGACGAGGGACCGGCGACGAAGTTTTTGCCGACGTTGCGGGCGGTGGCGCCGGATCAGGCGGTGGTGGTGGTCGACGACGACCGCATTTACCATCCGCGGCTGCTGGAGACCTTTGCAGCGCTGGCGGCGGCGCATCCGGACGAGGCGGTGAGTGCGGCGGGGTGGGACGCGCCGGCGGACCGGATCGACCGGCCGACGACGTGGCGCGCGCGCCTCGCAGGAGCGCCGTATGTCCCGGTGCGGGCGAACCAAGTGTGGCGCGCGCGGCGCGTGGACATCGTGCAAGGGCTGCACGGCTACGTGGTGCGGCCGCGGTTTTTCGAGCTCGCGGCGCTCGGCGATTTCACGGGGGCGCCGGCGGCGGTGCGGTTCGTGGACGATGTGTGGATCAGCGCGCACTGCCGCGTGCCGCGGTGGGTGCGGCCGATGCGGTTGGCGTTTACCGACTACAAACCGTGGCAGCACCGGCGGCGCTACGACCGCACGAGCCTCGGGCGGAATTTCAACCGCGCGGACGACCACGCGCAGCGGGGAAACTCGGTGGCGCTGCGGTTTTTCAGCGAACGGTGGGGACGTTGAGCGGCGACGTGGGGCGCAGCACGCGCGCGGAAGAGAGCGGGAGATGCTGGCCGTAGCTCACGCGGTCGCGCACATCGCACGCGACGAGATCGGCGTGGGCGGAGAGGTGGTGCGGCGAGACGGCGGCCGCGAGCGTCGCGAGCGGATGAGGGCCGGCGAAAGGGGTTTCGGCGAAGTCGGTGGGCGTGAGCGTGGTGACGTGGAGCAGGCGGAGGCCTTCGCCGTAGTAGCGCGGGCTGGCGTGCACGGGGCGGAGAAGCGCGCCGTCGGGCGTGCGGAGAAAAGCGCCGGCGCAGCGACCGGAGGTAAACGGTGCGTCGAGGTAGCGGAGCTCGGCGTTGACCGGGTGCGGTTGCCAGGCGCCCGAGAGCAGATCGGCCGCGTGGTAGATCGCGAAGGCGCGGCCGGGGCGCGCGGGATCGGGACGGACGGAGGTAAACAGCCACCAGCGATCCGCGTGGTGGAGCAGCACGGAATCGGCGGCGTCGATGTCGGCGAGGAGGCGGCGGCGGAGCTCCCAGCGGTGGGGAAAGTCGGCGCACGCGTAGAGGTCGACGGTGCGTTGGGCGGACGACTCGGGGAGGAGCAGGAGGCGGCCGCCGTGCGTGAGGAGAAACGGAAACGAGACGTGCGGGCCGGGGAGCGCGAGCGGCTGCGCGGGACCGGCGGGGCGCAGCGCGGCATCGAGCGGAAAGGCGACGAGGCGGCCGGCGTTGGCGGCGTAACGAAATTCTTCAACGAAGAGCCACGGCACGCCGCCGTGGAGCCAGAGAAACGGATCGGCGTAGTAGCTGCCGCGCGGGGCGGGCACGGGCACGAGGGCGGTGGGAGCCAGCGGGCCGTCGGCGGCGCGGCGGCCGACGAAGACGCGGAAGTGCTCCCGCGGATACCGGTGCCAGCCGTCAACGCGGGTGGCTTTCCAACGGCGGACGCGGATGAGGAAACGGTCGGCGCGTTTGGCGAAAAAATAGCCGAGGCGCGCGAACGGATCGGCCCAGCGCGGGAGGCCGGGAGGGACCTTGTTGCGCGTGGTGAGCCAGCGCACGGGGTCGGCGCAACTGATGTCGATCTCGCCGGGATTGAGCGTGAGTTCGCCGGCGCGGACGGCGCGGTAGACGAGGATCGAGAGCAGCGCCTGCTCGGGACGATGACGCGCGGAGAGCGGGCGCCAGCAGCGAGCATCGGCGGCAAACGCGTGCCACGCGTCGAGGAGGCGGCGCGCGACGGGTTGGGCGAGGTCGAAGCCGACGACGCCGGCGGCGCGTTCCGGGAGGTGCAGGATTTCGAGCGGAGCGCCGCCGGCGGCCCAGACCGCGGGGTCGCAGCGGTCCTGCAGCGCGGACTGGCCGGCGAGCGTATACACTCCGTGGCGACGGAGCGCGGCGACGACGGCGGTGAGCGGCGATTGGAAGAGCGTGGCGCTGTCGAGCCAGAGGACGAGGCCGCCGAATTCCGCGGCGGCGGCGTGGATGGCGACGGGTTTCCACGCGTAAGTGCGGCGGTCGGGCGCGACGTGCGGCGGGAGCGCGGCGAAATCGAGCCGGCGCCACGTGCACCACGGATAATCGCGCGCGAGGGTGGCGCGCCACGCGGGCGTGAGACCGAGATCGTAGACGACGAAGCGGTGCGCGGTGTCGAGACCGTGGCGCCGGGAGCTGCGGAGCATTTGCCAAAGCATGCGCGCGTAGGGCGCGCTCGCGCCGGTGACGATCGTGAGCGGTGGCGCGGGCGCGGTCATGACGCGACGCGCGAGGCGCAGACGAAGCGGCGGCGGGAACTGAGGCGGAGACGAAGCACCGCGGGCATGCTGGAGCGCGGGACGGACGCGCCAAGGAAGAACCCTGCGCACGCAGGCCGGAGGCGCGGCGCCATTTTCTGCAAACGTGCGGGTCGGGAGACCCGGGCCACGGCCGGAAAACGGGATGCGCCCGTGTCCGTCGCTTGCGCTTGATCCGAGTTGGCGAACCCGAGATGACCGTGCGAGTGAACATCGCGCCGCAATCCAGGAGGCTCCGGGTGGTCATCGTCGTGCCGACGTTGAACGAACGCACGAGCCTGCCGTTGTTGTTGCCGCGGATTTTCGCAGCCGTGCCGGATGCAGAGGTGCTCATCGTCGATGACGCCTCGTCGGACGGAACGGGGGAATGGGTCGAAGCTGAGGCGAAAAAAGATCCGCGGATAAATTTGCTGCGGCGAGCGGGGCCGCGCGGCTTGGGTCGCGCCTATGTGGCCGGGTTTGCCTGGGCCATAGGGCGCGGGCCGGAAACGGTGGCGCAGATGGACGCGGACGGATCGCACGACCCGGCCATGCTGCCGCGGATGTTGGCGGCGTTGGATGCGGCCGAGATCGCGGTGGGAACGCGCTACGTGCGCGGCGGCGCGACCGTCAATTGGCCGTGGTATCGGCAGGCACTCAGCCGAGGCGCGGGGTGTTATGTGCGTCTGTTGGCGGGACTGCCGTCGTCCGATCCGACGAGCGGGTTCCGGTGCTTTCGCACGACGGTGCTGGCTGCGCTGCAACCCGAGACCCTGCGGTCGGACGGTTACGCGTTTCAGGTGGAAGTGCTGCACCGGGCTTGGCGGAGCGGGGCGCGCATCGTCGAGTGCCCCATTGTTTTCACGGAGCGCGCCCATGGGTATTCGAAGCTCTCGGGCCGCACGATCGGCGAAGCAATCTGGCTGGGCCTGTGGCTTGGCCTGCGGAGATTCCGACGATGAAGGACACGCTTCGGCCGGCGATGCGGCAGCGACGGTGGGGGCTGCGAATCGCCGTGTGGATTTTGGCGGTGGCGGGGCTGTGGCCGCGCTGGGAGGAATTGTCGGTGAAGGTGGAGCTGGATTCGAACGAAGGGTGGAACGCGGTGTGGGCGGATCGCCTCGCGCGGGGCGATCCGATTTATTTTGGGACGGAGAGTTTGCTCGCGAACAACTATCCGCCGCTGTCGTTTCACATTTTGGCTGGCTTCCCCGATCCGCTGCTGGCGGGACGCTGGCTCGCGCTCGCGGGTCTGCTTGCGACGGCGATCGGCGTCGGCTGGGTAGCGTGGCGCACCGGCGGAGACGGGGTCGCGACGGCCGGGTTGTTGGTGGCCTTCATGACCGCGCATCACGCGGGCTACGTCGCGATGAACGATCCGCAATGGCTGGGTCACGCGGTCATGACGGCGGGGCTGGTCGTGCTCGTGGCGGGGCGCGGGGCGAGAGGGAGCATCGCGGTGGCGGCGGGGCTCATGCTGACCGCGGGGTTGATCAAACACAGTTTATTGCCGCTGCCGTTGGCGGTGACGTGGTGGCTCTGGCGCGAGGGCGGTCACGAACGCCGGTGGTGGCTCGCGAGCGCGGCCGGTGCGCTGGCTCTGGGGCTGGCGTGGATGCGGCTCCGTCACGGCCCCGAATGTCTGCTGAACATCCTGGATGCACCGCGCGGCTACTCGTGGTGGGCCGGGGGCCGGAGCATGTTGCGGTGGTCGGCCGTGGGTGTGCCGCTGCTGATTGTGGCGGGGATGGGACTACGGCGGGTGGCGGAGGTGCGTTGGCGAAAACTGGCGCAGGCCTATATGGTCTGCGGCGCGGCGTGGGCGGCGCTGACCATCGGTGGAGACGGAGTGGATCGAAACGTCTATTTCGATTTGGTGATCGCCGCGACGCTCGCGGCCGGCTGGGCGTTGGCAAAAACGGAGGAGCGACTTTGGCGTTGGGCGGCAACGGGCACGCTGGCGAGCATCGTCTATGTGATGCCGATGCGTTGGTCGGAGCGCTCGCCACCGGCCGCGCAGGAGGCGGCGTGGGCGGACGATATCGCCTGGTTGCGAACCCAACCCGGGCCGGTGGCGGCGCACCTACTCGGCCTCGTGCATTGGTCCGGGCATCGCGTGGAGGTCGAAACGTTTTTGCTCTCGCAGCGGCTCGCCGCGGGTCGACTCGACCCGGCGCGTGTCACCGCAGCGGACCTACATGTCTGGCAATTGCCGCGCGACCTGACGTGGCCGCTACCGGCGGGATCCGCGCGCGAGGCCTGGCTCAGCCGATATGAAGAGGCGCGCGCGAGCGCGAACGGGAGATTTTTTGTGCGGCGCGCAAACGAGCCCCGAAGCGAGTCAGCCCCGCGGTAATGACGGGCAGAGGAGCGGCAGCCACGCGGCGGCGCGGGCTTCCCAAGTGTGGGCGTGGGCGGCTTGCCAACGGGCCGGGCGGAGGCCGTCGTCGCAACCGCGCGTGCGCAGATCGGCGAGCGCGGTCGCGAGCGCGGTCGGCGAGGCGCAGAGCGTCACGTGTGGCGCGAAGTCGGCGACCTGGTGACAACCGGGAGTGGCGAGGAGCGGTGCGGCCCAGGGCAAATGGACAAAGAGCCGCACGGCGCTGCCGTGGGGGTTGGTGCTCCGCTCGCTGTAGGGAAGCACGGCCACATCCAGTGCCGCCGCGAAGGCCGGCATCGCGGCGAAGGGCCGCGCGCCGAGCAAGGTGCAACGCGGATGACGGCGCAGCTGTGCGAGGCGCGGACGATCTTCGGCGGTGACTTCGGACCACTCGATATCGCCGACGAAGAGCCAATGAAACGCGGGCTGGCGCTCGATCGCGTCGAGGATCCAGTCGAGCCGGAGGCGGCTGGAGACCCGGCCGAGGACACCGACCAACGGCCGCGGCAAGGAGAGGTTTTCCGGAAGGGCGCACGGTTGCGCGGGCGGAGCGGACGGGAGCCACGCGGCGGGGATGGCGTTGGGCAGGACGGTGAGTTTGCCGGCAGCCAGCGGCACGCGCGCGACCAGCGCAGCGGCCAGACGGGAAGAAACGCACACGATATGATCGGCGTGCGTGAGCAGGGCGCGCTCCGGTGCGGCCCAGTCGCGACCGTAGGCAGCGTAGTCGTCGATCGCGTAGTAGAGCCGGCGGCGGTCGGAAAAAAACGGGAGGAGCGGAGCTTGGTCGGGACGGGTGAACACGACCGCGCGCGCGTCGGGCCACCGACGGCGGAGCCAGCGGGCGTGGGCCGGGCGCCACGCCTCACCCCACGGGCACAGCGGCACCAGGTGGGGCGCGGGGCGCTCGGCCGGGGCGAGTCCGCAGACGAACCGGCGGAGGTCCGCGGCATCGGCTCCCCAGACGCCTGCGACGGGCAGACGCTCGGCGAGCGCCGCACGCCACGGACCCAACACGGCATGGCCTCGCGGGGTGAACGCGATCACGGCGGGCGAAGCGTGCGGAGAACCGAAAATCAAGAGAGGCGCCGGCGGCGCGGCCGGACCGCGCGGCGGCGGTGCGAGGCTTCGCAGGCCCTGCGGACCTGCAATCCCTTTCTCGTCCGGGCGGAGGACCGGGAGACTTGCCATGGGCGGAGGCGACCGCGTGAATCCTGCGCATGGAAGGCCGGTGCTTTTTTCCTCGGCGGGGGCCGATCCGCTACGCGGTCTACGTGCAGGCCCGGCGGGACGATTTTGCGATCGCGGAGGTGTGCCGTCGATTGCTCGACGAGCAGACCACCGGCGACGCGGAGATCGGCGCGATCTATTTGTTTTGTCCGGACGCCACGTGGGCGGGCGAGCCGACGACAACGGAGGACCGCGCCAGCGTGGAACGCGCGGCGGCGGCCGTGCGGACGAGCCACCCGACGGCGGTGATCCGCGTGGAGACGATGCCGGTGGCGCCGCACCGCGCGAAGGCAGCCCAGCGCATCGACGTGGAAACAGGGGTGCGGAGCGCGGCGCTGGCGCAGTTGCGACGCGACGGCTGGAGCGATGCGCTGATCGTGGACACGGACGAGATCTGGCGGCGCGGGACGTTGGGGGCGCTGACGGCTTTGTTGCGCCGGCGGCGTTGGCGAACGTTGCACTGCGTGTGGACACACTGCGTGCCCGTGTTGGGTCAGCCGGGCTACCCGGTCGATGGCGCGACCGACAAAGCTTACATCTATGCGCGCACGACGACGACGTTTCGGTGGGGACGCATTCCCCGCGGCGTGAACGCGCAACTGCCGGGTTGGAATATCTGGCACTTCACCGGCACACGGCGCGACGTCTCCGAACTGGCGGCCAAGGCGCGGGTGAGCGGGCACTACGACGATGCGGACTACGACTACGAACGGTGGTTGCGGGACGTGTTGCCCGGCATCCGACCGGGCCAGACGGAGGTGCACATGTATCGCGACACGAAGGTGTGGCCCCGAGTGCGGGCATGGCGGGCCGAGGATCTCGCCGATATTCCGCCGGGCCTCCACGGGCTGCTCGGGCCGGAACGCACCACGACCGCGGCGCCCTGAGCTCCGGCCGGCGCGACGCATCAACGCGTGGTCGCGACGGTATCGTTACCCCACGGGCGGCAACGGTAACCCCGACCCGCGAGGAGCGCAGCGGTCGCGGCGAGGTCGGCGGCGGTGAGGTTGGCGTGCTCGAACTTGATCACGTCCGGGCGAAAGCGGTCGAAGTCGATCATGCGGAGCACCGCCGCATCGAAGCCCTCGGTGTCGACCTGGAGCAGGCGGGCGTCGAGCATGGCGTGCTCGGTCAACAAATCCATCAAGGGCCGGCACCGCACCGGCTCCGGCACAATGAGCTCCGCGGGGATTTGGGAGCGCGTGTGATGGTGGGGATCGAAGGACGCGATGCCAGCAGCCCAATCCGGGCAGACGGACAAACGGCGCGGGTCCACCCGATAAATCGTCGCCACGGAATCGGTCGGGTGGACCGCGAGATTGACGGGAACGACCTCGGGAAACGCGCGATAGTTCGCGCAGAGCCGCGCGAAAACATCCGGGAGCGGCTCCACCACGAGCCCGGGCCAACGGTGGCGGGTGACGGTGGCATACAACGTGTCGAAACTGACGCCGTCGTGCGCGCCGATCTGGACAAATTTCACGGGTGGCCCGTCGCGAGCGAGACCGGCGAGCAGGCACGCGAAGTCCGGCATTTTAACGAAAGGACAGCGCAGCGCCCAGAGGCGGGCGTGGAGAGTGTCGCGCGGTTTCATCACAAGCCGGCGCCCTTAGCCGACGGCGCCGAGCCCAGGCCCGGGACGGCGAAATTTCCGGGCGAGGCGGGCGAGCCACCGGGTGTCGGGCTCTTTCCACGAATGCGCCCAGCGGTGCACGGCGTAGGCGGCCGGAAACGCTTCGTGAGCACGGTGGGGCTCGTTCCAATTGTAGGGATAGAACCACGCGCGCGGAAACAACGTGAAATCTCCGGCGATCCCGCCATCGAGCAACACGCGCGTGAAAAACGCGGGGCCGGTTTCTTTTTGGGTTTCCGCGGCTCCGCACCGCACCGGCAGGGCGGCGAGGCAGCGCTCCATGTAAACGGAGCCGGGCACGGCACCGAGGATGCCGATGGAGATGCTGCGGCCATCTTCCGAGCAGGCGAAATTGCGGACACCGGCGAGGATCGGAGCGAGGCTGCGGCGGCATTCGAAATCCGTGTCGAGGTAGACGCCACCGTGCCGCAGCAGAATTTCATACCGCAGAAGATCGGAAATCTGCGCGTAGTTGGCGGCGCTGCGCAAGAGATCGGGACGCCGCGGCGTGAAGCCGAGGTTGTCGAGGTTCCACAGGCGGAAGTCCCAATCGGGATGCAGGGCGCGCCACGTGTCGCGATAAACACGATACGCCTCCGGCAGTTCCGGCGCGGTCCGGTTGACCCAGATCTGATGGAAAATTTTCGGAATCATCGGAGGCGCCCCGGGCCGCACGCAGAGGACGGAGCGGAATCGTCAAGGTGGCGGCAATCGAGAACAGGGGGAACGAAGTTGCAATCCTGCGGCACGCGCGCGGTAGTGCGCCGATGAGCCCCCGCCTCGCCGCCCATGCCGCCGGGCTGGTGCACGAGCTGCACCGGCGACGCTGGCCGTTTACCCGGCGCATGCTGCTGCCGCTGAACCAGCGCGTGATCGCGGCGCATCTGACGGCGTTGCACGAGGCGTTTGCGGAACACGGCGTGACGTTTTGGCTGCGCGACGGCTCGGCGTTGGGCGCCTACCGGGAGCGCGGGATCGTGCCGCATGACGATGACATCGACATCGGCGTGTGGGCGGACGATGTGCCGCGGGTGCGTCGCGTGGTGGCGGCGCTGGAACAGCGGGGCTTCGTGACCTACCGGAGCGACGACTGGATGTTCAAGTTGTTCAAGGATTGGGAGACAGTCGAAATCTGCGTGAGCGCGGGGCGCAAACCGCGGGAGCCCTACGTGGCGAAACTGGAGGAATTTTTTTCCGAACTGGCCCCGGTGAATCTGTGGGGGCGGGATTTTCTGATTCCGCGGCACAGCGAAGCGTATCTGGAGTTTTGCTACGGGCCGGACTGGCGGGTGCCGAAATTTGCGCCGTGGGGGAACTCGTGTTGGCAGACGCCGGCGGACCGCGACCGCTATGCGCGGGAATTTTCGGCGACACGGCGGTGAGCGGGGCGGCTCAGGCCAACGTCTCCTAAAAACAGACTCAAAAACCACGGGCGGGACGCCCGGGCCACGTTACGGAAAAACCCGGAAATCAGTAGACGTTGGGCTCAGGGGCGGATCTGGCCGCCGTCGATTTTCACGAGGCGGTCGGCGAGGTGAAAATAACGGTCATCGTGCGAGATGAGCACGAGGGTGCGACCGCGGGCGCGCAGCTCGGGAATCAGCGTCTCGTAGAAGTAGGCGCGAAACGCGGGGTCCTGGTCGGCGGCCCATTCGTCGAGGAGCAAGATCGGGCGGTCTTCAAGGAGCGCGGCGAGCAAGATGAGGCGGCGGCGTTGGCCCTGGGAGAGATCGGTGGTGCTGAACGCCGTGCCGGCGAGGGAGACTTTGTCGGCCAGGCGGAGGGTCGCCAACAGGCCGGGGCCGCGCGCGGCGGCTTCGGCGGCGGGCACGCCGAGCACGTGGCCGAAGAGCGGATCTTCGGTGAAGACGGCGGTGAACAACGCGCGCTGCGCGGCGCGGTCGGCCTCGGTGTGCACGGGCGCGCCGTCGACGGTGACGGAGCCGCCATCGGGCGCGTAGAGGCCGCAGAGGAGTTTCGCGAGAGTGGTTTTGCCCGCGCCGTTGCCGCCGACGAGGAAGACGATTTCGCCGGCGCGGAGGCGGAGCGAAAACGGGCCGGCGGAGAAACCAGGTTGGCCGTGGTCGGATTCGTAGAGGAAACGCACGTCGTGAAACGCAACCTCGCGGAAAACGGCGGGCGCGGCGGGCGGCACGGGCGCAGCGGGCGGCTCGGCGGCAAACGGATCGAGACCGACCTGCTCCATGCGCTCGATCGCGACGCGCGCGCGCTGCGTCTGCCCGACGACGGAGAGCGAATCCTTGAGCGGTTGGCGGACAAAAATCGCCGCGAGGAGCACTCCGGTCGCGGTGGCCACGGGCAGATCGATCAGGCGCGGCAGGGCGAACAGGAGGCAGGCGACGTTGCCCAAAACCATGACCTCGGCGAAGCGTTCCGCGAGCAGATGGATCAGGCGGCTCTGGCGGTTGAGGTGGCGCACGGCGGAGCCCGAAACGGTGAAGTGCTGCTCCACAAAATCGGTGCGGCGCGGGCGGCTTTGGAGGAGGCTGCGCACGGCTTGCAACGCGAAGTGCAGGTGGCCGATGTGGGTATCGTGCGCGGCGGCCGCGCGGTGGCCGACGCGTTGCGCGAGGCGTTCGGGCACCACGTAACACGCGGCGGCGAGCGCGACAAAGAGAAGGTTGAACAGAAACACGACCGGCGAGAGCCACGCCATGTAGGCGAAACAGCCGAGGGCAATGGTGGCGTTGATCACCACATCGGGCAGACCGCACAGAAAGTTGGAGAGCGTGCGGACATCGTCGCAGAGGACGTTGAAAAGCCGGGCGAGGCCGTGGCGTTCCAATTGGCGCAGCGGGGTATCGAGGACCTGGCGAAGGAGCTTGAGCCGGAGCTGCCACTGGAGGCGCTCGGCGGCGTCGCTGAGCGTGTGTTGCGAGGCGACATTGCCGACGAAATAGACCGCGAGCAGAGCGAGAAATTGCAGCAGCGCGGCGGGCGTCTCCGCGGCGGGCAGCGTGATCGCGCGATGAATCAGCCGCATCAACGCCGCGAGCGCGGCGCCCGCGGCGATGCCGCCGGCGACCGCGAGGACGAGGCGCCAGCCGGCGTAACGAACGAGAACGCGCCAGATTTTCACCGGTCGAGCGTGGCGGCGCGGCGCGGCGTGAAGCGAGCCGGATTTCGGGCGGACGGCGGCGGGAGGGGAGGCCGCGTTGACAGGCGGCGGGCCGAGACGACAGCGTGCGGCGAACCATGACTTCGCCGCGCCACGCCCCCTCTGCGAGCCGCCGCCTGGCGTTGGCCGTGGAGCGCGCGGTGCAGGCCGGGGCGCGGACGGCGGCGCACGGTTGGGCGGAGTGGCGGCACGGGCGGCGGGAGTGGCACGCGGCGGATTTTCGCGGCGCGGTGTGCCACTGCGCGGCGGGCATGCCGCGGCATTTTGTGCACAGCGAAGGCGTGCGGGAGGCGTGCGATTTTGTCGTCGATTTCGGCACCAACGTGCGTAGCCCGCACCGACCGCAGGTCGACCCAGCGCGGCTCGGCGCGGCAATCGCCGAACTCGGCCCGGGCGCGAGCGTGCACGTGAAGGCCGATCTGCTGGGCCGCTTCACAGCGCAGCTTTTGCCCGCGCTGCGGCACCCGGTCGTGCTCGTGACGGGCGACTCGGACGCGAGCCCGGTGCAGCGCCACCGCGCGCTGCTGGACGATCCGCGGATCGCGCACTGGTTTGCGCAGAACTGCGATGTGCCGGAGCGACACCCACGGCTCACGCGACTGCCCATCGGGCTCGACAATCCGGTGTTCAACAAGCTGGAGAAGCGCCTCGGCTTCGTGGTGACGATGCTGCTCGGCCGGACGCCGGCGGACGCCTCGGCGCTCCGCAACGACATCGGCGACCAGGCGGAATTGCAGCGCGTGCGCGCCACCCTCCCCCACCCCACGGCGCGGCCGCTGCGGGCGTTGTGCACGTTTCACCAGAACCAAAAAATCGTCGCACCCGATCTCGCGAATCTGCCGGACCGCGCGCAGGCGTGCCGCGAGCTGGCGGACGACCCGCTCTGCGAATTCGTGCCGAGGCGGTTGAAACAGCGCGAATGCTGGGCGCGGCACGGGGAGTTTGCCTTCGAGGTTTCGCCGCAGGGCAACGGGCTCGACTGTTTCCGCACGTGGGAAGCGCTGTTGCTCGGGACGATTCCGATCGTGCGCCGCTCGACGCTGAATCCACTTTTCGAGGACGAGCGACTGCCGGTGGCGATCGTGGACACCTGGGCGGACATCACGGCCGCGGCGCTCGCGCGCTGGCGCGACGAACTCCAGCCGCGGCTCGGCGCGCACGTCGACGAGGTGCTGGGCCTCGCGCACTGGGTGGAGAAAATCAAAAAGGCGTCGCGGTCGGCGGGAAAATCCTGATCGTCGCGGCATGTTGGCCCGCTACCGGCAATTGCTCGCGCAAGTCCGCGCGTCTTACACCCCCGAAAAAGCTCGCGAAGAGGCACACGGGGAATGGCTGGCCGCGGTGTTTTACCGGCCGGTATCGTTTTGGGTGACACCGTTTTTTATGCTCGCCGGGCTGACGCCGGACGCGGTGACGGCGCTGGGTTTCGCGGTGGCGCTCGCGATGCCGGTGGCGGCGTGGGGACTGGGCGCGACGGGATTTTGGGCCGTGGCGGCGCTCGGTGTGACGATGCAAGTGCTCGACTGCGTGGACGGGAATATTGCGCGCACGGCACGCCGCTTCAGCCCGGTGGGGCCGATGCTCGATGGGCTGTGCTCACTGGTCTTTTGGGCGCTGTATTTCATCGCGGTTGGCGCGCTCGCCGGGGCGGAGCCGGTCGGCTGGATCGGCCGGCACGGCGGCGAGATCGGCCTCGGGCTCGCGGTGTTGCACCTCATGCAGCGCCAGATGGAGGACACGTTGGCGGACCAGTTCGACGAACGCGTGCGGTGGGAGCCGCCGGTGCCGGCGACGTTGCCGCAATGGGAACTCAAACGCTTCGCGAAACCGCTGGAGCACCTCGTGGCCTTCGGCGTGCTTTGCCTCGCGGGTGCGTATGGCGCGCTGCACGTGTTTCTCGGCGTGCTCGCGGTGTATCAGGTCGGGTTGTTCGCGCTGTGGTTGCCGCGGTATATCCGGGCGGTGGCGGCGCGGAGCCGGCAGGCGCGCGACCGCGAGTAGGCGCAGGCGGCGCTCTCAGGCGCGCCAACGGCGGAGGGCGAGCACGACGTTGCTGCCACCGAAGCCGCTGCTGTTGCTCAGCACGACATCCGGCGCACGGTCGAGCGTGGCGAGCGGGAGATGGAGGCCGGCGCACGCGGGATCGGGCTCAACGAGGTGGGCCTGGCCGGGAATAAAACCGTCGTGCAGGGCCAGTGCGCAAAAGCCCGCTTCCATCGCGGCCGCCATCGAGAGCGCGTGGCCGGTGAGGGCTTTGGTGCTGCTGATCGCGGGATGGGCGCCGGCGGCGGTGAACACGGTGTGCAGCGCGTGCGCTTCGGAGCGGTCGCCCGTGGGCGTGGAGGTGGCGTGGGCGTTGACGTAGTCGACCTCGCCGGGCGTGAGGCGCGCGGCGGTGAGGGCGCGCTGCATGGCGCGCGCGAGACCACGGCCCTCGGGATCGGAAATCGCCATGTTGTAACCGTCGGAGGCCTGGCCCCAGCCGAGGAGTTCGGCGTAGATCGGCGCACCGCGCGCGAGGGCAGACGCGGCCGTTTCCACGACGAGGGCGGCGGCGCCGCCGGTGCCGACAAAGCCATCGCGCGCGACATCGAAGGGCCGCGAGGCCGTGGCGGGGTCGGCATTGCGCGAGAGGGCGCGCATGGCGTTGAAGGTGTAGGTCGATTCCGCCGTGAGATCTTCGGCGCCCACGACCAGCACGCGGCGCAAGCGGCCGAGCGCGATCTCGTCGTAAGCGTAGCCGAGCGCGTGGGCGGTCGAGGCGCAGGCGGACGTGAAGCCGCACACGGCGCCGCGAATGCCGTAGTGCGCGCCGAGGTTGAAATTCAGGGTGCCCGCGATGGTGATCACCACGCCGAGCGGCGGCATGCGAGCGCCGCCGGAATCGTGCATCTGGTTGAGATAATCGCGTTGGAGAAACGGTGAGCCGGCGGACGCGGTGAAGAGCCCGGTGTCGTCGTCGGTGAGATCGGCGCGCGTGAGGCGCGCATCGGCGATGAGCTGCTCGACGGCGCACATCGCGTAGAGCCCGTGCGGCGGCAGGCTGCGGAGGACTTCACGCGGGAAGGCGTAGCGCGCGGGCCATTGCCACTCCGAAAAATGGGTCGAGCGGGTGTCGAATTCTTTGAGCGTGCCCGCGACTTTCACCGGGAGATCGCAGCCCGGCATAAAATCGAACGGGGCGAGGCCGTGCCGCAGTTCGCGGAGGCTGCGCGTGACGGTCGCGCGGTCGTGACCGATGCTCGTGATGAAGCCGAGGCCGGAAATCACGACCCGGCGATCGGGCGCGCCGCTCATGCCGGGCTGGGCGGGCGAGCCGCCACCTGGGCTCGAAGCAGCGTCCGCAGATCGTCGAGCGTCACGATTTTCATGAGATCGTCCTGGGACAGCTTCACGTTGAACACGTCTTCGAACAGAAACGTCATCTCGACCATGGTGATGGAATCGAGCCCGAGGTCGGCGACGAGCGTCGTGGTGCCGGGAAGCTCGGCGAGCGGGAGCGGCGCCGGTTTCGAGAGGTGGTGCGTGATCACGCCGAGGACCGCGCGGTCAAAGGCGGCGGATTCGCCGCTGCGGCGAAATTCTTCGCAGGCGGCGACGGTCTCGGCGGGCACGCCGCGCAAAATTTCGCGGAGGCTGCGCGGCGCGGGTGAGTTGGGTGTCATCGGAGGTGCGGCGGAAGAATCACTCCGCGCGACCGGCACCGCTGGCGCGACCGCCGTCGCGGATGGGTTTCGCGAAGCGGTATTCAATGTCCCAGGGGAAGAAGATCCACTTGTTCTGCTTAAACTCTTTCACGCACCGATCGACGAACGGGCGGCCGGCGGGCTTCGCGTAGAGCGTGGCGAAGTAGGCTTTCGGGAGCATCTGGCGGACGTGTTGCGCGGTGCGGCCGGTGTCGACGAGATCGTCGATGAGGAGAAACCCGTCGCCATCGCCGCTCACGCTGGCCTTGAGGACGGAGAGGCTGCCCTGGGCTTGCTCGGCGCCGCCGCCGGTGCCCGCGCCGTAGCTGGCGACGCAGACGGTATCGATGAGGCGGATCTCCAATTCGCGCGCGACGAGGGCGGCCGGCACGAGACCGCCGCGCGTGATGGCGACGATGCCTTTCCAAGAACCCATGTCATGGAGCTGCTGCGAGAGGTAACGCGCATCGCGGTGCAGCTCGGCCCAGGAAATCACAATCTCGTCGTCGTAACGGGAAACATCGCTCATGGGCCGAGGAAAGATTCGGCGGCGGGGGCGTCAATGGTTGATGCGGGCGGGTGGCGTTGCGGGCGCGCGAAAAAAGCGCGTTGGGGGTCAACGCGCTCCACCTCGAAGGGGCGGGTCACTTCCCGGGAGGCGGGGCGGCGGTGCGCGTTTTTTCCGGGACGACCCATTTCGAGCGCACCAAGTCGTGCGCTTGGCGGAGGGCGGCGAGTTGCGGCGCGGCCAAGACGGCTTGGGCCTGCGCGGCGATGGCTTCGTAGTTCATCGCGGCGAGATCCACCTTGCCCTGCGCGTTGCGGGAGTTGCGGGCGAGCACGTCGACCATCTGCTCGGCCTGCGCGGGCGTGAGCGGCGTATCGGTGTAGAAGAGCGAGGCGGCGAGCTCACGCGTGACCTCGCGCATGGGGACCGTTTCTTTGTAACGCTGGATGGTCTGCACGGCGGCGGCGCCGAACTCCGTGGTGAGCGCGGACTCGAGTTCTGCGGCGGAGCGAGCGTTGTTTTCCTTGAAGATCGGTTGCAGGGAGTCGCGGTCGATTTTGCCGTCGGCGGCTTTGGCCCGCGCAACGGCTTCCTGCCAACGCGCCTCGTGGCGGTCGGTGTTCTCCGCGACCAGCGCCATGTATTGCTCCCGCTGCGCCGGCGTGAAACCCAACAGGCGGTAGAGCGCAGCGTTGGCGGCGTGTTGGTTGGCGAGATTGTAGGCGCGGACCTGACGGCGAGCCTCGACGGGATCGTTTGAGGTCGAAACATTACGCAAAGTTAATTGTCCGGTTTGCCCGGAAGGCGATTCGACGAGCCGGGGCTGCGCGATGCTGACCGCCGGAGGAGCCGTGGGCGCGGGCGCCGCGGTGCGGGCCGTGAACAACTGATCGAAATCACGTTTGAGTTTTTCGTTCTGTCGCGCGGTCTCGGCGGCGCGTTGATCGGCGATGCGCAGGCGGGCGTTGAGCGCGGCGTGCTCGCTCGTTAGGGCGGCGACGGTTTCATCGGCGCGGCGGGATTGGTTAAACTGATACACGGCGGAGCCGGTGGCGACGAGGGCGACGGCGCTGAGGAGGGCGGTGGTGGTGCTCATAAAAAATCCGGTGGCAGCGGCGGTCGTGGCTCCGGCTGCGGTGGTGAGGGCGGCGCCAGTGATGGTGGCGGCGAGGCCGGCGGGCGCGGCGACCATCGCTTGCTGGCCGAGGGCGGCGGCAAGCGCGGCGCCTGTCGACGTGATGCCGTGGCGGGCGAGTTGTTCGCGGAGTTTGTCGAGCGCGCGGTCGACGCGCATGCGCGCGGCATCGTCGGAGAGGTTGAGCGCGGCGCCGATGTCGGCGAACGGGCGGCGTTCGAAATAGCGGAGCAGCACGGCTTCGCGGTCGGCCTCGCCGAGGGCGCGGAGCGCGGCATCGAGCACGGGGCGCACGCGGTCCCAATCGGCCGACGGCGAGTTTGGGGCGGTGAGTTCATGCATGGCGTGGGCCTCCTGTTCGCGCGTGCGGCGGCGGCGGAGCGAGCGCACGGCCTGCGCGGCCGCGTGGTGCGTGCCGAGATAGAGCCAGCCGGCGAGCGTCGCGCGGTCGGTGAGCGTGGCGGCCTTGCGGGCCAGCGCGGTGAACACGGTCTGCGCCACATCCTGCGCGAGGTGCGCATCGCCGCCGACCTGCCGGAGCGCGGTGGAATAGACGAGCGCGAGGTGGCGTTGCACGAGCTCGGCAAAGGCGGCGTCGGAGTTTTCGCGGACGTAACGCTGCAACAGTTCGGCGTCGGTGGTCATGGCTACGGCATAAGGCTGCCGCCGTTCTTTGAACCGAACAAAAAATATGGGCGGCGCGGGGCCGGAGCAGAGAAAGCGCGTTGGGGTCAACGCGCTCCACCTCGGAGGGGGCGGGAGCGCGGGCGGTCCGCCCGTCCCCATTCGCCGAATTTGCGGGCCAGCGGCCCGCGCTCCCAGATGGTTACTGGGCGGAGAAGCGGAATTCGGTCGTGGAGCGGAAGGTTTCGCCGGGGCGGAGGATCGTCGTGGGGAAGTGCGGGTGGTTTACCGAGTCGGGGTAGTGCTGCGTCTCGAAACAGTAGAAGCCGAATTTGTCGGGGACGGGTTGATCGCCGAGTATGCTCGTGAAGAGCTGCACGCCGGGTTCGGTCGTCCACGTTTCCATGATACGGCCGGAGCGGGGCTCGGCGACGCGCGCGGCGAAGACGAGCGAGCGGTCGCCGGCGGGGCGGTTGATCACGAAGTTGTGATCGTAGCGACGGACGGCGCCGAGTTGCGCGGCGCGGGCGCCGAGGGGGCGTTGGGGCGTGAAGTCGAGGGGCGTGTCGTCGACGCGGGCGAACTCGCCGCTGGGGATCAGCGTGGCGTCGACGACGGTGTAGCGGTCGGCGTTGAGCGTGACGGCGTGGTCGAGCACGTCGCCGCCGCCGGCGAGGTTGAAGTAGACGTGGTTGGTGAGGTTGACGGGCGTGGGCTTGTCGGTGGTCGCGGTGTAGTCGAGGCGCAAGACGTCCTGCTCGGTGAGTGTGTAGCGGACGGTGGTCGTGAGGCGGCCGGGGTAGCCTTCCTCGCCGTCGGGGCTGACGTAGGTGAGCGCGACAGCGGCGACGCCGGGCTCGGTGGCGGGGGCGGCGGACCAGACGACGCGGCTGAAGTTTTTCGGACCGCCGTGGATGTGGTTGGGCTTGCTGTTGACGGCGAGCTGGTAGTCGCGGCCGTCGAGGGTGAAGCGGCCGTTGGCGATGCGGTTGGCGACGCGGCCGAAGATGGCGCCGGACTGCGGAAACCCTTTCGCGAAGCCGGTCTCGGACGGCGTGATTTCGCGGACGACGCCGCCGAGTTTTCCCTCGCGATCGCGCACGCGCAGATCGGCGAGGATCGCGCCATAGGTCATGATTTTCGCGACGGAGCCGTGGCGGTTGGTGAGCGTGAAGAGCTCGACCTCGGTGCCCTCGGGCGTGCGACCGACGACGGCGCGGGCGACGGGTGGGACGGCGGCGGCGGGCGCGGCGTCATCGGTGGGGACGAGGCGCGCGAGGCGGTCGGGGGCGTTGAAGGCGACGTAGAGAAGACCGTCGGGACCGGTGACGACTTCGCGCACGCGGCCGAGTTCCTTGAAGAGAATTTCCTGATGCGTGACGCGGTCGCCGTCGGTCTCGAGGCGGCGGAGTTGCTGGCCGCCGAGGCACGCGAGGAAGAGGCTGTTTTTCCAGCGGGGAAAACGTGCGCCGGTGTAAAACTCGATCCCGGAAGGCGCGATGGCGGGCGTCCAAAACGCGAGCGGCGCATCCATGCCGGGGCGGGTGGCGTCGAAGGTGCGTTTGCCGTCGCGGCCGCTGGAGACGAGGGGCCAGCCGTAGTTGTGGCCGGGCGAGATGACGTTGATTTCGTCGCCACCGCTGGGGCCGTGTTCGGTGGACCAGAAGCGGCCGGTGGCGGGGTGAAACTGGAGGCCTTGCGGGTGGCGATGGCCGTAGGTCCAGACGGAGCCGAGGGCGCCGGGTGTTTTCACGAAGGGATTGTCGGGCGGGATGCGGCCGTCGTCGAAGACGCGGTGGATTTTGCCGAGCGGGCTCGCGAGATCCTGCGCGTCGTCCGGCCGGCCGCGGTCGCCGATGCTGAAAAAGAGGTGGCCCGCACCGTCGAAGAGAAACCGGCAGCCGTAGTGCGAGGTGTCGCGGGGCGTGTAGTGTTTGGGATCGGCACGGAAAATCGTCTGCTGGTCGACCCAGTGGCCGTCGCGGATTTTGCCGCGGATGACGACGGTCATGGAGGTGTCGGGCGCGGCGCCGGTCTCGACGTAGGCGAGATAAACCCAGCCGTTTTTCGCGAAGTCGGGATGCGCGGCGACATCGAGGAGGCCGCCGTCCTGGCGCGCGAAGATAGCGGGCAGTCCGGCGATGGGTGTGGGATCGAGGCGGCCGTCGGTGACAACGCGGAGGCGGCCGGGGCGCTCGGTGACGAGGAGTTTGCCGCCGGGTAGAAAGGCGAGACCCCACGGCGTATCGAGGCCGGTGACGAAGGTCTCGAGGCGAAAAGCGTGGCGCTCGGTCGAGAGCGTGAGCTGGGCGGGCGGAGCGGGGAGCGTGATGCGGCCGGCGAGAAATTCGTTACGCTGCCGCTGGATGTAGGCGACGAGGCGGTTGATTTCCTCCTCGGCGAGCACGCCGCGAAACGCGGGCATACCGGTCTCGGGCCAACCGTCGGTGATGCTGCGGCGGATATCGGCATCGCGGCCGCCGTGATTCCAAAAGAAATCGAGGAGGTTGGGCGCGGGGATGCCGGTGAGGCCGGGGCCGTGGCAATTCACGCAGATCTCGGCGACGATTTTTTCGGGCGCGCGCGGCGGCGGGGCGGTTTCGGCGGCGGAGGCCACGGAGAGACCGGCGAGGAACGAGGCGAGGGCGAATCGGGAAACGCGATACGGCGACGAGGGCATGGGGTAAGGGGAAAAGAAGAGCGGAAGCGGAGCGCGGCGTCTACGGGAGTTTTTCGAAGCGATACGAACGGTAGGACAACTCGCCGCGCTCGAGGGCGGCATACACGCGCGAGCCGCGGATGCCGGCGAAATCGCGGCCGAGGCCGTGCAGCCACTGCGGGAGGTGGCGCACGATGAGCGCGGTGGAGCGGTCGGAGTTGCGGTTCATGCCGCGGAGGACTTCGGCGTTGATCACGCGCGACGCGCGCAGGGCGAGCGGGGCGGCGGCGAGGTCACGTTCCCAGTCGGCGACGCCCTGATTGAAACGGAAATCGGCGTAGAGAAATGCGCCGCCGGGCCGGAGCACGCGCGCGACCTCGGCGAGAAACTGCGGGAAATGCGGGTAGCAGTGCGACGCCTCGACGTTGAGCACGGCGTCGAACGTGGCGTCGCGAAAAGGGAGGTCTTCGGCGTCGCCCTGCACGAACGCAAGACCGTCGACGCGATGGCGCCGGCGGCAAAACGCGATGCCGCGGGGATTGAGATCGAGGCCGGTGTAGCGCGCGGGGCGCAGCGTGCGCGTGAGCCACGAGGCGCCGCCGCCGTGGCCGCAACTGACCTCGAGGACGGTCTTGCCGCGCAGCTCGGTCTGCGCGGCGACGTGCTGGTAAAGCTGGATACAGGCGCGGTCGGGCTCGTCGGCCGGATCGAGGGCGAGGGCGCGCGGCGGGTCTTCCTCGAAAGCGTAGTTGAGGAAGAGCACCTCGTCGGCGCGGAGCCGGCGCGTGAGGAAGGGATACCAGAATTTCCAGATCGCGCGGCGCACGAGGCCGGAGGCGAGGAGGTGATCGATCACGGGCATGGTTGCGTGTGGGGGAAACGCGGGGGGTTGCCAAGTGCGGGGTGCGGCGAGGGGTGTGGGGCGACTCGCTTCGGCGGTTTCCAGCCGCCGCTCCGGTGGAAAATCCGGCTGGCGGCGGCGGCGCGCTGTGCCTACGACGTGCGGCCATGCCGACGAAGCCCGACCCCCGCATCGATGCGTATATCACCAAAGCCGCACCGTTTGCGCAGCCGATTCTGCAACACCTCCGCGCGCTCGTGCGGGAGGCCTGTCCCGAGGCGACGGAGACCATCAAGTGGGGCATGCCGTTTTTCGAATATCACGGGCTCCTGTGCTGCATGGCGGCGTTCAAGGCGCACTGTGCGTTTGGTTTTCACCATCAGGGGATGGAAGCGGTGCTCGCGAAGACGGGCGACCGGTCGGCGGAAGCGATGGGCAGCCTAGGGCGAATCACCGCGCTCGCCGATTTGCCGTCGGAGGCGGTGCTCCGACGCTATATCAAACAGGCTGCGCAGCTCAACGCCTCGGGCGCGCCGCGCCGGCCCGCCGCGAAACCGCGCCCCGCGCCGAAGGTGCCGGCGGAGCTCACGGCGGCGCTGAAAACGAACACCGCGGCTGCGACGAACTTCGCGCAACTCGCCCCGAGTCATCGCCGCGAATACATCGAGTGGATCACCGAGGCCAAACGACCCGAGACGCGGGCGAAGCGGATCGCGACGACGGTCGAGTGGGTCACCGAGGGGAAAGCGCGGAATTGGAAGTATCTGGATTGCTGAGGGCGCAAAAAAGCCCGGCCGGGGGGCCGGGCTAGAGGGGATGCGGGGCGGAGATTGCCCCGCGGCGGGTTTACTTCTTCACCGAGTAAGGAACCGAATACTCGAGGTTTTCCCAGGCGAGGCGCAGCAGGCCGCCGGCGCCTTCCTTCTTCACGCTCATCGTGAATTGCTCCACGGACGACGGGAGCTCGGTCTTCGTGAGCGCGATGCGGGCCACTTCGGTCGCCTTCGGGTAGGGATCGACGCCCCATTGGCCGATGGCCTTGTTGACGACAAGTTTCGCGGAACCGTCAGCCTCGGGCTGGAGGTAGAGGCTGTAGGCGCCGCCCGCGAGGGCCGTGCCGCCGAGGTCGATGTCTTTCTGCGTGATGAGCAGCGTCGCTTCGTCGGAACCGAGGCGCCAGATTTTGCCGAACGGCACGAGGCCGCCCCAAACTTTGCGGACGGCGCCGTCTTTCTTCGGGTCTTTCAGATTCGGGCTGCCGTAGACGAGGATGACGCGGTTGTCGTCGATCTTGGCGCTGGTGGTGACGTGGGGGCTCCAACTGCCGGTGGAGGTCGCGGAGCCTTTTTTGGCGGCAGCTTTCGGGGCGGTCTGGGCGACGAGCGGCGACAAGGCGCAGAGCGCGAGGGCCGCGAGGAGGGTGGTGGTGAGTTTACGCATGATGATGAGGTGGGAGGGGGGATTCGGTTGGATGAACCGGCAGCACGACGGAACGAAACGGAAAAGGAAACGCACCGGGTGCCAGCGGGAGGGGGAACGAGCGAGCACAGTGGCGCGCGGCGCAGGTGCGGCGAGAAAAACTTTCTGGCGTTCCCGGGCGGTTGCGCTTCGTTTCGGCCCTTCTATGGCAAACCCCTTTCGCCCCGCGGGCCCGCTCGCGCGTCCCCTCCGCGTCGCAACTTTGGCTGCTGTTTTCGCCACCGCCGTTCTCCGCGCCGCCGAGCCCGCCGCGACTCCGCCGCCCGCCGCCGAGAAGAACGCGAACTCCGTGGAAAACGCCGTCGTGAAAATTTTCTCCACGATGCGCGGGCCCGATCCCTACAAGCCGTGGACGAAACAGGCGCCGCGCGAGGCCACGGGCACGGGCATCATCATCGAGGGGAAACGCATCCTGACGAATGCCCACGTGGTCGTCTACGCGAGCCAGGTGCAGGTGCAGGCCAACCAGTCGGGCGACAAACTTTCCGCGACCGTCGAGTATATCGCGCCGGGGATCGACCTCGCGGTGTTGAAGCTGGAGGACGAGACGTTTTTCGACACGCGCCCTCCCCTGCCCCGCGCCACGATGCTGCCGGCGGTGAAAGATGCGGTGATGGTCTACGGTTTCCCCACGGGCGGCACGAGTCTCTCGATCACCAAGGGCATCGTGTCCCGCATCGAGTTTACCTCGTATAATTTCCCGACCTCGGGGCTGCGTATCCAGATCGACGCGGCGATCAATCCCGGCAACAGCGGCGGCCCCGCGCTCGTGGGCGACAAGATGATCGGCCTCGCGTTTAGCGGACTCCGCGGCGCGGACAACATCGGCTACATCATTCCCTGCGAGGAAGTGGAGCTGTTTCTCAACGATGTGACCGACGGAAAATACGACGGGAAGCCGGCGATGTTTGACGAGTTGCAGACGCTGGAAAATCCGGCGCTCCGGACGTTTCTCAAACTCGACAAGACGGTGGAAGGGATCGTCGTCCATGAGCCGGACGGCACCGATGCGAGCTACCCGCTCAAGGAGTGGGACGTGATCACGAAGATCGGCGACACGCGCGTCGACAACGAGGGCATGATCAAGCTCGGCGACAATCTGCGGGTGAAGCTCCGCTACCACATCCAGAAAATCGCGAAGGACGGCAAAGTGCCGCTGACCATCGTGCGCGACCGCAAAGAGCTCGTGGTGCAGGTGCCGGTCGCGGCCACGCGCCCAATGCTCATCCCGAATTTGGAAAACACCTATCCGTCGTATTTCATCTACGGGCCGCTCGTGTTTTCGCCGGCCACGGGAATCTTCGTAGCCGGTCTGAACAACGCGATGTCGGCGCTCTCGGCGTCGGCAAGTCCCCTCGCCCTCCGTCGCGTGGACAAGCCGGCCTTCCCCGGGGAACAACTGGTCGTGGTGGCGTCGCCGTTTTTCCCGCACAAATTGTCGAAGGGTTATTCGAACCCCCAATCACGGGTCGTCGAGACGGTGAACGGGATCAAAATCAAAAGCATGAAGCACCTCGTCGAGGTGCTGCGAGATTCGCGCGACGAATTCATGGTGTTTGGATTTTCCGGGCACGGCGGCGAATCGCCGGTGTTTCCGCGCAAGGAAGTGCTCGCGTCGATCGAAGACATTCTGACCGACAACGGCGTGCGCAGTCAGGGATCGCCGGATACGCTGGCGGTGTGGAACGCGAAGCCCGCGCAGTGAAGCGCGGTGCGGGGAGGCGGCGCGCGTTTACGGAGGGCCGAAGACGACGCGCACGACCTTGAGGGTCTGCGATGCCTCGGGCGCCCGCGGCGCGGGCGAAGGCGGGCGCGGGGCGGTGGCGGATGCCGGGCGGCGCGGGCCGGGGCGCGAAAGCGACGGGGGCGACACGGCGGGCGTGGTGAATTCGCCGACGACTTCGTAGGCGGCGCGGCCGTGGAGGGCGCGGTCCACGGAGGCGGTCGAACGCGTGATCCAGTAGACGGGCGCACCCTGGGCATGCGCCTGCAATTCGTGCCAGACCAAGTCCTGACGCTCGCGCGCATCGGTGGCGCGACGTTCGGAGGTCGCGGACGACGAGGAGCGCGGGCGGCTTGGACTGCCGCGGTAGCTGCCGAGCAGCCGGGCATCGACAAACTGCCATTTGCCGCCGGGCTGCACGCCGCCGGCCAAGGACGACGGGCCGATGATGAGGGCGCCGGAGGGGAGGTTCTGCTCGGCGAAGGACCGCGCATTGGCTTTCGCGACGGTCGCGCTGCGGCGGCGCGACCATTGGTCGGAGCCGACGGTGATACTGAGCACGAGCTGGGCGGCCAGCGCTCCCCCGACGACGAGGCGTGGGCCGGTGGCGTCGCGCTCGAAGGTGCGCACGACCAGGCAAGCACCGGCGGCGATCAGGAAAGGCACGGGCAAGACCCAGAATTGGCCCGGCCACGAGGCGTTGCGGCCGAGGGCGAGGAAGAGGAGCATGGCCGCCGCCACGCTCGCGAGCAGCACGCCATCGGCGCGGCGCCGCCAATTGCCCAGCAGAGCGACCACGCCGGCGAGGCCGAGGAGCGCAAAAATCAGCCACATCCCGCCGCGCGCATCGGGCAGCCACGCCCACGCCGCGGAGGCGTCTCCCGACCAGAGACGCCGGGTGTGTTCGCGGACGAAGCGGAAATAACCGGCCCACGAGGAGGCGAGCTCGGCGCCGCGGACCGAGAGGAGCCACGCGACGGGGGCGGCGAAGCCGACGACCACCGAGCCGCTCCGCCAGTGGGGCCGCGCCTGCCAGACCAGCCAGCCGAGGATGGCGAGCGCGCCGACTGTGCCGGTGCGGCTGAACGCGGGGAGCGCGCCGAGGAGGGCGCCGGCGGCGAGACCGTTGACGACCGATGCATCGTCGGAAAACCGCAGCGCCCGCCATGCGCCCGCGAGGAGCAGGGCCATGGCGACGGTTTGCAGTTGGGAGGTGCCGTAGGCGTCACCGAGGCCGGCCGACCGCGCGAGCACGAAGGCCGCTGCCGCCAAGACGCCGGCCCAGGCTCCGCCGAGGCGACGCGCGAGCCAGAAAACCAAGAGCACGGTCGCGCCCGCCAGAAAAGCGCCGAGCTCGGGCGCGACGCTCAGGAAAACCGCCCGGCCGCGATCGCCCTGCGACGGACTCCAGGTGTGGAGCCGGGGCGTCAGTTGCGTGAGGAGCCAAATGGTCTGGACCGCGGCCAAGGCGGCGGCGCACCAGCCGGGGGCCTGCGACGGTTTTTCCGCCGGCGGGAGCAGCACACGCAGGGACTCGTCGGACGCGAATGACATGAACGAGGGAGACGCGGCGCCGGGCGGGTTGTTGCGGGAAATGTCGGGCGGGGCGGCGGTCGGGCTCACCCGGTGGCGCCCCTCAAGCTCCTCGGGGCGCATCCATCTAACGCGGGACCCTATTGGGAGGCGAAGGCAACTGCCCGTCCCGGTAGGCGCGGAGATTTGGACCATTGGGTCGGCGCAGGCCTGAACATGCAGACGCAGCTACCGCTCGTTAACACGAGCGGCTACCCCAAGCCTGCTAAAGTCCAACCTTCATCAGCGTTTGGTATTACCCGCAAATTTCCTAAAGACGATTCCCGCAGATTCAGGATTCCGCAGATTCATCTCTGTGGGATCATGAATCTGCGGGAGAATCCTTGGGTGGTCGCGCGAACATTGGGCGGCCTTCCTCAGAGAGTGAGTGAAATTTCCGGGCTAAGGCCCCGGAGCGAATCCGTCTTCGGTGTCATTTTGGACGCGATACTGGCCGGTGCGGACGGTGCCGCGGCGCGCGTTGTAGAGTTCGATCACGCGGACAAGTTCAGCCATGCTGATCGAACCATCATAGTTGGTGTCGGCAGAGTGATATTTATCGAGGACGGCGCCAACGCCGACTACCCGCGACGGATCGGGGGCAAACCCATCTTCCGAAGCGGTGGCGACGGTGTAGTGACCGCTGCGGGTGGCATTGTGACGGGTGTTGAAAAGCTCAATCACACGGGTCACTTCCTGAAGGCGGAGGCGCAAATCGAGGTCGGTGTCCGCAGTGTGACGGGAGAACGGCCGGAGCCGAGTGGCGATCGTGACCGAAGCCGCTTGGGTGACACCGTCTCCCGGGGTGACAGTGCAGGTGAGGAGATCGCCAGGAGCACAAGCCGAAGCGGGGATGGCGTCGGCCAAGCTCGCGTTGATTGAGTCACGGATCACGGCTCCGTTACGTTTCCAAACGTAGCGATAGCGGACGACATCATAGTCTGGATCGTCGATGAGTCGAAACGGCACGCGGCAGAACACCGCTTGTTCGGCCACAGCAAGTGACGGATCGAACGCAGGAACGACGGCAAGCGGCGGCCGGTTGACCGCTGCGCCAATGGTAATGGCGATCGGCGACTGGGAAACCACGGTGCCGTTCACGCTCAGCTCCAACATCCAATCTCCCGTGACATCGAAGTTGATGTTGTAAGACCACCACCAATAGGAGGAGCGGTAGTAAGGATTGGTGCCCCCCGCAAACCCGAACGTGCCGCTGTCGAAGCGGGCGGTGCCATTTGGACGCAAAAAACGGAGACGGTAGGTGCTGGCAGCCGGAAGATTCATGATCGTCGCCCAAAAATAGAAACTTTTGGTGCCGGTGCCGACCAACGTGCCGGTGCGCGTGGTATCGATGGGCGGACCGGGCCAGGATGACAAATTTTGCGTCGTGAACGTGAAATCGCGGACATAGGTCGCGCCGCGATAAACCGGCTGGTTGATCCAACCACTCGTGCCGGAGTTGGCGGAGCCGCCGAACGGCTCGAAGGAGACGCCGTTGACCAGAGACTGGAAGTGCAGGTGCGGGCCTGTGCTGAAGCCGCTGCTGGCGGTGAGGCCCAATTGCGTGCCCGCCTTCACGGTTTGGCCGACGGTTACCGACACGCTGTTTTTTTTCAGATGGTAATACCACGTTTCGTGGGTGCCGGCGTGGCGGAGGACGACATAGTTGGCCGGCGTGCCGGCCACCCATGCCGTGTTCTGGTCAAACTCCCCGTCGTGGGCCGCGGTCACCACGCCGTCGAGGACCGCAAACACCGGAACCCCAATCGACTGTTCGGTAAACGTGGAGATATCGGTGTCGATGCCCTGGTGCCCGTCGTAAGATTGCGTGCCTCCGCGGAAATCCCGGACGCCAGGTGAAGCCGGATCGAGATCTACGAAGTTCACCGGAAACAAATCGTCCCAGAGTTTTCCGGCCTGCGGGAAAAACGGATACAGCGTGGTGCCGACCGGAGATTGCGAGGACGTTTTTCCGGAGGGCGCGAGAGGAAGCAGCGCATCGGGATTGCTGGCGAGGAAACCGTCCGATGCGGAGCGAATGCGTGCGGCTTCCGCCGGTGGAATACACGGGCCCGTCGGCTGCGGACGCTGCGCTCCGCCGGTGGCAAGCGGACCTTCCTGTGCGAGGGCGGCGGTCATGGGCAGCACGACTGCGGCGACGACTGCAGCAAACGTGGCGCGGTAGGGTGACGCGGCGGGCATGGCAGTGGGATAGGTCGCAGCGCTTGCGTGCGCGAGAAAATCACTACGGATACCAAAATCCTTTCAAAACAGACCCAAGCCCGCCGGCTAGTCGGCCGTGCCAAGTTCCCAAAAAAGAGGGGAAGGAAACTAACGCCCATTGGAATGACGCGTCCCAGCTGCGCAGCCTGACCGCAGGAGATGATGGCGCGGAGACTATCGAGAACAGTGGCGAAGGACTCTTCTCAGAGGTCGACGGCGACAGGGCGGGTCGGAGACCCGGCGCTACTCCAAGATCGAGCGAAGGCTGTCGAGGTCGAGGATGCTGGCGAGGGACTCTTCCTGGACGACGGCGGCGGCGAGGGCGGCTTTGTCTTTTTGCAAGGCGCGGATTTTTTCCTCCACGGTGCCTTCGGCGAGTATCCGGTAAGCAATCACGGGGCGCGTTTGGCCGATGCGGTGCGTGCGGTCGATGGCCTGCGCTTCGGCAGCGGGATTCCACCACGGGTCGTAGAGGATCGCGTAGCTCGCGGCGGTGAGGTTGAGGCCGAAGCCGGCGGCTTTGAGCGAGAGGAGGAAAACGGTTTTCGTTTTGTCGGACTGAAATTCGTCGACGAGCTCGGCGCGATTTTCCGTCGCGCCGGTGAGCATGAGGAAATTGATGTTCGCGGCGACGAGGCGGTCGCGGATGAGTTCCAACATCCCGACGAACTGGCTGAAGACGAGGACTTGGTGGCCTTCGTCCTGGAGCTCTTCGAGGCGTTCGAGGAGGGCGTCGAGTTTGGCGCTGGGGAGATCGCGGTGCGCGGGGTCGACGAGCGCGGGGTGGCAGCAGATCTGGCGGAGGCGGAGGAGGCTCGCGAGGACGTTGAAACGGACGGCGGCGAGGGCGGTGTTGTTATCCACGCCGAGGAGTTGGGCGCGGGCGCGTTTGAGTTCGGCGTCGTAGAGGGCGCGTTGCTCGCCTTCGAGTTCGACGATGATTTCGTCTTCGGTGCGCGAGGGGAGATCGGGCGCGGCCTCGGCTTTGGTGCGGCGTAACAGGAAATGGCGGACGCGACGGTGGAGGCGCGTGAGGGCCGCGGCGTCGGCCTGGTCGTGTTGGCGGCGGAAGGCGGTCTGGGTGCCGAGGAGGCCGGGCTGGGCGAAGGCGAAGAGGCTCCAGAGATCGGTGAGGCGATTCTCGATGGGCGTGCCGGTGAGGACGAGGCGGTGGCGTGAGGGGAGAGAGCGCGCGGCGGCAGCGACCTGGCTGCCAGGGTTTTTGATGAACTGACCTTCGTCGAGGATGACGGCGTCCCAGTGCTGGGCTTGGAACCACGCGGCGTTGAGACGGAGCTGGGTGTAATTCGCGACGAGAAGTTGGGAATCGGACGGGGCGGCGGCGGGGCCGAGGCGCAGGGGGTTGAAGGCGGTGGCGGCGAGCGCAGGCGTGAAGCGGGTGCTCTCGACAAGCCAGCCGTGCGTGACGCTCTTCGGGCAAACGACGAGGGCGCGGAAGGGTTGGGCGGCTTCACCAACTGAACCGCCCGTTGAAGCGGGAAGTTTAAGATTAAGGTCGGCGAGGTAGAGGAGCCAAGCGAGGGTCTGGACGGTTTTGCCGAGGCCCATGTCGTCGGCGAGGATGCCGCCGAGGCCGAGGGCGGAGAGGTGGCAGAGGAAGTGAAAGCCTTCCTGCTGATACGGGCGGAGCGTGGCGCTGAGGCCGGCGGGGAGCGGAGGCGCGGGGAGCGCGGTGAGGTCGGCGACGCGTTGGCGGAGGGCTTTGGCGAGGGCCGCGTCGCGGAGTTCGAGTTGGTCGGCTTCGGCGGCGAGCTGGAGCGCGTGGATGCGGTGCGTCGCGGGGCGGCCGTCGGCGAGGACGTCGGTGGGATCGAGGCCGAGGCGGTTGAGCGCGGCGACGGAGGAGGCGTCGCTATCGTCGGTGACGACTTCGAGGCGCTGCCAACCGTGGCGCGGGAGACTGACCCATTTGCCGCGAGCGCGCATGAGAAGGGCAATTTCCTCGGCGTTGAGTTTCGTGTCTTCGACGCGGAGTTTGACGGTGAGATTAAACCAATCGCGGCTGGCGGAGTCGGGTGCGGGCGCGGCGGAAAATTCCACGTGGGCGCGGAGGCCGGGACCAAGGAGATTGGCGAGGCCGGGCGAGGCGTCGACTTTCAGGCCGGGCGGGAGCGTGGCGTGCCACGCGATGAATTCCTCGGGGAAGGTTTTTGAGACGGGACGCGACCACGAGTTCACCCAGTCGGGCCAGACGAGGGAAAAATCCGGGAAGCGCGCGGCGGCGAGCTGCGCGGCGGCGAGATCGAATTCGAGGAGCGGCTCGCCGGGGCGGCGGAGCGGCGGGGCGCCGCGGGGGGTCCATTGCCAGCCCGTGTTGGTCCAGTGTTGCTCGCAGGGAAGATCGTCGGCGCGGGCGAGGAGTTGCGCGTGAAAGAGGAGCGAATCGGCGTCGGCGGGCGAGGGGCTGAGCCAGCAACTCAGGACGGGGCGAAGCGGGACGCGGCGGACGTTGCTCTCGAGCGCGGCCGGGAGACGGAGGCCGACGGAGCGGAGGCGCGTCATAAGGCGCGTATCGCCGAGGGCGGCGGTCGGGAGCGGCGTGTGCGGCGTGGGGGGCGGGCCGGGCCAGACGCGGTTTTCGAAATAGTAGAGGGGAGTCGGGCGGAGCGTGACGAGCGTGGCGCGGACGGCGCTGCGGCCATCGGGCGTGACGAGGTTTAGGTAGAGGCGGTCGGCGGCGATGGGCGAGACGCTGGCTTCAAGGACGAGCGGGGTGGTCTCGATCACGAACGGCGCGCCGTCGGGCAGCACGATGGCGTCCCGCGCAGCGCGGGTGCGGAAAATATTCGCGGTCGCCTCGGCGGGGAGAGCTTGGCGGAGCGAAGGCGGCTGGAGACCGGCGCGGGATTCGGCGGCGAGCGCGAGGGCGAGCGCGGACTCGGGCGGCGTGAGGTGTTCGAAATCGATGGGGCGCGCGGTGGCGAGGGCGACGAACCATTTCTGGGGCGGCGGGCGCCAGGATTTACCGGCGGCGGGGCGCACCTCGATGATGAGGCCGCCCTCGGGACGAATGCGGGCGCGGAGCGCGGCGAGCTCGACGGTGGCGGGATGCGTGCGCGTCGGCGCGGCGGAATCGTCGGTAGAGGCGAGGGCGCGTTGCCAGATGGCGAGATCGTGCTGAAGGAGATGCTCCTCGATGGCGGCGCGCGTGGCGGCGGTGTTCGTCAGCGGACGGAAAACTTCGGGGATCGCGCGGCCGGCGAGTTCGTAATCATGCGCAATATATTGCCAGAGCGCCCAAGGATCGGCGGGCGCGGTGGCCTGATCCCACCAACCGGGAAACGCGGGGGCGTAGAGCGGCGCGCCGCGGGGCGGCGTATGTTCAAACCCATGACGCAGGAGGGCGCCGGGATAGAGCGTGCCGTGGGCCTGGGCGAATTCGCCGAAGAGGGCGGCGAGATTTTCGAGGAGATTGCCCTCGGCGGGCGTGAGTTTGCGGCCGAGTTTTGCGGCGAGGATCGGCGTCCACTGATCGCGGAAGGAGAGTTTTTCCTGCGGCGGTTTGACCTCGAACGGCGCGGGTTTGGGCGCGGGCGGCGGGAGATTGGAGATCGGCGCGAGTGTGATGGCGGGCTTCGCGTTCGGGTCGGGCAGCGTGACTTCGTTGGCGGCGGCGGCGAGCCAGGCGAGGCTGGCGGCGTAGGCGTGGCGGCAGTTGGACTCGCGGTCGCAGGCGCAGCGCGAGGACCATTTGCCGCGCGTGAGGAAAAGCGTGAGGGAAAATTTCTCCTCGGCGTCGGTCACGTCGGCTTCGACGTAGTGGTCGGCATTGCCGCGGAGGGCGGTGACGCCGCCGGTATCGTGGAGGGTAGTGCCGCGTTTGCGGATCGTCTCATCGAACGTGCCCATCCACGCGCGCAGGGCGGCGAGGGACTCCGGCGTCTTGACGCTGCGGACGACCGGGTGACGTGGTTTGGCGGACATGAGAATTGGGAGCGCGAGTGCGAAGGAAGAACGGTGGTCTTCCAGGCGGCCGCTGCGGAGAGGAAATGAGAAGGAAATGCGACCGAGGGCGGTCGCGCTCCCACTCAGTAGACCTGCTCCTCGAGGAGAGCAAACAGCTCGGCCTCGGTGATGCGGCGTTGGGCCATGGAGTCGCGTTCGCGGAGGGTGAACGTGTCACCCGGTTTCTCGATCGTATCGAAGTCGATGGTGACGCACCACGGCGTGCCGATCTCGTCCTGGCGGCGGTAGCGTTTGCCGATGTTGCCGGAGTCATCGAAGAAGACGGCGTAACGGCGCTGGAGCTTTTTGTAGAGAGCTTGGGCGCGGCCGACGAGGGCCTCCTTGTTTTTGAGGAGCGGGAGCACGGCGACCTTCACGGGCGCGATGCGCGGCGAGAGGCGGAGCACGGTGCGTTTCTCGACGTTGCCCTTCTCGTCCTTGACGTCTTCTTCCGCATAACCGGCGCAGAGGACGGCGAGGAGAATGCGATCCACGCCGACGGCGGGCTCGATGACGTGCGGGACAAATTTCTTCTTGGTGCCTTCGTCGAAGACTTCCTGCGTCTTGCCAGAGGCCTGCGCGTGCTGGCCGAGGTCGTAGTTGCCGCGGGCGGCGATGCCCCAGAGCTCCTGCACGCCGAAGGGGTAGTTAAACATGATGTCTACGGTGCCCTTGGAGTAGAACGCGAGTTTCTCCTTCGGGTGGGCGTAGAGCGAGAGGTGGGACTCGGGGAGACCGACGGAGATGAGCCACTGGCGGCACCACTCGATCCACTCCTGGTGACATTTGGACCAATCGGCGTCCTCGTGGATGAAGTATTCCATCTCCATCTGCTCGAATTCGCGGGACCGGAAGATGAAGTTGCGCGGCGTGATTTCGTTGCGGAACGATTTGCCGATTTGGGCGATGCCGAAGGGGAGTTTTACGCGGCCGGTGTCCCAGACGTTTTTGAAATCGACGAACATGCCCTGCGCGGTCTCGGGGCGGAGGTAGGCGACGGAGGAGCCGTCGGTCATGGCGCCGACGTTCGTCTGGAACATCATGTTGAACGAGCGGGCCTCGGTGAGGGAGCCGGGCTCGCCGGTGGCGGGAGAGGGGATGAGCGGGACCTGCTCGGGCGTGGCCTCGGTGAAATCCTTGGGCGTGACGGGTGCGAGGGTGCCGACGATGGCTTTCTTGCGCTTGAAGGATTCGGCGGCGGCCTGGAGGTCGGCGGCGGTCTTCTCGCTCTCGAGGGCGCTGACGTAGCCGACGGTGTTACCGTCGACGACGACGGGGGAGAAGAAAAGCTGGTCGGCGCGGAAGCGCTGTTTCGAGGCTTTGCAGTCAACGAGCGGGTCGCTGAAGCCGGCGACGTGGCCGGAGGCTTCCCAGACCTTCGGGTGCATGATGATCGAAGTCTCGATGCCGACGATGTCGTCGCGGCGGCGGACCATGTCGTTCCACCAGCAGTCGCGGATGTTTTTCTTCAGCTCGGAGCCGAGGGGGCCGTAGTCGAAGAAGCCGTTGAAGCCGCCGTAGATTTCGGAGGACTGGAAAATGAAACCGCGGCGCTTCGCGAGCGCGACGATGTTGTCCATGGAGACAGCGGGCGGGACGGATGCAGTGGATTCGGCTGACATAAGAAGTGAGAGATAGCCCGGCCGAAGAGACGGGGTCAATTCTACGGTTGGAGGTTTCGGGCGCTGACAGGCAACGAGCGGTGGCTTGCGTCCGAGCGATGCAGAGACGAACTTTGGCCAATGAACTACACGGGCACAGTGAAGAACGGCGTGGTCGTTTTGCCGTCCGACGCAACCTTGCGCGAGGGCGCGGTTGTCAAGGTGGAGCCGGTGGAAGTGGACCCAAAGGACGATGCGTTTCTCGCAGCGGCTCTAAAGGTGACCAAGCCGCGGCCGCATTGGGCCGGCGACTACGCGTTGAACCACGGCCACTATGTGAGCGGTGAGCCGAAGAAGGCATAGGCGTGATTTTCGCGGACACTTTTTTCTATCTGGCGCTGCTCAGGAATGACGACCCGGCCCATGTGCGGGCGCTGGCCGCGGCCCGTCAGAACCGGCCTATTCTGACGACGGAATTTGTTTTGTTGGAGCTCGGCAACGCCTGTGCCCGAGCGGAAGACCATGCAGATTTTCTGGCCCTGATTGAGGGAATCCGGGCTACCGCCCGCATCACGGTGGTGCCGCTTGGCTCGCGCCTGATGGAACGCGGGCTACAGCGCATGGGGGAGCGGGCTGACAAGGATTGGTCGCTGACTGACTGTGTCTCGTTCGTCGTGATGGAAGATCACGCGATTACCGAAGCATTGACCGGCGACCGGCATTTTGAGCAGGCGGGGTTTGCAGCGTTACTGAAATAGCCGGGTTGCGACCAAGAATCCAAACAGTCGGCTTCGAGAAGCAGACCGAGAGGGACAGACGGCCTGACGCGCGGCTCTCCGGAGCCCACAGTTTCAGGAACCGGGTTGCGAAACGAAAGTCGGAGCTGCACTGTCCCGCGGCTTGTCGACTTCGGCGGGCGTCCCCTTCTCTCTTTTTCGCATTCTATGAATCCTCGTTTTCTCACTCAGAATCTCGTGTTGGCGGCGGCGTTGGCGTTGGCCGGGGGGCCGGCGTTGCAGGCAGCCGACAAGGCCAAGGAAAAGGATAAAGAAAAGGCCGAGGCGCGCGTGCCGCTCGTGCTCTCGACGGACGCCAAGGCGATCCAGCGCGAGGCGGCGGACCGCGTGAGCTATGCGGCGATGATCAAGCGCGTCGCGCCGAGCGTGGTGGCCGTGATCGCCAACCGGAAGGAACGCGCCGCGGCGGTCGCGACCCCGAATTTGGAAGAGTTGCTGCAGCGCCAGTTTCCCGGGATGCCGGGGCAGCGTCCGCGGCGTCAGCAGGTGCCGATGCCGACGCGCCCGGGAGCGGCAGAGAGCGGCGCGATGACGGCCGGCCCGGCATCGGGCGTGATCATCTCGGCAGACGGCTATATTTTGACGAACCACCGCGTGATCGACGGCGCGGAGGACGTGAAGGTGGCGTTCGGCGAGCCGCGCAAAGAATACGCGGCGACCGTGGTGGGGCGCGATGCGCGTTCGGATGTGGCGCTGTTGAAAATCGATGCGACCGGGCTGAAGCCGGCGACGCTCGGTGACAGCGACAAGCTCGAGCTCGGCGATGTCGTGCTCGCGCTCGGCAATCCGGCGGGGCGCGGCCACACCGTGAGCCGCGGAATTGTGGCGGCGCTGGGGCGTGACGGCGCGGCCGACGGCGCGGAAGATTTTATCCAGACGGATGCGGCGATCAATCCGGGCAACGCGGGCGGCGCCCTCCTCGACACCGACGGACGGGTGATCGGGTTGAACGCGGTGCGCGTGGCGCGCGATGACGGTAATGCGGGCCTCGGCGTGGCGGTGTCGGTGAATGTCGCGCGGTTTGTGGCGGAACAACTCGCGAAGAACGGCCGCGTGGAGCGAGCGCTGCTCGGCGTCGAAACGCAGCCGCTGGAGCCGGATTTGATCGCGGCGTTTAACGTGAAGCAGGGCGCGCTCCTCAGCGAAGTGCGCGCGGGCGGGCCGGCGGACAAGGGCGGGCTCAAGGGCGGCGATGTCGTCACGCGGCTCGATGCGACGGAGATCAAGGATCACCGCCAGTTGCAGCAGATGATCGCGCGGCTCGCGCCGGGCAAAGAAATCACCCTCACCTACGTGCGCGACGGCAAGTCGGCCGAGGCCAAGGTGAAACTCGGCACGGCTTCGTCGGACAAGGCGGCGAACAACACTGAGCGCTCGGGCGATATCGCCGACACCGAAGGCGTGCTGGACGATGTGTCGATCGACGAGCTGACCGTGGAACTGCGTGAGCAGCTCAACGTGCCCACGCGCATCCAAGGCGTGTTTGTCACGAGCGTGGCGCCGGGCGGACCCTCGGCGCGCGCGGGCATTCAAGAGGGCGACATTTTGCTAGAGCTTGATCGGCGGCCGATGCGCACGGTGGAAGAGGCCGTGAAATTGAGCGAAGAAATCAAGGGGCCGAAAATCCTCGTGCAGCTCTGGCGCGAGGGCCGCGTGCGGTTGCTCGTGGTGGACGAGTCGAAGAAGTAGGTCGGAGCCTCGCTGTTTTCAGCGGGGCGGAAGTGCCGCCCTTACAGGGCTCGGGTAGCCCCGTAATATTTCCCAGGCGTTGGCCCTGGGCTGTCAATTTTCGCCCCTTTGGGGCTGCCGATCGCCGACTGTTACGCAGTGGAAACGGCAAGGCACCGTGAACGCTGGCTGGTTAAAATTTGAATCCACCCCGAGGGCCTGACGTTCTTCACGCGAATCTAGCCAAGGCATGAGTCACAGAGATCACGGAGCCCAGACACAGAGGGCACAGAGCAAGAAACCTTGGTTGGCCCGTGAACGCTCGTGCAACTATTGAGCGAACATCAAAAAGGGTTGCGCACGGACCAGGTGGTCTACGATTTCTGCGAGTTCGGCGCCATGACGCGGGAGAGGGTGTGGTGCAGGTCGTCCAGATTGAAGGGTTTCGTGAGCGCGGCGCGGAAGCCGTGTTGCGTGTGCTCGTGGAGAATCGCTTCCTGCGAATAACCGCTCATCACCACGGCCTTCACGGCGGGGTCGAGCGCGCGGAGGGCCGCGAGGGTGGCCAGGCCGCCCATGCCGCCGCGCACGGTGAGGTCCAAGAGCACGACGTCGAAGGGGCGGCCGGCGGCTTGCGCCGCGCCGTAGAGATCGACGGCGGTCTGGCCTTCGGGGGCGAGCGCGACGGTGTAGCCGAATTGCTCGAGCGCGAGGGCGACGGTTTCGCGGAGGGGCGCTTCGTCGTCCATCACGAGGATGTGGCCGACGGTCAGATTGGCGGCCGGGGTGGCAGGCGTCGGAGCGGCGGCAGGTAGCTGGGTGGCCGGGAGATAAATGTGAAACGTCGAGCCGGCACCGGGCGCGGTGTCGACGGTGAGGGCGCCGCCGTGTTGATGGATGACGGAGTGAGCGATCGTGAGGCCGAGGCCCATGCCTTTCTGCACGCCACGGCGTTTGGTCGAAAAGTAGGGGTCGAAAATTTTCGGGACGACATCGAAGGGGATGCCGTGTCCGGCGTCGGTGAGCGCGAGGTGCAGGTAGTCGCCAGGAGGGAGCGCGGCGACGGTGGCCGCGGGAAGGACGAGGTTTTCCGCGCGGAGGCGCACGATGCCGCCGGCGGGCATGGCTTCGCGGGCGTTGAGCACGAGATTGTGCAGGACGCTTTCGATCTGGGCGGCGTCGATCTCGGCCCGCCAGAGATCGGGCGCGATGGCGATTTCCGAGCGGGCGTTGGAGCCGCTGAGCGCGAGGGTGACGGCTTGGTCGAGCAGGGGCGCGAGGTCGGTGGGGCGGCGCACGGCGGCGTCGCCTTGGGCGAAGGTGATGAGTTGCTGCGTGAGCAGTTTCGCGGCGGCGGCGGCGGTCTTCACGGCCTCAAGATAACGGCGAGGTTCCTCGGGGGAACGGCGCGTGAGGAGGGCCATGTCGACGTTGAGGACCATCGTCGCGAGGAGGTTGTTAAAATCGTGGGCGATGCCGCCGGCGAGGATGCCGGTGGACTCGAGTTTACCGAGGATGAGCTGGTCGGCGGCGGCCTGTTTTTGCGCGGTGAGGTCGCGGACGGCGGCGATGCGAGCGGGTTGGCCTTCGAAGACGCATTCGCGGCAGGAGGTCTCGATGGGGATGCGGGTCCCGTCCTGGCGGAGACCGACCGATTCCCGCTTGGTGGTGCCGTTGGCGGTGGACAGCGCGGTGGCGAACTCGGCGCGGAACTCGGGGGGGATGAGATCGAGGAGGGATTTTCCGGTGAGCTGTTCGACCGAGTAGCCGAACGTCGCGGCAAAGTTTTGGTTGGCGAGAACGATGGTTCCGGCCCGGTGGATGATCCAGCCCTCGAACGCGGCATCGACGAGGCCGTGGAAGCGGGCCTCGCTCTCGCGGAGGGCGGCGGCCTGCCGGGAGACGCGGGCGAGCATGTGGCGTTGCCACCCGACAAAGGCGGTGATCGCGAGGAGGCCGAGGGAAATATAAATCGCGTAGGGGCGGAGATCGGCGAGGCGGATGGGGTGCGGCTCGATGGGGCCGATCCAACGGTCGTAGAGGCGGTCGAAGGTGCCGTTGCGGAGGAGCGTGGCGAGGGCGTCGTTGATGCGGACGAGCGTGGCGGCATCGCCTTTGCGGACGGCGAAGCGGAAGTGGTGGAGGATGTCGTCGACGAATTCGCGGCGAAGATTGTAGCTGTTGGTGGTGTATTTGTGCTCGAGGGCGTAGGTGAGGAGGAGGGCGTCGCAGGTGCCGTTTTGCACGGCGTCCATGGCGGCCTGGGGAAGGGGGAACGGCTGCATCGTCGCGCCCCAACCGCCGTTCGCGAGCGCGTTGCTGAGCGCGGTGGTGCCGGCGAGGGCGGCGATAGTCTTGCCGCGAAAATCGGCGGTGGTGCGGATCGGGGGGCGGTCGCGCCGGGTGTAGACGAGGCCGTGGACGGAGGCGTGGGCGACGGAAAAATCCATGCCGGCGACGCGGTCGGCATTACGGGCGACGTTGGCGAGGGCGTCGATGCGACCGGCCTCGAATTCTTCGAGGAGCTGCGTCCAGTGTTTGGCGACGATTTCGACATCCCCGAGGCCGGCGCGGCTCATCGCGGCGACGAGTTCGGCGGTGAAGCCGGCGGGACGACGCTGGTCGTCGAGAAACGAAACGGGGTGATCGGCGATCTCGACGCCGATGCGCAGACGCGGTTCCGCGGCAGCGAGAGCGGTCACACCAAAAACGAGCAGAAGGCTGAAATAGAGCGTGCGCATGAAAGAGGCGCGCCTACTCCGGTAAGCAAAAACGGAGCAAGCGTAGCGCCGCAGGCGCAGGACATGTCGCACGCGCCGGGGCGGCCCGTCGAGCCCATACCTTCCGGAGAACCGCAGGGATAAATTCCGGAAATACGTAGGTGGCCGGGAAAACTGCGCGGCGGGCGGCGGCGACAACTGGCGGCGATCGGCGGCGGTTGGGCGATCAGGGAGCTTTCGCGCGCGGGCGGACAGGCACGTGCACCTCGAAACGTTTCAGGAACGGCGGCACGAAGGGCGCATTCCAATAGACGCCGTAGGCCTCGCCGGCGGCTTCGAGCTCGGGCTGCGTGGCGAGCCAGGCGACGACGACAGCGCGGGCTTTCTCGAAATTCGCGCGCGAGTAGCCGCCGCGTTCGCCACGGCTGGCGACGCACCGCTCGGGGACGCGGACGACTTCGACGCCGGCTTCGTTGCCCGCGACTTTGGCGCGCTCGCTCTCGCCGACCCAGAAGAACATCGCGGCCGATTCCACGCGGGCTTCGACGGGCGACGTCATCGCGATGTTGTGCTTGGAAATGTAACGGAAGAGCGGGCTGAAGAGGTTGTCGGCCGTATCGAAATAGTTGCCGCGACCGGTGGATTGCAGAAGCACGCCGGCGGGGAGGGTCTTCAGCTCGGTCTGACCGGCCGGCGTGGGCGGAAAAGCTTCGGGAGCGGCCATGGCGAGAGAGGTGGTGAAAAGCGCGAAGACGACGGTGAACCAACGCATGACGGCAAGGGAGCGCGAGCGGTCGGGGAACGCAAATCGGCGAGGAGTGGGCGGACGGGATCGGCGGGTGCCGGATCGCGGGCGGGATTGGCGGTTGAGTGTTGGCGGCGAGGCCGTTTCGCTGGCGGGGCGTCGCCGCTCCCAGCGGTCATTCGCTCCCGACCATGACAACCTCGCTTTTCCGTATCGTGAGCCTCTCGGCGTTGTTTGCTCTCATTGTGGGAGTCGGAGCGGGTGTAGTTTGGGCGGCGGACGCGGCCCCGAAAAAAAGCAAAGCCGGCAAAGGCGCGGGCGCCGCGGCGGGGCCGGCGCGGTGGGAAGCGACCATCAAAAAATTCGAGGCGGCCGACGCCGCGTTGCCGCCAGCCAAGGGCGCCGTGCTCCTCGTGGGCGGCTCCAACGCGCGGCGCTGGACGGATGTCGGCGAGAGTTTTCCGCAACACCGCGTGATCAACCGCGGCTTCGGCGGCGCACACTTGTCCGACGTGCTGCACTTCGCCGACCGCATCGTGCTGCCGTATGCGCCGAAGACGATTCTGCTCAACGCGGGCGGCAACGACCTCGCGTCCGGCAAATCGCCCGCGCAAATCCGCGACACCGCGCGGGCCTTCATCGCGAAAGTGCGCACCACGCTGCCTGAGGCGCGCATCTGCCTGCTGGCCATCCCGCCGGTGCTGCGCGCGGCCGAAGCACCGGCCAGCATGGCGGCGATCCGCGCCTTGAACGGCCAACTCGCCGAACTGGCGCGCGCGGAGAAAAACGTGGAGTTCATCGATCTGTTTGCCGCGTTTCTCGACGCGCAAGGCCGCCCGCGGACGGAGTTTTTCGTCGCCGACGGCACGCACTTCAGCGCGCCGGGCTACGCGGCGGTGGCGGAGCTGGTGCGGGCGAAAATCTGAAACGCGCATACCGCCATATCCGGAAGGCAAATTTACTCCGCTTCTCCTTTTCCGCCCATGCGCCTCATCGATCTCTCGCAGCCGCTCTACGACAACGCGCCGAACTGCCCGGTGCACCCGCCGGTGGCGTTCAAGCGCACGGCCGATCATCCGACCGACGGTTGGCGCATGGAGGAAATCGCGATGGCCACGCATACCGGCAGCCACCTCGATGCGCCGCTGCACAAAATCGCGGGCGGCCGGAGTATCGACGCGCTGCCGCTGGAGACGTTTGTCGGGCCGGCGCACATCGCGGATTTGCGCGGGCTCGCGCCAGACGCGCCGATCGGGCCGGACGTGTTGGCGCGGGCACTCCACGGGAAAATCGCCGGTGAGATCGTGCTGCTCGCGACGGGTTGGGGCGACAAACGCGCGAAGACGGACGAATGGCTGCGGCACTCGCCGTTTGTCGATCCGGCGGGCGCGCGGTGGCTGGTGGGGCGCGGCGTGCGCGGCGTGGGAATCGACCACTACTCGATCGGCGGCAGCGGGCCGCTGAATGCGGAGACGCACACGATCCTTCTCGGGTCCGGCATTTGGGTGGTCGAAGAACTCAAGTTTCCGGCGGAGGTGTTTGCTTTGCCACAGCCGCTGAAATTCTGGGCGCTACCGATGAACTGGCCGGGCTGCTCGGGAGCGTTTTGTCGGCCAGTGATCGAGGTGGCGTGAGGTGGCGGGGCTAGCGTTTAGCCGGCTTAGGTTCTTTCTTCTTCAGCGGCCGGCTGATGAGCATCTGCAATTTCGAGTTCGGGTGGGTGAGCGTGCCGCTCAGGACTTCGGCCTCGGTGAAGCGCGCCATGAGGATTTCGCCGTCGGTCGCGCGGTTGTGATCGTAGGAAATATAGAGCGTGCCGTCGGGCGCCTGGAAACCATCGGGGTAGGAAATGCCTTTGCGATCATCGAGCATCAGCCCGCCCTTCCACGTGAGGCCGTCGTCTTCGGAGAGAAAGGCTTTGAGTTTGCTGCGGCCTTCGTGGGCATCGGGGGTGTCGCCGTGTTTCACGAGGAGGACGCGTCCGGAGGCGAGTTTGCGCAGATGAAAGCGCGCGACGGGATGGCTGAGCCCGGGAGGAGCGGAGGGCTCGGACCAGGTTTTTCCGCGGTCGGCGGAGGTGCTTTGCATCAGGCCCTTGCTCGTGCGCGCCAGCATCCAAAGCGAGCCGTCGTGGCGTTCGACGACCATGTGTTCGTGCCAGTTAGGATTCGGCAGCACGACGTGGCCGCGGCGTTCCCACGTCGCGCCTTGGTTGGAGGAGACGAAGACGTTGGCGCCGCGATAAGGATCGAGCTCGGGAAACAGATTTGCCTGCGCAAACGGGCCGATGCCGTGGTTCTGGAGGAGCTGCACCGGGAGCATCCATTCGCCGGTGGAGAGCACGATGGGTTTGTTCAGAGCCGAGCCGTGCCAGAGGCGGCGCGGGGCCGACCAGGTGGGTTTCTCGGCGTCGGGATTTTCGCAGATCGCCGCCCAGAGGCCGCCGCGGCCGTCGAAATGGTTCATCGTTTGATCAAAGAAAAACCAGAGCCGGCCGAGCGGGTCGGTCCAGAGATTGCCGACGATTGCGGAGCGCGGGAGAGGCAGGTGTTTCGCTTGGCTGTCGATGACGAGGCGGGGCTTCGACCACGTCGTGCCATCGTCGTCGCTGGTGGCGGCGACCATAAAAGCGAGCGGGTTGTCGCCGCCGGCCACCCATGCGGCCCAGAGCCGGCCGCCGGGCGTGCGGGCGATGCCGATGGTCATGCCGTAGTCGAGTTGATCGTAATCGTAGTCGGGGAGGGGCGAGGTGTTGAGTCGCGGCGGGGCGAGCGCGAGGTCGGCGACTTTGCGCAGCACTTCGAGCTCGAAGGTGCGGGCGGCGGCGGGGTCCAGGGAAGTGAGGGCGGACGCAGGAGTTTGGGCGGGGGCGCAGATCGCGCCGAGCAGCAGGGCACCGAGGGCGTGGAGAATTTTGGGGAGGCGCATGGAGAAGGGGACGACGTTGGTTCGGAAGAAACGAGACGGCCGGGCTCAGTTCGCACCAAAAATCCAGCCGTTCGTCACAGAAAAGTTCACTTCGAGCGAACCGTAGAGACAGGCTTCTACCATGCAAACCCCCGCCCCCGCTGCCGGCACCGTTGCGTCCAGTGACTCGATTTCAGCCGCCTGGTGGCGCGAACCGCGATGGCCGCTGGTCGCAGTGATCGGGCTGGCACTCGCGCATCTGGCGTGGGTGGGCGCGCATCTCTCGCCGGCGATCATGAGTCCGGATGCCAACGGCTACGTCGTGCAGGCGCGGTTGCTCGCGGACGCGGGGCGCACGTCGTTTTCCACGGAGTCGCCGATGCAATACGTCGGCATGCACTGGCTAGAGACGACGGACGGTTTGTTTCACAGCCGCTATCCGGCGGGGCTGCCGCTGATTTTCGCGGCGGCGTGGAAAGTCGGCGGGCTCGGCGCGCTCGTGTGGGTAAACCCGATCCTGGCAAGCGCGACGCTCGTGCTCGTGTTTTTTCTCGCGCGGCGCTTCATGGGCGGCTGGACAGCGTTGCTGGCGTCGGCGGTCGTCGCGACGGTGCCCGTGACCAACCAACACGCGCTCGACGCCGATGCGCACGTGGCGGCGACGTTTTTCCTCGTGGGCGGCGTGTTGGCGCTACTGCGGTTTGGCGAGACGCGCGCGCCGGCGATCGGGCTGCTCGCGGGCGTGCTGCTCGGCCTCGTGCCGACGGTGCGGTATCCCGAGGCGTTGGTGGGCGTGACGGTGGCGGCGTGGCTTTTTTGGCAGGTGCGCCCGATCATGCGCGTATGGCCGGCGGTGCTCGGCGCGGCGTTGCCGATCGGTGCGCTGTGCGTGCACAACGCCGCGGCCTACGGGGCGTTTTGGCGGACCGGCTACGCGCTCACGAACGAGCAGACGGGCTTCGGCATCGGCTATTTTCTCTCGCATGCACTCGGTTACCTACAGGCGCTCGGCGGCCAGGGGCTCGCGCTGTTTTTCGCCTTCGGCGCGGCGGGCGTGGCAGCGCTGGCGGTGGAGCGGCGCACGCGCGCGGCGGGCGTGCTGTTTGCGGGCATCGCGACGCCGCTCGTGCTGCTTTACATGGCGTATTATTTCGGCGGCGGCGGGCCCGGCGGGGGCCAAGGCGCGGCGGTGGGCAACCTGCGTTTTCTCGTGCCGACGTTTCCGTTTTTTGCGATCGCGGGTGCGTGGTTGCTCGGCCGCATGGCGGAGCAACTCGGCGCGGCGGGACGCGCGGCGCTCGTGGCCGTGGCGGCGTTGCAACTGGTCGTGAGCATCGGCTCGTCGGTGCAGACGCTAAAGACGACCGGCGCAACGATCGCCGCCGCGGCGCGGGCGCGGCAACTCGCCGACAAAGAAATCCCCGCGGGCTCCGTGGTAATCGTCGAACGGCAACTCGCGGAGAGCCTCGATGCGGCGGGCCAATGGAAACTCGTGGAGGAGAATTTCCTGGTGTCGGGCGGCCCGCGAGCCGGCGGCGGAGCGATGCGGGCCGGTGGACCACGCGGCGCCGGCGGCGGAGGTTTTCCTCCGATGGGCGGCAGCCCCGGCGGACCGGGAGCGTTTCCGGGCGGCAGCGATCAGCCGAATCCCCAGCAAGTCGGCAAAAACCGCGCGCAACAGGCCCGTTACGCCGGTCTCGGTGCGACGGAACGCCGCGCCAAAGCGTGGGCCGATCTCCGCGCGTGGGCCGGCGACAAGCCGGTGTATTGGTTCGCGCGTTCGCTCGAAACCGTGGACGGCGCGTTGCCCGACGAAGCCGACTACAAGAGCGTCGCAGAAATCGATGCACCCTCGATGATGGGACCGGGCGGCGGTGGAGGCGGCCCCGGTGGCGGACCTCCGGGCATGGGTCCGATGATGGCAGGCGGCCCCGGCATGCGGGGCGGTATGCCGGGCCCACGGGGACCCGGTTTGGCCGGCGGGCCGAGTATGCTCGGACCGCGCGGCGCCATGGGCGGCGGCGCGGCCACGACAAAGCTGCGCGTGGTGCGACTGATCTTTCCGAAAGCACCGGCGGAAAAAGCGCGCGAGTAAATCGGATGCCCGCGCGGCCGGGTCGGGTCGCACCGGCAGGCGGCGTTGAGCGACGCACCTATCACGGCTCGCGCAATAACCCGGCTGCGGTGGGCGGGCGCGTCCCTGCGCCCGCATGGTCGGAGCGCGCGAGGTTTTCCCATACCGGCACAGGGACGTGCCGGCCCACCCACCAATCGTCAGGCAATTGCGCGACCTTCAACAAACGGCGGTCGTCGAATCCGCGCCCCGTGAAATGGCGGATGGACTTGGCGGGCGATTCTTGAAATGGCCTCTGGCTATTTCGCGCCCTCTCTCCACCCGATGAAATTCCTCTCCAAAACCCTCGCCCTGTTTTCCCTGACCGCCGCCTGCGTGATGGTCGCTCCGCTCCACGGCGCGGAAACGAGCGGCATGAAGGTGACGACGGCGAAAAAGCCGTTCGACACGCATTTCGTAAAGCCGACTGCGGTCGACTGTGCGAAAGTTCTGCCGCCCCCGCCGGCGCCCGGCTCGCTCGCCGCGCGCGCGGATCTCGAAGCGGTGTTGCAGATGCAGGCGTGGCGCACGCCCGAGCAGGTCGCCTGGGCCAAGCGCGTCGACAAAAACGACCTATTCATGTTCGCGGATGTGCTCGGCGCCTGGTTCGCCAAAGCCAACTTGCCGCTGACGACGGCCTTCATGAAAGACGTCGACGAGGACCGTCACGAAGTCACCGAGGTCGCGAAAAAACTGTTTGCCCGGGCGCGTCCATGGGTCGTCGATCCGCGTGTGCAGCCGTGCGTGGGCAAGCCGAGCAACGACTCCTACCCGAGCGGCCACACGTCGTCCATTTTCACCCGCGCCGGCGTGCTCGCCGAGATTTTCCCGGAGAAGCGAACAGCGCTTTTCGATTTCGCGCACCGTGCGGTGTGGGGACGAATCTACGCCGGAGTGCATTTCCCGACGGACTTGGTGGGCGGCTGGATGTTGGCGGAACCGATCGTGGAGGAACTCAAGAAGAGCGCCGCGTTTCGGGCCCAGGTCGAAAAATGCCGCGCGGAGATGACGCCGTTTGCGGCCAAGCCGGCCGCACCGTAAAAGCGAACCGCGCCGGCGCTCAGTAGCGCTGGCCGAGTTTTTTATAGACGAAACTCATCAGCCACGCGGGGCCGATGAGGAGGAAAACCACGTCTTTGAAGAAGGAGGGTTTCTTGCCCTCGATTTTGTGCCCGATGAACTGCCCGATCCACGCGAGCACGAAAATCACCGCGCAGACTTTCCACACGGGCACGGTATCCGAAAGCTCGATGCCCACGATCGCCATGTAGCACAGCGCCATAAAAAACAGGAGCCCGGCACTCAGCGCGGGCGAGAGGCGCACGTAGAACAGGGTCGTCACCGCGATCGCGACGAGCGACCAATTGAACCCGGGCACCTGCTCCGCGAAGAAATCCGGCACCGGCAGTGTCCAGATAAAACCCATGATGCTGAAAAAAATCAGTGGCACACAGATCCAATGAATGAGTTCGTTGGTAGCGTGTTGGTGGCTCGCGCCATATTCGGCGAACCACTGGTCGGCAGATTTTTTATCGGACATGGAGCGCAGCGGGGTTACCCGAAAAATGCGCGACCGGGCGCGGCGGTCAACGGCGCGCAAGCCGCAACTTCCGCGACAATCGGATTGCCCGCGGAGTGTTTTCCTCCGCCAAGTCGCCACCGCCAAATCCACTGTCCCCAATGACCGTAGTCCACCCCATGAACGACGCACCCCTTTCCAGCACGCCCACGTCCAGCGATCCCGCCGACGCCGCCGCGCGCACCATCGTCAGCTCACGCGTATTCGCAGCTTCGCGCGAGGCGGTGTGGGCGGCGTTCAGCGATCCGGTGCGGCTGGCACAGTGGTGGGGACCGGCTGGGTTTACGAACACGATTCACGTGTTCGACCTGCGCCCGGGCGGTCGCTGGCGGATCACGCTGCACGCGCCCGACGGTGCGCACTACGACAACGAAAAGACGTTCACCGAAGTCGTGCCGCCGGAGCGCGTCGTGTTTCGCCACCACCAGCCGACACACGATTTTGAAATGGCGGTGAAGCTCGTCGCGGAGGGCGGCGGAACGCGCGCGGAGTGGAGCATGGTGTTTGTCTCGGCCGAGGAGTGCGCGCGGGTGCGGCGTTTTATCGAGCCGGCGAACGAGCAAAATTTCGACCGGCTCGCGGCGCATCTGGCCAATTCGTAGCCGATCACGAAACACTCCGGCACCGCTGCGAACACCGACCGTCGCCGCGCACCGAAAATCAGCGGGCGTCGGTCGCGGCGCCATCCGCGCGTTCAAGCATGCGCGCGAGGTAGAGCTGTTCGGGACCGACTTGGGCGAGGTGGAGCGCGCGACGGAAATTGCCCGCAGCGGCGCGGTGGTTGTTCATGCGCCAGTGGAGCTCGCCGAGCACGGCGTGGAGCAAGTAGTGCGATTCGAGTCGGTCGCGCTCCGGGATCGCGGCGATGGCGTCGAGTCCCGCCTGCGGACCGTCGACGTGAGCGAGGGCGACCGCGCGGTTGAGTGCGACGATGGGCGATGGTTTCAGCCGGTGCAGCGCATCGTAGTGTTGCACGATGCGCGGCCAGTCGGTCGCAGCATAGTCGGCAGCGGTGCAGTGGAGCGCGGCGACGCCGGCCTGAAGGTGATACTCGCTGAGCGCGTCGCCGCGGGCGGCAGCGGTAAGCGCGACAAGGCCGCGCGCGATGAGCGTTTGGTCCCATTTCGTGCGGTCCTGGTCGTCGAGGCGCAAGAGGTCGCCGTGTGCATCGAGTCGCGAGGGAAAGCGCGCGGCCGTGAGCAACATGAGCGCGTGCAACGCGTGGCTGCGCGGCGTGTCGCCGACCGGATGCGCGACGAGCAGCGCGGTGACGCGGATCGCCTCCCGGCAGAGATCTTCGCGGAGGAGACGGTCGCCGGCGGAGGCTTTGTAGCCTTCGTTGAAGAGCAGGTAGAGCGCGGCGAGCACGCCGTCGAGACGCGGCGCGAGATCCTCGCCGGCCGGCAGCTCGAAACCGAGACCGGCCTCGGCGATGCGCTGCTTCGTGCGCGTGAGTTGTTTTTCGATGGCGGCTTCGCGGCTCAGAAACGCGCGCGCGATTTCCCCGGTGCTGAAACCGCAGAGCACTTTCAACGCGAGCACCACCTGCGCGTCGGGCGCGACCGAGGGGTGGCAGCACACAAAGAGCAGCCGCAACGCATCGTCACGAATCTCGTGCCCGGCTGCGGCCGCGACGGCGGGGCTCGGCGCGGCGGGCGCGGCGAGCTCGAGGTGCGTGATGATCGCAGACTCTTTGCCACCGGACATGCGCTGGTGGCGCAGGGCGTCTTTCGCGAGGTTCAGCGCGACGCGTGTGATCCACGCCGAGGGATTCGCGGGCACGCCGCCCATCGACCAGGTGCGCAGCGCGCGGAGCAACGCCTCCTGCGCGACATCCTCGGCAAGCGAGAGATTTTGCACGCCGAGCAACCGCACGAGCGCACCGTGCAGGCGCCCCGTCTCATGCCGAAAAAAATGCTCCACCAACTGCGCCGAGCGCGCCGTCGCCGTCTCGCCCGGCGTCGGCGGTGGCGCGACAGGTGCGGTGGAACCGGATACGGGAGGAATCGACGCGGCAGACATGCGGCTCGGCCAAAACTCAGGCGCCCGATTTCGTGTTCACGCCAAGGTGACAGTGCGGCGTCATTTCGCGCACCTCGATCAACATGCCGTATGCGAGCCCCGGGTGCCTTTGCGCGATGGCGGTGGCTTCGGCGAGATCGGCGACGACGAGTTTCACAAATCCACCGACCGCCTCCTTCGCCTCGGCAAACGGTCCGTCGACCACGCGTGAGCCGCCCGGTCCCGAGACGATGCGCGTGGCGAGTTCGAGCGGCTGGCCCTCGACGGCTTTGCCTTCGGCCACGAGACCGTCGAACCACGCGTTCCAACGGACGACAAGCTGCTGGCGTTCGTCGGGCGAGAGGTGCGCGTGGGTTTCCGGGCCGGTGTTGCGGAAAAGCAGCAGGACAGAGATGGGTTCGGTGGACATAGAGGTTGGCGGGACGCGCGGAATATCCGCATTGCGGTCTGCAACTACGACGAACCATTCCGCGCCGGAAGGACATTTCGCCAAAAATTTCCTTTCCCTGTCCGGAATGTCCCGACTGATTCGTCGCCTCAGTAACGTCCCAGCGCGGACGTTTTCATTCGTCCCCCCACTCCCCACCCAACCCAGGAGACCTCCCCATGCCCAACTACGTCGATGGCTATGTGATTCCCATTCCCACCAAAAATGTCGCTGCCTATGTGCGGCTCGCGAAGAAAGCGTCCAAGCTGTGGATGGAGCACGGCGCGCTGGCCTACCACGAGTGCGTCGGCGACGACCTGGGCGTAAAGTGGGGCCGCACGTTTCCCGCCGCTACCGAGGCGAAGAAAGGTGAGACCGTGGTTTTCGCGTGGATTGTTTTCAAATCTCGCGCCCATCGCGACCGCGTGAACGCGGCCGTGATGAAAGACCCGCGCATCGCCGAGATGTGCGATCCCAAGAACTCGCCCTTCGACCCCTCGCGCATGGTGGTCGGTGGCTTCAAAGTCGCCGTCTCCGCCTGATCTGCGCACACCGCGCCACCCACGTCTTCCCAGCCCCTCGCCGCGAGTGAAACGCAAGGCCGCCGCATCCGCTCCACCGAAATCGCCGCGCACCCCGCGGGCGGCGGTCGCACCTCGCGCCGAGGACCACAACAACCCGCGCGCGGTCGACGCGTTTTTCGCCGCGCTCGATCACCCCGAAAAAGCGACGCTGCGGGCGATCCGCACCGCGATCCTCGCCGCCGCGCCCGGCATCACGGAGGGCATCAAGTGGAACACGGCGAGTTTCTACTGCGCGGGTTGGTTCGCGACGCTGAACATCCGGGCCAAATCAGGCGTGCAGATCGTCCTGCACCACGGCGCGAAAGTGCGCGCCGACAGCACGCTCCGCGACACGATCGCGGACCCGAGCGGTTTGCTAAAATGGCTCGGGAAGGACCGCGCGCTCATCGCGTTGGCCGACGCCGCGGAGTTTCGCACACACCGCGCTGCCTTCGTCGCCGTCATCGCTCAGTGGGCCCGGCAGCAGCAGGCGCTCGCCAAATCCGATTGATATCCGCGTCGCGAGCAACCGCTCGCTCGTGAGACGCCGCAAGTCAGCCGGGAACCCGTCGCCAAAAGGTGACAGGACATTTCGTTGAAAAAAACGCGCGACCTGTCCGGATGCGCGCCGCTGGTTCGTCGATTCCCCGGACGGACCGCCGTGCCCGTGCGCGCGCCCCCTCCACCCAAACGACCGCTCCTCCTCCCTCGTCGCACCATGTCCCGCGTCTCCACCTACCTCAATTTCCCTCGCGCCACCGAAGAGGCGTTTCTGTTTTACCGCTCGGTCTTCGGCACGGAATTCGCGCAGCCGATCGTGCGTTTCAAAGACATCCCCGCACAGCCCGGCCAGCCGCCGATGGCCGAGGCCGATCTGAATCTCGTGATGCATGTCGAGCTGCCGATCCTGGGCGGCCACCGGCTCATGGGCACCGATGCGCCCGAGTCGATGGGCTTCACGGTCAAGATGGGCACCAATCTCTACATCAACCTCGAGCCCGACACCCGCGCCGAGACGGAGCGCCTCTTCGCCGCGCTCGCCGTCGGCGGCAAAGTCGAAATGCCCCTGCAAGATATGTTCTGGGGCGCGTATTTTGGCAGCTTGGACGACCGCTTCGGCGTGCGCTGGATGTTCAATTGCCCCGCCAAGAGTTGAACCCGCCGCGCTCGAACGCGCCGCCGACGGCCCGCCCGCCTCTCCCCGACAAACCGCCTCTCCACACCTTCCTCACCATGCCCAGCGAACCGACGCCCAACACCTCGCCGTTCATGCTTTTCTTCCGCAATGCCGGACCGGATACGCACGCGCACCTCACGCCGGAGCAAAAATCCGCGATGGCCCAACAGTGGAACGACTGGGTCGAACGTCTCGCCGCGCAGGGCAAACTCCCGCACGCCCACCCGCTCGGTCTCGGCGGCCGCGTCGTCTCCGGACCGACCGGGCAACGCGTGACCGACGGCCCTTACGCCGAGGCGAAGGAAGTGGTCGGCGGATATTTTTTTCTCACCGTCGCCGACCTCGATGAGGCCACCGCCATCGCCCAACAGTGCCCCGGATTGTCCCTCGGCCTGACGGTCGAAGTTCGGCCGGTCGCCGCGTTTAGTCCGGTGCTCACCGCCGTAAACGCCCGCCCGGCCTCCCCGTAGTTGCGTGGCGGCCGGCCCGCCGCCACGTCGCTTTTCTTGCGCACTCAAAATTTTTGCCCCCTCCCATGATCAAAAAAATCCTCCTCGGCGTCGCCGCCGTTATTGCCCTCGTCCTCATCGTCGCCGCGTTTCAACCCAGCGAGTTTGCCGTCAAACGCAGCCTCGCCATCGCCGCCTCGCCACAAGCGCTGTTCGACCAAGTCAACGACCACCGCAAATTCCTCGTTTGGAATCCATGGTTGAAACTCGATCCCAACGTGAAGACTACCTTCTCCGGCCCGGCCACCGGCGTCGGCTCCGTGTGCAGTTGGCAGGGCAACAGCGATGTCGGCGCGGGCTCGTCCACGATCACCGAAACCAAACCCGGCGAACTCGTGCGTCTGCGCATGGACTGGAAAGAACCGATGGAGGGCGTGAGCACCGTCGATTTCACATTCAAACCCGAGGGAGGAAAAACCGTCGTCACCTGGCACATGTATGGCCCGCAAAAATATCTGGGCAAAGTCATGTGTCTCTTCATGAGCATGGAAAAAATGGTCGGCGGGCAATTCGAAGTCGGCCTCGCCAACCTGAAGACCATCGCCGAGGGCAGTGCGGCCAAGCCTGCGAAATAAATTTTCACCAACAAACCCACCCGTCCAAATCCCATGAGCAAAACGAAAAAGATCCCTGCCAGCGTGTGCTGGTTCGAAATCCCCGCCGACGATGTCGCGCGTGCGAAAAAATTCTACGCCTCGCTTTTCGGCTGGAACATCACGCCGTTTCCCGGCGCTGCCTCGGCGGACTACCATCATATCGATACCGGCGGCGCGGACGCCTCACCCGACGGCGGCCTGTTGCCGCGGATGCACCCGCAGCACACCATCACGGCCTACGTGATGGTGCCGTCGGTCACGCGCGGCATGGCGAAGGTCGCGAAACTCGGCGGCGCGGTTTGCAAGCCGAAGACCGCCGTGCCCGGCATGGGCTACTTCGCGATCTGCACCGACCCAGAGAACAACGCTTTCGCCCTCTGGGAAGTGAACCCGAAGGCGAAATAGTCCGGTCGAAACTCATTCGGGCGACCGCTCCGCGGGGCCCGTGTCGCTGAAAAACATCCCTCTTCTCGCCTCCCACGAAACCACGTTCACCTCCATGTCCACCGCCAATCCGCCGTCGGGCTTCGCCCGCCACTTCCCCACCGTCGCCCGCGTTTTGCTCGGCCTCGTGTTTTTCGTCTTCGGCCTGAACGGATTTCTGAACTTCATGCCGCCACCGCCCAAAGAGACGCTGCCCGCCGCGCTCGTCGCGTTTTCCGAAGCGATGATCAATACCGGCTACCTCTTCGCGCTCGTCAAAGGCACCGAAGTCCTCGTCGGCGCGCTGCTGCTGCTGAACCGGTTTGTGCCGCTCGCGCTGACGCTCATCGCGCCGGTGATCGTGAACATCGTGGCCGTGCACGTGTTGCTCGCACCCTCGGGCGCGGTGATCTCGATCGTGATTCTCGCGTTGGAGCTCTACCTCGCGTGGGCGTATCGCAGCGCGTTTCGCCCGATGCTCGCCGCCCGCGTCTCGCCCGGCTGAGCGCACGCACCGCCACGCGCCGCGGCGTTTCTCCGGCTCTCCTTTCGCCGCTCCCACCATGACCGCGTCTGCCCACTCCGCGCCACCCACGTCGCCCGCTCTGCTCGGGCAATTGCGCGGACTCCAAACCGAGCTGGTCGAGCTGGCCTTCACGCTCGATCGCCGCGGTCGACCCGAAGCCGCCGACGTGGCCCTGACGATCTCCGGCCGCCTCGGCGAACTCCACGCCAAGTTCGCCGCTCAGACCGTCCCCGGCGCCGGGGAATCGCCGCCGTGAGCCACGACTGCGCGGCGGCGTGATCGCCACGTCCGCACCAGCAGCGCTCCGCCGGCTCCAGTTACCAGAATCGCAACCATCCCGAGCCTCCGGCCTGGCCAGCCCAACACGTCGTAATCGCGTCCCTGCACCCGCGTCGCAAACGGTCGGCCGCTCCCTCTGAGGAGTTGGTAGTTCAGCTCGTCCAACGGCCCGTAATACCGCACGGTCTGCTCGCGTTCGCGCACCACGATCTCGATTCGTCGCCCGAGCTTTGTCTGCTCGTTCACGCGAACGTCGGCGCCCGGATTCGCAGCGAGAATTCCCTGCAGGTCTGCCGGGCCGATTTTCTCATACCAATGGCTGCTGCTCAGGCCGAGCACCAGAAAGCCCGCCGCCGCGACCGTTGCCACCGCTGCCCATTTCCATGTCGAGCCGTGATCTCGCGTCCGTGCACCGGAGTCCGCGGTCCCGCGCACACGCAGGCGCCGGTGATTGATGATCGCCCACCACGCCAACGGCACCCCGCTGACCACATAGAACAGGCCCAACCACACCATGAGCACCCCCACATAGTCCGGGTGTGCCCGCCCGACGTCGTCCCACAGCAAGGTCGGCCACACAAAAATCACCAAGCCCACCACGAGCCACCGCCAGAACCGAGCCGCCCAACGGCTTTCCGCTTCCGACTGCCGCGGATCCCCCATCTGCCAACCCACGTATCCGCCAATCCCTGCCACGAACGCGACCGACGAGACGAACCACAGCACCTGCGCCGTGCAGAGCGTGCCAAGCACCCCCAGCCACGACCCCGACTTGGCCCCCGCCGCACTCTGCCCGCCCGCCAAACCGGCCGCCACCGCGACGCCCGTTCCCATCACCGGCAGGGCCGCCATCACATCCACCGTAAACGCGCGCCCCGGCGAACTCCGCGCCAGCGTGCCCTCGACCAGCCCCAGCACCTGCTCGTGCAACATCGCCCGTCCCCGCGACAGCCGCTGTTTCACCGCATCGGTGCTCAACTCCAACTCGCGCGCCACACTCTCGACCGAACGCTGCTCGCGATAAAACAACACCAGCGGCACCCGATACATCTCGGGAATTTTTTCCAACGCCCGCCACAAGATCGCCTCCTCTTCCCGGCTCACCGCCTGCTCCGGCGGCGACGGCTCCACCGCCACCGCCTCGTTCGCCGCATCAAACGCCTCCGCTAGATGCACCGGGTCGCGCCCGGCCTGCCGCTGCGCGTTGCGGGTCAGGTTGTGCACAATCCCGCACAACCACGCGCGCAACTTCGCCGGCTCACGCAACGCCGCGAGCTGTTGCCACGCCGCCACAAACGTTTCCTGCGCGATCTCCTCGCTGCGCGCGAGGCTGCCCGTCGCGCTGTAGGCGTGCGAACAGACGAGATGCTTGTAGCGCTCCACGATCTCCCGAAAGGCTCCGCGGTTTCCCGCGAGGCTCGCGTTCACCAACTCTGCATCGTTCGATGCCGTCACGGCCATTGGATCGATTTTCATCATAGCACACTCCCAGTGGCAAACTCGGCCGGTTTGGTGACAAAGTTTCTGCTCCCGGTCGGCGCCCACCTTTCCGTCACGCGGAAGATTTGCTCCGCGCCGCCGGATCGCGCATCAACCACGGCCTTGCCTCCCCGCCCTTTCCAATCCGCCACCGCGCCCCGCCCCGACCCCGAATTCCACACGTGGGTCTGCGCGCAGCTCGCCGCCCTCCCCGCGCTCCAATCGCGCCCCATGTTCGGCGCGCACGGGCTCTACTCCGGCCAGATTTTTTTCGGCCTCGTCTGGCGCGGCACGCTCTACTTCCGCACCTCGCCCGCCACGGTCGCCGACTACGATGCCGCCGACGCCCCGTGGTTTCAGCCGAACCCACAGCAATCGCTGAAAACCTACCGCGCCGTCCCCGCCGCCGTTCTCGCGCACCACGCCACGCTCCTCGCGTGGGCCGAGCGCGCACTCACCGCTTAACGTTTTCTCCGCGCCTCGACACTTGCCTTGCCGCCGCAACCTGCGCCGCCCTTTTCACTCCCCTGCGATCCGCTCCGCATCCACCACATCGCGCAACGGCAGCACTTCGACTTTGTCGTTCAGCCGATAGCGACGCGCCCCCGGATAAATCACACTGAGCCGGTCGAGCTTCAGATCCGTCGACGCCACGTGCATCGAGTGCGTAAGCCGCGGAGCATCCTCACGCTTAAATTCCACGCCGATGCGCCGTCCGCCCTTGATCATAAACAAATCGAGCTCGGCCGATCCGTGCACCGCGTAGAAATACGCTTCGTCCGGCGCCACCGCCTGCAACGTTTCCTCCAGCGCGAAACCTTCCCACGACGCGCCCAGCTTCGGGTGCGTGTGCAACGCCTCCGCCGTCGCGATTCCCTGCAGCGTGTGAAATAGCCCGCTGTCCCGAAAATAGATTTTCGGCGTCTTCACGAGACGCTTGCCCAGATTCGCGTGCCACGGTGGCAGCCGCCGCACCATGAAGGTCTGCTCGAGCGCATCGAGGTGGCTGCGCGCCGTGTTGGGCGCGATCCCCAGCGACGCCGCCACCTCGCTCCCGTTCCAGATCTGTCCGTGGTAGTGCGAGATCATCGTCCAGAATCGCCCGAGCGCCGCCGGTGCCATCCCAAATCCCAGCCCCGCCAGATCGCGCTCCAAAAACGTCCGCACAAAATCGCGCCGCCATTGTAGACTGTCCGCGTCCGTCCGCGCCAGATACGAGCGCGGAAATCCTCCGCGCAGCCACAGCGCTCCCAACTCCGCCACCGGCAGCTCGCCACCGTCGAATCCCCGCAGCTCGATGATCTCCACCCTCCCCGCCAGCGACTCCGACGCCTGCCGCGACAATTCCGGTGACGCACTCCCGAGAATCAGAAACGTCGCCGGCTGCCCCGCCCGGTCCGCCAGCACCCGCAGCACCGGATAGATCCCCGGCTGCCGCTGCGCCTCGTCGATCACCACCAGCCCGCGCAACGGCTGCAGCACCGTCATCGGCTGTTCAAACAACACCGCCACCGCCGGGTCCTCCAAATCGAAATAGTTCGGCGCATCCGCCGCCAAGATCTGCCGCGCCAACGTCGTCTTCCCGCACTGACGCGGCCCCAGCAGCGCCACGATCGGACTGCGTTTTAGTCCCACCCGGATGCGTTTGAGGTATCCCTTGCGTTCGACCACCCATGAAATCTTGCAACGCTACTGCAATATTTCAAGGTCTATTCCCACCACTCCCCACCCATTCCCCGTCTCGCTCCCGGTCACCGTTCCCGTTTCCCTCCCTCTCTCCCCGTCTCCCTCTCTCGATCTTTCGCGCCCATGAACTTCCCTCCCCTCCGTCTCCCCCTCTCCACGTCTCCTCATCTCCCCTTCGCTCTCACCGCCCTCCGCCTCCTCACCCTCGCCGCCACCCTGGTCCTCACCGCCGTCGTCCCCACCCTCCGCGCCGCCGACGACTACCCGCCCGGCCCCGATTCCAAAGTCCAGCCCAACGTCCCCAAGGGCGAACTCATCAAATTCGACTTCGCCTCCTCCAAAATTTTCCCCGGCACCACCCGCGAGGTCACGCTTTACGTCCCGCGCCAATACGACGCCACGAAGCCCGCCTGCGTTTACATCAACCAGGACGGCGTGCAGTGGAGCGCCCCCACCGTCTTCGACAACCTCCTCGCGCGCGGCGAAATCCCTGTCCTCATCGGCGTCTTCGTCCGCCCCGGCGTCGTGAAAACCGCCACACCCGCCACCGCCCTCGATCGCTTCAACCGCAGCTACGAATACGACGGTCTCGGCGACGCCTACGCGCGTTTCCTCCTCGAAGAACTCCTCCCCGCCGTCGAGACCAAGACCACCGCCGACGGCCGCGCCCTCCGCCTCTCCAAATCCGGCAACGACCGCGCCATCGGCGGCTCCAGCAGTGGCGCCATCGCCGCCTTCACCGCCGCGTGGGAACGCCCCGCCGAATTCTCCCGCGTCTTCAGCGTCGTCGGGACCTACGTCGGCATCCGCGGCGGCGACCGCTACCCCGGCCTCATCCGCAAAACCGAGCCCAAGCCCCTCCGCATTTTTCTCCAAGACGGCTCCAACGATAACAACATCTACGCCGGCGATTGGTGGATGGCCAACCAGACCATGCAGCGCGCCCTCGCCTACGCCGGCTACGACCACCGCCACGTCTGGGGCGACGGCGGCCACAACGGCAAACACGGCACCCAACTCTTCCCCGACGCCATCCGCTGGCTCTGGCACGACTGGCCCCAGCCCGTCCAAGCCGGCCGCGCCCCTCTCGAACGCCTCGGCCCCCTCCTCATCCCCGGCGAAGACTGGACGCTCGTCGGCGAGGGCTACCGCCTCTCCGAAGGCACCGCCGTCAACGCCAAGGGCGAAGTTTTCTTCACCGACATCCCCGCCAGCAAAGCGTATAAGATTTCCCCCGACGGCCGCCCCGTCGAATTCATCGCCGACACTAAACGCACCAACGGCCAAGCCTTCGGCCCCGACGGACGCCTCTACGCCGTCGCCACCGGCACGCGCCAAATCCTCGCCTACCCCGCCGACGGCGGCACGCCCACTGTCATCGCCACCGACATCGCCGGCAACGACCTCGTCGTCGCTCACAACGGCAACCTCTACGTCACCAATCCCCCCTCCGGCTCCAGCAACGAACCCAGCAAAATCTGGCTCATCAAACCCGACGGCACGAAGCACCCCTTCACCACCGCCCTCCGCTACGCCAACGGCATCGCCCTCTCCCCCGACCAGACGCTCCTCTACGCCGCCGACTACCGCTCGCACTGGGTTTACAGCTACGTCATCCAGCCCGACGGCACGCTCGCCCACCCACAGCGCTACTACCACCTCCACTCCCGCGACGAGGACGACGAGAGCTTCGCCGACGGCCTGAAAGTCGATCGCGACGGCAACCTCTACGTCGCCACGCGCCTCGGTATCCAGATTTGTGATCAAGCCGGCCGCGTAAACGCGATCATCCCCACGCCGAACGGCCGCATCACCAACCTCGTCTTCGGCGGCGAAAATTTCGACACCCTCTACGCCTCCTGCAACGAGCAGGTCTACAAACGAAAACTGAAAGTCCGCGGCGCCAACGCCTGGGAGCCCCCGCACAAGCCCACCGCCCCGCGCCTGTAAACTTCTCCGAGGTGGAGCGCGTTGACCCCAACGCGCTTTCCAGCCCAGCACCGCGATTCCCCGCCCGTAGCCCTGCTCGTGAGAGCAGGGATCGGCGCCTCCACGCGCCCTCCCTCCCAAACCGGTTTCGCCCCCGTCGTCCCGCTTTTGGGAACCCGTCGTTCCACCGCCGGACAACGCCCGCCGCCACCGGGCGCACCCGCATCGCGCGCAAAATTTCTAAGCGTTGCCCCGCCGCACTTTGCCCCGCCCCGGCCACCCCCGGGCACGCCCTCTGCAATTCCCGCGCGCTCTCCGTCCCTCCGTCCCTCCGTCCCTCCGTCCCTCCGTCCCTCCGTCCCTCCGTCCCCAGCCACGCCCGCCCGCATGTCCTTCCTCGACTCCTTCCTCCAAGACCTCCGCCTCGGCCTCCGCGTTCTCCTCAAAGAAAAAGGCTTCTGCGCCCTCGCCGTCACCGTCCTCGCCCTCGGTATTTGCGCCGTCACCACCCAGTTCTCCGTCGTCAACGGCGTCATGCTCCGCGGCTTCTCGTTCCCCAACGCCGAGCGCCTCATGAGCCTCCAGTTCATCGACCCCGCGCCCGCGCAGCCCAACTTTTTTGGCAACAACAGCCAGATCTTCGCCCTCGATTACCAAGAAATCGCCGCCTCCCAAAAATCCTTCGAGCTCGTCGCCGCCTACATCAACGGCTCCACCGTCAACCTCACTTACCAGGGCAATCCCCAGCGCTTCACCGGCGCCTACGTCACGGAAAATTTCCTCAAAATCCTCGGCGTATCCCCTTCCCGCGGACGCGACTTCACCGCCGCCGACAATCAGCCCGGCGCGGAAAAAACCGCCCTCATCTCCCACGAACTCTGGCAGACCAACTTCGGCGGTATCCCCGACATCCTCGGCCAGTCCGTCCGCCTCAACGGCCGCACCGCCACCATCATCGGCGTCATGCCGCCCGGCTTCGCCTTCCCGCAAAACGAGCAGATCTGGATTCCTCTCTTCACCGAGTTCCCGCCGAAAAACCGCACCGACCGCAGCGCTCAGGGCAACGCGCCCGCCGTCATCGGCCTCCTCCGCCGCGACCTCACCGTCGAGCAGGCCAACAGCGAGATCTCCACGTTCGCCGCACGCCTCGCGAAAGATTTTCCCGACACCAACAAACAGTTCTCCCTCGGTCTCGTCCAACCGCTCATCAAGACCTTCACGCCCGTCCAGCTCTCCGGCCTCCTCCTCTTCATGCTCGGCGTCTGCGTCCTCGTGCTGCTCCTCGCCTGCTCGAACGTCATGAACATGCAGTTCGCCCGCGCCACCCTCCGCGCCAAGGAGCTCGCCATCCGCTCCTCGCTCGGCGCCACGCGTTGGCGCCTCGTGCGTCAGATGCTCACCGAGAGTCTCCTCCTCGCCACGCTCGGCGCCACCATCGGCATCGTCCTCGCCTACCGCGCCACCGATTTCCTCCTTGCCACTGTCCGCAATCTCCAGAACCCCATCCCCGCCTACATCACGTTCGACATCGATGCGCGCGTCCTCGCCGCCATCGTCGGCATCACCACGCTCGCCGCGATTCTCTCCGGCGTCATCCCCGCGTGGATGGCCTCGCGCGCCAATCCCAACGATGCCCTCAAGGAAGGCGGCCGCGGCAACACATCCCGCGCTATCACGCTCATCACGCGCTCCCTCGTCGTTTTCCAGATTCTCCTCTCCTCCTTCATCCTCGTTGCCTCGTTTCTCTACTCGCAGTCCATCCTCCGCCAGCAACAGCTCGACTACGGCTACGATACCTCCGGCCTCAGCACCGCGCGCATGGGCCTCATGGACGGCGACTATCCCACTTCCGATTCCAAACGCCTCTTTTACGACCGTCTCCTGCGCGAGCTCCGCGCCTCGCCCGAGGTCGAGTCCGCCGCGCTCACCAGCCGTTTCCGGATGACGTTTTCCGGCAACGGCCCGATCGAAATCGAGGGCCGCACCTACCAGGAAAACCGCGACCGCCCCAACGCCAACTTCGAGAACGTCTCCGACGGCTACTTCGCCGCCCTCGGACAAAAACTCCTCGCCGGCCGCGATTTCACCGCCGACGACACCGACCTCCGCCAGCCCGTAGCCGTCGTGAACGCCTTCTTCGCCAAGAAATATTTCGGCGACTCCGCCGACCCGCAGAACGCCCTCGGCCGCCGCTTCCGCACCGTCGGCAACAACGGCCAGCTCTTCGGCCCCTGGCGCACCATCGTCGGCGTTGTATCGGATGTCCGGATGCTCGGCCCCTTCAACAATCCCAACGTCGACGCCGCCGGCTTCTACGTGCCGCTCTACTCCATCGTCTTCGGCCCCGCCGCCGCGCCCGCCGCGCAACAATTCACGACCATCGTCGTGAAACCCCGCGGCGTCCCCGCCCCCGCCTTCGCCAACAACCTCCGCCGCATCACCCAGCGCGTCGACGCCAACCTCCCGCTCTACTTCGTCGGCACGCCCGCCGAAAACCAAGACACCTTCCTCGGCCCCAACCGCGTGATCGCCGCCATGTTCACCGTCTTCGGCCTCGTCGCCATGATCCTCGCCGCCGTCGGCCTCTACGGCGTCATGAGTTTCTCCGTCAACCAACGCACCACCGAATTCGGCATCCGTATGGCCCTCGGCGCCGACAACCGCAGCATCCTCGCGATGGTCTTCCGCCAGAGCTCCGTGCAACTCGCGCTCGGCCTCGTCCTCGGCCTCGGCACCGCACTCCTCATCGCGACCCTCGGCGGCACCGGCGTCCAAAACGCCCTCGCCAACATGATCAGCCCGCGCGACCCCGCGACCTACCTCGCCGTCGCCGCGCTCCTCACCGTCGTCGCCTTCGTCGCCACGCTCATCCCCGCCCGCCGCGCCACCCGCGTCGACCCGATGATCGCCCTCCGCGCCGAATGACGCCTCCTAATGGAGCGGCGCTTTCCCAACCCCCGTATTCGAAACCTCCCGACCTCTTTACCACGCCCGCGCTTCGCCGATCAGGCGAAGCCCGCAAATCTCCACTCCATCTCATCGCCTCCGAAAATTAGCGAAGATTAGCGGTTCCACCTCCGAATCCCTTTCTCCCTTTCTTCCACTCATGCGCTTCGCCCTCCGCTCCCTCCTCAAAACCCCCGGCTTCACCGCCGTCGCCGTCGCCACCCTCGCGATCGCCATCGGCGCGTGCACCGCCCTCTTCAGCGTCCTCCAGGCCGTCGTCCTCCGCCCGCTGCCCTACCCCGACCCCGACACCCTCGTCTCCGTGTGGGCCCTACAACCCGAACGCACCCTCCAAGCTCCCGCCGTGTCGTGGGAAAAATACCTCGCCTTCCGCGAGCGCCGCGACGTCTTCCGCGAACTCAGCCTCACCGCCGGCAACGCCTTCACGCTCACCGACGGCAAGGGCGAACCCGAACAGGTCGTCGGCCAACAGGTCTCCGCCAACTTCCTCCCTGTCCTCGGTCTCACGCTCACCCGCGGCCGCAATTTTCTCCCCGAGGAAGACCGCGCCGGCGGCGCGCCCGTTGCCATGATCAGCCCGCGCCTCTGGCAAACGCGCTTCGGCGGCGATCCCGCCATCCTCGGCCGCGTCGTCCAAATCGACGGCGTTGGTCGCGAGATCATCGCCGTCCTCCCCGCCGATTTCCCCGCGCCGTTCAACGGCACCGATATCCTCGTCACGCAGGCCCGCGAGCTGCCCTACCTCCAGCCGCAGCAACGCGACTACGCCGTCTTCCACCAAGCCATCGGCCGCCTCGCGCCCGGCGTCACCCTCGTGCAGGCCAGCGCCCGCCTGAAGGAAATGGCCGCGCAATTCGCCGCCGCCCACGCCGGCAAACTCGACTCCGCCAACACCAACGAAGTCCGCACCCTCGCCCAACAGGTCCTCGGCAATCTCGGCCAGACGTTCTGGACGCTCGCCGGCGCCGTCGCCGCCGTCCTCCTCATCGCCTGCGCAAACATCGCCAACCTCTTCCTCGCCCGCGTCAGCGCGCGCCACAAAGAGATCGCCGTGCGCCTCTCCCTCGGCGCCAGCCGCGGCGAAATCGTCCGCCAATTCCTCACCGAGAGTCTCGTCTTCACGCTGTTCTCCTGCGGACTCGGCGTGCTGCTCGCGTGGTGGAGTCTGCAGGGCATCCAGGCCCTCGCCGGCCAGCAGCTCCCGCGCGTCGGCGAGATCACGCTCGATGCCACCGTCCTCGCCTTCTCGGTCGGCGTCGCCCTCGTCGCCGGTCTGCTCATCGGCCTCTACCCCGCGCTCCAGGCCTCGCGCACCGACGTCGGCTCCGTCCTCAAGGACAACACCCGCGGCGCCGGCGGCGGCACCGCTGCTAAATCCTTCCGCCATCTCCTCGTTGTCACGCAGGTCGCCCTTTCCCTCACGCTCCTCATCTGCGCCGGTCTCCTCGTCCTCAGCTTCCACCGGCTGCAAAACACCCAGCCCGGTTTCTCCACCGAGGGCCGCGCCTTCGGCGGCATCAGTCTGCCCGCCGCCAAATACGGGTCGCCCGAACTCATCCGCGAATTCTACGCGCGCGCCCAGGAGCGTCTCCGCGATGTCCCCGGCCTCACCCGCGCCGGTCTCACCGCCAATCTCCCGCTCAACGGCGGCGGTTTCCTCTCGCCCTACCTCGTGCAGGGCCGCCCCGTCGTCCCGTTCAGTGAGCGCGCCCTCGCCACCATCAGCAATGTCAGCGCCGACTACTTCGCCACCGTCGGCATCACGCTCAAGTCCGGCCGCGTCTTCGCCGACACCGACCGCGCCAACACCCCGCAGGTCGCCATCATCAACGAAACGCTCGCGAAAAAACTCTTCCCCGACACCGACCCGCTCAACCACTCCTTCGTCATCGGCCCCAACTCCGACATCATCACCCGCATCGTCGGCGTCGTGCGCGACGTGAAGACTGTCGGCCTCAACGTCCCGCCGCCCGACGAAATCTACTATCCGCTCACCCAACGCGGCCCGTCCTTCTGCACGATCGTCGGCCACGCGAAACCCGGCCTCGCCGCCGCCGCCGTCATTCCGATCCTCCGCCGCGCCCTCGCCGACCTCGACCCCGCGCTCGCCCTCGCCAACGCGCAGACCATGGACGCCCTGCTCGTCCAATCCGTCGGTGTCCAACGCCTCACGCTCGCCCTCCTCCTCGTCTTCGCCGCGATCGCCGCGCTCCTCGCCGTCGTCGGCGTGTATTCGGTGATGGCCTACGCCGTCACCCAGCGCACCGGCGAGATCGGCGTGCGCATGGCGCTCGGTGCGACGCCCGCGCACATCGTGCAGCTCATCGTCCGCGCCGGCACCACGCAGATCGCGCTCGGCCTCGCCCTCGGTCTCGGCGGCGCCCTCGCCTCCAGCCAGCTCCTCGCGCAAGCCCTCTTCGAAGTAAAACCCTTCGACCCGCTCGTCTTCGCCCTCGTCGCCTCCGTCTTCGCCGCCGTCGCGCTCCTCGCCTGCTGGCTCCCCGCCCGCCGCGCCGCCCGCCTCGACCCCATGCTCGCCCTCCGCACCGAATGACGCCCGCAGCGTCCGTTGAAGTCCCCAGTTTAAGTTCAAGCCCCGAAACGCTCCCGCTCTTAAACTTAAACTTCCCCACTTAAACTCGCACCCATGCGTCGGGCCCCGCCTCGCATTAGTCATTAGTCATTAGTCATTGGTCATTGGTCATTGGTCATTGGTCATTTGCTCTTCCCCCATGCTCTCCCTCCTTCGCCACGGCCTCACCTCCCTCCGCCGCGCCCCCACGCTCGCGCTCACCATCATCGCGACGCTCGGCATCGCCCTCGCCGCCACCGTCGTCGTCTTCACGTTTCTCAACAGCTTCCTCCTCCGCCCGCTCCCCTACGGCGACGCCTCGCGCCTCCTCGTCGTCTACGAACACTCCCTCACCGGCGGCCGCGACAACACCACGCGCGTCACCTACGCCAACGCCGTCGCGCTCCACGAGCGCGCCACCGCCTTCTCCCGCTCCGGCCTTTTCCGCAACGAATCCGCCACCTTCCGCGGCGCCGATTCCACCGAGACCGCCTTCGTCCAACGCGTCACCGCCGACATCTTTCCGCTCATGGGCGCGCGCGCCGCGCTCGGCTCCGTCATCACGCCCGCGAATATCCAGACCGCCGGCCTCCGCGCCGTCGTCCTCTCCGATTCCCTCTGGCGTCGCCGCTTCGGCGCCGATCCCGCGATTGTCGGTCGCACCATCCAGCTCGACGCCACCTCGTTCCACGTCGTCGGCGTCATGCCCGCCGATTTCGTCGTCCCCACCGGCGATGACAACCCCCAGGCCTGGGCCGCCCTCCTCCGCTCCGACTACAATCCCGCCGAGCGCACCCAACGCCGCCACCACTTCTGGGGCGAACTCGCCCCCGGCCGCACGCTCGACTCCGCCGAAGCCGAACTAACCACCCTCGCCGCCCAACTCCGCACCGAATTCCCCAAAGACAACGCCGACCGCAGCTTCCTCCTTCGCCCGCTCCGCGACGATCTCCTCGGCAATTTCTCGCGCCAACTCTTCCTGCTCCAAGGCGCCGTCCTCCTAGTCCTCACCGTCGCCTGTTTCAACTGCCTCTGCCTCCTCATCGCCCGCGCCCTCCAGCGCCGCCGCGAATTCGCCGTGCGCCTCGCCCTCGGCGCCTCCACGCGCCACCTCCTCGCCCAACTCTTCGCCGAATCCCTCTGGCTCGCCCTCCCCGCCGCCGCCCTCGCCTGCGGCCTCGCCGCCTTCGCGCTTCCCTACGGCGTCTCGCTCCTCCCGCCCCTCGGCCCGCTCCCGTCGCCGGAACTCGACGCCACCGTCATCGCCGCCGTCTCGCTCGCCGCCGTCGCCATCGCCGCCGCCTTCAGCGCAGTCCCGCTCCTCCAGACGCGTCACCTCAATCTGGAGACCACCCTCCGCGAAGGCGGCCGCTCCGCCGGCTCGCCCGGCGCCACTCGCGCCGCCCGCCTGCTCGCCTCCGGTCAAATCGCCGTCGCCCTCGCGCTTCTTATCTGCGGCGCCCTCCTCGTCCGCAGCCAAAATTCCCTCACCCAACTCGACGTCGGCCTCCCCCTCGCCGAGCTCGACCAATTCCGCGTCGGCCTCCGCGGCGACGCCTACCGCGACCACGCGCGCCGCACTCAATTCTTCGAACGCCTCCGCGAAAACCTCCTCACCGTCCCCGGCGTGCGCGATGTCGGCGTCGCCAGCTTCCTCTTCGGGCGCCCGCCCGGCGGCTACACCGGCTTCGTGCAGGAAGGCGACGGTCTCCAGCTTTCCGAGACGCCCAAGCGCGCCCTCCCCAACTACGTTCTCCCTTCCACCTTCCACGCCCTCGGCTTCCGCCTCCTCGAAGGCCGCGCCCTCGCCGACACCGACCTCGCCGGCCGCCCGCCCGTCGCCGTCATCAGCGCCTCCCTCGCCGCCAAATACTGGCCCGGCCAATCTCCTCTCGGTCAACGCGTCCGCCTCGACGTCCCCGCCGTCACCGCGTGGGCCGAGATCGTCGGCGTCGTCTCCGATGTGCTGGGCACCGGCTCCCAACCCCGCGTCGTCGACACCTTCTACGTCAGCATCGCGCAATGGACGCCGCCCGGCCTCGGCATGGGCTTCATCATCCGCCACCACGGCAACGCCCCCGCCGAGCGCCAGCTCCAGCGCGCCCTCGAACAAATCGACCCCGCGATGCAGCTTTTCGCCCACCAAACCCCGGCCGCAATCTACGCCCGCAGTCTCTGGCAAGTCGGCTTCGTCACCAAACTCGTCGGCGCCTTCGCGCTCCTCGCCGTCGCCCTCTCCCTCGCCGGCATCTACGCCGTCAACTCGTTCTTCGTCGCGCGCCGTATCCACGAATTCGGTATCCGCGCCGCCCTCGGTGCCACGCGCACGGATCTCCTCGGCCTCGTCCTCCGCGACAGCCTGCGCCTCACCGTCGTCGGCCTCGTCGCCGGCGCCCTCATCGCCTTCGCCACCAGCCGAGGTCTCACCCACCTCCTCTACAACGTCCCCACCCTCGACCTCCTCGTCTACGCCACCGCCGCCCTCGCGATGACCCTCGCCTGCACCGCCGCCACCCTCCTCCCCGCCCGCCGCGCCGCCCGCGTCGATCCCCTCACCGCCCTCCGCAGCGAGTAACAAAATCGTTCTCGTTCCTCGTAATCGTTCTCCCTCCCTCCGCACGCCACGAGTCTCTGGCCATTGGTCCTTGGCCCTCCGCCTCCGACATTAGTCATTAGACATTAGTCCTTGGTCATTTTCTCTTCCCGCATGCGCCGCCACTACTTCCGCCCTTTTCTTCTCGTCCTTACGCTCGCCCTCGCGCTCGCGTCCACGTCTCTCTCCCACGCCGCCCCCGACGCCGCCGCCCTCGACGCCGCCCGCGCCCTCTACAATCAGCGCGGCAAATCCGCCGAAGCCCAAAAAGCCTTCGAAGCCCTCGCCGCCACCGACCCCAAAGATCCCGACGTCAATTTCTTCCTCGGCCAGCTCGCCAACCGCCGCGACGACCCCGCCAAAGCCATCACCCACTTCGAAACCGCCGTCGCCGCCGCTCCCTCCGACGGCCGTCACCATCACGGTCTCGGCGACGCCTACGGCCGCAGCGCCCAGAAAGCCGGCATGCTCTCCAAGTTCGGCTTGGCCAAAAAATGCCTCGCCGCCTACCAGCGCGCCGTCGAGCTCTCCCCCGACAACGTCGAATTTCGTTTTAGTCTGTTCGAATACTACCGCCAAGCGCCCGGCCTCGCCGGCGGCGGCCTCGACAAAGCCACCGTCCAAGCCGAAGCCATCAAGAAACTCGACGCCAACCGCGGTCGCTTCGCCCTCGCCACGCTCTACGTCGGCGAGAAAAAATACGCCGAAGCCCTCGCCCAGTTCGACGAAGTCCTCGCGTCCCAGCCCGACGACTACGCGTCCCTCTACCAAGTCGGCCGCCTCGCCGCCCTCACCGGCCAATACCTCGACCGCGGCCTCACCTCCCTCCGCCGCTGCCTCACGCTCCCCGTCCCGAATCCCGCCTCCACCCCCGGCCACGCCGCCGCCCAGTGGCGCATCGGCGTTATTCTCGAAAAGCAGAACGACCTCCCCGGCGCCCGCGCCGCCTACGAAGCCGCCGTGAAACTCGACCCCACCTTCACCCCCGCCGCCGACTCCCTGAAAAAACTAAAATAGTCCGCTGCCCCCGCTGCCAGAAATGTGGGAGGGGCTTCACGCCCCGACTGATCGCCCGCCCCACCAAAAATCGTTCTCGTTCCTCGTAATCGTTCTTCGTTCTCCCTTCGCGCCCGCAGTCCTTCCCCACCCGTCACGCGCCTCAGTCATTGGTCATTGATCATTCCCCTCCACCGTCCGCGCTTCGCCGATCAAGCGAAGCCCGCCAACGTTCGCTCCGCCTCCCGAAAAAAAGATTAGCGAAGATTAGCGGTTAACCCTCCGTCGCCACTCCCGCCTTCTCGATGAACCCCTCCCTCCTACCCGTCGCGCTCGCGTTCCTCACCACCTCGCTCGCCTTCGCCCAACCTGCCCCCACCGCCGCCCCTTCAACGCCCACCCCGCCCCGCCTCTACGCCGTCCGCCTCACCACCGGCCCCGCGTGGGACGCCGCGAAATCCCCCAACGACCAGCCCGGCATGCGCGCCCACAGCGCCAACATCGCGCGCCTCCGCCGCGAGGGCACCCTCGTCCACGGTGCCCGCTTCGGCGAACTCGGCCTGCTCGTCCTCCGCCTCCCCGACGAACCCGCCGTCCGCGCCGCGCTCGCCCCCGACCCCACGATCACCAGCGGTGTCTTCCGCGCCCAAATCGACCCCTACGCCCCTTTCGCCCACGGCAGCACCGCCTACCTCGTCACACCTGAAGCGGTTCTCCTCCGCGCCTACCTCGACGCCTACAACCGCCACGACCCCGCCGCTGTCGCCGCCACCCTCTCGCCCACCATCAAATGGTTCGGCCTCTCCGGCGACCAACTCTCCACCGAAGGCAGCAGCCGCGACGCCGTTCAAACCTGGCTCACGAATCATTTCCGCGCCCACCCCGACACCCGCTCCGAAATCTCCGACCTCACCCAAAACGGCCCCTACCTCTCCTTCCGCGAACGCGCCACCTGGACCGCGCCCGACGGCACCCGCCGCAGCCAGCAATCCCTCGCCACTGCCGAAATCCGCGAAAACCTCCTCACCCGCCTCTGGTATTTCCCCGCCGTCCCAGACCCCAAGTAACCGCCGCCATCTTTCTCTTTCCTCTTTCTCTTAATCTTTCTCCCCCGCCCCACGCCAACCCGCCCCCTCACAGCCCCCGCGCTTCGCCGATTAGGCGAAGCCCGCAGACTCCCGCCGCCCTCCCTCTAAAAAATTAGCGAAGATTAGCGGTTAAAACTCAGCTTTCTCTCCCGCTCCGCTCCCCACCTCCATCCGCCTCCCCTTCCACATGCTTCGCCTCCTCTTCCTTCTCACCCTCGCCCTCCTCGCCCCGCGTGCCCACTCCGCCGATACAGCCACCACGCCCTCTGCTTCCACCGCCAACGCCGCACCCGCCGCCAAACCCGCCCCGAAAAAACAATTCCTCATCGTCCTCCGCCTCGCCCCGCGCCTCCACGACGACACCGCCTGGACCGACGCCGACAAAGCCACCGTCGGCGCCCACTTCCAACGCCTCAAAGTCGCCACCGACGCCGGCCAAGTCATCCTCGCCGGCCGCACCCCCGAGCCCGGCGACAAAACCATGGGCCTCGTCGTGTTCACCGCCGAAGACGAACCCGCCGCCCGCGCCTTCATGCTCGGCGACCCCTGCGTCGCCGCCGGCGTGATGCTCGGCGAACTCCGCCCCTTCTCCCTCGCCCTGCTCCGGAAATAGCTCCGCCGTCTTTCTCTTTCCTCTTTCTCTCCCCTGCTTCCTTTCCTCCGACGCAAAAGTCGTTCTCGTTCCTCGTTCTCGTAATCGTTCTCTCCCCCGCCATCCGCCTCCGCCATTCGCTCTAGCACGCCGCGTTCATCGCGAATTCCGCCCCACGTCGGCGCACACCTGAAGCCGCACCGCGCTATGAAACCCACCCGCGCCGCCTCCATCCGCCCGCGCGCCGTCAAGCCCGACCACCCGCTCCAGTGGCTCGCCGAGCCCGTCGCCCACGAACCCACCTTCGTCCTCAAATCCTGGTTCGGCGGCCGCTCGATCATGCTGCGCGGCTGTCACCAACTTTTCCTGACAACCCAAGGCGAGCCCTGGCAAGGCGTGCTCGTTTGCACGTTTCACGAACACCACGCCAGCCTCCGCGCCGAATTTCCCTCGCTGGCCCCGCACCCCGTCCTCGGCAAATGGCTCTACCTCCCCGAGACGTGCGAAACTTTCGAAGCCGACGCCCGCCGCCTCGTCCAACTCGCCAAAGCCCACGATCCCCGCCTCGGCATCCCCCCCTCCCCAAGAAAAAAGCGCGCCGCCAAACGTATCCGCTTCGGCGACAAGTTATAGTTCCCCACCCGAGGTGGCGCGCGTTGACCCCAACGCGCCTCACACCGCGCCCACGTCATCTTTCTGACCCCATCTTTCTGACAAAATACGATTTCAGTCACCGAGCGCACCACACTCCGACCCAGAGTTCACGGAGCCCCACACCTCGCCTGCTCCGTGTCCTTCCGGTCTGGGCTCCGCGCACTCGGTGACTGACACCGGCGTCGTTCGCGTGCGAATTGCGCCGCTCAGGACACGCGCAGGGAGATGCCGTCGTTTTGGGCCGACCAATTTGCCGCATCGATGGCCAACGTGAATTTCATGTTTTGAACCGGCGGCGCGATCTGACCGGTCCACAGGATGCGCTGGTTGCTGGGGTAGTTGGGATTGGTCACGGTTTGCAGAATGACCATCGGCGGGATACTGACGCCGTCGCCGGTGTTGTAGTAAATCTGATACTGACCGAAGGGCGTGGAGATCTGCAGGAAACTGGAATTCGCGGGCGGCGCGCCGTTCTGAAAGATAGGCCATTGCAGCCCCGTGTTGGCGGCCTGGGCGAAGACACCGGTGGTGATCTTGCCGGTCATGTCGGTGTAAAAGACGACCGGCGCATACGGGTTCGCTGCATCGGGAAATTTGCAGATCATGCCGGTGATAATGTAGGGGGAGGTGGTCGCATTCATGTTTCGTTTTTTTGGGTTTGTTGCGGCGTGATTGCCGAACACCTCCCCAAGCGAAAAAACCCACCCGCGGGGGCCATGCCGGTTGAAAAAAGATTTTGGAGCCGACTCACGTTACGCCCCCGGCCTCGGTCCTCCCGAGCGCCCGCCACCGAGTCGGCAAATCGGAGTCCACAGCAAACGGAGTCACCACGGCAAAACAGAGTCAGGCTTAAACAATTGCGCTCACCCCAACACCGGCATCACGACCGGAATTACCTGATTTCGAAACCTACGATATCGCCGGAAATCCGCATCGACCGTAATCAGCCTAGCCCCCGGGCACAGCTCCGACAGCACGACGAGCGTCGCATCGCCCACGTCCATTCGCGGATACTTGGCGACCAATTCTCCCACGCGCCGCGCGTGTTCGCTCAACACCGGCCAGAGAACCACTCGACCCTCTGCGATCATCTCAGTCAGCGCCTGCAAAGCCGGCCGCAAATTCCGCAAGCGATGGCACGCTTCGGCCACCGCCGTCTCGGTTGTGGCCAGCGGTTCATCCAACAATGAAAGCGTCTGCGCGCTCCACGCATGCCACTGATCGTCGCCATCCAGCAGGCCGATGAGAGGCCCCGCATCGACCAAGTAATTAATCGCCGAAACCTTCAATTGAGGAGAGGTCCTTACGACCGGACTTGACCATCCCCGCCACCCGCCGCGCCCAATCACCAAACGAAGGTCCCTTGTTCTGCGTTTTCCGCCGGGCCGGCACCCGACGCTTGCGCGCAACGGCTTTGGCGGGTGACAAAGAAATCGTAGGCATGCCGAGAGGCTTCCCCGAACTCGTCGCGCGTCAAGCACCAGACCGCGCCGGCCCCCACGCCCTCAGCCCGTCGCGCACCCTAAGGCGTCCGCGGGCCCTGCTCATTTTCTCGCCCGACCTTTTTGCGACTTCTGCGACTCTTTGCGCCCCCAACTCGCCTCCCGCCTGCACTCGTGCCTTGTGCTCACGCGCCGGCTCCCTTTCATCGCCGTTGCTTTCACCGCGTCCCCCGCCGCGGTTCCCCTCTCTGTCCCCTCCTCGGCTCGGCCCATGATCTGTCGTTTCTCCGTCCTTCGCGGCACCGCCGCGCGTCGCACCCGTGCGTCGCTCGCGTTCGTCGCCGCCTCGCTGGGTCTCTTCGTTCTCGCTCCGCGCGCGTCTGCCGCCGCGCCGCCCAAGGCGGAAACCACCGACCCCGCCGCGCCCGTGAGCTACTGGAAACAGATCCGCCCGATCTTCCAGGCCAACTGCCAGGGCTGCCACCAACCCGCCAAAGACAAAGGCGGCTACGTGATGACAGATTTCGCCCGCCTCCTCGCCGGCGGCGAAAGCGGCCATGCCTCCATCCTCCCGCGCCAACCCGCCCAAAGCCCCCTCGTCACCGCCATCACGCCGGCCAATGGCGAGGCCGAAATGCCCAAGAAAAAACCACCCCTCGCCGACACCGAGGTCGCGCTCATTTCAAAATGGATCGCCGAAGGCGCCGTCGACGACACCCCGAAAAACGCCGTTCAACACATCGACGCCGACCACCCGCCCGTTTACCAGCGCGCCCCCGCCATCACGTCGCTCGATTTTTCACCCGACGGAAAACTCCTCGCCGTCGCCGGCTTTCACGAGGTGCTCCTCCACCACGCCGATGGCTCCGGTCTTGTCGCCCGCCTCATCGGCCTATCGGAGCGCATCGAGTCCGTGCGCTTCTCCCCAGACAGCACGCGCCTCGCCGTCTCCGGCGGCCTCCCCGCCCGCATGGGTGAAGTGCAAATCTGGGACGTCGCCGAGCGCGCTCTCGTCGTCTCCGTGCCCGTCGGTTTCGACACCGTTTATGGCGTGAGCTGGTCGCCCGACAGCAAGCTCGTCGCCTTCGGTTGTCCCGACAACAACCTCCGCGCCATTAACGCCAAGACCGGCGAGGCCGTGCTGCAACAGGGCTCCCACTCCGACTGGGTGCTCGGCACCATTTTCAGTCACGACGGCTCGCACCTCATCTCCGTCGGCCGCGACATGAGCACCAAGCTCACCGAGGTCGAGACGCAGCGTTTCGTCGACAACATCAGCTCCATCACGCCCGGCGCTCTCCGCGGCGGCCTCCACGCCGTCGCCCGCCGCCCTGGCCGCGACGAGGTCCTCATCGGCGGCGCCGACGGCGTGCCGCAGCTCTACCAAGTCTTCCGCCAGACCAAGCGCCGCATCGGCGACAACGCCAACCTCCTCCGCAAATTCCCCGCGATGGACGGCCGCATCTTCGCCGTCGACTACAGCCGCGACGGCAAACTCATCGCCGCCGCTTCGAGTTTCAACGGCCGCGGCGCCGTCCACCTCTACCCCGGCGAGTTCGACACCAAGATTCCCGACCTCCTCCTCAAAGCCTACGCCGACAAAGTCGCCACCGCCTACAACGCCGCGGAAAAAGCCGAGATCGAGCGCTTCACCACGGCCGAGGTGAAACTCGTCGCGTCCACGAAACTCACCGGCGGCGTCTATGCCCTCGCCTTCAGCCCCGACGGCCGCCACCTCGCCGCCGCCGGCGAAGACGGCCACGTGCGCCTCATCGCCACCACCGATGGCGCCGTCGCCAAAGACTTCATCCCCGTGCCGCTCGCCCCGGCGAAAGTGACTCTCGCCGCCCCCCGCGAATGAAAAATCCCTCCGTTCTCCCGCGCATGAAATTCGCTCGCTCCCTCCTCTGCGCCGCCGCGCTCGCCGTGCCCGCTTTCGCCGCGACGCCCGCGATGTCCACGGCCACGCCGCATCCCCTCGCCGCGAAAGAATCCCTCCCGCCCGGCGCCAAAATCCTCTCCCTCGAAATTGCCCCCGCCGCCGTCAAACTCCACGGCTGCTTCGACGCCGTCCAACTCCTCGTCACCGCCAAACTCGCCAACGGCGACACCCTCGACGTCACCCGCCTCGCCACCTACGCTGTCGCCACTCCGGCCGCGTCGATCACTGCCACCGGCCAAGTCGCCCCGCTCGCCAACGGCAAAACGTCGCTCACCGCGACTCTCGCCGGCAAATCCGCCAAGGCCGCGCTCGAAGTCGTCGGCTACGATCCCCACGCCAAGGTCGATTTCATCCGCGACGTAAATCCCGTGCTCGCCCAACTCGGCTGCAGCACCGGCGCGTGCCACGGCGCGAAAGACGGCAAGGCCGGTTTCAAACTCTCCCTCCGCGGCTACGACCCCATCTTCGACGTCCGCTCCCTCGTCGACGACCACGCCGGCCGCCGCATGAACTTCGCCTCGCCCGACGACTCGCTCATGTTGCTCAAGTCCACCGGCGCCGTCCCGCACGAGGGCGGCCAGCGCACGAAATTCGACGACAAATATTACCGCATCATGCGCGCCTGGATCGCCGACGGCGCGAAGCTCGAACTCTCCACCCCGCGCGTCACGCGCATCGAAGTCACTCCGCAAAATCCCGTCCTCCAGGCCATCGGCGCGAAGCAGCAGATGCGCATCATCGCCACCTACGCCGACGGCCGCTCACGCGACGTCACCGCCGAGGGTTTCATCGAGTCTGGCAACCAAGACGTCGCCCTCACCGAGCGCGGCGGCCTCGTCAGCACGCTCCGCCGCGGCGAAGCTCCCATCCTCGCCCGCTACGAGGGCGCCTACGCCGCCACCACCGTCACCGTCATGGGCGACCGCTCCGGCTTCGCGTGGCAGGAGCCGGAGAAGTGGAATAAAATCGACGCCTTCACCGCCGCCAAATGGCAGCGCCTGAAAATCCTCCCGTCCGGCCTCTGCACCGACGATGAGTTTCTCCGCCGCGTCACCCTAGACCTCACCGGTCTTCCACCTAGCGCCACCGAAGTCCGCGAATTTCTCGCCGACACCCGCCCGACTCGCGTGAAACGCGACGCCGTGATCGACCGCCTCATCGGCTCCCCCGACTACGTCGACCACTGGTCCAACAAATGGGCCGACCTCCTCCAAGTGAACCGCAAGTTTCTCGGCGAAGAAGGCGCGAAAGGTTTCCGCGACTGGATCCGCCAGGAAATCGCCGCCAACACGCCCTACGATCAGTTCGCCAAAAAAATCCTCACCGCCTCCGGCTCCAACCGCGAGAACCCCGCCGCCAGCTACTACAAAGTTCTCCGCACGCCCACCGAGACGATGGAGAACACCACGCACCTCTTCCTCGCCACGCGTTTCAACTGCAACGCCTGCCACGACCACCCCTTCGAACGCTGGACACAGGACCAATATTTCCAACTCTCCGCCTTTTTCGCCCGCGTGGATCTCAAAAAAGATCCCGCCGCCGGCAACAAGACCATCGCCGGCACCGCCGTCGAAGGCGCGAAGCCGCTCTACGAAATCGCCTACGACAAAGATGACGGCGAAGTCACCCACGGCCGCACCGGCGAAGTCACACCTCCCGATTTCCCCTACGCCGCCAAAGTCGCCGCGTCCCATCCCTCCCCTACTTCCCCTTCCTCCCATCCTTCCCCTCCTCCAATCGAAAATCCGAAATCGAAAATCGAAAATCCGCCAGCGACTCGCCGCGAGTCGCTGGCGGCGTGGATGACCTCCCCCGACAACCGCTACTTCGCCCTCAGTTACGTCAACCGCATGTGGGGCTACCTCCTCGGCGTCGGCCTCATCGATCCGCTCGACGATATTCGCGCAGGCAATCCGCCCTCCAACCCCGAGCTCCTCGCGTGGCTCACCCAAGAGTTCGTCCAGAGCGGCTTCAACGTCCGCCACCTCCAGCGCACCATCGTGCAATCGCGCACCTACCAACTCTCCCTCGCCACCCACAAGTGGAACGCCGATGACCGCACCAACTATTCCCACGCGATGGCCCGCCGCCTCCCCGCCGAGGTCCTCTTCGACGCCGTGCTCCGCGTGACCGGCTCCGTCCCAAATTTCCCCGGCGTGAAAGCCGGCACGCGCGCCGCCCAGCTCCCCGACTCCGCCATCGACGTCCCCAGCGGTTTCCTCGCCAGCCTCGGCCGCCCCGTCCGCGAATCCGCCTGCGAGTGTGAACGCAGCGGCGACCTCGGCCTCGGCTCCATTATGGCTCTTCTCGCCGGCCCCGCCGTCTCCAGCGCCATCAACGATCCGAACAACGAACTCGCCCGCCTCGCCACCACCGCCACCGACGACCGCGCCCTCATCGACGAAATTTTCCTCCGCACGCTGAACCGCCACGCCTCGCCGAAGGAAACCGCGTCCGCCCTCGCCTCGTGGCAGACCATCACCGCCCAACACACGCAGCTCGCCGCCGCCCTCTCCGAGCGTGAAGCGTGGTGGGCTCCGCTCTACGCGCAGAAACAAAAAGAGCGCGAACAAGCCATCACCGCCGCGACTGCCGCCGTCGCCGCCCGCACCGTCGAGATTGCCCCGCAAGTCGCCGCCGCCGCGCAAAAACGTGACGAAAAAATCGCCGCCGAAACCGCCGCCCTCGCCGCCTACGAGACCGCCCTCGCCGCGAAACTCCCCGCGTGGGAAGCCGCGCTCACCCCTGATCGCCTCGGCACCGGCTGGGTCCCGCTCACGGCCAAAAACGCCAACGCCAACAACCAGGTGAAACTCGCCAAGCTCCCCGACGGCTCCTACCTCGCCTCCGGCCCCGTGGCCAACAACGTCACCTACAGCCTCGCCGTCGATCTGAAGCTCGAAAAAATCACCGGCTTCCTCCTCGAGGTCTTGCCCGACGAGAGCCTCCCCGCGTTCGGCCCCGGCCGCGCCGCCGGCAATTTTGTCCTCACCGAATTCACCGTCCGCCGCAATCAGGCCGACCTCAAATTCGCCGATGCCCGCGCCGATTTCTCGCAGAAAAACTTCGACGTAAAAACCGCCATCAACGGCAAGAGCGAAGGCGGACAAGACGGCTGGGCCGTCTCCAACAAATACGGCGTGCCGCACTACGCGCGCTTCGCGCTCGCCGAGCCCGTCGGTGAAGCCGGCGGCGTCACGCTGAATTTTATTCTCCAACACCAGTTCCGCGACGGCTTCTCCATCGGCCGCTTCCGCCTCTGGGCCACGACCTCCGCCGCTCCACTCGAACTCGGCCTCCCCGCCGATGTGATCGCCGCCCTGCAAACTCCCGCCGCCGAGCGCACCCCCGCCCACCAAGCCACGTTCGCCGCGTATCACCGCTCCACCGACACCGGTCTCCTCAAACAGCAACAGGCCCTCTACAAAGCCAAACTCCCCGTCCCCGAAGACCCCAAACTCAAAGAGCTCAAAGCCGTCCTCGCCGCCGCCGAACGCCCCGTCGCCATCGACCCCAAACTCGCCCAACTCCGCGCCGACGCCGCGCTCAGCACCACCCAACTCGCCAACCAACGCCTCACCGGCGCGCAGGACCTCGCCTGGGCCATCATCAACAACCCGTCCTTCCTCTTTAACCGCTAAGAAAAACCGGAGTTAAACCGCTAATCTCCGCTAATCCTCGCTAATCAGAAAACCGCGATCCCACCCATCACCCCCGCACTTCGCCGATTAGGCGAAGCCCGCACACTCCCGCCCCACCCCATCTCCTCCGAAAAATCAGCGTAGATTAGCGGTTCACCCTCCTTCTTTCCGATCCTCGCCCCGCTCGTTTCCCGCCTCCCCGCCGAAATCGAAAATCAAAAATCCTCAATTCGAAAATCCCATGATCCGACTCCCCGGTGGCCTGAATACCGACCTCTGCGATACCCACGCCAAGCTCACGCGCCGCGACCTCCTGCGTCTCGGCGGCTCCAGCATTCTCGGCCTCTCGCTCGGCCAACTCCTCCGTCTCCAAGCCAGCGCCGCCACACCCGCTGTCACCGCGTCGGCCGCCACTGCCGCCACGCATGGCGGTCCCGGCTGGGGCAAAGCCAAGAGCGTTATCATGGTCTACCTGCAAGGCGGCCCCTCGCACCTCGACCTCTGGGACCCCAAAGAAAACGTCCCCGACAAAATCCGCAGCGCCTTCAAAACCGCGCCCACGAAAATTCCCGGCACGCACTTCACCGAGATCATCCCGCAACTCGCGAAGGTGAATGACAAGTTCACCATGATCCGGTCGATGAGCTACACCCCCAACGGGCTCTTCAACCACACTGCCGCGATCTACCAGATCATGACCGGCTACACGACCGACAAGGTCAGCCCGTCCGGCCAGCTTGAGCCGCCCAACGCGAAAGATTTCCCCAACTTCGGCTCCAACATCGTGCGTCTCAAACCCGTCGATACGCCGATGCTTCCCTTCGTGATGCTCCCGCGGCCGCTCCAGGAATCCAACGTCATCGGCAAGGGCGGCACCGCCGGCTTCCTCGGCAAGGGCTTCGATCCCTACACGCTCTACCCCGAGGGCGACGACCTCGACATGACGAAAATGGACCGCCTCAAAACCGACGACCTCAAGCTCCCGCAGGAAGTCTTCGCCATGCGCCTCGAGCGCCGCGCCAAACTCCGCGAGTCCATCGATGCCGCCATGCCCGACATCGAGAAGGCGACCGCGAGCTACAACCTCGACGAATACTATCAGCGCGCCCTCAACCTCATCGTCTCCGGCCGCGCCCGTGAAGCCTTCGATCTCGCCTCCGAAGGCGAAAAACTCCGCGACCGTTACGGCCGCAACACCTTTGGCCAAAGCCTCCTCCTCGCGCGCCGCCTCGTCGAAGCCGGCACGCGCGTCGTCGAAGTCATCTGGCCCAAAGTCGCCAACTCCGACAACCACTCGTGGGACCACCACCAGGGCCTCACCGAACGCATGAAGGGCAAGTCCGGCCCCATGCTCGACCAAGGCCTGAGCGCGCTCTTCGAAGACCTCGACCAACGCGGCCTCCTCAGCGAGACCCTGGTTGTCGCCCTCGGCGAATTCGGCCGCAGCCCCGAACGCGGCGTCAGCACGAGCGGCAACAACAACAGCGCCGACGGCCGCGACCACTGGCCGTATTGTTACACGAGCATCATCGGCGGTGCCGGCATCAAACGCGGCTACGTCCACGGCGAATCCGACAAAACCGCCTCCGCCCCGAAGAGCGACCCCGTGCACCCGACGGAATTGCTCGCGACCATCTACCACGCCTTCGGCATCGACCCCGAAACCATCGTCTACAACCACCTCAACCAACCCCGCGAGTTGGTGAAAGCGAAAGCCGTCACGAAGCTCTTTGCGTGAAAATCCGGATTGAGGCCAACCATCCCCCGCCGAGACTGCTCGCTTCAGCCCGAACGGATGGCCGCGTATCGGACCACTGATTTCGGACGTTTCCCGTGAACCCCATCGAGCGCGCCTTGCTGGCGACCCGCGCCTGTTATCGTCGTCAGATCGAATTCCACCGGGACCTGTTGCTGCTGTTCGTGTGGCTCGTGGTGCTCGTGATTGTCGGGGACGATGCGGCGCTCGGCCTCCTCGGCCTAGTCTCCGGGGAGGCGCGCGCGAGCGTGGTCGCCCTGGGCTCCGGCGTGACGACCTTGATTTTCGGCGGTGTGCCCGCCGTGGCGCTCGTCGTGGCCGTGCTGCACCGCGACTGGCTCGATTGCTGGCGGCACATCACGCGTGAAAAATCCTCTGTATAACGGGCCGTCGAGGTTCGTCTCATCCTACCGACGCCACCCGGCTCCACCCTTTATGTGCCGTTCTCTCACCCTCTTTCGAGCGCTCACCCACGCGCTCGCCACTGCGGTGGCCGTTTCCGCTCAGAACCCCGTCCCGACCGCGCCACGCGCCAGCGCGCCGGTAGCAGTGCCGGCGCGTCCGCCGATCCGCGCCGACTTCAAACCGCCAGGTCCGCCCGACAACGCGCCCGCCCCCTGGCTCACGAAGGCCACCGAGATTGGCGGCAGCAAGAACCACATTCTCCAGCACAGGATGTATGTCCCGACGAAAGAGAAGGTGGATCAAGTGTTCTACGACCTGCCCGTCGCGGTGCACATCCCGGTCGAGATCCCGTTCGACGGCGGCGTCGTGAACACGTTCCTCGACCTCGACGCCGTCTGGGGCGAACCGGAGGTGAAAGCGCGCCTCCCCCAGTATGGCGGGCGCTTCAGTTCGCTCGAAGAAAACGGCCCGCCCCCGTGGATCTCCCACGGCGATGGAGTCTACCGGCTTGACGGCGCGCCGATTGAGGAGGGCACGGTTGGCTGGGAGTTGCTGCGGGGCGATGTGACGCAGTTCGCGCCGTTCACCTGGCAGACGCGCGGTCCGGTGCCGTTGATGTTCAACGGCAAGCCGATCGAGATGTTCAAGCCCGGCGAGGGAGCCAACCCGGGGCGGCATCTGTTCGCCGATCAGTTCCTCAGCGGGCCGCGCGTGCCGTTTGCGCTGCGGGAAAAACGCGACGGCGACGGGTGGAACTTCCATTACGATCCGACGCCCGTCCAGTTTCGCAAGGCCAAGCCGGGCTGGTATGTGTTCTGGTTCGTTGTGTCGTCGCCTTATCCGTTCGGCGTGGGCAACGTGCCCATCCGCCCAGACGGCACCGTGCAGGTGAAGATCCGTGCGCACACCTTGGTCACGCGGCTCCAGCGCATCACCGAGCCCAACAGTCCGCGCTCCACGCTCTCCATCGCGGAGCAGCGTTACTTGTGGGAGGGCCGCGGCGAAAAACCGGCGCGGCTCGCCGTCGACCAGCTGACGCGCGCGCACACGACCGAGGTGCCCATGACATTTCATCCGGATGGCTGGGTGCTGGATCGGGTCGAGGCGCGGCCCGGCGGCTCGCGCGAATATCTGTTGAAGGAAAAAGCCGGCGCCGCCGCCGCGGCAACGTTCACCCAGTATCCGCTCGAGTTTTCCGGTGCGGCGCAGGCGTCGGGCAACGGCGCCAGCATCAAGGGCCGGATGGACGTAATGCGTTGGGAATATTCCTCCGGCACGCCGCGGGCGATCAAGGCCGCGCAACGCGACGTGACCTTCGATGTGCGCCTGCCCGCCCGCATCCTCGACGGTGGCATCGGCGAACTCACGTTGACCCGCACCGTGGTCGCCGAGCAGGGCGATCTCGCCGTCCTTCGGCAGGTGAGCGATCCGCTCGCGCTGAGACACGTCAGCCGCAGCGACGACTACAACGGTGCGTGGCTCTCGGCCGTGGCCAATAACGACTACGTCGGCGACAAGACGCGCTACCTCGCCGAGCACGCGTGGAAATACGGTGACGCCGCCGGCCTGAAGTGGCTGCCCTACACGAAGGAACCGCCGGCCAGCGGCGTGCCGTGGGTGTTTCGCTTCGGCGGGCGCCACCACCGGGTGCAGGACGCGCACTCGGCGGAGGAGTTCAAAATTGTGGAGGAGGATGTGGGGCCGATGAAACTCTTCGCCGTCGAATGCGGGCCGTGGATCGTGGAAGGCCACTACCGCCGCCTGAAGGACGCCGCGAACCGCGGCTCTGCGATCGACCCCAACGCCGTCGCGCGCGTGGTCGAGGAGAAAGATCCGTTTTGGGAATGGTATCCGAAGCACAGCCGATTGCTGCGCGATCAGCTCGCGCTGGTGGCGGGCGGGAGCCGCTCGGCCGCCGCGTTCGGCGAGCGGCGGGCGCAGCTCGCGCGGACGCGTGCCCGGCTGCTCGGCGCGTTGCAAGGCACGGAGACTTCGTGGGCGGATGTCTTTCAGTCGGCGGCGCCGCTCGCGCCCGGCGATCTCCAGACGAAGCACACGCGGCGGCGCGTGCAGGAAATCACGGCCGAACTCGACGTGCTGCGGGCGCGCATCTCGGAGATCGCGCGCACCACGCAGGCCGCGTTCGAGCGGATCGACGCCGACATCACGAAGACTTTTTGGGATCCGAAGCTCAAGGAGCACTTTGAATTGTCGATCTGGCAAAGCCACTGGCGCAAGCAGGCCGCGCAGGCGAAGCTCCGGCTGGCGCTGGCGTTTGGCGATCCCGGCACATTTCAGGAATTCGTGGCCTCCCTCGAAGGCGCGGCGCTCGACGCGGACACGCGGATGATGGAGGCGTCGATGCTGGCGCAGACGGGCGACATGGTGGGCGCGTGGTGGGCGTTACGGCGGGCGGCGCAGGTGGCGCCGGACCGGGCCGACGTGGCGGAGCGACTGCGCGATCTTGAGGTCGCATTTCTCCGGACCGCGATGGAGAAGTCGCAGGGCGTGATCCGCGACGCGCGCAAGCACTTTGAAACCTATCTCGGCGAGCGGGGCTTCAACGCGCGCGAACCCAACAAGCCCTCGCCCGAGCGCGACGGCTGGGTGGCGGCGATCAAGGCGCCGTTCTCCGAGTCATCGCGCGAATATGCGCTGGCGTCGATCACGACCGGCATCGTGGGTTCGCTGTCGGCGATTCTCGGCGACAAGCCGGAGTCGGAGGCGCGCACGCTCGCGGCGACCGAAACGCAGATGACGACGGCGTGGCTGGGCCTGCAGGCGATCCTGCGCCTGCGGTTGCAGGGCCTGACGTTTGGCGAGATTGCGAAACTCAACACCGGCGGACTGGAGGCCGCACTCACGCCGCGCAACGTGCGGGGCGTCGCCTACGACGCGCGCCAGTTGCGCCAGCTCGCGGTCGCGATCAGGGAGGCTTTGAAATTGCCGGAGGTGCAGGCGCTGGTGGCTAGCAGCAACTTTCGGCCCGCTCGGGCGCCGGGCGACACCCGCCGGCTATTGCCCGGCGATTACGCTGCGGACCGAGCGGACCTTGATCGCGGCGTCGCGGCGGGTTACTGGGATCCGAAGGACGTCGGCAACACCTGGGCCGAGTGGTTCGGCGACATCACTAGCGCGAAGAATCTCGTGATGCTGTGCCTGCCGCACGCGGTCGGCCGCGTCGGGGGTGGCACGCTGGAGGGCGCGGCGTTTTGGTCGACGCAAGAAGCGCAAATCGTCGCGAGCGCGGCGCAGGCGGGCCGCGTGGAACTGGGCGTGCCGGTCGTGGCGCGCATGATCGGCTGGGATCGCGCGGTCGAGACGCTCGGCGCGACGGGCGGCGGGCAATGGGTGCTGGAGGGATTAGAGCGGAGCATTGAATACCAGCAGGGACTCGGCTCGTTTGACCGCCGGTTGTGGACCGCAAGCAAGGCGCTCGGTGGATATTTGCTCTCATATTCGGCGCAGCAGGCGGCGAAAGAGAAGGGCGGGCCGTGGGCGGACCTGTTTGTCGAGGGCATCACCCTGTTCGCAGGCGACACGGAGCGGATGAAGAAGCTCCTGGCGGCGGGCCGGCGCGACTACGTGCGCGAGGCGGCCAGGGCGATCCGCGAGCAATACCTGCCCCAGGCGCAACGGCAGGTCGTCAACCTCAACGCGTGGCGCAGCGAAGTGAAGCAGCTCGTCGACGCGCTCGAAGCACAGAAAGCCGGCAAGACGCTCACCGACGCCCACCTGAAATACCTCGCACGCTACGAGGTCGGCCAGTCGGCACGACGCATCCCCAACGGCCTGCCGTCACACGACGCCGACATCGCGCGCCACGGCGCGAGCGATGCGCTGGCGCGCAACACGCGCAACGGCGCGTTCGAGGCGGCAGAAACGCTGGGACCCGATGTGACCGAGGAGATCGCGGCGTTGCAGCGGTCCAACCAGGCGGTGGACGACGCCATCACCGCCATCGGCGATCTGGGCGAGACCGTCGGCGCCCCGGCGCTCGCGGTGCGGCCCGTCGCCGCGGATCGCGTGGTGAAGAATTTCGTGATCGCCCGGTTTGCCGAGCCGCCGCGGCTTCAGACCGGGTCGGCACTCGCCGAGGTGCAACTCGCGCTGGCCGACCGCGACGGGAAGAAAGCGGCGGCGTTGTTGCGGGAACTGATCGCGGACGCGCGGGAGGCGGCCGCTGCGGGGAAGCCGCTTACGCGGCAGGAATACCCTCTGGCGGTGCTCGAGCTGCAATTGCAGGCGGCGGAGAATATCGGGCAGGTCGCGAAACTGCCGCGACCATCCGGCGTGGGGGCATATGCGGCGGAGATCGCCGATGAAGAACTGGAAGCCGCCTTGCGCCTGCCGAGAAAATCGCTCCTTGAGGCAGTGGGTGAGAAGCCGGGCGCGACGGGCAGCGTGGCCGTGGCCGGGACTGGACAGAATCGCTTTGCTGTTAAGTCCATCCGCTATGGGGAAGGCACAAATTTCACCGATGCCGAGCACGTCAAGCGGGTGGCGATGGAAGGCGAAATAGTGGGCGGTGCGGTGGCGCGGGCGCTGGGGATCGACGTCGCGGCGTCGCGGCTGGTGGTCAACGAGTCGACTCGAGAGGTGCTGGTCGTCTCGCGCTGGATCGACGGCGTGCGCGTGGACGGACTCACACCCGAACAGTTGCTGGAAATCGCGCCGCAGCTGACCGAGCAGAAATTGTTCGCCCAGATCATCGGCAACTACGACTGGAAGCCGGACAATGTGAAACTGGCGGGCGGTCGCGTAGCGGCGTTCGACCTGGGCGCGGCGGCGACGCGGGGCGCGGAGCATCATCCGATGAGCAGCATGCTTCCACTGGAAGGCCCCGATGTGTTCCAAGGTTTCTGGGGCCGCGATCATTGGGTGGGCCGCGCCTACTACTACCTGTCGGAGCCGGAGCTCGCGGCCAACCTCACGCCGGAGCTGCGGGCGTTTTACGCGAAGATCATGTTCATCGAGTCCCAGCTTGATGCGCGTCATACCCAGAGTCTGATCGCAAAACTGAAGGATTTTACGGCGGGCAATTCGGTAAAGGCGCGCGCGGCGTTCGAGCGGGGCTTCCGGGAAGTTTATCGCGATGAGGCCAAGGTGCGCGCGTGCGTCGATCAGGCAGTCCATGAGCTGGAGCGCAAGATGCTCCAGATCGAGCCGTCGGCAATGGAGTGGAATCTCCGCAACGGTCTGCCGCCGCCGCCTTCAAATCTCGACATCACGTCGCCGGGGCTCCGGCGCGTGCAGTTCACGCCTAGGCAAGTCGAGGAATTTGTATGGAGGATCGCAGCATGAAAATGAAAACGTGGACGAGGGTCGTGATCGGGCTGGCGGTGGCGCTTTCCGGCCGCGCGGCGGAGGCGGAAGCCGCGGAGAAAAGCCGCCGCAATCTCAAGGAAATCTGGGGTGCGTATCGCAGCTATGCGCTGCTCCACGACGGGAAGAATCCCGCCCGGCTCGGCGATCTGCTGGCCGAAGATCTCGTCGCGGGGCCGCAGGTGTTTTCCAATCCAGCCGCCGGCACGCCCGTGCCGAAACGCGCGGAGGTCGACGAGAAAGGCGACTACACGGCGACGCCGCTGGCCGGCGCGCCGGGCTTGATCGTCCGCGAAAAGACGCCGACGCACACACCGGGCAAGGTCCTCGTAGCCTTTAAGGACGGCACAATCGAGGCGGTCGACGTGCCTCCCGAATCAGCCGGTGCGGGCACCTCGTCCGCCGGCATCGTCACTGGAATTAACCAACCGGGTGCAACGCCGGCGCTTCCGCCAACGCCCGTCGCCGAGCCCGTCGCCGAGCCCGCGCCGCCGTCCGCGAGCGCGGGCAATCTGCTGCCCCCGTCTCCGCCAGTCGCCGCCAATCCACTTCCCGCGCGTCCCGCCGCCACCCCAGCCGGCGCGCCGGGCACCTTCACCCTCGGCCAACCGGGCGGCCCGAGCCTAACAATCACGGTAGGCGGCCTCGGCGGCGGTCGCAACCCCGACGCGACGGCGCCGGTAGCGCCGCCTGCATCGGCGGCGGCCGGAAGCGCGTGGCCGACCGAGTTGCCTGGCGCGGCTGCGATTACGGAGTTTCAGTTTCTCGATGCGGCGCAGGATCGCGTGAGCGGCCACGGCAATGGCTCGCCGGACGGCCGCCCGGACGGGCGTTTTCACCTCGGGCTCGCGTTGCCCGCCGGCTCGGAAGTGCTGGGGGTGAAACTCATCTATGCCGATGCTGCGGGCACGCCGGGCGCGCATACGTGGAGTTCGCGCCCCGAGGGGCTGTGGATGATCGGGGTATTTCGCGACGGCGCGCAACTCAACCCCACGCACGCGCCCACGCTCGGTCGCATGGAGGGCACCGTCGCACTGGAGCTTTTCCTCGCGGACGTGGGCGTGTTCAAACCCGGCGAAAATTTTCTCGTCGAAGTCGCTCTGGGCGGCGGGGCCACGTTGCGAAGTCGGCTCCGCTCTCCCACGTCCCCGTTGGCGGCGCCGGGGCCCGCCGCCGGACGGGGCGCGACGACTCCCCCACCATCCGCCAACGCCGCGGGCATCGCCGATTTTCGTTTCATTGATCGCCGGCACGACAAAGTCGGCGCCGGTGGAAATGGTTCGCCGGATGGTGGGCCGGACGCGTGGTTCCGGCTGGCGATGGACTTTCGCGCCATGGTTGAAGTGAAAGGGATCATGTTGCGCAGCGCCGATGCCAGCGGGCAACCCACCGGGCACCATTGGAGCAGCCGGGACGGCGGTTCGTGGATCCTCGGTGTCGAACGCGACGGCACCCGCCTCAACCAGGGGTATGCGCCTACGCTCGGACGCTTCGCCAATCGGGTGGAGTTCGATCTGTTTGCGCAGGACAACGGCGCGTTTGCCGAGGGACTGTTCGTCCTCGCCGAGGTCTCGCTCGGCGCAGGCCCGCCACTGACTCGCCTGTTGCAAATCGGCCCCGAGTCGGGCCGTCCGTCGCTTCGTCCACCACTGCCTACTTCCGATTTGCCGCCGCTGCCGCCCTGGCCGAAGCGATCCAACTAATTTCCGGCGGCAACCTGACATCTGCGTCCCTCGCCAACCATGACCTCCCGTTTTTTTCGCATCCCGACGCTCGTCGCCCAAGGCGTTGCACTCATTCTCTCCGCCGAACTCGGCGCGCAGACACCGCCGGCCTCGCCACCGCGCACAAACCCGACCGAGAATAGCGTGAACCTCCTCGGCATACCCGGAGGGGCCGTCGATGTGCGCGGAGGCAGCTATGTCGACACCGCCGGTCGCCCGATCTCGCCCAACGCACCGCCATCGTCCGACGCGCCACCCCTTACCGCCGCCGCTGCGAAGCGCCACTTCGCCAATCTCGTGCGGACCCAGCCGAATTCGCCGGAAGCGTGGACCGGACTCGCGCGCTGCCACAACACCGACGGTGAGATCGCCGAGGCACTCGCCGCCTACGAGCGGCTCGCCCAACTCGCGCCGCACACCGCCAACCTGCACACCTGGCTCGCCGAACTTCAAATCGCCAAGAACGATTGGGCCGCCGCGCGGCGCTCAGCCGAAAAGGAAATCGCCGCGCAGCCCCAGTCCGGCTGGGCGCTCTCGTGGCTCGGCAGCGTCGACTACGAAACGGGTCGGGCCGCGGAGGCGCTCGCAGCGTTTCAACGCGCCGCCGCGCTCGACCCCAACGCCGCATCCTACCGCTACCAGAACGGCGTCGCACTCGGCGCCGCCAACCAGCCGCGCCGTGCGCTCGTCGACTTCATCGCCGCCGCACTCATGAACCCGCGCTTCGCTGCGGCCTATTTCGGGATGGCGGATTGCTACGCGAAACTCGGCGACCCCCTTACGGCCATTCGATACTACGAGCGCTTCGTGGCCCTCGACGCCGCCAGCGAATGGGCCGCCAAGGCGCGGGCGGAGGTCGCCCGCCTACAGGCCGGCCGCCTCTGATCGCCCGCGCGAAATTCCCTTCCGGCTTGGTCGACCGCGGCGACGCGCCGCCATGTTGAACGAAGCAAACCGCCGTTCTCCCCATATCGTGCCCACCTCCGCCGCTTCCCTCGGGCCCTACCCATGAAGTCCCGACTCGTCCCCTCCTCGCCCTCACCTTTTCATCTGTCCTCCACGCCGCCGGTGCCAACCGTCTGGCGGAGCAGCCGAACGGGGGCCGGCTTTGGGGTTTGGAGTTCTAGCGCCCCCCGTTTTTTCGCCATTCCAAGAAGTTGCCAACAGAGTAAAATCCCGCAGCCTCTGACCATGCCCATGACCGTCGCCCAAGTTGTCGAAGAAACCAGCCGTTGGCCGGCCGATCAGGTCGAAGTGTTGTTCGAGAAGCTGCTGGACAGTCATTACCGACTGCCTGATCCCGCACTCGATCCCGAGTGGGCCGAGGAGCTGAAGCGCCGCATCGACGACATCGAGAGCGGACGCGAAGCTGGCATCCCCGGTGAAGAGGTCATGGCCCGCGTGCGCAAGATCGTCGGTTTGTGAAGCCCTATCGTTTCCACCGGCATGCCGACGCCGAGTTTGCCGCGGCCTCGCTGCACTATGCGGCGGTGAGCACCGAACTCGGCCAGCGCTTTTACCGCCACGTGCACGGGCTGCTGGCCGAAGTGTGTGCCGCCCCGCTCCGGTTCCGCGCGTTCATGCCTCCCGCTCGCAGGCACTTCCGGCTGCCCTTCCCCTACGCCGTCGTTTACATCGGCAAGCCGGACCACGTGTGGGTCATCGGCATCTCGCCCTTTAAACGCAGCCCCGGATATTGGCGCGAGCGGATGGATTGAACCCCGGCCGCTCCCAACCCCGTTCCAGCGCTTCACCACGCCAAGCACGCCGAAAGTGAAAAAATTCTTCCGCACGATCGATGCGTCGCCTCAACTCACGCGCCTCCTCGAGGCCGTGCGCCAGATTCTCGAAGCCGATCCCGACATCCGCGAAATCGTTTGGATCGATCCGAAAAAATAGGGCCGGCCCGGACATCGCCCGACACACCGCCCCCTCTCCGCCGCCGTGCTCTATCAGGTTTTCCCGCCCCACCCGCTGCTCGCGCCCCACATCGCGTGCTGCTGGTATCTCCGCCGCACGACCGCGCCGGATGCCCCGCCCGACCGCATTTTGCCCGACGGCCGCATGGAGTTGATTTTCAACCTCCGCGCTCCCTTCGGACAACGCGACGCCACCGGTCAATTCGTCCGTCAGCCGCCGGCCATTCTCTTCGGACAACTCTCGCGCTTTCTCCTCCTCCAACCTTCGGCCGATGAAGAAGTCCTCGCCGTGCGTTTCACCCCGGCCGGCGCGCGCACGTTTTTTTACCTCGACCTCGACGCGCTCACCGACCGCCACCTTGCGCTCGAGGATCTCGGCCGTCCGTGGCGCGAGCTCGCCCGCCGCGTGATCGACGCCCCGACCGTCGCCGCCCGCCTGCGCCTGATCGAGCAAACGCTCCTGCGCCAACTGCCACCGCAGGCCCGCCGCCGAACGCCCATCGCCGCCGCGCTCGATCTCTTGCACGCGTCGGCCGAAACGCCCCGCATCGCCGCCGTCGCGCAAGACCTCGGACTCTCGACGCGCCACCTTGAGCGCACCTTTCGTCGTGAAGTCGGCCTCACGCCGAAATACTACGCGCGGCTCGTGCGTTTCCGCCGTATGCTCACCGCCCTTGACCGCGCCGATCCCCGCTGGGCCGACCTCGCAGCCGCATGCGGCTACAGCGATCAACCGCACCTCGTCCGCGAATTCCGCGAACTCACCGGGCTCGCTCCCCGTGCCTGCCTCGCCGGCCAGACCGACTTCGCCGCCGCGCTCGTCGGTTGATGTTTCCGCGCTCCGGTCGCGGCACCCCCATGTCGCATTTCTTCAATACGGTCGCGACCGCGTCCGCTATGCTGGCGCCCATGCTCTCCCTCACCACCCTCACGATCATTGTCCCCGACCTCGCTGCCGCTCAAAAATTCTACAGCGACCTCCTCGGCTTCACCGTCGCCACGCACCACGGACCCGACCTCGTCGAACTCACCCACCCCGGCGTCACGTTGATCCTCAGCCGCGGCGAAACCTCCGCGCGACCCGCCTATCCGCACTCCGCCCAAGTGTGCCCCGGTTTCGCGGTCGGCGATGTCGACGCCGAGCACGCCCGCCTTCGCGCCGCCGGTGCCGATCTCGTCTTCGCTGAGCCGCAACCCTTTCCCGTCGGCCGTTTCCTCGCCGTGCGCGATCCCGGCGGCAACGTCATCGAATTGCTGCAATTCAACCCGTAACCCCGCCCGCCAGTTTCCCCCCCCGCCATGCCCGCCCGACTCCGGACCCTCTGCCGCTGCGCCCTGCTCGTCGCCCTCTTTGCGTGCTCGCCGCTGCCGCACTCCGCCGCGGAGTCCGCCCGCGTGCTCTCTGAAAAGCCCGACGCCACGCTCGCCCAACTCGCCTTCCTCACCGGCACGTGGCGCGGCACATCGAGTAGCGGCGCAACCGCCGAAGAAATTTTTTCATCCCCCGAAGGCGGTGTGATGCTCAGCACCGGCCGCGAATTCAAAAACGACCGCTGCATCTTCTTCGATCTGGTCGCGTTCACCGAGCAGAACGGCGCCGTCACTCTCATCCCCCACCCCAACGGCAAACGGAGCCCGCGCACTTTTCCGCTGGTGAGCCTCGACGCGGCTGCGAAACGCGCCCGCTTCGAAAATCTCGAACACGATTTTCCCAAATCGTTCACCTACGAACGCGTCGCGCCCGACCACCTGCGGATCACCCTCGCCGGCGACCGGCAGGGCCGGCCGTTCACCGAAACTTTCGAGCTCCGCCGAAGTCCGTAAGCGGCGCGACCTTCATCGCGCCGCCGCAGCAACCGGCCTACATCAGCACATTCACGATCGCGTTGCCGATGCCCACGAGCGCGGCGCCGGAGATCAGGCCCGCGCAGATCGGCTCGCAGCCTTCCACCCAGATGTCGTGCGCCCGCGAGCCCGGCGTGAGTTTCTTGCGGGCCTGCCACCAAAAGATCAGCGCCCCCACCCACATCGCGAAACACGACTCCGGCGGCAGCACCACGCCGAGACCCACGGACACCGCTGAAATCGGGAAACGGCCCTTCGTCTTGATCCGCAAAATTTCAAACGTCGCCGCGGCCACCGCCGCCACGATCATCGAGATGATCGCCGAGGGCGGCAGGTTGCTCACGCCTTTCGCAATCAGGTCCGCCACGCCTTTCCACTGGAGCGCACCGGGCATCGCAAATTGGTCCGAAACGATCGTCTTCACCGAACGCACGCCGGCCGAATCCGGCGGGAGAAACAACAGGAAGAACAGCGGCGTCGAGGCCAGGGCTCCCGCGAAAATTCCGATCACGTGGCCGATCGCCTGCTGCCGCGGTTTCGCGCCGAGCATGTAGCCAGGCTTGATGTCCGAGAGGAGATTCGCCGCGTTGGACGCGATCTCCGCCGTCATGCCCGCCGGAATCAGATTGCTCGCCGGATTCGTGCGGTCGATCGCACCCATCGTGAACTGCGTGATCTTCGAGAGCGATCCGGTGGGTGTCCACGAGGTGAGCGCCATTGAGTTGGTGCAGATCACCGTCAGCACGAAAATCAGCGGTAGCGAGATGAACGCCAGCAGCCACGGCACACCGAAAAATTCGTGTGTCACCCACGCGCCGAGCACGCTGAAGATCGGCACGCCGACAAACGACATCCACAGCGGGAGCTCGATGTGCGCGAGCGGATCGTCCGCCGCCACTGCGGCGGGCGCGGCGCCGGGGCGTTTGCGGAGGGATTTGAACGCGTCCGTAAACAGCTCAGGCTTCGCGAGCAGACTCACGAGCGAGCCCACCACCATCATCGCCACGCCCCACCAGAGGGACCACTGGTTGACAATTTCGCCGCGCGAGATCGCCACGAGTTTCCCCGCGGGATTCGTGTAGGCCTTGATGTCGCCGCGCTGAATCATGATCGGCGCCAGCACTGCGAAATTGATAAACGCGCCGAGAATACAGCTCGTGGCCACGCGGATGCCCATGAGTCCGCCGACACCCAGCATCGCGGCATCGAGGGTGAGGCGCAGGCCGAGCTGGCGCACGTCGGTGCCGAGGATCTTCGGCGTCCACAGCGCATACTTCGCCGCGAGATTGTAGTAATAAGTGTCGAGGCGCTCGAAGAGATACCACGGCTCTTTCATCCCGGCCCACTTGTCCATGCGCAGGAGTTTGAACTGCACGAGCGTCATCCAGCCGTCGCTCGTGATAAATTGATACAGCCCGGTAAACACGCCCGTCACGCCGAGCAGTTTCGCTTTGAACATCCCGCTGTCGCCCTTGCCCGTGTAGAGCGTGTCGAGCACGACGCCGCACGCGCGGCCCTCGGGAAACGGCAACTGGTCCTCGTTGATGAAACGCCGCTTGAGCGGAAACGCCACCAGCACACCGAGGATCGAAATCACGGCGTTCCACACGATCAATTGCCACCACGGCACGATCTTTCCCGTCACCAACATATAGGCGCCCATGCTCGAAACGAGTGGCGTGATCATATAGCCCGCTGCCGTGGCGATCGACTGCGTGCAGTTGTTTTCCAGAATCGTGAAATCCTTCGCGATGCCGACGCTCGCCAGCCCGCGGAAAAGGGCGAAGGCCAGAATCACCGATGTCAGGCCGACGCCGATACTGATGCCCGTCTTGCCGCCGATGTAGAGCGCGGTTGCCGAGAGAATTCCGCCGAGCAGAAAGCCCGTTACGGCCGAGCGGATGGTGAGCTGCGGCAGATCGCCGCGGTAGACGTTTTCAAACCACCAGCGGTCCTTCTGTGCACGGGTCCATGTTTGGATTTGTTCGTCGGTCAGTTGTTTGAGCGCCATGGGGTAAAGGGAGAATTTTTCCGAAACGCTGCGCAGCGCACGGACCGAAAGCGAGTCTGCGCACACGCCGGCCGCACGCCATCAGCGGCCCGAATCCGCACGATTGGTTTTCCTGTGCGATCGGCGCGAAATGCCCGCGGGGTCCGGACTCATTCCCATTCGCTTTCAACCCGAGCTTTACCGGCGTGGAGGTAGGAGCCTGCTTGCAGGCGATTCAGGACGTGAGCAATCGCCTGCAAGCAGGCTCCTACCTAAAGCCCTCTGTGGGCTCTCCTTGAAAGCAACTTGGTATCAGAACGTCCCCTTCAGGCCGAAACTCCACAGCGAGCCGAATTCGATGCGCTGGCGGAAACGCGCGACCTCGGGCGTGCTCGGGCCGTAAACTTTGATGTCGTCGGGCGCGTCCGCGAGGTTGCGGATGCTCGCGAAGAGCGCGAAGCGCTTGGTCAAGGTGTATTCGCCGTTGAGGTCGAGATAGAGGCGCTTCGACCACCAGGTGTAGGTGCCGGGCTCGATGCTGTTGCCGGCCGCGATGGCGGCGCGGCGCTGGAGGCTGCGGTAGTTCCAGTTTGCGCGGACGGTGTAGCGCTCGCGGTTGAGGTTCACGCCCCAGCTTGCCGTGCGAGGGACGAAGCCGGGGAAATTGCCGGAGCCCTGCGGCCCGAGGAGGCGTTGCGAGGCGCCGTTCACGAAGACGGTCACGCCACGCGCCCAGCGCGGGAGGAAGGTGAGTGCCTGCTTGTAGCCGAGGTTCAGCCCTTCCATGCGCACGGTGCTCTCGATATTGTATTGGGTAGCGACCGGGTAGCGGCCGTAGACGGCGGGATCGAGGCTGTAGAGTTCGAGAAACTCGGGCGTGGCCGGAAGCGTGGTGCTGCCGAAGAAATTTTCGAAATCGCGGCGGAATCCGCCGAGCGTCAGTTGGCCGACACCTTGGAAATAATATTCGAGTCGCGCGTTAAACGTGCGCGCGCTCCACGGTTTGATGCTCACGTTGCTCAACGTGATCTGGTCGTTCGGCGTCGGGTTTTCCGGATCGGGCAACGTCACGCCGCCCGAGTATTGGTTGTAGTCGGGCCGGCCGACGGACGTATACCACGCGACGCGGGCGATGAGATTTTCGCGCAGATTGTAGCTCAGGTTTACGCTGGGAAAGAGGCGCAGGTATTCTTTGTCGGCGTGGGCGGCGCGGTCGAGAAAGGTGAGCTGCGAGAACGGGAGCGTGCCGGCGGCGGCAATGGTGAGCGGCCGGCCATTGGCCCCGAGAATCGGACGGCCCTGGGCGTCGCGCTGGATATTGCGGTTGGGATCGGTGAGCGGACCCTCGGCGGATACGTTGGTCTGCTCCGCGCGGAGACCGGTCACGAGCTTCAGGCGGTTTTCCAGAAAACTCAGATCGCCGCGGAGGTAGGCCGCCGAGACGAGCTCCTCGGCAAATTTGGAATTCGTGACGAGGTTGCGGTAGCCGGTATTCGCGTTGGTCGTGAAATACGCCGGGTTGGCGACGAACTGGTTGTAGAGCAGCTCGCTGCTCACGCCCTGGAATTTCGGGAAACCGTAGTGCGGCTGACGATCGGAGAAACTCGGGTCGAGAAACGGCAGCGCGAGATCGTCGCTTGTCGGGGTCAGCGTGGTGCTGGGAGCGCCGTCGCGGCCCACGTAGGTGTAGGCCGGCACGAAGAGCCGCTGGTCGCGTTCGGATTGGCGGAAGTCGACGCCGGCGCGGAGCGAGAGCGGCACGCGGCCGAAGAAATCGCGGCGCACGTTGGCGTAGAGCGTGCGTTTGTAGTCGTCGGTGGCGCGGGTGTTGTTGGTCGCGGCGGTGACGACGTAGTTTTTCAACGCGTAGGATCGACGGGAGCGCCCGCGGCATCCGTGACGGTGATGGTATTCGGGCGCAGGTAGAAAATATCGGAGAACGCCACCGTGACACCGGTGCGACGCGACGTCGTGGTGTCGAAAAAGCCGGCCTCGCCGGTGCGGTTGCGATTGCTGGCGCGCGAGTAGGCGAAGCCGGAGTCGATCTTCCAAATCGGTCCATCGTGGCGCCACACGAGCGAGGGCATGAACGTCCAGTTGCTACGGTCGGCACCGGTCGTGGTGAGTTGCAACGTGCCCTGGCCCGCGGCGCCGCGCGTGGAGGTCAGACTGAAATCACCGGGGTTCACGCGGCCGACGTCGAAGGTGAGTTCGTTGTGGTTGATATGGACGTTGAACGTCGAGTAGGTGAGCGACAGCGCGACGCGGTCCGTCTTGGTAAACTTATAGTCGGCGGTGACGCCGAACGAGCTGCGGTTGGTATCCTTGCCGCTGTTGCGGATGATCGTCGACCAAAGGTAGGGCTTGTCGAACGTGGTGTGCGGAAACGTCGTGCCGTTGGTGGGGTTCTGCGTGCCGCGCCAGAGATTTTGGACCTGCGGCTCGCCGGAGTATTGGCGGTTCATGCCGGCGGAGAGCGTGAAACCGAAACGTTTGTTCACGGGCGCGATGTAGGAGAAATCGAAGCCGGGGTGAATTTTCCGCGTGGGATGCCGCGGCGCCGGCGTCTTGCCCCAGTGCTTGATGTCGTCGCGCAGCATAAAATACGCGCTGAAATTGCCCGCCGGTCGCACGCGTTCGAAGGAGCTGCGCGGCACGAGATTCACGGAGCCGGCGAGGGCATTGCCCTGCGCGTCGGGCGTTGGGGAGAAGGACACTTCGACGCGCGAGAGGTTGTTGATGGAAACTTGGTCGAGACCGATGCCGCGCGAGGTGCCGCCGGCGCCGCCGCCGACCGCACTCGCGAGGCCGAAGCCGTCGAGCGTGACGGGCACGTAGGTGGAGGGCACGCCGTTGAGCGAGATGTCGCGGGCATTGCCGCCGGCGTAGTCGATGTTCACGCCCGGCATGAATTTCAGAAACTCCGCGACGTTGCCCTCGGCGATGTCGCCAAACTCATCCGTGGCCACGACGTTTTTCATGTTGGCCGCGAACCGTTGCTCGTTGATCGCCAGCGCTGCACCGCTCATCTCGCGCGAAGTCGCGACGACAAACTCGTCGAGCTTCACCACGGAACCGTCGGCCTGGGGCGCAGCAGATTTGGCGGCACCCGCGGTGATCGGTGAGAGCTCAAAGTCGCGCTGCGCGGTTTGCCCGGCGACGACGTTGACCGCCGCGGTGGCGGACGGAAAACCGCTGAAGAACACGCGCACCTGCGCCGTGCCGGCCGCGACGCCGCTGAGGCGGTAGTAGCCGTCGGCACCGCTCAGCGCTTCGAGCGCTGTGCCCGGCACGCTGATACGCGCGTTTTCAAACACGCCGCCGGTGGCAGGGTTTGTCACCCGACCCTCGATCGTGCCGGTCACTTGGGCAAAGAGACTCGCGGTCAGCGCGAGCCAGAGAAGTAAGTAAGCGGAGCCCGTGCGCACACGGAGGCCCAGCCGGGGTAGGCAGGTAGGGTTCATAGAGGAAGGGAGCGCACTTTTTCCGCCCGCGCGGAAGGAGTGTCAACCGCGCTGCCACTGCGGCGGAGCCACCGGACGAGAGCTGGCGGCGTGCCGGTAGCCGCACCGGTTACGGTGCGGTCCGTTTCAGTGTTTCGAGTGCGCCGAATCCCGCACGTTAACACGTGCGGCTACGCCTACAGTTCCTTCGCGATTCCCCGTCGGTCCGTAGCCGCACCGGTTACGGTGCGGTCGCGTTTTTGATTCGGTCCCCCGACTAAACCCGCAGAAAAATCTGCCGCGTGTGCAGGAAGCGCGCGAGCGCCAGCATGATCGCGAGCCCCACGATCGCGATGCCGAGGTTGCCCCAGCCGGCGCCGAGCGTCGCATCGAACCACGCCGCGAGGTCGCCCCCCGCGAGGCGCGCCGCGAGCTTCCGGTAGCCGACGATTCCGCTGATCAAGTAGAGCGTGATCGGGTTCATGCCGATCCACACGAAGGGCACGCACCAGCGCTTCCATCCGCGCACGTCGATCGCGTAGTAGAACGCCGCGAGCAGCAGCGCACTGTAGCCGCCGGCCACGAGCACGAAGGACGAGGTCCAGATTTTCTTCACGACGGGAAACTGCAGGCCCCACAGAAAACCGAGCGCGACCGCGGCGGCGCCGGCGGCCGCGAGCCACGCGACTTTTTTCATATCGTCCCAATCGCGGCGTCGAATCAGCAGGCCCGCGAATACGCCCAGCAAACACGACACAACCGCGGGGCCGGTGCTGAGCAAGCCCTCGGGGTCGTAGTAGAGATCGTATTTGCGACCGCCGAGATATTCGAAATCGAGATGGTTGGTGAGATTGCGGCCGGGTTCGTAGCCGCCCGTGACGCGCGTAGCGGTCGAAAAGTAGAGTTGCTGCGCCTGCTCCAGCGTGGGCTTGGCGATGCCGAGTTTCGCGGGAACGGCCGCGCGCTCCATCTGCACATCGCGGATCGGGACAAACGTGAGCAATGCCCAATAACCGACAAGAATCGAGGCGCCAATGGCGACGAGCGCGCGCGGCTTGAAAAAGCAAAACAGCAACCCCGCGCCCGTGTAAGCGAGGGCGATACGCTGGAGGACGCCGAGCACGCGGATATCGGGCCACTTCGTCTGCAAGCCTCCCGCATAGAAAAGCCCGATCGCGAACAGCAGCCCACCGCGGATGAGCACACGTTTCACGGCGGCGGCGCGGCCTTCTTTTTCGATGATCTTCGGCAGCGCAAACACGAGCGACGCGCCCGACATGAAGACGAAGAGCGGAAAAATCAGGTCGTAGAACGCGAATCCGGCCCAGTCCTTGTGATCGAGTTGGTGCGCGATGACGCGCAGCGGCGCGATGTCGCAGACTTTGGCGAGCGTGGTGAACAGCGCATCGGCGCCGAGGATCCAAAACATGTCGAAGCCGCGGAGAGCATCGAGGGAGACGAGACGCGGTGACGCAGCAGGCGCAGGGGCGGCAGAAGCAACAGGAGGACTCATACGGGGGCGGTTGTCGGCGAGCAGGGCGCAACGCCCCCGCGCGGTCAATGCGGGGGTGGCCTCCGCCGCTGCCCACCGACGCCCACCGACGCCCGCCCCGTAGCCGCACCGGTTACGGTGCGGTGCCTCGCACTCGGGACCTCCAACCGCGCCGCGCTATAATTTCCAATGGTCCCCCACAAAACGCACCGGCTTCGGCGCGGGGCTAAACCGTGCGGCGAACGTCGCAAACTCCACGTAGGCGCGCGGCGACAACAGCGGCGCGGCCGGCGCCGGCTTCGCGGACGGGCGTTTCGTCGCAGCGATGAGCTGGCGTTTTTCGGTGTTACTCAAGCGAGCCATAGGCGGATTTGAGGTCGGGCAGCTTGGCTTCGAGTTGGAACAGCCGCAAGTAGTCCTCCACCAACGGCCAGTCGATCGCGCGTCCCAGCCGGGAAGCGGCAAACATGTCCTCCGCCCCTGCACGAAAGTGGGGGTTCGCCCGTGCTCGACCGGGTTCGTAAAAAACCGTGTGCTGGTCCCATGCACCCCTTCTTCCGTTTCTCGCGTTGTGTGCGGTTCGCACTGTTGGCCGGTGTCTCCGCGACGCTCGGCTTCGCCGCCGAGAAGACCACGAAAACCAAGGCCCCCGCCAAGCCCGACGATCTCGTCGCGCAAGTCGGCGACGGCTACCGGGGCATCTGGTATATGAACCAGCCCGTGAAGTCCGAATACGTCTACAAATACTCCGGCGGCTTCGCGACGTATCCGCAGCAGCACGTGCCCATCGCCATCCACGTCGCGTCGCAGAAAAAGACGTTTTTCGTCTACGGCGGCTCGGCGGGCAATATCTCGGAATCGAAAGACGAGTTGCAGCACTACATCTCCTATTACGACCACGCCACCGGCACCGTGCCGCGGCCGGTGCGGCTCTTGCAGAAGCGCACCGAGGACGCGCACGACAACCCGACGCTTTCCATCGATGCGGACGGCTTCCTCTACATCTTCTCGTCGGCGCACGGGACCTCGCGGCCTTCGTATATTCACAAATCGAAAAAGCCCTACGACATCACCGCGTGGGAGCTGCTCGTGACCTCGAATTTCTCCTACACGCAGCCGTGGTATTTGCCGCAGTCGAAGCAGTTTTTGTTTCTCCACACGCTCTACAAAAACGGCCAGCGCACGCTGAACTGGAAATCTTCGCCCGATGCGAAGACGTGGACCGCGCCGCAGCTCATCGCGCACATTGAGATGGGCGACTACCAGGTCTCGTGGCGGCAGGGCGACACGGACCGCGTCGCCACGGCGTTTGACATGCACCCGGAGACCGGGCGCCCGGGCAAGGGACTGAATTTCCGCACGAACATCTACTACCTCGAAACGCGCGACGCCGGCCGCACATGGACGACCGCGGACGGCAAACCCGTCACGCTGCCACTCACGAAGGCCGACAATCCCGCGCTCGTCCGCGACTACCGCTCGGAAGATCTCAACGTTTACCTGAAGGACATCGCGTTCACGAAGGAGGGGCATCCGGTGCTGCTCTATCTCACCTCGAAGGGCTTCGATCCCGGCCCGAAATCGGGACCGTTTTTCTGGAGCACTGCGCGCTGGACGGGCTCGAGCTGGGAGTTTCGGCCGTTCACGGCGTCGGACCACAACTACGATCACGGCTCGCTCTACATCGAGGCCGACGGTCTGTGGCGCGTGGTCGCGCCGACGGCGCCCGGTCCGCAAAAAGGTGGCACGGGCGGCGAGATGATGATGTGGGCCAGCCGCGATCAGGGCCGCACGTGGCGCGTGAACAAAGTGCTCACCAGCGGCTCGCGCTACAACCACACCTACGCGCGGAAACCCGTGAACGCCGATCCCGGTTTCTACGCGTTCTGGGCCGACGGCTCGGCGCTCGAGCCCACGCCCTCGTCGCTCTACTTCGCGACGAAAGACGGCGAGGTTTACCGTCTGCCGCAAAAGATGACGACGGAGACGGCGAAACCGGAATTGGTGCCGTAGGACGGATCGAACGAATCCGGATTGGGTCGCGGAACGCGTGAGCGTTTCGTGGACCGGCGAAAAGCTCACGCTTTCCGCTACGCGATGGGCCGCACTCCGCCCTTGCGCGGGCGGGGAGAACGCGTCCTCTGTTGGCCACATGAAGGTTTCGTTCACGACCAAAGAATACACGCGTCTCCTCGAACTCGCCCATCTCGGCCTCTCCGTCGCCGGGGCGCGTCCCGACGATCCGGCCACGATGCCGGAGCGCTACGCCGACGTGTCGCAGAAACTGCTCGGTCTCGCCGAGATGTTCGGCTGCGCGGACCTCGTCGAAGCCGACGTGAACGGCGAACTGTTTTTCAACGAGAAACTCACCGAAGGCCCGGTGCGCGAAAAGCTCGAGAACTTCACCGAAGAAATCTTCTGGGCCGATCTCGCGACGCGGCTAGCCGAACGCGACTTGCAAGCCGAGCAAGGCAAGGATGCCACGAAGCTCGGCGAGGAGATGAGCGAGGACGAGTTGGAGCGGCTGGAGGCGCTGGAGGATGTTTACTGGCGCGAATTCGAGACGAACGGAGTCGACCACCTCGTTGTGCTCAAAGGCGGCAAAGGCTGAGGTCCGCGCGCAAACCGCACCAACCGTAGCCGCGTCGGTTACGACTCGGTGACACGCCCACGCCGTCGCCTTGCCGCCGCTGCCGTGCCAGCGGTGCCGCGCCCGCACGCTTGCACCGCACGGCGGATTCGCGAAACGTCGCGCACCGTGAAACCCGCCACCCTCCACCCCACCCGCCGCGATTTTATTTCCACTCTGGCGCTCGCCGGAGCCTCCTTGCCGCTCGTGAGCGGCGCCGCCGAGAAAAAGGCCGCCGCCCACCCCGCCGCGGGCGCTGCGAAACCGGCCGGCCCGACGACGATCCACGTATTCTCCAAACCGATGCACACGATGTCGTATGCGGAGACCGCGAAGCTGATCGCGGACTGCGGCTACGGCGGCATCGACTACACCGTGCGTAAAGCCCAAGGCCACGTGCTGCCGGAGAAAGTCACCGAAGATCTTCCGCGCGCGATCGACGCCGCCCGCGCCGCCGGCCTGAAGGTCGAGATGATCACCACGGACATCACAAGCGTCCGCGATCCCCACGCCGAAACGCTCCTCCGCGCCGCGGCGAAGCACGGCGTGAAATTTTACCGCCTCGGCAATTTTAACTACGACGCGAAGCTCGGCGTCATCGGCAGTCTCGAAAAACTCCAACCCACGCTCAAAGAGCTCGCCGCACTCAACGCCAGCCTAGGCATACACGGTGCGATCCAGAACCACGCCGGCACGCGCGTCGGCGGTCCCGTCTGGGATCTCTACCACCTGCTCAAGGATATCGATCCGCGCGCGCTCGGCGTGCAATTCGACATCCGTCACGCGACCGTCGAAGGCGGCCAGTCCTGGCCGCTCGCCCTCAAGCTCCTCGCACCGTGGATCCGCTGCACCGACATGAAGGACTTCAAGTGGATCCAGTCTCCCGGCAAGGGCGTGATCGACAACGTGCCCCTCGGCACAGGCATCGTGCCGCTCGACGCATATTTCAAACTCGTGAAAGAGCTCGGTCTCGGCGGCCCGATTTCCATGCACCTCGAGTATCCGCCGTTCGAACGCCCCCCGGCCACGCTCAGCGCCGCCGACCGCCTCACGCAGATGACGGCGTTCATGAAGCAGGACCTCGCCGCCCTGAAGAGCCTCCTCGCGAAACACAAAATCGCGTGAACATGACGCCCGCCGCCCACCCGCTTGCGGCCCTCCCGCGCTTCGTGCGTTCCGCACTTTTCGTTGGCGGTGTCGTCGCCGGGTTAGGTCGGGTCGGTGCCCAGGACGTCACGGTCACTCCGCCAAAATGGACCGTCGAACGAGATGCCCCGCACGACCTGCCCGTGTCGAAGTCGGCCGCCCGCATCGAATTTCCCGACGAACTGAAAAGCACGCCGGACATCGGCTACGTCGTCTTCGATTTGGTGTTGGACGCGAAAGGCAAGATCCAGTCGCTGCAGCCCCGCGCCACCTTGGCCGCCTACGAACGGGCCGCCTGGACGAAGGGTTCGCTCTGGTCGCCGGGAAAGCGCGACGGCAAAGGCGTCAACACCGCCACGAGTTACGCGGTGATTTTCAACCCGGCCTCGGCCGCAGAGAAAAAACCGGACGCCACGCCCCGCCTGCTCGAAGTTTCCGTCGTGCCGATCAAGGCACGCAAGGGCACGAAGCCGAATGTTGTGATACCCGACCGCGTGGAGTTGGCCGATGTCAGCGTCGACGAACAGGGCAACGTCACCGCGGTAAAAAATGCCCCGGCGGATCTGGCCGCGGACTTCGCCATCGCGGTAAAAAACTGGCGTTTTGCGCCCGCGCGCACCGGCGGCAAACCCGTCGCGGCCGAGGTGCGCATGCCCTTTGTGGTCACCGTTCGCGACGATTTGAGTTTCCGCGTGGACGGCAAACGATCGCAGCCGCGAGTGACCGACCAAGAGCGCCCCATCTATCCGTTCGCGATGCGGGCCAACGGCATGAAGGGCGAAGTGATCGTGGATTTCATCGTCGATCTCGAGGGCCGCGTGCGCAACGCCTACGTCGTTCGCTCCCTCAACCCGTCGTTTGACGATCCGGCAATTGAAGCCGTGCGCCGCTGGAAATTTGAACCCGGCCGCATCGGGGAGCGCCCGGTCAACACCCACATGCAGGTGCCGATTATTTTCACGTTGGATGAGACCTTCAACGGCGGTCAAGGGCCGCTGAGTGCGGCCAAGAAGGCCGATCTTTCGAAACTCCCGGAACCGTTTCGCTACGACACGCCGCCGCGCCCCGTCGGCACGGTGCGGCCGGTCTATCCCTACGCGCTCCTGCGCGCAAAAAAGGAAGGCAAGGCTGTCGTCCGCTACATCGTCGATCCCAAGGGCCGCGTGGTCCAGGCCGACATCGGCACCGCTTCCGCACCCGAACTGGGGCGCGCCCTGCAGGCGGCGATCGAGTGTTTTGTCTACGAACCCGCGATCAAAGCCGGCCGGCCGTCGCCCGCACTCCAGTCTTTCGGGCAGGAGTTCAATCGCGACGCGATGTGGCAACTCGTCGATGACGAGGACCTCGAATTGCTGCGTCGCGAAGAGAAAAAGCCCGCCTCGATTCTCTCGGCCCGCGATCTCGACCGGCCGATCACCCCGCTCTCCCGCCGTCCGCCGCGCTTCCCGTTGTCGGTGAAAGAGGAAGTGACCAAAGGCGAAGCACTCATCGAGTTCCTGATCGATGAGGAGGGGCGCGCCCGCCTGCCGAGGATCGTGTCCGCGAGCGAAGAGGCGTTTGGTTATGCAGCGGTGCAGGGAGTGGCCACGTGGCGTTTCGAACCGCCGACGCGCGGCGGCAAACCCGTCGTGGTGCGCGCGCAGATTCCTCTGAGTTTCGGAGTGGCCGAGGTTGCGCCGCCTTCGCGGAAAAAGTAACTACACCTCTTTCTCTCATGAAACCCATCACCCTCGCCGCCGTCGGCTCCAACTTCGAACGCGAGCCGCTCGTGCGGCCCTTCGGCTTCAAGGGCGGCTACCAGTCGGAGATCTGGCAGAGCGCCGCGTTGCTTCAAAGCGAAGCGGGCCAACGCGGCCTCGGGCTTTGCACGCAAGGCGTGCTGTGGAGCGATGCGCACGTGTTTGCGGGCCATTCCGAGAGCGGGGGCAATGCGCTGATGTATGCGGTGAGCGAGTGGGCGCTGCAGCAGCTCAAGGGGCAGACCTTCTCCGATCCGGTCGCGCTGCTCGAATCGATCCGCCACGACGTTTTCGCCTATGCGAAAAAAATCACGGGCCACGCCGGTCTGCGCGAGACCTTCGCGCTCAACGCCCTCGTGGGCGTCGATTTCGCGGCCTGGCTCCTCTACGCCGCCGAAAACGGCATCACGCGTTTCGACGATCTCATTCCTGCGGCCTACCGCCCCGCGCTCGCGCACCGGCACGCGAAAGTCGCGAGCATTCCGCTCATGGCCTACGGCATTCCGATCCCGGAACTGCAGTCCGCCGTCGAGGCCGGTTACTTTTTCATGAAGATCAAAATCGGCCAGCCCGGGACGCAGGCCGAGATGCTCGAGAAAGACATGGCGCGCATCAGCGCCATCCACGCCGCCATCGGCGACGCGCGCACGCCCTACACGGCCAACGGCAAACTCCCCTACTACTTCGACGCCAACGGCCGCTACGAAAGCAAAGACACCCTGCTGCGCCTGCTCGACCACACGCGGGCCATCGGCGCCTTCGACCAGATCGCGCTCATCGAGGAGCCGTTTCCCGAGGAACTCGAGATCGACATCCGCGACATCCCCGCACGCGTCGCCGCCGACGAGAGCGCGCACACCGACCGCGATGCTCTGAAGCGCATCCAGATGGGTTATACGGCGATTGCGCTGAAGCCGATCGCGAAGACCTTCAGCATGTCGCTCAAAATAGCCCAGCTCGCACACGAGCACGGCGTCCCGTGTTTCTGCGCCGATCTCACGGTCAGCCCGCTCCTCGTCGAGTGGAACAAAAACGTCGCCGCCCGCCTCGCGCCGTTTCCCGGCCTCGGCCTCGGTCTCCTCGAAACCAACGGCCACCAAAACTACCGGAACTGGGACACGATGCGCGGCTACCTCCCGCACGCCGACGCACCGTGGACGCGCACGCAACGCGGCGTGTTCGAGCTCGACGCCGACTACTACGCGCAGAGCGGCGCCGTGTTCCAACCCTCGCCGCACTACGAGGCGATGTTTCCACAGGGTGGAGCGCGTTGACCCCAACGCGCTTGGCGCAAATCGCCCCGCCGCCCGCCAACCAGCGCGTTGAGGACAACGCGCTCCACCTCCCGAATAGCCTGCCCACATGATAGCCCTCCGCTCCGCCGAACTGCTCTCGTTCGATCTGCGCCTCCGCATGCCGTTTCGCTACGGCATCGCGACGCTCACCGAGCTGCCGCACACGATCCTGCGCGCGACCTTCGAGATCGACGGCGCGCCGCACACCGGCCTCGCCGCCGACAATCTCCCGCCGAAGTGGTTCACAAAAAACCCGTCCGCGCTCCCCGCCGACGAAATCGCCGAGATGATCGCGGTCACGCGCGCGGCGGTCGGTCACGCGCGCGGCCTGCGCGCGGCGACCCCGTGGGCGTATTGGCGCGCGCTGGACGCGGCCCAGGTCGCGTGGGGCCGCCAGACCGGCCTGCCGCCGCTGCTCACAAATTTCGGCACCTCGCTCGTGGAGCGCGCGTTGATCGATGCGTTCTGCCGCGCCCGCGCGACGACGCTCGCCGCCGCCCTGCGCGAAAACCTCTTCGGCATCGCCCTCGGGGAACTCCAACCCGCCCTCGCCGGCACCGCGCCGCGCGACTGGCTCCCGGCGACTTCGCCGGCCGACGTGTGGGCCCGCCACACCGTCGGTTTGTCGGACCCACTCGACGCCGCCGACCTCTCGCCCGCCGACCGCGTCGACGACGGCCTGCCACAGACGCTCGTCGAGTGCGTGCGGTTTTACGGGCTCCGTCATTTCAAAATCAAAATCAACGGCGAGGTCGCTCGCGACCGGGCCCGCCTCGCGCGGATGGCGGAAATTTTCGCGGCCGAATGCCCCGACGGCGACTTCGCGATTTCGCTCGATGGCAACGAGAGCTTCCACGACGCCGACGCGTTTCCCGCCGTCGCCTGCGGTCTCTTCGCCGCGCCGGAACTCCGCACGCTGTGGCCGAAGTTGTTGTTCATAGAGCAGCCGTGGCACCGCGATGTCGCGCTCTCGCCGGCCGTCGGCGCCGCCCTGCAGGCTTGGCCCGAACGCCCACCGATCATCATCGACGAGAGCGACGCGCAGCAAAGCAGCCTGCCCACCGCGCTCGCGCTCGGCTACGCGGGCACGAGCCACAAAAACTGCAAAGGCGTTTTCAAGAGCGTGGTGAACGCGAGCCTGCTCGCCCACCGCCGCGCCGCCGGACTGCCCACGATGTTGAGCGGCGAAGATCTGACCAACGTCGGCCCCATCGGCCTCGTGCAAGATCTCGCGGCCCACGCCGCCCTCGGCGTCACCACCGTCGAGCGCAACGGCCACCACTACTTCGCCGGCCTCTCGCAATTTCCCGCCGGCCTGCAGGCGCACGCCCTCGCGCAACACGGCGATCTGTTCACGCGCCACACCGGCCCCGGCTGGCCGCGCGTCGATGTCCGCGCCGGCCGTGTCGCCCTCGGCTCCGTCGTGCGCGCGCCCTTCGGCTATGCCGGCGATCCCGATCTCTCCGGCATGACGCGCACCGTCTTGGCGTAGTTGACGCGCGCCCCACGCGCCCGCCCGCCACGCGCGTGTCCGTTTGCACCCCGGCCATTCGTCGCATCTTGCCGGAGCATTCCGCCCTCGGCTCCACCCGTCTCTTTTTTCTCCCACGCATGCCCGCCGCCGCGCCGCCGTCCGTCTTCCGCACGATCCTCCAATCGCTCCGCGGCGAGCACCACGACTACACGTCCGCGCCGCTGAACCGCGCCGTGCTCCTACTCGCCGTGCCCATGGTGCTCGAGATGGTGATGGAATCGCTCTTCGCCATCGTCGACGTCTTCTGGGTTTCGCGCCTCGGCAAAGAAGCCGTCGCGGTGATCGGCCTCACTGAATCCGTGATGTCGCTCATCTACGCGGTCGCCATCGGGATTTCGATCGCCGCCACCGCCATCGTCTCGCGCCGCATCGGTGAAAACGATCCCGCGCGCGCCGCGCACGCCGCCGGCCAGATCATTCTCCTCGGCGCCGTCGTCTCCGCCGCCCTCGGCCTCGCGCTCGGTTTCGTCGCCCCGCAAATCCTCCGCCTCATGGGCGCCGACGAAGCCACCGTCACGCTCGGCACCGGCTTCACCGCCGTGATGCTCGGCGGCAACGCCACGGTGTTCATGATCTTTCTGCTCAACGCGATTTTCCGCGGCGCCGGCGACGCCGTGATCGCGATGCGCACCCTCTGGCTCGCCAACGCCCTCAACATCGTCCTCGGCCCCTGTTTCATCTTCGGCTGGGGCCCGTTTCCCGAGCTCGGTCTCCTCGGCGCCGCCGTCGCCACCAATCTGGGACGCGGCGTCGGCGTCCTCTATCAAGTCTGGCACCTCACCGCGCGCCCCGGCCGCGTGCGCCTCAGACTCGCCGACCTCCGGCCCGATTTTCCCGCCCTCGCCGCCATCCTCCGCACCGCCGGCAACGGCATCGCACAACTCCTCATCAGCACCACGAGCTGGGTCGGCCTCTTCAAAATCCTCGCCGTCTTCGGCAGCTCCGCCGTCGCCGGCTACACGATCGCAATCCGCGTCGTGATCTTCGCCCTCATGCCCGCTTGGGGCCTCGCCAACGCCGCCGCCACCCTCGTCGGCCAAAACCTCGGCGCCGGCCACCCCGACCGCGCCGACGCCGCCGTGCGCCTTGCCACAAAATTCAACGTGATCTTCCTCGGCGCCGTCGGCCTCGTCTTTGTGCTCGGCTCGCGCCTGATCGTCGGCCTCTTCACGACTGACCCCGAAGTCTTCCGCCACGCCAACGACGCGCTCTGGATCGTGAGCCTCGCGTTTCCGCTCTACGCCGCCGGCATGTGCCTCGAAGGCGCCTTCAACGGCTCCGGCGACACCGCCACACCCACGCGCCTGAACTTCTTCTGCTTCTGGCTCGGCCAAATCCCCCTCGCGTGGGTGCTCGCCCAACCGCTCGCCCTCGGCCCGCTCGGCGTCTTCATCGCCGTCCCCGTCTCCTTCAGCGCCCTCGCCGCCGCCAGCTACGTGATTTTTAAACAAGGTGGCTGGAAAATGCAGAAGGTGTGAAAACGTCGCCTTTAGTGCCTATTTTCGCCCCAAAATCCGCAAAAACACGCCGCCCATAACCAAGAGTATGCCCGCCCACCGCCCGCACCTCCTGCTACTCAATGCTTCCCTCGCCGGCGACGCGGGCAACACCGCCGTCCTCCTCGCCCGCGCCCGCCGCCTCCTCGCCCGCCGCGCCACCGTCGAGAGCGTCACGCTCGCCGCACTCCCCACCGTCGCACCGGCCGCCGACAGCTCGGTCCCTCAACCCTCAGCTCTCACCCCTCAACTCGTCGACGCGCTCCAGCGCGCCGACGGCTTCCTCATCGGCACTGGCACTCACTGGGACTCGTGGAGCAGCGTCCTCCAAAAATTCCTCGAAGATGCCACCCCTCACGAAGGCACCGCGCTCTGGCTCGGCAAACCCGCCGCGGTCGTCGTCAGCGAACACAGTGTGGGCGGCAAAGGCGCGCTCTCCCGCCTTCAGGGCGTGCTCGTTACGCTCGGCTGCACGCTTCCGCCGATGAGCGGCCTCGTCCTCTCCCGCGCCGCGCTTCTCGCCGCGCAACACGCCCCCGAGCCCGCCGTCACGTCCGACTTCTGGTGCGAAGCCGATCTGCCCGTCATCTGCCACAACCTCGCCGAAGCCGCACGCTGCACGCTTCCCTCCGCCCGTGGTTCCGCCCACCCCGCCCTCCCCCGATGGCGCACGTGGCCCGTGGATCGTCGCGATTTCAGTGCCCGCTGGCTCTGAGTTTTCTCGCTACTCTCTCCAGCTCTTTTCCGGTCTTCGCCGACCCGCTCGTCGTTTCGCGCTGGCCCGATGTCTTCCGCGTTGCGCCTGCGTGCCGCTCGGCACTCACACGAAAAAACGCGGTCGGTGAGTGAATGCTGCAACGCACGTTCGCCTCCACCGTCCTTGCCTGCGCCCTCCTGGGCGCCGGCTGCTCGACGGTCTACTACAACGCGATGGAAAAAATCGGCTTCGCCAAACGCGAGATTCTCACTGATCGCGTCGCCGACGCGCAAAAATCCCAGACCACCGCCAAAGCCCAGTTTGCCAGCGCGCTCGAACACTTCCTCGCCGTCACCAAAACCGGCGGCAGCGACTTGCAGCGGAAATACGATGAACTCAACCGCGAGTTCACCCGCAGCGAAGACCGCGCCAAGGAAGTCCGCAGCCGCATCGCGGCCGTCGAAGATGTCGCCGACGCGCTCTTCAACGAATGGAAACAGGAACTCCGCCAATATTCCGACGCGTCGCTGCGCACCGAAAGCCAGCGCCAACTCGACGCGACCCGCCGCCGCTACGACGACTTGTTGCGCCTCATGCGACGCGCCGCCGACCGCATGGAGCCCGTGCTCGCCACGTTTCGCGACCAAGTGCTCTTCCTCAAACACAACCTCAACGCCCGCGCCATCGCCTCGCTCGATACCACGACGCGCACCCTCGAAGCCGACATCTCCCGCCTGATCGCCGACATGGAAGTCTCGATCCGCGAGTCCGACACGTTCATCAAATCGCTGAAAAGCGGCGGCTGACCGCAGAGACCGGCCCAGGACAGCAGCGTAGACCCCATCCTCACCGAAGCCGCCTGGGTCTCCCATCCCTTCGGTCGCCACACGCATCCCGCGCCCTCGCCGGATCAACCTGCGTTCTTGCGGTGAAACAGTGAGACCGCGAGGACGTTGAATCCGTGCAGGAAGCCCAGCACGAACATCGAAATCCCGAGCCGCAGCGAAACTTGAGTTAAATAATCAGCCTGCTGCTGATTGCCTTCCTCCACCCCCAGATTCCACATCAGCAACCCCGTCGCGACGAGGTAGTATCCAATTCTGAGCAGTCCCCCGACCGCGACGCCGATCGGCGAGCCGTCGCCGAAGGCATGGGCGACAATTCTCTTTCCATAATGGTGGATCGTTTCGCCGATAAAAACGGCGAAAGGCATGAACAAAGCGGCAAATATGAGGCGTATCATGGCGGGAAGGTGAGATTGAGGTTGTGGAGTGGGGAAGGAAGGAGGTCCGTGGGAAACTCACTTCCTCTCGGCTATGGCATGCGGCAGCACCGGCGGCGCCGTTTCTGTCCGCGCGCCCTTCCTCCGCATTTTGTCGAAGTTAAACATGTTGAAGAAATGCATCCCTCCGAGGACGAGCAGCACCACGCCGAGCTTCGTGCTCAGAAACTCGATCATGGTCTGCAGATCGACAGGCTTCTGCCCGTAGCGTAGCGCGAAGGCGATGAAGCCGATGTTGATCAGGTAAAATCCCACCACGAGCAGGTGGTTCACCGCGTCGCCCATTTCCTCGTTGCCGCGAAACGCCGCCACCACAAACACCCGCCCGTTGCGGTGGAGCGTGCGCGCGACCCAGATCGTCATCGCGAGCGCGATCGGGAGATAGAGCAGATAGCCCAGGACAGTATAGTTCGTATTCATATATTTCCTTTATTTATGTGATTTCTGTTAACTCCGAAATGTTGGTGAAAAAAAAACTATCCCACCAACCGGAAGACCTTGTCGCCCAGCTGCGTCAGGCGCTTGGCCGCTGCCGGCGAGAGGCTTTGCGCCCGCTCCGCCCAGCCCGCACTCAGCTCGATAAACTCGATAAGCTCGCCGATCCGCTGCGCCGTATAGTCGCTCTCGGTCTTGCTGCCCTTCGCATCGGCCGCGCAATCGCGCAGCGCCGCGAGCGTCGGGTCCAGCTCCCGTTTTTTCCGCTCGCGCATGATGATGAGAAACATCTCCCACACGTCGCGCAACGTCTCGAAATGCTCCCGGCGGTCGCCAAACACGTGCACCGTGCGCACCAGCCCCCAGCCCTGCAGTTCCTTGAGGCTGGTGCTCACATTCGAGCGGGCGACGTTGAGCGTCTCCGCGATCTCGTCCGCCGCGATCGGCTTCGGGGTCAGCATGAGCAAGGCGTGCACTTGCGCCACCGAACGGTTGATGCCCCAACGCCAGCCCATTTCCCCCCAGTGGAGGATGAAGCGTTCCATGACAGGCGTGAGTTTCATGTGATTTCTGTCATTACAGAAATATCTTTCTCGTCAACTCCTTTTTCCGGCGCACGCCACCCCGTTCAATCGCACCCGCGCTCCAGCTTTGCGCGCAGCTCGGCGATCAACGCGTCGCCTGCCCGCGTCAGCTCCTCCAGCTCCGTGCGCACGGCAGCCAGCCACTTTTCTTCTCCCAGGCCTTCTTCCGCGCACGCTTCGGCGGCGCGCAGCGCGTCGTCCAAAAGTTCCCGGGCTCGTTTCAACCGCACGATCACGCCGGCGCACAGGTCCACCGTCGGCGGCCACTCGCGGCCGTTGAGCGCGCCCGCGAACTTGGCCGCCGCCTTGGCCGCCGATGAGCCCAACTCAATCAGCGGATGCTCTTCGCCGACATCGTCGGGCAGCCAGCCGCGGGCATCCGGTTCCTTCATCAAACGGCTCGCCAGCTCGAAGGCCCGCTCGGAGAGCGGATGTTTGCGCCGGATTTCTTCGAGCACTTCCGGATCGGGAGTCGCCAACGCCTCCTCGGCGGCGCGGTTCATTTCGTCGATCCACTCGGCGCGTTGCGACTCTTCCTCGGGCGTTGGCGGAGTTTCCCCGCGCTCCTGCCTGCGGCGTTCCAGTTCCTCTTCGATAATTATTTCGTAATCCGCGTCCGGACCTTCGCGCTCCAGGCGGGCGTTGATGCGGTCCGCGAGCAGGTCGCTGTCCGCCTGCATTTTTTCCGCCTCGGCTTCGCTCTGCGGCCGGCTCTCGTTCCACGCCTTGTCCTCTAACGGCGCGCCGCCGTCTTCGCCCATCACCGACTCACCGAGCCGCTGCATAAATCCGCCCATCGCCTCGGCATTTTTGCGCCGCTGCGCCTCCTCTTCTTCCGGCGTCATATCCCACGCGATGTCTGGCGACACCGTGAGCAAGTAGCTCGCGGATTCGATCACCACACGCCCGTTCGCAGTGCTGAACCACTCCAGATACAGGCTGTTGCCCCAGTGCCACGGAAACGGTTTTCGCTGCGCAAACAGCTCCATCAACTCGTCCATCGTCACCTCCGGCACCTTCACCCGGCGCGACGCCGTGCAGTCGCCGATCACGCCGCGTTGCCGCTGCGCGAAACCCGCCGCCTGCTCTGCCGAGAGCGGCGGCTTCACCGCCACGGGGTTCACAAATTCCAACCGCCGCCCCGCGAGGTCACGCCACGCGTTGCCCTCCAACTCAAGCTCGACCGGCTCCGCGAGCCCGGTGAACCAGATGCGGCCCGTCACGCGGTCGCGCGTGCGGTTGTCGATTTCACCCCGGACTACGCTCTCGTCGATGCGCCACGCCATGGCGCGGCAACGTAGCCGGACCGCCTTCGCTGGCGAGCGCGGAAACACGCCCCGCGGCGACCGCCCGCGTTTGTAACGTATTACGTTACAAACCGCACGCAGCCCCCCGCGCCCTCACGCCCTCATCGCGCCTGCTGGCCTTTCGTTTCGAGCTCGGCCTCGCACTCCGGCGAACCGCGCGCGAGGTCGCGGCAGATTTCCGGCCGGCGCTCGTAGATCGTGCAGAAAAATTCCTTCGCGCCCGCCGCGGTCGCGCGCACCTCGAGCGCCGCACAGTGGCCGTCGCGCATCCGCATAAACGCCCGGTGTCCGATGAAGTGGGCCAGCCGCTCCGCCTCGTCGCCGAGCCGCGACCAATCGTCGCCGCGCACCCACACGTATTCGTCGGAATCGGAGTAACAACACAGACCGCAACGGCGGCAATCGGCGGGGATGTTCATAGCGCTTCCGGCAACACAGCCCACTCCGGATGCTTCGGCTGGTAGAGCACGTAAACCGGCTGCTGCGACCGCAGTCGCTCCTCCGCAAATTCCACCGAAGCCGACTCGTGGCAGCGGGCTATAAGCGGCCCCGGCGCACCCCGCAGCTCCTCCTGCAAAATCACTTTGAACACCGTTTGCCGATTCAGGCGCACCCGCGTGGGCTTCACCGCCAATACCTTCGCCTCCGTCAATTTCCCGTGCATCAACGTAGCCAGCACGCGCCGCCGGGCACGCCACCCGAATCCCGCGAGGCCGAAACCGATCAGAGGAAACACGAGCACAAAAGCAGATGCCAATCCTCCCTTCGTCGTGCGCGCGCCCTCGGGACACGCAATCTCAGAGCCCGCGAGATAACGAACCCGCACCGCGTCGCCGGGCCGCCATTTCCACCCGGTGGTGAAACCCTCGCCGTGGTGCAGCCTGCCCTCGCCTTCTGGTGTGCGATACTCAAAGCGATACGCCCAGACCTTCTTTCGCTTGATCGACAGATTGATCGTCTCCGCCGCGACGATCCGTCCGTTAACCGTGCGTGCTTCGGCGGAAGCCAACCGGCGCCCATCCAAATATCCCCACGGAAAATAAACCCGCACTAAGCACGCGCCGAGCCCACCGAAGATCAGCCCGATCCAGAACAACACAGCTACTGCGTCATTGCGTTTCGCCGCCGCGACAAGTCGCACCGGCACCCGGCGCGGCACTGGCGAAGCCAAAAACGTCGCCAGCTCCTCGTCGCGTTGTTGTGCGGTGGACTCGTCCACGATGGTTGCCGCGTGCAGTTCGTCAGGCCCGCCTCAATACTCAAACGTCGCCGTGAGCCGGTAGGCGCGCGGGGCGTTGAGGTAGACGCGGAGGAGACCGTTGTAGGCCGTGTTGTAGCGGCCGAGGCCGACGAGGTAGGAATTGGTCACGTTGGTGACGTTGAGCTGCACGGTGACCGGGATTTTCTGCCACGGTAGACGCGTGCGGTAGCCGGCGAAGGCGTCGCCCAGCAGCGTCGGCGTGCCCCAGTAGTCGCGGCCCGTCGCGTTATCGGTGCTCACAAAATTCCGGCTTTGGAAGCGTGCCGCGCCGCCCACGAAAGAACCTTTTAGCTTTCCTTCGCGGAAGCTGTAGCGGCCCGTGAGATTCGCTTTGTGCGGGCGTGTGCCGAAGGGCGCGGACTGGCGCGTGGTCTGAAACGCCAGCTCACTCTCGATCGTGGCGATCTCGCTGTTGATGGTCGCGAGGAGCGGCGCGTTGCCGGCGGCGAGGGCGCGCCACTCGGGAATCTTCGCGGCGAAGTAGGCGTCGATTTCCTTGTAATGGTTGGCGCGGCGGCGGTCCGTATAAGAATAGCCGAGACGCAGCGTGAGATTGGGCGTCGGGTTGGCGACAAACTCCAGTTCGTAGCCTTTGGTTAAGATGTCGATGATGCCCGCGTTGTAGGTCACCGCCTGCTGATCGTATTGCGCGGAGGTGAGGCGGCCGGCATCGCGCAGCGCGCCGACGATGTTGAGCAAGTTGTCGCCGCCGAGAGAGCCGGTGGTGGATACCGTGAGACCGTCGGGGATGACACTGGCATCGTTGAGCTGGTCGGAGCTGTAGTAGGTCGCGCGGAGGAAGGTGCGGTTATCGCCGAAGAAATCGAGCATCACGCCGAGGTCTTTGCCCGAGCCGGTGACGGGCGGGGGCACGCCGCCATCGGGGAGCACGGTGCGGTCGAAACGGGGCGGGCCGTTGCTCTCGGACGTGTTGTAGAAAAACGAGAGGCGCTTCGTCGCGTGCAGCACGGCGCCGGCGGTGATCGTCTTCGGCTTGTAGCGGTTGACGGTGTAGTTGCCGTCGAAATCCCACTCGTTGAGCGTGAGCTGGCGCGAGGTCACGCGCGGATCGGCGGGGTTCGTCACGCGCGCTTCGTTTTCATTGCGGAACGTGACGCTGTCCTGGCGGTAGCCGAGCGTCGTCACGAGGCGGTCCTTCCACCAGAAGCTCTGCCCGGCGAACATATACGAATTGATTTCTTTGAAGGCGTGGGCGTTGCCCTTGGTGCGCGAGACGAAGTTCGAGCTGATCTGGCGGCCGTTGAACGTATAGGGCGCGATCGCCACGCGCGGATCGCCCACGTAGTAAGTGCTGAAATCGCCCTCGGTAGCGTAGTGGCGGCGGTTGAGCTGGTTCTGGCCGCCCTCGGGATTGGCGGCGTTGGTGATCGGGACGTTGTTCGAATCCACGAGGATTTCGTTGCGCCAGCGGCGGCTGCGCTCCTGCTCCGAACGCTCGGCGAGCCCGGCGACGCGGTGCCGGCCGAGCCATTTGCCGGCGTCGAATTCATACGCGGCGCTGAGGCGCGCGACTTCGTTGGTGGTCACGAGGTTGTCCTTGAACCACGTCGTGTCCATGTAGAGACCGCCGCGGTTAGGGTTGTTGACGGTGGCGGTGCCGCCGGCGGGCGCGGGCAACGTGAGGTTCGGGTCGCCGCGCAGCTCGGGGAGCGCGGTGTTGGCGCCGTCGGTGTTCACGATGCCTTCATTGCGGAAGACGGCGCCAACGACGGTGAAGCCCGGCGTCACGCGCTGTTCGATGTTCACATTGAAACTGTCGAAATCCTGCCGGCGCAGACCACCGGGTCCGATGTAGTTGAACTGGTTCGGCGCGAGCGCGGTGGGCAGCAGCGTGGCGGAGGCAAACGTGCTGCTGCTCTGCAATTCGCCGCGGAGATTGTAGACGACACCGCTGTTGCCCGTGAGCGTGAAGCGGTCGCTGCCCGTGGCGAAGCGGTTGGTGCCCGTCACAGCGACGCCGTCGGCGGTGGGGCGGCCGTTGTTTAGCCAGAGCGAGAGCTGGTCGATCGCGTTGCCCGTCACGGCGAGGCTGTTGTAGCGGTTTCCCTTTTCGTAGGAGGCGTCGATGGTCGTGCGCTTAAACGGCTTCACCGTGACGGCGCCCGTGAACCGGTCCTGATCGTCGCGCGTCCATTTACGCCAGCCTTCCGAGGTGTGGTGCATGCCGAGGAGACGGACGGCGAGTTTGTCGCGGATGACGACGCGGTTAAAATCGAGTTCGTAGCGCTGGTAGTCGTATTCCGCGAACACGGTCTTGAGCGTCGTGCGCGTGCGGCGGACATTCGCTTTTTTGCCGGTGATGGAAACGAGTCCTCCTGCCGGCCCGAGGCCGAAGAGAATGGAATTCGGGCCGCTTGAGACTTCCGCGCGCTCGACGTTGTAGAGATCGTTGGGCGCCGTGGCGTCGACGAAGTCGCGCGAGACGCCGCCGATAATGCCGCGCACCCGGAACGAATAATCGCCGCCCGTGGAATCGCGGCCGGGCGGATTGTTGAAGCCCGCCTGCGCATCCTCGAGCTCCACCTCGACGTTCGTCGCGTAGGCGAGCATCTCGGAGAGATTCGTCGCCGCGATGTCGGAGAGAAACTCGGGCGTGAAGGGCGAGACGGAGGCCGGCGTGTCTTTGAGCCGCGCATTGAGGCGGCTCCCGCTCGTGGTGTTGCCGGCTTGGTAGCCGGCATCGTCGTCGGAGCGCACTTCAAACGGCGAGAGTTCCACGACGGGCGAGGTGGCCGTCGGCGCGGCGAGCTCGGGCGTTTTGGTGCCGGGCGCGGTCTGAGCGCGCGTCCACGCCGCCGAAGCGGCGAGGAGGCTCGCAACCAGAAGGGCGGCGCGGGCACGCGGAGCGGAGCCGAAGAGGGAGGAGTTCATAGAGCGGGGGTGGTATCGGGCAAAGAAACACGCAGCCGGCGGCAGGTTTTCCGCCGACTGCGGGCAGCAGACCCCGCGGCTCTGCCGAGCGCAAGTTCACAAGCAGCCGCTTAACGTGCCGGGGGCTTTTCGAGCAGTTGCCAATCCAACTGCGCCAACCCGAGTGCGCGGACCGGTATCGCCGCGGCTCACGTCGCGCATCGTTGGTAACGTATTACGTTACAAACTGCCCTACGCTGCGGGGCGGATCAGAACTCCAACGTCGTCGTCAGCCGGTAGCTGCGCGGCTCGTTGAGATAGACGCGGCGGACGCCCGTGTAGGTGTCGTTGTAGCGGCCGATGTTGGCGAGGTAGTCGTTGCCGACGTTCTTCACGTTGAGCTGCACGGTGACGGGCTGCTTGATGCGGGGCACGCGGAACCGGTAGCCGGCGAAGGCGTCGGCGAGGAGCGTTTCGTTGCCCCAGTAGACCTGACCGGTCGCGAGATTTTGGCTGAGGAAATTTTTTCCGTTGTAGCGCACGGTGCCGCCGACGAAGAGACCGCGGAGGCGGCCTTCGCTGAAGCGGTAGCGGGCGGTGCCGTTGAGCTTGTGGGGGCGCGTGCCGAAGGGGGAATTCTGGCGGTCGACCTGGAAAGCCAGCTCGCTGTCGAGTTCGGCCACGGCTTGGTTGAAGAGCGCGAGCTCGGTCGGATTGTTGGCGAGGAGCGTGCGCCACTGTGGCACGCGCGTGCCGAAGAAATCGAAGACCTCGGTGAAGAAATTTTCGCGGCGACGCTCGGAGTGCGAGTAGCTGGCGCGGAGCGTGAGGTTCTTCGTGGGGTTGGCGACGACCTCGACCTCAAGGCCCTTGGTGAAGATGTCGATCGAGGCGGAGGTCCACGTGATGGCCTGCCGGTCGTAGTCGGCCTGCGAGATTTTCCCCGCGGTGAGGAGCTGGGTCAGCATCGTGGTGAGGTTGTCGACGCCGAGCGCGTTGCTGCCGGGGAGAATCGGCGAGTCGTTGAGCTGCTGCGTCTCGAACCACGTGGTGCGAATGAAGAGGCGGTCGTCGCCGAGCACATCGAGCATGACGCCGAGATCGCGACCGCGGCCCTCGGTGGGCTCGGGCACGTCGCCGTTCGGGAGGACGGTGCGGTCGAAACGCGGCTGGCCGTTGTTGCGCGAGAGATTGTAGAAGAGCGAAAGGCGCTTGGTGACGTGGCCGACGGCGCCGGCGGTGAAGGTGGTGGGTTTGTAGCGGTGGTGGACGTAGTCGCCGTTAAAATACCACTCGCCGGCGGCGAGCTGCTTGGAGACGACGCGGGGATCGGCGGGGTCGAGCACGCGGGCCTCTTGGGCGTTCTTGAATTTGATGTCGTCGCGGCGGGCGCCGAGCGTGGTGACGAGGCGCTCTTTGAACCAAAAGCTCTGCGCGGCGAACATGAGGCTGTTAATGGCCTTCACGGTCTGCGTGTTCGCGCGGGCGCGGGAGGCGTAGGTGGCGGTGTAGGTGCGGCCGTTCCAGACGAAGGGCGCGACGGGGAGGCTGGGGTCGGCGCCGTAGTAGGTGGTGTAGTCGCCCTCGACGATGTAGTTGCGGCGGGTGAGCTGGTTCTGCGCGCCCTCGGCGTTGGTGGCGTTGGTGATGGGGACGTTGCGCTCATCGACGAGGATCTCGTCGCGCCAGCGGCGGAGGCGGTCCTGGGTGGAATTCTCCGCGAGGCCGGCGATGCGGTGGCGGCCAAACCAACGGTTGGCGCGGCCGACATCCCACGCGGCGCTCAGGCGGTAGATTTCGTTGTCGGTGAGGATCCAGTCTTTGAACCAGGTGGACTCGAAGTAGGAGCGGCCGGCGTTGGGATTGGGCACGGTGCCGGCGGCGCCATCGGGGCGCGGCAGGGTGAGGTTGGGATCGGCGCGGAGGTTGGCACCGCCGACGGCCATGCCGTTGGCCTCGACGTCGGTGGTGTTGCGGAAGTAGGCGAGTTCGAGGACGAGGTCCTTGGTCAGGCGCTGCTGCACCTGGAGCTGGCGAGTATTGAAGGTCTGGTGACGCACGCCGCCGGGGCCGGTGAGGTTGTAGTCGTAGGGCGAGACGGACGCGGGCAGGAGCGTCTCGACGCCGTAGCGGTTCTGGGTCTGGAACTCGCCGCGGAGGTTGGTGACGACGCCGTCCTGCTGGTTGAAGGTGAAACGGTTGTTGGCGTTGCTGAAACGGTTGGTGCCGGCGAGGGCGGTGGCGCCGTCGAACACCGGTTTGCCGCCGTCCTGCCACGCGGTGATCTGGTCCTGGCCGTTCCAACCGAGGGTGAGATTGTTGTCCATGTGGCCCTCTTCGTAGGAAGCGTGGATCACAGTGTTCTTGAGCGGCTGATACGCGGCGGCGACGGTCCAGCGGGCCTGGTCGCTGAAGTCCCAATGGCGCCAGCCCTGGGAATTTTGGTAGAGGCCGAGCAGGCGGAGGGAGAGTTTTTTCGGGATGAGGACTTGGTTGTGGTCGCCCTCGTAGCGCTCGTAGCTCCACGAGCCGAGCATCGACTTTAGCGTGGTGCGCGTGCGGTTGAGGTTGGCCTTTTTGCCGCTGAGGGAGACGAGGCCGCCGGCTTGGCCGAGACCGAAGAGGATGGAGTTGGGACCGCTGGCGACTTCGGCGCGCTCGACGTTGTAGAGATCGACGGGGACGCTGGACTCGACGAAATCGCGCGAGGCGCCGGCGGGCGAGCCGCGCATGCGGAACTGGTAGTCGTTGCCGTCGGCGCCGCGGCCCTGGGGGTTGTTGAACCCGGCGTTGGCGTCCTCGACGTCGATCTCGATGTTGGTCGCGTGCGCGAGCATCTCCTCGAGGTTGGTGGCGGCGATGTCCGCAAGAAATTCGGGTGTGAAGGCGGAGACGGCGGCGGGCGTATCCTTGAGGCGCGAATTGAGGCGCGAGCCGCTGGTGGTGTTGGCGGCCTGGTAGCCGGAATCGCCCTCGGAGCGCACTTCAAAGGGTGAGAGCTCCACGACGGGCGCGGTGGGCTCGGGAGTTTTGGTGGCGGGAGCGGTCTGGGCGTGGGACGCCGGCACGGCTGCGGCGAGGACGCTCGCGACCGCGATACCGCAGGCACGCGCGGCGGCGCCGAACAGGAAAGTGTTCATAGGGGCTGGGGGGGGGTTAGACGGGGTGAACGAAGCGCAGCCAACGGCACGTTCTCCGCCGACTGCGGAGGCAGCAGACCGCTCGGTTTCGCCGAGCGCAAGGTCACAAACAGCCGCTCAACGCGCCACGCGCTTCTCGATCAGTTGCCAATCCAACTGCGCCGCCCGCAGCGCGAGATTCATATCGGCGATAAACGCCACCATCGAGCCGATGAGCCCGAGGATCGCCACGCAGAAAATCACCACCAACAGCCCCACGATCTGCAGTTGCCAAAACGCCGCGATAAACAGCCCGAGGATCAACACGCCCACGCACAGCACCGTCACTGCCGCCAACGTGATCGACAGCCGCAAAATCCGCGCGCGCCGGTGCAGGATTTCCACCTGCGCCTGCAAATTCCCGATCACATCCGGCGCCTGGCCGCCGCGGATGACTTCGTGAATGATCGCACGCGAGCGGTCGATCATGCGTCCGAAGCGATTGGTGAGCGTGAGCAGCAACAGGCCCACGCCGGAGATCAAAATCACGGGACCGATCGCGAGCTGGAGGATCGGCACGAGCTGGGTGAGGGAGAGTTGGTTCATGGCCCGGGAAAAATGCCCACTGCCCCGCCGCAGGCGACTCCCATCTGCACCGACCGCGCACCGACACGCCGCTTGCCGCGCGCCGCGCGAGCGGTTCCACTCCGCCCCTCGCATGGACGCCTACGCGCAAGCCCGCTCACTCATCGACGCCGCACACGCCGGCGACCCCGCTCGCGCTCCCGACGGCCGCGCCGCCGAACTCGTCTACGGCGAACGCGTCGAGGCCTGGGTCGCGCGCCTCGTGCCCGACGCGTCGCCAGCTCTCCGCCTCGCCGCCCGTTGCCAGCATCTCGAACGCTGGCTCACGCCGCGCGCGACATTTCCCGAAGGCAAAGTCGGCTACCTCACGTGGCGCCGCTCGCTCTACGTCAAACAAGCCGAACGCGCCCGCGCGCTCCTCCTCGAGGCCGGTGTGCCCGCCGCCGAGGCCGACGATGTCGCCACCTGGGTTTCGAAAACCGGCCTGAAAACCAACCCCGGCACGCAGGCCCTCGAAGACGCCGCCGTGCTCGTGTTTTTGGAAAACGAGATCGGCGCCTTCGCCGCGCAACACGCCGACTACTCGCGCGAAAAATTCGTCGATATTCTCCGCAAGACCTGGCGCAAACTCAGCCCCGCCACCCAGCAAGTCGCGCTCACCCTCGAGCTCCCGCCGACCATCGCCGCCCTCGTGCGCGAGGCGCTCGCAAGCGCGGAGTGAGACGGGTGCAGGACCACGCTGGTCCGCGCGCGTGTCAGCCTCTGACGCGTTTCGCCGCCCCCGCCGCTCGCCTCAGGCGAGCACGTCTTTCATCTGCTGAAACTGGCGATCCACCGCAGCGACCGCTGAGGAGACTTGCTCTTCGGTTATCCCCAGTTCGCCGCGCGCTTTGGCCGTGTAGTTATCGATAAAATACTGCCCACCCGCCATCGAATGGCCGGCACCATATGCCGCGGCTACCGAAACGTGCAGCAGTTTGGCGATGGGCATGGGATCGACCGTGAGGTCGTGCATCAGTTGGTCCCTCACTGCGACCACCACATCCGCAGGAAAACGCCACGCCTGCAGCACATGGTAACTTGCCTGGTAGTTGGTCATCCCAAAAAGGCTGCGTTCCCAGGCGACCAATCCGTCGGGCTGAAGCTGATGTATGGGCACTTTTCGCGAATCCTGCTGTGCCGCCAGATCGAGCACAATCCGACCGACCGACCGCACCAGCCCCGCCGTGAATGCCAATCGTGGATCGATTCCGACCAGAGGGGCCAACGCCTCCATCATCAGGGCGGTGAAAAGGGCATTTTCCCGCAGTGTTTTGGCCGTGATCGGATAGTAACGAAACTCCAACTCGGTCATCTGCAGCATGCTCGCCACGCTGATCAGCCGAAAAATTTCCCCGAAGCCGACCCGGGCCAACGCTGCCTCCAGTTCGCCCACCGGCTCACCCCGCGAATAGACCACGCCGTTCGCGATCCGCACGATTCGTCCGGTCAAAACCAAATCGCGACGAAGCACGGCGGCAATCTCGGTCGGGTCGCTGTTGGGGTCTTTCAGCAACTTGTCCAATTCGACGAGGAGCCGAGGTGCGCCGGGGAGGCTCTCGCTGATTCTTAGTATCCGGGCGGGGGTTATCTTGAAAAGTGAACTCATGGTTCCGGCAGAGCGTGGGAAAATCTATTCGGCGAGGTTTTTGATCGCCGTGAGGGGTGCGAGAAGGGGAACGCCGAAAACGGTCTCGGCAATGCAAAAGAGGCTCTCGCTTAGTCCACTGGAGGAGCCTGCTCGCAGGCTATTCCATTGCTCGACAACGGACCTCCTTCTGAATCGCACCGCCCGTCACACGCGGGCTTGTCCGGTGGCGAAGGCTGCTCCACGTTCCGCAGTCATCCGGTCTTCTTCGGTCCCCCGCTTCCCCTCCATGCTGAAAAAAATCCTGCTCGGCCTCGCCGCCGTTTTCATCGCGATCCAATTCATCCGCCCGGAGAAAAATATCTCCACCACGCCGCCCGGGAAGGACGACTTCATCGTGCGGCTCGCCCCGCCGCCGGAGGTCAAACAAATGCTGGTCGCGGCCTGCTACGACTGCCACTCCGACAACACCCGCTACCCGTGGTATGCCGAGATCCAGCCGACCGGCTGGTGGCTCAAACAGCACGTCGACGAAGGCAAAAACGAATTCACCTTCTCCAGCTTCGGCGCTTACAGCGCCAAAAAGCAGGCCACCAAAATCGAGGCGCTCATCGACGTGATCTCGGCGCGCACGATGCCGTTGCCGTCTTACACGTGGGTGCATCGCGACGCGATTTTCACCGACGCGCAGATCAAGACGCTCACGACTTGGCTCGAGGCCGCACAGGAAAAACTGGCCGACGAAAAGTAACGCCCACGTCCTTTGAAAACAGACTCAAAACCACGGGCGGGACGCCCCTGCCACATCCCTGAAAAGCCCGGCCCGGAACGGACGTTTCTTTAACACCCGTCCGCCTGCCGCTCTCGTCCGCACCCGCTCCGCCATGCCCCGCCCGCCCACCACGTTTGGCACCGCCCGATTGGTCGCGCGTCTGCCGCGGGCCGACGATGCACCCGCGGTGTTTGCCGCCTACGCGAGCGATCCGGAGGTGACCCGCTACCTGGCGTGGCCCGCCTACACGCGGGTGGCGCCGCTCGCGGCGTTTCTGCGGGAAGCCGCGGCGAACTGGGAAAAACGCGAGACGCCGCTGCCGTTGGCCTGGCTCCTGTGTCTCAAAGGCACCGATACGCCGATCGGCTCCATCGGCGTGACGCTCGAGGGCAACGGTCGCGCGATGTTTGGCTACGTGCTCGCGAAAAAATTCTGGGGCCACGGCATGGCGGCCGAAGCGCTCACCTATCTCGTCGATTGGACGCTCGCGCAACCGTCGCTCTACCGCGCCTACGCGTTTTGCGACGTGGAGAATCCCGCGTCGGCGCGCGTGATGGAAAAAGCCGGCATGGTGCGCGAAGGCGTGCTGCGCCGCTGGCACGTTGCGCCGACGCTCAGCCCCGAGCCACGCGACTGCATCGTGTGCGCGAAGGTGCGGTGAGCCGCGGGCTCGTGCTCGCCGTTTTTTAGCCGACGACAACGCCCGCGGGTTTCGCGCGGCGGCGGCGCCAGACGGCGAAGCCGAGCATCGCGGCGCCGGCGAGGGCGGCGTAGGTGGAGGGCTCGGGGATGGCGGAGGGGGCGAAGGCCACGTATTGAGGGGAGTCGCCGCCAAAATAGGCGAACTGGCTGCTGCTGCCGCCGCCGGCGCCGATTTCGTAGATCGAGCTGCCACCTTGGCTCGCGACGAGGAGGCTGCCGGTGACGGGATTGAAGGCGAGGCCGAGAGCGTTGGAGACGTTGCCGAAGGACGAGACCGTGGTGCCGACAACCTTCGAGATCGCGCCGGTGTTGAAGCTGGAGACGAAGAGATTGCCGCTGCTGTCGAAGACGAGGTCGTTGGGTTCGCTAAAGGTGGAGGCGCCGAGGAAGGTGCTGACGGTGCCGTTTGTCGCGATCTGGGAGATCGATCCATTGTCGCGGTTCGAGACGAAGAGCGTGCCGGTGGAGTTGAAGGCGAGTCCGAAGGGGCTGTTCAGCTGGGAGCCGGAGACGAAGGTGGTCGCGGCACCGCCACCGGGGGCCACTTTCATGATCGCATTACCGCTGTTGGCGGCGCCGATGTAGTCGGAGATGAACAGATTCCCACTGGTATCGAACGCGAGGTCGATGGGCCGTTGCAGGCCGGTGGCGTAGGTGGACTTGGCGCCGGCGGGCGTGATCTTCGTGATCACGCTCAGGAGGGTGCCGTTGATGTCTTCGGCGACGTAGAGGTTGCCGCTGGAATCGAACGTGACGCCCTTGGGCGCGGTGAGGCCGGTGGCGAAGGCGGGGCTGTTAACGGTGCCGGTGGAGGTGACGGTCTTCACGCTGCCGGTGCCGTTCATCGAGACGTAGAGCGTCTGGGCGTGCGCGGTGAAGTCGGCCAAGAGGCAGCCGGCGAGCGTGGTGACGAGGGAGAGGAAGGGACGTGATTTCATAGGAGGGGACGGACGGACAGAGTGGGCTCAGGGCCCGGGGGCGAAGCCGTCTTCGGTGTCGAGGGCGACGTGGTATTGGCCGGTGCGGTTGGTGCCGCTGCGGGTGTTGTAGAGCTCGATCATGCGAGTGAGCTCGAAGAGGGAGAAGCGACCGTCGTGATTCGTGTCGCCGGTGTGGTAACGCGAGAGCGTGACGGCGGTGGTGCCGGCGCGGGTGTTATCGGGCGCGAACCCGTCTTCGCCGGTGGCGTCGACGCGATAGCAGCCGGTGCGATTGGTGCCGAAACGGACGTTGTAGAGCTCGATCACGCGCGTGAGTTCGACGAGATCGATGGCAAAGTTTTTGTCGGGGTCGGCGCTGTGCGTGGTAACGCGACTGACGACGAGCGGGTCGGGTTTGGCGAGGATCTGGCCGGCGCGGGCGCCCTGGCGGATGATGGCGAGCGCCATGAGCGTGTGGTCGCCAGTGGTGCCGACGGGAACGTTGAGCGTGTAGGTGAACGAAATCGGCGAGCCGGGCACGGTGGTCCAGGCCCACTCGAGGAGATCGGTGGTGCCGGCGGCGGGCGTTACGTTGCCCTCGTTGCCGGCGCCGGAGACGTAGCTCCAACCGGCGGGGATGAGGACATGCCAGCCGAGGCCGGAGGTCGCGTTGCTGTAGGTGAGGGTGTTGGTGATCGTGACGGTGCCGCCGGCGAAGTAGCCGGGGCCGGCGACAGCGTGCGTGGGGAAGGCGTCGAACACGGCGAGCAGCGCGGGATTGCTGAGCGCGGTGCCGGCGACGTTGGTGACGGCGACGCGATAGGTGCCAGCCGTGGCGGAGGAGACGTTGGCGAGCGAGAGCGTGGCGAGCGTGGCGCCGGAGAGCGGCGAGCCGTCTTTGCTCCACTGGTAGGTGAGCGGGGCGGTGCCGGTGGCAGTGACGCTGAACACGACGCCGGTGCCGGCGCCCGCGCCGAGGTTGACGGGCTGCGTGGCGATGGCGGGCGGGACGTTGACGACGAGGGGGACGGCGGTGCTCGGGACGGAGCCGGCGGAGTTGGTGACGACGACATCGTAGGTGCCGGCGTCGAGGACGGCGACCGAAGAGAGGACGAGCGTGGCGTTGGTCGCGCCGTTGATCGCGACGGTGGCCTTGCGCCACTGATACGTGGGCGCGGGGTTGCCCGTGGCGGTGACGGAGAACGTGGCACTGCCGCCGGCGACGACCATCTGGCCGACGGGTTGCGTGGTGATGGTGGGCGCGACGGCGGCGGTGCTCACGGTGAGCATCGCGCCAGCGCTGGTGACGCTGCCGGCGGAATTCGTGACGACGACGGAGTAGCTCGCGGTGGCGGACGATTGCACGTTGGTCAGCGTGAGCGTGGCGTTGGTGGCGCCGGGGATGGCGTTGTTACCGGCGACGTTGGCCTTCATCCACTGGTAGGTGGGCGCGGGCATGCCGCTCGCGACGACGGTGAAGGTGGCGGTGCCGCCGACGGCGACGGTTTGCGCGAGAGGTTGCGTGGTGATGACGGGGAGCGCGGCGACGCCGAAGGTCGCGATCGCTTCGACGAGACCGGAGGAGCCGGAGTAGGCGCCGCCGAGGGTGCGGGCGCGGGCGCGGATCTGGCCGCTGCCGGAGAGCGTGAGGCCGGTCTTTTCCCAGCCGCCGCCGGTGGCGAGGCGCGTGCCGGTGCCGAGAGAAGTCCACGTGGCGCCGCCATTGGTGGAGAGTTCGAAGATGACGTGGTGCGTCTCGGGTGAGGCGCCGCCGCGCAGCCATTGCACGCGGCTCGCGGAGGTGACGACGAGGGACTGCGGGGCGGGGTCGTTGTCGAGGCGGGCGAAGAAATTACGGCCGGTGCCATTCACACTCGCGAAGTAGCCGGCGAGGACGACCTTGCCGTCGGCCTGAAGCGCGGTGCTGAAGACGACGTCGTCATCGGCGGTCGCGACGAAGGTGGCGTCGAGCGTGCCATCGGCGTGGAGGCGGGCGAGGCGCGTGCGCGTGACGCCGCCGACGAGGTTGAACGAGCCGCCGAGGATAATTTTTCCATCGGCCTGCGCAGTGAGAGAGTAAACGGCGGTGTCGACGTTGGGATCGAAGGTCGTGTCGAGGGAGCCGTCGGCGTGGAGGCGGGCGACGCGGTTGCGCGTGACGCCGGCGACGGCGGAGAACTGGCCGGCGAGGACGATATTGCCGTCGGGCTGGACGATGAGGCTGGTCACGTCGCTGGTGGGCGCGGGGTCGAAGGCGGTATCGAGCGTGCCGTCGGCGAGGACGCGCGCGAGGCGCTGGCGCGTCACGCCGGCGACGTTGTCGAAGTTGCCACCAAGGAGGATTTTTCCGTCGGGCTGCACGGCGGCGGTGTAGACGGCGCGGTTGGCGTTGGGATTGAACGCAAGGTCGAGCGTGCCGTCGGCGTGGAGGCGCGCGATCTTGCCGCGGGCGACGCCGCCGAGGGTGGTGAAATGGCCAGTGACGATCAGCTTGCCGTCGGGCTGGAGGGCGAGGGCGCTGATGTTGTTATCGGCATCGGGATTGAAGGTGAGGTCGAGCACGCCGTCGGCGGAGACGCGGGCGAGGCGGTTGCGGGCGACGCCGCCGACCGTGGTGAACTGGCCGCCGAGGATGATCGCGCCGTCGGCTTGGACGAGGGCGGTGGTGACGAAGCCGTCGACGTTGGGATCGAAGCCGAGGTCGAGCGTGGCGTCGGTTTCGAAGCGGGCGGCACGGTTGATGAAGGGACTGCCGAGGCGCGTGAAGTTGCCGCCGAGGACGTTTTTCCCGTCGGGCTGCACGGCGGTGGTGAAGATGACGTTGTTGGCGCCGCTGTTCACGGTGTCGGCGAGCGCGCCGGAGGTGGTGCCGGTGCCGGTGAGGCTGAAGGTGAAGGTGGGCTGCGCGGGATCGTCGGTGGTGAGTGTGAGGGTCGCGACGCGCGCGCCGGCGGCGGTGGGCGCGAAGGTGACGACAAGCGTGGTGGTGCCGCTGGGTGCGACGGGCGAGGCGGGCTGCGCGGCGACGGTGAACTCGGCGCCGTGGGTGCCGCCGATGACGGCGCGGGGCGTGCCGGTGAACGTGAGGGGCGCGCCGCCGGAGTTGGTGAGCGTGAAGGCGCGCGTGGCGGTGCCGCTGTTGATCACGACGCGGCCGAAGTCGGTGTCGTCGCCGGCCGCGGAGAGGCCGGGGGCGTTGAACACGTCTTGCGTGGGGCCGGCGACGCGGAGCGCGGAGGCGGGCTCGGCGGCGAGGGCGAGCGTGCGGTGGGCGGAGGCGCCGGCGACGAGGCGGCTGAATTGCGCGCCGGGTGCGAGGACGCCGAGGGCGACGGGCGTGGGCGTGAGGCGATTCGCGGTGTCGCCGTTGCCGAGCTGGCCGGAGGAATTTTCTCCCCAGGCGGAGAGCTGGCTATCGGCGGTGAGGGCGACGCTGTGCTGCGCACCGGCGGCGAGAGCGATGACGGGCAGTGTAGCGAAGGGGCCGGCGCGGTTGACGAGGACGGGCGCGGTGCGCGTGGTGCGCGTGCCGTCGCCGAGCTGGCCGGACGAATTGTCTCCCCACGCGACGAGGGTGTCGTCGGCGCAAATCGCGACGGTGTGCGCGGCGCCGGTCGCGAGGGCGACGACGAATTTGCCGGCGAGGGCGCCGGTGGTGTTGACGAAGACGGGCGCGAGGCGATCGGCGGTGGTGGCGTCGCCGAGTTGGCCGGCGTGGTTGCGGCCCCAGGCGGCGACGGTGCCATCGGAGCAGCCGGCGAGCGTGTGCGCGGCGCCGGCGGCGATGCCGAGGACGGTTTTGCCGGTGAGCGTGACGGCGACGGGGACGAGGCTGGTGGTCGTGGAGTTGTTGCCGAGTTGGCCGGAAGTGTTGGCGCCCCAGGTGACGACGGTGCCATCGGTGCAGAGGGCGACGCTGTGGAAATCGCCGGCGGCGAGGGAGGTCACGGTCTTGCCGGCGAGGGCGCCAGTGGCGGGGACGAGCACGGGGGCGGCGCTGGCGGCGGTGGAATTGTTGCCGAGCTGGCCGGAGGCGTTGGCACCCCACGCGACGACGGTGCCATCGGTGCAGAGAGCGAGCGTGTGGGCTTGGCCGGCGGAGAGGGCGACGATGGTTTTGCCGGCGAGGGGGCCGGTGAGGGTGACGGCGACGGGGACGAGGCTGTCGGTCGTGGCGCCGTGACCGAGTTGGCCGGAGGTGCCTTGGCCCCAGGCGACGAGCGTGCCATCGGAGCAGAGGGCGACGCTGTGGTTTTGGCCGGCGGCGAGTTCGACGACGGTTTTGCCGGCGAGGAGGCCGGTGGTGCTCACGGCGACGGACATGCGGGTGGCGGCGGTGGTGCCGTTGCCGAGTTGGCCGAAGGTGTTGCCGCCCCACGCGACGCTGCGCGGGCCGCCGAGGGAGACGGCGGTGCCGCCGAACGGGTGCAGCGTGGTCGTGCCGGAGGTGAGGTCGGTGAGCGGAATCCACGCGGTGTGGCCGAGCGAGCCGCCCCAGCCAAAGCCGCCGCCGGTGTAGTTCCATTTGCCGCTGCCGCTGACGACGAACTTGTAGAGCGGCTCGTTTGAGTCGCTGTTGGCGATGACGATGTTAGTGAAGCGGTAGCCGGTGCCGGAGGGGTTGAAGGTGACCTTGAAGGTGGTCGTGCCGGTGAGCGGGGCGACGGAGGCGGCGGGGAGCTGCGTGACGGTGAAGTCGCCGGCGTTGCCGCCGAGGGGGGAGACGCCGGTGACGGCGAGCGTGCCGGGGCCGGTGTTGTGGATGGTGAAGGTGCGCTCGACGGTGCCGCCGTTGACGAGGACCTGGCCGAAGGCGGTGTGATCCTCCGGGCGGGCGAAGATGTCGCCGTTGAGAATGGTGAGGGCGTTGCCGGTGACTTCGATCTCGGGGGCGAGGAGGCTGCCGAGGGTGCCTTGGCCCGCGATCTTGAAATCGTAGTCGTCGGTGGCGATGGAGTGGTCGATCAGGACCGTCGTGGAGCGGAGATTCGCCGCGCTCGGATCAAAGGTGACGACGAAGGGCTGGGCGCCGCCGCCGCCGAGGATGGTGAGCGGGTAAGTGAGCGGAGAGACCGTGAAGTTCGAGGCGTGGCCGCCGCTGACCGTGATGCCGTTGATCGTCAGCGCGGCGCCGCCGTTGTTGGTGATGGTGTAGGTGCGCGTGTTGGTGACGGAGCCGGCGGCGAGCGTGTTGGGGAACGCGGTGTGATCCGAGGAGGTGGGCGAGGTGTCGTCGTCGGGAATGAGCGTGGCGTTGCCGAAGACTTCGATGCGGGCCTTCGGAAGGGCGGGGTCGCTGCCGTTGCCCCAAATGGCGAAGGTGTAGAGCGGCTCGTCGGTGTCGTCGTTGGCGATAGTGAGCGTGGCGGTGCGCAGGCCGGCGGCGGAGGGGTCGAAGGTGACGGTGAACGTGGTGGTGCCGCCGTTGGGAGCGACCGGCGAGACGGGCGGCACCGTGACCATAAAGTCACCGGGGTGCGCGCCGCCTTTCGTGACGAGGTCGGGAATGCCGGTGAGGTGGAGCGGAGAGGCGCCGGTGTTGGTGATCGTGAACGTGTGCTGCGCGAAGGCGCTGCCGGTCCAGAGCACGGTGCCGAAATCGGTGTCGTTGGGGACGGTCGGCGAGAGGTTGACGTTGTCGGCGATGGGATTGCCGAGTCCGGAGACTTCGATCTCGGGGGCGCCGGTGCCGTTGCCGCGGACGAAGAAGGTGTAGACGTTTTCGTCGCAGTCGGTGTTGGCGATCGTGATGAGCGCGGTGCGCACGCCGGTGCCGAGGGGCGCGAAGGTGATGGTGAAGGGGGTGGTGGCGTTGGCGTTGACGAAATTCGGCAGGGTGGTGGGCGTGACGGTGAAATCCCCGGGGTGGGCGCCGCTGACGGCGACTTTGTCAGGCGTGCCGTTGAGGAACAGGGTGTAGGTGCCGGTGTTGGTGATCGTGAACGCGTGCGCGAGCGAAGAGCCGAGGGTGACGGTGCCGAAATCAGTGCCGTCGCCGGTGAGCGGCGTGGTGCTGCTATCGGGGATGCTGGCGGTGCCGAGGGGGCCGCCGACGATGTCGATCTCAGGGGCGACGCCGAAGCCGGCGATGGCGAACTCGTAGGGGCTGACGGACGAATCGTTGCTGGCGAGGGTGACGGTGGCGTTACTCGTGCCGAGCGCGAAGGGGGTGAAGGTGACGGTGAAGCTGGTCTGGCCGTTGACCGGGATCGTGGTGAGCGCGGGCTGGGTGGCGGAGAAATCGGTGGCGTTGACGCCGCTGAGCGCGACGAAGGGCGTGCCGTTGAGGATGAGCGGGGCGGTGCCGGTGTTGTGGATAAAGAACGTATGGGTGACGGGCGTGCCGTAGCAGAGCGCGACGTTGTCGAAGTGGGTAAGGTCGAAGCCGGTGGCGGTGGTGTCGCCGTCGGCGATGCCGATGCCGGCGCCGCGGACGACCATGGTGGGCGCGCCGGCGCCGGTGCCGCGCACGACGAAGGTGGCGGCGGCTTCGTCGCAATCGTTACTGTTGATCGTGATGTCGGACATACGCGGGCCGGCGACGATGGGATCGAAGGTGACGGTGAAGGTCTGCGAGTCGCCGGGCGCGATGGTGCCAGAGGTGAAGCCGGTGATGGTGAAGACGGTCTGGTCGCTCCACGTGAGGCTGGAGATAACGAGCGGGGTGCTGCCGGAATTGGTAATCGTGAAGACCTGCGAGAGCGTGGCGTTGCCGGCGACGGTGACGGTGCCGAGGTCGGTGCCGTCGGGGGTCGAGGGCGAGCCGTCGGGGGTGGTGATGACGTTGTTGTTGGCGCCGATGATGGCGATTTCGGGGCCGGTGCCTTCGCCCTTGACGGTGAAATTGTAGACCGGGCCGCCGGGGCCGTCGTGCGTGACTTCAATGACGGCGGTGCGCGGGCCGCTGGCGGAAGGATCGAAGTCGATGGTGAAGGTCTGGATGCCGCTGGGGCCGGCGAGGACGAGGGGGAGCGTGGGGGCGTTGACCGTGAAATCGCCGGCGTGCGGGCCAGATTTGCCAAAGGCGGTGATCGTGAGCGGCACGGAACCGGTGTTGCGGATGGTGAACGTGTGCGACGTGGAGCCGGACGCGCAGACGGAGCGGCCGAAGAAATCGGTGTCGTCGTCGCCAGTGGGCGTGATGTCGCCATCGGGAATGATGACGCTCTTGCCGCTGATGGTCATGTCGGCTTCGCCGCCGTTGCCCTGGACGAGGAAAGTGTAGGAGCTTTCGTCGGCGTCGTTGCTCGCGATAGTAATCGTGGCGGTGCGCGTGCCGATCACGGCGGGATCGAAGGTGACGTCGAAGGTGGCGAAGGCACCGGGTGCGATTGGGCCGGGGGTGAAGTTGGCGGGGATGAACTCGAGGTTACCCGAGGTGACGCTCGTGACGGTGAGCGTGGCGTCGCCGTCGTTGTGGATCTTGAACGTGCGGGCGGCACTGGGGCCGGCGGTGAGCGCTTGCACGTCGAACTGCGTGCCGTCGGCGGTCTCGGGGAGAATGTCGCCGCTGGCGATGAGTTGGGTGGGCGTGCCACCGCGGACGGCGATCTCGGGCGCACCGAGGCCGGTGCCCTTCACGACAAAGGCGGTGGTGGCTTCGTCGCAGTCGTTGCTGTTGATCGTGAGGTCGGAGATGCGCGGGCCGGCGGCGATGGGATCGAAGACGATGGTGAACGTCTGCGACGCGCCGACGGCGATGGTGCCGGAGGTGAAGCCGGTGATGGAAAACACGTCCTGAGCGGTCCACGTGATACTGGAGATGGTCAGCGGGGCGCTGCCGGAATTGGTAATCGTGAAGACCTGCGAGAGGGTGGTATTGCCGGCGACGGCGACGCTGCCGAGATCGGTGCCGTCGGCGGTGGAGGGCGTGATGTCGGGGCCGACGATGACGTTGCTGTTCGCGCCGATGACGGAGATTTCGGAGCCAGTGCCGTTGCCGGTGACGATGAAGTTGTAAACAGGGCCCCCAGGGGCGTCGTGGGTGACCTCGATGACGGCGGTGCGCGTGCCGGCGGCGGTGGGATCGAAGTCGACGGTGAAGGTGACGATGCCGCTGGGACCGGCGAGGACGAGCGGGAGCGTGGGGGCGTTGATCGTGAAATCGCCGGCGTGCGCGCCGGATTTGCCGAAGGCGGTGATCGTGAGCGGCACGGAACCGGTGTTGCGGATCGTGAAGGTGTGCGACGTGGAGCCGACCGCGCAGACGACGCGGCCGAAGAAATCGGTGTCGTCGTCGCCGGTGGGCGTGGTGTCGCCATCGGGAATGATGACGCTCTTGCCGCTGATGGACATGTCGGCGACGCCGCCGTTGCCCTGGACGAGAAAGGTGTAGGAACTCTCGTCGGCGTCGTCATTGGCGATGGTGATCGTGCTGGTGCGGAGACCGGCGACGGACGGATCGAAGCGGACATCGAAGGTGGCGAAGGCGCCGGGTGCGATTGGGCCGGGGGTAAAGTTGGCGGGGATGAACTCGGGGTTGCCCGAGGTGACGCTCGTGACGTTGAGCGTGGCGTCGCCGTCGTTGTGGATCTTGAACGTGCGGGCGGCACTGGGGCCGGCGGTGAGGGCTTGGACGTCGAACTGGGTGCCGTCGGCGGTCTCGGGCAGAATGTCGCCGTTGGCGATGACTTGCGGAGTCGTGCCGCCGCGGACGGTGATTTCGGGGAAGGTGAGGCCGGTTCCCTGCACGACAAAGGCGGTGGTGGTTTCGTTGCAGTCGTTACTATTGATCGTGACGTTGGACAGGTGCGGCCCGACGGCCGCGGGATCGAAGGTAACGGTGAACGTCTGCGACGCGCTGGGCGCGATGGTGCCGGAAGTGAAGCCGGAGAGGGCGAAGACGGTCTGATTGGTCCACGTGATACTGGAGATCGTCAGCGGCTGGTTGCCGCGATTGTGGATCGTGAAGGTCTGCGACGCGGTGGCGTTGCCTGTTGCGAGGACATTGCCGAGATCGGTGCCGTCGACGGTGGAGGGCGTGGTGTCGGGGCCGAGAATGACATTGGCGGCGGCGCCGATGACTTCGATTTCGGGGCCGACGCCGTTGCCGGCGATACCGAAGGTGTAGGGGTTGGCGAGAGGATCGTTGGTGGCGATGCTCAGGGTGGCGGTGCGCAGACCGACCTCGGCGGGGTTGAAGGTGACGGTGAAGTCGAGCCAACCGCCGCCGAGTATCGAGGTGGAGGCGGGCTGCCCGACGGTGAAGTCGCCGGGGTGCGCGCCGCCCTTCACGACGACGGGCGAGCCGGTGAGCTGGAGGGTGTCGGTGCCGAAATTCCAGATGGTGAACGTGTGCGTTTTGGGTGTGCCGCAGGTGGCGACGTCTTGGAAGTGGGTGTTGTTGCCGGCGGAGGTCGGGTTGAAGTTGCCGTTGTTGATGTTCACGCTGAGGCCGCGGACGGTCATGGCGGGGGGCGTGGTGGCGAAGCCGCCGACGGCGAAGAGGTAGTTGCCCTCGTCGCTGTCGGAATTAACGAGCGTGATCCAAGACGAGCGAGAGCCGGGGACGGTGGGATCGAAGGTGACGTTGAAGGTAAACGTGCCGCCGGCGGGAATCGTCGCGGGCAGCGGGGCGGAGAGCGCGTTGAGGAGGAAGTCGGCGGGGTTGGAACCGGAGTGGTTGAGCGCGGTGATCGTGAGGTCGGCGTCGCCGAGGTTGTGGACGGTGAACGTCTGCGGCGCGGTCTGGGTGCCGCTGAGCGGGAAGTTGCCGAAGTAGGTGCCGTCGCCGGCGTCGGGACTGAGATCGCCGAGGGCGATGACGGTGGTGGTGCCGCGGCGGAGTTCGACCTCGGGCGAGCCGAGGCCGTTGCCCTGCACGAGGAAAGTGTAAGCGGCCTCGTCGGCATCGTCGCTGGCGACCGTGATCGTGGCGGTGCGCGGGCCCGAGGTGGCGGGATTGAAGGTGACGGTGAACGGCGTGTTGCCGGCGGCGAGGATCGAGCCGGGAGTAAAACCGGAGACGGCAAATTCACCGGCGTTGGAGGAGGTGACGCTGGTGACGCTGAGCGGGCCGGCGCCGACATTGCGGATGGTGAAGGCGCTGGCTTGAGAGGCCGTGCCGGCGGCGACGACGGAGCCGAAATCGGTGCCGTCGCCCGTGGTGGGCGAGGTGTCGCCGGTGAGGATGACGGTGGGCGTGGAGCCGCCGGCGACCTCAATCTCGGGGACGGGGACGGTGAACGCCTCGATTTGCTCCACGAGGCCGGAGGAGCCGTTGCCTTGGCCGCTGATCGTGCGCGCGCGGGCACGGATGTGAAAGGAGCCCTGCAGGTTGAGGCCGGCGAGGGTCCAACCACCGCTGAGGCGGGTGCCGGTGCCGAGGGGCGCCCACGTGATGCCTCCGTCGGCAGAGCGCTCGAAGGTTACGTGAAAGGTCTCGGGCGAGGAGCCGCCGCGTAGCCACTGGAGGGTGCCGGCGGTGGGAATCGTGATGGTCTTAGTGGCGGGATCGGCATCGACGCGGGCGACGCGGTTGCGAAAGGTGCTGCCGAGTTGGGAAAAATCGCCGACGAGGAGGGCGCGGCCGGCGCCGTCGAGGGCGACGCCGTAAATGCTGCCGTCGGCGTTGGGGTTGAAGACGGAGTCAAGCGAGGCATCGGCGTTGAGGCGGGCGATGCGGTTGCGGGTGTTGCCGGCGCTGGCGATAAAGCTGCCCCCGAAAATGAGTTTGGCGTCAGTTTGGAGCCCGAGGGTCAACACCCCGCCCAGAGCGGCGCCGGGGTTGAAGGTCAGATCGAGCGTGCCGTTGGAGGAGAGGCGGGCGATGCGGTCGCGCGCCACGCCGGCGACGGTGGTGAAGTTGTTTCCGCCGATCACGATGCCGCCGTCCGGTTGCACGAGGACGCTCTGTAGGAAGCCAACGATGTCTACGTTGAGGCTGTCGAGGGAACCGTTGGCATTGACGCGGGCGAGGGAGGTGCGGGCGGTGCCGCCGACACTGCTGACGCCACCGCCGATGAGGATCATGCCGTCCGATTGGAGGGCGAGGGTTTGGACGTTGCCGGTGACGTTGGGGTCGAAGGATGGGTCGAGGCTGCCGTCGGGATTGAGGCGGCCGACGCGATTGCGGGTATCGCCAGCTAGGTTGGTAAACGCCCCGGCGACGAGGAGCAGGCCGTCTGGCTGGAGTGCAAGACAGATAACGGTGTTGTTACTGCCGGGATCGTAGGTCGTGTCGAGCGCGCCCGTGGCGGAAAGCCGCGCGAGGCGCGCGCGGGGGGCGCCGCCGATATTCAGAAACTCGCCGCCGACGATAATCTGGCCGTCGGCGAGGACGATGATCGCGGCGACCATGCCGTCGGGATTGGGATTAAAGGCGGTATCGAGAGAGCCGTTGGGGTTGAGGCGGGCGAGAAAGGGGCGGGCCGTGCCCCCGATGGTCGTGAAACTGCCGCCGACCAGGGTTTTTCCATCGGGCTGGACAGCAACAGCGCGCACGAAGGAACCGGTGTTGGCATTGGGATTGAAGGTGGTGTCCACGTCGCCCGGGGCGGCGGAGAGACGTGCGGCCAAGGCTACCCAGAGGCCGAGAGCGGCCAGCAGGCGAGACAGGAATATCTTCATAGAGAATCTCAGGGTAATGAGGAATCGCGTGGAGGCGCGGGCGGACGAGTAGCACGGCGCACTTGGATCAGCGCGGCGGCTGAATTGTGGCGAAGCGCGGAGCGGGTGTGGCCAAGCGCGGAAATAGTGGCCCGGAGCTCGAGGTCGGCTCCGCCCACGGCCGATGCTGCCCAAAACAAACGCCCCCGGCCGGGTTACGGTCGGGGCGAAGAGGAGCGGCCCGGCGCAAAGGTGCGGGCGGCCGGTGAGTGGACCGCGGAGGCTTAGCTGGCAGCGAGCGGCGTGGCGACGGGGGCGGTCCGACGGCGGCGTTGCCAGACGGCGAGACCGAGCATCGCGGCGCCGGCGATGGCGGCGTAGGTGGAGGGCTCGGGGATGGCAGAGGCTTGGATGGACATCATGTTGCCGCCGCCATCCGTCCACGCGCCGCCGTTCAACGAAATGTAACCCGCGTCGCCAATCGTCCAGCCGGCGAGGCCGCCGCCGTCCTCATTGAGGGTGCTGGGCGTCCGGTAGTTGAAGCTGTTGTCGATGGTGGTCGCGGACGGAGCGGAGAGGAGCAGGTAATACGTCGTCGAGGCGGCCAGCGTGGTCGAAGCGGAAAAGACCGCGTTGCCGGCGGCGGCGGGGTTGCCGGAGGAGAGACTCAGATTCGCGACCAAGCCCGTCGGGCTGCTGCCACTGGACGGAGTGAAGGCCGAGTAGAGGTCGACGAGAAGCGTGCCGGGCGAACCAGTGGCGTTGATAAACGGAAAGGTGACGCTCGAGAAGTTGTAGCCCCCGACGCTCGCACCGGTGGTGAACGAAAAGGTGCGGCGCGCAGGCGAGCCGCCGGCGTTGCCGACAAAGCCCGAGCCGCTGATGCCCTGGCCAAAGTTGGAGATAGCATTCTGCGCACTGAGCTGGCCGACGCCGGCGAGGGAGGCTGCGCTGAACAGCAAGGCCAGCGCTTGGCGACGAAACACGGTGGTGGTGGGCATTTTCATGGGACTGGGTGGGACTGAGTTTGGTCTGGTTGTGGGACGGCGGATTCGCAGGCGGGGGACGATTTCCCCGCTTCGCACACACTCACCCGCAACGCACCCGCCGCATCGCGTCGATCCGCCGGTGGCGAAGCGCGGAGCCCGTGTGGCGAATCGCCGGAACCTGTGCCCGCGCTCAGGGCGTCGGACGGATGGCGGCGAGGCGCGCGCGGAGATCGCTCCAGCGGTCGCGGCTGGCGGCGATGCGGTCGGCGGCGCCTTCGACCGTGAGCAGCGTGTGCTCGTCGCGGTCGCGTTCGTAGCGCGTCACACGCGCGAGGTTCACGATCTGCGTGCGGTGCACGCGCATGAAGTGCGTCGCGGGGAGCGTGTCTTCCCACGCCTTCAGGCTTTTCCGGAGGAAGACTTTCGCACCGTCGGCGAGTTGCACTTCGGAGTAATTGTCGTGCGCGGAGATCACGCTGATTTCCATCACGGGGGCGAAACGCGCGCGTTGGCCCGAGCGGAGAAACACGGTGTCGTCGACGCGCAGCGCGGGGCCGGCCGGGGCTTCGGGAGCGAGCGTGGCAGGGGACGCGGCGAGATCGGCGACGGCGGAGTCGGTCGGCGCGGGAGCGAGTGCGAGGCGGCGGAGTGTCTCGGCGAGGCGCGCGGGCACCACGGGTTTCAGCAGGTAGTCGAGGGCGTTGATCTCGAAAGCGCGCAGGGCGTAAGAGTCGTAGGCGGTGACGAACACGATCCGCGCCGCGGGGCTCACGACGGGCACGAGGTCGAAGGAGTTTCCACCGATCAACTGGATGTCGAGAAACACGAGATCGTAGTCGGTGCGCGCGAGGAGGGCGCGGGCGGTGTTGAAGGTCGCGGCCTCGGCGATCACGGCGACCTCGGGGTGCACGGCGAGCTTGGCGCGCAGGTCGTCGCGCGCGGTCGTTTCGTCGTCGATGAGGAGGGCGCGGTGCACGGTCTACGACGATTTCGGCGAAGCCGAAATGCGCAAGACTGCCGTGACCCAGCCATCGGCATGGGAAAATTCCAGGTGGTGCGTGCGCGGGTAGTGGCGCGCGAGGCGTTCGCGGAGATTTTCGAGGCCGATGCCGAGCGTGGAGACGGTCTTCTTCGAGGAGGCTTCGACCCACTCGCCGGTATTGGCCACGGTGAACACCAGCGCGCCGCCCGCGCCGCGCTCGGCCTTCAGCTTCAGGCCCACGCGGTCGGCACTCGTGGCGCGGCCGTATTTGAGCGCGTTTTCCACGAGCGGGAGCAGCAGGAAATGGGGCAACTGTTCGCCGGCCATGGCGGGGTCGCAGTCGATCGTCACATCGAGGAGCGCGCCCCAGCGGCTTTGCTCGATTTCGAGGTAGGAGCGCAGGAGCTGCACCTCCTCGCCGACCGTCGTCCAATCGCGGTCGTTCGGCCGGTGTAGCGTGAGGCGGCAAAATTCCGCGAGGCGCTCCACCATCGTGCGCGGCGTCGAGGTGCCGGCGGGCAGCGCGGCGCTGATCGAGGCGAGGGTGTTGAAGAGGAAGTGCGGGTTGAGCTGGTAGCGCAGGACTTCGAGGCGGGCTTTTTCTTCGCCGAGGCGCGCGGAGATTTTTTCGTCGAGTTCGAGTTGGTTCAGCCGGACGAGCTCGGTGTTTTTCTTCGCGAGTTCGTCGGTGCGCTCGGCGAGTTCGTGGGTGCGTTGGGCGACGATGGCTTCGAGGCGCTCGGCGCGCTGGTGCAGGGCGTGGGTGCGATAGCGCACGAGGCCGAATAGAGCAGCGGCCCCTGCTGCGGCGTAGCCCAGCCACGCCCACACCGTGAACCACCACGGCGGGCGCACGGCAAACTCCAGCATCGCAGGCGCACTGAGCACGCCGTCGGCATCGCGCGCGCGGACTTCGAAGCGGTAGGAGCCCGAGGGCAGCCGGATAAACGTGCGCGTGCGCTCGGCCGTCCAATCGGACCAGGCGGTTTCCACGCCGACGAGGCGCGTCTGATACCGCACTGCATCGGCAATTTGGTGGCGCAGGGCGACGTAATCGAAGCGGAGCACCGCATGCTCCGGCGGCAAACGCTCACCCGCGCGGACCCCCGTGGCGGAGAGCAGCGCGGCGTAGGGCGCGGGTGGCGCGGATTTTTGGGCGAGATCGAGGCGCACGAGGCCGCGTTCGCCGCCGATCCAGAGCACCGGACCGGCGGGGGTGTTTTCCTCGAGCAGGCAACCGACCGCGCCGGCCGTAACGAAAGCCAACTGCGGCAACCGCCGCAGCTCCGCGCCCTCGCGCGAGACGAGAGCGATACCGTCGGCTCGCGCGATCCAGCGCGCACCGGGCGTGGCGGACGGGGCTTCGGCGAGCAGGTCCACGACCGGACCTTCCGCGCGCTGCGGTCGACCCTCGGCGCCGGAAAACGCAACGCGAAACCCGGGCGCGTTGGTGGGCGAAACCCACAGCGAACCATCGGCCGCGGTGCGCACGGCCCGCACCGCCTCGCCAAACGCCAGTTGCTGCCCGGCAGATCGCCAACCCGCCGAAGTGAACTGCACCGACTGCACGCCGATCGTGGAGCCGATCCACACGCGGTCGGGCTCGGTCGCCGAGCGCACGAGGGCGCCGCCGCCGGCCGGCAAGGTGGCGATTTCCGCCCAGCCCGCGGAGGTCTGCGCCCGGAGCGTCGCGTAGCCGAGCGCGAGGAGTCCGGCAGGATGCGACACGAGGGCGGAGATGGGTTCGGTGAGCACGCGTTCGAAGTGCGCGGCGCGGCCCGCCGGGTCCGCCGGATGCAGGCGGAACAAACCCTCGGTAGTCGCCGCGTAGAGCACCCCGTCGTGCCGCACGACCTCGGCCACAGCGCCGGCGCCGAGACCGTTGACGGCATCGAAGACCGAGAGCGGCGAGGGCCATTCGAGGCGAAAGAGGCCGACCTCGGAGCCGAGCCAGAGCCCACCTTCGCGGTCCTGCATCAGGTCGCGAAACTCGCGTAGGTAGAGCCCGAGCGTCTGGTCAATCACCCCGGCGTAACGTCCGGCGGCGTCGAACCGCATGCCGCCATCGCCACTCACGGCACTGAAGATCACGGCGAGCGAACCGTCGCGCAGCCGCAGGGCGCGCCAAATGGTTTTGCCGGCGAGCCAGCGGTTGGCCTCGGCCGCGAGCGGCGTCACGCGGCCGTCGGCGAAGCGGAAAAATCCGTGCGACGCCGTGAGCGCGTTGAGACCGCCTACGCCTCCGACGTCGCCCGCGTCGGGTTCGAGCAGTATGATCACGCGGTCGCGGAACACGGGATCGGTGGAAATTTCCTCCAAGCGGTTGTCGACGATTCGACAGAGCCCGCGGCCGGGCACGGCGGCGTAGACGGTCTCCCCCACGCGGTGGAGGCGCGCGCCGCGGGTGCGCGGCGGTGTCGGACACGGAATCACGGTGAAGCGACCTTCGCGCCAGCGGAGGATGTTTTCCTCGCCGGCGAAATACACCGTCTCGCCCACGGCGAGCACGTCGTGGAGATCGAGGGATTCGCGGAGGGCGGGCGGCAGCCGGTCGGCGAGGGAAACGAATTCAGCAGTGGTGCCGGTGTCGCGAACATACCCGATCAGGCCTGCGCCGCTGGCGTAGAGCATCCCGGCGGCGGTGCGCGCGAATTTTCGCGCGCCGCCAGCTTCGGGCGGAAACGCGATTCTCGCCCACGCCGTGCCGTCATAGCGGAAAATATGAGACCACTGATTCGCTCCGTGAATGTAGCCGGCCCCGTCCTGCGCGACCGCCGGGAAGAGCCAGCCGATATTGTTCCGACCGGGAGGAAAATCGCGGAACGCCGGCCGGCCAATTTCGGTGGCGGCAGTGGCCCGGCCGACGCCGAAGAGCCCCACCAGCGCGACTGCGCGCCGGCACCACGCCGGCACGCAAGCCAGGCCCGTTGGGCGACGAAAAGGAGGGGCGACAGGCATGGGGAACGGCGAAGCGTTTGGCGGGCACGGACACGGCAGGCGACTGATTTCGCGCTGCTCCCGCATTGCCACTGCTCCACGCCCTCGCACGCTCACGAACATGTTACGCGCCTTCTTCCTCGCGTTGCTCGTCTCCGCCCGGGCCACCGCCGCCGAGACGACAGGAACACCGCGCGCCGGCGAACCGTTTACCGTGTCCGGGACGGAGATCGCACTAACGTGGATCGCCCCTGGCACATTTTGGATGACGAGCGTGCACGGCACGGGCGATGACACGCAGGTGACGCTGACGCGCGGGTTTTGGTTGGGCCGCACCGAGGTGACCCAGGCGCAGTGGGCCGCCGTGGTGCGGCATATCCCCGTCTACGCGAACACGCCGCTGCCGAGCCATTTCAAAGGTTCGGAACGTCCCGTGGACAGCGTGTCGTGGGACATGGCCGCGCTTTTCTGCGCCAAGCTCAACGAGCTGGAGCGCGCCGCCGGCCGGCTGCCGCCGGACTACGAGTATGCGCTGCCGACGGAGGCCCAATGGGAGTATGCCGCCCGGGCCGGCACCACGGGAAAATACGCCGGGCCCATCGACGAGATGGCGTGGCACCTCGGCAACAGCGGAGGCACGACGCATCCCGTCGCCCAGAAAAAACCCAATGCCTGGGGCCTCTACGATATGCACGGCAACGTGGCCGAGTGGTGCGCGGATTGGTATAGCGGCTACCCCGGCGGCGCGGTGGCGGACTACGCAGGCCCGGCTGGAGGCGTCTATCGCGTGCACCGCGGCGGTGGGGTCGCTTCGTCTGCCGGCATGCTCCGGGTCGCGCACCGCAATCTCTGGAAAAGCCCCCTCGCGGGTCGCTACCTCGGCTTCCGCCTCGCCCTCGCGCCGCTCAGGACGCCGGCGGCACCGCCAGGGTCAGCCGCAACACCACCGTGACCCAGCCGTCGGCGTGAGAAAAGTTGAGCGTGTGCGTGCGCGGGTAATGGCGCGCGAGGCGTTCGCGGAGATTTTCGAGGCCGATGCCGAGCGTGGAGACGGTCTTGGTCGCGGAGGGTTCGATCCACTCGCCAGTATTGGCCACGGTGAACACCATCGCGCCATCGTCGCCGCGGCGCGCGGTGAGGCGCAGGCCCACGCGGTCGGGGCTCGTGGCGCGGCCGTATTTGAGCGCGTTTTCGACGAGCGGAAGGAGGAGGAAGTGAGGGAGGCGCTCCGCGTTTAGAGTGAGATCGCAGTCGATCGTGACGTCGAGCAGGGCGCCCCAGCGGGACTGCTCGATTTCGAGATAGGAGCGCAGGAGCTGCATTTCCTCGCCGAGCGTGGTCCAGTCGCGGCCGTCGGGACGGTGGAGCGTGAGCCGGCAAAACTCCGCGAGGCGCTCGACCATCGTGCGCGGCGTGGAGGCTCCGGTGGGCAGCGCCGCGCTAATCGACGCGAGGGTATTGAACAGGAAGTGCGGGTTGAGCTGGTAGCGGAGGACTTCGAGGCGGGCCTTTTCCTCGCCGAGGCGCGCGGAAATTTTTTCGTCGAGCTCGAGCTGGTGGAGGCGGAGGAGTTCGGTGTTCTTCTGCGCAAGTTCGGCGGTGCGGTCGGCGACGAGGGCTTCGAGGCGTTCGGCGCGCAGCGACAGGGCGCGCGTGCGGAGGCGCACGACGCCGGCGATTGTTCCGGCGGCGGCGACGGCGTAGCCGAGCAGCATCCACCACGTGCGCCACCACGGTGGGAGCACCGTGAAGGCGAGCGTCGCCGTTGCGCCGAGCTGGCCGTCCATATCGCGCGCGCGGACCTCGAAGCGGTAACGATCCGGCGGCAGGTTCGTAAACGTGCGCTCGCGTTTCGCGGACCACTCCGACCAGTCCGCCTCGAGCCCCACAAGGCGTGTCTGGTAAGTCACGGTTTTGCGCAGCTGGTGGCGCTGCCCCACAAAGGTGAATTTCAACTCGCCGTGCTTCGGCGCGAGCTCGTCGCCCGGTTTCACGCCCGTCGCCCAGAGCTGCGTGGCGAAGGGCACGGGCGCGGGAAACGCCTGCGCCACGTCGACCCGGATCAGGCCGTCCGCTCCGCAGATCCACAACACCGGGCCGGCACCGTCCTCGCCCGGTTCCTCGCGCAGCTGTGCGACCGCTTCGGACAAAGCGCGCACCAGCGCCGGGAGTTTTCTCGGCGCACGCCCGTCGGCGGGCACGTGCCAGATCCCGGTCGCGTCGGCGCGCCACGGCCCCGACGCCGGCAGGATCGCATCGGAGTCCGGCACCGCCCCCGCGGGCTCCTCGCGCCAGCCTTCGGCCGTGTGACGGAGCGAGCGGAGTCCGCGCGCGGCGGACAGCCACACGCGCGCGGGATCGCTCTTCGAGGGCAGCAACCGCGCGCCGCCGGCCGGAGCGGCGGCGACCGGCACGAAACCCGTGGGCGCGCGGAGAAACACGTGGTCGTAGCCCACCGCGAGAAGTCCCGCCGGATGCGACAGCACCGCGTAGGCCGGCCGGCCAAAGACGCGCTCGAACACCGCGCCGCGCCCCGTCTCCTCGTTGGCCGGAATCAACCGATAAACGCCCTCGGCCGTCGCGGCATAGAGCACGCCGTCGTGCCGCGTGAAATCCGCGACGGCGCCCGAACCGAGACCGTTGATCACGTTGAAAATGGAAATCGCCGAGGGCCACTCGACGCGAAACGCACCGGATTCGCTCCCGACCCAGAGGCCGCCCTCGTGATCGCGAAAGAACGCCCGCAGCGTATTCACATAAAAACCGATCGAGGTGTCGATCGGGCCCACGTAGCGGCCCGCCGCGTCGAAGCGCGCCCCGCCATCGCCGCCGGGCGCATCAAACGCCACGGCGAGCGCGCCCTCCGGCAGGCGCAGCGCACAGTGGATCGTCTTGCCCGCGAACCGCCGGTCCGCCTCGGTCGGCACCGGAGTGGCGCGCCCGGCGGCGAGCCGGAAAAATCCGCGGCGCGCCGTCAGCACGGTGAGATCGCCGGACGCCGCGCGCTCAAGCAGGACAATTTGGTTTTCTCGGAAAACGGGATCGTCGGCCACCGGCTCGATATGATCGCCGGCGACCCGGCCCAGCCCGTGCCCGAGTCCGGTGACGTAGACCGTGTCGCCGCCGCGGTGCAGCCGCGCCCCGCGCGAACGCGGCGGCGTGGGATACGGAATCGCCGTGAACCGACCCTCGCGCCATATCAGGATTTTCTCCTCGTCGGCGAAGTATACCGTCTCGCCCACCGCGAGCGCATCGTGGAGTTCGTCGCAGCCGAGCTGGCTCGGTGGCAACCGGTCGGCGAGGGAAACGAACACCGCGTCCGGCCCGCTCCCGCGGAGAAAACCCACGACGCCAGCGCCCGCGACATAGATGGTGCCGCCCGCCGTCAGCGCGAATTTCCGCACGCCCGCCGATTCCGTGGGCAGCTTGATCAACTCCCACGTCAGCCCCTCGTAGTAGCGCACGCCGCCGGGCCCGCCGAGGTAGACGCAACCGGTCGCGTCCTGCGTCACCGCGATGGAGAAAAAATCGATCCGCGCCTGACCCGGCGGATTAAACTGCACGAGCGGATGGCCCAGTTCGCCGGGCGCGGCGGCAATGGCCCGCACGAGCGCGGCCAACAAAAATGCAACGAGGACGGGGCGTGTCACGGTGGGCGCGGAGGTTTTTGCACGCGCTTCGGCGTGGCGAACGTATTCTGTCCGGAAACACACCATCCCGCTCCTCTCCGGTTGCACTCGGCCCGGCTTTCCCGCAAAGCCCTCCGCGTGCGCCGTGTTGTCCTCATCGTTGTCTGCCTGCTCTTGCTCTGCGCAGTGCGCGTCCCGGCGGCCGAAGCATCCGCCGCCCCGCCCCGCCCCGGCGAAAACTACACGTTGCCCCACCCTGCACTGCCGATGGTCTGGATTGCGCCGGGCACGTTTTGGATGAGCGCCACGCACGGCGCCGGCGACGATACCGAAGTCACCCTCACCCGCGGCTACTGGCTCGCTCAGACTGAGACGACGCAATCGCAGTGGCAGGCCGTGATGGAAGAAAATCCGTTGCCCTTTTTCATGCGTGGCTCGGATCGTCCCGTCGAGACAGTCGCGTGGGATATGGTGATGATTTTCTGCAGGAAACTCGGCGAACGCGAACAGGCCGCCGGCCGAATCCCCGCCGGCTACAGTTACACGCTGCCGACCGAGGCCCAATGGGAATACGCCTGCCGCGCCGGCACCACCGGCAAATTCGCCGGCGACCTCGACGCGCTCGGCTGGTATGACGGCAACAGCGACGGAAAAACCCACCCCGTCGCCCAAAAGCGTCCCAATGCTTGGGGTCTCTACGATATGCACGGCAACGTGCAGGAATGGTGTGCCGATTGGTTCGGAGCCTATCCCGGCGGACGCGCGAACGATCCGACAGGGCCGGCGCTAGGCCAATATCGGGTGTTTCGCGGTGGCTCGTGGACTTCTGCAGCAGGGATGTGCCGCTCCGCCAACCGCCTGTTTATTCTGCCAGTCGCCGGCAACCGCTCGCTCGGCTTTCGCCTCGCCCTCGCGCCGCTCCGGACGCTGCCGGCGGCGAAGTAGCAGCCGCGACGGTTTACGCTAGAGTGCGGTCACGCTCGCCCTGCTGCGGTGGCCCGAAAATCTTTTCTCCGAACCCGTATGATCTCCGTCCGTCTTCGCGTCCTCATCTTTCTTGCGCTCTTCGCGCGCCTCGCCGCCGCCGAGCCGACCGACCTCGCCGACCTCAACCGCCGCGCCCTGGACGCGCACGGCAAGCGCAACCTCGGCGACTCCACGCCGCTCTACAAACAACTCCTCGCGCTCGACCCGCCGGCGCTCCCCACGGCCGCACAACGCGCGCTCGTGCAGCGGTTCGCACCGCGGCTGCACCTGGTGCCGAGGGAGTTTTTCCCGCTGAAGGACATCGCGGCGATTCTCCATCCCGAGAAACCCGTCATCGCGTATCATCTTTTCTGGGAAGATGACCTCGGCTTCCCGAGCGACAACGATCCCTGCGACCACGAAGTCGTGTGGGTCGAATACGAGCCCGCTACGCTGAAGGTCACGCGCGTAGCGACCTACTGGCATGGCAAACTCGCGACCACCGCCGCTGCGACGACCGACGCCAACGCCCACGACGGCCGCCCGTGGATCGGCGTCGAGTGGGGGTTTCACGGCAGCGTGCCATTCGGAGCGCCGGGCACGCTCAAGATCGTCGACGACACGCTGCGTTCGCACTGGGAGCGCGCGCACGCGGCCGTGAAAAGCACCGCACCCCGTGATCCGCTCGCCCGCGGCTGGCCCACGGGTTACGCGGAGGATTTCGCGGCGTTTACGACCTTCACCGTGCCCCACGATCCGCGGCCGATGCTGCGCGAGCGCGATCTCGTCTACGTTTCCCGCTGGGCCAACGCCACACTCGCGCGCTATTGCCTCCGCTACAATTTCGCGGCGAAGACCGAGTGGCCGTGGCTGTTTCCGTGAGCGCCCCTCCGTTTGCGCCAACTCGGACGATCCCCGTTCCGGTCGCAAAATTTCCTCTGGTCATGCCGCGCGCCCGGCGCAACGTCGTCGGCTCGCCCCATGTCCCGCCCGTTTCCGCCCGCCAAGGCCCGCATCGGCCTGCGTGAAGTCGCCGCCGCCGCCCAAGTCTGCATCATGACCGTGTCGCTCGCGCTGCGCGACAATCCGCGCATCTCGGCCGCCACACGCGAGCGCGTGAAGCGCATCGCCGCCGAGCTCGGTTACCACCCCGACCCGGAACTCTCGCGCCTCATGAACCACCTGCGCGGTTCGCGCACCGCGCGCGGCAAACTCGGCGTGGCCGTGATCGACTTTTACCCAACCGCCGATCACGGGGAAAATCCCTACAACCGGGCCGTGCGCCGGGGCGCCGCGCGCCGCGCCGAGGAATTGGGCTTCGGCTTCACCTCGTTCCACAGCGCCGATTACCGCGGCCAACTCCCGAACCTCCTCAAAGTCGTGCGCGCCCGCGGCATCGAGGGCGCGATGCTCATGCCCGCGCTCACGCCGGTCGCACTCGACCTCGCGGCGAGTTGGCAAGGCCTCTCTGTCGTGACCACGTCGAACTCCATCTTCGCGCCGCGTTTCCACTGCACGATCCCGAACCAGTTCGGCAACATGATGCGCTTCATCGAGACGGTGCGCGCCCGCGGCCACCGGCGGATCTGCGCGGTGTTCGACGAACTGTTCGACGAGCGCACGACGCACAACTTCACCGCCGCGCTCCACTGGAACCGGCAGGAAAACCTCATTTTGATCGTGCCACAGACGCTCACCGCGGAGGCGAAACGCACGCTCGTCGCCGGGTGGTTTGCGCGCCACGAGCCCGACGTCGTCTTCGCGCAGAGCGATGCCGCCGTGCCCGCCGCCGCGCGCCTGAAAGCCACTCGTCCCGATCTGAAATTCGAAGTCGTCGGCCTCGGCGCGCACAACAGCGCCGGCCACACCTATATCGACGAACGCGCCGATCTCATCGGCACCGCCGCGATCGATCTGCTCGCCGGTATGATGTATTACCACGAGACGGGCATTCCCGAGCACCCGCGCACGACGTTGATCGACGGGCGTCTGGTGTTTCCCGCATCCGCACCGGCCTCGCCGGCGCCGGCGGCGCGCCGCGCGAAAAATTCCGCCGCCGCCGCGATTCCGTAGGCCCGGCGTCCGTCACGGACGCGCGAGCACGTCGGCCATCGGTTTCCCGTCGGCCGTCGGCAGCGCCACCTCGAGCAGCCGCGCGATCGTCGGGGCCACGTCGAGATTGCGCACGCGGTCGAGCTTCACCCCGCGGCGGATACCGGCGCCTTGCGCGATGAAAATGCCGTCGAGCTCGGGATCGGTGTTCGCGTAGCCGTGCGTGCCGCCGTAGTTGACGGCGGGGCCGTTGACGCTGTCTCCCGTGGCGGCGCCAGTGAACGCGTAACCTGCCTTGGGATACAGGATGAGTTCGCCCATCGCCTCGTTTTCCGCCGGCGTGGGCATGCCGAGGGCGTGCGCTTCCGTGGCGGCATCGAGCACGCGATCCACGCCTTCGACGCCGGCGAAGAGCGTCTTCAACTGCGGCAGGAGTTCGGCGCGACGCGCGGGATCGGTCACATAGACAAACGCGATACCGCCCTGCGTGCCGGCGTAGGCATCGCACTGCGCAATGCTCGGGCCGGCGGCGCGGAGGAGGCCGGCTTTTTTCAGCGCGACATTTGGGTAGATAAATTTCTGCACCTTTTTGAAACCGTGGTCGGTCGTCACGATGATCGTCGTCTTCTCGCGGAGCCCGCTCGCATCGATGGCCTTCAACAGATCGCCCACGTAGCGGTCGGCGAGGCGGAGCGCGGCGAGCCCCTCGGGCGAATACGGGCCGTAGCGATGGTGTTGGCCGTCGGTGTTGAGCGGGTGAAACAAGAGCAGATTCGGCCGGTGTTGCGTGAAGACGAAACTCGCCGCGCGCGTCCACAACTCGTCGCGCTCGGCGGCGTTCAGGCGCTTCGGCGGTTCGACGTTGGTGCCGGTGACCGGCTTTTTCTCCGCGACGGCGAGGATTTCTTTTTCGGTGGCGACGCCCGCCGCGACCATCTCGCGCGGGAGCACAGCGGTGGGATCGACGATTTCGGCAAAGCTCCAGTTGATCGTGCCGGGCCGCGTGATCGCGACCCAGTCGACCTCGGCCGTGGTGAGCCCTGCGTGAAACGCCGCGTCGTAAACTGTCGGCACGCGCACGAGGAGTTTTTTGTCGGCCCACTGCTCGTTCTTGATGGGTTTGCCGGGACCGAGCCGCGTGACGAGGCCGTTGTAGAGCACACCGTGTTTGCGCGGTTCCACGCCGGTGACGAGCGAGGTGTGGTTGGGCCACGTGATCGCGGGATTCACGATGGTCAGCGCATCGGCGACGACGCCCTCGGCCGCGAGCTTGCGAAGATTGGGCAACGCGAGTGTCTCGTCGCGCCAGAGGTAAGCCGGGAAACCGTCGATCGAGATGAGGACGACGTGGCGGTCTTTGTTGGCGCCATGCGCGTCCGCAGATGCGGCGAGGACGGCGGCGAGCGCGAAGAGCGGCAGGGCGAGGCGACGAAGCAGATGGCGGAACGGGGAAGATTTCATACGAAAGGGTGCTCGCCAGCGAGACGCGCGGCGCGAACCGAAGCAACGCCGGGCGACACAAAAGTAGGGCAGGCTTCAGCCCGCCCTTTGCCGCGAATACTCGGCGCAGTGAAAAGGGCGGCCTGCAGTCCGCCCCATTCTCCCGCTCAGAAGCTCACCGTCGTCGTGAGCATAACATTGCGCGGCGTCAGATACGAAAAGAGATCGGGCGACGCGACGCGGGCGGGAGTCGAGACGTCGCCGCCGGGCGGGCGCAGGACGGTGTTGTAGTAGAGCGGCACGTCTTCGTTGAGTAGGTTTTCGATGCGGAGATCGAAGCGCACGGGATGGTTGAAGAGCTTGCGGCTGTAGCCCAACACCGCCGTCGCCGTGTAGTAGCTCGGCCGGTAGACGGGCGTGAACGCATCGACACCGGGATCGTCGATCGCGGCGGCGGCGTTGGCGGGATTGCGGATTGTATCGGCGCCGCGGAAACCGATCACTTCGCGGCCGCGGTAGTTCACGCCGCCGCCGAAGCGGACGTTTTTAAAGCGGCCGGTCTGCACGGTGTAGTCAGTGAAGAGATTGCCGGTGACTTCGGTGAGGCGCGCGACTTTCTGGTAGGCGACGGTGGTGTTTTGCAGCGTCTGGATGAGCGCATTCCACGAGTCGCGCGCGACGGCGGAGTCGGGCGAGTTGGCGACGGTGACGCCGGCGTTGACGGTCGCGACATTGTCGGCGCCGACGGTGACGCCGGCATCGCCGAGGATTTGTTTCAGGAGATTTTGATTCTGCGCGAACCACGCGCGCGTGCCGGCGAGGGAATCGCCCTGGCGCGCGTTGGCGAAGGCGAGGTTGCCGAGGAGGCGCCAGCCGCGGGCGAGGTTGGCGGTGGCCTCGAATTCGTAGCCCTCGGTTTTGCGGGCGACGGTGTCGTTGTAGGTGCGCGGCACATCCTGCAGGCCGCGCGCATTCACGCCGCTCAGGGAGAGATTGTTCAACACGTTCGTCGCGGCGATATTGTTGATGTTTTGTCCGTTGCTGCCGGTGGAGACGGTGAGGTTGGTCTGTTGGCCCTGATAGCGGATGGCGGAGATATTGAGGCGGCCGGCGAGGAGCGCGAAGCGCACGCCCGCATCCCAACCCTCGGAAACGTCGGGCCCGAAGACTTGGCCGAAGATCGTGAGGTTGCTCGTGGGCGGCGACCACGTCTCGGCGAAATTGGCGAAGAGGCTGATCCACGGGGTGACGTGATAAACGCCGCCGTAGGAGAACGTGTTGGTCTTTCCCTCGACGCTGGGCGGCGAGAAATCGTCCTGAAACACATCGGCGGCGTATTGTGGGAGGCCGACGCCGGCACCGTCGCGCGGACGGGTGGTCGCTTCCTGCTGTGCGCCGGTGGCCGAGCCGTTGGCGGCTTTCGGGACGTAGGTGAGCGTGCGGTAGTTGGCGGGCGCGGCGGGGCGATAGATGACGGCGGTGCCGTTCCAGTTGGCCGGGAGCTCCATGCGCGCGCGGAGGGATTTGCTGTCGGTCGAGTAGCGGTCCTGGCGGGCGGCGCCGATGAGGTTGAGCCGGCCTTGGAAGAACTTCGCGTTGAGCGTGGCCTGGCCGTAGTCGAATTTTTGGTCCGTCTTGATCGTCTCGGTGGGGCGGGCGGTATCGACGGTGTAGGCGGTCGCGAGCGAGCGCGTGGTGCCGGCCACCGGATCGACGACGCTGATGCTGCCGAGCTCACGCATGGGCCGGGCGTTTTCCTTAAGGTAATAGTAGCGCCAGGAGACGAGCGTATTGGACGCCCAGAGACGCGCGTCGACGGTCGGATCGGAAACGGCGTAGCGGTATTTCTCGCGGGAGTTGACGAGATCCTCGTGGCCAAACTCGGCGTTGAAACGGAAATCGCCGAAGCGCGTGCCGTCGAACACGAGCGCCGCACTGCCGCGAAACTGTTTCGACTTCGTGTTAACCTGGTCGAAATCGTTCGTCGATTGGAGATACGGCGAGAGGAAATAGGGATTGGCGGGGCCCGTGGGCAGATTCCGGTTAATGTCGATCTGGATACCGTCCTTGATGCCGCGTGCGCCGGCGTAGTTGCTGCCGCGGAGGCCGGCGGACGTGTTCGCAGAACCGTGGAGGAAGAGATGCCGGCCGACCTGTTGTTCGATCGCGGCGACGACGTTGTGGTAGTCGTTCAGGTAGGCGGTGTCGTCGAGCGCACCGGAAAATTCGCGGCCGGGCAGGCTGAAGCCGGCGGCTTGAGCGGCGCCGAGCAGATTGGCCGGGACGTTGACGCGGTGGTGCAGCGCTTCGGTGAGGAAACCGGGATTCGCGCCGACGACGGGCGTGCGGCCGGGGCCATAGAGCGAGCCGGTCTGGTGCGACGTGGCCGTCATGCCCATCGCCGCCCAGTTGACCACGGCGTTGCCGATCGCGCTGCCGCCGGGCACGTAGAGGTAGGAGACCGTCGGAGGATTGCCGATACGCTGCGTGCCGGTGCCGACGGCGGGAGCGGTCGCGAGCGGACCGGCAAACACCGTGACACCGTCCCACGAAGACAAGCGGTCGCCGAGCGTCGTGGTGCCGTAGCTGCGGCGGACTTTGCCCTTGTCGCCCACGACCACGAGCTTGGCCCCGTCCCACGGCCGGAGCGTGATGTGCAGCGAGGCAGCTTCGCGCTTCTGCCACTCGCGGTCACGCCACGTGCCGTTGTCCTGCCAGAGGACGTTGGCGCGCACGGCGAGCCGGTCGTTGATGGGCTGGTTCACGTCGATCGTGCCGCGGTAGTAGTCCCAGGAGCCGACGCGCGCGGAGACTTCGCGGACGGGTTTGTCGGTGCGCGCTTCCTTGTAGAGTCCGTTGGCCGAGCCGCCGACGGAGCCGGTGCCGAAGAGCACGGAGTTCGGGCCGCGCGCAAAATCGAAACGCTCGAGGTTGAAACTGTCGTAGTCGAAGTGGACGGGGAAAAAGTTCACCTGCGCACGGTTGGCGGCGACGCCGCGGAAGGTGACGAGATCATTGAAACCCACGCGGCCGAACTGCGTGGAGCGGCCGTCGTCTTTCGCGAAGCTGGCGTTGGTCGTCCACGCGGCGGCCTCGGTCACATCGACGACGCCGAGCGCGTCGATGAACTCGCGCGTCAACACCGAGTAGGCGACCGGGGTATCCTTGAGATCGGTCGCGAGTCGGCCGCCCGCGAGCGCGCTCGCCGCGACGAAGCCTTGGTCGCGGCTGGCATCGACCGTGAACGGCGTCAGGACGACAGTCTCTTTGTTCATCGCCGCCGGTTTGCCGGCGACGGCCTGGGCGTGCACGTCGGCGGCGGCCAATGAAAGCGGCCACAGCGCAATGGCGAAGGCGTGTCGGCCCGGGCACGGGCGGCGGAAGAGAGACGTGGGCAGGGGTTGGGTCGGGTTCATGGGCAAGGGAGTTGGGGTCGCTCGGGCGTCGACCGCGGCACCGGACAGGGGGGCCGGCGCGGGTGAACAAGCGACGCACCCGCGACACAATCGCCCCGCGCACCACCCGACCAGCGCCGCCAAATTCTAGCGTAAACTGAAAACGCTCCGCCTGACGAAACGGAAGCCGTGCCAGGCGACACAGCAACTCACCGAGGTCTCCGCTCTCCAACCGATGCGTCTCCGCAAGTTTGTAACGTAATACGTTACAAACTCCCGCGGGCGTCCGGCGGCGCAAACAGCGCGGCGAGGCCGGCCGCGAAGGCCTCCGGCAGCACGTTGAAGTGGTTCCGCCGCGGGTGGCGGCGTGAAATCACCTCGAGTTGCGGAAACGGCAGCGCGGCGAGTTGGTCTTCGAAGAGCGTGAGGTCGCCCGTCATCGACTCGGAATCTTCCTCGCCGACGCTGAGAAAGAGTTTCGCGGGCAGCGCGGCGCCCGTGCGCTGGTGGTTCTGCGCATGACAGAGCACGGCACGGTTGTCCCACCACAGCGACGGCGCGCTCGCGAGGTGGTGCGTGAAGAACGGCCGCCGTTGCAGCAGCGCGTGCACGACCAAGAGCGAGCCGAGCGAGTGGCCCGCGAGCCCGCGGACGTCCGCCCGCAGCGGATGCCGCCGCGCGAGCTCGGGCCAGAGCGTGTCGGTGAGGAAACTCAGAAACGGCTCAGCGCCGCCGCTGCCCGTCTCGGTCGCGATCGGCGTCGGTGTGTAATCGCGGAGGCGATGGTTGCCGGGCTTCGTGTAACTCGCGCCGTAGCCGACGCCGAAGAGCGCGAGCGGCGGCACCGCACCGGCGTCACGCAACGTCCGATACGCCGCCACCGCGGGGCGAAACTGGTCGTCGCCGTCCAAAAACACCACGGCCGCATGCGGTCCCGGCTCGGTGATCGGCGGCACGGCGGCATAGATCGGGTAATCCGTGCCGGTCTGCGGCGACGGCACGACGAAGGCGGGTTTCAGCGCGGGCACGGCGCCGACTCAGCTCGCCGCCGCGCCGCGCGACAACGCCAATCCGCTTGCCGTCGCCGCGCCTTTCGCGGGTAGTCTCCCGGTCTCCACCGCGGCATTCCGCCGCAGTGCACCAACCGAAAGTCTCCGCCATGATGCGCCTGAGCCTCCCCGCCTGCCGCGGTTTTTTCACCGCGGTTTTTGTTTTCGTCGTCGGCCAACTCGCCGCGCAGCCCGCCGCGCCGCGTCCCCTTGACCACGAGGATTTCGACGCGTGGCGCGGCATCTTCACGCCGACGCTCTCGCGCGACGGCCGCTGGCTCGCCTACTCCTACATGCCGCAGGACGGCGACGGCGAAATCATCGTGCGCGATCTCTCCACCGGCACCGACCGCCGCGTGCCCGTCGGCTCGCTCCTGCCGCCCAGCCTCTCCGCCAACGAAGAATCCACCAACCCCGAGGCCCCGCCCACGATCAAAAACATCCGCGTCGTTTTCACGTCCGACAACCGCTGGCTCGTCGCCTCGACGCACCCCACCAAGGCCGAGATCACGCAGGCGCGGAAGGACAAGAAGAAGCCCGAAGAGGGCCCGAAAAACGGTCTCGTGATCGTGAACCTCGCCACCGGCGAGACCACCCGCGTGCCCATGGTGAAGATTTTCCAAATCCCGTCCCGCGGCGGCGCTTGGCTCGCCTACTTGAAAGAGCCGAAACCCGAGCCTGCCAAAGCGACCGACGAAAAGAAACCGGACGCCTCCACTGAGGCCAAGCCGGATGAGTCCGAGGACCACCCAGCAACCGATTTCTCCGACGACAGCCTCTTCGCAGCCGACCAGACCACCAAACGCGGCGGAAACCGCCCCGGCGGTTCAGGCGCTCCCTCCCCCGCCGGCTCCGGCGCCGCGACCCCGCCGAAAAAAGACTACGGCTCCGACCTCGTGCTCCGGGAACTCGCCACCGGCGCCGAGCGCACGTTCGCCAACGCGCTCGACCTCTCCTTCGCGCGCGATGGCCGCACGCTCCTTTATACCGCCTCGACCAAAGCCGAAAACGACAACGGCCTCTACGCGGTCACCCCCGGCGATTCCGCCGCACCCGCCGCCCTCGTGTCCGGCAAAGGCAAATACACCAAACTCACGTGGGATCGCGCGCAGACCCAGGCGGTGCTCTTCAGCGACCGCGACGATGTCGCCGCGAAAATGCCCAAGGTAAAAGCCTACCTTTGGACGCGCGGCACCCCGGCTGCCACCGCCATCACCCCCACCGAGACCGTCGGCCCCGCCGCCGGCCTCGTGCTCAGCGACAAGGGCACCCTCGCGTTCTCCCGCGACGGCAAAAAACTCTACCTCCCCACCGCCCCGCCGCCGAAGCCCCCGCGCCCCGCTCCCACCGTCGACGAAGACAAAGTCACTGCCGATCTCTGGCGTTGGAACGACGACTACGTGCAGCCCATCCAGAAAGTCCGCGCCAACCGCGACCGCAACCGCACCTACACCGCCGTCCTCGACCTCGCCACGCAGCGCTTCACCCAGCTCGCCGACGATACGCTCGCCAGCGTCACCCTCAGCGACGACGGCACGCGTGCCCTTGGCAGCGACGATCGTGCGTATCGGAAATTCACCGACTACGACGGCCGCTACGCCGATTTCGCCCTCGTCGATCCCGCCACCGGCACGCGCCGCCCCGTCCTCAAACAACAACGCAGCGAAGGCGGTGCCCCGCAGTGGTCGCCCGACGGCCGCTGGGCCGCCTACTACAGCGCCAAACACTGGCACGTGCTCAACACCGCCGACGGCACCACTCGCAATCTCACCGCCGCGCTCAAAACCGCCATGTGGAACGAACTCGACGACCGCCCCGAGCCGCCCTCCGCGCACGGCACCGCCGGTTGGACGAAAGACAGCCAGTCGCTCCTCGTCTACGACCGCTACGATGTCTGGCAGCTTTTCCCCGACGGCCGCCCCGCCAAAAATCTCACCGCCGGCCACGGCCGCGCCACCCAGATCGTCCTCCGCGTGCAACGCATCGAACCCGTCGAAGAAGGCGACGACGAACGCGGCCTCGATCCCGCCAAGCCCCTCGTGCTCCGCGGCGAGAGCGAAGCCACGCGCGCGACCGGGTTCTTCCGCACCGACTTCGCCGCCGCCGAGAAAAAGACCGCGCCGCAACGCCTCCTCTGGGGCGACCGCAGCTACCGCTACGCCGGCCGCGCGCAGGACGCCGACGTGCTCCTCGTGACCGCCGGGCGCTTCGACACGTTTCCCGACGTGCACACGACCGATGCGTCGTTCGCGCAGCTCACCCGCGCCACCGACGGCGCCGCGCAGCAGCAGGCGTTTCTCTGGGGCAGCGGCGAACTCGTGAAATTCAAAGGCCCCGGCGGCGCGGCGCTCTCGGCCGCGCTCTACAAACCCGCGAATTTCGACCCGAAGAAAAAGTATCCGCTCATCGTCTACATCTACGAACGCCTCTCGCAGACCGTGCACGAATTTCAGGCCCCGCGCCCCGGGCAAAATATCAACGTCTCCCTCTACACCAGCAACGGCTACGCCGTGCTCACGCCCGACATCGTCTACAAAACCGGCCAGCCCGGCCAAAGCGCGCTCAAGTGTGTGCTCGCCGCACTCGACACCGTGGTGAAGCAGGGCTGGGTCGATGAAAACGCCGTCGGCATCCAAGGCCACTCGTGGGGCGGCTACCAGATTGCCTACATGGTCACGCAGACGAACCGTTTCCGCGCCGCGGAAGCCGGCGCGCCCGTCGGCAACATGACGAGCGCCTACTCGGGCATCCGCTGGGGCACGGGCCTGCCGCGCCAGTTCCAATACGAGCGAACCCAGAGCCGCCTCGGCCAATCGCTGCAAGCCGCGCCCCAGCTCTACATCGACAACTCGCCGGTTTTTCAGATCGAGAAAGTCCGCACACCGCTGCTCATCCTCCACAACGATGCCGACGACGCCGTGCCGTGGTATCAGGGCATCGAGCTCTTCCTCGCGCTGCGCCGCTACGAGAAACCGGCCTGGCTTTTCAACTACAACGGCCAGCTCCACGGCCTGCGTCGCCGCGCCGACCTGAAAGATTTCGGCAAACGCATGCACCAATTTTTCGACCACTACCTGAAAGGCGCCCCCGCCCCCGAGTGGATGGAAAAAGGCATCCCGTATCTCGAGCGCGACGAAGAAAAAATCCGCTTCAACGCCAAACCGGCAAAGTCGTAGCCCGGTCAGCCCGACCGGGCTCTTTTGCCGAACCCCTCCCTCGCCTCCATGAAAACCCTCGACCCATCCCTCTCCGCGCTACGGCTGCTGCGCGTGCGGGTCGAATCCGTGCTCCTCGACAGCGACCTCGCCGCGCTCTACGGCGTGGAGACGAAAGCCTTCAACCAAGCCATCAAGCGCAACGCCCATCGTTTCCCGCCCGACTTCGCCTTTCAACTGACCGCCGAGGAGTTTGCCGGTTTGAGGTCACAAATTGTGACCTCAAACCGGCGCGGCGGTCGGCGCTATCTTCCGTGGGTGTTCACTGAACACGGAGCGATCATGGCCGCCACGATCCTCAACAGCGAACGTGCGGTGACGATGAGCACCTACGTCGTCCGCGCCTTCGTGCGCCTACGCCGGGAATTGCTGACGAACGCGACGTTGGAACTGCGTCTGACGAAGATCGAACGGGAACTCCTCTCGCACGACGCCGTTTTGCGCAGCCTCCACGCAAAGATTCAACCGCTCCTCCTTCCGCCGCCGGAACCGCCCGCCAAAGAAATGGGATTCCACACTCGCCTCAAGAAACCGTGACGCCGCGCATCCCGGGCGCGTTGAAGAGAAAGTCCGCGCAACACGAAGCCGTCCAAGTCCCAGCCGATCAGCTGTAGCGCGTTCAGCCTAACCGGGCTCAGTTCGCCCAAGGCGCCTCCCCTCTCCGACGAAAACCTTGACTGCCCCTTGCGCGAGGCGTCCCGTCAACTGACGGCATAGCTTCGCCGTTTCTTCGTCCGATGCGCGCTTTTGTTTACTCGAAAACTTCCCGGTGGCGCCTCGTGTGGGCGTTCCGGAGTCGCGCAGTTTGGCTGATCGCGCTCTTGGCCTGCACCGCGCCGTCCGTCCACGCGCGGCCGTTACCGGTGCCGTTTCAAAGCGAGTATCTCGCGGAAAACTGGGGGCTCGACGAAGGGTTTCCCGAAAACTCCTGCTCCGGCATCGTCCCGGCCCCCGATGGCGCCATGTGGATGGGCACGTTTCGCGGACTCGTGCGATTCAACGGCCAGAAATTCTCCCCGTGGGCGCCCGCCGCCATGCCGGAGCTCAAATCCACCAGCATCATCACGATGTATCGTGACCGCCGCGGCCGCGTGTGGTTCGGCACCGTCGAGGGGCTCGTGATGCACGACCGCGGCGTGTGGCGGCGTTGGCAGGAAAACGACGGCTGGGCCAACCGCACCGATCACCCGCGCAGCTTCGCCGAGGCCCCGGACGGCACTCTCGTCATCGGGCGTTCGACCGGCCGCATCATGCAATTGGAGGAGGGCGGCAAATGGCGCGAACTCCCCACCCCGCCCGGCGGCGGCGGCACGCTCTGCGCGTTTGATGAGACGAGCACGCTCTACGCGGTGCGGCCCACGCATTTCGCGGGCGCGCTGATCGACGGCACCTGGCAGGCCCTCCCCGGCGACGCAGGGCTGGGGAAACGCTCTGTCGGCACCGCACAACGCCGCGACGGCCGCGCCTACGTCGTCCTTCAAAACGAACTGCTGCAGGTGCGCGCTGGCGCGGTCGTCGCGCGCACGCCGCTGTCCGCACCGGTGAAAATTTTTTGGCGGGCCGCCGAAGATGCGGCCGGCGTGCTCTGGTTGCCCGCGGTCGACACCGGCGTGTATCGGATTCAGCCCGACGGCACGGTGAAACACCTGCTCAAGGCCGACGGCCTGCCGCATTCGGGCGGGATGCGTGTCGTTTATCCCGACGACCACGGCAGCCTGTGGATCGGCGGCGGCGTGGGTGGCCTCGCGCGCCTGCGCCCACGGCGCTTCCACCACATCGGCGAAGCCGAGGGCATGGGCGACCGCGTGATTCTCACGCTCGCGCCGCTGCGCGACGGTCGCGTGCTGCTCACGACCTACGGCGCGGGCCTGGCGTATTTCGACGGCACGGGCGCGGTCGAGCCGCTGCGCGTCGGGCGCTTTGGCGCGGTGCCGTTTCGCAGCGTGCTGCGGCGGCGGGACGATTCGGTGTGGTTCGGCTCGTTTGGCAGCGGTCTGCTCCGGCTCGATGGCGACCAAATCACCCAGGTGGAAAACGGCATTTTTGGCCGCACCGAGACGATCAACACCCTCTTCGAAGATTCGCGCGGCCGCCTCTGGATCGGCGGCGACCATCAGGTGGCGGTTTTGGAAAACGGCGCGTTCAGCCGGGTCGGGCCCCTGGGCGTCGTCGAGCGCGCGAGCTCCACGCTGTTTGCCGAGCAACCCGACGGCACGGTGCTCCTCGCCCGGCACAACGAGGTCTACGCCTACGGGCCGGCGGGGCTGCGGGCGGAGCCGGTGCTGCGCCTGCGCGACGACCAGCGGATCGCGAGCATCCTCGCCGACCGCGACAGCCGGTGGTGGATCGGGACGGCCGGCCACGGCTTGATCGTGCGCAGCGGCACCGAGCGCCACCAACTCTCCACCGACCGCGGTCTGCCCGGCGAAGCCATCACCTCGCTCGTGCAGGACAACGCCGGTCTGCTCTGGTTCGGCTCCGGCCGGCAAGTCGTGCGCGCCGATCCCGCCGAATTGTGGCGAGCGGCCCGCACGCCGGGCGCGCTGCCCGCGCTCCACGTGTTCGACCAAGGCGACGGGTTGCGCGAACTCGATTTCCCCACCGCCTCCCAGCCGACCGTGGCCAAAGACGACCGCGGCCGCCTCTGGTTTGCCCTCGTCCGCGGCGCCGCGATGATCGATCCCGCGCAGTTGAAAACTCAGGAGCAACCGCCGCCCGTCGTCGTGGAAGCGTTAAGCTATGTCGCCGGCACCCGTTCCGTCTCCCTCGATCTCCTCCAAGACCAAGCGAAGGCGTCGACTGTCCTCCCCGCCGGCAGCCATCTCATCCGGATTTCCTACGCGGCGCTCGATTTTCTCGCCCCGCGCAAACAGCGCTTCCGCGTCCGCCTCGGCGACGAGCGCAATCCGTGGCAGGACATGCGCGGCGAGACCACGGTTAACTTCCTGGAGCTGCCGCCCGGCGAACACACGCTCCATGTGCAGGCCTCCGGCAGCGACGGCGTGTGGAACCGCCGTGGTGCGACCTTCGCGTTCGAGATCGAACCTTTTTATTGGCAGACGCGCTGGTTCCGCGGCCTCGTCGCCCTTGCGCTGGCCGGTCTCGTCGGCGGCAGCGTCTGGACCGCCTCGCTGCGCCGCGTGCGCCGCGAACGCGAACAACTCGCCCGCGACCGCCACCTCGCCACCGTGCAGGCGCGCCTTGCCCTCGTGCTCGAAAACACGAGCGACTTCGTGCAGTTCGCCGACAGCGCCGGCCGGATCCTCTACATCAACCGCGCCGGCCGCGCGCTCGTCGGGCTCGGCCCCGACGCCGATCTGCACACCACGCACACGCTCGATCTGCTGGCGGTGCCCGCACGCGAGGCGTTTTCCCACGGCGCGCTCCCGGCCGCCTGGGCCCAAGGCACGTGGTCCGGCGAATCCGCGCTGCGGCACCGCGACGGCCGGGAAATCCCCGTCTCGCTCGTCCTGCTGGCGCATCGCACCGTCGGCGGCGCGCAGGATTTCACCTCGGTGATCGCGCGCGACATCTCCGCCGCCAAACGCCACTCGCTCACGCAGGAGGCGCTGCGCGAACTCGCCGCGCGGCTCGGCGCCGCCACTGCGTTGACCGACGTGGGCCGCGCCGTCGCCACCGCCTGCCGCACGCTCTTCGACTACGACGCGTTTTTCTTCACGCCCATCGACACCCATGGCCGGCCGACCGCCGGTGCCCACGCCGAGGATACGCCCGCCGGCAGCTCGCAGCCGCAGATCGTCGCCACCGTCATGCCCGCGCTCAGCCCGGCGGTGACGCGCGTGTTGCATGGCACGCCGTTGCTCGTGAACCGCGACGGCACGCCGGCCGATCCCACACTCCACGCTTTCGGCGCACGCGGTTTTGTAGAGCGGAAGAGCGCCTCGCTGCTGTTTGTGCCCGTGCGCTGGCGGGAAAAAACCATCGGCATCGTCTCCGTGCAGAGCTATCGCCCGCAGCGCTACGGCTCGGGCGATCTCGCGCAGCTCCAGACCCTCGCCGAACACTGCGGCTCCGCGGTGGCGCGCCTCGCCGCGACGGCCGCACTACGCGAAAACGAGGAACGCCTCCGCCTCGCGATGCAGACCGCCCGCCTCGGCTCCTGGGAAATCACCCTCGCCGACCGCCGCCTCCAGGCCTCGCCCGAAGCCGAGACCGTCTACGGCTGCGCGCCGGGGGCGCTGTCCGGCGAAGTGGAAAACCTGTTACGCCACGTGCCCGCCGACGAGTCGGTCGCGCTGCGCCGCCAGCTCGAAGATCTGCTCACCGGCCGCACCGCCACTCTCCAGGCGACGCACCGCCTCGTGTTGCCCGACGGCGCCGTGCGCTGGCTCGAAATGCAGGCCCGCCTCCTCGATACCCGCGGCGATCCCGAGCACCTGCGGGCGATCGGCGTATCGGCCGATATCACCGGCCGCCGCCTCGCCGAGCTCGCCCGCGGCAAGCTCGAGGAACAACTCCGCCAATCGCAGAAACTCGAAGCCGTCGGCACGCTCGCCGGCGGCATCGCGCACGATTTTAACAACATCCTCACCGCCATCCTCGGCCACGCCGAACTCGCCCGCCTCGATGTGCCCGGCGACAGTGCGCTCGGTGACGCGCTCGACGAGATCCGCCGCTCCGGCCTCCGCGCCCGCGACCTCGTGCGCCGCATCCTCGCCTTCAGCCGCCCGCAGGAAAACCGCCGCCGTTTCCTCGCGCCGCTGCCGCTCGTCGAGGAAGCCGTCAAACTCCTCCGCCCCACGATCCCCGCCAACGTCGAGATCGGGCTGACAGGCTCTGCCAACTTGCCGCTCATCGAGGCCGACAGCTCCGAAATCATCCAAGTCCTGGTCAACCTCGGCACCAACGCCTGGCACGCCCTCGGCAGCCGCCCCGGCTCGGTGACGTTTTCCGTCGAGACCTGCCGGCTCGAGCCCGGCCAACCGCCGCCACACGCCGAGCTCACCCCCGGCGACTATGTGCGCATCACCGTGCGCGACGACGGTCCCGGCATCCCGCCCGAAGTGCTGCCGCGCATCTTCGATCCGTTTTTCACCACCAAGGCCCCCGGCGAAGGCACCGGCCTCGGCCTCTCCATCGCCCACGGCATCCTGCGCTCGCACGGCGGCGCGATCACGGCCGCGAGCACCCTCGGCGCGGGCTCGACGTTCGCTCTCTACTTCCGCGCGACCGAGGGCGCGCCGACTCCCGCCGACGCGCCCGCCCCGGCCGTCGCCGCCTCCGCCAAACCCGGCCGCGGCCAACACGTCCTGTGCGTCGACGACGAGGAAGCCATCGTGAAGATCACCACGCGGATGCTGGAAACCGCCGGCTTCGTCACCACCGGTTGCGTGCGACCGCGCGAAGCCCTCGCGCGTTTCCGCGCCGAGCCCGCGGCCTTCGCCCTCGTCGTGACCGATCTCTCGATGCCCGAGATGAGCGGCCTCGAACTCGCGGCGGAGCTGCAACGTATCCGTCCCGGCACTCCGGTCGTCCTCACGACCGGTTACCTCCGCGCCGGCGATGAGGCGGCCGCGCAATCGGCCGGCATCCGCGAAATCATCCACAAACCGCAGAATCTCGATCAGCTCGTGCCGACGATCACGCGGCTGCTCGCAGTGCCTCCCGCCGAGGCCTGATCGGTCTCGAGCGTTTGCCGGATGATTTCCGCCAACGCCGGAAAATCGAACGGCTTCGCGACAAACGTGAAATTCGCCCGCGCCCCGACGTCACCTTTGATGATCTGGTCGGTGTAACCGCTGATGATCACAATCCCCAGCGCGGGCTTCGAACGCCGCAAAGTCTCCCCGAGCTCCAGCCCGTTCATGCCCTGCGGCATGACCAGATCGGTAAGGAGCAGGTCGATGCCCGGGCCCTCGCGTTGCCAGACGCCGAGCGCCTCCGGACCGTGGGACGCTTCCAACACGCGGTAGCCGATGCGGCGCAGCATCGTCGCCGTGGTGTCCCGCACCGCCGGCTCGTCTTCGACAAACAAAATCGTTCCGCGTCCGCTCAGCACCGGCTTTCTCGACGCAGGTTCGGACGCATCGGCGGGCGGGGCGGCCAGCGGAAAATAAACGACAAACGAGCTGCCCCGGCCCACGGCGCTCTCCACTTCGATCCACCCCTGGTGCTGGTGCACGATCCCGTGCACCGTCGCGAGCCCGAGGCCCGTGCCCTTGCCCACATCCTTCGTCGTGAAAAACGGCTCGAACAAATGCGCGAGCACCTCGGGGGCCATGCCGCTGCCTGTATCCGTGACCCGCAGACACGCAAACCGTCCAGCCCGGGCCTGCGGATGCGACGCCCCGGGTAGGCCCGGCGCCGCAAACTCCACCGCCGTCGTCTCCAAGGTGAGCGCACCGCCCGCCGGCATCGCGTCACGGGCGTTTACACACAGGTTCATCACCACCTGATCGAGCATGCCCGGATCGGCCCGGAGCCAGAGCGCCTCCGGTGCGAGGTGGAGATGGATCGCGATCGGCTCGCCGAGCACGCGCCGCAGCATGCTCAACACCTGCATGATGCCCGTGTTGAAATCGAAATGCTCGGTCTTCATCACGCGCCGCCGCGCGAAGAGCAGCAGTTGTTCGGTGAGGCGCGCGGCGCGGCGCGTCATCGTTTCCAAATCGGCGATCGGCTCGCGCACGTCCGCGGGCAGGAAGCTGTCCATCTGCACGAGCTGCAGATTCAGGCGCATCGCCGTGAGGATATTGTTGAAATCGTGCGCCACGCCGCCGGCGAGCTGCCCGACCACTTCCATTTTCTGCGCCTGCCACACTTGCTCCTGCAGCTGCCGCCGCGCTGTGATATCGGAAAAACTGGCTACCACGATCGGCGCGTCGCTCCGCAGATCGCGCACCGGCTCCGCATTGATCGAGATCCACCGCAGCGGGCCGGTGGGCAGATGCACCCCCATCACGACATCGCGCACGGGCTGGCCGGTGCGCAACGCCACCACCGCCGGATGCTCCTCACCGGGAAACGGCTGGCCGTCTTCGCGCACGGCTCGCCACCGCGGATCGAGCGAACTCCGCCCCGCCATCTGGTCGGCCGTGAGCCCGAGGATGCGCTCCGCCGCGGCATTGCAGCGGATGATCCCCAGCTCGCGGTCCTGCACTACGACGCCGTCTGCCACCGCATCGAAGATGAGCCGCAGCTGTTCCTCGCTCTGCCGTTGGGCTGCCTCCGCCTGCCGTTTTTCGGTGATGTCGCGCGTCACGGTCAGAATTCCGGATACATGCCCGTCGCCGTCGCGGAGCGACGTCCCGTGCGTCTCGAGCCACCGCAACGTGCCCCGTCGCCCGCGCAACGGATACGTGAGCGCCCCATTTTCCCCGGCCAGCGCCCGCCGGTGCAGCTCGGCAAACCGTTCGCGAAACTCCGGCTCCACGAAGTTCACCAAGCCGGTGGCGTTGGCTTCGGCCAGATCGGCGACTTCGAGCACCGCGAGACTGGACCGGTTCACCTGCAGCAGCCCGCCGTCGGGCCCGCTCACCATTACGCACTCGAGCTCGCCCTCGAAGACCGCCTTCAAAAAATTCCGCTGCTCGCGCAACTCCGCCTCCGTCCGCCGGTGCGCCGCGATCACGATCGCGGGAATCAGACCGAAGAAACCCATGAGCGAAAGTTGCAGCTGCATCTCCGCATTTCTCGCCTGCGGTGTCGCTAGGGTCGTCAGATTCACGCCCCAGCCGCGGAGCGCGAGCCAGCCCGCGATCAACGCCGCCACCAGGCTCACCAATGTCACGCCGCGCGGGCCAAACCGGATCGCCGCCCACACCACAAACGGCAACACCACGTAGCGCCCCGCGCCGCCCAGTTCCCGGCCATATGCAACCATCCCGAGCACGCCGAGCACCATGCCGCCCACCATACCCACTGCTTCCCACCGGCGCGCCGTCCACGGCCCTTGCCACACGCCGTCGAGCCGTCCGCGCCAGGCCAGGACCAGCGGCACGATCAAAATCACGCCGAGCAGATCGCTGAAATACCACGAGGTCCAAACTTCCCGCCACGCCGCCGCGCTCCCGAGCGCGCGCACCATCCACGCGCCCACCGTGGCCGAGGGCAGGAGGCTCACCAATCCGCCGAGCGCCACCACGCCCACCCATTCGCCGACATTCGCCAGGGTCGGTCGCGGCGCGACCCAACGACGGATCAGTTCCACGCCGAGAATCGCCGACGCGATGTTGGTGACGGCGGCGCCGAACCAGTAAATCAGCGGCCAACCGCCGAAGAGATTGAACACCCCGCTGCCGATCAAAATCGCGACCGACATCGCGGGCCATTCGCGCCGCGTCGTCACCAAATACACCGCCAGCAGCAAGCCGCTCGGCAACCAGAAGCTCGCTTCCAGTTTCGGCTGTTCCGTCAACAACCGCGACAGCAGCGTGCACACGATCAGTGCCACCGCCACGCCGACTCCGCGCAACCACTGCGGCCAATCCCTCTCCGGCTGCAACGACGGAAGGTTCGACTGACGGTAGCGTGAAAAGGCACTCATGAGAGAACAGCGCGGACCGCGACCCTGCACGGCCTGCGCCCGACGCACAAGCACGCGGCTAACGCGTCACCGCCACCGGAAAACCGTGTTTTTTCAACGCCCGGTGCAACGCCGCCACGTGCGCATGGTCGCGCGTCTCCACCGTGCACACCGCGTTCACCGCAAACACATCCGGCCCGCTGAACGCCCGCTCGTGCACCACATCCTGGATACTCGCGCCGCAATCCGCGATCACCCGCGTGAGCTCCGCGAGCCCACCCGGCCGATCCGTCACCGTCGCCGTGAAGCGCGTCAGGCGCCCGTCGTGCACCAAGCCCTTGGCGATCACGCGGCCGAGCACCGAGGGATCGATATTGCCGCCGCTCAGAATGAGCCCGACGCGTTTCCCCTGCAGCTCCGGTAGCTTGCCCGCCATCAACGCCGCAAGCGGCACCGCCGCCGAACCTTCGACCACCGTTTTCTCCAGCTCCAGCAATCGCAGAATCGCGAGCGCGATCCACTGTTCGCCGACGCTGACGACCTGATCGACGCGCGTGCGCGCCAGCGCAAACGACGTCGGCCCTACAATGAGCGGCGCGAGACCGTCCGCGAGCGTCGCCCGGCGTTTCACCAACACCGGTTTCCCCGCGCGCAGCGCCGCAGCGAAATTGCCCGTGTTCGTGCTCTCGATGCCGATGACTTTGATTTTCGGGTTAACGGCTTTCACCGCGATCGAAACACCCGCGATCAACCCGCCGCCGCCGATCGGACACAAAATCGCATCGAGATCCGGCACCTGTTTCATCATTTCGAGCGCGATCGTGCCCTGCCCCGCGATGATGTCCGGCGCATCGAAACCGTGCACGTAAGTGAGCCCATCGCTCGCCACGAGCGCGTCGGCCTCGGCACGCGCCGCAGTAAAATCGTGACCGCGCACGAGCACGCGCGCCCCGAGTTTTTGACACGTCGTGATTTTAATCAGCGGCGCGTAGTCGGGCATCACGACCGTCACCGGGATGCCGAGCAGATGCCCGTGGTAGGCCATGCCGAGCGCGTGGTTGCCCGCGCTGGCCGCGATCACGCCGCGTTTCTTTTGCGCGGGCGGCAGGCGGAGCAGCGCATTGCGGGCCCCGCGCTCCTTGAACGACCCGGTGCGCTGCAAGTTGTCGAGTTTGCAGACGATGCGGCAGCCCGTGATCTCGCTCAGCGGAATCGAATCGGGACAGGGCGAGACGTAGAGACCGCCGGCGATGCGACGCTGCGCCGCGCGAATATCGGAAAGGGTTACGGGCATGGCGGCAGCGTGCGCCTTCCCCGCGGCCGTGGAAAACAAAAAGGCTACTTCCGCTCGCCGGCCTGTTTCGCCTTGGCCGCGGCCTCTCGGACCGCGCGCCGCTTGGCGACTTCGTCCGCGACTTTCTCCAGTCTCACCTGCTCGTCGACCGATGCACGGGGCGCCGCCGGCCCGACGGTGCCCTTCACCAGAAATTCACTCACCGCCACCATCTCGGTCTCATCGAGTTTCCCGTCGCCATTTTTGTCGAAGAGCTTGATCAGCTCTGCCCGGACCGCGTGACGCCGGGCCACTTCGTTCGCGACCGCCTCCGCCCGACGCCGCTTCGCAGTGTCGCCTTCTGTCTCCCGAGCGACCGGCGGACTGTCTGCTTTCGCCTGCTCTCCGCGCAATCCAGTGCCGAGAAAAAGCGTTGCCGCGAGGAGGTGGGGGCAGAGACTGGGACGTTTCATGGGTAATTCGATGAAGCTTTCGCGGGGCGAGCCGACCGTGCGCCTGACGCACGCGGCGAAACGTGGGCGTTCGCGCACCTGAGGTCCAGCCATGTATCAAGTCACCTTTTCCGAACAGGCCATGCACGAGCTTAACGGGCTCGATAAACTCGCCCAACTCGACGTGCTCGAGCCCATGACGAGCATCCGGCCGGACGACCTCGCCCATCCCCGCGAACCGCTCGGCCGGTTTCACCGCGGGCAGAAAGAATTTTACCGGCTGCGCGCCGGCGATTTCCGTTTTTATTTCGAAGCGCACGGCGAAGCGCTCCACGTGAACTACATCCTCCACAAGAACTCGCTCGAAGACTTCCTGTTGCGCAACAAGCTCCCGGTCTCGGAGCAACAGCTCGTCGAACAGCACTCCAAGTTCTGGAAATACCTCGAGAGCCTGACGAAACGATGAATCTCCGTCGCCGCACTCCCGCCGAACGCGCCGCCGACGAACTCGCCCGCCGCGAAGACCCCTACTCGGTCACCAACGCGAGCCGCATTTATTTTCTGCCGAATCTCATGACGGCCGGAAACCTGTTCTGCGGCTTCATGGCGATCGTCTACTGCATCCACGCCCGCCTCGCCGAAACCGCGCTCACCGGCGACTACCTCGGCTCCACGCCGGCCGAGCACTACCGCTACGCCGTGTGGTTCATCTTCGGCGCCGCCGCCTTCGACGCGCTCGACGGCCGGCTCGCGCGCATGGGCGGCCGCGAATCGCTCTTCGGCGCCGAGTTCGACTCCATCGCCGACGTCGTCTCCTTCGGTTTGGCGCCGACGCTGATGATGTTCTTTTTTATCCTCTCGCCCACGCAGGGTATCCTCTGGTTCCGCAATGTCGGCTGGGCCATCGGTTTCGTTTACCTCCTGTGCGCGGCGATGCGCCTCGCCCGGTTCAACGTCATCACCAATCCGCTGCTCCGCCCCGGCAAAAAAGAGTCCACCAAAGATTTCGTCGGCCTCCCCGTGCCCGCCGCCGCCGGCACCGTCGCCGCCTTGGTGTTGTTTCTCCTGAAGGTCGCCGAATCCGACAAATCCCTGAAAGCGTGGGCGCTCGCGCTGCCGTTTCTCATGCTCCTGATCGGCCTACTCATGATGAGCACCATCCGCTACCCCAGCGGGAAAGGCGTCGATTTCCAAACCAAGATGAAAATCCGCACCTTCACCGCGGGTCTCGCGGTGTTGGGCCTAGTCCTGTTTTTCAAAAGCTACGCTCTGCTCGGCGTGTGTCTTTCCTATATTTTCTACGGCCTTATCCGCCACTGGCGCCGGCCGGCGCCGGTGCATCCGCATGCTCCGTCGAACCGGTCCGCCGGCAACGTGTGAGCAACCTGCGTGCAGCGCACCAACAACTCCGGCGTTGTGGATAACCGGGGGCTTGCGCGCAAACCGTGCGACGATTTTCACGGCGTTTTTTGGGCCGGTTTTCCTCTGAAAACGCGCGGTTGTTGGGGTTATTCGCAGCCTATAATAATACGGATATAATTCCTAATTGAACTCCTATCCTTTTAGACTTTGTTAGCTTCTCAAAAGCGCGCTTCCCTTTCGCCCCCTTCATGAAATTCAAAATCAATCGCGATCACTTCGCCAACGGCCTCGCTCAGGTGCTCAACGTGGTCGGCTCCAAAGCCACGATGCCCATTTTGAGCAACGTGCTCATCGAGGCGGAGAAGGACCAGATTTCGCTGACCACCACGAACCTCGATCTGGGCATTCGCTGCAAAATTAAGGCCGAAGTGAAGGAAACGGGCTCCGTGACCCTCCCCGTCAAACGTTTGGCCGGAATCGTGCGGGAATTGCCCAACGTTGACGTGACCTTCGACGGTGCCCCCAACCACCAGGTCAAACTGACCTCCGGCGGTTCCACCTTCCGCATCATGGGCATCGGCAAGGAAGAATTTCCCCCGCTCCCCGAGTTCGGCGACGAGAAAGCCTACGCCCTCGAACAGGCCGAGCTCTCGATGATGCTCAAGAGCGTCGCCTACGCTCAGTCCACCGACGAGACGCGCTACATCCTCAACGGCGTCTATTTCAACTTTAAGGACGGCAAACTCTCCCTCGTCGCCACCGACGGCCGCCGCCTCGCCCTCATCGCTAAGGATATGGAAGTCCCCGCCGCCAGCGCCGGTGCGATCATCCTCCCGGCGAAGACCGTGGGCGAGCTCACCCGCCTCCTCGACAAGGGCGAAAAGGTTAAAATCAACTTCAACGACCGCCGTGCCGCTTTCCAGATCGCGACCGACAAAGAAACCAGCGGCCTGATCGATCACATTTATCTCTACTCGAAGGTCGTCGAGGGCAACTACCCGAACTACCATCAGGTCATCCCGAAAGAGACGCACCAGCGCATCAAGCTTGAGCGCGAGCTCTTCCTCCAGTGCGTGCACCGCGCCGCGCTCGTCTGCTCCGAGAAATCCAATTCGGTGAAGGTCAAACTCACCAGCAACCTCCTCGAAATCACCGCGCAGAGCCCCGATTTCGGTGAGGCCCACGAGTCGATGGCCATCGGCTACAGCGGTCCCGACCTGCAGGTCGCGTTTAATCCCGCCTTCATCATGGACCCGCTCAAGGCCCTCTCGAAGGACGAGGTATTTTTCGAAGTCAAAGATGAGGTCAGCCCCGGCGTTTTCAAAACCCTGGAAAACTTCGTCTGCGTCATCATGCCCGTCCGCCTGAGCTGATTTTTTGTCCGCGTCGTCGCCCGCCTGAGCGGGCAGTCGAACACCCTTTCCGGTGCCATCTTCGCCCACTTCTTCCGTGGAGCCTACCTATCTGATCCTCGGCGCGATTCTGGTTTCGCTGGTGTTGATGCAGATCAACCAGCGCGTGGCGTCGCCGCTGCTCTCCATTGCCGACCGCTGGCTGCGTTGGTTCGTGTTCACGTTTGGCGCCGCGCAGATGTGCCGCGATTTCGAGCTGATCGACCGCCCGTTTTGGGTGCTGTCCGCGGTGTTCTTCATCGTGTGGTTCCTCGGCGAGACGCTCTACAACTGGCTCGCCATCTCCGCTCTCAGCGTGAGCCCCATGCCGCTTTTCCCGCGCTACGCTGTCAACTCCACCGGCGAAGAATGGCCCGTGCAGCCGCGTCTGCTGAAAATCCGCGAGTGGCTTCGCACCGAGGGCTTTCGGCAGACGCAGGCCCTGAAAGCCGAAGTGGGCGGCGACGGCATTTACCTCCGCGTATCCGTTTACCAAGACGCCCAGGCCCTCGTGCGCGTGCAGGTGACGTTTATTCCGCAGCTCAACGGCGCGATTTCCGTATGCTTCGCGGTCACGTCCGTCACCGCCGATGGCCGCCGCTACCTCACCGATAATCTCTACATTCCCTTCGCCGGTTTTTATCCGGAAAACTGGTTCGTGGAGCGCGCCCCGTGGCGCCGTTCGCTGCCCGGTCTGATCGCGCGCCACCGCGCGCGCCTCCTCGCCGGCAACGCCACGCCCGTGCCCTTTGACGTCGAGCCCTTGGCCGACCTCAACTCTGCCCAACACGAACTCGATCAGTTGAACACCGAGCTCGGTTTCCTCCACGCGCACCACGACCGCGAAGACCTCGGCAAAATCACGCACGAAGGCCGCTACCGCGTCTGGAAAGAAATCTGGATGCTCAACTACATCGGCCGCGCGGCGAAGTATGAGTGAGGCGCTATTCGCGATCGGCTTTGCGAACAAATTTTTCGAGTCTCTCTTTGAGCGACTCAAATTTAGGTCCTACTTTTGAAATTATGAAAAGAGTCTGAAGCGCCAAGCGATCTAGCCGACCGCTGCGAGCGCTCACAAAATACAAAACCCCACAAGACTGGCAGGTCTCGCGGGGTCTAAGGCGGAATCCCTCTCGCACGCGTTCCGGTGAGGGGAGACGAGTTTGATCGGGGTCACGTGCCCACATCGCGTGAGTATCTCGGCGGATTGAATCGTCAAGTTCGGACGCGCCTCACCCACATTTAAGATTTGAAAGTTCGCTTCTGTTTTCGATGCGGCCTTCCGATTGTGTTTCGCTATTCAATTAAGAATCGCCGCACCGGATTGCCCATACGGCCAAAGTGCGCACGTGCGTTTCCGATTCATACCGGTGGCGCCTGTGGTCAGACTTATATGCCGTTTCTGTTAGAAATTTAGTCTCAGAGCCGTTCGGTAGATTCCGAACGGCTCTTTTTCCGTCGGAGCTAACCCCCGATATAGCTCATCTCAATCTTCGCCCGCGCCTCGCCCGTCGCGAGCAGCTCCGCCCGCTCGTCGCTGTAGCGGTCGAGGCGCCCGCTCCACACCCGTGAAAGATACTTTTCCAATCCCGCCGCATCCGCGCCCGCGCGCAGCGCCCCGAGGACGTCCCACCCGAGCGAGGCGAACAAACACGTGAACAGCTTCCCGTCTGCCGAGAGCCGCGCGCGGTGGCAGTCCCGGCAAAACGGTTCCGTTACCGAGCTGATTAGCCCGATCTCCCCGCGCCCGTCCAGGTAGCGGTAGCGCGCCGCAACTTCGCCGCGATACGCCGGACCGACTGGCTCCAGCGTCCATTTTTCTCCGATACGCGCGACGATTTCCTTCGCCGGCACCACGCGCTCCGCTGCCCAGTGGTTCGTGTTACCCACGTCCATGAACTCGATGAACCGCACCGTGTGGCCGCGCTCGCGGAAGTAGTCGCACAACGTCAGCAGCTCCCCGTCGTTCACGCCGCGCTGCACCACGCAGTTAATCTTGATCGGAAAACCCAGCGCCGCCGCCGCATCGATCCCGCGCAACACCCGCTCCACGCTGAACCCGAGGCCGTTCAGTTTTCCGGCCGTTGCATCGTCGAGCGCGTCAACCGAAACGTTGAGCCGGTCCAGCCCCGCCGCGCGCAACGCCGGCGCGAGTTTTTCGAGCAACCAACCGTTCGTCGTGAGCGCGACATCCCGCACGCCGACGTCCTGTTTCAAAATCCGCACGAGTTCCGGCACATCCGCGCGCAACAACGGTTCGCCGCCCGTGAGCCGCACCTTTTCCACGCCCAGCGCCCGAAACGCCCGCACGATCCGCGTGAGCTCGTCGAGCGTCATCAGCTGCGGATCGCGCAGAAACGCGTAACCCGCGCCGAACACTTCCTTCGGCATGCAGTAGGGGCAGCGAAAGTTGCAGCGGTCGGTGACGGAAATGCGCAGATCGCGCAACGGGCGGTTGAACTGGTCGGTGGGATGTCCCATGTAGGTGCCTGCTTGCAGGCGATTCACTGAGCCTGTTACCCCCCGTGTTCCTCTCCTGCAAGCAGGCTCCCACAAAATCATGCTCACCCCCGCTGAAGCGGAAAAACTCATTTTCACCCACGTCGCACCCTTCCACCGCGAAGATTGCCCGCTGGCGCAGGCGCATGGCCGCATCTTGCGCACCGACCTTTGTGCCGACCGCGATCTTCCGCCCTTCGACCGCGTGACGATGGACGGTTACGCGCTCCGCGCCGCCTCATTGGCCGCCGGTGTCACGCAATTCCGCATCGAGGGCGTGCAAGCCGCCGGCATGAGACCGTTCAAACTCGGTCCCGCGGCCGAATCTTCCGTCGAGATCATGACCGGTTCTGTGCTCTCCGCCGGAGCGGATTGCATCGTGCCCTACGAAGAAGTCACCCGCGATGCCCACGGCGCCACGATAACCGTTTCCGCCGCCGCCGCCCGTTTCACCGCCGGTCATGCGATTCATCGTCGCGGCAGCGACCATCCGGCCGGCGCGGTGATCGTGCGGGCCGGCACGCGCCTCACCGGCCGCGAAATCGCCGTCGCCGCCGCCTGCGGCTACGCGAATCTCACCGTCACGCAGTCCCCCAAAATCGCCGTCATCGCCACCGGCGACGAACTCGTGGAAGTCGGCGCGCGCGTCGCCCCGCACCAGATTCGCCGCAGCAACGACCACGCGCTCAGCGCCGCGCTCGCCGCCGCCGGTTACCCGCACACTTCGCGTTTCCACCTCCGCGACGTCCGCCAGGAGATCGAGCATCTCCTCTGGCACATCATCGCCGAATTCGACGTCGTGCTCATCACCGGCGGCGTCTCGAAAGGAAAATTCGACTACCTCCCCGCCGAGCTCGATCGCCAAGGCGTGAAGAAAATTTTCCAAGGCGTCGCCCAGCGCCCCGGTAAACCATTCTGGTTCGGCCAGAGCCCGCGCCATACTCCCGTGTTCGCGCTTCCCGGCAATCCCGTCTCCGCCTACACGTGCCTCCACCGCTACGTGCTGCCCGCGCTCGCCCACGCCAGCGCCCTCACGCCCGCCGCACCGCGCACCGTGGCCCTCGCCGCTCCCGTCGCTTGGAAATCGAAACTCGCCTACCTGCTCCCCGTAAAACTCTCCAGCGGCCCCCGCGCCGAACTCCTCGCCACGCCCGACCCTTTCAACACCTCCGGTGACTTCGCCGGCCTCGTCGCCACCGACGGCTTCGTCGAACTTCCCGCCGGCCCCGCCGATTTCCCCGCCGGCACCCTCGCGCCGTTCTATCCTTGGGTGTGATCTGCCGCGCCGGAGCAGCGGTTTCCCAACCACCGATTGCACATCATCCAGCATCGCGGCCCCTGCTTGCCATTCGACCTCCGTCATTCGTCATTTCCCGGATGTTCTCCCACCTCGACGCGCAAAACCGCCCCGCGATGGTCAACGTCGGCGACAAAGCCGTCACGCGCCGCACCGCCCACGCCGTCGCGACCGTTTCACTCCCGCCCGCCCTCGCCGCGCTCCTCCGTGACGGCGAGATCGCCACGAAAAAAGGCCCGATCTTTCAAACCGCGATCCTCGCCGGCGTGATGGGCGCAAAAAAAACGAGCGACCTCATTCCCCTCTGCCACCCGCTTCCGCTCGACGATTGTCAGATCCACATCGACTCGCGCCTCCTCCCCGACGGCACCGGTGAAGTCAGCATCCACTGCCACGCGCAAACCCACGCCAAAACGGGCGTCGAAATGGAAGCCCTTACCGGCGCCACAATCGCCGCCCTCACTCTCTACGACATGGCGAAAGCCGTCTCCCACGGCATCGTGATCCGCGACATCCGCCTCCTCGAAAAAACCGGCGGCAAATCCCACTACCGCGCCGATTAGCGCTCGGTCCCCGACCCGCCCTCCACGTCCGCGCCACGTTTACGCTTCCGCCCCGCCAAAGCCCGCCATGCTCACCCTCACCGTCCAATATTTCGCGATCCTGCGAGAGCAACGCGGCCTCACGCAGGAAACACTCACGACGTCCGCCGCCACGCCCACCGCGCTCTACGACGAACTCCGCGCGCGTCACGCCTTCACGCTCCCCGCCAACCGCGTCCGCGCCGCCGTGAACGACGAATTCGTCCCCGCCACGCACGCCCTCTGCGACGGCGACCGCCTCGTCTTCATCCCGCCCGTCGCCGGCGGCTGACTTGTATCCGAAAAGTCACGGCGCGTGCGTGTGTCCGGCACACGCAACGCTCCGACCCGTTACGGCACCGAGTAAACCTCCACGAGCGCCGCGCCCCCCGCGCCGGATTCCGCCTGCACTTGCACCGTGTAGGCGCCGGGTGGCAGCTCGACGACCAGCGCGGCATCCTTCGAGCCCGCGGGCAGTGCAAACGCTCCCGTTGCGCGCGCCGCTTCGGTCGTCTCCGCCGCCTCGGGCCGCGTGCTCCAATCGCCGTTGAAGTAGAGCGGCAGGTTGCCCTTGAAGATCGTCACATACGGATCGGCCATCGCGCCGGTCACGCCGAACTGCGCCAGCGTCGGCCCCACTGCGCGCACCAACACGCGCCGATGCTGCTCCGTGATTACAAAGCCCGCCGTGAGTTTCTCCGTCCCCGTCACCACGCCGCGCGTGGAAATATTGATCAACGTGCCCCGATCCGACCGCGCATCGTCCCGCGCCCGCACTTCGAACTGCATCCGGTCTGCGATCATGACCGGCAGGTCCGACACCAGCTCGAAATTGGCGAACGCCTGCGGTCCGAGCTGCCGGTAGGCTGCCCACGCCCCGCCCTGCATCAGCACTTTGTTATAGGCCTCTTCGGGCATCGCGACGCTCACCGGCACATTCACATCTTCGACGTGTGTCAGCGCGCCCCGTGCATCGAGCAGGTAGCGGCGCTCGAGGATCACGCCGTCCGTGCGCGGCACATAGCGGTGCACCGCGACCTCGAAGAGCCGCGTCGTGCGCGCTTCGAACGCCGGACTCGCCGCCGCGGCCCGGGCGACGCCGAGCGCCGCGAGGATAACGAGAATAACAATTCCATGGGAGGTTTTCATAAATAGCAGAGCGCGGCCTTTCGCACGCGGTATGCCAGTTCGCTACGGCGCACGCAGGCGCCTGCTCTCCTGCGGGTTGTGAAATAATCGTGACGACCGTCGTCGCCGCGTTTTTCCCAAAAGCGAAACTTTTCTATTCCGAAATTGATTCGCGGCACCACGCCACTCCGCCTCTCCTCGCGTTCCGCCGCTTCTCCATGCGCCTTCGATTCTCTGCTCTTCTTTTTTTCTGCCTCGCCGCCATCGCACCCGCCGCCGAACGCCCCGACGCACTCGTCATCGTCGCGGGCGACATGCATTCCGCTTACGATCGCACCGCGCAATTCGTCGCGCGTGTCGACCGCCTCCGCGCCGAAAATCCCGGCGTGCCCGTTGCCGTGCTTATAGCCGGCGACACCTTCGAGCTCGGCAACGCCGTCGCGAAACGCAGCGCCGGCGCCGTGGAGTTGGCGATGTTCACCGCGCTCGCCGCCCGCGTCCCCACCGTGGTCACCCTCGGCAACCACGAGCCTGAATTCCACGGCGTCGCCGAAACCGTCGCCCGCCTCCGCGCCACCGGCGTTACCGTGCTCGGCGCCAACGTCCTCAACCCGTCCAACCGCCAGCCCTACGCCCCCGCCTCGACGCAACTCCCACTCGGCGCGCACACCGCCACCGTCGTCGGCCTCACCACCGACCGCCTCGCCACCTTCCGAGTCGCCGTGCGCCCCGAGCTCGACCTCGCCGACCCCGTCATCTGGGCGAAACAACATCTCCCCGCGCTCCTTCGCGACGCCCCGCTCCCTATCGTCCTCGCGCACACCGGCCTCAAAGCCGACCGCGCAATCCTCCCGCTCGTGCCCGCCGGCACGCTCTACGCCGGTGCCCACGACCACCTACGTTTCGTGCACCGCGAGGGCCGCACCGTGTATTTCCACTCCGGCAGTTGGACCGAGTTCATTTCCATCGCGCGTCTCTACGCCGCCGCCACGCCGCCCCGCTGGGACGTCACCCAACTCCGCCTCACGCCCGACGATCCCGCTGACGAAAAACTCGCCGCGCTCATCCGCACCACGCTCGCGGCGCACCTCACGCCTGAGGAAACCGCCGTCGTTGGTCGCACGCCGCACGCCCTCGGCCCCACCGATGCCGCGCTCTTCGCCGTCGAATCCGCCCGCCGCGCCGCCGCCGCCGATTTCGCCCTCGTCGGCGCCACCACGTTCGGCGCCGGCCTCCCCGCCGGCGACGTTTCCCGTTTTGCCCTCGATGCTTGCGTGCGCTTCGATGGCCCGCTCTTCACCGCCGAAGTCGACGGCGCCTGGCTCCGGCAACTGCTCGCCCGCTGCAACCAAGGTCCGGATACGCCGTGGGCCGACCGCGCCGGCGAAAATCTCGTCGCCGCCGCGCCCACCGAGATCGTCGCCGGTCGCCGCTACCGTTTTGTCACCACCGATTGGGTCGCGAAGAACGCGAAAAATTATCTCGGCGAAAACGCCCCTGCCCTCGTCGCCCATCCGGCACTCCGTCTGAAATCCGCGGTCATTCAGGCTCTCAGCTCCACATCCGCCCCCTGACGTGCCTCGTCGCGCTCCCCACTTCCTCCTGCTCCTCCTCGCACTGCCCCTCGCCGCGCAGACGCCCGCGCGCGCCCCGCAGCCGACGCCCGATCCCACCGCCGACGAGCTCTTCAAACTTGGCCAACAACTCTTCGACCAGCTCGCGCCCGCCGAAATCAAAGCGCAGTTCGAATTTCCCTCGAAAGAGCAGTGGGACACCTTCGCCACCCGCCTCCAAGGCGCCCTCGAAGGCGGCTCTCTCGAAGAACTCGCCGCCTACGAAGCCGAGGCCCGCGCCGCCCTCACCGCGCTCCGCCTCCTGCCCGGCTACGAAGATTACGCCGACTGGCTTGAGCAGCGGATCGACGAAATCCAAGGCGCCCAACAAGCCACCTCCCCGCTCGTTCCACCTCCTCCCCCGAAACCTCTCCCGCCCGGCGTGAAGCCGCCGCCGAAAATCCAAATTCCGAAATCGAGCACCGAAAGTTCACTCCCGCACTACGACCTCTGGCTCGCCCGGGTGCGCACGCGCCCCGCGCCCGCCAACGCCGCGAAACTCATGCCCCGCCTCCGCGCCGCCTTCGTATCCGAAGGTGTGCCCGCCGAACTCGCGTGGCTCGCCGAAGCCGAAAGCTCGCTCAACCCCGCGGCCCGCAGCCCCGTCGGCGCGAAAGGCCTGTTTCAGTTTATGCCCGACACTGCCAAAGCCATGGGCCTCGGCACCTTTCTCCCCGACGACCGCACCGACCCCGACAAATCCGCGCACGCCGCCGCGCGTTACCTGAAAATGCTCCACGGCAAATTCGGGAGCTGGCCCCTCGCGCTGGCCGCCTACAACGCCGGCGAAGGCCGCGTGCGCCGCACGCTCACCGCCCGCGGCGCGAAAGATTTCGCCGGCATCGCGAGTTCGCTCCCCGCCGAGACGCGCATGTATGTCCCGAAAGTCTGCGCCCTCGTCGCCACCCGCGCCGGCGTGAGCCCGGAAAAAATTCCCGCCCCGCGCCGCTGACCGCGCCGAAGTTCTCTCCGGCCACGCGCCACCCTGTAGCCCGTAGCCGCGCGTATTAACGCGCGGTCACGCAACGCGGCGCGGTTCACCTACGTCCGCCCGCTCCACGCTCCACCCTCCTACGGCGCCTCCACATACCCGTGCTTGATCGCGTAGTGCACGAGCTCCGCCGGCTCGCGCAGCCCAAGTTTTTCTTTCAGCAGCGTGAGATGGTTCTGCACGGTCTTCGCGCTCACGCCGAGCCGCTCCGCCAGCGCCTTGGAGTTTTCGCCGCGCGCGAAGCCCCGGAGCACCTCTCGTTCGCGTGACGTCAGGTTGATCGCCACGCTGCGCCCCTCGTCGACCATCTTGTCCACGAGGAGCCGCGCACTCGCCTGGCAATAATATTTCTCGCCGCTGAGCACCGTGGAAATCGCCGTGCGGAGCGTCGCGAGATCGGAGCGCTTCATCACAAACCCGTGCACGCCGAGCGACACCGCCTCGCGCACGAGGTGCCCCTGCTCATTGGACGAGACAAACAGCCACCGCGTGCGCGGCAGCTTCGACCCCACGCTGCGCACCAACTCAAACCCGCGCCCGTCCGGCAGCATCCAATCGACGATGGCGAGATCCGGTTTCTCGCGCACCAAGGCCACCTGCGCCTCCGCGACCGTGGTGCAATCCGCCGCGAGCGTGAGCCCGAGATCGTCGCGCACCAGGTGGGCGAACAACTGACGGACCATGGTATGATCCTCAACGAGGACGACGCGGGCAGAGGTTTTGTCGTGCATGGGGATAAGTTTACCGCAACCGCCCGCACGATGCGCGGGCGCCGCGGAAATGAAACCGGGAAATTTTCCCGAATACGTTTCGCACTGCCCCGGGCATTTCTTCCGGCGCCGCTGGTAGAGTAAATCCGCCATGAAAACTGTTCCCCTGCTTCTCGCTTCGAGCCTCTTGTGGCTCACCCCGACTTACGGTTCGGCGGCCGATAAACCGTCGCCGCGTTACCAATCCCTCGCCAACGAACTCGCAGCGTCCTTCCTGCGTTCGACGACCAATGCTGACAGCGACTTGCCGGCCTTTCTCACCAAGGAGGAGGCCACGGCCGCGGGCCTGAAAACCGCAATTGAGCAGGCCGTCGCCGTGGGCCGCGCGCTCATCATCGACGGGGTCCCCGCCAACGGAAAACATTTTGCCCGCTTGCTCGCCGACAACACGGGCGTCGCGGCGCCTGCGCCGATTGGCGGCGGAACCAACCCGGGAAAGGACGGTGGCAGTCAAGCCGCCACTCCCTCCGCGACCGAGATCGTATCTGCCAAAGACATCCTCTGGCGCGCCGGCATCGATAAACTGAACGGCCTGCCGAAAGCGCAGCGCAATCTGTATTACTCCTTCAACAAAGTGACCCCGGCAGAGGTCGATGCGACGTTTCAATATTCCGAGGTGCCGGCACCATTGCGCGACAGCGACAAATTCCTGATCCGTGTCGGCTACGAACAAAAAGCCGCCGCCGCCAAAGCCGGCGGCACCGAGGTTTCGGCTGCGCAAAAGACCGCCGCCAAGGAAGGCTTCGCCGCCATCAAGACTCCCGCTGCCCTGCAAACCGAGGCGTGGTTCCGCGACAACGGTGTTTCGTTCGCGACGGGTTTTGGCATCGCCCACTACGGAGGCGAGGACCGTCCCGTCGGCAGCGTGCTCGCCCGCTGGAATTTTTGGCAGCGCGTCGCCACCGCTAAGTGGAACCAACGCATCGGCGAAAATAACGACCCTGCTTACGCATTGGTGCCCTATTGGGGTAAAGTAGAATTCTACGATCGCAAAAAATGGGGCTCGGATGGTGTGCAGCGTGATATTGCCGACGCTTCGACGGATAGAGCCATTTTACCTCCGATTTCCTTTCTCGGTCTCTTCGTTGGCAGCGCCGCCGCCGGCGAACAAGTTACGACCCGAGGCGATAAAGAGCGCCCCTACCTTGTCGGCGCGAGCATCGGCTTCGGTTTCTACAAGGAAGCCGCGCCGTTCATCACGTTCGATGTCGGCAAGACGATCTCACCCAAACACGGCTTCGGGAGCTCCTCCAACTACTACGGCTTCTCCGTCGATGCCATCGTGCTCGGCACCATCACCGGCTTCATCCGCAAGCCCGCCGCCGCCACTCCCGCTGCCGCGGCCCCGTAATCATCCGGCGGTTTCCGGTCTCCTGTGGGGAATGGGCGCCAAAACCCGGCCCCGCCCGCCTCCACTCTTTCCCTGCCATGTCCACTCCCCTCCTCTCCCCCTCTCAACCCGATCCTCTCGCCGGCAGCACGGGGGACTTTGTTCACCGGCCCGGACCGGACCTCTTCGCCAAGGCCCGCGCTTTCGCCGAATGGAGCGACGCCCGGGTGCGCTACGGCGGGTTTCCCTACGGCAAACGCCTCACCGGCGCCCCGACTCCCCGCACCGCCCTGCGCTTCCTCGACGGCTCCGTGCGCGAGGGCATCAACTTCTCCTCGCAGGACTACCTGGGGCTCGCCTCCCACCCGGACGTGAAACACGCCGCGCACGCCGCCATCGATCAGTTCGGTGTGCACAGTGCCGGCTCCGCCGCGCTCGCCGGCGAGATGGAAATCGCCGGCACGCTTGTCCAGGCGCTCGCCGCACATCTGCGGATGCCCCACGTCACCCTGTATCCGACCGGCTGGGCCGCCGGCTACGGCGTCATCCGCGGACTCGTCCGCGAGACCGATCACGTCGTCATCGATGCGCTCTCGCATAACTGCCTGCAGGAAGGCGCCGCCGCCGCCACGCGTCACGTCACCAGCTTCTGCCACCTCGACGTGGAGCACGCGCGGCAAAAACTCGCGGCGATCCGCGCGACCGATGCTTCGGCCGGCGTATTGCTCGTCACCGAAAGTCTGTTCTCGATGGATGCCGATACGCCGCGCATCCGGGAATTTCAGGCGATCGCGCGGGAGTTCGACGCGCTCTTTCTCCTCGATGTCGCCCACGACTACGGCTGCCTCGGACCGGACGGCACCGGCCACCTCGGCGAGCAGAATGCCCTCGGCGAGGTCGATCTCGTGATGGGCAGTTTCTCGAAGACATTTGCGAGCAACGGCGGCTTCGTCGCCTCGCAGCGCCGCGAACTGCACGAGTATTTCCGCGGATTTTCCTCTTCCAACACGTTTTCCAACGCCCTCGGCCCCGTGCAACTCGCCGTCGTGCGTGCCGCTCTCGGCGTCGTGCGCTCGCCCGAGGGCCAGCTCCGGCGCGAAGCCCTCCTCCGCGCCGTGCGCGCGCTGCGGGGCGGACTCGTGGCGCACGGCGTCGAGGTGCTCGGCGCCGCCTCGCCCATCGTGCCCGCCTATGTCGGCCACGCGGCCGTGGCTCGGCGCGCGGCCGCGATCTGCAGCGAACGCGGCGTCCTGACCAACCTCGTGGAATTTCCCGCCGTCTCCAAAAGTTCCGCACGCTTCCGCATGCAGGTGATGGCGTCGCACGTGCCCGACGAATGCGTGGCCGCCGCTCGGCTCGTCGCGGAGTCCATCGCCGATGCGCAGGCCGCCCACGCCGCATCGCTGTCGCTCGCCCCCTGAGGCTCGGAACGTCCGATCGCACCGCCCCCGCCATCCCCGTCCAACCCGCTCACGCGACTCTTTTTCTGCTCCACCGCCAACCACCCACCTCCCTATGAATCCGGAAACCATCCTCCACGAAGTCCAAGCGCTCTGCCTCCATCTCCTCCGTGTCCCGCCCGAGAAAGTCGTGCCGCACGCCCGCCTCGTCGAAGACCTCGACATGGACTCGCTCTTCGCCGCCGAACTCGGTCTCGCCCTCGAGCGGAAGTTCAAAATCGAGGTGCCCGAAACGGCCATCCCGAATTTCAAAACCGTCGCCGACGTCGCCGCCTACGTGCACGAAAAAATCAACTCCTCCGCCGCATGAGCCGTCGCGTCGTCGTCACGGGCATCGGCGCTGTCACGCCGCTTGGCCTGGATATTGCCTCCACATGGGCGGGCATACTCGCCGGGAAAAGCGGCACCCGGACCATCACGCGTTTCGACACGGCGAAACATGCCGCGCACATCGGCGGCGAGGTCGTCGGCTTCATGCCGGAGAAGTATATGGCGCCCCGCCTCGCCGGTCTCGCGGATCCATTTCTCCACTACGCCGTGGGCGCGGCCAGCATGGCGATGGAAGACGCCGGGTTCACCGAAAACGGCGAGTTCGGCGGGCGCATGGGCACGTGTTTGGGCACCGCCGCCGGCGGTCAATTGATGCTGGAACGGCAGCACACCATTCTGCTGACCGAAGGACCCAAAGGTGTCTCCGCCCTCACCGTGCCGCTCGGCATCGCCGACATGGGCGGCGGCTACGTTTCGATGAAGTATAAATTGCGCGGGCCCAACCACTGCGTCGTCAGCGCCTGTGCCTCGGGCGCGAGCGCGATCGGCGAGGCCGCGAACATGATTCGTTTCGGCTTGATGGATCGCATGGTCGCCGGCGGCGCCGAGGGTATGTCACCGCTCTTCCTCGCTGGGTTTGGCGCGGCCAAGGCGCTCTCCACGCGCAACGACGCGCCGGAAAAAGCCTCGCGACCCTTCGACGCGAGCCGCGACGGCTTCGTGATGAGCGAAGGCGGCGCCGCCCTCATCCTCGAGGAGTTCGAATGCGCGCGAGCCCGCGGCGCAAAAATCTACGGCGAGATTGCCGGCTACGGCTCCACCGCCGATGCCTATCACCTCACGGCCCCGCGACCGGACGGCGGCGGCGCGGCGATGGCGATGCGCCTCGCGCTTGAGCAGGGCTCCGTCGATCCCACCGCCGTCGGTTACATCAACGCCCACGCCACCAGCACCCCGATGGGCGACGAGTTCGAAGTGCGGGCGATGCGCGATGTCTTCCGCGACCGTTTGGACGCCACGCCGGTGAGCAGCACAAAATCCATGACCGGCCACATGCTCGGCGCGGCCGGCGCGATCGAAGCCATCTTCTGCCTCCTCGCGATGCGCGACGGCATGCTCCCGCCCACGATCAACCAGGAGAGCCTCGATCCCAAGTGCGCCATCGACGTGATCCCCAACGTCGCCCGCCCCGCGCAGATCGAATACTCGCTCAGCAACTCCTTCGGTTTCGGCGGCCACAACGTGAGTCTGCTGTTCCGTCGCCTGTGATGATTGCTGCAACGCGCAGTCCGAGTTCGACGCCGGCAAAGCGCCTCGCCCTCTGGCGGCGACCTGCCGTGCGCCTCGCTGCGCAAATGCTGCTGCACAACCGCCCCCGGCTCGCGTTCACCATCGCCGGCATCGCCGTCGCGTTCTTCCTCGCCGCCGCGCAGTTCGGTCTGCTCGTCGGCTGGATCAACACGCTCACCGCGCTCATCCGCCACGCCCGCGCCGATCTCTGGGTCATGGCCGAGCAAACGCCCGCCTTCGACTACGGCACGGCCATTCCGCGCCAGCGTGTGAATCAGGCCCGCAGCGTGCCCGGCGTCGCGTGGGCCGAAGGGCTCTTTATGGGTTGGAACATCTGGCAGCGCCCCGACGGCCGCCGCATCAACGTCGAACTCGTCGGACTCGATGTTTCCCACCGCGGCGGGCCGTGGGAGATGCACGCCGGCGAACTCACCAGTGTTCGCCGCTCCGGCGTCGTGATCGTCGACGAACTCTTCACCGCGGCCCTTGGGGTGCGAGGGATCGGCGACACCGTGGAACTCATCGGGCAACGCGCGGAGATCGGCGGCATCAGCCGCGGCGTGCGCACGTTCACGGCCTCGCCGTTCGTCTTCACGTCGATCGAACAGGCGATCCGCTACGACCGCCGCTACCGCGACAACGAGGTGACCTACGTCCTCGCGCAGTGCGCCCCCGGCGCCGATCTCCCAACGGTGCAGGCCGAGATGCGCCGCCGCCTGCCGCACACCGAGGTGCTCACCACGCGCGAATTCGCCGTGCGCTCGGCGCGTTATTGGATGTTGGAGACCGGCGTCGGCATCACCGTTGTGCTCACCGCCGCCCTCGGTCTCGGCGTCGGCGCCGTCATCATGAGCCAGACGCTCTTTGCGATCACCAACGACTACCTCGCCCACTACGCCGCCTTGCGCGCGCTCGGCTTCCACGCGCCCAGCCTCGTGGCATGCGTCCTCACCCAGGCCCTCCTCCTCGGCACGGCCGGCATCGCCGGCGGCACCGCACTGTTCTTCCTCGCCGCCCGCGTCTCTGTTCGCACGTCGATCCCGCTCGAAACGACTCCGCCCGTCTTCGCCGCGCTCGTCGTCGCTTCGCTCGCGACCTGCCTCCTCGCCTCGTGGCTCGCGATGCGCACCGTGCTACGCCTCGACCCCGTCAGCGTCTTCGCCCGATGAACGCCGTCGCCCTCGCTGCCCTCGGTCTCGTGAAAAGCTACGGCACCGGTGCGCTCGCCGAGCCCGTGCTGCGCGGCGTGTCGCTCACGTTGCGCGCCGGCGAGACTGCCGTGCTGCTCGGCCCCTCCGGTTCCGGCAAAACCACGCTACTCTCCATCCTGGGCTGCCTCCTCACACCTAACTCGGGCGAGTTGCACGTCGGCGGCGCGCGTGTGGCGCTCGGCAATGCGACGGCGCGCACCGAACTGCGCCGCACTCGGCTCGGCTTCGTGTTTCAACAGGCGCAACTGCTCCCCTTTCTCAGTATCCGGGAAAACCTCACGCTCGTCGCGGAAAATGCCGGCCTCACGCACACCGACGCCGGCGACCGTGCCTCCGCCTCGCTCGCGCGCCTCGGTCTCGACGCCCACCGCGAAAAACTCCCCGGCCAGCTCAGCGGCGGCCAGCGACAACGCGTAGCCATCGCCCGCGCGCTGCTCCACCGCCCTCCCGTGATCCTCGCCGACGAACCCACCGCCGCCCTCGACTGGGAACACGGCCGCGCCGTCGCCGATCTGCTTGTCGCCCAATCCCGCGACGCCCACGCCGCGCTCCTCGTCGTCACCCACGACACGCGCCTCGTGTCGCGTTTCGACCGGGTCTTCGTGATGAACGCCGGCCGACTCGACGAAACTTCGAAGGAGGCGTTTACCCACCATGCGGCGTGATCCCGTCCTCCTCCTTGTGATCGCCGCCCTGCTGATCCTTCTCCTGGTCTGCGGGTGCGGACGCTCGGTCGCAGAAAGCGCGTCCACCCGGTCGGCCGCCGCCGCATCCCCGTCGATTGCCGGCACCGGTTTCGTGGAACCGCGCGACGAGACCCGCCGCCTCGCGTTCAACCACGCCGGCATCGTGAGCGAAGTCCCTGTCACGCTCGGTCAAGCGGTGAAACGCGATGAAATCCTCCTCCGCCTGCGCGACGACGCGGAACGCGCCGCCGTGATCGAAGTCGAGGCCGCACTCGCCGTCGCCCGCGCCGAAGAAGCTCAACTCCTCGCCGGCGTGAATCCCGCCCAACTCCGCGCCGCCGAAGCCGACATCGACTACGCGCGCAAGAACGCCGAGCGCCACACCCAACTCCGCCGCAGCGCGGCCATCGCCGAAGCCGACGACGATCTCGTCCAGACCACGCTTCGCCTCCGCGAAGCCGACCGCGACCGACTCCGTGACAGCGTGCGCGACACAGACCGCGCCGTGGCCGCCGCGAAAGTAATCGCCGCCCAGGCGCGCCTCGGCGCCGCCCGCCAGCAACTCGCCGAGACCGTGCTGCACGCCCCGAGCGACGGCACCGTGCTGGAAATCCTGCGACGCGAAGGCGAAGCCGTGCACCCCACGGTTCCGGGGCCGGTGATTATCTTCGGCAATCTCACTCACCTCCGCGTGCGCGCCGAGATCGACGAGACGCACGCCCTCGCCGTCCGCGTCGGCCAACCCGCCGACGTGACCCCCCGCGGCGTCGCCGCCAACCCACTACGCGGCCGGGTGGCGATCGTGAAACAAGTGATGGGCCCAAAAACCGTCTTCGCCCAAAGCGCCACCGAACGCCGCGACCTCGGCGCCCTCCAAATCCTCATCGACCTCCCCGCCGGCACAACCCTGCCCATCGGCTTGGAAGTGGATGTGAGCATCGCGGAATTTTAAGGGATAGGCTTTCTGATTTCCGCAAAGTGCAAGGCAACCGGTCGCGTTTTCCGCCACGGGCCAATTCACCCCTTGCTGAATGCGTCGAGCCGGAAAATTTACTGCCGGGCGCCCTCGCCTGGCAGTAAAAACTAACCGGCCGCCCACTCAGCAGCTGAATTTCGATTTCCCGGCACCCGAGCCATTCTTGAGCTTGAACTTCAAGCCCGGAGTCTTGAGCAGACCCTCGTTTTTGTCCGTCACGCGCAGCACCACGTAGGCGAACTTCAGCTTTTTCGCGTCGAGTCTAAGCGAGCACTCTTCCGCCGGACCATCGCCCGCCGACCAAGTGAGAGTTCCGTCCGATTTGAACTGAAACGCCATCTTGCCGACCGCCGTGTTGTTCGAGTTTGCGACCGGAGCATAATCCAGTTCCCCCTGATCAAACGGCCAACTTTGGCCCAAATAGTAAGCGCGGTTTGGCTTGTAGGGCGGAACCCAGCCCGTGAATTCTATGCAGCACATGCCGGCTGTCTTGGCCACCATTTCCACGCTGAATTCCAAGGGTGCATTTTTGGTGATTTGGATGGATTCGTAAACCCCGGCGACATCTTTCCAGATGCCGCCGTTGTTGACGCGTTCCATGGGACGGACGGTGCCGTCGTAACACAATTCAAGCGCGACAAGACGGTCGGCTTTCTTGGCGGCTTCATAGTAGGTGGGCATAGTATTATCCTTCGTTCGGGTGGTTGGGTTGTTCTTTGCCGGCGTGATTGCCGGAAAAATCTTTCTCGATGGCGCTCAGCCACGGGACTAAGGCCTGTTCACAGGCAGGCATGCGGTCGGCAACCGCCTCCGCATTATTTTCCGCCGCCGCAGTTTCGAGTCCGTCAAAGGCCGAGTAGAGATCGTCGTCGCGCAGCACGGTCGCGCTGTTCTTCAAATGATGCGCTTGGCGACCGAGCCGCCCCCAGTCTGCCGCGTGGATCGAATCCTTGATCGCGGCAAATTCCGCCGCCGCCACTGTTCGAAAATCTCGTTCCCATTTTCCCTGCAAGCCCACCCACGGATCGACGTGCCGGGCCTCTATTTTGAGCGCCGCAGCGAGCGTCGCCAAGTCAACTGGCTTCGTGAGGAACTCGTCCATTCCGGCAGCGAGTGCCTCCTCGCGTTCTGAGTTTCCGGCGTGCGCGCTAACTCCAACAATCCGCAGTCGGACGCCACTTGCACGAAGTTCACGCGCGACCTCCGTGCCTTCGCGCCCGGGCATGGACAAATCCAATACCAATGCATCGTAGTGCTGTAGCCGCATCTGCGCGAGCGCCTCGAGCCCGTCGCACGCCAAATCGCACACTGCCCCGAGCTCGGCGAGATATGCGGAAAAAAGTTCGCGCACAAACGCGTTGTCGTCCGCCACCAAGATATGGCGACCGACCAACGATGTGCCGGGCTCAGGCGACGAACGCTCTTTGGGCGGTGCCGCCCTCCGGAGTTGCCATTGCGCCCGAAAAACTGATCCCGAGCGCCCGTCGCTCTCGACCAAAAGTCCACCACCCATGCGGCGGCACAAGGCCGCAGCCAGCACGAGCCCCAATCCCGAACCCTCCCGATGCGCGGTCTTCTGTAAACGGGAAAACGGTTTGAACAGATGCGTCCGATCCTCCTCCGAGATGCCCGGCCCGGTATCGGTCACCACAAATTCCAAACAGACCCGCCCGGCTTCCTCTCCTCGGTGCAGCAACTGCACCTCGATGCCGCCTTGCTCGGTAAACTTGATCGCGTTCCCGAGAATATTGATGAGGATCTGACGCAAGCGCTCGGGATCCGCGCCGACATAGTCGGGCACCCGCGGATCGAGAAACCGTGTCAACCGCAGCCCCTTTCGTTCCGCCCGCGGGTTGAGACTACTCACGGTATCGTCCGTCAGCCGGCTCAAGTTCACCGGTTTTTCCGTTAGGCCGAACTGCCCGGAATCGAGCGCGGCCAGATCGATCAGATCGTTTACCAGCCGGATCATCAGTTCGCCGTTTTGCCGCAATGCCGCGATTCGCGAGCGGCCGATCTCGCTCTGGACTTGTCCCTGCAACAGCTCGGCATAGCCAAGCATGCCCTGAATCGGAGTGCGCAGCTCATGGCTTACGCTCGCGAGAAAGGTCGTTTTAAGTTGGTTGGCGCTCTCCGCCAGCGCGGCCGCTTGGCGAGCCACCTCGCGCTCTTGGGTCCGCATGGCTTGGACGAACAGGACCCAGCCGAGGATCGCCCCCAATGCGATGATCGAAAACGTCAACAACCGCGCCTGCGCCTGCGCCGCCGACCAATCGCTCACGCCAAAGGCAAAGGTGAGCCAGCCCAGCATCCGGCCCCCGCGATCCACTAGCGGCGCACGTGCGAACACGATTTCCCCATACGACAATGTGACCGGCCCCTCGAAATACGCCTCCCGTGAGCCCCACCGCTCAAAATCGCGCGCCGAGATTGGCGCGAGCAAGGTGACCAATCCGGAAAACACGTCCGGCATCTGCGGGACGATCGCCACCATCGACCACCCGATACGCAACGTTTCGATTTGCACAAAACGCACATCCCCGTGCGCATCCCGAATCTTCCGCAACTGTGCCATAGCCGCCCCAACCCGCTCTTTCGCCACTTGCTCGGAATACGTGACCGGCGTCGTGCCGCCGCTCGGTTGTCCATAATAGGTAATCGGCCGGCTAAACCGAAAACCTGGTCCCAATGGTCCCGCCAACGTCCCAACGTCAAACAACGCCGCCGCGGCCGCGACTCGCGCCACCGCTGATTGTTCGAACGAATTCCGCGCCGCCCAACTCGTCGCCAACGAGGCGCCGACTCCTCCCACAATCCACAAGGCGATGCCGATGACGTAGCGTCGGCGCTGCCGCCGGGTCTCCTCCGGCACGTCGAAAGACTGCGAAAACACCGCCGCAACTGCCGCGACTCCCCCAGCCAAAAGAGACAACGCGCAAAACAAACCGAACGGGGAAAGTTCCATCCAGCGCTGCATTAGATTCATTTCGCTCGCGACCGGCCCGACCGGCGAAAGCACCGCTGCCACGACTGCAAGGCCCAACGTGAAAATCTCCCACGGCTTATCCCGCACACGGGCTGCCAACGCCAAGGCCGCGCCCGCCAGAACCACCGCCGGTAGATAGCTGCCGATTCCCTGAAAAAACGCGTAAACCGCCAATAACGCCCCCGCCACGACCACCGGCAAAGCGCCGCGCCAAATCCGGCGGTTCGCCTCGCCGCCGACCAATACCCAGCACCACCCCGCCGCCTGCACCACCAAGGCCACCGCCATCGCCCAATCCCCCCACGGATGCAGCGGCACGTTAGGCAAGGCCTTCACCGGTGTCACCAACATCGTAAGCGAGGTCACGCTCTGCAGGAGTGCAGCCACGCCGTTCCAACCCAGCCAGGTTGAAAACCAAGGCCGCTCCGCCCTCCATAAAGCCACCAACACCGCGCTCCACACCAGCCCGCTCAAAAACCAAAAATAATCCTGCTGTGCAGACAGCACATCCAGGAGCGGTGAAGACATCATGGATGGCCTACCACTGCCCAACCATCGCTCCCGGACCGGCCAGCGCCGGATTCAGCCACTGCAACGGCGGCACAAACAGGTAGGCCCCGCCCCGCGGCGTAACCAAATTGGGCAGACCGAGTGGCCCAATGCAGCGTTGCGGCCACTGCCACCCCTGACTTTCGCTGGTCGCGGACACCGGCATGAGCGGATCCTTTTGCGAAGTGTTTCGAGTCGGAAATTCATCGCCGCCCATCCATGTCGCTTGGACGGTCTCAAACTGGCCGCTGATGTTCGCCATGTAAGCCATGAACAGCAGCCCGCACTTGGCCGGTTTCACCACCCGGGGATTCCAGCGCGGCCCCCGTCCGAACACCACACCCCGGCGGACAAACTGGGCACCCAGTTGCGCCTGGATCGGCAGGCTCACTTCGCCGTCCGCCTGGCGAAAGTTAGCCTTGCGCACATGCGCATGGAACGGACACCGCGGTGCCTCGTCGTCACCCGGAAACGAAAACGTATTGCCAATGTTTCCGCTCCGCGTGGGCCGCGGCGCACCGGCCACCAGCGGCGTCCCATCGCGCAATCGTCCGATGAGCAGGCGCCCCGGGTCGCGCGTGGAAAGTCCGGCGTTTCGCAAATACGGCGCCAACGTCTTTTCGAATCGTCGGAACGCCGCGACATCCTGCTCCAGTTTTCGGTAGACCATAAAGGATCCTCCGCTGTCCAACCCCTCCGATTCGATCAGCAGCCGATCCAGCGGCATATTGATGAGCCCGCCGGTCTGCTTCGCCGGTTTGAAAAATTTCGGCATGCTCAAGCCGTCGCGAAACCCAAACGGCTCTCGTGCGAAACCCTCCCGGTCCCGCATGTTCACGCCGTGTTCCCGATGCACGATATCCACCCAGTCTTTGCCCTCCTTCACCACCCGGCGACACTCGGCGGCGAGGCCCTCCTTCGTCCGATGCCCCACCAGCCACATCCCGTGGACCTCTCCCTCGCGCCGATAAATATCCTGCCATGTGGAGGGCCTTCCCGCCCTGCTAGGATCGCCGAGCAATTCGTGCCGCGCCAGCATTCCCTGGGCAAACGAGTCCACCCCGCGTGGTTCCTGCGGCATGGGCCGACCGACCGCCGCGATGCCTGCTACCGTAAACTGGATACCCACAAAGGGCCGGTTACCGCGATTGCGCTTCCTTCTCCGAGCATCCACGTGTTGGTCCAACGCGCTGATCACGGTGTCGCCCGCCCTTACCAGAAAAGCCTGATTGCTTGCCAACCCGACACTGCCCGTCCGCTTGAAACGAAAAAACAGCAACGTGACAAAAGTCCGTCCATGCGCGTGGAGCACGTTGCCCTGCACCCCGCTCAAAAAACGGTGGAGCACCTCCTCTTCCTCACTGACCGCACCGGACACGGGGAAGAATTTTAGATCACCCGACTCCTCCGTCCCTCCCGACTTGGCGCGAGCGAGAAATTTTTCGGCGGACTCTACGTTGATGGCGAAAGGAGATTGGGGGAACATGGTGGAGCGAAACGGGAATCTAAGGCGGGGACCGAACGGAGAAGTGGCGTCCTGTCACTCGCGAGATGCCTTTGGCAAATACGAGCCAGCAGAATTTGGTTTTGGTGGGGCGACCGGCAACAGATCACATGCCATCCTATCGCATCGGCGACCGAAAAAGCCGGGAATGTGAGTCATCACGTCGGGATAATCTCCCGAAACAGTTCCCTGCTGTCCGAAAGCACTTTGTTCGCCACTCCCCCTCACCTCGACAGACAGCACCGCCTTTTTCATCGCCAGCCCACGCCCGGTGTTTTCCCTTTTGGCATGGGATTTTTCGACCGCTTTTCCTCGAAGAAACCGGCGCCTGCGCCGGCTCCGGCCAACGGCTCCGATGCCACGCACGCGGCCGCCGTCGCCGCCGCGGCTTCACCGGCGCCCGTCGCGCCAGCGCCCGCCGGCAGCACCAAGGCCCTCCTCGCCACCGCCCGCGAGAAGCTCACCGCCAAAGATCTCTCGGGCGCCGTCGCGCTCTATGAAGAGGTGCTCGCCAGTGCCGCTGGCGACCGCCCCGATGTCCTCGTCGCCATCTCCGGCGACCTCGGTTCCCACGGCCACGTCGGCGAAATCATCGAGCTCGTCGCGCCGCGCTACGATGCCGAGCGCCACGGTCCCGCCACCGGCCTCAATCTCCTCCAGGCCTACCTCGCCGTGCGCAATCCCGACGCCGCGCAGCACGTCCTCGATCTCCTCTTCGCCCTCCAACGCCCCGACCTCGAAGAGCGCCTCTACGGTTTTTCCAACGCCATCGCGGAGATGATCGCCACGCCCCACGCCGCGCCTCCGGCCGGGGTGTTCGGCGGCGCGGCCGTCGGCGCCGAGGCCCCGAAAATCGCTCTCGTCAGCATCAGCAAACCGATCTGGTTCTACGGCCTTGAGCCCCTGGCCGCCCAACTCCTCCCGCCGAAGGAAGGCCGTCTCCGTCGCATCGCCTTCGCCCAACTCGCGCTGCCGAACTACCCCGAGCCTGCCGCCGCGATGAAACAACCGGAGGACGAGCTCGCCCGCCTCTGCCGCGCGCTCCCGCTCTGGTTCGCCGAAGCGTTTTATTTTTCCCCGTCCTACGCGCCGATCGCCGCCGTGGCCATCATGCATCCGCCCGACGGCACGCCCGCCCACCCAATGATTTTCGGCGCCGAGTGGACGACCGATAACCTCCGCCAACTCGTCGATTCGAGCGACGGCGGCGTCGATTTTATCGTCACCGGCGCCCTCCGCGCCACCTCCGGCGACTACGAAGTGCTCCTCCGCGTCTGGGAGGTGAAAAACTTCCGCGAGCGCAAAACCTTCACCGCCCGCTGGACGCCCGCCACGGCCGACGACGCCCTTGGAAAACTGCATGCCGACATGCGCGCTTACCTGGAGTGGTCGCCCGCGAGCGCCGCCTTCGCCTACGTGCCGTCCGCCAAACCCCGCGCGTGGCTCGACACCCTTGGCGCCTCGCTCGGCCTGTTTCTCGTCGAGAAAAACATTTTGCCGCCGACGATCCTCCACCCGGCCTCCGTGATCCTCGCCCACGCCGCCCAACACGCGCTCGCCGGCGAAGCCGCCTCGTTTGCGTATCTCACGACCCGCGCCCGCCTGGCGAAACTCGACCCCGCCACGAACGTCTCCGGTGATGTCGCCCTGACGCGCTCACCGCTCGTCAACGAGGCGAAGAAAATTCTCCCGCTCTAATCAGCTCAATATTCAAGCGCGCTGCGCCCGCACTTCCCCATGCTCGGCATCAACTTCATCAAGACCCAGCCTACTGTATATTTGCTTCACTACGTCCGCGGCCAATTACGACGCGAAGGCCCGGGCTTGGCTTTCTTCTACTACTCGCCCACCACGTCGCTCGTCGCCATTCCGCTCTCAAGCACCGAGGCACCCTTTATATTCAACGAAGTGACGGCCGATTTCCAGGAAGTGAGCCTGCAAGGTCAGGTCACCTATCGGATCACCGACCCGAAGAAAATCGCCGCCCTGCTCGACTTCACCCTCGATCCTAGCAGCCGCCAATACGCCTCGGACGACCCACAAAAACTCGCCCAGCGCGTGATCAACGCCATCCAGGTCTTGGTGCGCGCCGAGCTCCAAAAACTGGCCTTGCGCGATGCCCTTCGCTGCTCCGATTCGCTCGTGAAAATAGTCTCGGACGGCCTGCGCCAAGCCGGGGATCTTACGTCTCTGGGGCTCGAAATTCTGGGCCTGAGCATTCTCGCCATAAAGCCCACGCCCGAAACCGCCCGCGCCCTCGAAGCCGAAGCGCGAGAGGAGCTCCTGAAAAAAGCCGACGAGGCCATCTACGCCCGCCGCAACTCCGCCGTGGAGCTGGAGCGCTCCATCAAGGAAAACGAACTCAACACCGAGATCGCCGTGGAGACCAAGAAACGCCAAGTGCGCGAGACCCAGATGGACGCCGAGCGTGCCGTGCAGGAAAAGAAGAACCAGATGCGCGCCGAAGATCTTTCCGCGTCCGTCTCACTCGAACAAAAAAATCGCGAACTCGTTGCCCTCGCCACCGCCAACGCCCGCACCGAAGCCGACGCGAAAGCCTACGCCGTCGATGTCATGATGAAATCCCTGTCCGGCGTGGACGCGAAAGTCCTGCAAGCACTTGCTTCCTCAGGCATGGCTCCGGAGCAGCTTATCGCCACCGCCTTCCGTGATCTCGCCGAAAACGCTCAGAAGATCGGCGAACTCAATATCTCGCCCGACTTGTTGCGGGAGCTTGTGGGAAAGAAGTCGCCCAAGTGACATGGCGCGCACGACGGAGAACAAACTGGTCCTTGTTGTCCGGCGCACACGGTTGGACGAGTTGGTAGCTAGGTTTAACACCCATCGACAGGCGCAGTTCTACGTCGAACATCTCGGCGCAGATTTTTCCGACTATCTCCACGAGCACGAAACCTATACGGTAGCGAGGCGGTTGACCGAGGCTCTTCTTGCCCAACTCGGCCGCGTGCAGGTGATCGAACGCTCATTTCTGCCCAATTTTATCTTCGGTCACGATGATGTGATCGTTGCACTTGGCCAAGACGGCCTCGTGGCCAACACTCTCAAATACACGACCGGCCAAGCCGTGATCGGGGTTAATCCGGACCCGAAACGTTGGGACGGAGTTCTGCTCCCGTTTTCCCCCGCAGATTTGTCGAAGCTGTTGCCCGAAGTTTTTTCACGCCGCCGGCGCGCACGTGAAGTAACGATGGCGCAAGCGGTGCTCAACGACGGACAAAGCCTGTTGGCGGTAAACGATTTTTTCATCGGACCCAAAACGCACGTTTCCGCCCGTTACCAACTTCGTGTGGGCGAGAACGAGGAAACCCATTCCTCGAGCGGCATCATCGTTTCCACCGGACTCGGCTCGACCGGATGGCTCAAGAGCTTGATCGCCGGAGCCACCGCCATAACAGGCGCGCTCGGCCAACGACCGCTCAAGGTGGAACCCCGCCGTGCGACACCATGGGATGCCGACTATCTCTACTTTACCGTGAGAGAACCGTTTCCCAGTAAGACGACTGCAGCCACGCTTGTTTTTGGAAAAGTGACCCCGGAAGAACCTATGATCGTCACCTCGCTGATGGCGGAGCACGGCGTGATTTTCAGCGACGGGATCGAAAAGGATTTTCTCACGTTCAACTCAGGAATGAGGGCCGAGATCAAACTCGCGGCGCAAAAAGGGCGGATCGTGGTGTAACAGCCGTCATTAAAATGAGGGCTGGAAGCATTCGCCTCACCGCACGTTAATTCCTCCATGCATCTCCCGACCTCTGACCTGCGCATTCATGCCATCAAGCCGCTGATTGCGCCGGTCTCCCTCGAGGCCGAGTGGCCGTTGCCGGATGCGGGCGCTGCGCTCATCGCCCAAGCGCGCCGCGATATCGGCGCCATCGTCACCGGCATCGACGACCGACTGCTCGTCGTCGTCGGCCCGTGCTCGATCCACGACACCGCCGCAGCCCTCGCCTACGCCGATTGCCTGCGCGCCGTCGCCCCGCTCTACGCAGGCGAACTCGTGCTCGCGATGCGCGTCTACTTTGAAAAACCGCGCACCGTGGTTGGCTGGAAAGGCCTCATCAACGATCCGCTGCTCGACAACTCCTACCAGATCAACCGTGGCCTCCGCCTCGCGCGCCAGCTCATGATCGACGTCGTCGCCCGCGGGCTGCCGGTGGCGACGGAGTTTTTGGATACGACGCTCGGCCAATACTACGCCGACCTCGTCTCGTGGGGCGCCATCGGGGCGCGCACCGTCGAGAGCCAAGTGCACCGCGAACTCGCCTCGGGCCTCTCGATGCCGGTGGGTTTCAAGAACCGCACCGATGGCGATGTGCAGGTCGCGCTCGATGCGATCCGCAGCGCGCGGCATCCGCACTGGTTTCCCTCGCTCACACGCGAAGGCGCCCCGGCCGTGATGGGCACCACGGGCAACGAGCACACCCACCTCGTGCTGCGCGGCGGCTCCCACGGTCCGAATTACTCCTCCGCCGATGTCCGCGCCGCCGCGGAGCTGCTCACGAAAAACCACCTGCCGCCGCACCTGATGGTCGATTGCTCGCACGCCAATAGCGCCAAAGATTTCTCCCGCCAACCGGCCGTTGCCGCCGACGTCGCCGGGCAAATCGCCGGCGGCGAGCGCGCCATCTGCGCCGTGATGCTCGAGAGCAATCTCCTCGGCGGCGCGCAGGATTTCGCCGCGCGTCCGCTCGTCTACGGCCGCAGCATCACCGATGCGTGCCTCTCGTGGGAAGACACGATGCCCGTGCTCGCGAACCTCGCGGCCGCCGTGCGCGCGCGGCGGGCCGGCCACGCCTGAGCCGCCCGCATGTGTGAGGCCTGCTTCAATCTCGGGCTCAGCGATTCCGTGCGGCTCATAGCGCACCTCTACTCGCTCCGCAACGAGTCCAACGTCGCTGGCCAGCGACGTTTCGGCATCACCTCGAAAGCTGAGCAACTCGGAGTTCCGATGCCGGTGCTGCGCGCTCTCGCGAAGGCCCACCGGCGCAACCATCCGCTCGCGCGGGAACTCTGGGACAGCGGCGTGCACGACGCGCGCATTCTGGCGACGCTCGTCGATAACTCGGCGCAGATCACGCGCGGCCAGATGGAGGCGTGGGTGCGCGTCGCGGACAATTGGGCGCTGACCGATGCGCTGGCGTTTCTCTTCGACCGCACCGAATTCGCCGAGGAAAAGGCGCACACGTGGAGCGCGCGGAAAGGCGAATTTGTGAAGCGCACCGGCTTCGCGCTCATGGCCGGGATGGCGATCCATCGGAAACAACTGCCCAACGAGATCTTCCTGCGCTTTCTCCCGGTGATCGCTCGCGAGGCGACGGACGAACGGAATTTTGTGAAGAAGGCGGTGAACTGGGCGCTGCGCCAAATCGGCAAACGCAATCCCGCGCTGCGTCGCGCGGCGATCGCCGAAGCCAAGCGTATCGCGAAACTGGACGCGCGCGCCGCCCGCTGGATCGCGGCGGATGCGTTGCGGGAGCTGGCTTAAGTCGCAAAAAAATCGCCCGCGCGATCAACGCACGGGCGAGGTGGGCGGGCACGTCCCTGTGCCCGCATGGAATGTTTTTTGCGCTACTCAATGCGGGCACAGGGACGTGCCCGCCCACCTCAGAACCGGCCTTCGATGCCGGCGGTGACCGTCGTGCCCTGCATCAGGAAAGTCTCCATCTGGTCGGGGACGCTGCGGTAGTAAATTTGCGGCTCGTTGAAGAGATTCTGCACGCCGATATTCACCGTCACGTTCGGACGGATTTGATAGCGGGCGCTCGCGTTCACTTGTTCGCGGGCCAGCAGGAAACGATTCCGGGAGGGGTTCGTGAAGTTGTAGGCGTCGCGGATGTGTTCGGCGGTGTAGTTGTAGCTGATCGAGGTGCCGAACTTCCGGTAATCCCACGAGAGCGAGACGTTGGCCGTGCGCGGGATGAAGCCGCGCACGTATTTGTCCTTCGCATACTGGCCGGCGACGCCGTAGTCGCCGTGCGCCGTGATCTGGGTGATGTTGGCATTCAACCGCAGGCCTTTGAAAGGACCGGGGAGGAAGCGGAACTGCTGCAAGTAAGCCAACTCGACGCCCTGCGTGTAGGCCGTGCCGGCGTTGGCGTTGCCCAGGATGGTGTAGCCGCCGTATTCGCCGTCGAACCCGTTGTCCGGGCCTGTGGCGACGGTGCCGATTTCGCGGCCGCCGACGATGTAGTCTTCGAGCTTCTTGTAGAACCAGCCCGCGGTGAAGCTGCTGGAGTGCGGGAGATAAATCTCCACCGAGAAATCCCAATTTTGGGCCTTGGTGGGTTTGAGGGCGGGATTGCCGAACGTGATTTCCTCCTGGGGGATGTTGATCGAGAGCGCCGTCACCGCGTTGGCGAGCGAGGGCCGGGCGAAGCCGGTGGTCCAGGAGCCGCGTGCCTTGATGTTCGGCGTCAGGTCGCGCCACATATGGATGCTCGGGAAGTTCTGACCGTATTCGCCGCGGTTTTCATAGGCGCCGGCGTAGTCGCGCTGGGCGGAACCGACGGGATCGGCGAGTTGCTGCGCGGCGGTGCTCAACGTGGTCGCGCGACGGCGGCCATAGCCGACGGTCTCGGTCGTTTCGCGGCGCATACCGGCGAGGAAACCGTTACGGCCGATGCGGCCTTGGGCCATGAGATAGTAGCCGGTGATGACTTCGTTCACCTTGTTGGAGGCGGAGAGCTTGTTCTGCTCGTAGTAGTATTTGTCTTCCTGCCAGAGCGCGGGATTCGTCGGCTGGCCCTGTTGGATGTATTCGGCGGCTTCCCACATAGGGAGCTTGCGGCCGGATTTCACGGTTTCCCACGAGAGAATCGACGGATCGGTCTTCAGTGCGGTGGTGCCGATGTAGCTCCAGCGGCGGTTGACACGCTGCAATTCGACGGTGTGGTCGCGCACCGAGCCGCCGCTCTTGAGGAAGATATTGGCCGCCTCGATGGGGAGCTTGTATTTGAAGTTTAGGCGCGCCTCGCGGATCTGGTCGATATCGAGATTGCCCGATTGCGTGGTAAGGCCGTTGACCGAGGGGCGGTAGTTGTTGGGGTCGTTGAAATTGAGACCGCCGTTCTGGATGAACATCGGGTATAGGTCGTCCTTGGTGCGGTCGATGATCCAACCCACACCGGTCTCGCCGTTTGGCCCGCGAATATTGTCGACGGGGTTCGCCGTCGAGCCGGCGACGGTGTTGTCGCGACCGTTGGGGCCGCGGAAGGGCACGTTGCCGATGCGGTTGACGAGCTGGCCTTCGGCGCCGAGGTAACGGTAGCGCGTGCGGCTCAAGAGGCCGGCCCAGTCGATTTCAAAGCTGTTAAACGTATGCTCGCCGCCGATGTCCATGTGACGGAGGCGCTGGTCGCGGTTGATGAGGGTGGACGTGATATCGATCAGGGCTGGTGCCGTGGTGCTCGAGCTGGCATTGGCCGCGGTCGGCACGGCGCGCACCCGGGTGATGCGATCGGTAAAACCACCGAGTTCGACGCCCGAGTTGGTCGCGTTGGGCACGGTGGTCTGGCTGCCGGCGAAGGCACGCGTGGAATACTGCCGGCGCATGGGCTCGGGCGCGTCGTTGTAGACGAGGTTCAGTTTGATGAGGGAATTGCGGGTGAGGCGGTAGTCCCACTTGGTGCTGAGACTGCGCTGACGGCGGTTGTTGAAATTATCCGTGGTGCGGTAGTCCCAGAGATAGGCCGGCTGGTTGTTGGTCTGTTGAAAATCGCGGTTGGTGCGATAGAAGCCGAAGGCGTTTTCGCTGTAGAACGCGTTGACCGACACCGCGAGGTTTTCGACATCGTTGCCGAAGATCGCGAACTTCTCGGTGTAGGAGCCGTTGAAATACGCGTGGGTGCGGCGCGCCTCGCGGAGCGGCACTTGCTCGGTAAACCACGGCGCCTGACGGGCAGTGAAGCTGAACACCATGCGGCGCTTCTCGCGCATGTTGAGCGGGGAGCGGGTCTTGAAATTCACGCCGCCGCCGAGGGAATCGACCGCGCGGTCGGGCGTCTGGCCCTTGGTGAGCTCGAGCGATTCGAACATGTTGCCGGTGAAGGCGGTCATGCGCGTGTTGCGGTTTTGCGCGCTGAAGGAGGACATGCCGCCGCCGTCGATCGTGATCGAGGTCATGCCGGCGCCCATGCCGCGCACGCTGATCTGCTCGACGACTTCGTCGCCGGGATCGGCAAATGTCACGCCGGGCAGACGGATCGCGAGCTCGGTCGCGTTCATGTTGGGCAGATCGGCGAGGGCATCCATCGACGCGACGTTCTTGAGATTGTCGGCGTTGCGCTGCTGCGTCATCGCGGAGGAGAGGCCTTCCTTCTCACTGGTGACCTTAAAGGCATCGAGCATCATGATCTGGCTGCTCATCGAGAAATCGCGCACCGCAGGGTGGCCCGGCGAGATCGTCACGGTGACGGTCTGCGTATCGAGACCCGTGTAGGTGACGACCAATTCATGGGTGCCGGCGGGCACGTTGAGGAGGTAACGGCCGGTGTTATCGACAAAGGCGCTCAGACGGAGCGCGGGAATCTCGACCTTGGCGCCGATGAGGCCGTTGCCGGTGGTTTTGCTGGTCACGTTGCCGGAGACGACGCCCAGAGAGGCGGTGGACGCGGTTTCGGCGGCCTGGAGACGCAGAGCGACGGCAGGCGTGAAGGACAAAGCCACACAGAGCGCGGCTTGGAAGAGCCCCTTCGACAGCGAAGGGACGCGAGGCGGGTTGGCGGGGGGTTGGGTCATGGTGGTGAAAAAGGAACGGGTCATCGCAGGGGTGCTGCGAGGGGGTTGCAAGCGGGGGCGCGTAACTATCGGGTGACAAAAATGCGGTGCCGCGCGGAGCAACGCCAGAGGAATTATTATTGCGCACCTTCCGGCAAACGCCGGGCCCTGGCCCTTTTCAGGAACCGGGCGCGGTAGCCGCCGGGGCCGGCGGTTTGCTCACCGGTATGTGCGCCGCCTGCCTCATCAGCTCGGGCTTCGAAATACCCATGCCGTGGGCGAGCTTGGCGACGCGCACGACCTCGGTCTGATCGAGCACGGTGAGGCGCTCGGTGCCGTCGCGGTCGGTCCACTTCACGTGGTGGTGTTTGCGGCGCGACGTTTTCACGAGTTCTTTCAGGAAGGTCTGGTCGTCGGCGGGTAGGTCGGTCATGCGCACGAGTTGGCGCGGCGTAGCGGGCGAGGTCAAGGCGGGCGACGGGCGGGGGCTGACCGGTTTTCCCTTTCCGCGGCGGCGCGCGTGTGGACAATCGCGCTCCGTGAAACCTCTCAACCGCCGCCAGTTCCTCGGCACCGTCACCGCCGGTGCCGCTGCTCTCACCCATCTGCAATCGCAAGCGGCCGAGACGCCGGCCGCTGCCCCTGCGAAACCGGCCGCCGCCGCCGGGCGCAAAGTGAAACTCGGCCTCATTGGCTGCGGTTGGTATGGCATGGTCGACGTGAAGGCCGCGTTCAAAGCCGGCGGCGTCGAGGTCGTCGCGCTCTGCGATGTCGACAGCGACCACCTCGAAAAAAGCGCGGCCGAAGTGGAGAAACTGCAGGGCTCCCGGCCGAAGACCTTCAAGCTCTACGAAGAAATGCTGGCCGCGCCCGGCCTCGAAGCCGTGATCATCGGCACCCAGCCGCACTGGCACGCGTTGCAATTGATCGCCGCCGTGCAGCGCGGGTTCGACGTATATTGCGAAAAGCCGCTCGCCTACGATGTGCGCGAAGGTCGTGCGATGGTCGACGCCGTGGCGAAGAGCGGTCGCATCGTGCAGATCGGTCTCCAGCGCCGGCAGAGCCCGGCGTATCAGGCCGTGAGACAGTTTATCGCCGACGGCCACCTCGGCCGCGTCGTGCAGGCGGAAGCCCAGATCAACTACACCAACGCCGTGCTCAGCTCCGAACCGCAGCCGCCGCCGGCATCGCTCGATTGGAATCTCTGGTGCGGCCCGGCCCCGCTCATCCCCTACAGCCCGCAGGTGGGCCACAAAAACTGGCGCCAGGAAAAAACCACGGGTCAGGGCCATCTCTACGATTGGGGTCTCCATCTGATCGACGCCACCCGCATGATCCTCGGCGAAACCTCGCCGCGCGCCGTGAGCGCCGCCGGCGGCCTGTTTCAACTTGCCGGAAAAATCACGACGCCCGACACGCTCACCGCACAGTTTGAATATGCGCGCTGCCCGATCACCTGGCGGCACCGCATGTGGGGCGCCGAGGAGCATTCGCCCGAGACTAACAACGGCATCTTTTTCTACGGCGAAAAAGGCACTGTGTTCGTGAGCGATGCGAAGTGGAGCTTCACGCCGCGCGGCAAACCCGCCGAGCGCAAGACCACCGAGACGAAAGCCGATCTCGGCCTGCTGCACATGGTCGAATTCCTCGACGCCGTGCGTTCGCGCAAGCCCGCGAGCTGCACCGTCGAAGAAGGTCACCTCTCCACGACGGCGGTGAAACTCGCCATGATCGCCTACGAGGTCGGCGCACGCGTCACGTGGGACGGCAAGACCGAGCAGATCGTCGGCAACCCGGCCGCGGCGAAATTACTGAAACGCGATTACCGCGCCCCGTGGAAACATCCGGCAAAGGCGTGAGTTTGGAGTAGGGCAGGGTCTCTGACCCGCCCTACTTTTTCTTCGCGGCCGGTTTCGGCGCGGGCGGGGCGAGCTCGATCTTCACCGGGAGCTCGCTGAGTTCGTAGTAGCGGTGGTCGATCACGGTGTCGCGCACGATGGCGACGCGGATGCCGGACTTGCCGCCGCCGAGCGGTTTGCCGACCGGGCCGCTCGTGATGTTCTGAATCTCGCCGTCGCGGCCCTCGGCGTTGCGGTGATAGTGTCCGCAAAACAAATACCGCACGCCGAATTCACGAAAGAGCGCCATGTAGGCCGACCGGCGCGCGAGCGGGATGTTGAAATACTGGTCGGGCTCCGCCGCGCTCGCGATGAACCACGGGTGATGTTGGAACACCACGATGTGCCGCGCGCCCGCCGTCTTCGCTTTCGTGAGCTCGGCGCGCAGCCATTGCTCCTGCTCGGCGAGTTGCTGCGGCGATTCCTGCGGCGAGTGGATCACACTCGAATTGAGCACGATGCCGGTGACGCTCCGGTGGGTGAACGTGTAGCGATCGGGCCCGAAAATCTTCACGTAGTCGGCGACACTCGCGGGCGTGGGCACGTTTTGCACGTCGTGGTTGCCGGGGACGTTATAGACCGGGATGGACGGATCGATTTTGGCGACGATGCGGCGGTATTCGGTGATTTGAGCGGAGTCGCCGGGCTTGTGGACGAGGTCTCCGGTGATGACGACGAAGGCGGGGCGCAGGCGGTTCACGGCGGTGACGGCGAATTCGAAGTTCGCGGCGTCCTGCGCAAAATCCCGGTTTTCCGTAAACATGCCGAGCTGCGGATCGCTGAGCTGGATAAAGAAGAACGGCTCTTCGGCCGCGGCGGCGCGCGGAGCAAACGCGAGGAGCGCGAGCGAGGCGGCGAGGAGGAAGGCGGAGAATTTTTTCATGGGACCGTTGCCGGCAACGTTACTTCGCCAAAAATGCGAGTTCGACGAGGAGCGGGCGGTGGTCGGATGCGATCGCTTCGGGCAGCACCGTCGACGACATCACGCGCCAAACGCCGGCGGGACGGAGGAGGACGTAGTCGATGCGGCCGGTGGGTTTTTTCGCCGGAATTGTCGGCAGCGGATTGCCGATGGAGGCATCGGCCCAGACCGCGAACAGGGGTTTCATCACGGCGGTGTCGGGGCGCGCGTTGAGATCGCCCATCAGCACAGTGAGTGTCTCGTCTTTGGCGAAAAGTTCGTTGAGCGCGGCGGCTTGCTGAAGCCGCGCGGTGTCTTCGCGCGAGGCGTCGAGATGCGTGCCGATCACGCGCACGGCGGGCATACCGGGCGGGCGCACGACGGCGGAGATCGCTATGCGCGGCTCGACCTTCGCGGGATTGGGCAACGGATGAACGGTGAACTCTTCCAGCGGCCACCGACTGAGCAGCGCCTGACCGTAGGCGCCGCCCTGATAATCCATTGCCTTGCCGTAGGCGTGGCGGAGCCCGGTGAGTTCGGCGAGTTCGGCGGCCTGATCGATGCCTTTGGCTCGGGTGGTCTTCTGATCCACCTCTTGCAACGCCACGATGTCGGCCCCCGACGCGGAGATGATGCCGGCGAGACGCGTGAGTTCGAGGCGGCCATCCACGCCCTCGCCGTGGTGGATATTGTAAGAGAGCACGCGGAGCATGCGCGGCTTGGCGGGAGCGGCGGCGTGCGCCGAGGCGGCCACCGCGGCGAGTGCGACGGAAAAAAGGAAGAGGCGACGAATCATGGAGACCATTGTGGGAGGGGCTTTATGCCCCGACACAAGCGCGCAATCTGTCGGGGCGTAAAGCCCCTCCCACCCTCTTCGAATGCGTGAACGCAGGATTACTGCTTCGTCGCCGCAGGAGCAGCGGGCGGCTTCGGCTTCGTCGTCATCGTGAAATCGTCGGTGCGGAACGGCGTCACGGGCAGACCGTCGGCCGAGAAGAGGTTGCACACCGGATTGTCGGCCCACGCGTAACGCACGGCGACGGGCGCCATAATTTCGGGGTGCGAGACTTCGACTTGGTTGGGGCCGACGAGCTTGGCCGTGGCCCACTGCCAGACTTTGTCTTCGCCGCAAATGGCGAAGCCGCGCGGTTCGGTGATGTCGAAGGTGCGGAGCGTGCTGCCGAAACAGTCGAGGGTGACCGTCGCTTTGTTACCGGCGATCGCGACGCTCTGATACTCGGGGCTGCGGTAGGGGAACTTCATACCGTAGTCCTTCACGAGCGCCCAGCGCACGAGGCGGGAGGCGACGTCGTATTTGTTGCGCGGATGGATGTCGCGTCCCTCGCCGATGTCGATGATCACGGCCTGGCCGGTCTTCGGCAGGCGGAGCGTCTTGGTCTGCGTCTCGCGGAGCTCGGCCCACGCGCTGTCGCCGGGCGCGGTCTTCTCGGCCATGTAGTCGGCGAGCTGCACCCAGTAGAAAGAGAAGTCGCCCTGGCCTTGCTCCTGGCGCCACTGCTCGATCAGATAGGGAAACAACTCGGCGTGCTCGTAGGCGCGGCTGGCATTCGACTCACCTTGATACCAGATCACGCCTTTGATGCCGTAACCAAGAGTCGGATGCACGACGCCGGCGAAGATATTTCCGGGGCGAGCGTTGCCGGTGAGCCAGTCGGTGGGCCCGCGCGGCGCGGCTTTCTTCTCGGCCTTGGCTTTTTCGACGGCGACTTTGTGGTCGGCGACGGACTTCGCGAAATCCGCTTTGCCCTTTTCGGAAGAGAGGTTGGCTTCGCGCTGTTTGGTGGAGGCCATCAACGCCGCGAAACGCGGCTCGTTTTCGATCGTCGTGCGGCGCACCCACGCTTCGGCGGCGGAACCGCCCCAGGCGTTGTCGATCAGGCCCACCGGGACATCCAAGATGTCGTGCAGGTAGCGACCGTAGAGGTAGCCGATGGCGCTGAAATCTTTCGCGTTGGCCGGATTGGCGACTTCCCACTTGCCCTTAAAATCTGTCTTCAACTCCTGCGTGCCCACCTGCGGCACGGAGACGATGCGGAGGAGCGGACGGCGGGCGCCGGCGCCCTCGAGATCGCCGGTGTAGGTCTGGCCGAGGGACCACTGCATGTTCGACTGGCCGGAGCACATCCAGACTTCGCCGATGAGCACGTCCTGCACATTGCGTTTGGTGGCGCCGCTGACGATGGCGAGGGTTTGCGGCGTCTTGTTCGCGGGCTGCGCGGCGAGTTTCACGGTCCACTTGCCGTCGGCGCCGGCGGTGGCGTTGTAGGATTGGCCGGCAAACGTCACGGTGACCTTCGCGCCAGGATCATCCCAACCCCAGATGGGATTGGCCTGCTGTTGTTGCAGCACCATGTGGTCGCCGATGATGGCGGGAAGTTTGAGCTCCGCGCGCAAGGCCGAAGCGAGGGCGAGCGCGAGGGAGAGGAGGAAGCCGAGTTTTTTCATAGGGGTGGAGGAGAGAGAGTCACGGCGGAGACGCGGACAAAGCCTCCGTGGTGACGATCAGAAGCAGCCCTCTCATTGCCCAAAGCGCGCGGAGGAAGCAATCCACGGTTCAGTCACTTTCGTTCGGAGCGCTGGAAAACATTTTACCGCGCGGAAACTGGTCCGGCACGCCGGCGTCTGCATCACGTCCGCTCATGCGGGCGAATCCATTGTATGAATGCACCCGTCGCTGCGCCCTGCCGCGCACTCTTTTGGCTGACCTTGGGCTGCCTCCTTTACGGCCACGGAGCCACCGCGCAAAGCCCATCGGCGTCCACAGCCGCGGTGAAAGTTAATCCCGCGGTCGTGCGGCAATCGGTCGAGGAGGGCGAAAAAATCTGGGCCCGCGTGCGAAAGGAGCCCACGCCCGGTTTGGCGTCGCGCGATCTCTTCACCTACGCGCTCGCGCTCTGCGAGGCGCGGGCCCACCCGGAGCGGCTCGAGCGCCTCTTCGCCGTCGCCACGCAGATGCAGGCGCGCGACCCGGCGGCGAGAGGCTACGGCAACTTCCGGTGGAGCTGGAGCCACGCCGATGTGTTCGATTTCAACGCCGTCGATTTCTGCCTCCAGACCGGTGGCATTCTCTGGCTCCGCCATCGCGAGACGATGCCGCCCGCCGCGCGCGCGCTATTGAAACCGCTGCTCGATCACGGCGTCGAGGGGCTCCTGCGGCACCGCGTCAACGAGAGCTACACCAACATCGCGCTGATGAACGCCGGCAATCTCCTCATCACCGGCGAGGCGCTCGGGCGCGCCGACGCTGTCGCCGAGGGCGCGGCGCGGCTCGATCGCATCGTGCTCCACATCGCGGAGGCCGGCATTCACGAATACGTGAGCCCGACTTACTACGGTGTGGATCTCGACGACGTGATGTTGATCGAGGTGTTTTCCTCGCACGAGCGCGCCCGCACCCAGGCGCGAGCGCTACGCGACCTGTTGTGGACTGATATCGCGCTGAACTGGTTCGCACCCGCCGCCAAACTCGCCGGCGCGCGCAGCCGCGACTACGACTATCTGCGCGGGCTCGGTTATCTCGATCATCAGCTCCAGGAAAACGGCTGGTTCAAACCCGCCCACGGTCGCGCCAGCGGCGTGATTTTTATGGCCTACCTCCCGGCGCCGGTCGCGCCCGCGATTCGCGGCCTCAGCGCCATCCTCCCGCGTCTCGTCACGCAAAGCTGGGGCCTCGACCGCGGGCAAACGCGCACGCACTACGTGTGCGCCGATGTCACGCTCAGCTCCGCGGGCACGGGCTACGGCGGCAAAATGGATCTGCCGCTCACCGTTGATCTGCCCGGCCCGCGCGAACGGGTGCGCGGCTACTTCATCGCCGACGGTCGGCACGACCCCTACGGCAAACTCAAAATCCAAGAGAGCCAGGCCCACAGCAAGACACTGCACCTGCAACCGTTCTGGACCGCGGCGCAACGGCGTGGTGACGCACTCGGGCTTACCGTCTACCGCGCAAACGATGTGCCGGCGGGCACGAAGACGCTGGAGTCGCATTTTGTGCTGCCCCACGACGTCGATGAAATCTGGGTCGACGGCGAGCCGGTGCGTTTCGCGCGCGGGGCGGCCGCCGCGCATACGCTGGCTCCCGGCGCCGCGCTCATCGTGCGCCAAGGCACCGCGCTGGTCGGCGTGCGGGTGCCGTGGTCGCGCGCGGTCGACGGCACCGCCGCGCGAATCGCACTCGTGCGCGACGCGGAAAATTTTGGAGCCATGCGCCTCACCGTGACCCACCACGTCGGTGCAAACGCCGCGCCCACGCCGGTGCCGCCCGGCGCGGCCTTTTGGATGCGTATCGGCAGCGGCCTGACGGCGCCCGCGGCCATCGCGGGGTGGAGAGAAGCGTTTGCCGCCGCCACCGCGACCGTCGACGCCACGCCGACCCGGCTCGCCCTCCGCGTCGCCGGCGAAGACGGGCCGGTGGCGATCACGGCGCAGGCGCCGTTGCTCACGTCGGGCAGCGTCGAGCCGCGCACGCCCCGCCACGTGCTCGCTTGCGATGGCGACGACCTTGGCGCACGTCTTCTCGCAGGTATCGAACCCGTGCGCACGCTGCGGTCGCGCCGCGCGGCCGGGGGACCGATCGCCGTGCCCGCCACAGGTGGCGTCGCGTGGGAGGCTGAAGCCGGCGTGATCACGCCGCCGATGACGCCCGCCGATGACCGCGCGGCGAGCCAAGGACTCTTCGTCTGGATGCCCGCGAAAATCGGCGAGAAAGCCGGCAGTTCCGTCGGTCGCACGCGTTTCGAGCTCACCGTTGCCGCCGCCGGCCCGCGCCACCTGTGGGGCCGCGTGCTCACCGCCACGCCGGAGAACGATTCGTTTCTCGTCACCGCTGCGACCGAACAGGAAACGGTGCTGGAGCCGACCGCATGGCCGACCGGCGTGCGTTCGAAGTGGACGTGGGTGCGTTTCACGCCCGACGCGAAAACGGCGCCGGCGCTCACGTTGCCAAAAGGCGCCGTCACCCTAGACATCCGCGTGCGCGAAGCCGGCGCGAAACTCGACCGCCTGTTTCTCACCACGGACCCGACGGCGCAGCCGCCGCAGTGACGTGAACACTCAGCGCGCGTCCGCCGGTTTGGGCGGCGAGGCGAGGACGGCGCGCAGCTCCGCGAAACGCGTGCGCGTGGTGTCGTCGGCGATATAGTCCTCGGCCGCGGCGAGGATCGCTTCGGCCCGCGACTTCAGGCCGCGGCTCGCGAAAGCCACCGCCAGCGGAAAAGCGACGGCCGGGCGGTGGGGAAAATAGCGCGCGCCGGTTTCGAGCAGCGCCAAATCCTCCCGTGCAGGCTGGGCTCCGCTGCGCACCCATGCCTCGGCAAACAGCGTGTAGACCTCCGGCAACGGCGGCGCTTGCGTGGCCGCCTGTCGCAGCGGCGCGAACACCGGAGCGAGTTCGGCGTAGGTGAAGAGGCGCGTCGGGTGTGCGCGCCGCAGCTCGGCGAAGCGCAGGCGCGCCACTTCGAAATAGGCGCGGGGCCGCACGACGCCGGCGTCGATCGCGGGTTCGAGAAACTCGCGCGCGCCGACTTCCCTGCCCGCATCGATTTCGCACAGCCCCATCGTCGCGAGCAGACGCGGATCGCGGTCGCCGGCTTCGAAGGCCTTGCGCAGCGTGCGGCGCGCCTGCTCGGCGTAAAGTTCGCGCACTTGCGGCAGATCGCGCTGCACGTGGCCGATGGCGAGGCGCTCCCATTCGCCGCGGAGGCGCGCGATCTCGTGGGGCGTCGCGGGGCGCACGTCGAGCGGCGGGAGTGGCGGCAAATTGCCCGGATCGGTGCGCGGCGATTCCCGCACGGCGCGCGGCAGGTAATCGCTCAGGCGGTCGCGCAGTTCGGAAAAACCAAAACCGAAGCACGCTTCGAACAACTCCTCTGTCACCGGCTCGACTGCAGCGCGCTCGGCAAATTTCCACAACGCGTCGCGATGCGGCCCGCCCGAATCGACCGCCCAACGGAAGAACAACTCGACCTGCGAGGTCATGATCTCGACGCGCCGCGGATGCCGGTCGCTCTCGCGGCTCAGCGCGAGCGGAGAAAACAATTCCACCGCCGGCAGCAAGGCGCGTGGTAATTGCGCATCGCGCACCAAGGCTTCGCTGTCCCAACGGTGAATCCAGACGAAGGGCGGAAATGTAATCGGCGCCTTCACGAGGTCCGCGTTGATGTAGGTGCGGTCGACACCCTCGACGAGCCACGCGGGCAGGAGCGGCACGCGGCGCTCCAGGAGAAAACGCAGGTGTTTGGGCGCGACGATCATCGTCTTCGCATCGAAGCGCGCCTCGTCGATGTAAACGAACGAGGCGTGCATATCGCGGTCGTTGAGGCGGAGATTGGGCGCGTAGCCGACGCGCAACGACCCCGGCGAATCGGGCGCGCGCAACGTGATCTGATCCGCCTGCACGGCGCGCAATTGGCGCTGAATTTCCGGGCTGACGCCTTCCTTGAGATCCTGCGCGTAGAGCACCATCACCGCCGGCACATCCATTTGCGCCAAAAACGCCGGCGGAACGAGCGTGCGCAGCAGTTGCATTTTTTTCAGCCACGATTCGGCGTAGCGGCGCGTGGTCGCGATGGAGCAGCGCGAGAGAAATTCCGTGCCGCTGCCGCTCGCGTAGAGCCAGCGGACTTTTTCGGTGGATGTCTCGACGATCATCGGCGGCAGCTGGATCGTCTCGGGCTCGGCGGCGGCGACGAACGCCTGCGGAGCCGGGCAAAGAAAAACCGCGAGGGCGACGCACGCGGCGGGCCGAAACATAATTCGCCGGCGGATCATTTGACCTCCTTGGCTGGGCCGATCTTCACGTCGTAGTCGTAAAGCCGCAGGTTGAAGAACTCCTCGATCTTGCGGTAGGTGCTCGCGCGCGCCTTGGGCCGCGCAAGGAAGAATCCGGGATCGAGGGCGAGGTAGTCGGGCGCGCGTCCGAGGGATTTCAGTTTTGAGCGCAGCCCGGAGGTCGCGATGTCTACTGCCTGATTCCGCGTGGGCTCGACGAGGAGATAGAGCGGATTGGTCAACGCCTCCACGTTCGTCGTCACCGCGAGTTTTTTCCAATCGGTGCGGTCTTCGTCGAACCACGCCCGCGGGAGTGCCGGATCGGGCGGGAGCTCCGCGGCGGGGTCGTCGGGTTTCAGCGGCCAGAGCCACGGGCGCAGATCCGTCGGCGCATCGATCGCCACACCGCAGCGGAAAATCGACGGCTCCTGTTGCAGCGCGCGCATCGCCAGATAACCGCCGAAACCGCGGCCGAGTGCCGCGATCCGCCGGCGGTCGAAGCGGTGCGAGGGATTGCGCTCCGCGACCCACTCGATGGCCACGCGCGCATCGTGCACGGCGAGCCCATCGACCTCGGCCGCGAGTGTGGCGCGGCGGTCGCGCGGCACGCCGGCGACGTAACGGTGATTCAACCGCAGCACGATAAACCCGAGGTCGGCCAACACCTGCGCCTCGGGATCGAACTCCGGCTGCGCGTGCCCGGGAAAGCCGCTTGGGAAACACACGATCATCGGCGGCGGCTGGAAACGCGGCTGGTTGGGCCACGTGACGTAGCCGCTGAGGTGCGCACCGTCCTCGGCATCGAATTCGAAAAAGCGGGTGTCGTGGAGCTGGCCGGAATTGAGCCACGGGGCGCGGCGGAAAATTTCGAGCACGAGATTTTCCGGGCGTTGATAGACGTAGACGCGGCCGGGATCGCCGCCGCCCGTGACGCGCACGAGCACGCGCGCGTAGTTTTCGCTCCACTCCAGAATCTCCACGCGGCGGCGCGGAAACTTCCGCGCGAGTTCGCGCTGTGCATCCCGCAGCGGCCCCTCGCTCCACGCGATCGGGGAACTGCTTTCTCCGGTGCGCACGCCGACGACGGTGCCGCGGTATTCGTCGATGATCTCATCCGGGCGGAGGCGCGGCGGCGGACCAGCGGAGACGTCCGTGTATTTTCCCGTGCGCACATCGAGCGCGTAACGCTCCGTCGCCACCAGGCGGCCGAGGCCGCGGGCCTCGATGAGGAGCTGCTCGCGGTTACCCGGCGCGAGCCCGACGATGTCGAGATGGCGGCCGATCCAACGCTGCGGAATCGGCGCCGCCGTCTCGCTCACCTCGCCGCGCACGGGCTCGGGCGGGGTGAACGTAAACTCCCGCGCGTCGATCAAGACCTTCGCGTTGCGACCGTCTCCATCCACCGCCATGATCGGCGCGTAAATAAAAGGCCCATTGGCGAGCGCGCCGCTCTCACCGGCCGACGGCATTGTGACGACGTGCACCGTGGGCGAAAACACGAGACGGTCCGAAGTGGCCCATTTGAGGAAACGCAGTTGGGCGCGCTCGTTTTCATCGGAGAACGGGACGGTGCGCTCTTCGTCGACGATCACCGACGTTTTCGGACCGGGAAACTCCACGTTGATGATCATTACCACGAGGTCTTTGCCGACCTGGGTGGTGTAGGCCACGCGCCGGCCGTCTGGCGAGAGCGCCATCTGCTCGGCAAGCGGGGCGCGAAACAACGCGGCCACGCGATCGTCGAACGGCGCCGCGTGGGCGCAGGCCGCGCAGACCGCGGACACCCAGCACAACACGGAGCGGAGACGGGGCAGACTCACGCGGGCAACGTGAGCGCACTGCCGAGGTAGCGGCAAAAGGAAAACGCGTGGGGCGCCGTGCGCTGCGTGGCCCTCTGCCGAATCGCGGGCGGCGCGAGCCCGAGGCCAAACGGTGGCGTTCAATCGCTGCGTCCGCCGCGGAGCACTCGCGCCATGACGGATTATTTCTGGCCGATGCCGAACCACTGTTCCAATCGTTCGGAAACCCGAATCATGCCGTCGGATTTTGTGACGATCGACTGGGGCGGACTGAGTCGTTGGCCGAGCCATTGCCCCACGGCTTCGGTCGCGCCGAAGGATCGGATCGCCCCGACCATAATGCGGCGCTTCCGCACGATTTTGCCCGGAGCCGGTTGGGCCGCGGCCACCAAGCGGAAAAGCTGGAGCTTGCCGCTGGACCCCGCCGTTTCGATTTCCAGGCGGTCCACTTCGTCGCGCTCAAACCGATCGATGTCGCTGTTCGCCCGGGCGACCATCACGCCATCGCGCTCCACCCACAGGCGCCGCACCGGCGAACGGCTTTCTCGCCAGGCGCTTACGAGTGCCCAGGCGCACAGCGCGAGCGTCGCGCCAAACTCCACCAAGCCCAGAAACCGTCCGACAAAGGGAATCATCATGAGGAAGATGAAGCCCAGGCCGCCGAAGAGCAGGAATAGGGAGCACCCCAACGCCGCGCTCAACCAAGGGAGCGCGCGACCCCAGCGCCCCACCGTGGAGTTCATCACGAGTGCGTCACCACCGGTCGCCCCTGTGCACGGCACCACTTCGATTCCCGCGGCGGCGAACGACCGTTCATCAACCAAATCTTCGCGCACCGATTGCACGGGTGACACGGGCGTGGGTGGCAACGGAGCGCTCGGGTTTTCGGTTTCCGCCATCGGTCCCGTATCCTCGCCTTCCGCAGCCTGAGCACTCGGCGGCGGACTCGTTGGCGAGGAAACCTCGGTGTCGGCGAATACGGGCACCTCGAATGAAATGGTCCGGCCGCCCGCAGCCGGCGTCCCCTCGACTTCGAGCAGCCAACGGACCGTGGGCGAATCCGCCGTCAACCCGCCCAGGGTGGACGCGGTGTCACCGCGCACCGGCAACCGAATCGTCAGCCGCGAACAATCACCTGTGAACACCCACTCCTCGGGCGCGTAGGATTGCTCCACGGTGTCGCTGATCGTCGTGGACTGCGGCCGGGAGACACCTCTGTGGAGACCGAGTTTACTCGACCGATAGACGGCCGTGCGCTCGCAGTGCAAGGTGACCCGCGTCGCTTTCACGACGCGAAAATGGGAGGACACGGCGATCACTCCGGCGAGATCTCCGTCCAGTGAAACGGGAATTCTATCGGGGATAAATCGCGCCCGCACCTCCCCTTCCGCGGCGGAAACGGCGTCGGGAATTCCCTGCGGATCGTTCCACGCCGCAACGTCCCGCCAGGATTCCGCAGCGGGCTGCGCGAGGTCGATTTCCTCGGCGGCAATTTTTTCGCGTCTTTTCTCCCAAAGGTGCGACGCCACGCCATACAAAAAAAGCGCGCCACCGACGCAGGAAATAATCCCTTTCGCCTCGGAACTGGCGCCGGTCGGGCCGGCCCACCATGCGATCGCCAGGCCGAACACACAGATGACAAGATTTTGAAAGTTCACAGAGGGGTAAGTTAAACAGGCGGAGTGGTAAGAGGGTAGCAGCGGAAACGATCACCGGAAAAAATCGGGTCAGGTCGACGCCGCTTCCGATTTCCGAGTCGAGATCAGGTCAGAGGCCCGCCCTGCTTCCAAGCGCTGGCGCTCGGCGATTTTGGCGAACGGGTAGTAGACGAGCATCGCGAGCACGATCGAAACGGCGCCCCACACGGCAGCCCGCCAATCGCCACCGGTCACAATATAGTGGCCGATGATCGGCGGCGTGGTCCACGGGACGTTGACGAACGGTTTTTGAATCAGGCCCCCGTCCATCAACAGATACGTGCCGGCGGTGAGCATCAGCGCATTGAGCACGTAGGGCAGCATGAACACAGGATTCAGCACGATGGGGAGCCCGAAGAAGATCGGCTCGTTGATCTGAAAAATCTGGGTGGGCAACGAGAGCCGACTTACCTGACGAAACCCGGCGTCGCGCGAACGCACTAGGATGAGCGCGAGCGCGAGCGTGGCTCCCGTGCCGCCGACATTCACGAAGGTGGAGAAAAAGCCGTTGGCGGTGACGAAGGGCAACGGCTGGCCAGCGCTCATCGCAGTGACGTTGGCCGCGAGGTATTGGAGAAATATGGGTGCAACGATCGCATCGAGGGCGTTGTCGCCGTTGATACCGACGGACCAGAGCAACGTGACGGCGAAGGCGTAGACGAGAATGCCGGGGAGCGTGTTGAGCGCGAAGACGAGCGGTTGAAACGCCGCCTGCACGAGGCGATCGAGGTCAATGCCGAGCACAAAGCGGATCACCCAAAACACGACGACGAGGAAGAGCAGCGGCGTGAGCGAGAGAAACGATTCGTAGACCACCGGCGGCACGCTCGCGGGGAGTTTGATGACGAGACTGCGGTCGGTAAAAAATTTCTGCACACGCACGGTGATCAGCGCAACGAGGATGGCGGTGAAGAGTCCTTTGTAGCCGAGACCGTCCATCGAGAGCGTGAGGTCTTTCTCGCGGATCGAGAGCAGGAGAAAAACGGTGGCGGCCATCGCGGCGCTCACGATGGCCTCCTGTTTCAACCGCCGGCCGAGATCGTAGCCGATCGCAAAGCAGACAAACACGGCGAGCAGTCCGAATGTGGCCATCACCGGCACCTGCAGGAGCGCGAGGTGCGGCGCGATGAACGTCTCCCACCCGGCAAACGGGAGAAACGCCACGATCATAAAAAGCCCGCCGATGATCGTGAGCGGCACGACGGAGACCATGCCGGCGCGGATCGCGGACAAGTAGGTGTTGTCGCTCAGCGCGGTGAGCGCCGGGACGAGGTAACGTTGGAGAAATCCGCGCGGCGAATTCATGCGGCGGGCAGGGCGTTCAGCGCGGCGCGGTGCGCGTGGATTTTTTCAAACGCGCGCACGATGTCGTCCATATCGCGGCGGCGGCCGAGCATCAGGTTTTGTTCCAGCCACACGCCTTGTTCGCGGCAGATAAGATCGCTGTTGGGGCAGCGCACGGCGGAGAAATCGAGGCGCGCGGCGGCGGAAGCGAGATACGGGCCGAAGGCTTTGTGGCGAAACATCGGCTGCTGCGGCAGCGAGTAGCCGTAGCCGGCCGAGCAGGGAATGCCTTCGGCGCGCAGGGCCCGCAACACGGCGGCGCGCGGCGCGCCGAATTTCGCGGCGTCGAGGCGCAGCATGAAGAGATGGTAGGCGTGGCGCGTGCAGGCGGCGGGGCGTTTTTGGGGAAACAAACCGGGCATTTGCGCGAGCCGCTCGGCGAGATCGCGGCCGTTGCGATCACGCGTGGCCGTCTGCGCTTCGAGGCGGTCGAGCTGGGCGTTGAGGAGGGCGCCCTGCAATTCGCCGAGGCGGTGATTGCTGGAAATGACGTGGTGCTCATACCACACGCCGCCTTCGACGCGCCCGCAGTTGTGCATCGAGCGGCAGGCGGCGGCCAAGGCGTCGTCGTTCGTGGTGATGAGGCCGCCCTCGCCGGACGTAAGATTCTTGCTCGATTGAAACGAAAACGAGCCGACGTGGCCGAGTGAGCCGGCGGGTTTGTCGCGGAAGGTCGCGCCGTGGGCATGCGCGGCGTCTTCGATCACGAGGAGGCGGTGTTTCTTCGCGATCGCCATGAGGCGCGTCATATCGGCGGGCTGGCCGGCGAAATGCACCGGGATAATTGCGCGCGTGCGTGGCGTGATCGCGGCTTCGACGGCGGCGGGATCGAGGTTGAACGTGTGGAGATCGATATCGGCGAACACCGGGATCATGTTCGCTTCGACGACGACGGAGGCGGTCGCAAAAAACGTATAGGGCGGCACAATCACCTCAGCTTCGGCAGGCAGACCGGCAGCGATCAGCGCGAGCCGCAGCGAGACGGAGCCATTGACGACGGCGATGCCGTGGCGGCAGCCGTGCATCGCGGCGAAACGGCGCTCGAATTCCGCGACCTCGGGGCCGTGGAGTTTACCCCACTTGCCGCTGTGCAGCGCGCGCAGCACGCGGGCTTCTTCGGGCGCGCCGAAAATCGGCCACGCGGGAAACGGAGCGGTGCGCACGGGCTTGCCACCGAGGAGGGCGAGTGAGCGGGAGGACATGGTTTTCTAAGCGGTGAGAGATTTGGCGAGATAGAGGCAGCCGTCGTGCGCGGGACCGGTGCGCGCAATCTCGCGAAAGCCGAGGCGCGCGTAGAAGGCCTGCGCGCGGAGGTTGAGCGTGCTCACACCGAGGTGGGCGCCGGGCGAACCATTGAGACGGAGGGCACTCATCACCTGAGCCAACATGCGCCGACCGTAGCCGCGGCCCTGAGCGCGGGCGAGCAAGTCGATGTGCAGGTGCGACGGAAAATCGGCGTAGGGCTCGGGCACAAAATAGTCGAGATGGTGGTAGAGGTGATGAATCTGCTGCGGGCGCGTCCACTGCGCAGGATCGCCCGTGGGCGCGGGAAACTGCGCGCAAAGCGCGGGCCGCCATTCGGATTCGTAGCGGGCGAAAAATGCGCGCGTATCAAGGGCGCCAAGCGCGTAGCCGCACACGCCGAGCTCGTCTTCGAGGATCACGCCGAACTCAGGAGCGAAACGCAGATACGGACCGACAAAAATCCGACCGAGCGCGTCGGGATCGTCGCGGTAAAACGGTTCGCCGTCCGCGCCGTTGTCGCCGGTCTTCAGGCAAACGTGATAGGCGGCGGCTTCGTCGCCGGCCCGCACGGGGCGAATGCGGCAATCGTTCATGGCGGCGGAGCGAAAGAGCCGTCGGCCTGGGGGAGCAGCAGGCGTTGCAGGCGCGGCACGAAGCCGCCGCGGTAGGTGGCGGGCAAATGAAAATCCGAAGCGACCGCCACCGCAGGCGAGGCGAGATAGCGTTCGAGGAGATCGAGTTCCTCGCGGAGCTCCCACGCGCGACGGTGGAGGGCAGCGAAGAGCGCGCGGTCGCGCAGATCGGCGAGCCGCGCGCAGAAATCGCGCAGGCGCACGACGGCCGCGTGCACGGCAGGCGCGGGCTTGACGTCAAGCGCGGCGCGCAATTGCGCGAAGAGCGCGGCGGCTGCGGGTCCGTCGCCGTGCGGGAGATAAAAACAATCGCAGAAAAGCACGAAGTCCTCCCACGCGAGCGGCGCGCCCACGACGGCAAAACTCGGCCACCACTCGCGCAGCGCGGCGAGGTAGGCGGCACGGGCGTCGCCGCCGGGCGAGTTGAGGAAAGCCGCGAGCGTGAGCAGCGGGACGACGTTGAGAGGAAATTCGCAGTTTGGATTGAGCAGGACGCCGCGGGCGACGGCGTGGATTTCGGGGGTGCGGCCGGAGTAGGGGCCGCAGAAAAAGCGGCGGCCGTCGTAATCGTTGGCGTGAAGATTGTCCCAGAGGAGCGGGCGGCGGCGGAGCACGGTTTCTAGCTCGCGGAGGTGCACGGCGGTGATTTCACGCGAGACGATTTCCGGGCCGGTCCAAAACACGTCGATGTCTGGAGCGAGCTCGCGGCCGATCGTCGCGAGATAGTCGGCGCCGCCGAGACCGCGCTCCGCCATGCGACCGCAGTAAGGCGCGGGACAAAACGCGAGCTGCGCGGCGGGGCAACGCTCGCGCAACCAGGCGAAGAGAGTGTTAGCGACAGCGCACTGGGCGGCGGCCGGCGAGACCGGATCGCCGCGCTCGGGCAGATCGTCGAAGAGCAGCGCGAAGTGCTCGCAGCCGAGCGCGAGGAGCTGCGTGAATTTGGCGCGGAGCGCCGCGGTGTCGGCGGCGTCGGTGTAGCGGAGATCGAGTCCGGGGCTAAGCGCGTAGCGAAACTGCACGCCGCGCTCGCGGGCCGACCGGATGAGCTCGCCGAGGGCGGCGGCTTCGGCGGTGGAGTAGAGCTCGCGCCAGAGGGCGCGGTGCTTGAGATCGTCTTTCGGCGCGTAGACGTAGGTGTTGAGGCCGTGGGCGCGGAGGAGGTCGAAGAGCCGCAGGCGTTCCTCGTGGCTCCACGGTGGGCCGTAGAAACCCTCGATCACGCCGGAGAGAAAATCGGTGGAGCTGGCGGAGGTCATTCGCCGAGGAGAAAACCGTGATAGCGGCCGAGCCAGTAGGGCAGCAGGAAAGCGGCACCGTCGTCTTCGCTGCGACCGCCCTTGCCACCGTCGACGACGAACGGGTTGGCGTTCCAGCGCATGGTAGGACGCTCGTCGGGAGGGAGGAGCGTGACGGCTTCGCGTTTGCCGAAGCGGTCGGGCTGCGGGCTCCAGACGAGATCGGCGCGGTGGGAGTTTTTCACCTCCCAGTGAATCACATCGAGCGGCATGCGGTAGAGCGTCCACGTTGCGCCGGGGAGATCGACGGTGGCGTCGGGGCGGCCGGTGAGGTAGATGAACGACCAGAGCGGCGAGAGTTCGCGCGACATGTTTTCCCACCAATCGTCGAGGGCGCGACGGTAACGGACGAGGAGCGCGTGGTCTTTTTCGTAGCGGAAAATTCCGTAGAACGGGAGCATCGCGAGCTCTTCGTCGGAGTAGTTGATGATGGAACGGACCTGTTTCAGGCGAAGGATGAGGTCAGCGTAGTTCAGTTCGTGGGCAACTTTCTGATATTCCTTTTCGTAGCGCCCATCGCCGGTGATGTGCGCGGCGGTTTTGAGAAAACTGAGGAGTTCGAGGCTGTTGAGTGCGGAGTCGTCGGGGTCCTCGGCGAAGTAGGCGAGCGACCATTTGCCCCATTTGGTGGGCTGGCCGTCGACGTCGATGAGGTGGTAGCCGTTTTGGATAATGTGATCCATGATACGGCGCGTGGCGGCGACGATGCGCTGTTTGAGCGCGGCGTCGGGGAGCAGATCGCAGGCGATGCCGAAGGCGAAAAAGTAGCCGACGATTTCGTCGGAGCTCGTATCGCCCTTCCAATAATACTGCCCGTCGGCGGTCCAGTGCCACTCGCCGTCGGTCGGCATGCGATCGCCTTTGCGAATGTAAGAGCGCGCGGGGAAGCCGCGTTTGCCGGTGACCTCTTCGAGGAAGAGCATGGCCTCGATGGATTTTTTCGCGCGCGCTAGGGCGTCGGGGGATTGCGTGACGGCGTAGCGGAAACACTCGGCGGCGGCATAGATGGAGGTCCAGAGCCCGTTGTTATCGTTGTCGACGGGGACGTTCGTCGCGAGGTCGCCGGGCGTGGCGAGGTGGGAATCGCCGAGGAGGCCGTAGCGGTCGTGGCGGTCGCGGACGACGCGTTCGAAGTGCGCGGCCTTCTGCGCGAGTGTCATCGGGCGCAGCTCGAGATGCGATACGCCGGTGCGTGTGCGCACCCACATGCCGCCGGAGGCGTCGGGGAATAGTTGCTGCACGTCGTCATCCGGGAGGTAACGGCGGCCGGCGAAATACTGGCGGCGGTCGCGGGGCGCGGCGGTGTCGTCGAGGCGCACCACTCCCTGCGAGGTGCCGAGCCACTGCGCGCCGTCGGAGGCGCGAGCCGAGGCCGTGATACCACCGACCGGGAGCGGCGTGGCGGCGGTGCGCACGCCGGCGGGAACGGCGGGATCGTCGAGCCGGTAGAGCGTGCGGACGCGTTGGGGGTAGGGCGCAAGTGCGACGGGCGCGGTGGAGCCAAAGGCGAGCGGCGCGAGCGAGCCGAGGAGGACACACATGCACAGCGCGGACAGATGAACACGACGGAGCAAATGCGGGGTAGGCACGACGCCAGCGTGTGCGGGACGGGGGAGTTGCGGCAAGTCCGCGGGTGCGCGCCGCGGGATTTTGCGACGAGAGTCGTATGAGCGGGACGATCGCGCGGCAAAATCCGCGGAGCACCCCGTAGCAAACGGTGAGCGCCGGCGAGGGCGACGGGCCATACTGGTGGGACCCAAAAAACCACTCATGCCCGAACACATTCACGGCCACGACGTCCTCGATTTTATGATCGCCTCCGGCGCGAGCTACACGCGCGCGTCGCTCGCCGACGCGATCAGGAAACGCTTCGGCGCGGACGCGCAGTTTCATACGTGCTCGGCCGACGGGATGAGCGCGGAAGACCTGATCGAGTTCCTCGCGCAACGTGGAAAATTCACGGGCACCGAAGCGGGCTTCACCGTTGATCCGGATCGCGTCTGCGCGCACTAAGCGCGTTCGGACTCCTCGCGCCCGGCGCGTGGTCGAGGCTCAAAAAAAAACCCGACCGTGTAAAACGGTCGGGTTGAAATGGCGAAGAGCCGGCGCGCGCGCGAGATAACCGGTTAGACTTCGAGCTGGGGACGGCCTTTTTCGGGCCAGTCGATGTGGTAGAACTTGCCGCGGGGTTTGTCGGTGCGCTCGTAGGTGTGCGCGCCGAAGAAGTCGCGTTGGCCTTGGAGCAAATTGGCCGGGAGGCGGGCGCTGCGGTAGCTGTCGTAGTAGGCGAGGGCCGAACTGAACGTCGGGGCCGGGACGCCGCACTCGGCGGCGAGGGCGACGACTTTGCGCCAGTTTTCCTGCGCCTTCTTCACCGTCTTGTTGAAATACGGATCGAGGAGGAGGTTCGCGAGGTTCGGGTCGCGTTGGTAGGCCTCGGTGATCTTCTGGAGGAAGACCGCGCGGATGATACAGCCGCCGCGCCAGATCTGGGCGATCTCACCGAAGTTGAGTTTCCATTTATACTCTTTCTGCGCCTCGCGCATGAGCTGGAAGCCCTGGGCGTAGGAGCAGATCTTGGAGCAATAGAGGGCGTCGTGGATGGCGGCGATGAGGGCCTTCTTGGAGCCTTTGTATTTCTTCGAGGGGCCTTTGAGAATTTTGGAGGCGGCGACGCGCTCTTCTTTCACGGCGCTGATGCAGCGGGCGAAGACGGACTCGGCAATCGTCGGAGCGGGGACACCCATGTCGAGGGCGTTGACGGAGGTCCACTTGCCGGTGCCTTTCTGGCCGGCGGTGTCGAGGATGACGTCGACGATGGGCTTCTTCGTCATCGGGTCTTTCTGCTTCAAAATGTCGGCGGTGATTTCGATGAGGAAGGAGCCGAGCATGCCTTGGTTCCATTCGGAGAAGATGGCGCCCATCTCGGGGGCCTTCATCTTGAGGAGGCCCTGCATCAGCGCGTAGGCCTCACAGATCATCTGCATATCGCCATACTCGATACCGTTGTGGCACATCTTCACGTAGTGGCCGGCGCCGTTTTCACCGATGTAGGCGGAACACGGCACGCCACCGACGATGGGCTTGCCGGGAGCGGCGCCACCGAGTTGGGCGCCGGTCTTGGCGTCGACCTTGGCGGCGACGGCGTTCCAAATCGGAGCGAGTTCTTTATAGGCCGCGGCATCGCCACCGGGCATGAGGGCCGGGCCGAAACGGGCGCCTTCTTCACCGCCGGAGACGCCGGAGCCGATGAAGCGAAAACCTTTTTCTTTGAGGGCTTTTTCGCGGCGGATGGTGTCGGTCCAGAGGGCGTTGCCGCCGTCGATGATGATGTCGCCGGGCTCGAAGACGGAGACGAGGCCGTCGATCACGGCGTCGGTGGCTTTGCCGGCTTGGACGAGGATGATGGCCTTGCGGGGCTTGGCGAGGGACGCGGCGAACTCCTCGAGGGTTTTCGCACCTACGAGGCCGCCGGGGGTGTTGGGGTTTTCGGCGACGAACTTGTCGGTTTTTTCCGTCGTGCGGTTGTAAACCGAGATCTGGAAGCCGTGGTCGGCGATGTTGAGGGCGAGGTTTTGACCCATCACGGCGAGGCCGATGAGTCCGATGTCGGAGTGAGTTTTGGCCATAAAGAAAGAGGAGACTCCTACGGGGGCGGGCGGGGGAAGACCACCTTGATTTTCACGGACGGTCATAAAATAGGCATCCCCATCAAATCAGGCCGCACCGGTCGGAGCGAAGGCCAGAACATGCCTGCTATCGCTAAAACTCGATTTCTATCCACTCCAAACGCCGACGTTGTGGATCAACGATGGCCGTCACGGAAATGACTGCACTTGATCGAACCGTATTGTTGAACACGCTCGAATCGTCCCAGGAACGGCTCAACGTCTTGCGCCCGCAGCTCAAAGCCACAGCGAAAAATTAGCCCATGAAAATCTTCCTGCCCGCTCTGTGTTTGGCGCTTGCAACCACGGCGCTCGCCGCCGAGCCGCGCACCGATCTCACTCTTCTGAACGGCACCGTGCTGAAAAGGGCTCGCATTATCTCGATCAAGGATGATGTCGCCGTCGTGGTGCATGCCGGTGGCACCTCAGATGTGCAGGCAGATCAGATTGAGGTAGTCGCCCTCGTCGCCGCCCAAAAAGAAATCGCCGAACGAGCCGCCGAAGAAAAACGGCGCACTGCTACGGCCACAGCCCAACAGGAGAAACGCGACGCCGATGCGCGCACCGCCGCCAAAGCGCGTGAGGATTTCACAGCAGGCGATCTCGCGGCAAAGAAACTCGCCTCCGCCAACAACCATCCGGCCCGCGTGCAGACGGATTCTATTCAAAAGCTCAAAGCCGAATTTCCTCCTAAAAGCACAGGCACCGTGCGCCTCGGCACAACCTCCCAACGCTCACGCACCAGCACCAGCCGTCCCAGGGAGGATTCGATTCAATACACCGTCCCCTCGGATGATGTGTGGTCGTGGTATCGCGGCATGTTTCAGACGACGACGATTCAAGCTCTCCCGCGCACCCTCGAAATGGTGAACAAACGGATCAACGAAGACATGGAGAAACTCGGCCATGTAGGCGGCGGCGAAAGTGCCAGAGTTCAAGCCCAACAAACGCAGCAATGGTTGCAGCGCACGCTCGTGCCCTACGCCACTCGGTGGCGAGCTCTGCTACCGCCGTGATCGGGGTAGTCTCATTTCACTCCCCTCCGACGCGCCAACGGAATATCACAGCCAACGAAGTCCTTCTTTCTTGAAAGGAGTCAGGGAGTGGCGCGTTGACCGCGGGGTGGCGGAGGGATTCGGTGGGCACGTGAAAACTTGGGCAGCAATTTTGATCGGCGGGTGGTTGGCGCTGGGTCGCGTGCTCGCGGCGTTGCCGGCGGAGGTCACGGTGACGACGGCGACGCGGTTGGAGATTGTCAGCAATGGCAAGGCGGCGGGATCGGTGGGGCTCGCGGTGGGAGAGCGGCTGGAGTTGATCGAGGTCGCGGAGGCGCAGGTAGTCGTGCGGTATCGCCGGCTGACCGGGCGCGTGCTGGCGGCGCATACGGATTTGCCGCGCGTCGAGGTGAAGGCGGTAGGCGTCGCCGCGCCGGAGAGCGTGAAGCCTGCGCCGCAGGCCGCAGTGCCGGCACCGGCGGCGGTGGTCGCGGTCGCGCCGGTGGAGAAACCGGCTGGGCCCGCCTACGAGCCGAGCGGCGTGATCGAGCGGGCGTTGGCCGGGAAACTGGTGGCGATGGAGGGCGGCAGACTGCGGGCGCGGGAGCCGGCGCGGTTGGCGGGCGCGAAGTTTTTCGGGATTTATTTTTCGGCGAGTTGGTGCGGGCCGTGCCGGCAGTTTACGCCGGAGCTGGTCGACGCGTATGGGAAGATCCGCGCGCTGTATCCAGAATTTGAGATCGTGCTCGTAAACCGCGACCGCACCGAGGGCGACATGGCGGCCTACGTGCGGGACGACAAAATGCCGTGGCCGGCGTTGCGGTGGAGTGCGCTACGGCACACGCCGGAGATCGAGCGTTTCGCGGGCGGAGGGATTCCGTGCCTCGTGCTGATCGACGAAAACGGCAAGGTGCTGTCGGACAGTTACCGTTGGGGTCGTTACGTGGGACCGGATGCGGTGCTCGACGATACGTGGAAGCTGCTGAGGACGTATCGGCGAACGCATCCGCGGCCGAAGGCGTGAGGCTCAGGTCCAGGCTCGCGCGGAATGGAGCAGGTTTTCAGTGGGCGAAAGTGCCGCCCTTACAGGGCTCGGGTGCTGCCGTAAATATTCCCCAGGGCGTGGCCCTGGGCTATCAATTTTCGCCCCTTTGGGGCTGCCGAGCACCGACCGTCACCCACCAAAGACAGCAAAGAATTAAAAATTCTCGGGCGTGAAGCCGAGTCAGCTGCGTTTGGCGGCGACGGGGGCGGCGGCGGGCGCAGTGGTCTGCTGTTTGGCGCCGTAGGAGCCTTTGCCCGGAAAAAATCCGCCGAGCCAAGTGACGGTGGACGTCGCCCAAGCGGGCTCGTTGCGCTCGTAGATCCAGTTGAAGCCGATCATGGTCGCGGCAAAGAGGAAAATGCCGGCGAGCACGGCTTTGTTCACTTCGGCGATCTTCCGAAAAATGAGAATGGCCACGATGAAGGCGACGACGACGAGCAGACCTTTCAGCCAGAATTCAGAGGGAATTTCGCGGAGACGATCGGCAGTGGTGGTGGCGGCGAGGGCGTTCATGAGGTCAGACCTTGGAACGGACCGACGACAAAACGACTGGTAACGGCGCGAGGGCCGAATTTGACGAATTTTTCCGAAAGGGGCTTTTCAGCCGGGAAACGTCAAAAAATTCGCAAAATGAACGACGGGAAGAGGCCGAGGAGGACGATCAGGGCGGCGGCGAAAACGAGGACGATGGCGGCGTCGGCGGGGACCGGGATGCGGCTGGAGGCGGAGGCGGCGGGCGGGGCGACGAGGGCCTGCTTCAACACCACGAGATAGTAGTAGAGCGCAATGGCGCTGAGGGCGATGGCGGCGATGGCGAGCCAGCCGGCGGGACCGGCGAGGCCGCCGAGTTTCAAGGCGGAGGCGAAGACGGTGAATTTGCCGAAGAAGCCGGCGAGCGGCGGGATGCCGGCGAGCGAGAGGAGATAAATCGCGAGGCAGCCGGTGAGGAGCGGCGAGCGGCGGTAGAGGCCGGCGAGATCGGTAATCTTCTGGCAGGGGCCGGTGCGTTCGACGACGGCGATGACACCGAAGGAGCCGACGGTCGCGATGCCGTAGGTGAAGACGTAGTAGAAGAGCGGGCCGAGCCCGGCATCGCCGGCGGCGATCACGCCGAGGAGCATCACGCCGGCATGGGCGATGGCCGAGTAGGCGAGGAGGCGGCGGACGTTGGATTGGGCGAGGGCGGCGAAATTTCCCAGGAGGAGCGACGCGGCGGAGATGCAGGCGACGATGGGCAGCCAGCCGGGGGAACCGGTGGCGGTCGAGACGCTGCCGGCGGCGGGGCCGAAGCCGGGCCAGAGGAGGCGGACAAAGAGGGCGAAGCCGGCGAGTTTCGAGGCGGAGGCGATGAGGGCGGCGGAAGAGACGGGCGCGCCTTCGTAGACATCGGGGGCCCAGAGGTGGAAGGGAGCGGCGGCGGCTTTGAAGCCAAACGCGACGAGGATCATCACCAGCGCGAGCGAGAGCAGCGGGTTCAGGCCTTCGCGGGCGATCTGGGTCGCGATGACGGGCAAGTCGATCGAGCCGGTGAGGCCGTAGACGAGGCTGAAGCCGAAGAGGAGAAACGCGGCGGACATGCCGCCGAAGAGGAAATATTTCAGCGCGGCTTCAGCGGACTCGGGTTTCGTTTTGTCGAAGCCGGCGAGGATGTAGAGGGAGAGGCTGGCGAGTTCGAGGGCGACGAAGGCAACGAGGAGTTGTTGCGCGGCGGCCATCAGGGTGAAGCCGGAGGTGGCGAGGAGGACGATGGCGACGAATTCGGCGGGATGGCGGAGGCGGGCGGTGCTGCCGGCGAGCGTCAGCGTAAGCCACGAGAGCATCAGGACGCCGAGGCGCGTCGCCATGGTGAGTTCGTCGAGGACGAGCACGCCGCCGAAGACGGAGTCGGTGAGCCCGACGGAGAAGGCGCCATACATCGCGGCGACGACGGCGACGGTGCCGGTGACGACGGAGGTGTGGAGGCGCGTATCGAGACTGCGGCGACGGCCGAACGTGAGATCGAAGGTGAGGACGAGAAGCGCGCCGACCACGAGGGCGGCTTCGGGCACCATGGCGTGGAGGAGTTCGGTGTAGTTCACAGCGAACCTCCTTTCAGCGCGGCTTGCATGAGGGGCGATTGCAGGGCCGGCGTGATCCAGTCGAGGAGGACGTCGGGCTTGAGGCCGATGTAAACGGTGGCGGCGAGGAGCAGGGCGGTGCCGGCTTTCTCGGCGAGGGTGATCGGCTCGTAGGCATGATGGTGGGAATCATCGTGCGTCGACTCGCCGGCATTCGCGGCGACGGGAGAGGTGGAGCCGAAGAAGGAGACGTGGATGGCGCGAAGCGTGAAGGCTGCGGCGACCAAAATACCGCCGCCGGCGAAGATGGCCCAGGTCGGCGAGGTTTTCCAAACACCGATCAGAATGGTGAGTTCGGCAGGGAAGCCGCTGAAGCCGGGCATGCCCATCGAGGCGAGGCCGGCGAGGACGAAGGTGAAAGCGGCGAAGGGGAGCAGGCGGTGGAGTGGGAGCGCGCGGAGCGCGGCGAGTTGGCGGGTGTGGGTGCGTTCGTAGACCATGCGGCCGACGACGGCGAAGAGGAGGCCGGCGATCACACCGTGCGAAAACATTTGGAGGACGGCGCCGGCGACCGCGGTGGAATTGGCGGCGGCAAGACCGAGGATGACGAAGCCCATGTGACTCACGCTCGAGTAGCCTATGACGAACTTGAAGTCGTCCTGCACGAGGGCGATGAAGCCGGCGTAGAGAATGCCGATGATGGCGAGGGCGGCGATGGTGGGTTGCCAGAAGGCGAGGCCGACCGGGAAGAGCGGCATGGCGACGCGGAGGCAACCGTAGGCGCCAAGTTTCATGACGACGCCGGCGAGGAGCATCGAGGCGGCGGTGGGCGCGGCGACGTGGCCGGTAGGCGCCCACGTGTGGAAGGGGAACATGCCGGCGAGGACCGCGAAGCCGGTGAAGACGAGGGCGAAGAGACCGATCTGTTCGCCCCGGGAGAATTGGAGGGCGGCGGCGGCGAGGTCGTTGAGGGCGAAGCTGGACGGAGCGCCGTGGGCGATGGCGGCGGCGTTGGCCCAGAGGAGTCCGGCGAGGACGAGGGCACTGCCGGCGAACGAATAGAGGACGAGCTTCATCGCGGCGTGTTCGCGCGTGGCAGGCGAACCCCAGTTGGCTATGAGGAAGTATTTCGGGACAATCGCGATTTCGTAGAAGACGAACATCGTGAAGGCATCGGCGCTGAGGAACACGCCGAAGACGCCGCCGATGAGGGCGAGGTAGAGCGCGAAGAATTCGCCGACGCGGTGCTCAATGTTCCACGAGAAGAGCACGCCGACGGTGGCGGCGAGGCCGGTGAGGACGAGAAGTGTGAGACTGATGCCGTCGGCGGCGAGATGGTAGCGGATGCCGAGTTCGGAGATCCACGGGACATCGACGATGGTTTGGAGGCCCGGGCCGGGAACGAAATTGACGGCGGTGAGGAGCGTGAGCGCGAAGGAGGTGACCGCGGTGACGAGGGCAACCCAGCGGGCGGCGGAGTTGGAACGCGCACCCGCCGCGAGCGCGAGGAGGGCGCCGGCGAAGGAGACGTAGATCGTGCAGGGCAGCGCGTTCATGGGAGCGTGAGGTGATCAGCCCACGAGGTGATGAGCGGATTGAAGAGGCCGGTGAGGAGGCCGGGGAAGAGGCCGAACACGAACATCAGCGCGACAAGCGGGACGAGGGTCACGAGTTCAACCGCGGTGCAGTCGGCAAAGGCGGAGGCTGCGGCGCCAGCGCGCGGGCCGTGGAAGACACGTTGCCAGAACGTCAGAAGGAAGAGCGCGGTGGCGAGGAGGCCGAGCGTAGCGACGGCAGCGGCGGCGGGATGGAGGCCGAAGACGCCGCGGAAGATGAGGAATTCACCGACGAAGCCGTTGAGGCCGGGGAGACCGAGCGACGAGAAGAGGGCGACGCCACAGAGGCCGGCGAAGAGCGGGGCGGCGGTGCGGACGCCGCCGAAGTCGTGGAGGCCGCGTTTGCCGCCGGAGCGGGCTTCGAGGATGCCGACGCACGCGAAGAGCGCGGCGGCGGAGAGACCGTGGTTGAACATTTGCAGGAGCGTGCCGCTGAGGGCGGCCGAGGCGGCGGCGCCGGTGGGCGTGCTGCGTCCCGTGGCGTAGGAGACGGCGAAGAGCGCGAGGAGGCAGTAGCTCAAATGGTTGATCGAGGAGTAGGCGACCATGCGCTTGAGGTCGGTCTGTTTCAGCGCGGCGAAGGCGCCAAAGACGACACCACCGAGGGCAAGCACGATGAGGCAGGGAGTCGCGTGATGGAGCGGCTCGGGGAAGATCGGCCAGAGGATCCGGAGGAAACCGTAGACGCCCATCTTCGACATGATGCCGGTGAGGAACATCGAAGCGCCGGTCGGGGCTTCGGAGTAAGTCGCGGGGAGCCACGTGTGGAAGGGCCAGAGCGGGACTTTGACGGCGAGACCGAGAATGACGCCGAGGAAAACGAGGTGGTAGGCGCCGCCGGGGAGTTTGGCGGCGAGCGAGCCGTCGCGGGCGAGTTGGGCGAGCTGGGCGAAATCGAGGGTGCCGGTGGCGACGAAGAGGGCGGCGAAGCCGACGAGCATGAAGGCGCTGCCGCCGATGGTGTAGACGACGAATTGGTAGGCCGCGCGCGTGGCGCCCGGGCCGCCCCAAAGTTTGATCAGGAAAAACGCGGGGAAGAGGCTGAGTTCCCAGAAGAGGAACCAGTGGAAGAAATCGAGGGCGAGGAAGACGCCGAGCGCGGCGCCTTGGATGAGGAGGAACAGCGCACCGAAGAGGCGCGGCGACTGAGAGACGGAGGTAGAGAGGAAAGACCAGGAGGCGAGGAGGGCGGCGGGCGAGAGGAGGCCGGTGAGGAGAACAAGGAGGAGGCTCAGGCCGTCGAGACCGAGGTGATAGTGGACGTTGAGCGCGGAGATCCACGTGTGGCGCTCGACGAATTGCGGGGCAATCGAGGCGGGGTTGAAACCGCCGAGCAGGACCGCGGAGAGCGCAAGCGTGGAGAGGGAGAAAAGGAGCGTGAGCGCGCGGGTGGTGGCGGGGCTCGCACCGCGGAGGAAGGCGAGCAGGACGGCGCCGGCCCACGGCGTGAAGACGACAAGAGAGAGGAGCGGGAGGGAGCTCATACGACACCTCCAAAAATCGCGACGAGCGCGAGGACGACGAAGCTGACGGCGATCCAGCGGAGGTAGCCGTGGGCGTCGCCGGTTTGGACGCGGGAATAGGCTTGGCCGGTGCCGCGGATTTTCTCGCTCGTGGCGTCGAAGCCGCCGTTGAGGCCCTGTTCGTCGGCCTCGCGGTTGACCGTGCCGGAGAATTCACCGAGGAGGGCGAGGAAGTAGACGATGCCGCCCCAGACGTAGCGGTCGAACCAGTCGGCGGCGGTGGCGGTGAAGCTGTTGAGCACGCCGAAGGTCGCGGCGTAGAGCTCGTCGAATTTCAGGCGGGCGCCGAGGAACGCGTGGAGGCCGGGAGCGGCGGTGGCGAGCGGGTCGGGCGAGGTGGCTTTCGCGCGGAGCTTGCGTCCGTAGAGCGCGAAGCCGGCGCCGATGCCGACGGCGACGAGGATGATGGAGAGGACCATGAGGCCGACACCGTCGAAGATAGAGTGGCCGTGGACGGCGGTTTCACCGCTGAGGCGGGCTTGGAGCCACGGATAGGCGGGCGTGCCGAGGAAACCGAGCGCGATGGCGAAGAAGGCGAGGATAACGAGCGGGGTGGTCATCACCGCGGAGTTTTCGTGGGCGTGTTCGGCGGCGTGGCTGCGGCCGTGGCCGAAGAAGGTCTCGGCGATCAGGCGGGTGTTGTAGAAGGCGGTGAGGACGACGCCGATCAGCGCGGCGTAGAACGGGAGATGCGAGCCGGTGGTGGTGTGGGCGGCGTGGAGGATGGCTTCTTTGCTCCAGAAACCGGAGAAGAAGAGCGGGACGCCGACGAGGGCCATCGTGCCGATGGCGAAGGTGGCGAAGGTGAGCTTCATCTTCGTGGAGAGTCCGCCGAGCTGGCGGATGTCCTGCTCGTGGTGCGCGGCGTGGATGACGGAGCCGGCGCCGAGGAAGAGCAGGGCTTTGAAGAACGCGTGCGTGAGCAGGTGGAAGATCGCGGCGTGGGGCGCGCCCACGCCGATCGCGAGCATCATGTAGCCGAGTTGGGAGACGGTGGAGAAGGCGAGGATGCGCTTGAGATCGTATTGGGCGACGGCGATGACGGCGCCGAGGAGCGCGGTGATTGCGCCGATGAAGGCGATCACGCGCAGGGCGTCGGGCGTCAGCAGCGGATAAACGCGCGCCATGAGAAACACACCGGCGGCGACCATCGTGGCGGCGTGGATGAGGGCGGAGACGGGTGTCGGACCCTCCATCGCGTCGGGGAGCCAGACGTGGAGCGGGAATTGGCCGGACTTGCCGACGGCGCCGCAGAAGAGAAGGAGGCCGATGGCGCTCGCAACGGTGAGACCGCAGAGGGTGGCAGCGGAGCCGAGTGCGCCGAGGGCGGTGGCTTCGAGGACGCCGTGACCGTTGTCGTAGAGAAGGAGCGAGCCGGCGGAATCGTAGAGCCAGAGGAGGCCGAGGAGGAAACCGAGGTCACCGATGCGCGTGGTGATGAAGGCTTTTTTCGCGGCGGCGGCGGCGGACGGTTTGTGGAACCAGAAGCCGATGAGCAGATACGAGGCGAGACCGACGAGCTCCCAGCAGATGAAGAGGAGCAGGAGGCTATTCGCGACGAGCAGGCCGAGCATCGCGGCAGCGAAGAGACTCAGGAAGCAGAAGAACTGTTTGAAGTTCGCGTCCTCGTGCATGTAGCCGAGGCTGAAAATGAAGATGAGGGTGCCGACGAAGGTCACCATCGTGCACATGAACGCGGTGAGCGGATCGAGCAGCCAGCCGAGGCGGACGGTGTCGTTGCCGAGTTCGAACCAGACGAAGTTGTGCGTGAGGTGCGCGGCGGGATTCGTGAGGGCGGTGCTGAGCGCGGCGCAGGAAATGAAAAACGACGTGGCGAGAGCGAGGATCGCGGCGCCGGCAGCGAGTGAGCGGGCACCGCGGGGCGCGAGCGCGGCGATGGTCGCAGCGAGGAGCGGCAGCGCGGGGATGAGCCAGAGGTATTGGGCGGAGAGGCTCATGGGTCAGCCCTTCAGGCGGTTGGCCTCCTGGAGGCGGATGCTCTTCTGGTGGCGATAGACGGCGATGATCAGGGCGAGGCCGACGGCGGCTTCGGCAGCGGCGACGGCGATCGAGAAGATCACGAACATCACACCGGTGGCGGGCGACGGCGTGGGGCCGTAGCGCCAGAAGGCGATGAAGTTGAGGTTCGCGGCGTTGAGCATCAGCTCGACGCCGAGGAGGACGAGAATGGTGTTGCTGCGGGCGAGCGCGCCGACGAGGCCGATGCAGAAGAGGGCGCTCGAAAAGAGGAGGCAGAGGTGAAGCGGGCTCATGAGACGTCCTTTCTCGATTCGGGGCCATCGTGGGAGGCGATCACCACGGCGCCGAGGAGCGCGACGGTCAGTAAGATGCCCATGATGATCAGTGCGGCGGCGTGGGTGCCCATGAGTTGGGTGCCGATGTCACGGACGGTGGCGGTGGGCGCGGAAATCACGGGCGAGACGCCCGTGCCACTCGGAAGGGGCGGGACGCCCCCCGGAAAAATACGCGCGAGCGGTGTTTTGAGGATGGCGAGGGCGAGCACGCCGAACACGGCGGCGCCGGCGAAAACGGCGGACACGGCGCGGGCCAACGAGTCGGGAGCGATCACGTGGTCGGCGCGGCTGCGGCGCGTGAGCAAGACGGCGAAGAGCACCACCATCGAAACGGCGCCGACGTAGACGAGGACCTGGGCGAAGGCGACGAACTGGGCGCCGGCCCAGAGGTAAAACGCGGCGATGCCGAACCAGCTCGCGATGAGGAGGAGGGCGCTGTGGATGAGATTGCGCAGCGACATCGCGACCGCGGCGGTCGCGAGCGTGATCACGGCGATGAGGGCGAGGGCGGCGATCATGGGGCGGCGTAGCGGTAAACGCGCGGGGCGACGCCGGCGCTGAGTTTGCGACCCATGAGGACGAAGGGGCCGATGACGACGGCGGCGCTCACGAGCCAGCGGACGATTTGGAGCGGGCCCGACCATTGCGCGGTGAGCGACCAGAAGGCGGCGTTGGCGAGATTGATGAGCGCGAGCGGGACGAGGAATTTCCAGGCGAAGCGCGTGAGCTGGTCCATGCGGAGGCGCGGGAAAGTGGCGCGAATCCAGATGAAGCCGATGAGCAGCACGATGAGTTTACCGCCGAACCAGAGATAGGACGGGATAAACTCGAGGTAGGGCGACGGGGCCTGCCAGCCGCCGAGGAAGAGCGTGATGGCCATGCCGCTGAGGGCGATCATGCCGAAATACTCGGCCATAAAGAAGAGGGCGTATTTGAAACCGCTATACTCGGTGAGGTGACCGGCGATGAGTTCGCTCTCGGCCTCGGGCAAATCGAACGGCGAGCGGTTCGACTCGGCGAGGGCGGCGATCATGAAGATGCAGAAGCCGGCGAAGCCCCACGGCGTGAAGACGTGCCAGTGAGGGAGGACGTTGAAGGCCCAACCGCCCTGCGCGGCGACGATTTCGGTAGTGGAGAGCGAGCCGGCGACGAGGACGACGGGCACCCAGGCGAGGAGGAGCGGCAGCTCGTAGCTGATGAGCTGCGCGAGGGCGCGCATCGCGGCGAGGAGGGAGTATTTGTTGCGGCTCGCCCAGCCGGCCATGAAGACGGCGAGTTCGGTGGCGGCGCCGGCGGCGAAGAAGTAGAGGACGGCGGCGTCGAGTTCGACCGGGATCAGGTTTCGCCCGAATGGGATGACGGCGAAGGTGAGGATCGAAAATGCGAGCAGGACGACGGGGGCGAGGAAGTGGAGGATCTTGTCGGCGTCGCGCGGGATGACGTCTTCTTTGGTGAGGGCTTTCACGCCGTCAGCGAAGGGTTGCGAGAGACCCCAGAGGCGGATCTTGGTGAGCGGGATCGGCGTGCGGTTGGGGCCGGGCCGGTTTTGGACGCGGCCGAGGATTTTGCGTTCGGCGAGCGTGAGGAAGGCGAAGAGCAGGCCGAAAACGGCGAGAATGACGGCGATCGCGATGAGGCTGTTGACGAGCCAGCGGAGGGGCTCGGGGAGCCAGGACGTGACGAGATCGCGGGCGACGAGCGGGAGGCGTTCGAGAACGGAGGCGGCGCGATCAGGCGCGGCGGCGAGGGGTAGGTTTAAAACGGAGAATCCAAAAGCGCTCATGAGGCGGTCGGCGGCTTTGGGGCCTCCGCGCTGGGCGCGGCGGGCGGTTGCGGGGCGGCGGGGGAGGCGGGAGCGGCCGGAGTCGCCGCGGGAGCCGGGGCGGGAGTGGCGGGTTTCACCGCAGCGGTAGCGGGGGCGGCGAGTTTCGGCGCGGCTGGTTTGGCGGCAGCAGAGGCGGCCTTCGCAGCAGCGGCGGCGGCGGCTTTTTCCTCGGCGGCTTTGCGTTCGGCGGCGAGGCGGGTGTCGACCTCGGCGGCTTCCGTCGGGTGGATCTCGTGGTAGTAAGTGTTCGGTTTCGCGAGCTGCTCGCGGTTGAGCAGGAGGGCGGAGAAGCGCTCGGTCGTCGCGATTTCGAAGACCTGATCCATCTTGATCGCGTCGAAGGGGCAGACCTCGACGCAAATCTGGCAGCTCATGCAGACCGAGGTATCGATGGCGAAGACGGCCGGGAAAAGTTGGAGTTTACCGGTGGCGTCAGGCTTTTTGTCCTTCGATTTCTCGATGTAGATGCACTGGGGCGGGCACTCTTTTTCGCAGATCTGGCAGGCGACGCAGCGGAGCGTGCCCATGGGGTCGGTGGCGTTCTCGGTGATGAGGAACGGGAAATTGCGATAGGCCTCGGGGAGCTTCGTTTTGACTTCGGGATACTCGACGGTGGTCAGGCGCGCGGGATCGTGGAAAGAACCGAGGAAGTTCTTCGCGGTGACGCCGAGGCCTTGGAGTAATCCGGTGCCGAGCATGGTGGTTAGCGGTCGACTTCGCCGAGGACGATGTCGACGGAGCCGAGGATGATCACGGCGTCGGCGACAGTTTGGCCGAGGCACATGTCCTCGAGGATGGTGAGGTTGATGAAAGAGGGAGGGCGGACGCGGTAGCGGTAGGGGTTCGGGCTACCATCGCTGACGAGGAAGAAGCCGATCTCGCCTTTCGGGCCTTCGATGCGGCCGTAGGCTTCGCCGGCTTTGGGGCGGAAACCGCGGAGCTTGGCCTTCGGGTCCATGATCGGGCCGGTGGGCAAGGTGGCGAAGGCCTGCTGGAGAATCTTGATGGATTCGCGCATCTCGAGGACGCGGATCATGTAGCGGTCGTAGACGTCACCGTGATCGCCGAGCGGGACGCGGAAGTCGAAACGTGGATACACGCCGTAAGCGTCGACTTTGCGGAGGTCGTAGTTGACGCCGGTGGCGCGGAGCATCGGGCCGGTGACGCCGGCCGCAATGGCGAGCTCGGGGGAGAGTTTCCCGACGCCTTGCGTGCGGGCCATGATGATCTCGTTACCCGTGAGGAGCGTCTCGAATTCGTCGAGGAAGGTGCCGTAGCGGTCGGTGAGTTTCTTGGCGCCGGCGATCCAGTCGTCGGAGGGATCGACGCGGCAACCGCCGAAACGCTGGTAGTTGCACATCATCCGGGAGCCGGAGAGGGATTCGAAGAGATCGAGGATGTATTCGCGTTCGCGGAACGCATACATGAGGGGCGTGCCGGAGCAGCCGCAGTCCTGCATGAGGAAGCCGGCGAGACAGGTGTGATTCAGGAGACGCGTGAGCTCGGCGAGGATGACGCGGACGTATTCGGCGCGCTCGGGGACGGCCTGGCCGGCGAGCTTCTCGACGGCGAGCGCGTAGGCCCAGTTGTTCGTCATCGACGAGAGGTAGTCGAGCCGGTCGGTGTAGGGCATCGACGCGAGATAGGTGACGTTCTCGCCGAGTTTCTCGTGGTTGCGGTGGAGGTATCCGAAAACCGGTTTCAGCTTCACGATGGTCTCACCATCGAGAGTGACGATCATCCGGAAGACGCCGTGAGTCGAAGGATGGTGCGGCCCCATCGAGACCTCGAGGAGGTCGCCGTGGAATTCGTCGTGAACGGCGCGGACGTGGGAGCCGCCCGCCTGCGACGGGAATGCCGAATGACTAATGTCTAATGACGAATGTCCCGGCAGCGCGGTCGAAGAGTCTGTGCCTAAATTAGTCATTAGACATTAGTCGTTGGGGCCTTCGTCGCGGGCGGCGCTGGCGCAGGAGCAGGTGCGGGTGGCGCGGGATAGTGTTTCTTGGCTTTCGCGAGGACGTCGCCGTGCGGGGTGGGCTCCCACTCGTAGTCGTCGGGCTCCACGTAGTCGCGGCGCATCGGGTGATCTTTGAACTCGTCCCACATCAAGATGCGGCGGAGATCGGGGTGACCTTCGAATTTGACGCCGAAGAGATCGAAGACTTCGCGTTCCTGAAATTCGCAGGAGCGCCAGACGGGCGTGAGAGAGGGGACGGTGACTTGATCGGTGCGGTTGCCGGTGCGCAGGCGGAGAATCACCGGGCCGTGGCGCTGCGCGATCGAGTAGAGGTGATAAACGACTTCGAGGAAACCGGGCTGGAGGCGTTTGGTTTTCTGCTCGGTGATTTTCGGCGGGCCGGCGGGATTGGCGGGATCAGGCGTGGAGACTTTGGTGGTCTCGACGATTTCTTTTTCGGGCCAGTCGATGCCGGTGACGTTGGAGCACTGGTCGAGCCGGAGCGTGGCATCGTCGCGGAGGAAGGTGGCGATGGCGCGGGCCTGCGAGCCACCGAGGAGCAGCGAGTGTTGGGCGGCGGTGCCGGGATTGGTGACGACGGTGATCTCCGCGCCGGGAAACCGGGCGAGCAGTCGGTCACGAATCTGTTCAACGGTTTCCATGGTGCGTCAGGCCTTTTCGGAGCGGACGAGCGTCGGGGCGGTCCAGACGGCGGGATTGGCGGCGGGCTCGATATCGTGTTCGCCGAACTCAGGGACGGGGCAGTTGCATTCGAGGTCGCTGCGCAAGTGGCGCGGGGCATCGGGGCCGGCGATCTGGAAGCCTTTGATCTTTTTCTGGAGCTCGAGGAGCCCGTGGAGGAGCGCCTCGGGACGCGGTGGGCAGCCGGGAATGTAAATGTCGACGGGGATAAAACGGTCGATGCCCTTAAGGACGTTGTAGCCTTGCTTGAAGGGGCCGCCAGAAATCGCGCAGGCGCCCATGGCGATGCAGTATTTCGGCTCGGGCATCTGGTTCCACAGGCGGATGACTTGCGGAGCCATCTTCTTGGTGACGGTGCCGGAGACGATCAGGAGATCGGCCTGGCGCGGCGACGGGCGGAACACTTCGGAGCCGAAGCGGGCGATATCGAATTTCGCCATCGACGCGGCGATCATCTCGATCGCGCAGCAGGCGAGGCCGAAGTTCAGCGGCCAGACGGAGTGGCTGCTGCCCCACGTATAGAGTTCCTGCAGGCTGGTGAGTAGAATGCCGTGGCGGCGGAGTTCGGCGCGCTCGGCGTCGGTGACGGTAGGAGCGGCGGGCGCGGGCGTGGGAGTGGGGTCGCTCATGTTCGCTTATTTCCACTCAAGGTGTCCGCGGTGCCAAGCCCACACGAGGCCCTCGGCGAGTAAGAGGACAAACACGAGCATGGCGAAGAGCGCGCCGGCCGGGAGGCTCGTGAACGCGACGGCGAACGGGAGGAGAAACAGCACCTCGACGTCGAAGATCAGAAAGAGAATCGCGTAGAGGTAGTAGTGGGCTTTGAACTGAATCCATGAGTCGCCGGTGGGGGCGACGCCGCACTCGTAAACGGCGCCTTTATCGAGGCTGGGTTTGGGCGGTTGGAAGAAGCGGAACCAGAGCTGCGACACCGCCAGCAGGATCAACGGGAATGCAACCGCGACGGCTCCGAAGAGAGCGAGAAATGCGTAGGGGTGGGCATTCATAAGTGGATACTTGGACAACTTTCAGGGTGAAGGTGGAGCCTTAAACCTCAATTGTGAACGCGTGGCTTTTTTTGCCTTAGGCTGCGCGCCTTTTGTTATGAGCCGGAGTCGCTGCGCGCCGATTGTAGGCGGCGCGAGGTGGAGAGCCGGCGGACGCACGAGGCGCAGAATGAGGCGGCCATCAGCGCGTCGCGTCCGCAAAATCGCCGCGCGTCGCGCAGTTGATCCACGCGGTCGCACCGGACGCGTAGTGCTCTTTTTTCCAGATGGGCACGCGGGCCTTGGCTTCGTCGATCACGTAGCGGCAGGCGTCGAAGGCGGCGCCGCGATGCTCGGCCGTGACGCCGACCCAGACGGCGAGTTCGCCGAGTTGCAGATGGCCGACGCGGTGGACGCAGTGCACGGCGAGGATCGGAAATTTATCGCGAGCCTCGGCGACGATGCGCGCGCCCTCTTTGTCGGCGAGGAGGGCGTAGGCCTCGTATTCGAGGGAGAGGACGGGCTGGCCCTCGTTGCGATTGCGGACCCAGCCCTCGAACGTGACGCAGGCGCCGGCGCGTTCGTCGGCGAGAGCGCGGGAGAGGGCGGCGGGGTCGAGGGGCGCGGGGGAAATGCGGAAACTCATCGGTGGGCCGAGAGGGTTCAGGGCGACGCGGAGGGCGCAATATCGTTTAGTCCCGGGGGCGGCGCTGCGGGAGCCCGCCGGCGCGCGGTTGATTTTAGAGCGGACTCTGTTGCGGTGGTGGCGCGGATCGGCGTCTCCTCTCTCACCACGCAAAGTCCCATTTCCACTCCGGCCCCCTCCTCCCCCCCATGACCCTCGATCAAGTGATGTCGGCGCTCGCGGCCAAAGGCAGCGAAGCCACCAAAAAACTGCTCGTGAAACACGGCGCGCAGGAGCCGTTTTTCGGCGTGAAGATCGCCGACCTCAAACCGCTCCACAAAACCCTGAAGGGCAATCAGGCGATCGCGCTCCAACTCTACGCGACGGGCAACGCCGACGCCCAATACCTCGCCGGCATGATCGCCGACGGCGCGAAGATGACCCCCGCGCAACTCACCACCTGGGCCGAGACCGCCAACTGGACCATGATCTCCGGTTTCACCGTGGCGTGGGTCGCCTCCGAACATCCCGACGGTTTCGCGCTCGCCGCGAAATGGATCGATTCGAAAAAAGAACCCGTCGCCGTCGCCGGCTGGAAGACGCTCGGCGCGCTGGCGGCCATCGTGTCGGACGACGCGTTGCCCGTGAAAAATTTTTCCGCGCTGCTCGCTCGCGTGGTCAAAACGATCTCCGCCGAACCCGACGATGTCCGCCTCGCCATGAACGGCTTCATCATCGCAGTCGGCACCTACGTGGCGCCGCTCGGCGACCAAGCGATCGCGACCGCGCAGAAGATCGGCCGCGTGGAAGCCGACATGGGCGACACCGCCTGTAAAATTCCGGACGCCGAGAGCTACATCATGAAGTGCCGCCGCGGCGCCCCGATCGCACCAAAGCGCAAGACCGTGCGGTGCTGAGGACGGCAACGAGCCGCGGCAGCCGCGGCCGGATTGGGAATTTCGCGCGCGTTGCTCCCGCGGCTGGCCGGGCCACGCAACGGCGCGGCGGCTGACGCCGGTCCCGCGCCAACCCGATCGAGAATGCGCGCACGGCACGCACCCGCGGGGGCGGGTGCGCGGCCGCAACGGCAACTGGAGCGAACTTGGGAACTTTCGACTTGGCCTCGCTTGTCAAGAGTCAAGACCTGACGTGGTTAGGCTGCCTTCTAGGGTGGCTTCTTTCCGATAAATCTCCTCAAGTGCCGGTGATACGCCTTCGGCTGAAACCTCGACTACCAAAGTGTCGGAATATGGACCGCCAAGATCCACAATCTCTTCTTCATCCGCGATAATCGTGTCTTGTGGAATGAAGACCCTTTTCGCGCCTGATGCGTAGAGCTTCTCAACAAATGCTCGGCTTTCTTCGGTAGATGGAAACCGATTCGAAGCGAGCGCTGCTTCGTGGCCGTTCCACTTTAGCCACTCGCGTGCTTCCGGGCCGTCTTGAAATGTGATGTCCATTTTTTTGCCCAACGTCCGAGGTCAGCCACGCGGGGGTTGCGCACAAGCCGTCTTTTCAAATGACGAGGCTTGATGGGACGGAGACGCCTCGTCCGAAATCGCGAGCCCAGCCCTCGCGTTGCGCTGTAGTGACTGGTTGGGCTCCGTGGTTTTCATCTTTAGATTGGGTAACGGAATCCGCTCTCCTGCCATGATGCGAAGCACTTAGATACGAATAGAATTTCGGATCGGAATAGTGCGCCAAGTGGTATGCGCACAATCGGCCAATCGTCTGGCGCATTATGGCGCTGAAAGGCAAATGCGTGATCTCCTCCGTCTGATGCAAAACAAGTAAGATCAGGTAAACGTTTCGATACACGATAATTGGAGTCGAAGGATACCACTTCGCTGGCTGCTAGAATACGCAATGAATCTCCGGGTTCATCATTCGGGCCGCATTCCGCGCCATTTGATATACGCAAGAACTCAAGGTATGCGGACGGGAGCATGCCAACTTCGGCGAATAACTTCGTTAAATCTTCGTCTGTAGCCGCAGCCTGAAGAACTTTAAATGGCGGGAGATTCATTTTTTGCCCAACAGTGTTATTCGGCTGCACTGAGTGCAGCTTTTGCGGGGTGGGTGATGAAGCGGATTTTGAGGTCGGCTTTAGAGGTAAAACGAGGCTGGGTGCAGCTTTTGGCGGTTGATACCGATGCCGCGTAAAGCTGCACTCGGCCGATGAGCCCCGAAACTGAAGCGGTGTCGTTTCCGACGTGGAAATCTGAGCTCGCTAACACGGGTTGGCCCAAGGCCCAACAAGCGGAGTATCGACGGGAAATCCTCGCATTTCTGCATCTCTGCAAAGTCAGGAGGGCGCCGACGACGGTCATGCGGGTGAAGGGGTATTTGGTGGAACGCGCGAGACAAGGCCCAAACTCGGCCCGGGATGCCGCCGTTGCGTTTTTTCAGTCGGAGAAGCGAGCGGGGCCGGGTCGGCGGCGGCCTGCGGGCGGACGATTTTGGCGGTGGGCAAAGCGCCGCGGCTTTACGGGACTTCGTAAACTTCGACGAGAGCGGTGCCGCTGGCGGCGGGAGTGGTGCTCGTGACTTGGACGGTGTAGGCGCCGGGGGCGAGGGTTTGGAGGAGCGCGGCGTCGCGCGAGGCGGGGGCGAGGGCGAAGGCGCCGACTTGGGCGAAGGCGGCGGTGAGCGCGGAGGTGCCGCCCCAGTTGTCGTTGGCGCCGATCTGGGTCTGGCCGGAGTAGAGCGCGAGGCGCGGGTCGGCGAGCGCGGCGTCGAGGCCGAAGAGGCTCGCGAGCGTGGGGCCGATGGCGCGCACGAGCACGGTGCGGGGGCTGGAGCCGCCGATGACGAAGCCGGCGGTGACACCGGTGCCGATGTTTTTCAGGACGGAGACGTTAATGAGGCGCGGGGTGGTGGCGGTGAAAGTGCCCGTGGGCGTGGCGTCGTAGAGTTCGGCGATGACGGTGCCGGCGCCGGTGCCGGAGATTTTCGCGGAATTGGCGCCGCTCGCGAGTGTGGGGAGCGAGATGGCGGCGTCGCGCGAGGCGGGACCGGTGAAGGGAAACGCGCCGACGCCGGCCATCACGGCGCTGGTGGTGGCGGCACCGCCCCAGTTGTCGTTTTCGCCGACTTTGGTGGCGCCGGTGTAGAATTCGAGTTTGGGGTCGGCGAGGACATCGCCGACGCCAAGGCTGGTGAGCGAAGGGCCGACGGCGCGGACGAGGAGAGGTTTCGTGCCGAGGGTGCCGGCTCCGCCGACGACGACGCCGAAAGTGAAGGTGTCGGCGGCGTCGGTGAGGGCGGTGAGGATGGAGAGGTTGACGAGGCGGCCGGGGTCGGTGGCCGGAGCGAGGGAGAGCACGGCGGGTGCGCTGGTGGCGGTGCCGGTGGGGCTCGTGATCGCGACAGTGTAAGCGCCAGTGCGGGCGGCGGTGATCGCAGCGACGGTGTAAGTGGGGGTGTTGGCGCCGGGAATCGCGGCACCGTCTTTGAACCATTGGTAGACGGCGTTGGTGGCGTGGGTGGCCTCGACGGCGAAGGTGACGGTGGCGCCGGCGGTGACGGAGCCGACGGTGGGTTGGGCGGTGATGGCGGGAGGCGGCGTGGTGTCGACGACTTCGAAGGTGAGCGTGGTGCCGAGATCGCCAACGGCGACGATCGCGGTGGGGCTGGCGGCGAGGCCGCGGAGAGCCCGGTTGGCAGGGAGCGCGGCGACCGTCCAATTCGCGCCATCGAGCGAGGTGAGCAAGGTGCCGTTGGCGCCGCCGGCGGCGACGTAGCCGAGGGGAGTTTTGGCGAGCGCGGTAAGGCTGTCGGTGATGCCGGTTTCGAGGGCGGTCCAGGTGAGGCCGTCGGTGGAGGTGATCATGGTGCCGGAATCGCCGGCGGCGAGAAAGCCTAGATCATCGTAGTAGCCGATGGTCTGGAGCGCGGTGGTGACGGTGCTCGTGGCGGCGGCCCAGGTGGTGCCGTCGGCGGAGGTTTGCACGCGACCGCCATCACCGACGACGACGAAGCGGCCGGCTCCGTAAGCGGCGGCGCGGAAGGCTCCGCCGAGGCCGGTGGCGCGTTGGGTCCACGTGGTGCCGTCGGGCGACGAGTAGATCGCGGCGCCGGTGCTGGCGGCGACGAAGGCCGCGGGGCCGGCGGCGACGGCGGTGAGCGTGGAGGCGATGGAGAAGGTGCGCTGCGTCCAGGTGAGCGCATCGGTGGACGTGAAGACGCGGCTGCTATCGCCGACGGCGACGTAGCGGCCCTGGCCGTAGGTGACGTCGTTGAGGTTGGCGAAATTGGGGTTGGCGTTAGCGCGCGTCCACGTGAGGCCGTCGGAGGAACTCCAAATGGGGGCGCCGGTGGTGCGGGTGACGGGATCGGTGGTCTGGCCGACGGCGACGAAGCGACCGCCAGCGTAGATGAGGCCGAGGCGGGATTCGCCGGTGCCTTGGCTGAGGCGGCGCCACTCGGCGGGGTTGGTGGCAGTGAAAATCTCGCCCATGCGGCCGAGCAGGAGGCCGGTTTCGCCGCTGCCGGTGACGAAGAGGGAGCTGGCGGTCTTGTTGTCCATCGAGGCGGGGGCCCACGTGACGGCATCGGTGGAGATGAGGGTGACGGAAATATCGCCGGCGGCGACCCAGGAGCCGGCGACGGAGCCGACGGTGTTGAGGGCGGTGGTGATGCCGGAGGTGCGGCGCGTCCACGTGACGCCGTCGGGCGAGGACAGGAGGGCTCCGCTAGCGCCGACCGCGACAAAAAGCCCGCGGTCGAAGGCAACGGCGGCGAGATCGGTGGTGAGACCGCTGGTGCGCGAGGTCCACGTGGTGCCGTCGGGCGAGGTGAGGATGCGGCCGGCGTTGCCGACGATAACCCAGGTGCCGGCTCCGTAGGCGCCGCTGCGGAGAGACGTGGTGAGGCCGCTGATCTGGCGCGTCCAGGTGACGCCGTTGGTGGAGCTGAGGATGAGGCCGGCGGTGCTGGCGGTGACCCATTTGCCGGCGGAGTAGGCGACGAAGTTGAGGTTAAAGTTATCGAAGACGGTGGTGAGGAGAGGGGTCCATTGGTAACCGTCGGTAGAGGTCCAGAGGGCGCCGATATCTTCGCGCGAGCCGGCATCGAAATAGGGGCCGGAGACGACGAAACGACCGTCGCCGTAGGCGATGCCGGTGAGGTGTTGGGTGGTGGGGAAGGTGACTTCGGCGGTGGTGCCGCGGTCGTCGAGGGTGAAGAAGGTGCCGGTGGAGCCGACGATCCACCATTTGGGGCCGACGCGGACGGCGCTGCGAAGATCGACGCCGTAGGGGAGCGGGTTGCGCCAATTCCATTGCGAGAAACCGGCGACGGCAGGGACGGCGGCGGAGACGACACTGGCGCCGCTGGCATCGGTGCCGCGGACGACGAGCGAGTAGGTGCCGAGCGCGGAGGGCGTCCAACGGAGAGGGCCGGCGGTGCCGGTGAGTTCGCTGACCTTGGTGCCGTTGGCGTAGAGTTCGAGTTTGGTGAAGCCGGTGCCGGTGGCGGCGAGGACGTTGGGGCGGCCGACGGAGACTTTGAGGGAATCGGCTTCGTTGCGGAGCGCGGGGGCGGTGATGGGAGCGGAGATCGAGGGCGGCGAATCGGCCGTGAAGATGCGGCCGCCGGAGCCGACGATGACGATTTTGCCCACGGCTTCGGCGATGCCGTAGAAGGTCACGCCGGCGGTGGAGACGACTTGGTGTTGGGCCCACGTGCGCGGCTCATCGGCAAAGGCGACGCTGCCGTTGACCGTGGTGGTGAGGAGCACGCCGGCGACAGAGGCGAGGCGCGAGGTGTTGTTGGTGCGGCCGGAGGTGGCGAGACGGGTCCAGGTCGCGCCATCGGCCGAGGTAAAGCATTCGAGGGTGGCAGAGGAGGCGAACCAAGCGCCGTTGTGGCGGGCGAGCGCGCCCAGGGTGTTGGTGGTGGACGTGGGGCGAAGGGTCCAAGTCAGGCCGTCGGCGGAGGTGAGGATGCGCCCGCTGTCACCGGTGGCGACGAATTGACCGTCGGCGTAGGCGACGGCGCGAAGGGGATTGGTGACGGGCGAGGTGCCTTCGGTCCAGGTCGCGCCGTCGGGCGATTGGTAGATGCGACCGGTATCGCCGACGGCGACGAAGCGACCGGCACCGTAGGCGAGCGCCGTGAGGAGACCGACGTCGGAGGGGAAGGTGGCGACGGTCCACGTGGTGCCGTCGTCGGAGAATGCGCCGGTCGCGCGGACGATGGCGCCGGCAACGGGAACTCCGACGACGACGTAGCGCGTGCCGCTGTGGGCGATGGCGCGGGGGAAGTGGGTGTTGGGGATGCCGGTGCCGCGGGTCCACGTGATCCCGTCGGGAGAGGTGGTGACGGCGCCGTTATCGCCGGCGACGACGAAGCGTCCGCCGGCGTAGAGGGCGGCGTAGAGGGATTGGGTCGCGCCGCTGGTGCGCTGGGTCCACGCGATGAGCGGATCGACGACGGTGAGCGGGAGCGTCTGGGTGGCGATGCCGCCGCGGCCGTCGTGGGCGGAGACGCGGAGATCGTAGGTTCCTCCCTTGGTGAAGCGGCGGCTGATGTTGTTGAGGTTGGGATTGAGGGACCGGTCGCCGAAATCCCAGCGGAAATAAACGGAGTCGCCATCGGGGTCGGTGGCGGTGGCGTTGAAGATGAGGTTGGTGCGGGCGTAGAGGGTGCCGGTGGGGGCGGTGGCGGTGAGGACGGGGTTGCGGTTGCCCTCGAAGGCACCGAAGGCGACTTGAACGTCGATGTATTCGGCGGGAGCGGTGCCGCCGACGGCGAGTGGGCGGATGGTGACGCCGGCATCGGGGTCAACAAACGTGTCACCGATGCGGACGGGGGCATCGTTGGCGTTGCCGGAGGAGCCGGGGGTGGCGTCGACGAGGTAGCTGCCGACGCCGGTGGTGGCGGCGGGGGCTTTGCCGGGTCCCCAGTGAAGGAGGACGCCGCGGCGGAGGCGGTCGAGTTGGGCGCTGTTAAATGCGGTGGGGCCGAACTGGCGGTGCTCGATCCAGTATTCGTAACCGAGGTCGGCGGGGGCGATTTTCAGGGCGCGGAGTCCGGCGGCGTTTGAGTGGTCGTGACGCGCGAGGCGGTAGGTGCCGGCGGTGGTGATCGTGGCGATATCGTCGGCGACGAGGTAACCGAGTTTGGTTTTCTGGGCGGCGTTGAAGTGGTTGTTGCTGCTGCTGCCAGAGCTGCCCATGGCGTCGAAGACATCGCCGTATTCGACGTGGGTGCCGGCGCCGATGGCGCTGTTGCCGGAGGGGAGCCAGTAGTGCGAGTGCGCGAGGCCTTGGGTGTGGCCGAGCTCGTGGGCGACGGTGCCGGGGGCGATGCCACCGTTCATGCGGACTTGGGGACCGGTGAGCTGGGCCTGGCCACCGAAACTGTAGGCGGGCATGCGGCGGAAGAGGACTATCCAGCGGTCGTAGCGGTCGGGGTTGTAGGTGCCGGCGGCGCCGTTGGCCTCGTCGTAGGCTTTGGCGAGGACGGCGGCGTCGGCTTGGAGCGTGCCGGCGGAGGAGCTGGAGGCGTTGTAGACGCTTTTGTCGCGCGGGAGGCGGAGCGTGGCGGGCAGGAGGGTGAAGGCCATGGTGGTCTTGCCCTGGGAATTCGCGGCGTAGAAGTCGCTGACCTGGGTGTTGGTGACGGCGATCTGTTCGGCGGTGGCGACGGCGCCGGGGTCGTCGGCGAAATCGACCTGCACCCAGAGCACGCGTTTGGCGCCGAGAATCCACGGGGTGGTCGCGGCGGTCTCAGGAGGAGCGAAGGTCGGGTCGGCACCGCCGGCGTTGAGCGACGGGACGTGGGGACCGACTGACGACTCGGCGGCAAGGAGGGCGCGGGTGAGTTTGTCGAGGGCAACGGGATCGGCCACGGAGGTGACCTCGGCGCCGACGGCGACGGCCGGGCGATCGGCGGCGAGGCCACGGGCGGCTTTTTCGTCGGCATCGAGGAGGCGATAGGGTGATTCGGCCAAGGCGAGGGCGCTATCGATGGCGATGCCGTGGAGCGGGAGGCCGATCTTGGTGTGCTGCGGCTCGCGGCGACCGAAAACGAAGGCATCGAAGCGCTCGCTGCCGACCGAGACGGAGCGCTCGAGGTGGGTGATCAGACCGAGGCAGGAAATGGAAACATCGAGCGTGCCGCGGGCGTCGAGGCGGCGCTCCAAGAGCGAGGCGATGGGGGCCGGCAAGCCGGCGCGCGCGGCGAAGGGCACGGCGAGCTCCAGCGCGAGCCGGGGATCGACGGGAATCAGTTCGCGAAGGGCGTCGCGACGGTCGGCGGCGAGAGTGAGGCCGGCGGACGCGAGGGCGGAGCGGGCGGAGGGGTCGGCGTCGTGCCACGCAGCGAGCCACGTGTCGAACGCGGCGGCGTGCGCGGTGGCCTGGGCGCGGATCTCGCCGGGATCGCGAGATGAAATCGGCGTGGCGGGCGCGAGCGCAGGAGCGGAGTTGGGGTTGGCGAGGGCGAGGGCGTCCGGGGTGGGCGCTAGTGTGGCGGCGGGCGTGGGCGTGGGGCCGGAGGCAGTGCGTGATGACGGCGCCGGTGGGGTGGTCGTGGTCGCGCGGGCGGAGTCAGGACGCGGGCGGAGGGCGAGCAGGAGGGCGAGAGCGGCGAGCGTGGCGGCGGCGAAAAGGACGGGCCGGTTACGGAAACGAGGGGACTTCATGGGCGCAGAAGGGGCGGTTGAAGGAACGACGGGGTGCGGGCAGTGAGCGGCGGTTGCGCGGGGGCGACAAGCGGAATGAGGACAGAGGCGGGCTCGCGAGGAATCCCGCGTTGACCCCCCGGCGGGCACGGATAACTAGGCCCGTCCCACGGATGAATCGGGTCCATATCAAAACCTACGGGTGCCAAATGAACGAACGCGACAGCGAGGCTGTCGCCGCGATGTTGCGCGCCCGGGGTTACCGCATCGTGCCGGACGAGCACGAGTGCGACGTGCTCCTCCTCAACACGTGCTCCGTCCGCGACGCCGCCGAGCAAAAGGCCATCGCCAAGGCGGAAAATCTCTCGGCCCGGAAAAAGAAGCAGCCCGACTTCGTGCTGGGGATTCTCGGCTGCATGGCGCAGAACCGCGGGGCGACGCTGCTCGATCAGTTGCCCGACGTGGACCTGATCGTGGGCACGCAGAAATTTCACCAGGTGCCGGGGTATCTCGACAACCTGCGCGCCGCTCGCGACGCCGGCGCGCCCATCGGCGCGACGATCGTCGACATCGGCGAGGAGGCCGGTTCGCAGAACACGATCAAAGACCACTTGCTGCCCGAGGCCGGCGGGGTCGATGCCCACGGCGTGGCGGTGGAGCCGACGCGCCAGATCACGGCGTTCGTTTCGATCCAACAGGGCTGCAACATGGACTGCGCCTTCTGCATCGTGCCGAAAACGCGCGGTGACGAACGCTCGCGTCCCATGGACGACATCGTGGCCGAGTGCCGCGCCCTCGCCGCCCGCGGCGTGCGCGAGATCACGCTGCTCGGTCAAATCGTGACGAGCTACGGTCGCCGCGACTACACGCACACGGACGGGATTTCCCCCTTCGTGCAGTTGCTCGAAAAAGTCTCGGCCATCGAGGGCATCGAGCGCATCCGGTTCACCTCATCACATCCGCGCGGCTTCAAAGACGATCTGGTCGCGGCGTATGGCCGACTCCCGAAACTCTGCGGCTACGTGCACCTGCCCATGCAGAGCGGCAGCGACCGCATCCTGCGTGCGATGAACCGTCCCTACACGCGCGAACGCTACCGGGAGATCGTCGACGCCCTGCGCGCCGTGCGCAGCGACATGTATTTCTCGACCGATGTGATCGTGGGTTTCCCCGGCGAAACCGAGGAGGAGTTCCAGCAAACGCGCGAACTCTTCGAGGCCTGCAACTACGACATGGCCTACATTTTCAAATACTCGATCCGCACCGGCACTCCCGCGGCCGAGCTCGGCGACCAGATCCCCGACGAAGTGAAAGAGGCGCGCAATCAGGCGCTCCTCGAAATCCTCAAGGCCAACTCCCTCCGTCGCAGCGCGCTGCTCATCGGCACGGTGGAAGAGGTGCTCGTGGAAGGCCCCGACAAAACCGGCACCCGTTTCACCGGCCGCACGCGAGGCAACCGCGTGTGCATCTTCGACGCCCACCCGCGCCTGATCGGCACGCTCGTCCCGCTGAAAATCGAGCGCGCGAGCGTGAGCACGCTGTATGGCTCGCTGGTGCTGGGCGGAGTGGAGAGCTAAGGGGTTGGGAACCAAAAATCTCACCGGCGCCCGGGATATTCCACGGCTCGACTCTCGGCACCCAGCTCGCAACTCTCAGCTTTTCTATCTCCGATGAGTCTCACCCTCGCCACGCTCCTTCCCGGTTTGCTTCTGCTCGTGCTCGGTCTGCCGCTCGTGCTCGGACACTCCGGTTACGCCGCGGTGTTGAAGGCGTTTCCGCGGTCGTCGCTGGCGACCTATGTGCTGTTTGGTGCCGGGGCGGCGTGGTTTCTCTACGGGATCTGGCATCTTTCGCCGGCGGACTTCGGCGAGTATCGCAAAATCCTCTTCGTCGCTTTCGCGGCCATCGCGGCGCTCTCGTTCTGGTGTGTGCCCGATTTCCTCGCCGTGCGCGGCGGCTGCGTGCTCGTGCTGATGGCGGCGATGCCGCTCCTCGACGCCGCCTACATGGAATACGACAAACCGCAGCGCCTGCTGATGGTCTCGCTGGTCTATCTGTCGCTCGCGCTCGCCATCTGGCTCGGCGCGCAACCGTGGCGGATGCGCGATTTCCTCACGTGGCTCTTCGCGCGGCCGGGGCGCGCGCGGCTCGTCGGCGGCGCGCTCGCCGGCTACGGCGCGGTGCTCTCGCTCGTCGCGTTTTCCTACTGAGCCGTTCAACTGCGCCGCGATGCCCGCTCCCACCGTCCCCGTTATCCTCGTCATTGCCGGTCCGGCGGGCTCCGGGAAAAGCACGCTCTGCGACCGGCTCGTCGCGGAAAATCCCGAGTTCGAGCGCGTGGTGACGACGACGACGCGCGCGCCGCGGCCGGGCGAAATCAACGGCGTGCACTACCATTTTCTCACGCCCGAGCAGTTCGACGCCGGTCTCGCGGCCGACGATTTTCTCGAGTGGGCCTGGGTGCACGGCCAACGCCGCTACGGCACGCTCAAGTCCAGCGTGCTCGAGCCGCTCGCGCGCGGCCAGAGTCTCGTGATCAGCGTCGATGTGCAGGGCGTGGAAAGTTTTCGCCGCGCCGCGCGGGAAAATCCCCTGCTCGGTCGCCGCATGACGACCGTGTTTATCGTCGTCGACCACGAGCGGCTCGTCGCGCGGATGATCGGCCGTGCGCAGGACAACGCCGCCGAGATCGCCGGCCGCATGCGGACCGCCGAACGCGAACTGCGCGAGGCGCACAAATTCGACTTCATTATCGAGAGCCGCACGCGCGACGAAGACTTCGCCGAGCTGCTGGCGATTCTCGCCAAAGCCCGTGAACGCGCCGCTTCCGCTTAAATCCGTCCGTCCCCCTTCCCTCCCGATCGTGCGCGGCGCGTTGGCCGGCGTGGCCGTGGTGCTCGCCGTGTTGATCGGCTCCGCAGTGTTTTATTGGCAGGCGGCGCGCACGCTGCAGAGCGAGGTGCACGACAATCTCCGCCGCACGGCGGCGATTCTCGCGCAGAGTATCGACGGCGACGCGCACCGGACCTTCACCGCGCCCGCGCAGGAAAATTCGCCGGCCTACGCCCTCGCCATCAAGCCGCTCGAACGCGTGCTTCGCCTCGCCCGCGCCGACGGCCTCGGCAAGGAATACAAGAACGCCTACACCGCCATCCTCGCGCCCGACGGTCCGCGCTTCATCCTCGACGGCGTGCCCACGGGCGATGCCGACAAAGACGGCGTCGACGACAAATCCCACATCATGCAGGCCTACCCCGAGGCGACCGAGGCCCTGCGCCGCGCGCTCGCCACGGCCACAGCGCAAGCCGATGCCGAGCCGTATCGCGACCGCTGGGGCGTATTTGTCAGCGGATACGCGCCGTTCTACGACTCCGCCGGAAAATTCGTCGGCGTGGTCGGCATCGATCTCAAAGCCGACGACTACCTCGCGCGGCTGGGCGCCCTCCAACGCAGTGTCTGGCTGCAACTCGCCGTCGGCGCCCTGCTCGGCTGCGCGGCCGGTGCGTTTGTTTACGCCTTCGAGAAGAAATCCGCCGCGCACCGCGGTGTCGCCGAAGCCGCGCGGGCCGAAGCCGAGGAGCGCCGCCGCCGGCTCGCGCAAGTGCAGCAGGCCATCGAGCGGCACTGTCTCGTCCTCGAATGCGATCCGGCCGGTGCGATTCTGCGCGCGGGCGATTATTTTCTGCGCAGCTCCGGCTTCGGCGCTGACGAACTCGCCGGCCAACCCTTGGGGCGCTTTTTCCCGGCGAGCGCGGGCGTCCTCGACGCGCAGGCGTGGCCGCAACTCCGCGCCGGCGCCCCGTGGCAAGGTCCGCTCCGGCTCACGCGGCGCGACGGCGGCACGTTGTGGTTCAACGCCTCGGTGTTTCCGCTCCTCGATGCCGCCGGCCGGCCCGAACGGTTCATCGCGATGCAGAGCGACATCACCGAGCTCGTCGCCGCCCGCGAAACCGCCGAGGCCGCCGTGAAGGCGAAGAGCGAATTTCTCGCGATGATGAGCCACGAAATCCGCACGCCCATGAACGGCGTGATCGGCTTCGCCAATCTCCTCGCCGATTCGCACCTCGACGAACAGCAGCGCGAATACGTGCGCACGATCGTCACCAGCGGCGATTCCCTCCTCGCGATCATCAACGACATCCTGGACTTCTCGAAACTTGAGGCGGGCCGCACGGAGCTCGAGACGCGCCCGATCGCGATCCGTCACGTGATCGAAGATGTGCTCGATCTGCTCGCGGCGAGCGCGCGCGCCAAGGGACTCGATCTTGTTTACTGGATGGCGCCGGGCGTGCCGGAAGGATTCACCGGCGATGAGACGCGCCTCCGCCAAATCCTCCTGAACCTCGCGGGCAACGCCGTGAAGTTTACCGCCAAAGGCTCCGTCGAAATCTCGGTCGTGCCCGCCGATCGTCCGGATGACGCGAGCACCACGACGGCGCCGTTTCCGCTCAGTCGCGCGCCGTTTGCCGGGCTGCGGCAGCTCACGTTTCACGTGCGCGACACGGGCGTGGGCATTCCGCCGGAGAAAATCAACCGGCTCTTCCGCGCGTTCAGCCAGGTCGATTCCTCGGTCACGCGCACGCACGGCGGCACCGGCCTCGGTCTCGCGATTTGCCAGCGCCTCGTGGGTCTCATGGGTGGCGAGATCGGCATCGCCAGCGAGCCCGGCCGCGGCAGCGATTTTTATTTCACGTTACCTTGCGCCGAGACGGATGTCGCCGGCCTCATCCGCGAACGCGCGCCGCTCGCCGCCTCCGAAATCACGGTCGCACTCACCGGCCGGCGCATCCTCGTGATCGACGACGTCGAGCTGAACCGCCGGCTCTTCGAAAAAATTCTCACGCACCACCAAGTGCGCGTCGTCGCCGTGGAAAACGCCGCGCAGGCGCTCACGGTGCTCGAGACCCAGACCTTCGATCTCGCGCTGCTCGACTACATGATGCCGCAGATCGACGGCATCGCGCTCGCCGAACAAATCCGCCGCGCCCCCCGCACCGCGCGCCTGCCGCTGGTGCTCGTGAGTTCGATGATCGTGCCCGCCGGCGTCGCGTCGGAGGGCCTCTTTGCCGCGATCGTCACGAAACCGCTGCGCAACCTCCAGTTTGTCTCGCTGCTCGCGCGTCTGCTCGGTCAGGCGAAAGCGGAGCCGCCGCCCGTGGCCGCGCCCAAAGTTTCCGCCGCGACGCGCGCGAAATTCGCCGCCGATCATCCGCACGACATCCTCGTCGTCGAAGACAACCCGGTGAACCTGCGCCTCGTGACCGTGATGTTGAAATCGCTCGGCTATGAACCCGCCACCGCCGGCAATGGTGCCGATGCGCTCACGGTGCTTGGCACGCGCGCCTTCGACCTCGTGCTCATGGATGTGCAGATGCCCGTGCTCGACGGTTTTGGCGCGACGCGCGCGCTCCGCGCCGGCGAGGCCGGCGAACTGAACCGCACCACGCGCGTCGTCGCCCTCACCGCGAACGCCTCGCACGAAGACCGCGATGCGTGCATCGCCGCCGGGATGAACGATTTTCTCTCGAAACCGATCGAGCGCCCGCGGCTGCTGGAAATTCTGAGCGCGAAGTAAGCAAAGTAGGGCGGACTGAAGTCCGCCTTTTCCTCGCACTGAGTGTTCGCACCAAGGGACGGACTGAAGTCCGCCCTACTCTTCTTCGACGACGTAGTGGCAGCCTTTGCTGCGCGGATTCAACGAAGCCGCGTGCACGACAAGCAACGCGGTCTGGATCGCGTTGCGTAGCTCAATGCCTTCGCGCGTAAGCCGGCAGCCGCGGTAGAAACTCAAAATTTCCTCGCGCAGCTCGAGCAAGATGCGGCGGGCACGACGGAGGCGTTTCGGCGAACGCACGACGCCGGCGTAGTTCCACATCGTGTTTTGAATCTGTTGCATGTCCTGCCGCACGAGCACGGGGTCGGCCTCACGCGTAGGGCTTTCCCAAGGACGCGGATCGGGCAGACGAAATTCAGCGGCGACCTCCAGAATTTCCGCCGCATCGGCGCGGGCCGCGAATTTCGCGCCGGTGAGACATTCGACGAGCGACGTGCTCGCGAGACGGTTGGCGCCGTGCAGGCCGGTGCAGGCCGTTTCGCCGATCGCGGCGAGGTGGCGGATGTTGGTGCGACCGGAGAGATCGGTGTGCACGCCGCCGCACGCGTAGTGCGCCGCCGGCACGACCGGAATCGGCTCGCGCGTGATGTCGACGCCGTGGCTCAGGCAACGTTCGTAGATGCTCGGGAAGCGCTCGCGGATGAACTCCGGTTTCATCGCCGAGAGATCGAGCAGCGCACAGGGTTCGCCGCTCGCGGCCAACTCCTGCTTGATCGCGCGCGCCACCACGTCGCGCGGCGCGAGCGAGCCGCGCGGATGCACAGCGTCGATAAAACGTTCGCCGCGCGCATTGACGAGCACTCCGCCCTCCCCGCGCAACGCCTCGGTCACGAGAAAACGCGGTGCGTTTTTCTTCGCGAAGACCGTCGGGTGAAACTGCACGTATTCGAGGTCGATGAGCCGCGCGCCGACGCGATACGCCATGGCGACGCCGTGGCCGACGCTGCCGGGCTGGTTCGTCGAATGCAGAAAAATTTGCCCCAACCCGCCGCAGGCGAGCACGGTTTTCTTCGCGACGATGGCGACCACTTCGCCCGTGACCGTGTCGAGCACGTAGGCGCCGAAACACGTGAGCGGCTCGTATTTGTCGGCGAGATTTTCCGAGTTGTGCGAAAGCGTCAGGAGATCGATCGCGACCCACCCGAGACGGCGCGTGATGCGCGGCGTGGCGTCGACGCGCGCCGCCACCGAAGCGAGGATCGAGTGGCCGGTGGTATCTTTGGCGTGGATGATCCGCCGCGCGCTGTGGCCGCCTTCGCGCGTGTAGTCGAGCGTGCCCGCGGGATCGCGGTCGAACCCGACCTTGAGTTCGTCGATGAGGAGTTCGCGCACCGCCGCCGGACCCTCGCGCACGAGCTGGTAAATGGCGGCGGGATTCGCGGTGCCGTCGCTGGCCTCCATGATGTCGCGCGCGAGCGACGCGGGATCGGGTGTCGTGTCGTAAATGATACCGCCCTGCGCCCAATCGCTGTTGGCCACGAGCGGCTCCGCGAGCGAGAGGAGTTCGACCGCTAGGCCGGCTTGCGCCGCGTGCAACGCATACGCCGAGCCGGCGAGGCCGGCGCCGATGACGAGACAGTCGGTGCGGATGATTTTCATTTCTTCGCGGAAGAGCGCCCGGGGAGCAGAGTGAGACTGAGATCCGCCGCCGGCGCCGAGTGCGTGAGTGCGCCGACGCTGATCACGTCTACGCCGGGGAGCGCGTAGTCGCGCAACGTCTCGTAACGCACGCCGCCGGAGACTTCGACGACCGCGGCACCGGCAATGATCGCGACGGCATCGCGCACCTGCGCGGGCGTCATGTTATCGAGGAGAATCACGTCGGCAGCAGCGCGCAGGGCCTCGCGGACTTCGGCAAACGTTTTGGCTTCGACTTCGATTTTCGCGCTGTGCGGCGCGGCGGCGCGGCACAGTTTCACGGCCTTCGCGAGCGAGCCGGCGGCGGCGATGTGGTTGTCTTTGATGAGCACATGTTCGCCGAGGGACGAGCGGTGGTTCACGCAACCGCCGCAGCGCACGGCGTATTTTTCGAGCGCGCGCCAGCCGGGCGTCGTCTTGCGCGTATCGACGACGCGCGTGCCCGTGCCGTCGACGACGGCGGCAAATTTGCGCGAGAGCGTCGCCACGCCGGAGAGGCGCTGGATGAAATTGAGCGCCGTGCGTTCGGCCGTGAGCAGCGCGGCTGTGGGGCCAACGACGCGCAGGACGATGCCTCCCTTCTTCACGCGGTCGCCGTCGCGCGCGGTGAGCGTGACTTTGAGCGCGGGGTCGACCTTCGCGAAGACGCGCGCCGCGACCTCAAGTCCGCAGACGACGAGATCGTGGCCGGCCTCGATGAAGGCGCGCGAGGTGTGTTTCGCGGGGAAAATCGCGCGGCTGGTGACATCGCCAAGCCCGGCGTCTTCGTCGAGCGCGAGGTCGATCAGGTGGTCGGTGCGGGGAGTGATCATAGTAAGGAGTGGGAGCGCGGACGCCCTCGTCCGCAACGCCGGTAGTAGCGGCCGGGGGGCGGCCGCGCTCCCGGGTTCAATCGGTCGGCGAAAGTGCGAACATCCGCTCGATGCATGCGGCGGCGCGCACGCGGAGGGTTTCGTCGAGCGTCACGATCTGGTCGGGGCGCGGGGCGCGGAGGGCGTCGCGGATTTTTTCGAGCGAATTGAGTTTCATGTAGGGGCAGAGACGGCAGCCGCCGATGAAGTTTTTCTCGGGCGACTCGACTTCGAGCCGGCCGACGAGACCGCACTCGGTGAGCATGAGGAAATACGGCGCGGGCGTCGTCTTCACATATTTCATCATGCCGCCGGTGCTGCCGACGTAGTCCGCGAGTTTAGCGACTTCCTCGGTGCACTCGGGATGCGCGACAACCTTGAGGCCGGGGAACTGCGCGCGCGCCTCGGCGATTTGCGCAGGCGTGAACTGGTCGTGCACCATGCAGGTGCCGTCGGACGAGATGATTTCCTTGTCGACGCCGCGGCGCTTGAGCTCGGTGCGGACGTTGTCCGCCATGAGCCGGTCGGGCACGAAGAGGATGCGGCGCGAGGGAAGATTCGCGACGATGTGGTAAACGTTGCCGGAGGTGACACACACGTCGCTCTCGGCTTTCACGTCGGCCGTGCTGTTGATGTAGCAGACGACGGTGGCGTCGGGATAGACCGCCTTGAGTTTCCGCACGCCGTCGCCGTCGATGGAGTCGGCGAGCGAGCAGCCGGAACCGCGGTCGGGGACGATGACGGTCGCGGCGGGCGAAAGGATCTTCGCTGTCTCCGCCATGAAAACGACGCCGGCGAACAGGATCACCTTCGCCTGCGCCTTTTTGGCGGCTAGGCTGAGGAAGTAGGAGTCACCCTTGAAATCGCCCACGCCGTAGACGATCTCCGGTTCGACGTAAGAGTGCGTGAGGATGACGGCGTCTTTTTCCTTTTTCAGCCGGTTGATTTCGAGCGTGAGCGGCGCGATGGCGCGGCAGGTGTCGAGATTCCACTTCCGGCCGCGCGGATCGCACTCGACGTGCATGAGCGCGCGCAGGAGGCGGTCGGCCTCGGCTTCGATTTCCGGTGTGAGGGTTTCGGGAGACATGGTGGGTGCCGCGCTGAATCGTGCGGAGGGTGAGCGTCCGCCACGCGGCGGGTTTTATCAAGCTGCGGCGTTGTCATCGGCCCGCGGGCGTGTGGTTACAGGTGGTCGCGTTTTTTTGCGCGCTTGTAACCGAATATTTATCTCGCTTGCCGGTGCGGAGAGGTCCGTGTTTTTCCAACTCCGCTGCTGCCAACCCTTGTCCTGCGTTCACCGACGCAGGTGGCCTTACCTAGCTGACCGACCCATGAACCTCCCTACCCTGACCCTCCGTTTTGTCCGCCGTGGCTTTGCCCTTTTCGGCACGCTCATCTTCGCCGCTGTCCTCGCTGCACAAGCCGTCTCGACCGGCACTATCGAAGGCCGCGTCTTCAACGCCCGCCGCGGCGAATACGTCGAAAACGCCCGCATCACCGTGGATGGTTCCGGCCAGCAAGTGCTCACCGACGCCACGGGCCAATACCGCCTCACCAACCTCCCGGCCGGCACCGTAACGTTGAAAGTTTTCTACACTGGCCTCGGCTCCCGTTCCGAAGTCGTCGCCGTCACGCCCGGCCAGACCGTGCAACGCGACATAACGCTGGCCGGCGGCGAATCCGCGCCCGGCAAACCCGCCGTCGACGGCGAGACGGTCAAACTCGACGCCTTCACGGTCTCTTCTTCGAAGGAGATGGACGGCGCCGCCCTCGCGATCAACGAGCAGCGTTTCGCAAAAAATATCACCAACGTCGTCTCTACCGACGAGTTCGGCACCATCGCAGACGGTAGCGTCGGCGAGTTCATGAAGTTTCTTCCCGGCATCACCTCGGACTATACCGGTGGCGACGCGCGCCGCTTCTCGATCAATGGCGTGCCGGCCGGCAACGTGCCGATCTCGATGGGCGGTTTTGATATGGCGAGCGCCGCGGGCGCCGGCACCGGGCGGCAAGTCGAGCTCGATCAGGTTTCCATCAACAGTGTCGCACGCATCGAGGTGAACCGCTCGCCGGTGCCGGATACCCCCGGCTCTGCGCTCGCCGGTTCCGTCAATTTCGTCCCGCGCAGCGCCTTTGAACGCAACAAGCCGATCTACACCTACAGCGTCGCCTTCCTGATGAAGGACGCCGAGCGCGCGTTCATGCGCCAGACGCCCGGTCCCAGTTGGGGCGAGAAATCCTACAAGATTCATCCCGGCTTCGATGTCTCCGCCGTCGTCCCCGTGAACAAGAATTTCGGTTTCACGGTCTCCGGCGGTTTCTCCGACCAATACACCCCGCAGTCCAATACCGCGATGCAATGGCGTGGCGTTGCGACCGCGACCAACCCCAATGCCGCCAATGGCACGCCCGGCGCTCTTCCCCAGACCACGACCGACAACCCCTACCTCGGCACCTTCTCCTGGCGCGACAGCGGCAAGACCACCTCCCGCGAATCCTTCGCGACCACCGTGGACTGGCGTCCGTTCGGCTCGCGCTACGACCGCATCACGATCGGTTTCTCCTACGGCATGTTGCGGGAAAATTTCGCGACGCGCAGCCAGACCTTCCAGATCAACCGCGTGGTGCCCGGCAACTGGTCGCCTACACACACCTGGGGCTCGTTCAGCACCTTTCCCGTCACGGGAGCCATCAATGCCGGCCAGTTCAACATTGTGAACAGCGGCCGTATCCGCCCAGGCCGCACTTACACGCCCTCCCTGCGCTGGCTGCACGACGGCCCGATTTGGAAATCCGACGCCGGCATGGCCTACGGCAGCTCCCGCATCGACTACCAGGATATCGACAAAGGCCGCTTCAACGGCGTGACCATCCAGCGCAATAACGTCACCATCGCCTTCGACGACATTTTCTACCTGCGCCCCGGTAAGATTACCGTCACCGACCCCACCGGCCGCCCCGTCGACCCCTCCAATCTCGACAGCTACTCAGTCGTTTCCGCCAACAGCAACCGCCAGCGCACCTACGACACCACGCGTCAGGCCTACTACAATCTCCGCCGCGATTTCCGCGTTTTCGGTAATCCCCTGACCGTCAAAGTCGGTGCCGACGTCCGCACCAAGGTCCGCGACCTCCGCGGCCCCGGTGGCAACTTGGAAACCTACACTTACGTCGGCCCCGACGGCCGTGCGAGCACCACGCCCACGACCACGGCCGGACTCATCAACGACGACAGCCCCGCCCGCTTCCTCGACGTCCCCTACTCGGAACGCATTCCCGATTTCGGCATGCCCAAGCAGCAGCACGTCGATAATTCCAAGGTCTGGGATGATTACGTCGCCAATCCCCGCAACTGGACGCGTAACGCGGTCACCGAGTATCAGGCGCTCACCCGTTTCTCGAAGCGTGCCGAGGAAATCATCTCCGCCGCCTTCATTCGCGGCGATCTCACCCTGCTGCAAAACCGCCTGCGCCTCACCGGCGGCGTGCGCGCCGAGCAGACCAACATCGACGCCGCCGGTCCCCTCGAAGACCCCACGCTCAACTACCGGCGCGATGCCAACGGCAATGTGATCCGCGTGAATAACGTCATCCAATTGATCGAGCCCACCGGCACTCTCGCCGCCTGGCAGCGCACCCTGCTCGACCGCGGCACCCCCGTGAAAAAAGAATACCTGCGCCTTTTCCCGAGCATCAACGCCAGCTACGACCTCAGCGAAGGCCTCATCGCGCGCGCCTCGTATTCGCAGTCGGTCGGCCGTCCCGATTTCAACCAATACATGGGCGGCGTCCTCCTGCCCGACATCGAGAACCTCAACCCCAACGCCCGTATCACGGTCAACAACGCCTCGATCAAAGCGTGGCAGGCCGAGACCTATATGGCCCGCGTCGAATACTACTTCGGCACAGTCGGCACGCTGTCCGTCAGCGGCTTCATCCGCGACTACACGAACTTCTTCGTGAACGTCACCGCTCCGGTCTCTGCGCAATTTCTCGAAACCTACGGACTCGATGAAGAAACCTATGGCGGCATTCAGGTGGTCACGCAGTTCAACGACCCGGAAAACATCCGCCAGCACGGCTTCGAAATCGACTACAAGCAGTCCCTCACCTTCCTCCCCAAGTGGGCGCGTGGCGTCCAGGTCTTCGCCAACTTCAGCTCCCAGCGCGCGAAAGGCACCGACAACATGCAGGACATGAATCCCTTCGTCATGAACTGGGGCATCAGCCTCAACCGCCCGAAATGGAACCTCCGCATCAATGAAAACTATCGCGGCATCCAGCGCCGCGGCATCGTGGCCAGCACCGCCACCAACGGCATCGAACCCGGCACCTACAACTACCGCCCAAAGCGCCTCTACATCGACGTGACCGGTGAATATTACCTGCGGCGCAGCCTCGGAATTTTCTTCGCCATGCGCAATATCGGCGGCGCCACGGAGGACACCAAAATCTACGGGCCCAACACGCCGGCCTACGCGAAATTCCGCCAGCGCGACGACTACGGCGGGTCCCTCTGGACCGCCGGCATCAAAGGCTCGTTCTGATCAAGTAGGGCGGACTTCAGTCCGCCCTTTTTTATTTTATGGCACACCACACCTCTCTCCTGTCCGCGCTCGCCGCCGCCGCGGCGTTGGCCTGCTCCTTCACTGCCGTCCACGCCGCTGCGCCGGCTGCCGATCCAGCCCCGCGTTGGTTCAAAGGCAACCTCCACACGCACTCGCTCTGGAGCGATGGCGACGATTATCCCGAGATGATCGCCGACTGGTTCAAACGCGAAGGCTACCACTTCCTCGCGATGTCGGACCACAACGTCCTCGAAGAGGGCCAGCGCTGGTTTGAGCTGAAAGCGCCCGCCGTCTCCAAGGGCGCGGTCGTGCAGCGCGGCGGCGGTGCGGTGATGGAGAAATACCTCGCCCGCTTCGGTGCCGCGTGGGTCGAGCGCCGCGAGACCGCCGGGAAAAAAGAAGTCCGCTTGAAACCACTTTCCGAATACCGCGCGCTCCTCGAGGAACCGGGACGTTTCCTGATGATTCCGGGCATGGAGGTCACTTCAAGTTGGAAGCGGCCGAAGACCGCCACAGCGCCCGAGATGGGCGGTCCCGTGCACATGAACCTGATCAACCCGCGCACCCTCGTCGCGCCCATCCCTGCCGATAATGCCGTCGAGATCATGCAACGCTCCGTCGATGCGGTGCTCGCGCAGCGCGCTGCGACCGGCCAGCCGATGTTTCTCCACCTCAATCATCCGAATTTCGTCTGGGGTGTCACCGCCGAGGAGTTGATGCAGGTGCACGGCGAAAAATTCTTCGAGGTCTACAACGGCCACCCCACCGTGCACAACGAGGGCGACGCCACCCACCTCAGCACCGACCAAATGTGGGACGCCATCCTCACGCGCCGGCTCGCCGAGCTGAAGCTCGACGTAATGTATGGCATCGGCACCGACGATTCGCACCACTACCACCAGATGATCCTCGGGAAGAGCAACCCGGGCCGCGGCTGGGTGATGGTGCGCGCCCGCCACCTCACGCCCGAGTCGATCGTCCTCGCGATGGAAGCGGGCGATTTTTACTCCAGCTCCGGCGTAACGCTTGCTGATGTCTCCCGCACAGAGAAAAGCCTCTCCGTTGAAATCCAGGCCGAGCCCGGCGTGACCTACACCACGCAATTTATCGGCACGCGCCGCGGCTACGATCCGACGAGCCAACTGATCCCGGCACCCGAGAGCGAAAAGACTCCGCGCAAAACGCTCCCACATCGCCGCTACAGCAAAGACGTCGGCGCCGTGCTGGCCGAAGTGAAGGGTGTCAAAGCCAGCTACATGCTCAAAGGCGACGAGATCTACGTGCGCGCAAAAATCGTTTCTTCGAAGGCGAAACCCAACGCGAGCATCCTGGGCGAAGTCGAGTGCGCGTGGACGCAGCCGGTGGTGAATTCCGGAAGGTAGCAGGGCCGGCGCTCATCGCCGGGCCCCTTCACCGCGTCGCCACGTAAGGCTCGATCGCCCGCAGCCCCACGCCCGCCGTCGTCGCTGTCCCCACCGCCGCACACGCCGCGTCGCGCTGCGCCGTCTCCGCAAAAAGATACACCGCGTAGCCGCCAAACCCGCCGCCGCAATATTTCCACGCCAGCGCACCCGGCAACGCCGCCGCATCCGGCAACTCCGCCATGCCCTCTGCCCGCTGCACCGCATACGATTGCCGCACCGCGTCGGCCAGTCCCTGGAGACTGTTCGCCCACACCGCATCGCGCGCCGTCGCGCCCGCGCGCGCAATCGCATCGTAGTCGCGCACCCCGCCCACCATGCTCGGTGTATCGTGTTCCGTGCCGGTCCACAGCAGCGCCATCCGTCCGCGCAGACATTCGCCGCTCGTCTTCACTTCGAGCTCCGGCCGTTGACCGCTGCGCCACACGCACAGCCCCGTCTCCGCGATCACCGCGGGATCCTGCCAGCCCACGCCGAGGTCCAATTCCGCGCTCACGCCGTCCTTGCCGTTGAGCAAGGCCCACGCGCCCGAGCCGCCGAGGCCCGCGTTGCGTTCATACGGCCACGCGCGCAACGACACCGTCGGCGAAATCGCGCAGTTCACGATATACGCGCCCGCCCGCGCGAGCCGCGGCACATCGAGCCAGCCGCCGCCGAAATCCACCCGCATCGGTGCCACTTCGGGGGCGCGGATAAATTTCACGATCTGCGTCGTCGAGATCGGCGGAAACTGCGGCGGCGTCTTCGGCATCACCACATACTTCGCGCCCACCTCCTCGCACAACGCCCGCTTCAACCCGCCGTATTTGTCGTCGTCCGTCACCGCCAAAATATCCGGCCGCAGCCGCAGAAAATGATCTTTGAAATCGATGCCCTCATCCTTGCCTTCGCCCACCACGACTTCGTCCACCACGTCCATCGCCGCGATCAGCGCGCGCTTGTGCTCGTCCGGCAGCGAACTCCGCCGCTGCTTGTGGTGCCACAGCACATCCGCGGACGCGAAACACACCGTCAGGTGATCGCCCAGTGCCCGCGCCTCGCGGAAAAACTGCACATGCCCCGCATGGATGATGTCATAGCAGCCGGAAACGAAGACGCGGATCATGGTGGAGTGTGTTCGAGGAAAAAACGGAACGTCACGCTCGCCGCCCCGCCCGCCGCCCGTCAACGCACGATTTCCCCGCCCCTCTCTTTCTCGTAATCTTTCTCCCTCCGCGCACCGATGTGGAAAATCGTCAGCCGAATGTGTGCGCCCCGCCCTTGTTCACCGCCCCCGCGCGCCCAAGGTTTCGCCCCAACCCCCGGCGACCTCCGTCTCTCGTCTTCGTCCGTGCCGCCGGCCCAACCCCTGCCCTCCCATGTTCTCGTTCCCGCCCCTGCTTCGTCGTCTCTCGCTCACACCGTTCCGCTGCTTCGCACTCTTCGCCCTCCTGCTCGCCGCGCCGTTCCCCGCCCGCGCGCAATCCGCCACCGGCAACATCGAGGGCCGTGTGTTCAACCCTGATACCGGCGCCTACGTCGAACGCGTCCGCCTCACCGTCGCCGGCACCGCACTCGAAACCTTCACCGACGCCGACGGCAACTTCCGCCTCGACGGCGTCCCCGCCGGCTCCGCGCAACTGTCCGCCTTCCGCACCGGCCTCGCGCCCTCGACGACCACCGTCGCCGTCGTCGCCGGTCGCGTCGCCACTCAAAATCTCACGCTCACCGCGTCCGTATCCGCGAATCCCCTATCGCCCACGGCCACCGGCCCCGCCGCCGGCGATTCGTCCGTCGTCAAACTCTCCGCCTTCGTCGTCGGCTCGCCTTCGATGGACGGCTCGGCCCTCGCCATCAACGAGCAGCGCTTCGCCTCCGAAATGAAAAACGTCGTTTCCGCCCAAGAGTTCGGCCAGGTCGCCGAGGGCAACGTCGCCGAGATGCTCAAGTTCATGCCCGGTGTCTCCATCGACTACGGCGGCGGCAACGCCCGCAACATCTCCATCGGCGGCGCCCCCAGCGGCAACGTTCCCGTCACCGTCGGCGGCTTCGATCTCTCGAGCGCAGGCGTCGGTGGCACCGGTCGCGCCACCGCCCTCGACTTCGTATCGATCAACAACGTCTCGCGCGTCGAGGTCCTCCACTCGCCCACGCCCGAGTCCCCCGGCGCGGCCCTCGCTGGTTCCGTGAATATGGTCCCTCGCTCCGCCTTTGAACGCGCCCGCGCCGAGCTCCAAGGCAGCGTCTTCCTCATGACGCGCGACAACGACCGTCACTTCAACAAGACCCCCGGTCCCACCCACGAGCCGCGCCGCAAGGTCCACCCCGGTTTCGATTTTTCCTACTCCGTCCCCGTCAACAAACGCTTCGGCTTCACCGTCTCCGCCAATCACGCCACGCAGTTTTCCCCGCAGGATTTTGTGCAGCTCACGTGGCGCGGCGCCGGCTCCGCCACCAACGGCGCCGCTTTCCCCCACACCACGTCCGACAAGCCCTACCTCAGCGATTTCGCCGTGCGCGACGACCTCAAGGAAACCGGCCGCACGTCCTTCGGCGCCAGCGTGGACTACCGCCTCACCGATCGCGACCGCCTCTCCTTCGCGTTTCAAGCCACGCAAAACTACGTCGATTTCTTCGCCCGCACGCTGACGTTCACCATCGGTCGCGTTCTTCCCGGCAACTTCTCGTCAACGTTCACGCACGGCGACCGCGGCACCGGCGCCGGCAACGTCACCGCCCTCAACAACGCCATCAACCGCACCAATCGCACCTACATGCCCACGTTCACGTGGCGCCACACCGGCCCGATCTGGAAAGCCGAGGGCGGCTTCGGTTTCTCGCGTTCGACGAACTCCGACCGCGATATCGATTTTGGTTTCTTCAACAACATGACCGCCGTGCGCGGCAATCTGAGTATCGCGTTCGATGACATTTTCTACCTCCGCCCCGGCCGCATCACCGTCGCCGACGGCGTCACCGGTGCGCCCATCGATCCCTACCGCCTCGACACTAAGACCGTCTCCAACGCCACCTCCAATCCCCGCGACTCCAGCGACCGCCGCAAAACCGCCTACGTGAACGCCGCGCGCGATTTCGCCTGGCGCGTGCCCTTCACGCTCAAGGCCGGCCTCGATGTCCGCGTCGCCGAGCGCGACACCCGCGGCATGTCCACCACGTTCACCCACACCGGCACCGAGAGTGCCGCGCAGTTTATCGACCGCGATTTTTCCCAACGCATCGCGCCCTTCGGCTTCCCGCAGATCGACTGGGTCAGCAACACCCAGCTCTACGGCCACTACGTCGCCACGCCCACGCACTTCACCGTCGATTCCAACGCCCAGTATCGCTCCATCGTAAATAATTCCAAATACGCCGAGGAAACCATCTCCTCCGCTTTCCTCCGCGGCGACGCCGCCTTCCTCGACCGCCGCCTGAAAATCGTCACCGGCCTCCGCGCCGAGCAGACCAACGTCGAGGCCGCCGGCCCGCGCAGCGATCCCACGCTCAATTTCCAACGCGACTCCTCCGGTCGCCTCGTCCTCGGCGCCAACGGCCGCCCACTCAACATCGCGACCGACACCCTCGCCATCTCGCGCCTCACCTTCCTCGACCGCGGTCTCCTCGCCGAAAAGGAATACCTCCGCCTCTTCCCGAGTCTCAACGCCAGCTATACGCTCCGCGAAAACCTCATCGCGCGCGGCGCCTACTACTGGTCCGTCGGCCGTCCCGATTTCAACCAATACGCCGGCGGCGTCACGCTCCCCGACACCACCGCCGTCGCCAGCGTCAACAACCGCATCGTCGTCAACAACCCCGGCGTCAAAGCCTGGACCGCCAAGACCACCAAGGTCCGCCTCGAATATTACTTCGAGCGCGTCGGCCAGATTTCCCTCGGTGCCTTCCGCCGCGAGTTCACGAATTTCTGGAACACCCGCGCCGCCGCCGCCACACCCGAACAGCTCGCCCTCTACGAACTCGATCCCGCCACCTACGGCGGCTTCGAAGTCTCCACCCAATACAACGTCCCCGGCATCCTCACGATGACCGGCCTCGAGTTCGACTACCGCCAGGCCCTCACCTTTCTCCCCCACTGGGCGCGCGGCGTGCAGGTCTTCGCCAACGCCTCCTCAGTGCGCGCCACCGGCGAAGGCGCCGACAACTTCGCCGGCTTCATCCCGCGCACCGCGAGCTGGGGTGTCAGCCTCACGCGCGAAAAATACAACGTCCGCATGCACTGGAATTATCGCGGTCGCCAACGCCGCGGCCTCGTCGCCACCGGCAATTCCATCGAGCCCGGCACCTACAACTGGGGCAACAAGCGCCTCTATATCGATGTGCTCGGCGAGTATAACCTCTCCCGCCGCTTCGCCCTCTTCGCCAATCTCCGCAATCTCAACGACGCCACCGAAGACTTCGAAATCGCCGGCCCCAGCACCCCCGCCCACGCGCAATTCCGCCAGCGCACCGACTTCGCCGCCCTCTGGACCGTCGGCCTCAAGGGCCGCTTTTAAAGGTAGGGCGGACTTCAGTCCGCCCTCTCCAGCCCCCGTCCGCCGCCCGCTCCCCACTACGCCCCCACCCCATGCCCTCCTCTCTCCGTCTCCCCCTCTCTCCGTCTCTCCTTCTCCTCGCCTTCCTCTCCATCCTCGCACTCCTCACCGCCCCGCTCGCCGCGCAGTCCGCCACCGGTGCCATCGAGGGCCGCGTCGTCCACGCCACCACCGGCCGCTACCTCGTCAACGTCCGCGTCACCGTGGAGGGCACCGCACTCGAAACCTTCACCGACGAACTCGGCGCCTATCGCCTTGCGGACATCCCCGCCGGCACTGCCACGCTCAAAGCCTTCTTCACCGGCCTCGCCCCCTTTCACACCCCCGTCGTCATCACTGCCGGCCAGACCGCCACGCGCGACGTCACCCTCGATTCCGTTAACCGCCCCCCGCTTTCTCCCACCGCCAACGAAGCCGTAAAGCTCGACGCCTTTGTCGTCGCCACGGGTCGCGAGATGGACGCCGCCGCTCTCGCCATCAACGAGCAGCGCTTCGCCTCCAGCGTGAAAAACGTCGTCTCCACCGATGAGTTCGGCGCGGTCGCCGAGGGCAACATCGGCGAGTTCCTCAAGTTCCTCCCCGGTGTCTCCGTCGATTACGTCGGCGGCAACGCGCGCTCCATCTCCATCAACGGCGTGCCGCCCGACAACGTCCCCGTCACCCTCGGCGGCCTCAGCATGGCCAGCTCCAGCGGCGACGGCGGCCGCGGCCGCTCGTTCAACATGGATTTCTTTTCCACCAACAATCTCTCCCGCGTCGAAATCGAATACTCTCCCACCGCCGAATCCCCCGGCTCCGCCCTCGCCGGCACCGTGAATCTCGTCCCGCGCAGCGCATTCGAACGCACCAAGCCGCTCTTCAACTACTCCGTTTCCGCACTTATGCGGGACAATAACAAGAGCCTCAGCGCCACGCCCGGCCCGCGCGGCCACGCCACGAACAAGATCCGCCCCGGCGCCGATTTCAGTTACTCCGCCCCCGTCAGCAAATCCTTCGGCTACACGGTTTCCGCCGGCTCCGCCTCGCAATTTTCCCCGCAGGATACGCCCGTCGCCCTCTGGCGCGGCTCGAGCGCGATCACCAATGGCGTCGCCTTCCCCCACACCACGCCCGACCTGCCCTACCTCTCGCGCTACTCCTACGAGGACGGCGGCAAATTCACCACGCGCCTCTCGCTCGGCATCACGCTCGACTTCCGTCTCTCCGAGCACGACCGCATCTCCGTCGGGTTTCACGCCGCCCGCACCACCATCGGCTACTACAACAAGGCGCTCGCCTTTCAGATCAACCAAGTCGACCCCGCCGGCTTCTCGCTCACGTCCACGCGCAGTCGCACCGGCACGGCCGAACTCAACCTCGCCACCGAGGGCCGCGAGCGCGTCAACAAAACCGCCATGCCCACGCTCTTCTGGTATCACCGCGGACCCGTCTGGAAATTCGAAGCTGCCGGCACCTACTCTTCCAACGTCAACAATCACGTCGACGTCCAGGTCGGCCGCTTCTTCAACGCCACCGCTCGCCGCACCGGCCTCACGATGGCCTTCGACAACATCCAGCCCGACTACCCCGGCCGCCCCGAGCGCATCACCGTCACCGATGGCACCACCGGCGCCGTCGTCGATCCCTACAGCCTCGCCTCCTACTCCCTCGCCACCGCCAACAGCACCGAGAGCGTCATCGCCGATCTCCGTCGCAACGCCTACGTCACCGCCAGCCGCGACTTCCGCGGCCCGGTGCCGTTCTCCCTGAAAACCGGCCTCAACTGGCTCGTCTCCCAGCGCGACAACGCCTTCAACCAGCCCTCCTACACCTTCGTCGGTGCCGACGGCCGCGCCAGCACCACGCCCGTCGGCAACGACGACTCCGCCGCCCGCTTCCTCGATCCCTCCCTCTCGCAGGAATCCGCACCCTTCGGCTTCCCGCTCACGCAGCGCATCGGCAACGACGGCCTGTATCAATTTTTCCAGTCCACGCCCGCACAGTTCACCACCAACGCCGCCACCAACTACATTTCCAACGTCAACAACTCCCGCTTCGCCCGCGAACGCATCGTCGCCGTCTTCCTCCGCGGCGACGCCGCCTTCCTCGACAACCGTCTCAAACTCGTCGGCGGCCTCCGCGCCGAGCAGACCAATCTCGACGGCGAGGGCCCGCTCAACGATCCCACCCGCAACTACCAGCGCGACGCCTCCGGCCGCATTCTCCTCGGCACCAACGGCCGCCCGCTCGCGATCACCTCCGACGCGCTCGCCTCCGCCCAGCTCACCCGCGTCTTCCGCGGCACGCAGGCGAAAAAAGAATACCTCACGCTCTTCCCCAGCCTCAACGCCAGCTACGCCCTCCGCGAAAATCTCACCGCCCGCGCCGCCTACTACCACTCCATCGGCCGCCCGAATTTCGATCTCTACACCGGCGGCGTCACGCTTCCCGACACCGAGTCGCCTGCCTCGCCCACCAACGTCACCACCGTCGCCAACATCGGCATCAAGCCCTGGACCGCGCGCACGAAAATGGTGCGCCTCGAATACTATTTCCCCGGTGTCGGCGTCCTCTCCGCCGGCGCCTTCCGCCGCGACTTCGAAAACTTCTTCGGCCAGAGCAACGCCGCCCCCACACCCGAATTTCTCGCGCTCTACGGCCTCGATCCCGCCGTCTACGGCAAATACGACGTCGCCACCCAATATAACCTCTCCACCACCACGCGCGTCGAGGGCTTCGATATTAACTACAAGCAGGCCCTCACTTTTCTCCCTCACTGGGCCCGCGGCCTCCAGGTCTTCGGCAACCTGAGCCGCCAGCGCGTCACCGGCGGCGCCGCCGATTTCTTCTCCGGCTATCAACCGAAAGGCGCCAACTGGGGCGTCAGTCTCACGCGCGCCCGCTACAACCTCCGCGTGAATTTCAACTATCAGGGCCAGCGCCGTCAGGGCCAGATCACCGCGAGCGGCACCGATCGCATCGGGCCGGCGATCTACAACTGGCGCGACGACCGCCTCTACATCGACGTCCTCGGCGAGGTGTCCCTCCGCCGCAACCTCGCGTTCTTCTTCAACCTCCGCAACGTGAACGACCAGACCGAGCGCATCATCATTTCCGGCCCGCAAACTCCCGCCAGCGCCCGCTTCCGCCAATCCACCGACTTCGGCGCCCTCTGGACTTTCGGCGTCAAAGGCTCCTTCTGAAATCGCTCTTCATTGCGAAGAGCGCCGCGACGAAGCCATCCGTCGCCCACCCCTCTCCTGTCTTTTATCCGTTTTATTCGTCCCATCCGTGGTTAAAAATTTCTTTCCCATGCGCCCTCGCCCTCTCGCTCTCCTCGCCTGCTCCCTCCTCGCCCTGGCCGTCGTCACCCCGCGCACCTCCGCCGCCACCGCTCCGACCTCGAAGCGCCCCAACATCCTGCTCATCCTCGTCGACGACCTGAAGCCCAACCTCGGCGCCTACGGCGACCGCACCGCCATCACGCCGAATCTCGACCGCCTCGTCGGCCGCGGCCTGCGCTTCGACGCCGCGTATTGCAATCAAGCCGTCTGCGCCTCCTCGCGTTTCACCCTCCTCCTCGGCGCGCGCTCCACCACGACCGGCCTCTACCAATTCGGCCGCAACTTCCGCGACACCTACCCCGACGCCGTCACGCTCCCGCAGTTCTTCATGCGCCACGGCTACCGCACCGAGGCAATGGGCAAAGTCTTTCACGTCGGCCACGGCACCTACGACGATCCCGCCTCGTGGAGCCTCCCCGTGCACAAAGATCTCCTCATCGAGTATGTCGATCCCGCCAGCACGCGCGAAGGCTCGCCCACCAACGAGCAGGCCCTCTTCAACAACCTCAGCCGCCCGCCCGGCTCCGGCCCGCTCCCGCGCGGCGCCGCGTGGGAATCGCCCGACGTGCCCGACGACGCCTACGCCGATGCCCGCACCGCCACCCACGCGATCTCGCGCCTGCGCGCCTCCCGCGAAAAACCCGCCGAGCCCTTCTTCCTCGCCGTCGGCTTCGTGCGCCCGCACCTCCCGTTCTCCGTGCCGAAAAAATACTGGGACCTCTACGATCCCGCCAAGCTCCCCATGCCCGCGCGCGAGACCGCCCCGGACGGTGTCGTGCCGATGGCCATGAAACGCGGCGGCGAGATCGACGCGTTTTTCCCCGTGCCCAAGCCTCCCGTGCATCCCTACCCCGACGACATCAAGCGCAAGCTCATCCACGGTTACTACGCGAGTATGAGCTACGCCGACGTGCAGATCGGCCGCGTCATGGCCGCGCTCGACGAATTGAAACTCGCCGACAACACCATCGTCGTCCTCTGGGGCGATCACGGCTGGCACCTCGGCGACCTCGGCATCTGGACCAAGCACACCAATTTCGAGCAAGCCAACCGCATCCCGCTCGTCGTGATCGCGCCCGGCGTCACCCGCCCCGGCACCTCCACCGGCCAACTCGCTGAGACCGTCGACCTCTATCCCACCCTCGCCGAACTCGCCGGCCTGCCCAAGCCCGCCGGCCCGCTGCCCGTCGACGGCACCAGCCTCGTGCCCGTCCTGAAAAATCCCGCCGCTCGCGTCCGCGATCACGCCTACCACTGTTTCCCGCGCACCGATCTCGGCCGCGCGATCCGCACGGAACGCTACCGCCTCGTCGAGTGGAAGAAACCCGGCGCCCCCGCCGACACCGCGAAGATCGAACTCTACGACTACGCCACCGACACCGTAGAATCGCGCAACATCGCCACCGAGCAACCCGCCGTCGTCGCCAAACTCCGCGCCATCCTCGCCACCCACGGCGAAGCCAAACCTGCCCTCCCGCCAAAACGTTAGAGTGCGTCGAAAAGTCTGCCGCAGGTAGGGCGGATTATCCCTAATCCGCCGGGTTTGGGAGGCGCTGCGCCCACCGCAGCGGCGCGTTAAAGATAACGCGCCCGACCTTTTTCGACGCCCTCTCAGCCCCGCATTTCATCCCACGTTCGATTGCTCGCTTTTTTAATGGGTATCAGGAGCCCCAACGGGGCGAAATTTGATAGCCCAGGGCACCGCCCTGGGAAAATATCCACGGCAAACCCCGAGCCCTGAAAGGGCGACACCCCTCCGTTCCTCGCCCGACCTCTCCCGGCTCCCTGTCTTCCTCCGTGTCCTCTGTGTCTGGGCTCCGTGTCCTCTGTGGCCCTGCCTTGCCCCTTTTCCATCGTCTCGATTCGCGTCACCCACGTCCACGCCTCCGCCCGCGCTCCACGCACCGCACCCGCTCTCGACCTCATCCCCGCGTCTCCCATTCTGCCCTCCATGCCCCGTTTCCCCGCGTGGATTTCGCCCCTCTCGCTCGCGCCGCTCGCCCTCATCGCACTCGTCTCACTCGTCACTCCCACCATCGACACCTCGGCCACCCCGCCGCCGCCCAATGTGATCGTCATCCTCGCCGACGATCTCGGCTACGGTGACCTCGGGTGTTACGGCTCGCCAACGATCGCCACGCCGCACCTCGATCGCATGGCCCGCGAAGGTATTCGATTCACGGATGCCTACGCGGCCGCTCCGTTTTGCAGCCCCGCGCGCGCCGCTCTCCTCACCGGCCGCCTGCCCGCGCGCGCCGGCCTGCCCTACGTGCTGTTCCCCACGGAGCACCACGGCCTGCCCGCCGCCGAAATAACCCTCCCTGAGCTGCTGAAAACGCGCGGCTACGCCACCGCGTGCATCGGCAAATGGCACCTCGGCTGGCGCGCCCCGTTTCACCCGCTGGCGCAGGGGTTCGATCGTTTTCACGGCCTGCTCCACACCAACGACGTGCGCGAATGGCGCGTCGGCGATGCCTTCATGCAGCTCTCGATGTTCGGCCCGCTCGCGCGCGTCGAGGGCGAGCGCGTCGTCGAGTCTCCCGTCGATCAGGCGGAACTCACGCGCCACTACACCGAGCAAGCCGTCGCCTTCATCCGCGCGCACCGCGACCGCCCGTTCTTCCTCTACTTGCCGCACACGATGCCGCACGTGCCCCAATACGCCTCGCCCCGCTTCGCCGGCAAATCCCGCGGCGGCCTCTACGGCGACACCGTCGAGGAGCTCGACGCGAGCACCGGCACGATCATCGACACCCTGCGCGAGCTCCACCTCGACACCCGCACGCTCGTGATTTTCACCAACGACAACGGCGCCCCCTCGCGCGGTCCCGCGGGCGCCACGAAAAAAGCCCCCGCGCCGGAATTCTTCCCCGGTCGCCACCTCGCCGGCAGCAACGCCCCGCTCCGCGCCGGCAAAGGCACCACCTTCGAAGGCGGCGTGCGCGTGCCGTTCATCGCCTGGTGGCCGGGCAAAATCTCCCCGCGCCCCGCCGTCGCCGAGCCGATCTCGCACCTCGATCTTTTCCCCACGATCGCGCACCTCGCCGCAGCCGCCCTCCCGCCGGGCGTGACGCTCGACGGCCTCGATGTCTCCGCGCTCCTACTCGACGCCGCCCCGCTCCCGCCGCGCACGCTCTACCACTATTTCGGCTACCAAGCGCAGGCCGTGCGCGCGGGCCGCTGGAAACTTTTTCTCCCCACCGATTCGCGCCCCACTCCCCGCCCCGCCAGCCTCTGGTGGGACCACCAACCCGCCGCCTTCAACAACCAACACCGCCTCCTCGCCGCGCCCGAACTCTACGACCTCACCGCCGACCTCGCCGAAAAAAACAACGTCGCCGCCCAACACCCCGACGTCGTCGCCCGCCTCACCCGCCAAGCCCGCGACTTCGACGCCGCGCTCCAGCGCGACCACCGCCCGCTGCAAATCCTCCCCGGCCCGCGCCCACCCGCCCCGGGCACCCTTCGCACCGCCGCGACCGATCTTTCACTTTACCGCCTCGCCCCTTGAGCGCTTCGTTTCACTCCGCCCGCCCGCCCTCTTTCTCATGAATCTCCGCACACTTTTTCTTCCGAGTCTCTTCGTTGGCCTCGCGTCGCTGGCCTTCGCCGCCGCCCGCCCGGGCACCGCAAACTCGCCCCACATTCTGCTGATCCTCGTCGACGACCTCGGCTACGGCGATCCCGGCTGCTACAACCCGCAGTCGAAAATCCCCACGCCCCACATCGACCGGCTCGCCCGCGAGGGCCTGCGCTTCACCGATGCGCACGCGCCCGGCGCCCTCTGCCATCCGTCGCGCTACGGCCTCATGACCGGCCGCCATCCGTTTCGCACCGACGTCTCGAAATGGCCCACGCAGCCGCTCATCGAGGAAAACCGCGCCACCCTCGCCTCCGTGCTGAAGACCCGCGGCTACCGCACCGCCATGATCGGCAAATGGCATCTCGGTTTCCAGGAGCAGGGCTACGACCGCCCGCTACCCGGCGGCCCCGCCGACCGCGGCTTCGACCGCTTTTTCGGCTTCCGCGCCTCCACTGATATCCCGCCGTATTTCTATCTCGAAGGCGACCGCGCCGTCGCTCCGCCCACCGCCACCATCGCCGACAGCCCCGCGCATCCAGAACGTGGTTACTCGCCCATCCAGGGCCGGTTCTGGCGCGGCGGCGGCATCTCCCCCGGCTTGGAGCTCGTCGACGTCCTCCCGCGCTTCACCGACGAAGCCGTGGCCGAAATCACCGCGCACGCCCGCCAGCGCCCCGCCCAACCGCTCTTTCTCTACTACGCGCCCACCGGCCCGCACACGCCATGGTTGCCCTCGCCGGAGTTCGCCGGCCGCAGCGGCATCGGCACCTATGGCGATTTCACCATGATGGTCGACGCCATGATCGGCCGCGTGCTCCGAGCCCTCGACGACACCCAACTCGCCGCCGACACCCTCGTGATTTTCACCTCCGACAACGGCCCCGTCTGGTATCCCGAAGATGTGCAGCGCACCGGCCACGATTCCTCGGGCGGACTCCGCGGCATGAAAGGCTCCAACTGGGAAGCCGGCCACCGCATGCCCTTCATCGTCCGCTGGCCCGGCCGCGTGCAAGCCGGCGCCACCACCGCGCAGACCGTGTGTTTCACGGATGTGATGGCCACGCTCGCCGCCGCCACCGGCGCCACGCTCGCGCCCGAGGCCGGTCCCGACAGTTACAGCTTCTTGCCCGTGCTGCTCGGCACGCAGCCCGCCGCGAAACCGGTCCGCGAGTCGCTCATGATCGGACGCTCCGTGCGCTCGGGCCGTTGGAAATGGATCGACGGCCGCGAGCCCGTCCACTTCGGCCGCCCGTCCAGCGGCACCTACCCCGCTGCCGGCGAGGCGCCCGGCCAACTCTACGACCTCGACGCCGATCCGCGCGAGACGACCAACGTCGCCGCCGCGCATCCCGAAGTCGTGGCCCGCCTCCGCGCGATCTTCACCCAACTCCCCCCGCCCCGCACCGCGCTTCACCAGTAGGGCGGACTTCAGTCCGCCCCCTCATGGTGGGCGGGCACGTCCCCGTGCCCGCATTCGCCCCCTTCCCTTTCATCCCACGCGGGCGCAGAGACGCGCCCGCCCACCTCACCCCCGTAAAACCTTCTCCATCGCCCGCCCCTTCGCCAACTCATCGACGAGCTTATCCAGATAACGAATCTCCCGCATCGTCGGCTCCGCGATCTCCTCGATGCGCACCCCGCAGATCACACCCGTGATTAACGACCGCGTCGGATGCGGTTTCGGCGCCTCCCGAAAAAACGTCTTAAAGTCCGTCCCCTTCTTGAGCACCGCCGCCAACTGCCGCGGCGTGTAGCCCGTTAGCCAACAGATTACCTCATCCACCTCCGCCTTCGTCCGCCCCTTCTTCTCCGCCTTGGCGACGTAGTAGGGATAAACGTTGGCGACGGGCGTCGTGAAGATGCGGTGGTGGGTTGGCATTTAGAAAGAAGGGAAAGCGCGTTGGCTTTGTGCGAGCCACGCCTCACCGCACCCGCGTCACATCGCAGCCGCTCAATCCTGTGTTAGGCGACTGCCTTCCGTGACATGTCAAAAAAATTGGGAACATCATGTTTCTGGAACAACTCAACCAAACGCTCTGAACCATGCTGAACTGCAAACGCGCGCTCCGATGCGGTAATCGGCATGACGCTGACCACAAGCTCTGCCTGCGGCGTGCAAGAGCAAAGACGCGGCATCTCCACGCCGTCCGGCACAGCGAAGAAAAACGCCGACATCTCCGTGCCCGGACAAAGTGGCTGCTCAAGTGAGGCTGTATGCATCGGCCCGAAGAAACAGCCTGTCTGGAATGGCATGGCCGCAAGACCCTGCAAAAGCGCAGTGACCATATCCTGTCCGTCGTGCGCACCGACGTATGCGCCGGGACAGTAGGCGATGAGCTCGATACGCGACGGATAAACCGAAGCCTCCTTCGAGGGCACTTGCATCTGCGCTTCGGACATACCGTGCGTGATGTAAACGCAGCGGTCGTGGACTGGCGTGAAGAACCGACGAAAAAAACCTGCCGCTGCGGGCGGGAAGCGACCGACCGAAACTGCGGGAGAGACACCAGCCTGTGGCTCGCGCACGAAGTCCGGAGCGCGTCCGAAGAACGCCGCATACTTTGAGAGTCTCGTGTCCATATCGCGTGGCGCGTGCAGTCGCCTAACATAGATAGAGCGCCGCACGCATCTTCCGTTTTTGTCGCATAATGTGGGCGGTTGATTGCGCGGGCATAGAGGGGAAGCGGCACAGCATAAGTAGGTTGTCCACAGAAATACCATTCGGGAATTGCCAGCGATTCGGACTGCATCCGTTCGTGAGCCGCGCCCAACCGCGTCCCCGCGAAAAGTTTGTTCTCTCCCTCCAAACCATCACCGTCCCCCCGTGACTCCCCGCACCCTCCTCTGCCTCCTCCTCGCCGCTGTTCTCACGCCCGTCCGTGCCGCCCACGATGTCGTCGTCTACGGCGAAACCCTCGCCGGCATCAGCGCCGCGATCTCCGCCGCCCGCGCGGGTAAATCCGTCGTGCTCCTCTCGACGACCACTCACCTCGGCGGCGTCGCCACCGCCGGACTCACCGCGACCGATATGAACCGCAGCACCGTGATCGGCGGCATCGCCCGCGAATTCTACGGCCACCTCTACGACCACTATCTCCAGCCTTCCGCCTGGCGCGGCGATGACCGCGCTGACTTTTTCGAGCGCTCCAAGAAACGCACCTACACCGGCAAGAACGACGCGCTCCACATGCAGTGGGTCTACGAATCCCACGTCGCCGAAAAAATCCTCGCCGCCATGCTTCAGCGTGCCGGCGTCACCGTCGTCCGCTCTCGCCTCCTCGCCGAAACTCCCGACGCCGTCGAGCGCAAGGACGGCCGTATCCTATCTTTGCGCACGACCACCGGCGACCGCTACACCGGTCTCGCCTTCATTGACGCCACTTACGAAGGCGACCTCATGGCCCGCGCCGGCGTCAGCCACGTCATCGGTCGCGAGGCCAACGCCACCTACGGCGAAACGATGAATGGCATCCGCCCCGCCGGTGTCGTTGGCACGCCCACGCGTTCCATCGATCCATGGGTCCGCCCCGGCGATCCCGCCTCCGGCCTCCTCCCGTTCATCGACCGCGCCCTCTGGGGCAAACCCGGCGAGTCCGACAAACGCAGCCAATCCTACTGCTACCGCGTCACCCTCACCAACGACCCCACCAACCGCGTCCCCTTCACCAAACCCGCCAACTTCAATCCGCTCTGGCACGAAGCCCTCGTCCGCAGCCTCCAACTGAAGCCCGACACCCCGCTGCAAAAAATCGTCTCGCTCACCCCGATGCCCAATCGGAAGACCGACACCAACCACCTCGACTTCGTCGGCGCCAACTTCGACTACCCCGCCGCCACCCACGCCGAACGCGCCCGCCTCGCGCAGCTGCACCGCGACTACGCCCTCGGCATGCTCTGGACCCTCGCCCACGACCCGCGCGTCCCCGCCCCCATCCGCGAAGAACTCGCCCCGTGGGGCTGGCCCAAGGACGAATTTACCGACAACGGAAATTTCCCGCACCAACTCTACGTCCGCGAAGCCCGCCGCATGCGCGGTGCCTTCGTGATGAAAGAGGAAAATCTCCGCCGCGAAGCCCGCGTCGACGCCGGCCACTCCGTCGGCATCGGCTCCTACGCCCTCGATTCCCACGTCGTGTCCACCTTCGTCGATACCGACGGCCGCGTCCGTCTCGAAGGCTCGCACCTCGTCACGCGCGCCATCCGCCCCTACGGCATCAGCTACTACGCCCTCGTCCCGCAAAAAACCGAGTGCACCAACCTTCTGGTGCCGATCTGCCTCTCCGCGACGCACGTCACCTACACCTCCATCCGCATGGAGCCCGTCTACATGGTCCTCGGCCAAGCCGCCGGCACCGCCGCCGCCCTCGCCATCGACGCCAAAGTCGCTGTGCAAGAAGTCCCCTACCCGCAGCTCCAATCCAAACTACTCGCCGCCGGCCAAGTCCTCACCGTCCCGCAGTAATTCCAATCAGCGTTTAAGATGAGACGATTCTGCTGAGAGGTAGGAGCCTGCTTGCAGGCGATTCAGGACGTAAGCATCGCCTGCAAGCAGGCTACGTCCAATCAGCCCACTCAACTTGAGCGCGACCTAGAATCAGCCACGCTCCGCGCTCACTTCCGCCGCCCCCGCTCGCGATACTCCGTCGGCGTCATGCCCGTGCAGCGCACAAACGCCCGCGAAAACACCACCGCGCTGTGGTAACCCACCCGCGGCGCGATTGCGTCGAGCTTGTCATTCGTCTCCGCCAATAATTCCTGCGCGCGGTGCACGCGCATATAGGTGACGTGCTCCATCGGCGTGCGCCCGAGTTCGCTCCGACACAACCGCCGCAAATGCTCCGCGCTCACCGCGCACGCCGACGCCAGCGTCGTGAGTTTCCAATCCGCCGCCAGCTCCCGCGCGACTTTTTCCCACAACCCGCCCACGCGCGAATCACCGCGCCACGGCCGTGCCAGCCGCCGCACCTGCCCGTGCACCAGACTCACCCAATGACTCGTCAGCGCCGCATCGCGCTCGCCCGCCCACTCCGCGCGCAGCCCCTCCAGCACGCGCCCCAACTCCTCCGCCCCCGTCTTCAACCGCAGCGGCGAATCCGCACCCACCAGCGGCCCCCGCCCGAGCGGCTCCTCGTAGCGCACCCACGCAAACGTCCACGCACTCCCCGGCACCGCGTGAAACGCATTCAGCACCCGTGGCGGCGCAAGACACACCGCGCCCGCCCCCACGCGTTGCCAACGCCCCTCCAGCCACACGCGCCCTTCGCCCGCGAGTGTCGCGAGCACAAAACTCCCCGACGGCGCGAGCCTCACGCGCCGATACGGCACTTCCACGGTATCGATGCCGAGCCAAGCGATCCGGTTAACCGCGAGCTCCGTGCACTGTGTCGCATCCAGCGACCACCGCCGCGTCTGCGCTCCATCAATCGTCGTTTCTTCCCACACCGGATTCATCCCCTCCACCCAAACCCTTTTCACCACGGATTACACGAATGAACACGGATCAACTCACGCCCGCCCAGGTTTTACACCGAACGCTGATGAAGATTGGACTTTAGCAGGCTCGGGGTAGCCGCTCGTGTTAACGAGCGGTGGCTGCGTCCGGATGCTCACGCCTGCGCCGACCCCATCGTCCAAATCTCACGAGCCGGTGGTATTATCCGTGTTCCTCCGTGCCGTCCGTGGTTAAAAAACTTCTCCCCTCCCATGTGGAAAAACATCACCCGCATGTGTGAACTCCACCCTTCCCCCTCAGTCATTAGACATTAGTCATTGGTCATTCCCCTTCCTTGGCCCTTGGTCCTTGAACCTAGGTCCTTCCCCGTCCCCACCTCTCGCCTCTCCACTCTCCACTCTCCTCCTCACTTTCACCACCACCACCACCCACCATGCCCAATCCCTGGACCGGAAAAGGAAACCCTTACACGCGCGAGGAAGTGCGCGCCCGCCTGCAAGCCACGCTCGACAAGGGCAACGCGATCATCGCCGCCGGTGCCGGCACCGGCATCAGCGCCAAGTTCATCGAGAAGGGCGGCGCCGATCTCATCATCATCTATAATAGCGGCCGCTTCCGCATGATGGGCCACGGCTCCACCGCCGGCATGATGGCCTACGGTGACGCCAACGCCATCGCCATGGAGATCGGCGAATACGAGGTGCTCCCCGTCGTCGAAGAATGTCCCGTGATCTGCGGCGTCCACGCCACCGACCCCCGCCGCCGCATGTGGCACTGGCTCGGCCAGGTGAAGGAAATGGGCTTCTCCGGCGTGAACAATTTCCCCACGCACACCATCGTCGATGGCCATTTCCGCGGCGTCCTCGAAGAGACCGGTATGTCCGTGAAAAAGGAATACGAGATGGTCGCCCTCGCCCGCCGCATGGACCTCTTCTCCGTCGTCTACGTCGGCTCCCCCGAGGAAGCCATCGAGATGGCGAAAGCCGGCGCCGACGCCATCATCGCCCACGTCGGCACCACCGTCGGCGGCAGCATCGGCGTCACCAACGCCGTCGTCAGCTGGGATCACACCATCAAGCGCACGCAGGACATCATCGACGCCGCCTCCACGATTCGGAAAGACATCTTCTTCCTCTGTCACGGCGGCCCCATCAACACCCCGGAAGACGCCCACCGCGTCATCTCCGCCACCACGTGCGACGGCTTCGTCGGCGCCAGCAGCCTCGAGCGCATGGGCGTCGAGGAGTCCCTCACCAACCTCACCCGCAAATTCAAATCCCTGAAACGCTCCCCAAAAAAGTAGGGCAGGGTCTCCGACCCGCCCCTTGAGAGTTCAACCACGGATTACACAGATTCCACGGATAACGTATCCGCCTCACACTGCCTTGATCCGCGTCCTCCGCGAAATCCGCGGCCAAAAATTCCGCCCCTCTCCACTCCCGCGCACCTCTAGGCGCCTTTCGACCACCCATCGCCCTCCGATTCTTGCGCCTTTTTGCGGCCAATCCTCCGCGCCTTTCTCCTTCTTGTGCTCCGTCGCCTCTGTGTCTCCTCCGTGACCTCTGTGTCGAAAAAATAAATCACCCCATGTCGTCCCCCGCCGACTCCCCCGCCGACCGCCGCTTCGTCCAAATCGCCGACGCCCTCCGCGAGCCCAACGCCTGGACCAACAACGAATGGCTCTGCCGCCCCGACCTCGTCGCCGCCGAGAAACTCCTCCTCGTGCGCGCGAACATGGACCCGTTCCACTGCCACCCGTTTCACTACCACCCGCACCGTGAGGAGATCATCTACGTGATCTACGGCCGCGCCGAGCAGTGGGTCGGCAACGAATACCGCATTCTCAGCGCCGGTGAGATGGCCCACATTCCCGCCGGCACCATTCACGCGACCTACAACCCCCACGCCGAGCCGCTCGTCTTCCTGGCGATGCTCTCCCCCGCAAAACTCCCCGACGACCTCGCCGCCGTCGCCGACCCCCAAGACGTCTCCACCCAAGCTCCCTGGTCCACCCTCCGCCAAAACCTCCCCGCCTGCAAAACCCGCGCCTGAGTTCGTCGAACCCAAAACCCATTCTTTGAACCGCTAATTTTCGATAATCTGCGCTAATCCTCAACCCCTGCCCCTTCTTCACTCCTTTCGCCCGCCTTGATTCGCCGATGAGGCGAATCTTCCGAGATCGAAAAATCAGCGAAGATTAGCGGTTAAACCCTCTGGTCCCTTCGTCCCTCGCCCCTTCCCCGCCATGAAACGCCTCCTCTCCCTCCTCCTCCTCCTCGCGCTTTCCCTCTCCGCTTCGTTCTCCGCCCGCGCCCTCGCCGCCGACGCTCCCCTCCGCGTCTTCATCCGCTCCGGCCCGAAGTCCCACGGCCCCGGCGCCCACGACCACCCGCGCTTCCTCGCCGAGTGGGTCCCGCTCCTCAATTCCCGCGGCGCCGTCGCCTCCGGCGGCAACACGTTTCCCACCGCCGCCCAACTCGCCGAGACCGACGTCCTCGTGATCCACGCCCAGAACGGCGGCGACATCACCGGCGCCGACCGCACGAACCTCGAAGCCTATCTCGCCCGCGGCGGCGGCATCGTCGTCGTCCACGCCGCCGCCGTCTCCAAAGACACCGATTGGTATAAATCCATCGTCGGCGGCTCGTGGCGCCAAGGCACCACCAAGTGGCTCGAAGCCCCGATGCACCTCTACTTCACCGACCGCGCCCACCCCATCACGCGCGACGCCTCCAACTGGCAGATGGACGACGAGATCTACTACGATATGGATCTCTCGCCCGACGCCCACGTCCTCGCCACCGCCTACACGCCCAAAGCCATCGACACCGGTGGCCGCGGCAACCGCGAAGCCCAAGCCCGCGCCGCCGAAGCCGTCGCCAAGAAAAAAGCCGTCAACATCTACGACATCCAACCCCAGATGTGGACCTACGAGCGCACCTTCGGCTCCGCCACCAAACCCTACCGCGCCTTCGTCTCCATCCCCGGCCACCTCTTTATCAATTTCAACCGCCCCAACTACCGCGCCATCCTCCTCCGCGGCATCGCCTGGGCCGGCCACCGCGCCAACGCCGACGAACTCTGCCGCGCCGCCGAACTTGGCGACGCCCTCCGCTACCCCGAGGGCGGCCCCACCGCTCCCGCCAAAGCCGCCGCGAAAATCCAAGTCCACCCCGAGTTCAACCTCTCCCTCGTCGCCTCCGAGCCGCTCATCAACAAAGTGATGAACATCGATTGGGATGAAAAAGGCCGCCTCTGGGTCTGCGAAACCCCCGAGTATCCCAACGGCCGCCGCAAACCCAACACCCCCGCCAATTCCGTTCTCCCCCCGTGGAAAGACAGCGGCTCCCTCCGCCCTTTCTCTTCAACTTCCAAGTCTTCAACTTCAACTTCTCCTGACCGCGACCCCGAAGACACCATCTCCATCCTCACCGACACCAACGGCGACGGCATCATGGACAAGAAGCAGGTCTTCGCCGACAAACTCGAACTCGTCACCAGTTTCGTCCTCTACAAAAACGGCGTCATCGCCGCCACCTCGCCCGACATCTGGTATCTCGAAGACACCAACAACGACGGCGTCTGCGACAAACGCACCAAGCTCTACGCCGGCCTCGGCATCAACGACACCCACGCCGTCATCAACAACCTCCGCTGGGGCCACGACGGCTGGGTCTACGCCACGCACGGCTACTCCCGCGGCGATGTGACCTCCGGCGACGGCACCAAAAAATTCGGCCCCGACGGCTCCGGCGTCGTCCGCTTCAAACCCGACGGCTCCGCCTTCGAACAATACTCCAGCAAGAACGGCAACACCTGGGGCCTCGACATCACCTGGGACGGCCAAGTCTTCTGGACCCAGCCCACCAGCGGCACCGTGTTTTTCCACACCGTCCTCCCCGAGAGCGTCCTCGCCAAAGGCAAAGTCCCCGGCACCACCTCCGCCAAAGGCATGATGACCAACCAGCGCTCCTTCCCCGCGATGGAGTGGCCCGAGCAAGCCTACGTGCAGATCGACCAAGTCGGCCGTTTCACCGCCGCCGCCGGTTGCGCGATCTACGAAGGCGGCGCCTGGCCCGCCAAGTGGAACTACAGCTACTTCACCACCGAGCCCACCCTCAACATCGTCCACCATCAGTTCGTCCGCCCCGATGGCGTCAGCTACACGATCGAGAAAGAAAAAGGCCGCGAAGAAACCGAGTTCATGCGCAGCACCGACCTCTGGTTCCGCCCCATCGAAAACCGCGTCGGCCCTGATGGCGCCCTCTACGTCGTCGATTTCTACAACCAAGCCGTCATCCACAACGACACCCGCGGCCCCGTCCACAGCCAGACCAACGCCGCCGTCCGTCCCGACCGCGACCACTACTTCTCCCGCATCTGGAAAGTGCAGCACAAGGAGGCGAAAGCGCTCCCCGCCGTCGCGCTCGACCGCAAAAATCTCTCCGGCCTCGTCGCCGCGATTCAGACGAGTCCCAACGCCCACGTGAAAAAACTCGCGCTCCGTCTCGCGCGGGAAAATCACGCCGGCGCCGCGCAACTCACTTCGCTCTCCCGCCCGATGGGCAGCTCCGCCCTCGCCCGCTACGAATCCGCCCGCACCGCGACCACGCCCGCCCAACGCGCCGCCGTCCTCGCCGACTTCGCCGCCGCCACCGATGATTGGACCAAGTCCGCGTTGATCGCCGCCGCCAGCGAACACGCCGCCGCCTTCCTCACCGACCTCCTCGCGCCCCGTAGCACGGGCAGCCTGCCCGTGGGTTCGAGTGGCACGGGCGTCCCGCCCGTGAGTCCGTCCCTCACCGCCTTCGTCACCGCGCTCACGCCCTCGCTCTCCCTCCATCAGGCTCCCGCGCTGATTCAATCCGCCGCCGCCGCTCCCAACGCCCTCGGTGCCGCGCTCCTCCGCAACCTCGCGCAATTCACCGCCACCCCGCCTGCCCTCGACGCCGCGACTGCCGCCGCCCTCAAAACCCTCCTCGCCGCCCCCGACACCACCGCCGCCGCGCTGGTCCTCGCCGCGAAATGGGACACCGCCGGCGCGCTCGCCGCCCCCATCACTGCCGCCGCTCGCCGCGTCCTCGCCGATCTCGCCGCCCCCGCCACGCCCGACGCCCGCCGCGCCGAAATCGCGGTCGCTCTCCTCGCGCTCCCCGCGCACCGCGCCGAAGCCCTCGCTAAAATCGCCGCGCTCCTCAGCAACCCCGCCACGCCCGAAGCCGTCAGCGCCCCCCTCCTCGCCACCGTCGGCGAACTCGCCGGTCGCGAATCCTCCGATGTTCTCATCAACGCCTTCGTGCAGACGAAGTCCGCGCCCATCTTCGAGCAAATCCTGAAACGCCAGGAAACCGCCCTCGCCCTCGTCACCGCGCTGAAGGACAACCGCCTCACCCCCACCGCCATCGGCCCCGCCAACATCGCGCGCCTCCGCACCCACCCCAACACCCGCGTCGCCCGCGAAGCCGCCGTCGTCCTCGGCGCCACCAACGCCTCCTCGCAGCAAAAAGACGACCTCATCGCCAAGCTCCTCCCCGACGTCCAGAAACCCGGCGACGTCGCCAACGGCCGCGTGCTCTACGGCGCCGCCTGCGCCATCTGCCACAAACTCGGCGACGTCGGCCTCCGCGATGTCGGCCCGCCCCTCGCCGGCATCGGCGCCCACCCCGCCGCCGAGTTGATCACCGCCATCGTCGACCCCAACCGCCAGGTGGAGCCCAATTTCTGGCAATGGAATCTCACCACCAAGAAAGGCGAGACCTTCTCCGGCGTGATCGTCTCCGAGACCACCGCCAGCCTCACCGTGCGTAACCAAGGCGGCGATACCGAGGTCAAAACCGCCGACCTCGCCACCCGCGAAAACACCCGCCGCTCCCTCATGCCCGAAGGCTTCGAAGGCCTCGGTGCCGCCGGCCTCCGCGACATCATCGCCTACCTCGCCGCCAACTCCGGTCCCGCCAAATCCGCTTCCTCTCCCGTAGGGCCGCCGCTTGTCGGCGGGCCGCCCCCTCAACCCGCTGCCGCCACACCCCCCGACCTCACCCCGAAAGCCGGCGGCCGCGGCGATGCGATGCTCCCCGAAACCACGCCCGTCGTCTGGGAGCCCGGCAAGACCCGCGTCCTCATTATCGGTGGCGGTAGCTCCCACAAGTTCGGCGAATTCTTCGGCAAAGCCGACAGCGCCATCCTCCGTGCCGCCGGCTATACGGTGAACTACACCGAAGACCGCGACCAAGCCGCCGCCGAACTCGCCGGCGCCGACGTCGCCGTGATCAGCGTGAATCGGAAATTCTTCGACACCCCCGCCTACCGCAAAGCCCTCTTCGCCTTCGCCGCCGCCGGCAAAGGCATCGTGATGCACCACCCCGGCACGTGGTATGGCTTCGCCGATTGGCCCGAGCTCAACGCCCTGATCGTCGGCGGCGGCGCCCGCGGCCACGACAAGATCGCCAAATATTCCGTCAACGCCCTGCAACCCGCGCATCCAATCCTCAAAGGCGTTCCCGCCACTTTCGAAGTCGAAGACGAACTCTACTACATCAACGCCGAACCCGAAAAAATCCCGCCTGGCACCTCGCCCATCGACGTCCTCGCCGAAACCTCCCCGTCGCTCAAATTCAAGAAACCTCACCCCGTCGTCTGGACCACGAAGCATCCTACCGCCCGCATCGTCGGCCTGACCATCGGCCACGACGGCCGCGTCCACGAACTCGAACCCTTCAAAATTCTCCTCACGAACGCCGTGAAATGGGCCTCCGGAAAGTAGGGCAGAGTCTCTGACCCGCCCTCAAAATTTGACCACCGATTACACGGACCACCCCGGATAAAACCTCCGCATCACGCGGCCTTCATCCGTGCCATCCGTGAAATCCGTGGTCAAAAAAAACTCCGCCCCTCCCCGTCCCCGCTTCGCCGATTAGGCGAAGCACGCACGCGTCTCATCGCCCATCCTCCTCCGAAAGATTAGCGTAAATTAGCGGTTCAACCTCCGTCACTTCGCCGCCATGCCCACCATCGCCGTCCTCGGCACCCTCGACAGCAAAGGCCCCGAGCACGCCTACGTCGCCGACGCCCTCCGCCGCGCCGGCCACACCCCCCTCCTGATCGACGTCGGCAGCCTCGACACCCCCACGATCACCCCCGATATCCCCCGCACCGAAGTCCTCGCCGCACTCAGCCGTGGCACGGGCATCTTGCCCGTGAGTTCGAGTGACACGGGCGTCCCGCCCGTGGATTCGTCCGCGTCCGCCGCCGCCGACACCGCCGCCATCCTCGCCCGCCGCGACCGCGGCGAATGCGTCACCCTCATGGCCCGCGCCGCCGCCGCCTGCGTCACCGCGCTCCACGCCGCCGGTCGCATCCAAGGCATCATCTCCCTCGGCGGCGGCGGCGGCACCGCCATCGCCACCACCGCGATGCGCGCGCTCCCCATCGGTTTCCCTAAACTGATGGTCTCGACCCTGGCCAGCGGCCAAGTCGCACCCTACGTCGGCACCACCGACATCACGATGATGCCAGCCATCGTCGACGTCTCCGGCCTCAACCGCGTCTCCCGCGCCATCTTCACCAACGCCGCCGGCGCCATCGCCGGCATGGTCACCGCCAACCATCCCCCGGTAGGGACGGCTCTCCGAGCCGTCCGCTCCGACGCCCCGCCCCCCGACCGCCCCCTCATCGTCGCCAGCATGTTCGGCAACACCACCGCGTGCGTGACCGAAGCCAAAAAAATCCTCGAAGCCGCCGGCTACGAAGTCCTCGTCTTCGCCGCCACCGGCAACGGCGGCCGCGCCATGGAATCCCTCATCGCCAGCGGCCTCGTCGCCGGCGTGCTCGATATCACGACCACCGAGTGGGCCGACGAACTAGTCGGCGGCGTCCTCACCGCCGGCCCGGAACGCCTCGACGCCACCGCCAAGGCCCGCATCCCCGCGATCATCGCCCCCGGCTGCCTCGATATGGTCAACTTCGGCGAGCCCGCAACCATCCCCGCCAAGTTCGCCGGCCGCCTCTTCTACCAACACAACCCGCAGGTCACTCTCATGCGCACCACCCCAGAAGAGTGCGCCGAACTCGGCCGCATCCTCGCCGAAAAAATCAACCGCTACACCGCGCCGGTCACCGTCCTCCTCCCTCTTCGCGCCATCAGCGTGATCAGCGCCCCCGGCAAACCCTTCCACTCCCCGGAAGCCGACACCGCCCTCTTCACGTCCCTCCGCCAACACCTCCGGCCCGACATCCCCGTCCTCACCCCCGACGTCGAAATCAACGACCCCACCTTCGCCCGCGCCTGCGCCGAGACCCTCCTAGCGCACCTCGCCCCTCTTCCTCCAGCGTAGCCGCGAGCGTGAGCGAGTGGTCCGGTATTCCATCGCAAGTTCGGCCTCAGCATCTCGCGAACTATACTCGCAACTACCATCCGCCTCGTCTCCGCCGCCATGAAGCGCAAACCTGCCCTCCGGAAAAAGACCCCGACGAAAAAGGCCGCTTCCCTTCGCCCCCGCAAAAGTCGCAGCACCGCCGCGACAATTACTTCTTCGTCTAACGCCACTGCTTTTCGCGAGGTGCTGGTCCTCATCGAGCGCGCCCGCCACCGCGCCTTCCACGCCGTCAACACCGAGCTGATCGATCTCTATTGGCGGGTTGGCGCATTCATATCCCGAAAAATCGAAACCGCCGCGTGGGGCGACGGCGTCGTGGACGATCTCGCACGCTACCTCAAAAAGCATCACCCGGAGATGCAGGGTTTCACGCGCCGAAACCTCTTTCGGATGCGGCAGTTTTTCGACGCCTACCGCCACGACAAGAAAGTGTCAGCACTGCTGACACAATTACCCTGGACCCAAAATCTCCTGATCCTCGCCCGCTCCAAACGCCCCGAAGAACGCGAGTTTTACCTCCGTCTCGCCATTCGCGAAAAATGGTCGAGCCGCGAACTCGAACGCCAACTCGACACCGCCTTGTTCGAGCGCACCGTCCTCGCCCCCGCAAAAGTGTCAGCAGCGCTGACACAATTGCACCCGACCGCCGGCACACTCTTCAAAGACGCCTATTTTTTCGACTTCCTTGAGCTGCCCGAGGCCCACTCCGAATCCGATCTCCAGCGCGCCCTCGTCGCCAACCTCCGCCGCTTCCTCATCGAGCTCGGCCGCGACTTTTGTTTCGTCGGCGAAGAATATCTTCTCCAAGTCGGCGGCAAAGATTTCCGCCTCGACCTCCTCTTCTACCATCGCGGGCTCCAATCCCTCGTCGCCTTCGAATTGAAGATCGAAGCGTTCCAACCCGAGCATCTCGGCAAACTCGAATTCTACCTCGAAGCCCTCGACCGCGACGTCCGCAAGCCCCACGAGCGCCCGTCCATCGGCGTTCTTCTCTGCGCCACGAAAGACACGGAAGTGGTCGAATACGCACTCGCCCGCTCCGCCTCGCCCACCCTGATCGCCGACTACAAAACCCATCTACCCGACGCTGCCACCCTCCGCCGCAAACTCCACGAGTTCTACTCCCTCGCCCAAACCCCGCCTTGATTCGCCGATCAGGCGAATTTCCATTCCGAAAAATTAGCGAAGATTAGCGGTCCAAAAAGACTCCACTCCCCTCCAGCCATGCCCTCCCCTCGTCTCCCTCTCTCCCCCTCTCTCCTTCTCTCCGTCTTCCTGACGATCGCCTCCACCCTCACCCTCCGCGCCGCTCCCGCCCCCTCTCTCTTCGACGGCCACTCCCTCGCCGGCTGGGAAGGCGACCTCAAATGGTGGCGCGTCGCCGACGGCGCCCTCACCGGCGGCTCCACCACTGAAAAAGTCCCGCGCAACTTCTTCCTCGCGACCACCCGCTCGTTTCAAAACTTCGACCTCCGCCTTCAGCTCAAGCTCACCGGCGATCCCAAGACCGGCATGATCAACAGCGGCGTGCAAATCCGCAGCCTCCGCGTCCCCGCCGATACCGAGATGTCCGGCTACCAAGTCGACGCCGGCGACAAATGGTGGGGCAAACTCTACGACGAATCCCGCCGCAACAAAGTCATCGCCGAGCCCCTCAATGCCGCCGCTGCCGATGCCGCCGTGAAAAAAGGCGATTGGAACGAATACCGCATCCGCACCGAGGGCCCCCGCATCCGCGCCTGGATCAACGGCGTCGCCACCGTCGACTACACCGAGGCCGATCCCTCCGTCGCGCTCGACGGCAAAATCGCACTCCAGATCCACAGCGGCGGCATGGCGCTCGTCCAAGTCAAAGACGTCACCGTCGAAGAACTCCCGCCCACGCCCGGCGCCCCCACCTGGGATAAAGTCGGCCACCCGAAACCGCGCGACCCCAACGCGAAAAAGAAAAAAGCCGCCCCCGCCCCGTCGTCCACCCCCGCCCCGGCCCCCGTGACCAAATAATCCGGGCCCCACGGCCGCCTCGTCGTCGCTCTCGACGATTCGCGCGCGCCCGACTTCGCCCGCGGCACTACTTTCCCGCGCCTTTTTTCGCCGCCGGCTGCGTGATGATCAACGGCGGTTTCGTTGCCGTCGGGAGCACGGGCGGCGCCGGCACAGTAATGTATTTGTAGACCACGCTCGGATCGAGGCGCTTCGCCAACGGCACCAACTCCGCCTCCGTGATCGCCGCGATATCGGCCGAGCGGTTGCGCGCCGCCGCGAGCCGCGACGGATATTCCTGCGCGTCGGAGAGCACCGTGCGACCCCAGTAGGCGTTGGTCCGCAAATTGTCCGTCATGCCACGCACATAGGTCGGCTTGATCCGCGCAAACTCCTCCTTTTCCGGCCCGCGCAACGCCAGCGACATCGCCTCGCGCTGGATGATCTCCATCGCCCGGTCCAACTTCGGCGGATCGATCTCCGCGTAGCAGGATAAGGTATTCATGTTCGGAAAACCCTTTGTATACGAAAACGCCGCCGTCGGCGTGTAGGTTGCCCCGAGCGCATCGCGCAGCTTCACCCGCAGGCGGTCCGCAAACACCGCGGCGAGCAACGTGTAGCGCCGCTCTTCCGCGATATCCGCCATTTCCGGCACCGGCCAAAACCACGTGATCGCACACTGCTTCAGCTTGGGATCGATACCCAACACCTTCGGCGCCGCCGGCGGTTTCGGCGGACGCAATCCCGTCTCCATCCGTGTCGCCGAGCGGGCTGCGCGCGACGGCAACGCACCGAGCGTGCGCGCCACGGCTGTGAGCGTTTCCTCCCACGTGACGTCGCCCACGACACTCATCTCGATCGCGCCGCGGCGGAACTCCGGCTCGAGCCACGCTTTCATTTCTTCGACCGTGCGGGCCGAGAGTTCGTCCATCATCGGCGTCCCGAAGCGCCGGTCGCCCGCCGCCAGCTCGCGCCCCGCCACGACCGCCACCGGTCCGCCCGGCGAAGCCAACAGCCCCTGATACATCGTGCTGAACGACGACTGCGCCCCGCGCAGTGCATCCGTCCGATACGCAGCGTCCGTCAAAAACGCCGCCACGAGCTGCATCGCCGCCAACAGATCGCGCCGCGAACACCGCACCGCAAACACGCTCGCATCCGTCTCCACGTAGAACGCCGGCCGCACCGTGTTCACCGTCAGCAGACGACCGAGCTCCTGCACCGTGTGCCGCCCGAGCCCGCCCGCCAGCACCATGCCGTTGGCGAGCAGATCGAGCCCGGGCTGATCCGCCGGCTGCCCGAGTTTGCCCGCGCCCACGCGCACATTGAGCGTCACCGTGTCCGCCTCAAACGGCGTGGCCTTGAAATTGCACCGCACCCCGTTCGCAAACTCCGTCAGCCGCAGATCGAGATCCTCCACGAGCTCGTCGCGCACGAGCCGTCCCGGCGTCCCGAAATCCGTGTAGGCAAACGCCGGCGGCGCCGACGCGTTCGCGCGCGCACTGACTTCGGTTTCGCGGCTCTGGTTCAGGGTCTTGGCGATTTCCTCCCGTGTGATGCGGAACGCCGGATTCGCCGAAATGAAAACGTGCGGAGCCGCCGCCGACCACGCCGCGCGAAATTCTTCCATACACTCCGCCAACGTCGTGCGCTCCATATCCACCAGCCACTCCGGCGTCACCGTCGCCGCTGACGCAAACACCGTGCCCGCTACCAGACACTCCGACAGGCGCCCCGCCAGCCACACCGAGGACCACGTCGCTTCCGTGCGCATGCCCTGCTCCGCCGAGGCCCGTGCCCCCTCCTTCGCCTCCGTCCATTCCGCTTCCGAGAACCCGTGCAGATAAGCCCGGCGGTGTTCCTTTTCCACGTCCGCAAACACCTGCTTCCAGTCGTCGATTCGCCCGCTCGCCCCAAGGCTGATCACCGTCCACCCCGGGATCGCCGTATTTTGCGTCACCTGCGGCGACACAAACGAGGTCGCCGGATCGATCGCGAGTTTCGTGAGACGGCTGTTGAACATCGCCAGCGCCATGCCACGACGCAGCAACCGCACCCGTTGCTCCTTCGAATCGCGCACCCGCGGCGTCGCCAGCGGATGCTCAAACATCAGCGACACGCCGAAAAAGCCAGGCTCCGCGTAGACTTCCACACTCGGTTTCCGCGCCGTCGCCGGAATCAGGTCCGCCGGCTCGGGCCGCGCCGGTGCCCGCGCCTTCATACTCGCAAAAACCTCCTCGACCAAACGCACCGCCACCGCCGGCTCGATGGTGCCCACCAGCACCACCGCCAGCCTCTCCGGCCGATACCACGCATCGTAAAACGCCACGCACTGCTTCCGCGTAAACCGCTTGATCGCCTCCGCCTGGCCGATCGGTTGTCGCCGCAGCTGCCGCGCCGTCGGCCAGAGAAACTCGAGGTTCACGAGCGCGTTGCGCGCCGCCGGCGTGTCGCGCGTGGTCTTTTCCGCCAGCACCACGCCGCGCTCCAGCTCGATCAGCTTCTCGTCAAACGCGACTTCCTCCGCGTATTCGCGAAACACCTTCAACCCGTCCCGCAGCGTCCCCTCCGTGTCGTCGGGCAGTTCGAGGTGGTAGCTCGTGTGGTCGTAAAACGTAAACGCCGTGTTGTCCGGCCCGCGCCCGACGCCCAGCCGCTGCAGCACCGCCGTCAGCGAATCCCCCGGATGCGATCGCGTCCCGCGGAAAGCCAGATGCTCCACAAAGTGCGCCAACCCCTGCTCATCGTCGTGCTCGTGCAGCGAACCCGCCGCCACCACCAGCCGTGCCGACACCCGGCCTTTCGGCTCCGAGTTCGGCAAAACCAAATACCTCACGCCGTTGGGCAACACGCCCTGCGTCAGCTTCGGATGCGGCGCCAAATCACTGTCGACCACCGGCCACGGCGAAGCCTCCGCCGCCCCGAGCCCGGCCGCCATCCCGCCCATCACTCCTGCCCACACTAAAGCCCTCAGCATGAGGGTCTGGAGTATCGAAAATGCGGTCACGATAATCATTCAGCGCGCGCGACAATCTGCTGGCGAGCTCTCGCCGCGTTGGCGAGTTTCATCGCGTGCGCTTCCCCCCGCTCAACTCACGGCCACTCGCCGCGCCACGCTTCGCCGCTCACCCGAATCTCCCTCTCCGTAGAAGCCGCGCAGCCTAGCGCTCCTTAAAAAATTTCCCATGCCCTCCCTCCGTCTCCTCTCCTCCCCCTCTCTCCTTCTCCTCTTCTTCCTCTCCCTCTCATTCCTCCGCGCCGCGCCCTCCTCGCTCTTCGACGGCCACTCCCTCACCGGTTGGGAAGGCGACGCGAAATGGTGGCGCGTGCAGGACGGTGCCCTCACTGGCGGCTCCACCTCGGAAAAAATCCCGCGCAACTTCTTCCTCGCGACCACCCGCTCGTTTCAGAACTTCGACCTCCGTCTCAAACTCAAGCTCACCGGTGATCCCAAAACCGGCATGATCAACAGCGGCGTGCAGCTGCGCAGCCTCCGTGTCCCCGACAACACCGAAATGTCCGGCTACCAAGTCGACGCCGGCGACGGCTGGTGGGGCAAACTCTACGACGAGTCCCGTCGCAACAAAGTCATCGCCGATTCCCCGAACTCCGCCGCTGTCACCGCCTCCATCCGCACCGGCGATTGGAACGACTACCGCATCCTCGCCGAAGGCCCGCGGCTCCGCTCCTGGATCAACGGCGTCCCCGCCCTCGACTACACCGAGACCGATCCCACCGTCGCCCTCGACGGCAAGATCGCGCTCCAAATCCACAGCGGCGGCATCGCTCTCGTCCAAGTCAAAGACATCACCCTCGATCCACTGCCGCCCACGCCCGGCGCTCCCACCTGGGACAAGGTCGGCCACCCCAAGCCCATTCCGCCGCGCACCCCCGCCGCAAAGCAGAAAAAATCCGCCTCCGCCGCCCCGACCACTGCCACCCCTCCCGCCGCTCCCGGCCGCAACATCTCCTACAACGCCGTCACCACCGGCCCGCGCACGCCCGAGGAAGAGCGCCTCTCCTTCACACTTCCACCCGGCTTCGAAGCCGAACTCGTGGTCGCCGAATCCGCCGGCCTCGGTAAATTTATCAACGTCACCTGGGATGCCCGCATGGCGCTCTGGTCGATGACCGCCCTCGAATACCCCGTCGACGGCAACGAACAAAAAGCCGCCTCCGACGCCCTCTTCGCCGCCGGCGGCCGCGACAAAGTTGTCGTATTCGACAATCCTTACGCCGCCCCCGCGCCCGGTCGCGCCGCGGTCACCGCCCCGCCCCGCATCTTCGCCGACGGCCTCGTCATGCCCCTCGGCGTCCAGCCCTACCGCGACGGCGCCTTCGTCCAATATGGCCCCGACATCCGCTTCTACCGCGATACCAACGCCGACGGCCGCGCCGACCGCCATGACGTGATCCTCACCGGCTTCGGCACGCAGGACTCGCACCTTTTCCCCCACCAATTCCTCCGCCAGCCCGGCGGCCAAATCTTCGTCGCCCAAGGCCTCTTCAACTACTCCTCCGTCCGCCGCCCCAACGACCTTCCCTTCGCCGACGGCTCCACCGCGATCCCCTTCAACCAGTGCAAACTCGCGCGCTTCACCCCCGACGGCTCCGTGTTCGAAACTCTCACCGCCGGCCCGAACAACATCTGGGGCCTCGTCACCTCCCGCGAAGGCGAGACGTTCTTTCAGGAAGCCAACGACATCGGGTATCCCGTAATCCCCTACGAACCCGGCGTCTGGGTCGCCACCGGTTCGAAAGATCGCCTCCGCCCCTATCAACCCCTCATGCCGCCCCCGCTCGCCCCCGCGCAGATGGGCGGCACCGGCCTCAGCGGCCTCGCCCTCGCCGAAGATCGCGGCTCCCCCTTCGCGCAATTTTCCTCCGCCCCATCAGTCCCCTCCACCGCTCCGAAAATCTTCTACCTCGCCAACCCCATCACCAACACGATCAACGCCGTCCGCGCCACCCCCACTGCCGACGGCGCCCGCTACACCTACGAAAAACTCCCCGACTTTCTCACCACCTCCGACAAATGGTTCCGCCCCGTCGCGATCCACTTCGGCCCCGACGGCGCGCTCTATATCGTCGATTGGTATAACAAAATCATTTCGCACAACGAGGTCCCGCGCACGCACCCCGACCGCGACAAATCCCGCGGCCGCATCTGGCGCATCCGCCACCGCGACCAACCGCGCGTCACCCCGCCCGACCTCACCAAACTCGACGACCGCGCCCTAGTCGCCCAACTCGGCGCCCCCAACGCCCTCGTCTCCCGCCTCGCCTGGCTCGAACTCACCGACCGCCACACCGCCACCACTCTGGGACGAGGTTACCACCCGCAATCCTCCCGTGTGTCGGAAGGGCTACCCCTCCGATCCGCTGATTCCGTCGCCCCCGCTCTCACCCAAATCATCTCCGACCGCACCGCCCCCACCGACCGCCGCCTCGCCGCCCTCTGGGCCCTCGAAGGCCTCCAACCTCTCCCGACCGCCCTCCTACTCCCGCTCGCCGCCGACCCCGCGCCCACGATCCGCCACGAAGCCGCCCGCCTAGCCGCCGCCCACCCGCGTCCCGAGTCCGACCTGCTCGCTCTCCTCGCCCCGCTCGTCTCCGATCCGTCTCCCTCCGTCCGCGCCGCCGTCGGCGATGCCCTCCGTCGCGTCCCCCGCGCCAGCGCGCAAATCATGCACCTCGCCGCCCAACTCGGCCGCGCTTCACTTCCTCCCGCATCCTCCACTTCCACCGCGACCGCCCCCGCGAATCCCTGGCCCCGTTACGAACGCGAATTCGAGCGCTACCTCGCCCGCTGGGCCATGGAGCTGAATCCCGCCGCCACCGCCGCCCTCCTCGCCTCTCCCGCCGGCCGCGCTCTCCCCCTCGAAAACCGCGTCCTCGCCACCCTCGCCCTCGGCGGCAAAGACGCCGCCCTCGGCCTCGCCCGCCTCACGCCCGAGCTCACGCGCCCGCTCGCCGACGAAGAAGTCCGCGCCCTCGCCGCCCACTTCGCCGAGCCCGCCGTCCGCGAAGCCCTCTCTTCCGCGCTCGCCGCCGCCGCCACCCGCGCCCCCGTCCTCCGCGCCCTCCTCACGCTCCGCACGAGCCTCGACACCACCCCGCTCACCGCCGCGCTCACGACCGCCGCCTCCGCCCTCCTCGCCTCCGCCGACGCTGCCGACCTCACCCTCGGCGCCCAAGTCGCCGGCGCCTTCAAACTCGCCGCCACCGAACCCGCCCTCACGGCCCTCCTCACTCAAAATCTCCCTTCAATCGAAAATCCAAAATCGAAAATCGAAAATTCCGCGTCTCCACCGCCCCCGCTCGCCGCCCTCCGCGCCCTGCGCGAAAACGCCCTCGGCCCCGTCACCATCTTCGAACGCCTCGCCCGCACTTCCACCGACGCCACGGTCCGCGACGAAGCCCTCGCCGCCCTCGCCGCCTCCCGCGAGCCCACCGCCCCCGCCCTCCTCGTCGCGCTCCTCCCCTCGCTCACGATTTCCCAACGCGGCACCGCCCTCGACCGCCTCGCCGGCACGACCACCGGCGCCACCGCCATCCTCGCCGGCCTCCGCGCCAACACCGTTTCCAAAACCGACCTCGGCCTGAATACCGCCGACAAACTCCGCACCCTCCTCCCCGCCGATCCCACCGTCGCCGCGCTCTGGAAAGAAATCGGCGGCGACGCCCAACGCGCCCTCCGCCTCGACGGCGCCACCACCGACTACTCCGCCACGCAGCTCACCCTCACCGGCCCCTTCACCGTCGAGTGTTGGGCCAAGCTCGATCCCACCATCAACAACCTCGACGCCCTCCTCAGCGCCCCCGGCAAAGTCTCCATCAACTTCCACGCCGCCCAACTCCGCGTCTGGCTCAGCGGCCACTCCCCGTCCGACATCGTCGTCGCCAAGAAAAAAGCCACCCCGCGCGTTTGGACCCACTACGCCATCACCCGCGACGCCACCGGCCTCTTCCGCATATACATCAACGGCGAACTCGACGCCACCAGCACCACCGCCAACACCGCCCCGCTCGCCGCCCTCGACCTCGGCCGCACGAGCCCGAAAACCGGCGGCACCGCCGGCTGGTTCGCCGAGTTCCGCGTCTGGAGCATCGCCCGCTCCGCCAAACAAATCCGCGAAAACTTCGATCGCAGCCTCGCCCTCTCCGAGGTGGGCGGGCACGTCCCCGTGCCCGCATTATCCTCCACGCCGAACCTCACCCACGTCTTCTCCGGCACCCACTGGGGCCCTCTCCAAGGCCGCGCCCGCCTTGATTTCACCGACGACGCCCCCGCCCTCCTCTCGCCCGCCGAAGCTGCCGTGCAGGACGAAAAATTCACCCGCTTCCGCAAACTCGCCACCACCCGCGGCAACCCCGAAAACGGCCGCGCCCTCTTCACCGCCCTCTGCCTCGCCTGCCACCAGTTCGCCGGCAAAGGCGGCGCCATCGCCCCCGCCCTCGACGGCGTCGGCAACACCGGCACCGAAGCCCTTCTCCGCAACATCCTCACTCCGAGCGCCGCGATGGAGAGCGCGTATCGGACTTTCCGTGTCGTCGCCACCGACGGCTCCGTGCGTGAAGGTTTTCTCGTCGAAGAATCCGCCGACGGGCTCGTCCTCCGCACGCCCGGCGCCGAGGACCGCCGCATTCCCCGCAGCGAAATCCGCTCCACCGTCTATCTCCGCCGCTCCCTCATGCCCGAAGGCCTCCTCGAAAGCCTGCCGCCCGAACAAGTCAGCGACCTCTTCGCCCACCTCAATTCCCTCCGCTGATCCCCTCGATCACACTTCAGCTGAATACCCCCGCTCTCGCATCACTCAGGCCCAGTGCTCCCGAAACCAAACTCGCGGCCTTGCTCTGTGGCCTCTGTGTCAGCGCTCCGTGTCCTCTGTGACTCATGCCTTGTCTAAATTCAGCCATAACTTCTCCAATTCAAACGCCCCGCCCACCGCATCATCCCATGCCTCTCCCCGCCTCCCCCGCTCCCCGCCTCTTCCTCTTCGTCCCGCTCCCCACCTCCCCCGCTCTCCTTCTCTCTGTCTTCAGCATCCTCTCCCTCTTCTGCGCCGCCGTCCTCACCGCGCACTCCGCCACCCCCGCCTCCCTCCGCGCCGGCGCCTATGCGCAAGACATCACCCCGACGCCCGCTCAGCTCCCCACGCCCATCAACGGCGGCATGAAAGGAGCCTTCGCCAAAACCGTCACCGATCCCATGCACGCGCGCAGCTTCGCCATGCAAAGCGGCGCCACCACCCTCGTCTTCTGCGTCGTGGATGCGTGCATGATCCCGCGCGAGATCTGCGAAGCCGCCAAAGCCCTCGCCTCGCGCGCCACCGGCATTCCCGCCTCGCATCTCCTCATCAGCGCCACGCACTCGCACAGTTGCGCGACACTCACACCCGTTTTCCAAAGCAACGCCGATCCCGTCTACCTCGCCAACCTCCCCACGCGCATCGCCGAAAGCATTATCCGCGCGCACGCCAACCTCGAGCCCGCCGAAATCGCCTTCGGCAAATCCGCCAACCCCGACCAAGTCTTTAACCGCCGTTGGCTCATCAAACCTGGCGAGACCAACCCGAATCCCTTCGACGCCACCACCGACCGTGCGTGGATGAATCCTGGATACAAAAACCCCAAAGTCTCCGCCCCCGCGGGCCCCGTCGATCCCGATGTCTCGATCCTCGCCGCCCGCGCCAAATCCGACGGCCGCCCGCTCGCCGTCCTCGCCAACTACAGCCTTCACTACGTCGGCGGCCTCCCCGCGATTTCCGCCGACTACTTCGCCGCCTTCGCCCGCGAACTCACCACTCGCCTCTCCGCCACCGACGCCCGCTACGCCGGCAAACCCGCCTTCGTCGGCATCATGAGCAACGGCACCAGCGGCAACATCAACAACGTCAACTACGCTGCCCCCGCCCCGCCCAAACGAGCCCCCGGCGAGCAGATCGCCGCCGTCGCGAAGAGCGTCGCAGACTCAGCCCTACAGGCCTACGCCCGCCTCGCCTGGCAATCCGCTGCGCCCCTCGCCGCCGCCGAACGCGACGTCACGCTCGCCGTCCGCAAGCCCGCGCCCGCCGAACTCGCCCGCGCCCAAAAGATCGTCACCACCACGAAGCGCGACCCCGACGGCCAGTTCGCCGACCGCAAAGCCATCTACGCCCTCGAGTCCCTCGCCCTCGCCGACTACCCCGCGACGGTCCCCGTGAAACTCCAAGCCCACCGCATCGGCGCGCTCACGATCGCCACCATCCCCTGCGAAGTCTTCGTCGAAATCGGCCTCGACCTCAAAGCCACGAAACCCCTCGCCGAACACTTCACGATCTCCCTCGCCAACGGCTACAACGGCTACCTCCCGACGCCCGAGCACCACGCCCTTGGCGGCTACGAAACCTGGCGCGCCCGCAGCAGCTACCTCGAAGTCGACGCCTCCGAAAAAATCACCACCACCCTCCGCGCCCTCCTCGCGACCGTCGCAAAATGATCTCCCCCATGGCCGCTCCCACCCGTCGCCAATTTCTCCACACCGCCGCGGCTGCCGGCGCCCTCGCTCTCACGCCGCGCCTGGCCTCGGCCGCCACCGCGAACACCGTTCCCGACCGCAAACTCCGTGTCGGCATCGTCGGCGGCCGCTTCGGCGCGACCTTCCAATTTCACGAGCACCCGAATTGCACCGTCACCGCCGTCGGCGATCTCCGCGCCGACCGCCGCGCCGCGCTCATGAAAGTTTACCGCTGCTCCAAGAGCTACGACTCCCTCGCCGAACTCCTGCGCGATCCGCAGATCGAAGCCGTCTTCCTCGCCACACCCGCGCCGGATCACGTCGCGCACACTCTCGCCACCCTCAAGGCCGGCAAACACGTCCTTTGCGCCGTTCCCGCCGCGATGACGCTCGACGAATGCGCCACCCTCCGCGACGCCGTGCGCGCCTCCGGCCTCACCTACATGATGGCCGAGACGAGCTACTGGCAGCAGGCCACCATCACCGCGCGCAAGTTTTACCAAGAGGGAAAATTCGGCACGATCTACGCCGCCGAGTCGATGTATCACCACGCCGGCCTCGAGACGCTCTGGTTCGAAAACGGGAAACCCACTTGGCGCCACGGCCTCCCCCCGATGCTCTACCCCACGCACTGCACCGCGCATCTCATCGGCGTCACCGGCGAGCGCCTCACCGATGTTTCGTGCCTCGGCTGGGGTGACGGCGATCCGCTCCTCAAAAAAAATCCCTACCAAAATCCGTTCTGGAACGAGACCGCCCAGTTCCGCACGAGCCGCGGTCACTCGATGCAGGTCCAAGTCTGGTGGAAAGGCGCCCACCGCGGCGGCGAACGCGCGCGTCTCTACGGGGACAAAATGAGTTTCCTCTACCCCGATCCCAACGGCCTCGGCGCCGTGCTCGTGCGCGCCGGCAAACAAACCGAAAAAGACAGCGGCGGCTTCGAGCGCGCGCTCCCCTCCTTCGAAAATTTCACGGTTCCCGAGTGGTGGGCCACCAACCTCCTGCCCGAGCCGCTCCGCCACAAGAGCGGCCACGAGGGCTCACACACGTTCATCACGCACGAATTCATCGACGCGATTCTGCACAACCGTCGCCCCGCCGTGGATGTTTACGAAGCTCTCGCCTACACCGCCCCCGGCATCGTCGCCCACCAATCCGCGCTCAAAGACGGCGAACGCCTCAAAGTTCCGAGCTTCGACGCCTGATTCAAACGTAGGGCCGGCGCTCGTCGCCGGGCCGTCACGACGCGAACACGAAAGTCGCAACGACCGCCGCACCCGCATGCACCTCAGTGCCCCGCCAACCACTCGCGCACCCGCGGATTAAAGTCCTCGATCCGCTCCCAGTGAAACGCGTGCCCAGCTCCCGGATACAGGTGTAACTCCGCGCCCGGAATTCCGCGCGCCACTTCTTCCGCCATCCACCGCGGCGTAAAGATATCCGCGTCGCCACCGATCACGAGCGCGGGCGCCGCGATCTTCCCAAGTTCACTCACCACATCGTGCCCCACACACGCCGCCGCCTGCGCCTCCAGCGCGTGCAGTGGCTGCGGCGCCGCGCCCTCGCTCGCCTGCTTCTGTCCGTCGAGCAACCCCGCGTGGCTCGCCGCATCGTCCCACGTCGCCTTCGAAAAAATCAGCAGCTGGATGTAGTTCATGAACTCCTCCGGCCGCAGCCGCGCCTTGATCACCTTCATGTGCTCAAAAATTCCCCGCGCATACGCATCGCAGCGCGCCCACGGACACATCAACACGAGCGAACGCACGCGCGCCGGATGCCGCAGCGCGAGCTGTTGCGCGATGATCGAGCCCATCGAGCAGCCGACCACGCGCACGCGATCGATGCCCAACGCATCCAGCAGCCCGACGAAATCGTCCGCCATCATCGCGCTCGAATACGGCCCCGCTGGTTTGTCCGTCAGTCCCACGCCGCGGTTGTCCGGCATGATGCACCGAAACGTCTTCGCCCAAAACTCCGCGTGCTTCTCCCACACGCCCCCCGGCGCCGTGATCCCCATAATCAGAAGCACCGGCTCACCGGCGCCGCGCTCATCATAGTAAAGTTTGATTCCGTTGGTCGTGACGTAGGGCATGTTTGAGGTAGGAGCCTGCTTGCAGGCGATTAAGAGTTCCGCATTTCCATCTCCGAGTCCGAGCCTTCAGCGTTCGACGTTCGCTCACCGCTTCAACGCCGGGATCAGCGTCTCGCGAATCCATTTTCCGTCATGCGTCGTCACGCCGTCCGGATCGTCGACCGCCTGCGCCGCCTCGTCCTCGCACACGATCCAGCCGGTATATTTCCGGTCGAGCAGCCACTGCGTGATACCCACGAGATCGACTTTGCCTTCGCCCATCAGCGCGAATTCCGGGTTGCCGTCCCAATCCTTGAAGTGGACGAGATTGATCATCTCCGCGTAGTCGCGCATTTTCGCGAGCGGGTTCATGCCGCCGTTCGCCATGTGCCCCACGTCCGGCGTCCAACCCGTCACCGTGCGGTCGAGGCGCTCCAGAATCGCGCGGTAGTCCGACTCCGTGCGGTTCGTCGAATGATGCGGTGAGTTCGGATGAAAACTCGCCGGCACGCCCGCCTTGGCCGCGCGCCGCGACACCGTGTTCAGATTCGCCACGAGATTTTTCTGCCGCTGCTCCAGATCGTGCCGCCCTTCCGGCATCTGCACGGTGCACAGCGTCGCGCCGGGAAACCGTTTCAACAACGCGATCGTCGCATCCGCCTCTGCCCGTTCCTGCGCAGTCTCCTCGGGTTGATTCCATGAGAGCACGAGCGCGATCGCCGCGAGCTCCAGCCCGGCGTCCTTCAAACCCTTCTCAAGTTTGTCCGCGTTGAAGTAGTCGCCCATCCATCCGTGACTCGGCGAAAACCCCTGGAAGCCCGCCTTCGCGGTGACGTCGATCATGTGACCGATCCGGCCCGCATGGGCGCGGCCCGAGTCTTTCATAAACCACGTGTAAGTTTCAGCGCCGAAGCGAAAGGGCAGAGGTTGCATAGGGTAAGGGGAAAAATTCTCCGCCGATTGAGCCCGCGCTCCGCCGCAACTCAACCCCGATGTGCACCGCCCGCCCATTTCCCATTTCCGGGAATCCCCCATTCCACAAACGAACCCCCGCCCGCGCCCCGTTCCTCTTCTGTAAATTTCTAACCGCTCTCCCACCGGGACTTAGGCCACCGCGCCACCCGCGGCACACGCGTTGCTAAACTCTCCGCACCACCCGCCACCACCATGAGAAATCCCCTCGTCCATCTCCTGTTTCTCGTCGCCCCTTTTCTGATCGGCGAACTCGGCCGCGAGATCGCCTCCGCCACCCCAGCGCGCACCACCGCCTCCGCCTCACCCGCCCCACGTGCGCCGACCGAAGTCTGCACGGCCACCCCCGCCCCCAAATCCGCCCCCGCTCCCTCCGCCCCGCCGCGCACGAATTCCGCCAAGCCCGCGACCCCCACCGCGCGCCGCCCGCTCCCCGCCCACCTCTTCATGTAAGCTGCCGTTCCTCGCCCCTGTTCTCCCGCTCTCCGCGTCTCTCCTTCTCCGCATCGTCCCCGTCCCGCCCGCATGATCCAACTCCGCCACGTCGAACGCGTCTATCCGCTCAAGGGCGGCCCTTACTACGCGCTGCGCAACATCACCCTCGACGTCGCGACGGGCGATTTTCTCTCGATCATGGGCCCGTCCGGCTCCGGCAAATCCACGCTCCTCCACCTCCTCGGTCTCCACGACCACGCGTGGGGCGGCGAATATTTCCTCGCCGGCGAACCCGTCCACCGGCTCGACCCCAAAGCTCGTTTCGCCCTCCAGAAAAGGCACCTCGGTTTCGTTTTCCAGAGCTACCACCTCCTCGACGATCTCACCGTCTACGAAAACCTCGAGATCCCGCTCTCCTATCGCGACGTCCCGAAAAAAGACCGCGAGAGCATCGTCTGCGACGCCCTCGACCGTTTCCACATCGTCGGCAAAAAAGACCTTTACCCCGCGCAGCTCTCCGGCGGCCAACAACAACTCGTCGGCATCGCCCGCGCCCTCGTGGCCCGCCCCGCCCTGATCCTCGCCGACGAACCCACCGGCAACCTCCACTCCGACCAAGCCCGCGAGATCATGGAGCTCTTTCGCCGACTCAACCGCGACGATGGCGTGACCATCGTCCAAGTCACCCACTCCCACGAAAACGCCTCCTACGGCACCCGCACCGTCCGCCTCGCCGACGGTCTCCTCGTCCCATGAAACGCTCCGCCCTCTCCCCCCTCGCGTCCCGCACACGTGCGCGCACCCCGCAGCGCTCCCGCCCTGCCCCGCGTCCCGCCCCAACCTCCCCCCACCCGTCCCCGCGCCTCCCTTCGCACCATCGCCGGCGTCCGCACCACCCGCGCTTCCTACTTCAACGCCGTCTGCGCATTCCTCACCCCCGCCCGATGACCTCCCGCCCGTCCTCCACGCCTCCGTCTCCCTCATTTGTCATTCGTCATTCTTCATTCGTCCTTACCTTCCTTGTCGCCCTCTGTGCCCTGCCACTCGCCACCCACGCATCGCCGCTCACCCTCGACGACGCCCTCCGCCTCGCCCTGCAGAAAAACGAAGCCCTCAAAGTCAGCGCCTTCTCCCCGCAGATCGCCCGCGCGCACGTCCTCGTCGCCGCCGGCGCCTTCGATCCCACGCTCAATTTCCGCCGCACCTACTCCGAAACCGAGACGCCCGGCGCCGTCACCCCGCTCCTGAATCGCGGCCTCACGCAAACCGACGACTACCGCCTCTCCCTCGACGGCCTCATCCCCTGGGGCCTCACCTACAGCCTCGGCGGCACCGCCCAAAACCAGCGCGGCACCTTCAACCGCTTCACCGACACCTACGACACCTTCGGCGGCCTCTCCGTCACTCAACCCCTCCTTCGCGGCTTTGGTTTCGGCGCCACGCTCGCCGGCCTCCGCATCGCGCGCGCCGACCGCAGCATCTCCGAGTGGACGCATAAACAGACCGTCATCGACACCGTCACCGCCGTCGTCCTCGTCTACAACAACCTCGCCCTCGCCCGCGAAAATCTCCGCATCGCCCAACTCTCCCGCGACCTCGCCGCCCAGCTCCTCGACCAAAACGAGAAACGCAACCGCGTCGGCTCCCTCTCCGATGCCGATGTCACCCAGGCCCGAGCCCGCGTCGCCAACCGCGAAGAATCCATCCTCTTCGCCGAACGTGCCGTGCGCGACACCGAGCACCAACTCCGCCGCCTCCTCGGCGAAACCCGTTTAGCCCTCGACACCCCGCCCCTCGAACTCGCCCCGCTCCCGCCCGCCGCACCTCTCACCGTCGACCTCGCCGCCGATCTCCGCACCGCCCTCGATCAACGCCCCGATTTCCAAGCCGCGCGCCTCGGCGTCACCCGCCGCCGCGCCTCCCGCGACCTCGCGCAAAACCAGGTCATGCCCCGCCTCGATTTTGTCGGCAGCTACGGCTACGCGGGCCTCGACCCCGTCTTCTCCACTGCCCGTGACCAAGTCCGCGACCGCGATGCCCGCGCCTACTCCGCCGGCCTCGTCGTCTCCGTGCCGCTCACCTTCGCCGAAGGCCGTGGCCGCGCCCGCGCCGCCACCCTCGGCCTCCGCCAATCCGAAGCCGACCTCACGCGCCTCGAACACGATATCGCCGTCGACGTCACCACCGCCGCCGGCCAGCTCCAAACGACTCACCAACGCGTCGCCGCCACGCGCACCGCCTACGAACTCGCCAAACTCGCCCTCGACTCCGAAGAGAAACGTTTCCGCGCCGGCACCAGCCGCACCCTCGACGTCCTCCAACTCCAAGAGCAACTCGCCGCCGTGGAAAGCGCCCAAGTCCGCGCCCTCGCCGACGAACGCCGCGCCCTCGCCAACTACGAACGCGAACTCGGCACGACCCTCACGCGCCGTGGGATTTCTCTGGAGTAGGGCTGCCGCTCGCCGGCAGGCCGTCGCGCCGCACACGTCCGCCGTCGTCACCACGTCCGCCTGCGCCACTCGGCCAACCCCCCACTCACGACTCCACCCTTGCCGCCTATCCCGCTCACCGGCATCTCCCAATCATGCCGCTGCCCGAGCGCGAAACTGCCCGCCTCCGCTGGGGCCGGATCTCCCTCCCCGGTGCTCGTTATTTTCTGACCCTCTGCACCCGAGACCGCCAACCGGTGCTCGCATCACCCCTCGTTAGTGACTCCGTCCGGGCAGCACTGCATTCGCTTCAGCCCGACGATGCTACCGTGCTCGCAGCCACGATCATGCCCGATCATGTGCACCTACTCTTCACCCTCGGATCGCGGCTCACGTTGGGTCAAGTGATGGGTAAATTTAAAACCCTCTCCCGCCTCCACGGCCACGTTGCGTGGCAGTGGCAGGAAGACGGCTTCGATCACCGTCTTCGCCCCGAAGACTCACTCGAAGACTACGGCTTCTACATCTTCATGAACCCCTATCGCGCCCGTCTCGTGCCCGTGTCACAGGCGTGGTCATTTTGGGTCTGTCCCGAGCCAACCCAGTTTCGATTCATATCCCACCTCGACCCACACGGCACGCCCCCACCTGAGTGGCTGGACCAAGTCGAAACCGTCGCCACCCGCATTATCACCGGCGAGCCGTAATTATCTCCGTGTAGGGCTGCCGCTCGTCGGCAGGCCGTCGCGCTGCACACGTTCACTGCGCTCATCACATCCCTCGCGCGACGGCCCGGCGACGAGCGCCGGCCCTACGGTAGACAAAACGCACCCGAGTTAAACGCCCTGGCCTTGCGCCGCCACCGTGCACTGCCTCACCGCCGCCGCCTTCCCCCGGTGAGACCGGTCTCACCCGTCCCCCTTGCGTATAATTTTTTTTACTACCGCCACCCACTGTCCCTGCGAAAGCTTGCCCGTGTCATAACTGGCACGCAAAAAGCACTCGGTTACCCCACCACGCCGGCGCCAGCTCCGTCTTTCGCCGGCCAACCTTACCAACCCGTATGTCACCCTACTCGTCCCGACTGCTCCGTTCGACCGCACTGCTCAGCCTCGTCGCCGCGCTCACCCCCGCGCCGCTCACCGCCCAGACTGCCCCCGCACCGTCGGGCGCCACCGCCGCCAAAAAAGACGGCAAAGAAGAGGTCCTCAAACTCGAGGCCGTCTCCGTCACCGGCACCAACATCAAACGCCTCGATCAGGAGAAGATTCTCCCGGTCACCGTTTTTAACCTCGAACAAATCGAGATCCGCAACGCCCTCACTCCGGTCGAGATGCTCACCGCGCTCCCGCAGGTGACCAACGTTCCGCTCAACGAAACCCAAAACGGCGGCGCCAACTCCCGCGGCGACAACGCCAACGTCAACCTCCGCGGTATCGGCGCCGGCAACACGCTGGTTCTCCTCAACGGCCGCCGCATCGCCCCGCACCCCGTCACCTCCAACGACGGCGGCGTCCCCGCCTTCTACGCCAACGTCAACCAGCTCCCCACCCAGGGCATCGAGCGCATCGACGTCCTCCGCGACGGCGCGTCCGCCATCTACGGCTCCGATGCCGTCGCCGGCGTGATCAACTACATTTCGAAACGCGATCTCCGTGGCACCGAGCTCCGCACGCGCTTCGGCCTCCCCGAGCACGGCGAGGGCACCAGCCTCCAGGCCACGCTCACCGCCGGGCGCGAATTCGCCGGCGGCAAAGGCCGTTGGCTCTCCACCTTCGATTACTTCAAGCGCGACGAGATTCCCTACCGCAGCCGCTCCTTCACCCGCAGCGGCAATCACACCGCCGACGCCCCTGCCGGCTTCAACGCCCTCGGCGGTTCCTTCGACGGCCGCTCCGCCGTGAGCGTTTACCCGTCGTTCCGCATCGGTGCCTCGACGACTGCCAATTTCTTCCGCCCGATCAACGGTGCGCTCACCTTCACCACGTCATCGCCCACGGCCAACGCCGCCGCCCGCGCCGCCAGCCCCGAGTTTTTCACCAACCTCAACGACTACCAAAACACCGGCCAAAGCCGCTCGGACCGCCAAAACTGGTTCACCAATATCGAGTATGATCTCAGCGACCGCATCACCGCGTTTGGCGATTTCTCTCTCTATCACTCCAACTCCGCCCTGCAGCGCCAGCCCGTTCAGATCAACGCCCCCGGCTCCGACCAGTTCGCGCCCATCAGCATCGACAATCCCTACAATCCCTACGGCTCGCGTTTCTACAGCCCGACCGGCGCACCCAATGCCGACGGCACCCCGCGCCTCACCGGCACGCCCCAAGGACTCACGCTCGTCTCCGTTCTCCTGAAAGACCTCGGCGCCGAAATGGTAAACGTCCACTCCGGCGTCTACCGCGGCGTCGCCGGGCTGCGCGGCAAACTCGCGAACGAGTGGACCTGGGAATCCGCCGCCCTCTACACGCGCGCCTACACCGCCGATATTTCCAGCAACGCCGCCCGCGAATCCCTTTTCCAACGCGCCCTCATGCGCACCGACGCCACGGCCTACAATCCCTTCGGCTACACGTTCCGCGTCGCCGGCAGCGCTGTCGTGCCCGATCAGCCCTACACCAATCCCAAGTCCGTCCTCGATACCTTCTCGCAGATCTGGCGCCACGATGGCTTCAGCGCGATCACCGGCGTCGATGCCCGTGCTGCCGGCCCGATTTTCCGCTACTGGGACAACACCGTCTCCCTCGCCACCGGCGCCGAGTATCGCCACGAGCAATACCTCGATCTCCGCCCCGCCTACGTCGGCAGCAATCCCCCCGGCGTCGGCCTCAACGTCGACGACAACGACTACCTCGTCGCCTCCTACGCCCCGAATTCCACCGGCAACCGCATCGTCTACAGCGCCTACCTCGAAACCATCGTCCCGGTCGTCTCACCCAAGCGGAAGCTCCCGCTCGTCAACTCGCTCGAGCTCACCGGCTCCGCCCGCTACGAGAACTACAGCGACTTCGGCACCACTGTCCGCCCCAAGGCCGGCTTGAATTGGAAACCCTACGACGGCCTCATGGTCCGCGCCTCGTTTAACGAAGGTTTCTCCGCGCCGAATCTCCCCACCCTCTACGCGCCCACCCGTTTCATCGTCGACAGCGCCCCCGGCTCTACCGACGCCTACCGCACCCAAACCGTCGGCAACGGCACCTACATCATGAAGCGCTACTCCACCGGCAATCTCGCGCTCAAGCCCGTCACCTCCATCGGCCGCAGCATCGGCCTCGTGTTCGAAGTTCCGAAGATCAAGGGTCTCTCCCTCACCGCCGACTACTGGCAGATCGACCAGTCCAACGTCATCGGCAGCTACTCCGATGCCCAACTCGTCAACAGCGACGCCGCCAAGCTCAACGCCTACACCCAGGCCCAACTCGCCGCCGGCCGGACCATCGCGCAGATCGACGTTGGTTCCGGCACTGCCAACTACCAAGGCGACCCCGGCATCAAGCGTTTCGCGCCCACCGCCGCCGACGTCGCCGCCTTCGCCGCCTACAACGCCACCCGCCCCGCCGCCCAACAGGCCGCCGTCGTCGGTCTCATCGAGTCCCGCAACATCGTCTTCCAAAATCTCGCCAAGGGCTACGCCAGCGGCATCGACCTCAGCTTGGCCTACCAAGTCCCCACGCTCCCGATCGGCAGATTCTCCTTCACCGCCGATTGGTCCTACATGATCCGCACCTACCAACTGCGCGACGTCCCCGGCTCCGCCCCCGCCTTCATCGAGCGCCTCAATACCGACGGCACCACGCGTTGGCGCGGCACGACTGCGATCAGTTGGCGCAAGGGCGGCTGGAACGCCGGCCTCAGCGCCTACTACATCGGCCGCTACGCCGATACCGCCACCGTCACCGCCGCCACCTACACCAGCCTCGGCGCGCCGGCCTACATCTCGCGCCAATTCGATAGCGGCACCTACCTCTACCGTTACGTCGTGCGCGACATCGTCACCCTCAACTCCTCCCTCGGCTATCGCTTCCGCCAAGATGCCCCGAGCCTCCTCCGTCACAGCTCGATCCGCCTCGGCGTCGTGAATCTCGCCGACCAGGAGCCCCCGCTCACCTCCGGCGCCGTTGGCTACTCGGGCTCCGTGCACGGCAGCCTCCTCGCCGGCCGCACCTGGACCCTCGAAGTTACCAAACAATTCTGATCTTCCCGGGAGCGCGGGCGGCCCGCCCGCCATTCTTTCACTTTCACCCCGCAGCGCCACCTCACCCGTGGCGCTGCGTCTTTCTCCTCCGAAACCTCGTTCTCGTTCGTCGTTCTCGTAATCGATCTCTCCGTCCCTCCGTCTCAGTCGTCATGCTCCGTCCGATCCGCCTCGCCGCCGCCCTCGCCCTGTTCACCAGCGCCCTCGCGCTCGCCGCGACCGCCCCGCTCCCGAGCCCGAAGGACCACTTCGGCTTCGCCATCGGCGACGACTACCACCTCGCCACCTACACGCAGACCGAGGCCTATTTTAAGAAACTCACCGCCGCCTCCGACCGCCTGAAGCTCGTCGATATCGGCAAAACCGAAGAAGGCCGCACCCAGTGGATGGTCGTCTGCACCTCCCCCGCCAATCTCGCGAAGCTCGACCGCTACCAAGACATCTCGCGGCGCCTCGCCCGTGCCGAAGGCCTCTCCGGGACCGAGGCCCGCGCCCTCGCCGCCGAAGGCCGCGCCGTCGTCTGGATCGACGGCGGCCTCCACGCCACCGAGACCGTCGGCACGCATCAGTTGATCGAGACGCTCTGGAATTTCGCCAGCCGCACCGATGCCGAGACCCTCCGCATCCTCGACCAGTGCATCATCCTTTTCACGCACGCGAATCCCGACGGCCAGGAGCTCGTTTCCTCGTGGTATATGCGCCGCCCCGAGCCCGCCAAACGCATCGTCGATGCCCTCCCGCGCCTCTACCAAAAATACATCGGCCACGACAACAACCGCGACTTCTTCATGAACAACATGAGCGAGTCCACGAACATCTCGCGCCAGCTCTACCTCGAGTGGCTTCCCCAGATCGTCTACAACCATCACCAATCCGGCCCCGCCGGAACCATCGTCGCCGGCCCGCCCTACCGCGACCCCTTCAACTACGTTTACGACCCCGCCATCGTCACCGGCCTCGATGCCATCGGCTCCGCCATGAACGGCCGGCTCAACATCGAGGGTAAACCGGGCTACACCCAGCGCACCGGCTCCGTCTTCTCCACGTGGTGGAACGGCGGCCTCCGCACCACCACGTATTTCCACAACCAGCTCGGCCTTCTCACCGAAGTCGTCGGCAGTCCCACGCCGATGGAGATTCCCCTCGTCCCCACGCGCCTCGTCCCCAGCTCCGCCAATCCCTTCCCCGTCACGCCCCAGAAATGGCGTTACCACCAACCCATCGCCTACTCCGTCTCGCTTAACTACGCCGTCCTCGACTACGCCGCCCGCCAGCGGGACCAACTCCTCTTCAACATCTGGCGCATGGGCCAAAACTCCATCGACCGCGGCAGCCGCGACACGTGGACCCACTACCCGCGCCACATCGAAGCCATCAAGGCCGCCCATCTCCGCGACAACCCCGCGCCCGCCCGCGCCGCCGAAGCCGCCGAACCCTCCGAAGAAACCAGCCGCTTCATCTCCCCCAACAACCGCCGCATCCCCTCGAAATACTACGCCGAAGTGATGAAGAAGCCCGAGCTCCGCGATCCGCGCGGCTACATCCTCTCCGCCGATCCCGCCGACCAACCCGACTTCCCCACCGCCGTAAAATTCATCAATGCCCTCATCAAAACCGGCATCTCGATTCACCGTGCCACGGCCGATTTCACCGTCGCCGGCAAAAAATATCCCGCCGGCTCCTACATCGTGAAAACCGCGCAGGCCTTCCGTCCCCACGTTCTTGATATGTTCGAACCCCAGGACCACCCCAACGATTTCGCCTACGAAGGCGCCGCTCCCACCAAACCCTACGACTCCGCCGGCTGGACTCTCGCCTTCGAGATGGGCGTGAAATTCGACCGCATCCTCGACGCCTTCGAAGCCCCGCTCGAAAAACTCCCCTACGGCCAACTCCTCACGCCCGCCGCCGTGAAGCTGCCCGCCGCCCCTGCCGGCTGGCTCCTCGACCGCGCCGCCAACAACACCTTCCTCCTCGTCAACCGCCTCCTCGCCGCCGGCGCCCCCGTCTCCGTCGTGCCCGCCACCGGCGAGTTTTTCATCCCCGCCGCCGCGCAAGCCGCCCTCGCCAAAGCCGCCGCCGATCTCGGCGTCACGCCCCGCGTCGCCACCACCGCGCCCGCCGATACCAAGAAACTCACCGCCGCCCGCATCGCCCTCTGGGACCGCTACGGCGGCTCCATGCCCTCCGGCTGGACCCGCTGGCTCCTCGAACAATTCGGCTACGCTCACGACGTCCTCTTCCCCGCCGATTTCGACGCCGGCAAACTCCGCGAAAAATACGACGTCATCATTTTCCCCTCCGGCGCCATCCCGCGGCCAAATGCTCCCATCACCGATGCCGGCAGTGAAGCCTACACCGTCAAAGAGCCCACCGCCGAAGAAATGCCCTCCGAGTATCGCCGCCGCATCGGCAAATTCTCTCCCGACAAAACCGTCCCCGCCCTGCGCGCCTTCCTCGATGCCGGCGGCACCATCGTCACCGTCGGCACGAGCGCGAACCTCGCCTACCACCTTCGCCTCCCCGTCCGCAACGCCCTCACCGAGCCCGACACCCGCGGCCGCGAGCGCGTCCTCCCCTCCTCGAAATACTACATCCCCGGCAGCATCCTCCGCGTGAGCCTCGACACCACCGCCGCCGCGAACCGCGGCATGTCCGCCGAGACTGACATTTATTTCGACGGCAGCCCCGTCTTCAAACTCGCTCCCGACGCCGTCGCGAAAGGTCTCCGTCCCCTCGCCTGGTTCCCGAACGCCACTCCCCTCCGTAGCGGCTGGGCCTGGGGCCAACACTACCTCCGCGACGGCATCGCCGCCTTCGAAGCCCCTTTCGCCAACGGTGGCAAACTCCTCGTCTTCGGCCCTGAGATCACCTTCCGCGCCCAGACCCACGCCACCTTCAAACAACTCTTCAACGCCCTCTACCAGTAAGGGCGTCGCTCGCCGACGCCCGCAGCAGGGCCTTCTCACCCCCGCGCTTCGCCGATCAGGCGAAGCCCGCAAACTCCCGACCCACCTGCCAACCTCCGAAAAATCCGCGAAGATGAGCGGTTAAACTCCTTCGCCCTCTTACATGAAAAAATTCGTCCGCCTCGCCCTCGCCGCGCTCGCCCTGCCGGCCGCGCTCTTTGCCCAAAAAACCAAACCCGAGCTCGTCGCCCAAATCGACGCGACGAAAAAAACCTACGAAGACATCGCGCTCAAAATCTGGGACTACGCCGAGATCGGCTACAAAGAAACCAAAAGCTCCGGCCTCCTCCAATCCACGCTGAAGGGCGCCGGTTTCACCGTCCAAGCTGGCGTGGCCGATATGCCCACCGCCTTCGTCGCCAGCTACGGCAGCGGCTCGCCCGTCATCGGCATCCTCGCCGAATTCGACGCCCTCCCCGGCGTCTCGCAAACCGCCGACCCCGAGAAAAAAGCCCGCCCCGAGGTCAACGCCGGCCACGCCTGCGGCCACCACCTCTTCGGCTCCGCCTCCACGCACGCTGCCGTCGTCCTCAAAAACTGGATGCAAGCCACCGGTCAAAAAGGCACCCTCCGCGTCTACGGCACGCCCGCGGAAGAAGGCGGCTCCGGCAAAGTCTACCTGGTGCGCGCCGGCCTCTTCACGGATGTCGACGCCGTCATGCACTGGCACGCCGGCGACCGCAACGCCGTCCGCCTCTCCAGTTCACTCGCCAACATCTCCGCCAAATTCCGTTTCCGCGGTGTCGCCGCCCACGCCGCCGCCTCGCCCGAACGCGGCCGCTCCGCCCTCGATGGCGTCGAAGCGATGAACCATATGGTCAACATGATGCGCGAACACGTGCCCGACAGCACCCGCATCCATTACGTGATCACCAAAGGCGGCGAAGCCCCCAACGTCGTCCCCGCCTTTGCCGAATCCTACTACTACGTCCGCAGCCCCAACCGCCAAATCGTCACCGAAGTGTGGGACCGCGTGACGAAAGCCGCCCAAGGCGCCGCGCTCGGCACCGGCACCACCGTCGAGTGGGAAATCACCGGTGGCGTCTACGAACTCCTCCCCAACGAAGCCCTCGCCCGCGCCATGCACGCCAACCTCACCACCGTCGGCGGCGTGCCCTACACCGCCGAGGAGAAAGCCTTCGCCGCCAAAATCGGCAAAACTCTCTTCGGCAAACCCACCGCCGTCGAAACCGCTGCGCTCATCATGCCCTTCGAGCCCAAATCCGCCAGCTCCGGCGGCGGCTCCACCGATGTCTCCGACGTGAGCTGGGCCACGCCCACCGTCGGCCTGAACGCCGCCACCTGGGTCCCCGGCACGCCCTCGCACAGTTGGCAAGCCGTGGCCGCCGGCGGCACGACGATCGGCCTCAAAGGCATGATTGTCGCCGCGAAGACCCTCGCCCTCACCGGCGTGGATCTCTTCACGCAGCCCGACTTGATCGCGAAAGCGAAAGCCGAATTCGCCCAACGCCGCGGCCCCGATTTCAAATACGAGTCCATGGTCGGCAACCGCAAACCCCCGCTCGACTACCGCGACTGAGCGCCGTGTCCCAGGTGGGCGGGCGCGTCCCTGCGCCCGCATTTCGAATCTCTCAGGCCGGCCTCACCCGCCGGCCTTTTTCACGCCCTTACCCCGCCCGATCTGCTCCCCTGCAGGAACCGGTCCTTGATCGCTCGGTCCGTCTCTCGATCACCCGGCGACACCCGATGCAGTTTCCCTCCGTCGCCGCGGTCGTTCCTTCCTATGAAAAATAATCCCCCTACCCACGACGCCATCGCCGAACGCGCCCGAAAAGTCTGGGCAGCCGAGGGAAATCCCACCGGCCGCGACACCGCGATCTGGCTCTCTGCCGAGCAGCAACTTTCCATCCCGCCCGAGGAGAAGATACCCGGCGCCGTCCCGCTCTCCCCGGCACAGATCGCCGCAAAACTCACCTCCGAAACCGCCGCCGAAAGCGTCGTCGAGTTCCACCTCCCGTCCTCCACCTCGGAAGACGCCGCCGTGCGCGCCGCCCTGCAAACCCCCGAGTCCCGCGGCACCCCGCCTCCCGACAAAACCGCCCCGCAACTCGCCGCCACCTCACAAGTCCGCGGCGCCAGCACCGCGCAAAGCACCGCGACCCCCGCCACCGATCCCGCGCCCGCCACACCGGCCCCGACCACCCCCGCCGCACCGGCCTCACTCCCCCACAAAACCGCCCGCGCACCGCAGTTCCGTCTGAAAAAGGCTCCCGAATCTCCGCGCCTAGCGGGGCGCGCGCAATAGCCGGACAGTGGTGGGCGGACGCGTCCCTGCGCCCGCATGGTCGAAGGGTGCGAGGTTGCCCATGCCGGCACAGGGACGTGCCGGCCCACCCAGCCGTCGTCAGGCTATGGGGCGACCAGCAATAATTCCCGACCCGCCGTAGTCGCGCCGTCAGGAAACTCAGTTCGTGAACAACGCGCGGTGGATGGGCGTCGGGTAGGGTTCGTCGCCTTTGGCGACGGCCCAGAGGATGCGGTTCAACTCGTCCTCCGGGGCACGGTCGAACTCCTTGAAATTCATCTTCGAGGATTCCTGCCAAAAGACCGAGCGCTTCGTGTTTTTCTCCATGAGGTCCACTTGCGGCGGGCGCACGTCGTAGGGCGTGAGGATCGGCTCGCGCTGGAAGGCGTTGAACATGGGCGTGGCTGCGGCGTCGTATTGCGTGAGCGGCGGGAGGCCGAGGATGAGTTCCATTGTGCGGATCATGCTCGCGGTGGTGTAGAGCGTGGAATCGACGAAGCCGCGTTTGGCGTAGGGGCTGATCACGAAGCCCGTGGTGCGGTGGGCGTCGACGTGGTCGGGGCCGTTCTGGGTGTCGTCTTCGATCACAAAAATGGCCATCTCGCGCCAGAATTTGCTGCGTGAGGCGGCGGCGACGATTTTCGCGAAGCCCTGGTCGTTGCTGCCGACGGCGGCGTTGGGCGAGAAGGCGCCGGGGGTGGTGCCGCTGGTGTGGTTTTCGCCGAGCGACATGATGGTGAAGCGCGGGAGGACGCCGGTTTTTTCGGCGGCGTGGAGGTCGTTGATCCAGAAATCGACTTTGTCCATGTCGCGCATCTGGCGGCGATTGCCCCACTGGCCGCGGTTGGCGGAGGGGACGCGCTGGGCGCCTTCGCCGTAGTTTTTGTAGGTCACGCCATGACGGCGGCAGAGGTCCCAGAGGTAACCGTTGGCGGGCGTCTCCATTTCCTCATTACCGGGGAGTTTGCCGTGTTTCGAGTAGCTGATGATCCAGGAGCGCTGGTTGAAATCGGTGGCCATCGCGGCATCGCACCAACTGTGGCCGTCGACGCTGACTTCGCTGTTGGAGTAGAGATTGTCGAAGAGGACGTAGTCGCGGGCGAGCTGGTGGTGGTTGGGCGTGACCTTTTCGCCGAAGATCGCGAGGCGCGGGTCGCCGTTGCCGAGAGGTTTGCCGGAAGCGTCTTTGAGATCGCCGAGGACTTGGTCGTAGGTGCGATTTTCTTTGATGATGTAGAGGACGTATTTGATGGGGCACGGATCGCCGACCTTCGCGGGGATCACGCTCTGGCTCGGGATGGGGGCGCGCGTGAGCCACTCGGGGGTGTAGGGAGAATTGCGCCGGACCTGCGCGGTGTAGGCGACCATTTGCGCGGTGTCGGGGCGCGGGATCGCGGAGATGGAACCTTCGAACGTGCGGGCAATGTAGTCGAACGGCGGCGAGCCGGGGAGTTTGCGGGGGTCGCGCGTGGTCGCAGGGAAATTGGCGCGGGATTGGAGGCCTTTGCCGTTGGCAACGAAGAGAGTCTGGTTGTCGGGACTGACGGCGACGGCGGTGGGATACCAGCCGACGGGAATGAAGCCGTTGACGAGCGAAATGGTCTCGCCGCGCTCGCGCGCCTCTTCGAGGAGGCGGTTGGAGATATCGACGACCATGACGTTGTTGTTGTCGGCGTTGACGACGAAGAGGGTCTTTCCGTCGGGCGAGACGGTGAGGGCAACGGGCGTGCTGCCTTCGAGAGACTGCGGATAGAGCGAGGTGGAAAGGACTTCGCGCGTGCCTTCCCAGAGGCGGCGGGCGGGACTGGCAGCTTCGCCCTCGGTCTCGAGTTTGCCGGTGTTGATGACGTGGACGGTGTTGTCGCCGGCGCAGGCGACGAAGAGGCGGCCGTCGGGGGCGAGCGCGAGATCGTTGGGCCGGAGGCCGACGGTGAGGTCGCGGACGCGGCGATTTTTCGCGAGGTCGATGATCGTGACGGAGCGGCTGCCCCAATTGGTGACGTAGAGGTGTTTGCGGTCGGCGCCCACGATGCAGGAATGCGGATGTTGGCCGGTGGGGATTACGGCTTCGCGCACGAGGGTGTCGGGATGAAGGACCCAGATTTCGTGGTTGGCCTCGTTGCAGACGTAGAGGCGGCCGGTGGAGGGATGGATCGCGAGGCCGGCGAGGAAGACGGGGCCGGAATCGGTAGCAGACGGGACGGAGCCGGCGACGGAGGCGGGTTTGACGGGGGCGGCGGGCGTGGCTTTGCCGTCGGCGTAGGTAAAGACGTGGACGAGGCCGGTGTCGCCGCCGGAGATAAAGATGCGGCGACCGTCGCGCGAGAAGACGAGGCCGTTGAAGGATTCTTTGAGCGGGAGGAATTGGGAAACTTTCCGCGTGGCGAGGTCGTAGAGGGTGAGTCCGGTGTCGTTGAAGCCACCGCTGACGGCCACGAGCATCTTTTTGTCGGGCGAGATGACCATCTTCAGGGCCATGTCGCTGATGCGGGTGTGCGTGCCCGCGGGGGTGACGCCCCAGCCGTTGAAGAGGAGATTTACTCCCGGGAGTAGGCCGGCGCGCTCGCGGAGCGCGGGGGAGTTGAGGTCGTCGTCGGGGGTGCGCGGGGCGGCACCGGCAAACGTTAGTGAGGCAGCGAGCGTAAGGCTGAAAACGATGGCGAGCGGTGCACGGAAAATTGAAAACATGGTAGTTGGCAGGATTGTGAGGAAAGACGCGGTCGCGTCAGGTGTGTTGCGGTCACAATTGGGTGCCAAAGGGAGATCGGCGCATGCGATACAAACGGAGCGCGCCGGCGCGGCGGCTGCGGGCGAGCTACGGATTGGTGACCTCGTAAACTTCGACGAGGGCAACGCCGGTGCCGCCGTCGGCGCCGCTCACCTGGGCAGAATATGTCCCCGGTGGAAGTGTGATGAGCAGCGTCGCATCACGGCTTCCGGCGGGCAGCCCGAAGGCACCTACACTCGCGGCAGCTTGGGTGATTTGCGTCCGTGTCGCGGTATCGCCGTCGCCCCAGTCGTCGTTTTCGCGCAGGAGTTGTTCGCCGTTGAACAAACGGAGGCGAGGGTTGGCGAGCGCACCGGCGACGCCAAAGGCGGCGAGGCCGGGGCCGACGGCGCGGACCAGAATCGTTTTTGGTTTTTCGCCCTGCACGACGATGCCGGTGATGAGGACGTCGCCGTTCGTGCCGACTTGGGCGCGGGCGGCGAGATTGATGAGGCGGCTGTCGCCGTTGTTGTCCTGCGCATCGTAAACTTCGACGAGAGCGACGCCGGTGGTGTCGTTGGCGCCTTTGACTTGGACGGTGTAGGCGCCGGGGTCCAAGTTAAGGAGGGTCGCGGCGTCGCGGCTGTCTTTGTCGAAGGGAAACGCGCCGACGCGGGTGGTGACCATGTTGAGGGAAGCGAGGTTGGCGGTGTTGTTCCAATTGTCGTTGCCGGCGATGGCGACGCCGGAGCTGTTAAAAATCGTGAGCACGGGGTCGGCGAGGGCACCGGCCACACCGTAGGCCGAAAGGGCAGGCCCGGCCGCGCGGATCAGGAGAGATTTGGGTTGGCTGCCGGTCACGAAAAAGCCGGGGATGAGGATTTCGTCGCCGCGGCCGACGAGGGCGCGGGTCGAGATATTGGCGAGGCGGTTCGGGAGGCCGCCGAAGTCGGTGGCGAGCACGGCGAGATTCTGATCGTAAGTGGTGAAGTAAACTAGGCCGTCGCGGACCGTGACGGCCAACAACCGATCGCCGGAGAGCGCGGTAAAATGGACGAGGCGGCCGGGCAGCAACGCGGAACGGTCGAGGGCGTAGTTGCTGCCACCCCAGCGTTGCACTTCGGTGCCGGCGGAGGTGGCGCGGGCGGTGACGACGCGGTTGGCGACCCAAGCGGCGTCGTCGATCGTGGTCGGCAGGCTGTTGTTTTGCGAGAGGGTGGTCGCGTCGAAAAATTTTCCTGAGCCGAGCAAGACGGTGCCGCCGTCGGGCGATATGCGGATGGGGTAGCGGATGGAAATCTCGCCGTGATACGGAGAATCTTTTTGGGCACCGAGTGTGCCATCGGCGTTGACCTCGGTGTAGAGGAGGTCGTTGGGCGAGGTATCGTCGCGGAATTGGTAAACGCGGCGGTTGGCCGGGCTCCACACGTAGGAGGCGCCGTAATAGCTCCACTCGCGACGGGTGACGAGGCGGCCATCGGGCGCGAAAATATAATACGAGACCCAGGCACCGGTGGGATCGCAGAGAAACACGTATTGGCCGACCGTGATGAGGCCGAGGATTTGTTCCGGGGCGCTGGCAAACGGCTGCTCGGCCGGCGCGGCGGCATCGAGTTGAAGCTGGGTGATGCGCCGATCTCCGTAGCCGAAATAGACGCGGTGGGTGGTGGCGGAATAGGTTACGAAATCGGGCCAGCCTTGGAGGGGAATCGACGGGAGGAAGCGGCGTTGCGCGGTGGACCAGCGAAAGAGTTGGCGGTGAATTTTGCTGTAGAGGAGGACCGTGCCGTCCTTGTCGAGAAACGTGGCGTCGGGAGTAAAACCGAGTCCGGCGGGATCGACGACGGCCGCGACGGCAGGCGTTTGAGCCTGGCTCAGGGCCAAGCGCGATTTGGCAATGCTGCCGCCGGCAGGTGGATGGCCGAACACGTAGACGTCGTTGCCCTGCACGAAGAGGCGAACGGCGGTCGTGCCGGTCGCGAAGCGGCCGGTCTCGTTGAACTTTGCGTCGTAGACGTAGATCGCGCCGGCGCGGAGGACGACGGGATTACCCGCGGTGGTGAAACCGAGATCGTCGAATTTGCCGCCGAGGCCGCCGGCAAAGGTGAGATTGGAGACAAAGTAGATCGTGCCGCTGTCATCGACGACGTAGGTTTGATTCGGGGAAACAAACGAACGGCTGCCGGTGATGTAGTCCCCGTGATAAGGACTGTCGGTAACGGAGCTCAGCGCGCCGCTGGGCTGCATTGTGAGCACGGTAATATCCGAGGGGGAAATTCCCGAGGAATGGCTGAAAATACGGCCGCTGGCCGGTGCCACCGACATTTGCGGGGCCCAATAGTAGGAGGAACTGGCCGAGCCAATTTTCGCGCCGTCGGTCAGGCGCACCGAAGTGATCGCGGTGGTGCCCTGGGCCACGATGAGGAAGCCGTTGCAGACAATCAGGCCGGTGATGTTGGCCGTGAAGCCGGACGTAAAGGTGGTCTCGCCGGAGCCATCGAGCGCGAAACGGGAAAGGGTCGAACCGAAGGCCACGTAGAGGGCGTTGTCGGTGGCAGCCATGGCAGTAGGCGTGCGCGTCAGAGCGATGACGGGGAGCCAGGCATCGGCCGCGAGATTGAAGCGTTCGATGCGGGCGGGATTGGAAAACACAAAGTAGGCGATGTCGCCTTGCCGCTCCGCGGCGAACCACGCACCGGTCGACGTGGCGGATGGTGCTGTCACCGAAACTTGCGCGGTGCGGCTGGTGGTAGATCCACCGGAATTCGTGGCGACGACGAAGTAGGCGCCGACCTCTTCGAGGCCGGCCGAGCTGATGGACAGGGTTGCTTGCGTGGCCTGGGCAATGGCTTTGCCGTTGCGATACCACTGATAGGTGGTGGGGACGCTGGTGCTGGAGGAACTGATACCGAGGGAAAGCGAGTTGCCGAGCGAGACGCTGGTGTTGGTCAGGGAGTAGACCGGAGGTGCCGGCGGTGGCAGCACGGTCAACGTGGCCTCGACGCTTGTCGCGGTCCCGGCCGCATTGGTGACGGTCACGCGGTATTTTCCGGAGGCAACCGAACTCGAAGACAGCGAATAGCTGGATGAATTGGAATTCGAGAGAGCGACGCCGTTGAAGTGCCATTGGTAAGTCATCGGCGGCGAGCCGGTCGCGGAGACGGAAAAGGAGGCGGAGGATCCTTCGGTGATGGTGACGTCGACGGGCTGCCGCGTGATGGAGGGCGCCACGGGTTGATTCACCGTCAGGAGAGCCGAGCTGCTCGTCACGGGGCCGGCGATATTGGTGAGCACGACGGAAAAATTACCCGCATCCGTCAGCGCGACGGAGTTGATCGAATAGGAACTGGAGGTGGCGCCAGCGATGGGCGCGCCGTTTTTCAGCCACTGGAATGTGAGGGGAGAGCTGCCGTTGTAGGAAACCGAAAAGCTCGCGGACTGGCCGGGAAACACGGCGACGGCGCGCGGCGGGAACGTGATCGAAATGGGGATGGCCGCGGTGACCGTTAGCGTGGCCTCACGACTGGTGGCGGTGCCCGCAGCATTGGTGACGACGAAAGAATATTTGCCGGCGTCGGTGAGGGCGACGGAGTTGAAGAGGAGCTGGGATCCGGTGGCGCCGGCGATGGGCGCGCCGCTTTTCAGCCACTGGTAGGTGAAGGGCGAGGAGCCACCGTTGAGACTGATTGAAAGGGTGGCCGAGGCACCCTGCGCGGCCGTGACATCGAACGGGTAATTTGAGGATACAACGGGCGGGGTCGCCGCATTCACGGTGAGCGAGGCCGAGGCGCTGGTGATGCTGCCAAGCGCATTGGTGACGACAACGGTGTAGACTCCGGCGGTGGCGGTGGTGATCGACGTGAGCGTCAAGGCTGCATCGGTCCCGCCCGCGAGGTTGGTGCCGTCTTTGCGCCATTGGTAAGTGCGGGGAAAGCTGCCGGTGGCCGCCAGGGTAAAGGTGATCGTCTGGCCGACGGACGCTGTCGTGGTGCGGGGCTGTGTGGTGATGACGGGAGCGGCCGCGGCTTTGACGGTAACGTCGGTCGTGGCAACGCTGGTGCCGGCGGAATTGGTGACGGCTACCGTGTAGGTAGCGGAGTCGGCGGCGGTGACGGCTTCGAGCACATAGGTGGCGGCCGTGGCCGCGGCGAGAGCGGTGCCGTTTCGTCGCCATTGGTAGGTGAGTTCGGGGTCGGAGACGGTGCCGGAAATGGATACCTGGAGGGTGACTTTTTGGCCAAGTTCGACGGAGCCGCCGCCGGAAATGCCGAAAAGAACGGGCGGAGTCGTGGCGCGGGCGGTCGTGGGTGGCGGCGTGGTGGAGCCGCCGCCTCCGGAAGGCGAGACGTTGATGTTGATATCGATCGGTGAGACCGGGGGCGGGGTCGTGACGGTGGCGCTCGATCCGGTTTGCGCGCGGAGGGCGAAAGCGAAAAGCAGGGTGATCGACGCGGCAGCGATCCGAAGCGCAGGATAGGCCATGAGTTAACTTTTTTGAGAGGAGGGCCAACCGCAAGGGTAACCCTGAGGAGCGCCCGCGCAGCCCAGGGTCGGAGCGAGTGTCGAACAAGCGCTCGTGGGACGACGGCGGCTCAGAAATTGAGAGGAGGATTTGCGTGCGGTGCGCAGTGTTAGGAATCGAGTGACCGCCTCAGTCGAATCCTAATAAGTGTGCCGGCGGAGTGTCAGCACGCACTCGAGGTGGCGCGTCTGGGGGAAGAGGTCGAAGGGTTGGGCGGCGGTGAGTTCGTAGCCGGCGGCGAGGAAGCTCTTGAGGTCTCTCATTTGCGTCGCGGGGTCGCAACTGACGTAGACGACGGCGCGGGGCCCGTAGGCGAAGAGTTGGGACAGGAAATTTTCGTCGCAGCCTTTGCGCGGGGGATCGATGATCACGGCGGTGTCGGCGGGGGCGAAGGCGCCGGGGTCGGTGGGCGTCGCGAGCGACGGGAGGCCGGCGAAGATTTGCGCGGCGTCGCCGGATTGGAAGGTGACGTTGGGGAGGTGGTTAGCCGTGGCATTTTCGCGGGCGAAGCGGATGGAGGATTCACTCAACTCAATACCGGCGACGCGCGTGAAGGCGGGCGCGGCGGTGAGGGCGAAGAGGCCACTGCCGCAGTAGGCGTCGACCAGGTAGCGGGCGCCGCTGGCGGCGGCTTGGGCGCGGACGTAGCCGGTGAAGACCGGGAGGATGAAGGGGTTGTTTTGGAAAAAGTCGCGGGCGAGGAAACGCAGCTTCAGCGGCGCGGCGGCACCGGTGTCGATGCTTTCGGTGATGATCGCGTCGTAGTCGGTGGTGACGACGCCGCTGGCTTCGCGGAGGAGGAGCGTGGCGGAGCGTTCGTATTCGCCGGCGGCGGCGCGGGCGTGGACGCGGGCGCGGACTTCGGGGAGTTTGGCGTTGATGGCGTCGGTCGCGATGGGGCAACGCGGGACGTCGACGATGTCGAAACGGGTGCCTTGGCGGAGGAAGCCGATCGGTGGCGGCGTGGCGGGGTCGCGGGGGGGATTGAAGTGTGGGGTGATTTTCGAGCGGTAACCGAGTTCACGGGGGGATGGGACAACGGGCGCGACGGGGTAGTCGGCGATGCCGGCCATGTGCTGGAGGAGTTCGGCGACTTGGCGCTGTTTCCAGAGGAGCTGCTCGGAGTAAGCGAGGTGTTGGTATTGGCAGCCGCCGCAGCGGGCAAAGAGCGGACAGGTGGCGGCGACGCGGTGGGGCGAGGGCGTGAGGACGGTGACGAGGTCGGCTTCGGAGAAATTTTTCTGATTGCGGAAGACGCGGGCGCGCACGCGTTCGCCGGGAAGCGTGAAGGGGACCATGACGACCCACTTGGCTTCGGTTTCACCGGGGAGAGTCATGCGGCCGAGGCCGGAGCCGAGGTTCGTGAGCGTCGTGATCTCCAGTTCGATCTCTTGATGATAGGCGAACGGGACGTCTTGGAATTTTGATTTTTTGCCCACGGAACACACGAAACACACGAAAGGCGCAGAAACGAAGAGGATTTTATTTCGTGTGTTTCGTGTGTTTCGTGGTGACCTCTGCGCGATGGCGTTGCCGGTCGAAAAAATCTCCAGTCTCCAGAATCCGCGCGTGAAGCAGCTCGTGAAGTTGCGCGATCGGCGTCCGCGCGATGAGGCGGGCGTGTTTTTGGTGGAGGGTTATCGCGAGATTCGGCGGGCGCTGGAGAAGAACGTGAAGTTGGTGGAGATGTATTTTTCGCCGGAGTGGTTTTTGGGCGAGAATGAGCCGGCGCTGATCGAGCAGGCGCGGGCGGCCGGGGCGCAGGTGTTTGAACTTTCGAAGGAAGCGTTTGCCAAGGTGGCGTATCGCGAGCGGCCGGATGGGTTGCTGGCGGTGGCGCCGCAGTGGCGGCGGGCTCTGGCAGATTTGCCGGTGAAAGCGGAACCGTTTTACCTCGTGGTGGAGGCGATCGAGAAGCCGGGGAATCTCGGGACGATTTTGCGGAGCGCGGATGCAGCGGGGTGCGATGCGGTGATCGTGTGCGATCCGGTGACGGATATTTTTAATCCGAACGTGGTGCGCGCTTCGACGGGTGTGCTGTTTTCCGTGCCGCTCGTGGTCGAGGAGAGCACGCGGGTGCACGCGTGGTTGAAAGAAAAGGGCGTGCACATGGTGGCGACAACGCCGGCGGCGGAGCGGGTGTATTCGGACGTCGATCTTCGCGGGTCGCTCGCCGTGGTGATGGGGAGCGAGCAGTATGGGTTGAGCAAATTCTGGCTGGAAAACTGCGACACGCCGGTGCGCATCCCGATGGCGGGTCAGGCGGATTCACTGAATGTCGCGATGGCGACGATCATCACGCTGTTTGAGGCGGTGCGGCAGCGAGGTGGCGCGTGAGGCGCGGCGGGAAGCCGTAAGCGATACGCGGTAAGCTGAAGATCTCAGGCGCGAGTGGCCGTGAGGCGGGTGACGAGGGCGCGGTAGGGCGGGAGGAGGGCGAGGGCCATGAAGAGTTTGATGGCGAGGTCGCCGCCGGCGAGCGGGAGCCAGGGGACGGGCGTGCCAATGAAGGCGACGCCGAAGAAGAGCGAGGTGTCGACGATGGATGCGGCGGCGGAACCGAAGAGCGGGGCTTTCCACCACGATTGTTGGCGGAGGCGGTTGAAGACGGCGACGTCGAGGAGTTGGGAGACGATGAAGGCTGTGCCGGAAGCGACGGCGACGCGGAGCGGGGCAAAGATGGCAGAGAGGATGAGGCCGACGGCGAAACCGACCCACGCGACGCGGCGCGCGACGGCGGGGCCGGACGTGCGGTTGCAGACGTCGGTGACGAAGTAGGCAACCGGATACGAGAACGCGCCCCACGTGAGCCAGGCGTTGATCGGGAACTGCACGAGGATGTTCGAGAGGAGCACGATCGCGGACATCGCGAGTGCGGGGAGGAGGATTTGGCGAGGTGTCACGAGGCAGTGGTGTCAGGCTGGGAGCGGTTGGCCGCAAAGAGGCGCAGAAGGCGCAAAAAGGGCGGCGTGGTATGCGGCGACGCGTTCAGGTAGAGGAGGATTTTTTTTCGCGAAGAAGAGAAGCGATGAGTTCGGCGGTGCCGGCGGCCATAGAGATGCGCGGCGTGTAGCCGAGGTCGCGGCGGGCGGCGGCGAGATTGAACCAGTGGTCTTTGGCGAGTTCGGCGGCGATGAAGCGCGTCATCGGCGGCTCGCCGCGCAGAGGGAGCGTGCGCCAGAGTGTTTCGCAGACCGCGCCGATCGCGGTGGCGGCCGAGAGGGAGAGGCGGCGCGTGACGGGTGGCTCGCCGAGGGCGGTGAGGAGTTGGTTAATCCAATCCCAGAGGATCACGGGCTCGTCGTTGGTGATGAAGAACGCGCGGCCGGCGGCGGGGTAAGGTGCCGCGTTTTCAGAGGGAGTGTAACCTATTGGGTTACACGTTGAGAGGGCGGATTCGGCGGCGAGGTGGGCGTCGACGGCATTTTCGACGTGGACCATGTCGACCTTGTTTTGTCCGTCACCGACGATGCGGAGGCGGCCGGCGCGGGCGCGCGCTAGGACGCGGGGGACGAGATGCGGGTCACCGATGCCCCAGATGAGGTGCGGGCGGAGGGCGACGGTGCGGAGCGCGGGAGAGTTGGCGGCGAGGACTTCGCGCTCGGCGATGGCTTTGGTTAATGGATACGGGCTCGGGCAGGACGTGGTGAGCGGGAGGGATTCGTCGGCGTTGGCGAGTTTTTCGCCGTTGTAGACGACGCTGGGGGTCGAGGTGTAAACGAGGCGCGCGACGCCGTGGGCGCGGCAGCCGGCGAGGATGGCGCGGGTGCCGAGGACGTTGGTCCGGTAGAAATCGTCGTAGCGGCCCCAAACGCCGACTTTGGCGGCGGTGTGAAAGACGGTGGCGTGACCGGCGCAGGCAGCGGTGACGGCGGCGGTGTCATCGAGGGAGGCGGTGATGAAGCGGACGCCGCGGGCGGTGAGAGTGGGATCGGCGCGGCGGGCGAGGACGGTCACGGGGCGGCCGGCGGCGAGGAGGCGTTCGACGAGGCGGCGGCCGAGGAAGCCGGTGCCACCGGTGACGAGCGCGGGGGCGGCAGAGAGAGGAGATTGAGCGGAGGTGGGGCCCACGAAATACACGAAACACACGAAAACCGGGGAAAACCAGAGGAGAGTGGACGGGCGGAGGTGAGCACGCTCAGGCTGAGCGTGCTACGGGGCGGCGGAATCGAGCGGGCTGAGGGGCGGAAGTCGGGGCGTAAAGCCCCTCCCACATCGGAGTGAGGAAAGGCGGGTCGGAGACGGCGGCCTACTTTTTCGGGTCGGACTCGTAGCCTTTGGCGGTGTGGGCCCACTGGGCGAGGGTGAGGCGGTGGATTTTGGCGTTGTGGCGGACGTCGACCGGGAACTGCGGGTGAAAGTAGAAGAGTTTGATCGCGGCGGTGTGCTCGTGGGCGAGCGCGAGGGCGCGGAGTTCGCGGGCGAAGGGGCGGGCGACGCCGGAATCGGAGACGATGGCTTCGACGACGAGCGCAGCGCGTTGACGGCCGGGTTCACCGAGGCCGACGAGGGCGCAGCGGGTGACGCGGGGGTGGGCGCGGAAAACTTGCTCGCAGGGTTCGGTATGGAGGGTGCCGAAGGGAGTCTCGACTCGCTCGGCTTTGCGTCCGCAGAACCAGAGCCGGCCGGCGGTATCGAGGTAGCCGCAGTCGCCCATGCGGTGCCAGACGGCGGAGGTGCCGCCGAGCTGAGAGTTGAGCGTTGGGAGTTGAGAGGCAGGAGTGTCAGAGATTTTCGCAAGGGCCGTGGCGGCGGGGAGGGCGTCGTAGGATTGGGTAACCACGGGGCCGCGGACGATGATTTCGCCGATTTCGCCATGGGGGAGTTCGCGGGTGTCGGCGAGCGTGGCGATGGGGCCGTCGACGGGGGCGATGATCCGGATGTCGATGCCGGGGATGGGTCGGCCGACGCAGGCGCCGAGCGGATTTTCGATTTCCGATTTTTGATTTTCGATTTCGGCGGAGCTGATGGTCGCGAGCGGGAGGGCTTCGGTGGCGCCGTAGGGGCTGTGGAGTTGGCCGTGGGAGAGGAATGCGGCGGAGTTTTTCCAGAGGGCGGCGGGGACCGGAGCGCCGGCGCAGAGGACGCGGCGAAGCGTGGGGAGCGTGATTTTTTCGGCTAGGCAGTGGTCGCCGATTTTGCGCCAGAGGGTTGGCGAGCCGAAGGAGTTGGTGACGTTTTCCTGGCGGATGGCTTGGACGATCTTCGCGGGGTCGACTTCGGCGGGGCGGCGGGGGTCGATCTCGGGGACGATGGTCGTCATGCCGAGGGCGGGGTTGAAGAGGGCGAAGATGGGGAGGAGCGGGAGATCGATCTCGCCGGGCGAGATGCCGTAGGTCTCGCGGATGAGGCGGACTTGGGCGTCGAACTGGCCGTGAGCGTAGCAGACGCCTTTGGGGGCGCCGGTGGAGCCGGAGGTGAACAGCACCGCCGCAAGATCCGCGGCGGCGCTGTTCACCGGTTGAAAGTTGGACGTGGAAAGTTGAAGGCCCGGAGTGGTGAGGCGGGCGGTGAGGGAGCCACTGGCGGTGACGCGGGTGCGGACGGTGCGGAAGGTGGGGCGGAAGAGGTGGCTGAGGAGTTGTGCGAGCGGAATGCCGACGAGGGCGGTGGGGCGGGAGCGCGCAACGCAGGCGAGGAAGTTTTTGCGGCCCATGCCGGGGTCGATCACGACGGGGACTGCGCCGAGGCGGAAGAGGGCGAAGGCGGAGGCGATGAGAGGGAGGCCTTGGCGCACCATGAGCAAGGTGCGGTCACCGCGGGCGATACCGGCGGCGGTGAGACGGGCGCACCAGGCGGAGACTTCGGCGTCGAGTTCGGCGAAAGTCAGAGTGAGGTAGTTGATTCTGCGGAGGGCAGTGGGAGCCTTAGTGCGCCCGCGGGGGATCTTGAGCGCGGCGCGCGTCGGGTGCGCGGCGGCCATGAGGGCGAGGTGGCGCGCGATGTTGGCGTTGGCGGCGGTGTCGGACACGAGTGGGCGCGAAGTTCGGACGAAGCGTGGGGGCGGGCAAAGAAAAACCTGCGGCGGATCGGCGCGAGGGGCGCGGCCGGCGGAGGCTTGCGCGCAGGGGGCACGGCGCGGAGAGTCGGACTATGCCGCCCATGCTGGAAAGTTTTATGAAGGCGTTTATCCCGCTGTTTGTGGCGATCGATCCGATCGGCCTCGCCGCGGTGTTTTTGGCGCTGGGCGCGGGTGTGCCGGAGGCGACGAAGAAGAAAATCGCCACGCAGGCGACCTGGACGGGCGGTGCGGTGGCGCTGTTGTTCTTATTTCTCGGGCAGACGATTTTCTCCGCATTGGGGATCACGCCGAGCGATTTCCAAATCGCGGGCGGGTTGATCCTGTTTATACTCGCGGCGCGTGATCTCGTTCACTCGGCGGCGGAGGAACCGGCGAAGTTGGCGGACGATTTTGGCGTCGTGCCGCTCGGGATGCCGCTGATCGCGGGACCGGCGTCGATCACGACGCTCATCTTGCTCGCGCAGACGCTCGGGGTGGCGGTGACGTTTGCGGCGCTGGTGGCGAATCTCGTGATCGTGGTGCTCGCGTTTGCGTTCAGCGAAAAAATCGGGCGCATCATCAGCCCGACGGGGATGCGCGCGATTTCGAAGATCGTCTCGATGCTGCTCGCGGCCATCGCCGTGAACATGATCCGGCAGGGACTGAAGTAACGCCGACGTTACTTTTTCGCGGGCGGCAGCAGCGGCGTAATGCTGGCGACGACGGTGTCGGCGAGTTGTTCGTAGCCGTCCTTGGTGAAGTGGACGTTTTTCGGAAGCTGGATTTTCGCCTGATGGGCTACGGCAACCGCGTGGAGGTCGTCGATGGCGACACCGGTTTCTTTGGCGATGCGGACGGCGGCGGCGTTGTAGCGCAGCTCGTCGTGTTCGACGCGGCCTTGCGAACCGCCGGGGACGGGCGTGGTGGTGGCGAGGATGATTTTCGCGCCGCTCTGCTTCAGGCGGGCGATGATGGCGCGGAGATTTTTTTCGTAGTCGGCGACGGCGGCGACCTGTTTGCCCTGATCGGCGGGCACGTATTTGCCGGCGGCATCGAGATACTTCACGTCGTGGAGACCGAAGTTGAAATGGATCACGTCCCACTTGCTGTCGCCGAGCCACTTGTCGAGGGTGCGGACGCCCTTGGCGCTGTCGCTGCAATTTTCGGCGGGGCGGTGGACATTCGCTTTGCCGGCGAGGCGGGCGCGCACGGGCAAAGTGTAGCCGATGGAAATCGAGTCCCCGATGAGCAGCACGCGCGGCAGACCGGCGACATCGGTGATCTGCGCGTAGGCGGGATCGGGGGCTTTTTTCACCGGAGTTTTTTTCTCGGCGGCCACGGTGGAAGCCAACGGAACGAGGGCGAAGGCCAAGGCGATCAGGAGCAGAGAGCGGAGCGATTTCATAAGAGGAGTAAAAAGCGAGGGCGACGTGAACGCTGAAGCGGAGTTTATACTTGGCAACCCGAAGCTCGGGTGGCGTTGCTCCGGAGAGGCGGAGGCACCATACGAGAGGGATGACCCCGCAATTTTTTCGCCGGCTCCGACAGTGGATTGGATTCGCCCTGACGATGGCCTGGGGCGTGGCGGGATGGGCGGCGGACAAAGTGCCCGCGTTTACCGATGGTGCGGACGCGGAAAAGCGTTTCGTCGCGGCGGATTGGCGGCTCATGTGGAGCGACGAATTCGATCAACCGGGGGCGCCCGATCCGAAAAAATGGGGCTACGAAAGCGGGCGCGTGCGCAACCACGAGGCACAATTTTACACGACGGACCGGCGGGAAAATGCGCGCGTCGAAGGCGGCCAGTTGATCATCACAGCGCGACGCGAACCGTGGTCGGGGGCGAGCTACACGGCAGCGAGTGTAGTCTCGCTGGGAAAATTTTCGTTTCGCTACGGGCGCGTAGAGATCCGTGCGAAAATCCCGACAGGGCGCGGCACGTGGCCGGCGCTGTGGATGTTGGGAGAGAACATGAAGAAGGTCGGCTGGCCCAAGTGCGGCGAAATCGATCTGATGGAGAACGTGGGCTTCGACCCGGATCGTATGCACTTCACGGTGCATACCGGGGCGTTTAACCACGTGAAAAAAACGGGCGTGGGCCGGGCGATTACGGTGCCGCGGGTGCACGAGGACTTTCACACCTACGGGCTGCTGTGGACCGCGGAGCGCATGGAATTTTTCTTCGACGGGAAAAAGGTGCACGAGTTTCGCAACGACGGGAAAGGCGTGGACCACTGGCCGTTCGACGCGCCGTTTTATTTGCTGATGAATTTCGCCGTCGGTGGAGACTGGGGCGGGCAGAAGGGCATCGATGAGACGATTTTCCCGCAGGAATTCCGGGTTGATTACGTGCGCGTGTGGCAGCGGTGAGGCGCGCGAATACCTCGCGGGCGGGTGAAATTCGGCGGTGACGCGGTTTCGTGGGCGCTGCTATTACTCGGGGCGTTCTTTCGTCGTAACCCAACCCCATGAATAAAAACCTCCAATTTCTCCTCCGTGCGGAGGAGATGCCCACCCACTGGTATAACTTGCTGCCCGACTTCCCGGAGCCGCTGCCGCCGCCGCTGCATCCCGGCACGAAGCAGCCGGTCAATTTGGAAGACATGACGGCGATTTTCCCGGAGAATCTCGTGATGCAGGAGATGAGTCCGGAGCGGCACATCGAAATTCCGCAGGAAGTGCGCGACGTGTATGCGCTCTACCGGCCGACGCCGTTGTTGCGGGCCGTGCGCCTCGAAAAGGCACTGCAGACGCCGGCGCATATTTACTACAAATACGAAGGCGTGAGTCCCGCGGGGAGTCACAAACCCAACACCGCAATCCCGCAGGCCTACTACAACAAACTGGCCGGCACGAAGCGGCTCGCGACGGAGACGGGCGCGGGGCAGTGGGGCTCGTCGCTCTCGATGGCGTGCAGCGTGTTTGGCCTCGAGTGCAATATCTACATGGTGAAGGTGAGCTTTCACCAGAAGCCGTATCGCAAGCTGCTCATGCAGACCTACGGCGCGACGGTGCACGCCAGCCCGAGCATGGAGACGGAGTTTGGCCGGAAAGTTCTCGCGGAAGATCCGAACAGCAACGGCAGCCTCGGCATCGCGATCAGCGAGGCGATCGAGGACACCGTGAAGCATCCGGGAACCAAATACGCGCTCGGCAGCGTGCTGAACCACGTCTGCTTGCACCAGAGCGTGATCGGCGAAGAGACGATCAAGCAGATGGCGATGGCGGGCGAATCACCCGACGTGATCTTCGGTTGCGCGGGCGGCGGCAGCAATTTCGCGGGTATCGCGTTTCCGTTTGTGCGCGAGAAACTCGCGGGGCGTTCGCAGTGCCGGATCGTCGGCGTCGAGCCAGCCTCGTGCCCTTCGCTGACGAAGGGTGAGCTGCGCTACGACTTCGGCGACACCGCCGAAACGACGCCGCTGATGATGATGTATACGCTCGGCCACCAGTTCATGCCGCCGAGCATTCATGCGGGCGGACTGCGCTACCACGGCATGGCGCCGATGGTGAGTCACTGTAAGAAACTCGGCCTGATCGACGCGATCGCGGTGCCGCAGTCGAAGGTGTTTGCAGCGGGTGTGCTGTTTGCCCGGAGCGAAGGCCTCGTGCCGGCGCCGGAATCGTCGCACGCGATCGCGGCGGTCATCGATGAGGCGATCAAGTGCCGTGAGGAAAACCAGAAGCGCGTGCTGGTCTTCAACCTCAGCGGCAACGGCCTGCTCGATCTTGCGGCTTACGAGACCTACCTTGCCGGCAAGATGCACGAGACGGGAGCGGACGATTGAGCCGCGGCTCGTTTCGATTTGTAGAAAAGCAAAGGGCGCGTCGTGGATGACGCGCCCTTTGTTTTGAAACGATCGAAGCGGAATTACGGCAGATCAGTCGAACCCATCAGGTAGCGGTCGCACTCGCGGGCGGCGCCGCGGCCTTCGTTGATAGCCCAGACGACGAGGGACTGGCCACGGCGGCAGTCGCCGGCGGCGAAGACACCCTTGATGTTCGTGGTGTATTTCTCGTGCTCGGCTTTCACGTTCGAGCGGGCATCGGTTTCGAGGCCGATCTCCTTGAGGAGAGCCTGTTCGGGTCCGAGGAAACCCATGGCGAGCAACACGAGTTGCGCGGGGCGGGTTTTTTCGGTGCCGGGCTGTTCCTTCGGGATGAACTGACCTTTTTCGTTTTTCTCCCACTTGATCTCGACGGTCACGAGCGACTGCACGTTGCCGTCGGCATCGCCGATGAATTTTTTGACAGTGGTGAGATAGACGCGGGGATCGGCGCCGAACTTCGCGGCGGCCTCTTCCTGACCGTAGTCCATCTTGTAGGTCTTGGGCCACTCGGGCCAGGGGTTGTCGGCCTGGCGCTCGAGCGGGGGCTTCGGAAGAATTTCGATTTGCGTGACGCTCTTACAGCCGTGGCGCATCGAGGTGCCGACGCAGTCGGTGCCGGTGTCGCCGCCGCCGATGACGATCACATCTTTGTCCTTCGCGTGGATCGGCGAAGACTCGCCGGCGAGGACGGCCTTGGTATTGACCGTGAGGAGCTCCATCGCGAAGTGCACGCCCTTGAGGCTGCGGCCCTCGATCGGGAGATCGCGCGGCTGCGTGGCGCCGGTGCAGATGACGGTGGCGTCGTATTCCTTGAGGAAGAGCTGCGGCTCGACGTTGAAGTTGTCGCCGGTGCCGACGTTGGCGTTGCAGATGAATTTGATGCCAGACTCCTCCATCAACTTGATGCGGCGGAGGACGACGTCCTTTTTGTCCAACTTCATGTTGGGGATGCCATACATGAGGAGGCCGCCGGGGCGGTCAGCGCGCTCGAAGACGGTGACGGTGTGGCCGGCTTTGTTCAGTTGCTCGGCGGCGGAGAGGCCGGAGGGGCCGGAGCCGATGACGGCCACCTTTTTGCCGGTGCGGACTTTGGGCTGCTCAGGAAGAACCCAACCCTCGTCCCAGCCGCGATCGGTGATCTCGCACTCGATGTTTTTGATCGTGACGGGTGGGTTGTTGATACCGAGGACGCAGGAGCCTTCGCACGGAGCGGGGCACACGCGGCCGGTAAACTCGGGGAAGTTGTTCGTCTTGTGGAGACGCTCGAGGGCTTCCTGCCAGAGCCCGCGGTAGATCAAATCATTCCACTCGGGGATGAGGTTGTTGATCGGGCAACCGGCGGCCATGCCGCTGATGAGTTTGCCGGTGTGACAGAACGGAACGCCGCAATTCATGCAGCGGGCGCCCTGATTGCGGAGTTTCTTCTCCTCCATGTGCGAGTGAAATTCCTTCCAGTCTTTCGTGCGCTCGGTAGGCGCGCGGTCGACGGGAAGCTCGCGGAGGTATTCGATGAAGCCGGTGGGTTTGCCCATGGGAGTGGAGTTGAAGGGAGAAGTTTAAGATTAAGTGCTGGGCGTAAGGTGGCGCAGCTCAGTTGCCGCCGACGCGCGAGGTGTCGCGGGCGTTTTCTTCGAAGGCGGCCATGACGGCCTCATCGCCAGTGAGGCCCTGCGCCTCCGCTTTTTCGATACAGGCGAGCATGCGCTTGTAGTCCTTCGGGAGGACTTTCACGAACTTCGGCACGTAGGTGTCGAAGTCGGCGAGCACCTGCTGGCCGCGCGCGCTCTTGGTGTAGTCGACGTGGCGCTGGATGATCGCGCGGAGCTCGGCGATCTCGGCGGTCTTCTCGAGTTTCTCGAGACCGACCATCGAGACGTTGGCCTGCTTGGCGAAGTCGCCGTTCACATCGAGCACGTAGGCGACGCCACCGGACATGCCGGCGGCGAAGTTGCGGCCCGTGGGTCCGAGGACGACGACGCGACCACCGGTCATGTATTCGCAGCCGTGGTCGCCCACGCCCTCGACTACCGCGGTGACGCCGGAGTTGCGGACGCCGAAGCGCTCGCCGGCGCGGCCGTTGACGTAGATCTCACCGGCGGTGGCGCCATACATGGCGACGTTGCCGATGATGATGTTGTCCTCGGCTTTGAAGCCGGCGCCCGCGGGCGGGTGGACGATGAGTTTGCCACCGGAGAGGCCCTTGCCGAAGTAATCGTTGGCGTCGCCCTCGATGGAGAGCGTCATGCCGCGCGTGACGAAGGCGCCGAAGCTCTGGCCGGCCGAGCCCTTGAACTTGAAGCGAATGGTGTCCTCGGGGAGGCCCTTGGCGCCGTGCTTCTTGGTGACTTCGTAGCTGGTGATCGTGCCGGTGACGCGGTTGACGTTCTTAATCGGCAGCTCGGCGATGACTTTCTCGCCGCGCTCAATGGCGGGCTCGGCGAGGCCGAGGAGAGTCGTGAGGTCGAGGGACTTGTCGAGGCCGTGGTCCTGCTTGATGGAGCAGAAGCGACCGACCTCGGGCCCGACGTCGGGCGAGTAGAGGATCTTGGAGAAGTCGAGCCCCTTGGCCTTCCAGTGCGTGACGGCGCGCTGCGGCTCGAGGCGATCGGTGCGGCCGACCATCTCTTCGATGGTGCGGAAGCCGAGCTGGGCCATGAGCTCGCGGACTTCGGTCGCGATATACGTCATGAAATTCACGACGTGCTCGGGCTTGCCGGCGTATTTGGCGCGGAGACGCGGGTCCTGGGTCGCAACACCGGCGGGGCAGGTGTTGAGGTGGCAGACGCGCATCATGATACAGCCGGTGGCGACGAGCGGAGCGGTGGCGAAACCGAACTCCTCGGCACCGAGCAGCGCGGCCATGATGACATCGCGGCCGGTCTTGAGCTGGCCATCTGTCTCGACGGCGATGCGCGAGCGGAGGTTGTTCAACACGAGGGTCTGGTGCGTTTCGGCGAGACCGAGTTCCCACGGGAGACCGGCGTGCGTGATGGAGGTTTGCGGCGAAGCGCCGGTGCCACCATCGTATCCGGAAATCAAGACAACGTCCGCGTGCGCCTTGGCGACGCCGGCGGCGATGGTGCCGACGCCGACTTCGGAGACGAGCTTCACACTGACGCGAGCGTGGCGGTTGGAGTTCTTCAGATCGTGAATGAGCTCCGCGAGATCTTCGATGGAGTAGATGTCGTGGTGCGGCGGGGGCGAGATGAGGCCGACGCCGGCGGTGGTGCCGCGGGTCTTGGCAACCCACGGATAGACCTTTGTGCCGGGCAGCTGGCCGCCTTCGCCGGGCTTCGCGCCCTGGGCCATCTTGATTTGGATTTCGCGGGCGTTGGTGAGGTATTCGCTCGTGACGCCGAAGCGGCCGGAGGCGACCTGCTTGATGGCGGAGTTCTTCGAGTCGCCATTGGCCATCGGCACGAAGCGCGCGGGATCTTCGCCGCCTTCGCCGGTGTTGGATTTGCCGCCGATGCGGTTCATCGCGATGGCGAGCGTCTCGTGGGCCTCGCTGGAGATGGAGCCGTAGGACATGGCTCCCGTCTTGAAGCGCTTCATGATCGCCTCGATGGACTCGACTTCCTCGATCGGAATCGGCGTGGAGCCGCCCTTGAACTCAAGGAGCGAGCGGAGCGTGCAGTGCTTGGCGCCCTGATCGTTGACGATCTTCGAATAGTCTTTGAAGGCTGCGTAGCTCGAGGTGCGCACAGCCTTTTGCAGGCGGTGGATGGACTCGGGCGTGAAGAGGTGGGCTTCGCCGTCGTTGCGCCACTGGTATTGGCCGCCGGAGGGCAGCACGGCGGCGTTGGCGGTGCGGTCCGGGTAAGCGGCGCGATGGCGGGCGAGGACTTCCTGCGCGACGACATCGAGGCCGATGCCGCCGACGCGCGAGGGCGTCCAGGTGAAGTAGTGATCGACGACGGACTGGTTGAGCCCGAGGGCTTCGAAGACTTGCGCACCGCGGTAGGACTGGATCGCGGAGATGCCCATCTTGGACATGACTTTGACGACGCCCTTGGAGGCGGCCTTCACGAGATTCAAGCAGGCCTTCTTGTGGTCGATGCCGGTGAGCAGCTCGGCCTTGATCATGCCGTCGATCGTCTCGAAGGCGACGTAGGGATTGATCGCGGAGGCGCCGTAACCGATGAGCAGCGAGAAGTGGTGCACTTCGCGCGCGTCGCCGGTCTCGATCACGAGCGAGACGCGCGTCCGGAGGCCTTCACGGATGAGATAGTGATGCAGGCCGGCCACGGCGAGGAGCGCCGGGATGGGGGCGAATTCCTTCGTCACACCGCGGTCGGAGAGGATGAGGACGTTGGCCTCGTCTTCTTCGATTTGGCGGCGGGCCATCATGCAGAGTTCTTCCATCGACTTCGCGAGGCCCTTCTCGCCGCGGGCGACGCGGAAGAGGATTGGGAGCACGGCGGTTTTGAGGCCGGGCAGGTCGGTGCGACGGATCTTGGCGAATTCCTCGTTGGTGAGGATGGGATACTTCAACTCCACGCGGCGACACGCGGTCGGTTGCGGGTTGAGGAGATTGCCTTCGGAACCGAGACGGGTTTCGGCGGAGGTGATGATTTCTTCGCGGATACAGTCGATCGGCGGGTTGGTGACCTGTGCGAAGAGCTGCTTGAAGTAATCGTAGAGGAGGCGCGGCTTGTTGGAGAGCACCGCGAGCGCGGCGTCGTTGCCCATGGAGCCGGTGGCTTCGACACCATCCTTAGCCATCGGGGTGAGGATGATGCGCTCGTCCTCGTTGGTGTAACCGAAGGCGATCTGACGCTGGAGCAGCGTGGCGTGATCGGGTTGCTCGACCTTCGGTGCATCGGGCAGATCGCTGAGGTGAACGAGGTGCTCGTTGAGCCACTCGCGATACGGGCGGGCGTTGCAGATCTCTTTTTTGATTTCTTCGTCGGAAATGATGCGGCCTTGGGCGGTGTCCACGAGGAACATCTTGCCGGGTTGGACGCGGCCCTTTTCGGCGATTTCTTCGGCGGGAATCGGCAACACGCCGGCTTCGGACGCGACGACAACAAAACCGTCTTTGGTGACGTAGTAGCGCGAGGGGCGTAGGCCGTTGCGGTCGAGGACGCCGCCGATTTGGACGCCATCGGTGAACGCGATGGCAGCGGGACCATCCCATGGCTCCATCAGGCAGGAGTGGTATTGGTAAAACGCGCGGCGGTCGTCGTCCATGGTCTCATGGTTGGACCACGGCTCGGGGATCATCATCATCACCGCGTGCGCGAGCGGGCGGCCGGCGAGGACGAGAAGCTCGAGGGTGTTGTCGAACATCGACGAGTCCGAGCCGTTCGGATTGATGATCGGGAGGATCTTCTTGATGTCGTCGCCGAAGGCCGGGCTCTCGAAGAGCGCCTGGCGGGCGTGCATCCAGTTGATGTTGCCGCGGAGCGTGTTGATTTCGCCGTTGTGCGCGATGTAGCGGTAAGGATGCGCGCGCTCCCAGCTGGGGAACGTGTTGGTCGAGAAACGCGAGTGGACGATGGCGAGGGCCGACTCCATCGCCGGATGCGCGAGGTCCGGGAAATACTGGCCGACTTGCTCGGTGAGGAGCATGCCTTTGTAGACGAGCGTCTTCATCGAGAGGCTCGCGACATACCACGTCTCGGCGCCGGCGATGGTGGAGGTGCGGATGTCGTTATAGGCGCGTTTGCGGATCACGTAGAGCTTCCGCTCGAAATCGAGGTCGTTGGTGATGTCCGGGCCGCGGCCGATGAAGACCTGGCGCATGAACGGCTCGCAGGAGATGGCGGTGTTGCCGAGGGTCTTGTTGTCGGTCGGCACGGTGCGCCAGCCGAGGAAGATCTGGCCTTCGGACTGCACGACCTGCTCGAACACCTCTTCGACCTTGCGGCGAACGGTGCGGTTGCGCGGGAGGTAGACGAGACCGGCGCCGTATTGGCCGGCTTCCGGGAGGGTGATGCGCGCGGTCTTGGAGACTTCGGCGAAGAACTTGTGCGGCATCTGCATGAGGATGCCGGCGCCGTCACCGGTGTTGGGTTCGCTGCCGGCGGCGCCGCGGTGGTCGAGGTTCGTGAGGACCTGGAGGGCGTCGGCGACGATTTTGTGCGATTTCCGGCCCTTCATATCGACGACGAAGCCGACGCCGCAGGCATCGTGCTCGAACGCGGGATCGTAGAGGCCCTGTTTGCCCGGGGCGCGCGTCGCGGGAGCTTGGGAGGCGTCGAGGGAGGCAGGGGTGGTGGTGGTGTCGTTATTCACGGGCTTGGAAAAAGGGGGAAGGTGGCGGTGGTGTTGGCGTGGTAGCGGGCCTTGTGCCGAATGCGCATAAAAAAGGCCGTCTCGTCCTGTGCGAGAGCGGCCCGGTGTGCGTTATGTGCGGTGAGCTCTCAGCGTGGTTCAAAAGAAACGGATCGTTTTGGTGGCCATTTTGGCGTGTTCCTCATCGGAGCAGCCCGCATTGGTGGGCACGCCGATCGAAGCGTCGGTGGGTTTCACGAGGTCGTTGCTGAGCAGGTAATTCTCGACTTCCTCACCGGAGACATCCGCGAGCATCACGCCGTCGATTTCGACGCAGGGCGAGAGGGGCTGGCCGGACTTTTGCACCATTTCCGCGTAATTCGCGCGGTTGTTGATGATATCGATGTCCTCAAACGGGAGGTTGTGCTTGCGCATGATGGCGCGGACACCGTTGGACCACCCACAGGAGGGCTTGAGATAGGCTTTGATCTTCATTCGGTGAACGTGGAGGTGGACAGAAGTGGCGCAAGGTAAGGGGCGCGTTTTCCGGCAATCAAGCACGCGTTTCGGAAATTTTTGCGGATTGTTGTCATAGGAGGCTCGTTTGTATCGCAGCTAGTGGCGCCGATCGGGCGCACGGCGGCACGCCGGAAAGTTTCCGCTAGCCGCGTCCGAGGTGCTCGCGTATCACGCCCCGAATGAAAGTCCTCGTGACCGGCGCCGCCGGGTTCATCGGTTACCATGTCGCGCGCCGCCTTGCCGAGAGCAAGCGCTGCGAGGTGCTCGGCGTGGACGTGATCGGCGACTACTACGATCCTGCCCTAAAACGCGCGCGGCTCGACCAACTCGCGGCGAACACGACGTCGGAGGAATTTCGTTTTGTGCAGGCGGATTTTGCGGACGCGGAGAAATTCTCGGCGCTCGTGGCGCACTTCAAACCGGCCTACGTCGTCCACCTTGGGGCGCAGCCGGGCGTGCGCTACAGTATAGACAAGCCGGCGGCCTACACGCACAGCAACCTCGACGGGTTTGCCAGTGTGCTGGAAGCCTGCCGCCGCACGCCGCCGAAGCACCTCGTGTTTGCCTCCAGCAGCAGCGTCTACGGCGCGGGGGCCAAGGCGCCGTTTCGCGAGGACGACAACACGGACCAGCCGGTCTCGTTCTACGGCGCGACGAAGAAGGCCAACGAGGTCATCGCGCACAGCTACGCGCACGTGCACGGGCTCAACATCACCGGCCTCCGCTTCTTCACCGTCTATGGACCGTGGGGACGGCCGGACATGGCGCCGACGCTCTTCGCCCGCGCGATCTGCGAGGGCAAACCGCTGAAACTCTTCAATCACGGGAAAAACCTCCGCGACTTCACTTACATCGACGACATCGTCGACGGCGTCGTGAAGGTGTTGCTCTATCCGCCGGCCGAGCGCCCCACCCCGCCGGTCCGCACGTTTAACCTCGGGCACCATCGGCCGGTCGAGACGCTGCTCTTTGTGAAGATGCTCGAGCAACTGCTCGGCAAACCCGCCGAGATCGAGCTGCTCCCGCCGCAGACCGGCGATATGTTTGAGACGTGCGCCGATCTCACGCGCATCCAGGCGGCGATCGGCTACGCACCGAAAGTCCCGCTCGAAGACGGCCTGCGAAACTTCGTCGAGTGGTTCCGCGGCTATTACGGGTTGTGAGCGCGTCCGCCGGTTCCGACGCGTTCGTCGCGCACCTGTCATGAGCGCTCTGCAAATCACCACCGCCCTGATCGTTGCGCTCACGCTCGTCGGCGTGGCGATCGGGCGCTGGCCCGGATTGAAGATGAACCGGGCGACCATCGCGCTCGTGGGCGCAACCGTGTTGATCGCGATCGGCGCCATCACGCTGGATGAGGCTTACCGCGCGGTGGATTGGAACACCATCGTGCTGCTCTTCGCGATGATGGTGCTCAACGTGAACCTGCGCATCGCCGGGTTTTTCCATCTCGTGGCTTCGCATGTCGTGCGGCTGGCGCGCACGCCGCGACGGTTGCTCGCGCTGGTGGTGATCGTTTCTGGGGTGCTCTCGGCGGTGTTTCTCAACGATACGATCGCCCTGATGATGACGCCGCTCGTCCTCGAGCTGACGTTGGCGCTGCGCCGCAATCCCCTGCCCTACCTCGTTGCGCTCGTCACGGCGGCCAACGTGGGCTCGGTCGCGGCCATCACCGGCAATCCGCAGAACATGCTCGTCGGTATCGCGTCGGGCATTTCGTTTGTGAAATTCACGGCGGCGCTCGCGCCCGTCGCGCTCGCCGGGCTCGCGATCATCTGGTGTGTAATGGTGGTCGTGTATCGGGCGGAGTTTGCGCCCGCCGAACTCGCGGCGTCCGAGGAAAAACTGCCGCCACAGGAATACCGCCCGCTGCTGCGCAAGGCGATGCTGGCAACGGCCCTCATGCTGGTGGGCCTCATCGCGGGCGCGCCCATCCCGCTCGCCGCGCTGGCTGCCGCAGCGATTCTGCTGATCAGCCGACGACGCGACCCGGAACACGTGTTCGAAGATATCGATTGGGGACTGCTGGTGTTTTTCGTGTCGCTCTTCGTCGTGACGGGCGCGCTGGAAACCACCGGCCTCGGGCGGGAACTCTTCGCGTGGTTGCGGCCGTGGGCCGATGGCGGGCCGGCGAAGCTCACGGCGGTGTCGCTGGTGTTGAGCAACCTCGTGTCGAACGTTCCTGCCGTGATGTTGTTCCGCCCCGTGGTGCCGACGCTCGCCGATCCCGGTTCCGCGTGGCTCACGCTCGCGATGGCGACGACACTCGCCGGCAATCTCACGCTGCTCGGTTCGGTCGCCAACCTGATCGTCGCCGAAATCGCCGCGCGCCGCGGCGTGAAGCTCACGTTCGTCGAATACCTCAAAGCCGGCACGCCGATCGCGATCCTCACGCTCCTCGTGGGCGTCGCGTGGTTGGGAAGGTGATACGGAGGTTTCCCTCCCGCCGAGATGCGACCACGCGGCGCCGCTCACTTCGGGCGGGGATGAAAAAGCACCACCGCATTCGGCAATTGTTCGGCCGGGGCTCCAGTCGCGGGCATCGCCTCGGCCAGCGCGGTTTCCGCGACGTCGAGTCCGCCGAGCAATCCCGCCGCGAGATCGCCGGTCTTCAGGCGGGCGAGGATTGCGTCGCGGATCGCCGGCAGCACCGTCGGCGGGAGCCGGTCGACGAGCGCGCGGTCGCAGCGAATTTCCACGCGACGTTCGAAGAGCGACAAGTAGATCAGCACACCACCGCGCCGGCGCGTCTCGCCGATACCGCGTTGGGCGAAGACCTGGTTTACGCTGCGTTGGACCTCCGCGTCGATTTCGCGAGCGCCAGTAAACAGGCGGCGCAGCCCGTGCCAGTAGCTCGCGAGCAGCGAGCCGGCGACGAAGCCCAGCACGACCGTCAACGCCTGCGCGCCCAACGAAAGGCTGCTGCTGCGCTCCCATGTTCCGAGGCCGAGAATTTTTTCGACGGAGATCAGCGCGGCCAGGGCAACGGTGAGGCCGCACAGTGATTCGGCCCGGTCGTAGCGACCCGATTCGGTGGCCACCGCGCAGACGACTTCGGAATCGGTGCGTGTTTCCAACTGAGCGATGCGCGCCTGCACGGACGCGAGCTCGGCGGGGGAGAGGATGGTGCGTGCGTTTTTCATCTCACCAACTTCCCGAGGCGCCACCGCCGCCCGATGAGCCACCGCCAAAACCACCACCATCGTCGGACGAGTCCGACGTGCCCGAACTCCGCCCTTTGACCAGAGCGATCACCGCCACCACGATCCAGAAAAGCAGCACAAGGCCGATCAGCGTCGCTCCGAGCACGATGAGGGTTTTGCGGTGCGCGGGGACCAACAGCCCGGCCAACACGAGGAGGACGCCGAGCGCCAGCACCAAGGGCGTCCAGTTGCCCAACCGCTCCGTCAGCGGATTGTTTTCGCGCGCGAATTTCACGAGCGGCGCGGCCATCAACTTTTCCAACGCACCCGGTGCCGGCGGTGCGCTCGCGGGGCCGGCGTGCGCCATCGCGACGAGCGCCTCGACGCCCGCGGTCAGGCCGGCGCCGTAGTCGCCGGTTTTGAAACGCGGCACCATCCGGTTGTTCATGACCGCTTCCGCGTAGTTGTCCCAACGGCGCCCCCACGCCGCTCCGAATTCGATGCGCGCGCGACGGTCTTCCCGGCTGATGATGACGAGGATGCCCGCATTGTGGCCCTGCGATCCGATGCCCCACCGGTCGAACCAGAAGCGGGCAAACGCCTCGATGCTCGGAGCGTCCGGGAGGTAGTGCCGCATGTTGGACACCGTGACGACGACGAGCGGGATGCGGGTTTGTTGAAACAACGGCTGTTGTTGCTCGCGGATCGCCGCCTGCTCCGCCGGCGTCAGCAGGCCCGCCAAGTCGTGCAGGAATTCGCCGGGCGGTGGAGTCGGCGGAATCGCCGCCGACAAAGTCGCGGGAAAGAGGCAGAACAAAACCGCCAGCAGACGAAGCGCGGGAGAAAAGCGCATGGGCAACGTGATGATCTAGGCGGCGAACCGGGCCCGTTGCCAAGCTTCGGTTGGTTCGCCGGTGGTTTTTCCCGCGGCCAACTGGGCGCGGCGAAGTCGTTGCCTGTCGCCGCCACTCTGTCCAAGCATCCTCCATGACCCTGCACCGACCGTTTTCGCTTCCGCTCTGGTTTGTCACCATGGTCTCGATACCGGCCATGCTCTGGGCCCCGCTCCGCGCGGCCGACCAGCCGCAGTGGGGCCAACGGTGGACGCGGAGTTTGGTTTCGGAGGAGCGCGGGTTGCCCGAATCGTTCGATCCGGCTTCGGGAAAAAATATCCGGTGGACCGCGAAGATTGGCACCGAGACGCATTCGACGCCGATCGTCGCCGGTGGGCGCGTGTATATCGGCACCAACAACGGCGAGCCGCGCGACCCGAAACATCAGGGCGACCGTGGCGTGTTGATGTGTTTCGACGAGAAGGATGGGCACCTCCTCTGGCAACTCGTGGTGCCCAAGCGCGAGGAGGACCGTTATCACGACTGGCCGAAGAGCGGTATTTCGTCGCCCGTCACCGTCGAGGGCGACCGCGTTTATATTGTGAGTAGCCGCGGCGAGGTGATGTGCCTCGATGCCCGCGGTCTCGCCAACGGCAACGACGGCCCGTTTCGCGACGAGCGCGCGCACTACACGCCGCGCGGAGAAAACGCGCCTGCCGAGCCGATGCCTGAGCCGGGACCGCTCGATGCGGATATTCTCTGGAGCTTCGATCTCACCAAGGAAGCCGGCATCTGGTCGCACGACGGCGCGCACAGCTCGATTCTCATTCACGGCAATCACCTCTACCTCAACACCGGGACCGGCGTGGATAACACGCATCGGAAAATCCGCACGCCGGATGCCCCGAGCCTCGTCGTGCTCGACAAACGCACTGGCCGCTACCTAGCGCGCGACGACGAGCACATCGCACCGAATATTTTTCACTGCACGTGGTCATCGCCGTCGTTGGCCGAGGTCAACGGGCGTCCCCTCGTCTTCTTCGCCGGTGGCAACGGTGTGGTTTACGCGTTCGAGCCCATCGCCGAATCTAGCGCGGCCGTCGGCGGCAAAACGCCCGTCGCTCATTTGAAGAAAGTGTGGGAGTTCGATTTCGATCCGGCGGGTCCAAAATCGGAAGTGCATCGCTTCACTACCAATCGCGCCGAGGGTCCGAGTAATATCTACGGCATGCCGATGTTTCACGACGGCCGGCTTTACGTCGCGGGCGGCGGCGATCTGTTTTGGGGCAAACGCGAGGCGTGGCTGAAGTGTATCGATGCCACCAAGTCCGGCGACATCACGCGCGACGGCCAAATATGGAGCTACGCGCTGCAGAAACACGTCTTCGGCACGCCGGTGCTCCACGAGGGCCTGATCTATCTCGCGGATTGCGGACGACGGATTCACTGCGTGGACGCGGCGACCGGCCGGGCGGTGTGGACGCACGAGATCAACGGCGAGGTCTGGGCTTCGCCCCTCGTGGCCGACGGCAAAGTCTATCTCGGCACGCGCAGCGGCGCCTACTACGTTTTTGCGACCGGCCGGGAAAAACGCCTGCTGAGCGAAGCGAAACTTCCCCGCGGAATCAGCGCCACGACGACCGCGGCGAACGGCACTCTTTACATCGCGACGATGACGGATCTCTACGCCGTGAAGAAAGAGGCTACGTCTCCGTGATGCTCGTCGTTACGCCTTCTTCTGATTGGACGGAGCGGGCTCTCTTTCCTTTTCGCGCCGCTTATATTTCGCTTCATTCGACTGCGAAACTCTCCACCCCATGAAAAACCCCGTGCCGTTCTCCCGTCGTTCGTTTCTCCAAACCTCCGCTGCCGGTCTCGGAGCGCTCGCCCTGCCGCAAATCCTTACGTCGCGCGTTTACGGTGCGGCGAATCGCAAACTCAACGTCGCCGTCATCGGTTGCGGCAACCGCAGCCGCCAGCTCATCCCGTCGATTCTGCAGGAGGGCGATAACATCGTGGCTCTTTGCGATGTGCACCGCAGCCAGATCGATCTCCGACGGAGTGGTGATGTTGGCGGGAAAAAGGGCTCCAAATCGGCCGATGTCGTGGCCGGCCTTGCACGGGCGAATATCTACGAGGACTACCGTAAGCTCCTCGAAAAAGAAAAGACGCTCGATGCCGTGATCGTTTCCGCCGGCCAAAACTGGCACCTCGCGATGACGAAGCTCGCGATGCAAAGCGGCAAACACGTGTTCTGCGAAAAGCCCCTCGCGCACAGCGCCGGCGAGGCGCGGCAGATCGCGTTAATGATGCCCGGCAGCAAAGTTGTCACCCAGATCGGCACGCAAGGTGGTTCGACCGACACCTTCCGCCGCAGCATGGAGATTATCCAGGCCGGCGTGCTCGGCGAAATTCGCGAAGTGCATTGCTGGATGAACCGGTTTTTCCCGACCAGCGAAATGATCGCGACGCAGGCCGAAGCAATTCCCGCGGGGTTGAACTGGGATTTCTGGTGCGGACCGTCGCGGATGTTGCCGTTCAAGGAGCACTACCTCGGCGGCTGTCTGCAATGGGGCCGCTGGTTTGAGTTTGGCGACGGCCACCTCGCCGACATGGGCGCCCACGCGCACAATCTCCCTCTCCGCGCACTCAAGCTCGGCCCGCCCATCCGCATCGAATCGTTCTGCGGCGAGCCGGTGAAAGACAGTTATCCCTCCGCGACGCGCTTCCGTTGGGATTTTGCCGCCCGGGAAAAATTTCCCGCCGTCAGCGTCTGGTGGCACGACGGCGCCGAGGCCGCGCCGCCCCCGGAACTCACCAAAGATCTGATCGCGACTTACGGGAAACTGCCGACGAACGGTGTGCTGTTTGTCGGTTCCAAAGGTATCCTGCGTTCGGATGCGTGGGGTGTCGGCGGCGTGATGCGGCTCAAAGACGACGCGAACCCGAAGTGCCGCGGCGTGATGGAGCACGAAGCCGCAAAATCGGTGGCGGAAGTTTATCCGCGGATGGGCGGCGCGCACATGAAGGAGTTTCTCGACGCGTGCCGCGGAGGGCCGAAGACGTTTCAGGATTTCAACTACGCCGCACGCGCCGCCGAATTCGGCATGACGGGCATCGTGGCCCTGCGCGCCGGCCAGCCGATCGACTGGGACAGCGCGAACCTGAAGGCCCGCGGTTGCCCCGAAGCCGACCGGTTTATCCATCTGCCCGAGCGCAAGAAGTGGCTCGCGTAGCGGCGAGGCGGGCGGTGGGCAAAAGCGCGGGCGCGGGTGGTCCGCGCTCCGCTTACTTCTGTTTCTTCTTCTGAGCGGGCGCCGGCTTCGGATCGAGGTTCGCGGCGATGTCGGCGTCGCTGACGGTCGATTGCACGCCGTCCTTCGGCACGTCGACTTTCGCGAGCCACAGGATGGCGTTGAGGACGAGTTTTCGCTGGTCCGGTTTGGCCTGCCAGGTCGCGTGGAAATGTCCGCCGGTGAAGCCGAAGCCGCGGCTGCCGTCGGCGTTTTCCGCGACCCACATGACGTGCTGCGGAACACGTTGGGCGACTTGTGCGCGCACAGTCGGATTGCCCGAGTGAGCACCGTCGGGCCGGCTCATGGTGTCGGCCGGCGGCACGTCGGAAAGGATGGGCGTGATGCCCTGCATACCGGGGCGAAAGCGCATGTTGAAATACCACTCGTCGCGCGTCGTGAACGGCTGCACTCCGCGTGTGACGGCGTGCACGGGCAGTTTTTGGAAATTGCCGTCCCAGTGCGGATTCACGGACCAGTTGATCTCGAAGGCGCCGCCGATCCAGTTGAGCCACTCAGCCTGCCCTTTTTCCTTGGTTGGTTCGACGGCGTAGTGGATGGCGCCGAAGCCCGCGCCGCGTCGCACCTGGCGGTCGATCACCGCGAGGCGTTCGCCGATCAGCGCGGGATGTTTCACACCGCCGTCGCTGTAGATCACGATCGCGTCGGCGTCGTTGAGCGCGGCGTCATTATCGACGGTTTGGCCGTCGACGGATTTCGTCGGCCAGCCGCCGTCATAGACGACGACGTTGACGCCGGGAAATCCCACGAGACATTTTTGAAACAACAGGCAACCGGCCCGGTGTTCGTGGGCGCCGGGCGGATGGCTCGGTTTGCCCGCGATGAGCACGATCTTCTTGTCGGCGGCAAATGCGCCGAGCGGCAGAACAACGGCCGCGATGAGAGTGAAGATGGAGAGCAGTTTCATCGCGGCCGGATATTTTTTTTCGGGTGTTGTGCTGCGCGGGTTACTTCAGCGCTTTGCGGAGGAACTTGAGGCCGTCGACGGCGATGTTGTCGCGCTTCGGCTCGATCTTGCGCCAGATGGCGGCGGCGCGGGCGATCACCTTCACATCGGTGGTGAACGACTCGATGACGACGTCGCCCTGGTAGCCGATGGCCTTGAGCGCCTTCACGATTTCCGGCCAGGCGATATGATCGCCGCCGGGGGTGCCGCGGTCGCTGCCGCAAGCGTGGAAGTGGCCGAGGAGTTTGCCGGCTTTGCGGATCGAGGCGGCCTGGTTCTTTTCCTCGATGTTCATGTGGAACGTGTCGAGGTGCAGCATCACGGCCTTGGAACCGACGGCCTTCACGAGTTTGAGGCCCTGATCGCAGGTATTGAGGAAGTCGGTCTCGAAACGGTTGAGCGGCTCGATGCAGATGGTGATGCCCTTGGCCTCGGCATGCTTGGCGAGGACCTTCAGGTTTTTCACTACGAGCGCCCACTCGATTTTTTGCTGGGCGGGTTCGACGGCATCGGCCTTGCCGACCACGGAGTAAACCGGACCGATCACACGCGGGCAGCCCAGCGCGGCGGCCTGATCGATCAGGGCGAGACAGTAATCCATGCCGGCTTTCTGATCGGCGTCGGAACCGCGAAGGTCACGGCCCGGGCCCATGCATGCGCAGATGCTGCCAATGGCGATACCAGCCTTCTCGGCGGCGGCGCGGACCTTGGCGGGATCGATGTGGCTCGGGTCTTCGACGGGAATTTCGACGGTGTCGAAGCCCCACTTTTTGAATTTGGCGAAGAGCTTGGTGCTCTCGGTCGTAAACGGAGACGCGTAGAGGAAGGAATTAAGGCCGATTCTCATGGGATGATTTACAGGGGTGAAGGGAAACAAAACAGACGCTTTGAAACCAACGTCCGCGCCCGCAGGCTCAAGCCTCAAACAACGCGGCGGCGTGAATGTGTCCCGGGAATTCGCCATTTCGGCGGGTGCACTTTTCCTCCAACCCGGGCTTGCCTCCCGGGGCAACGGTGGTTGACGTGTTCATTTATACACTCCCCCCTGCCCCGCATTTTTCTTCAACCCAACGTCCTCAACGCTTAACTCACGCTCCTCATGTCCAAAGCCGCTCCCGCCAAACCCGCCACCACTACCGCTGTCGCCACCGCCTCCGTCGCGCGCGATAAGAATATCGAACTCGCCGTCTCCTCTATCACGAAACAGTTCGGCGAAGGCTCGATCATGCGTCTCGGCAGCAATCAGAAGATGAAAGTCGAGGTGCTTTCGACCGGCTCGCTCGCCATCGACCTCGCCCTCGGCGTCGGCGGTCTGCCCAAAGGCCGCATCATCGAAATCTACGGCCCGGAGTCCTCCGGTAAGACGACGTTCTGTCTCAGCGTGATCGCCGAGGCGCAGAAAAAGGGCGGTCTCGCCGCGTTCATCGACGTCGAGCACGCGCTCGATCCGAAATACGCCAAAGTCGTCGGCGTGAAGCTCGACGATCTCCTCGTTTCCCAACCCGACTCCGGCGAAGACGCGCTCAACATCATGGAGACGCTCATCCGCTCCAATTCGATCGACGTCATCGTCCTCGACTCCGTCGCCGCCCTGATCACCAAGGCCGAGCTCGACGGCCAGATGGGCGATATGACGATGGGCAGCCAAGCCCGCCTCATGTCCCAGGCGATGCGCCGCCTCACCGCTGTCGTCAGCAAGACGAACTGCGTGTGTATCTTCACCAACCAGATTCGCGAAAAGATCGGCGTGATGTTCGGCAGCCCCGAAACGACGTCCGGCGGTCGCGCGCTCAAGTTCTTCGCCTCCGTCCGCATCGACATCCGCCGCAAGGACCAGATCAAAACGCCCGAGGGCAAAGTCATCGGTAACCGCACGAAGATCAAAGTCGTGAAGAACAAGATCGCGCCCCCGTTCACCGAGGTGGAATTCGACATCATGTATGACGAAGGCATCTCGTCGACGGGCTCGCTCATCGACCTCGGCATCGAGCACAAGATTCTCGAAAAGAAGGGCGCGTGGATCGCCTACGAAGGCGCGCTCGTCGGCCAAGGCCGCGACGCCGCGAAAGCCGCGCTCAAAGAAAAGCCCGAGCTCGCCGAGAAAATTGCGAAGGCGATTCAGGACAAAGCCATCGTCAAACCCGGCGAGCCTGTGGCCGAGACTGCGTAACGTTTTCCGCCCCGGGCGGACCCGCTCGCGCTTCCTAAAAATCTGCCGCATCGGCTCGACCGCCGGTGCGGTTTTCGTTTCTTAACGGCACCATGACACCGTCCGTTCGTCGCTCCATCCTCCTCGTCGTTTGCCTGGGGTTCATCGCGATCTGCGGCTTCGGCACGGTGGGCTTCGCCGTTGATTCCGCACCGGTGCTGCTCTCCAAAACCGGCGGCGGCACCTCATGGTCCACCGTGGCCGAACTGACCGCCGCCGCCGAAGGCGGAAACGCCAAAGCCCGCGCGCAACTCGGCGAGATGCTGCTACACGGCGGCGACGTTCCCCAAGACGGCCCGCGCGCCTTGGCACTCCTCGAACAAGCCGCCCGCGCCGGCGAAGCGTCGGCGGCCTTTCGCCTCGGCATGTTGTTCGAATCCGGCGACAACGTGGCCGAAGATCGCCCGCGCGCTGTCGCCTATCTCCGCGCCGCGGCCGCCGGCGGTGTATCCGAGGCGTTTCGCAACGTGGGCGTCGCCTACTCCACCGGCCGCGGCGTCAAACGCGACTACGCAGAAGCACTCGGCTGGTTCATCCTCGCCGCGAAGCACGGCACCGCCGGCTCGGTCGAAACCGAACTGCGCGCGCATCTCACGAAATTGCGTCGTCCCGAGCTGATTGCCGCCGGCGAAAAGCGCGCACCCGCCATCGAACGCGAGCTCTCCCGCTCGACTGTCGCCAAGCTGCTCCCACCGCCCGCTCCCCTCGCCTACACCGGAGGATCTTCTACAGCTAAACCCGCCGCCGCCACCCCCTCTGAAAATTCCGGTCCACCCGTGAAACTCGTCGCTCCGACCGGCCGCGCGCTCCAATGGCCCGACCTCGCGTCGCTCCAAGCCGCCGCCGATCAAGGCACGCCCGATGCCCTCGCCGCACTCGGCCAAATCCTCCTCGACGGCAAACTCCTTGCCGAAGATTCGCGGCGCGCCTCCGGTTTCCTCGAGCGCGCGGCGAAAGCCGGCAGCGCCGATGCCGCCCATCACCTCGCGGAACTTTACACCAAGGGCACGCGCATCGCCCGCGACGACGCCAAGGCCTTCGCCTTCACCCTCCAAGCCGCCCGCGGCGGCGTGCGCACCTCCATCTTCAACCTCGGCGCGCTTTACGCCAACGGCCGCGGCACGCCGGTCAACTACCCCGAGGCGCTCGCCTGGCTGATCGTCGCCAAACACTACAACCTCGACTCCGGCTCCCTCGGCAGCATCCGCAGCTACCTCACGAAGACGAAGCCCGCCGAGGTGCCCGCCGCCGAGAAACGCGCCGCGCAGCGCATTCGCGAAATTGATACAGTGCGCGCCCAACTCCCAGGCCTGTAGCCGGCCCGGCGCGCGGTTTGCCAGTTGCGACGGGACCCGCCGCGGCGTTTCCTATCCGCTTTCCTTCTATGTCCGCCGCCGTCTCCACTGCCCTCCCCTCGCCTCCCGCCGCGGTCGGCGCCGGCCGCGACCCCGTCTTCCACGTGCGCGATCTCGCGCGGGTTTACGGCGAAGGCACGGCGGCCGTCACGGCCTTGCGCGGCGTGGACTTCGATTTTTTCCGCGGCGAACTCATCGTGCTCCTCGGTGCTTCCGGCAGCGGAAAGTCCACCCTGCTGAACCAACTCGGCGGACTCGACTCCCCTTCGAGCGGCACGTTGCTCTATCGCGGTTGGAATCTCGGCGCTGCGGACGAGCCCGGTCTCACCCAGTTTCGCCGCGACGCCGTCGGCTTCGTTTTCCAAGCCTACAACCTCATCCCCAGTCTCACCGCCCGCGAGAATGTCGCGCTGATCACTGAAATTTGCCGCGACCCGATGCGTCCCGAAGACGCGCTGGAACTCGTCGGGCTCGCATCTCGCATGGACCACTTCCCGGCCCAACTCTCCGGTGGCGAGCAGCAACGCGTCGCTATCGCGCGCGCCATTGCGAAACGCCCCGAAGTGTTGCTCTGCGATGAGCCGACCGGCGCGCTCGACGTGCACACCGGTATCACCGTGCTCGAAGCCATCGAACGCATCAACCGCGACCTCGGCACGCTCGCGGTGATCATCACGCACAACGCGATCCTCGCGGACATGGCCGACCGCGTCTTCACGTTGTCCGACGGTCGTATCATCAATGCCCGCACAAACGCGCACCGGGGTTCGGTCCGCGAGCTCGCCTGGTAGACACGTCCCGCCGCGCCCGCGATGAGTCTCCTCGACCGCAAACTCCTCCGCGATCTCCGTGCGCTGAAGTCGCAGGCGCTCGCCGTCGCGCTGGTCATGGCCTGCGGCCTGGCGATGATGATCATGACGCGGTCGTTGATCCTCTCGCTCGATTCGACGCGCGACGCTTACTACAGCGAAAACCGTTTTGCGCAGGTGTTCGCGCGGTTGAAGCGCGCGCCGAATGCCGTGCGCGAACAACTCGCCGCGATTCCCGGCGTCGCCGCCGTGCAGACCGGTATCGCCATTCAGGTTACGCTGGACGTGCCCGGGCTCCCCGAGCCGGCGGTCGGCCTCATCAACTCGCTCCCAGAACGTGGCGAGCCGGTGCTCAACCGCCCCTATGTGCGTGCGGGCCGCCTCCCGCTCGGCCGCACGACGCGGGGTGAAATCGCCGTGGGCGAAGCCTTCGCCGACGCCCACGGGCTCAAGCCGGGCGGTGCGATCTCCGCGATTCTCAACGGCACGAAGCAGACGTTTCGCCTCTCGGGCATTGTGCTCTCGCCGGAGTTTGTGTTCGAAGCTCCACCCGGAGCGGCCCTGCCGGACAACAAGACCTACGGCGTTTTCTGGATGCCGTATAAAGAACTTGCGACGGCGTTTCAGCTCTACGGCGCCTTCAACAACGTCGCGATCTCCCTCGCGCCGGGAGCCTCCGAAGGCGAAGTGATTGCCGCGGTCGATCGCGTGCTCGCGCCCTATGGCGCACGCGGCGCGTATGGCCGCTCGAACCATCCGTCGCATCGGCGCGTCGACGACGAGATCCGCGTATTGCAGGGTCTCTCGGTCGCCTTTCCGTTGGTATTTCTGAGCGTCGCCGCATTCATGACGAATTCCGTGATGAGCCGGCAGATCGCACTGCAGCGCGAGCAGATCGCCATGCTCAAAGCTTGCGGCTTTAGCAACCGGCAGGTGGGCGCGCACTATTTCAAATTCTCGCTCGCGATCGTAGCAGTCGGCACCGGCTTCGGCGCGCTGGGCGGCATCATACTTGGGCACCGGCTCGTCGAAATGTATCATTTGTTTTTCCGGTTTCCCCAGCTGGATTTTGTGCTCGATGCGCGTGTGCTCATCGCGGCGAGCATCGTGAGTGCGCTCGCAGCATTCGCCGGTGTCGCCGGGGCCGTGCGCCGCGCGGTGCGCTTGCCGCCGGCCGAGGCGATGCGACCGGAGGCCCCTGCGAGTTTTCGGCCTGCACTCGTCGAGCGCCTCGGCGGTGCGCGTTGGTTCAGCGCGTCGTTTCGCATGGCGCTGCGCAACATCGAGCGCCGTCCGTTCCGCAGCGGTCTCACCTGTCTGGCCCTCGCGCTCGCCACGGGAATTCTCATCGTGCCGAACTCGTTTCGCGACGGCATCGCCTATGTGATCGATTTTCAGTGGGACATCGTGCAGCGCCAGACCGTGACGCTCTCGCTCGTCGAGCCCGGACCCGCGCGGGCCATCGCGGATTTTCGGCACCTGCCCGGCGTGGAGTTGGCCGAACCGTTTCGTTTTGTGCCGGTGGAATTGCGCTCCGGTCCGGTCTCACGCCGCATGACCCTGCAAGGTCTGCCCGAACGGGGCACACTGAGCCGTGTGATCGATGCCGAGCCACGGCAGTTTGTTTTACCGGCACGCGGAATCGTGATCTCCGCGAAACTCGCTGAGATTCTGCGAGTGCGGCCGGGCGACGAAGTCGTCGCCAAGGTCCTCGAAGGTCGGGAGCGCGAACTGGCGATTCCCGTAATCGGTCTAGCAGAGGACTTCGCGGGGACGGCCGCCTATATGGAGTTGCACGCACTCAACCGGCTGCTGCTGGAGGGCGATCGTATCAGCGGAGCACATATCGTCGTCCGCTCCGACCGCTGGAGCGAGTTTCTCCACGCCGTGAAAAACACCCCGCGTATCGCCGGGTGCACGATCAAGAATTCCATCCGCGATGGGTTTCGAAAAACGACCGGCGAGAGCATTGGGCTTCTGCAGAAGATGTATATGATGTTCGCGACGATCGTGGCGTTTGGAATTATCTATAACAGCGCGCGCATTTCGTTGTCCGAGCGCGCCCGCGAACTCGCGACGCTGCGCGTGCTCGGTTTCACCCGTGGCGAGGTGGGTGCCGTGCTGGTGGGCGAATTGGTTTTGCTTACACTCGTGGCACTGCCGATCGGATTGGTGATCGGCTCGGGATTTGCGCGCGGAATCTTGACTTCGGTGAACACGGAGACGGTCCGTCTTCCGCTGGTGCTCACGGCGTCGAACTACGCTTTTGCGGTTTTAGTCGTGGCTTTGGCTTCAGCGTTGTCCGCGCTCTTCGCGGCGCGCAAACTCGCCGAGATCAATCTTGTGAGCGCACTCAAGGCGCTCGACTGAGTCTTTCCTCTCTCATGAACCCAGCTCCCCTGCCCTCCTCTGCCGCGAAGAAACCCGGCGCTCCTGCGTGGCGACGTCGCTTGCCGTGGTTGGGCGTTGTGTTGCTGGTGGCGCTGATCGTCGTCGGACTTTGGCCGCGGGCCGTGCCCGTCGAAGCCGGCACCGTTACCCGCGGGCCGCTGGTGGTGACGATTGACGAAGAAGGGATGACACGCGTGAGAAACCGCTATGTGATTTCGGCGCCGGTGGCCGGACAGTTGCGGCGAATCGATTGGAAGTCTGGCGCGGCGGTGGAAGCGGGGAAAACGGTGATCGCGATTTTGGAGACGAGCGGCGCAGATTTTCTCGATGCGCGGAGCCAGGCCCAGGCGGAAGCGCGCGTGCGCACCGCCGAGGCGGCGCGCGAAGCGGCCAAAGCGCAGCGAGAGCGCGCGAGTGCGGGAGCGAAAATGTTTTCCGCCGACTTGGATCGGCTGACGCAGCTCTTTGCGCAGAAAGTGCTGTCAGCGCAGGAATACGACTCCGCCCAAATGCGCGCGAGCACGACGCAACAGGAAGAACGCGCGGCGGAGTTTGCCCTGAAGGTGGCGGAGTTTGAGTTGCAGCAAGCGCAGGCCATTTTGTCGCGCGGCGCATCCGGCGGGAAAAGTGATGCTGAGCCCTTGGTGATTACATCGCCGGTGAGCGGACGGATTTTGCGGGTGATGCAGGAAAGTGCGCGGGTGGTGCCGGGCGGTTTTCCTCTTTTGGAGGTGGGCGATTCCACGGATCTTGAGGTGAGAATCGAGGTGCTTTCGCGGGACGGCGTCGCGATCAAACCCGGCACCCGCGTGATGTTGGAACAATGGGGCGGCGCGGAGCCCTTGGCGGCGCGGGTCCGGCATGTCGAACCTTCGGCGTTCACCAAGATTTCAGCGCTAGGTGTTGAAGAGCAAAGGGTTTATGTGATCGCCGACTTTACGGATGCGCTGGAGAAACGTCCGACGCTCGGAGACAACTACCGAGTGGAGGCGCGCATCGTCGTTTGGGAGAATGGGGCGGCATTGCGGGCTCCGGCCGGGGCGCTGTTTCAACGCGGCGGCGCCTGGCAGGTTTTCGCCATCGAGGCGGGGCGGTCGAAGTTGCGCGCGGTGAAGGTGGGGCGAAGCAACGGTGTGGAAACCGAGATCGTGGAGGGTCTGGGCGAAGGCACGCGGGTCGTGATCTATCCGGGAGATAAAGTCGTCGACGGCACGCGGGTCGCGCCGTTGAGCGTGGCGACGCGCTGACACTGAACGTGCAGGAACCGGCAATCGGGGCCAAGTTGCGGTTGAGGCAGAGTGTGATCGACCAGAGTGCGCGCGTTTGACTTGGCGAGAAGCCCCGCGAAGCGTGACCGACTTCCCACATGCATCGCTCCACCGAAACCATTGCCGCGCTGGCGACACCGATTGGCACCGCGGCCATCGCCGTCGTGCGTGCCAGCGGTCCGGATACGGCGCGGCTGATGCGGGAGATTTTCGCCACCTCGTCACTGCCACGAGTCGCGACACATGCAGACTATCGCGACCGCGCCGGCACGTTGGTCGACGACGTGTTGTTCACTTTTTTTCAAGGACCGCGTTCCTATACCGGCGAGGACTCGTTGGAAGTTTCGTGTCACGGCAATCCCTTCATCGCGCAAAAGATCCTGGAGGATCTGTGCTCACGAGGGTGCCGGCCGGCCGAGCCCGGCGAGTTTACCCAACGCGCATTTCTCAATGGCCAGATGGATCTCAGCCAAGCCGAGGCGGTGATGGATCTGATCCACGCAAGGAGCGAACGCGCGCTGGGGGCGGCAAATCGGCAGTTGCGGGGGGCCCTCGGACGCAAAATGAAGGCGCTTATAGAGCGTTTATTGCAGGTTTTGGCCCGCGTGGAGGCCTATATTGACTTCCCTGAGGAGGATTTGCCGCCCGAAGACAGGGAAATCGTAGGTCGCGAAGTCACGCTCCTAGCGCAGGAAACCGATCGGTTGCTGGCAACCAGCCACTACGGAGCGCTCCTCCGAGATGGCATCAAAACCGTGATCGTGGGCGCGCCCAACGTAGGCAAAAGCAGCCTGCTCAATCGCTTGGTCGGCTCGGACCGCGCGCTGGTGAGCGCCGAGCCGGGCACCACCCGCGATTTCATCGAAGAGCGAATCATTATTGGCCCGCATTGTTTCCGGATCATCGACACCGCCGGGCTAAACCCCTCCCCTGCCCCCTTGGAAAAACTGGGCATGGAAAAGACTTTGGAACGCGCCGCCGAGGCGGACTTGTTTCTGTTGGTCTTCGATTCGACCCAAACTGAAACACCGCCTCTACCGGTCGAAGTTCTTACTAAAGTCACTCCGTTTAATTCGGTAATTATCATTAATAAGAATGACTTAGGAAAAAATAGATCCGGCATTTTACTCGATGAAAGGCTGCCCCGTTTCGACGTTTCAGCGCTTACCGGCGATGGTATTGAAGGTCTCACGAGTGCGATAATTCGCTGCGCGGATTCGTTTCAGCGCGAAACCGGAACAGAAGTCGTCGCGATCAATGTCCGCCATGCCGGCGCGCTCAGTCAGGCGCGGGCCTGTTTGGTGGGAGCGAAGAAGAAGATCGAGACGAATGAGCCGATCGAGCTCCTCGCGAGCGATCTTCGAGGTGTGCTGGAAGCCTACGGAATGATTTCGGGGAAGGTGGACAACGAACGCATGCTCGACGCGTTGTTCTCGACGTTCTGTATAGGCAAGTAGCCTCCTTGCTTGATCGGCCCATATCGAACCTACATCCCCCGCCCTGCCCTCTCAGCCAATGTTTCAAACTGAAATTACTTACGATGTGATCGTTTGCGGCGCTGGACATGCCGGCGTGGAGGCGGCGCTCGCCGCTGCTCGGATGGGGGCAAATACACTGCTCCTCACGGGCAATATCGACACCATCGCCCAGATGAGCTGCAATCCAGCCATCGGGGGCCTCGCCAAGGGTCAAATGGTTCGCGAAATCGATGCCCTGGGCGGTGAGATGGCGATCAATACTGACGTTACGGGCATCCAGTTCCGACTGTTGAACGAATCCAAAGGGCCGGCGGTGCAGTCACCCCGCGCTCAATGCGACAAAAAGGCCTACCAGTTCCGCCTCAAGCACACGTTGGAGCTCCAACCCAATCTGGAAATATTTCAGGCAACTGTCACCGGACTCGTCTTCGAAAAAGGAAAAGTGGTCGGTTGCCGAACCAACCTCGATATCGAGTTTCGGAGCCAGGCCGTCGTCGTGACCACCGGCACCTTTCTGCGGGGCCTCATGCATATCGGTCAGAATAAGAACGAAGGCGGTCGTCTCGGGGACTTTAGCGCGAAGACTCTTTCGGCGAGCTTCATCGAGGCCGGAATCGAACTGCGCAGACTCAAAACGGGCACGCCGCCGCGGCTTCTCGGCCGCAGCCTTGATTTCACCAAGATGGAGGAGCAAAAAGGTGACGCCGCGCCCACGCTCTTTGCATTCCACGATACGCGTGACCCTCAAGATTTGTTCCACGTGGAACAAACCGGGGAACGCCGCCTAGGATGGTTGCCAGGGTCTGAACAGATTTCCTGTTGGATGACCTATACCACCTCCGAGACCGCCCAACTCGTCCGGGAGAATCTCCACCTTTCGGCGATGTATAGTGGCGAGATCGAAGGTGTCGGCCCCCGGTATTGCCCAAGCATTGAAGATAAATTTGTGCGCTTTGCCGACAAACCCCGGCACCTGCTCTTCCTAGAGCCCGAGGGTCGGGCCACCGACGAGTTCTATGTGAACGGCCTGTCCACCAGCCTGCCCTTCGAAATTCAGCTTCGGATGGTGCGCAGCGTCCCCGGCCTGGAAAAAGCGCACCTGCTGCGTCCAGCGTATGCGGTAGAATACGACTTCGCGCCCCCCACCCAGCTCTTCGCCTCCCTCGAATCCAAGAAGGTCGAAAACCTGTTTTTTGCCGGCCAGATCAATGGAACCTCCGGGTATGAAGAGGCCGCGGCGCAAGGCCTCGTTGCCGGCGTGAATGCGGTTAACAAGGTCAGGGGAGGGGAGCCGCTGATTTTGAAGCGCCACGAGGCCTACATTGGCGTTTTGATCGACGATCTCGTCACGAAGGGCACCAATGAGCCTTATCGCATGTTCACCAGCCGGGCGGAACATCGGCTCCTTTTCAATCACGGCAGCGCCGAAGGTCGCCTGATTCACCACGCCAAGGCGCAAGGCCTCCTCACGGCTAGTCGTATTCAACGGATCGATCAAAAGAATGCCGAAATCGCACGATGGGTGGATTTGCTGGAATCGGGTCGCACTCGTGGCGGCACCTGGGCTGAGGCCGTGCGCCGCGAGAAAGCCGGGGCTGTGCTCCCAGAGGACTTCACCAAGCTCCCGATCGCAATTCGCGACGAAGTGCTCTATCGTGTTGCCTACCATGGATACCTCGCCCGCGAGCAACGCCAAGTAGCCAAACTTGCGGATATCGACCGAATTCGCATACCCGCTGACCTCGACTATTACAACGTGCGAGGGTTGAGAAAAGAAGGAGCCGTAAAACTTGCTGAAATCAGGCCAATGACCCTCGGCCAGGCGAGTCGCATCAGCGGCGTAACCCCTTCTGATATAAGTGTTTTAATGATTTTTATCGAAGCAAATAGGGCAGGGGAGTGACCTTGTTGCCCACCTTTTCAGATTCGCGTAGGCCCAAAACCCAAACCGTGGAAAATTCAGAACGAACCGCTCAGTTTCTCGCCATGATGGCGGCCCGCCGAGACGAGCTCAGGCGACTCCATGAGCGAACTATCCCAGCAGGAGCCAACATTACTTGGGAAATTGGCTGCGGCCACGGCCATTTCCTGACCGCCTATGCTCAAGCTCATCCCGACGAGATTTGTATCGGGGTCGATATCGTCAGCGAAAGAATAGGTCGAGCCGTCCGGAAACGCGACCGGGCCAAACTGACCAATCTCCATTTTATCCACGCCGAAGCACGTCTCTTCCTCGAAACACTTCCGCCCCATACGACGTTTTCGCGTCTTTTTGTGCTGTTTCCGGATCCGTGGCCCAAGCTCCGTCATCATAAGCATCGCATCATGCAGCCGGATTTTCTGGCCGCGGCGGCCAAAAGGGCAGGGGAGGGGAGTCGACTCCACTTCCGGACCGACTTTACCCCTTACTACAACGACACTAAGGCGGTTTTCGCTGCCCACGCAGCTTGGCAAGAGCTTCCGCCTGAGATCGCTCCTTGGCCTTTCGAGCAAGAGACGGTCTTCCAAAGCCGCGCCCCGAGCTTTCACTCACTCACAGCAGGGCTTCGACTCCCGCCCGCTGCCGACACTTCGACCGGGTCGTAAGCCCCGGCAGATAGATACCGGCGAGCGCCCGACCAGCCTGCCTAATTTGTTCAATGGCTCGAAATCTCGACAATTTCAGAGGTTGACGGCCGGCCAACCGGTCGACTTTGCTGCTCCCTTTCTTTCCCGCCACATCTGTTCCACGCCGCATGTCACGAGGCAACAAACTCGCCACTTTTCTCGCCACCGTCGCTCTCACCTCCACCGCATTTGCGGAAGGTGTGGAGCCTAGCGCGGCCAAGCTCGTCGATTTCGGCGGCGGTTGGGCGATCACCAACAGCATGTTCACGGGCTGGATGATTTCCGCCCTCCTTGTGACGTTGGTGCTCTTTCTTGTCGGTAAGCCGACTATTTTGCCCGGGAAAGGTCAGGCTGTCATCGAATCTCTCATCGAGGCTCTCCGCGATCTCTTTGAACCCATCGTCGGCAAGAAAGCCTTTCCGTTGGCCTTTCCAATTCTTGTCACGTTTTTCATTTTCATTCTTTTCCACAACTGGATGGGACTAATCCCCGGGGTCGGCACGATGGGCTGGGGCACCACCGACGCTGCGGGCCATTTCCACATCACTCGCCCGTTGATCCGCCCGCACAACTCCGACTTCAACGGCACCATTGCCCTCGCGCTCATTTCATTTGGTGCCTGGGCGATCATCGTCTTCAAAATTGCCGGCACGAAGCTCATTCTATGGGACCTTTTCGGCAACAAGGCCGACAAAAAAGAAACCCCCGGCTGGCTCTATCCTATCTTGGCTTTGGTTTTCTTTATCGTCGGCTTCATCGAAGTCTTCTCGATCGTTATTCGCCCGTTCACGCTTTCGGTCCGTCTCTTTGGCAACGTCTTCGGCGGTGAAAATCTCCTCCACGGCACCGGTTTCTTCTTCGTCTTCTACTTTATGGAACTGCTCGTCGGTCTGATTCAGGCCCTCGTGTTCACGCTCCTGACCTCTGTCTACATCGGGCTTCTCTGTAACCATGGTGATGATCACGACGATCACGCCCATGACGACAAACACGGCGATGCCGCTGAAGCCCATCACTAAGCAATCTCCCGTCGGGAGCGTGCCCAGCGTGCGCACGACGGAAATCCAACAACAAAGCCCATAAACAGAATGAACACCATCATCGCAGCCGCAGAAGCCGCCGCTCCCGCCGGAGTCACCGGTAACATCGCCAGCGCCTTCGGCCTACTCGGCGCCGCCATCGGCGTCGGTCTCATCGGTCAAAAAGCCGCTGAAGCCGTCGGTCGTAATCCCGCCGCTTCCGGCAAGGTTCTCGTCCAAGCCATCATCGGCATGGCGCTCGCGGAAGGTCTCGGCATTCTCGCGCTGTTCCTCGCCAAGTAATTTGTTTGTTTTCTGAACCGGCGACGCGGCTGTCCTGCGTCGCCACTCCCTTTACCGCTCTTCCTCCATGACGCTGCCTCTCTTCCTCGCCGCTGCCGTCGAAGCCCAATCCGCCAAACCCGGTCTCGCGGAAACGTTCGGCTTAGATGTGAAGTATATCGTCATTCAGGCGATCAGCTTCCTCATCGTCCTCGCGGTCCTCTACAAGTTCGGCATCAAGCCCACCATCGCGGCCATGGACGAGCGCGCGGTGAAAATCGGTGCCGGCCTCAAATATGCCGAGGAGATGCAGACCAAGCTCGCCGCCGCGCAGCAAGAAAGCGCCGCTCTCATCAAGAAGTCTCAAGTCGAGGCCACGCGCATCATCGAAGACGCACGCAAGTCCTCCAAAGAGTTTACCGACAAGCAAACCCAGGAAGCCTCGGCCCGCGCCAACGACATCCTTACCAAGGCGCAGCAGGCCATCGAGCTGGAGCACAAAAAAATGCTCGCCGATGCCCGCACGGAAATTGCCCGCCTCGTGGTCACCACGACCGAACGAGTCCTCGCGAAGAAACTATCCGAGGCCGATCGCGCTTCCTACAACGACGCTGCGTCCCGCGAACTCACCAGCGTTTAAGTCTGTATCACACTTCGCACCCGCGTCATGGCATCCGGCAAAAAACAAGTTCAACTGCTCGCCCGCCAGTTTTTCAAACTGAGCGTCGTTGATGGAACTCTATCCGGCGATCGCGTTGCGGGCGTTCTTGAGTATATCGAGAAACACCGCCCTGCGAACACCCTCGCCGTTCTAAAGGCCTACCAACGCCTCGTCGCGGCCGAGTTCGCCCGAGGCCAAGCCGTGGTCGAGCATGCCGGCTTCGTGAACGCCGCCGCCCTCGACGCGATCGCCGCCGCCCTCACGAAGAAATATGCCCGCCCAGTCACTTGGGTCGCCAAACCCAATCCCGCCCTGCTCGCCGGTCTTCGTGTCCGCGTCGGCGACGATACTTACGAATCCTCTGTTGCCGGCCAACTCGGCGCCCTCGCCGCCGCTGTCTAATAATTTCCAATACGAACGCGCCTTGCGCCAACCCCTCCCACTTTTCCGATGAGCACCGTCCTCGACCAAATTGAACAGCAGATCGCCAAGCTCTCCAGCAAGGCCGTCAAAAAGAATACCGGCAAAATCCGCACCGTTGCCGACGGCGTCGCCAAAATCGACGGCCTCTCCGAGGTTATGTATAACGAAATGGTGCAGTTCCCCGGCGGAGCCATCGGCATCGCGCTCAATCTCGAAGAGGACGAAGTCGGTTGCGTCGTCCTTGGCGACGTTTCCCTCCTCAAAGAAGGCGACGAGGTCCAGACCACCGGCAAGCTCCTCTCCGTCCCCGTCGGCAAAGCGCTCCTCGGCCGCGCGGTCGATGCCCTTGGCAATCCCGTCGACGGCAAAGGCCCCATCGCTGCCACCGAATCCTATCCCGTCGAGAAGATCGCGCCCGGCATCATGGCGCGCAAATCGGTTAACCAGCCCCTCTTCACTGGCATCATGGCCATCGACTCCATGATCCCGATCGGTCGCGGCCAACGCGAACTTATCATCGGAGACCGCGGCACCGGCAAAACGACGATCTGTATCGATACGATCATCAATCAGGCGAAGATCAACAAGGTCGGCCTCGCGTCCAAAGACCCGAAGTTCCGCCCCGTTTACTCTATCTACGTCGCGGTCGGTCAGAAGAATTCCAACATCGTCCGCACGATGTCGGCCCTTGAGAATGCCGGCGCCCTCGAATACACCATCATCGTCGCCGCGCCCGCCGCCGATAATCCCGCCAACCAATACCTCGCCCCCTTCTCCGGCGCCGCGATGGGCGAATGGTTCATGGAAAATGGCATGGATGCGCTGATCGTTTACGACGATCTCTCCAAGCACGCCGTCGCCTACCGCCAGATTTCGCTGATTCTGAAACGTCCCTCCGGCCGCGAAGCATATCCGGGCGACGTGTTCTACCTCCACTCGCGCCTGCTTGAGCGCGCCGCTCGTCTCGACGGCAAGGGCTCGCTCACCGCGCTCCCGATCATTGAAACGCAGGCTGGTGACGTTTCCGCCTACATTCCGACGAACGTCATTTCGATCACCGACGGCCAGATCTTCCTCGAAACCGACCTCTTCAACCAAGGTATCCGCCCCGCTGTTTCGGTCGGTCTTTCCGTCTCCCGCGTCGGTTCTTCTGCGCAAATCAAGGCCACCAAACAAGTCGGTGGAAAACTCAAGGGCGAGCTCGCCCAGTTCCGCGAACTCGCCGCCTTCGCGCAGTTCGGCTCCGACCTCGATGCCAAAACCAAAGCGCAGCTCGAGCGTGGTGCCCGCATCGTCGAACTTTTCAAACAGCCGGCCCTCAGCCCTGCGCCGATCGAGCTGCAAGTCGCCGTCCTATTCGCGATGCAGAAGAACTTTTTCGATCCGATCGACGCCAAGAAAGTCGTCGCCGCCTCGGCTTCGCTAAAAGAGTTCTTCGCCACCCGCAAAGACGCGCTCCTCACCGAAATCCGCACCAAGGCCGCTCTTGACAAAGACCTCGAAGCGAAACTGCAGGCGGCCTGCGACGAGTGGAAGCCCACCTTCGCCGCCTAATCGTCTATCTGTCTTCGCGCTAACCATCACACTTCCTCGTGGCCTCAACACGCGATATTCGCCGGCGCATTAAGTCGGTCAAAAACACCCGCCAGATCACCAAGGCGATGGAGCTGGTGGCTGCGTCGAAGATGAAGAAAGCGCAGCAGGCCGCGCTCGCCGGTCGTCCTTACGCCGAGCTCATGGCCAAGATGCTCGCGGCGATCGCTGATCGCGTTGAGGAGTCCCAACACCCGCTGCTCACTAAGCGTGAAGTGCGCACGCGCGGCATCATCCTCATCACTTCGGACAAAGGCCTCTGCGGGCCGCTCAATTCGAACCTCCTCAAGGTTGTATCCGATATTAAAACACCGGCAAAATACGCCGTCATCGGTCGCAAGGGCTCCCAGTTCATCGCCCGCACGCGTCGCGAGTTGCTCGCGGATTTCCCGGCGAATGATCGCACGACATTTTCGGACATCAAAGTCGTTGCCGAATTCATGGTGAAGCAGTTCCTCGACGGAGCTGTCGACACGGTCGAGATCATCTGGCCGCGCTTCCGCAATACGCTCGTCCAAGTGCCGACGGTCATGCCGCTGCTTCCCCTGACCAGCCTGCACGACGTCATCTCCGACCTGCGTTCCGATGCCGGCATCTCGGCCACTTCTCCCGCCAAGGCGGCCGAAAACCAGATGTTGTTCGAGCCCGACGCCGCCAGCGTCCTCGACACGCTCCTCCCTCTTTATATCAACCGCGAAATCTTCCAGCACGCCATCGACGCCAAAGCGTCCGAGCACAGCGCGCGCATGGTCGCGATGAAGACTGCCAAAGACAACGCCACGAAACTCCTCGGCGAACTCACCCTCGAATACAACAAGGCCCGTCAGGCCGGCATCACACAGGAAATTCTCGAAATCGCTGCCGCGCAGTTCGCCGCCTAATTTACAACCACCCCACTTTTCCCACGTCCCTTTCTCAAATGAGCAACATCGGCAAAATCGTCCAAGTCATCGGCCCCGTCGTTGACGTCCAGTTCGCGGAAAACGCCATCCCGCCCATCTATCAGGCGCTCACGATCGACTTTACGGTCAACGGCAAAAAAGAAATGCTGACGCTTGAGATTCAGCAGCACTTGGGCGGCGGTGTCGCCCGTGCGATCGCGATGTCCTCGTCCGAAGGCCTCGTCCGTGGTATGCCCGTCTTGGATACCGGCGCTCCCATTTCCGTCCCCGTCGGCAACGGCGTGCTGGGCCGCATCTTCGACGTCACCGGCAATCCGGTGGACGGCAAAGGTCCCGTGAAGTTCGACAAGAAATATCCGATTCACCGCCCCGCTCCCACGCTTACTGAGCAGAACACCAAGGCCGAGATCCTCGAGACCGGTATCAAGGTCATCGATCTCATTTGCCCCTTCATCAAGGGTGGTAAGGCCGGAGCCTTCGGTGGCGCCGGCGTCGGCAAGACCGTCGTCATTCTCGAACTTATCAACAACATCGCGAAAGCTCACGGCGGTATGTCCGTGTTCGCGGGTGTCGGTGAACGTTCCCGTGAGGGCAACGATCTTTACCACGAAATGTCCGAAGCCGGCGTCATCGACCAAAAAGACCTTTCGAAGTCCAAGGTCGCGCTCGTGTTCGGCCAGATGAACGAGCCCCCGGGGGCCCGTATGCGCGTCGCCCTCTCGGCCCTCGCGATGACTGAATACTTCCGCGACGAAAAGAATCAGGATGTGCTTCTCTTCATCGATAACATATTCCGCTTCTCGCAAGCTGGCTCCGAAGTGTCCGCTCTCCTTGGCCGCTCTCCCTCCGCCGTAGGTTATCAGCCCACGCTTTCCAACGAGATGGGTCTCCTCCAGGAGCGAATCACGTCCACTAAGAAGGGCTCTATCACTTCCGTCCAAGCCGTCTACGTTCCCGCAGACGATCTCACCGACCCGGCTCCCGCGAACACCTTCGCGCACTTGGACTCCACTATCGTATTGGAACGTTCCATCGCCGAACTCGGCATTTATCCCGCTGTCGATCCGCTCGCGTCCGTCTCGAAGGCGCTTCAGGCCGACATCGTCGGCGAAGAGCACTACAAAGTTGCCCGCGAAGTGCAGCGCGTCCTCCAGCGCTACAAAGATCTGCAGGACATCATCGCGATTCTCGGTCTCGACGAGCTCTCACCCGAGGACAAGCAGACCGTCTACCGCGCCCGCAAAATCCAGCGCCTCCTCTCGCAACCGTTCGCGGTCGCCGAGGTGTTCACCGGCACGCCCGGTAAATACGTTCCCGTCAAGGAAACTGTCCGTGGCTTTAAGATGATCCTCGACGGCGAGCTCGATCACATCGCCGAAGGCGACTTCTACATGAAGGGTGGCATCGACGAAGTCATCGCCGCCGCTGCCAAGAAATAATCCGTCATGGCCCTCACGCTTGAAATCGTCACGCCCGAGGCCCGGGTTTATTCCGACACCATCGACACTGTCGTCATCCCGACGACGTCCGGTGAGGTCGGCATTCTCCCCGGTCACATTCCGCTGCTCACGCAGGTCGAGCATGGCGAACTCCGCGTGACGAAAAACGGCCAAACCAGCTTTCTCGCCATCAGCGGGGGCTTCGCCGAGGTCGAGGGTGACCACGTTCACGTGCTCGCCGAGCATGCGATCACCGAGGAAAAAATCGATGAAAACGCCGTCGAAGCCGCGCTCAAACGAGCCGAGGAAGAGCTCCGCGTTGCGAAGGACATCGATCCCAAGCAATACGAGTATCTCCAAAATCTCGTCCGCTACAGCGGCGTCCAACTCGCGGTCAAACGCCAACGTCGCTAACGCCGACGCGAAAAAGCCCCGCCAACTTTCCAGGCGCGCTTCTCCGGCGCGCCTTTTCTGTGTCCACGAACGGTCCTGGGCTGCTCCCACTGAAAGCCCCGAGCTAAAGAATTCCCTTAGCGAGAATCAGTGCGGGTTCGTCGACGTTTTCCTTGCCCGCGCAATGAAACCGAGTCTCATTTCACCTCCGCACCTGTCTATGACACCGACGTCCGCTCTCACTCTGCTCCCTCTCTGCCAGCTTACGGCCGGCACGATGGGCCGCGTATGCCAGCTGACCGGCGACGCCCAGTTTTGTCAGCGCGTGCGTGAAATGGGATTTGGTGAGTCCTCCCGTGTCACGAAAGTATCCGGTTCCGGAACGATTCTCTGCTCGGTAAACGGCAATCGCATCGCACTCAGCCACGACGCCGCCAAAAATATTTTGGTCGAACAACTAAGTCGCCGCTGAGCCGCCCATGGCTGCACCGATCAAGCTGTCCGAGCTCGCCGTCGGCGCCTCCGCCACCGTCCGAGAGTTTCCCAAGACTGGCACCGCCTTTGTTCGCCTCCGCGAAATGGGACTTCTCGCGGGCACTCGGGTGACACTCATCCGCACCGCTCCCATGGGTGATCCCCTCGAGATAAAGCTCCGCGGCTACAATCTCACCCTCCGCAAATCCGAGGCCGAACACGTCCTCGTCGAGCCCATCACGGTCAGTTAGTTCCGCGCCGCACCATGGCCCTTCCGTCGCACATTTCCTCCGGCTCTGGTAACCCGTCGTCATCCCGCACGCCTGTCTACGCCCTCGTCGGCAACCCCAATTGCGGCAAGAGCACGCTCTTCAATGCGCTCACCGGACTGAAGCAAAAAGTCGGCAACTACCCCGGTGTCACCGTCGAAAAAAAAGTCGGCACCGCCTACTCGCAACACGGGCAGCCCATCACCGTCATCGATTTGCCCGGTGCCTATTCTCTAGCCGCCCGCTCGCCTGACGAAGCCGTCACCCGCGATGTCCTCCTGGGCCGGCGCGCCGACACAGCCCAACCCGACCGCATTCTCTGCATCGTCGACGCCACGAATCTCGAACGAAACCTCTACCTCGTTCACCAGATTCTCGACCTCGGTCGCCCCGTAATTCTCGTGGTAAACATGATGGATCTCGCCACGGCCGCCGGCGTCACCATCAGTATCTCCGATCTCGAACAATCACTCGGTATTCCCGTCATTGCCTGTGAGGCCGTGAACGGCAAAGGCCTCATTGAACTCAAGATCGCGATGAGCCGCCCGGACCTGCCTTTGGCGCGACACGCTTGGGACATCCCCGCTGCAATTGCGCCCGCCGTAGCGGAACTCCAGGCGTCGCTCGCCGCTTACGATCGTAAGGCTCCGCTCGTCGCCCGCGCGGAAGCGCTGCTCCTGCTCACCGATCAGGACAGCGTCCGCGTGGCCGGCTCCACGCCGCTGCATCAGCGCACCGAGGAAATCCTCCGCGGCTGGCAGAAACGCTGGGAAGGCGAGGGGACCGACTGGGCCGGCATCCTCGTCAACTCCCGCTACGACGCCATCGGTCGCATTGCGTCCGACGTTGTCGTTCAAACCACCGAAAACGGCCCGACCGCTTCCGATAAAATCGACGCCATCGTCACACATCCCGTCTGGGGTTGGTTCGCGCTCGGGGCCGTGATGACCCTGCTGTTTCTCAGCATCTTCACGCTGGCCGAATACCCGATGAATCTCATTGACGGGCAAATGGCCGCCCTCGCCGACTGGGTGAAAGACGCGATGCCGGCGGGCGATCTGCGCGATCTCATCACTTCCGGCGCGATCGGCGGGGTAGGGGGCGTGATCATTTTTCTCCCGCAAATTCTCATCCTCTTTTTCTTCATCGGCCTGCTGGAGAGCACCGGTTACATGGCGCGCGCTGCGTTCATCATGGACCGCCTGATGAGCCGCGTCGGTCTCAACGGGAAGAGTTTTATTCCGCTCCTCAGCTCCTACGCGTGCGCCATTCCCGGTATCATGGCCACCCGCACGATCGAAGATCAGAAAGACCGCCTCGTCACCATCCTCGTCGCCCCGCTGATGAGTTGTTCAGCCCGCCTGCCGGTCTACCTCCTGATGATCGCCGCGCTCGTTCCCGGCGACCGGGTGCCGCTCGCCACCAAAGTCGCCATCATGATCCTGATGTATGCGCTCGGCACGCTCGGCGCATTTGGTTTCGCGTGGCTATTTAAACGCACGCTGCTCAAAGGCGCCCCGCCTCTCATGATCATGGAGCTGCCGCCCTACCGCCTCCCCCGCGTCAAAGACGTCGCCCTCCACATGCTGGAGCGCGCCTGGCTGTTTCTCCGTCGCGCCGGCACCGTGATTCTCGGCATCAGCATCGTGCTCTGGTTTCTCTCCGCGTATCCGAAGGCCCCAGACGGCGCGAGCGATCAGCAGCAGCTGGCGCAGAGTTTTGCCGGCCGCGCGGGTCACCTCCTGGAGCCCGCGATCAAACCGCTCGGCTTCGATTGGCAGATCGGCATCGGCCTCATCACCTCGTTTGCCGCCCGCGAAGTTTTTGTTTCGACGATGGGCGTCGTCTTCAACGCAGAAGCCAAAGACGACGACACCACGCCGCTACGCCAAGCCATGCTTGCGGCCAAATGGCCGGACGGGCGCCCCCTTTTCACCCCCCTTGTCTGTTTTACGCTGATGATCTTCTACGTCTTTGCGATGCAGTGCATCAGCACCATTGCGGTCGTGAAGCGCGAAACCAACGGCTGGAAATGGCCCCTCTTCCAAATCGGCTACATGACCGGCACCGCCTGGATTATCAGCTTCATCGTCTTCCAAACTGGCACCGCCCTCGGCTTCTGAGGTCTCCTCTCCCGTGAGCGCCGAACTGCAAACTCTCCTCGCCCTCGTAGTCGTCGCCCTCGCCGCCACGTGGCTTGTGCGACGCGCATTCGCGAAGAAAAAGCACCCCGGCTGCGGCTCCGACTGCGGCTGCCCCGCGCCGAAGTTCACTCCGCCACCTCCGCGCCGCTGACGCTCCTGTCTTGCGAGGCTCGTCGCGCGGGCCTTACGCCTGCCATTTCTGCATTACTTGCCCACCGCCGGCACCCGCACCTTCGCCAGATAGATCGCCGTCTTCCCCTCGTGACTCGAGTAGTAGCTCGTCCAGAGCAACCCCTCGTGCCACACAAAGGCCGAGTAGCTCGTGTCGCCGCCACTTGGCAGCGTAACCAGCGACTTCAGTTGAAAATTCTCCACGCTGGCGATGATGGTTCCCGTCTTCGCGGCGGTTCCACCTTGTGATTTCGCATACTCGCGCGTCCCCGCAATCCAACGCCCGTTAGGTAGCACCACGAAATCCGGCCCGCCCCAGCGCATGTTGCTTTCGTGCCACGCCCACTTCGTAAACGGCGCGCGCGCCTCACCAAACCACCCCAGCTTGCTCCCGGCTTCGCGCCGCACCATCGCGATCATCCGCCCATCCGGCAAAAACCGCAGCGTCGTCTCATTCGGCCGGTCCGGCACCTCCATTTTCCCGACCACGTTCCACGCGACTCCGTCGTTGCTCTTGCACAAAAAAACTTCCTCGCCGCTGCCTGACGCTGTTTTCACCGACCGATACGACACGCCCCACGCCGTGCCCTCGTGCCACGTCACGCGCCACAGCCAGTCGCCCTCCGCTAGGATTTTCACCGGCTCTGTCCACGCCCGGCCATCCTTCGAAAAACTCACGCGCGGCCGGCGCCCCTTCAGTTCTTTCGTTCCCAAGTAGATCGAACCTCCGCGCAACAGCATGAGCCGTCCGTCCGGCGTCACCGACAATTTTGGGTCGCGCAAATCCACGTCTTTCTCCGCGAGCGCCGCCGCCGATTCCCATGTCGCGCCGTCCGCCGACACGATCACGCGGATCACGCCATCGCCACCCACATGTCCCGACCCCTCGCGAAACGTGCACCACCAGCGGCCCTGCCACCGCAACATATCGGTAAACGCATTGTGTCCGCCTGCGTCCCAGATTTTTTTCACCTCGACGATTTCTGCTCCAGCCGAAACCGCGTCCGCCGCCCCGGCTCGCGCTCCCGGCAGCACGGCAGCGAGTATCATCAAGGCACGGAATAAATAGTTCGTTTGCATCGGGGGATAGGGGGGAAAAAGCTCTGCCTGTCATTGCCTGTGCCGCCCACCGGCTCAAGCCTCACCTTTCCTTCACCTCTCCCGACTAACCTCACGTTTCCCACCACCATGGAAGTCATCATCCGCGACAATGCCGAAATCGGCTGCATCCTCGGCGCCAAAATCATCGCCAGCGTCGTCCGCGAAAAACCCACCGCCGTCCTCGGCCTCGCCACCGGCCGCACGCCCCTCCGCCTCTACCAAGAGCTCATTCGCATGCACCGCGACGAGGGTCTCGATTTCAGCAAGGTCACGACCTTCAACCTCGACGAATACGTCGGCCTCGGCGGCGACCACGATCAGTCCTACCGCTATTTCATGCGGGAAAATCTTTTCCGCCACATCAACATCGACCAGAAGCGCACGCACGTCCCAGACGGCGTCGCCAAAGATCTCCACGCCGAGTGCCGCAGCTACGAACAGCGCATCATCGAAGCTGGCGGCATCGACATCCAGCTCCTCGGCCTCGGTCGCAATGGCCACATCGGCTTCAACGAGCCCACCGGCTCTCTCCGCTCCCGCACGTGGATCAAAATTCTCTCCGAGCAAACCCTCCGCGATAACAGCGCCGTCTTCGGCTCGTTTGAGACCATGCCGAAGCACGCCGTCACCATGGGTATCGGCACCATCCTCGACGCCCGCCGCTGTCTCCTGCTTGCGTTCGGCCCCGCCAAAGTCCGCGCCGTCGAGCACATGGTCGAGGGCCCGCTCTCCGCGATCTGCCCCGGCTCCGCGCTCCAACTCCACCCGCGCGCGACCGTGATCCTCGACGAGACGTCCTCTGCTGGCCTCCACTACGCCGACCACTATCGCTGGATCGATCAGCACAAATTCGAGTGGCAGCGCACCAAGTAGACCGTTGGTCCGTTCGCCTTCCTTTGCCCCAACCGCGCCACCTGCGCTTGGGGCTTTTTTGTGGCTGAGAAATCGGCCGAATAAAATCCCGTAACGTTTCCATCCGCGCCGTCGTTTAGGGCGCGCATGTTTACTGCCTATGCTTCCCCGGCGTCCGGTCCCGCCACCCCTCGCTTCGCCGCCGCCGTCCGCTATCTCGTCGGCCTTGCTGCCGCACTGTTCTCATCGATCGCGCTCGCCCAATTCGTCTGGAGCCCCGCGACCTCCGACGGCTCCGGTGCGTGGAATGTCGATACCGCCAATTCGGTCTGGCTCAACGGCTCCACTTCCACGTCGTGGCCGCTCATGGGCGGCACCGCGACCTTCGCCGGCATCGGTGGCGCGATCACCGTCAGCACCGCGGTCAACGTCACGGGCCTCACTTTCAACACCGCGGGCTACTCCGTTGTCGGAGCCTCCGAGACCGCCTCCGGACTCACCGTCACCTCCTCTGCCTTTCCCCTCCACGCCGCCGCACCCGCCAGTATCGCCGTCTCCGCCCTCGTCGGCACCGGCAGCACCACGCTCACCAAGACCGGTTCCGCCCGTCTCGCCCTCACGACGACCCTCGCCGGCATTCCCAATATCGTGGTTTCCTCCGGCGAACTCGCCCACAGCGGCATCATTTTCTACAGCCCGACCACTCACGTCGTCCTCGCCGACATCATCGACGCCATCCTGTCGTTCGATGAGTCCTCTTTGACTGCCACGTTTGCCGACCTTTCCGGCGGCGGCACGACCGGTGGCACCGTCCGTCCCGGCGGCTCCAGTGCACTCACTCTCACTCTCGCCGGCACGACCGACACCACGTTCGCCGGTCGTCTCACCGACAATCCCACCACCGCCGCCTCGCTCTTCCTCTACAAACTCGGCTCCGCTAACCAAACCCTCACCGGTGCTAACACGCTTAGCGGCGCCACCGTTGTCGCCGGCGGACGGCTCACGCTCGCCGGCAACGGCTCGCTCCTCAACTCCGCCGTCACCGTCAACGCCGGCGCCACGCTCGCGCTCGACAACACCGGCACGCTCCTCGCCGATCGCCTCGGCGATACTCGCGCCACGCTGCTCGCCGGCGGCACGTTCGTTCTCCTCGGAAACGGCGCTGCGCCCACCGCCGAAACCACGGGCCCCCTCACCGTGAGTGCCGGTCAATCGCGTATCGAGGTCAGCCGCACATCCGGACAGGCCGCCATGTTAAACTTCTCCTCCCTCACGCGGCTCGGCGCCGGTGCCGCTTTGGAATTCGGCGGCGATGGCGCCGTGCATTTTTCCTCCGCGAGCAACACCAACGGCATCCTTGGCGGCTACGCTGTCACCGGCAACCATTGGGCCGCCCTCGATGGCTCCGCCAACGTCGTCGCCTTCTCGGCTTACACGTCGAGCCTCACCACTGGCGCGACCACCGATAATGTTCGCCTCACCGCCGCGCCCGCCACCACGCCGACCGCTGCGATCACCCGTAATTCCCTCGTCCTCGATACCACTGCCGGCGACTTCGCGCTCAACCTCGGCACATCGGGCAACCTCCTTCGGCTCAGCAGCGGCGGCCTCCTCACCACCGGGTCCGGCACCGCGACGATCTCCGGCGGCCAGCTCACCACGACCAACACCACGATCCGCGACCTCGTCGCCTTCGCGCGCGGCAATCTCACCATCGAAAGTCCGGTCGTCGACACCACCGTGACCGTCGGTCCCGTTACCACTTCCTTCGCCGTAAATCTCACGAAAGCCGGCGAGGGCACACTCACGCTCTCCGGTGTGAACAGCTACACGGGCGACACCCGTGTCCTCGCCGGCACGCTCGCGATCTCCGGTGGCTCCGCGCTTCCCAATTCTTCCGCCGTCACGCTCAGCTCCGGCGCCACGCTCCGCCTCGGCGGCAGCTCCGAGACCGTCGGTGGACTCGCCGGCTCCGGCTCCGTCCAGTTGGAAAACGGCCAACTCACCGTTGCCGGCAACGGCCTCAGCGGCTCCGCTACGATCTCGCTCGGCTCCGGACGCCTACTCAACACCTCCGCCCAATCCACGGACTTCGGCGGCTCCCTCTCCGGCTCAGGTGGCCTCACGCAAGCCGGCTCAGGGGCGCTCACGCTCTCCGGCACGCACTCGTTCACCGGTGCCCTCCGCGTTTCGAGTGGCTCCCTGCTGTTGCTCGACGACACGCTCGTCATGTTTTCCACTCCACCACCGGTCGAACTCGGCGGCGGCACCTTTGGCTTCAATTCCAACCTCGTCGGCGTCGGCGCTGAGACGCTCGGCGCCCTCACGCTCACCGCGTCGTCCGTCCTGCAGTTTCACTCGTCCGCGACGAGCCCCTCCTCGCTCTCGTTTGCCGACAGTTCGCTGCTCACGTGGAACAGCACCGCGCAACTTCGTGTAACCAACTACACGTCCAGCCGCGACGTGCTGCGTTTCGGCACCGGTTCCACTTCGCTCACGACGGACCAGCTCTCCCTCATCTTTTTCGAAACGACCGAGGGTCTCCTGCCCGCGCAGATCAACAATTTTGGATACGTCACTCCCTCCGCGATTCCCGAGCCCGCCACCACCGCGTTCCTCGCCGGCGTCGCCGCACTCCTCGCGATATTCGTCCGCCGCCGTCAGACCCAACGCGCCGGTTAAGGCACCGGGGCCGGAACGGCTTTCGTCGCCGGTTCGTTCAGCTCCTCGAGCCCGAGCAACTGAAACCGCCGCGCCGTCAGCTCGCGAAATTTCACCGCTTTTTCCGGACTCATCTTTGCGGCCATCCGATTGGTGGCGTCCGTGAAGATCGCCCTCAGCCGCAGAGTGTTTTCGGCCCGCAGCCGTTTCGTCTGCCCAACCGTCGCGCGCATTTCCAAAGCCACCGCAGCGCGCTCTGCCGGGGTGAGTTCGAGTTGCCGCGCCAGATCCGCCTCCAACTTGTCCAAGAGATAGTCAGACGGTCCCGGTGCGTCCGCCGAGGCGTTCACAAATTGCGTGAGAAACCGCGTGCTCACCCAAAGCCCAAACACCGTGCCCCCGGCAAATCCCACCACAAGGATCAGTCCGGCGGCCAACAGCGAGCGTGTGCGTGCGGAGAGCTTCATGTGACCATCGCCACCAGCCAGCCCGGCAGCCCTCCGTAGACAAGAAATTTCCCGAATACATCGAGTCGCGACAGCCCCGAGGTCACCACCCAGAGCGCGAGCGGTCCCGCCGCGCACAAACTCGCGGCACCGGAAAACACCAGCCGCGGCGTCGCAAATATCCGCGCAAACTCGGTCCAGCCGTCCTCGGCCGGCGTTACCTCTCGCGCCGCCCGCTCTTCTTCGGCAATCGCCGACATCACCGCTGCCGCCGTATCGACGCGCGGCGCCCGCGCCTTCCGCGCCGCCGCCACGACCGCCGCCCACGAGCGGCCCTTACCACGGGAATGTTCAGAATGGAGATCAGGGTGTGTAGCCATGGCGGATGAGGAGTTTTTTCAGTTTTTGACGCGCACGAAAAGCCCGGACACGCGTGGCCACCGTCGACCACCCCAAGTGATCTCCGATCGCCTCAAACGTCATGCCCTCGAGAAAGTGCAGCGTGAGCAGCACGCAGTCATCCGGGGGCAGTTGCGCGAGCACTTCACGCACTTCGGCCGCAGCCGAGTCCGGCTCGTGCCCCGTCGCCGGATCGGCCCATTGCTCGCTTTCCAGCGGTTCACCCGCCGGCCGTCGCGCCCGCGCCCGACAAAAATCACGGCCCACGTTTACCGCCACCCGCCGCAGCCAATGCACAAACGGCGCCTCGGGCCGCCAGCGCGGTAATTGCCGATACACCCGCAGAAATGTTTCCTGCACCAAATCCGGCGTATCCGCCGACCGTCCCGCAAATCGAAACAACAGCCCCGCGAGCATGCCCTCGTGCCTGCGCACCAACCGTGCGAACGCCGCGTGATCGCCCGCCTGCGCGGCGGCGACCAAACTCTCGTCGGATTCGGCGGCGCCCTCCGCGCCCGGTTCACTCATGGCTGCCAAGCCAGCAAACAATCCTCTGCTCGGCGCAAGCTCACAGTTGAGAGATGCGGTGTTCATCCGTGTGGCTTGGCTTTCCCTGCGCCGCTCCTCGCCGCGCGCGGCTCTCCGGCCTGGGCGCGCTGGGCGCAGAATCGTTGTAGTTGGGTTTCATGGGAAGACGGCGGCACCATCTCTCCCCTGAACGCTCCGCGTCGCGGCCGCGTTACACCTTTCGCGCACTTATACCGTCGACGTCGCCCACGCGCGCCGCTTGGCAATCGGCAACACTCCCACCGCCGCGATCAAACATAACACTCCCGCACCGATAAACGCGGGCGCGTAGCTCCCCAAAGCCGACCGCAACGCTCCCGCCGTGTAAGCCGCAAACGCCGCGCCCACCTGATGCGCCGCCACGACCCAGCCAAACACGATGCTCGCCTTCTCCCGCCCAAAAACCTCACCCGTCAGCCGCACCGTCGGCGGCACGGTCGCGATCCAGTCCAGTCCGTAAAACACGGCAAACACCCCGAGTCCCGCCACCGGCCCCAACAAAGCCTGTGGCAGAAACAACAGCGATAACCCGCGCAATCCGTAATATCCAAAGAGCAAATACCGACAGTTGTAGCGGTCGCTCAACCAGCCGCTCGCCGTCGTTCCGATCAGATCGAACAGCCCCATCGCCGCCAGCAACGACGCGGCGCGCACCTCCGGAATTCCGCAATCAAACGCCGCCGGAATCAGGTGCGTCCCGACCAGGCCATTGGTGCTCGCTCCGCACACGAAGAACGACCCCGCCAGCAGCCAGAAGTCCCGCACGCGCGCCGCTTCCACCAGCACCGCCAACGCCCGCGTCGCCGGATTCCCCGGCGCTGCCTTTTTCCGGTTTTCACTTTCCTGCTCACTCTCGCTTTCCCTTGCCGGTTCCCCATACGGCCGCACTCCCGCATCGCGTGGATCGTCTCGCATGAAAAACCAAATCACCGGGATCACCGCCAGCGTCGCCGCCACCACGATCAGCGGCGCTGCCCGCCAGCCCTGCGCCCACGCCCACGGCAGACTCTCCGTCGAGACCGCCGCCGCCATCCACGGGAGAAACACCAGTTGCCCCGTCGCCGTGCTCGCCGTGAGCACGCCCATCACCAGCCCGCGCCGCTCGGTAAACCACCGGTTCGCCACCGCCGCACCGAGCACCGTCGCCGCCATGCCCGAGCCAGCGCCGACGACAAAACCCCATAGCACCACAAACTGCCAATAGTTCGTCGCCAGTGTGGAGAGCCCGTAGCCGGCGCCAAGCAGTCCCATCGCCGCCATCATCGTTCGCCGCAATCCAAACCGCTGATACAGCGCCGCCGCAAATGGTCCGATCAGCCCATACAGAAAAATGTTCACCGCCACGATCGACGACACCTTCGCTCGGCTCCACTGAAACTCGTTGCCGAGCGGCAACAGCGTTACCCCCGGCGTCGCCCGCGCCCCCGCCGCCGCGAGCAACGTCACGAACGTCACGCCCGCGACGATCCACGCGTAGTGGAGTTTGCCGCCGCCTGATTTCGTCTGCCCGCGATTCATGGTGAGCGTCCACGCTGCCCGGCCCGTGCGCCTCCGCAAGCGACCGCCTCACTGTGCGCTTCGCTTCTCACGGGCTCTGTGGCGTTAGCCTCTTCCGTCTCAGCGCTTCTCCTCCATCAACCCGACCAAGTTCCCGTCCGGATCGCGCACAAACCCGATCCACAGCTCGTGATCCGGCATCTTCGCCGCCAACTGCGGCACCCGCTCGTTCGTCGCTCCTCGCGCGACAATCGCCGCGTGCGTCGCGACGACGTCCGTCACCTTGAAATACAAAACCGAATTCTTCCCCACCTCGCCGTGCCCCTGCGGCGTCGTCAGCATGATGCGCACGCCGCCGGCCGTGAGAAACGCGAGGTTCGGTCCAGCCCCAAAGAGATAGTTCAGTCCCAGCGTGTCGCGGTAGAACACCGTGGCCTTGGCGACATCGGATACGGTGATCGCGATCTGGCCGATTTCCGGAGCGGGGTGGGGCAGGGGAGCAGGCGAAGTATTCATAGGAATTCGAGTGCCCCGGGTTTCTGCCTGCAGTCCCCGCTGGAAACAACCCTCCGGTTTTCCAGACCGCTTCGCCTTGAGCCGTTCGCGGCCCTGCATTGCTTCGCGGCTTCCTTTTCCCATGGACGCTTCACTTATCCTCTTCCCGTTTGCCGACTATTGGTGGTTCTACGGGCTCTTCACGCTCTTCGTGCTCGGCATGCTCGCTCTCGATCTGGGCGTGTTTCACCGCGACGCCCACGAAGTGAAATTCAAAGAAGCGCTCGGCTGGAGCATCGCGTGGATCGGGCTCGCGCTCCTCTTCTGCTTCGGCTTCTGGCAATACGCCCAGTGGAAACTCCCGACGGATCCGCGCCTGCTCGCGGCGGGCATGACCGCGCTCCAGGCCGCCACGCTCGCAAACCAGACCGCGCTTGAGTTTCTCACCGGCTACGTCGTCGAAAAGTCCCTCTCGGTGGACAACGTCTTCGTCTTCGTCGTCGTGTTCTCCTACTTCGCCGTGCCGGCCAAGTATCAGCACCGCGTCCTCTTCTTCGGCATCCTCGGGGCACTGGTGTTTCGCATCATCTTCATCGCGCTCGGTGCCGCGCTCATGCAGCTCCATTGGGTCATTTGGATTTTCGGCATCTTTCTCATCCTCACCGGCATCAAGATTCTCTTCGCGCCCGAAAAGCCCATCGACCCCGAGAAGAATCCGATCATCCGCCTCCTTCGGAAAATCATCCCGGTCACGCCCAAGCTCGACGGCCAGAATTTCTTTGTGCGCCACGCGGGCGTGCTCCACGCCACGCCGCTGTTCGTCTGTCTGGTATTCCTCGAGGTCACCGACATCGTCTTCGCCGTCGATTCCGTGCCCGCCATCTTCGCCATCACGAAGGAGCCGCTGATTGTTTTCACCTCCAACGTATTCGCGATTCTGGGACTCCGCGCCATGTTCTTCATGCTCGCCGGCGTGATGCACAAGTTCCGCTTCCTCAAATACGGCCTCGGCCTGATCCTCGTCTTCGTCGGCCTCAAGATGGTCTGGCTCAACGAAGCCTTCGGCGGAAAGTTCCCCGTCACGTGGTCCCTCGGCATCATCGGTTCGCTGCTCGCCGCCGCCGTGGCGGTTTCCCTGCTCGTGCCGGCGCGTCCGGCTGCCGCCCTCAGCCCGAAATCCAGTTCTTGATCCGCTCAAACAACTCGATCACTACGCCCGCAAACGTGGCGAAATAAACCATCGTCGACAGAAAAATTCCATATGCGGCCGCCACCGCTACTCCGTCGCGTTCCATCATGCCGAGTGTGCCGATCACGACGACCAGTGCCGGTAGCATGTTGGTAAACGGAATCCCGCCGAGCGGCAGCAGCAGCAGTCCTGCGCCCGCACACACGAGCAACCCGTGCAACCGCATGAGCGCCGTCGTGCCCGTCACCCACGCCCAGCGCGGATGCAGCCGGCGTTCGATCCAGCCGATGAACTTGCTCGCCCCTTCCAGCACCATGCGGAAAAACTTCGGCGGTAGTTCCACCGCGAGCAACCGCTGCGGCAGCCACGGCGGCCGACCGACCACATAGCACGCGCCGAGCACCAAAATCGCCGCTCCAAACGGCACCGACAATCCCGGGATCGAGATCGGTGAGCAAAACGGCAGCGCCAGAATCACGATCACCAATCCCGAGGCTCGCGTGCCCAGCGTGGTCATCACTTCCGCCAGCGTCACTTTTCGTTCACGGAATTGCTCCGCGAGCGCGTGCAGTTCCTCGGAGAGTTTCCGCAGCGGATCGGGCCCGGTGGGCGAGGGGAGATTCATCGCAAAAATAAACCAACCGTCACGTGCCGCGCTTGTTGCCGTAAAGTTCGATATGCAGCCGGTGCGCGTAGCGATAGCCGCGGTCCTTACACAGCTCGCCAAGCCAGCCCGCGCGCCCGCGCATTTTCTCCAGCGTCGTCGCTTCCGGCATGAGGAGCACTTTGTGCCGGGGAATTTCGCGGTGCAGCGCCGCCAACATGTGTTCCAGCTCCTCCACATCTTCGGGACGCGCCACGACAAATTTGAACTGATACGGATACGCGTCGATCCACGCCCGCACCACGTCCGGCTGCCACCGCGTCGCCTCGTGTTTTTTCCGCCACGCTCCGTGCTCCTGCGCGTCCGGCGCCGAGTTGAGCAGCTTCGGCGATAGCGAGGCCAAATCGCACGCGATGCCCTCCGGCTTTACCGTCGCCGCCGTCTCAATCGTAATGTGATAGCCGAGCGCCTTCAGCTCTTTCGCCAGCGCGTGGATATCTTTCGCCACCAGCGGCTCACCGCCCGTCAACACGACGTGTCGGGCCGCCTGATACGCCTGCACGTCCGCCACGATCTGCGGCACCGTGCGCATCGTGCCCTCCGGATTCCACGACGCATACGGCGTATCGCACCACGCGCAACGCAGGTTGCACCCGCTCGTGCGCACAAACACCGACGGCACCCCCGTCAGCTCGCCCTCGCCCTGGATCGAATAGAAAATCTCGGAGATCAGCATGTCGGTTTGGTCGGCAGCGCCGCGTTGCTCGCATACACCGTGGGATCGGCCACGCCCGCCAGCGCAAACGCCTCGCGCCGCTCCACACACGTGCCGCATTTTCCGCAGTGGATTTCTTGGCCCTTGTAGCACGACCACGTGCGCGCGAAATCCACGCCGAGCCGCCCGCCCGCTGCCGCGATGTCGCCCTTCGTCATCGCGATAAACGGCCGCAGCAACTGCACACCCGCATACGTCCCGAGCCGCATCGCATCGCCCATGGCCCGCATAAAATCTTCGCGGCAATCCGGATAGATCGCGTGGTCGCCGCCGTGCGCCGCGATCACCAGCCCCTCCGCCCCGACGCTCTCCGCAAACCCGCACGCGATCGACAGCATGATCGCGTTCCGAAACGGCACGACCGTCTGCTTCATGTTCGCCGCCTCATAGTGTCCTTCCGGAATTTCCCCGCCGCTCTTCAACAGATCCGACGCAAACAGCCGGTCCACAAAGTCCAACCGCACGATCTCGTGCCGTGCCCCCACCAGCGCCGCGTGTTCCGCCGCAAAGGGAATCTCGCGGTGGTTGTGCTTCGCCCCGTAGTCGAAACTCATCACTGCCGCCACGGCATGCTCCGCCCGCGCCCAATACAGCGCAGCCACGGAATCCATCCCCCCGGAACACAACACGACAACTTTCATAAAATTCGAGAGTGAGGGTGAAGCGCCCGCGAACGCAAGTGACCGCCCTCCCACCGGCCCGCTTCCCTTGTCCGCTCACTTTCCCTTTCCCTTTCACCGTCACTCTGCCTTTCACTCCCCTCATGCTCATTCTCCACGATCCGCAGTGCGCCAACTACGGCTCTTCGATGCGTCCCGAGCAGCCCGCCCGCGTCGTCCGCACCGCCGCGCATCTCCGCGCCGCGCGCCCCGGCTGGGAGTTTCGTCTGCCCCCGCCCGCCGCATCCATCACCGATGCCGCGCTCACGCTCGTCCACGCCCCAGCCCACCTCCGGCGCCTCGCGCAACCCCGCGACTTCGATGCCGATACCCCGTTTTTCGACGACATCGGCGATCACGCCCGCCGCTCCGTCTCCGCCGCGCTCGCCGCCGCGCGTCACGCCCTCGCGCACCGCACGCCCGTCTTTTCACTCATGCGTCCTCCCGGTCACCACGCCACCGCGACGCAGGCCATGGGCTTCTGTTATTTGAACCAGATCGCCCTCGCCGCCGTTCACGCCGCCTACGATTTCCCCGGCACCGCCACACCACCCATCGCACCCACGCGCCGCGTCGCCGTGTGGGACTTCGATGCCCACCACGGCAACGGCACCGAAGCCATTCTCCACCACTTCGTCTCGTCCGCCGCTTCGTCCCCAGGCGCCCGCGCTGCTTTCTTCTTCGCCTCCGTCCACCAACACCCCGGCTATCCCGGCACCGGCACGCGCGACCTCGGCCCGCAGATTCGCAACTGGCCCGTCGCCCCGCGCACCCCACGCGAGCAACATATGGCCGCCCTCCGCGCCTCGCTCGACGCCGTCATCGCGTTTCGCCCCGACCTGATCCTCGTCTCCGCCGGCTTCGATGCCTACGCGCGCGATCCCATCACCTCGATGACGCTGGAGCGCGACGATTTCGCCACCCTCGGCCGTTGGCTCGCCGAAGCGCGTCTCCCGGCGCCGGCCTCCGCCGCCGCCTCGTCCGCGCCACGCTCCATTCCCGCCGCCGCCATTCTTGAAGGAGGTTATAGCGAAGATCTTCCTTTGTTGGTTGAAGCCTTCCTCTCGGCGTGGGACAAAACCGCCTCTTAATTCGCAGCAGCCTCCTGCCGCCGCTCAGCCTGACGCATGATTTCTCGCTTCCTCCCACTGCCCGTTCGCCGTTTGCTCGGCGTCAAAGTGACCACTCGTCCGCCCGCCTATCAGCTCCTCGACCAGCCCGGTTCACTCCAACCGCTGCTCACCGCGCTGGCCCGCGTGGAGGAGGTCTTCCTCGATACCGAGGCGGACAACATGTATCATTACAAGACCCGCGTCTGCCTCTTTCAGCTCCTCGTCGACGGTGAAGTCTACCTCGTCGATGTCCTCGCCCCCGGCCTAAACGTCGAGCCGCTCCTCGCCGTCCTCGCGCAGAAACACCTCGTGATGCACGGCAGCGATTTCGATCTCCGCCTCCTCCACGACCTCTGCGGCTTCCGCCCAAAAAGCATCTTCGACACGATGCTCGCTGCCCAACTCCTCGGCCGCCAACGCATCGGTCTCGCCGGTCTCCTCGAGGAGCACTTCGGCGTCGCCGTCGACAAATCCGGCCAGAAGGCCAACTGGTCCCAGCGTCCCATCACGCCGAAACTCCTCAACTACGCCGCCCTCGACGTCTGGCACCTCCCCGCCCTCCGTGACATTCTCAAACGCGACCTCAAGAAACTCGGCCGCCTCGATTGGCTTGAGCAACAATGCCGCGCCCAGATCGACGCCGGATCCACCGGTTTCGCGCCCTCCACCGAGACCGATTGGCGCATCGGCCGCAGCGAACGTCTCCGCGGCGCCGGCCTCGGCGTCCTCCACGCCGTCTGGCACTGGCGCGAAGATCAGGCTCAACGCATCGACACCCCTCCCTTCAAAGTCTGCGGCAACACCCTCGTCCTCCAGATCGCCGAAGCCGCCGAGCAGGGCGATTCCGAGGCCTCCATTCTTCAGCGCGTCGACCTCGGCAAACGCCACTCACGCCTCTTCCCCTCGCTCGCCGCCGCCGTCCACGCCGGCCTCGCCCGCGACCCAAAGACGCTCCCCCGCCGCCCCGGTCGCGATCCCAATCACGTCTCCCTCAGCCAAGCCGAGATCGAGCTTCAGGAGCGCATCAAGACCGACCGCGACCGCGTCGCCCAAAAACTCGGTATCGAGGCCACCCTCATCGCCAACCGCTCCCAACTCGCGCAAATCGCCCGCGCCCCCCGGCAAATCGACGACCACCTCCTCCCCTGGCAGGCGACCCTCCTCCGCCACGAACCCTCCCTAAAAGTCTAACGCCCCCTTCCTTTCACACCCCCAGAGTCGTTCTCGTTCTCTTAATCGTTCTCGTTCGTCAGCCCCCCACCCTGCCCGTCTCCACCCAAATCTTGCGAAACTTCCGCCGCGCCTCAGCGTCCCATCACCGCCTCACTTTTAGTCCCCCATGAAATCGAAGCTCCTCCTCCTCGCCGCCCTCACCTCGGCCGTCCTGTTCTCCTCCGGTTGCGCCACGCGCACCACGGCGAGCGGCGGACGCGAGACTACTCTCCTCGGCGGGGCCGTCACCGTGGCCACCAATTCTTTCGAGCCCATCACGCCCGCCACTGTCGATGCCGACACCTCGAAAATCATGAGTGGCGGCAATCCCTCCGGCAAAAAGACCACGCTCTTCTGGGGCCTCATCACGCTCCACGATTACTGATCGTCCTGCCGCGCCGGGCAGAATCACCGGCCATCCCTCGCACCCGCGCCACCAGCGCCCACTCCACCCGGAGGGGCGCTTTTTTAAGCGCCCATTTTCGAGAGGCTCCACCGCGTAATCGTCTCGTAACCGCCGCGCGACCTCTGCTCCGCGCCCCAGGCCGCGCGCCAGGCCCACCGATTGACCGTCCGCCCACGTCGTAAAAATCGTTCGTGTGTTTCCCGCGTTTCGTGGTTCTTTCTCCGCCTTCCCTCACCTTCCCACGCCATGAAAATCAACGCCACGCTCACCCCCCAGCGCCTCACCAAAAAAACCGCGCGCGTCTTTGAACTCGCCGGCCAGAAGATCCGCGCCATCGACGCCGCTTGGGATCCCGCCAACGGCACGCCCGTCTTCACCGTCGCCGGCAAATACACCTCGCGCGGCTGGACCGAGTGGACCCAGGGCTTCCAGTTCGGCATGGGCTTCCTCCACTTCGACGCCACGGGCGACGCCTCCTCGCTCAAGCTCGCCCGCGAGAAGACCGTGAAACTCATGGCCTCCCACGTCTCGCACGTCGGCGTGCACGACCACGGCTTCAACAACGTCTCCACCTACGGCAATCTCCGCCGCCTGATCCTCGAGGGAAAAATCCCGCACAACCAGGACGAGCTGAACTTCACCGAAATCGCCCTCAAAGTTTCCGGCGCCGTCCAAGCCGCGCGCTACGCGACCACCAACGCCAAAGCCCCGTGGTCCCCCGGGAGCGCGGGCGGCTCGCCCGCATCCGGTGGCGTCGCCCCCAGCGGCTACGTCTACTCCTTCAACGGCCCGCAGTCCCTCTTCGCCGACACGATCCGCTCCATGCGTTCCCTCGTCGTCGCGCACCAGCTCGGCCACGCGCTGATGGGTGAGGGCGACAAGCCCACCAATCTCCTCCACCGCGCCATCGAGCACGCCGCCACCACCGCGCGTTTCAACGTCTTCTTCGGCACCGGTCGCGACAGCTACGACGTCCGCGGCCGCGTCGCGCACGAGTCGGTCTTCAATCGCAACGACGGCCAGTTCCGTTGCCCGTCCTCGCAGCAGGGTTACTCGCCGTTCACCACCTGGACCCGCGGCGCCGCCTGGATCATCGCCGGCTACGCCGAGCAGCTCGAGTTCCTGGATACGGTCAAAGGCACCGACCTCGACGCCGTCGGCGGCCGCCGCGCCGTGACGGATCTCTTCCTCGAGACCGCCCGCGCCACGAGCGACTATTACATCGACGGCTACTCTGCCAAAGACGGCGTGCCCTACTGGGATTCGATGGCGCTCAACAGCCACAAGCTCGGCGACATCACCAAGAAAAACGCCGATCCCTACAACGCCCACGAACCCGTCGACAGCTCCGCCGCCGCCATCGCCGCGCAAGGCTTCCTCCGCCTCGGCACCTACCTCACCGCGAAAGGCGACACCGCCGCCGGCAAAAAATACTTCCAAGCCGGCCTCACCATCGCCGACACGCTCTTCGACGAACCCTATCTTTCGACAGACAAGAAACACCAGGGTCTCCTCCTCCACAGTGTCTACCACCGTCCGAACGGCTGGGACCACGTTGCGAAGGGCCAAAAGGTCCCGAACGGCGAATCATCGATGTGGGGCGACTACCACGCGATGGAGCTCGCGCTCCTCATCCAGCGCCTTGCCGAGCAGAAATACTACACGTTCTTCTGATCAATCGTTCTCGTTCCTCGTTCTCGTAATCGTTCTCTCTTCCTCCCGTTGGATTGAGAGAACGAGGAACGATTACGAGAACGAGGAACGATTTTCCGAAAACCGCTCCGCGCACCCGTGCCCACCCGCCTCCTCTACGAATCCCACTGCCACACCCCCCTGTGCAAACACGCGCACGGTGAACCCGTGGAATACGCCGCCGAGGCCCTCGCGCGCGGCCTGAAGGGCATCATCTTCACCTGCCACTGCCCGCTGCCCGACCGCATCTCGCACGCCGTGCGCATGACGCCCGAGCAATACGACCACTACGTCGAGCTCGTCGCCGCCACCCGCGAACAATTCGCCGGCCGCCTCGACGTGCGCCTCGGCCTGGAGAGCGATTATTATCCCGGCGTCGAACCGTGGCTCGAAAAACTCCACGCCCGCTTCCCGCTCCACCACGTGCTCGGCTCCGTCCACCCGCAGGTCCCTGACTACCGCGCGCGCTTCTTCCACGGCAACTGGTTCGAGTATCAACAAACCTACTTCGACCACCTCGCCCGCTCCGCCGAGACCGGCCTCTACGACACCCTCGCGCATCCCGATCTCATCAAAAACGAGTCGCCCACCGAGTGGCACTTCGAGCGCATCGTGCCGTTCATCGAGCGTGCCCTCGACCGCATCGCCGCCACCGGCGTGGCGATGGAGCTGAACACCAGCGGTGCGAACAAAGCCATCCGCGAAATCAACCCGAGCCCGAGCATCCTTCGCCTGATGCAGGCCCGCGGCATCCCCGTCGTCCTCGGCTCCGACGCCCACCGCCCCGGCCGCGTCGCCGACGGCTACGCCAGCGCCCTCCGCACGCTGCAAGAAGCCGGCTACACCGAAATCAACGTCTTCCTCGACCGCCGCCGCCAGTCCATCCCCATCCCCGCCGCCCTCGCGTCGCTGCGCTGAGCGCGCCCGCGCGTCGCTTCGCCCCGTCATGTCCGCCGCGCCGCTCAATCTCTACGACCTCACCCGCGAGCAACTGCGCGCGCTGTTGGTTTCGTGGGAATTGTCGCCGGTGCACGCGGCGACGTTGTGGAACTACCTCTACCTCGGGCTCGCCGAGTCGTTTTCCGAAGCGGCGATGCCGGACCTCCCGCCGAAGGTTCGCACCCGCCTCCTCGCGGAAACCTCCCTCGGCGTCCTGCCGACCGCGCTCGAGACCGATTCCACCGACGGCTTCACGCGCAAATATCTCCTTCGTCTCGCCGACGGCGAACGCATCGAGACCGTGCTCATGCGCTACAAAGGCCGCGTCACCGCGTGCGTGAGTTCGCAGGTGGGCTGTGCGATGGGCTGTGTGTTTTGCGCGACCGGCCAAATGGGCTACACGCGGCACCTCACGCCAGGCGAAATCGTCGCGCAGGCCGTGCACGTCGCCCGCGCGCTGCGCGACTCCCGCACCCCCGTCCTTCGCCCGTCCGAACCCACCACGTGTAACCCAATAGGTTACACGTCCCCGGATGCGCCCGAAGCCACCGCGCCCTCGGCAAATCCGCCAACGTGTAACCTATTGGGTTACACGTCATCGGCCGAACAAGCGCGCGCGCGCGCCGAGGCGGCCAAAGCCGGCGAGCGACTACGCAACATTGTCCTGATGGGGATGGGCGAGCCGCTCCATAATTACGACGCGGTGATGCACGCGGTTGATATCCTCCGCGACGAGGCGGGACTCGCCCTCGGTGGCGAGCGCATCACGGTCAGCACGGTGGGCGTGGTGCCGGGGATTTTGCGGCTGGCGCAGGAGAAGCGCGCGTTTCACCTCGCCGTCTCGCTGCACGCCGCGACGCAGGCGGAGCGCGCGGCGCTCGTGCCCGCGGCGAAAAAGTGGCCGCTCGATGAACTCTTGGCTGCGTGCCGCACCTACAGCGAAGCGACTGGCCGGAAAATTTTCTACGAGTGGACGCTCATCGAAGGGAAAAACGATTCCGTCGAGACGGCGCGCGCGGTCGGCAATTTGCTCCACGGCCTGCCGGCGCAGGTGAACCTCATCCCGCTCAACCCCACGGCCGGCTACGACGGCGCACCGACGCACACCGCCGCCGCGCGGGCCTTCCAACACATCCTCTCCTCCGAATTCCAGATTCCGAGCACGGTGCGCCAGCGACGCGGTATCGATATCGCTGCGGGCTGCGGGCAACTGGCGGTCGCCGCCGCTCCGTAGCGTCCCCCTGCGGAAACTGCTCACGGAAAATTCCTTGGCGGCTTTTCGGTGGCGCCCAGCCTCAGGCAGACATGCGACGCCGAATTCCCCACTTGCTGCATGCCGCGTTTTTCTTCGCGGCGTGGCAGGTGTGCGCGGCGGTGCCTCGCACGACGTCCGAGCATGGGCGCCCGGCGATCCGTGCCTTCGAGCCCGCGCCCACCAATGCAGCCACCCAGAACTGGGCGGCCGTGGAGGATGCCGCCGGCCGTGTGCACTTCGCCAACTCCGCCGGCATCGTCACCTATGATGGAGCTACCTCGCGCATCACTCGCGCCGAGCGCTTCTCCCCTGTCACGCGGGCGGTCGCACTCGCCGCCGACGGTCGCATTTACGTCGGTTCGCTCGGCGATCTTGGCTGGCTCCGTCCGTTGCCGGGCGGACGCCACGAACACGTCTCTCTCCTCGGCGACCTGCCCGAGGCCGCGCGTGATTTCCAAGAGGTCTTCCAAATCGTCGCGCACGGCGACGCGGTTTATTTCACGACGGGGAAACATCTCCTGATTTTCCGGGCCGGCCGCTTTGCGCATATCCCCCATGCCGTGGGCCGACTCGATGTCGTCGCCGATCAGGTTTTTCTCCATTCGCCCAACTCTCCGCTCCAGCGCATCGAAGGCGACCGCCTCGTGCGCGTATCCGAAGATCCGATTTTCCTCGGCGATATCAGCCGCTACCTCGGCCCCGGCCCCACTCCCGGCACTCTCCTCGTGGCCTCGGCCAAGCACGGACTCTCCCATCTCGACCTCGCCACCGGCCGCGCCACGCGTTGGGTCACGGCGATCGACGAGTTGTTTAAAACGAAACAAATCTACCGCGCACTTCGCCTCGCCGACGGTTCGGTCGCCGTCGCGTTTGCAGCCGCGTCCGGCGGCGGTCTCGCGCTCATCGGCGCGGACGGCGCGTTTCTCAACTATCTCGACGCCACCACGGGCCTGCCCAACAGCGTCGTCTACGGTCTGGCCGCCAGCCGCCACGGCGGACTCTGGCTGTGTCTCGACTACGGCACGGCCTACGTCGATTGGCCTGCCGCTACGACGTTATTTCAAACCGCCAACGGATTGGACCGGGCCATTGTCAGCGCGATCGCGCGTCACGACGGCACGCTTTACGTCGGCAATAGCACGGGCCTCTTTCGCCTGCTCCCCGGGCGCGCGCCGCAGACACCGGCGAAATTCGAGCGCGTGTTTACTGGCGGAGTCTTCGCCCTCATTTCCGAGGGCGCCGATCTCTACGGTGTCGCCGATCACAAAATCATCCGCCTCACGCCGACGGGTTTCACCACCGTCACGCCTTTGCCGACGCTCGCTTACGCGATGTTGCGTTCGAAGCGCGACCCGAGCCTGCGCTGGATCGGACACGCCGACGGCCTCCGCGCCTTTCGCGAAACACCGACCGGCTGGCGCAATGAAGGTTTGGTGCCCGGTTTGTCCGGCATGGTGCGCGCGATTTCCGAAACGCCGACCGGCCAGCTTTGGGTGGGGATCGATAGCCAGGGATATTTCCAAATCACCCCCGGAACGTCCGCCCCTGCCACTGGGGCCAAGGTGGAACGTTTTCTCGCCGGGCCTGGGGAAGACATGAAACGCAGCCGCGCCCGGCTCGGCACGTGGCGCGACGAGACCTATTTTCTCCTCGGCAATAGCCACGAGATCCTCCGCTTCGACGAAGCAAAGCGGGCCTTCGCGCCGTTCACGGGCTTGGTGCCGCTGCCCGCTACGCTCGAACTCAACGCCGTCGCCCTGGCACCCCAAAACCCGCGCCACCTCTGGGTGCTCACGCTCGACCACGACCGCGAAACTCCACCCGGTCCCGGAGTCCATCGCCTCAGTGGCGAAAAACTCGAAACGCTCCCTTATCCCATCAGCAGCGCTCTGCGCGAAAATTCGGCGCTCTACGAAGACGTCGGGGAGGGCGTGCTCTGGATCGGCGGCACCGACGGCGTCGTGCGCGTCGAGCTTGCGCGGGCGTTTGCGTCGTCGCCGTCGCTCGCCGCGCTCGTCAACGGCCGCGAACTCGCCCCGGGCGCCGTGCAGCCCGCGGCGCGCAACTCGGTCGATTTCGATTTTGTCGCGCCCACCGCGCCGACCTACGAGGCGCCCGACTACCGCACGCGGCTCGTCGGTTTCGAAGACGAATGGACTGCTTGGTCGCGGGAACATCGGCGTTCGTTTACCAATCTCCGCGAAGGCGCTTACACGTTTGAAGTGCAGCCGCGCGACGCCGATGGACGTATCGGCACATCGGCGACGATCGCTTTCTCCGTGTTGCCGCCGTGGTGGCGCACCGGGTGGGCCTACGGCGGCTACACGCTCGCTTTCGGCGCCGCTCTCCTCGGCTTCGCGCGCCTGCGCACCCGCGCGTTGCAGAAGAAAAACGAGCAGCTCGAAAAAATCGTCGCGACGCGCACGGACGATCTCCGCCGGCAAAACGGCGAGCTCGCGCGTCTGCACAAACTCGAGCTCGACGAAAAAATCACGGCGCGCCTCGCTGCGGAAAAAGCGCAGCTCGACGTGCTGCGTTATCAGCTCAACCCGCACTTTCTCTTCAACTCGCTCACGTCGATCCGCTCGCAGATCCCTCCTGCGCTCGGCTCGGCGCGCGACACACTCGACCGCCTCGCAGATTTTTGCCGACTCACGCTGACCGGTCGCAAAGCCGAAGAGCGCACGACGGTGGGCGAGGAAATTGCCATGCTGCGCGCGTATCTGGACATCGAGCAGACGCGCATGGGTGAGTTGCTCAGCGTGGAGTTTGCCGTCGATACGTCGCTCGACGGTGTGTTCATGCCACGGCTACTGCTGCTGCCGCTGGTGGAAAACGCGCTCAAATACGGCCAGGCCACGAGCGAAGAGATGTTGGCCCTAAAAATTTCCGCGCAGCGCCTGCCCGACGCGGGTGAAAACGCGCTCGTGTTTGAAATTTCGAATACCGGCACGTGGGTGGAGCGCGGCTCGCGGCCGGGGATTCCCTCGACGGGCATCGGGCACGATAATCTCCGCGAACGGCTGCGTCGCCACTATCCGGATGCGCATGCGTTTACCCACTCGACGATGGACGGCTGGGTGCGCGTGCGCCTAGCGTTGCGCATGCCGCCTCGTTCCTCATGAGACGCACGCTGCTCCGTCTCGTTCTCGTCATCTGCCTTGCGGGCTGCGCCGCGGTGGGCCGCACGGAGTCCGCTCCCGTGGCCAACGAGCTCGGCCGGCTCGTGGTGAAAACCTACTCCCAGCAGGACTTCAATGGCACCAGCGCCCAGATCATGGCCGTCGTCCAGGATAAGTCGGGAGTGCTCTTCTTTTGCGACGGCCCGGGTCTGATCTCCTTCGATGGTGCGACGTGGCGCCGGATTCCGAAGTCCCAAGTTGGCTGCCGCCAGCTGGTGTTGGGGCAAGACGGGGTCGTCTATGTCGGAGGCACCGGCGTCTTTGGAGCATTGCGGGACCAACGGGATGGAACCCACACGTTCGAGTCGCTGGTGGAGCAACTCGCCGAGCCGGAGCGCGATTTCAAAAGTATCAACCATATGATCGCCCACGGCGACACGATCTACGCGGTGACGCCCACGAGCCTGGTGGTCTGGCGAAATGGCAAACTCACGGTGCAGAAACTGGAAGACCCGGGGCTGTTCCATGTCGTCGACGGCCAGCTCTATTTCCAGGCCAGAGAGCGACCGCTCATGCTCTTCGAAGGGACCCGCTTCACGGTCACTCATCGCGATCCCCTGTTCTTGAAAAACCTGGTGCTGCTCATGGGCAAAACGCCGGACGGAGCGGTCCTGATCGGCACGGAACGGGCGCAGTTTCACACGCTGCGGGACGGAAGAATCGCACCTTGGCCCACGGGACTCGATGCCGTGCTGAGCGGACTCAGGATTAACCGGATCTGGCAGTTACAGGACGGATCTTTGGCGCTCAAGATCATCGGCCGTAAGGGCCTTTGGTTGCTGGCCGCCGACGGGCGCTTTCTCAAAGTCCTCGACGACACCAACGGCTTACCGGCTGACTCCGTCGTCAGCCTCACCCCAGAACGCACGGGCGGATATTGGCTGGGCCTGAACCGCGGCCTCGCCCACGTGGGCTGGGGGCCAGCCGTGACGGTGTTCGACGAAGCGGATGGCCTGCCAAAGGGAACGGTCCAAAAATTGTGCCGGCATGCCGGTTCACTCTACGCCTCCACGGGCCGGGGCATCTATCGACTGCGCCCGGCGGATGGCCCGACGCAACCGGCGAAATGGGAACAGGTGATCGAGGGCTCCTTTCTCTCGCTCCACGCCGACGAAACGGGTCTTTGGGCGGCCACGGTCGAGAAAATCTTCCACTTGAATGCGGGCGGCGAGCTGACGTCGTCGAAGCGGCCCGACCGCGGCACTGTCGTGGCACTGCACCACTCGGCGGCCCACCCTTCGTGGCTGTGGCTCGCCAAAACCATCGGTCTCACTGTGCTGCGCCGGGACGTCGCCGGCTGGCAAAGCGCCTTTCGCGTCAAGGAGCTCGACAACGAGCGCCTGCAAGGATTGGCCGAGGCGCCCGACGGTGCGATCTGGGTCTCGACCACAACCCGCGGGTTTGCCCGCGTCGTGCTGCCCCCCGGGACTGCGGACAACGCCACGGGCATTACGCCGGCGATTGAGTTTTTTCCTCCCGGCGACGGCCACCCCACCTCCGCTCGCGTGGTCCGGTGGGGTGAACAGCTCGTGTTCACGATGTCGGTGAGCCCGACGCTCTTGGAGTTCGATCCGGCGGTCCGAAAATTCGTGCCGTTGCGCGGCGTGGACGCGATGCCGGGCCCCTATAAGTTTGGCGGCAATTTCATCGGGGCGAACTCTCCCGAAGCGCTCTGGGTGGCGAATTCGTTCAAGACATCGCTCAGCGAATCGCGCGTCCATCGGTTCGCGCGCGGCGGCGGCATCCAAACCCTGCCGCAAAGCGTGAAGCAGCTTTTGACTTCGGCGACGTGTTTTCATGAAGAGCCGGGGCCCGACGGGCGCGTGCTGTGGGTCGCCGGCACCACCGGAGTCGTGCGAGTGGACGTCACGCGCGCGTTGACTCCACCGGTTGGCTACGCCGCCTCGGTGTGGTCGCCGGTCTCCGGCCTTCGCGATGGTGGCGCACTGTCCTATGATCGCCGCTCGGTGGAATTCCGCTTTATGGCGCCGCGATTTGCCCCGCACCACGCCGTAAGATACCGCTCCCGGCTCGTCGGCGAGGAAGGCGCGTGGTCGACGTGGGACCTTGAGCGGCGGCGCGAGTTTCCCCGGCTTGATACCGGCCGCTACCGCTTCGAAGTGCAGGCCCGCGATATCGACGGCCACCTGAGTGCACCGGCGACGCTGGCATTTACGATTTTGCCGCCGTGGTGGCGGACGTGGTGGGCGTATGGCGGCTACGCGGCGATGCTGGGCCTGACGATTTTCGGTTCGGTGCGGCTGCGCACGCGCGCTCTGCGGAAGAAAAACGAGCAGCTCGAAAAAATCGTCGCGACTCGCACAGACGATCTGCGCCGGCAGAACGGCGAACTCGCGCGTCTCCATAAACTGGAGCTGGACGAGAAAATCACGGCGCGCCTCGCTGCGGAAAAAGCGCAGCTCGACGTGCTGCGTTATCAGCTCAACCCGCACTTTCTCTTCAACTCGCTCACGTCGATCCGCTCGCAGATCCCGCCGGCGCTGGGCTCGGCGCGCGACACGCTCGATCGGCTCGCGGATTTTTGCCGGCTCACGCTCACGGGCCGCAAAGCCGAGGAGCGCACGACGGTGGGCGAGGAAATTGCCATGCTGCGCGCGTATCTGGACATCGAGCAGACGCGCATGGGCGAGTTGCTCAGCGTGGAGTTCAACGTCGATGGGTCGCTCGATGGCGTGCTCATGCCGCGGCTGCTGCTGCTGCCGCTCGTGGAGAACGCGCTCAAATACGGCCAGGCCACGAGTGAAGATACGCTCGGCCTGAAAATCTCCGCACAGCGCCTGTCCGGCGCGGGCGAAAACGCGCTCGTGTTTGAAATTTCGAACACCGGCACGTGGGTCGAGCGCGGCTCGCGGCCGGGGATTCCCTCGACGGGCATCGGTCACGACAATCTGCGCGAACGGCTGCGTCGCCACTATCCGGATGCGCATGTGTTCACGCACTCCGTAGTCGACGGCTGGGTGCGCGTGCGCCTAGAGCTGAAGTCCGCCACCCTTGCGAAATGATCCGCGCGCTCCTCATCGACGACGAGAAAACCGCCCGCACTGATATGCGCGCGATGCTCGCCGCGCATCCGGAGATCGAAATCGTCGGCGAAGCGGCGACGGTGAAATCCGCGCGCGCGCTGCTCGCCGAGGCCGACTACGGCCTCGTGTTTCTCGATATCCAGATCATCGGCGGCACTGGGTTCGATCTGGTGCCAAACGTGAAAGCCGGCGCGAAAATTATTTTTGTGACGGCGTTCAACGAGCACGCGGTGCGCGCGTTTGAGGTCAACGCTCTCGACTACCTGCTCAAGCCCGTGAAGGCCGAGCGGCTGGCGCGGGCGCTCACGCGGTTGGAGCCACCGGCCGGGCAGGACGAGAGTGCGCCGCCGGCCGAGACGGGCATGGCACTGCGCCCCGACGATATCATCCATCTCAGCTCGGGTTCCTCGGCGAGGTTCGCCCCGATCATGGATTTGAGCGCGATCGAGGCGGAGGAGAACTACTCGCTCGTGCACCTCGCCGACGGCAGCAGCGTGCTCGTGCGGCGCAGCTTGAAAGCGTGGGAGGAAATTCTCCCGACGACGCAGTTCATGCGCGTGCACCGCGCGGTGATTGTGAATCTCGCGCGCCTGACCGGGTTTCGGCGCGATGTGCAGAAGTCCGTTTTGCTGCAAGTGCACGGGTTGGCCAAAGACCTGCCGGTGGGGCGGCTCTACTGGCCCGATCTAAAGCCGCGCCTCCCCGGAGCGATGGTGGCGGCGGGTGAGTAGCGATACGCCGCGATTCCGTTTGCGGCCCCCCGCTAAGCACCCGGCGCGGGCGTCACTTCCCAGCCGGGGCGATAGGGGCGCGTGAGCAGGGCGTGGGCGGCGGGATCGTTCGTGATGCGGAGAGCGTCAGCGTCCCACTGGAGCACGTTGAGATCGGCGGGCTGCGTGCTCAAGGCCCCGCGCGGATTCGCCGGACGGCGCACGACGCGCGTCGCGATATTGCCGAGCTGCGCCGTCTCGCTGAGCCAGCCGGCGTAGTCGAAACCGTCGCTTGTCTTCGTGCCGCCGAGGATCGCGTCAATCCACCGGTGGTAGTGGTTCAGGCCCTTGATGTCTTTTGGATAGGCGAAGTCCTTGAAATTATCCACCGGGTAGAGGCGCGGGCCGCCGACGTGTGGCAGCACGAGATTGCCCTTTTCGCCGAGGAAGAGCGAACCGCTGCGCGGCAGATCGAGCTCGGGCGGGAGCTGCGCGAGTTTGCGGTCGGGGCGGAGGCCGCCGTCGGACCAGGTAACGTTGATCTGCGGACCGGCGGTAAATTCCGTGCCGGGGAAAACGTATTTCACGGTTTCCGCGGTGGGCCAGATGTGGCGGTTGATGCCGCTGTTGTCGGCGCCGATCGTGAGCGGCGCGCGCAGGCCGAGCGCGGTGAAGACCGGGTCGAGAATGTGGCACGCGAAATCCCCGATCGCGCCGCCGCCGAAGTCCTGCCAATCGCGCCACGCGAACGGGTGGTAAATCACCGGCGCGTAGGGCCGCATGGGCGCGCCGCCGATCCAGAGATTCCAATCGAGATTCTCCGGCACAGGACCGGAACTCGTGGGCTCTAGGAGGCGCGTGCGCTCGTTGCCGGAGACGGAGACCCACGAGTAAACTTCCTTCACTTTGCCGATCGCGCCATCGCGGATCAGGCGCGTGGCGAGGCGATATTCGACGGCGGAGTGGATGTGGTTGCCCATCTGGGTAACGACGTTTTTCCGCTCGGCCCAGAGGCGCATCTGGCGCGCCTCCCAGACGGTCTGCGCGAGCGGTTTTTGGCAGTAAACGTGTTTGCCGCGCTTCATCGCCTCGATGGCGGCGAGAGCGTGCATGTGGTCGGGGATCGCGATGCACACCGCGTCGACCTTGTCGCCGAGCTGCGCGAGCATCTCGCGAAAATCGCGAAAGTGCGGCACGCCGGGCACCGCGGCGTCGGCGCGCTTGAACCGCGCGGTGTCGACATCGCAAAACCCCACGAACGCCGCCTGCGCGTGTTTTGAGATATTGTGCAGATCGCTGAAGCCCTGGCCGTCGGCACCGATGGCGGCGACCTGCACGCGGCTGTTGGGATTCGCGGCGCGCAGCACCGCGGGAAAACTCACCGCGGCCGCACCGGCGGCGAGCGCCGAGTGTTTCAAAAACGTGCGACGCGAGGTGGCGGGCGAAGGGGCGAGGGGAGCGGTCATGGTGGAGGTAACGCGCGGAGCGTCGGACCGCGCCGGTGCAGATACAAGCCGTCGCTCGCCGCGACCGGAAAACTGTCCGAAGCTGCGGCCGCCCCCTCTACTGCGATGAGCCCCACTGTATTTCTCGGCCGATATTTCGTGTGCATCGTCGTGCTCATTGGTTCGCTTTGCGCAGCCGACGAGCTCACGGCCATCCGCGCCGAGGTCGCCGCCTATCGCGAGAAACTCGGCGACAAAGCCGGCGTGCCGGAAGTGCCGGACAAATTTATCGCCATCCCGCGTGACGCGCGCTGGCTCACGGCCGCCGAGGCGCAGGGGGCGTTTGCCAAAATGCACGGCAAACTCGCGCAACTCCGCTGGTGGAAAATCGGCCTCGAACCCGCGAAGCTCACGCACGCGCTGCGCGAACCGGCGGCCGTTGTGTCAGGCTGCGTGCACGCCGTGCGCGCGGAGCTCGACGGCGCGCCGCGCTCGCTCGCGTTTGCCCGCGAGGCCGGGGATTTTCTGGTGTGGGCGCAGGCCGAGGGTGGCACGGGCGTGTTTCCGTTTCCCGCCGTGCGCGGCGAGACGCGCGACAAGGCCTTTGTGGCCGCGGATCAGTTTCTCGCGAAGGCCGTGCGCGCGGGAAAACTAGATCAAGTGGTGCATCGAGGATGGACCATCGACGACCTCGGAGACGGCGGTCTGCAGTTCGACAACGGCGAAGCGGGCATCGCGCTGTTCGAGCTCTACGCCGCGACGAAGGATGAAAAATATCTCACGTCGGCGCGGAAGGCGGCCGACTGGGCGGAGAAACGACCGCTCGCGCGCAATTGGAATTACAACAGCTTCAGCGTCGCTCTGCTCGCCGAAGCGTTTCGCGCGACGGGCGAGCGCCGCTACCTCGACGCCGCGGTGCACAAAGCCTGCGTCGGTGTGATCCCGGGCCAGCTCACCGACGGCCCGCACGCGGGACGTTGGGTCGACGCCCACAATGCGCGCCCCGCCTACCACTACATCATGATGCGGGCGCTCGCGCAGCTCGCCGCGGTGTTGCCGGCGGATCATCCGGACCGGGCTGAAATCAGACAGGCTCTCCTCCTCGGGTTGCGGACCCGCAACGCGGAAATCCTCGGCCCCGGCACGGCCAACAAAGACAAGGCGATGGAAGCACTGCTCTTCGTGAACCGCGCATTCGCCAGCGACACGGCGTTCCTGCGCGAATCGCACTCCGCCGCGGCGCTCGACGCCCTCGGCCAACTCATCTCCGACCAATATCGCCGCGGCACCGCCCCGCTCGGCCCGCGCGAGTGGGGTCTGTTTTTGGAATTCGTCGTGTGGCGGGCCAAATCCGCTGCCATAAAATAATCTCGCTCCCCAACTCCCACCACTGCCATGCGCGCTCACCTCATTCTGTTTTTATTCCTCTCCACTGCCGGCATCGCCGCCGAATCCGCCGCGCCGGCTTACGCCGACAAAACGCCGCAGCGTCATCATCTCACCAAACGTGCGAGTGAGATCGATCCGCGCACGCGGGAACATCCCGCGATCGATTTCGTTTTCAAAGACAAGGCCGGCAAACCGCAGGACGTGGAAAACGCCGTCGTCGATACGCGCGTCGCGCCGCGCGGCCGTCTCGTGATCTGGCTCATGGGCTACAGCGGCCCGCTCTTCGAGCGCCTCGGCGACTACGGGCTGCACGCGATCCAAGTCAGCTACGCCAACAAGTGGTTCGGGATCATTCCCACCCAGGCGCGCGACGATGGCACGAGCCTCGGAAAGATGCGCCTCGAGGCCACGACGGGCGAAGACTTCTCGCCGCTCTGCGCGATTCCGAAACCCGACGGGATGCAAGAGCGCGCGTTTCAGTTTGTGAAATGGCTCGCGAAAGAGAATCCGCAGGCGCGCTGGGATCAGTTCATCGCGGCTGACGGCGCCGGGCTGCGTTGGGACCGAGTGATCATTGCCGGGTCGTCGCACGGCGCGACTTCGGCGGCGCGCTTCGCGGTGCACCAACGCGTGGACCGCGTCGTGATGTTCTGCGGACCGCGCGACCAACTCGAAAGCTGGCAGGGATTTCCGTCGGCCACGCCGGCGAATCGGTTTTTTGGATTCAGCCACGTCCTCGACAGTGGCTGGACTGGCGATCACTACTGTCGCTCGTGGCAGATGCTCGGGCTACACGCGTTCGGCCCGATTACGGATGTCGATGCGAACGCCGCGCCGTGGGGCAACTCACGCCGGCTCATCACGAAGTTCGACGTAAAGGGTGACGCCAAGCGCGCGCACGGCTCGGTGGTTCCCGGCGGCTCGGCCGCCAAGGATGCCAAAGGAAAATTCGTCCACGAAGCCGTGTGGAAATATCTCTTCACGCATCCGGTCGAGGCCGTCGGCACGGCGACGGCGCTCGATCCAGACTGCGGGGAGAAACTGCCGAAGTTTTGAGTGAAGAAATAGGGCGGGTCAGAGACCCTGCCCTACGTCACTTCGCTTCGAGCCACTGCACGGCGTCGACCACGACGTAGCCGTCGGTGCCGGCGTTGGAGAATTCGACGTAGCCGGCTTTGCCTTTCGTGAAACGGAAGGTGCCCACGGGCTGGAGCAGGCCGTCGACGGCGGGCTTCTTCTTTTGGTCGAGCACGACCTTGGTCTCGCCGTCGGCGTGACGGATCGTGACGGGCACGTTGGAGGCGCGGTTTGCGTTCACGGGATAGGCTATCGCGACGGTGTAGCGGCCGTCCTTCGGCAGTTCGGGCGTGAAGCGCGCGGTCTGCTCGCCTTTGTCCGTATTAGCATCGTGGAGATAGCCGTGGCCGACGAAGGGGGAGTTGGCGCCACTGGAAGAACGGAAGCCTTTTAACTGCGCCGCGTCGTCATCGACCACGATGCCGGGAGGATTCGCTTGTTTCGGTCCGTTGCGCGGCGGGAGCGGGTCGCTCACGAAATCGAGCACCTGGCCGTCTTTGAGGAGACGGGCTTCGAGTTTCTTCGCGTCGATTTTCTGAATCGTCGTGCGCTCGTCGATCGCGTGCACAGCGGCGGTCGCGGCGCTCTGGCCGAGGACCATGAAAACGGGCTCCATGCGGATGGAACCGAAGGCGATGTGCGAAGAGCTGAGGCAGGCCGGCGCGAGAAGATTGGTGCACTCGGAAGCGCGCGGGCGGAGGCTGCGGTAGCTGATCGGGTAGGGGCGCACGCGCACCTGCACGTCGCCTTCGTTGCGCACGAAGCCCTCGGCGGTCACGAAGCGCTGGATGTTGTGCGAATCCATATTGTAGGCACCCATGCCGACGCTGTCGGGGGCGACTTCGGCGCGGATGCAGTTCTTCTCGGTCATCACGTAATCGCTCACCATGCGGCGCGCCTCGCGCACATACATCTGACGCGGCCAGTTGTCGTTGTCGGTAAACTCATCTTTCGCAAGGCCGAGGCGCTGGAACTCGGCGCGGATTTTTTCGGGGACGCGCGGGTGGTGCGCGTAGGTCCACATCAGGCCTTTCTGCCAATCGACGTGGGCCTGCACGATCTTCGCGCGCGTGGCGTAGTCGGCCTCGGGGTAGTCCCAATTTTGCCCGATGAAATCGGTGCTGATCGCGAAATTGTTGTTCGTGTCGGTCTTCCGGTTGGGCATCCAGACGGGATTCCACGAGATGCGATGATCGCCGGCCTCGACGTTGCGGAGCGCGAGTTCGAACCATTGCGGATCGTAGTTGGCGGGCTTCTCCCACACGCGGCGATTTTCCGGCACATCGGTCGTGGTCATGCGGAAATTGTAGGCCTGCACTTTGCGGTCACCGGAAAATTCGACGCCGGGGCCGTCGGGATTGATGCCGGGGAGGAGGCCGCTCTTCGGATCGCCGGGCTTCACGTAGGGATCGACTTTCTTGGTAAACTGGTGGCTCACGGTGTGCGCGACTTGCACGCCATTGATGGTCTCGCCGTAAACGGCGTTGGCCTCGCGGCCGACGTGGTAGCTCACGCCGGCTTTGGCGAGCAGATCGCCTTCGTAGGTGGCGTCGATAAACATGGGTGCCGCAAACGCGCGGCCGCTCTCCATCACGATGCGCACGATGCGCGCGCCGTCTTTGACGACGCCCTTGCCCTTCGCGAGATCGAGACGCTCGCCGCGCACGACGGTGATTTTGGCGCCGGCTTCGCGGAGCATGTCGTCGTAGACCTTCGTCGCGACGTGGGGCTCAAAGGTCCACATCGTCTTCTCGTCGGCGCCGGTGGTCTTGTTCCGGCGGTCGAAGTAGTCGGCGCGCGACTGGCGCGTCCACGAGCCGGGTTTCTGGTAGTGCTCCCAGATGCGCCCGTAGAACTCGCGGGAGATGCCGCCGATGGCGCGCTTGTTGCCGATATCCGTGGCGCCGAGGCCGCCGGTGGTGAGGCCGCCGAGAAATTGCGTGGGCTCGATGAGCACGGCGGTCTTGCCCATGCGGGCAGTCTGAATCGCGGCGGCGACACCGGAGGAAGTGCCGCCGTAAATCACGACATCGGCCGTCGTGGGAGCCGTCGCCGCGCGGAGCGAGACGAGCGCAGCGACGAGAAAAAAGGGGAGTGAAAGCAGGCGCATAGTAGCGCGAAAGTGACAGGTCGGCGCGACTGCTCCAGCCTGATTCCGAACGAGTGGCCTACAATTTTTCACCGCGCCACGCACCTGCGCCGGCTTGGCCTTTCGCCTCCACGGGATCGCGGCCGTAGACACCGTCGACTTCCGGCGTGGGCAGCGTCGGCCGGCTGCGGTCGGGACGGTCGCGGCACCACCACCAATTGCGCGCAAACGAAAACGTCTCGGGCGCGGTGCCCGGTCCGAGATTGACGCCGCCCGAAGCCCACGCGGCGGAATCGAAGGCAATCACGTTGTCGGAAAACACGCCGCCGCGGCAGGCGATGAAGTCCGGCGCGCGATTCTCCTGCAAAATGCGCAGCGCCCAGCGACCGGGCCGCTCGATGGTGTTGAAGCGCACGACGGCGCCGTCGACGCCGACGAAGCCCATAGTCGCCATGCCGCCGACAAACGTGTTGCCCTCGACGCGGATCGCACGCGCCTCGGCGTAAGTGCCGGGCGCCGCGCCGGCCACGAGTGGCGGACGGAAAAACGGCCGGCCGGTGCTGCCGCCGATATTCACCGCACGACCGCCGGCGTGTTCGAAGCGGTTGCGCAGAATCGCGACCTCGCTCGTGCCGCCTTTGCACTGCACGCCAGTGCAATTGGGCGGCTCGGGCTCGCGGTGACGGATGACGCAGTCGATCACGACGCCCCGATGGCAACCGACCATGTCGATCGCCGAGCCACCGCCCGTGCCCCAGCGCTCGATGGTGCAGCCTTCGACGCGAAAATCCCGGAGACCAGAGAGCTTGATGCCGTCTTGGTTGCCGGTCGCGCCGACGTCGCGCGCGACGAGGCCGCGGAGCACCACGTGGTGCGCGCCGGCATCTCCTTCTGAGAAGATCCCGCCGTCGTCGATGTTCAGGCCATTGTCGGACAGTTTTTCGAAAACAAGATCGTGCAACTCGATGTGCGCCGGATTGGAGAGCTGCAGGCCGGTTTTGGCGTTTGAGAAAACGGGCGGGTTCTGCGGATCGGCGGCGGCGATTAAGATGGGCCGACCGGGCTCGCCGCGCAGATTTGCGCGCTGAAACCCGCCGCCATACGCACCGCCCGCGAGCAGGAGCCGCGTGCCGGGCTTCGCCGCGGCGAGCGCGGCGCGGAACTCAGCCGCATCGCGAACGCGGACCTCGGTGGGCGCGGCGGCGCGACTAACGACAGCGGCGAGGAGAGCGGCGCAGAGCAGAAAAAATTTCATGGAAATGGGAGGGCCGGGGAGCGCGCGGCACGAATTCGCGGGCAGGGATGAATTCGATGAAGCCGGGCTTGTGCGTGGGCGACAAATGGAAACCTTCCTCGCGACATGCCGCGCCGCGCCAAACCTCTCCGCTTTCCCGTGCCCCGCGGCGCGGTGCGTTTCTTTCTCGCGCTCAATCTCGCGGTGGGCGTGCTGCTCGGCGGTTGGTTTGTCGCGCAACCGGCATCGCGCCAACGCGAGGTGCGGCGGTTGGTGGAGAATGCCCTCGAGCACAACAAACGCGTCACCGCCCTCGATGTCGCGTGGGATATTTGGCAACTCTACTACGCCGACAGCGCGACCGGGCGCATTGCCAGTGGCGACAAGACGCTCGTCTACGGCGGCGCACCGCGGCCGGGCACGGGAGCCAATGCGCCGAGTTTCCGCGTGCTGACGAACCAAGGCTACGCGGTCGGCTATAGCGATGCGCTCGGCAATCCGGTGTGGGCGGCCTACCGCGTGCGCGATCTCGCGACCTTGCCCGCGGCGGGAGCGCGGCCGGAAAAATTCGAGACCGACCGGCGCACGGCGGCGCGGATTTCGCCGACGGACTACGCAAACAGCGGCTACGACCGCGGACACCTTGCGCCCAACTACGCGATCGCCACGCGTTACGGCGCGGTTGCGCAGAAAGAGACGTTTCTCATGTCGAACATCACGCCGCAGCTCCATTCGCTGAATGCGGGGCTGTGGAAGGAATTGGAGCTGAAAATCGCGACGAGTTATCCGGCCCGCTACGAGGAAGTCTGGGTGCTCACGGGGCCGGTGTTTGGCGCGGCGCCGAAAAAATTGCGCGGCAGCGTCGCGGTGCCGGAGGCGTTTTTCCTGATCGTGATCGACGAAAACGAAGGGAAGCTGCGCACGCTGGCCTTCGTCGTGCCGCAGGACGCGCCGGCCTCGATCGATCCGGAGCGCTACCTGACGAGTGTAACGGAAATCCAACGACGCACGGGGCTCGATTTCCTCAGCGAACTCGACGACGCGGCGGAAAGCCAGGTCGAGGCGCAGCGGGCGAAGCGGCTGTGGTGAGGGGAGGAATTTGTTTCGTGGCGGGTGCTATTTTAGCACGCGAAACATGCTCGTGTAGTCGTCGGTCCAGAGGGGAATGGAGTTGGGGCCGGCGGGCGGGCTGGCGGCGGCAGTGAGCCGGGGGTTGGCCATGAACTCCTGGTTTTTGCTCAGGATCATAAACGTCGAGCCGTAGAGCCACCAGGCGCCTTCTTCTTCGTCGCTGGCGCCGTCTTCGCACTCGATTTGGTGGACCTGCAGGCCGAAGGCGCGGGCCGCGTTTTCCACGACGGGGCGGAGATCGAGGTAGCGGTTGGAGATGTTCACGATGATCGCGCCGTCGGGCTTCAGGTGGCGTTGGTAAATGGCGAAGGCCTCTTTCGTGAGCAGGTGCACGGGGACGGCGTCGCTGCTGAAGGCGTCCATGATGATGAAGTCGAAATTCTGCGGCGGCTCGTGTTCGAGCGAGAGGCGGCCGTCGCCCATGACGATGTCGATTTTGGCGGGGCTGCGGGCGAGGTAGGTGAAAGGCTTCGCGGCGATGGCGGTGACCTGCGGATCGATTTCATAGATGCGGAGGTAGTCGCCGGGTTTGCCGTAGGCAGCGATGGTGCCGACGCCGAGGCCGAGGAGGCCGATGCGCTGGTTTTCCTGACGCGGGAAATTACGCAGGGCGAGGGCGAGTCCGCTCAGCGGGCCGAAGTAGGAGGTCGGTTTCGTGGCGAGATCGGGCGAGGCGAATTGGAAGCCGTGCGTGATGCGCCCGTGCTGCAGGAGATAGTGGTGCGAGGACTCGTTGCCTTTTTCGTATTCGTTGACGGCGAGCACGCCGTAGAAATTCCGCGCGCTCACGAGGGCGTCGCTCGAGTTGGTGCGGATCTGCACGAGCAGCATGACGACGAGACTGCACAGACCGAGGCCGAGGAGGCTGCACGTGGCGAAGCGGGCGTCGGCGGGTGCGGGCCGGCGCCGACGGAGAAACGCGAAGGCGGCGGCGAACACGGCGACGGCGATCCAGAACGGCCAGTGCAGGCCGGCGCGCGTGTGGTCGGTCCAGAAAATTTCGAACGACGCGAGCCACGCGAGGTCGTGATTGCGGAGGAGGGCGACGCCCGCGGTGAGCGCGTGATCGGCGCCGAAGGTGGCGGCGAGCGCGAGGACGCCGGTGAGCACGCGTGTGCGCCACGGACTCAGGGCGGCGGCATCGGTGAACGAAAGGGCGAGCAGCAGGAGCACGACCAGCACGAGGCTGAGGTGCATCTCGTAGTAGTTGTTAAAAATGGCCGGGGCGACGAGGGCCACGAACAGGCCGCCGACCGCACCGCCGGCGGAAATCATGAGGTAGTAAGACGTGAGGTGGGACGGGTGGGGTTTTTGGCGGTAGAGTTCGCCGTGGCAGATCATTGCGCCGACGAACATGGTGGCGGAGTAGATCACGACCTGTTGGATGATCGGCATATCGGCGCCTTCGAAGATCGCGTGACAGATGGCGACCATCGCGACGACGAGCAGGAGCGTGAACCAGAAACGTGAATACCAGCGCGGACTGTCGAAACTGATAATGAAGGTGACGAGATATAGGGCGAGCGGGAGCACCCAGAGGAACGGAATGACGGCGACGTCCTGGCACATCTTGTTGGTGACGGCGAGGAGGAGGATCGAGGCGCAGGCGGGCAGGCAGAGCCAGAGGACGCGTTGATAGAGGGTCGGGCGCGGGGCGGGGGTATCCGAAGAGGGAGAGAGGGGGAGAGCGGAGACGGGGAGAGAAGAGGAAGCGGACGTGGTGGGCGCGGAGGAGGCGGACGCGGCCGGGGATGTTTTGATGACGCGCCACGCGCAGAAGCCGCAGCAGGCGGCGTAGAATACGAGTCCCCAGGACCAGAATTGGGCTTGTGCGAGACGGGTGAAATTCGTTTCGAAGTAGAACGGGTAACTGATCAGCGCGAGGAGCGAGCCGACGTTGGAGAGCGCATAGAGGCGGTAGGGCGAGGCGCCAGGGGAGGTGCGCCGAAACCATTCTTGGAGGAGCGGGCCGGTGGCGGACAGGACGAGATACGGGAGCCCGAGGCTGACGGTGAGAAGGGCGAGGATACGCCATACGGGATCACTGGCATCGGTGGGTTTCCACGTGTCGCTCGGCGTGATCGGGAGTGAGGCGAGGGCGGCGGCGAGCAAGACGAGGTGGAGAATTGCCTGCGTGCGCGGCCGCAGGTAGCGGCTCACGGCGTGGGCGTAGGCGTAGCCGCCGAGGAGGAGCAGTTGGAAAAACAACATGCACGTCGTCCAGATGCCGGGGCCGCCACCGAACCACGGCAGGATGTATTTCCCGACGAGCGGTTGGACTTGGAAGAGGAGAAACGCGCCGGTGAAGATGGTGAGAGCGAAGGCGGGCATGAGGGGGTTAAGCCGGCCAACGTGGGCGGGCGCGCGGGGGAAATGAAGCGAAAAGGGGCGCGGCGCGACGCCGCGATGCGTCGCGCGGCGAGTTTAAGTGGGGAAGATGAAGTTTAAGTGCGCGGGAGGGAGCGGAATGGAGAAGGGTGAACCGCTAATCTGCGCTGATTTTTCTGAGACGGTGCGGGCGAGCGGACGCGTGCGGGCTTCGCCTGATCGGCGAAGCGCGCGGCGGAGCGGGTGTGGCAAGTGCACGGACTGAGGGGTTTTCTAATTCGCACACGCAGAACGCGGGCGCAGCTACCGCTCGTTAACACGAGCGGCTACCGGAGCATGTGGCGGCCGGCCTTGATCAGCGGCGGGGCTCAGTCGCTGCGGAGGGCGAGGTTGGGGTCGATGCGGGTGGCGCGGCGGCTGGGGAGGTAGCACGCGACGGCGGCGACGAGGGCGAGGAGCAACGGGACGAGGGCGAAGGTGGGCGGGTCGTGGGGCTCGATGCCGTGGAGGAAGCCGGCGAGGAGTTGGGCGGTGAACCAGGCGCCGATGAAGCCGAGGACGAGGCCGCAGGCGACGAGGAGGAGGCCTTGGCGCAAAATGAGGCGGACGACGGCGGCGGGTTCGGCGCCGAGCGCCATGCGGACGCCGATCTCCTGCGTGCGTTGGGAAACCGAATACGTCATCACGCCGTAGATGCCGAGGGCGGCGAGGAAGAGTGCGAGACCCGCGAAGCTGGCCATGAGGCCACCAAAGAAACGTTGCGACCACCTGGCGTCGCTCGCGGTTTTGGTGAGCGGGGCCGGGTTGTAGATTGGGATGCCGGGGCGGGCGGCGACGATGGCGTCTTGGGCGGCTTGCGCAAAGGTCGCGGGATCGCCCTGCACGCGGACGACGGCGCTCATGAAGTTATCGGGTTTCTGCGCGGACGGCACCCAGATGGAGGCGCCGGGCTCCGGGGCGGTGGGGTGTTGCATGATGTCGCCGATGACGCCGACGATGGTGGCGAATTTTTTTGGTTCGCCGTCTTTGTGGTCTTCGAAGCTGAGGCGGCGGCCGAGGGGATCTTCGTTGGGGAAATGTTTGCGGACAAACGAGTCGCTGACGAGGACGACGTAGGGGTGGTCGGCGGTGTCGCGGTCGTCGAAGAGGCGTCCGCGGCGGAGCGGGATGCGGAGCGCGGGGAAGACGCCGGGGGTGGCGGCGCGGAAGAGGGCCGCGGGGCGTTCGCCGGGTTTGGGTTCGGGGCGGCCCTCGATGGCGAACGAGTAGTAGTTGGTGGAGTTCGCGATCGGGAGGTAGCTGAGGAAGCCGGCGTGTTCGACGCCGGGGAGCTCGCGGAGGCGGTCGGCGGCGGTGGCGAAAAACTGCGCGGATTTTTTCTCGTCTTTGTCGATGGTGGGCGGGATGCCGGTGCGGAAGGTGAACACGCCTTGGGGGTCGAGGCCGGGGTCGGCGGACTGGAGATGGAGGAAGCTGCGGGTCATCAGGCCGGCGATGACGAGGAGGACGAGGGTGAGGGCGAGTTGGGCGACGACGAGGTAGCTGCGGAGACGTTGGCCGCGGCCGGAGCCAGTGCCGCCGCGACCGCCGTCTTTGAGTTCGTGGGCGAGGTCGGGGCGGGAGATTTGCAGCGCGGGGAAGAGCCCGAAGAGGAGGCTGGAGCCGGTGGTGGCGGCGAGGCCGAAGACGAGGACGCGCCAATCGATTTCGAAGCGGATCCAGAAGGGAATCTCGACGGGGATAAAGCTGCAGACGAAGTCGATCTGCCAGAAGGTGAGGACGAGGCCGGCGAGGCCGCCGCAGACGCCGAGGAGGAGGCTCTCGGTGAGCAGCTGGCGGATGAGGCGGAAGCGGCCGGCGCCGAGGGCGGCGCGGACGGCGATCTCGCGGGAGCGGGCGGAGGCGCGGGCGAGGAGGAGGTTGGCGACGTTGCCGCAGGCGATAAGGAGGACGGCGAGGACGGCGCCGAGCATGAGCTGCATCGCGAGTTTCTCGTCGCGCACGGCTTCTTCGCGGATGAAGAGGGCGCGGTAGCGGATGCCGGTGTTGGTTTTGGGGTGCTCGGTTTCGAGGCGGCGGGCGAGGGTGTCGAGCTCGGCCTGGGCCTGCTCGCGCGTGGTGCCGGGCTTGAGGCGGGCGTAGATGGGCCAGCCGTGGGAGCCGCGGTTTTCTTCGCCGGTCTGCATGTCGTCGGGGAAGGGTTGCCAGAGCTGGCAGGTCTCCGGGAAACCGAAGCCAGGAGGCATCACGCCGACGATGGTGACGGGGTGGTTGTTGAGGGTGACGATTTGGCCGAGGATCTCGGGGTTGCCGCCGTAAGAGCGTTGCCAGAGGGCGTGGCTGAGGATCGCGACTTGGGGGGCGCCGGGTTTACTTTCGTCGGGGCGGAAGAGGCGGCCGAGGGCGGGTTGGACGCCGAGGGTCTGAAAACCGTCGGCGGTGATCCAGGCGCCGAGGGCGCGTTCCGGGCGTTCGCTGGTGCCGAGGATGTAGGTGCGGTTCCAGGCGGTGAGAGCGTTGGCGAGGGTCTGCGAGGTGCGGCGGATGTCGTGAAAATCGGGGACGGAGTTTTCGAAATCGTCGCGGGGTTCGCGGACGTTGTAGCTGCGGATGGTGAGGAGGGTGTCTTCGTCGGTGAGAAACGGGAGGGGGCGGACGAGGAGGGCGTTGTAAAACGTGAACATCGTCGTCGAGGTGGCGACGCCGAGCGCGAGCGCGACGACCGCCACGAGCGTGAAGCCGGGAGACTTCAGGAGTTGGCGGAAGGCGAAGCGGAGGTCGGAGAGCATGAAGGGCGGAAGGCGGTAAGCGGTAAGCTTTAGGCGGTGGGGTCGGGGATGTTGGCGTTCCCTCGGGAGGTGGGTCGTTTGCTTAGCGCTTAAAGCTTAGAGCTTACAGCCTAGAGCCTAGAGTGCGCGGCCGCGCGGTGCTCCTCAGTGCGCGGCTTCGGTGTGCTCTTGGACGACGCGGCCGTCGAAGATGTGGACGGTGCGTTCGGCGTGGCGCGCGAAGCGGGTGTCGTGCGTAACCATCACGATCGTGGCGCCGGCTTTGTGGAGATCGGCGAGGAGAGCCATGACTGAGTCGCCGTTTTTCGAATCGAGATTGCCGGTGGGCTCGTCGGCGAGGAGGACGGCGGGCGAGCCGGCGAGGGCGCGGGCGACGGCAACGCGTTGTTGTTGTCCGCCGGAGAGCTGCGACGGGAGGTGTTTGGCGCGGTGGCCCATGCCGACTTTTTCGAGGGCGGTGGTGACGGCGGTTTTGCGCTCGGCGGCGGGCATGCCGCGGTAGGTGAGGGGGAGTTCGACGTTTTCGTAGACGGTGAGGTCGCCGATGAGGTTGAAGGATTGGAAAATGAAACCGATCTCGCGGTTGCGGATGCGGGCGCGCTCGGGGAGCGAGAGGCTTTGGACGGGGCGGCCGTTGAGGAGGTAGGTGCCGTCGGTGGGGGAATCGAGGAGGCCGAGGATGGAGAGGAGGGTGGATTTGCCGCAGCCGGAGGGGCCGGCGATGGCCACGTATTCGCCCTGGCGGATGTCGAGGTGGATGCCGGAGAGGGCGTGGGTTTCGACTTCGTCGGTGAGGAAAACTTTGGTGACGCCATCGAGTTTGATGAGAGAGGTGGGGGACATGGAATTTATGATTTGGGATTTACGATTTTCGATTTGGGAGGACGGAGTGGTGGCGGCGGGGCGGAAGAGTTTAGCGGTGATCGGCGGTGTCGTGGGCGACGAAGGCGATCATCAGGGCGAGGACGAGGGTGAGGGCGATCATGGCGGGCGGTGCGACGTGGCGTTGGCGGGCGGTGAGTGTGGCGGTGGAAGAAGCGGTGGTGCCCACGAAACACACGGAAGACACGAAAGGTTACGGAGTATTTGAGAGGAGGGGCGGTTGATCGTAGGACGGATCAGTTGAGTTTGATGCGGTCGTTGGCGTCCCACTGGGACATGTCGGAGAGGATGACGCGGTCGCCGGGGGCGAGGCCGGAGACGATTTCGATGGTGTTGACGGAGCTGCGGCCGAGTTTGACGCGGGTGCGAACGGCGTAGGGGCCGGTGGCATCGAGTTTGAAGATGCCGACGTCGCTCTTCTCGCCACCGAAGGCGGGGCGGCCGACGTAGAGCACCTCGGTGAGGCGCTCGAGTTCGATGGTGCCGTCGACGGAGAGGTCGGGGCGGGCGCCTTTGGGGAGTTCGGCCGTGAGGCGGACGTCGACGGTGACGGTGCCGTTTTGGACGGAGGGATCGATGCGGGAGACTTGGCCGGTGACGAGGCCGTTGCGGGTGTCGATGGTGGCGGGTTGGCCGATGAGGATGTCTTTGGCCTGGGTCTCGGCGACGCGGACTTCGGCTTTGAGGCGGGCGGGGTCGGCGACGCGGGCGAGGTTGGTGCCGGGTTGGACTTGGGCGCCGACTTCGACGGGGAGGAGTTGGAGGACGCCGTGCATGGAGGAGCGCACGGCGAGGGCGTCGAGTTCGTCGCGGCGGAGGCGGGCTTGGGCGCGGAGGCGGTCGACCTCGGCCTGTTTCACGGCGAGCTGCGGGGCGATGGAGGCTTGGGCGAAGGCGAAGCGTTTCTGCTCGATGGCGTGGCGGGTGGCGGCCTGCTCGGCGGTGACTTTGGAGAGCTGGCGGTCGAGGGAGGAGACGAGGCCGTCTTTGAAGAGCTGGTCGTTGACCTCGGCGCGGAGTTTGGAGGTTTGGTAATCGGCGTTGGCACCGGCGGCGACGGATTCGGCCTGGAGGACGGCGGATTCGAGGGTGACGCGGAGATTGGCGAGTTCGGCTTCGGCGGCTTTGAGCTGGGAATCGGCGTTGGCGGCGGCCTGCTCGACGTCGGGGTTGGCGAGCATGAGGATGACGCTGTCGGGGGTGACGGTGGCGCCGGGGCGGAGGATGATCTTGTCGACGCGCCCGGGGGTGCGGGCGGCGATCCAGCGGATTTCTTCGGGGACGAGGGTGCCGAGGCCGCGGACTTGGCGCAGCATCTGGCCGCGTTTCACGGTGTCGATGTAGACGAGATTGCGGTCGAGCGTGGGCGCGGCGGGTTTGAGGCCCGCGAGGAGGACGGTGATGGCGACGAGGGCGAGGACGGCGAGGGCGCCGTAGATGAGGCGTTTCTTCCGCTTGGCTTTAGATTGGTCGGGGCGCGCGATGTCCATGGAGACGGGGACATTTGCAACGGGCGTGCCCGCGGGGTGCGGCGGTGGCTAAGTGATTGGCCGGAAGCGGGAAGAAATTTTCCGGGGAAAATCGGGCGGCGGCTAGGGCTGGGCCGGGGCTGCGGTGGCGGGACGGGGGTTTCCCGGAAGTGGGACGGGGGCGGCGGCGGAGCGATGACCGCGGGGGGAAACGGGAATGCGCGGTGAAGTGCGCGGGGGGACCGCCGGTTGGGGCGCGGACTGCGATCGCGGCGGACGACTGCGCGTGGGCCGGGGGGCGCGGGCTGCGCGGGACGGGCGCGGCTGCGGAGCGACGGCCGCGGGCGGGCTCAGATTTTGGTTTTCGCGATCAGTGCGGCCGTCGCGGTGCGACCCTCCTTGGTGAGGAGATGGCGGCGCACGAATTGGCTCGCGGAGGCGGGCTCACCCATGGCGAGCCGGGTGGCCAGCCAAGCATTGGACACGGAGGAGGTTTGCTTGAGGGCGGCGGCCAGCAGGACTTTTTCGGGCGAGGATTTCGGCGCGGGCAGCTTGGCCAAGTCGATCTTGGCGACGCGGGCGAAGGCGATGAGGCGCTCGGCCCAGAGGGTTTCGCGCTCGGCTCGCACGGTGGCGGGTTCGAGGCCGGCAAAGCGTTCTTCGAGGGCGCCGCGGGCGGCGAGTTTCTGTTTCAGCGAGGCCCGAAATTCCGCGCCGCCGACACACCAGCCGCGGCTGAGACGCTCGGCCACGAGGCTTTTGCGCGAGGGTTCGTCTTCGGCGAGAAACTCGAGGTAGGTCAGGTATTTTTTCCAACCGCCGGGAGTGTCCGCGAGACCGCCGGCCGCCTCCAAAAACTCCGCGGCTTCGAGCCAGGCGGGGCGTGGTCGGGCGATGAATTTCGGCAGGCTGCTCCACGGGTAGTGGGCGGCTTGGGCGGGCGGCACGAGGCGGGCGCGCACGGGGTTGAGGTGGATGTAGTGGCAGACCTGGGCCAACGCGTGGCCGGGCTCGACGAGCAGGGCTTTGTAACGGCCTTGGAAGGGACGGCCGATGAGGCGGCGCAGGGCGTTGTAGCGGCGAATCCAGGTGCCCTGGAGCCACTTCATGCCCTCGCTGAGGTTCGGCTCGGTGAGCTGGAGCGCGAGGTGAAAGTGGTTGCTCATGACCACGTAGGCGTGGATGCGCCACTGGAAGCGAGTGGCGGCTTCGGCGAGGGTGCGTTCAAACGCGGCGGCCGCGCCGTCGCCGGTGAAGAGCGTGCGGCGGTAATTGCCGCGGTTGATGACGTGGAAACAAGCGCCGGCAAATTCGATGCGCAGAGGTCTGGCCATGGCGGGGAGCAGGGCGGGGGCCGGGCGATCAGTCAAGAGTCAAGACCTGACGTTGTTCGCTGCGTTAACTGACGTTGTTCGCTGCGTTAAGACCTGACGTCGTTCGGCGTTCCTGACGTTGTTCGCTGCGTGGAGTGACGTTGTTCGCTGCGTGGAGGAACGGATCGTCGGGGCGTAAAGCCTGCCCTACCGAGGAAGGGGACGGAGAGGGTGGACGGGAGCGCCCCGTAACCGGTGCGGCTACGGGGCGTGGGCGCGGCGGCGGTTGGGAACACGTCGGGCCGTTGGAGCGGACGTGCTTTAGGCGGCTTTGTGCGTGTCGGCTTTCTCGCGGACGAGAAGGGCGAGCATCGAGTCGAGGAGACCGTTGCCGCCTTGGGCGCCGGTGACGCTGACGTCGGGAACGAGGCGGATGTTTTTGTCGGCGAGCGTCTGCGTAAGCTGCATGACGGTGTAGTTGGCGCCACCGAGAGACTCGACGCCGGCGCGGTAGGCTTCGGCTTTCGCGTTACCGGTCGCGCGGATGGCGTCGGCTTCGCCGAGAGCGCGAAGTTTAGTGGACTCGGCTTCACCGCTCGCGGAGCGAATGGCGGCCTGGGCGTGGAGTTCGGCGATGCGCACGCCCTGGTCGGCGTCGACCATCTGCTGCTGGATGTTGGCGAGGGCGGTGGCCTTCACGAGTTCCTGGCGCTGGCGTTGGGCGGCCTCCTGGGTCTCATAGGTTTTCTTTTCCTCCTCGGCGATTTTGCGGTCGGTCTGAGTTTTCATCAGTTCGATGGGCGGCGTGATGTCGCCGATGAGCGTGTCGATGGCCTGCACGTCGTAGGCGGCGAGGGCGGTGCGGATGTGGGCGGCGGCCTCGACCTGGCGGTCGCTGCGGGCGTTGAGGAAATCGAGGACGGTGTGGTGCTGCGCGGAGTTGCGGAAATAATTTCCGACGATCGGCTGCAACGCGTGGTCGACGAGATTTTGCATCGAGCCGAGGCGCGAGATGACTTTCGGCGCATCGAGGGCGCCGACGTGGATGAGTTGGGATACATCGAGATTGAAGGCAAAGCCGTCTTTGGAGCGCACGGTTATCGAGTTGAGTTTCTCGTCGTAGTGGTGCGCCTCGGAGCGGTTGGCCCAGTTGAGGACGATGTTGGTGGTGGGCACGAGTTCGACGCGCATGATGCGAGTGTTGATCGGATGCTTGCCGGGATTGAGCGGCGTGACCCAGACGCCCTTGTGGCCGACGTTGACGAGGTCACCGTGTTTAAACGCGGCACCGCTGATATCTTCGTGGGCGAGGCCGACAAAGGAGATCACCACGCCGACTGAGCCGATGGGGATGTTGAGCATCGGGACGGATTCGACGGAGGCGAACCACGGGTTGAGATTCCAGGCGCCGGAGAGGAGGACTTGCTCCTGGAGGCCACGGCGGCCGCCGTCGGCGAGGAAGGATTGGGCGTTTTGGAAGTTGTCGTGGTCGTGGATGAGCGAGCCGGCGATATCGCCCGGATCGATGGGACGGCCGTCGAGGGTGGTGACGATGCCGACCATGTCGGGCTGGATGCGCGTGACGGCGAGCTGTTCGGAAATCATCCCGTGATCGTGAGCGTGGTCGGCGGTGATGACAGTGAAGAGGGCCGGGTTGATGCGGTAACTGCCGGCAGTGAGAATGCCGAGCTGGCGGCCCTTTTCGCCACCGGAGGTGAGGAAGGCGCGGGCGTCCTGGAAATTATCACACGCGATGACCTTCGCGAGGAGACGCTCGGGTGGGATCTGCGCGCCGGCGGCGGAGACGACGCAGGCGATCTCGCCCTGCGGCACGATGACCATGGGGGATTTGGCGACGCGGAATTGCCAGAAGCCGTAGCCAAAGTGCAGACCGGGCGGGAGCGTGTCGGCCTGGTAGCCGGCCTCGCCGTGCAGTGCGATGAGTTCGCCGGGCGGGAGATTACGGCGGGCGAATTTCTTGATGACGACGCCGACCTGGTCCTCGCGAATGATGACGACGCCGTAGAGCAGCGGCGCGAAGATGACGCCGAAGACGAACAACACGGCGCGCGTGAGCCAGCCATCGGCGACGATAAAGGCCGTGAGCAAAAGGGCCAGCGATATGCCGCCGAGGATGAGCCGGGAGACGAGCGAGCGTGGCTGAAGGGCGAGGCCTTTGAGCACGAGACTCGCGGCGACGAGAAGCAGGAGCGCGCAGAGCGAACCTGCGGAGGCGAGGGCGGAAGCGAAGGAAGCGGACATGGTGGAGGACTCCGAAATGCCCCGCCAGGCGCGCATGGTTGGGGCAAGCGCGCACGACGGTGCGGATGTAGTGGAGCGACCGTGACGCGCAGCCCGAGCTGGCGCGCAGTGGATCACCCTTCCCATTGCCGACGAGGTTAGCTGACGGGCTCGGTGCTAGGAAGTCACCTTGGGCGCAGTTGCCTGCGTCCGTTCGCCCCGTCCGCCGCGCAAGAGTGCGTGACGGAAATGTGGGTCCCCCGTGAAAACGCCGAGGAAGCGGCGTCTCTTAGGCGTGCGTATCCAAAGAACGAGATGGAGAATGCGGCGGAACGGCGGACGCGCAAGATCCGCCGCTACGTAGGCCGCGTAACTCGCGATAGCCGGCCCAGATGACTGCTATGCCTTGTGATGTGGTGGGGAATCGAACGCGCGAAGAAGAAATGGTGAGTTCGACGCTGGAATCGACGAGTCGCGTCGAATGCAGGCGGAGTGGCCGGGAGCGGGGGCGATGAGCAGAGGTCTGCCAGGGAGGAAAACAGGGCGGAGGCCGGGCAAACAGTCAAGAGTCAAGACCTGACGTCGTTCGGCTGCTTTTAAGACCTGACGTCGTTCGGCTGCTTTTCCGGACCCGCATGTCCGGTGGTGTGGGGGCCGGGGGCTAATTACCTCCGGCTACCCGATTCGGCTCTGTAGGTTTGGGTTTTTAGCGGTCAAAAAGGGAAATCTTTTCGGCGACGCCATAAGCAAACGTTCCCGTAGAATCATCGACGAAAATAAATCGCTTGTCGCACGTGCGCCAGAAAAGCACCCGCTTATCTTTGGTGACGATAACGCCGTTCTGCCATATGAAACTAATACCCACTGGAATCTCCACTTTGGCGGGCTGCAACCTTGGATACGTGGCGAGGAATGACTCGCGATCAAACTGAAAATCTGGAGAAAAGGTATTTCCCGAATACCGCAGCACTTCGACCGTGAAGATTTCGGCTAAGGCGGGAAGTGCCGGAGTCTTGGTTTCTTCAGCGAATAAAAATGCTGTAGCGATGACGAAAAAGAGGAGAAATGTTTTGGCGGTTTTCATTATTTTTGCCGAACGTTACAGATGAGCCACGACCCTGCTTGGCACCAAAGGCTGCTGCGCAGCCGACGTGCCAAGCAGGGTCGTTGGCTCTAGCGACTGGTTAGGCGGTTTTGGGGCGATGTGCCGCAGCAGTCGTAAGCAATAGAAAAGCGGAAGGACGCCAAACACGCCAAACGAACAATCGATCAAACGCCAATAGAGGGGAATCCCTCTGACCGCACCGCAAACTAGCGCCAGAGGGATCACTAAAACGCATGCCGCTATCCCGGCGCAGACAACCGAGCGACCTTCTACCGGCCGGAAGAACGGTCCGATAAAGAAAAGTGCGATCGTGATGTGGCCGAAAGCCAACCAGTCGGTGCCGTAAGCGATCCACGGATAGCGCGCATACATGTCCTCAAGGCCGAACTTCACGGTGAGAATCCAGAAATCCAAGCCAGTGTGACCAGCGGGCGACGTCGCTTCGGCAAGACCGAGCCACGACGTCAGGAGCTTCATCTCCGCCAAAAGTGGAAATGCCGTAATGCCGCTAACGAGTAATCCCACGATGAAAACGGCCATCGTGATTCGAAAGCGAAGTATTGCAGCGGAAGCGGTCATTTTTTGCCTAACAGTGTTATTCGCCCTTACCCGATTGCCTTACTCGCGGGGCGGGATTCGGGAGAGCGAGTGGGCGCAAGTTATTCATGGTCTAAAAGCGATGGAGGTTGGGTAAGGCTTTTCGGGGGCAAACGGCAGACCGCGAAATGCCTTACTGGATGTCGGGTGGCGAAATGGGGGCGGCGGGGTGGACCGAAGAGGGAGGCGGCGATGGGTTGGCGGGAGAAAATCGGCGTGCGGGGTGGGTGGCAACGGGGAAACGGGCGTGGTGGCTGGGCGCTGCGAGAGTTTTTCGGCGGAAAGTGAGGGCGGAAAGGAGATCACGGGTCGGGAGAGCCGTGGCACGGGGCGGCGGGCAAGCGCGTTAGGGTCAACGCGCTCCACCTCGGAGAAGGGGGCGGCGGCGGGAGAGGGACCGGGGCGCGGGGAATGCGGGCGCAGGGACGCGCCCGCCCACCTGGCTCAGGTGTAGTCGCGGTAGACGGGTTGGAACATCCGGCTGCGGATATCTTCCGTGAGGTCGGCGGGGCGCGGGAGGGCGGCGAGGCCGGTGCGGTAGGCGACTTCGGCGACGGCGACCGCGATGCGCAGCGAGACTTCGCGGACTTTCGTGAGCGCGGGGTAGACGCGGCCCACGGAGAGATCGTCGGGGCCGACCATGCTCGCGAGGGTCTGCGCGGCGACGAGGAACATCTCGTCGGTGACTTCGCGGGATTCGCTGACGAGGGCGCCGAGGCCGACGCCGGGGAAGATGTAGATGTTGTTGCCCTGGCCGGAGACGTGGACGCGGCCTTTGAACTCGAAGGGGGCGAAGGGGCTGCCGCTGGCGAAGATGGCGCGGCCGTCGGACCAGGTGTAGGCTTGCGCGGCGGTGCACTCGGCTTTCGAGGTGGGGTTCGAGAGCGCGAAGATGATCGGGCGGGCGTTGAACGACGCCATGGCGGTGACGATCGGCTGGGTGAAGGTGGCGGGGGTGCCGGAGACGCCGATGAGGGCGGTGGGCTTCAGCGCGTTGACGGCTTCTTCCAGCGTGGCGATGAACGGGTGTTCGTGCGCGTAGGGGAGTTTGTGATGCGCGAGGACGTCGCCGCGGTTTTTCACGACGAGGCCTTTGGAATCGACGAACCAGCAGCGGGCGCGGGCTTCGGCTTCGGTGAGGCCGGCGGCGCGGGCGGCGGCGACGTAGAGATCGGCGATGCCGGTGCCGGCTTCACCGGCGCCGAGGAAGAGGAGTTTTTGTTCGGCGAGTTTGCCGCCGGTGAGTTGGAGGGCGCCGATGACGCCGGCGAGGGCGACGGCGGCGGTGCCCTGGATGTCGTCGTTGAAGCTGGGGAGGGCGCGGCGGTAGTCCTCGAGGAGGCGGAAGGCGTTGGTGTTGCCGAAATCTTCCCACTGCATGAGGGCTTTCGGGAAGACCTCTTTCACGGCGGCGACAAATTCGGCGATGAAGGCGTCGTATTCGGCGCCGCGGACGCGTTTTTGTTTCAGGCCGATGTAGGCGGAGCCGGTCTGGAGCGAGGCGTTTTCGGTGCCGACATCGAGGGTGATGGGGAGGCAGTAGCTGGGGTGGACGCCGGCGCAGGCGGTGTAGAGGGAGAGTTTGCCGACGGGGATGCCCATGCCGAGGGCGCCGAGATCGCCGAGGCCGAGGATGCGTTCGCCGTCGGTGACGACGATGAGGCGGACGCCTTGGATGGGCCAGTGGCGGAGCATTTCGGCGATGTGGCCGCGCTCGCGGAGGCTGATGAACATGCCGCGCGGGCGGCGGTAGATGGAGCCGTATTGGATGCAGGCTTCGCCGACGGTGGGCGTGTAGATAAGGGGCACCATCTCCTCGATGTGCTCGGTGACGAGACGGTAGAAGAGGGTCTCGTTGCGGTTTTGGAGCGTGGTGAGGTAGATGTATTTCTCGAGATTGGTGGGCTTGCCGCGGACGGAGTTGAGCGTGCGCTGGTGTTGCTCTTCGAGGGTAAACACGCGCGGCGGGAGGAGGCCGCGGAGGCCGAGAGCGTCGCGCTCGGCTTCGGTGAAGGCGGTTCCTTTGTTGACGAGGGGATTCGTCAGAACGTCGTGACCTTTGAGGTGGGGAAGGTCGCCGAAAGCGGACAATCCGGGTGAAGAAACGGTTGCGTCCATAATAGCAGCATATCCTGTCCGGCCGGCCGAGCCTCCGCAGATTTTGCGGAAGGCTGCGCCGATTCTATCGGAGCAGGGGGAATAGGTGTTTTCGCCCTATATAAACGGGCGGGATGGGCGTATCCTGAGGATATGTTCACGCTACCATTCTTTCGGCCCACGCCACAGAGCTTGGTGCGGAGCGTGCGCGATTTGCCGCAGGCGCCGAGGGTGCTGCACAAGCTGCAGCAGATGGTGAACGCGCCTGACGCGTCGTTGGAGGAGGTGGCGACGGTGGTGCAACTGGAGCCGGGGTTGTCGGCGCGCGTCGTGAAAATGGCCCGCAGCGCGCACTTCGGCCGGGGGATGCCGGCGACGACGATCATGGAGGCGATCCAGCGGGTGGGGCTCGCGGGGGTGCACGAGTTGGTGACTTATGCGGTGGCGGCGCAGTTGGTGGGGCGGCCGTTGGGGAGCTATGGATTGGGCGCGCAGGCGTTGTGGTCGCGGGCGGTGGCGTGCGCGATCGCGGCGGCGAGTCTGGCCGAGCGGAGCGACGTGGATCGCGGCGATGCCTACACGGCGGGGCTCATGCACGGCATCGGTCTGCTGGTGATCGAGCGGCACGCGGCGCAGCAGAAAACGCCCCGGCGACTGGAATCGTCGGGCTACCCGCAGGACTTCGCGTCGGCGGAGCGTGAGTGGCTCGGCTTCTCGCACGCGGAGGCGGGGGCGGCGTTGCTGGAGCTGTGGGGGTTTTCGGAGCCGGTGATCGCGGCGGTAAAATACCAGATCGAGCCGGAAGCGGCGGAGGAGCACCGGCCGCTGAGCATGGTGGTGGCGACGGCGCGGTGGGCGCGGTCGCTGTTTTGCGTGCCGGATGAATTGATTCCGGAGCTGCCGGCGGAGCACTGGCTGGCGGAGGCGGGGGTGGAGATCGGGGATTTCGGCGGGTGGCTCGGCACCGTGCGGCGGCGCTACGAGATCGCGAGCGCGGAGCTGCGGCTGTAGGGGAGAACCGGATGCGCGGAGCCGCGGTCGCGTCCGGGGTGCCGCGCGCTAGGCCGGTAGACGGAGGGTGGCGAGGCAACCGGAGAGGCCGCCGGTGCGGTTGGCGAGGGTGAGGGCGCCGCGGTGGTTTTCGGCGATTTGGCGGCAGAGGACGAGGCCGATGCCGGAGCCTTCGGGCTTCGTGGTGAAGAATGGCACAAAGAGATTGGTCGTCTGCGCGATGCCGGGGCCGTCGTCTTCGACGAGAATTTCGACGGTGTCGGCGGAGCCGGCGGCGCGGCGCCAGGAGATGCGGGCGGTGGCGGCGGGGTCGCCCTCGGCGCGTTGCTCGAGGGCGGCTTCGACGGCGTTTTTGATCAGGTTGATGAGGACCTGTTCGATCTGGGCGGCGTCGCAGGCGAGCGTGAGCGCGGGGCCGCCGAGCAGCTCGACCGGGAGGCGGCGTTCGAGGGCGACGACGCGTTGGATGAGCGCGGCGAGCTCGCAGGGGGCGACGGTGGGCTGCGGCAGGCGGGCGAGGCGCGCGTAGGCCTGCATGAAGCGGCCGAGGCTCTCTGAGCGCGAGGCGATGATGTCGAGGCCGCTGCGCATATCCTCTTCCCAATCGGCGGCGCGCTTCGGCTGACGGAGGAGCGTGCTGAGGCTGCCGGCGATGGATTTGATCGGGGCGAGGGAGTTGTTGAGTTCGTGGCCGAGCACGCGCACGAGGCGTTGCCAGGCGAGGAGTTCCTCTTCGCGGAGCGTGCGGCTGAGGTCGGCGATGACGACGAGATGATGCGGGCGGCCGCCTTCGCGAAATTGGCTGCGGCGCATGCCCCATCGGCCAGTGCCGCCGGGAAACGTGATGTGGAGCAGGCGCGCGGGTTCGCCGACGAGGCAATCGGCGAGACCGAGGTCGGTGGCGTCGCGGCCGAGGATGCGCTCGGCGGGTTGGTTGAGGAGGAGTTGCGCGGCGTGGTTGGCGAGGCGGAGCTGGTGGGCGGCGTCGAAGGCGAAAATCGCGATGTTGATTTCCTCCATCACGGTGCGGAGGAGGGCGGTGGCTTCGAGGGCGTTGAGGCGCTGGTCCTGGAGCGTGCGGCTGAGGGTGTTGATCTCCCACATCACGTCGCCGAGGGGTTCATCGCGGCGGGCGCCGCGGGCGCGCACGGCGAAATCGCCCTCGCGGAGGGCGGAGAGAAGATTGGCCATCGTCTGGAGCGGGCGCATGACGCGGTTGCGGGTGGCGGCCGCGAAGCCGAACCAAAATCCCAGAATCAGCAGGGAAAACGTCCACTGGATTTTCGGCGCGGGCGCGGGGGCGTCCAACCAAAGGTAATACGCCGCGACGGCGACCGCGGGCAGGCCGGCGAGCAGCGCGTAGAGGAAGACGAGCTGGTCGTGGGGGAGTTTTCGAGCGGGCTTCGCCATGGCGGGACGGCTGTGAGCTAAAAGCCTCAGGCTCTTTGCGTGGGGCTATTTTTCACAGCCCGTATTTTTCCAGGCGGCGGTAGAAGGCGCTGCGGCTGAGGCCGAGTTCTTCGGCGGCTTTGCGGGCGTTGCCGTCGCAGCGGGCGAGGGTCTTTTTGATCAGAAACGCCTCCACTTCCTCGATGCTCATTTCTTCGAGGCGCGGGGCGGACTGCGCGGCGTTGAGGCCGAGGTCGGGGGCGCGCACGACTTTGCCGGGCGTCATGAGGACGCCGCGTTCGACGGCGTGGTCGAGTTCGCGGACGTTGCCGGGCCAGGGGTAGGCCTTGAGGGCGTCGAGCGCGGAGGCGTCGAAGCCGGTGATGGGTTTCCGGTAGCGTTCGACGTGTTGTTTTAGAAAATGTTGCGCGAGGAGTTCGATGTCTTCGCGGCGTTCGCGGAGCGGCGGGAGGTGGAGCTGGATCGTGTTGAGTCGGAAGAGGAGATCCTGGCGGAATTTGCCGGCGGCAACTTCGGCCTGGAGGTCGGAGTTGGTGGCGGAGACGAGGCGGACATTGGCGCGGAAGGTGCGCGAGGAGCCGACGCGTTCGAATTCGCCGGTCTCGATCGTGCGAAGAATTTTCGCCTGCTGGGAGAGCGGGATGTTGCCGATTTCGTCGAGGAAGAGTGTGCCGGTGTCGGCGAGTTCGAAGCGGCCGGCGCGGTCGGATTTCGCGTCGGTGAACGCGCCGCGGACGTGGCCGAAGAGTTCGCTTTCGAAGACGCCCTCGGGGAGGCCGCCCATGTTGACTGAGATGAAGGGTTTGCCGGCGCGTGCGGAGACGGCGTGGAGGGCTTGGGCGACGAGGCCTTTGCCGGTGCCGTTTTCGCCGGTGATGAGGACGTTGGCATCGGAGGGGCCGACGCGGGCGATGATGTCGAGCACGGGGCGCATCGCGGCGGATTGCGCGATGAGCGTGGGGCCGGCTTTGCCGCCAGGGGCGCGGAGGAGTTGGTTTTCCTGCTCGAGGCGGCGGTAGGCGCGGACGGCGTGGCCGAGGTCGATCTGGTTGCGCACGATCGCGAGGAGGCGCGGGTTGTCCCAAGGTTTGGTCACGAAGTCGCGCGCGCCGCGGCGCATGGCTTCGACGGCGACATCGACGGTGGCCCACGCGGTCATGACGACGACGGGGAGCGTGGCGTCGATGGCCTGAAGTTTTTGGAGGAGTTCGAGACCCTCCTGGCCGCTCGTGGTGTCGCGCGCATAGTTGAGATCCATCAACACGAGGGCGTAGTCGCGGGCCTCGACGGCTTTGATGACGGCGGCGGGAGATTTCACGGCCTCGGTGGCGTAGCCCTCGCTCTTCAGGAGGAGGCGGAGCGCTTCGAGGACGTCGGCCTGATCGTCGGCGATGAGAATGCGGAGAGGCGGCGCGTCAGACATGAAGGAAGTCACGAGGTGGGTGGATTGAGTGTCAAGGGGGAGGCCGGGAGGGAAGAGGCCTGCCTCTTTGCACCGCTCGTGCCAGCGCGAGCGAGGTTGGTTAAGCCGCTGTAGCGGAGGTTGATAAACTGTGCGGGCGGGCGGCGCGGTGGGCGCGAGTGTGTTTCCGGTGGGAAAAGAGCGTCCCGTTTGTGGGACGGAAACGGGTGGCGCGGGGCGAATCTTTCTGGCCGCCGGTGCGTAGGGCTCAACCGCACGCGCCTCCTGAGGTGTTCGCCTGTGGAGGCATTGTCCACTTGCCGACATGTCGTAGGCACCGTTACAGACTTTGCCTATTCTCCGCGTTGAACAAGTCGCCTTCCCATTCTCGTCGTCTCGCCGGCTTCACTCTCGTGGAAGTGATGATGGCTGCCGTCATCATGATGGTGGGATTTATCGGCTTGGTGGAAGCGGTCGCGGTGGCCACGTCGTCGATGGACCACGCGCGCCGGCAGACGCTCGCGACGCAGATCATCAACCATGAGATCGAGGATTTGTTTCTCGCCAGTTGGACCACTATTGCCGCGCTGCCGACGGGCAGCACGGCGATCACCATCGACAGCCAATTTCACGAGGCGATGCAGGCGGTGGGCGACTACCGGACTACGGCGGATTCGGTGACGTTCTCCCTCGCACGCACGGTGACGAGTCCCGATCCGGTGACGAATATTCGCGAGGTGAATTTCACGGTGACGTGGGTCGTGAAGACCAGCCGACGCGATGGTTCAGGCAACCGGGTGTCGTTTACGCATACCCGGGCGAATTCGGTGTGGCTGGGCAAATACGGTCTGCACCTCTCCTACCCGCAATCGTGAGCCCGCCACGTCTCAACCGCTGCGCGGGCTTCACCATCGGAGAACTGCTGGTCGGCGTCGGCCTCTCGTTGATCGTGATGACGGGGGTCCTCAGCAGCTACGTTTTCGTGGCGCGGAGCTACAATCGCACGATCGGTTTCGGCATGGCCAACCAGCCGACGTTGGAAGCGCAGGGCCGGCGCACGCTCGCGTGGTGGGCGCAGGATGTGCAGATGGCTTCGGCGGTGACGAGCCCGTCGGCCTCGGAGGTGACGCTCACGGTGCCGCGCAGCGACGGCGGCACGAAAAATGTGACCTACTACTTCAACAGCTCTGCCTCCGCAGTGTCCGTTTACAGTGTGACGGTGCCCGCGACTTCGCTGGTGCGGATCGACCGCGATACCAGCACAGCCCTCACGCTGCACTCCTCGCTGCTGACGTGCGTCTTTTCCTACTACGACACGATCGGCAACCCCTACACGACCTACGTAAACTATTTGCCGGGTATCAAACGGGTCGCGGTGGCCTTTACCGCGCAAGCGGGCAGCAGTGTGAACAGCACGCTGACCCAGGTCTACAAATCGGCCTCGCCGCGGTTGGTCCTGCGCAACAAGCCTCTGTTGCCCTGATGCGTCGCTCCTCGCACAACGGTTCGGTGGTCTTGGTGGCACTGTCGTGTGTCACGGTGCTCGGCATCGCCGTGGCGAGTTTTCTCTCGGTGAGCAACCAGGCCATGAGGCTCAGCAACCGCACCTACGCGAAATCGGTAAGTAAACAGCTCGCGGAGATGGGCCTTGAGCGCGCGCTGCGCTCCTACAATGCGAATACGTTCGGCAGCTGGACGCTGCCGGACGCCACGACGGCGACGCGCACGTTTTCCATTGCGAGCAGTCATTACGGCAACAGCGGCATCACGGCGGATGTAAATATCCGCGTCGACCACTACCGCAGCACAAACAAGGCGACCGTGTGGAACGAGCGCACCGCCTACACCGCTAACGACTATGTCTGGTATCAGGGCGTGTGGTATCTCTGCACGGCGACGCCGCCGGTCGCGGTGCCGCCGGCCTATAACAACCAAGTCCCCTCCAACGCCACGTATTGGAAGGCCGCGCCCGAGACTTGGAATGCCTACGCCAATTATCGCATCGGCAACATCGTGCTCTCCGGCGGCTCCGCCTATCGCTGCATCGCGGCGAATATCAACCAGGTGCCGCCGAACGCCACTTATTGGACGGCTTACAGTGTGGCGCCGTGGAGTTCGTCTACCGTCTACGCGGTCGATACGGTCGCGCTCTCCGGCGGCATTGCCTATCGTTGTATCGCGGCCCACACCGACCAGGCACCGCCCAACACGGCTTACTGGCTCAGCGCGCCGGTGATCTACGCTGAAGGCATTGCGACCTTGCCCGACAGCGGGTCCACGCAACTGAAGACGCAGATCCGCGCCACGCTCGCGCCGGCGCCGCTGTTTCCCAACGCCCTCGGCGCGGAGAATCTCGTGACATTTGCCAGCACCGGCACCGTCAACAGCTACAATTCCGTCCTCGGCACCTACAATCAGACGACTGCGCCCTTCACTGTGGCCAGTCCCAACATCGGTTCCTCGGCCGTGGTTGCCGGCGGCAATACCGGCGGCAACGCCATCGCCATCACCAACGCCCGTATCAACGGCTACCTCGCGGCACCATCCGCAGCGACGTCACCCTACGCTCCGCGCTACACGAACAGCACCTCGGGGATCGTCACCGCGGTCGCCGCTCCCACCACCCCTTCGCCGCGCATCGATCCCACGCGGATCAGCCGGAGTCCCTACATTCCGCAGTTCGACATATTGACCGTCACCGGCGGCACCAATTTGCCGGCGGCGGCTGGCGGCAGCACCTACCTTGATGCCGGCGCGAATACTCTGGGCACAGCCGGCGCGACCACGCCGTCCATTTACAATATCGAAGGCACCTACAACGGCACGACGCTCTATTCGGGCCTGTATTTGGACAACGCGGCCAATGTGCTGACCATTGTGGGCCCCGTGATCTTGAATGTCACCGGACCTCTTTATACCTACAGCGGAAGGATCCAGATCGAGACCACCGGCTCGCTCGAAGTTTATTTCACTGGGCAGCTCTATGTCGGCAGCAGTGCCACGACAGGCATCAGAAACCTCACCACCGATCCCAAGAAATGCCTGCTGGTCGGCACGAGCACGGCCAACTCTTCGGGCTCGCATTACTATTGGGCGAATGCATCTGCGACCGCCACCCCCTTCTACGGCCTGATCTACATGCCCGACGCCTACGTGAGCACGTGGTCCAACGTTGTGATCCGCGGGGCAATCTCCGCGAAAAATATCGGCTACCCCTCGACGCTCTCCGTGCTCAACTACGACACCTCCCTCCGCACTGCCGGTGCCATCGGCACCTTCATCGACAGCCCCTATCGGCTCGTCGAGTGGCGCGAGCTCACCGACCCGGCGGAGAAGATCACTTTGCCGTAAAGTCCCCCGCCGCCGAGTTCCACAGTCCCCTGCGCGCCCGGCCCGCTGCCCGTGTTTCCCGCAGCGAGGTCGGCGTGGGTCGGATTGACATGGGGCGGCTGTTTTCGCCCTAGTCATCGCCACTTTCCCCTTCATGGCGGCCCTCTCGATGCTAACCCGTGGCAAGCGCGGTGGCGTTCTCTTCAACCAGAACGACCACGGCCTTCAGTTTGCCCGCTTGGCGCAGTTGGAGCAAAAGCCCCTGGTCGTGGATATGCTGACGGAATTGCCGGCGACGACTGACGATGAAGCCATTGCGCAGTGGGTGCGGATGGCGTTCCCGGACCGCGGCCCCGGATTTCTGACCGGCTATGGCGGCTTCCACCCGGTGGAGCGTGTGCTGCAACGCGAGATCATCAACAGCCGCCGTCTGGCCGAACCCGCCTACCTGCCGACGTTGCTCGCCGAATCGGCCAAGATTCCTCCGGTCAAAGATTGGCACGTGGCCGCGCTGCATCCCATCGACGGCGGTGAATTTACTTCCGCGACGCCCACGCGTCCCGGGCTTCTGCTCGGCCTGCCGATCGCCAACGTCCGCGACCTCCAGCAGCGGCTCCGCAAATTCAACATCCGCCCGCGCCGGCTTGAGCTCGGTAGCGTGCCCCTGCTCGGGGCCCTCACGCGCTACGTGCGCGACACCGCCTATCCGCACGCCGTGGTCGTCTGCGAAATCGGCCTCGGCCAGACGCGCGTTTATTTTCTCGCGAAAGACGGCGTGCACACGCCCGCCACGCTCCCGCACGGCCTGCTCTCGATCATGGAAGCGGCGATGAAGGAGCTCGCTGCGCCCGGCATCGGCGTGGCGCGCGATGCACTGTTCGCCCCCACCGACGAACTGCGCACGCACAGCCGTCGCCTCGTGCGCATGCTCACGCGCCACCTCCGGCCCGCGATCGATTATTTCGAGATGCAGACCGGCCAACCCATCGGGGCACTCTACTGTGCGCACCTGCCGTCCAGCCTCGGCTGGCTCGAAGAAGCGCTCTGCGCCGCCGTCGACCTAGAGTTTCTCGTGCCGGATTTTGCCACGTGGCTGCCGTCCGTCGGCCTCGCGTTTCCGGAAGGTGCGCCGGCCGCGGCCCGCGCCTGGTTTCAACCGCTGAGCCTCATCGCTCAGCTCGCTCCGACCGCCAATGAGCCGCGAACGTGATCCCCTCGGTCTGAGCGAGCACTGGCACGTCGATCTGCGGATCGAGTCCGAGCTGCCCGAAGACAATGTCGTCGGCACGCGTTTCCTCATCAACGTCGTGTTTGCCGCCGTCACGCTCGGCACGCTGCTGTTTACCGGCTGGATCGGCTATTTGAATTGGACCTTGCGGCACCAGATCGACGACTGGGAGAAACGCATCGGCGACAACCGTGCCGAGGTCGCCGACATCAAATACATGCAGAAGGAATACGCCGTCGAATCCGCCAAGATCGACCAGGCCCACGCGCTCGTGAAACCGCAGCTCTACGTCACCGGGTTTGTCTCCGACCTGGGCCGCAGTCGCCCCGAGCAAATCGGCATCGATACGATCGACTGGACCGAGGCCGGCATCATCGTCCGCGGCTACGTGCGCGAAAATTCCCAGCGTGCCGCGATGCTCCTCGGCAACTACACCAAGCAACTCAAGAACGACGATAAGATCGGGCCGCTCTTTCGCGAAATCGCGCTCACTAGTCTCGACCGCGGCGGCGCCGCTGCCGGCGGCGAATTGCTGAACTTTGAGCTCACCTTCAGGTTGAAAACCACGAAGCCATGAGCACGCGCCTCGAACCGTTGCTGTATTTGTTGCGCCGCTACCCATTCTGCGCGGCCTGCACGCTCGCCACGATGGCGCTGGCCGGCACGACGTGGTATCTCTCCGGCCAGAATACGGACCTCGAGGCCGTGCGCGTGGAGCGCGCGAAAGAAGGCGAAGCGATGCTCGCCCTGCTCGTCGGCGGCTCCACCCAGCGCCAGGAACTCGCCTCCGTCAAAGAAGCCGCGCGCCGCATCGAGGAGAACCTCGTGATCGACTCCAATCTCGCGGAAAACGCCTTCTACTTCTACAAATTCGAGGAGCAGTCGAAGGCGCGTCTCCCCGAATTGCACCCGCTCACTTCGCCCGCATCCGATACCAGTTCGCTCTATCGTCGCGTGCCCTACACGCTGCGCGTTGTCGGCACCTACGAGCAAGTCTCGGCCTTCCTCTTCGCGATCGAGACCGGACCGCGTCTCGCCAACATCACGGCCTTCAGCTTCAGCCGCCGCGAAGCCGAGGGCGGCGTCTCGCTCGACCTGAGCCTCGAACTCCTCGGCAAAAAATGAACCCGTTGCGCTCTCTCGTTTGGCTCCTCGTGCTGACCGCCCCCGCAGGCGGGCTCGGCGCGCAGCCGCCGGCCGGAGCACCGCCGGGAGCCGCGCCTGCGCCGACCGAAGCCGCAGCCGAAGAAGTCTACGTTCCCGAGCGCCCGGGGGCCGCGAGCGCGCCCGGGCCCGCCGCGCCCGCCGGCCCAGCTCCCGTCGCAACTGCTCCGACTCCCGCGCCCGCCTCGGTGGCCACGGATAAGAATACGCCTACCCTCACCGCGAAGACGCCGGCCACGCCCACGCTGACGCCGCGGTTTCAACAGGTCCGCGACCGCGTCACCGCCCTCCTCGGGCATCGCAACGAGACTCCGCCGGTGGCCGATCCGCGGAAGAATCCGTTTCGCCCCGCCGGTGCTGCGCCGGCGGAGCCCGCCAAAGGCCGGCCGCCCGGCGCGCCCGTAGGCAATGCGCCCGCGAAGCCCGTCACGTCCGGCACCGATTACCAGATGCTCCAGGCCGCCGCCACCACGCTGAAGGTGGCCGGCACCATTCAGATCAACGGCCTCGGTCACCTCATCATCAATCAGGTGCCCTACAAAGAAGGCGATGTCCTCAAGGCTCGCGTCAACGGCAACCCCGTCTTCGTCCGCGTGAAACATATTTCCCGATACAGCTACACCCTCGCGCTCAACAACGCCGAGCTGAGCGTGAAATACTGAGCGCGTCGGCGGGCGGCGGGTCTGCCGCGCGGTCGGCGCTGCTAGGGCGTCACATCGCTGTCGGCCGGATTGCCCACCGGGGTCGTGCGCCAGTTGAAGACGATCGTTAGCACGCGGAAAACAAAGGTTGCCACGATTGTGATGAGCGCGGCGAGCGTCGCCTCCAGATCGAGTTGCACGGTGAGAAACACAAACACCACGGCGCCCGCCAACGCTGTGAGCACGTAGAATTGGCCCGGTTTGAACACGAGGGGTTCCTGGCGCGTGATGATGTCGCGCAGGAGACCGCCGCCCGCGGCGTTGATCACGCCCACGAGGATGGCCGCCGGCACCGCGAGTCCGGCCACCAGCGCCTTCTGTGTGCCGAACGCCGCGTAGGCGCCGAGCCCCAGCGCGTCGATCACCGCGATGAGGCGGTGAAATTTTTTCACGTGTCCGCCGAACAACGCACCCGCAATGGTCGCCGCCAAAATCAGCTCGATGTAGCGCGCGTCCGTGAGCAGCGGCGTCGCGCCCGTGCCCTGGATAAACACGCCGTCGCGGATGAGTCCGCCACCGATGCTCGATACGAGCGCGAGGAAAAACACGCCCACGATATCGTAGCCGCGCTTGATCGCCGCGAGCGCGCCCGTGAGGGCGAAGGCGAAGGTCGCGCCGAGATCGAAGAAAACCGGAAGCTGAAACGTGCCGCTGTGCATGTGAAAAAAATCGGGCCGCGCTCAATACGCGAAAAACAGTTCCTGTAGTGCCCGCGCATCGCGCGTGCGCGTGAGCCCGAGCATGAGTAGCACGCGGGCCTTCTGCGGATTTAATTCGTCGGCCGCGATAAACCCGCGCGCATCGTCGTCGACCTCGATGTTACGTTCCACCACGCCGCCGCCGGCGCGCGAACTCCGCACGACCGCGACGCCCGCGCGCGCCGCTTCGGCGGCCGCCGTGAGTGCGACCGTGCCGAGATTGCCATCGCCCATGCCGGCGATCACTAGTCCGCGCGCGCCGGCCTTCACCGCTGCGTCGATCAGTTCGCGCCCCATCCCGGCGTGGGCATAGACGATGTCGACGCGCGGCAGCGTCCCGGGTGGCACGGGCGTCCCGCCCGTGTTTTTGGATTCGCCCAGCGCAAACTCACTCTGCGTCGTGTGCCGCCGCACCGGCGGCGCGTAGAGGTGGAGGCGCCCGGCGTTCACCAAGCCCGCGAGCCCGCGGTGGCCGCTGGCAAAGGTGCCGACCTGCGTCGTGTTGGTCTTCGCGATCTCGCGTGCAAAGTGGATCTCGTCGTTGGCCACCACGAGCACACCGCGACCCCGCGCCGCCGGGTGCGCCGCGACCGCGACCGCGTTGTAGAGATTCATCGGCCCGTCTGCGCTGATGGCAGTGGCCGGTCGCATCGCGCCGACGAGCACCACGGGTTTTTCTGCGCGGACGACGAGATTCAGGAAAAACGCCGTCTCCTCCATCGTGTCGGTGCCGTGCGTGATCACGACGCCCGCAATCTCCGGCTCGGCCAGCGCCGCCGCGGTGCGCGCCGCGAGTTTCAGCCACACCGTTTCGTTCATGTCCTGCGAACCGATGGCGGCGACCTGCTCGACTTCGATCCGCGCGAGCGTCGCAAGCTGCGGCACTGCGGCTACGAGCGCCTCCACGGAAAACGCCGCCGCCTTGTAGCCGCGCGCGCCGTCCGTCTGCGCGCCCGCGATGGTGCCGCCGGTGGCGAGGATGCGAATGCGTGGCAAGGAAGACATGGGCGCGACGCTGCGACCAACCCTGCGCGGTGTCTCGCCGAAAAGTCGCCGCGCGACTCTGTCATCGGGCGACTCGCCCCTCGACAAGTCCCACCGCCGCTGCTTTCGTCTGCGCCGTTACATGAATCTCCGCAGCGTCATTATGGCCGTCCTTATTATGATTCTTCCCGAATCAGGGCGGCGGCGCGTGGCTGAATAAAACGAGTTTAACAACCACCACTTTCCCGAAGCCCTGAGCATCACCGCTCAGGGCTTTTTGTTTTTCCAAATTCATTTCCGCCCATGAACACCACCACCCTCCCGGCCCTCAGCCTCGCTGATGTAGTAGCCGCCCGCCGTCGCCTCGCGACCGGGCTTCGACTCACGCCGTGCCTCATCGCACCGGCGCTCTCGGAGATTGTCGGCATGGAGCTCTGGTTGAAACGCGACGATCTCCAGCGCACCGGCTCGTTCAAAGAGCGCGGCGCGCGGCACGCGCTCCTCTGTCTCACCGCTGAGCAACGCGCCCACGGCGTCGTAGCCGCTTCGGCTGGCAACCACGCGCTCGGCCTCGCCTACCACGGCGCGCAACTCGGCGTGCACGTCACCGTCGTCGTCCCCGCGACCGCCCCGGCCGTGAAGATCAACCGTTGTCGCGGTCTCGGCGCCGCCGTCGTGGTGCACGGCGAAAACTTCGAACAAGCCCACACCCACGCGCAGCAGATCTCCGCCGCGACCGGCGCGACGCTTGTGCATCCCTTCGACGATCTCAACGTCATCGCCGGCCAGGGCACCCTCGCCCTCGAAATCCTCGAGCAAACGCCGCACCTCGACACCCTTGTCATCCCAGTCGGCGGCGGCGGTCTGCTCGCCGGCACGATCACCGCCGTGAAATCCCTGCGCCCCGACGTGCGCGTGATTGCCGTCGAGCCCGCGCACGCGGCCGGTTTCGTCGCCGCTTATCTCCACGGCGGCCCCGCGCCCGCCGCCCTCGCGCCCACGCTCGCCGACGGCCTCGCGGTCGCGCGCGTCGGCGCAAACACGTTCGCCCTCGCCGCACCCTTCGTCGACGACGTGGTCACGGTCAGCGAAGCCGCGATCGCCACACTCACGCGCCGCGCCGGTATCACGGCGGAAGGCGCCGGAGCGACCGCGCTCGCGGCCGTGCTCGCCGGAAAGATCTCCGCGCGCACCGCCGTCGTGCCGATCTGCGGACGCAATATCGACGCCCGCCTCCACGAACACATCGTCGCCACGGCCGCCGAGCCGTGCCCCGTTCGCCGCCTCGCGGCCGCCGCATGAACTCACCCGCGGCATTGACCGCGCCGCGTCCTCGCGTGTGCTGGTCCTCTTGCAAAACCCGATGAACTCCCGCGATGGTCGCGGCCCCGCCGCGTCCAACCCCCAACGTCAACCCGGCCCCTCGCGTCAGCCTGGCCCGCAACGCGGTCCCGGTCCGTCGCGCGGTCCCGGCCCGAATCGCGGCCCCGGCGGCCCACAGCAGCAAAACTCCGACCCGCGGCGAGACCCGCGCCGCGATCCCCGCCGTGATTCCGGTCGCGATTCCAGCCGCGGCCCCGGCCAGAATCCCGGCCAGCCGCGCCCTGCCGGTCCAGCGCCCGCGCCCCAACCTCCGCCGCCCCCGAAACCGCCGGCTCCGCCCGCGCCGCCGCGCGAACTCGGCTGGCTGCCCGACTGCGTTTACACCGGCGACAAGTTCGAGAGCGGCCTCGCGTTTTTCGTGGATGCCGCGGGACGCATCACGCGATTCTCCCGCGAACCCGCCGATCTCGAAATGGCGAAACGCCTCCCCGGCCAGGCCGCGCTCCCGGGCCTCGTGAATTCTCACTCGCACGCTTGGCACCGCATCTTCCGCGGCCGCCTCGAACTGAAAGCCCACGCCGACCGCGACGCGCTCGGCAACGCCCGCGAGCTCCATGACAAAGTGCTGGCGCGTCTCTCCGACGAGGATGTCTACGACGCCGCGCGCGAGGCGTTCATGGAGATGCTCCTCGCCGGCATCACGACGGTCGGCGAATGCCACTACCTTCACCACGCGGCCGATGGCACGCCGCTGCCCGAAGCCGGCGCGATGGCGCACGCCGTCCTGCGCGCGGCACACGATGTCGGCATCCGCATCGCGTTGCTCAACGGCGCCACCCTGCGTGCCGGTTTTGGTTCGCCCGTGGGTTCGGCGTCGCCGCGTTACCTCTCGGCTAGCGTCGAAGCCTTCACGCGCTCGACCGATCTGCTCTTTGCCCACGTCGAAAAAAACTACCCCGGTGACGACGTGTGGGTCGGCGTCGCGCCGCACAGCCTTGGCGCCGTGCCGATCGACGCGCTCAAAGCCATCTCGGCCTACGCGCACGCGAAACGTTGCCGCGTGCATCTCCAGCTCGGGGAAACCGCCGCCGAGCACGCGTCCTGCGTTGCCGAATACGGCCGCTCGCCCGCCGCGCTCCTCGCCGAACACGGCCTCCTCGACAAACGCTTCACCGCCGTGCACGGCGCGCACCTGAGCGACGACGATATTCGCGTGCTCGGCACCGCGCGCGTGACAGTCTGCGCGTGCCCCGCCTCGGAAATGTCCGCGGGCGAAGGCGTGTTGCCGACGGCCAAGTTGCTCGCGGCGGGCGTGGCACTCGCCCTCGGCACCGACGGCCAGCACCAGACCAACGTGCTCGACGACGCGCGCCTTTTGGAGTTTCAGCTCCGCTCCGATCGCAAACGCCCCGGCGCGTTTCCCGCGGATCTCGCGACCGCGTTTTTCCACGCAGCGACCGTCACGGGCGCCCGCAGTCTCGGCGCACCGGGTGGCACGCTCGAGGTCGGCCGGCCCGCGGATTTCTTCACCGTAAACATCTACGATCCGTCCATCGTCGGCGCCTCGCCGGAAGGCCTGCTCGGTGCCGTCGTCTTCGGCTCCAATCCGCGCGCGATCCGCGAAGTCTGGGTCGGTGCCCGCCAACGCGTCAGCGGCTGGAAACACCCGTTGCAGAGCCCGGTCGTCGGCCGGTTCGCCGATTTGCAGAAAAAACTTTGGGCGTGACCGCCCCGCCCGTTCGCTTCTCCTCGCCCGCATGTCACGTCCTACGCTCCTCGTTCTCGCCGCCGGCATGGGCTCCCGCTACGGCGGCCTGAAACAAATCGACCCTGTCGGTCCCTCCGGCGAGACGGTGCTCGACTACGCGGTCTTCGATGCGCTGCGCGCCGGTTTCGGCCGCGTGGTCTTCGTGATCCGCCGCGATTTCGAGGAACTCTTCCGCACGCAGATCGGCGCGCGCTACACGGGCAAGATCGCCATCGACTACGTGTTTCAATCCCTCGACGCGCTCCCGCTCGGCCACACGCCACCCGCCGGCCGCGAGAAACCCTGGGGCACCGGCCACGCTGTCTGGTGCGCACGCGACGCGGTGAAAGAAAACTTCGCCGTCATCAACGCCGACGATTTTTACGGAGCCGATTCCTTCAACCGGCTCGCAGCGTTTTTGACCGCGGCGCCGGCGAAGTCCTCAGCGGCGGATGAGTTCGCGATCGTCGGCTTCCGTATGGCCAACACGCTCTCCGAAAACGGCTCCGTTTCGCGCGGCGTGTGCGCCACCGATGCGACCGGCCACCTCGCGAGCATCGTCGAGACCCACGGCATCACCGCCGCCGAAGTCGGCCCCGGGAAAAAATTTGCCGGCGACACCATCGTCTCGATGAACTGCTGGGGCTTCACGCCCGCGCTCTTTGCCGGACTCGACACGCAGTTTCGCGAGTTCTTCGCGGCGCGCGGCGCGGAGCCGAAGTCGGAATTCTACCTCCCTGCCTCTGTCTCGACGATGATCGCTCGCGGCGAGACCACTGTGCGCGTGCTCCCCACCGACAGCGCCTGGTTCGGCGTCACCTACCGGGAAGACAAACCCCGCGTGCAAGCCGCGCTCCTCGCACTCGTCCAAGCCGGCCGCTATCCCGCGCGCCTCTGGTCGTAGCGGCGGGCGTCTCTGCCCGCCGTTTCAGGCGGGGGCCCGCGCGCACCATCGGCGGGCAGGGACGCCCGCCGCTACCGCCGGCGCTCACGCGCTTGCCACCGGCGGAGCCTTCGCCAACTGATCCTTCACCAGATCGCGGTGCACGCGGTTGCTGAGCCCCGCGAGGTGGAGGCGCATCGCCTCGACGATTCCGTTGGTGTCGCGCTTCTCGAGGAGCTTCACGATTTGCCGGTGCGCATCGACGATGCCGTGCACCAGCGTCGCGAGCAGCGGGTTGTCGCGGCTCGTCGCCGCGATGCGCGTCTCGGGCAGGCGATAGAACACGTAGTTGCACTCGATCATGAGCAGATCGAAATCATTGATGAACCTCTCGTTCCCGCTCGCCTCGACCATCGTCTGGTGAAACTGCCAGTCGAGCTCCAGCCAACGCGGTGATGGTGCGTTCGGCGCCTCGCGCTCCATCTCGTCGCAGATCAAATCGAGCTGCACGAGGTCCGTGGCCGTGCGGTTGTGACAAGCGACCCGCGCCGCCGCGAGTTCGATGGCCTCGCGGTATTCGTGGAGATGGGCGACCTCCGCCGGACCGTAGTCGCGCAGCCGCAGCCCGCGGTTCACTTGGTCCTTCAGCAGAATGCCTTTCGAAACGAGTTTTTGCAGGTCCTCGCGCACCGGGATGCGGCTCAGCTCTAATTTTTCGGCGAGGTCGCGCTCCACGAGCCGGTCGCCCGGCAAAAACGCCTCGGAAAAAATCAATCTCACCAGTTTCTGTAAGTTGGGCGGGGTGCGGTCGATTTTGGGTTCAAACACTCGGCGGCGTTTCGGCATGACGGGTCGAATCCAACACGACACTTCCGGCAATGAAAAGACCGGATTTGGTTCCGATTTCGATAATTGGTATTCCAATCTTACGTCGGTCGTCCGATCGAAACTCTTAGGTGGAAGCAGGGAAAATGGCCCGAAAATGCATTGACAAGGGGCTTGGTTGGAAAGTTTGGTATACCGAAATACGAAGTGCGTTTGTCTGCGGCTTCCACCGGTCGTTTCCCCGCTTTCTCCCCACCATGAAATCCCCTCGTTCCCTGGCTGTGTTTGGCTCCCTCGCGGCCCTCGCTCCCGCTTTTGCCCAGTCCGTCGGCCCGGTTCCCGCCACCTCCGGCGCCGCGACCGAAGTCGTCCAGTTGTCTGCCTTCGAGATCACATCCGCCAAGGACAAGGGCTACTCCGCCCGCGACACCATCGGCGCCTCGCGCATCGCGATCCCGATCGCCGAGCTGTCGCAGTCGATCGCGGTCATTAACCAGGAGATGCTGCGCGATCTCGCGCCCAACAGCCTGGCCGAGGTGGCGCGTTATGTCGGCGGCGCGGCCGAGACCAACAGCCCTGGCAGCGACATCTTCGCCATCCGCGGCGTGCCGATCAGTTCGCCGTTCACCGATGGCTTGCCGGAGGTCGGTTCGAGTCAGGGCGCGGGCCTCGATTTCAGTTTGTTCAACCGCATCGAGGTGCTGAAAGGACCTTCGGCCGTGATCTACGGCTCGACGTCCGCGGGCGGAGTGGTCAACCGCGTCGCGAAGAAACCGCAGTTCGACCGGCCGCGCACGCTCCTCGATCTCGAGCTCGGTTCCTACGATCACTACCGGACCACCCTCGACACCAATCAGACGCTCGGCACCGGGCAGAACATGGCCTTCCGGATGGTCGGCACGTATTGGAGCAGAAAATCTTCGCAGGATTTCGATTACGGGCACCGCCGTTTCCTGGCGCCGATGTTCACCTGGCGCGTCACGCCGTCCACGACTGCGACCGTCACGGTCACGGACTTCTGGGATCGTTATCACAAGGGCTGGGGCCAGGCCTTCACGCTGCCGCCCTACGTGGGCAACAACCTCGCGCTCTCCTTCGTGCTCAACCTGCCGCGCGAGCGCGCCTGGGCCGAGCCCTACTCCGTGCAATACGAGCAGGGCCGCCGCTACAACCTCAGCGTCGAACACAAGGTCAGCGAGAGCTGGTCGCTGAAGTTTGCCGGCTTCCACTCGCACTATGCTTACCACGAATCGCCTACCACGATCCTGCGCGATGTCGTGCTCGTGGGCGGACGCTATTTGATGCAGCGCAGTTGGCGCTACTCCGCCAATCCGGCCGACGCGGACACGCTCGCGCTGGACTCGGCGTGGAAATTCAAGCTCGGACCCACCCGCCATACGCTCATCGCGCTCGCTCAATATGCGAAGAGTGAGAGCGAGGTCCTGCAATATCTCGGCCGCAGCGCCACGGGCAACACCACCGACGTCCTCCCGCGTCTCGACATCCTCAATCCGGTCTACGGCGGGCAGCCGGCCTCGACCGCCCTGAGCACCTCCACCGAAAGCCGAGGCTCCAGCTTCGGCACCGCCGTGCAGGAGCAGGCTTACCTGTTCCAAGACCAGCTCATTCTTCAGGCCGCGGTGCGCTTCAACCGCAGCCAGTCCGAGGGGTTCAACGCGATCACCCGCGTGCGTGACACCCCGCCGGCGAAAACCAAATGGACACCGCGTTTCGGCGCCGTTTACCGGCCGCACGACGGCGTGTCGCTCTACGCGAGCCGCTCCGAGACGTTTACGCCCGTGTTCACCGTGAATCCCGACGGCAAGACGTTCACCCCGCCGACTTCCAAACAGGACGAAATCGGCGTGAAGTTCGATCTGGTGAAGGGCAAGGTGTCCGCCACGATCGCCCACTACAAACGCTCGGATCGCAATACTATCGTCCAGGACCCCGATCCGATCCGGGCGAGCGGCGGTTACCGGATCCAAATCGCCGGCGACGAGATGACCGGCAACGAAATCGATCTCTACCTCAATCCCGCTGCCGGGCTGCAGGTAATGATCGGCGCCTCGAAGCTCGAAGCCAAGACCCTCTCCGGCCTGCGCACGCGCGGCGTGCCGGACAAGCAGGCGAGCGTGCTAGCCAAGTATGCGTTCGAAAACGGCCCGTTGAAGGGCTTCGCGATCGGGTCGGGCTACACGTGGCGCGGCGTCCGCGCAGGCGACACCGGCAACACGTTCTGGCTGCCGGGCGCCAACCTCTACCAGGCGTTCGCGACCTACGCGTGGGGCAAATATGCGTTCCAACTGAAAGTCGATAACGTCGTCGACGAATACTACGCCAACAACGCCGTGAACCGGAACATCATCTCTCTTGCTCCGCCGCGGTCGTTCACGCTGCGCGTCTCGCGCGAGTTCTAGGCCACGTGGGCCGGACGATCATGCGCGTTCTCTTCCCGCTCGCCCTGTTTCTGCTATCGCTCGCCCTCGCCCCTGCCCAATCGCCAGAGTCATTCGGAGCTTCGAATCTCACGCCCCCCGTCCTCGACCTTCTGCCCGGCCCGCGTTACTCGCCGCGCCTGCGGGTGTGGCAGGGGATTCCGAGCATCGAGCGCACGGCGCGAGGCCGGCTGTGGGCCACGTGGTATGGCGGACCCATCATCGAAGGACAGCGGGGCGAGGGAAACTACGCCGTGCTCGTGACGAGCGACGACGATGGCCGCACGTGGTCGCCGCCCGTCGCGGTTTACGACGCCACGCCGTTTTTCGGCGGCATCACGCTCGATCCGCATCTGTGGATCGATCCGGCGGGTCGGTTGTGGTGGTTCGTCAACCGCGTCCTGCCGGTGAAAGACCCCAACGGCACCTTTTCCGTCTGGGGATTCTGCACCGACGATCCAGACGTGCCGTCGCCCAAGTGGCGCGCGCCGGTGTTCGCGGGCTACGGCAGCGCGCTGAACAAACCCATCGTCTTGTCGAACGGCGACTGGCTGCGTCCCGTCGACACCTTCGACAAGACCGATCCGTTGCGCACGCGCTTCTGGGTGTCGCGCGATCAGGGGAAGTCGTTCTCGTTTCTCTCCAAGACACCGGTGAAGGACGGCTACTTTTCCGAGCAGATGGTCGTCGAGCGTCGCGATGGCAGCCTTCTGGCCTTCTCACGCGCGACCTACGGCATCGCGCAGATCGAGTCGTTCGATCGCGGGGCGACTTGGAAAAACGACCGGCCGTTCACCACCGAGCGAGGCGTGAACGCGCGTTTCCATTTCCGCCGGCTCAAGTCCGGCGCGTGGCTCCTCGTGCTCAACGACGATCCGAAAGTGCGCACGCGCATGACCGCCCTGCTCTCCGAGGACGAGGGCCGCACCTGGCCGCACCGGCTGCTCCTCGACGACCGCGCGCTGGTCACGTATCCCGACGGCACCGAGGGGGCGAACGGGTTCATCTATCTTATCTACGACCGCGGCCGTTACGTGAAGGACGAACAGGAAATCCTTTTCGCCAAGATCACCGAGGCCGACATCAGGGCCGGCAAACTCGTCAACCCGGACAGTCGCCTGCGCCAGATGATCAACCGTCTCGCCGATCATGGCGGCGGCGTGCGCACGACCAACGAAATGAGGAAAGCGCGTGACGCGCACGAGAAACGACTCTCCGATGCCGACGCGAAAAAATGACATCGCCGGCGCAAAGGTCATGACCTCGATGTTGCATCGTCTCTGTTTCGCGATCCTCGCTCTGGCCGGTGCGGCCAGCATGGCCGCCGCTGCCGGTCCGCCCGACAACCCGCCGCCGCCGCTCGCCGCCGGCGCGGAGCACCAGGTGATCTTCCGCGAGGAATACGCCCGGAACTTCCGTTTTTACCGGCTGGCCGACGGCGCGTTCTACGTGAAGTTCGGCACCAATCCCACGAGCAATCACATGGACCCGCGGACGATCCAAAAGCTCGCGTCGATCTCCACCGACGGCGGTCGCACCTGGCAGCTCACTGATCGCGACGAGCTGAACCCGGCGTTCCACTCGACGTCGCAGCGCGTCGTGGACGTCGATACTCACGGTTGGCGTTACGACACGCCGGATCGCCGTGCCTACTTCGAGGCGCAGGGCTTTGAGGTGCGCAACACACCCGATAAACGGATCGCGTATTCGGTTGGCGGGTTTGTGCGGGTGAGTGACGACCGCGGCGCTACCTGGCAGACGCGCGAACTGGAGTTGCCCAAGGTGGCGCTGATTCAGTCCTATCGCGATGACCGCGCCTTCCTGCGCCTCGACAACCGCACAATCCTGCTGGCGACCTACGGCAAGCCCGTCGCACGCGTGCGCTTCTATGAGACGTGGATGTTGCGCAGTGAAGATGACGGCGAGACATGGAATTTCGGTCCGCTCGCCGCCAGCGTCGAAGCCGACGTGAGCCACGGCGAGACCGCGCTGGCCCAGGCCGCCAACGGCGACATCGTCGCGATGATGCGCACCGAGCCGGCCTACGGCACTTGCATGTGGGTGTGTCGCTCGGCGGATCGAGGGAAAACCTGGAGCAAGCCCGTGCAAACGCCGCTTCACGGCCACCCCGCGCACTTGCTGCGCCTGCGCGACGGCCGGCTGCTTTGCACCTACGGCGTGCGCGATCAACCCATCGGAATTCGCGCCTGCCTCAGCCGCGACGACGGGCGCACCTGGCGCGCGGAGGACATCGTCGTCCTGCGCACTGGCGCCGACTTCAAGCCCGACAGCGGCTACCCCGTCACACTCGAAGCCGACGATGGCACCTTGCTCTCCATGTATTACCTGACCCGCGGCGATAAGACTGGCATCGAACTCACACGCTGGAGGAGCGCATGGAAATGAGCCTCCATCGCACGCTCGCCGTCGCGTTGCTGACGGTTTCCACGGTCACCGCTGCCGAGCCCATCTTCCGGCACTCCGGCCATGCCCAACTCTCCCGCGGCGAGTTCGGCAACGCCGGCCAGAACCTCTTCGTCTCCACGCGCGGCGAGCTAAAGCTGATCAACTGGTTCGATCTCGATCGCGACGGCTACCCGGAGATCGTGATTAACAACGAGCACAACCCGCACGAGAGCGTCGACGGGCTTATCTATTTCCAGCATCCCACCGAAGGATTCCGTTCGCTCCTTCCCATCCATGGCGGCGATGGCGGCGAATTCGACCGCCTGCTCGCGCTGCGCGCCGCTGCATCGCAAACGCAATTCCTCCCATCGCTCGGCGCCGGCCGCAGTCTGATCGCGGACCTCAATGGTGACGGCTTCGCCGATCTCGCGTTCGTCAACTTCATCCATGGCTCCACCCACGATCATTTTCCGGTGTATATCTACTGGGGCGCCGCCGCCGGTTTTTCCGCGGAGCGGCGTTCGGAATTGCCCACCGAAACCGCTCTGGGCCTCACCGCTGCAGATCTCGATGGCGACGGCCGCCCCGAGCTGATCATCGCAAACGTCGGCAGCGAGGATGCCGTCACCGCCGCCATCTCTGCCCCGCGCCGCACCTCGCCCGCGCCGACCAATTCCACTTCGCGGATCTATTGGAACACAGCGAACGGCTTCACCGTCGACCGCGTGACCGATTTGCCCACGCGCTTTGCCGTCGATGCAAAAGCCGCCGATCTCGACCGCGACGGCCGGCTCGATCTGATTTTTCTGGAGGGCGGCGATGCGCCGGGGTTGCGCGTGTTTTACGGCGACGCGCGCGGTTTTTCCGCCGAGCGCATCGAACAAGTCCCGGTCGAAGGTCGCGGTTTCGATGATGAGCAAGCGGGCGAAATCAACGTCGCCGATCTCAACGCCGACGGGCGCCCCGATATCGTCGTGACCGCGGGCGGCGACGCCGCGCAGGTTTTTTGGAACCGCTTCTGGACCGGCCGAGGCAATCTCCGCGACTGGCCGCGCACGGCGCTGCCCGCGAATTCGCCGATGTCCGCCGCGATGGGCGATTTCAATCGCGACGGCCTGCTCGACGTCGCGGTCGGCGGCTTCGCCTCGCGCGGCGCCGACGGCAAGGAAAACTACGAGACCGAGGCGCGCATCTACTGGGGCGCCGCCTCGCGCACGCTCGTGACCGCGCCGCCCACGCCGCTCCCTGTCCTCGGCAACACCGCGCTTCGCGCCGCCGATCTCAACGGCGACGGTTTTCTCGATCTCGTGGTCGCCAATCAACGCAACAACGCGACCTTCGACGTGCCGTCCTACATCTATTGGGGCGCCGCCGGTGGCTTCGCATCCGCGCGCCGCACCGAGCTCACCGCGTTCGGTCCCGCCTCGGTCGCGCTCGGCGATCTCAACCGCGACGGCCGCACCGATCTGTTTTTCGCGAACCGCGACAGCGGGCTCACCAAGGACGCCGCGGCGCTCAACTCCTATGTCTATTGGGGCAATCCGCACCGCAGCTTCAGCTCCGCCGCGCTCACCAAGGTGCCGCTCCTCGGCGGCTACAGTTGCAACGCCGCCGATTTCTTCGACGAGGGCCGCGCCTCGATCGCCTACACCGACGAGCATGGCGTGATGCTCGTGCGCTTCGATGCGCGCCGCCAGCTCGCCGGCCGCGTGCGCGTCCCGCTGCCGTTCGGGCCGATGACGTCCTCCGTCGCCGACTTCAACCGCGATGGCCGTCTCGATCTCATCGCTGGAAGCATCGCAAACGGCGGCAGCCTCGCGCTGCTGCGCGGCGCGGAGGGCGGTTTCGCAGCGCCCCAGCTCCTGCAGCCCGGCATGCAGGTTCTCGCGTCCGCCGTCGCCGATCTCAGCGGCACCGGCCAACTCGAACTGATCCTCGGCGGCCGTGGCGGGTGGTTGCGCTGTGCGATTCTGCCCGACGGCACGCCCGATCTCGCGCACGCCACGCGCGTGAGCGGCGATTTCCAAATCCAGCATCTCACGGTCGCCGATCTCAACCAAGACGGCTTTCCCGAGGTTGTCGCAGCGCAATACCGCGTGATGTCGACTCGCCGCAACGCGCTCGACTCCGCGATCTATTGGAACCGCGCGGGCAAATTCGCCCTCGACGATCGCACGCCGCTCGGGACGTTCGGCGCGCACTGGGTGTCCGTCGCCGACACGGCAACCGTCGGCCGCCTGGATGCTTTGTTCAGCAACTACCACGGCGAGACCACGCGCACCATGCCGCTCTTCATCTATCAGCCCGACGCCGCGGGAGCGTTTCGTTCCGCGCAAAAACAGGAGTTGCCGGCCTACTCGTCGTCGTCGCACTTCGTCGCCGATGTCGACGCTGATGGCTTCAACGATCTCGTCGTCCTCAACCACACCGGCCCGGTGGGTGAAGTCGGCGGCGTAACGAAGAGCGGCCGGCACAGCATCGGCTCGTGGATCTATTGGGGCTCGCGCGAGGGCTTCGCCGAATCGCGGCGCACGTGGATCGCGTCCTACGGCCCGCACGCGACGATCAACGCCGAGATCGGCGATGTCCTGCGCCGCCGGCCGTTCGAGACCTATACGTCGCCGTGGAGCGACGCGCCGCTTGCCGCGGGAAGCTTCGTGTTGTCGGTCGAGGGCACGTTCCGCGGTCGGGCCGATTGTGCCGCGAGCGTGCAGATCGACGGGGCCACCACCTGGACCGCGTTGAAACCCGCTCCAGGAGCCACGAGGACCGAAGCGAGCCGAAGCTTTATTGTCGCGCTCGAGCATCCGGCCCAGCGGATCCGTTATCGGTTGGAACTCGGCACCGGCGGAGCCGGCACCGGCCCGACGATCACGGCCGTCGAATTGCGGCAGTAGCCGATTTCTTTTTTCGCCATGCAAACCACCCACCTCCTTGTTCGTCGGATCGCGACCACTCTGCTCGCTTTCGCTTTCCTGCTTCTCGCGCCACTTCGCAGCGGCGCTCAATCCACCAACACCGGCACGATCGAAGGCCGCGTTTCCAACTCTGCCGCCGGCACTTTCCTCAAGCAGGTGCGCATCGTCGTCGAAGGCACCGCCCTCGAAACGTATTCCAATGAAGCGGGCGATTTCCGTGTCGTCGGCGTGCCGGCGGGTGCCGCCTCGTTGCGTGCCACGGTGGCCGGCTTCGCCGCGCAGACTGTGCGCATCATAGTCGCCGCGGGACAGACCGCGCGCCACGATTTCGATCTTGGCGCGAGTGATGCCCCGGCGGCGTCCATGGCTTCGAAGCGCGATGAGGTCGTGAAACTCGATGCGTTCACCGTCGCCGAGCGCGAACTCAGCGCTCAGTCCGCCGCGCTCCAAGAGCAACGCACCGCGCCGAATATCAAAAACGTGGTCGCCTTCGAGGAGTTCGGCGACCTCGGCGACGGCAACCCGGGCGAGTTTCTCAAGTTCGTCCCCGGCATCCAGGTTTCCATGTCGCCGGCGATTCCCGGCGACGCGACGATTCGCGGCATGCCCTCGAGTGGCACGCTGCTCATGGTCGACGGTCTCGAACTCGCGACCGATTTTCCGACCGGTCGCGGCGGGAGCTTCACCGCCTCCAACACCGCCAACATTGATCGCATCGAAGTCACCAAAGTCCCGACCCCCGATATGCCCGCCAACGCCGTCGGCGGCATGATCAACGTCATCGGCAAGAACGGTTTTTCCCGCCGCGATCCGCAGTTCACCTACAGTGTCTTCGGCCTGCTCACGACGATGGAGCCGCTCTCGATGCTCGGGCGCGAGCTGTTCCGCGGCGGCGGCTCGGACCGCTACACGAGCGGACCGCATTTCCGGCCCGGCTTCGACGTCACCTACATCCGCCCGGTCAATCGCACCTTTGCCCTCTCGTTCAGCGCCGGCCACAACGCGCGCTGGGAGGACAAGGACAACCTCGTCCCCACCTGGAACCGCGTGACCAACATCCAGACCCAAAGTGCCATCGCCGCCCAAATCGCCGTGCGCGAGCGCAACGCCTTCTCCGCCCGCGCCGATTGGAAACCGGCCGCCGGACACGCCCTCTTCGCCAACTTCCAGTTCACGACCGACGATGTGCATACGCGCATCGGCACCTTCACGCAGGCCTACGGCGCGGGCGCCACCGGCGGCGAGAATTTCACCCAGGGCGCGACGCCCGCCGGCACTGCCGCGGCGGCCGGCACGACCACGATCTCCTCCACAAACCGCGAGCAGCTCAAGCGCACCTGGCACGCTGCGCTCGGCCATCGCGGCGATTTCCTCGGCTGGAAAACTGAGGCCACCCTCGCGCACTCGCACTCGCGCCGCCAGACGCTTAGCGCCCAGCCTGGCCATGAATATTTCGGCACGACCAACGCCACGCTCACCGGCCTCATCCTGCGCGGCGACGGCTTCGGCGACCTGCGCTTCGGCGTGCCGCCCACCGTCCGCGGCACGCGTGCCGGCCAGCCGGTCGACATCACGAATGGCGCGGTCTACACGCTCAACACCGCGACCTCCCCTCAGGAGCCGCTGATGACAAATGATCTCACCACGGTGAAGCTCAACGCGAGTCGCGCGCTCCCCCTCCCGTTCGCCACGCGCCTCATGGCCGGCATTGACATCGCGCGCAACGAGCGGGACATCCGCGCCGAGACGCGCACGTGGAATTTCCGCCCCACCTTTGCCGCCGGTTCCCCCGAGCGACTCGTGAGCAGCTACGATTTGATCAATTACTCGTATTCCTCGCAGCGCTCCTTCCGCAATGGCGATCACGTCCAGTGGATCGACCCGCGCAAGGTTTACGACCTCTACCAAGCCCAGCCGTCCTACTTCGTCCTCAACGACTCCGCTTACCACATCTCCCGCGTCAACGGCTCGCAAAAACTTGAGGAGACCATCTCCGCCGGCTTCCTCCGCACCGACGTGAAGCTCCTCGAGAACCGCCTCTGGATCGTCGCCGGCGCCCGCTATGAGCGCACCGACGACAAGGGAGCGGGAGCGCTCAACGACATCCGCGCCATCTACCAGCAGGACGCGCAGGGCAACCTCATCCGCAACGCCGCCGGCCAGCTCGTGCGCGTCTCCACCGATGCGCTCGCCATCGCCAAGCTCCAATACAAGGAGCGCGCCAGCTTCGCGGAGAAGAGCTACGGCGACTATTACCCGAGCGTGAACACCAGCTACTCGTTCACCGACAACTTTGTCGCTCGTGCCGCCTACGCCCGCACCATCGGCCGCCCCGATCTCAACTTCATCATTCCCTCGCGCACGATCACGGACCCCGGTGCGACCGAGGCCACCCGCACCATCACCACCACCAACACCGCCCTCGAGCCCTGGACCGCCGACAACTACGACCTCAGCCTCGAATCCTACTCGGTGAAAGGCGCCACGTTTTCCACGAGTCTGTTTCGCAAGCAGCTCACGAATTTCTTCGTCACCCGCCGCACCGACGCCACGCTTGAGCTCCTCGCCGAGATGGGTCTCTCTGACGACTATCTCGATTACGACGTGATCACGACGAGCAACTCCACCGACACCGTCACGACCGACGGCATCGAGTGGAGCTGGCGCCAGTCATTCAAACCCTTCACCGCGTTGCCCAAGTGGTCGCGCGGCCTCCAGGTTTGGATCAACGCCACGCACCTGCGCGTGACAGGCAGCGGCAAAGACAACTTTTCCGGCTACTCCCCGCGTGTGATGAACTGGGGCGCGAGCTATGCGTCTGCCCGCTTCCTCGTTCGCTACAACGTCTCCCGCATCGCCCGCCAACGCACCACGATTTCCGCCGCCGGCACCTACGACGCGCAGGACACGCGCATGGTGCAGGACGCGAACATCGAATACCGCTTCCACAAGAAATTCTCGCTCTACGCCTCCGTGCGCAACCTCGCCAATGAGCCCCGCCCGCTCATCACGTATTCGCCCACCGCTCCCGCCTACACCCGTCCGCGCACCTACACCTACTACGGCGCGCTCTGGACGATGGGCGTGAAGGGCACGTTCTGAAAAGTAGGGCGGACTTCAGTCCGCTCATCCTATGCCCCGCCTGATCCTCCTGTTCCTCGTCGCGCTCCTGAGCGCGAACGCTTTCGCCGCCGTCGACTCCGCGCGCGAAGCGGCCCGCAACCGCCCGCGGCGGATCATCTTCAACGACGACGGCGGCGAGACGCGCGTGCCCACCACGCCGCTCCCACAGCCGACCGATTTTCTGCCCGCGCGCATCGCCCCGCTCGCGGGCACGCAGGTCGACACGATCGTGTTCGATACGACGAGCGGCACGTTCAACCGCTTCGCCCACCGCACCCAGGTCGCGGAGATGTTCCTCGTGCGCGAGGGCCGCTACCAGCACAACATTTTGCCCGACCTCCTGAAACTGAACACGGATTCGCTGCGCGTGGTCACCGAACACTGCCGTCAGACCGGCCAGGAAGTTTTCTGGACGATGCGGATGAACGACACGCACGACGCCTCGAATCCGCTGCTCATCCCCAAACTTAAAGTCGATCACCCCGACTGGCTGATGGGCACAAAGGCCAAGCCGCCGAAGCGCGGCACCTGGAGCGCCGTCGACTATGCCCGCCCCGAAATCCGCGACCTCGCGCGCCGCGTGATCGCTGAAACAGCCAGCAACTACGATCTCGACGGCGTCGCGCTCGATTTCTGGCGACACCCCGTTTACTTCCGCAGCACCGCTTCCGAGCTGCCCGCCACCGACGCCGAACGCGCGTTGATGACGCAGCTCCTCCGCGACATCCGGGCCGATCTTGATGCCGCCGGTCGCCGGCGCGGACGACCCATCCTCCTCGCGGTCAAGACGCCCGACTCGGCCGGCTACTGCCATGAAATCGGCCTAGATCTCAATCGCTGGATGGCGGATGGCCTCGTCGATCTCTACGTGCCGGGCGGTTACTTTCAATTGAACCAATGGACCGAAAGCGTCGCGCTCGCCCGCCGACACCGCGTAAAAGTCTACGCCTGCCTCCCGGAAAGCCGCGTGCGCGAAGCCACCGCCGCGAAGGCGCGCGCCTCGCTTGAATCGCTGCGCGGTCGCGCGCTTGCTGCGTGGGCCGCAGGCGTGGATGGCATCGAAATGTTCAACCACTTCGATCCGACCTCGCCGCTCTGGCGCGAACTCGGCGATCCCGCGCTGCTGCGCACGCTGCCGAAAACGTATTTCGCGAGCGTGCAAGGTGCATCCCAGTCGCGCAGCTACTACCCGGCGGGCGCGCACTTCACCCTGCCGAAGTTCACGCCCGACGCGCCGGAAACACTCGCCGCCGGCGCCACCCGCAACTTCGAGATCTTCATCGGCGACGATCTGCGCTCGGCGACAAAGCTCGGAGCCCGCCTCCTGTTGCGCTTCGCCGGCACCGCGGGCTCACCGCCTGCGGTGCATTGGGACGAATCGACCGTAAAGCTAACTGCAGCAGGGGACGCGCGATGGACCGGACCGCTCGCGTCAACCCGTGTGACGCCCGGCTTGCACCGTGTAACGATCACCGCGGGCGAAGCGCTCAAGCTCGCGGATCTGACGGTCCTGATCGAATCGCGGTAGCGGTCGCTTGCGCGGGTGCGGTGATTCCGTCGTGTTCGACGCATCCCGCCCCGATGATCAAACAACTCGCCCACCTCTGCCTCAAGACCAGCCAGCTCGCGCGCATGACCGAGTTCTACCGCGACGCGCTCGGGGCGACGGTGAAATTTCGTTATCTCAACCGCGCCGGCGAACCGGTCGGTTGCTACTTTGCCTTCGGCGAAACCACCTTCATCGAGGTTTTCGATCACGCCGATGCCCACCGCCGCAGCGCGTCCGCCAAACCGCTCGAGCCGCTCGAGGAGCCGCGCGATCCGTGGCTGTTGCGCTACAACCATTTTTGCCTGCAGGTCGAAGGCCTCGACGCCTATGTCGCGCAGATCGAGGCGCGCGGCGTGACCGTCACCGGCCGGAAGACCGGCAACGACTGCTCGCGTCAGGCGTGGATCAAGGATCCCGACGGCAACCTGATCGAGTTGCAGGAATACACCGCGCAGAGCCGGCAGTTCACCGGCGAGGATTTTCGCGAGGAGTGAGGGCGACTTTCCGGTTCACATCCGGGCGAACCGAATCCGGCGCTCGCCGGCTTCGGCGGCGACGCGCACGATCAGCGACGCGTCGTTCCCGTCTTTCGCAATCCAGAGTCCCGCGGGCTCGGCGACGCGGAATTCTTTCGGCACGCGGAGGAAAACATTGCCGCTGCGCGTGGCGCAGAGTCGGAGCGAGAGCGTGGCTTCGTCCCATGTGACGGTTGTGAGTTCGGCCTGGCCTTGGCGGATGTGGATATCGGTCGAGAGCACCCACGGGTGCGCGCGCACGGGGGCGACGCGGAGCAGTTTCACGGAGCGTGGGGGCACGATCACGTCGAGTTTTCCGGTCGTCGTGCCGGCGTAGCGTTCGTCCCAGAAATCCCAGACCGCACCGGTGGCGGGCAGCGTTTTGCGGAGCACGTCGGGGCCGAAGTTAAACACGGCGAACAGCTCCCAGTCGTCCCAGCTCGTGTGCACGCGCAGGCGAAAGGTCTTCGGGTGGTTGGGCTCCGGCGCGTCGAAGAGGTCTAGCGGCTCGGCGACTTCCGGCAGGCGCGGGAATTGTTGGCGCAGCAGCGCGAGGCGCTCGTCGTTCATGCGGTCGACATCGTCGCCGATCATCAGCGGACTGCCGTTGAGGCCGAAGATCGTGGCGCTGATCTGCGCGTCGGTCCGCGGGACGGGTTTGTCGAGGGTGAGCACGTTGCCGGAGTCGGCGATGAAGAGTTTGCGGTGCGCGAAAAAGTGCGTTGCCCACGCCTGCACCGCGCGGAGATGGCTGGTCGTGTAGTCGGGTTTGTTGACGACAAAGGTCCCGGGGAAAAATCCCTTGCCCGGTCCATCGAGCGGGCGGCCTTCGCCGTAGTCGGTGCCCGCGCGCACCGCATCGAGGAGGCCGACCGTCTGAAACGTGGGGCCGGTGCTGATGAGCAGGTAGGTGTCGGGGCCGACCGCCTCGCGGATCACTTTGAGCGAAGCGCGCACGGCCTCGACGCTCGGGACGAGGGTCTTGTCGAAATAGCCGTCGGGCAGGTAACGGCCGGGCGTGGAGCCGGACGCGGAGTGCACAAAATCGATCATGTAGTAGCGCACGCCCCACTCGCGGTAGGTGCGGAACACTTCCTCGAACCACGCGTGCGTCTTCGGGTGCGTGGGATCGAGGATCAACTGCGGACCGAGGTCGCGGTGCGGCACGGCCATCGGCTGGCCGTCTTTCAGGAGAAACGCGTCGCGGAGTTGCGCGACGCGCGACTCCAGCCGCGCGCTGACCCAGTAGGCGCCGGCCCAAAGCCCAAGCTTGAAGTCCTGTGCCGCGAGATCGCGCACGAGGGCCTGCGGGCCGCTGGGAAACAGCGCGCGATTCCACTCGAGCCACGCACCGGGCTCGCGGTTCTTGAGATTGCCAATGCTCACCCAGATGTAGTCGATGCCGGCGTCGGGGAGTTTGGCGCGGATGGCGCGGGCGTTGCGGCGGACGACATCTTCGTAGCGCTCGATATTAAACCCATCGACCCACGACCAGCCGACCCAGCCCGCGGGCGTCGTAGGCCAGATGCGCGGGCGATAGTGGGCCGCGGCCGCGTCGCCCCACGCGTGCAGCGCCGCGATCGGATCGTCGCCGCGCGCGATGCGCAGGCGCTCGGTCGCGATCGTCGCACCCGGTAGCAGCGCGAAGCCCTCGAAATCGCAGGTCGCGGAAACCACGCCGCCCTCGAGGATGATCTCGGTGTTGATGCGGTCGAAGGTCACGAAGCCGAACTGCACGGCGGTCGAGGTCGCGCGGTCCCAGAGTTGCAGGAGCGTTTTCGAAACGAGTTTCTGGCCGGCGACGGGTTGGACGGTGTTGGCGAGTTGCCAGCCGCTCATCACGAGGGCGACTTCACCGGGCACCTCGGCGGCTTGCGCGACCGTGAAACGCCCGAGCTTGATCGGCGCGGTCGTGGTGTTGTGCAGCGTGGCGGAGACGGTGTCGCCGGTGCGCTGCCACGTGACGGTGAGGCCGGAGCTGGGAAAGGTCGGCGGGGCGTCGCCCGCGGTGGATTCCGCCCAGTGCGTGAGACCGTCGGCTTCAAGCCCAATGCGGGCGGAGAGGCCGGCGACGGAAAACCGGAACTCGGCGGCCGTGGCGGAGCGGGGGATGCCGGCCGCGAGCGCCAGAAAGACGAGGAAGAGACGCATGAGGATCGCGAGGTGGACGATGACGCGAGGACAGTCGCCGCCGCGCGGGCGGTCAAACCGCTTGTCCGGTGGAGGCGGCGTTCGCGCGGGCGATATCGCGCGCGATCCAGTGGCGATAGGCGAAGACGAGCGCGATCCCGGCGATCAGGAAGAGCAGCGAAATGCCGGCGAAGATCGCGTTGAGGCCGAAGGTGCTCTTCAGCACGCCGGCGAGCAGCACGCCCACGCCCCCGGCCGCGGTCGCGCAGGTGTTCATGATGCCGATGCCCGTCGAGCGGTAGCGCACCGGAATCACCTCGCAGAGCGTCGGGTTTTCGTTGGCTTGGCCGAGGCCGCGGAAAAAGGAAAACAACGAGACAGCGGCAGTCACCGCGGCGAAGCTTGGTCGGATGAGGAAGAGCAGGAGAAACGGCGCGGCGGCGAGATAGCTGAGGCCTTGCACGAGCATGCGGCGTTGCGTGCCGCGGGCGGCGGCGCGGTCGGAGAGCCAGCCGCCGAAGGCGATGCCGAGCATCGTGGAAATTTGCAGCATGAACGTGCCCGCGAAGCCGGCTGCGCCGAGCGTCATATCGAAGGCTTCGCGGAAGTAGAGCGGCAGCCAGTTGAAGAAGACCCACACGCCGACGCCGGCGAGCATGGCCTTGGCCAGTAGCACGTGATACGACGGCACACCGAGCAGGTAGCGCGCGGCTTCGGCCAGCGAGGCGCGCGGCAACGAGGTGGCGGCGGAGGCGACGGCGGCCGGGCCGTCGGTCACGAAATGCCGGGCCGCGAGGGCGAGCGCGATGCCGCCGAGACCGAGCACCCAGAAACCGGCGCGCCAACCGAAATGTTCCGCGAGGTAGCCAGCGCAGGCGCCGCCGAGCACGACGCCGAAATTCAGGCCGAGCGAGTGGATGCTCATCGCGCGACCGCGCGTCTCCGGGCCGTGATGATCGGCGAGCAGCGCCGTGGCTGCGGGCAGATAGAGGCACTCGGCGAGTCCGAGTCCGAGGCGCAGGAGCACGAGGGCGACGAACCCGTTGGCCGCGCCCATCAGCGCGGTGACGCCGCTCCAGAGCGCGAGGCTCCAAACGACCAGCGCGCGCCGGGACCAGCGGTCGGCGAGCACGCCCGCGATCGGGGAACCAAGCGCGTAACCCCAGAGGAACAGCGAGCCGAGCAGGCCGAGTTGAACGTCGGTGAGCTGAAAATCCGCGCGCAACGCCGGCAGCACCGACGACATCGCGGAGCGGTCCGCGTAGTTGAGCGCCGCCGCGCACGCGAGGAACGCAACAACGCGCCAGCGTGCCTCGGTCCAGCGCGACGGCTGCTTCATTTGCCGCCTCCGCTTTCGGCGCTCCACCGCCACACCGTCGCGACGCGGCTGCGCGGAGCGTCTTCGCCGCCGAGGAGCCACACGCCGTGTTTTTCACCGGCGATCATGGCGGCGGCGAGTCGTGGAGCGGGCAGGGCGGGTTGCTGGACGAGTGCGCCGGTGCGCGCATCGTAGCGCCAAACGCCGGTGCTGAGGGTGGTGACATCCCCGCGTCGCTCCGCGCCACCGGCGATCAGCGCTTGGTCGCGATCGAGGACGGCGCCGGACAGCCCGCGAGGCAGCGGGAGGGGCAGGGCACGACGCACCCATGTTTCGCGTTGCGGCGAGAAAATCCACGCTTCGGTGGGAGCTTCGAGGCGCTTCGTCGTGGTCGACCAGACCCCGCCCGGCAACACGTGCAGCTCGCTACCGAGCGCCAGCACGAGCGGGTTGATCGAGGCGGGACCGGGCGTCGGCACGGCGCGCACGGCGTGGGTCGCAAGATCGATCCGCCACACGGAGCCACGGGTGCGGGAAAAATCCGTTTCGTCCGGCGTGCCTCCCAGCACCCAGAGCGCACCGGCGAGGATGGCCGCGGCGCAGTAGGCGCGGGGTTCCGGCAGTTGGGCGACGGTTTCGACGCGCCCGTTCGTGAGGTCGATGCGGTGCACAGCCCGCGACGGACCGTGCTCGTCGAGGCCGCCGACCAGCCACAGCTGCGCGCCATCGCTCGCCCAGCCGCCGTGGGCGAAGCCGCCGGAAATGTGTGCCACCGTTTCCCAGCCGTCAGGCTGCGCGAGGGCTCGTCGGCGCACGGCGGTGTCGATGTGTTTGGTGTCGGCCGACCAAAAGCTTCCCCCGGCGATCCACAGCGTGTCCTCCCGGACCGCCGCGGCCTGGCCGGCCAACGCGCGGGACAGCGGCGCGGTCGGCTGCCAAGGCGACGCGCCGTGCAAAGCAGGAAGGGCGGCGAGACCAACGGACACGATGACGTTGGTCAGTCTCACGGCTGCCGTGGAGCGAGCGTGGGTTCGAGATGCTGCTGCATGAAATCGTCGATCAGGTGTTCGTAGGCGGGCGCAAATGTCACGCCCGGGAGCGCACCCGCCGTCGTCGCGATGACGCCGCGCCGTTGCAGCGGCAGTTTCATCGTATGGAGAAAGTGCGCGAACGATTGCTTCACCTCGGGCCGGAGAAAGACGCCCCACAAGGCGTCGATCTGCCGCTGGAATTCGCCGGCGCGCGCGGCATCGCCGGCTTGCCATGCATCGAGCACGCCGCGGAAGAGGTGCGGCGCGATGTTGCCCTGCGCCACGACGCAGCCGTGGCCGCCCGCGGCGAGCGTGGGGAGCACGAGCTTTTCGACGCCTTGGAAAAACTGGAGCGGCGTGCCGGAGGTCGCGGCGAGGATCTCGGCGCAGCGGTTGTGCTCGGCGCCGTTGGTGTCTTTGAGGGCGACGATGTTCGGGTGTGCCGCGAGGCGGGCGACCGTCGGCACCGTGAACGGCGTGGGCATCCGCAAGTGGTGGTAGATGGCCAGCGGCAGTGGACTCGCGTCGGCGATGGCGGTGGAAAAATCGACGAGTTGGGTTTGATCGAGCGCGACGAAGAAGGGGCTCATCACGACGGCGACATCGGCGCCGGCCTCCGCGGCGGCGCGGCAGTTGCGGATCGCGTGGCGATGGCCGGTGCCGCTGACGCCGGCGTAAAGCACGCCGTCGGGAGCGGCGGCGCGCACGGTCTCGATGATCGTGAGCCGCGCGGATTCGTCGAGCAGCGGGGCCTCGCCGGTCGAGGCGGCGGCGAAGAATTCGTTGACGCCCCCGGCCTGCAAATGCGCGATGAGCCGGCGCAAACTGGGGCGGTCGACTTCGCCGTCGGCGGTGAAAGGCGTGACCAAGGCGACGATCAGATGGGGGCCGGGGGTGGAGAGGCGGGGAGACGTCATGGAGCGCGAAAAGAGGCGGCGAGGCGGAACGATGGCGTTTTGGTATACCACCGCAAGCAATAGTTCGGGGAGAGCGCCCGGACCGGGTGTCGTGTAACGAGGGTTTGACATTTGGTATACCACGAAAAGCCTCCGGGCCTCGCCCCCTTATCCCCATGTTTTCCGCCCGCGCCCGCTTAGCCGTCCTGTTTTCAGTTTGCACCGTCGTTCACGCCGCCGAGCCGGGCGTGCGGCCGGCGACGCGCTTGAGCGAGACGGTGCTGGTGTCGGCGGCTACGCAGCCGGCGGACTATCGTTACACGGCGTTTCCGGTGAGCCTCCGCGTCAGCGCGGATGAAGTGTGGGTCGTCTACAAGGCCGGCAAGACGCACGCGACCGATGCAGGCGCGGCGCTCGAAGTTGTGCGGCACTCGCTGGCGAGCGGGAAGACCGAGCTGATTCAGCGGATGGCGGCGCCGGCGCCGAAGCTCTACCAGATGGGCGAGATCACGCGGCTGCCCGATGGCACGATCGCAATCTACGTCGACGTGCAGTCGGTGGGTTGGGATGGGCGTCACTATCGCGCGGGCGCCGAGGTGTTTCGCTGGAATGCGGCGCGGAAGGCGTTCGACGCGCCCACGGCCTTCGACCTCGTGGACGGCGTGCGCTACGGCTACCCGTTTGAGTTCATCCACGAGGGAAAGACGACGTGGCAGTTGATTATGAAATTCGGCTACATGCAGGGCGGGCGTTGGGGCGTCGACGCGCTGCGGTCGGAGGACGCGGGGCGCTCGTGGAATTTTGTGCACGATCTGACGACGGAATTCGGTGGGATTTTGGCGAACGAAAGCGGCTTTGTGCGCCACGGTGACGGATTTATTGTGACGACGCGGGGCTACGACCGTATCGCGCGCCTACATCGCACGGACGGGCAGTTTCGCGTCCAGCGGCAAATCGATCTCAGCGGCAAGATACCCTTCGTGAATGGTATCGTAGGTCGGCCGAGGGTGTTTGTGCGCGACGGGCACGGCTACCTACTCGGGCGCAACTGGACGAAACCGCCACCGGCCACAAAGGGTGCGGCGGGCGGTCCGATGCAGCTCTGTCTGATCCGCTTCGACGTGACCACGCTCGTGCCGGATGCCTGCGTGATCCTCGACAATGCGGACAATAAAAACGTGACCGACGGCTACTACGCCGTGGCGGAATTTTCGGGTGAAGGGGCCGATACGCGGCTGCACGTGATCACCTACAAGGGCACGGGTGGCCAGCCGCCGGCGATCTTGCGCTTGGATTACCGCTGGAGTGACGTGAAGTGATGAGGCGCTGGGTGCTGTCGCTGCTGCTCGGATGGCTCGCGCAGGCGGGCGCCGCGGAGCGCATTTCGTTCGGCGAAGTGCGGAGCGCCGCGCTCGGGCGCACGCTGCCGGTCGCGGTGATCGCGCCCGCCGCGGCGCCCGCGACGGGCAAGGCACCGGTGTTGTATTTTCTGCACGGGCGCGGTCGTCATCACCGCTCGTTGCTCGATTCGGAGGCGGCGCGCACGGCACTGCTCGCGGCGTCGTGCTACGTCGTCCTCCCGCAGGGCGAAGACGGCTGGTATATCAACGCCCCCGGCAATCCCACGGCGCGCTACGAGACGTATCTCGAAGAAGTGATTGCGTGGGCGGAGCTCACGTATCCGATCACGAGTGAGCCGGCGGCGCGCGGGATCGCGGGCTGGTCGATGGGCGGCTACGGCGCGGTGCGCTTCGCGCAAGCGCACCCGGGGAAATTCGGCTTCGTCGCGAGCGTGATTGGGCTGTTGGATTTTCCGCGGGAGGAAGATCTGCCGCAGGGCCAGAATTACAAAGTGCCCGTGGCGCGCTTCACGACCGATCCGGCGACGTGGCGGACGTTGAATCCGCTGCATGGCGTGGAAAAGCTGCGGAGCGCGACGCTCACGCTCGTGCTCGCGACAACCGGCTTCGAGCGGACGATGAACGAAAATTTTCTCGCCGCGCTGAAAGCCAAGAGCCTGCCGGCTCGCGTGCACTGGCTCGAAGGCGGCCACGAGTTTCCGCTCGTGGAGCGCGCCGTGCCGCTCGTCGTCGCGGATATGGCGGCTTTCCTGCGGAGCGCGGGCCGGTAGTGTCCTCGTCCACCCATGGCTACTCTCACCACCCCTGATCCGAAAACGTTGGCGCGCGACTGGCGCGTGTTGTGCGACGAGATTGGCGAGCGCCGCGCTGGCTCGCCGGGCGAGCGGCGTGCAGCGGAGTTTATCGCGGAGCGCTTTGCCGCGCTCGGGCTGACGCGGGTCGTCACGGAGGAGTTTCCCTGCGTGAGTTTGGTGAAGACGCGCAGCCGGGTCGCCGCGCGCGTGGGCGCGAAGTGGCAGACGGTCGATTCCGAGGTCTTGGTCGGCGCGCCGGGCACCGTGGGCAAAAAGCCGATCGAGGGCGAGATTGTGTGGCTGGAATTGCCCGAGAACTTGCCGCTGTTGAAACGTGGTTCGCTGCGCGGAAAGTTTGCCGTGATCTTCGGGCCGCTGCCGACGCGGGTGGAGCAGCACCGGAAGCTCGTCGCGGCGGAGCCGGTGGCCGTGATTCACGTCGACGAGCGCCTGCCGTTTCCGTGGGCGAAGAGCGACGGCGTTTACCCGACGTGGGTGCAGCGCCACGGCATGCCGCCGATGGCGACGGTGCCCTACACCGATGCGTGGCAATGGCGTCTGGCCGGCGTGCGCCGCCTGCGCGTGCGGATCGAAGTGACGCTGCGCTCCGCGCACTCGCAGAATGTGATCGCCGAAATCCCCGGCCGCGAATCGCGCCTCCCCGCGCTCGTGCTGACCGCGCACCACGACACGCAATGCGGTAACCCCGGGGCCGACGACAACGCTTCGGGAGTCGTTGCGCTCTTTGCGCTCGCGCAAGTGCTCGCCGGGCGGCCGAACCGGCGGACGATTCGCTTCATTTCGTTCGGCTGCGAGGAACAGCTCTCGGTCGGCTCTGCCGCCTACGTGCAGGTGCACCGCGCGGAGCTCGCCGCCCACGGCCTCGTCGTGAATTTTGATAGCATCGCCTCCGCGCTCGGCCACCTCGAGCTGTGGCGCACGGGCTCCGCGGTGCTCGGCGAGTTCGCGGTCGGCCAGCTCGCGCGAGGCGGCGTGCAGGTGCGCACCTCGGGTGAGGTCACGCCGTTCTTCGATACGTTTCCGTTCAATGCCGGCGGCGTGCCGTCGCTGTGTTTTTACCGGAGCAATTTTTCCGGTGGCCGGTGGCAACATCACAGTCGCTACGACACCCTCGCCCACGTCTCGGCCGGCGAAGTGCTCCGGCTCGTGGGCGCCGTCGCGCCGCTCGTGCAGGCGCTCGCGAGCCGGCGCGTGTGGCCGTTTGCGCGGGCGTTTCCCGTGGCGCAACAGCGCGAGGTCCGTCGCCTCGCCGCGGAGCTGTTCGATTTCTGAGCCGCCAATCCGATGAGCATCACCACCGAAAAACGTCTCGCCTGCGATCTGCTCGTCGCGGGCGGCGGCATGTCGGGCGTTTGCTGCGCGCTCGCGGCCGCGCGACTCGGGACGAAGGTGATCCTCGTGCAAGACCGCGCCGTGCTCGGCGGCAACGCCTCCAGCGAGATCCGCATGCACATCGTCGGCGCGACGGGACTGCACGCGGGTTTGCCACTCCTACTCGAGCCGCGCGAGGGCGGGATCATCGAGGAAATCCGCCTCGAACTCGCCGTGCGCAACCCGCAGCGGTCCGCCGCCGTGTTCGATCTGATTCTCTACGAGCTATGCCGCGCGGAGCCGAATCTCACGCTGCTGCTCAACACGACGGTGGTCGCCGCGCGCGTCGAGGACCGCCGAATCGTCGAGGTCATGGCAGAGCGGCCGTCGACCGAGGACCGGTTTACGATCGCGGCGACGATGTTTGCCGATTGCACGGGCGACGGGCGACTCGGCGCGGAAGCGGGCGTGCCAGCGATGCGCGGACGCGAGAGTCGGGCGAGCTTCGACGAGAAGCTCGCGCCGGAGCAGGGCGACGCGAAGACGCTGGGCTCGACGATTCTTTTTCAGGCGAAGAAGCACGACCGGCCGATGCCGTATGTCGCGCCGCCGTGGGTGCGGAAGTTTCAGCCCGCGGATTTTGCGCTGCGTCCCTTTGGCAAGAGCGGCTCCGACCTCGGGCTCGAATACGGTTACTGGTGGATCGAGTGGGGCGGCTGCCTCGACACGCTCAAGGACAACGAGCGCATCCGCGACGAGCTGCTGGCGATCACGCTCGGTATCTGGAACCACATCAAAAACGAATCCGGCCTCGATGTGTCGCACTGGGCACTGGAGTGGATCGGCATGGTGCCGGGCAAACGCGAGAGCCGACGTTTTGTGGGGCAACACGTGTTGAGCGAGAGTGATCTGGTCGCGTCGCGCGCGTTTCCCGACGCGATCGCGTTTGGCGGCTGGCCGATCGACACGCATCCGCCCGAGGGCGTCGATGCGCCGACCGAGGCGCCCTGCACGCAGAACCACCTGCCTTGGCTCTACGATATTCCTCTGCGGAGCTGCGTGGCGGCGGAGGTGCGCAACCTCTTCTTCGCCGGCCGAAATATTTCCGCGACGCACATCGCCTTCGCCTCGACGCGTGTGATGGCGACGTGCGCGGCGGTCGGGCAGGGCGTGGGCACGGCGGCGGCGCTGGCGCTGAAGGCCGGCGTGCAACCGGCCGCCATCGCGGCCACACCCGCGCTGTTGCGCGCGATCCAGCAACGGCTCCTGCGCGACGATGCCTATCTTGTCGGCGTGACTCACGCTGACACGGCGGATCTCGCGGTGCGCGCGGTTGTTTCGGCCTCGAGTGAACAACCCGGTGGCGAAGTTCGCCTCGTGCTTTCGGGTCAGACGCGCGCCGTGCACGGCCCCGCGGCCACGGCTCCCGTCGCCACGGCCAATCAGTGGGAAAATGTCCTCAAGGAACTCGAAACCGGCCACGCCACGGCGCTTTACACGAGCGCGCCACCCGACCGCGCATTCCGTGGCACGCACCGCTGGATGAGCGATCCGACGGCGGGCTTACCGGGGTGGCTCGAGCTGCGTTGGCGGGAGCCGATCGCGGTGAGTGAAGTGCAGCTCGTGTTCGACACCGGGCTGCACCGTTTCCTCACGCTTTCGCAGGCCGACGGCTACACGGCGCGCATGGACTGGGGCCGACCGCAGCCGGAGACGGTGCGCGACTACCGGCTCGAGGCGGAGATCGGCGGCGCGTGGAGGGTGATTCACACCCAGACGGGGAACTACCAGCGACGCCGCGTGCACCGGCTGACCGAGCCGTTGGCGGCGATCTCGGCGCTGCGCGTCGTGGTTACGGCGACCAACGGGCTCGATCACGCCCGGATCTGTGAGGTGCGGGTTTACAGTTGAGCCGCGCGGGCGTTTCGGCGTCCGTCTCGTTCTCTATTTTTGTATGACCCCCGCGAAAGCTCCGCCTGAATTTCAACAAATCGTCTCTTCGTTCGCGTTGCGCGGGCGAGTTCAGTCTGTCGGCCCTTGCGGGCACGGACACATCAACGAGACCTACGAATTGGTCTGCGAAGATCGAGGCGTGCGCACGCGCTACGTGCTGCAGCGGATCAACCATCATGTTTTCAAAGACGTGCCGGCACTGATGGACAACGTGCGGCGCGTGACCCAACACGTGCGCGCCAAGCAACCGCGGGCGCTCGCGCTCGTGCCGAGGCACGACGGACACTTTGTCCATCGAGATTCGGCCGGTGATTGGTGGCGCATCTACGACTATGTCGAAGGAGCGGTGACGGTGGAGCGCGTCACGACCGAGGCGCAGGCGCGTGAGGCGGCGCGTGCTTTTGGCGAGTATCAGGCGTTGTTGGTCGATCTGCCGGGCGGACGGTTGCATGACACGATTCCGAATTTCCACCACACGCGCAGTCGCTTCGAGACGCTGCGTCGCGCTGTCGCCGAGGACACGCAGGGCCGCGCCGCGAGCGTGCGCGCGGAAATCGACTTCGCCTTCGCGCGCGAGGCCGACACCGACGTGCTCCTCGGCCTCTTGGCGCGCGGCGAACTCACCGAGCGCGTCACGCACAACGACACGAAAATCAATAACGTCATGCTCGACGATGTCACCGGGCGCTGCGCCGCCGTGATCGACCTCGACACCGTGATGCCCGGCCTCTCGCTCTACGACTTCGGCGACATGGTGCGCACCGCGGCGAGTTCGACCGCGGAGGACAATCCTGATCCTACGCAGATGCACGTCGTGCTCCCGTATTTCCGCGCGTTGGTAGAAGGCTACCTCGAATCAGCGGGCAGTGTGTTGAATGCGGCCGAGCGCGCGCACCTCGGCTTCGCGGGCAAGCTGCTCGCGTTCGAGACGGGCCTGCGGTTCCTCACCGATCATTTGCAGGGCGACGTGTATTTCCGGATCAAACGTCCCGGCCATAACCTCGACCGCGCCCGCACGCAGTTCGCACTGGTGAAAAGCATCGAGGACAACGCCGAGGCGATGCGAGGCATCGTCGCCGCGGCGGAGCGGGCGAGCGGTTAGAAATTCGGTGTTTTTTCGTGTCGTTTCGTGTCCATTCGTGATGCTCCGTTCCCATGAAACTCTCCCGCCCTGACTCCGACATCTTCCTCCCGGAAATTTCCGCCGGCCTCACCCCCGAGGCGGCGCTCGCGCGCACCACACACCTCTGCGTGATCGCGCACCAGGACGACATCGAGATCAACGCCTACCCGGCCGTCGCCGAGTGTTACGGGCGCACCGATAAATTTTTCACGGGCGTCGTCATGACCAACGGCGCCGGCTCGGCCCGCACCGGGAAATACGGCCACGTCACCGACGCGCAGATGCAGGATATCCGTAAGGAGGAGCAGCGCACCGCCGCCCGCCTCGGCAAATACAATCTTCAGATCCAGCTGTCGCATGCGAGCGGCGACGTGAAGAAGTCTGGCAACGCCGGCGTCGCCGCCGACCTCGCCGCGATCTTCGGCGGTTGCCGTCCGTCGGTCGTTTATCTGCACCAGCCGGCCGACAAACACGACACGCACGTCGGCTGTTTTCTCCGCTGCATCGAGGCGCTCCGCGCGCTCCCGCGCAACCAGCGCCCGGCGCGCGTGCTCGGTGTCGAAGGCTGGCGCGACCTCGATTGGCTCGCCGATAACGACAAGGTCCCGATGGACGCCAGCGCGAATCCCGAGCTCGCCGAAAAACTCGTGGCCGTCTTCGACTCGCAGATCGCCGGCGGCAAACGCTACGACCTCGCCGCGATGGGCCGCCGCCTCGCCAACGCGACCTTCTTCGCCTCGCACTCAACCGACAAAACCAACGCGATCTCCCTCGCGATGGACCTCACCCCGCTCGTGCAGGACGACACGCTGAGCGTCCCGGATTTCACGCTGCGGCATATCGAGAATTTGCGCGCGGATGTGGCAGGGCGGTTGGCGAAGATGATATAGTTGCGCGCTGGATCGGCCATGGAGGAAAAGATCCAGATCGACTTGGTGAGTGCTGACGCGGTGCGGAACCGAAAGTGGCTAATGCTGGCATTGGCAATCACCGGTGTGATCATCGGCGTCCTCGCCTCACGAGAGGCCGACAATTGGGCTATCTTGGTATTCGCCATCGGTTGGATGGGGTGGCCCGGGCGATTTGGCCTTCGATTTCATCGTTTGGAGCGTCTGCTGAGAAGACCGGAAATCGCGGGCCAGATCGAAAAATTCAGGCGCCTGCGATCGGGTGATTTTGCCGATGTTTGTAGGGAACTGGCGTGCGAAGGACGACTTATGAAACACGAGGAAGTAGTCATGGGGTCGCCGACGACGTGGGGAAAAAAACAGGGGCTCGCAAGTTTCGACTGCGGGCTATTCGAGGTGAGCGTTTATGAGAAAAACGGCCGTGTCGGTGATCTACGTGTGTTCGTGAAAAATTTGCGTGCTGCGGCGCAGTAGCCGCGTGCGTGAGCGCGCGGTGGTTCGACCGCACGCTAAGGCGTGCGGCTACCGGATATTATTGGGCGTCGCGGATATCGCATGCGTCAAGCAGCGGACCTACGGACGAGACGGCGCGCTTGCGCACCGGGCGGGTGCGCGGCTGGACTGAGCCGTGATGACTAAACCCCTGTTTCGTGCGCGTGTGCTCGGTTTGGCGGCTCTGTGTAGTTTCGGCGGCCTGCTCGCCGGGTGTGTGAATTCGGAGGTGGCGCTCGGATTTGGCGCGACGACGGAGCGCGTGGGGCGGACGGCGGACCCGAAGCGCTCGGTCACGCCGGTCAATCAGGTGCTCACGCCGCAGGGGCGGATCGTGGAGTTGCCGGGGTTGCGGCCGCAGGGGCTCGCGCTTTCGCCGGACGGGCGGTCGCTCATTGTCTCGGGCAAAACGAGTGAGTTGGTTGTCGTCGATCCCGTGGCGGGCACGATTCGGCAGCGCGTGGCGTTGCCGGGCGAGGGGCAGGCGGAGCCGCAGCCGGGCGTCGTGTCGCCGAACATTCTCGAGCCGGACAAGAAGGGGCAGCTCAGTTACACGGGACTCATCTTCTCGCGCGATGGGCGGAAGATTTTTCTCAGCAACGTCAATGGGAGCATCAAGGTCTTCGCGGTGGGCGACGACGGCACGGTGCGGCCGTCGCACAGTTTCGCGCTGCCGCTGGCGAATGCGCCGCGGCGCAAGGAGGAGATTCCGAGCGGGCTCGCGCTTTCGGCGGACGGCGCGCGGCTCTACGTTTGCGCAAATCTCTCCAACCAACTGCTCGAGCTCGATGCGGCGACCGGGCGCGTGTTGCGTGCATTTCCGGTCGGCGTCGCGCCCTACGATGTCGTGCTCGTGGGCGGCAAGGCCTACGTGAGCAATTGGGGTGGGCGGCGGCCGGGCGAAGGTGATCACACGGGGCCGGCGGGGCGCGGCACCGTGGTGCGCGCGACGACGGACACGCATATCGCGAACGAAGGCTCGGTCAGCATCGTGCCGCTCGCGGCGGGCGGTGGCGGGGCGGCGAAGGAAATTTTGACGGGGCTGCACGCGAGCGCGTTGGCGGTGTCGCCGAATGGGCACTACGTTGTTTGCGCGAATGCGGCGGCGGACAATCTCAGCGTGATCGACACGCGCAGCGACGCGGTGGTGGAGACGATTTGGGTGAAGCCGAAGCCGAGCGAGTTGCTCGGGGCGTCGCCCAATGCGCTCGTGTTCGAGCCGTCGGGGCGGCGGCTCTACGTCGCGAACGGCACGCAGAACGCGGTCGCCGTCGTGCGCTTCGATCCTGAGGACCGCGAGTCGAAGCTGGAAGGGCTGATCCCGGTCGGCTGGTTTCCGGCGGCGCTCGTTTACGACGCGGCACGGCAGACGATTTGCGCGGCGAATTTGAAAGGGTTGCCTGAGGTGAAACAGAAGATGTCGGGTGGCACGGCGACGGGTTTTAATTCGAAGCAGTTCTCCGGTTCGCTTTCACTCGTGGCGGTGCCGGCGGCGGCGGATTTGCCGAAACTCTCGGAGACGGTGTGGCGCAATTTACGCCGCGAGGCGCTGGTGCAATCGCGTTTGCCGGCGCGGCCCGGTCAGCCGGTGCGCGCGATCCCGGAGCGCAGCGGCGAGCCGAGTCGAATCAAGCACGTCGTCTACATCATCAAAGAAAACCGCACCTACGACCAGGTGTTCGGCGCGTTGAAGGGCGGCAACGGCGATCCCTCGCTCTGCATTTTCGGCGAAGAGATCACGCCCAACCAGCACAAGCTCGTGCGCGATTTCGTGCTGCTCGATAACACCTACTGCGCGGGCATTTTGAGCGCGGACGGGCATCAGTGGAGCACGACGGCGTTTGCCACCGACTACATGGAGAAGAGTTTCGCGGGCTTTCCGCGCAGCTATCCGGACGGCATGGGCGTCGACGAGGACGATGCGCTGGCCTACGCGCCGTCGGGTTTTCTGTGGGACAACGCGGTGAAGCGTGGGGTGTCGGTGCGCAACTACGGCGAGTTTATGGCGCCGGCCGTGCGTTGGGCCGACGGGCGCAAGGGCGTGCCGGATTTCCTGAGCTGTTATCGCACGTGGAAGGGCGAAAAGCAGGAGGCGGTGTTTGCGAGTTATCCGATGGTGGAGAGCCTGCGGGCGTTTTCGCCGACGGGCTATGTGGGCTGGGGCATGGAAGTGCCGGATCAGGTGCGGGCGGATTTTATTTTGCGCGAGCTGCGCGACTTCGAGGCGCGGGGCGAGTTTCCGGCACTCACGTTCATCTGTCTACCCAACGACCATACGAGCGGCACGAAGGCGGGTTCGCCGACGCCGGCGGCGTGCATGGCGGACAACGACCTCGCGTTTGGCCGGATCGTCGAGGGGCTGAGTCGGTCGCGCTTCTGGAAAGAGATGGCAATTTTCGCGATCGAGGACGATCCGCAGGCAGGTTGGGATCACGTGAGCGGCTACCGCACGACGGCGTATTGCATCAGCCCGTGGGCGAAACGCGGCGCGGTGGTCAGCACGCAATACAACACGACGAGCGTGATTCGCACGATGGAGCAGATTCTCGGGCTGCCGCCGATGAACCAATTCGACGGGAGCGCGACGCCGATGTTCGACTGCTTCCGCGAGGAGGCGGATTTCACGCCGTTTGTCGCGGTGCCGAATCGCGTGCCGCTGGATCAGATGAATCCGGCGCCGGCGAAAATCGCGGACGCGGCGCTGCGGCGCGATGCGGTGGCGTCGGCGAAAATGAATTTCCGCGAAGTGGACAAGGCGCCGGAGGATCAGCTCAACCGCATTTTGTGGCGCGCGATGAAAGGGAGCCGTGTGCCGTATCCGGAATGGGCGATCACGCCGGGGGCGGATGACGATGATAACTGACGCGCGGCGGGCGGCGATTTGGGCGGGTAGGGCGGCTTGTCCTCAAGCCGCCGCCGCGGGGCGGGCGTAGCTCCTGAGCGGCGCGTTGGGGACAACGCGCCCTACCACGGTGGACTTATTTCAACTTCACCGTCGCCGTGACCGGATAGTGGTCGGACGGGTAGCGGCCGTCTTTTGACGTGCGGTCGATGGCGGCTTCGGTCGCGACGAAGTGGTCGGTGTGGAAAATGAAATCGATGCGTGAGCCCTTGGTGCCGCCTTTGAAACCGTGGAAGCTCGCCTCGTCGGGGCTGCGCACGGGGTGCAGGGCGCGGAAGGAATCGATCCAGCGAATGGCGCCGGGGGTGGTGGGTTTCACGAAGACGCTGTAGGCGGGATTGTCTTCGTTGATGTTGAGATCGCCGGTGAGGAGCGCGGGGACGCCGGCGGCGATGGCCGAGACACGTTGCGAGATGACTTTGCTGGCCTCCGCGCGCGCGATTTTACCGATGTGGTCGAAGTGGGTGTTGGCGTAGACGAACTCTTGGCCGGTGGCGGTTTCGCGGAGGCGCACCCACGAGCAGATGCGGGTGAGCGCGGCGTCCCAGGATTTGCTGCCGGGGATTTCGGGGGTTTCGGAGAGCCAAAAAGTGCCCGAGTCGACGAGGGTGAAGCGGGCTTTGCGGTAGCCGATATTCGACCACTCGCCTTTGCGTTTGCCGTCGTCGCGGGCGCCGCCGCTGAAGCCGTAGTCGGTCAGGCGTGCGGTGATCGCGTCGTGTTGATCGGCGAGGACCTCTTGAAAACCGATGAGGTCGGGGCCGTAGGCGGCGATGGTGGAGAAGAAGAGTTCGGTGCGTTTGGGCCACGCGTTTTCGCCGTCTTTACCGGCAGAGAGACGGACGTTGAACGACATCACGCGCATGGGCTCGGCGGCGGTAAGCGCGGTGGTGGCGGCGAGGACGAGGCAGCCGAGCAGGGAGCGGATCAGCGGGGTCATGGGGAAAACGTGGCGGTCGAGGGTGGCGAAAGGCAACTCTCGGGATGCAGACGGAGGCGACGCGGCGCGCACACGTGCAGTGCGGTTAAAAAAAGATGCAGCGGCGGCCGGACTTCCGGCCACTACTGCATCCGTTACACAACAGAACACACAACTAACACTAACCAAAGAGGGGTTTTGGTTTTGAAGGTTTAGAAGAGGGTGTAGGCGATGTTCACGCCGGCGGTGACGATCGAGACCATGCTCATCAGCTTGATGAGAATGTTGAGGCTGGGGCCGGCCGTGTCTTTGAACGGATCGCCGACGGTGTCGCCGATGATCGCGGCCTTGTGGGCGCTGGAGCCTTTGCCGCCGTGGTGGCCTTCCTCGATGTATTTCTTGGCGTTGTCCCAGGCGCCGCCGGAATTCGCCATGAAGACGGCGAGCACGAAGCCGGTGGAAAGCGCGCCGCCGAGGAGACCGAAGACGCCGGGGACGCCGAAGATGAGGCCGGTGGCGATCGGGATGACAACGGCGAGGACGGAGGGAACGATCATCTCGCGTTGGGCGCCGGCGGTGGAGATCGCGACGCAGCGCGCGTAGTCGGGCAGGTCGGTGCCGAGGAGGATGCCGGGCTTGGCTTTGAACTGGCGGCGGACTTCCTCGACCATGCTCGCGGCGGCGCGGCCGACGGCGTTGATGGTGAGGCCGCAGAAGACGAAGGAGATCATCGAGCCGAGGAACATGCCGAGGAGGACCTTCGGGTTCATCAGGTTCACTTCGAAGTGGGTCATGAACTCGGTGAGCGTCGCGGTGACGGTGGGGACGGCTTTGCCGGCGACCTGCATCGTGACTTGGCCGGCGTGGATCATGGCGATCTTCAGCTCTTCGACGTAGGAGGCGAGGAGGGCGAGGGCGGTGAGGGCGGCGGAGCCGATGGCGAAACCTTTGCCGGTGGCGGCGGTGGTGTTGCCGAGGGAATCGAGGGCGTCGGTGCGCTTGCGAACCTGGGGATCGAGGCCAGCCATCTCGGCGTTGCCGCCGGCGTTGTCGGCGATGGGGCCGTAGGCGTCGGTGGCGAGCGTGATGCCGAGGGTGGAGAGCATGCCGACGGCGGCGATGCCGACGCCGTAGAGACCGAGCGCCATGCTGGCGGGAGTAAAGTGCCAGTCACCGGAGGCGAAACAGTAGGAGAGCGCGGTGCCGATGACGATCGCGACGACGGGGACGACAGTGGAGAGCATGCCGGTGCCGAGGCCGGAGATGATCACGGTGGCGGGGCCGGTGGTGGCGTTGTCGGCGATGCCCTTGGTGGGCGAGTATTCCTGCGAGGTGAAGTATTCGGTGACTTTGCCGATCACGAGGCCGGTGATGAGACCGGTGACGATCGCGCCCCAGATGCCGAGGTAGTTGGGCATTTCGAGGTAGCGGAGGACGAAGAACGAGAAGACGACGATCAGCGCGGAGCTGAGATTGATGCCGCGGCCGAGGGCGTTGAGGAGATCGCGTTGGGTGGAGCCGGATTTCACGCGCACGGCATACATGCCGATGATCGAGAAGACGGTGCCGATGGCGGCGATCACCATGGGGGCGATGACGGCTTTATAGGCGTTGTCGGGCTGGGCGATCTGCGCGTAGGCGGCGGCGCCGAGGGCGGCGGTGGCGAGGATGGAGCCGACGTAGGATTCGTAGAGATCGGCGCCCATGCCGGCGACGTCGCCGACGTTATCACCGACGTTGTCGGCGATGGTGGCGGGGTTGCGGGGATCGTCTTCGGGGATGCCAGCTTCGACTTTGCCGACGAGATCGGCGCCGACATCGGCCGCCTTGGTGAAGATACCGCCGCCGACGCGGGCGAAGAGGGCCTGCAACGAGGCGCCCATGCCGAAGGTCAGCATCGTGGTCGTGATGATCGAGAGCTTGTGCGCGGGATCGGGATCGTCGACGAAGCGCATCAGGACGAGGAACCAGACCGAGATGTCGAGGAGGGCGAGACCGACCACAACGAGGCCCATCACGGCGCCGCTGCGAAAGGCGAGGCGCAGGCCGGCATCGAGCGAGTGGCTGGCGGCGTGGGCGACGCGGGCGGCGGCGTAGGTGGCGGTTTTCATGCCGAAGAAACCCGCGAGACCCGAAAAGAAGCCGCCGGTGAGGAAGGCGAACGGCACCCAGTGGTTCTGCAGGTTCATCCCGTAGGCGAGCCAGGCAAAGACGCCCGTGAGCACGAGAAAGAAGATGCCGACGACCTTATACTGCTGACGTAGATAGGCCATGGCACCGGCCCGCACGTGAGAGGCGATCTCCGCCATCTTGGCGGTGCCTTCGGGCGCGGCTTTCATGCGCGAATAAAAATGTGCCGCTACGCCAAGGGCGAGGACGGAGGATACTGGCGTGAGCCAGAAGAGCGACGATTGCATGATGGCAGGATGGGTTGAACGGGAAAATCAGGCGCCGAAGGACCGGAGAGCGGAGCGCCACCACGGGAAGTGTTTGGTTTCGAGTTCGCCCTGGCTGGGCATCGGGAAGTGCCGCAGGCCCTGGCCGGCGGACGCGATGTAGAGGCCGCCGGTAAAGGTGCGGAAGAGCACGTCCTGCTGGAGGTAACGGATGACGGTTTTCGTGGGTTTGCCGTGTTTGGTGCGGAGCTCTCGCAAGCAGTCGCGCAAGTGTTCGAGATTCGGATACGGCAGATCGTCGATGTCGGGGGCCTCGGGATCGTCGCCCAGGCGGTTGAGTTTCAGCTCGGCAAACACGAGCGCGGGCAGCGAAACGGCCTGGGCGGGATCGGTGATGTGCGCGGCGAATTCACGGGGCTCGAGCGCGCTGACGACGCGCGGGGTGACGGGGCAGAATTCCTGGTAGAGGTGGAAGCGCGGGCCGGCCTCGGGTTTGTAGACGGTGGGCAGGAGGGAGAGCACGCGACCGTCGTCGGTCGTGAGATGGAGGGACTCGAAGGCCTCGAGCGGGGTGCGCTCCAATACGCGGTAGATGGAAAGATAGAGCGAGCGGCGCGGGGAGCGCTCGTGCATGCGCTGGGCGAGATCACCGGTGATGACCTTCGCCGCGTAGTCGTCGGTCAGCTTGAAGAAAATCGCCTGGCCGCGGGCGCGTTTCTTGGTGCCGGTGGCAACATAGGCTCCGAAATCGTCCGGGGCGAGATGCGAGGCGACGAGCGACTCGGGCATGAGTGACAGGTAGAGATAGTTTTTCATGGTCACTGCGGAAGTTGGAGGGCGTCACCGGAAGGTTTCCCGATGAGTCAGGTTAGTTATGCCACCAATCGCTGCGCAGTGCTGCGCACGGTTTGGCAAACGCTCTGCGCGAATTGCTGACAATCGTGCGCGCGATCCCCGACAGGGCGGCGGAGGGGCAGAAAAAAATCCGGCGCGGGGCCGAACTTACGAGGGCAATTTGCGCTCGCGGGCGACGAACCAGAGCGGCTGTTGCTCGTCGTCGAGGATGGGCGTGATCGCCACATCGACGCGGTAGTGCGCGCCGTTCTTGTGGTAATTGTCGAGGGTCTCGCGACAGGCGCGGCGCGCGCGCACGGATTCGCGGATACGGCTCACCGCCGCCGGATCGGTCGCGGGGCCCTGGAGAAAATGGCCCGGCTTGCGGCCCCGAAGTTCGTCCAAGGAAAAGCCGCACAGCGCGGTAAACGCGGGGTTGACCCACTCGATGAGGCCGGCGCCGTCGGCGACGACGAGGGCATCCGGCGCGACGGGCTGCGGATGGGCGTCGAGCGCGGCGAATAGGCGATTTTTCAGTGCGGTTGGCGGCGTGGGGGCCGGGGCCGCGGCGAGGCGGGCCAGCCAGATGGACGTCGCGGCGCCCTCTAGCGCGGCGACGTGGGCGCGAAGTTCGTCGTGAAATTCGAGGATCAGCTCAAAGTTCTCCCGCTCCGGAGCCGTCAAGGCACCCGCGACGTAGAGCGCGGCGCGATCTTGGAGGAGTTCGGAGAGCATCGGGTTTCACAGGTAAGCGGGTGAAGCCGGCAGTCAAAGGAGGATTTTCGGCGGACGAAAATCCTGGCGCGCGGACGGCTCAGCGGGCGGCGCCGGTGACGGAGACTTTGACGGCGTAGAGAGATTTGCGCGCGGTGAGGAAGAGCGTTTGGCCGTCGGCGCCGCCGAAACAGAGATTGGCCGGGCCCTCGGGGACGAGGATTTTGCCGATGAGTTTTCCGGAGGGCGCGAAGATGTGCACGCCGTCGCCGGCGCTCGACCAAACACGGCCGGCGGTGTCGACGCGGATGCCGTCGGGCACGCCCGCGTCGAGTTGGCAGAAAACCTCGCCGCCGGAGAGCGAGCCATCGGCGGCGACGGCGAAACGGCGAATGTGTTTGGGCGCGCCGGAGTCGGCGACGTAGAGGAATTTTTCGTCGGGCGAGAAGGCGAGGCCGTTGGGCTGCACGAAATCGCGCACGAGGGCGATGGTGCGGCCGGTCTTCGGATTGTGGCGGTAGACGAATTGGCCGGACTGCTCTTTGCCGATTTTCTGCTTGGTGGCGGGATCGTTTTTCAGGCCGTATTCGGGATCGGTGAAGTAGAGCGTGCCGTCGGATTTCACGACAATGTCGTTGGGCGAGTTGAATTTTTTGCCCTCGAACGAATCGACGACGGTGCGGAGCGTGCCGTCTTTTTCCTGCACGGCGACGCGGCGACCGGTGTGTTCGCAGGAGAGGAGGCGGCCGGTGAGATCGAGGGTGTTGCCATTGGCGTTGAAACTCGGCGCGCGGTAAGTCTTCACGCCGCCACCGGGCGACCACTGCTTGAGCTCGTTCTTCGGGATGTCGCTAAACACGAGCTGACCGGCGCTCTTGATCCACACCGGGCCCTCGATGAAGGAAAAATCGCCGGCGAGTTTTTCGACCTTGGCACCGGCGGGCACACAGCGGGCGAATTCGGCGGCATCGGTGATTTGGAAATCCGCGGCGAGCAGGGGGCTGGCGATGGCGGCGATGAGTGCGACGGAGGCGGAGCGGACGAATGCGTGGCGGAGCGAGGGGTGTTTCATGGGTGGGGTGGGGCGTAAAGATCAGGCTTCGAAGCGGGCGCTGTAGGCGACGACGTTGCGGCCGGAGATTTTGAGGCGGATGTATTTTCCTTTCAGGGCATCGAGCGAACGCTGCGTTTTCCAGACGATTTCGCGGCGGAGGTGATCGCCGGTGACGGGCACGCAGTCGGCTGTCGTGAACGTCTCGTAGTCGCCGCCGTAGCCGGGGCGTTTGATCGAAACAGTCACTTCGCCGGTGCAGACGAAGTTCAGGAAGAGCCGGCCGCCGGGGCACACGAAGGGCAACGTGGCAAAGGCGCCTTCGTGCTCGGTCTGCTGGCCGACGAGGCGGTCGCGGCGAAAGGTCGCGAAGGCGAGCGCGGGGCGTTGGGCGGGATTGCCGCCGAGGTCGGCGGCGTCGTGGCGGTCGGCGGAGGCGTAGTAGTAATAGCGGTAGTCGTCGCCGACGAGGATGGGCGCGGCGAGGCCGACGTAGGCGCCGCCGCTATCGTAGCTGCCGGGTGCGCCCGGCTGGAGCACGTGCGCGCGCGAGGGCATGCGGCGCCACGTGTGGTTGTCGCCGCTCTCGATCAGCTCGACCCACGTCGTCTGCGTGGTGAGGTCGTAGAGATTGAGAAACCCGAGCGTGCGGCCACAGAGCGTGAAGGCGGACTGGTTGTAGAAATTAGTGCCGTCGTGATCGCCGTGGTCGGGGGTGAAGATCCACTGCGGCTCGCTCCACGTGATAAAATCGTCGCTGTGCGCGAGCATGCGGCTGCGATTATTGCCAAGGCGGTCCTTCAGAAAAGCGTAGTAGCGACCGGTGCGCCGATCTTGCCAGAGGCACGACGCGTCCTGTGCGGGGAGCACGGTGCCGGTGAACGTCCAGCGCAGTCCGTCGGGCGACGTGAAGAGGCAGCAGCCGGTGAGGTCGCGGTTCTTCGTGTCGATGTGAAACATCATGAGCTTGTAGCGCCGTTGCGGGTCGCGCTCGTGGAGGTCTTCGATGACGGAGGGCGAGTCGTTGTAGTAGGCGGCCCAGGTGAGGACGATGTTGTTGCCGGGAAACTGGTCTTGGAAGAAGAGGTCGAGTGCGGGGCGGCGCCAGACGAGGCCATCATCGGACTCGGCGTAGCAGACGACGCAGTGGTTTTTGCCCTGCATCGAATTGTCGACGGTCACCGCGCCTTCCTGGGCACCGGGAAAATCGGTGCTGTAGAAAAACTTGAACTTCCCGTCGACCGACGAGCGGAGGACGCTGCCCCAACAAATGCCGCTTTTCTCCCAGGGCATTTGCGCGGTCAGGAGCGGATTAAGCGCCGGCTTTTTCAGCGGTTCGAAACGGTCGTAGCAGTTTTTCCGTTCGGTGATGTTGCCGGGACTGAAGAGCACTTCGCGCAGCGGGCCGTCGGCGGGTGGCTTGGCTGCCGGAGCCGGGGCCGGCGAAGTGCGTTCGGCCGCGACGAGCGTCATTTGGACGAGCGGGAGGGCGGCGGCGAGGCGCGAGGTGTGGCGCAGGAAAGCGCGGCGGGTGGGGTGCGGCATCGGACGGGCGGGGCGGAAGGGTGGGGCAGATGGACTTCAACGTGCGGCTTCGCGGCGTCGAGCCTTTGCGCGTGCATCCCGGCACTGCAACCCGCAGCGTCGCTCGTCGTCTTCGCACCCATGTCGAGCCCCACCCCGTCGCGCGTTTTTGTTTTTGCCTGTGCTGCACTGCTTGCGCTCGAAGCGGTCGTTCGGGCCGGTGCGGCGGAGGCGGAGCCGCTTTTCGATTGGAGCGACGCGGAGAAATATCGCGGCGGGGTCGTGCATCCGAGCGGGGCGTTTAAGCCGGCGGATGTCGCGCGGGCGCGGGAGAATCTGCAGCGCTACACGTGGGCAAAGTTCTATGTTGCCGGGCTCGAGCGCAGCGTCCGGGGGCAGGCGGGCAAGCTCACGCCAGAGTATTTGCGCGCGATGATTCCGGAGACGACGCCGGGCGACACAAAGTTCACGCCGTGTCCGGCCTGTCGCGATCTCGGCAAGCCGGTGCATCCGCACGGTCAGTGGAGCTGGACGGAAACGGCGCCGGACCGGCTCACATGCCGGGTTTGCCGCACGGTTTTTCCCCATGAAAAATATCCCGAGACGATCGCGTTGCAGACGAAGTGGGGGCGGCGGCAGACGCTGACCTATTACGGCGGCGAACCGTTTGTGGTGTTCGGCTACAAGACGGGGCGGCCGAGTTTTTCGGCGAATATCCGCGCGCACAAAATAGCCCACCTGTCGTCGACTGTGCGCTCGCTGGCCGAGGCGCATCTCCTCACGGGAAATCTCGAGGCGGCCCGCGCGGTGCGGGCGATTTTGCTGCGGTTCGCGGAGTGTTACCCGCGTTGGCTCGTGCACACGGCGTATGGAGAATACGCGGACATGGACCCGCGCGTCGCGTCGCAATTTATCAACAAGCTGCCCGAGCCGGAGCTGTGTCCGCCGCCGAACAAGCCGGACCATCGCCTCCACACGGGCTACTGGACGGCGGGACGCGCGACGGGCGGCGGGCAGGAGTCGTGGTTCGTGCGGCGCATGGTCGAAGCCTACGATTTCACCTGCGAGGCGAAGGAGGCCGACGGCACGCCGCTCTACACCGACGCCGAGCGCCGGCTGATCGAACGCGATCTGTTGCTCGAAGGCACGGTGCTCCTCGTGAGCGACAAACAGATCAACAACAAGTCCGTGGGCAACCGCACCGCCGCCGCGCTCGTCGGCCTGTGTGTGGGGCATCCGGGGCTCGTGCGCTTCGGTTGGGATGGGTTTCAGCAGACGATCGACGAGTGGTTTTTGCCCGACGGCACGACATCGGAATCGCCGGCCTACGCGATGATGACGCTGCATAATGTCTGGGACATGCCGCAGGCGCTGCGTGGCTACACGGAGCCGGCGGGCTACCGCGGCCCCGACGGAAAACGCCGCGTGGCCGTCGATCTCTACCACGGCACGGCGTATGAGCGAATCTGGGAAAATTGCTTCAAGGGCCTGCAGGGCGACCTCACGTTTCCCGCCTACGCCGACTCTTATCGCGACACGCGGATCAGCAGCAATTTCCTCGAGCTGATGGCGGCCAACTATCCGGAGCGCCCCGAATATCTCGCGCTGCTGAAGGAGACGTGCGGCGAAGATCTCGCGAAGGGTTACGCGCCGCTCGCGCTCTACTACCGCGAACCCGGCCTCGAAAAGAAACTCACGCCGCGCATCGTGCTGCCGGATTGGTGCGCCCCGGATTTGCGCATCGGCCACATGCGCACCGGCGCCGATGGGCGCGAGAGTTTGCTGCTGCTCAGCGCGAGCCATTGGGCGAATCACCACCATCAGGACAGTCTCAATCTCTCCTACTGGAAAAACGGTCGCGAGCTGCTCTCCGACCTCGGCTACCTCTGGGATCATCCGCGTAAACACCAGGCCTCGCGCACGGTGGCGCACCACACGGTCGTCCTCGATGAAAAGGACCAGGTGACGAAAGAGCGCGGCGGCGACGTGGCGTATTTCCGGACGTCCGAACACGTAAAGGTGATGGAGGCCTCGTCGCGCGCGTATCCGCAGGCGAAAGATTACCGCCGCACCTCGGCGCTCATCGATCACGGCGCGGGGCGGAGTTACGTCGTGGATTTCTTCCGCGTGGAAGGCGGCGGCAAACAGGACTACGTTTACCATGCGGCCGCGGCGACGGCGGAGGTTCACGGACGCACCGTGGTGGCGGAACCGGAAGCGATGAAACTCTATGATTTTTCCGGCGTGCGCGCGCTGGCGGGCGCGGCGGTGTGGCGCACGACGTGGTCGGCGGGCGCCGAGCTGACCTGCGTCGCGTGGAACGTGAGCCAACCGGGCGAACGCGCGTGGATCGCGGACGGCTGGGGCCAGCGCGATTGGAAAAACTCCGACGTCGGCGCGACGCTGCCCTACATCGTGCGCCGCACCGAGGGCGCGGGCGCGAAGCTCTTTGTGTCGGTGTTCGAGGGCTACGCGGGCGGAAAACCTTTTGTGCGCGGCGTTGCATGGCAATCGCCCGGCGTCCTCGCGATCGAGACGGTGCTCGGCACCGACCATGTGTGGTCGAACCCGGCGGGTGGTGCGCACGTCCTAGCGGCCGACGCGGGCGGCCGTGCGCTCAAGAGCCGTTTCGCCGTTGCCTCCGTGCAGGCGGGCAAAGTCAGCTGGACCTTCCAAGAATCACCTTCGCCATGAACCTCCGACCCGCTTCCGCTCTGTTCGTTTGCACCGCCCTCGTGGCCTCCGCTTTTGCGGCGGAAACACCGAAACCCGACGCCGACGGTTTTGTGCCGATGTTTAACGGCCGCGACCTCACCGGGTGGACGAATATCAACTGCGCGCCCGAGACGTGGAGTGTGCGTGACGGGAAAATCTACTGCACCGGCAAACCCGTCGGCGGGCTGCGCACGGTGAAGCAATACGAGAATTTCATCGTCGAGCTCGAGTGGCGTCACCTCCAGCGCAGCGGCAACTCCGGCTTTTTCGCGTGGGGCTCGGCGATCAACGCGCCTGGCGTGCCGTTTCTCCGCGGCATCGAAGTGCAGATGCTCGACCACGGCTACGCGGAGGATTTTGAGAAAAAGAACGGCAAGAAGTCGGACTGGTTCACGACGCACGGCGATGTCTTCGCGATCCACGGCGCGACGATGAACTACGTCGGCAAGACGAATGGGAAACGCAGTTTCCCGACGGAAGATCGCAGCAAGCCGTCGCCCGAGTGGAATCACTACCGCATTGTGGCGAACAACGGTGCGCTGCGCCTGCACGTCAACGGCAAGGAGATCAGCGGCGGCGATGCGGCTAACTACCGCAAAGGCTACCTCGCGCTGGAATCCGAGGGCGCGCCGGTGGAGTTTCGCAATCTGCGCATCAAAGAGCTGCCGTCGACCGGTGCGAACGAGAGCAACACCGCGCCGCTCGATCCGGGCTGGCGCGCGCTGTTTAATTCCGTCGATCTGCGCGGCTGGCGCACGAGCGCGGCGACGGCCGAGCGGTGGGCAGTGGCCAGCGAGAAGATCGCGTTGAAGGCGTCGCCGGCGGGAGCCGCCGCAGCGCCGCTCGAGACGGCGGCGGAATTTGGCGACGCGGAGTTTATCGTGGATTTTCAGCCCGCGCGGGCGACGGCGGGAGCGAAGGCGGTAGGCGCGGCGGTGATGTTTCGCGGTGCACGCATCGAGCTGAGCGGCGCCGAGGGCGGAAAGTTCAGCCGCTTCACCGTGACGGTGCAGGGCGGAAAAATTCGCGTGCGCCGCGAGGAGCCGGCACCGAGCGCGAAGGGCGGAGAAGAGGTCGTGGCCCTGCCGGTGGCGGCACCGGCGCGCGGAGCGTTCGGGTTGGTCGCGACGCCCGGCGGCGGGACGTTTATGAATCTCCATGCGCGGGCGCTGTGAGCACGTTTTCCTGCTGAGAATTTCCTCCGCACTGTGCGTCGCGGCCGCACTGGCGGTGACAGGCCGCGGTGCCGAGCCGTCGCTGCCGGTGGGCATCAACCCCGACATGCTCTCCGGCGGCCTCTACGCGGCACTCACGGCGCAGGCGGAATTTGCCGGCCCGGGGACGCGACCCGCCGTTGCGCGTTCAGGAGAATTCACCGGACCGGAGAAAGGCCGCGCGCTCTCGGTGCTCGATGCGCGCGTCGGGCCCAACGTCCGGCTCGGCGACGATCCCGCGCCGCTCCTGGCGACGCAGCGCGGTCAGGCCGAGCCGCATCTCGCGCGCAGCGTCACCGACCCCGATCTTTTGCTCGCCACGTTTCAAGACGGGCGTTTCGCCATCGACGGCGGCGCGATCGGCGGCGGTTACGCGCTCTCGGAGGATGGTGGGTTTACGTGGCGGCGCGCGCTCATCCCGCAGCTCACGGTGGCCAGCGGCGGAGCGTATCTGCGCGCGACTGATCCCGTCGCCGGCATCGGTCTGCAGGGCGAACTTTATCTCAATGGCCTCGCGACGTTCGACAACGCGTTTGCCCATTCTGCGATTGTCCTCAGCCGCTCGTTTGACCGCGGGGCGACGTGGCTGCCGCCCGTGGTGGTCGCCCAATCGTTCACGACGACGCTGAAGCTCGATAAAAACTGGATGGCGGTGAACGACTACACCGGCGCGGCCAATGCCGGGCGTATCGCCGTCACGTGGACGACGTTTGCGGGCAACTTTAACTACCTGCAGAGCGCGGTGAGCGATGACCGCGGTGCGACGTGGAGCGCGCCCGCGAACCTGACGCCGACGAATGTTTCCGCGCAGGGCACGCAGCCGGTGTTTCTGCCCGACGGCGCGCTCATTGTGCCCTCCATCACATTCACCACGCCGAACACGAGTGTGCTGAATTTTCGCATCGACGCCAAAGTGTCCGCCGACGGTGGACGCACGTGGCCGGACAATGCGACCGTCGTCGTGAATGCCATCGCGGGTTGGGACGATCCGGAGTTGCGCGAAGGGGTATTTTTGATTGGCGCCACGGTCGCGCGCACCGCGGGCGACGTGTGGGTGTGTTACACGGCGATGGCGGGTGGCTCGCCGCGGATTTTCGCCGTGAAATCCTCGGACCGCGGCGCCACGTGGGCCGCGCCCGTCGTGGTGAGCAATAATCCGGCGGGCGTCTCGGTGATGAATCCCGCAATCGTCACCACACCCGATGGCCGCGGCGTAACCGTGATGTGGATGGACCGTCGCCACTCGACGGCCGCGCTGCCGGTGGTCGATCACTACGCCGCGCTTTCGCATGACGGCGGCGCGACGTGGTCGCCGGCGCTCCGCCTCTCGGATCGCTCGAGCGACATCCGCAACGCGGCGCCCACGAACCGCGGCTACATGTTCGGCGACTACCTCGGCCTCGTGGGTCCGCTCGGCCCGGAGCAGCCGGCGGTCGCGTTGTGGTGCGATACGCGCACGGGCGATGCGGATCCGTTTGCAACGCGGTTCGCGCCTATGGCCAGTGCAGGCTTCGAGGCCTGGCGCATCGCGCAGTTCAATCGCGCCGAACTCGCCGATGCCGCGCGCAGCGGAGCGGCGGCCGATCCCGACGGCGACGGCTACGCGAATCTGATCGAATACGCGCACGGCACGGCTCCGCGCACAGCGGAGGGAGGCAGCGGACTCCTTTTTTCGACTGGCCAGTTTGGTGTCGCGCTCGGCGATCGCTGGGCCGCGGGCCGCGGGGACGTGACGCGTGACTTCGAAACGTCGAGTGATGGCGTGCGCTGGACTCCGGCACTCGCCAATCCCGCCGCGATCGTGGCGCCACCGGCGCAAGGGCTTTTCGATGCGCCGGCGGGGCGACCGACGTTTTTCCGCGCGACGTATTCGCTCGGCGCCACGACGCTCTACTCGCCCGACGCGCCGGTGGCCCACGGCGACGCGCGTCTCGTCAATCTCGCCACGCGCGGCGCGGTGAAGACGGGCGGCGCGCAACTCATCGCGGGCGTCGTGACGACGGGCGGCAGCCTGCCGCTCTTGGTGCGCGCGATCGGGCCGACGTTGGGGGCGTTCGGGTTGGCGAGCGCACTCGCCGATCCGCAACTCGCGCTGTTTCGCGCGGGCGAAACCACGGCCGTGGCGACCAACGATGATTGGAGTGACGGCACGGCGTTTGCGCGGGTGGGGGCCTTCGGTTTACCCGTCGGCAGCAAGGATGCGGCGCTCGTGTTTACGGCGGCGCCCGCGGCGGGCGGTTACTCTGCGGTCGTATCGGGCGCGGGCGGACAGAGCGGAGTCGGGCTTGTGGAAATCTACGACCTCGCTGCCGGTCCGGGCGCGCTGGATCGTCCGCGGCTCATCAATGTCGCGACGCGCGGCGAGGTCTCGCCGGGCACGCTGCTCATCGCGGGATTTGTGATTGGCGGCACGCAGCCGCGCCGCGTGCTCATCCGCGCCGCCGGTCCGGCGATCGCCGCGCTCAACGTCGCACAGGCGCTCGCGGATCCGCAGCTCGCGTTGTTTCGCGGGGCGACATTGGTCGCGGAGAACGACGACTGGTCGCGCGGTCGGCACGCCGCGGCGGTCGCGGCGACCGGGCTGGGCGCCGGGGCGTTTGTTTTTGCGGCGGACAGTCTCGATGCGGCACTGCTCGTGACGCTGGCACCGGGAGCCTACACGGCGGTCGTCACGGGGGTGGGCGAGGGAAGCGGTGTGGCGCTCGTCGAAGTTTACGATGTGAACTGAGGCGGGGTGGGTGCGGCCTGCGGCTTGGCGGATTTTGATTGGTCGCCGCACGGATTACCGTGCGGTGATTCCTCCGCACGCTCACGCGTGCGGCTACCCGGAGAGCTACCATTGCAGGCGGTCGGGGGCCCAGCCGAGCTGTTGCGCGGCCTTCGCGGTCCAGGACCATTCTTCGCGGTTGGCCTGCGTCCACTTCACGGGCTGGCGCTCGGCGGCCATCGCGGCGGCTTGCGGGACGTCGAGGTAACGGAGGACGTTCAAGTAGTCGGGGCCGGCCATGTGTGAGGCGGGCGGGCCGATCAGTTCGACGGAGGCGAGGCCGTCGATGAAGAGCGAGGCGTAGAGGGCGTTGATCGCTTGGTCGCGCGTGCCGGCGAGCTGGATTGGCGTGTCGCCGAAAAGCGGATGCGTGCGGAGCGCGGCGACGGCGCGGCGGATATCCCACACGCGCATGCTGTCGACGGTTTGTCCGAGGAGCATGTAGCGGCGGCGCACTTCGTTTTGATCGGCGGCGGCGAGCGACGAGGTGGTTGAGCCGAGGCCGCGCGGGAAGAAGCGCACGACAGCGGTGTCGGCGGACGCAGCGGGCGTGGGTTCATCGCGGTCGAGCACGTAGAGCAGAACGCGTTTCACCGACGCGCGGTCGGTGGAGCGTTGCACGGTGAACGAGAGGCGGACGGGGCCTTGGGTGACGAAGTCCCAGGTCTCAGTGCTAGGCGCGGCGGTGGAAGCGCGGCGGGCGAGGGCGAGCGGCTCTTCGGCGGTGGGCCAGCCGCGGAAGGATTTTTCGCGGAGCGCCTGCATCCATGCGGTGCGTTGGGCGGACCACGCGGCGGCGTCGGCGGGCAGCGCGGCCACGGCCATGGGCACGAAGGTCTCGTGGATTTTTGTGGTGCGTTCGTCGGTGGGGTCTCCGCCCACGGGGAAGACGCGGAGTTGTTTCGGTTCGAAGAATTTTTCGGCGGCGACGCTGATGACTTGGTCGGGCGCGTTTTTCAGCCAGCGGTTGAACCAGCGGAAGGAGGGCACCTGGAGGTCCTGCGTGTCTTTGTGCGGGCCCTCGGTGATGAGCAGGCCGAGTTTGTCGGAGGCTTTGTGCAGGGCGTAGAGGCGGGCGAGTTCGCTGTGGACGCGGAGCACGCCGTCGAGCGGGAAGATCGTGTCTTTGTCGGAGTTGGCGAGGAGGAGCGGGCGCGGGGCGAGGAGCGCGGCGAGCTTCGCGTAGTCCCAGCGGTAGGTGTTCACCATGAACATGCAGTCGCAGTGACCCTTCACGACGCCGTCGACGACGTGGTTGTGCAAGTCGGTGATGCCGGCGACGGGCACGGCGACCTTGATGCGATCGTCGAGTGCGGCCGTATACCACGTGTAGGCGCCGCCACCGGAGCGGCCGGTCATCCCGATTTTTTCGGGGTCCACCTCGGGGCGCGACTGGAGGTAGTCGAGCGCGCGAATGCCATTCCACGCCTCGACACCGGCGGGCGTGTAGCCGCGGGAATTCCACCAATACATGCCGAAGCGCCGCGTGCCGTGGTGCACACCCTCAAGTTCGCCGAGCTGGATCGTGTCGATCGCGAGGCAGACGTAGCCGTGGCGCGCATACCACTCGCCGTGGTGTTGGTAGCCGACCTTGTTGCCTAGGCTTGTCTTGCCGTCCTTCACGTTGGCGTGGCCGCAACCGTAGAGAATCGCGGGGGCACGGCCGGTGAGGTTTTTCGGGACGTAGAGGAGGGCGGTGACGTAGAGGCCGGGGAGCGACTGAAAGTGGAGTTTCTCGACGGTGAACTCGGCGTGGTCGACGCGGCCGGTGATGGTGGGCTTGAGATCAGTTTTTGCGGGGCGCGGCGAGAGGCCGAGCATTTCAAAGAGCTCTTCGCGATACTGGGCGCGGCGATCGGTCCAGTCGCGGAGGGTTTTGATCTCGGCGAGCGGATGTGCGCCGAGCCGCTCGGTCTCGAGGCGGAAATATTCGGCGAATATCTGATCCGCGGCGTTGGGCGCGGGCGCGGGCGGCGTGGCCGCGAAGGCGGTCGCAGCGGCAAGGACGAGCAGCGAGGCGAGGACGGCGAGGCGCGGGGTGAGGCGGAGTGTTTTCATACCGGGGAAAATCAGCGGGCGGCGACGAGGTGGTTTGGTTTGCTCCAACGGATGCGGGCGAGGAGCAGGTCGCCGTTGATGCCGTTCTTAGGCTGCCACTCGCCGACGGTGACCCAAGACTCCTCGGGCGTGACGTTGACCGTGTGAAAATTGCCCATGATCGCGACGCGGTTCGGGTCCTTCACGCCGTCGCCGACGAGCGGCAGCACGACGCGCTCGGTGGCGCGAATCAGGCGCAGAGTGCGCGGATCGACTTGCGCCATCCAGAGCGGCGCGCGCCAACGGAGCACGTTGACGTTGCGCGGATCTTTGCGCGTGTAGACGAGCCAGAGCGCATCGGAGTGGGGGAGCCAGTGCTGCTGGGTCGTGGAGAGACTGAGCGGTTCACCATCGTCCCATTGCCACGTTTGTTTGGGCGACCACGTAAGGCCGTCGTCGCTGGTGGAAACGTAGCCGCGTTCGTCTTCGGCGCGGATGGTGAGGTAGAAACGATTTTTCCACGCGGTGAGCGAAGGCTCGAGGAGGCCGCGGCCTTTGTCGTGCGTGAGCTCGGAGCCGGTGCGTTTGATCGCGAGGGTGTCGCCGTCGAAGGAGCAGAGGACGCTCGTCACGGACCGTGGAGCGGCCTTGGTGGCACCGTAGGTCAGCGCGATGAGAATATCGCCGTTGGGGAGCACGACGCGTTGGCCGCAGCCGTTGGAGTAGATTTGGGCACCGCGGGGATCGGCCCAGGCGAGTTTGCGGCGCGGGCCCCATTTGCCGTCGCGCCAGACGGCGTAGACGGGCCAGCGCGGCGGTTGGTCGGCCGAGAATTTGGGGCCTTTGTAGAAAACATTGTGGCCCATCGCGAGGACGGTGCCGGACTTGGCGTGCCACTCGGGCACGACATCGCACACGCCTTCCTCGTCGCCGTTGGCGGCAGGCACGCGGCCGAGGGGCGGGAGCACTTGCGGCGCGGTCCACGTGCGACCCGTGTCGGTCGACGTCATCCAGTGGAGCGGGCCGAAGTAGTCGGAGCCGGCGATGGTCTGGAGCGTCATGAACACCGTGTCGGGTGCGCCGGCGCGCCCGGGCACGACGCAGGCGCGCGGGTGAAACCACGTGGGGCCGCTGCCGTCGCGGCTGCGGAGCACGGTGACTTTTTCGATGCCGGCGATGAGCCCGGCGGGTTCGGCGGCCCGTGCGCGCAGGGCGAGGGCGGCGGCGCCGGTGGCGAGAGTTGCGGTGAAACGGCGGCGGGTGAGAGTGGGGGTGGGCATGGAGTGACGGGACGAGGCAGACGGGCTCAGTAGCCGCGGTCAGTTTGGACGAGATGGGCGAGCGGCTCGCCGCGTTCGAAGCGCGCGAAGTTGGCGAGAAAGACGTCGAGCTTGCGATCGGTCTCGCCGGGGAAGCGGCCGCCGGTGTGTTGAGTGAGGAGAACTTTTGGGTGCCGCCAGAGCGGGCTGTCGGCAGGGAGCGGTTCGACGGCGGTCACGTCGAGCACGGCGCCGCCGAGGTGGCCGGAGTCGAGGAGGGCGAGGAGCGCGGTCTCGTCGAGCGTGGAGCCGCGGCCGACGTTGCAGACGACGGCGTCGCGTTTCAGGCGGGCGAGGCGGGCATGGTTGAGAAAACCGATCGTCGCCGGGGTGTGCGGGAGGGTGTTGATCAGGAGATCGGTGTCGGCGAGGGCGGTGTCGAAATCGCCTGGCGTGGTGAGCGCACCGGCGCGGGCGGCGCGGGAGAAAAACTGCACGTGGGCGTCGAACGCGGTGAGGAGGCGCGCGAGGCGTTGCGCGATGGCGCCGGCGCCGAGGATCAGGACGCGCTGGCCGTCGAGGGCGCGGATGGCGGGCTCGACCTCGGGCTTGATCCAGCGGGCGGCGGGTTGCGCGACGAGGAGGCGCGGGAGTTTGCGGTAGAACGCGAGGATGCCGGCGAGGGTGGCTTCGGCGACGGCGCGGTCGTAGAAACCCGCGAGATTCGTGAGCTGCACGGGAGTGGAGCGCGGCGGGGCATTGAGGGCGAGATAGGCGTCGACGCCGGCGGATTCGAGCTGCACCCAACGCAGCGCCGGGGCGGCGGCGAGCCACGCGGCGGGGACGTTGCCGAAGACGATGTGCGCGGCGGCGAGGGCGGCGCGTTTCTCCGCTTCGGGTAGATCGGCGCAGAAGGTGACGGTGTGGGCCGTGAGGGCGGCGTGGAGGCGGGAGCGTTGGGGCGCGGTGAGACCGGGGACCGCGATGCAGAGGTTCATCGTGCGGGCGAGGAAACGCCGATGCGCGCGCGGCACAAGGCTGGAGGCGGCGGGAGATTGGGGGCGATGAGGGGTTGCGCGGCCGGAGCGCGGGCGTCGCGCGGTGGCTATCACGTTTTGTTGTGCGGAGAAGTGGCGAGGCTTCCTTCGTCGTGGGTGGCGGGGCGGGCGGTTGCGTTGCGGCGGTGCCGGAGGCAAAACAGCGGTCGACCGGTGCGGGATCGCACGCATTTCCGCCGCGAACGGCGCACCTTGGTTTCGCCTATTCCTGCCATGAAAACGAATCCGTTCTCCTCGCTGCCCCGCCGCGATTTTATCACTGCGCTCGGCGGACTCGGCGCCCTTACGATCGCCGGTTCCGGTGCGCACGCCGCGTCTGCGGCGCCGACTGCCGCGGTTCCGCGCAAAGGCCGGCTGCGGCAGGGCGTGTGCAAGGGAGTCTTCAAGGGCACCAATCTTGATATCGACGGCATGTGCCGCGAAGCCGCGCGGCTCGGGGCGGTCGGCATCGATCTCGTGGGGCCGGAGGCGTTTCCCAGTCTGAAGAAATACGGTCTGATTCCGTCGATTTTGCCCGGTGGCAGCGGCATCAAGAAAGACGGCATCAACGACCCGAAGAACCACGCGCTTGTCGACGGTAAGATGCGCGAGGCGATCAAGGCGGCGGCTTCGGTGAAGGCGCCGAATGTGATCGTGCTGGCGGGTGACCGCGAAGGCATTTCCGACGAGCAGGGCCTCGAGCACTGCGCCAAGTTCCTCGATAACATCAAGCGCTTCGCCGAGGACTCCGAGGTCACGCTCTGCATCGAGTTGCTCAACAGCAAGGTGAACCACCCCGGCTACATGTGCGACCACACAGCGTGGGGCGTGGCGCTCTGCAAACGCGTGAATTCGCCGCGCGTGAAACTGCTCTACGACATCTACCATATGCAAATCATGGAGGGAGATCTCATCCGCACGATTCAGCAGAATTTTCAGTATATCGGCCATTTCCATACGGCCGGAAATCCGGGGCGCCACGAGTTCGACGAGACGCAGGAGATCTACTATCCGCCCATCTGCAAAGCGATCGCCGACCTCGGCTACCAGGGCATCCTCTCGCACGAATACACGCCGACGAAAGACGCGCTGCCGATGCTCGAGAAGATGATGAAGCTCTGCGAAGTCTGAGCGCGGTGGCGGTGCGGCGCAGTGCGGCGCGGACTGAGAAATTCTTGAACACGGATTCGCGGATTGGCACGGATTCGATCTCGGGCCATCCGTGTTCATCCGCGAAATCCGTGGTGAACATGAATCCCCTCTTCGACCTCACCGGGCGCACGGCGCTCATCACCGGCTCCAGCCAAGGGATCGGTTTCGCGCTCGCGCGCGGCCTCGCGCAGGCGGGTGCGGGCGTCGTGCTCAACGGTCGCGATGCCGCGAAACTCGCCGTGGCGGCGGACGCGTTGCGCGCCGACGTGGCGGGCGCGCGCGTGGCGACGGCGGCGTTTGACGTGACGGACGCGGCGGCGATCGGACGCGAGGTCGCGCGCATCGAGGCGGAGTTCGCGCCGCTCGATATTTTGATCAACAACGCCGGCATTCAGCAACGCGCGCCACTCGCGGAGATGAGCGAGGCGCAGTGGCGGGCGGTGCTCGATACGAATCTCACGAGCGTCTTCCTCGTCGCACGCGAGGTGGCGCCGCGGATGATCGCGCGCGGCGCGGGGAAAATCATCAACACGTGCTCGGTGATGAGCGAGGTGAGTCGGCCGACGATCGCCAACTACGCGGCGGCGAAGGGCGGCTTAAAAATGCTCACGCGTGCGATGGCCGTCGAGTGGGCGAAGCACGGCCTGCAATGCAACGGCATCGGCCCCGGCTACATCGTCACCGAGCTGAACCGCACGCTCGTGGAGAACGTGGAGTTCAACAAATGGATCTGCGGGCGCACCCCGGCGGGGCGTTGGGGTCAACCGGACGAGCTCGTCGGGGCGGCGGTGTTTTTCGGATCGCGCGCGAGCGATTTTGTGAACGGGCAGATTCTCTACGTGGACGGCGGGTTGCTGGCGGCGCTGTGAGGTGGCGTGCTGCGAGTAGCGGCGGGCGTCTCTGCCCGCCGTGTGCGGTGCGGAGGACGGAATCGGCGGGCAGGAGGGCAAGTGTCTCCGTGCTTTTTCCTTTGGCCGCTGGTTCGCGCCGCAGAGGGAAATCGGCTCATTTGTTTCTGTTCAACGGTCTGGGCCTGACATAGGTGCCACCCGGAAACGAAACCTGATAGCCCGAAAACCTCCGGTCGGGCTGCGCGTAGTCCGTGATGATAAATTGCGCGCCGCTGCGAAACGCCTGCTCGCGATGCTTCACGTCGTTGTTGCGGGCCGGCAAGGTCTCGTAGTCGGCCATCGTCGTGGCGAGGAACCGTGCGCCCATTAAGCGCGGCAAATCCTCGTAGAACGGATCGGGCACGCGGAACCAACTCGCCGAAGGATGATCGGGGGTGAGGCTAACGAAAAATACTCTTCCGCGCAGGAGCGGATCGAGTTCGAGGTAATTGAGGCTGAGTTCCTTTTTGTTCAGCAGAAGAAAGAGGAACTTGCCCTTGAGCTGCTCGAGCGTTGGCCAGCCTTTCGCGGCCAGCGCGGTCCGGAGGTTCGCGTGGTCGCCGCGGACAAGATCGGGTGTGACTATTTTCGAGGCAGGAATCGTGGCGCGGATCGTGGCCTCGAGCCGTCTCCATGTATCGGCATTGAACGGCTTGACGGCGGTCGTTGGCACGTCGGTATCTTTTGCCTCGATCTGGATAATGATTGGCAGATGCCCGGGATGGGCGTCGGACCATGCATCGATTTCCCGCAGGCAACCGGTCAGCAGGTAATTCGTGCTCCGAAAATCCCACTCGCCGTGGTGCAGGACCTTGAAGCCGGGTTGCTTGAGCTCATCCATCGCGCCGACCCCGAACGGCACCCGCAATGGACCTTGCTGCGCGAGGCGAAGAAATCGCGGGTCGGAAAATCGCCCGCCCTCCGGGTCGTCGTGCACGTCCAACTCAAACAGCCGCAAGCCCAGCCGCAGCTGAATCGAGAGCGCGGGATGCGTGTAGTCGGTCGCTTCCACCAGTCGCGCTGCCGGCCACTCTTTCGACTGCGCGTAACCCGACCGCAGCATCTCCAGGGCGACCGCATCGCCCGGTGCGATGTGGTAGGAATTGTGGGTGCCGATATACTGGACTTCGTTGAGGCGGAGCTTGCCATCCAAGCCTTCAACTTCGCTTCCGTGAAGCGCGAGCAGCGAACAGGCGGCGAAAAAAACGAGCCCAGGGTAATAACGTAGTTTCATAGCACGTGCGCAGAGGAGCGAAAGTCGGTTTCAACGGCAGACGCGGTAACGCTGCCTCCAGGTCCCCGCGCGGCGCTCACTTTTGATACTTCGCGCCGAGCCAGAAGCTGCGACCCGGATTGACCGCCGCCGTCGTGGAGCCGTTCAGTCCGGTTTCCTGCGTCCAGAAGGTTTCATTCACGTTGCGGCACTCGGCGAAGAGCTTCCACGCCCGGTTCAGTTTGTAGGTCGCCTGCAAATCCAGGCGGGCGTAAGTCCTGACATACACATCGCCCGCGGCCGTCGTGCCGAACGTGCCGGTAAACGTTTTTCCCCGCAGACGCCACGGCGCCCTGACTTCGAACCGGCCGACGGTGTAACTTGGAATGATGCTGCCGAGCCAGCGTGGTTGATTTCTCAGCCCGTCGACCGTGCGCCGGGTTCCGTTGGCAAAGACGACATTCCACTCGCCGTCGAGGCGCGTAAAATTTGCCTCCAAACCGAAGCGGTCGAGCGGAGCCGGCAATTCGCTGAAGCGCCGCTTGACCCAACTCGCTTCAAAGCCACGCAATGTGCCGCTGCCCGACCCAAGCGGAATCGTCCGCGTGAAGATGATATTGCCGGCCGCGTTCGTGTCCCGCGTGGTCTGGTTGAATGATTCGTTGGCGAGGTCCTTGTGGAAAAGCCCGACCGACGCGTAGCCGTCCTTAAAATTGTATTCGCCGCTCAAATCGTAGCCCGAAGCCAGTCGGGGCGGCAGGTCTGGATTTGTGCCCGTGATCACGGGGAAACCGTTGGCATCCCGCGTCTCGGTTTGCCCCATGGCGAACTGGTTGAAATCGGGGCGGGCCAAAGTTTTCGTGAAGGCCGCCCGCAGCCGCAACCGGTCCGTGACATCATAGCTCGCCTGCACATTGGGCAGGGTGTTGCGATAGGTCAGATTGCGGGTGACCGGTGTGTTGACGCCGTTGACCACGTTGCCGGTCGAGTTCGTGAGCCGGGTTTCCTCAACGCGAACCCCTGCCATCAACCGCCAATTTTCCCTCGCATAGGTCGCCGCGGCATGAGCCGCAAAGACGTCCTCGATGAGGTGATAGTCAGAGGAGAGCGCCGGATTCGCGGTCCGAGTCCCCTTCGACTTCAGGAGATTCCAATAGGCCTCGGGATCGATGATCGCGGGATTCACTCCGTCGAGAACTTGCGGCGCCTTGGGGTTGAGCACTTGGGCCAGCGTGAGGACGGTGCCGGCGGGCAGGAGGTAGCTCTCGCCGGTATTGTCGAAGCGACGATCCAGTCGGCGCCAAAAGAGGCCGGTGTTGAAGCCCAGCCCACGCGCCGAAGTGTAACTGTTCAAATTGTAGTCGGCCCGCAGCGTGTAGACATCGTCCGTGTTGGGTAAATTGGTGACGACCGCCGCGCGGGCGACCCGGTAGTTCCAGTTTTTCGGATCCGAGATCGCCGTATCGGGATTGAGCGCCAAGCCCCCATCCGTGTCGTTCAGTTTATAGGTTCCCGCCGTCACCGCGGCGGTCTGGAAGCGTTCGCCCGTCGCCAAAAGTTCATCGTGGATGTAGCGAGTGTAGCTGCTCCTGAGTTTGAGCACGGCGTTGCCGCCGACCCGATAGTCCAGGCCCGACCCTAGCAGCCACGTCGTGCGATCTAGCTTGTAGGATTCGAGGTAATTCTCGTTCGTGGCCCGGGCAAACGTGCCGCTCCCGACCGCCGCGTTTGTCACCGTGGTCGCGGTGAGAAAGGGGCCGCCCCGATAGTAGTGTTCATCGTTAATCGCGCGAAAATAGCTGAGGGAGACGAAGGCGTAGAGTTGATCTTGGGTGCGGAATTCCAGTTTGCCGTAGAGGCTTTGCCGGGTGCTGTCCTTGTCGCCCAAGCCCGTAAATATACTGCCGTTGACCACGTCGATGCCGCCGATCTGGGAGAATCCGGTGTTCGTATTGTAGACGTCGTAAAAATGCTCGCGCAGATAGTCGCCGCCGAAAACCACGCCGAGGCGCTGGTTCGTGCCGAACGATTTTCGGGTGACGGCACTTACCCGCACCGGCAGGAGGTTGGAATCGAGCACGCCGTCTTGTTCGCTGGCACCCACGGAAACGCTCGCCCGCGTGAACGGCTGGGTCCCGCCGTCGAACGCGCGCAAGGTGCGCAACTCGATGTGCCCGCCGATGGAATTGGCGTCCTGATCTGGCGTGGTGGTTTTGAAAGCGTTGACCTCGCTCACTGCGCCGGCGGGAAAAACATCGAGCTGCGTGCCGCGGTTATTGCGGCTGGAATTCCAGATCGGATTACCGTCGACCTGCATGCTGTTGTAGCGGGCGTCGAATCCTCGCATCGTCACCGTGCGCGGCTGCGAGCTGTTGAAGCCCAAGTCCGAACTCACGCCGACAATCCGGTCCATCACCTCCGCCAAGGAGGCGTCCGGCAATTGTCCGATCTGCTCGGCCGTCATGCTGTCAACAATCGCGACATTGAGCCGTTTGATCTCCTCCGGAGTGGAGTTGATCGAGACCTTGCCTGTGATCACCACGGCCTCCAGCACACTCGGTGCGGACTTAGTGGGCCGTGTTGGATCTTCCACCTCTGCCGGCGTCGTTGGCGACGCCACATTCTTTTTCGGCAAAGCGTTGTCTTTCGGTGCGCCATTGCCCGCTTCACTCGCAGCCTTGGGTAGTCGACGGACCGTGAGGGCTCCGGTTTGATCATCTTTCATCACGGCGACGCCAGAGCCGCTCAGCATCAGGTTCATCGCCTCAACCGGCGCATAGTTACCGCGCACGGCCCGGGTGTTCACGCCCCGGACCGTTTCGGCTGGGAACGCTATCTCGAGCCGGGCCTGTTGCGCTGCGCGTTTCAACGTGTCGGCGGCCGCGCCGGCGGGGATGTCGAACGTGACCTTCGGTGGGGACTCGGCCGCGCCCGAAGACGGCAGCAGGGCCAGAACGATGAGCAGCGAGCACGCGAGCCAACGGATTGATCCGGCGCGGACGAGAAAGTTTGGGTAAGCCATGGTTGAGGAGAAGTGTTTTCACCCCGGAGACGCAGCGCCGATGCAAAGGCACTAAATGAATCGTGTGACACTTCCGTGACGACGCCCTGCGCGGGCGAAACGCAATTCAACGTGCGCGCGGCGCACGGCGCAGCACGACTGTGTCGCCGCTGCGTTCGGCACTCACGCCAGCCGAGAGCTCCAGCATCCGCACGAACCCATCGACGTTGTCCGAGCGAAACGACGCAACAATGGGCATCATGCGTAACGAAGGGTCGGCCAGCACGAGCTGAGTGCGGTTACGGCGATTGAACTCCGCCGCGACTTCCGCGAGAGGAGTAGTGCTGAAATCAAGCAAGCGCGGCTGCCACGCGAGGCGTCGCGCCATCTCATCCGGGGAAACCGTGGTGACTGCGGATATCTCTCCGCCTGCCAACGCCACGACCACGCGCTGGCCGGCCGCCACATCCGGCGCCGGTTGCAGGGCCGCCGTCGCAGCCGGTGGATCGACCCGCACCCGGCCCTCGGTCACCAATACCTCGACGGCGTGGCCGCTGAGTAAAACATCAAAAGCTGTGCCGACTGCCCGCACGGCCACTCCACCCGCCTCGACTACGAAGGGCCGTAGCGGATTCTTCGCCACGAGGAAATGCGCCTCGCCGCGCACCAGCCGCACGCGCCGTTCTTCCGTCGTGAATCTCACTTCGATTTGTGCACCGCCGTTGAGCTCGACCACGGAGCCGTCGTCCAGCGCGCGACTCTCGTAGTCCTTCGCTACCGCGGTGCCCGGCTCCGTTTTTCGGGTTTCCGACTGACGCGGAACCCACAACGCCACGGCCAGACCGGCCGCCAGCGCCAAAACGGCGGGAAAAATCAACCGCAGCCTCCGTTGGCGCGGCCGCGGGGTCGCCAGCAGATCCGGATTTGGCTCGGCACTGTGTTCGGGGCGCCACTCGGTGAGCACGTCAAACTCCGACCACGCTTGCCGACGTTTAGCCAGCCATACGCCGTGGCGCGGATCGGCTGCGAGCCACGCGGAATACTCGTCTTGTTCTACAGCTGTGAGGCCGCGGTTGCTCCGCACGACCCAACTCGAGGCGGTGAGCGCCACCTCCCGATCTGACAGGCGGCGATTCATAAGAACCCCTTCCGGTCCTCGCGTCGCTTGGCGACGTAGTCCGCGCATTTGTTGAAACCGATCGTGAGCTGCGCCGAAACGGTGTGTTCGGAAATCCCGAGCCGTTCGGCAATCTCTCGCTGCGACAAGCCATAGACCTTGCACAGGGTGAAAATCTGGCGGCAGCGTTCGGGCAGGGACTGGATGGCTTGGGTCAAGAGGGCGAGATCCTGGTGGCGTGCGAGAGTCTCCGGAATGCCCTCGCCTTCTTCCATGACGGAGAGGGCCTCATTTTCCACTAAAGGTTCCGTGCGATTTGTGGCGCTGCGCCGCAAACGGTCGACCGCGAGGTTGCGAGCGGTCGTGTAGAGAAACGCCTTGGGCGACAGCAACGCCCTTCGACTGCGCTCATGCAACACCCGCACGAAAGCCTCCTGCACGATGTCGTCGATCTCGGTCACCGGACCGAAACGCCCGCGCAACCAAGCCCGCAATTTGGGCTCGTGGGGCAGTAGTTCAGCGGCGAACCAGCGCGCCTGCTCGGGGTCTTGCGGGGGCATCGCGTGTGATAGGGCGAGGCTGCAAAATAAATCAAACTCTAACTTCTTCGGATCGGGATTGGCGCACGGTATTCCGGAATCGCTCAAAGAAGGGTGCGAGCGGAACAGAGGAAGCGGAGTGCGGCGGAGGGAAAAGAGACATAGTGCTGTGAGCGGTGTGGAGAGGCAGTGCCGCCGCAGCATCGCAGGTCCGCGGGAGGGTTTGCGCCGGACCTTCGCTTTACATCGGAGGGGTTCGGTCGATAGGTTGGCCGACGCTCAGTGATCCTCTCGACGCTCAACCGGTTGATCTCCCGTGGTATTTTGGCCCCGCCGGTATTCCCGGGGGACGACCAAAAGACGCTGCGCGCCAAGCTCCTGAACTACGCGCTGTTGGCGAACCTCGTCCTGCTTTTTCTGTGCGTCGGAGCCGGCCTGATCGGGGGGAGAGTCCCGGCGACGGTGCTTTACCTGGAAATTGCGTTTGCGGCGGCGACGCTCGTATTGCGCCGGTGGCTGTTTCAGGGGCACGTGACATTTGCCGCCGTCGCGTTGATGGCGAAAGGCTTTGTGGCGACGACGATCGCGATCGCCGAACTCGGCACGATTCGGGTCCCGGTGACCGGCTTCTACTTGGCTCTGGTGGTGGCCACCGGAGTTCTTTTCGACCGGCGCGGCATGATGGTGATGATCGGTCTCAGTTCGCTCGCGGTGGGTGGCTTGGCCCTGGCGGAGCGGGCGGGGCTCCTCGCCACGCCGGACTACACGGTGACGATCACGCAGTGGATTGTCACCACGGTGTTGTTGTTGAGCGTCGGCTTTTGGGTCTCCTGGGCCCTGGAGGCGATTCGCGACGCGCTGCGGCGTTCGGAACAGGAAGTCGCCGAGCGGAAACGGGTGGAAGAGGATTTGCGGTCGAGTGAGGCCAGACTCCAACAGGAACGCGACCGGCTGAGGCAGATTCTCGATTCGCAGTTTGGTTTTTCGGCCGTGCTCTCGCCGACGGGCGAAGTGGTGGAGATCAACCAGGTCTCGCTGGCCCTCGGTAACCTCGCGCGGACGGAAGTTATCGGCCAAGATTTCTCTTCGATCGGCTGGTTGGCGCCCGCAGCCCGGCCCTACGTGACCACGGCGATTGCGGCGGCGGCGCGGGGCGAGACGGCGCGCGGTGATATTGCGGCGTGGGTGCCGAACGCCGGCGAGCGGACGCTGGACACGGTGTTTTCGCCGTTGCGGGATGCGGCCGGCGGCGTGACGCACGTGATCGGTTTTGGCGTCGATATCACGGAGCGCAAACGGGCCGAAGGTGCGCTGAAGTTGAGCGAATTCTCGGTGCAACAGGCGTCGGCTGCCACGCTTTGGATCACCCCGGAGGCGGGGATTCTGCGCGTCAACCGCGCGGTGTGCGATCTGTTTGGCTATACCGAAGCCGAGCTGTTGACGCTCCGGATTTTCGATTTGGACCCGGCGATGCCCGCCGAGCGTTGGGGCTCGCACTGGGAGGAGCTGCGGGCGAAACGGCGCATGTCGACGGAAGCGCAGGCCCGGCACAAATCCGGCCGGCTGTTACCGGTCGAGCTGGAGCTCAACTGGTTTGAGTTCGAGGGACGGGAATACAATTTTGCCTTCGTCCGCGATCTCACCGCCACGCGGGCGCTCGAACAGCAGTTGCGGCAATCGCAGAAGCTGGAGGCGATCGGCACGTTTGCCGGCGGAATCGCCCACGATTTCAACAACATCCTCGCCGGGATCTACGGATTCACGGCACTGGCCCGGCACGCGGCCGGGGGAAATCGGGAGTTGGTCGGGCATCTGGATGAGATCGCGCGCAGTGGAAGTCGCGCCGCGGGTCTGGTCCGCCAGATTTTGGATTTTGGCCGCCAGAGCGGCGGGGACGAGGCGATGGTGCCGGTGAACATGGAACGCATCGTGACTGAAGCCCTGAATCTGTTGCGCGCCGCGAGCCCGAGCACGATCGAATTTCGGACCGTGCTGATGCCGGGTCTGCCCGCCGTGCACGGCGATCCCACGCAGCTCCATCAAGTGGTGATGAACCTCGGAACCAATGCCGTGCAGGCGATGCGCGAACGCACCGGTTGCCTCGGCGTGGAACTGGAGGGTTGCCTCATCGATGCCGCGCAGGCGCAGGCTCTCAACGGAATCCCTCCCGGGCTGTGCGTGCGCCTGACGATCAGCGATACCGGCGCAGGGATGGACGCGGTGACGCAGCAACGCGTATTCGAGCCGTTCTTCACCACGAAAGCACCGGGCGAAGGCACGGGCTTGGGGCTCTCGGTGGTGCACGGCATCGTGCGGCGACACGGCGGTGCGGTCCGGCTGATCAGCGAGCCGCACCGGGGAACGACGTTTCAGGTGTTTCTCCCGGCCATCGCCGCGCACGCGGAGCCCGAGCCGGTCGTGGCCGAAGCCCCGTCGCGTGGGCACGGTGAGCGGATTCTCGTGGTGGATGACGAAGAGATGATCGCACGGTCCATGAAGATTGCGCTCGGCCGCATGGGCTACGCCGTGGAAAGCGATACCGAAGTGCGCGCGGCCCTCGTGCGATTCGAGCGCGATCCGCAAGCCTTCGATCTCGTGGTGTCGGATCAGACCATGCCGATCTTCACCGGCCTCGAATTTGCCGTCCGCATCCACCGGCTGAGGGCCGACCTCCCGGTGGTCTTGGCGACCGGCAACCGCGAGAATTTGCCGGCGGCCGGGTTGCGGGCGGCGGAGGTCTGTGAAGTCGTGGCAAAACCCTATACCGCCGAGGAACTGGCCAAGGTGATTCAGCGCCACCTCCCGCGCCGTTACGGTGCGGGCTCGGCGAGGCGATAGAGCTTCGTCTGCGTGCGAAGGAAAAGGCTCGGGCCGGCGAGGGCGGGGGTGGCGAGGCTCATTTCGTCGAGGGCGTTTTTGCCGAGCTCGGTGTAGGTATCGCCGGCGGCGAAGACGAACGTGGTGCCGTTTTCGTTCAACGCGTAAATGCGGCCGGCGCTCGCGAGCGGGGAACTCGAGAACGTGTTGGCGATGCGGCCCACGCGTTCGCGGTAGATCTCGCGGCCGGTCGCGGCTTCGAAGACCTGCATCATGCCGGTGTCGTTGATCGAGTAGAGCCGCTCGCGATAATACAGCGGTGAGCCCGTGTAGGGCGTGCCGCGCGGCTGAAACCACGCGACGAAGGGGCCGGAGGTTTCGCCCGACGGGAGCGTGATGTCGCCGCTCGCGCCGGGCTTGATGGCGAGGAGCGGGCGGTTGGCTTCGCCTTGCGAGCCGGAGCCGACGTAGAGCAGGCCGCCGCCGGTCGTGGGCGAGGGCGTCGCCTGCGTCATGCCGCGCAGGCGCCAGAGTTCGCGGCCGTCGAGGCCGTAGCTGACGACCATGCCTTTGCCGACGGTGACGATCTCGGTGCGCTCCGGCGTCACCCAGATAAACGGCGTCGCCCAGCCGGATTTGTTTTTCGCGGCGAGATCGGTGCGCGGCGTCGTCCACGCGATGTCGCCGGTCTTGGCATCAAGCGCGGTGAGGAACGACTCGCCCTCGCTGTCGCGCAGCACGTAGACGCGGCCCGCGTGCACGACAGGCGAGGAGGCGGTGCCGAAATCGAGGTAGATGGACTGCGGCTCCCATGTGCGCCGCCAGAGGACCGAGCCGTCGAGCGCGAGGCAGAAGAGCCCGACGTTGCCGCCGAACGAGGCGAAGAGGCGCTCGCCGTCGGTAGCGGGCGTCTCGGAGGCGTAGGTGTTCTTGCGATGCCGGCCACCAAACGGTTTGCCGCGGTGCGCCTCGCGCTCCCAGAGCGGCTTCCCGGTGCGGACGTCGTAGGCGAGCACGAGGTAACTCACCTCCTCGATCTCGCGCGTCTGCTCGATGTCGCGCGCGATCACGCGCTGGTTCACCTCGGCGTCGGGCAGGCCCTGCTTCTTCAACTCGGCGACGTAGTCGTTGCCGAAAATGCCGGTCTGCGCGGGCTTGATGCCGCCGCACGCGCTCGTGAGGAAAACGCGTTCGCCGGCGACTATGGGAGACGACCAACCGTTACCCGGAACGTCGACAACCCAGGCCACGTTTTTCGTCGCGGACCACGTGACAGGCGGCGTGGCGGCGTCGGCGACGGCCAAACCGCCGGGCCCGCGAAACTGCGGCCACGCGGGCTCCGCGGCGAAGGCGAGGGACGGGGCGGCCAGTGCGAGGAAAAGAAGGGGTGCGCGCATGGTGGGGGGAGCGGGTGGCGGGTTTAGGAAGTCCGTCGGGGGCGAGGGCGGGCGGCAATGTCTTTGCGACGAAGGGTGGAGGGCGGGGGCTGTGGAGTGCGCGGGAAATTCGGTTGCGGGCGACTTTATGGTATTCAGGTTGGGCGTCGTGAATGCTCCTGCCCCTCGTTGGTTAGACGCTCGTTAAGCGCATCTGACCGTCCCATTTGAACGAAAATCATCATCTCGGTTATGTCGCTTTTATCCTTCCTATTTGGCGCGCGCACCAAGTCGCCGCCACCGCCGAAGCGGCTTCCGAAGCCAAAGCGATTCAAGAAGCGCGCTGAGGATATCGTATCCCTGATACCCCCGGGAGGTGCGTGCATCGCATCCGACCACATAACCGTGGAGGGCCGGCCTGTTGGTTACATGTATCGGGAGTCTCCCAATCACTCAACCGACAGTGGCTGGATTTTTATGTCGGGTCGAGAATCGCAGGAGTATACAGACAACCCCGACAACTGGGCGATATACGAACTCAACACCGTGGCGAACTACGACCAAGCCATCATTCCCTATCTCCATTTGCCGGTTGGCACGCGCCTAGATAGAGTGCCTGAGTCTGCGGAGTTTCAGCCCGTCAATCCGAGTGAACGAAGCAGCTAACCCCGAGAATTGTGTGCCGCAAAGTCGGTAGACAGCTTCTATTGAACGGTCTCACGACTGACGGCGGGCAGACGCTCCACCGCCAACATTTTCCCCGCAAAAACCCTTTGCTATCGCGCGCCGCGAGCGTGACGGTGCGCGTCGCGTCTGCGGACGCCGCATGCTCGATGTCTTCACCGGAAAAATCACCTGCATCCAAGGCCGCGCCCTCCCCGGCGCGGAAGAACGCGCCCGTCTTCAAAACGATCACGAGCGACGATTGGAAGCGCTCGCTCGCCTCGGCGCGGCAGCAGAAAAATGCGATCTCCGAGCGCATTCGGACCCGGACCGCGACCTCGTCCTCCTCGCCGAAGACGAAGTAGTGTTGCTGGAGAGTTCGGGGCCGGAGTGGTCGGAGTTGGGCGCGGCGATCCGGGCGTTTCGCGAGCGGCTGCCGTTGATGCGGCTGGAGGATTTTGGGTTTCACGCGGAGGTGGAGCATCCGCTGGAGGAGCCGAACGCGCGGCTGCGTTACCTGCACAGCGGCGTCGAGGCGTCGGCGTTTGTGGCGGCGCACGATGCGTCGGTGTATAAATTTTTCCTGCCGCGCGAAGAGCACTTTGTCGCGAGCGAGTTTGGGTTTCGGCGCGGCGACGAGACGGTGTTGCAGGCCGAGGCTGTGTTGGGCAGCTACCGCGCGCTGTTGGAGAAACTGCTCCTCGTGCAGGCGCTCGGCGGCATGGCGACGGAGGTGGTGGCGGTGACGCCCGAGGGCATCGTCGTCGCGAAGCAGACGCTCGGCGAACCGTTGCCGCAGGGCGAAGACATGTCGCGCGCGCTGCCGGCGGGGCTGATCGAAATACCGTCGCGTTTCCTGCGCGCGAATCGCGATCACCCGCGGCTGTTTTTCCTGGAGCCGGGCCGCGAGGCGGCGGCGGCGGGCGCGGTGCGGCGCGTGGGGGCGGAGGCGCGGCCGTATCTGGTGGCGGATCTGCACGCGCGCAATTTTGTGCGCTGCATCGACGGCGCGCTGCGCGTGATCGATCTCGTGGCGGCGCCGTGGCCGGAGTCGGGGGCGGCGCGCGATTCGCTCATCGCGGACTGGCTCGCGCGCGTGCGCGAAAATCCCGGGGCATCCGCGCTCGGCGGGGCGCACGACGACGAGTTGTGAGGGGGCTGGAGACGCAGGTCGGCGCGGATCGCTGCTTCGCACGCCGCACGCGGGCAACAGTCGGGTGATCGGGGTGGAGCGCGTTGACCTCAACGCGCTGGGATTGAGGCGTGCGGCGTGCGCCTAAAAGCGCGTTGGGGTCAACGCGCTCCACCTCGGCCGGCGCTCAGTTCAGATCTTTGTCTTTCCAATACTTCGTGCCCTGTAGCGTCGCTTGGAGCGCGATGCCGTTTTTCGTGATCTGAAACACCTCCACGCCCGGCACGGCGGTTTTGGCGGCGGCGAGGGCGGCGCCTTTGTCGTCGGACTTGGCGGCGGCGTCGGCCTGGCCGCTGAAGTCCCAGCCTTTCTCGATGAACGCGTCGAGTTTGGCTTTGTCGCTGAAGACGAAAACGGCGCGAAAATCTTTCACGCCGAGCCCGATGCCGATGCCGGCCGAGCCCATCTTCATGAACGTCTCGGTATCGCTGAGGAGGCCGCTTTTGACGACGAGGCCGTGGCCGCCGGCAAAGCTCGCGAAGATGACGTTGATGCCGACGTTGGAGAACACCGCGTAGCCCGCGGCTTTCTTGATTTTGGCCTTCGCCTCGGGGTTGATTTTGTAGAGCTCGGCGAGGACGGAATCGCGCATCGCGCGGATGTCTTTGCGCTCTTTTTCCGGATCGGATTTTGCGCCCGCGGTGGTGGCGCCGAGGAAGAACGCGAGCAGCAGACACGGGAGCAGGGCGAGGCGGGAAGGCGTTTTCATGGGCAGGGGGGGGCGGCGGCCGGATGGATGGCCGTCTGCCGAATTCAGGTGGGTCCCCTCGCGCTGTCGAGAGGGGAAACCAAGCGACGAGCGACTGGTCCGCGCGGCGCGCTTACGGCTTCCGCAGCGGGGTGTGGTCCTGCGGGTGTTTCGCTTCGAAGCGCTCTTCCCACGCCTTCGTGTTGATACCGAGCACCCAATAGGCCGGGCAGAAGCTGCACGCGCCGGTGATGATCGGGATCAGGCCGAGGAGGGCCCACCAGCCCCAGCCGTTGACGCTCATAAACATCACTCCGCAGCCGATCACGAACCGCGCACCGCCATCATAGGAACCGACATTTGTTTTCATGGGATTTTGGGGGTTGGCGCAGCATAGTCCTCGCTCCGCGCGCCCGCTGCGCATTTGTTGGCCAAGGCTCTTCATATTCGTGCTGAAACCGTCACCGATTTTCACCAACCTCGTCTGTGCAGAGTCGCCGTCGAGCTGTCTCCCGGTCACACCTTTATTCACCTGCCCTCCAAAAAAGCCCACACCCTCGTCTCTATGAATCCTGTCACCCGTCGCAGTTTCCTCCAACTCACCGCCGCTGCCGGCCTCGCGGCGACCACCGCGCCCTTCGCCTCGCTGGCCGGCGCCGCCGCGCCCGCCGCGAATCCGTTCAAGCGCACCGGCCGCCCGCTGCTCCGCCTGAGTCTCGCGGCGTATTCGTTCCGCGAGAATTTCCCGATCATGCGCGGCAAACCGAACACCAAGGTCCCGCCGGGCAAGGGCACCGATATGTTTCAGTTTGCCGACTACTGTGCGGCGCAGGGCTGCGACGGCGCGGAGCTCACGAGCTATTTTTTCGCGGAGGAGAGCGACGAGTATCTGCTGAAGGTGCGCCGGCACTGTTTCCTGCGCGGCATCGCGATCAGCGGCACCGCCATCGGCAATAATTTCTCCCACCCGAAAGGTGCGAAGCGCGACGAAGAGATCGCCACGACCAAGAAATGGATCGACCGCGCCGCGCTCCTCGGCGCGCCGCACATCCGCGTCTTTGCGGGCGTCGCCCCGAAGGGTTTTGACCGCGCCGAGGCCGACAAGCTCGTCATCACCGCGCTCGAAGAGTGCGGCGACTACGCGGCGAAGCGCGGCGTGTTTCTCGGCCTCGAAAACCACGACTCCATCGGCAGCGCGGCGACGCTCCTCCCGATGGTCAAAGCCGTCGGCAACCCGTGGGTCGGCGTTAATCTCGATTCGGGCAATTTCCGCACCGACGATCCGTATAAGGACTTCGCCGAGTGCGTGCCCTACTCGGTGAACGTGCAGTTCAAGGTCGAGATCAAGGGCACCGCGACCACCGCGCGCCCGGCGGACCTCAAGCGTTTCACGAAGATCCTCCGCGACGGCGGCTACCAAGGCTGGGTCGCCCTCGAATACGAGGCCAAGGAAGACTCCGCCGTCGCCGTGCCGCGCTATCTCCGCGAGATGCGCGAGCTGTTCGCCGCCGGCTGAGGCGGGCGCCACGCCCTGTGTTTGGCCCGCGCTGCCGCGCCCCAGTGTGGCCGGCGGGCCTCAACTTTCCGGTGGGCGTGCCGATAGGTGAGACGGTCTGCGAAAACCTCCCGGTTTTTGTCTCCGTCTCCCATGAACTACGCTGTCCATATTTTCAAAGCGGTGTGCCTGCGCCTCGCGCTCGCACTCTGCGCTCTCGCGTGGCTGCCGTTGCATGCCACTGAGCCGGCCGCGCCGGCTGCCCACGACGACGGCGCCTCCGCCCCCGCTGCCGCAGCGCATCCGGCCGTCGCTTCGGTGTCTACCCAAGCCGCGCCGGTGGCACCCGCGCACGCCGAACCCGCGCCGGCGGCAGTCGCCCCGGCCCACGCCGCGCCCAAAGCCGCCGCACCCGCGCATAAAAAAGCCCCTTCGCACGCCGGCGTATCCGGTGGCCATCCGTCGCCCGAAGCGGCGCTCCAGCGCCTCATCGATGGCAACGCCCGCTACGTCGCGGGCCACGCCGTGCATCCCAACCAGTCGGTCGCGCGCCGTGTCGAAGTCGTGGCCGGGCAGGAACCCTTTGCTGTGATCGTCACGTGCTCGGATTCGCGCGTCGCGCCCGAGTTCTATTTTGACCAAGGCATCGGCGATCTCTTCGTCGTGCGCGATGCGGGCAACGTCCTCAACGACCACGTGATCGGCAGCATCGAATACGCGGTCGAACATCTCCACGCCTCGATCATCCTCGTTGTGGGCCACGAAAAATGCGGCGCCGTCGCCGCCGCCATCGCCGGCGGTCGTGCCGAGGGCCGCATCGGCACCATCATCGAAGCGATCCGACCGGCTGTGAAAGAAACGCGCAACCAGGCCGGCGACAAAACCGACAACGCCATCCGCGGCAACGCCCGGCGCGTCGCCAAGACGCTCGCCGTCACCGCCCCGATCCTCTCGCACGCCGTGCAGACCGGGGAGATCAAGATCTTCGCCGCGCGCTACGATCTCTCGAGCGGTCGCGTGGAGCTGCTGCCGTAGGCGGACGGTGGAAAGCCGTAGACGGTAAGCTGAATGCGGTAACGGATAGCCGAATACGGCGGGCGACCCACTCGGCGCGGGTGCGGTCGCGTTTCCCCGTCTTACGCTCCCGTCGCCGCATGTAATTTCAGAAACGTCCGCTGGGCGCGTTCGCAGGCTTTGCGATAAGTGCGTTCGTCGAGACCCGCCCGCGTGAAATTCTCGGGCGTGGCCTTCAGCACGTTCTCCTCGCCGGGCAATCCGTAGCAGCGGTCCTCCGCCGAGGCGGCCGCGAGCGCGAGCAGGTGAATCACGGGATTGTGTTTTCCGGCGGGATGGTAGTGGTGCCTGATTGCGAGCACGGTCTCGTGCGGTAGACGCCAATGGATGAGGATTTTCTCCGCCACTTCGCAGTTGTTGATGCCAAAGCTGTTTAGCTCCCACTCCTCGAGGCTGGCGGCGCCGCTTTCGGCAAACGGCCGAATCTGCGGACCGCGTTTGCCCAAAATCTCCAGCGCCATTTTGCCGATCGAGCGCAGCAGGCCCACCGTGTAACAACTCCGCGGCTCTTCCCCGCATTCCTCGGCGAGTTCCTCCATGGTGACGCCGACCAGCAGCGCGTTTTGGCGCACGTGCACGCCCTCCACGCCGTAGAGCGGCATCGAGCGATCCGCGAGTTGCAGGGCGGCCACCGCACCCACCAAACGGTGCACTTCGCGAAAACCGATGCCTGCCACCGCCTCCTCGAGCGAACCCGCTGGCTCGGTGCGTCCGTAGGCCGCGCTGTTCGCCATGCGCAAGATGCGCGCGACCAAGCCCGGGTCCCGGCGCAATAGCGCGACCACGTCCTGCGAATCGGTGCGGTAGTTCTGAATCATCGGTCCCAGCTCCACGAGCAGGCGCGGGGCGGAGGGCAGCTCTTGGGCAACCTGGATGAGTTCGGTATCGGAAAACGAAAATGCGACCATTGCCTTGGTGTCATCGTCACGGCGCTACCCCGGCTGAAGCCGCATCGAAACGCCCGCACGCCCCCTGCGTAGTAACCCCCGCCAGCCGTGCGGTTCAGCGCGCGATGCTGCCGAAAAAATCGCACGGCAGCTCGCGCCACGTGCCTGGTGCGAGATCGCCCAGCTCCAGCTCGCCGAACTTCGCGCGATGCAGCGTGAACACCGTCGCCCCGCAGGCCGCGAACATCCGCCGCACCTGGTGATAGCGCCCCTCGGTGAGCGTCAGCTCGGCCTCACGGGCCGATAAAATTTTCAGCTCCGCCGGCGCACACGGCTCGGTTTCGCCGTCGAGCAGCAACGTCCCACTTGCGAACCGTGGCACAAGCGTCTCCGACAAATCGCTGTCCACGGTGGCGCGGTAGACTTTTGCCACCTTGTGTTTCGGCGACGTCAACCGGTGCACGAGCGGCGAAAGATCCGTCAGCAAAATCAGCCCGCTCGTGTCCTTGTCGAGCCGGCCCACGCTTGTGACCTGCGGGTTGCGGCGCCGCCAACGCTCCGGCAACAGCGAGTAAACGTTCGGGCCCTCGCGCGCCTCGTGCGAGCAGACGAGGCCGAGGGGTTTGTTGAGCAGCAGCAGCACGCCGTCGGGATGATCGAGCGGCTCCCCGTCGATGCGCACATCGGCGGCCTGCACCCGCGCGCCAAAATCGTCGGTTTCCTCGCCCCGCACGGTCACGGCACCGGACTTCACCCAGTCGCGCGCCTCGCTGCGGCTGCAATACCCGAGATTGGCGAGGAGTTGGTCGAGACGGCGCATAAGGTGGAAACGAGGGGCGCCACGAAAAACACGAAGCGCTCCGAAAACAACCGCCAACCGCCGCCGCGCTCCCGGCTGGCGTGGGCGCGAGCAGCCGGCCGGGTTTGCATTGTGCCTTTCGCGCCTCCGTGCGGTCTTCTCGCCCGTAATACCTCCGATGCTCCGCTGGTCTCTGCTCTTTCTCGCGCTCGCGACCCTCGTGATCGCGTTGCTCAACATCCTCAAGTCGCCCGATTGGTCCGAGTGGAAACTCGCGCTCCTCGCCGGCGAATACGGTCACTGGCTCGCGCTGCTCCCTGTGCTCGTCGGCGTCCTCGCGTGGGGCGTGCGCGGTCCGGCGGTCGCGCTCGCCTACGCGACCATGCTGATCTGCGCGCTGACGCTCGGCCTGCTGATTCGGCCGTCGCTGGAGGCGTGGAAACTCGCGCACGCGCTGCCGGGCCAGCTCACGCGCCAATTCGGTCCGGTGCCGATGACGCACGCGCCGTTTTCACTCGCAGGACTGTTTGCCGCAGGTCCGGCGCCCGTCCCCGCCGAGACGCTCCGCTACTCCGGCGAACTCGCGCTCGATTTCTATCGGGCCGTCGGAAAATCACCCGCGCCGTGTGTCGTCGTGATTCACGGCGGCGGGTGGGATGGCGGCTCGCGCGAAGAGATCGCGCATTTTAACCACTGGCTCGCGCGCGCCGGTTATGCGGTCGCCGCCATCGACTATAGCCTCGCTCCGAGCTCCGTGTGGCCCGCCCAGCGCGACGATACGCTCGCGGCGCTCGCCTATCTCAAGACTCACGCCGCCACGCTCGGCGTCGACCCCACTCGCTTCGTGCTGCTCGGCCGTTCGGCGGGCGGCAACATCGCCCAAGCCGTCGCCTACGCCGCGGCCGACCCCGCGATCCGCGGCGTGATCGCCCTCTACGCGCCGGCCGATCTGCACTTCGCGTGGCGCTACTCGCGCGAAGACGACGTGCTGAAATCACCGCAACTCCTTCGCCAATTTCTCGGCGGTTCGCCCGAGGCGGCGCCGTCTGGCTACGACAGTGCTAGCGGTTATCTGCACGTCGCGAAAACCACCCCGCCCACGCTGCTGCTCCATGGCCAACTCGACACGCTCGTGTGGCACCGCCAGAGCGAGCGCCTCGCCGCGCGGCTGACGGAAAAAGGCGTGCCGCATGTCTTCGTCTCGCTGCCGTGGGCCACGCATGCGTTCGAATACAATCTCGCGGGCCCCGGCGGCCAGCTCACGCGGTTTTCGGTCGAGTGGTTTCTCGCCGCCGTCACGCGATGACGCGTTAGTCGCGGCGGTGCTCCTGCGCTTGGAGCGCCGCGGGATTTTTCTACGGGGCAGTGTTTTGATTTACGTGCACCGCGCGGCGCGCACACTCGCCGCGTTCTCTTCAACCTCATGCAATTCCTCGCCCCCCTCCTCGCCCAAGCTCCCGCCGACTGGCACGCCAACTCGCTCGGCCAAGCTCTGCTCTACACCGCGGTCTTCTCCCTCGCCGGCACCGCGCTCGCGATCCTCGGCTACAAACTTTTCGATCTCTGCACGCCGGGCAACCTCCACGAGGAGATCATCAAGAACCGCAATCTCGCCGCCGCCGTCCTCGGTGCCGCGATTATCCTGGGCGTCTGCATCGTCGTCGCAGCCGCCATCATGGGATGAGCGCGTTGCCCCAGTCGCCGGGACCCGATTCCGGTCGCCGCAGCAAACAGGTCGCACTCGTGCTCCTCGGCACGATGGGCGTGGTCGGCGGAGTCGTCGTGTGGGATGCGTGGCGCCGCGCCGCGCCCGACGAATTTCCGTCGTCGACGCTGCCCGAGGCGCCCTCCGCTACGGCTACGCCGATCGCTCCGGTCGAGGCCAACCGCACGTATCAGAATAACGATTTCGTGCCCGGAGCCGGCTACTACCACGCGCCGTATCACTCGTGGTTTCCGTTTCCCTTCAACTACCACGATCCCGCGCGCGGGTATTTCGCGGGCGGCCTGTGGCAGGCGGCGCCGTTCGCCGCCAGCCTCCTCAGTTCGCGCCCCAGTCCCGCCGGGTTCGCGAATGCGCGCGCCGCGCAGCAAAGCTACGAACACGAGCAGCGCGCCCGCGCTGGGACATCGGGATTCGCCGGTGCGCGCCGCTCCACGTTCGGCGGCTCCTCCTTCTCGACGCCCACCGCGACCCCTTCTTCGACGCGCCCTACGGCAACACCCGCCACGCGTCCCGCGGCGGCACCTGCCACGCGGCCGACGGCCACGCCTTCGTCGACGCGCCCCACGGCCACGCCGTCGAGTCGCCCGTCTGCGCCCTCGACGCGGCCGGCTTCTTCGCCCGCCTCCGCGCCGTCGAAACCGTCGATTCAGCGCGGCGGTTTCGGTTCATCCGGTAAGAGCTCCGGCGGCTCCAGTTCATGAAACGCGCCGTCCTCACGCCGCGCGCCGATTGGCCCGCGAAAGCCGAGGCGCTCGGCTTCACCTATCACACGCATGAGACCGGCCCGTATTGGGACGAGAGCGCGTGCTACGTTTTTTCGGCGCGCGAGATCGACGAGCTCGAGGCCGCCGCCAACACGCTGCACCAGCTTTGCCTCGACGCCGCGCAGGTCGTGATCGACCGCGATTGGTGGGCGCGACTCGGCATCCCGGACAAAGCGGTCCCGACGATTCTCGATTCGTGGAATCGCGACGACCCGAGTCTCTACGGTCGCTTCGACCTCGCCTTCGACGGCGCCACGCCGCCCAAGCTCCTTGAATACAATGGCGACACGCCCACCGCGCTCATCGAGGCCGCGGTCGTGCAGTGGTATTGGTTGCAGGAACGGTTTCCGGACGCGGACCAGTTCAATTCGATCCACGAGAAACTCATCGAGGCCTGGCGCCACATTGCCGCTGAGCGCGTGCACTTCGCGGCGGTCAGCGATCTGCCCGAAGATACGCAGACGATCACCTACCTCATGGACACCTGCCAGCAGGCCGGTTTCCAGACGCACGCGCTCGCGATCGACGGGCTGGGGTGGGATCGGGATGCGGAACGGTTTGTCGACGACGCGGACGGCGAAGTCTCCGCGCTTTTCAAACTCTACCCGTGGGAGTGGCTGTGGAATGAGGCGTTTGCCGAGCATCTGCCGAAGGCGAAAAATCTCTTCATCGAGCCGCCGTGGAAACTGCTCCTCAGCAACAAAGGCCTGCTGCCGATCCTCTGGGAACTGAATCCCGGCCACCCGAATCTCCTCCCCGCGTTCGAGACCGCCCACGCGTCTCTAAACGGCCACTACGCGCGCAAACCGCGGTTCAGCCGCGAAGGCGCGAACATCACGCTCGTCGAGCGCGGCGTGACGGTGGAGGAAAACTCCGGCGACTACGGCGCTGAGGGATTTGTTTACCAAGCGCTCGCGCCGATCCCGAATTTCTCCGGCAACCGTCCGGTGTGCGGCATCTGGATGGTGAACCACGAGGCTTGCGGCCTCGGCATCCGCGAAGACACGCGCCGCATCACCGGTAACCTCAGCCGCTTCGTGCCGCACCGGATGGAGTAGGGCTCGCCGGTTGGCGCGCCTTCCACACGCGCGCGATTTCCAGCAGCACGACGGGGCCGAAGATCCACACGACCTGCATCGGAAAAAGTTTTCGCGCGGCGGCCTGGTGATACGCCGCGAGCGCGGCGGCGACGTAGACGAGGCGGTGGAGATTTTTCCAACGCTTGCCGCCAAGCCGTTTGATCGCGGCGTTCACGCTCGTCGCCGAGAGCACGAGCAAAATTACGAACGCGATGAGGCCTGTGAGTTGAAACGGTTTGCCGAGCGCCGTCTTGAACGTGAGCGGGATCAGGGTGGCATCGAAGCCGCCCTCGTAGATGAAGTGCGTCGCGACGTGCAGCGCGGCGTAGACGAAGGCGGCCACACCCACGAGGCGGCGGTGGCGGTTGAGCGCCTGCGCGACGCCCCACTGCGGCCACAGCACGCGCAACGGTGAAAACGTCAGCACCACGGCTAGCACGATGCATGCGACCAAGCCGAGATGATGCAGCACGAACTTCAGCGGATCGGCCGTCACACTCGGGTCTTCGTCGATGAAGAGCGGCCAGAGTGGCCAGAGGCCGGGCAGCACGAGCAGCGTCCAGACAACGAGTTTCGAGCGGAGAAGTTTTTCGAGGACGGGCATCACGCGTGGGCGAAGCACCGCACCGTAAGCGGTGCGGCTACCGGAGGAACGACCTCGCGACCGTAGCCGTGCCGGTTACGGCGCGGACATGCGGGCTGCTGGCAAACACGAGGTCGCATCGCGGCGCTCAGTAAAACTTCCGCAGATCCATGCCCTTGTAGAGTGAGGCGACCTGAGCTTCGTAGCCGTTAAACATGAGGGTTTTTTGGCGGGCGTTGAAGCCGCCGCCGATCACGCGCTCGCTCGCTTGCGACCAGCGCGGGTGATCGACCGTCGGGTTCACGTTCGCGTAGAAACCGTATTCGCGCGACTGCAGCACCTGCCAGGTGTTGAGCGGTTCCTTGGCGGTGAATTCGAACTTCACGATCGATTTCACGCACTTGAAACCATACTTCCACGGCACGACGAGGCGCAGCGGCGCGCCGTTTTGATTCGGGATCGGTTTGCCGTAGATGCCGGTCGCGATGAACGACAATTCATTCATCGCCTCGTCGAGCCGGAGGCCCTCGACGTAGGGGTAGTCGAGGTTGCCGGCGCGCTGACCGGGTGCGTTCTTCGGATCGAGAAAGGTGGTCATCTTCAGGAATTTCGCCTCGGGCTTCGGATCGGCGAGCGCGATGAGTTTCGAGAGTTGAAAACCGTCCCACGGAATCACCATCGACCACGCCTCGACGCAGCGGAAACGGTAAACGCGCTGCTCAATGCCGCCCAGTTTTTCGACGAGATCGTTGGCGTCGATCTTGAGCGGATTGCGCACGAGACCGGCGAGCTCGACGGTCCACGGATCGGTCTTCCAGCCCTTGTTCGCGTTGGGCTTCGGGTCTTCTTTGCCGGTGCCGAATTCGTAGAAATTGTTATAGCTCGTGATGTGTTCGTAGGCCGAAGGCTTGAGCGCGGGATCGCGGTAGGCGGGGTTCACCTTCGAAGGGAAACCGGCGGTCGCGGCGAGCGCTTCACGGGCGGCGAGCGCGGCGCCGGCGACGCCGAGGGTTTTGATAAAATCGCGGCGCTTCGTGAGGTGGTAGTGCGACTCGGACGTGGTGGCGGATTCGGGAAGTTCCCAATCTTTGGGCGTGCGGATGAGCATGGGGAGAAGTGGTGGTGGGAGTAACGGAGCGGCGGAAATATTCCGACAACGGTCAAAAATGCGAGCGGAGTTCCGTTTGTCACCACGCGCCGCGCACGCCGCCGAGGAACAGGCGCGGCGTGCCGACGTTGACGACGCCATCGGCGCTGCGGCCGGTTTCGACGCGGGCGTCGGTGAGATTTTCAAGCGTAAGGAACAGCGTGAGGTGTTTCGTGAGCGGGCGCGTCACGCCGAGATCGGCGATGACGGTTTCGCCGAGGATGAGGGTGTTCTCGTCGTCCTCGTATTGGCGGCCGATCGTGCGCACGCGCGGCGTGAACGTGAGTTTTCCAGGCGCGCGCCACGTGGCGCCGAGCGTGGCGCTGCGGCGCGGGACTTGGGCGACCTGTTTGCCGACGAGCGCAGGCGCGACGGAGGCGCGGCGCACGGTGGCGTCGTTGAAAAGCGCGGCGGCGTTGAGCGAATACGCCTTAGCTACATTCCACGTCGCCGAAAGCTCGATACCTTGGGTGCGCGTGCGGTCGAGGTTGAGGCGCTGGCGTCCGAGGCCGCCGGCGGCGAGTGTGCCGACGATGGGAAACGTGCCGGGGCCGCGGGCGATCGTGACATTGCCGACGGCATCGTGGAGGTCGTTCCAGAAGGCGGTGGCGGCGAGGGTGAGCGGTGCCGGTTTAGAGGGACCCCCGAGCGAGGGTGGTATCGCGGCGCCGAGGGGCGTCCACTCGACGCCGAGCTCGGCTGTCGTGACTGACTCGGTGCGGAGCGCGGAATTTGCCTCGGTGACGTTGGCGCCTTGGCGGAACGGACGGTAAAGTTCGTTGAGGGTGGGCCGGCGGAACGCATGCTGGGCGTTGGCACGAAGGCGCCAAAGTTTGGCGGGTTTCCAGACGAGTCCGGCACTCGGGCTGAACGCGGTGCCGTCGGCCTCGGCGTAGAAATCATTGCGGCTGGTGACACCGGTGGCGCGGTCGGATTCGCGGCGGTGGCCGTTGGACTCGTTCCATTGATCGAGGCGCGCTCCGAGCGTCGCGCGGATTTGTTCGGTGAGGGCGCGTTCGTGCAAGGCGAAGAGCCCGGCGACGGATTGCGAGCCGCCAGCGACGCGCAGGCGCGTGTAGTTGCCGGCGGTAAAAGTGAAGTGCTCGCGCGTCTCGCCGTGCACGGCGCGGGTGTCGGCGCCGAAGGTGGTGCGCGCGTCGTTGGCGTGTTGCCAAATGCCGGTCCATGCCGCGCCCAAGGTCGCCGCGGGGACGGCGAACTGGTCGCTCGCGGGCGTCTCGGCAGTGCGCGTGGCGTTCACGGAGCTGAACGTGCTGGCGAACGACTGGTCCTGCGCGTAGGCGATGGCGGTCCAGGAAAAATTGTCGGTGGGCGTTCCGAAGAGGTTGAGCGAGGCGAATTTTTCGCGCGAGCCGTTGCGTTGGTAGGGCGTGCCGTTGCCGCGCGATTCCTCGAAGCCGCGCACGGTGGCGGTGAACTCGAGTTTCTTGCTGTCGCCGATGGGGCGACGCCACCGCGCGGCGATCCAGCGGTGCCGGCTCCACGCGGCGAGGTCGACGGCGCCGCGTCGTTCGGGGGCGACGAGGGAAAATCCGTCGGTGGAAAACGCGTTGCCGAATACCTGGACGATGCTGCGTCCAGCCGGAGCGGTTACGGAAAACTCGGCGCTGCGCGTGCCGTAGTCGCCGGCGGAGAGCGCAAAACGCACCGGGCCGCGCCACACGGTAGTGATCGGCTTGGGCGGCTGGTCGACGAGCATGATTTCGGTTTCGGCAGGAGCCGTGAAGAATTGCACGACACCGCCGAGCGCGGCGTTGCCCCAGGCGGTCGCGCCGCCGCCGGGGACGACCTCGATGCGGGCGAGGCCTTCGCGCGGGAGTTTCGACCAAAGCACCCAGCCGCCGAAGGGATCGTTGAGCGGGACGCCGTCGAGGAGGACGAGCGAACGGCTGGCGCCGCTGGGGCCGAGGCCGCGGAGGGAAACGCCTTGCGCGGTGGGATTGGCGGAGAGGCTGTCGCTGCGGCGAAACAGGCTGAAGCCGGGCACGCTGCGGAGAGCGCCGTCGAGCGTCGCGGTGGGCGCGGCGCGCAGGGCGTCGCCGTAGAGGAGTTTGACGGTCGCGGTGGCGTGCTCGGGCATCTGCGCCGCGCGTGCGGCCGTGATCAACATCGGGCCCATCAGGCGCGGTCCGGTATAGGGCACAGGGTAGGGGTCAGGAGAGACGAGGCCCTTGAATAGCGACGGCAACTCAAGCGGCGCGGGCGTGTAGCGTGCTCCGTTTACATTGAAGGCTTCGAGGGTTTGCGTAGCGGGTGCCGTGCTCGCGGACGATGTGGGCGTGGGCGCCTGGCCATACCCGTTCCACGCGCTGGCGCTCGCGGCGACGAGGAAGGGGAGGAAGCGGCGAAGCGGGCGGTGGATGTTCACAGAAAGGCGGGAGCGTGAGCGAGACGGGTGGGCGGGAGCAAGGGAGCGCTGCGGGCGCGGGGAGCCCGCTGAGGAGGCCGCGGGGCTCGAAACTCCTCGGCAGCCGGGCCGTCTGTCTTTTTTTCATGACGATGATGATCACAGCCCGGTCCCGGTGTTTTGCGTGGTGGGTGCTCTTGCTCGGTGGCGCGTGGGGCGGCGTGGGTGGGCGCGCGGTGGCGCAGGATGTGAGCAAAGAAAAAGCGATCGAGCTGCCGACCTACACCGTCACCGATTCGCGGATGCTGCCGCCGCCGGAGCCGTGGTTTTACGGGCGCATCGCGGGATTCGAAGTGCTTTCGAATGCGTCCGAGGCGGCGACGAAGCGGTTGGTGGGAGATTTCCAGCGGTTTTCCCTCGCGCTGAGTTTGGTGTGGCCGGGCGTGCAGCCGAAAAACGCGGTGCCGACGGCGCTGATCATTTGCGGGCGCGGGGCGAAGTTCGACGCGTTTGTGCCCGCGGGCCAGGCGCAGTCGAACCGCGCGATGGCGAGTCTCACGCTGCGCGAGGGCGAGCGCTCGGCCATCGTGATCGATTTTCAGACGAAGGTGCTGAACCTCACGACGCCGGAGGGCGTCGCGGCGCTCGCGACCGCGGCGGCGGCGACCACGGAGGATTCCGTGACGGTCGGCTCGGGCGGCGATCCGGGTTTCGCGGTCGATGCCTACCGGCAGCTTTATCGCGAATACATCCGGTTTCTCTTGGGTGGCGTGGAGCCGCGCGGGCCGGCGTGGTTCGAGGAAGGCGTGGCGCAAATTTTTATGGGGATGGAGGTCACGAACACGACCATCACGGTCGGCAAAGTCGAAGATCCCAACGCGATCTCGGCCGAGCAGGCCGCGCTCAACGAGCTCGGCGTCACCGGCACCACGCCGGCCGAGGATCGCGATTTCAGCGCGGCGCTGGCGAAGCGTCGGTTGCTCTCGATGGAGGAATTGTTCGCCGTAAAGGCCGACGATCCGCAGGCGCAAAGCACGCTCGGCGGCACGTGGGCGAAACAGGCCTACGCTTTTGTGCACTGGGGGCTCTACGGCGATCAGGGGAAACACCAGAAGGCGTTGATCAGTTTCCTGCGGCGACTGGACCGCGAGCCGGTGTCGGAGGCGCTCTTCAAGGAGTGTTTCAAACAGAGCTACCGCGACATGGAGTTCACGATCCGCGGCTACGTGGATTCGACCAACTACAAGATCGCGGGCGTGCAGGCCGGCAAAGGCGAGAAGCTCCCCGCGCCGGAGCCGTTTGAGCTGCGCGAGGCAACCGAGGCCGAAGTCGGGCGCATCAAGGGTGACGCGTTGAGGCTCGCCGGACACGCTGTGGCGGCGCGCACGGCGATGACGACGCCCTACATCCGCGGGGAGCGCGATCCGCAGCTCCTCGCCGCGATTGGCCTGCTCGAGCGCGCCGCCGGCGACGATCTGCGCGCGCGGAAATTCCTCGAAGCCGCCGCGCAGGGCAAAGCGGCCCGGCCGCGCGCCTATCTGGAGCTCGCGAAAATGCGTTTCGCCGACGCGGCGGCCAAGCCTGCGGAGACCGGGGAACGTTTCAGCGCCGAGCAGACGGCGGGCGTGCTCGCGCCGCTTTTCACGGCGCGCAGCCAGCCGCCGCCGTTCCCGGAAGTCTACGAACTGATCGCCGAGACGTGGGCGCGGAGTGTGGTCACGCCCGGCGCCGACCATCTCACGGTGTTGAACGAGGGCATCCGCCTTTTCCCGCGAAACACTGGGCTCATCTACGGAACCGCCGTGCAAAAAATCCGCGCCGGCCTCGGGATCGAGGCCGCGGCGATCATCGACCTCGGTCTGCGGGTCACCACCGAGGCGGCGATGCGCGGCAAATTCGAGGCGTTGCGGGCAAGTTTGCCAAAGGCGAAGTAGCGATGAGCGAGCCGGTGCGGGCTCAGCGCACGTTCACCACGATTTCCCGGGTGTCGAAGGGCGTTTCCACCGGATTGTTCGCGGCCGGCACGTAGACGAAACGCACGATGCTGCGGCCGGGGCGAAGGCCGAGAAACGTGGCCGTCCAGTTGGCGCCAGGGGCGGCGGCGGATTTTTCCATCGCTGCTTTCTCGGCGTCGCCCCCGACTTTCGGACTGTGGGTCAGGCGCAGGATGCGCGAATCGTTGGACATGATCTGCCACTCGTAAGCAGCCGGGCCATCGGCCGGCACGGGCAGGATGATTTTGATCTCCTCGGTGTAGCGAATGGAGGTCGAGGTCTTCTTGGCGTCGGCGACGTGAGTGATGACGACGTTTTTCTCGCGGGCCCCGGTGGACGTCAGCACGGCGGCGGCGATGATGAACGTGAGGAGGGACTTGAAGTTCATGGCGATTTTCTAGGGAAAAGTATGGGGAGCTAAACGGGAAAAATACCCAGAGCAAGACCTCCGACGGGCGGAAATGTGCCGGTGTAGCGGGCGGGGAAATGTGCGCCGAGGGCGGCGCGCGCGTTGACTCCGCCGCGAGCGCTGGCGAGCGTCGCGGTCCTTCGCCCCATGAAACACACCCTCCGTCTGCTCGCGTTTTTCGCTCTTCTCGCCGGGTTTTTGCCCGCTCTCCGTGCCGCCGATGACGGCCCGGTTTTCGAACTCCGGATCTACACCGCCACGCCGGGCAACCTCGACAAACTCCTCGCACGTTTCCGCGACCACACGATGCGGATTTTCGAAAAACACGGGATGCAAAATCTCGGTTACGCCGTGCCGACTGAAGCGGCCGACGGTGCCGGCGAGAAACTTTACTACGTGCTCGCGCACAAGAGCCGCGAGGCTGCCAAGGCGTCGTGGAAGAGCTTTAGCGCCGACCCCGAGTGGAAAGACGTCGTGGCCAAGAGCCAGGCGGGCGGCAAAATCGTGGCGAAGGCCGAATCGATTTTTATGAGCGGAGCCGATTTCTCGCCGCGCGTGGCTGAGCATAACGGGGCGCCGCGCGTGTTTGAGATGCGCACCTACACGACGCCCGACGGGAAGATCGGTGCGCTCGATGCGCGTTTCCGCGATCACACCTGCGCGTTGTTTGAGAAGCACGGGATCATGAATCTCGGCTACTACCACCCGGTCGATGCGGACAAAGGCGCGGGCAAGACGCTGATCTATTTCATCGCGCACAAGGATCGCGATGCGGCCAAAAAATCCTGGGATGCCTTCCGCGCCGATCCGGTGTGGGTCGCGGCCAAAGCCGCCTCCGAAAAAGCGGCGGGTGGCTCGCTCACGGTGAAGGACGGCGTGAAGTCAGTCTACATGACGCCGACGGATTTTTCGCCGATCAAGTAAGGAAAGTTATGGGAGTGCGGGCCGCCGGCCCGCCATCGATAGAGTGCGGGCGAGCCGCCCGCGCTCCCGGGCTACTTCAGCGCGCGGATTTTTTCTTCGAGCGCCGCGGCCTGTGCGTTCGCCTCGGCGAGCGGGAGGCCGGCGGGGACGCCGGGGCGCGTGTGGCCGGTGGAGGTGAGCCAGGCGTTGGCGAGGAGTTTGCGGCGCGTGCGGACGAGCTTGAGCAACGCGGCGTCGGGGTTGGTCGCGAGTTGGGCGAGGAGTTCGCCTTCGTCGGGGCGGAGGCCCCAGGCGGCGAGGATGGCGCGGGCGATCACGGCGTGGCCGAGTGCATCGGGGTGCACGCCGTCTTTGGAGAACGTGAAAGCCGCATCCGCTTTCCGGAGACGGGCGATCGAGGCGTTCATCAGGCCGTGGGCGTCGATCACGTCCCAGCCTTGCGCGCGCTGGGCGACGAGCCAGGCGGAGTAGCGGTCGAGCACGTCGTTGTAGCCGGCGAAGGGCGTGGGATAGGTGTCGCGACCGGCGGGCAGAACTTTCGCGGCGATGGGCACCGGGTCAAAGACGGGCGGCGTCACGTGGATGATCACGGCGCCGGCGGCGATCACGGCGGCGCGGAGGCGCGTCATGCCGTCGCGGAATTTAGCGAAGCGGGCTTCGGCGAACGGAAAATAGATACCGTCGTTCATGCCGTAGCAGGCGACGACGAGATCGGGTTTAGTCTGCGCGAGCACGCGGCCGAGGCGTTCGTGGAGATCGGGGCGGGGAAATTTGCCGCCGGCGTGGCCGTCCTCGGAGAGACCGGAGACGGTTTCGCTGGAAAGACCCAGCGCGATGATTTCGCCGCGCCAGCCCGGCACACGCGTGCGGAGCACGGTCTCGACGAAATCGACGTAGGTGCCGCCGTAGGTGATGCTGTCGCCGAGGATGACGATGCGCTTGGCCTTCGCGACGACGGCGGGCAGCTCGGGAGCCGCGGTTGCGGCCCGAGCGGTGAACGGGGAGACGAACGCGAAGGCGACGAGGGCGAGGAGCAGGGGGTGTAGGCGCATTTGGGGCGGAAGGGTGGGCGGCTGGTGGGAGCGCGGGCGGCTCGCCCGCAGGGTTAAGTGGTGCGGGCCGGCGGCCCGCGCTCCCGGACTCAGGGTTCGAGACCAGTCACCTGCACGTCGTTCGGGTGGTCGATACTGAATTTCACGGTGAGCTCGCGTTTTTCGGCGGGCTTGAGATCGAGCGTCCACTTGAGGACGCCCTCGGGCGTGGGTTTGATTTCCTTCGCCTCGGGGGCGAGCTGTTTCACGACGATCTTCTCGTTGCGCGAGACGGGGATTTGGTCGGATACGATCACGTGTGCAGCGGTGCGTTTGTTGTTCTGCAGAGTGATTAGGTATTCGTAGGTGACCCGTTTGCCGCTGTTGGTGAGGCCGGTGTCTTCGGTGAAACGCTTCACGCGTTTGTGCTTCACGGAGATCCCTTCGTCGACGCCGAGCGCGAGATCGAATTTCTCGCCCGCCATCACGGTGCGCAGCGCGCTCGTGGCGACGAAGGTGCCGTCGAGAAACACGTTCATCGCGCCGCCGAGCAGCGGAAACTCGGAGGTGTTGACGACTTTCGCGGTGAGAAACGCCGCGGGCTGGAGCTTCGGCGTGGTGAGGTATTCGGGATTCGCCGCGAGCGCGGCGGTCGTGACGGGGATCTTCTGCGGGGAATTGTCGCTCGGCACTGTGGAGGCCGCGGCTATTTTGAAGGAGGCGCTGGTGGCGGTGTGGTCGACGGTGGCTTGGGCGAGTGTGGCACCCAGTTCGACCGAGCCGGCTACGCTCCCAAAAGCTATGCCTTTGGCGGCGGCGGGTGCGTTGCGCTGCCGGACGGCGCCTTCAAAACTCATCGTCTGCACGGACGCATCGGCGGTCGGCATCGGCCGCGGCGCAAACACATCCACTGTCCACGGCCTCACCTCGGGAGCGGCGCCGCCCATGCTCGGGCGCGCGGTAGACAGCGTGAGCGCGACGTCTTTCCAGTCCTCGCCGGTGTTTTGGCGCACGAGGCCGTAGTAGGCGAGGTCGATGGATTTTTCGTTGGAGTTTACACGGGCGTCGTAGCTCGGCGTCCAACTCGCGCCGGGCACCGTGTAGCTGAGCGAGAGATCGAGTTTGCCGGTCGTGGCGGCGTCGAGGCGCACGGTCACGGTTTTGAAACTGCGACCGCCGGCGCCGCGGAGTTCGTTGAGTTTGCGTTGGGCGGCGTCGGTTTTGGCGGCGAGGTCTTCGAGCTGCGTGTCGAGGGTTTGGCGCTCGGCGGCGAGTTTGCCGCGTTGTTCTTCGAGGAAGGTGAGGAGCTTCGCCGAATCGTCGATGGAGAGGCGGGGCGCGCTGTCTTTGTTGGGCGCGGCGGTGGCGGCGGTCTCGAGTTTCGCGAGTGAACCTTCCTGCGATTTCAGGACGGCGGTGCGGTCGTCGAGCACGCGGCGCTGTTTGGCGAGGGCGCGGAGTTCGTCTTCGATGGCTTTCACGCGGTCGTTGGGCGTGAAGTCCACGTAGGCGGCGCGCGCCGTGACATCGAGGATCGTGACCTGCGCCGCGCCGCGACCGGAGACTTGGAGCGATTGGTCGAGGAGGTTGGCGGGGAGTTTGTCGAACGTGACCTCGCTCACGCCGGTCGCGGTGAGATCGAGCGCGGCAGCCCGCGTGACGATCGCGCGGTCGGTGTAGACGGTCACCGCGTTGATGCTGGAGGCGGCGGGGAGGGGAGCGGCTTCGAGTGCGGCGGGCGCGGTCGCGAAAAGTGCGGCGAGGAGGACGGGGCGGAGGTTCATGGGAAGGATCACGGGAAGCACTCAGACTGCACGGAATCGAAAACGCTCCAACGTTGAAAAAATTAGCCGACCGCACCGCGACCGCGCCGCCGGGCCGGAAGGTCGGCGAGATTAAGCGGAACATGGGCCGCCGGATGGCTGTTATCCGTCTTGCCCACGGCGTAGTCGCGCTGTTTCATCCGCTCCCCTTTTATGTTCATCGTCTCGTTTCTCCGGTCTGCCCTGCGCCCGTTGTTCCTTGCTGGTCTCGTCTTGAGTGCCGCCTCGGCCATCGCCCAGAGCCCCTCTGCCGCCGATGGTTTTGACCCCAATGTCGACGGCAACGTCTACGTGATGGCGACCCAGCCCGACGGCAAAATCCTCGTCGCCGGCCAATTTGGCACGTTCAGCCCCTCGATCGGCGGCGGCGCCACGCGCAACAACATCGCGCGCCTCAACCCCGACGGCTCGCTCGACCAGGCGTTTAATCCCAACGTCAACGGCGTCATCCGCGCGCTCCTCCTCCAGCCCGACGGCCGCATCGTGATCGGCGGCGATTTCACGACCGTCCAGCCCAACGGCGCCGCTGCCGCCACCACGCGCAACCGCGTCGCCCGCCTCAATGCCGATGGCACCGTCGACACCGCGTTCAACCCCAATATCGCCGGCGGCACCGTGCCGCAGGTCAACGCCCTCGCGCTCCAGCCCAATGGCAGAATCGTCGTTGGCGGACGTTTCACCACCGTGCAACCCGGCGCGACCGGCACCGCGGTCACCCGCAATCACGTCGCCCGCTTCAACGCCGACGGCACCCTCGACACCGCCTACAACCCGAATCCCAACAGCCTCGTCCTCGCGCTCGCCTCCCAGCTCAGCCCGACGGATTTTTCCAATATCGGCGCGACCCCGGCGTCCGGCACTCCTTCAGGCGACGGCAAGATCATCATCGCCGGTGGTTTCACCTCTCTCCTCCCCGGTGGCACCTCCACGAGTCAGCCTGCCGGCACCGCCGGAGCCACCGTGCGCAACCGCATCGCCCGCTTGAACGCCAACGGCACCGTCGATTCCGAATTCGACCCGAATGCCAACAACGCCGTCGCCACCCTCGCCATCCAGCGCGACGGCAAAATCCTCCTCGGCGGCTCATTCACCACCCTCCAGCCCATCGGCAACGACGTCTCGGCCACGCGCAACCGCATCGCCCGCCTTAATGCCAACGGCACCCTCGATTCGGAGTTTTACCCGAATGTCGGCGGCAGCGTCCTCTCCGTCGCGCTCGCGCCCGATGGCGGCGTGATGGTCGGCGGCTATTTCACCTCCGTTTGGGGCCGCGGCACCGTGACGACCTCCCGCAGCTATGTCGCCCGCATCAACCCGGACGGCTCGTTCGACCCTGCTTTTAATGCCGGCGCCAACTTCGCCGTCGCCGCCTTCGCCTTCCAGCCCGACGGAAAGATCGTCCTCGGCGGCTATTTCACCGCGCTCCAGTCCCGCGGCCTCGCGACGGCCGTCTCGCGCAACCGCCTCGCCCGCGTCAATTCCGACGGCACCGTCGACACCGCGTTCACCCTCGATGCCGGCGGTCGCCCCCTCGTTTCCGTGGCCCAGCCCGACGGCAAGCTCCTGATCGGCGGCTCCTTCACCAGCGTCGGCGGCCTCACCCGCCCCTACCTCGCCCGCCTCAACGCCAACGGCACGGTCGACGCCGCGTTTACCCCGGCCGCGCCCAACGGCCGCGTGCTCGCCATCGCCCGCCAGACCGACGGTAAACTCATCATCGCCGGCACCTTTACGATTGTTGGCACCACCGAGCGCAACTACGTCGCCCGCCTCAATGTCGACGGCTCGCTCGACACCGGCTACAACCCCAATTCCAACGGCCAGATCGGCGCTCTCGCCCTCCAAGCCGACGGCAAACTCCTCTTGGGCGGAAACTTCACCACCTTCACGCCCAACGGCGCCACGACCTCCACGGTCCGCACCTACCTCGCCCGCCTGAATGCCGACGGCACGGTCGACACCTTCGATCCCGGCCCGAGTTCGACCGTCTCCGCGATCGCCCTCCAAGGCGATGGCAAGATCCTCATCGGCGGCGCGTTTTCCGCGTTCACGCCCAGCTCCGGCAGTTCCTCGACCTCGCAGAGCTTTATCGCCCGCCTGAATGCCGACGGCACCGTCGACACCACCTTCACGCCCCTCGTCAACGCCCGAGCCACCAGCCTCGTCCTCCAGAGCGATGGCAAGATCGTCGTCGCCGGCCAGTTCACCCTCTTCCAGCCCCCCGGCGACACCACGACGACGAGCACGGTTGACGGCGTCACGACCACCGTCAGCACCGCCATCAGCCGCAATCGCCTGCTCCGCCTCAACGCCAACGGCACCATCGACTCCGCCTACAATCCCGGCGCGATCAACGGCACCGTCATCGCCCTCGCCCTTCAGGCCGACGGCCGCGTCATCGCCGGCGGCTCGTTTATCGGTCTCCAGCCCAACGGCGCCGCCGATTGGACCCTCCGCAAATACGCCGCCCGCCTCAACGTCGACGGCACCCTCGATAACACCTTCAACCTCGACCTCAGCGAGGCCAACGGCAACCGCGTCGACTCCCTCGCCATCCAGCGCGTGACCACCGGCACCGTGACCGAGGACAAGATCATCGTCGGCGGTAACTTCACCTCGCTCGCCGCCGCCGGCTCGGCCCGCGTCGCCGCCAACCAATACGTCCGCATCAACGCCAACGGCTCCCTCGACGCCTCCTTCACCCCCGGTGCCGGCGGCGCCTCGGGTGGCCAGATCTCGTCGATGGCCCTCCAAGCCGATGGCAAGATCGTCGCCGTCGGCACGTTCGCCGACATCGGTGGCGCGCGCACGACCAACGTCGCCCGTTTCCACGCCGAAGGCACCGCCGACACCACGTTCTCCTCGTCGCTCGATGCCGACGGCCCCGTCGCCGCGATCCTGCACCGCCCCGACACCGCCGCCGTCGCCACCCAAGCCAACGGCCTCGCGTGGTTGAACCGCGACGGTTCCCTCCGCACCGCCTTCGCGCCCACCGTCCGCCTCACCGGCCAGATCAGCGTCGTCGCCGTGCAGGCCGATGGCCGCATCCTCCTCGGCGGCAGCTTCAACAACCCCGCCGGCACCACGGGCAACAACCTCGTCCGCATCTCGGCCGACGGCGTGCTCGACACCTCGTTCTCCCCGTCGCCCAACGCCGCCGTCGCCGCCCTCGCGATCCAGAGCGATGGCAAGATCCTTGTCGGGGGCTCGTTTACCGACATCCGCGGCACCTCCCGCAACCGCATCGCCCGTCTCAACGCCGACGGCTCCCTCGACACCGCGTTTGACCCGAATGCCGGCGAGCGCGTCAACGCCATCGTCGTGCAGTCTGACGGCAAGATCGTGATCGGCGGCGCGTTTACCACGCTCCAGCCCAACGCCGCCACCGCCACCACCGCGCGCAATTATATGGCTCGCCTCGAAAGCACTGGCGCCGTCGATGCCGGCTACAACCCGGCACCCAGCGCGACTGTCAGTGCAATGCTGCTCCAGCCCGACGGCCAGATCGTCGTCGGCGGCGCGTTCACCTCGTTCACGCCCAACGGCGCCACGTCCGCCACCGCCCGCAACTACATTGCCCGCGTCAAGGCCGACGGCACGCTCGACACCTTCGACCCCGCTGCCAGCGCCAACGTCAACGCCCTCGCCCTCTATCCCGACGGCAAGATCATCGTCGGCGGTGCGTTTAACACCTTCACGCCCAATTCCATCGGCGACACCAATTACCGCAACTACATCGCCCGCCTGAATACCGACGGCACCGTGGATGCGAACTTCAACCCCAACGCCAGCGCCGCCGTCAATGCCGTCGCCGTGCAGACCTCCGATGGCGCCGTCCTCTTCGGGGGCACCTTTACCGCCGTGCAGTCCAACGGCGCGGTCGAAGCCACCGCCCGCAACCGCATCGCCCGCGCGAATTTCGACGGCTCCCTCGATACCGCGTTCAACCCCGATGCCAACGGCACGATCGACGTGATCGCCGTCCGCCCCGATGGCAGCCTCATCGTCGGCGGCGCGCTCAGCACCGTCCGCCCGAACGGCGTGATGCTCCTCGGCGGCTCCTTCGCCACCATCGGCGGCGTCGCCAGCCGCAACCTCGCCCTCGTCAACGACGACGGCACCGTCAGCAGCGCCTTCCAACCCAATCCCAACGGCGCCGTCTCCGCCCTCCTCTCGCTCCCCGGCGGCGGCACGCTGATCGGCGGTTCTTTCACGACCATCGCCGGCGCGACCCGCAACCGCCTCGCCCGCTTCGACAACGCCGGCGGCCTCGATACCGGCTACGCCCCGAACCTCAACGGCCCGGTTAACGCGATCGCCGTCCAAGCCGACACCCGCGCGCTCGTCCTCGTCGGCGGCTCGTTCACGACGGTCAACGGCGCCGCCCGCGCCAACCTCGCCCGCCTCCTCCCCGACGGCTCGACCGACGCCGCGTTCGCGCCCACCGTCGGCGTCGTCCGCCAACTCGTCGTCCAAGGCGACGGCAAGATCGTCGTCCTCGCCGATGGCAGCGGTGTCCGCAGCATCGTCTCCCGCCTGAACGTCGACGGCAGCGCCGACGGAACCTTCACCGCCTTCAACGGCGGTTCCGCCGCGATCAACGCCATCGCCGTGCAAGCCGACGGCCGCATCCTCGTTGGTGGCGCGCTCACTGGCTTCGCCCGCCGCCTGAATCCCAACGGCAGCGTCGACACCACCTTTGACCCGCAGCCCGACGGCGCCGTGACCGCCCTCACTCTCCAGACCGATGGCCGCGTCCTGATCGCGGGCGCCTTTACCCGCGTCGGCGGCCTCCTCCGCGCCGGGCTCGCCCGCCTCGCCGCCACCTCGCCCGCCGGCCACGCCTTCGCGATGAACGCCGCCCGCACCGGCCTCACCTGGACCCGCGGCGGCACCGGCACCGAACTCTCCAGCGTGACCTTCGCCCGCTCCGACGACGCCATCACGTGGACCACGCTCGGCACCGCGACGCGCGCCGCCGGCTCGACCGTCTGGACGCTCAACGTCACCACGCCCCAACCCGCCAACGGCAACTTCTACCTCCGCGCCCGCGCCATCGTCGCCAGCGGCGGCGGCACGTCCTCCGGCCTCACCGAAGCGATCGGCGAACTGAATGCGGCGAACGTGCTGGCGGCGGAAGCGTTCCGGCCCACCACCGCAGTGCCGGCAGCTCCCATTCCACCGGGCTCGGTTGTAGTTGCCCCGGTTCCTCCTGGAACGGTTGTCACGCCGCCGCAGCCCACCGTCCCGCGGCCCGGTGGCGCCCCTGTGGCCGGCTTCCGCGTCCTCGCCGACACCGCGTCGCTGAACCTCGCGATCGCCGCCGCCCAAGCCGCCACGACGCCCGGCTCCGCCAGCGCCGCCCGCCTCTCGAATCTCTCGACGCGCGCCCGCATCGCCGCCGGCAACGAGCTCCTCACGGGCTTTGCCATCACCGGCACCGGCGAACGCACCGTGCTCGTGCGCGCCGTCGGCCCCGGTCTCAACGGTTTCGGCGTCACCGGCACGCTCGCCGCGCCGCTCCTCCGCCTCTTCGACGCCGCCGGCAACACCCTCGTGGAAAACAGCGGCTGGGCCGGCGCCGCCGCGCTCACGCAAGCCGCCGCTGTCAGCGGAGCCTTCCCGCTGGCCGCCGGCAGTGCCGACGCCGCCCTCCTCGTAACGCTCGCGCCCGGCGCCTACTCGATCCAGATCAGCGATGCCAACGGCGCCGCGGGCGGCGTGGCCCTCGCGGAAGTTTACGACGTCGCCGGCGGCACCGCCTCGCGCCTCGCCAACGTCTCCAGCCGCAGCAGCCTCACCGCGACCGACACCGCGCTCATCAGCGGCTTCGTGATCGCCGGCACGACGAACGACAACGTCCTCGTCCGCGGCGTAGGCCCCGCGCTCACCCAGTTTGGCGTCACCGGTGCCCTCGCCGATCCGATGGTCGGTATCTACGACAGCACCGGCCGCAATGTCGCCGCCAACGACAACTGGAGCGCCACCGCCACGACGCGCGCCGCGCTGATCATCAGCGCGACCGAAGTCGGCGCGTTTGCCTTCACCGACGGCAGCAAAGACGCCGCCGTCCTCCTGACCCTCGCCCCCGGCGCCTACACCGCCCAAGTAACCGCCGCCACCGGCCAACCCGGCAACGCCCTCCTCGAAATCTACGAGGTGCGGTAAGCGGCCGAGCGCCTGCTGATTCCGAGGTGGAGCGCGTTGACCTCAAGGCGCTTCGGGAAGCGTCAACCCAGCGGCTTGGGGTCAAGCCGCTCCACCTCGGACACGAGCGCGCCGAAAAAAGGGGTGCGCCGAAAAAAGCGCGTTGAGGTCAACGCGCTCCACCCCAGAGTGCTCCCATGCGCGAGTATCCGAGGCGCCTGCATCACAAGACGCCTGGTTGGGTGCAGGATGGTTCCCTGTTTCACGTTCGTATTCGCATTCTCCCGACGCAGTTGCCTCCGCTGACAGAGCCCGAGCTCGCGTCGCGGTTGCTCGATGCTGCGCGGCGTTATCACGAGCTAGGCCACTGGTGGTGCGAACTTCTGTTGCTCATGCCTGATCATTTGCACGCGATCGCGGCATTCCCGAGCGAGCCCGGCATGTCCGAAGTCTTGCGCAACTGGAAGCGCGGCACGGCGCGTTTCCAGCGCGTGCAATGGCAAGAGGGCTATTTCGATCACCGCTTGCGCGACGAAAAAGAAGCCCGCGAGACGTGGGACTACATCCGCCGCAACCCCGACGTGAAAAATCTTTGCCCGACAGAGGTCGACTGGCCGTGGTGGTGGAGCGGAATCTTAGAAAACCCGCTGCGCGCACCAAAATAGTCCGAGGTGGAGCGCGTTGACCCCAACGCGCTTTCACGAGCTTCAATCCAGCGGCTTGGGGTCAAGCCGCTCCACCTCGGAATTTTCCCTTGGGAGCCGATTGCCGGCGAAATCCGGCTCGCCCCGTTTACTTCATCAGCTCGGTCAGCATCGGCTTCATCGCGTCGGCCCAGAGTTGGTAGCCGGCGGCGTTCGGATGCAGTTGGTCGGGCATGATCGAGAACGGGATCTTGCCGTCCTGGCCGAGGAACACGGCGTTGATGTCGAGGAAGCGCACGTTTTTACCGTCGTCGAGTTTGGCGAGTTCGCGATTCACGGCGCTGATGATTTCGGTGCGGCGGGCGGCGTCGGTGATGTTCGCATCGGGAATCTTGCCGTCTTTGTCTTTGCGGGCGCCGCGGGGGAAGACGGCGAGCACGATCACCTTGGTGCCGGGGATTTTTTTGCGGATGAGTTCGACGATCTTTTTGTCGGCGGCGGCAATCTCGGCGGCGGTGTGGCCGGTGATGCCGGTGTTGTTGGTGCCGAGCATGAGGACGGTGACTTTCGGGGTGAGGCCCTCAAGTTCGCCGTTTTCGATACGCCAGATCACGTGCTGGGTCTGGTCGCCGCCGATGCCGAAATTGGCCGGCTGATATTTCCCGAAGTAGGCGTCCCAAATGTGGGCGCGGTCTTTGCCGGACCAACCGTGCGTGATCGAATCGCCGATGAAGAGCAGGCCGACCGGGCCCTCTTTGCCGCGGGCGAGGAAAGACTCGTGCAGTTTCACGAAAGCGGCGTTGGGGGCGCCCTTGGCGTCGGCCTTGATGATTGGTGCCGAGGCATCGACCTTGGCGGCCGGAGCAGCGGCGGGAGTTTGGGCAAAGGCCAGCGGCAGCAGCGCGGCGAGCACGAGGGAGACGAGGGCGGGGCGGATTTTTTTCATGGGCATGCGAGGGTGAAGGCAGGAAAGACGCGGCGTCGAGAGTGCGGTGACGGCGGAGTTAGGCGATGAACGATTTTCGCTGCGCCCAGAGATTGTCGGCGGTGTAGAGCGCGAGGCCGGCCCAGATAAAAACGAAACCGATCAGCCGCTCGCGCGAAAACGGTTCGTGATATACCCACACGCCGAGCGCAAACTGCACGGTGGGCGCGAGGTATTGGAGAAGTCCCATCGTCGAGAGGCGGATGCGCCGCGCGCCGAAGGCAAACAGCAGCAGCGGAATCGCGGTGATCACGCCCGCGCTGAGGACGAGGATTTGGGTGAGCGCATCGGCCCGACCCAGCGCACCGGCGCCCGTGTGGTGCTGCCAGAGGAGAAAACCGACCGCGAGCGGCGCGAGGAGGAGCGTCTCGACCGTGAGGCCGGTGAGCGAGCCGAGCGGAGATTTTTTGCGCAGCAAGCCGTAGCCGCCCCACGTGCCCGCGAGGGCGAGCGCGATCCACGGCGGCCGGCCCAGTTGCCACATCATCACTGCGACGCCCGTGGCTGCGCCCGCGATGGCGACCCACTGCAGCCGCCGCAAATGCTCGTGCAGCACCCAGCGCCCGAGCGCCACGTTGACCAGCGGCACGAGAAAGTAGCCGAGGCTACACTCGATCACGTGGCCGGTGTTCACGCCCCAGACGTAGATTAGCCAGTTGGCCGTGAGGAGCGTGGCGCTGAGAAAATTCAGTCCCACTGAGCGACGCGTGCCGAGTGCTGCCCGCACCTCGCCGAACTTTCCCTGCGCGAGCACAAGGCCCAGCACCAGCACGAGCGACCAAACGTGGCGGTGCGCGATCAGCTCGACCGGGTGCACGCTCGCGAGCTGTTTCCAGTAGAGCGGCACGAGGCCCCACGCGAAATAGCACACGCCCGCGGCGAGCGCGCCGGTGCGGGCCGCGGCGTGCGACGCTGAAGTGGAAGATGAAGCCGGCGTGGACACGCGGCGACGTTCGCCGGAAGCCGCGTGGCGTCAATGGGCGCGGCAGGTGTGTCGCTGCGCGGCGCGTTATTTTTTCGAGGCCGAGCCGGTGAAGGCGAAACGCTCCTGAAACTCGGCGACGGCTTGCGCGCGGGCGACCTCGGCGGTTTTGCCCTGGGCGACGAGTTCGCCGGTGCGTTTTTCTACCCAACGTGCCTTAAACGTTTCTTCGACCGAGCCGGCGATCGCCGGATTCTCCTTGGGCGCGGAGGATTTTTTCGAAAAGAGGCAACCGCCGGTCAGCAGAGCGGCGGCGGCAGCGAGACAGAGCAGTGGCAGGCGTGGGATCATGAGAAGTTTTGGGGCGGGCAACGTGGTTGGGCAGGTGGATGACAGCGAGGGAATCTTTTTGGTTTCGCGCCAAGTGAAAATATCACTTTGCTGCGGACTATGAGTGAAGAGCCCACGACTCCGCCTCCCGCGCTGCGCCTCAAACCGCGGTTGAAGCTCGCCGAGCCGGAGACTTCCTCCGCCGCCGGCGGCACACCCCCGCCGCCGGCACCGCCACCTCCTGCGCCGCCACCTCCTGCGCCGCCACCTCCTGCGCCGCCACCACCGCCGCCGCCGGCCCCCGTCGTCGCGGAAAGCGAGCCGCCGAAGGTGCGGATGAAGCCGCGTCTAAGTATCGCGACGGACGCCGCGCCGGCTGCCGCCGCCGAAACTCCGGCCGCGCCGGTGGCGATGCCGGCTCCCGCGCCTGATCCCGTCGCGCCGCCCGCTCCAGCACCGGTGCCGTCACCCGAAGCGGCGACCGCACCGATTTCGTTGGCACCCGCGCCGGCTGCCGAGGGTGGTGGTTCCCGGATTCGTCTGCGGCCTCGTGCGCCCACGGATGCTGCGCCCGCCTCGGCACCTGCGGCTGTTGTGCCGGCGCCGGCTCCTGCCGTCGTGGCGGCGCCGCCCGTGGCGATGACACCTCCGCCTCCTGCGCAGCCCACGCTTCCGCCACCGCCGGTGGTAGCGCCCGTATCAACATTGCCCCCACCGCCTCCGCCGTCAGTGGCAGCGCCTGCGCCCACCATGCCGACGGTCGCACCGGCGGCGACCGGCGAACCGGTAAAATTCAAACTGAAAACCAAGGTTCCGGGCGCGCCCGCTGCGGCGGGGAGTGCGCCGGCGCCGGCCGCCTTGCCACCACCGCCCGTGGCGGGAAAACCGGCCGCAGCGTTTCCGCCTCCGCCCACGGCTAAATTTCCACCGCCTCCCGGCCTCGCGAAATCCGCGCCGCCACCACCTCCTCCCCCGGTTATCGGAGGCGCGGCTGCTTTGCCGCCACCGCCGCTAGCGGCAGCCCCGACCGACGCTCCTGCCGAGGGTGCACCGAGGGTGCCGCCGCCGTTTCCCGTCGTGGCACCGCCTGCGACTGGGAAGACTGCGCCGCCGATCCCCCACATCGCCGTCACCTCCGAGGCTCCGGTCGAAGAAGTGCCGCCGCCCAAGAAAAAGCCCGAGCAGAGTCGCGCTTTCAAGATGGGCGTGGCGGGTGCCGGGCTCGCCGCGCTGTTGGTGCTCGCGGGTGGCGGCTACTTTGTGTGGACGAACTATATTTCTCCGCCGCCCCCGCCACCGCCGCCGCCGGTCGCGGCTAAGCCGAAGCCGGCCGCCCCGGCCACGGCGCCCGTTACCTCGAGTATCGCGACGAAGCCCGCCGCACCGCTCACACCTTCCGACACGGCGAACGCGCTCGCGAAAGTGCCGATCAACGCGATCAACAAGACGAAAGAGGTCCTCAACACCCGGCGTGAGAGCGGCCAACTCGATGTGGATGCGATCACCGCGGGCACGACACCGCCCGCGACCGGCGCGCCGGGCAACGCCACGAAGCCGGCAACTGCGTCGCCCGCGACCGGCGCACCGAAGCCGGTGGTGAACTCATCGGCCACACTCGCGCCCGGGGTTTCCGCCACGGCGGCGGATGTCGAGGCGGTGGTCGAAGCGGCGCCCGCGTTTCGCACGTTTGTCGCCAACACCAAAATCACCGGAGTCATCGCCGGCACCCCGGGGAAAATCATCCTCAACGGCCGGCTCGCGCGCGCGGGCGATGTGGTGGATTCCACGCTCGGCGTGACGTTCGACCGCATCGACGCGGAGAGAAAACAGCTCGTCTTCAAGGACAAGACGGGCGCCGTCGTAACCAAAAAATACTGACGCGGCGACGGCCGGTGGCGGTCCGCATGGCCCGATGGGCGTGCGGACCGAACGCGTTATTTAGCCAGCACGGCGTCGCGGATTGCGCGGATCACGGTGGGATCGGTGGCGATGCCGAGCACGCCGTTGACGACAAACTGGATGCCGATGCAGAGGATGAGAAAGCCCATGACCTTCGAGAGGGCGTTCATGCCGTTGAGGCCGATCACGCCGACGACGCGCTCGGAGAGGCGCAGCGTGGCGTAGGTGATCGCGGCGACGACGAGGATGCCGAGGATGATCGCGACGTAGTCGACCCAGCCGGTGGAGAGCGACGTGAAACCGATCGTGACGGCGATGGAGCCGGGGCCGCTCATCATGGGCATCGCGAGCGGGGAAAACGCGACGTCGCGTTTGGCGCGCGCGGCGACGTGCGTGGCGTCCTCCTTCTCGGGATCGCGCGGCGGCGCCATCAGCATGCCGGAACCGATACCGGCGACGAGCATGCCGCCGGCGATACGCAAGCCGGGGATGGAGATGCCGAAGAAATCCATGATGAGGCGACCGCCGATCAGGAAGCTCACCAGAATCGCGACCATGTAGATGCAGGCCATGCGGAGCTGCTGGAGGCGGCGCTCGCGCGAATCGCCCTCGGTGATCGCGAGGAACGTCGGCGCTGACGCGAGCGGGTTGATCATCGGCAGGAGCGCGATGACGGTGCCGAGGATGAGGCCCCAGAAGTGAGAGGCGTTGGACATGCTGCGAGAATCGGCGCCGCGCGGCGGGAGTTCAAGCGTGCCGGGGTATCGCCTGCTGCCAGGCGGTCGTTACCAGGTATCGACGGGGCCCTTGGGCACGGGAATCGCGTCGCGGGCGAAAATGGCCGGGTCGTTCGGATCGCGCATGAAGGAGGCGACGAGCGGCTCGGGCTGGAATTTGTCCTGCAACACGCCGTGCTCGTCGCAGAACTGCGCGCGCCACGCTAGGTAGGTGGCGACGGCGCGTTCGAAATCGGCGCGCGATGAGATGGCGAGGATGTCGCGCTTGAAGGGTTTCGCAGGGCCGAAACGTTTCGCATACCACGGAGCGACTTTGCGGAAGAGGCGGCAACCGTGCTCCTCGCCGTAGAATTTGCAGTAACGGTCAAAATGGCGGCGCAGGACGCGGATGCGCTCGGCGAAATCGGGCTCGGGGAGCAGTTCGCCCGTGCGGAGGAGGTGGTCGGTGCGGCGAAAAATCCACGGGTCGTAGAACGCGCCGCGGCCGATGCTGACGCCGGCGCAGCCCGTCTCCACAATCATGTGACGCGCGGCTTCGGGGGTGGTGACGTCACCGTTGCCGATGACGGGGATGCGGCGGACGGCCTGCACGACGGAGCGGATGCCGGCGAGGTTGACGGTGCCGGAGAAACCCTGGGCGCGCGTGCGCCCGTGCACGAAAATGGCGGCGACGCCGGTGTCTTCGAGGACGCGGGCGAGATCGGGGGCGGTGAGGTTGTCGTTATCCCAGCCGAGGCGCATCTTGGCCGTGACGGGAATTTTCACGGCGTCGATCATGCCGCGCACGAGGGCAGCGGTCTTGTCGAGCTCGGTCATCATCGCGGAGCCGCCGCCGATCTTGACGACCTTTTTCACGGGGCAGCCCATGTTGATGTCGACGGACTGCGCGCCCAGTTGTTCGCAAATCACAGCGGCGTCGCGCATCTCCTCGGGCACGCTGCCGAAGAGCTGGATGGCCATCGGCCGATCCTCGGGGCACGAGGCAACGAGCTTGAGGGCAGTGGGATTGCGCTCGATGAGCGAGCGGGCGTTGACGAGATCGGTGGTGGCCCAGCCGAGCCCGCCGAGTTCGCGCACGGTGACGCGCATGGGCAGGTTGGTGTAACCCGCGAGCGGCGAGAGAAAGAGGTTCGAGGAGAGATCGTAAGGCCCGAGGCGCATCGGAACCACCACAACGCCTCGTCCGATCCGCCGCAACCCCCGGCTCGTGTAACCCAATAGGTTACACGCCGGGGCTGCGGCGGTCAGATTGCGGGGTCGCGGCCGGAGCGGGTTTCCGTGAGCCAGTGGATCAGGCGCAAGGTGAGTTCGGCGTCGGGCAGGCGGGACTTCAGGTTGAGGAAATCGTTGAGCCGTTGGCGCGGAATGCCGAGGTAGCGCGCGAGGCGCGCCTTGGCGCCGACGGGCTTCAACTCGCGGCGGAGCTCGGCAGCGAGGACGTTCCACATGGGGGAATCGGCTCCGGGGCGACGCGTAGTGAAAGAGCCGCGACGGCGCGGTTGCAAAGCGGTGTGCGTGCGGCGCCAACCAACGACGGCGGCATCGGCCAAGGCACCGCTGAAATCGAGCAACAACTTGAGGCGGGGGTGAACGGGGATAGCGCTCATGCCCGCAGCGTGTAACCTATTGGGTTACACGTCGAGCGTGTTGCTGGATGGTTGGTGACGCGAGGGGAGGAAGGCTGGGAGGGGCGAAGCGGACCGGGGTCAGCGGGCACCTTCGGGCCGGCGGAAGCGGAAGAGGAGCGTGATTACGATCGTGACGACGATGATGAAGAGGCTGACTTGGAGCCAGAGGGAGTTGAGGCGCAGGGCGGGCGAGGCGGCGAGGTTGGCGCGCGCGACTTCGTGGAAAATATAGGCGAGAAAACCCTGCGAGGTCGTGCCGAGGCAGAACAGCATCCCGGTGATCCACGCGAAGGTTTCGGCGCGGCGGGACGGGGCGAGCCAGTAGTCGCGGTGTGGGAGGTTGATCAAGTTGTCGGGCACGCGCGGGAGGAAGAGCGAGAGGGCGGCGAAGAGTCCGCCGATGAAGATCGTGATGCCGATTTGCGTGACGGTGTGGGTGCCGCGCGCCATCCAGCCGTTCGGTTGGCCGTTCGCGCCGAAGTGCGTGGCGACGCGAGCGGGGAGACTGCCGTGTTGATAGACGGCGAGCCAGAGGGCGGAGAGCGTAGTGGCGGCGAAGGCGATTTGGGCGAGGCGGCGCATGGGTTGAACGAAGGGGGAATGTAGTGGAGCCGCGGAGACGGACGGTCGGAGGCGTGTAACCCAATAGGTTACACGGTGCGGAGGCGGAATGGCTGTGGTGCGGGTGGCGGAGACGGGTTTAGCGGGCGGCGAGGGCGACCTTCATGCGGCGCAGCGCTTCGGTGAGCGTGGCGCGGGTGCAGCCGAGGTTGATGCGGACGTAGGTGCCTTTGGCGGCGCCAAAATAGGAGCACTCGCTGAGGCCGACGCCGTGTTTTTCGAAATGAGCGATGGGATCGGTTAGGCCGAGGGCGGAGACGTTGAGCCACGCGAGGTAGGTGGCCTCGATGGGGGCTTCGACGACGATGCCGGGGAGGTCGCGGGCGATGGTGGCGAGGAGCAGGTCGCGGTTGCCGCGGAGGTAGGCGAGGAGCTGCTGGCGCCATTCCTCGCCGTGGCGGTAGGCGGCTTCGCAGGCGACGTAGCCGAGGTTGTTCACTTCGGCGAGAATGCCGGCGGCGGCGCGGTTGAAGCGGGTGCGGAGAGCGGGATCGGAGATGATGGCGAACGAGGTGCCGAGGCCGGGGACGTTGTAGGTCTTGCTCGGGGCCATGAGCGTGAGCGTGCGCGCGGCGATTTCCGGGGAGAGCGTGGCGGTCGGGATGTGCGGCAGCGACGGGTCGAGGATGAGGTCGCAGTGAATCTCGTCGGAGCAGAGCACGAGGTCGTGGCGCACGCAGAAATCGGCGAGGCGGACGAGCTCCTCGCGGCGCCAGACGCGGGCGAGGGGGTTGTGGGGATTGCAGAGATAGAAGAGCTTGGTGCGCGGCGTGACGGCGCGTTCGAGGGCGTCCCAGTTAATGGTCCACGTGCCGGATGCGGGCGGGCCGCCCGCGCTCCCGGGGGCAAGTTCGAAGGGGACGGTCACGGAGCCGCGCGCGGAATTTTTCGGCGCGGTCATGAACGGCGGGTAGACGGGCGAGAGCGTGAGCACTTCTTCGCCGGGCTGGGCGAAGGCGAGGGCGGTGACGTTGAGGCCGACGACGAGGCCGGGGAGCCAGACGATCCACGACGCGTCGATCTTCCAGCCATAGTTGCGCTCCATGGCGGCGACGACGGCGTTGACGGTGGATTTCACGGGGCGGGCGTAGCCGAAAAGGCCGTGGTCGACGCGGGCGTGGAGCGCTTCGAGGATGGCGGGCGCGCACTTAAAATCCATGTCGGCTACCCACAGCGGGAGGATGTCGCGGCCGGCATATTTCTGCCACTTCTGGGAGTCGGTATCGTGGCGCGGAATGGCGGTATCGAAGTCGAAGGTCATACGAAAAGGCGGAGAAGAAATCAGGGTGGACGGGGAGTCGCGACGAAAATTCCCAAGTGGGACGGCACAGGGCGCGACGAAATTTCCCGGTGCAGCGGGGGGCGGCGTGACCAAATGCCGATGGCTGCGTGACTTGGCGCCGATTCGGCGGCCGGCATCGCGTGTGCAAAGGGAGGGGCCGTCAGAGAAATCCCATTACACACCAACTAAAACAACCTCCCACAGGAGAACACTATCATGAGACTCGTTCGTTACAGCTATCCTTCCTATCGCAGCCTGGCTCCCGTGTCCGGCCGCTTTTCCTCATCGCCGTGGTCCGGTCTCGAGACCGAGATCGACCGGCTGTTTGCCACTGCGCTCAGTGATCTCGCCGGGGTCGCCGCGCCGGCTGCGCGCGTGCCAGTCGATCTCTACGAAGACAAAGACAACACCTACGTCCGGGCCGAACTGCCGGGCGTGAATCGCGACGACATCAGCGTCGAAGTTGTCGACGGCTACCTGAACATCGCGGCGGCGCGCAAGACGCCCGCGGCGGAGGGTCAGGCGGAGCAGTCGTTCACGTTCAACCGTTCGCTGCAGCTCAACGAAGAGGTGCAGGCGGACAAGGTCGCGGCGGCCTACGAAAACGGCGTGCTGACGGTCACGTTGCCCAAGCGCGAAGAGGCGAAACCGAAGAAAATCACCGTGGCGGTCAAGTGATGGCCGACCGGAAAAATCAAAAAACCAAAACGGCTAAAACCGAAAAATTCAGAAAGGAAATCTTACCATGTCACTGCTTCAAAATCTCATTCCGGCGCTCAACCGCACGACGGCGAACACCGAATCCGCTCCGGCCAACGAGCTCGGCGCGACGGTGAAACCGGTGTTTGAAATCAAACAGACGGCCGAGGCGTTTGGCGTCACGGTGTATCTACCGGGCGTCGCCAAGGACGGGCTCGAAATCACCGCGGAGGACGGCCAGATCCGCATCGTCGGCCGCCGCGCGTGGCAGCGACCGACGGGCTGGACGGCGTTGTATCGTGAAAGCACGGACGCCGCTTACGAGCTGGTGTTAACGCACGACAACGCCATCGACGCCGACAAAATCGCGGCAGAGCTGCGCGATGGCGTGCTGCGGGTCTCGCTCGCGAAGCACGAGGCCGCGAAGCCGCGGAAGATCGCGGTGAGCTGAGCAAAACAATCGCCTGCGAGCAGGCTCCTACCGACGGAGAGAGGTCCGTCGTCCCACCGCCGGGTGTCGCGAAAGCGCGCCCGGCGTTTTCTTTTATGCGGATGGGTGGAAGCGTCCCGGTGCCCGCATGGCGGGACGCGTGGGGAATTCGAAATGCGGGCGCAGGGACGCGCCCGCCCACCTTGATTACAGGTCGCTAGAGACCGTCAGGCGGAAGGAGCGGGGGTCGCCCCACGAGGCGGAGCCGACGGCGGCGGAGCGGTAGTAATCTTTGTCGAGGAGGTTATCGATGTTGAGCTGGAAGGTCGTGGTGCGGTTGAAGATCTTCCGGTTGTAGCTGAAGAACGCGTTGTAGAGCGTGTAGGCCGGCGAGTAGAGACTGGTGGGTGTGGCGGCCGCGCTGGCGAGAGCGACGGAGCCGCGGTAGGTGCGGAGGCGCCAGTTGGCCCCGGCACCGATGGCGAAACCTTTGAGCGCGCCTTGGGAAAAGGCGTAGCGGCTGACGAGGTTACCGCGGGCCTTGGTGAAGCCGCCGTTGGGCACGCCTTCGGGCACGGTGGCGATAAGATCGTCGAGCAGCGGCGTGGCTTTGCCGATGGCTTTGCCTTCGGCCTGAAACCCTTTGAGGATCGGCACGCGGTCGACGTTGCTGACGTCGTTGTCGGAGTAGGAGGCGCTCAGGCGCCAGTTGCGGGAGAGGTTGGCGATGGCGGCGACTTCGTTGCCCTTGGTGCGCGTGGTCTGGTAGTCGCCGGTGGCAGTGGTGTCGAACCCGCTGCCGAAGTTGGTGCTCATCTCGTCGCGGAAGGCGGCGGTCACACCGGGGACGGCAAAGCGGGCGTTGGGCGTGAAGTTGTTATAATTGACGTAGTTCAACTCGAGTTTGCCTTTGAGCAGCGTGAGGCGGGCGGAAAGGTCGCGGCCCTCGCCAACGGGGATGCTCGACAATTCGCCGGCGTTGAACGTCGCGTTGCCCTGGCCGACGGAGATGCGGAAGGACTGGGCGTAGTTGTAGCCGACGGCGAACATGTCGTTGAAGCGGAGCACGCCGCCGTAGTTGGCGCCGTCGACTTTGTAGCGGACGAACTGCTGGGCGGGGGTGTTGAACGCCTCGAGGTAGTCGACCTCCCATTCCTTTTGCGCGCGCACGGTGCCGCGGGTGGTCTTCATGTTAAATTTGTCCTGACGGTAGCCAATCATCGTGAAGAGGTGATCTTTGAAGTAAGAACCGGAGGCACCGACGCCCCACGACGGGGTGTAGAAACGCCGGTCGATGAATTGGCCGGTGGCGGCGATGGCGTTGGACAAATCGGGATAGTAGGCGGAGACGCCGGGGACGGGCCCGAGGTCGGCGGTGCGGGAGGACTCCAGGCCGTCGCGGAGATAATAGCGACGGGTGAAGCGGTTGTTGGTGAAGACGGTGCGGTTGGCAGTGAAGGCGGCCTGCGTCTGTGCGGGATTGATGGTGCCGACCCAGTTGGGGTTGGTGGGGTCGAGATACTCGGCGAACTTGGCTTTTTTCTGGCCGGGGGTGTCCTGGTGCTGCTGCACGTTGGCGATGAACTGTTGCTTCATCCACTTGAAGTTCAGGTCGTAGACGGCGGAGAGGCGGATATCGCGGACGGTGTTGCCGTTGAAGGCGTGGGTGCGGAAATACTCGGTATAGAGTTCGTTGAAATATGGGTTGGCCTGGCCGTTCGCGAGGAGCGGGCTGCGGTCGCGTGTGATGTTGCGGGCCGTGGCGCCCCAGTTTTCGAGGTTCTGCTGGTAGAAATTTCCGCTGAGCTGAAGGTGCAGATTTTTGCCGATGTCGTGGGTGACTTCGAGGGTGACGGAGGTGGTGGCGTTGTTGTAGGTGGCGTTGGGGCCGTTGGTCTGGGTGCGCTTGGGAATGAGGTTGGGGTCGATGACCGCGACGGCGGGGCCGGTGCTGATCACGCGGCCCTGGGCGCGGTAGCCGGTGCCGAGCGCGGTGTTGTAGACGTAGCCGACGGCACCGAGGGTGGCGGTGGCGGTGCGGGAGTAGGCATCGACCATCATGCCTTGGGAGAGGACGGCGGCGGTGCGGTCGTGCTCGGCCATCACGGTGATCATCGTCTGCTGCGTGGGACGGTAGGTAATGGCGCTGTAGATACCGCTGAAATCGCGGCGGACATTGTCGATCCAGGATTCGTTGTGGCTGTTTACCAGGGCGAGGCGGACCGCGAGTTTGTTGCGGATCAGGCGGCGGTTGAAATCGAGTTCGCCGCGGAGGAGGTTGTTGCTGCCGGCCATGATTTTGGCGCGGGTGAGATCGCGGCTGAGGAGGCCGCGTTTGGTGATCTGGTTGTTGGCGCCGCCGACGTCGGCTTCGCCGTAGAGGAAAGCGTTGGGGCCGCGCAGCTCTTCGACCTTCTCGGTCGAGAACGCGTCCATCGGCGAATACCAGATCCAGCCGTTGCGGAGGGCGTAGGCATTGGGGACGCCGCGGAGGATGACGCGGCTTTGCACGAGGGCGTTGGGGTCGGGGTTGGATTCGCCGGATACCATCCAGGTGGACATCTCTTCCATCGTGGTGAGACCGAGATCCTCGATGAACTGGGAGTTCATGATCGAGATGGAGTTGGCGACGTTCTTCAGCTCCTGCGCGGTGCGCATGCCGGACGTGGTCTGCATGGACTCGTAGCCGAGGTCTTTCTCTTCGGAGACAGTGAAGACGTTGAGCTTCACGGCTTCGCTGGTCCGGGCGGAATTTGCCTCGGTCGATGATGAGGACGCCGGCGCGGTCTGGGCGTGGGCGGGGCTGACGAGCAGCGCGAACGGAGCGAGGGCGAGGAGCGCCCGGCCGAGCCGGCGGAGGAAGCGAGTTGGGACGGTATGGGTCATGGTGGTGGAGTGGTCGTTTCTCGGGAAATTAGGGAGGCGTAGGATTGGCTCCATCGCACGGACGCGGGGAAAACCGGTCCGGTCGACGAAGTGATGGGCGAGCGTGGCCACGCCGACGGGCGGCGGGGCACAGGCTGCTTTCCAGGGGTAGAGAGCAAGTCTCGTGCTGCGGGGCGAAGTAACCGTGTGGTGCGCTGAACGGGGCGTCGAGGGAGATTTTTTTGCGCATGGATATGCATGGGGCGGAGCGCGGGAGGGCGGCGTTCGTGGGTGGCGGGAGGTGGCGGGAGGTGGCGGGAGGTGGCGGGAGGTGGCGGGAGGTGGCGGGAAATTGGGGTGGAGGCTTTCTTTTCCCTGTCGGGTGCGGCACGGTGGCGCGATTCTTCCATGGCGCTGTCACCTGAAAGTCACTCTCCCGTCGGCGGACCGAGGTCCGGGCCGGTGCTGCTCTTCGATGGCGAATGCGGGCTGTGCAACCGCATCGTGCGGGTGTTGCTGCGGCTGGATCGCCGAGGGCGGCTACGGTATGCGCCACTTCAGGGGGTGGCGGCGCAGGGGTTTTTGCGGGCGAACGGGTTGCCGACGGAGGATTTCGATTCGCTGATTTTTGTGCCGGAGTGGGCGGACGGCGGGCGCGGCGATTTTCGGATGCGCACGGATGGCGCGATCGGGGCGTTGCGCGGGGTGGGCGGGGTCGGCCTGGTGTTGGCGGGGCTGCTGGCGATGTGGCCGGCCGCGTGGCGGGATGCGGGCTACCGGCTGGTGGCGCGGTGGCGTTACCGGATTTTCGGGGAGTGGCGGCCACAGCCGCTGGCGCGCGCGGAGTGGGCGGCGCGGTTTCTGGAGTAGGCGGACCGCACCGTAACCGGTGCGGCTACGGGACCGCGGCGGAAGGTAGCTCAGTGTGCCTTCGGCGACGGCTTGATCAGCACGGACATCAGCACCGAGGTGGTGAGCACGCCGCCGATGACGCCGAGGGACGTGGAGGTGGTGATGTGCACCCAGTGTTCGATAAGCATCTTGACGCCGATGAAACAGAGAATCACCGCGAGGCCGACTTTGAGGAAACGGAAGAGGCCCATGATGCCGCTGAGCGCGAAATAGAGGGAGCGCAGGCCGAGGATCGCGAAGATGTTGGAGGTGAGGGCGACGAAGCCGTCTTTGGTGATCGCGAGCACGGCGGGCAGCGAATCGAGGGCGAAGACGACGTCGGTGGTCTCGATGACGAGCAGCACGATGAACATCGGCGTGGCCATGCGTTTGCCGTTGTGGACAGTGAAGAAGTGGCCTTGGTCGTTTTTCGGGGCGACGGGGAAGAAGCGGCGGAAGAGGCGGACGGCGGCGTTGTGCTCGGGATCGACTTCGGCGTCTTTGCTGGGGAGCGCCATTTTTACACCGGTGTAAACGAGGAAGGCGCCGAAGATGTAGAGCACCCAGTGGAAGCGGGCGATGACGCTCACGCCGACGAGAATGAAGACGGCGCGCATCACGACGGCGCCGATAATGCCCCAGAAAAGCACGCGGTGTTGGTAGCGTGGCTCGACCTTGAAGTAGGCGAAGACGAGGATGAACACGAAGACGTTGTCCACGCTCAGGCAGAGTTCGATGAGGTAGCCGGCGAGAAACTGCTGGCCGAGCTCGGGGCCGCGCCACCACCAAACGAGGCCGCCGAAAGCGACGGCGAGCGTGCCCCAGACGGCGCACCAGCCGAGGGCTTCCTTCATCGAGACGACGTGGGAATTGCGCTGAAATACGCCGAGATCGAGGGCGAGCATCGCGGTGATGAAGACGAAGAACGCACCCCAGGCCCAGAGGGGCATGGCGTCGATGGCGGCGAGAAACGGAAACATGGGCGCGGAGCTTGGCCACGCGCGGGCGCGGCGGGCAAGCGGGGAGTTCGCGAATGGAATTGCGCGAACGATATTCCAGAACAGAGGTGCGGATGGGGAGGGCGTGCGGTTCGGCGGGGCAAACCGTTTTGACAAGCCGGGGTGGCGCGGTTGAGTCCGACGCATCTATGAAGCGATTTTTCAATCTGTGGATCTGTGCGCTCGCGTTCCTGGTATCGTCCGCCGGCGTCACGGCGCAAGAGGCCGCGGCGACGAACTCGGCCGACGCGGAGGCGGCCAACAATCTGGCGGCCGCCGCAATCGTGGCGAGTGGTCGCGCCGATGCGCGGACGCCCGATCTGCTGGAGCATGTCGTCGATGTGATTTTGCGGCTCTTCAACGTGACGAGCAGCGGCAACACGGCGACGCACTACGCAATCAGCGCGGTGTTGCTCGTGTGTGCGATTTTACTGCGGAGGTTTGTGACGACGATTTTCTTCAACCAACTGAAGAAGCTGGCCGCGCGGACGCAGACGACCCTCGACGACAAGCTGTTTCCGGCGATGGAGTCACCGGTCGCGACGTTTGTGATGGTGACGGGTATTTTTGCCGCGCTGAAAGTGTTGAAGCTCTCCGAGACGGCGGACCGGAGTATCGCGGCCGGTTCGACGGTGGCGTTTTCGCTGGTGATCTTCTGGGGCCTGTTGCGGGCGTTTGATGCGATCCTCGATCACGTGGGTGAGATTGCGAAAGAGAAGCAGATGGGGATCGCGGCGTTCATGCCGTGGATCAAGAAGTCGCTGATCGCGGTCTTCGTGGTCGTGGGTTTCCTGCTGGTGATCCAGAGCCTCGGTGGCGATGTGCGGGCGATTTTGGGCGGTCTCGGCATCGGTGGACTGGCCTTCGCGCTCGCAGCGCAGGACACGATCGCGAATCTCTTCGGGTCCCTCGTGGTGGCGATCGACCAGCCGTTTAAGATCGGCGAGACGGTGAAGATCGGCGCGCACACGGGCACGGTGGAGGACATCGGCCTGCGTTCGACGAAGATCCGGCTGGTGGACAAGTCGCTCGTGGTGATGCCGAACAAGTTGGTGTCGTCGGAAGCGGTCGTGAATCTCTCGCGTTTCACCCAGCGCCGGGTGGAGCAGGTGCTGGGGTTGACCTACGATACGACGCCGGAGCAGTTGAACGCGGTGGTGGAAGATATTCGGGGCATCTTGCTGGCGGACGCGGAAGTCGATCCGACCTCAGTGATGGTTTATTTCCGCGACTTCAGCGCGTCGTCGCTCGACGTGTGGATCGTCTACACGAGCCGCGATGCGGATTTCAAGAAGGCGCCGCCCTCAAGCAGCGCATGAATCTCGCGTTTATGCGGGCGGTGGCCGCGCGCGGTTTGTCGTTCGCGTTTCCGACGTCGGTCATGCACCTCGACGGGCCGGTGGCGAAACAGCTGGCGGGCGGGAAGGGCTGAGGATGCGCGGGCAGGGCAGGCTGAAGGCCTGCTCTGCCGGATCAATCCAGCGTCTGCCGGTAGCGTTTTACGCCGACGACCATCGCGACGACGAGGAACGCGAGGAGCGGCCAGAGGTGCGGCGCGATCTCGGCGAGCCCGTTTCCTTTTAACAAAATGCCGCGCACGATACGGAGGAAATGGGTGTTGGGCAGCACCGAGCCCACCCATTGGGCCCACTCGGGCATGCCGCGAAACGGAAACATAAAACCGGACAGCAGGATTGACGGCAGGAAGAAGAAAAACGCCATCTGCACGGCTTGGAGCTGGTTTTTCGCGAGGGTGGAAAACGTGATGCCGACGGCGAGGTTGGCGGCGATGAAGAGGAACGAAACGGCGTAGAGCAGCGGGAGACTGCCGAGCAGCGGGACGCGGAAAATGAAGTGCGCGGCGAGGAGGATGAGCGTGACCTGGATGTAGCCTACAGCGATGTAGGGCAGGATTTTTCCCAGCATCACTTCGAAGGGGCGCACGGGTGTGGAGAGGAGATTTTCCATCGTGCCGCGCTCGCGTTCGCGGGTGATGGCGAGGGCGGTGATGATCACCATCGTCATCGTGAGCACGACGCCCATGAGGCCGGGCACGACGTTGTATTGGGTGATGTTTTCGGGGTTGTAGTGGGCGTGGACTTGCACGTCGACCGGGCCGGCTTTCGCGCGGAGGCGGGCGAGCGGACCGGTGAGATCGCGGTCGAGCACGCGGTCGGCGAGGGCGCGGGCGGCGGCCATTGCAGGACCGGTCGCGGACGGATCGGTGGCGTCGGCCTCGATGAGGAGCACGGGGCGTTCGCCGCGCAGGAGTCGGCGCGAAAAATCTTCGGGGATGTTGATCACGAACTGCACTTCGCCGAGCTGGAGGAGGCGGTGCGCCTCGGCTTCGGTGGCGGCTTCGTGAGTGAGCGTAAAGTAGGTGCTGGTGCGCAGGGCGGAGACGAAGGTGCGCGCGAACGGGCCTTGGTCGGCGGAGCGGATCGCGGTCGGCAGATGGCGCGGGTCGGAGTTGATCGCGAAGCCGAAGAGCATGAGCTGCATCAGTGGGATGCCGACCATCATGCCAAAGGTCACGCGGTCGCGCTTCATCTGGATGAACTCCTTCAGCACGATGGCCCAGAGGCGATGGAAGGTGAAGCGGCGCATGGCGTGGTCGGAGACGGGGTGCCGTGGGCGTTAGCGCGCGGTGCGGAAGGAGCGGGCGGACGGCGGAAAGCGCGTTGGGGTCAACGCGCTCCACCTCGGAAATTCAGGAGGCGCGCTCATGAGAAGTTGTCCTTGGCCGTTTCCATCAGGCTGATGAACACGTCTTCGAGGCCGGAGGGGATTTGCTCCCACGTGTGGCGCGGGTCGCGCACGGTGAGGCGGGCGGCGTCGAGCGCGGCGGCGTCACGGCCGCTCACGTGGAGCGTGGTGCCGAAGGCGACGACTTGCTCGACCCCGGGGCGGCCGCGGAGTTTTTCGGCGAGCGCGAGGAGGTCGGGGCCGGTGACGGACCACGTGGTGAGGCGGGCGTTGGCGAGGACTTCGGCGAGCGTGCCGTGGGTGAGGAGGTTGCCGTAGGCGAGGTAGGCGAGGCGGTGGCAACGTTCGGCTTCGTCCATGTAGTGCGTTGTGATGAGCACAGTGAGACCGTCCGCGGCGAGGCGGTGAATCTCGTCCCAAAATTCGCGGCGGGCCTTCGGGTCGACGCCGGCAGTCGGCTCGTCGAGGAGGAGGAGTTGTGGCGAATGGATGAGGCACGCGGCGAGGGCGAGGCGCTGTTTCCAACCTCCGGAAAGTTGGCCGGCGAGTTGGTGGCTGCGGTTGACGAGCCCGAGGCGTTCGAGGCTGTGTTGCACGGCGGCGCGGCGGTCGGGGATGTCGTAGAGGCGGGCGATGAAATCGAGATTTTCGCGGATGCTGAGGTCCTCGTAGTAACTGAACTTTTGCGTCATGTAGCCGACGTGGCGTTTGATGTCGGCCTGTTGCGCGCGCACGTCGTAACCGAGGCAGGTGCCGGTGCCGGCGTCGGGCGTGAGGAGTCCGCAGAGCATGCGGATGAAGGTGGTTTTGCCGCTACCGTTGGGGCCGAGGAAACCGTAGATCTCACCGCGGCGCACGCGGAGGTCGATCGCGTTGACGACGGTTTTGGCGCCGAAGCGTTTGGTGACGCCGGTGACGTCGATGGCGTAGGCGGACGACGCGGGGGCGGCGTTGGCGGCGGAGGCGGGCATCGGGACGGCGGGCGGGGGCGCGGAGAGGCGGGAGAGCGAACGGTCCTACTTGGAAACGTCCACGGGTTGGCCGGGGTGGAGGTCGCGGCCCGCGGCGACGTCGGTGAAAACGGCCTCGATGAGGTAGACGAGTTTCGCGCGGTTCTCGCGGTTGTAGAGAATCGGCGGCGTGTATTCGGGTTTGGGCGACAAGTAATTGATGCGGGCGGCGAGCGGCGGGCGGCCGGTGATCGCGACTCGCACGGTGTCACCGGCTTTGAGCGCGGCGAAGTCGGCTTCGGACACGTAGAAGCGGACTTTGAGATTTTCGGGCGGGAGCAGCGCGACGACGGGGAGGCCCGCAGGGACGAATTCGCCCTCGCGGTAGAGCGTGTCGTAGACGAGCGCGGCGCGCGGGGCGGACTGGGGTTTTTGGGCGACGGACCAGTCGGCGCGCTCTTTCGCGGCGGCGGATGCGCTCACCTCGGCCTCGGCGGCGGCGATGGCATCGGTGCGGGCGCCGAGTCCGGCGGTGGCGAGTTGTGCGGTGAGTTCGTCGATGGCGCGGGTGTTGCGCTCGTGGGTGAGGCGGGCGCGGTCGATGTCGGTGGCGGCAATGACGTTGGTCTTGAAGAGGTTTTCCTGCCGGGCGAGTTCGCGTTTCGAGAGTTCGGCGGCGGTGCGGGCTTGGGCGAGGCGGGACTCGACCGTGGCGAGTTCGGAGGGGCGCGAGCCTTTGCGGAGATCGGCGAGGCGGGCTTGGGCGGCACGGACTTGGTCGGCGGACTGGCGTTGAGCGGCGAGTTCGCTGGTGCGCTCGAGGGTGAAGAGCGGGGCGTCGGCGGCGACGCGGGTGCCTTTGGCGACGGCGAGCGCATCGAGGCGGCCGGCGAGGGGCGAGGCGACGTAGACGAATTCGCCTTCGAGATAGCCCTGCCAGCCAGCGGGCGCGGGGCGCGTGCAGGCGCCGAGCGCGAGGAGGGCGAGCGCGGCGGCGAGGAGCGGAAAAAGTGGGCGGCGCATGGCAGGACTACTGGCAGCGCGGGCCAAATCTCCAAGGGCGAAAAACGGGGCGCAGATTCCCGTCACTTGACGCCGATTCGGTGCGTCCTATCACTTTGCTACCCGCGCCATGTCTCCCGGTTCCCCCATTTCTTTGCGTAGTCTCGCCGTCGGCGGCCTCGCGTTGCTGTGGACGGGGGCGTTGGTGGCGCAGGCGCCGTCGGCCTCGCCGTTTATGCCGCCGGCTTCGGCAGCGGCGGCCGCAGCTCCGGCCACCGCGGCGCCGATCCAGTATCGCGGTTTCAGCGAGACCTCGGACGGGGTGAAGTTTCGTCTCGTGGATGCGGCGAAAAAAACCGGGACGTGGGTGAAGTTGAACGAGCACGACACGACCTTCGATGTGACGGTGAAACAGAGTGCGCCGGATTTCAGCACAGTGGTGGTTTTGCACCAGGGGCGCACGCTCACGCTGGCGTTGCCGCAGTCGAAAGTTTCTTCCTCGGGTTCAGCGATGCAGAACATGGCGCCGCCTCCGCCGCCGCAGATGACCAACGTGCCTCCGGCCGTGACGCAGGCGGTGGTGGTGAATCCGACGCCGGCGGATGAGCAGCGTCGCTTGGAGGCCGTGGCCTCGGAAGTGGCGCGGCGCCGGGCGTTGCGCGAACAGGCTTCGCAGCAGGTGAACACGCCGCCGTCAGTGCCGATGGCCCAGCCGCAGCCCCCGCAGATGTCGCCGCAGCAGCAGGCGTTGCAGCAAGCGCAGCAACAGGCCCAGCAGATGCAGCGGGCGCAACGGAAGTAAACGCGCGGTTCCCGCGCCGCGTGGAAAATATTACGTGCGCCGCCGGAGTGCGCGCGTAGGGTGTCGCGCTGTATGTCCGCCGCGTCCCAATCCATGTCCGGTGCCGCGCCCTCGAATTGGGTGCTGGTGCGGCGGCTGTTTGGACTCGCGTGGCGCTACCGGCTGCACTGCCTGCAGGTGCTCGGCATCCAGCTCCTGTTGCTCACGATGGGCATCGTGGGACTGAGTTTCACGGGGCTCGGCATCGACTACATCCGGCACAAACTCGACCACACGCCGCTCGGGGAAAACCAGTTTCATCTCACGCTGCCCGTCGATTGGCCCCCGCTCCACGTGCTCGCGCTGCTGGCCGGTTTGATTCTCGTGCTCGCACTCGGTCGCGCGCTGCTCAACTACACCTACGCGATCTCGATCAACCTGCTCGTGCAGCAGAAACTCGTGGTCGATCTGCGCGCCGAAGTTTACGAAAAACTCCAGCGGCTGAGCTTCCGGTTCTACGACGCCAACTCGACCGGCTCGATCATCACGCGCGTGACGGGCGATGTGCAGGCGGTGCGGATGTTCGTCGACCAAGTGCTGATGCAGAGCGTGATCATGGTGATCTCGCTGACGGTTTACGTGGTCTACATGGCGAGCCTGCACCCCGGACTCACGCTCGCGTGTCTCGCGACGACGCCGGTGCTGTGGGTGATGTCGGCGTGGTTTTCGCGGAAGATTCAGCCCGAATACGCGCACAACCGCACGCTCGTCGAACGCATGGTGCAAACGCTCGCGGAGAGTATCCAGGGAATCGCGGTGACCAAAGGCTTCGGGCGCGAATCAGAAAACCGCGCGCGCTTCGACGCGGCCAACCAGGCGTGCTACGACCAGCAGACGGGAATCTTTTGGCGGCTCAGCCTCTTCACACCGGCGATCGGTTTTCTCACGCGCCTGAACATCATGGTGCTGCTCGGCTATGGTGGTTGGCTCGTGGCACACGACCGTCTGCCGTTCGGCACCGGCCTCATCGTGTTTGCGGGCCTGCTCGAACAGTTTTCAGGGCAGATCAACAACGTCGCGAACATCGTGAACAGTGTGCAGCAGTCGCTGATCGGTGCACGGCGGGTGTTCGAGATTCTCGATGCGCCCGTCGAAGTGAAAAACGCGTCCGATGCGGTGCGGCGGCCGAAACTCACGGGCGAGGTGCGGTTCGAAAACGTGTCGTTCACCTACGACGGCGCCGAGGCCGTCGTGCGCGACATCGACCTCGTGGTGAAGCCCGGGCAATGCGTCGCGATCCTCGGCGCGACCGGTGCGGGCAAGAGCGTATTGATGAGTCTGATTCCACGCTTCTTCGATCCGACGGCGGGGCGCGTGCTGATCGACGGCGTCGACGCGCGGCAGCTCAACCTCGACGACTTGCGGCGGAATATCGGCCTCGTGTTTCAGGAGAGCTTTTTGTTTTCGAACACGGTGGCCGCGAACATCGCGTTCGGTCACCCCGAGGCGACGCAGGCCCAGATTGAAAAAGCGGCGCAGATCGCCGCGGCGCACGATTTTATTTCCGCGCTGCCGAAAGGCTACGAGACCGTGCTCGGCGAGAGCGGCAACACGCTCTCGGGCGGCCAGCGCCAGCGCCTCGCCATCGCGCGCGCGGTGCTGCTCGAGCCGGCGATTCTCCTGCTCGACGATCCGACGGCGGCGATCGACAGCGAGACGGAGCACGAGATTTTCGAAGCGCTCGACCGCGCCATCGCGGGCCGCACGACCTTTATCGTCGCGCACCGGCTGAGCACGCTGCGCCGCGCGGATTTCATTATCGTGATGGAAGACGGCCGCATCGTGCAGCGCGGCACACACGAAGAGCTGATGAAGCAGGACGGTCCGTATCTCCACGTGGCGGATCTCCAACTCGTGGACGGCCGCGAGTTGCAGCAGTTGAAACTCAAGGAGGGCGCGGCATGAAATTATTTCGAAAGGTAGGAGCCTGCTTGCAGGCGATGCGTGGGGATCAAGTCGGCGTGGATCGCCTGCAAGCAGGCTCCTACCCAAGGCAGAAAGGCCGCACATGAAAGAGATTCCCGCGAAAGTCCGTGACCTCGGGCTCGTGCGTCGGCCGGTGGGCGACGACGAGGACGAGGAGCAGTTCAAGCCGCTCGAATGGGGGCTCATCCGCCGGATGTTCACCTATGCGCGGCCGGTGAAGCGGAAGCTGAATATTCTGCTCGTGCTCACAGTTTTTCGCTCGGCGCAGTTGCCGGCGCTGATCTGGGCCTCGGCGACGATTATTTCCGGGCCGATCGCGCGCCACGATATCGGCGTGCTGCCGTGGGCGGTGCTCGGCTACGCGCTGCTCGCGTTGACGACGGACGCGATGTTCCACTGGCGCCAACGCTACGCGCTCGAGATCGGCGAGACGGTGGTGAACGGGCTGCGCGCGGAGATTTTTGCGAAGATGCAGCGGCAGCCGATGAGTTTCTTTCACCGCGTGAAACTCGGGCGTATCATCAGCCGTGTGACGAGCGATGTGGAGTCGCTGCGCGTGGGCATCCAGGATGTGATGTTCGTCAGCGCGATTCAGTTCGGGCAGATGCTGTTTACCGCGATCGTGATGGTGCGGTGCGACTGGGTGCTGTTTCTCATCGTGGCCGGACTGGCGCCGGTGCTGTGGAGCGTGAACCGGCATTTTCGCGTTCGGCTCAGCCACCTCACGCGGGCCTCGCAGGAGAGCTTCAGCCGCGTGACGGCGACGCTCGCCGAATCGGTTAATGGCATCCGCGTGACGCAGGGGTTTGTGCGACAGGAGACGAACGCGGGGCTCTTCCGCGGACTGCTCGCGGATCACTCGCGCTACAACATGGCGCTCGCGCGCACCTCGGCGAAGCTTACGCCGCTGCTGGAGCTCAACAGCCAGTTTTTCGTGGCGATCCTGTTGCTGTTCGGCGGCTGGCGGGTGTTCGAAGGCGCGATGACGATGGATGCGCTGATCACGTTTTTCTTCCTCTCGAACTTCTTCTTCTCGCCGATTGCGGTGATCGGCAACCAATACAACCAGGCCCTCGTCGCGATGGCGGGTGCGGAGCGGGTGTTTCGCCTGATCGACACGAAACCCGACTGGGAAGACGCGCCCGAGGCGGTGGCGCTGCCGGCGGTGCCGGGCACGGGCGTGCGCGTGGAGTTTCGGAAAATCTCGTTTGGCTATGATCCGGCGAGACCCGTGTTGCACGACGTGGATTTCACAGTGGAGCCCGGCCAGACGATCGCGCTCGTGGGGCACACGGGCAGCGGCAAAAGCTCGATCATCAATCTCGCGGCGAAATTTTATCTGCCCACGCACGGCGAGTTGCTCATCGACGGACGCGATGTGCGCACGATCACGAGCCACTCGCTACACCGGCAGATGGGCATGGTGCAGCAGCAGAACTTTCTCTTCAGCGGCACGGTGCTCGACAATATCCGGCTCGCGCGTCCCGAGGCGACCGAGGAGGAAGTGCGCGCGGCGGCGCGGCAGCTCGACTGTCTCGACATTTTGGATGCGCTGCCGAAAGGCCTGCATACCGAAGTCGGTGAGCGCGGCGCGGGCCTCTCCGTCGGCCAGCGCCAACTCGTGTGTTTCACGCGGGCGCTGCTGGCGGATCCGCGGCTCGTGATTCTCGACGAGGCGACGAGCTCGATTGATGCGCTGACGGAGGCGCGGTTGCAGAAAGCGCTCGTGACGCTGCTGCGCGGGCGCACGAGTTTCGTCGTCGCGCACCGCCTCTCGACGATCCGGCACGCGGACCTCGTGCTCGTGCTCGACCAAGGCCGCGTGATCGAGCGCGGCACGCATGCGGAGCTGCTCGCGCGCGGTGGACACTACGCGGCGCTTTACCGGCAATTCGTGCAAGTGGACGAGCGCGCGTGATCCGGCGCTCCCTCTAGAAAGTTGAAGATTCTCCTAGGCAAATGCCCAAATCTCCCTCTAGAAGTGCCTTGCTTTCGAGGGAAAGCATCTTAAACCCAAATCCACTATGGCTAAAAAAGCAGCACGTAAACCTAACGCAGCATTCATGAAACCGGTCACGCCGGACGCCGCACTCGCGGCCGTCGTCGGTGCAGCCCCGCTCCCCCGCACCGAGCTCACCAAGAAGCTCTGGGCCTACATCAAGAAGAACGGTCTCCAAGACAAGAAGGTGAAGACCCAGATCAACGCCGATGACAAATTGAAGGTCATCTTCGGCGGCAAGAAGGCCGTCTCGATGTTCGAGATGACCAAGCTCGTCTCCGGTCACGTCGCCAAATAAGGCGTCGTCCATCCATTCTAGGCCGCCCCGGAAAACCGAGGCGGCTTTTTTGTGCCCATCCTTGCGCGTGAGCAACGACCGATGAACTGGAGCGACTATGAGGCGATTTGGCGGAGGCAGCCTCTGCCGGTTGGGGCGACGGCGGACGTAGCGGTGATCCGGGCTTCCTTCGACGTGCACAGCCGGAAAATGGCCGCGACTTTGCGGGTAAGCGACTTTGCGGAGGCCCTGGCCGGGGTGGCGGGGATGATCGCGTTTGCAGCGATCTGGTGGAAAATGGGTTGGTCGGGTTGGCCGGTCGGCGGGGCGTTGGTCTTGGTTGCGCGGGTGACGTGGGTATTTTTCGGGGAGCGCAGGCGGGTGCGGCAAACCCGGCCGACGGCGGATGCGCCAATGGTGGAGCGCGTGGAGGCGGACATCGTGGAATTGCGCCGCCGCCGCGAATTGGTGCAGCGGATTTGGTGGTGGTATCTCGGGCCGGTCGCCGCGGCGGTGGGCTTGGTGGTCTTGGCGTTTGTGCTGAGGGCCCAGGCTTGGCAGCGGGAGGGCCTGATCCTGTTTCTCGGCGGATTTACGCCCTTGTGGCTGATCACACTCGGCGTTGCCTGGTGGATCAACCGGCAGGCGCTGCGGCAACGCATCGAACCTCGACTCGCGGAATTAGAGAAACTGCGCTCAGCTTTGCTCACGCCATGAAACTAAAACGGATTGCTGCCTTGCTGATCGGGTTGGTGGGAATGTTGCGAACGGACGCCAAGCCGCCGGCCGATCTGCAGGACCGACTCGATGCCTGGATCAAAGGCGCGCCCGGCGGCGTCGCGGTCGCGTGGGTGGATGCGGATGGCGCGGTCTTTCAGCAGGCGGGGAAATTCTCCGCGGAGGATGCGCGGGCGATCACGCCGGATACGCAGTTCGAGATCGGCTCGGTGACGAAGGTGTTTACGGCGCTGCTCCTCGCGGAGAGCGAGCGAGCGGGCAAAGTTTCGCGGAGCGATGCGGCGGCGAAATTCCTCCTGCCGGCCGGCGACCCGGCGCAGGCGGAGTTGGCGAAGATTACGCTGCTCTCGCTGACGACCCACGCGGCGGGATTGCCGCGGTTGCCGGCGAATATCGGCGCGAATCCCGATGCGAGCCTCGATCCGTATGCGACGTATGACCGCGCGGCGCTCGTGGAGGCGCTGCGGCTGCACGGGCCGGTCGCGACCGTCGGACGGAGCGTGGCGTATTCGAATTTTGGTGTCGCGGTGCTCGGCGAGGCGCTCGGCGCCGCCTGGGGCACGAGTTACGCTGAGGTGTTGAGCGAGCACGTGTTGCGACCGCTCGGCATGACGGCGACCTCGGTCGGGTTGGCCGGGGTGGCGGCGCCGGCGGAGTTGGCGCCGGGCCATGCGGGCAATCAGCGCGTGCAGAACTGGACGTTTCTCGCGTGTGCGCCGGCGGGTGCGTTGCGTAGTTCGACGCGTGACATGGCGCGGTTGTTGACGGCGTGTCTCGCGGGTGAAGTGGGTCCGCTGGCGGCGGCGATTCGCGCGACGACCGTGCGGCAAAGGGCCAACGAAGAGGCCGGCGGCGCGATCGGGCTCGGCTGGATGTTGACGGAGGATGCGGAACGGCCGGTGGTGTGGCACAACGGCGCGACGGCTGGCAGCCGCGCGTTTTTCGGATTCTCGCCGAAAACGGGGGCGGGCGTGGTGATACTGGCCAACGTGAGCAAGAACGTGGTGGCGCCGGGCTTCGCGTTGCTCGGGGCGAAACCCGCAGCGCCGGTGAACCCGACCGTAGACAAGGCCGGAGAATTTGTCGGGCGCTACCCGCTCGCGCCGACGTTCGCGATCGACATCACGGAAGCGCAGGGCCGCCTTTTCCTGCAGGCGACGGGGCAGCCCCGGTTCGCCTTGCGGCCGGTGGAGGCGGAGCGTTTTGCGGTTGGCGGGGTGGCTGCGGAAATTTCGTTTGAGCGCGGCGCGGACGGAAAAGTGACGGCACTCACGCTCCATCAAAACGGCCGCGATCAGCGTGGCTTGCGCGGCGAGTTGCCGCCCGCGGCCAAGGAAATCGCGCTGCCGGCCGAGACGCTCGCGGAGTATGTGGGCGAGTATGCCGCGAGTCCGCAATTTGTGCTTACGGTGAAGGAGCGGGCGGGCGGGCTGACGTTGCAGGCGACCGGGCAGGGGGCGAACCCGCTGTTCGCTTCGGCGCGCGACGAGTTTTTCCTCAAGGTCGTGGACGCGCGGATCAGTTTCAAACGCGACGCGGCCGGAAAAGTGGACGGACTGGTTTTGCACCAGGGCGGACGCGATTTACCGGCGAAGCGGAAGCCGTGAGTGGCCGCCGCCTGGGGGCTCATCGCAGTTTCTCGCAAACCCACGGGCAAAGATGCCCGTGCCACGTTCAAGAAGACTGAGATTCACGTCCTTCGGCGGCGGTGCGCGCCTTCGGGATTGCGCGCCGGCGGGCGAGCGGGTTCGCTCGCGGGACCCCATGCTGCAGCACCTGAGCAAAGTTCAAATCGTGGTCGCGTGGAGCGTGATCTTCTTCGCGGGTGTCGCGGGCGGTTGGTTTGGCAAGGGAAGGGAACGGGAGCGGGTGCTGACCGAACTGAGCGACGATACGAAGCGCTGCGCGGTGGCCTTCGAGGGAGCCGAATTGCGGCGCCTCACGGGTAGCCGGGCCGATACCGAGAATCCGGTTTATGCGGCGACCAAGCGGCGGTTGATCGAGCTGCAGGCCGTGAATCCGCGCGTGCGGTTCGTGTATATTTTTCGATCCGTGCCGGGGACGGACAAAGTGATTTTCCTCGCGGATTCCGCGGTGGTCGGCGCGAAGGACGAATCTCTGCCGGGCGACGATTATCCCGAGGCGGGGGAATCGCCGGGATTGCAGGAAATTCTGAAGACGGGCCGGGCGACGACCGAGGGGCCGTTGGCGGACAATTTTGGGACGTGGATCACCGGCTACGCCCCGATCGACGCGGTGCCGGCGGGCGCGGCCGGCTCAACGAGCCGGCAACTGGTGGGCATGGATATCGACGCGGACGATTGGAACCGCGGGCTGTGGGCGGCGGGTTTTCAGTGGGCGTTTTATATCTGGATGCTGCTCGGAATGCCCCTGGGCGCGTATCTCGTGGTGCGCCGGCAGCTCGAGCAGCGCGAGGCGATCCGCAATCTTTCGGAGGCGATGGAGCAGAGCCATTCCGCGCTCATGGTCGTGGATCTCGAGAGCTGCATCGAGTATGCGAACCGCGGCCTGTGCCAGCAAATCGGATACTCGCGGCGCGAACTCATCGGGCGCAAGTGGCGCGATTTTCAGGTAGCGGAGACATCGGCGGATACGTTGGCGGAGCTGGTTTCGACGGTGCGTTCGGGACGGCCTTGGGAAGGCGAGTGGTTTAACCGACGCAAGGACGGCACGGTCTATCCGGTGCGCGGGGTCGTCACGCCCGTGAAGCGGCGCGACGGGTCTCTGTCGTGTTTTGTCGCGGTGTTTGACGACATGACGGAGATCAAGCGCAAGGAAGCCGAGTTGCGCGAGGCACGCGATTTGGCGCGGGCGGGCGATCAGGCGAAGGGGCAGTTTCTCGCGACGATGAGCCACGAGGTGCGCACGCCGCTGAACGGCATCGTGGGGTTCACCAATCTGCTGCTCGATACGGAGCTCTCGGCGGAGCAACGCGACTTTGTGCAGACGATCCGCTCCAGCAGCGAAGCGCTCATCCAACTCACGGGCGACATTCTCGACTATGCGCGGATCGAATCGGGCAAACTCGCACTCGAGCCGGCGCCGTGCGATCCGCGCGAGTGTGTCGAGGATGCGCTCGATCTGCTGGCCGGGCCGGCCGGGGCCAAACAACTCGAGATGCTCCACTGGGTCGACGACGGGGTGCCGGCTTCGATCATGGTGGACGGGGGGCGTTTGCGGCAGGTGCTCGTGAATCTCGTGAACAACGCGGTGAAGTTTACCGAGCGCGGGACCGTGGAGGTCACGGTGAGCGTGGCGAAGGAAGACCGGCGCGCGTTGCGTGAGCCGGGCCAGGCGCCGCCGGAGCGCGGGGCGGTCGCGTTGTTGTTTGCGGTGCGCGACACGGGGATCGGCATCGCGGGCGACCAGTTTGAAAAACTCTTCCGCCCGTTCAGCCAGCTCGACGGCACGAGCACGCGCAAGTTTGGCGGCGCCGGCCTCGGCCTCGCGATCTGCCGGAATCTCGTGAACCTCATGGGCGGGGAAATTTCGTTCACCAGCGAGCCGGGACGCGGATCGGTGTTTTCCTTTGTGGTGGCGGGCGCGGTTGTGGAGGCGACCAAACCACCGACCGATCTGACGGGGTTGAGGCTCGCGATCGTGGCGCGGCCCGGCGGGCTGCGGAGCGAATGGGTGCGGCTGGCGGCACGCTGGGGAGCGGTGGCAATCGAGGCCGAGACGGCGGCGCACGTGGCTCCCGAGGCGTGGGATTTGGCGCTCGTCGATATCGACGAAAAGCTTTGCGGGGAGTTGATCGCGCCGGGAGCGACGCTGCGCGGACTGCCGCCGGAGCGGACCTTTGGTGTGGTGCCGCTCTCGCTCTCGACTGATCGACGCAACGCACTGCGGGCGCATTTCCGGCTGCTGGTGAACAAGCCGGTGCATCACGAGCCGCTGCGGGTGCTCCTGGGCGGCGTGACCACGGTGTCGGCACCGCCGATGCGACCGCCGACGCATTTCAAACTCCGGGTGCTGCTCGTGGAGGACAATCCCGTCAACCAACGCCTCATGCAGAAGGTGCTGACGAATCTCGGCTGCGAGTGGACGGTGGCGGCGAACGGTCGGCTGGCGGTCGACGAGCTGACGCGGGCGCAGGGCGACTACGATGTGGTGCTGATGGATCTGCACATGCCGGAGCTCGACGGGCTCGCGGCGATCGCGGAAATCCGCGAGGGCAAGGGGGGCCTGCGCGCGAAGACGGTGTGGATCGCGGCGCTCACGGCGGATGCGCGCGATGACCAACGCGAACGCGCGGCGGCGGCCGGGGCGAACGATTATCTGACGAAGCCGCTCAAGCTGACGGAACTCGAAGCGGCGCTGCGGCGGTATCGGGCGGAGCGGCGGGACGGGAAGTAGAAGGGTTGGGGCAACCGAAACTTAGGCGGGCGGGCCGCCCGCGCTCCCGGGCTATTCTTCGAGCGCGGCAGCGATCTGCTTGCAGGATGACTTGAGGATCTCGAGACGGGCGAAGCGTTTGTTGTCGGCGGGCACGAGGTGCCAAGGCGCGGCGGGGCGGTCGGTGAGGGCGAGCATATCGCCGACGGCGGTCTCGTAGGCGGCCCACTTGCGGCGGTTGCGCCAATCCTCGGCGTTGATCTTGTGCTGCTTGTAGTCGGTCTCCTCGCGATGGCGGAAGCGGCGCAACTGTTCCTCTTTGGAGAGGTGTAGCCAGAATTTGAGGACGATGATGCCGTGCCCCGTGAGCTGGGCCTCGAAGTCGGTGAGTTCGGCGTAGGCGCGTTTCCAGTCGGCCTCGCGGCAGAAACCTTCGAGGCGCTCAACGAGCACGCGGCCATACCAGGAGCGGTCGTAGATGGTCACGCGGCCGGCGCGCGGGATGTGGCGCCAGAAACGCCAGAGGTAGTGGTGGACCTTTTCCTCGTCGGTGGGTTTCGCGATCGGAATGACGCGGAAATCGCGCGCATCGAGGGCACTCGTGAGGCGACGGATGGCGCCGCCCTTGCCGGCGGCGTCCCAGCCCTCGAAGACCCACACGATGGAGCGGCCGCGGTCGGCGGCGGCGCGGACGGCCTGGTTGAGACGGCCGAGCCATTTGTCGCGCTTGGCCTCGTAGTCGATTTCGGAGAGCGACTGATCGAGCGGCAGGGCGAGGAGGCGGCGCAGGCCGGCGGGACGCAGCGGCACGATGCGGCGCGGCGGCGCGGGCGGGGCGAGTTTTTTCCGCGCGGCAAGATGGGCGCGGAAACGGGTGAGCACGTAGTCGGCGACGGCGAGATTGCGCGTGCGGGGATCGGTGGCGTCGATCACGTGCCACGGGGCGCCGGGCTTGTGGGTGGCGCGGCGCATCTGCTCGGAGAGACGCGCGCGGCGCTCGTAGTCGCGGTTGTGTTGCCAATCGGCGGGAGTGACGCGCCACGCGGTGTCGGGATCGCTTTCGAGGGCGAGGAGGCGGTCGCGTTGCGCGGTTTTGGAGAGCTGGAGCCAGACTTTGACGATGAGGGCGCCGTCGGCGGCGAGGAGGCCCTCGAAGTGGGCGAGGCGGCGGAGATTTTCTGCGAAGTCGGCGAGTTCCGGCGGGCTGTGCGGATCGGCGCGGAGGGCCTCGGCGTGCCAGCCGCCGGCGTAGATGGCCATGCGACCGCGCGGCGGCAGGCAGCGCCAGTAACGCCACATGGGCGGCCGCTCGCGCTCTTCGTCGGTGGGCTCGTGAAACGCGAAGGTTTCGACGCCGCGCGGGTCGAGCCACGCGTTGAGGAGATTGACGACGTCGCCTTTGCCGGAGGCCTCGTCGCCGGCAACGACGAGGATGACGGGGAAGGTGGCGTGTTGCAGCGCGACCTGCATCTGCACGAGGGCGCCACGGAGCGCCGGGACGCGCGCTTCGTATTCTTTCTTGGGGAGGCGCTGAACGCCATTTGCCTTCGCCATGGACGAGAGGAGTGGCGGCGGCGCGGAGGGTTGTCGAGGCTGGGGAGCTACTTCGTGGGCGCGGGACGATTCAGCATCGAGCGGGACGAGACGCCGCCGGTGGGTGAGAAGGAAAAACTGCCACCGCGGTCGAGGGTGGAAAGCCAGTTGGCTCCGCCCGAGCCGAGGTAGGCGTCGCCGAGCGTGGGGCCGAGCGTAGTGCGAATTTGCGCACGGAGATCCTGGCCGAGGGTTTTGAGCGCGGCGATTTTTTGCGTTGGAGTGAGAGTGGCGTCGTCGGCGATGCGGCCGGCGGCGGCGCTCGTCTCAACCGGAAGTTGGGTCATCGCGGCGACGGCGGCGGGCGGAAGGGAGAAGCGGCGCTGCAGATCGGAGAGGGCGCGGAAATCCTCGCGTTGGGCGAGCTGCCAGGCGGCGTAGCGGTTGGGGCCGAGGGCGGTGCGGAGGTCTGCATGCAGCTGCGCCTCGGCGAGGGTGCGCGGTTCGTTGCCGGTGAACACGACCACCATGCCGGTGGCGGGGAATTTCTCATCGAAGGTTTTTTGGAGATCGTAGACGGTGCGGAATTCCGTCGCGGTGCCGTCGAAATAAGCGAGACGCGTGGCAAGTTTTTGGGCGGTGGCGGAGGTGCGGAGTTCGAGGGCGGTGCGTTCCTCGGGAGTGAGGAGAGCGGCGAGGTCGCGGTCGTGTTCGGCTTCGAGGACGCGGCGGCGCTCGGCGGCGGCGGCCGGATCGCCGGGGAGGGCTTGGCCTAGCTGGGTGCGGAGGTCGGCGTAGTCGCGTTCGAGGGTGGCGAGTTGCGCGGCGCGTTCGGCGGGGAGAAATAGATACGGTTCGAGCTCGGCGGCAGTGAGCGCTCCGGCGGGGCCGAAGAGGCGGGTCATTTCCTCGCGCTCGGCGGTGCGGAGGCTGCGCAGCTCGGCCTCCTGTTCCGGCGTGACGCGATAGCCGTGGACGCCTTGCCACCACGGCAGCGGAGGCGTGGCGGCGCGCAGCTCGCGGTCGCGTGTGCGGCGCGGGGCTTCGATGACGGCGCGAACGACGGCGCGAACGGCGTCGGCGGGGAAGCCGAGGGCGAGGAGACGGTCGCGCAGGGTGGCGGGTGAAGCGGAGGCGATGGCTTGGGCGGAGGTAGCTTGGGCGATGGTGTGAGCGGATTCGGATGAGGGTGAGTGAGCCGCGAGGGGTGGCGTGATTCGCGTCGATTGAGGCGTGCGGGGGAAAACGAGCCACCCGAGGAGGACATTGGCCGCGAGGGAGAGCGCGAGGAGGCCGTAGGTGAGCGCGGCGGTTTTCATGGCGCGGTCATTTGCCCGGCGTGGGCGGAGTCGGTGGGGGCGTGGCGGGGCCGACGCTTTGAATCATGGTGCCGCCGCCGGTGAGGTTGACGCCGGCGCCATTGGCCACGAGGTCGAACCAGAAAACGTCGCGGAGATATTTCGCGGCGATATCGGCGCCGAGTTGGGCGGCGACTTGGGTGCGGGCTTCGGCGGCGAGTTGGGCGAGGGCGGCGGAGCGCTGAGCGGGCGGTTGGGAATTGTCGGTGACGATTTTCCAGGACGAGGCGGCGGTCGCGGTGAGGAGAGCAGTGAGGTCGCGAATGGTCGGCGGAGGGAGATTGGCGGAGACAGCGAGATCGGCGAGGGCGCGGACGTGCGGCTGAGTGGAAAACTCCCAGTCGGCGAAGCGGGCATCGCCGAGCGCGGCGCGGATTTTTTGGGTGAACTCGGGCTGGTTGTCGATAGACGGAACGCGTGTGCCGGGCGCTGGATTGGCCGGGAGGGAGGTCTGTTGGTCGAAGGATTTTTGGATCGCGTAGATCGCGCGGTATTCCTCCTCGGTGGCGTTGAAGGCCCGCATACGGGCGGCGAGGCGCGACGCGGTGGGCGAGGCCTGTTGATCGAGGAGGTCGCGTTCGGAGGGAGAGAGCAACGCGGCAAGGTCGCGCTGGCGCTCGGTCGCGAGAAGTTTTTCGCGCTCACGGTCGGCGGCGGTGCGGACGCGGCCGAGCTCGTCGCGAAGTTCGGAGTTCAGGTTGCGGTAGTCCTGTTCGAGGGCTTCGAGGAGAACGGCTTTTTCCGGCGAGAGAAACGCGTAGCGGGCGGCGATGCTGCCGGTGGGATCGAGGGCGGCGGGGCCGAGGGTGGCGAGCGTGGCGGCGCGGGCTTCGGCGGCGAGGTCGGCGAGTTCTTTGCGCTCAGCGCGTGTGAGGTGGATGCTCGGATCGTAGGTGGGCGGGCGTTTGGCGAACTGCCACCACGGGAGTGATTGGGAGGCGGCAGTGAGGAGTTCGCGGCGGCGGGCGTCGTGGCGGGCGTAGATTTGCGAGCGGACGAGGGCGTCGATCGCGGCGGGCGGGAGTCCGAGTGCGCGGAGATGATCGCGGAGGGCGGCGGGGGCGATGGTCGCGAGTGAGACGGGTGACGAAGGGGAGGGCGCGGCGGGCGGGGTGAGTGCGGGCGCGGGAGGTGTGGCGGGCGAAGGAGTGCGCGTGAGCCAGAGCGTGAGGAGGGCGGCGTTGCCGAGGAGCGAGGCGGCGAGGAGGAGCGGGCGAAGCTTCATGGGTTGCTCGCTCAGCCGCCGGGGCGCGGGGTGGGGGGCCTCAGGCTTTGGAGCCAGGAGCCGCCGTAGCTTTTGTAGGCTTCGTAGCCGGCGGGGCCGAGGACGGCGGTGATCTTGGTCTGCACTTCGGTGTTGAGGGTGGCGAGTTGGGCGGCGCGGTCGGCCGGGGTGAGGTCGCGGTTGCCTTGGATCGCTATCCCGCGCGGCAGTGTTTCCTGGCGGAGGGTGTAGAGTTGATTGGCGGTTTCGGGCGCGAGACCGAGGCGGCCGACAAGTTGGGTGGACTGGCGGTAGTCGTAGTCGGTGGCGCGTTCGTATTCCTTGGCGCGGTCGGGGCCGAGGGCGGCACGGATATCCTTTTGCAGTTTGCCCTGGGCTTCGGAGCGGGCGCGGGCTTGGTCGGCCGGCAGAGATCCGTAGGTGGCCGGGTGGGCATCTTCGAACTCACTTTGGAGCCGGTAGAGCGCGCGGAATTCGGACTCGGTGACATCGAAGGCGGAGAGGGTGTAGCGGAGGTTGTTGGCGACGTTGCTGGCGCGGAGGTTGTAGTCCTCGAACTCGGCGGGAGTGAGCACGGAGGCGAACTCGGCGAGCTGGGCTTTTTCGAGGGCGCGGATTTTTTCGCGTTCGTCGGGGGTCATGGCGCCCGGTGAGGGGCCGTAGAGGGCTTGGCGCTGCTCGTCGTAGCGCTCGCGAATGGCGGCGAGTTGTTCGAGGCGTTCGTCGGAGAAGTTGGGGAGCTGGCGGCGAAGGTTCGCGAGCACGGGGTTGTCGGGATCGGCGCCGAGGAGGGCCTTGAGTGCGGCCGACTGCTCCTTGGCGAGCGCGCGATAGTCGGCGAGCCGGGCGGGATCGGCCACGGGGTTTTTCCAGAAAGGCTGGTCACGTTGCGCGGCATCGAGCGCTTTGCGGCGGTCGGCGAAACGTTCGAAGAGCTGGGCGGTGACAATGGCGCGCACCACGTCGGGCGGGAAACCCTCGGCGCGCAGGCGGTCGCGCTGGGCGGCGAGATCGTCGGTGCGGAGGGCGGCCCACGTCTCGGGGCCGGGCGCGGTGGGTTTCGGCGCGGGGCGTGGGGCGGCGATGACCGGGGCGGGGGCGGGCGGTGCAGAGTGGCCGGAGAAGAAGAATGCGGCGAGGGCGACGTTGAGGGCGGCGGAGCCGGCGAGGAGGAGCGTCGAAGTTTTCATGGCGCGGGGGAGTCAGCGGGTGGGCGTGCCCGGGGAGCGGTAGGAAATGCTGCCGCTGTAGGACATGGTCGAGCCTTCGGAGATGATGGTGAGCGGAGCGCCGCGGGTGGAGAAGGCGACACCGCGGTCGAGCGCGCTCAACCACTGGCCGGAGACGGTGGCGTAGTTGGCGCCGACCTTGGGGCCGAGGAGGGCGTTGATTTGTTGGCGGGAGGTTTGGGCGAGGGTTTTGAGCGCGGCGGCCTGCTGTTCGCGGCTGAGCGCGGCGTTATCGAGGATGCGGTTGGATTCGCGTGAGGCGGTGTCGCGCAGCTCGTAGGCGAGGAGCGCGGTGGGGGCGGGAATGCTGTTCTGCTGCGCGAGGCGCGTGAGCTGTTGAAACGATTGGTCGCTGCTGCGGAGAAATTCGGCGTAGCGGGCGGCGCCGAGGCCGGCGAGGAGCTGGGCGTTGTAGGCATCGGCTACGGTGTCGCGCGCCGTGCGGTCCATGGTCTGGGCCTCGACCGGGCCGCCGACAAAGCGGGCATTGACGGCCTGTTGGGCGGCGTAGATCGCGCGGAATTCGCTCTCGGAGGGATCGAACGCGGTCAGGCGATTGCGGAGGTGACGGGTCGTGGGGGAGGTGCGCAGCTCGTAGTCGGCGAGCTCCTCGGGGGTGAGGATGGCGGCGAGGTCGGCGGATTTCTCGCGGGCGAGGAGGGCGAATTTCTCGCGATCTTCGGGGAGCATGACGCCTTGGGTCGCGGCGCGCAGGGCGGACTGCATCTCGGCGTAGTCATCCTCGATGCGCTGGAGTTGGTCGATCTTGGCCGGGGCGAGTGAGCCGAACTGGCGGCGTTGGGCGGCGGTGATGTCGTCGTCGGCGAGGGCGTGATCGCGGAGGAGTTCGCGGGAGAGTTTGGTGCGTTCGCGATAGAGCTGGTTGATTTCTTCGAGGCGTTTGTCGCCGGCGGAATAATAGGGGCTGGGGATTTTCCAGAACGGGGTGTTGGGATCGGCCTGCTCGAGGGCGCGAAGGCGCGGGGTGTAGAGGTCGCTGAGTCGGCGTTCGACGACGCTGCGGATGACGTGGGGCGGAAAACCGGCGGCGCGGAGGCGGGCAACGAGGGTGCGGAGATCGTCGGAGGCGAGGGAAGGCCAGAGCGGAAGCTGAGAGTTGAGAGTTGAGAGCTGAGAGCCGCGAGAGGCAGGCTGAGAGCTTAGAGCTGAGGGTGGAGCGACGGGCGGCGAGGCCGGGGCGCGAGGGGCTTCGGTGGGGAAGAGGTCGCGCAGCGGAGCGGGGAGCCGGGAGGGTTGGACGATGAGCGCACCGACGAGGGCGGCGTTGCCGAGGAGGGACCCGGCGAGGAGGAGCGTGGGCAGCTTCATGGGAGGGGCGGGTTGAACGACGACGCGCGGCGGGGTGAAGTCTTAGATCAGACGCAAGGGCGAGGGTCGAATTCCGACTGCAAAATCGTTCGAAAGTGCCGGGTGGCGGCAATTCACTTGGCGCGGGTGGGGGCGGGCGGCAGGTTGGGCGGTTCTCATCGAGAACCAACGCTTCTTACAATGTCCGACGCTCATCATCCTCAACGTTCGCGCGCGCTGCTCATGCTGCTGCTCGCGAATTTGTTTTGGGGGCTGAGCTTTCCGGTCATCAAGGCCGTGATGTTGCTGCACGGGGTGCTCGTGCCGCAGGCGGGGCCGTGGTTTTCGGCGATCTACACGGTGGCGCCGCGCTTCCTGCTCGCGACGCTCGTGCTCGTGGCGCTGAAGCCGTTTGATTTTTGGAAAGTGACGCGCGGCGAAGTGAAGCAAGGCGTGATCATCGGCCTGTTCTCCTCGGCGGGGATGCTGCTGCAAAACGACGCGATGCAGTTCACGTCGGCGAGCACATCGGCGTTTCTCACGCAGTTCTATGCGATCTTGATTCCAATCTACGTGGCGGTGCGGCTCCGGCGGAATCCGGGTTGGGTCGTGTGGACGTGTTGCGCGCTGGTGCTGGCGGGCGTGGCGGTGCTGGGGCGGTTTGACTGGCGAGAAATGAAGCTCGGGCGCGGCGAGTGGGAGACGTTGGTGGCGTCGCTGTTTTTCATGGGGCAAATCCTGTGGCTGGAGAAAAAGGAGTTTGCGGCGAATCGCGCGGAACGGCTCACGCTCGTGATGTTTGCGACCGAGGCGCTCGTGTTTGCGGTGCTGGCGGGGGCGACGGCGCCGGATGTGGCGACGCTGGTGGTGCCGTGGACCTCGCCGGTGTGGCTCGCGATGACGCTCACGCTGACGGTGTTTTGCACGCTGGGATCGTTTACGATCATGAACGCGTGGCAGCCGAAAATCACGGCGACGGAGGCGGGGCTGATTTACTGCGTGGAGCCGATCTTTGGGTCGGTGATGGCGCTGTTTTTACCGGCACTGTTTTCGGTGTGGGCGGGAATCCACTACGCGAACGAAACGGCGACGGTGAATCTGCTGCTCGGCGGCGGGTTGATCACGGCGGCGAATATTTTGCTGCAGGTGAAGCCGCCGGCGAAGTGAGGGGAGGCGGGGCTACGGTTTCGGCGCGCCGGCCGTGGTCGTCGTCGGCGGCGGGGTTTCGCCGTGGGTCGCGGTGGTGACGGAGATGACCTGCGTGGAGCCAGCGGGGCGTTCGACGGGGGCGGCGCCGCCGAGGATGAAGGTGCCGCCGCCGGCGTGGCCCGTGGTTTCGGATGTGCTGCTGATTACGTTCACAACTTGGCGGACGCCGGGTGTGCCGGGGCCGGCGGTGCCGGCGGGCATGACGGGGAAGACGCTTTGGCTGGGGCCGCCGGCGAGCGAGAGGCTGCCGGGGCTGTTCGCGACGGGAGTCGTCGAGAACGCGATGCCGCCTTGCAACATGCCGACCCACGAGGCGCGGGGCGTGTAGGCTTCGGCGACTTCGGTGCCGAGGGTGGTGGCGAGGTCGGATTTGGCGCGGTTGCCGAGGGCGGTGAGCGCGGCGCGGCGGTCGGCGGGGGCGAGCGAGGTGTCGGCGTTGATACGCTGAGATTCGGCGGCGTAGGTCTCGCGGGCGGTGGCGACGCGGTCGGTGGTATTGGCGGGGAGGCCGAGGCGGGTGACGAGCGAGTCGAGGGAGCGGAGTTCGCTGTCGTTGGCGCGGCGGAGGGCGGCGAATTTTTCATCGCCGACGGTGGTGCGCATGTCGGCCTGGAGTTGCTGCTGGGCGTCGGAACGGGCGCGCATGGCTTCCATGGTCACGCGGCCGGTGAAGGCTTCGGCGGGGAATTTTTCGTCGAAGGCCTTTTGGAGGGCGTAGAGTTTTTTGAAATCGTCCTCGGAGGCGATGGCGTCGCCGTAGCGGGTGCGGAGGGTGGCGGCGTTGGGGGAAGTGCGGAGTTCGTAGTCGGCGAGTTCGGCGGGGGTGAGCAGGGCCGCGATGTCGCGGTCGCGTTCGGAGCGGAGGAGGCGGAGTTTTTCTTTGTCGGAGGCGAGCTGGATACCGCCGGCGCCAAACTTGGCCATCATCTCGTCGTAATCCTGCATGATGCTGAGAAGAGCGGCGCGTTTTTGGGGAGAGAGAAAATTGAGCGAGGAGCGGTCGGCGCCGCCGAGGCCGAGGTCGTCGCCAAAGGCGGCGATGAGGGCATCGGTGAGCTCGCGGCGGGCGGCGAGTTCTTCTTCGCGGGTGCGAGCGGAGGCGGAGTTTGCGCGCCACCAGCGGGCGTCGGTGCTGGACGAGGCGGCGCGGGCGGCTTGGAGGCGTTGCTGGTAGCGGGCGAGGGCGCGGCCGACGGCGGTGTCGCGGGCTTCGGTGGTGGCGGACGCGGTGGAGGTGGATCCGGCGGGGTTGCTGGCGGAAGTGGCGCGGGCGGAATTGGCGGCTAATGCGGCGGCGGCGCGGGGAGAGGCGGCGGCGGGGTCGGTGGGGCGCGTGGCGACGAAGGCGATGAGCGCGAGGTTGGCGACGAGCGAGGCGGCGAGGAGGAGGGTGGTGGGCTTCATGCAGCGAAGAGTGCGGTGGCGGGTGCGTGGTGGTGGGAACGCGGGTGAAGCGTCGCGGCGGGCGGGGTTTGTCTGGCGGAGCGGGAGATTTTTCGCCGAAGGTGGGCCGCAAAGAGGCGCAAATGGCGCAAAAATTTCAGCCGAGAAAACGGAGGAGTCAGGAAGCCGGCTGAAAATGGCCGTTGGAGAGAAAGCTGCGGATCTGGCGGGCGGTGGCGGTGCGCCAGGCGAGCCACGTGTGCGTGAAGGGGAGGACGAGGTGGGCGGTTTCGCCGGTGAGATGGGTGCGGGCGACGGTGACTTTGCCATCGTCGGGGCCGGGGAGGAGGGCGGAGAAGAACGGGTTCAGCGAGCGGTCGGCGGCAATGATGCCGAGCGGGTGCGCGGGCGCGGGCCACGGGCCGAGGGCGCACGGGAGATCGGTAGCGGCGGTGCCGAGGCGACGACCGTTGGCGCCGGTGAACCAGCGGAACGGCGGAAATGTGTTGAGGCGGTCGGTGAGTTCGCTGCCGGCGTTGGGTGGGGCGAGCATCACGACGTGGCCGAGGTTGGCGGGGGCGCCGTAGTCGCGGAGCCAAAGTCGGACGAGGATGCCGCCCATCGAGTGCGTGACAAAATGGATACGGGGTGCGTCGGCGGCGTGAGCGGCGAGTTGGGCCGGGAGCCAGTCGCGGGCGAGCGATTCGAGCGGGACGGTGCGCGAGGGGTAGGTGAGGTTGATGACGCGGTAGCCGTCGCGCGCGAGGGCGGAGGCGAGGGGCGACATCGACCATCGCGTGCGGCCGAGGCCGTGGAGGAGAATGACGGTGTCGGTTTCGGCGGCGGTGGCGGGAGCGACCATGCCGAGACAACACAGGAGCAGGAGGGGAAGTTTCACGGGGCGGCCGAGCGTTTGGCGCGGACGGACGCGACGGCGCGGACGGACGCGACGGCGCGGAGGGTGATGGCGGTGAGCACGATCACGCCTCCGACCAGCGCGAGGCGCGAAGGTTTCTCGCCGGTGGCGAGGAGCACCCAGAGCGGGTTCAGGATCGGCTCGATCACCGGGATGAGCACGGCTTCGAGGGCGGTGACGTGTTTGATGGCGCGGGCGTAGAGCCAGTAGGCGACGCCGAGTTGCACGGTGCCGAGGAGGCCGAGGGCGAGCCAGCCGCCGGGGGTGAGCGCGGGGGCGCCGACGATCCACGGGAGGCCAATGGCGAAGGCGAGGAGGTTGCCGAGGATGATCGATTCGCTGGCGGAAGTGTCTTTTTGGCGGCGGAGCGCGATCGTCATGCCGGCGAAACTGAGGCCGCTGAGGACGGCGAGGGTGTTGCCGAGGAGGTTGGCGAGTTCGAGGTTGTCGGCGAAGAAAAGCGCCATGCCGGCGAGGACGGCGGCGATGGTGAACCAATCGGCGCGCGTGGTGCGCTCACCGAGAAACCACGCGCCGAAGAGGGCGACCCACACGGGCGCGGTGTATTGGAGCAAGATGGCGTTGGCGGCAGTCGTGAGCTTGGTGGCGGCGCAGAACGTGACTGTGCACGCGGCGTAGCCGAGGGCACCGAGCACCTGCACGCGCGAAAAGTGGAAACGCAGGCCGCGGTTGGTCGCGAGGAGGAAGAGGGCGGCGATGAGACCGCGGCCGCCGGCGACGGCGAGCGGGGGCCAATCGACGGACTTGATCAGCAGGCCGCCGAGGCTCCAGCAGAGAGCGGTGGCGATGAGGAGGAGGACGGAGCGGGTGTGGGCGGCGTGCACGCGGAAGGACAGAAGGGGCTGGATTGCGGGGTCACGCCGCTCCCCGCAACGACAAATCCGCGGCGGAAACGCGCGAAAAAATTCGCGGTCGACGGGGTGGCAAATACGGTCCCGGCCATGAAACGCGGTTTACAGATATTCGCGGCGGCGGCGGTGCTCGGGCTCGTCGCGTTTCTGGCCGTGCGGGCGTGGCGGGCGGGGGAGGACGCGGCGAAGCCGGGGGAAACCGCAACCAAATCCGCGGCGGGCACGGCGAAGACGGCGCTGGCGCCGGTGGCGGTGCCAAAAACGAGCGGCGGGGCGGGCGCGACGGCGGCGCCCCGAGCGCGCACGGTCCTCTCGGCCGACAAGCTTGAGCGGCTCGCGAAAATCCGCCGCGACTACGACGAGATCCGGATGAAGATGTCCGCGGAGTTTGCGGCGGCGGGGGATAAATATCCCGGGGGGTTGAATGCGTTTTTGAAGCAGCTCGCGTTGCTCGAACGGGAGATGCACGCGGATTTCGCGGCGGCGCTGACGCCGGCCGAACTGGAGGACTACGAGATGGCGGAGAGCACGACGGGCAAGGCGCTCGCGGGGCGGTTTGGCGCGGTGGCGACGAGCGAGGAGCAGCGGCGCACGCTGTTTCGCTGGCAGAAGGAATTCGACGACCGGTTTGCGCTCGTGTTCGACGTGACGCCGGGGGCGCTCGTGGAGCGCGTAAAGGTGCAGCAGGCGATGCGGGAAAAGGTGCGCGCGATGCTCGGCGACGAGGACTACGCGAAGTGGTTGCAGGCCGAGGATGCGACCTACGCGGGCATGCGGACGCTGGCGTTGCAGCAGGGACTTTCGACGAAGGCGGTGAGCGAGCTGTGGCGCGCGAAGGACGAGTGGACGCAGCGCAAACTGGAGATCGCGGCGCAACCGGGCTTGACGCCGGAGCAGCGCACGGCGATGCACGCGTCGCTCGTGCTGCAGACGCGCGCGCGGGTGTCGGCGCTGTTGGGCGTGGATATTTTGACGGCGGGACACGAGGCGTTGGTCTGGCTGCCGCCGAGCCGGTAGCCGCGGCGCGTCGATGGGGTGTTCACGGGTGAAGCAATCGGGTCGGCGGGGCGAACCAGCCGGGTGAAAGCGAGGTCGGTGCGGAACGGGCGAGTCGGGCCAACGCGGCGCGACCACCGTAAATCCATCACCGATGAAACCGCTTTTCTCCTCTCGCAGAATCCTCGCGGCCGGGTGTGTCGGCGTGGCGGCGCTCACGTGGTTGGCAGTCGCGCAGATCTCGCCGCTGGCGCACGTGTCCGAAGCCATGGCGATGGACGCGCAGCCGGTGCAACGGCCGAGAGTCGGGCCACCCGGAACGATTCACGCACATGTGTGCGGGTTTCATTTTTACAGCGGCGAGCCGCAGCGGGCGCTGCGCGTCGAGCACTACTGCGCGCACCTGAGCAGCGGCGTGATGCAGTGCACGATCTATGATTCGGACCGGCCTGGCGCGCGGTTGATCGGCGTGGAATATATCATCGGCGAAGCGATGTTCATGGCGTTGCCGGCCGAGGAGAAACGGCTCTGGCACAGCCACCGTTACGAAGTGATGTCGGGGCTGTTGACCGCGCCGGAGGCCGACGCGGCGGGCGAGGAAACGTTGATGAAAGAGCTCGTGAACACCTATGGGAAAACGTGGCACCTCTGGCAGGTCGACCGCGGCGACGTGGTGCCGCTGGGGCTGCCGAAGCTGATGATGGGATTTACGGCGGACGGACAGGTCGATCCGGCGCTCGTCGCGGCGCGCGATCGGGCGGCCGGGATGGATTCGGCGGCGACGAAGGCGCGGCGCGCGGATTTTCCGGTGCGACCGATCGCGGAGGGTGCGGATAGCGGCGCGGGCGCGCGGGCGTTTCAGTTGTCCGACGCGGTGCTGAGCAGGCCGTGACGGCGGCGAAGGGTTTTAAGCCAGCGCGCGGACGACCAGTCCGGTGAGCAAGGTGACGCCGACGATGGTGACGGCGGTCGCGCAGAAACCGTAGCAGCGCATTTGGCGGCGGGCCTGGGTCTCGGTGAGCTCGCGGTATTTCACGCGCTCCTCGACGACCATCTCGTGCAGCGGACGATAGAGGTGGAGCGCGGGGCCGGTGATGGTGAGGGCCACGGAGACGAACAAGTGGAGTTCGTGGGCGGCGAGGGAAGCGAGTTGGGCGTGCACGGTGGGAATGGGTGGTGGCGGGGAGGCCGGTTTTAGAAATAGCCGCGGAATTCGCCGCTCGCGGGGCCGCGTTGCGCGGTGTCGCCGGCGGCTTCGAGTTCGGCGGCGAGCGGCAGTGGGGAACGCGTGGCGAGGTGAGAATTTTGCAGGCGCACGGCGGCGAGGTCGGGCATGGCGAGCAGGGAAACGTAGCCGGGGCCGGTCTGGATGCCGGCGAGGTTGAGCTGGTGGGTGCCGGCGTTGAAGGAGCCGCCGCCACCGCCGCCGGGGCCGTTTTGCGTGCCACCGCCACCGCCGCTGTAACCGCCGCCACCGCCGGAGCCGTGGCCGATAAAGGCGCCACCACCACCGCCGCCGAAGCCGCCGGCACCGCCGACGTTGCAACAGTAGTCGGCGCCCGCGCCGCCGGCCCAGTGATGGCCGCCGCCGCAATACGTGGGCGTGGAGCCGGTGCCGCCGCCGCTTTTCCAGCCGGTGCCACCGCCGCCGCTGTAGTGGAAATTCACGACATCGGCACCGCCGCCGTGGCCGTTGCGTCCGCCGGGCACTGCGCCGGGCGCGGCATCCATCGACACGACGGCGTCGCTGCCGGCGCCGCTGGTCCCGCCACCGCCGCCGCCCGCGGCGAGCATGGGTTGAGACGGGAGGATGAGATCGGCCATGCTTTTCCAGACGAAGGTGCCGCCGCCACCACCACCGGCGGGCTGGTGCGGGGTGTTGCCGACGCCGCCCGTTTGGCCGACGACGATCCAGAGGATTTCGCCGCGGGTAAGGTGGAAGGTGCCTTTGACGCGGGCGCCTTTGCCGCCGGGGCCACCGCCTGCGCCGCCCTGCGCACCGGCGGCTTCGATGACGTAGTGGCCGGTGGCGGGAACGTCGTAGCGCTGAATCGTTTCGGCGGTGGCAAACAGGAGGGGGGCGACGGAACTCATGGTGCGGTGGTCAGGGGGGTGTTGGAAAAATGCGTCCGAAATGGTGCGGACATCTCCCTAAGCGTCGTTTCCGACCAAAAGGTGACATGGCGACGGAAAGTTTTTCGCGGGTAGGGTGCGCTCGCCTCAAGGGCGCGAGGGCGTGACCGGGGGGGGGCCGGGTGGCGGACACAAAAAGGCCGGCTTCCGTTTTACGGGAAGCCGGCCGAAAGGTCGGTGACGCGGTCGCGCCGCGGCTCAGTTTTCGACTTCGGTCTCGATATCCGGATCGATGATGCCGATTTCGGCGGTGTTCACGCTCTGCACCATAATCACGTAGTTGAAGCGCACGGCGTTTTGCGAAGGGTCGCACGAGTCGGTCACGACCATCGAGCTGCCCTGGGAGTTTCTCGTGATCGCGACCGAGGGAAATTCGGTGCGACCGAGACTGGAGGAGCCCTTCGTGTTGGCGGCGAAGGCGATGCCGAGCAGGACGTAGTTCGGGTCGGGCAGCGCGAAGGTGAGCGTGACCGAGCTTTGTTGGCCCGAGGGCAGCTCGATCGTCACGTTCTTGCCGTGGATCGTGAAGGCGTCGGGCGTGCCCGGGGCGAGCGTCATCGTGGCGCTGACGGGGAAAATTCCGCCGAGGGCGCGGAATTGGTTGATCGTGATATTAAGCGTGGCGGCGAGCTGACACATGTTGGTTGGGATCATTCGTTGCGGTTGGGACTGACGGGGGAAACGGCCGGGCCCAGAAGAGGCGCGGCCAAGGGGTCGACGGGCTGGTAGCCGGAGCTCCGCAGCCGGTCCACGAGCGGACGCGCGGCGGCGGCGTTGTCAAGAAGCTGATACGCCTGCGCGGCGGGATCGAGCACGCGCCAGTCGTGGGAGGTGGCGAGGCGCGGGGCGAGGGTGGTGATCGCCGACTCCCAGTGGCTGCGGGCCTCGGCCGCACGGTCTTGGGCGCGGGCGATGCGACCGGCCAGCACGGCGGCCTGCGCATACTCGGCGAGCACGACATCGTCGGCGCGATTTTCTTTGATCAACAATGCGCCGAGTTCGAGGGCGCGCTCCACGGCGACGCGGGCGTCGGCGCGCCTGGCGGCGAAACGCAGCCGGGCTTCCAGTTGCCACGCATAGGCGAGGCGGCTGGTGAACACGCGCGACGAGGGCTCCGCCGCGACGAGCGCGGAAAGTTGCGCGAGCGGATCGGCGAGCACGCGGGCAGCGGCGGGCGCATCGGTGCCGATGAGGAGATTTGTCTGCCGGAGGCGGAGGCCGAACGCGCTGAGGCGCCACTGCTGGTTTTTTGGGTCTTGGGCCGCAAGCGCATCGAACTGGGCGCCGCCGCGGGCAAAGCCGTCGGCGGCTTCGGAGGTGCGGCCGGTCACGGCCTGGATATTGGCGAGGGCAATGGTGCTCTCGGCGACTTTGGCCTGCCAGCGTGCCACCGTGGGCTCGAGTGCGGCGAGCGCCTGCACGCGCGTGGACATCTCGCCGAAGCGGGCGAGGGCTTCGGCAAACTGGCCCTCGCGCTCTGCGATCAGGCCGAGCCACGAAGCGATATCGGCGAGTCGAAAACGGAGCGAGGTGTCGGCGGGCGACGCGGCAATCAGGGCCTCGATGAGCGGGATCTCGGCGAGAAAACCGGTGCGGGCTCCGGCGAGATTCGCCTGATCGAAATCGAGCACGGCGAGGTTGTGGTGGCCGGAGGTGAGTTCGCGTTGGGCGCGGGGTTTGGTGCCTTCGAGGGCGACGAGGGCGATGGCGGAATCGCGGTAGCGCACGAGCCACTCGCGGGAGAGCATGAAATTGCCGCGGCGGCGCGCGATGAAGCCGATCCAGTATTCGGCCTGCGCGCGCTCGAAGAGCATGTCGCCGTCGCGCGGGTGGCGGGCGGCGAGGGCGGCGGCGCGTTGGTAGGCGGTGGCAAAGGCGGCGTCGGCCTCGGGGAAACGCGCCTGGTTGATGCGCGTGGAGCCGATTTGCGTGAGGGCTTTGGCTTGGCGGGCGAGCGCGGTGTCAGTGAGGTCGCGGGGATCGAGCGAGGCGAAGTAGGCGAGGGCTTTCTCGCCGACGCTGTCGAGGAGGTTGAGGCGGCCGGCCTTTTCGAGCTCGGCGCGAAAATCGCCGAGCATAAACGTGAGCAACGCTTCGGCCTGCTCTTGGCGGCGCTGGGCATCGGCGCGGGCGAGGGCTTCCGCGCGGCCGGCGCGCGTGGCGAGCACGGCTTGGCGCACGCTGACGACGGTGCCGATGATCAACGCTGCCGCGACGGCCGCGGCGCTCGCGCAGACGAGGCGGTTGCGCGCGACGAATTTCTGGACGCGGTAGAGCGTGTGCGGCGGGCGGGCGACGACCGGCTCGGAGCGGAGGTGGCGGCGGACGTCGTCGGCGAGTTCGTTGGCCGTGCTGTAGCGGCGGTCGCGGTCTTTTTCGAGACAGCGCATCACGATCCAGTCGAGGTCGCCGGTGAGGGCGGAGCGGAGTTTGGTGGGCGCGGCGCGGCGGAGGCGGGCCACGGTGTCGCGGTCGGCGCCGGCGAGCGTGGAGACGCGCGTGGAGGGGCGCGGCGGATCGACTTCGCGGATGATGCGGCGGATCTCCGCGATGCCGGCGCGCACGAGGGACTGCGGATCGTAGGGCGGGCGGCCGGTGAGGAGTTCGTAGAGGAGCACGCCGAGCGAGTAGACGTCGCTGCGGGTGTCGATATCGAGATCGCGGAGCTCGGCCTGCTCCGGGCTCATGTAGGCGGGCGTGCCGATAAACTGGTCGAAGCCGGTGACGAGCGTCGCTTCCGTGAGGCGGCCCGAGGTGGCCTTCGCGATACCGAAGTCGATCACCTTGGGCGCGGGCGCGCCGTCGTGGAGGGCGACGAGGATGTTCGAGGGCTTCAGGTCGCGGTGAATGATGCCTTTTTGGTGCGCGTGTTGGAGGGCGACGCAGACGCGAGCGAAGAGCCAGAGGCGCGCGTCCATGGAGAGGCTGTGGTCATCGCAGAATTTCGTGATCGGCACGCCGTCGACGAATTCCATCACGAAAAACGGACGCCCGGAGTCGGTCGAGCCGGCGTCGAACACGCGCGCGATGTCCGGATGGTCCATCATCGCGAGGGCCTGCCGCTCGGCTTCGAAACGCGTGATGACCTGGCGCGTGTCCATGCCGAGCTTGATGACTTTCAGCGCGACGCGGCGCCGCACCGGCGTGGTCTGTTCGGCGAGGTAAACGACGCCGCAGCCGCCCTCGCCGATTTTGCGCACGAGCGTGTAGCGGCCAATCACGTCGCCGGGTTTTTCCTCGGGGAGTTCCGGCATCGGCGGAAACGTCGGGCGCTCGATCGGTGAGGCTTCGAGAAACGCGCCCGCGGCGTCGTGGCCCGCGAGCAGGGCGTCGACCCGGGCGCGCAACGCGGCATCGCCGGCGCACGCACGGTCGAGAAAGGCTGCGCGGTCGGCGAGGGGCAGCTCGATGGCTTCGGCGAAGATTTCGTCGTCGCGGTTCAAGAGGCAGGGAGCGGGGTCATGTGCTCAATGCGAAAAAAATGCCGAAAAGGGGCCATGGAATCACGGGGTGGGGTGGGGCAACGGACGGAAACCGCGGCGGGCGCTACCCGCGGAGGCGTTTCACTTCGTTGAAAAGCCACGCGCGGGCGTAGGCCCAGTCGCGTTTCGCGGTGCGGTGCGAGATGCCGAGCACGTCGGCGGCTTCTTCGAGCGTGAGGCCGACGAAATATTTTTGTTTCACGAGTTCGGCCTTGCGGGCGTCGTGCGCGGCGAAGGCGTCGAGCGCCTCGTTGAGGAGGAGCAGCTCCTCGTCGCTCTCGGTGGGCGCGGCGAGGTCGAAGCCGGTTTCGTTGGCGCTGACTTTGGCGTAGTCACCTCCGTGGCGGATGGCGCGTTTGCGGCGGGCGTTTTCGATGAGGATGCGCCGCATCGACTCGGCGGCCGCGCCGAAGAAATGCGCGCGATTGGCCCACGTGGGCTGTTGGTCGCCGCCGAGGCGCAACCACACCTCATGCACGAGAGCAGTGGGCTGAAGCGTGTGGCCGGCGGCCTCGTGCGCCATTTTCGAGGCGGCGAGGCGGCGGAGCTCGTCGTAAACGGCCGCGAGGAGTTGATCCGCGGCGGATTTTTCGCCGTGACCGACTTGCTGGAGAAGGAGGGTAATATCGCCGGCACTCACGGGGCGGGAGGCTGCCGGGCGGCGGGGAAATTCCAAGGAAAGTCATGAAGAGGGCGGAAGTTTTCTGGGAAACGGATTGTCGTCGGGGCCGAAAATCGGTCCCGCTGGGGGCTTGCCCGTGAAGATCCAGTTTTTTGCCCGCTTCCGCTGCGCGTTGTTCGGCCTCGTGCTGTTCGCCGTGATGGGCGGTCCCGCGCGGGTCGCCGGTCAGGGCGGCGTGCCCGGGCTGCCTGCCGCGCCCGTGATCACCACGCAGCCGCGCAGCGTCACCGCCAGCAAGGATTCCCCCGTGACACTCACCGTCTTCGGCCAGGGCACGCCTGCCCCATCGTATCTGTGTTTCAAAGACGGAGTGATCGTTCCCGGCCAAAGCGGCCCGGTGCTCACGCTCGAACGCGTCCAGCCGATCGACGCCGGCGTTTACGTTGTCACGCTCACCAATCCCTCCGGCACGATCACGAGCAGTGCCGCGACGATCACCGTGACTGCTGATCTCGCGGCCAAGAGCGTCGCCCGCTGGTGGAACGAGGCGCTCCTCGACGGCATCCGCAAAGATACGCCGAACCCGCCCGTTCACGCGCGCAATCTCTTCCACCTCTCTGCCACACTCTGGGACGCCTACTGGGCTTACGAACGCGAGGGCTGGGCCGCGCACCATGAGGTTTTCACGCGCGAAGTGGTCGCGATCCCGCTCGATGAATCTGCGCGCCTCGCCGCGCAGCAGCAGGCGATGAGTTTCGCCGCCTACACCGTGATCCGCCAGCGCTTCGCCAACAGCCCCGGCGCCGCCGCCACGCTCGCGGGTATTCGCTGGCTCATGCAGCGCTACGGCTACAACCCCGACGACACCGACACCACCGCCGCTACGCCCGCCGCGGTCGGCCTGCGCATCGGTGCCCGCGTGCTCGCACTCACTCTCGACGATGGCGCCAACGAAGCCGGCAGCTACGCCAACGCCACCGGCTTCGTCGCCGCGAATCCGCCGCTCGTCGTGCGTTTCACCGGCGTCGGCATCGGCGTCGATCCCAACCGCTGGCAGCCACTCGACCTCCTCAACACCATCACGCAAAACGGCCTCGTCCTCGGCGCCGCCGTGCAGCCTTTCGTTGGCGCCAACGCGAAGACCACGCGCACGTTTTCCCTCGCGCGCCGCGCCGACGGTTTGCTCGCGGAAGATCCCGGCCCGCCGCCCACGCTCACCGCCGATCGCGCCACTTACGTTGCGCAGGCTGTCGAGGTGCTCACCTACTCTTCGCAACTCACCGCCGCCGACGGCGCCACGCTCGATATTTCGCCGGGCAAACTCCTCAACAATCCCCTCGGCACCAATGCCGGCCGCGGCCACGCCGTGAACCCCGCCACCGGCCGCGCCTACCCGTCCAATGTCGTCAACCGCGGCGACTACGCGCGCGTGCTCGCGGAGTTTTGGGCCGACGGTCCGAGCTCCGAAACGCCGCCCGGCCACTGGAATCTCGTGTTCAACCAGATCAGCGACGACCCGCGCGCCGCGCATCGTTTCCTCGGCACCGGCCCGACGCTCCGCCGCCTCGAATGGGATGTGTGCGGCTACCTCGCGCTCAACGCCGCGATGCACGATGCGGCCTGCTGCGCGTGGACGCTCAAGTGGCAGTATAACTCGGCGCGCCCGATCACGATGATCCGTTACCTCGCCGGCCGCGGCCAATCCTCCGATCCCGCGCTGCCCCGCTACCATGCCGAGGGCCTGCCGCTCATTCCGGGCCAAATCGAACTCATCACCGCCGCGTCCGCAGCGCGCGGAGAGCGCCACGAATTTCTCGCCCGCTTTGTCGGCCAAATCGCCGTCAAAGCGTGGCTCGGCACGCCGGCCACCGCGGCCGAAACCGCCGGCGTGGGCTGGGTGCTCGGCGAGGAATGGGTGCCGTATCAGCGCGAGACGTTCGTCACGCCCGCGTTTCCCGGCTACACCTCGGGGCACAGCACGTTCAGCCGCGCGGGCGCCGAAGTGCTGACGCGCCTTACCGGCAGCGAATTTTTTCCCGGCGGCCTCGCCACCTACGATTTTGCCGGGGGCAAAGGCCTCGGCTTCGAGGCCGGTCCGGCTGCGAACGTCCAACTCCAGTGGGCCACCTACTACGACGCCGCCGACCAAGCCGGCCTCTCGCGCCTCTACGGCGGCATCCACATCGCCGCCGACGATTTTGTGGGCCGCCGCCTCGGCGCCAAAGTAGGCAGCGATGCCTTCGCGCGTTTTCTCGCCTACTACGGATCGTCGAGCATCGCCACGCTCGGGGCGAGCCCCGCCGCTGCGCCTGGCATCGTCACCGCACCCGCGTCCGTCACCACGGCCGCCGGACGCACTGCACGCTTCGCCGTCGAAGTCACCGGCGCCGGCCCGATGACCTACGAGTGGCTGCGCGGCACGACCGTCGTTGGCACCACCCGCATGCTCGAACTCGCCAATCTTACGGCCGCGTCCGCCGGCGATTATCGCGTCGTTGTCCGCAACGCCGCCGGCTCCGTCACGAGCGCTCCGGCGCGGCTCTCGGTCCGGGCTGCGCCCGCGCTCGCCAACCTCTCGATCCGCGCCACCACCGGCCCCGGCGAGCGCGCGCTCATCGCCGGCTTCGTCGTCCGCGGCGCGGGTGCGAAAAACGTCGTCGTCCGCGGTATCGGACCCGGCCTTACGCCGCTCGGCGTGGACAACGCGCTGCCCGCGCCCGTCCTCGCCGTCGCGAGCGCGTCCGCCCTCGCGCTCGCGCGCAACGACCGCTGGGACGCGGCTGCCACGCCCCCGAGTCTCTTTGCGGCGATCGGTGCGTTTCCGTTCGCCGCCGGGAGCGCCGATACCGCGCTCCAGCTCGCGCTCCCGCCAGGCAGTTACACCGCGGCACTCACCGACACCGCCAGCCGCACGGGCGCCGCACTCGTGGAAATTTATGAGGCCGACGCCACGAGCGACCGCCTGGTGAATCTCTCTGCCCGCGCCTTCGTCGGGCCCGGCGCGGGCCTTGGCATCGCTGGCTTCGTCGTGCGTGGTGAACAGCCCGGCCGCTACCTCATCCGCGGCGTCGGCCCCGGGCTCGCGCGATTCGGCCTCACCGGCACGCTCGCCGATCCCGTGCTCACACTCACCACGAACTACGGCACGTTCCTCGCCACGAATCGTGGCTGGTCTGGCAACGCGAACTCCGTCGACCTTGCCATCGCGGCCGCCGAACTCGGCGCGTTTCCCCTGGCGAGTGGATCGCGGGACGCCGCACTCCTCGTGACTCTCGCCCCTGGCGAATACACTGCCCAACTCACTGGCGCCGGCGAGGGGAGCGGCCTCGCGCTCCTCGAAGTTTACGAGGTGCTGTAGTGCGTCGGGTGGGGCTGGGCCCGGTGCGCCATCAAGAATCGCTCACGCGAGCAGGCGTTCGCAGAGGGCGAGGAGGCGGGCGCGCAGCGGGTCGGCGCGGGCGGTGAAGGTGCGTTGGAGCACTTCGTAGTCGGCGCGGCCGGCGGGAGTCTCGATCGGGATGGGCGCGAAGCCGAGGGCGCGGACATCGTAGGGGCTCGCACGCATGTCGACTTCGCGGATGTCGTGCGCGAGGGCAAAGCAGTCGGCGATCAACTCGCTCGGGGCGAATGGGGCGAGTTTGAAGGACCATTTGTAGAGGTCCATGTTGGCGTGGAGGCAGCCGCGTTGCTCGAGGAGCGGGACGGTTTCGCGGGTGGGCGAGAGTTTGTTGAGCGGGCGCGCGGGGACGGTGAAGAAGCGAAACGCGTCGAAGTGTGAGCACGTGACAGGCAGCGACTCGACGACGTGCGCGATTTCGTCGGGTGCGAAGCGCAGCGGCAGGGAATTGTGGCGGACCTCGTCGGGGGTTTGCCGATACACCATGGCCCATTCGTGGAGGCCGTAGCAGCCGAAGAAGGCGGGACGGGCTTGGGTGGCGGTGAGGAGTTCGCGGAGCCAGGTGACGAAGGCGCGGCGGGCGGGCGGGAGCGGGGCGAGGGTGACGGCGGGCGCGGCGGAGGAAGGCGGACGTGAAGCGGAAATCACGGGCGGGACGCCCGTGCCACTTTCGGAGCACGGCGACAGTTCACGATACTCGGACCAGCGGAGGTAGGCGCGGGCGGATTCGCCGGCGAGCGCGAGGTCGGGGCCGGGGTGCCAGCGGCGGAGCCACGCGGGGCGGAACGCGTAGTAGTTAAACAGGAAATCGTAGACCGGGTGTTTCTCGCCGCGGCCGGCGCGGGCGACGTGTGGATCGGTCCACACGCGCACGCGGGCCTCATGTGCGGCGGCGCGGGCGTGCCAGACGGGCTCGGTGAGCACGGTGGGCGCGGGTGTGGCGGTGGCGGCGGGCATGGGCGGACGGAGGCTGGCCGCAAAAAGGCACAGAAGGCGCAAAAAGGGGAGGTGAACTTGCGCGGAGCGCAGGCGGGTCCGCGGCGCGATGCGCGAATGGGCGGACTGAAGTCCGCCCTACTGCTCAAAAGGTGCGCTCAAGGGATTGGCCGGGGTTGAGGGGGCGCCAGGCGGCGCCGAATTCGCGGAGGGCGGTGCGGACGGTGGCGAGTTCTTCGGCGTCGATGTCGGGCGGCGGGACGGCGTGGCGGCGGCAGGCGGCGATGAGATTGGCGGCGAACGTGGCGGGGTCGGGAGCGCCGCCCCATTGCGTGGCTTGGAGGCACTCGACGAGCGACTCGGCTTGGAGGGCCTGGGTGTTTTTCGCAGGGGAGGATTTGGCGCGGTGGAGCGCGGCGGTGGCGACCTCGTGCGTGGATCCGCGGACGAGCTGGCCGAAAAAGGCGTCGCGCCAGCCGAGCGTGCTCTCGACGACGAAGTGAAACGCATCGTGCGGGAGGATGCCTTGGCGCGGGAGATCGGCGGTGGTGCTCGTGCCGTCGGGGCGCGTGCACGTCAGCGTGTCGGCGCGGGCGGACGGGGCGTTTTTGGTGAAGCGGACGAGCATGTTTTCGGAGAGCAGAGAGCGGAGACGTAGACTGAGAACGGGAGCGAAGTGCGGAGAGTGGAGCGCGACGGGACAGGCGGAGAGAACGGAAATTGGTGAAGCGGCGAGCGCGGCGCGGGCCGCGTGGCGGAGGCGGTGGAGGCGGCGTGTAACCTATTGGGTTACACGAGATGGGGGCGAGACGTTGCCGGGTGCCGAGGCGATAGAGGGGGAAATCGGGTGCGAGCGGCGGGGGAAAAGTGGAGCGAGGAGGGCGGTAGGCGTGTAACCTATTGGGTTACACGAGCGGTGGGGGCGGTGAGGCGGGGGCGGAGGGCTATTTGGGCGGGGCGGCGGGGAAGCGGTAGGGGTAGTGGGCTTCGATGAACAGGGTGAGGACTTCGGCGGCGATGGCGGCGAAGCGGGTGCGGTCGGCGGCGGTGAGGCGGATGCCGTTGCGGGGGCACTCGATCTGGAGGCCGTCGACTTTCGGCGTAGGGCCGCCGGCATGACGGCGGACGGTGTAGCCGCCGGCGAAGAACGGGCCGGCGCCGGGTTGCGGTTCGCGGGGGCTCGGGGTGGCGCGGAAGCCGCGGGCGGCAAAGAGATCGCCGAGGCTGCCGGGGCCGCGGAGGAGCGCGGCGGCGCTGCCACCGAGCCGGGCGTGGAGATCGGAGAGCGTGCTGACGGCGATGAGGCCGGCGGCATCGAAGGCGGCGTCGGGGGACTGGAGCTGTTTGGCGTCGAGGGCGTAGCCGAGTTCGAGGCGCTCGATGGGGTGGGCGTGGCCGTGGAGATCGACGAGGAAGGCGAAGCCGTGGCGGGTGACGGCGGCGGCGAGGGCGCGTTCGATGGCGGCGTGGTATTCGGACCAGGCGCGCTCGGCGAGCGGGTGGCCGCCGGCGGCTTCTTTGATTTCGCGGTTGGGGTCGAGTTTCGCGCGGTGGAGATGGCTCGCGACGACGTGGAGGCGGTGGCCGGTGCGCGCGAAAAACGCGTCGGCGAGGGCGAAGGCGAGTTCCTGGGTGTTGAGGTCGCCGCCGAGGGTGCCGCTGGTGCGGTTCTTGATCGAGTCGGGTTTGAGATGGCCGCCGTGGGGGGAGGTGATGACGAGTGGGAGATCGCCGACGCGGTATTCGATGTAGCGGTCGGTGCCGTAGAGGGATTGGCCGGGGGCGGGCTCGGGAGCGGCGGTGGGCGGAGCAGAGGTGGAGGTGGCGGACGGGGCGGAGGCAGCAAGGGCGGAGGCGGCCGGCGCAAGGGGAACGAAGCCGAAGAGGGCAACGGCCAGCAGGGCGAGCGGGGGGAGGCGGGAGAAAAAGTGCATCGGTGAGCGCGAAGGAGCGTCGTTTTTTTGCCGGCGGGGTGATCGAAGGGGCGGAGGGCGCGGGTAAAACGCGGTTGGAAAACCGCCGATACTGAAGGGGAAATCAGGCGCGCAGGAGGAGGCGGCGGACGCCTTCGATGGGAGCTTCGGTGATCGGCGTGAGCGGGAGCGGCGTGCGGGGCGTGAGCGCGGCGGCGACGGTGGCGTTGGTGAGGAGCGCGCCGCTGAGGCCGGTGGGAATCGTGTCGAGCGCGGTGCCGGGGAAGAGTTTCGCGGCGACGCGGTTGGCGAGTTCGAGGAGTTCGGTAGCGGACTCGATGAGGACTTGGTGCGCGGTGTGGTCGCCCTCGGCGGCGAGGCGGAGGATGGCGGGGGCGAGGGCGGCGATCACGCGGTTGGGTTCGGCGTGGGCGTAAAAGTAGCGCGTGATGGCGCGGGCATCGGCGGCGTCGCCGAGTTGCGTGTGGTCGCGCACGGTGGGGCCGAGGCGCGAGGGCGGGAGCCAGCCTTGGAGTTCGAGGAGGGCGCGCGAGATGGCGCGGCGGCCGAGTTCGTAGCCGCTACCCGGATCACCGAAACGCCAACCGGTGCCGCCGGCGTAGTGGATGGCGCCGTCGGGCGAGCGGGCGGCGACGAACGATCCCGTGCCGGCGTGGATGACGAGGCCGGGGCGGCCGTGCGTGGCGAGTTCGAGGGTCGGGAGCGAATCGGGCGCAGTGGTGACGCGGCCGAAATCGGTGAGCGAGGCGGCGAACTCCTGCCAGAAACCGGGAGCGCCGGACATGAAAAGCAGCGTCGCGGAGACGCTGCTGGTTGAAGATGGAAGTTGAAGATGAAGCGGGAAGGACGGGGAGGAGGTTAGCGCGACGAGGGCGTCGGTGACGATGAGGCGGGCTTGGTCGGTGCCGACGACGTTGGGATTGCAGCCGGGCGCGAGGTGGCGCGCGACGACGGTGCCGGTGGCATCAACGAGGATGCATTCGGTTTTGGTGCCGCCGCCGTCGACGCCGATTTTGTAGGTCATCGGAGGGAGGTGCCCACGAAACACACTAAAGACACGAAAGAAAAACCGCCGGTGACGACCACGGTGCGAGCGAGCGGAGCTTTCGTGTTTTTGGTGTGTTTCGTGGGCAAATGTCTTACGCGAGCTGCTTGCTCAGGCGGTGTTTGTATTTCGCGCCGACGGCGCGGTTGTGGTCGATGGCGCCGGGGATGTTTTGGCTGCGGAGGACGGGGAGGTCGTGGTTGTTGGCCTTGAGCCATTCCATCGTGGAGAGCATGAGCCAATTCAGGATCGAGGCGCCGACGAAGGTGCTGGTGGGGCCGGTCGCGATGTCGGGCGTGAGCTGCATGATCGTGTCGCCGGGGACGCCGCCGTTATCGAGCGTGTAGTCGCAGAGTGCGTGGAGGTTTTGGCCGCCGGGGTGGACGGTCTTCGCGGTGGTGGACATCGCGAGCGAGCAGAGGCCGACGACGAGGCAGCCTTTTTTCTTGGCGTGGAGGGCGACCTCGATCGGCGAGGCGTTTTTGCCGGAGTTGGAAATGACGATAACGACTTCGCCGGCGCGGAGTTCGTATTGGCGGTCGTAGCGCTCGACGAGTTTGGTGCCGTAGCCGACGAGGTTTTCGATGAAGCCGGCTGTCGGGTCATTGATCGAGGTGATGCAGACGAGTCCGCCGGCGCGGCCGACGATCTCGCGGGCGATGATCTCGCTGTGGCCGGAGCCGAAGGTGTGGATCACCTCGCCGCGGGCGACGGAGGCGCCGAGGAGGGGCGCGAGCGCGGCAATCGTGGCGGCGTTTTTCTCGCGGGCGGTGGCGAGGAGCCCGAGCGCGCGGTCGTAGTAGGCGGAGGAGAGCGGAGACAGAGACATGGGGCGGAAGATGGAGGGACGACGCGACGGAGGAAAGCAGGGAGTGCGGGAAAAGGGCGACGCGTGGGGAGGAACCGCGACGCAGTGGGTGCTGAGGTATTGCGCGCGGAAAAAATTCTTACGGGAAATGTGGGAGACGGGCGGTGGGACGCGCGGAAACGGGCGTTGCGGGGTGGACGGGCGGGCGTAGCGTCGGCGGCATGATTCGCGGGATTGACCATATCAACGTCGTTGTCGCCGACCTTGCGCGGTCGGTGGCGTTTTATACGGAGGTGCTCGGGTTTGTGAAGACGACCGATGTCGTCATGGAGGGCGATTGGATCGAGGAGATCATCGGGCTGAAAGGCGTGAAGGGGCTCGTGGCTTTCGTGGAGCTGCCGGGCGGGGGCGGGCCGCGCATCGAGTTGCTGCAATATGTGGCTCCGGCGGGCCTCGCGCTGCCGGAAAATTCGCGGGCGAATACGCGCGGGCTGCGGCACGTGGCGTTTCGCGTGGATAATATCGCGGCGATGGCGGCGGGGCTGCGGGCGGCCGGCGTGACGATGTTCAGCGATCCGGTGAAGGTGCCGCAGGGCGTTGTGAAGTTCGCGGCGGGCGACAAGTCGCTGTGTTACTTTCTCGATCCGGACGGGACGATTTTGGAGTTGTGCGAGTATCGGTGACCCGCCTTCGCCGGGGTGCGGTCCACTCGCTCACGCTCGCAGCTACCCGGAAGAACGGGCGGATGGCGGCGCGCGCAATTGTTCCTCGTTCTCTTAATCTTACTCGTTCTCTTTCCGCCGACTGGGCTCGATCCGTTGCTGACGAACGAGAACGATTACGAGGAACGAGAACGACACGGAGCGGGCCTCAACTCTCCCAGCGGCCGTAGATGCCGCAGGGGAGGACCTTACCGTCGCGTTGGATGGGCAGGCCGACTTCGCCGGCGGTGATGCTGCCGCCGCGGCCGTGGAGGAGTTCGTCCAGGAGGTTCGCGACGACGGTGGGCGAGAGGCGCGCGGTGTAGGCGTTGATCAGGAAGAAGAGCGGTTGCGGCGTCAGGAGCGCGCGGCACTCGGTGAGGAGCGGCCAGAGGTGTTCTTCGAGTTTCCACATCTCGCCGGTCGCGCCGCGGCCGTAGGTGGGCGGGTCCATGATGATGGCGTCGTAGAATTTTCCGCGCTTCTGTTCGCGGCGGACGAATTTCAGGCAGTCATCGGCGATGGTGCGGACGGGGGCGGCGGCCAGACCGCTGAGCACGAGGTTTTCCTTGCACCATTTCACCATGCCTTCGGCGGCGTCGATGTGGGTGACGCTCGCGCCGGCTTTCGCGGCGGCGACGGTGGCGGCGCCGGTGTAGCCGAAGAGGTTCAGGACGTTGACCTCGCGGCCGGCGGCGCGGGCGGCTTTGATTTTGGCGGAAAACCACTCCCAATTCACGGCCTGCTCGGGGAAAAGGCCTGTGTGTTTGAACGAGGTCGGGTGGATCTTGAAGGTCAGGCCGAGGGACTCGTAGGCGAGTTTCCAGTGGTCGGGGAGGGGGCGGCGAAACTCCCATTTGCCGCCGCCTTGGTCGCTGCGGTGATAGAAGCCATCCCAGTTTTCCCAGCGGGCGGGCGGGGCTTTGGGGTCAGCGCGGTGGCGGGGCCAGATGATCTGCGGATCAGGGCGGACGAGCGTGTAGGCGCCCCAACGCTCCTGCTTCATGCCGTCGCCGCATTCGAGGAGTTGGTAGTCGCGCCAACGGTCGGCGACGATGAGGGCAGGGCGGGAGACGTGGGCGGACATGCGTAAAGTGGGCGGCGTGGCGGTGCGGTGCGGCGGTGGCGCGAGGCAAAGCCGGGGGCGCGCACCTGTCGAGCAGGGGTTTCGGGTCGTGTGCCGGCCCGCAGCGACAAGCGGGCGTAGTTTGGGCAGCCAAAAGCGTGGGCGTAGTAGCCGCATTAGGGTGAAAACACTAGCGCGTTGACAGCGGTGAGGGCGGGCGTATCGACGGACCCTTTCATTGCCACGCTTATGAACAAAACCCAACTCCTCCGGGCTTCCCTGGCCCTCGTCGCCGCCGCTTTTGGCGCGGTAAAACTGTCCGCCGACGTCGTTGAGACGAAGAGCGGTGCCCGTATTGTCGGCAAGGTTTCCAAGATCGACGGCGGCTCGGTCGTCGTGTCGACGGACTACGCCGGCTCCATCACGATCAAGCAGAGCGAAGTCACCGCGATCACGACCGACACTCCGGTGGCGGTGCGTCTCGCAAGCGGCACGCGCATCGATGGCAAAGTTTCTTCCCAAGGCGGCTCCCTCCAAGTCGCCGGCGCCGACGGCACGATCAACACCACGGTCGACAAAGTCGCCGCATCGTGGGCCGCGGGTGGCAAAGATCCGCAGATCGCCGCGCTCGATCGCGGTTGGGCCTACGAGGCCAACGTCGATGTCGCCGGCAAATCCGGCAACAAGAGCCAGCTCGGCACCTCCGCCGGCCTTCGCGCGACGCTCGCCGGCGTGAGCGACAAGCTCGCGTTCTACACCGCGTATGACCGCCAAGTGACCGACGGCCAGAAATCGGCCGACCAGTTCAAGGCCGGCATCGACTACCAGAGCAATTTTTCGGGTAAGAATTCGTGGTATGTGCGCGACGAAGGCGGCTTCGACCGCATCAAGGACATCCAGTTCTACAACGTCGCCGCGTTCGGTCTCGGTTACGATTTCATCAAGGCGCCGAAGCAGACGCTCACGGGCCGCGCCGGTCTTTCGTTCCGCACGGAAAACTACAAGAGCCCCTTCACGACCGATGTGAACGCGGCCGGTTTGGACTTCGGTATCGCCCACACCTACCAAATGGACAACGCGAGCATCGTGAACCGCCTCTCGATCGTCCCCTCGTTTGAAGATTTCGCCAACTACCGCGCCACGCACGAGAGCTTCCTTGAGCTGCCGCTCGCGAACCCGAGCTGGAAACTCCGCCTCGGCCTCGCCAACGACTACAACAGCAAACCCGGCAAAGGCGTCGAGAAGATGGACACCGGCTACTTCACCCGCCTCGTCCTGAGCTGGAAATAAGCGCGGCGCTTCCGGAACCGTATTCAAAAATATTCCCGGCGGAAAGCTTCCGCCCGTAGACGGCCTCATGCGACCCGCATGGGGCCGTTTTACTTTTTACGCTCCGGGGCTTTGCGGTTGAACCCTTTGGGAGGACGCGGCGTCTTACCTGACGTGAAATCCCGCCTGCTTCCCCTTCTTGCGGTCGCGCTCCTCGCGCCGCTCGTCTCCACCCTCCGCGCCGCGGACTCCGTCAAACTCACGCGGACCGACGGTCGCGTCCGCGTCGAACTCGGCGGCAAACTGTTCACCGAGTATGTGTTCAAGGACACGCCGAAGCCTTTTCTCTATCCGGTGCTCGCGGCCGATGGCACGGAGCTGATGCGGCATTTTCCGATGAAGGGCAAAGGCGGCGTGGCCGGCGAAGTCGAGGATCACCCGCACCACCGCTCGCTCTGGTTTACGCACGGTGACGTTAACGGCGTGGATTTCTGGGCCGACGGCGACTCCAAGGGAAAGATCGTCAACGAAAACGTCGAATCCTCGGTTCAGGGCGGGGTCGGCGTGATCCGCGCCCGTAATAAATGGGTCGCGGCCGATGGCGTGCAGCACCTGACCGACGAGACGACCATCCGCGTCCACGGCACGGGCGACGCCCGCTTTCTCGATTACGAGGTCACGCTCAAGGCTCCGGCCGGCAAGCCGGTGGTCTTCGGCGACACCAAGGAAGGCTCGATGGCCATCCGCGTGCCCCTCTGGATGACACCGCCGCACTCCTACTCGGGTGCGGACAAGAAGCGGGTGAAACACGAGGGCCTCGGCACCATCGTCAACGATTCTGGCCAGAAGAATGACGACACCTGGGGCCGGAAATCCACGTGGGTGGACTATCACGCGCCGAAAGACGGCAAGATTTACGGCATCGCGATGTTCGACCATCCGAAGAATCCCCGCTTCCCGACGTGGTGGCACGTGCGCTCCTACGCGCTGTTTGCGGCGAATCCCTTCGGCCAGCACGATTTCGAGGTCGATCCCAAGACGAAGAAAAAGACGACTCCGCCTCGCTCCGGCGATCTGACGATTCCGGCCGGCCAGAGCGTGACTTTCCGCTGGCGTTTCTACTTTCACCAAGGCGACGAGAAGACCGCCAAAGTCGCCGAGCACGCCAAGGCTTACGCCGCCGGAAAATAAGCCGTCCGGTGTAGCGCGGTGCTTCAGCCCGCGTGTCAGGTCAGTCGACCTTCCCCGTGCGGGCTGAAGCACCGCACGACCCAGCAAAAAACCCTCCCCGCCATGCCCCTCTTCGTAAATCACCTCACGCGTCGCGCGTTTCTGCGCAACACCGCCGTCGTCAGTGCCGCCTCGGCGCTCACCGCCCGTTCTTGGAGCCAAGTCTCCGGAGCGAATGGCGACCTCCGTGTCGCCGTCATCGGACTCAACGGCCGCGGCAAAAACCACCTCGGCAGCCTCGCGAAAGTCGCCGGCGTGCGTGTCGTCGCGCTCTGCGATCCCGACACCGCCGTCCTCGAGCGCACGAAGAAATCGCTCGGCGAAACCGGCGTGGCCGTGCGCACGTTTGTCGACGTGCGCGAGTTGCTCGCCGCGAAAGATATCGACGCCGTCACCATCGCGACGCCCAACCACTGGCACTCGCTGGGCGCGATCTGGGCCTGCCAAGCCGGCAAAGATGTCTACGTCGAAAAACCCGTTTCCCACAACGTCTGGGAGGGCCGCCAACTCGTCGCCGCCGCCGCGAAATACGGCCGCGTCGTCCAGGCCGGCACGCAGATCCGCTCGGGCGACGGCCTGCGCGAAGCCGTCGCGTGGGTGCAGGCCGGCAACCTCGGAAAGATCACTGCCGCGCGCGGCTTCTGTTACAAATTTCGCGGCAGCATCGGCCAAACTTCCGGCGCGCAGTCGGTTCCCGGCACGGTCAACTACGACCTCTGGTCCGGCCCGGCGCCGCAGGCCGAACTCCGCCGCAAGCGGCTGCACTACGACTGGCACTGGGACTACCTCACCGGTAACGGCGACGTGGGCAACCAAGGTATCCACCAAATGGATGTCGCGCGCTGGTTCCTCGGCGAATCCGGCCTGCCGCGCCACACCCTCAGCATCGGCGGCCGTCTCGGCTACACCGACGATGCCAATACGCCCAACACGCAGGTCGTGATCCACGATTACGCGACGGCTCCGCTCATCTTCGAAGTGCGCGGGCTCCCCGCAAAAGCGGGCGCCGGCAGCGGCGGCGCCAGCGAAGGCGGCGTCGACGGCGCCAATGCCAAGGCCGGCGTGATGGACAAATACCGCGGCGCCGTCGGCGTGGGCAATGTGATCGATTGCGAGGGCGGCTACGTGATCGTGCCGAGCTACACCGAAGCCAAGGCCTACGACCGCGCCGGCAAACTCGTGAAAGAATTCAAAGGCAAAGATACCCACATGCAGAATTTCGTGGATGTCGTGCGCAGCCGAAAACTCGCCGATCTGCGCGGCCCCGTCCTCGAGGGCCACCTGTCGAGTGCTCTCTGCCACCTCGGCAATATCTCGCACCAACTCGGCCGGACCGCCGCACCCGCCGCGACCAAAGAGAAAATCAAGGGCGACAAACTGCTCACCGAAGCCTACGGCCGCATGGCCGAGCACCTCGCGGCCAACGGCGTGAACCTCGACAAGACGCCCGCGACCCTCGGCGTGACGCTCACCCTCGACGCGAAAGCCGAGCGCTTCACCGGCGCCGATGCCGCCGCGGCCAACGCGCTCCTCACGCGCAACTACCGCGCGCCGTTCGTCGTGCCGCAGCTCGCGTGAGCGGGCGTGCGGCGACCGCGTCGTAACCGACGCGGCTACGGGTGGCGGATTGCGGCTACTGCGCGCCGGAGATATCGCACCGGTAGCCGCGCCGGTTACGGCGCGGTCAGGACGCGGTCCGCACGCGCAACCCGGCGCTCGCCTCGCGCGTCCGACGTTGCGACCGTCTCGTGCCGCCCCGTCCCGACGCGTTTTTCACCATGTTCCTCCGTTTTCGTCCGCTGCTGTTGCTCCCGCTCGCCCTGTGGGTGGCTGGACCGATGCGCGCTGCCGAAGAGCCCGGGGTCGTCGCCCTTCCGCCGTTCATGGTCGAGGAAGCCGCGAAAGGTCCGCCATGGCGCTACGCCCAGAGCGGCGAATTCGAAATTCTCTCGCGGTGCAGCGATTCCACCACGCGCGCCCTCACCGAGACGTATCACCGACTCCACCGCCTCCTCACGCTGATTCTTCCGCAGGAGCTGCAAGTCCGGCACGCTGTCACGAAGACCGTGATCTACTACGACGAGGAGCTGCGCCCGGCGGCCTCGCAGGAAATCATCCGGCAGATGTTGCGCGGGGCAAATGACGTCGTGCCGGCGCCCGACGATATTGCCGGAATCGGTGGCCGCGGCGTGCGCGGATTCGCTCCGTCGCCGCAGACGCGCCGCTACACGTTTCTCCCGAACATGCGGCTGTGGGATAAGGATGCCATGGCCATCTTCGCGATCGTGCGCGCCGGCGATTTCGATTCAGACAACATGTTTCTCACGCCCGACTACGTGAACTATCTCGTGCGCAACCGCACCCCGACCCTGCCCGCGTGGTTTCTCGCGGGACTCATGGGCCTGTATCCGCAAATCAAATTCTACCGCGAAACGCTGCGGCTGGAGCCCGCCGTCTGGATTTCCTCCGCCGAGACGAATGTGCTGAAGGCCGACCCGAAGAAGGCGCGGGCGCTGCTGCCCATCGCGGCGTTTCTGCGCGGCGATGCTTCGGCCAACCAGCAGACGAAAGAGGAGAATATCCGCGTGTGGGCCGCCCAGGCCGAGCTCCTGGTGCGCTGGGGCGTCGATCCGCGCGTCGAGGCGCGGCGGGCGGGATTCTGGAAATTCGTGGAGCGCTCGGCCGTGGAATTGCCCACCGAGGCGCTCTTGGCCGAATGCCTCGGCCTCGACTTCGCGGGACTCACGGCGGAGCTCATCGCGTTTCTGCCGACGGCGGTGCGCAAAGAAGTCACGTTGCGCCACGGCACACCGATCACGCCGCCGGCGCTCGCGCTCCGCAACGCCACCGACGGCGAGATCGCGCGAATCAAAGGCGATTGGGAACGCCTCGAAATCGATTACGTGCGCCGCCGCTATCCGGACCTGGCGGAAAAATATATCGAGCAAGCCCGCCGCACACTCCACCGCGCCTACGACCGCGATAATCGCGACCCGCGCCTCCTCGCGATTCTTGGCCTGTGCGAAGTCGATGCGGGCAACGATGCCGGCGCGCGCGAGTTTCTCGAAGCCGCCGCGCGCCTCGACGTCGTGCGACCGCGAGCGTGGTATGAACTCGCCCGTCTGCGTTTCCGCGAGCGTCTCGCCGTCCCCGCCGTCGACGGAAAACTGAGCGCCACGCAGGCCGCCGAGGTGCTCACACCGCTCTTCACCGCACGCAAACAGGCGCCGCCGATCCCCGAGGTCTACGAGTTGATCGCCGATGTGTGGTCCGTGTGCGTCATCACGCCAACGGCGGGCCACCTCGCGGTGTTGGCGGAAGGCGTCGGCTTGTTTCCCCGGCGCACCTCGCTCGTGCTGCGCACGGCTTCGCTGTATGCCGCGCACGGCCCGCTGAAGGAAGCGACCGCGTTCATCGGGCTCGGCCAGCGCATCGCCGAAGACGACGACGACCGCGCGCGCTTCGCCGAGCTGCAATCGCGCCTGCCGTCACCGCCTCCCGAAAAATAAGCGCGCCCCGCCGCTCGCCGCGCCGGACTGTCTGTGCAGAAAACACCCGCGTCGCCGGCGTTCCGCCGTTTGTCTCGCGGCACCCCGCTCCTCTCATGCGTTTCCTCACCTTGCTGCTCCTCGCACTCGCACCCGCCGTCGCCGCCGAGTCCGCCACGACCCCGGCGGCTGCCTCACCCGGTGCGGTCGCGCCGAAGCCGCTCTACCGCGATCCGGTGTTCGACGGTGCGGCCGATCCCGTCGTGATTTGGAATCCCCACGTCGGTCGATGGTGGATGTTCTACACCAACCGCCGCGCCAATGTCCCTGGCCTCTCCGGCGTCGCCTGGGTGCACGGCACGCCGATCGGCATCGCCGAATCCTCCGACGGCGGCGCGACGTGGAAACGCCTCGGCGACGCCGCGATCGATCTGCCTGCCGCCGTGCGCGGCGAAGGCCCGACGCCGACGTATTGGGCGCCCGACGTGATCACCGCACCCGACGGCACGCACCACATGTTTCTCACCGTCGTGCCCGGTGTATTCGAAAACTGGCAACATCCGCGCACGCTCGTCCACCTCACGAGCACCGATCTCCGCACGTGGGCGAATGCCGCTCCGCTCACGCTCGCCTCCGACCGCGTGATCGACGCCTGCGTTTACCCGTTACCGACCGGCGGCTGGCGCATGTGGTATAACAACGAGCGCGACCGCAAATCCATCTACTACGCCGACAGCCCCGACCTCACGACGTGGACCGACCGTGGCAAATGCACCGGCGTCGGCGAGCGCCCCGGCGAAGGCCCGTATGTTTTTCGCTGGCGCGGCGCCTACTGGATGCTCGTCGACCTTTGGAAAGGCCTCGGCGTTTACCGCTCGGAAGATCTGCAAACCTGGACCGCGCAACCCAACGATCTCCTCGGGATTCCCGGCAAAGGTCCCGACGACGGCGTCAACGGTGGCCACCCCGGCGTCGTCGTGAGCGGCGACCGCGCGTTCTGTTTCTATTTCACGCACCCCGGCCGCAGCGGCACGATCACCCCGCAAGACAAAGACTCCCTCGATCTCCGCCGCAGCTCGATCCAAGTCGTCGAGCTCTTCGAGCAAAACGGCCGCCTCACCTGCGACCGCGACACGCCCACGGGCATCGCGCTCGCGCCGCCGGGGCGGCCGCGCGCCGCGACCGAACCGGACCCGGCTGCGCTCGCCCAACTCCGTGCGCTCGGCGCCCGCGGCATTCGCGCGCACGACCCATCAACGCTCGTGAAGTGCAAGGACGAGTATTGGATTTTCCATACGGGACGCGGCGTGCCGTCGTGGCGCTCGAAGGATCTGGTGAACTGGACGGCGGGGCCGCGCGTGTTTGAACAGGCCCCCGCGTGGGTGGCCGAGGCGGTGCCGGAAAATCGCAACGCCATGTTTTGGGCGCCGGACGTCGCGCGCGTCGGCGACCGTTATTTTCTCTACTACTCCGTCTCGTCGTTCGGCAAACGCACCTCGGCCCTCGCGCTCGCGACGAACACGACACTCGATCCCGCCGACCCCGCGTTTCGTTGGATTGACGAAGGGATCGTCGTGCGCTCCTCGAACTCCGATAACTTCAACGCCATCGATCCCGCGATCACGCGCGACGCCGAGGGCCGGCTCTGGCTCGTGTTCGGCTCGTTTTGGAGCGGGATAAAACTGGTCGAACTCGATCCCGCCACGGGTAAGCGTCTCTCGCCCGATAGTCCGCTGCACGCACTCGCCCATCAGAAGGAAATCGAGGCCGCGTTCATCTATCTGCACGGAGGCCATTACTTTCTTTTCGTGAATCACGGCAAATGCTGTCGAGGGCTCGAAAGCACTTACCACATCGTCGTCGGTCGTGCGGAAAAAATCACCGGCCCGTATCTCGACCGCGAAGGCAAGGCCCTGCTCGCGGGCGGCGGCACGCCGGTGCTCGATACGGAAGGCCCCTTCATCGGCCCCGGGCACGCGGGCATTTTCGCGGAAGACGGTCGCGAGTGGTTCGGTTGTCATTTCTACGACGGCACGACACCGCGCGGCACGCCGGGCTTCGCACTCCGTCCGCTGACGTGGGATGACGCCGGCTGGCCCGTGGTCGGAAAATCTGAAACCTCTCCGGCGCCGCAATCCCCACGATGACCCACCTCCGCCCGCAGCTGCTTCTCACGATCTTCGCTTTGCTCACGCTTTCCGGGCGCGGCGCACCCGCTGAGCCTGCGAGCTACCTCGCGCCGGTGATTGGCGAACTCGGGCGCGAGTATCCGCGCAACCGGATCGTGAATCTCGTGTTTCACGGCCACAGCGTGCCGGCGGGATATTTCAAGACGCCGCATGTCGACACGCTCAACGCCTACCCGGCGCAGGTGCAGCGATTGCTGAAGGAGCGCTTTCCGACCGTGGTGCTCAACTCCATCGTGACGGCCATCGGTGGCGAAGACTCGGTGCGCGGCGCGGCGCGCTTTGATCGCGATGTGCTCACATTGCGGCCGGATGTCGTGTGCATCGACTACGCGCTCAACGACCGTCGCGTCGGCCTCGCCGCGGCGCGCACCGCGTGGGTTTCCATGATCGAGCGCGCGAAAGCGGCCGGGGCGAAAGTGATTCTCCTCACGCCGACACCGGATGCGCGCGCGAAGCTCGCCGATCCGAATGACCTGCTCGTGCAACTCTCCGCCCAGGTCCGCGGACTGGCCGCCGAACACGGTGTCGCCCTCGTGGATTCGCTTGCGCGGTTTCAAGCGGAACTCGCGCGCGGCACGCCGCTCGACGATTTGCTCTCGCAGTTTAACCACCCGAATACCCGCGGCCACGCGCTCGTCGCGGCGGCGCTGGCCGAGTGGTTTCCGGCGCTGCCGCCCGTGGGCGTGGCGTTGGCGAATCCCGTGGTGCCGCAGCGGGCCGATCCGCACATCACGTTTCATTCCGACGGCTACTATTATTTCACGGCGACGGTGCCGGAGTATGACCGCCTCGAACTGCGCCGCGCGCGCACGTTGGATGGGCTCGCGGCGGCGGAGCCGAAGACGATTTGGCAGAAGCACGCGACCGGCCCGATGGGCTCCCACATCTGGGCGCCGGAGATGCATTTTATCAAAGGGAAGTGGTATGTGTATTTCGCGGCGGGCGGCGCGGAGAAGGAGAACGTTTGGAATATCCGCATCTACGTCCTCGAAAACTCTGCCGCCAATCCGCTCGCCGGCGAGTGGACCGAGCGCGGGCAGTTGAAGACGAATTGGGAGTCGTTCGCGCTCGATGCGACGACGTTCGAGCTCCGCGGGACGCGTTACCTCGCCTGGGCGCAGAAGGACCCGAAGATCAAAGGTAACACCAACCTCTACCTCGCTAAAATGGACAGCCCGACGTCGATCACGGGCGCGCAAGTGATGATTTCAAAACCGGAATTTCCGTGGGAGCAGATTCGCTATTGGGTCAACGAAGGCCCGGCGGTGCTCGTGCGCAACGGTCGTGTGTGGATGACGTATTCCGCGGCGGGCACGGGCGCGGAGTATTGTCTCGGCCTGCTCAGTGCCGACGAAAAAGGCGATCTGCTCGATCCGGCGTCGTGGACAAAATCGCCGACGCCCATTTTCACGACGAACGAAGCCAACGGCGTGTTCGGCCCCGGGCACAACAGTTTCACGATGGCGAGCGACGGCCGGACCGATCTCCTCGTTTACCACGCGCGCAGCTATCGCGACATCCAAGGCGACCCGCTCCACGACCCGAACCGCCACACCCGCATCCAGCCTTTCACGTGGCGGGCGGATGGCTCGCCGGATTTCGGCGTGCCGGTGGGTGATGGCAGTCCGACACCAAAATAGAGGCGATGGAGGGGGGCTCGGGTCTGGGCAGTGCAGTTGCCTCAGCGGGGTTTGGTCGCCCGCATTTCCTCCTCGATCACTTCGATGTGTTGCAGCTCCACGGTGTCATCGCTGCGGAGCGCGAAATAGATCAGGATGCGCACGACTTGTCCGTCCTGACGCAGAAACTCCTTCGTCTGATAGAGCCGCAGTTCGTCGCATCCCGGCGCGAGGGGAACCAGGTCGGCATAGGTGGCCAGCCGATAGAGTTCCTCGGCGAGGAGGCCGTCGACGCGCGGTAAGTTGCCGAGCTTCTGGAGTGCGTAGTCGAACCACTCCGTGTGGACGAGTTGCCGAGGTGGCGGCACGTGCTACCTCCGCAGACCCATTTGTCCGGCGACGGTGAGCGCGCGTTCGAGAGTTCGGCCCTGAGGAAAGTTATCTGCCGTCGGCGGAGTCGGTTTGAATGTTCCGGCTTTCACCGTCCGCGTTGCTTTCGCCATCAGCCGATCCACGGAGAGCGCGGGGTATTCAACCACCATCCAAGCGGTCAATTTCTTCCGCTCCCGAGCCGGGAGCCGGCGCACTTCGCGTTGAATTTCGACTGCGTTCATGAGGGCAAGACCTAGGTCCAGCCCGTTCGGGCGTCAAGTGGCGCAACTTCCTAACGCTGGCACGCGGGTTAAACAAACTTCGCGGGTAGCCGTCGGACGACTGGAGCGTCATCGTTCCTCATGAGCTTCATGCGCGGCTTGGTGGTGGTGGCGGTGAGTGGGATCGCAATTTTGGCGTGTCACGTCCGTGGGGTCGAAGTGACGCTCCCGGTCGTCCCGGCCGAGCATCCGCGACTTTATCTGCGGGCGGCGGACATGGCGAAGTTGCAGCAGCGGATGGCGCATCCGGTGTTGGGGCCGGTGGTCACGCGGTTGCGGAAGATGGCGGCGCAGTCGCCGCAGGCGCGGGTGGAGTGGGAGGCGTTGAATTATTTGACGAAGCCCGATGCGGCGAAGGGGCGGGCGACGATTGTCGACACGTTGGCGTTGTTGAAGGCGTGCAAGCTGGCGGACAAGCAGGATGCGTGTCGTGAGACGGGGCGCATGATGGTCACGGGCGCGATCGTCTACGATTGGCTCTATCCCTTGCTCACAGCGGAGCAGAAGCGGGCGCTTGTCGTCGAGCTCGTGCGACTCGCGAAGACGCAGGAGTGCGGCTATCCGCCCGTGGGCGGCGGGTCGGTGACGGGGCATACCTCCGAGGCGATGATCATGCGCGACATGCTCTCGGCGGGCGTGGCGATTTACGACGAGGAGCCGGAGATGTATCGGTTGGCGGCGGGGCGTTTTTTCCGGGAGCACTTGCCGGCGCGGAACTGGTTTTATCCGGGCAACGCCTATCATCAGGGTGATTCCTACGGGCTGCACCGCTACTCGTGGGATTTGTTTCCGCTCTTCATCTTCGACCGGCTCGGCGCGGGGAATGTCTACAACCCGCAGCAACGCTACGTGCCCTATCATGCGCTCTACACGACGCGTCCCGACGGTCAGCGGCTGCGCGGGGGCGACAGTTTCAAAGTGAGCACGGCGCGCGGGACGCCGTGGAACGAGTTTGGCGGCACGGTGCTCACGGCGAGCTACTACGGCGACGGGATGTTGCTCAGCCAGTTTCTGAAGCAGGGCGGGACGGGGGCCGGCGAGATGATTTTCGAACTGCTGTGGCGCGACCCGGACTTGGTGGCGAAGCCGATCGCGGCGTTGCCACTCTCGCGGTATTTTGGGTCGCCCTTTGGCTGGATGGTGGCGCGCACGGGTTGGGGCGAGGACGCGGTGATCGCAGAGCTGAAGATCAACGAATACAATTTCGGCAATCATCAGCACGCGGATGCGGGGGCGTTTCAGGTCTACGCGCGCGGGGCGCTCGCGATCGACTCGGGGCTCTACGAGGGCGGCTCGTCGGGGAACTACGGGAGTCCGCACGGGAAAAATTACTATTGGCGCACCATCGCGCACAACTCGCTGCTCGTTTACGATCCGGCCGAGAAATTTTCGACGAAGGAAGGCTACGGGAACGATGGCGGGCAGCGGTTGCCCAACAACCGCTCGGAGCCACGCACGCTCGGCGATTTGCTCAATCCGGCGAAGGGTTACCGCACCGGCAAAGTGCTCGCGCACGGTTTTGGGCCGGACGCGACCTTGCCGGATTACACGCTGTTACAGGGCGATCTCACGGCGGCTTACAGCGCGAAGGTGCGTGGGGTGACGCGGTCGTTTGTGTTTCTGAATTTGAAAAACTCGAGCGTGCCGGCGGCGCTCATCGTGTTTGATCGGGTGGTGAGTGCGGACGCGGCGTTTCGGAAATTCTGGCTGATGCACACGCTGGAAGAGCCACGTCTCGCGGGCACGCGGGCGACGGTGGAGCGCACGGAGCACGGAGCGCGCGGGCAGTTGAATCTCGATGTGCTGTGGCCCGCGGTGGATAACGCAGACGTGAGCAAGGTCGGCGGGCCGGGGAAGGAGTATTGGGTGTTTGGAAAGAACTATGCGAATGACGTGCCGGCTGCGCGGCGGGAAAAGGGTTCGCTGGAAACGGGCGACTGGCGGATCGAGGTATCGCCGAAGCAGGCGGCCGCGGAGGATTTGTTTTTCACGGTGATGCAGACGACCGATCGCACGGCGCCGAGGCGGCTGCCCGTGACGCGTATCGAGGCGGGCGAGCGCGTGGGATGCGTGATCGCGGGCGCGGACGCGACGTGGGTCGTGCTGTTGCGCATGGACAGCCAGCGCTCGTCGGCCGACGTGAGCGTGACTGTTCCGGCGACGAATGCCGGCGCGGGGCGTGGCCGCGTGCTCGTGACGGATTTGGCGGCGGGGAAATGGGAAGCGCAGCGCGCGGGCGCGAGCGAACGTGTGATGGTCGACGTCGCAGCGGAGTCAGGGGCGGGGTGGTTTGAGGGCGCGGCGGGCGAGTGGGTGTTGAGTCGCAGCGCAGGACGGTAGGACTCGATGGCGATCAAACTGTCCGCGGTGGGTCCGGTGTCGCATCGCGAAGAAATTCTTCCACGCTGGCCGGCATGAAACTTCCCCCGCTTCGCCTGCGCCTCGGTCGATGGGCGGGCGCGGCAGGTGTGCTCTTGTTGGGGGCGTGCGCAACGGCGCCGCAGATGAGCGCGCCCGCGGTTGTGACTCCGGTGGCGATACCCACGGCGAAGCGCCCGGAACTCGGCTATGCCATTGGCGCGGATCTTTCGTTTTTGAAACAGGCGGAGGAGCGCGGCGTGCAGTTCAAGGATGGCGGAGTCGTGAGGCCGGGGCTGCAGATTTTTCGCGACCATGGCTACGGGTGGATCCGGTTACGGTTGTTTCATACCCCGCCGCAGTTGCCGAACGATCTCGCTTACACGATCGCGCAGGCGAAGGCCGCGAAGGCCCTCGGGTTCAAGTTTCTGCTTAACTACCATTATTCCGACACGTGGGCGGATCCAGGAAAACAGACGCTGCCGAAGGCGTGGGAGGGAAAGTCGCACGCGGAGTTGGTGCAGGCCGTGTTCGACTATACGCGCGACACGATCGCGGCATTTCGTGAGGCGGGGGCGATGCCGGACATGGTGCAGAACGGCAATGAGATCACGCCCGGGATGCTGTGGCCCGATGGCAAGTTGCCGCAAAATTGGGATAATTTTGCCGAGCTCGTGAAGGCGGGCATCGCGGGCGTCGAAGCCGGGCGGGGCGATGCGCCACGACCGCGAATCATGGTGCAGATCGAGAAGGCGGGGAGTGTCGGTGCGACAAAATATTTTTTCGACAACCTGATCAAACGCGGGGTCGAGTTCGATGTGATCGGGCAGTCCTACTATCCATGGTGGCACGGCTCGCTGTTGGAACTGCGCGAGTGCCTCGCGTTCATGGCGAACACTTATCGCAAGGACATCATCCTCGTCGAGGTCGCCTACAACTGGCGGCCGGCCGACTACCGGGACAAACCGGCGCCGTTTCCGGAGACGCCGGCGGGGCAGCGCGAATTTCTGGAAGAGGTGAACCGTCTCGTGCTCGCGACGCCCGGTGGGTTGGGCAAAGGTATTTTTTGGTGGGAGCCGGCGGTGTCGCCCGGCCGATTACGCAGCCGTGGACTTTTCGACGACGAAGGCAACGCGCTGCCGGCGCTGGACGTGTTCGACAAATTTACCCGCGGGAAAATTCCCGCCCGCAAACCCTGAACTTTATGAAATCGTCCCTCCGTCATCTGCCTGTTTTTCGTGCCGTCGTGGTGCTTGTCGTCGTGGGATTGGGTTGTTCGATGGGGTCGGCGGCGGAAGATACAAGATCGGCGGCACCTGCGCCCAACGCCCGTCCTGCACGCCGTCCGCTTCCTGAGCCGGCGAATCCGGCGTTGCCGTCGTTGATGCTCATCGGCGATTCGACAGTGCGCAACGGGCAGGATGACGGTCAGGGCAAGGGGGCGGAGGGGCAGTGGGGTTGGGGCAATCCGATCGCGGCGTATTTCGATCCGGCGAAAATCAACGTCGTGAACCGGGCGGTGGGCGGGCTCAGCAGTCGCACGTTTCTCACGGGCGGGCAGTGGAAGCGCGCTCTGGCGTTTGTGAAGCCGGGCGACGTCGTGATCATGCAGTTCGGTCACAACGACAATGGCGCGATCAACGATGCGTCGCGGGCGCGGGCTTCGCTCAAGGGGATCGGTGAGGAGACGCAGGCCATCGACAACCTGCTCACGAAGAAACCCGAGGTTGTGCATACCTACGGCTGGTATCTGCGGAAGTTTATCGCCGACACGAAGGCGAAGGGCGCGACGCCGATCGTGTGTTCGCTGATTCCGCGGAAGATGTGGGACGACGCCGGAAAAATTTCCCGCAACAAGGACAGCTATGCCGGCTGGGCGGCAGCGGTGGCGAAAGCGGAAGGTGTGGGCTTCATCGATCTCAACGAAAAGGTCGCCGCGCGCTACGATGCACTCGGGCGCGATGCGGTGATGAAGCTGTTTCCACAAGTGACGCCCGATGAGCACACACACCCGAATCGCGCGGGTGCGGAGCTGAACGCGGAGTTTGTGATCGCGGGGCTGAAGGCGCTGCCGGCGAATCCGCTGGCCCAGTATTTTTCGGCGAAGGCGGCGGACGTGAGGTAGGGCGGACTTCAGTCCGCCTTCGGGACGAAAATTGAATGTGTAAGAGGGCGGACTGAAGTCCGCCCTGCTTTTCGGCGGCGCGACCTACTTGGATTCGCGCTGATGCTTCAGCAGCCACGCGTAGAGCTCGGGGTTGTTATAGGTCTCGGTCCAGGAGTCGTGTTTGGCTTCGGGGTAGACGGTGAGTTGGAGGTCGGTGACGCCGACTTTTTTCAGCGCGGCGACCATCGTCTCGGACTCTTCGAGGGGCACGGTGGGGTCTTTCGCGCCGTGGAAGACCCAGATGCCGAGGCTCGTGAGCGCGGCCTTTTTGTCGCGACCGGTGCGGCGGATATCGACCGTGCCGCCGCCGCCACAGATGGGGACGATGGCGGCGAAGCGTTCGGGGTATTTCATTGCGACACTCCACGTGCCGTAGCCGCCCATGCTAAGGCCGGTGAGATAGTGGCGGGTGAGATCGGTGCGGTATTTGGCGGTGATGTCGTCGAGGAGACCGAGCACGCCGTCGTCGTCCCACCACGTGTTGGCGGGGCATTGGGGAGAGACGACGATGAAGTTGGCCTTGAGAAAAGCGGCGGACTGTTCGCGGAGGGCGCGGGCTTCGGGAGTCTCGGGCGCGGGCGGCGGCGGAGCTTTCGTGCCGGGGGCGGGCGTGGGGGCGGAGGTGGCAGGGACGGGGCCGCGGATCAGCTTGGGCGGGCCGTGGATCGCGACCTTCCACGGATCGGTGCCGCGTTCGCCGGAGCCGTGGAGAAAGAGAATCACGGGCCACTTTTTGTCGGAGGCGGCATCGTAGCCGGTCGGGAGAGAGAGCAGATACTGGTAGCCGACTTTTTTGGAGATGGATTTTTCAAATGTCGCGACCGTCTGGGTATCGGCGGCGAGGGCGCAGGGCGCGGCGTAAAGGGCGAACAGGGCGGTGAGGAGGCGGGGTGGGGTGATGTTCATGGGAAAGGGGCGCGGGTGCGGCGGGTGCGGGGTGCGCTGGGTTTTAGTGGCGAAGCAAACCGTAGGCGGGGTGGCGGCGATGGTGGCGCACGACGAGCACGCGGACCGTATCGTCGCGCACGCGGTAAAGGAAATGATAGGGAAAGCGCTCCAAGTTGGCGCGGCGTATTTCGCCGGCCACGGGATGAAACCGTTGCGGTTGCGCGTGGGCTTGGGCGACGCGGTGGGTGAGCTCCGCGAAAAAAGCGTCGCCCAAGGCAGGACCACCGGCGTCGTCGTAGTAGCGCAGCGCCGCTGCGACATCACGTTGGACGCTCGGGTGGTAAACCAATCTCATTGCTGGCGCGAAGAAAGCACGGCGCGGCGAAATTCGTCCGGGGAAAGGCCGAGGGAGGCGTCGACTTCCAGTTCGGCGTCGCGGCGTTGGGCCTCGGCGAGTCCGTCGTCTTCGTCGACGAGAATGGGCGGAAGAGATTGCAATAAATGCGTCGCGAGACGGGCGCGTTGCACGTCGGACAGCTTCAACGCGTGACCTTCAATTTCCTGCAGCGTGCTCATCAGTGCAAATTAGGGCGATGATGAGGTGGTGCAACTTTCAATCCGGTGGACGCGAGCGCGGACGGCTGCGGAGTGCCGTCCCTACCGTTTGCGAAGCACGCTTATGTGCCGTAGAGGCGGTCGCCGAAATCGCCGAGGCCGGGGAGGATGTATTTTTTGGCGTTGAGGGCGCGGTCGTGGGCGGCGGTGTGGATCACGGTGCCGGGGTGTTGGCGTTCCACTTCGGCGACGCCTTCGGGACAGCTCACGATGCAGACGAGGGCTGGGTCGACGGCGCCGTTTTCCTTGAGGACGGTGAGGGCCTGCGCGGCGCTGCCGCCGGTGGCGAGCATGGGATCGACGGCGAAAACGTGGCGGCCGGCGAGGGGCGGGAGTTTGCAGTAGTAGCTGCGGGCCTGGGCGGTGACGTGGTCGCGTTCGAGGCCGATGTAGCCGACGCTCACGTCGGGAAAAAGATCGGTGAAGGGCTGCAACATGCCGAGACCGGCGCGGAGAATTGGGACGACGACGAGGGGTTGGTGCGTGAGGACGCGGCCGGTGATGGTCTCGAGCGGGGTCTCGATCTGCTTTTCCTCCGACTCAATCTCGCTCGTGGCTTCGATGGCGAGGAGGAGACTGATTTGGTAGGCGAGCGTGCGGAAGGTCGCGGGCTTCGTGGTCTTGTCGCGCAGGTGAGTGATGATGTGCGCGGCGAGCGGGTGGGAGAGGATGTGGAGAGGCATGGCGGCGGAAATTTTCGATTTTTGATTTGGGATTTTCGATTGGGGCGAGCGGCGGCGGGTGGGGCGCGGGCGGGAAGGTTGGGTGATTCGGAAATCGAGAATCCCGGATCAAAGGTCAGAGCAGGTCGCGTTCTACTTTTCGTTCGAGGTGCTGTTCGAATTCTTTGCGGAGGGCTTTTTCTTTGCCGCGGAGGCCGGCGAGGAGGGCGAGCCATTGGTAGGCTTCTTCGCGGAGGTGTTTCGGCATGACGGGCTCCAGTGCGAGCACGCGGTCGAGGGCGCGGACGCAGTGGGCGGCGACTTGTTCGCAGGCGATTTGGGCGTCGGCGGAGCTGTGTTGGCCGGCGAGGTGGAGCGTATCGTCCAGGGTGCGACGGCGGCGTTTGAGGATGGTCCAGTAGGCGAAAAGACTCGGGGCGATGACGGTCGCGGTGCGCGGGAAATAACTCGTCATGAGGTTCCACGGCTCGTCGGCGAAGTCGCCGTTGCTGCGGAGATCGGTGCGGAGGAGGACGGACGGGATGTCGGCGAATTTCGCGAACATGAATTCGACGACGGTGCCGCTGTCGAGTTCAGGGCCGTCGTAGTTGAAGAGAGCGAGGTCGCAGGCGATGAGGGCGCGGATGTCTTGATCGCGGATGGTGCGGCCGCCGCGGCCGCGGGGCACGAGATTCTGCGGGAGCAAGCAGCGGTATTTGCCGTGGGACTTTTCGTAGATGGCCTCGGCGAGCCACGCGTTGCCGATGAGGTGTTTGAGCGAAAAGAGTTCGCCGCCGAAATAGACCGAGTAAGTGCGTTTCGTTTTTTTCTTCATGCGGCGCGAGGCGCTGTGAGCAAGCGCCGTGCGCGGTCGCGGCTCAATGGGAAACTCGCGGATACGGGGCGGCGCGGTGGCGCGAGGCTGAAGGGGCGAAATGCGTGCGGAGAAACGGCGGTTGGTGCGCCGCCGCTCGGTTACGGAGTCAGCGTGAGCGTGTGAGTCGCGGGGCCGGGGAGGAGCGGGGTGGGGTCGCCGCGCTCCCAGGCGGTGTGGCCGGCGCGGTAGAAGGGCGAGAGCGGGTGGCCGCTTTGGCCGCCGGGCATGTGGAAGAGGCCTTCGGCTTCGCGGCCGGGGGAGACGACCATGCGCAGGCTCGCGCCGTGGCGAGGGCTTTGCACGCGGGGCATGTCGTGGTCGCCGGGGAGTTGCGCGGCGGGGAAGTTTAGCCAGCCGGTGAGAAACGCAGGCATCGCGTAGCTGAAGGGATGGCGGAGGCGGAGGGTGTTGTGATCGCCCCAGGTCGCGCGGGCGAGCGACGTGCCGGATTTTTCGAGGTCGGCCACGACGTCGTCGGCAGCGGCGAGGAGGACGGCGTCCCACGTGGGGAACGCGGGGTTGAGGAGGTGGGCGGGGCGTTCGCGGAGGAGCGTCCAGCAGGGGGCTTCGAGCGGGAGGCGCAGCCAGTTGAAGGAGGGGCCGGTGTCGAAGCACGGTTCGAAAATTGGGAGAAAGATGCGGCGGAAAACGGCGTCGCGAAATTCGCGGGTGAGGCGATAGCTGACGGAATCGACGGTGGCGCGGCCGGTCCATTTTTCGGCGAGGGCGCGGAGTTCGGCGCGGGATTTTTTTTCGGCGGTGGCGGCGGGTGTGAGTGTGTCGAGGAGGAGTTTTTGCCACGGGGCGAGGAAGAGGGCGCGGTCGTCGAGTTGGAGGGCGAGGAGATCTTTCGGCGTGGCGCGTTCGAGAGGGGCGAGGGCATCGCGGACTTGGGCGGCGCGGGCGGGGCGCGCGTAGCCGCCGTCGCCGAGGGTGGCGAGGGCGGGGCCGCCGATTTGGCGGGCGTTGGCGGACCAGAGGCGGCCGGAGGTGGAGAGAGTTTCGGCGGTGGGCGAACCCACGGGCGGGACGCCCGTGCCACCGGGAGCGGATGAAATCACGGGCGAGACGCCTGTGCCACGGGCGGAGGGCTTCGTGGTGACGACGGGGTAGTCGTCGGGCGGGAGCAGGCCTTGCCAGCGGCGGTCGCCGAAGGACCAGTTGGTGGGGAGGCGGCCGTCGTAGCCGAGGCGGCGCGGCAGGGCGCCGGTGATGGTCCAAGCGATGTCGCCGGCGGAATCGGCGATGAGGATGTTCAGCGCGGGCATCCCGGCGCGGTGGGCGAGGGCGACGGCGGTGGGAGTGTCGGTGGCAGTTTCGAGCGCGAGGAACGCGAGGTTGGTGGCGGCGGGATCGTGGGCGGTCCAGCGGTAGACGACGGGGCGTTTCTTGTCGTTGGTGGTGATGACGGGGCCCCAGAGGCTCCACGTGGACTCGGCGGTGACGGGAGCGGCGCCTTTGACGAGAATGGTCTCGGTGCGTTTCTCGAGCGGGAGGAGTTCGTCGTGGCCAGGGGCGCGGTAGAGGCGCGGGGAGATGGGGCTGGTTTCGAGGACGATGAGATCGCCGGTGTCGGCGTAGGCGACAGTGAGGCCCCAGGCGACGCGGCCGTTGCTACCGATGACGACGGCGTGAAGGCCGGGGAGGGTGGCGCCGGTGACTTGGTGGCCCGGCCAGGCGAGGGAGGCGCGATACCAGGTGTTGGGGAGCGAGTGGTCGAGGTGGGGATCGCTGGCGAGGAGGGCGGCACCGGTGGCGGTGTGCGCGCCGGAGAGCGCGAAGGCGTTGGAGCCGAGCACGGCCGCGGGATCACGCGGGAGAAACGGGAAGGAGGCGGCGTATTCGGAATCAGGTGACGGGCGGGCGGGGAGTGCGGTGAGGCGTTTGGGGCGTTGGCGGAGATCGATGAGCTTGGGGCTGGGGATCGGCGGGAGCGGAGCGGAGGAACCGTCGAGCGCGGCGTCGGCGGGCGTCTGCGTGGGGGCGAAGAACGCGACGGCCTCTTCGCCGAGGGTGTCGCGGAGGACCATGAGGGTTTGTTCGCGGCGGTTCGCAGGGTCCTGGAGATCCATGGTGAGAGCGTAGATCACGAGGATACTGTCCTCCGGGAGCCAAGGGCGGGGCGGGGTGCGCAGCGTGAGATACTCGAAGGGTTTTTCGGCGAGAGCGGCGAGGCCGGCGTTGACGCCCGCAGTGTAGGCGTCGAGGAGCGTGCGGTCGGCGGGCGGGACGGCGGCGAGGACGGTGCGGGCGAGCGGGCGGAAACCGTGGAGACGCGCGGCGCGATCGCGGGGGACGGCGGCGGAGCCGAAGAGTTCGGCGAGTTCGCCGGCGGCGGTGCGGCGCAGGAGATCCATCTGGAAGAAGCGTTCCTGCGCGTGGAGCCAGCCGAGGGCGCGGGAGACATCGGCGCGGCTTTGGCCACGGATCGCGGGCACGCCGAGGGCGTCGCGCGCGATTGTGACGGGCGCGGCGAGACCGGTGACGGCGGCGGTGCCGTCGAGCAGCGGCAGGCTGGCGCGCACGCGGGTGTAGAACCAACTGCCGGCGATGGCGGCGAGGAGGAGCACGGCGCCGAGGAGGGCGGCGGCGAGGCGGAGAATTTTGCGGGAGCGGAGGGACACGGGAGAGAGAAGGGGAGGGCGGAGCGTGGTAGGGCGGGCGAAGGTGGTGGCGGGAGAGTAGGCGGCGGGTGCGGGTGCTTCCAAAGGATTTTTTTGGCAAGGCCGAGGCGGCGCGCGGGCGCGAAGTGCGAGGGAATGTCACGTAATACGTGACAAACGCGATGGGGGAGTCGTGTCCCAGTGGAGGTGTCATCGGCGGACGTCGGCGGGCAGGGACGCCCGCCGCTACTCGGGGGTGACGGCGCGCGTAGTGTTTGCGATGGGCGGCGCGAGGGTGAGGCTTCATGCTTTCGAAACACTATGAATTATCCCGAAGCGTTTTCTCTGCGCGGCGAAGTCGCGCTCATCACCGGCGGCGGCACAGGCATCGGGCTCGCGATGGCGCGGGCGATGCACGCGGCCGGAGCGCGCGTGGTGCTCGTGGGGCGGCGCGAAGTGGAGTTGGCCGCGGCGGCGGGCAGCCTCGGCGCGGGCGCGAGCTATGTGGGGCACGATATCACGCAGCTCGATGCGGCGGCGGCGCTCGTCGCGCGCGTGGCGGGTGAAGTGGGCCCCGTTACCTGTCTCGTGAACAATGCCGGCATCCATCTGAAAAAACCGGCCGTAGAAACGACGCCCGAGGAGTTTCAGCGCGTGCTCAACACACACATCCTCGGCGCGCACGCGCTGACGCGCGCGGTGGCGCCGGGCATGATGGAGCGGAAGCACGGCAGCATTCTTTTCACCGGTTCGATGGCCTCGCTCTTCGGCATTCCGCTCGTGATCGCCTACACGGCGGCGAAGTCGGCGATGGTCGGAATGGCGAAGGCCTACGCGACAGAACTCTCCCCGCACGGCGTGCGCGTGAACTGCATCGCGCCCGGCTGGATCGAGACGGAGATGTCGCGCAAGGCGCTCGACGGCGACCCGGCGCGCAAAGCCAAGATTTTCGGACGCACGCCGATGGGAAAAATGGGCGCGCCGGAAGATATCGGTTGGGCGGCGGTCTACCTGGCGTCACCCGCGGCGAAGTTCGTCACGGGCGTAACGCTGCCGGTGGACGGCGGTGTGAGCATCGGGTTTTGAGCGCGGTGGAAGCGGGCCAACTTTTGGGAAAAATGAACACCCCCGTGCTGCGTCAATGGAGAGAGGCGGATTTTGAGCCGTTGGCGGAGATGTGTGCCGATGCGGACGTGATGCGCTATTTCTTGGCGCCGCTGACGCGCGACGAGACGCGAGCCATGCTGGATCGCATGAGAGCCGCGATTGAACAGCGGGGCTGGGGAATCTGGGCGGTCGAGGTCGACGGAGACTTCGCCGGGATGGTGGGGTTGAACGTGCCGCGTTGGCCGTTGCCCTGCTCACCGTGCACGGAGGTGCTGTGGCGGCTGTGCAAACAATATTGGGGACGCGGCATCGCTTACGCCGCAGCGAGTCAGGCCGTCGACTATGGCTTTGCCCACGTCGGGCTCGATGAGATCGTGGCGTTTACGACGCCGCCGAATCTGCGGTCGGTTCGCCTGATGGAGCGGCTCGGCTTTGCGCGGGATCACGCGGGAGATTTCGACCATCCCGCCGTCCCGGAAGGCCACGCGCTGCGGCGGCATGTGCTGTATCGAAAGAAGCGGCCGTCGGATGGATCTTCGGTTGGTGAAGCTCCTTGTTTCAAAAAGCCCTGATCCGCGTATTGAATCCCGTTAGCGACCACCCATCAGCCCGCTCAAAATAGCGGCGCGTTGTTCTTCGGATCGTTGAGCAGCGCTTCGAACCGCGGGTCGCCTTGGAGCGGGAAAAAATACGGATGATGACGCATGCTGTGGATGTTGAGATAAGCATCCGTGCCCGTCGTGCTGACCGCACCGCCAAACACTGGCAGACGTAACAGACGCGCATATTCCGCCAATGCGCTCTCTTTGTCCCCGGTCCACGCGAGGACGAAGGCCAAGTTAGCTCGACGGGGCAAACTAGCCCACGAATCCAACGCTTCGGGCACGAGTTCCACCGCTTTCCGTGCACAACGCAGCGCCTCCTCGCGATCCCCCAACAGCGCGTGCACGATGCCGAGCCCCGACCACAGCGTCGCATTCAACGGCTCCAATTCGATCCGTTTTCGCAACACGCTGGGGCCATCCGTCAAGAGTTCTCTGGCTGCCTGCACGTGGCCCTGCGCAAGCCGCGCCGTGACTCCAATAAAATTATCGCGAATATCTCCGGTCGGGGAAAATTTTGGCGCGCTCTGCACGACCGTCGCGAGATCGCCCCGCGCCAGCGCCAAATTCAGGCGCATTCGGCGAGCAATCGCCGATTCTGCCTGGCCGTCGCCTTGATCAGCCAGCCAAGCCTCCATTTCCCGCGTAGAGCCCGAAGACCAAAAAGTCTGTTGCGCGACGGCCGCCGCTCGCTGGTCCTTCGGATATTGGCGAAGCTCAGCCACCTTGGCTTGAGCGTCCTGCCCTTGGGCCCACCGACGGGCGCGCGTTTCCAGCAAGTAAACTTGGACGGCGGTATCGATATTGCCGGGATCGAGCGCCGCGGCCTCGCGGAATGCCGTCAGCGACTCCTGATATTTGCCTTGCCGACGATAAATAGCCCCTTGCGCATGGCACGGTGCCGAAGCACTTGGCTGCCGACGCGCCACTTCGGAGATAAGCCCATTGGCTCCGACATAGTCGCCTAGGCAGAAATACCGGTAGTATCCGTGATTGAGCATCACATCGGGATCGTCGGGCGCCCCGAGCAGCGCGGTGTTGATCGCCACCGTCGCCTTTTTCAACCGCTCTGCGCTGTGATCGTAATTGAATAGATAGAGATATCCGTGGACGTAGGACGACTCAGCCCACGCGAGCGCAAACTTCGGATCGAGTGCCACCGCGGCCTGCAGCAGAGCGTCGGCCTTGCGGGCTTTGCTCTCACTAAAATTACTATCACGCAACTGACGCGCTTGGATAAAGAGATCATAAGCCGCGAGGTCCTCCGTGGGCCGCCGCTCGACTAATTTCTTTTCCTCAGGCGAGAGCACCGCCTTCAATTCCCGTGCGATGGCCTGCGAGAGTTCCGCCTGAATCGCGAAGATATCCGTGAGGTTTTTATCGTAGGGCTTGTTCCAGATCGCCTCGTCCGTGCGCGGATTGATCAGCGTGCCGGTGATGCGCACCTTCTGCTCCACGCGACTCACGGTGCCGGTCAGCACAAACGCCACCCCCAGTTCTTCGGCGATCTCCTTGTGCGTCTTCTTCGTGCCGCGATACGTCATCGCCGTGTCGCGCGGCACGCAGCGCAATTCGCGCATCAGGAGGAGATTCGAAATCACGTCGACGTGCATGCCGTCGACAAAAACCGCGTTGGCCTCCTTGTCGGCGCTCAGATTTTCGAATGGCAGCACCACGATCGATTTCAGCCCGCGGCGTGGTTCGGCCGGAACGGCCGGCGCGAGGGCTTTCTCCGTGGTGGGCGGGCGCGTCCCCGCGCCCGCATTTGCCGCCGGCGCCGCTGGCCGCCACCAAACGACACTCAAGACAACCGCGAGCCCGAGCACCGCTGCCCCGACCGCCCATGTCGCCGCCGGGACGCGGCGACCCACCTTCGGAGTGGCACGGGCTTTCCAGCCCGTGGATTCGGCCGCAGACACGGGCTGGAAAGCCCGTGCCACTTCCGGACTACCCAGCAGCGATTTCACCCGCGCACAAAACTTCGCCGGTATCTCCCCACCCGCCAAATGCGTCCACTGCACGGCGCGAAACTCCGTCGGCACCAGCGCCTCCGCATCGCGCGTCGCATCGATCACCACCGGCAACAAAAACGGCGTTTCATCCGCCATGTCGCGAGTCCGCTCGGCCGCCTGTTTCCACTCGCGCCGAAAATAGCCTTCCCGCCGGACCTGCGTCGCGGCCGACATCACCGGCACAAAAAGCGCACAACTCGCGATCTGCCCGCGGATCTTCGCATCCCAGGCATCGCCACCCACGAGCTCGTCTTTGTCGAACCACACCTCCACCCCGCTCGCCCGCAATGCCTCCGCGATGCGCAGCACCGCCTCCGCGTCTTGGGACGCGTAGCTCAGGAAAACGGCACGGTTGGCAGTGGCTGGCTGGCTGTCCGACATGAGTCGTGGGTCGAAAACAGGTGCCGTGCCAACTCGCTACTGACGAGTCAAAAGCAAGAACACCCCGTGTGACCCGTTCGGCGCCGGGAGCGAATTTGCTGTTGCCGAAGGCAAAGTATTTGGAGCGACGGCAAGTTTGTTCGCTCCGGGCGAACGATTCGTCCGTGACTCGCGCGGCGCGACACGGTGTGAGCGAGTTTGGCGCTTCGTGATCGAGAACGGTGAGTGGATTTTGTGGGAGGATGAGGTGGGTGTTCCTCAGTGATCTATGCGCGCGTGGGGGCCGAGGACGGCGCCGGTGAAGTGGAGGCCGCCGCCGGCGGCTTGGACGGTGACGGGGATGATGTCGGCGGTGGCGGCGTGGAACACTTGCCAGCTGTCAGGCTGCGTGGCGTAGGCGAAGGTGAGGCGTTTTTCGTCGGCGGTGAGGCGGAGGGCGAGGTGCGCGGCGGCGGGGAGTTTCGCGGTGGCGATGACGGTGGGGGCGGCGCCGTTGGCGAGCTCGAGAGAGAGGGTTACGCCTTCGGCGGTGCGGCGGGCGAAGAAATAGTAGTGGTGTGTTTCGCTTTGGAAGAGGGCGAGGCCGGCGGAGACGTTGGGGGCGGTCGGGACGTCGAGGCTGAGCGTGGATTCGAATTTTGCGTGCTGCACGCGGCGGGCGAGGAAGGTGGGGTTGATTTTTTCGGCGAGGGTGACGGCGCGCGGGGTGAGCGTCAGGCGTCCGGGTGTGGTGGTGAGGCTCCACCACGATTCGTGGGGTTGGCGGAGCATGAGCCAGAGAGGGGAAAGGGTTGGGGAGGTGAAGTCGTCGCGCCAGGTGAAGTTACCGGTGAGCGGGGTGGGAAGATTTTTTTCGGGCTGCCGCTCGTCGGCAGGCCGGGGCCCGGCGACAAGCGCCGGCCCTACGGGAGACGGCACGGTGTAGGGGACGCGTTGACCGGGTGGGAGAATTTGGGGCCAACCGTCTTCGGTCCATTGCACGGGGAGCAGAAATGTTTCGCGGCCGGTGGTCGTATATTTTTCCGCGAAGGGGCGACAGGCGAGGAAGACGGACCACCACTGGCCGTCGGGGCCGATGACGAGATCGGCGTGGCCGGTGCAGGTGACGGCTTGGGGCGCGGTGCCGTCGAGGTCGCGCTGCGTGAGGATGGGATTTTTCTCCCACGGCACGAACGGCCCGGTGACGGATTTGCTGCGGAGGATGACCTGCGAGTGCTGAATGCTCGTGCCGCCTTCGGCGCAACAGAGGTAATACACCTCGCCGCGGCGGTAGAGGTGGGGGCCTTCGATCCAGACGGGTTTTTTCGCGAGATCGACGCCGCCGTTTACGACGATGGAGCGCGGGCCGATGAGTTTGTTTGTCTGGGGGTCGAACTCTTGGAGCCAGATGGCGCGGTGGCCGGAGTAGAGCGGCTTGTTGTCGGGTGGGTTGCCGTTGTTGAGCATCCACGCGCGGCCATCGGTGTCGAAAAAGAGGGAGGGATCGATGCCGTCGAAGCCGAGCCAGATCGGGTCGGACCACGGGCCGGCGGGATTTTTCGCGGTGAGGAGGAAGTTGCCGCCTTTGTCGATGAGCGTGCAGACGAGGTAGAAGGTGTCGCCGTGGTGGCTGAGAGCCGGGGCGAAGAGTCCCCGGGAAGCGCCGTGGCCGTCGAAGTTGAGTTGGGTGGGGCGGTCGACGGCGTGGCCGAGTTGCGTCCAATGGACGAGGTCGCGGCTGTGGAAAATTGGGAGGCCGGGGAAGTAGGCGAAGGTGGAATTGACGAGGTAGTAGTCGTCGCCGACGCGGCAGATGCTCGGGTCGGGATAGAAGCCGGCGAGGATGGGATTGCGGAATTGGCCGGGCGCGAGCGGTGAGTTGAAGACGGTGTCGCGGCCGGTGTAGGTGAAGAAATCGAAGGAGACGGTGGGCGGAGTCGCGGCGTGGGCGGCGGACGCAACTATCGCAGACAATAACACGAGGACCGACGCGAGGGATGGACGGCGCATGGGAGCGGGCGTGAGGCGGGGGTTGGGAGTAGGGCGGACTTTAGTCCGCCTTTTCGGCGCGGTGAGTGGTTTGGTCCGAGGGCGGACTGAAGTCCGCCCTACTTGATGGAGAAGGGGGCGCGGAGTTTGCGGAGGGTGACGAGCGGGTAAGTGGGGGGCTCGACGCCGGCGGGGAGGGGGCGCTGCGAGAAGGTCGCGAAGTATTGGGTGCAGGCGTCGCGCCAGATGCGGGCTTCGCGTTCCTGGCCGCGGAGAAGTTTGGCGATGTGTTCGTGGCGCTCGGGGTCGATGGCGCCGGCGAGAGTGTCCCAGGATTTTTGCCATGTGCGCACGGCGTCGACGCCGGATTGGTAGCGGAGGCAGAGTTCGTCCCAGAGCGGGCGGCCGGAGCGCATTTTGTGGTCCCACGCGATATGGTGGAACCAGAGGAGATATTCCTCGGGGCAGGTGGAGGGGTCGGACCACACGCGCGCGGCGGCGGGGGCGTATTGGCCGAGGGCGTTCGAGCCCGTGGTGGTGCGGTTGAAGCCGAGGCCCTTTTCGTCGGCGCGGTGGTAGTAGGTGGAGGTCCAGTCGGCGCGGGCGAGGCCGGTGACCCACGGCCCAGGGCCTTGGTGGTGGCCTTCGGCCATGAGGTGATGGAGGCCGAGGGGCATCGAGTAATTGACGACGGCTTCGCGGGAGGCGAGGAGCAGGGTGGTGATCGGCTGCGTGACGCGGGGCTCGTTGGAAAAGGTCTGGCGCGTCCATTCCTCGGCGAGGGCGGCGGAGGTGAGCGTGTGGTCCCAAGCGAGGCGGCCGTAGGCATACCAGTTGGCGGGGGCGAGTGGGTGGCCGCACCAGTTGCGGTCGGTGCCGGTGTTGGCGACGCCGGCAATGACGGAAATGGCGTGGCGGTCGACGCTGCCGTCGATCACGCGGGCGACGGTGGAGCCGGCGGCGGGGCGGTGGGTGTCGGCGTCGAGGACTTCGCGCCACATCGGGGCGAGGTAGGCGAGTTCGGTCGAGCCGCCGAGGTATTCCTGGGTGATCTGAACTTCGAGAGCGAGGGGCGTCTTGGGCATGGCGCCGAAGAGCGGGTGAAACGGCTCGCGCGGCATGAAGTCGATGGGGCCGTTTTTCACCTGCACGACGACGTTGGGCAGGAATTTTCCGTCGAGCGGGACGAATTCGTTGTAGGCCTGCTTGTGGCGGTCGTCGGGGACCTTGTTGTCGTAGACGAAGGCGCGCCAGATCACGATGCCACCGTGCGGGGCGACGGCGGCGGCGAGGAGATTGGCACCGTCCGCGTGGGTGCGTTGGTAGGCTTGGGGGCCGGGCTGGCCCTCGGAGTTGGCTTTGACGAGGAAACCGCCGAAGTCGGGGATGGCGCGGTAGATCTCGGCGGCCTTGTCGTTCCACCAAGTGATGACGGCGGGATCGAGCGGGTCGGCCGTCTTGAGCGAGCCGATCTCGATCGGGGCACTGAAGCGCGCAGTGAGGTAGACGCGGATGCCGTAGGGTCGGAAGACATTCGCGAGGGCGGCGAACTTGGCGAGGTAGGGGGCGGTGAGGAACTGGGCGTTGGCGTTGACGTTGACGGGGACGACGCCGTTGAGGCCGAGGGAGGCGTTGGCGCGGGCGTAGTCGCGGTAGCGCGGGCTGAGTTCGGCGGGGAGTTTGTCCCATTCCCAGAGAGATTTGCCGGCGTAGCCGCGCTCGACAGAGCGGTCGAGGTTGTCCCAGTGGTTGAGGAGGCGGCGTTGGATTTTCGGAGCGCTCGTGAGAGAGAGCGCAGAGAGCGGGCGGTTGGTCTGGAAATGGCGGAGCAGCGCAAAGGCGCCGTAGAGGACGCCGACGTCGCGTGCAGCGGAAATGACGACGGTGTCGGTGCCGCGGAGTGAGAGGGAGAAGCCTTCGTCGTCTACGGCGGTGGGCGCGGGCGAGGACGGGGATTTTTCGAGCGCGACCGAGGTGGCGTAGGCGGAGCCGAGGAGGCTGGGCAGGGCGGTGGAGAGTTCGTCGCGGGCGGCGGTGAGCGTGGGCGAGTCGGTGCCGGTGGGCGTCGCGAGGACGATGTGGCGCGCCGCGGTGGCGTAGCTCTGGCGGAGTGCGGAGTCGGCGATGGGATCGTAGCGGAGCCAAAGGCGATATCCGTCGTCGGCGCGCGCGAGGATCGAGAGGGCGGTGAAGAGGGCGAGGGAGACGAGACGGCGCATGGATTTTCGGAGGAAGAGAGCTGACTTAATTCAACCAAGGCAGGGGTCACAGAGAACACAGAGCTCTGACACAGAGGCAGCAGGAGAATCCGGGATGGACGGAGTTTCTTTCGGGATGCGGGGCCGCTGGAGGTGGGTGGTTCGGACTTTGTGAACTCTGTGTCGGAGCTCTGTGCTCTCTGTGACTCCTTCTGATCTTAGGCTGGAGAGAGCTGGGCGCGGCGGGCGGCGAGGTCGGCGGAGATCTGGAGCGTGAGGCTCTTGTTCAATTTGTAGACGACGAGCAGGACGGTGCAGATCGCAAACATGATGCCGACGCCGAGGCCGGCGCAGGCGTGGTAGCCGCGGATCGCTTCGGCGGCGGAGGGGAGTTTGGTGTCGTAGCCGAAGATTCCTGCCATGGCCCAGAGGAAGCCGGCGGAGCCGAGGGCGAGGCCCGACTTCAGGGCGAAGCCGATGGTGGCGAAGACCATGCCGGTGAAGCGGCGGCCGGTTTGCCACTCGGAGTAGTCGGCGACGTCGGCGTAGATGGCCCAGACGAGCGGGATCGTGGGCGCGTAGAAAATGGAGCCGCTGATCGTGAGAAGAATCATTCCGGTGGCGTTGTCCGGTGCGAGGAAGTAGAAGGCGAAAGCGTTAACCGTGGAGAGCGTGAAGCCGGCGACGGCGACGGCTTTTTTGCCGAAGCGTTGGGCGAAACCGGCCGAGAGCATGATCACGACGATGGTGACGGCGGTGCCGACCATGTTGATGATGCTGTTGAAAACGTCGGCGACGTTGGAGCTGGCGAGTTGGTCGCGGGTGCCGTGGACGATGTAGCCGAGCGAATCGAGGATGCCATCGGACTTGGCGGCGGCGAGCGTGGTGAGGCCGAGTTTCTCGACGAAGTCGAACATCGCGGCGCGATCGGCGTAGTGATGGTAGTAGTTGTAGAGCGCGCCGCCACGGAAGGAGAGGATGGCGAAGTGGACGAGGGTCATCACGGCCATGACGACCCACGGGCTGTTTTTGAGGAGGTCGGCGAAGTCCTGTTTCGGTGAGGATTTCACTTCGTTGACGGGCTGAATGCGCTCCTTGGTGGTAAAAAAGGTGACGAGGAAGAGCACGAGGCAGAGGACGGCCCAGATCGTCATCGTGATTTGCCAACCGTGCTGACGGTCAGAGCCGGTGGAGAACTTGGCGACGAGCGGGAGCGTGAAACCGCCGACGATGAACTGCGCGAGGTTGACGGCGACGAAGCGGTAGGAGTTGAGGCGGGCGCGCTCGTTGAGGTCGGCCGTCATGACGCCGCCCAAGGCCGAATAGGGCATATTGTTCATCGAATAGAGCGTCATGAGGACGGTGTTCGTGATGGCGGCGTAGGCGATGAGCATGCCCATGCTCCAGCCCTGCGGCGTGGTGTAGGCGAGGATCATGACGACGGCCCACGGGACGGCGGTCCAAATGATCCACGGGCGGAATTTGCCCCAGCGAGTGTTCGTGCGATCGGCGAGGACGCCCATGATGGGGTCGAAGACGGCGTCCCACAGCCGCGGCCAGAGCAAGATGGCGGCGGCGGCGCTGGCACTCAGACCGAATACGTCGGTGTAGAAGTTCAGCTGAAACAGAATCATCGTCATGAAGACGAAGTTCGCGGCGGCGTCTCCGCAGCTGTAGCCGAGCTTTTCGCTGAGGGAGAGTTTTTGGGTGGGGGCGACGGACATGGGGCGGGGTTGGGGCGAAAGCGGGGGTTAACGCAGGCGGATGGTCGTCACCGCAGGCGAGGGGGCGCCGAGCGCGGGGGCGAGGTCACCGGGTGAGGCTGACCCAACGACGAGGCCGTAGGAACCCGGAGCGTGGACGGAGCGTCCGGCGGCGTCGATCTGCGCAAACGAGGCGGCGGGGAGCGTAAAGCGCACGGCGACGGTTGCGCCGGCGGGCACGGAGAGTTTTTGAAACCCGATGAGCGTCGCGAGCGGGGCCTCGGGCCAGTCGAGCGGCGGAGTGAGGTAGCACTGCACGGTTTCGCTGACCGCGCGGTCGCTGGCGTTGGTGAGGGTGGTCTCGGCGACGAGCGTCTCGTGGGCGGCGAGTGTCGGCGTGCTGAGTTTGAGCGGGCCGTAGGAGAGTCGGGCGTAGCTCAGACCGAAACCGAATGGGTAGAGCGGCGCGACGGTGGCGAAGCGATAGGTGCGACCGCGCATCGCGTAGTCGCGGAACGGCGGGAGATCAGCGGTGCGACGCGGAACGGTGAGCGGGAGTTTGCCGGAGGGCGAAGTGTCACCGAAGAGCACGGAGGCGAGGGCACGACCGCCTTCGCAGCCGGGATACCACACGTGGAGGACGGCATCGGCGAGGGCGTGGACTTCGGGTGCGGCGATGGAGCTGCCGCCGGTGAGGACGACGATGAGTTTCCGCGCGTGCTTGCGGAGCTCGATTAGGAAGTCGAGTTGGACGGCAGGAAGCTCAATGACATCGCGGTCGCCGCCGGACGGGGAGGCGACGGTGTCCCCCTCCTCGCCCTCGAGCGAGGGGTCGAGGCCGAGGACGGCGATGGTGATCTCGTTTTCCGCGGCGGTGCCGAAGGTGTAGTTGACGCCCGGAGCCATGGGGCTCGAGAGCGGACAGCCCATGCGATAAACGACGCGGCAGCTCTCGGGCGCGCGCTCGAGGATGCCCTCGGCGAGGGTGACGAGCTTCGGCGAAAAACCGTAGTAGTTGCCGAGGAGGGCGGGGACGCTGGCGGCGGTGGGGCCGGTGACGAGCAGACTCTCGTGGTCCGCGCGCAGGGGGAGGACGCCGTTGTTCTTGAGCAGGACGATGGATTCGACGGCGGCTTCGCGGGCGAGGGCGCGGTGCTTTTCGCAATCGACGACGGCGGACGAGAGGCCGGACCACGGCACTTGGGCGGGTGGGTCGAAGAGGCCGAGCTTGAACTTGGTGGCGAGGAGCCGGCGGACGGAGACTTCGATTTCGGCCTCGGTGATGAGGCCCTGTTGCACGGCGACGACGAGGTCGTTGTAAGTGCAGCCGCAATTGAGATCGCAGCCGTTTTTCACGGCGAGCGCGGCGGACGAGGCGGCGTCGGTGGTGACGTGGTGGTGGCGGTGAAAATCGTCGATCGCGCCGCAGTCGCTGACGACATGGCCCTGGAAGCCCCAGCGGGTGCGCAGCACGTCGCCGAGGAGAAATTTGCTGCCGCAGCACGGTTCGCCGAGGGTGCGGTTGTAGGCACCCATGACGGCTTCGACGCCCGTGGCGACGAGCTTCTCGAAGGCGGGCAGGTAGGTCTCGTGGAGATCTTTGGGCGTGGGGCAGGCGTCGAAACCGTGGCGCTCTTGCTCGGGACCGCTGTGCACGGCGTAGTGTTTCGCGCAGGCGGCGGTCTTGAGGTAACGCGGATCGTTGCCTTGCAGGCCGCGCACCATTGCGGCGCCGAGTTCGCCGGTGAGGAACGGGTCTTCGCCAAACGTTTCCTGACCGCGGCCCCAACGCGGATCGCGAAAGATGTTTATATTGGGCGTCCAGAACGTGAGGCCCTGGTATTGGCCGTGGCGGCCGGCGGCGAGAGCAGTGTGGTGTTTGGCGCGAGCTTCGTCGGCAATGGTGTCGGCGACGCGTTGGACGAGGGCGCGGTTCCACGTGGCACCGAGGCCGATGACCTGGGGGAAAACGGTGGCGCGACCGTTGCGGCCGACGCCGTGGCAGGCCTCGTTCCACCAATTGTAGGCGGGAACGCCGAGACGAGGGACGGCGTTGTTCTCGTGGAGGAGCTGGTTGATCTTCTCCGGGAGCGTGAGGCGGGCGACGAGGTCGCCGACACGAGCAGACAGAGCGAGGGAGGGATCGAGAAAAGGAAAAGAGGCCGACATGACGGGGGAGGGTAAGCGAGCTTGGAAGCCGCAAAGAGAAGCGTCGGCCTGCGGGGCGTGGGGCGACAACGGGTGGTGCGTGCTAACTGTAGACTTGAAGGCGGACTGCCGACCGGGCGTGATGCGCGCAGCCCCATGGAACAGCGTCGTGTCACTCTAGCGGATATTGCGAAACGAGCGGACGTGCATGTCACGACGGTCTCGCTCGCGATGCGCAATCACCCGCGGCTGCCCGAGGAAACGCGCAAACGCATCCAGGCGCTGGCCGAGGAAATGGGCTATCGACCCGACCCGATGATGCGCGCGCTGGTGGCGTATCGCGGTAAACTTACGGAGCGGCGCGTAACGCCGACGCTGGCTTACGTGACGAATTGGACGACACGGTGGGGGTGGAAAAAAGTGACGGCGCACCCGGATTTTTTCGCGGGGGCGGAGGCGATGGCGAAGCAGCTCGGCTACAAGCTGGAGCATTTCTGGATGCGCGAACCGGGTCTGACCGACGGACGGCTCAGCCGGATGCTCTACGCACGCGGGATCAACGGGGTGATCATCGCGTCACACGGCCGCGAGATGGGCGACGCGTTGAAATTCGACTGGCCGAGCTTCAGTGCGGTGAAGATCGACTATTTCCCGCACCAGCCGGCGTTGCACAACGTGACGAACAACCAGTGCGACATCGTGCGGCTCGCGATGCAAAAGGTGGTGGCGATGGGCTACCGGCGCATCGGATTTGTGATGCACCGGGGGTGGGACCATGCGGTGGATCACCTTTGGACGGCGGGGTTTTTGTGCGAGCAACAGCATCTCGCAGCGCGCGACCGGGTGCCGGCGCATATTTTTCCCGCGCTGGAGCCGGTCGAGCGATGGCTCAACGAGAACAACGCGCCGGTGGTCGCGGATCGCGACGAGTTGGCGGCGTGGATCAAGCGTTACGAACCGGAAGTGATCATCAGCAAAGGGAGTTTTGTGCTGCCGGTGCTGAAGGAATTGTGCGTAAAGGTCCCGCGTGACGTGGCGTTTGTAGACGTGTTTCTCGAGGATTTTTCCGGAGCGACGGCGGGGGTGCGGCAGAATCACCAGACGGTGGGCGGCGTGGCGGTGGAAATCCTCGCCGGGCAACTGCAGCACAACAAATTTGGCGTGCCGGAAATCCCGACGACGACGTTTGTGGAAGGCACGTGGTTCGGCGGGGCGTCGTGTCCGGGGGTGGGGGTGGCGCGGGGGTAGCGGTCGCTGCGACGAGTCGCGTCGAGGCGGGGTGTGTCGCGTTACGGAGTGTAGGTGATGGTGCGGGCGCCCGCGATTCCGGAGGCGGTGATGGTCGCGCCTTGGGTAAAGTGCGTCGGGTAGGATTCTTGGTTCACGATGCGAAGTGCTTTCACGTAATTGGTTGGGCCCACGAGTTGGGAAAGGGCGACCGAGGTGACGTCGTTTTCCAGATAGTATTGGTCCGCGGCGGCGGCGAGTTGGCGCACCGTGCCGAGGACAGCCATGTCTTCGGAGCGGTGAAGAACCGAAACGACCGCTTGGACGGCCAGCACCGCCAGCATGACGACGCCCGCCGCCGCGAAACTCCCGACCCATAAAATCCACGGACGGAGATGCCAGCCGCGGCGCAAGCCATGGCGGGTGATCGCGATGACTCCGGCGACGACGAAGGGCAGCGGGGTCACGACAAAAAAGTTGTCTTCGGGTAGGAAACGCCACGCGCGGGGCGCGGCGAGGACTACGAACGCGATGAAGAGCCCTACGGCCCAGAGCACCGGGGTGAGCACAATAATGGAGAGGGCGATCCACGCGTTTCGTTGCTTGGAAGTGTCTTCGTGGGGTGGCGTGAATGCGGAGGCATCCGGTGGGGGCGGGGGCGTAGTTTGCATGGGTGGAACGCAGGCAAGGGCGAACCAATGAGAGGAGAATTGTTACCACTCGAACTGCGAGCACGACCAATAGCCGTGACCGTCGGAGTGAAAGCAAGTCCACCCGAGGTCGACGAGTGCGCGCTGGGTGAAGATGTGCAGGTAGCCGTGGCCGACGAGGGCGAGGTGGCCGACCTCGCGCGAGCGGGCAGTGAGTTGGTCGGCGAGGCGGCGGGCGCGACGGGTGACCGCGGTTTTGTTTTCTGCCGTAGAGGCGAGACGGAGGAGCCAGAGAAGGCGGGCGACGACAGTGAGCGTGGCCGGTCGGGAAGGAAACGGCCAGAAGACCGAGGCGGGCAACGGGGCCTCGACGGCGTCGAGCGCGATTTCGGGCGCGACGGCGGACGTGGGGTGGGGGGCGAGTGAGGCAGTGAGTGCGCTCGCGAGGAAGTGGGCGGACTCGTGCGCGCGTCGGGTTGGGCTGGTGAGCAGGAGCGGGCGGTGCGTGAGCGAGGACAGGAGTGTGGTTGGCGGAGGAAGGGAGCAGTCGAGACCGGCTTGATCGTAGGCGGCGAGCCACGCGGCGAACTGGCGGCCCGTGATGCGCGTGGAAAGGTCGGCGGCGGGGCGGCCGTGACGAATGAGTGAGACCTTCATCGCGGGAGGATCACGGAGGGGGTGGGGCAGAACTCAAGGTTGCGGATGGGTGCGGAGGTGGTGGCTGGGCGTGGGAGGCGAAGGAACGCGACCGCACGGGAAGCCGTGCGGCTACGGGTTTGTGCGGCCATGAGAAGGGTGGCGGGGAAGTTCTGCGGCGGTGCTTGTCGCGGAATCGCGGGCTGTCTTAGTGGCGCGCGATGCCCAAAATTCTCCTCGTTGCCGAAAAGCCCTCTGCGGGCCGCGACTTTGCCGCGGCGCTGACGGGCGGGACGTTTGGCGGGCAGGGGCCGCATCGCGGAAAAATGGCGGACGGCACGGAGCTGACGGTGGTGTCGGCGCGCGGGCATTTGTTCGAGTTGGCGAAGCCGGAGACTTACGACCCGAAGTTCGGCAACTGGAACGTCCACGATTTGCCAATCGTGCCGACGAAGCGGTGGGAGTTTGTCGAGGAACCGCGGGCAGACGGCGGGAGTTTTTTGGACGTGCTACGCGTCGAGGCGAAGGCGCACGCGGGCTGCGAAATCGTCAATGGCTGCGACGCGGAGCGGGAGGGCGAGGTGATTTTTCGGAAGGCGTTGCGCGGAGTGGGCGCGCCGGCGGGCACGGCCTACTCGCGGATGTGGGCGCAGACGATGACGGTGTCGGGCCTCCAGGAGGCGTTTGCGGCGCGGAAACCGCTGAAGGATTACGGTGGGCTGGCGCAGGCGGGATTTACGCGCGATCAGGCGGACTGGCTCGTGGGGATGAACGTGACCGTGCTCGCGACGAAGACGCTGCCGCGCGGGCGAGGCGACTGGAAGGTGTGGTCGGTGGGGCGCGTGCAGACGCCGACGCTCGCGCTGATCGTGGCGCGCGATTTGTTGATCGAGAATTTCGTGCCGCAGAAGTTTTGGGAGGCGTATGGGAATTTCGGCGGGCTGGAGGCGAAGGCGGAGTTGGACGCCTACGCGGCGTCGACGGACCGCGTGAAACTCCTCGGCGCACCGGCGGTGAGCAGCGAGCGCGACAAGAAAGTATTTTGGGACAAAGCGAAGGCCGAGGCGTTTGGCGTGTCGGCGAAAGCACCGCCGACGTATCGGGCGACGGAGAAGAAGACGACGCGCACGGAGAAACCGCCTTTGCCGTTCGATCTCCAGGAAATGCAGAAGTTGATGTCGAAAAAGTTCGGGCTCACGGCGACGGACACGTTGGCGATTTTGCAGAAGTTGTATGATGCGAAGCTCATCAGCTATCCGCGAACGGACTGCCGCCACCTGCGCGAGGATATGAAGGACAAGCTCTATGCGTCGCTCGGCGAGGTGCATGCGCACCTGAAGGCGACGCGGCCGGCGCTGCATTTGTCGCAGCAGGAATTGATGCCGAAGAAGGTGGCGGTGGCGTCGCGGGCGTTCGACGACAAGCAGGTGGAAGGTCACTACGGCCTCGTGCCGACGGGGGAAGTGAACGGGGTCACGCAGCTGACGGGCAACGACCTGTTTGCCTACCTGACGGTGGTGCAGACGACGTTGATGGCGCTGGACGAGGCGGCGAAATACAAAGGCGTCACGCGACGCTACACGCAGGAAGGTGGAGCGGGGGCCTATGTGCCGGCGGTGTTCAAGGCGACGCGCGAGCAGATCGAGTTTCCCGGATTCAACCGCTGGGTGAAGCGCGAGGCGAAGACGGTGGTGGAGCTGCCGCCGATTACGGAGAAACAAATTCTGGATACGGTGACGTTGAAGGAACTCACGACGAAGCCGCCGGAGCATTTCACAGATGCGACGCTGCTCGATGCGATGCGTTATGCGGGTGAGACCTTCGACGACGACATGCCCGAGGAGCAGCGCGAGGCGATGGTCGAGGTGATGAAGGACAAAGGCATCGGCACGGCGGCGACGCGGGCGTCGATCATCGAGAAGATCGTGTTGCGCGGCTTTGTGGTGCGGGAGAAATCGCGGCTGCTCTCCACGGAGAACGGGCGGCTCCTGTGTCGCGAACTCGGCGCGCGCACACCGACGATGCTCTCGGCGAAACTCACGGGCGAGTGGGAGCTGATCTTGAAGAAGATGGAGCGCAACGTGTCGCCAATGACGCGCGAGCAATTCCTCGATGCGCTGCTGGAGAACGTCGTCGCGATGAAGGACGCGTTTATCAAGGGCAGTGCGCGGCCGGGCATCAACGAGCCGGTGATCCCGGTGACGGCGGGCACGCCGGTGATCGACGCGATCTGCCCGAAGTCGAAGGAAGCGCTGCTGGACCGCGGGCCGTTTTTCGAGGCGGCGGGGTGGCCGGGCGTGCGGTTGTGGAAGAGCGCATTTGGGCGCGCGTGGAGTGCGGGTGAGTTTGTTGCGCTGTTGGAGAGCGTGCTGGCAGGAAAGCCGTGGCACGCGACCGGCCTGAAAGCAGCGACGGGTAACCGCGACTACGAGGCGGACCTCACGATCGACGAGGCGCAGAAGAAGTTGGTGATTTTTACGCCGGAGCCGACGAAGGTGAAAGGCGTGAAGTGCCCGAAGTCCGGCAAGCTGATGATGGACTGCGGCGGGTGGTTCGAAGCGCCGGGCTGGGCGGGAGTGAAGCTGTGGAAAAACTCGTTTGGGAAGACATGGACGGCGGCCGACTACGTGCCGATTTTGCAGGGATGGAAGGACGGCGCGCCAATCGACGTGGCGGGACTGGTGTCGGCGAAATCGGGCAAGGCCTATACAGCGAAGATCGTGCTCGATGAAAAGGCGGGTAAGGTGAAGTTGGATTTTGGGGTGGCGATGCAGGCACCGACGCCGGTGGTGCCGCCGCCGGAAAAGGGTGGGACGGCGGCGGGTTGAGGCCGCCGGGCGGGTGGGACGTTACACGTCGAGAGCGGCGCCGTTCTTTCGTAACCACTCTTTTTGCTCGAGGTAGCGCGGCAGCACTTTGTCGATCTCGTTCCAGAAGGCGGTCGAGTGGTCACGATGGTGGAAATGGCACAACTCGTGGACGACCAGGTAGTCGATCACGGAGGCGGGGGCCATCAGGCATTTCCAGTGGAAGGCGAGATTGCCCGAAGGAGCATACGAACCCCAGCGGTGGCCGAGTTCGCGGAGGGTGACTTTTCCGGCAACGGCACCGACTTTGGGCGCGAAGTAGTGGACGCGTTCGACGAAGCGGTCACGACCGCGGGCGATATAAAAGGCGCGGAAGGCGGCGCGGGCGGCGGTGACGCCGCCCTGCTCGGCGAGGTCGCGGCGGAGGCAAAAGCGGCCGTTCTTGAGCTGGAGCGGATCGGCTTGCTCGTCGGTGGAGACGAGGAGCAGGCGGTAGGATCGACCGAGGTAGAGGAAGCCCTCGCCGTTGCGATATTCGCGCAGGATGCGGGTGGCGTTGAGGTCGCGCCACTCGGCGAGGTTTTGGTAGATCCAGCGGCGCTTCCGGCGGACGATGTCGGCGATGGCGGAGTCGGAGGTGGCGTGCGGGGCGCGCACGCAGATGCGGCCGTCGCGCTCGATCACGATGTCGGCGGTGGCGCGGTGGCTGCGGACGACCTCGTAGTCGATGTCGGCGAGTTGACGGCGGAGGGCGGCGCTCATGCGAGGAGATCGTCGTGGCGTTTCTCCGCGAGCTTCACGATCTCCACCGCGATGCGCTCGTGTTGGTCGGTCAGCGCCGGGATGCCGGAGCCCAAGATCTCGATGTCGAGGCTGCCGCGGAGCTTTTTAACCTCGATGGGTTTTTTCCAGAAATCGATGATGTCGATCGTGCCTTGCAGCAGCTCCACGATGCGCGTCATCAGCGCCTTCAAGGCCGGCGCGTGCTCGGCCGGCACCGCGCCGTCTGCAAACGCGAGTCCGGCGACAAACTCGTAGAACGTCGTGGCTTCCCGCGTGAGGCCTTCGAGCGTCGTGGTGCGGCCGACCTGGGCTTCGCGGCGCAGGTGTTCGCAGCCTTCGGCGATTAGTTGCCAGTTGTTTTTGTGCTCTTGGATGAGCCTTTCCAGTTTGTCGCTGAGCCGCCGGTAGAACGCCGGGTCTTCGTCGAAATGCACCGTGCAGTGTTTGCGGATGGCGTGCTCCATCTCGCTCGCCTTTGCCTCCGGGTCGCCCTGGGAGTGGCCTTGCACGCGGGCTAGGAAATCCGGCGACAACAGCTCGACCGGCGGGATGCGCGGGTCGATGCCGAGGTCGATCAGGTGCTCATTGATCAACGCCTTTACCTTCGCGCCGGCGTCGGCGATATCGAGCGACTCGTCTTTGTAGCGCTCCTTCACCATGCGCAGCAGATAGCCGAAACGTCGCGCCGGTCCGCGATACGGATGACCGCTGGCGTGCGGCAAAATCAGATTCAGGCTTTGCAGGAATCTTTTGAGATAAACCTCGAAGTCGGCCCGCCGTTTGAGGTCGCCCATCGCACCGACGGCGGCGCGGACGATGGCTACCTCGGCTTCGGGGGTCAGTGCGGTTTGGCGTGGCATGGGCGTCTCGCCCATGGGATCGGAGGCAGGCAGGCGGGACGCCTGCCCGCTCACGGGCGGGACGCCCGTGCCACGACGGAGCGGCTGACAGACTCCACTTACAAAGTCGGCGATGCGAGCGATGCCCGCCGTCTGGAAATGCTGCAACAGGCGCTGGTAACGCTCCTCCAAAATCGGCAGCTCCGAGGTGAGGTTTTTCAGGCCCTGCTGGATGTCCGCGAGGTCTTCCTCGGAGTAGATCGAGAGCGCGAGGCCGAGGTGGTTGGCCAGGCCGATGTAGTCCACGATGAAGCCGCGGTGTTTGTTTTTCGTCACGCGGTTCACGCGGGCGATGGCTTGGAGCAGGTTGTGCTCCTGGAGCCGCTTATCGATATACATGACCTGTTCGACCGGCGCGTCGAAGCCGGTGAGCAGCATGTCGCAGACGATAAGAAATGCCACGCCGGTCAGCGCCTTGTCGGGATCATCGAGGTCGAAGGGGCGGCAGAAATTCTCCACGGCGTTCCACCGACGCGCCTCCTTGCGCGCCTCGGTGATGATCGCGGGTTCGTTGGTGGCGTCGGACGACACGACCACGACCGCCTTGAGGAACGCGATGCGGCGGATCAGCTCGGTGTCGGGCGCGGGTTTGAGGTTTTCCTGCGCGAGCCGCTCGGCCAGCGCCTCGCGGATCGCTTTCTGGTAGCGCACCGCCGCGAGCTTCGAGTGACACACCACCTGCGCCTTGAAACCGTCGGGCAGGATGTTGTCGATGTAGTGGGCAACGAGGTCGCGCGCGATGGCACCGATGCGTTTCTCGGCCTCCAGCAGGTCGCCGCTCGCGCCATACTTTTTCTTGATGGCCTCGATCTGCTCGGGGCTGCGCTGGCGGAAGAGGTCCTCGAACTTCTGCTCAAAGCCCGCCTTGTCCTTCAACGCGGTGTCGGCGGTGCGGCCTTCGTAGAGAATCTGCAAGGTGGCGCCGTCGTGCACGGCGTCCATGAGCTTGTAGGTGTCGATGTAGTCGCCGAAGCGTTTCACCGTTCGCCGCGCGCCATGTTTCTCGGTGATGAGCGGAGTGCCGGTGAAGGCGATGCGCGTGGCGTGGGGGAACGCCTCGAACACGTTGTCGCCGAGATCGGAACCCTGCGTGCGGTGCGCCTCGTCGATCATGAGCAGGATGCGCGGCGAGGCGTTGACCTCGCCGAAGGTAGCCGCGGTCGGCGGCGCACCGTAGGCGACCAGCGCTTCCTCGACGACGAGCGGCAGGCTCTCGGTGCGTTCGGTGAACTTGTGCACCATCACCATGTTCACGTCGGAGGCGTCGGTGGAGAGGTGTTCGCGCAGGTTGTCGGTGCTCTCGATGACGTTGATCTTGCCGCCGATGAGGCGCGCGGTGTCGGTGAGTTGTTCCTCCAGATCGACGCGGTCGTTGACGAGCACGATCTTGAAATCCGCCAGGTCGGCGGAGGCGCGGATCATGCGCGCGACAAACACCATGGTGAGCGACTTCCCCGAGCCCTGCGTGTGCCAGACCACGCCCGAGCGTTCGTCGGGCGTCTTGCCGGTGCGCACGCGGCGCAGGATGCGGCGCGCGGCGCGGTATTGCTGGTAGCGGGCGACGACTTTGATGCGTTTGCCGTCGTCGGTTTCCATGAACACCGAGCAGGTGCGCAACACATCGAGGAGCGTGTCGGGCGCGAGCAAACCTTGGATCAGGCGCTCCTGTTCACGCTCGATGCCGAGCGGAGTCGTGTAGGTCTGGCGGCTCTCGGGCCAGATGTCCTTCCACGCATAAAAGTGTTCGTGCCCCGAGGTGATGGTGCCGAGCTGGGCGGTCTCGCCGCAGGTGCGGATGAGCAGGAGATTCGAGTAGAAGAGCCGCGGATCGCCCTCGCGTAAACCGGCCGCGTGGGTGGCGGGCCGGCCGTTGCGGTAGCGGAGGAGTTGCTCGCCGGCCTCATACATCGGGTTGGCGGTGTTGGCGTCGCCGATCTTCGCCTCGATCACGACGAGCGGGATGCCGTTCACGAACAGCACGATGTCCGGGATGATGCAGGTCTTCGCGCCGCCGGGCGTATCGATGCGGAACTGATTGATCGCGTGAAATACGTTGCGCTCCGGATGCGCGAAGTCGATCAAGCGCACCACGGGCTGCGACTCGCCGGTGGCCTCGTTCACGTCCACCTGTGCCTTGAAGAGCAGCGCCTGCACCGCCTCGTTGGCCTCCAGCAAGGTCCGGCTCGGCTGGCGCAGCACCTGGTCGCGCAGGTCGTCGAGCTGGCGTGACGTGAGCCAGGGCGCGCCGTCGGCGGTGCGGTTGAGCGTGCTCACGGCCGAGCGAAACACCTCCGGCAACAACACCTCGCGGAAACCGGTCCGCAGGCTCGTCGCCGGATCGGCCGGGATCAGTCCGTGCCCTTGGTCGATGACCGTCCACCCCAGCGCGGCGAGCTGGTCGAGGAAGGGTTTTTCGACGTGGAGGTATTCGGACATGCGGACGGGTTAGGCGCGCAGGGCTTGCGCGATGGTGAAGCATTGCTGGCGGATCAACATCGCCGCTTCCAGGAACTCGGGTTCGCGCTCGTGGTTGCTGAGCCGGAACGCGGCGCACGCCATGGGGCCGAGTGCGTCGATGCCGAAGAAATACTGTTCAAGAGCACCCAGCGCAAAGCGACTACCCGTGTTGCCCGCCATGCGCTCGTTTCTGAATCCAGCCACCGCCGCATCGGCGCCATCGAGATAGCGATTCGTGGCGTGCAGGATATCCGAAACATCTTTGGGTGCCTTGCGACCTCCCGGTCCGCCAAAGGCGTTGAGCTTGAGCACGAGTAAGGGACCGATCTCCGCCACTTTGACCGAGATCTTGCGCTGAACGCCGAGGAGGCAGCGGCCCTCGATGGTGACGCGGCGATAATTCGCCAGCGCCCGGTTGATTCCCGGCACGACCGCCACCTCCAGTCCATCGTCCACCATCACCGTGCCTTGGGTGTAGCCCGCCCGCTCGGTGAGCAGGTCAACATAGACCGGGAAGCCCGCGATCTCCTTTTCAAACCGTCCTCGTTCCCACCGGAAGCCCTGGGCGCGCAACGTATCCCGCAGGCTGCCATACTGGCCGTTCGATACGCCGAGGCTGAGGCCGAAATCCACATCCGTGGTGACGGCTTCGATACTGCCGGCGGACGCCCGATGAGTGAGGTAGCGGATCGCGAGCCCGCCAATCAACACGAGATCGTCCTGAAAAGACGCCAGGCAATCCCAAGCCGTGAGCAGGGCGCTCTCCGCCATCTGCGTGCGGGCCTCGGAGTAGGCCTCGTAAGTGTCGTGTTTCATCGCGAGAAGCCGGCCCATTGCCGGAGAACCTGCGCGTGGTCGGGACCACGCTGACCCACGCCGAGAAGATCGAGGTAGATCTGCACGTCGCAGGCGAGGCGAAAGCCGTCCACGGCACGGGTTTCCAGGAGCGGACCTTCGTCCTCCGGCACGATCACCCACAGATTGCCGCCGCTGGTTACCCGTCGCTCGGCAATCCGGTCGAGTGCCTCGGGATGTTTGACATAGGCCGAGACGACCGGGGTGTCTGTGTAGGGATGGCGCAGGTTGGCCGCGAACCAGTGGGTGAACACGACGGCCGACTCGCCCAGGTAGCCTTGTAGTTTGCGCGCCGTCCGCACCGCATCGTCACCCAGCACCGAATATTGCTGCACACGCCCGCGCTTGAGCCACGTGTCCCGCGCACGCCACGCATCAAGTAAGCGGTCGAAATCCGCCAATCGCCACGTGCCCGCTTGCTGACGGGTGGCCGGGATGACAGACGTCAGATAAGCGTCCGCAGCCAGCGCTTGCAGCAGCCGGGAAACGAGTCCGCGCGAAATGCCACACCGCTCCTCCAATTCCTTTTGGGTCCAAGTCTGTTCGCGTGCTGTCAGGAGCGCGCGAACCAACCGGGTGCTCTTCGCCGCAAACACATCCAGCTCCGTGGTCGGATTGGCATACCGTCGCAATCCCGGCTGCTGGTTGATGAGCAACGGAGGATCGTCGAGGCTGAGAAACAGACGACCGTTCAAATCCGCATGGTTGATCCCGGCGCTCCGTAGGTCGCTCGCCAAGGCGTCGGCCAGATGCGGGCACAGGACCAATCGGCGGTCTTCCGCGTCGCCCTCCGTTAAAAGTCGCCGCGACGGGTGCAGGGTGGGCTCAAGGGTTAAAATTCGTTTTTCGCCTTTTGACTCCAGACGCACCTCCGCCTGCCCGCCGACTCCACCGTAGGGACGCCAAAGCACTCCAATAAATTCATCTTCTCTATAGAGTTGGGTGAATTTATGGCACAGATCAGTCAGGGACTGAACCTTGATTGTTTTACTTGAACCCATTGATTTACTTGCAAGTAAATCAATAGCTTGGGGTAAATCAAGGCTCGATCTGATCTGCGACCGGCACCGGGACGCGGCCGGTCGACCGGTCCTGCATCAGGCCCTGCTTCTGCTGGCGGAGTTTGGCAAGGTGAGCGGAACGCTCTGGGCGTTCGTTCCCCAATGCCCCATGCCATTTCCAGCGGTCGGTCGTCGAATAGCGCCAGCCAACGTTAACCCAAGTGGTCGTTTCAAGTTCCGCGTGCCGTCAAAAAAGAAAACCCCGGTCATTGACCGGGGCTTGAGAAGTTTACTTCAACAGGCGTTGGCGGGCCTCTTGCTCGCTCTTACGCCGGGCTTCCAGCAGACGGTCGAGCTCCGGAATCGCTTCATCCATGAAGGACTCGCGAAACTCGTTGTAGGCCTTTTCGTCTGAGAAAAGCGGTTTGGCTACCGCGGCTTCATTGGGCACGAGTTCAATTACAGCAGGCATGACAGGTCAGAGTGAATGGAGGTTTGAGCGGAAAAGGGAATAGGATTTTATCGGACCGAGGGTAAATTCCTTGATCGTTTGCGGTTGGTTGAAAGCTGAACCGGCGTCGACGAGCAGTTTTTCCGGATAGTGCAGCGCGATCCAACCATTTGGTTCATGTGCATTTCGCGTCGCATCCCACAGGACCTCGCCAAGCACTTGTTTGTTCTGGGCATACTCGTCGAAATCCGCGATTTCGCAAACCCACACAAAGTGCGGCATCGGCAGATTGCGGTAAACGGTCGCCACCAAATTGTCGCCCATGCCGCGCGTGTGAAGATGCCGCTTGAAGGAGCGCGAACTCGTGAGGAAAAGCCGGAGCATGAGCTTGCGGCCGGCCAGCGTAGGCGAGTGCGTTGCGATCCCGGTTTCCGCACGCTTGAGCAAAATTTCGATGACTTTTCCGGCCTGATCCGCGGTAAGGAAAACTTTCTCCGGCAGAGGCACGATAAACTCCTCGATGTCCTGCCATTTGAATTTGGAGTCATCCGGCGATGTCGGACCGGCCTCGCGCAGCATCTGATACGAAAAACAGTTGTCGTCGCTGACGACAAACGAGCGGTTGAAGTGCGATGAGTAAACGAAGCCCGCCGGGGTCGCAGGCCACGCGCGGGTGTAGTCGGAGGCGTGCCCGTAGCCGACGATAACGTGCCCCGGCACCGTGATCAGCAGCGGCAAACCCGATTCGATATACGTGTAGAGCAGGTGGTCAAAGTCGGCGGGATACTGGCTCCGGCTGTAGACCACCGGAGCGAAGCGTTGCAGACGCAGCGCCTCCGCCAGTTGCCAGGAAAATAGCCCGGCCGAAGGATACACGCGATTTCCCACCGCGTGGTGATTCGCGAGGTTGGTGATTTGGAACGGGAGAATCTCCGAATACCAAGAGTAGCGGTTGCTGTAGTAACGAAGGAGCATCCACAGCGCGGACTGTGCGCACACCGTGGCGTCGGCATCCTGACTGATGAAGGGAAAGCCGCGGACCTGAAGGACGGTGCCCATGAGCTGCACCTTTTCGTCGCAGAGACTCAGGTGCGCTTGCTTCTCCAGTCGGACGGTGTGCGAGAGCAGCGTGCGACCGATACAATTGGGCTTGGTCGGGCGGATGACCGAATAGCCGAGATAGTGATCTCTCACCGCGGCGTGGTCGCTCACAATTTGAGCTTCGTCGACCGGCGCACCGAAAAAATGGAGACGGACGCAACGGGCGGACGGCGTGTTGAAGCGCTTGGAGTGAAAATGGGAAAAGGTGTCCCGGTAGTCTTTATCGATATAGTGCCGCTCGACGACGACGCAGCGGCAAGCCGTCACGAGCAGGGCCTTCAATCGTTCGAGTCCGCGCCGGTCGAGTTCGGGGTGGACGAGCGGAAGGAGCGCATCCCAGCCATCGGTCTGGTCGAAGGTGAGCAAAGCAAAGACACCGGCGGCATTGGCGATCATGGGGTGGGATCGGGCCTGAAGTGGCGCCTGCCTATATCGGCACCGGGACGCGGCCGGTCAACAGGTCCTGCATCAGGCCCTGCTTCTCCTGCCGGAGTTTGGCGAGGTGGGCGGTTTCGGTTTGGATAGCGTCTTGGATATTTGTCAGCGGGGCTTGGATTCGGAGCTGCTCGTCTAAGCTCGGGAGCGGAACCTCAAATCGTTCGATTTGGTAGAGTGCGAGTTTGGGCACGCCTGCTCCGGCACCAATGCCGGCAAATTTCTGCTCCTTCATTAAATCGGAACGCAGGATGGAGCAGAGATAATCCAAATCGACGCGCTTCTGGTCGATCTCCGTTATCCGCGCCGCGTTTTCCGTGAGCTGAGCGCCACTCAGATGCTCTGGAATTCGCCCGAATTGACCGAGCGTTCCGGCTATCGTCACGTAGATGTCGGAGCGGAATATTTTGTAGTTTGAGATTACGCGCTCGGTTGCTGCATCCACGAACTCGAGCGATGAATCGTCGATCCAGCCGTCTACCATGTCGGTAACTCGTAAATAGGGAAACTGCGTCGGCAAGCTGGCGAAAGGGGTGCCGGCGGGAACTCGCTTCCCGCCTTTCACGACACCGACATCTCGGATTTTTGAAACCTCCCACTCCTTGGGGATCGGGCCGAGGGGGGAGGGTTGGTAGAGGTGGGGAGCTTCGGCGGGCGGGGGGCGGAGCGTGCCCGTGGCGGTTACGCCGCGCGTGAACAGGTCGTGCATCAGGCCCGCCTTCACCTGCTGCTGCTTCGCGATCAACGCCTCCGTCTGCTCGATCACCTCGTCCACCGTCCCCAGGATCTCCGCGATCCGGCGCTGCTGGGCTGGAGGCGGAACCGGAGCAGTGAATGCTTTTATCTTTCGGAGGGTGAGCCTGGGAATGGCATTCCCTGACATTAGGTCTTTCAGGCGCCTCTGGCCCGTTGGAGAGAGCAAATACTGGAGGATGAATCCAGAGTGATTGAGGACTCCATCTGTGCGCAAAACGGCTACACTTGAGAGGAGGCTAAAGGGTTCGATCTGATCGTTTAGGCAGGCGTTACCGGTATTGGCACCGTCTTTGGTGAGCAGCACATCGCCAAATCTTACGTCGCATCGAGCAAAGATCGCATCGTGCTCCCGTTGAGAGATCCATTCGCAGTCGTTGAGATCCAAACGACCGCACCTGATGTTCTTTGACGTTACATAGCGACACGGACCCTCTTCAGTTTTGGGTGAGAAGTGGGTCCCATCTTGAATTTTCGTCGTAATATCAGCGAGCGGCTTGATAGCCCACGTCTTCGGAATCGCCCCGGGATGTGCTTCGACTAGATCACTCATACCCCAGCTCCTTCAAAAACGCCTTCAGCTTCGCGGTGGCGGCGGTGCGTTTTTCTTCAATGGTTTGGGCGGTGATGGCGTATTTGGCGTGGAGGTTTTCCAGGGCGGCCAGGCAGGCGCGTTGGTCGGCGCGGAGGTAGCCTTCGTAGGTCTCGATCAACACGCGGCGGAGGCGTTCGAGGATGACTCGGCGGGCTTCGTCGGGGCCGATTTTTTTGCGGGCGGCCATCACGAGGTCTTCCTGCTTTTTCTCGGTGGCGCGGAGGGCGGCGTGGAGCGTGCGTTCTTCGTCGAGGAGCGCTTGGTGGCGGGCGAGTTTTTGCTCGATCACCTCGGCGGCGGCGGTGTGGGCGGCGACTTGCTGCGGCGTGCCTTCCTTTTTGGCGAGCTTGGCCTGGGCGCGGAGTTCCTTGAGCTCGGTTTTGAGGGTTTTGACCTGGTCGGCGGGGAGCACGCCGGTGTCGTCGGCGTCTTCGTAGTCTTCTTCGTCGGCGGCGGCGAAGAGGGCGGCGAGTTCGGCGAGGCGGGCGCGGTTGCGCTCCATCTCGGCGAGGACTTGCGGGAACTGGCTTTGGAGGATCTCGGCGTCGGGGATGAGCTCGGGGCCCCAGCCGCTGAAGGCGATGGATTTGAACTCGGGTTTGAAAAACTCGAAGTAGCGGGCGAGCGCACCGCGGATTTGGTGATCGGTGAGGAGGGCGGAGCCGGGCGGGAGCCCGGCGTTCCCGGGAGCGCCTGGCTCCCGCCCGGCATGTCCGGAGAAGGCAGCGACGACGGAGGCGAAGAGGAGGCGGCGGAGTTCGTAGGCGTTGCCTTTCTTCGCGTCGGTCGGCGCGAGGGCTTCGACGTGGGGGAGGTGTTTCGTCCACCACGTTTCGAGGGTGGCGAGGCAAGCGGCGTGGGCGGTGGCGACGGAGGCGTCGGTCTTGACGAGATCGGCGAGGGCGCGGCGGTCGGCGGCGGCGGGGGTGAAGTCGGCGTAGGCGGGTGAAGAGGTGGAGGACGGAATCATGGGCGGGACGCCCATGCCACTTTCCGAACCCATGGGCAGGATGCCCATGCCACGTTTCGGACTCACGGGCGGGACGCCCGTGCCACGGGGAACGAAGAGGCGGTCGCGCAGGCCGGGGTAGTTTTGCCAAAAGCGGGCGAGGCTCTCGATCTCGGCGGAGGGGACGCCGCCGTGGAGGTGGGCGCGCACGTCGTGCGGCTCGGGCGGCGGGGCGTTGTCGACGTAGCGGCGGATATTGCAGTTGAAGTCCTCGGCGGCGATGTCGGCGACGGGCACAAGGCGGGCGTAGCCGGGCACATCGGTGCGGGCGCGATAGACGTGGACGATCTTGGCGATGTCTTCGGGGCGGAGAAAATTCTGGGCCTTGCCCTCGCGGTATTCGCGGTCGGCGTTGAGGAAAAAGACGTGGCGGCGGGAGGCGGCGTCCTTTTTGTTGAGCACGAGCACGCAGGCGGGGATGCCGGTGCCGTAGAAGAGGCCGGCGGGCAGGCCGATGACGGCTTCAAGCCAGCCGTGCTCGATGAAATAGCGGCGCGCCTCGCGCTCCTCGCCGCCGCGGAAGAGCACACCGTGGGGCATGACGGTGGCGAGTTTCCCGTCGGCCTTGAGGACGGCGAGCATGTGCTGCACGAACATGAGGTCGGCCTTCTTGCCTTTCTCGGGCATCCAGACGGGGAAGCGGCCGGGATACTCGATGTCTTTGCGGAGGTAGTTTTGAGAAAAGGGCGGGTTGGCGAGGACGCGGTCGAAGCGGGCGAGCTCGTTGTCCTTCCCCTTGTGCTGGGGGCGGCGCAGGGTGTCCTCCTGGCGGATGTCGGCGTGGGGGATGCCGTGGAGGAGCATGTTCATCTTGCAGATCGACCAGGTGGTGCCGATGGACTCCTGGCCGGCGAGGGAGAGGTCGCGGGGATCGCCGCCGCACTCGCGCACGTAGTCGCGGGTCTGGATGAGCATGCCGCCGGAGCCGCAGGTGGGATCGTAAACGCTCATGCCGGGCTGGGGATCGACGATCTCGACGAGCACGCGCACGACGTCGGCGGGGGTGTAGAATTCGCCGGCCTTTTTGCCGGCGGAGTCGGCGAAGAATTTGATGAGGTATTCGTAGGCGGCGCCGAGGAGGTCGGGGAACTCGAAGTTCTCGTCGCGGAGGGGGATTTTTTCGAAGTTCTGGACGAAGTTGGCGAGGATGTCGTCGTCGAGGGTGCGCTGGCCGATCTTGCGGTTGAAGTTGATGTGTTTGAGGACGTCCTGGAGGGCCTCGTGGTTGGCGTCCTCGATGGCTTCGAGGGCCTTGTTGAGGCCGGTGCCGACGTTGGTCTTGAGGTGGCGGAGGGCGGACCAGTGGGCCTCGGGCGGGACGAAGAAGGTGTATTGGTCGCGGTTGGCGAGCTGGCCGGCGATGACGGCGGGGGCGAGGCCGCGGGCGACGAGGGTTTTCTCGAGTTGCTCCTTCTCCTGGTCGAAGAGGTCGCTCAGGCGCTTCAGGAAGAGCATGCCGAAGATGTATTCCTTATACTCGGAGGCATCCATGTTGCCGCGGAGATCGTCGCAGGCGCGGAAGAGGAGGCTGGAGAGCTGGCCGAGGGTGAGTTTGGCGGACATGGAGCGAGGCACAGCACGCGCGGAAACGGTGGCGGCGGCAAGCGCGCGGTGCGCGGTGGCAGAGGAGATCGGGGCGAATTGCCGGCCGAGGCCCGAGCGCGAGGATGTCGCGGGCGGTGATCTTCATGCAGACGATGAGCTGCGTCGTGAGATCGTCGGCAGGCTAAAGGCTGCTTGGGGAGAAAGTCCCGGGCGGGGCTCTCGGTCGGTGGAGGGGCGGGGCGTGAAGCATCGCCTGCAAGCAGGCTCCTGCCCTCGGGCGGACTATTTTGTTGGCCGGGTGCTCGGCGGGATGCCGGTGGGGTGGCAGTCGCGGCAGGCGACGGTGTGGATGTTGTGTTTGCTCGAGGACGAGAGGAAGGAGGTGTCCATGAGGCGCACGTCGAGGCCGCAGTGGGAGTCGGCGGGGTGGCAGGCGTTGCAGGAGGCTTTTGCGGAATTGTTGTGGGACCAGTGGCAGTCGCGGCAACTGAGGGCCTCGTGCACGCCGGCGGGAGTGCGGTCGTCGGAGGTGCCGAGTTGGCGGGTCGCGTCGGGGGCGTGGCATTGTTGGCACAGGCGTTGGCGTGGGTCGCGGGAGACTTTGACGGCGCGCTCGCCTTGGAAAATTTTCGCGACGGGGAGGCGATCGGCGGAAATGTGGCGCTGCTCGCGACGGTCGTAGAGGTTGGCGGTCTGCGTCTCGCCGCGGCGAACGTGGACTTGGTGGCAGGCGAGGCACGGCACGGCGGGCTCGGCTGCCTTCGCTGGATCTTTCAGGGTCCAGCCGGTCGTGGCGGTGGGCGGTGTGACGAGGTTGGAAATATCGCCGGTCGAAAACATCCCGTGGCAGCGGAGGCAGTCGTTGGTGGGCGGCTCGGTGCGGTTGTGTTTCTCGTCGAGAAAAATGCGGGCGTAGGTCGTCGCGTGACGGCTGGATTGCCAGTCGGCATAGGCCTGCGGATGACACGTGCGGCAGGCGGCGGCGAGGTCGGCGACGTGTTGGCCTTTGAGATGGGGAGCCTGATGAGGATCGCCGGCGAAATGTTGGACGACGCGGTTGAGGTGCGACTCGACGGCGTGGACGTCGAGGGTGAGCGAGCCGCCGTGGCAGTTGCGGCAGTGCACGGTGCGGTGCGAGGACGCGGACCAATCGGAGTGGACGGAGGTCATCTCGTGGCACGAGGCGCAGGTCTGCTGCGGGTCTCCGAAATGAAAATACGCGAGGCCGCCCATGGTGCTCGAAGCGAGGACGACGGCGCCGTAGAGCCCGACGCAGGCGAGGAGGCGCGGCCAACGCTGCGAGGTCATGTGAATTTTCCGGTTTTCGCGCCGGCTTTGATGTAGTCAGCGACCCAGTAGCCGAGGGCCATGATGGTGAGCGCGGGGTTGAAGCCGCCGTTGGTGACGTGGAGGCTGCCGTCGGCGAGGAAGAGGTTGGCGATGTCGTGCACCTGGCCGTGTTTGTTCGTCACGGAGGTTTTTGGGTCATCGCCCATGCGGCAGGTGCCGGCCTGGTGTTGGCCGCCGCTCTGGCCGAGGCCGGGAATGCTCTGCCACGTGCGGATGGCGCCGGCTTCCTTCAGCCACTGCTCGGCTTTGCCCGCGAGAAACTTGCCGATCTCGATGTCGTGCGGGTGGCGAGTGCCGGAGAGGCGGGCGACGGGGATGCCCCAGTGGTCTTTCACGGTGGGGTCGACCTGCACCCGCGACTCGAACATCGGCATTTCCTGCACGGGACCGTGGACGCTGACGTTGCGACGGAAAAACTGACGCTGGTAGTCCTTGTGGGCCTGGCCCCAACGCGGGGCGCCGGCGGGGCGGGCGTTGGAGAACGCGTAGGGCGGACGGGTGAATTCGTTGCAGAGGGCGCCGCCGCCCCAGAGGCCGGGCGTGCCGTGGTTGAAATCGCTGATCGCGATCGTGGCGCCGGGGCCGACGTCATCGTAGATGTCCTGATCGAAGAGGCCGCGGGCACCGGAGTAGGCGTGCGATTGGAGATTGCGGCCGACCCAGTCGTGGCGGTTGCCGGCGCCGCTGGGGAAGAGCTTCGATTTCGAGTTGAGGAGGAGGCGCGCGGTCTCGATGGCGGCGCCAGCGACGACGACGAGATCGGCGGTTTGGTAGTGGGCGCGGTCGGACGCATCGAAATACTTCACGCCGCGGGCGCGGCCGCGATCATCGACGACGACCTCGCTGACGATGGAGTTCGTGCGCAGTTCGCAATGGCCGGTGGCGAGGGCGCGCGGGATGACGGTGTTTTGCGTGCCGTTTTTCGCGTTGTTCGGGCACGGGAAGCCGACGCAATAGCGGTTGTGCACGCAGGCGTTGCGCCCGCCGTAGGGGACCGAGTTGCGTAGCATCGGAATCGGAAATGGATGAAACCCGAGACGCTTGCCGGCGGCTTCGAGCAGGCGGCCCTCGCGGTTGTAGGGAAACGCGGGCATCGGATACGGGTTGCGCCGGGGCGACGAGAACGGGTTCGTGCGCATGTCGCCGGCGACGCCGATTTCGACTTCGGCTTTTTCGTAGAACGGCTCGAGGTCGGCGTAAGAGATCGGCCAATCGTCCAGCGTGGAGCCGGCGAGGGCTCCATATGTGGAACGCATGCGAAAATCTTTTTCCAGAAACCGCCACGCCATCGCGCCGTAGGTGACGGTGCCGGAGCCGACGCAGGCGGCGTTGTTGCCGTAGCCGCCCTCGTGGGGGCGAACGGTGGTGGCTTTGCCACCTGCGTTGGCTATGACGCGCGGGCTGCGGTCGTCGGGGCCGCAGGAATTGCCGAGCACGGTGGTGCGCTGGTTGAGGAGTTCGTCGTGACCGTGCGTCTCGAAACTCACCCAGCCGCCGCGCTCGAGGAGGACGACGGAGAGGCCGGCCTCGGCGAGTTCCTTCGCGACGACTCCGCCGCCGGCGCCGGCGCCGACGATGACGGCGTTAACGTGTTTGAGCGCCATGGTCAGGTGGGGCGGTAGCGGTTTTGCCCGACGAATTGTGGGTAATCCAAACCGAGCATGCGGTAGCTCGCGTAGTCGCGATTTCCGCCGTGGCGCGGGCTGCCGTAAAAACTCTGCATGGTGTGCGCGAGCACGAGGTTGAAGAAGGCCTGCGGCGTCGGATCGGCCCAGAGAGCTTTGGGCACTTGGCCGCGTTCGAGGGACTGGAGGGCGGCGATTTTTTTTGCGGGCGGCAGCTCTTGGAACGGGAGTTTATATTCCTGGAGACAGGTCTGATGAAAGGCCGCGAGTCCGCGGCGGTAGGTGGGCTGAAAGCGCGCGAAAAATCCGGCGAGCTGACGGTCGATGTAGTGAATCGCGCCGGTGTCGGTGGCGCCGGGCGAGGCGTCGCGCGGGATGAGTTGCTCGCAGATTTCGATCAGGAGCCCGGCTTCGGTTGCCGTGAAAAAACGGTAGGGCGCGGGCGGCGCGCCGTGGCCGAGGCGCGTGATCAGTGCGGTCGAGCCGACGCCGAGGGCGCCGCCGACGAGGCCGGTTGCGGCGAGTTTCAGGGCAGTGCGCCGCGAGAATGCGGGTTGCTCCGGCGAGACTGGCTCGGTCGGGCTCATGGCGACCGCCTGGAATGGGTGTTCATCGGCGTGGCGGGAGCAGGGCTCCCGAGTGCGCCGAGTTTACTGCGGAGTGAGGGGCGGGGCTGTCTATATCTTGGCGAGGTTCGCGCGTGTTTTGGTGTCGCGCATCGCAATCGCGGATTGGCGACGGACGCCTCTCCGGAGAGCCGTCCCTACCGGTTGGCGCCTGCTTTACAGCTCCTTGATCGAGACGTTGCGGAATTGGACGAGGCTAGAGGCGGGGTTGTATTTGCCGTCTTTGTAGCCGCCGTGGTGTTGGAGGGCGAGGGGGCCGGTCGCGGGGAGGCCGGGGAGCTCGGCGTTTTCGATGACGGTTTTGCCGTTGAGGATGACGGTGAGGCGTTCGCCGCGGAGGGTGATTTCGAAGGTGTTCCACTGGCCGACGGGGTTGTCGGCGCGGAGTTTCGGCGTGACGCCGGCGCGGACGGACGGGGGCTGCTTGGCGTCCATGCGGTAGCCATACACTTCGCCGGAGCCGATGGGCCAGCACCAGATGTTGAGCTGAGCCTTGCTCGTGCCGCGGAGGTAGATGCCGGAGTCGGCGTTGGGCGTGGGTGTGATCACGTCTTTGCCGTCGGGGCCTTTTTTGTGCGTGCCGTCGGGGAGGACGGTGGGGACGGGGTAGAGGCCGGTGGTCTCCTTGATGCGCCAGTCGAGGCGGAGCGTGAAATCGCGGTAGGACTTTTCGGACCAAAGATTTTTGTCGCCGGGGGCTTCGGAGCGGGCGTCGTAGTCGATGACGCCGTCGAGGACTTTCCAGTGGCCGTTGTCACCGACGGGAGTTTTCCAGCCGGTGAGGTCGCGGCCGTTGAAGAGCGAAACGAAAGCGGAATCAGCGGCGCTGACCACGAGAGTGGTGGCGAGGAGGAGGGTGAGCGGGGCGAGGAGGCGGGGGAGTTTCATGGTGAAGAAGGATGGAGGGCGGAGACGCCGTGAGGCAGGGAAAAAACGATGCGGGCTTCGGAGGGGGTGAGCTCGCGGTTGAAGACGGCGACATCGTCGATGAGGCCGGTGTAGTTGAGGCCGAGAGTGAGGGCGCACTGCTCGGCGGTCCAAGCGAGGGTGTGCGTCCAGCCGGCGGCGGTGCCGATGGGCTCGCCGTCGAGGTAGAGCGTGCCGCGGCCGTCGGGTTGGCCGGAGTTGAGATTCGCGAAGGTGACGAGGACGTGGGTCCAGCGCTCGCGGGAAAACACGGGGCGGCGCACGAAGACCATGGGGCGTTCGGCGTCGGTCATCTCTTCGAGTTTTTTGTTTTGGGGATTCCAGAATTTCGTGACGGGGAAAATGCCGTAGCGAAAATGGCGTGGATCGTGGTCCTTGGTGAATTCGACGAAGAGGGCGCCTTCGGACCATTTTTGGCCGACGAATTGGAACGGGTCGCAGTAGCCGGGGGCGAGGTCGCGGTCGGGGTCGAGTTTCAACCAGAGCGAAACGCTGCCGGCCCACGAACCGACGCGATAACCGAGATTTTCGGGGCCGCGGTAGAAGACCTGTTGTTTGGTTTTGCCGCGGAATTCGAGGGCGCCGCCGTGGCGGCCGGCAGTGGGGACGAGGCGGGCGAATTCCTCGGCGGGGAGGCCGGGCGTGGCGGCGGGGCGTTTACCGCTGTCGACGGCGGTGAAGGCGTGGCGGTCGCCGCGCGCGAAGTCGGCGTCGGCAGTGCGATCGAAGGAGGCGTGGAAGGTGAGCGCGGAGCGGAGATTTTCGATTCTCGATTTTTGATTTTCGATTTCGGCGGCGTGAGGGGTGGGAGAGGTCGCGACGAAGGCGAGAGTGAGAGTGGCGAGGAGTGAGTGCGGGCGCATGGCAGGGATCAGAGACGGAGGAAAAGTTTGCGGCGCCACAGCCACCAGCAGACGAGCCAGAAGGTGAGGCCGACGGCGACGCCGCGGAGAGTCGGCTCCCAGAGTGGGCCGGCCGAGAGGAAAATGTTTTGCCCGAGGTGCGAGCGCCAGAGGGCGGCGGTCCAGGGTTTGAGGAGCTGGCTCAGGCAGTAGAGGGCGATGGAGTTGGCGCCGGCGATGACGAAGAACTGCGTCCAGCGCGTCCAACCGCGGAGCTCCGTCACCCAGTAAAATGCGGCGAGCATGAGCAGGCACCAGCCGGTGGAGAGCAGGCCGAAGGATGGGGTCCAGATGCGTTTTATGGCGGGGATGAGGCCGAGGGCGTCGAGGCCGTAGCCGGCAATGAGGCCGGCGACGCCGGCGAGGAGGAGGCCGCGGAGTTTGCGGGTAGGCGCGCCGGTGCCGCGGAGCCACTCACCGGCCATGAGGCCGAAGATCATGGTGGCGAGATTCGGGATGAAGTTGAGGGTTTGGTAGCCGCCGGCGTTGAAGACGAAGGGTTGCGCGCGGGGGAAGAGGTTGAGGAACCAGACGTCGAAGGCGTGGAAGACGTTGGCGTTTTTGTGCCACGCGGCGGCGAGGGTGGCTTCGTGTTGCGCGGACCACGCGGCGGTGACGCCGGCGCCGGGGGTGGTGCTGCCGCCGTGGAGGATGAAGGCGAGCCACGTGAGGCCGAGCGCGGCGGTGGCGGCGAGGGCTTGGACGCGGTATCCGCGATTCCAGCATAGAAAGAGGAGCGGGTAGCCGAGGCCGATTTGGGCGAGGACGTTGGTGAAGATCCACTCGGTGGGCTTGCCGTTGCTCGTCGAGAGGAAGACGGCGAGGGCGATCAAGAGGAGGGCGCGCACGCAGGCGTGGCGAAACATCTGCGCGGTGGTGTGGCCTTCGCGCTGGCGGCGGATGTAGGAGTAGGCCATCGCCATGCCGACCATGAAGGTGAAGGCGGGCATGATGAGATCCCAGAAGCTGCAACCGACCCAGGCGCCGTGTTCCCACTGAGTGTAGACGGCTTTCCAAAACGCGGAGTCGGGCGTGACTTTGAGGTGGAGCGTCGCGGTGGCGGCGAGGCCGAAGCCGCCGAAGGCGAGGCACACCATAATGAAGCCGCGATAGGCATCGAGGCAGACGAGGCGGGCGGCGGGAGTGGGCGCGGGAATGGCGGGGGAGGTGGACATCGGAGGGGTGGGCCGCAGTTGGAAGCGGGCGCCGCGGGGGCGGGGTTATCAAGTCTGAATTCGCGGGGGTAGGGCGGGTTCGCGCGGGGGAGTCGGGGCGGCGTAAAGCCCCTCCCACATTGGAAAGCGCGTTGGGGTCAACGCGCTCCACCGCGATCACTCGGGCGTCGCCGCGATCGCGGGGTCAGTAGGTGCCCTTGACGCCGAGGGACCACTGCGCGCCGTAGGAGTTGGTCGAGCTGCGGCGGGCGTAGACGGGGGTCTCGTCCTGATAGCGCGATTGGTTGAACCACACGTTGGTCACGTTGCGGGCGTTGAGGAAGAACGTGGCGCGGCGGTGCAGTTGGTAGCTGAGACTGATGTCCAGCGTGGTGCGCGCGTCCTGATACACTTTGGCCAGCGGGCCGAGGCCGGTCGCGACGCCGCGGTCTTGTTCGCCGCGGTGGTGCCAGTTGGCCATCACGGTGAGCGGGCGTTTGGTGAAGGTGACGCCCCAGTTCGCGCTGACCGGCACGAAGCGCGTGAACGCGGCGGTGCGGCTGCCTTCGAGTTTCAGTTTGGTGGCGTTGGCAAACACGCTGAAGAAACGGCCGTATTTGCCGAGCGGCGCGAGCGACTGGCGGACGTTGAGCTCGACGCCTTGCACGCGCGCATCGCCGGAGTTGACGGTGGTGTCGAGGAACCAGCCGACGTAGCGGGAATCGAGGCCGAAATCGTCGAGCACCTCGGCGGTGGCGCGCGTCTGGAGCGTGCCGAAGAAATCGACGATGTCTTTGCGGAAGAGGCCGCCGGTGATGAGGCCGCCGCTCTCGGTGTAATACTCGGCGGAGAGATCGTAGTTCTGCGCGGTCCACGGCTTGAGGCCGGTGTTGCGGACGGAGATGGTGCCGGGGACGGCATTGGGATCGGTGGAGAACTCGAGGTCGTTTTCGGTGATGGTGGCGTTGGGGACGATGTTGGCGAAATCGGGGCGGCCGTAGGTCTGGGCGTAGGCGGCGCGAAGGAGGAATTTTTCCGTGGCGTTGAAGGTGAGGTGGACGCTCGGGTAGTAGCCGTCGTAGGCGCGGTTGGCGGAATTGGCGCGTTCGCGGCGGGTGAACTGCAGCTCCTGCATCGAGCCGGCGGCGCCTGCCTCCGGTTTCCGGATACGCGCGCCGGTGGCGGTGTGGGCGAAGGTGCCGTCGGGATCGCGCACCCAGACGGCGCCGGGGTCGTTGAGCGGGCCGACGCCCTTGTCGTGGGTTTTTTCGTAGCGCACGCCGGTGAGCACGGTGAGGCGGTTGCGGAACAGGCGCGCCTCGGTCTGCGCGTAGAGGCCGGTGACGGTCTCGAGGATCTGCTCGGAGCCGACGATGCGGCTCTGCTCCTCGGCGACGAGTTGGGCGGGAGTTTGCGTGAAGATGGCGGGGTTTTGCCGCCACGCATCGACCGCGCGGTTGTTGGAGAGCCAGGGGATATTATCGAAGCCGAAATAGTTTGGGCGGTTTTTGTAAACCTGGCCGACGAACGGGGCGGGCGAGAGATTGCCGCCCGGCGGCGTGTAGTTGAAGGCGCGATTGTAAGAGCGGCGGTCGCGGTCCTGGGCGCGGTAGAGTCCGCCGATCTGCACGGCGGCGGGGATGTTGAAGACGCTGAGGCTACGGCGGAGATTGAGGTCGTAGCCGTGGAGATCTTCCTTGTGGTCGCGATAGTCGGTCTGGGTGGCGGTGTTGAGGCGGTAGTTGTTGATGTCGTAGAGATCGATCTCGCGGTTGGTGTTATCGAAGGCGCGGGTGGTGGTGGGGCGCGCGGCGGTGATGCCCTCGAAGGTGACGCGCACGGGGACGAGGAGCGCGGTGGTGAGCGATTGGAAACTGCCCTTCTGCTCGTAGCGGCGCCACGTTTTCGAGTTGGAGATGTTGGCGCCGGTGTCGAGGCGCCAGGTGCCGTCGTCGTAGCGGTAGCGGGTGTTGGCGGCGATGGTGCGGGCGTCAATGTGAAGAAAATTTCCGCTGAAGGTGACGCCGCCGCGACCAGTGGCGCCGACGGTCTTGTCGCCGTCGAAGCTGAGGGCGGTGCCGCCGGCGACGCTGGGCGTGGCGTTGGTGCCGGCGGTGGCGGTGCGGGTGACGTTGCCGTTTTTGTCGCGGTAGTAACTGGCCTGGCCGCCGATGGAGAGGACGGAATTGCGCGTGATGCGCCAGTCGGCCTTCAGGCTCGTGGAGTCGCGCGTATACCATTTCGGCGCGTCGATGATGGCGTGGCTTTGCAAGAAGGGGCGCGCGGGGGTGGCGCCGGTGCCGGCGGCGGTGGCGTTCCACGTCGTGGTGGAAATATTTTGCTCGTTCCACTGCTTCGAGTGGAGGCCGGTGAACACGATGCCGAAGGTCTTCGTGATCGGCAGGGTGAGATCGAAGTCGAAGCCGGGGTTGACGCGGTTTTCGTAGGTGTCGAAGGGGAACGGCTGTTTGCTGAGCTGCAGGCCGTCGCTGCTGGCGGAGAGAAAGGCGCGGTAGTTGAACGCCATGCGGGCGCGTTCGAAGGCGCTTTTGCTGACCATGTTCACGGTGCCGGAGATGCCGTCGGCGGGATTGGCGGGCGTGGGGACCTTGGTGACTTCGATGCGCGAGATGTTGTTGATCGAGACCTGCGTGAAGAGAAACGCGCGGTTGGCGGCGCTGCCGGAGGCGTTGGCGAGCTGGGAGCCGTCGGCGGAGACGGCGGTCATGTTGGGATCGAAACCGCGGACGGCGACGGCGTTGGGCGAGGCGTCGGAATACTCGATGGTGACGCCGGGCATGAACTTCATGAACTCGGCAACGTTGCCCTCGGTGACATCGCCGAAGGCATCGGTGGCGACGACGTTTTTGATGTTGTTGGCGAAGCGCTGCTCGTTGGTGGCGAGGGATTCGCCCTCGGTGAGCTTGGAGGAGGAAGCGATGAAGGCATCGAGTTTAACGGGGCCGGCGGTGGTCGCAGAGGTGGCGGCGGCGCCGTAGCGGTCGCGGTTATTGAGATTGATGTCGCGCTCCGCGGTCTCGCCGGCGCGCAGCTCGACGGTGGCCTGCACGGGATCGAGACCGGAGTAGAACGCCTCGATGGTGACGGGGCCGGCGGGGAGACCGGTGAGGCGGAAGGTGCCCGTATCGTCGGTGAACACGGCGACCGCGGTGCCTTTCACGACGACGCGGGCGTTGTTGAGGTATTGGCCAGTGATTTCGTTTTGCACGCGGCCGGTGAGAGCGGCGGTGCCGGTGGCGGTCTGGGCGTGCGCCGCAGAGAGCGCCACGCAGAAGAGAAGGGCGGACAAGCGGGCGCGCACGGCAAAGGCCAAGGCGCCGCAAACGAAGGCGGTGTTTCTCATAATGGGGTGGGGTTAAGCAGACTACGTGCGCGGGCCGGCGGAGTGTCGAGATTTCGGCGAGAGAATGTTTATTCCGACGGAGCCGACGGTGGAGGTGCCGCGAGGGAGGCGCGGATCGAAGCGCGGGGTGGCGTGCGACGACTCTGAATACGGGCACGACGAGGACGGTGAGGACGGCGACAATGAGCCGGCGACGGTGAGGCGGAGATTGCGGACTGCCCACCCGAGCGCCGGCTTGCGCTTGGGTGGGTGGGTGCGGGAGGGTGACGGCGTGAATTCTGCCGAACAACTTTGCCTCGCCTGCGGGCTGTGCTGCGACGGCGCGCTCTTCGACAACGTCCGGCTCGTGGCCGGAGACGACGCGGCGAAATTGCGCGCGCTCGGGCTGCCGGTGGCGGTCTCGCGTGCGAAGGTGCCAGTGGCGCGGTTTCCGCAGCCGTGTGCGGCGCTGTGCGCGGACCGCACGTGCCGGATTTACGCGGACCGGCCGTCGCAGTGTCGGAGTTTCGAGTGTGGCGTGTTCAAAGATCTTCAGGCCGGCCGGATCGATTTCGCCGCGGCCCTGCGCCTCGTGAAAAAGGCGCGGCGGCAGGTGAACGGCATGCGCAGGCTATTGCGTGAATTGGGCGACACGGAGGAGCACCGCTCGTTGAACGAGCGTTTCCGCAGGACAAAGCAGCGGCTGGAGTCGGGCGGCGCGGAGCCAGCGGCGGGGGACACGTTCGCGGAATTGAGTTTGGCGGCGCACCGGCTGCACCTGCTGGCGCACGCGAAATTCTACACGAAGGTCGAAGTCGCGTGAGACGTTTCCCGGGCTAACGCGCGGCGGGGGCGCGTTCCGCGAGATTGCGGATCACGGTGGCGACATTTTTCCCGGAGCTGCTTCCGCCGGTGATCGCGTTTTTGGCCCAGTAGTCGCGGGAGCTGATAATTTTTTCGCGCACGAGCACGTCGAGGAAAGTGGTCGGAGTCGCGGTCGGGTCGAAAAGGCGGGCGCCGGCCAGGAGCAGGGCCGCGACGCGCGCGCCATCGCACTCGCGGCTGATCACCGCGTGTTCGTCCCAGTAGGCGGCATCGGCGCGCGCGATAGCGTTGGCGGCGACGAGCCGGCGGATGTGACGGGTAGCCGGCGGCAGGTCTTGTTCGGTGACGGTGCGCGTGACGGATTTCACGGAGTCCCAGGCGAGTGTGGCGGGTTGATCACGCAGACGGGCGAGCGCGCGGAGTTCGAGAAACTCGGCGAGGACTTGCGCGGCTTCCGAGCGGGTGATGGGCAGGGCGGCGTCGGTGGCGGAGGCGGTAAAATTGATTTTCACGTCGCGGGCGGCCGCGGCGGTGAGGGACTGCGCGAATGCCGCGCGGGTGAGTGCGGAGGGTGCGGCGGGGGCGAGCGGAGCGGCGCCGCCGATTTTTGCGAGGGCGGCGGTCCACGTGGTGCGGTCGAGCGGTTGCTGCGGGGCGAAGCGGCCGCCGTCGAGGGAGAGGAGGCCGTGCACCGTCACGAGTTGCACGGCGGGCCAATCGGAGTCGGCCCGGCCGACGTCCGATAGCGGGGTGAGGTTCAGCGTGCTGCCACCGGCGAGCACCGCGCGTTGGACGAGCACGGGATCGATGCGCCGGGGCGGGACACCGTGGCGGACGGCGAGGGCCGCGAGCGCGCCGACGGCTTGACCGATGTTGAGCGTGTGCGGCTGCATGCGCGTGGCGCCGTTGACGAGGCGGGTTTGCGAAAAATTTTTCTCGGCGGCGAGGAGTCCGTCGAACGATTCGGGAATCAGCGATTCGAACGGGATCGCAAACGGACCGGCGCGGCCGGGCTGCGCGTCTTCGAGATCTTCACGGCGGTCGAGGTCCAGCTCGAGGTCGGCCGGGCCGCGACCGCCGTGGAGGTCGAGGCGGTAGTCGCCCAGCGCGATCGCGGTGGGAAACGGCGTGGGACGTTTGCCGGGGCCGCGGGAGATTTCGCGGGCCGTCAGCGTGTGCAGACCCACGAGGCGCCGGCTCTCGCGCACGTAGGGCAACGCGGAGAAGTGGTAGAGGATCTTCCGATACGGCGCGAGGTCGGGGCGCTCGCGCAGCCAGGCGTCGATCTCGGCGCGGTTGTAGGGCGAGTCGAAACCCTCGTCGTCGGCGACGGACCAGTTGGCCATGCCCAGCACGTTTTGGACGTAGTGGAGCAACTGAAGTGTGCGCAGCCGCATGGCTCGATGAGTGGCGGTGCGTTGGGCGGGGTCCTCCAGATACGCCACAGTGCAGGGATAGTCGTTGCTGAAATTCAGGTGCGTGCGCGTCGTGGTCGCCGTCGGACCGGGGCGCGTGCTGTCGGGCATGCCGCGGTAATCGACAAACGCGGACCAACTCATCGGGGTGCCGCGGCGTTGCGGGGCGTCGCCGGGAACGATGACCTTGGCGAAGGCGGCGTGGCGCTCCGCGTAGCCGGGCGGCGGAGTGCCGATGCGCAGATCGGCGGGGACGCCGGACGGGTAGACTTTGATGACGGCGGTCCAGGTGTTTTCCTGAAGGGAGCGTTGGAGATCGAGGACGTCGCTGGTGCGGTTGCCGGCGCGATAGCGGGCGCCAGTCAGCGGCAGGACGTCGCCCCACTCGGTGGCATCGACGAGCACACGGCAGGCGATGCGGCGGGACATGCGACCGTGCGGGCCGACGAGCTCGACCTCGACGCCGGTGATTTTCGCGCCGTCGCGTTGCACGCCCACGACGCGCGAACGCAGGGCGAGATCGAGCACGCCGTGGCGCGCGGCGTCCGTCAGCATCGCGTGCAACAGAGTGCGGCCCACCTTGGGTTCGAAGCGGGTGTTGATGTATTGGCCGACTTTGAACGGATCGAGGCGCAGCGGCGCGTAGACGGCCTGCACGCGTTGCACGAATTCATGATAGAGGCCGCGCTGGCGCACGAGATTGCCGGCGCCGCCTTCGTCGATCGCGGTGACGGCGGCGGCGAGCATTTGTCCGCCAATCCAATCGGTTTCCTCGAGGAGCAGCACGGAGGCGCCGAGCCGGGCAGCTTGGATCGCGGCGCCACTGCCGCCGGTGCCGGCGCCGGCGATCACGATATCGTAGGCGGGACGTATCGCCTCGGGCGTGACGCTCGTCGGGACAAAATCTTGGGCGAGCACGCGCGCGGTCGCAGGTGGGAGAATGAACAGCAGCGCGATTGCGCGCCACGGTGCGACGGACAGAAAAAGGCGGCGGGAGCTACGTTGCGGACTGGGGAGCGGGAGGGCGGGGCGCATTGGGCGGAAGGGGTGGGCGCATTGGGCGGAAGCGGTGGCGAACGACGTGCGCTCAGCGCGGCGCGGGCTGCAGTTCGCTGAGGCGGAGGGTGTGGGTGAGTTGGGTGTGGCCGGCGACATCGACGATGCGCCAGGAGATCTGCGGATCGCGGGCGGCCCAGTCGATGTGGAGGTGGCCGACGTTCACGTCGTGGTAAGTTTTTTCGAGGGCGCGGTAGCGGTTGGGCGTGGGCGTGCCGCGCGGGTGTTTTTCGGTGAGGGCGCTGGCGGTGAGATCGTGGAGTGCGTAGCCGGTGGGGCCGGGCATGCGGGAGAGTTCGGCCCAATGGCGGTCGCCGCTCACGAAGAGCACGCCGGCGGCGCGGGTGTCGCGCAGGAGGTCGAGCAGGCGCTGTTTCTCCAGCGGGAGATTGGCCCAGGCTTCGCCGCCGGAGAATTCGGAGACGAACTGAATGCTGCTGGCGATGAGGCGGAGCTCGGCGGGTTGGGCGAGTTGCTCGCGTAGCCAGCGCCACTGGGCGTCCCCGAGCATCGTGGCGGTGGGATCGGCGAGCGGGCGGTAGGGGCCGCCGAGGAGCGGTGGCTCGGACTTGGCGGCGCGGCGCAGCGGACTGCGAAAGCTGCGCGTATCCAGAAGAATGATCTGCACGCGACGGCCGGCCGGGCCGAAGATGTGCGCAGCGTAAACGCCGGCGCGGCGGCGGCGCGGGGAATCGGCGGGCTCGTCGAGCCAGCGGAGGAATTCCTCCTTGGATTCGCGAAGCATCGGGTAGTCGGCGCCGGCGTCGTTGGCGCCCATGTCGTGGTCGTCCCACGTGGCGAGAATCGGGACGCGGGCGCGGAGCGTGCGGAAGAAATCGCTGGTTTTGAGCGCATCGTAGTGCGCGCGCATGACGGCCATGTCGGTGGTGTCGGCGTAGATGTTATCGCCGAGAAAGAGGAAGAGATCCATCGGCAGCGTGAGCGTGCGCGCGAGCATCGGGTGTTCGACGGGTTTGAGGCACGAGCCGAAGATGATGTCGGCGACGGGGCGGGCGGCGACCGAGGCGGGGGGTGTGGGCGTGGACGCAGCGAAGGCTGGGCCGAGCGCGGCAGTAAGGAAAGTGACGAGGGCGAAGAGGCGGGGCATGGGATGGATGGCCGTAGTGAACCGCTGCTTCGCTCGAAAGAATCGGGGCGTAAAGCCCCTCCCACAATTTGAGCGGGCGTGATTTATTGCTTCACCGCGTCCAGCACGATGCCGGGGGTGAGGATCTCGGGGAGGATCACCGGGGCGTCTTTGCCGGGGAGCCAGACGACGTTGAAGGGGACGGCGCTGCGTTGGTAGGCGGCGAGTTCGGCGGTGATGCGCGGGTCTTTGTTCGTCCAGTCGGCGCGGAGCGTGGCGACTTTTTTATCGGCGAAGGTTTTCAGGACTTCGCCGGAGCCGAAGACGAGTTTCTTGTTGGTCTGACACGTCGCGCACCAGCGGGCGGTAAAGTCGACGTAGACGATGCGTTGCTCGGCGCGGAGTTTCGCGACGGCTTCGGGGCTCCACGCTTCCCAAGTGACTTTCGATTTCGCGGGCCAGCCGAGCCAGGCGCCGACGAGCAGGAGGGCGACGAGGCCGGCGTAGCCGAAGCGCACGCGGCCGGCGGAGGCGCCGGGGGCCGTCCAGCGACCGTAGATCCAGACGCCGACAGCGATGGCGACGAGGCCGAAGATCGCCATGAGGCTTTCGTCGCCGAGCTGGCCGGAGAGCACCCACACGAGCGCGCCGACGGTGGCGTAGAGCGGGAAGGCCATGGCCTGTTTGAACGTTTCCATCCATGCGCCGGGGCGCGGGAGGATTTTCACGGCCGACGGGAAAATCGAGAGGAGTAGGTAGGGCGCGGAGAGGCCGATGGCGATGGCGGTGAAAATCACGAACGATTCGCCGGTGGGCACGGCGAGGGCGGCGCCGAGGGCAGGGGCGAGGAAGGGCGCGCTGCACGGCGTGGCGACGGCGGTGGCGAGGACGCCGGTGAAGAAGGAGCCGGCGTAACCGGACTTCATCTGGAGCTCGGCGCCCACGGCGGTGGCGGAGAGGCCGAACTCGAAGACGCCGCTCATGTTCATCGCGAAGACGAGCATCACAGCGGCGAGGATAAAGACGAAGACGGGCTCCTGGAGTTGGAAGCCCCAGCCGAGTTCCTGGCCGCCGGCGCGGAGGATCGCGAGGACGGCGGCGAGGGACCAGAACGAGAGGAGAACGCCGGCAGTGAACACGAGGCCGTGGAGAACGACCTTTTTCTTGTCCTGGCCGGACTGGTTGACGAAGCCGAGTATCTTAATTCCCAGGACGGGGAAGACGCAGGGCATGAGGTTGAGGACGAGGCCTCCGAGGAAGGCGAGGGCGAGCGTGCCGAGGAGCTGCGCGATGGGCGTGGAGGGCGGGGCGGCGGCGGTGAAGGGCGTTTCGATGCGGAGGCCGCGGAGGGCGGGGGCGGTGGTGCTCGTGGGGGTCCAGCTCGTGGAGGTGGTGAGGACGCCGAGGAGTTTCTTCGCGTCTTTGGGGCCATCGGTGGCGAGTGGGAGCGTGACGGTGAAACCGCCCTGGCCGTCGGGCTGGGTGGTTTGCGGCTCGTCGTAGGCGATCACGCCGTCGTCGGAAAAGAAGTGGAGTTTCGGCGCGGGGCCGGCGGCGGGAGCGGACGCGGGGGAGGCGGGGGTGACGTGGAGTGTGATGTTCTTTGCCGAGCGCGAGGCGGTCGCTTTCCACGCGGCGTCGGCGCGCGGGAGGCCGGCGACGGTGGCGCGGATTTTGGCGCCGGAGGTGGCGTCGGGTGGTGGGGAATCGGCGGATACGGGGAGGGTGAGGGCGACGGTGGCGCTGCCGGGCACGCAGATTTCTTCGCACATGAGCCAATCGGCGGCGGCCTTGAGTTCGACCGTGGAGCCGGGCGTGAGCGTGGCGGGCGGGGTGAGGGTGACAGGGAGGAAGAGTTCGCCCTCGTAGCCGTTGCCCACGATGGAGCCGGTTTTGTTTTTGAGCGGGATGGGGGCGGGCCATTGGATTTCGCCGGCTGTCCAGCCGGGAGGCAGCGTCCATTTGAGCGAAGTCGGAATGCCCGTGCCGGGGTTGAGCCAGTAGGTGTGCCAGTGTTCGTCGTGGACGAGGCGCAGGGCGACGGTGAGCGGGCGACCGGGTTGGACGGAGGTGTCGGCGGCGACGAGCGAGGCTTTGACGTGGGAGGGTCGGGCGGCGGCGCGTGCGAAGGGGGCGCACACAAGAGCGAGGAGCGCGCAGGCGAACAAGGGGAGCGCGAAAGGCAGGGAACGGAACGACGGCATGAAGGTGGAGTGTGGAGGGTTGAGTCGGAGGCGCAACCGGTGAGGTTTGTTCCCGGGACGGACGCGGCGAGGGGGAAAGGGTAACGCTGGCGTTACCGCGTGGGGGCGGTGCGGGGGGCGCGGTGGCGAACGGGAGGAAGGGGGGTGAGATTTTTCTTTAACGGAAGGCGGCGGTTCGGGTGTTGAGAGGGTGGTGCCCTCGGTGCAGGGTGCTCTCCCCTGTCGTGTCGCCACAAAATCCAGAACAGTCGCGTTGGTTCGCCGAAGAGGTGCTCCCTCACGAGGCGAAGCTGCGCGCGTGGTTGCGGGGGCGGTTTCCGGCGGTGACGGATGTGGACGATCTCGTGCAGGAAGCCTACGCGCGGCTGATGGAGGCGCACGCGACGGGGCCGATCGCGTGCCCGCGGGCGTTGCTCTTCGTGACGGCGCGGAATCTCGCGCTCAATCACCTGCGCCACCAACGCGTCGAGCGGCCCGAGGGCGCGGCGGAGATCGACGCGTTGTCGGTCGCGGATGAACGCGTTGGCGCACCCGAGGCGATGGCGCAGGCGGAGGATTTTCAGGTGTTGATCCGCGCGATCCAGGCGCTGCCGGAGCGTTGCCGACAGATCGTGACGTTGCGGAAAATCTATGGCCTCTCGCAGAAGGAAGTCGCGGAACGGCTCGGCGTCTCCGAGCACACGGTTGAAGCGCAAGGCGGCATCGGCCTGCGCAAGTGCATCGAGTTTTTCCGCCGTCATGGCTACCGGCCGAAAGGACGATCATGAACCGTCCGCGCCCTGACCCGCGTTCGCGCGAGGAGATCGCCACGGCCGCCGCCCAATGGGTGTTACGGCGTGACCGCGGGCTGACCGCCGCCGAACAGGATGAATTTTCGCAATGGCTCGCCGCCGACCCGCGGCACGGCGAAGCGCTGGCGGAGCACAGTTGGGGTTGGGATGAGCTGGATCGGTTGACGGGTCTGCAGACGTCGCTCGGCGCGGTGCCGGACCCGGATCTGTTTGCGCCGACGGCCAAAGCGCGGGCGCCGCGCTGGTGGTGGTTGATGGGTGCGTCGTCGCTCGTGGCGGCCGCGGCGGCGGTGGTCGTGATGATTTTTTCGGGAGAGCGCGGTCGCGAGCGGAGTGATGCGAAGCCCGTCGAGGTCACGGCGGAAGTGGCGGCGCTCGCGGCGCCGTGCGAGCGCCGCACGCTCGAGGACGGCTCGGTGGTGGAGCTGAATCGCGGGGCGGCGGTGGAGGTCGCGTTTACGGCAACAGAGCGCCGCGTGACACTCGTGCGCGGCGAGGCGAACTTCACGGTGGCGAAGGATGCGGCGCGTCCGTTCATCGTGACGGCTGGCGGTGTGGCGGTGCGGGCCGTGGGCACGGTATTTAATGTGCGGCTCGGGGGAGACGCGGTGGAGGTCGTCGTGGCGGAGGGGCGCGTGCGGGTGGATTCGCCGTCGCGCGGGGCGGGGGATGGCGGGCAGTTGCTTTCGGTCGGCCAGAGCGCCGCTGTGCCGCTGGTGCCGGCGGTGGTGGTGGCGCCGGTGGTCACGTTGACGGATGCCCAACTCGCAGCGCGCCTCGCATGGCAGCCGCGTCTGCTCGATTTCACGAATGCGCCGCTCAGCGAGATCGTCGCGGATTTCAACCGCCGCAATCCGGTGCGACTCGTCGTCGGCGAGCCGGCACTGGGGGCGTTGCGGCTGAGTGCGGCGTTTCGCTCCGACAACGTCGAGGGCTTCGTGCGCCTGATGGAGTCGGATTTCGGCATGCGTGCCGAGTGGCGGAGTGAGCGCGAGATCGTGCTGCGGCGGGCGAAGTAAGCGTGGGAGTGTCACGTTGCGGTGACGAAACGCGGACGAGCGAAAAACTTTTAGCGGAAAACGGGCCGTCGCGGTTTGTCTCTGCGAATCCACTTCGAATCACCCATGCACTTCGCTCCTTCCTCATCGCTCTGTCGCTACGCGCGGCGGACTTTTCCGCTGCTGCTGGCGGCGTTGGTTTTCACGACGGCGGCGCTCCGGGCGGCGGATGCGGCGAAGAAAGCGTTCGACGTGCCGGCGGGCGAAGCGGTGCGGACGCTCAAGCAATTCGCCGCGCAGGCGGGCAGCGAGATCGTGTTTTCGCCGGAGGTGGTGGGCGCGGTGAAAACGCGCGCGGTGCAAGGGCAGCTCACGCCTCGCGAGGCACTCGACGCGATGCTTGCCGACACAGGCCTCGTGGCGGGGCAGGAACAAAAGACCGGAGCGTTTGCCGTGCGCCGCAAGGCGGGGAGCGAGGCGGAAAAAAACGGCCCAAGCCCGGCGGCGAAGCGCAACGCGACCGCTGACGGGCCGGCCACTCAGATGGAGGCGTTCGAAGTAAAGGCCATCGGCCAAAACTACGTGAATCAGGATGCTATCCGTTCAAAGCGGGCCGTTGACGGCGTCTACGATTCCATTTCGCAGGATGACATCGGCGGGCTCCCCGATGTGAATATCGCCGACTCCTTTCGCCGCATCCCCGGCATTTCCGCCATCAACGATGAGGACGAAGGGCGCTTCGTGCTCGCCCGCGGCCTACAGCCGGCGCTGAACCACGTGACCTTCGAGGGCATGGCGATCGCCACGCACGACGCGTTCGGCGGAGGCGGGCGCGGCGTGAATTTGGAGGCCATCCCCTCCAGCTCCGTCAAGCGCCTCGAGGCATTCAAGACCTACACCCCGGCGATGGATGGGGGTTCCATCGGCAGCTACCTGAACCTCGCGACCCGCAGCGCCTCGGACGAGAAGGGCACGGTGGCGCGGGCGAGTGCCTCAGTCGGCTACTTCACGCAGCAGGATGTGCCGGCGAGAAACCATCCGCTGACGACGCGCATGCAGCTGACCGTCGGCCAAACCTTCGGTCGGGACGATCACTTCGGCGTGCTCATTTCATTCGAGGACATGCACAAGTCGCGCGATCAGGTGAAAATCATCCAGGACGCCTACAACTTTTTCAACGCCGCCGGCACGAGCACGGGCACGCCGCTGGTGGGTAATGGTTACGCGGCGATCGGCCAGTTTCGTTGGTATGTTTACAGCAACGATTCGTCCCGCACCGGCCTCAACGCCAAGCTCGAATATAATCCGAGTAAGTCGTTCCGCAGCTACCTCACGACCTATCGCTTTCGTGCGCGGGACGACGAGGATCGCCACGGCCATCAACTCATCAGTCTCACCGGCATGAGCGGCCAGACCGCCACGGGCGGCACCTACGCCAACGGGCGGTCCGAAGTTTCCTTCACGCGAAACGACATCCGCCGCACGCTCGACGGTGCCCACTACCACGCGGAATTTACACCCGCGGCCGGGCACAGGATTTTCGCCGACACCTCCTTTTCGGCCACGAGCTATCTTAATTCGACGCCGTTCATCGGGTTCAGGACGCCGGCCAGTCCGCTGCTGGGCGTGACCTACGACAGCAGCGCTTTGATCCAAACCTACCGCTTCAACAATCCGGCTGGCGCGGCGTATTTCGGCGATCCCGCGAGCCATGTGCTCGACAACTACAACTACCGCGAACTGAAGACCGAGGAATATCTCATCCACCACAAGCTCGCCTACGCGTTCAATGCGAAAGGAGAGCGCGGGCCGCTGGGCTTCGAGACGGGCCTCGATGGGAAGCGGCTCGACCGGCGGGTGAACAACGATCGTTGGAACTACGCGAATCCCGCCTTCCGCCTTTCCAGTGCCCAGCGCACGCTCGCATACACTCCGCCGGCGCGGCGCGAGCCGTTTCTCTTTCTCGACGATTCGGCGTGGGGCCGGCTGTTCGCGAACGGCAGCGGAGCGGGCTTCACGCTTTCCCAGCCGTCGAGCTTCGAGCAGTCCGCCGAGAGCGACTTCAAATACATCGAGGATATTTTCGCCGGCTATCTCATGGGCATCTGGCAGACCTCGCGTTTCCGGGCGGCCGGTGGCATCCGTTACGAGAATGTCGATGCCACGGCGAAGACCTTCCGCCGGCTCGTCGCGCCGGTGCCCGATGTGTTTGTGCCCATTGCCGTTCCGACCGGTTACCACAACCTCCTGCCCTCCGCGACCGCCAGCTACGAGCTGACCTCCCGTCTCTGGCTGCGTGCCGGCGTTTCCAAATCCGTCGGTCGACCCAATCCCTCCGACATCGCCGGGCTCGAAACCGTCAGCGCCGACGGCCTGCGGATCTCGCGGGGCAACCCAGAGCTCAAGGCCCGCGACGCCCGCAACTACGACCTCTCGCTCGAATACTATTTTCCCAAGGGCGAGGGGATCGCCTCCGTCGCCGTTTTCCAGAAGGACATCGCCGACGACATCTTCACCTTGAGCACCACGGAAACCGTGAACGCCGCGCTCGTAACGATCACCCAGCCGGCGAACGCCGCCAGCTCACGGATCCGCGGACTCGAGTTGGCCCTGGTGCGCAAGCATCTGCCCTTCGTCGAATCGCTGCTGCCCGGCTTGGGTTTCACCGGCAACCTCACGGTCTTCGATACCGCGTTCAACTACGTCGATGCCCGCGGCCTCAGCTACGCGGGCGATCGCCTGCCCTTGCAGTCGAAATGGAGCGCGAACGCCGCCCTCGCCTACGCGTGGAAGGGACGCGGCGAGGTGCGCGTCGCCTACGACTACCGCAGCCAATACACCTCAAGCTTCAACGCGACCCAGCCGTGGAACAATGAGGGCTGGGCCAACTACGGGCAGTGGGACGTGACCGCGCGCTACCGGGTGACCGCGCGATGGCATGCGGATTTCTCGATCCGCAATCTCGGCAATGCCCACCGCGTTCACCTGCGCGGCCTCGACCTCACCAAGCTGCACGAGGATGTGGATTTTGGCAGCAGCCTCTGGCTCGGCGTTACCTACCGTCACTGATCCCGATGCGCTTTTCGCTGCTCCGATTCGGAGGTTGGTTTGTAGCCTGCGCGGTCGTGTTCGTCGCGCCGTTGTGGTCCGCGTCGAAGCCCAGCGCCACGGGCTACGCGCGCGTGTTGCACGGCCCGATGATCGGGGCTGTCGCGCCTGATCGGATCGATGTGTGGGTCCGCCTGAGCGGCCCGAACGACGTGCAGATCGAATACGGACCGGCGACCGACTTCGCGGAGTTGCGTCGCACCCCCGCCCAGCGCGCGCGCAAGGAAGACGATTACACGGTGGTCGTGCCCGTGCGGGATTTGGCGGCCGGCACGGCCTATCGCTATCGCGTGATCGTCGCGGGCGCGCCCGACATGAACCAGGAACCGATGGGCTTTTTTTCGGCCAAAACTGCGCCCGCGCCCGGCGCGCGCGCCGCGTTCAGCGTGGCGTTTGGCTCGTGCGTCCGAGTGGAGCGGCACCCGGTGCAGCCGATCTGGAGTGCGATTCAGGCGCGCCGACCGGACCTGATGTTGTGGCTCGGAGACAATATCTACGCCGACACGCTCGACGGGGACATTCTGGCCGAATGTTACCAGCGGCAGCGGGGATTGCCCGAGTTGCAACCGTTCCTCCGCTCGGTGCCGCAACTCGCGATCTGGGACGACCACGACTACGGGTTGAACGACTCCGACAAGGGGCACCCCGGCAAAGCGGAGTCGCTGCGCGTCTTTCAGCGCTACTGGGCCAATCCCGCCTACGGGTTACCCGGCGCGCCGGGAATTTTTTTCGCCTACACTTACGGCGGCGTGGATTTTTTCTTCCTCGATAATCGCTATCACCGCGACCCGGCTGGTAGTCCGGCCGGTCCGACGAAATCGACGCTCGGGGCCGAGCAAAAAGCGTGGCTGAAGGCCCAACTGCGGGCGAGCCGCGCGCCGTTCAAGGTGATCGCCTCGGGCCAGCCGTGGAGTGACGAGAAGGGACCGGGTGGCGAATCGTGGGAGGCTTTTGCCGAGGAACGGCGCGAGCTGCTCGACTTCATCCGCACCGAAGCCATCGCCGGCGTCGTGCTGTTGTCGGGCGACAACCATGTGGGCGAACTCAACTGCCTGCCCGAGTCTGAGCGGGGCGGCTACGATCTTTTCGAATTTTCCAGCTCGCCGCTCGCGCAGGATCCCTCGCTGTCGTGGTTGAACTACCGGGCCATTCCGCGCGTCCGTCAGGTGTATTTCTCAGGCTCGAACTTTGGCTTGCTGGCCTTCGATCTGAAGCAGGCCGATCCGTCGCTGACCATGACGTTGCACGATGTGCAGGGTAATCGGGTGTGGGCGCCGCTGGTTATCCGCGCCTCGGAGCTGCGCAACGGGACCTCCATTTGGCGCCAGAAAATGGATCGCCTCTCACGCCAACGCTTCGAGCGCGCGCAACGCGGGGGCGCCTATTACGGGGCACCGGGAAATGCACCGGAGTGAACGTTGCGCTGCCGACCGTTGGCAGCGTCGCGAATTTCTTGGTCCCAATTGTGCGTATCGGAATTGTGGATTGGGCTTCGAAGTATCCTCCGGAGGCGACGGCTTCGAATTAAAGAACGCCGGGGTGTCGTTGTCGGGGTTTGAGCGGGCGGAGGGGTTGGGGCTGGCGGACTCTGCGGTTACCTCGGGTCGTCGCTGTGCGGTGTGGCGACGGGCGTGCTATCATTTACGCGGGCTCGGCGGTGATCGGGGCGGGGCTGCTGGCGACGACGTGGAGCGTGCGCACGCCGGGGCGGTGAGGCGGTGGCTTGCGTGGAGGCTTCGTGCCGCGCAACGATGAGTTCATGGCTAAACCGCTCAGGCGCCTGACGCGCGCTCAGATCGTCCGTGCACTTACGCGGCTCGGCGCGCTGTGTGCGGCAGCGGCGATCAAGGCGGAAATCGCGATCTACGGCGGCACGGTAATGATGATCGCCTACGATTGTCGGAAGGCGACGAAGGACATCGATGCGATCTTCCATCCGGCGGGGGCGATCGAGCCATTGATCCGGCAGGTGGCGGCCGAAATGAAGTTGCCCGAGGACTGGATGAACTCGGGTGTGAAGACATTTGTCGGCGCACGTGAAGCGCGGGAGGAATTTTCGGAATTGCAGATCCCCGGGCTCGTGCTCACGCGGCCGGGACCGGAATATTTGCTCGCGATGAAATGTCTGGCAGCACGGTTGCCGACGCTTTTTCGCGCCGGCGATGTGGAGGATATCAAGTTCCTCTTGCGCAAGCTGCGGCTGCGCTCGATCAAGGAAGTCGATGCCATCATCGGCGATTATTACGGGGACCAACGCTTGGAGAATGGGAAACGTTGGCTCGTGGAAAAGCTGATTGCGGAAGTGAACGCGAAGAAATGAGAACGAAGACCGAAAATAACTGGCAGCGACCGCGATCGTTGGCGGAGGCGGTGGAGCGCGCGGAAACGACGGCCGAGATCGGCGACAATCTCGAGGACTTTCTCGACCACGTGAATCTGTTGGTGAAGCAGCGGGTCACGCGGCGGAAACTCGCGGGCGCGATCCGCCGCGAACCGCCGCGCACAGGCGTGGCGGTGCAAGATGCCTATCTCGCCGCCGTGGCTGCACATTTGGCTGACACGCTGCGACTGCCGTCGCCGCGTTGGGCGGATAAGCCGGGGCGTCGGCTCAAGCGGCCGTGGTTCGCGCTGCCGGATGCGTGGGCGCGGGCGTGGTTGTTGCGCGATTCACCGGCGGCGTTTCGGGAGCGAAATTTGTTTACCGAGGAGAGTCCTTTGCGGCGGGCGTGAGAGGCAGGGAAACCGCCGATCCGTCGGGCGGCGAAGGAAGGCAAACATGCGGGGTGCGTGGGGTGTGCCGGGGGTGGGACGGAGGTTGTGAGGCGGCTTGCTTCGGGATGGGCGAGGCGCAGCGTCGGCGCGATGAACACACGCATTTTCGGTCGGACGGGGCGGAGCGTCGGCGAAGTCGGGCTTGGCACGTGGCAGCTCGGGGCGGGCTGGGGCGATGTGACGGAGGAGGTCGCGATGGCGACGATGCGTGCGGCGTGGGACGCGGGGACGACGCTTTTCGATACGGCCGACGTGTATGGGATGGGGCGCGCGGAGACGTTGATCGGGAAATTTTTGGCGGAGACGCCGAGTGCGCGGAGCGGCGGGCTTTATGTGGCGACGAAGCTCGGGCGGTTTTCGCCGCCGGGGTGGCCGGCAAATTTTTCGCGCGACGGGATTCGTCTGCACACCGAGGCGTCGTTGAAACGGCTGGGCGTCGAGGCGCTGGATCTCACGCAGTTGCACTGTGTGCCCTTTGAGGTGCTGAAGCAGGGCGACGTGTTTGAGCATCTGCGCGAATTGAAACGCGAAGGGAAAATCCGCGATTTCGGGGTGAGTGTGGAATCGATGGAAGAGGCGGATTTTTGCGTGCGCACGGAAGGAGTGGCGGCGTTGCAGATCATCTTTTCGATCTTCCGGCAGAAGCCGATTCACACGCTCTTCGCCGAGGCGAAGGCGCGGCAAGTGGCGCTGCTGGTGCGGCTGCCGCTCGCGAGCGGATTGCTCGGCGGGAAGATGACCAAGGGCATGACGTTTCCGGCGAACGACCACCGGAATTTCAATCGCGACGGGCAGCAGTTCAACGTGGGTGAGACGTTTGCGGGGTTGCCGTTTGAAAAGGGCGTGGAGCTCGCGGATGCGTTGAAAACGATGGTGCCGGCGGGGCAGACGATGAGCGAGCTGGCGCTGCGGTGGTGTCTCGATTTCGACGCGGTGAGCACGATCATTCCCGGGGCGCGGAATCCGGAGCAGGCGCGGGCGAACGCGCGGGTAGCGACGCTGCCGCCGCTGGGCTTTGCGCGGCATGCGCGGTTGGCGGATTTCTACGCGCGCGAGGTGGCGGCGCACATCCGCGGGCCGTATTGAGGGGTGTTGGGAGGTTGCGTTGCGCGAGCGGCACGGATTGGTTTTCGAGCCATGAAAACCTTTTTGTGGCGAGGGGTCGCGGTGGTGATGTGCAGCGCGGCGTGGACGAGTGCGGTGCGCGGGGCGGAGTCGGCGGTGGCATTTCGGGCGATCACGTTCGAGGCCGCGACACAGGCAGCGGTGAACGAGAATAAACTGATCTTCATCGATTTTTTTACGACGTGGTGCGAGCCGTGCAAACGCCTCGATGCGCAGACGTGGACCGATGCGGCGGTGGGAAAACTTGTCGGCGACAAAGCGGTGGCGCTGAAGCTCGATGCTGAGAAAGAAGGCAAGGCGCTGGCGCAGCGTTACAAGATCGAGGCGTATCCGACGCTGTTGCTGCTCAAGGCCGACGGCACAGAGCTGGACCGCATCGTGGGGTTTCGCGAGCCGGCGACGTTTGCGACGGAGTTTGCGGCGGGAGCCGCCGGGAAGACGGCGTTGACGCGGGCGATGGCTGCGGTGAGCGCGGCGCCGGCGGCGAGCAAGGAGGCGGTGCAGGCGCGCTACGATCTCGCGCGCACGCTGACCCAGAAAGGCCAACACGCGGAGGCGCTCGTGGAATACCTGTGGTGCTACGACGTGGGCATGCCGGGCGTGCCGGCGTATACCGGCGTGCGCAGCAGTTTTCTGCTCGGTTCGATCGCGCAGCTGGGGAGGAAACATCCGCCGGCGTTGGCGGCGTTGGTTGAGCGGCGGGATGCGGCGGAGCGGGCGATGATGGCGGACGGCGCGGCGCGGGGTGCGCAGATGGATTTCGCGTCGCTCAACGGCGCGCTCGAGCAGAACGAGCGCACGCTCGAAGTCTACGACAAGCTGGAGGCCAACGATCCGCGGCGCGAAGGCCTGCTGTTGCGCGTCTACGATTTGCTGATCAAGGCCCAGCGCTACGGCGACGCGGCCAAGGCGCGTCCGCGGGCGCGCATGGAGCAGGAGTTTGACCGTAACGTTGCGCAGATGGAACGCATGGCGACGACGCCGAGCGCGGCGGGCCGGCCGGAACCGTTTGTGGGCTATGTGATTCAGGCGACGGTGAAGAACGTGGAAGTGCTCGCGGGATCGGGTCAGATTGAGGCCGCGCGGGCGCTCGGGGAAAAATTGCTCGGCAAGATGCAGGCGGCGCCGGAAGTGAAAAAGCAACTGCACGCCGCGATGGTGCGCGCCGGGCAGCCGGAGCTGTTTTAACGAGGAGAGGGCGGCACGTCGGGCGCGCGTGGTCGGAAGCGTGCAACGGTGGCAGCGAGGGCGGGGTTGACACCTTTTCCGGGGCGGAACGTCTTGGCGACTTCCCCATCTATGATTCCCCGTCCGCTTTGTCTCGCCACGGTTGCGCTCGTCTGTGTTTTGCCGGTGCTCGCCCAGAGGGGCGACCGCGCCGGAGAAGTGCAGGCGCCGCCGCCGGCGCATATCGTGATCCCGCCAGCGCCTATCCTGACGGCGGAGCGGGCGTTGAAGACGTTTACCGTGGCAAAGGGTTTTCGCATCGAGGCGGTGGCGACCGATCCGCTCGTGGGCGACCCGATTTCGATGCAAATCGCGCCGGACGGGAAAATCTGGGTGCTCGAGATGCGCGGCTACATGAACGACGTCGACGCGAAGGGCGAAGATCAGCCGCTCGGCGTGATCGCGGTGCTGGAGGATACGAATGGCGACGGGCGGATGGACAAGCGCACGGAGTTTGCCAAAGGGCTCGTGATGCCGCGCGCGATGTCGCTGATCGGCGACGGGGTGCTGGTCGCGGAACCGCCCATGCTGTGGTTCATGCGCGACACGAATGGCGACGGCGTGATGGATCAAAAAACGGAAGTCGCGAAGGACTACGGCAACCAGACGAATCCGGAGCACAATGCCAACGGCCTCGTGTGGATGATGGACAACTGGATTTACTCGGCGAACCACACGGCGCGTTTTCGCTACGAGGGTGCGGGAAAATTTGTGCGGGAAGGCACGATCACGCGCGGCCAGTGGGGCATCACGCAGGACGACACGGGGCGCCTCTACTACAACAGCAACAGCGACCCGTTGCGCATCGACGCGGTGCCTTCGGCATACTTGCGTCGCAACCCGAACGTGACAGTCGCGGGGACCAACGTGCAGCTCGCGCCGGCGCGGCTCGCGACGTTTCCGGGGCGCGTGACGCCGGGCATCAACCGCGGCTACAACACGCTCGATAAAGAGGGGAAGCTGATGTCGGTGACGGCGGCGTGCGGTCCGGTGATTTACCGCGGGGGACTTTTTCCGGAGGAGTTTCGCGGCGATGCGTTTATCGCCGAGCCGTCGGGCAATCTGATCAAGCGCATCAAACTCACGGAGAAGGATGGCGCGATCAAGGGATCGAACGCCTACGAGGGCACGGAGTTCCTTGTGTCGACGGACGAGCGTTTCCGGCCGGTGAATCTCTTTAACGGGCCCGACGGCGCGCTCTACGTGGTCGATCTCTACCGCGGCATTTTGCAGCACCGCACCTACGTCACGAGTTTCCTGCGCAAACAAATCGAGGAGCGGAAACTCGGCGACGGCATCGGCCTCGGCCGCATCTGGCGCATCGTGCCGGAGGGCGCGCCGAAGGCGGCTTTCAAGTCGGGTCTCGCCACAGCGACGACGGAGCAACTCGTAGAAAAACTGAACGACGCGAGCGGCTGGACGCGCGACACCGCGCAGCGCCTGCTGGTGGAGAAACGCGATCCGGCGGCGGCAGGGGCGCTCCGGAAAGTGGCCGCGACGGGGGTGAATCCGCTTGGGCGGTTGCACGCGCTGTGGACGCTCGACGGGCTCGGTGCGCTCGACAAACCGACGGTGGTCGCAGCGCTCGCCGACCAAGATGCACGGGTAGTCGCCGGAGCGATCCGCGTGGCGGAGAAGTTTCTCAAGCTGGCGGTGGACCCGGAAATCCTCGCGCGGCTCACGCCGCTCGCGGCGCGGACGGAGCCGGCGGTGCGCCTTCAGTTCGCGCTTTCGCTCGGCGAGGCGAAGACGCCGGCGGCCGATGCAGCGGTGCGGGCGTTGCTGATCGCGGCGGGCCCGCAACCGTATCTCGTCGATGCGGTGGTGAGCGGGCTTAATCGCCGCGAGGCGGAATTTGTGGAAGCCATCATGGTCGAGGCGAAGAGCGGCGGCGACGCGGTGGTGGCGGCGGTCGTCGCGGCGACGAGCGGCACGGTCAAGGCCAACGACACGGCGCGGCTCGACCGCGTGCTGGCGGTGGCGGCCGATGCGGCGGCGCCGGCGTGGGCGCGCAAGGCGGTGCTCGACGGCGTGGACCGGGCGATGCCGCGGATGTTCGATGGCAAGGCGATCCCGGCGACGCTCTCGGCGGAGCCGAAGCCGCTCGTGGCACTGGCGGCGCAGGGCGGTTCGCCGGAGGCGGAGCGGGCGACGAAGCTCCTCGCATCGTTGCGCTGGCCGGGCAAGGCCGGGATGGGTGCGGCGGCGGCGCCGAAACTCTCAGCGGACGAGCAAGTGCGGTTCGACAAGGGCAAGGTGCAGTTCGCGGCGTTGTGCGCGGCCTGCCACCAGCCGGAGGGGCAGGGCCTCGTGGGGCTCGCGCCGTCGCTGGTATATGCGCGGTGGGTGCTCGACGATGAGCGCATCGCGGCCGGGATCGTGCTCCATGGTAAGTCGCAGGACACGCTGGTGATGCCGACGCTGAAGGCGGTGCTCGACGATGACGCGGTGGCGAATGTGCTAACGTTTGTCCGCAACTCGTGGGGGAATGTGGCCAGCGCAGTTACGCCGGAGACGGTGGCGCGGGTGCGCGCGATGACGGCGAGCCGCGAGGAGCCGTGGAATGACGCTGATCTGGCGGAGTTGTCGCAACAGCTCGGCGGTGGGCGTCGCGGGCGGGGTGGTCCGGGCGGTCCCGGCGGCGGGGGCGGACGTGGCGGTCAGGGAGGCCGGGGTGGTCCAGGCGGTCCGCAGCCCAAGGGGCCTTGAGTCCGGCTGAGTCCGGCGTGCTGAAAAATAAAAAACGCGCCGGACGAAAGTCGGCGCGTTTTTTTTGTAACGACGGGGAGGGAAGCGAGGCGGGTTACTCGGGGAGGGGTTTGCCCTTGGTTTCGGGGGCGAGCCAGATGAGGCCGAGGCCAACGATGTAGATCAGCGTGATGACGGCGCCGGCTTTGGCGTAGCTGCCATCGAAGCCTTGCATCAGGGCGCCCATTTGGAGGGCGCCGACGGCGGCGAGGATGCGGCCGGCGTTGTAGGAAAGACCTTGGCCGGTGGCGCGCACGCGCGTTGGGAAAAGCTCGGGCAGATAGAGCGGGAGCCAACCGTAGAAGGCGGCGGTGAGCGCGCCGACGCAGAAGGTCAGCACGAGGAAGAGAGGGCCGTAGGTGTGCACGCCGTTAAAGAGCACTTGGCAGGCAATCAACGAGCCGAGGCAAAGGAGGAAGTAGGCCATGCGCCGTGTAATGAAACGGCCGATATACGCGCCGAGGAGACAGCCGATGACGGCGCCGAGGCCGGACGCCATGCCGGTCCAGCCCTTGGCGGTGGGATCGGCGGCGCCGGCCATCTTGTCGGCCCAGAGCGGGAGCCATTGGACGGAACCCCAGGTGCCGATGAGAGCGATGGAGGAGAGGGCGGTGGCGATGAGGGTGTGCTTGAGGAGGGGCGGGCTGAAAATTTCGGCGAGCGGGCGGACCGGCGTGGTGCTGGATTTGACGGCGGCGTGCCATTTTTCCGACTCGGGGACGAAGATGCGGAAGGCAAACGTGAGGAGCGCGGGGGCGGCGCCGATGAGAGCGACCCAGCGCCACGAATCGATGGTGACCTTGAAGAAGATCGCGAAGACGGCGATGAGGGCGAAGCCGACATTGGCGGCGGCGCCGATGATGCCGGCCATGAGCGGGCGGTGTTTTTCGGGCCAAACTTCCATGACGAGGGCGATGCCGAGCGCCCATTCGCCGCCCATGCCGAGCGCGGCGATGAAGCGCGCGGCGCAGAGGTGCCACGGCTCCTGCGCGAAGTAGATAAGGCCGGTGAACAGGGAGTAGACGAGGATGCTGGCGGCCATGGCGCGGACGCGGCCGATTTTGTCACCGAGCCAGCCGAAGATGACGCCACCGCCGGCGGCGCCGATGAGAAAGGCAGCGGTCGCGTAGCCCATCCACTGCGCGACGAAGGCGTCGTTGAGTGTGAGGCCGTGGGCTTGCTGCATCTGCAGCAGCGCGGGGCGGGCGATGAGCGGGAAGAGGCCCATCTCCATGCCGTCGAACATCCAGCCGAGGAAGGCGGCGGCGAGGACGGCGGCGAGGCGTTTCTTGTCGGGCGGGGCGGAGGCGGCGGGAGCGGGGTGGGCCATAGGGGAGGGACAAAGAGGGAGCGGAGGGCGGCGAGATGTCGAGCGGCGGCGCCGAAAAACCGGAAATTTTTTCGAGCGTGCGGCGGTCGGAACTGGGCACGCGACGGACGACGTGCGCGGGTGACGTGCGGCGGGTGACGTGCGGCGGGTGACGTGCGGCGGGTGACGTGCGGCGGGTGACGTGCGGCGCGTGGCGCGTGGGGGCTTATATCAATGTTACTTTAGAAACAGACTCAAACCACGGGCGGGACGCCCGTGCCACGTTCTGGAAAAGTCCTGAAATCAACAGGCGTTGATTCTACAGCGGAGCGAGAGTGGCAACGGCGGGGGTGGCGTAGCCGTGCCAGTAGGCCTCGAGGTGGGCGCGGTCGGGCTCGCCGTCGGCGACGATGAAGCGGAAGCGGGCGACGTAGGGCGTGCCGGGCTCGATCTTGAATTCGCCGAGGAGCTGCGGGACGAAACTGAAATAGGGCATGTTGGGATGGAGCCGCACGGGCTGCGGAGAGCGGAAATTCGACGGGTGGCCGAGGGTGGCGGTGCCGGCGAAGGCGCCGTCTTTGAGCGGGCCGCCGAGGTAACACCAGCGGGCGCGGGAGTTGTTGCCCTTGATGCGGTCGGTGACGCCTTCGGAGGTGAGAAAGCGGGCGGCTTCGCCGGGGCCGTTCCACACGCCGGCGGCGCGGAAGCCGAATCCACCATAATGATACTCGGGGAGAATGAGCGGATCGGCGGTGGCGCAGGTCTGCGTGGTGACGAGGTCGAACATACGCACGGGACGCGAGGCGCCGCCGACATCGTAGACGGTGACGAGCCACGTTTCGTCGAGCGCGGTGACGGGCGTGGGCGCGGAGAGGTCGACCATTTTCAGGCGCGCCGCGAAGCCGCCGTGCACGGGGCCGTTCCACGTGCGGTCGAGGGCGACAAAATCTTCAGCGCCGGTCTTGGCGGCCATGTTCCAGAAGTCGGGCGAGCGGCCCTGGAAGCGGGTCTTTGTCCAAGGCGTCCAAATACCGTGGTGGTGGGCGTGGTTGGACGGGTAATCGTCGGTGACGAGGTGGCCGGCCGGGGAAAACACGGGGTGGATGTAGCCGGCGCGGAGGAGCTCGGGTTTGATGTCTTCGCGCGGCACGGCGGCACGGTCTTGGCGGTAGGCGAGCACGGGCTGGCCGGAGACGGTGACGCGAAGATCGCCGCGCTCGGGGGCGACGACGACGCCCTCGCGCGGGCCGCCGGCGCCGGAGGTGAGGGTGAACGTGAGCGGCGAGCCGGCTTTTTGCCACGGGACGATGAAGCGGGTGGTGCCGTCGGCGTCGGTTTGGAGAGGGATCGTGCGGCCGTTCACGTCGCGGAGGACGGCGGATTTCGGGGCGTCGGCGGGGAGTTGGAGAGCAATGACCTGGCCGGCGCGATCGACGTCGGCGGGTGGGAGGACGACGCGGAAATTTCTCCCCGCGGCCGTGGTGAGGAGAGTCGCGCCGAGGAGCGCTGCGACGAGGGGGCGGAGGGCGAAGCGCATAGGAGGAAAAACCATGCGATGAAGCCAGCGGGGCGAAGGGCGCGCAAGCTTGGGGAAGCGCGTCGGCGGGCGTTGGAGTGAGCGGAGCCGGCCGAGCCAAGGGATGAATGGAGAAACGGGAAACTCTGCACTTTGGCTTCGACCCCGGGCGGGGAGCGGGCATGGTCGGGGCAGGGGAAAATCTTATGCGCCTCGCGAGCATCTTACCCAGTGGCAGTGTGGAGTCGGTCCCGGTGGCGGCGGCGCCGGACGGGACTTGGATCGAGCTCGCCGGGCTCATCGGGCGCGAGGCGCCGCGCATGAAGCTGGCGTTGCCATGGTTGGTGGCGCACGGCGGCAATCTGGCGGAGCGGGCGGCGACTTGGACGGGGCCGCGTTATCGGGAGAGCGAGTTTGAGTTTTTGCCGCCGGTGGTGAGGCCGCACTCGTTTCGGGATTTTTTCGCGTTTGAGGAGCATGCGAAGGCGCTGCGGGCGCGGTCGGGCGCCGTGTTGCCGAAGGAGTGGTATGAGACGCCGATGTTCTATTTCTCGAACCACAATGCGCTGGTGGGCCACAACGCGGCGGTGCCGCCGCCGGCGGGTTGTGCGGAATTGGACTTTGAGTTGGAGCTCGGCGTGGTGATCGGACACGGCGGACGGAATATCGAGCCGGCGCGGGCGTGGGAGCACGTGGTGGGGCTCACGATCATCAACGATCTGACAGCGCGCGACCTGCAGCGGCGGGAGCTTGCCGTGGGTCTGGGGCCGACGAAGTCGAAGGACTTTGCGACGGCGGTGGGGCCGTGGATGGTGACGCGGGACGTGTTTGCGGACCGGATCGACGGGGAACGGTTGTCGCTGGAGATGACGGCGCGGTTGAATGGACGGGAGCTGGCGCGCGGAAACGTGTCGTCGCTGTTTCATACCATTCCGCGCTTGATCGCGCAGGCTTCGCGGGATGCGGATCTTTACCCGGGCGACCTCATCGGCACCGGCACATTGGGCCTTGGGTGCATCTTGGAGATCGGGCAGGAAAAGGCCGGCGGCTGGCTCAAGGCGGGGGATGTGGTGGAGTTGGAAGTAGAGCGGATCGGGCTGCTGCGGACGCGGATTGCTCCGAGGCGTTAGTGCAATTGACGCCAGAAATGGCGAATTACATGACTAGTGGATATATTTATCGCCATTTTTGGCGATTTGTTTGATTTTTGGTTTTTCGTCTTAAGTGACGAAATAATCGATTTGATGTAATCTATTCGCCAATTATGGCGCAAATGAAGATCACGAGTGACGCGAGTGATGAGGCTATTCTGAGCGAGCTGGGTGGGCGACTGGCGCGTATGCGCTTGGAGAAGAACCTCACGCAGGCGCAGCTCGCGGAGTTGGCCGGGGTCTCGAAGCGGACGGTGGAGCGGCTCGAGCGGGGTGACGTGGCGCCGCAGATGTCGGGTTTTATCCGGGTGTGTCGGGCGTTGGGGGTGGTGGAGCGTTTTGAAGTGTTGGTGCCGGAGCCGGTGACGAGTCCGATGGCGCAGCTGCGGTCGGGCGGGAAGCGGCGGCGGCGGGCGTCCGTTGCGGCGGGTGGGGCGGCGGAGGTGCAGGTTGCCGGTGGGGCGCCGAACGCGGCGGAGGCGGGAAGTGGGGCGGGGGGTAACAAGGGTGGTCCGGCGGAAGCGGAGCCGGCTGCGTCCGCGGCTTGGACCTGGGGGGATGGCACATGAGCACACTGGCGGAAGTCAGGTTGTGGGGGCGCACGATCGGTGCGGTGTCGTTGGCGGATGGGAGCCGGACGGCGGCGTTTCAATATGACCCGGCGTTTGCAAAGAGCGGGATTCAGGTGGCGCCGTTGGCGATGCCACTGAGCGAGCGCGTGTATGCGTTTCCGGATCTGCCGCAGGGGACGTTTTGCGGATTGCCGGGATTGTTGGCGGACGCGCTGCCGGACGAGTTTGGCAACGGGTTGATCGATGCGTGGCTGGCGACGCAGGGGCGGATGCCGGAGAGTTTTAACGCGGTGGAGCGGCTCTGCTTTGCGGGCGACCGGGGCATGGGAGCGCTGGAGTTCGCGCCGGCGATCGGGCCGAAGGTGCGAAGGGCGGTGGCGGTGGATATCGCGACGTTGGTGAGGTTGGCGTCGGAGATGGCGGGGCAGCGCGGGGCGTGGAAATCGTCGCTGGGGGATGGGGAGCGTGCGGAGACGTTGAAGGAAATTTTGCGCGTGGGCGCGGTGGCGGGCGGGGCGCGCGCGAAGGCGGTCATCGCGTGGAACCGGGCGACGAACGAAGTGCGCGCGGGGCGCACGGAGGCGGGCGACGGTTTTGAGGATTGGTTGATCAAGCTCGACGGCGTGGCGGGCGAGTCGGGGGCGGGCGTGGTGGAATTTGCGTATGCGCAGATGGCGGCGGCGGCGGGCGTGACGATGAGCGAGTGCCGGATTTTTGAGGAAAACGGGCGGCGGCATTTTATGTCGCGGCGATTCGACCGGTCGGCGGACGGTAAGAAATTGCACCGCCAGTCGCTCGGCGCGCTCGCCCATATCGATGGCAAGCGCGCGGGCGCGTATGCTTATGAGCAGGCATTGGGTGTGGTCCGGCAACTCGGTTTGGGCGAGGAGGCGGTGGAGCAGGCGTTTCGCCGGATGGCGTTTAACATCGTGGCGTGCAATCGGGGCGATCACGTGAACCACCTCGCGTTTCTCATGGACAAGGCGGGGCGGTGGTCGCTCGCGCCGGCGTTTGCGGTGAACTATTGCCGGACGGCGGTGGGCGATGCGGCGAGGGGGCACGCGATGACGATGAACGGGAAGCGGGACGGGTTTTCTTTGGAGGATTTTCGCGCGTGTGGGCGGGTCGCGCAGTTGAGGTCCGGACGCGTGGAGGAGATTTTGGTGGAGGTCGGCGCGGCGGTGCGGCGGTGGCCGGAATTCGCGGCGCAGGCGGGTGTCGCGGAAGAGCGGAGCGAGCGGATCGGGAACGGTTTTCGTTTGGATCTGGCTGGGACCGAAATGGGGACGATGAGTGCGACCGGCGGTGAACGGGCGAAAGGCGGTGCTTTGTCCGAGTCCGCGACCGCGACGGCGGAAAAGCGTGCGGCGGATTTTGTGGTGGTGGCGCACGAGCTGAATTAGCGCCGGGTTGCGTTGAGGATGAGACGAACGTGGGGCGAAAGGTGGCGCCCACTGGCAGGCGATTTCATTGCGCGCAGAAGGACTATGTCCTGAATCGCCTGCAAGCAGGCTCCTACCTCCAGGCCATGGGCACGAAAAAGCCCCGGGAGCGGGGGCTGCCGGGGCTTGCGGAGGGAGCGCGCGGAACTCGCGCCGAACGTTTATTCGGCGGAGTGGTGGCGGAGGGCGCGGGGCTTGGAGTCTTCGGGAGTTTGGTCGGCGTGGAGACGCAGGCTGGCGAGATACTCCACGACGTCGCGGATTTCGGACTTGGTGAGGATCGTGCCGTAAATTTCGGGCATGCCGCTCGGGGCGCTGTCGCGTTTGGCGATGTCGGATTTTTTTACGTCGATCAGTTTGTTGTCGGTATTGCGGAGCGTGATCGTGTCGGCGGTTTCGGAGGCGACGATGCCGGCGGCGGAGGTGCCGGACTTGAGCGTGAGGACGATGGTGTCGTAGCCGGGGGCGACTTTGGCGTTGGGCTTGATGATGGATTCGAGGAGGTAGGCGCGGTCGTATTTCAGGCCCATGTCGGCGAGGTTGGGACCGGCTTCGCCGCCGCTCTCGGTGCCGATTTTGTGGCAACGCACGCAGGCGAGGACGGGTTGGTTGTTGAAAATCTTTTCGCCGCGGGAGCGATCGCCGCCGCGAAGGGCGACTTGGAAGGGGGCGAGCGGATCGGGATTTTTCGCGAGCGCGGCGTCGCGGTCGGCGAGGAGTTTTTTGATCTCGGGCTCGTTGCGGAGGGCGGCGGCGTTGAGGACGTCGAGCTGAATGGCGGCGGCGACTTTGCCGTCGGCGAGGGCGCGTAGTTGATCGGCCAGCACAGCGGCGGCGGTCGGGTGCGGGAGCGTGCCGAGGGCGCGGAGAGCGGTCTTCTGTTCGATGGCGTTGCCGCTGGTGACGAGGTTGGCGAGCACGGGGGCGGCGGCTTCAGGGGAGAGGCGCGCGGTGATGGGGAGGGCGGCCTGGCGGAGCAGCGGGGACTTCAGGTCGCTGGCGAGTTTCACGGCGGCGGGGAGGCGCGGGTCTTTGAGTTTGTCGAGGGCGCGGAGCGCGGCGGCGCGGTTGGCGGCGGGTTGGGCGTTGTCTTTGACGACGGCAAAGAGGGTGTCGGCGGCGCTCTTGATTTCGAGGGATTCGACGGCGCGGAGGACGGCGGCCTGGATGTCGGAGGGCGTCTTGGCATCGAGGAGGCCGGGGAGGATCGGGAGGAGGGCCGCGCTGGCGACGGAAGTTTCGCGGACGGCGGGCGCGAGCGGGCGGAAGTTGCCGACGAGGCGGTCGCGGGCAGGCGGGGTGGGCCACTGGGCGAGTTGCGCGACGGCTTCGGCGCGGAGTTTGGTGGGGGCGGCGGTGTTCGCGGCGTAGGCGGCGAGCGCGGCGGCGCTGTCGGGCTGACCGAGGCGGAAGTGGGCGTTGATCGCGCGGAAGAGGACGGCTTCGTCGACCGCGGTGCCGGCGGTGGAGAGGAGTGCGGCGAGTTGGGGATAGGCGGCGACGATGGGGGCGTCGTTAATGGCGAGGGCGGCTTCGCGCACGATGAACGGATCGGCGTCGCGGAGGAATTTCGCGGCGAGCGGGCTTTGCAGGCGGCGGAAAGCGAGGAGGACACCGAGGCGCACGGCGCGGGAATCGGAGGCCATCGCGGCGGTGAGTGCGGTGACGTTGTTACCGCCGACGAGGCCGGACACGAGGGCGTGGCGGAGGTATTCGTCCTGGTCGTCGTTGGCGCGGAGGGCGGCGATGAGTGCGGGCGCGGCGGCGGCGTGGTTGAGTTTGCCGAGGGATTGGGCGGCGAAGAATTTCACGCGGGCGTTTTCGTCGCGGAGGGCCGCAACGAGGGCGTCGGCCGAGGAGGCGTCGCGGCCATCGCCGAGGATTTTGATGGCTTGGGCGCGGACCTCGGGATCGGCGTCGCGGACAAGTTTGCGCAGCGGGTCGAGAGCGGCGGGATTTTTCGGGGCGAGTTGGCCGAGGGCCCAGATGGCGTGGAGGCGGGCGTAGGTGCGGCCGGGGGCGGCCGCGCTCCCAGATTGCGGCGTCGCGCTCCCGGGTTGCGGCGTGGGGCTCGCAGAGGGCGTGCTGGCGAGGGTGGTGAGGGGGGCGATACTGGCGGCACCGCGCTCGGCGAAGGTGAACTGGGCTTCTTGGCGGACGCGTTGATCGGCGTGGGCGAGGAGTGTGGAGAGTTCCGATACGGAGGCTTTGGTCCAGTCTTGTGCGATGAGTTTTTGAGTTTCGAGGACGAGGGCGTCTTTGGCGTGCTGGGGATCGCTGATGGCGTAGATGCGGCCGCGTTTGGATTTCGGCCAGCCGTCGGCCCAGTCGGAGGTGTAGAGGCGGCCGTCGGGGCCGAACTTCACGTCGGTGGGGAGGGCGGATTGGAGGAAGGGTTTGGAGTCGGCGATGGCGTAACCGGCGCCCTTGGGTTTCACGTTGTAGGTGTAAATGCCGCTCTTCGCGACGCTGCCTTTGAAGTGGGTGATGAAGAGGGAGCCGCGGTAACTGTCGTTGAGGCCGGTGCCGGGATAGTAGGCGATGCCGGAGGGGCCGTCCTCGATATTGCAGATGGGCGAGAGGAGGTAGGCGGCAGTGTCTTTGGTGCGGGGCTGCCAGAGTTTTTCGGCGAGCCAGGGATTGTCGCGGCCGAGGAAGGGATGCTGGTAGCCGACGCGCCAGCCGCTGTCGCCGCCCTCGACGACGTGGACGAGGCGTTCTTCGTCACCTTTGTCGCAATCGTTGTCGCCGGTGAGCAGGTCGCCGTTTTCGGTGAACGCGAGGGACTGGGGATTGCGGAGGCCGCGGGCGAAGACTTCGAGCTGGGTGCCGTCGGGGTTGCAGCGATACACGGCGCCTTCGTCGGGCGTATCGGCGAGGGAGCCGTCGGGGCCTTTGGCGTGAGCGCCGCGGTCGCCGTTGGAGAAGTAGAGTTTGCCGTCGGGGCCGAAGATGAGGCCGTGGAGATCGTGGCCGGTGAAGTTGAAACGCACTCCGTAGCCGCGGCTGATTTCGGTGCGGGTCTCGGCTTTTTGTTCGCCGGTGAATTTCCACACGCTCGGGATGCTGGTGAAGTAAACGCTGCCGCGGCGGGCGAGCACGCCGGACGCGATGCCGTCGAGCGGAGAGTTAAAACCCTCGGCGTAGAGGGAGGATTTGGTGGCGACGCCGGTGCGGTCGGTGTCTTCGAGGAGGCGGACGCGCTCGGACTCGATGGAAAGTTCCTTCACACCGTCGGGGCCGAAGTGGCGGGCGATGGCGGCGGCTTGGTCTTCGAGGGTGCGGTTGGCGAGCTCGGCTTCGAGGGTCCACATGTAGTCACGGATATCGAGGACGCTGGAGCGGTAGCGGTAAGTCTCGGCGACGAAGAGGCGGCCCTTCTCGTCGAAGTTGAAGGCGACGGGATTGGCGAGCATGGGCTCGGCGGCCCAGAGTGTGGCGACGAGGCCGGGCGGGAGCTTCATGCGCTTGAGGGCTTGCTCGCCCTCGTTGGACGCGGGCGCAATATCGGCGCTAGCGACGCGCGAGCCCATGTTGAGGATTTTGCCGGAGGTGCGTTTGATGCCAGCGGGCGACTCGTCTTCCTCGGCGGCGGCTTCAGCGGCGCGGAGCGAGAGCGAGGTGGTGAGGACGAGGGCCGACGCGAGCGCGAGGGCACGAAGGGACTGGGTGTGGGAACGGCTCATGGGGGAGCGCGGAAAGTAGGAGTCAAACGAAGCGAGGCAAGCGACGTTGCGCAGGATCACCCGAGCGGGGGAGGCGGAACGGCGGGGCCGCGGTGCGCGCGCAGGGGTAGATATTTCAGACTCGGGTTGACCAGAATTTTGTCACAGGCACGGAGCGCTGACACAGAGGTCACGGAGCGGACAGAGAAAACTGTATGGAGAAATCAAGTGGGGCCAGGTGGGCGCACCTGCCGGGCGATACTATTTTCGATCCGTTTCGGAATCTTCTCCTCGGTGCCTGCGGAACTGTGAAGTGACCGGCGTGGCGGCTACGGGGTGACAGTGAGACGGCGGGGAGTGTCGGGGCTCACGGAAATTTCGAGGCCGGCGGCGAGTTGGGTGCCGGAGATTGAGCCGGAGACGGACGGCGATTGGACGGTGTAGGTTTTCTTGGCCTGAACGGTGAACCATTCGGGGAATTGGTTGATGCGGGGCCAGTCGACGGGGAGGCGGAGGTTTTCGGCGTGGCGGGGGCGGTCGAAGATGAGTTTGCCGGTCCAGGGTTTTTCAGAGGAGAGGACGACGTGGAGCGTTCCGGCGGCGTCGCGCGCGGCGCCGAGGCGGAGGTCGGCGCGCCAGGGTTGCGCGGTGACACCCTGCGTTTTCCAGAGGCAATACATGATCGTGGTGCGCGCGAAATTGCCGTCGCCGTGCCAGCCCTCGATGATGCCGTCGGGGCGCTGGCTGGACCAGAGGATCTTGATCTCGGAGTCCATCCACGCGGTGACGGAGGCGACGCGTGGCTCGGTGGTGAAGCGGTTGTAGAGGTTGAGGGCGCTCTCGATGGAGTCGGCGTAGCCGTCTTGGCTGCCGTAGGGAAATTTTACGCGGTCGGGGCGCGGCTCCCAGGGGTAGCCGCGGTAATTTTTGTCGAGGGCGGCGAGCGGAGCGATGAGCGCGTCGCGGTAGGCGGCGGTGCCATCGACGAGGAAGACCGTGTAGTAGGCGTCGAAAACGTAGCCCCAGGAGTCGGAGATTTTGGTGTCGACGACGGCGCCGGTGCGCGGGTTGACGTCGTTGTAGAGGAGGCCGTCGGCGTTGCGGGCGACGGCTAGGATGCGATCGAGCATCTCGTGAACGTGCGGCTGGTAGGCGGCTTTTTTCTCGGCCCATTCGCGGCCGCCGGGGAGTTGGCCGGCGTAGTGGAGCGTGGCGTAGAACTCGCAGAGGCCGCTGACGATTTCGCAGCCGTGGTCGCGGAGGCGGAGCGTGGCGAAGTCGCGGGTGGGGTGATTTTTTCCGGCGGGAAGGAGAAAATTATCGGCGAGGCGAATACCCCAGCGGAGATATTTTTCGTCGCGTCCGCTCATCCAGTAAATGCGGGCGAGGGCTTGGAGGTAGTCGCCGCTGACTTCGACGCCGACGGCTTTGTCGGAGCCGTTGAGGGGAATTTTTCCGAACGGGGAATCGACGGCGGCAAGAGCGAAGGAGTCGTCGACGAGCTCGAACATACGTTCGCTCCACGGGCTGGGGCCGAGCCATTCGGTGAGGGCGAGGAGGCCGTCCTTCACGTATTCGGCGGAGTTGAAGAAAATGCGTTCGGCGTTGGGCGTGGGCTGGCGGAGGCCGGGGGTGGGGCGCAGGGCGTAGTCGTCGGTGAGGCGGAGCCAGCCGGGGCGGGCGGTGAGTTTACGCTCGGCTTCGAGCATCGGGCGGAGTTTGGCGGCGAGGAGCGGGCGCTCGGTGAAATCGGCGCTGAGGACCATGAACGGGTAGTTGTCGGCGGCGGAGTCTTTGCCGTTCCAATACGGGCTGTCGGTGAGGTTGCGCGGGATGAGGCCGTTGGTGGGCTCGGCGACGGCGAGCCAGGCGTGGAGGTAACGGTTGCAGCGGTTGAGGCCTTCCTGGACGAGCGCGCCGTTGGCAGCGGCGGTGGCGAACGCGGCTTCGGAGGAGGTGGGGGCGGCGACGGCGGGGAGCGCGGTGAGAAGAAAGGAGGCGAGCGCGGCGAGGGCGGAGGGGAGGAGGCGCATGGGCGTGCGGGAAGTGTGGCGCCGGAAGTGCGGTGAGCAAGACGCAGGGTGGAGGGGCGTAAAAAGCCCGGTCAGGTTGACCGGGCTACGGGAGGGCGGGGCGGCCTGCGGAGCGCGGACGACGGAGTCGGGGCGTAAAGCCCCTCCCACATTTCGGAGGAATGCGGGCACGGGGACGTGCCCGCCCACATTTAGAAATTCAGGTTGGCGCTGAGGCGGTAGGTGCGGCCGGTTTGCCAGACGGCGCCGTAGAATTTGTCGTCGTCGGCGAGGTTCGCGAGGTTGAGCTGGATCGTCGTGTTGTAGCGGCCGAGTTTGTAGCGGTAGCCCAGGTTGAGGTCGTAGAGGTAGTGCGTGGGGACGAGGCGGCGGTCGATAGTGATGGCGCCGGTGTTGGTCGCGACGGTGATGAGTTCGGCTTCGCGTTCGCCGAGGTATTTCGTGGCGAACATCACCCACGTGTTTTTCAGGAAGGTCTGGTTGAACTCGTAGCGGACGTAGGCGGTTCCGGTGTATTTCGAGATGTCGGTCGAAGGTTTGCCGAGGTAGCGGCTGGAGCTGCCGCCGGCGTTCACGAAGTTCTGCTGGGCGAGGAGGCGGACGGGATCGGGATTCGCGGGCGTGGCGAAGGGGGCGATCTCTTTGATCTGCACGTCGTTTTTCGAGATGCCGAGGTTGAAGCGGAGATTGCGGAGGGGGATGTAGTCGATCTTGAGGTCGAGGCCCTTCGAGTCGGTGGAGGTTTTGACGAAGGCGCTGAAGCCGGAGCCGTTGGTCGTGCCGGTGGGGGAGATGAGGAGATTTTGGATCGCGGCGCCGAAATTCACGGGGCGGTCTTTGTCGCTCATCGCGAAGCCGGCGAGGTTGACGAGGAGTTTGCTCTTGAGGAGGTCGAGGCGGAGGCCGGCTTCGGCGTTCTTGACGGTGGCGCCGTCGAGGGGATTGCCGTTGCCGTCGTAGGCGGAGTAGGCGGGGCCGGGGTCGACGGCGCTCATGGAGTTGGCGTAGAGGCGCACCCAGTCGACGGGGAGCCAGATGGCGGTGAAGCTGGGCGCGGTGTTGCGCACGGGCTTGGGGCGACGAACGCCATTGAGCGTGGAGCCGCTGCCGGCGGGGGCGGGGCCGTTCCAGAGGAATTTCCCGGCGGTGTCGTAGACGTTGCCGGCGCGATCGTTGCGGGAATCGAAGAGGCCGATGATGGTTTGGAAGCGGTCTTTGAAGAAGCTGCTCTGAAGATTGGCGTAGAGGTTACGGTCCCAGAAGATCGAGGTGAGGTAGGAGGACGTGGCGGTGAGCGCGGAGGTGGGGCCCTGCGGGTATTGGTTGATCGCGGCGTAGTCCCAGCGCTTGACGGAAGTGAAGTCGCGCGGGTCGCGGAAGCGGGTGAGGATGGCGTCGTTGGGCACGGCTTCCCAGGCGCGAGTGGCGAGGTCGTTGGGGGCGCCGGTGTTGCCGTAGTAGAAATTCTGATTCGGGGCGTTGTTGCCGGAGCGGAGCTGGCCGTAGCTGATGCCGGTGATCAGGCGGTGCTTGATCGGGCCGGTGTCAAAGGCGGCGTAGAGTTCGGATTTCCAAGTCGGGCGAACGGTGCGCGCGGAGTTGGTGATGTTGTTGGGGCGGATATCGAGGATCTGCGGCTGGGCGGTGCCGGAGGACGGGCGCAGCATCGCGAGAAAACGCGGATCGGTGCGGATGCGGAGGGGGATGGAGGCATCGTTGGCGTTGCGGAGCGAGATGTTGAAGGAGCGGTCGCGGACGTTGATGTCTTCGGAGGAGAAGCCGCCCCACCACTGAAGGTTTTCAGTGAAACGGTGGTCGACGCGGTAGGTGGTGACGAAGGTGCGCTCCTTGCGGAAAGTGTCGGGGCCCTCGAAGCGGAAGTCGCGCTGGTTGGGCGTCGTGAGGACGCGCGCGGTGCCGGGGCGGCCGTCGATGAGCGTGCCGTAAGGCGTGCCGGTGGGGGAGTTGGTGTTGTCGGTGAGGAAGAAGTTGCGGATGTTGTCGCGGGTGTTGAAGCGCGACTCGATGGAGGCGAGGAGCTGGGTTTTCGGGCCGAGTTTGATGGTGGCCGTGGGATTCATCACGAACGTCTGCATCTCGTAATACATGGCGTTGCTCTTGTTCTCCGAGTAGGAGAGCGGGAGCGCGAAGCCGAGGACGCCGGGAATCACCGGACCGGATACGAGCAACTCGGTGCGGCGGAAATCGAAGGAGCCGACCGAGCCGCCGAGGCGGGCGACGGGGCGGTTGCCGGCGAGGACACTGGAGACGTTGACGACGCCGCCGGTGCCGTTCTGGCCGTAGAGGGCGCCGCCGGGGCCCTTGATGATATCGACGCGGCTCATGGTGATCGGGTCCATGGGGACGAAGCGCGCGAAGCCGTCTTTCTTCATACCGGCGGAGATGCCGCGGATGAGGAGGGTGGTGTTTTCGGGATTGTCGCGGGAGCCGCCGACGCCGCCGGCGGTGGTATCGAGTTGGATGCCGGAGACGTATTCGAGGGCGTCGCGGATATCGAGGGCGCCGATGTCGCGCAGGAACGCGGAGGTGAGCACCTCGATGTTCATCGGGAGATCTTTGATGGGGGTGTTGTAACGCGTGCCGGTGGTGGTGTTGGCGGCGCGATACTCGTCGTCGGCTTCGGCGGTGACCTGGAAGACGTTGAGCTGGACGATGTCTTTGTCGGCGGCGGCGGATGGGGCCGACGAGGCGGTGGGTGCGGTTTGTGCGGGGAGTCGCGGCGCGGCGGCGAGGAGCGCGGCGAGGGCGGGCAGGGCGAGGTGGAGGAGACGGGAGGGTTTCATGGAGGACAGGGTTAACAGAGAGAGGGAGAGACGGAGAGAAGAGGAGAGGGGGAGAGGGGGCGAAGGGGAGACGGGGAGACTGGGGGTGGGGTTTGAGTGGAAGGAAGACGGGGCTCGCCACGGGTGCGAGGGCGGCGTTGGTTTAATCGTAAAGTGAAACGGACCAACCAACCCTCGATGAAGCATGTCGCGGCGGCGGCGGGCGTGTCGGTGATGACGGTGTCGCTGGCGTTGCGGCGCGTGCCGAGCATACCGGCGGAGACGCGGGAGCGGGTGTTGGCGGCGGCGGAAAAACTGGGTTACCGGCGGAATCCGCTGGTGGCGGCGCTGATGGCGGATCTGCGCGGGCGGAAAGCGCGCGGGCCGGAGGCGCACGTGATCGCATATGTGGAGAGTTTCCCGCCGGGCGGACCGCGGCAGCAGGAAGGGTCGCTGCAGCGCTACCGAAACGGGGTGGTGGCGGGAGCGGCGAAGCACGGCTTCGGCCTGCAGGTGTTTCGGCTCGGCGACGGCGGGCTGAGCGAGGCGCGGCTCGAGCACGTGCTCGATGCGCGGGGAATTCGGGGCGTGGTGTTTTCGCCGTTTCCGCAGACGGGGTCGGCGCTCACGCAGCCGTGGGGCGACCATGCGCTGGCGGCGATCGGGTATTCGTTGGCGCGGCCGGCGCTGCACCGCGCGGTGAACCATCAGGCGCACTCGATTCGGCTGGCTCTCGGCGAATTGCAGGCGCGCGGCTACCGGCGGATCGGGCTCGTGATCCGGCGGCACGAGGACGAACGCACACAGCGCAACTGGCTCTCGTCGGTGCTGCTCGCGCAACACGACGCGGCGGGCACGGAGCGGAGTTTTCCGTTGCTGCTCGCCGACGTGATCGAGCGGCGGGCAGTGCAAGCCTGGGTGCAAAGCGAGCGACCCGAAGTCGTGGTGACGACCGAGCCGGACGTGTGGGCGCACGTGCGGCGCGTGCGGGTCGACGGCGTGGGGCGCGTGGGCTTTGCTCATCTGCACCTGACGCCGGAGGTCGCGGGGTGCAGCGGGATCGACCAGAACAACGAGCGGGTGGGCGAAGCGGCGGTGGACCTCGTGGTGGAGCAACTGCACGGCAATGCGTTTGGCGTGCCGGCGATTCCGAAGACGGTGCTGATCGAGGGGCGGTGGGTGGCGGGGACGACGGCGTTGGGGAAATAGCGGAACAGGCGGAGAGGGGGAGAAGGAGGGACGGAGAGAGGGGGGAGAACGTGAGGCGGGGTGGATGAACGGCGGCGTATTGAGCGCTTTCCTTTTGTGGGACGAGTCGCACGCTCGGGCGGCATGGCGTTACCCGACGTAGCCATCATGAAGACCGCGGCAGCACTGCCGGAGGGATTTCGTGCGGGCACGGTGCGGGGGTGCGCGGGATTTTTTCGGGCGGGGCAGGATGCGGCGGGGCGGTGGTGGCTCGTCGATGCGGACGGGCGGCCGTTTTTTTGTCGGGCGGTGCACGGTGTGCGCGCGGCCTCGGCCGGGGAAATCGCGGCGCGGCGGGCGATCGGCACGGGGACGTCGCTCCCCGAGGAAATGGCGGGCGAGCGGTTGCGACGGCTGGGCTTTAACGCGGCGGGCGTTGGCGGTGACGGGAGCGCGCGCGAGGGCGGCTTGGCCTGGATGGGGCTCGTGGATTTTTGCCGGGCGGGACTCGTGATTCAGGCGCCGGGCGTGCGGTTGCCAGATGTGTTCGATCCGGATTGGCCGAGGTTGGCGGCGTTGCGCGCGTATGATGCGTGCGCGCCGTGGTTGTTGAATCGCGGGCTGATCGGGTGGGTGACGGACGATGGTCCGGGCTGGGGGCAGGCGAAGGCGGGGCGGCCGGGATTGTTGCAGGTGTGCCTGAGTCTGGAACCGAATTTCGCGGCGTATCACGCGGCGTGGGAATTTGTGTTGGCACTGCACGGCGGGCGGATCGAAGCGCTGGCGCGGGCGTGGGGCGCGGCGGTGACGAACAAGGAAGTGGTGCGCGGCTGGACGCGGGTGGAGCAGGGCTTGATGACCCGCGGCTACCTGCGCGACGAGGCACGGTGGGCGCGGGAATTTGCGCGGAGGTATTTTACGGATACGGCGGCGGCGATTCGCGATGCTGACCCGAATCACCTCGTGCTCGGATGCAGGAGCGGCGGGCCCGAGGGCGAGCACGTGCGGGCGGAATGCGTCTATCCAGCGGTGGATGTGGCGCTGCTCGACTGGAGTGAATTGCCGGCGGGCGTCGGCGCGAGCGGGCCGGTGCTGGCGGGCGATGTCTGCTGGGCGGACGCGGGATTTCGCGAGTCCGCGGCACCGCAGCGCGGCGGGCGCAAACTCACGACGCTCGAACTCATGTTGCGCCGCGGACGCGCGGCGTTGGAGCGCACGGCTCGACACCCGGCGGTGGCGGGCTATGTCTGGCGGCAGTGGTTGGACGAACCCGGCGAGCAGCCGCCGTTTGCCCGCGGTCTGGTGCACACCAACGGTGCCGAGGCGCGCGAGCACACGGAATTGCTCGCGACGTTCAATGCGCGCGTCGAAATCCTGCGACGCGCACCGGTCCGCGAAAAAATTTCCCCATGAAAAAATCCCCGTTTCTTTTACTCCTCGCCGGGTGCTTCGCATTCGTGGCCGGGGGCTGTGCGCACCTGAGCACCACAGCCGGCGGCGACACGAACCGCGTGATCCGGGGCACCGTTAATTTTCGGGGCGATCTTGAGCTGCCGGCTGATACAGAGGTGGTGGTGCGGCTGGTGGACAATGCGGCTCTGGCCCAGAAACGCAGTGGGGCGAACAGCGACTTGCCGGTCGTCAACCAAGCGCGTGCGCCGGCGGCGCCGCAGTTGTTGGGCGAGCAGACGATCAAGGCGCCGCCGGCGGGACCGGTGGCGTTTAGCATCGAATACACCGCGGACGACGGGCTGTTGCGGCACGGGCTGAATCTGGAGGCGCGCGTCTCCTACGGCGGACGCGTGCGGCTGCGCACGGTGACCACGCGGGCGGTCACACTCGGCAACGCGACCGATCCGCATGCGATCTGGGTGGAAGCGGTGGCGCGGTGACGAATGACGGATGACGGATGACGGATGACGGTCGGACGCGGGGATGGGGAAATTTTTAACCGAAAAACAAAATTTATGAGTCTTACGATTTGGTGTAATGCCAAGTTTTCCGAAGCCGATACGCGCCTGCTCGTCGAGGGCACGCGGGGGCACAATCTCGTGTTTTCCGCGAACGCCTCGGCCTCGGTGCTGGTGGCGGGGCAGGCCGATCCGTCGCTCGTGAGCGCGGACATCGCCTTTGGTCAGCCGGACGCGGCGCAGTGTCTGGCGCTGCCGAAATTGCGCTGGGTCGAAGTGACCACGGCGGGCTACACGCGCTACGACACGCCGGAGTTTCAGGAGGCGTTTCGCGCGCGGGGCTCGATTTTTTCCAACGTCTCGCAGGTGTTTGCCGATCCGTGTGCGCAGCATGTGCTCGCGATGATGCTCGCGCTCGGGCGGCAACTGTTGCCGTCGCATAAGGACCAGATGACCGACCATGCGTGGCACTACGCGCAGCGCCGTTACGATTCGCGCCTGCTCACGGGGCAGACGGTGGTGATGCTGGGGTTCGGCGCGATCGGGCGGCGGCTGGCGGAGTTTTTGGCGCCCTTCGGAATGAAATTGATCGCGGTGCGCCGGCAGACGAGGAGCGAGCGCGGGGTGCGGATCATCCCCGAGGAAGCGATCAGCAGCGCGCTCGCGGAGGCGGACCACGTGGTGAATATCCTGCCCGACAATGCGAGCACGCGGAACTACGTGAATGCGCGGCGCCTCGCCTGCGTGAAGCCCGGCGCGCGTTTCTACAATGTCGGCCGCGGCACGACGGTGGACCAACGCGCGCTGCTCGAAGCGCTGCGCAGCGGCCGGCTCGGCGCGGCGTATCTGGATGTCTTTGACGTGGAGCCGCTGCCGGTGGACGACGCGCTCTGGACGGCGCCGAACTGCTGGATTACGCCGCACACGGCGGGCGGACGGAGCGACCAGGATGAGGCGATCGTGAAACACTTTTTGGCCAATCTCGCGGCGTTTGAGAGCGGCGGGCCGATGGTGGACCGCGTGGTGTGAGTTCGGGAAAATTGTGCGCGAAATTTTTTTCGGGAATAACCGGAAGGGGGCGGGCTCTTATGGCCGATCCCTGCGCGACGGCACGTTGCCGAAGCCGGGCGGTCATCCCTCCAAAATACGATCACTCGTCCCGCTTATGAATAAAACATCCCGCCTCCTCATCACGTCTGCCGCCATCGCCGGTCTCTATGCCGGTTCGCTCGCCTCGAACGCGTTTGCCGCCGCCGAGAAAGCCGGCACCGCCGAGAAATCCGCCGCGGACAAAGGCAAACACGACTGCAAGGGCAAGAACGCCTGCAAGGGCACCGGCGGCTGCGGCGCCGGCGACAACGGCTGCAAGGGCAAGAATTCCTGCAAAGGCAAAGGCGGCTGCAAGACGGCGACCAAGAGCGACAAGAAAGCCGAAGCGAAGAAGAGCTGATTTTTCAGGGGCAACCGCGCGGCCGACATGGGTCGGCCGCGCTTTTTTCCTTTCATGCCTGCCAATCGTTTCAACGGGTTCACAGACTACGGGATCGGGCTGGGGCTGCGCGTGCCGCACTACCAACACATCCTCGAAAAGAAACCGACGTGTGCCTGGTTTGAGATCATCTCGGAGAATTTTATGGTCGATGGCGGTCGGCCGCTCCACGTGCTCGACCAGATTCTGGAGCAATACCGCGTGGTGCAGCACGGCGTCTCGATGTATTTCGGCTCGGCGGACAAACCCGACCGCGCGCATCTGAAAAAATTGAAGGCGCTCGTGAAGCGCACGAAGACGCCATGGCTTAGCGACCACCTCTGCTGGGGGAGTGTCGACGGCACGTTTTCGCACGATCTGTTGCCGATGCCGTATACGTTTTCCGCCGCACGACGGACGGCGGAGAAAATCAAGATGGTGCGCGACTATCTCGAGGTGCCGATCTGCGTGGAGAACGTGAGCAGCTACGCGGAGTTTCACGTGAGCGAGATGACGGAGTGGGAATTTTTGTCGGAGGTCGTCGAGCGCGCGGACTGCGGAATTTTGCTCGATGTGAACAATATCTACGTTTCGGCGCAGAATCACGATTTCGACCCGTATGCGTATCTCGCGGGCGTGCCGCTGGACCGCGTGGCGCAGATCCACGTGGCGGGGCACACGAAGTTCGAAAAATACATTTTGGACACGCACGACCATCCGGTGCTCGACCCGGTGTGGAAACTTTACGCGCACGCGATCCGCGGGGCCGGCGTGACCGCGACGCTGCTGGAGTGGGACGACAAGATTCCGTCCTTCGACGAGGTGCACGCGGAGGCGCTGAAGGCGCACGAGTTTATCGCGGGGGCGCGGGCGGCAGGTAACGTCCGAACCTTGAAAAAATGAAAGCGGTCGGACTCAACCCTCCACCGCGCCGTGCGCCCCGACGGCTCGCGACGGACGCGGATTTGCGGGCGCTGCAGCGCATGATGATGCACGCGCTCGTCCAACCGTTGACGGCCAACGACGACCTGGCGCCGCGGTGGCACGATGGGCGACCGATGGCGGAGGTGGCGGCGGAATTTATCAAACCGAACGACCGGCTCACGGCGTTTGAGCGGCTGCAGATCTACGCGCGCAGCTACTGGTTTCGCGTGATCGACTGTGTCTACGACGATGCGCCGGGTCTGCGGGCATTGCTCGGAGAGAAAAAATTTTCGGCGCTGGTGCGGGCGTATCTGGCGAAATATCCGTCGCGGTCGTTCACGTTGCGGAATTTGTCGTCGCGGCTGGCGCAGTTCATCCGCGAGGAGCCGCAGTGGACGCGGCCGCACACGGCGCTGGCGCACGCGGTCGCGCGGTTTGAGTGGGCGCAGACGGTGGCGTTTGACGGCGAGGCGCGGCCGGTGCTGACGGCGGCGGATTTTGCGAAGATGTCGCCGGCGAAATTGCGGCTGGGATTGCAGCCGTATCTCTCGCTCGTGGCGTCCGAATGGCCGATCGACGACTACGTGCTCGCGGTGAAGCAGCGCGACGCGCTGCGGAGCGAGGCGAGCCATGCGATCGACCGGGCGCCGTGTGCGGCGGGAACCAAACGCGTGCGACGGCCGCGACGCGCGAAGACCTGGATCGTGGTGCACCGTTACCAGCATCGGCTCTACTACAAACGGATCGACGCGCCGGCGTATCGGGTGCTCACGGCGTTGGCGGCCGGGAAAACTTTGGCGCAGGCGGTGGCGGCGGCCGGCCCACGCGTGAAGCCCGCGCGCATGCAGGCGTGGTTTGCGACGTGGATGGAGCTCGGGTGGTTTTGCAAACGGTAGGGCGGCTCAAGCTCCGCCAGCGGGGTCGCTCAAGGTTTTTTCGGCGCCGCGCGTTCCACGGATTCGGCCTGTTTGATCTCGGCCCAGGAGGGAGCGCGCCAGAAATTGCGGGCGCCGGCGAGTATGTTGCCGTCGGCGGAAAACACCACGAGCTCGAAGCCGGTATCGGAGCCCAGGGTGATCAGCCGCTCGTAGTTATGGGTGTCCCAGATCGTCACCGCTTCGAGGGCGGCGCTCCCGATGGCGAGGCGGTGCCGATCCGGCGAGTATCGGGCACTGTGGGCGCCGAACATGAAGCCGCTGAGGGTCGTGACGGGCTGGTAGGTCGCAGCATCCATGAGACGCACGAAGCCAGAGCGGCTGGGCAGCACGATTAGTTTTCCGTCAGGCGTCCACGTGGGGTTGTTGCCGCGCTGTAGGACGTCCACGGCGAAAGTCGTCACGCGCCCCGCGGCCAGGTCAAAGCGCACGCCGGAATGGTTGGCGTCGCCGAAATCGATCAGTTCGTTTTCGTCCGGCGAGAGCAGGGTGCCGGTTTGGTTGTAGCCAAACCGGTTCATCGTGGACGGTGCCGCCAGATTGCGAGTCTCCCGGCCGGTCGCCACATCCAGCTCTCGGAGCACCCAGCCGGAGGGACGTGCCACGACGACCAGAAGCCTGGTTCCGTCGCGGGTGAAGTGCAGTGGATATGAGTTCAGATTCGCTTCACCGGCGCGCGCCTCCCATTTCTGCACCAGCGCACGGCGCTCCCAATCCCAGACCTGCAAAGTCATCGTATCGCGCATGAACGCGGCCAGCAGCGGGCGCGAGCGGGCGAATACGGGTGAGGCCATCAACCGAGTTTTTTCGGCGAATGCCGGGATGTTGGCCGCGAAGTCCAGCAGGACCGTGTCCTCGCGATACGCCGGGCCCGAGTGGCGCACGATACGGCTATCGCGGTCGGCCGTGACGATCGCGTCACCTCGCGCATCGGCAAAAGTAAATGCCCGGGGGAGGGTCGGGGTGAACGTGCCGACGGCTGCTGCGTGTCGGTTGTCTCGCAGATCCCAAAGGTAAGCGGAGCCATCCTTGCAGCCGCTGAACAGGGTTCGCTGGTCGGGGGCGAGGGCGAAGGACATGAGCTCACTCTTGTGGCCACGAAAAATCCGTTCGGTCGTCCACGACTTCAGGTCCCACAGGCGAATCGATTGGTCGCCGCTGGCCGAGAGGAGGTGTCGGCCGTCGGCCAGAAACACGAGGCCGGCCGTCCAGCCGCGCTGACCTTGCAGCCGGCCGAGCGGCTGCCCCGTCATCGCATCCCACAACCGGATGTCCGCGTCGGCATAGCCGGCGCCGGTGGCGAGCACGCGTCCATCGGGCGAGAAGGCCATGGCGGTGACTTGGTTGCCCACGTCGGTCGCGGTGGCCCGCCAACGCTCCCGACCGGTCGCGAGATCGATCACGCGGGCGATGTAATTTTCGGCCAGGACATTGGCCGCGGCCGAAGCGTCCCGCGTAGCGGCGAATCCCAGTCCGGCGGTGTTGTTCCATTCATATCCGCCCTTCCACTTGGCGAGTCGGGTGCCATCGGCGACCCGCCAGACCGTGATGTAGCCGGTGTTTTCCGTGCCCGCGATCAGGCTCTCGCCCGCCACCAGGGTTTGTCCGTCCTCCGAAAAGGCCAAACCGATGCACCGGCCGTTGAGTGCCAGCTCGCGGACCGCTTTTCGCTGGTTCAAGTCCCACAGCAGAATGCGGGGCGCGCCGCCCGCGATGATCTCGCCATTCTCCGCCCGGCGCTCGGGGCTCTTGCCGGTGATCGCCATCGCGAGCAGCGGCTCACGCGGGGAAAATACCGTGGTGTAACGGTAGAAGGCCGGCCCGGTGGGCACGAGAATCTCCTCCCGGGTCGCGAGATTCCGCACCGAAAGCTGATCGCCATTGCGCATCGCCAGAGCCACCCACTGACCGTCGGCGGAAATCGCGACCGAGCGGATCTCCGCTCCGTCGGCCTCGCGCACGACCGACTGCGCCTCGCTCCGGGCAAACTGCCAGAGATAGCGCCACTCCCAACCGCGCAGATCTTCGACGCCGGGCTTCGGACGATTTCGATCCAGCAGTTCGCGAGCGCGGCCGATGCTGTTGACCTCGAGGGCGCGCTGCACGGCGTTCATGTCGGAGGCGTAGGCGAGGCGCCGCGCGGCGAGTTCCTTAGCTTCGGCCGCTTGACGCAAGGTGTCGGCACGCTCGCGCGCCGCCAGGGCGTCCGCACTGAGGCGCTCGGCGGCGGTGCGCAGGCGCGTCTGTTCCCGCTCGGCGCGCGTGGCGCGGATCGCCTGGCGGAGGCTGATGACGGTGCCGAGGACGAGGCTCGTGAGCACCGCCGCGACGGCGACACAGGCGAACCGATTCCGGCTGATAAATTTCTGGGCGCGATAGAGCGGACTGGGCGGGCGGGCGATGACGGGTTCCGAGTGGAGGTGATGGCGGATGTCCTCGGCGAGTTCGTGCGCGGTGTTGTAGCGGCGGGCGCGATCTTTCTCGAGGCAGCGCATGACGATCCAGTCGAGATCGCCGCGCAGGAGAGAGGAGAGCCGGGTAGAGGCGGAGCAACGCTGGCGTGCAATCGCATCGCGGTCGGCGTCGCCGAGCGTCGCAACGAGCGTCGAGGGGCGCGGTGGTTCGACTTCGCGAATGATCCGGCGGATCTCCTCCATGCCGGATTTGACCAGCGATTTGGGATCGAAGGGGGGACGGCCCACCAGCAGTTCATAGAGGAGCACGCCGAGCGAGTAGACGTCGCTGCGCGTGTCGACATCGAGGTCGCGAAGTTCCGCCTGTTCCGGGCTCATGTAAGCGGGTGTGCCGATGAGCTGATCGACGCCCGTGAGGAGCGTGGCCTCGGTCAGGCGACCCTGGGTAGCCTTGGCGATGCCGAAATCGATGATCTTCGGGACCGGCAGGCCGTCCCGCTGCGAGACCAGAATGTTGGAGGGTTTGATGTCGCGGTGGATGATGCCTTTTTGGTGCGCGTGCTGCAGGGCGAGGCAGACGCGCACGAAGAGTTCGAGGCGCGCCTCGACGGAGAGATGGTGCGCGTCGCAAAACTTGGTGATGGGCACGCCATCGACGTAATCCATCACGAAGAAAGGCCGGCCGGTCGGAGTGGTGCCGGCGTCCAACACATGGGCGATGTCGGGATGGTCCATCATCGCGAGGGCTTGGCGCTCGGCCTCGAAGCGGGCGATGACCTGACGCGTGTCCATGCCGAGTTTGATGACTTTGAGTGCGACGCGGCGGCGCACAGGCTCGGTCTGATCGGCGAGGTAGACGATACCGCAGCCGCCCTCACCGATCGGTCGGACCAACGTGTAGCGGCCGATCACTTCACCGGCGGATTCTTCCGAGCGGGGAGCGGGGGGATGCAGACTGGGGCCGGCCAGGAATTTTTCCGAGGCGGCATGGGCTTGCAGCAACTCTTCGAGACGGGCGCGCAGGGCGTGGTCCGAGCCGCAGGCGGCGTCGAGCAGGGCGCGCCGTTCGGCGGGGCCGAGCGGAAGTGCCTGTCCGAAGATCTCTTCTTCGTGTGTCATCGGCAGTTGGGGTAAGGGGAAGCGAGACGGGGATTCACGGCGGCGAAACAGGGGGGATGCGCTCCCATGCGAAAAAAATCGACGCGACTGGCATGCTGCACGTTTTGTTTTCCGCGGGCGCGAAGCAGGGGTGGAAATCAGCCGCGCAGCCTATTCACTTCGGTAAACAGCCAGGAACGGGCGTAGGCCCAGTCGCGGTGCGCGGTGCTGTGCGAGATGCCGAGCACATCGGCGGCTTCTTCGAGGGTGAGGCCGAGGAAATATTTTTGTTTCACGAGTTCCGCCTTGCGTGGATCGAGGGTGGCGAGCGCATCGAGGGCTTCGTTGATGAGGAGCAATTCGTCGTCATCTTCGCTCGGGGAAGCGACGTCGAAGCCGGTGGCGTGAGCGCTGATGCGCACGAGATCGCCACCGTGGCGGTCGGCGCGCTTGCGTCGGGCCTGATCGATCAAGATGCGGCGCATGCTCTCGGCGGCGGCGGAGAAAAAGTGCGCGCGGTTGGCCCAGGTCGGTTGCTGGTCGCCGCCGAGCCGCATCCATGCCTCGTGGACGAGGGCGGTGGGCTGAAGGGTCTGGCCGAGGGACTCGCGCGCCAACTTGGCGGCGGCGAGACGGCGAAGTTCGTCATAGACGAGCGGGAGCAGCTCCGCCGCGGCTTGCGCATCGCCCCGATCAATGCGCTGCATGACTTGGGTGATCTCACCGTCGGGCATAAAGGGGAAGATTGGGCCGGGGTGGTGGGGGAGTGGAAGCGAAAATTGGGCGGCACCGGGGGGCGCGCAATAACTTGGGAAAAAAGCGAAAAATCGTGCGCGGCGATGAGAGCTTTTCACGGGTCATTTCGCATTGAAGGGGGTGCCGGGTCCCAGCCGCGCCACTCCGCCCCACTTGCCCCCTTGTCCCGCCGCCGCGCATGCCGCCGGCGGAAGCTTCGCTTTCCACATGACCACAAAAAACCGCTCCCTCGTCCGTTTGCTTGTCCGGCTTCACGTTGTTGCCTGCCTCTCCGCCGGCCTGCTGACGCCGGCTCTTGCGCAGTTTCTCCAAACCGGTGCAGGCCCTTTCGACTACAACACGACGACCAACTGGACGGGCGGCACGATCAACGGCGTCTTCTCTCAGACGCCCGCGGCTTCGCAGACGGTGACGTTTGCGACCAACACCTCGCTCTCGACCGGGCTGACTTTCAATCTCGGTGGCTCAGCGAAGGCGCTCACCTTGCGGGGCACCGGCACCAACGTGGCTCTCACCTTGGGCGGCGACATCAGCGTGAGCGGGACCACTTCGGCCATCACGTTGGGCGCCGCTTCGCCCGATATGCTGGATGTCAATCTGGGCGGTGCGGATCGGACTTTCACCGTCGACGCCGGCAACACCCTCACGTTTTCGAACGCCATCACCGGTAGCAACACCGTCACCAAGGCGGGCAATGGCACGCTCAACTATTCCGGTGCCACGAGCTACACCGGCGCCACGATCATCAATGCCGGCACCCTCTCGCTCAATACCAGCGGGGCCATCGCCTCGGGCAATGACATCACGCTCTACTCCACGGCCGCGTCGACCACGGCCAAATTGAGTCTCGCCTCCAACGTGGCGCAGACCATCGGCACGCTCGCGTTTGGCGGTGCCGGCCAAACGTCGACCTCGGCGGGCAATGTCACGCTCAACTCGGGCAGCACGCTTACGCTCGGCGGCACCGTCAGCTACAACGCCACGAACAATCCGTCCGTCGCCTCCAGTATCGGCGGCAGCGGCACACTGGCGCTGGGCGGCAATCGCACGTTCAACATCGCGGACTCGACCGCCAGCTTTAACGAATTCACCATTTCCGCGCCGATCAGCGGTTCGGGGCAGAGCCTCACCAAGACCGGGGCCGGCCGCCTCACGCTCACTGCCGCGAGCGGCACCACCTACGATGGAGGCACCATCGTGAGCGGCGGCGAGTTTTTCCTGTCCGCCAGCAACACGCTCGTCACGACGGCCCCCGTGACCGTCAAAGGCACCACTTCCGGCGTCGCCGCGAGTTTTTGGCTCGGCACCAATATCAACCAGACGATCGGGGCGCTGACGTTTGGCGGCAGCGGGGCGTCGTCGAACTCGACCAACAATGTCAGCCTCGGCACAAACTCTGTGCTGACCCTCGGCGGCACGGTCACCTACGATGCCACCAACAATCCGCTCGGCGCCAACATCAACACCGTCGGCAGACTCGCGCTCGGTGGCGATCGCACCTTCAACATCGCCGATTCCACGGCCACCAGCACCGAGCTCACCATTTCCGTCGCCGTCTCCGGTTCGGGCCAGAGTCTCACGAAAACAGGTGCCGGCACTTTGCGGCTCAGCGGGGCGAACACCTATGATGGCGGCACCATCGTGCATGCAGGAACGATTCTCCTAAATGCCAGCAACACGCTGGCGTCGACCGGAGGCGTGACCGTCAAGGATACCGCCGGCGGCACGGCGTATCTGTCGCTCGGCGCCAATTTCACGCAGACGATCGGCACGCTGACGTTTGGCGGCGCCGGCCAGACGGCGACCTCGGCGGGTAATGTCACGCTCAACGCGGGCAGCACGCTCACGCTCGGCGGCACGGTCACCTACGATGCCACGAACAATCCGTCCGTCGCCTCCAGCATCGGCGGCAGCGGCACGCTGGCGCTCGGCGGCAACCGCACGTTCAACATCGCCGATTCGACCGCCAATATAAACGAATTCACCATCTACGCGCCGATCAGCGGCTCCGGGCAGAGTCTCATCAAGACCGGTGCCGGGCGCCTCACGCTCCAAGGTGCCAATACCTACGACGGCGGCACCATCGTGAACGGCGGCCAGTTTTTCCTCTCGGCCAACAACACGCTCGTCGCGACGGCCCCAGTGACCATCAATGGGACCACGGCCGGCACGACAACGAACCTGGTCCTCGGCTCCAACATCACCCAGACGATCGGGGCGCTGACGTTTGGCGGCAGCGGTGCGACGGCGACCTCGTCCAACGTCTTCACGGTCAACCCCGGGGCCACGCTTACACTCGGCGGCACGGTCACCTACGATGCCACGAGCAATCCCACGGTAACTGCCGCCTTCGGCGGCAGCGGCATCTTGGCACTCGGCGGCAACCGCACGTTCGATATCGCGAATTCGACTGGGACCAGCAGCGAGTTCAGCGTGCCGATCACGATCTCCGGTTTGAGCCAGAGTATCACCAAGACCGGCGCCGGCACGCTCAGTCTATCCGGAGCCAACACCTATACGGGTGGCACGATAGTGAGCGCGGGCGGGCTGGCGGTGCGCAACTCCACCGGCTCAGGCGTGGGCACCGGCGCCGTCACGATCCAGAGCGGCGCCCATCTGCGCGGCACCGGGTTTGTCGGTGGTCTTACGACGATTCAAGCGGGGGCGGCGCTGGGCACGGGCGGCACCGGCGCCACGCCCGGCAACCTGACTTTCACCAACGGTCTCACGCTCAACGATAATGCCGTGTTCAACTTCACGCTCGGCACCACGAGCGACAAATTCACGCTCACCGGCGGCACGCTCACGGGTGCTTCGACGCTCGGTAGCCTGACGATCAACCTCACTGCAGGCACGGGTTTCGGCGCGGGAGTTTATACGCTGTTTGATTTTTCGACGGGCGGCGTGACTACGAGCAGCTTCGACGTGGGCGACTTCGCGTTCGGCACCACGGTGAGCGGCTACACCTACGGGCTCGCGATGGCGGGCAACACCCTGCAGCTCACGGCCACGGCCAGCGCGATCCCCGAGCCCTCGACGTATGCGGCGATTTTCGGGGCGGTGAGTCTCGTCGGCGCGGTGGCGTGGCGCCGGCGGGCGCGGCGTGGCTGAGAGCGCGGCAGGGCGGTCGGCGGCGAAAGTTGCCGGTGGGCGGAAATAAATTCCGCGGGCGCGGCTCTGATCCGCATGAAGGTTTTTTCTGTGCTTCTGGTGCGAACGTGATCGTGGGCGCTTTTGGGCTGGGGAAGATTTCGGTGGATGCGTGGCTTGGAAAAAAGAGCAGAGCAGCTACGAGAATCGTGCGGGGCAGTTGCGGGAAGAAACCGGCGCGCGTGTCGGCGTGGTTCGCGACGTGGATGGAACTCGGGTGGTTTTGCCGGAGTTAGGGCCAGCTCGGGTGCGCGCCTTACAGAGGCGCGCTGTTCTTCGGATCGGCGAGTAGAGCTTGGAAGCCGGCGTCATCGCGCAGGTTGTCCCAGATCGGATCGGTGCGGAGCATTGGCACGGTGAGGCCGCTGGGCGCACGCAAGAGTTCTGCGAGCAGCGGGACGCAGTCGCGTGGCTGCCGGAGGACGGCATAGACTTCGGCGAGTTTGATCTCGTGGTCCCACCGCTCGGAGAGGCGGGTGGTGCGCGGAGTCGACTCCACGGCGCGCCGTGCGGCGGCGACCGCCTGCTCGCTGTTTCCGAGGAGGGCGTGGATGCGCCCGAGCCGGAGGTCGTTTAGCCAGGGGAACTGGGTGGTGCGGGTGGCGGTGTCTTCGGCGAGGTGGAGGGCATCGGCAAAAAGCGTGTCGGCTTCGGCGGAGCGGCCGGCGAGCCGCAGCGCTTCACCCCAGCGGGTTTTCAGGGTGAAAATCTCGACCATGCCCGATTTTGGTTTCGGCAGTTCGGCTTCGGCGTGCGCGGCGAGTTCCGTAAATTTTCGGGCCCGCCAGAACCATTCCGCTCGGTTGGTGGTGCCGATCTGACTCAGAGTGGCCGGCAATTCGCCGGTCAGGGTATAACGTTGTTCCGCCGTCACGTCTGCGGGTGGGTTCGCTCCGATCACGGTGCGGTATTCGGCGAGTGCACGCTCCCAATCGGCTGTGCGGCGCAGGCGGGCGAGTGCGTGGAGTTCGAGTTGGCGGGAACCGGTGCCAAACGGATCGAGTGCGATGGCCCGGCGATGTTCGGCGGCGGTCTCGGCGAGAAGACCGGCGCGGAAATAGGAAACCGCGAGCAGCCACCGGCTTTCCGCATCGTTGGGAAACGCGCGCACGGAGTTCTCCGCAGCCGCGATGCTGCGGGTGCTGTCGGCCTCGACGTAGAGGTAGTAGTTGGCCCACGCACGGTCAGCGGCTCCGCCGGGCGCGAGCCGGGCGGCGGTTTCAGCCCAGCGCTTGGCGCCCGGGGCGAAGCGGGGTCGGGCGGTCTGGTCGCGTTCGGCGCGATAGGCGGCGATGTAACCGGTGGAAATCGCCATGGCGGCGGCGGCGTAGGTCGGGTCGGCCTGGAAGGCTTCTTCGGCGAGTGCGATTGCCACTTCGTGTTTCGCGACGTCGCGGGCGATGTCGGCCGCGAGACGAGAACGGTGATAGAGGTCGAAGGCGGTGAAGTTGCGTGGGGTAAAACCGGGGAGGTGACCGAGAGGGAGATGGCTGCCGCCGACGAGACTGTGCCGGATGTCTTGAGCAACCGTGGCGAGGGAAACCGCGAGGTTCCCGATCGTGGAATCGTAGGTGCGCGTCCAGACGGTCGAGGCGGAGCGGACGTCGCGTAAATCGAGTTCGAGGCGAAGCGCATCGCCGGTGCGGCGCACCTTGCCGTGGAGGGAGTAGCCGATGCCGAGCAGGCCGGTGAGTTCGGCGGTGGGCTGGCGCAGCGAGGCATAGCGCTGCGCAGAGGCGCGGGTGAGCACGCGGACAGCGGGCACGCGGGAGAGGTGAGTGATGAGTTCGGCGTGCAGATGCTCGTGGATCGAGACGTCCTTGAGGTCCGGGCTGAGGTTCGCCAACGGCAGAACGACCAAGAGCGGCGCCCGGTCGGCCGTGGGGATGGGGCCGAGCGCGGGGTTGGCCTCGGCCGGATTCAAGGCCGGAGCAGTCTCGGGCGTCCGCGCACGGGGGGCGTCGGGCGGTGCTTCGACATTTTTGGCGGTGGTGGCGGGCGGAGGATTTTTTCCACGCCACACGACGACCAGGCCCGGTGCGAGGGCGGCGACCACCAGCGCCGCCACGAAAAGCGGCCAACGCGATTTTTTCACCACGGGGCGCCCGGCGCGCAGGGTCTCCAGATCGGCGAGCAGCGCGGCGCCATCGCGGTAGCGTTCCGCGGGCGTCGGATCGCAGGCGCGGAGGATGATCTCGTTGAGCCCGAGCAGCACGCCGTGGTCGGTCAGGCTGGTCAGGTCGGACGGGAGTTGGGGGAACTCGTGGCGATCGAGGCCGGTGCAGAGTTCGTAGAGCACTTTGCCGAGCGCGTAGACATCGGCGCCGGGCGAGCCCGGGCCTTCCGGGGGCACGAAGCCCTCCGTGCCGACAAAGGTGTGGGCGAGGGCGGCCGGGCTGACGAGTCCGATGTCGGCGAGTTTCGGCACACCGTTTACGACGATCACGTTCGACGGTTTGATGTCGCGGTGCACGAGACCGCGGGCGTGGAGGCCGGCGAGCACGCGGGTCAGTTCGACGGCGTAGGTGAGGCAATCGTTCGCGGGCACGCGGCCGCTCCGGGAGCGCAGTTCGGAGAAGGTGAGCGGAACGTAGTTGTCCGGGTCGATCGAGCGTCCACGCCCGGCATCGTCGGCCAGCTCCATCACGTAGTAGAAAAACCCCGACGCATCGTCGCGGCCCACGTGGAGCAGCGCGAGTTGGATGCTTTCGCCGAGGGAAGCGGCCGCGAATTCGGTGAGGCCTTTGAATTCGCGGTCGTAAGGCTGGGCGTCGGCGAAACGTTCGCGCCACACGAGTTTCACGGCGCGGTAGAGGCCGGTGACGCTACGGGCGAGCCACACGTCGCCGTAGCTACCGCGGCCGATTTGGCGGACTAGCGTGTAGTCGGGGATGGAAGGGTTTTCCGGGTTGAAGGGACGGCGGGTGCCACCGTGCGAGCCGGTGCGCGAAGCGGAGAGCGGTTGGGCGAGCAGCCTTTGCACGTGCGCGACAAATTCCGCGAGCTGGCCGGGCCCCCCCGTGTGCGACCAAGTCGGACCCAGAAACGCGTCGGGCACGAGCGCCTCATGTTCGAGCGTGGCATCGAGGCAAACCGGCACGATAAAGGCCCGGTTTTTGGTCATGAGTTGCGAGCGCTGTTCCGCCAAGTGCCATTCGAGCCGGAAATATCCTTCGTGCAGAGCCTGGGTCTGCGCGGAGATCACTGGCACGAACAGGGTGCAGGTGCGGATTTGCCGGCGGATCAGGGTATCGGATTCATCTCTGCGGCGTTGGTCCTCGGGATGGAACCAGACTGCGATCCCTGCCGCCCGCAGGGCGGCGACGATCGGGCTCGCCGCGTCCGTATCCGGCGGCGCGACGGATATAAAGACAGTTTTGCCCGGCTCACTCATGCAGTGGCTGCGGTGCGGGACTGGACCCAAGCTTGGACGGGTGGGGCGGCAACGTGGCCGAAGGTTTGCTTGGTAACTATATATGCAAGCGTCGAGGGATTTTTTTTCACCCCCCGGGCTTGAAGAGAAAGCCTATTTTGCGCGGATGACAGACTGGATCAACCGAGCTGTTTTTGGAGTTCCGCGACTTCAGTCTTCAGCAACTTGGTGAGCCGGTGGCCGATCAGGTAGACGGAGGCGGGGTTAACGCCGAGCTGCGCGGAGACCTTGAGCACCGGCCACTGCTGGCGGACGTAGAGCTCAAAGACTTGGAAGTGGCGCGGTTTCACCCGTCGTGAGATGCGCTCGATGGCGGCGGCGAGGAGGTGCTCCTGCCACTCGCGGTCCCACTCGTCTTCCTCGGCGGCAGGTGCCGGCACGCGTTCGAGGGTGGCGGTGCCATCGGGCGCCACGGAGGGATTGGCGGGTGGGGATGATTCCGGCGCGAGTCGCCGCAGGCTCTGGAATTTGTCGGTGATCCGCCACTGGGTGAGTTGCATCAACCAGCCGCGAAACGAGCCGCGATTCGGGTCGTGGTTAAATTCGCCGATCGTCTCGGCGACGCGTTTGAAGACGTCCTGGGCGACATCCTCGGCATCGGCATGGGAGAGTCCGGCGCGCCGCGCGCGACCGTAGATGAGCCGTCGGTAGAGGCGGTGAAATTCCTCCCAACTCGCGCCATCGCGCTGATCGCGCACGCGGTAGAGTAGCGTCGGGCGCGTAAGCAGGGAGGTGCCGGGGTGGTTTTTCATGAAGGGAGGCGGGGGAGAACACCACCCAGAGCGTTGTTTTTCAGGAAAATGGGTCGTTCGAAATACTATTTTTGAAAGAAGCGGCGCGGAGCGGGCGTAGAGCACCCTGTGTGCCTCGTTTTCATATCCAGTGCCCGCGGGACGTGCTGCCACCACGCGCAGCGCGACCAACGAACCGGTTTGGACTGCGGCCGTGCGCTTGTTGGGCGGCTGGCGCCCGGCGCTCCGACGGCGAGCGTTCGCCGTCGGGTTGGCCGTCGACTGACGACCGTGCTAATGCGGGAGGGCCAGCGATGAAGATTCTCACGGTTGATGCCGATCCGGATCACGCGTCGCTGCTCGAGCGGCATTGTCGGACGATCCTGACGCACCGTCTGCAGCGTTTCGAAGCGGTGGACTCCTGCGCGGGTGCCGCAGCGCGGCTCGGCGCGTTTTCGTTCGATCTGGTGATCCTCGATCCCGTGCTGCGCCGCGAGGACGGTTTTGACCTGCTCGATGCGGGACACGCGCCTCCCGACCGGGTGATCGTCGTGTCGGCGCGCACGGATCTCGCGCTGCGGGCTTTCGACTACGGCGTGCTGGATTTTGTGCCGAAGCCCGCGCGGCGCGGGCGGCTGGCCAAGGGGCTGGGCCGCGTGCTGCCTACGACGATGCCGGCCTCGTCGACCGGGGAAGGGTTTCTGACGGTGAGCCACGTGGGCCGTCGGGAGTTTGTGCCCATCGCGCAGATCATCTATATCAAGGGCTCCGACAAATACACGGAGCTGGTGCTGGTGAGCGGACAACGGGAGTTTTGCCACCACAGCCTGGGCCATCTCGCCGAGACGTTTCCGGACGGCTTTGTGCGCATCCACCGCTCCTACTTGGTGCGCTGGTCGATGATTGCACGCCTGCTCGTGCAACGCGGCAGCCGATACTTTGCGGAGTTGCTGACGGGGCAGCGGCTCCCGGTGGGCCGTTCGCACTATGCCGAGCTTAAGGCGCGGTGGACGTGAAGGAGCTGCTATGTCTATGCCGCGCATCATTCCCCTGGTCCCGAGCGTCGCCGCGACGCGTCGCCTGGCCGCGGGGGCACGCCCGCCACGGCGAGCCAGCGGAATTTCGGCCGAGGTCGCCTGCGGATCGCCGCGGGCGCGACGGGTGAGTTGTTCGCGCCTGTCCGGAGCGGTTCGCGCCCAGCGACTGGCGGTTGGCATCACGCGCGCTCACGGGTTCTTCCGAATTCGAGTCGTTCGCCCCGAGCGATTTTCACCACCCCGGCCCGTGGACACCCCCTAATTTTCCCACCGCCCCCCCCCCTCAGCTGAGTCCACCTGCCCGCCATCCTTTTTCTCCCCCTTCTCATGAATACGACTATGCAGTCCTCCTCCGTCCGTCGCGTCCTGACCTCCGCCATACTCGGACGATTGCTCGCCATCGCGCTAACCTCGCTCGGTGTAGCGCTGCTCCCGCTCCCGGCCCACGCTCAGTTTTTGCCCACAGGAGCCGGACCGTTCGACTACAACGCGACCAGCAACTGGACTGGCGCCACCATCAACGGTGTGTTCAGTCAGACGCCGTCCGCAGCCCAAGTGGTGACCTTCGATGGCAACAGCACGCTGACTAGCGGGTTCACCTTCAGTCTTGGCAGCACCTCTCCCTCGCTCACGCTGCGGGGCGATGGCACCGCGCGCACAGTGACGCTCGGTGGCGATGTAAGCGTGAGCGGCACGACGAGCGCGATCGTGTTGGGCTCCACGACGGCGGGTAACGGCCTGAACTTAGTGCTCGGCGCCGACCGGACGTTTTCCGTGGCCTCGGGCAATACGCTTTACGTGAACAACGTCGTCAGCGGTGCCAATGCGCTCACGAAAGCTGGCACCGGCCAACTCACGCTCGCGGGCGCCAACACCTACACCGGCACGACGACCGTCACTGCTGGCACGCTCTTCCTCAATGCCAGCGGCGCGCTCGCGGCGGGCAACAACGTCGCCCTCAACTCCACTGCGGCCAGCACGGTCGCTCAGCTCACGCTCGGCACCGGCGTCAATCAAGCGATCGGCACGCTCACGCTTGGCGGCGCGGGCGCAACCACCACCTCGAACAACTACGTGACGCTTAATTCGGGCAGCACGCTCACGCTCGGCGGCACCGTGACATTCGATGCGACCAATAATGTCACGCACACGAACTTTTCCGGCTCCGGCACCCTTGCCCTGGGCGCTAATCGCATCTTCGACATCGGCAACTCCGCCACCACGAGCAGCGAGGTCAATGTCTACACCCCCATCAGTGGCGCAGGGCTGAGTCTGACCAAGACCGGCGCCGGCCGCCTCGCTCTCAATTCCAGCGGCAGCACCTACGATGGCGGCACGATCATCAATGGTGGCGAGATTTTCCTCAACGCGAGCAACACCCTCGTCTCGACTGGCGCCCTGACGATCAACGATACCGCCGGGGCGACTGCTAGGGTCACTTTGGTCGGGAACGCCACGCAGACGATCGGCGCCCTCACGTTTGGCGGGGCCGGTGCCACCGCGAACTCGGCCAACACGCTGACGATCAGTGCAGGTTCGACCCTCACGCTGGGCGGCACGGTCACCTACGACGCGACGGGCAATCCGCTGCGCGCGCGGATAGACGGGCCGGGCACGCTGGCGCTGGGCGGTGACCGGATATTCAATGTAGGCCAGTCCACGGCTGATCCCGATCTTTCGATTTTCGCGCCCATCAGCGGCACGGGCTACACGTTGACGAAGACCGGTGGCGGCCGGATGGATGTCTATGGGCCGAACTCCTACACCGGCGGCACGATCGTGCAGGGTGGCACGCTCTTTCTCAATGTCGCCAGTCCGCTTCTGGCGGCGAGCCCCGTCTCAATCAACGCGGTTGGCGGCGGAGGGGCCAACCTCTCGCTCGGAGTCATCAACGAGACGGTAGGCAGCCTGACGTTTGGCGGAGCGGGCAGCACGGCCGCATCGACGACCAGTATCTTCATCAATACGGGTGGCACGCTCACGCTGGGCGGAACGGTGACCTACGACGCGACGGGCAACCCGCTGGCGTCCACGATATCCGGCGGCATGGTGGCGCTGGGCGGCAATCGGACGATCAATGTCGGCAACTCCACGACGACGACGAACGAGCTGACGATTTCGAGTCCGATGACCGGCAGCGGCCAGGGTCTGACCAAGACCGGCGCGGGTGTGCTCACGCTCTCCGGGGCCAACACCTATTCCGGCGGCACGGTCGTGAATGGCGGCACGCTCGCGCTCAGCGGCAGCGGCCGGCTCGCCAGCGGCAGCGACGTGACGATCAACAGCACGACGGCCGGGGCCGCCGCGGTGTTGACGCTGAGTGGTAACGCGACGCAGACGATCGGCGCGCTGACCCTAGGCGGTGCGGGTGCGACCACCACGTCGAACAACCATGTGACGCTCAACGCGGGCAGCACCCTTACGCTCGGCGGCACGGTGACTTTTGACGCGACCAATGACGTTACCCACACCGACATAGGTGGCACGGGCACGCTGGCGCTCGGTGGAAACCGCACGTTCGCTATCGGGAATTCGGCAACCACGTTCAGCGAGGTGAACGTCTACACGCCTATCACCGGCGCGGAAGGGGATAGCCTGACTAAGACCGGCGCGGGGCGGCTCGCCCTCAACGGCCCGGACCCGACCTACGGCGGCGGCACCGTCCTCAGCGGCGGCGAACTCTTCCTCAACGCCAGCAACACGCTGCCGGCGGGTGGCGCGGTGACTGTCAACCAACCCGGCAGCGGAACCTCGACCTTGGTCGTCGGCACCAATCGCACGCAGACGATCGGCGCGCTTACCTTGGGCGGCAACGGCAGCACGTCCGGCTCGGTGAACAATGTGGGGCTCTTTACGGGTGGCACGCTTACACTGGGCGGCACGGTGACCTACGACGCGACGGGCAACCCGGCGGCGTCCACGATTTCCGGCGGCACGGTGGCGCTGGGCGGCAACCGGACGTTCGATGTCGGCAACTCCACGACGACGACGAACGAGCTGACGATTTCGAGTCCGATGACCGGCAGCGGCCAGAGTCTGACCAAGACCGGTGGCGGCGTCCTCCGGCTTAGCGGCGCCAACACTTACGACGGCGGCACGATCCTCAATGCCGGAGGCATTCTGCTCAACGCGAGCAACACGCTCGCCGCGACCGGCGCAGTCACGGTCAACGATACCGCCGGGGCGACCGCCACGGTCACCTTGGTCGGGAACGCCACGCAGACGATCGGGGCCCTCACCTTTGGCGGGGCCGGTGCCACCGCGACCTCGGTCAACACACTGACGATCAGTGCAGGTTCGACCCTCACGCTCGGCGGCACCCTGACCTACGATGCCACCGGCAATCCGCTGGGCACGGATATTGCCGGCCCCGGCACACTGGCGCTCGGGGCCAATCGCACGATTCACGTCGGGGACTCCAGTAACACGACGGGCGAGCTCGATATTTTCGCGCCCATCAGCGGATCCGGGTTCAGTCTCACCAAGGCCGGGGCCGGGCGCCTCGCCCTCGTGGGCGCCAACACCTACTCCGGCGGCACCGTCATCAACAACGGCAACATCTTCGTCAACGCCAGCAACTCGCTGCCGACGACGGGCGCTGTGGTCATCAACAACACCGCCGGCACGACGTCGAACCTCAGCTTCGGCACCACTCAGACGCACGCGATTGGCGCCCTCACGCTCGGCGGCGCGGGCAGCACCACGACCTCGGCGAACACCGTCACCATCGGCACCGGCAGCACGCTCACCCTCGGCGGCACGGTGACCTACGACGCGACGGGCAACCCGGCGGCGTCCACCATTTCCGGCGGCACCTTGGCGTTGGGCGGGAACCGCGTTTTTGACGTCGGGGATTCCTCGACCGCGACGAGCTCCGATCTCCTGATCTCGTCGGTGGTCACCGGTTCGGGCCAGAGCCTAACCAAGACCGGCGAGGGCCGACTGGGCTTCCAAGGGGCCAACACCTACGACGGTGGCACCATCATCAATGGCGGCACGGTTTTTCTGAACAACAGCAACAACCTCAGCGCGAACGGGAACGTGACCGTGAACAACACAGTGGGCGGGACCTCCGCTTTGACCCTATTGGGCAACATCACGCAGACGATCGGCGCGCTCACGTTCGGCGGCGCGGGCGGCACCGCAGCCTCGGTGAATAATGTCACGATCGGCACGGGCGGCACGCTCACGCTGGGCGGCACGGTGACGTTCAATGCGACGGGCAATCCGACCGCGAGCACGGTTTCGACGATTTCCGGCGGCACGTTGGCGCTGGGCGGCAATCGCACGTTTGCCGTGGCGGACTCCACGGGCTCGAGCAACGAACTGGCCATCAGCTCCGTGATCAGTGGCGCCGGCCAATCGATCACAAAGACCGGCGCCGGCCGGCTCTATTTTTTGGGCGCCAACACCTACGACGGCGGCACGGTCCTCAACGGCGGACAGATTTTCCTCGGGGCGAACAACACGCTCGTCTCGACGGGAGCCGTGACAGTGAACAACACTGAGGGCGCGACCTCGACCTTCATCCTTGGGTCCAATGTTGCACAGACGATTGGCTCGCTCACTTTCGGCGGCGCGGGCGCAACCTCCACCTCGACCAACAACGTAGCGCTGAACACCGGCGCAACACTCACGCTCGGCGGCACGGTGACCTACGACGCGACGGGCAACCCGGCGGCGTCCACCATTTCCGGCGGCACCTTGGCGCTGGGAGGTAGCCGCATTTTTAACGTCGGTGATTCCACGACCGCGACGAGCTCCGACCTGCTGATCTCGTCGGCAGTCACGGGTTCGGGCCAGAGTCTGGTCAAGACCGGCTCCGGGCGGTTGGGGCTTCAAGCGGTTTCCAATACCTACGACGGTGGCACGATCATCAACGGTGGCACGGTTTTCCTCGGGGCCAACAATACCCTTGCTACGAACGGGGCGGTGACGGTGAACAACACCGAGGGCGGGACCTCCAGGTTTGTTCTCTCGACCAACGTCGTGCAGACGATCGGCGCGCTGACATTCGGCGGCGCGGGCGGCACCGCAGCCTCGGTGAATAATGTCACGATCGGCACGGGCGGCACGCTCACGCTGGGCGGCACGGTGACGTTCAATGCGACGGGTAATCCGACCGCGAGCACGGTTTCGACGATTTCCGGCGGCACGTTGGCGCTGGGCGGCAATCGCACGTTTGCCGTGGCCAACTCGACGGGATCGAGCAACGAACTCGCCATTAGTTCCGCGATCAGCGGGGCCGGTCAGTCGATCACGAAGACGGGGGCCGGACGGCTCTATTTTCTGGGCGCCAACACGTATGATGGCGGCACGGTCCTTAACGGCGGCCAAATTTTCCTCGGTGCGAACAACACGCTCGCCGCGACAGGTGCCGTGACGGTGAACAACACCGAGGGGTCGACTTCCACCTTCATCCTTTCAACCGGTGTCGCGCAGACGATCGGCACGCTGGCTTTCGGCGGGGCAGGAGGATCCACGACCTCGACCAACCAGGTCACGCTGAACACCGGCGCTACGCTCACTCTCGGCGGCACGGTGTCCTACCATGCCACGGGCAGTCTGTCCCAAGCGCAGATCAACGGCAACGGCACGCTCGCGCTGGGCGGCAACCGGATCTTCGATATCGCCGAGCAAGCGTCGTTGCCCACCGAACTCTTCATCAGTTCGGGGGTATCGCTCGGCGGCACGGGCTACAGTTTGACGAAGACCGGCGCCGGCGCCTTGGGGCTGGAAGGGGCCAGCACCTACACGGGCGGCACCATCGTCGCCGCCGGCGTATTGGCGATATGGAACCCGACGGGCTCCGCGACGGGCACCGGACCGGTCACGGTCCAGAGTGGCGCGAGGATCCGCGGGATCGGATCTGTAGGCGGCCCCACGACCCTTGAAGCCGGCGCCATTGCCGGCACCGGGGGCACCGGCGGCACCGCGGGCACGCTGACGTTTGCCAACGGCCTGACGTTGAACGACGGAGCGGTCTTCAATTTTCAGCTCGGCACGACGAGCGACCGGCTGCGGCTCACCGGCGGCAACCTCACGGGGGCGTCGACGCCGGGCAGTCTGGCCATCAATCTCACCGCGGGCACGGGCTTCGGCGCGGGAGTTTATACGCTGTTTGATTTTTCGACGGGCGGCGTGACCACGAGCAGCTTCGACGTCGGCGACTTCGCGCTCGTCACTACGGTGAGCGGCTACACTTACGGGCTCGCGATGGCGGGCAACACCCTGCAGCTCACGGCCACGGCCAGCGCGATCCCCGAGCCCTCGACGTATGCGGCGATTTTTGGGGCGGTGAGTCTCTTGGGTGCGGCCGTGTGGCGCCGGCGGGTCCGTGCGTAAAGGCCGAGCATGTGATCTCGTGGTTCGCGACAGGGGTGGGGCTCGGGTGGTTTTTCGGCGTTCGTGTCGGCAGTGGTCAGTCGGTCATGGCGATGCCGGATGGCCGGATGGCGCGTGTCCGTCGATGAAAGTTATTTTGAAAGATCCGCCGGGGCCGGCGAGTAGCGTGCTCGTTTGCCACGATGCGCGCCGCTCCTTCCTGAAAGTTGCCCCGATGGTTTTTCGCGCAGCCGCAGTGGATGCGCACGGCTCGCCACCCCTTCCCTTGTCTTTGTCCCACTCCCCATGAAATTCCGGTTTCTCCCACTATGTGCCTCGCTGGCGACGGCTTACTCCGCAATCGTGCGTCGCTTGGCTTCCCGCCGGGGAGTCGCGCTGGTCGCTTTGTTGATGCTGGTGACGGTTGGCTCGGTCTGGCATGCGCGGGTCGCCTCACCGACGCCGACATCCACGCACGAGGCCGTGGCCACTGAACTCCGCCACCCACGCGCGGATTTGCTGGTGGCGGCTGCGGTGGCGAGCGAGGGCTTAGCGGAGACGAATCCGGCGGGGGGGGCGCCCCTCGTGGGGACTCTCCAGCGGGTTCTGCGGCGCAAGGCTGACTCGGAGGCGCGTCCGGCGGGCATTGCGCCCGCCCCGGCACGGGCTGACGCGCTCGCGAAGACGCAGGCTTTCCAAGACTGGTTGACGGACTGGCGCCGCGCCGATGCGTCGGCGCAGTCCGACCTCGCCGCCGGCGGTGTTGAACTCGCGCGCGAGCGTCGCACCGCACTCAAACATCTCATCCAAACCGATCCGCGTCTGGCGCTCGACCACGCCGTGCCGGTGGGCTTGCGGGCGGAACTGCCGGCGGCGGTTCGCGCTCAACTCGAGACGCGCCTCGATGCGCGGGGGGATTTCGAGGTGACCTACGTCTGCAACCATACCGTTGGTAATAATGGCGGTGGCGCTGCGGCCCAGCACGCCAGCGATTCGTCGCACCTGCAACGCAGCGCGATCGTGGCAGGGAAGCGGTATGCGGCTTACGTTTTTGGCCGCCGCGAGTCTCAAGCGACCAAACATGGCTTGCCGATCCATGGCATCGCGCTTGATGGCGTGGTCGCGTTGGAGGAGACGCCCTACCGCCAGATTGACGACAGCGAGAAATCCAGCCGGGGGCTCCCTAGCGAGCTGCCCGCGGTGCTCGTGGGAGACGAGACGATCTCATTCGCAACCTCCGCAGAGTTCACCGCACTCGCGGAGCGCCTCGTTGCCAGAGAATCCGCGCCCGGTCCGATGCTCATGTCGCCCGGGGAGACAGCCGCTCTAGTGGTTCGAATTCCTGAAACCGCCGCGATCGAAGCGCCGCCGTCAAGTTGGATTTTGGGCAACAAACGCGTGCTCTGGCTCAAACTCGAATTCGCCGACGATCCTGGCGCCCCGGCGACCGATGCCGACCTCATTACAACCGGCGCGGCCGTCACCGATTTCTTCACCATCACGTCCTATGGCAAGACGACGATGAGTTTCACTATTCTGCCTGGACTTCTGCGGCTGCCTCGCACCAAAGCCTTCTACAACACATCGGTGTCTACGGCGGACGTTCTTTCCACCGACGCCAAGGCTCTCGCGAAACAATACGATGCGGCCAACGGCAACACCGGCACCTATGATCCTGACAAGGCCGATCGCTGGATCATGGTATTTAAACGGGTGTCCGCCTACTCGTTCGGTGGGGCCGGTCAACTGGGTGGCCCGGTTGTATTTCTCAACGGTAGATTCGACGCGCAGATCACTGCTCACGAACTCGGTCATACTCAGGGCCTCCCCCATGCGCACAGTTGGGTGCCCTCGACCACCTCCGCCATCGGACCCGGCACCCCCATCGACTACGGCGATGCCTTCGACCGAATGGGCGTCAACCCCGGTGACAATGACTTCTTCAATGTCGCGCATAAATTTAAACTGGGCTACCTCGACGCCACGGGCGTCACCACCGTCACTGCTACCGGCAACTACCGGCTCACCCGCCATGACCATCGGGACTCGACTGGCATCCGTGCCCTGCGGGTCGGTGCGGGCCACGTCGAATACGAATACTGGCTCGAACACCGCCCTCTAGCCCCTGCGGCACTTACCGGCGCGCAGCGGGATCGTTTGCAAAACGGTGTCGTCCTCCACTGGGGGCCGCAGAAACTTCCGAAAATCGCGCCCGGTCCCGGTAGCTACCTGCTCGACATGACACCGGGCACTGCCGCCGGAATGAACGACGCTCCGCTCCGCATTGGCGAAACCTTTACCGACCCCGACGCCGGTATCACCATCCAACCGCTCGCCCTCGGCGGCACTGCACCAAACGAATACATCGACGTGCAGATCTCCTTCGGCGCGATCGACGGCAACCGCAACCCGGTGCTCGTTTCCGATCCCCCCGCCGGTTCTGTCAATGCCAGGACCAACCTCATCCTGACCGCGAGCGCCACCGATCCCGACGGCGATCCTCTCTATTATCGGTGGGATTTTGGTGACGGAAAGACCCAACCCAATCTCAACAGCGTCACTCAACGCTATACCAAGGGTGGCATTTATCCCGTGAGCGTCTCTGCGCACGACGGGAAGGGGGGCGTTTCCGTCAAGACCTACACCCTCGACGTTGTCGATACGCTTTTGAATTGGACGCAGCGTGGCCGCGGGGTCACCTCCAGTGAACTCACGGATGTGGTCTTTTCGGGTGCCCAATTTGTTGCGGTCGGCTCGTCGAGCACCGTGCTTACGTCAGTCGACGGTATTGCGTGGGTCCGACAGGCATTTGCCGCCGGGATCAACCTGACTGGCGTGGCTTACAACGGCACGCGCTACGTCGCCTCGGGTTATCGCTTACCCGGCCCCGCCGATGTGGGCCTGGTTGCGTATTCCGGTGACGGTGTCGCGTGGACGACGGTTAACATCCCTACCGGGTCCGCGCGGTTCTTCAGCGTGGCTTATGGGGCCGGACGTTTTGTCGCCGTCGGTGAGGCCGGCAGCATTTATTCGTCGACCGACGGTTCGACATGGGCCGCTGCTACCGCTCCCGCCACGGGTAGTTTGTATCGAGCGGTATTTAGCGACGGCTTATTTGTCGTGTGCGGGGCCAATGGTCGATTGCTCACGTCGCCTGACGGAATTAATTGGATGGATCGCAGCCTGCCGACTTCTGGCGCCATGCTTTCGGTCGCACGCTACAACAATCGGTGGTTCACCTCGCTAGCCTCGACGTTTACCTACTCATCGCCCGACGCCGTCGTATGGACGCGCGTGCCCGCGGCTCCGGGAATTTCCGAAGACTTCATCTACCAACTAACCGTCACCGCGGGTGTGCTGCTCGGTTCAGCCCAAAACGGCAAAGTCGTGCTTTCCGAAAACGGTCAGGCGTGGAGCTCCGTGCAACTCGATGCCCGGGCGAACGCCAAGTTCAACGGCAGCGCCGAAGGCAAGGGCCTCATTGTCACCGTTGGCACTAGTGGTAATATTTTTTCCGCGTCGCTTCCGACGACCTTTTCGTTGCCCAACCTCGCCCCCGCCCTGCGCGTCCCGGTAGAGCCGCTAAAGGTATCCGTTGGCAAAACCAACATCCTGCCGGCCGGCGGAGTCGGTTTCACAAAACTCGAGCTCTTTGCCAACAACCTCATGGTAAGTGAAATCACCGGTGCGAGCGGCACGTTCACTTGGACGCCCCCCGCCATCGGCAACTATTCCCTCATCGTGCGCGGCATCGACGCCACCGGTGCCAGCGTCATATCTGCACCTTACACCGCCCAGGCTGCACTCCCCAGATGGATCTGGCGCAACCCCTCGCCGGCTGGTGCTGATTTGCGCGGCGCGGTCCGCGTCGACGGCAAATGGTGGGTGGTGGGCAACTGCGGCACCTTCTTCACCCTCGACGCCGACGGTAATTTCGATCCCGTCGATTTCTCCACGACCCAACACCTCACCTCCATTGCCTACGCCAACGGCCGGTTCGTCGTCACGGCACCTTTCACCGATGCTGGCTCGCGCAGATCCGTCGGTGCCCTGTGGACCTCGCCCAACGGTTACAATTGGACCCCGCTCCTTACCGGCGAAAATTCATCCGATCTAGTTGACCTCAATTACGTCGCCTACGCGGGCGACCGTTGGATTGCCGTGGGAACCGGCGGCGCGATGCGAACTTCCCCCGACGCCGTCGTGTGGACCCGTCAGAACGCCACGCTCACAGTCGGCCTCAATGCCTTCGCCTACGGCAACGGACTCTACGCGGTCGTTGGCAACACAGGGAAAATCGCGACGTCCGCCAATAGCGTGACATGGACCGAACGCACCAGTGGCGTCACCACCAACCTACGCAACATTACGTTTAACAACGGCACCTTCGTCGCCGTCGGTGACAGTGGAGTCGTGCTCACCTCGACCGATGGTATCGGTTGGACCAAACGCCCGATCGGGACCGCGGCCAATCTTTACGGTGCCGCCGTAGTGAAGGGCGCCTACGTCGTCGCCGGCGATGCAGGCACGGTCTACACCTCCGCCGACGGTGTCAGCTGGACCGCAGCTACGGTCGAAGATCGCGTAAGCCATTTTCTTATGGTCGCAGGTGGCGAGGGCGAAGGCCTCCTCGCTGGCCGCGCCGGAGAACTATATTCCGCCACTACGGCAACCACGTGGAAACGCGCTAACCGGGGCACCGGGGACTCCCGCAGCGCCGTCATCTATGCGGGCGGAAGGTTTGTGGCCGTCGGCCAGGCCGTTGATCCTGTCTTGCGCAACGCCGTGATCCCGCCGGTGGCTGTTTCCAGTGATGGCATCACTTGGACGCGCGCCAACGCCAACGCTGGATTCTCCACTCTCAACGACGTCATCTACGCGCAAACACGCTACGTGGCGGTAGGTGATGCGGGGCGCATCTTCACCTCGCTCGATGCACTCACGTGGACGGAACGTGCCACGGGCTCCTCCACCCAGCGTCTCGCTGTCGGCGCCAGCCCAACTCTCTTCGTCGCGGCAGGCGCCAGTGGTTCCTTGCTCACTTCAGCCGACGGCACTACGTGGACTCCACGCACGAGCGGCGTAGCCGCTGCGCTTCGTGGCGCAGCCTTCGGTAACAATCGCTACGTGGTGGTCGGGGACGCTGGCACCGTTCTCAGCTCCTCCGATGGCACGACTTGGACTGCGGCTACCAGTGGTGTCACCGCTCAACTCCTGATTGTATCCTGGTTTCAAAATATCGGCTTTCTCGCCGCCGGCGCCTCCGGGGTGATGCTCAACTCGGCCGACGGCCTCACCTGGCGCACCGTTGAGACCGGCGTGGCCGATACGATTTATTCGATCGCCCAGACCTCCATTGGGTTTCTCGCGCCGGCGGGCACGGCCGGCACGATGCTCATGTCGCTCGACGGCACGAATTGGTCGATCGGCACGATCGCCGCCGACCGCGCCGTGCGCGGCATCGCCTCCAGTGCCGCCACCATCGTCGCTGTCGGCGACAACGGCGCGGTTCTTGCCTTTGATCTCGTCGATTCCGCGCCCGCCCCCACCGTGGCCGCCGCGCCGCAATCCCAGACTGCCAACCTCGGCGACATGGTGCGTCTCAGTGTTACCGCGCGGAACACCTCCAGCGGCGCTTACCAATGGTTCAAAGATGGCAGACCCATCGTCGGTGCCAACGGTCCCACCTACGCGACGACCGTCTCCGATTCGAGCGTTGGTCGCTACACCGTCACGATCACGACACCCACCGGCACCGTCACTACGGTCCCTGCCGCGCTGACCCTGCCAATTCCGGCGCCGATCACCAGCGGCCCCTCCGCGCGTTTTATCATTGGGCGCCCGGGAGGTTTCACCCCGAACGCGGTGGGCGTGACCTCGCCTGTTTGGAGCATTGGTGCCGGTTTGCTGCCCCCATGGGCCGCGATTAACGCTTCGACTGGATCAATTTCTGGCACCCCACCCGATGCGACCGGCTCACCCTTTGTCTTTGCGGTCGCGTTGCACGATGGTCCCACGTCTCGCGCTCTGCAGACTTTCACCCTCACCGTCCAACGCGGTCACTCGGCCGATGTTTCCCCCGCCGACGGGGCGCTAAATCTCGCCGAGTTCACCCGCGTGATCGAACTCTATAACACGAGCACTGGGACAATCCGGACTGGCGGCTACGTCGCCTCCGCCGGCACCGTCGACGGCTACGCTTCAGCCCCCGGCGGCACCACCGCTGCCCCCGCAACACCGCACACCGCCGATACCAACGCCGACGGACGCCTTTCGCTCATGGAACTCACCAGGGTCATAGAACTCTTCAACACTCGCTCCGGCACGACACGTCACGGGCTCTATCGTTCTGACGCGACCACGATCGACGGCTTCGCGCCCGGGCCGTAATTTTCTTTGGGTGCGTTTATGCGCAGCTCGCATGCTTTTCCCGCCGTTGCGCGGCCCGCAACATTGCAACCCGGTTCCTGCTCGGTGCAAGTCTCCGCGCCCGCCGGCAACAGCGGCCTCGGGATCGCCGAATTCTATGATAGTGCCATGAGCGTTGAAAGATTCGCCGGGGCCGGCGCGTAGAGTGCTTGTCCGCCACGATGCGCGTGCTTTTCCTAAAAGTGCCCCACGGTTTTTCGCGCAGCCTCCAGCGGATGCGCGCGGCTCGTTACCCCTTCCCTTGTCTTCGTCCCATTCCCCATGAAATCCCGGTTTTTCCCACTACGTGCCGCGCTGGCGACGGCTCACTCCGCAATCGTGCGTCGCTTGGCTTCCCGCCGGGGAGTCGCGCTGGTCGCTTTGTTGATGCTGGTGACAGTTGGCTCGTTCTGGCGTGTGCGGGTCGCCTCGTCGGTGCCGACATCCACGCACGAGGCCTTGGCTACTGAACTCCGGGACCTACGCGCGGAATTGCCGGTGGCGGCTGCGGTGGTGAGCGAGGGCTCACCGGAGGCGCGTCCGCCGGGCATTGCGCCCGCCCCTGCACGGGCCGACGTGCTCGCTAAGACGCAGGCTTTCCAGGACTGGTTGACTGCCTGGCGCCGCGCCGAGAGTGCGGCGCAGTCCGACCTCGCCGCCGGCGGCGTTGAACTCGCGCGCGAGCGTCGTAGCGCACTCAAACACCTCATCCAAACCGATCCGCGCCTGGCACTCGAGCACGCCGTGCCGGTGGGCCTGCGGGCGGAACTGCCGGCGGCGGTTCGCGCCCAACTCGAGACGCGCCTCGATGCGCGGGGAGATTTTAGTGTGAGCGTCGCCTGCACCCACAACGGAGGCCACGGCAGCCACGCCGAGAGTGTGGCGTGCGAGTCAACGCTTCTGCGCCAAGCGACCATCGCGGGGCAAAACTATGCGGCCCATGTGTTCGGCCGGCGCGAAACGCAAACCACCAAACACGGCCTGCCGCTCCACGGCATCGCGGTTGACGGCGTCGCGACCTTTGCGGAGACCCCCTTCCGAATGCTCGACGACGCCGAGAAGGCCGCGCATGCGCTCCCGCTCGAACTCTCTGCTGTGCTCGTCGGCGAGCGGGCCCTCTCCCTGGCGTCCTCCGTCGAATTCGACGCCCTGATGGCGCGACTCGTCGCTGCCGAATCGGTCCCGGGTCCGACCGTGGTTTCGCTCGGAGATACCGACAGCCCGGTGACCCGCGTGCCCGGCACGGCCGCCGTGGATTCTCCCCCGAGTTGGATCTTCGGCGAGAAGCGGGTCCTCTGGGTGAAGCTGGAATTTGCCGACGACCCCGGTTCGCCCGTGACCGATGCGACGCTGGCCGCTACCGCTGCCGAGGTAAACACGGCCTATCAGGGCGTTTCCAATGGCAGGACTTCGATGACGTTTACGACTTTGCCGGCCCTCCTACGCCTCCCGCGTGACAAGGCCTATTACAACTCTTCGTCTGGCACCACGGGTGATCTCCAGAACGACGCCAAGGCCGCCGCCAAAGCCTACGATGTCGCGAACGGAGGCACCGGTGCCCACGACCCCGACAAATACGACCGGTATATCCTGCTCTTCAAGCGGGTGCCGGCCTACACCTTCGGCGGGCTCGGCAATCTCGGCGGACCGGCCGTCTGGTTGAACAATTCCTTCGGCGCTTCGGTGACGTTTCACGAACTCGGGCACAATCATAGTCTCAATCATTCGCACGCGTGGCTCCCGAGCAGCACGTCAGCGATCGGACCCGGCACCAAGGTCGAATACGGTGACGTGTTCGACCGCATGGGCGGCGCCTCCTCGCCGGCGACCGGCTACTTCAATGCCGCGCAAAAATTCAAACTCGGTTACCTCGACGCGACCAGCGTGACCACGGTGACGACCGGCGGCACCTATCGCATCACCCGGCACGACCACAAAGACTCCACGGGCATCCGCGGCCTGCGGGTCGGTGCCAGCAACGTGGAATATGAATTCTGGGTCGAGCACCGCCGGGTCGGTTCGCCGAATCTCACCGCCCAGCAACTCGACCGGCTGCAGAACGGTGTCGTCCTCCACTGGGGTCCGCAGAAACTTCCCAATTTCGCCGCAGGGCCCGGCAGCTATCTCCTCGACACCACGCCCGGCAGTGCCGGCGCGATGAACGACGCCCCGCTTCGCATCGGCGAGACGTTTACCGATCCCAACGCCGGCATTGCGCTCAAGCCGCTCGCAGTCGGCGGCACCGCGCCCAACGAATACATCGACGTGCAGGTCTCCTTCGGTGCGACAGACGGAAATCGCAACCCCATCCTCACGGCCGAGGCCCCGGCGGGGCCGCTCAATGCCCGGACGAATCTCATCGTGTCGGCCAGTGCCACCGATCCGGACGGCGATTCGATTTACTACCGTTGGGACTTCGGCGATGGGAAATTCCAGCCCAACCTGAACACCGTCACCACGCGTTTCGAGAAAGGCGGCACCTATCCCGTCAATGTATCTGCGCACGACGGCAAGGGTGGCGTCGCGGTCAAGAACTACACGCTCAACGTCATCGATCCCCTGGTCACCTGGACGAAGCGCACGAGTCCGCTCACGACGAATACGCTCTATAGTGTCGCCTATGCCGGCGGGAAATTCGTGGCGGTGGGCGATAACGGCGCCATCGTCTCCTCGGCCGACGGCACCACTTGGGCGCGTGCGACCACTCCCTCCAACGCACACTTTTACCGCGGGGTTGCGCATGATGGCACGCGATTCGTCACGGTCGGAGTCGCGGCTGCGGGCGCCGCGGTGCGTGCGACCGGCGCGCACTCCGGCGATGGCGTCACCTGGACGGCCGCAACGATGCCTGCGGGCGTTGCCGCGATGAACGGGCTCGCCTGCGGGGCAGGGCGTTTCGTGGCCGTGGGCGAGACCGGCCGCATCTTCACCTCGATCAACGGTGCGGCGTGGACGGAAACGGCCTCGCCGGTAACCAACAATCTGCGCGCCGTAACCTACGCCAACGGACTCTTCGTCGCTGCGGGCGACAGCGGGCGCGTCCTTAGCTCGTCCGACGGGCTCACGTGGATCAATCGCAGTCTGCCCGATACCAATAACTACGCCGGCGTTGCCTACCACGACGGCGCGTGGTTCATCATGTCGGGTCCGCTGTGGGTTTACACCTCCACCGATGGCGCGACGTGGCGCCGCCTCACGACTTCGGGCGGAGTCAATCTCTTCACCAACAAGGCGCTCTCCACGAGTGGCGTGCTCATGGCCACGCACTCGGAGGGCCGCCTCCAGTTTTCCGCCAACGGGCAGAGTTGGGCCAATGTGCAGCTGGATACGGCCACTGGATACGTGGTGCGCGGCTTGGCCGAGGGTGCCGGCGTCCTCGTCGCGGTCGGCAACACGGCTTCGATCTACTCCACCACCGTGCCGGCGGTCGTGGCTCCGCCGCTGGCCGCGCCCGCGATGCGCCTCGAAGGAGCCTCGCTCAAACTCGCCGTCGGGCGGAAGAACATCATCGCCGCCGGCGGCGCGGGCTACACGCGCCTCGAGCTTTACGCCAACGGCACCAAGGTCAGCGAAATCACCGGAGCCAGCGGCACGTTTGCATGGACGCCGTCCGCCATCGGCAACTACGCGCTCACCATCCGCGGCATCGACGCCTCGGGGGCCAGCGCCATGTCGGCCTCGTATCCCGCGCAGGCCGGCCTCGCGAGTTGGAACTGGCGCAACCCCGGCCCCGTCGGGGCCGACCTCATCAGCGCTGCACGCATCGACGGGAAGTGGTGGATGGTGGGCAACACGGGCAACATCGTGACCCTCGATGCCGCCGGCCAGCTGAACACGGTTGATTTTGCCACGACGCAAAACCTCGCCGGCATCGGTTACGCCGACGGTCGCTACGTCATTGTGGGGCCCTACACGGATGCCGGTTCCCGCGAACCGGTCGGCAATCCGTGGATTTCAAGCGATGGGTTTGCCTGGACCGCACTCTACACCGCGACGATCCAGGCAGTCAGCCTGAACTACGTGACTTACGCGGGCGGGCAATGGATCGGGGTCACGAACGGTCTGGTGGTCACCTCGGCCGACGGCGTGGCGTGGTCCCGCCGGACGGTGCCGGTGACGACGACGCTCCTCGGCGCGGCCCACGGTAACAACCTCTACGTCGTCGTCGGTGCGGGTGGGAAAATTATCACCTCGCCGGATGGCGTCACCTGGACCGAGCGCACCAGCGGCGTGCCCACCGATCTCCGCAAAGTTGCGTTCAACAACGGCACCTTCGTCGCCACCGGTTTCAGCGGCGTCATTCTCTCCTCCGCCGATGGCATCACCTGGACTCGCCGCACCTCGGGCGTCACGGTCAACCTTCAGGGCGTGGGCGTGATCAAAGGCTCCTTCGTCGTCGTCGGTGATGCAGGCACGGTGCTCACCTCCGCCGACGCGGTGACTTGGACCCAGGCTTCGGTCGAGAACCGCACGAGTGGGTTCTTCGGCGCCGCGGGCGCCGACAACGAAGGCATCCTGTTCGGTCGAGCCGGAGAAATCTACACCGCGACCACTGCGATGAGTTACAAGCGCGTCAACCAAGGCACCAGCGACAGCCGGAATAATGTCATCTATGCCGGAGGGAAATTCGTCGCCGTCGGCCAGGCCATCGATCCGCTCGCGCGCAACGCCGTGATCCCGCCGGTTTCTGTTTCAAGTGATGGCATCACGTGGACGCGCGCCAACGCCAACGCTGGATTCTCCACCCTCAACGACGTCACATATGCACAGTCACGTTATGTGGCCGTCGGCGACGCGGGGCGCATCTTCACCTCACCCGACGCTCTCACCTGGACAGAACGCGCCACTGGCTCCACCACGCAGCGCCTCGCCATCGGCGCCAGCCCGACGCTCTTTGTCGCGGCAGGCGCCAGTGGTTCATTGCTCACCTCGGCCGACGGCACTACGTGGACCGGCCGCACCAGCGGCACGACGAGTGCGCTCCGCAGTGCGACGTTTGGCAACAATCGCTACGTAGTCGTGGGCGATGCTGGCACCATCCTCACCTCCGCCGATGGCATCACCTGGGCCGCCGCTACCAGCGGCATCACCACGCAACTGCTCAACGTGGGCTACTTCGATAATCTCGGTTTCCTCGCCGCCGGCGCCTCCGGGGTGATGCTCAACTCGGCCGACGGCCTCACCTGGCGCACCGTTGAGACCGGCGTGGCCGATACGATTTATTCGATCGCCCAGACCTCCATTGGGTTTCTCGCGCCGGCGGGCACGGCCGGCACGATGCTCATGTCGCTCGACGGCACGAATTGGTCGATCGGCACGATCGCGGCTGACCGCGCCGTGCGCGGCATCGCCGCCAATGCCAGCACCATCGTCGCGGTCGGCGACAATGGCGCGATTTTGACCTACGACCTGGTCGATGCCACGCCGGCCCCCACGGTGGCCGCCGCGCCGCGTTCGCAGATCGCAAATCCGGGTGAGGTCGTGCGCCTGAGCGTGACCGCGCAAAATACTTCCGGCGCCGCCTATCAGTGGTTCAAGGACGGCACACCGCTCGTCGGGGCGAATGGCCCGACCTATTCGACCACCGCGGCGGGCGCGAATCTCGGCAGCTACACCGTCGCCATCACGACGCCCACCGGCACCGTCACCAGTGCCGCTGCCGTGATCTCGCTTGCCAACGCCACCAACCCCGGCCGCCTCGTGAATCTCTCGCTGCTCACCGCGATCGAGTCGGCCACCGACAGTTTCACGATGGGGACGGTGATCGGCGGCAGCGGCACGCTCGGCACCCAGCCCGTGCTGATCCGCGCCGCGGGCCCGGCGCTCGGCGCGCTCGGCGTGGGCGGCACGCTCGCCGACCCCAACCTCGAGTTTTTTGCCGGCTCGGTGAAAGTCGGCGAGAACGACAACTGGGCCGGTGGGGCGGCGCTGAGCAACGCGTTCGCGGCGGTCGGAGCGTTTCCGTATGCGGCGCCGACTTCGCGAGACGCCGCGATTTTTAATCCCGCGATCGCGCCCGGCGGCTATTCGATCCGCGTGACCGGCAATGGCGGCGCGACCGGCACCGTGATCGCCGAGCTCTACGACTCAACGCCGAGCGCCGCGTTCACGAGCACCACGCCGCGCCTCATCAACGTCTCCGTGCTGAAGCAAATTGGCTCCGGTTTCACGGTCGGCTTTGTGATCGGTGGAGCGACGCCGCGCACGGTGCTCGTGCGCGCGGTCGGGCCGGGGCTCGCGGCCGTGGGGGTGACGAGCGGCTTTGTGGCCGATCCGCGCCTCGCGCTTTTTGCCGGCTCGACGAAAATCAACGAGAGCGACGATTGGGGTGGCACGGCCGCGCTCGCGGCCGCGATGGCGCAAGTCGGGGCCTTTGCGATTCCCGCGAGTTCGCGCGACGCCGCTCTGCTCGCGACGCTGCAACCCGGCTCCTATTCCGTGCAAGTATCGGCACCCGCGGGCACGGGCGGCCTCGTGATCGCGGAGGTCTACGAGGTGCCGTGAGTGGCCGAAACTACCGGCCGCACCGCGGCCGGTAGCTCGAATGGCAGGGGCCAGTCCGTTTTTGCGCGGGGAGGCGCGGTTTTTTCCGCCGTGGTGGACGCGGCGGGAAATAAAAGACCGGTTTGCGGCTCTCATGCGCATGAAGATTCTCTCCGTTTATCAGAAACTCGACGGGCTGCTGGCGACGCTGGGGGCGTGGGGGCAGCCGGTGGTGCTCCTCGCGATCCGGCTCTACTGGGGCTGGGGATTTTTCCAGACGGGCAAGGGCAAGCTCTTGAATCTGGAGAAGACGACGGCGTTTTTTGCCGAGCTGAATTTGCCGCTGCCGCAACTGAATGCGATCGCGGCTGGCGTGGTGGAGGGCGTGGGCGGGCTGCTGCTGGTTGTCGGGCTCGCGTCGCGCGGCGTGAGCGGGGCGTTGATGTTCACGATGGGCGTGGCTTACTCGACGGCGCATCGCGAGGAGCTGGGGCAGCTGTTTTCCGATCCGGACAAGGTTACGGAGGCGGCGCCGTTCTTGTTTCTGCTGGCGAGCGCGATCGTGTTCGCGTTTGGGCCGGGGAAAATTTCGGTGGATGCGTGGCTGGGGAAGAAGAGCGGTGCGACCGCGCCGTAAGCGGCGCGGCTACGGGAATGATGCGCCGCGGGGTGGTGCGCTTGGTGGGGTAGCCGCGCGTGTTAACGTGCGGGGCGTGGGCGAAACGCGGGGCGGACGGACCGCACCGTAACCGGTGCGGCTACGATAATGATGTGGTGCGATTGGTGAGGGTGGCCGCGCGTGTTCAGGTGCGGGGTGTGGGCGAAACTGAGGGCGGGCGAACCGCACCGTAACCGGTGCGGCTACGGGATTGAGGCTGCGGCTACGAGAAGGGGCGAATGCGGGCGCAGGGACGCGCCCGCCCACCGTGGGCAGAAAGTTCGGGTTGCGGGCTACGCTTTGACGACTTTGGTGCCGGCAAGGAGGTCGTGCAGGCAGCGGCGGTCGGCGCGGAACATGAAGCAGTAATCCGTGATGAGAAACAGCAGGCCGAGGGGGAAGAGCAGGTTCAGCAAAAAGATCACGCACACGGGGAGCACGAAACGCAGGAGCGCGCCGCGGACGAAGCCGGCGGGGCTGCCGTCGAGGGCGTTCACCACGCGGACGCCGGCGATGAGTTTGCCGATGTTCTGTCCGCGCAGGGCGAGAAAGATGCACTGGATGGCCATCATCACGCCCAGACCGGCATAGATCCAGATGACGCCGGAGGCGATGCTCTCAAGGTTGATATTTTCGGGGCGGAGCGGGACGCCGCGCGCGAGCTCGGGGTGGTCTTTCAGGAGGCGGAGGCCGGTGAAGACGGAGCCGGGGAGGACGGCGAGGAAGTAGAGGAAGCCGTTGATGAAGGCGGCGCCGGTGCGCGGGCCGATGTCGGCGAGGGCGTCGGCGGCGCCGGCGGGTGCGTCGGAGGTGGCGGAGACGAAGCGGCCGGTGGCGGCGGGCGCGGGCGCTGCGGGAATTTCGTCGTCGGCGCTGGGCTCCATCAGGGGCGGGGGCGCGGGCTTGGCGCCGAACTCAACGTAGTCGCCGAGGCGGATGAATTCCTCGGAGCCGGCGCGTTTGGCCTTGGTGTCGAGGTTGGCGCGGCCGGCGGCGATCCATTCGCGTAGTTGGTTGGCGGGGACGGGACCGTATTCTTTGCCGTCGCCTCCGATGATGGTGAACATGAGGCGGACGAAAACGAGGGGCGGGCGGGGCGTCAACGGCGCGGGCGGGGGCGGACCGCGCTGTAACCGGCGCGGCTACGGGGACGTGGGGTGGGGCTTGGTAGCCGCGCGTGTTAACGTGCGGGGGGGGGCGGAACGTTGGCTGGGCGGGGAACGGACCGCGCCGTGACCGGCGCGGCTACGGGATTTCTTTTTGGCTACGGAGCGGGAGAACGATTACGAGAACGAGGAACGAGAACGATGGCGGCGGGGGTTGGGAAACCGCCGGTCTGTTTTGTTCGGACTATTTTTTGCCGGTGATGGCTTCGATGCGCTCGGGGGTGGGAGGGTGGGTGCTGAGGTAGTTGAGCGCTTTCGAATCGGTGACGCCGTGGCCTTTGGTGAGGCGTTCCAGCATTGTGGCGAGGTGGGCGGGGTCGAGGCCGCCGCGGCGGAGGGTGTCGACGGCGTAGGTGTCGGCTTCGCGTTCGAATTCGCGGGAGAAACGGTTTTGCAGGAGGAAGGCGGGGAGCGCGCCGCTGAAGGCGGTGGCGGACGAGGCATCGCCGGTGACGAGGGCGAGGACGACGAAGACGGCGGAGTTTTGCAGGACGGCGCGGAGGGCGTGGCGGTGGGCGACGTGGCCGCATTCGTGGGCGAGGACGGCGACGATCTCGCGGTCGTCGGCGGCGAGGAAAACGAGTTCGTCGGTGAGGACGATGGTGCCGGAGGGGAGCGCGAAGGCGTTGGCGCCGCCGGCGCGCATGGCGCGAAATTCGATGGCGTGCGGCGCAGCGATGCCGGCGGCGGCGAGGAAGCGCGTGAACTCGGCGCGGAGGGCGAGCTGGCGTTCGTGGGTGAGCTCGGTGCGCGCGAGCATGGTGCGGTCGAGCGTGGCGAGGGTCTGGTCGCCGAGCGTGCGCGTGAGGCCGGCGGGGAGCAGGAAGGCGACTTTGCGCGCGCCCCACGGGAGGCCGAAGTGGAGCGCGGCCCAACCGCAGGCGACGAGGAGAACGCAGGCGACGAGGACTTGGGGCCAACTCGTCTCGAGGCGGTGGAGCCAGGCGCCGGCGGGGTTGGGGGCCCAGGTGGCGAGGATGGCGTCGAGGGCGTCGTTGTCGGTGACTTCGCAGCGGGCGCCGTCGGCGAAGCGGATGAAACGCGGGCCGCGGCCGAGGCGGGATTCGACGGTGACGTCGCGGCGCGCGTAGCGGAGCTCCGTAGTGGGTCCGCGGATATCGAGTGTGCCGTCGGCCGCGTGCCAGTGGAGTGTGACGGGCAGCGCCCGGGAGGTGCGGCCGTCGAAGTAGGTCGCGGGAAGTTCCGTCTCCATCATAGGCCGAAGCCGATATCGAAGTCGAAGAAGTCGCTGGCGGCATCGCCGACGGCGCCCACGGGCGGTTCGGAGCCGGCGACGAAGGCGTCGATATTGCCGGCGGGGAGGACGAGGACGGACTCGAGTTGGAATTTCGCGGTGCGGACGGCGGCCCACGGGTGCAGCAGGCCGAGGGTGAGGGCGGTCACGATGGAGTTGACGAGATGGAGGAGAAAGAGATCGCGGGCGCGCATGGAGGCGGCGAAGCGGTGGCCGGCAATTTCGGTGTGGTTCCAGAGGTAGTTAAACATCCGGGAGCGGAAATAGAACGAGCCGATGAGGGCGAGCGGGACGGCGATGAGGAAGAGCAGGCCGATCATGCCAAAGGCGCTCGGATCGATGGGCGGCGGGCCTTTGGTCTTCGCGCCGGCTTTGACGGTGGCGGCGATGACCATGCCGATGATACTGAAGTAGAGGCCGATGATCGGCAGGAAGAAGAGCACGGCCACGCCGTAGATTTTGTAGAAACCCTCGGCGGTGCCGGCGAAGGAGAACGGCGATGTGCCGAACGAGTGGCGGTCGACGATGAAGGTTTTTTGTTTCCACGCGACGTAGGGGATAATGAGGCCGAGCGTGAACGGCACGAGGATCGCCCAGAAGAGAAAGACTTTGATCGCTTCGCCGTAGGTGCCGCTGAAACCGAAGCGGAGGCCGCGCCACGCGGTGTTGCGGGCGTTGAAGGCGAAGGCGCGCACGAGGAACCATGGCACGGCGACCGCGAAGACGAGCGCGAGGCCGAGGTAGAGGATCGGCGAGATGGTCTGGCTGAAGGCGAGCAGCAGGAAGAGCGCGGCGACGATGAGGTTACCTTTGAGGATTTTTACGGGGTCGGCGAGATACTCGAAGGTGTGGCCGAAGAGGCTGGTGTTGGCGTAAAAATAGCGGCGCTTACGGACCTTGGCCCACGCGGCGTAGAGGCCGAGGGTGACGACGGTGAGGAGGACGTTGACGATCCAGATTTTGAAATATTCCTGCCATTCGCCGGTGAAGACGAGGGGCTCGGGCGGAGGCGGCGCGGCGGGGGCCGCGGGCGCGGGCGGAGCGGTGGGCGTGGGCGGCGGGGTGTAGGCGGCGGATGGGTCGAGCGGGGCGGAGGTGTCGGCGGCGGTGGGATCGGACGGGGCGAGCGGTGGCGGGGTAGTCGCGGCGGGCGGGGCGAATTCGGGGAGGTCGCCGAGGGAGTGCCACGCGGTGTCGCCGTCGCGGCGGATCTGCATCGTGAGATTGAGGCGATTTTGGGCGAGCCACTCGCGTATTTGGTCCGCTGACACGGGGCCGTATTCTTTGCCGTCTGCGCCGATGATGGTGAACATGGGTGGTGGAGTTGAGGGAGGAAGGAGAGGGCGCGCGGCGCGGGCGCGGGGCTTCGGCGGGGGCGGGGTCAGCGTGCGGGCGGCGGGGTTTTGATTTTCGGGCCGGCTTTGATCGGGAAGGTGCCGTTGCCGACGAAGTCGATGACTTTGCCGTCTTGGGTGACCTTGAGCGCGACGCGCACGGTGCGTTTTTTTCGGTCTACTTCGACGGTGCCGGATTCGAGGGTGATCATGCTGCCGCACGGCTTTGGTTCGAAGAGATCGATTTTTTCTTTGGCGTAGCTGGTGGCTTCGCCGCTGAGCAGTAGGCCATACATCCACGTATCGGCGGGCAGTTTCTCGGCGAGGGCGGCGGCTTTTTTATCGTCGCCCTTGGCGTCGGCTTCCACGACGGCCATCATGGCGGCCGGGGCGAGGAGGAAGCCGAAGAGCGGTTCGGCGGTTTTTTCGTCGCGGGATTCTTGCCAGAAATTCAGGCGGACTTCGGCGCGGGCGACGGTGCTGGCGAGCACCATCGCGACGAGGAGGAGAACTTTTTTCACGGGTGGAGTGAAGCGGGGAAGTCGGCCGGACCGGGAAGAGGTGATGGCGCGGTGCGAGAGTGGGGGCGAAGGAAATCGCGCGGGGGAGGTGAGAAAGTCAGGGGGAGTTTCGGGGTGCGTGGGGTGCGGCGCAGAGTAGGAGAGGCGCAGTGGGGTTTGGGGTAGGGAGATTTCGGGGTTGGGGCGCAAAAAAAACGCGGGCCGGTGAGGGCCCGCGTTTGGGTGAGTGAAAATGACCGCGTCGTAACCGACGCGGCTACCGCGGAGATCAGGGCAGTTCGTAGACTTCGACGATGCCGACGCCGGTGGTGTTGTTCACGCCGGAGGCTTGGACGGAGTAGAGGCCGGGAGGGAGGGTGACGAGGAGGGCGGCGTCTTTCGAGGTGGCGCCGGGGAGGGCGAAGGCGCCGACACTGGTGAAGGCGGCGGTGAGGTCGGCGGAGCCGCCCCAGTCGTTGTTTTCGCCGATCTTGACGGACTTGTCGTTGAAGAGGGCGAGTTGGGGATCGACGACGGTGCCGCCGATACCGAAGGCGGCGAGGCCGGGGCCGACGACGCGGATGAGGACCTTGGTGGGAGCGGAGCCGCCGAGGACGAAGCCGGCGGTGATGCCGGTGCCGAGGTGTTTGCGGACGGAGACGTTGAGGAGGCGCGGGGTGGTGGCAGTAAAGTTGGCGGCGGAGGTGGCTTCGTAGACTTCGGCGATGACGGCGCCGGTGGCACCGGCGACGCCGGTGACGCGGACGGAGTTGTCGCGGGAGGAGATGCTGGTGGAGACGGCGGCGTCGCGGGAGGTGGGGCCGGTGTAGGGGAAGGCGCCGACGGCGGCGAGGTCGGCAGCGAGCGCGGTGGCGCCACCCCAGTTGTCGTTGCCACCGGTTTTGGTGGAACCGGCGAAGGTTTCGAGCTGCGGGTCGGCGATGGTGTTGGGGACGCCGAGGGCGCCGAGCGAGGGTCCGGCGGCGCGGATGACAAGGGGTTTGGCGCCGTTGGTGCCGGTGCCGCCGATGACGTAGCCGAGGGTGAATTCGTCGGTGGCGGTGGCGATATCGGTGAGGACAGAGAGGTTGATCAGGCGGCCGGCTTGGGTGGCGGAGACGAGGGTGAGGGTGGCGCCGGAGCTGACGGTGGTGCCGACGGAGTTGGTGATGGCGACGGTGTAGGTGCCGGCGTTGGCGGCGGTGACAGCAGGGATGGTGTAGGTCGCGGAGGTGGCGCCGGTGATGGGCGTGTTGTTGAAGCGCCATTGGTAGGTCTGGCCGGTGCCGGTGCTGGCGACGGAGAGGGTGGCGCTGCGGCCGAGGACGGCGGCGACGGAGGCCGGCGGGGTGGTGATCGCGGGCGCGGTGGCGGGGGCGGCCGGAGCGGCGCCGGTGACGAGTTGGCTTGAGGCGGTGAGGCCGACGATGGTGGTGTCGCCGACGGCGAAGCCGCGGTCAACGGAGCGGTTGAGGGGCGTGATGCCGATATCGGTGAAGGTGGCGTTGTTCGTCGTCATCGCGACGCGGAAGTTGCCGAGGGCGGGGACGCCGGAGATCGCGACGCGGTAGCCGTTGCCCACGCCGGTGACGCCGGAGCCAGCGTAGGGGTTGGTGGTGGTGCCGGTGCGGGTCCACGTGAGACCGTCGGCGCTGGCGAGGCCTTGGCCTTGGAGGCTGGGATTGGTGTTGGAGCGTTCGTAGACGACGAATTGGTTGTTGAAGACGAAAACGCGGGTGTAGCCGCCGAAGGAGGTGAGGGTGGGGATGGGCGTCCAGGTGAGGCCGTCGGTGGAGCGGAACATCGAGGTGGCGGTGGAGACGCTGCCGAAGGAAGCGACGAAGACGCCGTTGTTAAAGGCCACCCCGGTGGCGGCGCTCAGGGTCGCGCCGCCGGTGGGCGTGGGGGCGGAACGGGCGGACCAGGTCACGCCATCGGAGGAGGTGAGCCAACCGAGTTCGAGCGGGGCGACGTAGGCGCCGTTGCCGTAGGCGATATCGACGAGGCCGCCGCCGGTGCCGAGGCCGCCGACGGTGACGGTCTGCACGGCGGTCCAAGTGGAGCCGTCGGTGGAGGAGTAAACGGTGGAGGAGCCGGCGCCATTGCCGCCGACGGTCCAAAATTTGCCGTTGATGAAGCGGACTTGGCGGATGCCGGAAATGCCGGCGGGGAGGGCGACGCGGGTCCAGGCGGAGCCGTCGGGCGAGGTGAGGATAAAATCAGTGATGGGGTTGTTGGAGGAGGCGGTGGCGACGAAGGTGCCGCTGCCGTAGGCGAGGCCGTAGACGTTGGCGCCGGAGAGGACGGCGGTGGGCGTGGTTTCGCGCCACGTGGGGAGCGATTGGGCCCGGGCTGGGACGAGCGCGGCGACAGTGAGGGCGCCCGCGAGGAGGAAGGAGCGGATGTTTTTCATGTGAGGTGAAATCGGAGCTGTGGCTGAGGATAGCACCTCAGGGGTGGAGGTGTCGTTACGTGGGTCTGCGTATGGGGGCGTGGTGGGGCGGGAGGTGGGCGCAAAAAAACGCGGGCCGGTGAGGGCCCGCGTGGGGGGAGTGAGGATGACCGCGTCGTAACCGACGCGGCTACTGCGGAGATTAAGGCAGTTCGTAGACTTCGACGATGCCGACGCCGGTGGTGTTGTTCACGCCGGTGGCCTGGACGGAGTAGAGGCCGGGCGGGAGGGTGACGAGGAGGGCGGCGTCTTTGGAGGTGGCGCCGGGGAGGGCGAAGGCGCCGACGCTGGTGAAGGCGGCGGTGAGGTCGGCGGAGCCGCCCCAGTCGTTGTTTTCGCCGATCTTGACGGACTTGTCGTTGAAGAGGGCGAGTTGGGGATCGACGACGGTGCCGCCGACACCGAAGGCGGCGAGGCCGGGTCCGACGACGCGGATGAGGACGCGCGTGGAGGCGGAGCCGCCGAGGACGAAGCCGGCGGTGATGCCGGTGCCGAGGTGTTTGCGGACGGAGACGTTCAGGAGGCGCGGGGTGGTGGCGGTGAAGTTAGCGGCTGAGGTGGCTTCGTAGACTTCGGCGATCACGGCGCCGGTGGCACCGGCGACGCCGGTGACGCGGACGGAGTTATCGCGGGAGGAGATGCTGGTGGAGACGGCGGCGTCGCGGGAGGTGGGGCCGGTGTAGGGGAAGGCGCCGACAGCGGCGAGGTCGGCGGCGAGCGCGGTGGCGCCACCCCAGTTGTCGTTGCCACCGGTCTTGGTGGAGCCGGCGAAGGTTTCGAGTTGCGGATCGGTGATGGTGTTGGGAACGCCGAGGGCGCCGAGGGACGGGCCAGCGGCGCGGATGACGAGGGGTTTGGAGCCGTTGGTGCCGGTGCCGCCGATGACGTAGCCGAGCGTGAATTCGTCGGTGGCGGAGGCGAGGGTGGTGAGGACGGACAGGTTGATGAGGCGGCCGGGGTTGGAGGCGGTGGCGAGGGTGAGGGTGGCGGCGGTGCTATTGGCGGTGCCGCCGGCGTTGGTGATGCGGACGGCGTAGGCGCCGGCGTTGGCGGCGGTGACGGCGGCGATGGTGTAGGTCGCGGACGTGGCGCCGGCGATGGGTGTGTTGTTAAACAGCCATTGGTAAGTGTTGCCGGTGCCGCTGGCGGTGACGGAGAAGGTGGCCGAACCGCCAAGTGCGGCGGTTTGCGCGGCCGGGGGCGTGGTGACGACCGGGGCGGGCGTGGGCGTGCCACCGCCGCCGCCGGTGCCGGCCGCGGTGTAGAGAGCGGCGCTGTAGCCGCCGGCGACCCAGAGGCTGTTGACGTGGGTGATGAACACGAAACCGAAGCTGTTGGCGTCGACGACTTGGGCGTTGGACCAAGCACCGACGGTGGCAAAGAGGCCGGGAGTGATCGGGGCAGTGAAAACGACATTGCCGCTGACGGAGCTGGCGCCGGCGACGGCGACGAGCGAGCCGTTACCCGCGACGGTTCCGTCGAAGAGGGAGGCGCTGGTCAGTTTGGAGCCGGCAGCAGCCCACGCGGAGCCGTCGCCGCTGACGTAGACCTGGGGATTGCGGGCGCCGTCGTTGACGAGGAGGAGAAACTCCGTGCCGTCGAACGTGATGCCGAGGAACGTGGCGCCGGCGGGGAGGTTGGGAACCGTGACGGCATTCCACGTGGTGCCGTTGCTAGAGGAGAGGAGGGTGCCGCTGCGTGCGATTGCGAGGAAGACGTTACGGCCGTGGGCGACTTTCCAGAGATCGATGGTGCGACCGGTGTTGACGCGCGTCCAGGTGATGCCGTCGGTGCTGCGGACGAGGTTGTTGCCGCCATTGGCGGAGCCGACCGCGATCCACATGGGTGTGGTGCCGCCGCCGGTGGCGACGCCGTTGCCGTAGGCGATGCTGGAGAGTTGGCCGGCGCCGGTGGCGCGGGCGGTCCAGGTGACGGCGTCGGGGCTGGTGAGGATGAGGGAGGTTTCGGAGTTGCTCTCGACGGGCACGGCGAAGAGGCCGCCGCCGTAGGCAATGGAGCGGACGGCGCCGTTCGTGGGGAGGTTGGGGCCGGCGGTCCAGGTGGCACCGTCGGCGCTGGTGGTGACTTGGTTTTCGATGCCGCCGGTGGAGGTGCCACGGTAGCCGACGGCGACGTATTTGTCGGCGCCATACGTGACCGCGTTCATGGTGACTGCGGAGTTAACCTTGGGGTCGCGCTTGGTCCAAGAGAGGGCTTGCGCGGAGAGCGAGGCGGCGGTGAGGACGCCCGCGAGGAGGAGCGAGAGGACGTGTTTCATGTGAGGTGGATTCGGAAGTGCGCCTGAGGATAGCACCTCAGGGCGGGGTTGTCGTTACGTGGGTCTGCGTATGGGGCGGGCGCAGGGGGGACTCCGCGTCGTAACCGACTCGGCTACGAATGATGCGAGCTGGGTGGGAAAACAAAACCGCCCCGCCGGTGAGGGCGGGGCGGTTCGATTGCTTCAGTCTTCGCGGCGCGGGCTGGCTGAGGGCTCGCGGGCGAAAGGGGGGCGGTGGCGTGCGTGGTAAGCGGGGCGGGCGCTGACCGCGTCGGAAGCGACGCGGCTACGGGGAGGGTGGCGCGGCGGCGGGAATGCGGGCGCGGGGACGCGCCCGCCCACCTCGGAGGATTACGGGACTTCGTAGACTTCGACGAGGGCTTCGCCGGTGGGGCTCGCGGTGGTGCCGCTGACTTGGATGGTGTAGGCGCCGGGTTCGACGAGGCTCAAGGTGGCGGCGTCTTTGCTGGCGTTGTCGAGGGCGAAGGCACCGACGTAGCTGGTGGCGAGGGCGAGTTCGCTGAGGAAGTCGGCGGAGGACCAGTCGTCGTTGGCGAGGATGATGCGGCTCTGGCTGTCCACGATTTGGATACGGGGATCGGGCACGGTGCCCTGGACGCCGAAGGAGGCGAGTTTGGGGCCGATGCCGCGGACGAGGAGGGTGCGGGGGCCTTGGCCGCCGATGACGAGGCCGAGGGTCAAGACGTCGTCGCCGGGGGCGGTCTGGCCGCGGACAGAGACGTTGACGAGGAGGCTGGTGCTGGTGCCGCGGAGGATGTCGGCATCGTAGACTTCGACGAGGACGATGCCGCCGGTGCCGGAGGCGTTGGTGACTTGCACGCTGTAGCTCTCGCCGGTGGGGGAGGCGGGGAGATCGACTACGAGGGCGGCGTCTTTGGAGTTGGCGGGGAGGGTGAAGGCGCCGGTGGCGGTGAAGGCCTGGCCGATGTTGGCGGCGGACCAGTCGTCGTTGGCGGTGAGTTCGGTGGAGCCGCGGAAGACAGTGAGTTTGGGGTTTTCCATGGTGCCGGGGAGGCCGAAGGCGGCGAGGCCGGGGCCGACGGCGCGGACGAGCATGCGTTTGGTGCCGGAGCCTTTGAGGACAAACGCGGGGGTGACGAGGGTGCCGGTGGCGACGTTGGTGCGGACGGAGATGTTCGCGGGGCGCGAGGCGTTGGGCGAGAGCGTCACGGTGGCGGCGCTGCTGGTGACCGAGCCGGAGGAGTTGGAGATGCGCACGGTGTAGTTGCCGGAGTCGGCGGCGTTGGCGTTGTTGCGCAGGAGGATGGCGCCGGTCTCGCCGGAGAGGGCGACGTTGTTGCGGAACCATTGGTAGCCGAGGCCGGAGCCGGAGGCGTTGGCGGCGAGGGTGAAGGTGGCGCCGGGGACAACGGTCTTCGAGATGGGCTGGAGAGCGAGGACGGGGGAACCGGCGTTGCCGACGTTGACGGTGCCGGCGGTGAGGCGGGTGGTGCCGAGGGAGTTGGTGACGTCGACGGAGTAGGTGCCGGCGTTGGCGGCGGTGAGGGAGTCGACGACGTAGGGGTTGACCGTGGCGCCGTTGATGAGGACGCCGTTGAGATACCAGCGGTAGGTGTAGACGCCGCCACCGGTGACGGTGATGGGGCAAACGAGGCGTCCGCCGGCCGCGAGGGCGGTGGTGGTGGCGGTGAAGCCGGGAGCGACGGCGGGGCGGGCGGTGGCGACCGGGCCGGTGCTCACGGCACCAGCGCCGGCGAAGGAGTAGGAGCCGGACCAACTGCCCCACGAGGCGGAGGAGACGCCGTTACGCGTGGAGGCGGGGTAGGAGGCCTGGCCGGGGAGAATGGTGACGGTGACGGTCTTGGTCTCACCGGCGGCGAGGACGCCGGCGTGGACGGCGGCAGCGGCTACGGTGGAATCGTCGGTGTAGACATCGGTGCCCCAGACGGCGCCGCGGGCGACGCCGGTGACGGTGAACTGGTAGACGCCGCCGACTTTGTTGCGGTAGCCCACGAGGTTGGTGGGGGCGCCGATGATCGGCGTGACGACGGCGGTGCCGACGTTGAGGGTGAGGCGACCGGTGGCGGTGCCAGTGGAGTTGGCGGCCGTGATGTTGACCGTGAAGGTGCCGCCGGCGGTGGGCGTGCCGGTGATGAGGCCGGTGGTCGGGTTGGTGGTGAGTCCGTTGGGTAGGCCGGTGGCGGAATAGGAAGTCGGAGTATTGCTCGCGGATATCTGGTAACTGTAGGGAGCGCCGATGTTGGCGCTGCCGGTGGTGGCGCTCGTGATGACGGGCGCGGCGCCGGGGGTGCCGACGATGAGGGTGAAGGTCGTCATTGGGCTGGTGCCGGCGGCATTGGTGGCGGTGATGCCGAAAGTGAACGTGCCGGCCGTGGTGAAGGCACCGCCGCTACTGGCGGTGACGATGCCGGTGAGATTGGCCAGGCCGATCCCGAGGCGGCTGTCGAGGTGGATGATATCAAAACGGGTCGCGGCGGGTGTGGCCGGAATTTTGTAGGTATAGACTCGGCCGAGGGGAGCGTTGAGGGTGGTCGGGCCGGTGATCACGGGGATGCCGGTGCCGCTGCCGCCGCCGGTGGAGCCACCGCTCAAGGTGAAGGTGCCGCCGGTGTTTTTGAGCGGATTAAACATTTCGGCGGCGGCGTAGGCGCCGATGCCGCTCTGCTGGGTGAGGGTGAGGAGGATTGCGGTGGTGCTGCCCTGGGAGAGCCAGTTGTTGTTAATCTGGATCGTGGTGGCGCGATTGCCGGTGGAGGCGGCGATGGAGCTGTCGAGGATGGTGTAGGTGCCTCCCTCGGTCGCGAGCGTGGGCGAGGTGCGGACGTAGGTCGACGAGGAGGTGAACTGGAGCGTAAAGTTGTTTACGCTGGGTTCGAGGGTGTTGGGCGTGCCGGCGCCGAAGGTGCAGGTGAGGGTCTTGCCGACAAGGTTGGCGGCGAGGAGCTCGTCGTTGGTGACAGCGCGGGCCGTCGCGGTGAGGCCGAGGGTCGCGAGTGCGAGGGCGAACAGCGCGAGAGGGCGCCGGAAACGAGCGAGGAGGGCGGGGAGGTGCATGAGTTTTTTGCGGCGGAAGCCGTGGGAGTGTAACAGGGAAGCAAGGGGGTGTCGTTACGTGGGTCTGCGTATAGGGCTAACTACCCGGGCGCGCGGGTGAGCGGGGTAGGATAATAAAAAACAAAACCGCCCCGCCGGTGAGGGCGGGGCGGTTCGATTGCTTCAGTCTTCGCGGCGCAGGCTGGCTGAGGGCTCGCGGGCGAAAGGGGGGCGGTGGAGCGCGGGTTGAGCGGGGCGGCGCTGACCGCGTCGTAACCGACGCGGCTACGGGGAGTGCGGCGGGCAGCGACGCCCGCCGCTACGAGGGATCAGGGCAGTTCGTAAACTTCGACGATGCCGACGCCGGTGGTGTTGTTCACGCCGGAGGCTTGGACGGAGTAGAGACCGGGTTGGAGAGTGACGAGGAGGGCGGCGTCTTTCGAGGTGGCGCCGGGGAGGGCGAAGGCGCCGACGCTCGTGAAGGCGGCGGTGAGGTCGGCGGAGCCACCCCAGTCGTTGTTTTCACCGATCTTGACGGACTTGTCGTTGAAGAGGGCGAGTTGGGGATCGACGACGGTGCCTCCGACACCAAAGGCGGCGAGGCCGGGGCCGACGACGCGGATAAGGACGCGGGTGGGAGCGGAGCCGCCGAGGACGAAGCCGGCAGTGATGCCGGTGCCGAGGTGTTTGCGGACGGAGACGTTGAGCAGACGCGGGGTGGTGGCGGTGAAGTTGGCGGCGGAGGTGGCTTCGTAGACTTCGGCGATGACTTGGCCGGTGGCACCGGCGACACCGGTGACGCGGACGGAGTTATCGCGGGAGGAGATACTGGTGGAGACGGCGGCGTCGCGGGAGGTGGGGCCGGTGTAGGGGAAAGCGCCGACGGCGGCGAGATCGCTGGCGAGCGCGGTGGCGCCGCCCCAGTTGTCGTTGCCACCAGTGCGGGTGGAGCCGGCGAAGGTTTCGAGTTGCGGGTCGCCGATGGTGTCGGGGACGCCGAGGGCGCCGAGGGAGGGGCCGGCGGCGCGGATCACGAGGGGTTTCGAGCCGTTGGTGCCGGTGCCGCCGATGACGTAGCCGAGCGTGAATTCGTCGGTGGCGGAGGCGAGCGTGGTGAGGACGGAGAGGTTGATCAGTCGACCGCGGGTGGAGGCGGTGGCAACGGTGAGGAGGGCGTTGCCGCTGGTGGTGGAGACGCCGGCGTTGGTGACGACGACGGAGTAGAGGCCGACGTTGGCGGTGGTCACCGACGCGATAGTGTAGCTCGCAGCGGTGGCGCCGGGGATGGCGTTGCCGTTTACCCGCCATTGGTAGGTGTTGCCGGTGCCGCTGGCGGCGGCGGTGAACGTGACGGAGCCGCCGACGGCGGCAGTTTGCGCGGCGGGCTGGGTGGTGAGGACGGGCGCGGGAGTCGTGGTGCCACCGTCGCCAGTAAAGGTCGCCCCAAAGATGAAGGTGAAGATGCTCATTTTGGCGGAGTTGGCGGTATCAAAAGCGAAGCCCGCGCCTTCACCGGCGGAGTGTCCAAGCGAAACGGAGACGGGGGCGGTGTTGCCGGTGGCATACCATCCGGAAAATTCCAGGAAGGTGTTTCGCGTGGCGCCGGCGCCGGTGAGAGTGGAGGAGTTTACTTTGTAGGTGCCGCTCGAAGAGAAGCCGGTGGCGGCGCGGGTAAATGTGGACGCGGTCGTGAAGGTGATGGTGTAGCTGTTGATCGTGGCCTCGAGGCGGTTGGGCGCGCCGGCGGCGTGCGTGAGGGTGATGGACTTGCCGACGAGATTGGCGGGGATGAGTTCGTCGTTGGTGATGGCGCGGGCCGTCGCGGTGAGGCCGAGGGCGGCGAGTGCGAGGGCGAACAGCGCGGTGGGGCGCCGGAGGCGAGCGAGGGGGGCGGGGAGTTGCATGATTTTTTTCGGCGGAAGCCGTGGAAGTGTAGCAGGGAAGCACGCAGGTGTCGTTACGTGGGTCTGCGTATGGAAAGCGCTGGACGGACGAAACCGGGAGCTTGCACGCCACGCTCGCGCGAACGTCACGGCCGGCATTGCGCGGCGCGCGGCGGAGCCTCACGGTGCGGGGTCGCTTTCGATTTTCCTCCCCATGAAAAAATCCTTGTTCCCCCTCCTGCGGTGCGCGGCGCTCGTCGCGTCGCTCGTGTTTCCCGCCGTCGCCGCGGCGGCGGCGCCCGCCGCGAAACGTCCGAATATTCTCTTCATCATTTTCGACGACTGGGGTTGGCGCGACTCCGGCGCCTACGGCAGCACGTGGGTGAAGACACCGAACGTCGACCGCGTGGCGCGCGAGGGCGTGCGCTTCAACCATGCGTTTACCACTAATCCGAAGTGCAGCCCGTGCCGCGCGACGATCCTCACCGGTCGCAACACGTGGCAACTGGAGGAGGCGGCGTGTCACAACGGAATTTTCCCGAACAAATTTGCCGCGTATCCAGATATCTTGGAACGGGCCGGCTACGCGGTCGGCCTCGTCGGCAAGGGCTGGGGGCCCGGCGATTTCAAGGCGGGCGGCTGGACGCGCAATCCCGCCGGCCCGACGTTCAGCAACTTCACCACCAACGACCGCGTGGCCTCCGGCATCTCGCGGAACGACTACTACAAAAACTTCGAGGCGATGCTGAAGGCGCGCGGCGAAGGGAAACCGTTTTGTTTCTGGCTCGGCTTTCAGGAGCCGCACCGCGCCTACGAGCTGAATTCGGGCGTGCGCCTCGGCAAGCAGCTCGCCGACATCACTGTGCCGCCCTACTTGCCCGATGTCGCGGCGGTGCGTGGTGATCTCGCGGACTACGCGATCGAAGTGGAGTCGGCGGATGCCGTGATCGGCCGCGTGCTGAAACTCGTCGAGGCGACGGGCGAACTCGACAACACGATCGTCGTCGTCACCTCGGACCACGGCATGCCGTTTCCCTACGTGAAAGGGCAGATTCACGAGGACGGTTTTCATCTGCCGCTCGTGGTGCGTTGGCCCGCCGGGATCAAAGCCGGCCGCGTGGTCGACGATTTTGTGAGCGTCACGGATTTCGCGCCGACGTTTCTCGAAATCGCCGGACTCAAGCCGCCCGCGCAGATGACCGGCCGCAGCCTCGTCCCAGTGCTCCGTTCCGAAAAATCCGGACAGATCGAGACGGCGCGCAACGCGATCATCGTCGCGAAGGAACGGCACGACATCGGCCGGCCCAACGACTGGGGCTATCCGGTGCGGGCGATTCGCACGCGCGAGTTTTTGTATGTGCGGAATTTTTTTCCGGACCGCTGGCCCGCGGGCAATCCCGAGACGGATTTCGGCAACGTCGATCCCTCGCCGAGCAAGGAAGTGATCAAAGCCATCGGCGGCCACTTCTACGATCTCTCGCTCGGCAAGCGCCTCCCGGAGGAACTCTATCGCCTCACGGACGATCCCGCCGGCGTGAACAATCTCGCGGGCGACCCGGCGTTCGCGGGCACGATGCGCGAATTGTCGGAGCGGATGTTTGCGCAGCTCCGCGCCGAAAAAGATCCGCGGGCCCTCGGCAACGGCGCGATCTTCGATACCTACAAATACGTCGGTGCCCGCGCCAAAGGCTACGACACTTGGCTGAAAAGCCAGGAAGCGAAGGCGTCGGCAGCGGTGAATAAGGGTCCGGCCGCCAACGCGCCCTGAGCTTCCAGCGTGGCGCCCGTTTCCGGCTTCCCGGTCGGGCGCTTTCCGCCCTCACTTGCACACTCACCTCCACGCGTCGCGCTGATTTTTCTCCACCATGTCCATCGTCGCTCCCTCGCTCGCTCCCACACACCCGCTCGCCGACGGCGGCTTGTTTCCCTCGGTCGGCCTCGGCTTTTGGAAAATGCCCAAGCCCGCCGCGCCCGCCCTTGTGCAAGACGCGATCCGCGCCGGCTACCGCCACCTCGATTGCGCGTGCGACTACGGCAACGAAGCCGAAGTCGGCGCCGGGATTTCCGCCGCGTTGAGCGCCGGCCTTTGCCGCCGCGAAGATCTCTGGGTCACCTCGAAACTCTGGAATACGTATCACGAGCCCAAGCACGTGCGTGCCGCCTGCGAGCGGTCGCTCCGCGACCTTCGGCTCGACTACCTCGATCTCTACCTCGTCCATTTTCCCATCGCGCTCGCGTTCGTGCCCTTCGATGTGCGCTACCCGCCGGAGTGGTTTCACGATCCGAAAGCCGCCTCGCCCGCAATGAAACCCATCTCCGTCCCCTACGCGGAAACGTGGGCCGCGATGGAAGACCTCCACCGCGCCGGCCTCGTGAAACACATCGGCGTGTGCAACCTGAATATCTCGATGCTCCGCGAGCTCCTCGGCACCTGCGCGATCCGCCCGACCGTTCACCAGATCGAGCTGCACCCGTATCTCACGCAGCCGCGCATGTTGCGCTATTGCGCGCAGGAGAAAATCGCCGTCACCGCGTTTTCGCCGCTCGGCTCGCCGTCCTACGAATCCATCGGCATGGCGCGGCCCGATGAAAATGTGCTCCACGATCCCGTCGTCACCGCCATCGCCGCCGCGCACGACCGCACGCCCGCGCAAATCACGCTCCGCTGGGGCGTGCAGCGCGGTTGCGCCGTGATTCCGAAAACGCAGACCCCCGCGCGCCTCGCCGAAAACCTCGCGCTCTTCGACTTCGCGCTCACCGCCGCCGAGATGTCGGCGATCGACGCCCTCGACCGCCGCCGCCGCTTCAACGACCCCGGTCACTTCGGCGAAGTCGCGTTCAACACGTTCTTCCCAATTTTCGACTGAGCGCCGTGGCACCGGCGGTGGGGCGCGCTGGCACCGTGCGTGCTTCCGCGTATACGCGCCCGGCGGAATGCCGTTTGCTTTCCGCCGGATCTCCGCACCGTCGCGCGATGATTTGTTTTCCGTTGGGCCTGCGTTTTGCCGGCACCGTTTTCCTTTCCGCCGCGACGCTGGTCCACGCCGTCGATCCCTACCAGTCGCGCCTCGACCGCGAATACAAATCCCTCTCGGGCGCGATCTCGCGCGCCTACGCCGTGCCGCCCCCGCGGCCCACGACGCCCACGCGCTCCTATACCGCGCCCTCCTACTCGTCGTCGTCCACGAGCCGCAGCTCCAGTTCGTCGTCGAGCTCGTATTCTCGGCCGAGTAGTTCCCTGTCGTATGCGCAGACGCTGCGCAGTTTCGAGCAGGAGCGGACTTCGCAACAGCAGCGCTACACGGCCGCGAGTCCGGCGCGTGCCGTCGATACCGTCGCCATTGCGGCCGCGCATCGCCGCGCAGAGTTGCAGCAAGCGCGTGACGCCCGCGAGCGGTTTCTCAAAGCGCCGTCGCACACGGCCTCCGCGTGGGCGCGGCTCCGGGATGAGACCAAGGGCAAGGCCCCGCTGGTCGCCCCGCCGAACAGCGCGCTGCTCTCCCGACCCGCCGAATTCGCCTATTTCCTCGGCATCGCGCAGGCGCGCGGCACGGCGGCTCCGTGGGAAAATCTCCGCGTTGGCCAGCTCTGCCTGCTCTTCCAGGGAGCGGGCGCTACGCCGAGCCGCGCCTTCGGCTTTTTTGTGCAGTCGAATCCCGCGTGGCCCGAGGTGCAGCTCGGTCTCGGGCTGTGTTACCTGCGCGGATACGGCGTCGCGGCCGATCCCGCCAAGGCGCGCGAGTTCCTCGAAAAAGCCGCCGCGTGGGAAACGCCCAAGGCCCTGTCGGTTTCCTACACGGGCGGCGGCGATGCGTTTCAGGACATCGCCTACCAAGCCTGCCGCGAGCTCGCCGTTGCCTACGATCTTGGCCAGGGCTTGCCCCCCGATGCCGCGCTCGCGTCCGACTGGTATGGCCGCGCGCAGAGCCGCCCGCTCTATACGCGTGACTACGACGAGATTCGCGCCCTCAAACGCGAATTTTGGAAACGCAACGCGAGCCGCGCGCGCGAGCTGCTGGAGCGGGATTTCGCCGCGGCGAAAGGCGGCGCCTCGCCCAAGCTGACGCATACGCTCTTCGCCGACCTCGTCGCCGCCGGCGATGCGCCTGCGCTCCACGCGATCGGTGATTTCGCCGACACCCGCACGTGGGACGGCCAGGAAACCACCACCGGCCGCTCGGGCATATCCTATTTCCTCGCCGCCGCGAAACTCGGCCACGACGCCGCCGCGCGCGCCTACTTTTCGCCCGCGAAAAATGGTTTCTACAACCGCGACCTCGACGGCGACGCGTTCTGGAAGGAACACGCCGACTTCGTGCGCGAGCGTTGGTCGCATTGGGAAAAACTCTGGCTCGCCGCTGCCGCCGCCGGCGATGCCGCCGCGAATATCCCGCTCGCGTTTCACTACTCCGGCGCACGCGGCAACGCACCCGACGCCACGCGCGCGTCCCGCCACGCCGCGTTGATGCCCGCGACGATGCCCGCCAAACAGCGCGCCGCCATTCAGCAGGCGATCGCGTATGCCGGCGTGCGCGAAAACGAAGCCTGGGCGAAAACTGTATGGGCGAAGCTCGGCACCACTTACGACAAGGTCGATCTCACGCGCCTCTCAGTCGCGCCCCACGTCGCGCGCGGTGAGGCTCTGCGCGCCGCCGGCCTTGCGCTCGCCCGCACCTCGCCCACCCAAGCCCGCGACCACTGGCGCGATGCCGCCGCCCTCGGCGATTTGCCCGCGCAGGTGCAGCTCTATTTCTACGCCCAGAGAAACCGCATTTACCTCGGTAACTATTACCGCTCGCTGCAAATCCGCCTCGAAGCCGTCGCCCGCGCCGGCGACGTCGGAGCGATGGCGGCCCTCGCCGTGCTCATGGATGGCAATCCGCATAACAACCTGGCGTTTCCCTCCGCCAGCTACGACATCGGCCAGGAGTGGCGCGCGAAAGCCCGCCAGCACTCGCCCGAAAACCCCCGCTGGCTCGCGATCGCGGAGGACCCCGCGTTGAGCGACGCGCACTGCGCCAGTGTGCGCGCCGCCGTGTTGCGCGAGACCGCGGCGTGGCACGCGCATGCGCAGACGTGGGGCCTCGTCGGGCAGCGCGTGATCGACGAACTCACCGTCTCCGACGAAGAACTCCGCACCGTGGATGGTCGGCGCGCGCAGTTCGTCGCCCTCGCCGCCGCCGCGCTTCAGCTCAAAACCCAGCTCGCGCTCTGGGAAAAATCCGTCGAGCGCAAAGACTACGACCCCGAGGCCGACGCCCGCTTCATCCAAGGCTACGAAGCCTGGCAGGGGAACGACGAGGCCGAGCGCGACATCACGCTCGCGGTGGATTATTTTTCGCAGAGCGTCGGCCTCGGTCAGCCCATCGCACCGCTCGTCCTCGCCTATCTTTTCGGCAGCGGCTTCGGCGGCTTTCCCGTCGATGCCGCGGTGAGCCTGCGCTTCCGCGCCCTCACCGATGCACGCCTCACTGCGATGGCCGAGAATGGTGACACGTGGGCGCAGACGATGCTCGGCGCGATGTTGTTCAACGTGAAAGGCGATCGCGCCAACGATCCCTTGCGGCCCGGCGCCTACGAGTGGCTCCCGCCAGACCGGGCGCGTGGCCGGCAGTGGCTACACGCCGCCGCCGAGGCAGCCGCGTATCTGCCAGCCAACTTCGGCGACTCCGCCGGCCAGTCCGTCGCGTGGTATCTCAGCCAGCGTTACTACGACGCGGAAGACCGCCCCGCCTACGCCAAGTGGAAATTGATCGACGAGGTGTTTCGCTGGGGCGACGAAGACAGTGCCACCCCACTCGCCGCCTGGACCAAGGCGACCACGATTGCGCGCACGATCATCAATGAGGACCCCGCCGCCGAGCGCGCCCGTGCCGAGCTGGACGCCGCCATCGACGACGCCGAAACCCCCGCCCTCCGCGTCGCCGCGCTCGGCCGCCGCGCGCTCGCGCGTCTCGCAACCGGGATCGACACACTCGCCCTCGTCGACGCCGATCTGGCGGTCAACCTCGCGACGACCAACCCCACCGCGTGGAAAATCCTCGCGCAGGTCCAGCAGTCGGCCGGTCAAGCCCCCGCTGCCGCCGTGAGCCTCAGTCTCGCGCAGGCCTTCGAAAACGACGCGACCGCTCCCGCCCGTTTTGAAGCCGCCTTCGCCAAACTCCCGCCCGAGAAACAGCGGTCCATCCGCGAACGCCTGAGCGACACGCTCGAAGACCAGCCCGACTCCGCCTTACTCAAAACCCTCGTGGCCCGCGCCGTAAAATTCTCGCCCCCGAAGTGAATCGCGCGTGGCCGCCGCCGTGCCGTTTTCCTTTCATCAAAAAAATTCCTTCGACGTTTCTTTGCCGATCTTCGATTGAGAGTGCCGCTCACCCGACCGCTACCTCGTTGTCTCTGCTTACCCTCCGTCTCGTTTTACTCCCCATCATGCCCATTCGCTCACTCCGCTCCCTCGTTCTCGTCGCCGCCCTCGCGTTCCCCGCGCTCGCCTTCGCCGCCGCCGCGCCGAAGCCCCTGAAAATTCTCCTGATCACCGGCGGCTGCTGCCACGACTACGTCACGCAGAAAGACCTGCTCAAACAGGGTCTGGAAAAAAGCGCCAACATCGTCGTCGAGCACATGCACACCGGCGACAAGACCACGCGCCCCGCGCTCGCCGCGCACACCAACCCCGACTACGCGAAGGGTTACGATCTCGTCATCCACGATGAGTGCGCCGCCGACATCGGTGATCCCGAGATGGTGAAAAACGTCCTCGCCCCGCACCTCACCGGCACGCCCGGCGTGAATCTCCACTGCGCGATGCACAGTTACCGCGGCGGGAAAGATTTTCGCCGCGCCCTCACGCCCGGCACGCCCGACGCCGCGTGGTTCGACTACCTCGGCCTCCAGTCGAGCGGCCACGGCCCGCAAGCGCCGATCAAGATCGTGTTCACCGCGTCCGGCAGCCCGATCACCAAAGGCATGGAAAATTGGACGACGATCAAAGAGGAGCTCTACAACAACGTGCAGGACCCGAAAATTTTCCCCGACCACAAATCCCTCGCGACCGGCCAGCAGACCACGACCAACAAGGCCGGTAAGACGAGCGACAGTGAGTCCGTGGTCGTTTGGACGAATCTCTACGGCCCGAAAAAAACGCGCGTTTTCAGCACCACGATTGGACACAACAATGAAACCGTGAGCGATCCGCGCTACGTCGAACTTGTCACCCGCGGCGTCCTCTGGGCCGCCGGTAAACTTACCAACGACGGTCGCCCCGCCCCCGGCTACGGCCCGGCCGGAAAGTAGTTCACGCGCCCCGCGTTCGCCCGGCTCGCCCGAGCCGGGCGCGCTCTGTGGGTAGGCCGCTTCGTGCGAAGCGGCGCCGGCCCATCCCGCCCATTGTCTCGTCACTCGCGAAAAAATCCCGCGCGATGACCTGACAAAACCTCGACGCCGAATTTCTCGCGGCAAAGCTCCGCCGTCACCCCCGTGTGTTCGTTCTCCGTCGAACACGCCGCCGGTTTCCCCCCGGCGTCTCTGTCCCTCTAGCCCCAGCCCCATGAAAAAGAAATACCCCTTTGCGTCGTTCGGCGTCGGCTGCGCACTCACCGGCGCGCTCGCGCTGGTGCTCTTATTCGCGCCCGCTCCGACCGTTTCTGCCGCCGCTGCGCCGCCCACCGGCATCGTCGAAGGCCGCGTCCTCAACGCCACCAGCGGCACCTATCTCAACAACGCGCGCGTCACCGTCCCCGGCACCGCGCTCGAAACGTTCACCGGCGAAAGCGGCGACTTCCGCCTCGCCGCCGTGCCCGCCGGCGAGACGCAGATCGTCGTCACGTTCACCGGCCTCCAGGCGCAGGCTGCCACGGTCACGGTCGGCTCCGGCACCGTCGTGAAACGCGATTTTAGTCTTTCGCGCACCGGCGCGTCGGCCTCGACCCGCCCCGACGGAGCCACGCAACTCGACCCGTTCCTCGTCGCCACGAATCGCGAGATGAACGCCGCCGACATCGCCAGCCAGGAGCAGCGCTACGCCCCGAACATCAAGAACGTCGTCGCGGCCGATGCGTTCGGCGATGCGGGCGAGGGCAACCTCGGCGAGTTCATCAAGTTCATCCCCGGCGTGACCGTGAACTACTCGGGCTTCGATGCGCGCTCCATCTCCGTGCGCGGCCTGCCCTCGTATACGACGCCGGTCATGGTCGATGGCAACCGCATGTCCAGCGCCGCCTCCTCCGGCGTCACGCGCGATGTCGAGGTCGGCGGTCTCATCATGAACAACATTTCGCGCGTCGAAGTTTCGAAGACACCCACGCCCGATTCGCCCGCCGATTCGATGGGCGGCACCGTGAATGTCGTCAGCAAGGGCGCCTTTGATCGCAGCAAGCCGCAGTTCAGCTACCGCCTCAACGCCGTCATGAACAGCCTCTGGCTCACGTTGAAAGAGCTGCCCGGCGGCCAACCCGAATCCACCGGTCGTCGCATCTTGCCCGGCGGAGATTTTTCCTACGTCGCGCCGTTTTCAAAAACCTTCGGCATCACGATTAACGGCTTCTACAACGAGCGCTACAGCGGCACGCAGGCCTCACAGCCCACGTGGCGTCCGGCCAACGGCGCCTCCGCCTTCGGCACGCCGACGAATCCGTTTCTCTCCGGTCACAGCTATCAGGACAGCCCGACTTCCTGGCGCCGCCAATCCATCGGCACTACGCTTGATTGGAAGATCGGCCGGAGAGGCCAGCTCACCCTGAGCGGCCAGCTCACGGGCACGGATGTTTTCCAAAACATCGAGCAGTTCACGACCTCGCTCACCGGCACGAGCAATGTCCGTCCGCAGGGCTACGATTACTCCTACGCGCTCAGCGCTCCGGGTGCCGGCTCGGCCGTCATCACGACCAACGCCCGCCGCAAAACGGATCGCAATATGCACACCAGTCTCGCCTATCGCTACGAGGGCTCGATCTGGAAACTCGACGCCGGCGGCTCGTATTCGCACGCCGAAAATACCTACCGCGACATCGACTTCGGCTTCTTCAGCGCCGCCCTCCTCCGCATGCGCAACATCACGCTGCGTTACAGCGACATTAACGCGGGCGGTATCCAGGGCCCGTATCGCATTTCCGCCACGACTGCCGCCGGCGCCCCCGTCGATCTCTACTCGATCAACGGCTACTCCCTCCAAACGTCCAGCAGCGGCGCGACGTCCAGCGCCGATACCGTGATGACCGTGCGCGCCAACGCCCGCCGCGATTTCCTCGTCAAGATTCCGTTCTCGGTGCGCACCGGCTTCAATGTCCGCCAGCAGGACCGCGACATCCGCACCAACGGCGGCGCGTGGACCTTCGTCGGCCCGGACCGTATCGCCAACACCGCCGACGACCTCGCCTCGCGTTACGACGTTCTGGATACGGTCTACTCCTCGGCCAACGCGCCGTTTCACCAGCCGCCCACGCCGCGCGCCAGCCCCTACAAACTGTGGCGGCTCTACCAGTCCAACCCCGAATACTTCACCTTCGACCAAGTCGCCAAAATCACCTCGACCGCGACCGGCTCCCGCAAGCTCACCGAGCGCGTCTCCGCCGGCTACCTCCGCGCCGATACGCGCCTCTTCCGCAGCCGTCTCCTGCTCGTCGGCGGCTTCCGCTACGAGTTCACCGAAGACGAAGGCTACGGCCTCCTGAACAACGTGCGCGCCACCTACCAGCAGGACGCCAACGGCAACCTCCTCCGCAACGCCGCGGGCAACCCCATCCGCATCCCCGGCGACGCCGTCACCATCGCCCGCACCCAATACGTCGACCGCGGCTCCCACGCCGTGCGCGATTACGGCAGCGTTTACCCGAGCTTCAACGCCACGTTCCACCTCACCGAAAATTTCCAGGCCCGCGTCGCCTACGCGAAGACCATCGGCCGCCCCAATCTCAACGAGATCATCCCCAGTATGACCGTCACCGATCCCACCGCGACGACCGACAATCGCACTATCACCGTCACCAACACCGGCCTCAAACCCTGGAACGCCGATAACTTCGATCTCTCGCTCGAATACTATTTCGCGAAGGGCGGTCGCGCCACCTTTGGAGCCTTCAAGAAAAATATTCACGACTTCTTCGGCGCCACGCGCACGCGCGCCACGCTCGAGCAGCTCGCCGAATTCGGCCTCAACGACGACTACCTCGACTACACCATCGTCACGAAAAATAACGTCGGTGATGCGCGCGTCACCGGCATCGACTTCGATTTCCAGCAACCGCTCACCTTCCTCCCGCACTGGGCGCGTGGCGTCATCGCCCAGTTTAACATCACCGAGTCGCGCCTCGGCGGCGGCTCGACGGCCGATTTCACCGGCTTCACCCGCGAGACGATCAACTGGGGCTTCAGCCTCAATCGTCCCCGCTACAACGTGAAACTGAACTGGAACTACCGCGGCATCCAGCGCCTCGGCGCCGTCACCGGCGCAGGCGTCCCGGACGGCACCTACACTTACAACGCGCCTTTCCTCACGCTGAACGTGAACGCCGAATACCGCATCACGCGCCGCTTCGGCGCCTACGTCACCATCCGCAACATCGGTAACACGGGTCAGGTCGCCGAGATTTACGCCAAGGATACGCCGAAACACGCGCGCGTGGATAACTACCAGAACCTTGGTTCGCAGATTTCGCTCGGCATCAAGGGCGAGTTTTGACCTCAGTCGAAAAGACCCCACGTTGCGGGCACCCTCACTGATGATCGCCCGCCGCCCCGCCTCCTTCCACCTCGTCGCTCGCTTGCGCCTGCTCGTCGCCTGCGGCGCGGCGTGGGTGGCCGGCGCAGCAGAGCCGGCGAAGATCGACTTCGGCCGCGACATCCTGCCGATCCTTTCGAACAACTGTTTTCACTGCCACGGCCCGGACGATTCCCACCGCAAAGGCAAACTGCGCCTCGATACGCACGCCGGCGTGCTCGGCGCCGGCAAAAGCGGCGCCACCGCCGTCGTCCCCGGAAAAAGTAATCAGAGCGATCTCTATCTCCGCATCTCCTCCACCGACGACGAGGACGTCATGCCGCCGCGCGACGCGAAGGAGAAGCTCACACCGCCGCAGATCGCCCGCCTGCGCCGCTGGATCGACGAAGGCGCCTCGTGGGGAAACTTCTGGGCCTTCGAACCACCCACCCGTCCCGCCGTCCCCCAAATCGAAAATCCGAAATCGCCAATCCAAAATCCGATCGACGCTTTCGTCCTCGCGCGCCTCGCCCAAGAAAACCTCGCCCCATCCCCCGAGGCCGACCGCCGCACCCTCGTCCGCCGCCTCAGCCTCGACCTCACCGGCCTCCCGCCCGACGTCGCCACCGTCGACGCCTTCGTGCGCGATTCCCGCCCCGACGCCTACGAGCGCCTCGTCGACACACTCCTCGCCTCGCCGCACTACGGCGAACGCTGGGGTCGTCACTGGCTTGACCTCGCCCGCTTTGCCGACAGCGCCGGCTACCTCAACGACACGCTCCGCCCCTACGCCTACCTCTACCGCGACTGGGTGATCGACGCCGTCAACCGCGACGTCCCTTTCGACCGTTTCACCGTCGAACAACTCGCCGGCGACCTCCTCCCGAACGCCACGCTCGACCAAAAAATCGCCACCGGTTTCCACCGCAATTCGCTCAAGAACGACGAGGCCGGCGCCGACCTCGAGCTTGACCGCACCAAGGCCGCCGTCGACCGCACCGCCACCACTGGGGCCGTCTGGCTCGGCCTCACCGTCGGCTGCGCCGAGTGCCACACGCACAAATACGACCCGCTCTCCCACCGCGAATTCTACCAGCTCTACTCGTTCTTCAACTCCACCGCCGAGCGTGAGGTCCCCGCGCCGCGCCCCGACGAACTCGCCGATTACCAGCGCAAGCTCGCCACCTGGGAAAAAGAACGCGACCGCCTCGAAGCTCCGCTCCGCGACCACGTCGCCACCCTCGTCGGCGCACCGAGCGCCGCGTGGGAAACCGCGCTGGCCCGTCCCGCCGAGCGCTGGACCGTCCTCGCGCCCGAGGAGATCACCACGATCACCGAAGACGAGGAACGCATCGGCTCGCCCAACCCCGATCGCTCCTTCACCACGGGTGCCCGCGATCCCGTCCGCACGCGCTACGTCGTCAAAGCCCCCGTCGAGGCCCGCGCCGTCACCGGCCTCCGCCTCGAAGCCCTCGCCGATCTCGGCGGCAAAGCCGGCCGCGCCCGCAGCGGCGATTTCCACCTCGCCGAATTTTCCGCCATGCTGAAGACGCCCGACGGCGCGCAGCACAAACTCGAGTTCGCCACCGCCCGCGCCGATTTCGAGACCAAGTCCGCGCCCGCCGCCGACACCCTCGACGGCGACAACACCACCGGCTGGAGTATCACCGGCAAGACCGACGCCTCGCACGTCATCGTCTTCGAGCTAAAAACCCCGCGCGATTTCCCCGCCGGCTCCCAGCTCTACGTCGAACTCGAACACCGCATCACCGGCGTCCTCACGCGCTTCCGCCTCGCCACCACCACCGGCGCACTCCCGCTTACGCCCGACCCGCTCCCTGACGAACTCGTCGCGATCCTCGATCAACCCGCCGCCCGTCGCGCTCCCGAGCAAGCCCTCGCCGTCGCCCGCCACGTCGCGCGTTTCGCCGACGAAGCCGGCAAAAAACTCTTCGCCCCGCTCGCCGCGCACTACGCGAAGCAACCCGAGTTTCCGAAAACCGCTGCGCCCATTCTAGTCACCCACGAGCGCAAGACCCGCATCCACCTCCGCGGCGAGTATCAGCAACTCGGCGACGAAGTGGAACCCGGCACGCCCGCCGTCCTCCCGCCGCTGCGCTCCCGCGGCGCGCACCCCGACCGCCTTGACCTCGCCCGCTGGCTCGTCGACCCCGCCAACCCGCTCACCGCGCGCGTGACGGTTAATCACGTCTGGCAACACCTCTTCGGCCGCGGCCTCGTCGCCACCGTCGATAACTTCGGCCTTCTCGGCGAACCGCCCTCGCACCCCGAGCTCCTCGACTACCTCGCCACCGAATTCGTGCAGCTCGGGTGGAGCCGGAAAAAACTCATCCGCCTCCTCGTCACCTCCGCCACCTACCGCCAGTCCTCCGTCCTCCGCGAAGATCTCGCCGAGCGTGATCCGCAAAACATCCTGCTCGCGCGCCAGACGCGCCAGCGCCTCGAAGCCGAAGTCGTCCGCGATGTTTTCCTCGCGAGCAGCGGCCTGCTCAACCGTCGCATCGGCGGCCCCAGCATCTACCCGGCGCTCCCGTCCTTCGTCCTCGCCTTCGGCCGCAACAAATCGTGGCCCGAAACCAAGGGCCCAGAAAAATACCGCCGCGGCATGTATATCCACCTTCGTCGCAACGTCCCGTATCCGATGCTCGCCACTTTCGACGCCTCCGATGCCAGCCTCGCCTGCCTCCGCCGCGAGCGTTCCAATTCCCCGCTGCAAGCCCTCACGCTCCTCAACGACCCCGTCTTCGTCGAGTGCCACGAGACCCTCGGTCAGCAACTCGCCGCACTCCCCGCCGACACCCCCGTCGAGTCGCGCCTCCGCCACGCCTTCGAACTCTGCCTCAGCCGCCCGCCCGCCGCCGCGGAGGTCGCTGCGATGCAGCGCCACTTCGACGACCAACTTCAGCTCGCCCAAGGCGACCGCAAACTCGCCTTCGTCGCCGCCGCGCGCCTGATCATGAACCTCGACGAATTCATCACGCGCGAGTGACCGCCCCGCGTTTCAACTCCTCTCCGCCGCCTCCGATGCACGACTCCGTTTCCTTTTCCTCCCGCCGCAAATTTCTCATGCAGGCCTGCGGTGGCGTCGGCGGACTCGCCCTCTCGCACCTCCTCGGCCAGGACGGCCTCCTCGCCGCGCCCTCCGCCGATGGCGGCGTCATTCTGCCCGGTCGCACGCACCACAAAGCCCGCGCGAAAAACATCATCTACATCTACCTCGAGGGCGGCCCGAGCCAGATGGATCTCTACGATCCGAAGCCGATGCTCAATCAGCTCGACGGCCAGGCGCTGCCCGAGTCGATGTTGAAGAACATGCGCTTCGCCTTTCTCGCGAAGGAGTCCGCGCGCATCATGGGCACGCCGCGCACGTTCAAGAAATACGGCCAGTGCGGCATGGAGCTCTCCGACCTCATTCCGCACATCGGCTCTATCGCTGACGACATCTGCCTCGTGCGCTCGATGCACACGGACCAGTTCAACCACGTCCCCGGCCAGCTCCTCATGAACACCGGCTCGGCCATCTCCGGCCGTCCCAGCATGGGCTCGTGGCTTTCCTACGGTCTCGGCAGCGGCGGAAAAAATCTCCCCGAGTTCGTCGTCCTCATCTGCGTCGGTCGCGGCGTGCCTGGCGGCTCCGCGAGCTGGGCGAGCGGTTTTCTCCCGTCGAAATACTCCGGCGTCATGTTCCGCAACGAGGGCGCCCCCGTCCTCAATCTCGACAACCCCGCTGGTTTCACCGCCGCCATGCAGGGTCGCAACATCCGCGGCGTCGCCGAGCTCAACGCCCTCCGCCACGCCGAGGTGCGCGACCCCGAGATCGACAGCCGCATCGCCGCCTACGAACTCGCCTTCCGCATGCAGAGCGCCGCGCCCGAGCTCATGGATCTCTCCGGCGAATCGCAGGCCACGCTCGATATGTATGGCGTCAACCGCTCTGAGCCGAAGATCGAGGGCGGCAACCAGCTCGGCGGCACCGGTCTCTTCGGCACCTTCGCCCGCAACTGCCTCATGGCCCGCCGCCTCGTCGAGCGCGGCACGCGCGTCGTCCAGGTGATCCACGCCTCCTGGGATCATCACAGCAAAATCAACACCGACCTGCCGCACAACTGCCTGATGGCCGACCAGCCCATCGCCGCGCTCGTGAAGGACCTCAAGCAACGCGGCCTGCTCGACGACACGCTCGTGATCTGCGGCTCCGAATTCGGCCGCACCGCCCTCGGTGAAAATCGTCCCGGCCAGCGCGCCGTCACCGGCCGCGATCACCATCCGAACGCCTTCAGTCTCTGGCTCGCCGGTGGCGGCATCAAAGGCGGCCAAGTCGTCGGCGAGACCGACGACATCGCGTGGAACGTCACCAAAGATCCGATTCACGTCCACGACCTGCACGCGACGATTTTGCACCAGTTTGGCTTCGACCACACGAAGCTCACGTATCGTTTCCAAGGCCGCGACTACCGCCTCACCGACGTCCACGGCCACGTCGTGAAAAAACTCCTCGCCTGACGCATGCGATGAAGCCCCTCGTCGGTCATGAAACCTTACTCTCGACGTGACTTTGTCCGCTTGACGGCCGGCGCCGCCGCCTTGCTGGCGGCGCCCTCGACTGTCTCCCTCGCCGCCGCCGAGCCGCCGCGCGGAGCCTTCCGACTTCGCTACGCCCTTTCGACCAACCAATATGGCACGCTCCCGATCGCCGACATCGTGCCACAGGTGAAACCGGCCGGCTGCGTGGGCCTCGATGTGTGGGCCGGCCGCTGGGGCAATCAGCGCGAGCAGATCGACGCGCTGGGTCACGAGAAATTCGGCGCGCTGCTGCGGCAGCACGGCGTGACGGTGAGCTGTTACACGTGCATGGATACGGGCTTTCTCAAGTGCGAGCCGCACCTCCGCGCTATGCGCGCGTTCGGTGGCGACATGATCGTCGCCGGTTTCCCGAATGTGCCCGGCGGAAAAGATCTGCGCGGTGCCGCCCTGCGCACGGCCATCCGGACTTCGCTCGAACGGCTGAAGCCCATCGTCGGCGTCGCGGGCGAACTCGGGGTGAAACTTGCGATCGAAAACCATCTCAATGGTCTGCTCGAAACGCCGGACGGCGTGCGCGTGCTCGCCGAGGAAATCCGCGAGCCGCACGTGGGCATTTCGTTCGCGCCGTTTCACCTGCCGCAGGATGCCGCGATGCTCGGGCAACTCGTCGACGATGTGGCGGGCCGCATTCTGTATTATTACGCGTGGCAGTTCGGCGACGGCAGCGGCGACCTCGCGCCGTCGAAACAAAAACGCCAACTCCCCGGCGTCGGCCCCTTGGATTTCAAACCGATGCTCGCGGCCCTGAAGCGACACCATTTCGGCGGCTACACTTCGATATTTATGCACCCGACCCCGCGCGGCTCGCCGCTGCACTCGACGGTCAAGGATGTGACGGCTGAGTTAAACAAGGCGCAGGCCTTTCTCGACCAAGAGCTGGCGCGCGTATGATGCGAGCTGGACGAAATTGTCGACCAGCCCGTCATGGCCGAAACCAACGGCATTGGCACGCCCACCTTTATGCCCGCCTCTCCCATGCCCATTTCCTTGGCGCCCAAATTTTCCTCGGCCTCAAAGGTGAATTCTAAACCGCAGCTCCCTCCCGTGACCTCTGCCTCCGTAGCCCGGCTCGTGCGAGCCGGGACCGCCGTCCTCACGACGCTCGCCCTCGCTTTCGTCTTCACGCTCGCGCCCGCGCTCCCCGCCGCCGAGCCCGCTCCGACCGTCCGCTACGAAACCCTCGCGCCGGCCGCCGGCCCCGTCGTCGCGTTTCCCGCTGGCAAACGCATCCCCGCCGGCTGGCCCGCCTTCGCCGTCGGAACCACGCCCACGCTCCTCCGTCTCACCGCCTCGTCCGACTCCGCGAACGCCACCGCCGGTCCCGCCTCTTTTCGCCTCACCACGGCCCTCGACGACCGCTCTCCCCGTCTCATCGAAGTTGCCCTAGTGGGCGTCGGCGCCGAGGCGCGCGTGCTCGGCCGCCTCGACCTGCGTTACGCGCACGCCATCGAAACATTTCCCTTCGCCCTCTCCGCCGCCGACGCCACCGCCGTCCGCGCGCGCGGCCTCACGTTGCGCCTCATCGGCGCCGGCGCGCCGTTCTGGTTCTTCGGTGGCACCATCACGCCCACCGTCACCGTTTCTTCCACCTCACCCGCGTCCGTATTGCCCGCCGAATTTCAACCGCACCTCATGACTGCGCCCGCCGGCGTCAATCGCGTCGCCGAGTTCCACCGCCGCTTCGCCTCGCTCGCCTCGGTGCAGACCTTCGGCTGGATGCAGGGCTGCGTCTTCGAAGGCCTGCGCGCCCTCGCCGAGCGCCACCCGGCCGGCCCCTACGCCGCCGCGCGCGCCGCGCACTGGCAACTCTTCGTGCCGCAACGTGACCAGCTGATCTACGAAGACCCGCGCAGCGGTCCCGTCGACGGACGCATCTACGGCATCGAAGGCGCGCTCCCCTTCGCCGACCTCGCCCGCTTCGATCCGTCGAGTCCGCACCTCGACCTGTTCGTCGCCTTCGCCCGCAACCACGCCCGCCCCGACGGCGCGATCCAGGACGGCGCCACGCTTTCCGCCGAGGGCAGCTACACGATTGCCTACCCGCTCGCCGTCATCGCGGCCCAGCGCCGTGATCCCGCGCTCGCCGACCTCGCCCGCACCCAACTCCGCCTCCGCAACGAACGCCTTTGGCACGACGGCGCGCTCTGGCTCCGCCGCAGCGATAGTAACACGCACACCTTCCGCGGCTGGGCCCGCGGCGTCGCGTGGCACGCCCTCGGCGTCGCACGTTCCATCGAGCCCCTGCGCCAATCCGGCGACGCCGCCTTCGCCGAAGCCGAGCTACGCCGCATCGCCGCGTGGGTGCTTCCGCTCCAACGCCCCGACGGCCTCTGGTCCTGTTTCCTCGAAGATCCCGCCACTGCCGTCCCCGATAGTTCCGGCAGTGCCGGCATCGCCGCCGCCCTCGCGTGCGGCGCGCGCCTCGGCGTGCTCGATTCCGCTGCCGCCGGCGCCGCCCGCCGCGCCCTCACCGGCGTCCGCGCCCACCTCACCCCCGACGGCCTCCTCGGCGGCGCTGCGCAAAGCAACCGCGGCGGTGAATCCCTCCAACGCAGCGATTATCGCGTGCTCGCGCAAATGGGCATGGGCCTCCTGGCCCAACTCGACGCCGAGATCGCGAGCCCGTGATCGGGTCGAAACACGAATTTACCTCGAAGTTGCCCGCACGCTGAAAGCGACCCAACGCGTAAGACGAACCGCGCCCCTTCTTGGGCTATGCGTGAGCGAAAAATTTTCCCGGTATCGGCGCCCGACAAAATCTCGACTGCGGATTCGGCGGCACGACACTTGCGGCGGTCCACCCCGCCTCTTGAGTTCGCCCCCTACAGACCACGCCCGCTGGTTCGCCGAGGAAGTTCATCCCCACGAATCTTCCCTGCGCCGCTACCTCCGCGGCGTGTTTCCGTCGCTGCCCGACATCGATGATCTCGTGCAGGAGTCCTACGCGCGCCTCATCCGTGCGCGCGAGGCGGGACGTGTCGGCTACGCGAAGGCGTTTCTTTTTACCACTGCGCGCAACGCCGCCCTTGATGTTTTCCGCCGCCGCAAGGTGGTCGCGTTCGACCAAGTCGACGACCTCGCCGCGCTCTCGGTTGCCGAGGATTGTCCGAGCGCCGCCGACGCGATCAACAAGCAGCAGGAACTCGAAATGCTTTCGGCCGCGGTGCGCGATCTGCCCGAGCGCTGCCGCCAGGTGCTCACGCTCCGGCTGCTTTACGGCCTGTCGCAAAAGCAAATCGCCGCCGAGCTGCGTATCTCCGAACACACCGTGAAGGCGCAACTCGCCAAGGGCATGCGGCGCTGTGCGGACTATTTTGAACAACGCGGCGTCCCGACACTCCGCCGCTCCGCCACCGCGACCGCAGCGGAGGACGCACCATGAAACCGAAACACCGTCCGCGCACCGCTGCCCCGCGCCCCTCCGACGCCGAAACTATCGAGGCCACCGCCGCCGCCTGGCTCGCGCAGCGCGACGACGCCTTCACGCCCGCCGATGAGGCGAACTTCGCCGCGTGGCGCGCCGCCGATCCGCGCCATGAGGCTGCCGTCGCGCGACTCGAAGGCGCCTGGGCCGCCCTCCAGCCGCTGCGCGATTTTCGCCCTGCCGCCGCGCGCCATCCCGACTGCGATCTCCTCACGCGAGCAGCTTCCACCCGCGTGTTCGCCTTCCCCGCGCGTGCCCTCGCGCTCGCCGCCGCCGCGGCCCTCGTGCTGGCCACCGGTTGGTGGGGCTTCCGCCACGCGACCCGCCCCGCGCCCGCGCTGCACTACGCCACCACCGTCGGCGGCTACGAACGCGTCATGCTCGCCGACGGCTCCGTGCTCGAACTCAACGGCAACACGTCCGCCGACGTCCAGTTCACCACCGCTGAGCGACGCGTCACGCTTTTGCACGGCGAGGCGCACTTCACCGTCGCGAAAAATCCCGCGCGCCCATTTCGCGTCGAGGCGGGCGGCGTCGCCGTCCGCGCCGTCGGCACTGCGTTCAACGTCCGCGTCGGCCCTCGCGATGTCGAAGTCCTCGTGACCGAAGGTAAAGTCTCCGTCTCCGAGGTGGAGCGCGTTGACCTCGACGCGCTTTCGTCGTTCGCCCCGGACCCCCAGCCCACGCGTAGCGGGCAACGCGCTGCCCCCACGGACACCTTCCTCGTCGCCAACGAGCGCGCCCTCATCCCTGCCGTGCGCCGCACCGCGCTCGTCGTCGAGCCCGTCACTCCCGCCGCCGTGCGCGACGCGCTCGCCTGGCAGGGCCCGCGACTCGTGTTTGTCGATACGCCGCTTGCGGAGGTCGTCACGCAGTTCAACCGCCGCAACGCCGTGCAACTCGTCCTAGCCGATCCCGCGCTCGGCTCGCTCCCGGTCGGCGGCAGTTTCCGCGCGGAAAACGTCGAGGCGTTTGTGCGTTTGCTCGAATCCGGCGGCGAGGTCGTCGTCGATCGCTCCGCCTCGGACCGCCTCGTGTTGCGCGGGGCGAAATAATTTTTTCGTCCGCATAGCCCGACCTTATGTTTCGCCCGTCTGAACTCTTGGCCGTCCCCACCGGCCGCAGGATGTCGCAAACTGTAATCCCCTACCTACTCCGCGTGTGTCGTTTGGTTGATGCTCTCCGCCGATTGCTGTGCCTCTTGGTGCTCAGTGCGCTCGCCGCGGCGGCCACCGCCGCCACGAGCGTCCCCCGCCGTCAGTTCAACGTCGCGCGGGGCGATGCCGCGACCACGTTGCGGCAGTTCGTCGAGCAGTCGGGTGAACAAGTGGTCTACGTCGTCTCCACCGTGCGCGGCGTGACGACCAATCCGGTCAAAGGCGAGTTTACCGGGCGCGAAGTGATCGAGCGCATGGTGGCCAACACCGGGCTCGTCGTCGTGCAGGACGAGCAGACCGGTGCGCTCACCGTCGGGCGCGCGCCGCGTCCGCGCACGTCCGCCCCCGCTCCGGCTCCCGACCGCACCACCGAGCAGCTTCCGCTTTCCATGAAAAACCGCACCCTCCTGAGTGCCCTGGCCGGTTGGCTCATCGCCCCGGCGCTGGCCGCGCAATCCGCCCCGCCGCCCCCGCCCGCGACCGAGAGCACGCTGGTGCTCAGTCCGTTCGAGGTGACTGAGGAAACCGACAAGAGCTACGGCGCGCTGAACTCCAACTCGATCACGCGCTTCAAGGTCGAGCTCGATAAGATGCCCGTCTCCGCCGACGTGTTAAACGAAGCCTTCATGAACGATGTCGGCGCCTGGGACATCGATAACATGCTGCGCGAATACTCTGCAGGCGCCGGCACGCTCGACGGCGGCGGCGCGGCGACTGGCGTCAATAATCCGATGGACCGTTTCGACACCAACATGTCGCTGCGCGGCATGGGCGCGCCGACGGTGCAACGCGATGCGTTCATGCCGGCGCGAGCCGCGGCCACGAGCATGGGCTTCACGACCAACTACGACATCGAGCGCGTCGAGGTGATCAACGGCCCGCAGTCGCTGCTCTACGGATTCTCCGGCGCGGGCGGCGCGATCAACCTGGTCTCGAAGCAGGCGCGGTTCGGCCGGCCCGCGCACGGCTCCTTCCGTTTTCAGGTCGACCAACACGGCCACAAACAGGGCCTGCTCGACCTCGCCGCGGCGCGGAAAAATCTCGCCTTCCGTTTTGTCGCGACGCGCCAGCAGCTCGGCAATCGCCGCGTCTTCATCAACGGCGACCTCGACGGCCTCTACGGGCAGATCGCGTGGCGGCCGTTCCAGCACACGACCGTGCGTTTTTCCGAGGGCTACACGAACTACCTCCGGCTCTACCAAAACCTCACCACGCTCACCGCGCAGAGCACCGCCAACGATGCGCGCAACGGCCTCAGCCTCCGCTATCTCCTCGCGACGAATCAGATTTCCGCCGCGGCCAACGGCGGTTCCAGCGGCGCCGGTGTGATCGGCAACGGCACGCTCACGTGGGACAACGTCGACTCCACCGCGGGCCGCGCGCTCTCCGACTACACCCGCGCCCACACCCATGGCCTCACCGTCGACACCGTCTGGAGCCGGAGCTTCTCCACGCAGATCGCCGCGGGCTATGCCAACAACAAGGCCAGCCGCTACTCCAATGGCCTCGCCCAATTCGTCGCGCCCAATGTCGCCGCCAATCCCACGGGCACTTGGGCCGTCGCCCCGGGCGCCGTCGATATTGTTGGCCACACGCGGGCGCGGGCATTTCGGATTTCCGGCGTGCACACTGGCGGGCTCTTCAGTGGCCGCGCCCAGAGCCAGACCGCGTTCGGCGCAGATTACAGCGGCACCATTTTCAATCGCGTTTTCCGTGGCTATGCGCGCGCCGATGCCAACGGGAACCCGATAGTGAATCCCAGCCCGACCGCCGCGGCGAACGGCTTCACGCTCCTCGCCCGCACTTACACCGCCTTGCGCGACGGCCCGATTCGTGACGTCAACGTGTTCGAGCCCGGCGCGAAATACATCACCGTCGACGGCGTCCGCTATGTCGAAGTCGGCACCAACGAACCGGTGCCGAGTCTCATTTCCGCCGCGAATCCGCTCGGCCTCACCGGTCGCGGCACCAATGGCCGCAATAACAACGACACCGAGATCAAGGGTCTCTACGCCGCCAACTTCATCACGTGGCTCGATGGCCGACTCACCACGCTGGCCGGTCTGCGTGCCGGCGAGTTGCGCGCGATCCGCGACGATTTTGGCACGCCCGCTCAGCCCAGTTTCCGCAGTCTCGCGCGCACCAAGGCCGTGAGTTTCAACGCCGGCGTAAACTACGCGTTGCGCGATTGGGTGCGGCCCTACCTGAGTCTCTCCGATTCGCTGTCTCCCTCCGCTTCCGTCCGCACCGATCCCTACGGCGAACCGCAGGGCAATTCCCGCGGCACCGGCGGCGAGGCCGGCGTGAAGTTCACCAATGCCGACAAGACCATCTCCGGCTCGGCGTCCTGGTTTCTCGCCCAGTCGCCGCGCGAACAAACCGCGATCAATGGCACGCTCACCGGCCTCATCAATCCCGACGGCCTCAACGGCGAGCACCTCAATCCCGGCAGCGACATCACGGTCGCGCGCCGTTCCAGCGGCGTGCAACTCGCCGCCACTGCGGTGGTGCGCGACAACTGGCGCCTCCGCCTCTCCGCCTCGCATTTCAACAGCGTGATCGAGACCGACAAGAGTTACGCCCAGCTCTACAACGACCAGTTCTACGCCGATGCGCAGGGCCAGGTCACCTATCGCGATCGCACGCCGGTCTACGTGAGCTCGACTGCCACCCAGGTGCTCACCGCCGGCGCGCCCGGCGCCGTGCCGCTCACGCTTGCGATGATGAATTCGCCGTCCAACCGCTACTACGCCAATCCTGCGGCCGAGTCCGCCCGTATCAATCCCACCTCTGCCGTCGCCACCGTGCTCCGCACGATCGATCCGGTCCGCGGCCCGATCCTCACCGGCGCCACCGGCCTGCCGATCTCCGCGCTCCAGATCGCGCCGCTCGCCGACGCTCGGCCGGTCGGCACCGTCGTCGTTGCCAAGGCCGGCGATCTCGCGGCGGGAAATCCCAAATACAGCGCCAATTTCACCGGCATCTACACGTTCACCTCCGGCTGGCTCCGCGGCGTGCGCCTCGGCGGCACCGCCTCGAAATCGTGGACGGTCACTTCCTATCGTTACTACGAGGGCGGCGTGGCCGCCGGCCGCCCGCGGCTCACGTTCTACATGCCGCGCCCGGTGCGTTTCGACGCGATCGTCGGCTACCAACGCAAACTCGGCCGCTACTCGCTCTCGACCCAGCTCAACGTGAACAACCTCTTCAACCGCTACGACGTCGTCCTGCTCCCGAGCGCCACCACGGGCTTCAGCGGCGCGCGCGGCTCCGGCATCACCGCCACGTTTAACGCCGAACCGCGGCTTGCCGTCTGGTCGGTCACCGTGGGATTCTGAGTGCGAAGGCGACCCAACCCCGCGGTCGTTTTCTACCCCCAATCATGCGCTTCCTCTCGCTCCCTGTTTCACGCCGTCTCGTTTTCGCCGGCATCGTTGCGCTCGCCGGTTGCCCGCTGGCCACCGCGCAAACCGCCCCGGCCCGCCCGGCCGCAGCTGAAGTCGTCGAGTTGAGCCCGTTCACCGTCGATACTTCGCGCGATACCGGCTACGCCGCGGAAAACACCCTCGCCGGCTCGCGCCTTAACGCCCGCCTGCGCGACACCGCCGGGTCGGTCTCCGTGTTTACGAAGGAATTTCTCGACGACCTCGCGATCACCGATCTGCAGGGCCTGCTCAATTTCACGGTGAACTCCGAGATGGACACCAGTGCGTGGCAGCCCGGCCAGCCCGGCCAAAACCCCGCCATCTCCGGGGAGAATCTCCTCAATCGCACGATGGTGCGCGGCCTCGCGGCGAGCCAGGGCATGGATTATTTCACGAGCATCACGAATATGGATCCCTACCGCGTGGGACGCTTCGACGACACGCGTGGCGCCAACTCGCTGCTCTTCGGCGTCGGCGCGCCCGGCGGTGTGCTCAACCAATCGTCCAAGACCGCCACCACGCACCGCCACAGCGCCAACCTCCGCTACGGCTTTGGCTCGTGGGAGCGCAACCGCTCCGAAGTCGACGTCAACCGCGTGCTCGTGAAGGACCGCCTTGCGATGTCGCTCGCCGCGCTGCACCAGGAAAACGGCGGCTGGCGGCAGTTCGATTTTCAGGACAAGCGACGCATCTTCGCCTCAGTCACCGCGCGCCCCACGCGCACCGTGACCCTCCAGGCAATGGGCGAGACCGGTCGCGATCAGGGCGCGGTCATCAAGACTCTCCCTGGCGTCGACGAAATGCTCGCGTGGTATGACAACCGCAACGCCCGCGGCGTCAGTGCCGTGACGGTTGCCCCCACGACCGCCGCGCCCACCGCCGCGATGATCGCGCTCGGCATCACCGCGCGCAATGGCACCAGCGGCGGCCAGAATCGCCGCGCCACGTTCATCGAAAACGACGGCACCATCTTCGATGCCATCGGCACCTACGTCACCGGTTCCTACAACAACGCCGCCGTCCGCGCACCCGACGGCACGCCGGGCCGCACCACCTCGGCGCTCATCATGACCGATCCGCTCTTCAATCCGAAGCGCGGCAACGCCTCCGGTCCCGGCTCCCAGCGCGAACAGCGTCTGCACAATTACACGCTCTCCGCCGACTGGCAGCCCACGCGCAAACTCAGTCTCAATCTCGCTCACCACGTCCAGCGCACCACGCTCACCACGCGCACGCTCGTCGGCAACGATCCCACGTTCCGCGGCGAACCCAATCGCACGCTCGGCCTCAACGGCCCCGTCAACCCCTATGCCGGCAGTCTCTACGTCGAGGGAAATTGGCGCGGCGATATTCACTTCGGCGAATACCGCGAGTCGCGCGTTTCCGCCACCTACGCATTCGACCCGGAGAAAAAGTGGCTCGGTCGCCACCGCCTCGCCGCCGCCGCGTCCACCTCGGCGCAGACGGATACCAACGAGCTTTCCTGGCTCTCGCTCGTCGGCAGTCCGTTTGGGGCCCTTGCGAGCAACGCCAACAACCGCGTCGCCGTCCGCAATTATTTCATCGAGGGTCAGCTCGATTCCTACCGTGCCGGCGACTGGCGCCGCCTGCCGAAGGATTTCACGTTCGGCGGCCGCACCTACGCGCTCGCCTTCGCCAACGACGCCGCCGGCGCCAACAACAGCGGCATGCGGCAGGACACCGACAGCGGCCTCGCCGTTTTACAAAGTTACCTCCTCCGCGATCGCCTCGTGACGACCTTCGGTTACCGCACCGACCGCGTCACCGTGAACCAGTTTGGCTATTACACCGATCCCGCCATCGGCGAACGCCCCGATCGCGATCCGGCGAAAGCCACGGTCACGCACGTCAACGCCAACACCCGCACGCTTGGCGGCGTCTTCCACGTCACCGACTGGTTTTCGCTCATCGCCAACCAGTCCTCCAACGTCGGCGTGCCGCCGCTCGCGCGCACCGTCTTCCCGCTCGGCAATCTCGCCCCGCTCTCGCACGGCCGCGGCGAGGACTACGGCATCGGCCTCGATATGCTTGAGGGACGGTTGAGTGCACGCTTCGTGCGCTTCGATGCCGAGGAGCAGGGCCGCATCACGTCGAGCGGCATCTCGGGCGCGCCGGGCCTCAACACCCGCGTGATGGACGCCTTCGCCACCGTGCTCACCGGCACCGGCCGCCCCATTTCTGCGGCCGACTGGGCGGCGCTCTACAAGGCCTACACTCCGCCCGCTAACGCCGTCGCGTCCGACTTCGTCTCGCACGGCTACGAGGCGCGCATCACGGCCAACCTCACGCGCTCGTGGAGGTTGCTGCTCAACTATTCCTACACCGACTCGCTCCGCACGCGCCTCGGCAACGAGATGGTCGACTGGTATGGCCTCAAACCCTCCGCCGACAGCGTGCGTCTCGTGCAGGGCGTGAAGCAGGACGCCACCGGCCGCTACGTGATTGATCCCGGCGCCTACCTGCCCGGCGGCACCATCGCCAAATGGATCGCGCTCGGTGCGATGACACCGGCGGCCAACCCCTCGACCCTCAACACCGCCACCGCTGGCACCACGGTCGCCCAGGAGATCTTCAATTTCACGGAGACGCTCAGCGACACGAAGGAGGAAAACGAAAAGCGCTGGGGCGTGCGTCCGCACAAGGCGAGTGTGTTCACCGCCTACGATTTCAAAACGGGTTTCCTCAAGGGCCTCACGATTGGCGGCGGCGGCTACTGGCGCAGCGCCAACATTATCGGCGCGAATGCCGCGGGCCGCGAAATCACCGGCCAGGAAATTTCCTCCGCCGAGGCGATGCTCGCCTACACGTGCTCGCTCGGACGCCTGCCCGGCCGCGTGCGTTTCCAGGTCAACGTCTCCAATCTCCTCGATAAGACCGACATCATTCCCGTGCGCATCGCGACCGGCACCGGCGCGCCCGACGGTTTCGTGCTCCCCGCTAGCAACCGCGGCCTCGCTTACAGCCGCTACGATCTCGTCGCTCCGCGGGAAATCCGGTTCACGACGACGTATTCGTTCTGATCGCCGTTTCTCCATTCCTTCATGCGCCCGTTTCTCGTCGGTCTGCTCCTCGTTGCCGGAATCACCTCGCTATCTGCCGCAGCGCCCGCCCGCCCCAATATCCTCTTCATCGTCGCCGACGATTTGAACGACTGGGTCGGCTTCCTCCGCGGGCATCCGCAGACGCGCACGCCGAACCTCGACCGGCTCGCCGCCCGCGGCGTGGCGTTCGCCAATGCCAGTTGCGCCTCGCCGCTCTGCGCGCCGTCACGCGCCGCCGTCTTCAGCGGCCGCGCGCCCTTCCATACCGGCGCCTACGACAATGGCGACGATCTGCGCCGCCTCGCGCCCGGCCTCGCGCTGTTGCCGCAGCATCTCAAGCGCCACGGCTACCGCACGCTCGGCGCCGGCAAGCTCACGCACCAGAACCGGGCCGACCTCTACGACGCCTCGTTCTTCCCCGAGCAGCGCTGGAGCCCGTTCGACGCCCGCAAGGTCAACTACACGCCCGACGAGCTCCCGTCGAAGATCACCGCCGATCCGCGGCATGTCGTCACGCTGGCTGATGGCCGCACGGTCACGCTCCCGCTCAACCGCATCCCGAGCGATCGCCGGCCCAAGGACCCCGCGGCCGAGTCGTTCGACTGGGGCCCGGTCGATGTGCCCGACTCCGCGATGGGCGACACGCAGATCGCCGATTGGGCCATCGGGCATCTCTCCGCGGCATCGGCCGAACCGTTCTTTTTGGGCGTGGGTTTCTACCGCCCGCACATTCCGCTCTTCGCTCCGGCGAAATACTTCGCGCCCTTTCCGCCGGAGAAAATCACGCTCCCGCCCCACCTCCAGACCGACCTCGACGACCTCTCCGCTACCGGTCGGAAAATCGCGCTCGAGGCCGCCACAGCCGGCGCGCACGCCACGGTCGTGCAGCACCGGCAGTGGCAAAACGCGGTCGCCGCCTATCTCGCCTGCGTGCACTACGTGGACGCTCAGGTCGGCCGCCTGCTCGACGCACTCGACGCCGGACCCCACGCCGACAACACCCTGATCGTTTTCTTTGGCGACCACGGCTGGCACCTCGGCGAAAAAGATCACTGGGGCAAATGGACCGGCTGGGAGCGCGCCGTGCGCGTGCCGCTCGTCGTCGCCCCCGCCCGTCGCGATCGCGCGAGCTTCGCGGTCGGCGCGACCTCGCGCCAACCCGTCTCGCTGCTCGATCTCTACCCGACGCTCATCGAAGTCACGACCACGCCCGCACCGGCTCACCCGCTGGACGGCCAGTCGCTCGTGCCGTTGCTCCGCACGCCGGATGCGGCCACCGGCCGTGCGGTCGTCAGCACGTTTCAAACCTCGCACCACAGCGTGCGCGACGCCCGCTGGCGTTACCTGCGCTACGCCGACGGCAGCGAGGAGCTCTACGACCTGCAGGCCGACGCGAACGAGTGGCGCAACCTCGCCGCCGAGCCCGCGCACGCGGCCGTCAAGGCGCGGCTCGCCGGCGCGCTGCCGAAAGCCGAATCCGTGCGCCCGCCGTCCCGCTGACGGCGCTTTTTCTGCCATGAAGTTTAACCGTCTTCTTCCGCTCGCGCTGCTCGCGTTCGCCCTGACCGCCATCGCCGCGTCGGCCGCCTCCACGCCCACCCGCCCCAACATTCTCCTGATCGTCAGCGACGATCTCGCCGCGTGCCTCGGCAGCTACGGCAACACCGCCATCCGCACGCCGAACCTCGACCGCCTCGCGGCGCAAAGCGTGCAGTTCACCCGCGCTTACTGCCAGTTTCCCGTCTGCGGTCCGTCGCGCGCCTCGTTCATGAGCGGCCTGTATCCCGAGCAGCTCGGCATGATGGGCAACAATTACACGACGGGCAGCTATCGGGCGCTCAACCCCGCGCTCGCGTCGCACCCGAGCGTCGGCGGCCTGCTGCGCCGCAACGGCTACGTCTCCCTGCGCGTCTCGAAAATCTACCACATGGGCATTCCCGGCAGCATCGAGTCCGGCGATCCCGCCGGCGACGAGCCCGACTCGTGGGACCGCACGTTCAATGTCATGGCGCCGGAAGCGACGAGCTTGGGCGCCGTCACGTTGCTCTCGCCGAAGCGCCCCGAGCCCGGCACCAGTTTCACGCGCGTCGTCGTGCCCGACGGCGAGGAGGGCACCCAGGCCGACGTCCTCGCCGCCAACCAAGCCATCGCGATCCTGCAGGCGCGCGCGCGAGGCCGCGGCCGCGACGACCGCCGGCTGCTGCGGACCGACGACGCGTTCTTCCTCGCGGTCGGCCTCGTGCGGCCGCACGTCCCGCTCGTCGCGCCGCAGCGGCTGCACGCCCACTATCCGCCGGAGAAGATCACGCTGCCCCCCGTGCCGCCCGGCGATCTCGACGACGTGCCGCCGGCTGCGGCCGCGATGCGCAACGATCTGCGCTACGGCATGAGCGAAACGCAGCAGCGCGAAGCCATCGCCGCCTACTACGCCGCCGTCGAGTTCATGGACGAGCAGGTCGGTCGCCTGCTGACCGAACTCGACCGGCTGCGCCTCCGCGACAACACGATCGTCGTCTTCACCTCCGATCACGGCTTCCATCTCGGCGAGCACGGTCTCTGGCAGAAGACCACGCTCTTCGAGGAAAGCCTGCGCGTGCCGCTCCTGATCTCGGCCCCCGGCTTCGGGGCCTCCGCCGGCACGCGCTGCGACGCGCTCGTCGAGCACGTCGATCTCTATCCCACGCTCGCCGATCTCGCGGGCCTAGCCGAGCAGGCGCCGAAAAATCTCTCCGGCCGCAGCCTCCGCCCGCTGCTGCGCGAGCCCGTGGCGGCCGCCGCGTGGTTCCGCGAGTTTGCCTATTCCGTCACCGGCAACGGCGGCCGTTCCATTCGCGATGCGAAGTGGCGCTACAACCGCTGGGGCGACGGCGGCGAGGAACTCTACGACCTCGCGACCGATCCGCGCCAGTTCACCAATCTCGCCTCCGCCCCCGCACATGCCGATGCCCTTGCGCGGATGCGCGCGGCCCTCGAGCGCACCCGCGCCGCGCTCGGGCCCTTGCCACGCAGCGCCACGCGCGAACGCTAACGGTCTCGCGGGCGAACGTGGCTCCGCTCCCGCTCGCGCTGAGGCGTTACAGCGCCTTGTGCGAGCCGTCGCACGTGGCGCCGGTCTTCGAGTGTTTGCAGCCGCAGAAGTAAACCGTGCCGGGTTTCTCGGCAGTGAACATCGTGGGCGCAAAGCCGGTGCCCTTGTGCGAACCATCGCAAAACGGCTGGTTCTTGCTCAGGCCGCAAGAGCACCACGCGTAGGTTTTGCCGGCTTCGACGTTGACGGGGCAGGGGGACTTTTGGGCGATAACGGGATCGTTCATGGTATTTTATTGGGTTGGGAAAAGGGGAGTAGGCCGGAGAGCGCGCAGCGTAGCGAGCGCGCCGGTGGCCTTATTTCAGTTCGAAGAGAATCGCCTCCACCGGCTGCGTCGCGGTGAGCGTGAGCCGGCCCGGCGTCTCGGTGCTCGCGCCGTCGCCGGTGGTCAGCGCAGTGCCGTTAAAGGTGAGCGCACCGTCTGCGATTTGCAGCCACGCGCCGCGACCGGGGGCGAGTTCGTGGGTGATCGTCTCGCCCGTCTTCAGGCGGACGCGGTAGACATCGGCGTCCTGGTGAATCGTCGCTGAGCCTTCGCGGCCGTCGGGAGATATGAGCAGCACCTTCGGCGCTTCGGCCTGTGCGGCGGTCGGGTGCCAATCCGTGTAGCTGGGCGTGAGGCCGCGCTCGCGCGGCAAAATCCAAATCTGGAGAAAATGCGTGAGCTGGTCGGGTGAGGGATTGAATTCGCTGTGGGTGACGCCGCGGCCCGCGCTCATGAGTTGGACTTGGCCCGGCTGCAGCACGCGGGTGTTGCCGAGACTGTCTTTGTGCGCGAGCGCGCCCTCGAGCACGTAGCTGAAGATCTCCATGTCGCGGTGGGGATGCGTGCCGAAGCCGCGGCCGGCCGCCACCCGGTCGTCGTTGATGACGCGTAGCGAGCGGAAGCCCATGTGCTCCGGATCGTGGTATTCGGCGAAGGAGAACGTGTGGTTCGATTTCAGCCAGCCGTGGTCGGCGTGGCCGCGTTGGTGGGCAGGGCGTAGTGTGATCATGGCGTCAGTATGCCACAGCGGGAGCTCCGAGGGGAAAGACCATGATTCTTGCCTCAGTATAGCCAAAAGGCATGGTGGCCGCGCGCCATGGAACTCCGCCACCTCCGTTATTTTGTCGCCGTCGCCGAACTCGAAAACGTGTCGCGGGCCGCGCTCACCCTGCATGTTTCCCAACCGGCGCTCAGCCGGCAGATCCGCGATCTAGAGGAGGAGCTGGGTTTCCTGCTGCTGCAGCGGAGCGCGAAATCCGTGAGCCTCACGGAAGCCGGACGCGTGTTCCTCGGCGAAGCGCGCGCGGTGTTACTGCGGGCCGAGCAGGCCGTGACCGCTGCGCGTGCCGCCGCCACGGGGCGTCGCCGCGAACTTCACGTTGGCTACGCGCCGGTGCCGACCGTGCGGATCATCCCTCCGGCATTGCGCGCCTTTCACGCCGCCCAGTCCGTCGTGCGCGTAAAACTGCACGACCTCTCTTCCGAGGAAATGCTCGCCGGTCTGCGCAGCAGCGCCTTGCAGCTCGTATTTCTCGTGCGGCCTACGCGTGCCATGCTGCGCGGCCTGCACTTCGAGGCGCTCGTGCGCGACCAGATGCGCGTCGCCGTCCCGCCCGACCATCCCTTTGCCCGCCGCCGCACGGTGAGTCTGGCGCAGTTGACCGCGGAGCCGCTCGTGGCCTATCACCGCCGAGAGTATCCCGAGTATCACGAATATTTGGACGCGCTGTTTGCTGCGGTGAAAGCGCGCCCCCGCATCGTCGAGGAACACGCGGACAGCGCCGGCCTCGTCACCGCGATCGAAGCCGGCGAGGGGGTGGCGCTCGTGGCGCAATCGCTCGCCTGTTCGACGGGTGCGCGCCTGAAGCTCATCCCGCTCGCGCCCGCACCGCCGCCCCTAGTGGTGGGCGCCGCCTGGCGGTCGGATGGCCCCGGCACCGACGCCGAACACTTTCTCCGCCTCGTGCGCACCGCGGCCGCCAACCCGGCGTCGCCGCTGGCCTAGTGACCGGGCGGCCCCGGTGACTCACTTCCCCAGACAAAACAGCTTCGTGCCCGTGCGCACGAAGAGGTTACCCTGCGAGATCGCGACGCTCGAGCGGTGGCGCGTGTCGTCGCCGTCGTCCTTGAATTTGGCGTTGTGCAGCAGCTTGAACTCCGTGCCGCCGGCCTGCACCACCGACACTTCGGCGTCGAAATTCATCACATAGATTTTTCCGTCCGCTGCCGTCGGCGAGCATTGAAACGCCGACCGACCGCCCAGATCGCCGCTCCACACGACCGAACCGTCCGCCGGATTCACGCAGTAGAGTTTCTTTTTCGTGCCGTTGAGAATGTAGAATTTTCCCTCGTAGAAAAGCGGCGTGGGCACGTCCGTTGTGAGGTCGCGTTCGTTGTGCGTCGGCGCGGCTTCGGCGGCGTCTTCCGTTTGCTGCACGTGGCTCTGCCAGGCCAAGCCCTTGTTCGTCAGCGTGCCGCTCGCGCCCGCTTTCACGGCATAAACCGGGGCGTTTTTCGGAGCGCACGCGAGGATTACGCCCGCGCCAACGGTCGGCGAAGGCACGAGGCGCCAGTGGCCGATCTTCGTCGGATTCCAGGTGCCCCAGCGCCACAGCTCGCGACCCGAGGCCGGATCGTGGCCCGAGATTGCATCACCCCCGACCACGACGATTTCCGCGTGACCGTTGTTCGTGAAGGGCAGGGGAGTGCTGAACGCCTCACGCGACTCCGCCACCGCGTCCGAAGGACGCACGTGCCGCCAGAGGTCCTTGCCGGTGGCCGGATCGAGCGCGAGGAGGTAGGACTCGTTGCCCGTCGACTTGCCTTTGCCGCGCACCGCGACGTCGCGTTGCAGCACCTGCACCAAGAGCCGCCCGTCGTGCAGCAGCGGGCTCGATGAAAACGTCCACTGAAACGCAAAGGGCCCGAGGTTCCTCTCCCACAGCTTCTTCCCGCCGACCTCGAAGGCGACGAGTTCGCCCGTGCCGAAGAAAAACACCACGAGCTTCCCGTCCGTCACCGGCGAGGGCGAACACGAGTTGCTGTATTGGCCGTCGGTCGTGAACTCGCTGATGTCCGCGCGCCACTGGATCGCGCCCGTGCGGCGGTCGAGGCTGAGTGCGCACTGTTTGCCTGTCTTCGTGTCGGCCGCTGTCGCAAACACGCGGTCGCCCCAGATTACCGGCGTCGCCGCCGACATGCCCGGCATGTCCACGGCCCACTTCACGCCCTCGGTTTTGCTAAACGTCGCGGGCAGGCCCTTCTCGGGACTGGAACCGTTGTGGAGCGGCCCGCGCCAGTTGTCCCAATTTTCGGCGTGCAGCGCGGCGATGGAGGCAAACAACGCGAGTGGAAGCAGGAGACGTGTCAGTTTCATGGTGCGGAGGAATTTCTCGGAGGTGGGATAACTCGGCGGGGTGGGGTGGGGGCGTCACCGGGTCGTGCAGACTCCGGAAGTTACCACCCACGGCGTCAAGTTTCCGGTGCCGCTTTCGTGCGCGGCTGGAAAACGCGCTCGACAGTCCACACCCGGGGGCGAATGCATCTCCCGTCTCCGATTCGTCCCAACCCCGTGCCCCCGCCCGACTCCGAACTTGGCCAGTGGTTCGCCGCCCACGTGCAACCGCACGAGGCGATGTTGCGCGCGTGGCTCTCCGGCCGTTTCGGCGGGCAACTCGATGTCGACGACATCATGCAGGAGGCCTACGTGCGGGTTTTACGAGCCCGCACCGACGGCGAACTGCACGCGCCCAAAGCGTTTCTTTTCGCCACCGCCCGGAATCTCGCGCTCGACCAGCTCCGCCGCCATCACCTCACGCACACGAGACCTTTAGTGGAAAGCGACCTCTCAAACGTCTTGGATGAGCGCGGCGATATCCCCGAGACCGTCGCGCGCAACCAGGAACTCGCCCTCTTGACCGAAGCCATCCAGTCACTGCCCGACCGCTGCCGCCAGATTTTCACTCTGCGGTCGGTCTACAGCATGACCCAACGCGAGATCGCGGAGAAACTGGGCATCTCCGACCGCACGGTCGCCGCGCAGCTCACGATCGGCGTGGAGAAATGCACGGAGTTCATGCTCCGCCGCACGGGTATACGGAGGGCCCCGCGATGAACCGGCCCGAGCCCGATTCGCCCGAAGCCCAGGAGCGTTCGCGCGCCGCCGCCGAGTGGTTCGTCAAACATGACCGCGGCCTCACCGCCGCCGAGCAAGACGAGTTTTTGCAATGGCTCGCCGACCATCCGCGGCACGGCGAATGGTTCGCGCTGCACCGGCGCCTCGGCGGCGATTTTTCCTTGCTCGCGCAATGGCGGCCCGAGCACAGCGAGGAGCCGAATCCCGATTTGCTGGCGCGACCCCGGCGGCGCTTCCGTTGGTTGATGCCCGTCGGCCTCGCGGCCGCGGCGAGCGTCGCCGTGACCACCCTGTGGTGGCAGGCCGCGACGCCCGCCGTCGAAACCGAGGTGGCGAACGCCGCGGCCTACGAGCGGCGCATTTTGGCCGACGGCTCGACGGTCGAACTCAACCGCGGCGCGGTCGTCACCGTCGCGTTCACCGCGGGCGAGCGGCGCGTGGTGCTCGTGCGCGGCGAGGCGTTGTTCACCGTGGCGAAAAATCCCGCGCGTCCCTTTGTCGTGCGCGCCGGTGGCGTCGATGTCCGCGCCGTCGGCACTGCGTTCAACGTCCGGCTCGATGCCGCCTCGCTCGAAGTCCTCGTGACCGAGGGGCGCGTGCAGGTGCAATCGCCCCCGGCGGCGGGCACCTCCTCGGTCTCGGTTGATCCGCCGCCGGAGGTGACGGCGGGCCAACGCGCGACGGTCTCCCTCACCACCGCGACGCAGCCGCAGATCGTCGCGGTGTCGGTGGAGGAATCCGCGCGGCTCCTCGCGTGGCAGCCGCAATTGCTCGATTTTTCCTCGGTGCCGCTAGGGCGGGCGATCGTCGAATTCAACCGCCGCAACCGCGTGCAGTTCGTGATCGCCGACGCCGAGCTGGCTGCGATGCCGATCGTCGCGTCGATCCGTTCCGACAACGTCGAGCGGTTCGCGCGGTTCCTCGCGGATACTCCCGGTGTGCTCGTCGAGCGCCGCGGCGCGGACGAAATTGTGCTGCGCCGCAAACCCTGACGTCGGGCACGCCCGGTCGAAGCTCCCGTGGGCGCGAAGAAAAATGCGATTTCGCGAAAATACCTTTAGTGAAATCGCCCGGCTGAGTCGTCTGGTGGGGCGACTTGCCCCTGCCAACCCCATGTTGCTCCGTCGCATTACCCGGCCGGCCGGCCGTATGTGCGCACTCCTTCTCGCCCTGTGTCTCGCCCGCGTATTCGCGGCGGATACCGATGCGATCTCTCCGCGTGCGTTCGACGTCCCGGCCGGAGACGCCGTTGACACGCTCAAGCTCGCTGCGCGCCAGGCCGGCCTCGAAATCGTGTTTTTCGCGGAGACCGTGCGCGGCGCACACACGGCGGCATTGCGCGGAATATTTCGCCCGCGCGAGGCGTTCGAGCGGCTGGTCGCGTCGACCGGCCTCGTCGTCGTCGCCGATGAACCCGACGGCATACTCACGATTCAGCGTGCGCCGCCTGCCGTCTCGGTCGCGCCGGCCGGACCTCAATCCACTTCTGATCCGCCACGCTCAACCCCTCCTGTTTCCCCGCCCATGAAGCGAAAAAATCCCCTCGCCGCGATCGGTGCCTGGCTCGCCCTGGCCCTCGCCCCCGCCCACGTTGCAACTGCCGCCGACGGCTCCACGGCCTCCGCACAAGCTGCCGCCTCGATTTCCGGCCGCGTGCAAAACGTCGTCACCGGCCAGTTTCTCAATAACGCCCGCGTCACCGTTCGCGGCACCGGCCTCGAGGTGTTCACCGATCAGACCGGCGCCTATCGCCTCCCGCAGGTGCCCGCCGGCAAGGTCGTGCTCGAGGTGTTCTACACCGGTCTCGACACCCAATCGACCCCGCTCGACCTCGTCGCGGGCCAGCCCGCCGTGAAGGACTTCGATCTCACGAGCGCCACGCGCTACGGCGAAGGTGGCGTGCTGAAACTCGACGCCTTCACCGTCGCCACCGAGCGCGAGACCGATGCCGCCGCCATCGCCATCAACGAGCAGCGATACGCGCCCAATCTGAAAAACGTCCTCTCCACCGATTCCCTCGGCGACATGAAGGACGGCAACATCGGCGAGTTCCTGAAGTTCATGCCGGGCGTGATTCCCGAGTATAACGACGAGGACGCCACCACCGTCGCCAGCATCTCGATCCGCGGCTTCGCCTCCAACATGGTCGGCGTGACGACCGACGGCGCCTCGATGGCCAGCACGTCCAACGGCTTCGGCGACTCCCGTTCGTTCGCGTTCAACCAAGTTTCGATCAACAACATTTCCCGCGTCGAAGTCTCCAAAGTCCCCACGCCCGCCAACCCCGCCGATTCGCTTTCCGGCTCCGTGAACATGGTCAGCAAAAGCGCCTTCGAGCGCAAAGGCGCCCAGCTCCGCTACAACGTCTTCCTCGCGGCCAACAGCGAGAACGTGTCCTTCAGCAAGTCGCCGCACACCTCCGACGAGAATATCTACAAGATCCGCCCCGGCGGAAATTTTGACTACACGCTGCCGATCACACCGCGGTTCGGCATCGTCGTGACCGGCGCCGCCAGCGAGCGCTACACGAAGCTCCACTACACCTACAAAACCTACAACGCCAACGCCGCCGGCACCGGCGCGACTCCCGCGCGTTCGTATCTGCAATCCTTCCGCCTGCTCGATTCTCCCCGTGTGCTCACGCGCATGTCCGCCGGCCTGAAGGCCGATTGGAAAGTCACGCGCCACTCCGTGCTCTCCGCCGGCACCCAGATCAATCACTTCGAGTCCGACCGCATCGCCACCGAGTTCGTCCTCAACGCCGGCACCAACGCCGTGCCCACCGTCGCGAACGGCACGCCGTTGTCCTTCGGGCCCGATTTCACTGTCGGCGCCACGGGCCGCGGCGCGATGACGATGGGCGGCGCCGCCTCGAATCACACCGTGAAAGACGGCAACGCCGCCAACCTCCGCTACCGCTTCGACGACGGCCTGTGGCGCTTCCGCACGGGCATCGACCAATCGAAGGACAGCGGCGGTCTGCGCGACGTCACCAAGGGCCACTTCCGCCAACTCGCCATCGCCAGCCGCAATCCCGTGCGCGTCACGTTCCGCGAGGATTCCGGCGCGCGCCCGGCTGTCCTCCAAGTCTTCGACAACAACAACAACGAGGTAAATTTCTACGACCCGAACAACTACCAGCTCACCACCGCCAACTCGACGCCCCGCCAAACCGTGGACGTGTTCAAGTCGGGCTCGGCCGATCTCCGTCGCGAGCTCCGCGTATTCAGTTTTCCCTTCTCCGTCGAGGTCGGCGGCTCGCGGCGCGAGCAGGATCGCGACATCCGCCGGCGCAACGAAAACTGGACCTACAACGGCATCGCCGGAGACCGCGCCCCCACGCCGTTCCTCTCACCTGTCTACAAAAACCAATACCACTACTACGGCTTCTACAATTTTCCCCAGATCTCCCCTAAGATTGCGTGGGAGGAATTTCAGAAGAACCCCGCCCTCTTCTCGAAAACCGCCGCGCAGCTCCGCGCCGAGGAGTTGTTCCGCATCACCAATTCCTTCGACTTCCGCGAAGTCGTTTCCGCCGGCTACGTGCAGACGGAATTCCGTCTCTTCAAAGACCGCCTCCGCGTCCTCACCGGCGTGCGTTACGAGAAGACCGAAGACACCGCGTCCGGCCCGCTCGTCGATCCCGCCGCCGTGTGGCAGCGCAATGCCGATGGCACGTTTCTCCGCAACGTCGCCGGCGCGCGTATCCGGAAAACTGAGGCCGGCGCCGTCAGCTCGCTGCAAGAGCTCAGCCTTACCCACAAAGAGCGGGCCACCGACGCCGAGCGCACCTACGACGGCAGCTACCCGAGCCTGCACTTCACCTACAGCATCTCCGACCAACTCATCGTCCGCGCCGCCTACGCCAAGACCTACGGCCGCCCCGACTTCACCGACATTTTGCCCAACGCCCAAGTCGACGAGGCCGATCTCGATGGCGATCAGGTCGGCAATCCCGCCGTGGTGCAGGGCAACATCACCGTGACCAACCCCGGCCTCCTGCCCTGGTCCGCCGACAACTACGATTTCTCGCTCGAATACTACACGAAGAAGGGCGGCCTCTTCAGCGTCGGCGCGTTCCAGAAGAACATCAAAGATTTCTTCGGCAACGTGGTGAAACTCGCGACGCTCGCCGACACCGAGGAGTTCGGCCTCGATCCGCGTTACGTCGGCTGGCGCGTCAGCACCAAGATCAACGCCGGCGATGCCCGCGTGAGCGGCGTCGAGTTCAACGTGCGCCATTCCCTCGCTGGCCTGACTCCGTGGGGCCGCTACTTCACCGCGTTCGCCAACGGCACCAAGCTCAAGCTCGAAGGCAACAGCCGCGCGGCCTTCAACAATTTCACGCCGGAGAGCCTGAACGCCGGGCTCACCTACAGCCGCCGCTCACTCATGCTCATGGCGAAATGGAACTACCGCGGCAAACGGCGCCTCGGCGCGCTGCCCGCCCTCGGACCCGACGCCTACGAATACCACGACCACTACAAGAGCGTCGATGTGAACGCCGAATATCAGCTCCGCAAAGGGCTGTCGCTTTATCTGAGCGCCTCGGATGTCTTCAATGCCGCCAAGGTCACCCAGCGCTACGGTTCCGAAACGCCCGACTACGCCAAACGCTACCTCACCGATCACAAAGGCGTGAGCCTCAGCATGGGCCTCAAGGGCACGTTCTGAAAAGTAGGGCAGGGTCTCCGACCCGCCCTTTAGCCAGCCAAGCTTCCGTCGACCACTAGCCCGCGCACCGCCCACTCCGCCCATGTCCTCCTCGCCCTCCGCCTCCTCCCGCACCAGCCGGCGCAATTTCCTCCACACGGCCGCGACCGGCGCCGTCCTCGGCCCTTACGCGCTTGCCCTCTCCGGTCAGACCGTGGCCAAGCCCGCCGGCAATTTCCCTAACTTCGCCCGCGGTGAAGTCGTGCGCACCGGCGGCGAAGTCGGGCTCGACGGACGCTTCGTCGAGGCCACCCGCGCGATTCCCATCGCCGGTCACAGCCAAGTCCTCGTCGTCGGTGCCGGTCCGGCCGGTATCGGCGCCGCGCTCGCCGCCGCGCGCGCCGGCGCCAAAGTGCAGGTGATCGAGACGGCCGGCTGCCTCGGCGGCGTGTGGACTGCGGGTATGTTGACCAAAATCATCGATGGCGGCCGTAAGACCGGCATCATGCAGGAAATTCTCCGGGCCATGGTCGCGCGCGGCAGCGACGTCGCGAAAAAAACCAAGGGAGAAATCTACGACCCCGAATTGATGAAGGTCGTGCTCGAGGAAATGTGCGTCACGGCCGGCATGAAGATCCAGTTGCACACGCAGCTCGTCGGCGCCGTCACCGATAAACGCAACCGCCTCGTCGCCGTGATCACCGAATCGAAGTCGGGCCGCCAAGCTTGGACCGCCGATCGCTTCATCGACTGCTCCGGCGATGGCGATCTCGCCGCGCAGGCCGGCTGCAAATTCGAAGTCGGCATCAACGCGCAGTGCGAGTGCCAGCCGATGTCGCTCATGGCACTGATCACCGGTCTGAACGCCGACGCGATCCCGGAGTATGTCCGCGAGGTCGCGGGTGAAAAAGCGAAGTCGAATATGGTGAAACTGATGCGCGACTCCGGCATCAAGCCCTCCTACAGCGCGCCCACGCTCCGCCTGCTGCACAACGGAATTTTCTCGCTGATGACGAATCACGAATACGGCGTGCCTTCCTACGACGCCGCCCAGATCAGCGAGGCGACGATTCGCGCCCGCCGCGAGGTCCACCAAATCGTCGCAGATCTGCGCAAGCTCGGCGGACCGTGGAAGGATGTCGCGGTCGTCGCCACCGCCGAACAGATCGGCGTGCGCGAAGGCCGCCGCATCCGCGGCCGCGCGCAAGTGACCGTCCAAGACATCGTCGCCGGCAAAAAACACGACGACGCCGTGTGCCGCGTGAATTTCGGCTTCGATGTCCACAACGTCCGTCCCGGCGACATGTTCGCCGGCCTTGATGAGATCGAGGCGGAGGTGAAGAAATACCGCGCGATGGGCGCCAAGCCCTACGATATTCCGCTCGGCGCGTTGATCGCCGCCGATGTCGACGGCCTGATGATGGCCGGTCGCTGCATCAGCGGAGATTTTATCGCCCACTCCAGCTACCGCGTCACCGGCAACTCCGTGCCGATGGGCGAGTCCGCCGGCCGCGCCTCCGTCGTCTCGCTGCGGCTCGGCAAATTCCCTCACGAACTCTCCGCCCCCGAGTTGCTTCGCACATGAAGCGCCTCCTGCTCGCGCTCGCCTGCGCCGTTGGCCTCACCGCGCTGCGCGCCACGCCGGCCGACGTCGTCATCTACGGCGCCACGCCCGGTGGCATCGCCGCCGCGCTCGCCGCCGCGAAAGGTGGCCACACCGTGCTCCTCGCCGAGCCTTCGATCCGCCTCGGCGGCATGGCGACGAATGGCCTCCAGCATCCGGATTTCCGCGCCTTCGAGTCCCTGACCGGCACCTTTTGGGAACTCAACCGCCGCACGCTCGCGTATTACGCCAAGACCTACGGCGAAACTTCCCAGCAGGTGAAAGACACCTTCCGCGGCACGCACGCCGAGCCGAAGGTGATCATCCTCCTGTTTCAACAGATGCTCGCCGAGCACCCAAAGATCACGGTGAAAACCGAGTGGACGCTCGTCGACGCCAACACCCGCGGTCCCGCCGGCAATCGCGTCGTCCGCGCCGCCCGCTTCCGCGACGCCACCGCCGCGCTCCATACCTACGAGGGAAAAATCTTCATCGACGGCAGTTACGAGGGCGACCTCCTCGCCGCCGCGCAAATCGCGTATCGCGTGGGCGTCGAGAGCCGCGACGAGTTCGGCGAATCCGCCGCACCCGTCGACAGCAGCGGCGATCTCCAAGGCTACAATTTCCGTTTCGTCATGACGCAGGACCCGACGATCCGCGTTCCCGTCACCGCGCCGAAAGGCTATCGCGCGGAAGACTTCGCGCCGATCCTCGCCTTGATCGCCGAGGGAAAAATCAAACGCGTCTTCGGCGGCTACACCGACCGCGACAACGTCCTCAAGGCCCAGATTCCCATCCTCCCGAACAATAAGCGCGACATCAACGACGTGTCCGCCGGCCACGTGCGCCTCTCGCTTCCCGGCGACCAACTCATGTGGCCCGAGGGCGACACGGCCACGCGCCAACTCATCTACGACCAACACGTGCTCTGGAACGTCGGCCTCATCTACTTCCTCCAGACCGACCCACGCGTGCCCAAGCCCATGCAGGACGACGCCCGCACCTGGGGCTGGTGCAAAGACGAGTTCGTCGAGACCGGTGGCATCCCGCCGCAGCTCTACGTGCGCGAGGCGCGCCGCATGCAAGGCCTGCGCCTCTTCACGCAAGCCGACACCCGCCACGCCGAGGGCGACGCCCGCGCCGTGCTCCACCGCGACAGCATCGCGATGGGCGACTACGGCCACAGCAGCCACGGCGTGCGCCACGAGGGCTCGCGCTTCGGCGGCAAACGCTTCGGCGAAGGCCTCGGCGTCGTCTATGCGCCCTACCAAATTCCCTACGGCACGCTCGTGCCGCGCGACGTGCGCAACCTCCTTGCGCCCGTCCCGGTGAGCGCGACCCACGTCGGATTCTGCGCGCTGCGCCTTGAACCCATCTGGTCCTCCCTCGGCCAAGCCGCCGGCCACGCCGCGCACCTCGCCCTCGCCGCCGGCCCGACGCCCGACGTCCGCACCGTCAACGTATCCCAGCTTCAACGCCGCCTCCATGCCGATAGCAGCGCGACGATCTACGTCGGCGACGTGTTGCCCGGCCACGCCGACTTCGCCGCCGTGCAATGGTGGGCCTCGCTCGGCGGCCTGCACGGCCTCGCGCCGAAACCCACCGGCCGTCTCCTCGGTAAACAGATCGAAGGCCAACACAGCGAAGGCTGGTTCAACCACACCGTCGACCTCGCCAAAATCCTCGACGCCCCGCTCGCCGCCCGCTGGGAAAAGCTCGCCCGCGACTCCGGCGTCGCCCCCGAGCGACTCCCTCGCGCCGACGCCCGCACCACGCGAGGCGACTGGATCCGCGCCGCGTTTGCCGGCTCACGATGAGGTGGGCGGGCGCGTCCCCGCCCCGCATTTGGCACCACGGTCAGGAATTGTAGGCCCGGTCGCCGACCGGGCGCAGGATTACCGCTTCCCTCTGCGGACCTCTTGGTTTGTTCTCCGCGGCGGCACGTCCACCCCCATTCGCTCCGCCATGCAATTTCCGTTTTCACCCCGACTCTGCGCCGTCGTCCTCGGCGGCCTGCTTCTCGTCGCTTCGCGCCTTGTCGTCGTCGCGCAGCCAGCCACCGAGCGCGCGCCCGCCACCAAGAAGGTGGCAGCGGCACCGATCCTCAGCCGCGCCGACGCGTTGGCCGATCTCGACGCCTTCAGCCAACGCCTGCGCGAAGAGGCCGCCTACCTCACACTGCACCCGGCCAAACCCTTCGAGGCCATCGAGAGTCTGCGTCAGCGCCTGCCCGACTCGATCGCCGTCGCCGAGTTCACCCGCGAGCTGCAAAAAATTCTCTCTCCCATCGGCGACTGCCACAGCGGCGTTTCCAGCAAGGCCCTGGATGCTGAGCCCGGCCTCTGGTTGCCCTTCCGTCTCGCCGTCGCGCAAGGCGGCATCATCGCCGTCAAGCGCGAGAATACCTCTTTCGTCGAGCCCGACTTCCCCTACCTCGTCGCCCTCGACGGCCGGCCGCTCAAGGATTGGTTCGACGCCGCCTTGCGCTACGCACCGGTCGGCAGCACCTCCCAAAACCTTTCCCAATCCGTCAGCGGTATCCGCCGCCTCGATATCCTCCGCCGCGACCTCGGCCTCCCGGCGCGGCGCACCGTCGAGGTGACGTTCGCCAACTCCGCCGGAGCCACCAAAGCGATCACTCTGCCCGGCCGCACCGCCTTCTCCAGCCTCGCGAAGATCTCACTCGGCGAAAGCCGCCGCATCGGCGACCTCGGCTACCTGCGTTTGCCGGCAATGGACGACAAACTGATTCCCGAGGCGAAAAAGCGTATGGAAGAATTTCGCGACACGGCTGGCCTGATCATCGACGTCCGCGGCAATGGTGGCGGCAGCTACGGCCTCATGCGCACCCTGTTCGGCTACTTCCGTCCCGCCGACGCCGGCCCCTTTGTTTGCAACATCGCTGCCTACCGCCTCGCCCCAAATTTCCGCGCCAACCATATCGAGTATCGCCCCACCCACCGTCGCAACTGGTCGGGCTGGAGCCCGGCGGACCTCGCTGCCATCGACGTCACCCTGGCGAACTTCAAACCCAGTTTCAACCTGCCCGACGGCCAGTTCAGCGAGTGGCACTTCATGCTCCTGCGACGCGAAGGCTTTCAATATCACTACGACAAGCCGGTGGTCGTCCTCTGCGATGAAGGCTGCTTTTCCGCCAGCGACGGCTTCCTCGCCGCGTTCGCCGAATTACCGCACGTAACCCTGATGGGCGTCGGCAGCCGCGGTGGCAGTGGCAGCTCCCGCACCGTCGCGCTGCCCCGCTCAAAAATTGATTTCAAGCTTTCGACGATGGCCTCGTTCCGTCCGAACGGCCTGACCTTCGAAGGCCACGGTGTCACGGTCGATGTCGTGGCACAGCCGCCACCCGAGGACTTTATCACCCGAAATGACTCCGTGCTGGATCAAGCCGTGCAGCGCCTCCGGTCGGCCCGGCCGAACTAAAGCCACGCCTTCGCGCTCGCCGTGCGCTTCGATTCGTCCGCGCCCCGCGCCCGAGGGCGGGGAGTTGGCGTGAATGCATTCGTATCACCCGGTCTTTTCGATTCACCTCTCGCCGATGAAACGTTTCGCACCCACCCGGATTTTCTTCGCCCTCCTGCTCGTCGCCCTCGCCCCTTCGCTCGCGACCGCCCGCACGCTGCGGCTCTTCACGGTCGGCAACAGTTTTTCGGAAAACATGACCCGTTGCCTGCCGCAACTCGCGAGCGAAGGCGGACACGAGTTGATCATCGGCAAAGCGGTCAAGGGCGGCTGCTCGTTTCAACAACACTGGGATGCCGTCGCGGCGTGGCGCGCAAACCCCGACGACCCCAAGGCGAAAATCTACAAGGACAAATCCCTCCAGGAGCAGCTCGGCACCGCGCCGTGGGACGTGATCACCGTGCAGCAAAACTCGATGAACTCGAGCGACCCCACGACCTACCGCCCCTTCGCGCCCGAACTCGTGGCGCACCTCCGCGCGCTGCGGCCCGACGCCGAAGTCGTGCTGCATCAGACGTGGGCGTATCGCGTCGATGCCGACAAATTTGGCCTGATCGCGCCGAAGCAGAACGCTGCGAACCAGCGCGAAATGTATGACCGCTCGCGCGCGGCCTATTGGGAGATCGCCGCGGAATTGGGCCTGCGCGTCATCCCCGCCGGCGACGCCATGTGGCGCGTCGGCTCCGATCCGGTGTGGGGCTTCAAGCCCGATCCTACCTTCGATCCCAAAACGGCCGTCCACCCCGCGCTCCCTGCGCAGACGCACTCGCTGCACGTCGGCTACCGCTGGAGCGCTGCGAAAAAACTCACGAAAGATGCCAACCACGCCAATGCCACCGGCGAATACCTCGGCGCCCTTGTGTGGTATGGTTTTCTCTTCAACGAATCTCCCGAGAAACTCACCTTCGTGCCCGCCGGCGTGGACGCCGCGTTTGCCGCGCACCTGCGGAAAGTCGCGTGGCAGATCGTGCAGGAAACCGCTCCCGCGAACGCCAAGATCGCCCGCGCCGGCGCAGCGTCGGCGCGGAAATAAATCACTGGGTCGCCACGTGTGGCGGGTGGTCGGTCACTTGCCCTGCTTCGCCCACGCTTTCATCAGCGCGATATTTTTCTCGGTGGCGCTCTCGCCGGTGCCTTTGCCCTTCCGGCCTCCGTCGCCGACGTAGACTTTCATGTCGCTGTCATACATGGCCTCGGTTTCCGGCCCCTTGTCCTTCGTCTCGACGATCCAGCGATCGAGGCGGGCACGCAGTTTTTCCAAGGTCGCGCGGTGGGCCGGATCGGCGGCGAGGTTTTTCACCTGCCAGCGATCGGTCGTCCATTCGTAGAGTTCCTCGGGCGAGCGCGTCGGGCTGAAGAGCAATTTTTCCGCGAGCGGATCGAGTGACTTCGTTTCGTGGAGCGCGCGCAGCGCCTGCACGATGGATTTGCCGTCTTTGTAGGCGTTGGGCTGGAGATGCGGGCGCAGCGGATAGAAATTGCGGATGTAGAGAAAACGCTCGTCGCGCACGCTGCGGATGCGTTCGACGGTCTCATCGCAGCGGTCGCGCGCCGCGAAAGCGTAGTCGCGCGGCGTGTAGTTGGCCGCGAACAGATTTTTCCCCTGCAGTGCGGCTGGCACGGGGATCTTGGCCGCTGCGAGCGAGATCGGCGCAAGGTCGATTAACTCGACGAGATCGTGGCGGATCTGGTTTTTCGCGATGCCCGGGCCGCGCACTACGAACGGCACGTGCGTGCCTTCGTCGTAGAGAAACTGTTTCCCGCGCGCGTGGCTGATGCCGTGGTCTGTCGTGAAAATCACTAGCGTCTGTTCCAGCACGCCCTCTTGCTCCAGCCGCGCGAGCACGTCGCCCACGTGTTTGTCGGTGAAGCGCACGGCGTCGAGATACGCCGCCCAATCGCGCAACAGCACAGGATCGCGCGGGTAGTAGGGCGGCAGGGTCACCTTCGCTGGATCGGTAGCCGCGCCGAATTCCGCCTGCGCGCGCGCGGAGAGCGCCTGCGCCTGTGCATCGGTGCCGCCGCGCAATTTACCGCCGGCGAGCTGCACCTGCATGAAGAACGGCTGCCCCGCTTTTCGTCCCGCCCAGTCGTTGCTGTCGTAGATATCTTTGTCCCACTCGAAATTGTAGTCGGTTTTGCCGAGCGCTCCGCTCGCGGCCTTCTTCGCGTTTTTGGCTTTGCCCGCGCGGCCGGCGTCGGGGAGACCGCTGCCGATGCAGGTGTAGTAACCCGCGCGTTGGAAAATCGCCGGCACTGGCACGACCTCGGCGGGCAACACGATCTTCTCGGTGCCGCGCCCGCTGCGGTGTTGGTGTGAGCCGATGGTCGTCTGGTAGAGACCGGTGATGAAGCCCGAGCGGCACGGCGAGCACACCGGCGCGGTGGCAAACGCGCGCGTGAACCGCGTGCCCTCGCGGGCGAGCCGATCGACGTGCGGCGTCGCGATGAGCATTTCCCCGTAGCACGAAAAATTCGCCGACATGTCGTCGACGATGAACCAGAGGATATTCGGCCGCGCGTCGGCGGCGACCAGCGGTTGATACGCGACCAGCGCGAGCAACGCGCCGAAAACGAGACGGAGGGTATTCATGGGGTCGCGACGGTTGTTGCGATTTTTCCGCGCTTGGCAACTCGCCCCGCAGCCCCGTGCCGCTCCGGCGGAAATAGCGCTCGACAGCCCGTGCGTGCGCTCGGATGCATCTGCGTCGCCGCGCCGTCGCCGGCTATTTTCCCCGATGAAATTCCCCTCCCCTCGCTGGTTCGCGCTCTCGTTCGTCTGGTTGTTGGCCCCACTCTCTGGCGCCGATACCGTGGCGCCGCCGAAGGAGGAACCGGTCGGGATGCTGCCCTTCCTCGTCGCGACCGAAAAGGACACGGGCTACACCGCCGCTGACACCATTAGCTCCGGGCGCCTGAGCACCAACCTCCTCATGACGCCTTCCGCGACGACGGTGCTCACGCGCGATTTTCTCAACGACCTCGGCGCCGCCACGATGGTCGAGGCCTCGTCGTGGCTCACCAGCGGCATCGAGCAGCCGCAGGGCGCCGTCAACGGCTCCTCGATGAACGTCGACCCCAGCGACAGCGGCGTAAACACCCAGCTCCGCGGTCAGGCCACGCAGGCGAGCACGCGCAACTATTTCCCGAGCTCGACCACGCCGGGCGACTACAACGTCGAGCGTCTCGAAGGCGCCGCCGGCCCCAACGCCATCCTCTACGGCGTCGGCGGAGCGGGCGGCCAGATCAACTACATCACCAAACGTGCGCGCGGCTACGACTTCGCCCGCGCCCGTCTGCGCACCGATACCTACGGCTCGCTCGAAGGCTCGCTCGACCTCAACCGCCGCCTGCGTCCCGACCTCGACGTGCGCTACAACGCCTTTTGGAATGCCGGCCGCACGCTCCGCGACCGCGTGGAAAACAACGTCCGCGGCCACGCGCTCAGCGTCGTCTACCGTCCTTGGAAAAAATCTGAGCTCACCGTCGAGGCCGACCTCGGACGCAGTTATCGTTCGTGGAATTACGACGCCTACGTCGACAACGCGTCGCTCTGGACCGGCGCTCCCGTCAGCGGTCGCCTCACCGCGGCACAGGCCGCCGCTGCGGGTCTCAGCATTATGGCGGCCAACGCCAACCAGCCGAGCTACTGGGTTTGGATCAAAGGCCTCGGCCTCATGAACTGGAAAGGCTACGGGCAGACCACCGGCACGAGTCACAATCTCTATCCCGCCGACTACGCCGATACGCGCGGCATTCCCAATTTGCCGCGCTCGCCCGGCCGCGAGTTCAACATCGCGCCCGAGCAGGTGCACGTCACCGCCGATACCAAGGATATTCAGGCTTCGTTCGTGAAGGGCTTCGATTCCGGCCTCACCCTCGAACTCGCCTACGCCTACGCCACGATTTTCCAAGACGGCTGGAAATCCAGTTTCTCGCCGGCGATCACTGGCCTTAAATACGACCCCAATCTCCTCCTGCCGACCGGCGCCCCGAATCCCAATTTCGGCAAGCTCTACGGCCAGCTCGAGTATGACTTCAATCTCGATGGCACGTCCCGCCTCGCCGTTGCCGAACGCTTCGCGGCCAATTACCCGATCAAGCTCGGGCGTTTCGGCACCCAGAATCTTTCGCTCATCGTGCAGCATCAGCAGAACCGCAACCGCACGCGCATCAACCGCGCGTTCAACGCCAACTCCGTCTCACCTCTCCTCAGCGCGAACAATGTCATCTACGTTTTCCGTTACGTCGATGATCCCACGCCGGCGCTGCCCGATCTCACGAAAGAAATTCCCATGATCCGCATGGTGCAGGACACCGACACGACGTCCAAGAATACCAACGACTCCGCCACGCTCGCCACCGCCGGTAATTATTTCTCCAACCGCCTCTCGGTCATCGGCGGTTTCCGTCGCGAGCGCTACACGTCGCTCTCCGGCGCCATCGCCACGCGCGACGCCCCCACCGGAGCCGTCACGGGTTATAATTACACGCGGCTGCGCGCGATGAACAATTCCGCCAGTGCCGGCTTCGTGTATTTCCCGCTCCGCGCCGTCGGCCTCAGCGCCAGCTACGCGGAAGGTTTCAACGTCGTCTCCAATCCCAACCCCAGCCTCGACGGCAGTTACCGCCCGACCGCGATCCAGCCCGCGCGCAGCTTCGCCGCCGGCCTGCGTTTCAACTTTATGCAGGGCAAGATTGTCGGCTCCGTCGAACGCTACGAGACGAAGCAGACCAGCGTCTTCAACGTCGGCGTGCAGAACTACAACCAGGCCCTCGCCGCCAACGGCCAGCCGCTCATCCCCGCCGGCAACGCCATCACCCAGAATATCTCCATCGCCGATTCGCAGATCACCGAGGGCTCCGGCTGGGAAGGCCGTGTGACCGCCTCGCTCGCGCGCTCCTTCCGCCTCATGGCCAACGTCGCCCTCCCCGATGTGAAAATCATCGAGCAGGCGCCGGCGTTCACCGCGTGGTATCTTGCGAAGCTCCCGACCTTCGAACAGTGGGCCAACAATCCTGCCTACCTCGCGACCGATAATCGCCGCACCAGCGCCCGCACCGCGATCACCTCCGGCCAGACGCTGCTGAACGGAGGCGCTGTCGGCAAAACCGTGCTCCGCACCTACAAGGCCCGCGTGAATCTGTTCGGCAACTACACGCTCCAGACCGGTCGCCTCAAGGGCCTGCGGCTCGGTGCCGGCGTGCAGTATTTCGGCAAACGCGTCCTCGGCACGCCGCTCAACGACCCGGCCGGCTACGTCTACGCGCCCACTTCCTACACCGCCACCGCGACCACCGGTTACACGTTCCGCCTCGCGCAGAAGCGCACGATCGATCTCCAGCTCAACGTCGCCAACCTCCTCGACAACACGAAGCCCATTTTCGGCGGCACCGCGGTCTACAATAACACGACCGCCTTCCCTAACTACTACTCGCTCCCCTTGCCCCGCACTTATCGGCTCACGTCTACGATTACTTTCTGAGCCACGCGCCGCTTGGGCGGTTGTTCGTCGGGAGGGAGTTTGTTAGGCCAGAGGACGCACCCACGCCTCGCCATGAAAACTCCTCTCTTCGCTTTGCTGGCCTCCGCGGCCGGTGTCACTTTCGCCCTCGCGGCAGACAGCCGCGTTTTGGTCTTCGAAGCCGAAGCTGTCTCCGGTCCCGCGAGCGCGTGGCAGGTGAACAAGACCTCGAAAGACCGCTGGAATCTCTGGAGCACCGATGCCGACGCCGCGAAAAAATGGTCGGGCGGCGTCGTGTTACAGACGCCGCCGGTCGCCGCCGATCGCACCTCGTCGGAAGAAGGCGCGCCACCGCTGCACACGCACATCACGGGAATTCCGAACGGCCGCTACGACGTCACCGTGAAGATGAACCGCACGCTCGGCGTCTCGCGCGACGGCGGCAAAACGTGGGAGCGCCTGACCAACGGCGACCTCGGCGAAGTCACAATCACCGACGGCACATTTGATCTCTGGGTCGACGACCGCTTCGCCGACCTGACCAATCCCGGCTCCGGCTACTACGACAATATCCAGTTTGCTCCCATCGGGCAGACCGTCGTGAAACCTCGGGTCGTCGGCTACTCCAAGGAACGCGTGCGGGAGAAACTCGACCGCGGCGTCGTGGCGTTGCGGCAGTCCGCCGGCGCCGTGCACGTCTCGTGGCGGCTACTCACGGGGGACGCGCCCGAGATCGCGTTTCACGTGCAGCGCACCGATGCCGCGGGCCGCACCGTGCGGCTCACGCCGCAGCCGATCACCGCGACGAGCGATTTCACGGACACCACTGCGCCGGCGGACGCGTGCACCTATGCGGTCGTCTCGGTCGTGCGCGGCGTCGAGCAGCCTGCCTCGCGGTCGGTCGCGGCGCCCGCCGGCACGCAGGCTCGTCCGTATCTTTCGTTGCCCCTCGCGCCCGGCGTGACCGTGCAGAAAGTCGGCCTCGGCGATCTCGATGGCGACGGCCGCTACGATTTTGTGCTCAAAACGCCGAACCAGAACGTCGATCCTTACTCGGCCTACTGGAAGAAAAGCCCCGGCACGTATCACCTCGAAGCGCGCACGGCCGACGGCCGCCAACTCTGGGACAAAGACCTCGGCTGGTCCATCGAGCAGGGCATCTGGTATTCGCCTTACATCGTGTTCGATCTCGATGGTGACGGGAAAGCCGAGGTGATTGCCAAAACCGGCGAAGGCGATCCGCGCGACGCCGACGGCCGCGTGCAAACCGGCCCCGAGTGGGTGACCGTTTTCGACGGCGCCACCGGCCGCGAACTCGCCCGCGCCCCTTGGCCGGCGCGCACCGTCGGCGACCAAACCCTCGACTACAACTACGCGAGCCGGAACCAACTGGGCATCGCCTACCTCGACGGCAAGACCCCGTGCCTCCTCGTCGAGCGCGGCACCTACACGATCATCCAGGTGCACGCGTTTCAGTTTCACGGCGGCAAACTCAGCCCTGTATGGCAATGGAACACCCTGCAGGAAAGCCGCCCGAAACGCTGGCGCGGCCAGGGCGCACACACACTCCAGGCGCACGATGTCGACGGCGACGGTCGCGACGAAGTCGTTGTGGGCTCCGCTGTGCTCGACGACAACGGCGTCGGTCTCTGGTCCACGGGCTTCGGGCATCCGGACCACTGTTACGTCGGGAAAATCATGCCCGACCGGCCCGGCCTGCAGATTTTCTACGGCATGGAAACCGCGCAGGCGAAAGGCAACGGCCTCTGCGTCGTCGACGCCGCGACCGGGCAGGTTCTCTGGGGACTGCAAGGGCCGACGCGCCACGTGCACGGCTACGGATTCTGCGCCGATATCGATGCGGGCCGCCCCGGTCTCGAAGTCTACGGCTGCGACACCGACGCCAAGAAAAGCTTCGAGCGCGGCTGGCTCCTCGATGCGCGCGGCGAACTCATCGTCGCGACCAAAGAGCTCACCTCGCACCGTCCGGTGTATTGGGATGGCGACCCGCAGGCCGAACTCATCGCGAAACGCCGCATCACCGACTACGGCTCGACTACGGTGCAGCAGGAAATCGACGGCAACGTCGTGCTCGTCGCCGACGTGCTCGGCGATTGGCGCGAGGAGATTTTCACGACTCTGGCCGGCGAACTGCGCATCTACTCGACGCCGCTTCCCGCGACCGACCGCCGCGTCTGCCTCCTGCAAGACCCGGTCTACCGCAACACCATCGCCGCCGCATCGCAGGGCTATTTTTACAACGCGATGCTGAGCTACGTGTCGGCGCCCCCAGCGAGCATACCCGCACCATGAAAAACGTCTTCGTGCTCGCCGCCGCACTGGGTGGCCTCGCCCTGTTTGCCGGTCCCATGCCGGCTGCGGAGACGGATTGGCCGGGCGCTTCCTTCGCCGCGCGCCTGCAACCGGCCGCGGTGGACAGCGGCTTCAAGATGGACGGCTACTTCGTGTGGTGCGGTTCCGCGATCAAAGCGGACGGCGAATATCACCTCTTTGCCGCGCGCTGGCCGCAGGCCAAAGAGGCCAAGTTTCCGGAAGGCTACCGCAACTACTCGGAAATCGTCCGGGCGACGGCGAAGCAGCCGATGGGGCCCTACACGTTTCAAGAGGTCGTGATCGGTAAACGCGACGGCGCCCGGTGGGATTCCCACATGGCGCACAACCCGACGATCCACCGGATAGGCGATACCTTCGTGCTCTTCTATATCGGGAGCGACGGTCATACGACGCAGCCGAAATCGAAATCGCTCATGCGCATGGTCGGCTACGCCACGGCGAAATCCGTGCGCGGACCATGGCAACGGATCGAACGTCCCATCGTCGACGGCGACTCGAACAATCCCGCCCTGCTCGTCGAGCCGAGCGGCGCGGTGAAACTGATGTTTCGCGACGCTGCGCTCCGCGTCTCCGTCGCCACCGCTCCCGCCTACAACGGCGTCTACACCGTCGTGAATCCCGATGTTTGGCCGCGGAGCCGGCTCGAAGATTTCTACCTGTTTTCGGTCGCCGGCCAGTATCACCTGATCTGCGAAGACAACACGGCCGGCGTCACCGGCCACGAGCGTTGGGGCGCGCACTTGGTCTCGGCCAACGGCATCGACGGCTGGAGGCCCTTCGCGGCCGTCGTCGCCTACGATCACGACATCGCGTTCACGAACGGAACCGTCCTGCACTGCACGCGCCGTGAACGTCCGCAGTTGCTGATCGAAGACGGGAAAATCACGCACCTGATCACCGCCGTCTACGACGGGAAGAATTCGTGGAGCCAGCCCGTCGCCCTCGTGCCGCCGGTGTCGCTGGCCGGAAAACGATAGACTGATTTTCGGCGTAGAGTAGCACCGTTGGCTTCCTCGATGCCTACACGTTGCCCCTTCCGCGCAAGTTCTGGCTTTCGCCCACGTTGTCGCGCTGAGAATCCACCCTGGGGCGGAGTTGCGCTAACTTTGGGTTGCTATTCGACGCTCAGCCGAAAGCGCACCGTTTGACTAAGCACTTCGTGGCCCGGGGCGGCGACGACGAGCTCGATCGGGTGAGCGCGGAGCGCGGGGTAGGGCGACCAATAGTTCGCGGCGTCGCGGCCGACGACGAGTTGCGCGGCGCCTTCGACGAGGCGGAGGCGGAGGGTTCTTCCGCCGCCGGCGATGCGCACGGTGCGGGCGTCCTCTGCTGTGAACGTCATTCCCGCGTGCGCGATGATCGGTTCGACGATACGCACTTCGGGGGTGGCGCCGCGGTAGTGCAGGGTGACGGTTTTTTCCACCGAGTCGTCGCGCAGCGTGTGGGTGAGGCGGTAGCTGACGCCGCCGTAGTGCCAGTTCCGGTCTTTCAGCTCGCCGTAGGTCGAAACGGTGAATTCACCGGGCTGCGGCTCGCGGGAGGTGAGGAGGCCGTCGAATTCGTAGAGGTTGGTGAAGTAGTTTCTACCGGCCGTGTATTCGATGCGCGGAGTGAGCGGACGCAGTCCCGGGGCTTCGGGAAAATGCATCGGTTCCCAGCGGTGATACTCGGTCTGGCTGGAGGCCTGCAGCATGCCGTGACCTTCGAGCCAGAGGTAGGAGAGGGCGCCGCCGGTGGGGCGAAACATGTATTTGCTCTCGGGCCCCTTCGCGATGTCGCGATAGCCGTAGGCCGTCGTCGTGGCCATGAAACGGGCGGTGCGCGTCGTCACGACATCGAGGGTGGGGAAGTGGCGTTGCCAACCGGAGCGTTGGGTCGGGAGCGCGACGACGGGGCGCGTGGGTTTCGTTTCCAACATCATCGCCATCGCGAGGTTCTTCGCTTTCGCGAAGGTCGGGTAGAGACACGGCGGAGTTTTCATGACCGCGGCGTGATGCGGACCGTAGTCGACGAGGCCGTCGCGCAGGCACGTGCGGAGAAACTGGAGGTTGCGCCACGCCGCGCTCGCGTAGACAGGATCGGCGTCGGCGTAGAGCATGAAGAGCACCTGACAGCCGTCGGAGGTGGCGCTGCCGTAGGTGGTCCATTTGTTGGAGCGGATGCCCCACGAGCCGTCCATCGAACCGTCGGGATAGATGAACGCGAGGTGCGCAGGCAGGGCGCGGCGCACGAGGTCGTCGACCACGGTGTCGCCGGTGAGGCGAGCGTAGTAGGCGAGTCCCCAGAAGGACATTTCCAGCGTGTAGCCGAGATCGACGCCCATTTTGAGGTCGTGGCACTTGCCGCCTTCGCCGTTGAGAAAACCGTCCTCGTCCATCTTCGCGACCGTGGCACGGGCGAGCTCGCGGGCTTTTTTTTCGTAAGCGGGTTTTGCGACGAGGCGGTTTGCCGCGGCGAGCGAGGCGGTCGTCGTGGCGCAATAGTTGATGCTGGCGAACGCGGGGCTCATCACGCGGGCGAGGTAGTCGGCGGCGCCCTCGATCGAGCGCAGCCACGCGGTGCGTTCGGCGGCGGTGAGGTGGGCGGAGATTTTTTCGTAGGCGAGCACGAGCATGAGCAACTGGTCCGTCGTCGTGCCGGTCCACTCCTCGGGCGTTTCCTTCCAACTGCCGTCCGGCTGCTGTTGGCGGAAGAGCCAGTTTGCGAGGGCGCGCAGGGACTGCAGGTGGCGAACGTCGCCCGTTTCGGAAAATTGCATCGCCATGGGCCACACCGCCTCGGCGGCGCGGGTGTGCAGAATGTGGCAGTGGGGACATTGCAGCGCGCCGATATCGGCAGAGGCGGGCGAGGTGACTTGCTGACGCTCGAGCGAATCGACGAGCACCGTGAGCGTGCGGGCAAATTCGGCGCGCAGCGCGACGGTGGCGGTCGGTTCGGCGGCGCGGGCGACGAGTGCGACTAGGCAGACGAAAAACGAAAAGAGTAGTGGAGAACGAAAGTTGCGGCGGGGCATGGCGGGCGGGCGGCTAGATTTTCCGGAGGATGTCGCCGCCTCTGGAGGCGGTGTTGCGCACGAGGAAGAGCACAAGGATCGCGCCGGTGAGGGGCACGAGGCTGGAGGCAATGAGGATTGGCGCGAACGAGTAGCGGTCGGAGACCCAGCCGATGAGATAGGTTGAACCGATGGTGAGAATGCCGGCGGCGGTGCCGCAGAGGCCGCTGACGGTGGCGACCGTGCGGCGGTGGTAGAGGTCGACGGGAAGAACGAGCGCGATCGTGGAAAACGCGGCGTAGGCAAACGTCGCGAGCGCGAAGCAACCGGCGATGGCGAAGAGGTTCGACATGTAGACGGCGGGAATCAGCGCGAGCATGCCGACACCGCCGAAGATCACGACGGCTTTGCGGGCGCGGCCGACGGGCCAGCCGCGGCGGATGAGCCAGCTGGAAAAACCGCCGCCGGCGAAATTGCCGAGATCGGCGGCGACAAATGGAATCCAGAAGGCGATGAGCGTGGACTCGGGTTTGAAGCCTTTCGACACGAGGAAAATCATGAACCAGTCGGCGATGAAGAACCATACCGGGTCGGTGAAGGCGCGGGCGATGATCGTGCCCCACGTTTGGCGCAGGCTGAGCAGGGCGAGCAGGCGCGGCGGCGGAGTGTCCGGCATGGCGGACGAGGGGTCGTTTTCCTCGCGATCGGCGAGAATCATGCGGCGCTCTTCCTCGCCGAGCCGCGGATGGGTCTCGGGCGGGTGGTAGATGAAACGCCACGCGATGATCCAGAGGAAGCCGAGGAGACCGGTGAGTAGAAACGCGGGGCGCCAGCCGCCGAATTGGTGATAGAGCCAGATGACCATCGCAGGCGCGATGGCGGCGCCGATGGAGGAGCCGCTGTCGAAGAGCGCGACGGCCCAGCCGCGTTCGTGTTTCGGAAACCACTCCGACACGGCCTTGGTTGCGGCGGGCCAGTTGGCGGATTCGCCGAGGCCGAGGAGAAAACGAAATGCGATGAAGCTGCGCAGTCCGCCGGCGAGCGAGGTGAGCATGGCGATCACGGAGTAGCACGCGACGGTGACGGTGAGGCCGAGGCGCGTGCCGACGCGGTCCATCACGCGGCCGAGGGCGGTTTGACCGATCGAGTAGGCGACGCGAAACGCGATCACGATCAGCGCGTAGTCCTCGTTGGTCCAGTGATACTCCTGCTTCAGAAACGGCGCGAGGGCCGAGAGGGTCTGGCGGTCGATGTAGTTGATGACTGTCGAGGCGAACAGCATGCCGCCGATCCACCAGCGCAGGCGCAAAATCGGACGGAGCACGGGAGAGGCGGGGGCGGAGCTCATGGGGTGGTGTCGCCAAATTTGTGGCGATAGTAGGCGGCGAGGAAACGCAGGCCGAAGGCGGTGCCGATGTCGCGGTGCACGATTTTCACGGCGGCGCCGCTGTGGCTGGCGCGGAGGTTGAAGAAACCGCCCGCGAGATTTTTGTCGGGGTGGTCGGTCGGATAGCGATTGCGCAGAACCCATCGGAGCGAGCGCTCCAGAGCGGCTTCGCAGCCCTCGCCGGCGCCAAGTTGCGTGAGACGCAGCCAGAGCAACCCGGCAAACGCGACGGTGGAACCGGAGGGCGAGCTTTCGTTGGCGGAGCCGTCGAGAAAGTTCTCGTAGAAGATCGTGCCGTTTTTCCGCTGATATTTCACGTAGGTGAGCAGCGTCTTGCGGGCGGCGGCGAGGTAGCGCGGATCGTGCGTGAGGTCGTAGCCTTCGAGGAGAGACTCGGCATACCAGAGGTTGAAGCGCGGATGAAACGAGCCCTTCGCGGCATTGTTCGGCGTGAATTCCATCCACAGGCCTTCGGGGCCCTGCTTCGCGACGAGGCTGTCGCACAGGGCGAGGAAAACTTTGCGGTAGCGCTCGTCGTGTGCGTAGGCGGCCATGTCCTTGAAGAGCGAGCCTTCGTTGTTCGGGCGGGCGACGTCGGTGAGAATTTGCTTTTCCTTCTCTGGCCAGAACGGGCTGCGCGTCTTCAGGACGTCGCCAGTCACGGGATCGACGGCGTCGTAGAACATCCCGTGCTCGGGCACATACATGTGGCGCAGCATCCACTCGCCGGCTCGCGTGGGGACAGCGGCGTAGCGTTCGTCGCCGGTGAGGCGCCACAGGGCGAAGAGGCCGGCGGTGCCGTCGGAGACAGTGGCGAACACGATATTGTCGATGCCGGCGCCGTGGATGGCGCGGACCATGCCGGTGAGTTTCGGGTGGTCTTTGATTTCGAGGCTCACCCACCAGTCGGCGGCGCGGCGGGCGCGTGCGAGGTGGTGCGGATTTTTCGTGATGCCGTAGGCCTCGACGAGACCGAAGATGATCTGCCCGGTGTGCCAGGCGGGTTCGTAGGGCGACCAGCGGGACGTGACGATATTGTAGTCGCAGCGCGACTGGCCGTCGGCGTCGAGGAGGACGTTGGCGGCGTAGTCGGCGCCGGTGGCGAGGGCTTCGCGGATCTGGGCGCGGAGCGGATCGGCGGGCGCGGTGGCCGCGGCGAGGCTCGCGGTGAGACAATGAAATACGAGAAGGCGGCGTATCATGGGCGAGAGGAAGAGCGGGAGCGGGGAGCCGGGGCGGTGGCGTCAAACGCGAGCGCGGCAGACGCGGGATCGAGGTAGAGCGTGGCAGCGGGATGGAGCCGGAGGAGCGTCGCGGGACACGTGGTCGTGATCGCGTCGTGCAGCGTGGCGCGCACGGCGCGGGCTTTGCGCGGACCGGGGACATGGACACTCAGCCGGCGGGCGCGGCGGAACACGGGGAGCGTCAACGTGAGCGCGTGGTGCGGCACGGCGGCGAGCGTCGGAAAGCAGCCGTCGTTGACCTGCTGTTGGCGGCACGTGGCGTCGAGGGCGACGATTTTGACGAGGTGCTCGTCCTCGAAATTGGCGACGGGCGGATCGTTGAAGGCGAGGTGACCGTTTTCGCCGATGCCGAGGCAGATGAGGTCGATCGGCGCGGCGGCGAGGAGCGCGGCATAGTGTGCGCAGGCGGCGGCGCTGTCGGCGTCTTCGGCGGGGATGCCGTGGAATTGCCCGACGGGCACGCGGTCGAGGAGGTGAGTGCGGAGATAGGAGCGGAAGCTCTCTGGCGCGGTGGCGGCGAGGCCCACGTAGTCGTCCATGTGAAACGCCGTCACGCGCGGCCAATCCACGGCGCCGCCGGTGAGCGCGGGATCGGTGAGCGCGGCGAGAAATTCGTCCTGCGACGGCGCACACGCGAAGATCACGCGGGCGGCGCCGCGAGCGGCGATCACGCGGCGCAAATATACGGCGCAGGCATGCGCGGCGGCGTGCCCGAGCGCCGCGCGGTCGGCGTGCACCTCGGTGACGAGGCGGCCGAGCAGGGCGCGGTGCAGCGGCGCGGGCGGTTTCATGGCGCGGCGGGCGACGGCTTCACCAGTTCGAAGGCATCGTTCAGTTCGCCGTTGGCGGCGATGGAGCGGAAGCGCAGGCGCGGTCCGTCGATGGTGATCGTTTGAAAGAGCTGCAGGTTGCCGGCGGTCTTTGCCATGAGTGCGGCGTAGCCGGAGTTGACGGTGTAGAATTTTGGTCCGCTGGAAGAGACGACGTAGACGGTGCCGCGCTCGCCGGAGGCGACGGGTGCGCCGGCGCGGACGGGGTGCGTGCGGGCGTAGGCGTGGTCGTGGCCGGTGAGCACGAGATCGACGTGGTATTTGTCGAAGAGCGGGAGAAACGCCTCGCGGGTCTCCTTGTCATCGCGATCGCGGCCGGCGGAGTAGACCGGGTGGTGAAATGCGACGATGGTCCAGCGCGAGGGATTGGTGGCGAGCAGCGCCTCCATCCAGGCGGCCTGCTCGGCGAGGCGGTCGTTGCTGTTGATCACGATCAGGCGGACGCCCTGGTAGTCGAGGTGGTAGGCGAGTTCTTCGAGACCGCGCGGACCGTTTTCCGGCAACGTAAACTGCGCGCGCCACGGGGTGGGCGGGGCTTTGGCGCGGACTTTCTTGCCGCGGGCGTTGATCGCGATTTTTCCATTTTCAAAAACGAAGGCGAGGTCGTGGTTGCCGACGACGGGGACGATCGGGCGCGTGCGAAACGCGGGACCGGCGGCGTAGTAGAGATCACGCACCTGCGCGTCTTCGGGCTCGGAAGTGAGATCGCCGGCGATGAGCCAAAACGCCGCGTCGGGTGCGGCCAGATCGGCGGCGCGAAAAACGCGGGTCACATGCTCCTTCAGGTCGTCCTGCGGATCGCCGAGATAGACGAACGTGAACGGCGCGGGTGTGGCGGTGGCCGTCGTGAATTGATTCCATTCGCTCCACGCTTCGGCACTGCCGACGCGGTAGAGATAGGACGTGGCGGGTTTGAGGCCGGTGAGTTTCGCGGAGTGGTAGAAAACGCGGGCGGCGGTATCGAGCACGGTGGCCTCGGTGCGGGCCGGCACGGTGACAGCGAGGGCCTTGAACGTGGTGCCGGGCGTCGATTCGGCGATTTGCACGCTGGGCGCCTTGATCGCGCCGTCGGTGCGCCACGTGACCGCGATGCTCGTGGCGGGCTCGGTGGTGGGATTGAGAATGAGGCGCGTCGGGACGATCTCAGGCGGAGGAGTTGGAGCGGCGGCGAAAGCGACCGCACCGGCCAGCAGGATGAGGAGGAGGTGCAGAAGGTGACGCGACATGGTGAAAGAGAAGAACGGTTACGTGGTCGGCGAGGGGACGAGCGCGCCGTTGATGCGGACGTCTTCGAACGTGAGGTTCTGCGCGTGACGGACGGTGACGGGCGTTTTGGCCGAAAGTGCCGTGATGCGGCGCAGCACGATGTCGGCGAGCGTGGCGCCGGGTGCGCCGAAGAAGTTGAGCGCGGTGCCGGCGGCTTCGCGGCAGGTGACATCTTCGATCACGAAATCGCGGAAGTGCGGTGGGTGTCCGCCGGCGCGGAGGCCCTGATAGTCGTAGGAAAACTGGATGAGCTGTTCGAGGGCGGTATCGACCGAGACGCCGCGCACGCGCACGTGTTCGACAGTGCCGCCGCGGTCGAGGTTGCCCTTGAAATTGAGTCCGTAGCGCGTGCGGCCGACGCGGCAGTCCTGGACGTAGACGTGGCGCACACCGCCCGACATCTCGCTGCCGATGGCGACGGCGGCGGCTCCGGTGCTGGCGAATTCGCAACGGCGGATCACGATGTTTTCCGACGGCCGGCCGAGGCGCCAACCGTCTTGGTCGCGACCGGACTTGATCGCGACACAGTCGTCGCCGCTGTGAAACACGCAGTCCTCCACGAGGATGTCGGACGACGACTCGGGGTCGAAGCAATCATTGTTGAGATGAGCGCCCTCGACGCGCACGCGGCGCACGGTGATGTGTTGCGAAGCGACCGTGTGGAGACACCAAAAGGGCGAGTTGATCGCGGTGAAATCTTCGAGCAGCACGCGGGTGCAGCCGAAGAATTGCACGAGGCCGTAGCGCAGCCAGTGACCGTCGCCGAAGACGCGTTGGAAAACCGGGGCACCCGTCGCGCCCAGTTCGCGCAGACGATCGCGGTCGGGGCGTTGTTGTTTGCGCCACTCGGTGCAGATCTCGCCGCCGCCTCCGTCGATGGTGCCGCGTCCGGTGATCGCAACGTCGTTGGCTTGGTAGGCGTAGATGCACGGCGAATGGTTGAACACTTCCGTGCCCTCCCAGCGCGTGAGCACGGGTGGCAGGTAGAGTTTCGGGTCAGGGGTGAAACGCAGCGTGGCACCGTCGGCGAGATGCAGGTGCACGCCGCTCGTCAGGTGCAGCGGTCCGTCGAGTCGCCACACGCCGGGCGGAACGACGACGCGGCCGCCGCCGGTGGCGTTGCAGAGACGAATAGCGGAAAGGAGCGCCGGACGGGCGTCACGACGGTCATCGCGGGGAAGATCAAACTCGACCGGAGAAAACACCCGGGTCCGCAAAACCGGGGCCTGCAGGCGCGCGAGAATCGCATCGGCCTCGGGCCACGCGGTCTGAGCCGGGGGACGCGCGGCGTCGAGGCGGGGCAGGGCCGCGCCGAGGAGGCCGAGGCCGGTGGTCGCGAAGAAGGCACGGCGAGGGAGGCGGGGCGTGGAGGTGCTCATGGCAGGCACGGGACGGTTACGCTCGTGCGCGGCGGCGGGCGAAGCCGCGCTTAGTCAAGCTGTCGACCAATTGGCGGGTTGTGCTCCCGCCGCGCGCCGTTGCAGAGTTACACAATGCGACTCCCGTTTGTTTCTTTGCTGGCACCGATGGTGTGTGTCGCGGCGTCGCCAGTGCCGGTGGTGGAGGATTTTGAAAACGCGACCTTCGCCCGTGCGCTTTGGGCGCCGTCGGGTCCGCAGGCGGAGCGTGCGGTCGTGACGGAAGAGGTGCCGGCATTCCACGGTGGGCGGAGTCTGCGGGTGACGGTGCGCCCCGGCGACAACCGCATGGTCGGCCGCCAGGGCAATGCGACGGAGCGCTTCGAACTCACGCTGCAGCAACCGCAGGTGAAGCTCGGGGAGGAGGTGTGGTATGCGTTTGCGCTGCGCGTGCCGGCGGATTTTCCCGAGGCGAATACGCGGACGGTGATCCACCAGTTTAAGGAGAACGTGCGACCGGTGCCGGCGAATCTGCCGCCGGGCGTGAAACACTGCGAGAAGGGCAGCCCGATGTTTGCGCTCTACTTGAAACCGGGCCGCACGCTCGAAGCCCTCGTCACGTCGTCGCTCGATTGCGACCACACGCGGCATCGCCTCGCAGAGCGGACGCTCGCGGCCGACCGGTGGTATGAGGTGATGGTGCACACCAAGCCGGCGCACGACGCGGGCGGGCTGATCGAACTGTTTCTCGATGGAGAACTCATCGGTCGCTACCGCGGCGTGATGGGCTACGTCTGCCACGGCCTCGGCTACATCGACACCCAGCCGCGCTTCGGCATCTACCGCGACGCGCATCCCGATGCGGGCCCGGCGACGTTGTTCTACGACGCGATCCGGTTTGCGCCGACGCGGGAGGGGCTGCGGCTGGCGAAGTGATTTACGATTCGCCGGATGCGATCGGTGCGGCGAGGCGCACCGTGCGGCCGTCGATCCACGAGCCTTCGATCAGCACGCGCTGGGGCATTGCGGGGACGCCGCGCTCGTTGCGGTGGATCATGCCGGCGATGAAGTCCGCCGCGGCGGCTCCGACGACCTGCGGGTTTTCATCCACGCCGGAAAACTCGCCGTTGACCCGCGGCAATGTGAGAAACGCGACGCTGACGTCGTCGGGCACGCTGACGCCGAGTTTCTCCAGGGCGGCGAGCACCTCGGGGCTTTTCGTGACGATGGCGTCGGGGCGGTGGCGGCGAAACCAGGTGCGAAACGCCGTCTCGTCCCACTCGGGCACAAAGAGGTGCGGCACGCGGGCTGCGGCGGGCATTTGCTGCTGCGCGACGAGATAGCCGGCGAGCCAGTTGTGATCGACGCGCTCATCGTTGGCGTCGAGGAGCACGAGACCGATGCGGCGATGCCCGCGGCCCTGGAGTTCGCGGACCGCGAGGCGGATCGAGCGGTATTGGTGCAGCCCGATCATATGCAGATTCGGCCGGGCGAGTGTGTAGCCGATGGCGGCGGCGGAGAAGGCCGGCCAGTCGAGCTCGACCGCCATGCCGAAGACGGGCTGCGGCGCGAGGAGGAGGCCGGCGATGTTGCGCGCACGAAGAATCTGACTGGCGCGGGCCGGGTTCATGCCGCGCTCGCGCAGCCAGAACTCCTCCAATTTGAAACCGAGGGTGCGCGCCCGCTCCTCGGCGCCGAGGTAGCAATCATGAAAAAACTGGGCCGCCTTCCAGCCGTGGCGCGTGGGGAAATTCGTGACCCACGCGATTGTCGAGCGAAACGCCACCGGCCGCAGCGAGCTGCGGTAACTCGCGAGCGAGGCGAGCATCGGATCGGAGACGTAGCCGAGCTCCTTGGCGACGGCCTGCACGCGGTCGCGGGTGGCCGCGGGGATGCGCGGGTGGTTGTGCAGCGCGAGGGAAACCGTGCTGAAATGGCAGCCCGCGGCGGCGGCGACATCGCGCAGCGTAACTCGACGGTGGGGTTCAGCCATGCCCACGGTGTCCGAGCTCGGGTGGCGCGTGGCAACGCAAATTTCCGCGCAGGCAGGGCGTTTTGTCGACAGTTTGACCAACATGGCGGTTCTTCTCGCGCACTTGCGGGTGTAACGCTGTCCCTGCGCTCAACCCCGTTGCCCCAACCCAACCTCGCTATCCTATGAACTCACCTACCGCGTCCTTGCTCGGCACTTCGGCCGGTTTCCGCAAATTTTTCGTCCGCGCCCTCGTTTGTTTTATTGGCGCGGTCTCCCTGCTGCGCGGGCAGACTCCCGGCAGCATTCAGGGTGTCGTGATTGATGCCGAATCGAAGGCCTTTATCACCGGCGCGATCGTCACGGTCGCCGGCACGGATCTGCAGGCCAGCACCGACCGTGCGGGGCTGTATCGCTTCGCGGCCGTGCCGGCGGGCACGCACACATTGGCCGTTAGTTATCTCGGTCTCGCGCCCGGCTCGGCGAGTGTCACAGTCGCCGCAGGTGCCCGCGCCGTGCAGGACTTCGCGCTGAAGAGCGGCCCGATCATGCTCGACGCCTTCAAGGTTGAATCGATCCGCGAAGGTCAATCGCGCGCCATCAACCAGCAGCGCACCAGTCAGACGATTTCGAACATCATTTCCTCTGACGTGATCGGCAATCTCCCCGACACCACCATCGCCGATGCGCTCACGCGTTTGCCCGGTGTCAGCGTCGTCGTCGAAGGCGGTCAGGCCGCCTACGCCTCGATCCGCGGCTCGGAGGCGAAACTCAACTCCGTCACGCTCGACGGCCAGCGCATCACCGCGACGCCGTCCGGCAACGGCCTCGATGCGAGCAACAGCGGCGACACCCGCGCCGTCGATCTCTCGCTCGTCCCCTCCGAACTCGTCGGCAGCATCGAACTCACGAAGGCTCTTCTGCCCGACAAGGACGCCGACTCGTTCGGCGGCACGATCAATCTCATCACGCGCAGCGCCTACGATCTGAAGGAGCGCAGCATCAACGGAAAGTTCGAGGGCATCCACAATGACTTCGGCAACCGCAATGGTTACGCCGCCGCGCTGAGTTACGCCGACGTCCTCGACAAAGCCCGCACCTTCGGCGTCAGCGCCACGGTCAACTTTCGGAAAAACGACACCGTGCAGGACGACACCGAAATTCTTTACTACCTCGCCAACGATCCCGCCGTCGCCGCGATCGCCGCCGTGCGCGACGAAGGCATTGCGGAATACGATGTGCGCACGCGTCCCCAGTCCCGCGAGACGAAGGGCGGCACGTTGAATTTCGATTGGAAGGTCAGTGACCAGACCGATCTGCATCTCCGCACGCTCTACAACAATTCTGCGCTCAAAGAGACCCGCTATCGCACGCGCATGCGCGGCCTGCTGCGGTGGAACGCCACCTCGACCTCGACGCTCGCCACCGGTGCCGAGGCGCGCGTCACGCGCCGCCTCGAAGATGTCGCCCGCGATCAGGACATCGTGCGCCTCGGACTGGAGGGCAACACACGCTTCCCCGGAGCCGGCGAACTCAACTACGGCCTCACCTACGGTAGCTCCGGCTTCGACGGCGACCGCGTGCGCACGACCTTCGAATACGGCAACAGCACCGTGCGCCGCACCTACGATTGGACTGTGGACCGCAGCGATGCGCGTTTCCCGCGCGTGAAGATCGCCCTCCGCACCACGGGCGAAAACGGTCTCACGCGTCCGCAGGACATGACGCTCGTCCAATACCGCATCAACTATTCCGACGAAAAAGACACCGATTGGGTCGGCAATCTCGACTACACGTTTGAGCAAAAAGTCGGTGCGCAGCCGGTGAAGTGGAAGGTTGGCACCAAGCTCCGCACAAAAGATCGCACGTCGCGCCCGATCCTCTTCGACCGCGCCGTCGTCGGCACGCCGCTCTTGGAATCGGATTTCCCGATTCAGACCACCCGCGGCAACCGCGTCCTCGGCACCGTGCCGACGATGGGCACGTTTGCGAATCTCCAAGCGGTAGCGGCCTACGCCGCGGCCAATCCCGCGCGCTTTATCGAGACGACCAGCAGCGAAAATTTGCAGACCGTTACAAAGGTTTACGACGCCGGTGAGGACGTCACCGCGGGCTATGCGATGGGCTCGACGAAATTCGGCAAACTCGAAGCCATTGCCGGTCTGCGCTACGAGGGCACGGATGTGAGCTACAAGTGGCTCTCCGCCCCCGGTGGCGCGAAGTCCGGCGGCTCCGACTACGGCAGCGTGTTTCCGAGCGCGGTATTCAATTACCGCCACAGCAAAAATCTCGTCGTGCGCCTCGCCGCCACGAAGACGCTCGCCCGCCCCGACTACGCCGACCTCGTGCCGTTCGAATCCGTGCAGGACCCGGAGAGCGGCACGACCGAAGAGACGCCGCCGTCGCTCATCCCCGTGTTCCGCGGCAATCCGAATCTCCGCGCGCAGCACTCGATGAACTACGATCTTTCCTTCGAGTGGTATCTCGAGCCGGCGGGCGTGCTCTCGGTGTCGCTCTTCAAGAAGGACGTTTCGCAGTTCATCTATCGCAGCCAGACGATCGAGACCATCGGCACGCAGAATTACATCGTTCTCCAGCAAAACAACGGCGCGACGCAAGACGTGCAGGGCGTCGAGCTCTCGTGGCAGCAGTCGTTCGCGAAACTGCCTGCGCCGTTCGATGGTTTCGGCATCAATGCCAACGCCACCTTCGTCGACGGCAGCTCGAAGTTTAACCTCATCACGCCCTCCACGCTGAAGCCCTACCAGAAGACCGAGAACTTCGTCCCGAATCAGGCGAAACGCGTCTACAACGCGCAGCTCTACTGGGAAAAATACGGCTTCTCGGCCCGCGTCGCCGTCAACTTCACCGGCGACTACGTGCGCGACGTCGGCGGCATCGATGCCAACGTCGTCAACGATCCCGCCACCCGCTGGGACGCCGCCGTGAACTATAAGCTCACGAAGCACCTCACGCTCTATCTTGAAGGCAAGAACCTCACCAACGAAGTGAAGACGTGGTATAACGGCCGTCCGGCCCGCCCCGAGGAATTCGAGCACGTCGGCCGCAGTTGGCTGAGCGGTGTGAAATGGCGCTTCTGAGCGCGGGCCGGCCTGCGCCGATGCGCCGCGTCTTTCTTCGCATCGTGGCCGCACTCGCCTTCGCGGTGGGCGCGCCGTGCAGTGCGTTGGCGGCGCCGCTGACGACGGCGGATCGCGAGACGGCGCGCTACACGCCGATCATCGCGGCTGCCGGCAATGCCGAGAGCGACGCCGTGCGCCTCGCCCACCTGCGCTCGCTCGCCGCGCAGTGCGCGTCCGACGGCGTCACCCTCACCGGACTCGATGCTCTGATCGCCTTCGTCGCTCGCTGGGATTCTCCGGCGGAGAAGCTCAATTTTTTCAAGCGCCCGGTCTTCGATAAACTCGACTACGATTTCGCGCTCGGGGCCGATTCGCCGCTGCAGCCGATTGCCGATCTCTACCGCGCCCGGATGATCACTTGGGTCACGCTCGAGTATAGCGAGATCTACCCCTATCCGGAGAAACGCGCCGTCGCGCTCGGTCGGGCGCGGCGGCTGTTCGAGTCGGCCCGCGCGGCGTTTCCGCAGAATCGCGTGATCGCGATGTATCTCGGCGAGCCGTTTCCGCCGGAGCGGACTTACGCTGCGCCGCCCGCTGCACCGGCGTGGGCCGCGGCGCAACGCGAGGGCCTCGAGCGCCTCACCGATATTCTCGAATGGTGGATTGATCATCGCATGCGCCCCGCGGGCGACTACGGCGGCGGCTGGGGCGACGATTGCGAGATGTGGCGTCACGCCGTGCCGGTGCTCCTCGGTTTCGAGCATCCGCGGGTCAACGCCGCGCAGACTTTGTTTTCCACGCGCCTCCTCGCGCAGCCACATCTCGCCGGCGGCTACCACAACGTCCTCACCGATGTGGAGCACACCGCGGAGGATATCGCCGACGCACTCACGCCGATGATGTTTCTTGCACCGGAAAATCCCGCGTGGGCGCAGCGCGTCAACCGCCTCGTCGAACTTGCCGAGACGCGTTGGATGGGCCGCAATGCCCGCGACCAGCTCCAGTTCAAAAGCACCTTTTTCACCGTCGACCAGGTCGACCTCGCGCCTGCCCGCGCCTGCGACACCGTCTACCACCCGCGGGCCCTGCAGCCGGCGCTACTCGCCTGGCAACGCACGGGTGATCCGCGCATCGGGCGGCTCGTGACCGATTGGATGCGCACGTGGGTCGATGCCGCGGTGCGCACCGAGCGTGGCAAGCCCGCGGGCATTTTGCCGACGGCGATTCATTGGCCCGACGGGGCCGTCGGTGGCGTCGGGGCCGAGTGGTGGCGCCCGGAAAACGACGTGACGCCGCTCTACGATTTTCCGAGCGCGATGGGCCAGCTCCTCAACACGCTCGTCCTCACCGCCCACCAAACCGGCGACGACTCGTTTCATGTTCCCCTCCGCACGATGGCTGCCGCGCGCCTCGATTGGATCAAAGCCGGGCGCCCCGCCGCGCCTGCCGGTTCGCGCCTTTGGTGCGGCGCCCAACTGGCGCAGCTCGGTGGTGCCATCGCAAAGTATCGTTTGCTCACCGGCCGCACCGATCTCGATGCCCTGTTGCGGGCCGAAACCGGTGAACCCTATGTGCGCTTCCGCCTCGACGGCGAGGCGGCCGAAGTGGGCCGGGCGCTCGCCGAACTCGCCGGCGCGTTGCGCGTGAATTTTCCGGCCTACACGCAGGAAGTGCGCTTCACCGACCGCGTGTTGCGCTTCCCCGTGCTCTACGAGCCCGGTTGGATATTGCCCGAAGGCGCCCCGCAGCGCGGACCGCTCTTGCAGGCCGGACTCGTGGCGCGGGGGTTGAACAACATCTTGTTGCTCTACCAAACGGCGACCGGCGACCCCGGCGATCCACTCTATTTTCCGCTCAACGCCGTGCGCTGGTGCACGCCCCCGCGAGATATCGCCGCGCTGGTCACCGCGGCAGGCGAGGGGAGTTTTTCCGCGCAGCTCTATCACTTCGGCGTGGGCGAGCGGGCGTTCGACGTGGAGTTTCTCCGAATCAAAGCCGGCGCCTACCAGTTTGAACTCCGCACGACCGATGCCGCGCATCGCGTCCTCCAAGCGGGCCAATTTTCCGTCGATTCGGTGCACCGCCGCTGCCCGCTCGTCCTGCCGAGCCGGGTAGCGTGCGAGCTCACGGTCACGGCCGCTGCAGTTAAGTTCTGAAACGCACCTGTTTGTGGGAGGCAGGAGGGCATCTGATCACGATGCTTGAGCTGAAAATTCGGAAATAGAATGAGTCTGCCTCGTGGCTGTTCGCGTCGCCGAGCCGTTGACCAGCTATCGTCAGAACACCTCGATCAGGGTCTCGCCGGCCTGGAGCCGTTCCACAAGTTCAGGCAACAGCGGAGCGAGTTTGGCTCGTAGTTCCGGTTTTTTGAGATTGCCGATCCGGAGCCACAGCACCGCCGGTGCGGGTTCACGCAGCCGCGACCATTCGGCGAAATCTTCATCTTTCGTCACGAGCACATAACTGGAGTCGAGGGCAAGTTGCCAAATCACGGTATCCCGCGCATTCGGAGGCAAGAGATCGAAAACGTGGGCGGCCTCCTGTCCACAATCCCGCAAGGTAGCCGCGAGCGAAGGTGGCAACTGCGCGTCGATCAGGAAGCGCATCGCCGTTTGTTTACGCGGAGCGTAAGACCGTGTGATCGGTCAGACGGGCTGCGTAGAGCTGTGAGGCGCGAAGGTCGGCAGCCTCCAAATAGGGGAACTCGGCGAGAATATCCGCATCCGTCATACCAGAGCCGAGCATCTCCAAAATGTCTTTCACCCGAATGCGCATGCCGCGAATGCACGGTTTCCCGCCGCACTGCTCGGGATCGACGGTGATACGGTTGCTGAGTTCCATGGTGGGACGTTGTTCGCCGCGTCATCGCTTGCCAAGCTTTCGCTGGGCCGGAACGGCCGCGCAGGCGTGGCGGCTCCGTCACCGCGGCCGGCGAGGGGAGTTCTTCCGCACCGCTCTACCACTTCGGCGCGGGCGAGCGGGCGTTCGACGTGGAGTTTCTTCGGCTGAAACCCGGCACCTATCGTTACACCCTACGTTCCGTCGCTGACGTCGTGGCCGCGAACCGGCCGATGATCGCGACGGGTGTGTTTACGGTGAGTGAAGACGCCCGCCGCTGCACGCTCGTCCTGCCGAGCCGAGTCGCTTGCGAATTATTGGTCGCGTCGGCCGGGGCTGCTTTTTGAAACGCCCTTGCGTCTGCGATAGCTTGCAGTGGCCCTGTGCCAGAAACACGCCTCGTCCCGGAGTATTGAGACGCAGCGGTCGCGCTTTTGGGTTATCGACGGTGAAAAATAGTTTTCGCCCGGAGTATTGGCCGAAAATCCCCTCGACAGTCCGGAAGTCGGGGAGGATGGATTTCTTTCGCCCCGCCCCATGCCGCCGTCCGAACAAGCCCGTTGGTTTACCGAGGAAGTGCAGCCCCATGAACCGGCGCTGCGGGCTTACTTGCAGGCGCGTTTTCCGACTCTCGGCGAACACGACGATCTCGTGCAGGAAACGTATGCGCGCCTCCTCCGCGCGCAGGCCAACGGTGGGGTGCGTTACCCGAAAGCGTTTCTGTTCACCGCCGCGCGCAACGCCGCTTTCGATCTCTTCCGCCGTCGTGGAGCGAAACCAACCGAGGCCGTGACGGATCTGGTCGAGCTCGCCGTCTTGGAAGATCGCCCCGAGGTGGGTGAGCAGATCGATCAGAGCTACGAACTCGAAGTGCTCGCAGACGCCGTGCGAGCGCTGCCCGACCGCTGCCGCCAAGTCATCATGCTCCGCTACCTCGACGGCTTGGCCTACAAAGAGATCGCCGACCAACTCGGCATATCTCCCGAGACCGTAAAAGTTCACATGGCGAAAGGCATGCGGCGCTGCGCCGCGTTCTTCGCGGAGCGCGGCCTGCTCGAAATTGCCCCGCCATCCGCTGCCGGAGAAGCCACCGCATGAACGATCCCCTCGATCACGAAGATCTGATCGAAGAAGTCGCCTCGAACTGGCTCACACAGCGTGGCGAGGGTTTTTCCTCCGCGCAGAAGCGCGACTTCGACCGCTGGTGTCGCGCCGATCCGCGGCACGCCGCCGCCGTCGCACGACTCGAAGCCGCGTGCGCGCTCCTTGAGAAAATGCCCCTCGTGCGCGCCGAGCTGCAGCCCGTGGTGGAGTTTCCGGTGAAGCCGCGCGTGCCCGCCCCGGCGAAAAAAGTTCCCGTTCTGCGCCTCGTCGTCGGTCTCGCCGCCCTCGTGGCTCTCACCGCGCTCGGCTGGTGGCAATGGCCGCGTCCGGCCTCTTCCGCGCAGCTCTACGCCACGTCGGCCGGCGGCTACGAACGCGTCGTGCTCGCCGATGGCTCCGTCGTCGAGCTCAATGCGAATACCGAGGTGCGCGTCGACCTCGCACCGGCCGAGCGCCGGATCGCGCTCGTGAGCGGCGAGGCGCATTTCACCGTCGCGCCCGACACCGCCCGCCCCTTCATCGTCTCCGCCCACGGCATCGCCGTCCGCGCCGTCGGCACCGCCTTCAACGTCCGCCTCGCCACCTCCGCCGTCGAGGTGCTCGTGACCGAGGGAAAAGTTTCTGTCGCCGAGGTGGAGCGCGTTGTCCCTAACGCGCTTTCTTCCTCCGTCGCGCCCACGCTCGTCGCGGCCAACGAGCGCACCGTTTTCACACTGCCCTCCGCTGCGCCGACCACCTCGGCGACGCGGCCCGCGCCCGTCGTCGAACCCATCGCGCCCGACGCCCTCCGCGAAGCCCTCTCGTGGCAGGAGCGAAAACTTGTCTTCGCCGACACCCCGCTGCGTGACGTCGTCGCCCAATTTAACCGCCGCAACCGCACGCAACTCCTCCTCGGCGACGCGTCGCTCGCCGAGCGCCCCGTCGGCGGCACGTTCGCGGCGGACAACGTCGAAGGCTTCATCCGCCTGCTCGAGGGCAGCGGCGCCATCGCGGTCGAGCGCCGCGGCGAATCCACGGTCGTGTTACGCACCGCACCCTAGCGCTGCCGTCCTGCTTGTTCCGCCGTGGCCGAAAAAATCATGTGCGTGCGGATAACCCATTTCCTCCGCCGCCTCGTCTCAGGAGCACTTCCCCTGCTCCTCATGATCACCCCCCTCGTTTCCCCCGGCCCGGCGCTCGCCGCCGCCGTTTCTGTTTTGTTCGGTTCCGCTTCGTCGGCCTTCGGCGCCGCCGAAGTGCGCAAGTTCTACGATATTCCGCGTGGCGACGCCGCGGATACGCTCAAGTGCTTCGCCGCCGAGTCTGATCGGCAGGTCGTCTACCTCGTGGACCTCGTGCGCGGAGCGACGACTAACGCCGTGAAAGGCGAGTTCACCGCGCGTGAAGCCGCCCGGCGCATGGTGGCCGACACCGGGCTCGTCATCGTCGAAGACGGAAAAACCGGTTCTCTCACCGTCGGCCTTCGGCGCCGCGGTGAGGCCCAGCCGCCGCGCCCTGCGCCCTCGTCTCCCGGGCGATCCGCCGTGCCCCCCGGGCAAGCCCCTTCCAAATCCGAGTCCATGAAGAAGCGCTTTTTTCCGTCGCTTGCCCTCGGCCTCTACGCCGTCGTCACCGGATCGGCTGCAGCCCAGTCCGCGCCAGCCGCCCCGGAAGTTCTCACGCTCAGCCCGTTCACGGTGACGAGCGAGTCCGATCAAGGCTACGTCGCGACCTCCTCGCTGGCCGGCACCCGCATCAAGTCCAACCTGAAGGATCTGGCGAACTCGATCACCGTCTCGACCAAGGAGTTTCTCACCGACCTCAACGCCAACGATGCCAAGGGCCTGCTCGTCTACACCGGGAGCGCCGAAGTGGGCGGCGTCGGCGGAAATTTCTCCGCAGCCAGTTTCGGCGCCGAGGTCGTGGAGCATGTGCCGTTCCGCAATCCGCAGTCGAACACGCGCATTCGCGGCCTCGCTTCGGCGGATCTCACGCGCGACTACTTTCCCACCACGATCACGTTCGACAGCTACAACACCGACCGCGTCGAGGTGAACCGCGGGCCGAATGCCACCCTCTTCGGCCTCGGCAGCCCCGGCGGCATCATCAACAACCAGACGATCCAGCCGATGCTGCGGAAAGGCTCGTCGGCCGTCGAATTCAACGCCGCCTCGTTCGGCACGACGCGCTCGAGCCTCGATGTTGATCGCACGCTGTTCGCCGGCCGCGTCGGCTTCCGCTTCGCCGCGGTCTACGGCGACGAGCGGTTCGAGCAGAACTTTGCCTTCGAGCGCAACCGCCGGGCCTTTCTCGCCGTGCGGGCGAAGCCGTTTGCCAACGCCAACGTCCGGGTCAGTTACGAAAAGGGCGACATCGACGCCAACCGCCCGCGCGCCAACTCCCCGCGCGACGTGCTCACGCGCTGGTGGCACCCGAGTTTCCGCAAGATCACCCACGATCCGGCCAACGTGGATTTCAACAGCATCGATCGCGATCTCCTGCGCGCCCCGGGCGAGTGGTTCGCGCACCCGGGCATCATGTTTGATTCCCCGACGGCCACGACGCCGACGCGCATGATGCGCGCATGGAATGTCGAGAACGGCCGCGGTCGCACCCCGACCGGTCCGGTCACTCCCGCGTTCTCCGCCAACATGGTCTCGATCACCAAGGGCAACCAGTGGTTCTCCTCGGCGACGGCCGCCCGGGCCGGGATCAAATACGGCTCGTTCTTCCTCGATGACGAGATCGGGGATCCTTCGATCTTCGACTGGCGGAACCAGTTGCTCGACGGCCCCAACAAGCGCGAGTGGGAGGATTTCGATGCGCTCAATGTGAGCTACGATCAGTCGTGGCAGCACGGTCTCGGCCAGATCGGCTTCGAGCTCGCCGTCAATCGCGAGGATCATACCCGCAACTGGTATTCCCTGCTCGGCGCCGGCCGCGGCTACGGCATCAACATCGATCTCAACACCACGCTCCCGATCGGCATCCCGAATCCGAACTTCGGCCGCCCCTTCGTCGCGACCAATTCCCAGCGCGTCTCCACCCAGGCCGAACGCACCACGCAGCGCGCCACCGCGTTCCTGGAACTCGATTTCGCGCGCCGCACTGACTCCCTCCTGAAGTGGCTCGGCCGCCACAGCCTCACCGGTTTCTACAACGCCTACCGGCTGGATGAAACCTCCTACAACGGCGCCAACCGCACCGGTGTGGAATGGATCAATTTCGCGCGTCGCGGCACGGCCACGCCGAACGATCTCGCGACTGAGGACGGCGACCTGCGCACCATCGTTTACCTCGGGCCCAGCCTGGCCGGCCTCACCGCTCCCCGCGGCATCGCGCTGCAGGGGCTGCAGTCCGTCATCGACCCCGCGCAAACGGTCACCGGCTACCATTGGGACCAGACCACTCGCGCGTTCACGACGATCCGGAGCACCGGGCAAAACGTATTCGACGACGCCACCTTCGAGCGGCTCACGAGCGGCGCGTCCCTCACGCGCCAGAAGATCCGCACCTTTGCGTTCGTCGACCAGGCGCACCTGCTGCCGGGCGAGTGGGTGGTCGGCACCGTCGGCTGGCGCCGCGACCGGGTGGAGGATTTTCGCCGCAACCTGACCGCCGCCGATCGCAACCAGTTCGGCATGCTGGACCGCAGCAATCCGAATTTCCGCCTGCCCGGCACCCCGGGCTCCGTGTTCGAGGAGGACATCCTGAGCTACGGCGTCGTCGTGCATGCGCCGCGGTTCCTCCGCCTGCCGTCGTCGCTCAAGACCTCGGTGCACTACAACACGTCGGAAAACTTCCAGCCCGCGGATGCCCGCATCGATATTTTCGGCCGGCCGATCCAGCCGCCGAGCGGCAAGACGAAGGACTACGGTTTCACGCTCTCGCTTTTCGACGAGAAGCTGCAGGCGCGCTTCAACTGGTTCGAGAGCGAATCCGCCCGCGCGTCGCTGGGCTACCTGAACTTCATCGCCGGCGAAATCGATGCCCGCGTCGTCCGCTACAACTCGCCGGCGGCGCTCGCGGCGGCCGGCTGGAAGGGCGCACCGCAGTTCTTCAAGACGCTGACCAACTGGCAGGAATTCGCCTCGGCTTCGGCGGTCAGCGGCGTCGACGTGCGTTACACGCGGCCGGGCAACATGCAGGATACGGAAGGAACCGCGTCCAAGGGCTTCGAGTTCGACCTCACCTACAACCCGACCTCGAACTGGCGGATCGCCGTCAACGCCGCGCAGCAGCAGGCCAAGCGTTCCGAGATCGCGCCGAGTTCACAGGCGTTCCTCAAGCTGCGCCTCGACGAGTGGCTCACCGGCTCGACCTCCAATCTCATCGCGGACGAATCGGGCCTGCCGTTGCGGGTCCGCGTCTACGACACACTCAATCCGTTCAACGGGATGCTGGCCCGCGAGGGCCAGAATGTCACGGAGCTGCGCGAGTGGCGCGCGAATCTGGTGACGAACTACCGCTTCCCGAGCGGTTCGCGTTTCTCCGGTTGGTCGGTCGGCGGCGCGGTCCGCTGGCAAGACAAGGTGGGCATCGGCTATCCCATCACGACCGTGACCCGCGGCGGCGGCACGGTGGATGTGCCCGATCTGGCCCGTCCTTACTACGGTCCGTCGGAGACGGCCTTCGACGGCTGGATCGGCTACACCCGGAAAATCTTCAGCGACAAAGTCCGCCTGCGGGTGCAGCTCAACGTGCGCAATCTCCTCGACCGCGACGACCTCATCCCGGTCCTCGCGCAGCCGGACGGATCGATCGCCTCGTGGATCGCCCCGGTGGGCCGGACCTTCAATCTGAAGGCGCGGTTCGAATTCTGATCGCGTTGCCGGCACCGGGAGCCCGGCCTGCGCACCGGCACGACGACCATCGCATCCGCGCAGGGCTGCGGCAGGCCGTATGCGTGAACGAAGGGCAGTCGACCGGGGGCAGTCGACCGGGGTCTGGCTTTGGGGTTTGGGGTTAGGCGGTGAATGCGCGCCACGTCTCTTTCAGCCGCTCGCCGGTGCACTCCCCACGAAATCACGCCTGTCCCGCTTCGACCGCTCACTTCCCCGCCGCAGGCAGTTTCGTGCCCGTGCGGAGGGAGCGACCGGCCCGGCTTCGGCCCCTTCCTGCTCTCGGCCGGAGAAATTCTGCGCATGGGGCGTTGAGCGGGTATCGGATTCCTCGCGTTCGAGATTGCGCTCGACAGCCGAGGGAGGGGATTCGATGCACAGGCAGCTTTTCGCTCCATGCCCCCGCCCGAATCCGAACTTGGCCGATGGTTCGCCGCTCACGTGCAGCCGCACGAGCCGATGTTGCGCGCGTGGCTGCGCAGCCGGTTCAAGAGCGAGACCGACCTCGACGATGTCGTGCAGGAGACCTACCTCCGCCTCCTGCGCGCTCGCGAGCGCGGCGAGGTCACCTCGCCGAAAGCGTTTCTCTTCGCTGTCGCGCGCAACCTCGCGCTCGACCGTTTCCGTCATCGCGAGGTCGTCCCGACGGAATCTTTAGCGGAAAGTGAGGGGCTGGCCGTCATGGATGAGGGGGGCTCCACGCCCGACCTCATCGCCCATAACCAGGAACTCGCCCTCTTGACCGAAGCCATCCAGTCGCTGCCCGACCGTTGCCGCCAGATTTTCACGCTGCGGAAAGTCTACGGTTTGGCGCAGGCCGAGATCGCCGCGCAGCTCGGCGTCTCGGAAAACACCGTCTCCGCGCAGCTCACCATCGGCGTGAAAAAATGTATGGCCTTCATGTTGCAATGCCGCCGCGAACGCGAAGGGCGCTGGCCATGAAGGCCCCGCTTCAGAGTGGCATGGGCATCTTGCCCATGTCGGCGGCTCCACTCGGATTCACGGGCGGGACGCCCGTGCCACCCCGATGAACGCCCCTGATCCCCAGTTTCCCCTCAACGCCGCCGTCGAGTCCGCCGCCGCCGAGTGGCTCGTGCGCCACGATCGCGGTCTCACGCCGCGCGAGCAGGACGAGTTTCTCTCGTGGCTCGCCGCGAGCGCCGCGCACCGCGAATCCTTCGAGCGCCACCGCCGCCTGTGGGGCGATTTCAACGCCCTCGCGCACTGGCGCCCCGAGCACGGCACCGTGCCCAATCCCGATCTGCTCGCGCGCCACCGTCGTCCCGCGTTGTGGCGCCGCCCCGTGCCCGTGTTCCTCGCCGCCGCGGCCGCTGCGGTCGCACTTCTCCTCGTGTGGACACCCGCCGCGCGCCCGCCCGTGGAAGCGTCGCTCGCCTTTGAAGCTGCCACCTACCGGCAGGAAACCCTCCCCGACGGCTCCGTCCTCGATCTGAACCGCGGCGCCCACGTGGTCGTGCAATTCTCCGCCGCCGAGCGCCGCGTGCTGCTCGTGCAGGGTGAGGCGCAGTTCGCCGTCGCGAAAAATCCCGCCCGTCCCTTCGTCGTGCGCGCCGGCGGCGTCGATGTGCGCGCGGTCGGCACCGCGTTCAACGTGAAGCTCGCCGGTCCCCACCTCGAATTGCTCGTCACCGAGGGCACCGTGCATGTCTCGCAGCAGACGCCCCCGGCGCCCGCCGTTACCACGCCGTCCGGTCTTCCCGCGCCGGCGGTTCCCGTTGTCCTCGCTGCCCTCACCGCTGGTCAGCGCACGGTGATCTCCGTCGCACCCGTGATCGCCCCGCCCGTCGTCATGCCCGCCTCGACTCACGAGATCGCCCAGCTCCTCGACTGGCAGCCGCGCCTGCTCGATTTCGATTCCACGCCGCTCGCCGAAGTCGTCGAAACGTTTAACCGCCGCAACCCCCTGCGCCTCGTCATCGGCGACGACGACCTGCGCGCGCTCCCCATCGTCGCGTCGATTCGCTCCGACAACGTCGCAGGCTTCGTCCGCCTCCTCGAAGGCACCATGGGCGTGAAAGCCGATCGCTCCTCCTCTGGCGAAATCGTGCTGCGCCGCGTGCGCTGAGCGCGTTTTCTTTTCCGCAGTTGCGACGGCAAGCGAGCGGTCCGCGTCCATTTCCACGCCGCCCTCGCCTTCGTCCACCCCGCGCAAAAAATTCTTTAGCGTGATTCCCCCCTTCATCCGTCTCCGCAGGCAGAGAGGTTTTGTTTCATGCCCCATGCCCTGCATCCAGGTCCGACCCCGACCCTGCTGCCCGCTGCGCTTCCCGCGCCTCGGCCAGTGGCTGGCGCTGCTGTGCTTTTCGCTCGCCATCGCACTCCCCGCCGCCGAGGAGCCGTCGCGCCTTCGCTTCGATCTGCCCGCGGGTCCGGCCGTCGTCACCCTCAAGCGCGCGGCGCAGCAGGCCGGCCTCGAAATCGTTTACTCCGCCGCCGTCGTGCAGGGCATCCAAACGCAGCCCGTCGTGGGCGAATTCACCCCGCGTGAAGCCCTCGAACGCTTGGTGGCCCACACCGCTCTTCGCATTTTTACCGATCCTCAAACGGGCGCGCTCAGCATCTTGCGCGCGTCCGATCCCCAACCTCATCCACCGCCGAATCGCTCTGCTCCGCCCGAAGAACCTCCCCGAACTATGAAGCGCAAAAACCTCCTGACCGCCCTCACGGGCTGGCTCGCTGTCGCCCTCTCACCTCTCGCCGGCGCCGCGGATTCCCCGGCCGGCGTCGGCACGGTCATGGGCCGCATCTTCAATCCCGCCAGTGGCGAATACCTCCGCAACGCCGAGGTGCGCGTGGTCGGCGGCCCGTCCGTCGCCTCGCAGGACGGCGGCGTGTATCGGTTGTCCGGTGTCGCACCCGGCGAAGTCGCCCTCGTGGTGGATTTCACCGGCTACCGGAGCGCGACCGCGACCGTGCGCGTCGTGGCGGGCGAGACGGTCACCCGCGACTTCGAGCTCACGAGTTCGCTGCAAGCGATCGCCGCCGACGGCACGGTGAAGCTCGATGCGTTCGTCGTCGCCAGCGGGCGCGAGGGCAACGCGAAGGCGATCATGGAGCAGCGCAATTCCATGAACATCACCAACAGCGTTTCCTCCGACGTGTTTGGCGAGGTGGCCGAGGGCAATGTCGGCGAGTTCCTCAAGCATCTGCCGGGCGTGGACTACGATTCACTCGATGGCACGGTGCGCTATGCGTCGCTCCGCGGGTTGGGTTCGGAATATGCGGGCGTGACTGTGGATGGCATGAGCTTCCCGAGTGCCGATGCGAGCCAGACGACGCGCGCCTTCAGTTTCGAGCAGGTTTCGCTCAGCGCGATGGAGTCCATCGAGGTGTCCAAGACGATCAGCGCCGATGCCGATGCGAGTTCGCCCGCGGGCACCATCAATCTGAGGACCAAGCGCGCCTTCGACCGCGCCGGTCGCCGCGTATCCGCGTCCACCAGTCTCACCGGGCAGTCCGACCAGTTCACGCTTGGGCGCAGCTACGGACCGGGCGACGACCGCTCGCGGAAACTGTTCCCCAGTGTCCAACTCGAATACTCGGACATTTTCCTGAACAAACGCCTCGGCCTCGTTTTCGGCCTGAGCGAGTCGAACTCCTACCTGCAGCGCGCGCCGACGACGATGACGTATAACTATACGCCCACGGTCGCCTCGCCCGACCCCGTCGCGCTCACCGCGATCCGCGTGCAGCAGATTCACCAGACGATCGAGCGATTCGCCGCCTCCTTCACCGCTGATTTCAAGGCCACCCCGCACCTCGTGCTCTCGCTGAACGTGATGTATAACCACTCCGATGTGTGGTCCGGCCAGCGTGCGGTTACGTTCAACACCGGCGCGCGCACCACGCCGGTCACCGGCCCCGGCGCGCTCACGAATTTCACCACGACGGCCAACGGCAGCGTCACCGTCGAGCCGCAGGGCGTCGCCAAAGTCGGCAACGGCAAGTCCTACGCGCCCCGCTTCGAATTCAAACGCGGAGAGCTCACGATCGAGGGCAAGGCCGGTTTCTCCGATTCCGTGAGCGCTTACGACCCGATGAAGTATCGCGACTCCGTGTTTTCGCCCGGTGTTCTGAATCTCGGCAACGTCCGCTTCAGCGCCGCCCGCGCGGCGCTTAACGAAGGTGATTGGAAGATCACCCAGACCACCGGCGGCGACTGGAGTAACGGTGCGCTCTTCTCGTCGCCCGCCATCACGTTGAACGACGGTCGCTACGCGAAAGACCAACGCTACACCGGCGAAGGCCTCGTGACCTATCGCACAAGCCAGATTCTTCCAGTCGTCTGGAAAGGCGGAGCCAAGTGGACGCGGGGCATCCGCGATTTTCGGAACGAGCGCTCGGCCTCGTCCTACAACTACACCGGGCCCGGCGCGGGGGTCGGTGCGTTTCGCGACTATCGCTCGGGCATGAATTTGGATTTCAGTCAGCAGGATCTCTACATCGCTTCCACCAGTGGTGGCGGCGTTTTTTTGCCTGACATCATGAAGGTCGCGGCGGCGTATCGTGCGCACCCGGAACATTTCACTCCGTCGCTGACCGGCACGGACTACTACAACGCGTTCGTCGCGAACACGCGCCACTTCGAGGAGGACATCACTTCGTTCTTCCTGATGGGCACGACGAAACTCGGGAAGCTGAATCTGCGCGGCGGCGTGCGGCGCGAAGAGACCGAAACGGATTCGCGGGAATTCGACGTCCGCTCGTCCCGCGAAGTGGCGGCGGCGGGCTACGCGTTGACGGCGGGCCGGGCGACCACGATTCCGGGCGTGCAGTATCAATATCTGTCGCGCCCGCGCGTCCACCGGTTGGGCAACTACGACAATCTTTTCCCCAGCGCTTCGATAAAATACAATTTCACGCGCACCCTCGATCTCCAGGTCGGCTTCAGCACGACGGTCAAGCGTCCGCAGTTCGGCGACGTCGCGGGCGTGTGGGTGATCAACGACGACACCCTCACCGTCACCGCGCCCAACGTGAATCTGAAGCCGGAGACCTCGCGAAACTACTCCGTGCGCCTCGCGCGCTACTTCGAGCCGGTCGGTCTGGTCGCGATCAACTTTTTCCAAAACGACATCAAGGGTCTCCACCGCGCCAACACGCGGATCAGCGGCGCGGACTTCAACCCGGACGACCCGACCTACGAAGGCTACACGTTCGTGACCACCGCGCAGAGCACCGGCAACGTGAAGTTGCGCGGGATGGAGGTGGAATATAGCCAGAGCCTCTCGTTCCTGCCGGGGCTGCTCAGGGGCTTGGGTGTCCGCGCCAGTTATTCACGCAACTACGCCCAGGTAGTCGTCGCCAATATGTCGCCGCACTTGGTGTCGGCGGGACTGAGCTACGCCCACGCGCGGTTGAATCTGTATGCCAACACCAACTGGGCCGCGTCGCGCCCCATCAACGCCGGCGGCACCCAATACCAGCGGCACCGCCTCAACCTGGACGTCGGCGGCTCGTATCGCATCGCCCCGCGGCTGAGCGGATTTTTCTCGGTGCGCAACGTGCTCAACGCGCCCTTCATCCGGATGGAGCAGGTCGGCAACAATCCCGCCGCCGCTCAGTTCTTCCAAAAATTCGGGATCACGCCGACCATCGGTGTGAAGACCACGTTCTAAACGATCCGGACGCGTCTTCCAGTCGCTGCGCAGCTCCCCAACCTTCACCCCACCTCTATGAAACGCCGCACTTTCCTCACCACCCTCGGCGCCGCCTCCGCGTCTAGCGTCATCGTCGCCGCTGAACCGCCGCCGACTCTCCGCAGCGTTTCGGCCGACGTCCTCGTCATCGGTGGTGGCACCGCGGGGACGATCGCCGCGATCCAGGCCGGCCGCCTCGGCGCGCGCACGATCCTCGTCGAATCCGGCAGCCAACTCGGTGGCACCACGACCACGGGCGGCGTCGATTTTCCCGGTTTGTTTCACGCGTGGGGGAAACAAGTCATCGCCGGCATCGGCTGGGAACTCGTCGTCGAGGCCGTGAAGTTGAACAGCGGCGATCTCCCCGATTTCACGAAACCCACCGGCCGCCAACACTGGCGTCATCAGGTGCGCCTCTGCGGCAATCTCTACGCCGCGCTCGCGGAGGAAGCGTGCGTGAAAGCCGGTGTGCAACTCCGCTACTACGAATCGCCGCTCTCCGTCACGGCGACCGCGGACGGGTGGCGCGTGCGCCTCAGCGGCAAGGGCACGAGCGTCGACGTCGTCACGAAGCAGCTCATCGATTGCACGGGCAACGCCTCGGTCGTCGGCCTCGCGGGCCTTGAGCGCCTGCGCGAAAAAACCCGCCAACCCGGCACGCTCATCTACCGCCTCGGTGGCTACGATCTTCCGTCGATCGATATGAACGCGCTCCAGGCGAAGCTCGTGGCGGCCCGCAAATCCGGCGCGCTCAAGCCCACCGATATCAACGGCAGCATCGCCGGCTTCCTCGGCAAGGGCGGCGAGAGTGGCAACCACATCCCCGGTGCCGATTCCTCGACTTCCGAGACGCACAGCGCGACGAACATCCTCGGTCGGCAGTCGCTCCTGCGCGTCATGCGTTTTCTCAAAGAGGAGCCGGCCTTCGCGTTGATGACCATCGAGCGCCTGCAAACCGAGACCGGCATCCGTGAGACGTTCCGCATCATCGGCGAAACGCAGATCACGCACGAGGACTACACCTCCGGCCGCGTGTTCGCCGACGCGGTGGCGCATTCGTTTTACCCGATCGATCTGCACTACGAAGGCGGCGTGACGCCGAAACACCTCACCGAGGGCGTTGTGCCGACGATCCCGCTCCGCGCGCTGATTCCGAAAGCCAGCAAGAACCTCCTCGTCGCCGGTCGCTGCCTCAGCAGCGACCAACTAGCCAACTCCGCCCTGCGCGTGCAGGCCTCGTGCATGGCGATGGGCCAAGCCGCCGGTGTCACCGCTGCTCTCGCCGCTCGGAGCGGCGCGACGCCACTGCAAGTGTCCGTTGCGGACATCCGCCTCGAACTCGCCAAGCATGGCGCCATCGTGCCTAAGGTGGTTTGATTTTTTGCCCAGCGAAGTCCGGCACCGCGCACCCGATTTCAGTAGCCGGGTGCTCCATCGATAGCAGGGCGTGCACGTGCGATCCCGCCGCCGGTTTCGCCGGCCGGTGTGCGAGTGCGAATCCGGCCGATAAATCGCCCTTGCCCTAAATCGATTTAGCAAAACGCTTGATAATCCTGCCCGCTGCCGCGTTGTCCGGCGGCGGATCATGGCGTTCATCAACCCCTCTTTCCTTCACCATGAAGAATTCCTTGCTCTCCCTCGTCGCCGTTTTGCTTCCGTCCGCCGTGCTTGCCCAGGTCGCCTCGTCCACTGCTACGGTCGCCCCCGCTGCGGCGAAAGAGGAGGTGATCGAACTTTCGCCCTTCGAGGTCAGCACGACGAAGGACACCGCCTACGTCGGCCAGGACACGCTCTCGGGCTCGCGCCTTCGCACCAACTTGAAGGACGTCGCCGCGGCGATTAGCCCGATGACCGCCGAGTTTCTCCAAGACATCGCGGCGAACAGCATCGAGGACGCCGTGGAATACGGTGTCGGCACGCGCATGGAAACCGACGATGCACGCTCCGCTGGCCCCGTGAGCGACGGCTACAACGACACCATCCGCTCCATCCGCATCCGCGGCCTGCCCGGCGGCGGGCGCAGCATCAATTTCTTCGGCGCGCCCGGCGAAGTGGACCTCTACATGACCGAACGTCTCGAGGTTTCGCGCGGCCCGAACTCCATTCTCTACGGCTTCGGCTCGCCCGCCGGCGCGATCAACGTCGCCAGCAAACAGGCGCGCACCGATCGCCACGCCTACAGCCTCTCGCACCGCATCGACTCGTGGGGTGGCGAGCGCTGGATCGCCGACGGAAATTTCGCGCTCGTGAAAAACAAAGTCGCTCTTCGCGCCGTCTTGCTCCGCAGCCGCGAGAGTTCGTGGCGCGCCTCGGGCCACAACGATGCCGACCGCATTTTCCTCGCGGGCAAATGGCAGATCGACCGACGCACCACCGTCCGCGCCGAGTTCGAACACGGCACCATCGACCGCTTCGTGCCGCGCCCGTTTTTCGGCAACGATCTCAAATCCGTCTGGGATGCCAGTGGTCAGCCGATCTTCAATAACTTCGCCGCGAATTACGTCCCGGGCCGCCCCGGCACCACGGCCGCCGGCCAGCCCGGTAATCCGATCCGCGATACGGGCAACACCAACGTCGTCGGTGTGCAAGAGCGCTCCGGTAACGATTGGGTCGTCGTGAGCGATCGCTTCGCCGCCGCGCAAAACTACCGCCGCTTCACCTATTCCGAGGCGCCCACCGGCGCACTCATGACCAACGATTTTGCGCGGGGCCGCAGCAACCCCGAGGCCACGCTCGAAGCGAACTGGGTCGGCGGAGATTCCAAGGTGAACAACGCCTCCGCGTTCCTGCAGCGCGAACTCGCGCGCGACCTGAATCTCGAACTCGGTTTCAACCGCCAGACCAGCCGCGGCCTCACCCGCAATCTCCAAACGTGGAACGAATACGGCGTCGTCGCCGACACCAACCTCTACACGCCTACCGGGCAGCTCCGCCCCGCCGACCAACTCTACTATTTCGACGTCGCCTCCAACCGCCGCCCCACCAGCGCCCAGGCCAATCAGGGCCGCATCACGCTCTCCTACGAAAAAAGTTTCCGCGATCTCGTCACCCTCCGTCTCGCCGGTCTCGGTGAGATGGCGGCCACGAAGGCCCGCGCCGATTACCTCCAGCAATATTGGCTGAAGGGCCCTGAGCTCACCAGCGGCGGCGCCTTCATCGCCGCGCCCGAAAACGCCGCCAATCTCACGCGTTACCGCTTTTACATTCCGAGCCTCGCCGTCCTCGACGACCCGAATTTCCGCATTCCCGGTCCCATCGATGTCTCTGGCGCGACGCGGTATCAGGATCCGCAGACGGGCAACATTTCGAACATTTACATGCGCGAATTCAACCGCCAGCAGGGCAACATCAACTATGTGGACCGCGAGACCAGCGCCCGCATGGCCGTCGCGCAGGCGTATCTCTTCAAACGCCGCGTCGTCGGCACGTTTGGCTTTCGTCAGGACCGTTTGAAAAACTGGGTCGGGGTGCCCTTCCGCGATCCGGCCGGCGAGGCCATCGCGGCCGGCACCGGTGTGTGGACGCCCGCCGATCCGCGCAAATTCACGCCCTCGGTTTTCAACGGCCAAACCCGCACGCTCGGTGGCGTCGTGCACTTCACGCCCTGGGTGTCCGCCTTCTTCAATTCTTCCAACAGCGTGAACACCCCCGGCGTCAGCTACGTCACGCCGAAAGATCCGCGCCAGACGACCCTCGCCGACCTCGAACCTTCGCCCTCCGGCAAGACCATCGACTACGGCCTCAAGTTCAGCCTGCTCGACAACCGCGTCTTCGTCACCGCCACGAAATTCCACACGATCTCGAAAAACGAATTCGGTTTCTCCGGCTTCAATAAAAACAACGTCGTGAATATCTGGACCGCGCTCGCCGATTCCGGCGGCCTCCCCGCGACCGAGGCGACCTTCGCGCGACGACAGGCCGAAGTCATCGGCATGGTGCAGGGCTTCACGCAGGACTCCGAAAGCCGTGGCCTCGAACTCGAAATCGTCGGTCAGATTCTGCCCGGCTGGTCGGTCTCGGTGAACTACTCGAAGAACGAATCCACCCGGACCAACATCGCCTCCGAATACCGCGCCTACCTCGACACGCACAAAGCCTACTGGAAGGGCTTCGCCGACTACTCGCTCACGCAAAACACCGCCAATGCCGCCGTCGAACGCGCGCCCAGCTCCACGAACTGGCGCACGCCCGCCGAGATCGCCGCGACCGGCGACTTCACCGTCAACACCGACAGCATCAACGAAGCGCTCGCCGACGCCGAGCAGTTGTTCTTCGACAACCCGCACGTCTTCGAAGGCCGCCGCTTCGTCGGCGATCCGCTGCACAGTGTGAATCTCCGCACGCGTTACGATATTCGCACCGGCACGCTGAAGGGTCTCTCGGTTGGCGCCGGCACGCGGCTGCGCTATGGTCGTGTCGCGGGAGCCCGCACCGACTATACGCTGGCCACCGCGGCTGACTACACGGCGGCGTGGAACGACCGCACGATCAACCAAGTCGCCACCGTGAACGCGAAGGATCAGGCCGTCTACGACCTCCAGCTCACCTACACGCTCCCGCTGCCGCTCGCGCAGCGGAAAGTCCGCTGGCAGGTCCAACTCAACGTGAAAAACCTCCTCGATCAGCGCGAACTCGTCGTGAACAACGTGCACCCCACGACGCTCGCCCCGCTGACCTACCGCTATCAGGACCCGCGGCAGTTCGTGCTCACCAACACGTTTGAATTCTGACCGCGCGCGTCCCTGGGCGCGCGCGACGATTCAGCCCGCGAGTCCGTCGGAGAAACGTCCTCATGCTAATTCGTTTTCGGAGGTAGGAGCCTGCTTGCAGGCGATTTTTAACGTCCTGAATCGCCTGCAAGCAGGCTCCTACAGAAAGCCGTTGTTGGGGTCACCATGAAGGTAACTTGGAATCACCGCCCCGCCCGCAAAGCCTCGGCGACGGCGGCGTAGGATAACTTCGGCCGATAGTCGGCGTCGAACAGCCACAACAACGTCGGCGCATTTTCCGGCTGCTTGTGGCGGATGTTCAGTCCGCGCTGCACGAACTTGTCCGAGAACCCCCACGTCACGATCGCATCGCACACCTTGCTCTCCACAGCGGCACTCACGATGTCGCTATAGACCGCCGCCTGCTGCGCGAGTCGCTCCTCCACCGAACCCGGCAAGCCGAAAATATCGACGTCGAGTTCCGTGAGGTGGACGCGCAGACCGAGCGCGGCGAGCCGCTTCAAGTTGGCCAGCACTGCCGCGCGCGCCGGCGGCTTGCGCAGATTGCAGTGCATCTGGAGGCCGACGCCGTGCACGGGCACGCCGGCCGCGAGCAGCTTTTTCAGCAGCGCGTAGATGCGATCGGATTTCGGCCCGAGCGCATCGCCGTGATCGTAGTCATTGTAAAACAGCACGGCGCCCGGGTCGGCTTCGTGTGCGAAACGAAACGCCAGCGCGATGTAGTCTTCGCCGAGGTGTTTGCTCCAAAACTCATTCACCAGCGGCGCCGCACCCGGGCGATTGTCGTTCGCCACGGCCTCGTTGACCACGTCCCAATATTTGATGCGCCCCCGGTAGCGGCCCACGACGGTGCGGATGTGCTCCCGCAGCAGGGTCTCCACTTCTGCGCGGGTGAATTCGCGCGCGAGCAGCCATTTCGGGAGGTAACGGTCCGCGTTCCAACACAACGTGTGTCCTCGTAGCTGCATCTTGTGCGCCTCCGCAAACTCCACGATGCGGTCGGCGGGGGCGAAGTTGAATTTATCCGCGGCCGGCCGCGTCGTCGCCCACTTGAGTTCGTTCTCCGCCGTCACCATCGAGAATTCCCGCGCGAGGACTTCGCGATACGTCGCGTCGTTTTCGAGCGCCTGGGCGGCCACGGCGGTGCCGATGGCGATGCCGCGCGCTTTCGCGAGGGCGTGCAACGGCACCGCTTTTTCGGTCGGAGCCGCGTCGGCCGCACACGCCGCGTGTGCGACCGACGCCACGAGAAACAGGAGAGCGAATCGCTTCATGGGGGTGAGTCGCTCAGACCGCGTAGGCTTTGCGCATCGGACGCGAAAGGAGTTTATCGGCGGCCGGATCGTCGACGAAGCGCTCGGCGGCCGGATTCCAGCGCACGCTCGATCGGCCGAGGCGAATCGCGATGTTGGCGGCGTGGGCGATGGTGATCGCTCGGTGCGAAAAACTCGGCTGCGAGATTGTGGGCTTACCGCTGTAGACGCAGTCGATGAAGTTCCACTCCTGCACCTTGCTCTCATAGAGCCGGATTTCGTCGTCGCGAATTTTCTCCAGCCGCAGCGACTCGGGCTTGATCTCGATCTTGCCGCGTTTGACGAAGATCGACTTGTCGCCTTCACCTTCGAAGCGGATGCCTTCTTCGGCGGCGCTGTTGACGAAGAGGCGGACGCCGTTGGCGTAGACGACTTCGAACGAGTAGGAGGTCGGCGTGTTGTAGAGGTCGGTTTGCGGCGGCAGTTTTGCGACCACGTTTTCGATCAGCACGGGACCCGAGTCGTCCATCCCGAGCGCCCACTGGACGATGTCGAAATGGTGCGCGCCCCAGTCAGTGACGCTGCCGCCGGAATAGTCCCAGTTGTGCCGCCAATTGAGCGGCATGAGCGCCGGGCAATACGGACGCTCCGGGGCGGGACCGAGCCACAGATCGTAGTTCACTTCTTTCGGCGGCGCCTCGGGGGCCTTGCGCTTGCCGAGGCCGGACCAGTCGTTGTGCCCCTTGTCGGGCAGGCCGACGGTGATCCGGCGGAGTTTGCCGAGCCGACCGTTGCGCACGTATTCGCACGCCGTGCGGAAAAAGGCCGAGCTCCGCTGCTGGCTGCCCGTCTGCCAGGTGACGCCCGCGGCCTTGACTGCATCGGCGATGCGCCGGCCTTCCTCGACGGTTACGGCGAGAGGCTTCTGCCCATAGATGTGTTTGCCTTTGCCTGCCGCGATCAAGGCAGCGGCGCAGTGCCAATGGTCCGGGGTCGCGATGTAGACGGCGTCGAGATCCTCCTTATCGAGCATCACGCGGAAATCTTCATACACGCGGCAGCCGCTAAACTTTCCGCCTTTCGACTGCTGCGCGTAAAACTCTTCGATCTTCTTTTGGCCGACCAGGCGCCCGCCGCGCAGTTCGCCTTTATAACCGTAGTTGGGCAGGTCGGACACGGGATCGGCCACGGCGACCATCTGCACGCGCGTGTCGCCGAGGAAGTTCATGGAACTCTCGTGGGCGATGGTGCCAAAGCCGATCATGCCGACGTTGATGCGGTCCGACGGCTTGGGCCGCCGCACGCGCGCCACCGAGGGCCCCGCACACGAAGTGAGTGAGGGCAGTGCCCACCCCGCGGCTGCGACCGCCGCCGAGGTTTTGAGAAATTCACGACGATTCATCGGAGTTTTCATAGAGCGAATTGTCGGCTGCGCCGGGACGGCCTCGCCGCGAAAAAAGATAATCAGAAATCGAAAGTCGCGGAGAACTTAAAATTGCGCGGGCGCCGCAGCTCCCAGCGCAACGGGACGTAGGCGTATTGCGGACCGAAAACCGCGTTCGAGTCGGTGCCCACGCCGCGGAGCAGCAGTTTGTCGAAGCCGAGCAGGTTCTCGATGTTGAGCTGGAGCCGGCACAAAAAGCGCGACGAAATTTTCCACTGATAGGACGCGAGCCCCGCAAATTCGAGGAACGCGTCGCCCATGATCGGGCGGTTGATGTTGAGCACACCTTCGGGCGTGCCGGTGACCGCATTCGGCAGGCGGTAGTAGCCCACGACTCCGCCGCTGCGCCAGCGCCCGTTCATCCCGAGGCCGAGCCCTTTCAGTTTTCCCTCGGTGAACGAGTAGTTGACCAGCGCGTTGGCCGCATACTCGCCGTTGGGCGCGAGCACCGCGCCTTCGAGCGCCTTGCCGTCGTTCCATTTGTTTTCCGCAGCGGTGATGAAGCCCGCGAGCAAGCTTGCATCGGTGGTCGCCTGCTGACGGTGAGTCGGGTTTGTGGGATCGAGATCAAACTGCGCCGAGGCCTGACCGCCGGCCACCTTCTGGAGCTCGGCCACCATTTTCTTCCACGTCGGGATACCCGTAAAGTTGCTGAACTGATTCGGCGCAAAGAGGAACGTGTAGGCGTCGGGATAGAGGTCCGTCGAACGGGTGTTGTTTTTGCTACCCGTGATGATCATGCGCCAATGCTGGTTTGGGTTAAACGTGATGCTAAGCTCATAGCCCTTCGTCGTCACATTGGTGTAGGAGCCGACGTTGGGCGTTTCCGAGGGATAGGCGTCCGGCATCGCGGCGAAGTGCGAGTCGCCCCGGTTTTTGTAGTTGTTGCGCAGCGTCGTGATGATGGAGCCGTAGCCGGCGTTAAACGCGCTTACGCCCGCGCCATTGTTGAGCACCTTGTTTTGAAAATAGTTGGTGCTGACGACGAGGCGGTTGCTCAACAGGAAGAAACGCAGCCCCATGTCCTGCGTCGTGCCCTCGGAGTTTTTCTTCGGATTGCCCATCATGTCGGTGGTCGTAGCTGCGGCCGGGCTGAAGTTCGCCGAGGTGTTGTAGGTCAACGAAAGCCAACTTGTCGCGTGCAGCACGCCGGCATAGGTGCGCGTGATGCCCGAGTTGTTGATGGCCGCGGTCGGCAGCACGAGTGCGGAGGTGGGTGTGAAGTAACTGTAGTTCGCGAGGCTCTGCCCGGCGGGGAGCGGATTCGGCACCGGGATGGCGGAATCGAAATCGCCGCGCACGCCCTGGATACTGCGCGTGGCAATTTCATCTTTGCGCACACCGAAGGTCGTCACGAGCCGTTCTTTCAACCAGTAGCTCTGCCACGCGAAGGACTTGCTGGTGTTCTCCTGGTGCGATTTCTGGCCGGCTGCGAAGAGCCGGAGATCGAGGTTCAGCGCCGGCTGCACGGAACTCGTGGCTCCGGCCACCTGCCCCTGCTGGGCCACCGTGCCGAGGGACGCAATGAGGGTCTTCGGGTCCATCAAGTTCTCCACTTTCCCGTCCACGATGTAGCGGCGGATCACCATGAAGTGTTGCGACGCCTCGGGATCAACCGACCAGCCGCCCGCCGTGAGGCCGACGCTTGCTTTGTTGAACACTTTTTGGCGATCCGACACACTGTCGGAGACGCTGCGCTGCGCGAGGCCCGCAAAACTGTGTTTACCCAACCAACGGTTCCACCGCGTCGCATCCAACTCATAGGACAACGTCGCGCGGGCATCTTCGTTTTTGTCTTTGCCCGTGTTGAGCTGAGGCTGAATTTCCGTGTAAGGCCGGAGGTAGCCCGGGTTGAGCGAGCTATCGGGCAAATATTTCGCGACGTCGATTCTGACGTAGTTGTCCTGGAGTGGACTGAACGAGAGCTGCCGCTCGGCCCGATTTACGGCGACTTCGAGATAAAGGCCTCGGGCCAGTTTCTGCTCGAAGAACGCCTGTGTCCACCGGCCCCACGATTCGTAACCGGGACGATCCCGGGTGCCGGCGACGAAGTTCGCATCGAGCGGGATATTGAGCTGCGCAGCGAGGCCCAGTGGATTGGCCGCCGATCCGAATCCGGTAATTCCGTCAAACGTGTCATCCCTCGTCGCCGGCTGAAAACGGAGATTCCACACCGGCTTCGCCAAGCCAAGACCCGCGAGATAGTAGTTCTGGGGGGCGGTATTCTGCGTGAGGATGTTCCTTGGGTCGAAGTCCGCTTGGGCATCGATCAGCCCGTCGGCATCGACCACACCCGCCGCCACCGGCACGGGCCGGCCGCTCGCATCGACAAAAGTCCGGCCCGCCGCGTTCCACGCACGATCCGCGGACACAAAGTCCACCGTGGGCCGCCCCGCTGCAACCCACCGCAGTAAGCCGCTCGAAAACCACGGAGTCATCGGCACGCTGTTGCGGGAGAATTGCCAGTTTTCGTGAAGCACGGAAATCGTCGTGCCCTCGCGCGGCTTGATCGTCAGCGCCAGCGCCAGCCGCTTCTGCCATTGGCCCTCGTTGATACGAAACTCTCTGCGCCCCTCGTCGAGCGCGTTGATGCGCAGCGCGAGTTTCCCTTTCGCGATCACCTGATTGTGGTCGAGCGACGTGCGCGCGGAGCTCCAACGATCGGTCTGAAAAGCCACCTGCGTCTTCGTCCGGTTGAGCGGCGCCCGCTTGCTGGTATTGAGCGCCACGCCAGCCGGACCGCCCGTGCCAAAGAGGATCGAATTCGGTCCGCGGGAAACGGTCACACTCTCGGTGTTGTAGAAGTCGCTCGGAGCTTGGATGCCGAAGAAATCACTGGAGAACCCGCCTACCTGCACACCGCGAATTGAGAAGTTCTGGCTCGGACCAAACCGAAAGGGGTAGCCGTCGAAGGAGTTGCCGTTGCCGCTGATATTGCCGCCCGACGTGTGCAACTGGTCGCTGCTCGGCAGAAACGCGGCGGCCTCATCGATCGAGTTCGCCCCGAGGTCGCGGAGCATCTCGGGGGTGAGCACCGACATCGCCGAGGCGACATCGCGGAGATTCGTGCGGAGGCGCGTGCCGGCGAGCGTCTCGGTGGCCGCGTAGCCGGCATCTTTGTCCGTCGAGACGGTAAAGGGCGACAGCACCACCGCCTCCTCGTTCACGGGCGTGCTGGTTGGCGTCGGCACGGCTTGCGCGCGCATCAGGCTGCACGCGGCCAGAGACAGCGCGGCGGGAGCGCCAACGCGAAAAGCGTAACGAAGGGATTTCATGGGGTTCGACTGAGAGGGTTGAGCAAACGTGAACGAAAGAACTCCTCCCAGTATCGCAGGCCCCGCTGCGCTCCGCTATTGGCCGATCGGACAATCAGCTCATCTTCCACGGCCCGCGGTAGTCACGGGAGAGCAGTATGCTGGCGGCGGGATCGCCGATGATCGTTTCCGACGCCACATCCCAGCGGATTTTGCGACCGGTCTTCATCGCGATCAGGCCGAGGTGGCCGGGAATCGCGGAGTGATGCGCGGTCTCCACGGGCGTGACCGTGGGCTGGCGTGATTTGATGCAATCGAGGAAATTGCGGTGATGGGTGCTGGATTGCTGGAGCTTCGTTTTGACGAGCGCATTGGCCAGCGCCGGGCTCTTCTTCCACTCGGGGTTGGAGGCGTCGAAGCCGGCGCGCGTGACATAGACCCAGCCGTCTTTGCCGATCCACTTGGTGCCATTCTTGATGTCGGGGTGACCGCCGGCGATGGTCATGGCGATGCGCCGCGGATACTTGAGCTCGATGCGGTATTTGGTGGCCGTGTTCCAGATTGCGCCGGCCGCGGGAAACTCTGCCTGCGCTTCGATTTCGGACGGGCCAGACCGATCAAAATCCAGTCCCCAGTGCGCGATATCGCAGTGGTGGCCGATCCAATCCATCAACTGGCCGCCGCCGGTATTGTAGTTCCAGCGCCAGTTCATGTGCCCACGGGCCTTGATGTAAGGCTCCATCCGCGACGGTCCGATCCAGCGCTCGTAGTCCAACTCCGCCGGCGGAGCGGTGGGCTCCATAAATTCCTTGGTCTTGGCGAGGTCGTTGTGGCCCGCGGGCAGGCCGACTTCGACGCGGGTGATTTCTCCGAGCAGCCCGCTCCGGACTATCTCCGCGGCGCGCCGGAACGAAGGGAGCGAGCGCTGCCACGAACCGGTTTGCCAGATGACTTTGTTTTTCTGCACGGCCCGGACAATCGACTGCTGTTCGGCGATGGTCTGCGCGAGCGGCTTCTCGCCGTAAATGTCGAGGCCCCGTCGGGCCGCCTCTGTGGCGACGAGCTCATGCCAGTGATCCGGCACGGCGAGCACCACCGCATCGAGATCGTCGCTGGCCAGCATCTCCCGGTAGTCGTGATAGCCTTTGCAGTCTTTGGATTCGTAGTGGCCGTTGATGGTGTCCAACGCGGCCTGCAAGTGCGTCCGATCGATGTCGCACGCCGCGACCACGCGACAATCTTCCTCGTGCAGAAATGTCCGGATGTTCGACGGACCCTGCAGGCCCCAGCCGACGATACCGAGGTGGATGCGGTTCGAGGGTCGCACGCGCCGACGGGGCTCGGTGGCACACCCCGGGAAAATCAGAGGGAAAGCCAAGGCTCCGCCGGTGGTGGCAAGAAACCGGCGGCGGCTGAGCAGCGAGGGTGACGGAGTGTTCATCGGGGGAAGGGCGCGAATTTTTTTGCGGTTCAGAAAACGCCGTAGTGTGCCTGATCGTTCGACTCCGCGCGATTGGCCGATCGGCCAATCCCCTCGCCCGCAAACCGGTGGAGGATGTGGTGGTGCGGTCGGAGCTTCCGATCTTCGCGGCTGATTTTTACGGGGAGGGGGAGGTTTGGGTCAGGGCGCCTTCTTTTTCGCCGCATTGGCGGGCACGACGATCGTGACCGGTTCGCCAAGGAGGAGCGGTTTACCAAAGAGCGTTTGGGCATCGCCCTGTTGTCTCAGCCACGCATCGAGTTCGGCGGCAGGGCGGCCTGTCGGTCGCCGTGTCGCGGATCGACGGCGAGGTTGCGGAGTTCGTGTCGGTTATCGGCAAGCTCGGACGGGGCGCCTCCGCGTGAGTGACGCTGTTCAGGGCGAGATAGCTCAGGTCGCGGGTGGGGTGCCTGGGTCGTGAGGCCCGTGGCCTCTGCGGCGAGACGGCCACTCTACGCCTTCAGGAGCCCGCGCTCGAAGCCGCGCGCCACCGCCTCGGCGCGATCCGCCGCCTGCAACTTCACGAGCAGCGCGCCCACGTGGGCCTTGGCCGTGCGTTCCGAAATTCCGAGCAAGCGCCCGATCTCCGCGTTCGTAAATCCTTGGCGCACCAGCCCGAGCACTTCCAATTCGCGCCGGGAAATCGTGCCGCTCTCCTCGGCCGCCGCCATTTGCTCCGCGACCGCTTTTCCGATCACGGCGCGCCCCGCATGCACCTCGCGAATCGCGGCGACCAGTTCGGCGCGGCGCACGGTCTTCGTCATGTAACCGCACGCGCCCGCCGCCAGCGCGTGGCGCACATCCTCGGGCGCCTCCGACGACGTGAGCATGAGCACCCGCGCAGTTGGGAACTCCCGTCGCAGTCGTTGCAGGGTCTCGATCCCGTCGATGCCCGGCATGCTCAAATCCAGCAGCATCACGTCGGGTTGGTGTTCGCGCCACGCCGTGATCGCCGTCTCGCCGTCATCCGCCTCGGCGACGACGCGTAGGCCGGCATCGAAATTCAACACATTGGCCAACCCCGCGCGCAGCACGGCGTGATCATCCACGAGGAGAAGTCGTATGGGAGCGGCGTTAGACACGGGAAGTGGTTCGAGTGAGGACGGTGCTAGAGTAGCGCGCACCTCCCCCGAGGCGCAATTGGCCGATCGGCCAACTCGCGCCGAATTCTCAGGCGAGTGCTTCATCGTAGGAGCGCAGCGGCACTTCGAAACGGATCGTCGTGCCCTGGCCGGGTGCACTCACAATTTTTATCGTGCCGTTCAGCCTCTCCATGCGCTCGCGCATCCCGGCGATTCCAAAATGTCCCTGCGCCGCGCCCACCTGCACACCGGGTGAAAAACCGCCGCCGTCGTCGCGCACGGTCAGCGCGATCCAATCGGGCCGGTCCGCTGCGCGCGCCTCCATCGTGATGGTGCGCGGCCGGCCGTGCTTCAGCGCATTGTGCAACGCCTCCTGCGCCGCGAGCAGAAGATTGCCCGCCACAAAATCCGGCACGTGTGCGAGGTCGCCCGCGGTCTGCACCTCGATGCGCACCGCCTGCCCCGCTCCGGCGCGCTCCGCCAGCGCGCGCAACGCCTCGGGCAGCTCCTGCCCGTTCAACGGCAGGCTGCGCAGCGCCCACACCGAACTCCGCAACTCGTCCACCGCGTGATCGAGCATCCGCCGCGCCACGGGCAAATGCACCGCGGCCTGCCCTTCGCGCGCCGGTGCGGCCGCCTCCGCTTCGCACGCCTCCATCTGGAAGCCGATGCCGCCGAGCGTTTGTAGCAACGTATCGTGCAAGTTCGCGGCGAGGCGGTTGCGCTCGCGCAGCGTCGCCTGAAACTCGATTGCCGCATCGCGCCGCGCGCGCATCTCGGCGGCAAGTTCGTGGGTTTTTCGCCGCACCTGCCGGCGCAGTTGCCACGCCCAGACCAAAGCTGCGCCGAGCGCGACGACGACGATCGCCACCGCGGCGAGCAAGCGGCCGGGCGTCCACCACGAAGGCGCGGTCACCACGACCACGTCCGCAGCGCGCCGTAACACCACGTCGAGCCGGCTCGGCACCAGCGACCGGCGTGAGCCTTCGACCGGAGTGTATTCCAACTGCACGATGGCGGTGAGCTCCAAAACACTTCCGGGCCTCAGTGTATCGAGCGCCGCCGTCTCTCCCGCGTGCAGGATCGCGCCGAGGATCATCTCGCCGCGGGCGAGCGTGAGCCGGCGCACGGGTTGCCGCGGGTCCGTCGCCGACTGCACGGCGAGCAGGGTCGCCCGGAAGCGCACGAGGTGCCCGTCGAAATCGTGCGGCTTGGCCAACTGACCCGTGGTCATCGCCATGGTGTTCAGCGCGATGATTTCCTCGGGCGTAATCGCGACCGCCTCTGGCGTCGCACCGCGGCCCACTTTGCGCACCTGCGCCTCGGCCAGCGTCCCGACATGGCGCGTCATATCCGCGAAGCCGGCCGCCTCGACCTGGTCGCCCGGTTCATAAACGTCTTCCGCACGGGTTTCCACGCGCACCGCACTGTCACCCGTTTGTAGATACAGGAATTTCCCCGCCAGCGCGAACGTGACCGTGCCCGCCACCCGCACCCGGTGCGGTCCCGTCGGCTCGGGGCGAAACGCGAGAATCCGGTCCAGCGGCACCAGGGGCGCCGCAAAAGGAGCGACCGCCGGCACCTCCACCACAAGATCGCTCGCGTCGTTGGCGAACAGACGCGGCATGGTGATTTCGCCGCGGGTGTTGAAGCGGCTCACCGCCACTCCCGTTGCCCGCACTTCCGCGTCCACCAGATCCGCCGGGTTTTGCAGGGCCGATCCCGGGAACTCGACCGTCGAGCGACCGGGATTCGCGTTGAGGTGCAGGAGCCAACCTCCCTCGGCCGCCTGAAAGCCCTGCACCACGCCCCGCACTTCGACGCGCAAGCCATCGTCCGCTCCGCTGTAGAATCGCGCGGACACCATCGGGCGCGGCACCGGAAGCGCCTGCTCTCCGACAATGCGGATCGTGCGCGGGAGAATCACGGGGGCATAACCTCCCGGATCGCTGATGCCCTCGATCTCCACTCGCTGCCCAACGCGGAGCGCTTCGGTCTCCGCCTCGTTCATGGCCCACATTTGATTTCTCTTCGCGCGACCGATCCCGACCCAGATACCGGCGGTTGCGTCCTGCACCATAATCGCCCCCCCGAGACCGCGCCACGTGATCACGCCGCTCACCCGCACCTCCTTGCCGCGCGCGGCGTCCTCCCGCGCGAGCCCGCGCACCTCCGCGATCCGCGTCAACACAGCTGCGGGCACACCTCGCTCCTCTGCGGCCGAGCCGGCCACGAGCAGGAGGAAAACGCAGAGCGCCCGGAGGGGAGCCTTCATGTGAACAGGGGCCACGGGAAAACCATCGCGCGTGGATGTGAGCGCCTTTTTCCGAATGATCAATCCAGTCGGCGCACGATTTTCGCCGTGACGCCGGGCGATTTGAAAATGCGTTCGACATCCGCGGGGAACTTCCGCACATCGCCGCGCGAGAAGCGTCGTTCGATTTTTTCGTGCGCGTTTTTTCGCCGCCCATGCCCCCCGCCGACCCCGAATCCGCCCGTTGGTTTGCCGACCACGTGCAACCGCACGAGCCGATGTTGCGGGCGTGGTTGCAGCGGCGTTTCGCCAGCCAGCTCGATATCGACGACCTCGTGCAGGAGGCCTACGTGCGCGTGTTGCGGGCCCGGGAGAGCGGGGTGCTCACCGCGCCGAAAGCGTTTCTTTTCGCCACGGCGCGCAACCTCGCGCTCGACCGGCTGCGCCGCCACGAAGTTTCCCGCACCGATTCTTTGGGGGATTTCGACGCCCTGCACGTCTTGGATGAGCGCGACGGCGTGTCCGAGACCGTCGCGCGCAATCAGGAACTCGCCCTTTTGACCGAAGCCATCCAGTCGCTGCCCGCCCGTTGCCGCCAAATCCTCACCCTGCGCAAGCTCTACGGGCTCTCGCAGCGCGAGATCGCGGAGCGCCTCGGCCTGTCCGAAAGCACCGTCTCCAACCAGATCACGATCGGTATCGAGAAATGCACCGATTTCTTTGCCGAGCACGGCGACGGCCCGGGTTCCCCGCCATGAACTCCACCCCGTCCGATCCCGCCGATCAACGCGCCCGTCGCGAGGCGGCCGCTTGGCTCACGAAACACGACCGCGGGCTGACCGCCGCCGAGCAGGACGAGTTTTTCCAGTGGCTCGCCGCCGATCCGCGGCACGGCGCGTGGTTCGCTCGCCACCGCGAGGGCTGGACGCGTCTCGATGCCATCGCCGATTGGCGCCCCGAGCACGGCACCGAGCCGAATCCCGACGTGCTCGCGAAACCGGCCGTGCGCGCGCGTTGGCTGCGGCCCGCGATTTTGACCGCGATGGCCGCGACGCTCGCGCTCGCGGGCGGCGCGCTCTGGCAGCGCACTGCAGTCACGCCGCCGGCCACGACCGTGGCTCGCGCCGAGATCGGCGGCTACGAACGCCGCGTGCTCGATGATGGCTCGGTCGCCGAGTTGAACCGCGACGCCGAGATCGAGGTGAACTACACCGCCGGCGAACGCCGCGTGGTGCTCCGCCGCGGCGAAGCCCATTTCACCGTGGAGAAAAATCCCGCGCGCCCCTTCGTCGTGCACGCCCGCGGCGTGGCGGTGCGCGCTGTCGGCACGGCCTTCAATGTCCGTCTCGACTCCGCCTCCGTCGAAGTGCTCGTGACCGAGGGCAAAGTCCGGGTCGCACCGCCGCTGGTGCTCTCGGCCGCTTCGTCCGGCCCGGCGGCCTCGCCGCTCGTCGCCGCCGGCGAGCGCGCCACTGTGCCGCTCGCCGCGCACGCGACTCCGCACGTGGTGCGCACCACTGCGGCAGAGCTCGCGCGCCTCCGCGCGTGGCAGCCGCAGCTCCTCGATTTTGCGTCTACGCCGCTCGCCGACGTTCTCGCCGAGCTCAACCGCCGCAACCGCGTGCAGCTCGTCCTCGCCGATCCTTCCCGCGCCCGCGTGCCCATCGTGGCGTCGATCCGCTCCGACAATATTGAGGGCTTCGTGAGTCTCGTCGCGAGTGCCGCCGGTCTGCGGGCCGAGCATCGCGGCGATTACGAGATCGTGCTGCGCGCGGCGAAATAGTCGGCGGACCGATATCTACCGCAGATTTTTTTTAAAATCTGCATCCGGCCTTTGGGGGATTTGCCGCGCTCAACCGTCTCGTGTGCGGACCCACCCTGTTCACCCCCTGATGTCCCGTCTGTCGTTCGTTCGTATTCCCGGTTTCCTGGCCAAGGCGCAGTTTGCGCTGCGGTTGCTGGCGTTCGCGTTGGCCGCGCGTCTCCCGGTGCACGCCACCGCGGCCGAAGATTCCGCCCGCGTCTTCAATGTGCCGGCCGGCGAGGCGGCCGATACGCTCAAGCGCACGGCGCAGCAGGGCGGTTTGGAAATTGTCTTTCTCGCCGACACCGTGCGCGGCGTGCGCACGGCCGCCGTGCACGGCACCTACGCGCCCCGTGCCGCCCTCGATCTCCTCGTGCGCGGCACCGGCCTCGTCGTCGTGCGCGACGAGCGCACCGGCACCCTCACGGTCCATCGCGTCCCGGTCGGCGGCGCCCCTTCCACCAAGCCCGCTCCGAAAACTGAAACTATGAAAACCCCCGACTCGAAAAAATCGTCCGCCGGTTGGCTGCCTGCCCTCCTGGCGCTGTTGTCCGCCGGCCCCGCCGTTGCGCAGACCGCGCCGGCCGATCCGAAAGACGCCGTGCCCATCACCCTCTCGCCCTTCGAGGTGCAGACCGACAAAGACTCCGGCTACACCGCGACCAGCACGCTCGCCGGCTCCCGCCTCAACACCTCTCTCCGCGATACGCCCGCTGCGATCTCCGTTTTCACGAAGGAGTTTCTCGACGACATCGGCGCCATCAACGTCACCGAGGCCCTCGTCTACTCGCTCAACGGCGCGATCGACACCACCGACAACACCGGAAACGTCATCACGAGCAACGACCTCCCGCTCCAGTTCCGCGGCTTCACCGGCGCCTCGCTCGGCCGCAATTACTTCTCCTGGTCGCTCTCCAGCGACAGCTATAACATCGAGCGTCTCGATTTTTCCCGCGGCCCCAATTCCATTCTCTTCGGTATCGGCGGCCCAGGCGGTATCCTGAATACCACCACGAAGCGCGCCCGCATCGGCAAGCGCACCGATACCCTCGGTGTGCGTGTCGCGAGCTGGGATGATTACCGCGGCACCGTCGATCTGGAGCGCACGCTCATCCCCGGAAAACTCGCCGCCCGCGCCAATCTCCTCGCGCAGGACCGCAACGGCTGGCGCGAATTCGATGCGCTAAAGCGCTACGCCGGCGCCCTCGCGCTTACCTACCGCCCGCTGAAAAACACCGAGATCCGCTTCGACGGCGAATACGGTGACGTCCGCCAAGTCGTCGCCCAGCCCTGGCCCGCGCAGGAGCGTTTCGTCTCGTGGGTCGCCGCCGGCCGCGTGCTCTCGCCCACTTATGGCGCCGCTGCCGCCGGCACCGGAGCCAACACCGCGCGCCAGCCGTTCTACGACCCTTTCAGTGGCCTCGGCCCCATCTCGTTCTTCAACAGCCGCCTCACCACTTCCGGCCCCGCTTCGCCCGCGCTCGGCAACAACACGTCCGCCATCACCGATCCGTCGATTCTCCCGCGCAACGCCACCGTCTCGGGTCCCGGTTTCACGAGCGATTTCTTCTACTACAACTACGGCCTCTTCCTCGAACAACGCATCGGCCGCCTCTCCGTCGAGCTCGCTGTCAACCGCCAGACCGAGCAGCGGGCCACCGCCCGCCCGCAAGTGTTCAATGACACGAGCCTCTTCATCGACCCCAACGTCCAGCTCCCCAACGGCCAGCCCAATCCCAACGTCGGCAAATACTACACCACCGGTCGTCTCAACGTGAACTACCTCGACCAGGTCCGCGACGACGGCCGGGCCACCGCCTCCTACGACCTCGATTTGCGCAAGACCCACCGCTGGCTAGGCCAGCACACCTTCGCCGGGCTCTGGGCCCGCCGCGAAAACCGTGGTCACAACGACACGCTGGCCGAGACGAACATGACGCCGTCCGCCGCCTTTTTCGCGCCCGGCACCGCTGCCGCCACCGTGGCCGATCTCACGCAGGGCTCCAACGGCATCACCCGCCGCAACACCATCGATTTTTCCAGCGGCGATCCCGCCAAGCGCGGTTTCCACGATCCGTTCAAATACTGGCTCACCGGCCAGAACGGCGTCACCTCCGGCCTCGCCCGTATCACCGATGCCACCACGAACGACGTCACGCGCACCGATTCCATGATGGTCGCGTTCCAGAGCCGCGTCTTTGCCGACCGTCTCGTCCTCACCGGCGGCCTGCGCAACGACCGCCAGCGCGCTTGGCTCGCCACCGCCGATTTCAACGGCAACGGCTCCGTCGCCGACGAACGCGACCCCGTCACGCGCCTGTTCCCGAAGCGCATCCGCCTCGCCAAAGCCAACTATTCCCAGGGCGACACCCGCACCTATGGCGTCGTCTTCCACGCCACGAAGCAGCTCAGCCTCTATTACAACAACGCGAACAATTTCATACCGCAGTCCTCCGTCGACATCAACGGCCGCCTCCTCGGCAATCGCCACGGCGAAGGCGAGGACATGGGCGTGCGCGTGAGCCTCCTCGACGGCCGCATCAGCGGCTCGGTTGCCTACTACAAAACCGCCGACACCAACCGCAACGTCGGCCGCGACAACGCATTCATCAATTACATCAACGGCATCTGGGGCACGCTCAACCAGCCGGAAAAATCCGTCACCACCGCGTCACAGGACGGGCAGGACACCGACGGCAAAGGTTGGGAATACGATTTCACCGCCAACCCCACGCCGAACTGGCGCCTCGCCGTGAACTTCGCGCAGACCAAGCAGGTCACCGCCAACATCCAGCCCAACAACGGCGCCTACGTCGAAGCCAACCGCGCCCTCTGGCTGCGCAGCGGCGCGCTGCCCATCACCGCCACCGGCAGCGGCCTCCCTGCCAACGCCACCGTCGGCTCCGCCGTCGCGCTCGTCGACGCACTCTACGCCGGTTTCAAACAGGCCGAAGGCCAGAGCCGCCGCCAGCTCCGCGAATACACCGGCAATCTCTTCACCAGCTACCGCCTCCCCGTGCAGGTCGCCCGCTTCAACGGCCTCACGATCGGCGCCGGCGCCAATTATCGCGGCCAAGCCGTCGTTGGTTACGACAGTTCGCGCGGCAACGCCCCGCTCTACGGCAGCCCCTACACGCTCGTGAATGCCATGCTCTCCACGCAGCTCCGCCTGAAGGGCAAACAGAGTCTCCGCCTGCAGCTCAACCTCGACAACCTGCTCGCCGAAGATCGGCTGATCGTCACCGATGCCGACCAGAACCGCGAATACCGCTACGTCTTCCAGACCCCGCGCCGCTGGAGTGTCACGAGCACGCTCGCCTTCTGAGTCCGCGCGACGATGCCGCCGCGATCCTCGTTTCTCGCGCTGTGGGTGTTTGTGATCGTCTTCGGTCGCGCACCCGCCGCCGAGCCGGCGCCGCGGCCCAATCTGCTCTTCATCCTCACCGACGACCAGCGCCTCGACGCCCTTGGCGCCTCCGGCAATCCCCACATCCACACGCCGCACCTCGATGCGTTCGCCGCCCGCAGCGTGCGCTTCACGCAGGCTCACGTCGTGATGTCGCTCTGCAGTCCCTCACGCGCTGCGATCCTCACCGGTCGCTACGGCAGCGCCAACGGTGTCACCGGGCTCGACGCTCCACTCCGCGCCGGTGAGACAACCTTCGTGCAGTCGCTCCGCGCCGCTGGTTACCGCACCGCGCACTCCGGCAAATGGCACATCGGCGGTCCGCCCACCGCCGTCGGTTTTGATTTCGCCTGTTACTTCCTCGGCAACGGCACCTACACCAACCGACTCGTTCACGATCAGGGCCGTGACGTCCGTCCTGCGACCCACGTCGACGACTACTGCGTCGATCGCTCCATCGCGTTTCTCGAGGAAGCCGCGCGCCGCCCCGAGCCGTTTTTCCTGTTTCACGCGACCCAGCTCCCGCACATGGACGACCGCCACGCGTGGCCCGCGCCCGCCGAGTTTCGCGACCGCTACGATCCCGCCACGCTACCGCTGCCGCCCACCGTCACCGGCGACCTCGTCGGCAAACCGCCCTACCTCGCCCAAGTCCGCAACCGCGCGCAGGCCGATGGCTACGGCTACCGCGATCCGGCAAAAGTCCGTGCGCACATCCGCGACTACTACGCCGTTATCACCCAGCTGGACGCGATGGTCGGCCGCCTCCTCACCGCCCTCGATCGCCTGCAGCTCCGTGAGCGCACGTGGATCATTTTCATGAGCGACAACGGCTGGCTCCTCGGCGAACACCGCCTCACGAGCAAAGTCCTCGCCTACGCCGATTCCGTGCGCGTGCCGCTCTTGATCTCCGGTCCCGGCATCGCTCCGCGCACGGAGGCGCGCCTCGCCCTCAACCTCGATCTTGCGCCCACGTTGCTCGCTCTCGCCGGTGCGCCGCACACCGCCGCGTTGCACGGCACAAATCTCCTCCCGCTCATCCGCGGCGAAGCCACCGCGTGGCGCGACGCATTCGTCTACGAGGGCCTCGCCGGCTACGGCGGCACGCACCCGATGCTCGGCGCGATCACGCCCGAGTGGACGCTCATCCGCACGTGGGAAACTCCCCGCGCCGTCGGCGATTTCTCCCAGTCGTTCGCCGAGCTTTACGACCGCCGCGCCGATCCCGCCGAAGCCAAAAACCTCGCCGCCGATCCCGCGCAGCGCACACTGTTGGAATTGCTGGATACGAAGCTCCGCGATCATCTTGCCACTTTGCCACCCCCGAAGTCGTTCCCATGAAAACCAAATCCCCGCTCACTGCTCTGCCGCGCCGCTCGTTCCTGAAAACCATGTTGGCTGCCGGCGCCGCGCCGTGGTTCATCCCCGCGCATGTCCTCGGCGCGGGCGGCCAGACTACGCCGTCGAACAAGCTCACCGTCGGTGTCATCGGTGTCGGTGCGCAGGGTCACGGCGACATGCAGAGTTTCCTCACGCAGGACGACGTGCGCGTCACCGCGCTCTGCGACGTGAACCGCCGCAATCTCGACCGTGCCCGCAAGACGATCGCGACCGCCTACGGCAAAGACGAGGTGAAGACCTTCGCCGATTTTCGCGAGCTGAACGCCGATCCCTCCATCGACATCGTGCTCATGGCCCTGCCCGTGCACTGGCACAGCATCCCGTCGCTCGACGCGATTCTGCACGGTAAACATATTTTCCATGAGAAACCGATGGCGCTCTCCTTCGAGGAAGGCCGTCGTGTCCGCGCCGCCGTGAAAAAGAAAGGCGTCGTCTTCCAGTTCGGCACCCAGCAGCGCTCGGATCTCAAATTTCGCTGGGCCTGCGAACTCGCCCTCAACGGCCGCCTCGGAAAAATCAAGGAGATCCAAGTCTGCGCTCCCGGCGGCAAACCCGGCCCGGCCTATGCAACGCAGCCCGTGCCCGACTACGTCGACTGGGATCGCTGGGTCGGCCCCGCCCGCGCCACCGCCTTCCACGTCGAGAAACTCAAACGCGACAACCACGAGAACATCGCCGCGTTTTCCCTCGGGATGATTTCCTGCTGGGGCATCCACCACCTCGACATCGCGCAGTGGGGCAATGGCGCCGACGCCACGGGCCCGAACCGCATCGTCGGCTCCGGCGAATTCGCGAAAGAAGGCGATCACGACGCCGTGCAAAAGTGGCAGGTGCGCTACGAATACGCCGGCCGCGCGCCGCTCGTCTTCGCCCACGAAGGCACGCCCGGTTTCGACCACGGCATCAAGTTCATCGGCGAGTCCGACACCGTGCACGTGAAGCGTGGCACGATCACCTCGCCCAACGAAAATCTCCTGCGCGACCCGCAGAACAAATACGACACGATGCCGATCACGCTCCCGATCAGCGTGCATCACACGCGTAATTTCCTCGATGCGATCCGCCATAAACGCCGCGCCATCTGCGACGTCGAGACCGCGCTCCGCTCCGACACGCTCTGCCAGCTCGGCCTCATCGCCGTGCAACAGGGCCGCGAACTTCGCTGGGACCCGTCGGCCGAACGTTTCCTCAACAACGACGCCGCCAACGCCGCACTCCAACCCCGCGCCCCCCGCGGCGATTGGAAGCTGCCGGCTGTCTGATCGCGCGCCCGTGATCCTGCTTTCGTGATCGCGCGCCGGCACCGTTGACGAGGCCGGGGGATTCCGGCGGACTCCGCTGACTACCCCGTCCGCATGATCCGCCTGTTATCCCGAGCGATTTTTCCTGCTGCGTTGGCCTGCGCCCTTGGCGTCGGCGCCGCCGAAGTGCCCGTTGATTTTGCGCGCGACATCCAGCCGCTGCTCGTGAGTCGTTGCTACGATTGCCACGGCCCCGAGAAACCGAAGGGCGGCCTGCACCTCACCTCGAGGCCCCACGCTTTGCGCGGTGGCGAATCCGGCGAGCCCGCGCTCATCGCCGGCGCGAGCGCGCGGAGTCTGCTCCTCCAACGCGTGCTGACAGCGGATGAGGACGACGTGATGCCGCAGAAGGGCGAGCGCCTCACACCGGCCGAGATCGCGTTGCTCCGCCGCTGGATCGACGAGGGCGCCCTGTGGCCGGAAAACCTGAAACACTGGGCCTACGTGAAGCCCGTCCGCCCTGTGCTCCCGGCGCTCGCCTCGCCCGCACCGACGGCGCGGCCGCACAACGCCATTGACCGTTATGTGTTCGCCCGGCTCGAAAAAGAGCGACTCGCGCCGTCCCCCGCCGCCGATCCCGCGCGTTGGCTGCGCCGTGTTTCGCTCGATCTCATCGGCCTGCCGCCGTCGCCCGGCGAAGTCGCCGCGTTTCTCACCGACGCGCCGTCCGGCGAACCTGCTTACGCGCGCGCCGTCGACCGACTGCTCGCCTCGCCGCACTACGGCGAACGCTGGGCGCGGCCGTGGCTCGATCTCGCGCGCTACGCCGATTCGCACGGTTTCCAGCGCGACGATCTGCGCGACCTCTGGCCCTATCGCGACTGGGTCGTGCGCGCGATGAACGCCGATCTGCCGTTCGACCAATTCACGTTGTGGCAACTCGCCGGTGATCTCCTGCCCGAGGCCCACCCGCAGAAAAATCCCGATCCGCTCATCGCGACGGGTTTCCACCGCGCCACGCCCACAAATGTCGAAGCCGGCACCGATCAGGAGGAAGGCCGCGTGAACCAAGTCTTTGACCGCGTGAACACCACCGGCGCTGTCTGGCTCGGCTCGACCCTCGAGTGTGCGCAGTGTCACAACCACAAATACGATCCGTTTTCTCAGCGGGACTACTACCGGCTCTTCGCGTTCTTTAATAACACCGAGCGCGAGACCGAACTCGCGAACGCCAAGTCACTCGCGACGCTCAAATTCACCGGTCCCTACCTGACGCTCCCCGCAATCCGCACCGCCGCCGAGACGGCCACCGTGAGCGAGCGCGCGGCGCAATTCGAAGCGCGCCTCGCCGCTGCAACCACCCGTGCGCTCGCGGATTTCTCAGCGTGGGAACGCACCCTCGCCGCGTCCCTCGCCACCGCCGGGCAGACGCACCCGCTGGAAATCGCGGAGTTCGCCTCCTCCGGCGAGGTTGAGTTTCGCCAGTTGCCCGACCACTCGCTCGTGATCGACAGCGCCCCGGAGCGCGACACCTACGTCGTCACCGTGCGCACGAAGCTCACTGGGATCACCGGCTTCAAACTGGAGGCGCTCACCGATCCCTCTCTGCCCGGCACCGGTCCCGGCCTCGGTGATGCGGCGCGGCCGAATTTCGTGCTCAACGGATTCCAGGTCACCGCCGCCCCCGCCGGTGGCAGCGCGGCGCCGGTCAAATTCGTGCGCGCCACCGCCTCGTTTTCCCAGGTGAAGTTCGCCGTCGAGAATCTCCTGCGCCCCGAGGTCAACCCGCGCGAGGGCTGGGCGATCAACCCGCAGTTTCGCCGCGACCATTGGGCGATTTTCGAAACCGCGGCGCCGGTCGGCGACGCGGGTGGCACCACGTTCACGTTTCGTCTGACGCAGGAATTCGGTGCCTCGCGCATGATCGGCCGGTTCCGGCTCTCGGCGCTCACGGGGCGTCTTGGCGGCGAAGCGATTCCGGCGGAAATCGCCGCGATTGTCGCCACGGAGGCCGCGCAACGCACGCCCGCGCAGACGGCGAAGTTACGCGAGTATCGTCTTTCCCAAGACGCTGAGATCGTCGCGCTCCGCCGCGAGAAATCCACCGTCGCGCCCGCCGCGCCGCCCGCCCCGCGCACGCTGGTGATGCGCGAGCTCGCGCAGCCGCGGGCGACCGCGATCATGAAGCGCGGCAATTTCCTCGATCCCGGCGAGCCCGTGCAGCCGGGCACGCCGGAGGTGCTGCACGCGGCGAAAGCGACGTCCGCCCAACCCACTCGCCTCGACCTCGCGCGCTGGCTCGTCGATCCGGAAAATCCGCTCGTCGCCCGCGTGACTGTGAATCGTTGGTGGGCGGAATTCTTCGGACGCGGACTTGTCGGCACGCCGGAGGATTTTGGCGCGAAGGGCGATGCGCCCACGCATCCCGAGTTGATCGATTGGCTCGCAGTCGAATTCGTCGAGCGCGGCTGGAGCATGAAACACATCCACCGGCTGATCGCGCTGTCGGCGACTTACCGGCAGTCGTCGCGCGTCACGCCCGAGCTGCTCGCGCGCGACGATCAAAACCGGCTGCTCGCGCGCGGCCCGCGTTTCCGCCTCGAAGCCGAGGCCATCCGCGACAACGCCCTCGCGGTCGCCGGCCTCCTCAGCCCGAAGCTCGGCGGCCCGCCCGTCCGCCCATTTCAGCCGGCCGGCCTGTGGGACAACAAGGTCGGCGGCGACCGCGTCACCTACAACGTGAGCAGCGGCGAAGACGCTTACCGCCGCGGTCTCTACACCGTGTGGAAGCGGAGTTCGCCGTATCCGAGTTTCGTGAATTTCGACGCGACGGCGCGCACCGCGTGCACCGTGCGCCGTTCTCGGTCCAACACGCCGCTGCAGGCGCTCACGCTGCTCAACGATCCCGTTTACGTCGAAGCGGCGCGTGCGCTGGCGGCGCGCGTCGTGCGCGAGGCTCCCGAGGCGACGGTGCCCGCGCGGATCCGCTATGCGTTTCAACTTTGCCTCGCTCGGTCGCCATCGCCCGTCGAGTCCGCCGCGCTTGAGCGCCTGCATGCGCAGCAGGCGGCGGCGCATCCCGCGAGCGAGACTGCGTGGCAGACTGTCGCCCTCGCGCTCCTGAACCTCGACGAGATGATCGTGAAAAACTGACGCCATGCATCCGCTCGAATCCCATCTGCGCGCCGTCACGCGCCGCGCTTTTCTCCAGCGCTCCAGTGTCGGCCTCGGGGCCGTGGCGCTCGGTTCGCTGCTCAACGAGAGCCTGTTTGCCGCTTCCGCCGCGAATCCGCTCGCGCCGCGCACACCCCATTTCGCTGCGCGTGCCAAACGCGTGATCTATCTCCACATGGTCGGCGCACCGTCGCAGCTCGACTTGTTCGACCACAAGCCGGCGCTGCGTCCGCTCGACGGAAAGCCGTGTCCGGACGAGTTTATCAAGGGCAAGCGGTTCGCCTTTCTGCGCGGGCATCCGACGATCGGCGCGTCGCGCTACACGTTTGCCCGCCACGGGCGCAGCGGCGCGGAAATTTCCGAACTCCTGCCTCACCTCGCGACGGTGGCCGACGAGATCGCGATCGTGAAATCCGTCCACACTGACGAGTTCAACCACGCGCCGGCGCAGCTTTTTCTCCACACCGGTTTCGGCCGCCCCGGTCGGCCGAGCGCGGGCTCGTGGGTGACTTACGGACTCGGTTCGGAAAATTCGGACCTGCCCGCCTACGTCGTGTTGCAGTCGGGCCCGCTCGCCGGCGCGGGCACGAGCCTGTGGTCGTCGGGGTTTCTGCCGAGTGTCCACCAAGGCGTGCAGTTTCGCGGCGGCGGCGAGCCCGTGTTGTTTCTCGAAAATCCGAAAGGCCACTCCACCACCGACCGGCGCCATGTGCTCGATGCCGTGCGCGCGCTCAACGAGACGCAGCTCGCCGACACCGGCGACCCCGAGATCGCGACGCGCATCGAGCAATACGAGCTCGCATATCGGATGCAGACTTCCGTGCCGGGCCTGATGGACATTTCGCAGGAGTCGCGCGCGACGCTCGAACTCTACGGTGCCGAGCCGGGCAAAGCGTCGTTTGCCAACAACTGCCTCCTCGCGCGCCGGCTCGTCGAACGCGGCGTGCGCATGGTGCAGCTCTACGATGCGGACTGGGACCACCACGCCGACCTCGGCACGCGCCTCCCGCGCAAGTGTCTCGATGTCGACCGCGGCATGGCGGCCCTCGTGAAAGATCTGAAGCAACGCGGCCTGCTCGACGACACGCTCGTGATCTGGGGTGGCGAGTTTGGCCGCACACCGATGGCGCAGACGGACTCAGGCGGCGGCGCGACCACCAAGCCCGGCCGCGATCACCACAAGGATGCCTTCACGATGTGGCTGGCCGGCGGCGGCGTGAAGCCCGGTATCAGTTACGGCCTGACCGACGATCTCGGCTACCACATCGGAGAAAACGCCGTGCACGTGCACGACCTCAACGCGACGGTGCTCCACCTCCTCGGCCTGAACCACGAACGCCTCACGTATCGTTACCAAGGGCGCGATTTCCGTCTCACCGACGTCCACGGCCACCTCGTGAAAGGGTTGCTGGCGTAGTCGCGCGCCGCGGTCGCCGCGGAGGCTACGGAGCGAGCGTTTTCCGCAGCGCGTGGACTTTCGCGATCACGGCATCTTCCGCCTCCGGCGTGAAACCACCGGGATGATTCAGGATGCGCGTATTGGCGTCGCCGCCTTCGTAGCCGCCCTCGGTGATGATGCGCCGGCTGCCGAGGTAGCCGAAGTAGTCGTTCGTGTAACCGGCAACCCAGACGGCGGCGGCGCCGGCGAGTTCGCGTTTTAGGCGCAGCGAGTAGTCGACGACGACCTCGCCGCCGATGCCGACCAGCGTAAGATCGTCGCCGAACTGCACGACTTGCACGGGACACGCCTGAGGCGCGGGCGACTCGCCGCGGCGCAGCGATTCTTGCAATGCGCGGGCGCGCGCGAGCACGGGCGGCGTGTGCGCGGGTGCGGCGAACTTGGCGAGCTCGGCCGGGCTCAACGGCTGATAGGCGAGCAGCGCGTGGCCGTAGGCGCTGCGCAGTGGCGCGCTCACGGGGCGCAGGCGCGTGGCGAGCGCGGTGGAGACGGCGTTGGCGAGGGCGCGACCGTGCTGGCTCGCGAGATCGTCGGGTGATTGGCCGGGCACGCCCGTGCCGCGCGGGTAGGGGTTCTGATCGCCCGCGCAACCCATCAGGAAAAGCGCGGTCGCGCCTGGATAGGTTGCTTCGAGGAAATGTTGCGCGTGCCCCGCGTAGTCGCCGCTTACCTTGCTGCCGCTGAGCGTGGTGTTGTGGCACGCATAGCCGAAGAGGATCGCGCGCGGCCGGCCGTCGGCCCCGGTGACTTTGAGCACGGGCACCTCGTGATCGACGGGACCGGCGGGGTAGGGGTTGTTGGTGATCGTGCCGTTGAGCTCGGGGCGGCGGCGGTTCATCGCGAAGCCGGCGCGGGCCGAGCTGAATTCGAGCCGGGCCGGCGCGGCGGTGCGCAGACTTTCGCCGATGAGTTCGACGACGGTGTCGCGGAGAAAAATTTCGAACGCATTCACCGCGGCGATATCCGCCGGTTTTGCGTTTTGGCTGAACGCGCGTTCGAGCACCATGCGGTCCGGCGAGACTTGCGGGCCGCTGTGCGTGTGCGAGGCGTTGAGGAGAATCTCGTGCGGCTTGAGGGCGAATTTTTCCGCGGCGGTTTTTTCGGTGTGCGCGCGGAGCGCCGCCGGCACGCCGATGAGGTCGAGCGTCACGATCACGAGTCGGCCGCCGGCGCCATCGTCGAGCGCGAGGCCTTTGCCGAAAATATCCTGCGCCACGCCGTCCGACGGCGCTGCGCGGTTTGCGTAACCGGCTAGCCAGATCGGCCCGGGCGGCGTGAGCTTGCGCGAGGCGACCCCGACGCGCCACGGCGTCGCGAGCGGGGCTTGTGCGGCGTGGCCGACGATGAGGGTAAAGACGAAGACGAGGGCGCAGCGGAACGGGCTTTTCATAGCGGGGTGCGTGTTCCTCCTCTCGTCGTCGGCGCGAGACAAGCTTGGCGTGGCGGCGCCGCGAAAATCTCCTTTGCGGTCGCGCGCGTCGCGTGTGCACACTCGCGGCTTCCCCCCTTCCTCAATCCCCATGGCTTCCTTCGAATCGCTTAACCGCCGCCGTTTCCTTCATCACTCCGCTGCGTTCGCTGCCACCGCGCTGGTGGCCTCACGACTCGCGCCCGATCTGCGGGCGGCCGACGATGCCGGCCCCGAGTTTCGCAGTTCGTGGGATCGTGCGCTCGACCGCGTGTGGCTCGGGGCCGATGTGTGGGCCAATCCGCTTCAGGATTGGCGCCTCGCCGCTGGTCGCGCCGAATGCGTGAATGCCGCCGCCGATCGCAACGTCCACGTGCTTACGCGCCAGCTCGTCGCGCGCCGCGGCACGGCGGACGTGCGGGTGCGGATCGGTCGGGTGGGCGGCGGGTCGCTCGCGGGAAAAGGCTCGGCGGGGTTTCGCCTCGGGATTCTCGGTTCGTTGAAGGACTACCCGGAGCTGCATGATTTTCGCAACAACCTCTGGCCCACGGGGCCGTCGGGGATCGCCGCCGGCATTTCCGCCGATGGCTCGCTCTTCATCGGCCGGATCGGTCAGCCCGCCGCGGTGAAACTCGATCTCGCGCGCGAGGCGGTGGACCTGCACCTCGCGGTCGCTCCCGCCGGCGAGAGCTACGAGGCGGTGCTCACCGCCGCCGACCCGCGCGACGGGAAAGTGCTCGCGCAGACGAAGCTCGGGGGCATCCGCGGCGAAACGCTCGTGGGCAATATCGCGCTCGTCTGCAATTTCCCCGCGGCCGACGGCGGCTCGGGCGGCGGTGTCGCGACGAAAGGCAAGGCCAAGGCCAAAGCGGCCGAGAAAGGCGCGGCGGTCGGTCCGGGCCCCGGGCTCGGACAATTTTGGTTCAGCGACTGGCGCGTCGGCGGCACCAAGATCGCGGTGCGCGAAGCGCAAACCTTCGGGCCGATCCTGTGGTCGCAATACACGCTGCACGCCGGCGTCTTGAAACTCTCCGCACAGATGCCGCCGCTCGGTGCCGGCGATGTGGATACGGTGCAGCTCCAGTTTGCGGACGGCCCGGGCGGCGCGTGGAAAACCGCGCGCGAAGAGAAAATCCATGCCGACGCGCGCGTCGTGTTGTTTCGCGTCGAGGGCTGGGATGCGAAGCGCGACGTGCCCTACCGGCTCGCCTACACGCTGCGCCACCGCGGCGGCAGCACGGAGCATTTCTGGACCGGCACGGTGCGCCACGATCCGGTGGAGCGCGACGAACTCACGGTGGGCGACATCTCGTGCAACATCCACACGATCTTCCCGAACGTCCCCTACGTGCGAAGCATGGCGCAGCTCAATCCCGACCTCCTCGCGTTTGTCGGCGACCAGTTTTACGAGAGTTGCGGCGGCTTCGGCACGCAGCGTTCTCCGCACGCGCCGGCGGTGCTCGACTACCTGCGCAAATGGTATTTCCACGGCTGGACGTGGCGCGACCTCATGCGCGACCGGCCGAGCATCTCTTTGCCGGACGACCACGACGTCTACCAAGGCAACCTCTGGGGCGAGGGCGGCGAAGGTCAGAAAACCACACAGGAAGCGGGCGGCTACGAGTTGCCCGCGGCGTGGGTCAACGTCGTGCACCGCACGCAGACGGCGCACCATCCCGATCCCTACGACCCGCGTCCTTCGAAACGCGATACGATCAATTACTACGGTCCGCTCACCTACGGACGCGTGAGTTTCGCGGTCCTGGCCGACCGCCAGTTCAAGTCCGCGCCCGAAGGCAAAGTGCCGCCCACGGGCGACCGCGGCGACCACGTGATCAATCCCGCCTTCGATCCGAAGACTGCGGATCTCCCTGGGCTCGATTTGCTCGGCGGTAAACAGGAACAGTTTCTCCGCGACTGGGTGCTCGATTGGCGCGGCGCCGATATGAAGGCCGCGATTTCGCAGACGATCTTTACCGCGATGGCGACCACGCATGGCGGCAACCACGAGATTCTCATGGCCGACTACGATGCGAGCGGTTGGCCGCAGGCCGCGCGCCGCAACGCTCTGCGGGAGCTGCGCAAGGCCTTCGCCGTGCACATCGCGGGCGATCAGCACTTGCCCGCCGTCGTGCACTACGGTCTCGACGCGCACCGCGACGGCCCGGTGGCCTTCGCTGGCCCGGCCGTAAATGTGGGCTACCCGCGCTGGTGGGAGCCCACCAAAACCGGTCGCAACAAAACGACCGGCAATGCCGCGCTCACCGGCGATTTCCTCGATCACTTCGGCAATCCGCTGACGGTGATCGCGGTGAAAAACGGCCCGAAGGAGCCGCCGCGCCCGGTGCTCGAATCCGTGAACGCGAAGACGAGCGGTCTCGGGCTCGTGCGTTTCAAAAAATCGGCGCGCACGATCACCTTCGAATGCTGGGCCTACTCGGCGGACGTGACGAAGCCCGGCACGCAGATGGAGACGTGGCCCGTCACGGTCAGCCAATTCGACAACTATGCGCGCAAGCCCGCGGCGTATCTGCCGACGCTGAATTTCAAAGGCGTGAAAGATCCCGTGGTGCAGATTTTCGAAGAGAAAACCGGCGAACTGCTCTACGCGTATCGCCTCCGCGGAAACAAGACCCGCCCCTTCGTCTTCGCCCTGGGCCGCTACACCGTGAAGGCCGGCGACCCCGATCTGAACAAATGGACCACCGTGAGCGGCATCGACGCCGAGGCGGAACAGACCAAGGAACTGTTCGTCACGATCTGAGCGACGCACCGGCAGCGCGTTTCAGGCGTCGCGCTGCCAGTCCTCCACGGTGCTGCGTCGCGCTGTATTTCAACTTCATGAGGACGGTCGCCGAGAGGCGGCGGTCGGCCAGCGAGGGCTCGAGGCATTCCCCGCTTTGAAGACTTTCGCGGTGAACGTGGTGCTCCTGCGAGCACGCGGTCGTCGCGGATTACGGGGCCAACGACCCGCCGGCGGAAAAACCGTCGGCGTGGCCGCTTATGGGTCCTGCGCCGTGATCGGGAATTGCACGGGCGGGCGCTTCGTCATCGGCGGCACCGGTTTCGGGTAGTGGCGTTTGCGCCAGGCTTCGTGCTGCGCGGTCAGCGCGGTGACTTTTTCCGGGAATTTTTCGGCGAGATTGCGGTCCTCACCGATGTCTTCGGTGGGGCGGTAGAGGCGGGCTTGTTTTTCCCAACCGCGTTTGACGAGTTTCCACTCCCCATCGAGCACGGCGTAGTTTTGCTGGTTTTCCCAGTGGAGCGCGCCGGTGCGGGCGAAGGGTTCGCCGCGGAGGAGCGGAAGAATCGACTGGCCGTGGATTTCGTGGCCCGGGGCGGGCTTCACGCCGGCGGCGTCGAGCAACGTGGGCAGGATATCCATGGTGATTGCGTGGCCGGAGCGCACAGTGCCGGCGGGGATTTGGCCGGTCCAGCGGGCGAGAAACGGCACGCGGAGCCCGCCGTCGGTGGTGCCAAATTTGTAGCCGCGGTGAGGGCCGTTGGAGTGGTCAGCGCCCTCGGGGCCGTAGTGGTTGAGTTCAGCGCTCGGGCCGTTGTCGGAGGTGAAGACGACGAGCGTGTTTTGCGCGATTTTGAGTTCGTCGAGCGTGGTGAGCACCTGGCCGATGCCGGTATCGAGGCGCTCGACCATCGCGGCGTAGATTGCGAAGAGCCCGCGGTCGGGGAAGCGGCGGCGGTATTTGTTGACGAGCTCGTTCGGGGCTTCGAGCGGGTAGTGCGGGGCGTTGAAGGCGAGGTAGAGGAAAAACGGTTTTGCCGTGGCTGCGTCGCGACGGATGAACTCGACGGCTTTGGCGGCGAGTTGGTCGGTGTAGTAGCCTTTGCCGACGACATCGATGGGCGTCTCGTTGTGGTAAGTTTCCTTGGGTTCCCAGTAGCGGGGAGTGCCGATGAGCGAGCCCCAAAATTCGTCGAACCCGTGCGTGCGCGGCCAGTTCTCTTTGTAGAAACCGAGATGCCATTTGCCGACCATGTCGCTGCGGTAGCCGGCGGGTTTGAGCGCCTCGGGGATGGTGATGGCGGAGTGGGCGAGTGAGAGGATCGGGACGTTGCCGCGCACGTCGGGGCTGGCGAGTTCGGGCACGCCGACACTGTGCGGGTAGCGGCCGGTGAGGAGGGCGGAGCGCGTCGGCGAACACATCGGCGCGGAGGAGCGGTAGTGCGTGAGCTTCACGCCCTCTTTCGCGAGACGGTCGATGTTCGGGGTATCTATCTTCGAGCCGTCGTGGCCGAGGTCGGCCCAGCCGAGATCGTCGGCGAGGATCACGATGAGGTTCGGAGCGCGTTCGGCAGCCGGGGCGAGCGAGCAGAGAAACGCGGCGACGAGGCCGGTGAGGCGGAGCAGGGGAAGAGTGCGCATGAGAGGAGTTCGGGGCGGGGACGAGTGAAGCGGCTGGGCGTCGCGCCGCACGCGAATTCCTCGGGAAATGCTGGTGCGGCGCCGTCGGACGAAAACGGATTCGACAACCGGCACGGTCGGGCGCAAACCGCAGGAAGATTTTCCCTGCCATCTCCACCCCCTGCACAAACGGCGCGCGGCCGTCCCCGGTTTCGCGTGCCGGCTTTCCGTTTTAACTCCCGCCTCCCCATGAAACGCACCCCTGCATTTGTCCTCCTTTGCGCGCTGCTCACCGGCGCGTTGGCGCCGACGGCGCTTTTCGCCGCGGCCTCGCCCGCCGTCGCGGCGGCGACCGGTTCGATCGCCGGAAATGTGAGCAACGCCGCGACCGGCAATCTGCTCGAAGGCGCGCGCATCGAATTGCCCGCGCTCGGCCTCAGTGCGTTGGCCGACGAGACGGGCCGCTTCGTGTTGGACGACGTGCCGGCCGGTGCGCACGAGATCGTCGCGACCTATCTCGGTCTCGACGCGCAGAAATTCACGGTGAACGTCACGGCCGGCCAGCGGGCGGTGCGCGACTTCGATCTCACGGCGGGCATTTACAAGCTCCAGGCGTTTACCGTCAGCGGTGAGCGCGAGGGCAACGCCGCGGCGCTTACCTCCCAGCGCAACGCCACCAATCTCAAGAACGTCGTCGCGCTCGATGCCTACGGCAATTTGCCGAATATGAACGCAAGCGAGCTCGCCGTGCTGCTGCCGGGCGTGGCCGGCAACCTCAGCGACGAGGGCAATATCATCGGCTTCACGGTGCGCGGCATGCCGCCGGCGATGAACACGATTACCATCGACGGCGCGCTCATGGGCTCGCAGGGCGGCATGGCGCGCGCGACGCGCATCCACACGATCACGGGCTCGATGTTCGAGGCGTTGGAGGTTACGAAAGGCCACACGCCCGACAAAGAGGCGGGCTCGCTCGGCGGCACGGTGAATCTGAAGAGCCGCTCGACGCTCAGCATGAAAGAGAAGCGCCGTATCACCTACAATTTCTCCGGCCGCCTCGCGCCCTCCGGCACGCAGCAGATCCCGCTGCGCGAGGAGCACCGCTTCCACCCGCTCCTCAATGTCGGCTATCAGGAGGTGTTCGATGTGCTCGGCGAACAGCGCAATCTCGGCGTTTCGGTCAACCTGTTCTACAGCGAGCAGGCGGTCGGCTTTTTCAGCACGACGCGCGATTTTCAGGACACCGTGAACGCGCCCGCCTACGTCTGGGACTACCGCACGCAGGACAATTATAACAACCGCAAGCAATCGAGTGTGAATGCGAAGATCGACTACCGCCTCTCACCGAACTCCAAACTTTCGCTCAACCTGATTTACAACGATGCCTTCGAGCGGTTTCGCCTGCGCTATCTGTTTCGCGCGTTCACCGGGAACCAAGCCGCCGTGCCGAATGCCACCACTTCGGGTGTGATTCCGGGTTTCACGTCGCGTATCACGCAGGTGCGGCCCGTGGCCGGTTCGACCATCGATATCACCTCCCAAATGTCGCACTTTTTTCACCGGCAGCGGCACGTGGATTTTGGCGGCGAGCACACGCTCGGTCGCCTCGAGCTCGACTACAATGCGGTGTTCAGCCCCGATCACATCAACGGCGGCGGCGGCGACGGCGGCGTCCTCGTGAATCGCGTGACCGGCGTGGGTTGGACGCTCGATCGCACGCAGTCCGACCTCTATCCGCGGTTCATCCAGACCGGCGGTCCGGATATTTCGAATCCCGCGAGCTACCGTCCGAACAGCCTGAATTTTGCGAACAGCACGAATATCCACGAGATCCGCGAAGTGCGCGGCAATGCCCGCTATCGGCTCACGGTGGACAACCCGATCTACCTGAAGACCGGATTCCGTCTACGCGAAGAACTGGCCGGCGACGTGAACCGCGACCGGCGGTCGATCTTCACCGGCACAAACTCCGCGCAACTGCCGACGGACCCGACGATCAAGACGTTTGGCAATCACAAGACCGGGCTGAACATTCCCGCGTGGAATGCCAACGCGATCAGCGTCGGCGAGAAGCCCGTGAACTCCGCGCTCTGGCGCGACGACATCTACTTTGCCGAGAGCCAAAAATTCATCGGCACCCGCGAAGTCACCGAGACGGTGACGGCCGGTTATCTGATGACGCAGGGCACGTGGGGTCGCACCGGTTTCGTCGCCGGCGTGCGCGGCGAGAAAACGGAAGACGACAGCTGGGGCTGGGTGCGCGCGCGCTTCGGCAGCACGGCCGCGCAGCAGACGGCCGATCCGGTGGGCTCCGCGCAGCGCGACTACGCGAACACGCGCCGCGAAGTGTCGGGCAGTTACTCGAAACTGTTTCCCAGTGTGCATCTCACGCGCGACATTCTGCCGAACCTCAAGGCGCGGTTGAGCTGGTCGAACAGCTTCGGCCGCGCGCCGTTGAGTAATCTTCTGCCGAACGAGACGATCAACGAGACTGCGCAGACGCTCACCATCAACAATCCGGCGCTCCGGCCGCAGGTCGCCGAGAGCTGGGATGCCTCACTCGAATATTACTTCGAACCGGTGGGCAGCCTCTCCGCGAGCTGGTTCCACAAGACGATCTCGGACTACTTTGTGAACGGCGTGATCGCCGGCACCGTCCCGAGTGGCGCCGATAACGGCTACAACGGCGAATATAGCGGCTTCACGATTCTCACGCGCGAAAATCTCGGCACGGCCATCGTGCAGGGTTGGGAATTGAGCTACCAGCAACAGTTCACGTTTCTCCCCGGCCTGCTCAAGGGCCTCGGTCTCTCGGTCAACACCACGATCCTCGACACGCACGGCAACTTCGGAGGCACGGCCGAACGCAAGACCGGCGAGGTGCCCGGCTTCGTCCCGCGCACGTCGAATCTCAGCCTGAGCTGGCGCTACCGCCGCTTCGGCACGCGTATCAACGTCAACCGCACGGGGAGCTACATCAACGCATTCACGGCGAGCGGTTCCGGCCGTAACCAATACACGCTCGAGCGCACTGTCGTGAACTGGGGCTGCGCCTACCAACTCCGGCCGGCGCTGAGTTTCTCGGTCGATGTGGGTAATATTTTCAACGAAGCGCAGACCTTCTACCGCGGCGTCACCGACAATATCTCCGAGGTGCGGATTCCCGGAGTGACGGTGACGATCGGCGTGAGCGGGCGATTCTGAGCGGGCATTGCGGTCGGCGGCCGATTCGTTTTCGTGCCTGCCATGCTTTCGCCCCGCTTGGTCTTGCTGACGTTTGCCTTCGCCGCCGCGCTCGGAGCGGCGGAGGTGAACTCGTTGATGGTTGCCCCGCCGAAGCCGGTGACCGGCAAGATTGAGCCGCCACTGCCGACGCCGCCCGGCGAAGCGGCGAAGACTTTTCGCGTGCTCGACGGCTTCCGCATGGAGCTCGTCGCCGCCGAGCCGCTCGTCGCAAGTCCGGTCGCGATGGCTTACGACGAGAACGGCCGCGCCTTTGTCTGCGAGATGCGCGACTATCCCTACACCGACAAAGCGCGGCATGTGCCCGGACAGGAAAATCCCACCGACGCGGCGATCGGCCGCATTCGTTTGCTCGAGGACCTCGACGGCGACGGCGTCTTCGAAAAATCCACGGTGTTTGCCGACGGCCTCTCGTGGCCGACGGGCGTGGCGTGCTGGCAAGGCGGCATCTTCGTCGCCGCCACGCCGGACATCTGGTATCTGAAAGACACGGACGGCGACGGAAAGGCGGACGTGCGGCGCAAGGTGTTCACCGGTTTCAAAAAGCTCAACGTGCAGGCGCTGATCAACAATCTCGTCTGGGGCCTCGACAACCGCATCTACGGCGCGGGCGGCACGAACGGCGGGCAAATCCGCCCGGCGGACGAGCCGACGGCGAAACCGCTTGTGATGTCGCGCCACGATTTCCGCTTCGATCCGGTGAGCGCAAAATTCGAGCTCGTTTCCGGCGGCGCACGCTTCGGCGGAACGTTCGACGACTGGGGCAGCCGCTTCCTCTGCAATATCCGCAATCCGGCTCAGCACATTCTGCTGCCGCTGAACTATCTCGCGCGAAATCCGGCGCTGGCCGCGGGTAGTGCGATTCACGATATGGCGGTGTCGGGCGACCAGTTGCCGGTCTACGCGGTGTCGCCGCCGGAATCGTGGCGCGTGATCCGCGCGAAACGCTGGGCCGGTGAGCGTGACATCGTGATGCCCCGCAGCGAACTCGTCGGCGCGGGCGTCGTCACGTCGGCGGGCGGCATCACGAGCTATCGTGGCGCCGCGTATCCGGAAAGCTACCGCGACACGCTGTTTGTCACCGAGAGCGCGGGTAATCTGTTCTACCGGCTGAAGCTCACGCCGAGCGGGACGACCTACCGCGCCGAGCGCATCGACGGGAAAGCCGAGATGGTGGCTTCGACGGACAACTGGTTTCGCCCGGTGAATTTTGTGAATGCGCCCGATGGCACGCTGCACGTGATGGACATGTATCGCGGCAACATCGAACACCCGTGGAGCATTCCCGACGACATTCACGCCGCGGTGGACCTTGAAGCGGGCCGCGACATGGGACGCATCTGGCGGCTGGCCCCGCCGAAGTTCGCGGTGCCGAAGCCGCCGCGGCTCGGTCGCGCGAGTGCGGCGGAACTCGTCGCGACGTTGGAGCATCCGAGCGCGTGGTGGCGCGAGACGGCGCAACGCCTGCTCTTTGAGCGGCAGGATCAGGCGGCGGTGCCCGCGCTGCACGCTCTCGTGCGCAGCGGGAAAACGGCGCAGGGGCGGCTGCACGCGCTGTGGAGTCTGCACGGCCTCGGTGCGCTCACCGACGACGATGTGCGCGGCGGGCTCGGTGATGTGGTGGCGGGAGTGCGCGAGAATGCGGTGAAGCTCGCCGAACAGCGCGGACTCTTCGCGTCGGTTTGGCCGCTGGCCGACGATGCGAGTGCACGCGTGCGTTTGCAGACGGCGTTTACGCTCGGAGAAACGACGGACGCGCGGGCGCTGGATGCGTTGGCGACAATCGCGCGCCGCGATGCAGGCGAACCGTGGATTCGCACCGCGGTGCTCAGTTCGACGGGGCAGACGAGCGATGAATTGCTCGTGCGGTTGTTGGGTGAGCAGGAGTTTGCGGCGAGCGAGGCGGCGGCGGAATTGCTGCGCAGTCTGGCGCAGGTCGTGGGCGTGCGGGGCAAAGTTCCGGAGATGCAGCGTGTGCTGGCGGCGTGCGGTGCGGCGGGGAAATCACCCGCGGTGAACCTCGTGGTCGGCGGCATCGGCGAAGGGCTGAAGCGGGCCGGGAAAAGTTTGCGCCGCGCGGGTTTCACCGGTGAGGCCGCGACGGTGGCAGATGCGGTGCTCGCGGCGGCGGCACGCGAGGCGACGGAGACTGGCCGACCGGCGGCGGCGCGCGGGGCGGCGATCCGGTTGCTGGCGTTTGACGATTTCGAGCGCGTGAAGACACCGCTCGCGGGACTGCTCGTCGCGAGCCAGCCGCAGGACGTGCAACGCGCGGCGGTGGCGGCGCTCGGAAGTTTTACGGCGCCGGAGACAGCGGCGCTGTTGCTGGCGAACTGGAGCACACAGACGCCGGCGATCCGCGCGGAGGTGGTTACGGCGATGTTGGCGGCACGCGTGCGGGTGTTGCCGCTCGTGCAGGCCGTGGAGCGCGGCGTGGTGCCGGCGAGCCAGATCCCGTTCGACAAACGCCGGCTGTTGCTGCGCAACGCCGATCCGGCGGTGAAGGCGCTGGCGACGAAATATTTTGCGGACGATGCGCCGCGGCCCCGCAAGGCGGTGATCGAGAGCTACCGGCCGGCGTTGGAACTCAAGGGCGACGCGGCGCGCGGACGGAAGGTATTCGAGGCGGTGTGCGCGGCGTGCCACCGCGCGGGCGAGATCGGCACGAGCGAACTCGGACCGAATCTCGCGACGATTCGTGCGTGGAATCCCGATCAAGTGCTCATCAACACGCTCGATCCTAACCGCGAAGTCGCACCGGCCTATCTGAACTACACTGTCGAAACGAAAGACGGCCGCACGGTGGCGGGACTCATTGCGACGGAGAACGAAGCGAGCGTGACGTTGAAGCGAGCGGACGGCGGCACAGAGACGGTGCTGCGCCGCGACATCGCGACGCTCACGGGCTCGGGGCAATCGCTGATGCCCGAGGGCCTCGAGGCGGCAGTTTCGCCGGAAGCCATGGCCGATCTGATCGCGTTTTTGTTGGCGAATCCGTAGCGGAGGGCGCGCGCGATGACGAAGCCCTGCTTATTCTGGCAGAGTGTGTTGGCGGCGATCTGGGCGGTCGCTGCCGGCGCGGCGCCCGGCGGCGCGGTGCTCAGTGTCACGGTCGTCAATTCCGGCGCGCCGTATCCGGAATGCCATGCCTCGACGATCGTCGAGGTGGCGCACGGAGAATTGGCGGCAGCATGGTTTGGCGGCACGAAGGAGCGGAATCCGGATGTTGGTATTTGGTTCGCCCGGCATGAGCGCGGTGTGTGGCAACCGGCGGTCGAAGTGGCGAACGGAGTGCAGGTGAACGGGCCGCGGTTGCCGACGTGGAATCCCGTGCTGTTTCAGCCGGCGAAGGGGCCGCTGCATTTGTTCTACAAGATCGGGCCGTCGCCCAGCCAGTGGTGGGGCATGCTCATCACGTCGGCAGACGCGGGGCGCACCTGGAGCGCGCCGCGCCGGCTGCCCGACGGGTTACTCGGGCCGGTGAAAAACAAGCCGGTCGTGTTGCGCGACGGAGCATGGCTCGCTGCCTCGAGCACGGAAGGTAACCGCGACGGCTGGCTCGTGCATTTTGAGCTCTCGGCGGACCAAGGCGCGACGTGGCGAAAGATCGGCCCGGTCGCAAAAGGGCCGGGCTTCGATGCGATTCAGCCGAGCGTGTTGGTGCATGCGGACGGGGCGTTGCAGGCGGTTAGCCGCACGAAACAGGGGGTCGTGGCGCAGACGTGGTCGCGGGACAACGGCCGAACGTGGAGCGCGCTCACGGCGACGGAATTGCCGAATCCGAATTCCGGCACGGATGCCGTCACGCTCGCCGACGGCCGGCACCTAATCGTCTACAACCACTCTGCGCATCGCGCCAACGAGGCGAAAGGCGACCGGTTTCCACTCGATGTGGCGGTGTCGGCCGATGGCCTGAAGTGGAAACGTGTGCTCACGCTCGAGGCCGAGCCGGTGGTGAGCGGCTACGCGTATCCAGCGGTGATTCAGGCCAGCGACGGGCGTGCGCACGTTACCTACACGGCGGCGCGCAAAGCGATCAAACACGTGGTGCTCGATCCGACTAAATTATGAACCTGCGCTCGGCGATTGTTCTCGGTGGGTTGCTCGGAGTCACGTGTGCGCTGGCGGCCGGCGGACGCGCGCTGATCGACACGGCGCACTCGCCGCACGTGAAGATGCACATGGTCGGGCTCGGCGAGGTGAAATGGAACGGGGGGCTGCTCGGCGAGAGATTCGAGGTGTGTCGCACCACGATGGTGCCGCATATGTGGACGATATTTAAGGACGACCAGGAGAGCCACGCGTGGTCGAACTTCCTCATCGCGGCGGGCCTCGGTCGCGGGCGCGACGGGAAGTTCCACGGGCCGCCGTTCAACGACGGCGATTTCCTGAAATGGGTGGAGGCGTTGGCGCAGATTTATGCGGTGACGCGCGACCCTGCGATCGACGCGCAAATGGACGAGATCATCGCGGTGGTCGCGAAGGCGCAGCGTGAAGACGGGTATTTGCACACGCAGAAAATCATCCCGCAGCGGCAGGGTGATCCGAAGGCGAAGGAGTTTGAGGACCGCGAGCACTTCGAGACCTACAACATGGGTCACCTCATGACCACGGCGTGTGTGCATCATCGCGCGACGGGGAAGACCACGCTGCTCGCGTTGGCGCGCAAGGCGGCGGACTACATCGAGCAACTCGCGCGCACCGTGCCGGCCGAACTCGCGCGCAACGCGATCTGCCCATCACACTACATGGGTGTCGTGGAGCTGTATCGCGCCACCGGAGAGGCCCGCTATCTCGGGCTCGCGCGGCGACTCATCGAGATTCGCGATTTGGTGCCGGGCACGGCGTTTGCGAGCGACCAGAATCAGGACCGGGTGCCGTGGCGTGAGATGACCGAGGCGGTCGGCCACGCCGTGCGGGCGAACTATCTCTACGCCGGCATGGCGGATCTGTTGGCCGAGACGGGCGATGGGGCGTTGTTGAAACCGCTGCGCGCGATCTCGGACGATGTGGCGTCGCAAAAACTTTATCTCACCGGCATGACCGGGGCGCTCTACGACGGGGCTTCGCCCGACGGTTCGGCGCGCCACCCGACGATCAAGACGGTGCATCAGGCTTACGGGCGCGACTACCAGTTGCCGAATCTCACCGCTTACAACGAGACCTGCGCGACGATCGGCTATGCGATGTGGATGTGGCGGATGCTCACGGTGACGGGAGAGGCGGCGTTTGCGGACCGTTTCGAGCAGGCGCTCTACAATGGCGTGCTGCCCGGCATCGGGCTGGAGGGGCGGAGCTATTTTTACGTCAACCCGCTGAAAAAACTTCACGACTTCAAGGTGCCGCTGCGGTGGTCGCGGACGCGCACGCCGAACATCAAGTCGAGTTTCTGCTGCCCGCCAAATGTCGTGCGCACGCTCGCGGAGGCGCACAACTACGTCTACGCGCTCTCGGGCGACGCGCTGTGGGTGCATCTCTACGCGGCGAGCACGCTCGACACGGCGCTGGCCGACGGCGAGCGGCTCAAGGTGCGTCAGGAAACCGAATACCCGTGGAGCGGTGCGGTGAAGTTCACGATTGAGGCGGCACCGACGCGCGAGCTGGCGCTACGGTTGCGGGTGCCGGGCTGGTTGCGGGCGGGCGGCGCGACGTTGCGCGTGAACGGCCGCGACCTGGCGGAGAAGCCGGCGCCCGGAACGTATGCCGAGGTGAAACGCGGGTGGCGCGCGGGTGATGTGGTTGAGCTGCGGCTCGATTTTGAGCCGACGCTGTGGGAGTCGCATCCGCTCGTGGAAGAATCGCTTAACCAAGTCGCGCTCCGCTGCGGGCCGCTGGTCTACTGCGTGGAGTCGAACGATCTGCCGGCGGGGGTGCGGTTGACGGATGTGGCGCTCGCGGCGTCGGCCCCGAAGGCGTTTGTCCGGAGTCGGGTGGACATCGCCGGCGCGAGTGTCGTCGCGCTCAGTGCACCCGCCACGCAGGCGGCGCCGCGTGCGTGGGACCGCACGCAGCTCTATCGTGAAGTCGGGCCGGAGGAGCGCCGCGGCTTTACGCTGACGTTTGTGCCGTATTTCGCGTGGGGAAATCGCGGTGATACCGAGATGAGCGTGTGGCTGCCGCGGCGCTGAAACCGGGCGGACGCTCTACTTGCCGGGAGATTTCTTCGCGGGTGGGGCCGGGCGGGCGGGTGGTGGGAGCGGGGCGTTCCACGTTTGCCAGGCGGCGTGGAGTTCGCGCGTGAGGGCGGTTTGCTCGGCGGCGAGGTCGCGGGATTCGCCGGGGTCGGTGGCGAGGTGGTAGAGTTGGGGAGTAAAGTCGGGCGCGAACATCAGGAGTTTCCACTCGCCGCGGCGGAGGGCGGCGGCGGATTTGATTTTCCAATACAACGTGTCGTGCGGTGCGCCGGTGCCCGTGGCGTGAAGAAAGGGGAGGAGATTGACGCCGTCGACGACGGTGGTGGCGGGGATCGGGACGCCGGCGGCGGCGCAGACGGTGGGGAGAAGGTCGTTCGCGATGACGGGGTGGCGGTAGGTGAGGCCGGCGGGGAGTTGGGCGGGCCAGCGCATGATGAAAGGTTCGCGGATGCCGCCTTCGAGGAGATCGGTTTTGGCGCCGCGCAGCGGGCCGGTGGAGCCGACGATGAGTTGTTTCGGCCAATCGGGTTTCCAGCCTTCGATGTGCGGGCCGCCTTTCGCGGGGCCGTTGTCGCCGAGGAAAACGACGAGGGTGTTGGCGGCGAGTTTTTGGTCGCGCAGAGCGTCGAGAATGCGGCCGACATTTTCGTCGAGGCCGGCGACCATCGAGGCGTAGAGGCGGAGCACTTCGTGCGGGAGGTGGGCGAAGCGGGCGCGGTCGGAGTGGCGGCCGTGCCACGGGCTGTGGACGGAATTGAAACTGACGAAGAGGAAGAAGGGTTGCGCGGCGTGACGGGCGATGAAGTCGGCGGCGTGGCGGCCCATGCGGTCGGGAAGGTATTCGTCGGTGTCGCGCGCGGGGCCCCAGAGGGCGGTTTTGCCGGAGGCGAAGCCGGGGCTCTTGGTGGCGAGGCTGCCGAGGTAGCGGCCGTCGGGCTGCGGAAAATAGTCGGACTCCCATTCGATGAAGTCGTGGACTTCGTCGAAGACCTGCTCGGCGGGACGGACGATGTTCCACTTGCCGACGAGGCCGGTGGTGTAACCGGCGGCGCGGAGGAGTTCGGGGAGGAGGCGCTGGGTGTCGGGGAGTTTGTGCGCGCTGCGATCGTCGTTCCACGTCATGCCAAAGCGCTGCGGATACGCGCCGGACATGAGGCTGAGGCGGCTGGGTGCGCAGGCGGGACAGGTTACGTAGCCATCGGTGAAGCGGATGCCTTCGCGGGCGAGCTGGTCGAGGCGCGGAGTGGGGACGGCGGTGCCGCCGTAGCTGGAGAGATCGCCGTAGCCGAGGTCGTCGGCGAGGAGGACGACGATGTTGGGACGGGGCGCCGCGGCGACGACGGTGGCGGCGAGCGAGAGGAAGCTCGCGAGCAAGCGAATGGTGAGAAAACGGCTCACGGAGAATTCAGAGATGGCGGTCGAAAAACGAGAGGATGGTCTTGGTATCGAATTCGTGGCCGCCGGGGTGGGTGCTGAACTGGAAGCGGTCGGCGACGCCGAGCTTTTGGTAGAAGGTGGCGGCGCGTTCGGCTTCGGCGCGGGCGCCGGGCAGGGGGTTGATGGTGCCGTCTTGTTCGCCGATTTCGACGAGGCACGGGCGCGGGCAGATGAGGGCGAGGGCCTGGAAGTGGCCGGGGGCGTTGAAGAGATCGCGTTCGGTGGCTGTGGCGGTGTCGGCGGCGGCGCGCGCGAGGGAGTGGGCGGTGTCGCGCAGGTAGCCAGAAGGCGCGGCGACCTTGATGAACGGCGCGAGGGCGGTGGCATACATCGTGAAGAAGCCGCCCCACGAAAGGCCGGTCATGCCGACGCGGGCGGGGTCGATTTCGGCACGCACGCGCAGGAGGGTGCGCGTGCTCTCGATGATTTTGTGGAGTTCCACGCCGATGATGCTCGTGCCGGCGAGGCGGAGTTTTTGGTCGATGAGCTCGCGGCTCGCGCCGGGGATCACGGGGTCGCCGCTGTAGGTGGACCGCATGGCGAGGGCGGGGGCCCAGACGGCGTAGCCGCGGCGCACGGCCTCGCGGCCGAAGGCGTTGTAGTTGGCGCGCGTATCCAGATCAGCGATCGCCTCGGGGTTGCCACCGCCGCCGTGTTGGGCGATGAGGAGCGGGGCGCGGGCGGAAGAAGATAATTTTTTTGGGACGAGGTAGAGGCCGTAGGCGTCGACGCCGTCGATCACTTCGATCCAGACGCGGTAGATCGTGCAGTCGGCGTCCTCGGCGACTTGGAGGAATTTCGTGACGCGGCCTTCGCGGGCGCCGGGCGGGGGTGTGCCGTAGGTGGCTTGAAGGCGGGCGCGGTAGGGGGCGAGGGAGCGTTCGTAGGCGGCGGGGCTGGAGAAATCGGGAGTGAGGGAAGCGAGGGAACGGTCGGCTTGGGTTTGGAGCAGTTTGTCGGCGTAGGTTTTGAGTTGGAGGTGTTGCGCTTCGCGGATCGGGAAGGATTGGGCGAAGGGTTCGCGGTAGGGCGTGGTGTTTGTCGCGGGAGTGGTGGGTTTTTCGTCGGCAGCGTGGGTGGTGACGAATGGGAGGAGGGCGAGGAGGGAGAGGCCGCGGAGCGTTTTCATGGGCGGGTGAGTTGGCTCGGGATGAGGCGGACGGGGCCGAAGAGGCCGGAGGGGATGGGGGCGTGGTCTTTCCAGGGCTTGCGCTGCGAGACGAGGATGTTGGTGCGGGTTTGGCGCTCGGGCGCGGGAAGACGCGAGTCGGCGACGAGGCGGTTGTGCCAGGTGTTGATCACTTCGACGGTGAGTTGGTTTTCGCCGTCGCGCAGAGCGGCGGTGGCATCGACGCGGAATGGGTGGGTCCAGAGCACGCCGAGGGATTGGCCGTTGAGAAACACTTCGCCGATGGTCCAAAGGTGACCGAGGTCGAGTTCGGGGCGGCGGCCGGGGGCGCGCCAGCCGGCGGGGAGCGTAAAGGTTTTCCGATACGTGCCGGTGCCGGTGAAGCCGGCGAGCGAGGGGTTGGTGGTAGTGGGGGCTGCGGCAGTCCAGGGCCCGACTTGCGGGAGGGTGACGCGGGCGGGCGCGGTGCCGAGGGGCGAGGCGAAGTCGAGAGTCCAATCGCGGTCGAGGGAGAGCGGGGTGGGGAGGCCGGGGGCGGTTTCGGTGGTGGTCGCGAGCGGGGCGGCGGTGGAGCGCGGGCGGAAGATCACGAAGGTCGAGCCGTGGGGTGCGAACGTGAGTGGGACGGCGGTGCCGGCAGGCGTGCGGTTGAAGGCGGGCGCGCGGGCGATGCGGGCGGTGATGGGGTCCCAGAGCTCGGGGGTGCGGTCGCCGGCGCGGAAGGTGGCGGTCGCGGTGACAGGGGCGGCGGTTTTGTTGCGGACGAAATAGATTTCGTCGTCGCCGTCGCGGCGGTGTGTGAAGTCGAGTGCGGCGGGCGCGGTGAAATCGGGGGCGACGCCGAGGGTGGTGAGGACGGAGCGCTCGGGGACGCCGGTGAAGACGCGGCCGCGGCCGTGCGTGCGGGTGGTGCGCGTTTGACCGTCGAGATCGGCCCAGAGTTTCGCGGCGAGTTCACGGACGCGGGTGTCGCTCGCGGGGAAGTTTTCCAGTCCGGTGGCGCGCGTGGGGCGGCGGCCGAGGACGGTGGCACCGGCGACGACGAGCGATTCGATTTTGGCGAGGACGGGCGGGTGAATGTCGTCGCGGTCGGGGAGGACGAGCATCGCGTAGCTCGTGCCTTCGGGGAGCGTGAGGCGACCGTCGCGCACAGTGAAGCGGTTGAGGAGCACCTCGGCGTTGGTGACGTCGTAATCGTAGCCGGGGCCGAGCGTGGACGGGTTTTTGCGCGGGAGGACGAAGTTCATGCCGCCGTCACCGTAGTAGTAGAGCACGTCCGCGACGAAGTGGCCGCGTTGGAGGAGGAACGAGCCGCGGGCGAGGTAGTCGAGGAACGGTTTCGCTTTCGGCCACCAGGTGACGCTGCGGCTGAGGTGCGTGCCCGCGCCGTAAACGAGACCGGGGAGGCCGTAGGTGGGCGCTTGGTGCGTCCACGTGTGCCAGACGAAGTGGTTGCCGCCTTCGGTGAAGACGCGGTCGGCGCTGGGTTTCAAATCTTGCGGGCCCTCGGCCCAGTGGTGGAAGGACGTGAAGGCTTCGAGGTGGACGCGGGTTTTGCCGTAAATGTGCGCGGCGGAGGCGGGTTCTTTGATGACGTTGATGGCGTCGTTGTCGGGCCAGAAGGGCCAGAACTCGCCTTGGAAACTGTCGATGGCGCCGTAGGCGGAGAGGGCTTCGATCGGAGGCGTGTGGATGGGCGGGCCGGGGCCGCCGGCTTCGGATTTGATTTTCAGCCCGGCGGCGCGGGCGACTTCGGCGGCGGTGCGGTAGTAGGCATCGACGACGACTTCGCCGAGGGTTTTGCGGTAGTCGAAAAGGAAGCGGGCGGTCGTGGTGTCGCCGCCGATACGCGCGCCGAAGATCGTCGGAAGATACGGAGTGAGATCGTAGCCGCGGCGGCGTTTGAACTCGGCGGCGAAGACGGGCGACCAGACGCGGCCGACGACTTCGTAGCTGGCGAGGTAGAGATTCTCGATGCCGGTCTTGGAGAGGTCATTGCCGAGTCCAGTGCGGAGCTGGGCGATCACGTGGTTCATGTGGAGGCGCGTCGCCTCGGGGTTCAGGTGATCGCTGGCGAGGCCGTCGGAGGACGGGCTGGGAACTTTGAGTTTTTCGCCGGTGACCATGCAGACGTAGCGGAGGAGCGTCCAATCGCCGGGCGGGGCTTCCCAGCGGAGACGGCCGTTGCGATCGACGTGGGCGGTTACGTCGACCACATCGGTGGGAGCGGCGATGTCGAACGAGGGGCGTCCGGCTGTGGCGAATACGCCGCCGGCGCCTTCGCGGAGGTTGTCGTGGAGTTTGGCGGCGCTCCAGCCGGTGTAGGTGAGCGGGACGGGCTCGCGCACGAGGAGGGCGCCGTCGCGGGTTTGGTCGGCGCGGTGCGAGGCGGCGAGATTGCGGCCGGTGGCGTCGATGACCTCGAGTTCGCCGAGCGTCCAACGCGGGCGGGCGGCGTCGTGGCCGGAGAGGAGGCGGAGACGGAGATGGGAGGCGCGCGTGCCGGCTGGGAGTGCGATGCGTTGCGGGCCGGCGGCGGCGGCGAGCGCCCCGCGGTGGACCTCGGTGAAATCACTCTCGGCGGTGCCGGTGATGGAGACGGCGATGCTGAACTCGCGGACGGGTGTCATCGTCGCGGCGAGCGCGGCGGGGGCGTTGGGTTTGCCTTGGTCGAGGACGACGGCGGTGAGGTCGTGCGTGCCGACGGGATCGAGGCGGAGGACGAATTCGTGCGCGGGGAGGCGGCGTGGGGCGCGTAGGGCCAGCACGGCGACATCGGTCCAGAACGCGGGGCGGCCGTCGGCGGCGAGAGGCGCGGCGCGCTCGGGGGTGGGGAACGGGAGGGCGAGATCGAGCGGGGCGCCGGCGGTGGCGGTCGCGGTGGTCTCGGTGGAGTAGAGGCCCATGACGGCGTGCTTCGGCTCGATCCACGGGCCGCCCATGTCCCAACTGCTGATGACGGACATGTCGACCTGGAGGCCGAGGGCGCGGGCTTGTTCGGTGGTGGCGCGGAGATTTTTCAGCCAGTCGGCGCTGAGAAACGCGGGGCCGGGCGGTGGGATCGTGGCGGGATCGCCGCGCGCGCCCATCTCGAAGAGGAGCACGCCGCCGAGGCCGGCGTCGCGCATGGCGCGGAGTTCGTCGGCGGCGGTGGGGAGGTGGACGTGGCCGTTGAGCCAGAGCCAGTAGGTGTGCGGGCGGGCCGCGGGGGGCGGGGAGCGGAAGCCGGATTCGAGGGTGGGTTCGGCGGCGGGGGCGAACGGGGAGAACGCGAGGGTGATCGCGGCGGCGAGGGCGAAGGCGCGCGCTTTCATGGCGTGAGATTGATGACGACGGTTTCGAGGCCGAGGGCTTCGCCGATGCGGCGGAGGGATTGGGCGCGGTGGCCGATGCCGAGGGCGAAGTGATGCGTGGGGCCTTCGGCGACCCAGCGCCTGAGAAAGGTGCGGACGTCGGGGCGGAAGAAGCCGCGGGTGTTGGTGTTGCCGGTCGCGGGGATCGGGCCGTGGACGCTTTCGCCCTCGGCGATGATGAATTTGAATTTGCCCGCGGCGGTGACGCCGATGCTGAGCATCGTGATCGGGCCTTCTTTGATTTTGAACTCCACGCCGGCGCCTTTGCCGGGTTTGCCGTGGTATTTCACGAGGCTGCGGAGGACGGGTTTGGCGGCGGCGATGTTGATGTGGTGCGGGCCGTCGTGGCCGACGAGCACGAAGCCTTCGCGGAAATCGATCGGGTGAAACTCGGCGAAACTGCCGCCGATGCCGAGGCGGTCCATGATGAGCATGGCGACGCAGGTTTTGAGGTCTGACTCACCGCACATCGGGAAACCGGCGGCGGTGAGGAGGGAGTTGCCGACGATGAGGTTGGTGACGAGTTCGCGGAGGGGGCTGCCGGGCTCGCCTTCGTAGTAGTAGGCGAGGCCGTCGAGCTCGTGGAGCGCGATGAATTTATCGAGGGCGACGGCGGTGCGGGCGGCGATGTGCAGATCTTCGTCGGTGAGTTTGCGCGTGAGCGGATCGGCTTTGGGGTCGGGGGTGTCGAAGAGGGTGAGGATCTCGGCGCTTTTCGCGGTGATCTCGGCGGGCGTGATGTCGCGGCTGACGCGGAGGAGGTCGTCGGCCTCGGTCTGCACGACGTGGAGGCCGAAGGCGGCGGTGAGCGCGGTTTGGTCGGTCTGCATGTCGAGCATGTGCTCGATGGGGTGGCCGAAGTGGCCGAGGCGGGCGCGTTTCAGGTCATGGAGCGCCATCGCGATCTCGCACCACTCGGTGAGTTCGGCGTCGGCGGCGGGATCGTCATGGAGCGTGCCGAGGATCACTTCGGGCGGGCGTTTGCCCATGCGGATGGCGACGCCGGTGAACTCGGGGACGGAGCAAAAATCGTCGTTGGCGAGCTGCATGTGCGTCGTGGCTTTCGCGTAGTCCATCGCGGCGAGCGGCTGGAGGGCGACGAGGACGATGGGGACATCGAGGCCGCGGATGATCGCGCCAAACGTGGCGGAGGTCGCGTAGGTGACCATGTCGCAGAAGACGAGGTCGAGGTCGGCGGCTTTGAGTTTCGGGAGGAGCGCGTAGGCGTCTTGAGCTTTGTCGATGATGCCGAAGTTGACGACGGTCGCGCCCGTGGCGGCGACGCGGGCTTCGAGAATGGCGAGTTTCGCGAGTAGCTCGTCGAGGAGGCCGGGGAACTGGCCCCAGTAAACGTGGTAGCCGACACCGAAGAGGCCGATGCGCGCGGTGCGGGGTTTGCGGCGCGGAATGCGGACGACGGGGGCGGTAGAGGAAGCGGAAGGTGCGGACATGGGAGATTTTGAGAGGGAAAGAGAAGAGCTGTATCAGACTAAGGCTGGGTCACAGAGAGCACGGAGCTCCGACACAGAGGACACAGAGTAAGGCAACGTGTTTGGCTCCGTGGCCTCTGTGTCCGAGCTCTGTGTGCTTTGTGGGAAAAAAAGGGTTCACGGAAATGCGGAGTTAACGCAGCGGGGAGCGGCCGCTGAGGATGAACCAGGCGAGCGGATACACGACGGCGGACGCGAGGAAGATGGGGGTGAACGAAAAGTTATCCACGACGGGGCCGATCACGAGGTTCGAGAGCATGCCGGCGACGCCGCCGCAGAAACCGGTGAGGCCGACGGTGGTGGCGACGTCGCGGGATTCCACGGTGTCACCGATGAGCGTCATGAAGTTGGTGATCCAAATGCCGTGGGCGAACATGAGGATGGACATGAGGCCGATCGCGAGGGCGGGCGTGCCAGCGAGGGCGGCGAAGAAGGAGGCGGGCGTGAGCAGCGCGGCGACGAGCATGAGGGTCATGCGGGCGCGTTGGCGGGGCCAGCCGCGGGCGACGCACATGTCGGAGACTTGGCCGGCGCCGATGTTGGCGATTTCGAGGAAGACGAAGGGAATCCAGATGAGCGCGCCAATCTCGGGGAGCGACATGCCGCGTTCGCGCGAGAGATACTGGGGAATCCAAAACATGTAGAAGTAGAAGACGGGATCGAAACAGAAGCGCGCAGCGAGCAGGCGGCGGACTTCGCGGCGACCGAGGAGGGAGCGCCACGTGGAGGCGGGTTGGTCCGCGGCGGGTGTGGTGGCGGAGGCGGGCAGGCCGCGGAAGGCGAGGAGCCACGCGGTGAGCCAGATCGCGCCGAGGGCGGCGGTCGCGGCAAAGGCGCCGCGCCAGCCGAGGTGCGAGGCGGTCCACACCACGAGCGGCGGGGCGACGACGGAGCCGACGGCAGCACCGCTGGTGGCGAGACCGACGGCGATGCCGCGGCGCTTCGGGTCCATCCACTCGACGGCGCCCTTGATCGCGCCGGGAATCGCGGGGCCTTCGCCGGCGCCGAGGAAAAAGCGCGCGAAGCCGAGGGTGAGCGGGCCGGTGACGAACGCGTGCGCGGCGCTGGCGAGCGACCAGAAGCCGACGGCGAGCGTGAGGCCGCGGCGTGTGCCGAGGGCGTCCATGACGCGACCGCCGAGGGCGAGCATCACGGTGTAACTCAGCACGAAGGCGAATACGACGCGGGAGTAGGTCGTGTTGCTCATGCCGAACTCCGCGATGATCTGCGGCGCGAGCACGCTAAGCACCTGGCGGTCGAGGAAGCAGAGGGCCGCCGCGAAGAAGAGCAGAATGCAGAGGAGCCAGGCGCGGGCGGGGGAGAGCATGGCAGTGAGTGGTTCGGCGGGAGCGAGGGCGAGAGGCTAGAAGGGAACCATCATGCCAAAATCCGGCCAAGGCATGAGTCACAGAGCGCACAGAGCCCAGACACAGAGCCCACAGAGCAAGACGGCGGGTTGGGCTTGGTGAACACTTTGTTGGAATTCTGTGCGCTCAGTCCCGCCTCTCACGAGGCGGGCCACGGGTGGCGGTAGGGTGACGTTGGCCTCATAGATCGATGGAGAAGGAGGCGCGCCAGCTGCCGGGGGCGCGGGGGGTGACGCGCCAGAGGCGGTTGCCGTCGGCGGAGTAGCGGAGCACCTGAATTTCGCGGTTGTTGAGGACGTTGTAGCCGTTGAGTTGGGCGCGCCACGTGGTGCGTTGGCCGAAGAAATCCATGCGGCCGGAGTAGCCGAGGAGCGCGTCGACTTCGAGGATTTCGGGGCCGTAGAGCACGGCGCCGTAGATCGGGCGGCCGGCGGCGGAGAGGCCGGTGACGACGCGCTGGACGCGATTCTGGCTCTGCCAGCGGACGCCGCCGCCAACGAAGACGCCGCGGAGTTTGCCGGCGCCAAACGTGTAGCGGTTGAACATATTGGCCTTGTAGGGGCGGTTGTTGAAACCGAAGGCGCCGGCGTTGCGCACGTCGTCGATCGCGAGCTGCATGCGCTCGACGTGCTCGGCGACGTTGACGGGGCTGTTGTTTTGATCGACGAGGCCGGCGGGGCTGCCGAAGCGCTCGAGGTAGGGGCGGACGGAGGCGAACCAGGGTTCGAACTCGGAGAAGATATTGCTGCGCTCGAGCTTCGTGTAGGAGAACGCGCCGGTGACGGTCCAGGCGCGCGACGGGTTGAACTTCAGGTCGGCTTCGTAGCCGGTGGTGACATCGTCGGAGAGGCCGTCGAGGAGCGCGCCGCCGTAGGTGCCGACGGTGCCGCCACGGGATTTCTGATACACGAATTTTTCGAAGGCTTCGGCCTGCGTGAGGTAGGGGCGGCCGGTGGCGGGATTGTTCGTGGTCATGAGCGCGCTGATGATGCGGTCGTGATCGACGACGACGGAGTTCACGCGGTTCACGGGGTTGCCGGGATTCTCGCCCTTGAAGTAGGTGAGGCGGGCGTTGAAGCGGTTGTCGAGGAGGCGGATCATCACGCCGGTGTCGTAGCCCTTGCCTTGAACGGGACTGGGCACGTCGAAGTTGTTGGCGATGACGCGGCGGTTGGTCATCGCGGGGGCGACGTTGGTGGCTTGGTTGCCGAAGACGGAAAGCAGGCGGTGGGCGTGCCACACGACGCCGGCGGTGTAGGTGTCGAAGGTCTCGTCATTGATCGGCAGATACTGATCGGTGAGCACGCCGTCGCCGGCGTAACGTGAGCCGGAGGTGACGCGCGGATCGTTTGCGGCTAGCAAGGAGGCGACGCGGGTGAGCGTGGTGTAGTCGTCGCGGCGGAAGCCGAGGGAGACGAAGACTTTTTTGTCGAAGAATGAGCTCTGCGTCGCGAGGACGTAGGTCTTGGACTCGGCCTTGTTGCCGGAGACGCTGCGGTCGGTGAAGTCCTTCTTGTAGTCGATGCCGTTGAGGCGAACGAGTTTGTTGTCTGAGAACGTGCCGGCGAACCACGCGCGGTAGTCGGTGCCGGGCGTGATGTAGGTGCGGTAGTCGACGCGGTTGTTGGCGTTGCGGATATCGGCGTTGGCGATGGGGGCGTTGGTGCGCGAGTTGATCAGCACCTGATTACCCTGGAGCTGGGAGTTGGTGTTTTCGCTCCGCTCCCACATGGCGAGGATCTTGTGGTCGCCGAATTTTTTCAGGTCGAGGTTGTAGAGGGCGGAGGCGCGCAGGGCTTCGTTGTTGTCGGAGTTGATCGTGCGGAGCGGGGCGCCGTCGATGTAGTAGCGACCGACGTAGGGATTGGGTTTCGCGCCGCCGGCGCCGTCGGGAATGTAGAGATTGGGGTCGGCGGAAATCTGCGTATCGAGGCGGAACGCGGAGCCGGTGGCTTCTTCCTTTTGGTAACTGAGATCGAGGAAGAGATTTTTGCCGATGGGCTGCTCGATGCGGAGGAAGAGACGCTCGACGTCGCTGGCGTTAGTGGTGTCGGGGCCGTAGCCGACGGAGTAGGGGGCGACGAGGTTGGATTGATACGGGCCGTTGGCGGCGGCTTCGCGGGGGGTGGCGGGGAGAAGCGTCTGGAAGGTGTCGCGGAAGGTGGAGGGCTGCCAGCCGGGGACGACGCCGACGAGGGTGTTAAACTGCGCGGCGGTTTCGTAGAAGCTGGTGCTCGAGTAGAGATTCAGGCCGCCGAAGACGCCGCCGACGGTGTTGGCGTAGGTGTCGCCGGAATTGGTGACGATGTAGTGGCGGTTGCCGGCGATGCGTTCGAGTCCGCGGGCGGCGGCGAGGTTGGCGTTGAGGGCGGCGGTGCCGCGGTTGTCGACGAGGCGCTGAGAGTCCGGGAGCGTTTCCCAGAAGGAGACGTTGTCGGCCATGTTCTGCGGGACGGACCACATGCCGGAGAGGTTGGCCTTCTCGTAGGAGGCGACGAGGTTGGTGCCGGTTTGCTTGAATGGCACGAGGCGCACGGAGCCGGTGACGCGGTTGTCCTCGCGGTTGTCCCACTCGCGCCAGCTGTCCTTGCGCGCGTGGACGCCCATCAGGCGAAACGCGAGTTGCTTTGGCACGAGGACGAAATTGGCGTCAACCGAGGCGCGGTAGTCGGCCCAGCGACCGGCTTGCGCGGAGAACTTATAGTGATTTTTGCGGAGCTCGGCCTGGAGCGTGGAGGTGTTGATGGAGCCGGCGGAATTCGCGACGCCGAAGAGGACGCTGTTCGGTCCCGAGGCGAAATCGAAGCGGCCGGTGTTGTAGGCATCGACGGGCATGCGCGAGCGGAAGAAGTCGGTGAGGCTCGAACCGGAGAGGCCGCGGTTGTTTATGCGGGTGTTTTGGAGGCCGGCATCGACGTAGAACATCGTGGGGTCGGGCCGGTTTTGGTCGTAGTCGATGTTGGAGTTGACGCCGTATTCGAGGACCTCGGCGAGCGAGCTGGCGCCGAGGTCCTTGAGGAATTCTTCGGTGAAGACGGAGACGGTCGCGGCGGAATCCATCAGGCGCGTTTTGAAACGGCTCGCGGCGAGCGAGTCGCCCGCGGCGTAGCCGACGTCGCTGGCGGAGTTGACGGTGAACGGACTGAGGACGACGGCGTCGGTCGCGTTGGTCGGCGCGGCCGAGGCGGGCGGGACCGTTTGCGCGGAGGTGAGATCGGCGGCGATGAACGCGAGCAAGCTGAGCAACACGACGCGCGGGGAACGCGCGCGGAGAAGATGAGGACGGGACGAGAACATGACGGGGTGACTCATGACGGGGACGGGGTTGGGCGGGGTGGGTGGCGCGAGACAGGTGGGGAACGGACCGACGCGGGAAGCGCGAACCGGACGGACCGGGGCGCACGACGAAAAAGGAGACGCGGGAAGTTCAGCGGCAAGCGGAGAATGAGCGCAAGCCTTTATTCCGATTAGGCGAATGCTGTTCCGATTAGCCGAACACGTGTGAAGCGGTGAGGGAGGCGGGCCGGACACTGCGGCCTTGTCGGCGTGGCGAAGTTCGGCTGTGAGTGGGCGGCCATCGGTTTGGCGTCGTCCGAATTTCCCATGATCCAGTCTGTCGAAAAAGCACTCCGTCTCCTGCAAGCGCTCGACCTGCACGGCGAGTGGATCGGCGTGCGCGATCTCGCGCGGCAGCTGAAGCTGTCGCCGCCGACGACGCACAATCTGCTGAAGACGCTCGTGGCGGCGGGCTTCGCGGAGACGAATCCCTCGACGCGGCAATACCGGCTGGGGCTGGCGGCGATTCGACTGGGCGGCGGCTCGGACCCGCTCACGAGTCTGCGGGAATTTGCGCGGCCGTTTATCGAGAAATTTTCCTCGGAGTTCGACGAGACGATCGTGGTCGCGACGTGGCAGGGCGGGCAGGCGGTGGTCGTCGACTGGATTCAGGCGGGGCATCCGCTGGCGGTGACGCACAACCACGGCGTGCTCGAAAACCCGCTCGTGTTTGCGTCGGGCCGCGTGTTGCTCGCGCACCAGAGTCGCGAAGAACAATTGCGTCAGGCTCGTCCGAAGGAGCTGGCGGCGCTCGGCGAAAAATCGCCGCGCACGGCGGCGGAGTGGTTGGCGCTCTGCAAGAAAATCGTGAGCGACGGCTATGCGCTGACGGAGAACGTCGCGAACAGCGGCGTGATCGCGCTGGGGGCGCCGGTGTTTGATGCGAGCGGGCGGCTGTTGCTGGCGATCGGCTGCAGCGCGCCGATCTCGCGCACGACGCGGGCGCAGCTCACGCAAGTGCGCGGGAGGCTGTTGGAATTGACGGCGGAGATGACGCGGCGGCTGCGGGCGGGCGAATCCGCGGCGGGTGCGGGGGTGGGTGCGCGATGAGCATACGGGGCCTATTTCTATGGTTGGCGTTGGCGGCGATGGGCGTCGGAGCGGCCTCGCGGGCATGGGCCGCGGGTGCGAGCGGGACGCTGACGGTCACGTGGCTCAACATGACGGCGCACGGGCTGGCGGTCGTGGTGGAGACGCCGGCGGGCAAAGTTTTCCTGATCGATACCGGCGGCACGAAGTCGGCGGGAAAAGCGGGCGAACCCGACTACAACACGGGGCGCGACACGATTTCGCCATTCTTGAAGGCGCTCGGTTATGCCGAGATCGCGGGCATCGCGGTGAGCCATCCGCACGGCGACCACTACGGCGGTGCGGCGTGGTTGCTGGAGAATTGGAAAGTGCGGGAGTTTGTGGACAACGGCTACATGGGGCGCGGGCAGACCGACGGTTATTTGAAAGTTCGCACGACGGCGCAGCAGACGACGGGCGTTTATTTGCTCAACCAAGCGGCGGCGGCGAAGGCGGGCGAGTTGCGCGAGGCGGCGAAGAAGCAGGGCGGTAACTATCGCGCCGTCGTGGCCCGCGATCGCCTCGACTGGGACCCGGCGCTGACGGTCGAAGTGCTCTCGCCGCCGGCGGAATTTCTCGGGACGACGGCCGATCCGAAAAAGCTATCCGAGCACGGACTGCTTAACCAAAACTCCATCGTGTTGCGCGTGCAGCACGGGAAGAACGTGTTTTTGTTTCCCGGCGATTGTTATGGCGGCGGCTTCGAGGGGCATCTCAAGGCGACGGTGAAGCCGGAACATCTCAAGACCACCGTGCTCACCGCGCCGCACCATGGTTTCAATCCCGGCACGAATTTCCCGAAGTGGACGCAGCCGCAGATCGTCGTCGCCTCGGCGCTAGGCGATTATCCGAGCAACGCCAACACGCCCAACCCGCGCTCGCCGGGCACACGCGCGCACAAGGTCTTCGGCGCGCTCGGTGCGAATGTTTACGTGACCGCGTGGCACGGGAATGTGCAGGTGGTCTCCGATGGCGAGACCGTGAAGGCATCCAGCCAACGCGAGTCCGCGCCGTGGCCGGAGCCGAATGACGCGCTTCCCGCGTCGGTGCCGGCGAAGAAATGAGCGGCATCGTCGGCCATTCGCTCTATGCGGTGCTCGGCGCGAAAGCGGCGGCGCATCGCGGCGTGGGTCTTGCGGCGATCGCGACGCGGAATTTTCCGAGCTACCTCGCCGGCGCTTATCTCGGCAGCGACATTCAGGTGATGCCGGAGGCGTGGTGCGTCGATACGGGGCGCGAGGTGGGATTTGGCACGGTGCCGCTCGCGAAGAGCCCGCTCACCGGCGGCGCGGTGCGGCCGTGGGTGCTCAAGCACGAGGGACGTGAGTATCGGCCGATGGAGATTCACGAACGTTTTTACGGACGCGCGCATCTCGTGTTTGGCTGGGTGAAAGCCGAGAAAGGCAACGCGGTGCCGTGGGACCGGCTCGACGAATATTTTGCGGCGGTGTTGGAGGACACGTTGGAGTTCTTCGGTCCGAGCGAGCGCGCGGTCGCTTACGTGCTCGGGTGGATCGTGCACGTGGTGAGCGATAGCTTAATCAAGTCGCAGCGCGCGGGTCTTGAGCTGCATCTGCTCGATGGAAAATACACGCCGCGCAATCGGCCGATCCAGGATCTCGTGGGCTTTCATGAGATCGGCGTGAAAGAGTTTCGGCTCAATTGGCCCGCGCTTTTGGCGGACTTGGCGGTGACGCCGGTGGAGCCGGTGCAGGCGCACTACATGCGCGTCGCGGAGCAACGCGGCCGGCTGGCGCGCGAGTTTCCCGAGCTGTGGGAGCCGACGCAGCGCGGGCTGCTCGAAGCGGTGCTCGCGGAGAACCGCCGCTGGTGCGCGCAACACGCGCGCGACGAACTCAAGGCGATGGAATTGGTGCGCGGGGCCGATGGCCGGCCCGACTGCAATGCGGAGATTCGCCGCAGTGTCGGGCTGAGCTACGACCAGATGGTCGCGGTCGCGGAGAAGGCGCACTTCCGTCGCGCGCTCGGCCATATCGGCGAAGTGATCGCGGACATGATGGAGGCGACGGTGCGGGCTTCGCCGCGCCTCGCACGGCTAGGCGGGGACCACGGCCCGGGGTGGGAAACGTGGATGAAACGGTGGTAGGCGGCGAACGTGGCGCGAGCGCGGGCGATGTGACGGTGGCGTGACGGGTGCGGCGGGGACTTGCCACGGCGGGCGCGGCCCGTGCACCTTGCGCCGATGAATCTCGCCCGGACGCTGCCACTTTTTCTCACGCTGCTGTGCGCGGTGCGCGCGGCCGACGTCACGCCGCCGAAGCTCGCGGTGGTGATTTCTGTGGATCAGTTGCGGGCGGATTATCTCGTGCGGTTCCGACCATATTTCGGCGAAGGTGGTTTCAAGCGTCTGCTCGAAGGCGGCGCGGATTTTCGCAACGCGCACTACCGTCATGCCATCACGCACACGGCGCCGGGGCATGCGCTGATCCTGAGCGGCGTGCACGCGAATGTGCACAGTGTGATCGGCAACGATTGGCTCGACCGGGATTCCTGGGAGACGATCAACTCGGTGGAAGACCGCGGCTCGCCGCTCGTGGGCATCAATCCGGCGGAGCTCGGTCCCGTGCAAGCGAAGGCACCCGAGAAAACCGGGCGGTCGCCGAAAAATTTTCAGGCGACGACGGTGGGCGACCAGCTCAAGCAGAAGTATGGCGACAAGATGAAAGTGTTCGCGGTCTCGAACAAGGACCGCTCGGCGATTCTGCTCGGCGGCCAGCGCGCTGACGCGGCGTATTGGGATGAGAACGGGAAATACGTGACCTCGCGCCACTATCGCGCGGAGCTGCCGGCGTGGGTCGCGGCGTTCAACGCGGAGAAGCGGGCGGAGGCGGCGTTTGGAAAAACGTGGGAGCGTCTGCTGCCGGCCGACGTGTATGAAAAAGTGCAGGGGCCGGACGACGCGCCGGGCGAGAAGGTGGGCGATGGTTTCACGCGAGTTTTCCCCAAGAAGGTCGATGGCGGAAAGCCCACGATCACGCCGGCGTTTTATACGGCCTACGATAACTCGCCGTTTACGACCGTGACGCTCGGGGAGTTTGTGCAACGGGCGATCACCGAGGAGAAACTCGGGCGGCATGGGGCGACGGATTTGTTGTGCGTGAGCTTTTCGCAGGTGGACGGGATCGGCCACGGCTACGGGCCGGACAGCCACGAAGTGATGGATTCGATGCTGCGTCTCGACCGCGTGCTCGCGGCGATCTTCGCGCAGATCGACCGCGACGTCGGGCTCGCACACTGTGTGATCGTGCTCACGGCGGACCATGGCGTGGCGCCGCTGCCGGAGCGCACGGCCCCCGCGCCGGCGGGCCGCGTGAAGCTCGCGGATCTCGATCCGGTCGTGAAGAAGGCGCTCGATGCGAAGTATGGGCCGCTGCCCAAAGGAGAAACGTGGGCGACGCGTGACGGCGTCAATTTTCACCTGCGGCCTGCGGCGCTCGCCGCGAAAAAGGTGAGTGCAGCCGAGGCGGCGAAAGTGGTGAAGGCCGCGTTGCTGGAAGTGCCGATCATGGGCTACGCGTTTACGCGCGAGGAGTTGATGGCGGCGCCGGCGGAAGGTGGCGAGGTGCTGGCGATGGCGAGGCGCAGCTACAATGCTGCGCGCGGGCGCGACGTGATGTTTTTCCCGAAGGAAAATTTCCTGCCCGTCGGGGGCACGGGTTCAACGCACGCGACGCCCTACAATTACGACACACATGTGCCGATCGTGTTTTTCGGGGCCGGCGTGAAGGCGGGCGTGCACACCGAGAGTGTGGGCGTGGACGATCTCGCGCCGACGTTGGCGCCGTTGCTTGGGGTCGCCGCGCCGCCGGCGGCCAAGGGGAAGAAGTTGCTGTGAGCGTTGGGCGACGGACGGTCGCGGAGCGGAGCGGACTTACCGCTTCGCTTTTTCCAAAACCTCAATCGCCGCGGCGTTCTTGAACTCGCGTGCGAGGTCGAGGGCGGTGACGCCGGGCTTGGAGCGGATGGCGGGATCGGTGCCGCGGTCGAGGAGAAGTTGCACCATGGCGGCGCTGGCGCCGGCGGCGGCTTCGTGCAGCGGGGTGCCGCCGAGCTCGCTGAGGAAATTGGGCTTGGCGCCGCCGTCGAGGAGGAGGCGGGCGAGCTCGATTTTATCTTTGGCGGCGGCGTGATGGAGGGGTGTCCAGCCCATGCGATCGCGGGCGGTGGTGTCGGCGCGGCGGGCGAGGAGGGTTTTGACGAGGGCGGCGTCGCTGCGTTCGACGGCGAGATGGAGGGGCGTGCGTTGGGAGGGATCGGGGGCGTTGACGTCGGCGCCGCGCTCGAGGAGGAGTGCGACGATGTCGGTCTTCTTGCGAAGGATGGCCTGGTGGAGCGGGAGCATTTTTCCGGCACCCGGCGTGCGGATGAGTTCGGGTTGGGCGGTGAGCAGGCGCTGCACCTCGGCGGTGTCACCTTTGGCGATGGCGGTATCGATGGTGGCGGCGGGTTCGGCGGCGGTGGCGCGGGCGACGGCGAATGCGAACAGGGCGAGGAGCGGGATGCGTTTCATGGGCGAGGGGCGGTGGCGGTAGAGGTTGAGCGGTGCGGGCGTGAGGGTGAAAGGTGGAGGAAATCGGGGCGGATTGGGCTCCGACCGTTTGAAAGTGAAAGCCTGACCAATTGAAAGTATGTAGAGTGAAAAATGAGGTTTTTTGGAAATAGAAAATTATGACCAGAGCGACGAGATAGGGACTGCGAAGAGGCGGTCGCCGAAGGGCACGGTCTGAGTGTGGTCGTAGAGCACGAAGCCGGCGGCGAAGCGTTTGCCCGAGGCCTCGGCGAGTTTGCGGAGGCCGCCGAAGTCGGACGCGTTGACGCTGGCGGCAGCTTTGACTTCGAGGCCGATGAGTTTGCCGTCGGGGCTCTCGATCACGACATCGACCTCGTTTTGCTCTTTGTCGCGGAAGTGGAAAAATTCGAAGGGGCCGTCGTCGGACCAGCTCGCGAGCTTGAGGGCCTCGGAGAGGACGAAGGTCTCGAGCAGCGCGCCGAAGGGGCCGCGGTCCTCGGCGAGGCGGGCGGGCGTGAGGCCGCGCAGCGACGCGAGGAGGCCGGAGTCGAGGAAGTAGAGTTTTGGGGTTTTGATGAGGCGCTTGAGCTCGTTGGTGAACCACGGGGGCAGCGTGCGGATGAGGAAGAGCTGTTCGAAGAGGCCGACGTATTTTTGCATCGTCGGATGCGTGACGCCGAGGGGCGCGCCGAGGCTGGAGTAGTTGACGAGCTGGCCGGAGTGCTGCGCGAGAATGCGGAGGAGGCGCGGCATCTGGTTGAGGCGGTCGATCTGCGCGAGGTCGCGCACGTCGCGCTGCACGATGGCGCGCACGTAGTCGAGGTGCCACTCCTGGCGGCGCGGCCACGAGGTGCGTTTCAGGGCCTCGGGATAGCCGCCCGCGAGCACGGTGGCGACGAGGTCGGGGCCGGTGATGGCGGGGCCGGCTTTGGGGGCACGACCGCGGAAGGCCTGTGAGAGGAAGGTCGAGGGCGTGCCGCGAATCTCGGCGGGCGAAAGGGGCAGTAGATCGATGGTCGCCATGCGGCCGGCGAGGGAGTCGGCGACGCGCGGGAGCGTCATGAGATTGGCGGAGCCGGTGAGGAGGAAGCGGCCGGCGCGGCGGTCGGTATCGACGCTCTGCTTGATGGCGAGAAGCACCTCGGGCGCGCGCTGGATCTCGTCGATCACGGCGCGGTCAAGGCCGCGGATGAAGCCGACGGGGTCGCGCTGCGCGGCGGTGAGGGTCGTGGCGTCGTCGAGGGTGAGAAAGGGGCGACCGTCGGCGGCGAGGTGCTGCGCGAGCGTGGATTTGCCGGACTGGCGCGGGCCGGAGAGGAGCACAACCCGGGTGTCGGACAGCGAGGTCTGGATGCGGCTCTCGATGAAACGGGGGTGCATGGCGGGCGGTGGAACGGGGCCAGAAAAGGGGCCGACCGATTGAAAGTAAAGGGCCGACTGATTGAAAATGAAAAGCTGACCGATTGAAAATGTGTCGAGTGAAAAAGCGGGGCGTGGTGGTGCTATCTGTTAACCTGAAAAGGTAAGCACGGTCAGGCTGACCGTGCTACTGGCCGAGGCGTTTCACGATGGCGTCGACGTCGTAGACGCAGCCGCCCCAGGGGCCGCCGCTGGCGTTTTGGAGCGCGGCCCAGAGGCGGGTGTCAGCGGGGACGCGCGGGTCCATCGCGAGATCAGGGTGCATTGGGCGCGCGGCGAATTCGGCGTCGGGGATGCCGAGGACGTCTACGGAGCCGGTGAGTGTTCGGGTGTCGACGCGGACGCGAATGAGGTCGCCGTTGCGGACTTTGCCGATGGGGCCGCCGGCCCAGGCTTCGGGGCTGACGTGGCCGAGGCAGGCTCCCGTGGATACGCCGGAGAAACGGCCGTCGGTGACGAGCGCGATGCGTTTGCCTTCCTTCACGTATTTGAGGGCGGAGGTGATTTGATACGTCTCCGGCATCCCGATACCGGGGCCGAGGCCGATGAGGACCATGGTGTCGCCGGCTTTCACGCTGCCGGATTTGAGCGCGGCGATGGCGCGGGCCTCCGTCGTGAAGACGCGCGCGGGGCCTTCGTGGAGGTAAACGCCGTCGGCGCCGATCACGTCGGGGGCGATGGCGGTGCTCTTCACGAGCGCGCCTTCGGGGGCGAGGTTGCCGCGGAGAAATGTGATCGTGCTCGTGAGGCCGCGCTCGCGGGCGCGCGTCGGCGACATGATGACATCGTCGGGGTCGATGCCGTCGAGGGCGGTGAGTTTCGCGCGGAGGCGCGTGCGGCGCTCGGAGGTTTCCCACCACGCGAGATTTTCGCCGAGGGTGCGGCCGGTAACGGTGCGGGCGTCGAGCCTGAGGAGGCCGGCGTCGCGGAGGTGGAGCATCACCTCGGGCACGCCGCCGGCGAGGAAGACCTGCACGGTGGCGTAGTGCTTCGGGCCATTCGGGAGGACGTCGACGAGGCGCGGGACGGAGCGGTTGATGCGCGCCCAGTCGTCGACGGTGGGGCGGGGGAGGCCGGCGGCGTGCGCGATGGCGGGGATGTGGAGCGTGAGATTGGTGGAGCCGCCGAAGGCCGCGTGCGTGACGAGGGCGTTGTGGATCGAATCGGCGGAGAGGAGATCGCGTGTAGTGGTGCCGGCCTTTTCGAGTTCGAGGAGGGCGAGGGCGGAGCGGCGCGCGAGGTCGCGCCAGATCTCAGCGCCGGAGGGTGCGAGGGCGCCGTGTGGGAGTGTGAGGCCGAGGGCTTCGGCGACGACCTGGCTGGTGGCGGCCGTTCCCATGAATTGGCAACCGCCGCCGGGGGAACCGCAGGCCTTGCAGCCCATCTCGGCGGCGTGTTCGAGGGTGATTTCCTCGCGGGCGAAACGTGTGGCGAGCGTTTGGACCTTGCCGGTGTCTTCGGCCTCCTCGGCGAGCAGCGTGACCCCGCCGGGGACGAGGATCGTCGGGAGATCCGGCGAGCCGGCGAGGGCGAGGAGCATCGCGGGCAGGCCTTTGTCGCAGGTGGCGACGCCAAGCACGCCGCGGCGCGTCGGCAGCGACCGTATCAGACGTCTGAACACAATGGCGGCGTCGTTGCGGTAGGCGAGGGAGTCGAGCATGCCGGCGGTGCCGTTGGTGCGGCCGTCGCAGGGATCGCTCACGTAGCCGGCGAAGGGAATCGCGCCGTGCGCGGTGAACGTGCGCGCGGCTTCCTCCATGAGCAGGCCGACCTCCCAGTGGCCGGTGTGGTAACCGAGGGCGACGGGCGAGCCATCGGGCGCGCGGATGCCGCCCTGTGTGGAGAGAATGAGAAACTGTTTTCCGAGCAGCGCGGCGGGTGACCAACCCATGCCGGCGTTTTGCGTCATGCCGAAAAGATCACCGCTGGCCATGCCGGGGAGCGTCGCGGCGTTGAGCGGGAGCGAGCCCGCGGGGCCGGCGGCGGTGGTGCGCAGGGTGTAGATGGAGTCGGGGGAGTCGAAGAGGGAGGGCATGGGGGGCGCGTGGGGGCTCACGACCGAGGCAGGCGTGGTTTGCAGATTCTCGCAGGGCCGCGCACGCGGCGCATCAGCTCTGCGTGGGAGACGACTTCGGATTTTCCCGCACGATAGGAAGCGAGGCGCGCGTCGAGGATTTCGCGGTGTTCTTTGCTGGGAGAATTTGGGACGGAGCGCATGTGGTGCGATCGGACGCTGAGCAGCGCGTTGGGGTCAACGCGCTCCACCTTTAAGGCAAGGCATCCCGCGTCGGCTTGCCGTCGACGAGGCGCAGGAGGCCGAGCGGGTTCGCGTTTTGCAGGGTGGCGGGAAGCAGGGTGTCGGGAAAACTTTGGTAGCAGACGGGGCGGGCGAAGCGGAGGATGGCGGCGGTGCCGACGGACGTGAAGCGCGTGTCTGTGGTTGCTGGATACGGGCCGCCGTGGTTCATCGCGGGGCAGACTTCGACGCCGGTGGGGAAGCCGTTGAGGACGACGCGGCCGGCGATGCGTTCGAGGGCGGCGAGGAGCGGGGCGGCGGCGGCGAGATCGGCGGCGTTGCCGTGGACGGTGGCGGTGAGCTGGCCTTCGAGGGCGGCGGCACAGGCGGCGAGTTCGTCGGCAGTATCGGCCAGGACGACGAGGGTGAAGGGGCCGAAGGCTTCGGTGGCGAGCGCGGGGTGGGCGAGGAAGTTTTTCGCGGTGGTGGTGGCGACGCTGGGGGCGGACTCGGTGCGGGTGTCGCTGGCGGTGGCGGCGCCGGCGGCGAGGATTTGCACGTTGGGTGTGGCGGCGATTTTCGCGCGGTTTTCGAGGAAGGCTTCGCGGATGCCGCCCGTGAGCATGGTGCCGCAGGGGGCGGAGCGGACGAGCTCGGCGAGTTTTTGTTGGAACGGGTAGGTGTCGGGTCCGCGGGTAACGAAGACGAGGCCGGGCTTGGTGCAGAATTGGCCGACGCCCATCGTAAAGGAGGTGAGGAGGCCTTGGGCGATGGCGGCGCCGCGTTCGGCGAGGGCGCCGGGGAGGATGAAGAGCGGGTTGAGGCTGCTCATCTCGGCGAAGACGGGAATGGGATGCGGGCGCGAGGCGGCGGCGTCGAAGAGCGCCCGGCCGGCGGTGTGCGAACCGGTGAAGCCGACGGCGGCGGTGGCGGGGTGTTTCACCATCGCGATGCCGATGGTGGAGCCGCCGCCGTGGATGAGCGAAAACACGCCGGGCGGGAGTCCGCAGGTGGCGATGGCGCGGTGGATGGCGGTGGCGACGAGTTCGGCGGTGCCGGGGTGAGCGCGGTGGGCTTTCACAACCACGGTGCAGCCGGCGGCGAGGGCGGAGGCGGTGTCACCGCCGGCGACGGAGAACGCGAACGGGAAATTGGAGGAACCGAAAACGACGACGGGGCCGAGGGCGACGAGTTGACGACGGAGATCGGCGCGCGGGAGCGGTTGACGATCGGGCAGGGCGGGGTCGATGCGGGCGTCGACCCAGGAGCCTTCGCGGGCGACGGCGGCGAAGAGACGGAGTTGACCGCAGGTGCGGCCGCGTTCGCCGATGAGGCGGGGGAGCGGGAGGCCGGTCTCGGCGTGGGCGCGGTGGATGAGCGTGTCGCCGAGGGCTTCGATTTCGGCGGCGATGGTTTCGAGGAAGAGCGCGCGGTCGGTGCCGGGGCAGGCGCGGTAGGTGGCGAAGGCGGCGGCGGAGGCCGCGAGAGCGGCGTCGACTTCGGCGGCGGAGGCTTCGTGGAAGGCGGGCTCCATGATCGCGCTGTTGGAGGGGTTGTGCGCGTGGAAGGTGGTGCCGCCGGGTTGGCCGGGTTTGCCGGCGATGAGGCTGAGGCCGTGGAGGGACATGGGAGGAGAGTTGAAGGGAAAAGTTGAAGTTGAAGAACGGGCAGGTGGGCGGGCGCGGCTCAGAGCACGTGATTTACGAGCGTGCCGACGGGGGCGAGGGTGATGCGGATTTCGTCGGCGGGCTGGAGCGTGAATGAGTCGGGCGGCACGGTGCCGGTGCCGGTCATGAGGTAGGCGCCGGCGGGAAAAGCGTTGTCTTTGTAGAGCCACGCGGCGAGCGAGGGGAGCGGGCGTTTGATCTGCCCGACGGTGGTTTCGCCGGCGAAGACAGTGGCGCCGGCGCGGCGTATCTCAATGGCAATGACGGCGTCGGCGTTGGGCAACGTGGGCGTGACGACGAGGCAGGGGCCGAGGGCGGCGCTGCGGTCGTAGACTTTGGCCTGCGGAAGATAGAGGGGGTTTTCGCCCTCGATGTCTCGCGAGCTCATGTCGTTGCCGAGCGTGTAGCCAAAGATTTGGCCGGCGGAGTTGATGGCGAGCGTGAGCTCGGGCTCTGGGACGTTCCACTTGGAGTCGGAGCGGATGCGGACGCCGGTGTGCGGCGCAGCGACGCGGTGCGGGGTGGCTTTGAAAAAAATCTCGGGGCGGTCGGCCTCGTAGACTTTGTCGTAGAACGTGCCGCCGCCGGAGTCTTTCGACTCGGCCATGCGCGCGGTGCGGCTGCGGTAGTAGGTGACGCCGGCGGCCCAAACCTCTTGCGAGCGAATCGGGGCGAGGAGCGAGGCGGGCGCGGGGGCTGCGGTGGGTTGCGCGGAGGCGAGGGCGGTGCGGAGCAGCGTGTGCGGATCGGCGGCGGTGAAGAGTGCGTCGAAGGTCAGTGCGGCGGGCGCGAGGTGGAATGAGCCGTTGTTTTCAATGGCGAGGCCGGCAGGGGTGGAGAAGAGGCGGAGCATGGGGCGGGAGAAAGCGAGAGGGAGAGCAGGAGCGAGGGAGAGATGGAAGTTGGGAAAACGAAGAGCGCGAGTGCCGAGGAGAGTGGGCGGGGGGCAGGCGGGTTTGGGGTGTTGGAGTGTCGTAGAGGCCGATGCGGACTAATAACTCAGAGCGGGCGCACGAGAAGTTCCTCGACGACGGCGCGGGGTGGCAGCGAGACGGCGAGCCACACGCACGCGGCGATGTCGGCGGGCTGCATCATCTTCGCGCGGGCCTCGGGACCGGGAGGGACGGGACGTTTGAGCAAAATATCGGTGTCGATGTCGCCGGGGAAAACGGAGCACGCGCGGAGGCCGTTGGGGCGTTCTTCGGCGTTGAGCGACTGGGCGAGGCCGGTGAGGCCAAATTTGGAGGCGACGTAGGCGACGCCGGCCTTGGGACTGGCTTTGAGACCGGCTTCGGAGTTGATGAAAACAAATGTGCCGCTGCGGCGGGCGCGCATCGCGGGGAGCAGGGCCTGCACGCAGTGGAACGGACCGTGGAGGTTGGCGGCCATGAGCTCGTGGTAGGCGGCAAGGGGCAACTCGGACCAACTGCGGCGTGGGGTGTTGGTGCCGGCGGCGTTGACGAACGCATCGACTTGGCCGAAGCGCGCGAGGACGGCGGCGGTCATGCTCGCTACGGCGGCGTGGTCGCCGATGTCGCATGCGAAGGCGGCGAGACGTTTGCGTTGCGCGGTGGGCGCGAGGCGAATCGTGTCGGCCAACGCGTCGGGGCGGCGGCCGACGAGGGCGACATGCCAGCCTTCGGCGGCGAATTTGAGGACGACGGCGCGGCCGACGCCGCTGCCGGCTCCGGTGACGACGGCAACGGGATTTTTCAGGGAGGTCGTTTTCTGTTTCATGGTCGGAAAAAGATAGGCGCACGGCGCGCAGCGTTAAGTGATGAACTCGTCGGGTGTGCTGGCGAGAAACAATGCGGACGCGCGATTGGTCCGCACAATCCGGAACTTTCCTGCGGACCCTTCGTCGTTCTTCACGGGATTTTGAATTTGTGGCGCTTGCCGCGATACCTCATGCCCATGTCAGTGTCTGTCCGGAACAAGGCTTGCACCTCAGCGCAAGTTTGTGTCTCCATGCCGGTTAAATTTCGGGATGGTTTTTACCCTACTCAATTTGCAACGCGTAATGATTAACGAAATCGAATACTCAAAAGTCATGAAGAATAACCCGTCCGCAGCCGTAAAAGGAGCACCTAGTAAATGGTCGCGTGTCAGTCGACAGGCGATCGCGTGTGGCGCGATGTTGTTGGGATTGGGTTCTGCGATGGCGCAGACCGCGATCAGCACACTCGCCGGTAGCAGTCCTGCCATCGCGGCGGGTAACGTCGACGCGACCGGCACGGCCGCGCGGTTCAGCGCCCCGGCGAGCGTCGCCGTGGACGCGGCGGGTAACATTTATGTGGCGGATGCCTCGAATCATAAGATCCGCAAAGTCACCTCCGCTGGCGTCGTGACGACGCTGGCGGGTTCGGGTAGCCAAGGTAACGCAAACGGCGTGGGCGGTGCGGCGACATTTAATTTCCCTCAGGGCGTCGCGACGGACGGCACCAATGTCTACGTCGCCGATACGTTCAATCACGTGATTCGCAAAGTTGTCATTGCCGACGGCACGGTCACCACGCTCGCCGGCACAATGAGCAGCTCGGGCACGGCCACGGGTGTCGCCGGAGCGGGCAAATTAAACAATCCCCTTGGCGTCGCGGTCGCCGGCACGGACCTCTACGTCGCCGACACGAGCAACCACGCGATCCGCCGGGTGGCGATCGCAACGGGTGAAATCTTCAATTTTGTCGGCACGCCCGGCACCTCCGGTTCCACGGATGGCACGGGTGCGGTGGCGCTCTTTAAGAATCCCGGCGCCATCGCGGCGGAAGGCACGACCAATCTTTATGTGGCCGACACGGCCAACCACACGATCCGCAAGATCGTGATCGCGGGCGGCGGCGTGGTCACCACGCACGCCGGCACGGCAGGCGGCGTCGGTGGCGCCGTTGACTCGACCGGTGCAACGGCGAGCTTCAAGAGCCCCGGTGGCGTCGTCGTGAGCGGCACCAACCTCTTCGTGGCAGATACCGGTAACAACACGATCCGCACCGTGGGCCTCGTTACGCAGATTGTAACCACGATTGCCGGCTCGGCCGGGTCCGTCGGCACGACCGACGCGATCGGCACGTCGGCTCGCTTCCAAGGCCCGACCGGTATCGGTGCCAACGCAGCGGGCACGATCTACATCGCCGACACGAACAATCACACGATCCGCTCGGGCGGCTCCGCGGTGGCTCCGACCGTTTCCAATCCGGCCAACGCTTCGGTGGCGGTCGGTGGTAATCCTACCTTCACTGTCACGGTGACGGGCAATCCTACGCCCACCATCCAATGGGAGCGCCAAGCGGCCAACACGGTCGGATTTGTGGCCATCAGCAATGGTGCGACCTATAGCGGAGTCGGCACGGCGACACTGACGGTCGCGAATGTTTCGCTCGCGATGAGCAGTGACCAATTCCGCGCCACCGTCACGAACGGTGTCGGCGGGGCCGTTTCTTCGACGACTCCGGCAGTTCTCACGGTGCAGCAGGCTCCGACGATCACGAGCGCGGCGACGACGAGCTTCTCGGTCAACACTGCGGGCACGTTTACCGCGACTGCGACCGGCTCGCCGGCCCCGACCTTTAGCGTCACCGCCGGCACCTTCCCGCCGTGGGCCTCGCTCAATGCTACCACGGGTGTGATCAGCGGCACTCCGACGAACAATACGGGCTCGCCCTTCTCGTTCACCCTGCAAGCCAGCAATACCGTCGCCCCGGCCGCGACCCAATCCTTCACCCTCACGGTGCAAAATGGTGCGGCGATCGCCACGGCCCCGGTCAATGCGACGGTCTCTCCTGGCGGCACCGCGAGCTTCTCGGTCGTCGCGAGCGGCACTCCCTCGACCTTCACATACCAGTGGTATCGCAACGCGGGTGGCGTGAGCGGCTTCTCGCCGATGACGGATGTCGGTGGCACCTACCTCGGAACCACCACGGCGAATCTCACCATCTTCAGCGCGCAGCAAAGTTGGAGCGGCGACCAGTTTCAGGTTATCGTCAGCAACGGCATCGGCTCCCCGGTCACATCGTCTACGGCGACTCTGACCGTCGTGATCGCACCCACGATCACCAGCGCGGCGAGCACGCTCTTTGCTCTGAATAGCGTGAACTCCTTCACGATCACGTCCACGGGCTCCCCGGCGCCGACCTACAGCGTAGTCAGCGGCACGTTCCCGCCGTGGGCTTCGCTCAACTCATCGAGCGGTGCCATCACTGGCACGCCGACGAATGACACGGGTTCGCCCTTCAACTTCACCGTGCGCGCCAGCAACGGCGTCGGCTCTGCGTCCGACCAAGCGTTCACCCTCACGGTAACTCCGGCCGGGGCATTCGCGGCGTTTACGACTCAGCCGCTCAGCCAGTCTGTTTCAATCGGTCAACCGGCGTCTTTCACGGTCGTCGCGACCGGCTCGCCGGCCCCCACCTATCAGTGGCAGCGCCAATCGGCCGCAGGTGGCGGCTTTTTCAACGTGACCGATGACGGCACCTTCGCCGGTTCCACGACGGCGACCCTTTCGATCTCGGCGGCGAGCACCGGACTCAATGGCGAGCAGTTCCAATGTGTCGCTTCGAACACGGTGAACTCGCAGGCTTCTTCGGCCACCAGCAACATCGCCACGCTGACGGTTAACATCGGCACGATCATCACGACGATCGCGGGCTCGCCGGGGGTGAGCTCGACGGTCGATGGCACGGGCACGGCGGCTTCCTTCTCGAATCCTTATTCGATCGCTGTGGATGCGGCGGGTAATTTCTACGTGGCCGATCCGGCCGCGCACGTCATTCGCAAGATCACGTCGGCCGGTGTGGTCACCACGTTCGCCGGCACGCCGGGCTCGGCGGGTAACCTCGACGGTGTCGGTGCAGCGGCCCGTTTCAACGGACCGCAGGGCGTCGCGGTTGACGGTTCGGGCAACGTTTACGTGGCCGACACGAACAACCATACTATTCGCGGAATCTCCCAGAGCGGCAATGTGCTCACCCTCGCCGGCACACCCGGCACGGTGGGTTCGGCGGATGGCAGCGGTGCGGCTGCCCGCTTTAATTACCCCTACGGTCTCGCGATCGACAATTTCGGCACGATCTACGTGTCGGATACCTTCAATCACTTGATCCGTCGCGTCGCGCTGAACGGCACCGTTTCGACGATGGCGGGCACAGTCGGCGTGCGTGGCACGACCGATGGCACCGGCACGGCGGCTCGTTTCGCCTATCCGACCGGTATCGCGGCGGATGCCCAGGGCTTCGTCTACGTCGCCGATTCGCAAAATGGAACGGTCCGCAAGATCAACCAAGGCAACACGGTTTCGACCTTCGCCGGCACGGCAGGTTCGTTTGGCACGGCCGATGGCGCCGGCCTGACGGTTGCCCGGTTCAATCAGCCCAATGGTGTGGCCGTTGACAGCACTGGCGTCGTGTATGTGGCCGATACGTTCAGCCACACGATTCGGCGCATCACCACGGCCGGCGAAGTCGGCACGCTCGCGGGTCTTGCCGGCTCGATCGGCTCTAGCGATGGCACCGGTAGCGCTGCCCGCTTCAATCAGCCCAACGGTATCGCGGTCGACACGGCCGGTAACGTTTACATCGCCGACACCCAGAATCGCACGATCCGCCGCAGTGGTGCGACCACCGCGCCGACGATCACCACGCAGCCCATCAATGCCTCCACCGCTCCCGGTGGCAGCGCTACCTTCACGGTGGCCGCCACGGGTGCGCCGATTCCCACGGTCTTCCGCTGGCAGCGGATGCCCGCCGATGGCTCCACCGGCTTCGTGAATGTTGTCGACGACGCAACCTTCAGCGGTTCGCAGACCGCGGCGCTCACGGTCTCGAATGTCCCTGCGACGATGAACAACGACCAGTTCCGCGTCCTCGTCAGCAACTACATCAGCCCAGATGCCACCTCGAACGCCGTCACGCTCAGCACCGTGATCGCGGCGCCGATCTTCACCAGCCTCGCCAGCACATCGTTCAAGGCGACCGAGCTCGGCGCCTTCAACGTGACTGCCACCGGTAACCCGGCCCCGACGTTTACCGCGGCCGGTTTGCCCTCGTGGCTCACGCTCAATGCGACCACCGGCGTGCTCAGCGGCACGGCCCCCGACACCACGGGTTCGCCTTTCGCGATTACCCTCACGGCCAACAACGGCATCGCGGTTAATCAGAGCTTCTCGCTCACGGTCAACCCGGCGATCGTCGCTCCGGTCATCACCAACGCTCCCGTGGGCGGCACAATCGCCCGTGGTCAAAATGCCAACTTCAGCGTCACCGCGACCGGCACTGAGCCGCTCGTCTACGTGTGGCGCAAAGATGGTGCGGTGCTCACCGGAGCCACTGCGTCGACCCTCCAGCTGATCGGTGCTCAGGCTTCCAACGCCGGCAGCTACACGGTCTCGGTCGCGAATGCCGCGGGCAGCGTCGCCTCTGCTCCGGCCTTCCTGAACGTCCTTTCGCCCACCGTCATCGTGACGCCGCCGCGCTCACAAACGGCCCTCGTCGGAAGCACGGTCACCTTCTCGGTGGAAGTTACCGGCTCTCCCGCCGCCTCCTTCCAGTGGCGCGCCAACGGCCAGACGATTCCCGGCGCGACCGGTTCCACGCTCACTCTCACGAACGTCCAGGCGGTTAACGCCGCGAACTACGACGTGATCGTGAGCAACGGCGTCGGTGGCGGCGTCAGCTCGGTGGCCCAACTTACCATCGTCACGGCGGCCACGGCCCCGGTCATCACGTCTTCGCCGGCTCCCCGCACGGTGGTCCTCGGTGGTTCGACGACCCTTAGCGTCGGCGTCAACGCGGCTCCCGCGCCTAGCTATCAATGGCGCAAGAATGGCGTCGCGATCCCCGGTGCCAACGGCCCGTCGGTCACGCTGTCGAACCTCCAACTCGGTGATTCGCTCAACTACGATGTCGTCGTCACGAATTCGGTTGGCTCCGTCACCTCCAGCCCGGCGGCCGTCACGGTCGTCCGTCGCAGCTTTGCCGGCACCTACCTCGGTTCGCTCGGCACCGGTCTCGGTAACTTCGCCCTCTACGTCCGTCCGGATAACACCGCGGTCTTCCTCGGTTATTTCCCCGGCAGTGCGATTGGCCTGCGTAACACCGACGTCGCAGTCAGCGATACGGGCGTGTTCTCGATGGTCCAGAACGGCATCGGCGTCTCGGGCACCATTGCCTCCGACACCAACGGCGCCATCACGGGCACGGTCGCCGGCGTTTCCGGTGGCGCGCTCAGCGGTTCCCGCTCGCCCGACATCGGCGGCTCGCTCGCCGCGGCCGGCTACTATCAGGGCGCTGCGGCCAATACGTCGTCTTCGATCTCGGCTATCGTGAACGCCGCGGGTCAGGCGTTCGTCCTCGTGCAAACCTCCGTCGCCGCCGACGGCGGTCAGACCTCTATCGACGGCAACAACCGCATCTCGCTCTCCACGGCGCGTCAGTTGATCGTCGCGACGATCGCTCCGGAAACCTCGTCGATCTCGGCGGTGGTCACGGCCGGCGTCACGACCACGTCGTTCAGCGGTGCCAGCGAGGCCGTCCTCGCCAACCAACGCCTCGCCAATATCTCGACCCGCGCCCGCGTCGGCACCGGTGACTCCGTCACCATCGCCGGCTTCGTGATCTCGGGTCAGGAGTCGAAGCCCGTCCTCATCCGCGCGATCGGACCGACCCTCGCCGGTCTCGGTATCTCCACGGCGCTCACCGCGCCGAAGCTGGAGCTCTTCCGCTCCGGTAGCAGCACGCCGATCGCGACGAACATCGGTTGGTCGAACTCGAGCAACACCTCGAGCATCATCGCCGCCACGGTGTCCGCCGGTGCGTTTGCCCTCGGCAACAACGCTGCGGACTCGGTGATCTTCACGACGCTCGCCCCCGGTGCCTACACCGCGGTGATCAGCAGCGCGAACAACACCCCGGGCGTCGCTCTGGCCGAAGTTTACGATCTGTCCGCCCCGGCGGCCGGTCAGAAACTGTTCAACATCTCCACGCGCGCCAGCACCGGTGCGGGTGACAGCACGCTCATCGCGGGTATCGTCGTTTCCGGCACCGTGCCGAAGCGCGTGCTGATCCGCGGCGTCGGCCCGACTCTCACGACCCTCGGCGTCGTCGGCGCGCTTGCCCAGCCGCAACTCAGCGTCGTCAAAGACGGCGTCACCGTGGCGGCGAACTCCAACTGGACCACCTCTCCCGATGCCGCCGCGATCGCTGCTGCTTCGGCGCAAGTCGGTGCGTTTGCCCTCGGCACCACCAGCACCGATGCGGCGATGATCGTCAGCCTCGCTCCTGGTAACTACTCCGCTTCGGTGGTGGGTGCCAACGGCACGGCCGGTATCGCGATCATCGAGATCTACGAACTGCCGTAATCGTAGGCTGAGTTTACTCTCGTTTCCGGGCCCGGGTGTTTATTCACCCGGGCCCTTGGGTTTGTGCGGCGGGGAGTAATGGTGCGGGGCAGCGGTGTGGGATGCGGTGCGTTGACAGGGTGAGTGCAGTGCGGCCTCGTGCCGCCGATGAATGACTATATCGCTGAAGCCGAATTCGAGCGGTTGGTGGCGGCGGTGCTCACGCGCTGCCTTGCGCAGAACGCCGCGTCCGGTCTGACGGCGGCGGAGTGCGCGGCGCTGGGCGCCCGCCTTTGGGCGGTGGTGTCGGCGCAGGGATTGCCGCGGGCGTTGGCTGCGGGAGAGTGCGGCGCACCGGGCGGCATGAGCGACGATGACTGTGCTCCACTGGTCGCACGCGTGATGGGCGCTGAGACGAATGCGCTGTTGGAGACGGCGGTGAAGCAACTGGTGAAAACGTGCCTCTATCCGGAGTTCACGGTGTGTCGGGATTCGTATCGCGAGCCGACAAAGGACGGCGGGTGCAAGCGCCAGGAACTCGCGCGCGTGCGCACGCGGGTGAGCGGCACGCACTGTGTGGATTGTCCACATTGGGTGGCGCTCGCTCCGGACCCGCATGCCGAGTTGCTCGCACGCGCGTGGCGCGTGGGCGGTGCGGGCGCTTTCGCAGAAAATCGTGGCGTGTTTTTGCCGGAAGATTTCCGGGCGTTGCGGCAGTGGCTGCACGCGCGGGCCCGCAAGGTGCGTAACGCTTCGGGCGATCGTTGACTCGGCAGCGCCCCGGAGCGCGAGACTACTTTTTGGTCTCGGTTTTCTTCGGCACCGGAGAACTGAAGCTCACTCCTTTCGTGGCCTCTTCCATTTCCTTCACGGATTTTTCGATGGAGGCCTTTTCCTTCGCGGTGTCTTTCACGACGGGTTTGCCGCTGGAGAAATCGATGGTCTTGCCGTCTTGAATCGCGACTTCGGGGTGGGTTTTACCGGGACCGGTTTTCCAGCGGACGAGAAGCAGTGCGCCCGCGCTCAGCACGACCACTGCAACGAAAACCAGCAGGAGGCGGTTTTTCATGCGGGGGACGCTGGAGGAGTTTTTAACCGAGAGCCAGCGCGATGACGCCGACCGCCATCGCGGCGGCGGCCCAGATGCGCCGGCGTCCATCGGACTCCTTGAGCAGCTTCGCGCCGAAGAAGGCACCGATCACGATGCTCACCTCACGCGCGGGGGCGACGTAGCTCACCGGTGCGAGCGTGAGCGCGGTGAGCACGAGCACGTAGGCGACGGGCGAGAGCAGCGCGACGGCGATGGCCCAGCGCTTCTTGTCGCGCCATTCAGCGGCGACTTCGGTGCGACGGCGCCACGCGAACGGCGTGAGCAATGCGAGCTGCGTAAATGCCGTGCCGGCATCATAGACAAGCGGCGGCACGCCGAGCTTCGCGACGCCGTGGCGATCCCAAATCGTATAGGTCGCGATCAGCACTCCTGACATGACGCCGTAGGTGATCGCGTTGCGGAGATGGGCGCGGCTTTCGTGGAAGAGGCGCGGGCCGCCCGTGAGAAAGAAAATCGCGACGATGATCACGAGCGCACCGGCGATCGCGAGGGGCGACGGGCGCTCGCCGAGAAACGCGATCGCAGCGAGCGTCGAGAGGAGCGGACCGGTGCCGCGGGCGAGCGGATAGATGAGCGAGAAATCGCCGGTGCGGTAGCCGCGTTGAAGGAAAAGCGAGTAGCTCGTTTTGATGACGCCGCTCCCGAGTATCCAGAGAACTGCGCCGGCAGGAAGCGACGGTGCGGTGCTGCGCGAGAAATAGACTGCGAGCACGGGCACGTAGCAGGCGCAGATCACGGCGCCCACGAGCCAGATGAAGGGGAGGCCGCCGCCGGCGCGTTTCGCGCAGAGATTCCACGTGGCGTGCAGGACCGCGGCGACGAGGACGAGGGCGAGCGCGAAGGGAGTCATTGAGGGTGCTGGCCCGCGTAAGAAGAGGGCGCCAAGACCGGACGTGTATCGGAGGCGGGCGGACGCTCCACGCGATGGCTCACTTCTTTTCCGGCGGGGCGGCCTTCACGTGGAGGTCGAGCCACGTTTCCATTTCCCAGAGCATGTGGAGCAGACTTTCGCGGGCGCGGTAGCCGTGCGACTCGTGGGGTAGCAGGGTGAAACGGGTCGTCGCGCCCTGGCCTTTGAGGGCGTTGTAGAACCGCTCGCTCTGAATCGGGAAGGTGCCGGAGTTGTTGTCGGCTTCGCCGTGGATGAGGAGGAGCGGGTCTTTGACTTTGTGGGCGAAATTGAAGGGCGACATCGCGGCGTAGACTTCGGGGGCTTGCCAAAACGTGCGCGTCTCCGACTGAAAACCGTAGGGCGTGAGCGTGCGGTTGTAGGCGCCGCTGCGCGCGATGCCGGCGCGGAAAAGCCGCGTGTGGGCGAGGAGGTTGGCGGTCATGAAGGCGCCATAGCTGTGGCCGCCGACGGCGATACGTTTGGGATCGGTGATGCCGCGGCGCGTGAGTTCGTCGACGGCGGCCTGGGCGTTGGCGACGAGTTGTTCGACGTAGGTGTCGTTCGGCTGTTTCCCTTTCGCCGGCGCGATGATCGGCATCGTGGGGTCGTTGAAGACGGCGTAGCCGGCGAGGAGGAATGGCAGCGGGCCCTGCACGCTGAGGCGCACGAATTTCTCGGGTGTGCCGCTGGCAGTGATCTGCTCGGCGGTGTCGGCGGCGAGGAATTCGCGGGGGTAGGCCCAGAGCAGCGTGGGGAGCGGGCCTTGCTCGGGAGTGTAACCGGGCGGCAGATACAGCGTGCCGGAGAGGCCGACGCCGTCGGCGCGTTTGTAGCGGATGAGTTCTTTTTTCATGCCGGTGAACTGCGGGTAGGGATTCGGGAAGGCGGTGAGCGCGGCGAGCTCGCCGGTGGCGAGGGTGCGCAGGAAATAATTTTCCGGCTCGGTGGCGGTTTGGCGCTGGGTGAGGGCGCGGGTGAGCGTGGCGTCGGTGAAGGTGACGAATTCTTCGTAGGCGGGCGGGGCGGAGCGCCAGAGGCGGCGGGTTTGCTTCGAGACGAGATCGTATTCGTCGAGGAAGGGGCGGTCGCCGTCGGGCGAGGCGCCGAGGCCGTTGAGGTAGATTTTGGAACCGTCGGGGCTGCGTTGGAGGACGATGCGGCCGGCGGCGTTGCGGGTGGTGACGGGGCGGCCGGGGTCCGCATAGCGGTCTTGCGAGGAGCGCTCGGAGAGGAGTTCGCGTTTACCGCCGGGTGAACTGGGCGCGACGCGCCACGTGCGCACGGTGCGCGTGCGTAACCAACTTTCGGTGACGAGGGCGAGCGCGTCGTCGGCCCAGGTGACGGAGGTCACGCGGTATTCGAAGCGCTGCTGCTCGACGGGCGCGCCGGTGAACGGGGCGGAGAACGTAAACCACGCGTCGCGTTCGCGCGTCGCGGTCGCGCCGGGTTTCTTTTCTTCGGAGGTATCGCCGCCGGAGGCAGGCGTGGCCGCGCCGAGGCGATCGAGGCTTTGCACCCAGCTGAGGGTCGCGCCGTGATCGCCTCGCCACGCGACTTGGCGGGGGCCGGCGCGCACGCCGCCGGTGCCGAGTTCGCTGCCCTCGTAGAGCGGGAGATCGGCGACGCGGTAGGCGCGGTGGCCGGTGCGATCAATCACGTCGGTGGCTTTGGGGAAGCGCGTGGCCTGAACCAAGTAGGAAAACGGGCGGTGCAGCGTTTCCACGAGGAGATAGCGGCCGTCGGGCGAGGGCGTGAGGCCGGTGATGAGGCCGCGGGTGTTGAGCGCGGTGAGTTTGCCGTTGAGGGGTTGGAGGACGAGTTCGGCCGTGGCGTAGTGTTCGAAGAGGGCTTCGTCGTGGGCGTTGGCGAGGAGGTCTTCGTAGGTCGCGGACGGGGCGCGTTTGCCGAGGTTTTCCTGCACGACAGGGCCGGAGGGCACGCGGGGCGCGAGCGGGGCAGGGCCGCGGCCGGAGGGCACGCGGAGGAGCGCGAGGGTGTTGGCATCGAGCCAGACAAACGGGTCGTTGAGGACGGCGTTGAGGATCGGCTGGGTGAGTCGGCGGGCTTTGGCAGTGGTGGCATCGGCGACCCAGAGCTCGAGGCCGTTTTCGCGGCGGAGGGAGAGCGCGAGGTGGCGAGAATCGGGCGACCACGCGTAGTGGGTGATGCGGACGCCGGCGGGGAGGCCCGCGATGCGGCGGTCGGCGCCGCCCGCGATGGATTTCAGCAGGAGGCCCGTGTAGGTAAAGGCGCGGCTGGGGGCGTTGACGGTGGGGTCGAAGCGGAGGCCGGCGAGGCGGAGTTCGGGTAGGGAGAGCTCGGCGATGGAGGGCGAATCGGTGCGCTCGAGGAGGAGGAGGGTTTTGCGGTCGGGGCTGACGCTCACGCCGGGAGCGGCAGGCGCATCGACGAGGGCGGCGAGGGCGGGCGACGGTGTGCGGTAGGCGGGATCGGTGGCGGCGGCGAAGGCCGGGGCACCGGCGAGGAGGAAGAGCAGCGCGAGGCGGGAAGCGACGGGGCGGAGCATGGCGTGGGAGGGTGGACGGTGGGCGCGTCGAGGGCACGGAGAAAGCGACGGGGGTGTCCTCTGAGTAGAAACTGGAACGAGGGGGCGCGGCGGCTGCTGTGCCGGGGCGCCGTGGGTTTGGGCGTGCGCTGCGCGAAGGCGCGCGCATCGTCGCGGCTCTCTTTCTTGGCCGTGAAAAATGTTCTGCGCGAAATTCGTCCGACGCTCACGCTCGCCCTGCCGATCATCGTCGGCCAGGTGAGCCAGATGCTCATGGGTGTGACGGACAGCGCGATGATCGGGCGGGCGGGCACGGTGCCATTGGCGGCGTCGGCGTTTGGCGGGAATGTGTTCAATGTGTTCTATGTCGTCGGCATCGGGTTGATGTTGCCGGTGTCAATTTTGGTATCGCGGGCGCGCGGGGCGGGGCGGCCGGAGGAAGCGGGCGAGTTTTTGCGTCACGGCATGGCGCTGGCGCTGGTGTTCGGGCTGCTGGAGACGTTGGCGATGGTGGCACTGGGCACGCAGCTCGCGCGGTTTGGGCAGCCGCCGGAAGTGCTGGCGGTGGTGACGCCATTTTTTCTGCTGATCGCGGCATCGATCACATCGGTGTTCGTTTACCTCGTGCTGCGGCAATTCGCAGAGGCGATGGGGCACCCGTGGGCGCCGATGTTCATCATGCTCGGGGGCGTGGGGCTCAACGCCGCGCTGAACTGGGTGTTTATCTACGGCCATCTCGGTGTGCCGGCGATGGGGCTGACAGGCGCGGGCATCTCGACGTTGGTGTCGCGGCTGCTGGGGGCGCTGGTGATTTTCGTGTGGCTGCGGCGCGATCCGAAAGTGCAGGCGGCGTGGCCGCGGCACTGGTGGGGGAACTATTCGCGGGCGAGATTTGGCGAGATGCTGAAGATCGGGTTTCCGGCGTCGGGGATGCTGTTGTTCGAGACGACGGCGTTTGCGTTTTCGAGCGTGATGATCGGCTGGCTCGGTGCGACGCAGCTCGCGGCGCATCAAATCGCGATCACGTGTGCGTCGATGGCGTTTATGTTTCCGCTGGGGCTTTCGATGGCGGCGGGCATGCGCGTGAGCCGCGCAGTTGGCGCCGGGGACTACGCGGCGCGGCGGCCGATCGCGTTTGGCGCGATCGGGCTCGGCATGGCGATCACGGGCGTGTTTGGCGTCCTGTTTTGGATCGGTGGCCGCGAGATCGCCGGCTGGTTTGTGAACGATGCGGCGGTGATCGCGCTCGCGGCGCAACTGATCGCGGTGGGCGCGCTTTTTCAGCTCGTCGACGGTGTGCAGGTGATCGGCGCAGCGTGTCTACGCTCGATCGGCGACGTGAAGTTGCCGACGTTGATCACGTTTGCGGCGTATTGGGTGGTGGCGCTGCCGCTCGGCTACGTGCTCGGAATCCGCGGCACGATGGGCGCCGCGGGAGTGTGGGTGGGCATCGCAGCGGGTCTGGCGCTCGCCGCGGTGTTCCTGACGTGGCGGTTTGCGCGGTTGACGCGGGTGCGGTGAGTGGGCGGCTGGTGACGAGTGCGCGGTGCGCTACGCAACCGGGCGCGAAGAACTGCGGCCTGTCTTTAGAATTTCCAGTCGATCGCGGCGCTCACGTAGGGGGCGGCGCGGTCGGCGGTCGCGCGGTAGTTGCGCTGATGGTAGTCGGCGCGCAGGAGCGGCACCACGCCGACGGAGGCGCGGGCGGAGAGGGTCGTTGACGCGCGCCACGCGACGGCGGGACCGACGCGAAGGGATTGATACTCGAGGCGCGTGCGGTTGAGGGCGGGTTTGTTCAGGCCGGCGGGGAGCGGGTCGTCAGTGACGTAGAAAGAGCCGAAGTCGGCTTCAGCGGTGAACTCGAAGTCGAGCTCTGGGCTGAAGGTGTAGATCACGCCGGTGCGCGGGAAACCGAGGGTGACGCGCCACGCCGGTGCGGGCGTCCAGTTGAAGGTGGCGACGGGAATAATGCGGCCCGTGCCTTTCGAGAGAGAGTCGTAGACGAAACCGAAGCCGGCACCGAATTCGGGGGTGAACTTGCGGCTGGCGATGGCGAGCACGCCGACACCGAAGCCTTTGGAAGTGAAACCGGAGCCGGCGTTGTGGACGCCCGGGCTCACACTGGCGAGGAGCGACCAATCGGCGTCCAGTTTGCTGAAAACGGTAAAGGCGGCGCTAAGCGATTGGAGTTGCTCGGGGAGAGGCGTGCCGGCGTCGCGACTCAGTGAGTAGTGGCGGTATTCGAGGCTGACGATGGGGAAGAGGTTTCCGCCGACCGGCGGGAGCGGCACGACGAGCTCGGTGCCGAATTGCGCCACGGAGAAACCGCCGGCGGAGGCGCCGCGGGCGGAGAAAGGCGTATCGCCGGTATAGGCGGTGTCGAATTTGAGTGTGACCGCGGAATTCGCGGGCCGACCGGATGCGGTGGGCGCGGGCGCGGAGGACGCGGGGTTTTGTGCGGAGAGCGGGAGGGCGGCGAACGTCGCCACGAGGGCGAGCGCGGAGAGCGAGGCAAATGGGAGGCGGAGGTGACGTTGGGTCATGATGGTGCGAGGGCTACGTGCAAGGTGCGGTCGCGGATGCAGGCGTCAGGGAAATTCTCGCTGGAAAGCGGGCGGGGCGTTTCCAGTGCGGCTAGCCGGCGCGGTCAGAGTTTCAAGCGGGCTTTGAGTTCGACGAGCGTGAGACCGTCGAAGCGCAGGACTTTTTGTCGGGAGAGATCACCGCGGACGACGGTGACGGCGCGACGCGGGAGGCCGAGCTCGTCGGCGAGGAATTCGCAGAGGGCGGCGGTGGCGCGGCCCTCGACGGGCGGGGCGTGGACTTTGACTTTCAGGGCGTCACCGAGCCAACCGATCACCTCGCTGCGTGGGGCGTTGGGGATGGCTTTGATGGCGAGGGTGCACGCGGACGGAGCGGCGGAGGCGGCGGGGCGCGGTGAAGATGAAGCCATGAAAGGGAGCGGCGAATGCGAATGGTGGATACGCCTAAGTGGGCGACAGTTCTTTGTAGTAAATCACGGTGTCGATCAGCGGGCCGTCGGGATCGGTGGCGTAGCGGGGAATCACGCCGGCGCGCGTGTAGCCGCAGCGATCGTAGAGGGAGAGAGCGTTGCCGGTGGCACTGGTGTCGAGGACGATGAGGGTGCGGTGGTGGGTGAGAGCGGCGGCTTCGGCGGCCCGCATGAGTGCAGCGCCGAGTCCGCGGCCGCGATGCGTGCGGAGCACGAGTAGTTTCTGGAGTTCGCAGCGATGGCGGGAATTGGGGCGCTGGGCGAACTCGAGTTGGACGCTGCCGACGATGCGGCCGGTGTCGTCGCGGGCGACGAGGAGCGCGCGGGTGCCGGCGGTGACGGAGGCGAGGACGCCGGACCAGAAGGCGGCAACCTCGGTGTCGGCGAGCGGCACGAGGTAGCCGACGGAGGCGCCGCCTTCGACGGCGTCGCGGAGGAGCGCGTGGAGAGCGGCGAGATCCTGCGGGGCGGCGGGCGCGAGGAGGCGTTCGATCATGGTGAAGGGTTCACAGCTGCTTTTTGGCCAACGTGCCGAGGGTTTGGAGCGCGGCGGCGATCGTTTCGCTCCACGGGAGGCCGCAGTTCATGCGCAGACAATTTTTGTAGCGGTCTTTCACGGAGAAGAGGGCACCAGGGGCGGTGGTGATGCGGTGTTTGAGGGCTTCGCGGTAGAGTTGAAGAGTGTCGACGCCGGGAGGCAGCTCGATCCAAAGCACAAAGCTGCCCTCGGGGCGGCTCAGGCGCGTGCCTTCGGGAAAATGGCGGAGGATCGCCTGCGAGAAGAGGTGCAGCTGGCTGTGATACGCGCGGCGGATCGAGCGGAGGTGGTGGTCGTAGCCGCCGTTGCGGAGGAAGTCCGACACGGTTTTCTGGAGAACCACGGGCGTGCCGAGGGTATTGGTGAACTTGAGACGCCGGACACGTTCGAGGTAGCGGCCGGGAGCGCACCAGCCGACGCGGAGCGACGGAGCGAGGGTTTTGCCGAAGCTGCTGCAGAGGAGGACGCGGCCGTCGGTGTCCCAGGCCTTGAGCGGTTTGGGGCGGCGTTCGCCAAAGTGCAGGTCGCCGTAGACATCATCCTCGATGGCGGGCACGTCGAATTCGGCGAGGATCTGGTAGAGCTTTTCCTTGTTCTCGTCGGGCATGCAGGAGCCGAGCGGATTGGAGTAGCTCGGCATGACCATGAGCGCTTTGACCTGGTTGTTGGCGAGGGCCGCGCGAGTGGCGTCGAGGCAAATGCCGGTGCGCGAGCCGGTGGGGATTTCGACGACCTTCAGGTTCAGTGCCTGCAGCGTTTCGAGAAATCCGAAATAGGTGGGCGTCTCCACGGCGACGGTATCGCCGGGTTTGGTGACGGCGCGCAGGGAGAGATTGAGGGCCTCGGTGCAGCCGATGGTGACGACGAGTTCGTCGTGGGAAATCGGGCAGCCGGCCTGCAAGTAGCGGCGGGCGATTTCACGGGTGAGGGGCTCGTAGGCCCAGTTCATCGCGTAGCGGCCGAGGAGCGCGGGATCGTTGCGGCCGACCGAGGCGAGCGTGCGGGCGAGTTTCTTGGTCGGAAACAACGAGTGGTGCGGGCACGCCGCGCCGAACGGCACGTAGTTGGGATCGCTGGCGAGCGAGAGCACTTCGGCGGTGAGATCGTTGACACCGACGTGGCTGGCTTTGGCCATGGGCTTCGCCATGCGCGGCTCGAGGGCGGCGCTCGCGAGCCGCGGGCGGACGTAGTAGCCGGACTGCGGACGGGCTTCGACGCTGCCGCGATTTTCGAGCAACGTGTAAGCTTGGAGCACGGTGGAGATGCTCACGTCACGCTGCAGCGCCATCCGGCGGACCGACGGGAGGCGGTGGCCGGGGCGCAATGTGCCTTGGTCGATGAGTTGCTCAAGGGAACGCGCGAGCTCGACATAGAGCGGCGCGGGAGCGGGGGCGGTGAGCGTTTGGATCATGCGACGGACAGATTAAGGAAAAGCGCGCGCGCTCGGCAGGAGTAGCGCGCGGTGTTTGCCACCAGCACAGTTGGAGCAACGATGAATCTGTGACCATGACAATTTTTGGCAGTGTCGCCTGGGAAACGGTGGGACGGACGAAGAGAACGGCATTTTCAGAGGAGCGGGCGTGGCCGGATCTTCGCGAGGCTGCGGCGGCGAAGGCGCGGGGCGGGTTGCGCGTTTTTTGATGCGCATATTTTTCGCGGGAACTCGTCGGCGAGGGGGCGGCTGAGAGCCAGAATCGGGCAATTGGGGACCTGTGCGTTTTAGGGGCGATGAATGTGGGTAATAACTTGGCCACCACAACCCGTAGCGGTTGACCGAAAAAATATCACTATCAGTAGTGGTCGCCTGCGATTCTCGCACCTTGGCGGGTGGCCTCGTTCGCTCGCCTCTTCACGTCTCCACTCTCCTCCCCCATGCCTGCGCACACCCATCCCGTCTCCCATCCTGCCAACGGTCTCCAAGACTACATCGCGATCTCCCGCTACGCCCGCTACTCCCCCGAAAAACGCCGCCGCGAAACTTGGTCCGAGGCCGTGGCGCGCGTGCGCAACATGCACCTCGCGCACTTCGCCGAGCGCTCGCTCTCCGATGCGAAACTCGTCGCGCTGGAAAAAGGCGATGTGACGCGCGAAGAGCTCGCGGCGATCGAGCGCCTTAGCGGTGGGCTGCACGCGGCGATCCGCGCGGCGTTCGATGCGGTGGCGCGGCGCGAGGTGTTGCCCTCGATGCGCTCACTGCAATTTGGCGGCGAGGCGATCCTCACGAAGCACGCGCGCGTCTACAATTGTTGCTTCACCTACATCGACCGGCTGGAGGCGTTTCGCGAGACGCTTTACCTGCTTCTCTGCGGCTGCGGGGTGGGCTTTTCGGTGCAGACGCACCACGTCGCGAAATTGCCCGCGCTGGCGCCGCGTGACGAGAGCCTGCCGCCGCTCAACCACGTCGTCGCTGACACGATCGAGGGATGGGGCGATGCGTTGCACGTGCTGATGGAAAACGCCGTGGCGGGCCGGCAGGTGCATTTCGACTACTCGCAAATCCGCCCCGAGGGTGCTCCGCTGCGCACTTCGGGTGGCAAGGCTCCCGGCTCCGCGCCGCTCTTCCACACGCTCTCGCGCGCCGAGCGCATCGTGCGCGGCGCGGCGGGCCGAAAACTGCGCCCGATCGAGGCCTACGATATTCTCATGTGGGCCGCGAAGGCCGTGCTCTCGGGTGGTGTGCGCCGCTCGGCAACGATCTGCCTTTTCTCGGTCGACGATGCCGAGATGGTGGCGTCGAAGACCGGCAACTGGTTCGCCGACCAACCGCAACGCGCCGCGAGCAACAACTCCGCGGTGATCGTGCGGGCCACGGCCACGCGCGAGCAGTTTGATGCGCTCTTCGAGGCGCAAAAACAGTTTGGCGAGCCCGGCTTCTACTTCGTCGAAGACACCGAATACGGCGCGAATCCCTGCGTCGAAATCGGCCTGCACCCTCGTTTGAAACTCGATCAGGCGGTCATCGCCCGGCTGCGGGAGCTCAATTACGAGGGCGAGTTGCGCGAGGGCGACGAACTCACCGGCGTGCAGTTTTGCAACCTCTCGACCATCTCGGCGGCGGCGGCGGAGACGCCCGCAGATTTTTATCGGCTGTGCGCGCACGCGGCGCTGATCGGGACGTTGCAGGCGGGCTACACGGAGTTCGGTTATCTCTCGCCGGTGTCGCGGGTGATCACCGAACGCGAGGCGCTCCTTGGCGTTTCACTCTGCGGCATTTTGGACCGGCCCGATGTGTTTCTCGATCCTACGGTGCTGCGGGCGGGGGCGGCGGTGGTGAAGGCGGTCAACGCCGTCGTCGCGCGGGCGCTCGGCATTCATCCGGCGGCGCGCACGACGTGCGTGAAACCCGAGGGCACCGCGAGCCTCCTGCTGGGCACGAGCAGCGGCCTCCATCCGCACCATGCGCAGCGGTATTTCCGCCGTGTGCAGGCCAATGTTCACGACCCTGTTTACCGGCACTTCCGGAAGAACAACCCTCACATGGTCGAGCAGAGCGTTTACGATCCTAACGGGCGGACGGAAGTGATTACGTTCCCCGTGGAAGGCCCGGATTTCGGGATCTACCGCGAGGACCTCTCGGCGGTGAAACACCTCGAATACGTCCGCCTCGTGCAGGAAAATTGGGTGCAAGCGGGGCGCCGCCACGAGGACACGTCGCCGGGTCTGCACCACAACGTCTCGTGCACGATTTCCGTTCGCCCCGACGAGTGGGCGGCGGTGGCCGATTTTATTTGGGCGCATCGTCACGCGTTTACCGGCATTGCGATGCTGCAGGACTGCGGCGACAAAGTTTACCAGCAGGCGCCGCGCGAAGGCGTCATCACCGCTGCGGACATTGCGAAGTGGAACACCCTCGCGCACCAAAGCGTCGACTACACCCAGCTCGAAGAGTCGGAAGACATCACCGAGCTGAAGCAGGTCGTCGCGTGTGCGGGTGGCGCGTGCGAAGTCGTGTGAGGCGAGGTCCGCTTTCGTGGGCGGGGAGTAAGCCGGACCGACGGCCCGCATGGAACGGCCGAAGGTGTGGCGGGCGGGCTTTTGCCGAACTGTTCGGCCAATGCACGGATGGCGGCGCTCGGGTTGGTTTGTAAGGCTCGCAGACCGACGGGCGTGTCCTCTCCAAGTAACTTCGGTTGCGGGGTGCGGGCGCGCTCGAAGACTTCTGCCTGACTATAGAACTGACCCTGTTGGACCCTTCCCCTGCCTTATGAAAACCTCCCGTTCCCCTCGTGGGATTCTTTTCGCGAGCCCGTTATTCGCGGCTTCGCTTGTTTTCCTGCTGACGTTTTTCGCCGGGGTCGCCCGCGCGCAAAATTCCGCCACCGGCACGATCACCGGCCGCGTGCTCAACCAGGGCACCGGGGAATATCTCCGCAATGCCATCGTCACCATCGTCGGCACTGATTTGAGCACGACGGCCGAAGACGGCGGCAATTTCACTCTCCGCAATGTGCCCGCGGGCCCGCAGCGCGTGCGCTTCGCGTTCGAAGGCCTCGATGCGAAGGAAGAGACCGTCATGGTCGCCGCCGGCCAAGACCTCCGGCTCGACGCCACGCTCGGCAGCGGCGCCTACGACAAAAACATCGTGCAGCTCGGTCAGTTCGTCGTCGCGACCGAGCGCGAGGGCAACGCCAAGGCGATCATGGAGCAGAAAAATTCCATCGAATCGAAACGCGTGCTCGCCACCGACACCTTCGGCTCCATCTCCGAGGGCAACGTCGGTGAGTTTCTGAAATATTTGCCTGGTGTGCTGATCGACTACGTCGAAGCCGATGCCCGCTCTGTGAGTCTCGGCGGCCTCGATCCGAAATACACCTCGGTCACGCTCGACGGTTCCCCGCTGGCCAGCTCCGGCATGGCCGCGGCGAGCGGCGCGACGGCCAACCGCGCGTTTGAATTCGAACAGATGTCGATCAACGGCATCGAGACCGTCGAGCTGAGCCGCACGCCGCAGCCGGAAAATCCCGGCAGTGCGCTGGCCGGTGTTGTGAATCTGCGCAGCCGCGGCGCCTTCGACCGCGCGGGCCGGCTGATCGGTGTCCGCGCCGGTTTTGCGTTCAACTCCATGAGCGGCCTGCCGTGGAAGAAGCAGCCCGGTTGGGACGACGACGACCACTCCCGCCTCCAGCCGAACTGGGGCGTCGATTACTCCGACGTATTTCTCAACAAGCGCCTCGGCGTGCGCGCCGGCTACAACTACTCGTTCACGTTTGCCGAGCAGAAGGCCGAGGTGGCCAATTACGCCTTCGATACCAATCTCACCAACAACGACACCGAGATCCCGCGCATCACGAGCTTCAGCTTCCGCGATTCGCCGAAGCCCACCGTGCGCTACAACGGCAACGTGCGCGTCGACTACAAATTCGACGACTCACTGTGGATGTCGGCCCGCGCTGAGTATAACAGCTACCACGCAAAATTCTTCAGCCGCGACCTGAACTTCAACTTCACCACGACGGCCAACGGTCCCGGCGGCCCGACCGTTGCGGGCACCGAATATTCGCTCAGCAGCCAGACCGCGACGGTCGGCACGGTAGCGATCAATCAGGGAGGCGGCGCGACGAACAAATACGGCTCCACGGCCAACTTTGGCCTCGATGGGCACTACAAAAAAGGGGCGTTCCGCGCCGACTTCGCCGGCAGCATGTCGCGCTCGATGACCTGGTATAAGGACCAACAGTTTGGCTTTTTCTGGTCCATCGAGCCCGGCGCGTTGACCAACCTCGGCCTCCGTTTCAACCGCAACGGCCCCGCTGATCCCGCGCTCTTCATCACGCAGACTTCGGGGCCCGACTACCGCAATCTCGCCAACCATCCCAACGGCTTCGCTGCCCGCATGAACGACCGTCAGGGCGAGGATCAGCGCTACCAGTTCAAGTCGGACTTCCAATACACGCTCCAAGGCCGTGTGCCTGCGGTGCTCAAAGGCGGTCTCCACATCAGCCAATGGGTCAATAATTCCGATCGCCCGGTAAACAACTACGCCACCGCCTTCCTCGGCAAAGACCGGGTCGCCGCGTCTGCCGACGAATCGCTCGCGGCGTTTGCCGAACGCTCTTACCGCATGAATTTCGATTTCGGCGGCAACGTGGACGGCATGGCCAACCTCGACCGCTGGGCGCCCTACAAAATCTTTCAGGAAAACCCCACGGCCTGGACGGCTCCGAGCGCTGCGCAGGTCGTTGGCTTCAAATTGCAAAACGCCCGTGACGCGCAGGAGCAGATCGATGCGCTCTACCAGCAGACGGTGCTCAAGATCGGCCGCCGGCTTACCTTTGCCCCCGGTGTCCGTTTCGAGCACACCCGCGGCCGTGCCGCCGGTCCGGCCGATATCGGCCAACGCGAGACCGACCGCCGCGTCTTCGGCACCACCACGCCCACCGGCACCGTGGACCGCACGAGCGCCCTGTATCTGCAAACGCGCTACGGCGGCGGCCGCAACTACGCGCGGCAGGACTACAACACCTGGCTGCGCTACCTGCATACCACCTACCGTTTCAACGAAAAGCTCGTGCTCAAGGGCTCGTGGAATCAGGCGATCTCCCGCGCTGACATGAACCGCCTCATCGGCGGACTCGTCGTCACGAACGACGATCCGAGCAATCCGCTGCCCAACCGCGCCAATGCCGGCAATGCGAACCTCCGGCCCGAACTCTCGAAGACGATCAACCTGACCCTCGAATACTACACCCGCGGGATCGGCCAGATCTCGGTCTCGGCCTTCCGCCGCGACTTCAAGGATCTGATCCGCAGCCGCACGTTCTTTGTGCCCGCCGGCGGCACGTGGAACGGTGAGGCGCTGCCCGCGACCGTCTCCACGGAAGATTGGGAAATCAGCACCGTGGACAATGTCGGCAAGGCGCACATGAGCTCGCTGGAGTTTTCGTTTGCCCGTGAGCTGAGCTTCCTGCCCGGACCGTTCAGCCGCGTGCGCATTAACGCGAACTACACCCGGATGCGCTACGACAGTTACGACAATTATTTCCGGCCGACGAACGTCGCCAACCTGAGCTGGTTCGTGCCGTATCGCGCTTTCCGGCTCCAATGGAACACCAACTGGCGCCCGGGCTACCGCACCGAAGCCGCGACCGCGAGCAACGGCTGGGCCAACTACGTGCGCGAGAGCCTCACGCACACCGTGGACTTCACGTGGAATTTCCGCCGCAATATGGATTTCTTCATGAACGCCCGCAACGTGCTCAATCAGGACGGCGGCACGTATCGTCTGCGTTCCGATCTGCGCACCCGCTGGGTCGAGACTGGCGCAATCTGGTCGACCGGCCTCCGCGCCACGTTCTGACGACCGGCGATCTTTCGCCGTTTCGCCACGCACGCCCGCACGACTTGTGCGGGCGTTTTCTTTGTCGGGCACTTGAGAATTTACCGTCAGCCGCTACGGTGCGCGCCTCCATGAAAAAACTCATTACCCTCCTCTCCACGTTTTGTCTCGCCGTCGCAGTCTACGCTGCGCCCGGCAAGATTGCCGATATCTCCCACGCCGATCTCCAGGCGGCGATTGCCAAGAAAGCTGTCACACTGCTCGACGTAAACGGCAGCGATTCGTTTGCCGAAGGCCGCATCCCCGGCGCCATCGATTTCACCGCCCAAAAAGCGAAACTCGCCGCGCTCCTGCCGAAGGATAAAAAGGCCCTCGTCGTGGCCTACTGCGGCAACGAGCAGTGCTCCGCCTACCGCGCTGCGGCCGATGCCGCGGTCGCGCTCGGCTACACCAACGTGAAGCACTACGCGCCCGGTATCGACGGCTGGGTGAAGGCCGGTGCGAAGGTCGAGAAGAGCTGAGCAGGAAACCCAGTCGAAAATTTTGAGCCGACGAAGCCCGGGCCGCGTGCCCGGGCTTTTTTGCGCTCGCGACGGGGCGGAGGCTGGGCACGTTCGCGCGGATGTTGCTCACCTGCCAATCCGGTTTTGAAACGCTGCTTGGTCGCGAGCTCGCCGATGTGGGCGCGGCGGTGGTCGAGCAAGGGCCGGGCTGGGTGCGCGTCGGCGCCAATGTCGCGACCGAAAATCTCGCGTTTCCGTGGCTCACGTTGCGCGACCCGATCGAAGTGCGCGGCGAATCCGTCAACGCTCTCGCGTCGCGCGTGGCCGAATATTTTCTCGCGAGCCTGCGCGGCGAGCGCATCGAAGCGGCGTGGCCCAACGTGTGGCTCGGGCCGCAGGAGACGGTCGGCCTCGGGCGTCGGCTCTCGGCGGTGGAGTCGGCGTGCGGCGAGTTGCTGAAGAAAAAATTTTCGCGGGTGGTGAAGCTCGCCGTTGCCGATGTGCCGCGCGGTGCGGGCCCGGCGCGCGGGCTATGGGTGTATTTCGTGGATTTCGGCCGCGCTTTCGTGGCGCGCGAGGCGTTTGTGCACGGACAGCGGCGCATGGCGGACGACGATCTCGCGCCGTCGCGGTCGTATTTGAAAGTGGAGGAAGCCTACATCGTGCTGGGTCGTGAACCGGCGGAAGGCGAAACGGTGTGCGACCTCGGCGCGGCGCCCGGCGGCTGGAGCTACAGTGCGGCGAAACGCGGCGCGCGCGTCGTGGCGATCGACAACGGCCCGCTCAAGGGTGGCGCGCTCGGACACCCGCACATCGAGCATTTGTGCGAGGATGCGTTCAAATTTGTGCCGCGAGCGGGCGAGAAGTTTGACTGGTTGTTCTGCGACCTCGTCGAGGAGCCGCATCACGTCGTGCAGCACATCGTCGTGCCGTGGCTCGCGCAGGGCTGGTGCCGGCGCTTCGTGATCAATTTGAAGATCGGCCGCGTGGATGCGGTCGCGCTGCTGCGCGAATTGCGCGCGGCCGATGCCGTGCTGGCGAAACACGCCCCGGGCGCGCGAATCCGCCACCTCTACCACGACCGCGAGGAGTTTACGCTGGTGGGCGAAGTGAGTTTGTGAGTTTTTCACGGGATGAATCGTCTTCGGCTGCGGGTGTTGGTGACGTTGGGCTGGTGGGCAGCTTGGTGCGCGCTGGCGCGTGGGGAATTGACGCTGTCGGTTGAGGTCGACGGCCGTCCGCTGGCCATCGCGGCGGTTGAGCGCGGGAGAATTTTGCTGTCCGACGGAACGAGGAAGCGGGAGGCACCGGAGGATGCGGTTTGGAAGATCACGGGCGATCTGCGCGAAAATGCAGAGTGGGTGCGCTGGTCTCCCAACTATGGCATCGAAGTCGTCGAGAAGCCCGATTTCGAACGCGCGACCATGGAGCGACCGTTGAAAGCCAGGGTCTCCGTGAATCACGCGACGGAGTTGTATGGGCAGAAACAGAAAAGTTCGCCGTTCCTGCTCGACTGGCCCGAGGGTGTTCCGGAGTCGGGTATCGCGGTGTTTGTGTGGATCGTGGACCGCCAGATCGGCAAGGCCGCGGCGCGCCCGCTGCCTTCGACGCAACGTAGCAAATATTTTTCGAGTTCGCACGCCTTTGAACTCACGCCGGCGGAGGCGGCGGGGCAGCCTGCGGTGTTGCTCTGGATCGACGGGAAATTTCGCGTGCCGGTGCCCGGATTCAGCGACCCGCAGACGCAGCGGGCCGCCGCGGCGATTATGCTGGGGGACGAGGCCGGCCTGCGGGCGGCTTTGCAAGGGGGCGCGAAACCACGGGCGGTTTCGCGGATGGGCATGACTTTGCTGGCACTCGCGGCGGAAGCGGGCAACGTGGGGGCTGTCGATCTTCTGCTCGCGGCCGGAGCACGGGTGAACGAAGGCATCGATGGACGGAATTCCGCGCTGGTCAGTGCGGTGCGCAACGGGCGGCTCGCCGTGGTGGAACGGCTGATCGCGGCCAAAGCGAATCTGGACCCGGGTGGCATCCGGTCGGCGATTCCCCTGCATGCGGCTTTGCATGCGCGACACGAACAAGTCGCGCTCCGGCTCATCGCCGGGAAGGCGAGTCTCGATACCCGCGAGGAAGGCCATCACACGCCGACCTCTTTGGCCATTGAGCAAGGGTTGCCCGAGGCGGCCCGTGCGATTTTGGCGAAAGAAAAACGATTTGATTTCAAAAACGACCAGGTGCCGCGGGCGTTGATTTCGCAGGCGAAGCTGGGGCACACCGGGATCGTGCAGTTGTTGGTGGAAAAGAAGGTGAAGGCGGATGTGGAGTATCGCGGCACGACCGCACTGATAGCGGCGGCCCAAAGTGGCGATCCCGAGCTGGCGCGCACGCTCCTCGCGGCGGGAGTGAAGGCGGACCAAGTCACGGTGCCGGGCGGGACCGCCTTGATGAGTGCGGCGGCCAGCGGAAAAGTGGAGTTTGCCCGTGTGCTGCTTGAGGCGGGAGCCAATCCCGATGCGTCCATGAAAGACGGGCGGACAGTGCTGCACCACGCGGTTTCGTCGGGAAATGCCGAGCTGGTCAAACTCCTCCTGGCCAAAGGTGCTATCGCGACGACGCGGGAAGCGAAAGGCATCGCGCCGCTCGACATGGCCATCGCGACTCACGCGCGGGAGATTGCGCGGTTGCTGGCGGAAAAAGGAGCGAAGCTCGATTGGTCGCGGCCCGGTGGGCGGGGTTTTCTGGAGCAGGCCATCGTGCAGGATTTGGCGCCGGTCGTGCGGGCAGCTTTGGCTGACGGTTGGTCGCCCGAGGCCAACGCGGGCGACCCCTGGACGCCGTTGCGTATCGCGGAGATTTGCGGCGCTGCGGCGACAGTCGACGTGCTGCGTGCGGCGGGAGCCAAAGCTCCGGTCGGGGAGGCGCTGCCCGTCGTGGACCTGCGCGAACTGGACGCCCGGCCCAAACTCAAAGCGATCCGCACGCCGATCGATCCGCGGGATATTGACGACGTATTTCCGGTCACGACCGTGGAGGTGGATGTCGTGCTTGATACGGATGGACGCGTGCGGTTCCAACGTCTGCACCGCTCGCCGAACACGATGCTGGGATTGGTTACGCTGGATGCGGTGAGCGATTGGCGGTTTTTGCCGCCGCTGCGGAAAGGGCTGCCGGTGGCGACGAAGTTTCGACTGCCGGTCGAGTTTGCCTCGTCGCGCAACCGGGCGCTCGAAACCGAGGAAGTGGATGTTTTGCCGGTGCCGGTGAAGCAAATGGCCCCGAGATTTCCGCAGCATCTGGCGCGGGACGGGCAAGTCGGTGAGGTCCGTTTGCGATTTGTCGTCAACGCCGAGGGTAAGACGGAGCATGTGCGGGTGGTTTCCTCGCCGCATCCGGATTTTGAAGACGAAGCCGTGAGCGCGCTCAAGACGTGGATTTTCAAACCCGGATTGCGGGATGGGAAGCCGGTGAGCGTGCGGCTGGAAGTGCCGATCGTGTTCAGCCCGTGAATTAAGATTTTGCCGCAGTGGGTGTCAGTCCGCGCAGACAGACCTGTGGCGAAGTTTTGTTTGGTTTCGGGGCGGGCGGTGAGTCAGCGTGGGGCATGGCTCACAATCCTCGGCTTGGTTTTCATCCTTCTCTCGCGGCGCGCGCGGCCGCGGCGCGTGAGGCGGCGAAGGTGGTGCAGCCGACCAAGCCGAGCGTGGCGGCGCGCGAGGAGGCGAAGGAGCTGAAGCTCTGCGGGCTCGCGGCGGTGCACGCGCGGTTTGCACGCGATCCGGCGTCGATCCAGCGGCTGTTTTACGACGCGGCGCTGGGCCAACGCGTGGGCGCGATTTGCAAGGTGCTCGCGGCGGCGAAAAAAGTTTACCGGCAGGTCGACTCCGCGGAATTGGAGAAAGTTGCGGGCTCGCTCCATCACGGCGGTGTGGTCGCGGTGGTGACGCCGGTTCCGTTGAAGACGCCCGGTGCATCGGATATCGCCGCGTGGGCGCAGGCGGGGGAGGCGGTGCTCGTGCTCGATCGCATCGGCAACGCGCACAATCTCGGCGCGATTGCGCGCACGGCGGGATTTTTCGGCGTGCCGAGAATCGTGATACCGGATCATCCCAACGCGGCGAAACCGACCGAGGCGGCGCATCGCGTGGCGGAGGGCGGGTTGGAATTTGTCGACGTGTGGCAGACGCGCGATCTCGTGGGGCTCGTGCGGGAGCTCGGCGCAGCGGGCTACGATGTCGTCGGCGCGGCGACGCGCGGTGGGCGGCCCGAGTTGGCGGCGGCGGGGGCTGGGCGCAAGCCGGTGGCGCTCGTGCTGGGCAATGAGGAGCACGGGCTCACGCCGGTGGTCGCGGCGGTGTGCGGACGGCTCGTGACAATTCCGGGCGGCGGCAAAATCGAATCGCTCAACGTGTCGGTCGCGGGCGCGGTGCTGCTGTGGGAATTGCTGGGGCGGCGGGCCGGTTAGTCGGTGTTGAGGAAAAAGGTGTGCCACACCAGGCGGCCGTTGCACACACCGAGGGCGGCGATCGCGGAAGTAAAGAGGACGATGGTGGATTCGTTCATCGGGTGGCTGGCGACCCAGGCGATGGTGCCGAGGGGAATATTGATGAGCGCGAGCCAAAGCCAGAAAGCGCGGAGACGGCGCTGCCGCGGTGTCCGATGGCGCGGATCGATGACGACGTCGTTCAGTCCGGCGGCATTCGCGACGGCGAGATTGTCGCGGAGGATTGTGTGAACCTCGTTTTCCGGCACCGGCACCGACGCCGACTTGAGCGGCGGTAGGCCGGTGGCCGCGATGCGGTTGAGTTCGCGCACATCAATCTGCTTTTCGTCACTGCGGACGACGCCGGGATCGGGTGCGGGGGCGGCGGCGCCAGAGGTGGCGGCGGGCGCGGGGACGATGCCCGGATTGGCGACCTCAAAGGTGGTCGGCTTGAAACCGTAAAACTTGCGGGGCGGGTCAAGTTCCTCGGGCATGGGCAAGGGTGGGGCAGAATCGTTCAGTAGGTGTCCATGACGAACCACATGATCCACGTCAGCCCGAGATTGTAGATGATGAGGCCGGCGGCGCCGAAGATCGGGGAAATCACGGTGGCGATGGCGAGGAGGGCGTTGCCGAGGATCAGGGCGATCACATAGTCGCGGGTGCGGCGGCTGATTCGTTTCGCAGGGAGCGCGACGTCGTTGAGGCCGGTGGCGTTGGCGCGGGCGAGGTTTTCGCGGAGCATCGTATGGACCTCGTTGTCGCCCTGCGGCGGAGCGGGTCGCGCGGTGGCGGAGGGAATCGCGGCAGCGCGGGCGAGGTCGCGCACATCGATGCGGACTTTTTCGGTCGGCACGATGCCGGGGTCGGGGGGCGGCTGAGCCTCGTGCAGCGGGGACTCGCGGCGCACGCCGTTCACGTTTTCAAACTCGGTTGGTTTAAACGTGTAGCGCTTGCGGGGTGGGTCCGGGGCGTCGGGCATGGCGCGGGAGTGTGCCGTTTGGCGGGGCGCAGTCGAGTGCGCGGGTTTGGGCTTTTGTCGGCGGCACTGCGCGCCCACGGTGAGGTCCATGGTGCGAAGCGAGTTTCTCCGATGAGCGAAAATCTGTCCTGTGGCTGAACCCAATCCAGTCGAGCCGGTGGCTGCGGACGCCGAGGCGGAGCGGTTGCGCCGCGCGCAGGCGGGCGACGAGGCGGCGTTTGGCGAGATGGTGAAGGCGAACTACGAGGCGGTGTTTCGGCGTGTGGTCGGCATCGTGCGCAATGAGCACGACGCGCGCGATGTTTGTCAGGAAATCTGGCTGACGGTGTGGCGCAGCTTGAAGGACTACCGGGGCGAGGCGAAATTTTCCACGTGGCTTTACGCGGTCGCGACGCGGCGCGCGATCGACCATCAACGGAAACAGCAGCGGTGGTTCGTGCGGTTTCTGCCGTTTCTCGCGAATGAAAAAACCGGCGAGACGATCGAGCCGGCGTCGACGGCGCCGGGGCCGGGCGAGGAGATCGAGGGCGCGGAGCGCGCAGCGCGTTTCGAGCGTGCCATCGCGGCGCTGCCGGAGAAGCATCGGGCGGTGCTCACGATGCGCGAAGTCGAAGGCCTTTCTTACGAAGAAATCGCCCGGCAACTCGATTGCCGGCCGGGCACGGTCATGTCGCGGTTGTTCAATGCGCGCCGCTTGCTGGCGCAAAAACTAGGAGAAATTCCATGAAACTGAAATTGCTGAAGGTTTATCTGTTGATGGTCGCGCTTGTGGCCGGGTTGGTCGGCGCGCAGGCAGCGGACGGTCACGGCACGGTGCGGGCGATGCTCGTTCTCGCTTCGAATCAGAAGGGCGCGACCGATGGGCGCCTCGCGGATTACGAACCGACGCTGCGGCGGATCTTGCGCTTCGAGAGCTACAAACTCGTGGGCGAAGGCGCGGCTTCGTTGGGCGGGGCGGGGCGAAGCAGTGTGAAGCTCGGTCGCGGGCACACGCTCGAACTCGCGGCGGAGAAATCCGACGGCAAGGGCGTGCGGCTGAAGGTGAATTGGCAGGACGGCGGGCGCTCGCTCATGAACACCGGGCTCGTGCTGCGCCCGGGCGTGCCGGCGGTGCTCGGCGGACCCGCCAGCGGCAAGGGTGGTGAGGTGTGGGCGGTGATTTTGGTGGCGGATTAGCCGTTGGAGAAACGTGGTTTGCGTAATCTTCAATAAATGTGGGCGGAAAAATGAATAAACGCGCGGTGAGGTTCGTCCGAAGGAGCGAACCCAATTATCCACCATGAATACCAAATTCGTTTTCGCCTCGATGATCGCCGCCGTGAGCGGCTTGGCCGGCCTTGCGAATACCGCGAGTGCTGGAACCGACATCCACCTCAATATCGGCATCGGCGCGCGGCCCGGCCCGGTGATCGTCGCTCCCCGGTGTGATGCCCCCGTGATCGTGGTGCCCGCGTCACCCGCGTATGGCTATGGTCGCGACATGCGGCCGGCACCTGCGCCGCGCGGTTTCTGGAAAGAAGTTCCCGTGAAGGTCTGGGTGTCGGCCGAGTGGGTCGTGACCCGGGGCCATCACGGTCGCGAGGTCCGCACACTGCGGCCGGGCTACTTCACCTACCGGACCGAGCGTGTCTGGGTTGCGGATACGGGTCGGCCCGGTGACTACGGCCGGGGCCCCGGACACGGTTACGCTTACGGTCGCGGCTGAGCCGAATCGCGCGAAGCATTTGAAACGAGCAACGTGTTGAGATCATGAACTGCCACTCCGCCCAACGACTGCTGTCCGCCGAACGAGACGGCGCGCTCCCCCCGGGTGAGCGCGTCGGGCTCGCGGCGCACGTCGCGGGTTGCGCGGAGTGTCGGCGGTTTGAGGCGGCGCTGCGTGGAGTCGGTGTGGAATTGAACGCAGCGGCGGGGCGCGTGGCGGTGCCTGACGAAGAGCGCGCCTGGCACGATATCCGCCGCGAATTGCGCGCGACGTCGCCGGCGGCCTCGCGGGCGTGGTGGAATCTGGGCCGCTGGGCGTTGCCGCTCGGCGCGGCTGCGGCCTTGGCGGCGGTGGCCGTGATCGGACCGAGCTGGACCGACGAGGACGGGCCTCAGCTCGTGGCGCGGGCGGAATTTGTTGAAGTGGCGGGCGACGCGTCGTCGATGGTCTACGTCGACGACAAGAGCGGTTGGCTCGTCGTGTGGGCGTCGGCGGAGCCGGGCGGAAAGGGCGGTTAGTTTCGCACGCGGCGGAAGTCGCGGTGGCTACCGCGCGGACGCGCGGCACTTTCGGCGGCTCGACATCGGGTGGCGGGCAGACCTTAACCTCGGCGATCGGTCTACGTCGGACTGCTGCGCGCCATGCTGAAATCCACTCCTCTTTTTATCGGAATCACCGCCGTTTTGCTCGGGGTGATTGTCTACCAGGCGAGGCGTATCGGGGAACTCAATGCGCCGAAGGGCGCTCAGCCTATTTCGACGCAGAGCGTGTCAAATACTCCGGCGGTCGACCCTCGTGAGCGGGAGCGGCTCGCTGGCGAGTTGGCTGCGGCGAGGTGGGAGATTTCGCGGTTGCGGCAGATGGCCGAGCCTAAAGCGGCGCCAGCGGACGGCATCGCGGGTCGGGTCGCGGCGCTCAAGGAAACGCTGCAACGTTTGCCGGAGCAGCAGATTCCCCAGCTCGCCTATGCGACGGAGGCCGATTGGTATGCCGCGGTCGAGGGCGCCCTGGAGACGGCGGAGGATTTCAGGATGGCAATGGCGCGTCTGCGGAACTCCGCCTATTCCCGTTTTGCCAAGCTGCTCCAGCCCGCACTCAAGGAATACATGAAGGCAAACGGAGGTCGGTTTCCGCAGGAGGCGCTGCAGGTGCAGCCGTTCTTTACTACGGCGGTGGAGCCGGCGGCGTTGCGGAATTTGCAGGTGGTCCGGGCCAATAGCATCAAGAACGTGCGCATGGGTGGTGAGTGGGCGATCACACAGGTGGCGGTCGTCGACTCCGCGTTCGATGCCCATATCGTGGTCGGCCCGAATGGATTCGGGTCCTACGGCGGACCTCGGAAATAGTGGCGAAGGCAGGTTTACGAACCGCGGGTGGCGTGCTCACTCGCGAAGTGCATCGGCGACTTCAGCCTCGATACTGACTCCCCGTAGGTCGCGGGCTAAAATCTTGCCGTCGGGGCCGATGAGAAAAAGGGCCGGGATCGCATTGATGCCGTAGCTTATTGCGACGGGATTTTTCCAGCCACCGGCGAGATGGCCCTGTGACCAATCCATGCGGTGGGCGGCGGCAAATTTACCTGCGCGTTGTGGGCTGGAATCGAGGTCGAGGCTGATGATTTCGAATCGAGGATCGTGGCGATAACGTTCGAAAAGTGCGCGCAATTGGGGGATTTCATCGATGCAGGGGCCGCAGTCAGTCGCCCAAAAATCGAGAAGGACAAATTTCCTGGGGCGCGCGGTCAGACTCACGGTGCCGCCGGTGAGCCCGGGCACGGAAAATGGCGGCGCGGGCCGGCCCTTGGCGAGAAACGGCAGTCCGTTGGGCACGACGGTGAATTTCCCGAGATCCAAGGCGCCGGACCCGGCTATCACCTCGACGCGTCGTTGTTCAATACGCCCTTGGCTGTGTTGCCCGTCGCGCCAAACGCCGGAAAGCCAATAGCTGCCGGGAAAAACAAAGGGAGAAGTAAACCGTCCGTCGGCCTGCACGTTGATTTGGCGGCGGCGGTTTGATGTCGCGGCATAGGCCCGGCCTTCTTCCGTTGCCCGCCATTGCGCCCACCACGCTTCCTGTTCTTCCGGCGTGTTTGTTTCGGGTGGGAGCGGAGGAGCCGTTGCTTGCACCGGGCTGAGGCTCACGGAGCATTGTTCAAACTTGAGTCCGCTGGTGCTGCCATCGCGCTCCACTTGTCCGGTGACGATCCGAAATTCCGTGGAGCATTCGAGGTTGGTCGTCTTTCCGGCAGGAGCATCACCGCGGGCAAGTTCAACGAACGTGAACTGTTCTCCGCTTTGGCGTCTGGGTTGCCAGTGAAGCGTGAATGGTCCCGGCGGAATTTCCGCGGCGACAAACGTTCCGTCGTTCGGCGAATAGGCCACCGACATACTGATAGAGATGCCCCACTGTTGCCCGGTGCCATAGGACAATGCAGTGACGCCGTCCGGTCGACCTCCTGCGAGCCACCGGCCTTCCAATCGCGCCCACGGCTGGAGCATCAGCCGCAGCTCAGACTCGGATGATTTGCCGGGCAACACGGCAAATCCCGCCGGATGCGCGACCAGCAGTCGGAAATCGTCTCGCGGGGATTCGAGCTCGAACCGGCCGTGCTCGTCGGTGCCGCACCGATCACCCCGCCATCCGTGCACGCTTCCACGGTCTAGATGCAGCCACGAAGGGTTGGATTTCGAGAGCACGAGCACCTCGGCGTCGGTGACCGGCGCGCCGTCCGCGCTCAACACGATGCCACTGGTCATCGCGGCGCGCTGCAGGCGCGCGTCAAACGTGACAGCGCCGCCGTTTGGCCGAAATGCCCTTGAGACCAGCGGCTGAAAGCCGGGCGCTTTGAACTTCAAAACTACCTCGGCTAACCCGCCGGTAGAACGGGTGACGTCGGTCGGAGGTGATCGGAAAATTTCCTCAAAGCGATCGGTCGTCCTCGGATATTTTGCGGACGTTCCCCAGAAGAAACTGTTTCCCAACGGTGAGCCGCGGGTCACCGTCAGTCCTGCGACAGGGCCGCCGGTTTGTGCGTCGGTGACCGTTCCGGAAATTCTGAGCGGGTGAACGGCGAGCGCCGCGCGCGACGCCGACTCCCAGCGGAATTTCCGGTCGAGCCACGCGGTCGTGAGCAGCAAGGCCATCACCATGCTGCCCGCGATAATTTTTCCGGACGGGAAGGGACGCTTCATGGCAGAGTTGGGGGCTGTCGCTGGCGAGAAGGGCGAGATGAATTTCCGGAAATGCGGTATTCAAAAACCCGGGTGAACAGTGCGGATCAGCGTCCGGCCAAACGCAATACGCCGACGCGGAGGATGAGCACGGCGGCGAGGGCGAAGAGGAGCACGACGGCGACGTTGAGCAGCGTGGCGGCCCAATAGCGCAGCGGGGAATCGGCACGGCGGACGGGGGCGGAGCGATGGAAGAGCGCGCGGCCCCATTGGGTTTCCTCTTTGGCGATGTCGCGCCGCGTCCGCCACGCGATGAAGAGCGTGAGGAGGAGAAACGCGATGCCGAGGAATTTGAAGAGGTTGAGACGCACGCGGGCTTAGGGAGCGGCGCGCAACGTGATCGTTTCTCCGGGCCGTGTCACGATGTCGTAAGCGAATTCTTGCGGCGGCGTGTAGGTGTTGGGCTTTGCCTCCGGGGAGATGAGTTGGGCGGGGGCGGGCGGCGTGAAGAAGAGCGGATTGGGATTTTCGCCGGTGGCGGTGGAGAGTTTTGCGCCGTCGGCGCGGACGAGCGGGAGACGCGAGCGCACGCGGAGGACGCCACCGACCTTGGAGAGGATCGCGGCCTCGGTGATTTTTCCCGCGCTCCACGCGAGCGAGGAAATTTCGAAGCCGCCGCGGGCGCGGAGACCGGTCACGCGGCCGGCGGGCCACGCGTCGGGGAGCGCGGGGAGGAGGTCGATGGCGCCGTCGTGGCTCTGGAGGAAAAGTTCGGCGAGGCCGGCGGTGCAGCCGAAATTGCCGTCGATCTGGAAGGGCGGGTGGGCGTCGAAGAGGTTGGCGTAGGTGCCGCCACCGTTGACCATGTTGGTGCCGGTGTCGCCGACAAGGCGGAGTTGGTCGGTGAGAAGTTTGTAGGCGCGGTTGCCGTCGAGTAGGCGGGCCCAGCAATTGACCTTCCAGCCCATCGACCAGCCGGTGGAAACGTCGCCCCGGTATTCGAGCGACTGGCGGGCGGCGGCGAAGAGCGCGGGGGTGCGGCGCGGGGTGATTTCGTTGCCGGGGTAGAGCGCGTAGAGGTGGGAGAAGTGCCGGTGCTTGTCTTTTGGATCGTCCCAATCGCCGATCCATTCTTGGAGCTGGTTGTGGCGGCCGATTAGCTGGGGCGGCAGACGGTCGCGGGCGGCGAGGAGTTGTTTTTGGAAATCAGGATCGAGGCCGAGCGTGGCGGCGGCTCGGGCGACGTTGGTGAAGCTTTCGAAAAGAATCTGGTTGTCCATTGTGACGCCGAAATCGAAGGCGGAATTGCTGGTGTTGGGGCGACCCTTCGGGGTGTTTTCCGGGGAAACGGCGGGGGCGAGGCCGAGCCATTTTTTCGAGGGATGCTCAATGAGCACGTCGAGGAAGAACTGGGCCGCGCCCTTCATCACAGGATAGATTTCGCGGAGATATTTTTCGTCGCCGCTGTAGAGGTAGTGGTTGAAGAGGTGCTGGCTGAACCAGCCGCCGCCGGTGAGCCACATGCCGGGCCCGGGGCCGTCGACGGGGCCGGCGATGCGCCAGAGATCGGTGTTGTGGTGGAGCACCCAGCCGCGGGCGCCGTAGAGGGATTTCGCGGTGAGGGCACCGGTGACGCTGAGGTCGCGAGCCATGGCGATGAACGGCTCGTGGAGCTCGGCGAGGTTGGTGGGTTCGGCCGGCCAATAGTTCATCTCGGTGTTGATGTTCACCGTGTATTTGGAATCCCACGGCGGGCGGGGAAGTTCGTTCCAGATGCCTTGGAGTGTGGCGGGCTGCGTGCCGGGCTGCGAGGAGCTGATAAGCAGGTAGCGGCCGAATTGGAAATAGAGGGCGGCGAGCGACGGATCGTGGCTCTTGGCGAAATCGCGCACGCGCTCATGCGTGGGCTTCGCGAGGACGTCGGCGGCGGACGTGCCGAGGTCGAGGCTGACACGGGCGAATTGCGCGCGATAGGCGGCGACGTGCGCGGCGTGCAGCGTGGCGAAATCTTTCTTCGCGGCGGCGTCGAGGGCGGTTCGGGCGCGCGTGGCGGCGTCGGCCGAGAGGTCGTGGTAGTTGACGAAGTTGGTGCCGATGGCGACGAGGAGGAGGGCCTCGGTGCCGTTCTTGAGGCCGACGTTGGCGCCGACGGTGTCGAGGTTGCCTTCGCGGGCGATCACGCGGAGGCGGGCATCGAAGTTCACTTTGCCGGGGATCGACTCTTGGTCGGGACCCGTGCCGGCGAGGACGAGTGCGCCGTCGGCATCTGCGCGGACCGAGTGGAGTTGGGGACTCGACCAATCGGCGGTGAAGGACAGCGAGCGCGGTTTACTGGCGGTGAGGCGGACGACGATGACTTGATCGGGGATTGAGGTGAAGATCTCGCGGGTGTGGCGCGTGCTGCCGACGTTGTAGCTGATGCGCACGGTGGCGTCGTCGAGGGAAAGTTCGCGGCGATAGTTCGAGAAATTTTCGTGACCGAGAAAGTGGAGGCGAAGGTCGCCGACCGGCTGGAGCGACATGCCGTTGGGTTTGCCGGGGCCGGGGAGGACTTTTTCGCCGGCGAGTTTGGAGGCGCCCGCGTAGTCGCCCGCGAAAATGAGACGGCGGATCTCGGGGAACGCGTCGCGCGCGGTCGCGACGTTGTTGTGATGCGGGCTGCCGGACCAGAGGGTGTCCTCGTTGAGTTGGAGGCGTTCTTCGCCGACGCCGCCGAAAACCATGGCGCCGAGGCGGCCGTTGCCGAGCGGGAGGGCCTCGGTCCACTGGCGGGCGGGCTGGGGATACCAGAGTGTCAGCGGTTGTGGAGAGGAGGCGGGCTCGGCGGCGACGGCGAATGCGCCGACGACGAGGAATGCGGAGACGGCGAGACGGGCGGCGACTGAGATTTTCATGGGGCGGCGGACCACCCGGACGGTGTCGGCCGACACGCGGGCGGGCAAGTGTCGGACAATCGGTGCACAGATCTTGGCAACCGATGCTGCATCCTCGCGGAAATTTCGCGTTAGCGCGATGGGCGGTAGAGAGCGGCGGCGCCGCGCTCCGCGACCGGCGCAATCCACGCGTATGATTCGGCAAGCGATGGACAGCGGCTGCGGTGGTTTTGGTTTAAGGTGTTCCCTCAAACCCAATAAATTCTCCCAGCGTTGAGAAGTCGGAGGCGGACATCATGTCCGGCAGGCTCCGGTTTCTGGCGCGACGGCCTTCGCCCTCCCGATGATGACATTTCAAAAGAGCTTTCCGGCCTCACCGCCGGCCAATCAACGTCTGCGGAACCGCGGCGAACATTTCGACACCAAGACCAGCCCAGGCGTCTGGCAGTGTTCACCGATGATTTTGCTTTGATCGTTAACTAGACTTTCAAAGCCGTTGTGCGTTGAGCCCGATATCTGGCAACCTCGGTTTACCATTCGGTTTCTCCGACCGACTCGTTTGATCACCAAAACCCGTTCAGAAAACCCCCTCCCGCCCCGTCTTTGGTCGCCGTCCTGCGGCGTCCGTTCACCGGGTGGGCGGTTCACCACCAAACCATGACTAATAACCAAAAAACTATGCGGCCGACTTGGCTGCAATTTATCGCCCTGGCCGGCTGTTGGCTGGCGGCCGCGCTCACTTCCGTAGCGCAAACCACCGGCACCGGCTCGATTCAGGGCCGTGTCTTCAATCCCTCCTCGCAGGAGTATGTCCGTAATGCCGAAGTGCGGCTGGCGGGCTCCAATCAGGTCACCTACACCGAGAACGACGGTTCGTTCACACTGGCCAATGTGCCGGCGGGTGTCGCGACCGTGACGATTACCTACACCGGTTACAATACGGTGGACGAGACGGTCAACGTCAGCGCCGGGCAAATCGCCACGCGTGAAATCAATCTCGTTAGCACCCAAGCTCTGGCCAAGGCCGGCACCGGCGAGGTCGTGCAACTGCAGGCCTTCACGGTGTCGACCGAACGCGAAGGCAACGCCAAGGCCATCATGGACCAGCGGCGCAATATGAACATCACCACCTCCGTGGCGTCGGATATTTTTGGCGACGTCACCGACGGTAATATCGGTGAGTTCCTCAAATATCTCCCGGGTGTCGACGTGGATTACGTCGAGTCTGAGACCCGCGGCCCCCGCCTCGGCGGTATGGATGCCCAATACGTCGGCGTCTCCTTCGACGGTATGACGCTCGCCAGCGCCGATGCCAACCGCACCGGCGACCTCGGCCGCGCGACCAGTTTCGAGGCGTTTTCCATCAGTTCGATCGAATCGATCGAGATCCATCGCACGACGAGCTCCGACATGGATGCGAGCTCGCCCGCCGGCACGATCAACATGAAAACCCGCCGCGCCTTCGACCGCAAAGGCCGCCGCATCAGCTACAATTTCAGTCTCAACATGAACTCGGACGAGTTCCACCTGAAGAAGACCTACGGCCCCGGCGGCGAATACGAATACAAGGCCAAGCCGAACCTCAGCCTCGAGTATTCCGATGTGTTCTTCAACCAGCGCCTCGGCATCGTCGCCAGCTACAGCCACGCCGACTCGTTCACCGAGCAGTATCGCCATAACCTGACCTACAACCGGACTCCGACGGCCGCCGACCCGCGCCCGATGGTGCTCACCGCGCTGAATTTCAAGGACGGCGCCAAGAACATCCTGAAGGACACCTACACGATGACCATGGACTACAAGGCGAGCTCCCGCCTCGTGTTGTCCAACGCGCTCATCTACAACTACAGCCTCGGCCAGTTCTTCAATCGCGAGCTGACCTTCACGGCGGCGAACAATAACGCCAATGTGAACAACGGTCGCTCCACCTCGCTCGGCAACGGCCTCACTGAGGTCCGCACCAACGGTGTCGCCACCAACACCCTTCCCAACGTCGTCCATGCGGGCGGCAATGCGAGCAAACGCACGCACACCTTCACGATGGCGCCCAAGTTCGAGTTCAAACTCGATACGATCCTCGTCGAAGGCAACCTGGGCTACTCCCGCTCGTTCAATAACTACGAAGCTCTGGTCACAGGCCACGCCCGCGTCGAGCAACTCAACAACATCCAAAGCCAGTGGGTCGCGACCCGCCCGGATCAGACTTCGTATGAGTGGACGATCCAGCAGACCGCCGGGCCCGACTGGTTCAATCTCGCGAATTACACCAATCCCCGCACCGGTGACGAAGGCCGCTACGCCCGGACCGAAATCTACAACGGGCAGCTCGATTTGCGCTGGGCGACGCCACTCAAGGCGTTTCCACTCTCGATCAAGTTCGGTGGCAAGTGGAAGGAAGAGAACCGCGACAACGGCAACGAGACCTCCTATTACACGTGGTCCTACGTCGGGCCCGGTGGCAATACCCTCACGGGCTACAATCCCACTACCGGCGCGCCCATCCTCACGACCAACGGCACTTGGGCGGCCTATCCGAACAATAACTTCTTCTCCACCGGCACGACGAACATCCTGACCCTCAAGAATCTCAACGGTCAGTATCAGCCCCAGTCGATTCCGCGCCCGAATCCGAACGCGATCGCCGATCTCCAGCGCGATCACCCGGAATACTTCGTGAACATCGCCACGGCCGACAATTACTACAACGCCTTCATCGGTCCGAAGCGCGACATCAAGGAAACCATCTCCGCGGCCTATGTCATGGCCGATGCGCGCATCACCTCGAAGATCTCCGTGCGCTCCGGCCTCCGCTGGGAGCGCACCACGGGCGTCTTCAAGGAATTCGATCCGTTGACGAACCGCCAGGTGTTGGCGGCCGGTTTCCCGGTTTCGACCACGGCGCGTCCGACCACCATCGCGGGTTATCAATACCAGTATCTCACCAACCCGCGCGTCGAACGTGAGCGCTCCTACGACGATTTCTTCCCGATGATCAGCACCAAGGTGACGATCTCGAAGAACCTGGAGCTGCAGGCCGGTTTCAACAAAGCGATCTCCCGGCCGTCGCCGGATTCGCTGACGGGCGCCTGGTTGATCAACGAAGACGCACTCCTCATCACCTCGCCCAACCCGTTCCTCCTGCCCGAGCGCTCGCAGAACTTCGCCGCCCGTTTGGCTTACTACATCCAGCCGGCCGGTCAGCTCTCGCTGCAGATTAACCAAAACACGATCAAGAATCTGCGGCAGACCCGTCGTGGCACCGCAGAGGAGTTTGGCCTCGGCGACGATCCCGAATACGGCAGCTATGACTTCCAGGCACCCTACAATGTCGATGCACCCCGCCGCCACCGCAGCATGGAGCTCTCCTATGCCCAGACGTTGCCTTTCAGCCAAGAGGCCCTCCGCGGTATCACGGTTAACACGTCCTACTCCCGCAGTTATGCGGATGAGCGCCGTGGCAACCTGCTGCCGCATCGCGTGACCTCCAGCATCGGCTACAGCTACAAACGCTTCCGCGGCCGCCTCGGCGCGGTCTGGCGCGACGACACCCCGGACGGCAGCGACATCGCCGACTTGACCCGCTACCGCCGGCACGACGTCAAAGTCGATCTCAGCGGCGAGTGGCGCCTGAACAAGTATGCGACCCTGTTCTTCGCGGGCCGCAATATCTTCAACGACGGTCAGACCTGGATGCAGGGCCCGGCCGGTGCGATCGAAGGTCAAGGCTCCGCCGTCCGCGTCTACGAGAACTACGGCGCCAATTGGAATTTCGGCGTCAAGGGCACGTTCTGATCCGGTTCTGATCTTTTGTCCTCTCGGCACAGCGCCGGCCTTTTTGGCCGGCGCTTTTTTGTGCGCCGACGAAAGGAAGGCGGCGTTTTCACGCGGCGCTTTGCGGCCCCGCGGATCATCGCCGCCCGTGCGGTCTGCCTTCTGGGTGGTTACTGTAACAGGGAATAGCGGTTGCGGCGGTCGTATCGGCGCGGTTTCCATCGGCGTCATCGTTCGGGATCCCCCCTCAGCCGAACGTTCCGCCGCACCGTCAGGCGCTGCGTTTTTCTACCCCTCCCCGCTGCTTTCCTCCCGTTTTTGGCCGCGTTCCCCAACGTTCTGCGGACCGATGGCGTGCTTCCCCGGCGCGCCGGCCGGCCGTCACTTTCCCCATGACCCACCCCAAAAAATACCTGCCGCTGCAATGGCAGAAACTCCTCGCGCTCGCCTGCTGCTGGCTTGCCGCCGCCCTGTCCGCCCAAGCTCAAACGACGGGCACGATTCAAGGCCGTGTCTTCAATCCCGCGACGAAGGAATACGTGAACAATGCCGAGGTGCGGCTGGAGGGCACCAATCAAATCACCTTTTCGGAACAGGACGGATCGTTCCAATTCGGCGGCGTGCCGGCCGGCGCGACCACACTGGTGGTCAACTACACGGGCTACAGCCAGGCCAAAGACTCGTTTACGGTCACGGCCGGTCAGACCGCCGTGCGCGAAATCAGTATCACCAGCACCGCCAACACGGCACCGGCCACGACCAAGGATGGCGTGGTGCAACTCCAGGCCTTCAGCGTCTCCACCCAGCGCGAAGGTAACTCCAAGGCCATCGCCGCCCAGCGAAAGGATATGAATATCATCACTTCGGTTTCCTCCGATATTTTCGGCGAAGTGATGGACGGAAACGTCGGCGAGTTCCTGAAATACCTCCCGGGCGTCGACCTCGAATACGTCGAATCCGAGCCGCGCGGCCCCCGCCTCGGCGGCATGGACGTGCAATACACCGGCGTCGCGATGGACGGTATGCGCACCGCGAGCGCCGATGCGAATCGCGGCGGCGGCGCGGCCTCGCGCGCGACGAGTTTCGAAGGGTTTTCGATCACGAGCGTCGAGTCCGTCGAAATCAACCGCACCTCCAGCCCTGAAAACGACGCCGATCAGCCCGCCGGCTCCATCAACATGCGGACCAAGCGCGCCTTCGACCGGAAAGGCCGCGCCGTCACCTACAACTATTCCCTCAATTTCAACGGCGAGGAGTTTTCGCTGAAGAAGCAGCCGGGTATCCAGGACGGCCGCGACAATTGGAAATCCGAGAAATGGCTCCCGAACTGGAATTTCAGTTACGCCGAGTCCTTCTTCAACCAACGCTTCGGCCTCCTGCTGAGTGCGGGCCACGGCGCCTCCTACACCGAGCAGCTCTCCCAGACGATCGACTACAACCGCGCGCCCCAAGCCAACGATCCCCGCCCGCTCGTCGTCCGCTCGGTCAGTTTCGGCGACGGCCCGAAGTTCATCATTAAAGACGCGCTTCTGCTGACGGCCGACTACAAGGCCACTCCGCATCTCACGCTTTCGCTCAATCTCTCCTACAGCTATTTCGAGGGCCATTTTTGGAACCGCAGCTTCGCCTTCAACGCCGCCAACAGTAACGCGAACGTGAACAACGGTCGCTCGACCGTCGGGGGCGACGGCCTGTTGACCATTGTCGCGCCGCGTGATCTGACGCGCCCCACCGGTTTGGTCGCCGGCTCGGTGCTCAACAACGGCTTCGCCAATCTCACCAACGGCGGCGGTTCCTCCGCCAAGCTCACTTACACCCGCCAATACGCGCCGCGTTTCGAATACAAAAAAGACCGCTGGATCGTCGACGGCTCGTTCGCCTTCTCGGCCTCGCAGAACAACTACGAGTCGGTGGAGCGCGGCTTTAGCAACAGCGAGGGCGGGGCGGTCGCCGCCGGATTCATCGCGACCCGCCCGAATGTGCAATCCTGGGAGTGGGACGTGCGCCAAACTGGCGGCCTCGATTGGACCGACCTCCGCAATTTTACCGATACCAACAATCGCTCCGGCGGCACCCGCGTGACCAACGACAACCGCACGTGGATCACCGAGAAGTGGACCGGCACCCTCAACGCCCGCTGGGTCGTGCCGTTTATGCAGAAATTTCCCACGATCACGAAATTCGGCGGCAAGTGGGACGAAGAATACCGCTACAATCGCACCGACTCCGAGCTGGACATCTGGTCCTACATCGGACCCGGCGGCAATACGGTCACCTACAACAACACCATCGGGGCGTGGCAGAACACAGCCTATGGGAACTGGGCCAACGTCGGCTCGCACTTTATCGCCCCCATCCCGTTTGACGGCGGCACGACGAACTCCTTTCACATCTACGGACTCAACGGCAAAGAGCAGACCCCGCCGCGCGTCAGCCGCTCCGAAGTGGCCAATCTCTTCCACTCGCGGCCGGAGCTCTTCGTGAACACCTCGACGCCGGAAAATTTCTACACCGACGAATATGTGAATCTCCGGCGCTTCAAGCAGACCATCTACGCCGGTTACTGGCAGGCCGATACCCGGATCACGCCGAAAATCACCGTCCGCTACGGCGTCCGCGCCGAGCAGACGCAGAATTTGTTCAAGGAGTTCGATCCCCTCTCCCGCGCCGAATTGTTGGCGTTGGGCGTGCCGTTGAATCCCGTGGGCACGAATTCCGGTCGCCCGCTGACGTTGGCCGGGATGCGCACCATGTTTGAGAAAAATCCCGTGCTCCTGCGGCGCGCCCAATATACCGACTGGTTCCCGTCGGTGGTCGCGAAGTATCAGATCACGCAGAACCTCGAATGGCAGTTCGGCGCCAACAAGGGCCTCCTCCGCCCCGGCGTAAACGATCTCACCGCCACCTGGGTCCAGAACGACAACGCGAACCCGCCGACTGTATCCACCGCGAATGCCGCGCTGGAGCCAGAACGGCTCAAGGTCTACCAGACCCGCCTCTCCTACTACTTCCAAGGCCGGTCCCCGGGCCAGATTTCGCTGCAGCTCAACAGTGTTGAGACGACGAACTTCATCCAGTCGCGGACGTTCACCGCCGCCGAGTTCGGTAACACCGATCCGGATTTTGCCGACTACAACTTTATCACCCGGTTCAACACGCCGGGCCTGAATCGGTTTAAGAATCTGGAGTTTAACTACCAGCAGACGCTCGGTTTCCTTCCCAGCGAATATCTGCGCGGCGTGAATATCGGCGGCACCTATACTCGCTCCTACTCCAATGTGCTGCGCAACAATCTCGCGCCCCACCGTTGGACCGGCCGCTTCGGCTACAACTACCGCCGCTTCAGCGGCAACCTCAGCTTCATCTGGGTCGACGACCGGCCCACTGGCGGCGTCGATTACCGCTACTGGGGCGCGATGACCAAGTGGGATCTTTCGCTGAGCTGGCGGCTCAATAAATATGCGACGATGTTCGTGCAGTCGCGCAATCCGACCAACGAGAAAGACCTCTTCTACGAGACCCCGCCGGGCGCCGCGAAAGGCAAAGGGAAGCACCTCCGGAGCATGGAGGAATACGGCGACAACTGGATCTTCGGTGTGCGCGGCCAGTTCTGAGCGGTTGCGGACCGCCTGAATTAGATTTCGGCGCCAGCCCCCGGGCTGGCGCTTTTTTCGTCGGTGGTGACGGAGTTTCGCCATCAACGCACTTGCACCGCCCCGATAGTTTGTGCCGTCATAGCGTCCCCCTTCGCTGCAACCGCTGGGTTACCTCTGACCTGACTCCCCTGACCTTTCCGATTCGCGACCGCGTGCCTGTTTGCACACTGCGGTCACGCGTCGGGCTCACTACCCTCCATGAAAATACCCGCATCCACGTCGCTTCGACGTTTGCTCTCCTTCGTCGCGCTCGCGTGCTCCGTGCTCGCCGCCGGCTCGCTCAGTGCCCAATCCGCCGCCACCGGCTCGATCCAAGGCCGGATCTTCAACCCCGCCAGCCAGGAATACGTCCGCAACGCCGAGGTCCGTCTCGATGGCACCAACCAGGTGACCTACTCGGAAAACGACGGCTCCTTCCAGTTTTCCAACGTCGCCGCCGGCACCGCCGCCATCACGGTCACCTACACGGGCTATAACACGGTCAAGGAGTCCTTCACTGTCACGGCCGGGCAGCCCGCCGTCCGCGAAATCAACATCGTCAGTGCCTCGGCTGCTCCGGCGCCCGGCACCGCCAAGACCGGCGAAGTCCTGCAACTGGCCGCCTTCACCGTTTCCTCCGAACGCGAGGGCAATTCCAAGGCAATCATGGATCAGCGCCGGAATATGAACATCTCGACCTCGGTTTCGTCGGATATTTTCGGCGATGTCACCGACGGCAACGTCGGCGAGTTCCTCAAGTATCTGCCCGGCGTCGATCTCGACTACGTCGAGTCCGAAGCCCGCGGCCCGCGTCTCGGCGGCATGGACTCCCAATACGTCGGTGTGTCCTTCGACGGTATCCGCACGGCCAGCGCCGATGCCAACCGCGGTGGCGGCGATGCCTCCCGCGCGACGAGCTTCGAGGGTTTCTCCATCACGGCCATCGAGTCCATCGAGGTGAGCCGCACCACGAGCCCCGAGTCCGACGCCGATTCGCCGGCCGGCACGATCAACATGAAGACCAAGCGCGCCTTCGACCGCAAAGGCCGTTCCTACGGATTCAACACGAGCATGAATTTCAACGACGAGGAATTCACCCTTCGGAAGACCATGGGGCCGACCGACAAGATGGAGTATAAGGCCAAGCACAACTATGAGTTCAACTACGCCGAATCGTTCTTCAACCAACGCCTCGGCATCCTGTTCAGCACCAGCCACGCCTCTTCTTACACCGAGCAGTATCTCATGAACGTCGGCTACAACCGCGCGCCCAATGCCACCGATCCCCGGCCGCTGGTGGCCCGCCAGATCGACTTCAAAGACGGGCCGAAGTTCATCTTGAAGGATTCCATGCTGCTGACCGCCGACTTCAAGGCGACGCGCAACCTCGTCCTCTCCCTCAACGCCATCTACACCTACACCGAGGGCGAATTTTGGAACCGCAACTTCACCTTCGTTGCCGCCAACGACAACGCCAACGTCAACAATGGCCGCAACTCGGTCGGTGGCGACGGCCTGAACACGATCATCGCCCGCCGCGAAGGCACGGCCAATGCGGCCACCCTCAACAACGGCGGTGGCTCTGCCGGCAAGCTCACCTACACCCGCACGTTTTCGCCCCGCTTCGAATACAAGCTCCCCACTTGGATCATCGATGGCGCCGCCGGTTATTCGCGCTCGCTCAATAATTACGAAGCCTTGGAGCGCGGGTTCTCCAGCTCGGAAGGCGGCGGCGTGGCGAGCGGCTGGACCGCCACCCGGCCTCATAATGAGTCGTGGGAATGGACGATCCGGCAGACCTCCGGCAACGACTGGTATGATCTCCGCAATTTTACGAATACCAACGCCCGCGACGGCGGCACCCGCGCCAACAGCAGCAGCAACATCTGGGCGACCGAAATCTGGACCGGCCAGCTGAACGCCAAATGGGTTCTGCCCATCCGGAAATTTCCTGTCTCGCTCAAAGTGGGTGCCAAGTGGAATGAGGAAAACCGCGACCACCGCGGCTACGGCAATATCGAGGTCTGGTCCTACACCGGGCCCTTCGGTAACACGATCCGGACCAATGCCACGACCCGTGCTCTCGAAAACGCCACCACAGGCAATTGGGCCAATGTGGGGCCCCAGTTCATCTCCCCGCACCCCTTCGATCTTGGCACCACCAACTCGCTTACCGTTTACAACGTGAATGGCGTCCAGGGCATGCCGCCGCGCGTCAATCGTTACGCGGTCGCCGACCTGTTTCGCGCCCACCCCGAGCAGTTCGTGAACACGGCCACGCCGGAGAACTACTACACGGATATCTATGCCTCGCCGCGTTTCTTCCGCCAGACGATCAAGTCGGGTTATGCCCAGTTTGACGTCCGCCCCACGTCCCAACTGCAGGTTCGTTTCGGCACGCGTATGGAAGATACCCAAAACGCCGTCCGCGAGTGGGACCCGCTGCTCCGCGCGCAGGTGCTCGCGGCCGGATATCCGGTTTACGCTCCCGGCACCACCGGTGGTCGCGCCCAGACCTTGGAGGGGCTCCGCTATCAGTTTGAGAGCCAGCCGCGCGTCACGCGCCACTCGCAATATCGCAGCATGTTCCCGTCCGTCTCGGCCAAATACAACATCCTGCGCAATTTCGAATTTCACGCCGGCTTTAACAAAGGTATCTCCCGTCCGCCGATCGATAATCTCACCGGACTCTGGGTCGTCGACGAGGTCAACTCCCGCGTCTCCGCCCCGAATCCCGAGCTGCAACCCGAGAAGACGACCAAGTATCAGGCCCGGCTCGCTTACTATTTCAGCGGCCGCTCTCCCGGTCAGCTCAGTTTGGATCTCTCGCAAAGCGAGATCACAAACCTGCGCGAAACGTTCGATTATTCCGCCGATGAGTTCGGCGTCGAAGATCCCGATTTCGCAGGCTACACCTTCCGGGCGACGCGCAACAACTCCCAGCTCCGGAAGTTCCGGAATATGGAATTGTCCTACAACCAGACGCTCGGCTTTTTGCGCCACGAAATGCTGCGTGGCCTCAGCTACAACCTCGCCTACACGCGCTCCTATGCGAATGCCCGCCGCGGTGGCCTCGCGCCGCACCGCGTCTCCTCCCGGCTGGGTTATTCCTACAGGAAATTCAGCGGTTCCATCGGCATGGTCTGGCGTCCGGAGCTCCCGGATGGCGGCACCTATGGCCGCACGGTCGGCGAAATCACGCAGTTCGACGTTTCGGGGAATTGGAAGCTGAACCGCCGGCTGACCGCTTACGTGCAAATCCGCAATCTCACCGGTATGCCCGTCCTGTGGTATGAGTCTCCAAACGGCACCCCCGAAGGCCAAAATCGCTACCTGCGCCAGATGCAGGAATACGGCGCCAACTGGGTCTTCGGTCTGCGCGGCCAGTTCTGATCGCGACGTCACCGTCCCGCTCTCGTGAGCGCCGGCCCTCGGGCCGGCGCTTTTTTTTCGATCATCGCGTCGCCGATCAAAGCGCTTGCGGTGCACGCCGAAATTACCCCCACTTCGCGCCATCGGCGTCCCCCGCCGCCGATTTCGTTCCGCCCCGCGTATTCCCATCCCGTCGTTCCCATCTCCGCGCCCGACTGACGTCGGTCGATGGCGGTGGAGGGGCGAATGGCTCAACCCACTTACCCATGACTACACCTCGCCACCCCCGGCTGCCGCATTGGCAGAAACTCGCCGCGCTCGCCTTCTGCTGGCTGGCCGCCGTCGTCACTGTTCACGCCCAGCCGGCCGCCACCGGCACCGTCCAAGGCCGCGTGTATAATCCCGCGACCAAAGCCTACGTCGGCAACGCCGAGGTCCGCCTCGAAGGCACCAATCAGGTGACCTACACCGAGAGCGACGGCACGTTTCAGTTTAACAACGTCGCCGCCGGTCCGGCCACCATCGCGGTCGCCTTCACCGGCTACACCACTGCGAAAGATGCCTTCACCGTCACCCCGGGCCAGCCCGCCGTGCGCGAGATCAACCTCGTCAGCACCGACGCCGCACCGCCCGTCTCGAAAGACGGTGTCCTGCAACTCGCCGCCTTCACGGTCGACACCGAGCGCGAAGGCAACTCCAAGGCCATCATGGAGCAGCGCCGCAGCATGAATATCTCGAACTCCGTTTCCTCCGATATTTTCGGCGATGTCACGGACGGAAACGTTGGCGAGTTCCTCAAATATCTGCCCGGCGTCGATATCGACTACGTCGAGTCCCAGGCGCGCGGCCCCACCCTCGGCGGCATGGAATCCCAATACGTGGGCGTCTCCTTCGACGGTGTCCGCACCGCCAGCGCCGATGCCAACCGCGGCGGCGGCGATGCTTCCCGCGCCACCAGTTTCGAGGGTTTCTCCATCAATGCCATCGAGTCGATCGACGTGAATTTCACGCGCACCGCCGAAGCCGATGCCGACACTCCCGGCGGCACCATCAACATGCGCACGCGCCGCGCCTTCGACAGCCGAGGCCGCCGCATCGACTACAATGTCGGCGTAAATTTTAACGCGGAGGAATTCCACCTGAAGCGCACCTGGGGCAATCGCGAGAGCAAGGAGACCAAGTTCAAACCCAACTACTCCCTCGGCTACTCGGAAGCCTTCCTGAACAACCGCCTCGGTATCCTCGCCAGCGCCAGCCGCGCCAGCTCCTACTCCGAGCAGTATCAGATGGCCAATACCTACAGCCGTGCCTCCACCGCGACTGACACGCGCCCGCTCGTCGTCCGTGCGATCGCGTTCAAGGACGGCCCGCTCACCGTGCTGAAGGAGTCCGCCACCGTCACCGTCGACTACAAGGTTTCCCCCCGCCTCTCGATTTCGCTCACCGGCATCTACACCTACGCCGACTCCGAATTTTGGAACCGCACGCTTACGTTCACCGCCGCCAACGACAACGCCAACGTGAACAACGGTCGCCCCTCCATCATCGGTTCGCTCACGAACATCACTGCCAACCGCGCCGGCACCGCCAACTCCGCCACCGTCGCTATGGCCAACGGCCCCGGCGACAAGCTCACCTACACCCGCACCTACTCTCCAAAATTTGAATACAAGCACCAGAACTGGCTCATCGACGGCGTCGCCTCGAATTCCCGCTCGGTCAACAATTACGACGGCTTGGAGCGCGGCTTCGCCGGCGGCGATGCGCTTTCGCTCCCGAGCGGTTGGAGCGCCACCCGCCCCAGCGCCGAATCCTACGAGTGGACGATTCGCCAGACGTCCGGCCCCGATTGGTTCAACCTCGGCAACTGGACCGGCGGCACGCGCCTCACCAATATCGACCGCACGTGGATCACCGATATCTGGTCCGGCGCGTTGAATGCCCGCTGGACACCGTCCTTCATGCGAAAATTTCCCACCGTCGTAAAATTCGGCACGAAGTGGACCGAGGAAAATCGCGACAACCGCACCAACGACGCCATGTCCGTCTGGCGTTACACCGGCCCCGGCGGCGATGTCGTCACCTACAACGCGGCCGGCACGCCCGCCGCCACCACGGTCAGCTCCTCGTGGGCCAACCTCGGCTTCGTCGCCCGCCAACCCTTCGACCTCGGCACCAGCAATGCCCTCAATATCTACAACACGGCCGGAGTCCGCGGTGAAATCCCCCGCGTCAACGCGAACCAAGTCGCCGATCTCTTCCGCTCGAACCCCGCGCAGTTCGCCAATATCGGCACGCCGGCCAACTATGCCACGACGCTCACCTCCACGCGCGACGTGCGCCAGACCGTCAGCGCCGGTTACGGCCAGATCCAGACCCGCCTGACCGGCAAGTTCACCGTCGTCGGCGGGCTCCGCTGGGAACGCACGCAGAACGAGTTCAACGAACTCAATCCTCGCACGCGCGATGAAGTCCTCGCCGCCGGCCACCCGGTCGATACCTCCGGCCGCGCCACGACGTTCGCCGGCCTCGACTACCAGTTCCGCAACCAGCCGCAGGTGAAGCGCACCTCCGAGTATGACAACCTCTTCCCGAACGTGAGTTTGAAATACAACATCCTCAGTAATTTCGATTTTCAGGCCGGCTACACGAAGGCCATCGGCCGTCCGCCGATCGACAATCTCACCGGCGTCTGGAACGTCGTCGAAAATGCCGAGGGCACCGTGCGCCGCGTCGATGCGCCGAATGGAAGTCTCCTCCCCGAAGAGATCGAGCGCTACGATGCCCGCCTCGCTTACTACTTTGGCGGCAAGTCGCCCGGTCAGGCCACCGTCACCGCCACGCAGGTGAATACGAGCAATCTCCGCGAGACTTTCGACTACAGCGCGCAGGATTTCGGCGTCGATGATCCCGAGTTCGAAGACTACACCTTCCGCTCCACCCGCAACAGCACCGCTCTGCGCCGCAACTACAACCTCGCGTTGGCCTACTCGCAGAAGCTCGGCTTCCTGCCCAAGCCCTTCAACGGAACGAGCTTCAACGTCTCCTATAACCGCTCCTATATGACCGCGCGGCGCAACGGCCTCGCCCCGCACCGCATCTCCTCCCGACTCAGCTACACCTACCAGAAATTCAGTGGCAATGTCGGCATGGTCTGGATCGACGACCGCCCCGACGGCATCTACGGCCGCTACCGCCGCGAGCTCACCCAGTTCGACCTCTCGCTCGGCTGGACCATTAACGCGCGTTACCGCCTTTACGTGCAGGCGCGTAATTTCACCGGCAAACCCGACATCTGGATGGAGTCCCCCGCCGGTGTGAAAGAGGGCAAGGACGCCGCCATCCGCATCATGCAGGAATACGGTGGCAACTGGGTCTTCGGCGTCGCCGGCCGGTTCTAGTCCGCGCGCATTTTTCGGGGCGGAGCGCGTTGACCTCCCCGCGCTTTGCCGGTGCGCTCCACTCCGAACTGCATGCGTCCCGCCCCGTCCGAATCCACGAATTCCCGCACCGATCCGCCGCGTGGATTCGCGCTCGGCGCCGTGCTGGTGCTCGCGCTCGTCGCCACCTACTGGGTCGCATTGCGCGGCGATTTTCTCTGGGACGACGACCTCCACATCACCGCCAACCCCACGATCATCGGCCCGCTCGGGTTGACGGAGATCTGGACCTCGGCGCGCGCGAATTATTTTCCCCTCGTCCTGACAAATTTCTGGGTGCAGCACGCGCTCTGGGGGCTCGCTCCCCTCGGCTACCACGTCGTCACGCTCGGCTGCCACATCCTTGCCGCGCTCCTGCTCTGGCGCGTGCTCGCGCAACTTCGCGTGCCCGGCGCCTGGCTCGGCGCCGCGCTCTGGGCGCTGCACCCCGTGCAGGTCGAATCCGTCGCGTGGATCTGCGAACTGAAAAACACGCAGTCCGCCGTGTTCTTCCTGCTGGCGATCGGCTGCTGGCTCACGTGGCTCGAAGTAGGGCGAGGCTTCAGCCCGCCTACGGGAAACCTGCCAGCTCCGGAAGGCGGGCTGAAGCCTCGCCCTACTTCAATCCGCCCCTACGCCGCCGCTCTCCTCTGCGCCCTGCTCGCGATCCTCAGCAAACCCTCGACCGTCATGCTCCCCGTCGTGCTCGGCCTGCTCACGTGGTGGGTGCACCGCCGCCTCACGTGGCGCGATCTCGTGCCGCTCATGCCGTTCCTCGCGCTCTCGGCGGCCGCCGCCGCGTGGACGATCTGGGAGCAGCGCGTGAACTCCGGCGCCGAGGGCGCAGAGTGGGCGCAGACGTGGCCCGAGCGCTTCGCCATCGCGGGCCGCGTGATTTGGTTCTACCTCGGTAAATTGGCCTGGCCCGCCGAGCTGATTTTTATCTACCCGCGCTGGTCGATCGACGCCACCCGCGTGCTCGCCTTCGCGCCGCTCGCCGCCGCGCTCGCCACGCTCGGTGTGCTGTGGTGGCGCCGCCACACCGTGCTGCGGCCAGTGTTCGTCACCGTGATGTTTTTCGGGGCGCTGCTCTTCCCGGTGCTCGGTTTTTTCAGCGTCTACTTTTTCCGGTATTCGTTCGTCGGAGACCATTTTCAATACCTCGCCAGCATGGGTCCGCTCGCCCTCACCGGTGCGGGCCTGACCGTCGCGCTGGAGCGGTGGCGTGGCGCCGCCACTTGGCTGCGGCCGCTGGTGCCCGCCGTCTTGCTGTCGGTGCTCGGCGTGCTGAGCTGGCGCGAGAGCCGCGCATATACGAATAGCGAAACCCTCTGGCGCACCACGCTCGCGCGTAATTCCGACGCCTTCATGGCGTGGGCCAATCTCGGTGCGACCTTGGCGGAGAAGAACCGCCACCCCGAGGCGATCCTCGCGTTTCGCCGCGCCCTGCAGCTCCGTCCGCAGGACGCGCCCGTGCTCAACGATCTCGGTTGTTCTCTCGTTGTGCTGAATCGCTCGCCCGAGGCGATTCCGGTCTTCGAGCGCGCCCTGCAGTTTCGGCCCGGCTACGGCGAAGTGTATAACAACCTCGGCAACGCTCTCAGCCGCGTCGGCCGCGGCGACGAAGCGATCGCCCACTACGAACGCGCGGTGAAATTCAAACCCACGCACGCCGAGGCCCACAATAATCTCGGTTGCGAACTTGTGCTCACGGGCCGCCTGCCGGAGGCGATTGCGCGGCTGGAGGAAGCGATTCGGCTGAAGCCCGACGTGGTGAAATATCGCCGTGATTTCGGCGCCGCCTTGGCGCGGGCCGGGCGGTTGCCCGAAGCGATCGCGCAATGGGAACACGTGGCGCGTCTCGACCCCGCCGCTCCGGCGGCCCACGCGGCGCTGGGCAATGCGCTCGCGGCGGCCGGGCGGTGGGACGACGCGCTCGCGCGGTTTCAAACCGCGCTCCGACTCGCGCCCGCCGATGCCGATCTGCACCTCAACCTCGGCGTCGCGCTGGGCAACCTTGGCAAAACGACCGAAGCCGTGGCCGAGTTTCGCGACGCGATCCGGCTGCGCCCCGGCTTCATCGATGCGCATCGCAATCTCGCGCAAGTCCTCCGCGCGCTCGGAAAAAATCTGGAGGCCGCCGACCACTTCGACGAAGCCGAGCGCCTGCGGCTGCAATCGTCGCGTCGTCCCTGAACTGCGGCGTGCACGCGATTTCCCGCCGCCGTGCGGCCGGAATCACGTTCACTTTTCCAAATACACCGTCGGAAATTTTGCCGGGCTCGCACTTTTCGTCGCGACAGGGCTACGCGGGGGACACGATACGGCGTCGATCCAATGCCCGGGAACGTGCGTGGTGGTGGGCAGCGCGGGAATTCCGCGGATGCCGCGATGGATCAGGCTCGCGAGCAAGTCGACGGCGGTCGCGCCGACGTCGTGGGGCCGCTCGTTGATGCCGGCAATTTCGGCGCCGGGTTTGGCGTTGGCGCTGACGAAGCCCACCGGTCCGGGAATTGCCAGCCCGAGGCGCGCGGCAAACGCGTGGCATAGACGCGGCACGTGCGTCACGATCACGTCGGGTTGCTCGCGCCGATACCACTCCTCCAAGTTGGCGGGGGCGGCGCCGGAGAAGAGGAGCGGTGGCACAAAATTTCCCTGATGGAGCAACTCATGCCAGATGACGGCGGCGTTGAGCGAATGGTTGGTCCGCTGCGTCTGTTCGAAGTTGGCGACGACGCCGATGCGGCGGTAGCCCAATGCGGAGACGCGTTCGACCAGCAGACGCGCGTTGCGGAAATGGTGCGGCTGCGCGGCGTGGAGCTGTGGCGAGAGCACACTGAGCGAGGCGGCGACCACGGAGAACTCGTCCCAGTCGAGCAGCCCGTCGAGCGCGATGGGGAGGAACATCGGCAGCAAAATCACACCCTCGACGCCGCGGCTGTGCAGGATGCGGGGCAAGGCGCGCCACGATTCCGGCGTCGTGCCGATCTGCAACGTGCTGAAACTGAAACCCGCAGCCTTGGCGTGTTGCGCGGATCCGTTCGCGATACCCTCGAAATAGAAGTGGGGCGGCGCCTCCGGACCGCGGGTGGTTAGCGCGCAAATCGCCGCCTCGAACGCCGGTTTCCGCCGCGTGCGCAGGTGGTGCATGAGCTTCGCCACCTGCGGATCGGGCGTGTAGCCCGAGGAGCGCACGGCTTTCAGCACTTTGGCCCGCAGCGGCGCCGAGATGGACGGTTGGTTGCGCAGGACGCGGGAGACGGTCATGGCGCTCACGCCGGCCGCAGCGGCGACGGATCGGAGCGATGGACGCGGGGCGGAGCCCGCTGAGGTATGCCTGGGGTTTGGCATGGGGGAACGCGACCATGTCTAGACGCTCGGGCGCGCCGTTGGCCAATTGTTTCGCGGCTCGCGCTCGGCGGGGCCCGCGTGCCAATTTTTCCCGTCATGGCTCCGCGTCCCGTCGCTTCGATTCCCACCCGCGCTGCGGCGACCCACTCCGCGGGCGTCGCCGCGTGGGTGGCGTTCGCCGGAATTTTTGCGGCCACGTTGTTCGCCTACCTGCCGGCGTTGCGCGCGGGATTTATTTGGAACGACAGCGACTATGTGACCGCCGTGCATCTGCGCTCGCTGCGAGGCTTATGGCGCATCTGGACGGAAGTCGGCGTGACCGAGCAGTATTATCCGCTGCTCCACAGTGCGTTTTGGGTGCAGCAGCGGCTGTGGGGCGATTCGCCGTTGGGTTATCATCTGGTGCTCGTCGCGCAGCACGCGCTCGCGGCGGGTTTGTTTGGGTGTGTGTTGCGTCGCCTCGCGGTGCCGGGCGCGTGGCTGGCGGCGTTTATTTTCGCGTTGCACCCGGTGTGCGTGGAATCCGTCGCGTGGGTCTCAGAGCAGAAAAACACACTCTCGCTCGTCTGCTATCTCGGCGCCGCGCTCGCCTACCTGCGCTTCGACGAGTCGCGCAAGCCGGCGCACTACGTCGTCGCCACGGCGCTTTTTGTCGCCGCGCTCCTGAGCAAAACGACCACGGCCACGCTGCCGCCGGCGCTGCTCGTGATTTTCTGGTGGCGGCGCGGGCGGATCGACGCGCGGCGCGACGTGGTGCCGCTGCTGCCGTGGTTTCTCGCCGGCGCGGCGATGGGGCTGTTTTCCGCGTGGGTGGAGCGCACGTTCATCGGCGCCGCCGGTGCGGATTTTGCGCTCGGCTTCGTCGAGCGCGGCCTGCTCGCGGGGCGCATCATTTGGTTTTACCTCGGGAAACTGTTTTGGCCGGCGGACCTGATTTTTATTTATCCGCGGTGGGTGGTCGACGCTTCGGTCGCGTGGCAATGGCTATTTCCGCTCGGCGTGGTCGCGCTGCTCGGTGCGCTCTGGGCCGTTCGTGCGCGGTCGAGAGCACCGCTCGCGGCGCTGCTCCTCTTCGCGGGTTCGCTGTTTCCCGTGCTCGGATTTTTCAACGTCTACGGCTTCACGTTCTCCTTCGTCGCCGATCACTGGCAATACCTCCCGAGCCTCGCGATGATCGCGCTCGCCGCCGCCGCTCTCACGACCGGGCTCGCCCGGTGGGCAGCGCCGTGGCGGTGGACGGTGCAGGGCGTGTTCGTGGCCGCGCTCGGTGTGCTCACGTGGCAACAGAGTCGGATGTATCACGATATCGAGACGTTTTACCGCACCACGATCGCGCAGAATCCCGCGTGCTGGATGGCCCACAACAATCTCGGCACACTCCTGCTCGAACGCGGCGCGACCGACGAAGCCATCACGCACTACGAGCGCACGCTCGCGATCAAGCCCGACGCCGCCAAGGCGCACAACAATCTCGGTAGCGCGCTGCGCACCTTGCGCCGATTGCCGGAGGCGTTGCCGCACTTTGAGCGCGCGGTGAAACTGGAGCCGCGGTTTGTGATTTCGCAGAACAATCTGGCCGGTGCCCTGCGCGACACGGGGCGTCCGGCCGACGCGTTGCCCCATCACGTGGAGGCCGTGCGACTCGATCCCGGCTACGCGGACGCGCACAACAGCTACGGCGTCACGCTGCGTGCGCTCGGTCGCCTGCCGGAAGCACTCGCACAGTTCGAGACTGCGGCGCGGCTCGATCCGGCGTCATCGCAAGCGCAGCTCAACCTGGCGTTCACGTTTTCGCTGCTCGGTCGCGAGGAGGATTCCGCGCGGCACTATCGCGAGGCGCGCCGGTTGAATCCGGCGCTACCGGAGCTCGGCGCGCGGTGAGTGCGCCTACGGTTTCTGCGCGCTCACGAAAACGATGTAGTGATGGGCGTCGACCGGGGCGCCCTCGGTGTTGGAGCCGAAGGTGAGGCTGCCGTCTTTGGCCATCGTGCGCTGGAAAAGCTTTAGCGGCGTGCCGTTGACGGAGAGGGTCGCGGTGGTGGCCTTGAATTGTTTGGTGAGCCAAGCCGGCAGCGGGGCGCGAGCATCGTGAGCGATGGAGACGACGGTGCTGCCGGTGACAGCGAGTTCGATGAGGTCGACGGCGCTGTAGCGCTGATCGTCGCCCGCGATCTGCACCCAGTCGGCGCCGGCGAGCGACGCGGGGAGATCGGTGAACGTGGCATCGCGGTCGACGTAGATTTTTTTGCCGTTCTGCGCGCCGGATTCGACGTGGACGATCGCGGCGCTCGGGCCGGTGTAGTTGAAGGTTTTGATGAACTTGCCGAGGAGCGCCGTGGCTTTCGTGGCCGTGTGTTTCTTGGTGGCGGCGGCAAACGTCACGTCGAACGAGCGCGCGGGGGCAGTTTTCGGGAGCGCGACCGTTTGGAAAATGGGCGGTGTCGTGGAGAGTCCGTTGTCGGCGGAGAACGGCAGCGAATTGATCGTGATGCTCGCCGGTTTCAGACCTTCGCTTTTCACGCGCACGGTGATCGCCCCGGCGGTGCGCGTCGCGCGGAGGGCAACGCGGTTGATGCCGGCTTCGAGATCGAGGTAGGGGTGGTTGATGGAGTTAATTTTGCCGCTGTTGTAGCCACCGCGCCAGACGGCGGGGCCGGTGGTTTCGAAATCGGCGCGTTGTTGCGCGGTGGGGCAACGGTTCCCGCCGGCATCGACGATCTCGACGTCGATGAGCGCGATATCGGCGCCGTCGGCGCGGAGGCCGCCGGGGGCGGTGATCGCGGTGAGTTTCAATGCGACGGGCGCACCGGCCGTGCGCTTCGATTGGGTGGCGATGACTTTGCCGGCGGTGGTGGCGACGGCTTTGATTTCGCCGGGTGCGTAGGTGACGTCGGGAAAGGTGAAGAGAAAGGTGTCGGAGCGTTTGCCGGCGCCGAGCGAAGTGCCGTTGACCCAGAGTTCGACCGACTCGGCGTTGGACGCGACGTAGACGTTTTTCTTGGTGCCGGCGGGATACGTCCAGTGGCCGATAATATGGACCTGCGGGTCGTCGCGCCACATGGCGGCGCAGACCCAGTAGGCCTCTTTCGGGAGACGCACGGCGTCGACTTCGCCGCTGGCGCGGGCGACCTCGACGGCGACGCGGCCGCCGCTGGTGGAGTCGGTGAAAATCCAGTTGGCGCCGCCACTGTGCTCGGACGCGCCGAGTTTTTTCATGTAGTGGTTGACCTGATTCGCGGCGAATTGCTCGGAGGTGAGCTGGTAGGTCTGGCCCTTGGCTTCGGGGTAGCCGAAATTGGGCGGCGAGGCGTGATCCCAAACGCGGCGCGGGGCTTCTTCGCGGTTATACTCGCCCTCGAAGACCGGGAGTTTCGCGATCTCGCGTCCGCCCTCGGTGCCGATGCCGATGTCCATGAACTCGGCGGTGATTTGGTCGGCGCGACGGTGCGTGTAGGCGCGGCCGCCGTGGGGATCGTAGCGATCCATGATGGCGCGCATTTCTTTCGCGTGTTCTCGCGTGGCCTTCTGGTTGCCGCCTTCCCAGGAGAGGATTGAGGGGCTGTTGCGGAAGTAGATCACGGTGTCGCGAAACGCCATGGTGCGCAGCTGCCAGGCGGCGCGCACGGTATCGGCCTCGCCGTCGACGCCGGGCTGGTCGGCGATGAGGCCGAGGCGGTCGCCGGCGGCGATCTGCGCGGGACTGCCGGCGGTGTGACCCCAGCGAACGAAATTGCCGCCGGCGTCGCGCATGAGCTTGAGCGTTTGGAACTGGAGCCAGTCGGGGAGCGCGGCGCCGAGGCCGGGCCACTCGTTGGTGGATTTCTGGCCCCAGCCGCGGAGCTTGAGGTGCTGGCCATTGATGAAGAAACCCTGCGCGACATCCCAGCGCACGGCGCGGATGCCGAAGGGAATTTCGACGGTGTCGATGATCTGACCCTTGGCGCGCAGCGTGCAGACGACGCGGTAGAGGTGCGGGTAGGCGGGCTCCCAGAGGCGGGGCGTAGGTATGACGGCGGCGAGGGTGAACACCGTGCTCGCGCCGGCGGCGACGGGTTGCGCGGTTTTCAGAGTGAAGACGGACTTGCCGTTGGCATCGCACATCGCGACGTGGAGCTCGGTTTCTTCCGCGGTGGTGCGGCGGTTTTGCACGGGAACTTCGATGCCGATCTTGGCCGACGCGGAGGAAATCTCGGTCGCGTAGACGTAGGGTCCGGCGGTTTCGAGGAAGGAGTAGAGCGGCAGGGAAATGTGCAGCGGGTCGGTGATGATCAGGCGAACGTTGCGGTAGAGCCCGCCGTGGGCGGGATGCCAGTGGGGGTTGTTCCACGGGATCTGGTCGGCTTGGAGATCGGCGAGTTTTTCCGGGATGCCCTTGTTAATTTCCTCGTGGAGTTTGGAGAGATTGGGATTCGCGGCGGAGCTGAGGACGGGGGCGGTGGTGCCGGTGCCGTTCATTTTGGCGATCTCGGCGGCGGTGGCGGGATCGAGCGGATCACGCATGAAACGGTTATCGGTCATGACGGCGAGGACGTTGGGCTCGCCGATCTTCAGGTGAGGCGTAAGATCGAAACCGAAGGGCGTGAAGCCGGATTTAGCGATGCCGAGGAGCGTGCCATTGAGATAGACCTCGGCGACTTGGCGGGCGGCTTCGAACTCGATGAAGATTTTTTTGCCGGACCACGCGGCGGGGGCAGTAAACGTTTTCCGATACCAGGTGCGGCCGGACCACTGGATCTGTTCGCCGCGATGGCCGGGGGTGGACCAGTTGTCGAAGGTGTCGGTGTCGTTGTAGGTGTGCGGCGTGGAGACGATGGCCCAGGCCTTGTCGTCGAAGCCGGGAGCCGACGCGCCGGCGGGATCGTCTTTGAGGAAGCGCCAGTCGGGGTTGAAATTCAGCGTGAGGCGCTCGGCGGCGGAGAGCGACGCGACGACGAGGGCGAGAGACAGGGCGATGGCGCGGAGGAGACGGGCAGGACTGAGGCGATTCATGTCTGCGATGCTACGCTGCGTGGCGCGGACGGACCAGCGGTAACGTGCTTATGTCGTTAAGTGGCTCGGCGAGATTTGGGTGGTGTCGGGCCGGCGCAGGAATTGAGTGGGGTGGAGCCTGCCCCGCTGCCTATGAAAAAACACCTCCTCGCTCTCGTCGTGATTTTTGTGTTCGCCAGTTTAGCCCACGCCGCGGAGTCGGCGCCGCTCGCGGGATCGCGGCCGAATATCCTGTTCCTCCTGACGGACGATCAAGGCTACGGCGATATTTCGGCACACGGAAATCCCGTGCTGAAAACGCCGAACCTGGACCGCATGCGGGCCGAGGGCGTGCGTTTTACGGATTTTCACGTGAGCCCGACGTGTGCGCCGACGCGCAGCGCGCTGCTCACGGGCCGACATGAATTCAAGAACGGGATCACTCACACGATTCTCGAGCGCGAGCGGATGACGTTGAGCGCGACGACGCTCGCGGAAGTGCTGAAGGGCGCGGGTTACACGACCGGGATTTTCGGTAAGTGGCACCTCGGCGACGAAGCGGAGTATCAACCGGGGCGGCGCGGGTTCGACGAAGTGTTTATCCACGGCGCCGGCGGGATCGGGCAGACCTATCCGGGCTCGTGCGGCGATGCGCCGGGCAACACATATTTCGATCCCGCGATTCTGCACAACGGGAAGTTCGAAAAGACGAAGGGCTACTGCACCGACGTGTTTTTCGCGCAGGCGACGAAATGGATCGAAGCGTCGAAAGCGGCGGGGCGGCCTTTCTACGCGCACATTGCGACGAATGCCCCGCATGCGCCCTACAACGCGCGCCCCGAGGATGCAGCGCTCTATCGCGGCAAAGTGCCGGACGAGGCGGCGGCGAATTTTTTCGGGATGTTGCACAACATCGACCAGAATTTGGGCAAGCTGCTGGCGAAGCTCGACGAACTCGGGCTCACGAAAAACACCCTCGTCGTTTTCATGAACGACAACGGCGGCACGGCGGGCGTGAAGGTGTTCAACGCCGGGATGCGCGCGCAGAAAGGCACGCCGTGGCTCGGCGGCACGCGGGCGTCGTCGTTCTGGCGTTGGCCGGGCCGCATCGCTCCGCGCGATGTCGACGCGCTCACGGCGCATATCGATTTTTTCCCGACGATGGCGGAAATCGCGGGCGCAAAACTGAACGAGAAAGTGCGCGCACAAGTCGAAGGCCGCAGCCTCGTGCCGTTGATCGAGCGGGCGGGTGCGCCGTGGGCGGAGCGAACGCTGGTGACGCACGTGGGCCGGTGGGCGAGGGGCAGCGACCCGGCGCTGGCGAAGTTTCGCAACATGTCGGTGCGTGAGCCGCGGTGGCACTTGGTTTCGGCGGCGGGTGGAGAGGCGCCGGCGTGGGAGCTGTTCGATGTGAAGGCCGACCCGGGCGAGCAGACGAATGTCGCGGCGCAACACCAGGACGTCGTGAAACGCATGGCGGCGAACTATGACCGTTGGTGGAGCGATGTGCAGCCGATGCTCGTGAACGAAAAGGCGCCGGGCCCGCGCTACAATCCGTTCAAGGAGATCTATTGGAAACAGTTCGGCGTGGAACCGACGGCGGCAGACTTGAAGGCGATGGACCCGAAGCGGGAGTTTCCGGATGGATCGGCGAAGAAAAAGAAGTCCGAGTGAGCATGCGGTAGCGCTGCTGGCCCTGGTGGATAGGGGTGTGGCGAGACGAGCGAGAGCTGTCGGCCCCTTTCACGCTCCTTGCAGAATCTGGCTCGTTTGAACTCACTTCTGGTGCCCCGGGGAGTGAAGGTCTCATTTTCCGAAACTTGGGCGGTTTACTTTCCCAAATTTTTCCCAGCCTGCTTATGCGACCGCGCGAGCATCAACACATCGAGTGGAAGGAGCTTTGGAAGGACGAGTTTCTCCGTTGGATTTGTGGCTTCGCCAACGCCGAGGGCGGCACACTGCACATCGGTCGAAATGACCAAGGCATGGTCGTCGGCGTGCCCGACGCGGCGAAGTTGCTGGTCGATATTCCCAACAAGGTGCGGGACATTTTGGGCATCCTTGTCGCCGTCAACCTGCGGCACGAGTCGGGCGGCGAGTTCATCGAGATCGTGGTGGAGCCGTATGCCCATCCCATCAGTTACCGAGGGCATTATTTTCAGCGCAGCGGCAGCACTCTGCAGGAGTTGAAGGGGGCGGCGCTGGATCGGTTTCTCCTTCGCCGGCAGGGGCGCACGTGGGATGGCGTGCCGGTTCCCGGGGTGAAACTCGCGGATCTCTCCGCGTCCGCCATTCGCCAGTTTCGCGAGCTGGCCCGCACCAGCGGACGCCTCGATCCGGCGGACCTGCGTTCGTCCAAAATTGCGCTCATCGAAAAGCTGCAGCTCACCGAGGGCACTTACCTCAAACGCGCCGCCGTGCTCCTTTTTCACGAGGACCCTGAGCGCTTCGTCACCGGGGCTTTTGTCAAAATTGGTTTCTTTCGTTCGGAGTGCGACCTCGCCTACCACGATACCCTGCATGGCGATCTTTTCACGCAGGTAGCCCGCACCATCGATCTTGTGCGGACCAAATATCTCAAGGCCGCCATCTCCTATCAGGGCATCCAGCGGATCGAGCGCTATCCGGTGCCCGACGCCGCGCTGCGCGAAACGATTCTCAATGCCCTCGTGCATCGCGACTATGCGGTGGGCGCGCCGGTGCAGATCCGTGTCTATGAAAACCGCCTGAAAATTTGGAATCCCTGTGTGCTTCCGGAGGGCTGGACCGTAAAGAACCTCGTCGGTGCGCATGCCTCCACGCCGTTCAATCCCGCTGTTGCCAACGTGTTCTTCCGCTCCGGCGAGATCGAGACGTGGGGCCGCGGCATCCAGCGGATCTTCGCGGCGTGCAAGGAAGCGGGCGCACCTCGGCCCGCGCTCACGTTTGATGGCACGGGCTTGGCCCTCGAATTCCGTTATGCGCCGGAGTATTTGAAGGCGATGGCGGCTGCGGAGCCGCTGCCCACCGGACAAGTCACCCCGGAAGTCACCCCGGAAGTCACCCCGGAAGTCAGGCGACTACTTACGGTTTTCACCGGCGAGCACTCGCGCCGGGAGCTTCAGGAAAAGTTGGGCCTACAGGACGACGATCACATGCGACTTGCCTACGTCCTGGCGGCCTTGGCTGCCGGCCTCATCGAAATGACGATTCCTACCAAACCCAACAGCCGGCTCCAAAAATACCGCCTCACCGCGAAGGGCCGTGATTGGCTGGGACAGACTTTGCGTGGCTGATTTGGAAACTGCTGACTAGAGGTTTCGTGGCACGGCGATAAGTGATCTGAGCACGCTGATCACGGTATGGAAAATTCGTGCCCCTGAGTTTGGCATTCACCAGCACTTATTCGGATAAAGATTTTTGATGAGTAACTAGTCTACAAAGAGATCAAATAACGGACGTGCGGACGGACAACGGCTTTTCAATTGCGTCAAATCAATCACCTTCGCAAGTGCTTCGTTGTGCTTAGTATTGAGGTATCGTCGTTCTCTATTCGACGACGAATAAACCAGTCTGGCTAGCGACTCCTTGGGACTTGTTACTCTTTCGGGATTCGCCACTGCCGAGGGGGTCTTCTTTAGAGCGAAAACAGAGCGAATCGCGTTTGGGTCGGCGAAGAACCATGCTTCGAGTTCCTCGATCGGAATTACAACGATCTTTCGACTTATCCCAGCATCCGAAATTCGCTGAGTTAGATCTGCCAATAGGGTCGGATGTTCGTTCCGGTCAAGGTCATGGACGACTATAAGTCGGTTGCACCCCCTCTGCGCCAAGTTTTCTGCCCACGAGGAGAGTTTATTTCTGAGCCTGCCGCAGCCAAACGCTGCAAATCGCAATTTCGAGTAGCGGACCCGACTATTTATTCGAGAAAGCAGTGCAAATATTACATCTACGTCGCTGTGGTCTTCTGCGATGACGCCTACTGATAGTTTATTCATCACCAGTGAGGCCTCCTTGCTTAATGTATTCTCCCAATGTTCCTGTATTCCCTAGGTATGACTTGAGCGCAGACTTTGCGGCGGCCGAAAGCGTTGAGGGCAGATTCGCCGTCTTAATTCCTGATTTTCGTGAATACTGAACCAAGAACACGTCTGGCGGATCTAGTAAATCGAGGACTAGATCTGAATGGGTTGAGAAAATTATCTGCTTCTCTAGCGAGATGTCCTTCATCAATTCGACGATGCTAACCAATAGCCCGTGATGAACACAAACCTCAGGTTCCTCGACCAACAAAAGCCGCGATTCGTCAGTTATCAGGTAAAATACGAGTGCTATTGCTTTCAGCGTGCCTTCGGAAAGTTGATTGGGAGAGAGTTTAAGGTCACCCAGCGAAAAAAAGGGAATAATGATTTCCCTGTTGCTCTTTTTCCTGACCAAATCACCGCCAGTTTTCACCTCATATTGAGTCGTAGGAAATTTGTAGGCCCTGAATTTGATTCCTTTTACTAAGCCAAGTCCTTTGCCGGATATAACGCTAATGAACTGCCTGTAAGTCGCATCGTCGCGTTTGGAGGCACGGTAGAGATCGTGAAGAAAGCTTACGTGCGTCATCTCACTTGCACCGCGGCGAAGGGGGCGGTCCTCTTCCAGCTCAAACGAGCTCGGCGCCCGAAGCGGATTGGTAAACTGGGAGGCGCTGTAGTAGTTTGTCCGGAGAATAAGTTGCGCGATTTCGTTGCCGATCTCGGATACCGCTTTCATCAATCCGCTATCGGAAAAATTTAGGAGGTAGTCTCTGTTTGGACGCCTATAGTTTACCCACATGCGCTCAGAATTCGCGGCGGAATGAACGAGGAAATTACGTTGGTGCCTTAGTCCATTGGAAAACACTAGGCTCGGAATCATCAGCCAGCCTCGTTTCTTTCTTTCTGACAGAAAGTCATCAAAATTCCACTGTTCTTCGACGCCGATGATCTCGTCCACATTTCGTTCGTTCGTGGCAAAGGCTACTTTCGCTTTATATTTCACCGTTTTTCCTCGGCCGGAAAATATAGCCTGAACGGAGGCCTTCTCGGCGCCCGCATCGCCGACATCATGAGAATAGCCACCGCGCAAGAAGATGCTCTTTAGAAGAGAGATTGCGTTCAGGATTGTGGTTTTTCCTGACCCATTGAGCCCTATTAAGCCCGACATGCCCTCGTTTGGCCGGAACAAGGTTCTCCGGCAATTTCGGTAGTTACGGACATCAATCTCGGATATCCGGAAGCCCGTCTCGTGGCTTGTGCGGGTCGTTCTCATTCTACCTCTCAAAGCTGATTAGCTATTGATGGCAAGGCTTGGTCCTCAGCGGACATCAAACTCCCGGTTTACGCGCGGTCATCACGCTGCGGTCGGCTGTGGTTTCGGCGAAGGAGAAGTTGTGGAAGCCGGCTTCGGTGAGGAGGGTTTCCAGCTCGGAGGTTGCGTAGCATTTGCCTTCGGTGACGCTCATCAGGAGGGCGGAGTAGGCGGCGACGGGGAGCGGGCCGGTCTTGTCGGCGTTGAGATGGGCGTCGTGGATCACGAGGAGGCCGCCGGGCGGGAGGGCGGCGTAGCTTGCGGCGAGGAGCGGGCGGACTTTGGCGACGTCCCAATCGTGGAGGACATTCGAGAAGAGGTGGACGTCGTGATCGCGCGGGAGCGGGTCGGTAAACATGTCGCCGGCGACGACGGAGACGCGGTCGGCATAGCCGCGTTTGGCGATCATGCGGCGGGCGATGGCGTCGACGGGTGGGCGTTCGAAAACCGTGGCGGCGAGGTGCGGGTGGTGGGCGGCGATCGTGCACGCGTAGATGCCGGAGCCGCCGGCGATATCGAGGAGGCGCGTGCGGCCGGCGGTGGGAATTTTTTTCGCGAGTGCGGGGCCGAGGGTGAAACCGCGGCAATCCATTGCGGCGGTAAACGTGGTGGCGAACTCGTCGGTGAGCATCGCTTCGGTCCACGTCTTTTCGGTTTTGTAGCTGCCCCAGTTGGCGGGGCGGTCGGTGCGGAGGATCGTGATGAAATCGCGGACGACGGGGCGTTCTTTCAGCGACGCGTAGTAGGCACCGAGAAAGAACGGCGAGGTGCTGACGAGGTGTTCGCGGGCGAGGGCGGTGGCGTGGAAGGTGGGCGAGGTGGGCGTAGGAGGGGAAGAATGGGAGGAAGGAGATGTGATGGGACGGATGAAATGGTTGGCGGTGAAGAGGGTGAGCATCACGTCGGTCGGGCGCTCGGCGGTGCCGAAGTGGCGGCAGATCGTGGCGAGGTCGGACGGGTGGGTGGCGAGCCAAGTGAAAAAATCGAATTCGGTGATCGCGGCGGTGAGGAGGTCGACGGCGTAGAGGCCGTCGCGATAGCGGTAGATCGAGAGTGGGTCGGTGGTGGGGGTGAGGGTGAGGTCGAGGCTGAGTGGAGAGGTCATGAGAGGGGCGGAATTTTTTGTCACAGAGGTCACGGAGGAGGCACAGAGGGCACGAAGGAAACCAAGGGATCGAAGAGTGGTGGGCGGGCTTGGGGGAGGCTCCTTCACGACTCGCGCTACGCACCTCAAGATGGATTCTTCGCTGCGCTCAGAATGACAGACTCAGAGGGTGTTTTCGGTGAACTCGGATGGGGCTTCCGTGATGCGTGACGAGATCGGGGAGTTTACTTCCATGACTCGTCGAAGAAGCCGGCGGTGGCGATTTTGCCGGGCCAGCGGGGGCCGGGGGCTTCGCGGAGGTCGATGATGGCGTAGTCGGGAAGCTTCGGAAGCTGGAGCGAGTTGGAGCCGTAGGCGTGTTCGCGGAAATCGATGCCGCTGTTGAGCACGACGTAGCGGGCGGAGTTGAGGGGATTCGGGAAGATCAAGATCGGAGCGTGGTGCGCGGCGTCGTAGGTCTGGCCGCGGAAGGTGAGGGATTTGCCGTCCCACGTAAGCGGGAGTTTTCCGGTTGCGAGGAGACGGGCGAGGACGCGGTTGGAGGTGGGGTCGCCCCAGAGGATGAGGTTTTTTGACGCAATGTCGGCGTCGGTGAGCGCGGTGTCGTCTTTCACGGGTGCGTCGCCGCGGAAGATGTCGCGCCACATCTTGGTGGCGTGGGCGAGTTCGCCGGTGGTCCAGGTGCCGAGGCGGGCGTTGAGCGGCTGGCCGGTGGGGCGGACGAAGACGAAGGGCTCCATGAAGGCGTCGTTGATCGGGCCGGTGAGGCCGGGGGATTTGCTTGGGTTGGGCGGATAACCGGATCCGAAAGTAACTGCCCACATTCCAGCCCGCTTAACCAATACCGACGAATCGTCGTGGACGGCTTGATTCGTGAAGTTTTGGCCGTCGATCAAAACGGTTCCTCTGAATCGAGGGGCTACTCTCATTTGGGCGAGGTGCAGCGCCGCGACATTTTGGGTTTCGATTGAGATCACCTTGTCGTCGTCGGAAAGGCGCGCGCGGACGTCGGCGCGTTCCCAATGTTTTTCTAGGCCGAGGACTTTGACCCACGCGGATTCGGCGTAGCGGAGCGTGTAGGTGCTGAAACGGATTTCGCGCGGGAGGGGATCGCGGCCGGCGTCGGCGATTTTTTCGAGGCGGGTGATCAGTTCTTTTTTCGTCGCGGGCTCGTATTTGTGCGCGGTCTGGGGGCCGATGAGGCGCTCAAGTTTCAGGCCTTCGGCGGCCATCGCCTGCTCCATGAGATCGGCGGAGGCTTTTTGTGGGTCGAGTTCGCCGCTGTAGGCGATGGTGGGGACGTTGAAGAGATTTCCGGCGTAGCTGGTGGCGTTATACCAGTTCCAGAGTTTCTGCTCCCACGCGGTGGGCGGCTCTTTGGCGAGGTAGGCGCGCTGGTAGTTGGCGACCTCGGCGAAACCGGCGCCGGGCGAGGCGGAACTCCAGAGGCCGGGGTGGTGCGTGGCGAGGTGCCAGGTGCTCGCGCCGCCCATGGAGAAGCCGGCGACGCTGGTGCGCGCGGGGTCGATGACGTGCTCGCGGCGCACGGCGGCCATGGCTTCGAAGACGTCGACTTCGCCGGCGAACTTCGTGGCGTTGCAGAAGCGGCCGTAGGGGATGAGGACGAGGGTGCGGGCGGGGACGATCTCGGGGGCCTTGGCTTCGCGCTCGGCGAGGAAGGCGAGTTCGGTGCGTTTTTCGCCGCGGCCGAGGAGCCAGACTTGGAGTCGGCCGGGAGCGGTGCGTTGCCAGCCGGCGGGGATGACGAGGCCGTAGGGTTGGACGGAGTCGTCGAGTTTGGAGCGGTAGCCGCGGACGACGAGGCCGGTGGCGTCGAGCCAGGGCGTGCGGCCGGCGCGGATGTGGGCGGCGCGTTCGCGGCCGAGGGCGAGGAGGTGGCGTGCGGTGGCGACTTCTTTGGGAGAGAAAAATTCGTCGTAGCGGAGCGCCCACTCGACGGCTTTGTGGAAGATCTCGACGTCGGGGAGGAGGGCGAGCAGCGCGGTTTTTTGGGAGGTGGTGAGTTCGGCGCGGAGGGTGGAGATCTCGGTGGCGAGGGCGGCGGTGGCGGTGGTGAGTTCGGTGCGGTCGGCGGCAGGGATCGCGATGCCGGCGGGTGGGAGGCGTTTGGCGGGGGGCGGGGGTGTTTGGGCGGCGGCTGAAACGGCGGTAAGCAGAATTGCGGCGATGGCGGCGAGGGAGCGCATGTGGAAGGAGTTTCTTACCGCGGATGGCACGGATGAAACGGTTAGAGGCGGGAGTGAACCGCTAATCTTCGCTGATTTTTCGAACTCGGAAGATTCACCTTATCGGTGAATCAAGGCCGCCGGGGCGGAGGTTTTGATTAGCGAGGATTAGCGCAGATCAGCGGTTTACTGACGGGGTTTTAGTTCAGGACGCGGACGCGGTGGTTTTCGGAGTCGCCGATGAAGACGGTGCCGTCGGGGTCGACCCAGATGCCGTGGGGGCGAGCGAGGCCGGCGGTGAGGGGGCTATCGCCGTCGGGGCCGTCGGCGGGTTTGCCCGTGCCGACGAGGGTGGACATGAGGTGCGTTTTCGGGGTGATGGCGCGGATGGCGTGGTTCTCGGTGTCGACGAGGTAGACGGTGCCGTCGGGGCCGATGGTGAGGCCTTTGGGGCCATTGAGGGTGGCGAGTTTCGCGGGGCCACCGTCGCCGCTGAATCCTTTTTTTCCGGTGCCGGCAATGTGGTGAATGCGGCCGGCGGCGAGGTCGAAACGGAAGACTTGGTTGCCTTCGCGGGTGGCTAGCCAGAGGTCGCCGCGGGAGTCGAAGTCGAGGGTGCGCGGGCCGCGGAGGGGCGTGCCGGCGATGGGGGAGTTGTCGGGCGTGTCGCCGGGTTTGCCGGTGCCGGCGAAGGTGGTGATGACACCGGTTTTCGTGGTGATTTTGCGGATCACGTGGTTGCGGATGTCGCAGATGTAGAGGTCGCCGGCGGGGTCGAATTGGAGGCTGTGGGGTTGGTTGAGTTGGGCGGCGGTGGCGGGGCCGCCGTCGCCGGAGTAGCCAGGTTTGCCGGTGCCGGCGATGGTTGTGATGAGGCCGGTCTTCAGGGTGACTTTGCGGACGGCGTGATTCTGCATGTCCACGAAGTAGAGGTCGCCGGCGCGGTCGAAGCGGATCTCGTGCGGGAGATTGAGTGAGGCGGAGAGGGCGGGGCCGCCGTCGCCGGAGTAGCCGGTGGTGCCGTTGCCGGCGACGGTGCGGATGATGCCAGACGGGGAGATGGCGCGGATGCGTTGGCCGCCGTATTCGCAGAACCAGAGGTGGCCGTCGGGGCCGCGAATGATGCCGAAGGGGTTGTTGAGTTGGGCGGCGGTGGCGGGGCCGGTGTCGCCGGAGAAACCTTTTGCGCCGGTGCCGGCGATGGTGCGGAGGGTCGCGGCGGAGAGCGGCATCACACAGACGAGTGCCCACGAAACACACGAAAGACACGAAAGACGGAGGAGGCGGGGAATAGGCATGGGAGGTGGAGGAAAACTAAGTTGAGTGGCTCGCGGAAGACACGGATCGCACGGAAGAAGATTCTGAGAAGACGGATAGGGGAAACGCGCGGAGAATATCTGTGGGAGATTTGGTGTGATGCGTGGATTCTGGATTGGAAAAGGCGGACTGAAGTCCGCCCTACGTTCTATTTCCAGGATTCGTCGAAGAAGCCGGCGGCGACGATTTTGCCGGGCCAACGGGGGCCGGGGGGCGTGCGGAGGTCGACGATGGCCCAGTCGGGGAGCTTGGGGGTTTGGAGGGCGTTGTTGGTGTAGCCGTCGGCGCGGAAATCGAGGCCGCTGTTGAGGACGACGTAGCGCGACGGGTTGAGGGGATTCGGGAAGATGAGGATTGGGGCGTGGCGGGCGGCGTCGTAGGTTTTGCCGCGGAAGGTGAGCGTTTTTGCGTCCCAGGTGAGCGGGAGGCCGGAGATGATTTTCGCGAGGACTTTGTTGGAGGTGGGGTCGCCCCAGAGTATCAGGTTTTTGGAGGCGAGGTCGGCGTCGGTGAGCGCGGTGTCGGCGATGACGGGGGTGTCGCCGCGGAAGACGTCGCGCCAGAGGTGGCGGGCGGCGGTGAGTTCGCTTTCGACCCAGGTGCCGAGTTCGGGGTTGAGGGATTTGCCGGAGGGGCGGACGAAGACGAAGGGTTCGAAGAAGGCGTCGTTGACGGGGCCGGTGAGGCCGGGGGATTTGCGGAGGCCGGTGGCGGGGCCGGGGCGCCAGGTGGTGCCCTCGCGGTGGAAGTGGAGCGAGGCGTCGGCGGCGGTGAGGGACTGGCCGTCGAGGACGACGGTGGTGGCGTTGATGCCGGGGAAGGAGAGGGCGGTGACGTTTTTCGTGTGGGCTTCGAGGCGGAGACTGTCGTGCTGCGTGGCGCGGACTTCGGCGAGTTGCCAGTGCTCGGTCATGCCCTCGATGCGGACCCAGGCGGACTCGGGGTAACGCAGCGTGTAGGTTTGCAGCCAGATCTCGCGGGGGCTGGGTTCGCGGCCTTTGGCGATGAGGGATTCGAAGCGTTGGGTGAGGGCGGCTTTGGTGGCGTCGTGATATTTGTGCGCGGTGTCGGGGCCGATGAAGCGTTCGAGTTTCAGGCCCTCTTTGGCGAAGGCGGCTTCCATGAGGTCGGAGGCTTCTTTCTGACCGTCTTTATCGCCGGCGTAGGCGAGCGTGGGGACGTTGAAAAAATTAGCGGCGATGCCGGTGGCTTCGTAGTGGCGCCAGAGGAGTTGCTCCCAGGCGGGGCGGACTTCTTTGCCGGGGGAGAGCGCTTTGGTGAAGATGGGCGTCTCGGCGAACCCGGCGCCGGGCGAGGCGGCGCACCAGAGGCCGGAGTAGTGGGGCGCGAGGTGCCACGTGCTGCCACCACCCATGGAGAAACCGGCGACGGCGATGCGGAGCGGGTCGATGTTGTAGTGGGCGCGGACGGCGGCGAGGGCCTCCATGACGTCGACTTCGCCGGCGAGCTTGGTGGCGTTGCAGAAGCGGCCGTAGGGGACGAGCGTCATCGTGGATTTCGGCGTGAGCTGGGGCGGGCCGGCGGTGCGCTCGGCGAGGAAGGCGAGTTCGGTGCGTTTCTCGCCGCGGCCGAGGAGCCAGACCATGAGCGGGGTCGGGACGGAGGGATCGACGTCGGGGTTGATGACGAGGCCGTAGGGCTGGACGGAGCCGTCGAGTTTCGAGCGGTGGCCGCGGACGACGAGGCCGCGGGCTTGGAGCCACGGGGATTTGCGTTCGCGGAGTTGCGCGGCGCGCGCGCGGCCTTCGGCGACGAGCGTGCGGGCGTAGGCGAGCTCTTTGGGTGAGTAGAAGGTGTCGTCGCGAGGGACCAGGCGACGGCTTTGTAGAAGATCTCGACGTCGGGGAGCAGGGTGAGGAGGCGGGCGTCGGCGGGGGACGAGGCGGCGGTGGAGGCGAGGTCGCGGGCGACGGTGTCGATCTCGACGCGGAGGGCCGCGGTGGCGGCGGTGAGTTCGGCGCGGTCGGCGGTGGTGAGGGAGAGGCCGGGGGCGGGGATTTTTTTGGGGACGGGTTGTGGGGCTGGGGTGGGCGGGGGCGTTTGGGCGAAGGCGGTGGCGGCGAGTGTGAACAGGAAGAGGGAACGACGGAGGGACATATGAGAGGGGCGGGGCCGGAGTTTTGGGAACCGCTGATCTTCGCTAATTTTTCGGAACGGAAGATTCACCTGATCGGTGAATCGAGGCGGGGCGGGTAGCGGTGGTGTGGAGAAGGGGCGAAGCGGAGCGGCGGACTGAAGTCTACGCTGCTTTAGGCGAAGGGGAGGGCGCGGAGGCGGCGGGCGGTGGCGTCGAAGATCGCGTTGCCAATCGCGGGGGCGATGCCGCCGAGAGGGCTTTCGCCGGCGCCGGAGGGCGGGAGCTCTTTGTGGTCGATCAAAATGACTTCGAGGCGGGGCGGGGTGTCGCTAAACCGGGGGACGCGATAGGTGGAGAACGTGGAATTTTGGATACGACCGTGGTCGAAGTGGACGGATTCGAAGAGGGCGGCGCCGAGACCTTGGATGATGCAGCCTTCAACCTGGCTGCGGAGGTGGGCGGGGTTGATGATGGCGCCGGGATCGAAGGATTGGACGACGCGGGTGACAGCGATGCGGCCGGTGGCGGGGGCGACGTGGACTTCGGCGAAGGTGCCCATAAAGGCACCTTTGTCGGAGTGGAAGGAGAGGCCGATGCCGGTGTCGGGGCGGCGGGGAGCGGTGAAGTTCCAACCGAAGGCGCGCGCGGCGGTGTCGAGGGCGGCGAGGGCGCGGGGCTCACGGAGATTTTGGCGGCGGAGAGCGAGCGGATCGAGGCGGAGGGCGCGGGCGAGTTCGTCGAGGTGGGTTTCGCGGGCGAAGGCGTTGGCGGTGGCGGCGAGGCCACGGTAGGGGCCTTGGCGGAGGGGCGAGGTGGCGGCGTGAAACGCGGTGCGTTGGGCGGCGAACTCGTAAGGGGCGCGGATGGCGGAGGCGCCGGAGTTGATGTTGTCGTGCGTCCAGTTGACGACGGTGCCGTCGGCGCGGGCGGCGGAGGAAATGTCGATGACGCCGGCGGGGCGGGAGTAGAACCAAGTGAATTCTTCCTCGCGGGTGCAGACGACCTTCACGGGTTTTTGCGCGACGCGGGCGAGGCGCGCGGCTTCGAGGGCGGTCTCGGCGGTGTGTTTGCCGCCGAAGCCGGAGCCGACATCGGGGACGAGCACGCGGACGTTGGCCGGTGGGAGCGCGAGGACGCGGGCGAGTTCGTTGCGGACGGCGAAGGGGTGCTGGGTGCTGACCCACGCGGTGAGGCGGTCGGGGGCGGGCCACTCGGCGACGGCGGCGTGCGGCTCGAGCGGGGCGTGCGCGAGATAGGGGACTGTGTAGGTGTGCGCGAGATGGGTGAGCGCGGGATCGGGGGTGGGGGGAGCGGGCGGACGCGTGCGCGCGGTGGCGCGGAGGTGCGTGTAGAGATCGCGCTCGGCGAGCTGCGGCGTGGTTTTCCACGTGGCGCGGAGCGCGGCGACGGCTTGGGCGGCGAGATGTTCGGTGGCGGCGAAGGCGCCGACGAATTCGCCGTCGCGGACGACGGTCGCGCCGGGGAGGGCGTCGGCGGCGGAGGTGTCGAGTGTGGCGAGGGTGGCGCCGAAGGAGGCGGGGCGGAGCACGCGGCCGTGGAGCAGGCCGGGGCGGGTGAAGTCGGTCGTGTAGATGTGGCGGCCGGTGACGAAGGCGCGGGCGCCGACTTTCGGGACGGAGGTGCCGGCGACGGTCCACGCGGTGGCGGGCTTGATGGGCGTGGTGTCGGCGATGTCGAGGACGAGTTTTTCGCCGCGGGTGAGTTCGCCGTAGGTGAGGGAGCGCTGTGTGGCCGAATGATGGATACGGCCGTCGCGGGCGGTGAGGGTGGCGCGGTCGACGGAGAGTTTTTTCGCGGCGAGATCGAGGAGGGACTCGCGGGCGGTGGCGGCGGCGCGGTGGAGGATCGGCACCATGTCGGGCGTGGTGCGACTGCCGGAGGTGCCGCGGTCGAAGGGCGTGAGCGACGTGTCGCCCATCACGAGGGTGATCGAGGTGAGGGGCGCGGGAAGCTCTTCGGCGACGATTTGCGTGAGGGAGGTGCGGGCGTTTTGGCCAATTTCTACTTTGCCGGTGAAGACGGTGATCGCGCCGTCGGCAGCGATGTGGAGCCACGCGGCGAGTTCGCGGGGAGGCGGTGGGGGTGGGCCGGGGCGGCGGGGGGCGGCGGGCGCGGTTTGGGCGGAAGCGGGCGCGGAGGTTTCGACAAACCAGAGGACGGCGAGGCCGCCGGAGAAGCGGCGGAGGAAGGCGCGGCGGGTGGCGATGGGGCGAGGCGTGGGGTTCGCAGTTGCGGAAATTGCGGGCCGGCGGCCCGCGCTCCCAGGGGGCGAGGTCATTTGGCGGGGAGGACAGGTCGCGGACCGGCCCTACTGGCGGTTTGAACGGCGGCGATGATCTGCGAGTAGACGCCGCAGCGGCAGATGTTGCCGTCCATCGCGGCGACGATTTCGTCGACGGTGGGCGAGGGGTTTTTAGCGAGGAGGGCGACGCCGGACATCAACATGCCGGAGGTGCAGTAGCCGCATTGGAAACACTCGTGTTGGAGAAAGGCCTGCTGGAGCGGGTGGAGGCGGCCGGATTTTTCGAGGCCTTCGACGGTGGTGATTTTTTGCGAGCCGAGGGTGCCGACGGGCGTGAGGCAGGAGCGGACAGGGACGCCGTCGACGAGGACGGTGCAGGCGCCGCATTGGCCCTCACCGCAGCCGTATTTGGCACCGGTGAGGGCGAGGTCGTCGCGGAGGACGCTGAGGAGCGTGCGGTCCGCGGCGGCGTTACACCCGTGCGCCGTGCCGTTGACGTGAAGGGTGGTGACGGGGGGCACGGCGCGAGGAACGAGGGCGGACGAAGGGTGGGCGTCGGCGAGCGACGCCCCGACGAATCAGATTTTCGGGAGGAGGGCTTTGAGGCGGACCCAGGCGTCGGCGCGGGCTTTTTTGTTTTCGGGACTGCCGGCGGGATCTTCGCCGGCGCGCATGAAGCCGTGGCCGGCGCCTGCGTAGGTGATGGGCTCGAAGGATTTGCCGGCGGCCTTCATGCCTTCGATGGCGGCGGGAAGGTCTTTGTTAATGCGGGCGTCGTTTTCGGCGTAGAAGCCGTAGAGAGGGGCTTTGATTTTGCCCATGTCTTCGGCTTTGGCGGCGCTGCCGTAGAAGACGAGGCCGGCCTGGATGGAAGGGTTGTGGGTGGCGTAGAGGAAGGTTTTCGCGCCGCCCCAGCAGAAGCCGCCGACGACGACCTTGCCGTTGCTGGCGCCGAGTTTCTTGACGTAGGCGACGGCGGCATCGAGGTCGGCGTCGATTTGTTTTTGATCGAGGCCTTGGATTTTGCCGCGGACGGCGTCGCCGCTGCCGAGGGATTCGGTGCCGCCGCCGTTGGGGCCGGCGCCGGAGAGGAAGTCGGGGGCGATGACGACGTAGCCGGCTTCGGCGAATTGATCGACCATGCCGCGCATCCAATCGGAGAGGCCGTAGATTTCGTGGATGAGGACGATGGCGGTGGCCTTGTTTTTGACCTCGGGATAGCCGACGAAGGCTTTTACTTCGCGGGTGCCGTGTTTGAGCGTGACCCACTCGAGGTGGCGCGGGGATTTCTCGAGGCGGGCTTTGGCCCAGTCTTGGGCGGTGGCGGCGGTGGCGAACGCGCAGAGCGCGGTGAGGAGGACGATTAGTCGTTTCATGTGGGATGGGAGGATGGGGAGGGACGGGGAAGAAGGAGCGACGGGGAGACGTGGGCGGGGACTGGACGAGGGAGCGTGGCGATGGGTTGCTTTCGGGCGATGAAAAACAAGGCTCGGGAAACCATGAGAAATATAACCCCGGGTTGGTTGGTGGCGGTGGTGGTGTTGGCGATGACAGGCGTGGTGGGGCGTGCCGCGGAGCCGTTGGCGAGGGAGGCGCGGGCGACGATGGAAAAGGCGACGGCGTATATGCGCTTGATCGCGACCGAGGGCGGTTATCTGTGGCGCTACTCGCCGGACTTGAAAGAGCGCGCGGGGGAAAATGTCGCGACGGCGACGCAGATTTGGGTGCAGCCGCCGGGCACGCCGTCAATGGGAATGACGTTTTTGCGGGCGTATGAGGTAACCCAGGACGGGCGTTACCTCGAGGCGGCGAAGGCGGCGGCGGATGCGCTGGCGGTGGGGCAACTGGAGTCGGGCGGGTGGGACTATCTCATAGACTTCGATCAGAAGCTGAGCGCGGCGTGGTATCGGCGGAGCGATGTGGGCAAGATTTCCGCGGCGGACGCGGCGAAGCGGAAGAATTATTCGACCTTCGACGACGACAATACGCAGAGCGCGTTGCGGCTGCTACTCGCGGTGGCGGAGGCGAGCAAGGGCGCGAATGAGCCGCGCGATGTGCGTATTCGCGAGGCGCGCGACTACGCGTTGACGAAATTGCTCGCGGCGCAGCGGCCGAACGGCGGCTGGCCGCAGCGGTGGAACGGAGTGCCGGTCGATGCGACGACGCATCCGGTGAAGGCGGCGAGTTTCCCGGCGACGTGGTCGCGCACCTATCAGAAGGAGGTGTATTACGGGCACTACACTCTGAACGATAATACGCACCGCGACTGTGTGATGACGCTGCTCGATGCGGCGAAGCGGCTCGCCAAGCCGGAGTATCGCGCGGCGGCGCTGCGGGGCGGAGATTTTCTGATCGCAGCGCAATTGCCCGAGCCGCAGCCGGCGTGGGCGCAGCAATACAATCCGCAGATGGAACCGGCGTGGGCGCGGGCGTTTGAGCCGCCGAGCGTGTGCTCGAACGAAGGGGCGGCGGCGATGCGGCTGTTGGTAGAGTTGTATCTGGAATCGGGTGACAAGAAATATCTGGCCCCGTTGCCGCGGGCGATCGCGTGGTATCGGCGTTCGGAAATCGCGCCGGGCGTGTGGGCGCGCATGTATGAGATCGGGACGAACAAACCGATCTATGGCGACCGTGACGGGAAGGTGCACTACACCGTGGAGGAGCTTTCGCCGGAGCGGCAGACGGGTTACTCGTGGAAGGGCGACTACGGCGTGCCGGGCGCGATGGCGTTTTATGAGCAGGTGCAGCGGGACGGGCGTGAGGCGATTTTGGCGAAACGAAAAGCGGCGGAAACGCCGACCGACAAGCAGCGGGCGTCGCGGGCGAAGGCGCTGGAGCCGCGGGTGCGCACGGCGATCGCGGGGTTGGACGCGCAGGGGCGGTGGATCGGTGCGGGCAAGGGTGGGAGCGCGATTCGGACGGACTTGTTTTCGGCGAATATGCGGATGCTGTGCGAGTATTTGGAGATGGTGAGGTGAACGGAGGCAGTGTTGTTGAACGTGAAATGGGAAAGGGACTGAGGGCGGGAACCGCTAAGGAGTTTCGCCAAGGGGCGAAACTTTGAGGTCCCCTTCGGCTGATCGCCTCCGGTGGGTGGGGTGGTGTCCGCTGATCGCGGACGGGGAGGGGTGTGACTCGCTGTGGGCTTGCGTTGCGTTGCGGGGGGCGGGTTTGCTCACGGGACCATGAGCGCTCCTTCGCTACACATTGTCCACGGTCAGCCGTCTTGGTCGTTTGAATCGAGCCACGTCTCCGCGCATCTCACGCGGCTCGGCGGACAGCTCGGGCCGGTGGCGTTTCAGCTCGGGGAAAAAACGGTGTCGCCGTATTCGGTCGCGCCGTGGGCCGGAGAAAAAATCGACGCGGGGCTGCCGGGGTTGTTGCACGCGCTACGCGGGGACTTTTTCTGCGCACCGTTTGGCGGGAATGGCACGCCGTGGCGCGGCGAGCAGCATCCGCCGCACGGTGAGACGGCGAATGCGAACTGGTCGCTGGACGCGTTTGAGCGCGCGGGCGACCGCGTGACTTTGCACGCGAGCCTCGCGACGACGGTGCGTAAGGGGCGCGTCGACAAATATCTCTCACTCGTCGAGGGGCAGACGGCGGTCTACTCGCGTCATGTGATTTCGGGGATGAGCGGGCCGATGAGTCTCGGGCATCACGCGATGCTGAAATTTGTGGAGACGCCGGGGAGCGTGGCGGTGAGCATGAGCAAATGGGTGCGCGGGCAGGTGCTGCCGATGCCGTTCGAGCAGCCGGAGAATTTTGGATACTCGGCGCTGAAGCCGGGCGCGCGGTTTCGTTCGCTCGCGAGTGTGCCGCTGGCGGCGGGCGGAAACGCGGACCTGACGCGCTATCCGGCGCGGAAGGGTTTCGACGATCTCGTGATGGTGACGGCGGATGCGAAGCTGCCGCTGGCGTGGTCGGCGGCGGTGCGGGCGGAGGAGGGTTATGTGTGGTTCGCGCTGCGCGATCCGCGCGTGCTGCGGCACACGATTCTGTGGATGTCGAACAGCGGGCGGCACTACGCTCCGTGGAACGGCCGGCACTCGGCGGTGTTGGGCATCGAGGAGGCGACGAGTTATTTTCACCTCGGGCTCGCGGAGTCGGCGAAGCCGAATGAGCTGACGCGCGCGGGCTTCCCGACGACGGTGGCGCTGAATCCGAAGAAGCCGACGACGGTGAACTACATCATGGCGGTCGCGGCGGTGCCGAAGGGCTTCGATCGCGTAAAGGACATCCGCGCTGTCGCGGCCGGAAAGGACAATGCGGCGGGCGTCGAGCTGATCGCGGAGAGCGGCAAACGCGCGACGTGTGCGCTCGACGTGGCGTTTTTGCGCGGCGAAAGCTGAACGCGGAGGTTTGGTGGGCGTGGGGCTCGCGGAAATACAGCGCGTTGGGGTCAACGCGCTCCACCTCGGAATCTGCGGTCAGACCGACGCCAGGACTTTTTCGAGGAACTCGCGGTTGGCGCGGGCGTGGGCCATGGTTTCGGCGGCGGTGGCGCCGATCTTGCAACACTCGACCATGATCGGGCCGTTGAAACCGCCGGACTTCAGTTTCTTGAAGACGGCGGCGAAATCGACTTTGCCGGTGCCGAACTGGATCATCACATCGCTCTTCGGCGCGGCGCAGTCTTTGGCACAGAAGCCGGTGACGTGGGGGAGAATCGGCTCGAGTTCGGCGACGGGATCTTTGCCGGTGTAATAGATGATGTTGCCGGCGTCATACCAGATTTTGAAGTTGGCGTGGCCGACGGTCTTGATGGCGGTGACGATCTCCTGCGAGGAGCCGCTGCCGCCGCCGTGGGGTTTCATGACGAGCTTGATGCCGCGCTCTTGGGCGAAGGCGGCGGCGTCGGCCATGATTTTGAAATAGTGGGCGTAGCGCTCGGGTTTGTCTTCGCCGAAGGTGAGGGCGAACTCGACGCCCATGGTGTGACCGTTGGCGATTTGTTGGCGGGTGTCGGCGATGGCTTCGGCGAGGGGCAGCGCGGTCTTCACGCGGAGGGCGGTCATGTTCACCTTCAGACCGCGGGCGGCGATTTTGGCTTTGAGGGCGGCGAGATAGGCGGGCGTGGCGTTGGCGCTCGTGAAGACGTCGTCCTTAGTGGGGCTGAGGAGGCCGGTGATGGTGTATCCGGCGGCCTTGGTCGCATCGAGGGTGTCGTCGTAGGACCATTTGGTCCACGGGCGGTTGAAGCAGCCGATCGGCCAGCGGGTCGCGGACGAGGCGGCCTGGGCGGTGCGAGGGAGCAGGCTGACGGCGAGGCCGGCGGCGGCAGTGGAGAGGAAATCGCGACGGGTGCAGGGGGCGGTGGGCATGATGAAGGGATGGATGCGTCGAGTGAGAAGGCGGAGCGGAGGCGGGCAACTCCGAATGCGGAGACGGCCGGAACGGGGCGGAAGAATGTTTATGCGGAGGCGGAACCGATCGGTGGGCGGCGTGACAGTGGGCGCAGAAATCCGATTGCCCTCGGGGCAGTGGGTCACCTTTCTCTCCGTGCTCTTCAAACAGCACCTCAAAACAAAAACATGAAAATCCGTATCCTCCTCCTTACCCTTGCTTGCGCCATGGTCTCCGTGCCGGCCACTTATGCCGCCGACAAAGACGAGACCGAACTGGGCAACCACATGGACAAAATGGGCGGCGCCTTCCGTAAGCTGAAGAAGTCCGTGCCCGATGCCGCGCAGAACGCGGAGTCGCTCAAGTCGATCGCCATCATCAAAGCCGAAGCCGCCGCTTCGACCAAACTGACCCCGGCTTGGAAGCCGGAGCAGAAGGAAAAATATCAGGCGAAGATGAAAGAATTTAACGCGAAGGTCGACAAGCTCGAGGCCGCGTTGAAGGCCGGCAACAATGCCGCCGCCGCGAAATTGTGCGAAGAACTCGGTGCGGCCCAGAAGGAAGGCCACAAGGAGTTCAAGAAGCCCGACGAAAAGAAGAAGAAATAAGCGGGCCGAGCGCGGTCGACGACCGACGCCCACTGCCTTTGACGAACGCCGCCGGAATTTTCCGGCGGCGTTTTTTGTGGGTGGGTGTGGAAAAGTGAAGAGAGCAGGATGGGCTGAACGGGGCGAACAGCGGGACGAGTGGGACGGGGAGGTGAGCGAGTCGGAAATTAGGCAAAGAAAACGGGTTCCTGGCTTCTTTCAGCGAGGCGAACGTCTCGCCCTTTCAGGGCTCTGATTTTCTCGTGGATATTTCCCTGGGCGTTGCCCAGGGCTTTCGAATTTTCGCCCCTTCGGGGCTCCCGGGGCTTGGCGGCGGCCGGCTGCAAACAGCGAGGAATCGGAGCTAATGGGTAGGAGAATTTTGGAGACAGCGGTGCGGGGGCGCTTGCTCACGCTCGCAGCTACGGGATGGCGGGCGATTTCGCGAGGAGTTCGATTTGGAAGAGGAGGCTGCGGGGGAGGTGGAAAGGATCTTTTACCGGGAGGGCGACGGTGTCGGTGATGGGCGTAAAGGTGCGGCTGAGTTTTTGGCGCCATTCGCCGTGGGTCCAATCGATGTAGTGCTCGAGGCAGACGCGCCACGTGCGCTCGTAGTAGTCGAGGAACGCGGGATCGCGGGTGCGGGCCCAGCCGAGCAGGGCGCCGTAGAGGGCTTCGGTGTGGGGCCACCAAAGTTTGGTGTCGGCGTAGGCCCAGCCGACCGGCGAGCGGTGGTCGGCGTCGAAGGCGAGGAGGAGTCCGCCGTGGGTGCGGTCCCAGCCGAGGTCGAGGTGGCGGAGGAGATGGCGGAGGAGCGCGTCAGACGATTGGGCGAGCGGCGGGAGGCCCGCGGCGGCGAGGTGTTCGGCGGTGTGGACTTGGAACCACATGTCTTCGATAACGTGACCAGGGACGACGGCGGTGCCTTGTGGGGTGGGAAAATCGGTGCCGTCGAGGCGGACGAATTCGAGAAACGTGTCGCGCGTGGCGCGGTAGTGGTCGCGGAATACATCGTTCGCGAGTGCGGCGGCGGCGCGGAGGTAGCGTTCGTCATTCAGCGCGGCGCCGAGTTCGGCGAGGCCGAAGGACCAGATCATCGGGATGCCATGGGGCTTGGCGTCGGCGGGAAGCGGATACGGGAAATGGGGGATGCGGTCGTAGGGCGAGCGGAGCGTGACGAGGGCGGCGTCGGCGGTGCGGCGGGCGAGCGCGGCGACGGATTCATCGCTGGTGGCGAGGTAGAGTTCGGTGAGGCCGTAGACGGCGAAGGCGTCGACGTAGGTGCTTTCGTAGCCGCGGAGGACGCGGCCGTCTTGGGCGAGGAGGAGGGCCCAGGTTTGGGTCGAGTCCTGCCAGCCGTGGCTGATGCAGAAATCGGCGATGTGCTGCGCGAGGCGGAGGTGGGCGGGGTCGCGGCCGTGCAGGCGGTAGAGTCGGCTGAAAACCCAGACGGCGCGCCACTGGCTCCAGAGCCATTTGTCGGTGTTGAGGATTTCGCCGCGATCGCTGATGCAGGTGTTGAGGCCGCCGTGGTCGTCGACGGCATGGCGTGTCCAGAAAGGTAGGACGTGGTCGAAGAGGTGCGCGCGGAGCCAGGCGGCGAGGGGGGCGCGGTCGCCGGTGCGGAGGGAGGCGAGGGCGGCGAGGCAGGGCGATGAGCGGTCGGTGGGGGACAAGGAGAGGGGAGATGAGAGATCGGAGAGGGGCGGGTGTAGGACGGAGCGGGGGTGAGGTGCGGCCGGGGGCGGTCGCGCTCCCGGGGATCGCCTGCAAGCAGGCGCCTACTTCGGGGCGGGGGTGCGGAGGGTTTTGCCGTCGATCCACTGGCGTTCGACCATCTCGATGCGGGGATTGGTGGGGATGCCGAAGTCGCGGTTCATGATGCGCGAGACGAGGAGTTCCACGGCCCAGGCGCCGATGAGGTGTTGGTTTTCCTGGAGGCCGGAGAAATCGGTGCCGGCGAGATTTTGGCTGATGACAGCGACGCCGACGTCGCGCGGGGCGCGGAGTTTTTGGCGTTGGAGGATCGCCTGAAAACTCGGGAGCGCATCGTAGTGATGCACGAAGAGGAGGACGTCGGGGCGGTGTTGCGCATACCACGAGGCGATGGGTTGCTCCTCGACGCGGTCGAGCTGGAGCACGGGAATCGCGGCGGGCGAGCCGAGCACGAGGTGGGACCAGCCGAGGTAAACGCTGAGGTAGGCGTGGGCGCTGCGTTCCTCTTCGTAGCGGCCGATGACGAGACCGGGGCGGCGGTAGCCGAGCGCGTGGACCTTATCGAGGGCGCGCCACATGTCGTTGTAGACGTGGCTGACGACGCGGTGGAGGGGCGTCTTGATGCTGAGGCCTTGGGAGACGATGGCGTAGTGGTCGAGCTCGGCGGGCCATTCTTCATCGAGGGTGGGACTGCCGAAACAGAGCAGGCCCTCGATGCCGCGGGCGTCGAGGATCGAGCGCATGCGGCGGAGCGTCATGCCGGGTTCGCGGAGCCAGAACGGTTCGAGGCGGTAGCCGAGGGCTTCGGCGCGAGCGACCATGCCCTCGTAGATGCGCGTGAGGTGGAGCGAGTGTGTCCACGGGCGTGCGTCGGGGTAGAGCGAGACGACGCCGAAGCAGGCTTCGCGCGTGCGCGTGCGCTTGAGGCGCAGGTGGCTCATGAGCTCGGTGAGCTTGCCGTCGGGGCGGTAGCCGAGGCGCTTAGCGATTTTCTGGATACGCCGCTTGGTGGCCGCGGGAATCTTCGGGCTGTTGCGCAGCGCGAGGGAGACGGTGGACGGGGAGAGTCCGGCTTCGGCGGCGATGCGGCGGGTGCTCATGGGGGAGGCGGAGTGGTCGGTCCGGAGATTTGCACCGTAAGGGGGTCAAGGCATGAGTCACAGAGGCCACGGAGCTCCGACACAGAGTTCACAGAGCCAGGCGAGGTGATGGGCGCTGTGAACGCTGAGTGCGAGGGAGGAGCGCTCTGGGGCAAAACGGGTTTCACGGAGAATGTGATGAGGGTCGCGAAGGTGGATGGCGGCGCGGTGATCGGGGGCGTCGCGGGACGGCCCGGCGGCGAGCGCCGGCCTTACGGTTTTTTGCGGAGGTGGCGGTCGGCGAAGGCGAGGTAGTGGGACCAGTCGGCGGGGGTGATGGCGTGGGGGCCGGTGCGGATGTGGTAGCCGATGGTGTCGCCGACGGAGTGGTTGGGGGGTGGCTGGGCGGCGACGCCGAGGCATTTTTTTCCGTAGAGCGCGTAGACAGGTTCGGCGAATTGGGCGGCGAGAAATTCGCCCTTGGGGTCGGCGTGAAGATCTTCGGTGGCGCTGGCGACGTAGACGGGGCGCGGGGCGAGGAGGGCGAGGAGTTGGTGTTGGTCGACGGGGAGCGCGGCTTCGCGGGCGTTGTAGGCGCGGAAATTCCGGGCGAACCAGTGGGGGAAGTTTTTGTTGAGGAGGGCGACGGTTTCGCCGAAGAGGCGTTTGCCGAGGGCGGCGCCGCCGGCGCCGGAGTTGTTGGAGATGACGAGGGCGAAGCGTTCGTCTTGCGCGGCGGCCCAGAGCGCGGCTTTGCCGAGGCGGGAGTGGCCGTGGACGGCGACGCGGGTGGCGTCGATCTCGCGGTCGGCGGCGAGGACGTCGAGGGCGCGGCTGAGGCCCCAGGCCCAGATGCCGAGGGCGCCCCAAGCGTCGGGGGCGCGTTGTTCGGCGGTGCCCGTGGCAAAGAGCGGGCCGACGGCTTCGGCGAAGCCGGCCGGGTGGTCGGGGGAAAGATCGCCGTAGTAGGCGGTGACAGTGGCGTAGCCGCGGGCGATGACTTGTTCGACATCCCAACCGGTGGCGTGGGCACCGCGGGTTTTCTCCGTGGCGCGGTTGGCGACGATGCCATATTCGGGCTTGGGGCGCATCCAGGCGGTCGAGACGGTGATCCCGGGGTCGGTATTCACGCACTGGTTACCGTAGAAATTCAGACCGAGAAAGGCGGGATAGGGAGCGGAGCCGGTATTGGGCTGGTAGATGAGGAGGTGGAGCTTTGGGCCGTCGGCGCGGGCGGTGAAGTGGAGCGTGAGCTCTTTGCGCGTGGCTTTGCCGCCGAGGGCGGTGCGGTCGACGGAGGTGGTTTCCCAGCGGAAGGCGGGTGGGCGGGCGGCGGGGGTGCGGCCGTAGACTTCGCGGGCGAAGGCTTCGAGGAGCGCGGGGCGGTGGGCGCGCCACGCGGCGATGTCGCGGATGGGTTGGCCGTCGGCGGAGAGGAGAAGTTCGGGGAGCGGGAGCGAGCCGACTTTGGATTCGTCGATGTTGCCGGCGGCGCGGGCGAGCGGGGACGTGAGCGCGAGGGTGAGGACGGCGAGGGAGGCGAGGAGCGGTTTCATCGGGAGGGGTGGATGAAAACTGAGGGAGGCGGGGGCGACTGGCGATGGCGGAGCGGAGACAGTCGGCGCCTTCGGCCCGCGCGCTCACGCGCGCGGCTACGGGGAAAGAAAAAGGGCGGGTTAGAGACCCGCCCGGAGAGGAGATTAGAAGTTGCCGCGGACGCCGATGGACCAGCTCACGCCGAAGTTGCCGTAGCGATACAGGGCGGCGGGGATGTTCCGGGTGGGATCGCCTTCGTAGAGGAGGGTGGGGTCGTTGAGGATGTTGCGGCCTTGGAAGAAGAGACTGACGTTTTGGTTGAGGCGGAGGCCGCCGCTGAAATCGAGCTTGAGGTTGTGGCGCTGGTAGCGGCCAAACGTGGTGGTGAAGGGCGTGTCGTCCTGCCAGACGGCGCCGGTGCGGAGGCTGAGGCGGCGGTAGCTCCAGCCGATGGCGCCGGAAACTTTGTGCGGCGTGACGCCGGGGAAGTATTGGTTGGCGTAGTTGCGCGTGTAGCTGACGTTGACGTTGGTCGTGCGCAGGAGGCCGGGGAGGAAGGAGAGGTTTTGGTTATAGCCGAGCTCCATGCTGCGGTAGCGGTAGAGGGAGTTGTTGTTTTGGAGGGATTGGAAATCGTAGGTGGCGTATTCGGGATCGTTTTCGAAACCGAAGTCTTCAGCCTTGCCGCGGACGGTGATGCGCTGGTCGGTGATCTCGGTCTGCTGGAGGAGGAAGGTGAGGCTGCCGACGGGCTCGAAGTAGTAGGCGAGGCGGGCGACGTAGTTGTCGGAGCGCTCGGGTTTCAGATTGGGATTGGGCGCGGTGATGAGGAAGATCTGGTCGTTGATGGACCAGACGCCGGCGAGGGCATCGACAGGCGGGCGGGAGATGGCGTGGCTGTAGCCGGCCTGGGCGTGGAGATTCGGGCGGATGGTGTATTTCAGCGAAGCGCTGGGGAAGAAGTTGGCGTAGTCGCCCTCGCGCGTGGTGCGCGGCTGGGAGAAGTATTGGTAGCGCATGCCGGGGATGGTCGTCGCGCGGCGGGTGGTAGTGGAGATGGGGTAACCGGCGGCGAGGACCTGCGCGGCGGTGAGCGGATCGAATTCGCGGGCCTCGGATTCGGTGAGTTCCCAGCGGAGACCGCCCTGAACCTGGAGTTTGCCGAGGCGGGTGTTGGCCATGCCGTAGCCGGCGGTCACGTGCTGGCGGAAGTCGCGTTTATTGGCGACGAAGGCGGTGTAGTAATTTTCGGCGGTGGCGGTGTTGACGAAATACTCCGGGCTCTCGCGGTAGAGCAGCGAGAGAGCGCTGCGGTTCGGGAGGACCGGGAGGTTGGCGATGGTGAGCGCGCGGATGTCGCCCATGTTGGTATTGAACGGGCGGGGCGAGGGGTAGGCGGCGAAGGAGCCGGCGGCGGTGATGGCGCCGTTGGCGTTGAGAACGTTGCCGCCGGGGCCGATGTAGCTGTAAAGCTCATACGGGGTGGTGTTGTCGGTCTTGCGGTTTTCCTCGGCCCACTTGGCGCCGAATTTCACGAAGGAAGGGAGGCGCCAGGGGAGGATGTATTTGGCGTTGGACTCGACGGTGTAGATTTCGGTGAAGGCGAAACGGCCCTCTTCGGTGATGCGGGGGTTGGTGAAGTTGGCGAGGTTGGACCAATCGGCGCCGCCGGTCTGGACGATGGTCCACTCGGCGGAGTTGGCGTCGGGACGGGTGGCGCGGAAATCGACGGGGAGGGTGTTGAGCGTCTCGACGCGGATGGTGCCGCGGCTGGAGGTCTCGTAGTCGTTTTTCGAGCGGGAGAAGTTGGCGGTGCCGTCGAGGGTGAGGGCGCCGTATTTGTATTCGAACTTCGGAGTCAGGGTGAAGGAGTTGGTGAGCTTGATGGCGGAGCCGCCGCCGTGGCCGAAGGTGCGGGAGGTGTTGGCGGCGAGACCGTTGGTGCGGATATCGGTGAGACCGTCGCCGAGGACGTTCTGGCGGCCGGTGGCGGCGGCGACACCGTTGGCGGCGGCGTTGAAGGTGAGGCTCTTGGTGTGGGCGTTGTTTTCGAAGGCGTTGAACATCGCCGTGAGCGAGAGGACAAGGCGGCTGGTGGCCTTGAAATCGGTGGTCGCGGTGATGTTGGCGCGGCTGGAGAGGCGGGGGCCGTCGGTGAAGACGAGTCCGGTGAGGACCATGGGGCGTAGATCGGGGGTGGCGCCGGTGGTGACCTGAGTTTTGTTGTAGGTGTGGGTGACGTATTGCTGCTCGGAGCGGATGGAGCTGCTGCTGACGCTGAGGCGGACGCCGAGGCGCTGGTTCAGGAACACATCGGAGTAGTCGAGCTGGTAGTTGGGGCGCCACTGGCGGTGGTAGTTATCATCCCAGCCGCGGGTCTGGCCGAAGTTGGCGGCGTCGGGGGTGTTGAAGCCGGCGCTGAACGACCAGTCGACGCGGCGGCCTTTGCGATCAAAGGCGCGGCGGGTGCGCATGTTGATGGAGCCGGCGGGAGAATTGGCTTCCATGTCGGCGCTGAGGGTGCGGCTGACCTCGATGGATTCGATGGAGTTGATCGACATCTGTTCGAAGCCGACGGAGCGGGACTGGCTGCCGGCGGCGCCGTTGAGAGTGGCGCCGTAGGCGACGAAGGCATCGGCGCTGGCGACACTGGCGCCGTCCATGGTGACGCCGACGTATTGCTGGTCGAGGCCGCCGACGCGGGGGCCGCGGCTGATGCCGTCGACGTATTCGACTTCGACGCCGGGGAGGAATTTGAGGAATTCGCCGACGTTGCCCTCGGTGACATCGCCGAAGGTATCGGCGGCGACGGAGGTGGAGATGTTCATGTTGCGGCGCTGCTCCATGATGGCCTTGGCGTTGCCCTCGCGCTCGTTGGAGACGATAAAAGCCTGGAGCTTGAGGGGTTCGTCGGTGGTGCCTTTGCCGGTGGCGGACGCGGCACCGGGCGCCAGTGTGCTGGCGATGGAGATCTCGCGGACGGCGGTCTGGCCGGCGGTGACGGTGAACGTGTCGGGCGCGGCAGTGTAACCGGTGTAGGTGACGGTGAGCGTGACGGAACCGGCGGGGACGGCGGGGAAGGTAAACGTGCCGTCGCTCTCGGACTCGGTGACGAGGGAGGTGCCGGCGATGCGGATCTCGGCGTTGCGGACGTATTCGCGCGTCGCGGGATTATAGATACGGCCGTTGACCGTGCCGGTGGCGGATTGCGCGGCGAGGGCGGGGGCGAAGGCGGCGAGGAGGCAACACAGGCCGAGAGATGCGGCGCGGGGAGTGCGACCGAGAGCAAACAGCAGACAGGCGAGCGAACGGTGGTGGGTCATGGTGGGAAGGAGACGGAAACGGACGGTGAAAGCGCCGGGCGCGGAGGGTCAGATCGCGGCGGAGCGGAACAGTGGCGGAGAAAGGGCGACAGCGCGGCGGAGGTTACAACGAAGCGGTTGGTGGACGTTGACCGCAGAGAGGGGCCGGAGCAAGGCGAGGGGGGATGGCCGACGAAAAAATTGCCGGTGGGTGGGGCGATTTCGCCGGAAGCGCGGGGAGGTAGGAGGTGACGGGGCGTCGTGTAACCTATTGGGTTACACGTAAGACGCCGAATTTCGACGCGGAGTGTAACCCAATAGGTTACACGTGGGCAGGGAGGGGAGGGCGTCTCGATGGGGGCGGAGTTGCGCGGCGCGGAGTGCGGGTCGGAGTTCGCCCCCTACTTGGGGGAGAGGAAGTGCTCGAGGAAGCGGTAGAGGACGGCGTTGGATTCCTCGGTGGGGTCGTGGAGGGGGCGGTTGGTCATCGCGACGCGGTGGTCGTGGCCGAGGAGGCGGTTGACGGCGATGGCGTGGGTGAGCGCGGGCCAGCGGGTGGCGGGATCTTCGGCGCCGCCGCTGACGAGGAGGGGGCGCGGGGCCATGAGGGCGTGGAGCTCGTGGAGGTCGTGGCCGGCGGCGATGAGTTTTGCGTAAGCGCCGGTGCGCGGGGCGGTGGCGGAGACGAGGCCGCGCTTGCGGGTGAGCGCGGGGTCGAGGCCGAGATACCACGGCTCCTGATAATTGATGCTCGTGCGCGTCTCGTCGAAGACGATGCCGGGGTCGGACCAGACGGCGCAGGCGAATTTGTCGTAGAGGCACGAGGCGAAGAGCGCCCATTTGCCGCCGTAGGAATGGCCGACGATGCCGATGCGGGCGGCGTCGACTTGGGGTAGGCGCGTGAGGGCGGTGTGGGCGTTGGCGGAAATGTAGGCGAGGAAGGAGAGGGGTTGGCACTGCGCGCCGGCTTGGTCGGGTTTGTAGGCGTCGCCGCCGGGAGTGCCTAGGCAGAGGGCGACGAAGCCGCGTTTCGCGAGTTGGTAGCCGAAATCGCGGAGCGGCTTGGTCGCCTTGCCGGCGGGCGTGGTCGCGAGGCCCGCGCTGGTGTTAGGCTCGTAGAACGGCACGACGACGGCGGGGAAGGGACCGGGGCCGCGGGGGACGAGGAGGATGGCGTCTTGCGTGAGGCCGGGGGCGAGTTCGAGGCGGATGAATTGTTGCGTGAAATTTTCGCGGGGCTCGGAGCGGACGATTTCTAGTTTGGGCGCGGCGAGGAGTTCCGGCCAGGGGCCGAGGAGGGCGAACCAACGTTGGCGGATCGCGGCGCGTTCGCGGGACCACTCGGCGGCGGTGGTGATGCGCGAGCCGTCGGGGCGGACGAGCGGGGAACGGCGGGAGTCGGCCGGGGCGGAGGCGGGCGGTTGAAAGTGAGGGGCTAGATCGGGCGGTAGTGGCGCGGCGGAGACAGCGAGGAGGAGCAGCGGCAGGGAGAGAAGGAGGCGGCGGAGGTGCATGGAGCGGGGGGCGGTTTCTGTCGGAAATGTCAGCGGGCGAAATTGGCGGCGGCGTGCGGGCGGGACGAACGTGGCGGCATGAGACGGTGGATTCCAATCCTGTTTATGGCGCTGCCTTGGGTGGGCGGCGGGACGGGGTTATGGGGGCAGACTTGGGACGGGGGCGGGGCGAACGACCGGTGGAACGCCCGGAATAATTGGAATCCCAATACAACGCCGACGTTTAACAACGCGACGGATCTCGTGTTTGCCGGCAGCATCCGGACTTCGCCGGACATGAACGGAAACCGCACGGTGAACACGGTCACGTTTGCGGCCGGGGCGGCGGCGTTTTCGCTGCTCGGAACGTCCGGGGGCGACAATGAGACGTTGAAGTTCGCGGGGAGCGGGGCGGGGATCGCGCAGGAGTCGGCGAATGCGCAGACGATGCTGATGAACCGCCTGCGGTGGAGCGATGCGGGCACGATCAGCGTGACGGGGGCCGGCGCGCTGACGATCGGCGACGGGACGGCGACGAGCGGGCAGTTCTACGGCAATGCGGACGTGACCAAGACCGGGACGGGCGGGGCTTTGGTGCTAAATGCGGACAACACGAACTGGTCGGGTAATCTCTCCATCGGCCAAGGCGTGGTCGAGGCGCGCTTCAGCGGCGGTTCGCTCGGGGCGGGGACCGTGACGGTGGCGAGCGGGGCGGCGTTGAATCTGGGCACCGGGGGATTGGCGTTTGCGAACGATGTTTCGCTGGCCGGCAACGGCGTGGGCGGAGCGGGGGCGCTGCGGAATGTCGCGGGCAGCGGCACGAATGTGGTGAGCGGTGCGGTGGCGTTGACGGCGGATACACTCGTCGCGGCGGACGCGGGCGGCACACTGGTGTTGAGCGGCGATCTTTCGGGCGCGGGGCGGACGCTGACGGCGGCGGGGGCGGGCAATATCACGATCTCGGGACAGATCGCGACGGGCGCGGGCGGACTGGTGAAAGAAGGCGCCGGCGTGCTGCGGCTCACGTCGCCGATCGCGAATACGTTTGCGGGGCCGACGACGATCACGGCGGGGAGCATCGTCACGGCGGCGTCGAACCAGTTTAACAACACGGCAGCGCTCACGGTGGGCAACGGCACGCTGCTGTCGCTGAACGATTTTACGCAGACGGTGGGCAGCTTGAGCGGCGGCGGCACGGTGGACTTCGGCGCGGGCGGCACGGGTCAACTGATCCTGAGCGGCGGCGCGGGGATGTTTGACGGGGTGTTTTCCGGCACGGGCGAGCTCGTGATCCGCGCGGGGGCGACACTGACGCTGGGGGCGAATTTCAACGCGCCGAACGTCACGATCACGCTCGCGGGCGGCACGCTGAATCTGAACGGAACGACGTCGACGTTTGGCGAGTTGAACATCACGGGAAATTCGCTGCTGGATTTCGGCAGCACGGTGGCGTCGGTGCTGACGGTGGAAGGCGTGGTGTTTCAGAACACGGGATTGCAGCTCTCGATCGAAAACTGGGTCGATATGGTCGACTACTTCTACGCGCAGAACTTCGCGGGGGCGACCCCGGGGGTGCGCGGGGCGACGCCGCAGAACCAGGTCGCGTTTACCGGTTTCTCGAACAACGACACGGCGTGGTTGGCGTTTGACCAACAGATCACGCCGGTGCCCGAGCCGGGGGTCTACGGGGCGGTGCTGGTGGGGATGGCAGCGGTGCTCGCGGTGGGACGGCGACGGAGGTGCGAACAATGAGCGGCGCGGGCAGAGACGGCTTGCGCTTTACGGCGGAGACGCGGCAACTTGAGGGCCGGCCGCACGGGCCGGAAATTTTTGTGTGAGCGTCCCTCCTGTCGAGTCTCCGAATACCCCGCGCGTGCTCCTGGTGGAGGACGAGGTGAAGACGCGTGAATCCGTCGCGGAGGGGCTGCGGCTGGAGACGTGGGCGGTGACGACGGCGGAGGACGGCGGGGAGGCGAGCGGGTGGCTCGAGCGGGAAAAATTCGATCTGGTGGTGCTCGACTGGATGCTGCCGGACGGCGACGGGCTGGAGGTGTTGCGGCGGGCGCGGGCGCGCGGGGTGCAGACGCCGATGCTCATGCTCTCGGCGCGCAGCGCGTTGGCCGACCGCGTGACGGGGCTGGAAACGGGGGCGGACGACTACCTGGCGAAGCCGTTCGCGTTTGTGGAGCTGTTGGCGCGGTGCCGGGCGCTGCTGCGGCGGCCCTCGCTGAATGCCGGGAATCTGCTGCGGTGCGGCGATCTCCAGCTCGACACGCGGGCGCGGGTGGCGGTGCGGGCGGGGCAGGAGATTCCGCTCACGCCGCGCGAAGTGGACATGTTGGAGTATTTACTGCGCTACCAAGGGCAGATCGTGACGCGCGAGATGCTGGAGCGGGACGTGTGGAAACAGACGCACCGGTTTACCTCGCTCGACAATGTGATCGACGTGCAGGTGATGCGGCTGCGCAGAAAAGTCGACGCGGAGGGCACGGAGAAACTCATCCACACGCTGCGCGGCCTGGGCTATCGGCTCGGAAAGGAAGCGGAGTGAAGAGTTGGTGGCGGCAGCGCACACTGCGGTTCCGGCTGGCGGCGTGGTATGCGGCGGGCGGGACGCTGTTGCTGGCGGCGTTCAGCGTGACGCTGTATTCGTATGTCGAGGACACGATGGCGCGGCCGCTCGATTTCGAGCTGCGGCAGGATTTGGCGGAGATCCGCCGGCGGCTCGCGATCACGGCGGAGGGAGGGCTCCTGTGGGACGGTGTGCAGGTCGGGGACCAGACCCGGTGGAGTCCGGAGAATCCGTGGTTCGAGCTGTGGGATCAGGAAGGGGAGCTGGTGCGGCGGTTCTGGCCGTTTACCGAGAGCCGGGTGGAATCGCTGCCGCTGGCGCCGGAGCCGGGGCGGGACCGGATCTCGATTTTCAGTGTCGCGCGCGACCTGCGGCTGCGGGTGCTCTCGGTGGCGCTGGACGTGCCGGCGCGCGGCGAGCGCTGGATGGTGCGGGTGATGACGGTGCACCGGCCGATGGCCGACGCGATGGGGGCGCTCCGGTTGATCATTTTTGTGGCGCTGCCGGTGGTGGTGGCGCTGTTGGTGTTTGGCGGATATGCGCTGACGCGGCGGTGGCTGAAGCCGCTCGATCTGATGGTGGACGAGGCGAACCGGATCACGGCGGACGATCTCAGCCGGCGGTTGCCGGTGGTGAATCCGCACGACGAGCTGGGGCGGTTGGCGGGGGTGTTTAACGTGACGCTCGACCGGCTGGAGGCCTCGTTCAAGGCGCTGGACCGGTTCGTGGCGGATGCTTCGCACGAGTTGCGCACGCCGCTGACGACGTTGCGCAGCGTGGGCGAGGTGGGGCTGCGGAAGGGTCGCACGGTGGACGAATATCGCGAGATCATCGGCTCGATGTTGGAGGAGGCGCAGCGGTTGCAATTGTTGACGCAGCGGTTGCTGGAGCTGGCGAGCACGGAGGGCGATGCGCCGACGCTGCACCGGACGCGGGTGCGGTTGGACGAGTATGTGCGCGCGTGCGTGGGCGAGCTGGGGGTATTGGCGGAGAACAAGAACCAGCGGCTGGTGGTGGCGACGGTGGAGTGCGTGGCACACACCGATCCGGTGTTGCTGCGGCAGGCGCTGCAAAACCTCGTGGACAACGCGATCAAATACAGCCCGGACGGCACGGTGATCGAGGTGCGCGTAGCGGTCGAGCGGGGTATCGCCCGGATCGAGGTGACGGACGAGGGGCCGGGAATCAGCGAGGAATATCGGGTGCAGCTCATGGCGCGGTTTTTCCGGCCGGACAGCGGGCGCGGGCGCGGGCGCGGCGGGTTTGGGCTGGGGCTGGCGCTCACCAAGGCCTACATGCGCCTGCTGGGCGGGACGGTGGAGCACGAGCCGGCGCCGGGTGGGGGGAGTGTGTTTCGGCTGACGTTGCCGGTGGAGTAGGCGAGGCAGCGCGAGGAGGATTCTGACAGCATTGTAAGGCGGGCCGGCTTGTAGGCGGCGAGGGTGGCGAAAGTGTGACGCGCTCAACCCCTGCCCCGTTGGTTATTCGTTCTCCGGCTTTTATCCATGGGTGGCTGCTGCGTAGGCAATCTCGCGGCCTAGCCTCTCCGAACAAAACGTCCGCCCGTCGTGGGGCGACGTGGGGAGGAGTCGCGGCGGCAGGCCTGCTGATCGTCTATGCGGCGATGGCGTTTTCGGCGTCATTGAACAAGGGGCTGTCGTTCGACGAAGGGCAGCAGCTCGCGGTGGGCTACAATATTTGGCTGAACAACGACTACCGGATCGAGGGGGCCAACGGGGATTTCATCAAACGGTGGGCGACGCTGCCGTATCTGGTGTCGCGGCCGAAATTTGTGGGCCGGGACGATCCGTATTGGCGGCGGGCGGAGCCGTATGAAGTGGGCTACAAGTTTTTCTTCGAGGTGGGGAACCGGCCGGAGGAGCTGCTGCGGCAGGGGCGCGCGATGATGGTGCTGCTGGGGGTGGCAACGGGCTGGCTGGTGTTTGCGTGGTCGCGAAAATTATTTGGGACGGCGGGCGGGCTGATTTCGCTGGGGCTGTTTGTGTTCAGCCCGCACATGCTGGCGTTTGGTGCGATCGTCTCGACGGAGATGTCGATCGTGTTGCTGCTGTTTGCCGCGACGGGGTGTATTTGGCGCCTGCTGCATGTGGTGACGTGGGGGCGGGTGGCGGTGAGTCTGGCGGTGGTGGGGATGCTGGTGTTGGCGAAGTTGTCGGCGCTGGTGATTTTGCCGATCACGGCGGCGCTGATCGTGGTGAAGTTCGTGGCGGGAGGTCCGCTGGCGGTGTGTTGGCGGGGCCGGCGATGGCGGTTGGCAAGCCGGGCATCGCAGGCGGGGGTGGTGGCGGTGCTGGTGGGGTTGCACGCGGTGAGCGGGTGGACGGCGATCTGGGCGCACTATGGTTTTCGGTATGCGGCGAGTCCGACGCCGATGGATACGAGCCTGGGGCTGCGCGTGGCGGCGCAGCGGGTGACGGTGGCGCCGGCAGTGGCGGCCGGCACGGACTGGGCGCGGCGGGTGCATTTTTTCCCGGAGGGATTTCAGCGCGGGGTGGAAGAGTTGTTGGCGAGCGACAATCATCTGGGGGCGTTTATGGCCGGCGACTGGAAGTTGGGTGGGTGGCGGGGATTTTTTCCGTATGCGATCTGGGTAAAAACGCGGCCGGCGCTTCTGTTGTTGTTGGTCGTGGCTGCGGTGGGCTGGTGGTGGGCGCGGCGAAGTCGCGACGAGGCGAGCGGGACTGCGGGCGGGCCGTCGTTGTATGCCGTGGCCCCGTGGTTGGTGTTGCCGGCGGTGTATTTGGGTGTGGCGATGGCGGAGGATATCAACCTGGGGCATCGCCATGTGCTGCCGATCTATCCGGCGCTCTATGTGCTCGCGGGAGCGGCGACGCTGATTTCATCGGCGGCGTGGGGGCGGGCGGTGGTGGCGGCGCTGTTGGTGTGGATGGTGCGGGACTCGGTCGCGGTGCGGCCGAACTACCTCGCGTTTTTCGGGGCGCAGGCCGGGGGGCCGGCGAAGGGCTACACCCGCCTCGTCGACAGCTCGCTGGACTGGGGGATGAATTTGCCGGAGCTGAAGGCGTGGCTGGACGAACACAATCCGGGGGGCAAGGCCCCGGTGTTTCTCGGCTATTTCGGCACGGATAATCCGGAGCACTACGGGATCAAGGCCGAGTCGCTACCGGGCTTCTTCGACTGGCGGAAAAAAGCGGGGTTGGTGACGTTGCGGCCGGGCTACTACGCGATCAGCGCGTCGCTGTTGCAGGGCGTCTACACGGCGTCGTTTGGGCCGTGGAGCAAGGAGAGCGAGCGCACGTATCGGACGGTGTTGCAGAATTTCGAGGTGTTGAACCGCACGAAGCCCGGATCGCCCGAGCGGCGGGCGTTTGTGCAGACGTTTCCCAAGAATTTCTGGGAGGACGAGGCCTACGTGTTGCGGCACCTGCGGTTTGCGCGGCTGTGCGCGTGGCTGCGCCAACAAGGGGAACCGCCGCATCACATCGGGCACGCCATCTTCGTGTGGAAGCTGGACCGGCGGGCGTTGCAGGCGGCGCTGCTGGGACCGCCGGTCGAACTTGTCGACCGCCCGATGGTGCTTCGGCGGCAGTGATGGGCGGGTTGTGGCAGTTCGTATTCAGGATGAGACGAACGTGGGCCTGAGGGTAGCCTGCTTGCAGGCGATTTTATCGCACGACAACGGCCAACATCCTGAATCGCCTGCGAGCAGGCTCCTACCTCCAGTCCATTGGGCCTCAGCTTGAAAGCGCCGGGGTGTTACTGGGCGCCGGCGAGGAGCGCGCGGCCCTCCCGGTCCAGCACGACGCGGTGCTCGGTCATGATGTATTCGGGGCCGGTCGGGCTTTTGACCAAGAAGCCGATCTGGTAGTCGCCGGAGGGCAGGCCGTCGCGGCGACGGGCAAAAAGGAATCCGCTACGGGAGAAGTTCCGATCCTTCAAACTGGTCGCTACGTCGGGGCGCTGGACGCTGACGGTGGTGAAGACGTGGGTGGAGGCGGGGGAACGTAAAATCAGCATGATGTCGCCACGGGCGGTCGCCACGCCGGGAATCCCGGCCCAGCCGCGGACAAACGCGGAGCGGCGGTCGGCGGTGAGTTCGTCGACGCTGTAGACTATGCGGGAGCTGGGCTTCGCGGCCGGAAAGGGCCGCGGTTCGCAGATGGAACCCAGGCGGTAGATGCCGCGGAGCTCGGCCTCGTGGAGCAACTGCGTCGCGCGCTCGGGCATGGGGGAGAGGGCGAAGGAGCCGCGGCCGTCGACGCCGTGCTGTTTGAAGCGGCTCACGGCGATGTCGCGGCACTCGAGCCACGCATCGGCGAAGCGGCCGTAGGTGCGGTTCGCGGCGAGATTGAAGGCGACGAGCACGGGGAGGCTCCAGGCCAAGACTGCGAGCGGACGGCGGGGGTGCGACGAACGCTCCAAGAGCATAAACACCGTCAAGCTCCAGGAGAGTGCACTGATGATGACGTAGCGCGACATGATGGCACCGCCGACCTGCTCCGCGCGGCCGACGGCGACGAGCGCGAGGGCGGCGACACCGAACCAAGCCAAGGGATAAGCCACGGCCTCGCGGCGGAGCGCGCCTTGGCGGCCGAGCCAGACGAGGAGGGCCAGCAGGACGACGCCCAGCCACGGGGCGAGGCCGGTGTGGCCGATCGCGGGCACAGCGCCGAGCAGAGTGAGCCAGTAGCGGACGATCTCCACGGCGCCGGCGACGGAAAGCCCGGCGAACCGATGCGCGCCGTTGACCGAGAAGCCGGCGGCATAACCGCCGACCACAATGGCAGCCAAGACGCACCAAGCGCCGAGATGGGGGTAGCGCCGGGCGCGCCAGAGCATCGCGGCGCCGAGCGGCCAAATCAGCAGGCCGTGCGCGAGTGTGAGGGTGGCGAGCACGGCACACAGGCCGGCCGCAAACAGGGCTAGCCGGGAGCCGTGGGCGAGGGCGGCGACGGCGGCGCCGACGTAGAGCAACACCTGAAAGTGATCGATCGAAGAGCCGGACCAGAGGAAGTTTTCGTAGTTTTCCAGTTGGAAAATAACGAGGGCGAGGATGACGCCCAGCCGGAGGCGGCGCTCCGACGTGCGGGCGCCGACGACGAGAAGCACGCAGAGGGCGACCAAGGACGCGTTGCCCAAGAGGCTGATGAACGTGAAGTTCACGGTGCCGGTCAGCCAGTAACTACCGGCAAATATGACGCGGCTCATCACCATGCGATGCTCGTTGTTTACGGCCAACAGCTCATCGAGCAGTGCGCCGGGAGCGATGCCGTCGTGGAGACGCAGAACGAGGGCGATGGCGGTCTCGTATTCGTCCCAGTAGGCGACATTGCGGCCGGCTTCGAGGGCGCGGAGGCCGATGTAGCCGAGCGGAATCAGCGCGAGAACGACCAGCAGCACCGTGGACAGGCGTCGAAAATCGAACGGTTGACGACGACGAACCGACCTCGGCGCCGGGGTGGGCGGCACACCCGAAACGTGTGGTGGTTCGATCATCGCGGCTGCGGTGGGGGAGAGGGGGCGTGAACGCGAAGAATCAAAGTAGAAAAGAGAACGCAAAAACTGAGGATAAGGCTACCAAGAGCCAGAAGACGAAAACGGCGAACGAGAGTGTGGAGGAATCGTCCGTTGCAGCTCGAAGCGACTCCTCCACATGGGCTAGCCAGAACTTGGGGATGAGCGGGGCGCATCGGGGCGGCGAGCAGTGGAAACTGACATTTCTGTCAGTTTCAGTCGGGACGAGGGGGGCGCGTGGCCGTGCAAGCGGACGGACCGGCGGACGATGAGCTCTTTGGAGGCCAAAAGCAGGGTGGCGGCGAGGGCGGTCAAAACGGCGACGGTTTCGCTCGGGAAAAGCAGTTCGGAGAGCGGGAAAGTCATGATGAAAGGGCTGCCAGCAGGACCGGGAAGCGAAAAAATCGGGGCCGCTTCGATAGGGCCGGTGCTGCCGCCACGGGTCGAGGCGGGGCGGCTGACATTGTTGTAAGGGGTCCCCTTGGCCGGGGGCCGATGGGCGGGACGGGCTGACGGAATTGTCAGCCGAACGCGCTTGTGCGTGAAATCGACGGGCGGCGGAGTGGGGCGAGATCAGCCCGTGCCTGCGGTGGAATCCGTGATCCGCGGAAAGGCCGCCGCGGGGTGCGGCCCGATGCCGACCGATGAATTCGCCCGCTGCAGAACCCGCGAAAGCCGCCGCCGAGACGGAGACGTTTCTCGACGCTTACTGCCGGCTGCACGGTTGTGAGGAGGGGGCTTTTCTGCGGCGGATTTTTTGGCAAGCGATGTATCCGCACGCGCGGCTGGTCGCGCTGTTGTGCGGACGACGGGCCGAATGCTTTGAGGCGGACCGGGCGTTGATCACCTACTGCGGCCGGCTGACCTCGCTGCGCCAGATCGATCAGGAGTTGGTGGAGTTCGCGAGTCTGCGGAACCGCGGATTTCTCCGCCGGCAATGCCGGCTCCGCGTGTCGGGTCGGCGGCTGAAGCGGTTGGCCGCGCGGTGCGTGGGGCCGTGACTGGCGCGGCGGATCCCGCGAACGCCAAAGCGGCGCGTCCGGAAGATCCGGGCGCGCCGCAGTCGTTGACCTCGTATGGTTTTGGCGCCGCCGGCCTCCACGGGAGGCGGGGCACCGTCGGCGTGAGCGAGGTTAGAACGTGCCCCTGACGCCGAAAACCCAATTGGCGCCGTATTCCTGCATGACGCGCAGGGAGGGGCGGACGCCCTCGACGACGCCGGGAGGCGACTCCATCCACTTGACCGGTTTGCCGGTGATGTTGCGGCCTTGGACATACAGCGAGTAGCGGTTGGTGAATTTCCAGTTCACCGAAAGATCGAACTGCGTAAGCGCCTCCTTGTAGCGGCCGTAGATGCCATCGGGCGAATCGTCGCGCCAGACCATGCCGATGGAGCCGTTGAATTTTTTGAGAGCGTAGCCGAGCCGGGACGTGAAGCGATGGGGCGAGAGGTTGTTGCGGCGCTGGCTGGCGTAGGAGCGGGTGTAGGCGAAGTTGACGCTCGTGCCGCGGAATTTTTCGGGGAGGAAACCGAGGGTCTGATTATACGAGAGCTCCATGTTGCGGAAGCGGCGCGCCTCGGCGCTGATGCGCGTGGTGCGAAACGTGTAGGTGGCGAACTCGTCGTCCTCGACGCCGAATTCGGAGGCGGTGAAATCGAAGGTCTCGCGGAGGTTGCGGATGTGGTTCTGAGAAAACGCCGCCGCAAGCTGTCCAGGGGAGCGACCGCTGAAGTAATAGGCGAGGCGGGTCTGGAAATTCTTCGAGTGCTCGGGCGGCAGATTGGGATTGGGCGCGCTGACCCGCTCGTTTACCTCGTCGACGACCCAGAGGCCGGTGAGGGTGTCGATCGGCGGACGGGAAATCGCGCGGTTGAAGCCGGCCTGGAATTCAAAGTTCCGCTGGATTTGGTATTTCACGAGGAACGAGGGGAAATAGTTGTGATACTCGGACTCGCGCGTGACGCGGGGCTGGCTCTCGTATTGGTATTGGAGGCCGGGAATCGTGGTGGCGCGACCGGCGGCGTTGACGGGGAAGCCGCGCGCGACGACGTCGTCCCGCAGGCGCGGATCGAATTCGCCGAGTTCGTTGAGGGTGTTCTCGAGGCGGACGCCGGTGCGGATCTGCAATTTCGAAGACAGGCGCACATCGGCCTGGAGGTAGGCGGCGGAGACGGTCTGCTTGAAGTCACGTTTGTTGGCGATGTGGGTGGTGTAGTAGTTATCCGGATTCCCCATGTGCACGAACTGGTCGGGGCGGGCGTGGAACAATTGCGAGATGCGCTCGCGGTCGGCGCGGGGCGGCATGCCCTGGAGGCCGGCGGCGTTGAAGACGGTGAGACCGTTGGTGGTGCCCATGTCAAAGGGGTGCGGAGAAATGTAGCCGAGGTTCGACCAGTTGCCGAAGGTGGAATTCACGTTCGCGCCGAGGGCGTTGACGGTCGTGGTATTGCCGCCGGGCCCGACATAGGACCACATGTTCCAATCGGACATGTTGTTGTTGTCGCGGCTTTCTTCGGCCGACTTGCCGCCGAATTTCAGCACGGTCGGAAAACGTTCCAGGAACGGCACGGCCCAGCGGGCATTGAGCGAGCCGGCGAGCAGGCGGGTGATCCAGGTGCGGTCGTCGTTGTTGACGCGGGTGCCGCCGGAGCGGGTGTTGGTATCGACAAAGCTGGCACGGTTGAACCAGTCGTTGCCGGAGGTCTGGCGGATGGTCCACTCCCACGATTCGGCGCTGGGCCGGGTGGCGGACCAACTGCTGGGCACGCCGCCACCCTCGCTGTTGGACCAGCCGCGTTCGAGGGATTCGTAGTTGTTCACCGAGCGCGAGTAGTTGAACGCGCCGTCGACGACGAGGCCGCCGGTCTTGTATTCGAACTTGGGTGACAGCGTGCGCGTGTAGGTGAGTTTGGCGGAGGAGCCGCCGCCGTTGTTGAGGGTGGCGACGTTGTTGATCGCGCCGGTGGGGGCGCGGGTCGCGACGACGGTGGTGAGGCCGTCGCCGCCGACGCGGGCGCGGCCGTTGTTGACGTTGGCGTTATCGTTGGCGGCGACCCAGGTGAAGTTGCGGTTCCAGAATTCGCCTTCGGTGTAGGTGTAGATCGCGTTGAGGGAGAGCACGAGGCGGCTGCTGGCGCGGAAATCGGCCGTCATCATGAAGGCGTCCTTCTGGATGTTCTTGTTGCCGTCTTTGAAGTCGATCTGCCGGATCACGTAGGGCCGCGGGTCGGCGGCGACGACCGCCCGGTTGTGCGTATTGGAAACCTGATACTGCTCGGTGTAGGAGCTGGCGTGGCTGGCGCTGAGCAAAATGCCGAGGCGCTGGTTCAGGAAAGATTCGGAGTAGTCGACCTGCAGGTTGGGTTTCCACTTGTAGGAATCGCCGTCGCGGGGACCGGCGGTTTTCTTGAGGGTGAACTCCTCGGCGTTGAAGTTGGCCGAGGCGTTGAAGGACATGCGGCGGCCTTTGCGGTCGAAGGCGCGCTTCGTCTTCATATTGATCGTGCCGGCGGGGGAGTCGGCGTCGGACTCGGCGGAAGTGGTGCGGCTGATCTCGATCGATTCGATGGCGGTGATGGAGAAGCCTTCGAAGCTGGTGGCGCGGGAGGCATCGCCACCGCGGTTGGCATCGGCGCTGGCGGTGCGCTGCCCGTCGAAGGAGACGCCGACGTATTGGGCGTCCATGCCGCCGAGGCGGGGGCCGCGCGCTTCGGATTCGACGTAGTCGAGATCGACGCCGGGCAGATATTTCAGGAATTCGCCGACGTTGCCGTCGGTGACGTCGCCGAAAATGTCGGAGGAGACGGAGGTGGAGATGTCCATGTTGCGGCGCTGTTCCATGATGGCCTTGGCGTTGCCCTCGCGTTCGGTGGCGACGGTGAAGGCCTGGAGCGTGACGATGCCGTCTTTGCGCGCGGGCGTGGCGGCGGCGCTCGTGAGATTGATTTCGCGCACGGCGGTCTGGCCGGCGGCGACGGTGAAGTTTTCGGTCGCGGAGTTGTATCCGGTGAACGTGACGGTGACCGAGGCCGGGCCGGCGGGGACGTTGGCGAAGACGAAGGTGCCGTCGTTTTCGGAGTAGGCCACGCGGCTGGTGCCGTCGAGGCGGACCTCGGCGTTGCGCACGTATTCGCCAGAGGTGGGGTTGAAGATGCGGCCTTGGATGATGCCAGCGGTCTGGGCGAAGGCGGCGGGTGCGAGGGTGAGGGCGAGCAGGAGGAGCACGCGGGCGGCGTGCCGGAGGAGAACGGGATTCATGGGTGGCGGGGTGGAGGTTGGGACGGGGCGGACAGGCAGGCGCGCGACGGTGGGAACCGGCGTGGGTCTGGCAAAGCGGGCATGCAGCTGCCCGCCTTGCTCCCTGGGGGCAGGGAAAGGGAGATTTCGGATACGGGGGGACGAAGCGGGACAGCGGGGCGCTGTAGTGGGTAACCGGTGACGGCGAGGCGGAGTTTCGGGCGCGCAGCCGGCGGCTCAAGAACGGGCGCCTTACATTTGCGTCAGCAGGCGACCGGGCGGCGCAGGTGCGCAACCGGGGCCGCGGCAGAGGGGCGTGCCGCGCAATTTTCCGCCAACGATGATCGGGCGGATCAGCGTCGGAGCGGTGCGGCGGCGAGCTCGACCGGCGGACCGGAGAGCGCGGCGTTGATTTCGGCGGCGTCGAGGCGCCAGATCAAAAGGGAGTAGCCGACATGGTCGTCGGGCGGGCGATGGTGGCGCAGCCAGGCGCAGAGGCGGCCGAAGCGCAGTTTCTCGTAGACGACGTATTCGTTTTTCCAGAACGCCAGCGGGTAGTGCTTCAACAGCGCGGCGTGGGCGGACGGATCGGCGAGACTTTGGTTGTAGCGCTCGATGTTTTTCAGCGAGGCCCAATAGGATTTTTCAAACTCCTGGTTCCACGGCCCCGTGGTATACGTGCCGATGCTTTGCAGCAGCGTCGCGCTGATCGCGTAAATGCCGGGCGTAAGCGGAAAAGATTTAACGACGCGCCACTCGGGTTGGCCGGGCAGGCGGTGGGACTTGATCTGGTAGTAATCGGGTTTTTCCACGCCGAAATACGCGAAGAAAAGCGGCGAGCGGTCACCGGGGTTGTTGATGTCGAGCCAGCGTTTGAAGCCGGGCAAATCCATGCCCCAGTCGAGCGAGCTGTCGACGAGGTGTCGGTAGCCCTGGGCCGGCCCGCCGACGACCGGACTGAAATAGGCGAGGTAGTGCGGGTAGATGGCGATGGGGCCGGAGACGTGCCAGCCGAGCAGCAACGCAATGCCGGTGCGGGCATACAGACCATGCCGGGTCCACACGGCGGCGAGGGCGCCGGCCAACACGTAAGCGGCCGGGTAGATCGGCAGTGCGTGGCGGAACCCGATGTTCAGATTCCACGTGATCGCGACGGCGATGTAGATCCCCACCAAAGCGAAATAGGGCGTGGCGCGATAGACGATCGATTCGGCGGGCAGGTCCGGCAGAGCGTCGCCCGAGGCCGTCCCGGCGCGGCCAAGTCGGCGCAGTCCCCACCAGCCGACGAGGGAAAACAGGAGCAGAAAAATCAGGGACGGGTGGGTTTTCACCCACATCGCGTAGGGAAAAAACGTGCGCCAGCCGCCGAACTTCCAGCGGCCAGCCATGAAGGCGGCCTGGCGGTCGTTGGAGCCGAGAATCCACTCGGTCCCGTGAAGGTAGGCTTCCGGCAGGAAGTGGGTGCGGCGCGACCACGCGAAGAAGGCTTTCACCCGCGGGTCGATGGGGTCGTGCGTGTGTTGGAGGAGCGTGATGCCGGGGTCGGCGGGGTTCGGACTGGCGACGTAGCGGAAATCGTAGTGCGCCCAGATGGCCGCCCAGCCCAACAGCGCGTGCAGTGCAAAAAGGCCGGCGAAGATTCCGGCTTGCGCGGAGCGGGAGCGCACCCAATGCGGCGGACCCAGTCGCCACTCCAACGGTGGGCCCGCGGCGAGTTTCACCACGACCATGGCGGCGGTGAGCGGCAAAATCAGCACGCAGGAGAGCTTGGAGAGGACCAGCAGGCCGAGAAAAGCGAGACTGCCCAGCAAGCGCCCCCACGTGATGCGATGCAGCAGCCGCCAGATGCACCACACGGAGCCCAGCAGCGTGCAGCACACGGTCATCTCGGTGGAGACCATCGCGCCAAACACGAGCATGCTGGAACTGGAAACGAAGATCGTGAGGGAAATCAGGCCGCCGACGGGGCCGAACAATTCCCGCGAACAGAAAAACACCAACAGCCCGGTCGCGACGCCGAACACGAGCACCATGGCCCGACTTTGGCGCACGAGGGCGCGCGGGTCGTTGCCGAGCTCGTAGAAGAAGTTCAACGCCAGCTCGTAGGCGGCACCCGAGCGCCAAAGAGGGTGTTCGACCGGCGGGAAGGCGGGTCGGGTAAACAGCAGCGGCAGGCTTGCCCAGCGTTTCACCAGATCGCCGTTGGACGCCTCGATGCGCAGATCGTCGCGGAGCCAGATGTTGTAGCCGACGGCGATCTGCAGGCCCTCGTCGAAGGACAGCCCTTTCTGCCACGAGGCGGACAAGGCCATGCCGACGTAGAAAACCAAGAGGCCGGCCACGGCCAGCGCCACCGCGCGGGGCGGACGACGCGGGGCGGAATGAACCGGAGCGAGAGTCGGAGTCGGAGCCGGAGCGGAAGTGAGAGATGGAAGAGTCGACGGCATGCCGCAGGACCGCGCGGCGATGAGCGAGCGCTCCCAGAGTGGCCCGGATAGCTTGCGGCTGAGCGGGTGACGGTGGACCGGCGGTCCACCAGAGCAGAAGAGGCGTGGCGCGGGGTGCGCGAGGCGGCTTGCCTGACGTTGTTGTCAGAATCGCGTCACGGGCTGGCGGCGGCGCGTTCGGCGGCGCGGAGCAGTTCGTAGTTTTCGAGGTCGATGCCGGTGAGTTGGTCGGCTTCGACGACCGGGAGCACGGCGGTGAGATCGGCGAGCGATTTCCACTCGACGCCGAGGCGGGCGCGGAGGGCGATCACCGTGCGGCCAGGAAAATGAGCGAGCTCCCACGCGGCGGCGTCGAGGATGGCGGCGGGGCGGGGACGTTCGTAGGCCATGAGGCTGATGCTGGCGACTGACCGCGCGAGGCGGGCGAACCAGGCGTCGCGGTCGGCGGCGGAGGTCCAACCGACGGAGCCTTCGGGCGGCAGGCGGTCGAGCCAGTAAGCAAGGGCGGCGGAGATCGCCAGGTCGCGGCCGCCGTGGTCATCGAGGTAGGCGCGGAGGGCGGTGCAGGCGGCGAGATAGTCTTCGAGCAGGGCGCGCTTGGCGGCGGGCGTGGCGGTTTTCCACGCGGGCTGGGCGTGCGGCTCGATGTCGAGGGCGAGACCGGCGAAACGCGCGGCGGGGGTGGCGCACGTCGTGTTGAAAGCGAGGATACGGCCGGCGGTGGCGGCGAGAAACGTATCGCGATTTGCGGGCACGAGGAATTTTCCGTCGGAGAAAAGGGCTTCGGAACGGATGCCGGCGGCGGCGAGTTTTTGGTTCCACGCGGCGACGGTCGCCGGTGACTCGACGAGGAGCTGCGCGTAGCTGCCGTAGAGGCGGCGGATGCGCCAGCGGGCGAACGTGGCGAGCGCCTCGGCTTCGCGCGCGGGGTGACCAAGGATGTTGACGGAGCCGTCGGGGCTCGCGGGTTTCGACCAGAACCAGAGGCCGCGGGGTATACCCTCGTCGGCAGCGGCCTGCACCGGCAGGGCGCAGGCGCAGAGGACGAGGAGAGCGAGCAGGGGGCGTCGCACGATGGACGGGAGGAGCGAGTTTTGGGTCTCAGATTTCGGCGAAGCCACGAGTGGGGGACCCGTGCCACGACGAACCCACGGGCAAGATGCCCGTGCCACGTCGGGAAAAGTGAGCGGCTGGCGGGCGGTGGCTTACTTCAGCTCGCGGATCTTGATGTTCTTATACCAGCAGTCGTCCTGGTGGTAGGTGAGCATGATGTGGCCGGTGATTTTGTCGCCGAAACCTGCATCGGTTTTGAATTTGCTGGCGGCGATGCCGGCTTTGACGGCCTCGCTGCCGAGCTCGTAGGTGAGGACGTTTTTTCCGTTGAGCCAGTGTTCGACGGTGTTGCCGCGGACGACGATCTTGGACTGGTTCCACGCGCCGGGCTCGCGGTAGGGTTTGTCGGCGGCGGGCGGGAGGACGTAGTAGAACGAGGCGGTCTGGCGGATGGGGCCGTGCTTGGAATCGGGGTGGGCCTTGTCATCAAGCATCTGATACTCGTGGCCGGGGGACTTGGTGCGGGCTTCGGTGACGAAGTATTTCACGCCGTTGTTGCCGGCGGGGGGCAGCTTCCACTCCCAGCTGAACTCGAAGTTGTCGTATTTTTTCTCGGTGATGAGTTCGACGCCTTTGACCTTGGCGATGGCGTGGAGGGTGCCGTCTTTCACTTCCCAGCCGCCGGCGGGTTTGTTGGCGTAGGGGCGCCAGCCGTTGAGGGTCTGGCCATCGAAGAGGAGCGTCCAACCGGCTTTTTTCTCGGCGGCGGTGAGAGTGTTGTCGGCGGCGTGCGTGGCGACGGAGCCGAGGGCGAGCGTGGAGCAGAGGGCGAGGAGGATGGCGAAGGGGCGGAGGTGCATGAGGGGAAAGCGAGGAAGACGTTTAGAATCGAAGGCAGGATGCGCGGGCGGTGATTCATCGCCGAGGCGGGCTGCCGGGCAATGGAAAATCTGCGGGTGCACAGCGCGGCCGGGAGATCGCGCCAAAATGTGACGCACGGAGTCGTTGCCATGGGCAGTTAATAGGTATTACACATTTTCCCGTCCGGTTTTTTCCACTGCGCCCCCATGTCTCCGGCTTCATCAACCGCTCGATTCTTTTGGTCGAAATTTCGCCTGCCCCCCGCAGGGCGGAGACGCTGGTGGCGTTGGGCAGCCAGAGTGGGCGCGGGGATAGGTGGGCTTACGGGCGTAGCGGAGGCCGCCGAAGGGTGGATGGATTTGGAGCAACTGGGGAAGATCCAGGTTATCACGGCGACGAAGCAATTGCAGCCAGTGTGGTCGGCGCCGTCGGCGCTCGCGGTGATCACGGACGAAGAGCTGCGTTTTTCGGGAGTGACCTCGCTGCCGCAGGCGTTGCGGTTGGCGCCCGGTGCGGATGTGGCCCAGATCAACGCGCAGCGCTACTCGGTCGCGATCCGGGGATTTCCGGGGGAATTCAGCAACAAGCTGCTCGTGCTACAGAACGGGCGATCGCTCTACACGCCGCAGTTTCTCGGCGTGTTTTGGGACGCACAGGACACGGTGTTCGAGGATGTGGACCGGATCGAAGTGGTGCGCGGCCCCGGTGGAACGGCGTGGGGCATCAACGCGGTCAACGGCGTGGTCAATGTGTTGACGAAGGATGCGCGCGACACCCAGGGCACGCTGGTGCGGGCGGGCGGCGGGACGTTGGAGGACGCGTTCGGAGTGGTGCGCCATGGCGGGCAATGGGGTGAGGCCACGCACTACCGCATTTATGCGAAGGCGTTTCAGCGGGGCGAAACGCAATTGGCGAACGGCGCGGGCGCGGGTGACGACTGGCGGCAAACGCGGGCGGGTTTTCGGGTTGATGCAGAGCCGAATCGCGCGCGGCATGTGACCGTGGAGGGCGAGGCGCACACCGGCCGGCTGTTGCAGTATTCGAACCGGGTGGCGGATACGTTTCGCTCATCGGGAGCGCACGTGCTGGCCCGGTGGAACGCGCAGTTTGCGAATGAGGCCGGGTTGGAGCTGATGGCCTATTTCGACTCGGTGCGGCGGCAGTCGGCGCCGGCGACGGCGGATGCGGATGCGTTTAACTTCGAGGCGAATCACCGCTGGCCGATCGCGCCGCGACACGAGTTGCGGACGAGTTTCAACTACCAGCGCATCCGGAACGAGGCCCGCGGGCAAGTCGGGCACAACTATGTTCCGGCGGTGCGGGTGCTCGATCCGCTCAGCTTCGCGATCTCGGACGATTTCACGGCGATCAAGGAGCGGTTGGTGTGGTCGGTGGGATTCAAGGCGGAGCACAACGATTTCACGGGCTTGGAATTGATGCCGAGCGCGCGCCTCACGTGGACGCCGTCGGAGCGGAAGACGGGTTGGCTCGCGGTATCGCGCGGACTGCAGGTCACGAGCATTTCGGATCACGACTTGACGATCGACGTGCCGGGGGCGTTTCGGGTGCAGAGCGTGCCGAACCGGGGGCGTCCCGCGGTCGAGTTGGTGGCGGTGGAGGCGGGTTGGCGGGTCGAACCGTCGCGGGAACTGAGCGTGGATGCCACGGTGTTTGCGAATGCCTACGACAATCTGGACTCGACGCGGTCGACGGTGGATGCGGCGGGGACGCTGCTGACGATCCGACCGATGAACGAGCGCAAGGCGGAGGCCCACGGCGGTGAAGTGGCGGCGGTGTGGCAACCGACGCTGCGCTGGCGGGTGCGCGCGAGCTACAGTCTTTTGCGGATACACGCCCATGCGAAAACCGTGTTCGCCGATCCCGGGGCCGACGCGCGCGACGAAGGCACGGCTCCCCGGCGTCAATGGCAGGTGATGGCGGCGGGCAAGTTGAGCCAAGCGTGGAGCCTGACGGCGTGGGGGCGGTATGTGGGTGCGCGTCCCGCGATCGCGGTGCCGGCCTATTTCGGGCTGGATCTGCGGCTGGCCTGCCGACCGACCAAGACGACCGAGATTGCGCTGGTGGGGAAGGACCTGCTCGATCCGCGGCACCCGGAGTTTTCCCGGAGCATCGGATTTCCGGCGATGAGTGAGATTCCGCGCAGTGTGTTGTTGGAATTTACGGTGCGTCGTTGACCGCATGAACCGTCCCATGGGCTCAATGCTTCTTCGGCTATTCGGGTGGGCGCGACCGGGGCGGTGGGGTGCGGCCGGGTGGGTTGTGGCTTTGGGCTGGCTGGCGGTGAGTGGTGCGGCGGCGACGCGGGTCGACGATTTTGGCACGCGCGACCGCGCGGAGCTGTTTGGCGGCATCGCGAACTATCTCGTGCGGCTGGAGGGCCACATCCATTGGCCGGCAGGCACGCGCACCAAGGGGGCGCCGCTGCGTATCGGTTTGCTCGGCCGGGATCGGATGGGCGACGCGCTGGAAAAGGCGTTAGCCGCGAAACCTGGCTTGGCGCGGGAAATCGAGTTCAAGCGGGCGGAGCGCGTGGAAAACTTGGTGGATTGCGAACTCGTGTTTATGGACCAACCGACGCGCAGCGCTTCGCTGGAAGCGGCGCGGAGGCTCGCCGGGAAACCGGTGCTGCTCGTGGCCTTCGAGGGTGAGGATAATAGCGGCGTGGCGGTGAACTTCGTCCTGACGAAGAGCTCCGTGTTGCGCTACCGCCTGGATATCGAAGCCATGCGGCGCAGCGGGCTGACGCCGTCGGACGGTTTGTTGTTCATGGCGCTGTCTCCCGAAAAATCGGCGATCGAAAGGGGAGGGACCAAGCCATGAAAGGCCCGAAATCGGTCCGGAGAAAAGTCACGGTCGCGGTGTTTGCGGCGATCGGCGTATCGCTCGCGCTCTGTGCGGCGGGGTTGGGGTTCTATGAATACAAGGCAGCGGAGTCCCGCATGCGGTCGAGCCTCGAAGCGCTCTCCGATGCGCTGCTGGGCAATTTGGTTTCCGCGGTCGATTTCGGGGTGCCCGAAGCCGCGAAGGAAGCGCTGGGCCGGGTGCAGCGGGGCGAGGCGATCAACGCGGCGGCGCTCTTTCGCGCGGGCGGTGGGGAGGGCTCGCCGCTGTTTGCCGATTATCAGCGCGAGGGGCGGGCGGCTCGGTTTGCCCTGATGCCGAGGCCGGACGGTTTTTACGTGAACGGCGACAGCGCGCTGCTGGTCACGACGTTTTCCCGGGATGGACGCGCGGTGGCTTCACTCCAGTTGGAGGGCAGTCTGGCGACGGTGCGGCGCAGTTTCGGGGAACTGCTGCGGGTGCTCGCCGGGGTGTTCGTGGTGTTGTTGTTGGTCGGCGCCGTGTTGTCGCGGTTTCTGCAACGGGCGATCACGCAGCCGATCGTGCAGTTGGCGGAAACGGCGCGGGCGGTCCGCACCTCGGACAACTATGCACTGCGGGCGCCGGTCGCGACAGATGACGAGCTCGGTCAGCTCGGCCGGCAGTTCAACGAGATGCTCGCGGGTATCGCGGAGCGGGACCGCGAGATCGCGGCGAATCACGCGCTGCAACGGGCGATCTTGAGCGGTGCCGGGGTGGCGGTGATCAGCACCGACCCGAGCGGGGTGGTCCAGAGTTTTAATCCCGCGGCGGAACGTCTGCTCGGCTACCGCGCCGAAGAGGTGGTCGGCCGGGCCACCCCCGAACGGTGGCACGACGCGGCGGAGATCGCGGGGCGGGCGAGGGAATTGACCATTCGACTGGGTCGGCCGGTGGCGCCGGGGTTCGACGTTTTTGTGGCGTCGATTCCGCAGGATGGCTCGGACGGGCGGGAGTGGACCTTTGTCGGCAAGCAGGGCAACCGGGCCTCGGTTTACCTCGTGATTTCGGAACTGCGGAGCCCGGAGGGCACGTTGCTCGGATACGTGGGGTTGGGGACCGACCTGACGGAACGGCGGCGCCGCGAACATGCGTTGCGCTCGTTCAGCGAGCTCACGGGCACGGTCACTGGCCGGGAGTTTTTCAAGGCGACGGTGCGGCAGTTGGCGCATGAGCTCGGCGTGACGACCGCGCTGATCGGTGAACTGGTCACCGGTCAAGATGGACGGCAAACCGTCCGGACCCTGGCGGTCTGGGCGGGCGGTCCGGCGGACAATCTCGACTACGAACTGAGTGGCACGCCGTGCGAGAATGTGACCCGGGATGGGTTGTGCCACTACGCGGATACGGTGGTGGCGCAGTTCCCGACCGATGCGTTGCTCGGCAAGATGGGGGCGCGCAGCTACGCGGGTCTGCCGATGCGCGACCATACCGGGCGAGTGCTGGGGTTGATCGCGGTGCTGGACGACAAGCCGATGCCCGGAGTGGAGCTGGCGTCGCTGCTGTTGGTGCTCTCGGCCACGCGCGCAGTGGCGGAATTGCAACGGCTCCGCAACGAGGAGCAGATCACGCGGCTCAACGCCGCTCTCGAAGTGCGCGTCGAACAGCGCACGGCAGAGTTGGCCACCCGGGTGGAGGAGGTTGAGCGGCTCAATGCGGAGCAGCGGGAGTTGATGCGCAACCTGACGACGAGCGAGCAAATGGCGGACCGCTCCGCGGCGCGTCTGCAGGAGGCCAATTCAAATCTGCTCGCGGCGAATCAGGAGCTGGAGGCGTTTTCCTACTCGGTGTCGCACGACTTGCGGGCGCCGTTGCGCAATATCACCGGTTTCCTGGAGCTGTTGGGGAAACGCACGGCTGGAACACTCGACGGCGAGTCGGCGCGGTTCGTGGCGTTGGTCATCAAGGAGGCGGGGCGGATGGGGCTGCTGATCGACGACTTGCTGACGTTTTCCCGGATTGGCCGGGCGGAGATGAGCGAGGAGCCGGTGTTGCTGGAGGTGTTGATCGCCGAGGTGCGCGAGGAGTTGGCGAGCGAGATCGGGGAGCGGCAGATCGCGTGGAAGATCGGCGCGCTACCGTCGGTGCGGGGCGATCGCTCGCTGCTCCGTCAGGTGATTTCCAACCTCATTGGCAACGCGGTGAAATTCACGCGGCAGCAGCCCAGAGCCGTGATCGAGATCGGCGCGAGTGCGGCCCGGATGGGGGGCGCGACGGTGACGTTTTTTGTGCGGGACAACGGCGCGGGCTTTAACCCGAAGTTCATCGATAAGCTGTTCGGGGTTTTCCAGCGGTTGCACAATTCGCGCGAGTTCGAAGGCACGGGAATCGGTTTGGCCAACGTGAAGCGCATCGTGCAACGGCACGGCGGCCGCGTGTGGGCCGAAGGGGCCGTGCAGTGTGGCGCGACGTTTTATTTCACATTGCCGACGGCCGCGCGGCACGGGGGGTCCGACGTATGAGCGGCGCACGGGCGGCGATTTTCGGACGGCTTGGAGTGAGCGCCGCCCTCGGGGCGATGATGGTCGCTCTGGCCGTGGGCACGCCGGCGAGCGCGGCCCTGCCGGACCGGGCGGGGTTCGACCACGATTTTCTGATCGACGCATGGGAGACGGACCAGGGTTTGCCGGAGGGGTCCACGCGGCAAATGGTGCAGACGGCCGATGGCTATCTGTGGTTTGGCACGATGGGGGGACTCGTGCGTTTCGACGGAATGGAGTTCGCGGTCTTCGATCGCGCGAATACGCCGGGCCTCCCGAGCGATGGCATCGTCAACCTGCACTTGGACGCGACCGGCCGGCTTTGGGTGAGCACGCTGGCCGGGCTCGTGGTGAGTGCACCGGGCCGGTGGACGGAATTTCAAACGGAGGCGCGGTGGACCGGCAATTTTGTGCGCACGTTTGCGGAGCACGCGGGGGTGTTGTGCCTGACTAGTTTCGACGGGAAGATTTTCCGCGCGACGGGACGCGATTTCGCCGAGCTGCCGAAGCCGCCGGGCAACCCGGAACAGACGTATTTTGGGCACGTGGCGAAGGACGGTCGGGTGGGCGTGGTGCAGAGCGGGTTTTGCGGGTATTGGGACGGGCAGAGCTGGCGCGAATCGCCGATCATGGCCGAGGTGATCCGCGGTTTTCGCGGCGCGGGCCGAGGGTTTGACGGCAGTCTGCTGACTTATTCGGGCACGGAATTGCTGCGGATCGAGGGCGATCGAATTGTGGCCCGGGAACGCCTCGCGCAGCCGGTGCCACCTTCGTGGCAAGTGATGGAAGACAGTTTCGGCCGGGTGTGGATGGCGACGTGGGGCGCAGGGCTGTTCTGCCGGATGCCTTCGGGCGAAATCAGAAAAATCACGACGGCAAACGGTCTCCTGTCGGACAGCCTGCGGTTCGCATTCGAGGACCGGGAGCACAATCTGTGGGTGGGCGGCGGCAACGGCGGCGGGTTGGTGCGGCTCAAATCCCGCAGCGTGGTCACCTACGGTTTGGAGAGCGGATTGACGGAACGTCTGGTGAAGGCGGTGGCGGAGGAGCCGACGGGGCAGATCTTGTTGGGCACGTATGGCAAGGGCCTCATGAGTTTGGCGGATGGCCGGGTGACCCCGGTGGACTACCGCGGGGTGAGTTCGGCGGAACTTTACGTGCAATGTCTGCTCCGGGACCGAGACGGGCGGCGCTGGCTCGGGACATTCGGCGCGGGACTGCAAGTGATCGCCGACGGCGAACGTCGACCGATCTCGGAGGGCGCCAGCGGCGGACGGAATATCAACGCCTTGTTTCAGGATTCGCGCGGGACGATCTGGATCGGCGGCAGCGAGTCGGTGTCGCGGCACGAAAACGGGGAGTTCGAGTTGCAGCGCCTCGTGGACGGGCGGACCCTCCCGCATTGCGTGGGTTTTGCGGAGCATCCGCGCGACCGGACGATTTGGGCGGCGAATGCCGAGGGTGTCTTCCGCTACGGCGACGGCGTATGGCGGGAAATCTTGGATACGGCAGGACGGTCGGTGCGGGACAACCAGTGCGTGCGGGGCGATGCGGACGGCACACTCTGGTTCGGCGGGACCGGAGGAGTGCGGCGTTATCGGGATGGCCGGTGGTCGACGATCGGGCCGGCGCAGGGGCTGCCGGTGCGCAGCGTGGCCTCGATGGTGGAGGACGATTTCGGTTTTTTCTGGCTGGGGACCAACCGGGGGCTGGTGCGGGCGGCCCGCGTCGAGATGGAGCGCACCGCCGACGGCACGCAGGCGGTGCTGACGCCGCAAATTTTCGGCACGAGCGACGGGTTGGCGACGTTGGAAGCCTCCGGTGGATTTTCTTCCACCGCCCTGAAGGATCGCGGCGGCCGGCTGTGGTTCGCCACTCCGCGCGGCGTGGCGATGGTCGAGCCCGCGAAGCTGCGGTTGAATCAGGTGCCGCCACCGATCGTGTTGGGCCGGGTGAGCTACGTGGACCGCCAGGAGCAGAAGCATGTGTTGTATGCGCCCGTGCCGCAGCCGCTGATCCTGCCGCCCGGCAGCCGCAGGCTGGAGATGCAGTTCGCCGTTCTGTCGTATACCGCTCCGGATAAAGTGGTGTTGCAGCCCCGGTTCGAGCGCGACGGGCTTCTGATTTCCGCCGACTTACAGGCGGGCCGCAGCCTGCAATCGGATCTGCTGGCGCCGGGCAGTTACCGGGTGGTGATGACGGCGGCGAACAACGACGGCGTGTGGAATCGCGAAGGTGCGACGGTGGCGTTTTCGGTCAGTCCGTTTTTCTGGGAGACGCGTTGGTGGCGAGCGGGAATCCTGTGCGTGGCGCTGAGCGTGGTGGGCGGGGTGACGTGGCGGGTGCAGCAAAACCGTCTCCGCCACGAGAGGGAAAAAGTGGCGCGGGAACGGGCGCTGGCCCGCGAGCATGCGCTGCTGGCTTCCATTCTGGAGGGCACCAGCGACTTTGTCGCGTTTGCGGTGCCGGATGGAAAGATGTCCTACCTCAATCCCGCCGGCCGGCGGATGGCCGGGCTGGGCGACCGCGAAGAGATTGCGGAACTCAGAATGGAAAACTTTTTTCCAGAGGCGGGGGCTGAGATTTTCCGGACCACGGCGCTGCCGCATGCCGCCCGACACGGGACGTGGAGCGGTGACGCGGTCCTGCTGCGCACCGATGGGCGGACCGTGCCGGTCTCGCAGGTGTTGGTGGTGCACCGGAACGCCGCGGGAGAAGTGCTTTTCCAATCGACGATCTTGCGGGATATCACGGAGACAAAACGGGCCGAGCATGCGATTCGGCGGTTGAATGCTTCGCTCGAGGAGCGCGTCGAACTGCGCACCGGCGAACTCGCCGCGCGTGTGGCCGAGGTGGAGCGCCTCAACGCCGAACTGGAGGCGTTTTCCTATTCGGTGTCGCACGATCTGCGGGCTCCCCTGCGCAATATCACGGGATTCCTCGAACTGCTGTCGGCACGGATGCAGGGGCGGCTCGATGCCGAGAGCAGCCGCTTTGTCACGACGGTGGTGCGCGAGGCGGTGCGTATGGGCCAGTTGATTGACGATCTGCTGGCCTTTTCACGCGTGGGTCGGGCGGAGCTGACGAGCCGCCGGATCCCGCTGGGCGAGCTGGTCGCCGAGGTGCAGGAAGAATTGCGTCCGGCTCATGCGGACCGGGCGATCGAATGGAACGTCGGGGAACTGCCGGCGGTGCGGGGCGACCGCGCATTGGTGCGGCAGATCCTGGTAAACCTGTTGGGCAACGCGGTGAAGTTCACGCGCGGTCGGACGCCGGCGGTGATCGAAATCGGCGCGGCGACCGCCGTCGGCCCGAGCGGCGCCGACGAAGTGACGGTCTACGTCAAAGACAACGGGGCGGGCTTCAATTCCAAGTATCAGGAAAAATTGTTCGGTGTGTTCCAGCGGCTACACAACCAGCGCGACTTCGAAGGCACCGGTATCGGGTTGGCCAACGTGAAACGCATCGTCGTCCGCCACGGGGGCCGGGTGTGGGCCGAGGGCAGTGTGGACAAAGGCGCGGTTTTTTATTTCACCCTGCCGGCCGTAGGGGGCCTGAAATCATGACCATGCGCACTCCCCGCGAAGACAGCACTTCGGAGCTGTTCGATCACACCATGGCCGAAACGCTGACGCGCTCGCTTTGCTGGGGAGTAATCGGAACCTCGCTCTTCGGGGCCATGAGTTGGGCTTGGTTTACACCGGGTGAACCCGTTCGCGCAGTTTCGACCGTGCTGGCCGGAGGCGTCGGCGCGTTGTGTTTGTGGTGGCTCCGTTGCGGCTGGGTCTTTCTAGCGGCCCGTAGCTTGCTTTGGCTGATCTGGCTGGTGATGGCGTTGGGCGGGATCATCAACGGCGGCGTTGAGGCGCCGGGACTGACCGCGAGTGTGGTGCTGGCTTCGTTCGCCGCCTTGTTGTTTGGCCTGCGCGAGGCACTCGCGATGTGTGGGGCGACGGCGGTGCTTTGCTTCAGTTTGGCGGCCCATGAGCGCGCCGGGCAGCCCGGATTCGTGCCGCCGCCGGAGACCCGCGCTCTCGTTTATGTGGTGCTCTCGGTGGCCGCCGCGATTCTCTTTGCGCGCACGGCCGCGATCCTGCGCGGGTCGGCCGCCGCGGCACGGGAGGAGGCGGCCCGCCGCACGCATTCGGAGGCCGCGCTACGCAAAGAGGAGGCCCGGCTCAAACTGGTCCTCGAAAGTGGACGTCATGGCCTCTGGGACTGGCAAGTGCGCGAAAACCGCGTCGAGCGTTCCCCGTTGCTGGCGAGAGTTCTCGGCTATCGGCCGGAAGATATTTCCGCCGATCCGGCCGGCGTGAGCGGCCTGATCCATCCGGACGATCTGCCGGTCTACGAATGTCTGCTCGGGACGATCAAACATCCGGGCAAGGACGATTTTTCGGCCGAGGTGCGGCTGCGAACGAGTGAGGGCGGTTGGCGCTGGTTCGCCATTGTGGGTCGCGTCATGGAACGCGGGCCGGACGGGATCGCGACTCATGCCCTCGGAACACATACCGACATCACGGCCCTCAAGAGTGCCGAGGCTGCACTGCGGCAGCTCAATCACGAGCTCGAGCAACGGGTCGCCGCACGCACGGCCGAATTGCAGAGTCGCACCGAAGAAGCCGAACGATTGGCCGACGATCTCCGCCGCAGCCGTCAACGGGTCGATCGCACCGCGGCCAATCTCCAGCAGGTGAACGCCAACCTGTTTACCGCGAACCAAGAGCTGGAGGCTTTTTCCTATTCTGTCTCGCACGACCTGCGCGCACCGTTGCGGAACATGACCGGCTTTTTGGAACTGCTATCCAAGCGCACCGGCGGGCAGATTGACGCCGAGGCCCAACGTTTCGTTGCCACGGTGAGCAAGGAGGCGTTGCGCATGGGACTGCTGATCGATGATCTGCTGACGTTTGCCCGAATCGGCCGGACCGAGATGAAATTCGGCCCGGTCAACCTCGATGAGCTTTTCGCCGAAGTGCGTGGAGATCTGCACACGGAGATCGGCGACCGAGTGATCGAATGGAAGTGGAGTGCGTTGCCACTCGTCAGCGGTGACCGCACGCTCCTGCACCAAGTCGTCGCGAATCTCCTCGGCAACGCCGTGAAGTTTACCCGCAATCGCCCGGTCGCAAGCATCGAGATAGGCGCAACCGTGGTGCGGCCCGGCGACGCAACGGTGACCGCATTTGTGCGGGACAACGGCGTCGGCTTTAACCCCCTGTATATTGACAAGCTGTTCGGTGTTTTCCAGCGGCTGCACAACCAGCGCGATTTCGAAGGCACCGGCATCGGGCTGGCTAACGTGAAACGTATCGTCACGCGCCACGGCGGCCGAGTGTGGGCCGAGGGAAGTGTCGACAAGGGGGCCACCTTTTACTTTACCCTTCCTGTTTTCACCCCGCCATGACACTCGCGCTCCGCAAAAGGATTCTGCTGGTTGATGATGACCCGGTTGGCGCGGAGCTCACGCTGGCAGCGCTGGGCATGCTGGATGCCGAGGTGGAAGTCGACGTGGTGGGCGATGGGGAAGAGGCGCTCGACTATGTTTTCCGCCGCGGTTCCTATGCCGGGCGCGATCCGGAGATTTTGGGTTCGATTCTGTTGGATTTGAAGATGCCGAAGGTGGACGGCCACGAGGTGTTGCGCCAAATCCGCTCCGATCCGGACTTGGAAAAAGTAAAGGTGGTCGTTTTGACCTCCTCGGACCAACAGCGCGACCGGGAGCTTTGCCGGGAGTTTGGTTCCGACGGATATCTGGTGAAGCCCGCGAGTATTTCCAATCTGATCGGTGAGTTGCGCCGTTGCTCCGCCTTGCTGCTGCCGTCCGGCGGTTCCGAGTAGAGCGTGGTGCCACTATGAACACGACTGTGCGCCGGCGTTTCGTATATTTGGAAGACGACGACAGTGCATTCGAACTGGTGCGCTCGCTGTTGGCCGCCGAAGGAGTCGAGTGCGAGGTCGTGCATGTGCTCGACGAAGCAGGCTTTCGGGCGGCGATTTGTCCGCACGCGCCCGACCTGATCCTCTCCGACTACAACCTGCCGACGATCGACGGCATGACGGCCCTGGAGCTCCGCGGTCAGTTTTGTCCGGATACGCCGTTTATTTTTGTTTCGGGTGCGCTTGGTGAGGCGATGGCGATCGATTTGCTCAAGGCGGGCGTCACCGATTTCGTGCTGAAGGATGCGATGCCGCGGCTCGTGCCGTCGATCCGACGGTGCCTGGCGGAGGCGCAGGAGCACAGCGACCGGATGCGGGCGGAGCGGTCGTTGCGCGAAAGCGAGGATCGCTTCCGGCGGCTTGCCGAGAATGCGCCCGACGTGATTTTCCGCTACCGGTTGGAAAAAACCGGCATCAACTGCGACTACATCAGTTCCGCGGTCGAGCGCATCAGCGGCTACCGCCCGGATGAATTCTACGCCAATCGCCGATTGATCATCCGGATCGCGCACCCGGAGGATCAGGCGATCCTCCTCGAGCTGTTGGCCTCCCGGAAAATTCCGGAGGGATCGAAGGAGATTCGTTGGCTGACCCGCGACGGGCGGACGCTCATCACCGAGCAGCGCATCGTGCCGGTCATGGGCGCGAACGGAAAACTCATCGCGATCGAGGGGATTGCGCGCGATGTGACGGCAGTCCGGCAGGACGCCGAGCGCCGCCGTTCGCTGGAGACGCAGCTCTTTCAGGCGCAAAAAATGGAGAGTATCGGCACGCTCGCCGGCGGCATCGCGCACGATTTCAACAATATCCTCACCGGCATTCTCGGTTTCACGGATTTGGCGGCGCAGTCGCTGCGCCCCGGCGATCCGGCGCGCAGTTCGCTCGACGAAGTGCGCAAGGCCGGCCTGCGGGCGCGCGATCTCGTCGCGCAAATCCTCACCTTCAGCCGGCAGAAGGAAACCAGCCAAGTCACGATCGACCTATCCCGGGCGGTTGGTGAGGCGCTCAAGTTTCTTCGCGCGTCGACGCCGGCCACGATCAAGATCGAGCGGAGGCTGACGCCGGGAAATGTGCTGGCCGATCCCACGCAGATTCACCAAGTCGTCCTCAATCTCTGCACCAACGCGATCCACGCCATGCGCGGCGGCGTAGGGACGTTGACGGTGAGCGTGGCGCCGGTCGTGGTCGACGACGTGCTGGCCGCGACGATGCCCAGGGTGGTGCCGGGCGATTTTCAGTGTCTCACCGTGACCGATACCGGACACGGGATGGACGAACCCACGTTGCGGCGCGTCTTCGATCCATTTTTCACCACAAAGCAACCGGGCGAGGGCACGGGGCTGGGCCTGGCGGTGGTGCAGGGTATCGTGGCCACTCACGGCGGGGGCATCACTGTGGAGAGCAGGGCCGGCGTGGGCTCGGTATTTCGGGTCTACTTTCCGGCCAGTGCGCGGGCGGAAACGGCGATGGTGACCGTGCCGCCGCCGAAGCCCGGTCGTGGCGAACACGTGCTCGTGGTCGACGACGAGGCCTCGGTCGGATCGTTTACGGGGATGAGTCTCGAGCGGCACAACTACCGCGTGATCGTGTTTGACGATCCGCGCCGCGCGCTCGCCGCCGTGCGGGCCAATCCCCATTCGTTCGAGGCGTTAATCACGGATCATACGATGCCGGGGATTACCGGGATCGATCTGATCCGGGAAGTGCGGGCGGCCGGGGCAAATGTCCCGGCCATTGTCATGACGGGAAACAGCTCGGCTGTGCCCGACGAAAAACTCGGCGCGCTGGAGCGGGTTGTGCTGTTGGAAAAGCCGTTCTCGGGCGAAGACATCGCGCGCTCCCTGCGCGCGCTGCTCGACCGCACCCTGCCATGAATCCCCCCTCGCTCCCCGACAATCCTGTGCGCGTCATCGTGGCCGAAGACGACCCCTCGGCGCGCGCGATGCTCGGTGCGTGGCTGCACACCGAGGGCTATGCGTATGAGTTGTATGCCGACGCGACCACGGCCCTCGCCGCTTTGGCGGTGCGCGAATTCGATCTGTTGATCTCCGATGTGCATTTGCCGGACCGGGATGGTCCGGAGCTCGCGGCCGCCATCGGAGCGCCCAACGCGGGATTGCCGGTGATTTTTCTGACGGGCGATCCCTCGCTCGACACCGCGATGCGGTCCGTGCGGGTGCGCGCGGCGGCGTATTTGGTGAAGCCGCCCGACCTCGACGAATTACGGGTGCTCGTGCAGCGGGAGGTGAAAGCACAACGTTTTCGTCGGGCCGTGACCGCCAGTCGCCAACATCTCGCGGAATGGGACGGCGAGCTCCAGCGTTTGGAGCACAGCGCCGGCACGATGGATACCCGGCCGGCCGTCGATTACCTACAGGTTACGGTGCGACACCTCGGGCTGCTCTTGGGTGAGTTGGACCGATCCGTTTCGATGCTCGGTGCAGACGCCGCGGCACGCGAAGTCCTCACGCAGATCGACATGCTGAACAGCTTGCGGCGGACCGTCGCCGTGCTCGAGCGCACACGCGAGAGCTTCAAGAGCAAGGATCTCGGTGAACTGCGAAAAGACCTCGAGGGACTTTTGCGGAAAATCGACACCGCGGGCCGTAAATCTACCTAAAGCCCGGCCCGTTCCGGCCGAAACTAGGAGCGCATAGGCTCGCAGGTCGCCTGCGGGTAGCCATCACGGACAGGTTTTCAGACCTGTCAGAAGAAGGCACTTCGAGTTGCCCGTTCGCGGGTCGCTTGGCGTGCCTTTTTTGCTGCCCGGTTGCGCCGCGGGGCCGCTTGCACCTCCCACCACACAATCATGTTTCGAACCCTTCGTAATTTCCTCGGATTGATTATCGCCGCCGGCGGACTGTCGGCTGCGTCGGCGGTGTCGCCAGTCGAGGAGCGTTTGTTGGCGCTGGAGTCGGCCCTGGCTCGCATCGAGGCCCGTCTCGGGCAAACGGTCGCGCCGCCGCAATTGGCGCCGGTCGTGCGCGAACTGAGCGCGTTGAAGGAGCAACTGGGCTGGGACGGAAAATCTCCGCTGACCGTCGTCAAGGCGGCGGGGAAAGAACAAAAACTTTCGGTCGGGGGCTTCGTGCACGCGCACGCCGAGTTTGGGGGCGCTCCGGACGCACGCTTCAACGGCATCAACAATCGCGTGCTGCTTCGTCGGGCGCGCATCACGACCAAGGGCGTCTTTGCCGAAGGCTTCGAATTCACACTGCAACCCGACTTCGGCAACAACTCGATCGCCGCCAACAACGGCTATCGCGCCGGATTGGCCGACGCCTTTGTGGCTTGGACGAAGTATGAAACGGCCACGCTTCAGCTCGGCCGATTCAAGAGCGCTTTCGGCTACGAGCAGTTGCTTTCGGATACCAAAACTCCGATGGCGGAGCGGTCGCTGCCCAGCGACTTGCTCACTGTGAGCCGCCAGATGGGCGTCGCGCTGCTCGGCACGGTCGCGAACAAGCGCATCACCTACAACGTCGGCGCTTACAACGGCAACGGCGTCAACAACGGGAACAACGACAACGATCAGTTCATGTATGCCGGCCGGGTCGCCGCTGCCGTTTGGTCCCGGGGCACCAGCAAACTCTGTGTCGGCACCAACGGCTATTGGTCCAACGACACAGGGAACTTCACCGGCCGGCGCACGGCTTGGGGCGTCGATACCCAGCTGACCGTCGGCGCGTTCGACGTGAACGCAGAATACCTGCACGCGCTGCAAAATCGGATCGCGGGAGCCGACGTCACGGCGGACGGCTGGTCGCTCCTCGCAGGATATTTTCTGATTCCAAAGACACTCCAGGCGCTCGTGCGGTATGAAACTTACAACGGCAACACCAAGGTGGGCGGCAACGTCAGCTCCACTTGGATTTTCGGGGGTAACTATTTTCTCAAGGGCGACGATTTGAAACTGACCTTCGACTATATGCTCGGCGATCCCGCCGGCCCCATGGCCCGCGAAGGGCGTGTCATGACGCGACTGCAGGTGGTGTTTTGATCACTCCGCTCCCATCCGCCGACTTCACTCAACCCATATGAACGTAAATCAAAAGATCTGGCTCGGCTTTGGCTCCGTGCTCGCGCTGGTCGGCGTCGGCTCGACGATCGGCTATCTCAAGTCCCGCAACGCCGAACGCGCGGGCGCCCAGCTCGTCAACGAATACCTGGCCGAATACACGGCCGCAAAATCAGCCGACGAGCAGATTTCGATGACGCGGATTCACGAACAACGGTTCTTCAATCGCCACGACGAGAAAGAAGCGGCGCTCGTGGGCGCGCAGCTCGGCAAACTCCGGGCGAGCATGGTGGCGGTGCAGGCGGCTTCGGCCGACAGTGGGCGCGATACCGCGGCCGGTGCTGTGATCGACAAGGCGGGCGCCTATGCGACGACGTTTTCCCGTGCGCATCAGCTCACAGTTCGCCGTGGGCTCACGCCCGATGTCGGGTTGGAGGGCGAACTGCGGAAGGCCGTCCATACGGTCGAAGCCTTCGTCAAGGAACAGGGGCGCCTCGAACTTACCGTGATCATGCTGATGGTCCGCCGCCACGAGAAGGACTACCTGCTGCGCGGAGATCCCAAATACCTGGCCGAGATCAACGCACGCATCGGAGAGTTTACCGAAACGATGCAAAAAGCGGCGTTGCCCGCGGTCGTGCAGAAAGAGATTGGGGAGAAGTGGACCGGCTACGCGGCGGCGATGAAAGCACTCGTCGACGGTGACCGGGAACTCAAAGCGGCTTCCGCCGAACTCCTGCGCAGTGGAGACGAAATTGAAAACGCCGTGGGCATCTTGGTAGATGCCTGCTCCAAAGACATTGCCGATGCCCAGGCCGTGATGCTTGAGGCACTCGAGAGCGGGCGCCGCGCCATTTTGGTCGTCGGGATTTCTTCCGGTGTGATCGGCGCCGCGATGGCAGTATGGATCGCGCTGAGTCTGGCGGCGCTCAACCGCGGGATCCGCCGCGCCGGCGAACAGATCGGCGGAGGTTCCAGCGAGGTCCTGGCCGCCAGCACCCAGCTCACGCATTCCAGTCAAACGCTCGCGGCCGGCTCCACCGAACAGGCGGCCTCGCTGGAGGAAACCAGCGCATCCCTCGAAGAGATGGCTTCGATGACCAAGCGCAATGCCGACAGTGCCGCGCAGGCCAAGACCCTCGCCACGCAGACGCGCGCCGCGGCCGACACCGGCGCTGCCGAAATGAGCGCGATGCAAAGTGCGATGGACGAGATCAAGGCTTCGTCCCACGACATCTCGAAAATCATCAAGACGATCGACGAGATCGCATTCCAGACCAACATCCTCGCGCTCAATGCCGCGGTCGAAGCGGCTCGCGCCGGTGAGGCCGGCATGGGTTTCGCTGTCGTGGCGGACGAAGTCCGCAGCCTCGCGCAGCGGGCCGCGCAATCGGCCCGTGAGACCGCCGAAAAGATCGAAGGCTCGGTGGCCAAGAGCGACCGCGGCGTCGAAATTTCGAAGCGAGTCGCCGACACTCTCGAAGTGATCGTCACCAAGGCCCGGGAGGTCGACCAGCGCGTGGCCGAAATTGCCGAGGCGTCGGTGGAGCAATCCCGCGGTATCAGCCAGTTGAATATGGCGGTTTCCCAGATGGACAAAGTCACGCAGTCGAATGCCGCCGCGGCGGAGGAAAGCGCCAGCGCCGCCGAGGAACTGAGTGCGCAAGCCGGTGTGCTGACGGGCGCAGTCCGCGATCTGTTGGGTTTGGTCGGGGCCGATTCCAGCGGCGCCGTAGCTACGCCGCCTGCCGCCGCCGCTCCGGTGGCTGCGCTGCCGGTTCGTTCCGCGATGAAGACTCCCGTGCAAAGGAAGTCGGATGTCGTGCTGGGCTTTGACTGAGCAGGCAGCTCTGTGCGGCCGATCCCGGCCGCGTATTTTTTGGTTATGTGTGGGCGGTGCCGCCGAGCGGCCCGCCCTTTTTTTTGGCGTCTGCGGGTAGCGTGTCAGGTTTTTCGGAAACAAATTCGGCGAAGATTACTCCTCAAGCTGAGTAGTTCCCGGTCGATATCATTCGGGTCAAGGCTCGCAGGTCGCCTGCGGGTAGCCATCACGGACAGGGCTCAGGACCTGTCAGAAGAAGGCACACCAAAATTCCCGTCATGGGTTTTTCGGTGTGCCTTTTTTGCTGCCCGTGCGCGCCGGTGAGTCGCCGTTCCCAATCCCACCAACCAAATCACCATGAAAATTCGTTCAGACTCAAAACTCCGCCTCGGTCTCGCGCTTCTCGCCGTGGCTTTCGCTCCCGCCGCCCGCGCCAACGTCACGATTGGCGCCCGTGACAATATCCAAGTCGGCGGCTTCTTCAGCCAGGGCTACATCAAGAGCTCGGGTAACAACTATCCGTTCGATTCGATCGACGGCACCTTCGATTTTCGCGAGATGGCGGTCAACGTCTCGACGACGTTTGGCTCCCACCTGCGGGTCGGCGCGCAGGCGTTTGCGGAGCGGCTGGGCAACTACGGCCAGGACAAAGTGCTGCTCGATTGGGCGGTCGCGGACTACAACTTCCGTCAGGAAGTGGGGGTGCGCGTCGGACGCATCAAGTTTCCCAAGGGCCTCTACGGCGAGGCGCTCGATCTCGATATGATCCGCCCGTTCGTGTTTCTGCCGCAGGCGATCTACAACCCGGTCACGCGCGATTTTAACGCGTCGTTCAACGGCGCGATGGTCTACGGCTCGCTCGGCGCGGGCCGGCTCGGCTCGTTCGACTACAAAGTTTTCTACGGCGATATCCCGATGAATCCGGAGCAAGGGGTGGCCGACTTTTTCAACACCACGGGTCTTTACGCCGGTGCGGGCACGACCGCCCTCGGGATGGATCACGCGACCGGTGCGCAGTTGATGTGGAGCACACCCGTGCAGGGACTGCGGGTCGGAGCGTCGTATTCGTATCTCCGGAAAGTTTTCGGCAACGGCAAATTCGCCTTCTACCCGGTCGCCAATGTGACCGTGGTCGGCGACCGCTACGGCTACACGACGTTTTCTGCGGAGTATACGCGCAACAATTGGACGTTTGCCGCGGAGTGGGAACGCACGGGCGATACGTTTACCCTCACTTCGGTCGGTCCCGCGGAAAGCGTCAACAATGGCTCCGACGGTTGGTATCTCTCCGCCGCGCGTCGCCTCAACGGCTGGCTCGAACTCGGCACCTACTACAGCCGGATGGAAAACCGTTTCGCGGCCCCTGGCACGCCGGCGGCCCAGCGCACTCTCGGCGATACGGCGTTCAGCGTCCGCTTCGATCTCAGCGAACGCGCGCTCTTCAAACTGGAGGCTCACCACGTCGACGGGCGCATGGGCATGTTCAACACGGTGCGCACGCCGAATCCCGTGAAGAAGGACTCGTCGTCCTATTACGCGGCGAAAACCACGCTGAGTTTCTGAGCACCCGCAGGAGGACTCCCCATGAAAATCACCTTCAAACATAAACTCGGTGCGCTGGCCTTCGCGGCCTTGGTCGCGACCGCGTCCGCCGCACCCGCCGTGATCGCAAACAAAAACGTGGCCGCCGAGAAGCTCGATGCCGCCGCGCTCAAGGCCGTTTTTCTCGGTAAAAAAGTCGCGTGGGACTCCGCGGGCCGCGTCGTCCTCGCCGTTCTCAAATCGGGACCGGTGGCCGATGAGTTTCTGCAGAAATCCGCAGAAATGAACTCGAGCGCCTTCAACAACCACTGGCGCCGGCTGGCCATGACCGGTGGCGGCACTGCGCCCAAGGCTTTCGACAAGGAGGAGGACCTCCGGAAATTCGTTGCCGAGACGCCTGGCGCCATCGGCTTTGTCGACAGCGCGAATGCCGACGCCTCGGTCGTCACGATCCCGTCTTCCTAAATCCAGTTTGGCAGTCGCTATCGGTCCGCGCTGTGCGCGCGGACGGTGCAATTTCTCCCATGAAAAATTCCATGCTCACCCGTCCCTCGCTCAGCCTGCGCAGCGCCTTCTTGGGCGTCACGTTGGGTTTTGTGTTCCTCGCCGCCCTGATCGTGGTGCTCGGCGTGACGAACTGGCAGCTCTCCAAGAACGGCACGGCACGCAGTGTCGAAATGAGCGAACGCCTGTTGCCGGCGCTCGCCGACTTGGCGGGGCTGCAGGAGGCCACGCTCAAATACAATCTCGCGAACCTCGAGTTTGTCACGGGACGCGACGAGTCGATCCAGAAAGCCAAGCTCGCCGCTGCAGCCGCAGAGCGGAAGCATATCGACGAGCATGCTGCCGGTCTCGGCCGGCGTTTGGAACTCCCTGAGGCACGGGTGAAACAGGAGAAATTTGCGGCGGCGCTGCGGGACTACGATGCCGCGGTGGCGCGGCTCCAAGCTGCGCTCAAGGCCAGCGAGTTCGACCAGGCGATGAAAATTCTCGACGGCGATGTCGCCCGGCACAACGCCGCGATCGGCGTCGCGTTGGCCGACATCAGCGGATTCGTCCAAGACCTTTCGGTGCGAAATGGCGCGGACACGAAAGCGATTCTCGAGCGCAATCTCGCCACGACGGTGAAACTCAGTGCGACGATCGCGGGCCTCGCTCTGCTCGCCGTCATATTTGTGCAATGGATTTCGCGGGCTATTCGACGCGCGCTCGAAAACGCCGTCACGCGCATGCAGGAATTTGTGGGACAGACGACCGCGGCGGCCGGGCAGATCGCCGGCTCCGGGCAAGAATTGGCGAGCGGCGCAAGCCAGCAGGCCGCTTCGCTCGAAGAGACGAGCGCCTCGCTCGAAGAGATGTCGGGCATGACGCGGCGCAATGCGGCGGGCGCGCAAGATGCCAAACAACTCGCCGGCCGCGTCCGCACCGTGGTCGACCACGGGACCACGAGCATGCGGCAGATGACGGCGGCGATGGACGGCATCAAGACGTCGAGCGCCGAGATTGCGAAGATCATCAAGACGATCGACGAGATCGCGTTTCAGACGAACATCCTCGCGCTCAACGCAGCCGTGGAAGCGGCCCGGGCGGGCGAGGCGGGAGCGGGGTTTGCCGTGGTGGCCGAGGAGGTGCGCGCCTTGGCGCAACGCTCTGCCACGGCAGCGCGGGAGACCGCCGACAAGATCGCGGCAGCGCTCGCGAAGAGCGACGAAGGCGCGCGCACGAGCAACGAGGTGGCCGGCGTGCTCACCCAAATCGTCGAGCAGGTTCGTAAAATGGATACGCTCGTGGGCGAGATCGCCACCGCGTCGGCCGAGCAATCGCAAGGCATCGACCAGGTGAATCGCGCGGTTTCCGAGATGGACAAAATCACGCAGAGCAACGCCGCGAGCGCGGAGGAATCGGCGGCCGCCGCAGAAGAGTTGTCGACCCAGTCGGCCGAGCTTCGCGAGTTGGTCGCCGGCATGGGAGACCTCGTCGGGCAACGAACCGCCGAACCGGTTGTCGTGCAGACCCCGTTGCCGACGGAGCTGGCGACGCCCCAGCGGGATACCGCCAAGGCATTCGCGTGAAGGCCTGCCCATTGCCCGATTCCCGAGCTGCGCCCGACCCTCCACGGCCAGCCCACAATGACGAAACACCTGCTATGACCACTTTTCTCCCACGCGAACCGGTGCCGGTCGCCACCGGTTCCGCCGCTGCCCGTCACTCCCGAGTGCGCGATGTTTCCCGCCGAATCTTGCTGGTGGATGACGACGAATACGTTGGCGCCGCGGTGAGCCTGTTTCTGCAACGCCGGGGTGAAATCGTCATCCATTGCGCATCGGTCCACGAGGCGCGCCGTTGGTTGGCCGACCAACGCTGCGATCTGGTGATCACGGATATCCTGATGCCCGATTCGGACGGATTGGAGTTCATTAAATGGTTCCGAACGGTCGACCACCGCACCAAGATCATTGCGATCTCAGGCACGGATTCGTGGGGCCACTCCTACTTGAACACGGCGGCGCAGTTGGGCGCTTCGCGGGTTTTGCCGAAGCCGTTTGAACTGTCGGCATTGGCCGATCTGGTAGACGAACTGCTGGGGCCTCGAAAATAGTGGGGCGGGTCCTCGGCTCGCAGGCCGGCGCGGCGCGTGGATCAGGCCGCGTGAGCTTCGGAGGCGGCGAGGATTTGCGCGGCGGGGGTGTCGAGGAGCAGGTGGCCGCGAGGGCAAAGGTAACGTGTGGCGACGTCCGCGGCGTGGCGCGGAGGGCGGGTGCGACGCACCGCGGGCGCGGCGAGGTTGCGGTTGCAACACGTGCAGAAAATGCGGGCGTGCGCGGAGTCGAGCAGGGCTTCGATGACAGGCGCGAGGCCGGGCCACGTGGGCGGGAGCGCGGCGGGCGGCTCTTCGGGAGCGGCGTCGGCGGAATCGTGGTCGCTCAGCCAACGGTGCAACGTGAGATCGGCGGAGGGCGCGCTGTCGGGATCGAAGGCGTGCGGGGCGATTGTTCGGCCGACGGCTTCGGCGAGGGCGGTCGCATCGAGCGTGAAGTGGCCGAAGGCGCGTTCGCCGGCGGGAGTCGTTTTCGGAGCGTAGCAGACGCGGGCGGTGGCGCGGCCCTGCAGTTGCGTGAGGGCGAGTTCTTCCGGAGAGAGCTGGGCGAGCGCAGAGGCAGGGGTGGTGGCCGTCGTGGTGTGCGGGTGCATGACGGACCTGTGCAACGCAGAGAACGTGCCAGCGGGCGGAGTGCGGCGAAGATTTTCGGGCGTGGAAGAGTATTGTTCGGCGGAGTGCGGGGCGGGGCGCTGAAACGGCTTGTTCCCGTCCGGCTTCGCTCGTTCTCTCGCGAGCTATGCCCGCCAAAGTCATCGTCCGCGATCTCTCGAAACGCTACGGCGGCGTCGAGGCGGTGCGCGGGGTGAGCTTTGAAATTCAAGCAGGCGAAATCTTCGGCCTGCTCGGACCGAACGGTGCGGGCAAGACCTCGACGCTCGAGTGTTTGGTCGGCTTGCGCGAGGCGGATGCGGGCACGCTCGAAGTGTGCGGGCTCGATGCGCGGAAACAGCCGCGCGAAGTGAAGCAGCGCATCGGCGTGGCGCTGCAAAGCACGGCGCTGCCGGACAAAATCACGCCGCGCGAGGCGCTGCGGATGTTCGGGGCTTTCTACCGCGTGCGGGCGGAGCCGGCGGCGTTGCTGGAGCGGTTTGCGCTGACGGAAAAAGCGGATGAGCGTTTCGACACACTCTCGGGCGGGCAGCGGCAACGGCTTGCGCTGGCGCTCGCGTTTGTGAACAAACCGGAACTCGTGCTCCTCGACGAACCGACGACGGGGCTCGATCCGCAGGCGCGGCGCGAGTTGCACGCGGAGATTTTGCGGATGAAAGCGGACGGGCACACGGTGTTGCTCACGACGCACTACCTCGACGAGGCGGAGCAACTGTGTGACCGCATCGCGATCATCGACCACGGACGCGTGATCGCGACGGGCGCGCCGCGCGAGCTGATCGCGCAATCGAGCGGAGTGCAGACCGTGACGGTGACGACGGTGCCGGCGATCGCGGCGGCGGAGTGGGGGAAATTGCCGGGCGCGAGCGACGTGCGGGCGGCGCGCGCGGAGGGTGGCGCGGTGACGTTTCGCACGGAGCGGCCGGCGGAAACGCTGGCGGCGCTCGCGGCGTTGGTCGCGGCGCGGCGCGTGGAACTCGTGGAGCTGTTGGTCAGAAAGGCATCGCTGGAGGATGTGTTTGTGGGGCTCACGGAACGCGACGGGGGCGTCGCGTCCTCAACTGCGGAGCGTGTGGCGGTGTCGAAGGGAGGGAAGGAGTGAGCGCGTTTACGGAGCATGTGGGGATGTCGCTGCGGCTGCATTTCCGGAACAAGATGGCGCTGCTTTACGGCTATCTGTTTCCGCTGATTTTCCTCGCGGCGTTTTGGGTGCTCTACCGTTACGACAAGGTGCCGCTGCTGCGGCATATGGGCGAGCTGCTCACGGTGAGTGTGCTCGGCGGGGCGTGTTTCGGGTTGCCGTCGACGATGGTGAGCGAACGCGAGCGCGGCGTGTGGCGGCGCTACCGGCTCGCGCCGGTGCCGACGTGGAGCGTGGTGTTGAGCACAATCGTGGCGCGCTACGTGATTTTGCTCTCGGCGGGGCTGCTCCAACTCGGCGTCGCGCTCGCGGTGGGAATGACGATGCCGGCGCACCCGGTGGATTTGCTCGTGGCGTTCACGGCGGTGTCGTTTGCGTTCATCGGACTCGGGCTAGTGATCGCGATGATGGCAGACAGCGTGCCGGCGGTGCAGGCGCTGGGGCAGTGCATTTTTCTGCCGATGCTGATCATCGGCGGCGTGGCGGTGCGGCTCGCGAGTTTACCGGAGTGGGCGCAGCACGTGTCGGCGTTTTTCCCGGGGCGCTACGCGGTCGAGGCGTTGCAGGCGAGCGTGACGGGCGGCGGGCTAGGGGCCTCGCGTTTCAGTTTGCTGGCGCTGGTGCTCACGGGCGCGGCGGGCTGCGTGGCGGGAGCGAAACTCTTCCGGTGGGATGCGCAGCAACGTTTTCTGGCGAGTGCGGGCAAGGCGTGGATCGGGCCGGTGCTCGCGGCCTGGCTCGCGGTGGGCGGACTCGCGGAATGGCGCGGGCGCGTCGCGGTCGCGGCGGATGCGCCGGAGCCAGCGCTCAAAGTGGATGTGCCGCCGATCAACGTCGCGGCGACGTTGAATGTGTCGATCGCGCCGGTCGAAGCGAAGCCCGCGGTGGTCGTGCCGGTCGCGCCCCCGCCTCCGCCGCCACCGCCCGCGCCGTGGGAGCGAATCACGGCGCAGGATATTGCGGGGCTGGACTATCGCGTGCCGCCGGATGGTGGGGTAGTTTCACCGATGGCGGCCGAGGACGATTTGCCCGAGGACCAGACGAAGGGTGAAGTCGACAATGTGCGCGAAGGCCTCATCGACTGGCCCATGGGTAAGACGGCGGACGACATTCAGAATGTGCGCTACCTCTTGTGCGTCGCGGCGGTGCCGGATGCGATCCAGATGCCGGTCGAGCGCTATCTGCCGCGCGTGGTCTACAACCACCTGATCGACAAATATCCGAAGGACAAACTGACGAAGATTCTCACGTGGATCGTGCTACACCCCGAGGACGGGGCGACGGTGGACAGCATCTCGGATCTCGGAGTCGTCGGCGCGGCGGGCGATCCGTCGATCGTGCGCGAGCGTTCGTATCTCTACGCGATCAAGTTCATCGGACGCCTGACGGGGCGGTTTGAGCTGTAGCGGGAGGGGGAGTTTGTTTTTGCGCGGACTTGCCGAGGGTCGGGATTGTTACACCGTGTCCACCATGAGCACCGCGGTCGAAATCGAAGCTGCGTTCGAGAAACTATCCTCGCGCGAGAAGGAGGAGTTTGCGCTTTGGTATGAAGAGCGGTTGGCGAAGGTCGGGCCCGACCCGGAGATCGATGAACTTTGGTCGGTCGAAATCCAACGGCGGCTGGATGAAATCCGGAGCGGCAAGGTGCAGACCATTCCGGGAGAACAAGTGATGGCAAACCTCCGCCGGCGCTACGGTGTGTGAAGACGTGCAAGCTGCATCCGCAGGCGAAAGCCGATCGCTTGTCGGGCGCAGAATATTACGAGCGCGAGAGCTGGGCGGTGGCGGGGCGCTAAGCGGCGGAAATGGATCGTTTGGTTCAGGAGGTCTGCGCGAATCCGGGAGTTTTTAGAATCTTCCGGGCGCCGGCGCGGAGGCACTTTGGGGCCCAGTTTCCCTATGCAGTGATATTCGTCGAAGAGCCGGATCACGTGCTGGTGCTCGCGTTCGCACACTTCAAGCGTCGGCCGGGGTATTGGATTGATCGGTTGCTGCGCCTTACCGAGTAAGCGGGCGTGAGATCGACGCCTAGCGGCCGCCCGGCCTCCCTTGTTGTTTACGGAGCGGTGAGTGGGCGGAAGCGAGCGTCGGTGCCGATGATTTCGCGCCAGAGGGCGGCGGGGTCGACTTTGCGGTCGCGGGAGCGGTTGAGCCATTCGACTTCGGTGGGGGCGCCAGGCGCGGTGAAGCGGATGCCCCAGATCGGGTCGAAGGCTTCGGCGGAGAGCGTGTAGCGCATGTCGGCGAGCAGCGTGGCGTCGGCCGGGCTGCGACCCACCCAGTGCTCGGAAAACCACGCGAAGCGGGCGAACGAGGCGCGTTGGTCGCGGGCGCGTTCGGCGGGCGTGAGGTCGGCGGCGCGCACGAGCGGAATCGACCAGCCCTCGCGCACGGAGGCGCCGCTGAACCAGCCGACGCGGAGGCGGTCGCTGTAGATTTTTCCGTCGTGTTGGTAGAGGGCGCGCCAAACGAGGTTGTTGCCGAGGGTGGGCATGAGCTCGGAGCGCTCGGGGGTATGGCCGCGCGCGGTGACGAGCGTGTTTTGGGCGGCGCGGGCGCGGGCGTGTTGCACGCCGCCGAGGACGATGTAGCCGGCGCCGAGGAGGAGCACGGCGGCCGAGGAACGGAGGTGGCGGCGGAACAGCGCGATGGCGAGACCGGCGGCGAGGGTGAGCGTGAAGAGCGGGTCGACGATGGCGATGAGGTCCCAACTTTCGCGGTGACGGGAAAACGGCCACCAGATTTGCGTGCCGTAGGTGGTGGCGGCGTCGAGCAAGGCGTGGCTCGCGTAGCCGAGCAGGGCGCAGGCCCAGAGGAGGCGCCAACGGACCCACGTGCGCCACTCCGCGCGTGCAAGCCAGAAAGCGGCGACGACGGCGGCGCCAACGGGCGCGAACGCGAGCGCGTGCGTGAAGCCGCGGTGATGCTCGATGGCGACGAGGGGATCGGCGGCGCTCTGGATGAACACATCGATGTCGGGTGCGAAGGCGGCGAGGCCGGCGACGCCCGCGGCGGTCCGCGCGAGCTTCCGGCCGAAGGCGGCGTAGCCGAGGTTGGCGCCGAGCAAAATGTGTGTGAGCGGGTCCACGGGCGGTTACGAAACCGTCAATGGGCGGCGGGGCAAATGGAAGGCGGGGTTGGCGGGCGGGGTGTTGCGCGTCGACCGAGTGGGGTTGCGGATATGACGTGCGCCTTGAAACCGCGTTGGGGTGAACGCGCTCCACCTCGAACAACTGAAGTGGCGGGGAACGCTGTTCGGATTTACGCGAGAATGTCTTTCACGACGTGGCCGTGGATGTCGGTGAGGCGGAATTGGCGGCCTTGGAATTTGTAGGTGAGCTTCTCGTGGTTGATGCCGAGCTGGTGCAGAATCGTCGCCTGCATGTCGTGCACGTGGACTTTGTTTTCCACGGCGTTGAAACCGAACTCGTCGGTGGCGCCGTAGCTGATGCCCGGTTTCACGCCGCCGCCGGCCATGAATTGCGTGAAGGCATAGGGGTGGTGGTCGCGGCCCCATTGTTTCGTGTCTTCGATTTTGCCCTGGAGGAACGGCGTGCGGCCGAATTCTCCGCCCCAGATCACGAGGGTGTCGTCGAGGAGGCCGCGCTGTTTCAAATCGCGGATGAGCGCGGCGGACGGGGCGTCGACGTCTTCGCACTGGATTTTGAGCTGGGTGTTGAGATTGCGGTGTTGGTCCCAGCCGGCGTGCATGACTTGGATGAAACGCACGCCGCGTTCGGCGAGGCGGCGGGCCATGAGGCAGTTGTAAGCGTAGCTGCCCTGCCGGCGGACTTCGGGGCCGTAGGCGGCGAGAGTGGCTTCGGATTCTTTCGAGAAATCGGTCAGCTCGGGGACGCTGGCCTGCATCTTGTAGGCCATCTCGTATTGGGCGATGCGGGTGGTGATCTCGGGGTCACCGAAGTCGGCGCGTTTGATTTCGTTGAGGTGGGCGAGGTCGTCGAGGAGGCCGCGGCGGACCTGGCGGCTCATGCCGGCGGGATTCGAAAGATAGAGCACGGGATCGCCGGCGCCGCGGAAGGCGACGCCCTGATATTTCGTCGGGAGGAAACCGCTGCCCCAGTAGAAATCGTAGAAAATCTGGCCGCAACTGGCCTCCTTGTCGCGCGAGGTCATCACGACGAAGGCGGGGAGGTCTTCGGTTTCGCTGCCGAGTCCGTAGCTGAGCCACGCGCCCATCGAAGGGCGGCCGGCCATCTCGGAGCGGTGAGAAAATACGTGATCGCCGGAGCGTGGTTCACGGCTTCGGTGTGCAGTGATTTCACGAAGCACAGGTCGTCGGAAATCGAGGCGATCTGCGGGAGGAAATCGGAGACCCAGGCGCCGGATTTGCCGTGTTGGGAGAATTTTGAAATTTCACCGAGGACGGGGCGGGCGGTCTGGTTGCCCGTCATGGTCGAGAAGCGTTTGCCGCCGGCGACTTCGTCGGGGATCTGGCGGCCGTGCCATTCGCGAAGTTTGGGTTTGTAGTCGAAGAGATCGACGTGGGACGGCGCGCCGTTTTGGAAAAGATAGATGACGCGTTTGGCTTTGGGCGCGAAGTGCGGGAGGTCGGGGAGGCCGGGAATGGCGCGGCGATTCGGAAGAGAGGGAGAGGGGGAGAGGGGGAGAGAGGGAGACGCGGCTTGGGTCGGGCGGCCGAGGAGGGACGCGAGGGCGGCGGTGCCGACGCCGAGGGCGCTGCGGCCGAAAAATTGGCGGCGCGTGTAGAGGGCGTGGCCGGCGAGGAGGGGGTTCATCGGAGCGGAGAATTGAGAGCTGAGAGCGGTGGAGTGAATCGCCTGCAAGCAGGCTCCTGCCTCGGGGAAATCGGTGCGCTATTCTTTCGAGAGGGTTTCATCGAGGTTGAGGATGAGCAGGCAGAGGCTGGTCCAGGCGGCGTGCTCGGTGGCAGCGAGGGAGGCAGGGCGGGCGAATTCGCCGATGGCGGCGAGTTCGGCGGCGGACTTGGGGTCGGCGGCGTAATTGGCGCGGAGTTTGGCGAGGCGCGCGGCGAGGATTTTTTGCTCGGCGGCGGTGGGCGGGCGCGCGGTGGCGAGACGGAAGGCTTCGGTGAGGCGGGCGGTGTCGTCGGGCGAGGATGTGAGCAGGTGCTGGGCAAGGACGCGCGCGGCTTCGACGTAGGCGGGATCGTTGAGCGTGACGAGGGCGTGGAGGGGAGTGTTGGTGCGGGCGACTTTGACCGTGCAGACTTGGCGGGCGCCGGCGTCGAAGAATGTCGTGGGGCCGACGATACGGCGCCAAAACACGTAGAGACTGCGGCGGTAGAGCGCGTCGCCGTGGTCCTGTTGGTAAGTTTTCTTGCCGAACGTGGCCTCCTCCCAGATGCCGGGCGGTTGATAGGGTTTTACGGACGGGCCGCCCCGCTGGTCGACGAGAAGGCCGGCGACGGCGAGGGCTTGGTCGCGGAGCATCCACGACGGCAGGCGATAGCGCGGGCCGCGGGCGAGCAGGCGGTTTTCCGGATCGCGTTCGTAGGCGGCGGGCGTGACGCGCGAGGACTGGCGATAGGTGGCGCTGGTGACGATGAGGCGGTGGAGCGCTTTGGTGTTCCAGCCGCTGGCGACGTATTCGGTGGCGAGCCAGTCGAGCAGCTCGGGGTGCGAGGGGCGCTCGCCCTGCACGCCGAAATCTTCGGCGGTTTTGACGAAGCCGGTGCCGAAGAAGGATTGCCAGGCGCGGTTGACGGCGGTGCGGGCGGCGAGGGGATTCGCGGGCGAGACGAGCCAGCGGGCGAGGTCGAGACGAGACAGTCGCGCCGGGGGCGCGGCTGTCTCGCCCGTTGAAGTTGAAGTGGAGGTGGCGGCGGCGGGGCGGAAGAGCTCCGGGATGGCGCCGAGGACTTTAACGTCGGTCTTGCTCTCGTAGTTGCCCTTGTTGAGGACGAAGGTGTCGCGGGGTTTCGCGAGCTGATCCATGATCATCACCTTCGTGATGCTGTTGTTGGCCTGGTCGCGGATGCGGATGGCGGCGATTTGTTTTTCGAGGAGGGCGGCGTAGGCGGGATCGGGCGCGGTGTCGCGGAAATGCGGCAAGGCCTCGAGCAAGCCGTTGAGGTCGCGGCGGGCGGGGGCGACTTTGGCGTGGGTCGCGTAGAGGTTACCCGGCAGTTTGATGGCTTCGGGCGAATCGGTGACGGGTTTGCCCTCGGGGCGGGGGAATTTCGTGAGTTCGTAGGCTTCGATTTCTTTGCCGATGGCGTCGATACGGGGCTGCGCCTGCTTCACGGCGGCGCGCTCGGCTTCGGTGGAGAGATCGAGAAACGGCGCCACTTGGCCGCCGCGTCCGCCGCCCGCATTCGCGCTGCCGGTCTCGGACATCTGGTTGAAGATATCGTAGAGCGCGTAGTAGTCGGTTTGTTTGAGGGGATCGAATTTGTGGTCGTGGCAACGGTTGCAGGTGAAGGTGAGACCGAGCCAGACGGTCGCGGTGGTCTCGACGCGGTCGAAGACGTTTTCGACACGTGTCTCTTCGGCGATGCGGCCGCCCTCGCCGTTGAACATGTTGTTACGGTGGAAACCGCTCGCAATTTTTTGGTCGCGCGTGGCGTCGGGCAGAAGGTCGCCGGCGAGTTGCTCGATTGTGAACTGATCGAACGGCTGGTTCGTGTTGAAGGCATTTACGACCCAATCGCGCCACGGCCACATCGTGCGCTCGGGGTCGCCCTGGAAACCGTTGGTGTCGGCGTAACGCGCGAGGTCGAGCCAGTCCCAGGCCCAGCGTTCGCCGTAGCGCGGGGAGGCGAGCAGGCGGTCCACGAGATTTTCGTAGGCGGAGCGGGGATTTTCGAGCGAGGCGCGTTCGAAGGCGGCGACCTCAGCGGGCGTGGGCGGAAGGCCGTGGAGATCGACGGTGACGCGGCGGATGAGTGCGGCCGGCGGGGCGGCGGGGGACGGGGTAATTTTTTCGGAGGCGAGGCGGGCGAGGACGAAGGCGTCGACGGGATTTTCGATTTTTGATTTCGGATTTTGGATTGTCGGAACGGCGGGGCGCTGGGGCGGGGTGAAGGCCCAGTGCTCGTTCCACGTGGCGCCTTCGGTGATCCAGCGTTTGAGGAGATTTTTTTGTGCGGCGGTGAGCGTGCGGTTGGACTCGGGCGACGGCATGACGTCGTCGGGGTCGTCGCTGAAAATGCGGGCGACGAGCTCGCTGTCGGCGGGTTTGCCGGGGACAACGGCAGCGTAGCCGGATTTGCCGACGGCGAGAGCGCCCTCGCGGCGGTCGAGGCGGAGTTTGGCTTTGCGGGCGGCTTCGTCGGGGCCGTGGCAGTGGTAGCAGTTTTCCGAGAGGATTGGCTGGATGTCGCGTTCGAAGCTGATCGGCGTATCGGCGGCGCGGAGACCGGCGACGGCGAGCGAAAACGCGGCGAAAAGAAAGGGAGAAGAAAGGCTCGGGGTTAAGCGCACGGGGAAAGTGCGCCTGATTACGGAAATATCGGCGGCGTGCGCGAGCCAACAAATGGCGCGGTCGCGGGGCGGGCGCCGGCGCTATTTACCGGTCGGGGTGACGAGGGTCTCGACAGAGACTTGGGCGATGCCGGCAAGGCGCACGGCGTCGAGCGCGACGACGGTCGTGCCGAATTTCGCCTTGCTGTCGCCGCGGACGAGGACCCGCGGGTGCGGCTCGGTGCGCTTGTAGTGAGCGAGGCGAGCGGGGAGTTCGACGGCGGTGAGAAGTTCGGGCGCGGAGGCGTCGCCTTGTTTCCAGAAAAACGCGCCGCCCTCGGTGGTTTGCAGATAGACGGTGCGGTCTTCGACGAGGGGCCGCGATTCGCCGCTGGGCAGCGTGACGTCGATGGATTTGATCTTGTTCAGCGAGAGCGTGAACAGCACGAACGTCGCGAGGAGGAAGAAGATGACGTCGATGAGCGGGATGATCTCGAGGCGGGCTTTCTTCGGGGCGGGGGCGTAGGCATCGTCGAGGTGCATGACGGGGCGGGGTTGAGGTTGCGCGGGGCCTAACAGAACGACGCGTGAGCGGGCGGTTTCTTAGAGAGACGGCGGAGTGTTTCCGGAATGTTGCGGTCTTTTGAGTTGCGGCGGAAACGGGGCGCTCGGAATACTCCGATCAGTTACTTCGCCCCCTGCCACCGCAACCGCCGCCCCTCTTCCTGTTTCTTGGCCTCGGCCACCGCAAACCCCGTGTCGGATACCTCTCTGCGCTCACTGCTTTTTGTCTCATGAAAAACTACCCGCCGTCCTCTACTCCGCACGCGTCGCTTCGCCTCCTGGCGACCGTTTTTTCCCTGTGTTTCGCACTGGTATTAGCTCTGGCGCCAGCGGCGATGCGCGCGGCGGACGCCGGGGTGATCTCCGGATCGATCAGCAACGCGGCGAGCGGCAACATGCTGGAAGGTGCGCGCGTTGAGCTGCCGAAGCTCGGACGGACGGCGTTTACCGATAACACGGGCCGCTATGTGCTCACGGGGCTGCCGAGCGGCGCGCATGAAATCACGGTCACCTATATTGGCCTCGATACGGTCCGGGGCGTGGTGAACATCGCCGGGACGGACCGGGCCACGCGGGATTTCGAACTGACGTCGGGAGTCTACAAACTCGAGGCCTTCAAGGTCACCGGCGAACGCGAGGGTTCGGCGGCGGCGATCACGGAAAAACGGAATGCGGACAACGTGAAGGACGTCGTCGCGATGGATTCGTTTGGCAATCTGCCGAACATGAGCGCGGGCGAAGTCGTGATGCGATTGCCCGGCGTGGCGGGCAGTCCGACGGACGAGGGGCTGAACTACAAATTCAACATGCGCGGCATGGGCCCGGACATGAACACGGTGACGGTGGACGGCGGCCTGATGACGAGCCTCGGGACGACGCGCAGTTTCGAGATGCAGAGCATCACGGGCACCATGTTCGAGGCGCTGGAGCTGATCAAAGGCCACACGCCGGACAAGGGCGCGGATTCGCTCGGCGGCACGGTAAATCTGAAGACGCGCTCGCCGCTTTCGATGCGCGAGAAACGCCGCACGACCTACAGTGTGACGATGCGCTCGGCGCCGTCGTTTTTCGAGCAGACGCCGTTGCGCGAAAAGCACCGGAACCATCCGCTGCTGACGCTCGCGCACCAGGAAGTCTTCGACGTGCTGGGCGGGCACAAGAATCTCGGCGTCGCGCTCAATGTGTTCTACAGCGAGAACGCGGTGGGCGGCGTCGGCACGACCCTCGACTACCAGAACACGATGAGCCCGACGGCCTACATCTGGGACTATCGGGCGTGGGAAAATATCAACAACCGCAAGCAGACGAGCCTGAACCTGAAGGCGGACTACCGGTGGTCGCCGACGACGAAGTTCTCCGTCACGCTGACGGGTAACGACAACTTCGAGCGGCATCGCCGCCGGATGGAAGTGCGCGCGTTTACGGGCAGCGCGACGACGGTGCCGAATGCGACGACGACGGGTGTGGTGCCGGGGCAGTTCACCGACCAACGCACGGTGGTGCGTCCGGTGGCGGCGGCGAACATCGATATTCTGATGGACGGTCCGCTCAACTACTACGTCCGCATGCGCCGGTTAGACTTTGGCGGCGAGCACGATCTCGGGCGGCTGACGCTGGAATACACCGCGGGCATCGCGCAGACGAATCTCAACAACGGCCAGGGAACGGCGGGTCAGCTCACGATGCGGCTGGCGGGAGCGGGCTGGATCATCGATCGCACGCAGTCGGACCAGTTTCCCAGCTTCGTGCAAAACGGCGGGCCCGATATCTACAATCCCAACAACTACCGCCCGACGGCCAACGGCCTCACGAACACCAATAATCAAACCGACCAGCAGCTGAAGCAGCTGCGCTTCGACGCGAAATACCAGATGCCGTTCGCGGCGCCGATGTTTCTCAAGGCGGGCTTTTCGTGGCGCGAGCAGCTCGTGGAACTCTGGGGCAAAGACAATCGCCGCTGGACCTATATCGGCGGCGGCCCGCTGGCGCCGGACACCGAGTTTGTGAGCTACGATGCGGTGAACACCGGGCGGAATTTTCCGCGCTGGCAGTCGCACTCTTTCCTGAACGAGCGCCGTCCGCGTTATCCGGCGGCCTGGCGCGAGGATCTTTATTATTATGAGTCGCAAAAATATTCCGCGACGCGCGGGGTCACGGAAACGGTGCCGGCCGGGTATTTTATGGCGCAGGGCCGGCTGGGCCGCGACGGGTTTCTCGCCCGCACGGGCTACCTCGGCGGCGTGCGCGTCGAGGGCACGGATGTGAAGAGCTGGGGTTGGGTGCGCGAGCGGGTGTTGACGACGGCGGCGCAGCAGACGGCCGATCCGGTCGGCAGTGCGGCGAAGGACTACGCTGGAAACTACGAGGAAAACAGCGGGAACTACACGAAGGCGTTTCCGAGCATCCATGCGTTTCACGATCTGACGCCGAATCTCAAATTGCGCACGAGCTACTCGACGAGTTTCGGACGGGCGGGCCTCAACGACTTCCTGCCGGCCATCACGATCGACGAGACCAATCGCGTCATCACGGTCAATAATGCCGGGCTGAAACCGCAGACGGCGCAGAATTGGGATGCGACGGTGGAGTATTATTTCGAGCCGGTCGGCAGTCTCACGGTCGGCTGGTTTCACAAGACGATCAACGACTACATCGTGCGCGGGCAGGAAATTGGCATCGTTGGCACGGGTGCGGACAACGGCTACGACGGCGAGTATCCGGGTTGGAGCGAACGCACTGCGATCAACGCGAACACGATCGTCGCGCAGGGTTGGGAGTTTGCCTATCAGCAGCAGTTCACGTTTCTGCCCGGTCTCCTGAAGGGCCTCGCCGCCTCGGCGAACTACACGTGGATCGACACGCACGGACTCTACGAAGTGGGTCGCTACCTGACGAAGCGCGAGGTGGCGGGCTTCATTCCGTATGCGGCGAATCTTTCGCTCTCCTGGCGTTACAAGAAATTCAATACGCGCGTGCTCTACAATTTCACGGGCGAATACATCACGTCGTTCAATGCGGCGAGTCCGGGGCTGAATCTCTACCGCGAATCGTTCAAGTCGGTGAACTGGGGCATGGGCTACCAGTTGAAGCCGGCGCTGGGCCTGAGCTTCGACGTCGCCAACGTGTTCAACGAACCGCAGGTGTTTTACCGGGCCTTCAAGGGACGCACGCAGCGCACGTTGATGAATTTTGTGACCGTGACCGTGGGCGTGAACGGGCGGTTCTGAGTGCCGCTGCACTGCGACGGTTGTTTACATTGCGTCGGCGTTCGCGGATGAACGCTGACGCCTTCGGGGAAACCAACATTCCGACGGTGAGACAACCCTCAGCGAAAGGATACCCACCATGGGCGACAGATCTCCGAAATCAGTGCAGAAAACGGCCGGCCAAAAGCAGGCGAAGAGCAACGTGGTAGCCGGCAAGAAGGCCGCGCTCGTGACGTCGCAGCAGGCGACGAAGGCGAAGGCCGCGGCCAACAAGAAGAAGTAACGGACGGAAACCGGCCGGAGCCGGTCCCTTTTCATTACCCCGTCGCCGGTCACTGCAAAGTGGCCGGCGATTTTTTTGTGCGCGGGGTGGGGTGGGGCGCGGGGGGCCTTGCCGTAAGCGACCGCACCGTAACCGGTGCGGCTACGCGGAAACACGACGCAATCTTGTCGGTAGCCGCGTTTGGGAACGCACGGGGATTGGCGGAGAGCGGAGGGTGGAAATGGACCGCACCGTAACCGGTGCGGCTACCAACACAGGGAGCGCCGGCGGGCGGCTCAACTGCGGCCGGCGTTTTTCTTCAGCATCTCGGCGCGGGCGGACTCGAGTTTGGCGCGCTCTTTCGTGGTGAGGCTGGCGAAGCCGGTCTTGGCGATTTTGTCGAGGAGGACGTCGACCTCGGCCATGGTGGCGGATTGTTCGGTCTTCGCGGCGGGGGCGGACGGCGCGGACTTTTTCGAGGGAAGATCGGGCAGCACGCGGAGCTTGGGTTTGGGGCGCCAGAAATTGAATTTCGGGAGTTCGAGCAGGCCTTGATGGTGGCGCACGAAGGCGAAGGCGAAACCGCAGGTGGACCAGAGCGTGATGAGATCCGACCAATCGTGATAGGCTAGATCCGTCACGGTGTAGATGCCGACGAGGATGATCGCGGCCCATTTCGCGAGCACGTTAAACATCAGCAGGGCACCGGGGTAGATGGTGGCGAAGGCAATAAAGAGAGCGAAAGCGCCGGTCTCGCCGATGCGGACGAGCGGCAGCCAGAGGCCGATCAGCGTGAACAGCACCGGCGTCATCAGGTAGATGCAGCCGTAGAGAATAAAAAACTTACGCCGACCAAAATACCTTTCCACGTCCCGGCCGAACCAGGCGATAAACAGCATGTCGAAGACGAACCGCAAATCCTTGCTGGGGGCATTCACGAGTCCGTAGGTGACGATTCGCCAAATCTGGCCGCCGAGCACCTTGGCGCTGTCGAACGGCAGCCAGTCGAAGAGAAATTCGATGCGGAACGCGAGCGTCAGTGAGGTGACCAGCAGCGAGACCACATAGACGAGCACGATGAAGTGGGCGGCGTAGATCGGGTAGCCGCGCAGCCACATCACGGGCGTGTGTTCATCGGAGTCTGAATAGGTTGAGCCGTAGCGGTCCATGAGTGCGAAGGTCGGGACGGTGGCGCACGGGCGCGGGCTCCGCAAGCAGCGAGCGGGGCGGCTAACACGGATTGCCACGGAGCCGGGCGGCGTCACGCTCCGCCCCATGATGAATCGTCGTGAATTTGTCCAAGGAGCCTCGGCCATGGCAGCGGTGACGGCAGTTGCGGGTCCGCAGCGGGCGGCGACACCGGCCGCAGTGAAAATGAAAATCGCACTCACGCCCGGCAGCGTGGGCGTCACGGTGAAGAGCCAACGGGAGCTCATCGACCTCGCTCACCGCCATCGGTTCGAAGCGGTGGAGCCGCGCGGCGACGAGTTGGCCGGGCTGTCGGCGGAGCAGAGCGCGGCGGTGCTGGCGGACATGGCCGCGAAGGGTCTGGCATGGGCGGCGGCGGGGCTGACGGTGGATTTTCGCAAGGACGACACGACGTTTCGCGACGGGCTCGCGAAGCTGCCGAAGATCGCGGCGGGGTTGCAGCGGGCGGGCGTGCAGCGCGTGGGCACGTGGTTGGCGCCGAGCAGCGACGAGCTGACGTATCGCGCGAATTTTTCGAGGCACACGGGCCGGCTCAGGGAGATCGCGCAGGTGTTGAAGGATCACGGGCTGCGGTTCGGTTTGGAGTATGTCGGCACGCAGCTGCTCCTCGTCGGGAAGCGGTATCCGTTTGTCCATACGCTGGCGGAGACGCGTGAGCTGATCGCTGAGATCGGCACGGGCAACATGGGTATCGTGCTCGACACGTGGCACTGGTGGCAGGCGGGCGACACGGCGAAGGATCTGCTCGCGTTGTCCAACGCTGACGTGGTGAGCGTCGATTTGAACGATGCGCCGAAGGACGTGCCGAAGGCGCAGCAGAAGGACGGCGAGCGCGAGCTGCCGATGGCGACGGGCGTGATCGATATCGGGACGTTTCTCGGGACGCTCGTGAGCATCGGCTACGACGGGCCGCTGCGGGCGGAGCCGTTTAACAAGGTGCTCAACGCGCTCGACAACGAGCCGGCGTGCGCGGCGGTCTCGACGGCGATGCACCGGGCGTTGGGCTTGGTGCGCGGGTAGCAGCGGGCATCAGGGGCCGGGGGCGAGGGCGACGCGGAAACCGATGTTATACCAGCGGAAGATCGGCTCGCTCTTGCCGCGATAGGCATAGCGGAGAAAGGCGGGCTTCACCATGTAGCTGCCGCCGCGGCGCACGCGGTCGGCGCCGGCGTTGTTTTTCGGATCGATGACGAGACCGCCGCGGAGTTTGGCGGCGTAGGCATCGAGGCACCATTCCCAGACGTTGCCCTGGGTGTCGTGGAAGCCCCACGCGTTGGGAGATTTTTGGGCGACGCGTTGGGTGGTCTCGCCACTGTTTTGTTCGTGCCAAGCGAGGTCTGCGATGGTGGTCGCGAGATCGTCGCGATCGCCGGCGCGCGCGGCGTATTCCCACTGGGCCTCGGTGGGGAGCGTGTAGACGTAGCCCGACGGAAGACGGTCGGCGATGCGTTCGCGTTCGGTGAGGCGCCGGCAAAATTCGACGGCCTCGGCCCACGAAACGTTTTCGACGGGGCGGGCCTCGTCTTGGAAGCGCGCGGGGTTATTGCCCATGAGGGCGGTCCACTCGCGTTGGGTGACTTCGGTTTTGCCCAACCAGAACGGTTTGGTGAGCGTGACCTGCGTGATGGGGCGCTCGGTGAGTTCGAGGTTCGACTCGCTGCCCATGGCAAACGAGCCGGGGGCGACGGGGAGCAGCGTGAGGTCGAGCTCGGGGATGGTCCACGCATGGCCGATTTCGGCGGTGAGGATTTTTTCGAGGCGGAGCGAGAGGGTTTGTTTGCCGTTGGGCGGGAGCGTCACGCTGCGCGTTTCGGAGCGAAAACCCGAGGCGGAGAATTCGAGGGTGAGCGCTTGGTTGGCCGGCTGGGTGAGCCGCTGGGTCTTCGGGACGGAGGTCACCTTACCGCCGATGGTGAGCGTGTAGCCGGCGGGCTCCGCAATGGCCAACGTCAGCGTGCCCGGTTTGGGCGAGAGCTTCACGTCGACGTCGGTGGGCATGCCGTCTTTCACTTGGACGGATTTGCTCCACGGTTCGTAGTCCGGGTGCGTGATTTCCAGCAGGCGTTGACCGACTTCCAAGCGATCGATGCGGCCCGATTTGAGGGTAACAGAATGGGCGTCGACGGTGAATTTGGTTTTGGGGAGATCGAGATCGGCCGGCGTGAAGTGCAGCGCGATCTCGCCGCTCTCGGCGAGCAGGGCGCCGACGTCGATCGTTTGCAGCTCGCGGGGTTTGAGGGTCACGGTGCGACTGGCGCGGCGATAGCCGGGCAGTGAAACCGAGATCGCGAGGAGTTTATTGGAGGGTTGCTCCGTGAGGGTGGCGGGGGTGACGCCAACGCTCGCTCCGTTGATGATGACGTGGGCGCCATCGGGCACGGAAAAAACGCGCAACTCGCCGGGAGCGGAAACTTGCGCCGGTGCCACGCGGACGGGGCGACCGGGCACCAGCGTGACATTGGCCTGCTGGGCTTCGAGGTAGTCCGGGTGCGCGAGTTTGAACGTGTAGGTGCCGACGGGGAGCGCTTTTTCGGCGCGCAGCGGGCCGGTGGCGGGAAGGGTGCCGATAGCTTTTTCGCGGCCGCGCTCGTTGGTGGCGGTGACGACGGTGCCGGGGCGGCCGACGACGAGCACGGAGCCGAAGACGGGCGTGAGTTGCACGGCGGCGGCGCCGCGACCGGCGGAAACATTCACACGCACGCGCGTGCTCGTGTGGCCGGGGGCTTGCACGGTGAGTTCGTGGTCGCCGTCGGGAATGCCAGTTAGCGCGAGGCGGCCGGTGTCGGGCACGGCTTGGTCGGTGGCCTTGGCGAGCCAGACGCGCGCGTCGGCGTCGGGCGGGGTCACGGTTACGATGAATTCAGGCGCAGCGACGGCGGTGAGCGCGGCGACGGGAGCGGCGGGAGCGGCGGGAGCGGCGGGCCTTTTTTCGGGGGCGGTCGGACGCGGCCAAAAGGCAACGGCGGCGGCCAGCAGCGCAACGACGGCTGCGGCGAAGGCGAGACGCGTGGCGGGGTGGCGCCGGGCGGGCGCAGTGGTGGGAGAGGCGGCGGGCGAGGTCGGGCGGACTCCGCTGTCGAGGGAGAGGCCGAGGCGGGTGGCGACTTCGGCGGCGGACTGGGGGCGGTCGGCGGCTTTTTTCGCGAGGCAGGCGGCGATGGTTTTTTCCCACGCGGGCGGGATCGGTTCGCGCGCAGTGATGCCGAACGCGGCGCGGCGGGCGGCGAGCGAGGGAGGGACGATCTCGCGGACCTGGGTGACGATGTCGCCCTCGTAGAAAGGAGGTTTGCCGGTGAGGAGCTCGAAGACGGTGGCGCCGAGTGAGTAGATGTCGTCGGTGACGGCGGCGGGTTCGCCCATGAGCTGCTGCGGGCCGGCGTATCCGAGCGAGGCGGACGCGGACTTGGGCTGGCCGGTGAGGCGGGTGCCGCTGTTGAGGAGACTGCGGGCGATACCGAAGTCGGCCACTTTCAGGTCGCCGGCGGAGCTGACGAGGAGGTTGAGGGGCTTGAGATCGCGGTGGACGAGGCGGACTTTGGTGTGCGCGTAGTCGAGGGCGGAGCAGAGTTGGGCGACCCACGGGGCGAGCGCGGCGGGCGAGAAGCAGCGGTCGGGTTGGGCGAGTTTGCGCTCGGCGAGGGAACCGCCGTCGACGAGTTCCATGCTGATGGCGGCGCGAGTGCCGTCCTCGACGAGGTCGTAAACGCGGACGATGTGCGGGTGCGTGAGGTCGAGGCAGCGGCGCGTCTCGGCGGCGAGGTCGGTCATGGCCTCGCGGTCGCGAACGACGGTTTCGGGGAGAAACTTGAGGGCGACGTCGCGTTGCAGTTTGGTGTCCTCGGCGCGCCAGACTACGCCCATGCCGCCGCGGCCGAGTTCGGACTTCAGACGGAAGCGGGCGGAGAACGCGAGGTTCAGCGGGGGCAGATCCTGCGTTTGCTCGAGGTTGGGCGTATCGGCCACGGCGGAGATTCAGCCACGCACGCGCGCAGAGGCAAGGGCGCGGCGCGCGGGGAAATTACTGAGCCGCGCCGGTGCGTTATGCCGGTAGATCGGCAGGCAGCGTGAAGAACGCAAAGGTGCCGCCCATGCCTTCGATGGCCGACTGACCGCAGGGCGCGCAGCGGTCGGCGAGGCCGAGGGTGCGCGCGGCGGACTCGCTGAGCATCGCGGGGCAGTTGAAAGTCTTGGCGAGTTTCTCGCTGCGGAAGAGAAAGTTGACGTCCTGGCCGGTGAGTTCTTCGCCGCGGTCGTTGTGCGTGAAGAGGACCTTGCCGTAGTGGACGGCGAGGCGGAACGGCAGCGGGCTCGCGGGGCGCCAGGCGGCGATCGCGCGAAGTGAGTCGAGGAGGGCGGCGGGCGGAGCGGTGTCGGCGAGCCAGTAGGCGAAAATGGCGTCGCCGAGGTAGCCGTTGATGTGGCCGTCGTGGCCCTCGATCAGCGGTCGGATGCCGGTGATCCACGTCTGCATCTGGCGCACGGCGGCTTCGCTGCCGACGCGGTCGTTGAGGGTGGTGAAGCCGATGACATCGACGAGGAGCAGCCAACAGGGTCGTTCGCGGACGTGATCGAGGCGCTGCGTGGCGGCGTAGTCGGCGGGGGCGGTGATGCCGGCGGGCGTGAGGCGGCGCGTGCAGCGGAAGCGGAGCGTGATTTCGCCGAGGCGGATCTCGTCGCCGTCGCGCAACGTGACCGGGCGCGTGATGGCGGCGCGGTTGACGAAAGTGCCATTGCGGCTGTGGAGATCGCTGAGCGTGTAGCCCTCGCCCTCGGCCGCGAGAAGCGCGTGGCGGCGGGAGAGCGCGGGCTGGTCGAGGACGAGATCGTTGTCGATCTGGCGGCCGATGGCGCAGCGTCCGGTGAGCCAATGCGTCCGTCCGTCGGGCAGTTCGAGCCACGAATCGGGGAGGGCGGGTGGAGCGGAAGGGGTCATGCGGCGGCGCGGAGAGGCGTGTGTGTGAAAACGTGCCGCGCGAGGCAATGCACAAGTGGGCCCGGCGGGGCGATACTGAGGGTAGAAGCCGCGAGGCGGGGCGCGGTGGTGGGGAGCGTGGGTGGGGTAGTTGCGACGGCGAATGGGGATGCGACCGAGGCGCTTGCGTGCGGCATCTGTTCCCGTTTCATCCGCTTATGCCTCATGTCGCCGAACCCGATCACCTGCGTGCCGCCCATGCGCACCAAGTGGCGATCTTTCGGGCGATGACGCCGCAACAGCGTCTGAGGCAGGCGCTCAAAATGAACCAGATGATGCGCACGGCGTTGGCGGCGGGCTTTCGTGAGCGACAGCCGGAGTGGAGCGAGGCGCAGATCAAATGTGCGGTGGCGGACCGTATTCTCCATGCACACACCGGATGAGGTGGCGTTGTTCGCTCTGCGCCTGGAGGCGATCAGGGCGCCCTATATGGTAACCGGAGCGACGGCCGCGATTCTCTACGGCCAACCAAGTGTGACCAACGACATTGACGTGGTGCTCGCGCTTGACGACGCGGCCCGCACGGCGCTCCTGCGGACATTTCCCGAGACGGAATTTTACGTCCCGCCGGAATCGGTTATCCGGGTGGAACAGGCGAGAAATCAGCGCGGCCACTTCATTCTGATCCATCACGACAGCGGCTACAAAGCGGACATCTATCTCGCCGGTGCCGACCCACTCCATGCCTGGGCGCTGGCCCTGCGGCGGAAAATGCGCTGGAGCGAAGACCTGGAAATATCGGTGGCTCCGCCGGAGTATGTGGTGCTGCGAAAACTGGAGTTTTATCGCGAAGGGCATTCGGCGAAACATCCGGCGGATATCCGCGCGATCAGGGAAATCACGGGCGTCGACGAGTCGCTGATGGCGCCGTGGCTGGAGCGCGCCGGACTCAAATCGCTTTGGCAGGACCTGACCGCCTGAGAAGCGCGAAGCGGTTTACTGTGGAGGCGCCGAGGCTGCCACGGGTTTCGACCGGACGAATCGGCGCGGCCTAGTCAGAGCGTGGGGCGCTCGAGGAAACGGACGAGGAACCACGCGATCGCGGGGGCGAAGATAAGACACGTCGCGGCGTAGCCCGCGAGGAGGGCGAGCGTGACGCCGGGGCCGGGGAAGCTTTTGCGGATGCTGAGCCAGAGGCCGTGCACGTGGTCGGGCAGGGCGCGTTCGTATTTGGTCGGGGCGACGTCGGGGAACTGGCGCGCGACCATCGCGCGGAGGAGCGACACGGCCTCGCGGTCGAGGGGGCGCGTTTGCCACGACGGATCGCGGCGGGCGTCGCCGACGAGGCGGGCGCGGCGGTAGGCGACGGGTGTCATGAACGCCATGAACACGACGACGGCGCCGAGAATCCACATCTGGCCGTTCCACGCGAGCCAGCCGAGTCCGCAAATGGCGAGGAGGCGGAAGATGAGTTCGAGGAGCGGATAGCGGGAGAAGAGGGTCTCGTTGGCGATCTGGCCGCCGTCGAGCGGGACGAACGGGATCAGGTTAAAGCCGTTTAGCACGAGCGAGACCCACGCGAACTGCACGAGCCACGGTGCGGGTGCGAAGTAGAACGCGAGGCCGCCGGCGACGGCGGCCGTGATGAGGCCGAAGAGCGGGCCGGCGAGGGCGACGAGGGCGTTTTTCGTGGCGTCGAGTTCGCGCGGTTCGCCGGTGGCGAGGCCGCCGAAGAGCGGGATGAAGAGCATGCGCACGTTTTTGTAGCCCGAGAGACGCATCGCGAAGACGTGGCCGAGTTCGTGCAACGCGATCGCGAGACCGATGAAGAGGACGGATTTCCAGCCCCAGTTCAGGCCGCCGAGCGCGAGGAACAGAAACAGCGTGGCGAGCAGCGGGATGTTGTTGGCTGCCTTGGGGGGCGCCTCGCCGCGGGCAACGATGGCGGCGAGGAGAATGTCGTCGGGCGACGAGAGGATGAGCGGCGGATTTTCGTCAGGAGCGGTGGGTGATGCGGTCGGCGCGGCCGGAGGTGCGGGCGCGAGGGTGGGTGGCGGCGTGATCGTCGGCGCTGGTGCCGGCGCGGGCAAAGGTGCGGGCGGTGGGGCGGGCGGTGGGGCGGGCGAAGCCGGTGGCGGGTCGTCGGGCGGCATGATTGTGGTCAGAACGAGCGGTGAACGTGTTTGTGGCAAGGTCCCGATCATTCCGGTCTACGCGAAGAAACTTCTGGGGCTGAGCTTCGGCCTGCGGCACCTCAGGGCTTGGTCCGGCTGCCCATCGCTCGCGACTTTCTTCGATAAATGTGACAGCCTGTTCACGTTTTACGGAGGGGAATTCTTCAATGAACTCGTCGGTGTTCCCGACAATTTCACGATTGCCCGCTACGACGGAGTTCAACGGCGAATGCCGTCGGATCACACGGCGAATACTTTGGCGCCGTGGTGGATCGTGGCGGTCTTTGGGCCTGTGAATGAGCAGTAGTATCCGCGCATGCCGTGATCCAAGAATTGCAGGGCGGATTTGACCACTTCGGGGGAGGCGTCGGGCTCGCGGAGGGAGTATTTCGCGAAGGGCCTGCACGGCGTGGCCACAATCACGCTCGTCAGGTTTGCGAGTCCCTCGGCAGTCTCGATCACGACGCCGGCGGCAATCTCTTCAGGCGTCACTCGTGGGGCCGCTCCCTCAACGATAATGTTCTCGGCTGCGCATCCGAAGGCAAAGCGTTCACCGAAGCGCGCGCGCATCGTGTCGTAGTGGCGGGAGAAACCGATGCAGAGGGTGTTCTCGCCGCGGCTCCGCGAAAAGGGATGCGCCGCATGGTGCACATCCACGAGGCAACTCCCGTCCGGGGCGGGCGCGCACGCGCCGCCGGGGGTGAGGAACAATTCGTCCACGACGAGTAGCGCGGCGGGATCGAAATAGCGGGTCGGGCCGGTGCCGATGGTCAGGCTCTGCCGCTGGATTTGGAGCCGGGCGATTTCGCCGAGAAGTCTCATCGCGGAAACGTCAGGCCGGATCGTAGTCCAACCACGGGCCGAGCCATTTCTCGGTTTCGGCGACGGGCTGGGCTTTGCGGGTGGCGTAGTCGGTCACCTGGTCTTTGCCGAGTTTGCCGACGGCGAAGTATTTCGACTCGGGGTGGTTGAAATAGAGGCCGCTCACGCTGCTGGCGGGGCTCATCGCGTTGCTTTCGGTGAGCGTGATGCCGGTCGCAGCGGTGGCGTCGAGGACGCGGAAGAGCACGGGCTTTTCCGTGTGGTCGGGACACGCGGGATAGCCGGGCGCGGGACGGATGCCGCGGTATTTTTCGCGGATGATGTCCTTCATCTCTAGGTTCTCCGTCAGGCCGTAGCCGCTGAAGTCGCGGGCTTTCTTGTGCATCAATTCGGCGAGCGCTTCGGCGAGACGGTCGCCGAGGGCCTGGGCCATGATCGCGGAATAATCGTCGTGCTGCGCCCGGAATTCGGCGGCGAGTTGCTCGACGCCGTGGCCGGCGGTGACGGCGAAGCCGCCGAGGTAATCGAGGCGGCCGCTGTCTTTCGGCGCGATGAAGTCGGCGAGCGAGTGGTTGAACTGGTCGGCGGGTTTTTCCTGCTGTTGGCGCAGGCAGTGGAAGGTCGCGAGCGTGCGGCTGCGCGCGGTGTCGGCGTAGATCTCGATGCTGTCGCTGACGGCGTTGGCGGGCCAGAAGGCGAGGACAGCTTTCGCGGTGTAACGTTTTTCGGATACGATGCGCGCGAGGAGTTTTTGCGCATCGGCGTAGAGCTTGGTGGCTTCGACGCCGACGACTTCGTCTTTGAGGATGTCCGGGAAACGGCCGTGGAGCTCCCACGCGCTGAAGAAGGGGCCCCAGTCGATGAACTCGACGAGTTCGTCGAAGTTGAGCGTTGGGGGTTGAGGGTTGAGCGACTCGGTCGAGAAGACGCGGGTGCCGGTGAATGCGGGCACGGGGATATCGACGGTGGGCCAGTCGAAGGTCTGGCGACGGGCGCGGGCTTCGGCGAGGGAGAGGAGCGGGCGCTTGCTGCGGCGGTCGGCAAATTCGGTGCGCTGGCGCTCTTGTTTCGCGGTGATGTCGGCGAGGTAGGCGGGCTTTTGTTCGGTGGAGAGGAGGGCGCTGACGACGTTGACGACGCGCGAGGCGTCGAGGACGTGGATGACGCCGGACGCGTATTCGGGCGCGATTTTCACGGCGGTGTGCGCGGGGCTCGTGGTGGCGCCGCCGATGAGGAGCGGGAGCGTGAAGCCCTGGCGCGTCATTTCCTTGGCGACGTGGACCATCTCGTCGAGGGACGGCGTGATGAGGCCGGAGAGGCCGATGACGTCGACCTGCTTCTCGCGCGCGACGGCGAGGATCTTGTCGCACGGGACCATGACACCGAGATCGGTGACCTCGTAGTTGTTACAGGCGAGGACGACGCCGACGATGTTCTTGCCGATGTCGTGGACGTCGCCCTTGACGGTGGCCATGAGGACGCGGCCGTTGGGCTTGGCGGTGCCGCCGGCGGCGACGTGGAGGCGTTTCTCCTCCTCCATGAACGGCGTGAGGTAGGCGACGGAGCGCTTCATCACGCGGGCGGATTTCACGACTTGCGGAAGAAACATCTTACCGGCGCCGAAGAGATCGCCGACGACGCGCATGCCGTCCATGAGCGGGCCTTCGATGATGTGGAGCGGGCGCGGATATTTCGCGGTGTTCTTCCGGGCTTCCTCGGTGTCGAGCTCGACGAATTGGTCGATGCCTTTCACGAGTGCGTGCTTGAGGCGCTCCTCGACGGAGGCGTTGCGCCAGGCGAGGTCTTCTTTGATTTCGGTCTTCGAGGCGCCGCCCTGGGAGGCCTTCAGGTCGTCGGCAAACTTCACGAGGCGCTCGGTGGAGTCGGCGCGGCGGTTGAGGATCACATCCTCGACGAGTTCGCGGAGGCGAGGCTCGATCTCGTCGTAGTTGCCCAACATGCCGGCGTTGACGATGGCCATATCCATGCCCTCGCGGATGGCGTAGTAGAGGAAAACGGTGTGGATCGCTTCGCGGACGGGGTTGTTGCCGCGGAAGGAGAACGAGACGTTGGAGACGCCGCCGGATACTTTAGCGTGCGGGAGCGTGGCCTTGATGATCCGCGTGGCCTCGAAGAAATCGACGGCGTAGTTGTTATGCTCTTCGATGCCGGTGGCGACGGTGAGGATGTTGGGATCGAAAATGATGTCCTCGGGCGGGAAGCCGAGCGTGTCGACGAGGAGGCGGTAGGCGCGCGTGCAGATGCGGACTTTTTCGTCGCGCGTGGCGGCCTGGCCCTGTTCGTCGAAGGCCATGACGACGGCGGCGGCGCCGTAGCGCATGAGAAGTTTGGCGCGGCGGAGAAACTCGGCCTCGCCGTCCTTGAGCGAGATGGAGTTTACGATGCCCTTGCCCTGAATGCATTTCAGGCCGGCTTCGAGGACGGTCCACTTGGAGGAATCGATCATCACCGGGACGCGCGAGATGTCGGGCTCGGCGGCGATGAGGTTGAGGAATTTCACCATCGTGGGCTCACCCTCGATGAGTGCCTCGTCGACGTTGATGTCGATGACGTTGGCGCCGCTCTCGACCTGCTGTTTGGCGATGGCGAGGCAGGCGTCCCAATCGCCGGCCTTGAGGGCTTTGGCGAATTTCGGGGAGCCGGTGATGTTGGTGCGCTCGCCGACGACGAGGAACTGGGAGGCGGATTGGGTCACGGGAAAGAGGGACGGTTCAGGCGACGCGGAGAGGTTCGAGGCCGCTCAGGCGCATCGCCGGTGCGGATACGGGGGCGGTGCGCGGTGCAAGGCCGCGGACGGCTTTCGCGATGGCGGCGATGTGCGGGGGCGTGGAGCCACAGCACCCGCCGACGAGGTTGAGCCAACCATTGCGGGCGAACTCGGAGAGCACGGCGGCCATGTCGGCGGGAGTTTCATCGTAGCCACCAAAGGCATTGGGCAGGCCGGCGTTCGGGTAACAGGTGACGTAGCACTCGGCGATCGCGGCGAGTTCCTCGACGTAGGGGCGCATAGCGGAGCCGCCGAGCGCGCAATTGATGCCCACGCTGAAGGGCTTCGCGTGGCGGATGCTGTGGTAAAACGCGGCGACGGTCTGCCCCGAAAGCGTGCGGCCGGAGGCGTCGGTGATCGTCACGGAAATCATCACGGGCACGCGGGCGGATTCGCCGCGGCGGTCGAAGATGCTCTCGATCGCGAAGACGGCGGCTTTGGAGTTGAGCGTGTCGAAGATCGTCTCGACGAGCAGCGCATCCACACCGGCATCGAGGAGCGCTTCGATCTGCTCGGTGTAGGCGGCGACGACTTGGTCCCACGTGACGGCGCGGTAGTCGGGGCGGTTGACGTCGGGCGACATCGAGAGCGTGCGGTTGAGCGGGCCGATGGCGCCGGCGACGAAACAGCGGCGGCCGGGCGTGGCGGCTTCGGCGGCGAGCGCGGCGCGGCGGGCGCACGCGACGGCGGCGAGGTTGAGATCGCGGACGATAGATTCGAGTTGGTAGTCGGCCTGCGCGATGGAGGTGGCGCTGAAGGTGTTGGTCTCGACGATGTCGGCGCCGGCGGCGAAGTAGTCGGCGTGGATTTTTTTGATGATGTCGGGGCGCGTGAGGCTGAGGAGGTCGTTGTTGCCCTTCAAATCGTGGGGGTGGGCGGCGAAACGCGTGGCGCGGAAATCGGGCTCTTCGAGTTTATAAGTCTGGATCATGGAGCCCATCGCGCCGTCGAGGATCGCAATACGCTGGGCAAAAAGGGCGCGAAAATCGGCCGCCCGCGCGGGGTCGGCGGCAGGTGCAGATGAGAGGGCGGCGGGCGTGGACATGATGGCGCGGAAGGTAGGGGGCGGCGGAGGCATTGCAAGAACACATATCTTTGCATCGCTATGCGTTGATGTGTTGTGACGAAGATTGGTCTTGCGGCGCGGAGAGCGGGCACGTGAGGTGCGCGCGTCAGTGTTCTTTGCCACTTCCGGGAAACAGGGAAGGCCGTGAGAACCGGCCACAGTTGCGCTGCGGTATCGCATCACAGACTCCCACCGCGCTCAGACCGGACGAAAGCCTCACGGCTTCCGCCACCGGGGTCAGGCGAGCGTGGGCAAAGCCAATCGGCGACTTCGGTCGCAGGTGAAGGCGGGAGCGAGGACGCCGCGACACGGGTCGCGGCACACATGCGGAGTCCGAACATCTGCTCCCGGAAAACTCACGCGTCCGGCGCGAATTGCGCGCACCGGTCGCGAAAACTTCATCGCAAGCAATGAAGCGTGAGAGTGCGACCCCGGCCGGAGACGGCGGGTGGTTCTGCTCTTGCCGCATGCAGAAAGCAGAAACCAATGAAACCTGTTCTCCTCTCCCGTCGCGGGGCCTCGGTGGCCTCGCTCGGCTTGATGGTGGCGATTGCCACCGTCGGCGCGATTGCGCGCGCCCAACCGTCGGCCGCACCGGCCACTCAACTGGAACCCGTGGTCACCACGGCCACGCGCACGCCGGCCGCGCCGCAGACCATCGGCTCGGCGGTGGACGTGATCTCCGCGGCCGACCTCGCGCGCCGGCAGGCGACCTCCCTCTCCGCCGCGCTCGGCGGAGTGGCGGGAGCGCCGCACTTCGCCTCGGGCGCAGGCGGGGCGATCAATTCGCTGTTTCTGCGCGGGGCGAATTCGAACCAGACGCTGTTCCTCGTCGACGGACTGCGTCTCAATGATCCGAATACGGACTATCAGGTTTTCCTCGGGGGCGCGTGCGTGGGCGCGTGCGACAGCCTCGAAGTCGGACACGGTCCGCAGAGCACGCTCTACGGCGGCGAGGCGATGGGCGGCGTGGTGTCGCTGCGGGCCCAACGCGGCGTGGGGGCGCCGACGGCGCGCGTCGCGCTCGAGGCGGGGAGTTTCGGCACGGTGCAGGGCGCACTCTCGGCTCAAGGCGAGCGCGGGGCGAACGCGTGGAGTTTTTCCGCGCAAGGCGGGCACACCGACAACGACCGCGAGAACAATTACTTCGACTCGACGAACACGGCGCTGCGGCTCGACCGGAAGGTGAACGCACGCCTCGCGATCGGCGGCACGGTGCGGTGGTTTCACGGCGTTTACGGCGATCCGGGTGATCGCTACACCAACGATCCCGACAACGTGGAGCGCGAGGAAAACGTGCTCGCGACGACCTTTGCGGATGTGAAGTTCTCCGAGGTGTGGACGGGGCGCGCGGTGCTGGGCGGGCAGGACCGGCGTTTTGTGGCGGAGACGCCCCGGGCCGGCGCCGTGACGGGCATCACCGTCGTGAAGAATCGCCGCGCCGTCTTCGACGCGCAGACGAGTTACACGGGAATTGAGCGGCAGCGGATCACCGGGGGCGTGACCGCCGAGGCGAACCACACGCGCAATACGGGCTTCGGCGATATCAACAAGAAGCAGGGGCTGTTCGCGGTCTTTGTGCAGGATGAGATTTCGCCCGTAGACGACGTTTACCTGACGGCGGGGATGCGTAACGATGACTTCGATACGTTCGGCCGTGCCACGACCGGGCGCGCGACGGCGGCGTGGCTGGTCGCGAAACGCGCGGTGAAATTGCGCGCGAGCTACGGCACGGCGTTTCGCTCGCCGAGCTTTTTGGATTTGTATGGCACGAGCGCGTTCTACGCGGGCAATCCGGCGCTGCGCCCGGAGAAAGCGCGCGGCTGGGATGCCGGGGCGGATTGGTATCTCGCGAACAAACGCGGCACGGTGAGCGCGACGTGGTTTAACACCGACTACACCGACCTCATCGCGAGCACTCCGAATTTCCGCAGCGTGGAAAATATCCAGCGCGCCCGCACGCGCGGGGCGGAAGTTTCCATGCAAACTACCTTGCCGGGGGCGGTGGACCTGCGCTTGAGCTACACGTATCTGGAGGCGGAGAATCTGACCGCGAAGGCGCGCCTGTTGCGGCGTCCGCGTCAGGGTGGAAACATCGATTTGTGGCGCGACTTGGGCGGTGGCGTGAGCGCGGGCGCGGGCGTGGCGTTTGCCGCGCACCGGCGCGACGTGGATGCGAAGACGTTTCGCCAGATCGACGCGGAGGATTTCACCGTCGCACGTGTGTATGGCGCCTGGCAGGTCAACGCCCGCCTGGCGCTCAAAGCGCGCGTGGAAAATCTGCTCAACGAACGCTACGAAGAAGTGAACGGCTACCCGGCGCTGGGCTTCGGGGCGTTTGTCGGCGCTGAGTGGAAATTCTAGCGGCTGCCGGAGGTGGCGGTTTCGGCGGAGGGCCGCAGGAGCGCGAGCACGGGCATGAGGTCTTCGAGCGAGAACGGTTTCGAAAGGATGTGCGTCACGTGTTCGGCGGCGAGGGCGCGGGCCATCTCCGGTTCAAGTCGGCCCGTCATCGCGGCGATGGCGGGTGAGCCGGAATCGCTGCGGATCGTGCGGATCAAATCGAGGCCCCCGAGGCGCGGCATATTAAGATCGGTGATGACGAGGCCGATTTCTTCGCGGTGGGCGCGATAGAGGGCAAGGGCTTCGATCCCATCGGCCGCGCAGTGGGCGGGCAGGCCTTTGAATTTCAGGACTTGGGCAAAGAAACGCCGGATCGCGGGCTCATCGTCGACCACGAGGACGGTGTGCCCATGGCTGGGTGAGACGGGCACGGCAGCGGGCGTGGGGCGGTAGGTGGGTGCGGTGGCTGGCGAGTTTTTCCGGTGGTGCAACAGCAGCACCGCGCGGGCGGCGAGGGTTTGAAGTTCGGCCAGTTGGGCGGAGGTGGGTGTGCGTGGAGTGCGGTCGAGCACACAGAGGGTGCCGAGCGAGAGGCCTTCGGGCATGATCAGCGGAACACCGGCATAAAAACGAAAGCCGGCTTCGGTGACGAGGGGCAGGTGCCGGAAGCGGGGGTCGTTGGCCGCATCGTTGACGATGAAGACGCCGCTGCTGCTAAAGGCGTAGCCGCAAAGTCCGTAGGTGCGCGGGAGTTCGCACACGCCGAGGCCGGTCTGCGCCTTGAACCAACACCGGTCGCGTGCGACGATGGTGAGCGCAGCGGCGGGGCTATCGAAAATGCGGGCGGCGGCGGCGGCGAGTTCGTCAAAAGCGGCTTCGGGCGGCGTATCCAGGACGCCGTAGGCGTGGAGCAAGCGCAACCGGTTGCTCTCCGTAGGGTCGTCGTTGGCAGGCTGTGGATCCATGGGCGGAGTCGCATCGAAAGAGCGCCGGTGTGGAAAAATGAGCAAGCGAGAAGACACGCCGGTGGAAACCGGGGGGGGTAACAGGAAGTGGCAGGAGGAGAGCCATCGAGCGGTGCGACTCGAGGGAAGAGATGAAGGAAGCAGGGCAAAAGACCGTTCCCGGCCGCCGCCTTGTGTTTTGCCACCTCGCCGGCAGCATCGCGGCGCCCATGAATTTCCCTGCGGACGCTCCCGACTCCCTGCGCGCCGGCCGGCGCCGCTGGCAGCTCGTCGGGCAAAACGCGGGCGCCCAAATTCTCTCCCGTCTCGTCTCCGGCCTCTGCCAACTCGCCTTCGTCCCGCTGCTCCTCCACCGCCTCGGCACCGACACCTTCGGCTGGGTCATGGCCGCCGTCGCCTGCGTCGCCCTCTCCCAATTCGCCGACCTCGGCGTCGCGATGGCGCTCCAACAAAATCTCTCCGAAGCCTGGGCCCGCCGCGACTTCGCCGCCGCCCAGCACACCTACGTCGCCGGCGCGCGCCTCCTCCTGCTCCTCGGCGCCGCGTGGTTCGTCGTCGCCGGTCCGCTCGCTTGGTGGATCGGCCGACTCGCCCCCGCGCCCGACGCCCGCGGCTTCGCCCTCGATTCGCCGCTCGCCTGCTTGCTCATTGCGCTCACGGCCTGCGTCGGCGTGCCGCTCTCCGCCGGCCCGCGCCTCGCCGCCGCCGTCCAGCTCGGTTGGATTCACGCCGGTTGGACCGCCGCCGCCAATGTTCTCACACTCCTCGCCGCCGTCGCGTGGTCCCGCTCGGCCAACGCCAGCGCCGCCACCGTCGTTGCCCTCCTGTGCGCAGGCCAACTCGCGCCGGGCCTCGCCACTGCGCTGCACCTCGCGCGCCGCCTCGCATGGCCCGCTGCACCCGCCGCGTCGCGTGACGAAATGCGCCGGCTCTGGCGCGCCGGCCTCCCGTTCGCCGCGCCCAATCTCGCCGGCGCCGCCCTCCAAGCGCTCACGCCCCTCGCCTTCGCCCGTTTCGGCGGCTACGGCGCCAGCGCCGCATTCGCCGTCCTCCAACGCCTCTTCGGCGTCGCCCAACAGGGCCACGCGCTCCTCCTCGGCCCGCTTTGGCCCGCCTATGCCGACGCCGCCACACGCGGCGACCACGCGTGGGTGCGCCGCACGCTGCGCCTGTCGCTCATATTCACCGCCGCCACCTGCGCCGCCGTCGCCGCCGGAACCTTCGCCCTCCCGCTCATTCTCGCCGCGTGGCTCGGCGACCGCGCCCCGACCATTTCCCCCGCGTTCGCCTGGCTCGTCGCCGCGTGGGCCATCGCTTCGATGTTCAATCAGGCCCTGAGTTTTCTCCTGCTCGGTCTCGGCAAACTCAGCGCCATCGCCGGTCTCATCGCGCTCAGCCATTTGCTCACGCTCGCCGCCCTCGCGCTTCTCGGCAGTCAGTTCGGGGGCACCGGTGTCGCTGCCGCCATCGCTGCCGGCGCCACCCTCGGCACGCTCCCGCTGCTCGCCCGCGCCAGCCTCGCCGCTCTCCGCATCGGGCCCGCCGACTCCGCCGCCGTCCGATGAATCTGCTTGTCTTCAAATTCGTGCAGCTCGGCGACAACGTCGTCTTTCTCCCCGCCATCCAGGCCCTCCGTGCGCGTTTCCCCGCCTGGCACTTCACGCTGCTCACCACCCCCGCGCAGGCCCCGCTCTACGCCGCCGCGCTCCCCGCCGCCGACATCCTCACCGCGCCGCAACTGCGCTTCAATTCATCCTGGCAGCGCCCGTGGGAACTCGCCGCGTGGTGGCTGCGTCTCCGTCGCCGCCGGCCCGACGCCTGCCTCGTCAGCTTCGACCAAAGCAACGCCGCCCATCTCCTCGCGCGCCACAGTGGCGCCCGCCTCCGCGTCGGCGCCCGCATCGCGCACGTGCGTATCGGCGGTTCCCTGACGCACGATGTGCCGATCCCCGCCGACCGCTGCGTCGCGAGCTGGCACTGGGCCATGGCCCGCGAACTCGCCGCCGCCCACGGCTGCACCGACTGGCCCGCATCGCCTCCCCCGCCCGATCTCGCCCACCTCGTCGGCTCGCCCGCCCGCCGACCTTCCCACCGTCCGCACGTCGTGATTCACGCCGGGTCCAATCAGCCGTTCACCCGCTGGCCGCTCGAGCGCTTCGCCGAAACCGCCACCCGCCTCGCCCGCGACTGCGACGTCACTTGGATCGACCGCGACGAAACCGCCGCCGCCGCCCTCCCGCCCTCGGTTCGCCGCGCCTCGCCCGCCGACCTCGCCGCCCTCGTCACGCTCCTCGCCGATGCCGATTTGTTTCTCGGCAACAACTCCGGCCCCATGCACGTCGCCAACGCCCTCGGCCGCCCCGGCGTCGTCGTGAGCGGTCCTACCGATCACGGCTGGGACCCGTATTGGCACCGCGCGCGCTGGCGCGTGCTGCGCCACTCCGCGCTCCCATGCGTGCCCTGCGAATGGCGGGAGCAGTTCCGCCTCATCCGCGATTGCGCGCTCACCAACGACCGCCTCGCCTGCCTGCGTCACTGGAACGTCGATACCGTCGAAGCCGCTTGCCGCGACACCCTCGCGCGCCCCGCCGCATGAACGTCGCCCTCTTCAAGACCAACCACCTCGGCGACAACCTCGTCTTCCTCCCCGTCGTCCAGGCCCTGCGTCGGCTGCGGCCCGCGTGGCACCTCACGCTCATCACCGCCCCCCACGTCGCCGATCTCTACAGCGCCGACGTCCCGCGCGCCGATCTCCTCACCGTCACGCCCGACGGCTTAAAACTCGCCTGGCGACGCCCCTGGGAACTCGTCCGCTGGGCCGCGCTTCTGCGCGCCCGCCGCCTCGACGCCAGCCTCGTCAGCTACGATCAGTCGAGCGTCGCCCATGGCCTCGCCCGCCTCGTGGGCGGGCGCACGCGCGTCGGAGCCGCCGGCCTGCGCATCCGTCTCCGCGGTTCCCTTACGCACGAAGTCACGCTCGCCCCTGGCTGGAGCGTCGCCCGTTGGAATTGGGCCATCGCCACCGCACTGGTCACCGCCCTCGACGGAGGCCGCGACTGGCCCGCCGAGCCCCCGCCGCCCGACGTGCGCCATCTCTCCGGCGATGTCTCGCGCCTCCCCCGCCGTATCGTCGTCCACGCCGGCTCCAACCAGCTCCTCACTCGCTGGCCCCGCGAACGCTTCGCCGAACTCGCCGCGCGCCTCGCCGTCGACCACGACGTCGTCTGGGTCAACGCCCCCGAGACCCGCGGTCCGCTCCCGCCCGGCGTCACGACCCGCGATTGCCCGACGCTCGCCGCGCTCGTCACCGAGATCGCCCGCGCCGCGCTCTTCGTCGGCAACAACTCCGGCCCGATGCACCTCGCCAACGCCGTCCGCACGCCCTCTGTGATCATCAGCGGACCGTCCTCCCCGATCTGGGACCCCGCGTGGCATCCCGGCCGCACCCAACTCCTGCGCACTCCCGATCTCGCCTGTCTGCCGTGCGACCGCGGCACGTTCGCCGCCTACCGCTGCGAAAACTCCGGCGAACCCCTCGCATGCCTAAACCGCTGGAGCGTCACCGCCGTCGAATCCGCCTGCCGCGCCGCCCTCGCCCGCGGCGCCGAGTAAACCACGCCGCCCCAATTTCCTCGCCCGCCCGCCGCGCCGCCGAGACCAAAGTTGCAAATTCTCCCGCCGCATCTGGGATCGCCGCCATGCATCCACGGCTGCGTTTCTGGCTCATCGTCGCGCTCGGCGCGACCGCCGGCGTCGTCGTGTCCTTCGGTCTCGCGCAGGAAATCTACGCTCTCGCCACGCTGATCGTGCTCCTGATCGCGTGGCTCGCCCTCGAATGGCGCGGCGGCCCCCGCCCCGAGGCCTGGGTCCTCGCCGCCGTCCTCGTCGGCTACATCGTCGCCAACCGCGGCTTCGCCCAGCTCCAGCTCGTCTCTGGCCTCCCGCTGTTTCCCGCCGAGGCCGCCCTCTTCGCCGGGTTGACCGCCGGCCTTCTGCGCATGGCGTTTCGCCAAACCGCGCTGCTCACGCGCGACGCCCTCAACGCCGCCATTTTCCTCTGGATTTTCCTCGGCACCGCCCGGCTCTGGACCGACTTCGGCGTGCACGGTTTCGTCGCCCTCCGCGACTACGCGACGATCTACTACGCGCTCTTTTTCTTCGTCGCCCAATCCCTCGCCCGCCACGCCGCCTCCGCCCGCCTGCTCCGCGTCGCCACCGTCGGCGCATTCGCCGCTCTGCCCGTCGTCTACCTCATTTTCTCCCGCTTCCCCGACTTCTTCATCCAAACCGTCCAGTTCCGCGGCGTGCCGCTCATTTATTTCAAAGACGACTTGGTCGCCGCCAACCTCTTCGCCGGCTTTTTCCTCCTGATGACGGTCCCCACGTGGCCCGCTCCGCTCCGTTTCGGCCTCGCGCTCGCCGCCTATGCCACCGCCTTCACTATCAACTCATCGCGCGCCGCCATCGTCGGCCTCCTCGTGACGTCCGCGTGGTGGGCCGTCGCCCGGCGCTGGACGCCGTGGAAATTCCAGGCCGCCGCCGCCCCGCTCGCCTTGACCGTCCTCGCCATTGTCGCCGTTGTGCAACCGCGCGACTTCTCGCAAAGCAAACTCCACGCGCTCTACGAACACGCCGTGTCCATGGTCGATTTCAGCGGCACTGGCCAATACTCCAGCGAGGACCGCCGCTACGTGGGCGACAACAACCGCTTCCGCCTCGTCTGGTGGCGCTCCGTCGCCGAGGAAACCCGCGAAAACGGCCCCGTCTTTGGGCTCGGCTTCGGCGCCGACCTCACCTCGCGTTTTCTCCGCACCTACGAACTCGACCTCGGCGACGAGTTCACTACCCGCAGCCCGCACAGCATCGTCCTCACCGTGCTTGGGCGCATGGGCCTCACCGGCCTCGTCGCCTTCGCCGCCATCGTCGGCGCGATGTTTCTGCTCACGCTGCGCCTCGCCCGCCTTGCCCGCACCGACGACACCGCACTCGCGCCGCTCGGCTGGTGGAGCGTGAGCTGGGTGATGCTCCTCAGCGCCTGCTTCGGCGTCGTCCTCGAAGGCCCCATGGGCGCCATCCTCTTCTGGACCTCCCTCGGCCTCGCCAACGCCACCAGCACCGACGCCCTCGCCGCCGCGTCCGCCGAATCCGCCGATTCGCCCGCGTCCACCAACGTCTCCGCCGAGCCCACGCCGCCCCCTGCGGTCCCAGATCCCGCCGCCTCCCTCCGCGCGTGACGATCCACGATCTCTACGCCCCCGTCTCGTCGCGCTTCCGCCGCCGTCGCCTCACGTGGCTGAGCCACCACCTCCGTCCGCAACCCGGCGAACGCCTCCTCGACGTCGGCGGTTACCCGTGGTGTTGGCCCGCCGGTTCCACGCCGTGCGCCGTCACGCTCCTCAACCGCGCCTTCTCGCCCGACGCCGCCGCGCAGGCCCGCGCCGCCGGCATGGCCTTCCTCACCGGCGATGGCTGCGATCTGCCGTTCGCCGACGCCCACTTCGACGTGCTTTTTTCCAACAGCGTGATCGAGCACGTCGGCACGTGGGAGCGCCAACAGGCCTTCGCCCGCGAAGCCCGCCGCGTCGGCCGCCGTCTCTGGGTGCAGACGCCCGCCCGCGAATTCTTCGTCGAGCCCCACCTCATCGCTCCGTTCATCCACTGGCTCCCGCGCACCTGGCAACGCCGCCTCATCCGCAACTTCACCATCCGCGGCTGGCTCGAGCGCCCCGGCCCCCGCGAGGTCGACGCTTTCCTCGACGAAGTGCGTCTCCTCACGTTTTCCGAGATGCAAACCCTGTTCCCTGATTGCACGATCCTCCGCGAACGGTTTCTTGGCTTCACCAAAAGCTATCTCGCCGTCCGCACCACTCCGTGAATCTCGCCTCGCCCACCGATTACCTGAACGTCTTCAAGACGACGACGCGCACGCAGTGGGACCTCGTCACCCCGATCGCCCTCGCCGGACTCGGCCTCTTCGGCGTCGCTTTCATTTACTCCGCCCAACTCTCCGTCAACGGCGAGGACTGGCAGAAACAGCTCATCTTCCTCGGCCTCGGCGCCGCCGTTTACACCGCCGTCTCCCTCGTCGACTACCGCTTCTGGCTCACCGTCGCCCACTGGTTCTACGTCGCCTGCCTCGTGCCCCTCGTGCTCGTCCTGTTCCTCAACAACGCGCAAAACATGAAGTGGGGCGCCCACCGCTGGATCGACCTCGGCTTCTTTTCCTTCCAGCCCTCCGAGACCGCCAAGATCGCCGTGCTCCTGATCACCGCGAGCCTCCTCATTCGCTCAAAAATCGGCACCGTGACCCAGTCTTTGGGCACACTGGGGAAATTGGCCCTTGCGGTAGGAGCACCCATGATACTTATCCTGAAACAACCCGACCTAAAATCGGCGATTGTCCTGCCCCCGATGGTGTTCTCCATGCTCTATGTTTCCCGGCTTTCCGCGCGTTTCTTCGCGGGAGCGCTCGGCGCGTTTATCTTGGTCTTGGCCGTGGTGGCGGTGGACACCCTTAACTACAAGAACTTCATCGAGTCGCACGATCACCCGTGGAAGCACGAGGATCAGAACATCTCGGGCTCGTGGATCCCGCTCCGCGACTATCAGCGCAACCGCATCGTCGCCTTCGTCTGGCCGGAAAAAATCGACCCCACCGGCGTCGGTTGGAATCAGCGCCAGTCGCTCATCTCGGTCGGCTCCGGCGGCGTCGCCGGCAAAGGTTGGACGGAAGGCACGCAGGCCCAACTCGGCTACCTGCCCCGCTCGGTCGCGCACAACGATTTTATCTTCTCGGTCATCGCCGAGGAAAAAGGATTTCTGGGAAGCCTCACGGTTCTCGGTCTGTTCGGTCTGGTTCTGTTCAACGGCATTCGCATCGCCGGTTCCGCAAGGGACCGCTTCGGCACCCTGCTCGCCATCGGCGTCACGGTGCTGTTCTCCGTGCACGTGTTTGTGAACATCGCCATGACCATCGGCCTCGTGCCCATCACGGGCATACCGCTTCCCTTCATCAGCTACGGTGGCTCTTTCGTGCTTAGTTGCTGCTTGCTGCAAGGACTGGTCCAGAGCGTCTGGCGCTTCAGGAGGGATTTCACATGAGATCCCCTCTTCGCGCCACCGACCGCTCTGCCGGAATTTCCTGCGCCGCAACTGCCGCACCGGGTGCCACCGTGACTAACCCACACGACACCCAACATGAGCGATCAATCGCAACCGAATACCGGGGTTCCCCCGGACGTAGCCGCCAAGTATGACGAAGAGCTCGTCAATCCTCCGCCCCAGACCGAAGCCGGTCCGGTCGATGCCTCCGAACTGAAAGCCGGCGCCGTCGAACGCGCCAAGCAACGCCCGTTGCTCCAAAAAATCCTCGCGGTCTTCCAAAAAGAGAAAGGCTCCTACCGCGAGCTCATCATCAATTCCGAGCCGCTCGAAAAGCGCGTCGCCCTCCTGGTCGACGGTCGCCTTGAGAAATTCGAAATCGAGCGCGAGTCCGACAACCGCATGGTCGGCGGCATCTACAAAGGCCGCATCAAGAATCTCGATCCCGGCCTCAAAGCCGCCTTCGTCGACATCGGCTACACCAAGAACGCGTTTCTCCACTACTGGGACATGCTCCCCGCCGCCGCCGACTCCTCCGTCGAAGTCGTCCGCGTAAACAAAAAGAAGAACGCCGCCCCCCGCCCCGCCGATCCCACCGTGAAGGACATCCCCTCGATGTATCCTCCCGGCTCCGAGATCGTGATCCAGGTCACCAAGGGCCCCATCGGCACCAAGGGCCCGCGCACCACGACCAACCTCTCCATCCCCGGCCGCTACCTCATCCTCACCCCGTTCTCCGACGGCTGCGGCATCTCCCGCAAAATCGAGGACCCCGCCGAGCGCAAACGCCTCAAGACCCTCATCAACGAGCTCACCATCCCGGAAGGCGTGGGCGTCATCGTCCGCACCGCCGGCGAGGGCAAGAAGGCCCGCTATTTCGTCCGCGATCTCCACCTCCTCCTCAAGACCTGGGAAGACATCCAGGCCAAGATGAAGAACGACCGCGCCCCCGCGTGCCTCTACCAGGAGCCCGACATCGTCGAGCGCACAGTCCGCGACTTCCTCACCGAAGAAGTCGACCGCGTCCTCATCGACAGCAAACCCGACCACGAGCGCACCCAGAAACTCGTCGGCCAAATCTCGAAACGCAGCGCCGGCAAGATCGCGTTCTACAAAGACAGCATCCCGATCTTCGAGCGCTTCAACATCGAGCGCCAGATCGAGCAGACCGGCCAGCGCAAGGTCCCGCTCCCGTCCGGTGGTGAAATCATCATCGACGAAACCGAGGCCCTCATCGCCGTCGACGTGAACACCGGCTCCCACAAAAACCGCGGCGGCGACGAGAAAAACGTCATCTACGCCGTGAACCTTGAGGCCGCCGCCGAAATTGCGCGCCAGATCCGCCTCCGCAATTTGGGTGGCCTGATCATCATGGACTTCATCGACATGAAGGAGCGCCGCCACCGCAACGCGGTTTACGAGAAGATGGTCGAGCTGATGTCCACCGACAAAGCGAAGAACCACATCCTCCCGATCTCCTCGCTCGGCATCATGCAGATGACCCGCCAGCGCCAAAGCGAGTCGCTCTCGGCCAATCTCTACACCGACTGCCCCTATTGCCGTGGCCGCGGCATCGTGAAGAGCGCGACGACCGTCTCAGTGGAGCTCCAACGCAAACTCAGCTCCGTCGTCCGCCGCCTCCAACTCCGCAACGACGGCAAAGACTACTCCCTCCGCGTCCTCGTGCACCCGAGCATTTTGGAACGCCTTCGCAGCGAAGACGCCGACCTACTCGTCCGCATGGAGAAGCTCTTCAACGTGAAGTTAGCCTTCCGCGCCGACCTGAATTACCACGTCGAAAACTTCAAAATCATCAACGCCCTCACCGGCGAAGAATACCGCTGATTTTTTTCCGAGGTGGAGCGCGTTGACCCCAACGCGCTTGCTTATCCAGGCCGCCCCCAACCGGGCGGCCTTTTTTGCGTCATCTCCAAACCTACGAACGTTCAGCTTCACAGACTCGCTTTGATCTGGGCTGAAAAATCTGAGCCCAGTTGCACTGCTCAACATCGCTTCACTCGACTTCTTTACCGACGGGCGTTTGCCGGGGCGTGAGGAACGTTTTAATCAATTCGCCTTCGCCACAAACCGTCATCGTTTGAAAGCGCTTATACCAGCTTCCAGCGGGAACAACGGGCATCTTGTCGAGCCAAGCGGCAAGGGCTTTGAGTGCGTGTTCGTTGATTTCTCGCTGGTGAATCCTCAACGCAAGGTGCCGAAGCAGAGCCTCAGGCAGATTGAGTCGCTGGATCTGGGGCATGGGGCCTACGCTCCGGACGAGGAATTAATTGCCTCGTTTGCTTGGCCGCGGGAGTCAAGCAACGGAGTGCGAGGGTAAAATCCCTCGACGATTTGATCGGTGATGGCAGTCGCTTCCTCCATCGTAGATGCGATCACGAGCTTTGACGCGAGTTTATCCAACTCACTTGGACACAACGGCTCAGTCTGGAGTGTGAGGCGGAGTCCGAGCGCCGATGCGGCCTTGCTCATCGTTTCAAGTGTGATGCCAGTATTTTGGCCGTCGAGAATACGGCGGACCGCGGTGCGGCCAGTCCCCATTCTTTTGGCAAAGGCCGTAATGCTGAGGTTCTCCCTCCGCAGTTGGGTGCTGAGGGACGCTGCCAGTGCGCGCTTGATTTCACCGCCGTGTAAGGGGTCGGATTTCAGATTAAACCTGCCGAAAGAACCCGCGCGGTTCTTTTTAACCAATTTACCCCGCTTACCGAGGGTTTTGATTTTTAAGGCCATGGACGGTGGTGGTTCATCCTTGGACCGCAGTCAAGCGCAGCGCTTGTCTGCTCGCAACGAACCCTTTTGCGACCTCCTATGCACAGCCCTCGCTATCACCGTCTAGCGCAGAAAATCTGACTTACCATCTTAATGTAGTAAATTGACTTTACTCCATTACGATAGTAACTCGTCAGGCCATGAACTACGCCGTCGACACCCCCGCCCAGCTTCGTGCCGTCCTGCGCGGCCTCCGGCAGGCGCGCGGGCTCAGCCAGGAGCAGGCCGGCGCCCTCCTCGGCGTCAGCCAGAAACGCATCGCCCGCATCGAAGCCGCCCCCGGACGCGCCAGCCTCGACCAAGTCGCCAAGCTCGTCGCCCTGCTTGGCGGCCGGCTCTCCATCCAGGATTCGGTCACTGTAGCGGCGAGCGCCAGCAAGCCGACCTCCGCCAAATCGGCGACTTGGTAGATATGTCTGCCTCCGCTCCCCTCGCTGTCTGGATGAACGGCCTCCGCGTCGGCACGTGGACCCGGCCGCGCACCGGCGCGCCGTCGTTTCACTACGACCCCGCTTGGATCGCCTCGAACGAAGCGCGCGTGCTGTCGCTTTCCCTGCCCTTCACTCCTGGCAACACGCCCCACCGCGGTGCGGTCGTAAGCAATTTCTTCGAGAATCTCCTTCCCGACAGCGACGCCATCCGCGGCCGGCTCCAGGCCCGTTTCGCTACCGATTCGACCGAGGCTTTTGATCTTCTCACCGCCATTGGCCGCGACTGCGTGGGTGCCGTGCAATTGCTCCCGGCCGACGAGCCACCAGTCGGCTTCGACGAAATCAAAGGCACTCCCCTCGACGAAACCGGCGTGGAGCAAGCCATCGCCTCCGCCATCTCCGGCCAACGTGTTCTCGGTCAGACGGACGATTCGAATTTTCGTATTTCCATCGCCGGCGCGCAGGAAAAGACCGCCCTGCTCTGCCACCGCAACCGCTGGTATCGCCCGACCGGCGCCACGCCGACCACCCATATTTTCAAGCTCCCGCTCGGCCTAGTCGGCAATCTCCAGGCCGATCTCCACGACTCGGTCGAAAACGAGTGGCTCTGCTCCCGCCTCGTCGCCGCCTTTGGACTCGAAACGCCACCCTGCGAAATCGCCCAATTCGGCGCCCGCAAAGCTCTCGTCGTCGAGCGCTTCGACCGTGCCAAGCAAACGGGTTGGATCGCGCGCCTGCCGCAGGAGGATTTTTGCCAAGCCATCGGCCTGCCTCCGACCCTCAAATATGAGGCGGACGGCGGTCCTGGTCTCCGCGATATTTTGCGCGTGCTCGACACCAGTTCACACGCTGCCGCCGACAAACGCGCTTTCGTCAAAGCCCAGCTCCTCTTCTGGCTCCTCGCCGCCACCGACGGCCACGCCAAGAACTTCTCTCTCTTCCACGAGCGCGGCGGCACCTATCGCCTCACTCCGCTCTACGACGTGCTCTCCGTTTGGCCCGCGGTCGGCCCGAAGGCGAATCAGGTCCCCTGGCAAAAAGCCTCCCTCGCCATGGCCGTGCGCGCCACCAACGCCCACTGGAAACTCAAAGACATCCGCCCGCGCCACTGGTCCGCCGTCGCCAAGCAAGCCGGCCTTGGCGACGCCAACGCGCTCATCCACGAAATCCTCAGCCTCGTGCCCACCGCCCTATCCACCGTTGGCGCGCTCCTCCCCAAAAAATTCCCCGTCCACGTCAGCGACAAAATTTTCGCCGGCATCGAGCAACAAGCCAAAGTCCTCGCCGCCGGCTAAGTTTCCTCCGTCCCTCAACCAGCATTCTGACGGAGCGCCGCTTTCTCTCCCCACCTTGGTCGCATACTTCGCACGCTGCCTTGCTCCGTGACCTCTGTGTCAGAGCTCCGTGTCCTCTGTGACTTTTGCCTTGTCCACCGCCACTCGAATTTCTCCGAGTCGTGGCGCCGCCCGCCTCACCGCCCCAACTCGTTCGTCGTGATCGCGAGGTTGTCCAAATAAAACTCGGTCTTCTCCTGCGCCGCGCTGATAAAACCCACCCAATCGAGCGTCTTCATCCCGGCGCTGCGGAAGGGCAGATCTTTGAATTCCTGCAACGCGCCGCCCGCCGGCGTCACCCGTAGCGTCCACCGCCCGCTGCTCGCGGCGCCCAACTCGGCTACGAGCTCAAAGCGCACCCACTTCTGCAGCGGAACCGTCCCGGCGAGGCCCTTCACGCCGCTGAGTTTGCCGTCTTTGATCTGCACGCTCGGGCCCGCCTGATACGGCGAAGCCTTGTTGCGCCACTCGTGCTGAAAATTGGCCTTGGGTTCCAGATACAGATCGAAGCTCACCGTCGACGTCCCCGACGAATGATTCGGGTAAAACGTCACCATCGGATAGTAACTCGCCGGCAAGCCCGGTGCGTCGAGAAACAGCAAACTCATCTTGCCCTCGGACTTCTTGGCTCCCGTGAGCTGCAGCGAATCGCCCAACGGAGCGACCCCGGCCCTGCGCTCGGAGAGACTCCCGCTTGCATGCGGAAACGGATATTTCGGATTGGAAATCCGTCCTTCAAAATTCTGTCGAATATTGAGCGCGGGCGGAGCCGGCTTGGTCGGCCGCGGCGCATCCGGCTCCCGCACGAACACCGCCGCGAGCGCCCGCCACGCCGGATCGCCCACGACACCCATCGTCGACACATCGATGGGCTTGAACCCGCGCGCGAGCGCGGGCGAGTTTGCCTTCAGCCGAAAATCCCGCGCCGCCGGATTCTCAAACAGCGGGTCGGCCACCAGCGACCCCGCGTCCTGCCCGGTCTTCTGCCAATCCGCCAACGACAGCGCCTTCGTCGTGAACGTCACCGGTCGGCCCGCGTAGCTCCAATACAGATTCCCCTTCAGTAGAAAATTCGCCGCCGTGCCCGTCCAGTTGCCGCCGAGCAATTCGCCGCGGTCGTAAACCACGAGGTTGTTCTCAAACGTAAACGAGCGGTGCTCCTCGGCGCGGCTGCGCTTCACCTGCACCTCGCTGGAGAACGCGAAGATGTTGTTTCGAATGATATTGTCCCGGCCGTAGTGCTGATGAAATCCGCCGTCGGTCGTGTTGTAGGTCACGTTGCCCTCCATCGTGATGCCCGTGCTGCCTTCGTCGGTGTAGAGCCCCCAGCCGCCGTAAGTCAGACAGGTCACATCGTGGATGAGGTTGTGACTCACGCTCGTGCCCTCGGAGGGGCCGAGCGTGTAGACGCCGCCCATGTCGGAGAGCAGGCCTTTACCGAGGTGATGCAGATGGTTTCGCTCGATGCGATTGCGCTTCGCATTGCTCGGCGCGTAACCCCAGCGCCAGCCGACCGAGATCGCGGAATAGTAGAGATCGGAAATTTCGTTGTGCGTGACCTCGTTGTCCGACGAAGAGCCGATCCACACGCCGACCGCACACGGATAGAGCAGCCCGCCGTCGCGAATGATATTGTTGTGCACCCGATTGTGGCTCGCGTGATTTTCCGGCTTCGGCTCGTCGTTGAGCGTGCCGACTTTGATCCCGCCGGCGCCCATATCGGTGATGAGACATTGCTCGACCGCGACCTCGCGGCAGCCCTGCTGCAGCGAAAAGCCATAACTGCCGAAGTGCGCCAGCTCGCAGCCCGCAAACACCACCTGCCGCGCATGCGCGAGCGTGATCACACCGTCGACACTGCGCACCGCCGCCTGATTCGCCTCGAAGGTCGCGACCGAAACAACGCCCTTCGCGTGCCGAAACTTCAGCCCTTGAAAGCGCAGATGCTCCACCCGCCGTGTCGCGTCTCCCGCCAGGGTGAGAAATTTCTCCGCGACCGGATAGATCGCCCGCACCTGCGCGACCGTCTCGCCCGGCCGCGGGAGATAAATCAGCCCGCCCTCGCGCGAGAGAAACCATTCGCCCGATTGATCGAGATATGTCGGCAAATTTTCGATGATGAAACCCGTATTGTGATCGAGCGTGTTGTGCGGCTTCACGGGACCGCCGCGGACTACCAACAAGCCGTTGACCGTATCAACGGACTCCACGCGGCGCCGCGTGTTGTCCCATTTGTGATAGAAATTGATGACCGCGTCCTTCGCCTCCGCCGCCGACACGCCGCGGAACGCCTGCAGGTCCGCCGGCGAGATACGCAACGTCTGTTCGTAGACTTCGCCGCCCATCTCGGACGGCACTTTCTTTTCCTCTTCGAGGTTCCGCAGGAAAGGATACCCCTGACTCACCGCGCGCGCGCGCATGGCCCGGCGCTCGCCCACCCAGAGTTGTTCGAAGTTCGCGATGCCCGCCGGCACCTTCAACTCCCAGCGCCCGGCTTCGCCCGCCGCGAACAGAGGCAGCGTCTTTCCACCGGAGATCACGACCTCCGCACCCGCTGCCGCTTCATACGAAACCACGCGGCCGGTTTCCCCTGAGTCGCGTGCGTCGAACGCCACCGCCTGCTCGATGCGATACACGCCCCCCGCGAAAATCACCCGCACGGGTTCCGCGAGCGGCCGGGCCAGCTTGCGCACCGCGAGCCGCGCACCGTCGAGCGAAGCGAGCGGCCCGTCGGACTTTGCCGCATTGGGCACCGCAAGCCGCCCCGACCAGGTGTCGTTGCCCTGCGGGTCAACGTGGAGATCGAGGGCGAAGGCGCCGCAGGGCGAAAGCCAAAAACAAACAGCCAGAGCACGAGAAATACGTCGGAGGTTCATGCGAAATTTGGGTTGGCTGATTGAAACAAAACATCCCCTCGATGCCACTGGTTTGATCCGGCAGCGCGCCTCCAAACGCATTTCAGTGCGTTTTCTTACACCACGTAGGGGCGCTCCTTGTGCGCGCCGTTTCGCCACCAGTCGCAGACCAAACGCGCGCGCTACGGCCGCTCGTTCAGCGTATTGCCCTCGATCGTGTTGTTCGGCGCATCGTCGACCTTGATGAGTTTACCCGGCTTGCCGGTGATCGTGTTGTTCGCGATCCGATTCTTCGCCGGCGCGACCGTGCAATCCATCACCGCCGAAGCGAACCATGGCGCACCCGTCCACTTTTCATTCTTGTGGTGCGCGTTCTTGCTGTCGCCGACGAGGATGCCCGCGACGCCGCAATTCACGATCGTGTTGTCCGTGATCACGCAGTCATGCACCGGTAGATACGACGCCGGATGCTTCAGGTCCGGCGTGCCGTAGTAGAGCCGGATGCCCGTGCCGCGACAGTTCATCATCGTATTGCCGGTGACAACGTGACCATACCCCGAGAGACGAATGCCGCCGCTTCCGCCCTCAAACCGATTTCCTGTCACCGTATTCAAATTTCCGTGGCGCATTACGAGTTCGCCGCGGCTGTCGCGAAACACATTGTTGCGAATAGTATTTCCCGTGGTCTTCACGCTGATGATCTCCGCCTCGCCGTCGCAGCGCACAAACTCGTTGTCTTCGACGATCGTTTCCGGCCGCAGGTCGCTGTGCGGAATCGCGCGCTGGCCGATTTGAATCGTCTCCGCGCCGTTCGCATTCAGCGGCGGCACATCTTGAAAGACATTGTGATCGATCCGGTTTCTCACCGGCGGCCCTTTCTTCAGCGAATTGTCGTCAACCACCACGACCACGGAGCAGAAGCGCGTGTTCACGAAGCGGCTGTGGTCGACGCGGCAGTCATGCGCTCCGTTGCGAAAACTCACGAGCGCCACTCCGCCCGTCAGCGTGGAGTTTTCAAACCGACACTCCGTCAATCGGCTGTGCCCCGCGCCGTCGAAATTCACTGCGCCGCGTGCGCCCGCCGGCCAGCGGCCGTCTTTGAAAAACAGCCCGCGCACCTCGATGTGCTCGCCCGTCACCACCACGCCCGGCGCCCCCGTCAACACGGCCGCGCCGATCTTTGCCGCACGCAACACGATCGGTTTCCCCGGCTCGCCCTTCGCCGCGAGCGTCACCTTCAGGTCCCGATATTCACCGTCGGCCAACACGATCTCGTCGCCGGCCTGCGCCCGCTTGGCCGCCGCGACGACGTCCGCGACCGTCGCCACGCGCAGTGTTTCCGCTCGCACGCCGATCATGCCAAACACCGCCACCATGCCCACCCAGCCCATCCTCCACATCGTTTTGTTCATACCGTCAGCCAATCCCCACCGCTCCGGCGCCGCAAGCCACACGCCATCCCTGCCGAAATTCCCTTTGAGTTCGCCCGCGTCTCCGCCCTCATGCCGCCATGTCGTTAAGTGTCGTTGGTCAGCGTTGTATGAGTGAACGGGAACCCGAGCTGGGTCTCGGCGTGGTCGCGCGCGTCGATCCGTCGGCCAAACGCATCGGGATCGAGTTCCCCGCCACCCGCGAAAATCGCCTCTATGCCCTTGGCACGCCGGTGTTGAAGCGCGTGCAATTCCGCGCCGGCGAGACCCTCACCACGCGCGATGGCGCCACGCTCACCATCGACGCCGTCGAGGAAAACGCCGGCCTGCTCACCTATCTCTGCGCCGGCCGCCGCGTGCGCGAAGACGCCATTTCCGACGTCACGAGCGTCGATCTCCCGCAAGAGCGCCTCATGGCCGGTCAGACCGACCCCGGCGAAGTCTTCGACCTCCGCTACCGCGCGCTCCAAGCACAGGCAAAATTCCGCCAGTCCGATGTGCGCGGTTTCCTCGGCGGCCGCCTCGAACTCATCCCGCACCAATTCTACATTCTCCACGAGGTTTCCTCGCGCCAACTGCCGCGGGTGCTCCTCGCCGATGAAGTGGGTCTCGGAAAAACCATCGAGGCCTGCCTCATCCTCCAGCGCCTCCTCGCCGTCGGTCAGGCGAAACGTATCCTCATTCTCATCCCCGAGTCGCTTACGCACCAATGGTTCGTCGAGTTGCTCCGCCGCTTCAATCTCTGGTTCAGCATCTACGACGAAGCCCGCTGCCTCGCCTGCGAGGCGAGCGACCCCGCTCAAAACCCGTTTCTCGCCACGCAGCTCGCGCTCTGCGCCGTCCCTTTCCTCTCCGCTCCGAATCCCTCGGCCGAACTCCGCCGCGACCAAGCCCTCGCCGCCGGTTGGGACATCGTCGTCGTCGACGAAGCCCATCACCTCGCCTGGACGCCCGAGGCCGCCAGCCCCGACTACCTGCTCGTCGAGCAACTCGCCCAACGCAGCCCGGGACTCCTCCTGCTCACCGCCACGCCCACGCAGCTCGGCCTCGCGGGTCACTTCGCGCGCCTCCGCCTGCTCGATCCCGCGCGCTACGACGATTTCGCGCGCTTCGTCGCCGAGTCCGAGCGGTTCGGCGCCGTCGCCGGTGTTGCCGAAAAAATCATCGAGCAAAAACCCCTCGCTCCAAAAGACCGCACCGCGCTCAAAAAAATCTTCAACCGCGATCCCGCGCGCCTCGCCGAACACCTCGACGCCCTCACCAAGGCCAAACCCGGCGCCCGCGACGCGCTGCTCAAGACGCTCCTCGACCAGCACGGCACCGGCCGCGTCGTCTTCCGCAACACCCGCGCCGCGATGACCGGTTTCCCGAAGCGCAAATTCTGCCCCGCGCCGCTCGACGTCGCGCAAAATCTCACGCACCTCGCCCGCATCGCCCGCGAGCTCGCCGCCGAGGAAACCGGCGAAGACGGCGCGATCCGCTACGCCTTCCGCGAGGACCCGCGCCTCGACTGGCTCGTCGCGTTTCTCCTCGCGCAACGCCCCGCCAAAATCCTCCTCATCTGCAAATCCGCGCGCAAAGTCATCGCGCTCGAGTCCGCCCTGCATGAAAAAATCAGCCTCAAAGTTGGCCTCTTCCACGAGGGCCTGCCCCTCGTCCAACGCGACCGCCAGGCCGCTTGGTTCGCCGAGCCCGACGGCGCACAGCTCCTCATCTGCTCCGAGATTGGCAGCGAGGGACGCAACTTCCAGTTCGCCCACCACCTCGTCCTCTTCGATCTCCCGCTCAATCCCGGTCTCCTTGAGCAGCGCATCGGCCGCCTCGACCGTATCGGCCAAACCCAGACGATCCGCATCCACGTTCCCTACGTCACCGGCAGCGCCGAAGAGTGCGTCGTCGAGTGGTATCACCGCGGCCTCGATGCCTTCGAAACCTCGCTCCACGGCGGCAACGACTATCAGGACAAATTCAAAGCCCGCCTGCTCGCGCTCGCTCACGACTACGGTTCCGGCGGCGCTAAAGTCGCGCGGCCGCAGCTCGACGCCTTCATCGCCGAGACCGCCGAATTCCGCCGCGAGCTCTCGTTGAAAATGAAGCTGGGCCGCGACCGTCTCCTTGAGATCAACTCGTTCAATCCCGCCGTCGCCGCGCGCGTGATCGAGCGCGTCCGCGCCGCCGACGCCGATCCGTTTCTCCGCACGTTTCTCTCTGATCTCCTCGATCACTTCGGCGTGCGCCTGAAGGACCATGAGGAGGGAGACCTCTTCCTCGACCCGAGCCACGCCTACGTTGAATCCTTCCCGTCGATTCCGGCCGACGGCATGCTCGCCACCTTCGACCGCGCCCGCGCCATCGTCCGCGAGGATATCCGTTTTCTTTCCGCCGATCACTCTCTCGTGCAGGACGCGATCGACCTACTCATCGACTCAAAATCCGGCACCACCGCCTTTGGCTTTCTCCGCAGCGACAAGCCCAACCTTCTTCTTGAGGCGATCTTCGTCCTCGAAACCGTAGCCGACTCGCGCTGGCACGTGGACCAGTTTCTCGCGCCCACACCCGTGCGTGTGGTGATCGACCTCCGCGGTGCCGAACATACCGAGGCCTACCCGGCCGCCGCTCTCGCCGACGATTTTTCCGACGGCGTCCTCCACCGTTTCCTCGAACGCCCCGGCTTCAATCTCGGCTTCCTCAAAAAAATGGTCGAGACCGCCACCGAGCGCGCCGAAGCCCGCAGCCTCGCGCTGAAAACCGCCGCGCACACCCGCGCCACCGCCGCCCTTGCCGCCGATCTCCAACGCCTCGTCGATCTCCAAAAAATCAACGACCACATCCGCCCCGCCGAGATCGCCCTCGCGCAGGAGCAACTCACTCACACCACCGCCGCCATCACCGCCGCCCGCCTCCGCCTCGACGCCCTCCGCCTCGTCGTCGAGGGACCCGGTGAAAACGACTAACACGGGGGCCGCCTTCTGGCGGGTCACTACGCCGGAAAGGTTCGGCTGTTGCCCTGCCCACTCGATCGCAAGGCGAAGACGGACAGGATCCTCCGCTGCGCCCCCTGCGTGGTCTACCCGATGAGCCCTCTACACGACCTCCACGATTGACGCCTTGAACCAAGTCAGCACCGTCTCACGGCGACAGTTCTCTCGGAGGAGTGGCTGAGTTGGTTTAAGGCACCTGACTTGAAATCAGACGTGGGGGCAACCTCACCGGGGGTTCGAATCCCTCCTCCTCCGCCATCTTTCCCGTATCAAGAACCTCTTGATACGGGATTAATTTTTTGCAAACGCCACCACGTGAGTGAGAAGTGAAACGGGCGTTTTAACACCCCTGAAATAAGTTCTTGTTTTGCTGGTCCGACGAAAGGCGAAAACGACCTCCGAAAGCCCTCCGTTCAGAGTGCCGTTAAATTTCTGAGCGTGAATTTTCCGCCGAATCTGCGATAATGTCCGCAGATCAGAAACAGACCAAGGTAGAGGCCTGGTTGGGACTCCCTCGGGCAACCTTAACAAAGGATTCTTCTATGCCTGCGACATTGTCAGCAACATCGCGGAGCCGTGCCTGCACGGTGCCCGTTGCCATTTACTCCCGCGTCTCCACCGCCAATCAAGTCGGAGGGCGCTTCGATTCCTGCGAAAGCCAAGCCGCCGTCTGTCGCGATTTCATCGCGAAACACGCCAACGACGGCTGGTTCGAAGTCGCCTGCTTCTCGGACCCGGCCTACTCGGGCAGTTCGATGAACCGCCCGGGTATCCGCGCCCTCATGCGACAAATCGAAGCCGGCGAAATCAAGATGGTCCTGATCTTCAAACTCGAGCGCGTGCTGCGCAGCACCGACGAATGGGGACCGTTCCGTTCGTTTCTGCAGCAGCACGGTTGCAAGCTCGTGAGCCCGACGGAAGACCTCTCCGATGAAACGCCGTCCGGTCGCCTGAAAAATAATCTCATGATGAGCGTGGCGGAATACGAGCGGCTGAACACCGCCGAGAAGATCCGCATCAAACTCAACGAGCAAGCGAAGCGCGGCTTTTGGACGGGCGGGCAGGTCCCCTTCGGCTACGTCTACGATGAAACGCTCCAAGGCCTGAGCCCGCATCCGACCGAAGCGGCCACGCTCCGCCGCATCTTCGAAATGGCCGCGAGTCTCACCTCGCTCACCGAGATCGCGAACACCCTCAATGACGATGGCCTCCGCACCCGCGCCCGTATTTTCAACCGCCGCAGCGGCGCCAAGCAAAACGTCGGCGAAAAACGTTTCCGCTCCGACATCGTGCGACGGCTGATCACGCGCCCGCTCTACGCGGGGCGCGTGCGCATGAACGGAAAGGAGTTTCCCGGCCAGCACGCGGCCCTCGTATCGGATGACCTGTGGGAGCGCGCGAATGCCGCGATTCGGCCGACGGCGTTGCCAGCGCCACGGCGATTCCGAGACCGCGACAAACACTTTCATCTGCTCAAGGCTCTGGCATTCTGCGGCTGCTGCGGTCGGGCGATGATCCCCAACGCCAGCGGCAAACTCGACCCTGACGGCAAGCCCTACCGTTACTACACCTGCGGCTACGCCCACAAGGAACGCACCGACGCGAAGTGCCCGGTGCGCCACGTCTCCGCCACCGCTCTCGAAACGGCGGTGGTCGGTTTTCTGGGAGCGTGCAGCCAACATCCCGATGCGCTGGCCGCCACAACCGCTCGCGCCAAGGAGCTGCGACAAACAGACCGGGCGCCACTCCGCGCCCGGCTCACCGCCCTCGAAGGCGAACTCGGCCGCATCGCCGAGCAACTCCGTAATTGCGCTCGCGCGCTCATCCTCGGGCAGGCCACCGCACTCGATGACGTGCTGCGCGAGCAAGCCGAAGCGCTCAACGCGGATAAGCAGCGTCTCCTCGTCGAACGCGAGCAGGTGCGCATCGAACTCGCCGCGTGCGAGGACGGCGATGTTGCGACCGCGCGCGTCAGCCAAGCCCTGCATAAGTTCAGCGAACTGCTGCCGAATCTCTCGCCCAACGAGCAGCGCGATCTCGTGATGCTCTTCCTTGATCGGGTCGAAGTGCGCCCGTCCACGCGCCCCTCCAGCAAACTCGCTGCCGGTGTCCGGCTCCTCGAATTGCGGCTCAAACTCCACGTCCACCGGCTGGTTGAAGGCATGGCGGAGCGTCTCGTCATAGAGGAACGCGTGCAGCGCGCGGACTCCGCCGCGCCCACCCGGCCGCTCGTCCTGACCCTCGACGTGTCGCTCGCACCGTCATCCAGCACCACAAAGCCGGTGACGCTCCTCGCCCCGTTCCCGTGCGAACTGGGCATCACCCGTCGCGCCACTGCGCCGGAACCGGAATCACCGCCGATGCTCCATCCGATTCACCGCGCCCGTGCTTGGCGTCGGCGTTTGGACTCCGAGCGAGGGCTCAACCAACTCAAGCTCGCTGCCGAGGAAGGACTGTCGCCCGGCTCGATCACGCACCACCTGAAGCTCCTCCAACTCGCCGATGACATTCAGGCGAAACTCTTGGATTTGACGAAGGCCGAGGACGTGCGTCGCTACGGCCTCAATCAAATGAAGGCGCTCGCCGAGCTACCGCACGACGAGCAGCGGAAGCGGTTGCGCGAGATCGAACACAAGGCATCAACCGACGCATAACGCCAAAACGATCAACTAGTATCGGCCAAACGCACTGGGCCGATTTCACGACCAAAGCCGCTGAACGTCGCTTCCTTTGCGCCGGTGTCGATGACGATATGGTTGGGGATTGCGGCACTGCGATCCACACCGGGGTTAAAGCACCACGCACCACTCAAGCGGGCGTTCCATCGTCGGGGGGCGTGAATGTGTCCGGAAAGCACCAGGCTGCCGACCGGAATTTTTCCGACTGCCGCGGCGACATCGGGATCGCCCACCTCCTGCCCCAAGTCCGACGCGATCGGGGTCGCCAAAGGCGGCGCGTGGACCAACAACACAACCGGTTCTTCGCCTTCGACGACGGGGGTGTGCGCCCACGGACAGCACACGAAACGATACCCGTCGCGAAGCACGCACGTGCCGTCGACCACCACGGACTCACGCGCGGCTTTTCGCAGCCAACCGCCGTCGGCATCGTTGTCCACCACCCGATCATCGCTGGGCCACCAATCGTGGTTGCCGGTGCAGGCGTAAAGCTGACCGGGAAATTCTTTCAGCCAATCCCGCACCCACCGCGCCTGCGTGCGCACACCGATTCGGCTGCCAAGAAACATCTCCAACATATCGCCGGTGAGGCAGCACGCGTCGTAGTTAGTCGCTTGCGCCGCAAGCCAATGAAACCACGGCTCGCGAAAATGAAAGTCCGTGACGTGGAGGATGCGCATGGCTCGGAGGTGGCTGACTCCACAAAGCCGCGTTCCCCACTTCCACGCAATCGCCAGAAGGGCGCCGACCGGGGCTCAGTTCTGCGCAAAATCGTTGCGCAGCTGATAACGCGCGGCTCGCGTCTGGCCGACGACTTCGCACAGGCCGCTGCGCCGCAAGCGTGCGAGCGCGCGTGTGAGTGAGCGGGGGCGCAAGCCCAGTGCCTGCCGCAACTCGACAGGACTCGCGGCTCCGGTGAAACGGAGATACTCGGCGATCCGACGTTCCAACGGATCGGCAATCAGCCGCAGCGGATCGATGCGTGCGTCGGGCTCGTCGCCACGGTCGGCACGCACCTTCGCGTTCCGTGAACGCAGTCGTCCGCTGCGCATGATCGCCACGGCCAGCAGCGCGCCAATACGACGCAATATCTCTGTCTCGGGCAGACCGTCGAATCGGCTAGTGTCGAGGTTGGCCATGTTCGGTGAAATTACGTGCTTGCGGTCGATGCTCACATTCCCATCCGCGGCCCCGGCCGAGGGGCTGCCGTCGCTCGCAGCGACCGTTGCGCCTCCGGCGGGGTTACCACCTCGGGGGCAACCTCCGTCGCTTTCGCCTTTCGCGCCGGTTTCTCCAGCAAACGAAACTGCCACTCGAACGCCGCGCGAATCCGCGCCAACGGCGAGTCTTTCAATTCGGCGGGAATCAACGAGGCCGGTGCGATCCCCTCGGCGTGCAAAGTCCGCGCCGTTTTCTCGTTTTGTAGCGTCTTGAATGCGTAGCTGAGAACGCTCAGCGATTCTTTTTCGATCACCGGGTCTCGCACGGCCGCCTGATGCACGTCGCGAAGATAGAGCGGAACACAGCGGGCGATGAGTTGGAGATGCAGCCGGTCGTGTCGCGGCGGGGTGTCGTCCTGCTTGAGGTCGCGCACGTTCGCCGCCTTGGCTTTCAGCATGACGACGGGATCGAGCACGCGATACTGGTGCCCGCGATGTTCGATGGTTTCCACCCGGGCCAGATCGCTTTTCTCCAGGCCGTGGACACTATGCAGCACTTCGACCAGCAGCTTGCGACCGTCCTCGCTCGTGCCGTGCAGGAATCCTTGGCGGGAGTCCGTCCAGTTTCTCGTATTGTTCGGCCTGAACACCCATCCCGGCACCGTCTTCAGGTGGTCGATCACCTTCTTGTCGGCGAGGATGTCGAGATCCTTGCTGCCGTGGCTGCTCGCGCGCAGGTCGGCCGCCGTGCGCTCGAGGTAGCTGATCGCCCACAGGTTGACCGCCTGTCCGCCCACAACCGTGGGTGCTTCCCGCCCGGCGCAAATCAACCGGTAGTCGTGCGGGTAGGTTTGATCACGATTTGATTCTAACGCCATTGACGGTGAGCAAACGCGTTTCGCCGGAACCGGAAATCCCCAGGTTCTTCATTCGGTCCGCGACCACTTCGGCCCCACGTCCCTGCCGGCAAAGCTCCTCGTCCTCACGACGAAACTGCGCTTTCAAGGCAACGGCTTCCCGAGCGGCTTCGGTCAAATTAAGCCGTGAGAGTTTGGTCTTGAGGTGGCGCAGATTCACCGTCGAAACACTACGCGTGGGTGCCGCCGGGTCAATTGGCTTCCAAGCCGTGAAACGGCCGGTCAATAGCTTTTTCACGGTCGCCATTTGAACGGGTAGGGTCGGCTTGGAAGGGCGGTGGTCTAGGTCGTGCGGGGACATTTTGGTAGCGCGCGAGAAGGGTGCGCGCGCGCAATCTCCGATACGAGCGCGCGCAGCGCACAATCAGGTCGGCCAATGTGCGCTCGCAGCACTTCTGCCTGAAACACAAGCCGAGGCTGGGGCGGCGTGAGCCCCAGATAGCCCCGCCTGCGTTCGACGCGGGACGGGGCGTGGCGAAGCGTCGCAGGGATCGACGCGCGGAGGTCCGCCGACTCCTCCCGAGCCGAGCCCACTCCACGAACGCAGCCGCTCACAGAAAAAAGCGCTCCGAAAATCCAACTGGGGCGCGAACAAACCCAAATGCGACCAGCTACATGCTCGAAGTTGGGTTGGGGGATTGCGGTGTTACGATGGCAGCCAGTCTGGACCGCGCGCGCACGGTCGTGACGATGCCGCCATCGCATGTGGAAAAGATTCTCATCGCCTCCCCCGGACGAGCCACGGGTGGTCGGGGCCGGACGCGACCGACGGAGCCGCAGGCGGAGCGGTCGCGAGCGCAGCGTTCCGGCCCCGATCTCCCGTGGCCATTCCGGGCACCGCCCGGCCGTCGAAGGAACAGGGTCGCGCCGGGACGCAGCAACGCGGAGTCCGGCGCGACCTTGTTCCCGGTGCCGGCCGCGCCCGTGTTCCGGGCACGATTGCCTGTCGTGATACAATACCCCCCGTTGCAACTCACACTCCCCACTGGCTTCGATTCCTGGGCGCAAGTCTTGACCGACTGGCGCGTGAGCCGCGCTTTCGAAGCTTCTCCGCTTCCGCGTTGCTTCAACGCCGAACCCGAACTTGCCGCGCCGTTCGTCGCCGCGATCAGCCGAGCAATCAACGAACGGCAGCTGCGACACTTGTCACCGGAACTGATGCTTCTCCGGCAGCGCGTGGTCGAACCCACCTACGACCGCGCCGGCGGACCGGCCTACATTACGTTGCGCAATTCGATGGAAGCCGCGCAGGCACGCTATTTCACGGAGCACCACAACCGTGCACCGGTATTTCCCGCTACGTTGCCCGCCGAAGTGCGCGATCTCCAGACGGCGTTTTTCGCCACCCGCCAACGACATGCTGCCGAAGTCGAACGCGTCGAACGTGCCGCCGCGCACGCCTACTGGAAGACGCATCCGCGCCACGGCATCGCCGACAATTTCTTCGACGATGCCGGGGAGGATTCGATTCCGCGCCGCATGGCCCGAGTAGATCCCGCGTGGTGGTGGCGGTCGTTTTTCACCCGCCTTCAATCCAAAAGTAAACGTCACCACGCCGGCGACGGTCGCTTGCTCGACGCGCTCCCGTCACTCCGCGCTCAGGCCAAGAAGACAACTTTGGCGGCGCAAATCGCTCGCTGGAGCGAAGCGGCCGCCGCCGACTGGGGATGGAAAAGCGGGACGCATTACCGGCGCCTCGCGGACTACGCGGACAGAAAAGCGCGGTCTACGGTCGCATGGTTCGAGCAACGCGCACCGGGCTATCTCGGGACACCGACCATTCGCCGCGCGTTGGACACGCGCCTACCTCTGCTCCTCGCCGAGAGTGATCCGCACGCACGCATCCTAGCCGCTGAGCAAGACCGTTTGAGCGAACATTGGCGCAACTGAATGTGCGCCGCGCGGCCTCGGCTTTGGCGCTCACTTCCGGCTTGTTGGCGGCATGCCGCGAAATGTCTCACCACCCTTGGTCGGAAAACGCCGACACACATTTCAGTTGGCGTCACCAGGTTCGGCTCGCGCTGCTTTCATAGCGGCGAGACGCCGATCCATCGCCTGCTTGGGCGTTTCACCGGGTCGGATCAGCGACGACGACTTGACGGGCACGCCCCCGCACAGTTCCGGGGGAGGCACTGTCTGGTGTGCGACGGCAGAAACGACCGCGGTCGGTAACGCCGCCGCGCTGCGTGCACCATGCGAGGCGAGTGGAGCAATCGGATCGAGCGCATGTCGGTCGAACCTCAGCCGCACCTTGCGCCGACGGACCGGCTTGTGTCCGAGTTCGCGGTTAAGCCACAGCCGCAGGGCCTCGGGCGAAATGTCGACGCCGAGGCCGCGCAACGCGATGGCCAGCACCTCGACGGAATCGCCAGCGCGACGCAGCCGCAGCAGTTCCTCGCGGTGCGGTTCAAGCTGCGCCGCCTTCGGTTGCTTCAAGTGGCGCGCTTTTGCGACCAACTCGGCGAGCGTCGGTGGCGGTGTCGGAGCGATGTCGTGGTGGGCAGGTGGTGGCGAAGGAGTCATGTGGGAACGATATTCGGAGCGACTGGGTAGCGCAATGGGAGTGGTTTTGGATCAGTCTAAGCCGCGAGGCTTGGACGTTGGTGTCCTGACCCATGCTTTTCTTTTATTTTTCGTGATCAGTTTCAGTTCGTTGACGCTTTGGCTTCGATTGAATCTTTGGATACGGCGATACGTTGAAGTAATCGGGTTTCGATTAGCTGAGTTGGTTCAGTCCTTGAAGTGTTGTCGCTTCGTCTTCAGTCCCGTTGATGAGTGGGTCGAGGTGGTGATTCGTAGTTTTGGTGGTTCGATTGCAGGTTCGGCGTGGTCATTGAGATGGAGTGGAGGTGGGGCATGTTGACCCTTCGGAAGTGTAAGGTTTTCAGCCACGCCTTGGGTGAATACCTTCGGCAGGCGGATTACTATTCGCAGGGCATGAAAGTCGAAGGCCGGTGCTTCGGGAGGCTCTGCGACGCGGTTGGTTTGGTCGAAGGAGCGACGATCTCCGACGAGGCGTTTGACCGGGTCGCCAGCAATCACCATGCAGTCACGTGCGAGCAACTCACGGAGCGGATGGCTGCCGGCCGCCGCGCCGGCTACGACGCCACGTTCAACGCCCCAAAATCAGTCTCGATTCAGGCGTTCATCGGCGGCGACGCCCGGCTCGTTGCGGCCCACGAGGCTGCCGTGACGGAGGCGCTGCGCGAGTTGGAGACCTTCGCCGCCTATCAGCAGGGCCGCCGTATCAACAAACGCTATGTGACCAGCGGCCAAATTGCCGCGGCGGTCTTCTGCCACGGCGAAAGCCGTGCCCTCGACCCACATCTCCACTCGCACGCCTTCGTATTCAATGTCGTTCAAAGCGGTTCAAACTCACGGCTGCTCGCCCTCGAATCTTCGAACATCTTCGAACGGGCTCACTACCTCACTGAAGTCTATCGCAACGCCCTCGCCCGCGAAGTTCAAAAACTTGGCTACCCCATCGAACGCCGCAAGGACGGCTTCGAATTGGCTGAAGTGCCCTCGAATTTGCTCGAACGCTTTTCGAAGCGAGCGGCGGAACGCGACCGCGCCATCGCCGTGCGTGAAGCCGAACTCGGTCGCGAACTTACCCATGACGAAATCGCCGTCCTGGTCCGGGAAACCCGGGCCAAGAAGCAATACGAGTTGACCCCCGACGAAGTGCGCCAGCGCCAATTTGCCCAAGTGAGTGACAGCGAACTCAGGCATCTCCGCGCGTTGCTAGCCCCCGACAAGCGCGCCGCGATGGACCGAGTGCCGCTATCCACCGCGATGGAGCGGGCCGTCGAACATGTGTTCGAGCGGAAAACGGTCGTCCCGGTTCATGAATTCACCGCCGAAATCCTCCGCCAATCCTACGGCCAGCACCCGCTCAGCGCCATCAAGGAGGCCGTCGTCAGTGGTGATCATTCCGGCCTGCTTCACGCCGCCGGGAAGGTGACGACCCGCGCCGCGCTCGATCTGGAACGTGCGCTGGTTGCGCAGCTCAACCATGCCGCCGGCACGTTGACCGAACTGGGGTATCTCATGAGCGCAGCTGGTGAGAAATTGTCCAAGGAGCAGCGGACGGCGGTCTCCCTGATCCTCAATTCCGGAGACCGCGCAGTGGTGCTGCGCGGTCGGGCTGGGACGGGCAAGACCCACACGCTCGCGAGTGCCATCGAGGGTATGGCGTCCGTCACACGAGAGGTCGCGTGCTTCGCCCCCAGCACCCAAGCGGTGGAGATACTACGGCGCGACGGAGAAGAGCAGGCGCAGGCTGGCCGCATCGCGGCGGCGACCGCTTTGCGAGATACGCAGACCATTCAGCGGCTGTTGGCCGATCCGGTCATGCAGGCATCTATTCGGAACAAAGCCGTCGTCATCGACGAATATGGCCTACTTTCAATCCGTCAGCTCAAGGCGGTGGTCGATCTTGCGGAGAAACACCATGCCCGGCTCGTGCTCGTGGGCGACTCGGGCCAGCACAAGAGCGTCGAGGCCGGCGATGCGGCGCGGATCGTCGAACGCGAATCGCGCGCCACCGTCGCCGAACTGCGTGAGGTCCGGCGGCAATCCGCCAATCCCGCCTACCGGGCCGCAGCAGAGGCCCTATCCTCCGGCAAGATCGCCGAAGGATTGGGCAAGCTCGACGCGATGGGAGCTGTCGTTGAAGTTGAAAACCCGACCGCGCGCCGCGTCCAAATGGTCAACGAATGGTTCGAAGCGACGCAGGAAACTAAATCCATCCCGACGAAAAACGGCCCGGAAGAACAGGCGAAGACGGCATTGATGGTTGCACCCACGTGGACCGAAATCGACGCACTCAACCTGCACGCGCGGGAAAAACTCCGCGCCGCCGGCAAGCTCGCGCGCGAAGAGCAAACCATCGCGTCGCTCCGCATAAAAAATTGGACGAAGTCGCAACAGAAAGACGCGCACAACTACCAACCCGGTGACGTGCTCGTTATCCACAAGGCCACGAAACATTTCGCGAAAGGCGACGAGTTGCGCGTCGTGCGAAGAGAAAGGCGTCGACTGATCGTTGCACGTGGCGCCGATGAAATTTCCGTCTCGCCGCGCCAGTCGGGTCTGGCGTGGACCGTGTGCGAGGAGCGCCCGTTGGCTGTCGCGCCTGGCGAACGTCTGCGTCTCCGCGCGGTAGGTCAGGTCGTCGACGCGGACGGAAAGTCGCGGCGAATCGCGAACGGCACCGCCATCATCGCCCGTTCGGTCGATGCCAATGGTCGCATCGTGCTCGCCGATGGCTCGGCGTTGCACACCCGGCAGGTGGTGCATGGCTACGCAATGACGTCACACGCCGCACAAGGGCTCACGGTCGACAAGGTTTTCGTGGCAGGGGCAATTTCGCAGGAGGGGCTGTATGTGTCCGCGACTCGCGGACGCGAGGGCATCCGGATATTCGTGCCCGACCGGGAGGCGTTCATCCATGCCGGCGGACTGAGAAGCGAGGTGCGGATGTCGGCGATGGAGTTCATGCGCCAGCATGCGCGCGGGACCGATCTCGCGTCGGTCATGGCTCGCGGTTGGCGTCACCTCATGCAGGTAAGAGCGCATTTTCTGGGGCAGCATCCTGTGCCGGACGCACACGATGCCGCCCGTCAATTCGAGCGGGCGACGCAGGAGGCTTTTACCCGCCCGGTGCGGAACCCGCGCCCGCAGGACGATGGCTACACCCCACGTCCCCGCACCACGATTCATCAAGAGGCCCCGCGAATCCGAATGAGAATGTAACCAACCATGTTAAAAGGATCAAAACCAGAAGACCTATCATCGCCAGTGCGCTGCTTGGAAACACGGGAAATCCCGGGCGTATTTTTGCGACTGCAGTCTACCCGGGAGCAGGTTGCGCTACCGTATTCCTCGCTGATTAAGCTGGAGCTGAAGAACGACGCAACCGCGGTTGAATTGTCCTTCGTGACCCATCGCGTGATGATCTCCGGCAGAAATCTCGCCGAGATTTATCAGGCGGCGGCCGAGGCGCAGGCGCGGTTGATCTCGGTGGCCGCGACGGACTTTGCCGGAGAATTTATCACCCCGGCCCATCAAGCGCTCGTGCGTGAAATTCGGATCGAACCGCTGGATGCGGACGAACGCCGCAAGCGATGAGAGGGTGGCGTGTCGCCAGACTTTTTTTCAGAAAGTCCTCCGGCCGAGGTTGGCACTAAGCGCGTATGATCGAGTGTTTCCAAATCAAGACACGTGCGGGTCGGCGCATTTGGGTGTTGGACCTGAGTCCTTCGTTGCGGGAGACGGCCGGCGCCACCGCAGTCATGCGGGATGCCGACTGCGGCTCCCCACCATTTGGCCGCCCGTCGTATGAACACGCTCATTTCTTTTTCGGCTGGCGTCGCTCGCGCGTCTAATGGCCGCCGAGGGGAAACAGGCCGAGGATGTGCGCCTTGTTGACCGCCGATGGCGCATTGCGCACGCCAAGCCGCTCGTAGATGTGAGCGACGTGCTCGTCGACCGTCGCGTAACTGAGCGTCAGGCGATCCGCGATTTCCTTCTTCAAAAATCCTTCGCTTAGCAGCGTGAGGATCTCCATCTGCCGCGCGGTGAGAAGACCTTCTGCCGCCCCTTTGGGCAGACGCGTCTTAAGCGCTTTGACGATGAAGCGGGCGATCCCGGCATCGAGCGAGGCTCCTCCGTTCATCACCGTCCGGATACCCTCGACGATCATGCTGATGGTAGAGGATTTCAAAAGATAGCCGGAGGCTCCGAGTGAGATTGCCCGCAAGACATCGGCATCGTTGTCCGATTGAGTGAGAATCATGATCTTCACCCGCGGTGCGGCGGCGAGAAACTGCGGCAACGCTTCGAGCCCGTCCATGCCCGGCAGGCGAAGGTCGAGCAGGATGAGATCGGGCGCTTCTCCGTCCGGATTGTCGCGCAAGCTGCGCAACGCGATCTCGGCCGTGCCAAACTGGCTGGCGAGTTGGAGTCCTGGCTCGTGCTTGAGCGCGAGGACGATCACTTCCCGGTAGCGGGGATTGTCCTCCACAAGTGTGACGCGGATATTGCCCTTCATAGCAGGAAGCCAAACCAGCGTCGCTCGATGCGCAGCATGATGCATGTGCCCGACGACGAACCCGCAGCACCCGCGCAGATCTCGCCGTTCAGGAGCCGCGCGCGCCGCTTCAAGGAGGCCGGCACGCCGCCCGACAGGCCGCGCCCGTTGTCGGAAACAGTCAGACTAATCTGCCCGTCGACGGCCGACAGCCGGGTATGCACACGCGTTGCGCCGGAATGGCGGATGATGTTCATCAGACTCTCCTGATAAAAAAGAAGCAGGTCGACGCGCCGCCGGGGTTTGAGCTGACGCAGCCGCGCCTCGCCCTCGAATTCGAGCTGGTGTTCCAGGTCGGCCAGGAGGCGTTCGGACGTGTGGCGCATGTCGTTCACGAGATCGCCGTGCAGATCCTGCGCCTCGATCAGGTTGGTGCAGTGGCGCGCGGCCTTGCCGGTGTGCTCGGTCAGCGCGCGCATGCGCTGCAGCAGATCGCGGAGGCGCTCGGGAGCGCCTTGCGCGGCGACGGCCAGATCGCTGAGCAAGCCGATGGCGTGGAGATCGGCCCCGAGTTCGTCATGCAGGTCGGCGGCAATCCGCTTGCGGGTGTCCTCCACGGCGCGCTGCTGGCGGCTCCGGTTGACGAGGACGATGACGACCACCCCCAAAGCGAGCACGACTGCGAGACTGGTGAGTCGGGTGATGTTGATTTTCTGCTCGGCATAGCGGCGGCTGAGTTCCGCGCTTACGAGCGGCCGCTGACGTTCCAATTCGTGGCGAAGCGCGAGTTGGTTCAGCCAGGTGCGGAAGGGCAGGATTTCACCGTAGAAGTTGCGACCGTCGGTCAGACTGGCCAGCGAGCGGGTGGTGCCGTCGGTGCTGAAATTCGCGGTGACCGGTCGGCCGAGGGCCACGTTGCGGCCCTGTGAGAACAGTTCGATCTCGGCGAAGCCGAGCCGCGGCGGACCCGCGCGGAACGGCGCGTCGCGGTTCATCCGGACGGCGGCAAGGCGGACGTAGCGACAAGAGACTTCGGGGAATTTCTCGGTCAGGACCGGCCCCACATCGTAGAGCGTCTCGTAACGAGACTCGAACAGCAACCGGGCGTCCGAAAAATCCGCAGCGTCGGCGCCTTCGACCCGGAGCACCTGGGGAATTCCGAGATCGCCGACGTGTGTCTGAGGCACGGTATCGCTTTGGTCGACGGCGTGGAGGTGCAGGCGGGAAAGGCGATAGCTCGCGCCCAGATCGATTGTGAGGGTGGGACGCTCGCCGAGTTCCGTCGAGCTGAGGTAGGCCACGCTTTTCGCGCCGGCTGCCGTGGCCATGAGATACGGCAGGAAGCCGTCGACCACGCCGGCTTCGGGCCAGCCGGGGGCCGGGGCGCGTTCGCGACCGCCGCCGTATTTAACCGGCCGGTGCAGCGCGGCGTTTTCCTCGCCGCTGAACGCCAGGATTTCCGAGAACTGGAGGACAAATTTCGCGTCGAATTCGCGGCGGGACAGCTCCGTGGCTTCGAGGCGGATCCAAGTCGCCGGCAGGCCGTGGCACGGAATGACCACGGGCGCGATGCGGGGCAACAAGCCGTCGGAGCGGCCGAATTCGGCGACAATTTTTCCTTCGCGGTCATCGCCGGTTCCGGCCCGCACGCGAAAAGCCGCGGGGAAACCGTCCGCCTGGAACCCGTTGACCCCGTCGCGCCGGATCGCGGGCACGACCACGATCTGATCGAGCAGCGCCGGGGCGCCGAGGTCGATCTCGAGCCACTCCTTTTGGTCGGGCGTCTCGTAGCTGCGGGACCGGGATCCGATGGCGCCGACGCCGCCGGAGGGGTTGTAGTTCGCCAAGTGCCCCAGCTGCCGGTCGATCTCGGCCAAGCGTTGTTCGAGCGCCGTCAGGGAACTGTGCTCGAGCGGGGCCGCAGCCGCGGCCGCGCAAACCAGTCCCGCCGGCAAGATCGTGAAAAGTCGCGTGGCCATCCGGAGCATGGAGCGCGATACATGGAGCTATCGCGCGAGTCTAGCGTTCTCTCGGCTTCGGCGCACCCTGCAAACACAGGGTAGCCGCCGCTTCCATCTTCGCATAGTCTTTGGGGGTTGCCGACCCGCGCGAACGCCTCGTTCGGGTCGCCGACCACGGCCGGTCTGGCGCTCCGCTCTCGGAGGGACCGTCGAGAGCCACCTACCCCTACCTCACTCATGAAATCCGTTCCTGCTTACACTTTGTTTGCCGCCGCGCGGGTGATCCCCGGCTTCCTCGCCGCCATCGCCCGGACCTCTTTGGCCGGCAGCGCTCGCACCCCGCGGCCGCACCCATTGAATGTCCCGCCGGAGATCCTTTTGCCTCGATTCCGAACCCACCCGGGCGTTCGGCTGCTATTGCTAGCGCTGCTCGGCAGCCCGCTCCACGCCCAAACCGCGCCGGCCAACCGGGCGCCCATCCCGCCGGATCCAGCGCAGCCGACCGCGCCCGTGACGACGGCTGAGATCGTCGCGTTGTCGCCTTTCCTCGTAAACTCCTCCGCCGACCAAGGCTATTATTCCTCTCAAACTCTGGCCGGTGGCCGACTCAGGACGGAGTTGAAGGACGTCGCCACGTCCGTGCAGGTGGTGACCGAGTTCATGCTCGAGGATCTGGGCCTGACGAATCTGAACGACGTCCTCGCCTATACGACCAACACCGACGCCCTCGGCACCATGAGCAACTACACTCAGGCGGCGGACAGCGTCGGCGACGGCACACTCAGCCAATCGGAAGCCCGGCAGGATCCGGCTTCGGCCAATCGCGTGCGCGGCATGGCGGCGCCGACGCGGACGACGAATTATTTTCAATCCGACATCCCGTTTGATGCCTACAACTCGGGCCGCATCGATATCAACCGCGGCGCCAACTCGCTCCTCTTCGGCTTGGGCTCACCCAGTGGCATCATCAACAACAGCGTCTCCAACGCGGAATTCCGGGACTCGCTGAAGCTCGATTTCCAGGTCTCGACCCAGAACTTCGATGACAACTATTCCCGCCGCGCTTCGATCAATCTCAACAAGGTGCTCGTGCCCAAGAAACTCGCGCTGCGCGTCGCCGCCCTCGAAGACAAGGAGGAGTTCATGCAAAAGCCCGCTCACACCGACACCGCGCGGAAATACGGCGCGCTCAAGTTCAAGCCCTTCGCGCAGCAGCAAATCCTTTTCAATGCGAACTACGAATGGGGCCGCATCTCGGCCGTCCCCGTGGATCGCCTTGGGCCGCTCACGACCCTCGATACGTTTCTCAACGATCCCTACGGCAACCGATGGGCCGGCGTAAACGCCTTTCAGGGTTTGCCCGGGATCACCAACGCCGCCGGCCGGCGCGTGCAGGATCCGTTTCGAACCGTCTTCCAGAACAACATCGGCGGAGCCGCCGGTTACCTCGGCCGCTTCGCCAACGGCACGGTTATCCCGGAGGCGACCTACGACAAATTTCTCAAGCGCAACGGCTGGGCCTCCGTTTTCGACGGCACCCAGACGCCCGACGGCCTCGCCGGCCGCGCCGTGCACACCGGTTGGAACGGAAACCGGGTCGCGCTCGGCAGCCCGACGTTTGATCCCGATCGAAATTTGACCGGCGTGACTCAGTCCGTGCTCACGCGGAACATCTATCTAAACGAGATCCCGCTCGCCACCTATGACGGCTACACCAAGCAGGGTTTACTGAACGCCGACGTGTTCGATTTCAACCGGCACCTCCTCTCCGGTTCGAGCGACAACTACCGGAACAAGTTCAATCGGGCGATGTTCTCGTTGGAGGCCGTATCCAAGAGCGGAAATTACGGCCTCGAACTCGCCTACGCCGGAGAAAAGTGGACGCGCGACAGCTTTGTCGCCGTCGACGCGCCGGCGATCGACATCGACGTCAACTACACCTTTCCCATCGGGCCCAATGCGCTCTTCGGGCCCACCAACCCCAATTTCGGGCGGCTCTACTACTATGCGGCCTCGGCCAACCGCACGGTGAATACCGACCAACGCGATGCCATGCGGGCGACGGCCTTCGCCAAGTTTGACTTCGCCGAAAAATTTCGCGGCGGCCTGTTCCGTTGGCTGGGGCGCCACAATCTCGCCGCGCTGTGGGACCTGAACGAAAAAAATTCCCGCGCGATCACCACCAAGCCGTTTGTCTTCGGCAACGACGCTGCGTTTCACCTGCAAGCCACCGACGCCACGATTTTCCAACGCCAGTGGTCTGGAATCTTCTACATCAGCGCCCCCTACCTCCAGGCCTTCGAAAATCCGAACTTCAAGTTGTCCGACTTCAAGACTGCCGGGTCTGCGCCCAACACCACGGTGGAGTTTCCGAAAAACTACCAAATTCCCCTCGCTTATTTGAACGTGGGAAATCCCGCCACTCAAGCCGCCGCGACCACCGTGCGCGGCGACGAGACGACACAGGTCGGCCAATTCTCCCCGGCCTTCCAGCCGTTTGGTGGCACATTGACGAAGACCACCACCACTTCGATGGCCTTCAATACGCAGAGCTATTTTCTCAAGGACCACCTTATCGCGAATCTCGGCTGGCGCAGCGATCAGGTGAAGCTCGTGCGCAACGGCAACCCGCCGCGTCAGTTCGATTCCATCCCCATTCTCACTTCGGACGTGTTCAATCTGGACGGCACGCCGACTCAAGTGATCAAGAAGAGCAACTTTGCCTACGGCCTCGTGCTCAAGGTGCCCGACAAATGGTTGCGCCGCGACATGAGCCTCTCGTTCCACTACGGCGATTCGAAGAACTTCGTCCCGAATCCAGGTGGCTTCGATTTCCAAGGCAATTCCGTGCCGAGCGCCTCGGGTTCGACCAAGGACTTCGGCGTCACCATCGGCCTGAAGAACAACAAGCTCGTCGCGCGTCTCAACCACTACCGGGGCGTGGTCGCGAACGACAACTATGCCGGGACGACCCGGGCTGTCGGGTTGTATGTCAACGCGGCGGCCCGCAACTTTGGCGCGTTTTTCACGGACATCGAGAACTACGACCAGAACCGCGACGGCGTTTTCGACGTGGTCGACGGCGTGGATCCGGACAAAAACAAGAACGGCATCCTCGATATCGTCGAGCCAGGCGGGGCCAAATTTGTGCCCGGGGCGGAATACATGACGCTCAAGGATTTCAACACCCTCTACAAGCAATGGGACACGTATTGGAACGCCTTCGCGCGCGCCCGGGCCGAAATGACCTTGATCCCGAGAACCGCGACCGCCGCCGCCGATGCCAGCAGCGGCGGGGGATTGTCGCTGGTCCTGACCGACACCAACGATCTCACGGCCGAAGGGTATGAATTCGAGCTGACCTACAATCCCACCCGCAACCTACGGCTTTCGTTCAACGCCGCGCAGCAGAGTGCGGAGCGTTCGAACGTTTCTCCCCGTCTGGGCCAATTGCTCAAGGATCTGGTCGACAACTATAACGTGGTGCCGAACGGGACCCGGCTCCGGACCGGCGTTGACCGGCTCAGTCTGCCTCTGTCGGCACCGCTCGCTACCGATACATTGGCCGGCGGCCCGCTGCGCGATGCCACCATCGGCCAAGTATATTTCATCCAGCAGGCGCTGGCCGGCTCATCCAGCCCGGAGATTCGCAAATATCGCGCGAACTTTGTCGGCAATTATTCCTTCTCCGAAGGACAGCTGAAGGGAGCCAACCTCGGCGCGGCCTTCCGCTGGCAGGACAAGGCCGCGATCGGCTATCCCAACGCCCGCCTGACCATTCCCGGCACTACCACCGTCGTCCCCATCAAGGATGTCGCGAATCCCTACTTCGACAACGGCTCCCGATTCATCGACCTCTGGGTGGGCTACCGGCGGAAGCTCTTTCACAACAAGGTCGAGTGGCGGGCGCAGTTGAACGTCCGCAACGTCTTCGCCGACGCGGATCCCGTGGTCGTCCAGGTCCAACCCGACGGTTCGCCCGCGCGCGTATCACTACACGTCCCACGGCAATTCGTGCTCTCGAATACGTTCACATTTTGATGAGCCCCTGTGAGCGACGCACCCAAGTCATGACTAGAAGCTGCACCACCACAGTCGTCCGTCATGCCCGCATACTTCGTCAAATCTTCCTGTTCCTCGGTTTCGCCGGCTTAGCCGGTGCCGCCTCTTCGGCCGAAAACGCCCGGCCAAACATCGTCTTCATTTTCGGCGACGACTGGGGCTGGGGCGATTTGTCCTGCCACGGTCACCCGTATGTGAAGACGCCGAACATCGACCGGCTGGCGAAGGAGGGCACGGACTTCCATCGCTTCACCGTCGCAAGCGGCGTCTGCTCGCCGAGCCGGACCGCGGTGATGACGGGGCATTTTCCTGCGCGCTACAACATCGACGGCCACTTCGCGTGGGCGAAGAACAACGCCCAGCGCAACATGCCGGACTGGCTCGACCCGAAGACGCCGACGCTGCCCCGGATGCTCCAGTCCGCCGGGTATGCGACGGCCCACTACGGAAAATGGCACCTGTCGAACGACATGATCCCGGATTCACCGCTGCCGAAAGTTTACGGCTACGACGACTACGGTGCCTTCAATTGCGCCGGCGAGCAGATCCCCGTGCACCAGGACGCGGCGCGCGCGATTGCCTTCATCGAGAAGAGCGCCGCTGCCCGGAGACCGTTTTTTATCAACCTGTGGATCCACGAGCCGCACACGCCGTTTCACACCGTGCCGAAATACGAGTGGCGTTTTCGCGACATGAAAAGCAGGGAAGATCAAATCTACGCCTCCGTGCTGTCTCATGCGGACGATCGCATCGGCGAAGTGCTGACCGCGCTGGATCGGCTGAAGCTTACGGAGAATACACTTGTGATTTTCAGTTCCGACAATGGTCCGTCCCGCGCCGCGGCCACCGCTAAGCTCGATCTGATTTACGACACCGCCACCGGCGCCGGCTGGGGCAATGCCGCCTCCAAAGGCATCACCGCCGGGCGGAAGGGCTACAAGGCGGCCCTTTTCGAAGGCGGCATCAACGTGCCGTTCATCGCCCGCTGGCCCGGCAAGATCTCCGCCGGCCGGATCGACAACGCCTCGCTCATCTCCGCGGTGGACCTGCTGCCGACCTTCTGCGAGCTCGCCGGAGTGAAGGTCCCGGCCGCCCACCAACCGGACGGGATCAGCCAGGTCGCGGTTCTGAAAGGCACGGAGGCGCCGCGGCGTTCGAAGCCGCTCTTCTGGCGCATGGACGGCGCCTGGCCGCCCAGGGCGACTGCGCCTTTTCACTGGGTGACCTATGCCGTGGTGGACCAGCAGTGGAAACTGCTGTCGAATCGCGACGGCAGCCACGTCGAACTCTACGATCTCACCGCGGATCCTCTCGAACAAACCGATCGCGCCAAGGAGAGCCCGGCGGTGGTCAAGGAGGTCGTCGCCAAACTCGCGGCGTGGAAGGCCACGCTGCCAGAAAAGCCCACCGGCGATGTGTTCTCAGCTGAGCGTCGCTGAGCCCAGCCGTTTCGTGAAGTCCGCACCCAACCATTCCGAGCCTCATCGCCACTCGACCCTCCAACTCAATTCCTGGTTCATTCCTATGAATTCATCCACTTACCAATTGGCGGTTCGATTTCTAGCTCTTGCAGTTTGCGTGACCGCGCCCGTTCTCGCGGCATCAGTCCCGCCGAAAACTCTGGCGGCGGAGTTGTCCATGGACCAGATGTGGGGCGCCACCACCGTCCTGCCCGGCCTCGAATCATCCGACCGCGTCACCCTCTTCCGCGACGGTAACTACGGCATGTTCATCCACTGGGGCATCTACTCGCACCTCGGCGGCCAGTGGAAAGGCCAGACGTTTTACGGCATCGGCGAGTGGATCAAACGGCAGATGAAAATTTCCGAGCCCGACTACATGGCGGAAGCAAAGAACTTTAACCCGACCGCCTTCGACGCCCGCGAGATCGTCCGCGTCGCCAAAGCAGCCGGCATGAAGTGGATCATCATCACCGCCAAGCACCACGATGGCTTCGCCATGTTCAAGTCCGCCCATCCTTTCAATATCGTCGATGCCTCGCCGTTCGCGCGCGATCCCATGAAGGAACTCGCCGACGCGACCCGCGAGGCCGGACTCGGTTTCGGTTTCTATTATTCGCACAATCAGGATTGGACCGCTCCCGGCGGCAACAACGGCCCCAAGCAAAACACCGATGGCACGCCCGCCTCTTTCGACCAATATTTCCGCGAAAAATGCTACCCGCAGGTGAAGGAGATCTGCACGAACTACGGTCCGTTAAGCTACGTGTGGTTCGACACCCCCGGCAACATGCCCAAGGAGCACGCGGAAAAACTCGCCGCGCTCGTCCGCGAGACCCAGCCCGGCGCACTGCTCTGCAGTCGCGTCGGCTACGGCCTCGGCGACTACCTGAGCAAGGGCGACATGGAAGTCCCGCCGCGCAATCTGCCCGGCCTCTGGGAAACCTGCGACACCACCAACGATTCCTGGGCCTACGCGTGGTATGACCAGAACTGGAAAGATCAGAAAGAAATCCTCCATCGCCTCGTGTCCACCGTCGGTCGCGGCGGCACCTACCTGCTCAACGTCGGCCCCGATGGCACGGGCCGCATCCCCGCACAGGCCACAAAATATCTCCTCCAAGCCGGCGAGTGGATCAAACGCTACCCGCAGGTCGTCTACGCCGCCGGCGCCTCGCCGTGGGATCACGCGCAACCGTGGGGCGACGTCACCACCACGGGCAACACGCTCAACCTCGTCGTCTTCGACTGGCCCGTGCACGGCCGCCTGATGCTTCCCGGGCTCGAAACTGAAGTCGCCGCGGCCGGCCTCGTGTCGGGCGGAAAACTGTTCCCCGTTACGTGGAAGAAGTTCGGCACATGGACCGAACTCCAGCTCCCGCCCGCGCCGCCCGATCGCCCGGCCTCGGTGATCGCGGTGAAACTGAAGGGCACCCCAAAGGTCGACCAAACGCTCGGCGTTCACCCCAACGTGGCGACGCCCCTGCTCCTCGAGTTCGCCGAGGTGAAGGACGCCACCAAGAAAGAAATCCGCTGGATGGAAAAATTCGGTGAGTGGAAGGCGGCCAATCAGGTGAGCGACTGGAAGGCGAACGGGCAGGCGGTGTGGACGGTCAACGTGGCCGAGGCTGGCGACTACCGGATCGACCTGAATTACAAGGGCGAAGGCAAGCTGGTCTGGCGCATCGAGACCGACGAAGGCGTTAAGCTCCAGAACCAGCAGAATTCGTCGCCAATCTATGCCTCCCACTCCTTCGGCCTGCTTACCTTCAAAACGCCCGGCCCCCACACCATCGCCGTGTCGCTCGTCGATGGCCCGCGCGACAAAGCCAGCCTCTCTGCCATCCGACTTTGCCCCGTTCGATGAAACTTCTCATCGGTATTCTCGCCGCGCTTACGTCTGCCGCGAGCCTCGCGGCCGCGCCTTCCGCTGACTACGCCGCTCTGCGCTTGCAAGTCGCCGCCCTCGGCGATCTCAAAGCTCCGCCTGCCGTCCACGCCGAAGGCTTCGTCGAGGCCGGCCCGATTAAACCACTCTTCTTCGAAGGTCTCCCGTATCAGGGAAAATCCACACGCGTTTTTGCCTGGCTCGGACTACCCGCGAATCGCACCGACAAAGTCCCCGGCGTCGTGCTCGTGCATGGGGGCGGTGGCACGGCATTCAAGGAATGGGTGAAGAAATGGAATGACCAGGGCTTCGCCGCGATCAGCATCGCCGTCGAGGGCCAGACCGATCAACGGATGGCGACCGGCCTCACGTCCGAGGCCAATCCGAGGGGCTGGGAGCGTCACGCGCACGCCGGCCCCTCTCGCAAGGGCATTTACGGCGACTCCTCCGAGCCGCTGGCCGACCAGTGGATGTATCACGCCGTGGCGTCCACGATCCTGGCGAACTCGCTCCTCCGCTCCCTGCCCGAGGTGGACGCCGCGCGCGTTGGCGTCTGCGGCATCTCGTGGGGCGGCGTCATAACCTCGACCGTCGTGGGCGTCGACCCGCGCTTCGCGTTTGGTATTCCGATTTACGGCTGTGGCGCACTCGATCGCGCGCCCAACCAATACGGCCGCGCCCTCGGCAAGCTCGCGTTGTATCGTGAGGTATGGGAGCCGCTGCTGCGCCTGCCCCGGGCCACGCTGCCGCTGCTCTGGGTTACCGGACCGCGCGACGCGCACTTCCCCCTCGATATCCAGCAGGCTAGCTACCGCGCCACGCCCGGCCCCCGCATGGTTTCGGTGCCGTTCGACATGCGGCACGGTCACGCACCCGGCTGGAATCCACCCGACAGCTACGCGTTCGCAAAATCTGTCGTGGAAACCGGTCGTCCCTGGGCCCGCGAACTCGCGCAGGACAAACTCGGCGACACGGTGCACGTTGAATTCGAAGTCACGCGCGCCGTGGAATCTGCGACGTTGCTCTTCAAGCACGGCGCCGATTGGGAAAAGCTTCCGGCCACGCTCGCTACCTCTCCAGGCCGGGCCGTCGCGACGGCGACGCTGCCCACCGGCGCCACGGCGTATTTTTTCAATCTCGATGCCGGCGGCCCGACGCTCTCTTCAGAATACCGGGTCGTCGCACCCTCGCAGGCCGCGTCGCCGGCCCACTGGCCGCAGGCGGCGGGACCGAACGGCAATTGGACGGTCACGACCGACCACCCCGTGCCTACGAAATGGAGCGTGGAGAAAAACGAAAACATCCGCTGGCGCGTGACGCTGCCAGAAAACGGGCAAAGCGGCATCGCGGTATGGGAAGATCGTCTGTTTCTCACCACGATGAAGCCGCTGCCGGCCGACGCCGCGGAAAAAACCGGCAGCGACATCGTGCTCCATTGTTTTAACGCCGCGGACGGCACGCTGCTCTGGCAGCAGGAACTCGCGGGCGATCCAAAGGCGAAGAGCATGTATGCGTTTGGCTTCAGCGATAGCAGCAGTCCCACGCCGATCACCGACGGCCGGCATGTTTGGTTTTGGAACGCCAGCGGGCAGATGGGGTGCTGGACGGTCGCTGGAGAAAAGGTTTGGACCCGCAAATGGACGCCCACGCTCGGCCGGCCATTCAACAAGCAGTATGAACCGATCAAGATCGGCGACACGATTCTCAACGTCGAACCGCGCGACGCCACCGATCCCCTGCGCGAGAAAGACCCGTGTAACTATCTGCGCGGCTTCGATGCCACTACCGGAACGCCCCGCTGGATCGCCCCGGAGGGATTGACGCACTACAGCACGCCCACGTTCGGCCGGTTGCCGGATGGCACCCACGCCGTGCTTTCAGGTCGCGGCGGCTACCATGACGTGCCGGAAACACCGCCCGGTTTGACCATGACTCGGGTCGATGGCCCCGACGCCGGAAAGGCCGTGTGGACGCGGGGTGCCCGACCCGGGAGCAAAGCGCTGAGCAAGCCGGATTGGGACGCCCATTTTGGCTATCTGCTCGATGAGACGCTTCCCGACCTAGTCTTGCTCAATCCGGTCGATGGCAGCGAGGTTCGCCGCATTTCCCTGCTGAAAGATGTGTCGGTGACGACCTACGATGAGTCGACGACCTCCTTTCGGACCCGCACGGGCGTCGATCTCGCCGCCGAGAATCCCGACTTCGCGGTGTTTCCCGCGTGGTATACGAACCTCGTCGCCTATCCGCACGTCTACTTTCAATGCTTCCGCTTCAAAGGAAAACACCAGGGCAAGCAGGCAGATATCGGACCGCGTAACAGCCTCGCACGAATCAACGTCGTCACGGGTCGCGTCGAGTATCTTGAACTGCCATTCCCTTCTCTACCAGGCCCGGTCGAGACCGCCAAGAACGGCGAGGCCTCGTATCCGCAGATGACCGTCAACAGTCGCGGCGTAAACGTCGCCGCCGACAAACGCTCCGCTCGCTCGGGCTGGTGGTGGTGCTTCAACGGCAACTCGATCGCGGTGAACCAATACGTCTTCTTCACCTTCATGAGCGGAAAAGTGCAGGTCCTCGACGGCCGAGCCGAGCGATTTGACGCCTCGGCGCTCGTCGCGCTCAACGACCTCGGAAAATTCGGCGAGACCTGGTCGGTCAACACCCCGAGCTACGCCAACGGTCTGCTCTACCATCGCACGATGAAGGAATTGATCGCCATCGAGGCCCCGCACTGAGCCTCCGAATTTAGGATCCCTCGAAAACCATTTCGTGTCACCGTCGACGCGAATTCGGGCGTCGTGGTGTCGGGCAACTCCAACTCGCCCGGCTTGGAAGCCCTCGCGACCGCCGATCTCGCGGTGGTCTACCTGCGTTTTCCGGATTTCCCGACGAAGCCGATGAAGCAGATCGAGTGCGCCGTCGCTCAGAAGCCGCGCAAGCGTATCGAGGGGAGCTTCGCTGGGCGAAGACAACGGGCGGCTTCCACCAGAGCCGCTAGAGCGGTGCCGAACGCAACCTTCTGCAGCCAGCGAAACTGTAGCCCGGTGCATCAGGCCGGGCTTGGCGTTTTTAAAACGATCCCTTCAACCCGAACTGCACGATAGCGCCGTCGTAACGCGCCGACGTTAGCCGCGCGTAACTCGGCGTGTCTTCGCCATAGGTCTCGTTGACCGCCGGCCGCCGCAGCAGATTGCTGATCGTAAAATACACCGACGTTTGGCGGCGCACGCGATACTCGACGCTCATGTTTACGAGCTCGCGCGGTCGCGTGAAGACAAACGCCCCCGGCGCGATCGTCGACGTCGCCCCGCGGCGCACTCCTGTCCAGTTATAGTTCGCCGACATCGACAGCGTCTTGTAGGCAAACTGCACGCCGCCGTTAAAGCGCCGCGTCTGCGCATTGCCGAAATCGCCCGCGCGCACGCCCGTCGTGCGGTTGCGCGAGTAGTTCGCAAACACCGAGAGCCACGGCCGCAGACGTTGCCGTCCGGAGAGCTCGACACCCGTCTGGCGGACCTGCCCCGTCGTGTTTTCCGGATGCTGGAGCAGGTAGCCTTCGTATTCGTCGGAGAGGCCCAATTCACCCAGCGTCTCCCGCGTCGCGATCGTGTTCACCGTCGCGATGAAATTTTTCACATCGCGGCGGTAGACGCTCGCGGAAAACAAGCCGCCCGCTTTGGTGTAGTATTCCAGCGCGACGTCGTGGTTGCGCCCGGTCCACGGCGTCAGCGTAGGATTGCTCGTGCTGATCGTGCCGAGTCCGGAGCCCGTGGCGTTTTCCACCGGCGACAACACCTCGGTCACACTCGTCGTCGGGATGATCTGCGCCAGCGTGGGCCGGCCGATCGTGTGCGCGTAGCCGAGCCGCAGCAGCAGATTTTCGCGCAACGAAACCGTCGCATTCACGCTCGGATAGGTATCGCCGTAGCTTGTATCGACGAGGTTCGCGAGCGGCAGGCGCGTGAGCTTCGCCACTTCGAGAGGATCGGTCGTGATCGGCACCGTCTGCACGCCCGCGAGTGCCAGATTGCCATCGATAAAATTGCCCGCCGCGTCGCGGCGGAACTGCAGCTGGAGATTTGTCAGCGTGCCGCGCGCAATCACCCGCGTCTGCTCGTAGCGGGCGCCGCCCGAAAGCCGCACCCGGTTTTTCCAGAACGAGGCATCGGCCATCAGATAACCGGCGTAGGTCGCATCCGATGATTCTTCGAGGCTCGTCGCCCACGCGATGTAGTCGCTGGCCGGGGAGGTCGTGTAGTAACCGGGATTCGCCCGATAGAGGTCGTAACCGCGCTTCGTGCTCAGCCACTGCTGCGTTTTGAACATTCCCTGCGGCCCTTCGAGATTGAAATCTGGATCGGTCAACGTGCCCGCCGGCAGCGCCGAGAAGGCGGGACCGGCATAGCTGCGCGTCGTCTGCGGCTGCGCACGGTCCTTCGCCACCTGCTTGAAGAGCCCGCCGCTCTTTAACGACCACGAGAAACTCTCCGGGCGGAACTTCCGCGTCGCGTCGAACTTCGCGGTGCTAAAATTATTTCTGATATCGCGCCCCGTCACGGTCGGTGTCGAGTAGGTGCCGAGGTTGACGAGCTGCGTCGTGTCGATCGGCGTGCCGGCCGCATTGGTCACGGTAATGTTTCCCGCCGGGCCGTCCTCCGGAATGTCATCGAACCGCACCGTCACGCCCGTGAGTCCGATCCGGCTCTGGCCGAGCTGGCCGTAGGAATCGTGCTGGAAGTGCAGCCCCGTTTTGCTCTTGGCCGCTGTCGATTCGAGGTCCCAGTGCGGTCCGCGGTGCCGATACGTCAATTGTCCCTGCCAAGTTTGCGTCGTCGAGTAGGCATTTTGCGTCACGAGCTGCGTCACCGAGCCTTGTCCCGGACGCCCATGCGTAAACGTCGGCCCGAAGTCGCCCGTCGTCGCGTTGCGCCCGGTCGCCGTCGGTGCGAGCAGCGTGCCCGTGTTGTAAGTCATCTGGTGGTTGCCGAAGTCGACCCAGTAGCGGTTGAAGTTCACCGCGACCGAGAGCGTGTCGTTCGCCGTGATCCGGAAATCGAATTTCGCGCCGAACGCGCTGCGCCGCGAAAACGTGTGCCCTGCGATCGCGTTGATCGACGTGAGATAGGGTGCGGTCGCCGCCGCGTTCGCAGTGCTGAATGTGCGCGCGAGCAGCCGCGCCGAGCTAAAGAGATCGTTGCGCGACGCATCGATGGAGTAGCCGAAGCGCTTGTTCACCGGATTCACGTAGCTGACCTCGAAATCGGGGAACCACTTGTAGGATTTGCCGTCGCCGCCTTCCTTGCCGCCGGGCGTCTTTCGGAACGAAATAAAATCCGAGCCCATCAGGACAAACGTGCGATAGCGAAACTCGGGTTTGCTTCGCTGAAACGCCGAGCGAGAGACCATATTGATGCGTCCGCCAATGCTGTCTGCGCCGGTGTCGGGCGTCGGTCCTTTCGTCACCTCGATGCGATCGACATTGGACATCGTCAAACCGCGCAGCGCCGTCACGCGCGTCGAGCCTCCCGCCTGCGGCACGCTCAGGCCCGCGCCGTCCAGCTCGAAGTTCGTGTATTCCGCCGGCATGCCGCGCAGGCCTACCGTGAGGGGCGCCGTGACCTCGCCTTCGACTTCCACGCCGGGGAGATATTGCAGAAAATCGCCGAGGTTATCCTGCGCGAGCGTGCCAAACGCATCCGTCGCGATCACGTCTTTGATGTTCCGCGCGATGCGCTTTTCGTTGATCGCCATTTCCGCCGCGCTCATCTCGCGCGACGTGCTCACACGGAACGCCTCCAGCTTCACCGGCTCGCCCGCCTCGAACGCTTTTTGTCCGTAGGTCCGCAACGTCACCTCGACCGGGCCACTCCCGGTGATTGCCACCGTCTCGGTCGTCATGCCGGTGTAGCTCACCCGCAAGCTTCGGCTGTCGGCGGGCAAATTCGGGATAAGAAAAACGCCCTCTTCGTCGGTGAGCGTCTCGATCACCGTGCCCTCGACGGTCACCCGCGCGTTGCGCAGGTAGGTGCCGCTCTCCGCGTTTTTCACACGCCCGCTCACCGCGGTCGTCGCGCTCGCCGACGCTTCCGCCGCACAGAGCGGCACTGTCGTTAACGCCACGACACTTGCGCCGAGCAAGCCCGCGCCGAGCCATCGCAATACTTTGATTTTCGACCAACGGGAGGAGGGATTCATCGCGTCTAATCGAACGTCCCTGCCATCGCGCCGCGACGCCTAAATGCCCTGATGCGGCAGCCCGATTGCCTCGCCGGACCACGGCAGTGACGCACTGCCGACCATTCTCTCGTATTCTTCGCCACCGCCGCTATTCCAGCGGTGCCACCCCACTCACGACCATGCCCCCCTCTCCGCCCTGCGGTCGTTTGCGCCTGCCTGCTGCCACCCGTGCTGTTCGCCCACGCCATTACGCCGGCTTCCCCCCGTCACAAACCGCGGCTCCAACTGCCTTACGGAATCCCACTTGTTATGTGCGTCGACTTTTGCACTGCACGCTTGTCGGCTAGAGTTGGAACCGGCTGATTGGTCGGGCTCAGTTTAACCCGATTTTTTTCCCATGTCGCTTCGATCTGTGTTTGACCCGGTTTCTTGGTTCTTCGGCGCTGCTGTTTTGGCAGTAGTGCTTTTGGCTGCTGGCGCGGTGGCGCGCGGAGCCGATGCGCTCACGCTCGAGCGAGTGGCGGGCGCGAAGGCGCGCAATGTCGTCTTCATCCTCGTCGATGATCACCGCTATGACGCGATGGGTTTTATGGGGCATCCGTTTCTCAAAACGCCGCACCTCGATTCGATCGCGGCGAATGGCGTGCATGTGAAAAACGCGCTGGTGACGACGGCGCTGTGTTCGCCCAGCCGGGCCTCGATTCTCACGGGGCTCTACACGCACAAGCACGGCGTGATCGACAACAACCGCGCGATTCCGCCGGGCACGCAGTTTTTTCCCGAGTATTTGCAGCGGGCAGGCTACCAGACGGCGTTCATCGGCAAATGGCACATGGGCGGCGAGTCGGATGCGCCGCGGCCCGGGTTCAACCGCTGGGTGAGCTTCAAGGGACAGGGCAACTACGAGCCAACGCCGGCCGGGCTTAACGTGGACGGTCAAAAAGTGCCGCACAAAGGCTACCTCACGGACGAACTCACGGACTACGCGATCGACTGGATGAAACAGCAGAAAGGGAAACCGTTTTTCCTCTATCTCTCCCACAAGGCCGTGCATGCGAATTTCACGCCGGCGCCCCGCCACGCCGGGCTCTATAAAGATGCCAAGTGGACGCCGCCGGCCTCGATGGCGAACACGCCGGAAAACAACGAGGGAAAACCACGTTGGGTGCGCGACCAACGCAACAGCTGGCACGGGGTCGACTTTCCTTATCACAGCGCCCTCGACCTCGAGAAATTCTACAAAGACTACTGCGAGACGTTGCTCGCAGTGGATGATAGTGTGGGACGGGTCCTCGCGCAGCTGAAAGAACTCGGCGTCTACGAGGACACCCTGGTGATTTACATGGGCGACAACGGATTCATGTTCGGCGAGCACGGACTAATCGACAAACGGGTGTCGTATGAAGAATCTATGCGCGTGCCGATGGTGGTGCAGTGTCCGAATCTCATCCGCGGCGGTGGGGCGCTATCGCAAGTGGTGGCAAACATCGACGTGGCGCCGACCGTGCTCGAGGCGGCGGGACTCGTGCCGCCGGCGCACATGGACGGGCGCAGTTTCCTGCCGCTGGCGCAGGGGAAGAACGTGCCGTGGCGGGACTACTTTCTCTACGTCTACTACTGGGAGAAGAATTTCCCGCAGACGCCGACCCAGTTTGCCCTCCGCAGCGACCGCTACAAATACATCACGTATTACGGGCTCTGGGACACAGACGAACTCTACGATTTGCAGGCCGATCCGCGGGAAGCGAAGAACCTGATCCAGAGTCCGGCGCACCGCGCGGTAGCGCGCGAGATGGAGAAGAAGCTCTACGAGATGATGGCGGAGAAAGGCGGGATGTCCCTGCCGCTCAATCCGCCGGCAGGCGGCAGCGCCAATAAACGCCTCGCCCCGCGGGCGGGGGCGAAGTCCGCTGACTTTCCTCCGGAGATGGTCGTGCCCGCGCCGTTGAGCCAGCGTGCGCAGTAGCGCGGGGGCGTTGAGCCCACAGTTCCCTCTCTCGAAGGCGGCGGCCAAGCGTGCGGCGATGCCGGGTTGGGCGGCTAAGCGGTCTTTCGATTCGCCGAGATCCGCGGCGAGGTCGTAGAGTTACGCGGCGTGCCAGCAGTGCGAGACACGGGCCCGAGGTTCCAGCCGGTGCGCGACAGGGGGAAAGCTTGCGTCACCATTGCACGGTGACGGTCGTGACATATTGGCGAGGCTCGGTTTTGCGCGGCCACGTGTAGCTGTTGCCCTGATCGGAGTTGAGGCCGAGGACGTTGTTCACGTTGAGTTGGGCGGTGACGTTGCGGTTAAAGAATTTCCGGCGGTAGCTCACGAACGGGTTCACGAGTATGGTGCTACTGGTTTTCGTCGCGGGGAGCACGACCACGCCGCCGGAGGAGATGGCGGCGCGCGGTTTGCCCATGGCGTAGCGGGCGGAGGTGCCGATCGCGAGGCCCTTGAGTTTGCCCTGCGTGAAACTGTAGCGCGTGGTAATGTTCGCGGTCTCGCGGCGCACGGCGCGCACGGCGCCCTCGGTGTCGTCGATGAGCTGCTGGGTGACGACGGTGGCGTCTTCGGGGTCGAGGCCCTGGGCTTTGGCCGCGGCTTGTGCGGCGGCGAGGTAGGGACGAACCAGAGGGAAGAAGCGGCCAAACGTGACGCGGTTCATCGAGTAGGTGGCGCGCACAGTCCACTGGCGCGTCAGGTTGATCTGCGACTCGAACTCCCAGCCTTCGGTGGACTGGTCCCGGTAATCGCCGGTGCCGAGTAGCTGGTTGTTGGCCGGGAGGAGGGCGTTGAGTTCGGTCTGCGCGCCGGCGCTGAGGCCAAGGGCGTTGTTTTCAGCCGTGGTCTGAAAGCGCGTGATCGTGGCGTTGATGCGGTCCTGGAGGAAATTGAAGCGGAGGCTCCACTCGTGGCCTTCGCCGGTGCGCGGGAGACGCGGGCGGCCGGAGAGTTCGAAGCTCACGCTGTCGGTGAAGAGCGAAGACTCAAAGTAGCCGCCGCCGAGGGCGAGCCAGGGGAGCACGCGGAAGACGCCGCCGTAAGTTTGGTTGGTGGCGTAGGTGCGGTTGAAGGGTTCGTAGGGGACGTTGTAGCCGGTGGCGTCGAGGATGGGACGGTTTTGCAGATCGACGAGTTGGGTGCCGCCGATGACGGGGACGGTGAGCGGGGCGCGGTTGCGGTTTTGCCGAAAGTAGTCGCGGCTGATGCCGGCGCTGGTGTGGAGGCGGCCGCTAAAGAAAGAGCCGAGGGTGGTGAGGTTGCCGGAACCGAGGGTCTGGTCGAAGCGCGTCTGCGCGGTGCCGCTGCGGTAGAACGTGGTGACGCCTGGTTCGACGCGTAGGCGGAGAGCGTCGTCGTTGTTGCCATCGGCGAGGTAGTGGACGGGGTGGACGAGATTGTTGGCGTAGGAGGAGGCAGCGCCGGTGAGTCCGCGGCGGGCGATTTCCTTTTGGTCCATCGCGAAGGAATAGGTGTCGAGGTAGTTTTGCTCGTGGCGGTAGTTGGCGCCAAGGACGGCGCGAAACGTAGACTGCCAGAACGGGAGCTTGGTGTCGTAGACGGCGGAGGTGCGCCAGCCGGTGGCCTTGTTGCCATCGGCGGTGAAGGTGGGCGCGTAGACAAGGAAGAGTTCTTCGAAACGGGGATTGGGGATCGTGGCGTTGGGGATCGTGGGGTGCGGGAGCACGCGGTTGACATCGATGAAGACGGCGCGGGCGTTCATGCCGAGGGCGCCGGCGGAGGAATATGTTTGGAGACGCGTGGTGGCGTCGACCTGGCCATTGTGCGCGAAGAGAAGGCGGAGGTGATCGCCGAGCTGATGGGAGAGCTCGATGTTATAGGCGTGAAAATCGGTGTCGTGGCGGTTGTCGGGCCCGCCCCAGTCTTCACCATCGGGATACACGCTGTAGGGAATCGTCGTGAGCGGATAGCGGATCGGATTTTGCGGATCGGTGCCGGTGGCGACCGTGGCGCCGGTCTGGAGAGTGGAGCTGCGATACGTCGTGGTGGCGGTTGACTGCATGTCGTAGAGCGTGCCGCCAAGGTCGAAATATACGCGGGCATTGCCGGGCGCGGCGATGCGGCGCATGCCGACGCCGTTGACCTGCACGCCGGAGTTGACCGGGTCGGCATCGGCGGCGTTGGTGCCGGTGCCGCGGACGTAGGCTTTGATAGCATCGTTGAGGTGGAGGGTGCTCTGGTTGTTGCGGGTGTGGCCGCCCTCGTAGTTGAGATCGAGGCGCGTGCGGCGATCCTTGAACGGCTCCCAGCGGAGCGCGCCGGCGAAGCCGCGGAAATCGCGACTGCCGCGCTGGCGGAACTGCTCGACCTCGGAGTTGAGGGCGTTGAAGCGGACGCCGAGGCGGGTGGCGAGGGGCTGGTTGACGTCGAGGCTGTAGCGCTGCGTGCCGAAGTTGTCGTAGCGCACCGTGGTGCTCGCGGCGCGGCGGAAGGTGGCGCGTTTGGTGGAGACGTTAATGATACCCGTGGGATCGACGTCGCCATAGGCGAGGCCGCCGGGGCCGCGGGAAAACTCGATGCGCTCGGTGTTGTAACTATCGGCGGGCAGAAACCACGGGAACCCGTCGCGGAGCTGACGAATCGACGGAATGCCGCGGAAACTGATTTGGTTGCCGGAGCGTGAGCCCACTGGGGCTCCGACGGTGCCGCTGTCGTTGAAAATGTTTTCCGCGCCCGGGGCGAACTCGACGGCGCCGAAAAAATCATTGAGCGCGAGATCGCTCATGAGATCGGCGGTGAAGACGGAGATGGAGTTGGGAAGATTGGCGAGTTTCTCGTTGGTGCGGGTGCCGGCGAGGGCGGAGGAGGCGGCGTAGCCCTTGTCGTCGTCGGAGTTGACCTCGAAGGGCGACAGGATGACGACCTCTTCCTTCGCGACTGAAGAGGTGGACGTGGCCGGCCCGGTGGACGGCGAAGTCGTTTGCGCGTTGAGTGCTGGAGCGAGCGCAACCGCGACGGTAATGAGGCGCACTAGGCGGGCGCAGCGAAGCGCAGAGGTAGTCATGGGAATTTGTTAGGGATTGCGCCCTCGGAGGGACATAAGCGGGCGCAGGCGGACTCAGTTAGGACAAGGCGGACGGAGCAAGTCCATCTGTGGGCAAATGCCCCCTGTAAACGCAGGGTGCGATTGCTCTCGTTTTCCACATAAAACTATCGAACAACAAATCTCGTCCCCTGCTCTTCGTCATTCGGCCGGCTACCCCAGTCGAGTGTGCTCAACCCCGGCGCGTTTCCCCACCTCCAGCACCGTCCAAGTTCGTCCGTTCCCACTTCATGAGAACCCTCGCCGCCGCCGTCTTTCTTCACGCTGCCGTATTCCTCGCAAGCTTCACGCTGTCCCCTGCGCAAACTAGCTCCAGCGCTGCCACCGGCGCAATCGCCGGCCGCGTCATGAATGCGGCGGGCGACACGTTTCTGGAGCGCGTCCGCGTCACCGTCGAAGGCACGTCGCTCGAGACCTTCACCGATGCCAGCGGCGCCTTTCGCCTCGATGGCGTGCCGGCCGGCACGAGACAGGTGAAGCTGTTCTACACTGGTCTGGCGCCGCACACCGCCGCCGTCAATGTGACCGCGACGCAGACCGCGCCGCTCGACGTCGCGATGAATGCGGCCGGTCCCGGCGGTGCGAAGACCGACGTCGTGAAACTCGATCAATTCGTCGTCGCCACCTCGAAGGAAATGGAAGCCTCCGCCATCGCAATCAACGAGCAGCGCTTCGCGTCCAACCTGAAAACCGTGGTCGCCACCGACGAATTTGGCACGGTCGCAGAGGGTCATGTGGGCGAGTTTCTGAAATTCCTGCCCGGCGTCACAATGGAATACGCCGGCGGCAACGCCCGCGAGATTTCGATCAACGGCGCGCCCGCCGACAATGTGCCCGTGACGCTCGATGGTTTCTCGCTCGCCACGGCCATCAGCGGCATTTCCCGCGCCTCCGCCGTGGACATGGTTTCGATCAACGGCATCTCGCGCGTCGAGGTATCCTTCTCTCCGACGCCAGACACCTCCGGCGCCGCGCTCGCCGGCTCGGTGAACATGGTTCCACGCAGCGCCTTTGAGCGCTCCCGGCCCGTCTTCAACGGCAGCGCCTACGTGATGATGCGCGACCATCGCAAGGAACTCCACGCCACGCCCGGCCCGCGCGAAGATCGACGCAGCAAGGCTCCCCCGGGCTTCGACTTCTCGTGGGTAGTGCCGGTAAACAAGCGCTTCGGCTTCACGCTGTCGGGCGGTCGCACCAGCCAGTTCGCCGGGCAGGATTCAGCTACTAACACGTGGCGCGGCGCCGGCACCGCGACCAATGGCACCACGTTTCCGCACACGACGCCTGACCAGCCCTACTTATCCACGTTCGCCGTGCGCGGCGGACTCAAGGAAACCACGCGTCATTCCCTCGCCGCCACGCTCGATTTCAAGCTCACGCGCTACGACACGATCTCGGCTTCGGTTCAAGCCTCGCGCTTCGAGGAGGATTTTCTCAGCCAGACGCTCACCTTCAACGTCGGCGGCGTGGCCGCCGGAAACTTCACGCCCTTCTCGACCCGCGGCAACGCGGCCGTGGGCGACCTCGTGAGCGGTAACGCCGGCGGCTACCGCAAAAACGAAACCTATATGCCCACGCTCCGCTGGCGGCACGAGGGGCCGATGTGGAAGGCCGAAGGCGGCGTCGGCTACTCCCGCGCCCGCTACAACGGCGGCGACCTCGCACGCGGCTACTTCGCCAACACCAGTTCGCGCCGCACCGGGGTGACGATCGCCTTCGACGACATTTTTTATCTGCGCCCGAACCGTATCACCGTGGCCGATGGCGCAACCGGCGCGCCGCTCGATCCCTACAGCCTCTCCAACTATGCCGTGCAGACCGCCGGCAGCGGCCAGCCCGAGAACAACGACCAGCAGCGCACCGCCTTCGCCAACGTGCGGCGCGATTTCTTGTGGCGCGTGCCCGTCACGCTCAAGGCCGGCCTCGACCGCCGTGAGGGCGTGCGCGATCTCCGCGCCGACAACAACTACACCTACACCTTTGTCGGCCGCGACGGCCGCGCCAGCACCAGTCCCGTCACCGGCGACGATCAGGCGGCGGCGTTCTGGGCACCCGAATTATCGGAGCGCTCGCACAGCTACGGCTTCCCGCAAATCCAATGGGTCGGTAACACGCGGCTCCTCGAATACTATCGCGCCAACCCCGCGCACTTCACCACCGACGAAAACGCCCGCTACCGCGCCGGCGTCACCAACTCCAAACACACAGAGGAGGCCGTCTCGTCCGCATTTCTGCGCGGCGACGTCGCGCTGTTCGAGCGTCGGCTCAAGCTAGTCGGCGGCCTGCGCGCCGAGCAGACCAACATCAACGCCGAAGGCCCGTTCACCGATCTCACACGAAACTACCAACGCGATTCCGCCGGCCGGGTGCTCCGCGCCGCCAACGGCACACCGCTACTCCTTTTCCCCACGACGAACGCCCTCGCCGTTTCACAGCTCACGTTTCTGCAACGCGGCACCCACGTCGAAAAAGAATACCTCCGGCTCTTCCCCAGTCTTAACGCCTCCTACAACGTCCGGGAAAATCTCATCGTCCGCGCTGCGCGCTACTCGTCCGTCGGCCGGCCCGACCTGAACCAATACGCCGGCGGCATCACGCTCCCCGATCCCGACAGCGATGCGTCGAATCCCGCCAACCGCATCGTCGTCAACAACGCCGGGATCAAGGCGTGGAGCGCGGAGACGACGAACGCGCGCCTCGAGTATTACTTCGCCGGCGTGGGCCAGATTTCCGTCGGCGGATTCCGCCGCGACATCAAGAATTTCTTCGGCGGCACCGTCTTCAACGCCACGCCCGAATTCCTCGCGCTCTACGGCCTCGATCCCGCGCTCTACGACAAGTTCGACGTCACCACGCAGGAGAACCTCAGAGGCAACGTGCGCCTGACCGGCTTCGATTTCAGCTACAAGCAGGCGTTGACCATGCTACCCTCGTGGGCGCGCGGTGTGCAGGTCTTCGCCAACGCCAGCGCGCAACGTGTGACCGGCGACGCGACCGCGACGGCCAACTTTGCCGGCTACATCCCGCGCAGCGGCAGTTGGGGCGTGAGTCTCACCCGGCCAAAATACAATTTCCGTATCAATTGGAACTATCGCGGCCGTCAGCGGCGCGCCATCGTGGCCAGCGGCGCGAGCATCGAACCCGGCACTTACAACTGGGGCTCGAAGCGACTCTACATCGATATTTCCGGCGAGTATTCGCTCACACGGCGCATCGCACTTTTCACCAATCTGCGGAACATCAACGACGCGACCGAGGACACCGAAATCTCCGGACCCAGCACCCCCGCGCACGCCCAGTTCCGCTCGCGCCTCGACTTCGGCTCGCTCTGGACCTTTGGCCTCAAGGGCACGTTCTAAGCCGCCGCCCCCGGACCACAAAACTTCGCCTCTGCTCCCCATGAATCCCATTCGCTCCGTTCTCTCCGTCGCGCTGTCCCTGCTGCTCTTTGTCTCCGCCACAGCCGCCGCCGCTCCCGCGAAACCCATTGCGGGCGCCCAGCCCAATATTCTTTTCATACTCACGGATGATCAGGGCTACGGCGACATCTCCGCCCACGGAAATCCGATTCTGAAAACGCCCTCCATGGATCGCCTCCGCGCCGAGGGCGTGCGCTTCACGGATTTCCACGTCAGCCCCACGTGCGCGCCGACGCGCAGCGCTCTCTTCACCGGCCGCCATGAATTCAAAAATGGCATCACCCACACGATTCTCGAGCGAGAGCGCATGACGCTCGCCGCCACCACGCTGCCGCAGGTGCTGCAGTCAGCCGGTTACACCACGGGGATTTTCGGCAAATGGCATCTCGGCGACGAAGCGGAGTATCAACCCAACCGCCGCGGCTTTGACGAGGTCTACATCCACGGTGGCGGCGGCATCGGCCAGATTTATCCCGGCTCCTGCGGCGATGCACCCGGCAACACGTATTTCAATCCCACCCTGCTCCACAACGGGAAGTTCGAGAAAACTTCGGGCTACTGCACCGACCTCTTCTATGCGCAGGCCACGCAATGGATCGACACCCAGCGCCACACAAAAAAACCCTTCTTCGCCTACATCCCGTCCAACACTCCCCACGGTCCCTACATCGCGCGCCCTGAGGATCGGGCCCTCTACGAAGGCAAGGGCCTCGAGCCCGCGACCGAAAACTTCTTCGGCATGATCCACAATATCGATCAAAACATCGGTCGGCTCCTCGCCAAACTCGACGAGTGGGGCATCGCCCAAAACACCCTCGTCATCTTCATGAATGACAACGGCGGCACCGCCGGCGTGAAGGTGTTCAACGCCGGCATGCGCGGGCAAAAGGGCGCGGCGTGGCTCGGCGGCACGCGCGCGAGTTCGTTCTGGCGCTGGCCCGGCACACTCCAACCCGCCGACTGTGGCGTGCTCGCCGCCCACATCGATTTTTTCCCCACGATCGCCGCGATCGCCGGCGCCAAAGTGCCGGCCGCCGTCGCCCAATCCCAGATCGAAGGCCGCAGCCTCGTGTCCGTCCTCCAAGATCCGGCCGCGCAATTGCCCGACCGCTACCAATTCACCCACCAAGGCCGCTGGCCGAAGCTCAGCGATCCCAACGAGGCAAAGTTCAAAGTCGCCTCCGTGCGCAACACCCGCTGGGCACTCGTCAGCGAGAACGGCGGCCGCACGCCAAGTTGGGAACTCTTCGATCTCAGCGTCGACTACGGCCAAAAAAACAACGTCATCGCCCAGCACCCCGAGGTGGTGAAGGAACTCAGCGCCGCGTTTGACCAATGGTGGTCCGAGTGCCTGCCGCTGATGGTGAACGAGAAAGCGATGGGGCCCGCGATTAATCCCTTCCAGGAAATTTACTACCGCCAGTTCGGCGGAAGCCCGACGCCCGAAGCCCTCGCGAGGATGGACCCCAAGGGGGCCCTTACGTTTGGCGTGCCGAAAGCCGGCAAGAAAAAGAAATAGACCGCGCCACCGCCGGGAGCGCTCCCCGCCATGAATCGATTCCTTCTCTCCCGTTTCCTTTCCCTCCTTCTCCTCCTCCCAGCCGCCTCGTTCGCCGCACCGAAACCCCACGTCGTGCTCATCGCTGGCACGTTGCACTACTCGCCTGAACTCACGCTGCCCCTCTTCGCGCAGGAGCTGGAGCGTTTTGGTTTTCGCACCACCGTGATCAAGGGCGAGGGCGATCCCGAGAAGAAGACGGAAAACGTGCTGCCGGGGATCGACGCTTTGAAGGACGCCGATGTCGCGATCTTTTTCCCACGCTTCCTGCAATTATCGGACCGCGAGTGGCAACCGATTGAAGACTATCTCAAGTCCGGCAAACCGGTCATCGGCCTCCGCACCGCCTCGCACGCCTTCCGGTATCCCAAGGGCCACCCGCGCTACAACTGGAACGACGACTTCGGCCGGCGCGCCGTCGGCACGCCCTACATCGTGCACCAAACCGGCACGACCCAGGTCAGTGTGATCGCGAAATACCAGACGCACCCGATCATGAGTCACGTCACCAAGACACAGTGGGTCTCGCCTGGCACCTTGTATCTGACGCGCCTCCAAGGCGGCTGCGTGCCGCTGCTCATGGGCACGGGCAAGGGCCCCTTCCGTTTGATCGAAAAAGAATTCGGTCCTATTCAGGTCAACGAGTCGGAGGCCGACATCGTCGCGTGGGCGTGGAAGAACGAATGGGGCGGGAAGGTCTTCGGCACCTCGCTCGGTGATCCGGGCGATTTCGCCGAGGAGAGCTTCACCCGCATGCTCGTGAACAGCGTTTGCTGGGCCGTGGGCAAACCCGTGCCGGGAGCCAATGTGAAAATTTCGACGTGGACCCTCAAACGCACCGACAAGTGATGATCCGCCGTTGCTCATTCACTTTCTCGCTCGTGCTCGCCGTCGTCGGCCTCGCCACCGCCGCCGAACCGGCCATCCGCCCCGGTGATCACGTCGCCATCGTGGGCAACACCTTTGCGGATCAGCTGCGGGTGAACGGCTACCTCGAGACGCTCCTCCTCCAGCGCTCGGTGGAAAAGCGCGTGTTGGTCCGCAATCTGGGTTGGGGCGGCGACATGTTGTCCGCCCGCGACCGGCCGACGAATTTTCCGGCCGAAGAGGCGGCACTCATCGACCATCAAACCGACCTGATCATCGCCTGCTTCGGCATGGGCGAATCGTTTGCCGGCACGGACGGGCTCCCGGCGTTTCGCACGGCGCTCGAAACCTTCGTGGCTTCCCACCGCGGTCGGAAATACAACGGCAAAGCGGAAGTCCGGCTCGTGCTCGTCTCGCCGATCGCCTACGAAAATCTTGGCGCGTTGACGCCGGAGCGTGAACGCCGCAACCGCGAGTTGGCCGACTACACCGCGGCGATGGAGCAGGTGGCCTCTCGGCAGGAACTGGGCTTCGTGAATCTTTTCAATCCAACGCTTCAGCTCATGGCGGACTCGACGGCCCCGAAACTGACCACCAACGGCATTCATCTTAACGCCTACGGCTATTGGGCAGTGAGCCGTCTCCTCGCCGACGAAATGACTCGCGGCCGTCGCGCCTGGGCCCTGCGCCTCGATGCCCGCACCCGCGACGCGCAGGGCGAAGGCGTCACGATCACGCAGGTCGAATCCGTCGGCGGCGGGGTGCGCTTTACCGTAAAGGAGAATCGCCCGCCCACGCTCGCTCCACCCATCAAGGGCCAGCCACACGCGGCGCTCCAACCACTGCGGGACACCCTCGTCGTGGCGAACCTCGCACCCGGCGAGTATCGCCTGATCATCGACGGAGAACCGGTGATCACGGCTGACCACGACCGTTGGGCCAAAGGGATCGCCATTGATTCGTCACCGCAGCACCGGAACGCCGAAGCCCTGCGCCAGGCCGTCAACGACAAGAACCAGCAATGGGTCTACAGTTGGAAGGCACTCAACCAGGTCCACATCGTCGGCGAACGAAAGTCCTCGCCGAGCGGTCGGGCGCTGCCGGGCGAAATCATCGAGTTCAAACGCCTGGCAGACCAAAAGGACAACGCCCTGCGTCCCAGCGTTTCACCCCTTACGCACGAGTGGCGGCTGACGTCTGTTTTGCGATAACCCGCCCGCACATGAAACACCTATTTTCCGCCTTCGCGCTGCTCGTTTCGACGGCTGCCGCCGCTCTGGCTCAGACAGAGCCGCCCATAAAAATCGCCAACCTCCAGGACGCCGATCTGGCCCTGATGACGAATCATGATCCCGAGGTGGAGCGCGCGAATCTGGAACTATTGCCAGGCTACGAAGTGAATCTCTTCGCGGCGGAACCCATGCTGGCGAATCCCACCCACATGGCGTGGGACTCCCGCGGCCGCCTGTGGGTCACGTGCTCGTGGGCCTATCCGCAGCTGAAGCCGGGCGCGGTCGCCAACGACAAGATCATCATTCTCGAAGACACCGACGGCGACGGCCGGGCCGACAAATCGACGGTCTTCGCCGACGGACTCTATATTCCGACGGGCCTCGAACTCGCCAACGGCGGCTGCTACGTCGCACAGTCACCCAACCTTTTTTTCTTCAAGGACACCGATGGCGACGACGTGGCCGACGTGAAGGAAGTCGCGCTGACCGGTTTTGGCATCGAGGACAGCCACCATTCGATCCACGCGTATCGGCGCGGTCCGGACGGATGGATTTATTTTCAGGAAGGCATTTTTCTGCACACCCAAGTCGAGACCCAGTATGGCGTCGTGCGGAACTTCAACGGCGGCGTTTACCAATTCCATCCCCGCAGCGGTGAGTTGCGCGTGTTCGCCAAGATCAACGTGGGCAATCCCTGGGGGCACGTCTTCGACCGCTGGGGGCAGTCGTTCCTCGTGGACAACCCGCGCGTCGGCTACCTCTCGCCGTCGACCGGCAACAGCGGGGAACGCATCAAGCTCGCCCAATTGCTGGTGACTGAGAAGCAATGCGGCGGCGACCTGGCGTCCGGCTCCCATCTGCAGCCGGAAATCATCGGGCAACTGCTGACCTGTCGCTTCAAGAGCCGCACCGTCGTCCGCTACGAATTTCTCGAGGATGGCGCGGGCTTCAGCGCCAACGTCCTCGAGCCGCTCGTCAAATCGAAGCACCCGAACTTCCGGCCCATCGACGTCAAGATCGGTCCCGACGGTGCGATCTACGTCGCCGATTGGTATAATCCGATCATCAATCACGCGCAGCACGATTTCCGCGATCTCCGGCGCGATGATAACCGCGGGCGGATTTGGCGGATCACGGCCAAGGGCCGGTCGCTCGTGTCGCGCCCGCAAATCGCCGGTGCGCCCATTCCGGCTTTGGTGGATTTTCTCCGGAGCCCGGAGGATTGGACTCGCCACCAGGCGCGCCTCGAATTGAGCGGACGCGAACCGGAAGCCGTTGCCGGCGAACTCAGGCGCTGGGTCGGCCAACTCGATCGCAACGATCCCCACTACGATCATCATTTGGTGGAGGCGATGTGGGCGTATCAAAACATCGACCGTCCCAACGAAGCCATTCTTCAACGCGTGCTGACGGCGAAGGACGGCCATGCGCGCGCCGCCGGCGCACGCACGCTGCGCTACTGGCACGCCCACGTCACGGATCCCGTCGCCATGATTGCTCGCGCCGCCGGCGATGAGTTCCCCCGCGTGCGGATGGAAGCGGTGCTGTCGGCCGGGTTTGTGCCGAAAGCGGAGGCGTTTGCCGCGGCGCTCGCCGCGCTGGATTTCCCCAAGGACGCCTCGGTCACTCTCGCGCTCACCCAGACCGTCGCGGCGTTGGGACCGTATTGGCGCCCCGCGCTGGCCGCAGGAAAACTTGAGTTCGCCAAAGCAGAGCACCGCGAGTTCGCCCAGCGCGAAGCCGGTGTTGGGTTCGAAAAGCGCCTCGCCGATTTTCTCGCCAAGGAAAGTCCCGGCCCGGGCGAGCTGGCCGAAATTAAGGCCAAGCTGATCGCCGAGCGCAGTGCGCCTCAAATCCAACTCGTGGTGGACGCGCTGACGAAGCGGGGCCGTGGCAAACCGCGTGAAACGACGATCGAGTTGCTTGACGCATTGCACGAAGTCGCGCGCGGCGGAGCCGTGACACCTGATCCCGGAATCACTCGGCTGCAAAACCTATTGGCAAATTCCGACGCGGCGATCGCCTCCGCCGCTGCGCGAACGCTCGGGGCGTGGAAAGCTCGCGCAGCGGCTCCGCGACTCTTCGCTCTGCTCCGCGACGGCCAGCGCCCCGGCCACGTTCGCGCCGCCGCGGCGCTGGCTGTGGGGCAGCTAGATCTCCCCGAGTCCGTGCAGGAATTGCGCGACCTCGCCGCAAATGGCGACATCGAGAGCCGCTATCTGGCGGTGCGCGCCCTTACGGTCGCCGACCTCGCCGGTGCCGGGACGATTGCCGCCGCGCTGCTGACCGAGGATCCCGGCAAGGCCGATCCAGCGGCCCTCGTGTCGGCCTTTCTTCTGCGCGAGCGCGGCCCCGCCGTTTTGGCGCAAGCACTCAGTGATCGCACGATCCATCCGAACGTCGCGGCGTCCGTTTCCGCGCATCACCGGCAGACGGGCCAGCTGCCGCCCGGGTTGGCGGCGCGATTTTTGGGCACGGTCTCGAGTTCACTGAGCGCCACGCTCCTCCGGGAGAATCTTGCCGCTCTCGCCGCTGACGTCGACCGTCTGGGCGACCCCGTGCGCGGTGAACAGATCTTTCGTCGTCCGGCGTCGGCCTGCACCGCATGCCATGCGATCGGTTCCGCCGGGCCAACCCTCGGACCCAATCTGGCCGCCTTGGGGTCGGCGACGGACACGAACTACATCATCGATTCGATTCTCGAGCCGAGCAAAGCCATCGCGGAGCATTACGAGACCACCCAGATCTCGCTGCGCGACGGCACGGTGCGAGTCGGCGTGATCGCCGCCAAGGGCGAACGCGAGATCGTCCTGCGCGACCCGGTGGACCGCGGCCAAGAGTCGCGCATCCCGGTCGAGTCGATTCGGGAGACCAAGACGCTGGACTCTCTGATGCCCGCCGGCCTCGCGGACCAATTGCTGAGCCGCCAGGAGTTTCTCGATCTCGCCCGGTTCATCACGCTGCTTGGCCGACCCGGCCCCTACGCCAACGACGAGAGCCCGGTCATCCGCAAATGGCGCGTCGCCGCCGCCACGGCCCCGCTGCCGCCATTCGACGAGCATCCCTCGTGGGCGACCGAATACAGCTATGTGAGCGGCGAATTGCGCGCCACCGGCGTGGAGCCGAGCAAGCCCTTCGACGCGCGCGGCCACGTGCAAGTGCAGGTGGCCGGCGCGGTGCAGCTGAAACTCAACTCGACCACGGGCCTGCGGCTGTGGGTTGATGGCCGCGAGGTCACGGATTTCGCCGCGCCGATCGCGCTCGGCCGCGGCCGGGCCGCGCTGACTTTCCGCATTGATTCCTCCCGGCGCGGCGCGACCGGTCTCCGCGTCGAACTCACGCCCGCCCCGGGCTCGCCGGCCAAGTTCCAACCCGTGGGCGGTCTTTGATCGTTCCCAATCTAAATTTCCCATGAAACTCCGCTCACTTCTCACCCTCTCTCTTTCTCTCCTTCTCTCTCTCTCTGCTTCCGTCGCCGCCTCCGCGACAAAGCCCAACATCGTCTACGTCATGACCGACGACCAAGGCTACGGCGATCTCGGCTTCACGGGTAATCCCGTCGTCAAGACGCCGCACATCGACCGGCTCTCCACCGAGTCGTCGCAACTGAAGGACTACCACGTCGCGCCGACGTGTTCGCCGACGCGCGCGGCACTGCTCACCGGCCATTGGACGGATCGCACCGGCGTGTGGCACACGGTCAACGGCCGCTCAATGCTGCGGGAAAACGAGACTACGATCGGCCAGTTGCTTAAGGCTCACGGCTACGCCACCGGCATGTTCGGCAAATGGCATCTCGGCGACAACTACCCCTACCGCCCTGAAGACCGCGGCTTCACCGAGGTCTATCGCCACGGCGGCGGCGGCGTGGGACAGACCCCCGACCTCTGGGACAACGCCTATTTCGACGGCAGCTATCTTCACAACGGCCGCATAGTCCCCGCGAAGGGCTTTTGCACCGACGTGTTTTTCGCCGAGGCCCAGCGCTTCATCCGCGAGCAGGCTGCCGCCAAGAAACCTTTCTTCGCTTACATTGCGCTCAACGCCCCGCACACTCCGCTCCACGCCCCGCAGAAGTATCTCGATCTCTACGCCGGCCAATCTGCTGACCTCGCCGCGTTCTTCGGCATGATCACCAACATCGACGACAACGTCGGCACCACCCGCGCCCTCCTGCGTGAGCTCGGCATCGCCGACAACACGCTCTTCATCTTCACCACCGACAACGGCACCGCATCCGGCGCAAAACTGTTCAACGCGGGCATGCGCGGCCAGAAGGGCAGCGAATACGAAGGCGGCCACCGCGTGTCCTTCCTCGCCCACTGGCCCGCCGCCGGTTGGACGAAGCCACATGTCAGCGACACGCTTTGCCACGCCGTCGACATCGTCCCCACGCTCCTCGACATCACGGGCGCGCCGACTCCCGCCGGGATCAAGTTCGACGGTCGCTCGATTCGCCCGCTGCTCGACCCGGCCGCGAACACCTCCGGTTGGCCGCACGAACGCATGCTCGTGACCGATTCCCAGCGCGTCCGCGATCCCATCAAATGGAAGCAGACCGCCGTCATGTCCGGCTCGTGGCGCCTCATCAACGGCAAGGAGCTCTACGACATCAAAGCAGACCCCGGCCAGGAACGTAACGTCATCGCGGAACAGCCCGCGCGCGCCGCCAAGATGAGCGCATTCTACGAAGCGTGGTGGGCGGAACTCGAGCCGACCTTCGCGCAGACCACGGAAATTTATCTCGGCCATCGTGACCATCCCGTTGTCAGCCTTACCGGCCACGATTGGATTCAAGAAGAGCTTCCGCCGTGGAACCAGCAGCACATCCGTGTCGCCGACGGCTTCGCTCCCGCGCAGGCCAACGCCGGCAAAGGCAAGAACGCCAAATCCAACAAAGCCGCCCCATCGCCGGAAAAATCCCGCCACGCCGGTCACTGGGCGGTGAAAGTCGTCACCGCCGGTCGCTACGAGATCAGCGTGCGTCGGTGGCCCGTCGAAGCGAATCATCCTATCACCGCCGCGCTCCCGGCCGGCGCCAACGTCCCAGGTGCCGAAGTCGCGTTCCGTGCCCGCCCCGGCCTCGCGATCCCCGCCACCACGGCGACGCTGCGTCTCGGCGGCCGCGACATTGCCTCCGCCCCCGTGCACGCCACCGACACTTCAGTCACCTTCACGACCACGCTCACCGCCGGCTCTCACCAGCTCGCGCCGGTTTTCCGCACCGCTGACGGAGACGAGGTCGGCGCCTATTACGCCGTCGTCACCAAACTCCCGTGAGCGATTCAGCCCGCGCCTTCCTCCTCGCCGCCTCATTCATTCTCATTCTCTCCGCCGTCAGACGGCTATTTCCGCACCTCCATGAGACGAATCCTTAGTTACCTCGCCACTGCGCTGCTTACGGCCCTGACCAGCCTTTTGGGGGCCGAGCGGCCCTACCTAAAATCGAGCCAGGAGCACTTCCCAGCTTTCTCGTGGGACCGCGTGCCGCGTTACATGCATATTCGCAAGGACACGGCCTTCACCGATGAAGAGATCAGCTATCTCGCCACTTTTCCGTTGGTGACCTTCGAGAAAAGCACCGGGAACAAGGATTCCGGTTCGACCGAAGCCGGAACGCTGAAAGCGGCGCGCGCGGTCAAGGCGATCAACCCCGCGACGAAAATATTATACTATCGAAATGTGATCGTGCACTACGGTGGCTACGCGGCCAACACGGCGCTGGCGGAGATTCCGGACGCGTTTCTCAAAGGCAAAACCGGCAGCGCCAAACTCGTGCGGAACAGGGTTCAAGCCTATGACCTGACGAGTAAGACCGTGCGCGACTGGTGGCTCTCCAACGCCAAACAAGTCTGCGACGATCCCGCGATCGACGGACTCTTCCTGGATGGGGTGGTGAAAATTCTGGAGCCGGCTTTTCTCCGCAATGAGATCGGTGCAGAGAAAAAAGCCGCCGAGTTGGCCGGGTATGAGACCTTGATGGCGGCAGCGCGACAGCAGCTCGGTCCCAAAAAGCTCATGGTCGCGAATGTGCTGAGAGCCCGTTTTCCCGATTCGGGGCTGGGGGCCTTGCGGGCGTTTGATGGTTCCTACATCGAGGGATTCGAGGGGGAGGTGGGTATGTCGAAGAAGGATTACGTGGCCAAGGGCATCGCGGCGATTCAGACCGCTGCGCAGCAAGGCTCGATCATCGCGTTTACCTGTGGATTGGGAGGAAACCTACAGGACGCGGATGAAGCATCTCGGTCCGAGGCGGAAGCTCAACCGTCAGGAAGAACCGGCGACCGGTCTACCTACATGTTGGCGATGTTTCTTATCTGCGCCGAACGGTTCAGCTATTTCGATCTGAAAGACGGTTATGATGCGAAACAGAGCAAGCTCTGGCTGACGCGGGCCGCCGAGTATGATCGCCCGTTGGGTGCGCCCAAGGGGCCGGCGGTTCGGTCCGGCTACACCTACACGCGCGAATTCGCCCACGCCTCGGTCCGCCTCGATATCGAGAAGCAAACGGGTTCGATCAAATGGCAATGAGCGCGACCACTCGGAAATTCCCGCTGGCTTGCGGGAATTTGAAACGGACTCGCCTCGCTGCGCGAACGCTGCGGCCGGGTTTGTCGCATAAGAGCACAACTGGATCGATGCCACGCTCGCGGCAAAAGCGCCGTTCGTCGCCTACATCCCGCTTAGCGTCGCACGGGGCCAGCATGTCGTGCCCGAGGCTTTCGCCGCATCCCGCACTAACGGGTTCGTCCCGTTGCGTAGCGCCAAATTGACGGTCAGCGCGAATTCCAAGCGAAGAAAAACGAACTGCATGAAAATCCCTACTCATTTACTTTCCATCGCTGTCCTTTCATTGGCGGTCCCTTCCGTGGCGCAAACCGGGCCGACCTTAGTCGCCGCGGTCAAGCTAACGAACTTCACCTGGGACCGCGTGCCGCTCAATCTCCACTTCGGCAAGCGCAGCGCTGACCTCACCGACGCCGAAGTCGATTTCGTCGCGAGCCACAGCAACCTGATCGCCCTCGAAAAGGGGCACGGCGTAAATCCCCACGGCAGCACCGAAGCCGGTATCGCCGACTCCGCACGAAGGATCGTGCAGCGCAATCCCGCCGCGAAGGTGCTCTTTTATTTCAACGCCTTTATCAACTGGTCGGGCTACGACGCGTTCAAGACCTACCGTCCCGAATGGACTTTGCGCACCGCGGCCGGCGAAGTCGTCACCGGCGCGGGCAATACCCCGCGGCCCGATCCCTCCAACGCGGACTTTCGCGAGTGGTGGTCCGAGGTGGTGGCGCAGGCCAATCGCTCCGCTGCGCTCGGCGGCGTGTTTGTCGACGCACTGCCGCAGGCCTTGACTCCCGCGCTCGCCAAGCAAGTCGGTGACGAAAAGGCCCGCGCGATCGTCGCCGGCCTGCGCGAGATGATGGCGCTCACCAAGCGCAAGCTCGGCCCGGACCGCGTCGTGCTCGCCAACGGCATCCGCACGACGGATTTTCGCGAGATACTCGACTGGGAGGGCATTGACGGCGTGATGATCGAGCACTTCGGCTCGTTCAAGACCGAGGCGCCCGAAGCGATCAAGGCCGACCTTGATTCGATCGCGATCGCCGCGGCCAAGGGGAAGTTCGTCGTCATCAAGGGCTGGCCCGGCTTCAACTTCACGGAGCGCGAGATGATGCAGCGTCCTTACGATGATCTACTGAAACTCGCCTGCGACCGGATCACCTTTCCGCTGGCCTGCTTCCTCGTCGCGGCGCAACCGGGTTCCCATTTCTGCTACTCGTGGGGCTACACGGATCGCCACGGCATGCTCGAGTCCTATCCTGGGCTCGACCGCCCGCTCGGCCCGCCGAAGGGCGACGCCACGTGGAGCGGCCTCACCGCCACGCGGGAGTTCGCCCATGCTTCCGTCACGGTCGACCTCGTGACCAAACGCGCCCGGATCGACTGGCGCTGATTTTTCTCACCGTTTCTCAAACTGTATCACTCCCATGATCTGCTCATTCGCCCACAAGCCCGTGGCCGTGCTCTCGCTTTGGCTGCTTTCAAGCGTCGCTGCGGCTGCGGCCGATGCCGCCGCGCTTCAAGCCACTATGGAGCGGCTGCGCAAGGTGGAGGTGCCGTCGGCCCAGCGCATTCTCATGGACCAAGTCTACGATTCGGCCCACCCGGAGCACTGCCGCTTCGATCTTTACCTGCCAAAGACGGAAAAACCCTCTCCCTTGGTCGTGTATTTTCATGGCGGCGGTTGGACCTATGGGACCCGGCTGGGTATCCGCTCACCGCTGTTCCTCCCCGTGTTGGAGCAGCTCCTCGTCAACGGCGTGGCCGTGGCCGCGGTGGAATACCGCTTCGCGGTCGACGGCACTACCGTGCGCGACTGCACCCGCGATTGTTTCGTGGCGGTGGCTTTTCTCACCGCAAAAAACCCGCGAGGTTTGCTTCGCACCGACCGAATCGCCGTATTGGGCGACAGTGCCGGCGGTCATCTGGGCCTGATGGTGGCGTTGGCCGATCCCGCGTTGTTTCTGTCCGCGGGCGATCCGAAGCCAGCTCGCGTGAGCGGCCTGGTGGTTTGGTATGCGGCCTCGGATTTCACCAGCGCGGCGGGGTGGAGTGACGAGCGGCGATTGACCAACCTGATCGCACGGTTTGGCGCCACGCGCGTGGACGACCCGGTCGTGACGTTACTCAGCCCGGTAACGCACCTGAAGCCCACTTCACCGCCGATCCTGAGCCTGCAAGGCGACGGCGACACCAGCGTGCTGCTGCGCCAAGCCAAGATCCTGGAGAAGCGAGCGGCTGAAGTCGGCGCGCCGTTCAGACTGCGCGTGGTGCGCAATGCCGGCCACAATTGGCGGGAAGCGGGTGACACCATCGATCCCGGCAAAGAAGAAATCCAACGCCTCACCGCCCAGACATTGATCGACGCGGTGCGCCGCTAGTCGGCCTCGCTGCCCCTGCGACGCAACGGCGGCAAGGGACTCCAACGAATTCCATGATCACCGATATGAACGGAAAAAAACTCCTCCGGTTGCTTGCCGGAGTTGTCCTAGCCTGCGGCCTTGCCAGTTGGGGTGCGGCGCAGGGAACGGAAAGACCGAATATCCTTTGGATAGTTGCGGAGGATATGGGTCTCGATCTGGGGTGCTACGGCACCGCGGGAGTGCACACCCCCCATCTGGATCGGCTAGCAGCCGAAGGGGCGCTTTACCGCCGGGCCTACACCACGGCAGCGATCTGCAGCCCCAGCCGATCGAGTTTCATGACCGGGCTCTACCCGCATCAGGTGTTTTCCAAAAACATGCGCATTCGCCCACCGTTGGAAAAACAAACCCTGCCGGAGGGCGTGGACGTTTTCACGCGCGATCTGCGGGCGGCCGGTTACGCGATCGGATTCCCCGGTCATCAGAAAACAGATTGGGGATTCAAGGATCCGGCGAGAGCACCCTACGACATCAAGGACTGGGAGGCGTTGACCGCGCGAAACCCCTTTTTCGGTCAGTTCCAATTCTACGACGTGCATCGGGTGAACCTGGTGGTGAACGGGAAGCAACTCCCATTCGAACCGTGTCCGGAGCACCCCGTGGATCGGGCGAAGGCAAGTCTTCAACCCTACATCCCGGAGACTCCGGCTGCGCGGGAGGAACAGGGGGCCTATCTGGAAAACATCAACCGGCTCGACATGAAAGTCGGTGCCCTGATCGCCGATCTCAAGGCCAAGGGCTTATATGAAGACACGGTCATCGTCGTGATGGGCGACAACGGCCCCCCGCTTTTTCGCGGCAAGGGCTTTCTCTCCGAGCGGGGTCTATTGATGCCGCTGATTGTCCGGGTTCCAGCGCGCTTCAACCCCGGGTTTCGCCCGGGCACAGTCAGCGATGAATTGGTCTCCGCGTTGGATATCGCGCCGACATTTATCAGCCTGGCGGGCGGCAAGGTTCCCGGCTACATGGAGGGACGTATTTTCTTTGGCCCGAACAAGCAGCCCGAGCCCCAGTATCTGTTCGGCCTGCGCGACCGGCTGGAAGAAAACGTCGACCGCGTCCGGAGCGTTTGTGGAACGCGGTATAAATACATCCGTAATTTTCTGCCGGAGAAATCCTGCTACGAGGTGGGGCACAAAAATGTGGCGGCGGTGAACGCGGGTTTGGCCCTTTTTCGCGAAGGCAAGCTGCCGCCCGTGCAAGCGGCCTATTATCAAACCAGGCCCAAAGAGGAGCTCTACGATCTCGCCAATGATCCTCATGAACTTACCAACCTCGCCGGTCTGACCGAGCACCAGGCCACCTTGGGCAGCCTGCGAGCCGTCTTGGATAACTGGATCACGGAGAAGAGGGATGACGGAAAGTTCGAGGATCCCGCCATGCTCAAGGAAATGGACCGCCGCTGGGAGGAATTCGTGAAGAAGCGGCGTGAGCGTCCGCAAAAATCCTCCGAGCTCCTACCGCCCTGAGGGCCGCACCGGCGACATGTGCTCGAGAAGGAAAGCTGTGAAAAGGTCGAACGGGCTGCTTTGTGCCGCAAGTGGCAATTTCTGGCGCAGCCAGCATCTCGGCGGGATGCTCAGCTACCACCGCCGCGACGCGTCATGACCCATTCCAGTTTTTCACCAGACGGAATGAGGATGCGCTGGCAGGCGACAGGAGAGGCGAGGTCCCTGAATCCGTGCCGATTTTTTCGGCTGGTTTGAGTCGAGTGCTGCTGCACTTGATCGCGCGGTTAGTTGGTGCTTCAGATTCTGAATTCATGAGCCCACGAGCCAATCACTCGCTCGCGAATCAGATTTCCACCCATCTTCAGGTCAGTGGCCGAAATGGCGCGAGTCCATGCTCAACCAGACCATGAAATACCCGTGTCTTTTCGCCGAGCATTGCAGCGGAGGCGGCAAAACCGCGGCAATTTTCACGGAATTCTCCTCTGGAAATTACTTATTAGCGCCACTTTGGTTCGCGTTGAAATCGCGTCTCCTCCGCCAATTTCCCGTATCAAAAACTTCTTGGTGCGGGATTTTTTTTGCCGATTGACGATCTGCCGCAGAAAATTCCCCGACGGATCGCCCGACCTCGAGGCCGTGGCGCTCCGACGTTGGCGAGTCCAACCACGCGCTCTCCGACGCGGTGCCTGCGGCGGTCCCGCACATATCGCGCTGGCGCGGCGCGACCGAATGGTTTCACTGGCGTGCTACGTGAGCGCGGAACGACAACAGGACCTGTTTGGATTTTTTGGGCCGGCGGTGGGCGTCCATAAGCAGCCGCCCGTGGCCGCGCGGCCGGTGCGCGCGGAGAAGGCAGTCGTGGCGACGCCGGGCGACATCGTATTTGAGCGGAGTTTGCGGGCGAACAACTACCGGTTGACGTTGCGGCGCGACGGGACCGCGGTGGCGACGATTCCGGCGCGGGGTTCGGAGCGCGAGGCGTTGCGGTTTGTGGAGCAGCACCGCGACTGGTTGGAACGGGCGCGGGCGCGACAGGCGAAACGGCCGCGCGGCGCGGAGGTGTGGACGGTGGGGACGCGGGTGTTGTGGCGCGGCGAGTTGACGGAAGTGCGGGTGGCGGCGGAGGGAGAAAAGCCGCAGGTGTGTCTCGCGGCGGATGTGTTTCGCGTGGCGCGGCTCGACGGGGATTTGCGGCCGACGCTGGAGGCGCAGTTTGCGCGGCGGGCGAAAATCGAGCTGCCCGGGCGCACGTGGGAACTCGCGGCGGTGACCGGCATGGACGTGAAACATGTGACGGTGCGCAACCAGCGTTCGCGGTGGGGATCGTGTTCGGCGAACGGCACGATTTCACTCAATTGGCGGCTCGTGCAGACGCCGGACTTCGTGCGCGACTACATCATTTATCACGAGCTAATGCATCTGCGGGAGATGAACCACTCGGAGCGTTTTTGGGCGCGCGTCGCGGAGGTGTGTCCGGATTGGCAGGACGCGGAGCGGTGGATCAAACGGAACGGGAGTTTGATCGGGCTTTGACTCGAGAGCGCGTGACGACCCACGGACCGCACCGTAACCGGTGCGGCTACCGCGGCGGGGCATGAGAGTTAGTCGAAGGCGGACTGAAGTCCGCCCTACTCGGTGGGAGCGGACGGGGGCGTTGGGCGCGCGAGGGCGGTGCGGATGCGCGTGGCGAGGTCGGCGGCGGAAAATGGTTTGGGGAGGAAATCGGCGACGCCGCGGCCAATGAAGCGTTCGGCGACGAAGCGTTCGTTGTGGCCGCTCATGAGGAGCACCGGGAGCGTGGGGTCGATGAGGCGGATCGCGAGGAGGGTGCTCTCGCCGTCGAGGCGCGGCATCGTGAGATCGAGGAGCACGGCGTCGAAGGTGACCGGATGAGCGCGGACGAGATCGAGCGCCTCCTGACCATCTTGGGCGGTGACGACTTTGTAGCCGGCGTGGGTGAGGACTTCGGCGGCGAACTCGCGGACGGTGGGCTCATCGTCGACGACGAGGACGGTGCGACGCTGGCGTCGCGGCGAGGGGGCGGTCGGCGTGGAACTGCCGGTGGAGGTGAGGGGCGCTGGGGTCGGCTCCGCGGGGAAGAAGAGGCGGACCGTGGTGCCAAGGCCGGGCTGGCTGGTGACGCGGATGCCGCCGCCGTGACTGTGGACGATGCCGAGCACGGCGGGGAGACCGAGGCCGCGGCCGATGAAGCGCGTGGTGAAAAAAGGATCGAAGATGCGGGCGAGGACGGCGGGCGGCATGCCACAGCCGTTATCGCGGACTTCGAGCCAAAGACACGGGCCCGCGCGGAGATGGTGGCCGGGGGCTAGGGTGGCGAGGTCGGCGTCGGCGAGATGGGCGGCACCGGTGGCGACGGTGAGGGTGCCGGGATTATCGCCGATGGCTTCGGCGGAATTGGTGACGAGGTTGACGAGGACTTGGCGGAGCTGGGCGGCGTCGGCGCGGCAGGACGGAAGGTCGGCGGCGAGTGCGAGCTGGAGAGAGGTGGAGCGGCCGAGCGGGAGTTTGAGGAGGGCCGCCGATTTTTCGACGACGTCGTGGAGCGAGACGGAGCGCAGGAGGTAGGAACCCTTGCCAGCGTAGGCGAGGAGCTGTTTGCAGAGTTCGGCGGCGCGGTGGGCCGATTGCTCGGCGGATTCGAGCATACGCTGCGCTTTGGCTTCGGAGGGCGGGAGACTGAGACGGACGAGGTTGGTGTAGCCGAGGACGCCGGTGAGGAGGTTGTTGAAATCGTGGGCGATGCCGCCGGCGAGCACGCCGATGCTTTCGAGTTTTTGCGCCTCGCGCAGGCGGCGTTCGAATTCGAGCCGCTCCTGCGCGGCTTGTTTGTGCGCGGTGATGTCTTGAAACGTGGCGACACAACCGCGGGCCTGGCCGGATTCATCGCGGATCGGCACGGCGTTGACGAGGAGATCGGTGGTGGTGCCGTCGTTGCGGACGAGCGTTTCTTCGAAATTGCGGAGGGCGGCATTTTCCGCGGTCGCCCGCTGCATGGGGAGTTCGGAGGGGAGGAGATCGCGGCCGTCTTTGAGGATGCGGAAATTTTGCGGGGCTTGGGCGGGCGGGGCGCTGAGCGAGGCGTTGGCGTGGGTGGGGAGACCGAGCAGGTCGGCAAAGGCGGGGTTGGTCTTGATGGTGGCGCAAGTGCCGTCGGTGGCGATGCCGACGCCGACGGGCATGAGGTCGAACAAGGTCTGGAGTTCGGCGACGCGTTGCTCGAGGGTGGTGTTGAGGCGGCGGACTTCGGCTTCGGCGAGTTCGCGTTGGTCGGCTTCGCGGCGGAGCCGGTCGTTGGCGGCGGTAAGATCGGCGGTGCGGGCGGCGACGCGCGACTCGAGTTCTTCGTTGAGGCGGCGGAGATCGGCCGGGCTGGGGAGGGCAAGGGCGGCGGGCACGACGCGCACGAGGGCGAAGGCGGTGCCGAGAGAGATGACGGCGGTGGCGGCTTTGACGGTGCCGCTGAGCCAGTAGTGCGGGTGCCAGACGGTCCAGACGTCGAGGAGATGAGTCGTGCCGCAGGCGACAATGAAGGCCCCGAACATCAGGAAGATCGAGGGGAAGGGGATGTCGCGACGTTTGCGGACGAAATAGAGGATCAGGAGGGGGATCGAATAGTAGGCGAGCGCGATGAGGCTGTCGGCGACGACGTGGAGCCCGACGAGGCCGGGGTCCCAGAGGTAGCATTGGCCGTGAGACATGAAGGCGCCGCCGCACAATTCCGAAAGCCAGTTTGTCATGGTTGTGGGGGGTGTCGAAGGACGCCGGGAAAATGAGCAGCCGCCGGCTCCGCGCAAATGGCGGGGAGCAAAGATGCTGTTAATTTCTTATCGCTTCCGGGGCGCATTTCGGGCGGGTCGGCCCCAGAGCGCGGGCCGCGGGCAGGGGGGCTGGAGGCGAAAACGGGCCGGCGCGAATGGCCTCGGTGCGTGGAAGGCGTGCGCGCCGGGCGTGCGCGAAAAGGGGCGACCCCCCGCGGGGGCGAGGGTGCTACGGATGGCAGGGCGACGCGTGGCGGCTACGCGGTCGCCGGGCGTTGGCGGTCAACGATAATCGATGAGCTCGACTTCGAAGATGAGCGTGGCCTTGCCGGGGATCTTGGGCGGCGAACCTTTTTCGCCGTAGGCGAGCCAGTAGGGAATGATGAGGGTGCGTTTCTCGCCTTTTTTCATGGTGAGAAAAGCTTCGTCCCAACCGCGGATGACGGCGCCGGTGCCGAGGCGGAACGTGAAGGGAGCGCCGCGTTGGTAGGAGCTGTCGAAGGGCGTGCCGTCGAGGAGGCGGCCGGCGTAGTGGGTGATGACTTCGTCGCCGATTTTCGGGGTGGCGTCGCCGGTGCCGGGGGCTTTGACGACGTAGCGGAGGCCGGAAGGCGTCTTGCGGGAATTGCCGTAGGTCTGGTCGATGAGCTGGGAGTCGGTGCCGCTGAGCTGGGGCTGGTTGGCGTTCATCGCTTCGCGCATGGCGGAGTTGATGGGGCGGCCGGGGTCTTTGCGGGCGAAGATGCCGGAGCGCACGACGATGGCGAGGGTGGCGAGGATGACGCCGAGAAGGAGTAGAAAGAAAAAGCTACGCATGGGAGAGAGTTAAGCGGGTGGGCAGGGAGGAACAAGGCAGGAGCGCGGGTTTGGCAAACCTGCAATTCGGCACGGAGTGCGCCGGGCAAGGCGCGAGGGTGCGGGGCAGGTTCGGGACGAGGTCGAGGCGCGGCGCGATGGGAAGGCGAGTCGGGGCAGCGCGTAACCAAGAAAAAAATACAGAGGGGGCGCCGGGCGGGTAGCGGCGGGCGCTGGTGGGCGCTGGTGGGCGCGCGGGAGTGGGCGGGCGCGCGGGAGTAGCGCGGAAGGCAAGACGGGTTTCCGACGGCCCGCTCAGGGGCTGTAGGTGATCGTGCGCGCGCCGGCGACGCCGCCCACGGTGATGGCGACACCGGCGTGGAGAGTCTCGGGGTAGCTCTCGCCGGCCACGGCGTTAATCACTTTCACGTAGCGGGTCGCGCCGACGAGGGCGGCGACATCGACATGGTCAATGCCGGATTCGTGATAATATTGCTCGGCGGCGGAGGCGAGTTGGCGGGCGTTGTTGAGGACGGCTTTGTCCTGCGAGGCCAGGCGGATTTTTTGGAAGCCGGGAATGGCGATGGCGGCGAGCAGACCGATGATCACCACCACGATCATGATCTCCACGAGGGTGAATCCACGCACGCGGGCGCGTGTGATCGGGACGGTGAACTCGTGGGTCGGCATAGCGTCAGCAAACAGATTGCTGCCGCGATGACGCGTGAAAAATGCCCCGCGGGCCTGCGTAGTTTAGGAGGGGCGGCGTTGAGTATACCTACCTTTTGGCGAGGAGATCCAGGGCGGCGGCGCTGAGGGAGGTGATGGCGCCTTTGAGCGTGGGCTCGGGGGCGGGCGCGAAGAGCGGCGAGTGGTTGCCGGGAGTCTGGGTGCCGGCGCGCGCGGCGTCCGCGAGCTCGGTGGGAGCGGTGGCGCCGATGAGCCAGAGGCAGATCGGGACGCGGTGCGTGGTGCGGCCGTAGCGGGCGAAGTCCTCGCCGACGGTGAGAGGCTTGCCGAGGGCGACGTTCGACTCGCCGAGCCACTCGCGCCAGACGCCGGCGAGGCGGGAGGTGAGGGTGGGGTCGTTCGAGCACACGGGGGTGTTGGTCTCGGCGGCGGTGACGATGGGGAGGCGGTCGGCGGGCACGCCGGCGGCGCGTGCAAGGTTTTCGCTGATACGCCGGATGGAGGCGATGAGATGGGCGGCGACGGCGTCGTCGTAGGAGCGGAGAGTGAGCTCAAGTTTCACCTCGTCGGAGATGATGTTGCGCTTGGTGCCGCCGTGAAACGTGCCGACGGTGACGACGGCGGGCGTGCCGGGTTCGAGTTCGCGGCTGACGATGGTTTGGAGGGCGAGGACGATCTCGCTGGCGAGGACGACGGGGTCTTTGGTCATGTGCGGGCGAGAGCCGTGGCCGCCGACGCCGCGCACGAGAATGTCGATGGAGTCGACGTTGGCCGTGACAGGGCCGGGGACGTAGGCGACGGAGCCGGCGGGAAGGCCGGCCCAAACGTGCATGCCGATGACGTAGTCGGGGACAGGGAAACGTGTATAGAGGCCGTCGGTGAGCATCGCGAGGGCACCGGCACCGATCTCTTCGGCGGGCTGCGCGATCAAGATGAGCGTGCCCGACCAACGGTCGCGCAGGGAGGCGAGGACGCGCGCGGTGCCGAGGAGAGAGGTGACGTGGCTATCGTGCGCGCAGGCGTGCATCGCCGGCGAATCTTTGCCGGCGAGGTCTTTGACGACTGCTTTGCTCGCGTAGGGGACGCCGGATTTTTCGAGGAGCGGAAGGGCGTCCATGTCTTCGCGGACGAGGACAGTCTTGCCGGGGCCGTTTTTCAGAACGGCGACGACACCGGTGTTGCCGACTTTCTCGGTGACCGCGAAGCCGAGCGAGCGGAGTTCTTTGGCAACGAGGGCGGCGGTGCGCGTCTCCATGAAGGAGAGCTCGGGATTTGCGTGCAGGTCTTTGTAGATGGCTTCGAGCGAGGGATACTCGGCGGAGATTTTTTTCGCGACGGCGTCGCGGAGGGCGGGGTCGGCGGCGGAGGCGACGACGGGCGCGAGGGTGAGGGCGGCGAGGGTGAGAGCGCGGGAGATGCAGGAGCGGAGGTTCATTTCGGGTCGAGTTTGAGGATGAGGGCGTCGAGGATCGCGTCGGTTTGGAGTTTGATGCGTTGGCCGGGGACGGGCGGTTTGTCGGCGGGGGCGGTTTTCTTTTGGTTGGCGAACGCGGCGTCGCCTTCGGTTTGGGCGGCTTTTACGAAGGCTTCTTTCACGTCGTGAAAGGCGGCGCCGTCGGCGAGGTCGGCGGAGGTGGGGGCGCGGCCGAAGAAGGGCGTCGTGGAATCGCCGACGAGCCAGATGCGCCAGTCGTTGTCGTCGGCGAAGTAGGCGGCGACGGCGCCGCGCGGGGTGACGCCGAGTTTGGCGGCGAGAGCTTTCATGAAGGCGCCGGGGGCGTGGTCTTCGGCGGCGGTGGGGGATTTGGCGAAGACGCGGGCGGCGATGCGGAGGCCGGTGGTGCGTTCGAAGTTGGCGAGCTTGTAGTTGAAGTTTTTCGCGCGCGGGGGTTCGGAGGGTAGGAGGTTGTCGGGATCGGCGAAGTGGGAGGTGGCGGTCGGGACCGGGGTGGCGCCGGGCGTGTCGGCGTATTTTTTCGCGCGGGCAGAGAGGGCGGCGAAGGTGGCGGGGTCGGCGCGGAAGGCTTTCGCGGCGGGGCCGACGCGGAGGATTTTAATCGTGACGGGATCGTCTTGGCGGATGAGCGGGAGCGTATCCAAGCCGCGGATTGTGCGGCCGAAGACGGAGTGGAGGTAGTTGAGGCGATTGGTCGGGGCGAGGGTGACGAAGAATTCGCAACTGTTGGTATCGGGGCCGGCGTTGGCCATGGAGAGGATGCCGGTGGCGTCGTGGCGGAGGCCGGGGACGAATTCGTCGGGGAAGCGGTGCGGGATGGGCGTTTTCTCGTCATCGGTGTCTTTGAGGCCGGGATTGCCGCTCTGGATAACGAAGCCGGGGACGACGCGATACCAAGTGAGGCCGGTGTAGAACGGTTTACCGTTTTTCGGGGCGAGCGTGCCTTCGGCGAGGCCGGTGAAATTCACGCACATGAGCGGGGCGCGTGTGTAGAAAAGTTCGACGGTGAAGGCGCCGCGGGGGGTGGTGAATTCGGCGTAGAGGCCGTCGGGGAGGGGGGCGGTTGCGGAGGAGTCGGCGGCGGCGGTGAGGGCGGGGGAGATGGGGAGAAAGAGAACGATTAAGAGAACGAGAACGAAGTGGAGGGGGGCGCGGTGGGGGTGGGCGGGGGCGGTGGTTGGCATGGGGGGACGGTGCGGGAGGCGGGGTGGGGCGACAAGCGACAAGGTATGGGTGGAGGTGGGCGGGAGCGGGTGGAGTGTGTGTGGGCGCGTGGGAGGAGTGCGGGGGCGGGCGGACCGCACGTTAACACGTGCGGCTACCGGTGAGTGCGGCGATGGGGCGGCGGGCGGCGGGGTCGTGGGCGCGGACGCAAAAAAAGCACGGTCAGGTTGACCGTGCTACGAGGGGACGAGGGCGGCGGTTGAAAACCGCTGCTCCGTTGGGGATCAGGGGAGGAACGAGCAGATGTATTCGCAGAGGCCGGCGTGGACGACGATCGTGAAGCCGCTCTTGGCGGGGACGTCGAAGTGGGTGCCGGAGGCGTATTCGTGGGCGGTGGTCGAGCCGTCGAGGGTGACTTTGCAGTGGCCGGCGACGATTTCCATGCGCTCGGCGGCGGCGGTGTTAAAGTGATACGTGCCGGGGCGGATGAGGCCGAGGGTCTTCTTCGACTGGTCGGCGAAGAGGACGGTGTGGCTGACGACGTTGCCGTCGAAGTAGACGTTGGCCTTGGTCACGACGGTGACGCCGGCGAATTGGGTCGGGAGGTTTGACATGGTGATCGGAGGTGGGAGAGCGGAGTGCGGAAAAGGTGCAAGGGAGAGTGAGAGTGCGAGCGAGGGCAAGCGCGGGGTTGGCGGTGGGGATGGGTGTAAGTGCGGTGGGGTAAACCGGATATTTTCGTTGGCGGGACTAAACGCGGACCCATCGTCTAGGGTATGAACACTATGTCGGCGATCGGTTGGGTGTTGGTGGCTGCAGCGGGAGTGGGTCCCGTCGCGGCGGAGGGCGTGCCGGCTAGTGGGGTGAACGTGATGCAGCCGGCAGGGGCGGTGGAGGCGAATTTTGTGAGGGTGGGGAGTTTGGATTTTAAGGCGTTGCTGCCGGAGCCTCCGGGGGTGGGGTCGCTCGCGGCGGAGGCTGATCTGGCGGCGGTGCGGCAGGCGCAGGCGTGGCGCACGCCCAAGCAGGTGGCGTGGGCGAAATTGGTCGAGCGGGACGACGTGTTTAACTACGCGAGCCTGATGGGTGACTGGTTTAACCAGGAGCAGTTGCCGCGGCTGGCGGAGTTTTTTCGACGGATCGGGGAAGATATGCGGGCAATCGACCGGGCTGCGAAGCTGCCGTTTCAAAGGCCGCGGCCGACGGCGGTAGATGCGAGTTTACAGCCGTGCGTGACGTTGCCCACGAGCACGAGCTACCCGAGCGGGAGCGCGATGCAGGCGTGGGTGTGGGGCGAATTGCTCGCGGAGATTTTTCCGTATCGGCGCGAGGAAATTTTGGAGCGGGCGGAACGGGCCGCGTGGGGGCGCGTGATCGGCGGGGTGCATTTCCCGAGCGATCTGGCGGGCGGGAAACGGCTGGCGTCGGTGTATCTCGGCGAGGCGTGGAAGAACGTGGGATTCCAGGTGGGCGTGGAAGCTTCGCGGTCCGAGCTGATGCGGGTGGCGTTGGAAAACGTGCGGTGAGGCGATGCGCGACGGACGGTGGTCGGGCGCGTGCGCTCGCCGCTACGGGGGGCGACGCGAAGGACGGCTCGGAGAGCCGTCCCTACCTCTGAGTGCCGCCGAGGGCGCGGAGGAGGGCGTGTTGGGATTGGTCGAAGGCGGCGACGGCAGCGACGTAATCGCGGCGGGCGCGGGTGAGTTCTTCCTCGGCGAGCAGGTCTTCGAGGACGCCGCTGACGGATTGGGCGCGGCGCTCGCGGGAGAGTTGCGCGGTTTTTTCAGCGGAATCGAGGGCGGTGCGGAGCGAGGCGAGTTGGGCGGAGAGAGATTGAGCGCGGGCGGAGAATTCGACGACTTGGCGGCGGATGGTGTCGCGGGTTTGTTCGAGCTCGAGTTCGCCGCGGCGGAGGCGGGCTTCGCTGCTGCGGACGCGGCTGCGGTCGAAGAGTCCGCCCGGGCCGATGCGCCAACTGAGGCCGACGCCGTAGTCGTTGGAATTGTCGAAACCGCGCGACCAACTGCGGAGGCCGGTATCGCCGCCGAGGCCGCCGATGGTGGCGGAGGCGTTGACGACGGGGATGAGCGGGGCGGTGCGGGCGCCGTTGTGTTGCTCGCGGACGGCGGCGAGACGGGCGTCGGCTTGGGTGAGTTCAGGGCGGGCGGCAAGGGCGCGCGAGACGAGGGCGGCGAGGTCGGGCGCCGCGGCGGCACCCGGGCTCGCCGCCAGTTTAAGATCGGAAGTTGAAGTTGAAGAGGAGGTGGGGACGAGGGTGGTGGGGATGAGCTCGGCGGGGTTGGGGGTGAGGTCGACGGTGGGGTCGAGTTTGAGGAGTTCGGCGAGGCGGGCGGCGGCGATGCGGGCTTGTTCGCGGGCTTGCTGGACGGCGGTTTCGTTGCGCGCGCGGGCGGTGGCGACGCGTTGGACGTCGCCGGCGAAGGTCACGCCGGCGGCGGCGGAGGCGACGAGTTGGGCGTGGTGGCGTTCGCTGATGGCGAGGGCGTCGAGCGCGATCTGGATCGTGGCGGTGGCACGGAGGAGTTCGTAGTAGGCGAGGGCGGCGTCGGTGACGGTGTTCTGGCGCTGGGTGGCGAGGGCGGCGTCCTCGGCGCGGGCGCGCTGCTGGGCGGCGAGTTTTTGGTAGTAGACCTCGCCGAAGTCCCATTGGGCGTTGAGGCCGACGCCGGCGGAGAAGGAGCGTTTGTCGGCGTCGATGATGCGGCCTTCGACGGTCTGGATGTTATTTTCGTGCTGGCGGAACGTGGTGCCGACGCTGACCCACGGGAAGAGGCGCTCGCGGGCGACGTCGGCTTCGGCGCGGGCTTCGGCGAGTTTTTCCTGGGCGATTTTGACAGAGAGGTTGTCGGCGCCGGCGAGACGGAGCGTGGTGGCGAGGTCGATGGGTTGGGGCGCGGCCGAGGTAACGGAGAGAAACGGTGCGGCGAGGACGAGGGCGGCGGCGAAGGGGCGGAAAGGGAACATGGGAGGAAGGGCCAAGGTAGGTTTTTAACCGCTAATTTTCGCTAATCTTTTGGAACGGAGGCCTTCGCCTAATCGGCTGCGGCCAAGACGGGTTTTGGGATCGGATTAGCGAAGATTAGCGCGGATTAGCGGTTCCACCGGCTTGGATCATTTGGCTGCGGTGGCGGTGACGGGTTGGGCGTCGGTGAGGGCGAGTTTGCCGACGAGGATCACGGTGGCGTTGGCGTCGAGGCCGGAGACGACTTCGACGCGCGCGCCGTCGTTGAAACCGATTTTGATGGAGGTCTTTTTGGCTTTGCCGTCGACGGCGAGGAAAACGAACGCGTTGGTTTTTTCCATGACGAGAGCGTCGGCGGGAATCACGAGGACGTCGGTGTGTTTTTCGACGCCGACTTTGATCGTGGCATACATGCCGGGGCGGAAGGCGAGGCCGGGGTTGGGGAGATCGGCTTCGACGAGCATGGTCTTGGAGGCTTCGTCGAGGGCGTAGGCGAGGCGGGAGACTTTGGCTTCGTGGGCGTTGCCGGTGACACCTTCGATCGAAACGCGGACGGGCTGGCCAACTTTGACTTTGGCGGCTTCGAGCTCGGGGACGGCGACAGTGGCGCGGATGGTTTGGAAATCGACGATGGTGACGAGGGCGGCGTTTTGCGGGGTGCTGCTCGCGGAGGCGGCGGGGATGAAGGCGCCGACATCGGCGTAGCGCGCGGTGACGATGCCGGCGAAGGGCGAGGTGACCTTCGCAAACGAGAGCAATGTTTCGGAGCGGGACTGATTCGCGCGGGCGATCTCGGCGCGGCCGCGGGCGGCGTCGAGGGCGAGCGGGGTGATGAGATCGGGGGATTTGGCGGCGGCGGCTTCGAGGCGGGTGAGCTCGGTGGAGGCGACGTTCACCTCGGCGCGCGTGCGGGCTAGGTCGGCGAGGAGCTCGGGAACTTCGAGCTCGGCGAGCGTTTGGCCGGCGGTGACGGTGTCGCCTTTGTCGACGGTGATTTTGCCGAGGTAACCGCCGACTTTGGCGTAGAGGGTGGCCTGCTGGTTGGCCTTGAGCGTGCCGGGGAGCGTGACGTAGCGGACGACGTCGCCGCGGGTGGGGCGCGTGGTCTTGACCTCGAGCGGGGCGGCGGCGTGGAGCGCGGGCGCGACGAGCGCGACGGTGGCGGTTAAGGCGAGGAGGAGCGGGAGGGGGCGCATGGAGAGTTTTTTGAGTTAACCACTAATGAACACTAATGGGCGCTAATGCGGAGAGGGCGGATGCAGTGGAGGTTCGGAAGGATGAACCGCTCATTTTCGCTAATCTTTTCGGAGGCCTTCGCCTGATCGGCTGCGGCCCAGACTGGGTTGGGGATTGGCGGAAATTAGCGTGGATTAGCGGTTCGTGGATTGGGCGGGTTTTTCGAAGTGGGAGCTGGTGGGGTCGTCGGGGTCGAGGGACGGGCTGGTGCGATTGCGGCCGGCGAGGAGGGCGAAGAAGGGCGGGAGGATGAAGAGGGTGGCGAGGGTGGCGAGGGCGAGGCCGCCGACGACGGCGCGGCCGAGCGGGGCGGTTTGGTCGCCGCTGTCACCGAGGCCGAGCGCGAGGGGCATCATGCCGGCGAGCATCGCGAAGCTGGTCATGAGAATCGGGCGAAGGCGGCTGCGGCCACCTTCGATGGCGGCGGTGCGGGCATCGCCGGTTTGGATACGACTGCGTTCGGCGAAGGTGACGAGGAGAATGGCGTTCGCGACGGCGACGCCGACGGCCATGATCGCGCCCATGGCGGATTGGATGTTGAGCGTCATGCCGGTGAACCAGAGGGCGAGCACGACGCCGGCGAGCACGGCGGGGACGGTGGAGATGACGGCAAGCGAGAGGCGGACGGACTCGAAGTTGGCGGCGAGGAGCAGGAAAATCACGATGATGGCGATGATCAGGCCGGAGCGGAAACCGTCGAGGAGTTGACCGAGCGGGATGACTTGGCCGCGGAGATCGACTTTGGTGCGGGCCTCGGGGGCGGGGCCGGCGGCGGCGATGGCTTCGCGGATGGCGCGGGTGGCGGTGCCGAGATCAGAGCCGTGGATGTTGGCCGTGATGCTGACGAGGCGCGCGAGGTTGTAACGCTCGTAGGTGCCGACGGAGGTGCCGGGGGCGAGGGTCGCGAGGTTACGCAGGAGGACGGTGGGGCCGGCGGAGGAGGTGACGGGAATGTTGCCGAGGTCTTCGAGGGTGGTGGTCTTGGCCTCGGGGATTTGGACCTGGACGTTGAAGCTGATGCCCGTGCCGGGATCGGCCCAGAAGATCGGTGTCGTGAAGCGGCTCGACGTGGTGGCGGCGACGAGAGAGCGGGTGACATCGGACATCTGCACACCGAGGAGGCCGGCGCGCTCGCGGTCGACGTTTACGCCGACGGTCGGATAATCGAGCGTCTGGGCGATCTGGATATCGCGCAGGTAGGGAATCTTTTTCAGCTGCTCGATGATTTTGTCGGCGTAGGCTTTGCTGACGGGGAGCGCGGAGCCGCTGATCGCGATTTCGACGGGCGTGGGGGAACCGAAACTCATGACGCGCGAAACGATGTCCTGCGGCTCGAAGGAGAAACGCACGTCGGGGAACTCGCGGGCGAAGACGGCGCGGAGTTTTTCTTTGAGCTCTTCGATGCGGATGCCGGTGCCGGGTTTGAGCTGCACGGCGAGCCAGCCCTCTTCGGGGCCGCCGTTCCAGAGGTGGACGAGATTGACAGGGAAACTCGAGTTGTGGACGCCGACCATGCCGATCGTGACTTCGATCTTGTCGGCGCCGCCGGCTTCGCGGGAAATGATCCCGAGGACTTTTTTCGAGAGTGCCTCGGTGAGATCGACGCGCGTGCCGCTCGGGGCGCGGAGGCGGAGGGCGAACTGGCCGTTGTCGGTCTTCGGGAAAATTTCGGTGCCGAGGCGCGCGCCGAAGATCGAGACGATGGCGCCGCAGACGAGCAGGTAAATGAGGGCGAGAGGCCAGCGGGCGGCGACGAGGCCGCGGAGGACGGCGGCGTAGAGGCGCGCAAAGCGCGCCAGTGGAAGTTCGGAAGTGGAAGTTGAAGAAGCCGGGTGGGAGTGGCCGCGGAGGAACCACACGGAGAGGACCGGCACGAGCGTGCTGGAGAGCAGATACGAGGAAATCATCGCGAAGCCGACGGCGAGAGCCATGGGCACGAAGAGAGCCTGCGCGGCGCCGACCATGAAGAAGGCGGGGATGAACACGGCGAGAATACACAGCATCGCGAGGAGGCGAGGCAGGGCGGTCTCGCGCGTGCCTTCGAGGGCGGCGCGGGAGAGCGAGGAGCCGCGGGCGAGGTGGGCGTGGATGTTTTCCACGGCGACGGTCGATTCGTCGACGAGGATGCCGATGGCGAGCGCGAGGCCGCCGAGGGTCATCAGGTGGATCGTCTGACCGGTGACCCAGAGGGCGAAGACCGCGCCGAGGAGGGAGAGCGGGATGTTAATGACGACGATGAACGCGCTGCGCCAATCGCGCAGGAAGAGGAGCACCATGAGGCCGGTGAGGAGGGCACCGAGGCCGCCCTCTTTGAGGACGTCGCGGATGGAGCGGTTGACGACGGGGGATTGGTCGAAGACGTAGCTGACCTTGATATCGTCGGGCAGGATTTTCTGAAATTCGGGGATGTTCTTTTTGACGAGTTCGACGACGGAGAGCGTGGAGGCGTCGCCGCGTTTGGTGACGGGGAGGTAGACGGTGCGCAGGCCGTTCGCGAGGGCGTGGGCGGTGGTGGTGTCGGAGCCGTCGGAGACGGTGGCGACATCGCGAAGGAAGACGGCGCCCTGTTTGGTGCGACGCAGCGGGACGGCCTCGAGGTCCTTCGGGTTCTTCACAATGGCGTTGGTCTCGATGATGGGATACTTGTCACCGAGGTTCATGTTGCCCGACGGGCTGATGGGATTGCCCTCGGCGAGCGTCTTCACGATGTCGTCGGGCGAGAGGCCGTAGGAACGCATGCGCTCGGGGTCGACGTTGACGACGATGCTGCGGGAGCTGCCGCCGAAGGGAGGCGGGGCGGAGACGCCGGGGAGTGTGGCGAAGGCGGGGCGCACGCGGTTGAGCGCCTGATCCTGCATTTCGCCGAGGGTGCGGTTGGGATTATCGGTGGAGAAAACGAGGTAGCCGACGGCGACGCTGCCGGCGTCGAAACGGGTGACGAACGGCGCGGGCGTGCCGGCCGGCATGAAGGCGCGGGAGCGGTTTACATAGGCAATCACCTCGGAGAGCGCCTGCGACATGTCGGTGCCGGGGTGGAACTGGAGCTTCATGATCGAAGCGCCTTGGATGGACTTCGATTCGACGTGTTCGATGCCGGCGATGTAGAGGAAGTGATACTCGTAGCGGTAGGTGAGGTAGCCCTCCATCTGGGCAGGGTCCATGCCGCCGAAGGGTTGCGCGACGTAGATCGTGGGGATGCCGAGGGGCGGGAAAATATCGCGCGACATGCGCTGAATGCCGAGGCCGGCGGCGAGCGCGACCGCGAGGACGAGAACGACAACGGAGAGGGGGCGGCGCAGGGCGAGTTGCAGGAAATTCATGCGGGCGGAGGCGGGCGGGGACGGAAGAGGGGGAGACGGAGGGACGGAGAGACGGAGGGACGGAGAGAGGGGGAGAGTGGGAGACGGAGAGGCAGGGAGAGGGGGGAACGAGAACGGGAACGAGAACGAGAACGAGAACGAGAACGAGAACGAGAACGAGAACGAGAACGAGAACGAGAACGATCGGGGCCGAAGGGGGAGGGGCGGAGAGACGCGGCGGGGTGGGGTGGGTTGCAGGGAATCGCGACGGCGCGGCGGGGCGGGCGAGATGACGGCGGGGGTGGGCGGCGTGTCAACGGTGGCGGCGGGGGGATTCGCGCTTGGAAAGCGCAGGAGGTTCGGCAGCGTGGCGGGTAAATTTTCCCGTGAAATTTATTCGGATCGGAATCGTTCTCGTGGGGTTGGGGCTGCTGGCGGTGGTCCGTGGGACGACGGTGGTGCCGCCGAGCTTCGATGAACTGGTGCGGGAATCGGAATTGATTTTTCGCGGGCGCGTGACGGCGGTGAAATCGGATTGGAGCGGAGAAGGGAAAGGGCGCGCGCCGGCGACGTGGGTGACCTTCGCGGTGGAACGCACGTTGCGTGGGAGCGTGGGCGAGACGATCACGCTGGAATTCATGGGCGGCGAGGTGGGGCAAAAGCGGCTCGTGTTGGCGGGATGGCCGAAGTTTGCGGTGGGGGATCGCGGGGTGTTTTTCGTCGAGAATCGGGAGGGGCGGGTGTGTCCGCTGATGCGGTTACGGCACGGGAAGTATCGGATTGTGGGCGAAAGGGAAAACGGGAGTGCGGGCACGCTTGCGAATGCGGAAGCGCAGGGGGGCGCGGTGGGGGACGACCGGGTGTGGCGTGACGATGGGACGCCGTTGCGGGCGGTGGCGGCGGTGGGCGCGGTGCTCGGCGAGCGTGCGCCGGCGGGGGCGGTGCCGACGACGGCAGCAGCGGGCGCGGGGAGCGGTGGACTGACGGTGGCGGAATTTGAGGCGCGGATCGCGGCGCGTTCGGCGGAGTTGCCGCGGAAGGAGGAGGTGGTGCGATGAAGGCGGGAGGGAGGGCGGTGATTGCGATCGGTTGTGCGCTGGCGATGGCGGGAGTGGTGGGTGCGTGGGTGCCGACAGGTGGAGCGCTGCGGCCGGATGGGCCGGTGGTGATCTCAGTGGCGTTGGCGGAGACAGCGCCGGCGGGGTCGAGCGGTGATTTGAACGCGGCGGCGGTGGAGGCGATGAACGTGTGGAATGCGAAGCTCCAGCGGGTGCGGCTCACGGCGGTGCCGCGCGAAGGCGAGGCATGGTATGAGAACGGTAGGAGCGAACTGTTTTTCGACCAGAAGATGTTCGACAAGGAGTGGCCAGGCGGAGTGCTGGCCGTGACGGCGACGACGGAGGACCGCGGGGTGGTGGTGGAGACGGATGTTGTTTTTAACGCGGGCCAGCGCTGGGCGGTTTATCGCGGTGCGGTGCAAGGGGCGACGGCCGACCTGCGGCGAGTCGCGGTGCATGAACTCGGGCATTTGTTGGGCTTAGATCATCCGGATGAAGCGGGCCAGACAGTGGCGGCGATCATGAATTCGACGGTGAGCGTGACCGAGGTCCCGACGGCGGACGACGAGACGGGCGTGCGGGGGTTGTATGATTTCGGACCGGGGGCTGCGCCGGTAATCCTGGCGGAGTCCGGCCCGGTGAGTGTCAAACAGGGCGAAAGCGTTCTCCTTGGGGTGCAGGCGGCCGGACGTGGTCCGTTGAGTTATGAGTGGCGGCGCAATGGAGCAGCGGTGCCGGGGGCTACACGGGACAGGTTTAAGTTCGTCGCAGGTTTGGGGGATGCGGGTGACTATACGGTCGTGGTGCGGAGTCCGGCGGGAAGCGCGACCAGCCGGACGGCAAAAGTCACTGTGCAGCCGGCGGTGCCGCCTTTTGTCACGGCTCAGACTCCGCAGACTTCGGTCGTGATGGGTGGCAGTTTGACGTTGCAGGGCTTCGTCAAGTCGGGCGATGGGCCGCTCCGGATCGAGTGGAAAAAGGACGGCGTCACGATACCGAACGCAACGGCGACGCAGCTTGAGTTGCAGGAGATGCAGTTTTCCGACGGCGGGCGCTATACCTTCGCGGTGAGCAACCCGGCGGGCAGAGCAGAGGCGGAAATTTTGCCGATCACGGTGACGCCCACGGTGCAGCCGCGCTTCACGCGCGATCTCGTGTCGCGGACGGTGAATGCGGGGGAAGCGTTCGTGCTGGATGCGTTTGCGACGAGCGGGACGGACGTCACTTACCAATGGAAAAGGAATGGCGTCGCGCTGCCCGGTGAAATCGGCCCCCGGCTCGTGTTCTCCGGCTTCAACGCGACTGCGGTCGGAAACTACAGTGTGACGATGACGAGCGCTTATGGGCAGGTGACGAGCGAGGGGGGCGAATTAAAGTTCGCCGGACCGACGGGCGTGCAATTTAGCGGACAGCCACGGGCGGTGACGGAGTATGTGGGAGCACCGGTCACGTTTGAACCCGATCTATTCAACTTGGGGGTGTCCTACCAGTGGATGAAAGATGGGGTGGCGCTGAGTGATTCGCCACCTCGGCCATTGCCGTCGCCTCCGCCGCCTCTGCCCGGCGATCCGGTGCCGGCTATCCCGCAAGGTCAGCACCGGGAGACATTGCCGGGCGTATCGGGTGCGCGGGAATTCCGCTTACGGATTGGCGAAATAACGGCGGCAGACGCCGGAGTCTATACGCTGGAGATTTCCGATGGCGCGAGCACGGCGCGGAGCCGCGGAGCGCGTCTGACCGTCTTGCCGCGGCCCAAACCGTATGTCGTGAATCATCCCTCCCATCACACGGTGGTGCCGGGTGCCATTGTGTCGCTCGAAGTGTTCGCGCGATCAACGGTGAGTGTGGTGACAGAAGACCAGCGGCCGTTCTACGACCGGCCGGCCTATCAATGGTTCAAGAACGGAGTGTCGGTCCCGGGTGCGACCGACGCGCGATTGGCCTTTTATGCCAAGAGCGCCGATACGGGCCGGTATTTCGCGCGGTTGACGAATCCGGGAGGCACGACCGACAGCGACGTGGCAGAGGTCGTAGTCGACGAGCGGGCTAGCGCGTTGATGCCGGTGCAGTGGGGTAACTCCTATCTCGTGGAGGGAGAGACCCGGCTTTTTGGGGTGGGGATGGAGGTCGAGAGGCGGCGCTTTGAGCGCACAGTGGATGCGGTCAGTTGGAAAATCGTGGGGCCGCCTCCTTCCGGCAACACTGCGCGCACTCCAGATTTTACTCCCGGTCTCTACGTATGGGTGTTCCGAAAAGGGAGTGTGACCGAGGAGAGTCGGCCGTTTGTGCAAGACTACCAACCGCCGATCGTGCCATGGATGCGGGAACATCCTCAGGGAAGAGTGGCCCCGGAGGGATCGGTGGTGTCGCTCTCGGCTTCAGCGGTTACCTACGGGCCCGTCACCTATCAGTGGCAAAAGGATGGCGTGGCGCTGCCGGGGCAGACGTTGCCGTCGCTGACGCTCACAGGTTTTTCGGCGCAAAAAGCGGGAGCCTATCGGGTGGTTTGCGCGAATGCGTTGGGTTCGACGACGAGTGAGGCGGCAGTAGTTGAGCTGCGCCAACCGGAACCACCCGTCATCACGGAGCAGCCGCTCGGCCAGACGGTGGTAGCCGGGAGTCCCGTGACACTCAGGGTGAGCGCGAGTGGCACCAGCTTGCGTTACCAATGGCGGCGTGAGGGCCGGCCGATTGTAGGTGCGACATCTGCGAGTTTGAGCTGGGGGGCGGTGGCGATCGCGGATTCGGGAGCATATTCGGTGACAGTGAGTGACGGAGCACTGAGCACCCAAAGCCGCACCGCGCAATTGCGGGTTTATACAGCGACACGGGTGCCCGAATTTGTGATTCAACCGCCTGCCGAAGTGGTGGCGGTGCTGGGTGCCGATGCGGTGCTCTCGGCAGGAGTCGACGGTGTGCCCTTGCCCGACCGTTACCAGTGGAAGAAGAACGGTGTGGATATTCCCGGGGCGACGGATGCGAAGTTGAAGTTGCGGGACGTGACGGGGGACGCGGCGGGGGCGTATTCGGTGGTGGTGACGAACAGCGTGGGGTCGGTGACGAGTCGGGCGGCGACACTCACGGTGGATGCGCGCGGGCGGCTTGTGAATCTGGCGACGCGGGCGGCAGTGGGGCGCGACGGGGATATTTTGATCGCGGGATTTGTGATCGGTGGGACGGAGCCGCGGCAGGTGCTCGTGCGCGGGATTGGCGATCAGTTGTCGGAGTTTGGCGTGGGCGGGGTGTTGCGCGATCCGGTGGTGAGTCTCTACGACGCGACCGGGAAACTGGTGGACTCGAACGACGATTGGTTTCGGTTGAGCGAGGATAAGCGGACGGCGCTGGAGGCGGCGGCGAAACAGGTCGGGGCGTTTGCCCAGCGCGACGATGCGCGGGACGGGGCGCTGCTCGCGACGCTCGCGCCGGGGAGCTACACGGTGAAAGTCGCGGGGCTCGCGAACACGACGGGCGTGGGGCTCGTGGAAGTTTACGAGTTGGGGAAACCGGGGACGGGACGGTTGGTGAATTTGTCGAGTCGCGCGGTGGTGGGCACGGGGGCGAATATCTTGATTCCGGGACTGGTGCTGAACGGGCAGACGCCGCGGCGATTGTTGATTCGCGCGGTGGGGCCGGGGCTCGCGGAATTTGGCGTGGCGGGGACGCTCGGCGATCCGGTGATGACGGTGTTTCGCGGGAGCGAGGAGGTGGCGCGGAATGACAATTGGGGGGAGCAGCCGGGAGCGGGGAGCGGGGGAAATGCGGCCAGCGTGGCGTCGATTCGGACGACGATGGCGGCGGTGGGGGCGTTTGGATTGAAGGACGGGAGTCGTGATGCGGTGCTGCTGCTGGATCTGCCGCCGGGGAGTTACACGGTGCAGGTGGCGGGCGTGGCGGGAGCGACGGGCGTGGCGCTCGTGGAGGTTTATGAGGTGGGGTTGTAGGGGGCTGAGAGAAGGAGAGAGGGGGAGAAGGAGAGAGTGGGAGACGGGGAGAACGAGAGGGGGAGGGAGTGAGGGCTGGCTGATCCGCTCGCTTACGCGAGCGCTACGGGCTGAGCGGAGACGCGGTGACGGATTCGAAGATGGCGGAGCCGTCGTCGATGCGGAGGCCGAGTTGGCCGGAGGTGAGGCGGGCGTCGGTGGCGGTGAGGGCGGGGCGGCCGTCGACTGTGACGGAGAGCGCGGGGCCGCGGGCGGTTACTTCGAGGGTGTGCGCGACTTCGGGGTCGAGGGTGAGCGGGGAGCTGGCGAGTTCGGTGGTGGTGGCGCCATCGCTGTAGGCGAGGATCACGCGCGTGGGGCTCGTGCTGATACCGGCAAAGTAGGCGCGTTGGGCGTGGTGGCCGACGGCGGGGGAGGTGGCGCGGAAGAGGAGGCCGGCGGGTTTGCCACCGGGGGTGACGGTGAGGCGGACGGCGAAGCGGGCGTCGGTCCACGTGTGGTCGCGGAGGAGCACTTTTTCGCCGGAGCGGAAAGCGTTGACGAGGTCGCGCTCGGGGTGGCCGAGGCGGAGTTCGCCGGGGCTTGGGCGGACGTATTGGGGGTGGGCGTAGACATCCCAGGCGCCGAGGCCGGTGCGGAAGTTCTCCGTGAAGGAAGTAGTGGGGCGCGTGAGGTCGCGTTGGCCGGAAGGGACGGGGAGGGCGAGGCCGGCAGTGACGGGCGTGCCGAAGTCGGGCGTGCCGTCGGCGCGCCACGTGAAGGGTTGGAGGCGGAGCGTGCGTTGCCAGCCGTGGGTGAGATTCACTTTTGCGTGGTAGACGAGCCAGTCCTCGCGGCCGTCGGGCGAGGTGACGAAGCAGTTGTGGCCGACGCCGAAGGTTTTTTCCGTGCGCTGGAAAACGGGCTCGGGTGACTTGATCCACGAGGAGGGTTTCATCGGGTCGCCGTCGGGGGCGAGGGTGAGGAGGCCGAGTTTGTAGCTGGCCTGCCAGGAGCCGCTGCACGAGTAGGTCACGAAGACGCGGCCGTTGCGCGTGAGGACTTGGGGGGCTTCGGCGAGGCCGCGGCCGGAGAGTTTTTCGTCGACGCGCTCCCAGAGGAAATCGTTGTTGGCGGCGAGGCGGACGCGGTTGCTAGAGATGGTCCAGGGGTTCGCGAGGGTGGCGATGTAGAGCCATTGTTCGTCGCGCTCGTCGTGCCAGCCGGACCAGATGACGTAGCGCTGGCCGCGGTGTTCGAGGATGGTGGCGTCGATGGCCCAGCGGTTATCGGCTTTGGTGGCGAGGTGGTCGCCGGTGTAGAGTTCGGCTTTGAAGACGAAGGGGCTGAGCGGGTCGTCTTTCGTGGATTCGAGGACGATGGTGCGGTGGTTTTTATTTTTCCCGTCGGAGGCGCCGACGTAAACATACCAGCGGCCGTCGAGGTGGTGGAGTTCGGGAGCCCAGATTTCGCGGGAGTGGGGGCCGGTGTCGTCGGCGCGCCAGACGACGAATTTTTCGCCGAGGCCGGTGAGGCGGTCACTGCGGTTGATGGCGATGCCGCGGTTGCCGTCGGAGGAGCACCAGTAGTAATGCGCGCCGTGGCGGACGACCCAGGGGTCGGCGCCTTCGGCGATGGGGTTGGTGAAGAAAATGTCGGCGCGAGCGGAGGGCGGGGTGAGCGCGAGGGTGAGCGTGAGCGCGGCGAAGACTGAGAGGGCGACGGAGGAGAGGGGGCGCGGGGAGATGGCGGTAACGAGGCGCAAGAAGAGTTTGGTCATGGTGGCGATAGTGTGCGTGGCGCCTATGGGCGCCGGGGGGATGGAAGAGGTGTTGAAGGAGTCGGGGCATAAAGCCCCTCCCACATTGGGCGGGTCAGGGGGTGAGCGTGAGGGAGACGGAGGTGAGGGGGCCGTTGAAGGCGAAGGGCTCAGCGTAGTCGGCGACGGTGCCACCGGCGTCGCGGCCGACGAGGAGGGGATCGGCGGGTTGTTGGGCGACGGTGCCTTCGACGGTGCCGGTGGCGACGGGGCGGCCGTCGGCGGAGAGGGTGACGCGGCCGTCGGGCGCGAGGGTGGCGGCGAGTTTTTTCGCGGCGGCGGTGGCGGGGGCGTCGGCGCGGACGGTGAAGATTTTTCCGGCGCGGCGGACGGAGAAGTGGAGCGCAAGTTGATGCAGGTAGAACGACCAGCCGTGGAGGGCTCCGCCTTGGGAGACGAGCACGCCGTCGGTGGTGGCGGGGGCGCTGAGGTGTGCGGTGACGGTGAAGCCGCGGCCGGCGATCAGCGGCGAGGTGGCGCGGGTGAGCTGGGTGCCGGCGGGGAGATCGAGTTGGGTGACAGCGCGGCCGGCGGGCGTGTCGGTGGCGGCGGTGGTGGCGGGAGCGCTGAGGAGTTTGGGTTCGCCGAAGACGCGGGCGGTGTCGCCCTGATCTTTCATCCACGTGGTGACGTCGTCACGCATGGACGCGAGGCGGGGGGCGTGGGCGGGATCGGCGGCGAGGTTGTGAAGTTCGAGCGGATCGGTGCGGAGATCGTAGAGTTCCTCGCCGGGGCGTTGGTAGTAGCGGCGGACTTTGGCGGCGGCGGCGGGATCGTTTTTCGCGGCGTCGAGCCAACTGCCGAAATACGCGGCGCCGTCGGCGGCTTTGGCGAGGTCGACGTGGGTCGTGAAGCGGAATTCGGGGTGAAGGTTGCGGATGTATTTCCAGTCGGCGGTGCGGACGCTGCGGGTCGGGTAGATGTTGAACGTGCCGTCGGCGCTGTGGGTGGTGAACACGCGGTCGCGATGCGTGGAGGTCTCGCCGCGGAGGACGGGGGCGAAGGAGCGGCCGTCGAGTCCGGTGGGCGCGGGGCCGCCGGCGAGATCGACGAAGGTGGGCAAAATATCAACCCAGGTGACCATCGCATCGGTGCGGGCGCCGGCGCGTATCCGATCGGGCCAGACGGCGATCAGCGGGGTGCGGATGCCGGCGTCGTAGAGGTTCCACTTGCCGAAGGGCCACTGGGCGCCGTGGTCGCTGGTGTGGAGGAAAACGGTGTTGGCGGCGCCGAGGACCTCGCGGGTGGCGTCGAAGACGGCGCCGAGCTCGGCGTCCATGCGGTCGACGGCAGCGTAGTAGCGCGCGCGGGCGTCGCGGGTCTGCGTGGTGTCGACGTGGGTGGAAGGAACCGTGAGGCGGTCGGGGGAGTGAGGCGCGGGATCTTTGGGCCACGGAACGTGCGGCCAATTGGTGCCGACGATGAAGCAGAGCGGCTTGGTGCTCGTGCGGGCGCGGAGCCACTTGATCGCGTTACCGACGGCGACGTCGTCATGGTAGGTATCGTGGGCGAAGTAATCGAAGCCGTAGTCGACGGTGTGTTTGTAGTGGGAGACTTTGCCGAAGGCGACGACCTCGTAGCCGAGCGACTGGAGGTAGGCGGGGAGTTTCTTGAGATCGGCGCGGGGTTTGGCGTGGTTGGCCTCGGCGCCGTTGCGGGCGGGCATTAGGCCGGTGAGGAGCGCGGCGCGACTCGGGGCGCAACTGGGCGAGGCGACGAAGGCGCGGTCGAACACGAGGCCGGCGGCGGCGATGCGCTGCATGTTGGGCGTGTGGACGTCTTTGGCGCCGTAGACGGTGGAGTCGAGGAGGCTGTGGTCGTCGGAGAGGAAGAGGACGAGATTGGGGCGCGCGGTGGTGGCGGCGTGTGCGGCGGAGTGGGCGCTGCCGAGAGCGAGGAGCAACGCGAACAGACGGAGGAGGGGGAACAACATGGGAAGGGGGTGAGTGCTGGAACGGAGGGCGGAGTGCGGTGGTGGTCGCCGGAGAATCACGGTAGTGAGCGAAAAGGAGGCGGCGAAGGGGTGCACGAAATTTCTGCGACGGCGACGGCGGAAACGTGCTCGCGGCTTGCGGTGCGGAAGGGGATGCAAATCTTCCGTTCCGTGATTACCCCGAAAACTACGTCTGTGTCGTCGAGTGTATGTCGCTGCGCATGGCTGGCTGCCGCGTTGGCGGGAGTTGGCCTGTCGGCGCAGGAGCCGGTGACGAAAGAGTTGGAACTGAAAAAGTGGTCCGGGGCGATCAATGTGCCCGATCCGGTTTCGGTGGCGGTCGATCCGCAGGGGCGCGTCTATGTGACGGCTACGACGCGGCGCAAAGTGGGCGATCTCGATATCCGCGAACACATGATGTGGGTGCCGCGCGATGTCGGGCTCACGAGTGTGGCGGAGAAATCGGCGTTTTTCCGGGATGTGTTGGCTCCGGGAAAAATGCGACAACCGCGCGGCGGGTTGGCGGATCACAACAAGGATGGCTCGATCGACTGGAAGGATCTCACGCATTTCAGCGAGCGCATCTACCAATTGCGCGACACGGACGGTGACGGCGTGGCGGACAAGATGACAGTGTTTGCGGAAGGGTTTAACACCGACGTGACCGGCATCGCGGCGGGCGTGATGTATCACGACGGCTGGGTTTACGCGACGATCGCGCCGGACCTGTGGCGGCTGAAAGACACGGACGATGACGGCGTGGCGGACGTGCGCGAAGTGGTGGCGCACGGGTTCGGCATTCACATCGCGTATGCGGGGCACGACATGCACGGGCTCACGGTCGGACCCGATGGGCGCATTTACTGGAGCATCGGCGACAAGGGCGCGAACGTCACTTCGCGCGAGGGGAAAAAATTTGTTTACCCGCACGAAGGCACGGTGCTGCGCGCGGAGCCGGACGGGAGCGGTTTCGAGGTGTTCGCGCACGGCGTGCGCAATCCGCAGGAGCCGGCGTTTGACGACTTCGGCGATCTCTTCGCGGTGGATAACGACGCGGATATGCGCGGCGAGCGCGAGCGGTTTGTGCGCATCGTGGAGGGCAGTGACAGCGGCTGGCGCAACCACTACCAATACATGGGCGAGGCGAGCCCGTGGATGCGCGAAGGCCTGTGGAAACCGCGCTTCGAGGGCCAGGCGGCCTACTTGCTCGCGCCGCTGTCGAGCTATTCGGACGGCCCGGCGGGCTTTCGCTTCGATCCCGGCACGGCGCTGAGTCCGCAACAACGCGGGCTGTTTCTGCTCAACGAATTTCCCTCGGGCAAACTGCGCGGCTTCCGCGCCGAGCGCGACGGCGCGACCTTCAAGATGGTCGACGCGCGGGTGTTGAACAACGGGGTCATGGGCATCGGCCTAGCGTGGCACCCGGACGGCTCGCTGTTTCTCGCGGACTGGATCGGCGGCTATCCGCTCGACGGACTTGGTGCGGTGTGGCGGCTCGACGCGCCGGGCGCGACCGAGCGGCCCGAACGCCGCGAGACGCACGCGCTGCTCAAAGCGGGGTTCGAAAAAAGTGCGGAGAGCGAACTCGTCGCGCGGCTGAGCCACGCGGACCAACGCGTGCGCCAAGGCGCGCAACTCCAGCTCGCGAAACGCGGGCGCGGGGCGCTGCTCCTTGGAGTGGCGATCGATGCGAAGGCGCCGCAACTCGCGCGCATCCACGCGCTCTGGGGCTACGGGCAATTGTTGCGCCGCGGGGCGGCCGAGGTGACGCCGGTCGTTGCGTTGCTCGCGGATGGCGATGCGGAGCTGCGGGCGCAGACGGCGAAAATTCTGGGCGATGTGCCGAAGGCGGCGAAGCCGGTGGCGGAGAAACTGATCGCGCTCGTGGCCGATGCGGCGCCGCGCGTGCGGCTGCAGGCTTCGATAGCGCTTGGGAAACTGGCGGTGCCGGCGGCGGTGCCGGCGTTCGTGGCGCTGGCGGAAAAAGAGGGCGCGGAGCCGGTGTTGCGCCATGCGGCGGTGAGCGGCCTCGTGGGCTGCGCGAGCGTCGAGCAGATCGCGGCGCTGGCGAAACACAGCTCGCTGCAGGTGCGGCTCGCGGGCGTGGTGGCGTTGCGCCGGCTGGGCTCGGCGCGCGTGAGTGAGTTTTTGGCGGATACGTCGCCGGTCGTCGTCGAAGAGGCGGCGCGAGCGATCCACGACAACGACGGAATTGCGGATGCGTTGCCTTCGCTGGCAGCGCTGGCGACGGCGGCGGGCGAGCGCGGCGACGTGATTGTGCGGCGCGTGCTGAATGCGAATTTGCGCCTCGGCACGACGGAGGCGACGGGGCGGTTGGTGGCGTTTGCGCTCGATGGACGGCATTCGAAAGAGATGCGGCAGGAAGCGCTGACGAGCCTGCGGGTGTGGAACGAACCGCCGCCGCTCGACCGCGTGGACGGGCGAGCGCGGAGTTTCCGGCAGGCGCCGGTGCGCGAGGTGTTGGAAAAACGCGTCGCGGAATTGCTGGCGCTTACTGAGCCCACGCTGAAGACGCTCGCGATCGAGACCATGATTTCCCACACGCTGCGCGCCGGAGCGGCGCAGATCGCGGGAATCGTCGACGATGCGCAGGCCGCGGCGGCGCTCCGGGCGCAGGCGTTGCGGTTGCTGGTGAGCCAACATCGCGCGGAGCCGACGGTCGGGGCAACGCTGGAGCGTGCGCTCGGGGCGGACTCGCCCGCGGCGTTGCACCGCACGGCGCTCGAACTGCTGTTGCCCGAGCGGGCGGACACGCTCACGGCGCAGGCGCGGGTGGTATTGGCGACGCGCAGTGTGGCGGAAAAACAACACGTGCTCGCGCTGCTCGCACGTGCGGCCCAGCCGGCGGCGGATGCGGTGATCGAGGCGCAGGCGGCGGAATTGCTGGCGGGGAAGTGTCCGCCGGCGCTGCAACTGGACGTGATGGAGGCGTTGCGTGCGCGCAGCGCGGCGAATCCGGGATTGGCGGCGAAGTTGAACGCGTTTTCCGCGGCGACGGTGCCGGGGGCGTTGCCGAAAGAATTGCTCGAAGGCGGCGACAGCGCGGCGGGGCAGGACATCGTGGCGAATCACCTCAACGCGAACTGCACGGCGTGCCACTCGGTGGGCACGGGCGGCAGCGAGGTGGGACCGAATTTGCGGACGGTGGGCGCGCAGAATGATCGGGCGTATTTGCTCGAAGCGCTGCTGAACCCGTCGGCGAAGATCGCGACGGGCTTCGGCCTCGTGGCGATCACGCTGAAGGACGGTGACAACGTGAGCGGCACGTTGGCGAAGGAGACGCCGACGGCGGTGACGGTGCGGCTGTTTGACGGCGCGATGAAAACGGTGGCGCGGGCGCACATCGCCAGCCAGTCGGCACCGGTTTCGATCATGCCGCCGATGAGCGGGATTTTGCAGCCACGGGAAATTCGCGATGTGGTCGCGTATCTGAGCAGCCTCAAAGGCGGCGGCGGGCGCAATCGCGGGAACGCGCCGGCGCGGGAGCCGTGAGTGGCGGAATTTTCCGGCCCGTGAGCTGCGAGCTTGACCGCGGCGCGGCGGCCAGACGAAGCTCCCGATCGCGCCACGCGGGCGTAGTTTAGTGGTAAAACTCCAGTTTTCCAAACTGGCCTCGAGGGTTCGATTCCCTCCGCCCGCTCCACTTTCAGCAGTCGCGGCTGCGGCGAGGTCGGCGGATTTTCACGGTCGGCGGGAGACGTTTTTGGCGGGATCGCCGATCCGGGATTAGGTGGGCTCGGCCCAGACGGTTTCGAAAAGGCCCTTCATGCGGCGCACGGAAATCCGGAAGCGTGCGCGGTAGCGGGCGAAGCGGGCGTTGCGCGGATCGCGCTGAAACTCGGCGGCTTCGCCGGCGAAATCGCGGCGGCGGCTCAAGCGGCCGACGCTGGAAACGAAGGCGCGGTCGGCGGCGAGGAGTTCTTCGGAGAGCAGAAAACGGAGCCACCGCGCGTGTGGGTAGAGCGTGCGGCGCAGCAGGTCGTCGGCAAAACGCTCGGGTGGCACGCTGAAGTGCCGGCAGTATTTTTCCGCGAACGATTCGTGCGAGGACAAGGGAGGCGGGGCGGACATGGATGGTCGGGAAAGGAGCGGGTTCTGTGCCGCCAAGTGAAGATCGCCGAATGACGAAAGAGGGCCAGTGCGGTTACCGGCGAATTTTTTTCGGGGCGGGAGGCGGGCGGCGAAGGGTGCTTAGTCACCGATCTTGCCGAGCTCGGGGAAGTATTTGCGGAGGCACGCGGGGCAGTAGCCGTGGCTGAATTTGGCGGTGGTCCGGGTGGAGACGTAGGCTTCGACTTCGTTCCAGTAGCCGGTGTCGTCGCGGATTTTTTTGCAGCCGCAGCAGATGGGGAGCAGACCGGTGAGGGTTTTGGTTTCGGCGAGGGATTGTTGCAGGGCGGTGTTGAGGCGGCGCAGCTCTACCAGATCGGCGTGGCGCGCGATGGCGATGGTGATGGCGCGTGCGAGTTCGTCGGCGCGCGGGGGTTTGACGACGAAGGCGCCGACGCCGGCGGCGGTGGCTTCGCGCACGTGGCTCGACTCGGTATGCGCGGAAAGGATGACGACCGGCGTGGGGCATTCGCTCTGAATCGCGGCCGCGGCGGCGATCCCGTCGAGTTCCGGCATCGCAATATCCATCACCACGACGTCGGGCCGGAGACGGTGAACGAGCTCAACGGCGCGGAGGCCATCGGGAGCGGTGCCCACGACGACGAAGCCGCCGGCCTGCAGTTCCATACGGGTAAACGCGGCGACGAGGCCTTCGTCTTCGGCGATGAGCACGCGGACCGGGTGGGAGTTGGGCGAGGTGGTCATGGGTTCGAAGGCGGGCGGTTTAGGTGCGGGAATCGGCTTCGGAGCGCATCCGAATGGTGGTGACGGCGCCGTGGTCGTTGGTGAATTCGACTGAGCCGCGCAGGGTGGTGGCGACGATTTCGCGGATGAGTTTCAGGCCGACATTGCTACGCTGCCCGGCCACGACGTCGGGCGGATAGCCGGGGCCGCTATCGCGGTAGCGGAGGAGCGCGCCGTCGGCCGTCGGCTCGGCGGTGAACGTGATCGCGACGGGCGCGTTGCCCGGCCCGGCATATTTTGCGGTGTTGGTGGTAAGTTCGCTGAGGACGAGGGCCACGCTGCTGGCATGGCGGGGCGAAATGGTGAGAGCGGAGGCGGGGATGGTGACGGTGGGGGGCCGGGGCCACGCGGCAGCGCCGAGGGCGGCGTGGATCACTTGGCCGGCGAGGTGATCGACCGGCACGGGGGCCCAGCCGGAACGGGCGAGCAGCCGGTGGACGTCGAGGAGGCCGCGCAGGCGGGTGGAGAGCCGGGCCAAGACCGGGGCGAGTGGCGGGGAGTCGCCGACGAGGTTTTCCGCCTCGAAGGCGAGGAGGCCGAGGACGGACGTGAGATTGTTGGTGACGCGGTGGTTAACCTCGCGAAGCAGTTCGCCCTTGATGTGGGCGTCGCGCTCGATTTGTGCGAGCAGCTCCTGGCGTTTCTTTTGTTCCAGCAGGCGCTCGGTCACGTCGGCGAAGGTGGCGACGACGGCGACGGGCCGGGCTTCACCCGAACGCATGATGGGCTCGGCGTTGACGTTGATCCAGCGGAGTTCGCCGTCGGCGCGGTGGACGCCGAACACGACGTTGGTGGATCGTTGGCCCGTGCGAAGGGTGATCATCGCCGGATGCTCTTCGCCGGGGAGCGGACTGCCGTCCACGCGGACCGTGCGCCAACGGGGATCCATCGAAACGCGCCCGAGCATCTGTCCGTGGTCCAGGCCGAGGATGCGTTCGGCCTGCGGGTTGCTCTCGACGATGGCGCCGGTGGCGTCCTGCAACACGAGGCCTTCGCCCATGGCGGTGACGAGGGTGCGGAAGCGTTCCTCACTTTGGCGCAGGCCGAACTCTGCGCGGCGCAGATCGGTGATGTCCTGATTGGCGCCCGTGCAGCTCACGATCCGGCCGGAGGTATCTTTGATGATGGCGACACGCACGAGACTGTGGCGGATCTCGCCGTCGCGGCGCTGGAACAGGTTTTCCGATTCGTAGCTGGTGGCGCCGGGTGCCCTGATCCGGGCGAGCCATTGCTGCGCGCGGTGCCGGTGGGCCGGCGGGAGAAACTGCCGGGCGTAGGTTTCCACGGCCATCAGGTAGCCGCCTTCCTGGGTGGCCGAGGTGCCGTGGAGGGCGAAGAACCGGTCGTTGAACGTGAACGTCTCGGTGGCGAGGTCGAGTTTCCAGTAGGCGAGGTGGGCGAGGTCGAGCGCGGTGGCCAACTGCACCTGCGCCTCGAAGGCGGCGGCGTCACCGCGGTCAAGCTGGGTGAGTTCGGTCTTGATGGCGATGAAGTGGGTGGTGGTGCCGCCCGCGTCTTTCACGGGTGAGATGGTGATTTCCTCCTCGTAGAGGGATCCGTCCTTGCGGCGGTTGTGCAGTTTGCCGTGCCAGATTTCGCCGCGCGTGATGGTGGCCCAGAGTCGCGCGTAAATTTCCGGCGGGTGGCGACCGGATTTGAGGACGGACGGTTTGCGGCCGATGGCCTCGGTGGCGCTGTAGCCGGTGACGCGGGTGAAGGCCTCGTTGACCCACTGGATCACGCCGTCCGTATTCGTCACGACGACGGAGCTGGAGGCGGCGGCCGAGGCGATGTGTTGAAGACGGACGCGGTCGGCCGCGCGGTGGCGCTCGGTGATGTCGCGGGCGGAGGCGTAGAGAAAGTTGCGGCCGTCGAGGGCGAGGCCACGGCAACTGATTTCCACGGGGAAAACCGTGCCGTCTTTGCGGCGATGCAGCGTCTCAAACACAGCCGACTCGCCCAGATGCCGGTGAATATTTTCGGCAAGGTCGGCCCCGGTGAGTTGGGCCTGCCAATCGGCCACGGTGAGCCCGGGCATCTCGTGTTCGGCGTAGCCGTGCATCCGGCGGAACGATTCACTGTATTCGTGCAGACGACCCTGTTCATCGATGAGGTGAAGGCCGTCGCTGGCGAGCGTGAGCAGGGTCTGGAAACGCGCCGAAAGTTGGGTGAGTTCGGCGGTGCGGGCGAGGGCGCGTAGTTCCAGGTCGGTCCTGGTTTGGCGCAGCTCGTCGCGCACTTGCTCCAACTCGCAACGGGTGCGCCGCCAACCGCGCCGGGCCAACGCAAACGCGGCTGTCGCCACACTGGAGGTCAACCCGAGCACCCAGATCGGCCAAGCCGGTGGCGGGGTGGCGGAAGCTTCATGCCATAACCAGAGGGGGGCGCCCACGGCGATCGCCCACAACGCGAGCAGTGCTCCCGGCGAATCCAGCACGTTCTGGAGGAGGGTGCACGCCCTGGGGGATGACGCGGGGGCTGGGGCAGGGTTCATAGCGGGTCGCTCCGTTGGAAAGGCGGGCTGGGCTGGATCCGTCGCCAAGGCGGGCTGCGGGTGACGATAGACCTTTGGCGGGAAGAAGCGCGGCGTTGGTTGCGCAGTGCTACGCGGAAATTGTGCGGCAGGGCGGGGTCGAGAGAGGACGCGGCTAAGTAATTCCAGCCGTTGTTTTACGGGTGTGTGACCGGAAATGGGGTTGCGGGACGGCGGGCCGTGCCCTTGGCTCCGGCCATGGCATTGATTTCTTCCGCGTCATCAGGGCAGTCCCAGTCCGCGCGTCTCGACCCCGCCGCGCAGAAAAAGGGCGCCAACGTCAAGGCCGCTCAGGCCCTCGCGAAACAAAAGTCCCTCGAAAAGAAGGCCAAGACATACAAGCTCCCCATGGGCGAGCTCGCCCTCTTCACCCAGCAAATCGCATCGCTCCTCGCGGCCGGTCTGCCACTGGTGCAGTGTCTCGAAGCGTTGCAGGACCAGACGGAAGATCCGTGCTTCCGGATCGTGATCCGCGATGTGCGCGGCGATATTTCGCAGGGTAATTCGTTTTCGGCTGCGGTGAAAAAATTTCCGAATTCGTTCAACACACTGTTCGTCTCGATGGTGGAGGCCGGTGAAGCGAGCGGCGGTCTCTCCGAAATCCTGATGAAGGTGGCCGGGTATTTCGAGTCCACGGTCAAGCTGACCAAAAAAGTGAAATCGGCGATGACCTACCCGATCGCGGTCATCGGTCTGGCGCTCGCACTGGTGAACGTGCTGCTGATCTTCGTCATCCCGGTGTTTGCGGACATGTTCAAGGACTTCGGCGCGAAGCTGCCTGCACCCACGCAGTTCCTGATCGATCTCTCGAATTTCATGAAGACCTGGTGGTGGGCGATCGGTCTGGCCGCCTACGCGGCCTTCTGGGGCCTGGGCAAATTTACCGCCACGCCCAACGGTCGACGCGTCAAAGACGACTTCCTCGTGAAGGCCCCGATTTTCGGAAACTTGATTCACAAGATCGCGCTCTCCCGTTTCTGCCGCACCTATGCGACGCTGATCCGTTCGGGTGTGCCGATCTTGCGCACGCTCGAGATCGTCTCCGCGGCGAGCGGCAAGTGCCAGATCGAGAATGCCTGCGAAGAAATCGCCAAACACGTCAGCCAAGGCGGCCAGGTTTCCGAAGTGCTCGCGTCGAATCCGTTTTTCCCGCCTATGATGAAGCACATGGTGAAGGCCGGTGAATCGACCGGTAACGTCGACGGCATGATGAACAAGATCGCCGATTTCTACGACGTGGAGTGCGACGCGACGGTCGCGGCGCTCACTTCGCTGATCGAGCCGCTCCTGATCGTCTTTCTCGGTGTGGTGGTCGGCGGTATCGTCATGGCGATGTTCCTCCCGATCTTCCAACTCGGTGCGGTCGCCGGCGGTGTGTAACCGTTCGGTGCGCGCGCTGGTTTGACATCGGGAGTTCTTCCCGGGAGCGTCGCGGCCTTTTCGTCCTCCGCCATGCCATCCGTCCTCATTGTTGATGATCTCGTGTCGATCCACGAGATGCTCGACGCCGTCATCCAACCCACCGGGTTTACGACGGCGTTTGCGACCGATGGCGAGAAAGGTCTGGCGCGTTACAAGGCCGACAAGTTCGACCTCGTGCTGGCCGACATCGACATGAAGCCGATGGACGGCATCACGCTGTTGAAGCAGCTGAAAATCTACGATCCGTCGGCCGTCGTCATCATCATGACGGCCTATGCGTCGACCGAAAGTGCCGTGCAGGCGCTGAAATTTGGGGCGTTCGACTACCTGCAAAAACCGTTTCGGGTCGACGAGTTGATCGCGACGTTGCGCCGCGGGTTGGAGTTTCGCGAATTTCAGGCGCAGCGGGCGGCGAGCGGGATCGTGGCCGGTGCGAAGACGGCCGACATCGAAAGCCGCCTCGTGGGCAAGAGCCCGCGGCTCATCAAACTCATTACGCAGATCAAGAAGCTCGCGACCGTGCGTTCGCCGGTGCTGCTCACCGGAGAGACCGGCACGGGCAAAGGCGAGGTCGCGGAGATTTTGCACGCAGCGAGCGGCGCGCCCGATGCGGCACTCGTGCGCATCGACTGTGCGCTGAGCACCGAGGCGAATTTCCGCGACGGCCTCATCGGCCAAAACGGTGAAGGCGGCGTGTGGGTGAAGCAGGCTAAAGGCGGCACGCTTTACCTCCAGGAGCTCCAGTGCCTCACGATGCCGGTGCAGAAAGAACTCGTGAGCGTGTTGCGCAATACCGCGCACGGCTTCCGGCTCGTTTGCACGACGACGCAGGACCTCGAAGGCCTCGTCGACGAGGGCAAGTTTCACGACGAGCTCTTCTACCGCGTAGCCTCGCTACCGGTGCAACTGCCGCCGTTGCGGGACCGCGCCGAGGATATTCCGCCGCTGGTGAAACACTACGCGGCGCGGGCGTTGAATCCGCATTTTGACGCGAAGCTGATCGAGTTTACCGACGATGCGCTGGCGGTGATGGGAGCCTATCACTGGCCGGGCAATATCACGGAGCTCACCCAGGTGGTGCTCAAAATCGCGGCGACCACGGAGACGCGCGTCGTGACCTCGGCGCAGTTGCCGTTGCGCCTGCGCGAATTGAAGCACTGGCCCACACTCGCCGAGTATCTGGTGGGCCAGGAAAAGCAGTATATCGACCACGTGCTGCACACGTGCAAAGGCAACAAGGCGGCGGCGGCAAAAGTGCTGGGCGTGGATGTGGGCAAGCTCGGGTAACGCGGGGTGGTTTTTGCGGGGGGGGCCAGACTTCCCGCTTGCCGCGCGTTTCGGCGCGCTCAACCCTCGCCGAAATCTACGCTCATGCCCAAACGCACTGACCTGAAGTCCATCCTCATCATCGGCGCCGGCCCGATCGTCATCGGCCAAGCGTGCGAGTTCGACTATTCTGGCACCCAGGCCTGCAAAGCGCTCAAGGAGGAGGGCTACCGCGTCATTCTGATCAACTCCAATCCGGCCACCATCATGACCGACCCGGAGTTCGCCGATGTGACCTACATCGAGCCGCTCACGGTCGACATCGTGGAGAAAATCATCGCGGCGGAACGTCCGTCCGCGCTGCTCCCCACCCTCGGTGGCCAGACGGCACTCAATCTCTCGATGGAGCTACACAAGGCCGGTATTTTGGAAAAATACGGCGTCGAGATGATCGGCGCGAAGCCCGAGGCAATCACCAAGGGCGAAGACCGCGAAATCTTCAAACAGTGCATGCTCAAGATCGGTCTCGATGTCGCGAAATCGCGCACCGTGAAATCGATGGAAGAGGCCCGCGCCGCGGCGGAGTTTCTCGGCGTGTTCCCGCTGATCATCCGTCCGTCTTTCACCCTCGGCGGCAGCGGCGGTGGCATCGCTTACAACAAGGAAGAATTCGAGCGCATCTGCGCCAACGGTCTCGATCTCTCGCCCGTCCACGAGGTGCTCGTCGAAGAGTGTCTCCTCGGCTGGAAGGAATACGAGATGGAGGTCATGCGTGACCACAAGGACCAGTGCGTGGTCATCTGCTCCATCGAAAATTTTGACCCGATGGGCGTTCACACCGGCGACTCGATCACCGTCGCTCCGGCGATGACCCTTTCCGATAAGGAATACCAGACGATGCGCGATGCGTCGTTTGCCGTCATCCGCGAGATCGGCGTCGAGACCGGCGGCTCGAACATCCAGTTCTCCATCGATCCTGACACCGGCCGCCAAGTCGTCATCGAGATGAATCCGCGCGTGTCGCGCTCCTCGGCGCTCGCGTCGAAGGCCACCGGTTTCCCGATCGCGAAGATCGCCGCGAAACTCGCTGTCGGCTACACGCTCGACGAACTGCGCAACGACATCACGCGCCTCACGCCGGCGAGCTTCGAGCCGACGATCGATTACGTTGTGACGAAGATTCCGCGCTTCACGTTCGAGAAATTTCCCGACGCTGATGCGACGCTCACCTCCGCGATGAAGTCCGTCGGCGAGGCGATGGCCATCGGCCGCACGTTCAAAGAATCGATGCAGAAGTGCCTGCGTTCGCTCGAGACGGGTGCGCGCGGTTTCGGCGGCGGTGGCAAACACGGCCACGACGAACCCGTCGAGGAGAAGGTCATCAACGCCAAGCTCGGCACGCCGAACGCGGAGCGCGTTTACTTCATTCGCCACGCCTTCAAGGCCGGCTACTCCGTCGACCGCATCTTCGACATCACGAAGATTGACCGCTGGTTCCTCACGCAACTGCACCAGATTTTCGAAATGGAGCAGGAGCTCTCGAAGCAGACACTCGCCACCGTCGACACCGACGCGCTACGCCGCGCGAAACAGTTTGGTTTCTCGGACGTGCAACTCGCGCACATCTTGAAGAGCGATCTCTCAACCGTGCGCGCCGACCGGAAGAAGCGCGGCATCAACACGACCTACCGCCTCGTCGACACCTGCGCCGCGGAGTTCGAGGCGTTCACGCCGTATTACTATTCCAGTTACGGCGACGAAAACGAAGTCATGGCGCCGAGCGGTAAGAAGAAGATCATGATCCTCGGCGGCGGTCCCAACCGCATTGGCCAGGGCATCGAGTTCGACTACTGCTGCGTGCACGCGAGCTTCGCGCTCCGCGAGATGGGCTACGAGAGCGTGATGGTGAACTCGAATCCCGAGACCGTCTCGACCGACTACGACACGAGCGACCGTCTCTACTTCGAGCCGCTCACACTCGAAGACGTGCTGGAGATTTATCAGCAGGAAAAGTGCGACGGCGTAATCGTGCAGTTTGGCGGCCAGACGCCGCTGAACCTCGCCACAGCGCTCAAGAAAAACGGCGTGCACGTCATCGGCACGTCGCCCGAGAGCATCGAGCTCGCCGAGGACCGGAAACAGTTCTCCGCGATTCTTGATAAGACCGGCCTGAAGTCGCCCGCGAATCGCACCGCGATGAACGAGGCCGACGCGCTCAAGGCCGCCCACGAGATCGGTTTCCCCGTGCTGCTCCGTCCGTCCTTCGTGCTCGGCGGTCGCGGCATGTTCATCGTCTACAGCGAAGATGAATTTAAGAATGTCGTGCGCCAGGCGTTCGATGTGATGCCGGACAAGCCCGTGCTCATCGACAAGTTCCTTGAGGACGCGATCGAACTCGACGTGGACTGCATCTGCGACGGCGAGATGTCCGTCATCGGCGGTATGCTCGAGCACATCGAGTTCGCCGGCGTGCACTCGGGCGACGCCGCGATGGTGATGCCCCCGCACACGTTGCCCGCCTCGATGTTGAACACCGTCCGCAAGGCCACCCACGAACTCGCGCGCGAGCTCAAGGTGATCGGCCTGATGAACGTGCAGTTCGCGATCAAGGACAACGAACTCTACGTCCTCGAAGTGAACCCGCGCGCCTCGCGCACCGTGCCGTTTGTAGCGAAAGCCATCGGCGTGCCGCTCGCTAAACTCGCCGCCAAAGTCATGACGGGTTCGAAGCTCAAGGACCTCGGCTTCACCAAGGAGCAGACGCCGAAGCACTGGTGCGTGAAGGAAGCCGTGTTCCCGTTTGTGCGCTTCCCCGGCTCGACGATCGCGCTCGGCCCCGAGATGCGCTCGACCGGCGAGGTCATGGGCATCGACGACGATCTCGGTGTGGCGTTCGCGAAGGCACAGGCCGCCGCGAAGCCCGGCCTGCCGGTGAAGGGCAACGTGTTCCTCTCGGTCAAAGATGCCGACAAGGCGCGCGCGGTGAAGATCGCGCAGGCGCTCGAAGGCTACGGCTTCGCGATCTACTCGACGAGTGGCACCGCCGACACGCTCGCCGCGGCGGGCGTGAAGGTGAAGAAGCTCGCGAAGATCCAGGAAGGCCGCCCCAACGCGGTCGATCTGATCAAGAACGGCCAAATCCAAATGGTGATCAACACGCCCGGCGGCATGATCCCGCGTCGTGACGAGAACGCCATCCGCTCGGCGGCCTACGCCCACAACGTGTGTATCATGACGACCATCACGGGCGCCATGGCTGCCGTCGAAGGCATCAAGGCCCTCAAGGAAAAGCACGTCGGCGTGCGCCCGATTCAGAAATACAAGGGCAACGTCAACGTGGTGGGTTGAGGTGCGTGTGAAGTAGGCGGTGGGGCGGATCTTTGACCCGCCCTTGCCGAAGAGGAAAAGAGGCGCGGCGGCGGGTTAAGGATAACCCGCCCTATCTTCAGCGCCCCGCTGCGTAGTCGGCGTAGCGGGCGGCAACGTTGGCGGTTTTCTCGTCGCCGCTGTGGAAGTAGAACCGATAGCGCAGCGTGAGCTTGCCGCCGGCGGGGACGGTGTAGTCGCCTTTGCCGGGCGCGTGTTTGGCGGCGGGTTCGAAATCTTTTTGTCCGAAGGGATTCGCGGCGAAGAGGCCGTATTCGCGGGCCATCCACCACGTGGGATGGCGGAGATTTTGCGGGTGGTCGAAGATCGCGATGCCGTAGATTTTTCCGTTCTTGGGTGCGTGGTAGTCGCACCACGGGGCGCGTTTGCCCCACGCGGCGCCGTTGCGGTCGCCGTTGGCGGTGACGATCGTGCCGGCGCCGGGGACGTCTTTGCCCTTCTCTTTGCGCGGTGCGTTCATCCACTGCGCGACGCGGATGGACATGGTGCCGTCTTTGTTATCGCCGAGGACGAGCGGGGTGTCGGGTTGGGCGTGGATGGTGACCTCGTAGTCGAGCGTGCGGGTGTCGGCGGTGCCGCGGAAACGGATCGTGGTGTCGTCGGTGGCGATGAGTTTGCCATCGGGAGCGACCCAGCGGTTTTTCACACGGAGGACGCCGACGTCGCCGCTCTTGGTTTCGACGATACCGTCGTTGATCGTGTTGCCCTTGGGAAATTTTGTGCCCGAGGTGCCTTCGTTCCAGAAGTCGATTTGGTTCACGTTACTGTGAACGAACATGAGCGCGCGGTGATGCTTGTGGTCGTGGTCTTCGCCGGGCGTCTCCTTCATCGGAAAATCGCGGACGAGTGACGTGCCGTCGGCGGCGTTGACGGGGTAGAGGTAGGGGCGCGAGGCGCCTTTGTAGATGTATTCGGTGAAGAGCTGGCCGCCGATCTCGACGCGCACGCGGTCGTCGAGACGGGTGAGTTTCACGGTGGGGGCGGCGGCGCGCGCGGTGAGGCCGGCGAGCGCGAGGGAGGTCACGAGGAGAAGGGCGAGACGGGGAGATTTCATGGGAGGGAGCTTGGTCGAAGCAGGGGCGAAGCGGGCGAGGGAACGTTGCTTAACTCTTCGGGGTGAGTGGCGTGTAGTAGTAGATCACGATGTAGGTGCAGGGAGTGGTGCCGGCGTTGCGGAGAAAGGTGGTCGCGCCGGCGGCGAAGAAAATCACGGAGCCGGGGCCGCCGGTTTTCGATTGGCCGTCCCAATGGGCTTCGACGAGCCCCTCCTTCACAATGATGACTTCCTCCTGGAGGTGCTTAGAGGGTTCGCCGCTTTTCTCACCGGGATTCAGCGTGGTGATATGGCAGTGCATCTTGTCGACGGTGGCGGTCGGTCCGTCGAAGACGGCGCGGCGTGTGCCTTTTGCATTGGGCGTAACGGTCATTTTCTCCCAGGCGAAAACGTCGGAGAGCAGGAGTGCTGGCGGCGCGGCAGGCGCGGGAGTTTGGGCGGGGAGCATGGTGCAGAGCGCCGCGCAGGCGGCGAAACGGGCGAGGTGGGGTAGCGGGTTTAATTTCATGACTTGGGGCGGGAGCGGGCGAGGGCGGCGTCGAGTTCGGCTTCGGTGGGGAAACGGTCGAAACGGCGCGCGGACTTTTTGCCGAGCAGGTGGTGGTCGGCGAAATCGAGCAGCGCGTTCCAATCGTCGGCGGTGAACGCGTGGGCGTGCGGTGCGTAGTTGACGCCGAGGCGGTCGGCGGCACCGAAAAGCTGATACGCGGGACGCGCGCCGAGGATGGATTGGCGGACGGCTTCGGGATAGGAAATCACGTCGGCATCGCCTTCGAGTGCGATGAACGGGCGGGGCGCGCAGAGGGCGAGGAACCAGTGCTGGTCGAAAGGGAGTTTTTCGCGCCGGCCCCAGAATTCGCGGAGGTGTGGCGACCACCAGTTCGGATATTTCCGCTCCATGATATCAAGCGTCTCGCTGTTGCGAGGGCCGGTGAAACGGTAGGCGCCGACGCCACCGCCGCCGGTGACGATCGGGGCGCCCATGAGGCGTTCGTCGAACGCGGCGGCGACCAGCGCGGACTTTCCGGTGCGCGACACGCCGGTGACGATGAGTTGGGTGCGGTCGATGGACGGATCAGTTTCGAGATAGTCGGCGACGCGCGAGGCGCCCCAGGCCCAAGCGCGCAGGAGGCCCCAATCGTAGTCGGGATATGCCGGAAAAAAACGGGTGCGGCGAAACGACCAACTGCCGTCGGCCTCGCGCAGGGTGGTGTCTTCGCCGCAGTCGTTGTTGTTGAACATCACGTAGGCGTAGCCGCGGGCGAGGGCGGGATTCGTCGTGGCGATCGTCTCCGCATCGGGTGGGCCGCCGCGTCCGCCCCGGGCCGCGGCAGCGGTGGCGAGGCGCGGATCGCCACCGGCAGCGGCGTTGGTCGCGGAAGGCGGGGTGGCGGACGCGGTATCCGGATTGGCACCACCGACGACGAGGAGGACGTTGACGCCTTTGCCCTGCGTCGGGCCATTGGGGAGGCGCGGGAGCGGCGTCGCCCCGGGTGGCGTGCCGGCCTGGGCGATTACGGTGGGAAACGGGCCGCCGGTAACCGGGGTGAAGATGCCGATGTCGAGGCCGAGCTTTTTCCCGGGGCCAAAAGTGAGGTGCACGAGGCGGTAGCGGATGCGACCGCCGGCGACGAGTTGGGTTTTCACCTCGAGGCCGGAGACGTTTCCGGGCGGAGGCGGCGCGAGGCCGACGGAGTAGTATTCGAGCGTGCGCAGCATTTCGTGGCGGCGTTTCTGCCACTGAGCGACGGTCGTGACCTTTGTGCCGTCGTTCATCGTTAGCACGTCGGGCAGTTCGCGGCGCACAGGGAGGGCGGCGGCGCCGGGGAGGTTGCCGAGGGCGGTTTTGATTTCCGGGAGCGGGATTTCGCGCGGATCGGGACCGGCGGCGAGCGGGCGCTCGGCGGGATCGCCGCTGTTGGCGCGGGGGGCGCCCGGGATCGAGATGAGCGCGAGAGCGAGCAGTCCGGGCAGAAGGGGGTGTTTCATGGCGCGGCGGATCGGAGCTGGGCGGCGGACTTTGCGGACACGTGTCGGCGGCGGTCAATCTCCGAGCGGAGGGGTGGTTTTCTTGGCGCACGATGCACGGGGAAGCGGCGGTTGGGAAACCGCCGGTCGGTCGGTGGCGGATTGTCGCGCGGGGGGCGCGGGGTTTTTCGCGTGGCGACTTGCCTGTCGTATTGCGGCGCGTGAGTTTCCGGGGATGCAAGCAATTCGAATTCATGAAACCGGTGGCGTGGAAAAAATGCGGTTGGACGATGTCGCACTGCCGGAGCCCGGGGCGGGCGAAGTGCGACTCCGCGTCGAGGGTGCGGGCGTGAACTTTATCGACACCTATCAGCGCAGCGGACTCTACGCGGTGAAATTGCCGCACACGCTCGGCATGGAGGCCGCGGGCGTCGTGACTGCGATCGGAGCGGGCGTGACGGAAGTGCGCGTGGGCGACCACGTGGCGAGCGTGCGCGTGGCGGGAGCATATGCGGGCGAGGCCTTGGCTCCGGCGGGCCACACGGTGAAGTTGCCCGAGGGAATTACGACGCAGGTCGCAGCGGCGCTGATGCTACAGGGCATGACGGCGCACTATTTGGCGTGCGACACGTTTCCGCTGAAAGCGGGCGATACGGCGCTCGTGCACGCGGGGGCGGGAGGTGTGGGGCTGTTGCTCACGCAGATCGCGAAGATGCGCGGTGCACGGGTGCTCGCGACGGTGGGCAGCGAGGAAAAGGCTGTGCTCGCACGCGGGGCGGGAGCGGACGCGGTGTGTATCTACACGCGCGAGAATTTCGTGGACGCGGTGAAGACGTTCACCGGCGGTCGCGGGGTTGATGTGGCCTACGATGCGATCGGCAAGGACACGTTTGACGGCACGCTGGCGAGTCTGCGTCCGCGCGGGATGTTTGTCTCGTATGGCAACTCCAGCGGACCGGTCGCGCCGTTTGCGCCGCTCGTGCTCTCGCAGAAGGGCTCGTTGTTTTTCACGCGGCCGACGCTCGCGCACTACACGCTCACGACGGCGGAGTTGCAGGCGCGCGCCGCGGAATTGTTCGGCTGGGTGGCGGAGGGGGCGTTGAAGGTGCGCATCGGTGCGACCTATCCGCTCGCGCAGGCGGCGGAGGCGCATCGCGCGCTCGAAGGCCGGCAGACGACGGGGAAAGTGCTGCTGGTGCCGTGAGGTCGGCGTGAGGCCAGTGTGTGAGGGCGAAAGTGGTTGGAGCTTGGATGTTGGCGGGATTCCCGTTGGGTTTTCCGACTGCCATGGAAACTCCCACGCTCATCGCTCTCTTGCACGGTCCCGACCAGCCCGGCCTCGTCGCGCGGGTGTCCGGATGGATTTTTGCGCGGGGCGGCAACATCCTCCACGCCGACCAACACCGCGATATGGAGGCGGGGATTTTCTTCCAGCGTATCGAGTGGGTGCCCACGGGATCGGCGGGTGTCGCGGAGCGGGAGGCGGCGGATTTTCTGGCGTTCGCGGCGTCGCTCGGGATGCAGGCCAAGGTGATTCTCTCGAATCGCCGCGCGCGGATCGCGGTGTTTGTTTCGAAGGCGGACCACTGTTTTCACGATTTGATTCTGCGGTGGAAGGCCGGCGATTTTTCCGGGGACATCGTGGCGATCGCGGGCAACCACACCGATCTCGCCGAGGCGGCGCGCGGCTACGGGGTGCCATTTCACCATATTCCCGTTACGGCCGACACGAAGCCGCAGGCGGAGGCGCGGCAGCTCGCACTGCTCAACGAACTCGGCGCCGACCTCGTGGTGCTCGCGCGCTACATGCAGGTATTGTCGGCGGATCTGTTGGAAAAAATCGGCCGGCCGGTGATCAACATCCACCACTCGTTTCTCCCGGCGTTTGCGGGCGGCAAACCCTACCATCAGGCGCACGCGCGCGGCGTGAAGCTCATCGGCGCGACCGCGCACTACGCGACGCGCGATTTGGACGAGGGGCCGATCATCCACCAGGACGTCGCGCAGGTGACGCACCGGCATGGGGTCGAGGATCTCGTGCGCAAAGGCCGCGATTTGGAGAAGACCGTGCTCGCGCAGGCGGTGCGGTGGCATCTCGAGGGGCGCGTGCTCGTCTACGGCAACAAGACCGTGGTGTTTGACTGAGGCGGCGGTCCCGATGCGACATGGGCGGGTGCGGCGGACGGTGCCGTTGGAAAAACCGACGCGTTGCCCGAAAACACAGGGATGGACAGGGGGGCGGGGTTTTGTTCTCGTCGCCGATTCCAAAGCCCAATCCCTCGCGCCATGACAACGCCCGCCACTCCTTCTGCTCCGAAACCTGCCGGTGATGATCGCAAGCTCGTCTCTGTGGACGCGACCTACATCGCGCCGAGTTTCGAGGACAAGTTGCATCTCTTCTGGGAAAAGAACGGCACGGCCGTCCTCGCGCTTTGCGGGATCATCGCGGTCGGGATTCTCGCCAAGGGCGGTTGGGACTACGTGCAGAAGGGCAAAGAACAGAATATCCAAATGGCCTATGCGGCGACGACGACGTCCGACCAATTGAAGGCTTTCGCGAGCGCCAATGCCGATCACGCGCTCGCAGGAATCGCGCAGCTCCGTCTCGCCGACGAAGCCTATGCCGCCGGGAAATCTGCCGATGCCATCGCGGGCTACGACAAGGCGTTTGCCACGATCAAGACCGGTCCGCTCGCCGCCCGTGCGCAGCTCGGCCGCGCGCTCGCCAAGGTGCAGTCCGGCAAAGCGTCCGAGGCCACGACGGAATTGAAGGCCCTCGTCACCGATGCAGCGCAATTCAAAGGACTGCGCGCCGAGGCCGCCTATCATTTGACGAGCCTCGCCGCCGAAGCCGCCAACGGTGCGGACGTGCAAAAGTATTCCGACCAACTCATGCAGCTCGATCCGTCGGGCCCGTGGACGCAGCGTGCGCTGATGCTCCGCGCGACCGTGCCGGCGCCGGCGGCGGCTCCGGCATCGGCAAAGACTGACGCGGCTCCCGCGGGCGGCGTGCAGATCAAGTTGCCAGGGAAGTGAGGCGGTAGGTTGGTGGACCGGACCGCACGGCAAGCCGTGCGGCTACGGGTCTGGTTTCGCGCCCGCGTGACGTTTCGTCGGCGGCGTGAATAATGCATCGTCAGGTTCGGTCGGGTGCACATCTTGACCAAATTCGATGCCGACGTTTGCGGATAAAATTCCCGATGATTTCGTGCCGGAGATGTCCCGGGGCGAATGCGTCGTCGCGTGGTTTGTGCGCGGCGGTGGGGCGCATTGGTTGCGGCGCGTGCGTTGGGTGCGCGTGGGTGGAGTCGTGGCGGGGCTCGCATTGGCGGGCTACGTGAGCGCGGCGACGGCGGCCTATGGTTTCGTGCGTTACTACCGGCACGTCGACGGCGTGCGGTTTACGGACATTTTGTTGCCCACGCGTTGGGACAACTACCGCGTGGCGCGTGGGCTCCGGCAGATCGCCGAGGCGCAGCGCTTCGTGGAGGAGCGGAAATTCATGGAGGCGTTTTTGTATGCACGCAGCGGCGTGGCGTCGGCGCCGGCCCACCGCGACGGGCGGTTGCTCCTCGTGGAGATGCTGCTGGCGGCGAAGCGTCCCGACGATGCGCGGCGCACGTTGCTGGAGGGGCTCGGCTACCACGCGGCGGACGCGGTATACCTGAAGCCGACGCTCACGTTTTTGCTCCAACGGCAGGAAGACAGTCTGGTGGTGGCTCTCGCGCGTCGTCATCTGCCGGCGATGGCGGCGGGCTCCGAGCCGGCGCGGCTGCTCGCCCTCGGGGCGGCCACGGCGTCGTTTTTCCGCGGCAATTACGATCAGGCCGAGGATTTTCTCGGCGCGGTGCCGAAGCTCGCGGAGTCGCGCGACGGGCGGCTGCTCGCGGCAAAAATCGAGTGGGACCGCGGTTACCGCGAGCTCGCGCTCGTGCAGTTTCGCCAGCTCGCGGCCGAGCTGCCGGGCGACCAAGAAGTGCACCGCGAACTCGTCGGCCACCTGCGTCAGCACGGGCTCATGGACGAAGCGCGCCGCAGTAGTCTCTCGTTTCAAATCGCCTTTCCCGCGCTCGCCGGCCCGCGGATCCAATTGCTCTACGCGTATCGGCAAGCCGGCGACAACGCGCGGGTGGCGCGCGAGGCCGAGGCGTTGCTGACGGATTTCGCCAACGACGAAGGCGCGCTGCTCGGGTTGGCGGACTTTGCGGCCAACGTGGGCGATGTGGCGCTGATGCAGCGGATCGCCAACTGGGTGTCGGCGCGCGGGCTGCGGCTCGATCCGTTTGCGATGCTGCTGGTAGAGACGCTGGTGGTGGCGCGCGACTATCAGGCCGCGGTCGACACGATCCGCCGCTACCGGGCGGATTTCCCAGCGTGGGAGCGCAACTATGGCGGGCTCTTCGACAGCCTGCAGGCGGCGGCGTTGCTCGGGCTGAAGGACGATCCGGCGGCGACGATGTATCTGAACCAGTTTTTGGGTCAGGCCAACCTCCGTGCCGACAACCTGCTGGCGGTGGCGAACCGCTTTGTGGAACTCGGCGCCGAAGAATCCGCGCGCCGCGTGCTCGGGCGAGCAGTGGAAGTCGACTCGCGCAACCAGGCGGCGCTGACGCGCCTCGTGGAGCTCGATGTCACGCTCAACGCCGGCGAAGACCTCGCCGTGCACGTGCGCCGCCTCGTGCAAATGCGCCGGCCATCACCCGACATCCTACGCATTGTGCACTACAAACTCGGGAGCGATTTGTTTCTGTTTTCGAAAGAGTGCGCGGTGGCGCTGGACGTGGTGAACGCAGCGCTGGCGCGCAGTGCGGCCAGCGGGGCGCGGCGCTGAAGGCGGCAGTGCGCAGCGATGGGGCGCGGTCGAGCTCGACGTGAACAAAAATCCGCCGGGCTACGGCAGGGTTTGGGGGCTCGGAAGGAGAAAGCCCGAAGGAAACGATCAGACGGCTTTGCGCTGGCGGCGGCGGTGCCAGACGGTGGCTGCGAGCGCGAGCGAGCCAAAGATCGCGGCGTAGGTGGAGGGCTCGGGGATGGCGGAAACGGACCCGCTGAGGGTGACTGCGTCAAGACGCAGCACGCCAGATGCACCACTCGCCCCAGTTCCGGTCAACCTGAATGTTGTAGGTTCCGAGAAAGTTAACGAAATCGTGGCACTATTCTGGTGCCAATCTGCTGCGACAATTGTGCTGGCTGCCTGCGTGAGGCCTTGGCTCCCTGAAAGCGAAGTTGAATAGGAGTCGGCACTTGAAAATAACGACAAAGAGTTTGGGCCACTAGATGACGACGCATAGAAGTAGCTAAATCCTGAAAGCGTTACTTGAAAGCCACTGCCTGGAGTAATCGTAAATATCGTATAGTTACTGTCGGATGCCCGCCAGTTTGACGCGGTAAAATACGCCCCTCCACCGCCTCCCGCTGTATTCGATCCGGTGCCTGATCCCGAAGCGCTCCCTGAGCCGACAAATGAAGCAAAGGAGCTCGCAGAGGTGTTCGCTGCGGACGAGGACACGGCGACGGTTGGTGTTCCTGTGGGGCCGAAGGAATAGACTGCAACCTGCGCGCCGCAAGGAAGTGCAAACAGGCAATATAAAAATACTAACTGTATAAAATCTGAGGTTGAATGCGGATACTTGGAATTGGTGGGCATATTGTGACTGTTTGCGAACCTTGTTGATGATTAGTCACTGGCATTGGTAGCGCGTTACAAAAAAAGAAAATAATTAAGCCGGCTGGCTCGGAATCACGATTGCGATAAACTGCCCGTCGGATGTGCGGTAGCTAATGTTGGTCGGGGCTGCTTGGAAACGATTTATTTTTGTTTTCGTTACTAGGAGTAGTTCCGCAAAAATCGAAGATGGCGCTAGCTTGAGGAAACTATGTAGGGGACTCGAAATTGGGCCGAATGGAGAGAAACGCTTAGGTTAAATACTCATGCCGCAAGCGAGAAATATCGACGATCGGTGACAATTGTGTGGCCGACAATGGAGACGTTTCGGTGGTTGGGCGCATATGAGTGTTTACTGGGTCAGACGAATAGTGGCTGGGGAGCAACCCCTATGCCAGCGGATGAGGTTCGGTGGGTTGTTTTCCATGGCAAATCGACTGCGAGGCTCCGGGGTAACGATCGCGCGCGGTTTATGCCGACCAAAACGGCGCTTCTCACCGAGCCGCTGCTATTGTATGGACGATTCTCTGTTCAAGCAGCGAATTCTGAGCGGGAAGTCGGACTGCGAAGCACTGGGCCAAGAAATTTCTGCTAGGGTTTGTCTTCAAACCCGTTGTAACAAGTTAACAAGTTGATGGTCAAATGGAAGCGCTATGGTTCTTTTCGCTGATCGGGAATATTTGGATGAGCCGCTGTGGAAGCGGCTAAAAAAATTGATCTGATCGCTGGCGGCGCGAAGTCGTCGGGCTGCGCATGGGCAAATGCGCCGGAGGCCGGCCGCCGAAAGACGACCGGCTGATGATCGAGGCGATGTGCTACGTGTTGCGCACTGGGGTGGCGTGGCGCGATTTGCCAGCGGACTTCGGCCCGTGGCAATCGGTTTATACACGCTGGCGGCAGTGGTGCCGAGCGGGACTGTGGGCACGGCTGTTCAAGCAGATCGTCGGTCGCGGCTGCGGTAAAATCCGATCGCTGGATACAACCTGTATCAAAGTGCATCAGCACGGGCCCAATCCGGCCGGTGGCCAGCAGGCCCAGGCGATGGGACGCACCAAGGGTGGGCTCAATACGAAGGTGGCCATGCTCGTCGACTCCCTCGGTCGCCCGGTCGCGATCACCCTCGCCCCGGGCCAACGCCACGACCTCAAGGCATGCGCGGGGCTGTGGGCTGAAATGCGCGGCGGCTGGCTCGTTGCCGACCGCGCGTTCGACTCGGATCGGTTGCGCGCGGAACTGGCCGCGCATGGCGTGTTCACTTGTATCCCGACCAAACAAGGCCGACGTAAACAATACTTCCTGAGCGCACCACTTTACGCCCATCGCCGCACCGTCGAAAATGCGTTCGCTCGGATGAAGCGCTCTAAACGCCTCGCTCTGCGCTGCGAAAAACTCGCCGACACTTTCCTTGGCTTCGTTCTCCTCGCCGCTTCCCTTGATTGGCTTCTCTCGGAGCTTTGAAGACACACCCTAAGCGCTTTAGTTGAGCCGGCGCTGGCGGCGGTGCCAGACGGTCGCCCCGAGCGCGAGTGCACCTACGATCGCCGCATAGGTTGACGGCTCGGGGATGGCGCTGGGGGTCCACGTAAGGAGGACTTCGTTGTTGGAGAGGGCGGTGGCGAAGTTGCCGCTGCCGCTCCACGAGGAATTGTCGATGGCGAAGGCGGTGCCGGTCACGGTGCCGGTGCCGCCGGAGTTCGTGGCGACGGTCCAGGTTTGGGCGCTCGTCCAGAAGCCGTTGCCGGCGGTGGGTGACGTGGTGGTGCCGGTAAAGGTGGGCACCAGCGTGGCGCCAGCGAGGAGCGAGAGGGAACCGCCGTTGGCGATGACGACTTGATCGAAGTTGGTGCCGGGCGTGGCGGTGCTAAACGCACCGAGCTCCCACGTGTAGCGAGAGCCGCTGGCGAAGGTGACGGCGCCGGTGATGTTGAGGAGCCCGGGGCTGCTGCCGGGGGCGAGCGAACTGCCGCTGGCGAAGGTGAGGGTGCCGGCGAGGGTGCCGCCGGGGCCATTGACGATGCCGCCGAGCGCGGCGGTGCCGGTGCCGGTCAGTGTGCCGCCTGAGTTGACGGTGAAGTTGCTGTTGATCTTTACGGCGGTGGGGATCGCGACGGTGCCGGTGTTGTCGATGGTGGTGACGCCGGTGCCGAGGGCCGTGGCGGAATTGGCGGCGATGACGCCGGCGCTGACGGTCGTGCCGCCGGAGTAGGTGTTATTGCCGGAGAGAGCGAGGGTGCCGGTGCCGGTCTTGGTCAAAGTGAATCCGGAGCCGGAAATATTGGCGGAAACGGAGAGGTCCGTGGCGGCATTGGTGGAGTCGCCGATGGCGAAGGTCCGTGAGGCGCCGAGATCGATTTTGCCCGAGAGGGTTGAGCCGAGCGGATGGTTGGTAGCGTCGTAGGTGAGGTTGCCACCCAGAGTAAGGGTGCCGGCGCCGGTGGACAGATTGCTGGTGGAGGTGGCGGTGCCAGTGGTGCCGCCGAAGGTGAGGGAGGCAAACGTATCGGAATTGCCGTCGAGATCAAAAGTGGCGGTGGCGCCGGCGATGGCGTTGATAATGACGTTCACCGTATCGGCGATGACATTGCTCGCGCCGAGTTTGAGGGTTCCGTTGGTCACGGTGGTGTTGCCGGTGTAGGTGTTGGTGCCGGAGAGGGTGAGGGTGCCGGCACCGGATTTGGTGAGGCCGGAGCCTGCGCCGCTCAGAATACCACTCATCGTGAGATTTGTGCTGACGATCGTGGATATGGTCTTGGCTGCGCTGATAGTGAAGTTGCCGGCGAGGGTGGTGTTGCCGGTGTTGGTGATGGCGAGATTCAGGTTGGCCGCGCCGGTATCGCTCCAGTTGCCATTGAGGGTCAGGTCGCTGGAGCCTCCGATGGTGCCGCCGCTGCCTTGTAGTTGGTAGGTGTTGCCTGAAATTGTGAGAGGCGAACCGTTGCCGGTAAGAGTGCCCCCGTTAAATTTCATCAGGCCGGTGCCGAGGCCGTTGGTGCTTCCGACGGCGAGGATGCCGGAATTCGTGCCGACGGTGACATTGCCGGCGAAGCCGCTGTTGTTCCCGGTGAGAGTAAGAGTGCCGTTGCCGGACTTAGTGAGCGTGCCGGCATTGGTGCCAGTAAGGCCGGCGGAGATAGTCAGGTCGCTACCGGTGGCTCCTTCGATAACGGAAAAAGTATGCGAGGTCGCACCGAGGGCCAGCGCGGCGCCGCCGATGGTTGACGTCGTCGGGCTGGCCAATGCGGTGAGGGTGGCCGACGCGCCGAGGGTGAGGACGCCGGCGTTGGCGATGGACGAACCGGTGAGAGAAACGCCCGAGACGGTGGCGTCGTGGGAGCCGAGGTCGAGGGCGCCGCCTCCGGAGAGAGTGAGATTACCGGTTCCGATGGCTTGGTTAACACCGGTGGCGAGGGTTCCTCCGGTGATCGTGGTGGCGCCGGTTCCGCTTACTGCAGTGTTGATTGTGGCGGTGCCGGCGCCCGACTTAAGCATGGTGCCGTTGTTGGTCAGGGTGCCGGATGCGTAGGTGCCGGAGGTGAATTCCAAGGTGGCGTTGTTTGTGATGTTCTTTCCGCTGACGACACCTGCGTCGGTTTGGAGGGTGCCCGCAGCGACGGTAATGCCGCCAGTGAGGTCTGATTGCGTGCCGGAAAGGGAGAGAATGCCAGAGCCGTCTTTGGTAAGTCCTTTGCCGCCATCGTTGATAGCGGTGCTTATCGCGGCGCTATCGGTGCCGTTGGTGACCGTGGCAATGAATGCGGTAGAGGCATTGCCATTGATCAGAGAGCCGCCGGAGAGTGTGATGCCGCTGGCGTCAAATTGCACGCTGCCGGCGGTGATGCCACTCGCGACCACAATACTCTGCCCAGCGGAGGGGAAGATCGCTTTGGTGGCGGCGTCGGTAGTGTTGTTCCATGCAACTGAAGAGGCGGTGAAATTCGAGGTAGAGGTGTCCCATGTGCCGTTGCCGCCACTCCAAGTGAGCGAGGCGGACGGCGGCGCAGTCAGCGTGCCGAGGAGGGCAAAGTCGCTGGTTCCCGCGTCGGTCCCGACGTCGTAGAGATACCACGTGCCGGTCGAGCTGGTGGCGCCGTAGTTTACGATGCGAAACGTGACGGTCGTGCCGGAGGCGATGTTTTGCAGGGCCGAGACCAAGGAAAGGTCTACGGCGGAGAGGGTGGCTCCGGTGGTGGCGGTGCTGGAGTAGGAAAACGTGGTAATGTCGGTGAACGTGCCGCTGCCGATCTGGTATTGAAGCGTGCCACTGTTGGGCCCGGTGCCCGAGCGGCGATATTCGACCGGGTTAATGGAACTGAGAGAAAGCGTATAGCCGGTGTTAGCGGCGATGGAGAAGGTGACAAAATCGTTGGCGGTGATAGCATCCGAGGCGGTGGTTGAAGTGGCATCCCAGCCAGTCGCACCCCAACCACGCGCCGTGGCTGTGCCACTCTGGGTCAGACCACCCGAACGGGTGAGACCACCGATGGTGGCGTTAGAGTTGAAGGATGTGGGGGCAAAAGGAGAGGCTCCGTAGTTGGCAGCGCCGCCGCTCAGTCCGTTGAAGTCCCAACCGGCGAGCACAGTTTGTGCCTGTGCCCGTGGGGTGAAAAGAAGGGTCAGAAGCACAACATAGCCGGCAATTATCTGAACGCGGGGGAGATTCATTTGGAGAAAAACGAAGCAACTGCGAAACGTTGCGGTCTGATGTAATTTCTAGGTGAATCTACCCAACCACAAGCCGAGATTTGTGACGAATCCATGGAGGAGAAAAGAGATTGAGTAGGTGCCGGGAGCAGGGGGCGTGCCTTTGGGGGAAAATGGAGCGCATTGTGCGTCGCTGCCATTGCTCGAGGTAGAACGGAGCGCGAGTTTGGGACTCTCCTTGGCTGAAGTGGACGAAGCGATGGTCGGTGCGGAATCTCCAACGACGAACCATGATCGATTACCTTAGCGGAGGATTCAGTTACGCGACTGCTGTCAAAAAATAACCTGAGTCGGGCGCGGCGCTGCTCTACCTCGGCCGCTGAAGACCCGTGGTGGGGGTAGGTGCTACCTGTGGCGTCGCTTCCACGCGCCATGTGACTGGAGTCGTGGTGTCGGTGAGGCGGACGGAGAATTCCCAGGGGAAACGGGGGCAGGTGACGCGTTGTTCGGGGGCTTCGCCGACGCGATAGTAGAGGTTCGCGGCGCTGAGGTCGTCGAGGTTGGCGGTCACGTAGACGAAGAGGTCGCGCCAGGTGAAGGGTGGGACGTGGAGTTCTGTGCCGATGGCTTCGAGTTTCGTGCCGGGGAGCGGTTGGCGGCGGAGGGCGGGGGTGGTCGGGAGCGGTAACGTGGCGGGGGGCGCGAGGCGGTGCGTGGGGATGTCGATGTGCACGTCGTCGACGGTGAGGGTGGCGACGCCGAGCAGGGGGAGGTCGACGGTCGTCACGGAATCTTGGATATGGACGGTGGTGGCGGGGGCTTGGTCGCGGCGGAGGGCGGCGGAGGCGGCGGCGAGGGGGCGGCGGAGGCGGCGGCGAGGGGGCGGCCGAGGACGCGGGGATCGAGGGTGACGCGGACGCGTTGGGGGACGCGGGTTTGGTTGAGGAGGACGACGTGGAAGCGGCCGTCGCCGTGGGCGAGGACGCGGTCGACGGCGACGTTGTCGACGGTGGCGGCGGTGCGGTGGAGCCAGGGCCAGGCGGGTTGGCCGTAGACGGTGCCGGGGGCGTGGCCGCGGAGGCGGTTGTCGAACCAGACGTAGCCGCATTGGCGGACGGAGGGGAATTGCACGGCGCCATGGGTGCGGGTCTCAGCATCGGTGAAAAGGTAGTCGAGCACGTAGGCGGCGAAGGGCGGGATGTGGTGCACGTAGAGCCACGTGACGTCGGGGCCGGCGACGGGGTAGTCGGGGCGTTGGTAGTGGTCGGTCTGGCCGTCGAGGTAGTAGCCTGGGTAGTTGGCGAAGCGGCCGATGGTGGCGTTGCGGGCGGCGGTGCGGAAGAGGGTGTCGCCGGTGAGGGCGGCGAGGCGCAGGAAGTTGGGCGCCCAGGTGTTCATCGTGATGTTGGCGTCGTTGCCGGTGCGCGTGTAGGTGCTCGGTTGTTCGAGGCCGAGGCCGACGTTGCTGACTTGCCAGGCGGGGACGCGTTTCTCGGGGAGGGCGGCGGGGGCGAGGGTGAATTTGGCCTGGTCGTCGGTGGTGCGTTGGGCGCTCTCGACGAAACCGAGGCGGTAGCGGGTGTCGCCCAGCCACCAGACGTGGGTGGCGCTGGGGTAACGGCCGCCGGGGTGGATCGTGGTGTCGCCCGCGGGGACGAGCGGCTGCGTCCAGAGCGAGGTGATGAGCCAACGGGCGGCGGCGACGGAGGCGTTGAGAAAACGCGGCTCGCCGGTGGCTTCGTGGACGTGGAGGAGGCCCTCCCAGTCGGGCACGAAACTGAGGTTCATGAACGGTGTGGGGCCGAGGTCGCGCGTGGGGAGACGCGTGAGGTTTTCGGCGATGTAGCGGTCGGCCCCGGCGATGGCGGCGTCGCGCCAGCGGGTGTCACCGGTCATCCGATACAGCGCGAGGGCGTCCTCGAACGGCTGCACGTGGCTGTAGCCACGGGTGAGGCGCGGTTGGCCGGCGGCGTCGACCGCGGCGGCGGCGAAGGCGGGCGTGCGGCCGTGGGTGAGCGTGTGGGCGCTGGCGAAAACGGCGGCGCCATAGGTGGCCGGCGGGCCGCGCAGGGGCTGGTGCGAATAGTAGTTGGAACCGATGGCGCGCTCGGCGGCGAAGTGAGGGCCGGGGCGCGAGAGCATAAACTCGAGGGCGGGGCGGGCCAACCGGTTGTAGAAATCTTCGTCGCCGGTGAGCAGGTAGAAGCTGAGGTAAGTGAGCGGGGAGGAGTGCGAGACGATGTTGCGGCTCTCGATATTCCACGGGCCCTTGGCGCGGGCGTTCCAGCCGGAGGCGGATTCGTCGCGGAGGAGATCGTAGAGGTTGAGCGCGGCATCGGAGAGCGAGCCGTAGGTGGGGCGGCGGTAGTCGGTGAGGCCGAAGACTTGCTCGGCGACGCCGCGATACGCGGAGAACCAATCGCCTGGCTGGGCCCACACACGGAAGCGGGCGCGGATGGGTTCGCGGTGGGGCGACTCGCTGCCGGGCTGGCCGAGGACGGGGGCGTAGAGGAGCGGTTGCGCGAGGCCAGACTCGTTGCGCAGGCCGAGGGCGAAGCGGGAGTTGGTGGCGGAAGGCCAGGCAAACGGCAGGTCGGCCGGCTCGGCGGCGAGCGCGTAGGTGAGGCCGTCGCGGGCGACGAGGGCGAGCGGCGTGGGCATCTGCGCGCTTTGCAGGAGCACGGGCTGCGTCGGGAAGCGTTTGCCGTGGTAGAGGAAGGGCAGGAGCAGGAAATCGAACTGCTCGGGTGGCGCGGCGAGGAGACCGTGGTAGCCGAGGGAGACCCAGCCCGGCTCGGAGGGCGCGAAGTCGAGCGAGACGCGGGCCTGCGGTTCGCCGGCGACGAGTTGCCACGTGGCTTTGAGGCGGCCGACAGAGAGCGGGGCGAAAGTGAGCTCGACAGTCGTGGCGCTGAGTTGGCGTGCGGCGATCGGGCGCAGGGGAAAACAACGGGCGGAGGCCCACGGTGCGGAGGGTGGGCCGAGGCGGCTGGGGAGGGTGGCGCCGCCGGCGCCGAGCTCGACGGGGGCTCCGAAGGTGTTGTCCCAAACGGGGTGCACGTGGTGGCTCGCGATGCGGGGCGGCTGCGCGCTCGGGCGAAACAGCACGCGGTAGCCCTCGGCATCGGAGTGGGCGGGGAGCGGTTGCCATGCGGAAGCGTTGCGCACGGCGGCGCGGAGGGCGACCGCGGGACTGGAGGCGGTCGCCGAGCGGTGAAACGTGAAGCGAACGACGGCGTTTTCGAGGGTGGCGAGCGGGTTGGCGTCGATCGCCTGCAACGGCTCCGGGACGACGGCATCATGCGGCGAAGTGGCGCGGGTATTGAGAGGGACCGGAGTGGCCGCGGGGATTTTGAGGGACCACGGAGTGCCAGTGGGGTGGAAGGTGGGATCGTCGGAGAGCAGGAGGGCATCGCAGCGTGCCGAGCCGGTGTTGTCCTCGCCGATCACGAGCAGAAGCGGGCCCGCGGGAAGCTCGAAGGTGCCGCCATCCTCCCAATCCCACCCGCCGAGGCCCTCGCGGCCGTGGCGGCCGAAGGTGGTGGCCGAGCGGGTGGTGCCGAGTCGCACGGAAAAGTTGCGGGTGCCGGGGCGGTCTTTCGGGTAGTCCTTGCTGCGCACCCAGAGGCGCCAGCGGCCGGGGTGGGGCAGGGCGATGGCGCCGGCGGCGGGGGCGACGTGGCCCTTGATATCGGCCCAGAGAAATTCGCGGACGACGCGGGTGTCGCGGGTGTGTTGCCAGCCGCCGAGGCTCTCCAATTCTTCCGCCTCGACGAGGAGCGAGGTGGCGCCGGCGGCGGTGGCCGTTGTTAGCGCGAGGACCAATCCGAGGGCGGCGAAGCAAACCGAGAGGGTTTTCACGCTGAGCAGACGCCGTTTCGCGCATCAAAATCACAGCGAATTTGCACGGCTAACGAAAAAATGGTCGGGGCGATAGGATTCGAACCTACGACCTCCTGGTCCCAAACCAGGCGCTCTACCAGGCTAAGCTACACCCCGAGGAGGCGAGAAGGGAGGGGCTATGGGTGAACGTGTCAATGGCGGCGTTGGTTTGAAGAATACTGCGGTTGAATCTAGGCAGGGACAGCGGCTCGAACCTCCCGTGGCTGCGAGGGCGATTTGGGGCGAACATGATCGGGCGTCGGACCGTTTTTTACGAGGAGAGCGCGCATTTTTCTCCGAGGGAAAGTGTGAATAATCTCTGCTTGCCTCGTCATGTGATTGTCCTTCTTCTGCGGCTTCACCTTTTATTCCATGGATACCATTTCTCGCGAAAATAACAGCATGCTTCCGGTCGGCGGCATCGTCGTCGGTGTGATCGGCTTGCTGCTGGGCGGCATCGCTCTTTTGCAAATTTCGAAGGTCAACAAGACCCTCGCCGATCATCAGGCGAAAGTGGATTTGGTAGACGGTGTGAAGGCGCAGGCGGAGTCCGCTGCAGCCAGTGCTGAAAAAGCTGCGAAGGACAATGTCGCCCTCGCGCGCCAGACGCAGGACGCCTTTACCCAAGTCGGTGGCGAGCTCGGCAATCTCCGTGGTGCGATCACGAAGCTGGAAGAAGCGGCCAAGAAGCCGGCTCCCGCTCCGGTCGCCGACAAAAAAGGTGGGAAGAGCGGTCCGGCCGTGGCCGGCCCCGGTGAATATGTCGTCAAGGGTGGTGACACCGGCGCCAAGATTGCCCGCGCGAATGGCGTGGCGCTCGCCGATCTCATTGCGGTCAATCCCGGTGTTAATTGGAACAAGCTGGGTGCGGGTCAGAAGGTAAAGCTCCCGAAGAAATAATTTTTCGCGCGCTCCGATGCGCGTGTGATCAAAATGCCTCCTCGCCTCGCGGCCCGGGGGCATTTTTGTTTTTCGGTTTAACGCACTTCGCCTTTTTTCATGAGTAACCTCTCTGCCTCCCCCAGTCCTGCGCGCTGGGAGAAACTCGGTTCCACGACGGTGGCGGAGACGCGCGTGCTCGATTTGTTGAGCGTGCGTTACCGACATCCCGTGCGTGCGACGGAGCGTGACTTCGTCGTCGTGGCGCCCTCGGATTGGTGCAACGTGCTCGCACTCACGCCGGACGGACGCCTGGTGTTGGTGCGGCAATTTCGTTTCGGCATCGACGGGTTTTCGCTGGAGATTCCGGGCGGCGTGATGGAGGCGGGCGAAGATCCGATTGAGGCGGGCCTGCGCGAACTGCGCGAGGAAACCGGCTTCGTCGGCGCGCGTGCGCGGCTGCTCGGCAGCACGCATCCGAACCCCGCGATTCAGTCGAACCGTTGCCACTTTGTGCTCGTGGAAGACGCGGTGCAATCGGCGGCGCTGGAGTGGGACCCGGATGAGGAAATCGGAGTCACGACCGTGCTGGTGGACGACGTGCTAGCGCAGGCGCGGGCGGGCGGCGTCACGCATGCGCTCGTGCTGAATGCGCTGTTTCTTTTTGAACCGCACTGGCGCGCGATGACGGCAAAGGCACCGGTCGTTTGACTTGAAGTTGTCGCCGGCTTACGTGACGCCTTCTCCCTCTCCAATCTGATGTCCGCGCCCACATTTGCCAACGCCCCCGAGACACTCGGCTCCGCACCCGCTGGGTTTCTGCCGGAGCGACTCGAGCGCGAAGTGCGGAAAATCTACGAGCGCAGTCCGCTCTACGTGCAGCGTTTTCCGCTGCACCCAGAGCCGCTGAAATGGGCGTGTTTCCGCGAGATCCCGGCGTTGTCGAAAAAAGAAATCGTCGAGCGCGGGCACCAGGCGTTTTTCGCCGACTACGCGCAGATCGAGCGCGGGTTGTCGGAAAAAAAATTCGAATACGAGAGCACGGGCGGCACGACGCAGTCACCGATGACGGTGATCATGGAAGAAGGCTGGTGGAATGCGCAGACCGAGCGGGCGTATCGCGCCTCGCCGATTCTGCGTGAGTTCGCCGGGCGTCCGTATCGCAAGTGCGTCCTCGCGCCTGTCGGGTGTTCGAGCAACCTCTGTCCTTACGAGGATCATCCGTTTCCGCACCGCTATTTTGACGGCGTGGTTTATCTGAATTTGTCGAGCGATCCGTTCGCGTTTCCCGAGGGAGAGTGGGACCGTATCGTGCGCGAACTTCAGGCGACCAAGCCCGAGGTGATCGAGGGCGAACCGGTTTATCTCTCGCTCCTCGCGCGGGCCGCGAAGAAGCGTGGCGTGACGGTGCCGAGCGTGCGCGCGGTGATTCTCACCTACGGCAAAGCGAGCACGCAGCACGGGCAACGCATCGCGGAGGTATTTCCGGCGGCGCAGGTTGATCTCTACGGCTCGACCGAAGCGGGCTATCTGTTCGTCGGCGATGCGTTCAAGGACAACTCCCTCGTGATCGACGACAATGCGTTTATCGAACTCGTGCCGTGGCGCGCGGGGTTGCCGGACGTGTTTCAGATCTACGTCACGACGCGCGACCGCGAGGCGATGCCGCTCCTCCGCTATCACACGGGCGACATCGTGCAGAAATTTCCGTCGGGATTCCGCCTATTGGGGCGCGAAGGGAATTTGTATTTCCGGGCCGACGGCTCGCTGATGTCGCCGACGGATGTCGATGCGGCGTTGCCGGAGAGTTTCCGCTGCTGGCACTACTCGCTCGTGCAGACCGGTGAGCTGCGGTGGGATTTTCATTACGTGGCCGACGAGACGGCGGCACATCGTGACGTGGAAACGGCGTTGGCGCGGCTGATCGGGGGCGGGGCGCGCGTGAATGCGTTTCGCCGGAAGTTTATCGCGCCGGCCGCTAGCGGGAAATTTGCGCTGCTGAAGCCGCTGGGCCGCTGAGCCGGCGACGGGGAACTGGTGCTGATGGGCGCGCCGGCCTTCTAAAAAAGGTTAGTCTCGCTAATTGTGCGTGCGTTGCGGCACGCGCCCCTTTACTTCGTCGGACCGGTAATCGAATTTCCCCACTGCCTTGCGCTTCCATCTCCTCACTCTGCGATGAACCTCGTTGGCTCCTTCTTCGGCTCCTCAATCGGCCGGAAAATCATCATGGCGGTCACTGGCGTGATCCTGATCGGCTTTGTCGTCGGTCACCTCGTCGGCAACCTCCAGATTTTCCAAGACGCCGATCACCTCAACGGATACGCCCAATTCCTCCACCAGCTCGGACCGCTGCTCTGGGTGGTGCGCCTCGGGCTCTTGGCGACGGTGCTCCTGCATATCTGGGCTGCGACTGTCCTCAGCTTGGAAAACAAGAAGGCGCGCGGCACCGACTACGCGTTCAAGCACACGATCCGCGCGACGTTTGCCTCCCGTGCCATGAAGTGGACCGGTCTGATCGTCCTCGCGTTTTTGATCTATCACCTCGCCCACTTCACGCTCGGCGTGGTGCAAAAAGAAACCTTCAAGGATACGCCTCCGCTCAACCACTACACCATGACGAAGGACTACCGCGTGGCGGGCTTCACGGTCGTGAAAGCTGGTGATGATGTCGCCAACGTCTACAACATGGTCGTCCTCGGTTTTCAGAACAAAGTCGTCTCCCTGTTCTACATCATCGCGGTCGGCCTGCTGAGCATTCACCTCCTGCACGGCTTCGACAGCCTCTTCCAGACGCTCGGTCTGCGTAACGCAAAATGGGCCGACTGCCTCCACAAGGCCGCGCTCTTGCTCTGCGTTGTCTACTTCCTCGGCAACCTCGCCATCCCCGGCGCGGTGATCGCCGGCAAACTCCAGCCGCAGTCCGCCAAGGTCGCTCCCGCGGCCCAACGCTAATCACTCTCCGCCATGGCTACGCTCGATTCCAAAATTCCCTCCGGTCCGCTCGCCGACAAGTGGCGCAAGCACAAGGTGGACATCAAGCTCGTCAATCCCGCCAACAAGCGGAAATACGAGGTGATCGTCGTCGGTGCCGGCCTCGCCGGTTCCTCGGCCGCATCGTCACTCGCCGACATGGGTTACAAGGTGAAGTGCTTCGTGTTTCACGACAGCCCGCGCCGCGCCCACTCCATCGCCGCGCAAGGTGGCATCAACGCCGCGAAGAATTACCAGAACGACGGCGACAGCGTCTACCGCCTCTTCTACGACACGATCAAGGGCGGCGACTACCGCGCCCGTGAGTCCAACGTCCATCGTCTCGCCGAAGTTTCCGCGAATATCATCGACCAATGCGTCGCGCAAGGCGTGCCCTTCGCCCGCGAATACGGCGGTCTTCTCGCCAATCGCTCCTTCGGCGGTGCGCAGGTTTCCCGCACATTCTACGCGCGCGGCCAGACTGGTCAGCAGCTCCTCCTCGGTGCCTACTCCGCGCTGTCCCGCACCGTCGGCCAAGGCCTCGTGCAACTCCACACCAACTCCGAGATGCTCGATCTCGTGGTCGTCGGCGGTCACGCCAAGGGCATCATCGTGCGCGATCTGAACACCGGCGAAATCACGCGTCACTCCGCTGATGCCGTGATCCTCGCGACCGGCGGCTACGGCAACGTTTTCAATCTTTCGACTTACGCCCGGCAGTCCAACGCCACCGCGATCTGGCGCGCCTACAAGCGCGGCGCGTGCATGGCGAATCCTTGTTACACGCAGATCCATCCGACGTGCATTCCCGTCAGCGGCGACTACCAGTCGAAGCTCACGCTCATGTCCGAGTCGCTCCGCAACGACGGCCGCATCTGGGTGCCGAAGAAGAAGGACGATGCGAAGAAAGATCCCAACTCCATCGCCGAGGGTGACCGCGATTATTACCTCGAGCGCATGTATCCCAGCTTCGGCAATCTCGCTCCCCGCGATATTGCCTCCCGCGCCGCCAAGCGCGTGTGCGACGAAGGTCGCGGTGCCGGCGAGAGCGGTCTCGGCGTTTACCTCGATTTCTCTGACGCGATCAAGCGCCTCGGCGAAAACGGCGTGCGCGAGCGCTACGGCAATCTCTTCGATATCTATCACGAGATCACCGCCGAGAGCGGTTACAAGACTCCGATGCGCATCTATCCTGCCGTGCACTACACGATGGGCGGCCTCTGGGTGGACTATAACCTCATGTCCAACGTCCCCGGCCTCTTCGTGCTGGGTGAAGCCAACTTTTCCGACCACGGCGCCAACCGTCTCGGCGCCAGCGCGCTCATGCAAGGTCTCGCCGACGGGTATTTTGTTATCCCCTACACGATCGGTGACTACCTCGCCGGGCAAAAACCCGGTTCCCGCCCGAGTGCGGACGCCCCCGAGTTCAAGCAGGCGGAGGCCGAGATTCGCGGCCAGTCGAACCGATTCCTTGGCATCAAGGGCAAGCAACCCGTCAGCCATTTCCACAAACGTCTCGGCAAGATCATGTGGGACGGTTGCGGTATGGCGCGCACCAAGGACACCCTCGAAAAAGCCCTCAAAGAAATCCCGCCGCTCCGCGAAGAATTCTGGGGCAGCGTCAACGTCCCCGGCTCCGGCGATACGCTCAACCAATCCCTCGAGCAGGCCGGCCGCGTGGCCGATTTCCTCGAGCTGGGCGAACTGATGTGCCGCGACGCGCTCACCCGCGAAGAGAGCTGTGGCGGTCACTTCCGCGAGGAGTTCCAATATCCCGACGGCGAGTGCAAACGCGACGACGAGAAGTTTGGTCACGTCGCGGCCTGGGAGTATCAGGGCAAGGACAAGACTCCGGTCCGCAACGTCGAGCCGCTCAACTACGAGTTCGTGAAGATGAGCGTCCGCAATTACAAATAAGCCGCCCAACCCCCTTTCGTCATGGTTGCAGAATCTTCCACCAAAAGCATCAGTGTTACCCTTCGTGCCTGGCGCCAAGCCGGTCCGAAGGAGCTCGGGCAGTTCAAGGACTACTCGGCCAAGAACCTGAATCCGAACATGTCCTTCCTCGAGATGCTCGACGTCGTAAACGACGAGCTCACGATCAAGGGCGAGGAGCCGATCGCGTTTGCGCACGACTGCCGCGAAGGCATCTGCGGCACCTGCTCGCTGACAATCAACGGCAAGCCCCACGGTCCCGGCAAAGGCATCGCCACCTGCCAGACCTACATGCGCAGCTTCCACGACGGTGACATCATCGTCGTCGAACCCTTCCGCGCCGCGGCGTTTCCGCTCATCAAAGACTTGGTCGTCGACCGCACCTCGTTCGACAAGATCATGCAGGCCGGCGGCTTTATCACCGCCCGCGCCGGCTCCGCGCCCGAGGCCAACGGCCTTCCCATTTCCAAAGGCGCCTCCGATCTCGCGATGGATGCCGCGCAATGCATCGGCTGCGGCGCGTGCGTCGCGGCCTGTAAGAACGCGAGCGCGATGCTCTTTGTCTCCGCCAAAGTCGGCCACTTAGGTCTGCTCCCGCAAGGCCAGGCCGAGCGTGACCGCCGTGTGCTCGCGATGGTCAATACGATGGACGCCGAAGGCTTCGGCAACTGCACGAATCAATACGAGTGCAGTGCCGCGTGCCCGAAGACGATCACCCACGATTTCATCGCGCGTCTCAACCGCGACTACCTCGGCGCAACGCTCCGTAGCGCGTTCCAGCCCGAAGCCGCCAGCACCGATGGCGGCGGGGCCTGAGCCCGCAAATATATCTTTGGATTTTCGAGGCGCGACCGCGAGGTCGCGCCTTTTTTGTAACTTTCCGCGACCTGCGGGGTTTTCAGGGCAACCAACCAATCGTCCCATGAAAACACTTACACTTGTCTCCTCTCTCGCCGCGCTCAGCGCGTTGTTCGCTTCTTCGGTCAGTTTTGAATCTGCCGTTTCCGCGGTGGTCGTCGCCGGCTTTGCCGCCATCGCGCTCACTGACTACTCGCGGAAAACCCGGCCGCTGGTGACCGAACTGGCGATGGTCCCGGCCACGAATGGCCGCCGCGAACGCTTCGGATTGGCGGCGTGATCCCCGCCGATCCGCACTGGAGCGGCCTCTGCGCACGTCGCGGGGGCCGCTTTTTCGTTTTCTAAATTTTAGAAAACTGAAAGCGCCTTGGCGCTTTCGATGACGACCCACGCTACGCCGCCGGCGAGCCCCAGGCGGAAAATGTTTTTCATCACTTTGCGGCCGCGCAGCACCGTGTCGTGAAAATCGGTGTCGAGCTTCGTGCGGTTGTTTTGGCCGATGAAACTGGCGAACCGCGGATCACGAAAACGCCCGCGCCGGTCCGTCCGCAGCCCGAAGCGGAGCGCAGGACGATGACAGAAATTGATCAAGGCGCGGAGCACAGCGGCATCTCCGAAATTTGGTGTCGTTTTTTCAAGGGGAAACTCGCTACGTTCGTTCCTTTCACGCGTTTTTTCCGAACTCTTCCACGACCATGCACCACTTCCAATACTCCGGCCACACCTTGCACTGCGAATCCGTCGAACTCGCCGCCGTGGCGAAGCTCTACGGCACGCCAACCTACGTCTACAGCGCTTCGACGATGGAGGATAATTACCGCCGCCTCCAACGCGGCCTCGCCGGTCTCGATGCGCAGCTTTGCTTCGCGATGAAGGCCAACTCGAACATCGCCGTGCTCCGCCACTTCGCGAATCTCGGCGCGGGTTTCGACCTCGTGAGCGGCGGCGAAATTCGTCGCGTGCTCGCGGCCGGCTCGAATGTGAAGACGAGCGTCTTCGCCGGTGTCGGCAAGACCGAGGCCGAGATCAAGTTGGCGCTGCAAAACGAAATTTTCGCGTTCCACGTCGAGAGCGAGCCCGAGCTTGCCCGCATCAACCACGTGGCCGGCACGCTCGGCGTGAAGGCGCCCATCGCCATCCGCATCAATCCCGACGTCGACGCGCACACCCACGCGAAGATCACGACCGGCAAGAGCGGCAATAAGTTTGGCATTCCCCTCAAGCACGCCGCCGCCGCCTACGAGGCCGCGTCGAAGTATCCGCACATCGCCATCAAGGGCGTGCAGATGCACATCGGATCGCAGCTCACCTCGGTAGCGCCGTTTGTCGAAGCCGTGGAGAAGGTCGCGCCGTTCGCAGCCGAGTTGAAGGCGAAGTATGGCATCACGTATTTCTCCATCGGTGGCGGCATGGGCATCATCTACAAAGACGCGCTCGCCAGCGGTGAACAGGCGTGGTGGGACGCGCAGCCGGCCGACCAACGTCCGCTCACGCCCGAGACCTACGGCGCGGCGCTCGTGCCGCTCCTCCAGCCGCTCGGCCTGAAAATTCTCCTCGAGCACGGCCGCTTTATGGTCGGCAACGCCGGTGCGCTCCTCTCGCGCGTCGAGCATCTGAAGCGCGGCGCCGGGAAAAACTTCCTCATCGTCGATGCCGCGATGAACGACCTCGTGCGTCCGGCCATGTATGACAGCTTCCACGAGATCGTGCCGCTGCAGCGCGACTCCTCGCGCCGCGCGCTCGTGGCCGATATCGTCGGGCCAATCTGCGAGAGCGGCGATTGTTTCGCGAAGGACCGCCAGATTCAGGAGGTCGGCGAGGGCGAACTCGTCGCGTTCATGAGCGCCGGTGCCTACGGCTACGCGATGGCCAACCGCTACAACACCCGCGCGATGGCCGCCGAAGTGTTGGTGAAGGGCAGCTCGTTCGAGCTGATCAACGCGCGCGAGACCTTCGAGCAGATGATCGCCGGGGAGAAGATCCCGGCGTTTCTGAAATAACGTTTGGAGCGATCCACGGAATCCGCGGAAGACACGGACGCCCCGGCTGCCCGGTGTCTTTTTCCGTGTATTCCGTGGGTTCCGTAGGCAAAGAGGGAGTATGAATTTTGTCGTTGTCGGAGCCGGAGCTTGGGGCACGGCGTTTGCGCTGCATCTGGCCCGCGGGGGGCACGGTGTCGTGCTCGCGCCACGGCGCGCCGAGCAGGCGACGGTGATGGCGGCATCGCGTGAAAACGCCGACTACCTGCCGGGTATTCCGCTGCCCTCGTCCATCGCGATCACGGCCGATCTCCCGGTGGCATTGGCGGGTGTGGAGGTCATTTTGCTAGCCTGCCCGACGCAGGCTTTGCGCGAGACGTGCGCGCGGGTGCGCGCGGCGCTGCCGGCTGACGCGCGGGTGAAATTGGTCGTGAGTCTCGCGAAGGGATTGGAACTCGGCACGCACCTGCGCGCCTCCGAAGTGATCGCCGAGTCGTTGCCGGGCCTGCTCGTCGGTTCGTTGACGGGGCCGACGAATGCCGGCGAAGTCGCGCGTGGGCTGCCGGCGGCGATGGTGCTGGCAGCGACAGCGGCGACTCCTGCGGTGCAGGAAGTTCAGGCGGCGATCAGCGGGCCGACGCTGCGCGTTTACACGAGCGGCGATTTGGCGGGCGTCGAGATCGGCGGATGTTTGAAAAATATCTACGCAATCGCCGCCGGCTGCTGCGACGGACTGAAGCTCGGCGACAATACGCGGGCCGCGATGCTCACGCGTGCGTTGGCCGAGATGGTGCGCGTCGGCACGGCGCTGGGCGCGCGGGCGGAGACGTTTTACGGCCTTAGCGGCTTCGGCGATCTCGTGGCGACGTGTCATGGCGGGTGGAGCCGCAACCGCGAGTTTGGCGTGAAGATCGGCGAGGGCGCGACCGTCGCCTCGCTGCTCGCGCACCGCAAAACCGTCGTCGAAGGCCACAAGACCACGGAGTCATTCGCCGAGTTGTGCGTGGCCAAGGGCATCGACGCGCCGATCCTCGGCGAGGTGCACGCGATCCTCTTTGGCGGCAAACAACCCGCCGCGGCGTTGGCGGCGTTGATGTCGCGCGGCTTGAAGCGTGAGTGAGACGGGTCGACCCGTGACGTGGTGGCAACATGCAGCCGACGCTGACGTTTCCCGAGGCGGAAAAACTGGGACGCGGTCCCGAGGTGGTGGCGTGGTCGGGCGCGGCGGGATTGACCGTCGAAAATCTCCGCGCGGCGTATCGTCGCGGAATCTTTCCGTGGCCGGGCCGGCCGAAGGATCCGATCCCTTGGTGCTGTCCGCGGCGGCGCGCGGTGTTGGTTTTCAGTGAACTCACCCCGGGACGAACGCTGGAGAAAACGGCGCGGAAGCCGGGCTGGAGTTTTTCCATCGATCGCGCTTTTCCGGAGGTGATCGCCGCTTGTGCCGCGGCGCCGCGCCCGGGACAGGAGGGCACGTGGATCAGCGCCGCCGTCGTCGAGGCCTACACGGCGCTGCATCGGGAGGGCTCGGCGCACAGTGTCGAGGTGTGGCGCGACGGTGCCTTGGTCGGCGGGCTTTACGGTGTGGATGCGGGCGGTTTTTTTGGCGGCGAGAGCATGTTTCACCACGTCGACAATGCCTCGAAGCTCGCGATCTGTTTCCTCGCGCGGCACCTGAGCGAGCGCGGCCAAGCGTGGATGGACATCCAGCAACTCACGCCGCACATGCAGCGCCTCGGCGCGCGCGAGCTCACGCGCGCGACATTTCTGGCGCGGCTCGCCGAGGAAATCGCGGTAGGCCGAGTTCTGTTTCCGGCGGAGATGAAGGTGTAGCCGAACATCGGCGTGGAGCGAAATTTTCGGTCGCGAGCAGCGTCTCTCCGGTTTCCATGCGCACGCTCCTCATATCCCTCCTCATCGCGACTTTCTGCGGCTGGATGCATGCCGCGCCGGTGAAGCTCATCTTCGACACCGATATGGGCAACGACGTCGACGACGTCATGGCGCTCTGCATGATTCATAGTCTGCAAAAGCGCGGTGCATGCGAATTGCTCGCCGTGACGATCACGAAGGATCACCCGCAGGCGGCTGCGTTTGTCGACTCGGTGAACACGTTCTACGGCTATCCCGATGTGCCGATCGGCGTCGTCCGCAACGGTGCGACGCCTGAGCCGGGTAAATTCAATTTGCTTGCCGACGCGCGCAACGATGACGGCTCGCTCCGCTATCCGCATGATCTCAAGAGCGGAGCAGACGCACCCGAGGCGGTCGGGCTTTTGAGGAAACTCCTCGCGGCGCAGCCCGATGCGAGCGTCGCGCTCGTGCAGGTCGGCTTTTTCACGAATTTCGTGCGGCTTCTTGATTCGAAGCCCGACGAGCTTTCGCCGCTATCCGGCCGCGACCTCATCGCCAAGAAAGTGAAGCTCTTCGCGATCATGGCGGGCGCGTTTCAGACGGTGAACGGGAACACGCGCCACCTCGAATTCAACGTCATCAAAGACGTGCCGGCGGCGCAGGCGCTCGCGAAGCGTTGGCCGACGCTGGTGGTGTGGAGCGGGTTTGAGATCGGGATCGCCGCAACGTTTCCGCATGTCGCCATCGAGCAGGATCTGAACTACATCACGCACCATCCGCTGAAAGAGTCTTACGTCCTTTACAACCCGCCGCCGCATGATCGACCCACGTGGGACCCGACGGCGCTACTTTACGCAGTTTATCCGGACCGCGGCTACTTCGATCTCTCGCCTGCCGGCACGGTTACAGTCGAGGATAACGGCGCCACGTGGTTTCGGCCGAGCAAAGACGGCAAGGGGCGCCACCGTTTTCTCCTGATGAACTCCGAGCAGACGGCGCGGGTGCGCGAGGCGATCGTGCAGCTCAGCGTGGAGCCGCCGGGGCGGCTGGCACGCTGACGGGCGTGGTGCGGAATCTTCCTGCGCAGTGCTTCAGAACGTGAACCGGGCCGAGAGCTTGATCGTGCGCGGGGCGCGGAGGATGAAGCCGTTGGCGATGGCGACGCCGTTGGTATCGCGGTAGCCGCCGTCGAAGGTCGAGACGATTGGGTCGCGGTCGTCGAACACGTTTTCCACGTTGAGGGCGAAGCGGGTCGGGGCGCGGAAGACTTTGGTCGTGTAGCCGGCGCGGAAGGACGTCGTGATCTGCTCACCGCGGTAGTAGAGCGTATTGCGGATCGTGCTGACGTAGGTGCGGCCGGTGCGGGCGGCGCCGCCGCCGAAGGAGAGGCCTCGGAAGGAGCCTTCGCTGATGGTGTAGTTGGCAAACACGTTCGAGGTGTATTTGACGAGGCCGGTGCGGGTGCGGCCGGCGACGTTGTTGTCGAGCGTGAGCTGCGCGTTGGTAAGGGCGTTGCGCAGCGCGGTGGAGGCCGTGGGATTCACGGTGAGTTTGGCGGCGGCATCCCACGCGGCGAAGTTAGTTCTGAAGTATTCTCGCTGGCCGGGGAGGGCGTCGATGAACTCCGAGTCAGGCCGGCCGTAACTGGCCTGCAGGCGGAGCTGCTTGGTGGGGTTGGCGGTGACTTCGAACTCGTAGCCGCTGACGTGGAGCGCCTCGGTATCGTCGTAGGCAAGGGTGCCGAGCTGGGGATTGCGGGCCTCGCCGCGGGCGTCGAAGTAGTTGTTCCAGATGCCGCTGAAGCCGATCTTCGTGCCGGTGATGCGGTCCTGGGACTTGGAGTCGTAGTAGCTGGCGGTGGCGTAGTATTTGCCGTCCTTGCTCGAGAAGCGGAGGCCGGTCTCGACGCCCTTGCCGGTGGCGGGGCCGAAGGGGACGCCGCTCAAGCTGGGGTTGCGGCCGGGGCCGATGGGGTCGAAGTTTTTCGACCAGTTGGCGTAGAGGCCGACCGGGCCGAGGTAGTAGATCGCACCGGCGGAGTAGGTGGTGCCGCTGGCGCCGTCTTGGACCACGGTGAGGGGGCCGCCGAGGGTGCGGGAAATAGTCTCGATCTTGTAGTGGTCGTAGTGGTCGTGGCGGGCGCCGACGAGGATGCTCAGCTTGTCGTCGAGCATGCGCGCGTGGGTGAAGCCGGCGACATGCTTGAGTTTGTAGTCTTCGTTGAAGTCGAACCAGTGGGTGGGCCAAGGCGCGTAAGCGATGTTGAGGCCGCCGACTGACGGCGGCAGGCCGATGGTGGGATGGGTGTTGTCCTCGTAGATGCGGGTGCGGACGTGGTTTTGGTCGGCGATAGTGATGCCGCTGTTTTGGATCTGCGCGTTATACTGGTGAGCGGTCCACGTGATTTTCTGGTCGCCGGCGGAGACGCTGGCGGTCTGGCGATAGGGGCGGCCGAAGAGTTTCGTCTCAAAGCGGTAGGTGAACTGGACGCGGGTCTCGTCGACGCCGCGGTCCTGAGTTTGTTTCGAGAGGAAGAAGTCGCCGAATTTTTTGCCGAAATTCGGGTTGGCCTGGCCGTTGGGCATCTGGCGGTTGACGTCCAGGGACCAGTTGCCGACGCCCTCGTAGTTCTGCGAATCACGCGAGTCCTGATAGTAGTAGCGGCTTAGGGTGACTTCGAATTTGTCGGTGAAGCGGTGGTTCACCCAGACGGTTACGTCGTTGTATTCGGGCCGGGAGAGCGCGTCTTTCGGCGAGATGGTGAACTCGCGGCTCGGCATGACCGGGATCTTGGAGCCGTCGAAGGTGACGGTGCCGTTGGTGATGACGGTGGGATACCAACCGGCCTTCGGGGCCATGGGGAGGAAGTAGCCGTTGGAGCGGTAACCGCCGGCCCAGTTTTGGAGGCCGAGTTGCGGCTGGCCCGCGATCCAGACGCGATAGACGGGGAGGCCGGTCATGGTGGAGACGGCGCCGGTGGCGGTGGAGAGTGTGGAGCCCCAGGTGTTGGCGGTGGTGCCGTCGTAGCGCGTGACGCCTTCGGCGGCGGTGCTGCGGAGGAAGGTGCGCTCGGCCTTGCTCATCTCGCCGTCGACGCGGAAGGAGGTCTTGTCGGTGAGCTTGTAGGTGACCGCGAGATCGGCGGCGCGTTGGAAATCTTTGTCCTCATCGCGCCAGCCGCGGTAGTGCTTCTCGAGGAGATTGAGGCGGACGGCGAGACTTGGGGAGAGGCGACGGTTCACGTCGCCCTCGAAGCGGAGCGTGCCGTTGGTGTCGGTGGTGAGCTGGGCGTGAGTGAAGTTTTGATCGAGGCGGGCCTGCTTGGTGTAAGCGCTCATGACGCCGCCGATGGTGCCGACACCGAAGAGGATGGAGTTGGGGCCGCGGTCGAATTCGAGGCGCTCAATGTTATACGTGTCGGCGCTCTGGTAGAACGTGAAGTAGTTGCGGGTTGGGCCGGAGCCGCCTTGGAGGGATTGGCCCGCGCCGCGGAAGTTGAAATCCCAGTCGTTGAACGGGGAGGAGCTCTTGCCGGCGTTGAGGTCGGACGGGATGGCGTTGACGGTCCACTTCAGGGCGTCGCGGACATCGGTGATACCGACGTCGTCGAGGAACGTGCGCGTGAGCGACGAGATGGCGGTCGGGGTAAACTTGATGGGTGTGGACGTGCGACCGCCGGCGAGGGAGTCGATGGCGATGTAGCCGTTGTCCTTTTCGGTGTTCACGATGAAGGACTCGAGCATGACGGCGTCCTTCTCGGGAGTGACCGTGGGTGCGGGAGCCGGTGTTTGGGCGGCTACCGAGAGAGCCGAGGCGAGCGCGAGCAAGGCGAGGCAAGGAGTTTTCATGGGGTTAAACGAGGAGAATGGCTGAGGCTGATAATTGGAAATCAGGGCTCGACGACAAGCGTGCCGAGATCGTTGGCGCCGTCTTCGCGAGGGTGGCGGCGCCACGTGAGGCGCTGGGCGGGGTGATCGCTGCGGGGACCGGTGACTTGCACGGCGGCGGTCGCGGCGAGGCGGAGGCCGGCGGCGGGTTGCAGACCGAGTTTCGCCCAAGGGATGCGGGCGTGCAGCGTGAAGCCGTGCGGACCACGGGTGATGTCGGCGGCGAAGGGCGCGCGTTGCAGGACGTCGCGTGCATGACCGGTGGATTGAAAACTCAGGAGCAGGTCTTCGCCGCGTCGGCCGGAGAAGCCGTCGCGGCGCGGATCAAGAAACAGCTCGACGACTTCGCGGCGTTTTTCGGGCGGCGTGTAGCCCACGGGTGCGTCCATCGTCTCGGCGCGGAAGACGAGGGCGTCGTGGTCCCAGGCGAAAGCGAAGCGCAGCGTGAGATCGGGGTCGCCGGGGCGGACATCGGTCGTGGAGTCGCGGAAGGCCGAGCCGGCCAAGGTCTGCCAATCCCACTCCGCGGGAGGCCGGCTCGCGGAGCGGACGGCGGCTTGGCGGGCGGGCGGGAGCGTGGGCGGTCCCGCGAGCTCGCGGCGGGTGACGACGGCGTTGTTCGGGCCGAAGGCGGCTTCGGCGAATTCGGGGATCGCGGCGCGGCCAGCGCGCACGAGCGGGTCGGCTTGGAACCAGCGGCGCAGGGCATCGCCAGCGAGGTGGTTGGCCGCGGCGGCGAGCAAGGCCGCGCAGTCGCGTTCGCTGGCGGTGGCGAGCGTGGCTGCGTTGACGGAGTCGGTGGTAAGGTGGGCGGCGGCCTCGATGGGAAAATGTTCGAGGAGTAACGCGAGCGTGAGCGGATCGCGGGCGTCGGCGCGGTGGGCGTAGGCGAGTTGGGAGGCGGAGGCACCGGTGATGATTTCGCGTTCGTCGAGCCAGAGGCCCGGCAGGGCTTGGTCGGCAACTTCGGTGGGGGCGAGGACATGCACGGGGCCGCGGGCGACCGGGGTGCGGGTGAGGTCCGACCACGCGGTGGGCGGGAGGGCGCGGGTGGCGACTTGGAAAAAGGCCGCGAGGCGGCTGGCGGAGCCGAGTTCGCGGGAGCCGAGCGTGACACGATCCCAGGCGATGGCGTCGAGTTTTGCGGTGGCGACAGCTGCGAGGGTGGGAAGGGCTTGGCGGAGTGTGACGAGTGCGGCGGCGTAGTGGGCGAGGGCGACGTCGCTCGTCGGGGCCGGTGTGGTGTCGAGGAGCGCGCGGGCGGTGGCCGTCGCGGTATCGGCGGAGACGAAGCCGAGAGCGTGGGCGGCGAGGAGCGCGCTGAGGCGGAGGCCGGCGTTCGCAGAAGAGACGGGCGTCGTGGCGAGGGATTGCCACGTGGCGGCGGCGAGCGTGCGGAGGCGCGCGGTGTCGGTGGGCGGGAGGTCGCGTTTTGTAGACACGAAGTCGGCGCGGGTGAGGGCGCGTTGGATCTCGGGAGCTTGGTTGAAGAATTTCCAGACGAAGCCGGTGCGGGCGTTTTCGGCCTGGACGAGCGTGATGCCGACATCGAGGCCGATCACGTCGGGGGCGATCCAGCCGGTTTCGAGATTGAAGGCGTCGACGAAGCCGTAGCGTTGCCAAATCCGATCGCCGTGCGCGGTGCGCATGTGGCGGAGGGCGTCGAGGGTCTCGCGCGGGGCGAACGGCAACGAGCCGGCGGCGGCGCACGGGACGAGCGTGCCATCGAGCGCGCCACCGTCGAGGCCGCGGGGCGGGCCGCCCCAGGCGAGGTAGCCACGGGCGGAGTCGGACGCGGTGACGCCCCACATATTTTCACCCCAAGTCGGAAATTCGTGGGCGAGCTCGAGGCAGAATTGGCGTTGGGCGAGCGTCGCGAGCACGGAGTTGCGATGGTAGTCGGCGAAGGCGTCGCGGCGGTCGCGAAAGTCCACGAAGGCTTGCGAGAACTGATGGATGAACAGCGGACCGGCGGCCAAGAAATGACGGCCGCCGTAGGTGAGCGCGGGAGCGCGTTTCCAATCGTGCCAGAATTTTTCGGGCAACGGATGGGTCGGGCTGCCGAGGGCGAGCAGGCTCATCATGAGGTGTTCAGAGTAGGCGCGCCACCGGTAGCGCGAGAAGCCGGTCTCGGGGCGCCAACTAGAGGCGAGGGTTTCGCCGTCGTTCAGGAACCAAGGCCAGTCGAGGCGGGCATAGAAGCGGTTGACGAGGTCGGTGATCGCGGGGTCGGTAAAATATTCGCGGGCGACGAGGGCGCCGACGAGGAAGAGCGTGGTGTCGATCGGGGAGATCTCGCAGTCCCAGGCGCGGGCGCCCGAATCGAGCTCCATAAAATGATAGAGAAAGCCGCGATGGCGGGGCGCGGCGTCGGTGAGAAACCGGAGCATGGGCCGGACGCGAGTGAGCGCGGCGTCGCGGGTCACCCAACCGCGCTCAACGGCAATGGCCCAGCCGGCGAGGGCGAAGCCGCTGCTGGCGATGCTGGCTTTGCCCTTTTGCGGTCCGCCGCTGGCGAGCGAACGATCGCTCACCAGTCCGGTCTGCGGGTGCGTTTGCTCCTCGAAGAAACGGAAGGAGGCGCGCTGGAGTTCTTCGAGGAACCGGTGGTCGTCGTCCGAAAGGACCGTGGGCGGATTGGCGGCGGCGGGTGCGGCCGCGCGAATTTCGGTGGCGGCAAGGCACGTCGCAAGGCACGCGGCGAGCAAGACGCGCACGGCGGCACGGGCGGGCGGTAATCGAAAGCGGGGCATCGGAAGGGGCGGGCGCCGCGGGGTGAGGCGGCGGGCGGGCGCGCGAGAGGAGGCGCGCCCGACTTCAATCGGGAAAACGAGATCAGTGGCCGGCGCCGGCCTGGTGCTCCTGGATGTATTCCTGTTTCAGACCGAGTTTCTCGGGGGCGTGGAGGACGAGCATCTTCATGCGGATGTCGGCGGGCACTTGGGACGAAGTGGCTTTGGAGACGACGATCATGAGCGTGATCGCGAGCGGCACGGTCCAGATCGCGGGCTGTTCGCAGAGGATGCGGAGCAGCGGGTGCTGGGCCCAGTAGCCATTCAGCGGAGCGAAGCCGGCGAAGATTTTGCCCATCGGACCTTTGTCGAGAGCGAGCGTGCCGAGGTTGGTGAGGGCGGCGGCGCCGAGCGCGCAGAGACCGCCGGTCAACATGCCGGTGGCGGCGCCTTTCATTGTCATGCCGCGCCACCACACGCTCATGAAGAGCAGCGGGAAATAGCTCGCGGCGGCGATGGCGAAGGCTTGGCCGACCATGAAGTTGATTTCGAGTGGTTCGACAAAGCAGCCGAGGATAACCGCCACGGCGCCGGTGATGACGGCGGCCACTTTGAAGGCAAACATGCGTTCGGCGGGGTTGGACTGCGGACGCAGCATCCGGCCGTAGACGTCGTGGGCGAGCGCACCGGTCATCGAGACGAGCAGTCCGCTGAATGTGCTCATGAACGCGGCGAACGCGCCGGCACAGGTGATTCCGCTCAGGATCGAGCCGACGATACCGTAGCGCTGGGCGAGGAGCGTGGGGAGCTCGAGCACGACCTTGTCGGTGCCCTTGGCGCCGACGCCGCTGTAGAGTTCGGGCAGGAGATTACGGCCGATGACGCCGAAGATCGGCGGGAACACGTAGAAGACGCCGATGAGAATCATCACCCACATCGTGGTGCGCTTGGCGGCGACGCCGTCGGGGTTGGTGTAGAAGCGCACGAGGATGTGCGGGAGTCCGGCGGTGCCGCAGACGAGCGCGATGATGAGCGAGTAAGTGTAGAGGAGAGAGTAGGGCTTTTGGTGCTCCGCGAGGAAGTCGGCCCGCTGCTCGGCGGGAAGCGCGGCGGCGGCGGCGTTGACGGCCTTGGTTGTCAGCGGGCCGAACGGTGCGATCCACGCGGTGTCTTTCGGGGCTTTTTCGACGAGAGGTTTGCGTTCGACCGACGAGACGGCGGGGCCGGTTTCGCCCGGGGCGAGGTTGGCGGCGACCTGGTTGTTGTAGAAACCAACGACGGCCATGAGCACGAAGATCGGCACCGAGATCGCGAAGAGTTTGATCCAATACTGCACCGCCTGCACGAGCGTGATGCCCTTCATGCCGCCGAGCGCGACGTTGAGGGTGATGACCGCGCCAACGAGCACGACGCCGACCCAGTAGGGTAGGCCGGGGAAGATGTAGGCCAGCGTGACGCCGGCGCCTTTCATCTGCGGCATGGTGTAGAAAAATCCGATGAAGAGGACGAAGCAGACAGCGATCTTGCGGAAGAGCGGCGAATCAAACCGGCCCTCGGCGAAATCGGGAATCGTGTAGGCGCCGAAACGGCGCAGCGGTCCGGCGATGAACAGAAGCAGAAAGAGATAACCGCACGCGTAACACACGGGATACCACAGCGCGTCGTAGCCGCTGGACATCACCATGCCGGCGACGCCCATGAAGGACGCGGCGGAGAGGTATTCGCCAGAGATGGCGGAGGCGTTCCAGCCGACAGAAACCGAGCGACCCGCGACGAAGAAGTCGCTGGCGGTCTTGGAGGTCTTCGCCGAGCGGAAGCCCATCCAGAGGGTGACCGCCATGGTGAGGAAGGAGAAGCCGAAGATCCAAGGATCGACTCCGCCGATGAGAGCGAGGGGCAGATTCATGAGCGGCCTCCCGTCTCACGTTTGACCTGCGCGACCTCGTCTTCTTCGAGAGCGATCGAGCGTTTGATGAAAAACCACGAGATCCCCCACACGGCGGGGAAAAACAGGACGCCGAGCACGAGCCAGCTCAGCGTAAACCCGGCCACGCGCGTGGCCATGAGCGAAGGGGCAAAATAATTGGCGAGCGGCAGGCCGAACAGCACGATCATGAACGCTGCGGCGCAGGCGATAGAGAGCTTGAGTTGTCGGCGCATCAGCGTGTGCAAAAACGATTCGCTGTGCACCACGTCGTCGTGGGCGGGGGTGGGGGATGACATGAGAGGCGGAGGATGGGGCTGCCCCGGGCTCTGACAATTACGAAGATGGCGGGCGGCAAGAAAGGTCCGACGTCGCCCAGCCGCGAAGGCGGCGTTGATGCCTAGCGGTATAATAATTATTATATTGCCTGCCCCCCGGGACCCTTCGCAAGTTGGGTCGTCCCCAGTCGCCCACCACCGGCGGCTTTTCCCATCGACCCTGACCTCACGCGCCATGAACCCTCTGAACCCGATCCGATTCCGTATTGCCCAACTGCCACCGTCCGCCGCCGCCTGCGTCTTCGCTCTCTTGGCCGCGTTGCCGTCGACCGCCACCGCACAAGTCGCCCCGCCGGCCGCGCCCGCCGCCAAGCCGCCCGAGGAAACGATCCAGCTTAACGTCTTCGAGGTGCTCGCCGACAAAGACGACAGCTACGGCGCGCTGAACTCCAACTCCGTCACGCGTTTCAACACCGAGCTCGCAAAGCTCCCGATCTCGGCCGACATCTACAACGAGGCCTTCATGCGCGATGTGAACGCGAGCTCCGTCGAGCAGATGATTTCGAGCTACACGGCCGGTGCCGGTTTCTCCTCGTCCGACGGCCCGGCGAGCACGCTCACGGCGCAGCCCGGCGACCGCGCGTCGAACTCCTACATTCAATTGCGCGGCCTGACGGCGCCCGGGATGCAGCGCGATGCGTTTATGTCGCTCGCGACGTTTTCCAACACCGGCTCCACGGCCACGGGGCAGACCAACAATTTCGATATCGAGCGCGCGGAAGTGATCATGGGACCGCAGGCGCTCCTCTACGGCAACGGCGGCGGCGGCGGTGTCGTGAATCTCGTGTCCAAGGTCGCGCGCTTCAACCGCCGCGCCAACGGCTCGCTGCGTCTCCAGACCGACCAATACGGCGGTAACCAAGGCACATTCGACTACGGCTGGGGCAACAAGACCTTCGCCGTGCGCGCCGCGTTCATCAACCAGAACGCCCGCAGTCGCCGTGTGAACATCAAGAGCCAGCTCGACGGTCAATACGTGCAGTTTGCCGGCCGCCTCTTCGGCAACACTGTCGTGCGCTTGCTCGGCCAGCAGACCTCGAACAACCGCAATATTCCCTCGAACGTCACTTTCGGCGCGCTGAGCGCTGCGAACGATGCGCGCAACGGCCAGTTCCTCCACTACCTGCTCGCGACGAATCAGATCAACGCCAGCGAGTCCGGCCCGAGTGGCGGCGGCGCCATCGCGGGCGGCGCGATCAATTGGGATAACGTGGATTCGTTCTTCGGCTGGCGCTTCAGCGAGCGCACGGTGAACACACTCGGCACGCTCACGGTTGAGACGCAGTGGTCGCCGGCGGTTTCGTCGCAATTCGCGATCGGCTACAAAGATTTCAACAACCGGCTCTTCAACGCCGGCACGCTCGCGATGCAGGCGCCGAACGTCACCGCCAATTATATCGGCGCGTGGGCCGTGGGCGGCACCGGCGGCCAGCCGGCGCAGGAGAGCATCCAGCCCGCGAAGACGTTTCCCGCGCGCCTCTCGGTCGCGTTTGAAAACAAACTCTTCGGTGGACGCGCGCACAGCAAATCGATCGTCGGTGCCGACTACACGCGCATCAACTCGGCCTTCATCGGCTATGGTTACTACCGCGCCGACGCGGATTGGAACCCGATCGTGAATCCCGCCACCGCCGCCGTGAACAACGGCCGCACCGTGATCGGTCCCGTGCTCTGGGCGATGGGCACTGAGCCGACGGCCTACCCGGCGTGGCAGCCCGGTCAAGACCGCGTGACGTGGCAGGGCGTCAACTACGTGCGCATGCAGCAAAATCCCTCGCAACCCGACCGCGTCACGGATCAGAACCCGCTCGGTGTCACGCTCGGCGGCGGCAATTACAACCTCGTGCGCACTGTCACCAAAGGCGTTTACGGCGTGAACGACACCGCGTGGCTGAACGGAAAATTGAATACGCTCCTCGGCTTCCGCGCTTCGAGCAGTTTCCAGCAGACGCTGAATCAGGGTAGTGCCATCACGGCGACGAATCCGGACTCGGGCGCGCGCAAAGTTTCCGACGAGAAATTCCTCAGCTACAGTGTCGGCGCCAACTACGCGCTGCGCGATTGGCTGCGGCCCTACTTCGCGGTCTCGGATTCCTACAATCCGCCGACTGCGCAGAACAACGATCCCGTCGGCCTGGAGCCCAAGGCGGCGCACGCCATCGGCGAAGAAATCGGCATCAAAGTGCAGAACGCCGAGGGCACACTCTCCGGCTCGCTCGCGCTGTATCACACGAGCGCGAAAAACGAGACGTTCTTCGTGACGAGCACGCTCGCGTTTCAGATCAACCCCAGCGGCCTCAACGGACGTTTCGGCGGCTCGCCGAGCACGATCATCAACGTCGACCGCACGTCCCGCGGGGCCCAGCTCGCGCTCACCGCCGCGCCCACGCGCAATCTCCGCTTCCGCCTCTCCGCCGCGACGATCTCCGGTGAGATCGGCAATACGCGCACTTACCAGGCGCTCTACAACGACCAGTTCTACGCCAACTCTTCGGGCCAAGTGACCTACAAGAACGGTGCGGTCGTCTACGTGAATCCGACGTTTTCGGCAGCTCGACCCACGGTGCCGCAGGGCACGGCCGGTGCGATCCCGCTCACGATCGCGATGCTCAGCACGCCGGGAAATTCCTACTACGCCAATCCGCTCGCGGTGAGCGGCCAGATCAATTCCACCTCCGCGCGCACGACGCTCTCGGTCGTCGATCCGGTTAACGGACCGATTCTGACCGGCGCCACCGGCCTCCCGAGTTCGGCCATCCAGATCAACCCGGGCTTTACGCCGCCCGCGGAAATTCCCGTGACGAAACAAGGCGAGGGCACGACTAACTATCCGGCGCTGAGTTCGAATTTCACGGCGACCTACACGTTTACCGAAGGAGCGCTGCGCGGTTTCCGCGTCGGCGGCACGACCACGGCAGCGTGGTATAACCGGCGGTATTATTATTACCCGAACGGCGTGGGCCCGGATGCGGAGCGGCGGCTCTTCAGTTTCCCGACGCAGACGCGCTTCGATCTCGTGCTCGGCTACGACAAGAAATTCGGCCGCTACACGCTCGGCACGCAGATCAATATCTTCAACATGTTCAACACCTACAACGTCGTGCTGACGCCGAATGCAATCACGGGTTGGTCGGGCGTGAAGAACGCCGTCTTCGACGCGCAGCCGCGGATGTGGACGCTGTCGACGACGCTGGGATTCTGAGCAGGCGTGGGCCTGAAAGGAGGGCGGGTCTAGGCCCGCCTTTTTTGCGTTTTTAGTATTCGAGGGCGGGTCACAGCGCCCTCCTACTTTGGGTTCATGAACTTCGCTCCGCTCAAACCGTTGTTCGCGCTGCTGGTGATCGGCGTGGCGGCGCTCTTGGCGTATGCGAACAGTCTGCACGGGCCGTTTGTTTTCGACGATGAGTCGTCGATTACGACCAACCCGACGATTCGGAAACTGTGGCCGTTGACGGAGCCGTTGTCGCCGCCGCTGACGAACGTCACGGCGCAGGGGCGGCCGATCCTCAATCTCTCGCTCGCGGTGAACTACGCGCTCGGCGGGGTGGCGGTCGAGGGCTACCACGCGGCTAATCTGCTGATCCATGCACTGGCGGGCATGGTGTTGTTTGGTGTGGTGAGGCGGACGCTGGTGGTAGGGCGGGTTGTCCCCAACCCGCCGGTTAGGGACGCGAGCGCGGGCGATGAGCGGCGTGTTGGGGACAACGCGCCCTACCTAGTGGCGCTTGCGGTCGCGGTGCTGTGGGTCGTGCATCCGCTGCAAACGGAGTCGGTGACGTATGTGATCCAGCGGGCGGAGTCGCTGATGGGGCTGTTTTATTTGCTCACGGTTTACTGCTTTGTGCGCGGAACGGAGGCGGGTGGCGGAGGTGCGCGGTGGCTCGGACTCGCGGTCGCGGCGTGTGCGCTCGGCATGGCAACGAAGGAGGTCATGGCGACGGCGCCGCTGATGGTGCTGTTTTACGACCGGACGTTTGTGGCGGCGAGTTTTGCGGATGCGCTGCGCCGGCGGTGGGCATTTTATGCGGCACTCTTCGGCACGTGGGTGCTTCTCGGCTGGCTGGTGCTGCAGGGCGGCGGCAATCGCGGTGGCTCGGTGGGTTTCGGCGCCGGGATCGAGCCGTGGTCTTACTGGCTCACACAGTTCAAAGCCATCGCGGTGTATCTGCGGCTGACGATTTGGCCGGCGCCGTTGGTGTTTGAATACGGCACGTTTTGGGTGAACGGCGTGGCGGATATCGCGATCGAAGCGTTGCTGGTGCTCGGGTTGCTGGCGGTGACGATCCGCGGGTTGTGGCGGCGCACGGCGCTCGGTTTCGCGGGAGCGTGGTTCTTCGGGATTCTCGCGCCGACGAGTCTCGCGCCGGGCACGACGCAGATGATCGTCGAGCATCGGATGTATTTGCCACTCGCGGCGGTGTTGGCGGTGGCGGTGGTCGGCGTGTATCGTCGGGTAGGCGAGAGCTGGCGCGGCGCGTTGTGGGCGGGCAGTGCGGCGCTGGCGCTGCTGTGGGGCGGGATGACGATCGGGCGCAATGCGGACTACCGCACCGACATCGCGCTCTGGAGCGACACGGTGGCGAAGCGTCCGGCGAATCCACTCGCGCACTTCATGCTCGCGGGTGCGCTGGAGCGGGCGGGCGAGGTGCCGCGGGCGCTGGAAAGTTACGCGGAGGCGTTGCGGCTGAAGCCGAATTTTTCCGTGGGCCACGAGAATTTCGGCGCGCTGTTGCTCAAGTTGGGGCGGCGCGCGGAGGCGATGGCGCACTTCGAAGAGGCGCTGCGGCTGCAGCCGGCGTTTCCCGATGCGCACATGAATCTCGGCAATGCGCTCGTGGCCGAAGGTCGCGCCGGCGACGCGGTGCGCCACCTCGCGGAGGCCGTGCGGCTCGCGCCGGAGTTTGCGGAGATGCACTACAATTTGGCGAATGCGCTCTCGGCTGCGGGGCGGACGGCGGAGGCGCTCGCAGCGTATGAAGCCGCGCTCAAGCGTCCGGCGGGATCGGCGGCGGTGCACACGGTGGCGCACTTGCGGCTCGGCAATGCCCACGCGATGGCGGGGCGGCCGGCGGAGGCGGTGCCTCACTATGAGGCGGTGCTGCGGGCGCAGCCGGATAACGCGGAGGCGCATCACAATCTTGGGAGCGCGTGTCTGGAGCTCGGGCGTTTCGCCGAGGCGGTGAGCCACTACGAGGCGACGCTGCGGCTGGCGCCGGATTTTCCGAATGCACGCGCGCACCTGGAGGTCGCGCGAGGGCGTTTGCGGCGGTGACTACCGGCCGGCGCGAGCCAAAGCGAGGCGTTCGCGGGCGACGGCGAGGTCGGGGCGCAGGCGGAGCACGGTTTCGAATTCCTGCGCGGCGGCGGCCCAGCGTTTTTGGAGGAGGAAAACGGTGCCGAGGCCGAAGCGGGCTTCGACGGAGTCCGGTTGCGCACCGACAACGTGCGTGAATTCGCGGGCGGCTTCGTCGAGGCGGCCGAGTTCGAGCAGGGCGCTGCCGAGGTTGCTGCGGGCTTCGAGGTAGCCGGGGGCGAGCTCGACGGCGCGGCGGAAGTGGTCGACGGCGGCGGCGCGGTCGCCGGTGCCGACGAGGAGCACGCCGAGGTTGAAATGGGCTTTAGGGTAACGCGGGTCGAGACGGAGGGCGGTCTCGAAGTGGGCGCGGGCATCGGCGGTGCGGCCGAGGGCGACGAGGGAGTTGGCGAGATTGAAGTGCGTGTGCGCCACGCCGGGCATGAGGCGCACGCTCTGCTCGAAGGCGGCGACGGCTTCGGAGTGACGGCCGGCGTCGGCGTAGACCTTGGCGAGATTGTAGTGGGCGAAGCCGTTGCCGGGGCGTTTGGCGACGGTGTCTTCGTAGAGGGCGAGGGCGCTGCGGTAGTCGTGGTTGCGGCGGATGGTGAGGGCGATGCAGGCGAGCACGGCGCCGAGTGCGGCGGCGGTGGCGAGACGGCGGCGCGCGGGGGTCGTGGCGAGCAGGTGGGCGCGGCCGACGACGAGCGTGAGCACGGCGGCGAGCGGGAGATACATGCGATGCTCGGCCATCGTCTGGCGGTTGCCCGGCACGATGCTGGAGGTCGGCGAGAGCACGGCGAAAAACAGGAGTCCAAGCCACGCGACTGCCGGGGCGCGGCGCCACGCGAAGATCGTGCCGCTGAGGAGCGCGAGCAGCACGATGGCGTAGGGCGCGATGTCGGCGATGTGCTCCACCCAGGCGACGCCGTAGTCGAAGATCAGCGGCGACGGCCAGAGCGCGAGGCCGACGTAGCGGGCGACGGACTCGAATTGTGTGAGCGCGTAGGCCCACGGCGTGACGTTGATGCCGAAGCCGGCGGTGCCGCCGCGGGTGCCGGTGGTGACGACGAGCGCGCCGAGCAGCAGCCACGTGGAAAACAGGGCGACGTGGAGGCGTCCGCGGTGTTGCCACGCGGCGCGGAACGAGCCGGCGACGAAGAGTCGGTCGAAGAGCAACACTAGCAGCGGGGCGGAGACCATGACCTCTTTCGTTGCCATGCCGACGAGGCACGTGAGCACGGCGAGGGCGGGCCAGAGGTTTCGCGAATTTGTCGTGGACGGAGCGGGCGGGGCGGAGGCAAGTCCGATTGAACGCACGAAGGCGTAGAGCGTAAAGAGGTAGCAGAGCGCCATGAGGGCTTCGGCGCGTTGGATGACGTAGGTGACGGCGGCGGTGGTCAGCGGGTGGACGGCCCAGAGCGTGGCGATCACAGTCGCCAGCGGCAGGGCGGCGGTGCCGAAACGCTCCCGGAAACGCGGCAGGAGAAACGTGCGGCGCAGGAGACCGAAGAGCGTGAGCGCGGCGAGGAGGTGGATCGCGAGGTTGACGAGGTGGTAGCCGCGGACGGCGGTGCCGCCGACGGCGTAGTTCAACGCGAGCGTGAGATTGAGGACGGGGCGGCCCTCGACGGAGAGGCCTTCGCCGCGCGGCGGCAGCAGGACATCGGTGAGCGGCCAGAGTCGACGGATCGTGGGGTTTTCCGGAATGGCCAGCAGGTCGTCGAAGACGAAGGGGCCGTCGACGCTGTTGTGATACGCCACGCTGCCGGCCGCCACGATCACGGTGGCGGCGAGCAGAATCGCGCCGCGGGAAGGCGCAGAGTGAGGCGTGGGCGAGGGCGACACGGGGGCAGTGTGGAACGCGGCGCGGTGTGGCGTCGATAGCCGAGGGATGGAGACAGGGCTTCCGGGGATTTGTCACGAGGTTGGCACGCTGCCGCCCCGGGACTGTAACGCGGTGGGTGCAGGCTGGCCGTTGCCTATGAAACACGCCCGACGTCCTCTGGTTCTTTTCCTGTGGGTGCTCTCCGCCCTCTCCGCCGAAGCGGCGGCCCTGACCGGGAGAGTGCGGGATGCGAACACGAATTCATTCTTGCCCGGTGCGACCGTGGTCTTGCGCGCTCCGGCGAGAGAGGCGACGACCGATCGCGAAGGCGTTTTCTCGCTCGGCCAGCTTCCTCCCGGCGCCTACACGGTGACGGTAAGCTATCTTGGATACGCCGAATCGAGCGAGACGGTCACGATCGCCAGCGAAGGGGATCGCTCGGTCGAAATTACGCTGCAAGCCGATATTGTGAAGCTGGGTCGCTTCATCGTCGGCGGCGAGCGCGAGGGTCAGGCGCGCGCGCTCCAGCAGAAGCGCACGGCGGACAGTATCATGGATGTCGTCTCCGCCGACAGCGCCGGCAAACTGCCCGATGGCAACGCGGCCGAGGCGGTGCGCCGCCTGCCGGGTGTGTTCGCCGAAATCGATCAGAACGAGGGCCGCTACATCGTGGTGCGTGGCATCGACTCCGCGTTGAACAACACGACGATCAACGGTGTTTCGGTCGGCTCGCCCGAGTCCGGCACCCGCGGTGCCGCGATGGATTCCGTGCCCGCCGACCTCATCAGCCGCATCGAGGTCATCAAGGCCGTCACGCCTGACATGGACGCACAAGGCGTCGGTGCCTCGGTCAACATCGTGACCCCGAGCGCGTTTGACCGGCAGGACACGTTTGCCAGCGTCACCGTGGCCGGTGGTTATTTCAACGGGCCGCGCGGGGACTTTGAGACGAAGAAGACCACGCCCTACAGCGCCAGCGGCACCTACGGCCAGACCTTCGGCGACGGGAAATGGGGACTGATCGTGGGCGGCAGTTACAGCTTCCGTCATTACATTTCCAACCGCCAGTCCAGCGGCGGGTGGAAGCCCGCCGGTCCGGCCGGCACGGCCGGAGCCGACATCTATTTTCCGCCCTTCGACTCGCTCTTCCACTACGACGTGCAGCGCTGGCGCAGTGGCGTCAACGCCGCCTTGGAGTATAAACCCACCGCCGACCACTACCTGGCGCTGCGTTTCACGGACAATAATTTCAAAGACATCGAGGGCCGCGAACTCAGCGACTTTGCGTTCAACCAGACGCCGTTCCCGGCGAGCTTTACGCCGACGACTGCGACGTTCACTGGCGGGCGGGCCACGGTCGAATACCGCTATTACCGGCAGCTCCACAACATCACGAACTACTCGCTCGAGGGTAAACACAACCTCGGCGACCGCGCGACCAAGCTGAGTTATCAGGTCGCACTCGGCGAGGCCAGCAAGCAGACGCCGGATCGCCAGGATTGGGAGTTCCGCTCCGGCTCCAACCTGACGAGCACGGTGGATACGAGTTCGTTCCACTGGGATCTCGAGCCCGGTGCCGCCTACTTCAACGCCGCCAGCTATCCGTTCCGCCGCGTGCGATTCCGCCGGGATGATGAAACCGAGGACAACTACAACGGCCGGGTGGACCTCAAGCGCGAACGCCAGCTCTTCGGCCGGGAAGGCTTCCTCCAGATCGGCGCCCGCTACTTCTCGCGCGACAAGGGCTGGAATCGCGAGAACTCCGACTTCAACGCCGGCACGGGCGCCAATGCGTTCCATCTGGGCCAGTTTGGTCTCTCGAAGCCCGCCTACGAAGTGTTCGAAGGCTATCGACAGCAGGCACCGCAGATCAATCTCGCGGCCATGCAGGCGTTCTTTAAGGCCAGCCCCAATTACTTTGTCGTGAACGAGGCCGGCAACCTGTCCGACTCGAACGTCAACGACTTTGCCATGCAGGAAGACATCTTTGCCGGCTACGCTGAGGCGAAGGTGAATTTCGACCGATGGTCCGTGCTCGCCGGTGTGCGCGTCGAGCAGACCGACGCCGATGTCACCCAGACCGAACTGCCGACCGCCGGCAGCGTGGCACTGAATCCCCGCCTGAATCGCTTTTCCAAACGCTACACCAATCTGTTCCCGGGCGTGCATCTCCGGGCGACTCCCACGAAGCAGTGGGTGTTGCGCGGGTCCTGGACCAACACCATCGGCCGCCCGAATTATCCGGACATGGCCGGGGCCAGCACCTTTGCCTACGTCGAGAATCTGCCCCAGGGTTCGAACACCTACACGGGCAGCGTCTCCCGCGGCAACCCCGGACTGAAGCCCTACGAATCCATGAACTTCGACCTGAGTTCGGAGTATTATTTCAAGCATCAGGGCATCCTTTCCGTCGGCGCGTTCCACAAGCGCATCGACAACCCGGTCTACAGCTACAGCGAGACCCAGTTTGATACGACCTATGCCGGCCTGCGGTTCACGAGTCTCGGCTACAGCCGCCCCGAGAATGCGGACTACGGCAAGATCAGCGGCCTGGAGTTCAACTACGCGCAAGAACTCACCATGCTGCCCTCGCCCTTCGACGGGCTGCGCTTCTCCGTGAACTACACGCTCACGGATTCCGAGGTGAAGATCTTCAACTTCCGGCCGACGGACAAACTCCGCTTCTACAAGCAACCGGACAAGATCTACAACGTGTCGCTCGGTTACGAAAAATACCGGTTCAAGGCCCGCGTGGCCTGCACTTACACCGGCGATTACGCCACGGGCTTCGGCGGTGACGCCTCGAGCGACAGCTTCAAGGCGGAACGCTTGATCTACGATGCCAAGGTCAGCTACCGGATCAGCAATCACCTCACGCTCTTCGCCGATGTGATCAACCTCGGGCAGGAGCCCAGCGACAATTACGTCGGCCCGAAGCGGATGACTGCGACCGAGATCTACTGGTGGACGGCCAACTTCGGGGTGACCTGGAAACTCTGAGCGGCCCCGCCGCCCACGCTCCATGCTGTCGCCGCTTTTCCCCCTCCCGGGCGTGCAAACGCTCAACCGCCGTTCGTTTCTCGCGGGCAGCGCTTCGTTTGCTGCGGCCGCGCTGTTCTCGACCCGTGCGCGCGGGGCCGCGGCGGCAGTGCCGAAATTCTCCGCGTATCCGTTTTCGCTGGGCGTCGCTTCCGGCGATCCGACGCCGGACGGCGTTGTGCTCTGGACGCGCCTCGCGCCGCGTCCGCGCGAGCCCGGCGGCGGCCTGGCGCCCGAACCCATCGAGGTTTCGTGGCAGATTGCGGACGACGAGGCCATGACGCGCGTCGTGCACCGGGGCACCGCGACCGCCAATCCCGCGTGGGCCCAATCCGTCCATGTCGAGGTCGACGGCCTGCGCCCCGACCGTTGGTATTGGTATCAGTTCAAGGCCGGTAGTGAGGTCAGCCCGAAAGGCCGCACCCGCACGATGCCCCCCGCGGGCGCCACACCGGAGCGCCTGCGCTTCGCGTTCGCCTCCTGCCAGAAATACGAGATGGGCTACTACACGGCCTACGAGCACATGGCGCGCGAGGACCTCGATCTCGTCGTGCACCTCGGCGACTACATCTACGAGAAGGGCGACGACGCCAAGGCGGTGCGCCCGCACGGCACGAAGGAGATAATCTCGCTCGACGACTACCGCGCCCGCTACGGCGTCTACAAAGCCGATCCCGCACTGCAGGCCGCGCACGCGCTGGCCCCGTGGATCGTCACGTGGGACGACCACGAGGTGAGCAACGACTACGCTGGCGCGATTCCGGAGCATCCCGACCGGATCTCGACGGCGGATTTTCTGCGGCGCCGCGCGGCCGGTTATCAGGCGTATTTCGAGCACATGCCCCTGCGCCGCTCCGCGCTGCCGAGCGGACCCGACATGCGGCTCTACCGCCGACTCGAATTCGGGCGGCTCGCCCGTTTCCACGTGCTCGACACGCGGCAGTTTCGCTCCGATCAGCTCGAGCCGATTCTCCAGCCGCCGCGCGCCGCGCACCTCGACCCGCAGCGCACCATCCTCGGCGACCGCCAGCGGGAATGGCTCTTCGACGGCCTCGCGCACTCGCCCGCCGCGTGGAACGTGCTCGCCCAGCAAGTTCCCGTCGGCCGCATCGATCGGACCGGAGGCCCCGAGATCGGCCTCAGCATGGACAAATGGGCCGGTTACGAATTCGAGCGTCGCCGGCTGCTCCGCCATTTTCACGAGCGGAAGATCGCCAACCCAGTCGTCATCACGGGCGACGTGCATTGCAACTGGGCCAGCGAACTCCCGCTCGATTTCGACGGCCTCGATGGGCGCAGCGCCGGCGTCGAGTTTGTCGGCACCTCGATCACCTCGAAGGGCGATGGCACGGAGGCCCTTGATCGCGCGCAGGAATTTTGTCGCGAGAACCCGTTCGTGAAATTCTTCAACGACGAGCGCGGCTATGTGAGCTGCGAAGTCACACCGCGGGCCTGGCGCACGGATTTTCGCACGGTGCCGTTCGTGTCGCGACGCGGCGCGGCGCTCAACACGCGGGCGAGTTTCGTGGTCGAGGCTGGCCGCGCGCAGCTGAACCGGGCATGAGAGCTGCGCCATGAAAAATTTCCTGCTGTTTTCAATGCTCGCGACGTGGTTGGTGGCCGGCGAGCCCGCGTTGTCACCGCCGATCGGTCAGCTCACCACGCCGGGTTGGCGCTACGAAGAGGTGCGACGCTACAAGGCGCCCGAGGCGGGGCAGGGCGTGGCGGTGGACCGCGAGTTTTTCTACGCGATCAACAACCACACGCTCGGGAAATACCGGAAGACAACGGGCGAGCGCGTGGCGCAGTGGGAGGGCGGCAAGGGCGGCGAAATCATTCACATCAACGCCGGCTTCGTGCGCGACGGGCGGCTCTACGGCATCCACTCTAATTTTCCGGGTGTGCCGATGTTGAGTTCGCTGGAGCTGTTCGACACGGCGACGCTCAAGCACGTGGGCTCGCAGAGTTTCGGGCGCATGGACGGATCGTTTACGTGGCTGGACCGCGTGACGGAGGCGACGGCGGGCCGCGGCAATGGGCCGGCGGCGGGGCGCTGGATCGCGTGCTTCGTGCATTACGGCGACAAGGGCGCGGAGCCGAATCGCGATGCGGCGTGGACGCAGATCATCGCTTTTGACGACGAGTGGCGGCGGGTGGCGGGTTGGGCGTTGCCAGCGGATTTAATCGAGCGGTTTGGCGGGCGCGGGTTCAGCGCATCGGGTGGAGCGTTTGGTCCGGGCGGCGATCTTTACCTTACGGGCCATGACAACACGGAGTTGTATGTCGTGACGTTTCCGAAGGCGGGATCGGTGTTGAAATGGATCGCGACGGTGCCGTTTCCCTCGGAGGGGCAGGCGTTCGCATGGGACCCGTTTGAGGCGGGCGTGCTCTACAGCATTTCGCGGAAGACGAAGGAAGTGATCGTGGGGCGGGTGACGCGACCGTAGGGAACGCGGAGGTGGAGTCGAGCGGGAGCGAGTCCGTGCTTTTTTGCTGCCAGGCCGACGTATTTGGTGAACCGTTGGGCCATGAAACGCATGACCCCGTGGTTTCTGACTCTTCCGATCCTCGCCTCGTTTTGGAGCGGTTGCACATTCCTGAGCACCGGCGCCCGCACCGCGTATGTCGTGGTGGAGCGCCCCGGTGTGGCTTCTCGCGTGTCGCCGCTCATCTCGCCGGTGGTGCGCGACCAAGCCAAATCTCAGTTGGATGCGAAGCACCTCTGGGTAACCGACGACGTGCGCGGTGCCAAATGGCTGGCGGTGTTTGACGATTCCAACGAAGCGCAGTCGACGAAATCGTCGCCGCTTACACTGAGGCGAATCGAACGAAACCCCTCGTGGGACCCCTTGGCGGTGTCGAGCCCGTCGCCCTTTCGTGAGCCGCAAGTGCACCCGTCCCTCAGCTTGGCCGAGGCCAACCAACAACTCGGTAGCTATCAATCCGGCCGCTAAGGTCAGTTCGCTAGCAAGGAGAGGTGAACGTCGGGGTGAGCGTGTCGCCTATCGCAGGTAGTTGACGCTACAATGCCCGGTCAGAAAAAACGCGATGGCGCCGGGAGCACTGCGGGAATTCGCCCCCGGGAAGGGGCGGTTTACACCATCTAAGGGGGGATTCGTCCCATGGGCGTTGGCCGGAGGACGTTTGAGCGGCTTGTTGCGCTCGTGAATCCTCCACGTCTCTCCTCCCGTCCTGTCGCCGAAATTTCCACCACCGCCGAGGCGTTGGCGGCCCAAGAACGCGCCGAGTTGGTCGCGATCGTGGTGCGGGCGCAGCGGGGCGAGATGGCGGCGCAGTCCGAACTGGTGCGGCGCTACACGGTGCGCATCTCGGCATTTGTGCGGCCGATTTTGTTTCAACCGAGCAGCGTCGAGGACGTGGTGCAGATGGTGTTTATCAAAATGGTGCGGCGGCTGACGTTGTTGCGCGATCCGGCGGTGTTTGAGTCGTGGCTGTTCAAACTGTCGCGGAACACGGCGGTGGATTTTCTGCGCCGGCGGCGTTGCCGGCCGACGATGGTGTCGGACGATCGCATGTTTGAGCAGGCGCCGGACACGAGCAGCGAGCGGCCGGTGGCGGAGATCATGGAGGCGCTGTCGCTCGCGCTCACGCGGCTGAGCCCGGTGGACCGGAATCTCGTGACGATGATCGTCGAAGGAAACAGTTACCAAACCGTGGCGGCCCGCGAAGGGCTGACGGTGGGCGCCGTGAAAGTGCGGCTGAACCGGGTGCGGCCTTTCCTGCGCGTGAGCGTGGGCGAGGCGGTCGGTGTGCGGGCCGGGGCACCGGCCGGTGGTAAGTGGCGGCAACCGTCGCGCGCGCGACTCGCCGCGTAGTGCTGGGGGAAAACGGGGCGGACGTTCGCCCGGATTCCCGATCCGAAACCAAAAACAAAAACCAAAAATCCCTCCGCGTTATGAAAACCTCAAAAAATCTCGTGATCGCGGCACTGGTGGTGTTGGCGACGACCACTTCGGTGGTGGCGTGGAAATTTTACTGGAAGGCGGCGCTGCTCGAAGCGGCTGCGGTGGGCGGCGACGATGCGACGGCGCTGCGGCAGCAACTCGCCGAGGCGGAGAAACGCCGCCGCGTGCTCGAAGCGCGCGAGGCGAGTCGCGCGGAAGCGAAGGACGACAGCGCGGCGGGCGCGGTGGCCGAGCGCGGCGCGGGCGAGACGCCGGCGGCGGGCGCACGCGGGCGCGGTCGGGGTGGTCCGCCGAGTGCGGAAATGCAGGCTGCGATGGAGCGGCCGGAGGTGCAGCGGCTCCAGGCGCTCCAACAAAAAGCGGCGCTCGACGGGCGCTACGGGGCGTTGTTCAAGACGCTGAATCTCGGCGATGAAAAGCTCGCGACCTTCAAGACGCTGCTCGCGGAGAAGGAAGCCACGATGATGGACACGATGCGCGCGGCGCGGGAGCAGGGGCTCGATCCGCGGAGCGATCCGGAAGGTTTTAAGAAACTCGTCGCGGCGACGCAGGCCGAGACGGACAATGCGATCCGCGCGGCGATCGGCGACACGGCGTTTGCCCAATACGAACAATATCAGGCGACGCAGCCGCAGCGCGCGTTGGTGAATCAGCTTCAACAGAGTCTCAGCTATACGAACGCGCCGCTGACGAGCGCGCAGGCGGACCAGATGGTGCAGGTGCTCGCGGCGACGACGACGACAACGGCGAGTGCGAGTGGTAGTGGAACGAGTGGGACGCCGGGTGCGGGCGCGCCTCCGGAGGGCATGGGGATGGGCGGACGCGGCGGGCCGATGGGCGGCGGCGGACCGGGTGGCGGCACGAGTGCGGTGTTGATCACGGCGGCAACGGTGACGGCGGCGCAGACGGTGCTGACGACGACGCAGGTGCAGGCTTTGCAGGATATGCAGGCGCTCCAGGTGGCGCAGCAACAGGCGCAGGCGATCATGCGTGCGGCGAGTGCGGGCGGGCCGCCGGCGGGTGGTGGGCGGACGACGGGTGGGGGGTGAGGGGGCGTTCGGACCGCACCGTAACCGGTGCGGCTACGGGGCTCAGCCGCGGGCGTGACGGGTGGGTAGCCGCACGTGTTAACGTGCGGAGCGGGGTGGGGAGCGAAGGTTGGGAAGCGGACCGCGCCGTAACCGGCGCGGCTACGGACGGAGGTGGGCTATCGTGGGTGTGGGGGCGGCGCCGGGGGGATCGGTAGCCGCGCCGGTTACGGCGCGGGTGGGGCGCGTTCTACCTTTGCGTTGTAGACCGCCCAAAATACGCTCCAGAAATCTTCGCGGCGCGGGTCCACGTCTGGAAAACCCGGCACGATGGCTCCGGAGAAAGCGTAGTCGTTCGCGGTCGCCGCCAGGCCGGCGCGAACCGGATTTTCCCGCACATAGTGACACGCCGATTGAAACGCGCCGCGTTTCCGCTGCTCTTCGCGCAGCACGCTGTCGTAGGGCTCACGTTGCCATTTTTCCGGTGCGAGCAGGCGATTCGTTGCGCGGCGAAAAAATGTCGCGGCGCCGCGTTGATCGGCTGGTGGTGCGAGGCCCATCCAGATGAAGTGGGCGTGGTCCGGCATCAGACAATAGGTCGGGCAAAGCAGGTCGTAGCGGACCAGGGTGTGGAGGAGTGCTTCGCGAAATTGCGCGTGGCGCAGGGCGTCGAGCCAACCGGTCGCGCGGCGGTCGATAGTCATCACCCAATGCACCACGGCGAATCCGCGATAAAATTCCGGTGCGAGGCGAGGGAGGTGTCCGCGGTGGGGTGAAGGCGGGTGCGCTGATGGATCAGCCATGGGGTGAGCCGCACGTTAAGACGTGCGGCTACGGGGCCAAGGGGGATTTTCGGGGTGGGGTGCGGTTCACGGACCGCGCCGTAACCGGCGCGGCTACGGGACGGGGAGAGGCGGATCGGACCGCACCGTAACCGGTGCGGCTACGCGAACCGAGGCGGGCTTTCGGGGGTGGCCGCGCGTGTTAACGTGCGGGGTGGATTGGACCGCGCCGTAACCGGCGCGGCTACGGGTTTGGGCGGCGATCGTTACGCTACGCGAACTTCAGACGCTCTTGGAGTTCGCGGACGCCGCGGGTGAGGGGGATGCGGATGCCGCTGTGCAAGACGACGACGTGTTCATCGTTGAAGGCGGGTTCGACTTCGCGGACGCGGTCGAGGCGCGCGAGGGCGGAGCGGTTCATGCGGAAAAATTCTTTCGGCGAGAGCTGCGCTTCCACCGCGGCGAGCGTTTCGCGGAGGACGAAATTCTCTTTGCCGGCGTGCATCACGACGTAGTTGCCGGAGGCTTCGATCCAATCGATGTCGGTGACTTTCACGAAGCGCGTGCGGTCGCGGTCGCGGACGGCGAAGCGGGTGACGTGCGCGGGCGGGGCGTCGGCGGACGGGGCGGGGGCGGCGCGCGATTCGAGGAGGGCGAGGAGACGGGCGGTGGCGTCGTCGGTGGATTCTTTTTTCGCGAGCTGCTCGCGGGCGCGTTGGACGGAGGCGCGGAAGCGGGCGGGCTTGAAGGGTTTTAGGAGGTAGTCGAGCGCGTGGAGTTCGAAGGCGTTGACGGCGTGTTCGTCGAAGGCGGTGACGAAGATCACGACGGCGGGTTTCTTCTCGAGTTCGCGGAGGACGGCGAGGCCGGTCAGCTCGGGCATCTGCACGTCGATAAAAAGAATGTCGGGCAGGCGCTGGCGGAGCGAGGCGAGGGCGGCACGGCCGTCGGCGCATTCGCCGAGGATTTCGATGTCGGCCTCGGTGGCGAGGAGGGTGCGGATGCGCTCACGGGCGAGCGGTTCATCATCGACGATCAGAGCGGTGAGTTTCATGCGGGGGCGACGGCGCCCACGACACTGCGTTCGGTGCAAAAGGGCAACACGACTTCCACGCGGACGCCGCCCTCGGGCGGGGAGATCAGCTCGAGGCGGGCGCGGCTGTTGTGCAGCGTGCGGAGGCGCTCTTCGGAATTGGAGAGGCCGATGCCGTGGCGGGCGGTGCGGGCGGCTTTCACGCCGAGGCCGACGCCATCGTCGGTGACGGCGAGGCGGAGTTCGGCGCCGTCGCGGCGGGCGGAAATAGTGAGTGTTCCAGGGGCGGCGCGGGGTTCGAGGCCGTGGCGGATGGCGTTCTCGGCGAGAGGCTGTAACAGAAAGGTGGGGACGAGGGCGGCGGTGGCGGCGGGGTCGATGTCGCGCACGATGCGGAGACGGGAGCCGAGGCGGGTTTGCTCGATGGCGAGGTAGCGGTCGAGGAGCTCGATCTCGCGGGCGAGCGGGACCTCGTGGTCTTTGTTTTCGAGGGAGGCGCGGAGGAGATCGCTGAGATCGGAGATGAGTTCGTCGGCGGCGTCGGCGTCGCGGTGGACGAGGGTGGAGATGGCGTTGAGGGTGTTGAAGAGGAAGTGGGGCTGGAGCTGGAGGCGCAGGGCGTCGAGGCGGGCTTGGTTGAGACCGGCGGTGAGGGCGAGGGCCTGGCGGTCGCGGTCCTCGGCGCGGCGATAGTAGGCGAGCGCGTGCGCGGCGGTCATCACGATGAGGTAGATAGCGAGATCGAAATTGCCGCGGACGGCGAGAGGGGCGAGCCAAGCGACGACGGGGTGGCGGGTGGATTCGGGGGGAGGCCCGCCGGGGCCGCCGCTACGGCCAAAGGGTCCGGGGCCGCCGCGGAAATCGTTGCGGAATTCGCCGCGAAATTCGCCGCGCGGAAACGGGCCGGGATTCTTGCCGTCGCCGGGCGGGCGCGGACCGGGGCTCTTGGTGTCGCCGGGGCGAGGGCGTGGGCCACGAAAGTCAGGGGCGAGCGAATCGTCTTTGCGCGGAAAGGGCGGGCGCATTTCGCCGGGCGCGCCGGGCTCGGTGCGGTTGCGCCAATCGGAGGGGCGGCGGCCGGAACCGCGGCCGCCGCCGAAATCGCCGCGGCCGGAGTTGAAGACGAAGGTCGTGACGGTGAGGGAAATCGTAGCGCACACGAGCGAGGCGACGATGTGGACGGGCACGCTGCGGAGGAGGCGGCCGCGCTCGAGCGGGAAGCGGCGGGCGAGCCAGAAAATGAGCGGAGTGAGGGCGACCCAGGGAATCCAGTTTACCGCGGAAACACCGAGGGCGTCGGACCAAGACAGCGGACTCACCAGCACGAGGAGTGCGGCGAAGGCGAACGTGAGCGCGGCCCAGATCGCGGCTTGGAGCGCGAAGAGGGCGAGCGGGCGGCGCGCGCGGCTGGGAGGGAAATCGGACACGGACATCGCGGAGGGGTGGGGCTCGGGAGCGGCGGTCACAGCGGCAGTGAAGGGAGCGGCCGGAGCGAGGTCGAGGCGGGGATTGGAGGGCGGGGCGGTGGCGGGGAGAAGCGCGAGTGAGGATGAGCTAACGGGCACACTTTACTGAGGACCGACCAAGGCATGAGTCACAGAGGTCACGGAGCGCAGACACAGAGGCCACAGAGCGAACGAGGTGTTGAGGTGTTTAGGCATGTGAACGCGGGGTCGGAGGGGGGTATGCGCGGTGGCTTGGATTGGCTTCATGAACGTGTGCCACGTGCGGGACGGGTGGCGGGGGAAAAGGAAGACGCGGCGCCCGCGAAGAAGTTCACGGAGGCCGCGTCGTTGTTATCGACTATACTGACCACACAAAGGGAGCGGAAAGGGGCGGGGGTCAGTTGTCGCCGGAGGGGCGCGGGCCGCGGGGTGCGGGACGGTCGGACGGATCGATCACGGTGCCGTCGGGCAGAGTGATGGTGGTGTCGATGTCGTGCGCGGGAGGCGTGATGACGGTGCCATCGGGCAGCGTGATGGTGCCGTCGGAGTTGCGCGTGGGCGGGGTGATGACGGTGCCGTCGGGCAGGGTGATGGTGCCGTCGGAATTGATGACGGGCGGCGAGATGCGGTCTTCGGAGACGACGAACGGCGGGAGCATGACCACGCGCGAACGGCGGGCGGACTGGGCGGACGACGTGGCGGCGGAGACGACGGCAAACGCGGCAAACAGGAGCGTGACGCGGAGAGCGAAGGAGGAGAGGAGGGCGCTGTAGTTTTTCATGATGGAGATTTTTTTATCGGTGAGTTGAGGGAGTGAATCGCCAGAGGGGCGTTTCATCTGGGGTCAGTGATAGCGCGGGCGCGGCGCGTGCCGATGGTTCTGGGACGAAGCGGCGGAAAAATGATGCGGAGCCCGGGCGGAATGCGGATGGGCGCGCGGGAGGGCGGCGTGGGGACGCGGGCGGTCGGCGGGTAAAAACCGCCGCTCCGGGGACGGACGTGTGCGCGCGGATTTACCTCTGGGCCGCGGGCGCGAAATGCGCAATGGGTCAGCGCGAGCGGGCCGGGAAAAGCTCGGCGATTTTTTCGCGGCGGTAGTCGAAGATGTGGCGAAGTTTGTGGCGTATCCAGATACGTTCGACGGCGGCGCCGGCGAGACCCCAGCCGGGATCGTAGGTGATGTGGTCGGTCATGTGCACACCGAGCCCGTTGGGCGAGCTGGCGGGAAGAGCGAGGAAGTGGTGCTCGTGGTGCCAGAGGCGGTAGGGGCCGAGGCGTTGTTCATCGACGAAATATTCGCCCTCGCGCACGTGCGTGATCTCGGTGAGCCAGCGCGTCCAGATACCGGGAAGCACGCCGACGCGGTAGCGGATAAACTGGCCCGGATACATGCGCGGGGCGACGGCGCCGACGATGCGGAAGCGGAGATCGGGCGGCGTGAGGGTGTCGAGATTCTGCGGCGCGGCGAAAAAATCCCAGATGGCCGCGGGGTCGCCGGGGACGAATTGTTCGCGGTGGAGCGTGCTGAGCATGGCGCCACGGGATGCACGATTCGGCGGGCGGCAACGGCGAAATGCGCGGACGGTCCGCGCGGAGGATTGCCACCACGGAGGGAACCGCCGAGGGCGGGCGGGTAGCGTTACTTACGGGAAATATTTTGCGGGAGAATTGGTTCCCTGCGCATTGTCGGCAAATGGATCTTCCCGAGAGCACCCTGACTCTGTTGCGCGACGAGGCGTATGCCCTGCTCGTGCAGGAAGCGTTGGGTGCAGAGATTGGGAAGCTGGAGCGGGAACGGGCGGACCGGGTGACGAAGCGTCCGAAGTTCGGGATGCTGTCGGGACGGAAATCGAAGGAGGCGTATGAGGACGCGTTGCGCGCGGTGGAGGATTCGGCGGGCCCGTTGCGCGTGAAGTGGGCGCAGATCACGGGGATCGCGGAGCGGCTGCACCCGGTGGTGCGCCAAGAGGTTTCGAGTTACCTGGCGAGCGAGAGTCCGGACTATTGCCGCGTGCTCCAGATCCGCGCGCGGCTCGATGACTGGGAGCGGGCTTTCCAGCATCTCCCGGAGGTGCTGTTGGCGTTTGCGCGCGATATGCGCGAGCTGCGGCAGGCGGTGGAAAAAGAAACGACGCCGGGCGCGTGTGCGCATGAGATCGCGGTGTTGCGCGAGAGCGCGGAGCGGCTGGGGCGCGCGGAGTTTGAGCTGAGCATCATCGTGCAGGCGGCGCTCTCGCAGGCGCCGGCGGGCATCGCGGAACAGATCCGTTTTCCGGCGCTGCCGGATTTGAAACGGGTGCCGTGGGTGGGGCGGCTGGCGGTGTTGCCGGCGGCGATGATGGTGGCGGAAGTGACGCGGGCGGAGGGAGAATTCCGGGCGTTTCTGGCGGGGCCGGCGAAGACGGTCGGCGGGCAGTTGCAGCAGGGGCGCGCGGTGTGCGCGCAGTTGGCGAACCAGATGTTGGACGACTATTGGAATGTGCTGCGCACGCACGCGCGCACGCACTACGTGGAGGAAATGGGGCTCGATGACGTGATCGACATACTCAACGCACGCTACGTCGATTCGGATATCCAGCGGAAACAGGAAGAGATCACGGCGGCGCCGTTTGTCTGGCGCTAAGGCGCGGACGCGCGGCGGCGGCGATCAGGCCGGGTCGCGATCGAGGTGCGCGGCGACGGCGGCGAGGAGCGCGGCGGGCGACTCGGGGGAATCGGGTTGGGCGGCGGCAGTGAGGCGTGTGCAGAGGGCGCCGAGCGTGGTGTCGTCGAGGAGAAGTGCGGTGCTTTGCAGATAGTGGGCGAGGCCGCGGAGGGCGGCGTGGTCACCGGCGGCGAGGGCGGACTCGGTGGTGGTGCGCAGGCGGGGCCATTCGGAGCGGAGCGTGGCGCGGGCGCGGGCGAGCGTGGCGGGTGTGTGGAGGCGCGCGAAGATGTCGGAGCTGGAATTCGGATTTTCGATTTTTGAATTTCGATTTTCGGGCGCGGGTGCGGGGGTGACGGGTGGGGCTTCGAGGGCGGCGGAGAGGGCGGCGAGGGAGACGGGTTTGGCGAGGAAGGCGGTCATGCCGGCGGCGAGGGCGGCGGTGCGCGTCTCGGCGGCGGCTTCGGCGGAGCAGCCGATGAGGCGGAGGGCGGGTTGCTCGGCGCGGAGGAGGCGGGCGAGGGCGATGCCGTCGAGGAGCGGGAGGTTGATGTCGAGGAGGGCGGCGGCGAAGGGCTGGGCGCGCGCGGCGGTGAGAGCGGCCTGGCCGTCGGCGACGGCGGTGACGGAGTAGCCGAGGGCGTGGAGGGCTTCGGCGAGGAATTCGCGGACGGAGGTATTGTCTTCGGCGAGGAGCACAGCCGGCGCTGTCGCACCGGCTGTGCTCGTGGGGAAGTTTATGTGAGGAGTTGAAGGGGGCGGGGTAGTGGAGGCGATGGGCGTGGAGGGCGTGGGAAACACGGGCGGGACGCCCGTGCCACTCGGAACGGAGGAAGGACTCACGGGCGGGACGCCCGTGCCACGGGGGGCGGGTTCGGCGAGCGGGAAGGCGAGGGTGACGGTGAAGGCGGCGCCGCCGGTGGGGCGGTTGGCGGCGGTGACGGTGCCGCCCATGAGTGCGCAGAGGCGGCGCACGAGGGCGAGGCCGAGGCCGGTGCCTTCGCGCGTGTAGGTGGCGCCGGAATCGAGGCGCGTGAAGACGGTGAAGAGTTGCGGGATTTTTTCGGGCGGGAGGCCGGGGCCGGTGTCGTGCACGGCGAACACAAGGTGTTCGCCGTGCAGTTGAAGTTTAAGGGGGGAAGTTGAAGCGACGGGGGCTGAGAACTGAGAGTTGAGAGCTGAGAGTTGAGAGTCGGAATTTGAGATTTGAGGATTTGAAATTTCGGAGCGGGAGATGCGGAGGGTGACGGTGCCGGTGGTGGTGAACTTGACGGCGTTGTGGAGGAGGTTGCCGAGGATTTGGCGGAGGCGGGCGGCGTCGGCGAAGAGGGCGTCGGGGAGGTCGGGCGCGAGGTCGAGGTGGAGGGTGAGGCCTTTCGTGGCGGCGACGGGGCCGTGGGTTTCTTCGAGAGAGGCGACGAGGGTGCGGAGGGAGAACGGGGCGGGGGCGAGTTTCAGTTTGCCGGCTTCGATGGTGCGGAGGTCGAGGAGATCGGTGACAAGACGGAGGAGGTGCGTGCCTTGAGTTTCGATGGAGTCGGCGTGGCGGGTGGCGGCGGGCGTCTCGCGACGGAGGAGTTCGGCGCGGCCGAGAATCGTCTGGAGGGGCGTGCGCATCTCGTGGCTGAGAAACGCGAGGAATTCGGTCTTGGCGTGGCTGGCGGATTCGGTGCGTTCGAGGTGGAGGCGTTGGTCGTGGTCCAGCGCTTGGCGCGAGGCGACGGCGAAGCCCATGGCGCAGAAGAGAGAGGCGACGGCGAGGAGGGCGAGGGCGGCGCGGCGAGCGGATTCGCGGGGGGCGGAGAAGAGTTCGCCGGGGTATTCGAGGGCGAGCCACCAGCCGGTGGTGTTGAGCGCGCTGAGTCGGATGGGCGCGTGGGCGGTGAAGGTGGCGAGCGCGGTGCCGGTGGAGCTGAGAATAAAAAAACGTCGGCCGGCAGTGGCGCCGGATTTTTCGTCGGCGGTGGCGGCGCGGGCGGCGGTGGTGTCGAGCGGGACGAAGCGCTCGGCGTCGAAGCGCCAGAGCGTGGCCTCGCGGAGGGCGGGATCGTCGGCGCGGAGTTCGACAAGGGCGGTGCGGAGTGCGGCCGGGTCGAGAGGGGGCGAGGAGAGCGGGCGGGCGAAGGCGGAGGCGGCGCGTGTGGCGCGGTCGAGGAAACGCTCGCGGGTGGTGGATTCGGCGCGGAGGACGCTCGCGGTGGTGACGAACGGGGCGACGAGCGGGACGATGATGAGGCCGCTGGCGAGGACGAGGGCGGCGCGCGTGCGCACGGCGGGGAGCGCGAGGCTGGCGGCGCCGAAGCCCGCGACGACGGACCACGGAGCGAGGGCGCCGATCGCGGGGAGTCCGGGAGCGGCGGCGATGACGGTGCACAGGCCGAGCGCGAGGGCGGCGAGGCGCAGGGCGGCGCGGCGGCGGAGATTGGTTTCGCGCGCGAGGCAGCGCCACAGCAGGAGCGCGGCGGCGAAACCGAAGACGGCGGGCAGGGCGGCGATGGCGAGGCCGAGCGGGACGAACCACGTGGGCCACGTCGTGGAATTTTGCGGGAGCGTGACGGCGAGGAGGAGCAGCAGGCCCTCGAAGGGAATGAGGTGAAGAGCAGCGGGGAGGCGGCGTTTTTTCTGATCGTGCCAGATGCGGCGGGCAAATTCCCAGAGGAGCATCGCGCCGACGAGAGCGGCGGGGAGGCGCCACTCGCTGTCGGGCGCGGCGAAGATCAGCGTCTGCGTTTCCGTGAGCGCCTGCAGGGCGCAGAAGGCGATGAGCCATGCGGTGTGACGGCGGCCGAGGGGACTGGAGAGCGCGGGGAGGAGCGTGGTGAGCGTGAGCGCGGCGAGCCAGCCGAGCGAGCGGAGGAAAAGGAAGTATTCTTCGGAAGGCACGAAGCGGGGAGGCGGAGGACGGAGGAAAGAGCGGGGGAGGGCGGAGGAGGGAACCGCTAATCTTCGCTTATTTTCGGAGGGAAGGGCGAGTGGGGGGCTGGCGTGCCTCGCCTAATCGGCGAGGCGCGGACGTTGGGGCGCAGGGGGGCGGAGAAAGATGCGTGAGGGCGTGGCGTCTGCATGCAGGCCGTTCGCTAGAATATTTTTTTGGTCACGGAGGAGTCACAGAGCTTCACAGAGTAAGGCAGGGTGCAGGGCTCGGTGCATGCGGCGAAAATAGGTGGGCGGTTTAGGGGGCGGTGAGGCGGGCGTGGAGTTTGGTGCGCACGTCCTGCATCTTCCAAAAGCTTTCGCCGACTTTGGTATAGGCGGGGATCGCCATGCGCATGATGAGGGTGCCGAGGAAATTTTTGAACTGCGGCGGGTGCGCCTGCCAGAACTGTTGTTCGCGTGCCGACATTTTGGCGAGGTCGCGGCGGGCGAGCATTTCCTGGAGGTCGGCGTAGAGCTCGCCGTAGAGATTGTAGCTGGCGCGGGGATTGTAGAGGAACGGGCTGAGAGCGTTCACCAGCGTGCCCAGCGAGCGGTGATTGGTGTAGAGGTTCAACATCTCGGAGAGTGGCATGTCGCGCACGCCGCCAAGGGAGTTGGCGTATTCGACGACGAGGAGGCGGCGGGCGGCGAGTTCGGCGTTGCCGGGGCGGGTGGCCGCGGCGAGGCGCGCGCGGGCGGCAGCAGAGACCGGGGCGGTATCAAGGACGAAGGAGGCGGTCTCCAGCGCCATGCGCTCGACGACTACGCCGATCATGAGGCGGACGAGCGTGCGGCCGGAGGGCTGGATTTTGCGCGCCACTTCGATGAGCGGGATGAGAATGTCGATGGCTTCGTCGCCGTGGCCGTCGAGCGCGCGCAGGGTCGCGATGGCGCAGCCGGTCTGGGAAATCGCGCGGCAAGGAGAGTAGGCGAGAATTTCGGTATGCGGGCCGGCGGGGACGAGGTCGGCAAGGCGGTCGAAGGTGTTGACCTCGGCCCACCAGGTGCGCACGGGCGCGATCTCGATCCAGCGGGCTTCGAACGCGGCGCGGTGTTGCAAGATGGTCTCGCGCCACGGGCCGGGTTCGAGGGCGGACTTGCCGGCGAGGACGGACGGCGGGTGCACGAAATTTTTTCCGAGCGGATGACCTTTGCCGTAGCGCATCAGGACCTCGTAGCCTTTTTCCGCGCCGGGAAAGGCGGGGGAAATTTCTTCGAGGGTGATCGGGTGAAGGATGGCAGGATCGTCGGTGGCGAGATACACGTAGACCGGCGCGAGCGCGAGGTAGCCGCCGGCGATCCACCACCAGGAGCGGAGTTTCAGGCGCCACGAGAGAACGAGCAGCGCACTCGTGACGAGGGTGACGAGGCCGAGGGTGAGCAGGCCGGCGGTGCGAGCACCTTCGCCTTGGGACTCCCATTGGATGAGGGCGGAGAACGCGCTGTGAAACGTCGGCGACGAGGAAAAGATGGCGAGGCCGAGCACGAGACTGAGCGCGGCGGAGAGACCGAGGAGAGCGAGGACGCGGGCGACGCGGAGCGGCCACGCGGGGGCGGAAGAGACCGTCGCGGTGGAAGTGAGTGCGGTCGAGGACGGTGCGGAGGCAGAGGGAGCGTTCATGAGACGGGAGAGGCGGCGAGAGGTGCTGGGGTGGAGGAGAGTTTGGCGGGTCGGCGGCGGGACGGGCGGCGGAAGGCCAAGGCGCGGCGCCGGCGGGCGAGATCGGAGAGGAGGGCGAGGTGGTGGAGGTAGCCGGCGGCGGTCATGGTGCGGGGGCGGGAAGTGAGCGCGAAGGGCGGAGTGAGGTTCGCCCGGCTACTTGGAGAGTTGGGCGAGGAGGGCGGCGCGGTCGTCTTCCATTTTCCAGTAGGCGTCGACGACCTTGGTGAAGGTGGGGAGGACGGCGCCGACGACGAGGGCGCCCATAAAATTTTTGAAACGGGGGCGGGCGTCTTGGTTGATAAACTCGTCTTGGCGGCGGATGAGTTCCGGCATGGAGCGGCGGGCGGCGAGGTCCTGCATCGCGAGAATGTGGTCGCCGTAGAGATTGGCGGCGGCGCGGCGGTTGTAGACGAAGGGGCCGAGGAGGTTGAGGGGCAGGCGCAGGGCGGAGTGGGTCTGGTTGAGGTCGATGAAATCGCCGAGGGGTCGCTCGACGATGTCGCCGACGTTCATGAGGTAATCGACGGTCACGAGGCGGCGCGCGCCGAGTTCGCCGCCGGCGCCGGCCAGCGCGGCGGAGAGGCGGAGGCGGGTGGCGGGGGAAACGGCGGAGTGATCGAGGATCCAGCGGGCGGTGTGGATACTGGTGCGTTCGACGGCGATGCCGATCATCAGGCGCACGAGCGTGCGGGCGGCGGGTTGCATTTTGCGGCCGACCTCGAGGATGGGGAGGAGGGTGTCGATGGCGGCGTCGCCGTGGCCGTCGAGGGCTTGAAGGGAGGCGACGGCCCAGGCGCGTTGGGCGACGGCGCGAAAGACGGGATAGGCGATCAGCTCGGAATTGACGCCGGGCGGCGTGAGATCGCCGATGCGCTCGAAAGCATTGAGTTCGGCCCACCAGGCGCGTTGCGGGGCGAGGGCGGTCCACTCGGCTGCAAAGGCGGCGCGATGCGTGAGGACGAACTCACGCCACTCGGCGGGTTTTTCGGAGACGTAGGGGAAACCGCCGGGAGGATTGACCGGGGGTTGAAAGGCGCGGGCGGCGGGGTGGAGGCGGCCGTAACGCATGAGGACGGCGAAACTCTTTTCGGCGTCGGGGAGATTGGGCGAGACTTCGGCGAGGGTGAGCGAATGGCGGAGGGCGGATTCGTCGGTGGCGAGGTAGGCAAGGACTGGAGCGACGACGAGCCAGCCGCCGCCGACCCACCACCAGGAGCGAAGGCGGAGGCGCCACATGGCGAGGAGGAGTGCGGTGGGCACGCACACGATGAACGCGACGGTGAGCCAACCGGCGAGGCGGGGCGCGTCGGGATGGGGATTCCAGGCGATGAGCTGTGAGACGGCGCTGTGCAGCAGCGGGAACGCCGTGAGCAGGAGCAGGGTCGCGACGAACGTGACGGCGAGCGCGAGCCCGAGGAGGGCGGCGAAACGGAGCGGGCGGACGACGCGGGGCTCGCGGCGGAAGGGGGCGGAGGTGAGGTCCATGGCGGGCGCGCGATTGAGGGGAGGAGAGGGTGACGCCGGAGCGGGGCGTGAGCGCGGAGGGCGGAGTGAATTCCGCGCTACTTGGAGAGTTGGGCGAGGAGGGCGAGGCGGTCGTCTTCCGTTTTCCAGTAGGTTTCGACGACCTTGTTGTAGGCAGGGACGGTTTGGTTGATGACAAAGGAGCCAACGAAGTTTTTGAAGCCGGGACGGGTGGCTTGGTTGAAAAACTCGGCTTGGCGACGGTCGAACTGCTTGAGCTCGCGGCGGGCGACGAGGTCCTGCAATTCGAGGATGTAATCGCCGTAGAGGTTGGCGCAGGTGCGACGGTTGTAGACGAAGGGGCTGACGACGTTGAGGGCGAAACGAATGGACGGGTGTCGATTGGTGAGATTGACGAAGTCGCCGAGAGTGTGGTCGGTGATGGTCCCGATGCTCCCGAGGTAATCGATCATCACGAGCCGCCGGGCGCCCAGCGCGCCGCCGCCGCCGGTGAGGGCGGTGGCGAGGCGGACGCGCGCGGCGGGAGAAACCGTGGAGTTGTCGAGCACCCAAAGCACGGCGCGGGTGGAGACGCGTTCGACGACGACTCCGATCATCTGGCGAACGAGGGTGCGGGCCGCGGGCTGCATTTTTCGGCCGACCTGCAAGATGGGCAGGAGGGTGTCGATGGCGGCGTCACCGTGGCCGTCGAGGGCTTGGAGCGACGCGATGGCCCAGGCGCGCTGGGCGAGGGCGCGGAAGACTTGGAAGCTGATGACCTCCGAGTCGGCCCCGGGCGGAGTGAGATCGCCGATGGTTTCGAAGGCGTTGAGCTCGGCCCACCAGGCGCGCTGCGGTGCGAAGGCGGCCCACTCGGCTTCGAGGGAGGCGCGGTTGGCGAGCACGAAGGCGCGCCACTCGGCGGGTTTGTCGACGGGGTCGGGGAAGCCGCCGTCGTAGGTTTTTGGAGTGCCGAAGGCGAGGGTGGCGGGCTGGCTTTTGCCGTAGCGCATGATGACGGCGAAACTCTTTTCGGCGTCGGGCACGGCGGGGGTGATTTCAGCGAACGACATCGAGTGGCGCAGCGTCGATTCGTCGGTGGCGAGGTAGGCGAGGATCGGGGCGACGACGAGCCAGCCGCCGCCGACCCACCACCACGAACGGAGGCGGAAGCGCCACATCGCAGCGAGGAGGGCGGTAGGGACGAGGACGATGAAGGCGACGGTGAGCCAGCCGGCGAGCTTGGGGAAATCGGCGTCAGGAAACCACCCGACGAGCTGTTTCACGGCGGTGTGCAGCAGCGGAAACGTGGAGAGCAGGAGGAGCGTCGCGAGGAGTGTGACGGCGAGCGCGAGGAGGAGGAGGGCGGCGAAGCGGAGCGGGCGGACGCCGCGGGGTTCGAGGCGGAAGGGGGCGGAGGTGAGGTCCATAGCGGGGAGGGGAAGAGGGAGAGAAGGAGAGAGGGGGAGACTGGGAGTGGGGAGATGGGAGATGTGCGATGGGGAGAGGTTAGCAGAGGGCGCGCGAGGGCGCGTCGGGGCGGACGCCGGAGATTGGCGTAGGGGCGGGCCCTAGGCGGGTGGGGGCGGGGCGAAGAAACGCTGAACGCTTAACGCCGGACGCTGAAGTTCCGGGCTCGTGGAATCAGAGGGTGCGCTCGGTGGTGTTGATCCAGTGGGCGGCGCGGGCGGTGAGGGCGGCGGCGGTGTCGAGGCCGAGTTTGTTTTTGATGTTTTCGCGGTGGGCTTCGACGGTCTTTACGCTGATGCCGAGTTTTTCGGCGATGGCGCGCGTGGGGAGCGCGAGGCCGACGAGGCGGAAGATTTGCAGCTCGCGGTCGGTGAGCTGGGACTCGGTGCCGGCGGGTTTGCGGGCGTGGCCGGTGAGGGCGCCGAGGACGGCGGCGGAGACGCGGGGCGAAACGGAAATACCGCCGGCGGCGACGTCGCGGATGGCGCGGAAGAGCGTGGCGACGGGTTCGCGTTTCATCACGTAGCCGTGGGCGCCGGCGCGGAGGCAGCGCTCGGCGTAGATGTCCTCGGGGTGCAGCGAAAAAACGATGAGACGCAGCGAGGGCGCGAGGGCGGAGAGGTCTTTGATGAGGGCGAGACCGTCGTCTTCGGCGAGCATGAGGTCCATGACGAGAACTTGCGGGGGTGTGCGTTCGACGAGGGCGCGGGTGTCGCGCGCGGAAGCGGCAGAACCGACGACGGAGAAACCGCCTTCGCCGGCGAGGAGAGCGGCGAGGCCCTCGCGCATGACGGGGTGATCTTCCGCGACGGCGACGGTGAGGCGGGACGGCTCGGCGCTGGAGGGCAGAGACATGTCGCGAGGGAATCGAGGCGCGCGCGGGGGGCAAGGGCGAAGCCCGTGTGTGGCGCGACGTTCAGCGCGGGAGGCTGTGGACGAGCGGCGCGGAGGCAGCGCTCTGCGTAGATGTCGTCGGGGCAAAGGGAACAGACGATGAGGCACAGCGCGGGCGCGAGGACTGCGACGACAATAAAAAGCCTCGCGGCGGACGAGCCGGAGGCGGGGTCGGCGATCGAGGGTGCAGGCATTCGATGGGGCCCCGGGTTTTTCGTGACCAGTCGAAACGAGCGGCGCGATCCGGTTGGTTGAGCCTGCCCGTGGCGGGGTCGTTGCGGGCTTGCCGGGAGAGCGGGGCCGCGGTTACGGTCCGCTGTGCCCCTTGACCGCGATACCCCCGCGCGCGCTGGCTTATTGCCGGACGGCTGTCGCTATTGGGCGTTCATCAGCTACAGCCACGCGGACGCAGCGTGGGCGCGGTGGGTCCATCACGCACTGGAGACTTATCCGATTCCCGCGAGCCTCGTCGGCCGACGCGCGCCCGTTGGCACGGTGCCACCGCGCATCAAGCCGGTTTTCCGTGATCGCGACGAACTTCCCGCGGCGGCGGAACTCGGGCCGCAACTCGAAGCCGCGCTGCGTGATTCCGTGGCGCTCGTGGTGCTTTGTTCGCCGCACTCGGCGAAGTCGCGCTGGGTGAACGAGGAAATTTTGTTTTTCAAACGCCTGGGCCGCGGCGCGCGCGTGTTTCCGCTGATCGTCGACGGCGTGCCGGGCGATCGCGAGGGGCGAGAATGTTTCCCGCCGGGGGTGCGAACGGTGGTGAACGCCGACGGGACGATCGCACCGATCGAACTTGAGCCGCTTGCCGCCGATGCGCAGCCGAAGAAAGACGGGAAGTCACTCGCGTTACTCAAGGTGATCGCAGGCATCACGGGGCTGCCGCTCGACGAGTTGCGGCAACGCGAGCAGCAGCGCCGCCAGAAGCGCCTCGCGATTCTCGCCAGCGTGGGGCTCGGGCTCACGGCCGCGATGACGGTGCTGGCCGCCGTGGCGTGGCAGCAACGCCAGGCCGCGCGCCGCAGCGAACACCGCGCACTTGTTTCCGAGGATCTCGCGAAGCAGGAGGCAATCCGGGCCACCGCAGCCGAAAAGGTAGCGGTGAAGGAGCGTGAGGTCGCGCGGCGTGCCCTCGCCGAATCCCAGATGGAGCTCGCGGAGGCGGCCTTTCAGAACGTCGAGTTGCCGGCGATGGTGCGGGCGCTCGACTCCGTGCCGGACGATCTGCGCACGCAGCGCTGGAGTTATCTCTCCGCACGGCGCGACTCGTCGCTCGGCAACTTCAACCTGCAAACGCGCGGCCGGATCGAGGCCGTCGCGGCGGTGCCGGGCGCGCCCGGAAAGTTCGCCACGATCAGTGGCACCGGGAATCTCACGGTGGTCGACGCGTTTCTCGGCACGGTCAGCGTGCGCAACCAGACGGTGTTTTCCGATAAACCCACCCTCGCGGTCAGCCCGGACGGACGGCAGCTCGCGTTGACCGCGAAAAATGCGACCGAGATCCGCTTCGTCCGCCTGCCCGACGGCACGATCGAGAAAGTCCTGCCGGCTCCCAGCCGTCGCGCGCGACGCTTGGTTTTTTCTCCCGATGGCCAGTCGCTCGCCGTCGTGGACGATCGCGACGCGCAGGCGAGCCTCTGGCTCATCGACGCGCGTGATGGCGCGGTGCGGTGGTCGCAGCCCGGGATATTCTCGGATGTGGTCTTCAGCCCGGATGGCCGCAAATTGTTCACCAGCCTCAAGCGAAAGTTGCTCGTCCTCGATGCCCAAAACGGCGCCACGCTCGGCAGCCGCGGCGCCAACGTCGTCTGCCTGGGCCGGAGTCCCGATGGCCAGCGTGTTGCGGTCGGACTTTATGAGGGCGAAGTGGAAATCATCGATGGCGCCACCGGCGAGGTCACGCGGCGCGCGCGGTTGCATGCAGGCAAGGTCGAGCGGGTGGCGTGGACGGCGCGGGGCCACCTTCTGACGGTGGGGAGCGAGGGCTTCTTCGACAGCGGACGGCACGTGATGCGTTTGTGGGACGCGACCAACCTCGTCCCGCGCGGGACGTTTTTTGGCTTCAAGGATGGGTTTGAGCCCGACGAGTTCGCGTTCGATCCGCAGAGCGGCTTCCTCCTGACGGTTGGGCAACCGCCGGTTCTCTGGCGCGTCAATGCGGACCTCGAGGCGGCGCGCATCACGAGCGTGGCTGAGCAAGGTTACACGGCGTGCTTCCTAGATGATAACGTGCTGATCGCCCGCAAGGAGTTCGCCCTCGCCCGCTATAGCGTGAGCGATCCACGTGCACCGAAGGAAATGGGGCGCGTCGGACCCAGTGGCTACAGCGCCGTCGCGCTGCACCGGCCGGGTCAACTCCTCGCGCTCGCCGCGCAGACCAATCCGGCGCCGCCCTACCACCTGCAAATCTACACCTTGGCCGGTGGCACGCAGACCCTGCGGCGGGAGATCGCTTTGGAGTTTCGCGTCGCCCGGCTGGACTTCGATCCTGCCGGTGAACGCATCCTCGCGGTCGGCCTCAACAACAGCGGCACGGTTGTCTTCGATGTGAAAACGGGCGAGCGGCGGCTCAAACTGCCGAAGACCGAGCGGGCCGTCTTCAACGCCACCGGCGATCGCATCATCGCCCTCGTTCCGACGAAACGGATGGCCAACGACGTGGACGACGATGTCACGATCTTTGACGCCGGGAGCGGTGCCGTGCTCCGGCGCGTGCGGCACGACCTGCGCCTCAACGAACTCGTCGCCTCGCCGGATCGCCGGCTCATCGCCATCGGCGGCGCGGAGAAAGTCGTGCGCATCCTAGCGGCTGATACGCTGGAGGAGCGATGGAGTTTCCGTGCGCACGACGCGGAAATCACCGCGCTCGCGTTTCATCCCGTGCGCAGGGAGATCCTGTCGGCCTCGGCCGACAACACCGTCAAGCTCTGGGACTACGAAGCCGCGCGACTGCGCGGGACGCTGCTCGGCTTCGACGGCACACCGGTGATGGCCGCGTTCAGCCCCAACGGGCGGCTGCTCGCGGTGGAGAGTCAGGAACGGTGCATGCGGCTGTTTGAGCCGGAGAGGATTTTCGAACCGCCGTCGCCGGTCGTCGCGGCCGCGGAGATTCCCCGGGACGGCGACGGGTGGCAGGATTTGATCGGCGCGCTCGACCACGCCGATGTGACCAATCGCGGCCACGGCTGGCGGATCGACGGCGGCGTGCTGACCAGTCCCACCACGCCATTCGCCAGCCTGCACCTGCCCGGCAATGCGGTGGAAACCAGCTATCAATTGCGCCTGAACGTGCGCCAACTCCCCGGCCGGAACGGCCTCAACCTCCGCCTGCCCGTCGGACGCCGCATGGTCTCTTTTGATCTCGATGCCGTCCCCGCCGGCACCCCTGTCACCATCCTCGGCAAGAACGACGGCCGACTGGGGCGCGATGGCCCGGGCGTGAGTCTCGGCAAGAAAGTGCGCGACGACGCGGTCCACGCGCTCGAGCTCACGTTCCGGCTCGAAGGTGCGGACGCGCACTTCACCGCGACGCTCGATGGCGCGCCGGTGTGCACGTGGTCCGGCCCGATGGCGAGTCTCAGCGTCAACGCCTACTGGCCCGTCGTCCCCGGCGTGATTACGCTCGGCACCAACGGCACGAGTTGGGAAGTCTCCGAATTCAAACTGCGGCGGCTGTAGCGGCGCGCACCCGCAACCGTGAAAAATTTATCCAGTCGTTCTTCCCCATCCCCTCATGAGAGTCCTCCTGTTTCTTTGCACCGCGCTCACGCTCACCGCTCAGGCGCCGAGCGTATCCAATCTGTCCACCCGCGCTCAGGTCGGCCTGGGTGGCGATGTGATGTTCGCCGGCTTTAACGTCGGTCCCGGCGGCAACAAAACCATCCTCATCCGCGCGGCCGGACCCGCGCTGGCCGGCTTCGGCGTCGGCGGCGCGCTCGCCGATCCGAAGATCGAGTTGTTTTCCGGCGACACGAAGATCGGCGAAAACGACAACTGGGGCACAACCGTCGGAGGCGCGACGCCAGTGACGGAGGCGACGTTTTCCGCGGTGGGAGCGTTTGCTTTCAGCGCGGGCTCGCGCGATGCGGCCGTGGTCGCGACCTTCGCGCCGGGTGCTTACTCCGCGGTCGTGTCGGGGGTAAACAATGCCACTGGCGTCGCCTTGATCGAGGTGTATGAAGTCGGCGCCTCCACCGCACGGCTCACCAACATCTCCGCGCGTGCGCAAGTGGGCACCGGCGCCAGCATCCTCATCCCCGGTCTAGTCGTCTCACCCGGCAGCGGCACGCGGCGGTTGCTCGTGCGCGCCGCAGGCCCGTCGCTCGGCGCCCTCGGCGTCGGCGGGGCCCTGGCTGATCCGACCATGCTCGTGCTCAACGCCAACGGTCTCGTGGTCGCCACCAATGACAATTGGGGCACGCCGAGCAGCACGGTCTCGGCCACGGCGTCGCTCCTGAGCGATACGTTTTCGAATGCGGGCGCGTTTGCGTTTGCCAGCGGCAGCCGCGACGCCGCGCTCATCGCCGAGTTTGGGCCGGGCAGTTACACCATTCAGGTCAGTGGCGTCGGCGGCACGAGCGGAGTCGCGCTCGTGGAGGTCTACGATGTCACGCCGCCGCCGACCCCGCCTGTCGCGACCCCGCCCCTCGCGGCGGCGTCCGTTTACGGCACGTATCGACGCAACCCCGTGCAGAACGGTTATCACGTTGGCACGATTGGACTGAAGCCGGGCAACAATCCCACTGGAATACTGCAGTGGTTGAACGAGGCGAAAGTGTCGTGGAACCTGATCCCCGACCTTGCCCAAGCGCGGCTCCTCACCGATTTCACGAATCCGTATCAAGCCACCGGCACGCCGAACTTCCGGCTCGAAATCCAGGGCGGCGAGGTGATCGGGTTTACGTTTCTCGGCGACTATTACGCGCGCGATGGCGCGCCGCCGCGCCTCGCCCAGAAGCCCGGTGGCCTGCGCGGCTACATTTCCGCCACCATCGGCCGGCCGCCCGCGGCTTACGCCTACGGCTACAGTTTCTACACGACCATCTGGCCGCTCGTCGAAAGACACCTCTCGGGTTTTCAGATCGGGCTGGCGGGCTCGTGGATCAAACCCAACAACGAAGACTTCGCCCAGCCGCTGCTGCCGCTCGGAGCGGGCACGATCCGCGAGAACTCACCCGAGCGCGCGAGCACCTATTGGCGCGATGTATTCCAGACGATCGAGGGCAGCTCGGGTTATTGGACCAACCTCCATTTCCCCGGCTCGACGCCGAAGCTGCGCATGAACGGCACGCCCAACGGCTATCTGCAGGAAATTTCGTCGCCCGGCTGGGCCTGGGGCACGTCGCTCGCGCTCGCGCGCGATCAGATGGGCATTGTGCAACTCAGCAACCGCCTCCTCGTGCCACCAGACGGCCTCACCTATCGCGATGGCATGAACGGCGAGGTCACCGGCGTCGCCTGGATGTCGCTGCCGCTCACGCCCGCGAAGACCCTCTCGGGCGCGCCCATCGGCGATCAGAGTTGGACGCTGTTTCTCAACACCGCGAATTTCAAAGGCCCGGTCGCGTGCTGGATTCCCGACACGTGGACGCGCCTCTCGCGCACTTACACGATCATCCAGGGCCGCGGCATGGATGCGCGGGCGACGCTCATGAGCGGCGGCGCGATGGAGTTCAATACCGTGCCGTTTTTTGAAAGCACTTCCGCCAACGGCACGAAGTATTCGCGCATCCCACGCCTGCGGTTCCCGGTCGATGCGCAAGGCAACACCTACATCATTCAGGACGTGACGGCGTATTCGACCGTCGCGCTCTCCGACGGCGTGAAGACGATGCTCGCGGGCGGCGCGACCGTGAGTGGCCAGTTCAACGCGGCCGGTGCCAACAAACCCACGCTGCGCGCCAATGCGTTTTCGTTCACCCAAGGCGTGAGCGACACCGCGACCGTGCCGCTCACCGGCTACAACACACTCCTGGAGACGACCATCATCACCACGCCGGGCTCGACCGCGTTTGGCCTGAAGTGGGCGGCGGGCGCCGACGGCACATTTCCGGAATATTACCAAGCATCCGGCACAAGCCTGGTTCCGGTGGCGGCGAGCGCGGTGCCCGCCGATACGCGGCTCACCACCGCCAGCTTCAGCGTCGCGGCCAACGGCGCCGCCTACACCTCGCCGGCGAGCGCCACGGATAGCTGGGCGAGCCCGGCTCCGCGGGCCGGACCGTTTACCGCCACGCTCGTCGATGGCACGACGGTCACCTATTCGTGGTATCGCTTCGCCGATCAGCCGGCGCTGCAGATGCTCGGCTGGAGCACCGCGGACAAGGAAGCGCTGCAGGCCGCCGTTGAAAAATTCCACACCGCGTGGCGCAACACGACCGAGTTCATGGCGCCGCCGAGCCGCGGCACGCTCGTCGCGTTCGACGACGCGATGCTCGTCACGCCGCCCGCCGGCCTCGAGATCGGCTACGTGCCGATCGTCACGCGGCAGGAAGCGAAGTGACGGCGACGACCAGGGAAAGCCGCGGGGCGGACGAGCGGGAGGCAGGGTTGGCCATCGTGGCGTAAGGGTGAAGCCGGCGCGGTAAGTGCCGGAGCGAAAGTGGGGGATTGCGTGAGGGGGACGATTCGCCATCAACGCGGGGCATGGCTTTCCCCACCACCCGCTGGACCTTGCTCGCGCAGGCGACGCTGCATGGCGATGCCGCGCAGGGGGAGGCGTTGGCGGAGTTTTACCGGCGTTATCGGGAGCCGGTGGTGCATTTCATCGCGCGGCAGCAGCGGGACCGGACTCACGCCGAGGATCTCGCGCAGGAATTTTTTGTGCACATGGCCGAGAGTTCGACGTTGCAACGGGCTGACCCGTTGCAGGGGCGTTTTCGGTCGTTTCTGCTCGGGGCGTTGCTGCGATTTTTGGAGCGGGAGCGCGTGCGCGGGGCGGCGGCCAAACGCGGCGGCGGCGAGGGCACGTTGTCGTTTGACGCGCTGCGGTCCGGAAGCGGCGAACCGACGGTGCCGGCGGAAATCTCGGCGGCATTTGATCGTGAGTGGGCGCTGGGGTTGATCGTGCGCGTCCGGCACGAGCTGGGAGCGGAGTGGAAGGGGACGGCGCCCGAGTGGGCCACGTTGCTGCAATTTTTGCCGGGCGCGGCGGAGACGCCGACCTATGAGGCGGCGGCCGCGGCCCTCGGGTGGACGCTGGCGCGGCTCAAGACCGAGGTTTTTCGCGTGCGGCAGGGATTTCGGGAACGGGTGCGCGCCGAGGTCGCGCTTACCGTCGACGCGCCGCACGAGATCGAGCAGGAGATGGGGCACCTGCATCACGTCCTGTCGCATCCGGCGACGTAACGGGAAACGATGGACGCTCCCTCCAAACCGCAGCGGTGTCCGTCGTGCAGCGGACCATTGAGTGCGGGCGAAAGCGGGGACGCGTGGTGTCCGCGGTGTGCGTTGGCAGGGGCGTTTGATGTGGTCGATGCGTCGCCGGAAGAGAGTGAGGCCGGCGCGGGACTTTTTCGCGTGGCGGGGCATGTGGTGCTCGCGGAGATCGGGCGCGGCGCGGCGGGCATCGTGTATCGAGCGCGGCAGGAGCAGCCGGTGCGGGAAGTGGCGTTGAAGATTTTGCGGCCGCATGAGAGCGGGTCGGCGGAATCGCTGGCGCGGTTCCGGTTGGAGGCGGCGACGGTGGCGGCGCTGGACCATCCGGTGATCTTGCCGGTGTTGACGGTGGGGGAGCATGACGGCCTGCCGTATTTCACGATGAAGCTGTGCAGTGGTTCGCTGGCGGAGCGCGTCGCGGATTATCGCGGACGGTGGCGCGAGGCGGCGGAGTTAGTGGCGCGGTTGGCCGAGGCGGCGCAACACGCGCATGTGCGCGGCGTGCTGCATCGTGATTTGAAGCCGGGCAACGTGTTGTTCGATGAGGCGGAGCGGCCGTTCATCAGCGATTTTGGTCTGGCGAAAGTGATCGAGGCATCGACGGGCGTGAGAGCGGTGACGCGCCCGTTGCTGGTGATGGGCACGCCGGGCTACGTGGCGCCGGAGGTGCTCGCGGGCGGCGTGGGCCAGGCGACGACGGCGGCCGATGTTTTTGCGCTCGGGGCGATCTTGCACGAGCTGCTCACGGGCGCGCCGCCGCCGACGGGAGCGGCCGCAGCCGGGGCGGCCCGCGGGGGTGTGCCGCGCGATCTCGCGGTGATTTGTGCCCACGCGCTCGCGGCAGAGCCGGGGAAACGCTACGCGAGCGCGGAGGCGTTGGCGGAGGATTTGCGCGCGTGGCTGGCAGGCCGGCCGATCGCGGCGCGGCCGGTTTCGGCATGGGGGCGCGGTTGGTCGTGGGCGCGGCGCAATCCGGCGCTGGCGAGCGTGACCGCGGCACTGTTCATCGCGTTGGTGGCAGGCGCAGGGGGATTGTCCGTGCAGAACCGACAATTGCGGGGCGCGCTCAGGCAGACGCAGGCAGCGGAGGCGCTGGCGCAGGCGAATTTGGCGGAGTCACTCGTCGCCCAAGCCCGGGCGGTGCGCCAGAGCGGCTGGATGGGGCAGCGCTACGAGACGCTCGCTCTGCTCGCGCGCGCCGGGAAGATCGCGCCGAGTCTCGCCGTGCGCAGCGAGGCGGCGGCAGCGCTCGGCCGGCCCGATGTGCGGCTGGCCAAGACGCTGCCTCCGCACCCGCCGAATGGCGTTTTTGAAGAATTGGATTTTTCACAGGACCTCGACGAGTGGGCGTCCGGGATCGAGGGCGGGGGCTTGGCGCTGCGGCAGGCGGGTGACGGCGCAGTGATCCGAGTGTTGGCGGCTCGTTCGACAGGGATGCCTTGGCTGGTGCGTTTCGGTGGAGACGGTCGGCACGTGCTGGCCCAATTTGATGATGAGAGGTTGCACGTGTGGGACCGGAAGACCGGGGAGTTGCGCCATACGGCCGAGGGCAAGGCGGCGCAGCGTCCCCGCGCGGCGTTGCATCCCCGGTTGGGGCAACTGGCGTGGATGGATGCGAGTGGCGCGCTGCGGCTGCGTGAGTTGGCAGGCGGCGCCGAGCGGGTGATCGCAACCATCGAACGGAATGTCCGCCGCCTGTCGTTTTCGCCGGACGGAGGTCGGGTCGCGTTGGTGACGGACGAGGGAGTGCAAGTGTGGGATCTGACCGAGTCGCGACTGCGCTGGCAGTGGGAGGGGGTGCTCGCGCGGACCGAGCCGGCGTGGTCCGATGAAGGTCGCTGCGTGGCGGTGTCGCAATTGCGTCCGCAGCAGGAAATCGTCGTGCTGGATGGCGATACGGGGAAGCTGCGGCAACGCTTGCCGGCGGATTCGGCCATTGTCTGTCGCCTCGCTTTTTTCCCCGGTGGCCGGGTGCTGGCGAGTGTGGAGACGATCGGCGAACTGACGTTGTGGGATTGGGAGGAGAAAGAGCGTTTGGTCAAAGCGCGCACGGGCCGGAGCGTGCTCCGCGTGGCCCCGGATGGGCGTCGGATCGCCCTGGCCGTTTCATTTCAGGAACTAGGGATCATGGACGTGGCGCCGGATGCAGTGGTGCGCCCGTGGCAACGCAGCCAGCCGTCCACCTATGTGACCCATGTCCTGAGCTTCAGCGCGGACGGCCGGCAGGCGGCCACGATGGATCGCAGCAGCGTGCGGCTGTGGGACGTGGACGGCGGCAAGGAAGTGGCCGCGATGGCATTTCCGACGGTGGCGCCGGAGACGGCGGACCTCAGCATGATTTTCGAACCCACGGGTGGCGGATTGGTGCTGACCTTGGGCGAAGGAGAGGTGCACCGACTCGTGGGGTTGGATAGCGGCGCGCCGAAGCTGCAGAGGATTACCAAGGAGGAGGGATACATGGCCCGTCTCTTTGCCGGGGCGGATTTGCTCATCGATTCGCCCGTCGGGGGCGGGCGGGTGGAACGTTGGCCCGGAGGGGATTTCCAACGAGCCCGGGCGGTGACAGGCCGGGCGGTGCCTGCCGGAGAAGAATGGGACAGCACGGCGGTGAGCCCGGACGGGCGTTGGATCGCCACTGCGCCAGCGCGGCCCGGTCACGTGCACGTGTGGGACGCGGGCACGGCAGCCCTCGTTGCGCGACTGCCGACGAGTCGGCGGGTGGGCGGGGATTTTTCTCCCGACGGCCGCTGGCTCGTGCTCGGGACAGATGAGGGCTACACTTTGCATAGCGCGACCGGATGGCAGGCGCAGGCGACTTGGCCGATTCGTTTGAAAGACGAATACCGGGGCTGGGCCTCGTTTTCACCCGATGGCCGATGGCTGGCGCTCTTGGCGGGCAGCCGGACGATCGAGTTGCGCGAAACGGTGGATTTCAAGGCGGTCGTGCAGCTGGAATTGACCCGGGGGCCCGGTCGCACCGAACAGGCGTGGTCACCCGACAGCACCCGATTCTGCATAGCGACGAGAGGCCATTTGGTATTCGAGTGGAATTTGCCGGCGCTGGAACGGGAGTTGAATGCCTTGGGACTAGGCGAGCTGGCTGCGACGAAGCCGATGAAGTGAAGTAAATGGCTGGACGAAGGGGACGGGGAATTTTCTGAACTTTGAAACTTTCTGCCGGAGATTTGCAGAGAGGGAGGAGTGCGTCTGTTCCTATCACTCCCTTTCGAGCCCATCGGGGCGGCCCCTAGGACGGTCCCGGGAAGCGGGCCCGATGCGGGCGGGAGGCGGGTGGGCTATGGTGAGGCCGCACTTTGATTTTCCTCATGCGCCTAATTTCTCCCTTATCGTTGCGTCGAGTTTTGCTCTGGGTCTGCGGTTGCGTGCTGGCGGGTGGCTTGCAGGGGCAGACGATCGTTTGGAATGGGACTGCAGGGGATTGGCTGACGCCGGGAAATTGGAGCAACGGCGTGCCTACGGGAGCGTCGATTGTTATGATCACCACGGGTGGGCCGGTGACGCTCGCGGGCAATGGTGCGGCGGGCTCCCTGTATTTATACGGAGCGGGTTCGCTTACCCTCACGGCTGGAACGCTGACGAGTGGTGAAGCTTGGCTGGGAGATGGCGGATCGATGACGGTTTCAGGGGGAGCTTGGTTCAATTCAGGGAGCCTCAATTTTGACGAGAATGTAGGCGTCCTGACGGTTTCAGGGGGTGGAGCGGCTCAGGTTGGATCGATTGATTTCGGAAGTAAATCGACGGGGACGATCAATCTCAATGGCAGCAATGGGAGTCGTGGCGTGTTGAGCATGGGAGCGCTTTATGCAAAAAACGGGGTTTCCGACTTTGGCTCGGGCTATCTTAATTTCGACGGAGGCATTCTGCGCGCGACGGAGAACTCAGATTTTTTCGTGAATTCGGTAGGCCACGGCAAAGTCACGTTCTTAGCGGGAGGAGCGTTCATCGACAGTAACGGGCATGAGATCAAAATTGCTGAGAGCTTGGAGGGAGTGGGTGGACTGACGAAGCAGGGCGCGGGTAGTCTCACGTTGGCGGCATTGAATACGTTTACCGGAGATACAGTGATCGAGGCAGGCACTTTGATCTTGGGGCACGCCGACGCACTCAGATCGTCGACCTATCGATCCGCCGCGGGCGGTGGCTCGCTGAGTTTTGGCTCACACTCGGCGGTGTCTTTGGGTGGTTTGGCTGGAGACGCGAATATTGATCTCGGTAACGTGGCATTGAGTGTGGGGCGCAATGGAGCTGACACCACCTACTCCGGCAGCCTTTCGGGTGAGGGTGGCTCGTTAATCAAGACAGGTGCCGGAGATCTCACCCTAACGGGTAGCAACACCCACTCGAGGACCACAGTTGATTTTGGGACGTTGACTTTGGGTAGCGCGGGCGCGCTTGGCACGACCGGCACGATTTCGTTCGAATTCGGGCGGCTACGATTTACAGCGGCAAATACTTTGGATTATTCGGGTCGTTTCGCCACGTCGGAAGGACAAAGGTATGAAATCGATACGAACGGACAAAATGTGACGTTTGCCTCCGGGCTCACGAGCAATGGGAGCATACTTGAAAAGTTTGGAGCGGGGACGCTCACCCTCACCGGAAACAACACTTTAGTCTCACATATGACCATCCGCGCGGGGACGCTTGCGATTGCCGGAGCCGGCACTTTGGGGACCTATAGGGTGGAAGTGCGAGGAGGCACACTCGATCTCGGTGGACAGCAACGTTCGGCGGGGTCGTTGCTCCTCGAAAACGGCGCGGTCGAGAATGGCGTGCTCACTGGCACGAGCTACGAAGTGCAAAGCGGCACCGTGAACGCGAGCCTAGCCGGCGCGGGCATTGGGCTCGCGAAGACGACCGGTGGCACCGTGACACTATCCGGGGCGAACACCTTTTCCGGCAACACGACGATTACCGCGGGCACACTGAACCTGTCGCACAGCCTGGCGCTGCAAAACTCCACGCTCACCTACTCGGTAGCTGGCGGGGTCCTGAATTTCGGAGCCTTAACGACCGTGGCGCTGGGCGGACTTAGCGGGGAAAAGGATCTCGCTTTCCCCGGTGTGACGCTGGCTGTGGGAGGCAATGGGAACAGCACGTCGTATGGCGGAGTTCTTTCCGGAGCCGGGGCAATCCTCACGAAGCAGGGTGTCGGCACGCTCAACCTAAGCGGGGCGAATGCCTACACGGGTGGCACGAACCTGGAGGGAGGGGTTCTCCAGTTGGGCAGTGCCGGAGCCCTCGGGACGAGCGGGTCGATTTCTTTCGACGGAGGTGCGCTGCGCTTCAGCGCGGCCAACCTCAACGACTACTCCAGTCGCTTCAGCACGGCGGCGGGGCAGCTCTATCGTATCGATACCGGCGGCTTCGACGTCAGCCTCGCATCTGCTTTGACGAGCTCCGGTGGCAGCCTTTCCAAGCTCGGCGGGGGCGCGCTCACGCTAACCGGCGCGAACACTTACACCGGCGGCACGAATTTTGCCGCTGGTGTCGTCAGCGTTGCCGAAAACGCCAACCTCGGGGCGGCTGCGGGCGCGCTGAACTTCAGCGGAGGCACGCTGCGCAGCACGGCAGATGTCTCGATGTTCCGCCCCACTACGTTGAATGCAGGAGGAGGCACTTTTGACGTGGCGACCGGCACCCTGACCCAACGAGGCGTCATTAGCGGAGCAGGGGATTTGACCAAGGTCGGTAGTGGCACTCTCGAACTCAGAGGGAGCAATACCTATAGTGGATGGACCTTCATCAAGAGTGGCACTTTGGCCGTCTCGGCCGGAGGACGCATCAGCCCCAACTTCGTCGTCGTCGGTCAAGATGCGGGCGACAATGGCTCGTTACTCCTAACGAGCGGGGAAATCACATCTGTAGCGGGCGACATAGGTGCGAGAGGGGGAGCAACGGGCAACGCGACCGTTACTGGCGGAAATTGGACGAACTCGTGGCTTCTCAATGTTGGTAACGCCGGCACGGGCACCCTGACGGTCAGTGACTACGGTGCGGTCTCGGCCCCGACCGTGTATTTGAGCAAGGCCCCCGGGGTTGCGGGAACCCTCAATCTCGTGGGCACTGCAGTCAGTCGCGGAATGCTCACCACCGGCCAAGTCAGAAAAGATGGCGGCAATGGCACGATCAATTTCGACGGCGGTGTGCTACGGGCGGCGGGTATCCAATCGGACTTTCTCTCAGGCTTCGAAGCGGGAAATGTGCAGATTTTAGGTGGCGGAGCGTTCATCGATACGAACGGGCAGGGGATCGGAATCTCCAGCGTGCTGTCGGGCATCGGGGGGCTGACGCGCCAAGGCATCGGAACGCTCACGCTCTCAGGGATAAACACCTACGCTGGCGGCACGACGATCAACAGCTTTGGCACACTCGTGATTGCCGATAATGCCAACCTCGGAGCGGCGGCGGGCGAACTCAATCTTGACGGCGGGACGCTGCGGACCACGGCAAATATCGCAATCAACCGCGAAACGGTTCTTCGGGTCGGAGGTGGTATTTTCGATGTGTCGAGCGACACGCTCACGCAGTTGGGTAGAATTGGCGGGCCTGGAGATCTCACGAAACAAGGCGACGGCACCTTGCTGTTGACGGGCCCGAATTACTACTCGGGGGCGACGAGGATTTCCCGTGGAACGCTGGCACTGGGCGCCGGTGTCGCGCTCGATTATGCGAGTGGCATCGTGCTTGAGGGCGCGGCGGTTTTTGATGTCGCCGCCAGCGGTTTTACGCTGGGGGCAGGGAAGACACTCAGCGGTTCCGGTTATGTGCGCGGCGCATTGACGAACGCCGGCACCATCAGCACCGCAGCCGGGCAAACGCTGACCTTTGGCGGTGCGGTATCGAACACTGGCACAGTATCGGTCGGCGGGACGGTCAAGCTGAACGAGGGCGGCAGTTCGAGCGGGGCGCTGACGTTGCTCGGCGGAGCGTTGGAACTGGGCGGGAGCTCGTTTTCGGTTTCAAACGCGTCAACGGGAATTTCGGGGGCAGGTTCGATCCGCTTCGGCGGCGAGAGCGCAAATCTCGATTTTAGCGCCAGCGGGATGTCGGCGGCGGGGATCGACCTCATTTTTGCCGCTGGCACGACGACGTTTGATTTTGGAGTGCGCACCGCCCTGCTCGCTGCGAAAAGCCTGACGTTTGCCGGAGGCGGCTTGCTGCTGCAAGGCGCGGGACTGACGCACGAATATACCGGGAGCCTGACGCTGCGGAACTTTGAATTCTCGCCGGACCATGAGACCACCGTCGTCGCGGGCGGCACCTTTGTCTGGAACGGGGGCGTCGTGCGGAGCATCCTGAACCTCGAGAACGGGATCGCGCCGACCACTGTGATTTTGGCGGATACTCCCACGGGGACGAATGAGATCCAAGGGACCTTGGTCAATCGCTCGGCGGGTCTGGAGTTTCAAGGGCGGTCCGGTGGTGCCATGGAGGGCACCGGCACGCTGCGGAATGCGGGCACGCTGAGCATCAATCTGAGCGAGGTCGGCCCCCTCGGATTTGTCGGCTCAAGCGACTGGGCGGTGAAAATCGAGAACACTGGCACCGCCTCGTTGCAGGGAACCACGGGCAACAGCACGAGCCCGACCTATTTCGTTGGGAACGGTGGCGGATTTACCGGGCTCGTGACGAATTCCGGCAGCCTGACGATCTCAGGAGACGTGAGAGTGGCCAATCTGACTCAAACCGCAGGGACGACGACCTTGGCCGCAGCGTCACGAATCGTCGGGCTGTGGGACATCCAGGGCGGGACACTCAACGCATTGAACGGCGTCTATTTTGCCGGAGGGATTTTAAATTCGGGCACGCTCAATTTTGGGGGTAATGCGTTCGTCGAAAATAGTATCATCAATCGCACGGGTGGAATTGTTCGCGTGACGGGCTCGCTCGTGACGAGCAATACGCTCCTGCCCTGGAACGAGGGCACGGTCATCCTCGACGGCGCGACCGCGAGTCTGATCAATGTGGGGGTGGGGCGCTCGTTCGGTCTGATGCCGGCGGCCTCCAGTATGGACTTGGGAAGTATCGCGGCGGGCACGTTGGAACTGCGCAATGGAGCGAGTGTTTTTTTCACCAACGGAATCGGTGGTGCCGCAAACTTGATCGTCGGTAATGCGAGCACGGTTCACCTCACGGGCGGGACGTTCAACGGGCCAGGAGCGCTTTCGGTTTTGAGTGGCGGCGTGGTGAACAACAATGGCGGAGCGACGTGGGGTGCGCGGCCGATCACGAACGCGGGCACTTTTAACATGACCGGAGCGGTGAACGTGGCCAACGGAACGGCGCTGACCTTCGACAATCTGGCAGGCGGCGTGGTGAATATTACGGGCAACTTCAACGCCGGTGCCGGCGGCAGCAGTGCGGCTCTGACGAACGCGGCGGATGGAACGATCCGTAAAGTCAGTGGTTCGCCGGGTTTCTTTGATCTCATTTATGGCAACGGGGCCGTCGTGAACCATGGGTTGGTCGAGGTGCAGGCGGGCACGGGGTTGATGGCCCTAAAGAACCTCACCAACGACGGGACGCTGCGGGCCGCGGCGGGCACGGAACTCTGGGTAGACGGTGGCTCACTGCTGGCGGGGACGATTTTGGACGGGGCGGGCACGTTCCGCTTCCGGGAAAACACGACGACGATCGGCGCCGGGCTCACGCTCTCGGCGAAGGACCTGTGGATCGAAGGGGGGACCTTGACGGGCGCGGGCGCGATCACGGTGCGTAGCGGCGACGTGCTGCGTTTCTCCCATGGCACGCTCAATGGGACGGGCGGCCTGTCGATCTTGAGCGGCGGCGTAATGAACAACAATGGCGGCACGTGGGGTGCGCGGCCGATCACGAACGCGGGCACGTTTAACGTGACCGGAGCGGTGAACGTGGCCAACGGCACGGCGTTGACCTTCGACAATCTGGCCGGGGGCGTGGTGAATATAACGGGCAACTTCAACGCCGGTGCCGGCGGCAGCGGTTTGGCTCTGACGAACGCGACGGGAGGAACGATCCGTAAAGTCAGCGGTTCGCCGGGTTTCTTTGATCTCATTTATGGCAACGGGACCGTCGTGAACCATGGGTTGGTCGAGGTGCAGGCGGGCACCGGGTTGATGGCCATGAAGAACCTCACCAACGACGGGACGCTGCGGGCCGCGGCGGGCACGGAACTCTGGATCGACGGTGGCTCGCTGCTGGCGGGGACGATTTTGGACGGGGCGGGCACGTTCCGCTTTAGGGAAAACACGACGACGCTCGGCGCGGGATTCGTGATGTCGGCGAAGGACCTGTGGATCGAAGGCGGAACCTTGACGGGCGCGGGCGCGATCACGGTGCGCAGCGGCGACGTGCTGCGTTTCTCCCATGGCACGCTCAATGGGACGGGCGGCCTGTCGATTTTGAGCGGCGGCGTGGTGAACAACGGCGGCGGGGTGTGGGGCGCGCGGCCGATCACGAATGCGGGCACGTTTAATGTGAACGGAGCGGTGAACGTGGCCAACGGCACGGCGCTGACCTTCGACAATCTGGCGGGCGGCGTGGTGAATATAACGAGCAACTTCAACGCGAGTGCCGGCGGCAGCGGTTTGACTCTGACGAACGCGGCGGGAGGAACGATCCGTAAAGTCAGTGGTTCGCCGGGTTTCTTTGATCTCATTTATGGCAACGGGGCCGTCGTGAACCATGGATTGGTCGAGGTGCAGGCGGGCACCGGGTTGATGGCCATGAAGAACCTCACCAACGACGGGACGCTGCGGGCCGCGGCGGGCACGGAACTCTGGATCGACGGTGGCTCGCTGCTGGCCGGGACAATATTGGACGGGGCGGGCACGTTTCGCTTCCGGGAAAATACGACGACGATCGGCGCCGGATTTGTGATGTCGGCCAAGGACCTGTGGATCGAGGGCGGGACCTTGACGGGCGCGGGCGCGATCACGGTGCGGAGTGGCGACGTGCTGCGTTTCTCCCATGGCACGCTCAATGGGACGGGCGGCCTGTCGATTTTGAGCGGCGGCGTGGTGAACAACGGCGGAGCGGCTTGGGGTGCGCGGCCGGTGACAAACGCGGGCACGTTTAATGTGACCGGAGCGGTGAACGTGGCCAACGGCACGGCGTTGACCTTCGACAATCTGGCGGGCGGCGTGGTGAATATAACGAGCAACTTCAACGCGAGTGCCGGCGGCAGCAGTTTGGCTCTGACGAACGCGGCGGGGGGGACCGTCAGCAAAGTCAGCGGTTCGCCGGGTTTCTTTGATCTCATTTATGGCAACGGGACCGTCGTGAACCATGGGTTGGTCGAGGTGCAGGCGGGCACCGGGTTGATGGCCCTAAAAAACCTCACCAACGACGGGACGCTACGGGCGGTGGCCGGGACGGAGATGTTTATCTCGAGCGGCACGTTGCTGCCGGGGACGGTGTTGGACGGAGCGGGCACGTTCCGCTTCCGGGAAAACACGACGACGATCGGAGCAGGGTTGGCGCTCTCGGCGAAGGACCTTTGGATCGAAAGCGGCACGGTGACGGGCCCCGGCACGATCACGGTGCGCAGTGGTGACGTGCTGCGCTTTACCGATGGCACGCTCGCGGGGACGGGCGGTCTGGCGATTTTGAGCGGCGGCGTGGTGAACAACACCGGAGGCGGCACCTGGGCAGCGCGGCCGGTCACAAACGCGGGCACGTTTAACGCGACCGGAGCAGTGAACTTGACCAACGGGACGGCGTTGACCTTCGACAATCTGGCGGGAGGCGTGGTGAATCTCACGGGTAATTCCCAGTTCTTAAACGCAGGCGGTCCCGGTCAAAGTGCATCACTGACCAATGCCGCCGGGGCGACGATCACCAAGTCGGGCAACACGACGGAGTATGAACTGATCTATAGCAACGGGAGTATCGTGAACCACGGGTTGATCGAGCAGCGGAGCAACTCGGGTTGGCTGCGGCTGAATAACCTGACCAACGACGGGACGCTGCGGGCGGTGGCCGGCACGGAGCTGTTTATCTCGAGCGGCACGTTGCTGCCGGGGACGGTGTTGGACGGAGCGGGCACGTTTCGCTTCCAGCAAAACACGACGACGATCGGAGCGGGGCTGGCGCTCTCGGCGAAGAACCTGTGGATCGAAAGCGGCACGGTGACGGGCCCCGGCGCGATCACGGTGCGCAGCGGGGATGTGATGCGTTTCACGAGCGGCGCGCTCAATGGGACCGGTGGGCTCTCGATCCTGAGCGGCGGCGTGCTGACTAACAACGGTGGCGGGGTGTGGGGGGCGCGGCCGGTGACGAACGCGGGCACGTTTAACGTGACGGGAGCGGTGAATTTGACCAACGGGACGGCGCTGACCTTCGACAATCAGGCCGGCGGCGTCGTAGAGCTGAATAACAGCTACCAGTTCCTCAATGCAGGCGGGCCCGGCCAATGGGTGCCAGCACCGATCTGAAACCCATCTTCTTCCAGCGGTTTGAAACTCACGGTTCTTCCCGAGGATTTTCTTCCTGATTCCATAAGAAACATCTTCTTCGGTCCGGGTGGATTTTCTTCCCTCGTGGACTGAGGGAAGCGTGGGGCGGTGCGTTTGTCGTGGCGTGGCCGGGCGACGAGGCTGACCGGCACCATGCATTCTGCCGGTGAGCGTAAGTGCCCGCATTGCGAAGGGTTTTTCGTGCCCGATGCCCGCAATCGGAAGCGCCAGCGTTACTGTGTAAAGGAACCGTGTCGGCGAGCGAGCAAGGCCGCGAGCCAGCGGCGCTGGGTGAGCCAGCCGGCGAACGTGGATTACTTCCAGGGCGCCGACAACGCGGCGCGGGCGCGGGCCTGGCAGGCGGCGCATCCCGGCTATTGGAAAAAGCGCCGCAAGAGCGCTCGCGTGGTCTTACAAGAGGACTGGCGGGCGCAACCCGCTCCAAGCGCGCAGGTAACGATGCCGGACGACGGAGTTGTCTTACAAGACGACTGGCTGCGGCAACCCCCGCTGGTGATTGGACTTATCGCCCATCTCGCCGGGGTGACCTTACAAGAGGACATCGCGACAATGACGGGGCGATTGATAGCGATGGGGCATGCCGTGCTGGGCGCGTCGCCCGGCGTGGCACTACCTCGATGTTAATCGCGAAACGAATCTTGCAAGCCGAGCGGCTGCGGCGGGTGCCGCCGCATTTTAGTTGGATCGATCACCGGTTGGTGCGCGCGGATTACCTGCGCCGGGCCGACGCGAAAGCGTGGGCGTTGTATCTGGTGCTCGTCACCGTGGGTGATGAACACGGCCTGAGTTATTACGGCGACGGCACGCTCGGCCGGCTGTTGTCGCTGACGGATCTGGAAGTGGCCGCCGCGCGCGGGCAGCTCGCGGCCGCCGGCGTCATCGCGTATGAAAAGCCGTTGTATCAAGTGCTCGCCCTGGAGGCTCTCGCGGGTCGGGAGGGAGCGCGATGATTGCCTATCAAACGTTTTGCCAGCTCCGGCAGGCGTGGGATGAACAGCACCTGACGATGGCGCAGATCGCGCGGGCGTTGGCGTTGCATCCCCAGACCGTGAAAAAATGGGTGGGCCGACCACGCTATGAACAACGGCAGGCGGCGCGGCGGGCGAGCATCCTGGATGCGCACAAGCCCGCGATCACCCGCTGGCTCGCGCAGCATCCCTTCACCGCGACGCAGCTCTGGCAGCGTCTGCGCGAAGCCGGTTACACGGGCGGCTGCTCCATCGTGCGAGATTACGTGCGCACGGTGCGGCCGCCGCGCCAGCCCGCGTATCTTACGCTCACTTACGCGCCGGGGCAGTGCGCCCAAATCGACTGGGGCTCGGCCGGCGCGATCCCGGTCGGCGGCACGCGCCGGGCGCTGAGCTTCTTCGTCCTGGTCCTCTGCCACAGCCGTTGGCTCTACGTGGAGTTTACCCTCGGCCAAAGCCAGGAGTGGTTCCTCGGCTGCCAGCGCCGGGCCTTCGAGGCCCTCGGCGCGGTGCCGCTGGAAGTCATGCCCGACAACTGTAAGACCGCGGTGCTCTCGCACCGCGTGGGCGAGCCGCCGGTCTGCAATCCACACTATCTCGATTTTGCCCGGCACTACGGTTTTACCATCAAACCCTGCGGACCGCGGCAGCCACAGGCGAAAGGCCGGGTGGAAAACGCCGTCGGCTACGTGAAGAAAAACTTCCTCGCCGGCCGCGACCTCGGGGCGCCCGGCGGACTCACCGCGCTCAACGCCGCCGCCCGCCTCTGGCTCGAGACGGTGGCCAACGTGCGTCAGCACGGCGAAACCAAGCGCACGCCGTTGGAGTTGCTGGCGGAGGAACGCGCCCACCTGCGGCCCCTGCCGGCCAATCCCTATGAAGCGGTGCTCGTGCGCACCGTGCGGGTGAGTAATCGCTGCCGCGTCACGGTCGACACGAACCGTTACTCGGTGCCGCCGCGCTACGCCTCGACCCCGCTGACGTTGCAACTGGCGAGCGACCGACTGCGACTCTTCGACGGCCAGACCCTGGTCGCCGACCATGTGCGCTCGTTCGAGCGTCGCGGCGACTACGAGCAACCCGACCATGTGCAGACCCTGCTCGACGAGCGCAAGCAGGCGCGACACCAGCGGACTTTTTTGCGGTTCCTCGCGCTCGCGCCAGTCGCGGCCGCGTATCACGCGCAACTGGCGGAGCGGCGGCTGAATGTGCGGCATCACGTCGAGAAAATCGTCGCACTCTCCGAGATCCACGGACTCGACGCGGTGCACCGCGCCCTCACCGATGCGCACGTCCTCGGCGCCTACTCCTGCGAATACATCGCCAACCTCCTCGAGCAGCGTGGCCGCCTGTTGCCGGAGGCCGGCGCCCTGCATCTGACCCGCGCGAGCGATCTGCTCGAACTGGAACTGCCGCCCCCCGACCTCTCGCCCTACGAGCGCTCATGAACCCGCTCACCACCCAACTCGACTATCTCAAACTCGGCCACGTCGCCGAACATCACGCCGCGCTCGCCCAGGAAGCCGCGGCGGCGGCGTGGTCGCACCTGGAGTTCCTCCAGCGCCTGCTCGACGGCGAGTGCACCGTGCGCCAGCAGCGCGCCGTGGAACGCCGGGTCCGCGCCGCACGCTTCCCCGTCCTCAAAACCCTCGACCAGTTCCACTGGGACTGGCCGAAGAAGATCAATCAGCTGCAGGTGCAGCACCTCTTCCGTTTGGGGTTCGTGGCGCAGAAGACGAATGTCATTTTTGTCGGCAGCGTGGGCACCGGGAAAACGCACTTGGCTTCGGCGCTCGGTTACGCCGCCTGCCAGCAGGGGCACTCCGTGCTCTTCACCACCGCCATCGACGCCATCAACAATCTGGTCGCCGCCCAGGCCGCCCATCGGCTCAAGGCCGAACTCAATCGGTATCTGTCGCCAGCGACCCTGATCCTGGACGAGATTGGGTATCTCCCGCTCGACAAGATCGGCGCCGATCTGCTCTTCCAGATCATCAGCCAGCGCTACGAGCGCGGCGCGATCATCCTCACCACCAACAAGGCGTTCAAGCAATGGCCGTCGATCTTCAACAACGACGCCGGCATCACCTCCGCGATCCTCGACCGCCTCCTGCACCAGGCCGAGACCGTCGTCATCGATGGTAAATCCTATCGCATGAAGGATCAGATCGAGCCGCCCAACTAAACCTCACATTCCTGCTCATCTCTGCTGTCCGGCCGGCGCTTCCTCGGGAGCGTCGGTCGCTTCGTTTTACACCTCCGCTTCGACCGTGGTTTTCAAATCGGTGAGTTACCGTGACGTTCACGCCGCTGCTCGCAAATGGGCGGAATTGGTAAACGCTGTCGGGGCGACGATCCGGAAAATTGGCGGAACGACCGAGTATGACTTGATCTATGGCGAGGGCACCTTCGTGAACCGCGGCTCGGTGGAAGTGAACTCCGGGTTCCTGCGGGCCTCGGTGACTATGCCTTCCGGGCAATTGTCCGAAGGCACGTGGCGCGTGACGAACGGAGCGCAACTGATCCTTAACGGCGACGCGGCGATCACGCGGAACGCGGCGACTGTGGTGCTGACGGGCGCCAACTCACTCTTCAATGGACTCAATAGCCTGACGAACAATTCCGGCTCGCTGAGCCTGCTCGGCGGGCGGGCCTTTACGACGAGCGCGGCCTTCACCAACAGCGGCACCATGATCGTCGGCAGCGGAAGCGCCTTCTCGACGAGCGGGACGTTTACAAATACCGGCACGCTGGACGTGACGGGCAGTTTCAGTGCGGGTGGCGGGTTGGTCGCGGCGGGCACGCTCGGCGGCATCGGAACGTTCGGGTCGCTCACGACGTTAGCGAGCGGCGGAACGATCGCGCCGGGGAATTCGCCGGGCACGCTCACCTTCAGCGCCGGGCTCACGTTGCAGGCGGGGTCGGTTCTGGATTTCCAGCTCGGCACGACCAGCGATCGGATCGTGGTCTCCGGCGGTTTGCTCACCGGGCCGACGACGGGAAAAGTGACGCTCAATCTTTCGAACTCCGGAGGGTTTTTCGCCGGCGCCTATACCTTGATCAATTACGCGACTGCGAGCGGGACGGCCAGCTTCGACGCGACGGATTTTTCGTTGGGCAGCACGATTCCCGGTTTCAGCTACGGACTGGCCCTGAGCGGAAACACGCTCCAACTCACGGCGTCGGCGATCCCGGAGCCGTCGACGTATGCGGCGATTTTGGGGGCGGTCGTGCTCGGGCTGGCGTGGTGGCGGCGGGGTGGTCGGCGTGCGCGGTGAAGGGTGGACGGGCGCGCATCCGAACGGTGCCTGAAAAAAGGGCCAGCCTCACGGGTCGGGAGACGCGTGCCATGTTCCGGAGTCGCGGGAAACGAGGGCGGGGGTGCGCCCACTTTGGATTTAAGCGGCCGGCGATCGTGCCGATGTTTGCCTGTTGATCAGGCTGCGTGCGGCCGTCCAGGCCGGGCGTGGGTTGGTCGCAAACCCAAACAAGGAGACCCCAGACCATGCGTATGATTTCTTCCTCGCTCGCTGCTCTCGCGGTGGTGGGCGCGATCCTCACTCCGGCGGCGGCGCAGTTGTCGCTTTCACTGCCGGCGGCTTCGTCGGTGCGGCTCGGTTTAAGCGGCGACAACGCCGGGACGGCCGGGGGCGTCGCGGCGTCGGCTTTCGGCCATGCCATCACGGCGCAAAATTCGCCCGGCGGCACGTTTGCCTATACGTATTTGCTTGGGGCGGAGAGCGCGGGCACGAGCTTGGGATATACTGACACCGCCCGAGCTTCGGCGGGGACGACGACCGGGATGGGGAGCACGGCGGCCTACATTGCCGGCAATGCGCTGAATTTCTCGAATCTCACGCTCCGCTTTGGTCCGACGGGGACGGCGAGCGGCACCTGGAATCTCGGCTCAGATGTCCTCGGGGTGAACTACTATCAAAACGCCGGGTCGCCGATCGAGGAGCGGATCTATACGGCCAACGCCAACGCGGTGCAGGCGGCGCTCTACTACGCGGGGACGAAGATCATGACGTTTGGCTACACGCCGATGAACATGATCATCAACTACGGGGCGACGACGTCGGGCAACGACGACACGATCCAGGCGTATTCGGCGCCGGTGAGCTTCAACGTGGTGTCGGGGCTCAGCGGGACATCGGCGGGGCTGGCGCAGGCGTTGGCGGGCGATTTCACGGCGGGCGGGGGCTTGGTGCAGTTGCGCTTCGACAGTTTTCAGACGGCGACGCGCGTGGACGCGGCCGGGACGTTGGGCGCGACGGGAATATTTTCTTTCTCGGGTTCGATTCAGGCGATCCCGGAGCCGTCGACGTATGCGGCGTGGGCCGGTGGGTTGGCGCTCATGCTCGGAGTGTGGGTGCGGCGGCGCGCGCGGGTGTGAGCGGGTGCGGCGGGCGCGTGAGCGGGTGCGGCCGTGTGCGCGGGTGCGAATGGGTGGGGCGATGTTTTGCCCCGGCGTGAAGGAGACGGCGATCGCTACTTGGCGACGGTGGATTTGTTTTTCTGCACGGTGATGATGACGACGGCGGTGACGATGATCGCGGTGGCGACGAGCGTGCGCGGGCCGATGGGTTCATCGAGGAGGAGCCAGCCGAGGAAGACGGCGACGACGGGGTTCACGTAAGCATACGTGGATACGCGGGCGGGTGTGCTGTGTTTCATCAACCATACGAAGGTCGAGAAGCCGACGAGCGAGCCCAGGACGATGAGATACGCGAAGGCGCCCCACGCGCGGAGCGGGATGGCGGGGAGATCGAGCGCGCCGAAATCGCCGTGCAGAAGCGCCGCAAGCAGCAGCGCGCCGCCGCCGCCGAGCATTTGGAGAGCGGAGGCGATCCAGGAGTCGGCGCCGTGTTTCGCGTGGCGCGAGTAGATCGAGCCGATGCCCCAGGACAGGCAGGCGAAGAGAATCGCGGCGACGCCGCCGAGGTGGAGGCCGCCGTGCGAGGAGTTTTCCCAAGGAGCGGCGAGCCACGTGACGCCGGCAAATCCGAGGAGCAGGGCAAACATCGTCGTGCCACCGGGGCGAGTGCCGCCGGGCCACGCCCACTCGGTGAGCACGATGAAGAGCGGGCCGATGCCGATGAGGAGCGCAGTGAGGCCGGACGGGACGAATTGCTCGGCCCAGACGACGGCGCCGTTGCCGCCGAGGAGAAGGAAGGTGCCGATGACGGCGTTGATGCGCCACTGGCGCGCGGTCGGCCACGCGGCGCCGCGGAGTTTGAGAAAGGTAAAGAGGATCGTGCCCGCGATGAGGAAACGCGCGGCGGCCATCAGGAACGGCGGCATCGACTCCACGGCGACGCGGATGCCGAGATACGTGCTACCCCAGATGAGATAGATCGCGGCGAAGGCGAGGAGGAGCGCGGTGCGGGAGGGAGCGGTGGGCAAGGGCGTGTGGCGGGGCGGGGCGGAAGAGGGAGAGACGGAGAGAGGGGGAGAGGGGGAGAGGGGGAGACGGAGAGACTGGGAGGCGCGGAGAGGTTGGAGTTGGGCGGTGAGCGGTGGGCGGAGGGTGAGGAGAGGAAGACGGTGGGGCGGTGGCGAATGAATTGGGGGAGGTGAGCGGAACAGCGGGGTGGAAAAGGGCGAGGGTGCTGCGGAGAGGAAGGAGTTTTTGCCACGGAGTGCACGGAGCTCCGACACAGAGGACACGGAGGCGGAGGGAAGCGGAAACCGGAGCGGGTTGCGGCAACGCGGGGACTGAACTCGGATAATCAGCGCGAACGCCGAATGGGCTCAGGAATGCGCGGCGGTAGATGCCGTCGCTTCAATTGAGAAACAGGTGGGCGGAGACGCCGAAATGGGTGCCGAGGGTTTTGAGGTGGGTGGTCGTGAGGCTGCGTTCGCCTTTGAGGATGCGGTAGGCGACGGAGCGGTCTACTTCCAGAATTTTGGCGAGGCCATCGCCTCCGAGATTGTGCTCTTCCACGAGATACTTGAGGAGATCGAGACCGGAGCTGGCGGGGAGTTTTTCGACGTGGTCGGCGTCGTAGCGTTCGATCAGGGTGGCGAGCAGTTCGAGGTAGTCGGCTTGGTCGGCGTTGAGGCGGGGGCCGGCGACGGCGAGGACGTCGACGATTTCAGCCGTATTGTCGTAGGCGGTGGCGTCGTGGATGGGCCGGGGCGGGTGAAATTTGACCAGTCCTTCGAAGGTGGTGGGCAGGCGGGAAAACGTGAGATGGGTAGCGGTGGTTTTCACAGGTGTTTTTTCCAGTTGGCGCGGTCGTATTCGTTGTGCGTGATATGGAGGAGGGGGGACACGGATAGCGAAATGCTTACTCGAGAATGCGGGACGATATGATTCGGAGAGACGGTTTTTCGTCGGGGATCTCAGTTATTTTTTTCTCGAGCGCGGTAATGTGTTTCCGGAGCTTTTCGGCCTCGGGTGAATTTTGGGGAAGGGCCTCAAGCCATTTCTTTCTCACTCGGATCGCCTCTCCGAGAGATCGTATCACGTCAGGAAGTATGAGCCGAAGCTCTGCTTCGGTTTCGTCTTCGTAGGCTGCCACAATTGCGTGAAACACGATCGCTGCATCCGCACGAGTGAGATTGCGAAATCTTAACTCGAAGATTCCGAGATACCGAGATGCCTTATCGACGGTGTATTTCCCGGTATAAATGGCTACGAAGTGCACCTCTCGCGAATCCAAGAAAGAGCGGATAGCAAGGGACTGGTTCTTCAGGCGCGGAACTACACGTTCCTGCCAAAATTTTTCGGAACGGATGATGGCAAGTGTCGAAGCCCCGTCTGGCTCGGTGAAAACAGGGGTTTCTATGCCTGCGGGGCGGACAACGGCAATGATTTCACCGATGATCGGACGTTTCTCGCAGCCAACGATGCATGACGCTAATAAAACCGAGAGCAGCCGCAAGAGAGTCCGCATGGAGCTAGGAATGCACCGGATTCAGCGCCGCTAGATTGATTTACCCCAGCGCCTCGCTCAGTGATGCGATGATGTCTTCGGCCGGTTCGGTGCCGATGCAGAGGCGGAGGAGGTCGGGGTCGAGTTTGCTGGCGGAGAGTTCGGCGAGGCCGGCGGGGGTCGTCACGAGGTCGTAGTGCGCGAGATACATGAAGGGGCAGATCAGCGTTGTTTTCATGCCGAAGCTGGGGCCTTTCGGGAGGTTCAGGCGGTCGTAGAAGGCTTCGAGGGCGCCGAGTTTCTTGAGGGTAAACGTGATCATGCCGCCGGTGGCGTCGGGGGTGCGGGCGAGGCGGTCGTAGTTCGCGCGGGAGGCGGGGGAGTGTGCCCAGAAGACTTCGCCGATGGCGGGGTGTCCTTGGAGGAAGGCGACGACGCGGGCGGTGCTGGTGTGGAGGCGCGTGAGGACGGCGGCGGTGTCGCCGATTTGGGCGGCGAGGCGCGCGAGGTCGCGGGGGTAGACCGGCTCGAGGGCGGCGGCGAGGCGGCGGCGGAGTTCGGCGGCGTGGGGCGCGGCGGGGTTGATGGCGGCGAGGCCGGCGGTGAGGTCGCCGTCGCTGGCGGTGTATTTGGTGAGGCTGGACACGACGACGTCGGCGTGGGGGAGGACGTCGACGTTAAAGACGGAGGAGATGGAGGGATCGACGAGGAGGAGGGCGCCGTGGCGGCGGCAGAGCGCGGCGAGGGCGGGGAGGTCGGGCGTCTGGATGAGGGGATTGGTGGGGACTTCGGCGACGACGCCGGCGATGCGGGTGCCGTGGTTGAGAAAGATGCGCTCGATGGCGGCGAGGTCGAAGACGTCGCGGAGGTATACGTAGTCGAGGGGCGCGGCGGTGAATTTTTTGAGGATCGCGATGGTGTCGAGGTAGAGCCAGCCGAGTTGGAGCCAGACGGTGCGGCCGCGGGCGGCCTGGAGATCGGCGGCGGCGCGAAAGGCGGCCCAGATGGCGTTCATGCCGCAGGGGGCGAGAAGGAGGTCGGCGTCGGTGGTGCCGGGGAGCACGGCGCGGAGGTGGCGGCGGATTTCGGCGGCGGCGTCACCGGCGAAGGTGGGTTCGGCGTAGGGCGCGGCGAGGAGGCCGAGGCGGACGAGGTGGTCTTCGGCTTCGCGGGAGGAGAGGAAGCCGCCGAGGTTTTGGAGGAAGGTTTTGGCGAGGGCGGCGAGAGCGGTGTCGGCGGCGGGGTGCGAGACACCGTGGAGGCCGGCGGAGGTGAAGCGGAGGGGCGCGGTGGGCGATGAGCTCACGGGCGGGACGCCCGTGCCACGGGCGGCAAGGTGGGCGAGCAGGGCGTCGGCCATCGCGGCGGAGGTGGCGAGCCAGAGCGTGCGGCCGGCGAGAGCAGGGGTCGTAGCGACAAAGTGTGCGACGAGTTGTTTGGTAAACGGGTGGACGACGAAACGCGGGTAGCCCGAGGTGAGGTGGCGCGTGATGTCGGGGTGTTTCTCTTCGTAGCCGCGCACGGCGCGCATGGTGGGCAGGCTGCACGAGACGGCGTGCGGGCTGGCGGGAATCGGCGTGCCGAGAGGGAGTGGCGCGAAGGCGGAGGGCATGGGCTGAGAGCGAAGAGTGGAGAGCGGAGCGCAGGAGACGCAAGGCGCGGGGTGCGTGCAATGGGGCGCTGTGTCAGGTGCGCGTCATAGGCGCGCGACGGAGGGTTGCGCGTCGTGGCTCCGCGGGCGGTCGGCTGGCGGGCGCTCGCTGCTACGGGGCGGCGGCGCGGGCTATTTCTTCGCGGGCGGAGTGTCCTTCACCTCGACGGCTTCGCCGATGCGGACTTCGGCGCGGGCGTCGTTGAAGACTTGGAGGCCGGCGGTGGTCTCGCCCCAGTAGGGTGCGGCGCTGCGGAGCATGGCGGCGACGGCCTGGGAGAATTTTTGGCCGCGTTCGACGGGGGCGGCGATGAAGGTGGTCCAGAGGGTTTTGGCGGATTTGCCCTTGGATTTGAGTTCCGTGTAGTCGAAGGCGTCGACGACGATGAGGTTGAAATTGCGAGTGCTGTCGTAGGTGCCGCCGCCGGCGTCGTTGGTGTTGATGGCGGAGGTGCCGGTGGCGGCGCCGCCACCGGAGCCCCAGAAGGAGCTGGTGTTGGCGTCGTTTTTCGCGCCGGCCTCGAGGGCGTCGTCGTTGCCGCCGGCGCGGTTGTTCCAAACCACGTCGCCACCGAGGTGGGTGAGGCTGCGGGAATCGTGGACTTTGCCGACGAGGCCTTCGTCCCACGAGAGGTGTTCGGTGCGGACGACGGGATTGCGCCAGAGGGAGACGCCGTAGTTCACGCGCAGCATGAGGGTGACTTTCTGCGGTTCGGCGACGCGGCCCTGGTCGTCGGCGGCGTTGATATAGCCTTTCTTCGCGAGCTCGGGAGTGAGGGCGCGGCACAGCGCGTCGTAGGAAAGATCGGAGGGGAAAATTTCGCCGGCGATGAAGACAAAATGTTTCGGAGCGGGGAGCGGGGCGAGTTCGCGCGGGGCGGGGTTGAGAGTGTTTTTGGCGCGGGCCCGCTTCAGCAGTTCGTCGCGGGGCGTCTCGCGGTAGTTGGCGGAGGAAACGGAAACGGGAGCGAAGCCCTTGATGTCAGCGGGCGATTGCGCAGACGCGGAGGCGGCGGCAAGCGTGAGGACGACGAGGAGGGCGGCAGCGGTTTTCATGGCGGCGGAACGTGGCCGGGAACGCGGTGGGCGCAAGGCGCGTGCGGCCGAACGGTCGCGGGGCGGGACGAACGGCCGATGGGAAGCGCGGTGCGAAACGGTTTGCGCCGGGTCGCGGGCGTGCGTGGATTCGCGGCGATGAAAATTCTCTCTTGGAACGTAAACGGCGTGCGGGCGGCGCTCGGCAAAGGGTTGCTCGACTGGATGACGGCGGCGAAGGCCGACGTGATTTGTCTCCAAGAAGTGAAGGCGACGGTGGGCGACGTGCAGCACGTCGAATGGCCAAAGGGCTACGAAGTCGCGTGGAATTCGGCGGAGAAAAAAGGCTACAGCGGCACGGCGCTCTTCATGCGGCGGAAGCCGCTCGCGGTGACGCTCGGCATCGGTTCGCCGGCGCACGACGCCGAGGGGCGGGCGCTGACGGCGGAGTTTGACGATTGCTACGTGATCGGCGTCTACGTGCCGAATGCGCAGCCGGAGCTGGCGCGGATCGGGTTTCGGCAGGAGTGGGACCGGGCGCTGCTGGCGTATGCGAAGAAGCTGGAGAAGAAAAAGCCGGTGGTGTTCTGCGGCGATCTCAACGTGGCGCACGAGGAGATCGACCTCGCGCGACCGAAGGAGAATGTGGGCAACCCGGGATTCTCGGATCAGGAGCGCGACGGGTTCCGGGAGTTTATCGGCGCGGGATTTGTGGATACGTTTCGCGAGTTCGAAAAAGGGCCGGGCCACTACAGTTGGTGGACGTATCGGGCGGGCGCGCGCGAGCGGAACATCGGCTGGCGCATCGACTATGTGATGGCGAGCGCGGTGCTGAAACCGCAGTTCAAGCGCGCGTGGATCGAGCCGCACGTGATGGGGAGCGATCATTGCCCGGTGGGGTTGGAGTTGAAGTGAGGCGGCGCGGTGGATGGCGGGCGTAGGGCTTAGCGCCACATTCATGTCGGGGCATAAAGCCCTTCCCACATTTCGGAGCGGCGCGTTGAGGAAAACGCGCCCTACCTGCGGAGGCAGGGACGCGGGATTGTGACGGAAACGCGCTTTTGTTTCGGCGCGCGATGCGTAGCTTCGCGGGCATGAAGCGACGATTTTTTCTCAGAGTAGCGTGCGGGCTGATGGCGTTGGCGGTGGGGCGCGGCGCGGAGACGGTGGCGGCACCGGAGCAATTCTCGTTTGTGGCGCTGGGCTGCATGCCCTACGGCGCGGAGAATTTCGCGGCTTACGAGCGGCTGCTCACGGAGATCAACCGGCACCGGCCGGCGTTTACGGTGCACTGCGGCGACACGAAAAAAGGCAGCGAGCCGCCGACGGATGCGTTCATGAAGAAGGTGCACGCGTGGTTCGACTCGCTCGACGGCGCGGTGATCTACACGCCCGGCGACAACGAGTGGACAGACGTGCATCGGAAGAACAACAACAACCCCGACGGCTCGGCGAACGACCCGCTCGTGTGGCTGGCGAAGGTGCGCCGGGTATATTTCGCGACGGAGCGCAGCATGGGGCGCGCGCCGATTCCGCTCGTGACGCAGCGGCGGGAGCGGGGCTTCGAGAAGTTTGTGGAGAACGCGCGGTGGACGCGCGGCGGCGTGGTGTTTGCGACGGTGCATGTCGTGGGCAGCAACAACAACAACCAGAGCGAAGTGCCGGGCGCGGTGGCGGAGTTTCGCGAGCGCGACGCGGCGAACGCGGCGTGGGTGAAGGCGACGTTTGCCGAGGCGCGGGCGACGAACGCGCCGGGCGTGGCGCTGTTTTTTCAGGCGGAGCCGTTCAACGGCGAGGCGGTGGAGAAGGCGGGGCGCGAGTCCGGTTTCACGCTGTTTCTCGCGACGGTAGAAAAGGAGGCGAAGAAATTCGATAAGCCCGTGCTGCTGGTGCACGCGGACGAACACCGCTACCGGCTGGAGCCGAAGGTGAAATTTCCGAACGGCGATAAATTGGACAACGTGACGCGGCTCGAAACGTTCGGCGCGGGCGACATCCACGCGGTGAAGGTGACGGTCGATCCGAGCTCGACGGCGGTGTTCTTGGCCGGGCCGCTAGTGGTGCCGGAGAATGCGTTGCCGGTGCTGCCGCGGTCGAAGAAAGGGAAGAAGTGAGCGCGGCAAAAAAGGCGAGTGCGCCCGCGACCGCGGTGGAGTTGAAGGCGTTGATGCTGGCGGAGCCGAAGCTCACGCTGGCGGTGGCGGAGAGTTTGACGGCGGGGCACGTGCAGGCGCGTGTCGCGAGTGTGTCGGGGGCGTCGGGGTATTTTCTCGGCGGGGTGACGGCGTATACGTTGACACAAAAAGTGAAGCTGCTCGGCGTGGACCGGCGGCACGCGAAGAAGGTGAACTGCGTGTCGGCGCGCGTAGCGGAGGAGATGGCGCTCGGCGCGTGCGGGCTGTTGGGCGCGGACGTGGGCGTGGCGACGACGGGTTATGCGGAGGCGGCGCCGGCGGATGGGGTCGCGGTGCCGATGGCGTGGTGGGCGGTGGCCCGGCGCGTAAGCGGGAAGAAGAACGAGTTTTGGCTGCGACGCGGGCGCGTGGAGTGTCCCGGCGCGACGCGCACGGAGGTGCAGGCGATCGTGGCGGAGGCGGCGTTGGCGGAGCTCGTGGCGTGGTTGCGCGAAGAGCGGTGAGGGCGGCCCGCCGGGGCGGACTTGACCCGCGCGACCACCCCGCGAGACTGCGCGCCGAGCCGAAGCTCCTGTTCACCCCGTGCGCATCCTCGTAATCGAAGACGAACCCCAATTGGCCGGCCATATCACGCGCGCCCTTGTGCGCCGTGGACACAGCGCGACGGCGCAGCATGACGGCGCGGCCGGCCTGCGGGTGGCGCTGGAGCAACCGCACGATCTCGTGGTGCTCGATTTGAACCTGCCGTCGCTCGACGGGCTCGGGGTGTTGGCGCAGTTGCGCAAGAGCGGTAACCCGGCGCGCGTGCTCATCCTCACCTCGAAGAGCGAAGTGGAGCACCGGGTGAAGGGATTGCAGGCGGGGGCGGACGACTATCTCGCGAAACCGTTTGCGATGGAGGAACTGATTGCGCGCGTCGAAGCGCTGGGGCGTCGGACGGCGGCGCCGTCGGTCGACGATATGTTGAGTGTGGCGGACCTGCATCTGGACGTGCGCCACCGGCGGGTGACGCGCGCGGGGAAGTCGATCGCGCTCTCGCCGCGGGAGTTCGATGTCCTGCAGGTGTTGATGCAGGAGCCGGGGCGGGCGTTTTCGCGCACGGAGTTGTGCGAGCGGGTGTGGCAGCGCGATCACGAATACGATACGCGCACCGTGGAGATTTTTATCACGCGCCTGCGCAAGAAAGTGGATACGGGGTTCGGCGCGCCGCTCATCCACACGCTGCGCGCGGTGGGCTACACGATCCGGGCGCCCGAGTGAGCCGACAACCTATTCAGATGAAACTCCGCGTGCTTTTGGTTTTCGTGGTGATGGCGACGGCAGTCGCGCGGGTGGGCGCGCAGGCGACGCTCGAAGGCCGCGTGACGCTGCCGAAGGCGACGACGGCGCCCGTCGTGAATCAACGTTACGAGATCGTCTCGAAGGGCGGCGTGATCGCGACCAATCCGCCGCTCGCGGTGGTGTTTCTCGCGGGAGAGTTTCCGCCGCCGGCCACGCCCCCGGTGGCTCAGGTGGTCCAGAAGGGCCTCGCGTTTATCCCGGCGCTGCTGCCGGTGCAGCGGGGAACGAAGGTCGAGTTTCCAAATCTCGACGACCAGTTTCACAACATCTTTTCCTATTCGCCCGCGAAGCGGTTCGACCTCGGGCGCTACCGCCCGGAAGAGCGGCCGATCCCCTCGCAGATTTTCGATGTGGCCGGGCTCGTGACGTTGCGCTGCGACATCCATGAGCACATGCGCAGCGTGATCCTCGTATTGGATACGCCGCACTTCGTGATGACGGATGTGGCGGGGAATTTCCGGCTGACGGGGCTGCCGCCCGGGCGCTACACGCTGAAGGCGTGGGTGGACAGCAAGACCACGCGCGAGCACGCGGTGGAGCTCAAGGACGGCGCGACGGTGCGCGTGGATTTCCCGTGACCGTGCCACACGTCACCGCTGTCGCGATCAGCGAACCGCCGCGGGCGCGCGCGGGCGGATTTCGCACGAAACTGCTCGTGACGATGACACTCGTCGTGGTGGGTGTGACGGCGGCGGGGCTGGTGTTGTCGGAGCGCAATCTCACGGCGGCGGTGGAGCGCGGCTTGCAGCGTGAGTTTCAAGCGGAGCTGGCGGCCCTCAACCAGGCGCAGGCGATCCGCCACGCGACGTTGACCGAGCGCTGCCGCGCGCTGGTGCGCAAGGCGCGCATCCAGTCCGCGCTCGAGGACAACGCGCTCGATCTGCTCTACCCGAGCGCGAAGGACGAGTTGCGTGACATCGTGGCGCGGCCGGGCGAGGCGGTCGCGGCGCCGGCGTTGCGCGCGCTGTTCTACCGATTTCTCGATCGCAAGGGAGCGTTGGTCGCGCCGCCGAAGAGCGCGGCCGATGTCGGGGTCCTGTCGGCGGCGGAGGAGGCGGGGCTCGCGCTGCCACGAGCGCCGGACCAACCGCAGCTCGGTTACCTGCGCCGCGCCGGCGAGGATGCGCCGATCGAAGTGATCACGACGCCCATCGCGTCAACCGAGACGGGCGAAGTCATCGCGGCGCTGGTGTTGGGATTTCGGCCGCTCGTCGCGGTGCCGGCAGCCCCGGCGGCGGCGGGGATGAAACGCGCGTTGTGGCTCGCGGGCTGGGAGCGTTCGACGCCGTTGAGCGCTTCGCCGGCGACCGTATCCGCGGCAGACGTGCAGCGCGCGGTTTCGGCACCGGTGCGGGTGGTGATCGACGGCGCGGCGCACCTAGTGCTTTCAAAACGGCTGAACGCCGACTCGCTCTACCCGGCGGCTTACGAAGTGTGCGCCTACCCGCTGGCGGATCTCTTCGCACGCCAGCGGGCGCTGCGCTGGCAAGTGCTCGGGGCCGGCGCGCTCGTGTTGCTCGCGGGTCTCACGGCGAGCCACTTCGCCTCGGCGCGCCTCTCCGCGCCGGTGGAGAAACTCGCGATCGATTCGGAGGAAAACCGCGCGCAACGCGTGCGCGCCGAAGCCGCGCTCGAGCAGACCGCGGAGGAGCTGCAACGCTCGGCGCGATTCTCGGCCGATGCGTCGCATCAGTTGAAAACGCCGGTCACGGTGTTGCGGGCGGGGCTCGAAGAATTGCTCGCGAGGGAAAACCTCACGGCCGAGGAGTGCCAGCAACTCTCGGCGCTCGTGCATCAGACTTACCGCCTCTCGAGCATCATCGAAGATTTGCTGCTGCTCTCGCGCATGGACGCGGGGCGTTTGAAACTCAACTTGGCGCCGGTCAATCTCGGGCAGCTCATCGAGGCCTCGCTCGACGATCTCGGCGCCGTGCCGGACGCGCTGGATCTGCGGATCGAAAACGATTTTCCCTCCGCCCTCGTAATCGCGGGCGAGAAGCGCTTCACCTCGCTCATCCTCCAGAATCTGCTCGAAAACGCCCGCAAGTATAACGTCGCCGGAGGGCGTGTCCGCGTGGCCGCGCAGGTGGTGGGTGAGCGCGTCGTGCTCACGGTGGGCAATACCGGGCGCGGCATTCCGGTGGCGGCGCAGGCGCACATTTTCGAGCGTTTTCACCGCGGTGGCATGGGCGAAAACGTGCCCGGCTACGGCCTCGGGCTGAATCTCGCGCGCGAACTCGCCCGGCTTCACGGCGGCGATCTGCGGCTGGCGCGCTCCGACGAAACGTGGACGGAATTTGAGGCCCATTTTCGCCTCGCCCCCGCATGAGTCGCCTCGCCCTGCAGTTCGCACTGTTCCTCGCGTTGACCGCATCGTCGGTGGCGGGCGCGTCCGAAGAATTCTTCGACAGGCTTGACGCCGCGCTCACGACGAGCGCGCACGACGGGTATTTTCGGGCGCGGGTGAGCGGCACGCTCGATGTGGAAGGCTACCGGTTGCCCGTGCCGGTGCCGGCGCTGATCGAGAGCACGCAGCGCGATCTCTACAATCCGCGGCTCACGGTGTTTCTCGACGGGCAGGTGGGCGCGGCGACGTATTTTTTTGCGCAGGCGCGGGCCGACCGGGGCTTCGATCCTGGCGATCCCGGCTCGCACCGGCGGCTCGACGAATACGCACTACGCTTCACGCCCTGGCGCGACGGGCGCCTCAGCGTGCAAGCGGGGAAATTCGCGACCGTGGTCGGCAATTGGGTGAATCGCCACCTCTCGTGGGACAACCCGCTCATCAACGCACCGCTCCCCTACGAAAATCTCACGGGCATGTGGGACACCGAGGGCGTGCGCTCGCTCAACCAACTTCTCCAGTGGTCGCACGTGCGGCCGGGCCTCACCGCCGCCAACCTCGCCAACGAAAAACAGATCAGCATTCCGGTGCTGTGGGGCCCGGCCTACGCCACCGGCCTCGCCGTGTCCGGAGCGCTCGGGAAATTCCGCTACTCCACCGAAATCAAGAATGCTCCGCTCTCCTCCCGCCCGCGCTCGTGGACGCGGGCCGGCAAGTGGTGGACGTATCCCGCGCTCGCCGCGCGCCTCGGCTACATGCCGAACGCGATGTGGAATCTCGGCGTCTCGGCGAGCACGGGCACCTACCTGCGCCCCTCGGCCGGGCCCACGATCGCGGCGGGCTTCGGCCGCGGTGATTATCGCCAAGAAGATCTCGCGGCCGATGCGAGTTTCGCGTGGCGGCACTGGCAGGTGTGGGCGGAGGTGTTTCGCACGCGCTTCACGATTCCGCGCATCGGCGATGCCGATACGGTGGCCGCCTATGTGGAGACGAAATACAAATTTACCCCGCAGCTCTTCGGCGCCGTCCGCTGGAACCGGCAGATGTTCGCCACGCTGCCGGACGGGCCGCGTGCGCCGGTGCACTGGGGCCGCGATACGTGGCGGATCGACGTGGCGCCCGGCTACCGCTTTACGCCGCACATTCAGATGAAGCTGCAATATTCCCTGCAACACGTGGCCGGCGCAGTGCCGGCCCGGGGCGAAACGTGGGCGACGCAGTTGACCGTGCGTTTTTGACGGCGGTAACAACCCGGTTACCGTCTGCGACTTTCCAACGGGCGGGCATTCGCTCTGCTCCACCCATTCTTTCCCGATCTCCGATGAAACTCTCCGCCACGTTCCTGCGCCGTCTGCATTGGATCAATTTGCCCGCCGCCCTCCTCCTTGCGCTGCTCCAACGCACGCCGGTGCTCCGCGTCGCGGCGACGGCGGGCGAGATCATCCACGCCTCGCCGGTGGGCCAGATCCTGCGCGCGGCGATGGCCACGGCGGCTTCGCTGGGCGCGCTGCATTCGCTCGCGGGCGCGACGACGCTCTCGGTTTCCTCCGGCTTGACGACTGGCGTGAGCGGCACGATCGGCACGCCCCTCGGCCCGATCGCGATGGGCACGATCGGCACCCTGAGCCAGCCTCTCTCGTGGCAGATCACCGGCACGGTTCCCACGGGCCTGCGATTTCTCAGCAGTAACGGCACCAGCCTCACCAGCAGTGGCACTCTGAATACTCCGAGCGGCGTGATGCTCCTCACGGGCACGCCCACCGGCACGGCAGGCAGCTTCGCACTCTCGCTGCGGGCGTATGAGGGGGCGAACCGCACGCTGACCTCGTCGCCAATCTACACCTACACGATCACGCTCACGGGCGGCACGGTGGCGGCGCCGACGATCACGACCCACCCGGCAAACGTGACCGTAAACGCCGGGGTGACCGCGACGTTTTCCGTCGTCGCGACGGGGTCGCCGAATTATCAATGGCGCAAGGATGGTGCGGACCTCGCTGGCGCTACGAATGCGTCGCTCAGCCTGAGCAACGCCTCGTCTGCGAATGCCGGCGTCTACGTGGTGTTTGTCTCAAATGCGACCGGTTCACTCACCTCGAATCCCGCAACGCTCACGATCAATCCCACCACGGCGGCGCCCACGATCACGACGCAACCGGCCAGCGTGTTCTCGGTCGTCGGCGGCAGTGCCAGTTTCACGGTGGTGGCCACGGGAAATCCTGCGCCGACGTATCAGTGGTTGAAAAACAGTCTGCCGATCGCCGGTGCGACATCTGCCACGCTCTCGCTCGGCAATCTCACTCTGGCCGATGCCGCGAACTACGTGGTCAACGTGACGAACACCTTCGGAACCGTGCCCAGTGCAGCCGCCACGCTCAATGTCGACGCTGCCCGTATCGCCCCGACGATCATCACCCAGCCGCCCGTCGGCCTGAGTCTGATCGCCGGGCAATCGCTCGCGCTCAATGTAGCGGCGTCAGGCTCCGGGCTTGGCTACCAGTGGAAACGCATCACCGGCAGCGGAGCGGTGGCCGTCACCGGCGCGACGAGCGCGACGTTTACGGTCAAGCCGCTCACGGAGGCCGACGCCGGGATTTATTTTTGCACCGTCGCGAATTCCAGCGGTTCGGTCGACAGCGCGGGTTGTATTGTGGCGGTCGCGGCCGCCTCGGCCAACCCGGGGCGCCTGATCAATCTCTCGGTGCTCACGGCCCTCGCGACGCCGGGCGATAATTTCTCGCTCGGCTACGTCGTCTCGGGAGCTACGCAGGCGAACGCCAAGCCTCTCGTCGTTCGCGCCGCCGGTCCCTCGCTCGGCGCCCTCGGCGTGGGTGGCACCATCAGCGACCCGAAACTCGAACTGTTCGCCGGCTCCACCAAAGTCCTCGAAAACGACAACTGGGGCGGGGCGAACGCGACGGCCGCCGCCATGGCTGCGGTCGGCGGGTTTCCCTACACTGGGGCCACATCGCTCGATGCCGCCGTCGTCGCCAGCGTGAACGCGCGTGACAATTCCGTGAAGATTTCCGCCGGCGCCGCCGCGCCCAACGCCGTCGGCTTGGTGATCGGCGAAGTCTACGATGCGACAACCAACGCAGCCTATAATGCGGCGACGACTCCGCGCCTCGTAAATCTATCGGTGCTCAAAGGCGTGGGCACGGGTCTGACCATGGGATTCGTGATCGGCGGTGCGACCGGGAAGACGATGCTCGTGCGCGCGATCGGCCCGACGCTGGGAGCGGCGCCCTTTAACGTGGGTGGCGTGATGTCCGATCCGAAAGTCGAACTCTTCGCTGCGACCGGAAAGAGCCTCGCGACGAACGACAACTGGGGCGGTTCCGCGGCGTTGGCCGCCGCCTTCGGCGACACGGGCGCGTTTGCCCTCAATGCCGGTTCGGCGGACGCTGCGCTCCTCACGACGCTTGCGCCCGGCAACTACACCGCGCAGGTCACGGTCGCCACCGGGGCGACGGGCGTCGCGCTCGTGGAAGTTTACGAAGTGCCCTGATGGCCAGCGCGCGTGCAAGGCGCGACGAACGTGGGGCCAAGTGTAGGAGTGTAGGAGCCTGCTTGCAGGCGATTTCACCGAACGATAACGGACAACGTCCTGAATCGCCTGCAAGCAGGCTCCTACCTTCGACCCTTTTCTATTTCGGCTTGAGAGCTCATTGGACGGACAAGCTCCCGGCCCCCCCCGGAGGTCGGGCCCTACCGCCGCGGATTCGCGTCAACATCGGAAAACTCACGGCAGGCTGGCCTCGATCATCGTCCCGCGCGTCGGCGGCGACTTTTGAAAATAGGAGGGGCCGGCGATAACCCCTTAACGCCGGCCCCAGTTTTTTCTATCCGGCCTTGCGACCGGTTCACGCTACCCAAAACCCTGCTTTGGGCAGGATGTCTAAGTTAAGCAGTGGCCATGCCAGCGGTCTGGAACTTTTGGAAGAACTGTGGGATTTTTCCGGAAATCTCTCAGTCCCGGGCGAAATTCGTGATTTGGGCCAACTCGTCGGCGATCAGCCGGTCACTGCGGCAGCGCGGCATCTTATGTTGGCCGCCCCACTTTCCCTGATAGCGCAGCCAATGCTCAAAGACGCCGGGCATCACGAGGCGGACGATCGGGGCATCGAGGGTGCCGGTGCGGCGTTTGGCGGCGTAGTCGGCGTTGGTGCGCTGAAGTTCGGCATCCACCTCGACGGCCATTTGCGGGCCGGTGGGGGTCGTGATGGTGCCCGGGCGCAGCTCGACCCACCACTCGTGGCGACCGTGATGTTGGCCGGTCAACGAATTCGTGGACAGCGGGGCCACGTGGAAATTCACGAGCTGCCACTGGCGGCGTTGCGTGACGGAGACCAGCGCATCGGTGATTTCCTTTTCGATCACGTTTTCGCCGAAGGCATGGAGCCGCAGCTTGGTGCGCCCCACGTAGAGCAGTCGCGGCGGCTCGGTCGATGTGAACCGCACCACATCGCCGAGGAGGTAACGCGCCAAACCGGCGGGCGTGGTGACGAGCACCGCGTAATCCACACCGGTTTTCACACTGACGAGCGGCACGACTTTGCGGCCGAGTTGTTCCGGCCGCGACTCATCGAAATCCGCCATCGGGATAAACTCATAGAAGATACCGGTATCGGCCATGAGGCGCAGGCCGAGCCCGCCCTCGATATCTTGGGCGGCGAGAAACGCCTCCGAGGAGGGATAGATTTCGTGAAAATGGACGGTGGGGCCGAGGGCGGCGCGGAGTTCGTCGCGGTAGGGGCCGAGCGGGACGCCGCCATGCACATAGCATTCGAGATTGGGCCAGATGCCCTGGAGATCGGTGGCGCGCTGTTTACCCGCCGCCGAGCGCTCCCGCAACGCCGCCGCCAGCGGCAACGCCCCGTGCGGCAGGCCGGCGAGCAGCGTGATGTCGAGCGAGGCGGTGCGTTGCAGAATGGCCTGAAACCTCGCCGCCTCGTCGGTCATCCGCGCGATCTCCGGTCCCGGCTCGTAGAGGTGCCGCTCGACCCACGGTGGGATATCGAGCGCGGCGATGCCCGTGATGTCGCCGGCGTAGGCATCGTGCGGCTTGACGTCGGTGAGCGGCGTCAGCGCCGTCGGAGCCCCGAGGTAGAGATGCCGGCCGCGGAACACCGCGGCGTGCTTCATGCGCACGGTGTAGTAAAGCAGCGCATCGCTGCTGGACCGGCGAAAATGCGCGAGCAGTTCCTCGGTGACCGGCAGGCACTTCGCCGGTCCCGTCGTGCCCGGAGTGGTCGCGAAAAACGTGCAGGTGCCCGGCCAGAGCACATCGGACTCGCCGCGCCGCATCCGCTCGATGGCCGGGGCCAATTGTTCGTAGCTCCGCGGCGCGACGCGCGCCTGGAAGCTGTCGTAGCTCATGTTTTCCACGATGCCGGCGTCGCGCCAGAATTTCGTGCCGGCGAGGCGACGCGTGAGCACCTCAAACGTGCGCTTCTGCGCGCCGGCAGCGCTGCGCGACTGCCGCAGCCGCCATTCCGCCCCGGCGGTCAGGAGATTTGCGCCAAAGGAGTAGAGACTTTTGGGCCAGACCGGCATGGGTGCAGTTGGTCGCAGAGGCAGCGTGGCGCGCCGCGGTGCGGCAAGCGAATTCACGTCGGGCGCGGGGAACTTACCCGATTTTAGCCGGCGGGAATACACGGTTGCCGCCGGCCGGCCCGCGCGTCCATCGTGGGCCTTCATGCCGCTCCCGCCCGTCATCTACGAGGACGCCTCGCTCATCGCGTTCGACAAACCGAGCGGGATGCTCGTTGCCCCCGACCGTTGGGACAAACAGCGCGAAAACCTCATGGGCCTCGTGCACGACAAGCTGGGGCACGGCGTCGCCAACGTGCACCGCCTCGACGCCGATACGAGCGGCCTGCTGCTCTGCGCGAAATCGAAGACGGCGCTCGATTTTCTCAGCGGCCAATTTCAATCGAAGACCGTGACGAAGAAATACCACGCTTTCGTCGTCGTGCTACCTGCCGAGCACGCGATGAAGGTGATCGCGCCGATCCGCGATGTCGCCGGCGCGCTGCCGGACGCGTTCAACGTCGACCTCTCGCTCGGCGAGGACGAACGCCAAAAAGGCCGCATGCGCGTCTTCAAGGGCCGCGGCGGCAAGGAGTGTCTGAGCGAATTTCGCACGCTGGAGAAATTCGGCCGGTTCGCGTTCGTCGAGTGCCGTCCTCACACCGGGCGCACGCACCAACTGCGCGTGCACCTCGCCGCCGCAGGCGCACCGATCCTCAACGATCCCTTTTACGGCGACGTCGAAATCAAGCTGCTCCTCTCCGAGTTGAAGCGTCGCTACAAAGGCCGCGACGAGGAGAAGCCGCTCATCGCCCGCCTCGCCCTCCACGCGACCGAACTCACGTTGAAGCACCCCGAGACGAAAGAGCCGTTCACGATCACCGCGCCGCTGCCCCACGAGTTTGAGGTGGCGCTGAAATACCTGCGGAAATTCGCCATCGGCGCGCGCCGTTGAGCGGCGTCGCTTCGTCAGACCTTTCACCACCTCCCTTATGTCTAACCCTACCTCCCTCACTCGTCGCGAAGTTCTCCGCACCGCCGCCCTCGGTGCGTTGTCACTGCCCCTCCTCGGTTCCATCGGTCGCGCCGCCTCGGCGCCCGGGGCTCCGGTCACCGCAGCGCGGCCGGAGAAACTCCGGCTCGGCGTCGCTTCCTATTCGTTGCGCAACCTGTCGCTCGACGACGCCATCGCCACGGTGAAGACGCTGCGCATTTCCAATATCGCGCTCTTCAAGAACCACTGCGCCTGGGAAACCGCCTCGGTCGACGAGTGCCGCGCCGTGGGCGAAAAACTCAAGGCCGCCGGTCTCACGCTCACCGGCTCGGGGGTCGTCAATCTAACCACCGACGAAGCGAAATGCCGCAAGGCTTTCGAGAACGTGAAGGCCGCCGGTATGCTGACGATGGTCTGCAAACCCGAGATCGCCGCGCTCCCGCTCGTGGACAAACTCGTGAAAGAATTCGACCAGAAGCTCGCGATCCACAACCACGGTCCCGAGGACAAAGTTTACCCGACGCCGCAGGTGGCGTGGGATGCGATCAAGTCGCTCGATGCGCGCATCGGCCTCTGTATCGACGTCGGCCACACGGCGCGTTTCGGCGACGATGTGGTCGCTTCGATCAAGAAATACTCCGCGCGCCTCTACGACGTGCACATGAAGGACAGCGTCGCCATTGCCGGGGCGATGAAAGACGTGCCGGTGGAAGTAGGCTCCGGCCGCCTCGATATCCGCGCCATGCTCGCCGCTCTCCTCGCGGTAAATTACAAGGGCGTGGTGGCCTTCGAATACGAGAAGGTCGCCGGCAATCCTGTCACGGGCCTCGCCGAGTCGGTCGGCTACGTGCGCGGCATGTTGTCGGGCATGAGCTGAGTCGGGCAAAGGGCGCGGCCGGCAGCGCCTGTGTGTGCTTTCGAAGGGGCGTCGGCCGGCGACGCCCGACCCCTTACCCCATGAAATTCCTACGTGTCTGTTTAGCCATCGCGTGTGGCGCGGCTCTTGCCGCCGCCGCGGACGCACCGAAGCAAACGAAAACGAAATCCGACGGGAAATCTGCGCTCGAACGCGGTTTGCCGCCCGATGTGCAGAAACTCGCGCTCGGCGACGCGGCGCCCGATTTCAAACTGCTCGGGATCGATGGAAAGAACTACTCGCTCGCGGATTTTCCGGCGAAGACCTCGCCCGTGTTGATGGTGATTTTTCTGTCGAATCACTGTCCGTATTCCCATGCGGCGGAGACGCGGCTCCTGCCGTTTGTGCGCGAATACTCGTCGAAAGGGCTGGCGGTCGTGGCGATCAATCCGAACAGCCCGGACAGCGTGCGCGTCGATGAGCTCGGCTACAGCAAATACAACGACAGCTACGAGGAGATGAAACTCTACGCGCGCGATCAGGGCTTCACGTTTCCCTATCTCTACGACGGCGACACGCAGGCCGTGGCGAAGGCCTACGGGTGCCTCGCGACGCCGCACGTCTTCCTCTTCGACCGTGAGCGCAAGCTCCGCTACGTCGGTCGTGTCGACGATTCGCGATTCGAGGACGCGAGCACGGTGAAGTCGCACGATACGCGCAATGCCGTGATCGAACTGCTCGCGGGTAAACCGGTGACAGTGGCGCAGACGCCGCCGATGGGCTGCTCCACCAAGTGGAATTCCAAGCGGGGCGACGTCGCGAAGGCCGACGAGAGATGGAAAGCCGAGCCGGTGGACCTGACCACGATCGACGCCGCGGGCGTCGCGGAGCTCGCGAAAAATACCTCCGGCCGCCTCCGTCTCGTGAATGTCTGGGCCACGTGGTGCGCGCCGTGTGTGGAGGAGTTTCCGGAACTCGTCGCGTTTTCGCGGCGGTTTTCGACGCGCGATTTCGAGCTCGTGACCATCAGCCTCGACGATCCGAAACAGGCCGCGCAGGCGAAGCGATTCTTGGAGAAGCAGCACGCGGTGCCCTCGGCGCGGCTCAAGCAGCTCATGAAGGCGGAGGGGCGAGCGACGAATAATTTCATTTATACCGAAGCGAGCACCGACGCGCTCGTGCAAGCACTCGATCCCGCGTGGCCGGGGCCGCTGCCGCACACCGTGCTGATCGCGCCCGGCGGGAAAATTCTCTACCGGCACAATGGACGCATTGATGCGACGGATCTGCTTAATCGGCTCATCGACGCGCTTGGGGCCTATTACAAACCGTAGGGCACGATCAACGGGGGGCGTCGGCAACCAAACGGGAGGGCGGTGGGCGCGCGGTGTGTTTCGCGTGTTGTCAAACGCGGCGGCGGTCGGAAACGTGACGCGATGAGTTGGACCGAGCAGCCGATTTTTTTTGTCGATTTCGAAGGGAGCCGCGCGTCGGGAATTTTGGAGTTCGGCGTCGTCGAAGTGCAGCGCGGCGCGATCGTCGGTGCGCGCACGCGGATTTGTCGCGCGACGGGGCGTGTGCGCGCCGAGGATACGGCGGTGCACGGGCTCAGCGAGGCGGCGGTGGCGACGCACGCGCCGTTTGCGGACGAGTGGAATTATTTTCTGAGCTTGAGGGAACTGGGTCCGCTCGCGGCGCATTATGCGGGCGTGGAGAATTCGCTGCTCAAATCGGTGTGGCCGTATCCGCGCAGCTCGCCGGATTTCGCGCGGCCCGGGAAACGGATTGCGGAGTGGGGGCCGTGGGTGGATTCGGCGCGCCTCTACGCGCAGCTCTATCCGCAGCTCGGCTCCGGAAAGTTGGAGACACTGGTAGCGGCCTGCTCGCTGCAAGACTCGCTCGACCAGCATGCGGCGGCGTATTGTCCGCCAGACCGGCGGCATTTCCACGCGGCGCTCTACGATGCGCTGGCGGGGGCGTTGCTCTTGGCCTCGCTCGCGCGCGATCCGCAGGTGGCGCCGCTTTCGACGATGCAGTTGCTCGCGCTCAGCACGCTCGACGGGGAAAAGCGCGACGCGCTGCAGCAGGGAGAGTTTTTTTAGTCGAGCGGGTAGCGACGCAGGCCGGTGAGTTGCGCGAGGATGCGCAGGACGAAAAGCGGATTGGTTTTGAGGATGCGCGGACCGAGCCGGCGGGGCTCGGTGCAGAGGCGGAAGAACCACTCGAGTCCGCTGCGTTGCATCCAGCGCGGGGCCTGGCGCACGCGTCCCGAGTGAAAATCGAAGGCCGCACCGATGCCGATCAACACACCGGCGTCGAGTGTCGGGGCATACTCGGCCATGAAGCGCTCTTGTTTCGGCGTGCCGAGGCCGACCCAAATCACATCGGGGCGCAGTCGCGCGATCTCGGCGCGAAACGCGGCGGCTTCGGTCGCGTCGAGCGGACGAAACGGCGGAGTAGAGGTCCCGACGACGGCGAGGCCGGGGAAACGCGCGGTGAGTCGGGCGGTGAGTTCGTCGGCGACGCCGGGATGGCCGCCGTAAAAATAGTGCGTGAGGCCGACGGCGCGACCGGCGTCGCACACGGCGAGCAGGAGATCGGGGCCGTAGACGCGCTCGACGCCGGGCGGGCCGAGCCAGACGAGCGGCATACCGTCGGACGTCGTGAGCCACGACGTGTTGAGAATCTTGCGGAAGGCCGGATCGGCGCGCGCCTCGCTCACGCCGTGCACGGTGGTCACGCAGATATAGCGGGCGGGTGCGGAGGGCGGACCGTGACCGCGCACGCCGACGACGAGATCGCGCGCGGCCGCGAGCGTGAGGGCGGAGACGCCGACGCCGAGGACGTTGTAGCGGGAAACCGATGACACAGGGATCACGTTTATGGCTTTAGCGCGGGGAGCCGCGGTGATTGGCTATGAAGCATGAACCCGAAGCTTCCCCAACTTCTTTCGTGGATCGCGGTGGCTGCGCTAATGGCGCTGTCGGCCTGCACCAAACAGGCGGAGGCACCCAAGGTGGCGACGCCCAAGGCCGAGGCGCCCAAACCGGTGACGGTGGATGTCGTGAAGGAGACGGAGCGAAGCAAAAGTTTCCTCGCGGTGAGCCGGCAGCTCGAGCTCGGTGGTCCTCTCTACGCCTATATGGATGTGGATGGCGATGTGTTGAAGCTCGCTGGCGGGCTCAAGAGCCTGCTGGAACAGATCGCGAAAGTGCAGCCGATGGCGGCGCCCTACGTGAAGCAGGATTTCGCGGCGCTCGCGACGACGCTCGGCCTCACCGATGTGAAGGCGGTCGGCTTCAGCTCGGTGCCGCAGGGCGACGGAGTTTTCCGCAACCGCTCGTTTCTCTACACCGGCGGCGAGCGGCACGGATTGATGGCGGGACTGGGCGGCAAACCGGGTCCGCTGAAGCACGTGGGCCTCGCCCCGGCGGACGCGGCGTTTTTCTCCGAAGGCGAGATGGATCTGCCGGTGATCTACAAGACAATCAAAGAAGTGGTGACGAAAGTCGCGGGCGAGCCGGTCGGCAACGAGATGGAGGCCGGTATCAAAAAAGGGGGCGAGGCGATCGCGCTGTCGCTGTTGGATTTGATTTACGGACTGAAGGGACGCTCAGCCACGGTGCTGCGCCTCGATGCGACGAAGCCGCTGCGGATTCCGGCGCCGCCCGCGGTCCTCACGCTGCCCGCGATCTCGCTGCTGATCTGTGTCGAGGGCATCGCGCCCGTGGTGGAAGTGGCGTTGGGAAAATCGCCGGGTTTCAAGCGCACGGACGATGGCGCGCTGCACATCTACGAGCTGAAGGAGAAGTTGCCCATCGAAGGTCTGCAACCGGTGCTCGTGGCGGACGGCTCGACGCTCTATTTCGCGACGACGCGGGCCTTCTATGACGAGTGTCGCACGCAGAAAACCGGCCTCGCGCAGACGGCGGAGTTTCAGCGGGCGCTCGCGCAGGTGGGTGCCGAGGGCAACGGGTTGGGCTACGTGAGCCCGAAGTTTTTCGAGCAACTGCGGCAAACGGCGAAGTTGAATCCCAACCTGCCGCCCGAGGCGAAATCCGTGGTCGATCTGGTGGTGGCGCAGCTGCCCGAGACGACGCTGCCGCTGGTCACGATGCGCACGAATTTGCCCGATGGGGTGCTGATCCGTTCGTATTGGAACCGCTCACTCAAACAAGACGTGGCGCTGATCTCGGTCTACAATCCGATCACGGTGGGTCTGCTCGCGTCGATGGCGATCCCGGCGTTTCAGAAGGTGCGCATGGCGTCGCAGGAAAAAGCGGTGCTCAACAATCTACGGATGCTCGCGGCGGCGTCGGACCAGTTTTACCTCGAAACGGGCACAACGTCGGCGACGTTTGCCGACATCGTCGGACCGACGCGTTATGTGAAGGCCGTCCAATCGGTGGCGGGAGAAAACTACCGGCAGGTGCGGTTTGCGCAGGGCGAGCCGCTCCGCGTGGTGCTGCCCGACGGTCGCGCGATCCAGTATCCGCTGCCGCAGATGCAATCGGCGCCGACGCTGCGCATGCAGCGGCCACCAGGAACGAAGCAGGCGCCGGCCAAAAAATAGCGGTGCGGAGGCGGCGGGCCGAGGAGAGCGGGCGGCGCGGTCTGCTTGCGCGGCTGTTCGCGCGGTCGTTTGGCTGGGTTCGGGCTTGAGATTCTCAATGCTGCCTCACATCCGTTCGTGCCCAGTGCTTCCCCTGATTTTTCCAACGCGTCCTATTCCGAAATGAAAACTTTTTCCCTCGTCGGCCTATTTTTTAGTCTGGTCACCGCCGCATGTGCGCAGGACGAAATTGCAAAAATGCAGGTCGAGCGGGCGTCGAAGGACTATGTCCGGGCCGTTGAAACCGGCGATGTGCAATCGCTGGAAAGGCTGCAGTCCCCGGCAATGGTCTACATCGCTGCCAATGACCGCAAAATGACGCGGGAAGAAGTGTTTGCAGCGCTGCGCAGCGATTTCGGCAAATGGTCCCTGCACAATACGGTCATCGAAGCGTGTCAGGTTTTCGGTGACACGGTCGTCACCGCCGGCACCGAAGAAGTCCGCACGGAATCGGGAGCTGGAGCGGGAATGAGCACGTTGCGCCGGTTCACCAACGTCTGGCAACGAAGCGGCGGCGCTTGGGTGATGATTTCACGGAATGTGGCCGTCGTGCGGGCCCAGACGCCAAAGGTTCAAAAGGCGGAATAGCGAGGCCGCTGCGCGTCGGAGGGGGGGCGGCCAGCACGCCCCGGGGCTGAAAGGAAGGGGAACGCCGGCCTTGCGCTCCGTGGGGGGCGTTGTGCAAGGTGACCGGTTCACATGGCCATTGTCAGTCTTCTTGATGTCAGCCTGAGCTTCGGTGGCGCGCCGTTGCTCGATAAGGTCAATCTCCAGATTGACCGCGGCGAACGCGTGTGTCTCGTCGGCCGCAACGGTGCGGGCAAGTCCACGCTCATGAAAGTGATCACCGGCGAACTGAACGCCGACGTGGGCCAAGTGTTTCGCCAGACCGGCGCGGTGTTTGCGACGCTCCGGCAGGAAGTGCCGGCGGGGCTCACGGGCACGGTGCGCACGGTCGTCGAAGGCGAAGGTGGCGCCTACGAGGAGCACAACGATTGGGAGCGGCACGACCGCGTCGAGCGCCTGCTCGAAGGCATGGGTCTGCCGGCGGATCATGATTTTGCCGCGCTCTCGGCCGGACAAAAACGACGCGTGCTGCTGGCGCGCGGCTTGGTGGAGGAACCGCAACTGCTGCTGCTCGACGAACCGACGAACCATCTCGATTTGGAATCCATCCAGTGGCTGGAGGAATTTCTGTTGGACTGGGGCGGGGCGCTATTGTTCGTGACCCACGACCGGGCGTTTCTGCGCAAGCTCGCGACGCGCATCGTGGAAGTCGATCGCGGCAAACTCATCGGCTGGGCGTGCGACTACGACACGTTTCTCGTGCGCAAACAGGCGGTGCTCGAAGCGGAGGAAGTGGAGCGTGCGCAGTTCGACAAAAAATTGGCGCAGGAAGAAGTGTGGATCCGCCGCGGCGTGAAGGCGCAGCGTTCGCGGGCGAACAACCGCATCCACGCGCTGGAGAAAATGCGCGCCGAACGCGCCGCGCGCCGCGACCGCACCGGTAAGGCGACCATCACCGCGCAAGAGGCGGACCGCAGCGGGTTCAAAGTGATCGAGTGCAAAGAGGCGGGCTTCCGCTACGCCGAAGACGGACGCTGGATCGTGCGCGACCTCACGGTGCGCATCGAGCGCGGCGACAAGATCGGCATTGTGGGCCCCAACGGTGCGGGCAAAACGACGCTGCTCCGGTTGCTGCTCGGCGAACTCGCGCCAAAAGTCGGCACGATCGAGCAAGGCACGCGGCTCGAGGTCGTTTACTTCGACCAACTGCGCGCGCAGCTCGACGAGACGATGCGCGTGCAGGACGCGGTGGCCGACGGCAACCCGACCGTGACGATCAACGGCCGAACGCGGCACGTGATTTCATATCTGGAAGACTTTCTGTTCGACCCGACGCGCGCGCGCACGCCGATCAAGGCGTTGTCGGGCGGAGAGAGGAATCGGTTGTTGCTGGCGCGGCTTTTCACGAAGCCGTGCAACGTGCTCGTGCTCGACGAACCGACCAACGATCTCGATGCGGAGACGCTGGAGCTGTTGGAAGATATGCTCGTGGAGTTCGGCGGCACGCTGCTGCTGGTGAGTCACGATCGCGCATTCTTGAACGAAGTGTGCACGAGCCTGCTCGTTTACGAAGCCGAGGCGCGCGTGGTGGAATACCTAGGCGGCTACGACGATTGGCAAAAGGAGAAAGTGGCAAAGGCCGCGGCCGCGGCGGCAGCCGAAGAGAAAGCGAAGCGCGACGCGAAGGAAGCGGCCGAGGCGGCGGCGGGTGGTGGCGCGGGGAAAAAAGTGCGCAAGCTCTCGAACAAGGAGCGCGCGGAGCTCGATGCGCTGCCGCAGGTGATCGAGAAATTGGAGACGGAGCAGACGAACCTAACGACCAAGCTGCAGGACCCGGGCTTCTTCAAAAAATCACCGGTGGAAGTGACGCACGCGACCGAGCGGCTGCACGAAATCGAGGCGGAGCTGGCGAAGGCCTATGCGCGGTGGGCGGAGTTGGAGTGAGGGGGGAGGGCATTCGCGGACTTTCCTTTTGCGGGAGGATGCCTACCTTCGTGCCATGAATCCGCTCCTTGCGCGCATCACTATCGAATCAGGTAAATGTGGCGGACGTCCCTGCATCCGTGGTTATCGAATACGGGTGAAGGACGTGCTGGAGTTGTTGGCGCACGGGGCGAGTTGGGACGAGATTTTGGGCGACTATCCTTTTTTGGAAACCGATGATATCCGGGCCTGCCTGGAGTTTGCCGCGGCCCAAAACGATCACGTAGTGCTGCGTGCGTCGTGAGACGGTTCATCGTCGATAATCAACTTCCGGTGGCGCTCGCCCGTTGGCTAGTCGCAAAAGGCTGCCCTGCGGAGCACGTGTTGTCGTTGGATTTGGCGCAGGCAAGAGACGAGATGATCTGGGCGCATGCGGCCAGCGAGGGCTCGATCATCGTCACGAAAGATGAGGATTTTCCCAATCTAACGCTCGTGCGGCCCGAGCTGGTGGCGGTGGTGTGGTTGCGGGTGGGAAACTGCCGGACGGCTACGCTGCTCTCGACGATGGAGCGGGCTTGGCCGGATATCGTCACTCAGCTTGAGGCCGGCGCTCGCTTGATCGAAGTGCGCTAATCTTTGTTCAGTGCGGGCTCGGTGCGGAATTATTTGGGGCCAAAAAAGTGGGCGGCAGCGGCGGGGGCCATGAGGGTGTTGCTGTGGGCGACTTCGGGGACGGTGGCGATCTTCCAGCCGAAGGGGACGCCGAGGCGGACGGTTTGCTCGGTCGCGAGGCGGAAATAATTCAGGCCGCGCGAAAACCGGTGGAGGCCCTGGGCGTTGGCTTCCGGGGTGCGCGGCATGGGGCGGTGGTTCGGGTCGATGTCGGCTTCGCCGAGGAGAACGAGCACGGGGCGCGTGAGGGCGGTTTTCAGGTCGGCGGTGGTGACGCCGGAGCCGCCGAGGCCGTAGGGGTGGGCGATTTTGAAATCGGGAAGCATGTAGGCGCCGGCGTTGGCAGTGATTACGCGGGCGGCGCGGGCGTCGGGGAGGAAAAAGAAGAGGCGGTGGACGAACTGCGCACCGGCGGAGTGACCGTAGATGAAGTAGGTGGGCGCAGTGAGGCCGGTAGTGGCTTTGACGTGGTCGAAGAGGCGCTCGATCGCGGTGAACGCCCAGACACCGGGTGGGCGTCGCGTGCCGTCGGGCGCGAGGACGTTGCCGTAGTTATAGCTGTCGAAACCGGGGAAGTCGCGGTTGCCGAAGGTGGGGACGAGGAGGAGGAAGCCGTAACGGGCGGCGAGTTCGCTCCATTGGTCGCGGTATTCGTCACCGTTGCGGGCTTGTCCGTGCATCACGAAGACGATGGGGGTGGCGGGCGTGACGTGGGCGGGGGCGTGAAAATAGACGGGGAGCGGCGGGCCATCCCACGCGGTGAACGTGAAGAGGCCGTCGCCAGCGGGGAATTTTTCGGGAGCGGCGGCGCGGGCGGAGGAGGCGGAGGAAACGGCGAAGGCGACGGCGAGCGCGAGGAGGACTTCGAGGGCACACGAGAGGCGGGCGAAGCGCGGAGGGGTGGTGGGGCGCGGGGACATGGCGGGGAGTGTGCGTTTGCCGGAGAGATCGGCGAGCCAACTCAGCGGTCAGTGTTGCGCCCATTGACCCGGGTGCGAAAGGGCGGGAGAACACGCCATGGCCATGAAGATCAAATGGAACGACGACCGGGTGACGGGGACGACGACGGCGCTGCTGTTGATTGCGCGCGACCGGCTGAGTCGCGGCGTCACGGAAAACCTGATTCAGACGTCGCTCGCGGACTACCGCGCCGATCCAGCGGGCTACAAATTGAACAAGGCCGGGTGGGCGGACGTGCGGGACGCGGGGCCGCTGAAGAGGGCTGCGGACGTGGCGGAGTATCAAAACCTGGTGGTGGCGGTCGACCGGCTCTTGCGGAAGTTCGTCGAGGGCAAGCGGCAGTTCAACAGCCTGACCGAGCTGGATAATTTTCTGGTGTTTACGCTCGGCGCCGGGCCGCGGATGGGGCCGATGAAGCACGGGGCTTGATGCGGCTGAAATCGGTGCGGCGGCGAAAGACATGGCAGAGGGGGGATGGCCCACGAAACACACGAAGCACACGAAAGGATCGGAGGGTGCACGGTTGAACAGGAGGTGACGGCGGCAACGAGGAGTTGGTGCAACGGAGCAAGCGGGTGATCGTTTCGGTTCGGGGCAGCGCGCGATCGGCACTCGGTGCGCCATCGAAAATTGTTTCACCGGTTTTGTCACAGCACCTGGGCGGAAATTGTCCAACCCCGCCGTATGGACACCGCACTCATTCAAGAGACCGCTCTCAAAACGCTGGCCGGCGCGATCACTTTTTCCGTGGTCGTCGGCCACTTGCTCCGCGCCGGCGTGGACTACTACCACGTGGACTACGTGGCCTTGCGACAAACCTACTACGCCGCCGATGGCTCCGCAGTTGCGATCACGCCGTTGAACTTCGAGGGCCTGCCACCGGTGGTGGCCGACTTCGACGCGGCGGCCGTGCGGGCGAACATCCTCGACAGCCAGACGAAGGGGCAGCCTTTCCGCGACTTCAGCCGGCGGGCCATGGCTGCGGGTGTGCAGGGCTACTTCGCTTTTTTGCGCGGACAACGCGTCACCTATCTGGGGCGGCAGGGCGATCAGCACACGGAATGGTTTCCCGGGGCGGCCCCCGCGGCTCGCCAATAGACGGACGCTTTCCATCGTCATGGTCATGCGCTCTTCTGCGTCCGCTCTGCCGCTGCGTCCGCCGCTCGTCGCCGATCCCGACGAGGTGGCGTGGCTGGAAGCGGCGCGGGCGGGCAGTTTACCGGCGCTCGACCGGCTCCTGCGCCGGCACCAGCCGTGGATTTTTAGTCTCGCGCTGCGCATGGTGTGGCGGCGGGAGGTCGCGGAGGATGCGACGCAGGAAATCTTGCTGAAGGCGGTCACGCACCTCGGCACGTTCGAGGGACGCAGCCAGTTTTCCACGTGGCTCTACCGCATCGCGGTGAACCACCTGCTCAATGTGCGAAAATCCGAGATGGAGGAGCAGCGTATGACCTTTGCCGATATGGGCCGCTCGCTCGACGAGTGTGCCGACTCGGAGCTCCCGGACGAATCGGCGCAGCCGATCGGTTACGGCTTACTCGTGGAAGAGGCGAAGCTCGGGTGCATCACGGCGATGCTCATGTGCCTCGACCGGCGGCAGCGGCTGGCGTTTGTGCTCGGCGAGATTTTTGGGGTCACGAGCGAGCAGGGCGGCGATGTGATGGAAATTTCGGCGGAGAATTTCCGCCAGCTCCTCGCCCGGGCGCGGCAGGACCTCTACCAATTTATGCAGAACAAGTGCGGGCTGGTGAACACGGCCAATCCGTGTCGCTGCACGAAGAAAGCCGGCGCGTTTATGCGCCACGGCTGGCTCGACCCACGGCGCCGGCAGTTCACGTCGGACCGGTTCGCCGCTGTGCGCGACGCGGCGCCCGACCGGCTCGACGAATTGCAGGCCCTCCAGCGGGCCCACGCGGAGGTGTATCGCGCCGCGCCACTCACGGAAGCGCCGGAGATCGTGGATCGGATTCGCGCGACGTTGGGCGAGTAGGGGCAGCGGGCGAAGTTAGTTCACGAAACGCATGAAAGAATCGGAGCGGTTATCCGAATGACGACGGAAGCAGACGCGCCGGCGATTTCGGAGCTGGCGGGCCCGGTGCGCAGCGTGGCGGAACGAGCACACCCGCTGCGCGAAGCCATCGCGCTCAATCGTTCGGCGGTCCCAGAGCCAATCATCATCGGCCGTTGTCGCGATAGAGGGGCGGTCCTTTGCGGATTGATCCTTTGGTTTGGCCGATTTGCTGTCCGTTTTCGAAGCGAGCGGAAGCTAGAACAAAAGCGATGCGCACATTTCCGAGCGAACCTCCTGCATGACTCCCCTGAGAATAACGATGCTTCGCGTGGCCGGAATTTTACTGGCCGTCGTTCTGGTTGCCGGTGCGTTTGGCGTCCGACTCCCTCCTTTTTCCCCTGTTTCCGCGGGGACCGAGGTGAATCCGAGTGACTCTCGCCCTGCGCTCCCGTCGTTGAGCAATGCCCGGGTTTTCACGGTCAATCTCAGCTGGCACCTGTTCCTCTATTTCACGACGGCGGGCGCAGCCTACCTGGGGTTTCACGTGCTCGGTAAGCGCTGGCTGGCGGCCCGGCGGATCCAGCCGCGTGCGACGGCGGGCGCCTCGATTCGGCGGGACATTCTCTACAGCCTCAGCTCCGCGATCATTTTCGCCCTCGTGGGCCTGCTGACGCACCACTTGTTCGCGCAGGGGTGGACGAAACTCTACCGCCGGATCGAGCACCACGGCTGGGCCTATTTTTGGTTTTCACTCGTTGCGATGATTGTGCTGCACGACACGTGGTTTTATTGGACGCACCGCCTGATGCACTGGCGGCGATTGTTCCCCCTCATGCACCGGGTGCACCACCTGAGCCATACGCCGACCCCGTGGTCCGCGCTGGCGTTTCATCCCGCCGAGGCCGTGGTGCAGGCGATGGTTTTCCCGCTCGTGGCGATGCTGGTGCCGCTGCACCCGTTCGTCGCGCTGCTCTGGCTGGTTTATATGATCGTGATCAATGTGTGGGGGCATCTTGGCTTCGAACTGCTCCCCGCGGGCTTTCGGCGGCATTGGTTGTTTCGCTGGCACAATACGACGACGCACCACGACATGCACCACCAGCATGGAAACGGAAACTACAGCCTCTACTTTAACTTTTGGGACCGCGTGATGCGAACGAATCATCGCGACTATTGAACCCTCGCCCAACTCGTCGCCGGTCAGAGGGCGTGCGGAGCTTCAGTCACCGCGCACCTTCGGAGCGTTTGGCGAGAGTTCATGAGGATCTCTCGTCACGCGGTGATGAAAAAAGCCGATTTCCCGTCCGGTTTGCCCGCGGGGGGAAGCTACGACAGAAACCATGCTCATGGACGACGACCAACTCTTGCGCGCCTATGCGGACCATCGCTCCGAGGAGGCGTTTCGCGAACTGGTGCGGCGGCACGTCGCGGTCGTGCAGGGCGTCGCGCGCCGACAGGCGGGCATCGATGCGCATCTGGCCGACGATGTGGCGCAACGGGTGTTTATCGCGCTGGCGCGAAAGGCGGATTCGCTCCGCGACCAGACCACGCTCGTGGGCTGGCTCTATACGGCGGCGCGACTCGAAGCCGTCCGGGCGGTCCGCACCGAAGCGCGGCGGCGCCACCGGGAAGAAAAGGCGGCCGAGCTGAACTCTATGCCCAACGAAGAAACGCCGGTCTCTTGGGAACGGCTCCGGCCCGTGCTCGACGAGGCCATGGCGCAGCTCGGCGAGTCGGATCGGAATGCGGTCCTGCTTCGCTTTTTTTCGGGCCAATCGTTCACCGAGGTCGGCCGCGTGTTCCAGATCAGCGAGGAGGCCGCGCGCAAACGCGTCGATCGCGCCATCGAAAAACTCCGCGAGACGCTGGGGCGGCGCGGGATCGCTTCCACGGCGGCGGCGCTGGGGACGGCGCTCGGCGCGCACGCCGCGCCCGCGGTCACGTCCGAGGCTCTGGCCGCCATCGCCGCGGGCGCGTGGCAGCAAGCGTCCGTGAGCGCGGCGCTGCCGCTGGGAGTTTTTATGAGTTCGACGAAAATGACGGTGGCCGTGGCCGGTGCAGTGATCTTGCTCGCTGCCACGGCGGTGGTGCGGGACGCGGCGGCGCTCACCCGTGCAGAAAGCAGCCAGGCCGCAGCCGAGGCCGATCTGGTGGCGTTCCGGCAGCGCAGCGACACTGCCCGGCGCGAGCTGGCCGCCGTGCAGCGGAAAAAGGCCGAGGCGGACGCGCGGGAGCGCGAGTTGATCGCGACCACGCAGAATCCATTGCGGCCCTACCTGCAAGACCCCGCCTACCGCGCGCTCGCCCGCACGGCATCGCAGGCGCGGCGCCATCTCGAGTTTCAACGCCTCTACCGCGCGCTCGGATTGTCGCCCGACCAGATCGAACGCTTCGAGCAGATCATGGTGCGCCAGGATCAGGCCAACCTCGATGGTCAGGTGGCGCGCGATCTCGGTCGGGACGAGCAGGCGGTGTTTCGCCACAGCGGCCCGGAGTGGAATTCCGCGATGAGAAGTCTGCTGGGGGAGGACGGCATGGCGCAGTTGCAGGACTACCTGCGCTCGATGGCCGTCCGAAACTTCGTCGATGACATCGCGGCCAAGAGCTACGAGAGCGGCAAACCGATCACGCTGGAGCAGGCGGATCGACTCACCGCCCTGGCTCTCGCTCACGACCCGCTGTATCAGCAAGGCAAGGGCACCGACCCGGGGAAGGTGAGTTGGAACGCGGTGTGGGAGCCGGCCGCGAAATTCCTCTCCCCGCAGCAGGTCGTCACGTTTGAAACGGCGGTCGAAGTCTGGTCGCTGCAAAAGCGCATCAGCCTGGGGTTGAAAGCGGCGGTGCCCGGGAACCGATGAACGCGCGTCTACTCATGCTCTCGGCGGCGCTGGTCGCGGCGGTGGCCGCGGGCGGATATCATTGGGCCACGAGCCATACGCGCTCGCGCCTGGAGATCGAACGGGCGCGCGCCGTGAGCGATGCGGGGGAGCAGCGCCGGCTCGCCGACGAGACGGCCCGGCAGGTCGCGGTGGCCGAGTCTGAGTTGCAAGTGCTGCTTGCCGAGCGCACGAACCGCCCCACGACGGCCGCGTCCCACGCCCCTCGGTCGTCGCCGGAGAGCGGGACGCCAGCGCCACGACCGAAGCCGGCGGTGGCCCCGCCGAATCCGGAGCTGCGCAGCTGGCAGGTGCAGGCCTACGTCAGCGACCGGCGGCTGCGCTACGCCGCGCTGCTCACGCGCCTCGGCTTCACCGGTGAAAAACGGCAAGCCTTCGACCAGATTCACGCGGCGTGCCAGCGGGTGCTGCTGGACGAGACCCAACCTGAAGCGGTGCGCCGGCAAGCCCGCGAGACGCGCGACGCCCAGTTGAAGGAGCTGTTCGGTCCGCGCTACGAGCAATGGGTCGAGGCCGAGCAGAACGATCCCGCGCGCGCGATCGTTGCGCAGATTGTGCGGCAGACGTTTCAAAGCTCCGGCGCGTTGACGACGGCGCAGGCGGAGGAACTGACACGCCTCGTCGCGCAGCATCGCCTCGCGCCGGCGAAAGGCGCCGGCTCGCCGGGCTACGACTGGGACTCCATTGTCGGCGAAGCCCAGCACCTGTTGGCCGACCGGCAGCGGGACGATTTCATTGCGGCCATCGAATATCGCCGGGCCTCCGAAAAAATGTCGGAGATGGCGGCGAAGAAAAAATGAGGGGATGGCGAAGAGAACGGAGAAGGACGGGGACATGACAGCCTCATGGGATGGGGGACGAAACGCGCATGCGTTCCGCTCCGGAGGGCGGCGGGGCGGAGCGGTCGTGCTTTCTGCGCGAGGTTGTCCTTGAGCCAGAGCTGAGAGCATTCAACGCAGCGGGGGCGCCGCGTCTCCGTTAAGACGAATCCAAAACGAATGAGATTGGGGGTGATTGTTGGCGCGTGCATGCGGGCTGGCGCTGCGGGGCGGAAGTGGTTTCACCTTGGGGCCGTGGACCTGCACGCGATTCTGGAGATGCTCAGCTATCTGGTGACGATCATCGGCCTGCCGCTGGCGATCTTCACATTTATCCTCGAACAGCGGAAGGAGCGGCAGAATGAGGAGGAGGAAATCTTCCAGCGGCTGTCGGACGAATACCGGGAGTTTCTCAAGTTGGTGCTCGAAAATTCCGACTTGCAACTCCTGCGGCCCGAGGGTGCCCGGAAGGAGCTGACCGAGGAGCAGAAGGAGCGGCGCGAGGCGATCTTCGGCATTCTGGTGTCACTCTTCGAGCGCGCCTACCTGCTCGTCTACGAGGAAAAGATGAACAAGCAGACGCGGCGGATGTGGCGGTCGTGGGAGGACTACATGCGGGAGTGGGTGAGGCGCGCGGATTTTCGCGATGCGCTGCCGACGCTGCTCGATGGCGAGGACGAGGAGTTTGTGCTCCATATCAACGGGCTGCTGACGGAGGAGGAAGCGGTGCCGTGAGCAGGGGGCGGGAGAGGGAGAGAAGGTGGGATGGAGAGAAAGAGAGCAGTGTGAAAGAGGGCGGAGTGCAGGGGAACGATCAGATCGTTGCTATTTTTCGAAACGGGCGATCAGGGACTCGAGGGCGACGTCGGCGAGGGAGGTGACGCGGAGGTCGGCGTGGGCGAAGTCGTGGTGGGCGGTCGAGGGGCCGGGGCAGACGACGGTGTGCACGTGGGCGCGGGTCGCGGCGAGGCTGCCAGTGTGCGAGTCTTCGAAGGCGATGGCTTCGTGGCCGCGGAGGCCGAAGCGGTTGAGGACGAGTTTGTAGAGGTCGGGCTCGGGCTTGGGGGACGGGACGTCTTCGCGGCAGGCGAGGAAGGTGAAGTAGTCGAGGAGGCCGAGGCGGGCGAGGTGGGTGTCGCACCAGGAGTGCGGGGAGTTGGAGGCGAGGCCGATGGGGAGCGCGCGGGCGCGGGCGGCGTCGAAGAGGGTGACGATGCCGGGCAGGACCGGCTGGCGGAGCATGAGCGGGTCTTTGATGGCGCGGCGTTCGAGTTCGAGGGCGGCGCGGTCGGCGTGGGGGCTGAAGCCGTGCCAGGGATCGAAGGCGTAGTCGGCGTGGCCGACGCTGCGGATGAAGGCGTCGCGGTCGAAGGGCACGCCGTGATTGGCGTGAACGAGGCCGTAGGCGTCGATGAGTGGGGTCTCGGTGTCGAGGATGAGGCCGTCGAAGTCGAAGATGAGGGCGCGGATCATGGGGAGGGGCCCACGGAATACACCGAACAGGCGGAAGCAACGGGCGAAGTGATCACGGGATCTGCAGGCCGGTGGGGAGGCCGTCGATGCTGCGCTGGTTTTTCTCGGCACGGTAGGTGGCCATGCCGGCGGGGCCTTTTTTCTCGGCGTAGTCGACGAGGGTGGAGCGTTCGCCGGTGTAGTGGAAAAACGGGACGCCGAAACCACAGGAAGTTTGGATGCTCTCGATTTCGACGACGATGAGCTGGCGCTCGCCGGGGAGCGGGGGGCCGAAGAGCGGGCGGAGTTGGGGCCAGTCGGTGTCGGCGGGTTGGACGGAGCGACCGTGGCCGTAGATGCGGAAGATGAGCGGCGACGCGGTGAAGGAACACATCATGAACGTGAGGCGGCCGTTTTCGAGGAGGTGGGCGGCGGTTTCGTTGCCACTGCCTGTGACATCGAGATAGCCGACGCGGGTGGTCGAGAGGACGCGAAAGGTGTCCATGCCTTTCGGCGAGAGATTCACGCGACCGTGGGCGGGGGCGGAGGCGACGAAGTAGATTTTTTGCTCGGCGATAAACGCGAGATGAGTGGGGGTTAGGGCGTCGGTGAATTTGGCCATGGTGGGATGCGGAGGGGGAGGACGAACGGTGGTGGGAGGCGCGGGTGGAGTGACGGATGTGACCACGAAACACACGAATCACACGAAAGAAAGACGCAGAGCGCGGACGGAGGGCGCCCGGAGAGGGACCGCGCCCTAATAGGCGCGGCTACGGGGAAAAGGGAGGGACGGGAGTGGTGAGTGGAATGGCGCGGAGAGTGGCGGATGAAAGGAGGGGAACCGCTAATCTGCGCTGATTTTTCGGACGGTGAAGGGCGGGGCGGGTGGGCGCGGGCTTCGCCTGATCGGCGAAGCACCGGGCGCAAAGGGGGAGGCGAGGCGGAACCGCGCCTTAACAGGCGCGGCTACGGGGAAGATTTAGGGAGGGGCGTGTGGCGGGTCTTTTTGGATGTGGTGAGTGGCTTGATCTTTTGGGGGTGATGCGGCGTGCTGGGCTGAACCAAAAAATAATATGCGTTTCTCCAAAGCTCTCGTGTCGGGTGTGTGGCTGGCGGTGGTGGCGGCGGCGGTGGCGGTGGCGCCCACGGCGTCGGCCCAATTGGCCGCGCGGTCGACGGAGGAGTGGTTGAAGACGCTCGATTCGGCGAACCGCGTGGCGAAGTTGAAAATCGACGACGTGGTGGCGGCGTTGAAGTTGAAGCCGAACAGCGTCGTGGCCGACATCGGGGCGGGCTCGGGGGTTTTTACCGTGCCGATGGCGAAGGTGACGACGGCAGGGAAAGTTTACGCGGTCGATATCGAGCAAGGGCTCGTGGACCACATCACGAAGAAGGCGAAGGAGGCGAAACTGACGAATGTGCAGGGCGTGTTGGGGAAATTTACGGACGCGAATTTGCCGGCGAAGGACGTTGAGCTCGCGCTGATCTTCGACGTGCTGCACCACATCGAGAATCGCACGGAGTATCTGAAAAACTTGGTGCCTTATCTGACGAAGACGGGGCGGATCGCGGTGATCGATTTTCACCCGGAGCTCGGGCCACACAAAAACGATCCGACGCTGCAGGTGACGAAGGCGCAGTCGGAGGCGTGGTTTGCGTCGATCGGGTTCAAGCCGGTCGCGGAGCCTGCGCTTTATACGGACAAGTGGTTTGTGGTGTATGCGCGGTGAGGGGGACCGGAACGCGGGCGGGTGGAGGGTCGGGAAATTATTCGGAGCGGACGGCGGAAAAAGAGGAACGATAGTGCACGGAGACCGGAGTAGGAATCTGCCGGAAGGATGGCCGCAAAAAGGCGCAAGAAATCGGAGGGCGAATGACGGTTGCAAGGCGCCTATAGGCGCGCGGCCGTTGGGCGGCGGATGGATGAACGTTTTTGAGTATGCACGGAGGAAGATGCGTGGTCGGCGCGATGGGCTGAGAGCAACGGCGGCAGATAGACTTCAAATCACGGGCGAGACGCCCGTGCCACGTTTCGGGAAAATCCAGGACACAACCGAAGCGAGGATGAGAATGAAAACTCCGCGCTCGTCACGGCGGAGGCGGCGGGGCAACACTCGGGGAAGAATATGGAAAACGTCCCCGCTTCCGCCTTCATTCCGCATGAACGTATTTTGATGGGTCCTGGCCCGAGTCCGGTGCCGCAGCGCGTATTGCGCGCGATGGCGGCGCCGACGCTGGGTCACCTTGATCCGCAGTATCTGGCGATCATGGACCACACGTGCGCGATGTTGCGCGAGGTGTTGCGCACGAAGAATGCGCTGACGTTTCCGGTGAGCGGCACGGGCATGGCGGGCATGGAATGTGTGGCGGTGAATCTGCTGGAGCGCGGCGACGAGGCCATCGTGTGCGTGAACGGCGTGTTTGGCACGCGGATGAAAGATGTGATGGAGCGCTGCGGGGCGACGGTGCATGCGGTCGAGGCGACGTGGGGCGAGGTGATCGAGCTGGAGCAAGTGAAGGCGGCACTCGATGCGCATCCGAAGGCGAAGCTCGTGGGGATCGTGCACGCGGAGACGAGCACGGGCGCGCTGCAGCCGCTGGAAGGTTGGGCGGAGCTAGTGCACGCGCGCGGGGCTTTGCTGGTAGTCGATGCGGTGACGAGTCTCGGCGGGCATGAGCTGCGCGTGGACGAGTGGGGCATCGACGCGATCTACAGCGGCACGCAGAAGTGCCTGAGCTGTCCGCCGGGATTGGCGCCGGTGAGTTTTGGCGAGCGCGCGCTGGCGGTGATGGATGCGCGGAAAACGAAGGTGCAGTCGTGGTATCTGGATGTGTCGATGCTGCGCAAATACTACACGGGCGGCGCGGGTGCGGGTGGTGGACGCGTTTACCATCACACGGCGCCGATCAACATGACTTATGCGCTGCATGAAGCGCTCATGATCGTGCTCGAGGAAGGGCTCGATGCGCGCGTGGAGCGTCACGCGCAGATGCACCGGAGATTGCGCGCGGGGCTGGAGGCAATGGGGCTGAGCTACATTCCGAAGCGCTCACTGCACTCGTTGAATTGCATTTCGATTCCGGCGGGTGCGGACGACGCGAAAGTGCGGCGGCGTTTGCTGGAGGAGTATGGCATCGAAATCGGGTCGGGGCTCGGGCCGATGGCGGGCAAGGCGTGGCGCATCGGATTGATGGGCCACGGGGCGACGGTGCGGAATGTGGATCTCGTGCTCGCGGCGTTGCGGGCGGTGTTGGCGTGAGGGGGGCGCGGACGTGGGACGCTGAAAAGAACCGGAAAACAGAAGTGAAACCGCTGATTTGCGCTAATCTTTCGGAGGCGGGAGGGCGCGGGGATGTGTGCGTGCTTCGCCTGATCGGCGAAGCGTGGGTGCGTTTCCCGAGGGGATGGAAAGGTGTGGCGGCCTGCCGACGAGCGGCAGCCCTACGGAGCTGAGCCGATGAAAGCGGACGCGATTGCACGGCTGGCGGCGCTCTTGCCGAAAGGGCGGGTCATGACGGCGGCGGCGGAGCTCGCGGCGTATGAGAGCGATGGGTTGACGGCGTTTGCGACGCGGCCGCTGGCAGTGGCGGTGCCGGAAACGCGGGACGAGGCGGTGGCGATCGTGCGGTTTTGTCACGCGGAGAAAGTGCCGTTTGTGGCGCGGGGCAGCGGGACGAGTTTGTCGGGCGGATCGTTGCCGGTGAAAGAAGGCATCGTGATCACGTTGAATCGGCTGAATAAAATTTTGCGGCTTGATCCGGCGGAGCGGATCGCGGTGGTTGAGCCAGGCGTGGTGAATGCGCAGGTGACGGCGGCGGCGCAGCCGTATGGGCTGCACTACGCGCCGGATCCGTCGAGCCAGTCGATCTGCACGATCGGGGGCAACGTGGCGTTCAATTCGGGCGGAGCGCACTGTCTCAAGTATGGCATGACGTCGAACCATGTGCTCGGCGTAAAAGCGGTGCTTGCGACGGGCGAGATCGTGGAATTCGGCGGGGCGAGCCGCGAGCAGGTCGGGCCGGATTGGACGGGGCTGTTCGTGGGGAATGAGGGGCTGTTTGGCGTGGTGTTGGATGTGACGCTGCAACTGCTGCCACGGGCGGAGACGTTTTACACCGTGCTGGCGGGATACCGGACGCTGGAGCGGGCGGGTGATGCGGTGTCGGCGGTGATCGCGAGCGGACTGTTGCCCGGGGCGATCGAGATCATGGATGCGCTGGCGCTGGAGGCGGCGGTGGCGGCGGTGCACGCGGACTATCCGCCGAATTCGGCGGCGGTGCTGATCGTGGAATTGGAAGGGCCGCGGGAAGTCGTGGCGGTGGACCGCGTGAGGCTGGAGAAAATTTTGGCAGCGAGCGGCGCCGAGGAGGTGCGCGTGGCGCGCGATGCGGCGGAGCGGCTGGCGATCTGGAAGGGACGCAAGAGTGCTTTCAGCGCGGTGGGGCGGTTGTCGCCGGACTTCATCGTGCAGGACGGCGTAGTGCCGCGGCGGCGGCTAGGCGAAGCTTTGAAGCGAATCGGGGAGATGGCGGGCGAGGCGCGGCTGCGGGTCGCGAATGTATTTCACGCGGGCGACGGGAATCTGCATCCGCTGATTTTATACAACGGCAAGGAGGCGGACGGGTTGGTGCGCGCAGAGGCGCTGGCGGGAAAAATTTTGAAGATGTGTGTCGCGATGGGCGGCTCGATCACGGGCGAGCACGGCGTGGGCGTGGAGAAACGCGACTACATGCCGGACATGTTTAACGAGGAGGAAATGGCGCTGCTGAAGCGTGTGCGGGCGGCGTTTGATCCGCTGGGGATTGCGAACCCGGGCAAGATGTTTCCGGCGGGCGCGCCGGCGGTGATGACGACGGCGCAGGTGGGGCTGCATCCGCTGGAGAGGGCGGGGGTGATTGCGCGGGAATGACGAATGGCGAATGGCGAATGACGGATGAGAAATGACGAATTGCGAATGACGAATGACGGATGACCGATGACTGAGATGATTATGAAATGCGCGAAACATACCAAAGATGGACACAGAGGACGGAAGAGGATCGAACCGAGGACACGGAGCGGAGGGGCGTGCGGAAACACGGAATGCACGAAATTTTTTAACCACGGATTGCACGGATGAACACGGATGATGAAGAAGGACGGAGGGCGGTGGCCGCGCTGGTGACGGTGCGGATGGGGGATTCGCGACCGCACGCTCACGCGTGCGGCTACGAAGGAGGGAGGGCGGCATGAGCGCGGTTTTGAATCCTTCTACTCCGGCGGAGCTCGCGGACGCGGTGCGGTCGGCGCCGCGGGTGCTCGCGGTCGGGGCGGGGACGAAGGCGCGGCTGGCGGCGGTGGGGGCGGACGTGGTGAGGATTTCGACGGCGGGGCTGAAGGGAATTATCGAATACGAGCCGAGTGAATTCACGTTTACGGCGCTGGCGGGGACGCCGGTGAGGGACATTGAAAAAGTGCTGGCGGAGCAGGGGCAGTATCTGCCGTTCGATCCGCTGTGGGTGGAGGCGGGGGCGACGATTGGCGGGACGGTGGCGGCGGGGGTGAGCGGGCCGGGGCGGTTTCGGTTTGGCGGCCTGCGGGACTTTATTTTGGGCGTGCGGTTTGTTGACGGGGAGGGGCGGCTGCTGCGCATGGGCGGCAAGGTCGTCAAAAATGCGGCGGGGTTTGATTTACCGAAATTTTTTGTGGGCAGCCTCGGACGCTTTGGGGCGTTGGCGGAGGTGACGTTTAAGGTTTTTCCGCGGGCGGTGGCGATGAAGACGTTGCGGTGGGATGTGCCGGATGCGGGGGCGCTGACGACAATTTTGACGGCGGCGGCGGGGGCGCGGTGGGAGCTGGATGCGCTGGAGGCATCGCCGACGGAAAGCGCGGTTTATGCGCGGCTGGCGGGGCCGGCGGAGGCGTTGGACGGGCTCGCGGCGGAGATGTTGGCGCGGTGGCCGGGGCGAGTGCTCGGTGCGGAGCAGGCGTCGGCATGGTGGCACGGCGTGCGGGAGTTTGCTTGGGCGCACGAAGGCGGGGAGCTGGTGAAGGTGGTGCTGGTGCCGTCGCAGGTGGCGGCGGTGCTGGAGGCTGTGCAGCGAGTGCCGGGGGCGCGGCTGTGGATCGGTGCGGGTGGGAACTTGGCGTGGGTGTCGTTGCCGCGCGGGGCGAGGTTGGGGGAGAAGTGGGCGTGGCCGGCGTTGACGATGCGCGGGACGGGGCCGCTGTGGCCGGGCGTGCGGCAGGAGGCGGCGGTGGGGCGGGCGGTGAAGGCGGCGCTCGATCCACAGGGACGGTTTCCGGGGCTGGACGAATGAAAACATGGGCCGCAAAGAGACGCAAAAGGCGCAAAAACGATGAGGCGGTGATGTTTTCTTCGCGGGCGATTCTCTGCGGCTAATTTTCTATTTTACGATGCAGCATACGATCAAAGCGGCGGAACATGGGGTGTTGGGCGCGCCGATGGTGCGAGCGGTGGAGGCGTGTGTGCACTGCGGGTTCTGCTTGGCGGCGTGTCCGACGTATCGGGAATTTGGACAGGAGATGGATTCACCGCGCGGGCGCATTGTGCTGATGAAGCAGGTGCTGGAGGGGACGTTGCCGTGGGCGGACGCGCAGCCGCATGTGGACCGGTGTTTGGGTTGCCTGGCGTGCGAGCCGGCGTGTCCGAGCGGGGTGCCGTATCGGGACTTGATCAGTCCGTTTCGCGCGCGGATGAACGAGGAGAAAAGGAGCGTGCGGACGGCAGGGGAGAAAGTGCGGCGGTGGTTGGCGGCGCAGACGATTCCGTTTCCGGCGCGGTTTCGGCGGGCGTTGGTGGGAGCGAAGCTGGGGCGCGCGCTGGGCGGGCTGGTGCCAGCGGTGCTGCGGCCGATGTTGGCGCTGGCGCCGAAGACGGTGCCGGCGGAAGTGAAATTGCAGGCGGTCTATCCGGCGCAGGGAGAGCGACGGGCGCGCGTGGCGCTACTGGCGGGATGCGCGCAGCAGGTGCTCGATCCGGATATCAACGTGGCGACGATCGAGGTGCTCACGCGGAATGGCATCGAGGTGGTTGTGCCGGAGTCGCAAGGGTGCTGTGGCGGACTCGCGTGGCACACGGGAGATCGGGCGGCGGCGCAGGCATTTGCGCGGCGGAATTTGGATGCGTTTTCGTCTGGGGTGAGCGCGGGCCGGAACGGCGGCGGGGAGGTGGAGGCGATTTTAACGAATGCGGCGGGGTGTGGGTCGGCGATGCACGAATACCACCTCGTGTTGAAGGGAACGGCGGACGAGGCGCGGGCGGAGGTGTTTCGGAAGCGGGTGATGGATGTGAGCGTGTTTCTCGCGAAGATCGGGCTGCGGGAACGGCCGAGGGCGGTGCGCGCGATGGCGGGACCGGGGACGGCGGCGACGCTGAAGGTGGCGTATCATGATGCCTGTCACCTCGCGAATGCGCAGGGAGTGCGGGCGGAGCCGCGGGCGTTGCTCCGGGCGATCCCGGGAGTGGAATTGGGGGAGTTGGCGGACGCGCACCTGTGCTGTGGAAGTGCGGGGACGTATAATTTGGATCAGCCGGAAACAGCGGCCGCACTGGGCGTGCACAAGGCGGCGGCGGTGATCGCGTCGGGCGCGGATGTGGTGGCGAGCGGGAATATTGGGTGTCTCACGCAATTGCGGGCGCACTTGGAAAAGGCCGGTTCGCCGGTGAGGGTGCGGCATACGATGCAGGTGTTGCGCGATGCTTATCGGGCGGGGGATGCGGAGGGGGAAATCGGGTGAACCGCGGAGGTCGAGAGAAGGAGAGGTGGGGAGAGGGGGAGAACGGGAGAGGTTTTTTCGACCGCGGATTTCGCGGATCGACACGGATGAGGCCCAAACGCAGATGCTTTATGATGGCGAAACGGACATTTCTGGGATGGCTGATGGTGCTGATGGTCGGCGGGACGTTGCGGGCGGCGGAGACGCCGGCGGTGATGGTGTTGCGGGCGGATCAGGCGCGGCTCGCGGCGATGATGGCGGGGGACGGCGTGGCGCTGGGGAGGTTGATGTCGGAGGAACTCGTGTTTGTGCATTCCGACGGGCGCACGGAGTCGAAGGCGGATTACGTGAAGAACATGCTCGCGGGTGACACGCAGTATGCCGATGCGAAGACGTCGGACGTGCGCACGATGGAGCCGGCGCCGGGTGTGGTGATTTTGTTTGGTGCGCAGCAGATGCGGAAGCGGCTTGGGCCGACGTGGTCGGAGGTGAAGCTGCGTTTCATGGCGGTGTGGCGCGAAGAGCGCGGAGCTTGGCGGATGGTCGCGTGGCAATCGATGCGGCCGGCGGGTAATAGCACCGTTCCAGCGACCGGGACGGACGGTGGAAGGGCCAAGGAACAAGGGCCACGCAAGGCGCCGTAGCTGTGCGCGTGGCTGGCGGGAGTGCGCCGGGAATGGGCGGATGGCTCGCCCTACTTCGGGATGATGCCGGGGAAGACGTAGGCTTGGAGCATCACGAGGACGCCGACGAGGATCGCGAGGGCGATGCTGTGCCAGAAGACGGCGCGGAGAATGGTGCCGGCCGTGGGGCTTTCGGGGTGTCCGCCGGTGGCGACGCTGGCGACGACGATGCTCTGGGCGTCGATCATTTTGCCCATGACGCCGCCGGAGCTGTTGGCTGCGCAGGTGAGAATGGGCGAGAGACCGAGTTGCTCGGCGGTGACTTTTTGGAGGTTGCCGAAGAGGACGTTGGAGGACGTGTCGCTACCGGTGAGGGCCACGCCGAGCCAGCCGATGAGCGGGGAGAAAAACGGGAACCACCAGCCGGTGCCGGCCATGGCGAGCCCCATCGTCGTATCCGTGCCGCTGTAACGCGTCGTGAAGCCGAGGGCCATCATCACGGAGATGGTGAGGAGCGAGATGCGGACGCGGAGGAGGGTTTGCCAATAGATCGTGGCGGCGCGGCGCAGGCTGACGCCGAGACAGAGCGTGGAGGCGAGACCGGCGAGGAGGAGGGCGGTGCCGGTGGCGGAGAGAAGGTTGACGACAAAGATGGCTTTTTCCGGCGTGGGCTTGGGGGCGACGGGCGGCATTTTCTGGATGCCGAGGTGCAGGGCGGGCACAGGGATCTCGGGGGCGAAGGCGGCGTTAAGCGCGGATTTCACCTGCGGGAGTCCCCAGATGAAAACGAAGCCGGTGAGGAAGATCCACGGGAGCCAGGCTTTCCAGGCGGGTGATGAAGCGGTCGCGGGGGACGGCGGGGAAGACGGCGCCCGGAGGTCGCCGTCCACCTGAGTGGTGGCGGCGGGATTGCGGGATTCCACGGCGGGTTGCCAGAAGCGCATGAGGACAACGACGGCGATCATGGCGACGGCGGCGCTCACGATATCGACGAGCCACGGGCCGTGGAAATTGCTGACGAGAAATTGCATGACGCCGAAGGTGCCGCCGGCGACGAGGCAGGCGGGCCAGACGCCGAGCATGCCGCGCCAGCCGACTTGCGCGGCGACGAGCCAGAACGGGACGATGAGCGAGAAGATCGGGAGTTGACGGCCGACCATTGCGCTGAGCGAGAGGACGTCGAGGCCGGTGAGCGGGGCGAGCGTGGTGATGGGGATGCCGAGCGAACCGAAGGCGACGGGAGCGGTGTTGCCGATGAGGGCGAGCTTGGCGGCCTCGAGGGGCTTGAAGCCGAGGCCGATCATGAGCGCGCCGGAGATGGCCACGGGAGCGCCGAAGCCGGCGGCGCCCTCGATGAAGGCGCCGAAGCAGAACGCGAGCAGGAGGGCTTGGATGCGGCGGTCGGCGGAGATGCCGGCAATTTGTTTTTGGAGGACGGCGAACTGGCCGGTCTCAACCGAGAGTTGGTAGATGAAAATCGCGTTGAGAATCAGCCAGCCGATGGGGAGTAGACCGAAGGCGGCACCGTAGCCGGCGGCGGCGAAGGTGAGTTTGGCGGGCATGCCATAGACAAAAATCGCGACGGCGCCGGCGACGACGAGCGCTATCAACGCGGCGAGATGGGCGCGGATGTGCCAGAAGGCGAGCAGACCGAGCAGGACGACGACGGGGATGGCAGCGACGAGGGCGGAGAGGCCGATGCCGCCGAGCGGGGCGTAGGTTTGGGACCAGGGCATGGGGTGGAGAGAATGACGAATGACTAATGTCTAATGACGAATGATGGGCACGGGGGCGCGAGGGGACGGTCGTGCTGAGGGGTGGTCGGAGGGAGGCAGCGGGGCGCGGGGGTGGCGAGGAATTTTCGGCGCACGAAAGGGCGCGGGATAGGCGCACTGAGTCGGGGCGTAGAGCCGCTCCCACAGTTTGCGGGAAGTTTCGGACGAAACGGTTGCGCGTTCCGCTACGGGAGGGAAGGCGGGTGCGACCGGGGGCGGTCGCGCTCCCGGGCTACAGGCCCTGCGTGTCGATGAGCCAGAGCAGAGATGCGAGGGCGGCGGCGCCGAGGTGGAGCTCGCGGGCGTTTACTTTGTCGAGGCTGTCGATCGCGGTGTGATGGTAGTCGAAGTAGCGCTGCGAATCGGGCGTGAGGCCGGCTACGGTGGCGCCTTGCGCGAGGAGCGGCGTGACATCGGTGCCGCCGGTGCCTTTTGAAAACGCGTAGAGGCCGTAGGGCTCGAAGAGGGCGCGCCATTTCGCGGCGGCGCGTTCGTGGACGGGGCCCTGCGTGCTGCCGAGGTTGAAGCCGCGGGGTTGGAAGCCGCCGCTGTCGGTTTCGGCGGCGAAGACGTGAATCTCGTTTTTCTGTTTCGCGGTGGCGGCGTAGGCGATGGAGCCGCGCGTGCCGTTTTCTTCGTTGGTGAAGAGCACGCAGCGCAGGGTGTGGCGGGGTTGGAGACCGAGGGCGCGGAAAATGCGGAGGACTTCGATGGACTGCACACAGCCGGCGCCGTTGTCGTGGGCGCCGGGAGATATGTCCCAGGAATCGAGGTGGCCGCCGACGAGCAGGATTTTTTCGGGAAACACGGAGCCGCGGATTTCGCCGATGACGTTGTGCGACGGAGAGTCGGGGAGCCAACGGGCATTGATCGTGACGGTGACGCGCGCGGCGGGGTCGGCGGCGAGGGCGGCGCTGAGGCGGTTGGCGGCGAGCGTGGAGAGGGCGGCGGCGGGGATTTTGGGTTGGTCGGGTGGGAACGAGGTGGTGCCGGTGTGCGGGACGTCGTCGAGGGTGAGCGTGAGCGAGCGGGAGAGGGCGGCGACGGCGCCGTATTTCGCGGCGGCGGCGGGGCCGCGGAAACGTTGATCACCGGCTTCGCCGTAGGCCGTGCCGGTGGAAACGTGCACGGGATTCATCGGACGGTTGAAGAAGACGATTTTGCCGGAGATTTTTTCGCGACCGAGCGTGGCGAGTTCGTCGAGGGATTTGAGCTCGATGACTTCGGCGGTGAGGCCGGCGGTGGGCGTGGCGACGGAGCCGCCGAGGGCGAGGGCGGCGAGAGGAGTCGCCGTGCCGCGCGACGTGAGGATGACGGACTCGGGGGCACCGCGCTCCCAGTGGGGGACGAGCACGTCCTGTTTGTAGACGCGGTCGAGGCGGAGGGCGGTGAGCATTTTCTCGGCGGAGACGATGGCGCGCTCCAGTGCAGGCGAGCCGGAGAGACGTCCGGGCGTCTCGGTGACGAGGGTGCGGAGATTTTCGTAGGCTTGGCCGCGGGCGAGGGCTTCGGAGAAAATGGCGCGGAGGGTGGTCTCGGCTGCAGGGGCGTTGGCGCTGGGCGCGGTGTTGGGCGTGGTGGATTGGGCGAGCGTGGGGACGATCGGCAGACACAGGGCGAGGATACGGAGCAAAAGTGTGGCGGCGCGCGGTGCGCGGAGGTGTGTCGGCATGGGAAAAGTTTTTCGTTGCGGGAGAAGTGACTCAAGAGGCGAATCCGCGCCGACGCTTACACGCCATGAAACTTTTGCCCATTACACTCGCCGGCCGGCACGTGCGGCTCGAACCGTTGGCGCAGTCACATCACGCGGTGTTGGAGCGCAACGGGGCGGACGCGGAGGTGTGGCGGTGGATGCCGTTTAAGAATGCGGATACGCGGGAATCGGTGCGGCAATGGTGCGCGACGGTGGGCGGGCTGCACGCGCGGGGCGAGGCGGCGGCGTTTGCGATCATCGAGGCGGCGACGGGCGAGGCGGTGGGCGGGACGACGCTTTTCGACTACTCGGAGGCTCACAAGCGGGTGGAGATCGGCTATACGTGGCACGCGCGGCGCGTGTGGCGGACGGCGGTGAACACGGAGTGCAAGTTTCTGCTGCTGGGGCACGCGTTTGAGACGCTCGGGATGAACCGCGTGCAGTTGAAGACGGATGCGCGCAACGAGCGTTCGCAGGCGGCGATCGCGCGGCTCGGCGCGGTGCGGGAAGGGGTGTTGCGCGCGCACATGGTGATGCCCGACGGGTGGGTGCGCGATTCGGTGATGTTTTCCATTGTCGCGCGCGAGTGGCCGGCGGTGAAGGCGGGGCTGGTGGCGAAGCTGGCGCGGTGAGGGGCAGGGCGGCGGGCGAGAGTGGAAATGCGCGCGGGTGCGAGAGCGCGACGAAGGCGGGCTGAAGCCGCGTCCTACTTTAAAACCACTTCTTCTTCCGCAGATAGATGAACATCAGGAGCGTGGAGACCGCCATCGCCACGACCGCAACGGGATAGCCGCCTGGCTGCAACTCGGGCATTTTCTCGAAATTCATGCCATACCACGTGCCAATGACCATGATCGGGATCGTGATCGCGGTGAGGGCAGTGAGGAACTTGATGCCTTCGTTGGCCTCGAAGGCGGCTTTGTTGAGATAAATGTCGAAGGCCATCATGAGGCGTTCGTGGTAGCTGGCGGCGGTGTCTTCGAGTCGGACGAGGTTGTCGCGCAGATCGCGGAAATAGGGGAGCAGCTTGGGGCGGATGAGTTTGCCGTCGCCGCGGGCGAGGCGGTCGATGACGTCGCGCTGCGGTCGGATGATTGCGCGGAGCTTGGTGAAGTCGCTACGGACGTGCAGGAGCTCGTTGACGAGTTTCTTCTGCGCGGATTCGCGGGCGAGGACGTTCTCCTCAAGCTCTTCTAGTTCGGCGTGGAGCTCCTCGATGACGGGCGTGTAGTTGTCGACCAGCAGATCCAAAATGGTGTGCGCGATACGGTCGGGTCCGCGGGGGCCGGCAATGGTGCCTTTGAGACTGCGGTCGATGACGGCGGCGATACCACGGAGCGGTTTGATGTGAAACGTGACGAGGTAGTCGCGGCCGAGGAAGAAATCGAGTTCGGTGGTGTTAAATTTTTCCGTGCGGGTGAAATCGACGGCGTGGGTGACGATGAAGAGGTAGTCCTCGTAGTCCTCGACCTTCGGCAGGGAGTTGGGCTGGACGCAGTCCTCGATGGCGAGCGGATGAAACTGAAAGACGGTTTCGAGGACGAACTTCCATTCTTCCTCGGTGGGGTTGTCGAGGTCGACCCAGAGGAGGAGACCTTTGTCGGCGCGCACGAGGCGAAGGGCTTCGCGTTCGAGGTCGGAGCCGACGAGTTTGCCGTCACTGAAGATGAAGGAGCGGATCATGGGGCGTTTCAGCTATTCGTTTGGGGCAGCCGTAAAATCGGAGCAACCTCTGCCGCCATTTTTTTCAGCTTGGAGAGACCGATGGCTCGCTGGCCGTTTTTTTGCACCGGCCCAGCGTTACCCCAGACTGGTGCGCCAGGGCCGTTGTATATCTCCGTGGCAACCCCTCGGGGAGAGATATGCAGAACAATGAGGTGCTGGGGTTCGCTACGGAGGGCGACAGCGCTGCGCTGCGTGGCCTTAACCTGCACCAAGATTCCTCCCACTTTGGCATCATGGCCCTCTGCGGAGTGATCTAACAGAGATAGTCCGTAGCGATGCGCGGCGACAACCTCACCGATACTGCCCACGAGGTGTCCGTCTGGGGTGAAGCGACGACCGAATTTTCTCTCAAGCTCATCGACGATTTCGTAGAGGCGAACGATTAGCCGGGGGACGGATTCGATGGGATGCCCGTCCTGGCTCATAAAATTTCACAGCCCCAACTTCTTCTCCACGGCGGCGAGGGCGGCGATGAAGGACTCGGGGGTGTCGGCGGCAAGGAAGCTGGCGCGGTCGGCGGGGTCGCGGAGGAGTTTGCAGAGGGCGCTGACGACGGCGAGGTAGTCGCCGGGCTTCGATTTCGGGGTGCCGAGCACAAAGAAGAGTTTCACAATCTCGCCGTTGGCATCGAAAGGAATGCCGGTCTCGCTGCGGCCGACGGCGAGGACGATCTGTTTCACGTGCTCGGTGCGGGCGTGGGGGAGCGCGATGGCGTTGCCGAGGCAAGTGGTGTCGAGCCGGTCGCGGGCGAGGAGTTCGTCGTAGAAACCTTCGTAGTTGGCGACGTCGGGATGGCCCATCAGCAGCTTAGAGACCTCGTTGAGCGCGGCGGTGCGTTTGGTGCTCTGCACGCGGAGCGCGATGCGGGCGGGGTTGAGGAGCGAGGTGATTTTGCCGGCCATACGGGAAGGGAGCGCAGAATGAAAGCAGAACGGCGGAATGCGAAAGCAGAAAAGCGGCGCCGAGAGCAAATCGCCGCGCGCGCGACCGGCGGAGGCGGAAAAATGGCGGACGGGAAATGCGTTGCGGGGGGCGGGCGGGCGCGCTGCCTTACGCGGATGAAAAATTGGTGTGCAATGGCGGTCGTGGGTTGGGTGGCGGTGGCGGGCGCGCACGCGGAGGTGGACACGTTCACCCAAGTGTTGCGGGCGGACGATTTTGCGGCGGCGGGCCTGGGGAAATTGTCTACGGAGGAATTGGCGCGGCTTAACGGGCTGGTGCGGGCCTACAAAAACGGCGCGCTCGCGGAGGCCAAACGGGAGGTGGCGGTCGCTGCGGCGACCACCGCAGCGAGCGCGGAGCCGGCGAAGAAGGCGGAGGGTGGATTGCTGGCGAAGGCGAAGGTGCTGCTCACGCCGGGGACCGAGATCGAATACGCGACGGTGGAGAGCCGGATCGCGGGGGATTTCAAAGGTTGGGAGGGGCGGGCGGTGTTGACGTTGGAAAACGGTCAGCGCTGGCAGATCGCGAACGGCGGACTCTACAGCACGCCGCCGATTGCGAGTCCGAAAGTGAAGATTGTGCCGGCCTCGCTCGGAGGATTTTGGATGACCATCGAGGGGGTATCCTCGCGGGTCAGGGTGCAGCCCTTCGGCGCAAAGTGACCGGACGCTGCCGACGATGATCAAAAATAAAATTCTGGCGGACAGCACATGGGCGGAGCGGGGCGGGTCGGTGGCGTGGCGCGTGGGGTTGACGACGTTTGGGATTCTGGCGCTGGAGCTGGCGCTGATCCGGTGGACCTCGTCGCAGATCCGGATTTTTGCCTACTTCAACAATGTGGTGCTGATCTGCGCGTTTCTCGGCGTGGGCCTCGGCGCGGCGATGGGGCGGCGTTGGCCGGGGCTCGTGCACCTCGTGTTGCCGGGGTTGGTGGTGTTGGCGCTGCCGCTGGCGTTTTCGGAGGCGCTGGGGCTGGTGACGATGCGGTTTCCGGACCAGAGTATCATGCTGTGGGGCGCGCAGGAATCGGCGGCGAATCTGGGACTCTTCGCGCGGAATGTCGGCGTATTTCTCGGTCTGCTGGGGATGGTGACGGCGGTGTTTGTCTGCTGCGGCGCGCCGTTGGGATATTTGTTTGGGCGGATGGCGACGCTGCGTGCGTATCAGGCGGACTTGTTCGGGTCGTTGCTCGGGGTGGCGGCGTTTACGCTGCTCTCGTGGGTCGATGCGACGCCGCCGTGGTGGCTGGCGCTTGGCGCGTTGCCGTTTGTGTGGCTCGCGGGGACAAAGTGGGCGGCGGCGGCGTTGGTGCTGGTGTGCAGTCTGGGGCAACTGTCGGTGAACGGCGCGCTGTTCTCTCCGTATAACCGGATCGATCTGGTGACGACGCCGGGCGGGGGCGTGGAGCTGCAGGTGAACCGCGATTTTCACCAATACATGTTCGATTTGTCGGACCGGACGCTGGCGCAACCGGGGGCGACGGCGGGGCTGCGGGACCTGCGCGATCTCTACGATTTGCCGTTTGTGCTGAATGCGCAGCGGAAGACCGCATTGGTGGTGGGCGCGGGATCGGGCAACGATGTGCAGGCGGCGTTGCGCAACGGTTATCCGCAGGTGACCTGCGTGGATATCGACAGCCGGATTTTACGGCTGGGTCGCGAGCTGCATCCGGAAAAGCCCTACGCCCATCCCGGCGCGCGGGCGGTGGCGGACGACGCGCGGGCGTTTTTCGAGAAACAGCGGGACACGACCTTCGACGTGGTGTGTTACGGACTGCTGGATTCGCACGCGATGAGCTCGGCAATGTCGACGCTGCGGCTCGACAACTACGTCTACACGGAGGAAGGCATCCGGGCCGGCTGGAAGCGCGTGGGCCCGGGCGGGCATCTGTCGCTCGCGATCTCGTGCATGGCGGGGCGCTGGTTTTTCGAGCGGCTCTTCTGGACTGTGACGCGGGCGACGGGGCGGGAGCCGATCGCGTTCTACAGTGCGCTGCATGGCGGGACCGTGACCTATGTCGTGCCGCGGGACGATGCGCGGTTGATACCGGCGGTGGTGGCATCGCGGACGACGTTGAAGCCGGAGCAGGCGATGGAGCGCACGCAGACGACGAGCGACGACTGGCCGTATCTCTACATCCGGCCGGGGGCGATGCCGTGGGGCTATATCGCGGTGCTCGGGGCGGTGTTGGGGTTTGCGGTGCTGTGCGCGCGGCCGGTGTTTGGATTTGGCGCGAAGGCCGGCGACGGAGCGGAGAGCGGCGGGTTTCACCGGCCGCTGTTTCTGATGGGCGCGGCGTTTCTGCTGATCGAGACGCGCGGGGTGACGAGTTTGTCGCTCCTGTTTGGCTCCACGTGGGTGGTGAACTCAGCGGTGTTTGGTGGAATTTTGATTATGGTGCTGCTGGGCAATGCGGCGGTGCTGCGCTGGCAATGGACGAATCCGCTGCCGTGGTTCGCGCCGCTGCTCGCGGCGGTGGCGCTGCTGTATGTTTTCCCGTTGTCGTGGTTGCACACGCTGCCGCTGGGATGGCGCGGACTTCTGGGCGGATTGTTGACGGGGCTGCCGATCGGGTTGGCGGGCGTGATTGTGCCGATGTTGTTGAAGCGCACGGCGAATCCGGCGGCGGCGTTGGGCGCGAATCTGCTCGGCGCGGTGCTCGGTGGATGCCTCGAATATTTTTCGATGCTCGGCGGAATCGGGGCGCTGGCGCTGCTGGCGGCGGTGCTCTATCTCGGGGCGCTGTGGGATTTGGTGCGCGAGCAGCGCGTGGTGAAGAGCGCGTAGTTCTGGCGCTGAATCGCCTGCAAGCAGGCTCCTACCCCAAGCCATTTGGTCGCGCCTTGAATGCGCGTAGCCGGCAAGAAAAAGGCACCGGCCTCGGGGAGGACGGTGCCTGGAGGCTGGCGAATCCGGCGGCGAGGTTAGGTGGCCGGCGGAGTGTCGGTCGCGTTGTCGGCGGCTTCGTTGGCGGCCTGCTCTTCGTCGCTTTCGACGACGCGGGCGATGCTCAGGAGTTTGTCGCCGGCGGCGAGGGTGAGGAGTTTCACGCCTTTGCCGCCGCGGTTGACCTCGCGGATCGTGTTCACCGGGCAACGCACGCTCTGGCCCTTGGCGGTGAGGAGCATGATCTCGTCGTTGTCCTTGATGCTGAGGGCACCGGCGAGTTTCACGGAGCCGTCTTCGGGGAGGTCGATGGCCCAGACGCCGCTGCCGCCGCGGTTGATGAGGCGGTAGTCCTCGAAGCGGGTGCGGACGCCGAGGCCGGCTTCGCTTGCGACGAGGAATTTGGCGTTGTGGTCCACGACTTCGATCACGTCGAGATAGTCGCTATCGAGTTTGAAGCGCATGCCGGTGACGCCGCCGGTGGCGCGGCCGGTGGGGCGGAAGAGATCTTCGCCGGTCTCGGCGTCGCGCTCGCGGAAGCGGACGGCGAGGCCTTGGTGCGAGACGAGGATGAGTTCGTCGCTTCCTGTCGTGAGCACGGTGCCGATCACGACATCCTTTTCGGCGAGGTTGATGCCGATGAGGCCACCCTCGCGGGTGCAGTTGGCGTAGTCGGCGAGCGAGGATTTCTTGATCACGCCGCTCTTGGTGGCCATGACGAGGAAGCGATCTTCGGCGAAGTCCTTCACGCAAATCATCGCGGCGATCTTTTCGCCCTCGGCGAGACGGAGGAAGGAGGAGACGGACTTGCCCTTGGCGGTGCGGGTGCCCTCGGGGATGTCGTAGACCTTCTTCGCATGGCACTGGCCGATGCTGGTGAGGAAGAGAATGTAGTCGTGGGTGGAGGCCGTGAAGAGGTTCTCCACGAAATCCTCCTCGTAGGTCTCGGCGCCGATGACGCCCTTGCCGCCGCGTTTCTGCGAGCGGTAGTCGGCGACGGGGGTGCGCTTGATGAAGCCGAGATGAGAAACGGTGATGACGCAGCCCTCGTTGGGAATGACGTCTTCCATGCGGAATTCGCCGGCGGCGCCGAGGATCTCGGTGCGGCGGGGCGAGGTGTATTTCGCCTTCATTTCGCCGAGTTCCTTTTTGATGAGGGCCATGAGCACGGCGTCGGACTCAAGGATCGCGCGGAGCTCCGCGATGAGCTTCATGAGCTCGAGGTATTCGGCCTCGATCTTGCCGCGCTCGAGACCGGTGAGTTGGTAGAGGCGGAGTTCGAGGATGGCGTCGGTCTGGCGATCCGAGAGCGGATACTTCGCCATGAGGCGCTGCTTGGCCTCTTCCTTGTCCTTCGAGGCGCGGATGATTTTGACGAAGTCGTCGAGGTTATCGAGGGCGATGATGTAGCCTTCGAGGATGTGGGCGCGGTCTTCGGCTTCGCGGAGCCGAAACTTGGTGCGGCGCGTGACGACATCGCGGCGGTGCTCGATGTAGCACTCGATGAGTTCCTTAATGTTCATCTGCTTCGGGCGCTTCTTATCGAGCGCGAGCAGCGTGACACCGAAGGAAGATTCGAGGGCCGTCTTTTGGAAGAGCTGGTTGATGACGACCTTGGCCTGCTCGCCGCGTTTGAGCTCGATGACGATGCGGGTGTTTTCGTCGGACTCGTCGCGGAGATCGCGGATGCCGTCGATTTCCTTCTCGCCGACGAGTTCGGCGATGCGAAGGACGAGAGTGTTGCGGTTAACGTTATACGGAATTTCCGTGATCACGATCTGCTCCATGCCGCCCTTGAGTTCCTCGGTGTGGGCTTTGCCGCGGGTGCGGACGATGCCCTTACCGGTTTTCAGGTAGGAGAGAATGCCTTCGCGACCGGAGATGATGCCGCCGGTGGGATAGTCGGGACCGCGCACGATATCGCAGATCGCGTCGACGGAGATGCGCGGATCGTCGATGATGGCGACGGTGGCGTCGATGATCTCGTCGAGGTTGTGCGGCGGGATGTTCGTCGTCATGCCGACGGCGATACCGGTCGAGCCGTTCATCAACAGATTCGGGAGAGCGGCCGGGAGGACCGTGGGTTCGGTGGTCGACTCCTTGTAGTTGGGGACGAAATCGACGGTGTCTTCGTCGATATTTTTAAGCAGGTCCTCGGCGATGTCCTTGAGGCGCGCCTCGGTGTAACGGTAGGCGGCGGGTGGGTCGCCGTCGACGGAACCGAAGTTGCCCTGCGGATCGATGAGCGGGTAACGCATAACCCACGGCTGCGCCATGCGGACGAGGGTGTCGTAGACGGAGGAGTCGCCGTGCGGGTGGTAGTTCTTGAGCACCTCACCGACGACGCCGGCGCACTTGTCGAAGGAGCGGTTGTGCAGGAGGCCTTCGCGGAGCATCGCGTAGAGGACGCGGCGTTGCACGGGCTTCAGGCCATCGCGGGCGTCGGGGAGGGCACGCGAGATGATGACCGACATCGAGTATTCGATGTAGGCCGACTGCATGATGTCGGTGATGTTGGCGGAAGAAAGCTTCTCGTTAGCCGTATACATGGGCGGTTGGGAAAATGACGAATGACTAATGACTAATGTCTAATGACTAAGGCCGGGCCGGGTGGTCGGGTGGGGCGACGGTGAGCTGGCTCAGACGTCGAGGAATTGCACGTTGAGGGCGTTGTCTTCGATGAATTGGCGGCGGGGGGGGACTTCGTCGCCCATGAGGAGGGTGAACAACGCGTCGGCTTTCGCGGCGTCGTCGATTGAGACTTTGAGGAGGCGGCGTTTTTCCGGGTCCATCGTCGTCTCGAAGAGCTGCTTCGGATTCATTTCACCGAGACCCTTGTAGCGTTGGATGTGGAGGCCTTTGCGGCCGTTGCCGCGGATTTGGGTGACGATATCGAGGGGGCCGAAGAGTTCGGTCTTGGTTTCGCTTTTCGTGCCGAGGCCTTCGGTGACGGTGTAGCGCGGTTTTTCGGGCGTCGGGGTGAAGTTCGCGACGTCGAGGCCGGCTTTGGCGAGGGCCGAGAGGAGCTTCGTCATCTCGGTGCTCTCGAAGATCTCGTGGATCGTGACGCGTTTTTGCGTAGCGTAGGATTTTTTCTCGACGGGCGCGGCGGGGACGACGGGCGCGAGCGGGTCGGTGCTGATGGCGACGGGCTCGATTTGGTCGGTGAGATCGGCGTTGAGTTTGTGCGCGGTGAGGAAATCGGCGCGGGCGTGTTCGTCGCGGAGGAATTCGTGGCTCTCCTTGTTGCCCTCGCGGATGCGGGCGACGTAGCGGGGGAGGGCGCGCGTGGCGGGGTCCTGGGTGTCGAGATACTCGGGGAGCGAAGCGCCGTAGCGGGTGACGCCGCCACCGAATTTTTCGAGGAGGGCGAGGTTTTCGACGATGGTCTCGATCTGCGCGGGGGCGAAGACGTGGCCGTCGGCGACGCGCGTGAGCACGATGTCTTCGGAGCCGAGCTCGAGGAGGATGCGGTTGAGTTGGTCGTCGTTGTCGACGTATTGCTCACGTTTCTTGCGTTTGATCTTATAGAGAGGCGGTTGGGCGATGTAGACGTAGCCGCGCTCGATCAGGCCCTTCATCTGGCGGTAGAGGAACGTGAGGAGGAGGGTGCGGATGTGGGAGCCGTCGACGTCGGCATCCGTCATGATGATGATTTTGTGGTAACGGGCCTTGGCGGCGTTAAAGCCGCCGACGGATTCGTCGCCCTCGCCGATACCGGTGCCGCAAGCGGTGATGAGGGTTCGGATTTCCTCGTTGGCGAGGACCTTGTCGAGGCGGGCTTTCTCGGTGTTGATGAGTTTGCCGCGGAGCGGGAGGATTGCCTGAAAGCGGCGGTCGCGGCCCTGTTTGGCGGAGCCGCCGGCGGAGTCGCCCTCGACGATGTAGAGTTCTGTGAGCGCGGGATCGCGTTCGGAGCAATCAGCGAGTTTGCCGGGGAGGCCGCCGCCGGAGAGGGCGCCTTTGCGGACGGTCTCACGGGCTTTGCGGGCGGCTTCGCGGGCGCGCGCGCCGTTGAGAGCCTTGTCGACGATCTTTTTCGCGATGGAGGGGTTGGTCTCGAAATACTGCATCAGGCCCTCGTAGGTGACGGAGCCGACGACGCTCTCCACTTCGGGGGAGAGGAGTTTGACCTTGGTCTGCGACTCAAACTTCGGGTCGCTGTGCTTGATCGAAATGACGGCGGCGAGGCCTTCGCGGACGTCGTCACCGGTGATCTGCGGGTCCTTTTCCTTCAAAAGATTGTTGGCCTTGGAGTATTGGTTGATCGCGCGGGTGAGCGCGCTGCGGAAACCAGAGAGGTGGGTGCCACCGTCGGGGTTGTGAATCGTGTTGGTGTAACACATCACCTGGTCGTTGTAGGTGTCGTTATATTGGAGAACGACCTCGCAGTGGACCTCGGCGGCTTTCTCATCGAGCTGGATCTTGGTTTCCTTGGTGAAACGGATCGGCTTCGGATGCAGGGCGTTTTTGCCCTGGTTGATCTGCTTCACGAACTCTTCGACGCCGTCCTTGTAGAAGTAGCGTTCGGGCTTGGCCTCGGCGGGACGCTCGTCGGTGAAAATGATTTCGAGGCCGGAGTTGAGGAAAGCGAGTTCGCGGAGGCGCTGGCTGATGCGGGCGGCGACGAAGACGGTGGTGTCGCGGAAGATCTCAGCGTCGGGCTTGAAGCTGATGTAGGTGCCGGTGCCTTTGGCCTTGCCGATGATTTCGAGCTTTTTGACGGTCTTGCCGCGCTCGAACTTCATGTGGTGGACGGAGCCGCCGCGGGAGACCTCGACCTCGAACCATTCGGAGACGGCATTGACGCATTTCGCGCCGACGCCGTGTGTGCCGCCGGAGAATTTGTAGCCGCCCTGGCCGTATTTGCCGCCGGAGTGGAGGGTCGTGAGGACCATCTCGACGCCAGGGATGCCGTATTGCGGATGAATATCGACGGGGATGCCGCGGCCGTTGTCGCGGATGGAAATGGAGCCGTCGACGTGGATGTTGACCTCGATGCGGGAGCAGAAGTTGGCGAGGTGTTCGTCGACGGAGTTGTCGAGGACCTCGGAGACGCAGTGGTGGAGGGCGCGCTCATCGGTGCCGCCGATATACATGCCGGGCTTCTTGCGGACGGCCTCGAGACCTTCGAGTTTGCCGAGCTTGGAGGCGTCGTAGGCATCGGCGCCGGCCTGGTTGATCACGTTGCGTTCGGAGTCAGTTTGATCGGCCATGAAATGGGTAGTGCGAGGGTGAAAAATGAAAGGAAAAATCTCTCGTAACGCGGCCGGGGACGCGAGGGTTTTTTTGAGAAAAAATGCGGGCGGAAACGCCGTTCTTTTGGGTTTTAAGCGAAGCTTTCGTTTGACCGGGGTGGGGGTAGCCACAAGCTCGCGGGCGAAATGCCCAGTCCCGCTATCGAAACCCTCCTTATCCTCCAAGATCGCGACACAAAACGGCTGGGTTGGGAGGTGCAGTTGAAGTCGGTGCCGCGCGATGTGGCGCTCGTGGAGGCCAAGATTGCCGCCGAGAAGGCCGCGATCGAGACGGCGAAGCAGGAATTACGGGAGCTGGAGACGAAAAAGAAGCTGATCGAGACCGAGATCGGGTCGGCGGAGGCGAAGCTGGCGAAATACAAAACGCAGCAATCGCTAGTGAAGAAAAACGACGAATATCAGGCGCTCGGACACGAAATCGAGACGACCGAGAAGGCCATCGGTGATCTGGAAGGGCAGGAACTCGAAGTGATGTATCTGATCGACGAGGCGAAGAAGAAGTTTGCGGCGGCCGAGGCGGTGTTGAAGGGGAATATTTCAGGTCACGAAGCCCGGATCAAAACGCTGCGTGAGCGCGAGGTGAACGTGACGGCGGAATTGAAGACGGTGCAGGCCGACGTGGCGGCGGCGCGCGGACCGGTGGGCGAAGCGCGGTTGCGCGTATATGACCGGATCGCGGCGCGGCAACAGCCGGTGATCGTGCCCTTGGTGCACGGCGACAAATGCGGCGGGTGCCATCTGAAGGTTTCCAGCGACGTGGTCTCGGCTGCGCGAGGCAAGGGTGCGGACCCGCTGGTGGCGCTCCCGACGTGTGACCAGTGCGGGCGGATTGTCTACTGGGAGTAGTTCCGTAGAGTGGCGGGGATAACGCCCGCACCTCAAGTAGGCCGGAGTTCCAGCGGGCGAGGGTCCCGCCCTTTCAGGGCTCTGGGTTACTGGAGAATGTTTTCCCAGGGCGGTTGCCCTGGGCTGTCATATTTTCGCCCCGTTGGGGCTCCGGAGATTGGCGGCGACTCCGTGAAAACTGCGGCGACCTATTGAAAGCCGCGAGGAACCTATTTTTGGCTTTCGAGCCAGCGGATGGCGGCGTGGGTGAGCTCGGCGGCGTCGGCGAGGCCGAGTTTTTCGCGGATGCGGATGTGATACGTCTGCACGGTTTTCATACCGATGTGGAGATCGTCGGCGATGCGGCGCGTGGAATGGCCGGCGCCGATGCGTAGGAAGACATCGAGTTCGCGGTCGCTCAGGGCGGCGGGCGTGGCGTGAGCAGAGCCAGGTGGGCGGGAGAAGCTGCGTTCGGCGAGGGCGGCGAGGACGAGCGGGTCGGCGTAGAGTTTGCCGACATAGACTTGGCGGATGGCGGCGACGATCTGGCCGGTGGACTCGCGTTTCATCACGTAGCCGAGGGCGCCGGCGCGAAAGGTGCGTTCGATGTGGCCGATTTCCTCGTGCATCGAGAGGACGAGCACGCGGGTGGTGGGGAGGTGGACGCGGAGGTTTTTAATGAGCTCCAGTCCGGAGCCGTGTTTGAGACTGAGGTCGACGATGGCGACGTCGGGCGGGTGGGCGATCATCGCGGCGAGGGCGGGGGCGGCGTCGTCGGCTTGTCCGCAAACATCGAGATCGGGTTCGAGGCGGAGGAGATTGCCGAGCCACTCGCGGACGAGCGGATGATCGTCGACGAGGAAGACGCCGATGCGGGGGCGTTTGTTCATGGGGCGGCGGGGCGGAAGGGGACGTGGCAGTAGACGCGCGTGCCGCGCAAAAGATGGGGGCCGACGGACAAGGTGCCGCCGGCGTAGGCGGCGCGATACGACATGATGCGCAGGCCCATGCCGGTGCCGCGGTGTTCGGGCGGAGGGAGCCCGCAGCCATCGTCGGTCACGGTGAGCGAGACGGCGTCGGGGTGGCCGGTCAGGAAAATCTCGACGGTGCGGGGGGCGGCGTGGCGCAGGGCGTTGCGCACGGCTTCCTGGGCGATGCGAAAAAGTTGGCTGGCGGTATCGGCGCTATCGAGCGTGGTGTCGCCTTGCTCATGGAAGCGGCAGGAGATGCCGGAGCCGCGGGCATCGGCGGCGAGTTGGGTGAGTTTTTCGCCCAACTCGGCGGGGGCGATTTCCGCGAGAAGGAGGCCGCGGGCGAGTTTGCGGGTTTTGTCGGCGCCGACTTCGAGGAGGGCGACGATGGCTTGGGCTTCGGCGGCGGCGGCGGGATCGCGGGCGGTGAGGCGACTGGCGAGGACTTTGGCGGCAAAGGCGGTGCCGACGAGGTGTTGGCAAATATCGTCGTGGAGCTCCTGGCCGAAGGAATTGCGCTCGTTGGCGGCGACGGTGAGGAGCTCCTGCTCAAGTTGGCGGCGGGTGTGCGCGGCGTCCGAGAGGGCGGCGGTGCGCTCGGCGACGCGGCGTTCCAACTGGCGTTGGAGAGTGATGAGCGCGTGAAAAATTCCGATGAGAATGAACGCGACACCGGCGTCGATCAGACGATTCCACCACACGGCGGCCGGCTCGATGTAAAGAAGGATGCCGCCGGCGACGTCGCCAATGAAGCGGAACGCGACGCAGGCGACCGCGATGGCGCAACCGCTGCGCCAGCCCAGCCAGGCGACGGCAAGCACGATCGGGACGAGGTAGAAAAACTGGAGCGAAACCCAGATGCCAGAAATGTAGTCGAGCCACCCGAGGGCGGCGGCGAGCGCGGTGACGATCAGGGTGGAGCGGAGCCGATGATGGGGCGTCACCGGCGCCAACCAGCGGAGCACTCGCGCCACCAGCGGGGAATAGGTCAGAGGCGCTGAGTCGGACGGGTTGGACGAGGACGAGTGCACGCGGGAACGGCGGAACGTCGGTGAACGCGGCGGCGGGGTCAAGGGCACCGCGGCCTTCGGCCGCAGGGCGCCGGGGCGGGTGGGCGCGCGACGGGTTGAGGACGCCGCCGTATCACGAAAATCAAACTACTCGGAAAAAACGCGGGCTCAGGGGACGCGATTTTTCGGGTCAGGCGACTTGGCGCTCGGTGGCGCTTTTCGGGCGACACCCGTGAAAGGCGATATTGAGCTGGAGGTGGCGGTAACCGCGCAGCGCGAGGGTCTGCTCGACGCGGGCGAGCAGGTCGTGGAGCGGTTGGGCGATGTCCGCGTCAAGCGGGGCGATTTCGCCGGTTTGACGATCGGTGAGGTGAAAAGTGCGACCACGACCGACGGTAAGTTCCCAGTTGGTGGTGCCGTGGTGATCGATCGTGCGCGTGACCAGTTCGGCTTCTTCAAAGCGGAGCATGCTGCGAAACAGCGTGGCGAGAGCGACGCGCTTCGGCTGAATCGCGGTCTGGAGTTGAGCCAACGTGACCGGCGTGGGGCAGCGCAACAAGGTGGCGAGCATGAGGCTGCGGCTTTGCGTGAGGCGCAGACCGGAACGCTGCAGGAGCGCGACGAGTTCCGCGTGAGTCAGGGACGCGCAGGGAGACGGCGAGGTGTAGGTGGAAAGAAGCAGAGGCATGGTCGCGAACGAAGTGACAACGACGAGCGGCAATAAACGAGCGACTATGCAGGAATTGGCCGGGGCTGTCTGTCCGGCGATACCTGACATTTGGCGACCGAAACGGCGAAGTTGACCGGCGGAGAGCGGGGCGGGCGGGGCGCGGTCAGGGCGTGGGGAAAACGACGGGTTTCTCGCGCCAGAGTTTCGCGGCGTCGGGCTGAGCCCAGGCGGTGTAGAGCTCCACCAGGAATTCTTTGGACTCCGTCGCGACGCGGCGGCGGGCAGGGGTGACGGGTTCGTCGGCCCGCACCAAATCGGCGTAGCCGGTGAGCAGGAGAGGCTCGGCTTCGGCGTGGCGTCCTTGGCGGGAGATCGCGTGGCCGAGCATGAGGCGGGCGAAAGCGGTTTGCCAACTGGCGGGGGCGGACTTCAGGCGGAGGGCGAGCGCTTCGCGGAGGACGGGTTCGGCTTCGGCGGGGCGGCCGGCGCGGATCTGGATATCGGCGAGTTTTTCGCGGACGCGCTGGGTTTGCGCGTGGTCGGGGCCGCTGTGTTGCGCGTAGAGGGCGAGTGCTTCGCGCTGGAGGGCGGTGGCTTCGTCGAACTGCTGTTGCTGGGTGAGAGTGTCGGCGAGGTTGGTGAGGGTCGTCAGCACGCGGGGGTGGGCGGAGCTGAGGAGGCGGCGGCCGAGTTCGAGGGCGGCGCGCTGCGCGGCGGCGGCTTCGGCGAAGCGGCGCTGGGCTTTGTAGGCGCCGCCGAGGTTGCCGAGAGAAATGAAGATGTGCGGGTGATCGGGACTGAGAACGCGACGGCGGAGGGCGAGGATGGCTTCGTATTGGGCGACGGCTTCGTCGATCTTGCCGGAGTCTTTCAGGATGACGGCGAGGTCGTTGCGGGTGGTCAGCGTTTCGAGGTGCTCGGGGCCGAGACTTTTGGACTGAAGATCGGCGGCTTCGCGCAGGAGGGCTTCGGCCTCGGGAAAACGGGTCTGGATATGGCGGATGCGGGCCAGGGTCGTGATGCCGCGGATAACGGTGGGGTGGGTGGCGGACAAGGTCCGGCGGGCGACGGCGAGCGTGGCGGTCTGGAGGGTGTCGGCCTCGGGGATTCGGTTGAGTGCGCGGAGATTGAGTGCGCGGTGGTTGGCGGCGGCGAGGGTGTCGGCGTGATCGGGGCCGAGGTGGCGTTGGCGGGCGGCGAGGACTTGGGCGAAGAGGAGCTCGGCGTCGGCGTGTTTGCCTTGATCGGTTAGCACGACGGCGACGTTGAGCGTGGCGGTGACGGTATCGAGGTGATCGGGACCCTGATGCTGGCGACGGAGGGCGAGGACGCGGACGGCGTGTCGGTGCGCGGTAGCGTAGTTGCCGAGGGAGCCGTAGACATCGGCGACGACTTCGCGGACGTCGGCTTCGATTAGCGGGGCGTCGGTGAAGCGGCCGTCGAGCTTGGTGGCGGCACGGTCGAGGATGGTGTGGAGTTTGACGTCGCGGTCGGGCTCCTCGCCGGGGGCGGCTTGTTGGAGGAGATCGCGGCGGAGGAAATCGGCGAGGGCTTTGCTGGTGCGGGCTTCGGCTTCGGCGAGTTTTTCGGCACGGTTGGCGCGGACGGCGAGGGACGTGCTGACGGCGGTGGCGGCGATGAGAATCGCGAAGGCGGCACCGGTGGCGATGACGGCCGTGCGGTGGCGACGGGTGAAACGGGCGAGGCGGTCGAGGGGGCCGGGTGGGCGGGCGGCGATGGGTTCGCCGGCGAGAAAACGACCGAGGTCCGCGGCGAGGTCGGCGGCGGTGGCGTAGCGGCGGGCGGGTTCGCGTTCGAGGCACTGGAGGACGATCGTCTCGAGGTCGACGGGGACGGCGGGCGCGAGCAGACGCGGCGAGGGCGGCTCGGTGTTGTTGATGAGGGTGGCGAGTTCGGCGGGGGCGGCGCCGGCGAAAGGGGTGCGGCCGGTGAGGAGTTCGAAGGCGACGACGCCGAGGGCGTAGAGGTCGCTCGGGATGCCGAGAGCGGCGCTGCCGCCGGTGAGCGCTTCGGGGGCGAGGTAGTGAGGCGTGCCGAGGACGCTGGTCTTGGCGGTGAGGTCGCCGCCGACTTCGAGTTGCGCGGCGAGACCGAAATCGGCGAGGCGGGGTTCGTCGCCGTCGAGGAGGATATTGGAGGGCTTGAGGTCGCGGTGGAGGACGCCCTCGGCGTGGGCGGCGGAGAGGGCGACGGCGATTTTGCGGAGGAGCGTGGCGGCCTCGCGCGGCGTGAAGGGCCGCTCGCGGAGACGGTGGGCGAGGTCGCCGCCGTCGATGTAGTCCATCGAGAAATACGCGTGCGTGGCGGTGCGGCCGGAATCGTGGATGGCGACGATGTGCGGGTGGCGGAGGCGGGCGACGGTCTGGGCTTCGCGGAGAAAACGCATTTCCAGATCGGCGGTGGTGCCTTGGCCGAGCGGGAGAGTTTTGAGGGCGACGATGCGGCCGAGGTTGCCCTGACGGGCGGCGTAGACGCGGGCCATGCCGCCGCGGCCGAGTTCTTCGATGATTTCGTAGGCGCCGATGCGGAGAGGCGAGTCGGCGGCGAGAGCCGAGGATGGATCGGAGTCGGCCGGGACGGAGTCGGGCTGCGGGAGGGTGGGAGCGTCGGGGGAGAGCGAGAAGGCGCGTTCGCCGGCGCAGCGCAGGCAGACGGCGCCGGTGGCGGCGAAGGGCGGCAACGAGGTGCTGCCGCAGCGCGGGCAAGGGCGGGAAGAAGGGGCGTCAGAATGCGGCATCGCGGGGATTGCGGAAAAGCGGGGCGCGAAATTTCGGGCAAAGGAGTGGCATCGGGCCTGGGGCTAGCGGCGAAAGTTCAGGTCGAATGAAGCTAAGGCAGGTGAGTCACAGAGTGCACGGAGCGCCGACACAGAGGCCACGGAGCAAGGCAGCGTTTTGTTTCTGGGAACGCGGCGTGCGTGCTTGGGGGCGTTGGTGGATATGTATTCACGTTGTGGGCGGCTCAGCGGCGGAGGGCGGCGAGGAGGTGTTGCATCTCGGCTTCGACTTCGGCGGAGGTGCGGACGGTGGCGGCGACCTCGAGGCGGACGAGTTCGGCGTAGCGGCTGTTGAGGCGGTGGACCCAGACGGCGATGTTGGTGCGCGAGGTGGCGAGCGCGGCGGCGGCGGCATCGTAGTCACCGCGCGTGGGAGTGCTGCTGAGAAAGGGGCGGAGGACGAGGAAGGCGCGGGCTTTGCCGGCGGCGGTTTGCTCGGTCTCGAGACGTTGGAGTGCGCGGGCGAGGAGGGTGAGCGCCCAAGTTTTTTCGTAGGCGTCGGCAGGGTCGAGCTGGGGTTGGTCGCACGCGGCGAATTCGCGCTCGGCGTCGAGCGTGGTCCAATCGACGAATTGGGCGCCGCCGCCGCGTTTTTGGGCGAGGGCGCGCTCGAAGTGTTGGCCGAGAAAATGTTTCAGCGTGCCGACGAGGTAGCCGCGGAAACGGCCTTTCGCGGGATCGGGGCGATCGAGGAAATCGCTGTCGAGGAGGTAGGCGAAGAAACCTTGCGTGAGATCTTCGGCATCGGCGGGGGCGTGGCCACGGCGGCGGAGATAGCCGTAGATGGGGAGCCAGTAACTGGCGCAGAGTTTTTCGAGGGCGGGGCGGCGGTTGGCGGAGTCGCGGCGGGTTTCGAGGATGATGCTCCACTCCGTGGGCGCGAAGGGCGCGCCAGCGGAGGAATCGGAGGTCGGGCTGAGCGGTGGAGCGGGATCGGTCATGGACGCGACCGAGCGGCGGCGTGGCTGAACAGTGGGATTTCCTCGGGTGGGGCGGGCAGGGTCAAGGGAGTTTCCCGCGCGTCGCGCTGTGCGGCGGTGGCGTCGCAGCAACGTCCTTTCAAAAACGGACCCAAACCCACGGGCGGGACGCCCGTGCCACGTTCCGGAAAGGTCCGGAAATTTACGGACGTTGTTGTCACACCATAAAGCCGAGGTCTTTGACGGCGAAGTTGGTGACGAGGTTGGGGAAGATTTCGCCGAGTTTGTCGGGGGCGACGCCGAACCAACGGGCGCAGGTGCCGCCGAATTGGTCGAGCGAGGTGGTGGGGATGAGCGCGCCGCGGTTGCCGGTGTCAGTGAGACCGCCGATTTCGAGATCGGGGAAGGTGCCGTAGAGATCGCCGCCGCGAACGGCGCCGCCCATGACGAGGTGGTGGTTGCCCCAGCCGTGATCGGTGCCGGTGCCGCTGGGTTGGAGGGTGCGGCCAAACTCGCTGGCGGTGAACGTCGTAACCTGATCAGGGATACCGAGGTCGTAGTCGGTGGCTTTGTAGAAGGCAGCCATGGCTTCGGAGAGGTCGCGGAGGAGATCCATCTGGGCCCAGCTTTGGGCTGAGTGGGTATCGAAGCCGGCGATCGCGCAGAAGAAGATCTGGCGTTTCATGCCGGTGGCGCCGCGCATGCTGATGAGTTGGGCGGTCTGCTTGAGCTGCTGGCCGATGGGAGTGTCGGGGAATTTGGTGGTGATCGTCGCGCTACCGATGCCCGTGAGAATACCGTTGAGTTCGATGCCGTCGGCGCGGACGTCGTTGGCGGCTTGGACGAGCGAGAGGCCGCTTTTAAAGGAGACGATTTCCTGAAGGGCTTTTTCTTTGGCAGTCTGGGCGGAGGTGGACCAGGAGGTGAGGCCGTCGCCGGCGAGATTGTAACCGGGGATGAGGCTCGTCGACTGGATGATCTCGCCCGTGCAGAAGTGAGAGGCGCCGGCGAAGGAGACGGCGGGCGGGAAGGTGGAGTTGGCGTTGTAGGCGCGGGTGGCATCGGCGACGCGGCCGGCCCAGCCGGAGCTGCCGGCGCCGGCGGGGTTGCCGGCTTGCATGGCGAGCGCTTGGTCGGAGTGGGAGAAGAGGTTGTTGGGCAGACCGACGGTGGAGCCGATGTATTGGTCGCGGGTGGTGGGGCGCACGAGCAGGCCCATGTTGGCGATGGCGGCGAGTTTGCCCTGGGCCCAGAGTGGATGGATGGCGGCGAGGCCGCCGTTGAGACCGTAGGGCACACCGCTCTTCGCGGAGACGGGGAGCACGGCGGTATTGCCGTCGGGGAGGGCGAGGGAGCCGCGGGCGGCGAGGTAGTTGTCGCGCGCTTTGCCGTTGAGGGGGACGAGCATGTTGTGGCCGTCGTTGCCGCCGAGCATGAAGATGCAGACGAGGGCTTTGTAGTCGGAAGCGGGAAGCGGGGCGGACTGGGCTTGGGCGTTGAGGACACCGATGCGACCGAGACCGGTGGCGGCGGCGAGCATCGTGGTTTTTTGGAGGAAATTGCGGCGGGAGATGAAGGAGGCGTGTTGCATGGGAGGAACCGGGGAAAGGGAAGTTGAGAGTTGAGAGAACGGAGCGGCGGCTCAGTGGTGGACCGCGTAGAAGCCGGAGAGGGCGGTGAGGTAGAGGGCGGTGCGGGCTTTGGTGGTGGCGTCGCTCTCGGCGTTGATCGCGTCGGCGAGGCTCTGGCGCATCGCGGTGGGCATGCGGCCGTAGAGGAGCGTCTGGTCGACGGCGTCGATGAGGGCGATGGTGTCGCCGGCGAGAGTGATGAACGGCGCGATGCTGATCGGGAAATCGACTCCGGGATTGGAGAGGATCAACCAGAAGTAATTGCCGCGGAGGCCGGCTTCCGTGGGGCCGTAGATTTGGAATTCCGGACCGATGAGCGTGGCGGAACGCGGGACGTGGTAGAGCGGTGAGTAAAATCCGAATACAGTGGTCGGCGCGAGCGGGGTCTGGCTCATGCGCGTGAAGGAGAAGGGCTGCCGGTTGGTCGGGGAGATGGAGCCGCCGAGGGCGCGGACGAAGGCGGCGATGTTGAGGATCGGGTCTTTGAGGCGGCCTGAGTCGGCGCTGGGGGTGTCGTTGCGGGCTTCGACGTCGGTGAGGATGGCGCGGACGACGGCGCGGAGATCGCCGCGGACGCCGGAGCCGTTGTTGGCGAAGACGGCGGAGATGCGGGTGATGTAGGCGGGGGAGGGGTTGCTCTTCACGAGGGCGCGGATGAGGCGCGTGGAGATGAAGGGCGCGGTGTTGGCGTGGTGGAAAAGCCAGTCGAGGACGCCGGCGAGGTCGGCCTCGGCGGTTTGGCCGGCGGGGAGCGTGACGCCGACGAGGGTTTTGGCGCCGGTGTCGTGATTGATCTGGCGGGCTTGGAGGGGGCCGGAGAAGTTGGGGTGGTTATTGTCCGTGGGGCCCGGATACGTCCAGCCGGTGAGGGCGAGGGCGACCTGTTGGACGGTGAACTGCGTGTAGGCGGGGATGGTGTGACCGAGAGCGTCGAGGCGGTCGGAGCCGTCGGGGTTGAGTTCGTTGAGGCCGATGGTGAAGAGCTGCATGAGCTCGCGGGCGAAGTTCTCGTTGGCGGCGCTGCCGGGGGTGGGGCGGTTGCTGTTGGCGTGGTCGAGGTATTTGCCCATCGGGGAACTGCGGGCGACTTCGTCGAGGAGCGTGCGATAGTTGCCGAAGGCGTTGCGGCTGAGAATTTGGAGGTAGGGAACGAGTTCGTCGGGGTAGATATTTTTGGCGGCGGAAACGACGATGATGCCGCCGAGGGCGGCGACGACGCGTTGGCGGAGTTGATCGGGGGCCGCGATCATGCGGTAGAGGGAGTCGGACTGCACGGTGGCCATGGCCATGCCGCCGGGGTTGGTGATCGGGGTCTCGGGCAGCGCGAACTGCTGGTCGAGCCACGCGGGGATGCCGATGGTTTTCACCTTGGTGATTTCGGCGGGCGTGGGGCCGTAGGCGGCTTGTTCGAGGAAGCGACCGGCGGTGAGATTCGGGGTGCCTTGGCTGACACCGCCGCCGGTGGGCGGTGGCGGAGGAGGGGGAAGGGCGGGGTCCCACGACCCGGCAGCGATGGCGACATTCCAGCCGCGCTGGGTCTTGAGGCCGGCGGCATCGGTGACGCGGACGAAGATCACGGCGTTGCCGGCGGTGGTCGGCGTGCCGGAGACGAGGCCGGTGGCGGGATTGAGTTGGAGGCCTTTGGGAAGCGGCGTGACGGGGAGGCTCCACGTGTAAGGGGCGGTGCCGCCCGTGGCGGAAAGGGCCACGGAAAAGGCGGAGCCGGCGGTGAGGGCGGGGAGCGTGGCGGGCGCGATCTTGATCGGGCTTGGGGTGGCTGCGCCGACGGTGAGCGTGAGGAGAAGCGGGAGCAGGGCCGTGGCGAGGCGAGTTAACAGCGACCCGGGGTGGAGGGCGGCGAGGAGGAGGCGGAGGGACGGGGAGGGCATGGTGGGAGTGCGGACGTTGAAGGCGGGAGTGGCCCGCTGCCTCTGATTGGGGAAACGGCGGCGCGAAATTACACGCGAGCTTGCGCAGGGCGGCGGTTGGGGCTGTGGTGGCGGCCTTAGCTTCGGGGCCTGGTCGTCGCTCCGTGTTCTTTGATCCCAAGGCGCGGGCTAAACCCGCGTCCGTTTTACGAAATACGGAGAGGAAAGTCCGGACACCGCAGGGCAGGGCGCTGAGCCAGCTTCACCGCGAGCTCAGGCGGCGCGCTTCAAGGCGCGCCGACGGAAAGTGTCACAGAGAATATACCGCCGCGCGGGCAACTGCGCGGTAAGGGTGAAAAGGTGGGGTAAGAGCCCACCGCGCCGACGGCGACGAAGGCGGCACGAAAAACCCCGTCCGGTGCAAGGCAAAATAGGTGACTGGGCGGCTCGTCCTATAGTCACGGGTATGCTGCAGCCGGGGACGCTCAAGTGAGTGAATCTGGCCGGGGTCGTCGCAAGACGGCGCCGAGAGAAATGACGGCCGAAGCGTCGCAAGACGTGGAACAGAATCCGGCTTACCGGCCTCGAAGCTAAGACTTTCTGGCCCCCGCGCGGGGCGCGGAAAAGAATGACGAATGACGAATGACGAATGACGGATGACTGGCGGTGGTGGTGGAAAATTTTACCCCTATAAAAATGAATTACCCCAAAATGTTGGTGATGGCGTGCGTGGTGGCGACGAGTGCGTGGGCACAGGCGCCGGCGCGGCCGTCGGCGGAGGCGTGGATCGAGCGCTCGACGCGGATGTCGCGCGAGGCGGAGGCGAAGGGATTGGCGGAGGCGTTTCGCGGGATCACGACGAATGGTAAGGTGGAGTCGGGGCTGTTTCCGATTCGCGCGACGGGCGTATCCACAGAACCGGTGCGCGCGGCGGCGACGGCTTGGCTGGGGACGTTGAGCGCGGAGCAGAAAAAGGCGGCGGTGTTTCCGGTGGGGGACGACGAGTGGCGGAAATGGATGAACCAGCATTTCTACCGGCGGCAGGGCGTGAGTTTTCAGGAGATGAGCGAAGGGCAGCGGACGGCGGCGTTTGGACTGATGAAGGCGGCGCTGAGCGCGAAGGGGCTGAAGCTCTCGCAGGACATCATGAAGCTGAACCACACGCTCGGAGAGCTGAGCGGCGACGATTTTGTGCAGTATGGCGAGTGGCTCTACTGGATCACGGTGATGGGCGAACCTTCAGCGACGGAGCCGTGGGGATTTCAGGTCGATGGGCACCATCTGATCCTAAACTATTTTGTGTTGGGCGATCAGGTGGTGATGTCGCCGGTGTTTGTCGGCTCGGAGCCGGTCGTGGCGCCGTCGGGGAAATACCAAGGCCTCGCGATTTTGCAGGAGGAGCAGGCGAAGGGTTTTGCGTTTTTCCGGTCGCTCGACGCGGCGCAGCGGGCGAAGGCGGTGTTGCCGGGCTCCAAGACGGGCAACAACACGCTGACGGAGGCGTTCAAAGACAATGTGGTGCTCGAATACGCGGGGGTGCCGGCGGCGGATTTGGCGGCGGTGCAGAAGGAAAAACTCGTCGAGCTGATCGCGCTCTTCGTCGAGAACATGGACGACGGGCACGCGAAGGTGAAAATGGACGAAGTGCGGGCGAAGCTGGACAGGACGTATTTCGCGTGGCTGGGAGCGGACGCGGAGGGCGGCGTATTTTATTTCCGGATTCACAGTCCGGTGGTGCTGATCGAATTCGACCATCAGCGGCCGGCGAATCTGCGGCAGCTCGCGAAGGACCCGCAGGCGCCGAACCGGCAACACATCCACGTGGTGGTGCGGACGCCGAACGGGAACGACTACGGGAAGGATCTGCTGCGGCAGCATTTGTTGGCGCATCCGCACTGAGGAGCGTTCGCCGGCGCGGTGCGGCCTGACGGAGGTGATGCGGTGAGTAAGACCGACACTTTTGGCCTTCTTAGCGGTAAGCCCTAAGTCCCTCGAGCAACACGTCACAGACTTCGCGGCGGATATTCTGACCGCGGGTCTTTAACTCGGCGATTGTGTCTGCGGATACAAAATGGCCGTTCACGTGGACTTCATCGCGATTGTGGTAGCCCGTGCCAACGTTCGCGATGCGGTAGAACGTCGGGCGTTGGCCTCTTCGCCACTGGAAAAGATGAGCGGAATCGCGGTCTTCCAGATCGAAACCCACGATAGCGGCGCTCTCGTCGAGAAAGATGACAAAATGACACGAGCGGGTCTCCAGTAGCTTCCGGCTCGGGTCGCCCGCATTCTGCCGAATCATAATCTCTCGAAAACTGGAGATGCCGTCTCCCTGCTGACTGAGGAAAATCGGCGCAGCGATTCGGGCGCATTTTGGACAAGACGCGCGAAACGGTGGAATCGTGCGCTCCTTGCTGAACCGTGTGCTGCAATGTCGGCAACGCATCTATGCTTTCATGTGTCGAACAGCGCTATGCGCCCTTGCGGCGTATTATGTCAGTTTCTTGCACGATTTCGGCGGGACAAGGGCTGGGCGGTTCGGAGGGATAAATTTCTTGTTTCGCGTCATTCCAAGGTCGCCAGCGTTTGTTTGTTTTTCGATCCAAGACAGCACGATGGGGACGGGGCTCAAGGGTGAATTGGACGACGCGATGTGCGAGGGGCGACCGCGTCGTAACCGACGCGGCTACTGGAGAACGGCGGGGCTGATAGCGGGGCGACGTTGAGCGAAGGGGCGATCGGTGGCGGAGGTAGGGGCGAAAAGAAAGCGCGTTGCCCCCTGTAAACGCGCTCCACCTCGGAGGGCGCGGCGAGGGTTGGCGGCCACCGGGGTGGACGAGGGGCGACCGCGTCGTAACCGACGCGGCTACTGGAGGGCGGCGGTTGCCGGTTTAGCTTTCCAGCGTATCGCGGAGCAGGTTGTGCAGGCGCTCGCGCGAGACGCGGAGCGTGAGGGTGCGATGCAGAAATCCACGTCCATCGGGGTGATTGACGAAGTCTTGGGCTTCGGTGTGGAAATCGGCGAGGCGAGTGAGGCGGCCCACTCCGCGGACGAACTCGCGGTCGGCGGCGAAATAGCTCGGGTTGAGATTCAGGAGCGGGCGAAGCAGCCGCGCGATGGGGCGGAGTGACAGGCGCAGGACCACGGCTTCGTAGTCGGAGGGGTGGACGCGCTGTTGGTGGCAGAATTTTTCGGCGAAGGTCATGGCGGGGCGGCGCCCGGAGAAAACGGGCGGCCGGTGGAATCAGAAATTGAGGAAAGCGATGTAGTCGTCCCGTTCATCGGCTCGCTGCAGTTCACGCCAGCGGGCGACGGCGACGCCGGTGCCGGAGCCGAGGCCAGCCAGGGTTTCGTCGTAGTGAAAATTGACGCCGCCGCGGAGCTGGCAGGTTTTCATGATGACGGCGCCGCGAAAATCGCCGCCACTGTCGAGGTTGAAGGCGGTCTCCGGTCCGTAGATACAAGCGGACCAGGTGCCGCCGCCCCCGGTGTGAAATTTGGAACCGGAGGTGGCGGTGAAATAGATCATACAGCGTGAGGGCACGCCGTTGGTGAAGAAGCTGGCGCCGGAGTCGAAATGCATGCTGCCGCCGGTGTAGATCTCGATGGTCGCGGTGGCGTTGCCGTAGGTCCAAGTGGCGCTGCTACTGGTGTTGAAGGAATTGGTGGCGGCGGCGTGGGCAGTCATGAGGAAGACGCAGGGCGCGGAGATCGTCATGGTTTTGGAGGCGTAGTTGTTTACGAAGGCGCCCCAGTTGTAGTAATATTTGCGGTCGGAGTTCATGGCGTCGGTCGAGCGGGGGAAGGTGATGCTCGCGGTGACATTGGCCGTGATCGTGTTAACGATCGTGGGCGTCGGCACGGTGATGGCCGGGAAGGTGAAGGCGAAATCGTGGCGCTCGAGGGTGCTGGACCAACCGGTGCCGGTGAGAGAGTTGGTGAGTTTGGCGGCGCCGGTTTTGCTAACGTTGCCGCCGCCGGTGTTGGCGACGCCGTAGATGGTGGGATTGTCGCCGACGTTGAGCGCGCCGGCGCCGGACGACACGACCCCGATGGGGCCGTTGGCGCGGCGGACGGTGGCGGAGTAGAGCGTGGGCGGACTGGTGGTGTCGGACTTCCAGCTATCGACCTTAAGGTTGCTGTCGCCGGTGATGGAGGTTTTCGCGACGATGCCGTTGCTCCAGAGGGAGCGGTTGCGGAGGGTGACTTCGATGAACTTGCTGATGGGCGGGCCGTCGGGCGGGGTGATAATTGACTGGGCAACCATGACGGGGGTGCCGCCGGTGTTGGTGTAGTTGTTGACGTAGACGCGCACTTCGCCGGTGGCGTTGGGGGCAGGGGTGAAGTCGGTGAATTTGCGTTTCGCGGTGGAGCCGGAGAGCGTCCAGCCGGTCCATGCGGTGGCGGAGGCGACGCCGGTGGACTGGGTGTAGAAGCAGGCCATGGCCTGCTCGATGCCGCTCTCGGCGATGTTGAGATTGCTGGCGGAGAGGAAGGTGCGAGTGGCGCCTTTGAGGGCGGTGGCGGCGAGCTTGTAGTAGGAGACGAGCGAGACGCCGATCACGGCGCAGAGAATCAACGCGACGATGAGGAAGGAGCCGCGCTGGCGATGAAGGGAGCGGGTGGGGGGCATGTCACGAGGAGGTCTTGTTGCGCAGGATGAAGGAGGCGGAGAGGGTGGCATCGGTGGCGTTGACGACGGTGCGGTTGCTGGCGGTCACCGTAAGGCTAATTTGGAGACGCTTGGTGGCGGCGTCGGTGGCGGCGGGGGCGTTGAGGCGGTCGAAGCGGTTGTAGACGAAACCGGTGACGTTGCGGATGAAGATGGTTTTATCGGCCGTCACGGTGGCGGCGCCGGGTTTGCGGTAGAAACAGCGGTAGCTCGCGCTGCTGACGGTGTTGTCCCACGCGTAGGTGATCTGGTTGCTGTGGGCGGGATAGTTCTCCGGGACAGTGAGAGTGACCGAGGTGCTGCTGTTCCAGACGATGCCGGAGGCCATGCGCACGTCTTGGGCGAATTCCTCGAGGCCCTGGCGGGTCTGGGTATCCATCTCGGTGTAGTTGACGACGCTCACGCCGCTGCGCCCGAGGTGCAGAAAGGTCGTGAGCACGCCGAGCAGCACGAAGGAGCCGATGCTCGCGGCGATCATCACCTCGGTGAGGGTGAAGCCGCGCGCGGATGTGCTACGAGCCATTGTAAATGAAATCGTGGATACCGTAGCGGGCGTAGTGCGCGGTCATCGTCCGGCTCGTCGAGCGACCGTCGAGACCGCGCCACGAGACATTGTAAGTGATCTGGAGAATGTTGGCCGTGGCAGTCGTCGTGACGGTGCGCGTGAGGGAAAAGCGGTCGGCGACGGCGGGGTTGGCGGTGAAGGCGGAATCGATGGCGACGGTCGTGGCGTCGGCGGAGTAAGCGGAGACGGTGGCCCAATCGAGCATGCGGACTTGCTCCATTTGATTGAGCATGATCTGGCCGGCGGTGGTGAGGTGCCGGGCGGAATCGATCATGAGAAAGCAGCGCTGCATGACCGTGATCGAGGTCGAGATCCCCATCGCCATGATCGCGGCGGCGAGGGCGACTTCGGCGATGGTGAATCCCCGGCGGCGGCAGGAGCGGTGGGGTCGGTCGGGGGCAGCGGGGAAAGCGGTGGGGTGGTTCATCGCCCCTAGCATATCCGCAAATGGGCGGCAGCGTGAGAGCCGATCAGGCCCCTATTTTTGCCCCTAGCTTACTGGGCCTGATCAGGCCTAGTCGGCCTTGCGGTTGGCTTGCGCAAAGAGGGCGGCGGCCTGCGAGCGGCGTTTGACGCGAAGTTTTTCGAAGACGCTGACGAGGTAGTTCTTCACCGTGTTTTCGCTGAGGCCGAGTTCATCGCCGACGCTGCGGTTGGTGTGTCCGGCGGCGACGAGGGTGAGGACGCGGCGTTCCTGGAGAGAGAGTTTGCCGAGATCGGTTTCGGAGGAGGGCGGGCCGCTGCGCAAGAGGCGTATCACGCGGTCGGTGACATCGGTGGAGAGAACGGCCCGGCCTTCCGCAGCGTTGATGATCGCCTCGACCAAGCCGGCGGAGTCGATCTCTTTCATGAGGTAACCTTTGGCGCCGGCGACGATGGCTTCGTAGAGGAGATTATCGCCGGCGAAGGAGGTGAGGATCAGGACGGCGGTGTCGGGGCGGCGTCGGACGATTTCGCGGCAGGCATCGACGCCGGAGCCGTCGGGCAGGCGGATATCGAGAAGGACGACGTCGGGTTTGTGTTGCGCGGCGTCGCGCACGGCGGCGGCGACGTTTGCGGACTCGGCTACGACGAAGAGGGGGCGCTCGCCGCGGTGGGCGGCGAGGACGGAGCGGATGCCGTGGCGCACGAGCGTGCTGTCGTCGACGATCATCACGCGGATGGGTTTTTTATCGAGTGCGGCCATGGCCTAAAATTGCCGGGGGAGGCGGAGTTTCACGCGGGTGCCACCTTTGGGGCAAGAGGTGATCGTGATGTTGGCGCCGAGATCGCGGGCGCGGGCTTGGAAATTGGCGAGGCCGCGGCCGGCCTCGACGGTGGCGGCGGTGTCGAAGCCGGATCCGTTATCCTCAATCTCGAGGACGACGTCGGGCGGGACGGTGTGGAGGCGGATGGTGACGAGGGTGGCGCCGCTGTGGCGCACGGCGTTGCTGGCGGCTTCGCGGACGATGTGGAGCAGTTGCATGCGTTCGTCGGCAGGGAAGCGGTCGGCGACGAGGTCGTCGATCTCGATGACAAAGCGAACGGCGCGGGAGAACTGCATCAGCCCGGTGAGTGAGTGGACGGCTTCGCTGAATTTACGGCGCGGCGAATCGTCGAACTCGAGGCCTTTGATGAAGCTGCGGAGATCGACGATGGTGGCGTTGAGCTCGGTCTTGGTATCGTCGAGCACGCGTTCGGCCGCGGCGGGATTTTCGCGGAGGGTGGCGCGGGCGCCGGCGAGGCCCATGCCGGCGGCGTAGATGGTCTGGATGACGCCGTCGTGGAGTTCGCGGCCGAGGCGGGCGCGGTCTTCGAGGGTTTGTTCGAGGCGGTGTTGGGTCTCCAGCGATTGGCGGATGAGGAGGGCGAGTTCGCCGATGTAGCCGCCGCGGGCGAGGAGGATATCGAGGGCCTGTTGATCGCGGTGCAGAAGGCTGCGGCGGAGAGTGCCGGCGGGCAGAATGACCCAGCGCACCAGACAGAAGGCGAGGATGCCGATCGTGATCAGGCCGAAGGCGGCGAGCACGAGAAGCTCGAGCCAATCGGTGGACGTAGCTTCGTCGATTTCGCTCGGGCGGTAGTCCTGGCGGAGGACGCGGATCGGTTGGTTGGAAAAATCGCGGAGAAGGCGTTCGATGCGGACGGGTTCGGTGCCGGTGGCAGGTTGACCAGCTTGGTCCGGGGGGAGGAGGGTGAGCCGGCCTTCGATCGGGAGGTTGGGCGGGGAGAGGTCTTGGACGTCCCAGCGCAGGGCGGCGAACAGCCAGCCGCGGCGGGCATCGCGGTGGGTGGAATCGGCGGCGAGACGGGCGCCGCGCACGCGATAGACCACGCCGGCGCGCTCCAGGTAGAACGTCGTGGTGGCGGTGGTGAGCGAGGCGAGTTGAGCAGGAGTGAGCGGGGGAGCCTCCAGGGCGGGTTCGCTCGCGGATTTTTCGTGGAGGCGCACGGTGCCGTCGGCTTCCACCACCCAGGCGGCATGCAAATCGAAGGTGCGGAGGCCGGCGCGCAGGGTGCTCTCGGCAGAGGCGCCGCGAGTGGGATCGGCGGGGCGGGTGAAGGAGATGCGGCGGGCGTAGCTCTCGGTGAACAGACGGAGGGGGCGGGCGGCTTGCGCGAGAAGCGCATCCAGCAGGCGACCGTGTTCCGCCACTTCGTCGGCGACGATCTCGCGGATGCCGCGTTGTTCGATGGTGTGCAGGCCGGCCAAGGCGGCAGCAAAGGAAGCGACCAACGCGAGCAGCAGGAGTCCAATGCGGGTCAGAATGGGCCTGGGAACCGTGGAAAGCAAAACGGTCGCAGCGTGCGCCGCGGTTCGGGCAGTGCCAAGAATTTGTTACAAGGCCGGCCCGTGCGGGAGCAGAAAAGTGATGCGGGTGCCGCTGCCGGACTGGGTGTCGATCGTCACGGTGCCGCCCATCTGCTCGGCGCGCGTCGAGAGCGCGGCGAGTTGGAGCGCGGCCGAACGGTTGGTGGTGGGATCGAAGGTGGTGCCGGTGTCGGCGACGGTGAGTTCGGCGGCGCCGGGCGTGGCGCGCAGCGCGATGTGGAGGAAATCGCTGGTGCCGTGGCGCGCGGTGTTGCCGATGGTTTCGCGGGCGAAGTGCAGGAGGTGGTTGCGCTGGTCGGCCGAGAGCGAGTCGGCCAGGACGTGGTCAATGGCGAAGGTGACGCGCAGCGGACGCACGGCCTGCACCAGATCGACGGCCGAGCGGAGGGCGTCGGCGAACGAGCGGTGGCCGGTCGAGCCCGGGGCGAGATGGCGGATAAAATCGCGGAGGTCGTCGAGGGTGGCGGTAAGTTTTTGCCGCGTGAAATCGAGGAGCGATTCGGCTTCGTCGGGGCGCTGGCGAAGGAGCACGCGGGCGCTGGCGAGGTTGAGGCCGGAGGTGTAAACGGTCTGGATGAGATTGTCGTGGAGCTCGCGGGCGAGGCGCTCACGCTCGGCGATCACGAGTTGGAGTTGGCGGCGGTCGGCCAGCAGGTCGCGCATTTTGGCAGCGAGTTGGCCGAAGTGGCCGCGGGAGGTGGCGAGGGTTGGGAGGCGGGACTCGTCGTGGCCGCTGAGGCCGAGGTGGAGTTGCCGGGCGGGTTGTTCGACCCAGCGCCACAGGGCGAATCCGAATGCGGCGAGGCAGCCCACGCCGAGAGTCCCGACGATAAGCCACTGGACTGTGCGGGCGCGGGAGAGGATGGAGAGCTCGCGCGGCGTGTAGTCGAGCCGGAGCACGCGGAGCGGTTTCTGGTCCGCATCGCGCAGCACGCGTTCGATGCGCACGCTGGACGGCGTGCCGGCGGCCTGATCCGGCGCGACCAAAACGAGGACGTCGCCAAAGGGGAATCGGGCGGTCGAAAGCCAGTCTTCATCCCAGCGCCGGGCGGCGAACAGCCAGCCGCGCGGGGCATCGGGATGGTTGGAGTTGGTGGCGAGTTTCGCGCCGTTGACCTCGTAGATAACGCCCCGGTTTTCGGTGAAATAGTGGACCGTGCGCTGTTTGAGATTGGCGAGCTGCGTTGGGGTGATGGGCGGGGGCGGCAGGGGACCGTTTTCGGCGGAGACGGTCAGGCGGACGCGGCCGTCGGCCTCGACAATCCAGGCGGTATCCAGACGAAACACACGCAGGCTGGACTCGAGGGTCGATTGCGCCTGCGCGGCGGCGCCGGCCTCTTCCGGACGAGTGAAGGAGGTGCGGCGGGCGTTGCCTTCGACGAGCAGACGGGAGGGTTCGGCGGCGAGATTGAGGAACGCGGTGAGGAGGCGTTCGTGCTCCTGGGTCTCGGCGGCGACGATTTCGCGGGTGGCCTGCGATTCGAGAGTGCGCACTAGGGCGAAGCCGCCGAGGAAGGCGCCGGCCAAAATCGCCAGCAGGGCGGCGAGCTGGAGCATGTTCCGATTAGGTGGGGCGGCCAACATGCAGAGAGCCATGGCGGTTGGGAGCGCCGGTGCCAAGGCATTCGGTGGGGGCAGGCGGTGCATGCGAGTGAGCGGTCTGCGGACGAAGCGAAGAAGCACGTGCGAGCCGAGCGGTGGAGCGCCCGCATCCCGCGGCAGACCCACAAAGAGGAAAATGGTTTGTTGTGCGATGGGGCGGGCGCAATCAGACGAAGGGATTTTGCGTGGGTGGGGGACGCGTGAAGGCCGCGTATTTTGTTTCCGGATGCACAGTCCGGTGGTGCTGAGCGAATTTGGCCCGGCGCGGCCACGATTCTGCGGCAGCTCGCGAAGGACCCGCAGGCGCCGAACCGGCAACACATCCACGTGGTGGTGCGGACGCCGAACGGGAACGACTATGGGAAGGATTTGTTGCGGCAGCATCTGCTGGCCCATCCGCACTGAAGCCCTTGGCCGGCCAGTCGAATCCGCCGCTTCCCTAGATATTCTAGGGGAAAGGCCTTGACGCTGCTTCCCTAGAATATCTAGGAGAGAGGCATGGCCAAGGCACCGACTCCCCCCGAGCTGCTCCAGGGCACGCTCGACCTGCTCATTCTGAAATCGCTCCAGCACCAGCCGATGCACGGCTTCGGCATTTCCGTCCGTATCCGGCAAATGTCCGACGAAGTGCTGCAAGTGGAGCAAGGCTCGCTCTACCCCGCGCTCTATCGCCTTGAGGAAAAAGGCTGGATCAAGGCGGATTGGGGCGTCTCGGAAAACAACCGTCGTGCCCGCTTCTACGAGCTCACCAGCTCCGGCCGCAAACAACTCGACGCGGAGACGGCCCAGTGGCGCCAGATGTCCGCCGCGATTAACTTGGTGCTGAAGGCTACGTAGTTCGCGGTATGAAGAGACTTTTCCACCGACCCAACGGATCGGCGATGTTCGTCGCCCTGCTGTTGTCGTGGGTCGCTCCCGCGCCAGTGGCGGGCGCGCAAACCTTCGCCGTTTATCGCTCGACCGACGCCGGACAGACGTGGTCCCGAGCCGGAGCCGGCCTGCCTGCCGCGCTGCGCATCGAGGCACTTGCACGTGTGGGCGGCGTGGATCTCGCGGGCACGGACCGCGGTCTGTTTGTCTCCACCGATCGTGGTCTGACTTGGCTGCGCCCCGCCCCGGGTGTGCCGGAGGACGTAAAAGTTTACGGTTTCACGAATTCGGGTGAGACGCTTTTTGCCGCTACCGGTCGTGGCGTTTGGGCCTCGATCGACCGCGGCCAATCGTGGGCCAGCCCTGGCGAAGAACTCGCTCCGATCCGCTGCTTGAGCATCACCTCCCACGACGGTGCGGTCTACGTGGGCACCGATCGCCGCGGGGTGTGGGTGCGGCGCGGGTCCGTTGGTAAGTGGGCCGCGACGGGCGAGGGTCTGCCCGCCAGCGCCCAGGTTTTCGGCTTCGTGGTGCACGCCGGGAAAATCTTCGCTGCGCTCTACACCAAGGGCATCTACCGCTTCGATTCGACCGCGCTGAAATGGGGGCCGGCCGGCGATGAGCGCCCGCTGCGCGTGACCGCCAACGACCGGCTATTGTTTGCCGGTCGCAACCCGGGCGGAGTTTTCGCCTCGGCTGACGGCGGCGCGACCTGGCGCGACGCAAATGCCGGCCTTCCGCCGCATGCCGCCACGTGGACGCTCGCGCGCATCGGCTCGACCGTCCTGCTCGGCACCGCCGGCCCCGCGGGACTCCTGCGGTGGGACAACACCGCCCAGGCTTGGAGCCCTGCCATCGCCGGCCTGCCGCGCGGTGCCAATGCCGTCGCCTTCGGTGGCGATGCGCAGGCGCTGCTCACCGCGGTGATTTTCGACCGCTGACGCGCTCCATGTCATGAAGCTCCTCCTTCGTTTCCGCGCTCTCTTCCGTCGCGACCGCCTCGACGCCGAAATGGCCGAGGAGATGCGACATCACCTCGACACGCAGATGCGGCGCAACCTCGCCGAGGGCATGTCACTCGAGGACGCGCGCTACGCCGCGCAGCGCGCCTTCGGTGGCGTCGAACAGATCAAGGAGCGGGCGCGCGACGAGCGAGCCCGCGGGTTTCTGTGGCTGGATCAGTTGCTTCAGGACACGCGTTTCGCGGCGCGCGGATTGGCGAGGAGCCCGGTCTTCACCGCAGTCGCGACGCTCACGTTCGCACTCGGCATCGGGTTGAACACCTCAATGTTCACGGGGCTGCAATCGGTCTTGATGCGCGAGGTGTCGTTTCCCGAGGCGGACCGGCTCGTGCAGGTGTTTCGGACGTCGCCGCACTCGCAACGCTGGCCGCATTCGCCGGCCAACTTCCTCGACCAGCAGGCGCAGAACGGCGTGTTTGAGCACATGGCGGCCTTCAGCGGAAAATCCTTCAACCTCGCCGAGCCCGGTCAGCCAGCGGAACGGATCGGCGGCGTGCATGCGTCGGCAGAAATATTTCCCCTGCTCGGGTGGAAGCCGATGCTCGGCCGGGTCTTCTCGGCGGAGGACGACCAATCGGGTCGCCCGCGCGTGGCCGTGCTCGATCACGACTGCTGGCAACGGCGTTTCGCGGGCGATCCCGCGATCATCGGGCGCACGCTGCGGCTCGACAGCGAGCCGGTCACGGTGATCGGCGTGATGCCGCCGGCGTTTCGCGACCGGCGGATGTTCGGCGTGGCGGAGCTGTGGATGCCGCTCGCGTGGAGCGCCGAGCAACGCGCCAACCGCGGGGGGAATTTCCTGAAGGCGGTCGCGCGACTCAAGCCGGGCGTCAGCCTCGCGCAGGCGCAGGCGGCGATGGAGGTGCTGGCGGCGAACCAGACGCGGGCTCATCCCGACACCAACAGCGGGATCGGGCTGCGCGTCGTGGCGTTTGCGGACTCGATTGATCCGCGCGGGCGGATGGCCCTGTGGGCGACGATGGCGCTCGCGGGTTTCGTGTTGCTGATCGCCTGCGCGAATCTCGCCAACCTGCAGTTTGCGCGCACCGCTCATCGGACGCGCGAGCTGGCGATTCGCGTCGCGCTCGGGGCGTCGCGCGGACGGCTGCTGCGGCAACTGCTCACGGAGAGCTGCCTGATTGCGCTGCTCGGTGGCGCGCTGGGTCTGGTGCTCGCGCACTGGGGGAACGCGCTGCTGGCGCGGCAAATCAACCAAGGCGGCGAGCTGGTGCTGGCGTTGAACTGGCGCGTGCTGGCCTTCGCGCTCGGTGCCTCGTCGCTGTCGGGTTTTGGGTTCGGCCTCGTGCCGGCGTGGCTGGCCTCCCGCGCGAACGCGAACGACGCGATGAAGTCGGGCGCGCGTGGCGTGGTCGGCGATCGCTCGCGCCGCCGGCTGCAGCACGCGTTGATCGTCGCCGAGGTGGCGCTCGCGTTCGTGCTGCTCGCGGGCGCCGGGCTGATGGTGCGCGGCGTGCAGCGGTTCATGGTGCAAGATCCGGGCTGGCAGGTCGACGGTGTGACGGTGGGCAACCTGAGTCTGCCCGGGCGCACCTACGGAAGCGCCAGCGCGCAGCGCGCCTTTGCCAAGAAAGTGCAGGAAGAACTCGCCGCGCAGCCAGGCGTCGAGCGGGCCGCGGTCGCATGGTCGCTGCCGATTCGCCACTACGATACCGCAGGAACTTTCGCCATCGCGGGACAGCCCGCGCGACCGCCTGGTCGGGAGCCGATACGGCAGGTGGTGGGAATTACGCCCGGGTATTTCGCGACGCTGGGGATGCGGTTGCGCGCGGGCCGCGATTTCACGGCAAATGATCGCGAGGGGCAGCCCGCCGTCGTGATCATCAACGAGGCGATGGCGCGCGCCTTCTGGCCGGGCGCGTCGCCACTGGGCGCTCGCCTCGGCGACGAAACGGTCGTCGGCGTGGTGAACGATGTGCAGTTCGCGACCGACCCGAGCGAGCCGATGACGCCCTTCCAGACGTATCGACCGTTTGCGCAAACGCCGCGCGGATCCAATGTGTGGCTGGCGGTGCGCGGCCCGGTGTCGGCGGAAATGCTGCGGCGAACGGTCGCGGCGATCGACGCCGATCTGCCCGTGAACGAGCCGGGGCTGGCGCGCGTCTTCGTGGACCGTTCCGTCGCGCAGTTGGGCGGCATGGGCTGGATGTTGAGCGGCTTCGGCGCACTCGGACTGCTGCTCGCCAGCCTCGGTATCTACGGCGTCATCGCCGGATTCGCCGCACAACGGACGAATGAAATCGGCGTGCGCATGGCGCTCGGCGCGCAGGTGAGCGACGTGCTCTGGCTCGTCCTCAGCCAGGGCCTGCGCCTGACGTTGCTCGGGGCCGCGTTGGGGTTGATCGCCGCGCTAATCGGCGCGCGGGTGTTCGCATCGCTCGCCCCCGGACTCGCCGCCGATGATCCGCTGACGCTGGTCGGCGTGGCCGTGCTCCTGGTGGGCGTGGCCCTGATCGCGTGCTGGTTGCCGGCACGGCGCGCCGCCCGCGTCGACCCGCTGATCGCCCTGCGCTCCGACTGAAACCGAATTTTTCCATGACCACCCACTTGTCCTCTTCTCGCTCTTTCGTTCCCCGCCTTACGGCGGTGGGCCTCATGCTGGCCCTGTTCACTGTGACGGCATGCACGCGCCCGCCGGAAATCTCGACCTCGGCCGCCGGGCACGCGATCACCGCCGACATCAAGGGCCACGGCACGAAAGTCGAAGCCCTGCCCGAGCGCGGCGTGCTCAGCTCCGAATTCGGCCAAGTGACGATCGAGCGCGCGCGCATGCGTCTCGGAGAGCTGGCGTGGGTGAAGATCGCGGAAAACGTGCCGGTGACCGTGACCATCCACCGCGGCAAGATCGCCCTGCAAGCCGGCGGCGTGAGCGTGGCGCAAACGGTCAGCCATCCTTGATCGACTGCACCCAAGACCATGTGGCGAAAACTCCGCGCGCTCTTCCGTAAGGAAAAACTCGATGCCGAGATGGCCGAAGAGATGCGCGCGCATCTTGAGTTGCAGACGTTGGAGAACGAGAAGCGCGGCATGTCGTCCGACGAGGCGCGCTATGCGGCGCGGCGACAATTCGGCGGTGTGGAGCAAATCAAAGAACGTGCCCGCGACCAACGTGGTTGGGTGTGGGTGGAGCAACTGACGCAAGATTTGAAGTATGCGGTGCGGTCGTTGCGGAGGTCGCCGTCGTTCACGATCACCGCAGTGCTGACGCTGGCCCTCGGTATCGGCGTCAACGCGGCGCTGTTCAGCGTGGTCAACATGGTCGCGCTGCGACCGTTGCCCGTGAAAGATCCGGACGGCTTGGTGCGCATCGCCGGGCGCAACGCCCGCGGCGAGCCCGTCGGACGCTTCAGCCACGCGGAGTATTTGGCTTACCGCGACGGCAATCGCACGCTCGACGGGTTGCTCGCGTTCACCGAGGTGCGCTGGGCGGTCGCCATCGACGCCGCCGCGGAGGCCGAACGGGCCGTTGCGGGGCGCGGATCGCCCCTGATGACCTGCGAGCTGGTTTCGGAAAACTACTTTGCCGTGCTCGGTGGGCCGCTCCAGCTCGGGCGGACCTTTGCACCGGAGGAAACGAAATTCGGCGCGGCGGCGGTGATCGTGTTGAGCAATGTGTTTTGGGAAACGCGGCTGCACCGCGACCCGAACGTGATCGGCACCACGCTCACGCTCGATCACCGGGTGGTCACGGTCGTCGGGGTCGCGGCGCCAGAGTTTTCGGGCCAGCAACCGATGCCGCCGGCGGGCTGGCTGCCGCTGCCGGCATGGAGCAACCACGCGGCCGACTATGGGCCCGGCGGCCGGCAGGCCTTTGCCCTCATCGGACGCCTCAAACCGGGAATCACCGAAGTGCAGGCCAAAGCCGATCTCGACTTGATCGCGTCGGTGCGGGCGGCCGAGTTTCCGGGTGATAACGCCAAACTCTCCGTGTATCTTGAGCGCGGTTTGCGCTTTCTGAACCTGACCAAGACACCGGAGGGCACGCGGGTCGTGGGCCTTGTCCTTTTCAGCTTCGCGCTCGTGCTCATGGTGGCGTGCACCAACGTCGCGAATCTCCTGCTCGCCCGCGGCGTCTCGCGGCGGGCGGAAATCGGCATTCGGTTGAGCCTTGGTGCCAGCCGCGGGCGGATTGTCCGGCAGTTGCTCACGGAAAACCTGCTGCTATGCGGGCTCGGCGCCGTGCTCGGGCTCGGACTAGCGGTCTGGACGTTGCAACTGCTCTTGCGGGTCGTGGTCAGCCGGTTGCCGGTCGAGTGGGCGATGGAGACGCGGCACCTGGCTTTTTTCGCAGCCACGCCGGATCTTCGCGTGCTGGGATTCACCGGATTGTTGACCGTCGGAGCGACCCTGGTGGTCGGGCTGCTGCCGGCGTGGCATGCCTCCGGCGCCAATCTCTACGCGAACGCACGTCGCGACGGCTCGGCCGTCGGACTCACGCCGTCGCGGCTGCGGCCTCTATTGGTGATTGGACAAGTGGCCGTCTCGCTGACGCTGCTGTCGTGCGCCGGCGTGTTGGTGCGCAACCTCCTCGACCGGCAAAAGGCCGAGGTGGGCTTCGCCGCAGACGCGGTCTTCGACGTCGACTTGAGGCCCACTGCGGCGAATGCCGATCGCAACGCCGCGTTTCGGCAGGCGCTGGAAACGGTGCGTGCCATTCCGGGTGTAGCGGCGAGTGCGGCGGCGAGTGCGGCGCCTTTCCACGGTTATCGGCTGACGCGCATCCGCCCCGTCGGGGCAACGGCTGGCGCGGCCGGGGAATCGGTGCGGACATCCTCGGTCTCGGACGGATTCTTCGATGCGTTCGGCATACCGCTGCAGCGTGGGCGAACGTTCCGCGACGTCGAACTGCACTCGGCTTCGCGGGCCGTCGTCGTCAGCGAGAGCCTGGCGCGCCAGATGTGGCCGGGGCAGGATCCGGTGGGGCGGACACTGGGGGTCAGCGAGGAATCGTGGGCTTCGCGCGAACGCCCGGCGCCGCAGGAGGCGTATCGCGAATGCGAGGTGATCGGCGTGGTGCGCGACACGATGATGCACTCGATGCGCGACGGTAACCGCCAGATGCTCTACCTGCCATTCCCACACAACACGAGTGACGGAGCATTCGTGTTCGTTCGCCCGCGTTACGTCTCGGCTCCGGCACTGATCGAGATCGTGCGGGCCGCGAGGGCCGGCGGCGTCGAGCTACAGTTCGGGCGCCGCCATTCGTTCTGGGTAGATTTTTTTGCGATGCCGTTCTACGCGTTTGCGGTTGCGGGCGCCTCGCTCGGCGCACTCGCGCTGGGGATGGCGTCGGTGGGGCTCCACGGCCTGATGTCGTTTGCGGTTAACCAGCGCGTGCGCGAGATCGGCGTCCGCATGGCGCTCGGTGCGACGACGCGGGGCGTCGTGACGTTGTTCGTGCGCCAAGGCATGCGCCTGGTGGCCGTTGGTCTCGCGCTGGGGCTGGTCGGCAGTGCGATCTTCACGCTGGCGATGAGCCGGATACTCCACGGCTTCCTCGACACCATCGACCCTTTGGCCTTCGGCGGGGTGACGCTGCTCTTCGCCGGCATCGCCCTGTTCGCCTGCTGGCTTCCGGCGCGGCGCGCGACGCGCATCGATCCTGTCGTGGCGTTGCGGGCGGAGTGACCCCGAAAAACAATTTTTCCTGAACCTTCGAACCGTGTTTTTAAGGTGGAATTCGCGGCGGCGTCCCGCTGCCGTTCGCGCTGTTTGCAAGCGCTCGTGCAAGACGCGTAGCGAGAGGGTGCGGACGCCGAACGGGAACGACTACGGGCAGGATCTGCTGCGGCGGCATCGGTTGGCGCACCCGCACTGAGATTGCGGCACGCGCCGACCACAAAGGTTTTGGGCTGCTCCATTGGTCTCGCCCCGCGCGCTACACATAAAAAACGCCCGGTCTTAAGGACCGGGCGTAAAACTACATGGAGCAAAGCTCTACATGCAGTTTTTGGCGGGAGGGATCACGAAGGTGATTGGTGCGGCGGCAAATTCAAGGGGAAGTTATTCACATCTTATCCCGAGGGGGCAGGGCGCGGGATGGGATTCGAAAGAGCGAGAGGGCGCCCGTTATTCGAAGGGTAAAGTGACGGAGGACGGGGAAGGCTTTTGGGGCTCAACCGCAGCCGCGAAATGCCTTACTGGGTGTCGGGTGGCGAAATGGGCGGCGGCGGGACGGACCGGAGAGGAGGCGACGATGGGTTGGCGGGAGAAAATGGGCGCGGGGGAGTGGGTGGCAACGGGGAAACGGGAGTGGGGCGTGGGCGCTGGAGAATTTTTTTGGCGGAAAGAGAGGGCGGAAAGGAGCTCACGGATCGGGATACTCGGCGGCCGCGCGGCGGGCAGGGACGCCCGCCGCTACGGAGCAAGCGCGTTGGGGTCAACGCGCTCCACCTCGGAGGTGAGGTGGGGAGGCCCGCCGGGCGGGTCGGGCACTGCCGTGGGGTGCAAGAGAATGCGGGCGCAGGGGAGCGCCCGCCGCTACGGGCAAGCGGGTGGGTCAACGCGCTTCGCCTCGGGATTTAGAAGCCGGTGTAGGGGCTGCGTTCGTCGGCGGTTTGGAGTTCTTTCCACTGGCTGGTGCGGTAGCCGCCGCCGCCGTTCAGGTTGCCGAGGGCTTCGTCGTAGTGGAAATTGGTGCCGCCGTTCATGCTGATGCTTTTCGCGACGACGGAGCCCATGACGTTGCCGCTGGAGCCGCCACCTTTGAGTTCGACGGTGGCGTTGGGGGCGTAGAGGGCGGCGACGAGGTTGCCGTTGCCGCCGACGACGATGGATTGGCCGCCGGTGGGCGTGCCGGTGCCGTAGATCTGAAATTTCTCGGCGGTGGAGGTGTTTACGACGCCGTTGCCTTTGGCATCGATGTTGCCGTCGGTGTAGAGGATGACGCTGCCGCTGGAGGCGACCGTGAGGGTCTTGGTGCCGGTGAGGCGGATGGCATCGTTGCCGGCGCGGCCGGTCATGGTGATGGTGACGTTGCCGGTGATAGTGGTGTTGGCGGTGATGCCGCCGAGGGTGGGGCCCCAGGTGTAGTAGTAGCGTCCGTCTGAATTCGGGCTGTGGGCGCCGGTGGGGAGGGTGGTGGGGACGGCGGCGAGGACGTTGATGATCGACGGCGAGGGGAGGGTGATGGCGGGGAAATTGGCGGAGAAATCGGTGCTGACGCGGGTGGCGTCGTGGGTGGTGGAGGTGAGGCCGTGGACGCTGCCGCCGGAGGTGGTGCCGGTGGCGCCGGTCTTGGTGTAGCCGTAGACATCGCCGCCGGAGCCGAGGGAGATGTTGCCGTTGACGCAGCCGACGATGCAGTTGTCGCGGCGGACGCCGACGGAGTAGGGGACGGGCGGGCTGGCGGCGGCGGAGTTCCAACTGTCGGCTTCGGGGTGGCCGACCCAGGAGATGCCGTCTTTGGCGACGAGGCCGTTGGTGAAGAGGCCGCGGCGGCTGAGGGAGATTTTGAGATATTTGGCGATGACGGGGCCGCCGTCGCCGGGGGTGATCATGGCTTTGGCGATGATGGTGGGGTTGCCGGTGAGGTCGTAGTTTTGGACGAGGACTTTGACGACGCCGTTGACATCGCTGGACGGGGTGAAGGTGGCGATGGCGGTGTGGGCGGTGGTATCGGTGGTCCAGGTGGAGGAGGGCCAGGCGGTGGCGAGGGGGACGCCGTTGGTCTGATTGTTGGTGATGCACGTCATGGCCAACTCGATACCGGTCTCGGCGAGGTAGATGGCGGAGTTGCTGTGAAAGGAGCGCGTGGCGATTTTGAGGGTGTTGGTGCTGAGGCGGAGGTAGCTGGCGAGGGAGATGCCGATGATGGCGCTAAAGAGCATTGCCACGATAAGCACGGAGCCGCGCGAGGAACGGAGAGTGGGTGGGGCGGCGGTCATGCGGCGGTCAGTTGGAGAGCTTGTTGCGGAGGAGATAGGTGGCGGAGATCGCGTTTTCGGTGGCGGCTACGGTGGTGGCGGTGGTGACGCTGATCTTCATGGTGACCTGGAGGCGCTTGGTCTCGGCATCGGTGGTGGCCGGGGCGGCGGGGGTGTTGCGATTGTAGCGCTTGAAGGTGCAGGAGGTGACGTTGCGGGCGAGGGCAGTGCGCTTGGGAGGGGTCGAGTAAGTCGTGGTGGGATTCCCGGGAACGCGGTAGAAAGTGCGGCGGGTCTCGCCGGTGGTGGCGCTGTCGTAGGCGTAGGTGACCTTGTTTTCGTAGGCGGCGTAGTTGTCGGGGACGGTGAGGGTGACGGAGGAGGCGCTGTTCCACGTGATGCCGCTGGCCATGCGCACGTCTTGGGAGAATTCGTCGAGGGCGCGGCGCGACTCGGTCTCCATGGTGTTGTAATTGTAGAGGCGGGCGCCGTTGCGGCCGAGGGTGACGAAGGCGGTGAGGATGCCGAGGAGGACGAAGCTGCCGATGCTCGCGCCGATCATGATTTCGACGAGGCTGAAGGCGGCCCGGCGGCGGGCCGGGCGAGGGAAAGTGGCGCGGGGGGCGGGCATGGCTCAGACGGAGTTGTAGTAGTAATCGTAGAGCCCGTAGCGGCCGTAGTAGATGGTGTAGGAGCGGGTGTTGGGGCGGCCGTCGAGGGAGGTCCACGCGACGTTGAGTGTGATCTTTTTGAAGTTGGCCTGCGGGGTGGAGGTGGTGCGCGTAAGGGTGAAACGGGAGCCGACGACGGGGTTGGAGGTGAAGACGGGGTCGACGGTGAGGGTGGCCGTCGTGGAGGCGGTGGGGTCGGGGGCGTAGGCATTGATGGCGGTCCAATCGAGGAGGCGAATTTTCTCCATTTCGCTCTGCATGATCTGGGCGGCGAGGGAGAGGTTGCGTGCGCTATCGACGGCGCGGAAACCGGACTGCATCACCGAAATCGAGGTCGAGATGGAGAACGCCATCACGATGACGCCCATCATGACTTCGAAGATCGTGAAGGCGGCGGTCGTGCGGGCGGCAGAGCCGGAGCGGCGAGCGGGGGAGAGGATTCGCACGCGCCGAGGATAGCGCAGTTTGCCTGCATTCAGTAGAGGCGGGCGGAGCCTTTTTCAGGCCGGGATGAATGGGCTGTTCAGGCCAGTGATGAGTAGCCCGAATGGGTGGGGTGATGGATGGTGGGCTACGCGTGAGGCGCGTCGGGGGCAGCAGCGCGGGCGGCGTGGGTGAACACGTGATACCCGTGTCTGTGAGCAAACAGACTCAACCCACGGGTGGGGACGCCCGTGGCACGGGCCGGAAAAGGCCGGAAAACGCGGACGCGCTGACTACTTCGCGCCGGGGACGGTGCCAGCTTTGATGAGCACCATCTTTTCCGGGTTGAGGTGCTTCTTGATGGCGCCGTTGACCTGATCCTTGGTGAGGGCGTTTACGCGCGACGGATACTGGTCGATGAAGGAGAGTTCGAGGTCGCGGTTCAGCGTGGCGAGGATCGTGCCGGCCATGCCCGAGGTGGTAGAGAGGGCGACTTTGTAGGTGCCGGCGAGACCGGTCTTTTTGCGGGCGAGTTCGTCGTCGGTGATGCCTTCGGAATACCAGGCGGTGAGCTGGCGTTTGGTGGAGGCGATGCCTTTCTCCAACATCTCGGGAGCGAAGTTGCCGGAGATGCGCCAATCGCCGTCCACGAAGGTGTCGCCGGCGACGTAGGAGCCGATGCCGTAGGTGAGGCCTTCTTTGTCGCGAACGTTGGCCATGAGGCGGCCGGTGAAGCCGCTGCCGAGGGCGGCGGTGCCGACGCGGAGGGCGAGGGTGTCCGTATCGCCGTAGCGGAGACCGGTGGCCTGGCCCCAGATGATGGAGATGTTGGTCTTTTCGGGCATGAAGACGTTTTGATCGCGCGCGGCGTCGACGGCGCCGGGCTTAGCGGGCGCGGGCGTGGGCGGGCGGACGCCGCCGGTCCAGCCGGCGAAGACTTTGGAGACTTCGGATTTGGCGGACGCGGCATCAATGTCGCCTACGAGCACGAGGCGCAGCGTGGCGGGGCCGTAGTATTTCGCGTGGAAGGCCTTCACCTCATCGAGCGTAATCTTCTCGGCGCTCGCGAGAATCTCGGCGGAGGGCGCCTGGCGGTTGGGATGGCCGACCGGATACACGGCGCGGGTGAAGCTGTCGTCGGCACGGAAATCGGTCTCGTCGAGGGCGCGGCGGTAGTTGCCGGCGAACTGTTTCTTGAGCTTGGCGAATTCCTCGGGAGAAAACGCGGGCGAGCGGAGTTGCTCGGCGATGAGGCCGATGACGAGCGGGAGATCGGCGCGGAGGCACTTGGCGTTGATGTTGAGCGAGCTCGGGCCGGTGCTGAACGAGAGCGTGGCACCGACACTGCCGAGGAGTTGGGCGATCGCGAATTTGTCCTGCTTGGTCGTGCCTTTGTCCAACATGCCGCCGGTGAGATCGGCGAGGGCGGGGCTGCCGTCGGGACTGAGGGAATCGCCAGCGGCGAGGGAGCCGCGGAGGGTGACGACTTCTTTGACGCCGGTCTTGAGGACGACGAGGTCGATGCCGCCGACGTTGTCGCGGACGGCGTTTTTGGCGACTTGGGCGTTTGCGGTGAGGACGGAGAGCGCGAGAGCGGCGGTGGTGACGAGGGCGACGCGGGCGCGGGAGGGGGGGCGCGCGAAGAAGGAGAGACGGAGAGAGGGGGAGAGAGGGAGACGGAGAGCGGATTTCATGGGCGGAGAGTTTTTTTGTGTAGCCGCGCCGGTGACGGCGCGGACCGCACGCTCACGCGTGCGGCTACGGGGAGAGCGTTACTTCGCGGCGAGGGGGATGAACCAGCCGGTGACGCTTTGGTTGATGTCGAGGTATTGCTGGGCGACGCGCTTCACGTCGTCGGCGGTGACTTTGGCCATGGCGGCGTCGAGCGTGTAGTAGAGCGTCCAATCGCCGGCGGCGATGTCCTCGTTGAGATTGCCGGCGATGGAGAAGTAGCCGTCGCGTTTGTAGGCGGTGGCGGCTTTGATTTTGCCGAGGGCGGTGGCGACTTCGGCGGCGGTGACGCCACCGGATTTCACGCGGTCGATTTCTTCGAGGAGGAGTTTTTCGACCTGTTCGTGCGTGGCGCCGGGGGCGAGGTTGGCGTAGACGTTGAGCAGCGACGGATCGTGGAAGTAGCCGGTGTTGGCGCTGACGTTGAGCGTGAGATTTTTGTCGGTGAGGGCGCGGTAGAAGCGGCTGGTTTTGCCGGAGGAGAGGATGCTCGAGAGGACATTGAGAGCGGGGATGTCGGCGTGGCGGGCGGCGGGCGTCTTGTAGGCGATCCCGACGACGCCGAGCTCGCCGGCGCGGCGGACGGTGACGCGGCGCGGGCCGCTCTGTGCGGGCTCCTCGGTGTAAACCTGCGGGATGGGTTTCGGGGATTTCGGGATGGCGCCGTAGTATTTTTTGACGAGCGCGAGGCCGGCGGCTGGTTGGAAATCACCGACGATGGTGACGGTGGCGTTGTCGGGCCAATAGAAGGTATCGTAGAACTCGCGGAGTTTTTCGATGGAGACTTTCTCGATGTCGGAGCGCCATCCGATGGTGCTGTGGTGATAGGGGTGGGCCTGGAAGGCGGCGGCGGTGATCTCTTTGTCGAGGGCCTGCTCGGGATCGTTTTCGCCGATCTCGAATTCGTTGCGCACGACGGTCATCTCGGGTTTCCGGTCTTCTTCGCGGAGCCAAAGGTTGCGCATGCGATCGGCCTCGATGGCGATGTAGCCTTCGAGGTGCTCGTTGCCGATCTCGGCGTAATAGTTGGTGCGGTCGAGGTAGGTGGTGGCGTTGTAGTTGCCGCCGACGCGCTCGAGGAACTGATCGACGCTGGTGCCCTTGGTGCGGTTGAAGGCGTCGGATCCTTTGAACATCAAGTGTTCGAGGAGGTGCGTCGCGCCGGTGGTGCCGGTGACCTCATTACGCGAGCCGACGCGGTAGGTGACCATGAAGGTGACGACGGGCGCGGAGTGCTCGGGAAGGAGCAGCACGGCGAGGCCGTTCGAATCGAGTTTGTATTCGGAGATGGCGCCGACGGTTTTGACGTAGGAGAAGCCGTCGACTTTGACGGGAGCGGCGGCGGATTTCTCGGCGGCGCGGAGCGCGGTGAAGGGCGACGACACGGCGAGCGCGGCGGCGGCGAGGGCGAGCGTGACGAAACGGGGGCGGAGGAGTGAGACGTGCATGCGGGAAAAATCGATGGGCGGGAAAATGCGTAAGGTTGGCGGAAAGTCCAAGCGGTTAGCGACGAATGGCGCGAGGGCGGGATGGATGGTGGGGAGGGGCGAGGGCGGTCGGGGCGTAAAGCCCCTCCCACATTGTCGGAGCGCCTGCGCGGCGGACGGCCGAGCGGCGCGTTGGGGACAACGCGCCCTACCTCGGAGCTGGCTCAGTCGAAAAACGGGAAGAGGCGCTTGAGGGCGGCGCGGTCGGGCTGGGTGCCGTATTCGCAGATCTCGAAGGCCTCGGCGTGTTTCACGGCGGCAGCGGTGGGGCCGGGATACCACGTGGCGAGTTCTTTGGCGAAGCGGGTGGCGATGGCTTGGTAGCGGCGGTGAAAATTTTGGCGCACCTGGAGCTGGCGGGCGCGCTGGCCGGCGGCGTCGGCGGGGTAGAGCGAGGCGTTGCCGTTGGCGCCGCCCTCGGCGAACTGCGAGACCATGACGGCGAGCGCATCGAGTTTCTTTTCGATTACGGGGTCGATGGAGATGACGATGTCGGCGCGGGACGGGGCGGGTTTCTGGAAGCGGTCGGTGTAATACATGAAGACGGGATTTTTCGTCATCGCGGGCACGTCGGGGCAAAAGAACGGGACGGTGACCATGAAGGCGGCGTCTTGGACGAGGACGCCGGTGTAGCGGTGGTCGGGGTGGTAGTCGTTGGTGCGCGGGCCGAGGACGAGGTCGGCGTTCCAGTGGCGGATGAGGCGCGTGAGGGTGCGGCGGTTTTCGAGCGTGGGCTCGAGTTCGCCGTCGTGGATATCGAGGACGACGCCTTGGATGCCGAGGATGCGGTGGGCCTCGTCGACCTCGGCTTTGCGACGAATGGCGAGCGGGCCGCCGGCTTCGCGCCAGTGGCCGATGTCGCCGTTGGTGACGGAGACGAGGAGGACGTGGTGACCGGCGGCGGCCCAGCGCGCGGCGGTGCCGCCGACTTGGAGTTCGCAGTCATCGGGATGCGCGCCGAACGCGATGATGCGGAGCTTGCCGTCGTTGGCGGGTGGCAGAGTCACGCCAGGGATCGCGGCGCGGAGGGCGGGCGAGAGGGCAAGGACTAGAGTGATGAGCGCGAGGGCGGCGACGAGCGAGCGCGCGGGGCGGGATGGGAGGCGGGAGGCGGAGAGAGGCGTGGGCATGAGGTGAGGGGAGTTGATGGGGATGAACGGTGGTGCTGAGGCGAAGTGTGGGCGGAGCGTGGGACGCGGCGCGGCAGACGCCAAGCGGTTTGGCGAGCGTGAGGATGGCGCCTACATCGCCCTTGCGGCGAAGCGGGAGCTTGGTGAATTTCGCCGCCGCCCCGCATGCCCGCCGAGCCATCCAGCGCTTCCCGAGCCCTCATTCCCGACTCCGTGCCGACCGTTTGGGTCGAAGTCACGGCGGGGCGGCAGGGCATGTGCTTGAAGCGGAGGAAATCCGCATGAGCGAATCGGGCAAAGCCGTCTTTCTGAGCTACGCGTCGCAAGATGCGGCGGCGGTGTTGCGCATCGCAGAGGCGCTGCGGGCGAGTGGGGTGGAGGTGTGGTTCGACAAAGACGAGCTCGTCGGGGGCGATGCGTGGGATGCGAAGATCCGCGGGCAGATTGCGAGTTGTGCGTTGTTCGTGCCGGTGATCTCGGCGGCGACGCAGGCGCGGTTGGAGGGATATTTTAGGATCGAGTGGAAACTTGCGGCGCGGCGCACGCGTGCGATGGCGACGGCGAAGGCGTTTCTGCTGCCCGTGGCGAAGCTCCTGCGCGTGCCCAGCGGCCTCACGGTGCCGATGCTGAAGGGCGATCCGGCGTGGGACAACGTGCGCGAGGATGCGGGGTTCAAGGCGCTGCTGGCTGATCCGAAGAATAACGAGCCTTTGCTTTGAAATGAGTGCGGCGACCCAAAGAAAATCATCCCGATGAAAACAGCGACGTGGAACGAACGAGGCGGACCGGCGAAGCGTGGCGGGGCGGCCCTGATGGTATCGGCGATGCTGGCGTTGGCGGTGCTGGCGGTCGGGCCGTTGCGGGCGGCGCCGGTGTCGCCGGAACTGGCGGCGAAGATCGACCGGTTGTTCGCGAAGTGGGATCATCAGGACACGCCGGGCGTGATCGTGGCGGTGGCGCGCGACGGGGAGACGATTTTTTCCCGCGGCTACGGCATGGCCAATCTCGAGCACGGCGTCGCGCTCACGCCGGCAACGGTGTCGGAGTCGGGCTCGGTGGCGAAGCAGTTTACGGCGGCGGCGGTCGTGCTGCTTGCGCAGCGCGGCAAACTCTCGCTCGACGATCCGATCCGGAAACATCTGCCGGAAATGCCGGCGGCGCTCGCGGACAAAATCACGGTGCGCATGCTGCTCAACCACACGAGCGGACTGCGCGACATCCACGGTCTCTTCGCGTTGATGGGCCGGCCCTCCTACTCGTCGGCGCATGATAACGCCGAGGTGCTGCGCGTGATGAGCCGGCAGCAGCAGCTTAACTTCGCGCCGGGTGCCGAGTATCTCTATTGCAACGCGGCCTACGTGCTCGCGGCGATCGTCGTGCAGCGCGTGAGCGGGCAGAGCTTCGGCGCGTTTTGCGAGGAGCAGGTGTTCAAGCCGCGCGGCATGACGCACACGCGCTGGCGCGACGATTTCACGGCGATTATCCCGGGGCGCGCGACCGGCTACGACCTGCGGCCGGGCGGCGGCTATCGAATCGATCTGCCCTACAGCAATATCGTGGGCAACGGCGGGCTGCTATGCACGGTGGGCGATTTGTTGAAGTGGACCGCGAGCCTCGACGAAACCGCGGGAGAGTGGGGCGCGGTGGTGCGCGTATTGCAGACGCCGTCGAAGCTGAACGACGGGCGCACGATCGACTACGCGCTCGGACTCACGGTGGACGAGTCCGCCGGCGTGAAGGAGATTTCGCACGGCGGCTCGACGGCGGGCTTCAGAACGTTTCTGGCGCGCTTCCCGGAAAAGAAGGTTTCGTTTGCGCTGCTCGGCAACGCGGGAGAGTTCAACCCGGCGGTGGCGGCGCGCGGGCTTACCCGCCTCGTGCTCGACTTGCCGGCTCCCCCGGCACCGAAACGCCTCGCCGTCGCGGTGGAGACGCTGAAGCCGTTCGCGGGACTTTACCACGCGGCGCAGACGGACGATCTCATGAATCTCACGGTGAAGGACGGTAAACTCTACGACGGTGCGGCGGAGTTGATTCCCACGGCGCCGGGGCAATTCACGAATGCGGGCGGACGGACGACGTTTGTTTTCACGGAAACGCCGGCCCGGCGGCTCACGGTGACCACGCGCAACGGTGTCGTGGCGTATGCGCAGGTCGCCGCCGCGAAACCGACTGCGGCGCAGCTCGCGATGTATGTGGGCACCTATTACAGCGAAGAGCTCGACGTGGCGCAGGTCGTGACGGTGAAGAACGGCCGGTTGTCGGTGGCCCAATGGCCGGAGGCCCCGCACGTGGGGGAGCCGACGTTTACGGATGGCTTCTGGCTGGGCCGCGCGTGGCACGCGACGTTTACGCGCGACGCGAGCGGGGCGATCACGGGCTACGAGCTGACGAACGGACGTTGCCGGCGCGTGAAGTTTGGGCGGCGGTAGTCGCGATTGCTCATGAACGAAGCCCCGCCCCGCGCCGTCTTTCGCGCGCGCCGAAGCGGCGCTGCGCAAGGCGCTGACGTTCGCGCCGAAAGACGGCCGGTTGACGCTTAATCTCGGTTCGTTGTATCGCGTGCAGAATCGGCTGGAGGAGGCCGTGGCGCTCTACGAACAACTCACGAGCGTGTGGCTGGTGGATTGGACGGTGTCGCCGGCGCGCATCTATGCGGCGCTGGGCCGGGCGGAGGAGGTCGTGCCGCGGTTGGCGCACGAACTCAAGGCACCTCCGTCGGGCCGCTGGCCGCTCACTCCTGCGCTGCTGCGGCTCGATCCGATTTGGGACAAGCTGCGCGGCAATGCGGGCTTTCAGGCGCTACTGGTCGAGCCGACGGCGCCGGAGGACGCAGGAAAGAAGTAGGTGGCGGAAAACGGCTGGCCTCGGCCCGGGGCAGCGAAGTGGGCGGGCGCGGTCACGGCGGGGCGAAGCGTGTGGCGTGGGGCCGGAGCCAAACCAGCGGCTTGAGGTCAAGCCGCTCCACCTCCAGAGACAACGGATGCGAAAATTCTTTGTTTTCATCGTGAGCGTTTGGGCGGTGGTCTGGTCGGCGGGGCACGCCCAAGCCCGGCCCATCGAGCTGGAGGATTTGTTTCGGCTGAAGCGGGTGGCCGATCCGCAGATTTCTCCGGACGGGAAGCGCGTCGCCTATGTGGTGACCGAGGTGTTGAAGGCGGAGAACCGCTCGAATGCGGACGTGTGGGTCATGGCTGCGGATGGCGCGGGCGAGCCGCGGCGGCTGACGGCGTCGCCGAAGCGCGATGCGCATCCGCGGTGGTCGCCGGACGGGAAGTGGATCGCGTTTGAATCGGCGCGGGACGGGGTGTCGCAGATTTTCCTGCTGCCGGTGGACGGCGGCGAGGCGAAGAAACTCACGACGATTTCCACGGGCGCGGGGCAGGCGATCTGGTCGCCGGATGGGAAGTCGCTCGCGTTTGTGTCGGCGGTGTTTCCCGAGTATTCGGCGAAGCCTTACGCGGAATCGGACAAGGCCAACAAGGCGAAACTCGATGCGCGCGAGAGCAGCAAGGTGAAGGCGCGGGTGATCGACAAACTGCTCTACCGCCACTGGGACTCGTGGGTCGACGACCTGCGGCAGCAGATTTTCGTCGTGAAGGTGAAGGCGGACGGCACGGCCGAGGGTGAGCCGCGCAATGTGACGCCGGGCGAAAATGACGCGGTGCCGACCTCGAGCACGTTCAGCGCGGGCGATGAATTTGCGTGGTCGCCGGACGGGACGGAGATCGTGTTTTCGGCGCCGCCGCTGCCGATCCGCGAGCAGGCGTGGCGCACGAATCACGATGTGTGGTCGGTGGATCTCGCGACGGGTGAGCGGAAGAATCTCACGGCGGCGAATGCGGCGGCGGACGGTTTGCCGCGGTTTTCGCCGGACGGCAAAACGCTCGCGTATCGTGCGCAGGCGCGGGCGGGCTTCGAGGCGGACAAGTGGGATTTGTGGTTGTTGGACCGCGCGAGCGGGCAGCGGCGCAATGTCACGGCCGCGTGGGCGGGCTCGGTCGACAACTACGTGTGGTCGCCGGACGGGCAGACGATTTTCCTCGAGGGGCAGGAGAAAGGGCGGGCGCCGCTGTGGAGTGTGTCGGCGGCGGGCGGCGAGGTGAAGCGGCTCTTCGATGACGGCGTGAATCACGAGATCTCCGTGTCGCCGGACGGGCGCTGGCTGGCGTTCACCGGGCAACGGCTGACAATGCCGGGCACGATCACGCGGTTTCGTCTGGGCGAGAAGGCGCCGCAGCCGCTGGCGTTGACGAATGCGGCGGCGCTCGCGGGCGTGAAGTTTGGCGCGGTCGATTCCGTGACCGTGAGTGGCGCGGGCGGCACGCCGGTGCAGATGTGGATCGTGAAGCCGCCGCAGTTCGAAGCGGGCAAGAAATATCCGCTGGTGTTCTGGGTGCACGGCGGGCCGCAGAGCGCGTTTCTCGATTCGTGGTCGGTGCGCTGGAACGCCCAGTTGTGGGCTGCGCAGGGCTACGTAATTGCGCTGCCGAATCCGCGTGGCTCGACGGGCTTCGGGCAGAAGTTTACCGACGAAATCTCACACGATTGGGGCGGGAAGGTGTTCGAGGATTTGATGGCGTGTCTCGCGCATCTTGAGAAGCAACCCTACATCGACACGACGCGCATGGCGTCGGCGGGGGCGAGTTACGGCGGCTACATGATGAACTGGTTTCAGGGGCACACGGATAAATTTAAGACGCTCGTCACGCACTGCGGCGTCTACGATTTCGTGAGCATGTATGGGACGACGGAGGAGACGTGGTTCGATGAGTGGGATCACGGGATTCCGTGGGAGAATCCGGACTTCGAAAAATGGTCGCCGCACAAACACGCGGCGAAATTCAAGACGCCGAATCTCATCATCCACAACGAACTCGATTTCCGCGTGCCGATTGGGCAGGGGTTGAGTTTGTTTACGACGCTGCAGCGGAAAGGCGTGCCGTCGAAGCTGCTGTATTTTCCCGACGAGGGACACTGGGTGCTGAAACCGCAGAACAGCGAGCTGTGGCACACGACGGTGTTTGAATGGCTCGCGGGGTATTTGAAGAAGTAGGACGCGACCGACGTGGCGAGGAGTGGGCCGCAGGGCGAGGCGGAAGGCCGCACGTTAAAACGTGCGGCTACGGGTGTGGAGGGGACGGCTGGCCGAAGAGCGTCGATGATGCTGCGACGGGTGGGAGAAATCGACTCAGTCTTACTGGACCCGAACTTGGGTGGCCTGCGTCGCTGTGGCGGTCGCTCCAGTTGGACCGGTTGTCGTTACGGCGACTGCGACGGTATGCGTGCCGACTGAACCCCCGGCCAACTGCGCAGAGATCGTTCCGGTCGACCACCCCATCAGATTCACCGAGTCCGATGGGCCGGTGACGGTGTGGGTATGACCTTGGCCGTCGTTGAGCACCGTGCCGATGGGCAGGCCGGACATCACGATGCCGGTGACTGGATCAGTCCGGTCCCGGGGTGCGCCGGCGCCGACGTTCAAGAGCAGGGTCGCCCCGGGGCGGACCGCACCAACGGAGGTATCCACCTGCTGGGTCGTCGCCGTGATGGCCCCTTGCTGCTGTAGTTGGTGGTGTCCGGTTTGGTCGACGAAGGTCCCGGCGCGGGCCCCGATGTCGATGATGAGTCCGGCCTGACCTTGCATGGCGGCGCCGAGCGCCGACGTGGCGAGGCGGGTGCGGTCGGGTGGAGTGCGAGCCAAGGCCGCATTGAGATACTGACCGTGAAACGCGTCTTGCGGGGCAAAGCCGCCGCCGAAGGAGTCCTGATCTTGAGCGAGCACGAGTTTGCCGTTGCCGGGAATCTGGTAGCCTTGGGCGACGCCATTGATGGTTTTGACAACCACGCCGTCGCGGAGCACCTCGAGCCGGCCGGTGCCACTGTCCCAGAGGGTCGTGTAGCGGTGGCTGGCCGAGTCGGCCTGAGTATTGATGCCGGTCGGATACTCGGTGCCGTGCACGCGGACCGTGAGATCGGCGGGATTCCAGATGTAAAATTCGTCCGGGTTCGACGGAGTGCTATAGCTAAGGAAAGTAGCGCCATGGATGCCCGAAGTGGCGACCTGCGGTCCACCGATCACGGTAAACTCTGCGGCCAAATAGCCCATGCTTCCACCGGTCGCCAGCGTGCCTTGATTCATGACGGCGCCGGTGCCGGCCTCACCAAACGTAATGACTTGTTGCTGACCGGTGACCGCAACGACGGGGCGAGGCGCGTCTACGACAGGTGTAACGTCGATGCGGGCATCGGCGGTGTTTTCGCCGGCGCGGTTGGCTACCTTCACGGCGAGATCCAAGTCGGTGCCGTGAAAATCTGGGGCCGGGGTAAAGGTCCAACTGCCGTCGGAGTTTTTCGTCACGGTGCCGGAGCGCGGATTGACGGTTAGGCCGGTGATCTGAGGCAGGTCCTGCGGATTGGGAGTGCCGCTGCCGATCAGCTTGAGCAGCTCGGCCTGCGTAAAGGTGCGGGGCGAATCCTCGCGGATCGGCGGAAGGCGCACGGGAGTCGCGAGCACCCACGGTGCAGCGGGAGAGCTCCCGGCTTTGGAGCCCGCGGGCGGCTGGCCGATCGCAGGGGTTTGGGGGGCGATCGAGGGCGCTTGGGCGGAAGATGAACTGCCCCCGCTCAAGCCAGAGGCGGTAAAGTAGGCCGAAACATCCTTCGGCGCTCCGGGATAATAGATAACGTCGTCTGACTTGGAGGCTGATGTCGGGACAGTGGTGCCGCGGTAGGCGGTGGTAGGTTCGTCGGGCACGACCGTCGTCACATAGTGCCAGCCGGCGTTGGCCTCGAACGAATGGGTATTAAGCAAGGAATCCCTCGTCGAGGCCTTCACGTAACCTTGCTTGGCCAGTTCGTTGACGCTCACGGGCGCCGCAGTGCCGGTCTCTGTGTAGTAGTAGACTTTGGCTTGGTAGAGCTGGCGAAGATTATTCTGGATCAGGCTTTGGGCGGCACGGGCCTTGATGTGACTGATCGCGACGACGGCGAGCAGGCTGAACAAACCCACGACGGCTACCACGATCATGATTTCAACCAAGGTGAATCCGTGCGCGCGCACCGGGTTCGACGAGGCAGGGCTGCGGCGGAGGTCCGCCGTGAAAGGACGCGTATGCCGGGCGGGATTCATTGGCCGCCCTCCTGTTTGGCGTTGGTGCGAAAGACAAAAAACATGCCGAGAGTGAAGACGACGACCGAGACAAGGCGCAGAGCGGTGAGCGGCACGCTGACCGACCAATCGAGGGGGACTTGCCAGAGCCATTGCCAGTTGGATTCCAAACGCGTGCCGTCGGCGTGAAGGTGGTAGGTGGCCGGCAAGAGCCAAACCAAGGCGAGAGCATGGCAGCCCAGCCAAACGATGATGCGTTGGTAGAGGTTCATGGATGAGCGCAATAATAAGCTAGGGAGGAAGCTGGAGGAGGAAGGACCGAATCCAGTGGGAAGGGTGGGGGAGGTTTCGACTTGCTCGCAAACATGAACAGAACAGCTTGGCCGGGTTTTGAAAAACTAGCCCCACCCGGACGCCTGCGCTTCATGCCGCTTGGAAAATTTCTCTCCCGTCAGAGCCCGCGGATGCTGGGGTTGGTTTTTTTCGGAGTGATGTTTGGGGGCACGGTGGTGGTGTTGAGCTACGTTTTCCTCGGGAGCCTGCGGCATCGGGAGAGCGAAATCCGGCGGGAGGCGCGGCAATTGGCGATGGCGGCGGCGGGGCTCGTCGACGTTGAGGAGCACGAAAAGCTCGTCCGGCCGGAGCAATTTAACGGGGCCGAGTATCGACGGGTGCTGCAGCCGCTCCTCAGGTATCATCGCGCACATCCGGAGATCCAATACGTCTGGACGACGCGCACCCCGGCGGAGGGAAGCCAACTGCTCGTGCTCGAAACCTCAACGGATCCGGTGATCCGAGAAGCGCAGCTCAAACGAGGGCGGAGTCAGGATGTCCTGCCGTTTCTCAAAGCGGACCCGGTGACCGAAGCAGGCAAAGTGTCGATTCCGGTTTTGCAGTCCGGACGGGCGTGGGTGGCGCCCGATTTCTACACCGATGCGCACGGGCGCTATATCGAGGCGCGGGCGCCTCTGCTTGATCGCGATGATCGCGTGGTCGGCTACGTGGGCGTGGACTACGCCCTCGACAGCTATTTTGCGCAGATCAACGAGGTGCGATGGACGGGAGTGGTCGCGCTGGCGTTGGCGCTGGCAGTGAGTGTCGGCGTCGCGCGGACCGTGAGTGGGATGCGGCGGCAGACTTTTTTGCATTTGGAACAGATCGAGCGGGCCGAGGCCGAGATGCGGGTGCAGCGGGATGTGGCCACCCGAGCTACGGCGGCGAAGAGCGAGTTGCTCGCGATCGCGACCCATGATTTGAAAAATCCGTTGAGTGCGATCGCGGGGATGGCGGGGCTGATGATGCGGTTGAAGAAAATGCCGAATGCGAAGTCCTCGGCGGCGGACGAACTTGAAATGCTCGGGAGCATTCACGCTTCGGCCAAACATCTCGGAGAAATTGTCCGGGGGATTCTCTCCAATGAAGGGCTGGAGCAGGGCGGAGTGGTCTTTCATCCCGAGCGCATCGAGGTGGCGGCGTTGGCGCAGGAGGTGATCCGCTTCAACACGCCGTCGGCCGCGCGCAAGCGGATCACGGTGGAGGCCGATTTGCCGGCAACGTTGATGGCGGTGGCGGACCCGAAGCTGCTGCGGGAGGCATTCGATAATTATCTCAGCAATGCCATCAAATATTCGCTGGCCGATACCCGGGTGCAGCTTTCGTTGAGGTGGCTGGAGACCTCGGGAGAGATTGAGTTTGCCGTCCAAGATGCCGGGCCGGGTCTCTCCGAGGCGGATCGCGCAATGCTGTTTCAGAAGTTCAAAAAACTTACGGCGCGCCCCACCGGTGGTGAGAGCTCCACGGGATTGGGCCTGTCGATCGTGAAGACGATCGCGGAGCGGCATGGCGGCAAGGTCGGATGTGAAAGCGCACTCGGACAGGGATCGCGCTTTTGGCTCCGCTGGCCGGCTGATTTGCCGGCCCTGCCAGCGACGGAAAGTTCCGGCTCGACCCGCGCAAACGCATGAGCACGGTCGAACCTCATCTCATGGCGGATACGACCAAAGTTCTTGTCGTCGACGACGAGCCGCACCTCCGGACGTTTGTCCGCATTTTGTTGTGCTCCACTTTTGCAGACTTGGAAGTCTACGAAGCCGGCGACGAGACGGCGGCGCTCGCCCTTTATACCGACAAGAGGCCGGATTTGGTGCTGCTCGATATCAACCTGATTGGCGTTTCCGGGCTCGACGTTTTGCAGCGTTTGCGTCGGCTGGATCCGAAGGCGGAAGTCGTAATGCTAACGGCGGTGAACGTGCGGCACACGATCGAGGAAGCCCAAGCCAAGGGGGCTGCCGGCTACATCCTCAAGGACACCGACGAGGAAGAGTTGACGACGGCGCTCCTGGAAATTGTGCAGGCACGATTTGGCGGTGCGAATGTGGTGCTGCCGCCGTCATGACCAGTGCCCCGCAGAAACCGTTGTCGGCCCGCGGCAAGGCGGCGATGAATGAAGTGCGGTATTCGCTGCGCGAGATGTTGGTCGAAGTGGCGACCGAGCGGAGTTCGGGCTCGCTGGCTTCGGAAAAATTGCACCGGAAAGATATTCGAAAGATGTTCCGCGCCCAACCGCGCAAGCCACGTGAAGCCCAAGCTTGACGCCTCCTTTCTCGCGGAGATCCGCGCGCTCCGCACGTTTACGCACGAGTGCGATCTCGACGGACTCGCGGCATCCGCCGAGGAGCCGTTGACGTTGCTGGTGCGGCTCGTCGAGCAGTCCTTTCTGCGGAAGGACGATGCCGGCAAGCTGTGGAGTCGCCTCATCGGTGTCGCCTATGTCGATCCGCTCGAGGTGGCGATCAGCGACAGGGCCATCGGCAAACTGCCCGCGGAGGTGGCGAACAAAACTCAAGTCCTGCCCATTTATCTGTTGGGCGATGCGCTTTCGGTGGCGATGGCGGACCCGACGGACAAGAAGCTCATCCAGCGATTGAGCGGCATTGCGGGTCTGGAGATCAGCCCGGTGTTTTCATTTCCCGCCGATGTGCGCGATCTGGTGCAATTGCATTATGCGAGCGAAGAGTCGCTGGCGGATGCGCTGCGTTCGGCCGAAGGAGCGGAATTGTTCACCGTCGGAGCCGATCTGAACGGTCGCGGGCGCGAGATCGCGCAGCTCGCGGACAACGATCAAGTCATCCGCTTCATCAACGCGTTGCTCCTGTTCGCCGTCCGGCGCGAGGCGAGCGATATTCATATCGAAGCTTGGGCGAACGAATCGATCGTGCGCTACCGCATCGACGGAAACTTGAATGATGTGCTCCGGTTCTCACGCAAGTTGCATGGGGCGGTGGTCACCCGTTTCAAGATCATGGCGGGGATTGATATCATCGAACGACGTTTCCCGACGGACGGGCGTTTTTCGATTCCGTTGGGATCGACCAGCATGGATTTCCGGTTCTCGTCGATCCCGTCGCAGTATGGCGAAAAAGTGGTGGTGCGGCTGCTCGGCAGCATGAACCGCCGCTCCCTGCTCAGTCTGGATCGCATGCTGATATCGCGGTCGATTTTGGATCCGTTGCGGCGGGTGTTGAAGAATCCCGCTGGCATCGTGTTCGTCATCGGTCCCACCGGCTCCGGAAAGACGACGACGCTGTATGCGGCGCTGGCGGAGCTCAATGACCGCTCGGTCAACATCTCCACGATCGAGGATCCGATCGAACTGAAGCTGGAAGGCATTACGCAGACTCAGGTGCAGGCGAACATCGACATGTCGTTTGCGCGCATGTTGCGGGCGCTGCTGCGGCAGGACCCGGACATCATGTTGGTCGGGGAAATCCGGGATCTCGAGACGGCCAAGATCGCGACGGAGGCGGCGCTCACGGGGCATCTCGTGCTGGCGACGATGCACACCAACTCGGCGCCCGAGGCGCTCGTGCGCTTGGGCGAGATGGGCGTCGATCCGTTCATGGTGGCGCCGACGGTGGCGGCCGTGCTCAGCCAGCGGCTGGCGCGGCGCATCTGCGAGAATTGCAAGGAGCCCTACCGTCCGTCGGACGATGTGCTGAGCCGCTATTTCAACGACGACGAGTTTCCCGAAGTTGCTTTTTATCGCGGGCGCGGTTGCGCGTTGTGCAATCGCACCGGCTTCAAAGGGCGCATTGCGTTTCATGAGTTGCTGCTCGTCAACCGGCGGGTCCGCACTCTGATCGGCCAACGTGCCAGTCAGACGGAAATCGCGGAGGCGGCCGCGCGGATCGGTTATCGTCCGCTGCGCTACGACGGTCTGGTGAAAGTGTTGCTGGGGCTGACAACGATCGATGAGATCGAAGCGCAGACGCCGGTGGAAATCGCGGAGTCGGACGGAAGTTGAGTCCGGCCGGGCCGAGTCGGGCCGACCGTTGGCGAGGCCACTGCCTTTCAAATGACCTCTGCCGAAAACGGAATTCTGGAGGGTGCGGACTTGCGCGATGGCGCTGCGCAGGGTGAAGTGGCGAGCGACTAAATTCCCGCCCATGACGACGCTCCCAGACGGATTTTTCTCAGTGACGCTGTTGGGTGCGATCGCGCCGATGGCGGTGGGGGCGATGCCGGAGGTGAGTCTGCGGCTGGCGATCATCGGGGCGGTCTTGGGCACGATGTTGTTTGTGGTGGCGGTCGCGCTGATTTGGCGGGCGCGGCAGCGTTTGTTGACGTGGATCGACCGGCGGTCGGTCGACTGGACGAAACGGATTACCTCGTGGCGGCTGCGGGTGCTCGGCGTGAAGCAGATCCGAAATCTCGCGCGCATTTTTGTGCGGATGGTGAGCGCGGCGCTGCTGCTCGGCGGGGCCTTTGTGTGGCTCGCCTTTGTGCTGGAGTTGTTTGCGGCGACGCGGTCCTGGGGCGACCGGCTGATTGCGGTGATGCTGGGGCAGTTTTCTGGGATCGCTTTGGCGGCGCTCTCGGCACTGCCGGACATCGGCGTGTTGCTGGTGATCATTTTCTTCACGCGGCTGATCCACGAGTTTTTCAACCACTACTTTCGCTCGATCGAGGATGGCGAAGTGAAGAGCGAACTGTTTGACGAAGTGACGGCGGAGATCACGCGGCGGCTGGCGGGCGTGGGGCTGTGGCTGGCGGCGTTGATCGTGGCGTATCCCTACATCCCGGGGAGCGATTCGGCGGCGTTCAAGGGGGTGTCGTTATTGGCGGGGCTGATGGTGTCGCTGGGCTCGACGAATCTCATCGGGCAGATGGTGAACGGGCTGATGATCATCTACAGTCACGCGGTGCGGCCCGGAGATTTTATCGAGACGGGCGAGGTGGAGGGCGTGATCGAGAAGCTGGGGCTGTTTTCGTGCAGCATTCGCACGGCGCAAGGGGTGTTGATCGTGGTGCCGAATTCGACGCTGGCGGCGGGATTGAAAAACTATTCGCGGTCGCAACCGGGGGTGACGGCGCAATTCGTGACGGCGGTGACGATCGGTTACGATGTGCCGTGGCGGCAGGTGCGCGAATTGTTGCTGGCGGCGGCGGCGGATGTGCCCGAGGTGAGGAAGGAGCCGGCCCCGTTCGTGCGGCAGGCGGCGCTGGAGGATTTTTATGTGCGCTACGAGCTGGTGTTCGCGCCGGCCGATCCGGCGACGCGGCGGGTGCTGCTCTCGGAGGTGCACATGGCGATCCAAGACCGGTTTCACGCTGCGGGCGTGCAGATCATGTCGCCGCATTATCTGGGCGATCCGGCGACGGCGAAGATTCCGCCAGTGGGGAAAAAATGAGCGCGAAAGTGAGCGTGAGGCAGGGGACCGCACGTTAACACGTGCGGCTACGGGTGCGTGCGGCGACGGGGAGTGCGGGTGGCGGGGGGCGCGCGGTGGGGCGTGGGGGACCGCACGTTCACACGTGCGGCTACGGGACAGGGGCGGCGACGGGGACGCGTTACTTCGTCCAGCGGTTGAGGACGCGGGCGAGGTCGGCTTTGTGGACGGGTTTGGCGATGAAATCTTGCATGCCGACGGAGAGACATTTCTCGCGGTCGCGCGCGGAGGTGTTGGCGGTGAGCGCGACGATGGGCGGGGCTTTCGCGCCGAGGGTGGCGATAATCTTTTGCGTCGCTTCAAAGCCATCCATACCGGGCATCTGGCAATCCATGAAGATGAGTTCGAAGGACTGGGCACCGGCGCGTTCGATGGCGGTGGGGCCGTTGACGGCGAGCTCGACTTGGCAGCCGAGGAGGGCGAGGAGCTGGGAGCTGACGGAGCGGCTGATGTTGTCGTCGTCGACGACGAGCACGAGCGGGTGGTGAGGAGCGTCGGGCTTGGCGGCTTTGGCGCTGTCGAAGGGGGCGCGGGAGCCGGTGGGGCGCGGGATGGGTTCGGAGCCGGGGGTGGCGCGGAGGGCGGCGAGGAGCGAATCGGGGCGGAGGAGGGGTTTGCGCAGGACGGCGGCGAGGGGGAAATCGACGCCGGCGTTGGTGAGGCTGTCGGGATCGCGGGAGAGGAGGACGATGCGGGTGCGGCAGAGGGCGGCATCGGCGGCGAGGAGGGCGGCGAATTTGGCGCCGGCGGTCTTGGCGAGGGATTCGTCGAGGAGGAGGACGAGTTCGGTGGCTTCGGCTTCGAGGGCGTCGTGCAGCATCTCGGTGGCCTGCGTCATGGAATCGGTGGCGTCGTGATCGATGCCGAGGCGGGTGAGCAGGGCGGAGGCGGCGAGGCGGGCGGCGGCGAGATCGTCGAGGACGACGACGTGTAGGTCGGGTATCCGGATAACGGAGGCGCCGGGTTTGCCGAGTTCGTCGGGCAGGTCGAGGACGAACCAGAATTCGGAGCCGCCTTCCGGGAGGGCGCGGGCGCCGATTTTGCCGCCCATGAGCTCGACGAGGCGTTTGACGATGGCGAGTTCGAGGCCGGCGCCGCCGAAATTGCGCGGGGAGGTGGCGAGGGAATCGGAGGGGCGGTCGAAGATAGTGGCGTGTTGGTCTTCCGGGATGCTCGGGCCGGTGTCGCTGACGCTGAAGTGGAGCCAGTGGCCGCCGGGCAGGTTGGCCTGAGTATCGGCGGGGCCCGAGGAGAAGGAAACGCGGAGGACGACGCGGCCCTGGGCCGTGAATTTCACGGCGTTGGACATCAGGTTGAGCAGGACCTGGCGGAGGCGGGTGGCATCGCCGGCGACGTGCTGGGGGACATCGGGGGCGACGACGAGGACGAGTTCGAGACCCTTGAGGAGCGCGAGGGGCGAGACGGTTTCGACGACGTCGGTGAGCGGTGAGCGGAGCTCGAAGGCGGCGTGGGCGATCTGGATCTGGCCGGTCTCGATGCTGGAGTAGTCGATGACGTCGTTGAGCGACTGGTGGAGGGATTCCGCGGAGGCGCGGAGGGTGGCGAGGTGCTCGCGCTGGCGGGGCTTGAGGGTGTGGTCGATCAGGAGATCGGCGGAGCCCATAATGCCGTTGAGATGGCTGCGGATATCGCGGGAAAGCGTAGCTAGCATCTCGCTCTTGGCTTTGTTTTCGCGAACAAGGGATTCTTTCGCGTTCAGGGCGTCCGCGAGTTTCTCGCGCTCGTCGGCGAGTTCGCGCTCGTGCTTGGCCCGGGCGGCGCGCGCATCTTCGCTCATCATCCACATGCCCACGATCAGGGAACCGACGATCAATAAGGCGGCGACCGCACCGAAGAACACCGCCCCACCAGCAGCCGCTAGGGTATTTCCCAGGGCGGAGATGGGTAGTGAGACTTCGACCATAGGTCAGCTTCGGTAATTGTTTGGCGTTAGCACAAACCCAAATAGAGGAATTTTTGGAGCCCTACTTGAGTAGGGGGTCTTGGGTGGAGATCAACGCGAGGCGGCCGGTTTTTTCTGAAGAAAGCCTTGGGGCCGGGGGAGGGCGGCCGAGGGGAAGGGCAACGTGTCGGGAGTGACGCCGACGGCGGTGGTGAGTTTCAACGGCACGCCGGCGCCGAGGTCGAAGGTGAGCTCGATGAACGAGGCGGTCCAACCGACCGCGGGCGCGGCGACGGTGGCGGAATAGGTGGGCGACGCGCCCTCGGCGGAAAGGGGCGTGGAGGTCCAGACTGGGCCGAGGGATTCGAGGCGGAAGTCGCGGGCGGCGGGGTTGGTGGCCTGCCAGAGGAGGACGGAGGTGGGCTTGGTTTGCGCAGTGACCGTGAGCGTGCCGGCGGCGGAGCGACTCCAGGAGAAGCGCGGGAGCGGCGTGCGGTTGAGAATCGCGTGCTGCCAAGCGCGGAGCGTCTGGGTGGCGTCGGAGTTTTTCAGGCTGTGATCGGTGTTGGGAATGTAGCGGAGGAATTTTTCGCCGGGGAGTTGGTCGAAGTAGAACTGCGAGGAGTCGGGGAGGAAGAATTGGTCGCCGCAGGCGTTGATCAGGAGCTTGGGCAACGTGAGGCGATCGCGGTAGGAAAAGGGATCTTCGATGGCGTAGAGGGCGCGGGATTCGGGCGTGCCGATCCAGTGCATGATACGTTGCCGCGTGTAGTCGCCGACGGCGGGGGCGAAGAAACCGTAGGCGCGGAAATGGTGATCCATCGAGGTCTCGACGTTGAGGACGTCGATGACGATGGGGACGACGGAGACGACGCGGCGGTCGACGGCAGCGGTGGACCAGGCGGTCCAGCCGCGTTTGGAGGCGCCGGTGACGACGAAGGTGTCGACCGTGGCGCGGCCGCCCTCGGGGCTCGCGAGAAATGCGGTGACGGCATCCATCGCGCGGACGGCGGCCTTGGTCATGGGCAGACGCGCGGGCCAGCGCTCGTCGCCGGTGCGGAGAAACTGGTCCCAGGTGTAGGCGATGAGATCGTCTTCTTTGCGCGGCTTGCCGTCGCCGTGAAAAGTGAGCGGCTGGTTGGGGACCATGCGGAGTTCGGCGACGACGGAGCGGGTGGACTGGGCGATGTCGATGAGTTCGCGGGAGGGCTTGGGCGCGGTGCCGGGCGGGTTGGCGCCGCCGGAGATGAAGAGAAGCGCGGTGGAGTGCGCGAGGTCGGCGGGTTTGATAATCGTGAGCCAGTGGCGCCACTCGGGGCGGTTGACCTCGGCGGGGGTGAGCCAGTGTTGGGAGACGAGATCGAGGACGTAGGCGGTGCCGCGGGCATCGCTGAGCTCGGCGGCTTTTTTCCAGGCGAACGCGGCGTCGGGCGCGGCGACGTAGCGGTCGAGGGCCGTCTCCGTTTTTCCATGACGGGCGGTTTCGGCGGCGCGGAGCGGGAGCGCGAGCGTGACCAGGAGGGCGAGGAGGAGGACGGCGGAGAAGCGGAGCGAGGAGTGCATGAATGGCTCGGAGAATTTTTTTGTCACAGAGGCCACGGAGGAGTCACAGCGCTTCGCAGAGTAAGGCAGGGTGCAGGGCGCCGTGACCTCTGCGGCGGAGCGCGGTGTGCTCTCTGTAGTTTTTTCACGAAAGGGTGACTAATCCGGGCTAGGGAATCGGCGGGTGGCCGGGCGGGAGCGTGGGTTGGGCGGCGAGCGGGAGCACGCGGACGTAGTCGGCGGGCGGACGGCCGATGGCGCGGAAATCGGCGTGAGTGATCGTCACGTCGCGCGTCTGGGCTTGTTGCGCGGCGGTGGGGCGGCCCTGGCCGCTATCGGTAAGAATCACGAGGCGTTCGACGATGCCGGGATCGCGGCGGCGCACGCGCTCGGCGGTGCCGAGGCCGAAGCGCATGTGGCCCGCGCCGACAATGACGACGGCGGTGCGGGGTTCATCGGGCGGCGCCATGGCCCGGCGGGCGGCGACGATCTGGGCGGCCATGGTTTCATCGCGGGCGGCCTGAGCTTCGAAGACGGGACGGAGTTTCGCGGGGTCGAGGGCCGCATGCTTGGCGAGCTCGAGATTCATGAGGCGCTCGTAGACGGGATTGTCGGTAAAGATCTCGGTGGGCAGGTGGGCGCGGAGATCGGCGGGGAGTTTGGCGAGACCGCCGCCGCGGCTGACGGCGCGAATGGTGGCGGCGGGGGCGTTGAGGGCGCGGATGGAAATGCGGTGGACGCGGGCGAATTCGCAGAGGGCCTGATAGTCGGCGTAGTTGGCCCACTTGTTCGGCCAGTCGATTTCCTTCGCGAGGGCGGCGAAATCGAGGTCGCCGCGGCTGTAGCGGTCGACGGCGGGTTGGTCGCGGGCCTCGAGCTGCTCGAGGCAGAGCACGAGGGGGATTTTTTGCAGGAAAAGTTTCTGGAGGAGATCGAGCTGGAGGTCGTGGTGGCGTTTGACGGTGTGGGCCTCGCCGAGGAAGACGACGCCGGCGGTCGCGAGATCGGCGACGACCTCGGCGTCGGAGACTTCGTCGCCGTGCGTGAGATCGAGCCAGAATTCGGGCGGTGCGAGGAGGGCCGGGGCGACGCGCCCGTGCGGCGAACGCGGGGCCGTGGCGCAAGAGGAGAGGAGGACGGCGAGCGCGGCGCAGGTGAGGGCGGCGGCGAATTTCATGGCGCGCACTCACGCAGGTCCGCAGCGGCGAGGCGACGCGGTTTTTGCACCGGGGACTTTTTTCCCAACGCGCGGGCGCGGCGGCGGGGCCGGCGACTCACATCCGCAGCGAGCGAAAGGCTCTGGCGGGCGAGTTCATGCCGAGGGCTGACATCGGCGCGTCGGCCATCAGCCGCGATATTTCCAAAGGCGATTGGTCCATCTTGGTGAGGTGGTATTTCGCCATGATCATGAAGTCGTTCATGGTGCCCAAAACGGAGCGCGAGGGAATCGGCGCCCATTGCACTGCACTCAGCTCGGGTGTGATCCAGCGTTGATAGTGAGTTTCCAGATCGGTGCCCTCCATGACCATTTTCAGGGCGTCGTTCAGCCGGGTGACAAGGTCGTGGTCGTCGCGCAGTCCGCGACCGTGCACGAGGACAGGGAGAAACGCCGCGGTGTTCCAAAACAACAGATAGCGGTAACGCCCGGCGGTGAATTCATGGGCGCACCAGTCCGCGATACGATTGGCCACGGGCGGAGGCGTGGCGGGGACCGTGAGGTGCAGACGGCGGGCCAACATTTTCGTGGGGCGAAGCGTGAGCATGGAGCGGGTGACGCCGCGGCAGAGTTACTTCGCCGCGAGAATTTTTTCTTTGAGGTGCGTGACGCGGGTTTTGGATTCGGCGTTGCGCACGGCCATGGCGTAGGCGGCGGGTTCGCCGACGAGGAAGACCTTTTTCTTTCCGCGGGTGATCGCGGTGTAGATCAGGTTGCGCTGGAGCATCATGAAGTGTGCTTTCAGGAGCGGGACGATGACGACGGGGTATTCAGAACCCTGTGACTTGTGGATGCTGATGGCGTAGGCGAGGGCGAGGTCGTTGAACTCGCCGCGGTCGAAGGTGTGGGTGGCGTCGTCGAATTTGGCATCGAGCGTGCCGGTCTCGGTGTCGACGGCGACGATGGTGCCAATGTCGCCGTTGAAGAGGGCCTTGTCGTAGTTGTTGCGGAGCTGGATGACTTTGTCGCCGGGGCGATATTCGCCGTGGACGGAGCGGAGGCCGCGGGCGCCGGGGCGGAGTGGGTTGAGCGCGGACTGAAGCTGGACGTTGAAATTGCCGACGCCGGCGACGCCTTTGTGCATCGGGGCGAGGATCTGGACGTCGTGGATCGGGTGCGGCCACTTCAGCTTTTGCGGGATAAAACCGGTGACGAGTTCGATGACTTTGCGGACGCAGTCTTCGGTGTCGGTGGCGGCGATGAAGTTAAGGTCGGCCCAGACTTGCGCGCTGGAGACATCGGGGAGGACGGCGCCGAGCGTGGGGTCGCCGGAGTTGATGGCGTGCGCGGTGGTGACGATCTGGCTTTGGCCTTGCTGGCGGTAGATGACGGAAAGGCGGGTCACTGGCAGCGATCGCGCTGCCGGTGACCCGCCAGTTGAAGCAAGAGAAGTGGAAGTGGAAGTGGCGGAGTCGGAGACGGAGATGAGGTCTTTGAGGACGTTGCCGGCGCCGACGGACGGGAGTTGGTCGGTGTCGCCGACGAGGAGGAGGTGGGCGCGCGATGGGACGGCTTGGAGGAGGGCGGAGGCGAGGCGGGTGTCGAGCATCGACGCCTCGTCGAGGACGAGGAAGTCGGTGGCGAGCGGGGCGTTTTCGTTGGCGGTGAAGCCGCCGCCGGCGGGATCGTATTTGAGGAGGCGGTGAATCGTGGAGGCGAAGCCACCGGTGGTTTCGGAGAGGCGTTGCGCGGCGCGGCCGGTGGGCGCGGCGAGGTGGACGCGGACTTTCTTGGCTTTGAGGATGTCGACGAGGGCGCGGAGGATTGTCGTCTTGCCGGTTCCAGGTCCGCCGGTGAGGACGGAGATTTTATGGGTGAGGGCGTTGCGCAGAGCAGTGCGCTGGAGGTCGGCGAAGGCGAAGCCGGCTTTTTTTTCGGCCCACTCAACGGCGGCGTCGGTTTTGATCGGAGGAAGGGCGCTGCCGGAGCGGGTGAGCCGGGCGACGGTGGCGGTGATTTTTTCTTCGGCGCGGTCGTTGTGCGGGAGCTGAATCAAGCCAGAGCCGGGGAGGGGTTTTGCGAGCGGCGTGTCGGTTTTAGGCCAATGGCGGACGATGGCTTTGGTTTCGACGAGGGCGGCGATACGGGCTTCGAGGTAGCGGCCTTCCGTGGTTAGGAGTTCGGCGGCGTAGTCGATGAGGTCGGCTTCGCGGTAGGCGGTGTGGCCGTCTTCCTGGAGAATCTCGAGGGCGTAGAGGAGGCCGGCGTCGAGGCGGGGCGGGGCGTCGTTGGCGAAGCCGAGGTTGATGGCGATGCGGTCGGCGGTTTTGAAGCCGATGCCGTCGATCTCGCGGGCTACTTTGTAGGGTTGCTCGAGGAGAATGGGCTTCGCCTGCGCGCCGTAGTGTTTCACGAGCTTGATGCACTGGCTCGTGGTGACGCCGTAAGTTTGGAGGAAAATGTAGAGTTCGCGCTCGGTGCGTTTTTCGTCCCAGGCCTGCTTGATGGCGGTGGCGCGTTTTTTGCCGATGCCCTCGACGTCGCGGAGGCGGCCGGATTCTTCGCTCAAAATGCGGAAGGTCTCGGTGCCAAAGGCGTCGACGATTTTGTTGGCGTAAACTTTGCCGATGCCGGGGACGAGGCCGCTGCCGAGGTATTTGCGGATGCCGTAGACGGACGAGGGGAGTTGGCTCGTGAAGGTGGCGATTTTGAACTGGGCGCCGTGTTGGGCGTGGTGCGTCCACTCGCCGGTGAGGTGGAGGGTCTCGCCGCATTCGACGCTGGGGAGGGCGCCGACGATGGTGACGAGATCGGGGCGGGGTTTGGAGGCGGGCGGAGTGGGGGAAGGGGCGGGCTTGGGGGCGGGGGGCGGCGGGGCGGATTTTTCGTCGGGACGAAATTCCGCGATGGTGTAGTGGTTCTCCTCGTTGAGAAAAATGATGCGCTCCAGGACGCCGGTGATCGAGGCGTGGGAGGCGGAGGAGTGCGGGTGAGCCACGGGGAGAGAAGTGCGACGAGCGAACGGCAGAACCAAACTACGCGGACTGCCAGTCTTCGACTTTCAGGCCGGGCACGCGGGAAAATTCGCGCAGGTTGTGCGTGACAACGGTGGCACCGAGGCGGAGGGCTTGGGCGGCGATCAAGGTGTCAATGGGACCGATACCTTGGCCGCGCTTTTCCAAAAACGACCGCAGACCGGCGTAATGCGCGGCGTCTTCCCTGGTAAAGGGCACGACGGGAACGGTCGCGACCAAGGACTCGAAAGCGCGGCGATACTTTTGGCCCGCGCTGTGGTGGAGAATACCGAATTCGCGTTCGGCGACGACGAGCGCGGAGAGACGGAGGGAGGGAAACTCCGCATGCATCTTCGTCGTGAGGCCAGAGTTGGCCCCACGGAGGAAGTTGGAAACGGCGTTGGTGTCGGGCAGGTAGATCACCACTCGCGGGGAAGATCGGGGGTGGTATGGCGCGGCACATCTGGCAAATCCGGACAGGAGCCGGCGAGTTTCAGGAAGCGCGCGCGGCGCTCTTCAAGGTCGTCGTGAGGGAGCACTTCGACGGTGCCGCGTTTGGTGCGCCGGAGGGTGACGGTCTTGCCGGGGAACCGAAATTCCTTGGGGAGACGCACGGCTTGGGAGCCGCCCGTGGTAAAAAGTTTAGCGACAACAGTCATGTAGCTACGCTGTAGCTATCAGTGGGTGCGTCAAGGTGGTGTTAGGCCCTGAGCGCGGCGGAGACGGCGGCGAGGTCGGGGAAAACGGCGTCGGCGTGGGCGGCGGTGAGTTCGGTGGCGGTGTGCGTGCCGGTCGTGACGGTCCAGCATGGGAAGCCGGCGGCGTGGGCGGCGGCGATGTCGAAGGGGGAATCGCCGACGAGGAGCGTGGTGGCTGACGCGGCGGAGAGTTCGGCGAGCGCGTGGGCGGCGAACTCGGGCTGGGGCTTGAGCCACGGGGTGTCTTTAGCGCCGAAGTTGGCGTCGAGGAGCGGGGTGAGGCCGAGGTGATCGCAGATGAGTCGGGAAGAGGAGCCGAGTTTGTTGGTGAAGACGGCGGTCTTCGCGCCGCGGGCGCGGACGGCGGCGAGGATTTCGCGGGCGCCCGGGAGAAGGACGACATCGTCGAGCATGGTCGCGTCCCAGTGCGCACGGTAGATCGGGAGCGCCTCGGCGACGCGGTCGGCGCCGACGAGCGAGGCGATGGCGTTCTCGAGTCCGCCGCCGACGGCGGAGCGGACGCGTTCGAACGTGGGGGCCGGGAAGCCGAGTTTCACCATCGTGTGGCTGTGGCAGCGGTGGATTGCGGAGAAGTGGTCGATGAGCGTGCCGTCGAGGTCGAAGAGGATGGTGGTGAAAGGAGACATGAGAGAGTGACCGCGCCGTAACCGGCGCGGCTACAGGGGCGCGGAGATTTGGTTTGGCGGCCGGGCGTGTCACGAGTGAAGTGGGCGAAATGTCTGCGGGTAACCACACTCTCTCTGCGCGCGCGGCGGCCACGGCCGACGGGGATCGCCTGGAGGTGCGGTTGGCGGGGACTTGGAAGATTACGGCGCCGCGGCCTTCGTGGGAAGGCGTGCGCGGCGCGCAAAATCCGGCGCGCGTGCGGGTGCTCACGGACGAGGTGGAGAAGTGGGACAGTTCGCTCCTGTTGTTTTTGTTTGAGACGCAGCAGTGGTGCCGGGTGACGGGGGCGTATTTCGACGCCGATGGGTTGCCGGAAAAAATCCGGCTACTGCTGGCGCAGTTGGCGGCGTCGCACGAGACGAGCGTGCCGTTTGACCGCTCGGAGAGTTTTCTGACGGCGGTGGGTGAGGCGACGCTGGATACGATCATCAAGGGGCGGGCGATTGCGCAATTCGTGGGTGAGTGCGTGTTGGGCGTGATCGGGCTGGCGAAGAGTCCGCGGAAGTTTCGCTGGCACGACTGTATCGACGAGATGCAGCAATGCGGGGCGATGGCGCTGCCGATCGTGAGCCTCGTGAGTTTGCTGGTGGGCGTGACGCTGGCCTACACGGGCGCGATCGTGCTGCGGCAATACGGCGGCGATATCTACATCGCGGATCTGATCGGGCTTTCGATGGTGCGCGAGATGGGCGCGGTGATGACGGCGGTGGTGCTGGCGGGACGCACGGGTGCGGCGTTTGCGGCGACGCTCGGCAACATGAAAGCAAACGAGGAGATCGACGCGCTCGAGGTGCTCGGCATTCCGCCGGTGCAGTTTCTGGTGCTGCCGCGGTTGCTGGCGCTCGGCGTGATGATGCCGCTGCTCGGGCTCTATGCGAACGCACTCGGCATACTCGGCGGAATGCTGGTGGCGTTCGGTTTGCTAGCGATTCCGCCGACGGCGTTTTGGGCGGAGATGCTGACGATCGTGGACCTGTCAGATGTCTCCACCGGGGTGATTAAGGCCACGACGTTTGGGTTGATCATCGGGCTCTCCGGGTGTTTGCGCGGCCTGCAGGCGGAGCGCAGTGCGGCGGGAGTGGGGCGTGCGGCGACGTCGGCCGTGGTAACGGCGCTGCTGCTCATCATCGTGGCGGATGCGATTTTCGCGGTGTTGTTCAACGCGCTCGGTCTCTAACCCATCATGACCGCAAAAACGGATCTGAGTTTGATGGTAGATAACGCTAATACGCCTGCGATCGAGGTCGACCAGCTTCAGTGCGGCTACGAGGGCAAGGTGGTGTTGAAGAGTGTGAGCTTCTCGGTGGCGCGCGGAGAGATTTTTTTCATCATCGGCGGATCGGGCTGCGGCAAGAGCACGCTGTTGCGGCATCTCGTGGGGTTGAACGCGCCGACGGCGGGCGCGGTGAAGTTTTTCGGGCAGTCGTTTGCCGATGCGAATACGGCGGCTCGGCGCGAAATGCTGAAGACCTTTGGGATGCTGTTTCAGGGCGGTGCACTGTGGAGTTCGCTGACCCTGCGGCAAAACGTGGCGCTGCCGCTCGAGGAATACACGGCGCTCTCGGCGCGCGAGATCCAGGAAGTGGCGACGCTCAAGCTCGCGCAGGTGGGGCTGGGTGGCTTCGAGGACTACTATCCCGCGGAGATCAGCGGTGGTATGAAGAAGCGAGCGGGGCTGGCGCGGGCGTTGGCCCTCGACCCGGCGATCGTGTTTTTCGACGAGCCGTCGGCGGGGCTCGATCCGGTGACGTCGCGCAAGCTCGACGAACTCATTTTGCAAATTCGCGAGACGTTCGGGACGACCATCGTGGTGGTGTCACACGAGTTGGCGTCGATTTTCGACATCGCGGACCGCGTGATCATGCTCGACCGCGCGCAGCAGGGCATCATCGCCGAGGGGAAACCGCGGGAACTCGCGAAACAGAGCCGCGATCCGCGCGTGGCAGAGTTCCTGCGGCGGGGAGATTTGTTGCCGCAGTAAAACCTTCCCCCTTCTCGCGCGAACCGTTTAGCTCCGCCCTCTTTCTCTTTTGTGAAAACCAAGGTCAGTCCCACCATCATCGGCTCGTTTGTGATCGGCGCGTTTGCGCTGGCGGTGATCGCGGTGCTGACGTTCGGCGGGGTGAGTTTTTTTGCGAAGCCGCAGCGTTTCGTGGTGTATTTCGACGAGTCGATCCACGGCCTGACGCTTGGCTCGCCGGTGAAATTGCGCGGTGTGCCGGTGGGACGCGTCGTCGATCTGAATATCCGCTATGATGAGACAAAAAATTTCTCGGTCGTCGCGGTAGTGTGCGAATTCAGCAAGGACAAGCTCACGGACACAAAAGGCGCGGCGATCAACGTGGCCGACCGCGCGGAGTTGCAGACCCTGGTCGACCGCGGGCTGCGGGCGCAGCTCGGCGTGCAAGGGCTCGCGACCGGGCTGTTGTTTGTGGAGCTGGATTTCTATAACCCGAAGACGCATCCGGCGGACAATCGCACGACGGAGCTGAAATATCTCGTGGTGCCGGCGGTGCCGTCGGCGATCTCGGCGTTTCAGGCGAGCGCGAGCGAGATTCTCGCGAACCTTAAGAAAGTGGATTTCGCCGGACTCTCGCGTGAGCTCACGGGTTTGCTGGGCGAAGCCCGCAAGAAGCTCGACGGGCTCGATCTCAAGGGCGTGGCCGACCAGTGGAAACGCACCGGTGAAAAGGTGGAGGCGGTCGCCGCGATGCCGGAGTTGAAAAAGACGTTTGTGAATCTCGACGGGGCGATCACCGAACTTCGCGGCGTGCTCGCGAAAGTCGATGCGCAGGTCGTGCCGGCGGGCAAGGAACTCACGGAGACGCTCGCACAGGCAAAGGTCGCGGTCGGTTCGCTGAACGATGCGTCGACGGCGGCGCGGAAGTTTCTCTCGACGCACAACGGGCTCGGCGACGAGGTCGTCGGCACGCTGTCCCAACTCAACGAGGCGGCGGCGGCGGTGACGCGGTTGGCGGATTTCCTGGAACGGAATCCCAGTGCGTTGCTCACGGGCAAGAAACGGCCGCAGTGAGCGGACGGTCGCGCAAAATCCACGAATCACCCGAACCGACCATGATGAACATACGCGGAAAACGTCTCGGAGGCTGCCTGGCGGCCGTGGCCGCACTGTGGCTCGGCGGGTGTTCGTTGCTGCCGCAGGCGCAGAGCGATCCGACGCGGTTCTATGTCCTGTCGACGTCGGTCACGGGTGCGCCCGCAACGTCGGCGGGGGCCAAGGCTCCGGTCGTGCACCTGCGGCCGGTCGAGCTGGCGAGTTACATCAAAGCCAAGCCGATCATCGTGCGTCGCGGGGACAACGAGATCGAGTTTCGCGAGTATGCGCGCTGGGGTGAGCCGCTGGAGCTCGGGATCGGCCGGGTGTTGCGGGAAAATCTCGTGGCGCGTGGCGCGGCCAGCGCGGTCCTGTCGACGGGGCTGCGGGCCACCGATATGGAGGCGGATCACACGCTGATGGTGCGCGTGTTGGCCTGCGAAGGCGGCAGCGGCGGCGCGGTGTTTTTTCGCGCGGTGTGGGAGCTGGCGACGACGGGCCTGCAGCCGAAGGTCGTCGCACGTGGCGAAGTGCAACCGGGGGATCTGCGCTGGGACGGCAAGAGCGAGGGCGCGTTGGCGGCGCAACTCTCCAAGGCGGTGGCGGCGCTGGCGGACGATATTGCCGGTGGACTCGCCCGCAGCGGAAAGTAGTGGATTATTTTTTATTTCTCGTCCCTGTGTTGCGGCACATTGGTTGCTGATAAACTTACCCCATGAATCCATCTGAAGCGTCGTCATTTGCCGTTCTGCAATTCTCTCTGGAAACCGGTTCTGATGGACGCCCGACGCAGAAAACGACGACGCGCGGCGCGTTTGCCTCGATCGAGCAGGCATTTTCCGTGGCGCGTTCGCTGGCGGAGTTGGAACGCGGTCACCTCGAGCGTAGCGCGAGTATCGCTGGCGCGGTGCGCGAGATTGAATTGATCGATACGGAGTGGGGCTACGACCTGCGCCAAGACTGGCTCGTGACGATGCGCTTTTGGGTGCATGACCGGACTCCGGCGTCGCTGACGGCCTGAGCGGGAGTTGCGGCTGCGGTCGCGGCGAGGAAAAATAAAAAACGCCGACCCGTGGGTCGGCGTCGTGTGCGACGGTCGAATTTCGACCGGCTGAGGCAGGTCGCGAGGTTTACTTCAACGCCGCGCCGATGCGCTCGAGCGCGGTGACGACGTTTTCGCGGGAGTTGAAGGCGCTGATGCGCACGTGGCCTTCGCCGCACTTGCCGAAGCCGGCGCCGGGCGTGCAGACGACTTGAGCCTTGTTGAGCAAGAGGTCGAAGAACTCCCACGAGTCGCGGCCGGTGTTGATCCAGAGGTAGGGCGCGTTGTCGCCGCCGATGCAGGTGAAGCCCCAGCTCTTCACGGCTTCGCGGATAAGTTTGGCGTTGGCCAGATAGAAGTCGATGAGGTCGCGGGTCTGCTGCTTGCCGGCGTCGGTATAGATCGCGGCGGCGGCTTTCTGAATGGGGTAGGAGACGCCGTTGAACTTCGTCGTGTGGCGGCGATTCCAGAGCGCGTGGAGCGGGTGGGCGTTGCCCGCGGTATCGTAGGCGACGAGCGACTTCGGGACGACAGTGTAGGCGCAGCGTGTGCCCGTGAAGCCAGCGGTCTTGGAGAAGCTGCGGAACTCGATCGCGACATCCCGCGCGCCCTCGATCTCGTAGATAGAGTGGGGGATCAGCGGATCGCGGATGTAGGCTTCGTAGGCGCTGTCGAAGAGGATGACGGCTTTGTTGGCCTTCGCGTAGGCCACCCACTCGGTGAGCTGGGCCTTGGTGGCGACGGCGCCGGTGGGGTTGTTGGGGAAACAGAGATAAATGAGGTCGGTGGCGACGCCGGGAATGGCGGGGACGTAGCCATTGGCGGGCGTGCTATCGAGGTAGGTGACGCCGGCGTAGCGACCGTCGATGTTGGCGCCGGTGCGGCCGGCCATGACGTTGGTGTCGACGTAGACCGGGTAAACGGGATCGGGAATCGCGAGGCGGACGTCGGTCGCGAAGATTTCCTGGATGTTACCGCAGTCGCACTTGGAGCCGTCGGAGATGAAGATCTCGTCGGCGTCGATCTGGCAGCCGCGGGCGGCGTAGTCGTTGGCGGCGACGGCGTCGCGGAGAAACGCGTAGCCCTGCTCGGGGCCGTAGCCCTTGAACGTCGCGCGCTTGGCCATTTCGTCGGTCGCGGCGTGCATGGCCTCGACGCACACGGGCGGGAGTGGCTCGGTGACGTCGCCGATGCCGAGGCGGATGACGGGTTTGGTGGGGTTGGCGGCGACGTAGGCGCTGACGCGCTTGGCGATGTCGCTGAAAAGGTAGGAGGCCTTGAGCTTGGTGTAGTTCTCGTTGATGCGGATCATGGCGGTGGCGTGGTGATGTTTGAGTGGTAAAGGGAGCGTGAAGTCTCGTGCGCCGGAGCGCGCGAACGGGTGAAAAACTTGAACAAACGCAGCGCGCGGAGTTTGTTCAAGCCCGACGTTTTCCAATCCGCGTCCAAACCCCCTATGCAAAAAATCGAATCTGTATCCGCCATGCGGTCCCTCTCCGCAGAGTTGAAAGCGCAGGGTAAAACCATCGCACTCGTGGCGACGCAGGGAGCGCTGCACGCGGGGCAGGAGGCTTTGATCCGTGCCGCTGCGGAGAGCGCGCAGGTGGTGGTCGTGTCGATTTTTGTGAACCCGCTGCAGTTCGGGCCCAACGAGGTGATCGCGAACTACCCGCGCAGTTTCCCCGAGGATTTGGAGCTGTGCAAACGCTGCGGGGCGCATGTGGTTTTCGCACCGGCCGCCGAGGATATTTATCCGCGAGGCTACGCGACCTTCGTCAACGAAGATCATACGGGCAAGCCGCTCGACGGGGTCTCGCGGCCGAATCATTTCCGCGGTGTCGCGACGCTCATGGCGAAGCTCTTTAACATCGTGCGGCCGACGCAGGCGTTTTTTGGTCAAAAGACGGCACAGCGCGCGGCGGTCGTGCGGAAGATGGCGGCGGACCTGTGTTTCAAAGTGGAGATCGTCGTCGTGCCGACGGTCCGCGAGCCGGATGGTTTGGCGGCGGGCGTGCGCAACCGCGAATTTACCGCGAGCCAGCGCCAGGAGTCGCTCGCGTTGAGCAAGGCGCTGTTCAAGGCGAAGGAGATGTTCGATGCCGGTGTGCGCAGTCCCGACCGCCTCATCGCCGAGGCGACGCACATCCTGAGTCAGCACCGGCGCGTGCGCATTATCTACATCTCGATCGTGAACTGCGTGACGATGGAGACCGTGCGCGAGATCGAGCCGGGCAAGACCATGTTGGCCATCGCCGCGTGGGTCGACGAGGTGCGCATGATTGACAACATCGTGTTGTAAACCGGCCGCGGTCACACGGCGCCGACCAGACGGAGAGGCGAATTTTCGAAGGGGTGCGCGCTCAAGCCGGGGTTGCTGCCGCGCCCGCGAGCACAACTTGGATGCCCTTGGCGCGCAGTTTTTCCACGAGCGCGGCCGGCGCGCTGGCGTCGGTCACGACGCAGTCGATCTTGGTGAAATCGCAGAGAAAAAACGTCGAGCGACGGTCGAACTTCGTATGGTCGAAGCAGAAGATCACCTTGGCCGCGCCGGCCATCATCGCGCGCTGGATGTCGACGATGAGCGCGTGGGAATTGTAAATGCCGTCCTCGGCGATGCCGCTGCCGCTCAGGATCGCGACATCGGCGTGCATCCGCGAAAACGATTCTACCGCGTGCGGCCCGACGAGCGTGCCGAGTCGCGGGTAGATCACGCCGCCGGTGACGTGCACCTCGTGGCGATTGGAGCCGGAGAACAGGTTCGCGATGGGCAGCGAGTTGGTGATGACCTGAGCGACTTTATCGCCGAGATGTTTCGCGACGTGGAAACAGGTCGTGCCGCTGTCGATGACTACGTTTTGACCGGGCTGGATGAGCGCGGCACAGGCGGCGCCGATGGATTCTTTTTCACCGACTTGGTGGGTATCGCGGACGTTGAAAACGAACTCGTCGGTCTTCGGTTGGAGCGTGCGCGCGCCGCCGTGGGTGCGTTTGATCAGCTTGCCGGCTTCCAATTCGTCGACGTCGCGTCGAACGGTTGAGACTGATACTCCGACGTGTTGCGCAAGTTCCTCCAGCGAAGCGAATTCAGCCGACTGTAAGTAGGCTTCGATCTTCGCGCGGCGCTCTTCGGGGTGCATCGGTGTGGTAGAAGTTGGAAGATTTTGGAATATTGTGCAATGCTTCCCTTGACTTCATGGAAGATATTGGGCGACATTCGGTCAAACCCTTCCGCACCCGACCATGTCTTTGCCGCCTCCAGCCCCTCATCGCGTTGAGATCGAACATCTCGTCCGGCGGGCGATCTACCAGCGACTCGGCAAGAATCCGCCGCGCGCCGCGCAGGCACCGAATCCGCTTTTGGTGAACGTCAGCGCGCGCCACTGCCACCTCACGCAGGAAGCGGTCGAGATCCTTTTTGGCAAGGGCGCCACGCTCACTCCGATGAAGTGGCTGTATCAGAAGGACCAGTTCGCCGCCAAGGAAGCCGTGACCTTGATCGGTCCGCGCAGCCGCGTGATTTCGAATCTCCGCATTTTGGGACCGTGTCGCGATTTCAACCAGATCGAGCTCGCGCTCACCGATTCGATCGCGCTGGGGTTCGACATTCCGGTGCGCCAGTCCGGCCTCATCAAGGAAACGCCCGGCTGCATGCTCATGGGGCCCGCGGGATTTTTCGAGATGCCCGACGGCGTCATTCGCGCCGCGCCGCATGTGCACATGCATCCGGACGACGCGGCGTTTTACGGCGTGAAGCAGGGCGATTTCATGCGCTTGCGCGTCGGCGGTGCGTGCGCCGTGACATTTGAGCGGCTCCTTGTCCGCGTGCACAAGGATTTCAAACTCGAGGTCCATATCGACACCGACGAAGGCAACGCGTGTGCGCTCGAAGCCGATACGCCGGTCGAGCTCCTGAAATAAATTTCCGTCCCCGTTTACGACTCACCACTCACTCCAACCCTCACCTATTAGAACACTATGAATGAATCCATCGGCATGGTAGAAACCAAAGGCTATGTAGGCAGCGTCGAAGCCAGCGACGCCATGGTCAAAGCAGCCAACGTCACCCTCGTTCGCCAAATCCAAATCGGCGGCGGCATGGTCACCGTGATCGTCAAAGGCGACGTCGGCAGCGTGCGCGCGGCCGTCGATGCCGGCGCCGAAGCCGCCAAGCGCGTCGGCGAGCTCGTCTGCTCGCACATCATCGCCCGCCCGCACGGCGAACTCGTCCGGACCCTCGGCCTCTGAGCCCGGCGCGCCCGTCTCACCATTCTCATCACTTAACTCTCAAATTTTCCCCTCACCATGGCACAGGAAGCAATCGGTCTCATTGAAACGAAGGGTTTCTGCGCGCTCATCGAAGCCGCCGACTCCGCTCTCAAAGCCGCCAACGTCACCATGACCGGCTACGAAGCCGTCGGCAGCGGATACGTCTGCGGATTTTTCCGGGGCGATGTCGCCGCCGTCAAAGCCGCCATCGACGCCGCCGCGGAAGCCGCCTCCAAAGTCGGCGAAGTCGTCGCCGTCCAGGTCATCCCGCGTCCGCACGACGAACTCGCCGGTCTCGGCAAGTGGCTCGTCCAGGCTCCGACGGCCTAAACTTGTAACCGCACGCCATCGCGTGCGGTGCCGCCGTGTCGTAACCGACGCGGCTACTCGTCGACTTCATGAACATCCTCGTCGCCAACCTCGGCTCGACCTCGTTCAAGTTCCGTCTGATTCGCTTCGACGGAACGGGCGCTCCTTCGCTGCTCGCGAAGGGCGGCTACGAGCGCGTGACCGACTACGGCAAGGCGATCGATGATTGTCTCGGCGAACTCAAAAACGGCGGCCACGTCACGACTTCGGCCGATCTTCACGGCGTCGGTTTCAAAACCGTCCTAGGCAAGAATCTCACGGGTTGCCTCCGCGCCGACACCGACGATCGCGTGATCGCTGCGCTCGACGGCTTCAAGGAAATCGCGCCCGCGCACAATCCGCCCTACGCGCTCGGCATCGCACGGTTCCGCGAAAAACTCCCCGGCGTCCCGCTCGTCGCGCTCTTCGAGACGGCGTTTTATCAGTGGGTGCCCGAGGCCGCCTCCCGTTACGCCGTCCCGCAGGCGTGGTATGAAGCCGGTGTGCGCCGCTACGGTTTCCACGGCGCGAGCCACAAATTCGTCGCCGAGCGTAGCGCCGAACTGCTCGGCCGCGACGACATCGCAGAGCGTGTGCGCCAACTCTACCAAGCCGGCGCCACGCCCGTCGCCCCGCGTGCGAACGGCGAAGCCGCTGCACCGCTCCGCATCATCTCCTGTCACCTTGGTGGCAGCAGTTCAGTGACTGGTATCCGCGACGGCGTCGCCATCGGCACGAGCATGGGACTCAGCCCGCAGTCGGGCCTCCCGCAGAACAACCGCGTTGGCGATCTCGATTCCGCCGCCGTGCCGTTCGTAATGAAAACCCTCGGCCTCTCGCTCGCCGAAGCCGAGCGTCAGATGACCAAGGAGGCCGGCCTGCTCGGACTCTCCGGTGTCGGCAACGACCTCCGCGATATCCGCGCCGCCGCTCAGCAGGGTAACGCCCGCGCGCAACTCGCGCTCGACGTGTTTATCCAATCTGCGCGCCACTGGATCGGCGCGTTTCTCCTCGAGCTCAACGGCGCCGACGCCCTCGTGTTCACCGCCGGCATCGGCGAAAACAATCCCGACCTCCGCGCCGCGATCTGCGCGCAGCTCGACCAGCTCGGCATCGTGATCGACCCCGCGAAAAACGCCGCGCTCCGTGGCACCGAGGGCGAGATCTCCGCCGCTCATTCGCGCACCAAGATTTTTGTGATCCCCGCCAACGAAGAACTCGTCGTCGCCCGCGAAACCGCCCGCTGCATCTCGGCGCAGAGCTGATCCACGCGTTTCCCCGCTTCTCTTTCTCTCAACACTCAACCCTTAACTCTCAACTCCCACTCATATGTCCAAAGCCATCGGTCTCCTCGAAACCCGCGGTCTCACCGCCCTCGTCACCGGCGTCGACGCCATGCTCAAGTCCGCCAACGTCACGCTAGTCGGCCCCATGAAGCAGGTCGGCAACGCCCTCGTCACCGCCGTCGTCACGGGTGATGTCGCCGCCGTCAAAGCCGCCACCGATGCTGGTGCGCAGGCCGCTCGCACCGTCGGCGAAGTCGTCAGCGTGCAGGTCATTCCGCGCCCGCACGACGACGTCGCGCTCATTCTGCCCAAGGCCGCCGTCGCCACGCCCGCGAAGAAGTAAGCCATGTTTCTCGCGCGCGTCATCGGCTCCGTCGTCTCGACGAAAAAAGACGAGGCGATGAAGGGTCGTAAACTCGTCATCTTGCGGCCGCTGCTCGTGGACGAAGCCAATCCCGCGCAGTTCCGCCCCGGCACCAACACCGTCGTCGCGATCGACGCGATGGGTGCCGGTCTCGACGAGGTCGTCCTGTTTTGCCAAGGCAGCTCCGCGCGCCAGGCCACCGGCATGAAATCGCTGCCTGTCGACGCCGTCGTCGTGGGCATCGTCGATACGGTCGATGTGTTGAATCACAAAATCTATCCCCCGAAAAAGTAACCGCGGTTCCGAACGATGAGCGCCAATCTCCAACTCGATGAGCAAACGATCCGCACGATCGTCGAAGACGTCATGCGCGGCCTCGGCCGGGCGACGGCTTCCGCTCCAGCCCCCACCAGCGCGGCCCCGTCCGCCACTCCTGCCGCCTCGCCCGCGCCGCGCCGCAGCGGCCCCCGCTTCGGCGTGTTCGACTGCGTGAAGGAAGCCTGCGCCGCCGCGCAAGTCTCCTTCGAACAACTGCGCAACAAGGGTGTCGCCGGTCGCCGGCAGGTCATCGACATCGTCAAAACCCTCTGTACGAAGAACGCCAAGGAATGGGGCAAGTTTGAGTTCGACGAGACCAAGATCGGTCGCCTCGAACACAAAGTCGCGAAGCTCGAAATCGTGAAACTCGTCCCCGGTGTCGAGTGGCTCCAGCCGCGCGGCATGAGCGGCGATCACGGTATCACGATGGAAGAGCACACGCCCTTCGGCGTCGTCGGCGCCGTGCTGCCCGTCACGCACTCCATCCCGACGCTCAGCGGCAACGTCATTAACATCGTCGCCGCCGGAAACTCCGTTGTCTTTAACCCTCATCCGGGTGGCGCCCGTTCCGCGGCACTCGCGGTCCGCACGTTCAACGAAGCGATCCACGCCGTTCTCGGCATCGAGAATCTCATCTGCACCGTCGAGACGCCCACCATCGAGACCTTCAATGCGCTCACGAAAAACGAGCACATCCGCCTCCTCTGCGTGACCGGCGGTCCGATGGTCGTTAAGGCCGCGATGGCCTCCGGCAAACGCGCGATCTGCGCCGGCCCCGGCAATCCCCCCGTGATCGTCGACGGCACCGGCAATCTCGCGAAAGCCGCCGCCGACATCATCTCCGGCGCCTCCTTCGACAACAATCTCCTCTGCATCGGCGAGAAACAGGTCTTCGTGCTCGAGCACGTGGCCGACCGTTTCATGAACGAGCTCGCCTCGGCCGGCGCCGCCAAGCTCACCGCGTCGCAGCTCGCGAAACTCAGCGCCGTGGCGTTCACGAACTCCAAAGACGCCGGCGGCTGCTCGCACCCGGTGCTCAACCGCAAGTTCGTCGGCGCCGATGCCGCCGTGCTCGCGCAACACGCCGGCGCGACCGTCACGCCTGATTGCCCGTTGCTCTTTGCCGAGACCGACGCCGACCACGTGTATGTCCTCGAAGAGCAGATGATGCCGATGCTCCCGATCGTGCGCGTCAAAGATTTCAACGCCGCTGTCGCCGCCGCCGCCAAGAGCGAGCACGGCTACAAACACTCGTGCGTGATCCACTCGCTCAACGTCGAGCGCATGACGCAGATGGCCCGCGCTCTCGACACCACGCTCTTCGTGAAAAACGGTCCCAGCACCGCCGGCCTCGGCCTCGGCGGCGAGGGTTACCTCAGCTACTCGATCGCGACCACGACCGGCGAAGGCATCACCACGCCGGAGACGTTCACGCGCACCCGTCGCTGCGTGATGGTCGACAACCTGCGCATCTACTGAGCCATGTTTCTCGCGCGCGTTGACGGAGTGGTCGTCTCGACAGTCTGCCATCCCAGCATGGCCGGCTATCGTTCGATCATTTGTCAGCCGCTCGATGCCGAGTTCCGCGACGAAGGCGCACCCGTGCTCGCCATTGATGCACTCGGCGCCGGACACCACGAGCGCGTGCTCATCTCGACCGACGGTTCGCACACCCGCGCGCTCGTCAAAGATCCGAAATCCCCGTTGCGCAATATCGTGATGGGCCTCGTCGACGCGAAGGAGACCAACTGACATGCGCCTCGGACACGTCATCGGTCGCGTGACCCTCTCGCAGCAGGACCCCGCCTACAAAGGCGGCCGGTTTCTTCTCGTGCAGCCGTTCGACAAATCGAAATTTCAAGGCGGCGCGGTCGAACCGCTCGCCAAGGGATCGTCGCTGGTTGTTTACGACAATCTCGGAGCCGGCGTCGGCCACATCATCGGTTTCACCGAAGGTGCCGAGGCGACCGCGCCCTTCGACAACCCGACGCCCGTCGACGCCTTCTGCGCCGCGCTCATCGACAAAATTTTCTACAACCCGCCTGCCTGATCGGGGCTCTCACCCCTCATCTCTCAACTCTCAACTTCTGTAACCCATGCCTATCGTCATCACCGCTCGCGACGCCGAGGAACTTCTCCGCAAGGGATCGCAACCGCCCGCCGGCGCGATCCTCACGCCATCCGCCCGCGACGTCTTCCAGGGCCGCGCTTCGCTCCTGCCGCTCGTCGGCACCAAGACCAGCGCATCCTCCGCCGCGGCTCCGGCCAAGAAATCCGCCGCGCCCAGCATTCCCGACTACGAGTTCAAGTGGACGCCCGGCTCCGACCCGAAGACGCCCGCCGAGATCGAGCGCTTCTTCAATTCGCCCGAGATCAACCTCATCAAAGAGCGCATCTGTGACATGGGCCGCCGCCTGTGGCAGCGTGACTACACCGACGGCAACGGCGGCAACATCACCGTCCGCGTCGGCGACAATCTCGCCCTCTGCACGCCCACCCTCATCTGCAAAGGCTTCATGAAGCCCGAGGACATGTGCCTCGTCGACCTCGACGCCAACCAGCTCGCCGGCACGCGCGTCCGCACGAGCGAGGCGAAGACGCACTTCGGCATCATGAAGCGCCAGCCCGCCGCGAAGTCCTGTGTGCATGCGCATCCGCCGCACGCGACCGCGTTCGCCATCGCCAACGTCAATATTCCCTCCTGCCTCATCCCCGAAGCCGAAGTTTTCCTCGGCAAAATCGGCGTCGCGAAATACCAGACGCCCGGCACGCCCGCCAACGCCGACGAAGTCGGTGAGGTCGGCAAGATTCACCAAGCCGTGCTCATGCAGAATCACGGTGTGATTTGCTGGGGTAAGGACGTCGAAGACGCCTACTGGAAGATGGAGAACATCGATTCCTACTGCCGCACCGTGTGGATCGCCGCCGGCCTCGGCGGTGGCCTCCACCGCTTCACCGGCGGCCAGGCGAAGGAACTCATCAACCTGCGCCAAAAGCTCGGCATGCCCGATCCCCGCGCCGGTCTCAAGGAATGCGAACTCTGCGACAGCGCCGATTTCCGTCCCGGTGTCGTCTGCGCAGCGCCGGCGAAAGACGCCGCCCCGAGCGATCCCGCCGATCCGCAGATCGAAGCCATCGTCGCCAAGATCACTGAGCAGATCCTGAAGCAGATGGGCAAGTAGGGCGGGCTCCGATCCGCCCTCGTATCGTCTCGGCTCGAACGGGACCGGTCAATGACCGGCCCTTCCTAGATTTTCTGTCTCTCAACTCTCATCACTCAACTCTCAACTTCAGATGAAAGTCTCCATCATCGGCGGCGGTGGCCGCGTCGGCTCCAATGCCGCCTTCGCGCTCCAGTGCGCCGGCATCGTTTCCGAAATCCAAATTCTCGACGCCAACGCCGACATGGCCGAGGGCGAGGCGCTCGATCTCCTGCACGGTTCCTCCTCGATCGCGGACCAGCGCATCTATTCGGGCGACTACGCCCGCGCAAAGGACAGCGACGTCTTCGTCATCACCGCCGGCCTTCGCCGTAAGCCCGACGAGTCGCGCCTTGACCTGATCAATCGCAACGTCGCGCTCTTCTCCGGCATTCTCGAGAGCATGAAGACCGCCGGCTTCCGCAAGGACGCCATCGTGTTCGTCGTCTCGAATCCGGTCGACATCCTTACCCAACTCGCTGCCGCGAAACTCGGCCTGCCGTGGCAACAAGTCCTCGGGCTCGGCACGATGCTCGACACCGCGCGTTTCCGATCGCTCATCGCGCAAGACCTCAAGCTCGCGCCCACGCAGGTCAAAGCGCTGATCCTGGGCGAGCACGGCGACACGATGCTCCCCGTCTGGTCGTCCGCGACCTACGCCGGATTACCGCTCGCGAAGATCGCCGGCTGCACGCCGAATTTTCAGACGCAGATTTTCGAGCGCACCAAAGGCAGTGGCGCCGAAGTCATCCGCCGCAAGGGCGGCGCCGGCTGGGCCGTCGGTCTCACCATCGCCGAAGTCGTCCATGCCATCGCACACGACAAACGCCAGGTGCTCCCCGTTTCCACCGTGCAACAGGGCGCCTACGGCATCCGCGGCACCGCCCTCAGTGTCCCGACCGTCGTCGGTCGCGCGGGCGCGCTCGCACATGTCGAAGTCGAACTCTGGCCGAAAGAGCAGCAGGCGCTCCAAGCGTCCGCCCGCGCATTGAACGAGACGTTTGCGAAGGTAAAGGGCGCCTGACCGCTGCACGCCGGTGCTGGACAGAGACGGAATATTTCCGTCTCTCTCCGGCTCCATGAAGCTGAAACTGTTTTCGGTTTTTGTCGTCGCCGCAGTGCTCGTTGCGCGAGCCGCGGCCATCACCGCCACCGCGTTTGCCCCTGCGCCCGGTTCCACCGGAGTCTGCACCGACACGTTGCTCACCGTCACGTTCGACGTGGCGCCGAGGCTCGGCACGTCCGGGCGCGTGCGCATTCACCAGGCCGCGACCGATGCCGTCGTCGAGACCATCGATCTCGCGAGCGCCACGCACACGCGCCTCATCGGGACCAACGGCACGCCCTACAACTATCTGCCGGTCATCATCACGGGCACGGTGGCGACGATTTTTCCGCGCGCGGGCGTGCTCGCCTACGGGCAGAGTTACTACGTGACGATCGAAAGCGGCGTCTTCACCGATACCGGCGGCGTGGCGTTCACGGGCACCGCGGAGGCGGCCACCTTTCGTTTCTCGACGCGCGCGGCCGGCCCCGCCGCTGGGTCGACGGCGCTCACTGTCGCGGCCGACGGCTCGGGTGATTTTTGCACGGTGCAGGGCGCGATCGACTTCGTCCCGCGCAACAACACCGCGCGCACCGTCATCACGGTGAAGGCGGGCACGTATCGTGAAATCGTCTACATCGGCTCCGCCAAGCCCTTCATCACGTTGCGCGGCGAGGACCGCGACCGAAGCGTTATCAGCTACGCCAACAACGCCAATTTCAACAGCGGCAACAACCGCACCATGGTCGCTTCCGACGCCAACGACTTCGTCCTCGAGACGATCACGCTGCGTAACGCCACGCCGAAGGGCGGCTCGCAGGCCGAGGCGATCCGCGGCAACGGCCAGCGCGTCGTCTTCGACCGCGTCACGCTCTCCAGTTTTCAGGACACGCTCCTGTGGAACGGCGCGCTCTTTGTCACCGACAGCCTGATCGAGGGCGACGTCGACTTCATGTGGGGCGGCGGCGCGTGCTTTTTTCAGCGCTGCGAGCTGCGTGCGCTCAGCGCCGGCTTCTATGCGCAGGTTCGCAACAGCCAGACCGGCAAGGGAAACGTCTACGTCGATTGCCGGCTCACCGCGGCGGCCGGCGTGACGAATTCCGTCCTCGCCCGCATCGATCCCCGAGCTGGCGTGGCGAACACGTGGCCGTTCTCGCAGGTCGCGTGGATCAACTGCGCGATGGGGCCGCACATCACCGCCGCCGGCTGGCAACTCGACGGTGGCGCGACCTCCGCGCCCGATCTGCAGTTTTGGGAGTTTCAATCCACCGATCTCAACGGCAACGCGCTCGACGTCTCGCGCCGCCACGCCGCGTCGCGCCAGATCGACGCCGCGACAGCCGCGCAATATCGCGATCCGCAGTTTGTCCTCGGCTTCACGCCGCGTCTTAGCGCGGTCACCGCCGCGCCCCGCGTCGAGCGGCTGACTGGTCTTTCTACCCGCGCCCGCGCGACCGGTGGCGACGGTGCGGTGATCGTGGGCTTTGTCGTGAGCGGCGCCGCGCCGAAGAGCGTGCTCGCGCGCGCCGTCGGGCCGGGCCTCGCGCAGTTCGGTGTCGCCGATTTGCTGCCGGCGCCGCGTCTCGATCTTTTCCGCGACAACGCGATCGTCGTGACCAACACCGGCTGGATGACAGCGCCCAACTCGGCGGCCATCGTCGCCGCCAACGCGCAGGCCGGCGTCTTTCCGCTCTCCCCGGCCATCGCTGATTCCGCGTTGGTGAGCGCGCTCGTGCCCGCCGCTTACTCGACGGTCATGACCGACTCCGCCGGGCGCGCCGGCAATGGTCTCGTTGAAATCTACGATCTCGCGCCCGGCGACACCGCGCATCGCCTGAGCAACCTTTCGTCGCGCGCCTTCGTCGGGGCGGACGATGCCTCGCTGATTGCGGGCATGACGATCAGCGGCCGCGCGGCGAAACCGATCCTCGTGCGCGCGATCGGGCCGACGCTCGGCGCCTTCGGTGTGGGCGGTGCGCTCACGCGGCTGCAGCTCACGTTGTTCAACGAGCGCGGCGCCGTCGTCGCGCAAAACGGCAACTGGACTGCCGCGCCCAACGCGCTGGAGATCGCGCGCGTTTCCCCACAAGTCGGCGCCTTTGCGCTTACGACCGGCAGCGGCGACGGCGCGATTTTGACCGAGCTCGCGCCGGGCAACTACACCGCGCAAGTCTCCGGGGTCGGCGGGGCCACCGGCGTGGCGCTGATCGAAGTCTACGAAGTGCCGTAGCGCGCAGATTGCGCGCATCGTTCGCGTCGACCCGGCGTCTCGCCCGTTTGTGAAACCCCTCACCGTATTTGCGCTGCTCGTCGTCGCGATGATCGCCACCGCCCGGGATCTCGTCGTCGCGCCCGACGGCTCCGGCGATTTCAAGACCATCCAGGCCGCCGTCGACGCCGCGCCGGCCGAATCCACCGCCCGCACCACGATCTTGGTGCGCCGCGGCACCTACGCCGAACTCGTCATCGTCGCGCCGGAAAAGAAAAACCTCACGCTGCGCGGCGAAGACCGCCGCGGCACGATCATCGCGGCGACCAATAACGCGAACCTCAACCCCCGCCGCCGCGAGATGTTTTCCGCCGAGGCCGACGGTTTCATTCTCGAAAATCTCACGCTCCACAACACGACCCCGAAGGGCGGCTCGCAGGCCGAGGCGATCCGCGTGCGCGCCGACCGCGTGATTTTGCGCGACTGCGATTTCAAGAGTTTCCAAGACACGCTGCGCCTCGATGGCCGCGTCTACGTGCGCGATTGTTACGTCGAAGGTGATGTCGACTACGTGTGGGGGAGCGGAGCGGTCTACTTCGAGCGCTGCACGTTTCACTCCGTTTACAACGGCTATCTCGTGCAGTCGCGCAACGGCGCCGGTGCGTTCGGCTACGTCTTCGTCGATTGCAGGCTCACGGCCTCGCCGAACGTCGACCGCTATGTGTTGGCACGAATCGAGCCGAGGAGGTTTCCCTACAGCCACGTGGCCTTCATCAATTGTGCCCTCGGTCCGCACATCGGTGCGGTTGGCTGGCAGTTGGACAAAGTCCCCGGAGCCGAGGCACCGGCGCCCGCACCGCACCTGCGTTTCGAGGAATTTAGCAGCACGGATTTGGCTGGAAAACCGCTCGACACGTCGGCGCGGCTGCCGGCCTCGCGTCAATTATCCACAACCGAAGCGGCGCGCCTGCGTAGTGTTGGCAATGTGCTGGGGGGATGGGTTCCGGAGGCGCGCTGAGGGTTTCCGGGGCCGGTGGATTGCGGCGATTTTTCTGACGGTCCGCGCGCTGATCCGGAGATTCGGCGTTGCGTTCGGCCGCGCGGAGTTTCTTTCTGCGGATGAAATTTCACCACGAGCTGCAAACTGCGCGGCGAATTTTCTCTGTGGCGAATGCTTGGCTGCAGGCCCCTCAATCCCTCCATCCCCCCAACTCATTTAGCCTGTGTCTTCGTTCGAGCGACTTGTCGTCCGTGCGCCGAGGCCTTTTGCCTCGCCGGGTGCTCTCTGGAAAGCGTCCGCCGCGGTTTTCGCCATTACGGCTCTCATTGTCGCGCGTGCGTGCGGCTACGATTTTTACTCGCTGTTGGCGTATGCCGGCTATTTCGCGGCGTTTGTCGCATTGCCGGGTGTGGTCACTCTTTACGCCCTGAACCGCCGTCCGCTGTCCCTCGCGACGGCGCTGGCGTTGGCGATTCCCACGGGATTCGCGATCGAGATTTTCAGCTACCTTGGATTGGCGGCGATGGAGATGCGGGAATTCTATCGGTTTTTGCCGCTGGGGTGGCTCGCGGCCGGGGCCGGCTTGTGGTGGCAACGGCGGGAGTCGCCCGTGCGGATCCGCGTCGCCGGATCGCACGCCGGCCTCGTGCTCGGATTGGCGGTCGCGTTCCTCGGGATTATTTTTGTGGCCGCGAGCCAGATGTTTGCGGAGTCGCCGCTCGCAACGGGCATGCCGTCGCGCGCGATTTTTCACGACTGGGTTTACCTCGTGAGCCGGGCGGCGGTGATCAAACACAACTGGCCGCTCGACGATCCGAGCCTCTCGGGCACGCCGCTGCAATATCACTACTTCATGATGGTGCACGCGGCGGCGGCTTCGGGCACGACCGGAGTGGAGCTCACGCTGATCTTGCTGCGCCTGATGGTGGTGCCGCTCGGGGCCGTGATGCTGGCTCAGGCTTATGTGCTGGGCCGCCGGCTCGCGCGGAGTCCGTGGGGTGGCGTGATTGCGGCGCTGCTGGTGGTGATGGCGGGCGAAGTCTCGTTTGCCGAGAGCTACGGCCAGCCGATGTATCTCGGCTTGTTTGCCCGGTGGTTGTTTGTGAGCCCGACGTTTTTCTTCGGGATGATTTTTTGTGGGGCGCTCTTGCTGGCGATCGCCCACTGCGACCGGTTGGCGCGCTGCGGCGTGCAGCACCACGCGTGGATCTTTCTGCTCGCGGCCGCCGGCACGGGGGCCAAGGGCACCGTGCTCCCCGTGCTGATCTGCGCGCTCGGGTTGTGGGTCGTGTGGCGCTGGGCCCGTGAGCGGCGCTTTCCGGGCCGACTGGTGGCGTTCGGTTTTGGTCTCGGCGGTGGGTTTGCGCTGGTTTACCTAGCGACGATGTCGTCGTGGCGCACGGGCGACGCCCGGTTCAACCCGCTGCACGTTTTCCAACTCACCGAATTTTGGAAAACCTATCTGCCGGTGTGGCAGAGCAGTTTGGGCAGTGTGTTGCCGGCCGCGGTCGCGGCCCCGCTGGGGACGCTCATTTGTGCGGTCGTGGTATTCGCCGGCACCTGCGGCGTGCGTTTGCTGGCGATTCCTTACCTGTGCTGGGCCGGTCGGCAGAGCCGCGATCCTCTCGTGGGTTGGTTGGGCGCGTTTTTCGTCGCGAGCACGGGCATGGGCCTGCTCATGGAGCTCAATAGTTACGGGGAACTCTATTTGATTTTGATGATCCGGCTGCCGATGGCGGTGCTGGCCGCGGCGTTTGCGGTCGATGCCTTTCGTCGCGTGCGCTCGTGGCGGCGGGAGACGCTGCCGTGGCTTTCGCCGAGCGTGAGTGCGCCGGCGATTGGTTGGATGCAGCGCGGCTTTGCGGGTGGGGCGTTGGCGGTGCTCGCGTTGGCGTTTGGTTTGCAGGCCAGTCTCTGGCTATCGCGCAACCGCACCGGTTTCGCCGAGTGGCTCGCGACTCCGGCCAAGCTCCGCGCCGACGACCACATGGGGCAACTCCACGAGGCGCTCCTCTGGGTGCGCCGCAACACCGAGCCCAATGCCGTGATCGTCGCCAATTCCTGCACGCCCGAAAACATGAAGAAAGACCACTGGGGTGCGCTCGACCGCACGCTCACCGGTGTCCACTTCTACTACTCGGCGCTGTCGGAGCGCCGCCTGTGGTTCGAGGGACCGAATTATATTATGGATACGACACGGGCCCGCATCCGCGCGAATCTCGCCTCGGCGTTTTTCTACCGCGGGCGCCCGCTCGATTCATCCTTGGTCAGCGACGATCCCTGCTACGTCCTCGTTGACCGCAGCCTAGCCGACGGCGCGAAAGTCCACGGCGCCGGCACACAGCGCGTCTTTGCGAATGCGCGGATCGATATTTACCGCCTCGCGCGGTCGGAGAGCGTGACGCTTTTGGCGGATCCGGCGGCAGTGTTTGTGGCGGATCACGACGATCAATAGCCGCTGTTTGTCGGCGTCGGCTCACTCCACTCCGAAAACCCGCCGCAACTCCGTGATCGCCTCCGCCGGCATGGGCACGAGGGGACCTAGGGGGCGGGCGAGTTGGAGAGCTTCGGAGGTGGCTTCGAGGACTTCGAGGCGGTCGAAGGCGTCGAGGAGGTTTTTGCCGAGCACGACGGCGCCTTCGTTTTCGATCAGCACCACGGGGCGTTTGCCGAGCGAGACTTCGGCGACGATGCGCTCCGCGTCTTCCACGATGCGCAGAAACGGAAGCTGCGGCGTGTCGTTGAGCACGATGTAACTCTCGGGAATCGTGCGCGTGCTGAAAGCAGTATTCGTCATACAGAACGCGCTCGCGTAGGCCGGCTGCGCGTTAATCACGGCGCCGACTTCCGGGTGGCGTTCGTAGATGAGCGCGTGCAGGAGTGCGGCGCGGCTCGGGCGCTTGCCGCGTTCGCAGGCGGTGCGCGTCGCGCGCACGATGCCGGGCGGGGAGACCTCCAGTCGGTCACGACGGCGCGGCGTCACGAGAAACTGGCCACCGTCGAGGCGCGCGGAAAAGGCGCCGGCGGTGCTGATGAGCAGGCGTTGCTCGTAGGCGCGGTGCACGAAGCGGCAGAGGTCGCCGCGCAGTTCTTTTTCGCGGTTGGACGGCGCGGCGTCGGGCAATTCGCCAAATTCCGGCATCGTTTCGATCCCGAGGTGGGCCGGCGCGAGCACTTTCACGGGGCCGAGGGCGTGCGCGTGGATCAGCGTTTGCGCGACGAACTCCAGGGTCTCGAAGCGTTGAAACGCCTCCTGCAAATCGCGCCCGCCAATCACGACGCCGTGGTTTTCCAGCAGCACGCAGTCGGCACCGTCGGCGAAGGTCGCGGCGATCTTTTCGCCGAGTTCGGCAGTGCCGGGGCACGCGTAGGGCGCGATGGCGACGCGGCCGCACACGCTGTGGGCGTGGGATTGCACGCGCGTATCCGGCACGAGGCGACAGATGGAAAACGCGACGAGCGCGCCCGGGTGGGCGTGGACGATCGCCTGAATATCGGGCCGGCGGCGGTAGATTTCGCGGTGGAAGGGAAACTCAGAGGACGGCGGGTGCAGGCCGGTGGTCTTGCCGTCGGCGGCGACGTGCACGATGTCGGTCGGTTGCAGGCTGCCTTTGTCGACGCGCGAGGGCGTGATCCAGATGCCTCCGTCGGGATCGCGGATCGAAAGATTGCCGCCGGACGTGGTCGTCATCTTGTGGCGGTAGATGCGACGCATGGTGGCGACGAGTTCGTCGCGCGGATGGAGCCAACGGGTGTGCATAAGTGGGGGCGGAAACTACTCGCCCGGGGTGTAGACCTTTTGCGCGAGCCCGGCGCCGAGGTGGCGGCGGAACGTCGCGAGATCTTTCACGGCACCGAGGGAGATGAGCTGGCTGGCGAGATTGCCGACGGCGGTGCCTTCGAGGGCGAAGCTCACGACGGGCAGGCCGGTCTCGTTGGCGGTAGCCTGGCAGAGGATGCGGTTTTTCGAGCCGCCGCCGACGATGAGGACGCGTTTGAATTGCTTGCCGGCCATTTTTTCGAAGGCGCGCATGGCATCGGCGTGGCCGCGGCCGAGCGAGGCGCAGATGAGGCGCGTGTAGCTGGCGAGGTTCTTCGGCGCGGCGAGCTTCCGCTTCTTCAACTGCGCATCAATGGCGGCCTTCATCGAGGGCGGATTGGTGAACGCGGGGTCGACGACATCGAGCAGGGCGGCGGGCGCGGGGAGTTTTTCGGCGGCGGTGATGAGCGCGGCCCATTCTTTGTCGTTGGTCGGACGCGTCGCGAAATCCTTCATGATGCCCTCGAGCAACCAGAGCCCGATGACGTTGGTGAGCGGGCGATAGCGGCCGTCGCCGATGCGCTCGTTGGAAATGCGGGCGGCGAGGGCGTCGGAGCCGAGGACGGGTTTGTCGCTCTCGAAGCCGACGAGCGACCACGTGCCGGAGCTGAGGAAGAGGTCGGTGCCGTCGGGCGAGGCGGGCATCGCGTCGTAGGCGGCGGCGGTGTCGTGGCCGGGGACGGCGATCACTTGCGTGCCGGCGAGCTCGGGGAAGTTTTTCACTTTGCCGAGGCGCGTGCCGGAGAGAATCGGCTTCGAGAACCACTGCGGCGGGAGGCGGAAATGCTTCAACGCCGCACCGGACCAATCGGTCGAGTGCACATCGAGGAGCTGCGTGGTGCTCGCGATGGTGAGCTCGTTTTCCATGCGGCCCGAGAGGAGGAAATTGAAGTAGTCGGGCAAAAACAGGCAGCGCGTCGCGAGATCGGTGAGCGCGGGGCAGCTCGCGACGGTTTCCTCGAGTTGCAGCGACGAGTTGTAGAAAACGTTGGGAATGCCGGTCGCGGCGTAGACGCGCTCGAGGGCGGCGCGGGTGTTGGCGAGACGCTTGAGGCCGGGCTGCGTGCGGGCGTCGCGATAGGCGTGGACCGGGAAGACGAGGCGGCCGGCGTCGTTAACGAGCGCGAAGTCGACGCCCCACACATCGACGCCTACTGAGGCGAGCTTCGCGCCGCGCGGGAGGGCCGCGACAGCTTTGCGGAGGCCGGTTTGCGCCTCGTGCCAGAGCGTGCCGACATCCCAGTAATCGTGGCCGGCGAGGCTGCGGAAGGTATTCGGGAAGCGGTGGACTTCGGTGAGCGTGAGGCGGTTCTTCGACCAAGCGCCGAGAATGACGCGGCCGCTGGTGGCGCCGAGATCGACGGCGGCGGAGAAAACGGGGTGAGCCATAGGTGCGTTGAGGGAAAGGCACGCGAGCCGCGCGGTCACGGAAAAATCGTGGGCGTTCGCGTGCGAAAACTCGCCGCGATTTCACCACGGAGATTCCGGATTTTCGGTTGCAAGGGGCGGGGTGCGTCCCAGTTTTTTCTTTCCATGCTCAACACCGAGCGAAAACCAATCACCGGCAAACGCGTGCAGCTCATGGCGACGTGTCTGTGTGATGCCTTCTATGACGACGTGGCCGCGGCCACCGTCCAAGTGCTCGAATACCTCGGCGTCGAGGTCGTGTTTCCCGAGGGGCAGACGTGCTGCGGGCAACCGGCGTTCAACGGCGGCGACTGGGCCGCGTCGCGCAAGGTCGTGCGCCACACGGTGAAAACCTTCGCGGGCGAAGAGCCCGTGGTAGTGCCGTCGGGCTCGTGCGCGGCGATGATGTTTCACGGCGCGGTGCTCGAATTCGAGAAAGAGCCGGACCTCGGCGAAGTCGAAGCGCTCGGCCGGCGCACGTGGGAGCTGGGCGATTTTATTGTGAACGGGCTCGGCGTGAAGACGTGGCCGGGGCGCTTTGAGGCGACGGTGGCGTTTCACCGTTCGTGTCACTCGCGCGGCACCAACAGCAGCGCGGCCGCCTCGGCTTTGCTCGGTTCCGTGGCGGGCTTGAAGATCGTCGAATTCGGCGAGGCGGAACAGTGCTGCGGCTTCGGCGGCACGTTCTCCGTGGCTTTTCCGAACATCTCCGCGAGCATGGGCGCGCTGAAACTCGACCACGTCCGCGCGTCGAAACCCGACGTGCTCGTGTCGGGCGACATGAGCTGCATGATGCACCTCGGCGGTCTCGCCAAGGAAGAGGGCAAGCCAATCAAGACGATGCACCTCGCGCAGGTGCTCCGCGACTCGTTGAAAAACGCCGGTAAACTCTGACCCACGCCATGCGCTACCAGCAAATCGACCAGTTTGCCGCCGAGCTGAAGGCCGACACCCGCGCGGCAGTTTACCAGAGCACGAAGGGCACGCACGAGAAGCGCACGCGGCTGCTCTTCGACCAATTTGCCGATCCCAACCGGCTGCGTGCGCTCGCGGGCGAAATCAAGCAGCACGCCATCGAAAATCTCGATACCTACCTGCCGCAGGTGGAGGCGAAGATGAAGGCCAACGGCGTGCAGGTGCACTGGGCCTCCACGGCGGAAAACGCGTGCGAGGCGGTCTTGAAGATCATGCAGGCGCGCGGGGCTTCGAAGCTCGTTAAGGCGAAGACCATGGTGAGCGAGGAGATCGAGCTGGAGCACTATCTGAAAAAGCACGGCGTGGAGTCGCTGGAGACCGATCTCGGCGAATTCATCGTGCAGATCGACCACGACCACCCGAGCCACATCGTCCGCCCGATCATCCACAAAAACCGCCGCGAGATCGCGACGAGTTTCGAGCGCGAAGGGCTCGGCGCCTACAACGACGATCCGCAGACCATCACTCGCCGCGCGCGCCAATATCTCCGCCATAAATATCTTGAGGCCGACGTCGGCCTGACGGGCGCGAATTTCGTGTCCGTGGAGAGCGGCCGGATGGTGCTCGTCACCAACGAGGGCAACTCGCGGTTCTGCCTCGCCGCGACGAAGTGCCACATCGCGCTGATCGGCATCGAGAAACTCGTCCCGAGCGACCGCGATTTGGCGATCTTGCTGAATTTGCTGGGCCGCTCCGGCACGGCGCAGGAGCTCACGGTCTACACCGAGTTCATCCACGGACCGAAGTCCGCCACGCAGCCCGACGGCCCGGAGGAGATGCACGTTATCTTCGTCGACAACGGCCGCACCGAGGTGCTGGCGAGCGACTGCCGCGAGATTCTCCGCTGCATCCGTTGCGGCGCATGTCTCAACGTGTGTCCGGTCTACCGGCAGGCGAGCGGCCACGCGTATCGCAGCGTCTACCCGGGTCCGGTCGGCGCGGTGCTCTCGCCGTTGTTGATGAAGGAAAAATTTCCGCAGAAGGCGGATCTGCCGAAAGCCTCGACGCTCTGCGGTGCGTGCAACGAGGTGTGCCCGGTCAATATCCCGATTCCCGATTTGCTCCTCCGCCTGCGCAACCGCGCGAAAGAGGAAAACGTGCCGTCGCCCGGCACGCCGCCGATGGGCGCGTGGGCGTTGCTCGCTTCGCAACCGACCGTGTGGAAAGCGTCACTCTTTGGCGGCAAGGTGATCAATTACCTGCCGACAAAATTGCTGCCGATCCCGGCGCTGCGTGCGTGGGAAGCGAAACGTGCGCTGCCTGAATGGCGCGGCGGTGAGTTCAGAAAGTGGCTGAAGAATCGTCCGGCCGGAAAATCCTCTTCATGAGCACACCCAAGGTCGAACCGTTCATCCCGTCAGAAACCGTGATGCGCGAGTTCACCGCGCGGGCCGTCATCACGGGCGCCGTGCTCGGAATGATTTTCGGAGCATCGTCGCTCTACCTCGTGCTCAAGGTCGGCCTGACCGTAAGCGCGTCGATCCCGGTGGCCGTCATCTCGCTGGCGATGTTCCGCGGGCTCTCGAAAGTCGGCCTTCGCGACGCGACGATCTTGGAGAACAATATCACGCAGACGGCCGGGTCGGCGGGTGAGTCCATCGCGTTTGGCGTCGGTGTGACGATGCCGGCGATTCTGATTCTCGGCTTCGATCTCGAATTTTCTCGCGTGCTCCTCGTGGCGCTGATGGGCGGGTTGCTCGGCATCCTAATGATGATTCCACTGCGCCGTGCGCTCATCGTGAAGGAGCATGGTGTGCTCAAATATCCCGAGGGCACCGCGTGCGCCGCCGTGCTCAAAGCCGGTGCCTCGCCCGAATGTCGCGCCGCCGCCTCGCCGAAAGCTCAGGCGGAAATGCGCGCGGCCGAAGCCGCGGGGCTGGGCGCCTCGCCGGGCGCGAAAGTGATCTTCACCGGCTTCGGCATCGGTCTCCTCTACAAGACGCTGAACATCGCGTTCAAGGGCTGGAAAGACGTCCCGGAAAAAGTGTTCGGTGCACCGCTGAAGGGCGGCTCGGTGGGCGCGGAGATTTCGCCCGAGTTGGTCGGTGTCGGCTACATCATCGGTCCGCGCATCGCGTCGATCATGTGCGCGGGCGGCGTGTTGAGCTATCTGCTGTTGATTCCGCTGATCAAATTCTTCGGCGACCACATTCCAGGTCCGCTCGCTCCCGGCACGATGCCGATTTCCGAAATGGGCCCGAATCAGATTCGCGGCGCCTACATCCTCTACATCGGTGCCGGGGCGGTCGCGGCCGGCGGGTTGATCAGTCTGTTTCAATCGCTGCCGACGATTTGGCACGGGCTGAAGGGCGGCTTGCGCGATATCGGGATCGGTCGCTCCGCGGGCGCGGGCTCGACGGTGGTGGCGCGCACCGATCGCGATCTCTCGATGAAATTTGTTGGCATCGGCATCATCGTGCTCATTGCGGCGGTGATGCTCGCGCGCGAGGCGCTGCACATGAACATCCTCGGCGCGCTGCTGATCATCGTGTTCGGGTTTCTCTTCGTCACGGTGTCGTCGCGGCTCACCGGCGAAATCGGTTCCTCCTCGAATCCGATCTCGGGTATGACGGTGGCGACGCTGCTGTTTACCTGTCTGATCTTCCTCTTGGTCGGTTGGACGGGCGGAACGTATTACGTCACGGCGCTCTCGGTGGGCGCGATCGTGTGCATCGCGGCTTCGCAGGGCGGCACGACTTCGCAGGACCTGAAGACCGGGTTTCTCCTCGGGGCGACGCCGAAGTATCAACAGATCGCCATTCTCGCCGGCTCGCTGCTCTCGGCGTTTTTGCTGGGGCCGATTCTGCTCAAGTTGAACGACACCGCGACCGTCTACGTGCCCGTGGCCAAAGTGGCGCCGGCCGGATTGCAGACCGACGCGAGCAAGCTCGCGAAACGTGAACCGCTCGTCGGCCCACAGGCGCGCGACGACGCAAATTCCTATCTCGTGTGGCAAAAAACCGACGATGTCGGCGGCCCGGCCGGGAAATATTTCGTCAACGCGAGCGGCGCCGCCGTGTGGCTCGTCGACCCGGGCATCAACGGCACCTTTAACACGCGTCCCGACGGCACCACGGTGCGGAAGTTCGACGCGCCGAAGGCCACGCTGATGTCGTATATCATCAAGGGCATCCTCGACCAGAAGCTGCCGTGGGCGCTCGTGCTCCTGGGTGTGATGATCGCGGTTACACTCGAACTCTCGTTTGTGCCGGCGCTGGCTTTCGCGGTCGGCGTGTATCTGCCGCTCTCGGCATCGTCGCCGATTTTTGCCGGCGGTCTCGTGCGCTGGCTCGTCGACCGCCAGATGCGCAAGAAGGCGTCGCACGCCGCGATGACGCAGGAGCAGTTCACCGAAGAGAGCGACAAGAGCCCCGGCGTGTTGCTCGCGTCCGGCTACATCGCCGGCGGTGCGATCGCGGGTATCATCATCGCCTTCCTTGCGGGCGTGCTCGATACGTTCGACGCGGATCTGCAAAAATGGTCCACGGCGAACAATCCGTTCTTCGAAGGGCCCAATGCCGACGCGCTCTCGATGATTCCTTTCGTCGCGATCTGCGCGTTTCTCTACTTCGTGGGCCGCGAGAAACTCCTCACTCCGAAAAAAGTTTAAGATGTCCTCCAACGCCGATCGTGAAGCCATTTTTTCCCGTGTGCGTGGTGCGCTGGCGCCGCTGCACGAGCGCGCCGCGATGCCCGACTACACGACGGAGATCGCCGTGATGCGCCGGATGATCGCCAACCGCGACCTGCTTGCGGTGTTCACGGAGCGCATCGCGCTCGTCAACGGCGTCGCGCTGACCGATCCCGCAGCGGTGGTCGTGCGGTTGCGCGAAAACAAATGGCTGCGCGGCTACTGCGATCCGGAGCTGTGGCCGACGCTCGCGCCGCACTTCGGCGCCGATTTCAAAGTCGAGACGACCTTCGACCGGAAGCGGGTGGACGATTATGCGTTTGGTATCACACGCGCCGCCGGGGCGATTGCTGAGACCGGCACCATCGTGCTGAACGACGCCACGACCTCGCGCCGACTCGGCGCGCTCACGCCGTGGGTGCACATCGCGGTGGTCGAGCGCGCGAAGATCTTTTCGGATCTGCCCGAGGCCGTCGCCGGACTGGGCAGCGACAACAACGTGATTTGGGTCACGGGTCCGTCGAAGACGGCGGACGTCGAGGGCATCCTTATCGAGGGCGTGCACGGTCCGGGCGTGCAGATCGCGCTCGTGGTGTGAGGCGTGCAAGGGGGCGTGGTTACTAACGTCGGCGTCTTTCAGTTAGCGTTTAGGATGAGACGAACTTGGGGCCAGGGGCAGGAGCCTGCTTGCAGGCGATTTCATGACGCGACGACGGACAACCTCCTGAATCGCCTGCAAGCAGGCTCCTACCTCCGGGCCCTTGGGGCTCAGCTTGAAAGCGCCTTGGAATTGGCCGACGGCAAACGCAACTCGGCGCGGAAGCCGTGCGGTGTGCAGTTGGAAAAGACCACTTCGCCGTCACACGCAGCGACGCTGCTGCGCACGATCGCAAGGCCGAGGCCGGCGCCGCCGGATTCGCGGGTGCGCGCGGTTTCGGGGCGGTAGAAAGGTTCGCCGAGCCGGGCCAGCGCCTCGGGCGGCACGCCGGGCCCTTCGTCTTCGACGACGAGTGAAACGTGCGTGCCGTCGCGCGTGGCCGTGACGCGAATGGCGTCGGTCGGCGCGGTGTAGCGGAGGGCGTTGCGGATGAGATTGCCGACGGTCCGGGCGAGGAGTGCGGCGTCCGCGCGAGCGGTCAACTCGGCGGGCACGCTCACGGTGACGCGGTCCGTGCCCTGCTCGCGCTCGAGCGCGGCCTGCACGAGAGGGGCGAGGGAGACGGTGGTCAGGTCGGTGTCGCGGGGACGCAGGCCGGCCTTGGTGAAGGCGAGGAGCTCGTTGACGAGCGTGGCCATGTGTTCCACCTCCTCGCGCACATCGGCGATGTTTTCGCGGAGGGAGGGATCGGCGCGGGTTTCGAGAATTTCGGTGGCGACCTGGAGCCGGCCGAGCGGTGAGCCGAGCTCGTGGGCGACGTCGCCGAGGAAACGTTTTTGCCCGTTCACGAGGGTGTCGAGGCGCTCGGCCATGCGGTTAACGGAATACCCGAGGTGGCCAAGTTCGTCGCGGCGGCGGAGTTCGACCCGTGTTTCAAATTCTCCCTCGGCGATACGCTCGGTCGCGCCGGAAAGACGTCGGAGAGCGCGCGTGATGCTGCCGACCAAGGGTAACCAAAACAGGACCGACAAAAGAAATGCGCTCGCCGCGATTGCCAACCACGGGCCGGCGTGGAGGAGCCGGCCGACCGCGAAGACCGAGGAGGCGCGGATGATCACGGTGCCGGCGGTGCGCTGACCGTATTCATTCGGGATGGGCACGCGGAGTCCGATCCAGGTCTCGTCGGGCGAGGTTGAGTGAATGATGAAGCGTCCGTCGGTCCCGCGCGCTTCGGGCGGAGGGCGTTCGCCGGGTGGAGGTCCTTCTTTTTTCCGTTTGGAGTCGGGCGGGCCGCGGTCGTCGAACGGCGGCCGTCCTTCCGGAGGACCATCCCCGCGGGGCGGACGGGCGTGCGGGCCCCGAGGGCCGGGACCTTCGGGGCCGCGCCCGCCGAGGCGTTGGCCTTTGTTCAGCTCGGCGCGCACGGCAGCGGGCAACTCGACGGGATCCCCCGCCACCTGTGGACCGGCATTGGCGAACAGATAAAAATCGGCGCCATACTTCGTGCTCCGCGACCGGAGAATCGCCGGCCGCACGCCCTCAGGCTCGGTATTAAGGTCCGTCGCGATGGAGTCGCCGATGCTTTGCAGGCGTTCGCCGAGGGCGCCGTGCGTGAGTGATTTCCAGCCGACGCCAAACTGGCTCACATAAAACGCAATGGCCGCTGCGGTCAGTAGCAGCATGTTGGCGAGCAGCCAGAGCGAGACTTTGAGGGTGAGCGGAAACGAGACTTTCATGGCAGCCGGGGAGACGGCACGGGTGGAACCTACCCCTCTTGGCGGGAAAAATCCCGAACGTTTACGCCGGCTTAACAATATTCTTCCGTCGCCTCACATACCCTTTACCGCGTCATGGTTTCATCGGCGGCATGAACTTTACCTCCCGCCTCCTGCTTTCCGCCCTCGCCACGTCGCTCGCCGCCCTCGCGGGCGATCCGCAACTCGAATCGTGGCAGACCGCCAACACTCGCCGCTACGCGCGCATCTACGAGACCGACGCCGCGCGACTGGCCGGCACGACGGTCACGACGTGGTCGCGGGGCACCACCGCACAGTCGACGCCGAGCTACGCGGGCGTGATCCAGGTTTCCTCCTCGGCGAACTGGGTCTATCTCCGCTCGTCAGGCCTCGGCACGCACGTGATGGGGCCGTGGTATCTCAACGCCGCGCACACGCAGAACTTCCCGAGTTTTCCGGCAAACACGGGCGTGCTCTACCGCATCCCGCGCACGCCGACGATTCCGGCGACGAAGACGCTCACGGGGCTCGCGGCCATCGGCTATTTCGTGGACGGCGTGGCGGCGTTCGACAACCGCGACGCGTTTTCCTACGCGACGGCGAGCGGCACCGATGCCTCGCCCGTCAACGGCCTGCGCGGCGACGGTGTGTGGAACCGCGAGGCCTACGCGAACGAAGGCGTGACGTTCGATCCAGCGTTCGCGCATCAGGCGATGACGAACCATCACTACCACGCCAATGCGCCGGCGGTGCGTTACCAGCTCGGCGATCATGTCGACTTCAACGCCACGACCAAGCTCTACACCGAGAGCACGGCGCCGGTGACGGCGCACTCGCCGATTGTCGCGTGGCTGGCGGACGGACTGCCGGTTTACGGGCCCTACGGCTACGCCTCGCCGATGGATGCGAAGAGCGGCTTGCGGCGCATGACCTCCGGCTACGTGAAACGCGACGGCACCAACGGCACGACGGCTCTCGCCGCGACGGGTCGCACGACGCTCCCGGCGTGGGCGGCGCGTGCGCAGAACCGCAGCGCGACGCTGCCGACCAATTTCTACGGCCCGGCGGTGAATGCCGCCTACGCGCTCGGGCATTTCATCGAAGACTACGACTACCTCGGCGATTTGGGGAAAACGCAGGGCACCGATTTTGATCTCAACGAGTGCAACGTGCGCTTCTGCGTGACGCCGGAATTCCCGAACGGCACGTGGGCCTACTTCCTCACGATCGAGGCGGACGGCACGCCGAAATTTCCGAATATGGTTGGCCGGTGGTTTTACGGCAGCCCCACGGGTGGCAGCGTCAACGCGATCAACGAAACGGTCACCGAGTATGTCCGCGCCAGCCAAGCCTCGCCGATAGCGGTGACCGCGACGAACTCCGGCGGCACGGTCGCAATCACGTGGACCTCGGTCGAGGGCGCGACCTACAAAATCGAATCGTCGGTCGATGCGACCACCTGGACGGCGTTGCCGAATGCGAGTGCCGTCACCAGCGCCGGCGGCGACACGACGAATTTTTCCACGACGACCGTGGTGGCGAACTACCGCGTGACGCTGACCGCGCTCGCGACCTACGACACCCGCGGGGCCGGCGGGCTCTCCGGTGTGGGTAACGCCGCCACAGCGACGGCGGCGGTGGGCTCCTCGGGCACGGCGCGCCTCGTCAATATCGCGACCCGCGTGGCGCTCGGCGGAGCCGCCGGCACGCCGATTCCCGGTTTTGTGCTCAGCGGCGCGGGCACGAAACCCATGCTCATCCGCGCGGTCGGTCCCGCGCTCGCGACCTTCGGGCTCACGGGCGTGCTCGCCGATCCGCGGCTGAGTTTGATCGGCGGCAGCGCGACGATCGCGACAAACGACAACTGGCTGGCCGGCGATGCCGCGACGATGGCGGGCGCGGGGGCGTTCGCGCTCCCGGCGGCGAGCAAGGATGCCGCACTCGTCGCCACTCTCGCGGCGGGCAGTTATTCCGCACCGGTGGCGGCGACGGATAATGGCAGTGGGGTGGCGCTCCTCGAAGTTTACGACGCTGCAACGACCTCGGCGGTGAATGTGATCAACGCCTCGACGCGCGCGTTTGTCGGCACCGGCGATGCGGTGCTCATCCCCGGTTTCGTGATCAGCGGCACCGGCGCGCTGAAACTCCTCATCCGCGCCGTCGGCCCGACGCTGGGGAACCTTGGCGTGAGCGGCGTGTTGGCCGATCCGACAATCACGCTGTATCGCGGCAACACGGCGCTCGCGACGAATGACAACTGGTCGGCGGCCGATGCGCCGACGATGGCGGCGGTCGGGGCGTTTGCGCTCACGGCTGGGAGTCGCGATGCGGCGATTGTAACGACACTGCCGGCGGGCGCCTACAGCGCGATTGTCAGTGGCGTGGGCAACACCACGGGCACGGCGCTCGTCGAACTTTACGCAGTGCCATGAAAACCGAGTGCGCACGGATTTTCGCCCTGGTGGCGTTGGTTGTGATGCTCGGTGTGGCCCGCGGAGCCGCGCCCAATGTGTTGCTGATCGTGGCCGACGATCTCGGGTGGGGCGATGTGCCCTGGCGTGGCACGCCGGCGCGGATGCCGCAGCTCGACGCGTTGCGCCATAGCGGAACGGAGCTGCTGCGGTTCTATGCGAGCCCGGTGTGCAGTCCCACGCGTGCGGCGCTGCTCACGGGACGCTCGGCGTTTCAGCAGGGCATCCGCGACCAGTTCGCGCCGAACAACGATGGCGTTTCACTGCTCGAGCATTTCTTGCCGGAGAGTTTTCGCGCGGCGGGCTACGCGACGGCGCTCGTGGGGAAATGGCATCTCGGGTCGACGAGCCCGGAGCGACTGCCGCAGCAGCGGGGCTTCGACCACTTCTACGGATTCACGGGACCGGCTGTGGATTATTACACGCACCGTTTCACCGGACCCGGCACGCCGCTCGATTGGCAACGCAATGGCGCGACGCTCACCGAGGAGGGCTACGCGACCGATCTGATCGCGGCGGAGGAAGTGCGGCTGCTGCGGGCGCGTGACAAGGCGCGGCCGTTTCTGCATGTCGTGACGTTCAACGCGCCGCACACGCCCTACGCGGCGCCCGATGCGCTCAAGGCGAATTACCCGACGCTCTCGGGCGACGCGCAGACCTACGCCGCGATGCTGGAGAGTCTCGATCTCGGCATCGGCGCCATCCTCGCCGAACTCGCGGCGCAGAATCTCGCGAACGACACGCTCGTGGTCTTCGTGTCGGACAACGGCGCGGTCGGGCCGGGGCGCAACACGCCGTTGCGCGGGGCGAAGGGCAATGTCTACGACGGGGGCATTCGCGTGCCGGCGATCGTGCGCTGGCCCGGAGTGGTGCGCGCGGGCGCGACGAGCGAGCAGTTTGTCGCGGCGCAGGACATGGTGCCGACGCTCGCGAGCGCGGCGGGAGTGACGCTGCGCAACGGGCTGCCGCTCGACGGACGCGATGTGTGGACACCGCTGCGCACGGGCGCAGGCACGGTGGAGCGGGCATTTACGGTCGCGACGACCACGAACTACGCGCAGTTCGACGGGCGCTGGAAACTGGTGCGCATCGGCGCGCGCGATGAGCTCTACGATCTCGTCGCGGATCCGAGCGAGGCGACGAATCTCGCCGCCGCGCAACCGGCCGTGCTCGCGCGCATGCAGGCGCTGCTGGCGGCGGCGGTTACGCGTTCGCTCAGTGCGGAACCGGCCGGCGATGCGCGCGTGACCAATCTCTCGGCACGCGCGCAAGTCGGCGGCGTGGCCGGCACGCCGTTTCTCGGCTTTGTGGTGACCGGCGGGGACAAACGGCTCGTCGTGCGCGGCGTGGGACCGGCGATCACGGGCTTCGGTGTGCCGGGCGCGCTGGCCGATCCGCTGGTGGAGTTGCGCCAGGGGCAGACCTTGCTCCAGGCGAACGACAATTGGCTCGCGGCGGATGCGGTGGCGATGGCGGCTGTCGGGGCGTTTGGGCTGCCGGCGGCGAGCAAAGACGCAGCGCTCGTCGCGATGCTGCCGGCGGGCAGCTACACGGCGCAGATTTCAGCGGTGGCCGCGGGGGCGAGCGGCGTCGCGCTCGTGGAAGTTTACGATACCGGCGAGGGCGGTGCGGCGGCGCGGCTCGTCAATGCGTCGACGCGGGCGTTCGTCGGCGCGGGCGAGGCGGTGCTGATTCCGGGGTTTGCCGTCGGTGGCCACGGAGCGGCCGGGCTGGTGATCCGCGTGGCGGGGCCGGCGCTGGGGAAGTTTGGTGTGGGCGATGCGTTGGTCGATCCGGTGCTCACGCTCTATCGGGGCGGCAGCGTGATCGCGACCAACGACGATTGGGGTGCGGCGGAGAATGCGACGCAGCTCGCGAGCGCGGCGGCGGCGGCCGGGGCGTTTGCGTTTGAGGCCGGCAGCCGCGATGCGGCGTTGCTCACGACGTTGCCGGCGGGCACGGGCTACACGGTGCAGGTGAGCGGAAAGAACGGCGCGACGGGCACGGCGCTCGTGGAGTTCTATCTCGTGCCGTGAATCACTCGGGGCCGACCATCATGTAGCCGGCGGAACGGACGGTGCGGATGTAGCGCGGCTCCTTGGCGTCGTCGTGGAGTTTTTTGCGGAGGGACGAGATGTGGACGTCGATCGAGCGGTCGAAGACGTCGTAGTTGCGATCGCGCGCTTCATCGAGGAGGGCCTCGCGGGATTTGATGCGGCCTTTGGCTTTCGCGAGGCTGGCGAGGAGATCGAATTCGACGGGCGTGAGCACGAGGGGCTCGGTGCCGAGGACGGCCGAGCGGGCGTCGAGGTTGAGACGGAGTTCGCCGACGACGACTTCCTTGGGCGGCGCGGCGGCTTCGGCGGAGACGGTGGCGTTGAGCGCGCTGCGGCGGAGGACGGCGCGGAGGCGGGCAAGGAGTTCGCGGGTGGAAAATGTTTTCGGGAGATAGTCATCGGCGCCGACTTCGAGGCCGACGATGCGGTCGGTCTCGTCGCCGCGGGCGGTGAGCATGAGAACGGGGATGGCGGATTTTTGGCGGATGCGTTTCAGGACTTCGAAGCCGTCCATGCCCGGGAGCATCACATCGAGAATGAGGGCGTGCCACGGGGCATCGGCGGCGGTGGCGCGTTCGACGCCTTCGGGGCCGGTGTGGACGGCGGTGACGTCGAAGCCGAGCGGTTCGAGGTAGGAGGAGACGAGGCGACAGAGTTTTTTGTCGTCGTCGATCATCAGCAGGCGCGTGCGGCCGGAGTCGGGGGCGTCGGCGGTCATGGGTGGCGCGGAGGTATGGGGAGCGGCGCGGGACGGCGCAACTCCGCGGTGGAGAGTGGGGCTTAACACGAGCTTAACAAATCGGGGGCGGCGGGCTCACACGGGGTTAATGGGGGCGGGCTAGAGTGTGGGCATGCGCTGGGTGTTTATTTTTTTACTGGGGATGGTTTCGCCGCTCGGCGCGGCGGAGCTGACGCTGGCCATGGAGCTGCGGTGGGGCGGAAAGAAATTGGCGGTGCCCGGTGGCGAGGGGGACGGGGGCGTGACGGCGAAGGGGCAGACGGTTAACGTGACGCGGTTGGCGATGCTGGTGTCGGAGGTGGCGCTTGTGCGGGCGGACGGCGGCGTGGTGCAGTTGCCGGGACAGTTTGGATTTATGGACGCGGAGAGTGGGCGGATGGCGATGACGCTGACGAGTGTGCCGGAGGGCGAGTATGCGGGGCTGGAGTTTTCCGTGGGCGTGCCGACGGAGACGAATCATGCGGATCCGAGTCGGTGGGCGGCGGGGCATGCGCTGAATCCGCTCGTGAATGGGCTGCACTGGGGATGGCAGGGAGGCTTTGTGTTTTTGGCGCTGGAGGGGAAGAGGCGGGATGGCGGTGCGGCGGACAATGAACGGGGGTTTTCGTATCACGTGGCGACGGATGTGCGGAAGATGGCGGTGCGGTTTCGGGCGGATTATCGCGTGGCGGGGGCGACGACGGTGAAGCTCGCGCTGGACGTGGCGCGGGTGTTGCGCGACGTGACGATCCGCGCGGATGATGGGAGCGAGTCGACGCATTCGGCGGAGGGTGATGCGCTGGCGGTGGGGTTGAGCGCGGCGATGGAGCGGAGCTGGTTTTGGTTGGAGGCGGGGGCGACGGTGGAAAGTAGAGGGAAGGTGGAGCGGCGCGTTGGGGACAACGCGCCCTACCTCGGCGCGACGCCGCTGGCGTTTGTGGTGCCGGTGGGGTTTCCGCAGCCGTCGTTGCCGGAGGATAATGTCCTCACGCGGGAGGGCGTGGCGCTGGGGGAGACATTATTTTTCGACGTGCGGCTCTCGGGTAACGGGACGCAGTCGTGTGCGAGTTGCCACGCGCCGGAGCGGGCGTTTAGCGATAGCGTGGCGTTGAGTCGCGGAGCGGAGGGCGCGAGCGGAGTGAGGAATGCGATGCCGTTGTTCAATTTGGCGTGGTCGCCGAGTTTTGCGTGGGACGGGAGCAAGCCGCGCGTGCGCGATCAGGCGCTGGCGGCGATGGTGAATCCCATCGAGATGCACGGTGATCCGGCGAAAGTGGTGGCGGCGCTGGTGCAGGATGCGGCGCTGGGCGACGCGTTTGCGGCGGCGTTTGGGTCGAAGGAGATCACCGCGGAGCGCGTGGGTCTCGTGCTCGAGCAATACCTGCTGATGCTCGTGGCGGCGGACTCGAAATTCGATCGCGCGATGCGCGGTGCGGCGGAGTTGAGCGAACAGGAGAAGGAAGGATTCGCGTTGTTTGTGACGGAGTATAATCCGGTGCGCGGGAAGCGCGGGGCGGATTGTTTTCACTGTCACGGTGGGGCGTTGTTTTCGGATTTTGGATTTAAGAATAACGGGTTGGATTTTTTCGGAGCGGGCGGGACGCCCGCGCTCCCGGGGGATACGGGGCGCGCGATGGTGTCGGGGAAGGCCAGCGATGCTGGGAAATTCAAGACGCCGTCGCTGCGGAATGTGGCGCTGACGGGGCCGTATATGCACGATGGGCGGTTCGCGACGCTGGAGGACGTGGTGGCGCACTATGACCACGGGGTGAAGCGCGCCACGGCGCTCGATCCGAATCTGGCGAAGCATCCGGACGCGGGGCTGGGGCTTACGAGCGCGGAGCAGGCGGCGCTGGTGGCGTTTTTGCGGGCGTTGACGGACGGGGCGCCGGTGGCGAAGGGTGCGTCGGGGGTGGAGTAAATTTTAACATGAAAAAACTGCTGTGGATCTGGGGCGTCGTAGTGGGGCACGCGGTTTCCGCGCACTCGGGGCACGAGGGGCTCACGAAGGTGGGAGCGCCGGCGGTGCCCGCGGAAGTGAGCGTGACAGTGGAAGGCGGCGTGCGCGTGATCCGCGCGAATGGCGTGCCGAATCACGCGACGGGGCCGTTTCCGGGGCGCGGGAATCCGCACACAATCGCGGCGCAGAAGTATGAGTTTCGCGTCCCGGTCGCGCCGCAGCGCGCGGACAAGGTGACGCCGAATGCGATGAACTTGTTTGGCATCGCGGTGAACGGCGTGGTGTTTGACCCGGCGGCGGCGGAGTGGTGGCGCGACGATCGCTCGAGCGGCTGGCAATACGAGGCGCTGGGTGGCGGGAAAAATCTCGGCATCGATGGCGAGCACGCGCACGTGCAGCCGACGGGGGCGTATCACTATCACGGGATTCCGGAGTCGCTCGTGGCGAAACTCACGGCGGGGCAGCCGCGCATGGCGCTCGTGGGCTGGGCGGCGGACGGGTTTCCGATTTACGGGCCGTGGGTGCCGAGCGTGGCGGGCGACGCGGCGTCGGCGCCGAAGCGCGCGGTGTCGAGCTATCGCGTGAAGACGGCGGAGCGCGCGGGCGGGCCGGGTGGGAAACCGGACGGGAAATTTGTGCAGGACTGGGAGTATGTCGCGGGCGCGGGCGACCTCGATGAGTGCAACGGGCGCACGGGGGCGACGCCGGAGTTTCCGGGCGGGACTTACTACTACGTGCTGACGGACGAGTTTCCGTTTATCCCGCGGATGTGGCGCGGGACGCCGGACGCGAGTTTTCTGCGGAAGGGGCCGCCGGGTGGCGGGGCGGAGGCCGGAAAAGCCAAGAAGCAGAAACGCACGCCGTGAGTGGCGCGCGAGGGGCGGGACGCGTCAGGGCGCGTCGCTGAGGCGGGCGCCGATGGGGGCGAGTTCGTCGAGGCGGGCGGCGGGCTGGCGGGCGGCCCACGTGATGCCGCGAAAGGCGAGGAGGCGGAAGACGGGATCGTCGAAGGTCCAGTTGTAGTGGCCAGGCAGGGCGACGAAGACGCGGCCTTGGCCGACGGTGTGCGTCCAGAGTTGCGGGCGGAGGGCGCCGTCTTCCTCGGCGCTGGCGAGGAGTTGCACATCGGCGGGATTGCCGATGAGGGCCCAGTAGGTTTCGTCGATGAAATTGGCCCGGGTGAAATGCGCAGGAGCGAAACCGCGGGCGAGCGGGTGATCGTGAAACACGAGGTCGACGGGGCCGTGGCGGTATTTCGTGGTTTTGGAATTGCTCGCGATGCCGATGCGGCGCGCGAAATCGGGGGCGGCGAGGCGGGCTTCCACGGCCCAGTGAAAATACGCGGCACCGCCGCCGCGAGCGAGATAGGCGTCGAGCTCGCGACCGCGTTCCTCGTTCCAGCCGGGGTTGTTGTTGAAGAAACAAATCACGTGGGCGCGGGCGAATTGGTCGGCGGTCGGCCAGATGTGCGCGGTGTCGACCGTGACGCCGTCGGCGAGGGCGAGGAGTTTGCTCCAGCGGGCGCGCCACTGTGGGTAGTCGTGCTCGCCTTTGCCGTGGTCCTTGGGGCCATCGACGAGGAGGATGTGGAGGGGCTTCGCAGGTGCGGGATTGGCGGATACGGGGGCGACGGCGGAGGAAGAGAGGTTTTTTAGGAGCGCATCGACTTCGGAGCGGGTGCGGGGTGGGGGCGGGGCGGTCTTGCCCTCGATGGGCGCGGGCTCGAGGGGCGACGTGAGGAGGAACGTCATGAGGTCGCGGACCTGCGTGGCGTCGAGGGAGGCGAGGAGGCCTTCAGGCATGAGGGAGCGGAGGGCGGCGCGCGTGGTGCGGACGCTGGTGCGCGGGACGGTGCGGATGTTTCCGGCGGCGTCGGCGACGCGGAGTTCGGTGGCCGATTCGCCGACGATGCTGCCGGTGAGCGCGGCGGCGCCGTCGGTGAGTTCGACGGTGAAGGCGGGGTAGTCGGGGTTGATGGCGGAGCTGGGCTCGAGGATGTCGAGGAGCGTGCTGGCGTAGTCGCGTTGGACGAGGTGCGAGAGATCGGGACCGACGTGCTGACCTTCGCCGCGGACGCGGTGGCAGCGGGCGCAGGCGACCTGTTCGCTGTGAAAGAGGCGGCGGCCGCGGAGCCAGTTGCCACCGGCGATCTCGGGGATGACGCGTTCGGCGGCGAGCGTGGGCGGCGTGGTGTCGGCGGCGGCCCAAGGGAGTTTGAAACGGTGGAGCGGGAGTGGGCGCGCGAGGTCGGGCTGCGCGGGGCGGGTCCAGGTGGCGGCGGTGTCGGCGGGCGCGGCGGGACCGGTGGCGAGCGTGGCGGTGACGGGCGTCCACGCGTCGGGCGCCATCGTGCCAAACGTGGTGGCGAGCGGGCGGAGCGGGAGCGGGGCGGCGCCGGGGAGGCGGACGGTGAGGGCTTCGCGCGCGGGTTCGTAGTCGAGCTTGGCACCGGGTTGCACGGCGGGCTGGAGGAGGGAGTTGACGTCGAGCTGCGTGCGGAACGTGAGCTGGCCGGGCGTGGCGAGAAGCGACCAGAGGCGCTCGTGATCGGCGCTGCCGACGGTGAAGGCGCGCGACACGGCGAGATCGGGATGCGGGAGCCAGCCGGTCCATGTGGCGCCACCCGTGGTGGCGGACCACGTGACGGCGACGCCGTGGTTTTGGACGTGGAGCTCGATGTCGTCGTAGGTGCCGGGTTTCGCGGGTGCGGCGGCGGCGGTGGCGGGCGCGGAGACGTTGGGAAGGCGCACGGCGTAGCTCAGCTCGGCGGTGCGCGGGGCGGCGCGGAGGATGAGCGTGCGGCGGTCGGGCGTGAGGCCGCCGGATTGCACGGCGATGTCGAAGCGCGGGGCGGTGAGCTGGTCTTTCACGACCTGATACGGCGGGCGCATGGCCTCGAAGCGGTCGCCGGGCATAACGAATTTTCCGGCGGTGACGGCGCTGCGTTTCGCGAGATCGCGGAGGGCGGCGGGATCGAGGGGGCGGTCGAAGGCGACGCGGATTTCGGTGGGGCTCGCGCTCCACGTGGCGACGGGCTGGGGCGCGGCGCGGTCGGTGTAGCGGAGGAGAAAGAGTTTGCCGGGGCCGTTCGGGCCGGTGCCCCAGTCGGGTTTGCCAGTGTGGCAGGCGACGAGGAGATCGCCGCGCGGGGTCACGCACGCATCGACGGTGAGGAAGTTGAGGCAGGCGATGAGGTGGTTTTGCGCGACGTAGCCGGCGGCGGTCTTGACGAGTTGGGTGCGGTAGATTTTTCCGCGCGACTCGCCGGTCACGAGGGCATCGCCGGCCCACGAGGCGGGGCCGAAGACGGGGCCGCCGTTGACGGGTTCGTTGAAATTCAAACCGCAGGCGCTCTGGTGCTGCGGGCCGTAGTCGAAGGTGCTGGGCTCGTCGAAGACGTCGGGCAGGTGCGTGGGGTGGCGCGGAGGGAAACCGTAGTGCCGGCCGGGTTGGAGGTGGAGGAGCTCGTCGAAGGGATTGCCGTTGGGCATCCAGGTGGCGCCTTCCTGCTCGGAGCCGAAGAGATCGCCGTGGCGGTTGAAGGCGAGGGCGACGGGGAAGCGCGTGCCGGTGCAGAAAATTTCGCGGCGGGAAAAATCGGGGGAAATTTTCAGGACGGTGGAGCGCTCGGAGGTGAGGCGGAACTGAGACTTGCCGGCGTCATCGAGCAGGTAGGCTTTGTTGTAAGCCTCGACGCCGAGGGCGAAGTAGATGTTGCCCTCGCGATCGAGGGCGCAACCGACGGCGTCGACGTTTTGCGGGATCTCTTTCCAGCCGGAGGCGACGACGATTTCTTCGTCGGCGACGTCGTCGCCGTTCTTATCGACGATGAGGGAGAGTTTGCCTTTCGAGGGGACGAAGACGCCCTCGCCGCGCGCGTAGCCGGGAGGGGTGAGCGCGAGGCCGATGGGGCCGCGGAGCGCGCCGGAGCCATCCCAGAAAAGTTTCGCGCGGTCGGGCGCGCCGTCGTTGTCGTTGTCGGAGAGGAGCCAGATTTTGCCGTTGTAGCCGACGGCGTAGCACTGGCCGTCGGCGCGGTATTTGAGCGAGGTGAGGTTGGTGAGCTCGAGCGGGAGTTCGCGCGCGGTGAACCCCGGGAGGAGCATTTGCACGGCGGGCGCGTCGGGGACGACGAACGAGGGCTGCGCGGGCGGTGAGGGCGCCGGAGGTTTGTTTGCGGTGGGAGGAAGTGCAGCCGGCGCAGGCGCGGAAGGGGGCTGGGCGAACGAGACCGTGACGGCAAGCAGCGCGGCGGCGGGGAGCAGAAGGCGGGGGAACTTCATGCGCGCAATCCAGCGCGAGGGCGGCGGAACGACGAGGAAGAAACGCGGACGGCGGAACAGAGTTCGGAAAGGAGGTAGGAAGATTTTCTTGGCAGGAAAATTTTCCGACCCCGAAGCGGCGCTTGATCGACTGAGAAAACGAAGAACTGAAAAATTACTCTTCGCGGTCCCAGTAGTCGACGTCGGTGGCGCGGAAGAATTTTTTAGTGCCGCTGTGGCCCCATTTGTCGGAGTCGGGATAGTGCCAGATGTCCGTGGGGGGATTGTCGGCGATGAGCGAGTAGTGGAGTTCGTCGGCGCCCGTGTTGGTGAACTGGTGGGCTTCACCGGGCGGATGGAGGACGACGTCGCCAGGGCCGAAAATTTGCGCGCCGGCGGGAGTGCGCACGGTGGCGGTGCCGGAGTGAAAGAGGAAGAGCTCCCACTGCGACGAGTGGCTGTGGTAGGGGCAGCCGCACTGGCCGGGATCGAGGCGGCCGACTTCGAGATCGAAGGGGTGGCCGCCGAGGCCGGTGGGCGTGTCACGTTTGGCGCCGAGGGCTTCGGAGATGCCTTTGTAGGCGGAGCGGAATCTTTTGTTGGGCGACTCCCAGACTTCCCACGGCACGGCGTCGATGACGACGCGGCGTTGCGCGAATGGCGCAATCGGCAGCGTGGGCGGCGGTGGAGCGAATGGGGACGGCGGTGCGCCGGCGGGCGCGGGATCTTCGCCATCGAAGTAATCGGTTTCGGTGATTCGGAAAAGTTTCCCGGGCGGGCGCAGGAACCACTTGTCGGAGTCGGGATAGTAGCAGCCGTCGAGCGGCGGATGGTCGGCGATGATGAGGACCTCGAGTTCGTCGGGGCCGGTGCTGAAAAGCTGGTGCGGTGAACCGGGCGGATGGAAAAACGCGTCGCCCGGTTTCACGTCGGTGAAGCCATCGGGTGTGCGGACGCGGCCGTGGCCGCGGCGGACGACGAAGAATTCCCACTGCGCGAGATGGAGGTGGTAGGGGCAGACGGCGGCGCCGGCGGGGATGCGGCGGAGCTGCAAATCGAAGGGATGGCCGCCGCCGGTGAGACCGACGTTGCGCGGGGCGCCGAGCGCGAGGCTAAGATTGCAGTAGAACGAGTGGAATTTTTTCGTGGGCGAGTGGATCTCGTCCCAGCGGAGCGAGGGGAGGTGGGCGTGGTGCATAAAAAGTCGGGCGCGATCTTCATCGCGCCCGACGGGGAGTGACTCAAGCCCGCGGAGGCGGGCGACCGTTACAGTCCCGCTACTTCCCAGCCCTTACGGTAGGTGCGGCGGACGTATTGGTTGGCGGCGGGGTTTTCCTCGAATTGGACCTTGGTCGTATTCCAGCGAAGAGTCTCGTTCGGGAAGCGGACGGCGACGCTGCCGAGCAACACGGCTTCGGTGAGCGGGCCGGCGTAACCAAAATTCGCGGACGGCTTGCCGGGGCCGCCGACGATCGCCTCGGCCCAGTCCGACCAGTGGTGCGTGCCGGCGATGTCCGGAATCTTGTAATCGGCGAATTTCTTTTCGGGGAAAAGTTTCGGCGTCGCGATGTGCGGGATGAGCAAGATGCCCGCGGTGCCGATGATGATGGAGCCTTGGTCGGGCTCGCCGGAGCGCTGTTTTTTGCGGGCTTGGCCGGTGTCGTCGACGGTGGTCGAGGAGATCGGTTTCGAGGAGGCGATGAGCGCGCGGATCTCGGCCGGCGGACGGGCGTCGCCGTCATACCAGGTGACCGCGACAGTCTTGTCGGCGGTGAACGCGGTGCCGGGGAAGACGTAGCGGATGTTGGCGTTGACGGCCCAATTCCACTTGTCTGGGGCGGGGCCGATGGAGCGGAGGGAAAGCGGGGCGGTGAGGGCGAGGGCTTTGTAGACGGGATCGAAGATGTGGCAGCCCATGTCGCCGAAGGTGCCGGTGCCGAAGTCGAGGCGTTTGCGCCAGTTGCCGGGGTGATAGTGGCCGGAGACGTAGGGGCGGTCGGCGGCGGTGCCGAGCCAGAGATTCCAATCGAGGGTGGAGGGAATCGCATCGGTGCGGGCGGGCGGTGCGCCGACATCGCCCCACTTCTTGCTGCTCCACGTGTGGACTTCTTTCACTTTGCCGATGGCGCCGCTCTGCACGATGGCGACAGCCTGGCGATAAACTTTCTGCGAGTGAATCTGGATGCCCATCTGGGTGATAAGGCCTTTCTCGCGGGCGATGTTGGTGAGTTTACGCGTCTCGTAGATATTATGCGCGAGGGGTTTTTGGCCGTAGACGTGTTTGCCGAGCTGCATCGCGGAGTAGCCGATGGGCGCGTGCATGTGGTCGGGCGTGGAGACGTTGACCGAGTCGATGTTGCCCTGCTCCTTGTCGAGGAGCTGGCGCCAGTCCTGGTAAATGCGGACGTCGGGGAACGCGGCTTTGACCTCGGCGGTGCGGCCGAGATCGACGTCGGCGACGGCGACGAGCTTCACGAACTTGTTGCTAGCGATCGCCTGGATGTCGGCCCACGCCATGCCGGAGGCGCCGAAGCTGGCGTGACGGAGAACTTTGCTGGGAGCGGCAGCATGGGCGTTGCGCGCGAAATAGGGGAACGCGAGGCCGGCGGCGGCACCGGTGCCGAGGGTCTTGAGGAAGGAGCGACGGGGGAGGTGGGAGGTGGACATGAGGAGGGAAGCTGAAGACGGGGAGACGGAGAGATTGAGAGAGGGGGAGAGAGGGAAAATGGGGGCGCCGGTAACTTTGTGGTTACCGGCGCGGGGTTGGCAATCTTTGGGATGGGCTTCCGTCGCGGGAAGTGCGGACCGCGCGGGTGCGTTCGTGGCGGTGGGCAGCGAGCGGTGGGCGGGTTGGTCAGACGGGCTCGTTGATGACGGGGTTCGTGAGCGTGCCGATTTTTTCGATCTCGATGCTTACGATGTCGCCGGCTTTGAGCCAGACGGGTGGGGTGCGCGCGAAGCCGACGCCGTGGGGCGTGCCGGTGAGGATCACGGTGCCGGGGAGGAGGGTGCGGCTGCTGCTGAGAAATTCGATGATGGCGGGGACGTCGAAGATCATGTCATCGGTGTTCCAGTCCTGCATGGTCTCGCCGTTGAGGATGGTGCGGATGCGGAGGGCGTTGGGATTTGGGATTTCGTCGCGCGTGACGAGCACGGGGCCGAGCGGGGCGAAGGTATCGAATCCTTTACCGGTGCACCACTGGCTGCCACCGCCGTCGCGCTGCCAGTCGCGCGCAGAGACGTCGTTGGCGCAGGTGTAGCCGAGGACGTAGTTGAGGGCGTCGGCGCGGGAGACGTTTTTGCAGCGTTTGCCGATGACGACGGCGAGCTCGCACTCGTAGTCGACTTTGGCGCTGGCGAGTTTGACGGGAATCTCGATGGGGTCGCCGGGGTTTTGGAGGGCGGCGGTGTTCTTGATGAAGAGCACGGGGTGGGGCGGGAGCGGGCTGTTGCTCTCGGCGGCGTGCTTTTTGTAATTGAGGCCGATGCAGGGAAGATTCGTCGGGACGACCGGGGCGAGCAGTTTGCCTGGGGTGACGACGCGATCGGTGACGGTGAAATCGCCGAAGAGGTCGCCGATGATTTCGCGGGCGGAACCGTCGGGCTGGAGCGAGGCGTAAGCGGGGCCGGTGGGGGAAAGGTGGCGGATGATCTTCATGGTGAGGGGAGGAGCGGGGGGAATTTCCGGTCAGAGGCGGAGCGACGCCAGAACAATTCCGCGCCGTGAAGACGGGAACAAGGTGGTGGTGAAGATTCTTGTAACGCGGCGCGGGGTGGTGGCGTTCAACGGCGTAACTTCACCATGAATATGCTCTCGAATCTCTTCTCTATAAATTCTGCGAAATGTGCCGGCCATGCGTTGTTGCGACGGGGGTGGTGCGCGTGGCGGACCGGTGCGTTGCTCGCGGCAGCGAGTGGTGCGTTGACCGCCGCGACACCGCCGCAACGGCCGGAAATGCCCGCGCGCGAGGCGATGCGCGCAAAGGCGGACAGCGCGAAGGAAAAATGGGCGGGCGCGGAGCGTCCTGCTCCGACCGAAGCGCAGAAGGCGAATCTCACAAAACTGCAGACCGATCTCGCGGCGATCAAAGCCGGTTCGCAGGTTACGACGGCTCAGAAGCAGGCGCTCGCGGCGAGTCTCGCGGCGTGTGCAGATGGTGCCACCAAGCCGTCGAAAAGTGCGTTGGATGCACTGGCGGCGAGTCTCGCGACGGCGCTGGCGGACAAGGCGATTTCGCCGGCCGAGAAGGCGCGGATCGCGAGTGCGGTGCAGGCTGTTCTCGTGAGCGCGAATGTGCCGAAGGCGGAGGCCACGGCGGTGCTGACGAATGCGCAGGCCGTGCTCACGAGTGCGGGTTTGTCGCGCGAGACGGTGGCGGTGGTGGCGAAGGACTTGCAGGCGATCGCAGCGGGGCTGAAGGCCAACGCGCCGGCCAAGCCGGCGACGGGCGGCTGAACGACGTAGCACGAAAGATTTTCAACCGCTGGGAACGGTTGAAGTGTAAGGTGTGCGGTGCGGACTCAAGAAGCGGGGTCCGCACCGCAATTTTTTTTGGAGGGAGTGCCGGACCGAGATCGACCGGCAGGGGCGGAACGGATCAGGAAAGGTGCGGGTATTTCTCGCCCAGGCGGCAGAGAATCTCGTCGAGATCGCCGCCCAGTTCCCAGGAGACGGCGCGGGCGATCGAAAAAAGGGTTTCGTCTTTGCGGGCTTCGGGGCCGGCGAGCGCGAGGGCTTCCCCGGGCGAGATCAGGCGCCCTTCTTCGAGGGCAAAACGGGCGCGTTCGAGGGCGATTTCGGTGGCGTTGCGCGTCAGTTCGTCGGGATGCAACGAGCAGGTGTGTCCGGTGAAATCGCGCAGGCGGCGGTGGTGGCTGTGCAGTTCCATGGCGAGCGGACGGGTTGGCGTCCGCAGAGAATATCGGCACGGAAAGGAGAGAACTGAAGGAGGCCAGGGATGCGCGGGCGGGTTGCGACGGAAGGCCGGCGTGGGGAGGCGTCGAGGACGGCGGTCATAGACCGCCGCTACAGAAATCATTGGGAGCGACTGTCGGTCACCGGACGATTTTCAGGACACGATTATTGTAGGTGTCGGTGATGAAGAGGGTGCCGTCGGCGTGCACGGTGACGCCGTGAGGGCGGCTCAATTCGCACTGCTCGGGCGGACCGCCGAGGCCGGCGGCGCCTTTCTTGCCGGTGCCGGCGACGCGGAGGATTTTGCCGGTGGCGGGCACGTATTTGCGGATGAGGTGATTTTCGGCGTCGGCGATGATGACGTTGTCGTCGTGGTCGACACAGAGGTGTTTGGGGCCGTTGAGTGTGGCGAGCAGGGCATCGCCGCCGTCGCCGGCGGCGCCTTTCTTGCCGGAGGCGTTGACGACGGTGCGGATCTTTCCGTCGGGCGTGACAACGCGGAGGGCGTGGCCATTGCGCTCGAGAATGTAGATATTGCCGCGGCGATCGATGGCGACGGCGCGCGGATCGACGAGCGGGTATTCGGCGGCGAGGGCGCCGTCGGTAGGGATGCCTTTCATGCCGTTGCCGGCGACGAGCGAGAGTCGGTGGGTTTTTAGGTCGAGCGCTTGGACGCGGCGGAGGTCGGCGATGAGGAGGCGGGTGCCTGTGAAATCGAGGGTGATGCAATACGGGCCGTTGGCGCGGGCTTGGGCGACGGCGACGCCGTATCCGGAAAGGCTGGATACGCGGCCGGAGGCGAGATCGACGAGGCGCACGCGGCCGTTCCATGTATCACCGATGAGGACGTTGCCGTCGGGGAGCACGGCGAGGTTGTGCGGACCGTTGAACTGGGCCGAGAGGGCCGGGCCGCCGTCGCCGGAATCGCCGGAAGTCGGTAGGCCGGCGACGTGGGAGAGTCGGCCGGAAGCGTCGACGCGGAGCAGGCGGTTGCCCGAGGCCATCTCGACGATGAAGAAATTTCCGCGGCGGTCGAAATCGACGCCGAACGGTTCCTTGAGGAGGGCGCGCTCGGCGGGCAGATCGACGCGGTCTTCGGTGCCGCCAGCGACGAGCACGATTTTTTCGGCGCGGGCGAGTAGTGCGGTGAGGAGGAAACAACCGAGGGCGGCGAAAATGAGTCGGCGGGGGTGGGTGCGCATGGGGTGGGGCGGCTTAGCGGGATGGGGAATGGGCTGACGGATCGCGGGGCGGCAGGCAGCCGTCAGGAGATGAACATTCGGCTGGAGGCGATTTCGTGGCGGGCGGCGGCGATGTCGAGCCATGGGTTGAACCAGCCGATGTCGGCAAGCGGCGTGGTTTCGGCGGCGGTGATGATCGCGGGGGTGGCGGCGAGGGCTTCGGTGAGGAGTGACTGCGAGGCGTTTTGGCCGAGGCGCAGGATTTTCATCGCGGCGGAAAAGAGCGACGAAAGCGTCGCGTAGGAGATGCCGGCGAGCACGGCGGTGAGCGGGGCGCCGAGCACGCGGCCCTCGAGAGCGGCGGAGATCGCGGACGAGTGCGGCCAATTTTCGGTGGTAGCACGGCGGAGAAATTCTTGCGCGAGCGGATGAGCGCGGAGGTTGGCCATGAGCTCGGCGCGCTGGCGGCCGATATTTTCGGAGGCGGCGCGGGCTTCGCGGGCGGTCTTGAGCGCGGAGGAGAGGATGCAGAGCTCGCCGATCTGCGGCCAGTTGGCGTCACCGAACTCGCGCCATGCGTGCGCGGCTAGCGGGAGATCGGTGTGACGGAGCGCGGGCAGGGCAGAGAGAAAAATGAAATCGCGGAGCGTCGCGCGGTCGTGAACGACGCCTTGCTGCACGAGGCCCTCGAGGCCGAAGGAGTGTGAGTAGCTGCCGGTGGGATAAAACGAGTCGCTGGCCTGGAGGAGACCGACGAGCCACGCGGCGTCCGAGGGTGGAGCCGCTTGCCCCCAAGACGCGGGAGTGGTGGCGCACGCTTCCGCTGAAAGCGCGTTGGGGTCAACGCGCTCCACCTTAATGTTTGTGGCTGGGGCCGAGGTCATGCGTGGGTTGCTGGCCGCGGGCGAAACGGCCGGGGCGGAAGATGGCGGTGGTCGGCTGGAAAGGGACTTTCAGGCGTGCGAAGAGTTGGCGCACGGCGGGTTCGTCGGGCGCGAGTAGTCGCGTAGGCTCGGACTGGAGTTCGAGGTGGAGATTGCCGACGGCCCAGCCGATGCCTGCGGCTGCGGAGGGGGCGAGGTCGAGGGAGACTTCGACGACCGACTCGGGGTGTTGCTGGACCGAGTAACGCGCGGTGGCGGTTTGGAAAAACGTGTCGCCGTGCCTAAGTGGTGCATCGAGTTCGAATCCAAATTCGACGCCATCGTCGGCGGTGCCGCGCCACAGGCGTTTGGCAAGCGTGAGGCGTTCGACGCGGAGGGGGATTTCGGGGAGCGAAGAATCTGCCGACGCGAGCGGGCCGGAAACGAGCTGCATGACTGGAGCGAAGCAGTCGGGCCGACTCAGAACAAGAAGTAGCGCTGCCCCATCGGGAGAACTTTGGCGGGTTCGCAGGTGAGGATGCGGCCGTCGGCTTTCACGGTGTAGGTCTCGGGGTCGACTTCGATTTTGGGCATGGCGTCGTTGAGCACCATGTCGCGTTTGCCGACCTTGCGGCAGCGCTTCACCGGTTCGAGGCAGCGCGCGAGGCCGAGGTCGGCGAGTTTACCTTTCTTAAGCGAGGCTTCGCTGACGAAGGTGATGCTCGTCGACGTGAGCGCTTTGCCGGCGGCGCCGAATTGCGGGCGATAAAACGTGGGCTGCGGCGTCGGGATCGAGGCGTTCGGGTCGCCCATGTTGGCCCAGGCGATGAAACCGCCTTTGAGGACGGTCTCGGGTTTTACGCCGAAGAGCGCGGGTTTGAAGATGACGAGGTCGGCGAGTTTGCCGACGGCGATGGAGCCGACGATGTGGCTGATGCCGTGGGCGATCGCGGGGTTGATGGTGTATTTCGCGAGGTAGCGGAGGGCGCGGAAGTTGTCGGCGGCGGGATGGCGAAGCGTGCCGCTGCGATTCACGGGCGAGACGCCCGTGCCACTCGGAGCGAGGTGGCCGAACTGCGTCTTCATTTTGTGCGCGGTCTGCCACGTGCGGATAATGACTTCGCCGATACGGCCCATGGCCTGCGAATCGGAGGACATCATCGAGATCGCGCCGAGATCGTGGAGGCAGTCTTCGGCGGCGATGGTCTCGGGGCGGATGCGGCTCTCGGCGAAGGCGACGTCCTCAGGAATCTTCGAGTCGAGGTGGTGGCAGACCATCAGCATGTCGAGATGCTCGTCGATGGTGTTGACCGTGAAGGGGCGCGTCGGGTTGGTGGAGGAGGGGAGGACGTTGGGCTCGCCGCAGACGCGGATGATGTCCGGGGCGTGACCGCCGCCGGCGCCTTCCGAGTGAAACGTGTGAATCGTGCGGCCTTTGAAGGCGCGGATCGTGTCGTCGACGAAACCGGACTCGTTGAGCGTGTCGGTATGGATCGCGACCTGGACGTCGAGTTCGTCGGCGACGCCGAGGCAAACGTCGATGGCGGCGGGAGTCGTGCCCCAGTCTTCGTGAAGTTTGAGACCGAGCGCGCCGGCGAGGATTTGTTCGCGGAGGGGGGCGGCGGTGCCGCAGTTGCCCTTGCCCATGAAGCCGAGGTTCATCGGGTAGGCTTCGGCGGCCTCGAGCATGCGGTGCAGGTTCCACTTTCCGGGCGTGCAGGTGGTGGCGAAGGTGCCGTGCGCGGGGCCGGTGCCGCCGCCGAGCATCGTGGTGATGCCGGAGCTGATGGCTTCGTCGATTTGCTGCGGGCAGATGAAATGGATGTGGGTGTCGATGCCACCGGCAGTGACGATGTGACCTTCGCCGGCGATGACTTCGGTGGCCGCGCCGACGATCATCGCGTTTTTCTTTTTCGTCTTCGGGTCGGCATAGACGGAGCCGATGCCGGACTGGATGCCGGGGTTGCCGGCGTGGCCGATGCCGACGATGCGGCCGTGCTTGATGCCGATGTCGGCCTTGATGATGCCGAGGAGCGGATCGAGGATCAGCGCGTTGGTGATGACGAGGTCGAGACAGTCTTTGTCGAGGGCGGTGGGCGACTGGCCCATGCCGTCGCGGATGACCTTGCCGCCGCCGAATTTGATCTCGTTGCCGTAGCCGCCGCCCTCGGCGATGAGGTCGCGTTCGACTTGGACGAAGAGATCGGTGTCGGCGAGGCGCACGCGGTCACCGACGGTGGGGCCGAACATCTCGGCGTATTGGCGGCGGGTTAATTTGAGGGGCATCGCGGGAGACGAAGAGACGAGGAATCGGAGAGTTACACAGAGGTCACTGAGGAGTCACAGAGGCCACAGAGGACTGAAGCGACTCAGCGGTGACGGCGGCTTTTGACGGATTTCTTTACTAGCGTTTTCGATTTTATTTTGGCGTCGAGCTTGCCGTTGATTTTCGCGTTTAGGCCGTAGACTTCGCGGAGGCCGGCGAGGGCGACGAGTTCGACTTCCTTGGTGTCGCCGGCTTCGAAGCGGACCGCGGTGCCGGCGGGGATGTTAAGGCGGAAGCCGCGGGCGGCGGCGCGGTCGAAGCGCAGGGCCTCGTTGGTCTCGAAGAAATGGTAGTGCGAGCCGACTTGGATCGGACGGTCACCGGTGTTGGCGACCTCGAGAGTGAAGGTCGCGAGGTCGAGGTTCGCGGGGAGCGGGGCGTCTTCGGCCACGATGATTTCGCCGGGGATCATGGTCAGCGGATGGGGTTGTGGACGGTGACGAGTTTGGTGCCGTCGGGGAAGGTGGCTTCGACCTGCACCTCGTGAATCATGTCGGCGACGCCTTCCATCACGTCGGAGAGTTTCAGGATGGTGGTGCCGTAGCTCATGAGTTCGGCGACGCGTTTGCCGTCGCGGGCACCTTCAATGATCTCGTAGGTGATGATCGCGATGGCCTCGGGGTAGTTGAGCTTCAGGCCGCGGGCCTGGCGACGGCGGGCGAGGTCGGCGGCGGTAACGATGAGGAGTTTTTCGCGTTCGCGGGGAGTTAAATGCATGACGGAAGGGAAACCGCTAATCTTCGCTAATCGGCGCTAATGGAAAACACGTTTTAACCACGGATTGCACGGATGGACACGGATAAAACCGTTCAGACTTGGAGATGTTTTTTAACGACCTCGTCGGTGAGGCTGGCGATCGTGCCGGAGACGACGACGGCGCCGCGGTCCATGGCGTAGTAGCGGTCGGCCACCTCGCGGCAGAAATCGACGTATTGCTCGACGAGGAGAATCGCGAGGGCGTGCTCCTGTTTGATGAGGCGGACGGCTTGTTTGATCTCTTGGACGTCGTTGGCGGCGCGTTGAAACACGTCGACGGGCGCGGCGGGGGCTTTGAGTTTTTTCAGCGTGTCGCCGATCTGGTCGATGATCGACGGCTGAATGCCTTCGGTGGGCTCGTCGAGGATGAGGAGCTTGGGCTTCGTGAGGAGCGCGCGGCCAATGGCGAGTTGCTGCTGCTGGCCGCCGGAGAGGACGCCGCCCTTGCGGGCGAGCATTTCCTTCAGGACCGGGAAGAGGCTGTAGACGCGTTCGAGGCCTTCTTTGTCGGAGGCGCGGCCGCGGTTGTGAACGACGAGGCCGACGTGAAGGTTTTCCTCTACGGTGAGGTGAGGGAAGATGTCGCGGCCCTGCGGAACGTAGGCGATGCCGGCGCGGGCGCGGACGTCGGGGGCGAGTTTCGCGATGTCTTTGCCGTCGAAGGTGACGGAGCCGCTACGCACGGGGAGGAGGCCGGTGATCGTGCGGAGCGTGGTGGTTTTGCCGACGCCGTTGCGGCCCATGAGGGCGACGACTTCGCCGGCGTTTACCTCGAGATTGACGCCGCGGAGAATGCGGGAGCCGCCGATGTCGGTCTCGACGGAAGTGAGTTGGAGGAGGGCGCTCATTCGGAGTGAACCACAGAGGCACGGAGGCACAGAGAAAGCCGGAGAAGGATGGACAGGTTCATCGGGTGCCGTGTTTGCCGCGGCCGAGGTAGACTTCGCGGACTTTGGTGTCGGACTGGACCTCGTCGAATTTTCCTTCGCAGAGGACGTGGCCCTGGTGGAGGACGGTGACTTTGCCGTCGCGCGCAATTTGTTTCACGAAGGCCATGTCGTGTTCGACGACGACGATGCTGTGTTTGCCGGCGAGGGAAAGGAGGAGTTCGCCGGTGCGGTGCGTCTCGTCGTCGGTCATGCCGGCGGCGGGTTCGTCGACGAGGAGAACTTGCGGGTCTTGGGCGAGCAACATGCCGATCTCGAGCCATTGCTTTTCGCCGTGGGCGAGTTTGCCGGCGAGCCAGTCGCGTTTGGCATCGAGGCGGATGAGTTTGAGGAGCTCGTCGATGCGGTCGCGGTGTTCTGAGGTCGTGCGGTGGAACAGCGTGGCGAAGACGCCGCGCGGACCCTTGAGCGAGAGGAGGAGATTTTCCCAGACGGTGTGGTCGCCGTAGACGGAGGGCGTCTGGAACTTGCGACCGATGCCGAGGCGGTTGATCTCGTATTCGTTGAGCTCGGTGAGGTCGGTATCCCAGCCGAATTCGATTTTGCCGGTGTCGGGTTTGGTGCGACCGGTGATGAGATCGAAGAACGTGGATTTGCCCGCGCCGTTGGGGCCGATCACGGTGCGGAGCTCGCCGCGGTCGAGGTAGAAATTGAGATCCGTGATAGCTTTGAAGCCATCGAAGGTCTTGTTCACGCCCTCGACGGTGAGGATGAAATTGGTCTTTTCCTTTCCGGGATTCATGACGCGGCGGGGGCGGGAGTTTCGGCGGCGGCGGACTCGGTGCGACGTTTCCACCAAGCGGAAATGCGACCGGGGAGGCTGACGATGCCGCCGGGGAGCAGGAGGACGACGATGATGAACATGCCGCCGAGGAAGAACAGCCAGAGATCGGGGTAGGCGCGGGTGGCCCAGCTTTTCAGGGCGTTGACGACGATGGCGCCGATGATGGGTCCGACGAGGGTGCCACGGCCGCCGACGGCGACCCAGACGACGGCTTCGAGGGATTTGTCGGGGGTCATCTCGGAGGGATTGATGATGCCGACCTGCGGAACGTAGAGCGCACCGCCGACGCTGGCGATGAGCGCGGCGAGGACGAAGATGAAGAGTTTGAAGCCGGCGGCGGCGTATCCACTAAACAAGACACGGTTCTCGCCGTCGCGGATGGCGCGCTGGACGAGGCCTAGTTTGGTGCGGCTGAGCCAGCGGCAGCCGACGTAAACGAGGACGAGCGTGATGGCGGTGGCGATGAAGAGACCGCGTTGCGTGGCGGCGGAGCGGACATCTTGGCCGAGGAGAAATTTGTAGTCGGTGAAGCCGTTGTTTCCGCCCATCAGCATGTCGTTGCGGAAAAACATGAGTGAGCCGCCGTAGGTGAGGGCCTGCGTGAGGATGGAGAAATAGACGCCTTTGATGCGGGAGCGAAAGGCGAGGAAGCCGAAGATGAGCGCGACGAAGCCAGGGAGGAAAAACACCATCGCGGCGGAAAAGGTGAAACTGGAAAACGGAATCCAGAACGAGGGCAGTTCCGTCCAGCCGAGGAACACGAGGAAGTCGGGAATGGGTTTCTTGTATTGGCCGAGTTCGCCGATCATGCGCATGAGGTGCATGCCGAGCATGTAGCCGCCGAGGCTGAAGAAGAGGGCTTGGCCGAGACTGAGGAGACCGGTGTAGCCCCAGAGCAGATCGACCGAGATGGCGAGCAGGGCGTAGCAGAGATATTTGCCCCAGAGGTTGAGCGTGAAATTGCTGATGACGCCGGCGGAGTTCAGCAGCGGAAAGACGACGATCAGCAGGACCGCGATGACGGCGACGGCGATGAATTCGAGGCGGCGGACGGAGGGGGCGCTCATGCGGGCAGGTGGTGTCGGAGGGAGCGCGGGTTAACCTTCGAGGCTGCGGCTCTTCGTGACGAAAATGCCGGCGGGACGCCATTGGAGGAACAGGATGATGGCGATGAGCACTGTGATTTTTCCGAGCACGGGATTGAGGAGGATTTGTTGCAGCGACTGATCGGCGAGGCCGATGCCGAAGGCGCTGACGACGGTGCCGGGGAGATTACCGACGCCGCCGACGACGACGGTCATAAAACAATCGACGATGTAGCTCTGGCCGAGCGAGGGACCGACGTTACCGATCTGGCTGAGAAACGCGCCAGCGAGACCGGCGAGGCCGCTGCCGAGACCAAAGGTGAGCATGTTCACGCGCTCGGTGCGGACGCCCATGCACGAGGCCATGTTGCGGTTTTGCATCACGGCGCGGATGAGGAGACCGAGGGAAGTGCGCGTGAGGACGAGCCAGACGCCGAGCACGATGACGGCGGCGAAACCGATCACGAAGACGCGATTCCAGCCGAAGATGATGTCGTTGAACGTCCAGTTGTCGGAGAGGTAGCTGGGGCTGCTGACTTGGACGTTGTTGGAGCCGAAAACGCGGCGGAAAAATTGTTGGAGGAAAAGGGATACGCCCCAGGTCGCGAGGAGACTTTCGAGCGGGCGGCGGTAGAGCCATTGAATCACGGTGCGCTCCATCGCGATGCCGACGAGGGCGGCGGAGAGGAAGCTGAGCGGAAGCGCGAAGAGAAAATAGCTTTCGTAGAGCCAGCCCGTGGTATTCATGCCGGGAAAGCTGATCGAGAAACCGAAGGGCGAGAGCGCGAGACCGGTGCCGAAGATGTTTTGGACGACGTAGGTCGTGTAGGCGCCGACGGCGATCATCTCGCCGTGCGCCATGTTGATGACGCCCATGAGGCCGAAGGTGATCGCGAGGCCGAGGGCGACGACGAGGAGGATGCTGCCGAGGCTGAGTCCGCGGAAGATCGTGCCGAAGAAATTGACGATGGAGAGGTGGCCGTTGACGGCGTTGAGTGCGGCGTTGGCGGCGGCGACGAGGGCGGGTTTGCCGGCGGCCTCGGCTTCCTTGAGTGCGAACTTGAGTGGATCGGCGCTGGCGATGGTGTGGAGATCCTGAAGCTCCTTGAAGGAGCCGAGGCGCACGTCGTCGCTGGCGTCCTTGAGATTGATGAGGGCAACGGCTTCGCGGAGGGCGCGTTGGGCTTTCGGGTCGGTCTCGAGTTTTTGGCGCGCGAGAAGCGCGGGGAGTTTCTCGACGTCTTGCGCGGAGCCGAGCGTTTGAATCGCGGCGATGCGTTTCTTGAGGTTGGGTGTGGAGAGATCGAGAAGGTCGAGCACGGCTTTCATCGCGCGGCGCAGCGAGCTGTTGTGTTCGACGGCGGTGAGTTCGCTGGCAACGAGGCGGAGCGGCTGGCCCGCGGGCGTGAGGAGGAGTTTGCCGGTGTCGACGCGGGTGGTGTCTTGGGCGGAAGTCTGGGCGTCTTTTTCGCCGGTGAGTTGGACGGGGATCTTCGTGGCGTCGGGGGCAGCGTAAATAAAGAGGGCGTCTTCCTTCCACGCGGCGAGGAGGCCCTGGATCGCTTCGTCTCCCGAGCCGATGAGCGACGTGATAATCTCGATACGCTGCGCGGGGGCCTCGGCGAGGGCGGCCTTGGCGATGGTCTGACGAGCGGTGTCGGCGGCGAACGACGACAGGCCAAGGGAGAGGGCGGCGAGCGCGAAAAGGCGGAGGGCGCTATGGAAAAAATTCATCGTTAAGGGGCGCGGCATGAATGCTAGTGGCGTGCCAAGAAAAAGGGGCGGGCGCTGTTTGAGCACCCGCCCCGGAAGTTTCTGTGTCAGTGGGCTGCGTCGCGTGGAGCGCGAGGCGGGCGCGGCTTATTTGGCTTTGAACTTACCCTTGAGCCAAGGCTCGCCGTAGACGTTGTCGAAGGACTTCACGATTTTGAACTGACCGTCGGCCTTGGTCTCGCCGATGAACACGTTCTTGGTGACGTGCATGTTCTTTTGCGTGGTGACTTTGCCACCGGGGCCGTTGAAGGAGAGGCCGCTTTGGTAGGCGGCGCGAACCTTGTCCACATCGAAGGAGCCGGCCTTCTCGACGGCGGCTTTCCAGAGGTAAACGCCGACGTAGGAGAGGACCATGGGCGAGCAGGTGACACGGCCTTCTTTGACGATGCCGGGGGTCTTGGTGGTCTTCAGCCAAGCTTGGAAGTCGGCGACGAATTTCTTGTTGGCGGGCGTGTTGATGGATTGGAAGTAAGTCCAGCAACCGAGCTGACCGACGAGCTGCTTGGCGGGGAGACCGCGGAATTCGTCCTCGGAGATCGAGAAGGAGACGACGGGGCACTTTTCAGCGGTGAGACCGGCGGCGGCGTATTCTTTGAAGAAGGGAACGTTGGTATCGCCGTTGAGGGTGGAGATCACGCAGGCGTCACCGGAGGCGGCGAACTGTTTGATTTCGGCGATGATCTGCTGGTAGTCGGTGTGGCCGAAGGGTGTGTATTTGCCGGCGGAGATGATTTTGCCGGACTCGTCCTTCTTGAAGCCGCCGCCGATGTTGGCGAGGGGGACGCCCTTGCTGAGGAGATACTCGAGGAGCACGAGGTTCGTGGTCTGCGGGTAAACGTAGTCGGAACCGAGCAGGTAGAACTTCTTCTTACCGTCGGCGAGGTAGTAGTCGACCGCAGGCGTGGCTTGTTGGTTAACGGCCTCGGCGGTGTAGGCGACATTCTTAGACTCTTCTTCGCCCTCGTATTGGACGGGGTAGAAGAGGAGGCCGTTGTTCTTTTCGTAGACCGGGAGAACGGATTTGCGCGAGACGGAGGTCCAGCAGCCGAAGGTCACGGCGACTTTGTCCTGCTCGAGGAGCTGCTTGGCTTTTTCGGCGAAGAGGGGCCAGTTGGAGGCGCCGTCGACGACGACGGGCTCGATCTTTTTGCCGAGGACGCCGCCCTTGGCGTTGATCTCGTCGAAGGTGAAAAGGAGGATGTCGCGCAGCGAGGTCTCGCTGATCGCCATGGTGCCGGTGAGGGAGTGGAGGACGCCGACTTTGACGGTTTCGGCCGCGTGAGCGGTGGCGAAGGAAGCGCCGAGCGCGAGTGCGCCGACGCCGAGCAGTTTAGTGAGTTTCGTAATCATGATGGGACTGGAGGTGGGCTAGGCGAGTTGCGGGGCAAAGCGGTAGCTCGGCCGCCGCTAAAGCGGTGGAAATTCTGTCGAGAATGGGGTGGGGGAACGACGCCGCGGGAAACGCGGGCGTAAAAAAGGTGGTCGCGGGATCGCGCGACCACCGTATCAAACATTCAGATGCGGCGGTGGGCCGCGAAGGAATTAGAACTTAAAGATCGACTGAACGGCGAAGAACGTCGCGCTGTCGGCGGTATGCTTGCTGTAGTCGTAGTAGGACAGTTCGGCGCGGACCGAGAAGTTGTCGTTGATCTTGTAGGTCGGGGCGACGGTGAGCTTGGTGAAGCTGGGGCCGCCGCTGCTGAGCTTCTCGCCGCTGACGCGGAAGGCGGAGGACCAGTTCTTGTCGAAGGTGTAGTTCAAGAGGACGAGCCAGTTGTAGCCTTTGTCGCCGGGACCGCCGTCCTTGGTGCAGAACTCAGCGGCGAGGGTGGCTTCCTTGGTGAGGTTGTAGCTCGCCCAGAAGTCGAGGGTGAGGATTTCTTCGTTCTTGTGGATGACGTTGCCCTTGGTCTCGTAGCCGAAACCGGCCCAGAGGGTGACTTCAGGAATGGCTTTGTAGGTGAGATAGCCTTCGAAGCCGGCGTTGTGCTTCAGCTCGCCGTCGCCCTTGAGGTAGTTCGGGCCGGAGTAGACAGAGTCGAGGAGCGCGAGACCCCAGCCGATGTCTTTGTCGCCGCCGTCGATCTTCACGCCGGAGTGATAGCCGGGGATCGGGGCGAGGAGATCGCCGTTGGCGTAGGAGACCTGCGTCATGTTCGGAATATCGAACGCCTCGTAGCCGAGATAGCTGAGGAATTTGCCCGCGGTGATGCTGGTGCCGCCGCCGACATCGACGGTCGCGAAGGCATCGAGGAGCGTGATATCGCTCGGAGCGCCGGGCTGGTAGTAGAGACTGACCACGCCGGTAACGGGCTTGAACGAGCCGGTGAAGAGCGCTTTCGCGGCGTCGAGGTCGAATTTATCGACCGCAGTGCCCGGGTCGGTGTCAGTCGTGCGATACGATCCAACGGCGTAGCCGCCGACGGAAAGCGAATCGTTGACTTTAACATCGGCGAGAGCCGTCAGGGAGGAGGCGAGCGTGAGAGCCGCCGCGAGTGTGAGACGAGTATTCATTGGCAGTTTTGTGAGGTTAGCTGGTGTCCAGCCTAGGAATCGGCCGGATACCCAGGTAATAGCAGCTCCCTTGCCAAGCTATGCGGCAGACTCATTCCTATGACATAGAACCCTTTTCCGGCTCATGGAGAGCGTGCGGAACGAAGCGTAACACTTCTACAAGACAAATATTTACCTTCTGAACGGATATGTCCCGTGAGCGTTGGGAACAAACGTGTCGTCGTCCGCTCTATGGCGGTGATTGCCTTCACGGGCGGTCACTGAACTAGAAAACAAACCTACCTACCAATGAACCAGAAACTCCTCCTTGCTCTCCTCAGCGTCGCTGCTGTCGGGACGATCAATACACGTGCGCAGGCTCCGGCCGCGGCATCGTCAGCACCGGCATATTCGGTGACCGGAACGTTTACTGCGGTGTCGCAGTATATGTTCCGCGGACAACGTCTCGGCGGTCCGTCGTGGCAACCTTCGGTGGAAGTCGCCGCGGGCGATTTCACCGCGGGTGTCTGGTCCAACTTGCCCTTCAAGGACAAGGTGGCCAACAGCTCCGATCCCGAGTTCGACCTCTATGGCTCCTACACGTTTAACGTGAACAAAGAGCTCAGCTTCGTGCCCGGCTTCACGGTCTACACCTACCCGAAAGCACCGACGAACGCCGGTTATTATCGCTCGACGATCGAGCCGAGCATCGCGCTGAATTACACCGTAGCCGGAGTGAAATTGACGCCGAAGTTCTACTACGACGTGAACCTCGACGGCCCGACCTACGAACTCACGGCGGCCTACGCGCTGCCGCTGAAGGACCTCGGCACCGAGTTGGGTTTCACGGGCCAAGTGGGCACCTACATCCAGCGTGATGTGGCGAACAATACCACGCCCGAGGTGAAGGCGTGGGGCAACTACTGGCAGCTCGGCGTCGCCGCGCCGTTCCAGCTCACGAAGGAATCGAAGCTCACTGTGGCTTTCGCCTACACCGAAGGCACGAGCGCCCACACCAAGCAGGGCACCGCGCCCAAGACCCCGAACTCGCTCGCGGTTGGCCGTGGCGTGGTGACGGTCAGCTACAGCTACGCGTTCTAAATAGTCCCTGGGTGGCGCGAGCGTCGCCGCCGCTTTTGCACAGCAGCCCGCGCGGAAACGTGCGGGCTGTTTTTTTCAACGGGTTTGTGATTTGACGCGGCCGGCGCCGCGGATGCAGTTCACCTCCTTTTACTACTATGAAAGTCGGCATTGTCGGTGCGTCCGGTTACTCCGGAGAAGTCTTGGTCAAACTCCTGCTCGCGCATCCGCGCGTGACGCTCGCGGCGGTCACGTCGCGCACGCACGCGGGCAAACCGCTCTCGGCGGTGATTCCGGCGGTGCGCGGGGTCGACCGCGGCCTGAAATTCGTCGATTCCGATCCGGCGGCGTTGGCGGCGAGCGATGTCGCGCTTTTTTTTCTCGCCCTCCCGCACGGTGCGGCGGCGACCTACGCGCAGGCGCTCGTCGCGGCCGGCAAACGCGTGATCGACCTCAGCGCCGACTTCCGGATCGCGGATCTCGCGACCTACCAAAAATACTACGGCGAACACCACGCGCCTGCGCTGTTGCCGTTCGCGCGGTATGTGCTGCCGGAGCTCAGCGGAGTCTCGTGGAAGTCCGAAGCGAAGTTGATCGCCGCGCCGGGGTGCTATCCGACGAGTATTCTCGTGCCGCTCGTGCCGTTGCTCAAAGCGGCGGCGGTCACGCGCGAACACATTGTCGTGAATTCTTTCAGTGGCGTCAGCGGTGCGGGGAAAAAGGCCGAAGAAGCCTACCTCTACTGCGAACGGGCCGAGAGCGCGAAGGCCTACGGGCTCGTGAAACACCGTCACCTCGCCGAGGTGGAGGAGCAACTCGCGCTGCACACCGGGGCAAAAACGATCATTCAGTTCAACCCACACCTCGCGCCGATGCGTCGCGGCATCGCCACGACGATCACGGTGCCCGCGGCACCGGGAGCGACCATCGAGCACGTCTATGCGGCGTGGCGGGCGGCCTATGCCAACGCGCCGTTCGTGCAGATCCTGCCGAGCGGCGAAACACCGGACACGGCCTACACCGTCGGCACGAACCGGGTGGACATCTCGGCCGTGCACGATCCGCGCACGGGCAACTTTGTGATCACCTCGGCTGAGGACAATCTCGTCAAGGGCGCGAGCGGCCAGGCGGTGCAAATCATGAATTTGTGGTCGGGTTTCGAGGAGACGGCGGGTTTGGTTGGCGGCTCGGCGTAGCGGAAACCGTGAGGTTTTCGCGGGGCGAAGCGCTCAGGTTACGGGAATACACACGCGAAACGCTCACGCGCTACGCACCTAAAGTGGGCGCGCTCAGCTCCGGTAGTCGGCGTTCTCACTCACGTATTCGTGGGTGAGATCGCCGCCGAGCACCATGGCCGAGGCCGGGCCGTTGCCCACATCGATGGCCAGTTCCACGCAGCGCTCGTGCGGCGGGAAATCGATGGGCGCGGAGAACACGCCGTCTTTGGGGGCCGTGCTCGCGTAGAGCTCGGCGCCGCGCAAATGAGCCACGAGGGCCGCCTCTTTTTCGGGGTTCAGTTGGAACACGCCGTTGGCGAAAATCTCCACGCCGCCCATCGAGGCGCGCAGTTTCGACATGTCCGTCTTCGGTGCGAAGGCACCGATGTGTTTGCCGATGGCCTGCACGAGGCGGCCGACGTTGGGATCGTTGCCCGCGACGGCGCATTTGAAGAGCGGGGCGTTGACGATCGCTTTGCCGAGCGCGCGCGCGAGCACGGGGCTCGCCGCACTGGTGATGCTCACGCGGATCACGTGGCGCACGCCTTCGCCGTTGCGCACGACGTCCTCCGCGAGATCGCGACACACCGTGTGCAGCGCTCGCTCAAACGCACCCAGATCATCGCACGGCACGCGGCCGGAAGAGATCAGCGCGACTGTGTCGGATGTGCTGGTGTCACTGTCGATGCTGATGGCGTTGAAGCTCGCATCGATGGCTTTCGCGAGGAGGGTGCGGAGCTCGCCGCGCGGGACCGCGAGATCGGTGAGAATATAGACGAGCATCGTCGCGAGGTTGGGCTCGATCATGCCGGCGCCTTTGGCGATGCCGACGATGCTGCCTCCGCCGGGGAGATCGGCGCGACGGATTTTTGGATACAAGTCGGTCGTGACGATGCCTTCGGCCGCGGGCAGGATCGTGCCGCCGGCCAACGCGGCGACGGCCTGGGGCAAGGCGCCGAGAATGGCGTCGGCGGGCAGTTCCCAGCCGATCACGCCGGTCGAACTCGGCAACACCTGCGTCGGCGTGAGACCGAGGAGGCGAGCGGTCTCCGCGCAAACGCGTTCCGAGGTCTCGACGCCGCCGGGGGCGCAGACGTTGGAGATTTTGTTGTTCACGATCACGGCGCCGAGCGCGGGCTCGTTGAGGCGCTTGCGGCCCACGATAATCGGGGCGCCGGGAAACGCATTTTTGGTGAACATCGCCGCGAAGTCCGGCGTCGGCCGGTCGAGGGCGATCAGCGTGAGCGTCATCTTCGCGGGCTTCGGTGCCTCGCGCGGAATGAAATCGAAACGCGTCGTCCCGACGCGGAAACCCGCGGGCAGTGCGGCTTGGGAGGCGAGCCACGCGCGGTGGGCTTCGCGATGCGGAAACGTGAGATTTGTGCTGGGCACGCGTGAGAAGTGGGCACGTCGCGCCGCGGAGTGAAGAAGAATTTCCACGATGCGCGCGGAGCGATGGAAACGGGCGGCGGCGAAAATTTTTGTGGAAATGCCCGGCGCGTGTGCCTTATTCCCTTTTTCACTTCCAAAAAATAGTGAGCGCCCACCTTTGTTTTTTCCACCACGACGCGGCCGGCGGCCGCGCGCTTTGAACGCCGATGAATGTCGCTGAAGTTACTGCCAAGGCAAAGGTGCTGCTCGAAGCACTCCCCTATATCCAAGATTTCCGGGGCTCCACCTTCGTCGTGAAATACGGCGGGAGCTTCATGGACGATCCCGATCCGGTGGCCCGCACGCGCGTGGCCTACGACATCGCGTTTCTCGCCGCCTGCGGCATCAACGTCGTCGTCGTGCACGGCGGCGGCAAAGCCATCACGAAGGCGATGGCGGAGTCGGGCCTGAAGGCGAACTTCGTCAACGGCCTGCGCGTCACCGATGCGGCCACGATCGCGGTCGTGAAAAAGACGCTCGACGAAATCGTGAACAAAGATGTGTGCGAGGCCGTGGCGACCGCGAAGGGAAAGCCGAAGGGGCTGCCCGGCGACACTGTGCTCGTGTGTGAGAAACTCACCATCGACGACGACGGCAACACGGTGGATCTCGGCTACGTCGGCGATGTGACCGAGGTGAAGGTGAAGCTGATCAAGAAAGAGATCGGCGACGGGTTTATCCCGATCATTTCGCCCGTCGCGGAAGGCCACGACGGCAAGCCTTACAATGTAAATGCCGACTTGGCCGCCGGTCGCGTGGCGAGTGCGCTGCGTGCTCGCCGCCTCGTCTACATGAGCGACGTGCCCGGCCTGCTCTCAAATCCGGCGGACGCGAACTCGCTCATCTCCACTCTGAAAATCTCGCAGGTCGACGAACTCAAAAAACGGGGCGTGATCGACAAGGGCATGCGCCCGAAAGTGCAGAGCGCGGTGCGTGCGCTGGAGGAAGGCGTGCAGCGCGTGCACTTCATCGACGGTCGTCTGCCGCACTCGCTACTGCTCGAAATTTTCACAGACAGCGGCATCGGCACTGAAATTGTGCACGGCTGATTGTTGTATTTCTGATTTTCGGTTCGCGATTTTCGATTCGCCGGAATTCCGGTCCGAAATCAAAAATCGAAAGTCCAAAATCGAAAATCCATGACTGCTCCTTCCATCGTCCGCACCAGCACCGCCGAGCTTTACGACGCGCATGTAATGAAAAATTACGCACGCGCGCCTTTGACGCTCGTGCGCGGCCGCGGCACGCAAGTTTGGGACGACGCCGGCAACTGCTACCTTGATTTCACGTCGGGCATCGCGGTTAGCGCGCTCGGACACTGTCACCCGCACTGGGTTGCGAGCGTGCAGCGCCAAGCCGGCGAGCTGATCCACGTCAGTAACCTCTTTCGCAATCCCAACCAAGGTGAGCTGGCCCGGCGGATCGTCGGCTACGCCGGTCCGGGGCGGGTATTTTTCTGCAACAGCGGCGCCGAGGCCAACGAAGCGTTGATCAAACTCGCGCGGCTCCACGGCGTGGAGAAGGCGGGCGGCGAAGAGGGCAAGTGCTACAAGATCATCTGCGCGAAGAACGCGTTTCACGGCCGCACATTTGGCGGCATGAGCGCGACGCCGCAGGAAAAAATCCAAAAGGGTTTTCGCCCGCTGGTGCCCGGATTCGCGTTTGGCGAACTCAACAATCTTCAGAGCTTCGTTGATCTCGTGGACGAACAGACGGCGGCGATTTTCGTCGAGACGATCCAAGGCGAGAGTGGAATCAATCCCTGCACGCCGGAGTTTCTGCTCGGGCTGCGGCGCTTGTGCGACCAACACAATCTGCTGCTGCTGCTCGACGAAGTGCAGTGCGGCATCGGGCGCACCGGGCGGTTTTTTTCCTACGAGTATGCGGGCATCACGCCCGACGCCATCGGCATGGCGAAGGGCCTCGGTGGCGGTTTTCCGATCGGCTCGGTGTGGGTGCGTGAGCGCTGCGCCGAGCTCTTTCATCCCGGCAACCACGGCACGACTTTCGGCGGCACGCCGCTCGCGTGTGCGGCGGCGCTGGCGGTGCTCGATGTGATCGAGCGGGACGGCCTCCTGGAAAAAGTGCGCATCAACAGCGCAGCTTGGACGGCCGAGTTGAGAAAACTCGCCGCGGATTTTCCGAAGCAAGTGCTCGGAGTGCGCGGCCAAGGCTTCCTCGTGGGGATACAAATGGCGAGCGACCCGGCGCCGTATCTCGCCGCGCTGCGTGAGCGCGGATTGCTCGCGCCGAGCGCCGGCGGCAACGTCGTGCGGCTCCTGCCGCCGCTCAACGTAACGCCGGATGAGCTGGCGAAATCCATCGAGATCTTCCGCGCGGTGCTCACGGCGAAAGCCTGAGCGGGAGCGTCATTTTTCCCTCGTGGGCGGCCTGGTGGCGGCTTACATCCCTTCGCTTTCCATGAAGCACTTCCTCAAAGAGACCGACTTTGCGCGGTCCGAATTGCCCAAGTTGTTTGCCCTGGCACGCGAGTTGAAACGCACCCGGGGCAAGCGCGGAGCGCCGAAGCCGCTGGCCGGGCAAACGTGGGCGATGATTTTTTCGAAGTCCTCCACGCGCACGCGGGTTTCATTTGAAGTCGGCATCCACGAGTTGGGCGGCAATCCGCTTTTTCTGAACAAGAACGACATCCAACTGGGGCGCGGTGAGACCGTCGAGGACACGGCGAAGGTTCTTTCGCGGTTCGTGCACGGGCTGATCGTGCGGACGTTTGACCACAGCGAAGTGGAACGGCTCGCCGCGGCGGGCACGGTGCCGGTGATCAACGCGCTCACGGATTTTCTGCACCCGTGTCAGATTTTCACCGATGCGTTTACGATGACGGAACGTTGGGCGAAAGGCACGACGGGCGCGAAGCTCGCGGACTCGTTGCGCGGGCGAAAGATCGCGTTTCTCGGAGACACGGCGTGCAACATGGCCAACTCGTGGATTCTCGGCGCAAATCTCTTTGGGATGAAAATCTCGCTGGGCGGCCCGAAGGAGTTCGCGCCTTCGGCGGAGTTTCAGGCGCAGCTCGCGAAGGAGAAATTTCCGGGCGGCGGCAGTTATCATTTTACAACCGATCCATACGAGGCCGTGCGCGATGCCGACGTTGTTTACACCGATGTCTGGGTGAGCATGGGCAAGGAAGAGGAGGCGAAAGAACGCCTTCGCGTGATGTCGCCCTACGTGGTGACGGGAAAACTTTTTGCCGCGGCCAAGAAGGACGCGCTCTTCATGCACTGTTTGCCGGCGCACGCGGGCGAAGAAGTGACGCAGGAGGTCTTGGACAATCCGCGCTCGATCATTTTCGACGAAGCCGAAAATCGCCTCCACACGCAGAAGGCGATTTTGGCGACGTTGGCCGCCGCGGCGCGCTGACGCCGCGGGGCCCGTGGGTCACGGCTCGAGGATAAGCGTAAAGCGCCCCGAGTATTTTTGAAACCGGCCGGTTGTCAGATCGCCGTCGTCGAGTTTGGCGTCGATGGCGGTCATTTGAGCATCGGACGCGGTGACGTTGGTGGTCGAAATGCCGGCGGCGTTGCCGTTGAGGTTGAGATCCCAATTCCAGCGGCCGCCCACGGAATTTTTAGCGGTGGTCCACGAAGCGTCGCTGAGCTCGCCCGACATCCCTGCGGGCACCACGCCGGTGCCGGCGTTGTTGGGCCAAGTGCCGTTGCGGAGCGAATACGTTTCAAACGCTTGCGCGAAGGTGCGGAGATCGGAGACGAAACGGGCGTTTTGGGCGCTCTCGCGCACACGGGTAAACGCGGGAATCGCCATGGCGGCGAGCAAGCCTATGATCACGACGACAATCATGATCTCGACGAGGGTGAAGCCCTGTTGTCGGGGCGGCGGGGGGCGGGGCGCTGAGTTTTTCATGGAGGGACGGGGACTGATATTATGATGGATGATATTCAAAACCTGACCTCCTCAGGCTCTGACAGAGTGAGAATGGGCTCAATCTCACGGGAGTAAACTCCGCGTTAAAGCCTCTACGTGTTAGCCTGCGCGGCGCTACGTGTTGTTGCCCTTACGCGGTGATCGCCAGTTCGCGGCACACCGCTGCGTTTTTTCTTTTGCGCGGCGGTGCGCGATTTCCCCACACTCCGCCTCCCATGAAAATCGTCCTCGCATACTCTGGCGGCCTCGACACGTCCGTCATCGTCAAGTGGCTCAAGGAAACTTACGACGCTGAGATCGTCACGTTCGCCGCCGACGTCGGCCAAGAGGAGGAGCTGAAGGGCCTCGACAAGAAAGCGCTGAAGACGGGCGCGTCGAAGCACTACACCCTCGATCTCGTCGAGGAATTCGCGAGCGACTTCATCTACCCGATGATCCGTGCAAACGCGATTTACGAAGGTCAGTATTATCTCGGCACGTCGATCGCCCGCCCGCTGATCGCCAAGGCGCAGGTGGACATCGCGAAGAAGGAAAAGGCCGACACCGTCGCGCACGGGGCCACCGGCAAGGGCAACGACCAGTGCCGTTTCGAGCTCACCTACATGGCGCTCGCGCCGCAGCTCCAGATCATCGCGCCGTGGAAGATGGAAGAATATCGCGCGCTGTTTCCGGGCCGCGCCGAGATGATCGCCTACTGCGCCGAGCACAAAATTCCGGTCGAGGCTTCGCTCAAGAAACCGTATTCGATGGACCGCAACCTCCTGCATATTTCCTACGAGGCGGGCATCCTCGAGGATCCGTGGTTTGATCCGACCACGAAGGAGAATAAGGCGATGTTCAAACTCTCGGTCGCTCCCGAAGACGCGCCGGACAAGGCGGAATACGTCGAACTCGATTTCGTGAAGGGCGATTGCGTCGCGGTGAACGGCAAGCAGCTCACCCCTGGCGGCGTGCTGAAGGCGCTCAACAAACTCGGCGGCAAACACGGCATCGGCCGCGTGGACCTCGTCGAGAATCGTTTCGTCGGTATGAAGAGTCGCGGCGTCTACGAGACCCCGGGCGGCACGATCCTCATGCAGGCCCACCGTCAGGTGGAGTCGCTCACGCTCGACCGCGAGGTGCTGCACCTGCGCGACGGCTTCATCCCGAAATACGCGGAGCTCGTTTACAACGGCTTCTGGTTCGCGCCCGAGCGTGAGATGCTCCAGGCGATGGTCGACGAGAGTCAGCGCTTCGTGACCGGCACCGTCCGTCTGAAGCTCTACAAGGGCAACATCATCACCTGCGGTCGTAAGTCGAAATACTCGCTCTACGACGACAAGATCGCGTCGATGGAGGGCGTTAAGAGCTGGTATAACCAGAGCGACGCGACCGGGTTTATTCGTTTGAACGGTCTGCGCCTCCGCGCGCGCAATCTCGCGCAGGGCGGCCCGAAAGTCTGAGTCTGACGTTTTATGAATCGCCGCGAATTCCTCCGACAGTCGGCAGGATTCGCGGCGGTTTCGTTTTCGGCCGGTGCGGCGGAAAGCGGAAAAGTTGGAGGGCGCCCGTTGAAGGTGGCCGTCATCGGGCACACGGGGCGCGGGAATTTCGGACACAACCTCGATGCGATTTTCGACGGTGTGCCGGGCGTCGAGTTGGTGGCGCTCGCTGATGCCGACGCGGCGGGGCGCGCGAAGGCGCAGGTGCGCACGAAGGTGCCTCGCGTGTATGCCGACTATCGGGAGATGTTGGAGAAAGAGCGGCCGCAGCTCGTTTCGGTTTCGCCACGCTGGACCGATCAGCGGCACGCGATGGTGACGGCGGCACTGGAGGCAGGGGCGCACGTTTATTGCGAGAAACCGTTTATGCGGACACTGGCCGAGGCGGACGATGTGCTCGCGCGTGCGGCCAAGCTCGGGCGGAAAATCGCGGTGGCCCATCAAGGGCGCGTGGCGCCGAGCATTCTGTTGCTCAAGCGACAGCTCGACGAAGGGGCGATCGGCGAACTGTTGGAAATTCGGGTGAACGGGAAACAAGACAAGCGCGCGGGCGGCGAGGATCTCGTGGTGCTCGGCACGCACTCGTTCGATTTGGTCCGATGTTTCGCGGGCGATGCCCAGTGGTGCAGCGCGCGGATTTTGCAGGGCGGGCGTGAGGTCACGCTCGCCGATGCGCGCGCCGCGACGGAGGACATCGGGCCGATCGTGGGCGATGAGATCGACGCGATGTTCGCGATGGCGAAGGGCGTGAATGTGCGCTTCACGAGCCGCGCGAAGAATGCACGGGCGAGTGGTCCTTGGGGGATGGAAATCGTCGGCACGAAAGGCAGCGTGCGAGTGCTGAGCGAGGTCTACCCGCAGGTGCTGTGGCTGGAGTCGGAAGGGGTGACGCTGGCCGGCGAGGTGCGCACGTGGCGGCCGCGGACGGGCGAGCCGTCGGCGAGTGCGACGACGGTGGAGCGGGGATTTCCGGCGTCGAATCGGCGTGTGGTGGACGATTGGTTGGCGGCCATCCGGGAGAACCGCGAGCCGGTGTGCAGCGGATACGCGGCGATGAAATCGCTCGAGATGATCCATGCGGTGTTTGCGGCCGGCGTGACGCGCGGGCGCGTGGAGTTGCCGCTGAAAGAGCGAAGGCATCCGCTTTCGTCTGTGGGGGCGGGAAAGTGACGGCGCCATTTGTCACGCGCGACGCGTCGCTTGCCACCGTCGGCTTGCTCGGGGCGGAGAATGCGCCTGAGCTAAGGCGCTTGCCGATGGCCGCCCCTCTCGCCGACTCCCATGTATAAACTTCGCCCCAATTCGCCGGACGGAGCGGGCGCGTCTGCGGCCAGCGACCGAAACGATGTGGATTGGACGCCGGGGCCGGTGGTGGTGCAGGCGACGACGCGGGTGACGCGGTCGCCATTTCCGTCAGCGCAGCCGCCCGCGGACGCTGCGGCCGAAGCGCCGGGGCGCTCGACGATTTCGCGGAAGTTGGAAGATCTGCTGATTCGCGAGGCGCATCTGCGGTTGAGCCGGGCGGAGCTCACGCCGGCATTGGCGGAGCTGGACGCGGAGGTGGAGAAAATCGTGAAATCGCGGCCGACGCTGCTGTCGTTTCAGGCGAAGGAAAAACGTGACGCCTATGAGGCGCAGTTGGCGGAGGTCCGCGAGACCGCGAAGATGTTGCGAGACGGGATTGCGCAGTTGGACCGCGTCGAGCCGCACATCCGCCGGATGCTGCGCGACGAGGTCGAGGATCTGCTGCGCGCGGCTTGCCCTGAATACGTGCAGGCGCTCGCGGCGCGCGAGCAGAAGGAGGATTGGCAGCGGTGCATGAGTCGGTTCGCGCAGCGCATGCACGATTTTCTCCAGGCGCTCGGGAGTGCGCGCAACATGGCGTGCACGGCCTACACGCGCGACCGGCAGGTCTTTTCACAGGCGGCGGTGCAGGGGTTTGTGCTCGCGATCGGGTGCGCGGAGAAGGTCGAGATCGAAGTGCGCTTTGCGAACCGCATCGCGGAGCTGCAGCAGAAGATGTTTTTGGAGTCGGGCTTGGAGGCGGCGGCGTTGCCGCGACTGCCGACGGCGGCATTTTCTGTGACGGTATCCACGATCGCCTCGGTGTCGCTGGCGGAGGCGCAGTTGCGCTTCGACGCGATCATCGCGGAGGTGCGGGCCCTCTATGAAAAGAGTATTCCGGAAATGCTGGCGCAGGCGGAGTCGGCGGACAACGGGCACGGCTCCCTGATCGACAACTTTCTCAATCTTGCGTGGGACCAGTTGCGCGAGGAAGTCGCGCCGCTGATCCGGCCTGAGGATACCGAGGCGAGTGTGGCGACGACGGAGCGGATGCTGGTCGAGCTGGCGAAAAGCACGGTGCATGGCCGCCTCAAGGATTCGCTGACGAGGCCGCCGATGCCGTTGAAGTGAGGCGGCGCGGGGTCCGGACTATCGGTCAGAAGCGACGTTCGAAACGCTGGTTCTCCGCGTTGCGAAAGACCACACGATCGGCGTGCACGGCATCGAGGAGGACGCCGGGGATGACGGTATCGCCGGGCTCAAAGACTTTTCCACCGACGACGATGCGGGCGCCTTTGCCCGTGCGACGCGCGGTGATGGTGAGCTTTCTCAACTGATCTTCGATCTCGGGCGCCATGTGGGCGACGGTGGGGGCGGCTGATTTTTCGGCCGGAAGGGCGACGGGTGTGGCCGCGGGTTTGGCAACGGGAGCGGAGGCCGCGGGGGCCGGCGGTTTGGCGGCAGTCGCCGGGGCGGCGGGGCGCGCGGGTGTCGGCGGAGGCGGCGCTGGGCTGAAGACGAGCCAGCCGATGACGAGCAGGGCGACCAGTCCGGCGCCGGCGAAGATGAAGAGGCGGGCGGATTTTTTGGGCGGGGCGGCGTCGGCCGGGCGCGCGGGCATGGGCGGGACCGACGAGTGGATCGCGGGGACAACCGATTCTTGACTGGGGACGGGGTCGACTTTCTTGCCTTTTTTCCGGGCAAGAGCGGCGGCAATCTGGCTCACGCGGCGGACGTTAGCGCAAAGCCAGAGGCGGGGAAGCCCGAAGTTCGGGGGCGGACGAGGGGCGCTTGCCATGCGCCCTTCGTGGCGGTCGGCGGCCGGAAAACCGCCGCTCCTTTTGGTCAGAAGAGGGAGTTGGCGACGACGCCGAGGGCGGTGATGGGGCCGGAGTCGCCTAGGCCGTCGATGGCGGTGTTGGCTTTTTTCATGATCGCCTGCGCATCGCGGAGGATGGTGTCGTCGTTGATGAGTTTCCCGAGGGTGCCTTCGCCTTTGGCGAGTTTGTCGGAGACGGCGCGGAGATTGGCGACGGAGCTCTTGAGGTCGGTGGCGGTTTTCTCATCGAAGACGAGGGTGCCGAGGGCGCCTTTGCCGGCTTTGACCTGGTCGATGATGGCCTGGGCGTTGGCGACGAAGGTGCGGGCGTCGGTGGCGGCGTTCTTGATCTCGGTGACGCTGGCGACGAGTTCGTTGTGCATCTTCGGGTCGTTGATGAGACGGCCGAGCGTGCCTTCGCCTTTGTTGAGCTTGGTGGTGACCTCTTGGAGATTCGTCATCGTGACGGTGATCTTCTCGGAGTTGTCGGTGACCACTTTGTCGAGCTTCTGGAAGAGGCCGGGGGTCTTGCCGTCGCCGTTGACGGCGCCGGTGATGGTGTTGAGGGCGCCCTCGAGTTTTTTGCCGAGGTTGCCGAGCTCGCTCATGATGGCGTTGATGTCGGGGGTGACGCGGGTCTGGATTTCGGCGCCGTCTTTGAGGGCGGGCGCGGCGGTGGTGCCGAGGTCGATGCCGATGTAGTTGGTGCCGATGAGGCCGGCCATGACGATGGAGGCGGTGGCGTCGGCTTTGATGACGACGTTCGGGTTGATGCGAAGGACGGCCTCGGCGCGGCGACCGGAGGCGGAGAGGTGCGTGTCCTCGACGGAGCCGATTTTCACGCCGGCCATGCGGACTTCGTCGCCTTGCTTGAGTTCCTTGAGGCTCTCGAAGCCGGCGATGAGGGTGTAGCCGCGGTCTTTGAAGACTTTGCCGTCACTGAGCGTCTCGAAGGTCACCCACGTGAGGGCGAGACCGAGGAGGAAGAAGAGGCCGACGCGGGCGGTTTGCTGGGCGTTGTTCATGGTGTTCAGGTCTCCAGTTTTTTGAAACGGGGATTCTTAAGGTCGATTTTTGGGTAGAGAAATTCGGCGACGCGCGGGTCTTTGGGGGCGCGGAGTTCGGCGGGCGTGCCGAGGCTGACGAGTTCGCCGCCCATCAAAATGCCGACGCGATCGGCGATGCCGAGGGCGAGCTCGCGGTCGTGCGAGACGACGATGCTGGTGACGTGATACTCGTCTTTCAGCGTGGCGATGATCTCGGCGATCGTGGCGGACATGACGGGATCGAGTTCGCTGGTGGGCTCGTCGTAGAGCATGAGCTGGGGCTCCATCACTAGGCCACGGGCGATGGCGACGCGTTTTTTCATGCCGCCGGAAAGTTCGGAGGGCGCTTTGTTCGCGGTGCCTTCGAGGGAGAGAATTTGCAGCGCGCGCATGACTTTCTCGCGGATGGACGCTTCGTCGCCGACCTGATGCTCGCGCGGGTAGAGGGCGAGATTGTCGTAGACGCTGAGAGAGTTGAAGAGGGCGCCGGATTGGAAGACGAGGGCCATGCGGACCTGTTCGCGCGTGGCTTCGGAAGAGGCGTCCTTGCCATCGACGGTCACGCGGCCGGCGGTGGGTAGTTCGAGGCCGACGATGTGTTTCAGGAGCACGCTCTTGCCGGAGCCGCTGGGGCCCATGAGCACGAAGATCTCGCCGGGCTCGACGGAGAAGGAGATGTTTTTCAGCACCTGGAATTTGCCGAAACTCTTCGACAGTCCCTCGATGGAAACGCCGACGGCGGCGCTCTCGGTATGCGTGAAAGGATTGCGGGTGGGCGCGCAGGACATGGTCACATGAGGGCTTTCGTGACGAAGTAATCGAGCACGAGGATGAGGATGAGCGAGACGACGACGGCTTTGGTGACGGCGGCGCCGATCTCGCGGGGGCCGCCGCGGGTGTTGAGGCCGATGCTGCAGCAGACGAGGACGATCGCGAAGCCGAAGACCTCGGCTTTGATGAGGCCGTTGAGCACGTCCTTAAATTCCATGAAGCGGCGGAGGACGGAGAAGTAGGCTTCGGGTTCGATCGCGATGGAAGCGGTGTATTTCGAGACGATCGCGCCGCCGAACCAGCCGACGAGGTCGGCGATGATCGCGAGCACGGGCATCATCACGAGCACGGCGGCGAGGCGCGGGAGCACGAGCACCTTGGCCGGCGGGATGTTCATGGTCACGAGGGCGTCGATCTCCTGGTAAACTTTCATCGAGGCGAGTTCGGCGGCGATGGCGGAACCGACGCGGCCGGCGAGGAGAATGGCGGCCATGACGGGGCCGAGTTCGCGCGCCATGGAGAGGCCGACCAAGGAGCCGATGAACTGTTTGGCACCGAAATTCGACATCGAGTAACCGGCTTGGAGGGCGAGCACGCTGCCGATGAAGAAGCTGAGGATCGCGACGATGGGGAGGGTGGTGTAACCGATGAGGTAGCACTGCTCGATGAAGCGGGCGCGTTGGCGCCAGAGCGACGGCGTGTAGGAGGCCGCGCGGAACAGCAACTGGATGGTGCTGCCGATGCCTTCGAGGATGGCGGTGATTTGGTTCATGTCAGCGGACGGACGCGGTGGTAATACTCTCGGAGGCGACGGGCGCGGCGGCGGAGGCGGAAACGGTGGTCGGTTTCGCGGGAAAATCTAATGCGAAGAGGCGCCACGCGCGCTCGCCGACGGGGCGGCGGAGGCCGATGAGTCCACGGGCGAGGGTGAGGCGTTCTTCGGCGGGCGCGGAAGTCGCGAGGGCGGAAGATGGCTTGGGGGCGGACGAACGGATGGTGGCAGAGCGGGCGGAGGAGCCGGTGGGCGGAGTGGAAGCAGAACGCGTTTCCCACGAAAAAATGTCCCAGAGGAGCGAGTGTTTGGCGCGGCCGGGGGCGGGTTGGTCGTAGCGGTAGAGGGCGAAGAGGGGCGCCCATGCGTCGCGGATTTTCGTGTTGCCGGGGAAAAAGACTTCGAAGGGGCTGAGGGCGAGGACTTGGCGGCGGCCGGCGCCGTTGTCCCAGGTGCTAAAGAGCGGCCACACGTGGGTGATGGAGGCGGGGGCGACCGCGGGGGCGTGGGCGCGGCGTTGGGTGACGTTCCAGTAGAGGACGTAGAGGAATTGAGTTTTTGTCTGCGCGATGTCGCCGGTGGTCCAGTGGGCTTGGCGGAAGAAGGGCCACGCGATCCAGGTCTTGTCGGTGCCCTTGATGACCGAGTGCGTGTAGAACGGACCCCAACGATTGACGAAGCGGTCGTCGCCGCGGCCTTGCACGAAAAACGGCCAGAAATAACGCGTCTCGTGATAGCGGTGCGGGATGGTGCGATCAGTGTAGCCGAAGAAGGGCCAGAGGTAGTCTTCGTTGATAAAGCCGGGAGCGGTGGCGCGGGCGTAAAACGGGAGGGCGGCGATTTGGCGGGACGGCGCGGCGCCGGCGGGGGCGTCGGCGGCGGGCTGTTGGGTGTGATTGTAGCCGAGGGGCCAGAGATAGAATTCCTCGCGTGAGACGCCGGGGCGGTCTTTCCAGCCGAAGAGCGGCCAGAGGGCGAAGCCCGTGGCGGCGCCGCGGGTGGTGCGGACGAAGGGCCACGGGGTCGAGGTGGTGGTGGCGCCGCGTTTCTCGGACACGACGTAGAAGGGGAAGAGCGTCCAAGAGAGGCGTTCGTAGCCGAGGCGGTTTTTGATGGTTCCGGCGATGGGAAAGAGCGCGCGGTAGCTTTCGGCGGGGTCGCGGGCGTCGCGGGAAAACCAAAACGGCCAGATGTCGAAGGCCTCGCCGGCTTCGAGGGTGCTTTGGGGGGCGGGGGCGCCGGGCTGGCGGCCGGCGCGCTTGATAAGTTCGAAGAGGCTCCACGCGTAGGTGTCGGTATCGGCGCGGTAGGTGAAGAGCGGGTAGAGCGAGGTGCCGGAACGGAGTTCGCCGGAGGCGGTGCGGGTCTCGAGCCAGAACGGGCGGACGCCGCGGGTGGTGGTGCCGTCGGGGTTGGTGCGGTGGGCGATGAACGGGCCGAACGAATCCGCGCGCGCCGCCACCCCGGTCGCGAGACCGAGCAGGAGGAGGAGAAGGCGGAAGTTCATGGCGGCGGAAACAAGGACGCGGAGGGACCGTGGCAGGGAGGGCAACGAGTCGGCGCGGCCCGGGTCTGCGGATAGTTAGGGTCCTAACCAAACAAATGAATCTGCGTGGCGCAAATCATTAGTTGAAAATGGGGCCAACTGTAACGTTGGCGGCGGGCGGTAGAGGAAGGAAGTGGCACTGGGAGAGTGGTTTGTGGGCGCCGCGACGCTCCCCTGAGCGAGGCGAGTCGGGCGGTCGGCGGTGTGGTGGGTCGGTGGCTCAGACCGTGCGATGGGCACCCGGTGCCAACACATTAAAGGCGTCGGCCGGAAGGCTGACGGCGGTGCGTCCGAAAACGACGAAAGGGGCGGATCGGTTTTCCCGTTGAGTTGGGGGGAGGGCGGAGGTGTCATCGCGGCGTGGCGATTATGAATACGAATTTTTCGGCGGTGCTAACCGCTGCGGGCGGGGGGGGGGCAGTCACGTGCGTATAAGCGGTGGAGCGGCGCGTGGGATCACGCTTGTGGTGCCAAAGGGCGACGTGACGCGGCCGGCGACGGACGGGATGCGGCAGGGGGTATTTTCGAGTCTCGCGGCGGTGGTGCCCGGGGCGCGGTTTCTCGATCTGTTTGCCGGTAGCGGCGCGTATGGCCTTGAGGCAGTGAGCCGGGGTGCGGCGGGCGGGGTGTTTGTGGAGCAGAATCCGCGGGCGGTGGCGTGCGTGCGGAAGAACATCGAGGCCGTGTGCAAGAGCGTCGGACGCGACACGCGGGAGCTGGCCGTCGTGCAGATGGATGCGCGCAGTGTGCCGCTCGGGGGCGGCGCGGTGCCGGACCTGGTGTTTATCGACCCGCCGTATGAGCTGATTCCGGAGATCGCGCCGGGGCTGTTTGCGAAACTGGCGGAAGTGCTGGCGCCGAAGTCGGAGGCGATCGTGGTGTTTGAGTTTCCGGGGGAGATCGAGTTGGCGCCGGTTGGCTGGACGATGCTGAAGCGACTGGGCAAAGGCGCGCGGCAGCCGACGGTGGGATTTTTCCGACGGAGCGTTTGAGGGCTTTCGGTGGCGATGGGTTTTCGCGTAGGGTGAACGGATGAGATTTCGAATCGCGCTCGGTTTCGCATTGGCCATGGCGGCGACGGCGGTGGCGGCGCCGCGTTGGACGGGCGATCCGGTGGCGGGGGCGCGGGAGTTGGAGGCGCAGTGGGCGCTGGTGGCGGACGCGGGGCGCGCGATGCCGATCCGCGGCGTGCTGCGATTTGCCGTCGAGGCGACGGGGCTCGGCTGGCACCCGGAGCGGGTGGAGGCGGCGCTCGCACGGGCGCGGTCATTACAGGACCTCGATCCGGCGAGCAAGACGTTGGGAAATTTCAAGTGGAGCGGCAGCCACAACGGTGTGCAGGATCTCAACGCGGTGGAGTTTGCCGCGCAGCTCATGGGGTTTATGCGCGCGCGGCAGACGGCGCAGTTGTCGGTGAAGGCGCGGGCGCAGCTTGACGAGATGATGGCGGATGCGATCGCGGGGCTGCGGAGCCATGTGGTGCGGATCGAATACACGAATATTTTTGTGATGAAGGCGTGGGGGCTGATCGCGATCGGCGAAGCGCTCGGGCGGCCGGAAGTGGCGGCGGACGGGTATCGGCGGTTCGACGAATGGATCGCGTTCACGGCGCAGCACGGCATCGGCGAATACGGCGCGGTGGTTTACTACGGGATCGATCTCGACTCGTTGGCGATGATCGCGCGGCTCGCAGGGCGCGCCGATGCGCGGGCGAAAGCGGAGCGCGCGATCCGGCTCGTGTGGACAGACCTCGCGGCGAATTGGTGGGCGCCGGGCGACCGCATGGGCGGGGCGAATTCGCGGACTTACGATTACTTGTTCGGGCACGGTTACACGGAAGCGCACACGTGGACGGCGGGGTGGTTGCGGGCGCGTCCGGAACTGGAGGGCGCGGGGTGGCTCGGGGGTGCGCGCGACAATCTGACGACGCTGCGCGAAGCGGTGAGGTGGCCGCCGCCGGCGGAGTGGACGGAGCCGATTCGCGCGCAGGTGCCGCGCACGGTGGTGCAACGGTGGGGCGACCGGCCGGAGCATGTGGCGGTGAACTGGATCGGGCGAGGCGTGAGCCTGGCGTCGTCGGGGGCGTCGAGGAGTCGCGACGAACGCACGCTGGTGGCGAATCTCGGGGCTTCGCCGGCGGTGCCGCAGGTAACGCTGTTTATGGACGGGCGCGGCGATCCGTTTGGCGCGAAGAAGGTCGCGAACGCGGCGGGGCAGGCGAAGGCGCTGCACCTCACGCCGTTCATCACGACGGTGCAACGCGGGGCCGAGGTGTTGCAGGTGTTGTCGGATGAACCGATGAAGGCGGGCACGCGTTACAAGGCGGGCGAACTTTCGTCTTTTCTCTCGCACCTCACGCTGCCGGCACAGGCGGAGATTTGGGTGGGCGATGCGCGGGTCGAGCCGGGCACGGCGGACAAACCGGCATTGGTGCCGGCGGGTGCGGCGGTGTATTTGAAATTAGGCGACGCGGTGATCGGCGTGCGGGTGTTGCTCGCGACGACGACGGCGGGAGCGGCGGCGCCGGTGCAGTTGATCGAGGACGCGCGCGGCGGAGTGGCGCGGCGGTTGACGGTGGTGCACTCGGCGAAAGAACCGCGCGGGCGCGCGACGCTGGCGGTATGGCTGCGGGCGGCGGAGGGGCTCGATGACGCGGCGTTTGCGGCGTGGCGGAAAAATTTTGCGGCGGCGGAGGCGCGCGTGACACGGGTGGGCAGTGGGCTGGCGGTGGACGCGGTGGGCGCAAACGGAGCGATGCGAATCGAGGCCGATGTCGCGACGGGCGAGCGGCGGGTGGTCGCGGGCGGTGAGCCTTCGGCGCTGCTGAGTGTGAACGGCCGCGATGTGGGCCGCGAGGTGATGGCGGAGTTCTTGCCGCGCTGAGAGCCGGGCGCCGAAGGACGGGTTCAGGACTGCAGGCGCGCGAGCAAGGCGGCGCGGAGATCTTCGATTTCCCAATAGGATTTTACCACTTTGCTGAAAGCGGGCATCGCGGCATCGGCGAGGAGGCGACCGCCGAAGTTTTTCATGGCGCGGCGGGCGGCGAACGGGGTGTTGACCTCGGCGCTGGCGGCTTCGAGTTGGTCGAGGTGGCGATCGGCGGCGAGAGAGGCGAGGGCGTAGTAGCGTTCGCCGAGGAGATTGAAGGTGGCGCGGCGGTTGATGACGAGGCTCCCGAAAAAACCGAGGGCGCGCGTGGCGGCGCGCGGGGTGCCGGTGAGTTCGAAATTCATGTCGGCGAGCGGCATCGTGAGTAGCATGGGAGCGAAGAGCGCGTATTCGATCAGGAGGAGGCGGCGGGCGCCGGCGGGGCCGCCTTGGGCCGCGGCGAGCGGGGCGGCAAACTCGGCGCGGGCGGCGGGCGAGACGGGCGCGTGGTCGAGGACGAAGGCGGCGGTTTCGAGCGCGAGGCGCTGGATGACTTTGGCAACCATGGCGCGCACGAGGGTGCGGGAGGTGGGCTCAAGTTTGCGGGCCACATCGAAGAGCGGGCGCAGGGTAGCGAGGGCGGCATCGCCGTGGCCGTCGAGGGCTTGGAGACTCGCGATCGCCGCGGCGTGTTGGGAGTAGGAGCGAAACGGGGCGAAGGCGATGATCGGGGCGTCCCAGCGCGGTGGCGTGAGATCGCCGATACGTTCTTGGGCGGCGAGTTCGAGCCACCACGCGTGCAACGGTGCGACCTGGGCCCAGCCGGCTTCGATCTTGGCGCGGTTGGCGAGCAGGTGGGCTTTCCATTTCTCGGCGTCGCGCGGGCCGGCGCCTTGGATAGGGGAGGGTGGTGCGACGAAGGCGGTGGCGGCAGGGCTGCCCTTGGCGTAGCGCATCACGAGGGCGAAGGACTGCTCGTCGCCGGGGCGGGCAGGGGCGATTTCGTCGACGCTGAGCGGGCGGCGGATGGTCGGGTCATCCAACGCGAGATAGGTGCAAGCGGCGGCGGCGAGTGTGCTGAGACCGAGGAGAATCGGCCACGTGAGCCAGCCGCGGCGTTTGCCGTAAGTGAGGATCAGCCCGGGGACGGCGAAGATGAACAGGATAACGACGACGAGGAGCGTGAGCGAGGCGAGCGACAGATCGCTGTTGGCCGAGGAAAGCGGCCCGAGAATCATGCGCACCGTCGGCGAGGGCACCCACGCGAGCAAGGCGAGGACGATGAGCAGACTGGCCGTGAGCAACAGGGCGAGCGACAGAACGGCGTGTAGGGCTGAAAGCCTGACGCTTGGGGGCGGCGACGAGGTGTGGGGCGCGTTGCTCATAGAGGGCGTGGGGCGTGACAGCCGGAATGCAGGATGAGAGTGGGCGGCTACAACAGGCCCAGCTTTGCGCGGATCAACGTGACGGCGGCGAGCGCGGCGGTCTCGGCGCGGAGGACGCGCGGGCCGAGATGAGCGAAGGTGAAGGCGTGGGTGCGGAAGAGCGCGCGTTCCGCGGCCGACCAGCCGCGTTCGGGGCCGAGGGCGACGACGACGGGTTTGTAACGTAATACGTTACAAACGCTCAGAGCGGCGGGGGACTCGTAATTGTCGAGGACGAGGCGGGTGGCAGGGGGCGACTCGGGGGCGGTGGAGAGGGTGGCGAGAATGGCGGGGAGCGGCTGGCCGTGGGTGACGGTGGGGAGGTGGGTGTCGAAGGCTTGCTCGGCGCCGATGACGAGGTGACGGCGCCATTCGCCGGTGGACCAGAGGGAACTGCTCGCGTAGTTGGGATCGCCTTTTTCGGTGGTGACGAAATGGAGCGCGGCGACGCCGAGGGTGGTGGCGTCGCGGAGAATGTCGCGGGCGGTTTGCGGGCGAGGGAGGCCGAGGACGAGCGTGATGGGGGCAGGCGCGGGTGGCGTGGCCGCCCAGGCGAAGGTGAGCGTGAGCGCGGCGGCGGAGACGGCGGCGAGGGTGGCTTGGCCGCGCGGGCCGTTGACGAGGCCGCAGTCGAAGGTGTCGCCGACGGTGCGGCGGAGGACTTTCAGGATGTGCTGCGCGCGCGGGTCGGCGAGGGGCAGCGGTGCGGTGGTTTCGACGGACTCGAAGAGAATGAGGTTCACGCGGGTGGAGGCCAGCGTGGGACAGCGGTGGGTGGTGGCAACGCGAGGTTTGCGGACCGGATCGGGCTGGATGACGGCGGGCGGACCGCGTCGTAAATGACGCGGCTACCACGGAGGGCGGACTTCAGGGAAACAGGTGGCGGCGGAGGAAGCGGTCGGACTCGTCGACGATTTTTTCGAACCACGGGTGGAAGAGCCAAAAGACGTGGGGCGTATCGGGAAACTGGATGATAGCGGAGTCGCGGCCGAGGAGCTTGAGGCGGGCGGACATTTCGTCGCGGCCGGGAAGAATCGGGCGGAGCGTCGTGCTCTTGAGGAAGAGCGTCGGCGCGCTGGCGGGGCCGACGTAGGCGAGGGGAGAGGCGGCGGCCCAGGTGGCGCGGGCGGTGCGGTAGGTGCCGTGTTGGAAAACGTAGTAGGGGCTGGGCGGGCCTTCGGACTGGGCGATGAGGGCGTTGTCGAGGAAGTTGGCCACGCCGTCGATGTTCACGACGGCTTGGACGGTGGTGCCTGGGCCGGAGGTGGGCGGATCAAATTCGGTGAGGCCGTTGGTGGCGCCGACGAAAGTGGCGAGTGTGGCGCCGGCGGAGCCGCCGATGGCGCCGAGGTGCGCGGGGTCGATGCCGTGCTCGGCGGCGTGGGCGCGGAGCCAGCGGATTGCGGCTTTGAGATCGAGGATGCTGTTAGGAAAACGGCCGGGTTCACCGAGACGATAGGAAACCGGCACGGCGACGTAGCCGCGGGCGGCGAGGTGTTTGGCGAGGGAGCGCTCCATCGTGCGGTCGCCGGCGACCCAGCCGCCGCCGTGAACGAGGATAACGGCGGGGCAGAGTTTCGCGGAGTCAGGGCGATAGAGGTCGAGTTGGAGTGCGCCGGTGGCGTGCGTGGCGTAGGTGAGGTTTTCGCGGGCGATGACGCCGGCGGGCAATGCGGCGGAGACGCGCGTGGCCTGCGGGTAGGATTTTGCGATGCTCGCGAGGGCCGAATCGAGTGTGAACGGCGGGGCGCTCGCGGCGTGCGCGAGCGACGCGGCGAGGAGGAGGGCGGTGAGGAGGCGGTGCATCGTGTTGAGTCGGCGTGGGGCGTAGCCGCGAGCGCCAGCGGGTGGACGGCTGACCACTCGCTGGCGCTCGCAGCTACCGGCGCTGCGCGCTGCGCTGGTAGCCGGATCAGAATGTCCCCTTGACGCCGAAGTTGAACTGGACGCCGAATTCTTCGCCGAAGCTGTAGCGAGCGTAGGGCGGGGTTTGAGCGCCGTATTGCTCCTGATCCTGCGGGACGTTGGTGATGTTGCGGGCGACCGCGAAGAACTGCAGACGCTTGCTCCAAGTGTATTCGACGTTCACGTCCACGTAGTCGCGTTGTTTGAAGTAGGAGTAGGCGTCGGTGCCGAGCGCGGGCACGGCGCCACGCTTTTGGCGACCGCGGTTGTTGTAGTTCACCTTGGCGACGATGCCGTGGGCGGCGTAGGTGAGGCCGACGTTTCTCATGCGGGAGACGAAGTTGTTGAAGTCGGCGTCGCGGGCTCCCTGGAGGTGGAGTTGGGTGGCGTTGGCATTGAGGCTGAAGTGGGAGGCCCAGGCGGGGAGGAACGCAAAGTTGAGCTTCTGCTGGTAGTTGAGCTCGACGCCGTCGATGCGGACGGAGCCGACATTGACGCGCGAGTTGAGCTGCCAGTTGACGTATTGCTGCTCAAGGCCGTAGGTCGCGGCGATCTCGGGGGTGACCACGGTGCCGGCGGGAAGGTTGCCCCAGAAGTCGGCGATGTCTTTGCGGAAGAGGCTTACGGAACCGAGGCCGCCCTTGCCGAAATAGTGCTCGGCGGAGAGGTCGTAGTTCTTCGCGGCCCACGGCTTCAGACCGGTGTTGGTGACGGTGATGGTGCCGGGAAAGGTGCCGGCGGCGCCGCTGAAGTTGGAGTTCTCGTTGATCGTCGCGGTGGGGATGATGTTCGGGAGATCCGGGCGGCCGAGAGTCTGGGAAAAGGCGAAGCGTAGCTTCGTGTTGTCGGTCGCGTCGAAGTTGGCGTGAAAGCTCGGGTAGTAGTCGTCGTAGGCTTTGGCGCTGGCGTAGGCCCGTTCCTTGCGGATGACGCCGAGTTCCTCGAGCGAGCCGGCGGCGCCAGCCTCGGGACGGCGCACGAGTTGAATGCCGGCAAGGGCGGGATTGCCGTCCACGAACGTGCCGTTGGCGTTGCGTTGAAAGGCGGCATTGGGATCGAGGCGGTTGCCGAGACCCTCGTCCTCGGTCTTTTCCCAGCGGACGCCGGTGAGGAGGTGCAGGCGGTTTTTGAGAAAACGGCCCTCAATTTGCGCGTAGGCGGCGGTGACGGTCTCGATGAAACGCTCGGAGCCGGTGATGCGGTTGGTCTCGGAGTTGACGGCTTGGTGGACGAAATACTCCGGATGCGCCTTCCAGAGCTCGTGGGCCTTGTAAACGCTGGGATACTGGAAATTGCGGTAACCGTAGTAGTTGTTTTGGTTGATGTAGTTGGTGTCGAGCAGCCCGAGCGCGGTCACGCTGTCGTCGGCGGTGTTGGGGATGCGGTCGGGGCCGACGACCGTCCAAATGTCATTCGTGCGGCGGTTGTCGCGGCTGTCGGAGCGCTGATTGAGGCCTGCTTTGAGGGTGACGGGAATGGAGGCCACGGTGAGGAGGCGCGAGACGTTGGCGTAGAGGTCGCGGACGCGCGCGGCCCCGTCGGTGGGGTTGGAGTTCACCGTCATCGCGCGGTAGTTGGACTGGTCCTTGTAGTCGATGACGCGGCCGGCGGAGTCGGTGACGGTGATGCCGCCGGGAGCGGGATACGTGACGTTGTCGAAACGCACGGCGAGGGGCACGAGGCCGGCACCGGAGCCGGCGGGCACGAGGTTGGTGACGACGCTTTGGAGGTGGCCTTTGCTGCGATCGCGGAAATAGGCGGTGGCGTTGGAGGGGCTCACGCCGGCGTCGATTTTCCAATCGCGGCCGTCGAGGCGGTAGTTGAGGACGCCCATCTTGCTGTCCTGGTAGAAACGCCGCGTGCTGTTGTTTTGGAGGGCGACGGTGCCGAAGTTGGAGGTGACGGCGTTGTTGGCGTTGACGGTGCCGAGGCCGAGCGCGCCCCGCGTGAACGTAGGATCGTAGGCGACGGGGTTGATGCCGGCCTGAGCATTGAAGAGCCGATTGCTGAATTGCAGCTTGTAGAGATTGAGCGAGAGCGTGAGGGAGAGCGTCTGGCGCGGGGCGAATTTCCAATCGGTCTTCAGGCTGAGGCTGCGGCGAAACACATTGGCCGGGCCGTCCTGCAACTGGAAGCTGCGGTAGTAGGGATTGGTGATCGTGCCGCCGGAGTTGAAGGTCCAGCCGGGGATGGTGCGGCGCTGGACGTTGAATTGATTCGAGACGAGGCCGTTGACGACGAAGCCGAGCGTGCGGCTGACGGGGCGCACATAGTTGAATTCGCCGCCGGGGAGGATTTTCCAGGAATCGCCATTGAAGGGTCCGGGCGTGGGCGAGAGCTGGCGATACTGGCTGTTGAGGTTGAAGTAGGCGCGGTAGGTGAACTGGGGCCGGGCATACTCAAACGCGCTGCGGCTAATCATGTTCACCGAACCGCCGAGAGAGTCGGCGGGGCGGTCGGGGGTGGGCACCTTGACGACCTCGACGCGCGAGACCTGGTTGGTGTTCACGGTAAAGAAATCAACGGTGCGGCCGGCATTGGAGAGCGAGGCGTTGGCCACGCGCGCGCCGTCCATGTTGACGGTGGTGAAGGCGGGATCGAAGCCGCGCACGGAAACGCTGTTGGCGTTGGAGGCGATATAGTTCACGGAAATGCCGGGGAGATACTTCAGGAACTCGGCGGCATTACCCTCGTTCACATCGCCGAACGCATCCACTGACACGACGTTCTTGATGTTCGGGGCGAAGCGCTGCTCGTTGGTGGCGATGGACGTGGCGTTGGTGTCGCGTTGGGCCGAGACGTTGAACGCATCCAGCTGGATCGTGCCGTCCGCCGCCGCAGAAGCGCGGGTCAGGCTGAAGTCCTGCTGCGCGGTCTGGCCCGCGCCGACGCTCACTCGCGCGGTTTGCGAATCGAGGCCGCCATAGGTGACGGTGAGTTTTGCCGCGCCGGCCGGCACGCCCGCGAGCTGATACTCGCCGAACTGGTTCGTGTGCGTCACGAGGGCGGTGCCCTCGACGGCGACTTGCGCGCTCTTCACGTATTGGCCGTTGGTGACGTTTTGCACGCGGCCCTCGATGGTGCCGGTGGTGGCGGTGGCTTGCGCGGAGGCGGAAGGGGCGGCGAGAGCCAGCGCGAACAGCGGCGCGAGCAGTGCCGGGAGAAGGCGGGCGAGAAGGCGCGCGGCACCGAGCGGGTGTAGGGCGGAGATGGACGGAGCGAGGGTTTTCATGGGGAATGGCAGGAACCGGCAGGGGGAGACGGGCAGGGGCGGACGAGGGACTTTAGCGGCCGGCGGGGCCGGCGTCATGTCGTCAAAATTGATGACAGCGCGGGCCGATTTGAGGTGGGCAACGGAGGGCGGCGCGGATTGCTTGGCGGGGGGCGCGCGGTGAGTGCGTCGCCCGGATTTCGTTTTTCCAACCCCGTATGCCGAATTTTTCCCAAGGGACTGCCGCATTCCGCCGGTGGGCGACGGGCGCGCTTTTCGCGTGGCTGGGTGTGACGGCGTGGGGCGTGCCGCTGCCGGCGGAGTATGCGTTGCGCGACTGGCACCCGGCGGACGGATTGCCGAGTGAGGATACGACGCGGGTGCTGCAGGGGAGCGACGGATTTCTGTGGGTGGCGACGCCGAACGCGGTGGCGCGCTTCGATGGCGCGCGTTTCGAGCGGGTGTTGTCGCCGGCGGCGAATCCGCGGCAAGGGCCGCTCGCGCGGGCGATGGTGGAGACGCCGGAGCTGGGCGTGGTGGTGGCGCCGGTAGAGGGCGGGCTGTGGGCGGTGCGCGGAGACGGGGGCCTGCGGGCGGTCGTGCTGCCCGCGGCGGCGAAGGGGCGCAGTTTCACCGCGCTGTTTGCGGCGGCGGACGGGGCGTTGTGGGCGACGGGCGACGACGGGGTCGTGTGGCGATTCAGTGCGCGGGCGACGGTGGCGGAGCGTTTTCCGACGACGGACGATCTGAACGGACGGCCAGTGATCTTCTTTGCGAGCGACGCCCAGAAGCGCACCTGGGTCGCCAACGGGACGAATCTCTACCGCTATACCGACGGGCGACTCACGCGCGAGGAGACGGGGCGCGAGCGCGGGGAGCTGCGCATCGGCACGAGCCGACGCGGCGGACTGTGGATGGTGGCCGACGAGCGGCTGCTGCACGCCGAAGGCGGCGGGTGGGTGGAGAAATTCACGCTGCCGACGCTGGCGAGCGCGCACTACATCCAGACGCTGCTGGAGGATCGCGACGGGGCGTTGTGGATCGGCACGCGGTCGCAAGGCGTGTTTGTGCTCGCGAGCGGGGTGTGGATGCACGTGCCGACGTCGCACGACGATGTCCTCGGGCTGGGCGAGGATGCCGAGGGCGGGATCTGGGTGGCGACGAACGGCGGCGGGTTGAACCGGCTGCGGCGGAAAATTTTCCGGCTCTTCGACAAGAGCGCGGGGCTCCGTGACAATTTCAGCGATACGGTGTGCGAGGATGCGCAGGGAACGATGTGGTTCGGCAACCGCGATGGCGGCGTCGCGCGGTTGCGGGAGGACGGGGCGGTCGCGGCGGTGCCGCCGCCGGTGGCCTGGCCGATCATCAGCGCCGTATCGGTGGCGCCGCATCCCGAGCGTGGGATCTGGGCGACGGCGGGGCCGGGGATTTTCCGGATCGCGGACCGCGCCGCGCCGGCGATGGAGCAACTGGTGCAGCCGCCGCTGCCGATCATCCGTTGCACCTATGTCGCGAAAAACGGGGCGTTGTGGTTTTCGGCGGAACCGGACCGGCTCGGGCGGCTCGCGGACGGCGGGTTCGCATTTTTCGGGCGCGACGCCGGGCTCGACGGCCGGCAGGTGCGCATCATCGCGGAAGATGCGACGGGGCGAATGTGGTGCGGCACGGCGGACGGTGGGCTCTTCCGCCAGCGCGGGGAGCGCTTCGAGCGGGTGGCGCTGGACCGCGCGACGGGCGCGATCAATGCGATCCATTTTGACGCCGACGGCACGATCTGGCTCGGGACCGGGGAACGCGGGCTCGTGGTCGGCGGAGAGGGGCGGTGGCGCTCGCTCGATGTGGCCCGGGGATTGCCGGACAACACGGTGACGCAAATCCTCGTGGACGACCGCGGGAATTTTTGGTGCGGCTCGTCGCGCGGGATTTTTCGGGCGAGCCGGGCCGACCTGCTGAGCGGGCTGGAGGGCAAAACGGCGCGGGTGCACGCGGTGCTGCTCGGCAAGGACGAGGGACTGAAGGACAGCTCGTGTTTCGCCTATTTTCAGCCGGCGGCGTGGAAGAGCCGCGACGGCACGTTGTGGTTTACGACGCGGCGCGGCGTGCTGCAGTTCGATCCGGAGCTGGCGATCCCCGAGACGACGGCGCCGCCGGTGCGGATCGAAGAGGTGGTGGCGGACGATCGGCGGGCGGTGCCGAGCGCGGGGTTCACGCTGGGAGCGGGCTTTCGCAAGGTGGAGTTCCACTTCTCGGTGTTGTGCCTCGCGACGCCGGAGCGCGTGCGGGTGCGCTACCGGCTCGACGGTTTCGACGGCGAGTGGCAGGTGGCGGCGGTCAACCGGATCGCGACGTATCCGCGGTTGCCGCCGGGCGACTACCGGTTTCGCGTCACGGCGAGTCTCGCGGACGGCGACGAGGAAGAAAGCGCGGCCGAGGCGGTGTTTTCCGTCGTGCCGCCGTGGTGGCAGACGGCGTGGTTTCGCGCGGGCGTGGCGGTGTTGGCGGCGCTGGCCATCGGACTCGCGGCGCGCGCGTGGGCGCACCGACGGCTGCGGAGAAGACTCGAGGATCTCGAGCGGCAGAGCGCGGTGGAGCGCGAACGCACACGCATCGCGCAGAATATCCACGACGATCTCGGGGCGAGTCTCACGCGCATCAGTCTGCTTACGCAGGCGGCGCCGCCGGATGCGGCGGGCGCAGCGCAGTTGGAAAAAATCTACGAGACGGCGGCTGAGGCGACGCGGGCAATGGATGAGATCGTGTGGGCGGTGAATCCGAAATACGACGATCTCGACGGACTCGCGGGGTATCTCGGAAATTTCGCGCAGAGTTTTCTGGGAGCGGCGGGGATTCGCTGCCGACTCGACATGCCGGGGCAAGGGCCGGCGGCGGCACTGACGAGCCAGATGCGACACCAGTTGTTTCTCTCGTGCAAGGAGGCGCTGCACAACGTGGTGAAGCACGCGGGCGCGAGCGAAGTGACGCTCGGGGTGGCGGTGCAAGAAGGCGCGCTTGTTGTCACGATCGCCGACAACGGCCGCGGGCGCGCCGGCGCGGCGGGGTCGCGGGCTCCGTTTCGCTCGGCAGCGGGGCAGGGCACGGAGAATATGCGCCGCCGGCTCGCGGAGATGGGCGGGAGTTGTGAGATCACGGATGCGGCGGACGGCGCGGGCACCACGGTGACGTTTAACATTCCGCTCGCTGAATCTGTATGAACAACGTCGCCGCGAAATTTCGCGTCTCAATCGTCGAAGATGACGAGCCGACGCGCCGCATCCTGATGGACGTGATCGCGGGCGCGCCGCGGCTGCAGCTCGTGAGCCACCACGCGTCGACCGAGTCGGCGTTGGAGACGTTGCCGGCGGTGCGGCCGGACGTGGTGCTGATGGACATCAACGTGCCGCTACTGAACGGCGTGGAGTGCGTGCGGCGGTTGAAACCGCAGGTGCCGACGACGCAATTTCTCATGCTCACGGTTTACGAGGATGCGGACCATATCTTCGCGGCGTTGGCGGCGGGCGCGACGGGTTATCTGTTGAAGAGCACACGGCGCGTGGAGCTGCTGGCGGCGATCGAACAGGTGATGCAGGGCGGCTCGCCGATGAGCAGCGGAATCGCGCGCAAGGTGGTGCAGTCGTTTGCGCGGCCGGTCGCGGCGCGCAGCGAAGTGGACGGGCTCTCGCCGCGCGAGCAGGCGGTGCTGGAGCTGCTGACGAAGGGGTTTCTCTACAAAGAAATTTCCGAGTCGCTCGGCGTGAGCGTGCCGACGGTGAACACCTATATCCGGCGCATCTACGAAAAGCTCCAGGTGCATTCGCGCTCGCAGGCGGTGGCGAAATTTTTGGGGCAGTCGGAGTGAGTCCGGAACATGGTGACGCGGGGCGGGGCTCGATGCGGAGGCTGGCGGGAGGGCGTTTTGTCCGTCGGCTCACTATGTTCTCTGAAGCACGGTTCGCGTAGCGGCGGCTGTTGGTCTTCGCATAAGCGGAGGTTTCTACACGCGGAGTCAGGCGCCCGCCGCCGACGGGTTTGTAACGTATTACGTTACAAACGCTCGGGCGGCGCGGAGACTACTTTTTCACAAAGGTGAGGCGAAGTTCTTGGATTTTGGGCGTCGCTTCCGGGGTGAGAGTGAAGAAGACGTCGACGCGGCCGTTTTCACCAAGGAGGGGGAAGGTGCCACGGAGTTGGTTGAGCGGTTTGAGCGGGCCGACGGAGGTGATTTTGCCGGCTTGGGCGAGGGCGGTGCGCGTGTGGGTGATCCAGTCGGCGCGGGAGCGGTCGGGAAAAAAGTTTTCGGCGAAGATTTCGGCGGCGAGTTTTTCGTCCCAGGCGGCGTCGGCGAGGATGTGGCCGAGTTGTTGCGTGCGTTGTGCGAGGATTTTGGAGACGGGGAGCGTGCGCGGAGGGAGTTTGGCTTTTTCGAGGAGGAGCGTGGCGACTTTGGCGTTGGCGTTGCCGGTGCCGGCGTAGGTGACGTTGGCGAAGGAGAAAATGCCGAAGCCGTATTCGGGGAAGAAGCGATACTCGCTGCCGAAGCCGGGGAGGCCGCCGCTGTGGCGCGCGAAGACGACGCCCTTGCTGTCGAGGCTCACGGAGAGGCCGAAGCCGTAACCGTTGGCGATGGGGTTGGGTTCGCCGGCGAGGGTCTTGGCGGTGGCGTTGACGCCGGTGGGTTGGGTGGGCGTGTGCATTTCGCGCACGGTGGCGCGGCGCACGGGACCAGTCTCGGCTTCGTCGCGCGGCGGCCACGCGGCGAGGTGGAAGGCGACGTAGCGCGTAAAATCGTCGGCGGTGGTGATGAGTCCACCCATGGCGCCGTAGGCACCGTCGCGCTCGAGCGGTTCGAGTTTCCAGGTGTTGTTTTCCCAACGGTAACCGAGGGCGAGGCGGGCGGCGGGCAAGGCGGAGAATTCCCAGTGCGTGTCTTTCATGCCGAGCGGCGCGAGGATCTCCCGGGTGATGTAGGTCTGGTAGGGCGTGGCGGCGACGCGCGTGATCACGCGGCCGAGGAGCGCGAAGCCGAGGTTGCTGTATTCGAAGCCGGTGCCCGAAGCGGTGGAAAAGGCGACGCCACCGGCGAGAAACGCGGTGAACTGCTCGGGCGTGATGCCGAGCTGGCGGTCGCCCCACGGGTTGTCCTCGGGGAAACCGGCGGCCATGCCGAGGAGGTGGCGCAGCGTGATTTTCGGAGTGTCGGCCGTGAGGGGCTGAAAGGCGCGGAGCTCGGGGAGATGTTTTTCGGCGGGATCGTCGAGGGAAAGTTTGCCGGCGTCGCGGAGTTTGAGGATGGCGAGGGCGGTGAAGGACTTCGTCATCGACGCGATGCGGAAGGCGCTGCGTTCGTCGGCGGGAATTTTCTTTTCGAGGTTGGCGAAACCGTGGCGGCCGACGTGGAGGAGTTGTCCATCGAGCACGATGCCCCAGACGAGGCCGGGGGCGTGTTTCTCGACGGCGTAGTCGGCGTAGATCTTGGTGATCTCGGGGAGGAGCGCGGTGATCTTTTCGGCGCGGGCGGCATCGGTGAAGACGGGCGGCGCGTAGGCTTGGGCGTGTGCGGAGGGGCGGACGGAAACAAGCGGAGCGAGCGCGAGGGCGAGCAGGAGAAGGCGGAGGCGCAACGATGGATTCATGGAGAAAAAGAGGGGGCCGTATTCAGGGTTCGACGACGACGGGGAGGCCGGGCCACGCGAAGTCGAGGAGTGTGAGCGCATCCCAGTTGGCGAGACGGAAGCAGCCGTGGGACTCGGTGCGGCCGACCTGTTCGGGCTTCGGTGTGCCGTGGATGCCGTAGCCGGGGAGATCGAGACCGATCCAGGCGAGGCCGACGGGGTTGTTGGGACCGGGCGGCAAGATGAGTTTGCGGTCGAGCGTGCGGGCTTCCGGGGATTCGGGGAAGGTGGCGGGATCGAACGTGTAGTCGGGATTGGCGACGACGACTTTCACGCGAAGCTCGCCGACGGGGCGTTTTTCGACGCGGCTCGCGATACTCACGGGGAAGTGCGCGAGGAGGCCGCCGTCGTGGTCGAACAGCTGCAACGTGCGCGCGGCGAGCTGCACGATGATGCGGGCAGCGGGCTTCTTTTTCGACACGCGGCCGACGGCCGGAACGACGAGCGGGGTGTCCGGGGCGAGGTTGGTCCAATCGACCTCGGGATTGAGGCGGCGGAGGAGGTTTGGGCTGGCGTGGGTGCGCTCGGCGACGAGTTCAAGGGCGGTCTCGTAGTCGAGGGCGGACTGTTGGGATTTGCCGAGCCACGTGGGCTCGAGCGGCTGGAGGCGGGCGAGGTCGGCGGCGGTCAGGACGAGCTGCGTGAGCGGCGGCGTGGCGAGCGTGAGGCGCTCGCGGGTGGCGGCATCGAGCGTGCCGGTCGCGGGGAGATCACGGCTTTCTTGATACGCGCGGAGGGCGGTGGCGGACTGAGCGCCGCCTACACCGTCGATCGGGCCGCAGGAAAATCCTTCGCGCGCGAGGGCGATCTGAGCCTCGAGCCAATTGGTGACGGGGGCCGGCGCAGGGGCGTCAGGGGACGGGGTGGCGACGGTAGCAGTCTCGCGCGGGACCGGCTCCTCGGTGGGCGCGGGATCGGCGACTACGGGCGTGGGTGCCGGCGGCGGCGGGGGCGGCATCTTAAACTCGACCACCGGCATGGCGTCGCGGGCGATCGTCGCGACGGCGGCGGTCGCGCACAGGAGTGCGGCGAGCGAGCGGCGGCGGAGAAGGGGGCGCATAGAGGGTCGGCGAAGAGCTTCGCGCGACTGTGGCGGCAAACGCCGGCGAAACGCTAGGCGGATTTGTTCACATTCAACGCCTCGCGCACCTCGGCGACGAGTTCGAAGGAGCGCAGGCGCGCGGCGTGGTCGAAAATCGCGGCGGTGACCATGAGTTCGTCGACTCCGGTGCGACGGAGAAACGCCGCGAGGCCGCGTTGCACAGTCGCGGGCGAGCCGACGACGGCTTCGGCAAACGCGTGGTCGACGCCGGCGCGCTCCGCGGGGGTCCAGTGATGGTCCATGTTGTCCACGGGCGGCGGGAGCGGACCCGGAGTGCCGCGGCGTAGTTTCACGAAGCTCTGTTGGAGGGAGGTGAACAAGCGCGCGGCGGCGTCGTCGGTGTCGGCGGCGAACACCGCGATGGCGGCCATGGCGTAAGGTTTAGCGAGCACGTCGGAGGGCTGGAACTCGCTGCGGTAAAGCTCCAGCGCGTCGTCGAGGTGGTCGGGGGCGAAGTGTGAGGCGAAGGCGAAAGGCAGGCCGAGGGCCGCGGCGAGTCCGGCGCTGAACAGGCTCGAGCCCAGTAACCAGAGGGGCACTGCGAGGCCGCCGCCGGGGACGGCTTGCACGGGCTGGCCGGGCCGCACAGGGCGGAAGTAGGCCTGCAATTCCAGCACGTCCTGCGGAAACGTATCGGCGGAGTTGGCCTGACCGCGGCGGAGCGCGCGGGCGGTGAGTTGATCGGTGCCCGGGGCGCGGCCGAGGCCGAGATCGATGCGGTTGGGAAACAGCGCGGCGAGGGTGCCGAACTGCTCGGCGATCACGAGCGGAGCGTGGTTCGGCAGCATGACGCCGCCCGAGCCGACACGGATGGTCGAGGTGCCTGCGGCGACATGCCCGATCACGACCGAGGTGGCGGCGCTGGCGATGCCCGGCATGTTGTGATGTTCCGCGAGCCAGAAACGCCGGTAACCGAGCCGCTCCACGTGCTGCGCGAGGGCGCGCGACCGATGCAACGCCTCGGCGACGGTGCCGCCCTGGGCGATGGGCGAGAGATCGAGCACGGAAAAGGGAACCATGGTGCACCGTGGCCCAAGACCCCGAAAATATCCAATGGCGGAACTTCGCCATGGTGCGGCTTGTTTTCGTCGGGCCGGTGCGCACTGTTTCGGTCCCGTTCCCCCGGCCCCTCGTTCCCACCTGTGAAGAATACGTTTTCCTTGTCCTCGTATGCCCGCGTCGCAGTCGTTTGCGCGACCGGGGTGCTGTTGGCGGGTGTGATCGCGCCAGCGCGCGGCGCATTGCCGCCGGAGAAACTCGCGCTGCTGCCGGCGGCGTCGAAGGCCAAGGTAGATTTTGCGCGCGACATTCAGCCGATCTTTGAGGCGAGCTGCGTGCAGTGTCACGGGCGCGGCAAGAACAAGGGGATGTTCAGTGTGGAGACGCGCGAGGATTTCTTGGAGGGCGGCGAGACCGGCGTGCCGGCGGTGGCGGGGAAGAGCGCGGAGAGCCTCGTTGTGGCGATGATCTCGGGGCTCGATGCCGACATCGTGATGCCGAAAAAGGGCAAGGTGTTGACGAAGGAGCAGGTCGCGGTGTTTCGCGCATGGATCGACCAGGGCATGCCGTGGCCGAAGGAAATTAATTTTAAGAAACATGAGCCGGCCAACCTGCGTGCGCGGGAGTTGGCGGAACTCGTAGTGCCTCCGACGGTGGCGTCGGCGGCGGGGGCGAAGAGCGCCAAGGTCGCGGAGAATCCCGTAGACCGCTTCGTCGACGCGGCGTTCACGAAGAACCGCATCGCTTGGCCGAGTGTGGTGGACGACCGCGGGTATGCGCGGCGGGTGTGGCTCGATGTCGTGGGGTTGCTGCCGCCGCCGGCGGAGTTGGACGCGTTTCTCGCCGATCCGGCGCCGGACAAGCGCGCGCGGCTTGTGCAGCGCTTGCTCGGCGACCACCAGCGCTACGCCGAGCATTGGCTGACATTTTGGAACGATCTTTTGCGGAACGACTACAAGGGCACGGGCTACATCGACGGAGGGCGGAAGCCGATCACGACGTGGCTCTACACGGCGCTCGCGCGCAATCTGCCGTATGACCGATTTGTGGCGCAGCTCGTCGATCCGGGCACGGAGGCGGAGGGTTTTGCCAACGGCATCACGTGGCGCGGGACGGTAAACGCGAGCATGGTGCCGCCGATGCAGGCGGCGCAGAGCGTGGCGCAGGTTTTCCTCGGCGTGAATCTGAAGTGCGCGTCGTGCCACGACAGTTTTATCAACGAATACACGCTCAAAGATGCCTACGGGCTCGCGAGCATCTACGCGCACGGTCCGCTGGAAATCGCCGAGTGCGACAAGCCGACCGGACAGATGGGCCGCGTGAAATTTCTCTACGAAGAAATTGGGCTGATCGACGCGAAGGCCGATTCCGCGACGCGCAAACGCCAGCTCGCGGAGATCATCACGGGACGGAAAAATGGGCGCCTGCCGCGCACGATCGTGAACCGCGTGTGGCAGCGTTTCATGGGCTACGGGCTCGTGGAGCCGGTCGACGAAATGGACAAACCAGCGTGGTCGCCCGAGCTGATGGATTGGCTCGCCGAGGATTTTGTGGCGCACGGCTACGACTTGAAACACCTCATGGCGCGCATCCTCACGTCGCGCGCGTATCAGCTGCCGGCGGTAAATGTCGGCGAGACGGAGGAGCATTTTGTCTTCCGCGGTCCGGGCGTGCGGCGCCTCGGGGCCGAGCAATTTTCCGACGCGCTCATGTCGCTCGCGGGGATGAGCTATCCGAAGGCGGATGCGAAACTGAACCGCGCGCTTGCGTTGCAGCGGGCGACGTTGGCGCCGTTGCCACTCACGCCGAAATGGATCTGGGCGACACCGGATGCCCATCTCCGGGCGAAGCCGGCCTCGGTGGTGTTCAAGCGCGTGGTCACGCTCGCCGAGGCGCCGACCGAGGCTTGGCTGACCATCGCGGCGGACAACACCTATACGGTGGCGATCAACGGCAAGAACGCGGCCTCGGCGTCGAAGCGCTCCAGCACCGGAGCGGAGATTTACGAGGTGACGGCCCAACTGAAAAAAGGTGAGAACACGATCACGGTGACCTCGCTGAATTTCCTCCCCGACGGCACCTCGCCGATCCCGCGGGAGGCGGAGGCGGGCAAAAATCAGGAGCCGTTGCCAGCAGAGGCGGACAATCCCGCGGGGCTGATTCTCTACGCACGCGTGCGCGCAGCGGAGACGGAAATGGATTTTGTGTCCGACGGGAGTTGGTCGGCGTCGGTGGCCAAGGCGACGCCGCAGCCGGCGGTGGAGCTCGGCGGTGTGGATTTGGCGCCGTGGCGGTTAGGCGGATATTTCTTCGAACTCGCGGCGTCGCATCCGGAGGCGTTGCCTGTGCAGCGGGCGGCGCTCGTCGCGGCGAATCCGTTGATGGCGGCGCTCGGGCGGCCGAATCGCGAGCAAGTGATGACGGTGCGCCAAGGCGCGGCGACGACGTTGCAGGCGCTGGAGCTGACCAATGGCAGCACGTTGGCAGTTTTGCTCACGCAGGCGGCGGAAAAAATTCTCGCCGATACGCCGGCAGACATGCCGACGCCGAAACTGGTGAGCGCGCTCTATCGCCACGCGCTGAGCCGTGCGCCGACGGCGGCGGAGTTGAGCGCGGCGGTGCAACTTGTGGGCACGCCGGCGACCTCCGCCGGGCTGCAGGACCTGTTGTGGGCGCTCGCGATGTTGCCCGAGTTTCAACTGATCTACTGACACCCGACGCAACGCCGCCATGAATCTTCACCGCCTCGCTCTTCAGCACGCGCATCGTCAGGCCCGGCCCGATCTGTGGTCGCGGCGCGATTTTTTGAAAACGGCGTCGAAGGCCACGCTCGCGGCGCTGGCAGGCGGGGCGCCGCGGGCACTCCTCGGGGTCGAGATGATGGAGAAGATCGCGCCGACAGCGGACCGCTTGATCGTGTTGTGGATGGGCGGCGGCATGGCGCACACGGAGACGTTTGATCCGAAACGCTACACGCCCTATGCGGCGGGATTGAATCCGAACGAAGTGCTCAGCACGTTTCCCTCGATTCCGACGGCGGTCGACGGCGTAAAGTTTTCCGCGGGCCTGGAGAACCTCGCGGCGGTGATGGATCGCGCGACGCTCGTGCGCGGGATGCAGGCGGCGGATCTCGGGTTTATCCTGCACTCGCGCCACCAGTTCAACTGGCACACAGGCTACGTGCCGCCGCAGACGGTGGCGGCGCCACATCTCGGCGCGTGGATGGCGCGCGCGCTCGGGCCGCTCGATCCGGCGATGCCGGCCTTCATCAATATCGGACAACGCTTCGACCTCGGCGAAGGCGAGGAACTGAAGGCGTTTACGACGGCGGGATTTCTCGGCAGCGAATACGGACCGTTCAACGTAGCGTTTCCCGAGCAGGCGGCGGATGCGGTGCGGCCGCCGGCAGGCATGAGCCCGGGGCGGTTTGAAAAACGTGACGCGTTTTACCGGAAGCTCCTAGAGGCGAGCCCGATTGGGCGCGACGGGAGCGGCTATCAGAAAGATTCGCTGCTGCGGGCGATGGACAACGCGCACCGGTTGTTGAGTTCGCCGGCGGCGAAGGCGTTCGATCTCGCGCTGGAGCCGCTCGAGCGCACGCGGAGATATTTTCCGGCGTTTGAGCCGGGCATGCGCTTCGACGCCCCCCGCGACCGTTTTGGTGCGAAGTATGAAGAGAGCATGGTGGGGCGGTTTGGGCTCGGGTGCCTGCTGGCGCGGCGCCTGTGCGAGGCGGGGGCGCGCTTCATCGAAGTGACGACCGAATACATCCCGTTTCTCAACTGGGACACGCACGAGAACGGGCACGCGCGGCTCGTCGGGATGAAGCAGATGATCGACGCACCGATCGCGCAGCTCGTGCGCGATCTCGAGGAGCGCGGGTTGCTCGACCGCACGCTCATCGTGCTGGCGAGCGAGTTCAGCCGCGACATGATGCTCGAGGGCAAACCGGAGAAAGCCGTGAAGGATCAGGTGGTGGTGCCGACGGTGATCAACGACGAAAAATTCTACGGTATGCACCGGCACTTCACGGCGGCGGGCAGCGTGCTCATGTTTGGCGGCGGCATGAAACGCGGGCACGTGCACGGCATCACGGCGGACGAACGGCCGTGCCGCACGATCAAGGACCCGGTGACGATTTCCGATCTGCACGCGACGATCTATCGCGCGATGGGCATTCCGGCGAACCACGGCTACGACGTGGAGAAGCGGCCGTTCTACGTGACGGTGGACGGCAAGGGCAAAGCGGTGCGGGAGCTGTTCGCGTAGGCCCCGAGGAGGGACCTCGCGGGCCGGAGTGCGGAGCCGGAATTAGGACGAGTGCGGTTTGGCCCAGAGCGGTTTTCCGGATTCGGGGGGCGCGGCGTGCGGGGCGTTTTTCCCGTGCTGAAGTTGCGGGGCGCGGGCGGCGTTTTTCTGTTGGGCGGCCAGCGCGGCGAAGGCGTCGGGGCTGTTCGCGGGCGAGGGGGATTCGTGGGTGGTCGGGGAACTGGCGGAGGCCTCCAGCATGAGTTCGCGCTCCGCTTCGAGCCAGTGGCCGATGTCGAGGCCGTGAGTGCTGCCGCTCGCGGTCCAGATTTCGTGCGCACGGCGGGCGATGTCTTCGTGGGAGGGGGGAATTGATTTCATAGGCGTGCGGGCTGGGCGGGTGAGCTGGACGCGAAAGAAATTCTCGGCGTCGTCGTGGAAGGGCGGACCACAGCAAGCCGCGGCGGTTCCAAAGCGGCAAGGGCAGCGCCGCCGTGGGGATGCGGTATTAGCCTGCTTTCAGGGGCGAAGTGGGGCGCCGCAGCCGAGCGTGGCGCGGGCGGCTCAGCGGCCTTGCGCGAGGCGGGCCCGCTCGGCACGCGGGATGCGGCGGAGGCGCCAGCGTTGGGCGGCGTTTTATCCAAAAACTACTGAATACTTATCACGTATTACGTGACACCCCCTCTGAAGAATAGGGCGAGTTTTGGCGGTGAGAATTTCCGTCGAGATCGAGCCAGCCCGACCATTTTCGATACGTTGCCTCCGGGACAAATAATCGATCAGTAGCGAAGGGAAAGTGCCCGTAGCCCGGATGCGGTCCGTCTCCTGCGCGGTCAGACGCACGAATCCGCCCTAGGCATAGCCGGTCTGTTGCAGGTGCGCGCCGTGAGGTTTTCTTGGAGGGGGCGTTGCCCGCCTGCGTTGATCTTTGGTCGATTGTGGCAGGTCGGACTCGCGCGTCGGGGAAAGAGGAATCTGGTTCAATGTGCTTGCTAGCGTCGGGGCGCACCGAGGTGCCACGCCCTTCGTAGTTCTTGCCAAGAGAGGCGTATCTCTGGTCTGTGGCGCTATGCCAGACAGCACCAAGCGAGCAGGAAAAGGAGCAGAATTTGTGAAGTGGTTTCGGCCTCTCCTTGACTGTCTCCATGAGTTGGGGGCTGCGAAGCCGCGCCAAGCTTCCGATTGGATTGCGCAGAAGGAACAGGTTCCTTCGTCCGCTCGGGAAATTTTAAACAAAAACGGAGGCGAACGCTTCATCAACCAAGTGTGTTTCGCCCGACAGTATTTGCTGTGGGAGGGCCTGATAGACGGGAGCAAACGTGGTGTGTGGTCGCTTACTCCTCGGGGTCTTAAGACCCGATTGACCGACGAAGAAGCGAGAGCGATTTTTTTGAAGTGGGTTAAGTTCTGGGCCGAGGCGCGTGCCGGGAGCCCACGTAAGCCCGGCGAGGCGGTATCGGTAAAGTTCGCGGCTAACGCGGTCGCGCAGGTCGAAGACGAAGAAATCGAAGAGAATGCAGTGCTTAATGTGCTTCGCGGTTTGTCGCCCAAAGGGTTCGAGCATTTTTGCCGACACCTGCTACTCGCATATGACTTCGAAAATGTCGAAGTTACCGGCCGGACGGGTGACGGCGGGATCGATGGCGAGGGTATTTTGAAGATCAATCCGTTTGTCAGCTCTGTCGTCGTTTTTCAGTGTAAGCGCTACCAGCGTGCGGTGTCGCGTGAAGAGGTCTCAAGGCTACGCGGCGACGCGGGTGGTCGGGCTGATAAAGCGATCCTCATCACAACGGGAACGTTCACGGGACCGGCCAAAGCTGAGGCGGCACGGACGACACCACGGATTGAGCTGATCGACGGCGAGCAGCTTGTCGCGATGTGCGAGGCGAAACAGTTGGGTCTGAAGCCGCGGGTGGTGTTTGATATCAATCACGAGTTTTTCGCCCAGTTTCGGATATAATTTTTCGCTCCGCGCGCGGGATGCGGCGGAGGCGCCAGCGTTGGGCGGCGTTGACGATGAAGCCGGGGCAGCGCGGGGTGCCGCAGCGGCACGGATGCAGGCGCCAATCGCCGAAGGCGAAACCGTAGTCGAAGGTGAGCTCGGCGCCGGCGGGGATGTCGCGGCGGGCGACGATCCAGACACGACCACGGAGCACCTCGATGCGGCAGTTGGGGGCGCAGGAGTGATTGATGAGGCGGGCGACGTTGCGGCGGGTGCGGCCGTCGAGGTCGTGGCGCTGGGTGAGGTTGAAAATGTAAACGCTGGCGTCGCCGCCGCGGCGTTGGCGGGCGAGGCGTTGGGTCTCGCGGCGGGCGGCCTCGGCCTTCGTGATGCGTTCGCCGGTGTATTCGATCACGGGCGTGCCGTCGGGGATCGGCTCGCGGGCGTAGACGCCGCGGCCGTGAATTGTGGATTGTCCGGCGGTGATCCAGCGGGAGACCGCGGCGCGTGGAGAGCGGTGCGGGCCGGAGTTTTTTTTGGGAAGGGAGACGCGGACAGTCATGCCCATGGCATCGGGCATCGCGGGAGGGTCGGCAAACGGTTTCGTCCGCGCATCTTCCTCGCCAACCTCCGTCCGGCGCGGAGAAGCTGCGCGCAATTCCCCCTCCCCACTTATGAGAACTCGTCGAGAATTTCTGCGCGCGACCGCGGTCGGCGCGACGGCTGCGGCCGGACTGAGCACCCGGTTGTCGGCGGCCACCGGACCGGCTTCCGCCGCGGCGCGGGCGGTGGCGCCTGCGGGCGCGGCGAACACGGTGACGGCGCGGCACCGCAATCTGTTCAACGGCGATACGTGCACGTTTTTCTACAATCCGGAGATCTGGCACCCAGAGAGCGGGCCTTACACGGCGAAGGCGATTTACCGGTTGGTGGGCAAGTTGGTGGACAGCGGGGTCGACACGTTTCTCGTGAACGCGAATGCGTCGACGGCGTGGTATCCGAGCAAAGTGATCCCGACGATTCTCGACGGCTACAAGCGCGGCGACCGGGAGTTTTTCCGCGGCCATGCGATTTGCGCCGGGGCGACCGAGCCGGCGGCGGTGGAGAAATTTATCGACGATTCGATGGTGTTTATGAACCGCTACCAGGATCTCCTCGATGCGGGGGTCGATTGGCTGGCCGAGGCGGCGAAGGCGTGTCGGCAACGGGGCATCTCGCCGTGGGTGAGCATCCGCATGAACGACATGCACGGGCAGAAAAATTTCGAAGGCAGCTATTTCAACGCACCGCTGCTACGCAAAAAAGAGATGCGACTGCAGCACAGCGCGTATTCGCCGACGATGTGGATTCCCGATTACCGCGAAGGGCTGAATTACGCGCGGCGCGAAGTGCGCGACTTCATGTTTACCCAGATCAAGGAGGTGGTGGAGGACTACGACTACGAAGGGCTGGAGCTGGATTGGTGGCGCAATCCGTTGTGCTGCGAGCCGAACGCCACGCCGGACACGGTGGAGATGATGAACGGCTGGTTTCGCGAAGTGCGGGCGCTCACGGAGCGGCGGGCGAAGCGGACGGGGCGGCCCTATCCGCTCGGTTTCCGGATGCCGGGGCGCTTGGCGGCCCTCAAGTCGATCGGGATCGACGTGGCGACGCTGTGTCGCGAAGGCACGTTGGATTTCATCTGCCCGTCGCATTTTTGGCGGACCTCGTGGGATATGCCGCACGACGAACTGCGGCGCGAAGTCGGCGACCGCGTGGCGATTTACGGCGTAATCGAGGACGGGGTGAACCGCATGGCGGCGACGGCGCCGGCGATCCCGCTCACGCGCGACATGCGGTTGATCTCGGCGAGTCACGAGCTGATGCGCGGCAACGCGGCGGGAAAACTCGTGCTCGGGGCCGACGGGATCGAGTGCTACAATTTTGTCTGCACGGACCAGATGAAGATTCCCGGCGTGATCTCCGACTATTCGACGCTGCGTGACCTGCACAAACTCGACACGCTTCGGGGCAAGCCGAAGCACTACGCGTTTTCAGATCAAGGGAGCCCCTTTGTGCAAATTCCCTTCGAGCGTGTGCCGCAGCTCCCGGTGGTGTTGGAGCGCGGTTGGATTAAATCCTTCACGTTGCCGATGTGCGCGGAGCCGGCGGACCGCGGGTTGGAGCTCGTGATCCAAGTCGTGCTCAAGGCCGATCACACAATCGGCGAGCTGCCGGTGGCGTTCAACGGGTGTTGGCCGCGGCGCGAGCACGCGCAGTCGGAGCGGCTGTTGTTTCCGTGCGGCGCGTTTACGCACCACGCGCCGGCGAACCGCGGGTATGATTTCCGTTTCGCGGTGTCGCTCGTGCGCGACGGCTGGAACGAAATCACGGTCGAGAATGGCGGGCCGAAGACGATCACGGTGGTCGGGCTTGAACTGGCGGTGCGACCGCGTGCGGGGTCGGCGTAAGATTTCTCCGATGGCGTTGAGCGGCGAGAGGCGATTGGCTCGTCACCTTCGCATTTGCCATGGCCGACTCCGCTGATCCACAGAACCAAATTAATCCGCCCGTGCCGCACCGGCGGCGGCCGCGCTATGCCGGAAAAAATCCGCGGCGCTTCGACGAAAAATACAAGGAGCTCAATCCCGAGCGCTACGCGGCCGACGTGGCCAAGGTGATCGCGTCCGGCAAAACACCGGCGGGCACGCACCGCCCGATCATGGTGGCGGAGATCCTCGAGGTGCTGGCGCTGCGGGCCGGTGAACTCGCGGTGGATTGCACACTGGGCTTTGGCGGGCACACGCGGGAAATGCTGGCGCGCGTGACGCCCGGCGGGCGCCTCGTCGCGCTCGATGTCGATCCGGTGGAACTACCGAAGACGACTGCACGATTGCGGGCGGCGGGTTGGGGCGAGGACGTGTTGACGACGGTGCGCTCGAATTTCGCGGGGTTGCCGCAGGTGCTCGCGAGCCTGGGGCTCGACGGAGCGGACGGGATTCTCGCGGACCTCGGTGTGTCCTCGATGCAGATCGACGACCCGGCGCGCGGTTTCACGTTCAAGACGGACGGGCCGCTCGATTTGCGGCTGAATCCGCAACGTGCGCCGTCGGCCACCGAATGGCTGGCGCGAGTGGCGGAGGACGAGCTGGCGGCGGCGCTGACAGAAAACGCGGACGAACCGCAGGCGGCGCTGCTCGCGCGTGAACTCGTCGCGCGGCGGGATGCGGCGCCAATCACGCGCACGCGCCAACTCTCCGAGGTCATTCGCGCAATCTTGCAGGAGCACCAACCCCGGCGCGATGCGGAGGCCGACGACGATTGCGTGCGCCGGGTGTTTCAAGCGATCCGCATCGCGGTGAATGACGAGTTTGGCGTGCTGGATCGGTTTCTGAGAAACCTGCCGTATTGCCTGAAGCCGGGCGGGCGCGTGGCGGTGCTCACGTTTCACTCCGGGGAAGACCGGCGGGTGAAGCACGCGTTTCGCGACGGCGTGCGGGCGGGCATCTACGCGTCGACGAACGACGAAGTGGTGCGAGCCGGACCGGAAGAGCGGCGCGCCAACCCCCGCAGCTCCTCGGCGAAGCTGCGCTGGGCGGTGCGGGCGTGAACGATCACGAGGCGGGCGAGGCGTCGTCGTCGGCAGAGTCCGCAGCGTCGGGGGTGGCGGGCGCGAGGGCGGGCTCTTCGCCCGCAAGGGCTTTTTCAACCCAACGCTTGATGCGGGTGAGGCCTTCGTGGCGGCGCGGGTCGTCGCGCTTCATGGTGCCGAGGAGGTTGATCACGGTCTCGGAGTAATCGAGGGCGTTGGCGGTGAGGAGCGTGGGGAGCTCGAAGGGGTTGATCTCGCCTTTGCGGATCATGGCGCGGGCTTCGCGTTCGAGTTCCATCGTGCTGCCGCCGACGGCGCCGGGATCGGATTTCCCCTTGGAGAAACCGCCGCCACCGCCGGCGGAGGCGTCGCTGGATTTACCCTCGGTCTTGCCGCGGGGCTGACGCTGCATCTGCGCGGGATATTCTTTGCCGTCCCGACCGATGACGGTTTCGGGGTGGTCGAGTTTGCCGGCTTTGGCTAGGTCGTTGCGGCAACGGCGCACCAGATCCACGGATACGCGGCAGAGCTCGGCGAGGACGGGGTTGGCTTGGTCGGGCCACTCTTCGAGGGCGATTTCGGCGGCGTTACGTTTGTCGGCGTTGGTGCGGTAGACGCCGTTGGTGGCGTTGGCGCCGAGGGCGTGACGCAGGGCATCGGTGCGACCGCCGGGCTGGACGGCGGCGAGGATGGTCGCGAGCTGGTTGCGTTTCGCGGCGAGGAAGCGGTGAAACCCGTCGGCGAGCCAGTAGGTGGCGCCGTCGAAGTAAACGTCGATGGGCGGGAAAACGGTGCCCTGCGTCATCTCGTCGGCGTAGCTCGCGACGGCTTCGTCGGAGGTTTGCACGCGGGCCTGCGTGCCGCCGTAGATGTTGATGAGGTCGAGGGAGATTTCTTTGGTCTGCATGAAAAAGGGCGCGTTTGTGCGGGCGAACGGGGCGCAGCGGCAAGGTGAAAGCGGGTGCGGGCGGAATCTTCGGCGGGATGGTCTTTGCGATTGCCGAAGAAAATGAGGCACGCACACTCGGAGTTACCCCGCAGCGTTCCCATCGGTCGCTGCCTGTTCTCCAAAAAATGAATACTCCGATCACCGCCATCCTGGACCGCAAGGGCTCGATTGTGCATTCCGTCGCCCCGACCCTCAGCGTTTACGACGCTGTATCCGAAATGAACCGTCACCGCATCGGCGCGATCGTCGTCGTCGACGGAGCCCGCCTGGTGGGGATGTTCACCGAGCGCGATGTATTGCGACGGGTGGTCGGCGCGGGGATCGACCCGAAGCGGTCGCTCGTGGCCGATGTGATGAGCCCGGGTGTGATTACGATCGGGCCAGAGGCGACGATCGAGCAAACGATGACTATTTTTACAGAGAAGCGTTGTCGCCATCTGCCCGTCGTGAGCGTGGGGGCGTTGCGCGGGGTGATTTCGATCGGCGACGTGACGCGCTGGATGGCCGATGCGCACCGCGCCGAGGCGGAGCATCTGCGGAACTACATCACGGGCGGCGCATCGGCCTGAGTGCGGCAGGCGAGTGGGAGCGGGGCGTTTGACGAAGTCGGCGGGACGCGCACCGTGATCGCTCCCATGAAAACTCTCGCTCTCTTCCTCGCATTGACCGCGGCGACGTCCCTCGTCTCCGCCAAGATTGTTACCAAGCCCGTCGCCTACGAGCACGCGGGTGTGAAGCTGGAAGGCTTCCTCGCTTACGACGATGCCAAGGTAACGGCGACGGCCAAGCAGCCGGGCGTGCTGGTGATTCCCGAGTGGTGGGGACTCACGGACTATCCGAAGGGCCGCGCCGAGCAGCTCGCGAAACTGGGCTACGTGGCGTTTGCCGCGGACATGTATGGAGCCGGTGTCGTGACGAGCGACCCGAAGAAGGCCGGCGAACTCGCGGGGCAATTCTACGGCAAGCCGCTGATGGCCGAACGGGCGCGCGCCGGCCTCGACCAGCTCGTGAAAACGGGGCTCGTCGACGCGACGCGGGTGGCGGCGATCGGCTATTGCTTTGGCGGGGCGACGACGCAGGCGCTGGCCTACAGCGGCGCGCCGCTCGCCGGTATCGTGAGTTTCCACGGCTCGCTAATTCCCGCCTCGCCCGAAGCGGCGGCAGCGAACAAGGCGAAATTTCTCGTGTGCCACGGAGCCGTGGACCCGTTCATCAAGCCGGAGGAACTCGCGGCGTTCACGAAGTCGATGAACGACGGAAAATTTGACTACCAGTTTGTAAGCTACGCGGGCGCGATCCACGCGTTTACGAATCCGAAGGCAGATGCGATCGCGAAGTCAGCCGGGCTGGTGGGCGGCGTGGGCTACAATGCAGCGGCGGACAAACGCTCGTGGGCGCACATGCGGTCGTTCTTCACCGAGATTTTTGCGGTGAAGAAGTAGTGCGGCGTGAAGTGAACCGGGTGCGCTTCGGCAGGCGCGCATCCGGCGGGTGAGAGGGTCTTTGTTGGGAAAGGAGCAGGGTTCTAGTTTATAGTTGACTGGTGTATTAGTGCACTAATACACATGGCTCCGTTCCGCCATGCTGCTTGTCATCGACCACCACAACGGGGTGCCTGCCTATCGCCAGATCATGGACCAAATTCGGCTCCAGATCGCGAGCGGCGTGCTGAAGCCGGACGACGAGATGCCCTCGACCCGGGCGCTTTCCGTCACGCTCTCGCTGAATCCGATGACGATCAGCAAGGCTTACGGCTTGCTCGAGCACGACGGCGTGTTGGAGCGGCGGCGCGGTCAGACACTCGTCGTGCGCGCGCTGCATGAAGACGACGTCGAGATCCAGAAGCTCGACCAGTTGCGCCAGAGTCTCGCGGGTGCCGCGGTCGTGGCGCGGCAGCTCGGAATTTCTCCCGCACAGGCGGTGCGGGTGTTTCGCGACGTGCTCGATCAAACCAAGCCCTAAAACGCCTTCCCCATGAAATCGCCCCTCGTCACCCATCAACTCACCAAGCGCTTCGGTGCGGACAGCCGCATGGCAATCAACGCGCTCTCGGTCGAATTTCCTGCGGGCCGCGTCGTCGGTCTGCTCGGCCGTAACGGCGCCGGAAAGTCCACACTGCTGCACACGGCCTGCGGCCTGGTTTTACCCACGACGGGCGCTTGCACGACGCTCGGGCGACCGTGCGGCGACCTCGAAGCGACCGAGCTCAGGCAACTCGGGTTTGTCGCACAGGAGGGGCGCTTCCTTGATTGGATGACGGTGAACCAGCAGTTGTATTTTAATGCGTCATTCTACCCGAAATGGGATCACGTGCGGGAGCAGCGGCTCCTGACCGACCTCGAACTCGATCCCACGCGCAAGATCGTGCAGCTCTCGGTGGGGGACCGGCAGAAGCTCGGAGTGATTCTCGCCGTCTGCCACCACCCGCGACTGCTGTTGCTCGACGAGCCGATGAGCGCACTCGACCCCATTGTGCGGACGCGGCTGATGGCATTTCTTGTAGATCTGATCCGCGAAGACGACAGCACGATCGTCGTCTCGTCCCACATTCTTGGAGACGTGGAGAAGATCGTCGACTGGGTGGTGTGCCTCGATCGTGGCGAGCTCGCGTTGAGCGCTGCACTCGACGAATTGCAGGAAACCTACGCGGAGTGGATCGTGACTTCGGCGGAGGGGCGGTTGCCGGTCCGTTTTGCCGAGCCCTGGGTGCTCGCACAGGAGGGCGACGCGCGACAGGCCCGACTGTGTGTCCGCGTGCCGGCGCCGGGAGCAGAGCAGGATCTCGCCGCGAGTCACGGTGCGACGATCGTGCGGCGGCCGATGACGCTCGACCAGTTGTTCCCGCTGCTCGTGAATGAGCGGAGGCCGGCTGCATGAACCCGACGCTCTATCTCGCGGGCACGCGCTTGAGTCGGATAGTCCTTTTCGCGTTCGTTCCGATGATGGCCCTGATTGGTCTGATGCGTGCGCCGTTGGTGGCGATCACGGAGCGCGAGACCTTCTGGGTGGCGTCATGGATCGTGGTGCCGCTGATGCTGGGTTGGATTGTAAATTCGCTCGTGCTCGAAACGCTCCATCGAAACTTCGCGATGACCCTGCCCAACGCGGCGCGGAAAATTCTCGGCGGCCACGCGCTGGTCACACTCTTGGTGGCGACAATGTGTGCCGCGGCGGTGAAACTCCCGGTGCCGGACCTGCCCTATATTCCGATGATGGCCCTAGCGGCGGCCGCCTTTTCCTCTTCGCTGGTCTATGAGGAGGGCCGCAACGAATGGGTCGGGTATGTGGTGGCCGGGTTGATCTGGGTGGTGGTTTTCTTCGATCTTCCCGTGGGCTGGGCGATCCAGCGCGGGATCGAGTCGGCCCCGTGGGGGTTCACGCTGGTGGCCATGGCGTTTGCGACCGCCTGCTTTGTTGCGACGTTCTCGAAGGAGGGGCGCCGCGGGCGAGCCGTCACGCCCTATACGAGCGTATTCAACGCCGCGTTCTCGGCGCCACTGATGCGCCAGCGCAATTCGCAGGCGCAGGCGCGAAAGGATTTTTCACGGAAGACATGGTCGACGAAGGCACCCGCCGACTCGCTACAGTGGTGGCTAAGTGCCCTGCGTTTCGAGCGCGGAAATGAGTTCGGGCGGGTGAGTGGGCTGGCGATGATCGCCCTTGGCACGCTCGCGAGTTTCGTCGCGTTGTGGCTGCCGGCGCTCTTGACTAGGCAGACTGGCACCACGACGGAGAAACTCTTCGCTGCTTTTGGGAGCCACGCGTCCGGGACGGCGAATTCACTCGGGATGATCCTGGTGATCCAACCGCTGCTGATGGCGATCCCGCGCTGCCAGTTTCTCTATCCGTGTTCGCGAGCCCGCCGGTTTGCGATTGCCCGCTACAGCATGGTTGTGCAGCAAGCCGTGGGATGTTTCACAGTGGCGGTCGGTGCTGGGTTGGTGGGGGCGACCGCCGCATTCATCGAGGGTAAATCGTTTCCGTGGGACGGTTATCTAGGACTGATGGTCACGGTATCGACGATGTTGATATTCACGCCGCTCGTGTTGTGGGGCCGCATGCAGCTAGAGGTGCGCGACAGCCGGTTCATACTGGTGGCGACGATGATCGCGGCGCTCGTGTTCGGTCCGATCATGCGCCAGTGGGTGTGGGGCGACGCGGCGAAGTGGGCCGGCGGCGCTGTGCCGCTCGACCGGCTGGCCGCCGGCGTTGCACTCATCGCGCTCAGCCAGTTCGTCGGCTATCTCGCCCTGCGACGGTTTTTTCTCAGGGCTGACCTGGTGCAACGGTGAAGTCCGTCGGTGATTCGCGGACCGGGTTTCCGACGCGGCGGAGGGCGGCTGCCGTGCCGGAAAAGTGAGGCGATCAGAGGGTTAGAAGCGATACGCCGCGCTCGCGCCGAGTTGGCGTGGGGCGGCGCGAGTCTCGTAGCGGGTCTCGGTGTAGTCGGGGTCCTCGTTGCCGAAGAAGAAGACGCGTTTTTCGTAGCGGGTGTTGAAGGCGTTGCGCGCCCAGACGGTGAACGTCCATTGCTGCCATGCGTAGCCGAGGCTGGCGTTGATGAGATGGAACGCGCGGCGGGCTTCGTTCTGGTTGTTGGAGTCGAACTGCTCGGCGCGGGCGACGAGTTCGGCGTTGACGAAGAAGCCGGTGGCGTGGCGGTAGCGCGTGCCGAGCGTGTAGCCGTAGCGCGGCGTATTCGCGAGACGGCGACCGCCACCGGTGTTGCCATTCACAAGTGTGAAGCGGTCGAGCTGCGAGCCCATCTGCGCGAGCGTGGCGTGCAGCGAGAGTTGTGGAGTGAGTTGGTAGGCCGCGGAGGCTTCGAGGCCGGTGACGTGGGCGCCGTGGGCGTTGGCGGTGAAGAAGCGGTAGCTGCCGCCGAAGCCGGCGGAGTCCCGCACCTGGGTGTCACGACGGTCGAGATAGAACGCGGTGAGTTGGCCGGTGAGAGCGTGATCGAGCCAGTGACCGCGGAGGCCGACCTCGTAGTTCCACAGCGTCTCGGTGCCGTAGGTGAGCGGATCGGCGGGCGGGCTGATGCGGGCGTCGACGTTGATGCCGCCGGCTTTGTATCCGCGGGTCACGGACGCGAACAAGAGTTGGGCGGACGTGAGGTCGTGCTCGAGGGTGAGTTTGCCGCCGAGCAGCGTGTCGTCGAAGGCGGGGGCGAAGGAGACCTCGGGATCGAAGGCGTTGCGGGCGGTGCGGAAGCGGGTCTTGGTGCCGCGGCCGGAAAGGTCGACGCGCTCGGTGCGGAGACCGACGATGAGGCGGGTGTGCGGGGAGAAATCGTGGCCGATCTGGGCGAAGGCCGCGAGGTTGTCGCCGGTGTAGGCGGTGCGGAGGCCGCGGAGGTTGCCCGGGTCGGTGTTGGTGTAGGCGCTGGTTTCGTCGGTGTTGGCGAAAAAGGCACCGAGCGTCCAACGGTCGATCCAGCCGAGGGCGCTGCGGGTGAGCGTCGAGTCGAGGCGGAGCTCCTGGTTGAAAACGGAGCGGTCACGGCGGAGGTCACTGAAACCTTGATACGAGGCGGCGGTCCAGTCGTCGTCGTAGCTGTAGCGCGACTTTGTCCAACTGCCGCCGGTCACGCTGGTGAGGCGGGCGCCAGTGAGGCCGGAAAACGTGCCGCGGAGGCTGGCGGCGCGGGAGCGTTGTTCGTCGCGGCCGGGCTGGTCGCTGTAGGTGAGGCGGCCGTTGTTGTTGAGGGCGAACTCGTCGAAGCCGTTGTCAAAATCGGCGTAGAGCAGCGTGCCATCCCAGCGCCAGTCTTTCGACGGGTTCGCGGTGAGGCGGAGGCGGGCGGTGAACTCGTCGCGGGCGTTGGTGTCGCGGTTGAGCGTGGCGTTGCGGCGGAAGCCGTCGCTGTTGCTCTGATGGATCGCGAGACGGGCCATGAGCTTTTCGGGTTGCTGCGAGGAGAGCGGGCCGCCGACGGCGAAGCCGCCTTCGCGCAGCGCGTCGCCGCCGACGTTGGCTTCGACGAGGCCGGTCCAATACGGTGTGGGGGCGCGGGTGAGGAGGCGCACGACACCACCGGCGGCATTGGCGCCGAAGGCCCCGGCCTGCGGGCCGCGGAGCACCTCGACCTGTTGAACATCGAAGGTGCCGCCGAGGGTGCCGAGGCCGGTGAAGTCGAGGTCGTCGACCAGGAAGCGCACGGTGGAATCGGGTGTTTCGCCTTCGTATTGGGAGTTTTCGCCGATGCCGCGGATTTGGAAGTAACGAGGGCGCGACGTGCCGCCGGTGAATGTGAGGTTCGGAACTTGGTCGGCGAGATCGCCGAAGTGCCGCACGGCACCGGCGGCCAAGGTCTGCTCATCGTAGACCGAAACGCTCGCGGGGATGCGCGCGAGCGGAGTTTCCCAGAGATCGGCGGTCACACGCAGGGCACCGAGTTTGAGAGGTGGAGCGGAGGGTGCAGCCGGCGTGGCGGACGGCGCGAGCTGCGCAGATGCGAGGCCGGGCGCGAGCAGCGCGGCGGCGAAGAGGAGTGGGCGGATCGGGAGGTTCATGGTGGCGTGAGCCTGCGTCCTGAACGAACTCCCGACAGAAGGGGCGCTGGGCGCCCAAGGTGGCGCGGTGGCAGCGCCTGCTGTTTCCTTCGTCGGCATGATCCGTCCAGGTTCGAAGGGTCGAGCGGTCGAGCGCACCGCAATCTCAGTCCTCCGCGGAGGACACCCCTACAGGCACGCGCACCAAACGTCGCGGATTGGGGTGGCGCAAGCGGAATGTTTGTCAGCGCCGGATAACAATGACACAGCTTACCGCGGGACCGGCGGTTACGCGGTTGACGGGATTTTCGCATCGTTGGGTTGAACTTGGCGCCCTTTGGGGCGTCACTGGGGGCACCTGATTAATGGTAAAATCACTCCAGTTTCTTCGCGTGGTGGGGCGAGTTTTGCTCTTAGTGGGCGGGCTTGTGGTGGCTTCCGCGGGTCGCGCCGAGCCGGTGATTGCAGAGTTCATGGCGGCCAACGCGGCGGGAGCCAGTGATGAAGACGGCGCATTTTCGGACTGGATAGAGATTTATAATCCGGATGCCGTGCCGGTTGAGCTGGCCGGCTGGTATCTGACTGATTCGGCGACGAACAAGAAAAAGTGGGTGTTTCCAGCGGTGACCGTGGCGCCCGGGGATTTTCTGGTGGTGTGGGCCTCGGGGAAAGATCGGCGCGAGGCGGGCGGGTCGCTTCACACCAATTTTTCACTCAGCGCCGCCGGCGAATACTTGGGATTGGTCAAGCCGGACGGAGTGACGGTAGTGACGGAGTTCGCGCCGGCCTATCCAGCCCAATCTAACGATATTTCTTTCGGCTATCCCACGACCGCCGAGGGTTTGGCGACGGAAGCGCGGTATTTGCGTCAACCGACGCCAGGCGCGGCCAACGGCCGGGCGCGGCTCATGGAAACGGTGACGATTTCACGTGCCTCGGGTCCTTTTGCGGAGGCGTTTTCCCTCGAGCTTTCCGGCGCAAGTGCGGGGCAAAAGATCCGCTATGTAGTGGCGGCGCCGTCACCGGAAGGGGCGGCGGCGCCGGAGCCGGAGGCGAGCTCGCCCGAATACTTGGGACCGTTGGCCATCGCGTCATCGGTGGTGGTGCGGGCGGCGGTGTTTTCCTCCGACGATGTCGTGCACGGGGTTTCGTCGTCGGCACATTTTGTGAAGCTGGGTGCAACGGCGGCGACGTTTTCGAGCAAGTTGCCGGTGCTCGTGATCGACAATCATGGCGAGGGGCCGCTGATCCAGGACGGCTACGATCACGCGGCGTGGCTCTATGCCTACAACGCAAGGGGGAGCGGTGGGCCGTTGTTGACGGGGGTGCCGGACGTGGCCGCGCCGCTGACGGTCGCGGTGCGTGGAACCTCTTCGGCAGATTTTCCGAAGAAAGGCTACAGCCTCAAATTTCGCGACTCGCTCGGTGACAAGCGGACGCAGCGGTTGCCGGGATTTTCCGAGGCCTACGAAAGATGGGCCATCATTGCGCCGTGGAACTACGACCGCACCTACATCCAAAATTCTTACATCTATTCGCTGAGCAACCGTATCGGCCGCTGGGCTCCGCGGACTCAGATGGCGGAGATGTTTTTCAACTCCGACGGCCACGATCTCAGCACCGAGGCCTATGCCGGTCTCGTCGCGATCACCGACCGCATCGAGGTTAACCCGGGGCGGCTCAGCCTGCGGTCGCTCGCGGGTTCGGACGCCAATAGTGCCGGCGTGACCGGTGGTTACATTCTCAAAATTGATCTGCAGGATGCCGACGAGTTCGGTTGGATTACCAAGCGGGGATTTCCGGATAACGGAGATTCCGCCGTGGTTGTGGCGTTTCCTAAGGTCGACGAACTCACGCCCGGTCAGCGCGACTACATCCAGAATTACGTGCAGGGAATGGAAGATGCCCTCCACGCGGACCAGGCGGGCGGCTGGGCGTCGCGCACCTACCTCGACTACATCGACCGGGCATCCTGGGTGGATCACCACATTCTCAATACGTTTTCGTCCAACCTCGATGCGCTCGTGCGTAGCGCCTACTTCACGAAGGACCGGGGCGGGAAACTCGTGGCGGGTCCGGTCTGGGATTTTGACCGGGCGTTTGCGTCGGCGGACCCGCGGGGTTCGGCGCCCGACATGTGGTCGGTCTATGGCGGCACGGATTTTTGGAACGGCGGTTGGTGGGGCGTCCTCGCCCGCGATCCCGAATTCATGCAGGACTGGGTCGACCGCTGGCAGCGGTTGCGTCGCAATGAGTTTTCCGCCGGTCAACTCACCGGGCTCGCCGATACGTTGGCAGCGACAGTAGGCCATGACGCTGCGGCGCGGGACGCGGCACGGTGGCCGGACAATGCTCCGCGAAGCAGCGATGGCTATGCGGGCGAGATCGGCACCTTCAAATCGTGGCTGGTGGCCCGGGCTCGCTGGATCGACCGGCAGTTTTTGGCGGCTCCCGACGTGACGGAGGCCGGCGGCGCACTCACCTTTACGGCACCGCACGGGGCTCAGCTCGCGTATACGCTCGACGGTTCCGATCCGCGTTCGCTGGGCGGTGCGGTGGCGCCCAACGCCGTGCTTACGGCCACGCCACTCACGGTGCCATCCGATGCCAACGTGCACGTGCGCAGCTATCGTGCGGAGTTGCGCGGCACGTTTCCCGGCAGCCCGTGGAGTTCGGCCGTGGCCGGGGAAGGGTCGTCACCGCTGCTGCCGGTCGCGAGACTGATCAATCTTTCTAGCCGCGCCCTGATCGGGGGCGGGCAGGGTGCATTGATCGCCGGCGTGATGGTCGCGGACACCGAGCGCAAAGCGTTCTTGGCCCGGGGCATCGGCCCCACATTGGGTGCGTTTGGAGTTCCGAACACATTGCCCGATCCGGTGCTGGGAATTTTCCGCGGCGACGGGTTGGAGATTTTTCGCAACAGCCGCTGGCAAGATGGCCCGGATGCGGACGATCTCCCGCGGATTTCGCGCTCGGTGGGGGCGTTCGCGCTCGCCGACGGGAGCCGCGATGCGGCGCTCGTATCGCCGCTGCGGGCCGGCGCCTATACCATGCAGATCACGAGTGAAGAGGCGCACGGTGGGGTCGGCCTGGCGGAACTTTACTCGCTCGATGACAATGGACGGACGACCAATCTCTCCACGCGCGCGATGGTTCGCTCGGGAGAGGGACTGCTGGTTGGCGGCTTCGTCGTGCGAGGCCCGGCTTACAAACGAATGCTGGTCCGTGCCGTGGGCCCGGCACTCGGCGCCTTTGGAGTCGAAGGCGTGCTGGCGGATCCGGTCCTGCGGATCTACTCCGGCGAAAAGACCGTGGCCGACGTGGATGATTGGTCGGCCGTGCCCCAAGCCGCGGTGACGGAAGCGGCTACGAAGGCGCTCGGTGCGTTTCCGCTGACAGCCGGCGGCAAGGATGCCGCGATTTTCATCACTTTGCCCCCCGGGGCTTACACGGTCGAAGTCGGTGGCAAGAACGGGGCGGAGGGCATCGCGCTGCTCGAAATCTACGAGGTGCCTTGAGGTCCGGTGGTCTCGGCGGTCCAGGTGACAATGTGCGCATCATCGCGGCTGTGTCCGAGGAGATGGGCGTTGTGTTCAGGCCCTGTTGTCGTCGTCGGTTAGACCCCTGAAAACACGAGAGCCGCCCCCATTTAAGGAGGCGGCTCAAGTGACCTAACACCAAGCAAACCGTAAGAACTACAAACAAATCACTGTCTTACCAGGACAGTGCTGACTACATGGGATAGATGCTCACGGTTCGAAAACGCTCAAAAAAACTGAAAGGAATTTTCTGCGGGCAATTAAATTAATGTAAGCTGCTGTGGCGGAAAGGATAAATTGAGCAGGAAAATCCCGCGGCGACCGGTCGAACTAGGCGTTCCGGAAAGATTAGTGAACGACCACCGCATCTACGCCGAAAGGTTGGGCGATCGCCGAGTCGGCGGACTTACCGTTCTGCAGCGTCGGGACGCCCTCGGCTTTGAGCGGATAGCGAAACGTTTGGCCCTCGTAGTTGCGGAAGATGACCTCCGAGTCGGTGATTTTTTCGACGTAGTCCGGATTGATCGGCACTTTGCCACCGCCGCCGGGCGCATCGATCACGTATTGGGGAACGGCATAGCCTGTCGTGTGACCGCGAAGGGCGCGGATGATTTCGATGCCTTTGCGGACATCGACTTTGAAATGGGCGCCCCCGGTGATGAGGTCCATCTGGTAAATGTAGTAGGGGCGCACGCGCATCCGGAGCAGCCGGTGGACGAGGGCTTTCATCACGTCGGCGTCGTCGTTTACGCCGGCGAGGAGCACGCTCTGGTTGCCGAGCGGCACGCCGGCAAAGGAGAGCCGCTCGCACGCCGCTTTGAGTTCCGCGGTCGCCTCTTTCGGATGATTTACGTGAATGCTCATCCAGATTGGGCCGTATTTTTTGAAGATCTCGCAGAGCTCGGGCGTGATGCGCTGCGGCAGAAAAACCGGGATACGCGAGCCGATGCGGATAAACTCCACGTGTTTGATGGCGCGGAGGCGGGCCAGCAGATGCTCCAGTTTCTTGTCGGAAAGGAGCAGGGGATCGCCGCCGGAGAGCAGCACGTCGCGCACCTCGGGGTGCGATTCGATGTAGCGCAGGCCCTGTTCGTATTCCGGGTGGAAATTGTAGTCCTGGGCGTTCGAGACGAGTCGGCTACGCGTGCAGTAGCGACAATAGGCGGCGCATCGATCGGTGACCAAAAACAGCACGCGGTCGGGGTAGCGGTGCACGAGTCCCGGCACAGGCGAGTGCTCATCCTCACCGAGGGAATCCAGCATCTCGCCTTCGCTGACGAGCATTTCGCCGGCCCGCGGGATGACCTGCTTGCGGATGGGACAGTTGGGATTTTGCCGGTCGATGAGGTTGAAAAAATAGGGTGTGATCGCGAGGGCCAGCTTCTGGTTGGCGAACATGCAGCCGGCCTTTTCCTCCGCGGTGAGCGTCATGAACTGCTCCAGTTGCGCCACCGTCGTGATGCGGTTCTTGAGCTGCCAGATCCAGTCGCGCCAATCACTCTCGGGGATGTGTTGCCAGAGTCCCTGGCCTTCGAACCAGGTGGCGCGATCTTCGGTGTAGGGCATCGGTTTTGCGGACAGTTAGGGAGCTAACGAAATCGTGTCAAACGGTGGCGCGATTCCTTCGTAGCGACCGCTCCGCGATTCCGGAAAACCCTGCTCGCTTGCGCTCCCGCAAACTGTTCTGTTCTCGGCTCAATCCGCGCGAGGATTTTGGCTCTTTGGCGGAACCGCACGCATTCGACCATCCAAATACATGTCGCAACATCATCACGGGGGCAAAGTTGAGCCGAAATTTTCGGTCACGCTGTTTGCTATCACGATCAGTCTTACCTTTGCCGGACTCTGCGGGATCATGGCTTGGGTCGTGCCGGAGGTGTGGCGCGCCCAGCTCGCCGCTCCGGCGTGGATGCTCGCGCTGGCGATCTTCCTTACGCATTGCGCCGCCGGGACGTTCGAGTTCTTTTTTCACCGCTACATTCTGCACGCGCCGCTGCTCCCCTTCCTCAGTCGTTTCTACAAACAGCACACCCTCCACCATGCACTCACCCGCGTGGGTTTCCAAAAGGCCAAGAAAGGCCGCGAAGTGATGCCTTACCTCGTGGAAAACCACTACCCGATCGAGCATGAGAAGCAGTTCGAGGCCTCGTATTTCCCTTGGTATACGCTCCTGGTGTTCGCGGTCCTCGCCAGTTTCATCTTCGCGCCGATTCAGTGGCTCTTGCCGCAATTCCCCGTTTTCCTCGGTGGCTTCATCGGCATCGCGCTGTCGCTCTCGCTCTACGAGCTCATTCACGCGGTCGAGCACTGGCCGCAAGCCACTTGGGACCGCCTCGTTTCCGGCCCCAAAACCGGCCGATTCTGGCGCAAGGCCTACGCGTTTCACCTCCGGCATCACGCCGATATTCGCTGCAACGAGGCGATTTCCGGCATCTTCGGCCTGCCCGTGCCGGATTGGATTTTCGGCACCTACATCGACCCGGAAACGCTCTACACGCACGGCCGGTCGGCTGAGCCCAAGGAGTTTGTGAGTCCACGTCCGCGCTTTGCGATCATCCGCTGGCTCGACAAGCAGGCTGAGCAATCGATCAAGCGCCGTCGCCAGCGGGCCGTCGCGACCGATCCGGTCACGCAAACCGAGGATGACACGACGCCCGATGTCTCACAAATTGCCGCCGTCGCCCGCTCGGTGACCAAGGGCCGTAGCACGACTTGATTTTTCACATGCGCCGCACGCGTTTCCCCTTGGCAGGGGACAGGCGACGCCTTTTCGTTCGGCTTTAATGTCCACGTCCAAACCCGCAGTCCTCGCCCTCGAAGACGGTTCAATTTTCCGCGGTCTCGCCTTCGGAGCCGACGCCACCATCGCCGGCGAATGCGTGTTCAACACCTCGATGACCGGCTATCAGGAGATCCTCACGGACCCCTCCTACTTCGGCCAAATCGTCACGATGACCGCCGTGCAGATCGGCAACTACGGCATCAGCCCCGAGGACACCGAGGCCAAGGTTCCGAAGTGCTCCGGTTTCGTCGTCCGCGAGCTTTCGCCCATCGTCAGCAACTGGCGCAGCCGCCTTTCGCTCGGCGACTATCTCCGCCAAAATGGCATTCCCGGCATCAGCGAAATCGACACCCGCGCCCTCACCAAGAAACTCCGCGTCGACGGCGCCATGAAGTGCTGTCTCAGCACGCTGCCGATTTCCGACGCCGAGGCCGTCCAACGCGCCAAAGCCTGGCAGGACATGGCCGGCGCCGACTACGTGAAGGACGTCTCCTGCAAAGAGCCCTTTATCTGGCGCGCCGACGACCCGGCGAACTACAACGCCCCCTATCTTCCCGTCGGCACCACGATGAACGCGCCGGCGATTCCCTCGAAGAAGTTCCGCGTGGCCGCGTTCGACTTCGGTGCGAAGCACTCCATTTACCGCAAGCTCGTGAATCACGGCTTCGAGGTGCAGGTCTTCCCCGCGACGGCGACCGGTGAGCAGGTCCGCGAGCACAAGCCCGATGCCGTTTTCTTGTCGAACGGCCCCGGCGATCCCGCCGCGCTCCCCTACATTCACAAGACGGTCACAAATCTGATTCCCGATTTCCCGATCTTCGGCATTTGCCTCGGCCACCAGATGCTCACGCACGCCCTCGGCGGCACGACGTTTAAGCTCAAGTTCGGCCACCGCGGCGGCAACCAACCGGTGAAAAATCTTGAGACCGGCAAGGTCTCGATCACGGCGCAGAATCACGGTTTCGCGACCGACCCGCAGTCACTCGAAAAGACCGGCGCCAAGGTCACCGAGATCAACCTCAACGACAACACCGTCGAGGGCCTCCGCCACACGAAGCTCCCGATCTTCAGCGTTCAATATCACCCCGAGGCTGCCCCCGGCCCGAACGACGCCGATCCGCTCTTCGTCGACTTCTACAAGATGGTCGAGGCGCGCAAAACAGGCGCGATCTGAGTGCGTTACCGCCCTGATCGTTCAGGGCGGCGTGTGCCAGAGCGACCGCCAGTAGCGCTGCTCTATTGCGTAGGGATCGAGCGGAGTCGCGGAATTTTCGTTCCCCGCCGGCAACACGCCGTAGCGCACCATTTCGCGGACCCAGTCGCGGCGGGGCTGGAAGCCGGGCATATCGAAGCGCTTCGTGCGTGCGAGGTGTCCTTGGCCCGCGGTGATCAAGGCGAGGATCTTCCGGTAGTCGGCGTCGTTTGTGTCGGCGAACACGTTGGCCTGTGTTTTCGTCGTGGCGTTGCGGCAGAGGCCCCAGCCGCCGGCAGACTCGGCGAGCGGAGCCAGCAACATCAGTGATTTTTCGGGACGCGTGAGATTAAAAACGATGTGACGGCTCGTCAGCAGGCGCGGGTCGTTCATGTCCGGGCGCCAAAACGAGACGCCGCGTTCGTCGGAGAGGGCGCGCGGCAGTGCGCGGGTTTTTTCCGAGTGACAGGAGGCGCAGCGGCGCGCGATGGCTTCGGCGCCGGCGCGGGTGGTCGGCCAGTTTGCATCGGTATCGACCGGTTGATTTTCGGCGTAGCCGCCGATCATACCCGAGCCGAGGGCGGCGTAGGTGCCGGGATAGGCGGCGCCGGAATCGATCCACAGTCGCAGCAGGCGGTGCTGTGCCGGGGTGGCCCGAACTTCGTAGTGGGAGCCGTCGACCAATTTCAGCAGGCGGCTGGCCGAAGAGCCGAGGGTGCGCGGCGCGTAGTTGCTGGTCGCTTGGTTGCGGCCGTCGGAAAACAGGCGCGCGACCGTGAGCATGTAGTAGCTTTGGCTATACATCGGTCCGTGGTCGCCCGTGAGGAGGAGTCGCCCGGCGCGCGGGCCGCCGGCGGACGTTTTATCGTAGCCGTGGCAATCGGTGCAGAGCGCGTTGAGGATGGGTTGGATATCGCGCGGGAAGTCGATCACGTCGGGCACCCCCGCGATGGGCTCGATGCGGCTGGCGGGACGCGCGGTCGCGAGCATTGAGTAGGCGGCCCCCGGGGTTTGGGTGCGTTGCTCATGGCAGCCGAGGCAACTCGTGACTTCGCCGGGCTGCACGGTCAGAAAACTCTGCATGCGCTTCACCGCGAGGTCCTTTTCGTCGAGCGCCACGAGGAAGAAACTGCGCAGCGCCGGGAGTTCGAAATAAGCCGAGCCGTCTTTTTCCACCGGCACCGTGCCGACGATGCGCTCGAGCGTGAACGTGCCGCCGTAGCTGATCGGCTCCATACCGCCGGTGTAGTGGATCGGCATCGGGAGGGTTTCGAGCACGAGGAGCTTTTTGATTTCGCCGGGCTTAAGGCCGCTCATGTTGCGGCCCTCGTAGATGTCCGCGAGGATGAGGCGCCCCGTGGGTTCGGTGAGTTTGCTGCGGTCGGGAATGAGCCGTTCGCGGGGGTGGGTGACGAGCGGGCGGGGCTCGTGGACCTGCCACCCTTCTTTGGCCTCGGCCGCGCTAAGTTTGAACATCGTCTGCTGTCGTCCTTGGCCGTCGAGCACGACGACGGAGGCGCCCAGTGCGGCGACAAAACAGTCTTCGGAAAACGCCCAAGGGTCGCGGAAGTCGGCGGGGCCTTTCGAAAACTGCCGCGCGGAATTTTTCGCGTCGGGCCCGGCCTTCACATCGACGAGCGCGAGGTGGCCGGCGTGGTCGCGGCGACCGTGACCGGGTGAGAAAACGGACACGACGCGGTCCGAGCCCGGGATGGGTTTTGCGTCGATCATCACTAGGCCGGGATGGAGGTTGCCATACCACACGGTCTGCGCGGTGCCGTCGGGGTTCGCGGCCCAGAGGTGGTGGTAGTCGACTTGGCTGCGGTCGACGTATTCCCAGCGGGTGTAGAGGAGGCGTCCGTCGGGGAGCAGCCACGGCGTGTTGTCCTGCTCATTGTTGCTGGAGAGCGGCCGGAGATTGGTGCCGTCGCCATCGCAGCGATACAGGACGGCGACTTGGGTTAGCCAGCAGTTGACCCAGCGTTTGCAGCGGGTGGAGACAAACACGATGCCACCGTCCGGGAGGTAGGTTGGCTCGATGTCATCAAAGGGGCCGCTCGTCAGTTGGCGCAGGCCCGTGCCGTCGCGGCCGATTTCGTAGAGGTGATAATTTTCGGTGCCGCCTTTGCGGTAGCTGAACAAAATTTTCTTTCCGTCGTAGTGCACCTGCGGATCGCGCACGCCGCCGCGCGGATCGTCGATTAGAGCGGTCGTTTCTCCGGTGCCGGCGTGCCAGCGCACGAGGCGCCCGCCCTCGCGCCAGGCTTTGCGATCGGGATCGTGCGCGTAGTAACCGATATTCGCATACCAGTGGCCGTCGGTCTCGTTGGGTTTGCGCAGTGCGAGGACCCACTCGTTCGCGTCCGCCATCGGGCCGCCCGGCGCGCGAAACGCCGTGAGCAAGTCCGGCGTGGGGGCAGGCGTCGCGGCCGGGGCCCACGCGGAGGCGAGGCTCACGCACAGGCAGGCGAACGCGATTCGCCCAAGGAATTTTCGGCGTGGTGGCGTGTTCATAACGACAGGAGATAAGCGACGAGATCGTCGAGTTGCGGCGCGGTGAGGTGCGAGGTGTGCCCGTGGCGGTCGTGCGCGTTGCGGGGGCCGAAGAGTTCCCGGAGCGTCGCGGCGGAGCCGTCGTGCAGGTAGGGGGCGGTGCGCCACAGCTCGACCAAAGTGGGCGTGTCGAAACGCGTCGTGGCGGGCTCGCGGGCGTTGGCCGTGCCGACGTCGTAGCTGTGCAGGTCCGTAAAGTCGCGGCCGCTGTGGCACAAGGTGCAGCCGGCCAAACCGTCGTTGAAGAGTTCGCGTCCGCGGCGGGCGGCCGGCGACAATTTGCCGGCGACGAGTTGCGGGCCGGGGACCGGGCGGAGGGATTTCAGGTAGGCGTCGACGGCGGTTGCGACCTCCTCGGTTTGGGCGGCGAACTGGATGTGTCTAAACCCGGCGCGCACGGCTGCTTCGCCGGAGTCGCGGATGCCGGTGCTCATCGACGGCGGAGTGCGGTGCGTGAGGAGGAGGCTTTTGGCGTTCTTGGGATTGCCGATGCCGTCGTTGAGGAGGTCCCAATTGAACCCATCGACGCGGGCGTCCCACGAGTGGCAGGTCGCGCAGCTTTGCCAGCGTTGGAAACACAGGCTCGCGTCGTTGAAGTGGCGTTCGCCGCGCCGCTCGGGCGTCTCCGGAAGGCGCGGGCCGAGGGCGACGAGCGCGGGGCGCAGGGCAGGCTCGTCGAGGGCGAGCGATTCCAACGAGTCGGAGAAATAGCCGGCGATCCACGCGCGTTGGCCGGCGACGGCGAGGGCGCGAGGACCTTGACCAGCGAGCGGCACGCGTCGGCGAATGCCGAGCAGGGCGGTGAGGTCGGCGGACAGCTTTTGGGTGGTAGCGGCGTCAACGGCGGTGGTCACGACTTTTCGCAGCAGCGCGGGTGCGTCGATCACGCTGAGCTCGTGGGTGCCGGCGTGGGTGACGAGGAGTTGGGCGCCGTTTGGGGTCCACGCGATCGCCCACGGGTTCGCGGCGCCGGCGTCGACTTCGTCGAGGAGGACGGTGCCGGTAATCCGCAACGTGGGCACATCGATGAGCGTGAGGGCGGCGCAGTTCATCCAGCCGCGCTCGACCTGGGTCGTCGGCAATTGGAAGCGGGCGAGGTTATGCGTGACGGCGGCGGTGCGTCCGTCGGGCGAGATGGCGACGCCGAGGAGGAGGCCGCTGCCGTTGGGCAGGCCGAGGGTGGCGATCACGGCGCGGGTCGCGGGATCTAGCACGCTGACGACGGCGGCGACGTGTTCGAGATCGGATGCGGTTGCGGGCAGGTGGTTGGCGACGAAGAGCCGGCGTCCGTCGGGGGTGAGGGCCGCCGCGACGGGTTGGCGGACGACGGCGATGCGCGCCAACACGCGGCCGTCGGCGGCGCTCAGGAGGGCGACTTCGTCGTTGAAGCGGTTGCAAACAAAGAGCGTGCCGCCGTCGGGACTGAAGACGGGGGCCATGGCGGTGTGGCCGGCGGGCCAGCGAGCGGTGATTTGACCGCTGCGAGTATCGACGATGCACACGATGCTCGCGGGCGCCGCGCAGGTGACGGCGAGGCGATGTCCGTCGGGTGAATGCGCGAGTCCGGTGGGTGGGGCCGGCAGGGCGATGCGGCGGCGCACTTCGCCGTTGGCGGTCAGCTCCAGCACGCAGTCATCCGTGGCGGCGGCGACGTAGAGCGTGCGTCCGTCGGCCGTGGCGACGAGTGCGGTCGGGGAGAGTGGGCGCTCGGTTTTGCAGCCCGGGAGCACCCACATCAAAGCCACCAAGAGCAAGGTGCCCAGCAAGTGGGGAAGGGTGGGGCCGCGACGCGGGATCATGGGCGGAAAAGGTGGCCGAAACGACTTCGGCAGCCTCGCGGATTGACGTGAAAACGCCACGGCGGATTGCTCCGCCGCCCCAGAGATTAGTCGCCCTTCTCTGCGACTCCACGCGGCGTATTGCCGGGGCGCGTCGGGGCGGGTGCGGGCGGCGTCAGCCCAGCCACTGTTCGAACTTCACGGCGTCGTCCGGCGTATCGACTCCGATGGTCGGGTCGGCCGTCACGGCGCAGGCGATCTCGTAGCCGTTTTCCAGCACGCGGAGCTGTTCCAGTTTCTCGATTTGTTCGAGTTGGCCCATCGGCAGTGCGGCGAACTTGCCGAGTAGGTCCGCCCGGTAGGCGTAGAGGCCGAGGTGTTTGAAACACGGGTTGGCCGCGACCCAGGCATCGTCGACGACGCCGGCGCGGTCGCGGGCGTAGGGCATGGAGGAACGGGAGAAAAACAGGGCGCGGCGGGTCGCGGGGGCGAGGACGACCTTGACTTGGTTGGGGTTGGCGAAATCGGCGGCGCGTTTGAAGGGCGTGGCCAAGGTCGCCATCGGCGCGCCTCCGCCAGAAATGAGCAATTCAGCCAAGGTGCGGAGTTGGCCGCCGGTGACGAGCGGTTCGTCGGCCTGCACGTTGATCACGTGCCGGGCGCCGACGGTGCGGTTGGCCTCGGCGATGCGGTCGGTGCCGCTTTGGTGCGCGCCGCTGGTCATGATCGCTTGGAAGCCGGCCGCGGTCACGAGATCGCCCAACAGCGGGTGATCGACGGCAAACCACAGCGGAAATTCCGGGGCTTCGCGGGCGATCCGCTCGGCCACCCAGAGCAGCAAAGGCCGGCCCTTGATCTTGTGTAACAACTTGCGAGGGAATCGGGTAGACTCCAGCCGGCAGGGCACGATGATCGCGATTTCGGGCATGCCGGGGGATGGTGGCGGCAGGTTTTTGGGTTGCAAGCCCGTGCCGGCTGCCGGACTTTGCCCGGTCTTCTCCGCAACCATGAACAAAAGCGACGCCACACCTGCATCCCAGCCCCTCACCAAGGAGCTGATCGTGCAGAACAAGATGGGCATTCACGCCCGCCCCGCCGCTATGATCGTCCGGATCACCAATAAGTTCAAAGCGGAGGTTTTTGTGGAAAACAAAGACGAGCAGGTGAACGGCAAGAGCATCATGGGCCTTATGATGCTGGCGGCCGGCCGGGGCTCGAAAGTGAAGTTTATCGCGACCGGCGACGACGCCGCGCCGATGTTGGGTGAACTGGAAGCGTTGTTTACCCGCAAGTTCGACGAGGCCTGAGCCGGTTAGCAGTGGCTGGGTGGTTCGTCAGAGCCCGAAGAAGCGTTTCGCGGTGGCGGTTGAGACGGCCGCCAGTTCGTCGTAGCCGATGCCAAAGACGTCTTTGGCCGCGAATTCGGCGGTGTGGCGGACATAGCCGGGCTCGTTCGGTTTCCCCCGGTGCGGCATGGGCGTGAGGTAGGGCGCATCGGTCTCCAACATGAAGCGCGCCAGGCCCTGCGTTTTGGCCGCGGCCCGGACGATGTCCGCACTCTTGTAGGTCAGCACGCCCGTGAAGGAGCCGTAACCGCCGCGGCGCGTGAGCTCGGCCATCTCGGCAACGCCTTCGGTGAAGCAGTGAAACACCACTCGCGTCCAATCGACCCCGCTGGCGTCGATCATCTCGACGCACTCGGCAAACGCGCCGCGCGAGTGGATCACGACGGGGCAGTTGAGGCGCTTGGCTTGCGCCAACCCCTCGGAAAACGCCGCGCGTTGCCACGCGAAGATTTTTTCCGCTTCGGCGGCCTCCTTCGGCAGGTGAAACCGATCCAGACCGATCTCGCCCAACGCGACCGGTCGCGGTCCCGGCTCGGCCCAGAACGCCTCCACCTGTGCCAACGCATTGGCCCAGTGCTCGTCGACCGAACACGGGTGCAGCCCGACGGTATGCCGGACAAAGCCTGTGGCGGCGTGCGCCTGCGCGAGGTCGCGATACATGGCCCAATCGTCGGGCGAAGTCCCGATCGTGACCATCGTTTCGACGCCGGCCTCCCGGGCGCGCGCCAAGATGCCCGCGAGCACGTCCGGGCCTTTGCGGGCAAACGATTCCAAATGCGTGTGCGTATCGATCAGTCCCATAAATTTAGGCTCCGTAAAGTGCGCCGTAGCGCTCGCGCAGATACTTCACCAACGCGGCCGGCGAGAGTTCGGTGCCGGTGACGCGCCGTGCCAGCTCGAGCGCGTCGAAGCGGCGGCCCTGCGTGTGGATCTGCTCCCGCAGCCACGCGAGCAGCCAAGAGAAATCGCCGCGGGCGAATTCCTCCTCGAGGCCGGGGCGCAATTCCTGGGCCCGATACCAGAGCTGCGCGGCGAGCATGTTGCCGAGGCAGTAGCTCGGGAAGTAGCCAAACGCGCCGTCGCTCCAGTGCACGTCCTGCAAGACGCCCGTGCGGTCGTCGGCCGGTTCGAGTCCCACGATTTCGCGCGACGCGGCGCGCCACGCGGTCGGCAGATCGCGCACGGCGAGTTCGCCGGAGAACAGTTTCTTCTCCATCTCGAAGCGCAAAATGATGTGGAGATTGTAGGTCACTTCGTCCGCATCCACGCGGATCAGCGTCGGCTCCACGAGGTTCACGGCAAGGTAGAGTTCCTCGGCGTTGAGCGCGGCGGTCTGTGTCGGAAACAGCGCGCGGAAGCGCGGCTCGAAGTTGCGCCAGAAACCGCGGCTGCGGGCCACTTGGTTTTCCCACAGGCGGCTCTGCGATTCGTGCACCGCCATGCCGGCGTGGATACCGAGGGCGGTGCCGAGTTGCGCCGCGGGGAGACCTTGCTCGTAGAGGCCGTGGCCGGTCTCGTGAATCGAGGAGAAGAGGGAATCAAGCGGCTCGTCGGCTTTGAAACGCGTCGTCATGCGCACGTCGCTGCCGGTGCCGGAGCAAAACGGATGCAGCGACACGTCGATGCGGCCGCGCCCGTAGTCGAAGCCGATTTTCTCCGTCACCTCGCGTAGGAAGGCGCGCTGGCCCTCCACGGGGAAGCCGCGGAGTTTTCCGGCGGCGGTTTTCGCGCGGGCAGCGGCGGGTGAGGCGGTGATCGTGCGCACGAGCGGCACGAGTTCCCGTTTCAACTCGCTGAAGAGCCGGTCCACGGCGGCGGCGGTCAGTCCCGGGTCATGCTTGTCGAGCATGTAGTCATACTCGCGGCCGGCCCAACCGAGGTAGGCGGCCTCGCGTTTGGCGAACTCCAGATTTTTCTCCAGCACCGGCGCGTAGCCCGCGAAATCATCGTTGGCCTTGGCCTTCGCCCACGCGTGATAGCCGCGGCTGCCCTGCGCGGCTTTTTCGCGCACAAACTCCGCGGGCAGCTTCGTGGCGCGGTCGTAGTCTTTGCGCGCTTGGGCGACGACGACGATTTGGTCCGAGGTCAGCTCGGTGCGCCGGGATTCGAGGGCGCCGAGCAGTTCGCCGAGGCGCGGATCGCTCGCGGCGGCGTGGACGGCGGAGGCGAGGGCGGCATGCTGCGCGGCGCGCTGCTCGGCGGCGCCGGGTGGCAGGTTGACCTGTTCATCCCAACCGAGGAGCTCGCCGACGGTGCCGAGGCTGTGGGCGCGTTGGACGAGGGTGGTGAGTTCCGTGAAGGCAGACGCGAGAGTCATGGCGATCAGCCTGCACGCGCGGCAGGGCGCGAGGCGAGGCCGTTGTCGCGGACTACTCGAGCCAGTTTTCGCCGGGGACGATTTTCACGTGCCCGCCGTTGGCGTGAAACGTAAACGTGGGGCCGCCCGTGCCGAGGTGGCCGGCGAGTTTGCTTTTACCGTTGGCGCCGGACTCGATTTTCAGCGGCAGCAGCGTTTCGACGCGGCCCCAGACCGAGGATGCGTTGATCGCACAATTCGTCGCAGGGTCGATGCGCACGTGGATGCTGCCGCCCGAGGTGTTGAGGCGCGCGTCACCGGTCGTCTCGTTGGGGAAACCCACGAGCACGTCGCCGGCTTCGGCGGACGCGGTGATCCCGCCGAGCGCGGCCAACACGTCGATGTCACCCGTGGAGTTTTTCAAGTCGGCGGCGCCGCCGATCGTGCCGATCCGCATCGTGCCGCGGAGGACGCGGGCCTTGACGGTGCCGCTGCAGCGCGAAATCACCACGTTGCCGACTTCGACACGTGCATCGACCGAGCCGTCAATGCGCTTCACGGAAAGCGTGCCGCGGTCGGTGCGTGCCGTGACGCGGCCGGTGAGGTTGCCGATCACGATGCCGCCGCTCAAGGTAACGACATCGACGTGGCACTGGCGCGGCACGGTGATGCGCCACGCGAGGTCGATCTGGCGCTTGTCGTTCCACACGAACCGCACGCGGGTCTCCGACGGGTTGCGTGCTCGCAGGCTGATCGTGTTGTCCTCGGCGGTCGCTTCCAGTTGGAGCGCGGCGTAGAGCTTGGCGGCTTCGTCCTCGTTGTCGGTGGCGAGTTGCATCTGCAGCAGGACGCGGACTTCGGGCTGGTCGCTCTCCACTATCGTGATGCTGCCGCGGTAGGTATCGACCTTCACGGTGCACCCCGGCTCGACGGGAAACGTGCGCGTGAATTCACGCTCGGTCCCACGACCGTGCGGCAGCAGGAGGAGTGTGAAACCGATAAAAATGAAAAGACTGCGGATACCCATAACAGGGGCCGCAGTCTTGGAGGGAACCGGCGCTCCGCAAGCCGGGGCTGGCGGTTTATCGCGTGCGCACGACGATGTCGCCGCCGCTGGAACGTAGCTTCAGCGCGGGACCGCCGCCGTTCACCGCGCCGGAGAGTTGGGTGCGCCCGCGGTTCGATTTTTCCAACGTGATGGTGAGGCCGTCGGCATCGACGGAGCCGCCGCTCGTGGAGGCGTCGAGGCGGAAGGCCGCGGCCTTGTCGACGGTGACTTTGACGCTGCCGCCGGAGGTGCTGAGGGAGCAGTGGTCTTTGATGGGACCGACGAAGGCGGCGCGGACATTGCCGCCGCTCGTGCTGGCTTTGAGAATGCCCTCGACGGCATCGATGCGGATATTGCCGCCCGAGGTGCTGAGGTCGGCCTCACCGGAGACCGTGCCGGCGCTGACATCGCCGCCGGAGGTGCCGAGTTTCACGGCTCCCCGGGCGCTCTCGAGCGAGACATCGCCGCCGGCCGTGCGGGCTTCGACTTCGGCGCCGATCTTGCCGAGACGGATATTTCCGCCCGAGGTGCGGGCCTTCACTTTGGCGGCGAGGTCGCCGACGGTGATGCTGCCGCCCGAGGTATGCAGATCGGTCGCAAAGCTCGCGGGCACCGTCACGAGAAAATCGACGTTTACCGGCGGCCAGGAACCGAAGCTGAAGCCGGCGGCCTTGCGCTCGTATTTCGCGGTGGCGATAACGTCGTTACCGTTCTGGTCGATGGTGAGTTCGAGCTTCTTGAGAAGTTCGTCGGCTTCGGAGTCGGAGTTGGCGCGTATCTTTTGCCGGGCGGTAACTTTGACGACGTTGTCCGCCGAGGCTGCGACGCGAATTTCTCCGCCCTGCGTATCGACGCGGAGCGTGCCGCCGGGCTGGACGGTGAAGGTTTTTTCAACGACGCGCTCGATTTTGGCCTGCGCGGTGGAGACAAGCGCCGCGAGTAAGCCGACGGCGAGGAGGAAGCGGGACGTGGATTTCATGGTGAGGTGTGTGCTCCATAACCCGGAGCACCGGGGGAAAGTTACAGGGAATTTGCAGCAGAGCGAGTGGGCGGTGAGAGCTCGCCGCGGAGGTCAGGGCGTGGCGCGAGCGGTGTTAAGAAGTGCGTTTGAGGTGTGGGAGGGGGCGCGTTCCGTTGGCTCACCGCGTTGGGTTGGTCATGCCGAGGCGGCATGGGATAAACGGTGTCAGGCGGCGCTACCGAAAATCGTTGGGGAGCATCGGCACGGCCTCAGAGGAGGAATCGTGGGGGCGGGCGGGGCTATGCGCGGGCGGCATGGGCGGAACCGGTTGGCAGAGTTCGGCGGCGTTTTCCGAGTTTACTTACGGCGACGGACGTTGTGCATGGGGGCTTCGTGGAGCGGGCCGGTGGGCGGTCGCCTCCGCGTGCTGTCAGTCGCCTGCCACCCCAATTCACGTTCGCCGCGACGGCGGACGCACCTCTTTTTTACCGATGGAAATACGTCTCCTCCGCACCTTCCTGGCTGTCGCCGAAACGATGAACATTTCGGCGGCGGCGCGCCGTCTGCGGGTCACGCAGCCCGCGCTGAGCCGGCAGATCCGGGCGCTGGAGGACATCGTGGGGCATCCGCTGTTTGTGCGGCATCAGACGGGACTGCGGCTGACGGCGACGGGGGTGACGTTGCGCGATCACGGGGTGAGAGCGGTCGCGGCGGTGGACGAGGCGTTGCGCACGGCGCGCGGGGCGGGCACGACGGCGGGCACGGTGGTGCGGCTCGGCTACTATGGCATCAGCATCTGGGAAAACCTGCTGGCGCCGGCGGTGGAAATGTTTTCGCGGAGATTTCCGGAGGTGACGCTGCAGATGGTGGAAGAATCGTCGGTGCATCTGGCGTCGGATCTGCGGGAGGGGCTGCTCGAGGTGGCGCTGCTCAGTTCGGGCGACTACGAGCGCATCGCCGGCGCGGTCAGCCAGGTGGTGTGCACGGTGCCGGCGATGGTGGTGGTGGCGGCGAACCACCGGCTGGCGAAAAAGCGCGTCGTGTCGCTGGAAGATTTGCGGGCGGAGGAAGTCGTCGGTTTCAAGCATCAGGATGCGCCGGGGCGGTATCGGAATTTCCTGACGGCGTGCCGCGACGCGGGGTTCTCGCCGCGAGTGACGTATGTGGCGTCGATTTTTCCGGAGCTGTGCATGGCGGTGAAGCAGCGGATGGGCGTAGGCATCATCAGCTCGTTTGCGAATCCGGTGCCGCATCCGGGCGTGGTGTTCATCAAGCTGAAGCCGCCGGGCGTGCAGATGGAAATCTACACGGCGCACGCGGTGAATGCCGCGCCGGCGGCGCTGGAGCTGGAGCGGCTGATCGCTGCCGCGGCGAAGCGCGCGGCGGTGCAGGCGGGCGGGCAGTAGCCGGATGCGGCGTATCCGGAAAACGGTGGCAGAGCCTTTTTCACGGGGAGAATGGCGGTCAAAAACCGATGAAAATCGCGAGCGATGCCGGAACGACATGGGTGTTCTACCGAGACGGCATTGGGCAGAATGCGACGCAACTGCTAGTCTGTGGCATGAACCGTTCGTCACGTTCCATGCAGAAACCCGCGGGTCGATCCCGGTGGGCTCCCTGCTTGACGGGGCGGGCGGTGCGGGTCCGGCCAAAGCCGCCCGTTGTCCCTCCACGCGTCGCCACGGTGCACTGAGCACCGCCTGATTCCGCGAGACCGGGCCCGTAGGTCCGTCGCGCGCCCAGATCCGATCGCGACCGCGTTTCCCATCGGCCGGCACACTGCCGGCCGCACGGCCGCGCCGTGTCCAACCGTTTCATTTTTTCCCAATGCAAAACCCTACCACTACACATCCGTTCCCGCGATGCCTGGCCCTCCTGTGGGTCGTGCTCGCTTTCTGCGGCGCGATCGCGCCGGCGGCCGACGCTGTCCGCCCGCCGACGATCTACGCCTTCAACACCTATGGCCCGCTGACGGTCAACCTCGGCGAGACCGTGGGTTTCAACTGGTCGGTGGACGGCGCCACCGAAATCTCCATCTCGCCGGATATCGGCGTGGTCACCGACACATGGGTCGAGATCGTGCCGACGAAGACGACGACCTACACGCTCACAGCGCGTAACGCGGCGGGCACTGTTACCAAAGCGCGAACGATCACGGTGATCGTGCCGCCGGTGGTCACGTCGTTTTCGGCGACGCCGGAGGCCCTCGTGGCGGGCGCCACGGCGCGGCTGAATTGGTCGGCGCCGGGCGCGACCTCGTATCACATTACCGCGGACGTGGGCTCCGATCCGGGGCAGTTTTTCACCACGACGACGACGGTGCGGCCGACCACGACGACGACTTACACGCTCACGGCGCGGAACTCCGCCGGGACGGGGACCAAGACGCTGACGGTTCCGGTCACGCCCCCGCCACCGAAGCCGACCATTAACTCCTTCACGGCCACACCCACGACGGTGGTTGTAGGTCGGAGCACGACGCTGACTTGGGCCGTGAACGGAGCAACTTCGCTGAAGATCACTCCGGGAATCGGGGTCGTGACGGGCACGAGCGCGACGGTGACGCCGACGGCGAATACGACCTACACCCTCACGGCCACGAATGCCGGGGGCAGTGTGACGAAGAAGGTGACGGTGACCGTCACACCGCTGCCTCCGTTGCCGACAATCGCGGCATTTGCGGCGACGCCGGCGACGGTGACGCTCGGTGATTCCACGACGCTGAGCTGGTCCGTGACCGGAGCGACGCAAGTGGCGATCACGCCGGGAATCGGCGCGGTGACGGGAACGAGCATCGCGGTGACGCCGACGGCGGGCACGACCTACACGCTGACGGCGACGAACGAAACCGGCAGCGTGACGAGCACTGTCGCGGTGGACGTGCTGGTGCCGCTTCCCGTGATCACGGCATTTACGGCGACACCGGCCGCGGTGCTGGTGGGCTCGCCGGTGACGTTGAACTGGGAGGCGACGGGCGCGGACGTGGTGACGATCTCGCCGGGAATCGGTGCGGTGTCGGGAACGAGCCTCGTGGTTACGCCGACGGCGAGCACGACCTACACGCTGACCGCGACGAACGCCGGCGGCAGTGTGACGCGGACGGCGAGCGTGACCGTCACGACGCCGGAGCCGTTGCCGGTGATCGGTGCGTTTGCGGCGACGCCGGCGTCGATCGTGCCCGGTGCAACGACGACGTTGAACTGGACGGTGAGCGGTGCGACTGCGGTGGTGATCAGCGCGAATACGGGCACGAGCCCCGGTGCGGTGAACGGGAGCAGCGTGACGGTGAGTCCGGAGGCGAACACGACCTACACCCTGACGGCGACCAACAGCTCCGGCGGCAGTGTGACGCAGACCGTGAGCGTCGCGGTCACGGCGCCACCGGTGCCGGTGAACCTGTTTGCCGACCCGCGGTTCGAAGCGGGCGTGTCGGGCGTGTTCGCGCAGGATGCCAGCAGTGCGGTGACGCAGTCGCCCGCGGCGCCGCTCGAAGGCGCACACAGTCTGCGCGTGGCGATCAACGGCTACGGCAACAACGTGTGGTGGACCCACGACTTCAACGGCGGCCTCGCAAGTCACTTTCTGGTGCGGGCGCGGGCGAGGTCGGATGTGGCGAGTTCGTCGACACTCATGTTCAGTGCGATGATCTATTTCGCGGACGGCACGACGACGATCACCCAAGTGCCGGTGAGCGGCGCCGCGGGCGATAAAGGAATCATCTTGGTGCAAACGCCCATCGACCCGACGAAGCGGCTGCAATCGGTGCGGCTGCGTTTGATCCAAGAAGGCGGCGCGCCGGTGATCTTCACATTTGACGAAGCGGAAGCCTACCTCGACGTCGTGGAAGCGCCGCCGGCCGGTGGGGGCAACGGCGGCGGAGGCAGTGGCGACGGCGGCGGTGACACGGGAGGTGGCGGTGGTTCGATCGGCTGTCCGCCGGTGGAACCCGACGACTCAGTGTATCCGGGATTCACGTATTACCTGCCGGCGGCGCGGCCCTTCATCTCGCTGGCCTCCTATACGCAGGGGGCGCAAGCCTCGGCGGCCTACGCCCGTTTCCGCGCGGCGGCCGACCAGGCGGTGGCTGGCAATCCGCCCTATGCCTACTCGGCTGTCTCGTCGGTCGCGATGTATCGGATCACCGGCAATCCCGTCTACATCGACGACGCGATTGCGCGGGTGGAGGCCTTCGTCGCGGCGGCGGAACAGGCGATCGCCGGCGGCGGGCGCCCGGCCATCGCGGGCGATTCCTATCTGGAGATCGGCTGGTATATCGAGCAATTGGCGCTCGCCTACGATTCCGGTTTCGACCGGCTCACGGCCGCGCAACGGGGGCGTTGGGCGGCGTTTGCAGATCAGGCGCTCTTCAACCTCTGGCATCCCTCCGAGGCGACGTGGGGCGGCGTGGCGTATCCGTGGACCGGTTGGTCAATCTGCGATCCGGGCAACAACTACCACTTCCACTTTCTGCGCGCGACGATGCTGTGGGCGTTGGCCACGAAGAGCGCTCCGCTCCTGGAGTTTTTGCAGAGCGCGAAGTTTCCGCGGCTCGTGACCTACTACCGGGAGTTGCCCGGTGGCGGTTCGCGCGAAGGCACGGGCTACGGCACCGCGCAGAAGGACTTGTTCGAGAATTACCTGATCTGGAAAGACTCGACCGGCGAAGATTTGTCGGAGCTGACCGCGCACACGCGGCAGACGATCGACTACTGGGTGCACGCCACGGTGCCGACGCGGGACCGGTTTGCGCCGATCGGCGACCAGTCGCGTTCGTCGATCCCGGATCTCTTCGATTACCACGAGAACCTCGTGCACACGGCGGTGGTGCTGAATCCCGGCACGCCCGAAGCACGGCGCGGCACGTGGTGGCTCAATCAGAATTCGGTCAACGGCGTGAGCGCCGCGTTCAACCTGATGGGCGACCTGTTGCCCCTGCCCGATGCGCCGACGGTGCCGACGGAGCGGGTGTATCACGCGGCCGGGGCGGGCGTGCTCTTCGCGCGCTCTAATTGGAACACGGACGCGGCCTGGATCTCGTTCATGGCCGGCAAGTATGACCAGTCGCACGCGCATCAGGACCAAGGCGCGTTTACGTTCTTCAAGCGCGACTGGCTGGCGGTGACGGCGAATATCTGGTCGAACAGCGGCATCAATCAGGAGACGGTGTATCACAACACCGTCCGCTTCGAACGCGCCGACGGCAGCGTGATTGCGCAAAACCCGAGCGACACTGTGCAGTCCACGCTGACCTCCACGACCACCGCGGGCGGGCAGGTGAACGTATCGGCCGAGCTCGGAAATGCGTTCAGCCGCAACGCGACGCTCGTGCAGCGGTGGACGCGCAACCTGGAATTCGCCGGCGACACGCTGCGCATCTACGACACCAGCACGGTGGCGCCGGGCGTGCGTGCGGTGTTTCAGTTGCACGTGCCGGTGTTGCCGGTGCTCCAGACGAACGGATCGCTGCAGGCGGGCAATCTCCGCATCGTGCGGCTGCAAGGCGCGACCTATACGATTAACGCGCTGCCGGCGGAGTTCAGCCGCGGTTACCGCATCGACTTCACGGCCGACGCGGGGAACTCGTTTGCGATCGAATTGACCGGGTTCTGATGCGCCGGCGCCCAATATGGGCGACGCGCGGCCAGAAGGCGCGGTCGGCTTAGTGACAAGCAAACACGCGGGAGGTCGGACGCTGCCAAGCGCGACCTCCCGCTTTTTTCCGCCGCCTCCGCGACGGGCGCTTCACGTCGTGCGTGCGGCGATGTTTTTGCGCGAGAAACGAAGCGCGTTTTCGAACTATGAGCGAATCAACTAGAATGAGTCCGAGTCCGCAGAATGAACGGACGACGGTGCCGCCGCCGGCGAAGGCCGGGCACGCGTGGGTGCTGTTTACCCCGGTGGATCTGGTGCGCGAGATCTACGCGCGAGAGGCCCGCGGAGATCCCGGCGGCGCGTTGGCGCTGCTCGCCGAGGAGGTCGAAATCACGCAGGCGGGCGAGATGCCGTGGAGCGGACGCTATCTGGGGCACGACGGGGCGCGGCGGCTTTTCCGGCTGATCGGGCGATACACGGCGGCGAAGTGGGAGCCGTTGACGTATGTGTATGCGGGCGTGGAAATCGCCGTGGCCGGGAAACTGCGCGGAGTCGGACGCGGGACGGGCCGGGTGATCGAGACCGATTTTGTGCACGTGTGGACGGTGGCGCGGGGGAAAGCGGTGCGGTGCGTCACGTTTGTGGATACGCCGACGCTGCGGCAGGCGTTGGGCTTGGCGTGAGTCGGGGGTTGTGCGCGCGGCATGGGATTTGCACCGTCGGTGCCATGAAACAGGCATGGCTAAAAATCGGTGCGATGATCGCAGCGGTGTGGGCGAGCGGGGTGGTGTTGCGCGCGGCGGAGTCGCGGGTGACGGTGGCGCCGGAGGTGGGCGGAATGTGGGCGGTGCCGGACAAGGCGTGGGACGGGCGGGCGGTGCTGCTGCTGCACGGATTTGCCGACGACATGGACGGTGCGGGCGATCTCACGAAGCGGTTGGCGGGCGTGCTGGCGGGAAAAGGCATCGCGAGTTTGCGGATCAATTTTCGCGGCGAGGGCGACCGTTTGCGGACGCAGATCGATTCGACGCTGGCGATGCGCGTGGCGGATACGGAGGCGGCGCGGGCGTGGCTGGTGAAGCAGCCGGGTGTGAACGCGGAGCGCCTGGGGGCGATGGGCTGGAGCCTCGGGGCGACGACGGCGATCGTGGTGGGCGCGGCGCATCCGGAGTGGTTCAAGACGGTCGTCGTGTGGTCGAGCCCGAGCGGGGACCAGTTTGCGCAGTTGGCCTCGAGCGCGGTGGCGCAAAGGGCGCTGCGCGACGGCGTGGCGACGGAGACGGTGCCGGGCTGGAAGGCGATCACGACGAAGCGGGAATTCTACGAGAGCTTCCGCGGGGTGAATCTCGATACGGCGCTGGCGAAATTTCCGGGGGCGTTTTTGTCGGTGCGGGGCTCGGCGGATTTTCTGCCGCAGCACGAAGCGGAGTTTATGAAGATCGCGAAAGGCCGGCCGGCGGAGGCGGTGGTGCTCGGTGGGGCGGATCACATCTTCAATGTGTTTCAGCCGGAGCTCGGGCACGCTCGGCGCGCCGTGGAGGTGACGGTGGCGTGGTGCGAACGGACGTTGTAGACGGAGTGAAGGACGCCGGGGCGGGAGGAGAAGAAATGCTGTCGCCGCGGGCGGGGGAGTCGGTTGAAGGTGGTGGGGATGAAAACGAAATTCCTAGGCGTAGTGGCGATGATGGCGCTGTGGGGCGCGGCGGCGGGTTGGGCGGCGGAGGCCGCGGCCGCGAAGGCCGCGGACGTGCTGACCGTGAAGGCGGAGCGGGCGGAGGCAATTTACCGGCGCGGCGAGACGGTGACGTTTGCCGTGAAGCTGGAAACGGACGGGAAGCCGGCGGCCGACGGCGAAATCGAGTGGACGCTCTCGCAGGATGGCGTGGAGCCGAAGCGAAGCGGCAAGACGAAGCTCGTCGGCGGAGTGGCGAAGATCACGGGCACGCTCGAGGCGCCGGGATTTTTGCAGTGCCGGGTGAACGGCAAAGTGGGCGAGACGAAGGTGACGGCGCTCGGCGGCGCGGCGATCGAACCGTTGGCGATCAAGCCGAGCCAGCCGGTGCCGGAGGATTTTGCGGCGTTTTGGGACGGTAAGAAAAAGGCGCTCGCGGCGGTGCCGGTGAACGCGCGCCTCACGCCGGTGAAGTCGCCGCGCGAAGGCGTGGAGACCTTCGACGTGCAGGCGGACAGCGTCGGGGCGGGCGTATCGGCTTATCTGGCACGGCCGGTGGGCGCGAAGCCGAAGAGCCTGCCGATCATCCTTACGGTGCACGGCGCGGGCGTGAACAGCGCGAATCTCGGCGGAGCGTCGGGCTGGGCGAAAGACGGGGCGCTGGCGATGGACATGAACGCGCACGGTCTGCCGAACGGGAAGCCGAAGGAATTTTACGCCGCGCTGGCGGCGGGCGAGTTGAAGGACTACCGCACGGCGGGGAAGACCTCGCGGGAGACGGTGTATTTTCTCGGTATGTATCTGCGGCTGGTGCGGGCGCTCGATGTGCTCACTGCGCAGCCGGAATGGGATGGGCGCACGGTGGTTGTTTATGGCTCGAGCCAAGGCGGGGCGCAGGCCATCGCGGCGGCGGGGCTGGATCCGCGCGTGACGTTTTTCGTAGCCGGGGTGCCGGCGGGCAACGACCACACGGGGGCGCTGGCGGGGCGCGTTGCAGGCTGGCCGAAATTCATCGCGACGGGCACGGTGCCGACGCCCGAAGTGGTGGCGGCGGTGCGTTATTTCGACGGCGTGAATTTTGCGGCGCAGGCGAAAGCGCCGGGGTTCTTCACGGTGGGCTTTATCGATACGACGTGCCCGCCGACGAGCGTGTATGCGGCCTACAACGCGCTGCGGGCGGAGAAGGGGATTTTTAACGACATCCCGTCGGGGCACACGAATTCGCCGGCCGCGCAGAAGGCGATGCGCGAGGCGGCGCAGAAACATTTTGCGGCGATGCGCCGGGGCGCGGACGCACGATGAAAGTTTCGCGGGAAACGAAACGGCGGACGGAGTATGCGCTCGGCTACATCGGGCTGGGGATGTTTTCCGCGGCGGCGGCCGAGCTGGATGGCATCGTGGCAGCGGAGCAGTTGCGGCCGCTCGTGCGCTCGGTGCGGTTGGACTGGCACATCGCGCAAAAGCAATGGAAGCGAGCGGTCACCGTGGGGGGCGAACTCGCGCGGGCTCATCCCGGCATGGAGAACGCGTGGATCGGGTGGGCGTATGCGCTGCGCGAGCTCGACCGGGTGGACGAGGCGCGGGCGGTGTTGGTGGCGGCGGAGCCACACCACGGCAAGACGAGCGCGGTGCTGCACTACAATCTCGCGTGCTACGACTCGCTGCTCGGGGCGTTGAAGAGCGCGCAGACGCGGCTGACGAAAGCGTGCAAGCTGGATGCGCAGTTCAAGGCGGTGGCGCGGGCCGATCCCGATCTGGTGGCGTTGCGCGCGGCGGGAATGGTGGAGTGAGGCGGGTGCGGCGCGCAGAATTCGGTTGAGCTTTGGGCGAGGGGCGCGCTCGTTGGGAGCGCTTCCTGACCCTGAACCCTCGCCCGCCTCGGGCGCGCCAACCCTCGCCTGTTTTATCATGAACCTGTCTCCGCAGCGTTACCTCCTGCTCGTCATTTGCCTGGCCACGTCCGCCGGCGCCCAAACCGCTCCGGCCACCACCCCCGCCGCCGCGGCCGCCGCGAAAGAAGAGGCCGTGCTCCTCTCGCCCTTCGAAGTCCGCACCGACAATGACAACGGCTACACCGCCGCGAGCGCACTCGCGGGTGGGCGCACTGAGGCGCCGCTCAAGCTCACTTCCGCGGCGATCTCCGTGATGACGAGTCAGTTTCTCGACGACATCGGCTCCACGAATTTCCGAACGGCGGGCGAGTGGTCGCTCAACTGGGTGCCGCAGATCGACGTCAACACAGGCGTGGCGGGTGGGTTCTCCATCAACTACCGCAATATGGGCGCCACGTTCGCTTCGCGGAATTACTTCCTGTGGTATGTCGAAAGCGACTCCTACAATACCGAGCGTTATGAATTCGCGCGCGGGGCGAACGGCGTGCTCTTCGGCGACGGCGGTCCCGGCGGTATTTCCACCACGTGGACGAAACGTCCGCGCTTCGACCGCCCGGCCAACGGCGTCAATTTCCGTCTCGATAGCTACAGCGGCTGGCGCAGCTCCATCGACCTGAACCGCCCGGTCACGAAAAATTTTGCGCTGCGTTTGAATGCGTTTGCCGAGAACGCTCCCGGCTATCGCGACTACAACCACAACGAGCGCCAGGGCGTGCACCTCGCCGGTGCCTACCGTTTCAACCGGAAGACGCAGCTCCGCTTCGAGGGCGAGTTCGGGCTCCAGGACCGCTCGATCTACCCGAGCTACTATGTCGACCAAGCCTCCCACTGGAATCGCACCACGACCTACAACGGCGTGACCGCCCCCAGCACGAACGGCACCGGCGTCGCCCGGATCAGCACGAACAATTTTTTCGTCTTCGTGCCCGGCACGCCGAACAACAATCTCAACGACTGGGGGCCGTCTTACCAAACGATTGGCACCGGGTTCGGACTGCGCCAAGACGGCAAGGCCCGCACGGATCTGCCGAATTCACCCAAACTGCCGAGCAAGGAGTTTAATCTCCAGCCGCCGGATTCCGTGGCACGTCTCTACTACTACGCCTACACGGGCTTTCTTGAGCATCGGGTGAACGACAATCTGTTTGTGGAAGTGGCGTTCAACCGCTTCCGCAACGACCGCCATTCGCACGGGACGCAGAGCCAATTCAACACCTACCGCATCGATATCAACACCGTGCTACCGGGTGGCGGCGGCCCGAATCCGAACCTCGGCAAAGCCTTTTCGGATTCCGAGCGCACCAAGAGTCTACAGGGGAATATCGTCAGCGACATGCGCGCGCTCGCGAATTGGCGCTTCGAGAACAATTGGTTGAACCAGAGCGTCAGTGTGATCGCGGGTTCGCGCACGGATCGTTTCGATTCGTGGAACCGGGTGCTTCGCCGCGTCAACGGCACCAATCCCAATCTCACGGTGGCCGCCAACCAGTTTCGCGAGCGCCGCTACTGGGACCAAACCAACACCAGGCTTGGAGATATTCCGGTCATCCCGGGCTTCGAACTCGACTACATCCATACCGCGATCAGTCATCAGGAAAAGACGCTCGACTATGCGCAAATCGCCTCAACGAGCCGGTTCTTCCGCGACCGCCTCGCGGTGATGATGGGTGCGCGCCGCGATGCGGTGACCAATGTCCAGCAGACGACGGCCGGCATTCCGGTCGATCCTGTGACGGGGCTGCCGCGCCTCGGGGCCGTGACGATCAATGCGGCGGGAGTGCCCGTGCCGGTGCTCGACGGAAAATCCCGCGGCAAGTTTGCCCCGGTCAGCCGCAATATCGGCGCCGTCTACTTCGTGCTCCCGTGGCTCGGCGTCTTTGGAAATTATTCCGAGACGTTTGCCGCGCCCAACAACGGCAACAACCTCATCGACGGAACGACGCCGCCGATCTCGAAGAGCAACGGCAAAGACTTCGGCTTCAAGTTTGAGCTCCTGGGCGGCAAGATCGTCGCGAGCGCGAGCTACTACACCTCGGCGCAAAAAGGTCTGCTGATCACGGGCAGCAATATCACCGAGATCAACCGCATCGGCACCAACATCGGGCGGGCCGACGTCGCCACGTTGGCCTTCCGCGATACGCAGGACCAGAAGGGCTCGGGCTACGAATTCGAGGTGACGGCGAATCCGGTGCGCAATCTGCGCCTCACGTCCAACCTCGCGCTGCCGGAGACCTCGGCGGTGAACCTCCAGCCGGGCTTGGTCGGCTATTTCAACGCAAACGTCGCGTCGTGGACCGCGGCCGGACCGACCTCGCTGAACCCGACGCAGGTCGCGAACGATATCAATACCGTGCGCAACACGGTGAACGGCCTCGCGCCCGGCACGACGTTGAACAACACGTTCAAGTATACGGGAAATCTCTACGCCACCTACAGCTTCACCGAGGGGAAACTGCGCAACGTGTCAGTCGGTGCCGGCGGAAATTTCCGCGGCAAGTCGAAGGTCGCGAGCAGCCTCGCGAGCGCCTACGAGTATCGCTACGCGAATCCCTACACGCTCGTTTCCGCGCACGCCAGCTACCGCCATCGGGTCGGCGGAAAATACAATGTTCGCTACCAGCTCAATGTGACCAACGTGCTCGACGACCAGACGGCGATTTACAACGGCTACGGCACGTTCCGCGTGAGCAATCTCGGCACGAATCCGTTGAACCAGGTGCCGAACAATATCCGCATGTCGGAGCCGCGGAAGCTAACGTTGCAGACGTCGTTGGATTTCTGAGACGCGGCGGGGAGGCGCAGTGCGAGGGTGGTGGGGCACCGCACGTTAAAACGTGCGGCTACGGGTGGGTGCGGCTACGGGCGCGTGCGTGTCGGCCGGGCTTTTCAGCGAGCGGTGGGAGCGGGCAGACCGCGGAGGTGGTGGTCGAACCAGTCGGCGAAGAGGGCGCGGTCGGCGTTGATTGTGGTCCACGTTTTTCCGCCGTGTTCGGCGCCGGGGCGGGTGACGAGCACGGCGTGGGCGCCGACGGCGGTGGCGCGTTGAACGAAGAGCTGGGATTGCTGAATGGGCACAAGCGGATCGGCGTCGCCGTGGATGATGAGCGTGGGCGCGGTTTTGGCGGAAACGAAACGGGCAGGGGAGAATCGTTCGCCGAGACGTTGGCGGCCCTCGGGGGTGGCGACGTCGGGGCCGAAGGCGGGCGGGTAATCCTTGAGGATGCCGACGCCGACCGCGATTTCACCGTCGCGACCGTAGTTGAGGAAATCGGTGGGCGGATAAAAACAGGCGACGGCCTGGATGGCGCTGCTGGCGCGGTCGACGGGATCTTTGGCGTCGGGTTGGCCGGGGCCGCCTTGGGTGCCGAGAGTGAGCGAGAGATGTCCGCCGGCGCTGGAACCGGTGACGCCGAGGCGGTCGGGGTTGATCTGCCAGCGGGCGGCGTGTGTGCGGATGAAGCGGACCGCGCGGTGAATATCGGGCACAATTTCGGCGAGGATGAATTTGGGCTGCGAACCGTGGACGACGGCGAAAACGGTGTAGCCACGGGCAAGATACGGGGCGTAGGCGGACGGGTTGACTCCTTCGTGCGAGGACTTCCAGCCGCCGCTGACGAGGGCAATGATCGCGTAGCCGTTGGGTTTGACGGCGGTGGGTTGAACGACGTCGAGCGTGAGAGCGACGCCGAATTTGCGCCCGTAGACGACGTCTTCGGTGCGCGTGTAGGCAGGCGCGCGAGGGGGAGCTGTGGGCGTGGCTGGCGATTGGGCGAGGGCAGTCCAAGCGGAGGCGACGAAGAGGAGCGGGACGAGGAGGCGGGAGAGTTTCATAGGAGCAGGAGGGGTGGATGGCGACGGGAGCGAAGCGACGGACGGGCGCGAAGGGCAGCGAAAAAACGTTACCAAGGCGGCGCGTTCGTGACGATGAAGGGGACAACGGTGCGCGACGCGGTGTCGTGCGGCCGGACATGAACCATGGTTTCGCTGGACCCAATTGTGATGCGGGAGTTGCCGGTGATCGATAAGATCATCCGGGACGAGACATGGCTTGAAGGTGAGCGGCGCGGCTGCTGGGTTTCGCCGCACGATCCGGTGGTGCGCGAAAATGTGTGCAGGGTTATTCTGCGGATCGGTCGGGAATTGCGGGACACGTTAGTGCGCGAGATGGATGGCCGCGGCGGTCGGCATGAAGCGGCGTAGCGGCCGGGCGTGCCGATTGTGCGGGCGAGCTCAGGACCGATAGCTGGCGACGACGGGGAGATCGGCGGCGGCGAGATCGAGGGCAAGCAGTTCGGCCGGCGGCACCCAACGCAGGGCGACGTGTTCGTGCGGATGGGGCGCGGGACTCGCGGGTGCGAGGTGACAGACGAACGGAAACATCTCGATTCGGACATCGCCGTAGTCGTGCGTGAAGACGGGAAGGGCGCGCGTGATGACTGCCTCGCAGCCGAGCTCTTCGCGGAGCTCGCGCAGGAGGGCGGCGGACGGAGTTTCGCCGGGGTCGACCTTGCCGCCGGGGAATTCCCATTTGAGGCCGAGGTGTTTGTGCGCGGGGCGTTGGGCCACGAGGACCAGGCCGGATGAATTTTCGAGGACGGCGCAGGCGACGGCGATGGGGTGGGCGGAGGGCACGCGGGGATGAAAGCTCCCGGGCGGAGCCGGCACAATCCCGGCGACGGCGAGGGATTCGGGCCTAAAGGCGGGCGCGGCTGCGCCGATTGATGACAGCAAATACCTAGATCAAAATGAGCGTTCTCCTTCTGCATTGGCGTAGTTGGTGGGCGCGGCTTTTCGGTGCAGTGGAACCGGCGACGACGCCGGGACCGGTCGCGCCGAGCGAGCCGTTGTCCGCCCCGCAAGCCGAGGTGCCGACGGAGAAATCCGCGGTGGCCACGGGCAGAAAAAGTGCGCCCGTGGTGCGGCCGAAGACGGACGTCGCGTCGCTGTTGGAAACGGTAAATTTACGGTCGTTGGAAAACGCGGCGGCGCCGGTGGTGGCCGATCCGAGTGCGCGCGAGCGGACGCTGGCGGGGTTGCGCGATTTGAAGCAGATCCCGGCCCTGCAATCGTTGGCGCAGGGTTTTTTGGTGGCGATGAACCAGCCGCAGGTGGCGATCGACGAGGTGGTGGAGGCGATCGGCAAAGACGCGGCGTTGTGCGTGCGCGTGCTGCGGATGGCGAACTCGGTGTTGGTGAGCCCGGACCGGCGCATCGAAGATTTGGAGACGGCGGTGCAGATGCTCGGCGTGGTGCGGGTGCGGAAGACGGCGCAGGCGCTGTTTACGCTGCGGGACGGAAAACGCGGAGCGGGAGGCTTCGACTGGCGGCACCTGTGGATTCACGCGCTGGCGACGGCGGCGATCGCGGAGGAATTGGAGAAACGGCTACGGTCGGCGGACGATTCGCAGATTCACCTGGCGGCGCTGTTGCATGATGTCGGGAAGATCGTGCTCTCGACGCTCGCGCCGGACGATTATCGCGGCCTGCTGGTGCGGGCGTGGAATGACGGCGGGAAACTCGAAGAATTGGAGCGGGAGCGGCTGGGCGTGGACCACCGCGAGGCGGGCGTGGTGTTTGCGGAGCACAACCGGTTGCCGGAGATCGTCGTGCAGGCGATCGCGCACCATCATTGTCCGGAGGAGGCGACGGCGTATCGGCTGGAGGTGGCGTTGATCGCGTTGGCGAACTATCTGAGCAAGGCCCACGGGTTGGGCTTCAGCGGGGCGCGGCTCGGGGAGGATGAAGGGGAATTTGCCGATCAGCCGGCGTGGATCGTCGTCGAAGAAATGTGCGGTGGCCGACTGGATGCGGAAGCGATCGAGACGCAGATGGCGGATTTTCTCGTGGAGCTGAGGGCGGATCTGCGGGGATTGCGGGAGAGTGTGTAAGCGGACGCGCCGGGCAGTGGAAGGTGAGGTGGCGAGGACGGGAGCGGAAAAAGTGTGGAACTGTAGTTTACTGCAACTTTTCCGCGGGAGATGGGTTTTCGGGATATGAAAACATTCCTTAAGATTCTCCTGATCGTGGTTGCGGTGGTCGTCGCAGTGAAGCTGCTGCCGATCGCTTTTATTGCCGGCTGTTTGGCCGCGGGCCTGTTGGCCGCGCTGGCGGTGCTCGGTGTATCGCTCGCGGCGCTGCTGGTCTGCGCGGCGCTGGGTGTCGCGGCGGTGCTCTCGCCGATCTGGGTGCCGGTGCTCGCGATCATCGGGATCGTGTCGCTCTACCGGCGCCACGGGTCGGCAACGACGGTGTAACGAGATCGCCCACGGCGCCGGAAGCGGCGCTGGCGGAGCGAACGGTGTAGATGTTCGAGGCCACGGGACCGTCAAGCGGTCCGTGGCCTCTTTTGTTGTTTGGCGACGCGAGCCGGGTGGGCGGGGCGAGACGCGACCGGGTGCGCGGTTGTTTGCGAGGTGATATTCGGATTGGCGGGGGACGAGGCGGTGCGTTTGCTGCCGGCGAATGACGGGCGCACTTCCTTCCAGCATTATCGCGGGCATCAGCTTCATCGGGCGGAGCGGCGGCGCGGTGAAGGCGTTGGGTGGGTTCAAAAAAGGGCGTCACACGCTGCCGGATGCAGTGAACGCGACGACTAATGCGTTTCTCGGCAAACTGTGCGCGGGGGAGTTGGCGGAGGAGGGCGAAACGCTTTTCCAGAGCGTGCGCACCGGGCTCGGTTACAAACGGAAAGACGTGTCGCTGTCCGTGGCGGGGCAGAGCGCGGTGCTCTCGGCGAAGGATTTCTCGGTGGAGATTTTCTACGCGCTCGAGGAGGGCGATGCGTCGCGCTATGCGGTGACGACGACGTTGCGGGAGCTGAAAAATGCGGACTTGGCGCGGACGGCGGAGTTTGCGGGGATTTTTGCCGGCAAGTTTTCCGAGATTTCGTTTGGGCTAAAAAAGGGGGCGCGCGTGGAGGCGGTGATCGATGCGATCGAGGCGCTGGAAGACAGCGAGAGGGACGGAGGCGAGGGAAAACTGCAGGTGAGCTACCCGTCGGATTGCAGCGAGTGCGAGATTGTTGTCGCGGGCGTGGAGGCGCGGGTGCGCTGCACGGGGGCGAGTTTGGAAATGGTATTTCCGCGCTCGGGCGGGCCGGCGGAACTGATGGACGGATTTGTCGCGGTGCGCGGGGCGTTTGCGATCAGCAAGGTGCTGGGTGGGCTGATTGGGTGAGAACGGAGGGCAATAAAAAGCGGCGCCGGTGAGGGCGCCGCTCGGGGAGAGAGAACGAGAACGATTGCGAAGAACGAGAACGAGTTCCGGTTACTTGATCATATCGGCCACGAAGGCGCGCTCTTCGACGAGCTCCTTGTTGGTCGCGGCGATCTTGGACTTCGCGAAGTCGTCCATGGCGTAGCCTTCGATGACTTCGTAGCTGCCGGGGGTCGTGGTGCGCACGGGCATACCGGCCCAGATGTTGGCATCGAAACCGTAACGGCCTTCGCTCTTCACGGCCACTGAGTGGATGGCGCCGGGGGTGACGAGGGAGCGGACGTGGTCGACGAGGGCGTTGGCGGCGGAGGCGGCCGAGGAGAGGCCGCGGGCGGCGATGATGGCGGCGCCGCGTTTGCCGACGGTTTCGCAGAAGGGGCCTTGGAGCCACGCGCTGTCGGTGATGACGGAGGTGGCGGGCGCGCCGTTGATCGTGGCGTGGCCGAACGACGGGAACATCGTCGGGCTGTGATTGCCGTAGATGAAGATGTCTTTGACGGCGGTGAGATCGACGCCGGCCTTCTTGGCGAGCTGGGTCTGCGCGCGGTTTTGATCGAGACGGACCATCGCGGTGAAGCGGTCGGCCGGGAGGCGTTTGGCCTGGGAGGCGGCGATCATGCAGTTAGTGTTGGCGGGATTGCCGACGACGGCGACGCGGGCGTCAGCGGCGGCGACGGCATCGATGACCTGACCTTGGCCGATGAAAATCTTGCCGTTGTCCTTGAGGAGGTCGGCGCGCTCCATGCCGGGACCGCGGGGCTTGGCGCCGACGAGGAGGCACCAGTTGGCGTCTTTGAAGCCGACGGCGGGATCGGAGGTTTGGACGATGCCCTTGAGGAGCGGGAAGGCGCAGTCGTCGAGTTCCATCGCGACGCCTTCGAGGGCTTTCAGGGCTTTCTCAATGGGAGCCTCGATGAGCTGAAGGATCACGGGCTGGTCGGGGCCAAACATGGCGCCCGAGGCGATGCGGAAGAGGAGGGAGTAGCCGATTTGGCCGGCAGCTCCGGTGACAGCGACGCGGATGGGTGTTTTCATAGAGGAAGAGGGGAAGTTTTTAGCGGACGGAAGGCAGGGAACACACGGACGAAATTTTGGAAATGGCGGATGTTAGAGTGAGCAGGGGGAAAGCAATGGGTGACCTTATGCGAAACGCGGGGCCAGTGCAGCGTGGAGATCGCGGACGAGTTTCTCAGTGGTCGGCCAGTCGATGCAGCCGTCGGTGATGCTCACACCGTGAAGGAGTTTTTCCTTGGGCTGGGGGAAGGGCTGGTTGCCGGCGCCGAGGTTGCTCTCGATCATCGCGCCCATGATGGTGGTGTTGCCGGCGGCGATTTGCGCGAGGAGCGCGCGGAGGACGTCGGGTTGAAGTTCGGGTTTCTTGGCGGAGTTGTCGTGCGAGCAGTCGACCAAGATGGATTTCGGGAGATTGGCTTTGGCGAGGAGCGTCTCGGTTTGCGCGATGTGGGACGGCGAGTAGTTCGGACCCGCTGAGCCGCCGCGGAGAACGACGTGACAGTCGGGATTGCCGCGGGTGACGATCGCGGACGCGGAGCCGTCGAGATTGATGCCGAGGAAAGTCTGGGGCTGGGAGGCGGCCCGGATGGCGTTGATTGCGGCGGTGAACGTGCCGTCGGTGCTGTTCTTGAAGCCGAGGGGCATCGAGAGACCGCTGGCCATTTGGCGGTGCGTCTGGGATTCGGTGGTGCGGGCGCCGATGGCTCCCCAACAGACGAGGTCGGCGACGTATTGCGGTGTGATCGGGTCGAGAAATTCGGTGGCGGTCGGGAGACCGAGGTCGAGCACGTCGCCGAGGAACTGGCGGCCGAGGCGGAGCCCGGCGGCGATGTCATGGGAGCCGTCGAGGTGCGGGTCCATGATGAGGCCTTTCCATCCGACGGTGGTGCGCGGCTTCTCAAAGTAGACGCGCATGACGATCATCACGCGGTCGGAGACCTCGCGGGCGAGGGCGGCGAGTCGGCGGGCGTAGTCGCGGCCGGCATCGAGATCGTGGATCGAGCAAGGACCGGCGATCAGGAGAAAGCGTTGGTCGTCGGTGAAGATGAGCCGATGAATTTCGCGGCGGGCGCGGGTGACGAATTCGGCCTGGGCTTCGGTTTTTGGCAACTCGGCGAGAAGGGTGGCGGGCGAGGGCAGGGCACGCGTCTCGACGACATTGATGTCGGAAGTTTTCTGCATGAGGGGCCAGAGTGGCGGGCTTCGCGCTCGACGCGCAAGCCCGGCTTCGGTCATTTGGGGGTGGGGGCCAAATTTGGGCAAAAAAAGTGGCGCACCGTATACCCCTATACGGTGCGCCTTTGCTTTCTTAGTTACCCCAAAACTCCCCGCTAAGCGGGGAGAAGTGTTACTGAATGAGCAGACAAAGACATTTCCGTTGCCTCGGGTCAATACCAAGTTTTCAAAATCTCTCACTTTTTTGGCAATCAGCTCAATTTGAACATGTTAAAACCTATGAACTTTTCTACTTCTCCGGCGATTTTTCGGTGGAAACCGGCCGCTTGGCTGCGGGTGACCGGGGAAGACGCGGCGAATTTCCTGCAGGGGCAGTTCACCAACGAGCTGCGCGGCGTGCCGGCGGGGGGAGCGGTGTATGGGCTCTGGCTCACTCTGAAAGGGAAGGTATTGGCGGACAGTTTTGTGGTGCGCGGCGGGACGAGCGCCGGCGGGAGCGCTGCCGGGGGCGCGGAGGAATTTTGGGCAGGGAGTTATTTTTCCCCGGCGGCGATGATCAAAGAACGGCTGGAGGCCTACGTGATCGCGGATGATGTGGTGATCGAAGATCTCACGACGGAGTGGGCCGGAGTGACGGTGTGGGGAGGGAGCGTGGAGGCGGGGGCGGGCGACGTGGTTTTTCCCGGGCGGCGTTCGCGGGAGGCGTGCGTGGAGTGGATGTTTCCGGTGGCGCGAGCGAACGAGGTCTCGGCGGCATTGGCGGGGCGGGTTGAACTCGATGCCGAGGAAATGGAACGGCGGCGGATTGCGGCGGCGGTGCCGGCCGTGCCGGCGGATATCGGGCCCGGCGATCTCCCGGGAGAAGGCGGGCTGGAGAGTATCGCGATCTCTTATACCAAGGGCTGCTACCTGGGGCAGGAAGTGATGGCGCGTTTGAAGGCGATGGGCCAGGTGCGCCGGAGGCTGGTGCGCGTCGCGGGAAGTGGCGCACTCCCGGAGACCTTGCCGGCGGGGCTGTTTACCGGAGACAAGCGGGTGGGCGAAGTGAGATCGGCGGTGAGGGCGGGCGCCGAGGGTTGGAGCGGTCTGGCGATGATTTCACTGATGCAGGCAACCGGTGGGGGGAGCTATGCCCTGGCGGTTGCGGCGGAGCCCACGGTGCGTTTGATCGACGAACTATGAGCGAGCTGGAGCAACTCACGGAGCTATGCAAGCGACTGGGCGCGCCGCGGGCGCAGGCCGAGACGATGGCCGCGCAATTGGCGAAACGCGCTACGCAGCTGGCGGCGGAACGCGGGATCGCGCGTGAAGTGGCGATGGCGCGGCTGCTGGAGGCGGTCGTGAAAGGCCGGGCGGGCGTGGCGCCGGAGAATCCGCAGACACCGCCGACGTGAGTGGGCGGTGTGGCGGCGTCATGACGGGGTTTCTGATTCGACGGGGACGCGGGAGCGGGCTTGGTTGTCGGGCTGATTCGCATGAAAACCGCACTCGTTGAGAAATTTCGCACTACGTTTGGCCGGGCGCCGGAGATAATCGCCCGGGCTCCGGGCCGGATCGAATTCATCGGCAACCACACCGACTACAACGGCGGCACGGTGTTGGGTGCGGCGATTGATCGCGGGGTGTGGGTAGCGTTGGCCCGGCGCGAAGGGGCTGAGTGGCGATTCGCCAGCGATCAACGCGGCGACGTCGTGACGGTGCCCGAGGGAAAGCTCGACCGGCTATCCGGAGCGCAGAGCTGGGTGAATTACCCACTGGGAATTTTGGCGTCGCTGCCGGCGTTTGGCCTGCGCGTGCCCGAGGGCTTCGACTATCTGGCGATGTCGGATTTGCCGACGGGAGCGGGCCTCAGTAGCAGCGCGGCGATCGAGCTGGCCTCGGGTTTGGCGTTTTTGGCGGCGACGCAACAGGAGCCTTCGCGGGAGACGCTCGTGAAGATCGGCCGCCATGCGGAAAATCATTTCGTGGGGGTGCCGTGCGGGATTCTCGACCAAGGGGTGTCGGGCTTCGGCAGAAAAGATCACCTGGTGTTCATCGACTGCCGCGGACCGAAATTTGCGACGGTGCCGCTGCCGACCGGGGCGCATTTCTGGATTTTCAACACGCACACCAAACACGCGCTCGTCGACGGACTCTACGCGGCGCGGCACCGCGAGTGCATGGAGGCTGCGAAGACACTTGGCGTCGGGGCGCTCGTGGATGCGTCGGTCGCGTCGGTGCTGGGTGCGGAAGCGCGGTTGTCGCCGGTGGCGTTCAAGCGCGCGCGGCATGTCGTGGAAGAAATCGCGCGCGTGGAATCGACAGGCGTAGCACTGCGAGACGGCGATCTCTCGGCGGTGGGGAAATTGCTCACGGCCTCGCACTGTAGCTCGCAAACGCTGTTTGAGAACAGCACGGCGGAGCTGGATTTTTTGGTCGATACGCTGGTGACGACGCCGCACGTGTTCGGCGCACGGCTGACGGGCGGCGGTTTTGGCGGAGCGGTGATGGCGCTGACCTCGGAGAAATTTGGCGAGGCCGAGGCGGCGTCGGTCGCGAAGGCCTACGCGGAAAAATACGGCGCGCGGCCGGATGTTCTGCACGCGCAGACGGGTGATGGCGCGGCGCCGATTGGACTATGACCTCTGCACAACTGAACTCCGCACGCCGGTTGCTGTGCGACCTCCAGGATCACATTCGCGACACGCTGATCGCGGCGCGGGCGCGGCATGCGGCGAAGTTTGCGCGGGTGGCGGCAGTGACGGCGGCGGATACGATTTACCACATCGACCGGCTGAGCGAGGATGCGATCCTCGAGTGGTTCGCCGCGCACTGGCCGCGCACTTGGCCGGTGGAAATTGTGATGGAGGGATTGGAAAACGGGACGACGACGATGCCGCGGGGAACGCCGGTGGCGCGGACGGTGTTCAAGTGTATCCTCGATCCCATCGACGGCACGCGGAGCCTGATGTATGACAAGCGCTCGGCGTGGATCTTGACCGGGCTCGCTCCGCAGCGGGGCACGCGCAACCGGCTGGGCGACATCGTGGTCGCGGCGATGACAGAGCTGCCGACGACGAAACACGGGTTTGCGGACCAACTGAGCGCGGTGGCGGGTGCGGGCGTGCGGGCAGAGACGCTCGATCTGCGCAGCGGCGGGCGACGGCGCTGGCGGCCACGACCTTCGCAGGCGAAAAATTTCGAGCACGGCTTTGCGTCGATTGCGCGGTTCTTCCCGGAGGGCAAGGCGTTGATCGGAGCAATCGAGGAAGACCTCTGGCGGGAACTCGGCGTGCTCGGTAAAAACGGTGGGCAACTGGTGTTCGACGACCAATACATCAGCACGGGCGGGCAGTTGTTCGAATTGATTGTCGGCCACGACCGGATGTTGGGAGATGTGCGGCCGCTGGCGTATGCGAAGCTCGGATATTCGAGCGCGACGCTGTGCTGTCATCCCTACGATATTTGCACGGAGCTGATCGCACGGGAGGCGGGTTGCGTGATCGAGCGGCCGGAGGGCAGGGCGTTGCGCGTGCCGCTCGACACGACGACGCCGGTGGCGTGGATGGGCTACGCTAACCCAGGACTGGCGCGGCAGGTGCGGCCGATCTTGCGGCGAATTTTGGCGGCGCGGCTATGAGGGTCAGAAGAGTTCGCCGACTTGGGCGAACCAGGCGTCGATCCACTCACGGAAACACAGAAAATAGAGAGCGCCGGCGATGGCGAGCATGGGGCCGAACGGCACATGGACGCCGAAGCCGAGTTGGGCGGGGGCGACTTCGGTGGGTTCGGGGGGCGTTTCGGCCGGTGCGGGCTCGAGCTGAGTTTTTCTCAGAGCCGAAAAGGCTTTGCTGGCCCCCCAGAAAATTGCCGTGGCGGCGGCGGCGATGACCGCGCCTTTGGCCACACCCACCCATCCGAGGCGCCAGTGGGCGAACGCGCCCACGGCACCGGCGAAACGGATGGCGCAGAAGGCGAGCGATTCTTGGCGGAAAAGGAAGGGCAGCAGGAGCGCGATCCAGAGAATGACGGCGGAACCGACGAGCAGGCCGATCGTGGCGGCGGTGCCGGCGCGCAGACTGTCGACGAGGAAAAATTCCGTTTGCTGGCCGTGCAGGGCGGGCAACACGAACGACGCGGCGACACCAGCCAAGCCGGCCGCAAGTGTCGCGAACGAGAGGTGCTCGTGGTATTCGATGGGGGCTTCGTCCGGTGCAGGCGCGGGCGGGTTTTCGACGGGCGGTGAAATGGACGAATGTTTGCCGGCGGTTTTTTGCCAGAGCCAGGCGAGCGTGATCCAGATAGTGCCGACGCAGGCGCCGCCGAACATGGCGATGACGGCTCCCTTCCAGCCGCAAAACGCGCCGATGGCGCCGACGAATTTTACGTCGCCGAAGCCCATCGCCTCTTTGCGCAGAATCGCCTCGGCGATCAACGCGGTCCAGAGCACGAGGCCGGAGCCGACCAAAATACCTTGGAGCGAAGTGAGCGCGCCTTGCACGGCGTTCTCCATCGCGGTGCCGGCGAGGTGGCCGTGTAAGGCCGGCACGGCGGCGGAGAGCACGAGACCGATGAGGGCGAGACCGATCGTGAAAACGTCCGGGATGATGAAGTGGTCGAGGTCGATGAACGTCGCAGCGACGAGGCAGCCGACAAAAATCCAGCCGCACAGAACGAGCTCCGGCGAAAACGTGCCGGTGGGCGAGAGGCGCAACCAGCAGGCGACAAAGAGCAGGCCGGTAAGCAACTCGACAAACGGGTAGCGGAACGAAAACGGGCGGCCGCAACAGCGGGCGCGACCGCGGAGAGCGAGCCACGAGAGGATCGGGATGTTGTCGTGCCACTTAATCGGCTGACCGCAGCCGCAGTGGGATCCGGGCGTGACGACGGATTCTCCTTTGGGGACGCGGTAGATGACGACGTTCAGAAAACTGCCGACGCAGGCGCCGATGACAAAAGCGAAGCCGGGAAAAAACCACGGAAACGCGGCGGCGACTTCGGCGAAGGGGACAAACATGAGTGGGGCCGGATAGCGGGTTTCGGACGGGCGAAAGTCAAACGCGCCGGTTTACAAGCCGAGCGCGGCGCGGGCGGCGGCGAGCATCGTGGGGGCGGTTTGGATGGCGGGAATGCCGCTCCAATGTTCGAGTGATTTGGCGCCTTGGTGCACGAGCATGGAGAGACCGTTGGCGTGGGGCAGGCCGAGGACGTCGGCTTGGCGCAGGAGTTTGGTCTGCGGGGGGTTGTAGATCATATCGTAAACGGCGGCGACATTCGGAAGGGCGGTGAGGTCGACGGGCGGCTCGTCGGTGTCGCGGAGGCCGGCGCTGGTGGCGTTGATCACGAGGGCGCCGGACGGGAGATCGGCGGGCGGCGTGCCGGGCGCGAAGCCGCAGAACGGGACACCCTGGGCGACCGGGGCGAGCGTGCGCAGGAGAGTTTCAAGGGTTTCACGCGTGCGATTGGCGATGGAAAGCGAGGCGCAGCGGCGTTGGAGGCACTCGACGGCGGCTCCGCGGGCCGCACCGCCGGCACCGAGCAGAATGACGTGCGAGTTGGTGAGGTCGCGACCGAGGGTCGCCTGAACGGCGGAGGCGAGGCCGTAGCCGTCGGTGTTGAAGCCCTGCCAGCCGCGGTCGCTCCAGCGGAGGGTGTTCACGGCGCCGACGGGGCGGGCGGCGGGGTCGACCTCGGCGACGCGGTCGAACGCGATGATTTTGTGGGGGACGGTGAGATTAACTCCGCGGAATTTCTTCGCGTGCAGAAGATCGAGCGCTTGGGGGAGATCGTCGGGATGGATCTCGAAACGGAAATATTGCCAGTCGGCGAAGCGGGCGTCGGTGCGGGCGAGTTCGGCCAGCGCGGCGTTGTGCATCGGCGGACTGATCGAGTGCTTGATCGGGTGCCCGAGGACGGCGAGCGAAGTGCCGGGGCGCGACCACGCGGCGAGGTCGGCCAGGGTGAGCACGGGGGGATTTTCGGTTTTCGATTTCAGATTTTCGATTGAAGCAGCGGCGTGGCGAGCGCGCCAAATGGAAAATCGAGATTCAAGAATCGAAAATCACTCGGAGTGGCGCTCGTGGGTGGCTTCGAATTCGTGCACGAAGCTGGCAAAAAGGTTCACATGCTCGGCGTCGCCGGCGGCGGTGTAGTGGTTGACCAAGTTGCGGCAACTGCGGCAGAGGACCTCGCGAACGGGCGTCGGCGCCAAGTCGGCGAGTTGGGGGACGACGTGGCTCGCGCGGAGGAGGGCGAAGAGCTCGTCGGGATCGCGGAAGAGGCCACGCTCAAACGGATCGATGAAGAACGGGAGGCCGTCGGTGTAGCAGCCGACAACGAAGTGGCCGGGGAGGCCGACGGCTTCGAGCTCGAGACCGAGGCGTTGGCCGACGAGCAGATAAACAATGCTGAGCGAGAGCGGAATGCCGGTGCGGCGGGCGAGGACTTGGTCGAGGAAACTGTTCAGCGGATCGGTGTAGTGCTCGAGGTTGCCGTGGAAACCCCATTCGTGGAAGAGCACGCGGTTGACGATGCGGCATTTCTCGCGGGTCGAGGAAGGTTCGACGATGAGTTCGCGGCAGCGGGCGGCGATTTCGTCGAGCGTGGAGCAGCAGCGCCCGACGTCGAGGCGGGGCGAAACGGTGCGGGCGAGGAGGAGGGCGCCGGTCTCGAGTTCGTAGTTGAGCGAGCGGATGAAGGTCCGGAAATCGGCGGCGGGGTCGTCGAGTTTGAGTTCATCCAAAAACCACGCGGCGTGGGGCGCGAGGGTGCGGTTGGGACCGGTGGCGATGGATTGGAGGAACGGACCGGCGGCGGGACCCAGTTTCGCGAAGTGGGCGAGGAGCGCGCGCCGCACCGCGGGGCTCGGATCATCGAGGAGGCCGAGGAACGCCTCCTGTTGGGTCGGGTTGAGCGTCGCGGTAGCCACGGGCTGATGCGAAAAAGGATTCTCGCGCGGCGCAATCGCGAAAACCGCGGAGGGAGCCGCCGAGGGTGCAGCGCCGATTCAACGTGTGCCATAGAGTGCGGTGCCGACGCGGACCATCGTGCTGCCGGCGGCGACGGCGAGCGCGAGGTCGTTGGTCATGCCCATAGAGAGTTCGCCCAGGGGAACGCCGAGGCGGGCGGCGAGGTCGTCGCGGAGTTGGCGGAGATTCGTGAACGTCCGCGTGGCGTGGTCGGCGGTTTCGGTGGGCGTGGTGCCGAGCGGTGCGATGGTCATGAGGCCGTCGACGCGGAGATTTTTTTTCGTGAGCGCGACCTCGACGAGGCGCGGGGCATCGGCGAGGTCGGCGCCGAACTTGGCGGGGTCGTCACCGGCGTTGATCTGGAGGAGGACGGGGAGAATTTTACCCAGCTCGACAGCGGCGCGATCGAGGTGATTGAGGAGCTTTTCGCTGTCGACGCTCTGGATGCGGTCGAAGTGTTGGGCGGCGAGTTTGGACTTGTTGGACTGGAGGTGGCCGATGAGTTCCCAGCGCAGGCTGGCCGACTCGGGGGCGGTCTGGGGGCGCTTCTCGACGGCCTCCTGCACGCGGTTTTCGCCGACGCCGCGGAGACCGTAGCGCGCGGCGTAGTCGGCGGCGGCAGCGGGGTGGGTCTTGGTGACGGCGAGCAGCTCGACGTCGCGCGGATCGCGGCCGGCGGCGGTGCAGGCGGCGGCGATGGCGGCGCGCAAACTTTCGGCGCGGAGGACAAATTCTTCGTAGTTAATGCGCATAAAAAGACAGAGGATGCGGTAGGCGGAGGATTGCATGCCGTTAGACGATCTTATTAGTGAATGGCTGTGCGGACCGCGCCCCTACCCGGCGCGCAACGTGAGCCAATCATGCAAATTGAAAACTTCAAAATCTTCGCCGACCTCGTCGAGACGAAGAGCTTCTCAAAGTCGGCCAAGCTAAACGGCATCACGCAGTCGGCGGTGAGCCAACAGGCGAGGGCGATGGAGCGGCATTTTAAGACGCTGCTCATCGACCGGAGCCAGAAGCAGTTTCAGCTCACGCGGGAAGGTCAGCGCGTCTATGATGCGTCGAAGGAGATGCTGCATACGTATGAGAAGCTGCTCTCCGAGTTGCAGGAAATGAAGAAGGTGATCAGCGGGACGATCCGGATTTCGACGATTTACTCGATCGGCCTCCATGAGTTGCCGCCATTCATCAAGAAATTCCTCCACGACTATCCGTCGGTGAATGTGCGGGTGGAATACCGCCGCTCGAATCTCGTTTACGAAGACATCCTGCACAATGCCGTGGATTTTGGCTTGGTGGCTTTTCCGGTGAAGCAGCGGCAGATCGAGGTGTTGCCCTTCCGCAACGACCATCTCGTGGTGATCGCGCATCCGCATCACCCGATCGCGAAGCGCCACGAGGTCGAGATCAAGGACCTGACGGGGCAGAAGTTTATCGGCTTCGATCCCGACATCCCGACGCGCAAGGCGGTCGACCAGATTTTCCGCGAGCACAAGCTGGAGATCGAGCCGGTGATGGAGTTCGACAATATCGAGACGGTGAAACGGGCGGTCGAAATCGACCACGGTATCGCCATCGTGCCGCAGGCGACCGTCACGCAGGAGCAAAAGCAAGGCACACTTGCGGTGCTACCGTTCAAGGGGCGGGAGTTTACCCGTCCGCTGGCCATCCTCCACCGCAAGGGGCGGGTGCTGACGCCGGCGATGAAGAAATTTATCGAGACGCTCGGGCTGGATCTGCCGGAAATGCGCGGGACTTGAGCGACCGCGGCGAAAGCCGTGGAGGATTGGGGAAATCGGGGAAGAAAATTTGCGGTGGGTGCTCTCACTGCTACGGTTGCGCCTCTCTTTCCTTCCGCACGCCCAATTCTCATGTCCACCCATTCTTCCTCTGCGCTCGTCCTCCGGGCCGTCTCCACTCTGGTGATCGCCACCGCTTTGACGGCTTGCTCGAAACAGGCGGAGACGCCGAAAACCTCGTCCGCCGCCGCGGCCGCGATGGCGCCGACGGGCGCCGGTGCAGGAGCGATGAGCTCGGCGCTGCCGATGGTCGCGGCGGCTCCGGCGTGGAGCGCGAAGGATCTTAACGGAGCCGAGGTAAAATCCGACCAATTCAAGGGTAAGGTCGTGGTCGTCGATTTCTGGGCCACGTGGTGTCCGCCGTGCCGGGCCGAGATTCCGGGCTACGTCGAGCTGATGAAAAAATACGGTAAGGACGGCTTGGTGATCGTGGGGGTCTCGATGGACGAAGGCGGGCCGGGCGTGGTGAAGGCGTTTTCCGACAAGTTTGGCGTGAACTACCCGATGGTGATGGGAGACGACAAGGTGCTCGCGGCGTTTGGCGGCATCGAGGCCCTGCCGACGACGTTCCTGATCGATCGCAACGGGCAGATCCGCGACCGCAAGGTCGGGGCGGAAGCGACCGAGGACTACGAGAAGAAGATCGCCGGCCTGATGAAGTAGTTTCGGCACCCTCCCGCGAGTGGCGAGGGAAGCCACGGCGACTTGCAGATCGGGCGGAACAATCGGCTTGGCGCGGGCGTCCAGCGTGGGCCACCTTTCCTCCATGATACGTGTCCGCCGTCCGGCCCTCCTCCTTTTCACGATTGGTTGCGCGCTGTCTGGCGCGCTTGGTTTGCGCGCGCAGAGCACCACGCCGGCAACCACGCAGCCGATCCCGGCGCGCACGCTCGCCGCCGGTGCCGGAGCGACGACGGTCGACCTGAAGAATCACTTTACCCTGCCCAACGTCACGGGCCAGGTCGCGCAGATCGACACGGTGCGCGGCAAATTTAACGTCGAGCTGCTGGCCAACGATGCGCCGAGGACGGTCGCGAATTTCCTGAACTACGTGAATCGCGGCGCCTATGTGAACACGTTGTTTCACCGCTCGGTGCCCGGCTTTGTGATTCAGGCCGGCGGATTTGCGCTCGCGGGGACCAATATCAATCCGATTGCCCAAGATGCGGCCGTGCAGAACGAATTCAAAGTGCCCAATACCCGCGGCACACTGGCGATGGCCAAGCTGGATACCGGACCGAACACCGCGACCAACCAGTGGTTCGTAAATCTCGCCGACAATCGGGCGAATTTGGACAACCAGAACGGCGGATTCACCGTCTTCGCCCGCGTGATCGGCACCGGTATGACCGTGCCGGACAATATCGCCGCGCTGCCGTGGTTCGACGCGAGTTCCCAGTTGGGCGGAGCGTTTACGGCTCTGCCGCTCACGACGAACACGCTGAACGCCCAGACGCTCATCCTCGTTAACAGCATCAAGGTGATCCCCGTCTATCCGACGACGGCGGGCGAAACGGCGGTGTTGAATTTCAGCGTCATCAATCCCTCACCGACGATTGTCACAGCGGCGGTCACGGCTTCGACGCTCACGCTGACGCCGGGAGTGGGCGGCACGGTGACACTCACCGTCCGTGCCACCGACGTGAACGGAAACTCGGCCGACAGCACGTTGGTCGTGACCAACAATGCTGCGCAGCCGGCCCCGACGATAACTACCCAGCCAGTCGCGCAGACCGTGGCGAGTGGCAGCACCGTAGTCTTCAACGCCACTGCGCTGGGCGAGCCCGCTTTCCAGTGGCGGCGCGGCACGACGCCGATCCCCGGCGCCACCTCGGCAACCCTCGTGATCCCGGGCGCGACGGCGGCCAACGCCGGCAGCTACAGCGTCGTCGCGACCAACGCGACCGGATCGGTGACCAGCGATGCGGCACTGCTGACGATCAATTCCGCGACTGCCACGGAGGTGGGTCGCCTTGTGAATCTTTCGATTCTCACCACGGCCGGCTCGGGCACGAAAGTGCTCACGGTCGGTGCGTCCGTCGGGCCGCTCACGTTTTCCGGTTCGTTGCCGCTCCTGATGCGCGGAGTAGGACCGACCCTCAAAGACCTTTTCGGAATCAGCGGGGAGCTCGCGGATCCGACCATGAGTGTATTTGCGTCCGGCAACGCCTCGCCGATCGCCACCAACGATAACTGGGGATCGGGTGACGCGGCTGCGCTCGCTGCGCTTTACCGTTCAGTCGGGGCGTTTGACCTGTCTGCCGGCAGCCTCGACAGCGCCTTCGCATCACTCAGCCCCGGCCTCGGGGTTGGCGGTTACACAGTGCAAGTCGCCGGCAAGGGCACGGCCTCCGGCACCGTGATTGCCGAGATCTACGATGCGGCTGGCACCGCCCGCACGGCGTCGACGCCGCGTCTCGTCAATCTCTCGACGCGGGCGGAAATCGCAGCCGGTGGCGACTTGCGCGTCGGCTTCGTGCTGCGCGGACTCTCTGCGCGCACCGTGCTCGTCCGCGCGGTCGGTCCGTCGCTCAGTGCATTTGGCATCGATGGCGTGATGGCCGATCCGAAACTCGAACTTTTCGACAACGACAATGGTGGCCGAAACATGGGGACCAACGACAACTGGGGCGGGGACTCACAAGTGGTCGCCGCAGGAAATGCGGTCGGCGCCTTCGCGCTGGCCGGGGCGAATACGAAAGATGCGGTGATCCTCGTGACGCTCGCGCCGGGTGCCTACAGTGCGCGACTGAGCGGCGTCGGTGGTAGCGGCGGCACGGCGATTGTGGAAGTCTACGAGGTGCCCTGAGCGGGGCAGAAGCGCGTTGCGGATGCGGTGGTCGGCGACCATGATGTGTGGTCTCGCCCATGAAAATATTCTCGTTTGCCCGTGTCGCGTGTTCGTCGATAGCCGCAGTGGCCCTGACAATCGGAGCCCAGGCGCAAAACGCCTCGTTCGCGATTTTGAACAAGGGCCGAAACTTCGCGCAGACCGGCGCGACGACGACTCAACCTCTCGCGAGCGGCGGGTTTTTGTTCGGCGCGCAGATCGACGGCACGGCGACTTCGCCGGCGAGTCCGGTGGCCTTTACGTTGCCGGGCGCCGGCGGCACGCGGGCGCTGACGTTTTCGGCGGAGCGGCAGCAGTGGTCGTTTGAGCAACGCTTCAACACGGCGGCAGCGCTCACGGCGGCGTTTCCCAACGGAACCTACACCTATACCTTTGGTGGGCGCACCGCGACTCTGGCCTTCACGGGAGATCTTTACCCAAGCGCGCCAGTGGCAGTGGTGTCGGGCGGCACATGGGCGAGCGGCACGCTCACGGTTGAGCGGACGCAGGAACTCACGTTGACGATCACTTTTCCGGTGAACTACCTCGGAGGCGCCTCGCGCCTCGCGATCAATGTGGCGGGGAACGATGGCGCTACCGGTGATTTTTCCGTGGATACGTCTGGCACGGGCCTCAGTCAGTCGCAGGTGAGCCTGACGATTCCGGCCGGGGCGTTGAGTGCGGCGGGCGGTTGTTCCGTGCAACTGGAGGCGAACCGCATCGCGGTCGTCGATACCTCGACTGCGCCGGCCTACAACACGGTGGCGATCTACAGCGCGACGACGACGTTTCCGCTCAAAGTCGCGTTCAGCGGGCCGCCCGCATTTTCGCAGCAGCCGGCGAATGTGCAGATCGCGAACAATTCGACGGTGGTTTTTAGCGCGGTTGCGCAGGGTGCGACGGGTTACCAATGGCGGAAAAACGGTGTCGCCCTTGATCGCGAAACCGGTCCCTCGCTTGTGTTGTTCGGGGCGACGAATGCCGACGCGGGGGCCTATTCGGTCGTGGCGAGCAACGCCAGCGGCAGCACGCCGAGCTTACCGGCAAACCTTTCGATCGCCACGGGCTTCGATTTCGGGCGGCTCACCAATCTCTCGATTCTCACGGATCTCTCGGCGACGACGCAGACGTTTACGCTCGGCACCGTGATCGGCGGAGCGGGCACGCAGGGGACCAAGCCGCTGCTCGTCCGCGCGGTCGGGCCTTCGCTCGGGCAGTTGATCGGGCCGGGTGCGATTGCGGATTCGAAACTCGATCTTTACGCGGGCCAGACGGTCGTCGCGACCAACGATGACTGGGCAGGCGCGGCGGCGCTGACGACGGCGTTTTCCCAAGTGGGCGCATTTCCGTTTACGGGACCGACTTCGAAGGACGCCGCAATTTTGATCGAGCTGGAGCCGCGGTCCGGCGGCTACACCGCGGTCGTGAGCGCGGCACCGGGGGCGGCGGGGCGGGTGATCGCGGAATTCTACGATGTGACTTCGGCGACCGGATTTCGGGCGACCACGCCGCGGCTCGTGAACGTCTCGGTGAATAAACAGATCGATGCCGGCGGCTCGCTCACGGCGGGTTTTGTGATCGGCGGGTCCACGGCGAAGACCGTGCTGGTGCGGGCGATCGGTCCGGGCTTGGGCGTATTCGGTGTGCCCGGTGTGATGGCGGACCCACGGCTCGATCTCTTCAACGCGAGCTCGGTGCGCATCGCGGCCAACGATAATTGGGGTGGCGATGCACAGCTCACGGCGGCGGGTGCACGGGTCGGGGCGTTCGACATCGCCAATCGTCAGAGTGCGGATGCGATGCTCCTCGTGACACTGGCGCCGGGCAACTACTCGGCTGAAGTTCGCGGGGCGAACGGCGGAGGCGTCGCGCTCGTGGAAGTCTACGAGGTGCCGTAAAGCGCGTCGGGCACGTGCTCGTCGGGCTCGTAGCCGATGAGTTCGCGGGCGCTCGTGAGATCGAGATAGTTTTCCGGACAGCGCGAACAGGCGTAGGCGACGCCATAGCCGAAGCTCGGGGCCGCGACGGCGAGGCGGAAAAATTTGGCGCAGTCGCGTGGACCCAACCAGATGCGGTGCAGCCACGCCTCGCGCAGCCCGGGGTCTTCGTAACGGCCGGGGAAGTAACCGATGCGCACAGCGAGGAACTCCAGTCCGTAGGTATCATGAAACCAACGACCGAGATTTTCGCCGAAGGCTTTGGTGGCGCCGTAGGGATTGAAGGCGTGGACGGTCTCGGGTTTGAGCTGGGCGAGGCCGGTGGCGCCGAACGCGACGTTGGTGGAGCTGGCGAAGATGAAGCGCTTCACACCGGCGAGGCGCGCGGCGTCGAGCATATGCCACATGCCTTCGAGGTTGGGCTTCACGAGATCGCGCATGAAATCGGCTTCCATGCGCGGGCAACCGCCGAGGTGGATAATGGTATCGACCCCGGCGACGGCGCGGTCGACGGCGGCGCGATCCGCGAGGTCGCCAATGTGCGCATCGGTGGCGCCCGGCGTGGGTTTGAGGTCGAAGGCGCGGAGCGCGAAGTGGGATTTGAGGCCGTGGAAGACGGTCTGGCCGACATTGCCGGCGGCACCGGTGATGAGGACGAGTTTAGGCGAAGCCATGCGGGAGAATCCGGAATCAACCGCCGAGTTTGAAGCTGGCGCTGACTTGGAAGACGGCGCTCACGATCGCGAAGGCGATGAAACCGACGAAGGTGAAGACGGCCATGAGCACGCCGCTCGCGATCACTTTGGTGAACATGCTGAGCTGGTTCGAAATCAACTTTTGGTAGGTGCTCGCGACCTGCTTGAGGCTGGGGACAACGTTACCGGTGTTTTCACCGACGGAGAGGCGGTCGATGACGAGATCGGGGAAGCAGCCGGTGCGCGTGAGGGCGACGGAGAGTGCTTCGCCCTCGAGCACGCGGGCGGTCGCGACGTTGAAGGCGGCGCGGTGCACAAGATTGCCGATTTGTTTCTCGGTCATGCGCAGCGCTTCGGCGGCGGTGATGCCGTTTTCGAGGAGGACGGAGAGCGTCTGGCTGAAGGCGAGGACGGTTTGCGAGACAATGAAGGGACCGATCAGCGGGAGCTTGAGCAGCCACGCATCGGTCACGGCGCGGCCGGCGGCACTCACGCGCCAGCGCCAGAAGGAAATAGCGCCGAAGAGCGCGGCGATGACGACGAAAACGCCGTAGTGGATCGCGAACTCGGAGAGGCCGATGAGGAGCTTCGTGGACGTGGGCATTTTGCCGCCGAGCGAGGTGAGCAGTGTCTGCAGGCGGGGCAGCAGGAAGAACAGGAAGAACAGAATCACGCCGCCGGCGACGACGACCATAAAAACCGGATACGCGAGAGCGGCGAGGAGTTGGCGGCGGAGTTCGCGCTGCTCCGTGAGGTGCGTGATGAGCCGTTGGACGGTATCGTTGAGAGAACCGGTGGCCTCGCCGGCCTGAATGAGATTGGTGATCGACGGATCGAAGACTTGGGGAAATTCCGACATCGCGCGCGAGAGCGGGGCGCCCTCGCTGATGCGTTCCCAGAGGCCGGCGCAGAGGGAGCGGAGGCGCGGCTCTTTGATGCGGACGGAGAGGAGGCGGACGGCTTCGCCAGCGGAGAGCCCGCTGGTCATCAGGTCGAAGAGGGATTCGAGAAAGGCGAGGCACTCTTTTTTTCCGGGGACGACGGCGGCGGCGCGGCGGGCGACGCGGGCTTCGGCAGAGGAAAGTTTGGCGGTTTTCGCGGCGCCTTTTTTGCCGGCGGTGGCGGCGGCGAGTTCGGTGACCGAGGAAGCCGTGAGCCCGCGGGCGGTGAGGAGGCGCAGCGCATCCTTGCGGCTCGGCGCCTCAAGCTCGGCGGAGACCGTTTTGCCGGCGCGGTCGCGGGCGTTGTAAGCGAAACGGGGCATGGTCAGGAGTCCGTCAGCGTCACGACTCGGAGGACTTCGTCGAAGGTGGTGTAGCCCATTTTGATCTTCTCCCAGCCGCTTTGGCCGAGGGTGCGCATGCCGTTCTTGCGGGCGCAGTCGGAGAGGACGCGGGTGCTTTCGCGCTTGAGGACGAGCTCATGCATCTCGTCGTTGAGGCGGAAGATTTCGAAGATGCCGACGCGGCCGCGGTAGCCGGTGCCACGGCAGCGGTCGCAGCCGACGGGGCTCTTCAGCATCTCGATGAGTTCGGCTTCCGCGGGATCAGCGCCGAGGATGGCGAGATTTTCGCGGAGCTTGATTTTGTTCACCGGCGCGGGGCGCGAGCACTCGACGCAAAGGCGGCGGACGAGGCGTTGCGCGATGACGAGCTCGATGGCGGAGGCGACGAGGAAGGGCTCGATGCCCATGTCGACGAGACGGGTGATGGCGCCGGGGGCGTCGTTGGTGTGGAGCGTTGAGAACACCAAGTGACCGGTGAGCGAGGCGCGGATGGCGATCTCGGCGGTGTCTTTGTCGCGGATTTCACCGACCATAATGACGTCGGGATCCTGTCGGAGGACGTGGCGGAGGGCGTCGGCGAAGGTGAGGCCGATTTCGGGGCGGACCTGCATCTGGTTCACGCCGGGGACTTCGTATTCGATCGGGTCCTCGATGGTGATGATGCGGAGATCGGTGGAGTTGATTTTCCGGAGAAAGGCGTTGAGCGAAGTCGACTTGCCGGAGCCGGTGGGGCCGGTGACTAGGATGATGCCGTGCGGGTAGTCGAGAATGCTGACGATCTGTTTCTGCTCCTCGGGGCTCATGCCGAGGCGGTCCATCGAGTAGGCTTCTTTCTTTTGGTTGAGCAGGCGGAGCGAGATGGACTCGGCGTAGATCGTGGGGACGGTGGAAACGCGGATGTCGAGGACAACGCCGGCAGCTTTGAAGTTGATGCGGCCGTCTTGCGGGAGGCGTTTCTCCGAGATGTTCATGCGCGCCATGATTTTGAGGCGCGAGATGATGGCGTCTTGGAAGCGCAGGAGATTTTCCGGGAGCGGCACGGGCACGAGCAGGCCGTCGACGCGGTAGCGGATGCGGAGAGCGCCCTCCTGGGGCTCGAAGTGAATGTCGGTCGCTTGGTCGGCGATGGCTTGGGAGATGACGTCGGTGACGAAGCGCACGACGGCGGCTTCTTCGTCGACGGTTTCTTCCTCTTGTTTTTGGGCCTCGGGCGCGACGTAGCTTTCGTCGCCATCGTCGAGGGAGCCGGCGCCGACGCCGAAATTTTCGATGATGAGCTGGTGCACGCGCTCGGGGACGGCGAGGTGCCACACGAGCGGGCGCGGCGTAAAGGTGCGGAGCCAATCGGCCATCAGCGCATCGGGGAGCCAGGCGGCGGCAAGGTGGAGCGGCTGAGCATGCAACGGCAGCGGCGAGGCGCTTTCGCCGGCGGCGCCGAACTTGATCGGGATGATTTGATACTCGTGGACGAGGCGGGCGGGGAGGAGGCCGCGGGCGTCGGGATCGGTTTCGAGGTTGCTCGCGAGGGTGAGGCCGGCGGCGGCGGCGAGTTTTTCGAGGACCTCGGGCTCGGGGCGTGCGAGGGCGGCGGCGAGGGTCTCGAGGCGTTTTTCGCGGGGGGCTTCGGCGACGGCCTGACGTTGTTCGTCGGTGAGGCGGTCGGCGAGGGACGCGGGCAGGAGTTCCTGATCGGGCGCGGTCATGGTCGGTGGGACGCGGGACGCGCGCTTACTTGAGGACCTTTTCGAGGAGGGTCGGCTGCTTTGGCACGTAGGTCGGATCGAGGCGCTGTTTGACGAGTTCTTTTTGGTCGAGGGTTTCGACGCGGCGCATGGCCTCGAGGTTATCGGCGACGGTGTTGGTCAGGACGACGGGGCGGAGGAAGATGACGAGTTCGACGCGGTTTTTGTTATTGGTGCGGCCGCCGAGGAGATCGCCGATGAACGGGATGGGGCCGAGGCGACTGGTGCCGCGGGAGTCCTTGTTTTTCTGGTAGCCGGCGAGGACGTAGATCTGGCCGCTGCGGGCGGTGATGTAGGAATTGGTCTTCCGTTTGCCGATGATGTATTGGGTATTGTTGTCGATCTTTACCTCGCCGGTGACGTCGGAGATGTCCTGCTTGATGTCGAGCTGCACGGAGCCGTCGATGCCGATGAGGGGTTTGACGGTGATGGTGGTGCCGATCTCCTGCTGCTGGATGTTGGACTGGGTGGAGAAGCCGGTGGTGGTGCCGCCGGTGGTGGGCGTGGCGGTGGTGCCGCTGATGACGGGGCGGGTTTCGCCGAAGAAGAACACGGCCTCCTTGTTGTGCGTCGTGGTGATGCTCGGGGAGGAGAGGATGTTGGTGTTGTTCTTCCGAGGGGTGGCGGTGATGGAGATTTCGCCGGCGAGGTCCCAGGGGCCGCTGACGGAGTTGGTGCCGTTGGGGCGGGTGACGGTGCCGCTCGTAATGGCGAGGCCGGCGGCGGTGGCGGCGCCGGAGAAGCCGACGAGTTTGTCGCCGTCGACCTTGAGGCCGAGGGAGCCGATGCCGGTGCTGCTGTTGTCGTCGAGGGTGACTTCGGCGATGACGACTTCGAGGCGGACTTGCGCGAGGATGGTGTCGAGCTGGTCGATGAGCTTAGTGAGGAGGCGAAGGTCGTCCACCGTGCCGGAGATGACGAGGGAATTGGAGCGTTCGTCGGCGAAGATGGTGGTGAGGCCGGAGAATTCGTTGGAGCCGGAACCGAGGAGGGAGTCGACGCCGGGAAGGTTGGCGATGGCGACGGGAGCGACAGGCTGGCCGGGAACAGGGACGGTGGGGGTGGCGGGTGTCGCGCCCATCTGGCCGGGACGGACGGACTGGGCGTTGGCTTTCTGGGAGGCGGCGGTCTGGCCGCTGACGAGCTGGGTGAGGAGCGTCGCAACCTTGGTGGCTTCGGCGTGCTTAAGCGGGATGACTTCGTTGCGGGTGTTGGGGTCGGACTTGCCGTCGAGTTTGGTGATGAGCTCGTCGAAAAACGGATAGAGGCGCGGGTCGGTGACGACGACGATTTGGTTGGTGCGATCGTCGGCGGAGTAGGTGGTGGCCTGGCCGAGTTGGAGCTGGAGGGCACCTTGGAGAATCGTGCGGAGCTTGCCGACGAGGTCGGAAGCTTTGGCGGATTTCAGCGTGTAGAATTTCGGCTGCATGCCGCCGGTGGGGCGGTCGAGTTCGCGCAGGAGGAGTTCGACGCGCTGGAGGTTGCTGACGGTGTCGGTGATGATCGCGGCGTTGGCGGCGGCGAGTTGGACGAGGCCCTGAAGATTCGGATTCAGCATCGACTGCACCATGCCGGCGAATTCCTGCACGCGCATGAATTCGAGCTGGAAAATCTTCGTGGCGATCTTGCCGCTGGCGGGCTGGCTGAAGGCAGACCCGGTGATCATCTCGGGCGCTTCGGTGCGGGTGACGGTGAGGTTGACGACTTTCAGGGCGTTTTCACCCATCGGGGCGACGCCAATCTGGTTGAGCGACAGGATCGTGAGGAGATAGGTGATGGCCTCGGACTTCGGGATTTTTTTGTCGATCCGAAGATTGTAGGTCGCGGTCGGCAGGGCGGCGGGGCGGAGGATGACTTTGCCGGTGTAGAGCTCGAGCGTGCTGAGGATCGTGTCGATGTCGGCGTCGGGGAGCTTCAGGAAGACGAGTTCCTCGGAAGAACCGGCGGGGGCCGCCGGAGCTGCGCCGACGGGGGCGGGCGGGATCGGAGGTTGGGCCTGCAAGGCCACGGAGGTGGCGAGGAGGGCGGCGATGAACGGACGGGCGAGACGCGGGGTCATGCAGGAAATGTCGAAAAAGGTTGGGCCGGCGATGGCGGCGGGAGCGGGATGAGAGGCCAAAGGGTGCGGCTTGTAAACGGTCTTGTGCTACGAGAGTGGGACGGCGTTTTGCCGCGAAAGTTGCCGGAGATTCTTGGTTGATGGGGAGGCCGAGGTGGAGGAGGGCAGAGGCCGGCACGCAGACGACGGCAGGAGAATTGAGCGGAGGGATTTGCCGCTTGCCGGGCCGGAGTGCGCCGCCAACGCTCCGCGCCCCGATGCCGAATTCCTTCGGAAAACTTTTCCAAATTACCACGTGGGGCGAGAGCCATGGCCCGGCGGTGGGCGTCGTCGTGGACGGTTGTCCGGCGCGCTTGCCGCTCGCGGCCGAGGAAATTCAGGCAGAACTCGACCGTCGCCGGCCCGGGCAGAGCGACATCGTGACGCCGCGCAAGGAAGAGGATCGCGTGGAGATTTTGTCGGGCGTGTTCGAGGGCCGGACGACCGGCACGCCGATCTCGATGTTGGTGCGCAATGCCGACCAGCGGTCGAATGCCTACGACGAGATGAAGGACAAGTTTCGGCCGTCGCACGCGGATTTCACCTACCAGACCAAGTTCGGTTTCCGCGATCATCGCGGTGGCGGGCGGAGTTCGGCCCGCGAGACGATCGGACGTGTGGCGGCGGGGGCGATCGCCAAAAAAATTCTCGCGGTGGGCTGCGCCAAAGGGGCGTCGGCCGGTGGCGTGGAAATCCGCGCTTTTTTGACGGATGTGCACGATATCTCGGTGCCGGTCGGGGCGCTGAGCGCGTTTCCTACGCTGGCCGAGGTGGAGGCAACGGCGGTGCGTTGTCCGCATCTCGCGACGGCGGAAAAAATGATCGAGCGCATCAAAGCGGTGCGCAGCGAAGGCGACTCGGTGGGCGGCGTGATCGAGTGTCGCGTGCGCGGTGTGTCGGCCGGGCTGGGCGAGCCGGTGTTCGACCGGTTGGAGGCGGATCTCGCGAAGGCGATGTTGTCGCTGCCGGCCACGAAGGGTTTTGAGATCGGCAGCGGTTTCGCGGGCGCGCGGATGCGCGGGAGCGAGCACAACGATTTGTTCGAAACACGCGACGGGCGCGTGCGCACGGTGACGAACCGGAGCGGGGGCACGCAAGGCGGCATCAGCAACGGCGAAGAGATCGTGTTTCGCGTGGCGTTTAAGCCGACGGCGACGATTTTGCAGCGGCAGCAGACCGTCGATCTCGGCGGCGCGGCAACGGAATTGATCGGCCGCGGCCGCCACGATCCGTGTGTGGTGCCGCGCGCGGTGCCGATCGTGGAAGCGATGACCGCGCTGGTGCTGCTCGATCACTGGATGCGGCATGCGGCGCAAAATCAGACGTTTCAGTTTTAGTTTTTGCAACGCCATGGCTGCCGAAAAACCTCTCGTGTATCTCATCCTCGGCGCGGCCGGCTCGGGTCGGCGCGCGGTGCTGACCGATTTGCTTGAAGACGGACTGGTGGCGGGCGACCGGCCGGCCGTGATGCTGGCGGCGAGTGAAATGCCGGACGAAGCAGACGCGAAATTGCCGGCGCTGACGCGGTGGTCGTGGACGGACGGGCAGATCGTGGGAGAGCTGCCGCGCGATGCGACGCACACGTTTTTCATCAGCGAAGGTCGCGAGAATCCGGTGGAGCAGATCGAAATTTTCGTCGCGTGGCTGGAGGCGCAGGGCGGACAAATCGCGCGCGTGCTCACGGTGGTGAATTGCCAGCTCGCGGAGAAAAATCCGGCGCTGCTCGCGTGGTATGACGCGTGTGTGCACTTTTCGGACATCGTGCTGCTCAACAAGCGCGAGGGCGTCGCGAACAAGTGGATGAGCGATTTCCAGGGGTATTTTAAGAAGCAGTTTGTGCCGTGCCTGTTCGAGTTTGTGAAAGATGGGCACATCAAGAATCCGGCGCTCGTCCTTGATCCGCAGGCGCGGCGAATGTCGCACGTGTTCGACGACGAGTCGGATTGGATTTTCAAGACAACCGAGGGCGAAATCATCGACGAAGATCAGGAGACCGAAGGCGATGAAGAGGTCGAGGCGACGCGCGAGGAAGACGAGTATTTCGCTCGGGACGCGGCGAATCGTCGCGTGAAGCGGTTGCCGGATATCCGCCAGTATTTGTGAGGACGGCGAAAGCGCGTGGAGGTCGATGCGCTCCACCGCGGGCGTTACGTGGGGCGGCGGGTGAAGTGAGCTTGGTATTCGGTGGAGTCCATCACCTGCAAGAGATGGAAACCGAGGCCCGGGCGCACGAGGTAGAGCACGCCGCAGAGCCGACTCAAAAAACGTCCGCCGGGCAGGCCGAACCAGACGAGCAGACCGGCGAGACCATAGCAGAGACCGAAGCCGAGCGTGATGGCGTAGGTGCGTGGGCCAAATTCGACTCGCTCAAGGTCGCGGGTGAGGAGGTGTAGCAGAAGGACGGAGACGAGGGCCGTCGCGCCGACGAGGGCGTGGGTGCGGGCCACGAGGGCGACGCCGGCGGGCGGTGGGGAACGAGGCGGAGGAGAGGCTTCCATCGGTCGAGGGCGTTGTGCGCGAAGGCGGGGGCGGGCGCAATGCGGCAACGGGGCGGGCGGTGGGCGAAGCGGGGACTGGGGGCGGGTCGGCTTTCCGCTTGCGACTCGGCGGTCGTGGCGAAGAGTTCTGCTTTCGTTTTTTCCACGTTCAACCTCCGTCCACATCCTTCCTATGGCTCGCTACTCGCGCATGCAGGTGCTCACTGCAATTTACGACATCAGTGTCGTGCCGGTGTTTTATCACCCGGATTTCGAGACGGCGAAGAACGTCGTGGCGGCGATCAGCCGCGGTGGCTGCAAGCTCGTCGAATTTGTGAACCGCGGCGACCATGCGTGGCAGGTGTTCAGCGAGCTGGAGCGGCATTTCATGAAGGCCGATCCGTCGCTGATTCTTGGCGTGGGCTCGATCGTCGAGCCGTATACGGCGGCGCTCTACATCAACTGCGGCGCGAATTTTGTGGTGGGACCGTCGCTCAATCCCGAGGTCGCGAAGCTGTGCAATCGGCGGATGATTCCGTATTCGCCGGGTTGCGGCAGTGCGTCGGAGATTTCGGATGCGCAGGAACTCGGTTGCGAGATCGTGAAGGTGTTTCCCGGCAAAGAAGTGGGCGGACCGGGCTTCGTGAAAAACGTGCTCGGGCCGATGCCGTGGACGAAGGTCATGCCGACCGGTGGCGTGGAATCGACCGAGGAGTCGTTGACCGCCTGGCTCGGGGCGGGCGTGGCCGCGATGGGGATGGGCAGCAATTTGGTGACGAAGGAAATGTTGGCCCAAAAGGACTGGACCGCGATCGAGCAAAACGTGCGTGAAACGCTGGCGCGGGTGAAGACCATCAAGGCGAAATTGCGCGGTTGAGGATCGGGAGCGGTCGGGGGCGGAGTCGAAAATCTATTTTCTTGCCCGGGGCGGGCGGCGCGTGTCTCGTGGCCGTCCGCCTGATTGCCCGGGTGGTGGAATTGGTAGACACGCAGGTCTCAGAAGCCTGTGCCGTAAGGTGTAGCGGTTCGAGTCCGCTCCCGGGCACCATTATGAGCGGTTGTGCGGGATAACCGCACCGCGAATTAGTTTGATGTGCCGGGCGGGTGCGCGTCGTGATGCCGGCGTTTTGAGCGAATCGCCGGAAAAGAAACACCCGTGGGCCAAGTTCAAGGCCCGTCCCGTGGCGCCGCGTCCGTTGAAGGGGCGGACGGCACCGGATGTGTTGAGCCCAAAAACGCCGTTGGCTCCCGTGGTGACGCCCGGGCCGGAGGTGCAACCGAGCCGGCTGCCGCAGCCGGTGAAGGCGGTGGCGCCGGCACCCGTGCGCGCGGCCCCGGCACCGCGACCGGTGGCGCCGGAGGTGAAGCCCAAAGAAGCGGTCGGTGCGCCGAAGCCGGTGGCGAAAACGCCGATGGTGGCCCCGGCGGTCAAGACTCCGGAAGTCCGACGGGAGGAGCCGGCGGTGGTGGCCAAGGTGGCGCCCAAGGCGGCGGAGGAACCCAAGAAAGCGGATGCGCCGGTGCAGGCGCCGATCACGGCGGAGTTGGCGGATACGTTGGCCCAGTTGGAGGGATTCGAGACCGCTCCGGGGTGGCCGATGGCGCTCAAGAAATCGGTGCGACCGCCCGGGCAGGGACGCCTGACGTGGATTTGGCTCGGGGTGAAGGACTCGGTGCGAAACTACCGGAGCAATTTCCGGCGGCTGGCGGGTTGGTGGGCGCATTGGCGCACGACGTCGTCGTGCCGGGTGCTGGTGGCGTTTATTGTGATCTACGGGGTGTTGGCGTTTATGCGGGCGCCGAGCAATTCGACGGTGGAGCGGTCGCGTCGGCAGGAGGAGATTAGCTATCTGCAAAATTTTCTGAAGAACTACATCTCGGCCGGCGGCGTGGTGCTGGCGCAGAAACCGCATGGGGGCTCGGAGCTGTATCCGCGCGGCGTGGTGATGAAGGGCGACCTGCTGGCGGCGTTTATGCGGGCGCCGGTGGGCGGTGTGTTTGTCGTGAATATCAGCGCAGCGGAGTCGAATCCGTTGGTGGGGTTTTACGGCTATCCGCCGATTTACGCGGGCGGAAAATATTTCCACCTGGAGCGGAAGTTTAACTTCACGCTCTATCGTTGCAGTTTTCTGATCAGGAAGGATTCCGACAAAGCGGGGGTGCTCCTGTTGACGCGGGTGGAGCGGGCGTATTGAGCGACGGCGCGCGGGCTACAAGGCTTCGATGGCGGCGATAGCGGCGTCGTATTCGGCTTTGGTCATCTCGGAATAGTCGGTGCGACGATAGGAGATGACGCGGGGCGTGCCCGGCGGATAGCGGCCGTTTTGGAGGAGGTCGGAGAAACCGTAGTTACGCGTGGGCGCAGAGTAGTAATTGATGCGCCAGGGTTCGTCGGCGATGCGGCTTTCGAAGAGGGCTACAAGGGAGCCGCGGATGTAGACCGAGTTGCTGTTGGTCGTCCAGTTTTCGAGGAAGCGGAGGAGATTGTGGGCGCCCCCGCTCTCGCGGGCGCTGCCGTCCTTGTTGGTGGGGCTAATTCCGGTCAAGATGGCGGCTGCGACGACGGTGTCGCGGCTGGAGCCGACGGTTTGTCGGAGGGTGCCGCGGCTGTTGGCGTCGCTGAAGCTGGTGGAAAGGAGGGTGACGGCATCGGCCGCAATGGTGGCGGGTTTTTCACCAGAACGAGACACGGAGGCGCTCAGCGTGCCGGAGCCGTCGTCGTTATAGTGGCCCTTGATGTAGAGCGGTGCGTTCGTGGCGATCGTGAGGCCTTCGTTGACGGTGCCGTAGGTGGGCACGGGCGTGTTGCCGTTGATGAGACGGACGGCGACGCCGTTGCCGCCGGCGGCGACTACCGTGGTGCCGTCGAGGCGGGTGTAGGGGTTGCTGGTTACTTCGATGTAGAGGATTCCGGTCCAGTGGCTGGTTTCGAGGGAACTTATGGCTTTGGTGACATTGCGGCTGGCGGGGGCGAGTTGCATCTGGGCAACGGCCTCCTTGAGAATGGTGATATCGAGTTCGACGAGATCCTGACCGAGGTTGCGGCGTTGGTCATACATGCCGCCGTTAACGGTGTAGGTGGTGTTGCCGGTGGTGGTGCGCGTGACGCTGGTGAGTTTGTAGGGCAGGTAACGGACCATGTTGGTAGGGAGTGTGGCGGCTACGGTCCCGGCCGGTCCGCCGGCGCGCACGGTGACAATGGCCGGAATGGTGGGGTCGTTGGTGGTGACCGTGGTGTTGCCGCCAGCGGTGACGGAGGTCGTGGTGTAACCGGATGCGGGCACAACTTGGATGTAGATGCCGGCTTGATTGGAGAATTTTTGCGATTCGACCTCGGCGCTGTAGAGAGTGGCGCCCGCGCTGGAGGCGATCGGGGGCTCGATCATGAGGCGGCCGGTGTTGGTGGATTGATCGGCGCCGTCGGCGGGGGTCGTGTCTTCGGCGTAGCGGCCGATCGCCACCGGAGTATAGTTTTGCACGCCGTTGGCGGCGGTCTGCACATTGCCGTTCCAAGTGGTGGAGGCGAACGTGCGATAGGTGGTGAGATTGGCGGTGGCTCCGGCTTGGAGCGCGGCTGCGTAGGCTTCCTGGGTGGCGTAGGCCCCGGCCTCGTTGTTGGTGTTGACGGTGGTGGATGTGCCCATGGTGCTGTCTTTCCAAGTGCCGCTGGCAGCCATAGAGACCTGGGTGCCGAGGCGGTTCTTAAAGGTCACCGGCGAGGTCATGTTGAGCTGCTGGCCCTCGCCGCTGCTGTCGACTTGGCCGTGCGTCGTGTTGAGGAAGTTTTTCCAGGCGTGGTAGATGTTGCCGGTGCAGGTGACGGTATTGAAGAAATTCAACGAGACGCCGGTGCTGCTCATGTAGATGTTTCCGTTCACGTGCACGGGGCCATAGACGTTCATGGTGCCGCCGGGGCTGAGCTCCATGTCCATGTTGTAGAAGGTGGCATGGGCGAAGAGCGGGGCGCCGCGGACGCTGATTTTCTCGCGGACGTAGGCGTAGATGGGCGGGCCGTTGAGGATGTTTACTTTGGCTTTCGCATAGACGGGAATGTCGCGGCGGAAGATCCACTTTCCCTTCAGGGGGTCGTTGATGTTGTTGGGATCGTTGGCGTCGACGTAGTAGAGGGTGGTGGAGCCGGAGGAGATGACGTTGGCGATGGTGCCGCCGGTGAGGGTGCTGGCGGCGGTGTCGACGTTGGTGCCGTTGAAGAGGGTGGAGGTGGGGAGGACGAGGGCTTCGGCGCCGGAGGGGGTGAAGGAATTCGCGAGGAAGGTGCTCGTGTTTTCCATTTTGTAGCGGACCTGCATCATGCCGTATTCGGCGATGGCCTCGGCGGCGTTGTGGGCTTCGAGGCGGCGGATGGAGCGCTGGTTGAGGGTGGCCTCTGTCATCACCCACTTCAGCATGCTGGCGAGGATGCCGGAGAGGACGGCGGCGAAGATCAGCGCCATGACGATGCCGGAGCCGCGGTTGGCGGCGGTGGGGCGGACGGCAGACGATGAAGAGAGGGAGCGCACGGGATCAGCCACGGGGCGAAACAGTGAAGTTATACGTCGAGACCGCGCGTTTGGTCAGACCGTCGTCGGACGTGTAGTTGATCTGGCCTTTGATCATGACGCTGCGGTTGAAAAAATTGTAGAAGAGGCGCGCCGAAGTGGTTGTGCCGGTGGCGCGGCCGATCGTGCCGGCGGAAATGACGTCGGGGTTGGTGTGGAGGGTCGAGGTGTTGGGCAGAATCGTCCAAAGCTGGGTGCCGGTGACGGTGGGGCTGAACTCGCTGGTGAATTTGCGCACGGGGCCAAGGCCGAAGTCGGGAGACTCTTCGTCGGTCTCGGGGTCGTGGTAGTAGCCGATGATTTTCCTGATTTTGGAATCGTCGCTCTGATCTTTGAAGACGAAGAGGACGCAGCTCCCGGATTCGCCGTCGCCCATGTAAGCAAGGACTTCGCTGCCACTGGGGCCGACGGTGCGGGTGCTAAAATCGGCGAGGATGACGAAGTAGTTGGCGAACGTGGCGGTGTCGGAGAGTTCGTTGGTGAAGGTGCGGACGTCTTTGTTAATGCTGAGGCGAAAGGTGTTATATTTGTAGCTCTTCATCATGTTGATGAAGAGGCTCAGCACGACCATGACCATGATCGTGAGGATCGTGGTCGCGATCATCACTTCGATCAGGGAAAACGCGCGCGTAGCGAGCGGGCGCGGGCGGCGGCGGAGAAGCGAGGTGGTGAGACAGTTCATCGCACGGCCGTTCAGAAGGTGGGGACGAGGGACCGGAGATTCTTGATCATGCCGGTGAAGGATCGGGTATTCGTGCCGTCCTGGATCTGCCACATGTAGACGAGGGTGATCACTTTGGCCTGCTGGGTGGCGCCGTAACCGCCGGGCGTGAGATCTTCGATCCAGACCCAGATGTGCAGGGTGAGGTCGGCAGCGCGGTTTACATCGAACGTCTTGGAATTGTCGTAGACCGAACTGGGCACCGCGGGGGGCGCGAGGCTGGCCGGGGTGAGGGGGGCCAGCGGTGAGAGGATCAGCGGATCGGCGGTGACGTCGTCTTTCTGGGTCGCGAGCGAATATTGGCTGACGTAAGTGCTGGCGGTGGTGCTGGTGCCAGCCGGGGGCGAAATCGGCAGCATGTCGTAGGGCATGTTTTTGATCTGCTCCAAATAGCCCTGCATGATGGCGGCGACCGAAGATTGGTAGACGGCGATTTCGGTGAGGCGGCGCGTCAGGATCGAGGCGGCGATGAGGCTCGTCGAAATCATCGCGATGAGCCCGACAGCCGTGGCGACCTCGACCAGCGTCATGCCGCGGGTGAATTTCCCGTGGGGGCGCCCGGCCCGGGCGGGTGCGCGTGAGTTTTCGCCGCCGTGGGTGAACATGTCCGTGCCCGTTATTTTCGGGGTGAAGTGGGGATGCGCGGTGAGGGCGCGCCGCCGCGGAGGATCGAGGGGGTGAGGTGGCGCGGGGGCTGCGTGGGATCGACGGCTTTGCGTTGTTCGTTCGCGACGCGGGCGGCGAGGGCATCGGCGGCCGCTTTGATCTGCTCGGCTTTCCACGCCTGCCGAGCGGCCTCGGCGGCTTCGGCGGCGCGACGGAGCGATTCCTCATGGTCGACGGCGAGACGTTCTTCTTCGCGGGTCACGGCAAACACGCGCACGCCGGCAACACAGAGGGCGAGAATGACGCAATCGGCGGAACTGCAAAGTGCGCGGTGGCGGTCGCTTTCCGCGCTGTATTTTGCCACGGCCAACGGGACTGCCATCGTGGTCAGTGCCCAGAAAAACGGGGCGACTTTTTTCGGTCGCAAAGCCACGTTGCTCAGATGAACGGCGGCCCAAAGCAGCAAGCCGGCTTGGACGGCGGCGAGCAGCAGGATCAACGGGGTCATCGGGCGGCGAAGCGGGTGCCGGGCGTGCCCGGGGCCGAGACGACGGTCGCGTTGGCTTCGGTGAGAAGGGCGTCTTCACCCGGGGCGACGCCGATCCAGGCGTAGTTCCACTCGCCGCGGTCGACGTTGATGCGGCCGACGGCGACGATGCGCATATCGCGGAGGTTGTGGATCAACGTAAAATGGCCGTGGGCATCGCTGCGCGTGGTGTGGGGCGTGGTCGGCAGGAAGTTGAGATATTGCGCGGCGACCGTTTGCGCACGTATGTTGAGTTGGGCGCTTTCCTCATTTCGGCCCTCAAGGGCAGCGGCGGCGGCTTGGGTGCGGAGCTGCTCGGCGAGTTCGGCGCTCTTGGCTTTGGCTTGCGCAAGATAACGGGCGAGCAGTTCGGCCGGGTAGGCGCGGACCTCGACATCGCCCAAGAGGTGGGTTTCGCCGGTGGGCAAGGCCACCGCGACACGACCGGCGAACTTCACGCGGGTCGGTTTGAGGGCCGGGCTCGGGACGCGCACCCGCTGGGTGCTTTCCAGCATGATGGTGCCTTCGCCGGCGGGAGCGAATTCGGGAGCCGCGGGGGTCTCCTCGACGACGCTATCGGCGGCGGGTGCGGCCTCGGCAGGAACGGAAGGCCGGGCGATTTTTGCGGGGGCGTTAATGACGACGGACGGGGCGACGGGCGCGGTTGACGCCGGGGCGACCGCGACTTTGTCCGCAAGCGCGAGAAAAGCGGGGTCATTGACCGGGACGACGGTGGCGGTCGGCGCCCGCAAATGCAGTTCGGCGAGCACTTCGTCGGGCAGCACGTCGCTCCGAAGTGAGGTCGCGCCGCCGAGGTGGCGCACGAGCACATCAGTGGTCGAATAGTTGATCACGCGCACATCGGAGAGCAGGCGACCATCTTTCAACGCGAGGGACGAATACGTGCGGATCGCGGCCAAGGCGTGGGTGTGCGCGGCGAGCAATAGCGCGCCGCCGAGCAACACTGCGCCGGTCCAACCACGCCGGCTCAGCGGCGTGTGGGAAGAGGTTGGGCGAGAGTGTGACATGGGGTGCTCCAAAACGCCGTGTTTATCGGGTCAAAAAGTTGTGATTGTCGAGGGGGAACAGCCCGCGGCGGCCGGTGGAAAATGCCCAGTTTCACTGCGTAGTCGCCGCAGGTTTTTCGAGGAGGTTTCCAGGGGCGCGTTGAGGCGAAACAGAAGGGCGGAATTTTCGCTCTAGGCACCGCTCGCGGCGCGGGCTTCGGCGCGGCCTTCTTGGGCATCCACGACGACCGTCGTCACGACATCGGAGCCGACATTGGTCATCGTGCGGACCATATCGAGCACGCGGTCGACGCCGAGCACGATGCCGATGCCCTCGGCGGGAATGCCGAAGGTGGCAAGTAGACCGGCAATTAGGGGCAGCGAGCCGCCGGGGATGCCAGCGACCGCGACGGCGCTGAGCACGGAGAGGAGCAGCAGGGTGAGCTGTTGGCCGACGCTCAAGTCGACGCCAAAGACTTGGGCGACGAAGAGGACGACGCAGCCTTCGTAGAGGGCGGTGCCGCTCATGTTCATGGTGGTGCCGAGCGGTAACACAAAACCGGCGACGCTGGGGCGCAGGCCGAGCGTGCCTTTGGCGCACTCGAGGGCAGCGGGGAGCGTGGCGTTGCTCGAACTGGTGGAGAAGGCCGTCACGAGCACGGCGCGGATGTCTTTCCAAAACTGAAGCGGGCTCCGGTTTGTCCAGACTTTGAGCCAGATCGACATCGTGCCGAAGAGGTGGAGGAGCATCACGAAAACGCAGCCAAGGGCGAAGACACCGAGTGCGATCAGAATATCGACGCCGATCTTCACGATCACGCTGTAGATCATCGCGGGCACGGCATAGGGCGCGAGCCGCAGCGCGAAGTGGACGATGCCGGTCATGAGCTCGCTGACCAGTTCGAGGGTGTCCTGGAGCTTTTGGCGTTTCTCGGCGATCAGCTGCGTGCCGACGGCGCCGACGAAAATGGCGAAGAGGATCAGCGGCAAAACGTCGCCGATCACGTTGTTGTTATGCCCCATCACGGCACCGAAGAGATTTTTCGGCATGAACATCTCGACAATGGTCATGAAACTCATGCTCGGGGAAGCGGCGCCCGTCGCGATGTGCTTTTGGGCGGCGCCGCCGAATTCGGCAAGCAGGCGGGTCTTTGTGGCGGCGTCGAGGTGATTGCCGGGTTGGAGCACGTTCATCATGATCAGGCCGAGCCCGACGCCGATGGCCATGTTCAGAAAAAAGAGGGTGAAGGTGCGGCCAGCGAGCGGTCCGAGGCGGTCGAGGCGACCGAGCTGGACGACGCCCGTGGCGAGCGAGGCGAAGACCAACGGGATCACCACGAAAAACAACATGCGCAGAAAAATCTGGCCGAAGGGATCGAGGACGTTGGTCGAGACCTTGCGCATGAACGCGAGGAACTCGGGCGATACTTTTCCGACGGCGAGCGTGGCGACGCCGGCGATGACGCCGACGACCAGGCCGATGAGAATGCGATTCGACAGGGGGCGATTGGTCTCAGCCATGGCCGGCGAACGTGCGCGGGGCCGCGGAGGTTGTCCAATGTGAAGTGCGCGGGCGGTGGCGGCGCGGCGATCGCGGTGGAGAGCGCTCTTGTCGGCGGGCCGGCGGAGCGCAAAGTCCATGGCGATGGCTGTGGTCCCAACCGAATTCTGTGCTGTAGTGCTCGCCGCCGGACGGTCTACCCGCATGGGGCGCGACAAGGCGCTGCTGGAAGTGGACGGCGTGCCGCTTTGGCGGCGGCAACGCGATGTGTTGCGCGCGGCGGGAGCGGTGCGGGTGCATCTTTCGGCGCGACCTGAACAAGCCTGGACGAGCGGAGTAGCGGGGTTTGGACGAATCATTCCGGATATGTTTCCGGGACTCGGTCCGGTGGGCGGAATTTTTTCGACCCTCGGTCGTCCCAAGCAACCGCACGTCGCCTACCTCGCCATCGATATGCCGCGCATGAGCCCCGCGTGGTTTGTAAAGCTGGCCGGGCTCTGCGCGCCGGGCGTCGGTGTCGTCGGAAAATTGGGCCGGCACTACGAGCCGCTGGCCGCGGTCTATCCGCGTGAGATGCTGCCGCTGGTGACGGCGATGGTCGCGATCCGAGAATATTCGCTCCAGCGCATGGTGGAGTCGGCCGTGGCGAGCGGCGAACTCAGGGAAATAGCCATCGAGCCCGCGGAGGAGGTTTGGTTCGAAAACTGGAATGAACCTGCTCAGGCAGACGTGCACTGGTCCGTCTGAACGCGCGCGTCACGCGTAGCGGTCTTCGGTCCACGGATCGGCGCCGTTGGAGTAGCCGCGGACTTCCCAGAAGCCGAGTTTGTCTTCGGCGAGGAATGTGATGCCGCTGACGAATTTCGCGCCCTTCCACGCGTAAAGTTTGGGGACGATCACGCGGGCAGGGCCGCCGTGCTCGCGGGAGACGGGGGCGCCATCGAAGCTCGTGGCGACGAGCACGTCGTCATCGAGGCAGGCGGCGAGCGGGAGATTGGTGGAGTAGCCGTCGTAGCTCGTGAAATATACGAATTGGGCGGAGGGCGGCGGCTGGACGAGTTCGTAGAGCGTCGTGAACGCGACGCCGCCCCAGCGGCAGTCGTATTTGCTCCACGTGGTGACGCAGTGGAAGTCGCTCACGTCGTCGACCTGCGGAAGGGCGTTAAAGTCGGCCCACGAGAGTGTCGCGGGTTTCTCGACGAGGCCGTCGAATTTCAGCGTCCATTTGTCGTGCGTGATTTCCGGCTGCACGCCGAGGTCGAGCACGGGGAAGCCGTCGGTGAGTTTTTGACCGGGAGGGAGGCGGTCCTGCGACGCGACGGAGCGCGCGGTGACGCCGCGGGCTTTTTGTTTTTCGGCCCAGCGTTGTTTGGCCTCGATGTAGCGTTCCTTTGACATAGCGCGGACGGTAGCACGCAACGCCGCGGCGTAAAGTCGCGCTTACGATTCGGTGAGCGCGGTCGTCACGGCGGCGCGGCGCCGGGCGTAGTAGAGCGCCATGCCGCCTTGGTAAAGGAACGTGGCGAGCGCGACGGCGAAATAGGTGAAGCGATACACGGTGCCGATAAACTGATCGACGGTCCAACCGATGACCGCGAGTTGCTCCTTCATTTCGTCGGTGACGGTGGCGCGGAGCGGTTCGAGGTGCGGATGGGAAAGGCGCAGCGCGCAGTAGCCCAGCATCGCGGCCATGATGAGCAGCTGGCTGTTGACGATCCACGTCATGCCACGCGGCTCGCTGTGACGAAGCAGCGTGACGCCGTGCAACTCGATGAGGCCGGCGCCGGCGACGAGGACGCCGATGCCCGCGCCCATCCGATCGCCGGTCGAGGCGGCGAGGATGGCGCAGAGCGCGGCGACCGCGGTGACGCTCAACCCGTCGAACCGCGCGAGGCGGAGGACGCGTTGAAAAATCTCTTCGGGAAGAAGCGGAGGGGCTTTCATCATTGCCTTGTGATTCTCGATACGGCGGAGAAGTTCACCCTCCGCCCGCGTGCCCGCACCGTCAAACAAACCCTTTCCCTTCCGCCTGGAGTTCCCGCCCGAACTGCCGATCACGTCGCGCGTAGAGGAGATTACGCAGGCGATCCAGAACCACGCGGTCGTGATTCTCGCGGGCGAAACGGGGTCGGGCAAAACCACGCAGATTCCAAAAATGTGTCTGGCGGCAGGGCGCGGAACGCTCGGCCGCATCGCATGCACGCAGCCGCGTCGCGTGGCCGCGCTCTCGGTCTCGCGCCGCGTGGCCGAAGAACTCGGCGTGCAGTGGGGACGCGAAGTGGGCTGCAAAATCCGTTTCAACGACGAGACCACACGGGACACCGTCGTGAAATTTCTCACGGACGGCATGCTGCTCGCCGAGGTGCAGGGCGATCCGCTGCTGCGCGACTACGACACGATCATCATCGACGAGGCGCACGAGCGTTCGCTCAACATCGACTTTCTCCTCGGGCACCTGCGCACGCTGCGTTACAAACGCCCCGAGCTGAAAATCGTTATCACGTCGGCGACGATCGACACGGAGGCGTTCAGCAAGGCGTTTGACGACGCGCCGATCATTCAGGTCGAAGGCCGCACCTATCCCGTCGAAGTGATTTACGCACCGCTCGACGAGCTCGGGTCGGATGCGGCGGAAGGGGACGAACGCGAGGCGCGGGCGGAGGCGTTGCACTACATCGACGGGGCGGTTGAGGCGGTGGAGCGCATCGTGCGCGAGAGCACGGGCGGCGATGTGCTCGTGTTTCTGCCGAGCGAACGCGACATCCGTGAGCTGGGCGATTTGTTGAGCGGGCGGCGGCTGGGCAACTGCGAGGTGATCCCGATGTTTGGCCGCCTCTCAAATGTCGAACAGGCGCGCGTATTTGCGCCGACGCAGCGGCGGAAAATCATCCTCGCGACGAACATCGCGGAGACGTCACTCACGATTCCCGGCATCCGCTTTGTCGTCGATACGGGCCTCGCGCGGCTCAGCCGCTACTCGCCGACGGCGCGCACGCGGCGCCTGCCGATCGAGCCGGTGTCGCAATCGAGTGCCGATCAGCGCAAAGGCCGCAGCGGTCGCGTGGCCGACGGTGTGTGCATCCGCCTCTACTCGGAAAAAGATTTCCTGGAGCGTCCGCGCTTCACGCAGCCGGAAATCCAGCGCGCGAATCTCGCCGACGTGATTTTGCGCATGAAGGCGTTTGGCCTCGGCGACATTGAGCGGTTTCCCTTCATCAACATGCCCGCGGCGAAATCGATTCGCGCGGGCTATGCGCTGCTGGAAGAGTTGGGGGCGCTGGATGCGTCGGACAATATCGCCGACTCGGTGCGGGTGCTCACGCCCATCGGCCGCGAGCTCGCGCGGCTGCCGGTGGACCCGACGGTGGGGCGGATGATTTTGCAGGCGCGCACGGAGAAAGCGTTGCGCGAAGTCGTGATCATCGCGGCGGGGTTGAGCATCCAGGATCCGCGCGAGCGGCCGATGGACAAGCAGCAGCAGGCGGACGCGGCGCACCGGCGCTTCGTGCACCCGGACTCGGATTTTCTCACGCTGCTCAACATCTGGGAGGCGTATCACGGCGAGTTCGAGACGATGGCGCAGGCGAAGCTCCGGCGTTTTTGTCGCGACCATTTCCTGAGCTACACGCGCATGCGCGAATGGCGCGACATCCACACCCAGCTCATGGACACGCTGGAGCAGCGGGATGATTTTCGACTTACGTCCGCGTATCACGGGATGGGCGAGATCGACCAAAAGACTACGGCGTTTGGCACGCCCTCGTATCGGGCGATCCACCGCAGTATTCTGGCCGGCTTGCTCGGAAACATCGCGCACCTCGACGAAGAGAACGGCGGCTACAAGGCGACCCACGACCGGCGCGTGACGCTGTTTCCGGGTTCGGTGCTGTTTCGGCGCGAGGAGCCGAAGAAGCGTGCGCCGGAAGGCGGCCCGCGCGGTGGAGCACAGAAAGGCGTGCCACCGAAGACGCCGCGCTGGATCATCTCGGCGGAGATCATGGAAACCTCGCGGCTGTTTGCGCGCACCTGCGCGCGCCTCGATCCGTTGTGGGCGCTCGACCTCGGGGCGCACCTTGTGCGGGTGAGCCACAGCGAACCGTTTTGGGATATCGAAAAAGGCCGCGTAATGGCGAAGCAACGCACGCGTCTCTATGGACTCGAGCTGGAGAGCAAAGCGGTCGGCTACGGGAAAATCGACGCGGTGCACGCGCTGGAGATTTTTATCCGTGAAGGTCTGGTTAACGACACGGTCACGTTTCCCCTCGATTTCATCACGCACAACCGCGGCGTGCGCGAGAAACTCGCCGACGCGCTCACGCGGGCGCGCGACAGCGGCTACCTGAATCTCGACGAGGCGACGTATCGTTTCTACGCGGCGCGATTGGAGAAGACGCCGGTGTCGGCCGTCGGCGAACTGGTCGATCTCGTGCGCGAGCGCCGCGCGGGCGAGCCGCGTTTTCTGATGTTGGAACCGGAGAATCTGCGCGACCCGGAGAGCATCACGCACGATGCGGAGGCGTTTCCCGAGGCAATGCCGCTCGACAATCGGGCGTTGCCGCTGAACTACGCTTACAAACCCGGGCAGGCCGACGACGGGGTGACGCTCGATGTGAGTGTGCGCGAGGCGGAGGCGCTGACGCCGGCCGCGCTCGATTGGGCGGTGCCGGGACACCTCGATCAAAAGGTGGAGCACTATCTGCGTTCGCTGCCGAAAGAGCTGCGCCGCGGCTTTGTGCCGCTCGCGGAAACGGCGAAGAGCCTCGCGGAGCAGGTCGCGGCGCGCGACCGACTCACGGATCGGCGCGAGTCGCTAACGGAGGCGCTCGCGGCGCAGATCGCGGAGCGATTCCGCGTGACGCTCGATCCGGCGGTGTGGGCGGACAAGCCGTTGCCCGATCACCTGCGGGTGCGCGTCCGCGTGCTCGATGCGAAAGGGAAAGAGCTGTGCGCGAGCCGCGAGCTTGCGGAGATCGACGAGGCGCTCCACCTGCAGAAACGTGCGGCGAGTGCGACGGTGGCGCGGGTGGAGCCCGATGCGTGGCGGCGCGCGCGCGTGCGGTGGGAGACGCCGACGCACACGACGTGGAAATTTGGAGACGTGCTGGAGCGCGTGCTCGTGACCGAGCAGGCCGGCGTGCCGGTATTCGCGTTTCCGGCGCTGCAAGCCGAGAAAGACGGCGTCGCGGTGCGGCTCGCGAAGACGCCGGAAGAGGCGAGTGCGATGACGCGGCGCGGGCTCGCGGCGCTGATCGAGCGTCAGCTAAGCAACGATCTCGGTTGGCTGGAGCGCGATCTGCGGGCGGTGAAAAATCTCGGGCCGTTGATCGCCACGCTGGCGCCGGCCGAGGAACTGCAGGCGCAGGCGTTTCAGGAAATTCGCGCGTGGGTGTGCGGGCGCACGGTCGCGCCGCTGACGGCGGCGGTTTTTGAGACGGTGCTCGACCGGGCGAAGGCGGACTTGCGCGGAATCGTGCCGCGGTTTTGCGACCAGCTCCGCGAAATTCTCACGCTCCGGCAATCGCTGATGGTGCAACCGCAGCCGTATGCGGGACTGGAGCGCGACATCGCGGCGTTGCTGCCGGCGGACTTCCTGCGGACGACGCCTTACGCGCAATTGCCGCATTTTCCGCGCTACCTGAAAGCGATGAAGGCGCGGGCGGAGCGTTGGCGGCAGAATCCCACGAAGGATGCGGAGCGGGCGGCGCAACTGGCACCGTTTGTCACGGCGGCGGCGAAGCTGCGTGAACGCGAGGGGGGCGAAGCGTTTCGTTGGCTGGTGGAGGAGTTTCGCGTGAGCTTGTTCGCGCAGGAGCTCGGCACGGCGGAGCCGGTGTCGGCGGTGAAACTGGAGCGGGCGCTCGCGGCGTTGCAGCACGGCATCGTGACGACACGGACGGAGCCCGCGCCGGTGGCGAAGGCAATCGTCGCGGCGGCGGTGGTCGAAAAGAAAGTCGCGCCAATCAAAAATTTCGGGGCGCTCGACCGGTTGTTTCAGCGGTGAGCGGGCGGTGAGAAATGCGGATTGCGCGGGAGGCGGGCGGCGATAGGTTGGCGGGGCTATGAACTCTACCGCTGGCAGTGTTGTGACGACTGGTGTTTTCAAGAAAGCCGGGTTGAAGGAGACGACAGTGCTCCTCGCGTTGGCGTGGTTGATCCCGTTGGCGATCCACCTCGTGCCGTGGTCGGGGGCGCGGCCGCTCGGCGCGTATTTGCTGCCGATGTTTTGGGCGACGTTTGTGGCGGTGTATTTTTTTGGCGCGGGGCTCGGTGTGGTCGTCGGGCTGTTTGCTCCGGCGATCAACTTGCTGGTGACGGGGCTGCCGGCGTGGAAATTTCTGAGCGTGCTGAGTTTCGAGCTGACGGTGTTTGCGCTCGTGACGGCGTGGGCGGTGCGGCGCAGTCCGCGGCTCGTGCTGGTGGCGCCGCTGGGCTATGTGGTCGCGAAGATCGGGAGCACGGTCTTGCAGGCGGCGACGACGGCGTTTGGCGCGATCGGGGCGCCGGGCGAATTTTTCGTGAGGTCGCTCGTGGGCGGGATCGCGGGGCTGGTGGTGCTCGCGGCGATCAACGCGGGGCTGGCGTTTTTCTATCCGAAGGCGGCGGGTGAAGTGAAATGACGCGGAGGGCGACGGTGCGGGTGAGGCGAGAAGTTGGGCGCGAAAACAAGCGCGTTGGGGTCAACGCGCTCCACCTCGGATAAGATGACGGCACTGGATTTTCGTGACATCACGGAGCGGTTGGCGGCGTGGACGTTTCCCGCGGGCATTGATGGCGTGGTGGGAATTGCGACGGGCGGTGTCGTGCCGGCGGCGTTGGTGGCGCAGCGGTTGAGCGTGGGTATGAAAGTGATCGCGCTCAACTATCGCGACGAGGCGAACGCGCCGCGGTTTGCGGAGCCGCAGTTGCTCTCGGCGGTCCCGGAGCTGGGGGCGTGGCGGCGCGTGCTACTCGTCGACGATGTGTGGGTGAGCGGGAAGAGCTGGCAGGCGGCGCGGGCGTGTTTGCCGGCGGCCGTGGAGGTGTTGCCGTTTGTGATGAAGGGAAAAGTGGAATGGGCGTTGATTCGCGACGTCGAGGGCTGCGTGCGGTGGCCGTGGAAGTTGGCGTGAGGCTCCGGCGCACTCGGCGCTAGACGGGGCGCGGGGCTCCGCTGATGAATACAGCCCAGGCGTGAGTTACAGAGCGCACGGAGCCCAGACACAGGGTCCACAGAGCGAGCCGGCGGGTGGAGCCGGGGTATTTGGTGGGACAGGCGGGCGGGGGCGCCCGCGCTCCCGGGGCAATCCGCACTAGACGAGGTGCGGGGCGGGCGCGATGCTGGGTGCGTGTTAATTTTGAATACACTCGCGCCGGTGTTTCTGCTCGTCGCTATCGGGGCGGTGTTGCAGCGCACGGAGTTTGTGTCGGCGAGTTTTCTGCGGGAGGCGAACCGCGTGACGTATTGGCTGGGGTTACCGGCGCTGTTGTTTTCACAGCTCGCGGGGTCGTTTCACGAGGCGGAGGGGGCGAAGACGATGCTGGCGGCGATGGGCGGCGCGACGGTGTTGAGCATCGTGGCGGGCTATCTCGCGGCGTGGGCGATGCGGGTGCCGGAGGCGGCGGCGGGGACGTTTGTGCAGGGGGCGTTTCGCGGAAATTTGGCGTTCGTGGGACTGCCGATTATTTTTACGCTGCCGGACACGCCGCTCGGGGGCGGGCTGACGGCGAGGACGGCGGCGGTGATCACGGTCGCGCCGATGATGGTGTTCTATAATGTCGCGGGCGTGGTGGTGCTGTTGCTGAGCCAGCATCCGCTGAGCTGGAAGATGGTGCGGCCGTTTTTGAAACAACTGGCGACGACGCCGCCGCTGCTCGCGACGGTGGCGGGCGTGAGTTTTGCGCTGATGGGATGGAAACTGCCGCCGGCGGTGGATAAGACGTTTTCTTCGCTCGGCGAGATGGCGCTGCCGCTGGGATTGCTGGGAGTAGGCGGATCGATCGTGACCTCGCGGCTGGGCGGCGCGTGGCGGCGACCGTTGGCGTCGGCGCTGGTGAAGACGGTCGTGTCGCCAGTGTTGGGCTGGGCGGTGGGGCGCTGGCTGGGGCTCGGAGCGCCGGAGCTGAAAATGGTGATGATCCTGATGGCGTGTCCGGCGGCGATCGTGAGCTACACGATGGCGTTGGAGATGAAGGGCGACGAAGCCATCGCGTCGGGGGCGATTGTGCTGAGCGTGTTTACCTCGGTGGTGACGCTGGCGACGATCGTGGGGGTGTTTTGAGGAGCGAGGGCGAGAATCGGATTTTTTGACCACGGATTTCACGGATGAACACGGATCAACGCAAAGGGCAGCGGGAACGAGGGGCGCGGGTATGCAGGATGGGCGAGCAGGGCCGCAAAGAGGCGCAGAAGACGCAAGAAAGACGGACGGAAAAGGTGGAAACCGCGGAGGCTCACGGGCGACGGGGTCGCCAAGTCTCCGAGTTATGGCGAATTTTTATTGGCCAGAATTCTGCGTGCAGCGACTTCGATCCGCTCTCGAAAGTTCTCCTCAATCAATCTGATTTCCCGGTCTTTCTGCATAACAACTGAATCGATCCAATGTTTTCGACCTGGGCCGACAGGAAGGTGCAAGGTGGCTCCAACGAGTTCGCAGAAATCAGTGAAATCTTTGTGCTGAAAATCGGCGAACAGAGGGTTTGCCTTCTCCATTGTTTCGACAATCAGGCGGGCGGCCTCAGCGCTGGAAATTCGGTGGGAAAGCAAATCCTCGCAGATGGGGTAGATAGTCGTGGCTGTTTGATCGTTCCACCACTGCCAGCCGGCCAAGGGATTTCGATCGAAGAGCGCCGGCATAGCTGCAGGACCAATCAAAAACTCAGTCCTTCGGGACTTCGAGTTGCATGCCGGGTTTGAGGGGGCGGCCGCCGCTGAGTTGGGCGTTGTTGGCGAAGTAGATGGTGCGCCAGCGGGCGGGGTCGCCGTAGTATTTTTGGGCGATTTTTTCGAGTGTGTCGGTGGCTTGGACGACGTGGATGCGCACGGGTTCGTCGGCGGTGGTGGTCGGGGCGGCGGCTTGTTCCGCGGTGCTGCTGACACGGGCGGGCGTGGTGCGGAGTTCGGCGGTGGCGCCAGTGCCGCCGGGGACGGCGATGGCGGTGGTGGGGCGCGCGGCGGTGTCGCGGGCTTCAGCGAGGGTGGCGGGCGCGGTGTTGGTGCGGGCCATGACGGCGGTGAGTTGGGCGGCGGTGGCGGCGGCTTGTTGCTCGGCGCGGGCGCGGGCTTCTTTCTGCGCGAGGAGCGCGGTGTTGAGTTGGGCGAGCGCTTCCTGGGCCTGGGCGTTCTGCGCGGTGGCGGTTTTCACCTGCGCGGTGAGCGTGGTGTTTTCGGCGCGGGTGCGGTCGACTTCGGTGCGGAGGCGGGCGTTTTCCTCCTGAAGCTGGGTGTAGTTGCGGAGGGAGACGGCGAGTTTCTCTTCGAGGTCGCGGGCACGGGCGGCGGTGGCGGCGTCGGGTTGCGCGGAAGGCGCGGCGGCGGACTTGGTATCGCTCAACTTGGCGTAGCTGGCGCGGAGGGCGGCGAGTTCACGGGTGGTTTCGTTGAGGCGGGCGACGAGATCAGGAGACGGGTCGGTGCGGTCAGTGCGATTTTCGAGGGCGGCGCGGAGCGCTTCGCCTTCTTTGCGGGTGAGGACGAGCTCCTGTTTCAGGATTTTATGCTCGGTGGAGAGGTTCGAGTAGGCGGTGTTGAGCGCGGTGTCGGTGGAGGTGGCTTCGGGGAGGCGGCCGAAATGGACGAAGCCGCAACCGGTGAGCGTGGAGAGGAGCGCAAGCGCGAGGAGGGCGCGAAGAAAAGACATGGGTGGGCGATGAAGGAGGAAACGGAGCGGCAGGCAATCTTTCGCGAGGAGGAGGGCGGCGGAGCAGGCGGAGCGGAGAGAGGGAGGGAGGAGAAGCCCGGAAAGAGAACGATTACGAGAACGAGAACGATTTTTGCTGAAAGTGGCTGATGGGAAACGGGAAGGTCGGGCGGGTTCCCGGGGTGGGCACAATAAAAACGGCGGTCGGAGGACCGCCGTGGGTATGCGCTGCGGGAGAGGAAGGGCTACGGAATGCGGAGCTGGCGGCCAATGACGAGGTTGTTGTCTTCGCCGAGGACATCGCGGTTGGCGACGAGGATTTCGGCCCAGCGGCCCGGGGTGCCGTAGTATTGGGCGGAGATTTTTGAAAGGGTATCGCCGCCGGTGACGGTGTGATAGCGGGGCGCTCCAGAGCCGGCAGGGCGGGTGATACCGGCGGCGGTGGTGGTGGGCGGTGCCACGACGAAGGTAGCGGTGACGGGGCTGCCGGCGGGGCGCGGGTTCTGAGTCGTAACGGGAGAGGGCGCGGTGGGAGCGGGCGCGGGGGCCCCGGAGGTGGTGGTGACGAGGGTGCGTGGGGCGTTGCCGGTGCCGGTGGTTGACGGGGCGGCGGGGGCCGGTGCGGCGCCGAGGCGGTTTTTCAGTTGGGCGTTTTCCTCGGAAAGGGCGGCGGCCTGAGCTTGGACTTGGGAGAGTTGATCGCGGAGTGTCTGCGACTGGCCGGCGAGGGGGGCGGCCGATTTGGCTTTGGCGAGTTCGGTTTCGAGGTCGGTCTTGGCTTTGGTGAGTTCGGTAGCGGAGGCCTTGAGGGTGTCGTTCTCGTCGCGGAGCATTTTGGCGCCGTTGAGGGCGGCGATGAGTTGGGCCTGGGTGTCGGCGAGGGTCTTGGGGTCGGCGCCGGGCGGCTTGGCGGCGAGTTGCAATTGAAGGGTGGCGCGTTCGGCCTCGAGGGCGGTGACTTTCTGGCGAAGGGATTCGAGCTGGGTGCGGAGTTCGACGGTATCGGCGTCGGCGGGAGCGAGGGCGCGCGCATCGGCGGCGGGGGCGGTGCGCTGTTGGGCGAGGGCGCTGAGGCGGCCGTTGGCGCTATCGAGCTGGGTGCGGAGAGTGACGGCGTCTTGCTCGGCGCGGGTGCGGGAATCTTTTTGGACGAGCAGGTCGGAATTGAGCTGGGCGAGGGCGAGCTGGACCTCGGCGTTTTTCGCGGTGACGACTTTGACCTGTTCGGTGAGCGCGAGATTTTCGGTGCGGGTCTTGGCGACTTCGGTGCGGAGACCGGTGATCTCCTCCTGAAGTTGGGTGTAGTTGCGGAGGGAGGAGGCGAGCTTCTCTTCGGTGCCGGCAAGCTTCGAGCGGAGTTCGGCGACTTCGCCGGCGCTGGAGGTGGCAGAGGTGTTGGCCCGCTGCGTCTGGAGTTGAGCGTAACTGGCGCGAAGGAGTGCGAGGTCGCGGGAGGTTTCGTTAAGTTTTTCGGTGAGGCGGCGCGAGGTATCGCCGTCGGCGGCGCGGTTCTCGATGGCCGAGCGGAGGGCCTCGCCTTGGGCGCGGGTGAGGGCAAGTTCCTGCTGGAGAATTTTCTTCTCGGTGCGGAGGTCGGCGTTCTCCTTCAGGAGTTTGTCATCGCCGACGATGGTCGTGGTGGGCGCGGGGATTTTACCGACATGGACGTAGCCACAACCGCTGAGAGCGAGGAGGGCGAGCGGGGCAAGACACGAACGGAGGCGACAGGAACGCATCGGGGGGCGATGAAGGAGGGAGGCGGCAGAGGGGGCAACTCTGGAAATGAGGGGAGATTACGAACGGGGTTCAGGGAATGCGCAGGACGCGCCCGGCGACGAGATCGCGCTCCGTGCGGAGGACGTCGCGGTTGGCGGCGAGAATCTCGGGCCAGCGGCTGGCCGCGCCGTAGTATTGCTGCGCGAGGCGCGTGAGGGTGTCGCCGGCGACGATAGTGTGGGAGCGGGCGGCTTTGGCGGGCGCGGCGGAGGCGGGCGGCGCGGCGGGAGGCGTGGTGGTCGGGCGAGCGGAGGCGGAGGCCACTTGCGTGGGTGCTGGAGTCGCGGGAGCGGGGGCCGGGCGGGTCGGCGCGTAGGTCGCCGGGGCGTCGAGTTTGGCTTGGGCGGCGGCGAGGTTGGTTTGCGTGGTGGCGAGCTGGGTCTGCGAAGTCGCGAGCGTGGCGGCGAGATCGTCGCGCTCTTTGGCGAGGGCGGAGTAGGAGCGAAGGGCGGTGGCGAGTTTTTCGTCGGCCTCGGCTTTCGCGGCAGTTTCCGCCTTGGACGCGGCGGCGAGGGAGGCGTGGGACGCCTCGATTTCAGAGAGACGGGAGGCGAGGGCGGCTTTTTCCGATTCGAGCTGGCGGAGGCGGGACTCGACGGAGGAATCGGGGGCGGGCGCGGGAGTCGGCGCGGGGGTGGCTTTGGCCTGGGCGGCGGCGAGTTGGCTCTGGGCGGCGGCAAGGGTGGTGGCGAGATCGTCGCGCTCTTTGGCGAGGACGGAGTAGGAGCGGAGGGCAGTGGCGAGTTTTTCGTCGGTCTCTTTTTGCGCGGCGGCGAGGCGGGCGAGCTCGGCCTTGGTGGCGGGGGAATTTTCGAATTTCGATTTTTGATTTTCGAGTTCCGCGGCGCGGGATTTTTCGGCGGCGAGGGCGGCTTCCAGTTTCGCGAGGGTGGCGGCGGATTGCTCGGCTTGCGTGGTGGCGGCGGTCTTGGCGGCGGCGAGGTCGGCTTTTGCGGCGGCGAGTTTCGCGAGATCGGCGGCGTGCTGGGTGGATGCGGTTTGGCGGGAGGCGGACGCGGCGGCGACTTGGTTTTGGAGATCGGCGAGCTGTTGGCGGAGAGCGGCGGTGGCGGATTCGGTTTTGGCGATGGCGAGGGAGGTGGCGTCGGCTTGGGCGGTGGCAGCGGCGGATTGTAGGGCTTGGGCGCGGGCTTCGGCTGAGGCGAGCGCGGTGGACTTGGCGGTGACGTCGGCGGTGAGGGCGGTGATTTTTTCGGTGAGAGCGGCGATTTCCTGTTGGGCGGCAGTGGACGATTGGGCGGAGCGGGCGGCGGACTTAAGTTGGGCGGTGAGCTCGGCGGTGGAATTTTCCAATTTCGATTTTTGATTTTCGAGTTCGGTGGTGCGGGATTTCTCGGCAGCGAGGGCCTTTTCGAGTTTTGCGAGGGCGGCGGATTGCTCGGCTTGCGCGGAGGCGGCGGTCTTCGCGGCGGTGAGGGCGGACTCGGTTTGAGAGAGACGGGTGGCGAGGGCGTCTTTTTCGGCAGTAAGTTTGGCGAGCGAATCGGCTTTTGCGGAGGCGTCGGTCTTGAGTGATGCGAGCCCGGCGAGTTCGGATTGGGCAGCGGTGAGTTGGGCGCTGAGCGACGTGGTGGCGGCTTCGGCTTTGGTGAGGCGGTCGGCGAGAGCCGAAGAGGAATTTTCGAATTTCGATTTTTGATTTTCGAGCTCAGCAGCGGCGCGGGATTTTTCGGCGGCGAGGGCGGTTTCCAGTTTCGTGACGGCGGCGGCGGATTGTTCGGCTTGAGCGGAGGTGGCGTTCTTTGCGGCGGCGAGGGCGGACTCAGTTTGTGCGAGGCGCGCGGCGAGGGCGTCTTTTTCGGCGGTCAGCTTGGCGACGTTTTCGGAGGTGGTGCGGGCGGCTTGGGCGAGGGCTTCGTCGCGAGCGCGGTTGGCGGCGGCGAGTTCGGCGGCGAGCGAGGTGGCGGCGGCTTCGGCTTTGGTGAGGCGGTCGGCGAGAGCCGAAGAGGAATTTTCGAATTTCGATTTTTGATTTTCGAGCTCAGCAGCGGCGCGGGATTTTTCGGCGGCGAGGGCGGTTTCCAGTTTCGTGACGGCGGCGGCGGATTGCTCGGTTTGGGCGGTGGCGGAGGACTTCGCGGCGGTGAGGGCGGACTCGGTTTGCGAGAGGCGGGCGGCGAGGGCGTCTTTTTCGGCGGCGAGTTTGGCTAGCGAATCGGTTTTCGCGGAGGCGTCGGCTTTCAACGACGCGAGCGCGGCGAGTTCGGACTGGGCGGCGGCGAGTTTGGCGGTGAGCTCGGAGGTGAAATTTTCGAATTTCGATTTTTGATTTTCGAGTTCGGTGGCGGTGCGGGATTTTTCGGCGGCGAGGGCCGTTTCGAGTTTTGCGAGGGAGGCGGCGGATTGTTCGGCTTGCGCGTTGGCGGTGGTCTTCGCGGCGGCGAGTTGGTCGCGTTCGGCGGTGAGGCGGGTGGTGGTGGCGGCTTGGGCGTCGGCGCGCGCGGTGAGCTCGGTGGCGAGGGCCGCGTGGCGGGATTTTTCCGCGGAGAGATCGGCGGCGGCCTGGGTAGCGGCAGAAGCGATGGCGGTTTGGGCGGTCTGCAGGCGTTGGGCGAGCGCGGAGTTTTCGGCGGAAGTGCGCGCGGCGTTTTCGCGGGCGGCCGCGATTTGTTGCTGGGCGTCGGCTTGCGCGGTGGCGGTGGCGGCGAGGGCGGTTTTGAGTTGGGCGGCCAGCGCGTTGTTCTCAATGGCGAGGGTCGCGGCCTTGGTTTGGGCTTCGCCGGAAGTCAGTGCGGCGGACTCGGCGCGAGTGAGGCGGGCGGCGAGTGCATTGTGTTCGGCGGTGAGTTTGGCGAGGGCGGCGGAGGAATTTTCGAATTTCGATTTTTGATTTTCGATCTCCGCGGAGAGGCGGGTGGTGAGCGCGTCTTTTTCGGCGGTGAGCTTGGAGACGGTTTCCGAGGCGGTGCGGCCGGCTTGGGCGAGGCTTTCTTCGTTGGCGCGGGCGCGAGTGGTGGCGGCGGCAGCTTCGGCGGTGAGCGCGGAAATTTTTTCGGCGGCGATTTGGCGTTCCGTTTCGAGCTGGGCGACGCGGGCGGTGAGTTCGCCGGAGAGTTTGGCGGCCTGGGTTTTCTCGGCGGCGAGGGCGGCGGAGGAATTTTCGAATTTCGATTTTTGATTTTCGAGTTCGGCAGAGAGGCGGGCGGCGAGGGCGTCTTTTTCGGAGGTGAGCTTGGTAGCGGTTTCCGAAGTGGTGCGGGTGGCTTGGGCGAGGGCTTCGTCGCGGGCGCGGGTGGTAGCGGCGAGTTCGGCCGCGAGCGATGTGGCGACGGCTTCGGCTTTGGTGAGGCGGTCGGTGAGGGCGGCGGAGGAGTTTTCGAATTTCGATTTCTGATTTTCGAGTTCGGCGGAGAGGCGGGTGGCGAGGGCGTCTTTCTCGGCGGTGAGCTTGGCGACGTTTTCGGAGGTGGTGAGGGTGGCTTGGGCGAGGGCTTCGTCGCGGGCACGGGTGGCGGTGGCGAGTTCGGCGGCGAGTGACTTGGAGGCGGCTTCGGCTTTGGTGAGGCGGTCGGTGAGAGCGGCTGAGGAATTTTCGAATTTCGATTTTTGATTTTCGAGTTCGGCGGAGAGGCGGGCGGTGAGGGCGTCTTTCTCGGCGGTGAGCTTGGCGACGTTTTCGGAGGTGGTGCGGGTAGCTTGGGCGAGGGCTTCGTCGCGGGCACGGGTGGCGGTGGCGAGTTCGGAGGCGAGCGACGTGGCGGCGGCTTCGGCCTTGGTGAGGCGGTCGGTGAGGGCGGTGGAGGAATTTTCGAATTTCGATTTTTGATTTTCGAGTTCGGCAGAGAGGCGGGCGGCGAGGGTTTCTTTTTCAGCGGAGAGTTTGGTGAGGGTTTCCGCGGTGGTGAGGGAGGCGCGGGCGGTTTGCTCGGCGGTGCGGATTTTCTCGGTGGTGAGGGCGTCGACTTTGGAGAGTGCTTCGGCGAGGGCGGCGGCGTTGGCCGAGGCGGCGGCGGAGGCGGCAGAGGCTTGGCCGGTGGCGTTAGCGAGTTGGGCGCGGAGGTCGGCGACTTGCGCTTGGGCGGCGGAGGCGGCGGCTTCGGCTCGGGCGAGGGCGACGGCGGACTGATCGGTCTGAGCGGAGGTCGATTTCGAAGCTTGATCGGCGGCGGCGAGTTTGGCGGTGAGCGAGGCTTCGGTCTGGTCGAGGCGCGAGGTGAGCGCGGTGGTGGTGCGGTCGAGTTGCGAGCGGAGTTCGGCGAGTTCGGAGCGGAAGCGGGTGGCGTCGACATCGGTGCGGGGGGCGGCGTTGGTGCCGACGCGGGCGGTGAGGTCGTCGATGCGGGCGCGGGCGAGGGCGAGTTCGGTGGCGGTGGCTTGGGCGGCTTGGAGGGCTTGGGTGCGGGCGGCGATCTCGGCGGAGAGGGCGGTCTGGGTTTGGTCGAGGCGGGTGGCGAGGAGGTCGCGGTCGGAGAAGGTGACAGAGGGCGGTGAGACGGAGGGAGGGAGAGAGGGGGAGAAAGAGGACGGGGAAGAGAGAGTGGATGGGGAGGAAACGGGGTTGCGGGAGGCGGTTTCGAGCTGGGTGAGGCGGGCAGCGAGGGCGTCGCGCTCGTTGGCGAGGCGGGCGAGGTTGGCGGAGTTGCGGCGTTGCTCTTCGGCGAGGGCGGCGGACTGCGCGGTGGAGGCAGCGGCGAGGTTGGCGACGCGGGCTTTTTCGTTGTTGAGGGCGAGGCGGGCTTTCTCGGCGTCGGCGCGGGAGGCGGCGAGGGCGCGGGATTGTTCGGAGAGGGCGGTCTCGGCGCGGGTGAGCTCGAGGCTCTTCGTAGCGGCGGGCGCGCGGGTGGCGGTGGGCGCGCCGAGGGCGTTGGCGGGGCCACCGGTGCCGGTCGTGGAAGATGCGGACGAAGATGCGGTGGACGAGCGCGTGATGGTGCCGACGGGGGTATTGGCGGGGCGGGCGGCGGCGGAGTTGGCGGCGTTGGGGGCGGGTGTGTTTTTATTGTTGGCGGACGCCATGGCCTCGAGGGACTTGGTGGCGTTGGCGGCGGTGTTGCCGGGGAGATTGACGGTGCGGGGCGCGGCGGCTGGGGCGGTGGAGCTGGCGCGACGGGCGGGGGCGTCCGGCGGCGCGGGGGTTTCGGCGCCGGGAGCGGGGGACTTGGCGACGCGGGTGTCGTTGACGTTTTTCGGAGTGTCGGCGTCGGCCTGAGTTTTTTCGATTTCGGCGAGGAGGTGCGCGGAGCCGGTGTCGGGTTTGAGGTCGTCGGCTTTGACGGGGCCGACGGCATCGGGATCGAGCTCGACGCGGTTGCGGGGTTGGACGGGAGGACGGTTGGCGGCGGGTTTTTCGGCGCCGGGGCGGTCGGGCGGGAGCAGGCCTTTGCTGTTGATGATGCCGGCCATTTTTTCGATCTGGCGCTGGGCGGCTTCGGGGGGGATGCCTCCGGCGGTGATCGCGATGCCGGCGGCGGGGGCCGGGCCGGGAGGAGCGTCGACGGCAGGGGTGCCCTCGGGATTAGGGGCGCCGGGAGCGGTCGGCGAGGCGGGGGAACCGGGGGCGCCCGGGGTGCCGGCAGGAGAGCTGGCGGCGGTGCGATCAGAACCGTTGGCTCCGGGGGAACCGGGGGCGCTCGGGGTGCTGCTGCCGGGGGTGGGGCGGGCGGCGTTGGCGGAGATGAAACTGTCGGTGGCGGCTTTGGTGGCGCTTTCGGCGGCGGCGTTGGCAGCGGCGAGTTCGGCGGCAGCGCGGTTGGGACGGAAGAGGGGGACAATCTCGTCGTCGGCGAGGGTGTTGGCTGGCGGGAGAATGGGCGTCGCGTTGGCCGGGGGAAGCGGAGGCGGGAGAGGATTGGCAACGGGGAGGCTGGCGATCGCGGTGGCGTTGGCGGGATCGCGCACGACGACGAGCTGGCGGTTGCCCTCCGAGACTTGGGCATCGGACATGTTGCCGATGAGGCGTTCGAAGGCTTTGCCGGTGGTGGCTTTTTCGGAGGCGAGGGAGAGCCAGACGTAGGCTTCAGGGAGATTGACGGGGACGCCGATGCCCTGGGCGTAGGCGAGGCCGAGGTTGTATTGGGCGATGGTGTTGCCGTTGGCGGCTTTTTCGCGGAGCTCCTCGATGTTGTAGGACTCGCGGGCGGGATCGCGGGGGCTGGCTTTGGGGGCGGGCGGGTCGAATTTCCGCGGAGCGGCGGTGGAGGAGGTGGGGGCGGATTTGGCAGCGGGTGCCTTCGTCGAAGAGGCGGTGGCGGGAGCGGATTTTGCGGCGGTGGGGGCGGGTGCTTTGGCGGCGGGTTTCGCGGAGGAAGCGGGTGTGGCTGGGGCGGACGAATCGCCGGGAGTGGTGCTGGTCGCGGGCCCGGATTTTTCAGGGTTAGCCGGCTCGGCCGCGGGGAGGCGGGCGACCGGGGCAAGCAGGAGGAGCGCGAGGCGGACGAACTTCATGGAGGCGGGTGTGGCCGACCGTAGTGGTCGAAGGCTTCGACACAACTCGCGAAGTTACGAAGTCGCGGTGGGCATTGCGGATCGCCGGAGGGCGTGGGACGAAGCGGCCGGGGAGCGCGGCGAAAACGCTACCTCGCTGCGGCGGTGCGTGCGGCGGCGAGGAGTTCGGCGGCAGCGAGACGGACCTTGATGTCGGGATTCGAGGCGGTGAAGCGAATGACGCGGTCGCGGCCGATCACAAATACAGTGGGGACAGGGAGCCAGTGGGCGGACGTTTCGCCGGGGATCGGGGCGAGCTCGATCTTGTTGTTGCGATAGCGCGTGACGGTTGCCGGATCGGCGCGGAACGCGACTCCGTAGGCGGAGGCGGCGGACATCGCGCGATCGGAGAGGAGCTGGTAGGCGGTTTTGTTTTTTGCCGCCGTGGGCGCGAGGCCGGCGGGGGCGTCGGTGGAAAGAGCGATGATTTGGAAGCCGAGCTTGAGGAACTGAGGTTCGAAGGCGGCGAGTTCGGCGAGCTGTCGGTTGCAATACGGACACCAGCCGCCGCGGTAGAAAACGAGGACAGTGGGTTTTTCCGCGAGGAGGGTGGCGAGCGAGAGAGCGGCGCCGTCGGAGGATTTGACGATGGCGTCGGGCGCGGTGGTGCCGACGGCGAGGGGGCGGGCAGATTTGGCGTCGGGCGCGACGGTGGCAGCGTTGGCCAACGCGCTGGAAACGGTGATGCAGGTGATGGCGAGGCCGGCGAGGAGGGAGGTGCGGAGCATGGTGACAGAATGGAGGCGCCAAGGTCCGGCGATATTCCGCGTTTAGATTTCTCGGGACGGTGCGAGCGGTAAGCGAAGCGGGACGGGTGGGGAGCGCGGAGGCGGGACCGACGGCGTCAGCGAGAGAGTTTTTTGGTGAAGAAAAACTGGGTGCGATCGTTGAGATAGCCGAGCTTGGCGTAGAAGCTGGTGGCGTCGGTGCGCAGGGCGTTGGTGCGGAGGTAGAGCATGGTGCAGCCGCGTTCGCGGGCCCATTGTTCGGCGCGTTCGGTGAGGGCGCGGCCGAGCCCGCGGCGTTGGTGAGACTCGGCGACGATCACGCCGAGGATCTGAGCGGCCTCGTCCCATTCGAGGATGCGGTAGAGGCAGACGTGAATGGCGCCGACGACATTTTTCTCGGCGGTCTCGGCCAAGATCACGGCGTGCGCGGGATCGGTAATGACGCGCGAGAGTCGCGTGGACATTTCGGCGGGCGAACAAACGTGGCCGCGTTCCGTGTAGAGAGCGGCAAGCGCGCCGTTGTCGGCGGCGCGGGCAAGGCGGAGTTTAAAGGGCATGCAGGGGAGGGTTTATAAGGGGTCCGAGGGGGCTGCGCGTGCCGCTGGGGGACGGAGACGCGATGGGGTAAAAGGTGCTACGGGGATGATGTTGGTGGGCGCGGCGGCCGGGCACAACAGGGGATTCGCTTTGAACAGCGGAGTGTTTGCGCGGCGCCGCAGGTTCGCTGAAACCTTGCGCCCGGGGTGGTGTCGCACACGTTGTCCTCAAACCATGAAAACGCACCTTTACCTCGGTCTTGCCATCTTGGCCGCAGCGCCGGCTTCGGCGCAGGTTTTTCGTCCTGAAACCGTGAATGGAGCTGTCATCGGCGGGATCGCCGGCGCGGTGATCGGCAACAACAGCGGCAGCCTCAACCACAACGCGTGGAAGGGCGCCGCGATCGGGGCGGGGGTCGGTGCACTGATCGGCTCGGCGGTGGGCCACGATAACGACAGCCGGCGCAATACGCACGTGCGCTCGCCGCGGCACGACTCGCCCTACATTTATCGCAACGCTCCTCCCGTGGTGTATCGCGGTCACGGCCATGGCGGGTATTATGGCGGCGGATACTATGGTGGGGGCGGTTATTACAGTGGTGGCTACTATGGCGGGAGTGCGGCGCGCGACGGATTGTTTCTCGGGGCCTTGGCCGGTGGAATCATCGGTCACAACAGCGGAAGTTTTCGGCACAACGGCTGGCGCGGTGCGGCGTGGGGCGCCGGGGTGGGCTGGGTGCTCGGCTCGATCGCGGACGCGAACCGGCCCGTGATTTGGGAACGGCCGCCGGTCTACGTCGAGCAGGCGCAACCGGTCGTCGTGCAAACACAGGCTCCGGCCGCGCAACCGGCGGCGGCTCCGCAGCAGGTCACCATTATCAATAATTACTACGGCAACGCGGCGCCGATGAGCCAGGCGAACGGCCTGTTTGGGCGCTGATCTGCGCGGCCGATGGCGCACGCGCCTCGGGGCGAATTGCGCAGGGCTTTTTTGATTTTTCCGACTACACCATGAACACCACCTCCCGTCTTCTCCTTTTGGCGAGCGTTGCTGCGACGCCGGTATTTTTTACCGGCTGCGAAACTACGCAGGGCGTCAGAAATCCCGCCGGCGTGCCGGTCACCGAGATGCGCCCCGATGAAAAGGGCTTCGTGCAAGGCACCGGCGTCGAGTCGCAGGACCTCGTGTCGGTCACCGACAAGATGTCCCGCAGCATCCTCGGAATTCCCGAAATCGCGCGCGCGCAGACCAAGCCGCGCATCGTGCTGGAGCCGGTCGTGAACAACACGCGTTTCCCGATCAACAAGGACATCTTCCTCACGCGCATCCGCACGCAGCTCAACTCGAAGGCGGCGGGCCGCGTGAGCTTCCTCGATCGCGAGATGATGAAGACGCTGGAACGCGAACGCGCGCTCAAGCAATCCGGCCAAGTGACCGCGAGCAGTGATCCGAACGTCGTCGAGTTTCGCGGCGCGGATTATTTTCTCACGGGCAAACTCGAAGGCATGAGCACGCGCACGGCGCAGGGCACGAGCGATTATGTGCTCTACAGTTTCCGCCTCACGGATGCCCGCACGAGCGAGATCGTGTGGGAAGATTCGGCCGAGGTGAAAAAGCAGGGCCTCGAAGACGCCGCGTATCGGTAAACAGTGTCGCGTTGCGGCGCCCGCCAGCGCGCCGCAAGCACCATGACTGACTCCCGACCCGCACTGTCGAGCCGCGAGCGCCGCCCGTCCATCGGCGCGCTCCTCGCCATGTCCACTGCCGTTCTCCTGACACTCGCCGGTTGCGAAACGATTCCGGACCGGCCGGTGCGTGCCCCGGTGGCGCGCACCGGCGACCCGATCATCGACGGCAACAACGAGCTCGCCGCGGCTCCGGATAAAGACCGCGTGCTCCTCGAGTATCGCCTCGGGGTCACGGCGCTGCGGCTCGGAAACTACGAGATGGCGAAAGCGAAATTTGACGACGCGATCCGGCGCATCGGCGGCCTGTTGTCGGGGCCGGCGGACGCCGCGCAGCGCTCGCGCGGGCTCTTCACGGCGGAGCGCGAAAAAGTGTTTATCGGCGAACCCTACGAGCGCGTGATGGCGTTTTACTACCGCGGGCTGCTCTACTGGCGGGACGGCGAGGCGGACAATGCGCGTGCATGTTTCCGCTCGGCGCAACTCCTCGACAGCGATGCCGAGTCGGACACCTACAAGAGCGACTACGTGCTGCTCGAATATCTCGATGGCCTCGCCTCGGCGAAGCTTGCGGCGGACGGTGCCGACGCGCTGGCACGGGCGCAGAAACTCACGAAGAACAAACTCCCCGACTACGATCCGCAGGCGAATGTGTTGTGCTTTGTCGAATTCGGCCGCGGGCCGCGGAAATACGCAGCGGGTGACAATGGCGAGTTGCTGCGTTTCCGCACGGAGCCTTCGCGCATCCGCTCCGCCACGCTGACGGTCGGCGAGACCGCGGTGAATTTTCTGCCGTGGGACAATCTGAATTTCCAAGCGGTGACGCGGGGCGGGCGCGTGATGGATCACGTGCTCGGCAACAAGGCTGTGTTCAAAAAAAGCGCCGATACGATCGGCGATGTCGCACTCGTCGGCGCGGCGGTGGCGGCGAACAATATACACCAGGAAAAGCGACGCGTCGTGACGGATGCGCAAGGGCGGCGGCGGGTCGTGACCGAGTCCGATACGAGTGATGGCGCCGAGTTGGCGGCCGTGGCGCTCGGGGTGATCGGTATTTTCAGCAAGATCGCGGCGGCCGCGACGAAGACGCATGCTGATGTGCGCATGTGGGACAATCTTCCGCAGTATCTGAGTTTCGCGGCGCTGCGTCTGCCACCGGGCGAGCACGCCGCGACGCTGCAATTCTTCGATGCCAACGGGCAGGCGGTGGCGGATCTCTCGCGCCGGCTGACGATCACCGTCGGAGATCCGGCCAAAGACACTGTGCTCATTTTGAGCGAACTTAAACGCTGAGCCGCAGTCACACCCCAACACGGCACCACCTCACACCGACTATGAACACCAAACCCATGCTCCTCCTCTCCGCCACTGCGGCGCTCGCGCTCTTCGCGGGCTGCGTGACGGAGCCCGGTCCCTTCGCACCGCTCGACACGACCAAATATACGCTCGAGAACACCGAGAAATTCGTGCTCCTCGACAAGCCCGCGCAGATCTCTGTGACGTGCACGGGGCTCCAAGAGCGAGCGCTCGCCGACGGCCGGCTCGAAGTCGTGGCCAATGTGAAGAACCGCGAGAGCCGGCGCATCGAGGTCCAGATCAACTGCGTGTTCAAAGACGAGCAGAGCATTTCCACCGGCGACGAGACGCCGTTCCAGACGTTGATTCTCGCCGAGAATTCCACCGAGGCCGTGCGCTTCACCGCGATGAACACGGCGGCAAAGAAATACACGATCCGCGTCCGGCAGGCGCGTTAAAATCCGGGAACGCGGCGCGGTTGCCGCTTTCCACACACCCTGCGGGCGGGCCGCCCGCGCTCCTACCATGAATCCCCGCACACTGCTCTTCGCTCCGTTTTCATTTTTGCTCTTCCCCGCGCTGATCGCGCAGGTCGAAAACACGCCGCCGACACCGCCGCCGGTTTATCAGGCGATGCCGGCCGCCTCAGCCACCTCGCTTGCGCAAGCGGGAAACCAGCGGGTGTATGGTCCTTCCGGCGACACGCTCATCGCGCGCCAATCGGCGACGGGTATCCTCGAAGGATTTCGCAAAGTTTACATCACGGACGGCGCTCCGCGCGTGGTGATCTACGTGAACCGGGCGCTCGTCGACACGGCGAGCGGGCTCAAACTGACGGCGCATTCGGAAAAGTATTACAAGGAAAACGGCACGACCAAAACGAGCGGCGAAAATTCCTACACGGTGAAAGATGCCGCGGTGCCCACGCTGGCCGACCAGCAGACGGTGCGGGAGATCGAGCGGTTGTTTGGCCGGGCGTTTCGCAACGCCGGAGCCACGCTGGCGGACCAGAAATCGGCGGTCGCATTGCTCGAAGAAAATCCGGGTCACCGACTCGTGGGCGATCAGGCCGCGAAGGATCGCGAAGCGCTCGGCAAGATCGCCGACGTGGCGATCGAAGTGTTGATTTCGAGCCGCAGTCTCACGGTGCCCGAGGTGTCGGGTGATAAAACGTATGCGGTGCCGGACATTCAGGCGACGGCGATCCGGTTGAAGGATTCGGCGATCATCGGCCAAGCAGCGGCGAGCGACATCCTCGGTCAGGACATGCAGGCGGGGCGGATCGTAAAACAGTTTGGCGTGCGCGACATCACCGAGGCCACGGCGCTCGCGTTGATGGAAGATATGCTCACCGGAAAAAAGTGAGCGTGGGCGGGCGAAAACGCCTCACGCCGCGACGGCGGTGAGGCGGGCGCCGAGCGGAGCGAGCAGTGCGGTAAGGCGCTGCGTGTGGCTCGTGGGCGCGGCGCCGGTGGTGTAAGCGTGCAGGCCGGCGAAGTTGGCCGGGCCGAGGAGTTTTTCGGCGGCGAGCCAGCGAGCGAACTCAACGAGTTCCTCGTGAGGAAATGCCGTGGTGTCCCAAGCGATCGCAAAGCGGTCGGCGAGCGAGAGGGCGGCGCCGAGGGCGCGGGCTTCGGAAATCGGCACGAGCAGCGTCACTGCCCGGAGACGATCGTCGGGCCGGAGAAGGCGGGCGAGCGAGGCGCGGACGGCGAGTGGGGAAACTGGGGCACCGGCGGCGAGGAGAATCGGCGCGGGCAGCGCATCGGTGGGGTGCGCGAGCGTGCCGATGTCGACGCCGCCGAGGAGGCCGGCGACACCGGGGTAGTTGGTCGGAGTCTCGAGGTTGAGCACGTAACCAAGAGCCGGATGCAGCGAGCACTCGACGAGCAAATCGCCCGCGAGAGCGCGGCCGGCCGGGGCGTTGAGAAACGTGGGCAGCGACGGATCGTTGAAAAAGAGGCAGGTGATTTTCGGAGGCGCGAGGGACATGGCGGGCGAGCTCAGGACTTGAGCCGGGCGAGGATGGCTTCGGCGGTTTCGCGGCCGAGCAGGGGCGCGACGGGGGCGAGGCGTTCGTGGGCGGTGATGACGAACGTGCAGCGGGGCGCACCGCGGCGCGCGCAGGCGATTTCGAGGCACCCGAGCTGCTCGCCGCTGATGTGCTCGAAGAAACCTTGCAGCAGACCAGCGGGGAACGCGTCGACGAAATCGTTGGCGTCGGGAAGCACTTCGACGAAGTAGCTGTGGGTGAGGTGGGCGATGACGAGGCCGTGTTCGGGGGCGTCGGCGAGGTCGACTTTCAGCACGCCCAAGCCGTGGGTGGCGAACGTGCGTTCGAGGTAACCCATGGACGACTCGAGGGGAAGTTCGCCGAGGGCGGGCTGGCCGAGGCGGGCGGATTCGCGGTCGAGGCCGGCGGCGATTTCGCGGCCGCAGGTGCGACCGGTGCGGGCGAGGACATCGCGCCACACGCCGGATTTTTCCTTCAGCAGAATGTGGTGAATCGCGCGGGCGAGATCGGGGGCGGCATCGACGACGCGGGCGCCAGTGGGATCGGTGACAATGCCGGTGGCGGGATCGGTGCGATAGGCGCGTGGATCGAACAGTTGCTCGAACTCGGTGGCGGGAGAAGTGGGTTCAGACGGAGGCATCGCAGCGGGCGGTCACTTTTTCCAAGGGATTTTTTTGAAGAGATTCGCGGCCGTGGTCGGAGCGGGGCCGGTGGCGACGGGCGGTGGAGTGGCCGGGGCGGGCGGTGGAGCTTCGGGGACGGGTGCGGGAGCCGGGGCGGCGACGGGGGCGGCACTGGGCACGGGATCGGCGGCCGGGGCGGGCGGCGCAGGAGGTGGGGCCGGGGCGGCGATCGCGAGAGCGTCGGCGAGGAGGCGCGTGAATTCCTGCGCGCGGGCGTAGTGGTGTTCGTTCCAAGCGGGCATAGGAAATCAGGAGAGGCGGCGGCGGATCTCGTCGGGGGCGACGCGTTGGTGGCGCCACGATTCGACCTCGTCGACCTGCGGACCGGGGCCGACGACAAAACGGCAACTGGGGGAGCCGAGCGCGGCGCATTGGATTTCGACCGAGTGGCGTTCGCTACGTTCGAAAAAGCTCACGGCGCCCGCGAAGAGCCCGGCGTAGAGGTGGCAGGTCGGTTGCGTGGCGCCGACGGCGGTGCTCGCGATGAGGTTGTGGCGGAGATCGACGAACGCGAAGCCGCGGGAGAGCGAGGTGAGGTCGATTGTCCACGAGCCCCAGCCGGCGGTGTGGAGAGGGGCCCACCAACGGTCGAGGACGAATTTGGCATCCATTTGCCAGAGGTCGAGATTGGCGCCGCCGCCGAATTCGGCGGCGAGTTGGCGACTCAGCCGGATCATGTCCTGCAGAGCCCATTCGAACCCGAATTTGTAGAGGGCGTGGCGGGTTTGGTCGCCGAGCGGAAGGGCGAGTTCGGTGGCGAGGTGCTGAAAAAAGACGGCGGGGAGCACGGCGACGCGTTGGCCGTCGGGCAGGCGGAGCGCGCCTTGATCGGGCTGGGGTTGGATCAAATCCTCGCGGGCCGGTCGGCGGATGTCGCTATTGGGGCGAAGGGCCATGGAGCGTGGTGAAAAGAGTTTTCCGGTGAGAGTGAAGCGGCAGTGAGACGCGTGCGGCGACAGCCTGGTGTCAGTCGGACGCGTTGGCTCCCGAGGGTGGGCGGCGGACGATGCGACTCAAGGGGATTGATTGAACAATCCGCCGATCAGTCCGTTTAGGTCGACGAGGTCTCTTCGGCGAGGGCCAGCGATTCGGCGAGGCGTCGGCTGAAATCGTAGGCTCCGGAGGCCGGGCGAAACACACTACGAGCGGTGAGGCCTGAAGGGCGCGGGGACGCTTCGGTGCGTTTCGGTGCGGGCGGAATAACGGGGGCCGGTGCCGGGGGCGGGGTCGGCGCGGGCTTGGAGGCCGTGACCGTTACGGCGATGACCGGAGTCGGCGCGGCGGGTGCCGGTGTCGCGGTCGGCGCAGGCGCCGCCGGGCGCATCGCGAACGGAGGCAGGGTGTCTTCGACGGTGACCGCGGCACGCACCTGAGCGGGTGCGACCGGCGCGGCGGGCGCAGGTTGGGCGGCGAGGACGGCGGCCTCGGCGCGAACCTTACCCAGGGCCGCTTCGAGGGCGGGCACGTCAAGCTCGGATCCTTTGTGGGCAGCGCCGGCGATTTGGAGAGTGCGGGAGAGTTCGGTGTAGTTGCCGGGCCACGCTTGCTCCTCGAGCCACGCGGCAGCGGCGGTGCTGAGCGAAGGGGATTTGGGAAGTTTGTTCGCTATCGCGTGCTGATCGAGGAGCTGGCGGACGTGGAGGAGGATATCCGAGCGGAGTTCGTGCAGGGAAGGGACTTCGACGGAGAGGGAGCTGATTTTGTAGTAGAGGGTTTCGTCGAAGGCGCCGTTATCCGCCAAGTCGGAGAGATGAGTGGCGGCGGCGAGGACGAGGCGGAAGCGGCGCGCGAACGGCAGGAACATGTCCCGGCTCGTCATCAGTGACTGCAGGACTTTCTGCTGAGCGGGCGAAAGCGATTCGACGCCCGTGACGATGAGGGTGCCGGCGTCTTGCGAGAGCAGCGAAGGGGCGAGGACTTCGATCAGGTGCTGCGTTTCAAACTTCGCCGCAGGGCAGAGCATGATCGGGCCTTCGCGGAAAATGGAAATGGCCGCGAGGTCGCGAGCGATGAGTTCGAAGGGCGCGCCGGTTTCGCCCTGAAGGAGGAGGACGGCGCGGAAATCGCGGACCTTCCACAGTCGATGCGTGAATTCGCGGAAGGCGTCGCATTGGCCCGTAAAGAAGCGGGGCGTGTAGGCGAGATCGCCGGCCGAGGGTTCGCCGGGGACGGCGGGGGCCTTAAACGGCGTGGCGGAGTTGCCGCGACGGGCGGCCGGCAACGGAGAACTGGAGCCCTTGCCGGGCAGGGCGGCATCGCGGGAGCCGGTGCGGCTAAGGGTCTCGTTGATTTTTTCGAGCAGGGTCTTCGGGTTGGCGGGCTTGTTGAAAATGCCTGCGACGCCCTCGCGGCCGAGTTGGATCGCGAGTTGGAGAGTGAGGGAGCCCGAAACGAAGATGATGGAGATGTCGGGCTGAATTTTCCTCAGTTCGTGCATGAACTGCTGGCCGTTCATCTCGGGGAGTTCGTAGTCGATGATGACGAGCTCGAATTTCTGCTGGCGGGCTTCGGCGAGGGCCGCCTGGGGGCTTTCATGTCCGGAAACCGCGTAGCCGGCCTGACGCAAAAGGAGGCCCTGCATTTCGCGGAAGACCGAAGAATCCTCGACGACCAACACGTGCGCGCGGGCGGATGGGGAGGGCATCTCGCTCATGGGCGAAGGAGCTGCCCTGCAAAGCAGCGGCCGGCTTCATTGTCGGCGTTTGCAACTGCGGGCTTGAATTTAACTTCGGTCATGAGAATTGTGGCGTTCGTCAAATATACCTAACAAGAATCGGCAGCGCCATTCGTAGAAGTGCGCGGCCGGTGATGTAAAATTGCTTACCCACACCGCCCTCGAATCGTATGCGCAGCCAAATCAGAGTTGTTCTCATCGAAGACGAGACGATGTTTCGCCAGCTTATTTTGCTCACACTGGGCAAAGTGAAAGGCATTCAGGTGGTCGGGGAGTTTGGCTTGGGACGGCCGGGATTGGATTACTGTCTGCGTGAGAAGCCGGATATGCTCGTCGTCGATCTCATGCTGCCGGATATCAATGGTCTGGATATCGCCCGCGAAGTGCGGCGCGTGTTGCCCGACATGAAGATCCTCGTGATCACGGCGCACCCGAGCGAGCGCCTGCCGGCGGATCTGATGGCGCTTGGAGTAAACGGCTACGTGGACAAGACCGAGCCGATCGAATATGTGTTGAGCGCGGTCGAGACCGTGCGCGCGGGCGGAATGTTTTTTGCGAGCCGTGTGCGGGCGAAGAGTGGAAGTGCGATCTCTTCGACGAAACGGCCGCTGGATGTGCCGTTGACGGAGCGCGAGCAGGAGATCGCGCGCTTGGTGGCGGCGGGTCAGATGTCGAAGGAGATCGCCGCGAAACTGAATCTGAGCGTGCGCACGGTGGAAAAGCACCGGGCAAACATCATGGAAAAAGTCGGGGTGCGTGAAGTCGCCAGCTTGACGCGCTGGTGCATCCAAGTGGGCTTGGTAGATAACTGAGAGCCCGCGTGGGCGGGGAGGGATTGCGCCGAAGTTGGTTGATCGGCGACCGAGTTCAGCCGCGTGCTCAGGGGCCGACGAAGAGGCGAAGAGGGTCGGCGATGGCGGCGTAGTCGCGCTCGATCAGGGTGAGATCGTCGTCAGTCACATCAGCGCCGTCGGGTGAATCGAGGCGGGCTTCCAGGGCTGCCATGCGGGCCGAGAGAGCGTGTCCGCCCATGAGGCGCGAATTGCTCTTCATGCTGTGCGCGACGCGGTGGCGGTTCTTGCGGTCGCCCGGGCCGGAGAGTTCGGCGACCGACGCTGGAAAATCGCGGAGGAAGGTGCGGACGAGCGTGCGGACGTTGTCCTCTCCCAGGACGGCGGCGAGTTCGGCGAGTTCTGCGGTGGGCGGTGGCACGCTGGACATGGTGAGGATAGCCCGTCGAGTTTGGCGCGCGGCGCAAAACAAAAAAATCAGGGAATATGATAGCCGAGTCGCGGTGACTGACGGACGGCGTCAGCGATAGCGGGCGAGGGCTTCGCCGGTGAGGCGGCAAATCTGCCATTCGCGGAGGCGGCGGGCACCGAGTGATTCGTAGAAGTCGATGGCGGGTTGGTTCCAATCGAGGACGCTCCATTCCATACGCCCGCAACCGCGGGTGTTGGCGAGACGGGCGAGATGTATGAGCAGGGCTTTGCCGAGGCCGTGGCCGCGAAACTCCGGTTTTACGAAGAGGTCTTCGAGGTAGAGGCCGGGCTGCGCGAGGAAGGTGGAGTAGTTGAAAAAGTAGATGGCAAATCCGGCCGGGGTGTCGTCGGCGTAGGCGAGGATGCAGTGGGCCACGGGGGCATCGGCGAACAAGGTGCGACGGAGCTGCGCCTCCGTGGCGCTGACGTCGTCCGAGAGTTTTTCGTAGGCGGCGAGTGCGCGGATGAACGCGAGGATGAGCGGCACATCGTCGGAGGTGGCGGAGCGAATGAGCGGGGTCATGTGGGGAGCCGCGATGGGAGGGCGGAGAAAGTCAAGCGACGGCAAAGGGCCGGGCGTGCGCATTTTCCGCCGGTGTTGCCCCTCGACAAGGCGGTGCGCCGGCGGCTTTCTGGCGTCGTTTTCTTCTTCATGAATTTGCCCTTATTCGTGCTGTTTGCCGGAAGCCCCTCCACGCATGGCGGGGTCGCGGAGCCGATGGACTGGGCCGTAAAAGTGGCGGCAGTGATCGGCTTCGTCGGGCTGGGTTGGTGGGTCTACCGGCAGATGAAACGCCGGGCCGATCAGTTGCAGCAAAGCGAAGAGCGGTTTCGCGGGTTGTTCGAGCACGCGGTCGAAGGGGTTTACGAGAATGCGGCCGAGGGCGGCTTTCGCAGCGTAAATCCGGCGATGGCGCGCATGCTGGGCTATGGCCGGCCGGAGGAATTGATGGGTTTGCCCGCGGAGGAAACGGCGCGGCTGTATGTTGCGCCGACGCGGAGGGCGGAGTTCTTCGCCGCGTTGGGCACGGGGGATCACGTGAGCAATTTTGAGTCCGAGGTGAGGCGGGCGGACGGGACCACGCTGTGGATTTCGGAAAATGTCCGGGCGAAACGCGATGCGCAGGGGCGGTTGGTGTCGTTGCAGGGTTTTGTCTCGGACATCACGGCGCGCAAGCAGGCGGAGGCTTCGCTACGGGCGAGTGAGCAGCGCTATCGCGAGCTCTTTCAACACTCACCGGTGGCGATCTTGGAAATCGATTCGCGGGCCACGATCACGAAACTGCGGGGGCTGCGGGCCGCGGGGGTGACGGATCTGGCGGCCTGGATGGTGGCCAATCCCGGCGAGGCGGCGGCGATCATCGGACACATTCCAGTCATCGGACTGAACACGGCGGCTTTACACATCCTCGGGGCGGCGACGGTGGAAGACGTGCGGGCGAATCTGGGGCGTATTCTCACGCCGGATGCGTTCGAAATGCGCAAGCGGGCGCTTTTCATGGTGTGGGAGGGGCGCAATGTGGCGGAGGGCGAGACGCGGATCGTGGCGCTCGATGGCACGCCGCGCACGGTCTACCAGCGGTGGTGGGTGCCGGTGGACGGAGAGCGGCAGATGATCGAGCGGACGCAACTGGCTTTTGTCGATTTGACGCAGGTGCGCTCGGCGGAGTCGGCGCTCGCAGCAGAACGCGAACGGCTGAGCGTGACGCTGCGCGCGATGACCGAGAGTGTTATCACCACGGATACGGCGGGGATCGTGCGGTTCATGAACGAAGCGGCGGGCGAACTCACGGGGTGGCAGCCGGCGGCGGCGGTGGGGCGGCCGATCGAGGACGTATGTGCGCTATCGGCGGAGAAAACCGGCCGTGTCATCATGGCGCCGGTGGCATCGGCGCTGTCGGCGGACCGGCCGGTGGATTTGCCGCCGCAGACATTGTTGCGCCCTCGGCTCGGCCCGGTGCGAGCGGTCGAAGGCAGGTGCGCGCCAATGCACGACCTCACAGGACGCGGGATCGGCGTAGTGCTCGTGGTGCGGGACGTGACGTCGCGTTCGCGGCTCGAAGGCGAGCTGTTGCGGGCATCGAAACTTGAGTCGGTCGGCGTGTTGGCGGGCGGCATTGCGCACGATTTCAACAACCTGCTCGCGATCGTGATGGGCAATCTGCAACTCGCGCTGCTCGATCCGCCGACGGCGGCGTCAGGCGGGCGGTGGCTGCAGGAGGCGGAGCGCGGCACGATCCGCGCGCGGGAGCTCACGCAGCAGTTGCTCACGTTTGCGAAGGGCGGCGAGCCGGTGCGTGCGGCGGTGCGGTTGACCGACGTGGTGCGCGAGGCGGCGGAGTTTGCGCTGCATGGCGCGGCGGTGCGGTGTGAGTTTAGTCTCGCGGCAGAGGTGCGCGCCGCAGATGCGGACAAGGGTCAGATCGGTCAGGTGGTGCAAAACCTCGTGCTCAACGCGGTGCAGGCGATGCCGGACGGAGGTATCATCCGCATCGAGTTGCAGAACGACACCGTCAGCGAAGGCGGGGCGGTGCCGCCGCTCGTGCCGGGTGACTATATCAAACTTTCGGTGACGGATACGGGGCAGGGGATCGCGCCCGAGCACCTCGCCCGGATTTTCGAACCGTTTTTCACGACGAAGGAGCTCGGCACCGGGCTGGGGCTCGCGACGGTTTACTCGGTGGTGCAGAAACATCGCGGACATGTGACGGTGGAATCGGAAATCGGACGTGGAACGACCTTTCATCTCTGGCTGCCGGCTGCGCGCACGGAGCCGATTGTGCCGGTAATGTCGGTGGCCTCGATGGAGCCGTTGAAGGGTCGCGTCCTGCTCATGGACGACGAAGAGCCGATCCGGGATATGACGACCACGTTGCTGGAGCGGCTCGGGTTGGAAGCGACGGTGACCTGTGACGGCGGTGAGGCGGTCAAACAATTTGCGTTGGCGCAGATGGCGGGCCGTTCGTTCGACGTGGTGATCATGGATCTCACGGTGCCGGGAGGCATGGGTGGAGCGGCGGCGATGCAGGAAATTCTGAAAATCGATCCGAATGCTCGCGGCATCGTGTCGAGCGGGTATTCAAGCGATCCGATCATGGCGAATTTCCGCGAGCACGGTTTTCGCGGCAGCGTGCCGAAGCCGTATCGCGTGGGCGATTTCGCACAGACGTTGCGAGAGGTGTTGGCGGAAACGTGAGCCAAAGGGCTCGGCGCGGAGCCGACGCTAAACGCGGGCCGCGGCGAGCTTCGCGGTCGCGTAGGAGGCGGCGAGGAGGTCGCGGGGGGCAGTGCGATATTTTTCCGGGAGGAAACGGCGGTCGGAGCAGGCGAGGACGGCGGCTAGTTCTTGGAGCGCGAGGAGGTTGGCGTCGAGGGGGTCGATGAAGGCGTCGACGGCATCGCGCAGATCCGCGAGCTGGACATCGGCGTCGCGGAGGGCGAGGACGGCGCGCTCTTTGGCACGGACGAGAATCGCTTCGACGTCGCTGCCGGTGAGGGCACGCGCGCCGAGTTCGGTGCGGACGTAGGCGAGTGTCTCGGCGGCGAGGGAGATCTTTTTCACGCGCGCGATGACGGTGAAGAGTTCGATGACCTCGTCGGGCGACTGCGCGGCGAAGAGCGGGACGCAGAGGCCGAAGCGGCCCTGACGTTTGAGATCGATGGCGAGAAGGTCAGGGCGCGAGGTCATCGCGATCCAAAGTTCGCGGCCGCGGAGTGACGAGTCACCGAGGTGCGCGGCGAAAGCGGCGAAGACGCGGCTGGAGACGCCGCTGTCGCCATCGGCGGCGCGGTTGCCGAAGACGGCGTCGGCTTCGTCGACGACAACGATGACGGGGCCAAGGGCGCGGATCGTGAGGAGAATGCGGGACTGTTGGCGTTCGGTTTCTCCGACCCACTTAGAGCGGAATTCGCCGATCTCGAGGACGGGCAGGCCGCACTCGCTGGCGAAGCAATCGATGAGAAAAGATTTGCCGACGCCGACGCGTCCGGGGACGAGGACGCCGCGCTCGAGGACGTCGTCCTTTTGGTTGCGGATGAGCCAGGCGAGTTCGCGGAGGCGGGCTTTGGCGGCGGCGTGCGTGGCGACGTGATCGAGCGTGACGCCGGGGCGCGGGTCTTTGAAACGGACGAGGCCCTGGCAGTAATCTTCGATGAGGCGGCGTTTGCCGGTGCTGACGAGTTCGACGGTGAGTTTCTCGCCGGCGCGGAGGGCGGTGACGATGAGTTGCTCGACGCGGAGGAGGGCGAGGCCGGAGGTGCGGCGCGCGAGGTCGTCGGTGGAGAGGTGGCCGGCATCGGTGAGTTTCGCGCCGCGGGAGGCGCGGTCGAGCCAGCCGGAGTCGAGAAACGTGCGGCGCTCGGCGAGATCGGGGAGCGGTATTCGGATACTGGCGACGTGCGGATTTTGGACGAGATCGGCGTGGAGCTCGGCGGCGGTCTCGGTGACGAGCATCACGCCGATGTCGCCGAGTTGAAACTCGGGGGCGGCGGCCCATTTGAGGAGCGTGACGAGGGCCATGCGTTCCTCGACGCTGGCGCCGGATTCCTCGGCGGCGGGAACGAGTTTTTCAGGGAAACCGATGACGAGTGTCACGCCGCGGTCGGCGGGTTTCTTTTCGTCGGCGGCGGAGAGGAAGAAGCGGCGGAGGAGCGGGGTGAGCTGCGTGAAGGCGCGCGGCGGGCCCTCTTGGTGGAAATTGGTGTGCTCGACTTCGTCGTAGATTTTCAACCACTCAAAGAAGCGTGTCTGCATCGCGGGAGTCGCGAAGGTGAGGCCTTCGCCAATGTCGTAGAACATGAGGCAGCCGCGGTCGGGGAAGAGGCGGCGCGAGAGGAAGGCGGGGAGCGGGGCGTAGTCGGGGCGCTCGCCGCTCGTGCGGATCGGGAAGAGGTCGAAGATATTTCCGTGGAGGAGAAAGAGGCTGTGCGCGCCGCCGTTCCAGATGCGCGCGAGGTCGGCGGCCCACGACGGGAGGCGAGCGACGGATGGCGACGGTGGACGATTTGAGTCGGAAGGTGAGGAGATCGGGGCGGACATGGCGGGGCTATTTTTCGGAGGCCGGCTGGGCGCTCCGCCGGAGAGGAGGGACGGAGTCGGGGCCTAAAGCCCCTCCTACATTGGCGGACGGGGGGAGTTGAGCGGTGAGGTCTTTGAATTCGGCGAGCTCGGAGAGCCACTTGTTCGTCGCGGCGAGGTGTTCGATGCTGAGGTCGATGCGGGCGGTGAGGGTGTCGGCGTTTTTGGCGGCGATGGCGTCGGCGCGGATGAGTTTCACCTGCTCGACGAGGCGCTCTTGTTCGGAGCGGACGAGGTCGTGATTCGTCTGAGCTTGCTCGATGCGCGTGAGACGTTGGCGGAGCGTCGAGAGACGTTCGAGGCGCGAGGTGAGGAGGCGTTCTTTGCCGTCGAGGGTGGCGGGGCGAGGCGTGATTTTTTTCAGCGACTCGACTTCGGCGGCGAGGGCGGGCGTCTCGGCTTCGAGCGAGGCGACGAGGGCGGGGACTTGTTCCTTGCGCTCGGTCTCGAGGTAAACTTCGAGGGACTGCTCAATGGTGAGCATGCGGAGGTAGGTCCAGGTGAGCTCGTCGAGTTTGCGGCGGCGAGTGTCGAGATCGAGGCCGACGGAGGACGACTGGGCGTCGGCGGAGGCGGACTCGATGTCGCGGCAGACGGCGACGAGTTGGGTGTGGCGGGTGCGACGGCCGGTGGAGAGGGCGGAAAGGAGGGCGTCGTGTTGTTTTTGAAATTCGGCGAGTTGGGCGGCGGCGGCGGTGTCTTGCGCGAGTTGGGCGCGGGCGTCGATGGCCCGGCGGAAGAACGCGAGGTCGGGGACGAAGACGAGGCCGAGCGCGTAGAGAGTGGCGCCGGCGAAGAGGGCGAGGGGGTAGCCGCTGGCGAAGCCGAGGCCGAGCGTCAGAAGCGCAAGCCAAGCGTGGTGGCGGCTGGTCCAGAAGGCGCGGCGGTAGTTGGGAGGCGGAGCGAGCACGTCACGGAGAGCGTCGAGAAAAGCGCGTTGGGGTCAACGCGCTCCACATCGAAGCGTGTTGGGATCAACACGCTCCACCTTACTCGATGGTGAACCACTGGACTTCGACGCGGCGGTTTTGGTCGGCGTCGGTGCCGGCAGGTTCTTCCCAGCCACGGCCGATGGTTTGGAGGCGGGCGCCTTCGACTTTGAGGCGTTCGATGAGGACGCGTTTGATTTCGGCGGCGCGGTTTTTCGACAGCTCCATGGATTTGAGGGCCATCTGGCGCACGAAGGCGTCGCCACCTTGTTTGCGGAATTTTTCGACGAGGGCGTTGTCGACGTGGCCGCGTAGCAGGATCGTGGAGCCGGGGCTCACTTGCAGTAGGCGCTTGATGGAATCGAGCGCGGTGAGGTTGGCTTGGTGGGCGAGATCGAGATTGGCGGAGTTGGGCTCGAAGAGAAAACGAATGTCTTTGGTGAGCAGCGGATCGCCTTCGAGGGCGCCGCCGGACGTGCTGCGAATGGGGGCGAGCGAGATCTGTTGGCCGGCGAACGCGCCGGCGGTCTGGAGCGCGGTGAGGTGCGTGGCGTTCATGTAGCGATCAGCGTCGGTGGGCTGGTCGATGAGCGCACCGTAGGCGAGAATCGCGGAGGAAAAGATGCCACTGAAACTGCCGGCGGCGTCGATGGCGCCGGAGTAGAACGCGAGATTCTCGGGCAGATTGGAGAAGTGGACTTTGGCGAGTTCGGCGGTGGCTTTGGTGCGGTCCCACTTGAACGCTTTGGCGATGACATCGAGGTGCGCGGCGGCGTTGTCGCGCACGAGGCGATTTCCCTCGAGGACGCCCTCGGTGAGGCCGGCGACGAGTTTGGGATTGGCGGCGGCGAAGCCTTTGTTGACGACGAGAATATCGGCGACGATGAGGAGATTTTTGTTGGAGGTGAGGAGCGTCGCGGCGCCCTTGGAGGCGTCGACGACCTCGGTGGTTTTCGGAGCCCACGTGATGCAGCCGGCGAGGCGCGTGCCGCCACTTTGCAGATCTTTCAGAAAAAGGTCGCCGGCGACGAAGGCGTCTTTGGCGAAGAGCAGATTGATCTTGGCGGGATCAGCGCGGTCCGCGGGTGCGGTGAGGAGATGGACGCCGAGGCCGGCTTCCTGCGCGAGGTAGCGAATGAAAAAATCGGCTTCGGTAAACTGCGAGGTGACGAGGACGCGGCCCTTCAGGTCGTTAATGCGGCGGATTTCTTTACGGACGACGAGACCGTCGGCGCCGCGGGAGAAACCGATCTGCACGGGGGCGGTGACCTGGAAATTCCGGCAGTAGGCGGCGAGCACATCTATGGTCGTAGCGGAAGCGGCGATACGGCCGGAGTTGAGGGCGGGCCAGCTTTCCTCCTCGCTGAGTTTGATGCGGACTTTGAAGCCGTGTTTGCGGAAGAAGAACGAATTTTCAGTGGGCTCGAGCCCGCCGTTGGCAACGACGATGCCGGAGTAGCCCGGGTATTCGCTGAGCTCGAGGTCGACGATGTTGTCTTTCGGGATGTAGGCGCCGGCGGGCGGCAAGATGGGACACGCCGTGAGCGGTGTGATGAAATCGGCGGCGTCGAGCGGGGCGCCGCGCGCGGACGCCTTCGCGGTGGCCGACGAGGAGGCGGACGCCGACGCAGCGGCGGGGGCGACGGGTTTGAGTTTGTCCCACCATTTGTATCCGCCGATGCCGGCGGCGGCGAGAATGAGGAGCGTCAGGATGAATTTTCCGCGGGCGGTCATGGTCGGGTGAGAGAGATTTTCGATTTACGAATTTGGATTGATCATTGCCCGGCCGAAGGGGGCGGGGAACCGCTCGCCCACGCTCGCGGTGGCGCAGCGGTGGGCGCGTGGGCGGCGGCGGTTCTTAGGACTCGGCGATCTTTTGGCGCTCGGGCGCAGCGGCGGCCGGGGTGGTGGCGGCGGGCTGCACCATGCCCATTTTCTTTTGGTATTCTTTGAAGAGGAGGCTGCCGCGGGCTTTGCGCATCTCCTGTTGGCGCTGGATATTTGAGCCCATCTCTTTGGCGAGATCGAGGGTGGCGCGCATCTGACCCTCGCCACCGGCGGCGGCTTGGCGGAGTTGCTGCATCGATTGGCCCATCTCGTCGCCCATCATGCCCTGGAGTTCGCTGACGGAACCTTTCATGAGACCGGCGAGCTGCTCGAGGTTGCGACCGACGGCGACCTTGGCCTTCACGGTCTCGAACTCGCGCTGGAATCTTTGGATTTCGCGGAGGCTGTTCGCGATGATCTCGGTGTTTTGTTTGTAGAGCGCTTCGAGGCTTTCGAGCTGGGCGTGGTTATCGGCGATGTCCTGTTCGATGGTGCCGAGCTCCTCGGCAAAGTGGGCGCCGTTGGCTTCGTCGTTGGCGGCGGCAGCGGCTTGCAGGAGGCCCTGCGTCTCAGTGCGCTGGCGCTCCTGGCGTTTCACCTGGTCTTTGAGCAGGGCGATTTGGCCGGCGAGCTGGCCGTTGGCGTAGTGGGCTTTGTCGGCTTTGGCCTTCGCGTCGCGGATGCCGCGTTCGACAACGGCCTGGTTAATGGCGTCGGTCTCGGTCGCTTGTTCGGCCATGAGGCCGAGATAGATGAAGAGGCGTTTGAAGGCGCGGAACATGGCGGTGGCGGGTGGGTGGTTGGAGGGCGGGGAAGGACGGACTGAAAATGGGCGGGAGCGGCGGAAGAGGATTGGCGGGCGGGCGATCAGGAGAGGGCGGTGAGGTGCGGTGGCCGAAGGAGGCGTCGCGTGGAAAAGAAAAACACGGCGGTGTTTGTAGCACGGACGGAGGTGGCGGCAAATTACATTTCTCGACGGAATTCCCACGGACAGGGCTGCGACCGGTGTGGGGCCGGCGGGAGAGTTGCGCTGGGGGCAGGCGGGCGCATCGTGGGCGCATGAAACGATTGTTTCGATGGGTGATGATGGTCGTGTGGCTGGCCGCCGGTATGGGCGTTGCGGCGACGTCTGGCGCGGAGAGTGCGATGCGGGCGAGCAAGGCCGAGGTGAGGAAAGAAGTGGTCGCGGCGATCGAGGGGCAGCTCGCGGCGTTTCGCGCGAAGGACCCGAAGCTGGCCTACACGTATGCGGCGGCGGCGCTGCGAGTGCAGAATCCGCTGCGGCAATTTGTGCGGATTGTGGAGGTCAATTATCCGGAAATCTGGGCGAACACGCGCGGGGAGTTTGGAGTGGTGCGCGACGACGGGTTGCGGGCGAAAGTGCTCGTGCAGGTGTTCGCGGCGGAGGAGCGCGCGGACTACGATTACGGATTGATCAAAGAGCGCGACGGCGTGTGGCGGATCGAAAGTGTGTTGAGACACGCGCCAAAGAAGGTGGAAAAAGTGTGATGACGATGAAACCGGGTGTCGGGGCTTGCCGCGGAGCGTAGGCCCGCGCGTAACATCGGCGCATGTTACCGCTCGCAGATACCGCGAAACAAAAACGACCGGCGGTCGTGACGGGGCTGCTCATCGCTGCGAATCTCGGTGTGTTTGCGTGGGAGCTGTGGCTGGGAATCGGCGTGGGGGACAAGCAACTCGCGGGCTTCGTGACGGAGCACGCGTTGGTGGCGAAGCGCCTGATCGGAAATGTCGGCGACGGGCAGCAGTGGCTGACGGTGCTCTCGCATATGTTTCTGCACGGCGGCGTGGCGCACGTGCTGGGGAATATGTGGTTCCTGTGGATTTTTGGCGGCAACGTGGAGGACCGGCTCGGGCCGGTGAAGTATCTGTTGTTTTACCTGCTTGCGGGAACGGCGGCGGCGGTGGCGCAGGTAATCGTCGATCCGGGCACGATGGTGCCGATGGTGGGCGCGAGCGGAGCGATCTCGGGCGTGCTCGGCGCGTATTTGCTTTTGTTTCCGACGGCGTGGGTGCTGGCGCTCGTGCCTTGGATCGTGCCGGTGCTGCCGGTGCCGGCGGTGCTGTTTCTCGTGTTGTGGTTCGCGTTTCAGATGTGGAGCGGACTCGGCGCGCTCGCCGCGGGGCTGGACGGCGGCGTGGCTTGGTGGGCGCACGCGGGCGGGTTTGTGGCGGGGGCGGCGATGATCTGGTGGGCGAAGGGTGCGGGGTGGGTGAGGAAGAAGTGAGGGGCGGGGCGCGGAGAGGGAGAGATGGAGAGACAGGGAGCTGCAGAGAGAGGAGGAGGAGGAGACCGCTAATGGGTTTCGCCAAGGGGCGAAACCTTGAGGAGAGGCTTCGGCTGATCGCCTTCGCGGGTAGTGGTGGTGTCCGCTGATCGCGGACAGGTGGACGGACGAGCCGGGCTCGTGTGGGCGTTTGCTCAGTGGCCGCCGTCGAGGTCGCCGGGTTTGAGGAGTGGGGCGAACGTGGCTTTGTTGGCGGCTTTCATGTAGGCCTCTTTGGCTTCGATGGTGCCATCCTTCACGCGGTTCATAAGACTGTTGTCCATCGTGATCATGCCGTCGGAGCCGCCGCTTTCGATGATCGATTTGATATTCGCGATCTGGCCGCTGCGGATGGTGTTGGGGAGGGCTTCGTGCGTGAGGAGAATCTCGTGCACGGCGCAGCGACCTTTCGGAATGCGTTTGCAGAGGAGCTGGGCGACGACGCCGGCGAGGCAGCTGCCGAGCATGATGCGGACCTGGTTTTGCTCCTCGGCGGGAAAGGTGTTGATGATGCGGTCGACGGTCTTCGGGGCGTTGTTGGTGTGGAGCGTGCCGAAGACGAGCATGCCCATCGAGGCGCAGCCAAGGGCGAGTTTGATGGTCTCCATCTCGCGCATTTCGCCGAGGAGGAGGATGTCGGGGTCGTGGCGCATGGCGCCTTTGAGCGCGGCGGCGAACGACTGCGTGTGTTCGCCGACTTCGCGGTGGACGATGACACATTTCTTCACCGGATGGACGAACTCGATGGGGTCCTCGATGGTGATGATGTGGCGCGCGAGGTTGTCGTTGATGTAGTCGATCATCGCGGCGAGCGTGGTCGATTTGCCGGAGCCGGTGGGGCCGGTGACGACGACGAGGCCTTGGTCGAGGTGGCAGAGTTTCTTCAGCGCCTCGGGGAGGTTGAGCTGAGCGAACGAGAGAATCTTCGCGGGGATTTGGCGGAAGACGGCGGCCTGACCCCAGTGGTTGTAGAGGTAGTTGCCGCGGAAGCGCGCGACTCCGGGAATTTCGTGGGCGAGGTCGAGGTCCTTGCGGTCGAGGAAATCGGCCCAGCGTTTGGGCGGGCAGATTTCTTTGAGCAACGACTCCATCGTCGGCGCGTCGATGATTTTATCGGCGAGCGGGATCAGCGAGCCGGAGGCGCGGGTCTTAGGCGGGAGACCGACGGTGAGGTGGAGGTCGGAACCGCCCTTTTCGAGCATGGAGCGGAGGAGGGTGTCGATGGCGGCCATGGTTAGGTGATCTTCGCCTTCAGGACGCGGTTGGTGATGTTGGCTTGGGCGACTTCGGCGGTGATTTTTTTCTGTCCCCAGAGGGCGTAGACCACGTTGTCCATGAGGCACATTCCCTCTTTCACGCCCGTCTCCATCGTGTTTCTCAGGCCCGTGGTCTTGCCTTCTTTGATGAGATTTTGAATCGCGGTGTTGCTGATCAAAATTTCGCAGGCGAGGGCCAGCGTGCCGTCGGTGGCGGGGAGGAGGCGTTGGCAGACGACGCCGCGGAGACTTTCGGCGACGCTGCTCCGGATCTGCGTTTGCTGTGCAGGGGGGAAGACGTCGAGGAGGCGGTTGAGGGTCGTGGCGGCATCGCTCGTGTGCATCGTGCCGATGACGAGATGGCCGGTCTCCGAGGCGCTGATCGCCATCTCGATGGTTTCGAGGTCGCGGAGTTCGCCGATGACGATGACGTCGGGGTCTTCGCGGAGGGCCCCTTTGAGGGCGGAGGCAAAGCTGCGGGTGTGGGGGCCGACTTCGCGTTGGGTGACGTTGCAGCCTTTGGCGGGTTGGACGACTTCGATGGGGTCTTCGACGGTGATGATGTGGTCGGTGCGGGTCTCGTTGAGGTAGGCGACCATCGAGGCGAGGGTGGTGGTCTTGCCGGAGCCGACGGGGCCGGTGATGAGGATGAGGCCGTTGTGGTAGGAGAGAAGTTTGTGAAGGGTGGCGATGTGTTGGTGGTAACCGAGGTCCTCGAGCGTGCGGGTCTTGGCGGGGACCATGCGGTAGGCGCCGGCGGCTCCGTTCTTGTGGAACATCAGATTGACGCGGTAGCGGTCGGCCTCGCTGAGGGCCAAGGCGTAGTCGTAGTCTTTTTTCTCGAGGAAGGTTTTTTTCTGGTGGTCGGCGAGGAGGGCGACGTTGAGGCGGAGGGCGTCGGGGGGCGTGAGGACGTAGTCGGAAAGGTAGGACAGGGCGCGATTCTTGCGGATGAAGGGGCGGGCGCCGGTGGAGAGATGGAGATCGCTGGCACCGTGCGCGGCGGTGTCGCGGAGGAGTTGGCGGAGGGCTGCGGCGAGGGCGGAATCGTCGAGCGAGGCGATCGTGTCGAAAGCGAAGCGGGGGGCGCCGGCGGGGACGGGCGCGGCCGGGGCGGGCGGGGGTTCGGCTGCGGCTTGGGCGGCGGCCTCACGACGGGCGTGGGCGGCGGGGCCGGTGAGGACGAAGGGGGCTTGGGTGGCGGTGTCGTCGAAGGGGTCGGACGCGGGCGGGCCTTTTTCACCCTTGGTCACGGCGAGGTCGGCCATTTTCTCGAGGAGGGCGACGTCGTTGACGATGCCGGCGTCGATGAGACCTTGGGCGAACGACATGATGTCGCCGGCGGTGCCAAGGGTGTTGCGGACGAGGATCGCCTGGGGGCGCGTGAAGAGGCCTTGGTCAATGCCGAGTCGGGCGAGCCAGCGGGTGTCGTTGTTCATGCGCGGCGGTGGGGAATGGCGCGGAGATTGGTTACGGGCCCGGGGCAAGCCAAGCGCGAAGGCGAATGGCGTGAACTCACGGGACGGTTGACGGTCAACGCGGCGATGAACCTGAACACCTATGCGAACCCGGCACTGCAATCGACGGCCTCGTTTCCCCTGAAGCGAGGGCGCACGGCGGGAGCGGGGCGATGGGTGGCGGCGGGGGCATTGGTCCTGGTGCTCGCGTTTTCTTCGGGCTGTGTGGCGGTAATCGCGGGCGCGGGGGCCGGCGCCGCCGTGGCGTATGTGCGCGGCGATCTCGATGCGACGCTGAGTGCGAGCTTCGAGACTACGGTGCGCGCGGCGAATGCGGCGCTGGGCGATCTCAAGTTTGCGAAGGTGAGCGAAAAGAAAGATGCGTTGCAGGCGATCTTGGTCGCGCGGAACGCGGCGGACAAAAAGATCGAGATTCGCGTCGAGCGGATCGGCGAAAATGTATCGAAAGTGAAGATCCGCGTCGGTGTGTTTGGGGACGAGGCGCTGTCGCTCGCGATTTTGGAAAAGGTGAAAGCGAATCTTTGAGCGCGGGCGCGGGGGTGGCGCGCTACGATTGAGTGAGCTTGAGCGTGAGGGCGATGCCGTCGGGGTCGGCGAGGTGGCGCGTGCTCGTGACGGAAGGGAGTGCGAACGTCGCGGAGACGAGGCCGAGGGCGGCGGCGGGGCGCGGCGCGCGCGGGCGTCCCCAGGTGTTGAGGCCGAGGTGGTGATGATAGCCGTCGGCGGCGAGGAAGCGGGCGCCGGGGTAGGTGCCTTGGGTGACGACCATGCCGAGCGTGGTGCGGTAAAATGCGTCGCTGCGGTCGAGGTCGGTGACGCGCAGGTGGAGGTGGCCCCAGCGGGCACCGGCGAGCGGAGTCGGTGACGGGGGTGAAGCGGTGGCGAGGAGTGACGGGAGGTCGAGGCGTTGCGTGGTCATGGCGAGTTCGCCGTGGGCGGCAAATGGCCACGCGGAGCGCGGGCGGTCGACGTAGAACTCGAGGCCGTTGCCGTCGGGATCGCTGAAGTAGAGGGCTTCACTGACACCGTGGTCGGAGGCTCCTTCGAATTCGACGCCGACGGCGACGGCGTGGGTGAGCCAAGTGGCGAGAGCGGCGCGCGTGGGAAACACGAGGGCCGCGTGGAAGAGGCCGGCGGCGTCCGGAGGCGCGGGTGGTGCGGACGAATCGCCGGTGAGGGTGAGCAAGGCAGGCGTGGCGGGGGCGACGGCGAGTTCGGCGTGGGTGGGCGTGGAGTTGAGCACGACGAAGCCGAGCTGACGGGTGTAGTAGTAGAGGCTGCGCGCGAGGTCGGCGACGCGCAGGTGCACCGAGGTGAGTTGGAGGGAGTCGTGCATGGAGGAATCAGCGGTGTGGTTCGGTGGTGTCCCAGGCCGTGAAGGCGATCAGAGAGAGAAGGAGGAGGCCGGTGAGGATCATGGTGGCGCGGGGCGCGGGACAGCGAGGGCGTTGTCAGGCGGCGGTGGCGAGCTGGTGGAGGGCGGCTTGGGCTTCGGCGACGGCGACGGATCCCGCGGGATTGCCGGCGTTTTGGCTGTGGGCGTAGACGAAGTGCACGTCGGTGATGCCGATGAAGCCGAGGACAGCGCGCAGGTAGGGTTCGAGGAAATTGTAGGCGCCGCCGGGGGAGGTCGGACGGAAATCGCTGCCGCTGGCGACGATGACGAGGGCGCGTTTGTTTTTCGCGAGGCCTTCAAATCCGGCCGAGTTAATGGCCACGGTGCGACCCACGCGGACGATTTGGTCGATCCAGGCCTTGAGGGCGGCGGGGAGGGAAAGGTTGTAGATGGGAGTGGTGATGACGAGCTGGTCGGCGGCGAGGAGTTCGTCGACGTAGCGGTTGGAAACGGCGATGGCGGCGCGGGCGGCGGGCGATTGATCGGCGGACGGCGCGAAGGCGCCTTCTACCCACGCCTCGGTAACGAAGGGCGGCGGCTCGTGGCCGACGTCTCGCACGTTGACGTGGCCCTGCGGATGCGCGGCGCGCCAGGTGGCGAGGAATGCCTGGCCGAGCTGGCGGCTGTGCGAACGCGCGCCGCGCGGGCTGGCATCGAGATGGAGAAGGGTCGAGGTGGTGATGGTTTTCATGATGGATGGAAGGATGGGCGGGCTTTGTTGAGTGTTAATGGAACTGATATGGTTACATTTAAGTTCAAAAAAAGGTCACTTCTTGCCGGGACAAACCGGGCGAAGCTGTTCGTGGATGTGGGCGAGGGTGACCAGGGAGAGCTCGGCCTCCATGCTGGCTTGGGCTTTCACGAATGCGGCGGAGAGGATGGATTGGATCTTGGCGCCGACGGGGCACTTGGTGTTGGGCGCGAAGTGGGCGAGGCCGTGGGTCGGGTGAGGTTCGACGGCGTGGTAAATATCGAGGAGCGAGATGCGGGCGGGCGGCACGGCGAGCGCGAAACCGCCGGCGGCGCCCTTTTGGGTGGTGACGAGTTTTGCCTTCACCATGGCGGAGAGGAGGCGGCGGATCACGACGGGGTTGGTATCAACACTCGACGCGATCTCGGCGGACGACACCGCGGCGCTCTGGCGGTAAGCCAGATAGGCGAGGATGTGCACGCTGGCGGCGAAGCGGGTGTTTCCGGTCATGGCTTAATGTAACTACGGATGTTACGATTGAGTGGGTTGTCAAGCGCGGGGTGAAAAGGGCGGAGAGGCGCGTTCGGGGCAGGCGGCGGAGCGTGGGATATCAGGGGTTGCAAAGGAGGGGCTTTCTACGACGCTGCCCGTTCTACCATTTGTCATGCTGAAGAAAATCTTTGCGAAGCTGCGCGAAACCATTTCGCCCTCGCGCGCCAAAAAAGCGGCCCATCCCGAAGCCGCCAAACCTGTTTCCCATCTGAAGCCCCACGCTGCTTCGCACCGCGGCGAAGCCCGGGCCGAACGCGGGGGCGGTCATGGTCCGGCGGCGAAACCGCACGATAAATATCGTGGTCAGCCGCGTGATCCGCGCGACGAGCCGCAGCACGAGCCCCGGTCCGCGGGCGGTGCCCGGGGCGAAGGCGCGCATGAGTCGCGGGGGCGCCGAGATGATCACGGTCCCCGGCGCGATGAGCGCGGTGGCGGTGGCCGCGGGCTGCATTCGCGTTCGAGCGGAGGTGTCGGTCGGGGTGGCCCGCGCGGCGAGCGCGAGCGGCCGACGATCGACAAGAGTTTCGACCATCCGCGCACGGCGGAGATCAAGCCGGCGATCCCAGTGGATATTCCGAAGATGGACACGGCGTTTACCGCGCTGGGTTTGTCGGATGCGTTGGCATTTGGCGTGCAGGAAATGGGCTACGTGACGCCGACGCCGATTCAGGCGCAGGCGATCCCGGTGGTGCTCAAGGGCGGTGATGTCATCGGGTCGGCGCAGACCGGCACGGGCAAGACGGCGGCCTTTGCGCTGCCGATCATCCAGCGGCTCGGCACGCACGGGAAGTTGCGCTGCCTCATCCTCGAGCCGACGCGCGAACTCGCGCTGCAGGTCGAGGAAGCGTTTCAGAAATTTGCCAAGTTCACCGATCTCCGCGTGACGATCGTCTACGGCGGCGTGGGCTACGGTAAACAAGAGGACGATCTGCGTCGCGGTATGGACATCTTGGCGGCGACGCCGGGGCGCCTGCTGGACCATTTGGAGAAGGGCAACTGCTCGCTGGCGGATGTCGACATCCTCGTGCTGGACGAAGTCGACCGCATGTTGGACATGGGCTTCCTACCCGATGTGAAACGCATCGTGCAGAAATGTCCGAAGGATCGGCAGACGTTGTTTTTCACGGCGACGCTTCCCCCCGAGCTCGAACAGCTCGCGGGTTGGGCGCTGCGCGATCCGCTCAAGGTCGAGATCGGCCGTCAGCGTTCGCCGGCGGAAACGGTGTCTCATGGATTCTATCCGGTGGTGGCAGCGCAGAAGTTCGATCTGTTGCAGCTCCTGCTGGAGCAGACGGATTTCAAGAGCGTGATCATCTTCTCGCGCACGCGCATGGGTGCGGACCGCATCGCGCACCGCCTCGAGGCCAAGGGCCACACGGTGGCGGTGATGCATTCGGATCGCAGCCAGCGCGAGCGCATCGAAGCGCTCGATGGATTCAAGAGCGGGCGCTACGAAGTGCTCGTGGCGACGGACATCGCGGCGCGCGGTCTCGACATCGCGGGCGTCTCGCACGTGGTGAACTACGATGTGCCGGAGAACGCGGAAGATTACGTGCATCGCATCGGCCGCACGGGTCGTGCGCAGAACACCGGTGATGCCTTTACGCTCGTGACGGAAGAAGACGTGCGCGACGCGCGCAGTATCGAGCGCTACATGGGCGTGACGGTGGAGCGAAAGAAGATCGAAGGGTTCCCCTACATTTATTCGGCGCTGTTCGACGAAAAGGCGCTCGCGGAAACGACGGCAGCGGCGGCGAAACCGGTCAGCCGGTTGCACCGCGGCGTGCGTCGCTGATCGCAGCGATCAACAAGGAGGCGTGCGTTTCGGCGCACGCCAAAAAAAACGAAAGGCGCGCCGTTGGGCGCGCCTTACTTTTTGGCGAAAGCGGCGGTGCGAGGGCGGGCTATTCGTCGCCGTTGACTAGTTTGTAAGTGACGGCGGCGAGAGCGGCACCGCCGAAATTGCCGAGGAGGAAGACCCAGAGATTGTCCCACGTCTGCAGCCCCATGAGGGTGACGCCGATCGCGACTGCAGGGTTGAAGGCGCCGCCCGAAACATTGCCGACGGCGAACGCGCCGGTCATCACAGTCATGCCAATGGCGAGGCCGTAGAAGGAGTTGCCCGCCGTGCCTTTGGCGGTCGCGGTGTTGAGGACGACCCAGGCGAGTGCGAAGGTGAAGAGAAACTCGCCGAGGAGGGCGGCTTTCCAGCCGATGCCAAATGGGACGGCGGCGCCGGGGAGCTTGATAAAACGCATGAGCCAGGCGGCGACGGCGGCGGCCGCGAGCTGCGCCAGCCAGTAGGGAAGCAGGTCGCCGCCGGAGAGTTTTCCGCGGATGAACGCGGCGAGGGATACGGCAGGATTGAAATGTCCACCGGAGACGTGACCGCCGGCGAAAACCATCACCATGAGAGAGGCGCCAATGGCGAGCGGGGCGAGCGCGCCCGCATTCGGCGGAATCACCGTGCAGCCGATGGTGAAAATGAAGAAGAACGTGCCGATAAATTCGACGAGGTATTTTTTCATAGGGGCGTAGGGACGTGGTGAAGCGCGGTGAGCGCAAACCGCGGTTAGCAGAAAGACAACGTGATTTAAGGACAGGTGGAAATCGGCGCGCCGGTGTGCTGCGAGTGCCGGGGAATTTGGCGTGAGTGCGCTGCTCACCGCGTATAAATCCGACGTGTTATGGATCGTGACGATATGAGTTTCATCGCGGAGGCGAGGCCAGAGGACGTGTCGGCCATTGCGGCGCTGTTGCGGGCGGCCGAGCTGCCGCACGGAGATTTTTCGGCACACTTGGGGTGCTTTCGGGTGGCGCGCGACCGCGCTGGCACCGTGGTGGGTGCAGTAGGAGCGGAGGTGTATCGCGAAGAGGCGCTGTTGCGTTCGCTGGTGGTCGCGCCACATGCGCGCGGGACGGGGATGGGGGGACGGTTGGTGGACGCGTTGGAACTGGCGGCGTCCGGCTGGGGCGTGCGGCGCTGGTGGCTGCTCACAACAACGGCAGAGCGATTCTTCGCGGCGCGGGGCTTCTGCGTGGTGGCGCGTTGCGCGGCGCCGGAGGTCATTCGGGCGACAGGCCAGTTTTCCGGCGGCTGCGGAAGTGCGGCGGTCTGCATGACGCGGGAGTGCCGGGGACGCCGCGACTGAAGTGGTCCGGTGGCGTGGAGCGACGCGGGCTCGCGGATTAGCGATGGTCGGCGAGGGCAGTCGGAGCGCTACTTGTCTCCGGGAAAACGGCGGCGGTGGTTGTTCATTTCGCCAAAGCGCGAAATAGTTTGGCCGTGAAACAAAAGATGAATCTGCGGGTGTTGGCACAGCGGGCAGAGGTCTTCAAGGCGCTGGGGCACGCGGACCGTTTGCGGATCATCGAGGAGGTGGCCGATGGCGAGCGCTGCGTGTGCGACTTGGTGGACGCGGTCGGATCGAGTTGGTCGACGGTGTCGCGGCATCTGCTGGTCTTGAAGGAGGCGGGGCTGTTGGCGGATGAGAAGCGCGGGCTGCAGGTGTTTTACCGGCTGGTGTTGCCGTGCGTGCCGTCGTTCATGGAGTGCCTCGACGCTGCGAAGAAAGGCGAGTCGGTGGAAATGAGGCGGTGCTGTCGCTGAACGCGAAGATGAGGCTGCCATGAAAATAAACGCACACTCCCCCGGAAGCGTTGAGATCGTGGGCGGAGTGGTGGCCTTGGTGATGTGGTGGTGGGTTTATGGGCGGCTCACGGCGTTGGCCGAGTGGGTGGTCTATGGCGTGGCGGGGTTGGCGAGAGAGGGGCGTTTCGCGCGGGCGGCGGAATTTTTCATCTACGAGACGCCGAAGGTGCTGATGCTGCTCGTGCTGGTGGTGTTTGCCGTGGGGATTGTGCGCTCGTTTTTCACGCCCGAGCGGACACGGGCGATTTTGCAGGGGCGGCGCGAATCGGTGGGGAATGTCCTGGCGGCGCTGTTGGGAATCGTGACGCCCTTTTGCTCCTGCTCGGCGGTGCCGCTCTTCATCGGGTTTGTCACCACTGGTGTCCCGTTGGGGGTGACGTTCTCGTTTTTGATTTCGGCGCCGATGGTCAACGAGGTCGCGTTGGTGCTGTTGTTCGGGCTGTTTGGCTGGAAAGTCGCGGCGCTGTATCTCGGCACGGGATTGGTGATCGCGATCGGCGCGGGTTGGGCAATCGGGCGATTGAAGATGGAGCGGCACGTCGAGGACTGGGTGTATGCGACGAAGGTCGGGTCGGCGGCGGAGGACGAAGCGCTGGACTGGCCGGCGCGCTTGCGTTTGGGCGGGGAGGCGGTGCGCGACATCGTGGGGCGCGTGTGGATTTTCGTTCTGCTCGGCATCGGCGTGGGCGCTGGGATTCACGGCTACGTGCCGGAAAATTTTATGGCGGCCATCATGGGGAAGGATGCGTGGTGGTCGGTGCCGCTGGCCGTGGTGATCGGGGTGCCCATGTATTCCAATGCGGCCGGCATCATCCCGATCGTGCAGGCACTGCTGGGGAAGGGTGCGGCCCTGGGGACGGTGTTGGCGTTTATGATGTCGGTCATCGCGCTGTCGCTGCCGGAGGCGATCATCCTGAGAAAAGTGCTCAAACCGCGCCTGATCGCGGTGTTCTTCGGAGTGGTCGCGGTGGGAATCATGGCAGTCGGGTTTCTGTTTAACGCGCTGCTCTAAATGTCGGTCGGTTTACCATGAAAAAAATCCAAATCCTCGGCACCGGGTGTGCCAAATGTCAGAAACTCGCCGCGGTGACGGAAGAAGCCGCGAAGGCACTCAGCCTTTCCTACGAACTCGAAAAAATTACGTCGATTGAACGCATCATTAGTTTCGGCGTGATGAGCACGCCGGCGCTGGTGGTCGACGGTGTGGTGAAACTCTCAGGGAAGGTGCCGTCGCTCGATGAAGCCAAACGGCTGCTCACCTGAACAGCCCGCGCACCAATCGTTCCCGATGAAAATATTTACGACTATTCTGCTTCTGCTGGCATTCGTAGTGGGCGTCGCAAGCGCCGCCGATACGGGAGCGCCGTCTGCGTCGCCTCCGGGGCGACCACGGCTTGTCGACCTCGGCGCGGACAAATGCATTCCGTGTAAAATGATGGCGCCGATCCTTGCCGAACTGACGAAGGAGTATGCGGGCCAACTGGACGTCGTGTTTATCGATGTGTGGAAGCAGCCAGCCGAGGGAAAGGCCTACGCCATTCAGGTGATTCCCACGCAGATCTTCTACGACGCGACTGGCAAAGAGCGCTTCCGGCACGAAGGGTTCATGGCGAAGAAAGATATTTTGGCGAAATGGCGAGAGTTGGGGTTCGCGCTGAAAACACCGGACGTAGTGAAGAATAACTAACCGGATGGTAAAGCTCTTCACTTCGCTGACGGATGCGATGAGCGGGGCGCCGCTCCTCGCGCTTGCCGCGGCCTTTGCGTGGGGCGTGCTGAGCATCGTATTGAGCCCGTGTCACCTGGCGAGTATTCCGCTGATCGTCGGTTTCCTCCAGGGTGGCGGTGCGGTTTCGCCGCGTCGAGCGGCAGGTCTGTCGACGCTCTTTGCCGTGGGGATTCTCGGCTCGATCGCGCTCATCGGTGCGATCACTGCGGCCGCCGGGCGGATGCTGGGCGATCTCGGGCCGTGGGGAAACTACGCGGTGGCTGCGGTCTTCTTCGTATTCGGCATTCACATACTCGATTGGCTGCCGATCCCCGACGGTTGGCGGGCGGCGCCGAATCAGCCGCGCCGAGGAGCGCTGGGCGCGTTTATCTTCGGGCTGGTCTTCGGAGTCGCGCTCGGACCGTGCACGTTTGGGTTCATGGCACCGGTGCTGGGAGTTACCTTTAGCATGGCGCACACTGCGCCGATCTTGGCGTTTGGCGTGCTCGTATTCTTTGGGCTCGGCCATTGCGCGGTGATCGGTGTCGCCGGGTTTTCAAGCACGTGGGTGCAGCGTTGGCTCGACTGGCAAAACGAGACGCCGGGAGCGAGGTGGCTGCGACGGGGATGCGGCGTGCTCGTGCTCGTTGCGGGCGCGTATCTCGTGTTCAGCGCGCAGGGCAACGGCGCGTGAGCGAATCGCGGAAGCGAGTGGCGGGGCAAAGCGACGTTGAGAGAACGTATTTTGGAAATGGTGCTTGATTTATATTCCTGCGAAGGAATACGGTTTCAGCGATGGAACTGGTGAAAATATACGAGTGCCTGTGCGACGTGACGCGGCTGCGGCTGTTGCACGTGCTCACGCACGGTCCGGTGTGCGTGTGCCATTTTCAGGAAGTGCTGGCTGAGCCGCAGGTGAAAGTTTCGAAACATCTGGGCTATCTGCGGGAGCGGGGGCTGGTGGAGTGCCACCGCGAAGGTAACTGGGTGATTTACGCTTTGCCGGAGAAACCGTCGCGCGAGTTGGCGGCGAATCTCTCGTGTCTGCAGGATTGCGCGCGGGAGAATCCGGTTTTTAAGCGCGACCTCGCGAAACTGAAGAAGCTCGATCTCACCTGTGCGCCGGATGCGGTGGTGCGGGCCGCGGGGAAAACGTGCTGCGGCGGCTGAAAGCTGCGCGGCGCGACGAACAATTTATGAACAACGACAACCTCGGCGTAGCCGAACCATGCGACTCAACAACCTGTGGCTGCTCTGCGCCCCAAGTTCAGCAACCGGCGATGACGGTCTCGGCCGTGCGCGCGGTCTTGGCGACGGCGCCTGCATTGCCGATCACGGTGCTCTGGCCGGACGGCGATCCGATCGAGGCGCACTTTCACGTGACGGAGATCGGGCGCGTGCAGAAGGACTTCGTCGATTGCGGCGGCACGGTGCGGCGCACGGTGACGTGTCTCCTGCAAACGTGGGTCGCGGAAGACGTGGACCATCGGATCACGGCAGGGAAATTGTTGAAGGCGTTTGACCATGCGCGGCCGGTGTTGGGTGGTGAGGATCTGCCGGTGGAACTCGAATACGAGGCCTGCAACGTGATCCAGTTTGCCGTCACCGGAATTGTGGTGGAAGCGGCACGCATCGTCGTGCAGCTCGGTTCGAAGCACACGGATTGTCTCGCGAAAGAACTCTGCGTGCCGTCGTCGAAGGCGGCCGGGGCGGGCACGGGCTGCTGCTAAATATTTTCTCCATGACCACGACAGCCTCTCCATCCACCAAGCCCTTGCTGCTCGTGCTCTGCACGGGAAATTCCTGTCGCAGCCACCTCGCCGAGGGACTGCTGAGGGACGCGGCGGGCGATTTATTCGAAGTGGCCAGCGCGGGCTCGAAGCCGGCGGGCTACGTGCATCCGCTGGCGGTCCGTGCGATGGCGGAAGTCGGTCTCGATATTTCCGGTCATCACTCAAAACACATGAACGAGTTTCTCACCCGGCAGGTGGAGACGGTGATTACGGTCTGCGGCAATGCCGATCAGGCGTGCCCGATCTATCCGGGGCAAGTGAACCGCCACCATTGGCCTTTTGACGACCCGGCGCATGCGACCGGGACGGAAGAGGAGCAACTCGCGGTGTTTCGCCGGGTGCGAGAGGAGATTCGCCGCGTGTTTTCGGCGTATGCCGACGGGCGGCGCGATGCCCTGAAGGCGAGCGCCGCGCGATGAACACCGAGAAACATCCGGTGCTGGGCCGGCTATCATTCCTCGACCGCTATCTCACGGGCTGGATTTTTCTGGCCATGGTGATCGGCGTATTGGCGGGGCGGTTTTTGCCCGAGCTGCCCAAACTGCTGACCGCGTGGAGCATCGGCACGACGTCGGTGCCGATCGCGGCGGGACTCATTTTGATGATGTATCCGCCGCTGGCGAAAGTGCGGTTTGAGGAGCTGCCGGATGTTTTTCGGGACAAGAAAGTGCTGCTGCTTTCGCTGGTGCAAAACTGGTTGGTCGGGCCGGTGCTGATGTTTGCGCTGGCGGTGATTTTTCTACGCGACCAGCCGGAATATTTTGCGGGGCTGGTGCTGATCGGCCTGGCCCGGTGCATCGCGATGGTGATCGTGTGGAACGATCTCGCGGGGGGCAGCCGCGAGTATTGCGCAGGCTTGGTGGCGGCGAACGCGCTGTTCCAAGTGTTCTTTTTCGCGCCGCTGGCGTGGCTGCTTTTGAAAGTGTTGCCGCCGCTGGTGGGCGTGTCGTTGGGCGAACTCGATCTGTCGGGAGTGACGCTCGGCGGAGTGGCGACGAGTGTGTTTATTTATCTGGGGATTCCGTTTTTTGGCGGCTTGCTCACGCGCCTGGCGCTGCGACGCGGCGAGCGCGTGGGGTGGTATGACAATAAATTCTTGCCGACGATCAGCCCGATCACGCTCGTGGCGTTGCTCTTCACCATCGTCGTGATGTTCAGCCTGAAGGGCGACACGGTGCTTCGCATTCCGCTCGATGTGTTGCGGATAGCGGTGCCGCTGGTGGTTTATTTCGCGATCATGTTTGCCGCGACATTCTGGATGAGCATTCGGGCGGGCACGGACTACGCGCGGGCAGCGACGTTGGCGTTCACGGCGTCGGGCAACAATTTTGAATTGGCCATCGCGGTGGCAGTTGGGGTTTTCGGTATCGCGTCGGGTGCCGCGTTTGCGGCGGTGATCGGACCACTGGTCGAGGTGCCGGCGCTGATCGCATTGGTGACGGTCGCGCTGCGCTGGCGCGGACGGCTGGCGGCGGGCGGACGGAAAAGTTGAAGGTTGAAAATGGGGCGACCGGTGTGAGCGTGACCGCTCGCATGAAACTGGAGATTCCGGACGGAGACTTTCTCGGCTACATTTTTGACCTCGATGGCACGCTCGTGGACACGATGCCGTTGCACTACCGCGCATGGGATGCGGCGATGCGCGAAGCCGGGCTCACGTGTCCGCTCGACGAGGATTTGTTCTACTCGCTCGGGGGCGTGCCGACGCGCCGGGTGGCGGCGCTGATCGGCGAACACTACGGGCTGAAGATCGATGTGGAGCAGGTGTTTCACCGGAAGGAGCGGCTGTTCGGCGAGATTCGGGCGGACGCGCGGTTGATTGAGCCGGTGGTGGCGTTTGCGCGGCGGGTGGCGAAGTCGCACCCCGTGAGCATCGCGACGGGCGGCACAAACGACATCGTGTATCCGATGCTGAAGCTAACGGGCCTCGCGGAGATTTTTCCGATCGTGGTGTCGGCGGACGATGTGGTGCACGGGAAACCGGCGCCGGATATGTTTTTGTTGGCCGCGAAAAAAATGGGTGTGGAGCCGACGCGGTGCCTCGTGTTTGAGGACGCGGAGCCCGGGATGCGGGCGGCGGAGGCGGCGGGCATGAAATGGGTGCGCGTTTCGAGCCGGAAAAAGTAGGCGAGCAGTCGAGGCGGTGCAGTGGGCGGAATAACGGTCGGGGCACTGTCGCGACGGCGAAACGATTTTGGGCTTCCGCGCGAGGGGCGAACCGTGTTCCCGTGGCGGAATGAAACTTGATATGTTGGTGAAACCGTCGGTGCTCACGCAGCCGGTCTATGAACCCGGTAAACCCATCGAGGATGTGGCGCGCGAGCTGGGACTCGATCCGGCGGGGATCATCAAGCTGGCGTCGAACGAGAATCCGTGGGGACCGTCGCCGCTGGCGGTGGCGGCGGCGACGCGGGCGCTGGAGCACGGCGAGCTCTATCCCGACGGCGGATGCTTCGCGCTGCGGCAAAAACTGGCGACGAAGTGGGGGCTCGGTGCCGATCAATACGTCGTGGGCAACGGCTCGAACGAAGTGATCGAGCTCCTCGGGCATGTGTTTCTGGGGCCGGGTGACGAGGTGGTCATGGGGGCGCCGGCGTTTGTGGTCTACAAACTCGTCACGCTCCTCTTCGGCGCGAAAGCGGTGGAAGTGCCGCTCGTGAATCACCGGCACGATCTCGGGAAAATCGCGGCCGCGATCACGCCGCGGACGAAGCTGGTGTTTGTGTGCACGCCGAATAATCCGACGGGCACGGCGAACACGGAGGAGGAGCTGTTGGCCTTTGCGCGGGCGCTGCCGGAGCACGTGGTCGCGGTGTTTGACGAGGCGTATTCGGAGTTTTTGGACAAGGCGCCCGATTTGCGTCCACTGATCGCCGAAGGGCGGAAAGTGGTGTGCCTGCGGACGTTTTCGAAAATCTACGGGCTGGCTTCGCTCCGCATCGGCTACGGCTACGGCAGCGCGGAAATGTGCGGGTTGCTCAACCGCGTGCGGCAGCCGTTCAACGTCAACGCGATCGCCCAAGCGGCGGCGTTGGCGGCGATGGACGACGATGCGTTTGCCGAAAAAACGGCGCAGGGAAACCGCGCGGGACTCGAGGTGCTGGTGCGCGGGTGCGAGGCGCTCGGACTCGAAGTCGTGCGCAGCGTGGCGAATTTCATGCTCGTGCGCGTCGGTGATGGCGCGCGGGTGTTTGATGCGTTGCAGCGCAAGGGCGTGATCGTGCGACCGGTGAAGTCCTACGGGATGCCAGAGTGGGTGCGCGTGACCGTGGGGACGCCGGCGCAGAACGAGCGGCTGCTGGCCGAGTTGGCGGCGGTGACGCGCCGGTGAGCGCCGTGTGGGTGATGGTATCCGCGATTGAATTCGGCGGGAGGCAGCGCACGCTGCGCTCCGCATGATTCTCTCCGTCGGGTGCATTCTCGGCTATGAGGTGCAGTCGCCCACGGCGAATTTCACCTTCAACATTCTCGCGAACCGCGATGCGCATCAGCACGTCGTCGACGAGGGAATTCGCCTGACGCCGGACGTGCCGATCGGCGAGCGCACGGCGACGTCGAAGGGAAACCGCGTGTTCAGGGTGGAGGCGCCGGCGGGGCCTTTCGAGGTGAGCTATCGCGCGACGATCGAGTTGAAGCGACCGGCGGTGCCGGCGGATGTGCGAATCGATAATCCGGGGCGGCTGCCGCTCTCGATTCTCACCTACATGCTGCCGAGTCGCTATTGCGAGAGCGACCGCTTCACGCAGTTGGCGTGGGATCTGTTTGGTAAGTCACCCAATCGCGCGGATCAGGTGCGCGAGATCTGTCGCTGGGTCGACGCGACGCTCGTCTACACGCCGGGAGCGACAGACTCGCGGACTTCGGCGTGGGAAGTCTGGCAGTTGAAGAAAGGCGTGTGCCGCGACTACACGCATCTGGCGATTTCGCTGTGCCGGGCGCTGAACATTCCGGCGCGCTACGTCGGTTGCTACGCGGTGGGGCTGGACCCGATGGATTTTCACGCGTGCTTCGAAGTCTGGCTGGGCGGGCAGTGGTATTTGTTCGACCCCACGGACAACATCGAGCCGGAGCACATCGCGGTCATCGCGCGCGGCCGGGATGCGGCGAACGCGGCGCTCACGACGATCTTTGGCAAAGTGAACGCCGCGCCGGTGAAGGTGAAGTGCGTGGTATCGCCGCTGGAGGAACAGGCGGCGGGGTGAATGCGGCGCAGAAGGGCGCCACTCGCGTCAGAGGGATACGTCGTCGTAGATCTCGGCGAGAGTAATCGCCTGCTTGACCGAGCGGAATTCGACGAGCGCGTCGGGAGCGGTAAAAATCTCGCCCTGCCAGCTGGTGGAGCGGCGGAAAATCGTGAGCTCCCGGCGGTCTTGGGCGACGAGGACGTATTCCTCCAGCGTCTGAACCTGAAGGTAGTTCATCTTTTTCTCCCGACGGTCGATGGTCTCGGTGGACGGGGAGAGGACTTCGACGATGAGGGTGGGGAGGAGCACGAACTGTTTTTGGACGCCGGTGGGATGACAGGAAACCACGACGTCGGGGTAGTAAAAAATATCTTCTCGGGAGGCTTCGATGCGGACTTTGACGTCAGAGATGAAAACTTTGCAGGGACCGCTGCGAAGTTTAGTTTGGAGCTGGGCGGCGATATTGAGCGCAATCCGATTGTGCGTCGTCGTTCCGCCGCTCATCGCATGAATTTCACCGCCGATGAATTCGTGGCGAACGTCGCTCGTCTCCTCGAAGGCGAGGTAGTCGGCTACAGACATTGGCAGGACTCGGGCGGCTTCCATGAAGCGGAGTGTGGTGAAGGGGTGGACGAATTCAAGTGCGCCGCCGCGCGGTCAGGGCACGTCGTAGATTTCGACGAGGACGTTGCCGGTGGTGTTGGCGACGCCGGAGACGGTGACGGTGTAGCCGCCCGGAGGCAGGCGGACGAGCACGGCGGCGTCGCCGCTGCCGGAGGGGAGACCGAAGGCGCCGACGGACGCGAAGGCGGCGATGAGTTCGGCGGTGCCGCCCCAGTTGTCGTTGGCGGCGACGGTGGTGGTTTTGCCGAGAGGGATGACGGCGAGCTGCGGATCGAGCAGGAGATCGGTAACGCCGAAGGGCGCGAGTCCGGGGCCGACGGCGCGGATGAGCAACTGCTTCGGTCCGGCGCCGCCGATCACGAAGCCGGGGACGAGGGCGTTGGAGCCGGTGCCGACGAAGCCGCGGGTGGAGACGTTGATGAGGCGCGCGGGGGCATTGAGGCCGTCGGTGTCGTAGACTTCGGCAAGGGCGAGGCCGCTAGTTCCGGCTGGCGCCGTGATGCGGGCGGTGTAGCCGGAGCCGGCGGAGGCGACGTCGGTGAGCAGGGCGGAATCTTTCGAGGCGGGATCGAGGACGAAGGCCCCGACGCCGGTGGTCGTGGTGGTTAGTGTCGTGGAGGAGGCCCAATCGTCGTTGGAGGCGAGCGTGGTGGTGGCGCCGAGCGGGAGGAGTTCGAGGCGTGGATCGGTGAGGGCGCCGGCGAGGGCGAAGCGCGCGAGGCTGGGGCCGACGGCGCGGACGAGGAGGCGTTTGGTGCCGGTGCCGGCAAGGACGAAGCCGGGGGTGAGCGCGCCGCCGGTGGGCACGAGGCCGCGGGTGGAAACGTTGATCAGTCGGCCTTCGACGCCGGGGGTGGCGACGGTGAGGATTGCGAGAGGCGACTCGATCGCGCTGCCGCCGCTGGAGACCACGACGGAGTAGTAGCCCATGTCGGCGGCGGTCGCAGTGGGAATGGTGTAGGCGGCCGCGGTGGCGGCGGGGAGCGCGACGCCGTCTTTTTTCCATTGATACACGACGGACGGGCCGGCGGCGGCAGCGGAGAGCGTGGCCCGGGCGCCGGCGACGGCGTGCTGGGATTGGGGTGCGGTAGTGAGGGCGAGCGTGGCGGCGTTGGGCGGCGTGCCGACGGTGAGGGTGGCGGCGGCGCTGGTGGTGGAGCCGAAAGGATTGGTGACGACGACCGTGTAGGTGCCGGCATCGGCGGATTGGAGATTGGCGAGGGCGAGCGTGGCGGCGGTGGCGCCGGTGAGCGCGGTGCCGTTGCGTCGCCATTGGTAGGTGACGTTGGCGGTGGTGTTGGCGACGACAGTGAGCGTGACGTTGGCGCCGGCGGTGGCGGCGAGGTCGGCGGGTTGGCGCGTGATCGTGGGTAGAGGCGTGCCGAGGCGCGCGAGGCCGGAGCGAGGCTGGCCGGAGACGGCGGCGAAGGTGCCGCCGATCACGAGTTGATCGGGGCCGGGCGAGACCATGGCGTAGATGCCGGGGGTGGAGAGGCCGATGGCACCGGTGATATCGGGATCGTAGGCGGTGTCGAACGAGCCGTCAGCGTTGAGACGGGCGAGGCGGTTGCGGGCGAGCGAGCCCACCGCGTTGAAAGTGCCGGCGAGGAGGATCGCGCCGTCGGGCTGGAGCAGGAGGGCACCGACGCCACCGCTGGGGCCGATGATCCCGAATTCATCCGGGGCGCCCGCTTGATTCAGGCGGGCGACGCCGCGGCGGGGAAGTCCGGCGAAGGTGGTGAACGAGCCGCCGATGACAATTTTTCCGTCGGGTTGTATGAGGACGGCTTGCACGCCGCTGTTGGGGCCGATCCCGGGAGCAAAAGTGGAGTCGAGGGTGCCGTCGGCGAGGAGGCGGGCGACTCCGGGACGTGGGGTGCTGTTTACCTGGGCGAAGTTTCCGACGATGAGAATTTTTCCGTCCGCTTGCACGGCGAAGGTGTCGACCCGGGACTGGTTGCCGGTGACGGTGCCGACGACGACGGGATTAAAAGCGGTGTCGAGCGAGCCATCCGCATTGAGGCGGGCGAGCAGGGTGCGAGCGACGTTGTTGACAAAGGCGAAGAGACCGCTGACTAGAATTTTTCCGTCGGGCTGAAGCTTGAGGCCGAGCATGGAGGAGTCGGTGCCGGCGGTGAAGGATGGATCGCGGGAGCCATCGGAATTGAGGCGGGCGAGACGCACGGCGGTGGCGCCGGCGATGGTCGTGAAGTCGCCGGCGACGAGGATCTTTCCGTCCGGCTGCACGGCGATTTCATTGATGCCGCCGCCGGGCGCGGGGTTGAAGTCGGTGTCGACGGTGCCGTTGGCATTGAGGCGGGCGAGGCGCGGGCGGGCGATACCGGCGATCGTGGTAAAATTGCCGCCGACGAGGATTTTTCCGTCGGGCTGGGCGGCGAGGGCGAAGACGTCGGCGTTGGCGGACGGGGTGAACGCGGCGTCGAGGGGTTGGGCGCGAGCGCACGACAGGGCGGCCAGGAGTGTGACGAAGACGAGGGTGCGGAGGGAGTGCATGGGGTAAGTTTCCGGACGTAGCGAGTTGGGTAGAACGCAGCGCCTGGGGGGCTGGTTGGGGGCGGGGGGCGCGGGGTGAGCGAGCGCGAGGTCGGGGCGGGTCGCAATCGTGAAAACATCGAAGGCGCGCACAAAAAAGCCGCGCACGGTGGGCGTGCGCGGCGTGGCGCGCGGTCAGGCTGACCGCGCTACGGGAGAGAGGTGTTTACTGGGCAGGCGTGAGGCGGGCGATGCGCTTTGGGAGTAGGACGTAGATCGCGCCGTCGGGGCCGGCGATCACGTGGCGGATGCGGCCGAGGCTTTTGAAGATCACTTCTTGGGCGAAGAGTTTGCCGTCTTTGAGTTCGAGGCGGCGGAGTTCTTCGGCGGCGAGTGAGGCGACGAAGAGTTGATTTTTCCATTTCGGGAAGAGGTCGCCGGCGTAGAAATTCGCGCCGCAGGGCGCGATCGAGGGCACCCAGTAGGTGACGGGTTGCTCCATGCCGGACTTCGCGGTGATGTCGGTCATTGCGGTGCCGTCGTAGTTCATGCCGTAGGTGATGACGGGCCAGCCGTAGTTGAGGCCTTTGCGCACGAGGTTGAGTTCGTCGCCGCCACGGGGGCCGTGTTCGGCGTCGTAGAGTTCGCCGGTGACCGGGTGCAGCGCGAGACCTTGGGGGTTGCGGTGGCCGTAGCTCCAGATCGAGGGAACGGCTTGCGGGTCATTGACGAAAGGATTGTCGGCGGGCACGCGACCATCGTCGTGGAGGCGGTGAACTTTGCCGTTGGGGCGGGCGATGTCTTGCGCGTGCGGGCCTTGGCCGCGTTCGCCGATGGTGAAGAACAGGTAGCCTTTGCCGTCGAAGACGATGCGGCCGCCGAAGTGGACGCCGCCGGCTTTGATGTAGTGCGCGGGTTTGCCCTGATAGATCGTCTGCTGGTCGGTAAGGACGCCGTCCTTGAGTTTGCCGCGGATGATGCGGGTGAGGCTGACCTTGGTGCCGTCGGGGTTGGTCTGCGGATCGCTGTAGGCGAGGTAGAGCCAGTTGTTTTTCGCGTAGTCGGGATGCGGGACGACGTCGTAGAGGCCGGCTTGGCCGCCGAGGTCGGCGAGCGGGAGACCGGCGATTGGGCGGTCGGCGAGTTTGCCTTTCTCGATCAGGTAGAGGAAACCGCGTTTCTCGGTCATGATCGCCTGCGTGGGCGAGAGGAAGGCGAGGGACCAGGGCTCGCGGAGATTATCGACCCAGGTGTCGAGCTTGTAGTCGTGCAGCTGGCTCTTGGCGGTCATCGAGTCGGCGGGCTTCACGAACGCGGTTTGCTCGCGAATGGCTTTGGCGCGGAGCTCGCGGATGTAGATGACCATCGCGCGGATTTCTTTGTCGGGAATCGCGGCGCCCCAGGCGGGCATGCCTTTGTCGGGGAAACCGGTGCGGATGCTCTTCGTGAGGCTTTCGTCGTCGCCGCCGTTGGTCCAGACGTCGTCGAGCATCGTGGGGGCCTGGCCGCCCTCGAGATTCTTGCCGTGGCAATTCGCGCAGAGGAGGACGTAGCGCTCAGCGACGGTGCCCGTGCGGACCTGTTGGGCGGTGGCGGCGGTGGTGGTGGCGAGCGCGGCGAGGAGCAGCGCGAGGAGTGGACGGTGGGAGGATGGCATGGGGAGGCGCGGAAAGTAGCGGCAGGAGGAGGCTCGGCAAACCCGAACGCAGGAATGATGCCGGTGGCGAACGGATGCGCCGGCTACGACGGCCAGGGGGAACCGGGCGGGCCGAAGCGGGTGCCGGGCGGGAAATCGAGGCCGAAGTATTCGGAGAGCAGGGCAAGGAGGTGCTCGGGGGACGTGATGGGGTGTTTCTCCGCGCGGCCGTCGGTGTGGCGGATGATGAACTCGCTGTTAAGAACCGCGTAGCGGCAAGCGGTGCCGGCGCGGGCGAGCGCGAGGTTGTGTTTGAAACGCGACTGCGGGTGCGTGCTCGTGAACCAGTTGCTCACCTCGAAATCGACGGCGGGGACTTCGTCGGGGAGAAATTGGTAAACGTCGGCCCACGTGTCCTCGTGGAGCGTCTGATGGACGATCAAGCGGTCGCGCTGCACGAGGCGGCGAGGTTCGATCGAGCCGAGTTGGACACGGTCGAATTCGAACGCGAGCGGCGTGATCAGCGAGCGGCTGCCGAAACCGACGTCGGCGAGAAAAGCGCCTTCGGGGAGGTCGACGCGGAGCGCCATGTGACTGAGCGTGGTGGTGACATCGGCGGGGATCTGCCAGCGGACGCGGGCGATGAGCGCGGTGACGCGGAAGCCGAGGGCGCGCAGGACGTCGCGCAGCAGGGCGTTTTGCTCGAAGCAGTAGCCGCCGCGGCGATCATGGACGAGTTTTTGGGCGATGGCGGCGGGATCGAGGCTGATGGGACGGCCGAGGAGAACGTCGAGATATTCGTAGGGAATTGCGCGCGCGTGGTGACCGTGGATCGCGGTGAGCGTGGCGAGCGTGGGGTCGCGCGGGCCGGTGTAGCCGATGCGGGCGAAGTAGGCGTCGAGGTAGGGGAGAGGCTCGGGCATGGTAGGGAACGTTCGGAAGCGTGCGCGGAAATGCAAGGCGGCGACCGGCGGAGGCGGACTAAGATTTTTTGTAATAGTTGGGCGCGGATTCGTTTTCACCGGGTAGCATGGCTCACTCTGTCCAAACTTCGCGTAGTGGCTTCACACTCGTGGAAATCATGGTGGTGGTCGTGATCATTGGCCTGCTCGCGGCGATGGCGCTGCCGGCCTTTCAACGCGTGAAGCAGAGCGCAGTGAGCAAACGCTACCTGAACGACGCGCGGCAGGTGCGCGACGGTGCGGAACGCTATGCGCTGGAGAACGGGAGTTTTCCGCCCAACGGCATCGGCGGGCTCCATGCGAATTTGCGAGGCTATATCCCGGACAGCATCTTCAATGCGACGACGACGCCGCTCGGCGGGGTGTGGGACTGGGACTTTCAGCAGGACGGATTCACGGCGTCGATTTCGGTCTACCAATTCACGGTGTCGGACGCGCAGTTGCGCGATATCGACCGCACGATCGACGACGGGGACCTGACCACGGGTCTGTTTCGAAAGATGGGGAGCAAGGCGATTTTCATCATCCAGCCGTGAGCAGAAAAAATCCGTGAGCGGGTGTGTAATAGTTTTCGGCGGTTTCGTTTTTGTAGGACGGAATGTGCCTGCTCCGCTCCAGTTCGAATGATGCCGACGCCCCGCGCGACCAGCGTGACGGCGTGCTGGGCAAGGGTAGCCCACCGGAACAACCGGGGCGCCGGTGCGCTGGGCGGTGTGGGCGGGCGCTCAGCGGGGCGTGCCGCTACGCGCGGGTGCAACCGACCGAAAATTTTCCCCTGAAACTTCAACACGACATGGCCACTTCCCCCTCATGATTAAACGACTCCTCACCTTCGCCATTTTGGCGCTTTCGCTCTGTGCGGCCCACGCACAGAACATCACCGTCTACAGCAGCGGCAACGTCGCCCGCGGCAGCGCGCGGCAACTCTCGGCCTATGTGCCGCTCAGCCCCAATACGGTCACGTGGTCGGTCAACGGCGTCGCCGGTGGCGATGCGACGTTCGGCACCGTTTCGAGCACGGGGCTCTATCAGGCGCCGGCGGTCATTCCGGCCAGCAACGTCGTGGCGGTGCGGGCGACGAGCACGGCGTATCCGGCGCAGCATGCCGAAGTGGCGCTCACGATCACGCAGCCGCAGGTGCAACTGTGGAGTGTTTCGCCCAGCTCGGTGCCGGCCGGTAATTTTACGATTTCACTGAACGGCTCGAATTTCACGACGGGTTCTGTGGTGCAAGTCGGCGGTGTGGCCGTGCCCACGACGTTCGTCTCAACGACGAGGTTGGGCGCCACCGGCGTCACGACCGCCGCGCAGGCGGGGACGAGTGTGAGTATCAAGGTGGTGAACACCGGCATCGGCGCGACGACGAGCTCGGGGGTGAATCTCGCGATCACCGCACCCGTGGTGGCGCCGCCCCCGCCTCCGCCGGTCGTCGGCGTGACGCCCGGCTCGGCTTCGGTCGAAACTGGCAAGACGCAGCAGTTCGTGGCCAGCGTAACCGGCGCGGCCAATACGGCGGTGGTGTGGAGCGTCAACAATATCGCCGGCGGAAACACGTCCGTAGGCACGATCACCGCAGGAGGGCTCTACACGGCGCCGGCGGCGGTCCCCAATCCCGGCGGAGTGACGGTGCGCGCCACCAGTGTCGCGAATGCCACGGCGAGCGCGACCGCGAGTGTGGCGATCACGCCGGCGCCGGGTGGCGGCGTCAGCCAAGGGACGCCGAATCTCGCGGCGGGGCGGTTCCTCGAACAGGCGGCGTTTGGGCCGACGCCGGCGGAGTTGGCGCACGTGAAATCCGTCGGGATCGACGCGTGGCTCAATGAGCAGTTCGCAATGGCCGAGACGCCGATCGCGAGTCCCGGCGGCATGAACATCGGCGCGGTGCAGGCCCAACACTTGCACCGGCTCGCTACCGCGCCCGACCAGCTCCGTCAGCGCATGGTCACGGCGCTGGGCGGCATCATCGTGATCTCGGCGAACAAAAACATCTATCCGGAGGAGATCGTGCCGTATCTCCAGATCCTGAGCAAAAACGCGTTTGGGAACTACCGCACACTCCTCGAGGACATCGCGCGCAGCCCGCAGATGGGGAAATATCTCGACCACGCGAACAGCAACAAACCCACGCCCGGGAGCGCGGCCAACGAGAACTTCGGCCGCGAGCTGATGCAGCTCTTCACGATTGGACTCTACGCGCTCAACCCGGATGGCTCGCGCCAACAACAGCACCCGCTCAAGCCCGACGGCATGCCCGATCTCGCGGCGCCGATGATTCCGATCCGCGCCTACGATCAAGGCACGGTGCAGCAGGTCGCGCTCGCGCTGACGGGATGGACGTTTGCGGGGCCGGCCAACAACAACTGGGAGAATTTTTCCGGGCCGTTGCAGTCGCGAGCGGTGAACCACGATCTGAATGCCAAGTCCCTTGTGGGCGCGGCGCTCCCGGCCGGACAAACGCCGGAGGCCGATCTGACGGGCACGCTCGACTGGCTCTTCAACCACCCGAACATCGCCCCGTTTGTCTCGATGCGGTTGATCCGGGCCTTCGTGAAAAGCAATCCATCGGCGGAGTATATCGGGCGCGTTTCCGCGGTCTTTGCCGGCACGCCGAACAACGCCCGTGGCGACCTTCAAGCGGTGGTTCGGGCGATCCTTACCGACCCGGAGGCGCGCGATGATGTGCCAGTGGCCAACTCCGGCCGCCTGAAAGATCCGATCTACAATATCGCGGCGTTCGTGCGGGCGCTCGGCGGATCGATCTCGCCGACGAACCAACAGGCGTGGCCCCTCAGCCGGATGAGTCAGACGCCGTTGGCGCCGTCGTCGGTGTTCGGCTTCTACTCGCCGCTCTTCCGGATGCCGCGGTCGAGTCTGATCGGGCCCGAGTTTCAGATCTACGGTCCGACCGAATCGGTGCTGCGCGGAAATATGTTTTGGCAGATTATCTCCCATCCCGGCTCGGATTTTCCGGTGAGCATCGCGCCGTTTGTGAATGCGGCCGGCAACACCGTCGCGCTCATCGACGCGGTTGATCAGGCGCTGCTCTACGGGCGGATGCCGACGGCGATGCGCCAAAGCCTGGCCAACGCGATCAACGCGCAAGGCGACGCGATCAACCGTGCGCAGACCGCGCTCTATCTCACGGCGCTCTCCGGTTTCTACGCCGTGCAGTTCTGAAATCCAAACTCTCAACGTTCCCCTTCCCACTCCCATGCAACACCGCTCTTTCATCTCCCGCCGCAACTTCCTCCAGAAAACCACGCTGCTCGCCGCAGCGACCGGGCTCGGCCGTATCGGCCTCCTGAATGCCCGCGCGCAGTCTGTGCCGTCGGGCGCCGCCGATTACAAGGCGCTCGTGTGCCTCTTCATGCTCGGCGGTAACGACGGCCACAACATGCTCGTGCCGCTCTCGGGACCGGCCCTCGCCGCCTACCAAGCCGCGCGCGGCAACCTCGCGCTGCCCGACGGCAACACCACAGTGCTCCCGATCTCCGCGAAGAACGGCACACCCTATGGACTCAACAGCGGACTCGCGGCGCTGCATCCGTTGTGGGCGCAGGGGAAACTCGCGGCGGTCGCGAACATGGGCATGCTCGCGGCGCCCACGACGCGGCAGCAATACCTCGACGCGAGCGTCGGCTTGCCGACGAACTTGTTTTCCCACTCGGACCAAACGCAGGCCATGCAGGCGGGCGATCCGAACGGCTCCGGCGGCACGGGCTGGGCGGGCCGCATCGCGGATGCCACGCGCTCGCTGAACGCCGCGTCGACCTTTCCGCCGGCGATCTCGTTTGCCGGCTCGTCGCTGTTTTGCGCGGGTGGCATCGTGCAGTCCACGAGCTTGATTCCCGGATACAACCTGAGCGCCGACGGTCTCGGCGGCTGGCCGGCGAGTGCGGCGGCGGCGAAGGCGCAGGCGTTGCAGGAAATCGTTTCCTTCAACAGCGGCCTCTCGATGGTGCAGGCGGCGAACGACGTGCGCGCCGACGGCATCGAACTCAACGGCATGCTCACAGGGCTCAGCGGCGCGGGTTTCACGACGGCGTTTCCCGGCACCGGGATCGGGCAACAGCTGCGACAAGTGGCGCAGATCATCGCGCTGCGCGGAGCGACGGGCATGAAGCGCCAGGTGTTTTTCTGTGCGCTCGGCGGCTTCGATACGCACTCGATCCAGAGCTGGACCCAGTGGGACCTGCTGCGTCAACTCGCCGAGGGTATGTCGGCCTTCTACAAGGCGACGGCGGAGTTGGGCGTGGCCGAACAGGTGACGACGTTTACGGCGAGCGAGTTTGGGCGGAGTCTGCAACCGAGCGGCTCGGGCAGCGACCACGGCTGGGGAAACCACCAGTTGATCATGGGCGGGGCGGTCAAAGGCGGTGACCTCTACGGCACGTTTCCCGATCTCGCGCTCGGCGGGTCGGACGACACGGGCACGCGGGGCGTGTTGATCCCAACGACCTCGCTCGACCAGTTCGGCGGGACGTGTGCGAAATGGTTTGGGGTGCCGTCCGGGGACATGGCGGCGGTGTTTCCGAATCTCGGGAAATTTGGGACGCCGGATTTGGGCTTCATCGTTTAACATTCGGACCGCGTCGTAACCGACGCGGCTACACAATCGGAACTGTCGCGACCGACGTGGCGAAGAAATCAGAGGCGTCGGCGCAGTTGCGCCGGCGCGGCGACGTGTTTCTCTCGGCCCGCTGCATGGAAAATTCCCCCGCTATCCCCGTCGGTTCCCCCGCGCAGTTTCAGACGACGCGCTGGAGCCTGATCGTGCGTGCGCGCGGCGAAGGGGCGGTGGCGCGGGCGGCGTTGGAGGCGCTGTGCCGCGCGTATTGGTTTCCCTTGTATGCGTTCGCGCGGCGCAACGGGGCGTCGCGGCACGACGCGGAAGATCTCACGCAGGCGTTTTTCTCGCACGTGCTGGCGAGTGATTTCATCGCGCGGGCGGAGCCGGAGAAAGGGCGGTTCCGCTCGTTCCTGCTAGCCTCGCTGAGGAATTTTATGGCGAAGGAACATGCGCGGGAATCCGCGCAGAAACGCGGCGGCGGGCTGCGGCCGGTGGACTTCGACGAGAATGCGGCGGAGGCGCGCTTCGGGCTGGCGACGGCACGCGCCGAGCTTTCCCCGAGCGACAATTTCGAGCGCGATTGGGCGCTCGCGCTGCTGGAGCAGGCGCTGGATCGGCTCGGGGCGGAGCAGCGCGCGATGGGCAAGGCGGAGTTGTTTGCGCGGTTGCGCCCGCTGCTGCGCGCCGGGCCGGAGCGCGGGGACTACGAGACGCTGTCGGTGGAGCTGGGCATCGCGAAGGGCACGCTCACGGTGACGGTGCACCGGTTGCAGCAGCGTTACCGCGAACTCGTGAGGGCGGAAATTTTGCAGACGATCGCGAACGCGGACGATCTCGACGACGAGTTGCGGCATTTGCTTTCGATTTTGCGGAGCTGAAAGGGCGCGGAAGAATTTGACCACGGATGCACACGGATAAACACGGATGGCACGGGCAAAACAGAGGAGGGCGGCGCGACCATGCCTGACGGCTCCCGGGTTTGTCCCACGTGTCAGGCCGCGCTCGATCTGCGCGTGCTCGGCGGGCTGTGTCCGCGGTGCATCTCGGACTGGATGCTGGCGGATTCGCCGCCGGCGCCGTTGCGCGACGGCGTGACCACCTCGGGGCTGCCGGTGAGCCGGCTGGGCGACTACGAATTGCTGGGAGAGCTGGGCCGCGGCGGGATGGGCATCGTGTATCGGGCGCGGCAGACGAGCCTCGACCGCGTGGTGGCGTTGAAACTGATGCACCGCGGGCTGAGCGCGGATGGCGAACACGCGGCGCGGTTTCTGCGCGAAGCGCGCGTGGCGGCGAGCCTGCGTCACCCGGGCATCGTCGCGATCTACGATCTCGGGCGGTTGGACGGCGTGCCGTTTTTCACGATGGAGCTCGTGGATGGATCGAGCCTCGAAGGTCTGCTGGCGGACGGGCCGGTGGCGCCGGCCCGGGCGGCGGAGCTGGTGATGATCGTGGCGCAGAGCATCGCGCACGCGCACGAGCGCGGGGTGGTGCATCGCGATCTGAAACCGTCGAACGTGCTGCTTGATCTCGACGGGCGGCCGATGCTGGCGGACTTCGGTCTAGCGAAAGATTTGTCGGCACACGCGCCGCGCGGGGCCACGCAGCCGGGTTTCCTGATCGGCACGCCGGCGCACATGGCGCCGGAGCAGGCGGCGGGCGATACGAGCGGGCAGCCGGCGGTGGATATCTACGGACTCGGCGCGCTGCTTTACCATCTGGTTACGGGCTGCGTGCCGCATACGGCGACGACGCTGGAGGCGATCGTGCGGCAAATCATCGAGGAGACGCCGCTCGCGCCCGGCGTGCTGGTGGCGGATCTGCCTGCGCCGATCGAGGCGATCGTGATGCGGTGCCTGGCGAAGCGCCCGGCGGACCGCTATGCCTCGGCGCGCGACGTGGCGGCGGAGTTGGAGCGGTTTCTCAGCGGTCAGCCGGTGCACGCGATGGGGGAGACGACGGGACGCACGGCATTTTTCCTCGAAGCGGCGAGCCCGCGGTTGCGCGCCTACGATCTGTTTTTGCAGGCGCAGCGTCAGCACGACGACCGCGGCCTCGTGGCGGATTCGCTCGTGGAGGTGGAGGCGCAACTGAACGACGCGCTGCGGCTCGATCCGCGACTGGCGCGGGCGCATCTGCTGCTCTGCGAGATCCACCTGGCGAATTATTTTGTGGGCTACGATCCGGCGCCGGCGCGGCTGCGCGCGGCGGAGGCGGAGCTGGGCGCGGCGGAAGCGCTCGGGGCGGAGGCGACGGAGTTGATGCGGATGCGCGGATTTTTTCTGTATTGGGGCCGGCGGGACAACGCGGCTGCGGCGCGGGCCTTCGAACACGCGGTGCGGGCGATGCCGAACAGTGCGGACGCCATCTACAATCTGGCGCTGGTGCACCGGCGGGCGGGGCGGTGGACGCACGCGCTCGCGGGGCTCGCCCGCGCGCAGGAGCTCGATGCGCGCAATCCGCGGATCGCGCGGGAGGCCGCGTATACGTTGGAAATGATCCGCGATTATGCGGGCGCGCTGAAGGTGTTTCACCGCCAGCAAGTGCTCGCGCCGAACGATCCGACCCTGCAGGCGCTGGTGGTCGTCACGCAGCTCTGCCGCGACCACGATCTCGACCGGGCGCTGGCGGCCTTGGCGGCGCTGCCGGCGGATACGAACGGAATTCTGGCGAAGTGGCGGGCGTTGTTATTGGCGTGGCGCGGGGAGGCGGTGGAGGCGATGGCGGTGTTGCCGCCGCTGTTGGCGCGAGGCGGTGTGGGACTCGCGGAAGAGTTGTGGCTGCAGGCGCGCGTGCGGCAATTGGCGGGCGATCCCTCGTGGCGACCGCTGGCGGAGCGGGCGTGCGGGGTGTTGCGGCCGATCGTCGCGGTGGAACACGCGGGGGCCGCGGTGCCGTTGATGATGCTCGCGACGTTGCGCGCGATGTTGGGCGACGGGGACGAGGCGCTGCGGCTCGCGGACCGGGCGGTGGCGCTGCGGGTGGGCAGCGGAGATTTTGTGCTCGGGGCGGTGATCGCCGGCGTGCGGCTCATCCGGCGGGAACCGGGGCGGCTACAGGTGCTGGCGCTCGTGGGGGCGCCGGCCGACGAGCGTTTTTTCGCGGAGCTGGCGAAGGTGATCAATACACCTTCGGCACTTGATCCGGCGATGTTGCGGCTGGACCCGGCGTTTGCGCGGCTGCGGCAGGATGCGCGTTTCGAGGCGCTGCTGGCGCTGGCGCAGGCGCCGATCAGGGTGGAGTGAAACGATCAGGGCAGCCGGTTGAAGACGGCGCGCTGGCAGAAGATTTTTTTCTCATCGAGCAAGTCGATGGTGCCGAGACCGCTGGCGCGGATGAGCGGAGTCTTGGTGCCGTGGCGGACGGCGAAGACGTAGGTGCCGTTGCGGCTGTTGGTGCGGGCGACATTGGTGCCGAATTCTTGGTAGCGAAACGTGCCGTCGGCGCGCAGTTCGAGGAGGCGCTCGCCATCGGTGCCGGCGGTGGCGTAGGTGCCGGCGAATCGTTTTTTCAGACTGGCGATGAGTTCGGGGGTGGCGACGAGATCGAACTCGGACGGCGGGGCGGGTGGCAGGGGTTTATCGGCGGGGCCGGGGCCGTAGTAGCCCCAGAAGGAAGCGGCGGCGACGAGGACAAAGACGGTCGCAATCGAGATGACGAGTTTGCGGCTGACGGGCCGGATCGGTGGTGGCGGAGGCGGCGGTGGGGCGGACGCGAAGGGGGCGTTGCTGACGAAACGGCCGACATTTTGCGGGAAGGCGCCGTAGATGGGGACGGTGGGCGTCTCGGGGGTCGCAGCCTCGGCAGCGGCGACCATGGTGGCAGCGGAGCCGATGAGGGTCTGAAAGTTTTTCGCCGGAGCTTGGCCGGGGACGGTCTGATCGTTGCTATCGAGGAAGGGCGGGACGTCGACGGGGTCGAACTTGACGTAGGGCTGCTGGGAATCGTTGGCGGGGCGGAGGAGGAGTTTGCCGGTGGACGGGATGATGACGTAGCGGCCGCGTTTGGCGCTGACGATGAGCTGGGGATCGCCATCGAGGAGTTTGACGGTGGGAATGGCGGCGAATTTTTCGACGAGTTCGCGGAAAGCCGTTTCGCTGAAGCCTCCGAGTTCGCCGGGGGACTGGTCGGGGCCGACGACGGAAAAATCCAGGGAAACCTCGCGCGTCGAGACTCGGAAGGGAGTCGCGCGGTTGGAACCAGACGAGCCGGAGGATGAAATGAGCGTCGCCATAGAGTGTGCGGGGAGACGATTGAAGGCGGGTGGCGGTCGCACAATGCAATTGCGCGACCGCCGTGCAAGACGACGGACGAGACGACGGGTGAGGCGAGCGGCGGGTTAGGGCACTTCGTAGATTTCGACGAGGGCGACGCCGGTGGTGCCGCCGACACCGGTGACCTGGAGCGTGTAGGCGCCGGGATCGAGGGAGAGGAAGAGTCCGGAGTCGGCGCCGTTTTCTGCGAGCGGGAAAAGGTTGAGGCGCTCCGACGCGAGTTGAAAGGCGGCGGAGTCGGGGAGGGTGCGCCAGCCGGTATTGGTGCGGTAGGCGGTGTCGCCGGCGTAGAGCGTGAGGACGGGGCGGGCGAGCAGGCCGGTGACGCCGAACGGCGCGAGGCCGGGGCCGACGGCGCGCACGAGGAGGGCTTTTGGGGCGCCGGGGCCGACGACCAGACCGGGGATGAGGATTTGGCCGCCGATGCCGACTTGGGCGCGGACGGAGGTGTTGATGAGGCGGCCGTGCGGCGTGGGCGAACTCACGGGCGGGACGCCCGTGCCACTCTGAGCCGACGGATCGGCGTCATAGAGTTCGAGGAGGGCGACGCCCGTGGCACTGGTGGCGGAGGTGACCTGCGCGGTGTAGTCTCCGGGGGCGAGCGTGGCGAGGAGAGCGGAGTCGGCGCTGCCCTCGGCGAACGCGAAGGCGCCGACGCGCTGGGCGGTGGCGCGGAGCTCGGGGGCGTTCGCGGCGGTGGGCCAGCGGGTGTTCGCGGCGATGCGCTCGGTGCCGCGGAAGAGGGCGAGGCCGGGTTCGGTGAGAGCGCCGGGGACGCCGAAATCGGTGAGCGCGGGGCCGGCGGCGCGGACGAGGACGGTCTTCGGTGCATCGGCGATGACGAAACCGGAGATGAGCGTGGCGCTGCCGCCGAGGACGGACGTGCGCGTGGCGAGGTTGACGAGGCGGGCGGGGGCGCGGGGTGTGGCGAGGGCGGCGATCCACTGCGTGAGGAGGGCCTCGCCGGTGAGATCGCGTTCGCTGGTGGCGAGCGGCGGCATGCGGCGTGTGCCCGGAGTGCTGATACGGGCGAGAAGTTGCGAACGGGCGGGATCGCCGGGGACGATGACGCGGTGCGAAGGGTCGCCGGCGGAATCGAGGAGCGGACCGTAGACGAGGCCGGCGAGCGAAAGCGGGGTGCGGGCGCGGGCGTCGAGTGTGCCGAGGGCGGGGCCGCCGGGCTGGTGGCAGGCGGAGCAGTTGGCGTCGAGATAGGAGCGGGCGCGGATCTCGAGGGAGGCGGAGGGATCGTCGGCAGAGGCGAGGGCGGGGAGCGTGGCGGGGTCAGGCGGAATGGCGGAGGTGGTGACGCCGAGATAGCCGGCGAGGGCGAGCGCGGTGACCTGGTTGGCGGTGCCGCCGGGGAAGGCGTGCGGACGGTTGAGCTGGCGGGTGTTGAAGCTGAGGGCGAGGCCGCCGGCATCGGTGTGGCAGGTGAGGCATTCGGCGCGTCCGGGGAAATGCCACGTTTGCGGGCGGGTGGTGCCGTTTTCCGTGATCGTGAACGTGGCGTCGGCGCCGGCGTCGGGGACGAGCTCGGCGTCGGTCTGCGCGTCGTTCCAACGGTAGGTCGCGCCGTAGATGCCGGTGGCGGTTTTTACGAGAAAGCGGGTTTCGAGGCGGCGGGCGGTGGCGGGGTCGCCGCGGGTGAGGGCGAGGTCGAAGTGTTTCACCCAAACGGCGCCAGCGGGGAACGACCAGTTGGCTGTAGGGGAAAAGCCGACGCGTGCAGCGGCATCGGTGAGGGCGAACCAGCGGCGCTTCGTGGCGTGGTCGGACCAGAAGGAAACGTTGGGCTCGTAGGCGACGAGGCCGGGCGCGGGCGTGAGCGTGGCAAGGTTCGTGAAGGCGCCGGTGGCGGAGAGGTTGGCCGGGAGGGCGAGGCCGCCGGTGGCGGGGTCGGGGACGAGGCGCTTGATGACGCCCTCCGCGTGATCGGCGAGGAGGATGTCGCCGGTGGCGGGATCGAGGCCGAAGGAGACGATGCTGTTGTCTTGCGCGATTTGCTGCACGCGGTCGGCGGCGACGGGGCTGGCCGGGTTGGCGGGATCGGGAGTGAGGGCCCAGATGCGTCCGCTCAGGTAGTCGGCAAAGAGGTAGCGGCCGACGAGGTCGGCGTGTCGGTTTCCCCGATACACGAAGCCGCCGGTGATCGAGAGGCCCTGGGTGCGCGGGTATTCCCAGACGGGCGGGAGGAACACGGCGGCGGCAGGCGGATTGGCGCGCGGGCCGGCGAGGGAGGCTTCGCGGTAGGGCCAGCCGTAGTTGCCGGCGCGGACGATGAGGTTGATCTCCTCGCGCGAATCCTGGCCGACATCGGTGCACCAGAGTTGACCGGTGGCGGAGTCGAAGGCGAAGCGCCACGGGTTGCGCAGACCGGTGGCCCAGAATTCGGTGCGGACGGCGGAGGGCGTGACAGCGAGGCCGTTGAAGGTGGTGGCGCCGACCCAGGGATTGTCGGGCGGAACGGAGTAGGTGCCGGCGTGGACGGCGGGGTGGGGATTCGGCGCGAGGGAACCGGCGCGACGGTCGACATCGAGGCGGAGGATGGCGGCGAAGAAATCGCGGTCGATGCGGTGGGCGTTGGCGAACTGGTCGTTGCCGCCGCCCTCGTCGCCGATGGAAAGATAGAGGTAACCGTCGGGGCCGAAGGCGAGCTGGCCGCCGTTGTGATTCGTGGCTTCGTCGCGCTGCGTGAGGAGCGGCTCTTCGGAGGTGGCGTCGGCAAGGAGGGCGTTGGTGGCGGAGACGCGGAAGCGCGCGAGGCGGTCGTGGAGGCCGGTGCCGGCGGAGGTGGTCGTGGTGAGCGTATACCAGAGGTAGAACTGGCCGTTGGTCGCGTAGTCGGGATGGAAGGCGAGGGCGAGGAGGCCGCGTTCGTCGCCAAGCGAAGTGGCGCCGGTGATTCGGGAAGTGAGGTCGAGGAAAAGCGTGCGAGTGGGCGTGGCAGCAGTGACATCGGGGATGACCCAGATGCGGCCGGTTTTCTCGACGACGAAGAGGCGGCGGGTGTCGCCGGGAGGGGTGACGAGAGCGACGGGTTGGGTGAACGAGAGATTCGGATACACGCGGGCGGTGGTGTAGCCCTGTGGCGCGGCGGTAAGCGGGAGACGGAGCGACGAGGCGGTGATGCGGGTGAGCGGGGGCGGCTGGGCGGAGGCGGTGAGCGGGCCCAAGAGGGCGGCGACGAGCGCGAGGACGGTGAGGACGGCGGGGGCGCGCATGACAGGGAGAAACGTGAGAGGCGGGCGGCGAAGGGCAAGCGGCGGGCCGCGGCGCGCCGGTGCGGGCGGCTGCGGCTGCACACGGCATAAATGCCGATGACTTTGGATAGCGCGTAGGAGAGGTGTCTGCGCCGTCCGCACCGAGCACGTCGTCGTCAGCCTTCCTTCATCTGGTGGTCGACGACGTCGGCGTCCTTTTCGTCCACGGGGATGCGCATCGCGTAGAAGCTGCGGTAGACGAAAATCAGGGCGACGACGAAGATGGCGCTGCCAAGGGTTTGCTTCAGGCCGGCGGGCATTTTCACGGCGATCTCGACGGCGAGGAGGCCGAAGAGCGTTGTGAATTTGATCACGGGGTTCAGCGAGACGGACGAGGTGTCTTTGAAGGGATCGCCCACGGTGTCGCCGACGACGGTGGCGGCGTGGAGCGGCGTGTTTTTCATCTTCAATTCGACCTCGACGATCTTCTTCGCGTTGTCCCAGGCGCCGCCGGCGTTGGCCATGAAGATGGCCTGGAAGAGGCCGAAGAAGGCCATGCCGACGAGGTAGCCGATGAAGAAGAACGGGTCGAAGAAGGCGAGGGAGAGGCTGAAGCAGAAGATGACGATGAAGATGTTGATCATGCCGCGCTGCGCATACTGGGTGCAGATGCGCACGACCTCCTTCGAGGCCTCGATGGAGGCGGTGGCGGCGTCGAGCTTCATATTGTCCTTGATGTAGACGACGGCGCGGTAGGCGCCGGTGACGACGGCCTGCGTGCTGGCGCCGGTGAACCAGTAGATGACGGCGCCGCCCATGAGCAGGCCCATGATGGCCTCGGGGTGGACGAGGGAGAGCTTCTCGATGGTGTCGGGGTAAATGCCTTTCAGCATCATGATGATGCCGAAGACCATGGTGGTCGCGCCGACGACGGCGGTGCCGATGAGGACGGGTTTGGCGGTGGCTTTGAAGGTGTTGCCGGCGCCGTCGCCTTTTTCGAGTTGGTGCTTGGCGTGGGCGAAATCGGGGGTGAAGCCGAAGTCGCGTTTAATCTCGTCGGCGATGCCGGGCTTTTGCTCGATCTGGGAGAGTTCGTAGACGGACTGGGCGTTGTCGGTGACGGGGCCGAAGGAATCGACGGCGATGGTGACGGGGCCCATACCGAGGAAACCGAAGGCGACGAGACCGAAGGCGAAGATGGGCGCGGCGAACCGGAATTCGGCGGGCATCATCGCGAGGACGGCGGCGGATTGAGAAAAGTGATACGCACCGAACATGAGGGCGAGGATGCAGAGGCCGGTCCAGAAGGCGGAGAAGTTACCGGCGACGAGGCCGCTGAGGATGTTGAGCGAGGCGCCGCCCTGGCGGGAGGAGGTGACGACTTCTTTGACGTGGCGGCTCTCGGTCGAGGTGAAGGCTTTGGTGAACTCGGGGATGAGTGCGCCGGCGATGGTGCCGAGAGAGATGATCGTCGAGAGCACCCACCAGAGTTCGGGGTGGCCTTTGAGATCGTGGAGGAGTGCGTAGCTGGCGGCGTAGGTGACGAGGATCGAGACGAAGGAGGTGATCCAGACGAGGTTCGTGAGCGGTTGCTCGAGGTTAAAATCTTTCGAGCCGCCGTAGAGCATCTTGCTGTTGATTTCGTTGGCGAGGTAGCTGACGAGCGAGGTGATGACCATTAGGATACGCATGGCGAAGAGCCAGACGATGAGGGTGGCGCACAGCGCGGGGGCGGCGGCGAGGGCGAGCGCGAGGAAGGCGATGAGGGCGACGCCGGTGACGCCGTAGGTCTCGAAGCCATCGGCGGTGGGGCCGACGGAATCTCCGGCGTTGTCACCGGTGCAGTCGGCGATGACACCGGGGTTGCGGGGATCGTCTTCGGGAAGGTTGAAGACGATCTTCATGAGATCGGCGCCGATATCGGCGATCTTGGTGAAGATACCGCCGCAGATGCGGAGGGCGGAGGCGCCGAGGGATTCGCCGATGGCGAAACCGATGAAGCACGGGCCGGCGAGGTTTTCGTCGAGGAACTGCAGAATGCAGATCATGAAAAACAGCTCGGTGGCGACGAGGAGGAGGCCGACGCTCATGCCGGACTTGAGCGGGATGCAGAGCGTGGCGAGGGGATTGCCCTGAAGGGCGGAGAAGGCGGCGCGTGAATTGGCGACGGTGTTGATGCGGATGCCGAACCAGGCGACGCCATAGCTGCCGAGAATACCGAGGACGGAGGAGGCGAGGATGAGCGCGACGTGGGCGACGGAATTTTCGGACAGGACGCCAAAATAGTAGACCATGCAGATGGCGATGAGCAGCCAGAGGAGGGCGAGAAATTTGCCCTGCTGCCAGAGGTAGGTCTTGCAGGTTTCCCAGATGATCTGGGAGACGGCGCTCATGGAAGGATGGACGGGGAGGTTGCGCGTCTGGATGTATTGGACCCAACCGTAGAGGACACCGACGACGCACACGGCGAGGCCGATCATCAGGATGGCGGTGCCGGAGAGCGCGCCGCCGAGGAAGGAGACGGCGCCAAGATCGGGGATTTTGATGTCGGCCTCGCTGGCGCGGGCGAGGTTGGGGGCGAGGAAGACGGCAAGGGCAGCCAAAGCAGCGGCGCCCGACGGGGTGACGTTTCGGGAGGACATGGGGATTTTGGGGGTGAAGAAGCTGACCGGGGAACTAACGGGGGTGGGTCGGACTTTCTGTGGGTGGTTGTGCCGGGTGGGGAAGGGGCTCGCGAGTCAAATGTAGCCGACGGCGTCGGGCGGCGTCATCGGAGCTATGAAGCTCTCCTTTCGCTTTTTGGGGCTGGCATGGCTCGCTGCGTGGCTCCTCGTAAATGTGTCCGCCGGAGCGGTGGTCGAAAATGCGGAGGTGACGCGACGGTTGAAGGAGATGGCGCCGACGCATCCGCGCCTGTTTCTGCCGGCGGGCGGCGAGGCGGCGATCCAGCAGCGCGTGGCGAGCGATCCGCTGTGGAAGGGTTTGCACGCGGAGTTGTTGGCGGAGGCGGACCGGCAGCTCGCGACGAAGCCGGTGGAGCACGTCAAAATCGGGCGGCGGCTGCTCGACAAGTCGCGCACGGCGCTCACGCGCGTGACGCACCTGGGGCTCGCGTGGCGGTTGACGGGCGAGAAGAAATATTTGGACCGGGCGCGGGCGGAGTTGCTCGCGGTATCGGCGTTCAGCGACTGGAACCCGAGTCATTTCCTTGATGTAGGCGAGATGACGGCGGCGGTGGGAATCGGCTACGACTGGCTCTACAACGCGCTCGATGAGCCGACGCGGCGCGCGCTGCGCGAGGCGATCGTGACGAAGGGGCTCAAGGCGAGCCAGAAGGCGAATTCGTGGACGAGGGCGACGAACAATTGGAATCAAGTGTGCAACGGCGGCATCACCGTCGGGGCGCTGGCGGTGGCGGAGAGCGAGCCGGCGCTCGCGGCGGAAATGGTCGCACGCGCGGTGAAGACGGTGCCGATCTCGATGCACGAATACGCGCCCGACGGCGCGTATCCGGAGGGCCCGGGCTACTGGAGCTACGGGACGACGTTCAACGTGATGTTGATTTCGGCGCTGCAATCGGTGCTCGGCTCGGACTTCGGGCTCACGCAGCAGCCGGGGTTTCTGGCGACGGCGGACTATTACCTGCACGTGACGGGGCCGTCGGGTTTCTACTTTAACTACTCGGATTGCGGGCGCGGAGGCGAAGGCGTGTCGCCGGCGATGTTCTGGTTCGCGGGGCAGCGGAAGGAATCGTATTTGCTGTGGAACGAGTGGCCGAAGATCGCGGCGAGGGCGGCGAAGAAAGCGGGGCGCAGCAAGCGCGATCGCGACGATCCGCTGTTGATATTGTGGCTGGCGCCTACGCAGGAGAAACCGACGGCGCCGACGGCGCTCTCGTGGGCGGCGCAGGGCACGGTGCCGGTGGCGTTTCACCGCAGTGCGTGGACGGCGGACGCGAGTTACGTGGCGATCAAGGGCGGCACACCCTCGGCCAATCACGCGCACATGGATGTGGGGGCGTTTGTGATGGATGCGGACGGCGTGCGCTGGGCGGACGACCTCGGGATGCAGAGTTACGAATCCATCGAATCGAAGGGGATCAATCTCTGGGGCAAAGCGCAGGACGCGGAGCGGTGGAAAATTTTCCGGCTCGGGACGTCGAGCCACAACGTGCTCATGGTGGACGGGCAGCAGCAGCGGGTGGAAGGCAAGGCGCCCATCGTGTTGACGAAGACGGGGCGCACGGTGGTGGATCTGGGCGGCGTGTATCGGGGGCAGTTGGACCGCGCGCGGCGCGGGGTGGCGCTGCAAGCCGACCGCTCGGTGCTCGTGCAGGATGAAATCGCGGCGGGCGGCAAGGCGGCGAAGGTGCGCTGGGCGATGGTGACGCGGGCCGACGTGAAGATCGACGGGGCGGGCCGGGCGACGCTGACGCAGGAAGGGAAAAAATTGGGATTCCGCGTGCTGGAGCCGGCGGGGGCGACGATCAAAATTTATCAGACCGATCCGGCGCCGACGGCAATCGACGCGCGCAATCCGGGCACGCGCATGATCGGGTTCGAAGTCGCGGTGGGCGCGGGCGCGGCGCAGCGCATCGTGGTGCAGCTCGTGCCGCGGGATGAGAAAGCGAGTGCGCCAGCGGTGACGGCGTTGGCGGAGTGGTGAGTTTGGCCGGGGCGGCGCCGCGCGATTGAGCGCGCCGTGGTGAGCGGCGCCGGGCAAACCGCGAAGGGAAACGGGAACGGATTAAACGGCGGTGAGCCCGGCTTGTTGGATGGCGGCGCGGAGGTGGGTGAGGGCGGCGCGGTAGTCGTCGGGGCCGACGTATTCAATAATCAGGGGCGCGGTCGGTGCGTGGCGCGCGGCGAGCGTGACGAACTTCTCGTAGTCGAGCGAACCGAGGCCGGCGGCGACGCCGCGCTCGACGTGGAGTTTGCGGTCCTTGGCGTGGAAGCAGTCGATGCGGGGGCCGAGCTGCTGAAACATTTCTTCGAGGTCGTTCACCTCGATGAGATTCGCGGGATCGAGGAGGGCGCGGATGCGGGGCGAGTCGACTTCCTCAAGGAAGAGGCGGAGGCGTTTGGCGCTGGCGAGGAAGCCGCGGTAGAAACCTTCGAGGAGGACGGTGGCTCCGCGAGAATCGGCGAGGGCGGCGAGTTCGCGGGCGGTGCCGATCATTTGCGGCCAAACGGCGTCCTGAAAATGGTGGGCGATGCGGGGCTCAGGGGCCTTGGGATCGCGGAAGTGGCCGGCTTCGGTGATGAAGGTGCGGATACCCATGTGGCTGCCGATATCCATCATCGCAGCGAAGTAGTCGAGGATGGCGCGGCGCTCGGCCGCGTCGGGGTGGATCAGGTTGGCGTAGACGCCGAGGCTGTGGAGAGAAATGCCGGCATCGCGGTAGCGGGCGGCGATTTCGCGGCAGCGGGCGGGCGTGAGACTGGAGACATCGGGCCGGCCGTTGTAGGCCCAGAACGGTGTGTCGCTCTGCGCGAGGAAGAGTTGGACGAGACGGACGCCGGCGCCGGCGAGTTCGGTGGCGAGGGCGGCGTGGGTGAGCTTCGGGAAACCGAGGGTGGCGACGCCGATTTTCAACGGGGCGGTGGGAGCAGCGGTTGTGGCTGGTTTTGCAGCGGCGGCGCGGGGCGCGGAGAGGAGGCCGAGGGAGCCGAGCGCGGTGGCGCGGGAGGCGTGGGCGAGAAGTTGGCGACGGGTGAGGGCGGAGGACATGGCGAGGAAGGCTGGATTAGCGGGCGGGTGCGTAGACGAGTTGGAAGACCTGTTCGTTGGTGCGGCGCGTGTAGTCGATGAGTAGGGGATAAGGCGCGTCGTCGGCCTGGAGGAGGCCGCGGCGGTGAAATTGCGGGTTCCACGGCTGGTAATCGCGGAACGTGCAGCGGTGAATGCCGAGGAGGGCGCGGCTGCCGGCGGCTTCGAGGTAGTAGGTGAGGGTGTGTTCGCCGGCGGTGCGTTCGTAGGCGGTGGTGTCGACGAGGTCTTTCGCGGGGCGCGTGACCATCGTGTTCACGTCGGCGAGGAGGACGGGTTTGCCGGTGAGGCGGTGGATGCGGTCGAGGTAGGCGCCGATGGGTTTGGGCGTGCCCATCGGTTGGAACGACAGGACGTCGACGAAGTTGGCGGCGGTTTGGAGGATCGAGTCGGGCGTGCGTTCGGGCAGGGCCATGAGACGGTCACCGAGGAGGAGGTGGTGCGGATCGACGGAGCGGAGTGCGGCGACGGCGCAGGTGTAGTAGGTGGTGGCGAGGTGGTTGAGAAAGGCCTCGTCGGCGGCGGCGGGATGGGCGCGGAGAAAAGCGGCGTGCGCGACGCGACCGGGGGCGGTGGCAGGGAGGGCGCGGATGAAGTCGACGTAGCTCTCACCGCGCGGTGGTTTCGGGTGCCAGACCGGCAGGTCGATAAAGACGTAGCCGAGACAAAACGGATTTTCGACGTGGCGGGCGGCGGCGGTGCGGATGGTGGTGCGGAGGCGCGCTTGGACGGCGGGGTCGAAGATGTCGGTGTAGTCGGATTTCTCGCCGGCGGAAAAGGAGCGCGGGCCCTCGGTCCAGATTTCGGCGACGTAGGGGACTTGGCGGGTCATCGCGGGGAGCGTGCCGTAGCCAGAAGAGTTGTAGCCCCAGTCGCGGAGGCGGGCGGTGAGGAAGTCGGCCAGCTTGGCTTCGTCGCCGCCGAACTTGGTCGTGAGGAGGTCGCGTTCGTCGCGGCGCGCGGCATCGACGGCGTGGGTGACGCCGAGGGAGAAGAAGGCGTGGCCGTCGGGTGTAATGAAAAACCAACGACCGTCGATGGGAGCGACGTGGAACCAGCCGGTAGGTTTCGATTTGAGTGCGGTGACGCCGCCGTAGCGGTCGCGGGCGGCGGGCTCGGCGGCGGTGGAGCAGAGGAGGGAGCCGACGAGACCGAGTGACAGGGCGAGGACTGCGCGCGGGAGATTCATGCGACGCGGGGCGGCTAACGATTCTGTTTTTGCTTCTGGCCGGGGCCCATAAAACTCGCGGGCATGCGGGTGACGCCGGTGTGGGGACGGTGGGCGGTGGTGAGGTGGGCGAGCATCGTTTTGACGATGTCGGGGTGGGCGGCGGCGACGTTGTTTTTCTCGGCGGGATCGGCGTTGAGATCGTAAAGTTCAAGCGGGGCATCGGGCTGGGTGTTCCAGTTCAGTCGGACGGCTTTCCAACGGTCGGTGACGACGGCCTGTTTGCCGCCGGCTTCGTAGAATTCCCAGTAGAGAACCCCGTGGCGGCGCTGCTCGGCGGGGCGTCCCAGCAACGTGGGGACGAGGGAAAGCCCGTCGCCGGGAGGGGCTTTGGTGCCGGCGAGTTCGCTGAAGGTCGGGAGGTAATCCTGGAATCCGCTGAGGTGCGTGCTGGTCGTGCCGGCAGCGATGCGGCCGGGCCACCAGGCGATGAAGGGCACGCGGATGCCGCCCTCGTAGAGATCGCGTTTGCGTCCGCGGAGCTCGCCGCTGGAGGCGAAGAAATCGACGAGGTGGCCGCCTTCCTGATGGGGGCCGTTGTCGCTGGTGAAGAGGACGAGGGTGTTTTCGGCGAGGCCGCGCTCGCGGAGTTTGGCGACGATGCGGCCGACGTCGCGGTCGAGGTCGTGCATCATGCGGGCGAAGCCTTTTTCCTCGGCGGGCCAGTCACGGTCGGCGAAGGGGCCGAAGTCGGGCACTTCCATGCCGCGCTTGAAGTTGCCCTTGCCGCCCTCGTTGTTGGCGTGCGGGGTGTTGAGCGGGACGTAGAGGAAGAACGGTTTCTTCGCCTGCGCGTCGATGAAGCGGAGAGCGGCGTCGATGATCAGCGCGGGGGCGTAGTCCTGCGGGCTTCGCGCGAGGCCGTTGCCGCGGCCGGCGAACGGGGCGGCGTCGCTGCCGGGGATGAGATCGTTGGCGAGGGGCTCGCGGCGGCCGTTGTGGACGAGGAAGGGCGGGAAGAGATTGTGGGCATGATACATGTCCACGTAGCCGTAAAATTCATCGAAGCCTTTGCGGTTCGGATCGTCTTCCAGGATCACATCGCCGACGCCCCATTTGCCGAAGGCGGCGGTGGTGTAGCCGGCGGCTTGGAGCGTGCGAGCGAGCGTGGGCACGGAGTCGGGCATCGGTTGGTCCCAGTTGGTGCGCAGCGGGGCGTGGCCGAGGTGGAGGCCGGTCATGAGCACCGTGCGCGACGGCGCGCAGACGGTGGAGCCGGCGTAGTGGCGGGTGAAACACATGCCCTCGGCGGCGAGGCGATCGAGGTGGGGCGTGGCGAGTTTCCGCTGGCCGTAACAGGAGAGGTCGCCGTAGCCAAGGTCGTCGGCGAGGACCAAGACGATGTTGGGCCGGGGCGCGGTTGCGGCGGCACCGAAGGAGAGTGCGGGTAGCACGCAAACGGTGAGGAGGGCGGTGAGCGCGGCGAAAAGCGGCGCGGAGACGCTGGGGGTGCGGGGGGATGGGGCAGACATGGGAAAATGAAAATCAGCGGGTGAGGGTGACGGTGCCGCGTTTGAAGATGCTGGCGACGTTGCGCTCGGAGTCCGCTGGTGCGGGCACGAGGGCGTTGCGGATGCCTTGCTTCGTGGCGACGTCGAGGACGTAGAACCACGAGTCTTCGGGAGCGGCGGATTTGCGCCAGCGGCCCATATTCGCGAGGACGAGGTTGGGGTTGCGGCCGTGGAGTTCGATGAGGCCGCGGCCGGCGTCGGCTTCGCCGATACCGGTGTAGCCGCAGATGAGGATGTTGTTCGAATCAACGATCCAGAGCGGCGGGGACTGGCGCGTGAGTTTCAGGTCGGTCTCGGCCTTGAGGCCGTAAACGAAGACATTTTGGGCGCGGCGGAATTCGGCCTGGCAATCGCTCTGCGCGTATTCGGGGCAATAGGCGTAGAGGTGCAGCGGCTCCGTCGTGCCCTCGACGAGGAGGTGGCGGAAGCCCGACGGACGCGAGGCCGGGCCGCCGGTGCGCGTGAAGAGTCCATACCAACGGCCGCCGCCAGTGCCCGAAATGCGGATACACTGCTGGGCGTAGGGAGACGCGTGCCATCGCTTCTCAAACCAGACCTCGCGCACCGTCGAACGGCGGCCGGCGGTCCAGTCGAGCCAGCGGATGCGATGGCGGAGATCGTCGCTGAGGTGGAGCTTGAGGAAAGCGAACTGCGTCGTCGCTTCGGCGCCGCCGTCGGTGGCGAGCATCGGTGTGTCGGTGGCGGACTGCCAGTCGTTGTCGGCGTAGAGGACGCTGAGATTGCGCGAGACGCCGATGAGACGCGTGCCGGCGCGGAGGCGGATGGTCTGCGCGATGCGGTAGTCGCCCTTCGGGAGAAACACGGCTTTGCCTTCGCGGGCGGCCTGGTCGATGGCGCGCTGGATGGCGGGAGCGGCGTCGGCGCCATTGCGACGGTCGGCGCCGAAATCGGCGACGTTGACGTAACGATCGCGCTCCTCGGGCGAGGGCAGGGCGGACTCGTCCCAGAGATTGCAGGTGACACAGTCCGTGGGAATGGGCCCGGTGAAGTTGCGCACGGTGTCGTTGACGGCGAGTTCACCGCCGCCGAGTCGGCCGTCGACGAAGCGGGACTCGGGACCGTGGAAAAAAGAATACTCGCGCACGTGCGTCCAGCCGCCGGGCGTGCCGGCGAGCGGCGGGCCGCGGTCGTTTTGCACGATGACGGCGGCATTTCGGACGAAGACGTCTTTCAGGAAAATGGAACGGTCAATGTTGCGCAGGGCGGGCGCGGTGGCGTCGGGCAGATCAATCACGCCGTCGATCAGGCCGAGGTGGCCAGTGCAGTTGTGAGCCCGGCGTTTGAGCGTGATGAGCGGGCCGCGGATGCCCTCGAAGCGAAAGCCGACGACGGTGAGCGCGGTGAACGGATCAAAGAGAAACGCGGCGACGCGCTGGTTGCGGAGCACGAGGCCGGCGATGACGGGGTCCTTCGCGTTGTCCTGCGCGGCGTCGATGCCGTAGTCGCCGCCGTCGACCTCGATGTTGCCGTAGCACGCGCCGGAGCCGGAGAGGTGTTTGAGGCCGGCGTAGAAGCCGCGTCCGGAGATTTTTGTGTCCTGCACGGCGCAGCCCTGCGCGCCGTGGAGTTGGACGCCGATCGCGCCGGTGTTGCCCTCGCCGAGATCGAGGTCGATGCCGCGGAAGAGCATGTTGTAGGCGTCGGGCACGTTTTCTTTGCCATCGGGGTCCTGCGATTGGAGGAGGAGGAGGGGCGTGGGCGCACCGGTGAGCGTGCGGTCGCGGAGTTTGAGCATGGGGCGGCGGCCGTTTTTCGCCCCGCCGATGAGCGCGTGGGCGGTGGTCATTTCGCCACCGCGCTGCACGGCGCGCAATGGAGCGGACACGAGGTAGGTGCCGGCGGGAAAATAGCAGGCGAGGTGGTGGCGGTAAGCCTCGTCGATGCAGCGCTGGATGGCCTGAGTAGAGTCGCGCGCGCCGGTGGGATCGGCGCCGAAACGCGTGACGGGCAGAAAGCCGAGCTGCACGAGATGATCGTCGCGGTATTCGGTCTGGGCCTCGATTTTCCACGCAAGGGGACGGATTTTCTGCGCGGTGGCGTTGAGTGACGAGAGCGCGAACGCGACGACGAGGAGAGCCAGGTGAGAGAGGCGGAAAATCATTTTTGCGGGAAGAGGTGAAAGCCCGTGGGCACGGGGCGTTCAGGCGCCGAGGGACCAGCCGGCGCGATATTCGCGGTGGAGGAGGCGGTTGGCGGCAGTGTCGTTGGTGAATTTGAAATTGGGGCCGTCCCACGCGAGTTTTTTTCCGGAGCGGAGAGCGACATTGCCGAGCACACACGTTTCGCTGAGGAGGCCGGCGTGTTCGACGAAATCGGAACCGGCGCGAGGGCCGCCGCGGCAGGCATCGACGAATTCTTGGTAGTGGCCGGGGGAGGGCGGGAGTTTTTGGGTCGGACGGGCGAAGTCCTTCATCTTCGACTCGGGAATCAGGCGATAACCCATGAGCGTGCCGCGATCGCCGACGTAGAGCGTGTCGCCGATGCCGCGGCCGGGTTCGAGGTCGCGCGGACGGGCGGGTTTGAGGCCGCCGTCATACCAATGGATCGTGACCGGTGGCTGATCGCCGCGGGCCGGGAACTCGAAGTGGGCGAGGACGCCGTCGGGATAAACTTCGCCGCTGTGCTTCGTGCTGGAGGCTTCGATACTCGTGGGATGGCCGAGCTTGAGGGCTTTGAAGACCGTGGAGAGTTTGTGGCAGCCCAAGTCGCCGAAAAGACCGGTGCCGAAATCCCACCAGTTGCGCCAATTCCACGGACAATAGGCGGAGTGATACGGCCGGGCCGGGGCGGGTCCGAGCCAGAGATCCCAGTCGAGTCCCGCGGGGACAGACATGGTTTCGGTGGGACGGCCGGCAAACAGCGCGGGCGGCCAGAAGCGCGGACCGATCGCCACATGGACTTCGCGCACGGCCCCGATGGCACCGCTCCAGATCATCTCGCAGGTGGTGCGGGCTTCGACGGTGGCCTGGCCCTGATTGCCGAGCTGGGTGGCGACGCCGGCTTTCTTGGCGGCTTCGGTCAACTGGCGCACTTCGTAAGCGGTGTAGGCGAGGGGCTTTTCGCAATAGACGTGTTTGCCGCGCTTGATCGCATCCATGGCGATGACGGCGTGGGTGTGATCGGGCGTGGCGATCATCACGGCGTCGACATCTTCTTTGGCGAGGAGCTCGCGGTAGTCGGCGTAGGCGGTGCAGCCGCGGTAGGTGCCGGCGGCGCGGTCTTTCGCGTAGTGTGCCTCGACGAGGCGGCGGGCGGGCTCGCGGCCGGCGACATTGGTCGCGTTACCTTTGTCCCAATTCCACGAGATGTAGCCGGGGCCTTCGCGATTCACATCGCACACGGAGACAACCTGCAGCTCGGGAAACTCTAGGAGGGCCTGCACGTTTTGCAGGCCCTGGCCGCCGGTGCCGATGGCGGCGAGCGTGGTTTTGCTATTGGGCGAGACGCGGCCGGCGCCGCCGCGGAGTCCGCTCGGTAAGATCGTAAACGCGGTGGCGGCCGACGCGCCGGCGAGAAAAGTGCGGCGCGACATAGCAACGTCGGGAGCGACGGACGGTGAGGCAGACGAAGCGGAGGGCGTCTTCATGGCGGGGAGAATCGGCGGAGGGCAAGTGGGATGGAGAACGGGCCGACCGGGTGCGGATCAGAAAGTGAAGCGGTTGGTGAGAAAAAGGGACGGCGTGGTTTCGAAGGTGAAGCGGTCGATCGCGATCTCGTCGCCCATCGTCGGGATGAGGCCGCGGCGGTGGCCGAGGATGTTCGTGCCGGAGAGGGTGACGCTCCAATCTAGTTTGCGGCTACGGACGGTGAGCTTGCGGCTGTAGGCGAGGGAGGCGTTGAACTGGGTGTAGTCGCCATCCATGACAGGCTCGGCGGTGACGGTGTTGTAGCCAATCACGCGGCGGCCTCGGCCGTTGACGCCTGCGGTGAGCGCGAGACCTCGAAGGCGGCCCTCGGTGACGCGGTAGTTCACGACGATGTTGCCATTGTAAGGGCGGCTACTGTCGATGAGTTTGCCCTCGGTGAGATGGTCGGTGCGAAGCTGGTTCTCCATGAGCGTGGCGAGGGCGCCGAGGGTGGCGGCGTTGCCGATGCCGGTGACGGGAGTGGTGGGTGCGGCCTTCATTTCGACAAGGAGGGACTGCGCAATCGGGGTGAGGCGCGGCCACTGGTTGGTGCCGGTGTTGAAACCACGGCTGCCGTTGACGACGAGGCGGAGGTTGCGGTTGACGTTGAGGACCCACTCCGTTTCCCAGCCCTTGGCGGAGATATCGACGGTGTCCTGTCCCGTGTAGTAGCCGCCTTCGCCGCCGGCGGAACCGAAGGCACCGGGTTTGTTGAGGGCGAGGGCGGCCTGATTCAGCCAGAGCTCCCAGCCGGTGGTGAGATTGCCGGCTTTGAAGCGCTGGGAGTTTTGCTCATTGGTCTCGTAGTAGGTAACGGAGCCGTGGATGCGGTCGCCGAGGAGGCGGAAGCGGGCGCCGAAATCCATGCCGTCGCCCACGCGGTTGCCGAGGGGGATGTTGCGGTTGGTGGAGTCGGGGCCGAAGGCGACGAAGTTTTGCGGGGTGGCATTCGTGGACGTATTGGCGGCGAAGGAGAGCCACGGGAGCACATGGAGCACGGCGCCGGCGGTGCGGGTGTTGCCGGCGATCACTTTGGAGTCGGCATTGCGGGTGGCGGCCAGCACCTCCTGCGAAATGGGATCGCGCACGAGCGCGCTGCCCCAACTGGTCTGTTCGTCACGGCGGAGGCCGAAGGTGGTGACGAGGCGGTTTTTCAAGAAACGGCTTTGCAGCGTGGCGACGCGGCTGTCGAAACGGGAGAGGGTGTTGGTGCGGCTGGAGTAATAGAGGCGCGAGGTGACGCCGTTGGCGTTGATGGGTGCCTTGAACGGATCGGCGAAGTAGGTCGGGAGCAGACCCTGGTCGTCGAAGGCGACGTAGGTGCGGCGGAGAATTGTGTTGGCGGTGTTGGTGAGGTTGGGCTGCGCGGGATTGTTAGACCAGGCCTCGCTGCGCACGTTGCCGCGGTTGGTGGCCTCGCGGCGGGAGGCGAGCGCGGCGATCTGGTGGTCGCCGAAGCGACCGAGGGAGAATTTGTAGGTGGCGGTGACGCGGAAGTCGTTCCACGTCTGGTCGCGGTGATCGATGTTGGGCTGGTTGGGGTTTTCGATGTAGTATTTGCTCACATACGGGTTGGCGGTGCCGTCGGTGCGGCGGGCGTTGGGATCGGCATAGAGGCGGGCGTTGCTCCAGAGCAGCGCCCGCACCCAATCGCGGTGGATCTGCTGGCGGTTGGCGGCGGCTTCGAGGAAGAAGTTTTTCGTCACTTGCTGCTCGATGAACACGCCGGCGTTGAGGAAGTCGTTGTTCGTGGTGGAGCCGGGGCCCATGACGTTGCGGGCAAAGGGCAAGATGGATTCGTCTTTGAACACGGAGAGTCCGCCGGCGGTGGCACCGGCGCGCGCGGCCGTGGTGGTGCGCGTGTTTGTCATCGTGAGAATCTCGTTGGAGTTGGAGATGAAGTAGCGCGCGGTGCCGGTGATGGCGTTGGTGCCGGTGACGGTGGTGCCGACGGCGGCGGAAATGGGGCGGCCGGCGGTGATCCAGTTGGCTACGGAGTCGAGGCCGGGCCAGGGCTGCGGCTTCAATTCGTCGACTTTGCCGTATTCGCCGTCGAAGCGGATGCTGGTGCGAGTGAACGGGCGCCACGTGAGGGCGAGGGCGGCGCTGCGGCGGTCGAGGTGTTCGAAATCGCGCCAACCTTTTTTCGTCCAGTAGAGCGTGTTCAGGCGGACGGCGAGGGTCTTGGTAAGCGGGCGGTTGAGATCGAATTCGAAGCGGTAGTCGTCGAAGCCGCCGGCGCGAGTGGTGAATGACGTGAGGTTACGCTGGAGGGCGCGCTTGGTGGAGGCATCGGCGATACCACCGGCGCCGCCGCTGCCGAAGAGGACGGAGTTGGGGCCGCGGGAGAAGGTGGCGCGCTCCATGTTGTAGTTGTCCTGCGAGGTCTGGGACTCGAAGTAATTGCGGCCGAGGACGGAATTGCTGAAGCCGCGCATGTTGAGCTGAAGATCGCTGCCCTGCATCGAATTGCCGTTCTGGCCGGGCGACTCGTTTTCCGCACCGACGGTGTAGGCCATCGCGTCGTTGAGATTATTGGCGCCGATGTCGCGGAGGAAATCGGCGGTCATAACGGAGAGCGACGCGGGCACGTCTTTGAGGTCGGTGTTGAAACGCGTGCCGGCGAGCGTGGCGGTGGCGAGGTAGCTGCCGTCGAGTTCATCGCGCACCTCGAACGGCGAGAGCATGACGGCTTCCTCGGTGAGAGCGGTGGACGGGGCGGAGGAGGATGCGGCGGCGGTCGACGCGGGCGTGGGAGCGGGGGCGGTTTGGGCGGTGGCGAATGCAGCGAGGGCGGAGGCGAGGGCGAATAAGGCCGCGGGGTTCTTGCGGGGTGTTTTCATGGAAGGGGTGGGAGGGTGAAAGCGGCGGAGGCGGGCGGCGTGGGTTAGGGTTTCGGCATGGCGTCGCGGACGAAGAGGGCGACGGGCTGCGAGGACGGGACGGTGTGTTTCGCGGAGCCGCGCGTTTCGACGAGGTGAGGGAACGTCGACGGCTGAAACGCCTTCACTTGCGAGGCAACGACGTCGTCGGAGTCGGCGATATCGAGCATCGGGAGATCGCCGAGGTGGCGGACATTGCCGACGAGGCAGTAGACGTGGACATCGCGCGAACGGGCGATGCGGGCGGGGGTGTTGCCATCGCCGGCGTTTTCGGAACGCACGGTGCCGGCTTCGACTTTGAAATAGAAAATGCGGAGATGGGCGGAGTCGCGGATTTCGGATTGGGGATTGGCGAAGACACGTTCGACGTTGAGGGCGTAGAACGACGTGGGCTGCGTGATCCCGGACAGAATGAACGGCCGGCCCATGCCCATGATGCCGTAGAAGCGGCCGCCGCCGTGGGCGGAAATCGAGAGAGCGCTGCGCGCGAGGAATTGCGTGCTGCGCCCCGAGCGCCAGTCGACGCGACCGCGCACGGAGAGGAGCGAGAGCCCCGGGGAAGCGGCGGCATCGTCGACAGTGGTGATGGCGAACGGCTCGGCGTCGGCGGGGGCGGGCGCGCGTTTGCCGCTGCGGGGACCGGACGCGCCTGAACCGATGGAGGTGTAAGTGCCGGTGAGGCCGAAGAGGTGGGTGTGGGCGCGGAAGGGCAGCGTGCCGGTGACGAGGAAGTTTCCTTTCGGCACGAAAATTTTGTCGGCGGCGGCGATGGCTTTCACGAACGCGGCGGTGTCGTCGGTGGTGCCGTCGCCTTTGGCGCCGAAGATCTTCACGTTAACGGCGTCGCGATCTTCGAAGGACGGCGGCGGGACGTAGTGGCGTCGGCCAATGGCGTCGGGATCGGGGGCGGACAAGGCGACTGACCAGGTGTGAATTTCACCGGAGTTCGTCGTGCCGTTGATCAGGTTCGTGGCGCCGGTGACGTGCGACGAATAGCGTTGGATCAAGACCCACTCGGCGGTCGCGGGGAGCGGTGCGCCGCCGGTGAAGACGGCGGAGGCGCCGCGGACGTGAGTGTTTTCGAGGAAGAGATTTTCGTTCTTTTTCGTGCGGGCGACGACGCCGCCGGGTGCGAGCTGGATCACGCAGTCGATGAGGTTGAGGCCGCCGTAGCCGCGCTCGGTGGTGAGATCGAACGCGGCGGAGGCGGTGGACTCGATGCGGCAACCGACGAGCATCGTCGGCACCTGCGAACCGCCGCGGGTGTAGGTGACGGCGGCGGCGGTCTGGCCGCGGAAGACGCAGCCGGTGAGAATCGGGAAGCGGCTGTTCGGCTCGATGACGATGGCGTGGCGACCGCCGATCACCTCGATGTTATAGGTGCCGCCGCCCTGGCCGCAGCAGTTGCTCATCCCTGAATAGGCGCCGTCGGCGAGGATCGTGGAGTCGAACATCGCCGAGCCTTGTGAACCGGAATGGCGGATACCGATGGCGCCGGCGTGGCCGCGGATGTCGAGGTCGATGCCGCGGAAGAAATGGCTGAAGGAAATGTTGGGCTGCTCCTCGCCCCAGGTAGGCTCCTGTTTGCCGCGGGCGTCGTTGCGCGTCTGCGCCCAGATGTGGACGAGAATTTTGGGTTTCGCGGGGTCGTCGAAACCGCGGGCGGCAGGGGCGAGTTTGAGGATGGGACGTTTGCCCTTGGTCGAGCCGAAAAGGACGAGGCGGTGATTGAGATCCCAATAGTGTTGCGTGGTGCCGTCGGCATTACGCGGCTGGTCGAGCTTCTGGACTTTTTGTTCGCACGAAAGCGTGTCGGAGACGAGGTAGGTGCCTTCGGGAAAAAAGCAGACGAGGCCCGCGTCGCGCGCGTCGTTGACGGCGCGCTGGATGGCGGCGGTGGCGTCGGTGCGGCCGGTGGGATCGGCGCGGTAGGGGGCTTGGGTGACGTCGAGACAGCCGAGTTGGAGGAGAGGATTGGCGGGATCGGTGCCGGCGGGAAACGCGGCGAAGGCGAGCGGCGACGCGGCGAGGAAGCAAAGAAGGAGCAGGGCGAGGGGGCGTTTCATCGAGGGGTGCGACGGCGTGCGGTCCGCGGTGCAGGATGCAGCGCGAACAGGTGGCAGGGCGCGCAGTATAGCGGGCGCGGACCAGCGGCACTATCCCCGTAAACTAGGGGGATCAGAGGGGCGGGGCGCGACGACGGGCGCGCGAGACGGAGGGACGCCGGACGGATCAATTCGGCGGCGGCGCGGCGGCTTTCGATTTTCGGTTGGCTTTCGGCTCTTTGATGCGCGGCTGGCCGTTGAAGGGTTCGACGAGCGTCTGGTTCCAGGCCTCCCACTGCGTTTTTAACGCGGTGGCGCGGGATGCCTCGGAGGAAGATTGGTCGGTGGATTCAGTGACGTCACGAGTGAGGTCGATGAGTTTCGGGCTGCCGGCCGCGCGACCGCCGTCGGCGGTGCGTTCCCAGTTTTTCACGAGCTTCCAGTCGCCGACGCGGATCGCGGTCTTGTAGAGCGGCGCTTTGCCGGGCGGAAAATTGAAACGCCAGAAAAGGGCGCGGGGGGCGAGCGGGGTCTCGCCGCGGAGCGCGGGGAGCAAGTTGACGCCATCGAGCTGCGCAGCGGCGGGCACGGGGGCGCGCGCGGCGGCGAGGAAGGTCGGCGCGAGGTCGAGGCTGATGACGGGAGCGTCGAAAACTCGGCCGGCGGGGAGCGTGCCTTTCCATTGCGCGAAAAACGGAACGCGGATGCCGCCTTCGAGCGTGTCGCCTTTCTGGCCGTTGAAGGGGGCGTTGCTGGAGCCGTTCCACGCGTTGCCGAGCGGGCCGCCGTTATCGCTGAGAAAAACGATCAGGGTGTTCTCTTCTTGGCCGGTGGCGCGCAGGTGGGCGAGGACGCGACCGATATTGTCATCGAGGGCGGTGACCATCGCGGCGTAGGTGCGACGGGTCTTGTCCGCAATGCCGGATACGCGGGCGAGGTAGGCGTCGGTGGCCTGCGACGGGACGTGCGGAGCGTTGAAGGCGAGGTAGAGAAACCAGGGTTCGGCGGCGTGGCGGCCGATGAAGGCGACGGCTTCGTCGCCGAGCTGATCGGTGAGATATTTCGTGTGCGGGGCCGGCTCGCGATTGCGCAGGAGCGGCTGGCGGTCGCGCTGCGCGGCGGCCTTGGTCGCGGGCGGCAGGTAGGTGTGGCCGCCGCCGAGGAAACCGAAGAATTCCGAGAAGCCGCGATTGAGCGGATGGAAGGGCTCCTCGACGCCGAGGTGCCATTTGCCGATCGCGCCCGTCACATAGCCGGCACTACGCAGGCGGTCGGCGAGTGTGGTCTCGGAGCGCGGCAGGCCGATGCCGGGCATGTCGTTGTTGAACTCGTAGCCGAAGCGCTGTTGATAACGCCCCGTGAGCAAGCCGCACCGCGAAGGAGCGCATTGCGGCGCGGACACATAGCCGGACGTGAAGCGCACGCCGGAGCGCGCGAGGGAATCGAGGTGCGGCGTGGCGAAATCTTGGCACCCGTTGGCCCCGACATCGCCGTAGCCCTGATCGTCGCTGAGAATGAGGAGGAGATTGGGGCGGCGCGGATCGGCGGCGGCGCTGCGGAAGGCGACGGCGGCGAGCAGGAGCAGGGCGAGTGAGCGGCACGACGCGGGGAATTTCATTACGCGGCTCAGTCGGATTTTTTCTTCCGGTTCTTCTGCTTTTCGCCGCGCGCACCTTTGCGGTCTTCTTCGCCGTTCCAGCGCAGGTCTTCCCAACGTGGCGGCTGCATCTGGGCATTCCAGGCTGCGAAGAGGCCTTGCAGCTCTTTTTTCTTGTCCGGATTTTGCGCGGACAAATCCGTCTTCTCGCCGCGATCATGGGCGAGGTTGACCAGCATGGGCTCCATGGTCTTGCCAGCTTTCACGAGCTTCCAATCGCCCTGTCGCACGGCGTGCTGCACGCCGAAACGGAAGTAGAGGGCGCGCGGGGCGAGGTGCGGAACCTGGCCCTCGAGGAGCGGGAGGAGGTTTACGCCGTCGAGTTGCCAGGTGGGATCAATGGACGCGCCGGCGGCGGCGAGCGCGGTGGGCAGGACGTCGAGTTGGATGACCGGTTCGGCGGACACGCGACCGGCGGGCACGCGGCCTTTCCACGCGGCGATCCAGGAGACGCGGATGCCGCCTTCCCAGACGAACCACTTGGCGCCGCGGAGGCCGCCCATCTCGGCGTTGGCGTAGGCGCCGCCGTTGTCGCTGATGAGAAACACGAGCGTGTTCTCCTCCTGTTTGAGCTCGCGGACCTTGGCCATCACGGTGCCGACGGCGGCGTCGGATTCGGCGACGAGCGCGGCGTAGTGCTGATCGCGCGGAGGAAGGTGTTTGTATTTTTCGAGCCACGCCGGAGAGGCGATGTGCGGGGAATGCACGGCGTTGAACGCCACGTAGAGGAACCACGGTTTATCGCGTTGGGCGGTGATGAACGCAGCCGACTCGCGTGCGTAGACGGGCGAGGTGATGGGCGCGCCGGCGAGCTCGGTGAGCATTTCCTGGCCGCGAAAAAAGCCGGGGCCTTTGCCCTCGTTGAGATTGCCCACGCTGCCGACGGCGAAATCGAAGCCACGGCTCAGCGGCATATACTCGGCGCTGGTGTCGCCGAGGTGCCACTTGCCGACGATGCCGGTGGTGTAGCCGACGGCTTTGAGTCGCTGCGCCATGGTCGTCTCGCTGAGCAACAACTCGCGGCCGGGCCGGGCGGGATTGGCGTCATGACCGGTGCGGGACTGATAGCGGCCGGTCATCAGTCCGACGCGGCCCGGCGAACAAATACAGCCGGACGAGTAGCCGTCCGTGAAGCGCACACCACTGGCGGCGAGGGCGTCGATGTTCGGCGTCGCGGCCATCTTGCCGCCGTAGCAGCCGGGCTGGGCCCAGCCCATATCGTCGACGTAGAAGACGAGGATATTGGGGCGGCGAGCGGCGGTCGGCTCGGCGGCGGCGAGGTGCGGAGCGGCGAAGAGCGTGCCGCAGACGGCGAGGGCGAGGAGGAGCGGTTTCATTTTTGATGCTTGAGGGCGCGGCCGGCTTTTGGGGGAGAGGGCTGCGAGAGTGGGTCACGGGATCGGCCTGAGGAGGGAGGGAAACACCGGGGGCGGGGTTTTTCCAGATACGAGTGCGGTCAGGCCGCGGTTTTCCCTCTGGGCCGTGAGCACGGCTTGCCGACCGACTACGCGATGGCAGTTACGCGCGCCGAGGAGGTTCGAGGTGTTGCGCTGAGGCGGAGTGGCGGTGCGGGCGACGGCGAGGGGCCGGGCGCCGGGGTTTACGGCGCGGGAGGGGCGAAACGCTCACGCGTTCCGCTACGGTGAAGCGACAGACGAAACGGAGCGCGGACGGAATTTACGGGACCGACCGGGAGCTGGGGGTGCTGCGGAGTTTGGTGAGCAGGTCTTGGAGTTCTTTCAGCTTCGCCGGCTCTTTGGCGGCGAGGTTGTGCTCCTCGCCGAGGTCGTTGGCCAAGTTGTAGAGGCCCGGTTGGCGCGGGCCGCCGGCTTTGGTTTTGGCGTTGGCTTGGCCGGTTTTGGTTTTTTGCCGGGTGTCGGGCTCGCGCACCGGTGGCGTTACCTCGGTGTATTTCCAGTCGCCGCTTTGCAGGGAGAAAGGTCCATCGGTGCCGCCGACGTGGGCGACGAAATGGGGACGCACCGGGGCGACCGTTTTCTGGCCGAGGAGCACGGGCAGCACGTTGTAACTGTCGAGACATTGGCCGGCGGGAATCGCCGTGCCGGTGAGCGCGGCGAAGGTCGCGGCCATGTCGGTGTGGGCGATGAGGGCATTGCTCGTGGAGCGGGGTTTGATCTTGCCGGGCCAGCGGGCGAGGAACGGCACGCGGTGGCCGCCCTCCCAGAGGGAGCCTTTGTAGCCCTTGAGCGGGGCGTTCGGATGGTAGTCGAATTTGCCCACGTCTTCGTAGCCGTCGTCCATGACGCCGCCGTTGTCGCTGGTGAAAATAACGAGCGTGCGGTCGGTGAGTTTGAGGCGGTCGAGGGTGGCGAGCAGTTGGGCGACCGAAGCGTCGAGTTCCTGAATCGCATCGCCGCGGGTGCCGGAGGGACTCGTGCCTTGGTGGCGGGGATGGGGCACGCGCGGCACGTGGATGTTGTGAGAGGCGAAGTAGAGGAAGAACGGCTGGCCGGCGCTCTGCTCGATGAACTCGATGCCTTTTTTGGTGAAGGTGTCGGCCATGTCCTCGTCCTTCCAACGCGCGGCTTGTCCGCCGCTCATCCAGCCGATGCGACCGACGCCGTTGACGATCGTGAAGTCGTGGCCGTGGGTGTGTTTGAGTTTGAGGAGTTCGGGATTTTCGCGGCCGGTCGGATCGGTGCCGACTTTTTCGCGGTAGCTCACGCGAATCGGGTCACGCGGATCGAGGCCGACGACGCGACGGTCTTGAATGTAGACGGTCGGCACGCGGTCGCCGGTGGCAGGCATGAAGAAGGCCCAGTCGAAACCGATTTCGAGCGGGCCGGGTTTGATGTCGGCGTTCCAATCGGGACCGCCCTCGGGGCCGAGGCCGAGGTGCCATTTGCCGACGGCGCCCGTGCGGTAGCCGGCCTGGCGGAGTAGCGAAGGCGTGGTGGCGGTGCCGACGGGGATGCTCAGGGCCGAGTCGCCGGGCGCGATGGCGGCGCCCGCTTTCTGTCGCCACGAATACGTGCCGGTGAGGAGCGCGCGGCGCGTGGGCGTGCACGTGGAGGCGGGCGAATGGGCGTTCGAGAAATTGATGCCCTCGGCGGCGAGGCGGTCGAGCGCGGGGGTGCGGGCGTGTTTCGCGCCGCGACACGAGAGATCCGCGTAGCCGATATCGTCGGCGAGGATGAACAGGATATTGGGGCGGTCGGGAGTGGCGGCTGTGGCGGCGGGCAGGGACGGGCACAGGGCGAGTGCGCACCCGAGGAAGAGAAAGCGCGAAACGACGGGCGGAGTTTTCATCGGGAAAAGGAGGGGAGAAAGGTCGGGACGAGGCAAGCGGGCGAGCGCGGAGGTTATTTGCGTTCCTTAATCAGGCGGCGGCGAAGATCGGCGAGGAGCGCGGTGTTCTCGGGGAGGGCGGCGATGTTCACGTTTTCCGCGGGATCGACCTGATGGTCGTAGAGCTCGATGCCGGCGGGGGTGGCGTTGCGGTCGTTTTTGGGGACCCACTCGGTGTAGCGATAGCGGTCGGTGCGCATGGAGTAACCCATGTGCGGGCGCGGCCACTGGGTGATCGCGACGTTGTCCCACGGCGCGCGCGGATCGCGGAGAACGGGGACGAGGCTGTCGCCCTCGAGTCCCGCCGGGCGCGGGAGGCCGGCCAATTCGCAAAGCGTAGGATAGAGATCGACGAGCTCGGCGATGCGGTCGGTGGCGGAGCCGCGGGTCGTCTGGCCGGGGAAGCTGAGGAGCAGGGGCACGCGGGCGGCGACTTCGAAGTTGGTGTGCTTGCCCCACTGGGCGTGTTCGCCGAGGTGCCAGCCGTGGTCGCCCCAGAGGACGACGATGGTGTTCTGCTCGTAGTCGAGGCGGGAGAGTTCGCGGCGGAGTTCGCCGATGAGCGTATCCACATAGCTGACGCAGGCGAAGTAGCCGCGGATGAGTTCGCGGGCTTTCTGCTCGTCGATGGGGCCCTGGTCTTTCGAGGGAATGTCGCGATAGGTGCGGACTTCGCCGGAGTCGTCGGTGGTCGCGAAGGGCGGGGAGTTTTTCGGGAGGAAGGGATTCGCGGCTAGCGGGACGCGGTCGAGCGGATAGAGATCGTAGAAACGCTGGGGGGCTTCGAACGGGAGGTGCGGTTTGTGAAAACCGACGGCGAGGAAGAAGGGTTTACCGGGAGCGGTGGTGCGGAAACCGCGCAAGGCGCCGATGGCGCTGTCGAGGAGGAGTTTCTCCGGCGCGCGGGCTTCTTCGGCGGCGGGGATGATGCGCCACGAGGCGCGGCCGGGGCCTTTGTTTTTGGCTTTCTTGGCGGCGGCGGGGGCTGCGGGATTGGTGGTCGGCGCGGCGGCAGCGTCGCGAGCGGCGGGGGCGCCGCCGACGCTCCACGATTGGGGATCGTCGAGGCCGACGTGGTAGATCTTGCCGAAGGCCTGGGTGTGATAACCCTGCTGTTTGAAGTGTTCGGGGAGCGTGACGACGTCGGGCATCGTTTTGCGCAAGTGCGTATTGAGATCGTAGATGCGCGTGGTGTCGGGGCGGCGGCCGGTGAGCAGGGATATGCGCGAGGGGCTGCACGTGGCTTGCTGGCAGTAGGCGCGGTCGAACCGCATGCCGCTGGCGGCGAGCGCGTCGATGTTGGGCGTGCGCATGAAATCGGCGCCGTAGCAGCCGAGCTGGGTGCGGAGATCGTCGACGGCGATGAAGAGGACGTTGGGGCGGGTGGTGGCGGAGGTAGCGGCGACGGCGGAGAGAGTGGCGGCGAGGAGAGCGGCGGTGAGTTGCAGGAGGGTTTTCATCAAGGAAAGGATGGGGCGGAGCACGCGATGGTAGCGCTTCCGCGGGCGGCGCGCCACCCCCTCAATCACGGGGGCGGGCGCTACATCCAGCCGGAGCGGAAGGCCTTGGCGACGGCGCCGGCGCGGGTGTTGACGTGGAGTTTGCCGTAGATGTCACCGACGTATTCGACGACGGTGTGGATGCTGAGGGTGAGGCGCGCGGCGATTTCCTTATTGGTGAGACCGTCGGCCATGAGCTCGATGACCTGGCGTTCGCGCGGCGAGAGGAGCTGGGCGGCGGGTTGCGGCGCGAGGCGGCTGAACATCTCGAGGACGCGGCGGGCGACGCGGGGCGTCATCGGCGAGCCGCCGGCGGCGACCTCGGCGAGGGCGGCGGCGAGTTCCGCGAGCGAGGCGGATTTGAGGAGGTAACCGGAGGCGCCGGAGCAAATCGCGCGGTAGATTTTCTCGTCATCCTCGAAGGCGGTGAGGATCACGATCTGCGTGGCCGGCGCGGCGGCTTTCATGTGCGCGATGCCGTCGAGGCCGCTCATGCCCGGCAGGCCGACATCGAGGAGAATCACGGCGGGGCGGGGTTCGGCGGTGTCGCGGAGGCGGGCGAGCGCGTCTTCACAACGGTGATACAAGCCGGTGCAACGGAAACCCGGGACGGCGTCGACGACGCGCGCGACGTTGCGGCGGAGAGAGGCGTTGTCTTCGATGAGCCAGACGGGGCGGAGGGTTTCAGACATGGCGGGGAACGGCGGGGGTCGGCGCGAGGCGACCGGTGAACGTGACGGTAGTGCCCTGGCCGGGCGCGGTGCGGATTTGCGCGGTGCCGCCGAGGAGTTGGGCGCGGTGGCGCAAGCTCGCGAAGCCCTGGCCCTCGGGAATCGCGGCGGGGTCCATGCCGCAGCCGTCGTCGGTGACCTCGAGGGTGAAGGTGGCGGGAGTGGAGGAGAGGCAGATTTGCACGTGGCGGGCCGAGGCGTGGCGGACGATGTTGTGGAGCGTTTCCTTGAGGGCGAGGAGCAGGTGCCGTTGGGCATCGAGCGCGATCGCACCGGTGAAGGCGGTGGAGTCGAACGTCCACTCGACCCCGGCAAGGAGGCGCCGGGCGGTGGCACGAAGGCGTTCGAGAAACTGCTCCGCGGTGTGATGATCGGGACGGATGAACCACGTGATGTCGCGGAACGCGCCGGCGGTCTCGCGGGCGAGAGCGTGGAGTTCGGCGAGGTCGGCGCGCGGGACCGGGGCGCGGGCTTGAAGGCAGATTTCGCTGAGGAGCGCGATGCTGGCGAGATTGCTACCCAGATCGTCGTGGAGATCGGCGGCGATTCGGCGGCGCAAGGCATCGGCCTCACGGCTGCGGCGCAACTGGAGCCGGTAGTAGCCGGCGAGGAGCGCGAGCGCGGCGGCGACGGCGAGGCCGGCGAGGGTCCACGCGACGATGCGGGTGAGCACGAGGCGGAGGGCGGCGAGTTGAGTGTCCAGGGTGGCGAGTTGGGCGAGACCCTCGCGGCGGTCGGAGAGCCCGTGCAGCCAGGCGGGCCATTCGCCGAGGCGGTGTTCCCAGCGCGCACCGTCGGTAAGAAACACGGGGCGCCAGTTGGGGCCGGCTTCCAAATTGTCGAGGAAGCTCACGCGCGCGCCGAGCGCGACGTTGGTGTCGCCGGCGTAGGCCTGGAGTTCTGCGAGGGCAAAATGGTATTGGCCGTCGCCGCGGTGTTGGAGCTCGGTGGCGGTGACGCGGAGGTAACGAGCCGAGAGGCCGGCGGGAATCGTGACGGCACTGAAGCCGGGATTGGTAAAGGCGGTGGCGGTGTGGTCGGCGAGGAGATGAGGTCGGGCGAAGTCGGGATCGTCGGAGGCTTCGACGCGGAAGCGCAGAGGGAAACCGTAACCCTCGTGGTGAAGACGCTGGGGCAGGCAGGCGGGCACGAGGCGGACTTCGTCGAGCGGTTGGGAGCGACCCAGATCGATCTGCACCCATTTGACGGTGTCGGCGCGGCGCGAGAGCTGCGAGTGCCAGCAGTGGCCGATCGTTTTCGCATCGGGCGGCCGGTCACCGAGCGGAGCGCCGAGCACGGACTGGCCGTCGACGAGATTTTCGCGGCTCCACGCGGGGGGGCTCTCGCGCGAATCGCTGGTGCGGACGGTGACGTCGCGGCGGCCGGTCGCGAGATTGCGATGACCGCGGAGGACCATGATTTCGCCGAGCGCACACGCGTAGAGGCCTTGGCCGAGCTGCCAAGGCTGGGTGACGGTGACACGGATGCGGCGGGCGCGGCTGCCGGCGGCCGGGAGCCAAACGGGGAGATTGCCGGGTCTCGGAAAATCGGCGTGCGTGAAATCGGCAATGGTCAACGGTTGCGTTCCACGGCCAAAGGCCTCGATGCGGAAACGCACGGGAAAACCATAACCGGGGCCGGCGAAGTCGGGCGTGGCGAGATGGGCCGGGACGAGGGCGACGGCGTCGAAGTCGACGAGTTCGCCAAAGTCGATTTCGACCCAGGCTTCGCTGCGCCACGGGCGCGACGGGTAGTCGTAGATGCGCCAGCCGAGCCGCGCGCCGTGATCGATGTCGGGCAGTGCGGGCAGAGCGGCCAAATCGCGTTGGAGGGAGCGACGCCGGTCGTCGAGTTGGCGAAATTCTCCGCTGACCCAACGCGCGATCGGGGAGGGCAACTGCCAGGACGGAGGATCAGGCTCCGCTCCGAAGCAGGGAGAGGCGGCGATCGCGATCAATCCCAGAGCGACGGCGGGAAAAACTTTTTTTGGGCGGCGCACGAGGAGAAGTCCGGATTGGTTGACCGGATGCGACGGGAGGCGATCCCAAAAACGAAAACCCGGCGGAGTGCGCGCGGGCGATGGGGTCGCGGGAGCTAGATCAGGCCCTGCAACATGCCGTGGTAATACATGGGCATGAGGCCGTGGACTTTTAGGGTCCACCACATGCCGCGTTCGATGGCGGGGTCGAGGAAGGGGATCGTGGGGAGGAGTTTTTCGTCGTAGCCGAATTCGCACATCAGGACTTTGCCGTATTCGGTGATAATGGGGCAGGCGGAGTAGCCGTTGTATTTTATCCCGGGGGCTTTGCCTTCCATCAGCGAAATCAGATTCGCGGCGGCGACGGGGGCCTGCATGCGAATCGCGGCGCCGGTTTTGCTGGCGGGGGTGCCGGCGACGTCGCCGAGCGAGATGATGTTTTTGTATTTGGTGTGAACGAGCGTGTGTTTATCGACGCTCACCCAGCCGCCTTTGGGGCGATCCTCGTCGGTGGTGAGCGCGGAATTGCGGACGAACTCAGGCGCGGACATCGGCGGGGTGAAGTGCAGGAATTCAAAATCGAGCGTCACTTTTTCGAGGGTGTGCGTGGCGGGGAGCGCTTTGGTGGTGGGCTCGGGGACCTTGGCGAACACGGCTTTTTTCGCCGATGCGTCGACCGAGACGAGCCGGTGGAGGTAGCGGACGTCGATTTTGCGTTCGGCGTAGATCGCAGCGAGGCGATCGCCGAAGACCTTGGGCTTCATGAGCACTTTCTCGTTGTTGAAATAGGAGAGCGTGAAGCGGTCGCGGGCGTTTTTCTGACGGAGGAGATCTTCGGCGAGGAGGGTGATCTTCTTGGGCGCGCCGCCGCATTTCATCTTCGTGTAGGTGTCGGTGAAGAGGAGCGGACCGCCTTTGAGCGAGGAGAGGTTCTGGAGCGCGTCGCGGGTTTTGCGGGAGCCTTCGAAATCGTAGACGCTGTGGATATTGCCGGTGCCGAGGGTGGGCTGCGTGATGCCGGGGATGAGCGTGAAATCGGCTTCGCAACCGGGCACGACGACGAGAAAATCGTAGGCGAGCGGGCCGTTTTTCGCGGTGACGACGCGGTTTTTATCGGGGTCGAGGGCGACGACGCGGTCTTGCAGCCACTTGACGGAGGACGGAATCAGCGAGGCGGTGGGGCGCTCGATTTCAGTCGGCTCGAAGAGGCCGGCGGCGATGAGGGTGTAGCCGGGTTGGTAGCGGTGAGTGGTCTCGGGTTCGATGATCGTGATGTCGTCGTGGCGCAGGCGTTCAGACAGGTAGGCGGCCATCGTGATGCCGGCGGCGCCGCCTCCGACGATGAGGATTTTTCCGCGGGCTTTGCTTTCGGAAAAATAGTCGTAGGCGCGCTCGATGACGACGGCGCCGACGAGGCCGGCGGCGCTGAGTTTGAGGAATTGGCGGCGGGAGAAGGCCATGGCGGGGAGGAAGGAGAGGAGGGAGGGAGTGGTCGGCTGCGTCTGGGGCCGCGGCGGTGCCGAGGACATGGACGAGCGGACGATCATCGCGATAGGTGCGGATGATAGGAAGCGCCGGGGCGGAGGGCGGCGGCGGTAGTTGATGCCTGCATACCGCCGAGAAGATTGGCGGCGGGAAGGTGCGAGGTCCCTGCTCTCACGAGCAGGGCTACGGGGAGGGCGTGCTCGAGAGGATGAAGGATGCCAACGTTTCTTGAAAACAGACTGAACCTCACGGGCGGGACGCCCGTGCCACGTTGCGGAAAAGTCCGGAGATCAACGGGCGTTGGTATTAGGGGGCGGTTCCGAGTCGGTGGGGACGGCGGAGGCTACTTTTTCTTTTTGCCGCCCTTCTTCGCTTTCGTGGGGGAGTCGGGAGTGCTGGGGTTGGCCTGCTCGGCGCTCCATTTGTCCCAGAGGGCTTGGAGCTCTTTCACTTTGGCGGGCTGGGCGGAGGAGAGGTCTTTGGACTCACCGATGTCGGTCGAGAGGTCGTAAAGTTCGGGCTGCCCGCTGCCGCCTTTGGAAACCACGAGCTTCAGATCACCGTGGCGGATGGCCCATTGCGGGCCGTAGCGCCAATAGAGGGTTTGGTGCGGGCGGGCCGTTTGTATGCCCGTGAGGTAGGGCAGCAGGTCGACGCCATCGAGTTTCCATGACGGATCGAGTTTGCCGCCGGCGGCGATGACGGCCGTGGGGAGGACGTCGAGATTCAGGACGGGGAGGTCGTAGGTTTTGCCGGCGGGGAGTTTGCCTTTCCACTGCGCGATAAAGGGGACGCGAGGGCCGCCTTCGAAGGTGGTCATCTTGAAACCGCGGAGCGGGCCGTTGTGCGAAGTGGTGCTCTGCGTGGGGCCGCCGTTGTCGGCGATGAAAAAGACCAGCGTGTTTTCCTCCTGACCGAGCGCGCGGATTTTTTCGAGGACGCGGCCGATGGCGTCGTCCATGCCGGCCATCATCGCGGCGAAGAGCTGGCGCTTTTCGTCGGTGATTTTGGGGAAGCGCTCCAAATACTTCTTCGGGGCCTGGAGCGGGGCGTGTTGGGCGTTGAACGGAAGGTAGAGGAAGCAGGGTTTGGATTTGTTTTTCTCGAGCCAGTCGATCGCGCGGTCGGCGTAGGCGTCGGTGGTGTAGAAGTTCGGATCGGTGATGGCCTGCACGTCGTTCGAGATGCGTGAGTCGACGAAGTTGGTCGGGTGGAAGAACGGCGTGTTGTTGAGGGTGCCGTAAAATTCATCGAAGCCGCGTTTGGTGGGGCGGTTCTCGGGCTGGTTGCCGAGGTGCCATTTGCCGACGGCGGCGGTGGCGTAGCCGAGCGCCCGCAGACGTGTCGCCATCGTGGTTTGGTCGCGGCGCAGGCCGACGGTGTTGGCGACGGAGTTGAATTCGTGGCCGAAGCGCGTGGGGTAGCGGCCGGTCATGAGGCCTGCGCGCGACGGGCTGCAATAGGTCGCGGCGACGTAGCCGTTGGTGAAGCGCAGGCCGTTTTGCGCGATGGAATCGATGTGGGGCGTGGGGATGTCTTTGGTGTAGCCTTGGCAGCCGAGTTCGCCGTAGCCGAGGTCATCGGCATAGAAGATCACGATGTTGGGTTGGGCGGCGGCGAGGGCGGTGGCGGGCGCGAGTAGCAGTGCGAACAACGAGATGAGGAGTCGGGCGGGGTGGTGCATGGCGGAGGGGCGAGGAGTGGGAGAAGGGGAGAAGGAGAGAGGGGGAGACGGGGAGTAGAGGAAGGGAACCGCTGATTTGCGCTGATTTCTCGGAGGTGGTGAGGGGAGGGGGACGTGTGCGGGCTTCGCCTGATCGGCGAAGCGCGGGCGCGGGCGGGCGCTCACGGTCGCAGTCCTGAATCGCCTGCGAGCAGGCTCCTACCTCAGGTTGGAAAACGCATGGAGTTAGAAGGTGCCTTTGATGCCGATGGTCCAGAGGGAGGCGTAGTCGATGCGTTGGCGGAATTGGGCGACTTCGGGGGTGCTGGGGCCGGCGATTTCGACGTCTTCGGTGGCGTCGCCGGCGTTGCGGAGGTTGGCGAATACGGCGAGGCGCTTCCAGACGACGACTTCGCCGAGGACGTCGACATAGAGGCGTTTCGAGGACCAGTTGAAGGTGCCGGGCTCGAGGCCGACACCGGTGACGGCGGCGTTGCGCTGGCGGCCGCGGTAATTCCAGTTCACGCGCGCATTCCATTTCGGGCGGGTGACGCTGACGCCCCAACTGCCGCTGCGCGAAATGAAGCCGGCGAAATTGCTGCTGATGTCGCCGAGGAGGCGCTGGCCGCTGCCGTTGGCGAAGACCTGCACGCCGCGCGCCCAGCGCGGGAGAAAGGTGAGCACCTGCTTGTAGTTAAAATCGAGGCCCTCCATGCGGACGCCGGTCGAGATGTTGTGCTGCGTGACGACGTCGTAGGGATCGTAGAGGGAGGCATCGAGGCCGTAGAGGGAGAGGAATTCGGGCGTGGCGTTGAAGGTGGTGGAGCCGAAAAAGTTTTCGACGTGGCGGCGAAATGCGCCGACGGAGAACTGGCCGACGCCTTCGAAGTAGTGCTCGAGGCGCACGTTGATGGTGCGGGCGCTCCAGGCTTTGATGCCGGCGTTGTTGACGGTGATGCGATTGTTGTTGGCGGGGAGCACGCTGGTGTCGGGGAGCGTGATGCCGCCCGAGTATTGGACAAAATTGGGACGGCCGACGGACTCGTAGTAGGCGGCGCGGGCGATGAGGTTTTCGCGGACGTTGTAGCTCGCGTTGAGACTGGGGAAGAGCCGGAGGTATTCCTTTTCCGCGCGGGCGCCGCGGTCGAGGAACGTGAGTTGGGAGATCGCGAGGGCGTTGGCGGTGGTGTTGGGGACAATCAGGGCGGGCGTGCCGTTGGCCTGGCGAACGATCTGGCCGGAGGAGTCGCGCTGATAGTTGCGGGTCGGATCGGTGAGCGGGCCGGCAGCGGTGATGTTGGTCTGCTCGGCGCGGAGGCCGCCGACGAGTTTCAGGCGGCGCTCCAAGAAGGCGATGTCGCCGCGGAAATAGAGCGAGGAAATGACCTCGTTCGAGACACTGGAGTTGGTGACTTTGGCTCGGTAGGTCGTGTTGTCGTTGAGGGTGAAGTAGGCGGGATTGGCGGCGTAGGCCTCCCAGATTTTCCGGTTGCTGGGGGTTTCGAGTTTGGGGAATCCGTAGGGCAAAATGCGCTGCGAATAGACGGGATCGAAGTAGGGCACGGGAGTATCGTCGAAGCCGGCGACCGGCGTGGTGCTTCCACGGCCGTCGCGGCCGACGAAGTTGTAGGTGGTATTGCCGCCGCGGATTTCGCGGTGGGATTCGCGGAGATCGAAGCCGGCTTTGAGCGTAAACGGGAACTTGTAGAAGAAATCGCGACGCACGCTGCCGTAGGCGCTGCGCTGGAGATCGTAGGTGCGGTTCGACTGACTGGTGGCGGTGGTGATCGCGTAGGTGGAGAGCGCGTAGGGATCGACGCTGGCGCCGGTGGTGCCATCGCGCACGGTGATGGTGCGCGGGCGAAGGTAGAAAATATCGTGGAAGGAAACGGTGACGTTGGTGCGCTGCATTGTGACGGCGCGGAAGTAGCCTTGATCGGTGTCGCGGTTGAAATCGCTCTGTTGCGACATGCCGAGGCCGACGTCGGCTTTCCACACGGGGCCCTCGTGGCGCCACACGAGCGTGGGCATGTAGGTGCGGTTGTAGCGCTGGCGCTCCTGGTGCGAGGAGGTGAGCGTGCCGGCACCGGCGGCACCGCGGACGGAGGTGAGCGTGAAATCGCCGGGGAGGATGCGCACGGCGTTGAAGTTGACGTTGGAGACGACGAACTGGCCGTCGAAGGAGGAGAATTGGAACCCGACGTTGATGCGGTCGTGCGGAGTGAATTTGTAGTCGAACGTGAAGCCGACGGAGCGGCGGGTAGTGACCTTCGGCGCATCCTGAATCACGTAACCGGAGAGGTAGGGCTGGTCGGGTGTCGTGTTCGGAAAGGCGGCTCCGTTGGTGACGGCGCCGGCGCCGCGCCATGTGGTCGTCGCGGTATCCTGCGGAGAATAGTTCGTCGAGAGGCCGGCGGACAAGGTGTAGCCGAAGGTTTTGCTGACGGGGGCGACGTAGGAAAAATCGAAGCCCGGATGGACGTTGGGTGTGGCGCTGGGCTTGGGGCCGGGGACGGCGCGGAAATCGCGGGCGTTGTCGCGCATGATGAGATAGGCGCTGCCGCTGAAGAGAGGGCGCGAGCGCTCGAAGGAGCTGCGCGGAACCATGTTCACCGAGCCGGCGAGCGCGGAGCCCTGCGACTCGGGCGTGGGCGAATAAGAAACTTCGATACGCGAGAGGTTGTTGATCGAGATCATGTCGGACTGCACGGCGCGGCCGGTGCCGAGATTGGCGGCGGCGGCGACGTTGAAGCCGTCGACGGTGACGGGGACGTTGTCGGACGGGACACCGTTGATGGAGATGTCGCGGGCGTTGCCGCCGGTGTAGTCGATGGTGACGCCGGGGAGGAATTTCAGGAACTCGGCGACGTTGCCCTCGGCGACATTACCGAACTCCTCGGTGGAGACGACGTTCTTGATGTTCGAGGCGAAGCGCTGCTCGTTGATGGCGAGCGCGGCGGCGTCCATCTCGCGCGAGGTGGCGACGGTGAAGGCGTCGAGTTTGACGGGGCCGGCGGCGGCGTTGGCGGGGGCGCCGAGGGTGATGTCGCGGGTGGCGGGGGAGCCGGCGGTGATGAAGACGGTCTCGGTGCGGGCTTCGAAGCCGGTGAAGAAGACGTGGAGTTTGGCGGCGCCGGCGGGGACATCGGTGAGCGCGAAGTAGCCGGAGTCGTCGGTGAAGGTTTCGAGCGACGTGCCCGGAATCGTGATACGGGCGCCTTCGAGGTAGCTGCCGGTGTGGGCGCTCGCCACGCGACCGGTGATGGAGCCGGTGGCGACGGCTTGGGCACGGACGGGAGTGGGCGTGGAGGCGACGACGAGCAGGCAGGCGGACACGGCGAGGCTGAGGCGGAGCAAAGCAAGGAAGGGGTGCATACGGGGTGGGGAGGGCGTGAGAATCGTGCGGTTCTCGCCGGCGGGGAAGGACAAATTCCGCGGGCCCGGCGGGCAAACGCGGCGCGGTGGCCGGCTGCGCGACGGCGGGCGACGCCGGGGACGTCTGAGAGACGGGCGCGCCGTCAGCGGGCGGCGGATTGGCGGGCGCGCAGGGCGGCGATGCGAGCGGTGACGTCGGCTTCGAGCGCGGCGGCATCGTGGCCGAGGACGCGGCCGTCCTCGACGACGGGGCGACCGCCGACGATCACGGAGCGGACGTTGCGGCTGCTGCAGGCGAAGACGATCGTCGCGGCGGCATCCCAGACGGGGCCGGTGGCGGGCTCGCCGGGATCGACGACGAGGAAATCGGCGAACTTGCCGACCTCGAGGCTGCCGACCCAGCGGTGCACGCCGAGGATCTCGGCGGTCTTGAGCGTGTGGAGGCGCAAGACGTCGATGGGTTGCAGGCCCGCGGCGTTTTGACGGCGGAGGCGGAGCGCGTAGAGGCCGAAGCGCACGTTTTCGAACGGATCGGAAATATCGGCGCTGGCCTGGCCGTCGACGCCCATGCCGACGCGGAGGCCGGCGGCGAGGTAGTTTTCGATCTGCGGCAAACCGGAGGCGAGGCGGCCGTTGGAGAGTGGGTTCCAGATCATCGCGGCGCCGGCGGCGGCGGCTTCGCGCACGATGGTGTCGTCGGCGTGGATAAAATGCGCGAACGACATGCCTGCGAAAAGCGCGCCGGCAGATTTGAAGCGCGGCCAGGCGGCGCGGTCGGCGACTTGCGAGGCGGCAGGCTCGAGGTAGTGCACTTGGGCGGTGAGGCCGAGCTGTTGGGCGACGGCGATTTCGCGGGCGAGAAATTCCGGGCCGCGGAAGATGCCGATCGCGTTAATGGAGAGCCCGAGCAGCGGAAGGTCGGCCCGCGGGCGGACTTGGGCGAGAGCAGGACGGAGGCGGGCGAGCCACGTGGCGTCGTCGGCGGAGGCGTCGTTCACCCAGGCGAAAACGAAACGCTGCGGTGTGGTGAGCTCGGCGGTGAATTGTTCGAGGTAGCGCGGAAAATCGGTGCCGAAGAAGTGCGTGTGATTGTAGGTGGTCGTGACGCCGTGGCGGAGCTGGTCGTAGGCGCCGTGGCGGGTGAACGCGGCGAAATCGCCGGCGGAAAAATGTGCGCCGTAGGTGTAGTGGAGGCCCTGCAGCCACGCCGGCAATTCGGCGGCGGGCGTGATGCCGCGGAAGGCGCTTTGCCAGAGGTGGCTGTGACCGGAGACGAAGCCGGGGAGAATGACCCGGTTGCGAACATCGACAGTCGTGAAACCGGCGGTGCGGCGGGCCGAGGTGACGGCAGGATCGCCGGTGCCATCGCCGCGGCCGAGGGCGGCGATCGCGCCTTCATCGGAGACGAGCAGGTAGCTGTCGGCGATGGGCGCATCCTGGCCGACGGCGAGCGGAAGGAGGGTGGCGCCGCGATAGAGGGTCGCGGCGGACAAAAGCGACGAGGCGCAAAGCAGGGTGGCGGCGAGCGCGATTCGAAGAAACGAAATCATGCACGCCGGTAAGCAGGATGCATACGCGCGGCGGGGCGAGGTCGCGGCGCGAAGATGAAAGGAGAGTGAGCGCGGCGGCTCGTGCGGCGGAGGGGGCGGCGTGCCGGAGGTGGGGGCAGACCCACGGGGAATCGGGGCGTAAAGCCCCTCCCATATTAAGGCAGCTGAACCACAGGGCACAGAGGCACTGAGACGGAGAGGTTAACCGCTAATTTCCGCTGATTTTTCTAAGGCGGAAAGGGTGGGGACGTTGGCGTGCTTCGCATGATCGGCGAAGCGCGGCTACTTCGAGAGGAAGATCGGGCTCTGGACGAGCGCGTGGAGGAGCTCGCGGGCGGGGTGGCCGCGGGATTTGGAGGCGGCGACGAGGCGGGTGAGTTCGGGGCGGTCGGAGAAACCGAGTTCGCGGCCCGTGGCGAAGGTGAGGAGCTTTTCGGCGACGCAGCGGGCGACGTCGTCTTCGCGGGCGAGGAGGAGCTTTTGGAACGCGGGGAAATCGGAGAATTTTTCGCCGGTGGCGAGTTGGCCGGCGGCGTCGACCGGCGGGCCGAGGCGGTAGCGGACGTTGCGGCCTTCGACGCGGAGGCGGACTTGTTCGCCGGTGCCGAGACTGCGGAAGCGGTTGCGCCAACCGCCGATGACATCGTAGCTCTCGAGGGCGAAGCCGGGCGGGTCGATGGAGCGGTGGCAGCTGTTGCAGGATTCGGTGGAGCGGTGTTTTGCGAGGATTTCGCGGAGCGTAGTGGCCCCGCGGATATCGGGTTCGACGCCGGGAACACCGGGGGGCGGCGGCTGCGGGGGAAGGCCGAGAATGCGGTCGAGCACCCAGATGCCGCGGACGACGGGAGACGTGTTGGTGCCGTTGGCGGAGACTTTGAGAATGCTCGCCTGCGTGAGGAGGCCGCCGCGGCGGCTGCCGGGGTCGAGCGGAGTTTTGCGGAGCGCGAGGCCCTCGACGGGCGGGAGGCCGTAGTGGCGGGCGAGGCGGTGGTTGAGCAGCGCGAAGTCGGAGGCGATGACGTTAGCGAGGCCGAGGTTGGCGGTGAAGAGTTCGCGGACGAAGGCGCGCGTCTCGCGAAGCATCGAGTCGAGGAGGAGTTCGTCGAACTCAGGGTAGAGGAGTTTGTCGGGCGTGGTGAAATCGACCTCGCGGAGGTTGAGCCAGCCGTCGGTGAAATCGGTGATGAAGCGATCGAAGCCGGGGCCGGCGAGGAGGCGGTCGGTCTGCGCGCGGAGCGTGGCGGGGGCGGAGAGTTTTTGCGCGGCGGCGAGGGCAAGGAGCTCGGCGTCGGGGGCGGTGCGCGTCAGGAAATAACTGAGACGCGCGGCGAGGGCGTGGTCGTCGAGGCGGCCGGCGGGTTCTTTGAGGTAGAGAAAATCGGGCGCGCAGAGGGCGGCGACGGCGGCGGTGCGGAGGGCGACGAGGTAGTCTTTGCTCTCGGCGAACTCGCGGTCGAAGAGCGCGGCGTAGGGCGCGAGGTCGGCGTCAGTGATGGGGCGGCGGAAGGCGGCGGGGAGAAATTGGCGGAGGGCGGCGCGGGCGTCGGCGGCAGGATTTGCACTGGTGGCGGCGTAGGTGGGCTTGTAGTCGGGGCGCTGCTTCGCGCGCGGATTGGCGGGCGGAACTTCGCGCAGGGTGACGTTGCTGAGGAGAAGTTTTTGTCCGCGCGGCGGCCAGTCAGGCAGGAGCGGGCCCTCGACCTCGACGCGTTGGATGGCGAGGCCCTCGCCGGGGTATTTGTCAGGGCCGTCTTTGATGGGCGAGTGACCATCGGGGCCGTTGAGGCCGACGGGGCTGAGCTTCAGGCCGTCGCCAGCACGGAGCGTGAGGGTGAGTTCGGCGGTGCCGGGTTCGTCGAGCGGGAGTTCGAGGAAGCCGCGGATGTCTTGGTCGGCGCCGCGGTTGAACGTGCCGGCGATGACGGAGAAGACGGCGGGGTCTTTGGTTTGATAGCCGTATCCGGTGATCCGGACGCGATAGGTGCCGGGGGCGGCGGCGCGGAAGCCGGGAATCTGCGTGGAGGGGAAGCCGCCGTTGTTGAAGACGACGATGGCGCCGTCGGGGCGCTGGAGCCAGTGCTTGCGGTTGGGCTCTGATTTGCGATTGGGCTCCTGCTTGGCGCTGCCGGCGCCGGTGAATTCCCCGGTGAAGGTGGGCGCGCGCGAGGCGGAGTGCGCGGCGATGAATTCCTGGTTGCGACCGCCCGCGAGGGTGAACTCGCCGGCGAAGGCGGGCGGGCGGGCGCCGACGAGGAGGGCGGCGTTGAGGGCGAACTCGGCGACCTCGAGGTAACGTTGAAGCTGGGTGCCGGAAATGTTGAGCGCTTCGCCGACCGTATCAAAACCGTGGGCACGGCCGTCTTCGGGGAGGCGCGCGAGGATGTCGAGGTCGAGGCCGAGGAGGTCGTTGAGGGTGTTCTGGTATTCGCGGCGGTTGAGGCGGCGGAGCACGGTGCCGCGGTGCGCGGCGTGTTGGGCGGTGAGCGCGGGGCCGAGCGCGGCGAGGAAGGGACGGAGGTCGGTGGCGGCGGGGCGGGGTTCGTCGGCGGGTGGCATCTCGCTGGCGGTGACGCGGTCGAAGATGCGCACCCACTGTTTGTGCGCGGCGGCGTTGGGGGTGGAGGAATCGGAGGAGGGGAAAGGGAGAGAGGTGAGATCGAGGCCGCCTTTTTTGATGTCGGCATCGTGGCAGTCGATGCAGTGGGTGCGCAGGAAGTTCTGCAGCGAGGTGGGCGCGGTGAGCGGCGTGGCGGCGGATGCGGGAGTGGACGCGATGAGAGGGAGGAGGGTTAGGGCGAGGACGAGTGCAGGAAGACCAGGCTTGGTGAGGGAGAGGCAGGAGTCACAGAGAGCACAGAGCTCCGACACAGAGGACACGGAGGCAGACGACCCGGAGGCCTTGCGGGCGCGGTGCGTGGGGGTGGCGTCCGTGGGGAAACTCATGCGCGGAGGTCGAGGACGCCGGTGCTGTGGCCGAAGCGGTCGGTCTCGATGTCCATGCGCTGGGCGAGGGAGACGAAGAGATTGGAGAGGACTTGTTTCTTCGGATCGGCGGCGACGTGGCGGCCGTGACGGTAACCGCCGCCGGCGAGGAGAAGCGGGAGGTTTTTGGTGTCGTGCGCGCTGGCGTTGCCGAGGTTGGAGCCGAAGAGGACGGCGGTGTGATCGAGGAGGGGGACGCCGTTTTCCTGGACGGTTTTGAGTTTCGTGAGGAAGCTGGCGAAGGCTCGGAATTCGGCGAGTTCGATGATTTTGAGCTCTTCGATTTTGGCGGGGTCCTGGCCGTGGTGGGAGAGGTTGTGCCAATCCTGGCTGACGCCAGCGATCTCGGGGACGGCGTTCATACCGGAGAGGCGGAGCGTAATGGTGCGGGTGGAGTCGGTCTGGAGAGCGAGGACGATGAAGTCCTGCATGAGCTTCATTTTACCGATCGCATCGGTGCGGCTCTGGATATCAGTGGGCGGCGGGGTGGTGACTTTGGGCTTGGGGCGGCGGGCCCACTCCTCGTTTTGGAGGAGGCGACCCTCGAGATCGCGGACGGCGGTGAAGTATTCGGCGAGTTTCTGTTGGTCGGCGTGACCGAGATCGCGGTTCAGTTTTTTCGCTTCGCTGAGGACCGTATCGAGAACGCTGCGACCGCGCTTGATACTGCGGGTCTGCGCTTCGACTTCGGCGGGCGTGCCCTCGACGAAGAGCTGGCGGAAGGCGCGGGCGGGGGAAGATTCGGCGGGGAGCGGGACGCCGCTCGAGGACCAGGAGAGGGACTCGCTGCCGGTGCCGAGGATGAGGCTGGGGAAGCGCGTTTGCGTGCCGATTTTTTCGGCGATGTGTTGGTCGAGGGAGATGGTGTTCTTGAAACCGGCGAGACCGGGGTGTTTGGCGGAGGTGAGCCAGGTGAGCTCGGAGGTGTGGCCGTTGGCGCCGTTTTGCTCGGAGTGGGCGAGGCCGGAGAGGACGGAGAAGTCGTCGCGGAGGCCGGCGAGGGGCTCGAGGTAGGGAGTGAGGGTGTAGTCGCGGCCGGTTTCTTTCGGATGAAGGAACGGCGTGTGGAAACCGAGGGTGGCGCACATCGCGACGAAACGCTTCGGCGGGCGCGGGGTGGTGGCGGCGCGGACGAAGGCGGGCGTCATCGCCTCGAGGAACGGGAGGGCGAGCGTGATGCCGGCGCCACGGAGAAAGGCGCGGCGGGGGAGGTGGGCGCGCGTGGCGAGGTAGGGGCTCATGGCGTGGTGCGGCGGAGGGCGCGACCGCTGCGGACGAGGTAGGCGCCGGTGCCGTCGAGGCCGGGGGTGTAGAGGAATTCGGTGGCGGGGGTGCCGGCGAAGGCGCTGCGTTGGTAACGGTTTTCGCCGAGCTTGGTCCACGTGCCGCCGACGGCGCCGACGAGTTGGCCGGCTTTTTCGCGGATGGTCACGGTGGTGTTGCCATTGGTGAAGGTGCCGACGAGGCGCTCGCGGTCGGCGGCGGTGAGGGCGAGCGGGGCGGTCGGCGGAGCGGGGCGCGCGGGCGGGGTGGCTCCGAGGACGAGGGCGACAGCTTTTTCGGCGAGGCGCGGGAGGTGTTCGCCGGTGCGGTTGCAGAGGACGATCACGGCAAAACCGCGGTCGGGGCACATGCGCGCGATGCTGCCGTAGCCGGCGCGGGAGCCGGTGTGCGACCACCAGCGGAGACCGGCGGCGGTGCGGACGTTGAGTCCGTAACCGTAGTGGCTCTCACCGTCGGCGAGCGCGACGTGCGGGGTGGTGAGCGCGGCGACGAGCTCGGGGGCGAGCACGGTGCGGCCCTCGATTTGGCCGGCGGACATGAGGGCAATGCAGAAGCGGGCGAATTCGGGAGCGGAGGAGAAGAGCTGGCCGGCGGGCCAGGTGGCGGCGTTGTCGGCGAGTGGGCGGATGACGCGGGCGGGTTGGCCGGATTCGCCGGTGTGGCCGACGGCGAGCGGCCACGTCATCGCGTGGGTGGGGCGAAAGGTGGAGCGCGTCATGCCGCAGGGTTGGAGGACGTGGGTTGTGACGAGGTCGGCGTAGGGTTGGCCGCCGGCGACTTCGGCGGCGAGGCCGGCGAGCCAGTAGCCGGGATTCGAATACGAGTAGATTTTGCCGGGATCGGCGAAGACGAGGCGGTCGGTGAGCGCGCGGCAGGCGGCGGCGAGCGCGGAGTCGTCGTGCGGGCCGTCCATGGGTGCATCGTCGGCGAGACCGGCGCTGTGGGAGAGGAGGCGGTGCGGCGTGACGCGGGCGATTTTCGGGGCGAGGCCGGGAACGAGATCGCCGAGGGGCGCGTCGAGTTTGAGGCGGCCGGCGCGGGCGAGGGCGACGACGGTGGCGGCGGTGAACATCTTGGTCGTCGAGCCGAGGCGGAAGAGCATGTCGGCGCGGACGGGCTCGCGGGTGTCGGTGTTGGCGAGGCCGTAGCCTTGGGTGTAGGCGAGCCGGCCATCGACGACGACGGCGACGGCGCAGCCGGGAATGCCGGTGCGGGCGAGTTCGGTGCGGGCGAGTTGGTCGAGCGGGGTGAAATCGACGGCGGCCGCTGCGGTGGCGGCGCTCGCGAGGCGGGGGACGGCGAAGAAGACGGCGAGAGTGGCGAGGGCGAGCAGGAGGAGGGCGCGGCGGGGCATGTGGGCGGGGCGGGGGCGGCGGACGGAGGATGTCAGAAAGATGGGGGCAGAAAATTTTTGGGAGGTGGGCGGGGGCGGGGAAATCAAACTTGGGGAGCTGCCAAGGCATGAGCCACGGAGCACACGGAGCGCTGACACAGAGGGCACAGAGCAAGGCGGCCGGGAAGGTGGGCGGGGAACCTGCGGGCGAGCGTGGGGTCTGCGGGATGTTGGGCGAAAGGTGGGGAGGGCGCCGCCTGAAGGTGGAACTACGAACTCGGGCGGTAAGCGGAGATGGCGAGCGGTGGGTGGCGAGTCGGGTTACGGGAGGTGGGCTACTTTTTCTTTTTTCCGGCTTTGGGGGTGAGGGGGGCTTGGTATTCGGGACGCTGGGAAAGTTCGGCGAGGTGGGATTGGTATTCGGGGGAGGTCATCCAGTCGCGCGAGGCGGGTTCGGTGGGGCTGACTTTGCCTTCGGGATAATCGCGGCCGGCGTAGCTGGCGGAGACGGAGGCGTTCCACGCGAGGAGGGCGGCGCGGAGGCGGGCGAGGAGGGCGGGCTCGGTGGCGGCGAGGTCGCGGGATTCGGTGGGATCGGCGACGAGGTCGAAGAGTTCGAATTTCTCGGCGGCGACGATGTTGGGCGTGACGAGTTTGTAGCGGCCGTCGATCCACGCGGCGCGGCGGGTGTGGCGGAAGCCCATGGGCTTGGTGCGTTCGGGTAGATCGGCGGTGAGGAGCGGGCGGAGGCTCGTGCCGTCGACGGGGTTGAGCAGCACGGAGGCGGGGAGGCGGAGGAGATCGGCGAGGGTGGGGAAAATATCGAAGGTGCCGGCGGAGTGGCGCGTGATGCGCGGCTGCTTGATCACGGCGGGCCACTCGATGATCGCGGGGACGCGGAGGCCGCCCTCGTAGACGGAGCCTTTGTGGCCGCGGAGGTCGGAGACGGTGGACGGGGTGATTTCGGGAAGGCCGCCGTTGTCGCTGCAGAACCAGAGGAGGGTGCTATCGGCGAGGCCGAGCTCGCGGAGGCCGCGGCGAAGCGTGCCGATGCTGCGGTCCATGGCGACGAGTTCGCCGTAGTGGTGTTGGGAGATTTTCGGGAGGGAGGCAAAGGGCGCGCGGTCGGCGTCGGTGGCTTCGAAGGGCGAATGCGGCGAGCCGAACCAGATGACACTGAAGGTGGGGCGCGGGCCGGCGCGGTTTTGAGATAGGAACTTGAGGGCTTCGGCGACGATGATTTCGGAGGAGTCGCCGGTGAACGGTTCGAATTTTCCGCGGCGGCTGAGGAGCGGGTTGCGGTCGAAGAAATTCGTGACCGAGAGCCACTCGTCGAAACCGAAGGCGCCGGGGCTGTGATCGTCGGCGCCGAGGACGGGCGCACCGGGGCCGCGGAAGCCGTTGAGGTGCCATTTGCCGAAATGGCCGGTGGTGTAGCCGGCTTCGCGGAGGGCGCGCGGGAGCGCTTTCTCCTGGAGGCGGAGGGCGAAGCCGTGGTTTTCGACGCCGGTGCGGTCGTTGGTGCGGCCGGTCATGACGGTGGCGCGGGTGGGCGAGCAATTCGGGGCTCCGGCGTAGAAACGATCGAAGCGCAGGCCGGCGGCGGCCATGGCGTCGAGGTTCGGGGTTTTGAGAAGCGGGTGGCCGTTGTAGCTGGTTTCGCCCCAGCCCATGTCGTCGGCCATGACGAGGATGATGTGGGGGCGGGTGGGTGTGGCGGGCGTGGCGGCGGCGGCTTGGGCGGAGGGTGTGAGGGTCGCTGCGGCGAGGAGGGTGAGGAAGAGGGGGAGAAGGAGAGGGGGGGAGAGGGGGAGAAGGAGGCGGCGCATGGGGAGAGGGGAGTGGGGGATGGAGAGATCTTTTGCGGGAGGATTTTCGGGGCAGAGCGCGGGGGGCGTCAAAAAGGTCGGTCAGTCTGCGCGGAGCGAAGAATCGGTTTGTATCTGCGCGGCGTTTTCAGAGGTGTGAAGGTGTGCTGGATTCTTCGCTGCGCTCAGAATGACAAACAGAAAAAACCGCTATGAACGCGGTCAGCGGATTTTGGCGTCGGGGAGTTCGGCTTTGACGCCTTGGTCGAGGGGCATGGTGTCGCGGTCGGGCGTGAGGCCGGCGGCGGAGAGGAGTTGGGCGAGTTGTTGCTCGAGGTCGCGGCGGGTGGCGGCGTGGCGGGGATCGGCGGCGAGGTTGCGGAGTTCGAGTGGATCGGTGCGCAGATCGTAGAGCTCGGCGAGGTGCTTGTCGGGCGAGCCGTCGCCGTGGGGATAGCGCATGAATTTCCACGCGTCGGTGCGGACGCCGCGGATGTTGGGCGTGTAGGGAAATTGTTTCTCGTAGTTGTATTCGTAGAACCAAGCGGTGCGCCAGGTGGGGTCGGTGCCTTTTTGCGCGAGGGTTTTCCAGGAGCGGCCTTGGATGTTGGCGAGCGGGGGGGCGCCGCAGAGATCGAGGAGGCTCGGGGCGAGGTCCATGGCGAGGACCTGGCCGGTGACGGTGAGGCCGGCGGGGAGGCCGGGGCCGCGGGCGATGAGCGGGATGCGGATGCTGGGCTCGTGCATGGTGCGTTTGTCGACCATGCCGTGCTCGCCTTCGAGGAGGCCGTTGTCGCCCATGAAGACGATGAGGGTGTTGTCGTATTGGCCGGTGGCTTTCAGGTGGGCGACGAGGCGGCCGACGCTGTCGTCGACGCTGAGCACGGTGCCCCAGTAGGCGCGGACCATTTTCTCGAAGTCGGCGACGGCCTCGGGACGCGTATCGGGAAAGGTTTTACGCCATTCGAACAGCGGACCGTAGATGCCGTGCCACGTGGTGAGGCGCTGGCGGATCCAGTCGGGTTTGGCGTCGAGGGCGAAGGCGCTGGCGGGATACGGGACGCGCACGTGGTCAAAGGCGTGGGTGTATTTCTCCTCGGGAAAATAGAACGAGTGCGGGGCTTTTTGGCCGATGCAGAGCGCCCACGGTTTTCCCGGGGCGGTGGCGGCGCGGGACTTCAGCCAGTCGAGCGCGTAGTCGGTGACGACGTGCGTGTAGTAGCCCTTGGGGGTTTCGGTGCGCGTGCCATTCACGCGCCATTCGGTGTCGAAGTATTTGCCCTGGCCCTTGTGCGTGACGAACCAGTCGAAGCCGGGGCGGGGGGCGTCGTTGTTTTCGCCCATGTGCCATTTGCCGACGTAGGCGGTGGCGTAGCCGCTCGCCTTGAGGCGGCCGGGCCAGTGCGGGAGCGCGGGGGGGAGCTCGGTGAAGTTATCGCGGACGCCGTGGCGATGGGCGTAGAGGCCGGTGAGGATGCTGGCGCGGCTGGGAGAGCAGAGCGAGGTGGTGCAAAACGTGTTGGCGAATTTCACGCCGCTCTGCGCGAGGGCGTCGATGTGCGGGGTCTTGACGTGGGCGGAGCCGTAGGCGCCGAGGGCGTCGGGGCGCAGGTCGTCGCAGAGGATGAAGAGGACGTTGGGCTGTGTGCGGGGCGCGGCAGCGGAGGCCGTGGAGGCGGCGAGGAAGAAGGAGAGAAGGAGAGGGATGAAGACGGAGAGAAGGCGAGAGAGGGAGAGGGAGAGAAGGCGAGAGAGGGAGAGGGGGAGACGGAGAAGGCGGGGGGAGGGCATGGGCGAGAAGTGAAGTGGGGGGCAGGGCGCGGGGTCAGGTGGGGAGGAGTTCTTTGCTGCGGACTTTGTCGATGGGTTGGCCGACGACGTCGATGCGGGAGAGATCACAGGGGCCGAGGCCGGCGCGTTCGGCGAGGACGATGTGATTGTCGCCGGGCTTGAAGGGTGCGACGCCCCGGGGCGCGCGGATATTCGGGAAGCCCATCACGGCGGTGCCCACGGCATCGGTGGCGACGGGATTCAGGCCGCAGATGATCACGCCGGGGCGGGCGATACGCTGGGTTTGCCCGCGGACCCACGGGCCCTCGGCGAAGTTGAGCGTGGAGATGCCATCGATGATGCCGAGGTGGATGGGGCGGGCCTCGTTGAGATCGGAGAGGATGCGCGGAATGCGGTAGCCGCTGTCGCGGGAGTCGAAGAATTCAGGCTTGGAGCCGGGCGGATCGAAGACGGCGGGATTTTCGCGGGTATCCCAGCCTTTGAGATCGTGCATGCGACCGCGGCCTTTCACGCCGTCTTCGGACGGGGCCTCGTCGCCGTAGAGGGCGTTGGGCGTGATGCCGAAGAGGTTTTTCATCGTGAGCGTGATGCCGGTGGTCGCGTGAGTCTTGAGTTTGCAGAGCGAGACGAAGACGTCGTTGTCGACGTAGGCGTGGTTCAACTCGAAGTGTTCGAAGAGGTGTCCGCCGGTGGGGACTTTGAGGTGGGCGTAGGCGCGAGCCTCGCCGAGATTGCGGGTGTCTTCGAACTCGACGCGGCCGAGGGCGCGGAGGGCGGGGAGATCGAAGCCGGCGGCGACGAGCGTCGCGGCGAGGGGCTGGCGGAGATTGGTGGATTCGACGAGGCGGACGCGGCGGGCGCCGGCACCGAAAAACGCGGCGGTCATGGCCATGACGGTGACCGGATGCGTCATGTAGGTCTCGCCGACGGGACGGTCGAGGACGGCTTTGAAGTTGGAGCCGGTGAGGTTGATTTTCACCGTGACGGTTTTGTCTTTGAGGAGCGGGCCGAGACCGCCGAGCTGGTCGAAGCTACGGTCGAACGCGGCGCGCACGCCAGCCGGAGCGTAGTCGCGGCAGGTGACGATGGAGACCTTGGTGTTGCGCGGCGGCGGCGCGGCGTTTTCGGCGCGCGCGGCGGGGCGCAGGGCGGCGGCCAGCAGCGCACTCGCGCCGGACCGGATGAAGTGGCGGCGATCACAACCCAAGGGCGCGGTCTTCATGGTGGGGAGCGTGCGGGGATTGGGGGCGCGGGGCGAATGCTATTTCGGGGTGGGTGGCGTGGGGTGGGCGGCGAGCAACATGGTAAAGCGCTGAGCGGAGGGAACGGGTGGAAGGGTGGCCAGGGGGAGACGGAATGCTGATGACGCCTCCCTGCTTCGGGCCGAGTTAGGGCAAACCTCGATGGTGTTCCTGTTTGGCGTGCATGACGCGAAAAATGACGATGCGGTCCCCGATCACCTGATAGAATATTTTGTAGGGAAAACGCGCGATCAAGACGCGGCGGAAACTTCGAAAGTAGAAGGGGCGCAGTTCCGGAGTGTGTGCCAAGGAGCGCAGCGCGAGCGCCACCGAATCGAGAAACTCGTGGCCGAGTCCGGAGCGTCTTTCCTCATACCACTCGCTCGCTTCGGCCAAATCCTGCTCGGCCTCCGGTCGCAGGTGGAGCAGCCACTTCATAGGCGCCGACGCAGCCGTGCTTCGACTTCCGACCAAGGGGCGCCGGCCGAGGGGTTCGCGTCGTAGGCTGCCTGCGCTTCGTTGAGCGTCGCTTTTTCTTCGTCGGTTGGCCCGGCGGATTCCTCCAAGCGCCAGAGATGCTCGAGGATCTCGGCGCGATCCTGTAGCGAGAGGAGCGGCAGTTCAGAGAGAATCTCGGCTTTGCTCATGGGGTCACGTTGCGAGGGGTGACGGTGGCTTCAAGCCCTTTGCTAGGGAAGCGCTGCAAGCGTCAGATTTCGGAAGACTATTTCGGCGGAGCACTGACGGTGAATTTGGCACGGATTTGCGCCGGCGATCGGGCTGGTGGAGGCGAGCGCCTACGCAGATGCACGGATGGGGGCGGGGAGAGGCGGTTTTCGGGTGGCTTTGGCGGGAAGGGAAAGGCTCTTTTTGCGGGCATGAAAACTGTCCGGATTTTTCGCGTGCTGGGGCTGCTGTTGGGACTGACGGGAGCGGTGGCGACGGGGAGTGCGCAGACGGTGGCGCCGGCGAAGACGGTGGAGCTGGGCGATCTGCGGATTAGCGTGGCGGCGAGGTCGGCGGGATCGGAGAGCTTGGTGGCGTTGCGGGCGTTGGCGCCGCAGCAGCAACGGGCGCGGGCGGCGGAACGGGTGCGGGAGCTGAAGGCGAAAACGGCGCGCACGGCGGCGGAAGAGGAAATATTGGTCGCGATGAAGCTCTACGGCGTGACGCGCGTGGATGAGCTGCGGGAACTCAGTGCGGAATTCGACGCGACGCTGGACGAGGCGAAGCCGTGGGCGGCGGAGGCGTTGCGGGCGCGGCGGTTGCTGCGGCTTGCGGCGCAACTCACGGGTGGCGGGGCGGAGGAAAAGGCGGCGGCGCTCGGAGAGTTTGACGGGCTCGGGCGAGAGGCGAAGCGCGGCGGGCCGTTGGCGGCACCGGTGCTCTGCGTGGCGCTCGATGCGCTGCAAACGAACGCGTGGGCGCTCGCGGAGACGATGCCACCCGTGGAGCTGGCGCGACGCGCGGACGGTTGGCTCGAAGCATTTGTCGCGGTGTTTCCCAACGATGCGGTGGCGATCCGGCGGGCGGCGCAGGTGCTGGCGAAACTGGCGCTGGTCGCGCGTTGGAAAGACGACGCGGCGACGGCGGCGGATTTGGCGGCGAAAGGGCGCGAGCTCGATCAGGCGTTGGTGGGCGTGGCGAGGCCGGCGGCGCACGATCTGGTGATGGCGGCGCAGCACGCGCTGTGGGCGGGGGACGCGGCGGGGGCGCGGGCGCGGTTGGCGACGCTGGCGGCAAGGCCGCGGGCGGAGGTGTTTGCGGATTCCGGCAACGCGCGGCGTATCCGGGAAGACTGGATACGGTGGGCGCTGCTGTATTTTGCGCTCGGAGCGGCGGAGACGGAGCCGGGGCGGACGATCGTGCGGCAGGCGAGCGCGGCGGTGCCGGGGCGGCCGAATCTCGCGGAGTGGGTTTTGCAAACGCCGGACCCGGCCTCGGCGGTGGCGGAGATCGAGCTCGATGTGTTGCGAGTGCAGCACGACGAAAAGCGGCCGGGGAGCTCGCGCGAATTTTTGTTTTTGGCCCAGCTCAGTTTTACGGTCGCGAAGGCGCGTCAGGTGGTGAACGGCCCGGCGCGGACGAATGCGGCGCTGCTGGCGGCGTATGCGAGCGGGTCGAAGGCGGAGCTGCGGGCGGCGGCGAAGGCGCTGGGCGACGCGTTGGCGCGCGAGGCGGCGCACGCGGGGTGGCTCGGGACTTCGGCGAAGGCGACGGCGGAATTGAAGGAGCGCTGCGCGGGGCTGGCGGCGAGTGAGTGGACGCTGCTGGCGTGGGCGGCGCGCGAGCCGGGGAACGGGGTGTTTGAGCGCGAGTTCGCGACGGTGGTCGTCGACGCGTTGCACGAGGCGATCGCGGCCGGCGTGGCGAGTGCGCGGCCCTTTTGGGGGGCGGCTCCCCAGGCGGTGGCGACGGCGGTTTTGCCGGTGTTTGGCTTGCGGCCGGGAATGCCGACGACGATGCCGGTGGTGCCGGCGCGGTTCGCGCACTCGTGGGGCGCGCTGCAATTTGAACTGGGAGTGGCGTTTCTCGACGGGCTTGCGCAGGCGGATTCGGTCGAGGTGTTTCGGGCGCACAGCGGTGACGTGCGCAACGTGCTGACTGCGTTGGCGAGGCTACGGCCGGGGCGCGCGAATGAAGTCGCGGCGGTGACGGAGCGGGGCAATGCCCAGATGAAGGCGGTGCAGGAAAAGGCCGAGGCAGCGGCGCGCGAGGCGCGGCTGGCGGCGGAGCGGAGGCGGGCGGATGCGGCGCGGGTGGCGCGTGAAGCGGCCGAGGCGGAAGCGCAGCGGCGCGCGCAGGCGGCGCAACAGGCGCAAGCGGCCCCGGCGCGCGAGCCCGAGCCGCGTTGGCGCTGGTGCATGCGCTGCGCCGGCACGGGCACTTATGCGCAGTATGTGACCGAGCAGAAATACGGGCGCACGGAGAGCGTGCAGAAACAAGTGCGCTGCGACCGGTGTTGGGGCACGGGGAAATTGCAGTGAGAGCGGATGGGGACGGCCGGGGATAGAGTCGAAGGCACGGGCAGACTGCCCGTGCTACGGCTGAGTGCGGTCGGTAGCCGTAGTGCCATGGCGGCCGGCACGAAAAATGGAAAAGCCGCAGGTGAGCGTCGGGTGGGGCTGCGCGGGCTATGGTTTGGGGAATGCGCGGATCGGGCTGTAGCGGGGGTAGGTTTCCCAGATTTCGCCGCCGTTGAGGATGCGGGCGTCGCCGGTTTGGCGGAGGTAGTCGGTGAGTTGTTTTGCGAGTTGGGCGCGAACGGCGGCGAACTCGGGGCGGGCGGCGAGGTTGGTCAGGCAGCCGGGGTCTTTGACGATGTCGAAGAGTTCTTCGGCGGGACGTTTGGCGACGGCGAGCTGGAGGTAGCGGCCGAGCGCGGGGTCGTCGGCGCGGGCGACGAGGAAGTCGACCGTGGCGCCGGGATCGATGTCTTTGTAGCCGCTGTGGGGGCGCTCAGGTTTGCCTTTGCTGTCGAGGACGACGGGGTCGCCGGCGGGCCAGCGGTCGGGGCGGAAATTGCGGATGTAGAGAAACTCGGGCGTGCGCAGGGCGCGTTGCGGATAGGTCCAGTTGTCGTAGCGCGCGGAGGAGTGGCGCTCGCGGGCGGCGTAGATCGCGGTGCGCGTGGGATCGACGCGGCCTTGTTGCGACGACTGCAGGACGTTCATGAGGCTGCGTCCGGATAGCGGATACGCGGTGCTGGGATGGTTGACGCCGGCGGCGTCGAGGATGGTGGCGGTGAGATCGACGAAGCCGACGAGGTCGTCGACGATGCGGCCGCCGGGCACGCGGGCGCCCCAACGGATCGCGAGCGGCTCGTGGAAGCCGTATTCGTAGAGGTTGGCCTTGGCGCGGGGGAACGACATGCCGTTGTCGCTGGTGACGATGACGAGCGTGTTGTCGAGTTCGCCGGCGGCTTCGAGTTGTTGCAGCATGCGGCCGAGGTGGGTGTCGAACCACTCGATCTCGAGGCAGTAGTCGAGTAGGTCGCTGCGGACCTCGGGGGTGTCGGGGAGGAAAGGCGGCGGAGTGGCGTCGGCGAGGCGTTTGCCGGCTTTGAGACCGGAGCCGGGTGTGTAGGCGCGGTGAGGCTCCTGGGCGCCGAACCAAAAATAGAACGGACGGTCTTTCGGGCGCGCGGCGAGGAAGTCGGCGAAGTTGGCGGCGTAGTCGTTTTTGCCGATGCCGGGGGTCGGGCCTTCGGTGCGGCGCTGGTCGAAGGAGGGGCCGGCGGGATTGCGGGTGCGGCCGTCGGCTTTGAAATTACCGGGGCCCCAGCCCTTGCCGGTGAGACCGACGAAGTAGCCGGCTTTTTCGAGGAGATCGGGAAATACGACGTATTTCGCGGGGAAGGAGCTGGCGTGCGTGCCGGCGTTTTCGATCTGCCAGGTGTGGCGGCCGGTGAGGAAGGCGGCGCGCGTGGGGCTGCAGCCGGGCGACGGTGCGAAGGCGTTGCGGAAGAAAATACCCTCGCGCGCGACGCGGTCGAACGCGGGCGTGTTCACGGCCTTGTAGCCGGCGAACGACGTGTGGGCGTGTGACTGGTCGTCGGAGATGGCGAAGAGGATGTTGGGGCGGGGGCGCGGGGCGGAGGAGGTGGCGGCGCGGACTGTGACAGAGGAAACGAAGACGGAGAGAAGGAGAGAGAGGGAGAGGCGGAGACGGGAGATATGGAGAAGGGGAGAAGGAGAGAGAGGGAGAAGGAGACGACAGAGGGGGCGGCGCATGGGGTGGGCGGGATTTTTCAGGGAGGATTATTTGGTGGCCTTCTTTTTGCCTTTGCGGGCGGGCTTGGCGTCGTCCTCGTCGCCGGGGCCGCCGGCGCCTTTGTGCGGGGCATTTTTTTCAGGGAGCCATTTCGCGAGTTCGGCTTTGGTGCGGGCGAACTCGGGTTTGGTGGCGAGGTTGGTCCACTCATACGGATCTTTGGTTTCGTCGTAGAGCTCCTCGCCGCCGTCGGCGTAGCGGATGTAGCGCCACTGCTCGGTGCGCACCGTGTGATTCTTGAAACCGTGAGTGGTGATCGCGGGGCGGTCCCATGCGGCCTGCGGGTTGCGCAGGAGCGGGACGATGCTCGGACCTTCGACGTGGGCGGGAATCGGGAGGCCGGCGAGTTCGCAGAGGGTCGGGTAGATGCTCATGAAATCGACGGGCCGATCGGACATGCCGCCGGCGCGGGTGACACCGGGCGCGACGATGATGAACGGCGCGCGGGTGGGCTCTTCCCAGAGCGCGAATTTGCGCCAGTGGTCTTTCTCACCGAGCGACCAGCCGTGGTCGCCCCAGAACACGATGATAGTGTTGTCGCGGTGCGGGCTTTGGTCAAAGGCGTCGAGCAGGCGGCCGATGTTCATGTCGGTGTAGGCGATGGTCGCGAGATACGACTGGATGGCGTTCTTCCAGTTGCCGTCGCGGATGAAACGCGCGTGGTCCTGCTCGGCCTTGGCCATCTTTTTGCCGGCAGCGGGCATATCGTCGAGGTCGTCTTTGCGGTAGGGCGGAAGCTGGATGGTTTCGAGGGGGAACTGCTCGTAGTATTTGCGCGGCACCGTGAACGGCAGGTGCGGTTTGTGGAGGCCGCAGGCGATGAAGAACGGCTCGGCGGACGGATTTTTCAGACGCTCGATCGAGTAGTTCACCGTTTGCCAATCCATGAAATCCTCGTCCTTGAGATCGGCTCGCACGGGTTCGTGAAAACCCTCGTCCTTCGCGACACCCTTGCCGGAGGCGCTGAGACCCGTGGAGTCCATGTATTCGGTCCACTCGGACGGGAAATATTGGTCGCTGTGGTAAATTTTTCCGGCACCGGAGACGCGGTAGCCGGCTTTCATGAACTGCATCGTGAGACCCTGGCCCTCGGGCAGAAGGGTCTTCCACTTGTCGCCGTTGTAGTAGAGCCCCGTGGTCCACGGGCGTTGGCCGCCCATGAGCGCGCCGCGGGCGGGCTCGCAGGCGGGGACGGCGCAATAGGCGTGGCGAAATGCGACGCCCATGCGCGCGAGCCGGTCGATGTTGGGCGTCTTGGTTTGCGGATTGCGCCCGAGGTAGCCGACCCAGTGGTTGAGATCGTCGACGGCGATGAAGAGCACGTTGGGGCGTTTGGCAGAAGCGGGCGCGGCAGAGGCGGCGCAGAAGGCCGGCGCGACGAAGCTCGCGAGGGCGGCGACAATCAGGAGGGAGCGACGGAGGAAAACATGCATGGGAAAGCGGGCGGAGGTGGGGAATAGGAGGGGCTGCGGAGCGCGGCCGTGGAGGAGGGGCGAGCGGACCGTAGCGAAATTACCCGGGATGGAAACGGGAATTCCGTTTGGCAATGCGCGAGCGGCGCCGCACAACCTTCGGCGAACTCAACCCCTCCCGTGGCCGGATACCTACCGACGCCGCGGAATCAACGTCCGCTCCTCTCTCTTATGAAAATCCGTGTGCTCACTTTTGTGGCAATGTGGTTGGTGCTGTCGGCCGGTTCGCGCGCGGCTACGGCTGCGGCGGCGAAGTCGACGAAGCCCAACTTCATCGTCATTTTGTCCGACGATCAGAGCTGGGTGGGCACGTCGTTACGTATGATCCCGGGTAACCCGGAGACGGTGAGCGACTACTTCCGCACGCCGAACATCGAGCGGCTCGCGGCGCAGGGCATGGTGTTTTCGAACGGCTACTCACCGGCGCCGTTTTGCTGCCCGACGCGGCGGAGTCTGCAAGTTTCGCAGACGCCGGCACGCCACGAATATCAGGCAGACCGCGAAGGCTGGCCGGCGGTTTACCGGCAGCAGCTAAACATTCCGCGGATGCTCAAGGCGGCCGATCCGGCTTATCGCACGGCGCACTTCGGGAAATGGGATCATCGCTACGACAAGGTCACGCCGGCGGAACAGGGCTACGATGTGAGCGATGGCCCGACGGGAAATGCGGATGGCAACGGCTTGGGTAGCGCCGAGGGCGGCGGCTTGGCGGGCGCGGTGGGCAGCAAAACAGGTAAGACGTCCGAGCTTGAGGATCCCAAGCTGGTCCGCAGCCTCACGCAGCGGGCGAGTGCTTTTTTGGAAGAGCAGGTGCGCGCGGGGCGGCCGTTCTATTTGCAGGTCTCACATTATGCGGTGCATCTCGACATCCAGCACAGCGCGGCCGCGATGGAGCGGACGAAGGCGCTGACGCCGGGCAAGAAACACAATCTGGCGACGTTTGCCGCGATGACCGACGATCTCGACGCGGGGATCGGGCAGCTCATGGAAAAAATTCGCGCGCTCGGGCTGCTCGAAAACACCTACGTCTTTTTTCTCTCCGACAACGGCGGACGCAGCAGCCTGCCCGACAGTCCGAGCCGAGAGCCCGGTTTGAATCATCCGCTCCGGGGTGCGAAATCGAACATGTATGAAGGCGGGATTCGTGTGCCCTTCATCGTGCTCGGGCCCGGCGTGAAGGCCGGCAGCGTGAGCGCGGTCCCGGTGACCGGACTCGATTTTCTGCCGACGATGGCCGAACTCGCGGGCTACCGGCCGGCGCTGCCCGCGACGGTGGACGGCGGCAGCCTGACGGCGGTGTTGCGCAACGCCGGCGTGGGTGAAGTGAAACGGGCGCGGCCGTATTTGATTTTTCACCAGGCGGTGGATCGCAACGCGCAGTCCGCGCTGCGGTGGGGCAACTTAAAATTGGTGAAGACGTGGAAGACAGGGAAACTCGAACTCTTCGATCTCGCGAACGACCTCAGCGAGGCGAACGACCTCTCTGCGAAAATGCCCGCGAAGACCAAGGAGCTCGATCAGGTGCTGACGGCGTTTATCACCGAAGTGAAGGCGACGACCGTGCGGACGCAGAAGGAGAAGGACGAGTGAACGGCGCGGGGGCGTTTTTCTGTTTTTCGACGCCGGCAATATTCTGAAATCGGGGGACGGTTTTCAGGGTTTCCTCAAAAGGAGTTTTCCGCCATCGTCCCACAGTCATGAAAAAATCCCTCCGTCTCCTCCGTCGCTTCGTTCCCCTTCTCGCACTTGCCGGTGCGGTGATTTTTCCGGCTCACGCCCGCGCGGCCGAGGCCGGGTGGGTGAAGCTTTTCGATGGCAAGACGCTCGACGGTTGGGAGCAGCACAGCGGGAAGGCGCTTTATCGCGTCGAGGACGGCGCGATTGTCGGCAAGACCGTCATCAACACGCAGAACAGTTTCCTTTGCACGAAGAAGACCTACGGCGATTTCGTTCTCGAATTCGAATTCAAGGTCGCGCCCGAGATGAACTCCGGCGTGCAGTTTCGCAGCGAGTATTACACGAAAGAGACCGAGGCGGTGATCAACGGGAAGACGAAGAAGAAGTTTCCGGCGGACCGCGTCTTCGGCTACCAGTATGAGATCGATCCCTCACCGCGCGCTTACACCGGCGGCGTCTACGACGAAGCGCGTCGCGGCTGGCTCGTCGATTTGAAGGACAACAAGGCTGCGCAACAGGCCTTCAAGAAAGGCGACTGGAATCTCGCGCGCATCGAGTGCCGCGGCGACCACATCCAGACGTGGATCAACGGCGTCAAAGCGGCCGATCTCAAAGACAGCATGACCTTGCGCGGATTGATCGCGCTACAAGTGCACCAGATCGGCGACGGCACGAAGAAGCCCGCCGGTGAGGAAATCCGTTGGCGCAATATCCGGATCAAGGAGCTGTGAGGGCCGGTGGGCCGGAAGGCGGGTGCGCGGGGGGGCCGCCCGAGTCAGCGTTCAACGGTAACTCCAATAATGGAACCACGGGTCTTTCGTGGCCGTTTGAAAATCTTTCAGGCGGGTCAGGAGGTTGGCTTGCAGCGCGGCGTGCGCAGGTGAATCGGCGAGGTTGTTGATTTCGTCGGGATCGCGGTCGAGGTCGTAGAGCTCGAGGCGCGGTCGGTGGAGAAATTTTTCGATGGGGCGACGGCCGTAGAGTTGACCGCCGGATGCGGTCGCGCTGATCCACGTGGGCGACTTGATCAGGTCGAGGGCGAAGGGATAGGGCAGCTCGTAGGCGAGGTTGAGAATCAGTTTGTGCTGCCGCGTGCGCACCACGCGCATCGGGTAATACATCGTGATCTCGTGAAACGAGTGGGACGCGAACACGGTGTTCCAGCCTTTCACCTCGGCACCGTCGAGCGCGGCGCGGAAGGAGCGGCCGTCGAACCGGGTGCGGTCGGTGGTCGCGCCGGCGACATCGAGCAGCGTGGGCGTAAGGTCGGCCCAAGTGACCATCGCGGATTGGACGGCACCGGGGTGCTGGCGGCCGGGCATGCGGACGATCAGGGGCAGGCGCATGCCGGGATCGTAGAGCGTGGTTTTCGCGCCGGGAAAGGCCGCGCCGTTGTCGGAGAGGTAAAGAATGAGCGTGTCCTCGTAGCGGCCGGCGGCTTTGAGCAGCGCGATTAGCCGGCCGACGCCTTGGTCGAGGCGGGAGACGGCTTGGTAGTATTCGGCGAGTTCGGCGCGGCAGGCGGGCGTGTCGGGCAGATAGGCCGGCACGCGGACGTCGGCCGGACGGTAGCGCACCGGATCGATGCCGGGATAACCGGCGGGGCGGTTGCCGAAGGAGTTGGGTTCTGGATACGTGTCGAACGTGGGTTTGCCGCTCGGCAGCACGGCGTTGGCGCGGTGCGGATCGTCGCTGGCGAAGTAGAGGAAAAACGGACGGGCGTCTTTCGCCTCGATGAACTCGCGGGTGCGCTCGGCCATGGCCACGGGACTGCGGCCGATGGTGGCGGGATCGTTGGCAGCGCCGCCGGAGAGGACGGTTTGAAACGCGTAGGCCGATTCGGGGGCCACGTGGAATTTGCCGATGCGGGCGGTGCGGTAGCCGGCTTCGCCGAGCAAGACGGGCAGGCCCTTCACGCTGTCGAACGACTGGAAGTGGTGGTCGTCATGTTGGAGGCCATACATGCCGTTGCGGTGATTTTGCTGGCCGGAGAGGATGACGGAGCGCGAAGGGCTGCAGCTCGCGGTCGTGCAGAAGGCGTGGGTGAAGCGCGTGCCATCGGCGGCGAGGGCGTCGAGGTATGGGGTCTTGATCACTGGGTTGCCGTAGCAGCCGAGGGCGTCGAGGCCGTGGTCGTCGGCGACGATCATCACAATGTTGGGAGGCGGGGCGGCGGCGTGAAGGAAGGCGGGCAGGGCCAGCAAACCGATGAGGCGCAGAAAACGGCAAGAGGGCGCGGGGTGCATCGGCGGTGAATATTTCCGAGGGGGATGGCCGGGTCGAGACAGCAGGCGGCCACGGATCGGATCGCGAGGACCGGTGCCGTGCCGGGCCGATGGAGCGCGGGCTGAAGCGTCGCGCTACGCGAGGCCGTGCCGCGTCACTTCGCCGCCTTGCGTTTTCCTCGCTTGGTCGTCTCGGCCGCTGGCGCGGCGGGGTGAACGGAGGCGGACTTGGTGTCGGCCGCAGGCAGGGCCTCAGGAATGCCGCGGTTCACTTCGATGAGGCTGAAGATGTCGTCCTGGTCGTCGGTGTTCACCAAGGCGACGTCGCTGCCCTTCGTGCCGCCGCGACGCATCACGGCGTCGTGCAACGTGACGATTTGATCGTGCCAGCGTCGGTCGCCGGTGCCGGTGACCGTGAGTGCGGTCTTCATGTCGGGGGCTCCGGCATCGTAGGCGAGTTTCCAGGTCGAGCCGGGCTGGGCGTCATACCAGACGACGCGAATCGTGACGGTTTTGGGTGCGCGGTCCGGGAAGAATTTTTCGTGGAGCTGGAAATACAGGGCGTCCTTGCCCGAGGCGTGTTCGAAGCCGCGGGCGAACCGCGAGTAAATGGAGGACGACGGGGTGATGGGTCCGCCGACGCGCCACCGTGGGACCGACGTGGCGTCGGCGTCGATTTGGTGGAGGAACCGCGTGTAGTTGTCGGGCCAGATCTGCCAGCCGACGTCGTTGAAACCCTTCTGCTCGCGGCGTTGTCCGACTTGGCCGATGGTCAGGGCTTCCTGATCGTCCGCGCTGGCGCCATACGCGGCGAACTGCGCGCAGATTTTCAGCATGCGCTCGAGGTTCTTGGGGGTGGCTTTGCCGAACTTCTCCTCGGGATAGGCTTTGGTGTCGGCGGCATCGAGGCCTTTGTGCAGGGCGCAGAATGCGGCGGTGGCGGTCTCCGGGTGAATCTGGCCGGCATACTTGTTGAAGAAATAGAACGAATATTCGAAGCCGCCGGACTTCGCCTCCTCGATGGCGCGCTTGGTGATGTCCCACACGCTCTGGCCGCTGTTCAGCGCGTTCACGGCGCCCCAATAGAAATTCAAGGGGACGTTGAGTTGATACCAGGGCTTCGTCCACGTCTGGTCCATTTCAGACCGGCGAAACAGCGTGAGGCCTTTCGGATCGATGAGGTAGGGATTCCACTGTTCGACCAAGGTGCGCTCGCCGCTGAGGTGGTGACCGCGGGAGAGCGCGCCGTTCTTGATGCCGAAGCCGCCCTTGAGGTGGGTGGTGACCCATTTCCACTCTTCGGCAAAACCCTCGTCGCCAAACGCGTCGCCGCCGACCGAGTTGAAGAGCAGGTCGATCCGCGGGCCGGGGCTCTCTTGAAACAGCTTCACAAACAGGGCGAACGTATCGAGGCGGAAGTCGCGCCACGCCGCCGACGTTTTGGGCAGCGCGTATTTGCTTTCCTTGGGCTCACCCTTGTAGGCGGCCTCGTCGTCCGTGCAGCCGGTCTTGATCTGAACAAAGGCAATGCGCCGCTGCTTTTCCTCGGAGTAGGTGCGGATGTGGCGACCGAATTCCGTGATGAGTCGCGTGAAGTAGGTCCGATAGGCGGGCGCAAGGTAGTAGGGGTAACAGGCCCATTTCCCCAGATGGCGTTCGTCGTCGGTAAACACCTTGGGCACGCCGTTTTGGTAGATCCACTCCGGCGCTTCGGGACCGGCGCCCAGTGAAAGATAGAGGTAGACTCGGTTTTGGAGCGCTTTTTCGACGGCTTGATCGAGGCGACTCCAGTCGAAGACGCCCGGTTGTTTTTCCAACTCGGACCACGACGCATTGAACGACAGCCCCCGCAGAAACGGATACTGTTTGGGGTCGAAGGTATCGCTCCGATCCCAAACGCCGAAGGAACTCGGCGGAGGTTCGGCCCGGGCGCAGGTGATCCAGCAGGTGAACATAAGGCCAACCCGTAGGAGGCGAGCCGCGGTGCTGCGTTGAATCGGGTTCATCGGTTGAGGCGGGCGATGCGAGGAATGCGGGGGGGTGGGCTACTCTTCCAAGACAGATTTTTTCCCGCAGATTCAGGGGGCCGCAGATGCTGACTCCGTGGCTTTATTGGTGATGTCCTGAATCTGTGGGAGTTGCTTCGGGCTCAGGAGAACAGGCTTGTTCTCAGCGAAGGTGGCCGTCACTTCGCGGCTTTGCGTTTTCCTTTTTTGGCTTCGCCGGCGGGGGCCGCGGCACGTTCGGCACCGAGGCTCGCGCGGAGGTCGCCGAGGATGCGCGGGATGTAGGGGGCGTAGCGGCTATCGGGCACGGGACCGGTGGCGGGCAAGGCGAGGATCGCGGCGCGGGCGGGCTTGATTTTTTCGAGGCCGAGGGACTCGAGCGCGTGGAACGCGGCGAGCGACGTGAACACATCGTTTTTGCTCCAGTCGGCGAGCGAGGTGAGGACGGGGAGGGCGGTGGTGAGATCGGCGGCGGCGCCGAATTGGCCGAGGGCCTCGGCGGCGACGATGCGGACGTAGGGCGAGGAATCTTTGAGGGCCGCGGCGAGTTCAGTGTGCGCGCCGTTCACGACGGAGGGACCGCGCATATAGAGGCCGATCGCACCCCAGTAACGGACGGCGCTGTCGGGGTCTGTGAGGAGCTTTTTCAACGCGGGCACGGCGTCGGGTTTCATGGAGGAGGCGAGTTCGGCGGCGGCGAAGACGCGTTCGAAGGGATACTTCGTGTCGTCGTGGCCGAAGTCGTAGGGGGACTGCGTGCCAGCGCGGGCGAGACGTTCGCCCTCAGGGATGAAGCCGAGGTCGCGGATGCGGCGCGAGTGCGCCTGTTGGGCGGCGCGGAGTTTGGCGAGGATGGCTTGGTGCGCGGGCGAAGCGGCAAGGTTGTTCACTTCGTCGCGGTCGTTTTGGAGATCGTAGAGTTCCTCGGGGGCTTTCGGCGTCTGCCAGAAGATGCGTTGGCCGGCGGTGAGTTTGCCCTCGTCGTAGAGTTTCTTCCAGACGGCGGTGGTGGGAGTCTTGAACTGAGTGTCGACGTGCTGGCCTTGCGAGAGGTGCGGGAGGTAGTTGCGGAGGTAAACGTAGCGGCCGTCGGTCACGCTGCGCACGAGATCGTAGCGCTCATCCATGCGGCCGCGGAAGCCGTAGACGTAGGGTTGGGCGGGGGCGATGAACTTGCCGAGGAAGGCGTAGCCCTGCAGCCACTCGGGCGGCTTGATGCCGGCGAGGCTGCACATGGTCGGGGCGAAATCGACGAAGCTGACGGGGCGATCGGTGGTGCTGCCGGCGACGTAGTCGGCGGGGCGGAGGTCTTTGAATTTTTCCGGGATGTGGACGAGGAGTGGCACGTGAAGGCCGGAGTCGGAAGGCCAGCGTTTGCTGCGCGGCATGCCGGAGCCGTGGTCGGCCCAGTAGAAAATGATCGTGTCGTCGGCAAGGCCGTCGGCCGCGAGTTGCGCGAGGACGGCGCCGGCGTCGGCATCGGCGGCGGTGACACTGTCGTAGTAGAGCGCCCAGTCGCGGCGGACTTCCGGGGTGTCGGGGTGGTAGGCAGGCACGCGGACCTTGGCGGGGTCGTGAACGGGTTTTCCCTCGGCGCCGAGTTTGATGATCTGGCTCTCGTGGCTCTTGGTGGAGTTGAAGACGGCGAAGAACGGTTTGCCGGCGGGGCGGTTGCGCCAGTGGGCTTGGGCGGAGGAGGCGTCCCACGTTTGGCCGGGGTGCTTCAGGTTGTAGTCCTCTTTGGTGTGATTGGTGGTGTAGTAGCCGGCCTCGCGGAGGAGCTGCGGGAACATTTTTTGGCCGGCGGGGTAGGCGACCATGCTGCGCATGTGGTCACCGCCGGAAGACGGGCCGTGCAGACCGGAGATGATCGTGGTGCGAGTGGGTGCGCAGACGGGCGCGACGGCCCACGCGTGGGTATAGCGCAGGGCGCGCGTCGCAAATTTGTCGATGTTCGGCGTGGTCGCGTAGGTGTCACCGTAACAGCCCATCTGCGGGCCGTGATCCTCGCTGGAGATCCAGAGGATGTTGGGCTGGGCGGCGGTCGCGGCAGCGGCGAAGAGGGGGAGAAGGAGAGAGAGGGAGACGGGGAAAACTAGGAAGGAGCGGAGGAGGCGGAGTTTCATGGGGAGAGATTTGGAGTTTTGCAGGGCTGCTGCTCGTCGGCAGGCCGCGGCGGTTGTCAGATTCGCCGCGCGACGGCACGGCGGCAAGCGCCGGCCCTACCACGGGAATCCCTCAGAACCGGCCGCGGATGCCGGCGGTCCAGACGGCGCCGAAGTTGTCTTTGTAGGCGATGGTGCCGGGGACGTTGAAGTAGGACTCGAGCGCCTGATTGAAGACGTTGCGGCAACTGAAGGTGAGTTCGTAGGTGCGGTTGAGTTTCACGCCGCCGCTGAAGTCGAACATCAGGCGCTCGCGTTCCCACTGGGTGCGGGCGGCAGTGATCGAAGTGAGGCGCGCGGCGGTCCATGTGAAGCGGAGTTGGGAGTTGAAACGGTGATTGCCGAAGCGCAGCCCGCCGTTGGCGGACTTCGAAACAATATCGATGATCTGCACATCGGGGACGGTGTGCGAGATGGAGCCGAAGACGCTGAAGCCACGCCAGAAGCCGGGGAGAAACGTGAGCTGCTGGCTGTATTCGGCGTCGATGCCCTTGATGCGGCGGGTGTCGGTGGCGTTGGCGGCGCGGAAGAAGGAGTAGCCGGTGTATTCCGTGTCGTCGGCGTAGCCGGCTTCCTCGGCGGTGACGGGTGAATTGATGGTGCCCATGTTTTCCACGACGAGCTTGTAGGCGGAAACGGTGAGGGTGCCGGCGGGCTCGATGTAATACTGTGCGCTCACGAAAAATTTGTCGGAGGTCTCGGGCTTAAGATTGGGGTTGGGGAGCGTCACGCGCTGGGTCGTGTCGTTGACAGCGATGACGCCGGCGAGGCTGTCGTAGTTGGGGCGGCCGATGGACTGGCTGGCGGCGACCTGCAGCACGAGATTGCGCGTGAAGGAGTATTTGGCGCCGCCGCTGAAGAAAAGGTTGTCGTAGCTGCCGTAGGTCGAAGGGCGCACTCCGTTGCGATACTGATAGATGGTATAGGGAATGGTGCCGGCGGTGAAACCGGCGGCGCGGACGATGGCGGCGGGCAAGATATCGTAGGTGCGGCCGACGGTGCGCGTGCGCTCGTAGCGAGCGCCGAGATTGAAGCGGAGCTGGTTCCAGCGGGTGTTGGCCTCGGCGTAACCGGCGTCGATCTGCTCCTTCACGGAGCGCGGTGTGGTGAACGCGTTGGTGAAGTTCGCCACGGTGTTGGGGACGAATTGCTCGGGATTGGAGCGGAACAGCGAGGCCATGGCGATGGTGTCGGGCCACGGGAAATTTTGCTGGGTGACGTTGCCACCGCGCTTGGGGTCGTAGGGGTGGCGAGATTCGTCGATGACGAGTGTCGTCGGGTCGGTCTGGATACCGCGGGGGCCGACGAAGGTCCAACTTTGCGTGCCGCCCCAGGTGATGTCGAAGGTGGTGAGGCGGGATTTCACGCCGGTCAGCACCTGGACGGGGAGGCCGGCGATATTGAAGGTCTTCTTCGCGTCGAGGTTGCCGGAGAATACCTGGCTGTGGCCGCCGCGCGCGGTGCTGACCATGTTGTTGGCGTTGACGTCGTCGCGGCCCCAGTTGGCGATGTCGCCCCAGGGACGCCCGGAGAGCTGCGTCATAGTCCACTCGGTGGAGTTGGTGTTGGCGCGCTCGGCCATCCAACTCATGCGCGTGAGGCTGAGGGTAGCGGTCTGAAAATAGCCGTCGCGCAAATCCTCATAGTGCGTGCGGCTGCGGGAGTAGCCGCCGCCGGCGGTGAGGACGAGATCGCCGCGGGTGTATTCGAGTTTGCCGACGTAGGTGAGCGTGGCGTTGCGTTTGTTGCGGTGATTGCTGGAGGCGTTGAGCCGCGTGTTCGCGTTGGCCGTGGCGTTGGCGATGACTTTGGTGAGCGTGGACGACGGGTCGATCTGGGCGGCGTTGGCCGTGAAGAGGAGATTGCGCGCGTAAAACTCGTCGCTGAGGTGCGAGCCGGTGATGCGCAGCGAGGCGATGAGGCGCGGCGTGATTTTGTAGTCGAAGGTGGCGCCAAGGGAGGCGCGCTCGATGACCTTGGGCGCATCCTTGAAGGTGAGGCCGGTGATGCGCGGACCGGTGGCGACGTTGGAGAAATCGTAGGCGTGGGTGATCTGCTCTTGCTCTCCATACATGGTGGAGCCGCCGACGTTGAGCTGGACGCCGAGCCGGCCGCCGAAGACGTCGGAGTAGCTGAAATTACCACCGGGAAACACGACGCGGCGGAGCTCGTTGGTCGGCGACGGGACGCGACGGAGCGTCATCTGGTATTCGTTGGCCGTGAGGGAAAACTGCGCAGTGATTTCGCGGCCCTTGCGGTCGAAGGCGCTCTTGCTGCGGAAATTTATGGCACCGGCGGGAGAGTCGGCGTCCATGCGGGCGGTGAGCGTCTTGTTTACCTCGATCGCCTCAACGCTGTTGATAGAGGACTGCTCAAATTCGAATTGGCGGGAGTCTCCGCCAAACGCGGCGCCCTGCGCGCTGGCCATGCGCATGCCGTCGACGCTGACGCCGACGTATTTGGGATCGAGGCCGCCGATGCGAACGGCGCGCGCGTCGGACTGGTTGTAGTCGATCACAACGCCCGGCAGATACTTGATGAATTCGCCGACGTTGCCGCCGGTGATGTCGCCGAAGTTGTCTGCGGAGATGACGTTCTTCACGTTGAGCGCGGCGCGTTGCTCCATGATGGCCTTGGCGTTGCCCTCGCGCTCGGTGGAGACGACGAACTGCACCAATTTGACCGGGCCGGCGGGCGTGCCGGGGGTGGCGGTGGACGTTGCCGCGGCGGGACGCGAACCGGTGGCAACGAGTTCGAAATCACGCGTGGCAATGGTGCCGGGCGAGACGTTCACGCGGGCCGTCGCGGAATCGTAGCCGGTGTAGTTGACGGTGAGATCGCGCGCGCCGGCGGGGACGTTGGCGAGAGCGTAGAAACCGTCTTCGCCGGTGAACGTCGCGAGGTTGGTGCCGGGGATGGCGACCTCGACGTTGCGCATGTATTCCTGAGTGGCGGGACTGAGCACGCGGCCCTGGATCGTGCCGGTGGCGGCGGTCGGCGTGGCGGAAGATTCGGCGGCGAATAACGAAAGCGCTGCATTAAAAAAGAGCGCGCAAACAAGGTTCAAGGCACGGCGGTGCGCACGTGCAGGGGCAAGGAGGTTCATCAGGGGTAGGGATGAGGGGACCGCCAGCGTGGCGGAAAACGCGGAGTTTTAGCAAGGCCGGCTTCGGACGGGAAATCGTCGTGAATAATATTTGCGCTGAATCGACCAATGCATGGTCTGGGCCCACCCCATGACAGGAGCCCCGCTCGAACTTGCCCGCCGACAATTTCTCGGCCGGATGACCACCGGACTAGCCGGCGTTGCCCTCGCGCGGCTCTTGCGCACGGACCTGCGCGGAGCGGTGGGAGGCGGAGGGCTGCCGCATTTTCCCGCGAAGGCGAAACGGGTGCTGCAGATTTTTTGTCCCGGCGGCGCGTCGCATGTGGATCTCTGGGATCACAAGCCGCTGCTGGAGAAATTTCACGGCACGCCGCTGCCGGGCGGTGACACCGAGGTGACGTTTCAAGGCAAGAACGGGAACCTCATGCGGTCGCCGTGGGCGTTTGCGCCGGCGGGACGCAGCGGGAAAATGATTTCGACGCTGCTGCCGCACATGGCGCGGCACGTGGACGACATGGCCTTCGTGCACTCGATGACCTCGCGGACTAACACGCATGGACCGGGTTGCATCGCGATGAACACGTGTTTCACGCGCGAAGGATTTCCGAGTGCCGGCGCGTGGATCAGCCACGGTCTCGGCACGCTCAATGAAAATCTGCCGACGTTTGTCGCGCTGCAGGACATCCGCGGTGAGCCGCCGAACGGAAAGGCGAACTGGGGTAATGGATTTTTGCCCGCGCAGCATCAGGCTGTCGTGCTCGCGGCGCACCAACCGCTGCGCAACCTCGCGCGGCCGGGAGCGATTTCGCCGGCGGAAGAGGAGTCGACGCGGGCGTTTCTCGCGCAGGCGAATGCCGGCCACGCGGAGGCGCATCCCGGTAACAGCGAGTTGCGCGCGCGGATCGCGGCCTACGAACTCGCGGCGCGGATGCAGCTCGCGGCGCCGGAGGTGAGCGATCTGTCGCGCGAGCCGGCGCACGTGCACGCGCTCTACGGCACGAACGATGCGAACGCGCTCAAGGCGAGCTACGCGCGGAATTGTCTGCTCACGCGGCGGCTGCTCGAACAGGGCGTGCGTTACGTGAGTCTCTACTGCGCGTCGCGGGCGAGCGCGGTGGACGGGTTGCTGAATTGGGATGCGCACAAAACGCTCAAGGCGGACTACGAGCGCCACGCGCCGATCTTCGACCAGCCGACGGCTGCGTTGCTGGCAGACATGAAGCAACGCGGCCTGTTGGCGGACACGTTGGTGATTTGGTGCAGCGAATTTGGGCGGATGCCGACGCATCAGGAAGGGACGGCCGGGCGCGACCATAATCCGGACGCGTTCACGACGTGGTTCATGGGCGCAGGCGTGAAGGGCGGGGTGAGCCATGGGGCGACGGATGATTTTGGCCGGCGCAGCGTGCAGGATGTCGCGACGGTCTACGATTTCTACGCGACGGTGCTGCACTTGCTCGGCATCGATCACGAGCGGCTGACTTATTATCACAACGGCTCAAATCGCCGGCTCACCGACGTGCACGGGCACGTGTTGAAGGGAGTGCTGAGCTGACGTCATGGTGGGCTTGGTCATAAAATCGATCTGGGGAGTTTTGGCGGCGGGATCGCTGGTGGTTGTGCGCGTGGCCGCGGCCGATGCGTCGGGAGTGGCGTTCTTTGAGCAGAAGATTCGGCCGGTGCTCGTGGAGCATTGTTATGAGTGCCACAGCGAGCAGGCGAAAAAGATCAAGGGCGGGCTAAGGCTCGATTCGCGGGCGGGCTGGGTGTCCGGGGGCGACGGGGGCACGGCGGCGATTGTGCCGGGGAAGCCGGAGGAGAGTCTGTTGATCCGCGTGGTGCAGCATCTCGAGGACGATCTCGCGATGCCGCCAAAGCAGCCGAAGTTGCCGGATGCGGTCATCGCCGACCTCGTCACTTGGGTGAAGATGGGCGCGCCGGATCCGCGCGATGGGGCGCCCGTTGAGGCGAAACGCGCCGACAAGTCGTGGTGGTCGCTCCAGCCGTTGCGCGCGGAGGACCCCGCGGTGCCAGCGGGATCGGGGGCGATCGATCATTATGTGGAAGCGGGATTGCGAGCGAAGGGGCTCGCGCTGAATCCACCGGCGGAGGCGCGCACGCTGATCCGGCGGATGAGCTATGACGTCACGGGATTGCCGCCGACGGTGGCGGAGGTCGCGGCGTTTGCGGCGGCGTATCGCGCGGAGCCCGAACGGGCGGTGACGGAGCTGGTCGATCGCCTGCTCGCGTCGCCGGCTTACGGAGAGCGCTGGGGGCGGCACTGGCTCGACGTGGTGCGCTTCGGCGAGAGCAACGGCTTTGAGCGAAATTTTCTCATCAACGATCTTTGGCCGTTTCGCGACTACGTGATCCGGTCGATCAACGACGATAAGCCCTTCAATCGTTTCATCGTCGAGCATCTCGCCGGCGATGTGGTGGGGAAGAACCAGCCGGATATCGAGGTCGGCAGCGCGTTTCTCGTCGCGGGGCCGTATGACGACGTTGCGAACCAGGACGTGGTCGCGAAAAAGAATATTCGCGCGGCGACACTCGACGATTTGATTACGGCGACGAGCGGGGCGTTTTTGGGAGTGACGATCAATTGTGCGCGCTGCCACCACCACAAATTCGATCCGATTGTGACGGAGGATTATTACCGGCTGCGCGCGGCATTTGAGGGCGTGACGCACGGAAGGCGCGTGATCGCATCGGCGGAGGAGCGTGCAGCGTTCAAGGCTGCGACGGGGCCGTTGAACGCGCAGAGGGCAAAATGGATCGCGCAGCGCGACGGGCTCGAGCGGGAGATTGCGCGGCGGGCGGAAGAAGCGGCGGGAAAGGTCGTCGCGACGCGACCGAAGGCGAACCCCGAGTTGACGGAGGAACGATTTGAGCCGGTCGCGGCGCGGGCGGTGAAATTTATCATGCGTGCGAGCACGGCGAATCCGAAGTCGGCGACGGGTTCGCGGATCGTGGAGTTCGAGGCGTGGAGCGCCGGGGAGGGCGCACGCAATGTCGCGCTGGCGAGCAACGGAGCGCGGGCCGAGGGCGCGAAGTCGGCGGTGGCGGAGGATTTTCCGGAGGCGTATGGGGCGCATCTCGCGATCGACGGACGAATTGGCGAGCAGTGGTTTATCGGCAACCCGGCGGTGCTGACGGTCACGTTTGCAAAGACCGAGACGATCGACCGCGTTTCCTTCAGTAATGCGAAGGACAAGATGATCGAGGACAAGGCGCAGGGCGCGACGCCGACGGACTATGAGATTCAAGTATCGGCCGACGGAGAAACGTGGCGGACGGTGGCGTCGAGCGCAGGGCGCGAGGCGTGGAGTGCGGCCCACGGCATTGAGCGGATGCGGCGGGAAGTGACTATGCCGGAAGAGGCGAAACAACTCGCGGCGGTGTCGGCGGAAATCGCCAAGGTGGACCGCGCCGTGGCCGCGGTGCCGCCGCTGCGGGAAGTCTGGGCGGGCAAGTATGCGCAGCCGACGGAGAAGACGTTTGTGCACAAAGGCGGCGATCCGATGAAGCCAGGCGACGAGGTGGTGCCGGCGAGTCCGGCCTTGGCGGACCGGGTGGTGCCGTCGTTCGCGCTCGCAGGCGATGCACCCGAAGGCGAGCGGCGTCGCGCGCTCGGCGAGTGGATCGTGCGCGACGATCATCCGCTCACGCCGCGGGTGTTGGCGAACCGGGTGTGGCAGCATCACTTCGGCACGGGCATCGTGGATACGCCGAGCGATTTTGGGTTTCTCGGCGGCCGGCCGACGCATCCGGAGTTGCTCGACTATCTCTCGCGCCGGCTCGTCGCCGCGGGGTGGCGGCTGAAACCGCTGCACCGCGAAATTCTCCTCTCGCGCACTTACCGGCAATCGGGTGCATATCGCACGGAGGCGGCGCGCGTCGACCAGGAGGCGCGGTTGCTGTGGCGTTTTCCGCCGCGGCGATTGGGCGCGGAAGAGCTGCGCGACACGATGCTGCACGTGGCCGACAAACTGGACCGGAAGATGGGCGGACCGGGATTCCGGCTCTACAAATTTACGCAGAACAACGTCAGTACGTATTTCCCGTTGGAGCGGCACGGACCGGAGACGTATCGCCGGAGCGTCTATCACCAAAACGCGCGGGCGAGCGTGGTCGATGTGCTCAACGATTTTGATTTGCCGGATATCGCTTTCGCGGCGCCGCGGCGGGCCAACACCACGACGCCGTTACAGGCGCTGACGCTGCTCAATCACAGTTTCACGACGGATATGGCGCAGGCGTTGGCGGTGAGGTTGGGGAGCGGCGGGCGAACGGCGAGCGGGCAGCAGGTGGACGAAGCGTATGCAGTCGCGTTTCAGCGGAAGCCGACGACCGAAGAACGGGCGGCGGCCGAGCGATTGATCGCGACGCACGGGCTGGCGGCGTTTTGCCGCGCACTGCTCAATATGAATGAGCTGATCTACCTCGACTGACGGGCGGACGAGGGAGTTGGGCCGAAGGTGATCGGCCCAGATTAATCGGTCAGGCGAGGGCGGCGCGGCAGAACTGGACGCACTTCGTGACCTCGGCGACGGCGGTCGAGCCCTCGGGGATTTTGTATTCGAGCTCGATGTCGGCGGGAAATTTCCAGCGCTCTTTGCGCATGAGCTGGAGCACCTCTTTGATGGGGGTCTGGCCTTGGCCCCACGGGACATTGCCGCCGTCGGCGGTGCGGTCTTTGAGGTGCAGGCTGAGAATGCGGTCGTGGTATTTTTCGAGGACGGGGATTGGCGAGAGTCCTTTGCTGCCGGCGACGTAGTGGCCGATGTCGAGGTTGAAGCCGATGTAGGGGCTCAGCTCGAGGATCGGGTCGCGGGCACCCATGGCCGGGAGGTTGGCGGTGTGGTTGTGAAAGGCGACCCACACTTTGTGTTTGGTGGCGAAGGGCGCGAGTTTCTGGGCCATGGCGTCGGAGCGCTCGGTGGTGATGCCGACGCAACCGAGGGCCTTGGCGACCTCGAAGTTGAAATCGATTTCCTCGTCGGTGGGGCCGAAGGGAATTTTGTGGAGGTGGATGGTGACGCCGGCGTCGTTGTAAAGTTTGCGGAGCTCGCGGCACTTCGCGAGTTGGGCGGCGCGCTGGGCTTCGGTGGGGCGCGCGGCCGGGGGCACGGGCGCGGCTTTCTTTTTCGCTCCGGGCGGGAGGACGGCCATGCCGGCGAACTGCTGGATGGGGCCGCCCATGAGTTCAATTTCACTGAGGCCGCATTGGAGAATGCCGCCGAGCGTTTCCTGCGCGGAGGTGAACATGCTGCGGTAACTGTAAGTGATGGCGCCGATGCGCACGCCGTTGAAGACGGAGTTGGGCTTGGCGGCGGCGGCGAACGCCTGGCGGGGCAGCAGCGTGGCGGCGGCGAGGGTGGCGGCGGTGCCGAGGAAGGCGCGGCGGGTGGGGAGGGTGGGGGTGGGCATGGGGAAGGTATGAGGAGCATGATGCAACGAGCCTAGGTCAGGCCGCGACGGTGTTCCTGTTTGGCGTGCATGACGCGAAAGATGACGATGCGGTCACCGATCACTTGATAGAATATTTTGTAGGGAAACCGTGCGATCAAGATACGCCGGAAACTTCGGTAGTAAAGTGGTTGCAGCTCCGGGGTGAGGGCCAAGTTGCGCAGCGACAGCGCGACCGAATCGAGAAACTCGTGGCCGAGTCCGGCGCGTTTTTGCCTCATACCACTCGCTCACTTCAGCCAAGTCTTGCTCGGCCTCCGGTCGCAGGTGGAGTCGCCAACTCATAGGCGCATACGCAGCCGTGCTTCTACTTCCGACCAAGGAGCGCCGGCCGTCGGATTCGCGTCGTAGGCCGCTTGGCCCTCGTTGAGTATCGCCTTCTCTGCTTCAGTCGGACCGGCGGATTCCTCCAAGCGCCAGAGCTGCTCGAGGATTTCGGCGCGATCCTGCAGCGACAGGCGCGGCAGTTCAGACAGTATCTCGGCTTTGCTCATGAACCGACGTTACCCGGGGAGATTTTAGCTTCAAGTCCTTTGCCGGTCTCTGAATGGACTAGGGCAATTCTCAATCCGAGACCTCGTTGCCGGCCCCAATAGTGAAGCCTAATGCCTAGCTACTACGGTAATGTCTCGAGGGTGAGGTTTCGGAAGGAGATTTCGGCGGAGCAGTTGCCGTGGATTTGGAGGGCGATGAGGCCGGTGGGGGCGACGGTGGCGTCGGGCTCGGTGTAGGTGACGGTTTGCTCGCCGTTGAGGGTGATCGTGGTCTTCGGGCCTTCGCAGCGGATTTCGTAGCGGTTCCACTCGCCGGGTTTTTCGAGGCGTTTGATTTGTTCGTCGGTGGCGCGGGCGAGGAATTTTTTGCGGCGGGATTCGTCGTAGAGGCAACCGGTGTGGCCGGCGCCGATGTCGGCTTGGTAGCCGCTCATTTCGTTCGGTGGTTGAGCGATGCGGACGCTGCGGAATTGCACGCCGCCGTTGACGAAGCCTTTGGTGCCGACGAGGCGATACTCGAGACGGAGGACGAAGTTCTTGTAGGGCTGTTTCGTCGCGAGGAATTCGTTGCGGGGGTTGCCGTCGAGGGAGCCACCGACGATCGCGCCGTCGCGCACGCGCCAGACGGCGGGGTCGCCGTCCCAGTTGGTGAGATCGGTGCCGTTGAAGAGGGCGGGCGTGGCGGGAGAGGCGGGCGAGGCGGCGCCGCCTTTCTTGGTGGGGGCGGCGCGAGCGGCGATTTGTTTCGCGGCGAGGGCGGCTTCTTCGCGGACGTCGGGATCGGCGAGATAGGGCGTGAGGAGCGCGGTGGCGGCGGGGTTTTTCCATTGGCCGAGGCTGGCGACGAGGAGGAGTTTTTCGGCTTTCGTGCGGGTGAGGCGGGCGGCGGCGGTGAAGGCGGCGGCGACGTTGAGCGGCGAGCGTTCGCGGCCGGCGGCGACGGTGGCGGCCATGCGGGTGGCGCCGCGGAGGGCGGTCTCGCGAGCGGCCTCCGGGGTGGCGGGGCGCGCGGCGAATTCGAGGAGGGCGCTGGTGGGCGTGGCGTCGGGCCAGTCGGCGAGGGTTTGGAGGGCGGCGGCGCGGACGGCCTCGGCGGGATCGGTGAGGGCGGTGCGGACGGCGAAGAAGACTTCGTGCTGGCTGCCCATGGAACGGACGATGGCGCCGAGCGGGCGGAGGAGCGCGGTGCGGGTGGCGGGATCGGTGGCGGCGAGGAAAGCGGCGAGGGCGGCATCGGCGCGGCGGGCGGGCTCGAGGATTTTGAGCGAGGTGGTGACGATGGCGCGGTCGGCGAGGGTTTTCGCGGAGTCGTCGGTGGTGGCGGCGGCGAGGGCGATGAGGGCGGGAAGATCGGCGGGGGCGGCGACGAGGCCGAGGGCGCGGAGGGCGGCGCGGGCGATTTCGAGATCGGTATCGCGGGCGAGGCGGAGAAGATCGGGGAGGGTGGCGGTGGCTTTGCGTTCGCCGAGGAGGGCGAGGAGGCGGACGCGGAGGGGCGTCTCCATGGTCGATTGGATTTTGAGAATCGCGGCGTCGGTCTCGGGCACGGTGAGACGCGCGAGGCTGGCGAGGGCGGCGTCGACGAGGGCGGGCGGCGCGGGCGGGCGGAGGGCTTGGAAGAGGAGCGGGAGCGACGTGGCGCGGCCGATACGGCCGAGGGCGACGATGGCGGCGAGGCGGACTTCGTCGGGAGAATTCTGTGCGCGGGCTTCGACGGCGGATTGCACGGCGGGGCCGTAACGATCGACGAGGGCGGTGAGCAGGAGCGCGCGGAACGGCGGCGGGAAACGGTCGAGCTCGGCGAGGAGGACGGGGAGGAGTTGCGGGCTGCGCAGTTCGCGGAGCGTGCGGAGGCCGAGGTCGCGTGAGTCGAGGTCGGCGGAGCGGAGGAGTTCGAGGAGGAGGCCGGGGCTGCCGGCTTCGTCGGCGAGGAGGGAGCCGCGTGTGGCGCTGAGGCGGAGCGGGGCCGGGACGTCGGCGCGGCGAACGGTGGTGAGGAGCGGGAGGGCGGCGGGCGATTGTTGAGTGGCGACGAGGCGGTCGGCGGCGAGGATCAGGGCTTCGGCGGCGGCGGCGCGGACGGTGGGGGTGCTGCGCGTGAGGGCGCGCTCGAGGTAGCGGATTGCATCGGAAGTGCCGATACGGCCGAGGGCGAGGAGCGCGGGCCCGGTGGTGGGCGAGTTGTCGGAGATCGTGAGGACGTTGAGTGGCTCGACGGCGAGCGGGTCGCGCCGGACGCCGAGAGAGTTGATCACGCCGATCTGCGCGGATCCGGTGAGACGAGGGAGCGCAGCGCGGAGGGCGGCAGTGGCGTCGGCGTGCGGGAGTTGCTCGAGGACATCGCGGGCGTAATGGCCGAGTTTTTCGTCGGCGAGGAGCGGCGTGAGCGACGGGATGGCGTCGGGTGTGGCGACGAGGGCGAGCTGCTGGAGGGCGCGGGCGCGGTCGGCGAGCGGGGCGGCGGCGGAGGTGGCGGTGGTGAGGAGGGGGCGTTGCGTGGTGGGGTCGGGGGTGGCGGCGTGCGCGAGGGCGGAGAGGAGTAGGAAGAGGGAGAGACAGAGAGACGGAGAGAGGGGGAGACGGAGGCTCATGGGGGCGGGTGATTTGGTTGGCCGCAAAGAGGTGCAGGAGGCGCAAAAAAATGGAGGGACGGAAGAGGGTGAGGAACGGCCGGCGGGCGTTCGCTGCTACGGGAAGGGGGAGGAGATGGGGGCGGGGTGATGGGGCGCTTTGTCGCGGGGCTCGCAATGACAGGGGGCCGAGCTGGAGCTCGGCGCGCCCAGGGGGGCGGCGGATCGGAGACTCTGCGCTACGCTTAGATGTGCCAGGGTTCGCGGAGGGCGCGGGTGCGCATGCGGTTGGCTTCGTCGTCGCCGGTGAAGGATTCGGTGACGGGGTCGAAGGTGAGTTTGCGGCCGAGTTGCCAAGCGATCGCGGCGGCGTGGCAGGCGATGTGCGAGTGGCGCATGACGTTGTAATTCGCGGCGGGGAGGGCGCGGGATTTCACGCAATCGAAGAAGTCGCGCGTGTGGCCGGCGGGGTCGGTGCCGCGCATCGTGAAGGCGCGCCACTCGCTGCGGAGCGAGGCAGGGTGGAGTTCGATGGAGCCGTTGTCGCCGGTCTCGACCCAGCCGCCATCGCCTTCGAAACGGACGGGGCAGGTGCCGGTGGAGCCGACGGCGAAATTGGCGGCGTTGGGCGCGGCGGCGGGCTGGCCGATCCAGCCGTCGGGACGCATGACGAGTTTCACGCCGTTGGCGTAGCGGGCGTGGATCGTGCCGCCGTCGGGCTCGTAGGAAACGGGCACGGTGTCGTCGGCGTTGAGGGCCATTTGGCAGATGTCGACAGTGTGCGCGCCCCAGTCGAGGAGCTTGGCGCCGGAATCGAAGTCGTAGTAACCGCGCCAGCGGCGGTCGACAACGTAGGACTTGTTGTAGGGCCGCCACGGAGACGGGCCGAGCCAGAGATCCCAGTCGATGACGTCGCGCGGCGGCTCGGGTTCGGCGGGGAGCCACGAGGTGTTGCACTCCAGTTTGTAAATGGAGGCGTGGACGGTGTGGATGCGACCGAGTTTGCCGGAGCGGGCGAGGTGCGCGGCGAACTGGAAGTTGGGGACGTTGCGGCGCTGGGTGCCGGCTTGGAAAACGCGGCCGGTGCGGCGCATGGTGTCGGCGAGCGACTGACACTGGCCGATGGTGAGGCCGCAGGGTTTTTCGGAGTAGACGTCTTTGCCGGCTTTGGCGGCGAGAATGGAGGCGAGGGCATGCCAGCGGTCGCCGGTGGCGATGAGGACGGCGTCGATATCGGTGCGGGCGAGGAGCTCGCGGAAATCGCGGTAGGCGGTGCAGTCGGTGTTGCCGTAGTGGGTGTCGGCCATGGCCTTCACGGAGTCGCGCAGGCGGGCCTGCACGTCGCACGTAGCTAAGTAGTGCACGTCTTTTTCGGCAATCATCGACGCGAGGACCTGGTTGCCGCGCGGGCCGATGCCGATGCCGCCGAGGGTGATGCGGTTGCTCGGAGCGACGCCGCCGCCGCGGCCGAGGACGTGCGCGGGGACGATCAGCGGGAAGAGCGCGGCGCCGGTGGCGGCGAAGGATTTTTTCAGGAAGGCGCGGCGGGTGGGCGCGGCGGCCGGGGCGAGAGTGGAGCGGCGGGGTGTGGTGCGCATAGGGGGGGCGGACCGCGCCGTAACCGGCGCGGCTACGGGTTGGAGGCGAGGCTCAGCCGAGGGCGAGGGGGCCGGCGGTGCAGAGGTCGCGTTTGCCGAAGGTTTCCAGGCGGTGACCGACGGCGTGGGCGAGGGCGAGGTGGAGGCGGTTGTGCGGGACTTTGTCGAATTTCAGGGCGCGGCCCATGTCGAAACCGAAGCCGCCGCCGAGGAGGACGAAGGGGATGTTGTCGAGGGTGTGGCTGTTGCCTTTGCCGAGCTCGTTGGTCCAGACGATCATCGTGTGGTCGAGCATCGAGCCGTCGCCGCCGGGCTCGGGGGTCGCGGCGAGTTTGTCGGCGAGGTAGCGGACTTCGCCGGCGAACCAGGTATTGATCTTGATGAGTTTTTTCTGCGCGGACTCGTCGGTGTCGGGCTCGTGCGAGAGGCCGTGGTGGCCGTCGGTGATATCGAGCCAGTTCATGCGGGCGCTGCCGACGGACTTGGTGTATTGAAGCGTGGCGACGCGGGCCATGTCGTTGGCGAAGGAATTTACGAGCAGGTCGATCTGCATGCGCGAGAGGCGCGGGACGTTGTCGTTTTGGTCGGCGACGCCGCGTTCGAAATCGGGCGGCGTGACGCGAAGGGTGTGGCTCGCGGTGTCGGAGATCTCGCGCTCAAGCTGGCGAACGAGGGTCTCGTGCTCTTCGAGCATGCGGCGATCTTCGGCGCTGATGAGGGTGCGGACTTTGGCGAATTCGGATTTCAGCGGATCGAGGACGCTGCGGAGACTCTCGCGGTCTTTCATCTGACCGTAGAGTTTCTCATGCATCTGATACGGATCGGAGATGGGCGCGACGGGTTGGCCGGAGCCGGCGTAGGACATGCGCGTCCACGGATCGGCGCGGTCTTGAACGCCGACGCCAAATTCGAGCGAGCCGAAACGCGTGCGGGTGAGGGCCTGGCTTTGGAAAAAGTTTTTCAGCTCCTGATCGATGGAGATGCCGCTGGCCCAACCGGCGGGCACGCCCGAGCCGCCCATGATGTTGCCGGGGAGAAGTTCGATGCCGGTGAGGAGGCAACTCATGCCGCGCATGTGGCCGTCGCCATCGCCGCGGACTTTGTTGGAGAGACCTTGGAGCGTGAGCATCCGGTCGCGGTAGGGCGCGAGCGGGGAGAGGATTTCTTTGAGGGCGAAATCGCGGCCGGTGGTGTCGGGCCAGAAGGCGGGCGGGATGGTGCCGTTGGGCGAGAAGACGACGATGAGGCGCTGGCGAGGGCGGGCGGGCGCGGCGAGGGCGAGGCTGGGGAGGCCGCAGATGAACGGCAGCACGGCGGCGGAGAGGCCGGCTTTGCGGAGGAATTCGCGGCGGTGCAGCGGGGTCATGGGCGGGGAGGAGTGGCGGCGAGTGTCGCGGGCGCTGCATCGCGGAGGGCGGCGAGCGTGGCGATGTCGACGAGGAGGTTTTGGATATTGTAGTGCGAGGCGATGAAAGAATCGCGGAGGCGGGCGAGGGTGTCGGCGCCGAAGGCGGCGACGGGTTGTTTCACGAGGTGGTGGAAGAGCTGCTCGATGAAGGCCTCGTTGGAGCGGGCGTTGGCGAGAGCGAAGTCGGCGACGTCGCGGGCGCTGGCGAGGCGGACGGGTTTGGCGAGTTCGTCGGCGCCGTAGTCGCTGGCGGCGTCGATGGGGCGACCGTTATCGGTGGTGCGGTAGCGGCCGACGGCGTCGAAGTGTTCGAGGCTGAAGCCGAGGGGATTGATGACGGCGTGGCAGCCTTGGCAATTTTCCGAGCGCGTGAGTTTTTCGACTTTTTGGCGCATGGTCAGGTCGGGGGCGAAGGTGGTCTCGTCGAAGGTCTGGGCCTCCAGCGGCGGTTTGAGGGCACGGCCGACGATGCTGCGGGTGAGAAACACGCCGCGATGGATGGGCGAGCTGGTGGTTTTGTAGGAGAGGGCGGCGAGGAGGTAGGGGTGCGTGAGGACGCCGGAGCGTTGGCCGGCGGGCGCGGGGACGCGGACGAAATCGCCGGGGGCGGACGCGGGCGCGGGGAGGTTGTAGAACGTGGCGAGGCGGTCGTTGGCGTAGAGGTAGTCGGCGCGGAGGAGTTCGCGGTAGTCGGAGCGATCGCTCCACACGACGTCGTCGACGAAGAGCGTGAGCGAGGTGCGGAGGTCGTCGATGAGCTCGGGGGTGAAGGCGGGGAAGAGCGTGGCGTTTTTGGAGAGGTCTTCGACGTTGCGGATCTGCAACCACTGCGTGAAGAACTCGCTGAGTTTGGCGCGGGCGCGGGGATCGGCGAGGAGGCGGCGGGCTTGCGTGGTGACCTCGGGGCGCGTGAGGAGGCGGCCGGTGGCAGCGGCGGCGGTAAGGTCGCGGTCGGGCGCGGAATCCCAGAGGGCGAAGGCGAGGCGCGTGGCGATGTGGTGGGGGGCGGGCGAGGGCGGATTCGCGGGGGCGGGAGCGGTGCTGAGGGACGGCAGCTCGGTGTAGAGGAAGTGGGGCGACTTGAGGGCGAGGAGGAGGACGCGGCGGAGGCCGTTCTCGGGGTCGGGGGCGTCGCGGAGGAGCGTGGTGACGTGGCGCTGCGTTTCCTCGGGCGAGAGCGGGCGGCGGAAGGCGGCGGCGGTAAATTTTTCGGCGAAGGCGGCGATTTTTTTGGCGCGCGCGGGATCGTCGGGGCGCGTGCCGGCGAAGCGGTCGAGGCGCTTGAGGACGTGATTGGCGATTTCGAAGGCGGCGCTGGTGGTGGCTTCATCCCAGGCTTTCGAGACGGACGTGCTGCGTTCGTAGCCGTGGCTGGAGTCGTCGGCGGGGAAGCGCGTGGCGACGACGAAGGTGGGCGCGGTTTTTGCGGGGGAGAGGTTGCGCGCGGGGATCGGGCGCTCGCTGCCGTGCGGTGGTTTCCAGCGAAGGGAAATCGCGGGCACGACGGGCGAACCGGTTTTTTCCGGGAGGGCCCACCAGTCGATGGCGATCGGGTAGGAGCGGCCGCCGAGCAGGCGGACGGTGACGCGGTGGTCGGGGGTTTTGGGCGTGGAGACGTTGATGTCGAGCGTGGGCGGCTCGGTGGCGCCGCGCGCTTCGGGTTCGGCGTTGATCCAGACGCGCACGCTGTTGGGCGTGTGGATGATGAACTCGTGGTCGCCAGTCTCGTCGGCGAAGACGGTGCCGCGCCACTGCGCGGAGAAGCCGGCGGGCTCGCGCGAGTTGGGGGTGGGCGGGCGGTCGAGGGGCGGGAGGGTGAGACGGGCGCGGAGCTCGCCGTTTTCGGGAAAAACGAAATCGACGGTGGCATCGGTGCCGCGGTGCGCGAGCTTCGCGGGATCGAAGCGGCCGCGCTGCGCGACGGAAAAATAGGTGGCGGCGAGGCCGCGCGGGGCTTCCGCGGGCGGGGTGTCGGTGGTGGCGGCGGGAGCGAGGGAGCGGAGGAGATCCGCGACGGTGACGGCGTATTGGCGATTGGTGAGGTGGGCGAGTGCGACGCGGGCGGGGCGGATACGGGCTTGGGCGGCGGGCGAGTAGAACGTGTCGAAGATGTAGGTCGAGACGGCGTCGGCCTCGGAGCGCGTGAGCGAGCCGGGTTTGTCGTCGGGCATAGTGGTCGCGACGTAGCGCGTGAGACGCGAGAGGGACCAATCGCCGGTGAGGGCGTCGGCGTATTCGTCGGCGACGCCCTGGCCCGTGGCGCCGTGGCAATCGGCGCATTTCGCACGGTAGATTTTTTCCCCGGCGGCGAGAGCGACGGGGCGCGACGGGGTGACGGAGCAGGAGACGGCGACGAGGGCGGCAGCGGCGAGCGCGAGACCGAGACCGAGGGCGAAGGGGCGCGGTCGCAGGGGGCGGAGGCGCATGGCGCGGCGGAGGAGCGGGCGGCGGGGTGTCGGCGGTTGGAAAACCGCCGCTCCGTCGGAGGAAATTATTTCCAGTCGTCCGTGCGGAAAGGGGAGGCGGGGAGGCCGGCGGCGTTGAAGAGGTTGCAGGTCGGCAAGTTTTCCCACGCGTAGCGGGCGGCGACCGGCGCGGCGACTTCGGGCGAGGAGACGACGACGGTGTTGCCGACGAGGCGGGCTTGGGCGGGACGCCAAATATGATCGGCGCCGGCAACGATGAAGCCGGTGAGCGGGCCGCCTTGGGCGACGAGGCCGCCGTCGGTGTGTTTGAAGCGGAGGACGATTTCGCGGCCGCGAATTTCGTGGCCGGCGGGCAGCGGGCCGGAGGTGGCGGGAACTTTTTGCGCGTAGACGGTGCCTAGCGCCCACTGCGCGAGACGGTGGCCGACGGCCTGTTTGTTTTTCGGGTGGATGTCGTTGGCCTCGCCGACGTCGATGGCGATGGCCATGCCGGTCTTGGGGAGCGCGAGGGTTTTCAGCATGGCTTCGCGCACGAGCGGCCAGTCGCGGCCGGCGCCGGTGAAGTTGGGAAGTTGGACCCACGCGAACGGAAAATCGTAGCCCCAACGTGCGCGCCAATCGCGGATGAGGAGCGGGAGCTGGTGAGCGTAGAGCGGGGCTTTGGCGGGCGTGGAGTTGGCCTCGCCCTGATACCAGAGGGCGCCGCGGATCGCGTAGGGAATGAGCGGAGAAATTTTGCCGTTGTAGAGGCCGCCAGTGGACGAGCGGGGCGCGGTGGCTTTGGCGGTTTTGGAGGCGCGCTTGGGGGCGTTTTTCTGTTTTTCGGAGGAAGCGGCTTTGGGTGCGGCGGGCGGAGGCGTGGGTGCCGCGGTGGCGGACGGAGGAAGGGCGGCGATGGCGGCTTGGAGGGCGGGATCGTTGCGCTGCACATCGGCGGCGATCCAGGCTTCGATGGGCGTGCCGCCGACGGAGGAGTTGATGAGGCCGACAGGGACGCGGAGAGTTTGGTGGAGCTCGCGGCCGAAGAAGTAGAGGGCGGCGGAGTAGCCGGCGACGGTGTCGGGGGTGGTGACGAGCCAGCGGCCTTTGCCGGTGGACTGGGCGGACTCGGAGTTGGGCGAGTCTTCTTTGAAGTGGCGGATGAGCGGGAAATTCGCGGCGGCGCGCTCGGCTTCGAAATCTTTGGAGCGGTTCACGGTCATCGCCATGTTGGACTGGCCGGAGCCGAGCCAGACTTCGCCGACGAGAACGTCGGTGAATTTTTGGTTTTCAGTTTTGGCTTTGAGAACGGCGGTGACGACGAGATCGCGGGGCGTGGCGCTGACGGCGAGCGGTTCGAGATCGACGCGCCAACGGCCATCGGGGGCGGCGGTGGCGGATTTTTTCTGGCCGGCGAATTCCACGGTGACGACGGCGCCGGCATCGGCGGTGCCCCAGACGGGCACGCGGGCGTCGCGTTGGAGGACCATGTGATCGGCGAAAATCGCGGGGAGCGAAACGGCGGCGCGAACGCTGAGGGCACCGACGGAGAGGACAAAGAGAGCAAGCAGGCGGAGCGGCGTTTTCATGAAGAGGATCGGGGTTGAGCGGACTGCCGGGAGAAAAACTGAACGCAGCGGCGGGTGCAACTATCGGCGAGCGCGAATGCGCAATGAGGCGCGGCGTCGTTGCGCGGGTTGCGGGGACGGCGAGTGCGCAGGTGGCGGGTGCACGAAAAAGCCCGTCCGGTGAGGGACGGGCGGGGGCGCGATGAGCGGAAGAGCTGAGCGGCGCGTTGGGGACAACGCGCCCTACCGCTGAAGAAAGCAGTTCAGAGGTCGAGCGTGGTGCTGAGGACGAATTTGCGGGGCTCGATGTAGTAGAAGGCGTCGCGGTAGTTGCGGCCGGCGAGGGTGCGGATGCCGGTGTAATACGGATCGTCGTGATCGAGGAGGTTGTTGACGTTGAGCTGAACGCGGAGAGTGCGCTTCTGCAGCTTGAAGTTGTAGCCGGCGGTGGCGGTCAGCGTGTAGTAGGCGGGGGCCTTGATGTAGTCGAAGGCGTTGGTGACTTGGTTGCCGATGATGCGGCGGCCGACGACCGAGGCACCGCCGCCGAGGCTGAGGCCTTTGATGGGGCCGCGGGAGAACGAGTAGTTGGCGAAAATGTTAGCGGTGTAGTCGGCCTGATTGTTGAGGGCGCGACCCTCGTTGCCGCTTTGGATGCGGGTGCGGAGGGCGGCGATGTCGGAGTTGATCTGGTTGACGTTGGTTGTCGTGGGTGCGGTCAGCGCGGCGGTCCATGTGGGGAGATTTTCCTCGAGGTAGCGGATCGTGTCGGGAAGGGCGTTGGACTGTTTGGTCGAGGGAGTGCCGAAGCCGCCGCGGAGACGGAAATTTTTGGTGAGGTTGGCGACGAGATCGAGTTCGTAGCCCTGCGAAGAAATGTCGGAGGTGTCGCGGTAGGCGGTCGGGAAGGTGCGGTCGGTGCGTTGGATGTTGTTCCAGATGCGGTTGATTTCGGTGACGCCGAAGCCGGTCACGCGGTTTTTCTCGGTGGTGTCGTAGTAGCCGATAGAGCCGACGATGGTGCCGTCCATGAGGCGGAAACGCAGGCCGCCGGAGTAGCCGAGGCCGCTGGTCTGGTCGAATTGCTTGAGGAACAGGCTGGGGTCGCCGGCGCCGATGGGGTTGAAGGTTTCGGAAACGTTGGCGTAAACGCCGAGCGAGGGAATCGGGAAGTAGGTGAGGCCGCCGGAAAAGACATCGGTGGCGAGTTGTTTTTCCAGAATCGCGGTGGTGGCGGGGCGGCCGGTGGTGGCGTTGAAGGTGCCGATCGCATACTCGTAGCTCTGGTATTTGTCGCGGCGCATACCGCCGACAACGGTGATGCGCTCGCCCCAGATTTTGGCGACGGTGGCGAGTTGCAGGGTGTCGAGTTGCTGGCGCTGGCTGCGGTAGCGGGTCGGGACGTTTTCCCACGTGATCGTGGCGGTATCGTCGGGGCGCTGGGGCACGAGGCGGAGATCGTCGATGTATTGGCGGAAGAAATATTGGTTGGCGCCGTTGGTGAGGAGAGGGACGGCGGCGTTGTTGTTGCGCATCCAGCGGCGGTCGAGGGCCCAGAAATATTCGACGCGGCGGCTGGCCATGGCGTTGAGCGTCTGTTTCCACCAGGAGATCGGGAGCTCGTAGGCGGTGACGACACGGTTGTCGTAGTGGCGATTGTCCTGATCGGCGGTGGCGGGACCGGCGTCGGCGTAGAGTTTGCCGAAGTTTGGATTGGCGGCGCCGCCGGGGAGCGTGGAGTTGATGTCGCGCTGGAGGGTGCCGAAGCCCGGGGCGAAGGTGAAGCGCTTGTAGGTGGCAAACTGGGACGCGAACTCGGAGAAGAGTCCGGGGGCCCACTGGTGCTGGTAGAAGCCGGCGAAGAGATGGCGGCGGGTGTCGCCGTAGGCGTTGGAAGGCTGGAGACTGAGGTCGCGCCGGATCGAGGGGAGATTGGCGATGTAGGCGGCTTTGCGCGGATCGATCGTGAAGCTGCTGCCCTGCGTCTGGCCGAAGTTGAGCAGGTTCACGAGACCGACGTTGGGGAGATTGATGAGGCGGTCGGTGGTGAAGCGGCTGACTCCGGTGGCGCCGGCGGGCGTGGTGGGCTGCGCAGCGGGCCACGGCACGCCGTTCCAGAGCGAAAGGGAGTCGGTGAAATTCTGGCGGGCGTAGTTTTGTTTGAGGTCACCGGTCTCGACTTCGAGGCGAAGTTCGCCGCGTTTCCACGGGCGGTAGGTGGCGGCGACGGTGCCGCCGACGAGATTGCGGAAGGAGGTGTCGATCCACGTGCGGTCGCCGGACTTCACGAGATTGACGCGCACGGCGGTATCGCGGCCGAGGGAGTAGTTGGCATCGACGGAGCCGCGGAGGGAGCCCTCGGAGTCGGCGCGGAGACTGAGCTCGACGAAGCGGCGGCCAGGCTTGGCCTGCTTGGTGACGGTGTTGATGACGCCGCCAACGATGCCATCACCGAAGAGCAGGGCGTTGGGGCCGCGGGCGCTCTCGACGCGCTCGACGTTGTAGAAATCGAGCGTGTTGTTGTGCTTGAAATAATTTCGCGTGGGGAAACCGCCGCCGAGGCCGCGGAAATTGTTTTGGGCGCCGAAGTCCTGGCCGGCGGGTTGCGTGGCGTAGGTGTTGGTGAGGTAGGCGGAGGCTTCGAGATAGTCGGTGGCGCCGATGTCGTTGATGAAGTCGCGCGTGAGGACGGTGATGTCGCTCGGGGTTTTGATGAGTTCGGTGCTGAGGCGACCGGCGAGGAGGGAATCGGCGGCGATGTAACCGCGGTCCTTTTCCGTGGAGACGGTGAAAGGCGAGAGCACAACGGCTTCGTCCGAGGTGGGCGCGGGGGCGGTTTGGGCGTAGCCGTGGGCGAGGACGGCGGCGGCGGCAGGCAGCGCGAGGGCGCGGCGAAGCAAGGCGAGGTGGGTGGGGTAGGTCATGGAAGGGAGGTCGCACGGCAGCTAAACGACGGGGGTTGACGGGGGAAGGGCCGGGGATTTCACATCGTTCGATGAAATCGCCCGCCCCGACCATGCGCGACGTCGCCCGGCGGGTGGACGTGTCGGTCTCGACGGTGTCGCTGGCGCTGCGGAACAGTCCGCTCGTCGCGGCGGAGACGCAGGCGGCGGTGCGGGCGGCGGTCGCGGCGCTCGGGTATCGCGTGAATCCCTACGTGGCGGCGCACATGCGGAGCCGGCGCAAGCCGCACGCGGGAATTGCGGCACCGCTGATCGCCCTCGTGGATACGCAGCGGCGACGACACGGCTGGCGCGACAACCGCACGACGACGGTGCGGGCGATGCTCGCGGGTGCGAAGGCGCAGGCGGCGGCCCGCGGGTATGAGACGCGGGAGTTTTGGCTGCACGAGCCGGGGGTGTCGCACGCGCGGTTCAGCGCGATGCTGCGGGCGCGGGGGATTCACGGAATTTTGCTCGGGCCGAGCAGCGATCTGCACATCGACCTCGAACTCACATGGGAGTGGTTTTCGGTGGTGCGGCTCGGCTCGGCGCGCATGACGCCGATGCTGCACCGCGTGGTGATCGATCACTACGAAGCGGGTATGCGGGCGGCACACCGCGTGCACGAGCTGGGGTGGCGCCGGCCCCTGTTTCCGGTGCGCGAACTGTTTTCCGCCGCGCACGACCGCAGGATGGAAAGTGGGTTTCGGACGGCGTGGGCGCATTTGCCCGAGGCGGAGCCGATGCCGGAGACGGAAACGGCGGAGCTGGTGGATGGCGCGACGTTGAAGCGGTGGATCAAGCAGCACCGGCCAGACGTGATCATCGACAGTGAAGAACGCTATCTCGGCAGTTTGCTCAAAGTTGCGGGCTGGCATGTGCCGGAAGAGATCGGGTTGATGTCGATGTGTGTGGCGAACGCGGGCGACCCGGTGAGCGGTTGTCTGCAAAACGGCGAGGCGATGGGCACGGCGGGGGTCGATCTCCTGATCGCGATGATCGAGCGGAACGAGACGGGCGTGCCGGCGGCGCCGTTTACACTGTCGCTCGCGACGACGTGGAATGTCGGGACGACGCTGGTCGCGGCGAGCGGGGCGACGGCGGCGAGGCCGCGGAAAACGTGAGGCCGGTGGCGCGGGCGGCGAGGGACAGGTGCGGGCGACGAGGAACAGGGATCGCGTGAAGCGCTTCGCTGGACGAAATGAAGCGCTCAGCCGAGTGTGCGGGTCGGGAGATGGGGAGCGAGGGCCCGGTGGAGGGGGCACTGCGCGCGGTCGAAGGGGGCGCCAGAGCGATATTTTGCGAGGAGCTGGACGGAGCGTTGGGCGAGGAGGCGGCGGATTTCGCGGCGGCGGCCTTTTTCGCGGGGGATCACCATCGAGTCGTAGCCGGTCGTCTGGTGACGGAGCCAGGCGATGGTGGCGGCTTCGGCGCGCTCCTCGAGCGGGATGCGTTCGGTGCGCGCGACGGTGCCGCTGCCGACGGGCGTGGCGTGCTCGGCGATGAGGTTGGCGAGCGTCGTGGCTTCGAGTTTGAGCGCGGGGTGAAAGGCGAGGAAGCGGGCGACGGCGGCTTGGAAATCGGCGGCGTAGTCTTCTTCCTCAGCCGCGCGGCGGCGGCGACCGGCGTCAAGCTGGCGCTGATACGACGGATCGGCGCGCTCGACGGCGAGGGCGGCGCGCAGGGCCGCGAGACGGTTGGCGGGGGCCCAGATGCCGCGGGAGAAACGCTTGCGGCCCTTGAGCTCGATCACGGTGAGCGTGGGGCCGTCTTGCTTGATGCGGCGGCTGAGCGCGGCGTCGCCGGGCGGGAGGAGCGCCCAGTCGGGTGGGATGGGTTCGAGGACGCCGTGTTCGTTGAGGACGTGACGGGCGAGGGGCGCGGGGCGGACTTCGCGGGCGAGCGGCGGCATGGAATGGACGGAGGCGGGCGGGAGACGAACCCACGGGCGAGACGCCCGTGCCACGCCGGACACCGAGTCCAGAAATCAGGCGTTGGCGGAGTTACTTTCCGGAGATGTCGAAGCAGTAGACCAACTCTTGGTCGCGGAGGTAGAGTTTGCCGTGGCTGATGACGGGGTGCGTCCAGATGTGGCCCTTGGGGCTGCGGATCTTGGACTGAGGATCGAGAGTGAAGCGGCCGGATTCGGTCCAGCCTTTGGGCGAGGCGGCGGCGAGGACGACGGCGCCGGTCTTTTCGTCGAGGCAGTAGAGCATGCCGTCGGCGGAACTCACGGCGCCTTTGCCGACGCTCTTGTTCATCCACACCTCGGCACCGGTGGCGAAATCTTGGCAGACCCAACCGTTGTCGTTGTGGCCGTAGACATGGTCGCCGACGAGGACGACGCCGCCATGGTGGTTCTTCATGACTTTGTTTTCGTAGACTTCGGTGACCTTGTTGTCGGCGGAGATGCGCACGAGCTTGGAGCCGGCGCCGTAGCCGGCGGTCACGTAGACATCGTTGCCGCGGATGATGGGCGTGGGGATGACGGCGGTGCGGCCGGGAAAGGTGGTTTGCCAGAGGAGTTTGCCGTCCTTGGGGGCGAGGCCGAAGACGGTCTTTTCGTTGCGTTGGACGAGCTGGGCCTGGCCGTTGATTTTCGCGGGGACGATGGAGGAATAGTGGGCGGCTTCGGTGAGCTCTTTGGACTGCCAGACGACTTTGCCTGTGAGTTTGTCGAGGGCGGCGACGGTGCCTTGGGCGCCGCCGGGCGTGCAGAGGACGTGGGGGCCGTCGACGAGGACGGACTCGGTGTAGCCCCAGTTCGGACGTTTGCCGCCGAGTTCTTTCATGGAGGCTTTCCAGAGGATTTTGCCGTCGGCGACTTTCAGGCAAACGAGTTCGCCGGGACCGCTGAGGGCGTAGACGCGGTCGCCATCGACGGTGGGCGTGCCGCGCGGGCCATCGCCCCAGCCGTTGTCGAGGATCTCGCCGAGCTTCGCGGTCCAGAGCTCTTTGCCGGTGTTGGCGTCGAGCACGAGGAGGATTTCGGAGCCGTCGCGGGTGCCGAGGGTGAAGTATTTGCCGTTGGCGATGGCGGGGCCGGAGTAGCCCTGGCCCGCGTTTTCAAAGAGCCAGACGCGCTTCGGGCCGGCGGCAGGCCAGGATTTGAGGAGACCGGTTTCTTTCGAGACGTCGGTGCGATCGGGGCCGCGCCATTGCGGCCAATCGGAGCCGGCGGCGGAGGCAGATAGCGAGAGCGTAGAGAACGCGAGCAGCGCGGTGAGGGAGCGGAGTGAGGTGAGCATGGCGGAGGAAGAAGAGGGGCGGGAGATAACGGGGCGGGGAATGCAGGGAAGACGAGAAGAGAAAGAAGAAGATGCGCAACTCCGGAGCGGCGATGGGAGCGGTGGTTTTTGAGGAGGAGGAGCAGACGGGAATGAGGAAGGCTTGAAGCCGGCAGGAATTTGGGCGTCGACTGAGAGGATGAAAAATACCCCAGAGTCGGAACAGGGCAGGAATGTTTTGTCACGTCGCGGCATGATCGGTGGTGTCGCGGCGCTGGGGGCGGTGGGCATGGCGGCTGCGGCGGCGACCGGCCGCGCGGCGGAGACGGAGCTGTATCGGGCTAAAAACAACCGCGTGCTGCAATCGGTGGTGCCGTGGTGTTTTCGGCCGATGACGTTGGAGGAACTGTGCGTGCTGGCGGTGCGGCTCGGGCTGCCCTCGGTTGAGCTGACGACGCCGAACAATTTTCCGCTGCTCAAAAAGCACGGCCTCGTGTGCGCTCTGACGGGGAGCCACGGATTCTCGAAAGGATTCGCGCACGTGGAAGAGCACGCGGAGTGTTTGAAAGTGCTGCGTGAGCGGATCGACGCGACGGCGGCGGCGGGGTTTCCCTCGGTGATCACGTTTTCGGGGTTTCGCCGCGGAATCTCCGAAGAGGCGGGGACGAAGAACATGGTCGACGGGCTGAAGAAGATCGCGGGCTACGCGGAGGAGAAAAAAGTGACGCTGTGCCTCGAGATGCTGAATTCGAAGGACAAGGTAGAGATGAAGGGGCACCCGGATTATTTCTGCGACGACATCGACCGCGCGGTGGAGATTTGCCGCCTGGTGGGATCGGAGCGCGTGAAGGTGCTCTTCGATATCTACCACGTGCAGATCATGAACGGGGACGTGATCCGGCGCATCCAGCAGCACAAGGCGTGGATCGGCCACTACCATACGGCGGGCGTGCCCGGGCGTAACGAGATCGACGATACGCAGGAGGTGAACTACGCGCCGATCATACGCGCGATCGTGGAAACGGGTTATCGCGGCTACGTCGGGCAGGAGTTTGTGCCGCTGCGCGACAAGGCGACCTCGCTGAGCGAGTCAGTGCGGATTTGCGACGTGTGAGGGGCGCGGGCGCGGGCGGCGAGCGGCGCGGGGGCTGTCGCGCGAGGGGCGGAGGGACCGCACGTTAAGACGTGCGGCTACTGGCGGACGAAGCGGGCGGAAGGACCGCATGTTAACACATGCGGCTACCGGAGGCGGCGGGCGGTCAGGGCTTCGTCGCGACGGTGAGGTCGGTGACGGGTTTGCCGGCGGCGTTGAGGAAGCGGACGCTGCCTTGCCAGTTGTTCTCTTCGTTGACGACTTTGAGGACGAGGACGTTGACGCCCTTTTTCAGGGTTACGCCGGTAGCGGTGTCTTCGGCGTCTTTCTCGAGGCTGCGGGTGTCGGTGAATTTCACGAGTTCCTTGCCGTTGAGATGAACTTTGCCCTGGTCGTTGCTGTTCATCTTGAGCGTGAGGCCGGATTTTTCCGTGGCGCAGACGACGTAGGCGACGGCCCAGGCGATGACCTGCTCGCTTTGCGAAGGGTGGAGCTCCTTGAAATCGACGTAGAAGGCGGGGGCGGCGACTTTGGTCCAGGAGAGTTCTTTGCCGCCGACTTTTTGGACGGCGCCCTCTTTGGCGGCGGGCAAGGCTTCCTCGGCGAATTGTTTTTTGTCGAGGGCATCGGCGCCGGAGCCGTCGGGGTTGGCAAGCGGGGCGAGGACGAGCCAGTCGCGGATGAAACCTTCGGGATCGGGTTTACCGTTTTGGGCGGCGGCCGGGAGGGCGGACGCGGCGAGGAGAGCGAGGGCGGTGAGGCAGGCGGGTGTTTTCATGGGGTGGGGGAGGCGAGAGGGTGTGCTGGCGGCGAGGACGGCGGCGAGAAAAGAAAACGGCCGGAGGGCGGCGACGGGACAAATTACGCGCAGCTTTTTCGGGGCGAGAGGTGGACGCGGCGCGGTGGAAATCGCATGGTAGGGGATGAACGACGCGCAAGAACCGATCGGACTTTTTCAGGCTTGGCTGACGGAGGCGCGGGCGAGCGAGCCGGATGACGCGACGGCGATGGCGCTGGCGACGGCGGATGCGAGCGGACGACCGGCGGTGCGCATGGTGCTCCTCAAGAACGCGGACGAGCGTGGCTTCGTTTTTTACACGCACTGCACGAGTCCGAAGGGTCACGATCTCGCGGCGAATCGGCGGGCGGCGCTGTGTTTTCACTGGGCGAAAATGGAGCGGCAGGTGCGGATCGAAGGTGCGGTGGAAATCGTGAGCGAGGCGGAGGCGGATGCGTATTTCGCGACGCGGCCACGGCTGAGTCAGATCGGGGCGTGGGCGTCGCAGCAGTCGCAACCCATGGGCGGGCGCTTCGAGCTGGAGCAGGCGGTGGCGGGGGCGGCGATGCGGTTTGGCGTAAGCGCCGTGCCGCGACCGCCGAACTGGCTGGGCTACCGCGTGGTGCCGGAGCGGGTGGAGTTTTGGCATGCGCGGCCGTTTCGGCATCACGACCGACGGGTGTTTGTGCGCGAAGGGGCGGTGTGGCGGGCGGAGTGGTTGTTTCCGTGATCGGGCGAGCGGCAGGGTGGAGAGTTTGGAATTTGCTATCGAAGTCGGACGGCGGGGTGGGCAAGTAGAGGGCGCGTCGCGAGGCGGCGCGTTAATTTTTCCACCCACGATGATTTTGGCCGCAGACCATTTTGCGAAAGGTTCCTCGCTGTTTTCCGTGAGGCGAAGGGTTCCGCCCTTTCAGGGCTCGGGTTCTCTTGTGAAGATTTCCCAGGGCGTTGCCCTGGGCTGTCGAATTTTCGCCCCTTTGGGGCTCCGTGTCGCGGTTCGGGAAGCCGAGGGAGTTGCGGGGAATTTTGCGACATGAAGGAACTCACGCGAGGGCAGTGGCACGTGTGGTTTGGTCTGGCGGCGGTGGGGTGGTTCGCGACCTTTGCGTTTTTCCCGGAGCTGTATCGCGCGGTGGGCGTGCTGCACTACGGCGTGTGGTTTCTGGATTCGTTTGCGATCCTCGCGTCGAACGACGCGGTGGCGCGCGGACTCGATCCGGTGGCGCCCAACGCGCTCGATTATTTCAACCGGCCGCACGTCTACACGCATTGGTGGCTGGGGCTGCGGCATCTGGGGCTGACGCGGGCGGACAACTTCGCGGTAGGCGTGGTGGTAGTGGCGGCGTTCTTCGCGGCGGCGGTGACGTTTCTGCGACCGCGCGGGCTGCGCGAGGCGTTGTGGTATCTGGCGATTTTGGGGTCGTCGCCGGTGCTGTTGGCCGTGAATCGCGCGAATAACGATCTGGTGATTTTCGCGCTGCTGGCGCCGGTGGTGCCGTGCCTGCTCGACGGTCGGCGGGTGGTGCGCATGGCCGCGATCGGGCTGATCGCGGTGGCGGCGGGACTGAAATTTTTCCCCGCGGCGGCGGGACTCGTGTTGCTCGCCGGCGCGGGTGTGACGACGCGTGAAGTGCGCGAGCGGCTGGGGCTCGCGGTGCTGGCGCTGGCAGTGGTCGGCGTGAGTCTCGCGCAGGATCTCGCGGCCATCGGAAAACTTGCGCCGAAGGCGACGGGGTTGATGACGTTTGCGGCGGCGAATTTGCCGACGGAACTTGGTCTGACGGGGCTCGGCGCCGCGGCGTTTACCGTGGCGGGGATGGCGGCGGTGGGCGCTTTTTTTTGGCGCGTGCGGTGGTTTGACGGGTGGGTGATCGCGCCGAGCGAGACGGGCGTGTGGCTGAGCTTTGTGTTGGGCGCGGTGCTGCTCGCGGGATGTTTTTTTACGGGCACGAACTACGCGTATCGGTGGGTGTTTGCGATCTGGCTCGCGCCGCTGCTTTGGCGGTTGCCGCGCGATGCGGCGGCGCCGGTGGCGTTGCGGCGATTCGCGGCGGTGACGGCGGGGTTGTTGATGATCGGGCTGTGGGCGGACCCGTTGCTGAGTGCGTTGCTGGGGGCGCTCGCGGAGCGCGTGCCGCTGGAGACGGCAAAGAAAATCGCGGGTAAATTTTTCGCGGTAGAGCAGCCGCTGACATGGGCGTTTTTCGCATGCTTGCTCGGGTGGCTGACGCATTTCACGCGCGAGGGTGTGAGGCGGGTGCTGGGACGCGAAGGCGGGCGCGCGACCGCACGATAAGTCGTGCGGCTACCAGGCAACGGCGCGCAGTGAATTGCGCAGATGTCCGCACGATAACTCGTGCGGCTACGGGCAGGTGAGGCTGCGGGCGGGTCAGTCGAGCGGGGCTTTTTCGAAGTCGGTGGGGTTGACCCAGCCGGCGTTGAGCTTCTCGCCCTTCATGTAGCGTTCGTAGAAATTCACGTGCGCGGTGTTGGAGTGCGGGTAGCGGTCGAAGATGGCGCCTTGGCCGAACATGCGCGGGTCGCCTTGCGCTTTGAGCTCGGCATACATCGCGGTTTTCAGGGCGGCGCGCTGGGCGGCGGTGGCGGGAGTGGTGGCGAGGTTTTTCACGCAGTCGCGATCGGTCTTGAGGTCGTAGAATTCGACGGCGGGGCGGCGGCCAAAGCAGAGCGCCCAGTGGGGATCGGCGGCGTTGGCGCGGTGGGCGTCGAGGATGAAGGACTTGGTGGCGCCGGCGTCGACGTTGAGGTAGCCGGTCTCGGGATTGCAGGCGGGCCAGCGGGAGGGCTCGAAGTTTTCGAGATAGAGCGTCCCCGCTTTCACGATACCGCGGATCGGGTAGCCGGCGTCGCCGGGGCGGCCGATGTCGTGGCGTTCCATGCCGATGAGGACGTGGTCGCGGGCGGGGTTGACCTGACCGGAGCGGTCGACGCGAAAAATATCGGTGAGGCTGCGGCCGGGCGATTCGGCGAGGCCGCTCTTGGCCCACGGGAGGCGGGCGACTTCCAGGAAGGTGGGGGCGAGGTCGATGAAGCTGATGTAGTCGTCGACGACGCGGCTGCGGCCGGCGATGCCGGCGGGCCACATGGCGGCGAAGGGCACGTGGTTGGAATATTCATACGCGCTGCCCTTGCCGCGGGGGAAGGGCATGCCGTGATCGGAGGTGACGATGACGAGCGTGTTGGCGAGCAGGCCGCGTTTTTCGAGGGCGGCGAGCATGCGGCCGAGGTGCGAGTCGAAGTGCTCGATCTCGTAGGCGTAGTCCAGCATGTCGTGGCGGATGGTCTCGTTGTCGGGCCAGAAGGCGGGGACGCGGTCGATGTCGGCGAGTTGCTTGCCACCTTTCTTCACGCCGGAGCCGAATTCGTAGCCGCGGTGCGGTTCGATGGCGCCATACCAAAACGCCCACGGTTTGTCGGGCGAGGCGGCGGCGAGAAAGTCATCGAAATTGCCGGCGTAATCCGAATTTCCGATACCGGACGTGGACGGCTTGGCTTTGCGGGCGTTAAAGGCCTGGCCGGTCATCGCGCGGGGTTTGCCGGCGGCGTCTTTGGCGACACCGGGGCCCCAGCCCTTGGTGGTGTGGCCGACGGTCCAACCGTTTTCGACGAGGGCTTCGGCCCAGCCTTTGAACTCGGGTGGAAAATAACAAAGGTGATTGGCGGCCTCTTTGAGTTGCCAGGAATTGCGGCCGGTGAGAATGGCGGCGCGCGACGGGGCGCACTTGGCGTTGGGCGTGTAGGCGTTGTTGAAGAGAATGCCGTCGCGGGCGACGCGGTCGAAGTGCGGGGTGCGCACCCACTTGGTGCCATAGGCGCCGGCGTGGGCGCCCCAGTCGTCGGCGATGGCGAAGAGGATGTTGGGCGGCGGCGGAGTGGCGGGGCTTGGGTTGGTCGCGGCGGCGGCAGGGGTGACGAGACTGAGGAGCGGGAGGATGAAGATGGAGAGAAGGAGAGACAAAGAGAGGGGGAGACGGAGAGAAGGGCGCATGGGAGTGGAGACGAGAGGGAGGTTGGCGGGCTAGCGGGTTTGGTCGAGGGCGGGCAGCGGGAACTCTTTCGAGGGGACGTGCTGCTCGAGGAGAATTTTTTCGAGACGCGCGAGGACCTCGGGATTTTTCGCGGCGACGTCGGTGGATTCGGTGGGGTCGGCGGCGAGGTTGTAAAGTTCGGTCTTCACGGGGCCGGGCACCGGGGCGGGTGCGGCCTTGGCGGCCTTGGCGGCTTTGCCAGCGGGGCGGGGGCGGAGATTTTGGCGGACGGCTTTCCAGTCGCCGACGCGCACGGTCTGTTGTCCGCCGTAGCCGGGGGATTCGCGGTAGAGGAACGGACGCGGCTCCTGGGGGCGGCCGAGGAGCGTGGGGACAAGGCTGATACCGTCGACGTCGCTCGGGGTGCGCGCGGAGGCGCCGGCGATTTCGAGGAGGGTGGGGAGCCAGTCCTCGAAGCCACTGACGCGGGCGGTCGTCGTGCCAGGTGCAATACGGCCGGGCCAGCGCACGAGCGTAGGGACGCGGAAACCGCCTTCATAGAAGGATCCCTTGCGGCCGCGGAGGTCGCCGTGGGAGTTGAAGAAGTCGGAGTCGGTGCCGCCGAGGCGGTTGTAGAGCGGGCCGTTGTCGGAGGAGAAAACCCAGAGCGTGTCGCGCTCAAGGCCGAGTTCCTTCACGAGATCCATGAGGCGGCCGATCTCGCGGTCGAGGCGCGTGACCATGGCGGCGTAGGCGGCGCGCGGGTGTTGGTGTGGGAGGTAGCCGCGCGTGCCGTCGTAGGTCTCCTCGGGGAATTTGCCGCGATACTCGGCGAGCGAGTCCTCGGGGATTTGGAGCGCGAGGTGCGGAACGGTGGTGGGGACGTAGCAGAAGAACGGCCGGTCTTTGTTCGCGCGGACGAAGGCACGGGACTGTTCGGAGATCAGATCGGGGGCGTAGACTTGGCCGGTGAACGTCGCGTAGGTGGCGGGGGCGGCGAGGTCGGCGCCGGCGGGGAGTTTTTGGTGCGCGGAGAATTTGGCGTTGCCGATTTCGATGTGACGATCGTCGTCCCAGAGGTGGGTGGGGTAGAAGTTATGCGCGACGGCCTGGCAGTTGTAGCCGTAGAAACGATCGAAGCCCTGCTTGAGCGGCACGCCGTCGGTGCCGGGTCCGCCGAGGCCCCATTTCCCGAAACCGCCGGTGGTGTAGCCCGCGGCTTTGAGGAGTTTCGGGAGCGTGACGGTGTCGGCGGGGATGGGGAACTGGCCCTCGGGCTTGAGCTCGCGGTTGTCTCGGATGTAGGCGTGGCCGGGGTGTTTACCGGTCATGAGCACGCAACGCGACGGAGCGCAGACGTTGTTCCCCGAGTAATGATGCGTGAACTTCAGGCCCTCGGCGGCGAAGCGGTCGAGGTTCGGCGTGCGAATGAGTTTTTGGCCGAAGGCACCGATGTCGCCGTAGCCGAGATCGTCGGCGAGGATGAAGATGATATTGGGCGGACGCGGGGCCGGAGCGGCGGTGGCCGCAGGCGAAGCGACGGCGAGCGCAGTGAGCACGAGCGCGAGAGGACGGAGAAAAACGAAAAGAGCGGATGAGCGCATGGGAGACGCGGGGGCGGAAGGAGGCGGGGGCGGTGCGGCTCTTTCTCCCGCATTCGGAGGCGGACAGTCGAGGTATCTTTGGGGTCGTCACGCGAGGCGGGCGCGGCGCGAGGACACTGCCTGTGCGTAAACGCAGGCGGGCGGAAGATGGGTTAGTTGTTTTTGAAAATAGTTTCTGCCGGAGGTTTTTTGGTAAAAACGCGCTGGACTGACGGTGAAGTGAGGCGGAGCGTGCGAGGGCAGGCGGTCGGCCCGACTCCTGTAAACCCCATGTCGTCCAGCGATCAGGCCCGTTGGTTTTCCGAGCAGGTTCAGCCCCACGAACCGGCGTTGCGCGCGTATTTGTCGAAGCGGTTCCCGGCGTTGCCGGACCACGACGATCTCGTGCAGGAGACGTATGTGCGAACGCTGCGGGCGCACGCGGGCGGGCGTGTGCCGTGTGCGCGGGCGTTTCTGTTTACGACAGCTCGCAACGCGGCGATCGATCTGTTTCGCCGGCGGCGTGGCCACACGCACGAGGAGATTTCCGAATTCGACGCGCTGCCTTTGCTCGACGAAGCGCCGGGCGTCGCGGAGGCCACGGAACGCGAGCAGCGGCTGGACGTGCTGCTCGAGGCGATCTTGGCGCTGCCCGAACGTTGCCGGCAGGTGATGATGCTGCGGCACCTCGACGGGCTCGCCTACAAAGAGATTTCCGAACGCCTCGGAATTTCTCCCGAGACGGTGAAGGTGCACATGATCAAGGGCGTGAAAGATTGCACCCGGTTTTTCCGCCAGCGCGGTTTGCTCGAAAACGCGGACACCCCCGTGCGCATCGCCTCATGAACTCCCTGCCTCCAGACTCGGCGTCCGATGACGCGATTGAAACCGCCGCGGCGGAGTGGCTGTGCGAGCGCGAGGAAGGCTTCGCGCCGGGGCGGGCGCAGGCGTTTGCGGCGTGGCGTGCGGCCGATCCGCGCCACGAGGTGGCGGTCGTGCAAACGGAACGGGCGCTGGGGATTTTGGCGGAAATGCCGGCGGTGCGCGCGCCGCTGGAGGCGCGGCTCGCGGCCACGGCGCCGAAGAGTGTGCCGGCCGTTTATTGGGGACAGTTTCGGATTCCGGTGTGGGCGGTCGGACTCGCGGCGGCGTTGGTGCTAGCGGCGGGTGCGGTATGGTTCGCTCCGCGCGGATCGACGCAGCAGGATCGCTTTGCGACGGCGGCGGCGCGGCAGCAACAAATCGCGCTCAAGGACGGCTCGGTGGTGAATCTCAATGTGAGCAGCGAAGTGAGCGTGCGCCTCACGGAGAACGAACGCCGCGTGACGCTCGCGAGCGGCGAGGCGCATTTCGCGGTCGCGCACGATACGGCGCGGCCGTTCATCGTGACAGCGGCGGGTGTCACGGTGCGCGCGGTCGGCACGGCGTTTTCGGTGCGCGTGGGCGCGGCCGGCGTGGAAGTGCTCGTGACCGAGGGCAAGGTCGAGATCGCGCGGGAGGCGGCGGTGATCGCGTCGGTGGCAAATACCCCGGCGCAACTGGTGGCGGGCGAGCGCACGGTGGTGTCGCGCACGGCGCCCGTGGCGACGGCGACGATCGAACACGTGTCGCCCGAGGTGCTCAGCGCCGCGGTGCGCTGGCACAGCCACCTGATGACGTTTTCCAATTTGCCGCTGCGGGATGCGGTCGTGCTCTTCAACCGGCGCAACGACACACAGATCGTGCTGCTCGACGAAAAACTCGGTGCACAAAAAATCGGCGGCACGTTTGCGGCGGACCAAGTGGAGGCGTTTGTGCGCCTGCTGGAAAAAGACGGCGACGTGGCGGTGGAGCGGCGGGGGGCGCGGGAGATCGGGTTGCGGCGCGCGCCGTGAAGCGGAGCGTGAGAGCAAGGTCGTGCTCGGTAGGTCCGACCGTTGACCGGGCGCAACCGGCTGGCCGTCGGTGTCGCAACCGAGTCCGTATCCGGGCGGGGCGGAAGAACGCACTAACCCATTTTATCCGGCGCTGCGTTGAGGGAGTAGTTCAGCTCCTCCTCATGACGCATCGTCTCACCACCCCGCCCCGACTGGTCGCCACGGCTCTGTGCTGTGCGCTGTCGGTGACGGCGGTGGCGGGCGCGGCGGCCGTCGAGCAGAAGCGGAGCTACAACCTCCCCTCCGGCGACGCCGCCACGACCCTCAACCAGTTTGCCGGAGCCTCCGGCCAACAGATCATTTTCATGATGGACAAGGTGAAGGGCGAGCGGACCAACGCGGTCGCGGGCCACTACGCCGCAAGCGATGCGTTGGACCGCATGCTCGCAGGCACGGGCCTGAGCGCCACGCGCGACCCGATCACCGGCGCGTTTGTGGTCAGCCGCAAGGCGCCGCCGAAGGGAGAGGTCGGACCTGTTTCCGATCCGCAATCCAAACCCAAGAACGCTCCCATGAAATCATCCCGCAACGCTCTCGCTCTCGTCGCCTGGCTACTCGCCGGCACGGCCCTGGACGCCCAATCGGCGCCCACCGCCTCGGCTACGATCGAAGAGACGATCCAACTGAGCAAATTCACCGTCAGCACCACCGGTGACAAAGGCTACCGCGCCAGCAATTCCGTGTCGGCAACGCGCATCGACACGCCGATCAAGGATCTGCCCTTCGCGGTCAGCGCCTTCACGGAGCAATTTCTCTCCGACATCGGAACGCGCGATCTCACGGACATTTTGAAATTCGCTCCCGCGGTCACCAGTGGTTCCGAAGGGTTCTCCAACGGCAACGCGTTTATGATGGTGCGCGGCTTCCAATCCGTGCCGCAGCGCAACGGCCTCTACAGCCCGCTCTACGTCGACGGCTCGATCATCCAGCGCGTCGAAGTCGTGAAGGGCCCAGCCTCGCTCTTCTACGGGCAGATCGCGCCCGGCGGCGTGGTAAACTACATCACGAAACGTGCGCAGGAAAAATCCTCCGGCTCTGTCTCCGCCCAACTCGGCAGCTACGATTACGCGCGCGTGCAGCTCGATGTGAACCAGCCCGTCTTCGCCGACCGCGCCTTTTTCCGCATCAACACCGCGTGGGAAAACCTCGAGCGCTACGTCGACAAGGTGAAGGGCGACCTGCTCGTGATGAACCCGAACCTCACGGTGAAGGTGACCGACAATTCCACGCTGAACATCGACTACCAGTGGTATCGTCGCAACGAGACGCCGCAGGCGCTCATGCGCCAGAGTATCCTGATTCCGCTGACGGGCTTTTCCTATTTCGGCCACTATGCGATCAACGACCGCCGCTACAACGCCACCAGCGAGTTCGACTACAAGAACACCGACTTGGAAACGCTCACCGCCGACTACGTGATCCGCCACGGTAAAGACTGGAATACGCGCGTCGTCTACGACTGGGACAAGAGCATGCAGAAGATGAAGCAGACCGGCCGCGGCGACGTGACGATTCTGCTGCCGGCCAGTTTCATGGCCACAATCCCGACGACGTTCGAAGCGGCGAGCCGTTTTCTGAATGACCGGCTTCCGTCCGACCTTTCGACGCTCGCCACCGGCTCGCAAAACGTGCGCCGCATGCGCTACGAGGCGAACTACACGCAGCGCCGCACTTTCCAGATCGAGACCGCGGGCAAGCTGCAGTTGGGCGACATCACGTGGAAGCCGCTCTTCGGTTACCAGCGCAACACCGGCACGAACCAAATCTACCAATCGCAGCTCGCGCCCGCGCTCTGGGCGCCGGCGTGGAATATCTTCGATCGCAAGACGTGGATCGATGTCGATTCGCCCGTCACCTCGTGGGCGGTGAACAACAATACGTTCAGCAATTTCGAAAATCTCGGCGCGTATTCGGCCAACCAACTCTCGCTGCTCCAAGATCGGTTGATCTTCGTCGGCGGCCTCCGCTGGTCGAAGTCCAAGGCGCAGGCCCGGCAGGCGCTCACGGGTGTCGCGGGAAATTCCTTCGAGACCAAACGCACGACTCCGCAGCTCGGCGCCGGCTACAAACTCCGCCGCGACCTGATGCTCTATGGCAGCTACAGCGAGTCCTTCGTCGCCGCCAATTCCATGCTCGCGACCAAGGGCATCGCGGACCGCGTCGCCGAGCCCTTCCTCGGCAGCGGCTACGAGACCGGACTCAAAGCCGATTTCTTCGACGGACGTCTCTCCGGCAATCTCGCCTACTTCAGCAACGAGCAGAAAAATTACATTTTCAGCTACGTGGAATTCAGCACCACGGGCCAGACGCTCAGCACGCAGGTGCAGGCCGGCAACGTCGTGAAGAGCGACGGCGTCGAGCTCGAGCTCACGTATTCGCCGACGAACGAGTGGCAGGTCTATTTCAGCGCGAGCCGCGCGGACACGAAATACACCGCGATCTCTTCGCCTGACGTGAAATACCTCCTCGGCACCGCGCCCCAATACACGGCCCGCGACCGCGCCAATCTCTGGACGCGCTATAGTTTCCAAGACAAGAGCGCCCGCGGTTTCTGGGTCGGCGCCGGCTTCAACTACACCGGCAAGAAAGCCGAAATCTCCAATAACCCGTGGCTCTACCTGCCGGCGCAGACGGTATTTGACGCCGTGGTCGGCTACGACTGGAAGACCGGTGCGAACAAATGGTCGGCGAAGCTCACGTGGAAAAATCTCACCGACGAAGACGAGATCCAAACCGTGCGCGAGCGCGGCCAGCCCTCGCGGCTGATCGCCGATGTGACGGTGCGCTTCTGATGTAACGAAATCCGCGCGCGGTCCGACTGACGGAGCGGCGCAGATGTGTGAGAAAAGGCCCGGTCGATAAATTCGGCCGGGCCTTTTTGTAACGTGTGTCTACCCATTGGCGTTGCTCGGGTGAAACGGCGCCGTCGCGGGCGAGGGCGGCGAGAGGAATAGCGGAGAGACGGGCGAGACGACGGGAGATTATGGGCGCGGGGCCGGGCGGAGTTCGTCGGCCGTCAGACGGCCGTCGCCGTTGCGATCGAGGGCGCGCAGTGCTGCGGTCGCGCGGGCGAGCTCCGCGGCGTCGAGAACGCCGTCGTGGTTGGCGTCGAGTGCGGCCATGAGCGGGTGAATCATCGGGCGGGCGTTGGGATCGCCGGGCGGATTGTTGGGAGCGCGACGGGAGTTGGCTGAGGCGGTGCCGGGGCGGGGCGGGCCGGTGACGACGAAGAGCCAGGCGCCGTCGCGGAGGCGAACCGCACCGGGATCGGCGCCGGGGATGCGCAGGGCGGTGGGGGACGTTTTCCACGTCGCGCCATCGGCGCTCGTGAGGGGCCACGGTCCGGGGCCGGTGCCGAAAAACGCGAGCGCGGCGCCATCGCTCTGGACGTTACCGAGCCAGCGATTGTTGCCGGAGGTCGTGACGTCCGCGACGCGCGTGAAGGTGAGTCCGTCGCGGCTCGTGGCGTGATAACCGGCGCTCGGGCGCGGTCGGTCGGCGGCGACGGCGTTTTCGCGGGGGCGTTCGGGATTGGGGCCGGCGCCGTTGTCGGGGGCGAAGAGATGAAAGACGCCCGCGTGCAGCGCGACGGCGCAGTCGATCACCGCGCGATCGGCGACGGCGAAACGCACGCCGGGTTCGTAGGTGTAGGCGATGCCATCGGTGGAAACGGCGGAGTGAATCGCGGGTGTGCTCGGGTCGCCGGCGCGGCGGTAGTTGCCGGTGAAGTAGAGGCGCACGCGTCCGTCGGGGAGCGGGACGAGCGTGGGGTCGAAGGGAAAACGCATGCCGTCGGGCAAACCGGCGACGGTGATGACGGCGGTGTCGGTCCACGTGCGGCCCTCGTCGCGCGAGAAATGCACGGCGACCTTGTCGAAGGACGCGCGGTCGTTGGCGGGGAAGTGTTGGTGCGCGGCGAGGAGGCGACCGTCGGCGAGGCGGGCGACGGTGGGCACGCCGGCGCGTTCGAAGGTGGCGAGTTTTTCGAACGGACCGTCCGGCGTGGCGCGGTAGACGATCACGTCCTGATCCCACGGGCCGGGGCGGTTGGAATCGGGTGGGGGCTGGGCGTGGGCGACGTTCAGCGCGCCGAGACTGACGAGGAGGAGGATGGGGTAGATTTTCACGGAGGAGGGGGCGAAACGTGCGGTGCGATGGAGCGCCGAGTGGGGGAATTTCGTCTGAGTTAGCAGGCAAACGCGGGGTCGCCGAGGACCAAAGCGAGGGCGAGCAGGCACCGCGAACGCGATGGTGGAACTGGCGGCGGCGCAAACGATGCGAGAGGCGTGGGGATGGGCGGCTGCGGCGGGCTGATCCGAGATGGCGGTTGCGAGGGCGTTTGAGCGTGACCGACGGAGCGGTTGACGCGGAGGGAGGGAGCGGGCGTTTTGTGCGGCGCGCTCTCTCTTCCTCTTATTTTTACCCCGATGATACTATTTCGTGTGCTTGTTTTGGCGGTGTTGTGTGTGGGCCGGGTCGCTGCGGCCGAGAGTATCGGGGGCGAGGCGGCGGCGCGCGCGGCGCGGTCGGTGCACTTGAAGTGGACGACGCCGAGTGCGACGGGCGCGACCGAGAGCGCGGCGTTTTACTTGGAGATGGCGGTCGAGCAAACGACGCCGGGGAGCTACTTCATGGCGTGCGGGTGGAGCGGCGGTTATTTCGGCATCCAAGAAGTGCGCGACGGGAAGAAGGTCGTGATCTTTTCCGTGTGGGACCCGACGAAGGGCGATGACCCGAAGGCGGTGAAACCCGAGGAGCGCGTGGAGTTGCTCCACGAGGGCGAAGGCGTGCGCATCAAGCGCTTTGGCGGCGAGGGCACGGGCGGGCAGTGCATGGCGGATTTTCCGTGGGCGGTGGGGGAGACGGTGCGGTTCCTCGTGCGCGCGGAATTGCACGAAGCGCCGGGCGTGGCGGGCGGTAAGACGGCGTATTCGGGCTGGGTGTTCGATCCGCGGCAGAAAGCGTGGCGGCATCTCGTGACGTTTCGCACGCGCAACGAAGGCAAGCGGCTGCGCGGGCTCTACTCGTTCGTGGAGGATTTTCGGCGCGATACGAAAAGCGTGGACGACGTGCGGCGCGCGCGGTTTGGCGCCGGCTGGGTGCGCAGTGCGGCGGGTGCGTGGACACCGCTGACGGAGGCGCGGTTTACGGCGTCGCGGGCGAATTGGGAGGCGCGCGACAACATTGACGCGGGCCTGACCGAGGAGGGAAAAATGTTTTTCCTCGCGACAGGCGGCGCGACGAAACGGGAGCGGGAGTTGAATGCGGTGCTGCCGACGGTGAAGGCGACCGCGCAGGCTCCGGGGGATTTGCCGGTGGCAGTGTGGGCGTCGAGCGTGGGCGCCGTGGCGAAGTAGGCTGGGACTGGCGCACAGCATCACGTTTCACCCGGATCGCCAGTCGCCGCTGCTGGGCGGCGCGCTCCACGATATCCGCGGGGCCAGCTTGAGCGCGCTGTTGGGGCTCGTGCAGATCAAGCGGCTGGATGTGGCGCAGGCCGACTACGGGCTGCGGTGTTTCAGCTACATGCGCGATCATCTGGAGATCATGCGCAACTGCCTGCTCGCGCTTGATGTGGGCGCGTCGTGGGCGATCAGCGCGACGTGCGTGAATCGCGGAGCAGGCGCAGCGGAATTTAAAACGTGCCCTTGAGGCCGGCGGACCACGACTCACCCGTTTCGCTGGTGGCGTAGAAGAGGGCGTAGTAGGGCGTCGTCGGTCCGTAGCGAAGTGTGACGCGGCTGCGGTTTTGGAGATTTTTGGCGGCGGCGAAGAGAGAGAAGCGGGACGTAACTCGGAACTCGCCGCTGGCATCGATGGGCGTGATCGGGCCGGAGTAGACCCACGCGCGGGGCCCGACGGTGGGCGTTTCGGCGAGGCGCGCGGTGCGGTTGAGGCCGACGTAATTCCAATTTACCGCGACGCGCGCGCGGCGGAGCGCGTGGTTGACGCCCCAGTTGTAGACCTCGCCGGGCACCACCGAGAGCGCGACGGTATCGGACGGGCGCGCGGCATAGTGAGTGGCGTTGGCAAAGATGCGGAACGTGCCGAGGGCGGCGGGGAGGAAGCGGAGCGTCTGCTGGTAGGCGCCGGAGGTGGCGTCGAGCACGCGGCCGGTGACGATGCCGGTAGTGGTGGGCGTGGCGGCGAGCGGTGAGGCGAGGGTAAGTGCGATCAGGGCAAGCAGGCAGCGGCAACGCAGCAGCGGCAGACGGGCACGACGAATTTCATGTTTTTGGGAGCTGCGGGGGGCGCAGGGGGCAGGGGACGAGAGCGAGAGCTGTCGTCCGGAGCGAGCGCGAACCGGCGGGGGAAAATCGCCGCTCCGTGGGATGATCAGAACTTGAGAGTAACGCGTGCAGCTCTGCGGGCGGTTTCGCGGCCCGCACTCAGCAACACGGCACACCGTTGGAAAATTGGAACTAAATATAGCAGGCCGGTGCCGACGCTAACGGGTGAGTTTTCGATACTTGATTCGGTGGGGCTGGTCGGCCTCTTTGCCTTTTCTGCGGCGGAAATCCTCAAGATAACTGGAGTAGTTTCCGTTAAAGAAAAACACCGTGCTGTTGCCTTCGAAGGCCAGAATATGCGTCGCTACGCGGTCGAGAAACCAGCGGTCGTGCGAGACGATTACGGCGCAACCCGCGAAGGTCTCCAAACCTTCCTCCAGGGCCCGGATGGAATTTACGTCGAGATCGTTCGTCGGCTCGTCGAGCAGAATCAAATTTGCGCCGCTTTTCAGCAGGCGGGCGAGATGCACGCGGTTGCGCTCTCCGCCGGACAGCACGCCTACTTTTTTTTGCTGGTCGGCACCGGTGAATCCAAACTGCGCGCAATACGCGCGGGAATTCAGCTCACGATTGGCCAAGCGCAAAATCTCCTCACCGCCGCTGATCGCCTGCCAGATGGTTTCGGTATCCGGCAAGGAATCACGCGACTGGTCCACGTGGGCGATCTTCACCGTCGGACCTACGCGCAGTTCGCCGGATTCGGCCTTTTCCGCGCCGACAATCAGGCGAAACAGTGTCGTCTTGCCCGCGCCGTTGGGTCCGATCACGCCCACGATTCCACCCGGTGGCAGCGAGAAATTCACGTTCTCGAAAAGCACGTTGTCGCCGTAACTTTTCGCCAGGTTTTTCGCCTCGACGACCAGCGCGCCGAGCCGCGGTCCCGGCGGTATCATGATTTCGAATTCCTTTTCCTTCTCCGTGGTGTTTTCCTTCAGCATGTTTTCGTAGGCGCTGATGCGCGCCTGCGATTTCGCCACCCGGGCCTTGGCCGATTGGCGAATCCACGCCAATTCCCGCGCCATGGCCTTCTGTCGTTTGTCCTCGGTGCGCTGCTCCACGGCCGCCCGGGCCTGCTTTTGTTCCAACCACGACGAATAGTTTCCTTTCCACGGAATTCCGTGCCCATACGAAAGCTCGAGAATCCATTCGGCGACGTTGTCCAAAAAGTAGCGGTCGTGAGTGACGGCGATGACCGTGCCTTCGTAGCGTGCCAAGTGCTGCTCCAGCCAATGCACACTTTCCGCATCGAGATGATTCGTCGGTTCGTCGAGCAGGAGAATGGCGGGTTTTTGTAGCAGCAGCCGCGCGAGAGCGACGCGGCGCCGCTCACCGCCGGAGAGGGTGTCCACGATCGCTTCGCCCGGCGGGCACCGCAGCGCATCCATCGCCATCTCGACCTGTGGCGCCACGTCCCACGCGCCGAGCGCGTCGATCTTTTCCTGCAGTTTCGACTGCTTCTCCGCCACGGCGTCTTTCGCCGCGTCGTCGGCGGCATCGGCCAATTCGTCCCACGTCGCGTCGTAGGCTGCGGTGAGTTCGGTGAGGTGCTTCACACCCTCTTCGACACATGCGCGCACGGTGGCGCCGGGCGTCAAACGCGGCTCCTGTTCAAGGAATCCGATGGAGTAGCCTGGCTCGAAATGCAGCCGCCCGTCGATCTCGGTATCGCGCCCCGCGAGGATGCGCAGCAGAGACGATTTGCCCGAGCCATTTAGGCCGAGCACGCCGATCTTCGCGCCGTAGTAAAACGACAACGAGATGTCGCGGAGGATTTCCTTGCGCTCGATTTTCTTCGAGACGCCCAGCATGGAGAAAATGATTTTCGGGGCTTCTTCGGCTTTGGCCATGGGCGTGACTCAAACGACCCGGCAACGTCCCGCAAGCATCGCGTGGAGGTCGTCGCGCGTTGACCAGCTGCGCGGGGTTCCTCGCTGAACGATTCTGCGGACTACCGTTGCGCGAGGCTGGCCGAAGAACTTTCCCGTGGCCACCGACGCGCCGCACCGCTCGACGGTGGGGCGCGTCGGTGGGCTCTTGGGCCAGACGACGAACAACCTCGCTCCGACCGCCGTGCAGTTCGATACGCGCCCCTGCGCGGCCTCCCTGACGACGACTGGATCTCAACACGAAGGCGAGATCCAGGCGTGGCGGTCGCTCTGGACTCCAGTGCGTTTCAGCTCTGCGAAGAGCTCAGGCCTTGGCCGGTTTCACGAGTCCGAGCGCCTTCTTGATGTTTTGCACGCTGGGCAACGAGATTCCGAGGGCGGCGACGATTTCGGAACCGGTTTTACCCTCGTCCACCAGGCGTTTTACCTCTGCACGGGTTTCGTCGGTGATGACGGAACGTTTGCGGCGCTCGCCCGAAGCCCCCTCCGGTTTGGCCTTCGCGACTCGGCCCGCTCCGCCCTTGCGCTGGGCACCCGCGGCCGCCTTCAACGCAGCGATAAAAGCATTGAGATCCTTGAAGCCGTATTGTGCCGGCAGATTCACCAACTCCTGCTGTAGTTGGTCCGCCACGGTTGTTTCCAGTTCGACGACTTTGGCGCGCGCGGCTTCGAGTTCTTTAATTTTTTCGGAGATCATTGGGACGACGCTAGGCGTGTTTTCCTCTGCCACGCAAGTCGCGCGAATCCCTTCGCGAACTCAAACTTCGGAAATGGTGGACGCTTGCGGACTCGAACCGCAGACCCCCTGCGTGTGAAGCAGGTGCTCTAACCAACTGAGCTAAGCGTCCCAACTGAGTTGCCGACGATTAGGAGCTGTCTTCTCGAAATCAATCATTGATTTCCCGGCGCCCGCCCCGGAGCCGCGCGCAGCTCCGCACTCAGCGCCGAGAGGAGTTCCGTTTCGGTAAACGGTTTTCTCAAGACCGTGCGCACGCCGAGTTCCGCCAACGCCGCCCTTTCCTCGCCGGCGTCGCCGTCTCCCATCATGCCCGACGCCACAATCATCGGCAGATCAACCCGGTGCGCGCGGATCGCCGCCGCCAACTTATAGCCGTTCATGCCCGGCATCATCAGATCGATGATCGCTGCTGAGAATTCCTCATGGGCCGTGTGGAGCTTGGCCAGGCCCGCGTCGCCATCCTCCGCGAGGACGACGACAAAACCGGCGCTCTCCAGCACGCGGCGCGTCACGAGACGGATGCCCGCCTCGTCGTCGACGACCAGGATTCGCCGCCCCGCGCCTTCGGTTGGCGCCGCCCCACTCGCCGCAAACGGTGCGCCCGAGCCCTTCGTGCGGGCCTTGGCGCTCACCGGAATCATCACATCGAAGCAGGCGCCCTCACCTAACACCGACGTCACTTCCACAAAACCCCCGTGGCTGCGCACGATACCATATACGGTGGAAAGTCCGAGTCCGGAGCCTTTGCCGCGCGGCTTGGTCGTGAAGAACGGTTCGAACATGTGCTCCAACACCTCGGCCGGAATGCCCGCACCGGTATCCGCGACGCGCAGGTTGATGAACTTGCCGGCTCTCGCGTGCGGCTCCCGTCGCAACGCGGTTTCATCGAGCTCCACCTCCGCCGCCCGCAGCGTCAACACGCCGCCTTCGGGCATCGCATCGCGGGCGTTCACCGCGAGATTGAGCAGCACCTGATGCAGTTGGGTGATGTCGCCCTCCACCTGCAACGGCGTCGCCGGCACCTCACAGACCACCCGAATCTCGCGCGGAAAGGTCTCGCGGGCCAACTGCACCAGTTCCTTCACCAACGGACGCACATCGAGGTGAACCCGTTCGCCCTCCACGCCGCGCGCGAAGGTCAACACCTGCTGCACCACGCCCGCACCCCGCTGCGCCGCCGACTGCATGATTTCGAGGAGTTCCCCCGTCTCGCGATCGGGATGCCGGGTCTTGATCAAGCTCACCGAGAGCATGATCGGCGCGAGCATGTTGTTCAAATCGTGCGCGATGCCGCTCGCGAGGAGTCCGATGCTCTCCAGCCGCTGCGAGCGCGCCAACTGCTGCTCCAACTCGTGCTGCCCCGTGACGTCTTCCGACATCGCCACAAAATGCGTGATCGCGCCCTCCGCATCGCGCACCGGCGCGATCGTCAGCTTCTCGAAATAAAGACTCCCGTCCTTGCGTCGGTTGCACAGTTCTCCCTGCCAGATTTGCCCGTCGCGGATCGTCTGCCACAGATTCGCGTAGAGACTCGCCGAATGGCGCCCCGATCGCAGTAAACTCGGTTTCTGTCCGATCGCCTCCGCGGGCGTGTAACCGGTGATCCGGGTAAACGCCGGATTGACCCACTCGATCACGCTGTGCGCATCCGTGACAAACCAGCCGGTCGGCGCCGCTTCCAACGCAGCATGCAGCAACTTGAGCTGGGCCGACGTCGCTTGCTCCCGGGTGGTATCGCTCACAATCACCAGCAGCCGCTGCTCGCCGCCGTGGGAAAACGCCGCGAACCGCAGATCGCACCACGGCGTCCGCCCGTCGCTCGTTACGAGCTTGGTCGAATGCAGCACCACCGTCTGCTCGCGCAGCGCCCGGTCCGCCGCCTCCACCAGGCCGAATTTCTGCCACACCTCGGATTGCCGAAAATTCTGCCGTGCCAGTTCTTCGACCCCGCGACCGAAGAAGCGCGCCGCCGCCTCGTTGATACTCACCGCGCTGCCCTCGGCCCGAAACGACATGATTCCCACCGGTGCCGCATCGAGGATGGCCCAGTTGAACATCAACGCATCGTTGATCCGTGCCTCGGAGTGCTTGCGATCGGAGATATCGGAATGCGTGCCGATCACGCGTGACGGCCGCCCATCGGCCGAGCGCCTCACTACCCGCCCGCGCGAAAGCACCCAGTGGTAGGTGCCGTCCTTCGCCAGCAACCGCATCTCACACTGGAGGGTTTCGGTTTTTCCGGACAGATGCTGCCGCAGGAGTCGGCGCAATTCCGTCCGGTCTTCCGGGTGCAGACGGCCCGTCCACGTTGCCTGATCGTCAGGTTCGGTTTCGGCGTAGCCGAGCATCGTTTTGCACTGCGGCGAATAGTAGATCCGCCGCGTCCCCCGGTCCCAATCCCACACTCCCGAGCCCGCCCCATCCAACGCAAATTTGCTCCGCTCGTCGCTCAAGCGCAACGCGTGCTCCGCCGCCTCGAACCTCGCCACCAGCCGCCGCACCACCGCGTGCAGCAACAGCGTGGTCACCGCCACGAAGAGCAATCCCTTGCCGGTATCCAAAATCCAATTTCGCAGCGGCGTTCCGGTCCAGATCGCCACCAGACCGTCGCTGCCCACGATCCACAGGGCGGCGACGGCGGCATACGCCCCCGCCACGCGTGCCGGAATCCAAAGACTGCCTGAAGGGGGGCGCATGTCCGAGTAAGTTTATCGTCCTTTTGTCGCTCCGGCGCTCCGCGTATCTTGGCCAGCCCGCCGCAAACGTTGTTGAAACACGCGTCGGACAATTTCCGCGCGGTCCGACCGCTTTTTTTTCGAAAACTGCAATCCGTGCGCCACCTTCCGGTTGTAAGCTCCATTACGCCCCCTTACTTCCGCCACTCGCACGCGCATCTTGGGTCAAGTGTTCTCGATGGTCGGCCGTTTTGGATAGTGAACGTTTCTTCGTTCCTCTCCGCCGTCTTCGCAAAACCCTCCGCCACCGTTTCGCCATGGCTACCTCGACCACCACCATTTCGCGCCGCATCAACACCGGCTTCGTCGCCCTGATCGGACTGTGCGCCGCTCTCGGCCTCTTCGCCACCTACCAGATGCGCAGTGCCGCCACCGGCGCCCGCTTTCTCGCCGATGCGGTGGCTCCTCAGGCCGGCGTCGCCGCCGACATCAGCGAAGCCTCCGCCGCCACCCAGCTCGCCGCCCGCACCTACGGTCTGACCGGCGACCCCGCCCTCTACGCGGCCGCCACCCAACACCTCGCGAAGGCCTCCGCGGCCATCGAAGCCGGCCGAAAATTGAGCGAAACGCATCCCGAACTCACCGCTCTCCGCGACGGTGTGAAATCGGCTGATGACGACCTGAAAATCTATCAGACCCATTTCGCCGCCACCAAAGACAACCTCACCGAACTCGCCCAAATCCGGAAGCAGCTCGACGCGAGCGCCGCCGCCTTCCTCGAACAGAGCGAAGCCTATGTGGCCTCGCAGAATAAAACCCTCTCCGCCGAAATCACCGCCGGCGCCGCCAAAGAAAAACTCGAAGAACGCCGCGAGAAGATCGAGCTCGGCAATGCCGTCGTCGACGCCGGCAACGCCGTCCGCATCGCCACCTTCAAAGCCCAGGCGCTCCGCGACCCCACCTTGCTCGAGCAAGCCTTGGCTCACTTCGCCGAGATGGATGGCCTCCTCAAAAAAATCCTCTCCAACACGCGGCAGGAAGTTAACCTCCGCCAGCTCGCGAACGTTAAGAAATCCGCCGATACCTACCGCTCCGGCATCGACGTCCTCGTGCGGAACTACACCCAAAATGCCGAACTCGCCGTCAAGCGCACCAAAGCCGCCGACGAATTCGACCAAGTGGTGAACGACGTCCTCAAACGCTCCATCGCCCGCACCCTCGAATATTCGACCGTCACGGCCAACGATCTCACCGCCGCCTCCGTCAAGACCGTCGCCGGCCTCATCTTGACCATCGTCATCTGTGTGGCCGCGAGCATCGTGATTGTGCGCGGCATCAATCGCGCGCTCACCGTCACCTCGGAAGCGCTCACCCAAGGCTCCCTGCAAGTCGCCACCGCCTCCAACCAAGTCTCCGCCGCCAGCCAATCCCTCGCCGAAGGCTCCAGCGAACAGGCCGCCTCCCTCGAAGAAATCAGCTCCTCCCTCGAAGAGCTCTCCAGCACCACCAAACACAATGCCGCCAACGCCGGCTCCGCCAAAATCTCCGCCGACCAAGCTCGCGCCGCCGCCGAACAAGGCTCCTCCGAGATGCAGAAAATGCAATCCGCCATGGAGGCCATCCGCCAGTCGTCCTCCGACATCGCCAAGATCCTCAAGACCATCGACGAAATCGCATTTCAAACCAACATCCTCGCCCTCAACGCCGCCGTCGAAGCCGCCCGCGCCGGTGAGGCCGGTGCCGGTTTCGCGGTCGTCGCCGACGAAGTCCGCAACCTCGCCCAACGCTGCGCCGTCGCCGCCAAAGAGACCGCCGAGAAGATCACCGATGCCAGCACCCGCAGTGAACAAGGCGTCGAACTCTCCACGCAGGTCGCCGCGTGCCTCACGCAGATTCTCGAAAAAGCCCGCCAAGTCGACGCGCTCGTTGCTGAGGTCGCCACCGCCTCCAACGAACAGAGTAGTGGCATCGACCAGATCAACACCGCGGTCAGCCAACTCGACAAAGTCACCCAATCCAACGCCGCCAACGCCGAGGAAACCGCCAGCGCCTCCGAGGAGCTCAACGCCCAATCCGAAGAACTCCGCGCCTCCGCCGTGCAGCTCGCGGCCCTCGTCGGCCTCAGCACGACTGCGGCCGCCTCACCGCGTCAGTCCGAGAATGCCCACGCAGCTCCTCGCTCGCCCAAAGCCACAAAACTAAAATCCCCGGCGCTTCGTCCGTCTGGCGACATCGTCCGTCACGCCGAGCACAAAGACGACCTCGCGTTCAACTGAGTCGCTTCAACCCCTTGTCAGGTCTCACCCTCCTGGGTTACTCCGGGAGGTTTTCGTTGTCCGGCTCCCTTTGCCGCCCGCGCTACTCGCGATGCGTCGTCCAGAGCACCGTCACCAAACCGGCGAAAAACAGCGTCGGCCCGATGATCCACATCGGATGCACTGGCACATGGTAGTGAGGAATCGCCCACCACACGACCACGCACTTCGCCACAATCATCAGCCACGCCACACCGAGAAAACGGCGTTCGAACGCCGACAGCCGACCCAGAGGATGGAAGTTCGAGTTCATGCCTCACGCTACACCCGCCCGTCCCGGCCCGCTGCGCACCCATTGGCCAAGAATGCGCGTAGATTTCGCTCCTTTCTTCCGTTCTTCGGACTACTTCTTCGTCTTCACCGCCCGCATCCGCCCAGGCATTACGGTGCGGCAAATCTCGCACACCGTCCCGTCGCACCCATGCGCCGTGCAGTGCTCACGCCCGTAAAAAATGATCCGCAGATGCAGCGCATTCCAGTGCTCGCGCGGAAACAGCTTCTTCAAATCTGCCTCCGTCTGCTCGACGTTTTTCCCGTTCGTCAACTTCCAGCGCTGCGCCAGCCGGTGGATGTGCGTGTCCACTGGAAACGCCGGCACGCCCCACGCCTGCGCCATCACCACACTCGCCGTCTTGTGCCCCACGCCCGGCAGTTCCTCCAACTCCTCAAACGTTCGCGGCACCGCGCCGCTATGTTTCTCGACCAGTATCCGCGACAACCCCGCGATCGCCTTCGCCTTTTGCGGCGAGAGCCCGCACGGCCGGATCACGCGCTGAATCTCCTCCACCGGCACGTGCATCATCGCCGCCGGCGTGTCCGCCAGTTTCCACAAGTGCGGCGTCACGAGATTCACCCGTTTGTCCGTGCACTGCGCCGAGAGCAGCACCGCCACGAGCAACGAAAACGCATCCGTGTGATCGAGCGGCACCGGCGTCTCCGGATAGAGTTCCACCAGCCGCCCGTCGATCCACGCCGCGCGTTCCTGCTTTGTCGTCATGCGCCGCGAAACAGACCCGCTTCGCACCGTGAAACAACCCCTTTTATGTCCCCTTTCGCAAATCACGATTGCGCGACCTTCGCCCCCTCCTACCTTGCACGTTTTCACCATGTCCACGCTCCGCGACCTCCTCGCCCCGACCGACACCTTCGCCCGCCGCCACACCGGCGATAACGCCGCCGACACCGCCGCAATGCTCGCGCTCCTCGGCCAGCCGTCGGTCGACGCCCTGATCGACGCCGCGGTCCCGCCTCACATCCGCCGCGGCGCCCTCGCCATCCCCGCCGCCCTCGGCGAGAGCGCCGCGCTCGCCGAACTCCGCGCTATCGCTTCCGAAAACAAAGTTTTCCGCACCGCCATCGGCCTCGGCTACCACGACACGTTTACACCCGGCGTCATCCAGCGCACCATCCTCGAAAACCCCGGCTGGTATACCGCCTACACGCCCTACCAAGCCGAGATCTCCCAAGGCCGCCTCGAAGCCATCCTGAATTTCCAGACGCTCGTCACGGATCTCACCGGCCTCGAAATCGCCAACGGCTCCATGCTCGACGAGGGCACCGCCGCCGCCGAGGCGATGATGATGTGTCACCGTCTCAAAGAAGGCGCCGCCGATACCAACAACACGTTCTTCGTCTCCGCCGCCTGCCACCCACAGACCATCGACATCGTCCGCACGCGCGCCAAGCCCCTCGGCATCGACGTTATCATCGGCGACCACCGCACCTTCGTGCCCACCGCCGCCTGCTTCGGTGTGCTCGTGCAATACCCCGACACCACCGGCTCGATCCACGACTTCGAAACCTTCTTCGCCGCCGCCCACGCCGCCGGCGCGTTCACCATCGTCGCCACCGATCTCCTCGCCCTCACGCTCCTCCGCGCCCCCGGCGAATTCGGCGCCGATGTCGCCGTCGGCTCCGCCCAACGCTTCGGCGTCCCCCTCGGCTTCGGCGGACCGCACGCCGGTTTCCTCGCCACCAAAGACGCCTTTAAACGCCAGATGCCCGGCCGCCTCGTCGGTGTCTCCAAGGACAACGCCGGCGATCCCGCCCTGCGCCTCGCTCTCGGCACGCGCGAGCAACACATCCGCCGCGACAAAGCCACGTCCAACATCTGCACCGCCCAAGTCCTCCTCGCCGTCATGGCGTCGATGTATGCCGTCTACCACGGACCCGAGGGCCTCAAGCGCATCGCCCGCCGCGTCAAACTCCTCACGGCCCTCCTCGCCGAAGGCCTCGTGAAACTCGGTGCCAAGGTGAACGCCGAGCCCGTCTTCGACACCCTCACCGTCTCGAACGTCGCCGCCGAGCGCGTGCACGCCGCCTCGACCGCGAAAAAGTTCAACCTCCGCCGCATCGACGCCTACACCGTCGGCATCTCGCTCGACGAAACGACGACCGTCGAAGACCTCACCACGCTCCTCTCTTTCTTCAGCGAGTCCGCGAGCACTGACTTCAGCTCTCAGCTCTCCGCTCTCAGCTCTCAGCTTTCCTCCGTCCCCGCGCCTCACGCCCGCACCTCGTCGTTCCTCACGCACCCGACCTTCAATCGCTACCACACCGAGCATGAGATGCTCCGCTACATCAAACGGCTCGAGGCGAAGGACCTCTCGCTCTGCCACTCGATGATCTCCCTCGGGTCGTGCACGATGAAGCTCAACGCCACCTCCGAGATGTTCCCCGTCTCGTGGCCCGAGTTCGGCAAACTCCACCCCTTCGCCCCGTCCGAGCAGACGCGCGGCTACGCCAAACTCTTCAAAGACCTCGAGACCTGGCTCTGCGAGTGCACCGGCTTTGCCGCCGTCTCGCTCCAACCCAACGCCGGCTCCCAAGGCGAATACGCCGGCCTCCTCGTCATCCGCGCCTACCACGAGTCGCGCGGCGAAGGTCACCGCAACATCTGCCTCATCCCCACCAGCGCCCACGGCACCAATCCCGCCAGCGCCGCGATGTGCGGTTTCAAAGTCGTCCCAGTCGCCTGCGACACCAATGGCAACATCGACGTCGCCGACCTCACCGCGAAAGCCACCGCGCACGCGCACGACCTCGCCGCGCTGATGGTCACCTACCCTTCGACGCACGGCGTCTTCGAGTCCTCGATCAAAGACATCTGCGCCACGATCCACGCGCACGGCGGCCAAGTTTACATGGACGGCGCGAACATGAACGCCCAGGTCGGCCTCACCTCCCCGGGCCACATCGGCGCCGATGTCTGCCACCTCAATCTCCACAAGACCTTTTGCATCCCGCACGGTGGCGGCGGCCCCGGCATGGGCCCCATCGGCGTCGCCGCGCACCTCGCGCCCTTCCTCCCCTCGCACCCCGTCACACCCGTCGCCTCCGCCAGCGGCCACGGCCGCTCCTCCATCGGCACCGTCAGCGCCGCGCCCTACGGCAGCGCCAGCATCCTCGTGATCTCGTGGATGTATATCCGCATGATGGGCCCCGACGGCCTCACCGAGGCGACGAAGCACGCGATCCTCAAAGCCAACTACGTCGCCAAGCGCCTCGATAAATTCTTCCCCGTCCTCTACCGCGGCAACGCCGGCCTCATCGCCCACGAATGCATCGTCGATTTCCGCTCGTGGAAGAAAAACGGCATCGAAGTCGAAGACGCCGCAAAGCGCCTCATGGACTACGGCTACCACGCGCCCACCATGTCGTTCCCCGTCCCCGGCACGCTCATGATCGAGCCCACCGAGAGCGAAGCGATGAGCGAGCTCGACCGTTTCTGCGACGCGATGATCTCTATCCACGGCGAGATGCAGGCCGTGGTAAACGGCGAGTCCGACAAAGCGAACAACCCGTTGAAGCACGCCCCGCATACCGCGAAAGCCGTCTGCAGCGACGAGTGGAACCGCCCCTACAGCCGCGACACCGCCGCCTTCCCCGACCGCTTCACCCGCGCGAGCAAGTTCTGGCCCGCCGTCGGCCGCGTCGACAACGTCTACGGCGACCGCAACCTTGTGTGCTCCTGCATTGGCATGGAAGCCTACGGCGACGTGAAGCTGTGATATCCGAGCAGCGTCGGTCAGAGGAAAGCGGCCTCGATAGAGAAACTTAGCTTGAGAGAAATATCAGCTCACCGATGTTAATGCAGCAGGCCGGAGGCGAGGACTCTTCGAAATTCATGGATCGGGGGGTAGAATTCGCTTGCACTAGTAATTTTGTTGCATTTCGGTTGGCTTGAAAAATCTCGTGAGAATGAGTTCCGCCGGTGCGGGATGCCTCATTTGGCACAAGATTTGCACCTCGGCCTCCCACCCTGAAATATTCCTGCTTTTGAGCTTTTCAACCTGCTTCTAAATCGCACACTGATTTAACTTACCACGCAAATGAAGAAACTAGTCCACATTGCCTTCACTACACTCGCGCTCGGCACCGCGTCTCATGCTGCGCCGTTCCTTGCCATCGGCGATGGTGCCGAGCTCTTCGTTACGGGCACTCTTGGTGTGCGCTCCGACGACAATATCTTTGCCTCAAATACCGCTATTAGTGATACAATTTTCGACATCAACCCAGGTATTGAAGTAACGTTTGGCAAAGATGCCGCATTGAAAGGTGCGCTAACTTTGGTTGATGCCTTTGCTAACTACTCAGACAATAGCAATCTGAATACCAACCTATTCACCGGTGATTTTCGTGCGTCTTACGACGACGCCAAGCTTAAGTTAAAATTTAATACCGGATTCCACGAGCTAAATCAAAACTCCGTTGATATCCGCGGTTTGACGCGGCGTGATCAATTTGTGGTTGGAACTGATGCTGAAGTGGAGATCTCCCAAATTACAGCAATCTCTGCCGGTGTAAAGTTTACCCACGATAACTACAAGCGCACTGGATATGGTGATTCGGATGATCTCACCGTGCCTGTCGACGTTTACTACAAAATCACCCCGAAGGTCGACCTAAGTGCAGGTTACCGCTATAGAAGCTATGAGACGACGGTCGGCTTGGACTCCACTGATCACTACTTTAATGTTGGCGCCCGTGGTTCCTTTACCCCTAAACTCACTGGTCAATTTACCGCCGGTATCAACACTCGTGAGCTGTCGAACGGAAATGATGAAACTCTCCCCGGATTTGACGCAAAGCTTACCTACGAACTTACACCGAAAACTTCTTTGCAATTTGGTGGTTCTAATGACTACGGCACTTCGCCCCAGGGCGACCAACAAAAGAACTTGGCCTTCAACGCAAGTGTTTCCACGAACGTTGACGACCAGTGGAGCTTGAATGCCGGCCTTAGCAGTCGATCCATTGAGTATGCAGCTCGCACCGACGACTTCATTGAGGGTAATCTTGGCGTGAACTATATATTGAATGCATATGTTAAGATCGCCGCAACCTACACTTATAGAAATAATAGTTCAGTGTTGGCCTCCGGAGAATTTTCAAACAACGTTTTCTCGCTCTCCGCGAGCCTTCGATACTAACTGAATACATTTAGGAGAAACTTTGCGGAAGAAGATCTGTGCGGTCTTCTTCCGCTTTTCGTCTATATAGATCTACTCATGTTTAAGGCAATTTCCTTGATTGCATGCTTCGTTTGGGCGGGAATTATTCTGCATGCTGCCCAGCAGGGGCCAAATTCTCGCTCAAACAGCCCGAAGCCTGAAATATCCAAGCTCGACTATGTGTTGCAGGCGTCAGATTTAATTAGAGTTCAAATATTTCAAGAAGATGATTTAAATCGTGAAGTGCGCATCTCACAGGAAAATACTGTTAAACTCCCGCTGATAGATACAGTTTCATTGAAAGATAAGACTGTTCGTCAAGCTGAAGAGTATATTCGCGATTTATACGGGCGCGACTATTTGGCTAAGCCACAAGTTAATCTTTTCGTGTTGGAATATGCTCCGAGGCGGGTTTTTATTGCGGGGGCTGTAAATAAGCCCGGGGTCGTCCTTTTCCAGCAAGAGCAGGGTCTTACTCTTATTGATGCTATATCGAGAGCGGATAGCTTCAATCGACTTGCCGACAAAAAGCGAGTGACCTTAAAGCGCACCAAGTCGGATGGTGCAACTGAGACATTTACAATTAATGTAGAAGAGCTTTTGAAGGGGGATAGCAATCAAACTTGGCCCTTGCAGCCAAATGATGTTATAAATGTCCCTGAAAAAATTCTCTAACTAAAATATAATGGAAATTTCTGGAAAAAACAAGCAAGAGCCCTCTGGGTATGGTTATGGTTACGGAGGGAGCTACGCCGGTTATTCTGCTGTTGGCTATGGAGATAACGGAGCAGGTTCGGTCCAGCGTAGTTTTCAAGACTACCTGCTCATCCTGCGCGAGAGAATTTGGTATGTGGTTGTTGTTTTTCTCGTCGTTTTTTCGAGCTCACTGGTTTATACTCTCAGCCAGACAAAGATATACCGTTCAAGTGCTACGGTGCAAATCTTTCGCCGAGATCCGAACGTTATCCAAATGCAGCAAGTTATGGATAACGATATTAGGTCCGCTGAGGATCTGAATACCCAAATTAAAGTCTTGGAAAGTGCGAGCATTATCCGTCGAGTAGCCGAACGGTTAAGTGGAGAGGATTTAAGAGCATTCCTCGCTCCATATGAAAAAACGACAGCCGACACCGCGTTTGTGGCTGACATCCTTGCGAAAAATCGCAAGGTTGTCCAAACCCGTCTTTCACTCATTGTAAATATTACATACGACCACCCTGACCGGTTCGTAGCGGCAAAAATTTCCAATCTATTTGCGGATGAGTATCTCGCGCACAACACGCGCATTCGTATCGACGATTCACGAACCGCTTTTGATGCTCTGAACGTTACGGTTGACGATCAGAGAAAGAAAGTGGAGCAACTAGCTGATATGTTGCAAGCCTACAAAGAGAAGAATAATATGGTTTCTCTTGATAGTCGCAAAGATATTGTAAACGAAACATTAAAAGCAATTAATCTTGAGGCTAATCGGGCGGCAAATACACTCAATGCAGCAGAGATCCGCTTGAATCAAGTGAAAGAGCACCGGACGAAGGGTGTTGATTTGACGGATTTACCTTTTATAGCCAACCAACCGAATATCACTGCTCTCACTCAGCAACGGGCGACGCAGCAAATAGCAATTGCCCAGCTGCGTGAAAGATATTTACCCAAGCACCCGAAAATGGTTGAGGCTACAAATTCGCTTGCCCAAACCGAGCGAGAGTTGAAAAAGGCGATAGACTCTGTTTGCGCACAAGTCGAATCGGACTACCAGTCCGCGATTCGTAACAACGACCAAGTGCAGGAGGATTTGAAAAAACAGAAAGCGGAATCGCTAGACCTTGATCGCTATGCTCTTCAATATACAAAATTGGAGCGCGATTTAAGGCAGAGTGAACAAATATTGTTAAGTATCACAGGTAGAGCACGTGAAACCTCGATGACTGGATCGATTCAAACGCAAAATGCTCGCATAGTCGATCGTGCGAGCCCGACTGCTGAAGATAAACCAGTCACTCCAAATGTTCCGCTCAACTTAGGTTTGGGCGTTGTCGGCGGGCTCGGACTTGGACTTGCCTTCGCGTTTTTTGTAGCCTTTATAGATGATCGAGTTAAAAGTTCTTTCGATATAGAGGGCGTCGTGGGGCTGCCGTTAATCGGTATTATTCCCCAGATAAAACGCATGGAGCAGGCGGACAAAGCTCAGATTGTTGTAAACAATGCTGATAGGCAGGTAGCAGAAGCATTCCTCACGCTTCATTCGAGTTTGCGTCTGAAAGATGAAAGTAAGAATGCGAAATGTATTTTGATTACGAGCACGATTCCGGGAGAAGGTAAATCGTTTACGACAACCAATTTGGCTCTCACTTTCGCTGCACACGGTGAACGCGTGATTGTTGTCGACTGCGATTTAAGGAAACCAAATATACATAAATCGTTTCGCGTTGAGAATCTCAAAGGGGTGATCGATGTGTGCGCGGGCACAAGTTCCCTAGATGATTCCATTGTTCGTAGTTTACATCCCAACTTCGATATTCTTCCTGCTGGAGGTCGAGCGAAAAACCCCACCCAAATTCTCAATAGTAAAAATTTTGAAACAATGATATCGGATCTGAGGAAACGATATGATCGTGTGTTTGTTGATACTCCTCCGTTGGCGGCTGTGAGTGATGCGTTGATTATATTGCCTCTTATGGATGGCTCAATATTTACAATATTTTTCAATAAAGTTCGTCGAAAAGCAGCTCAATTTAGTGCCAAAAAGCTCCTTGATGCTAATGTTCCGAATTTCGGGGCGGTGTTGAATGGTCTGAACTTAGCGGTATCTGGTTACTATTATGCTCAATATTATGATAAATCCTACAAGGATTATTACGTAGTCATGTCAAAGCCGGAAAATAAGGATGAGGATTGATGCTCCGCCCGAAGTAAATATTCTCACTTTCAATTTCCGAGGCATCTTTTTCTAACTGCAACGTAAACCACAACGATGTTTGCCTTACAGGCCACTAAAAATATGTATACGTTTGTGGGAGGCGTGTCGTTGTGAAGCCGTGCGCCAACAAATTCCCTCCCAACCCATCGTAAGCTTCTTACTTGGACGTGGTCACGAGACCGGCGGTACGGTGATAGGCTAAGTGGATGGAAAAAACGTAAGCGTACAACTTGGACGTGGTGACGAGACCGGGCGTTCGTTGATAGGCTGAGCGGATGGGAAAAACGAACGAGGAAGGGACGAAACAGCGCGCGCGGAGTCGTTGACATACGCGGGGCGAAATCGATGCAATCTTGGCGCGTTATCGCGCGAGCGGCCCGGCATCGGGCAAGTTTGCGGCGCAAGAGGGGGTGGCGCCATGGACTTTGCGCAATTGGCAAGGCCAGCGGCGGTCCCAAAAGCCCGGTGGGCTTGGCAGTGGCGAAGCGTCATTTGCGAGCGTGCAATTGTGTCCGGCGCGGGTGAGCACGATCACGGTGCGGTGGCCGCAGGGAATCGCCGTCGAGATCGCGATCCCGCTGGATGAGGGTAAGCGTCCGCGCGGGTGCCTCCTAGCCGGAGGATCGAGGAGTGTGTAAGCTGCGTCGATGGGATCGATTGCAGCAGAGTTGGTGGAGACGGGAGAAAAGCGTGATGCGCGCGGACGGCGCGTGACGCCAGCGGAGCGGCGAGCGCAGATGGTCCAGGCGTTCCAGACGAGCGGGCTGACGATGGCGGGGTTTGCCCGTCGCGAGGGGGTGAAGTATCCGACATTTGCCGGCTGGGTGGTGAAGGCGCAGCGCCGCGGTGTGCCGAAGAGCGGAATCAAGTTTGCCGAGGTGCGATTGCCAACATTGCCCGCGCCGCGTGAAGCCGCGCCGCTCGAAGTGCGCTTGCCGGACGGAACGGTGCTGCGAGGCGGCCGGCCGGGGGAGTTGGCGGAACTGGTGCGAGCGCTGCGCGCGTAACCGATGCTCGCGTTTCCGGCGGCGATAAAGATTTACGTGGCGGTGCAGCCCGTGGACATGAGAAAATCGTTCAACGGGCTGTGGAGCGCGGCGAGCGAGCAACTGCACGAGGATCCGAAGAGTGGCGCGATGTTCGCGTTCATCAACCGCGAGCGCACGCGGCTCAAGTTGCTGTATTGGGACGGCACGGGAGTGTGGGTGCTGGCGAAGCGACTGGAGCAGGGCCGCTTCTCGTGGCCGGCGCCGAGCGACAGTCGCACCAAACTCTCCCTCGCGCCGGAAGCGCTGGCCCTCCTCGTTGGCGGAGTGGAGTTGAAACACGGCTCGCTCAAGCCGTGGTATGAACGCTGATACAATAAAACGAAAATGGCGGGAACATGCGCGCCAACTTTTTTTCGTAAGCGCGCAACGTTGAGCACCCCGGCCTCCACTCTCGAAGAAGTCCAGATCCTGCGGCACGAGGTGGCGGTCTTGCGGGCGCAGGTCGCCTGGTATAAGAAGCGGACCTTCGGCAGCGACAAGAGCGAGAAACTCGATCCGGCCCAACTGAAGTTGGTCGAAGTGGACGAGGCGAAAATGGCCGTGGCGGAGCACACTGAGCGCATCACGTATGAGCGGACCAAAGGGGGGAAGGCGTCCCGCCCAACGCCGGCCGAGACGTTTGCACACTTGCCCGTGACGGAGACGATTGAGCTCGTGCCGGAGCCGGTGAAAAAGGATCCGGAGCTCTACGAGCGAATCGGCGAAGAGCGCACCTTTGAGATCGATGTGGTCCCGCCGCAGGTGGTGAAGCGCGAGATCGTGCGGCCGAAGTTCCGGCACCGCTTGGACCGGCAGCGTCCACCGGTGCTGGCGCCGGCACCCGCGCGAGTGGTGCCGGGCGGTTACGCCTCGGCGGGATTGATCGCGTGGATCGTGATCAGCAAATACGTCGATCACTTGCCGCTGTATCGGCAGGAGCAGATGTCGGCGCGCTGGGGGGCGCGCCGATCAGCCGGCGCAGCATGTGCGACTGGGTCGAAGTGGCGGCCCTGTGGCTGGAGCCGATCTATCATCACCTCCACCGCGGACTGATCGCGGGAAACTATCTCCAAGCCGATGAAACGCCGGTCAAATGTAACGACCCGGATCACGACCGGCGCGGGACACGACAATGCTACCTGTGGGTGATCAGCCGACCCGCGTCCGACGTCGTCTTCGCGTTCCGCGAGTCGCGCGCGCACGACGAGCTGCCGTCGTTGCTGGGGAGCTTCCGCGGCATCCTCCAGTCCGATGCCTACGGGGCGGTGCGACGTGAAGTCGCTCAAGTAGATGTTCACTATGCGTGATCCACCATAAAACTGAACCTGCGGTTCCACCCGCAGTCGCCTATCGGCACCGGCGAGACTGGCAACGGTCTGGTCGGAAGCTGCCGAGACAAACGCGCTTCCACGAATGTGGTGCAAATCGCCGTGAGGCGAGGTGCAGGACTGCAAGCGTCAATGCGGTTCAGAGCGCCGGTCCGATGACACGCCCAACATAAGTGAACTGCATGCAAGCATCGTTAAACCGAAGGAGCCAAATACGCTGTCAGGCTCCCACCAAAAGGTAACGCAGTCGGTCGATCCCGTAGCTCTCAGTGGATCGCGTGGACAACAGGGCTGCCGGTGTAATGGCAGGGGCTAAATCATCGCGAAGGCTACTTGATCGAAACACGATAAACCCGACGTTCCGCTTCGTGAGAAGCAAGGTTCACCGCAAGGGGGACCGATGGAGCGGCGGGCAGAGGATGCTGGAGGAAGCAAACGCCGTGCGGTAATGGCGCGGACAGAGGACTCCTCACCGCGAAAGCGGGCCGACTTCCAGCGGGTCATCAATCACGAACAACTTTGCAAAACCATCGAATGGGGGAATCGCAAATGAGCGAAGGGCAACCTTCGTGTGCACCTCCGAATCCGGACCATCAGGCTTGGGACAAAATCCCTTGGGGCGAATGTGCCCGCCGGATCAGACGGTTGCAGGAGCGAATCGTGAAGGCCACACAGGCTGGGCGCTGGGGCAAGGTGAAGGCCTTGCAATGGATGCTCACCCACTCGTTCAGCGGCAAAGCCCTGGCCGTGAATCGAGTGACAGAAAACAAGGGCAAGAACACAGCCGGGGTTGACGGGGCAATCTGGCAGTCTCCCGGTGCGAAATACAAAGCGATAGGAAAACTACGGCGAAACGGATATCGACCGCAGGCGCTCCGGCGCGTGCATATACCGAAAGCGAACGGGAAATTACGACCGCTCGGAATCCCCACCATGAAGGACCGTGCGATGCAGGCATTGCATCTGCTCGCGTTGGCCCCGGTGGCGGAGACGTTGGGCGATCCGAACTCCTATGGCTTCCGGGTGGCGCGCTCCACGGCGGATGCGATTGAGGAATGTTTCGTCCTGCTGGGGCGTCCCGATGCCGCGGAGTGGATATTGGAGGGCGACATCAAGGGCTGCTTCGACCACATCAGCCATGAGTGGCTGCTTGCTCATGTGCGGACGGACACCACGGTGCTGCGGAGATGGCTCCGCGCTGGTTACGTCGAGAGTCGGACGTGGTTCGCGACGGAAGCGGGCACGCCGCAAGGCGGCATCATCTCGCCGACGCTCGCGAATCTCGCGCTCGATGGACTGGAGGAACTGTTGCAACGCGCGTTTCCACGCAAGTGGGAGCAGCGCTCGACGGTCCTGCGGCATCCGAAGGTCCACTTGGTGCGCTATGCGGACGACTTCATCGTCACCGGGGCTTCCCGTGAACTCCTGGAAAACGAGGTTCGTCCCGTCATCGAAGGCTTCCTGCGTGAGCGCGGTCTGGTCCTCTCTGCTGAGAAGACGAAGATCACGCACGTGCGGGAAGGCTTCGACTTCCTCGGGCAAAACCTGCGGAAGTTTGGTGGCAAGCTGCTCATCCGGCCCGCAAAGAAAAACACTGAGGCGTTCCTACTGAAGGTCCGCTCTATCCTAAAGACGAATAAATCGGCAGCTCAGGCGAACGTGATCTGGCAGCTCAATCCGGTTATCCGCGGTTGGGTGAACTATCATCGTTACGTCACGGCTTCGAAGGCGTTCGAACGGGTAGATTGGGCCATCTGGGAGAGCTTGTGGTTTTGGGCCAAACGTCGACATCGGAAACAGTCCCTGCGCTGGCTCGCGCAGCGCTACTGGCATGCGTTCGGTTCGCGGAACTGGACCTTCGCGGCACGTCTCGACGGTGAAAAGCCGGCGGGGCGACCCGACTGGTTGCGGTTGCACTATGCCACCGACACCAAGATCCGGCGTCACCTGAAGATCAAAGCAAAGGCTAACCCGTTCGACCCGGAATGGAGTCGATATTTTGAGGAGCGAGCGCTCCTCAAACGACTCGGCAAGAGCACACGAAAGTCAGGGAAATCTGTTGTGGATACCGGCCCCGACTTACCGGGGCTTGTGATGGCTTGAGCCGGATGATGGGAAACTATCCAGTCCGGTTCTGAGGGGAGGACGCGTCAGTGATGACGCGTCCTTACCCGACTATCCGGCCTATCCGGCCTACGTGCGCACGCACGCCGGCGTCGAGTGGGTCGGCTGCTGGGCGCACGCCAGGAGACGTTTTTTCGAAGCGGCCGCCGAACGGCCGAAAACCGCCGAGCGCGTCCTGCGCTTGATCGGCCGACTTTACGCGCTCGAGCGCTCATGGGACGAAGCCAACGTCGGCGAGCAACGAGCGGCGCTGCGCCAAGCACACTTCGCCCAACCGCTGGCGCGACTCCGCCGTCTCGTCACGGCGCTCCAAGCGCGCGTGCTCCCCAAGTCCGGCCTCGGCCAAGCCTGCTCCTACCTGCTCGGCCATTGGACTCCGCTGAGCGCGCACCTGCGCCACAGCCACACCAAGCTCGACACCAACTCCGTCGAGAATGCCATCCGCCCGAGCAAACTCGGCGCCAAGAACTGGCTCTTCGTCGGCCACCCCGACGCCGGTGACCGCCCCGCGGTGATCTACTCGCTCGTCGTTTCCTGCCAGCGTCACGGCCACAATCCCCACGATTACCTGCGCGATGTCCTCAGCTGCGAGCAGCGGCGTGAACGTCACGGTAACTCACCGATTTGAAAACCACGGTCGAAGCGGAGGTGTAAAACGAAGCGACCGACGCTCCCGAGGAAGCGCCGGCCGGACAGCAGAGATGAGCAGGAATGTGAGGTTTAGTTGGGCGGCTCGATCTGATCCTTCATGCGATAGGATTTACCATCGATGACGACGGTCTCGGCCTGGTGCAGGAGGCGGTCGAGGATCGCGGAGGTGATGCCGGCGTCGTTGTTGAAGATCGACGGCCATTGCTTGAACGCCTTGTTGGTGGTGAGGATGATCGCGCCGCGCTCGTAGCGCTGGCTGATGATCTGGAAGAGCAGATCGGCGCCGATCTTGTCGAGCGGGAGATACCCAATCTCGTCCAGGATCAGGGTCGCTGGCGACAGATACCGATTGAGTTCGGCCTTGAGCCGATGGGCGGCCTGGGCGGCGACCAGATTGTTGATGGCGTCGATGGCGGTGGTGAAGAGCACGGAGTGCCCCTGCTGGCAGGCGGCGTAACCGAGCGCCGAAGCCAAGTGCGTTTTCCCGGTGCCCACGCTGCCGACAAAAATGACATTCGTCTTCTGCGCCACGAACCCCAAACGGAAGAGGTGCTGCACCTGCAGCTGATTGATCTTCTTCGGCCAGTCCCAGTGGAACTGGTCGAGGGTTTTGAGGACGGGGAAGCGTGCGGCGCGGACCCGGCGTTCCACGGCGCGCTGCTGGCGCACGGTGCACTCGCCGTCGAGCAGGCGCTGGAGGAACTCCAGGTGCGACCACGCCGCCGCCGCGGCTTCCTGGGCGAGCGCGGCGTGATGTTCGGCGACGTGGCCGAGTTTGAGATAGTCGAGTTGGGTGGTGAGCGGGTTCATGAGCGCTCGTAGGGCGAGAGGTCGGGGGGCGGCAGTTCCAGTTCGAGCAGATCGCTCGCGCGGGTCAGATGCAGGGCGCCGGCCTCCGGCAACAGGCGGCCACGCTGCTCGAGGAGGTTGGCGATGTATTCGCAGGAGTAGGCGCCGAGGACGTGCGCATCGGTGAGGGCGCGGTGCACCGCGTCGAGTCCGTGGATCTCGGAGAGTGCGACGATTTTCTCGACGTGATGCCGCACATTCAGCCGCCGCTCCGCCAGTTGCGCGTGATACGCGGCCGCGACTGGCGCGAGCGCGAGGAACCGCAAAAAAGTCCGCTGGTGTCGCGCCTGCTTGCGCTCGTCGAGCAGGGTCTGCACATGGTCGGGTTGCTCGTAGTCGCCGCGACGCTCGAACGAGCGCACATGGTCGGCGACCAGGGTCTGGCCGTCGAAGAGTCGCAGTCGGTCGCTCGCCAGTTGCAACGTCAGCGGGGTCGAGGCGTAGCGCGGCGGCACCGAGTAACGGTTCGTGTCGACCGTGACGCGGCAGCGATTACTCACCCGCACGGTGCGCACGAGCACCGCTTCATAGGGATTGGCCGGCAGGGGCCGCAGGTGGGCGCGTTCCTCCGCCAGCAACTCCAACGGCGTGCGCTTGGTTTCGCCGTGCTGACGCACGTTGGCCACCGTCTCGAGCCAGAGGCGGGCGGCGGCGTTGAGCGCGGTGAGTCCGCCGGGCGCCCCGAGGTCGCGGCCGGCGAGGAAGTTTTTCTTCACGTAGCCGACGGCGTTTTCCACCCGGCCTTTCGCCTGTGGCTGCCGCGGTCCGCAGGGTTTGATGGTAAAACCGTAGTGCCGGGCAAAATCGAGATAGTGTGGATTGCAGACCGGCGGCTCGCCCACGCGGTGCGAGAGCACCGCGGTCTTACAGTTGTCGGGCATGACTTCCAGCGGCACCGCGCCGAGGGCCTCGAAGGCCCGGCGCTGGCAGCCGAGGAACCACTCCTGGCTTTGGCCGAGGGTAAACTCCACGTAGAGCCAACGGCTGTGGCAGAGGACCAGGACGAAGAAGCTCAGCGCCCGGCGCGTGCCGCCGACCGGGATCGCGCCGGCCGAGCCCCAGTCGATTTGGGCGCACTGCCCCGGCGCGTAAGTGAGCGTAAGATACGCGGGCTGGCGCGGCGGCCGCACCGTGCGCACGTAATCTCGCACGATGGAGCAGCCGCCCGTGTAACCGGCTTCGCGCAGACGCTGCCAGAGCTGCGTCGCGGTGAAGGGATGCTGCGCGAGCCAGCGGGTGATCGCGGGCTTGTGCGCATCCAGGATGCTCGCCCGCCGCGCCGCCTGCCGTTGTTCATAGCGTGGTCGGCCCACCCATTTTTTCACGGTCTGGGGATGCAACGCCAACGCCCGCGCGATCTGCGCCATCGTCAGGTGCTGTTCATCCCACGCCTGCCGGAGCTGGCAAAACGTTTGATAGGCAATCATCGCGCTCCCTCCCGACCCGCGAGAGCCTCCAGGGCGAGCACTTGATACAACGGCTTTTCATACGCGATGACGCCGGCGGCCGCGAGCTGCCCGCGCGCGGCGGCCACTTCCAGATCCGTCAGCGACAACAGCCGGCCGAGCGTGCCGTCGCCGTAATAACTCAGGCCGTGTTCATCACCCACGGTGACGAGCACCAGATACAACGCCCACGCTTTCGCGTCGGCCCGGCGCAGGTAATCCGCGCGCACCAACCGGTGATCGATCCAACTAAAATGCGGCGGCACCCGCCGCAGCCGCTCGGCTTGCAAGATTCGTTTCGCGATTAACATCGAGGTAGTGCCACGCCGGGCGACGCGCCCAGCACGGCATGCCCCATCGCTATCAATCGCCCCGTCATTGTCGCGATGTCCTCTTGTAAGGTCACCCCGGCGAGATGGGCGATAAGTCCAATCACCAGCGGGGGTTGCCGCAGCCAGTCGTCTTGTAAGACAACTCCGTCGTCCGGCATCGTTACCTGCGCGCTTGGAGCGGGTTGCGCCCGCCAGTCCTCTTGTAAGACCACGCGAGCGCTCTTGCGGCGCTTTTTCCAATAGCCGGGATGCGCCGCCTGCCAGGCCCGCGCCCGCGCCGCGTTGTCGGCGCCCTGGAAGTAATCCACGTTCGCCGGCTGGCTCACCCAGCGCCGCTGGCTCGCGGCCTTGCTCGCTCGCCGACACGGTTCCTTTACACAGTAACGCTGGCGCTTCCGATTGCGGGCATCGGGCACGAAAAACCCTTCGCAATGCGGGCACTTACGCTCACCGGCAGAATGCATGGTGCCGGTCAGCCTCGTCGCCCGGCCACGCCACGACAAACGCACCGCCCCACGCTTCCCTCAGTCCACGAGGGAAGAAAATCCACCCGGACCGAAGAAGATGTTTCTTATGGAATCAGGAAGAAAATCCTCGGGAAGAACCGTGAGTTTCAAACCGCTGGAAGAAGATGGGTTTCAGATCGGTGCTGGCACTCAGCCGCTTGCCGGCCATGACCACCGCCGACGACCTCCGCCCGCTCCTGCCCTCGCACTGGAAACCGCGGACGATTGCTGTATCGTCACTCTCGTAGTTACAAGACATCTGGATCGCCTCGCGCTCGTTTCCGTAATTACTCTGTCCGTCAAGGGGGCACCCGCGGCTCCGTATACGGATGAGGCGAGTGTCGTGCGGTTGGTGCAGAAGCTGGTGGCGCCATGTTCGCGATAGGAGCAGCCACGCAGGTTTTTCTGGCCACCGGGGTGACGGATTTGCGGAAAGGGGCGAACGGACTGTATGCGCTCATCCAGTCGCAATGGGCGAACCGCAATGCGCTCGGTGGCGATCTTTACCTGTTCTGCAATCGGCGGCGGAACGCGTTGAAGATTTTCTTCTGGAGCGAAGGGGCGATGTGGGTGTGTGCGGCCAGCCTGGAGCAAGGCACTTATCGGTGGCCCGAGGCCGGCGCGCCGGCGGTGATGATGACCGCGAGCGAACTGCACCTGCTGTTAAGTGGAATCGATGTGGCAGGCGCCCGGCGGCGGGCCCGCTGGCGTGCGGAATAAAAATTGCCCGGGAGTATTTTTTGCTTTATGGCGCCACTAAAGTATTCACTATCAGGATACTTTAGTGGACGACTGCCGCCACCTCAGCCGATCCCGAGTTTCTTCGCCAGGAGTTGCAGCGCTCCGAGGCCAAAAGCCGCTGGTTGGAGTTGCGGGTCAAGGATCTGGAGACGCAGCTTTACGGGCGTAAATCGGAACAGCGGCGAGCGGTCGCGGACGACGACACGCTTACCTGGGACGAACTGCTCAAGGAAGCGCAGGCCCTCGCCCCGGCGAACGAGCCGGCGCCCGTTGCGCCCCCGTCCGCTCCGCGCCAGCACCGGTTTGCCGAAGGGACCGAAGCCGCTCGATCCCGCGTTGCCGCGGGAAGTCATCCAAGTGCCCAGTCCCGACCTGAAGGAATTGATGTGTCCGGTGACGAAGCGCCCCATGCAGCCGGCCTTCGTCGATGCGCTCGAGGTGCTCGCGCGCAAGCCGGCGGTCAATTTTGTCAAACGCTACGAACGCACCGTGTTCACCAGCCCCGCGAAAACGGCGCCCGTCTATGCGCCGTGGCCGGAGGACATTCTCCCGCGCGCGCGGGTTCACGCGAGCATCGTGGCGCACATCGCCGCCGCGCACTTTTGCGAACACGTTCCCTATTGCAGATTGGATGAACACCTCGAACGCATCGGCGTCGATCTGCCCCGCGTCTGCCAAGTCTCGCTGATGGCGCAACTGGACGAACGGCTCCAACCGCTCGTGGCGGCGATTGCCGCGCAGGTCTGGCAGAGCGGCTATATCCACCTCGACGCGGCGCCCATCGACCTGTGCGATCCGGCGCGGCCGGGGGCCGCGCGGGAATCGACGTTGTGGGCTTACCGCGCCACCGACGGCCCGTGTGGTTCGAGTTTCAATTGACCAAGTCGCCGCAGAGTCCCGCGTGCGCGCGGCGGATGGCCGATTATCGCGGGATCCTGCAGACCGACGGAGCCCCCGGCCTCGATAAAATCGGGACCGACGACGGGCGCGTCACGCACCTGAGATGTTTCGGCCACGTGCGACGTTATTTTGTGAAAGCTGTCGACGCCGGCGAACGCGACGCGGCGCCCTACACGCGCACCCTCAAGGCGCTTTTTCGGATCGAGCGGCTCGCGAAGCATTTTGCGCTCGGCGGGACCCATCGCGTTGAGCTGCGCCGTCGCCTCAGTCTGCCCCTCGTCGACCAACTCTGTGCCGATGCGCTCAGCGCTCTGCCCCGCGCGCCGCTAGCCCGAATATTTCACGAATAGGTATCGCGCACATTGGAACTATCTGGTAATCAAATAGGTGCAAAACAAAATAACCAAGGCTGAGCGATGGAAAAATCTGAATCGGAGCAATTGACGTTCACAAGTATAAAGGGCCGCCAAGTGCGGGGGGACTTCGGGGGCGGGGAGGTCAGCAGCGATGGTGGTTTGCTGCTGATGAGGGAAGTGGACCGGAAATTGGGTCTGGTCGCCGATATTGCGGCCCGGTTGAGCGAGCCGCGGGAAAGTGGGAAGGTGCAGCACGAGAACGAGACGATGCTGCGGCAGCGCGTGATGGCGCTGATCGCGGGCTGGGAAGATCTGAACGATGCAGCGACCTTGCGCGCCGATCCCGTGCATCAGGTCGCGGCCGGCAGCGATGAAGCGCTGGCCGAGCGCACCCACGTTATGCCGCTTTGAGCACCGGCAGGACCGGGCGGCGGCGTGGGCGGTGAATCAGATTTTGGTGGAGCAGTTCATTGCCGCGCACGCGAAGGCACCCGCGGTCCTGATCCTCGACTTCGATGCGACGGACACGCCGGTGCATGGGAAACAGGAGGGGCGGTTCTTCCACGGCTACTATGACTGTCACTGCTTCCTACCTTTGTATGCATTTTGTGGCGACAGGCTACTGACGGCGTATCTGCGGCCCAGCAACATCGACGCCGCGAAGCACGCCGCGGCGATCTTGAAGCTGCTGGTCACGCGGCTGCGCCGGGCGTGGCCGCGCACGAAGATCGTGTTCCGCGGCGACAGCGGCTTTTGCCGCGATCTGCTCTTGAGCTGGTGCGATCGCCACGACGTGAAATACGTCGTCGGCATCGCCCGCAACGACCGGCTGCAGGCGGAGGCGGCAAAGGTGATGCGCCGGGCGGAAGAGCGCTACGAGCAGACCAAGGAGAAACAGCGCTTGTTCGCCGCCTTCGATTACGCCGCCGGCAGTTGGCGCTACGTGCGCTGGGTGATCGCCAAGGCCGAACACACCGACAAGGGCAGCAATCCCCGCTTCATCGTGACGAACATCGTGGGTGATCCGCAGAAGCTCTATGACCGGCGTTATTGCCAGCGCGGCGAGATGGAGAACCGGGTGAAGGAGCAGCTGATGCTCTTCGCCGACCGCGTGAGCGCGCACCGCTGGTGGCCCAATCAATGGCGGCTGTGCCTCTCGGCGATCGCCTACACCTTGCTGGAGGCGCTACGGCGCCTCGCTCTGCGCGGCACCGTCCTCGCCGAGGCCACCTGCGCCACGCTGCGTTCGAAGCTGATCAAGATCGGCGCCGTCATCGTGCGGAAACTGACCGTCGTGCGGCTCCACCTCAGCTCGCACCACCCGCTGCGAGATCTGTTCCACCACGCACATGCGGTGCTCGTGCCGACGTAACCCGACCGGCGCTGCTCCCGGCGCCATAATCTCAATGGGGGTTGGGCGCAGTGTTTCCGCATATATACCTTTGCGGCCGTTTTCGCCTCCCTGCCTGCTTACCACCGGTCAAGACCGACCCCACCGCCCGCGCCCCGACAAAACCTCGGACTCATGAAATATCCGGGCTAAAGACGCGGCTGGGCCAGGCGCTCGGTTATCTCCTTGGGCAAAAATCCTCGCTGTGCCGTTGCCTCACCGAAACACGCGCTCGCCTCGATAATAACCTCGCCGAACAAAGTATCAGGCCGCTGATGCTCGGCGCCAAGAACTGGATCCAAATCGGCCATCCCAAGGCCGGCCCTCGTCTGGCGAATCTTTTTACCCTGGTGGAAAACTGCCGGCAGGAGGGCCTCGATCCCGAAGCCTACCTCGTCGACCTCATCGCCCGCCTGCTCGATCACCCCATGAAACGCATCGCCGAGTTGCTCCCGCGTGCCTGGAAGAACGCTCGTTCGGTCGCCGCTGCCGCGACTATGGCTGTTCCGATCCCGGCCATCGTCTGATTCCATTCGCCAAGTTTAGCCGATCTCGCTCGCCGCTTCCCCCTGTCGGAGTTGAACGCTTACCCTCATTCGATCCGGATCTACGTGGCGCTGGAGCCCGTGGATATGCGCAAGCAATACGACGGGCTGTGGAGTGCAGCGCAGCAGCAGTTGGGTGAAGATTCAAAAAACGGCGCGGTGTTCGGTAAGTGTCGCCGCGAGTGCCACGTAGCGAGGGGAACGGCGCAGTGATAGAGCGGAGAGATGGGAACTGCAGTAATACCAAAATCCGCTAGCTAATACACTTTAGGTTGGAGCGCCAGAGTTTACTTGATCGGCGAGCCAGGTGTGGATGAGGGAGGAAACTGCGGCCGGGGTGGACCAAGGGCGCGCCGCGGCGACGAGATGATCTTCGAGCCGGCGTAGCGAGGGATAGAGGCGGTTGGCGACGGCGGCTTTGAGCAGGCCGCTGAAGCGTTCGACCGGATTGAGTTCCGGGCAGTAGGGCGGCAGCGGCAACAACCGCAGATTGGCCGGCAAGCGGACATCATCCACGGGCAGATGGAAACCGGCCTGATCGGCGATGATCACATGAAGCGCCGTGGGGTCGGAGTCGGCGATCTGGCGCAAAAAGAGCGCATGGATGTCGCGGTCGATGGCCGGGGTGAACAGCAGTTCGACGGCGTGCGCGCCGTCCACTTCCAAGGCCTCGTGCAAGTAACCCCATTGGTAACGTGTCGCGTAGGGCGCATGCACCCGCACCCCGCGGCGATCCCAGACCCGGCGGATGACCGGCAACAGTCCGTAGCGATGCTCGTCGAGCACCCACACCCGCACCGGTTGCGCCGGCATTGGACCGACCACCTCCTGCAACCGCGCGGGCAGTTCCACCTTAAGCTTGGCCGCTTTGACCGGATCCTTTTTCGCGTGCGACTTGCGCGGGACTTTTAGTTTCCCGCCCAGCCGCCGCAAAACCTTGAGCGCCCCGCTCACGCTCAGCGTCTTGCGGGTGCGCTTCTTGATCCACGCCTGCGCGTCCTTCGCTTGCCGGAACTGGCCCGCCTCCAGCCGCGCGATAAACTCTTCCGCCACCGCCCCGCGCACTGCCGGGGTCCGGGCGCCGGCCCATTCCCGCGTGAGCAACCCGGCCACGCCGCCGCGCTCCACCTTGTCGCGATAGTTGAAGACACTCTTACGGCTCACCCCGGCGACTTTCGCGATCTGCTCGGTCGTCAGCTCATGCTTCGCGATCAACCGCACCACCAGCAGCCGCTGCCGCGCCCAGTCCGCTTGCGGCCGCTCCCACGCCGCTTCGATTGCCTTCACCAGTTCTTCTCCTAGCGGCGGTAGTTTGCGGGCCATCCTCTTTTCCTGCACATTTCCAGTCTCCTTGGAAAGCGTAATAGCTAGCGGCTATTGGTATAAGCACAGAGTTGGTCGATGCACGGGAGAAACGCGGCCGAGATGGGCGGCTATTCGTGGCGGCGGAGCGGCGACGGGAGTTGCTGGCGGCGTTTCGTGCGAGCAGGTTGACGGCGGGCCTTCGCGCGGCAGGAGAGCATCCGCTACACGACGTTCTGCGCGTGGGTGCAATGGGAGGAGCCCGCGGACAGGCGTCCGGTGCTCGTGGCGAAGGCCAGCGGTGCGTTTCGCCGAGGTGGCGCTGCTGTCGAGCGCAGGGCGCAGCTTGGAAGTGCGACTGCCGGACGGCACGACGTTGCGCGGCGAGCGGGTCGGGGAACTGGCCGCGCTGGTGCGGGCATTGCGGGGCTGACGCACTATGCTGGCCTTCCCCCATTCGATCCGGATCTTCGTGGCGGTGGCGCCGGTGGACATGAGACAATCGTTCAACGGGCTGTGGACGGCGGCGAGCGAACGCTTGCAGGAGGATCCGAGGACACACCGCACGAAGGCGCGGATGGCAGCCGGCCGGAGGTTGCGAGTCCGCGCGGTATTGACGCGCACGATTTCCAAATTATTAAGAAATGCGAGAATGGTCTTCGGACTCACGGTGCCGAGGGTCAGTTGGCCGATGGGTTTCCGATGTTGGCGTGAAAGAAACGGTAGCAGCAGCCGGAACGTGTCGCGATATCCGCTCAGGGTGTGCGCGCTCAGGGTTGCCCTGCACGGCGAGGTAGTCCGTGAAAAATCACTGCACGAGGCAGGGTCGTTGTTCAGGGCTCATCGGCGTTCGCGTAAAACTGCCGGAAGGTTTTGGCGGCGGACTGGACCGCGACCGGGTCGCTCGAAACATACCACCACGTGGAATTGAAAGTGCGGTGACCCAGATAGCGCGCGAGGAGCAGGAGGCGATGGGCGATCGACTGCGTCTGGCGGCTCCACTGGACGATCCAGTGGGAGGCGAACGCGTGCCGAAAATCCATCAAGCGCAGGGAGCCCCGCTGCCCGGATGAGGTCATGTCTCCGGTCCGGCGAAGGAAAACCTTCTCCGTCCTGCGCGAAAGCGCACGCCCCGTGCCGCCGATGAAAAAAGTATCGCCAGAGGGGAAAAGAGCTTGGCGTGCCTCGCGATAGCGTTGCAGCGCGCCGACCCTAGTGGCGTGCAAAGAAATCACCCGCTCGGGACTGAATTTACAGGGGGATGAGCAGTTAGCTTTGCCCGGCGTAAAAGTCGCGAAGCTGCAGCCGAAGCGCCTCGCCCGGCCGGATACCTGTGAAAGCGAGCAGCGCAATCGCCATATTGAAAAAACTATTCACAAGTCTGAAATTATCCTTGTGTTCTTCAATCGGCGGTCAATTGTTGATCCTCCACCGCTAGAGTTCGTGCGTCTTGACGCTAGGACTCAAACGCAACTATGCTTGCTAAGGGGATTTGCTCTCCGAATTTCGCGAGTATTATTACTTTTCGCTAAAAAGTTCTTGCCGAGCTTTCTGCGCACGGTAGGTTCTATCCTCTTTTCTCAAATTTCCGCTTTGTAATTTCTGTTCTCCTCGTATGCCAACCATTAACCAGCTCGTGCGCAAAGGCCGCCGCAAAGTGCGCACCAAGTCGAAGTCCCCTGCTTTGGCCGGTAATCCCTTTCGCCGCGGTGTGTGCGTGCAGGTCATGACCCGAACGCCGAAGAAGCCAAATTCCGCAATCCGCAAGGTTGCAAAAGTCCGCCTGACGAACGGTAACGAGGTGATCTCTTATATTCCGGACGAAGGGCACAATCTTCAGGAGCACTCTATCGTCCTAGTCCGTGGTGGACGCGTAAAGGACTTGCCTGGTGTTCGCTACCACATTGTTCGAGGCACTCTCGACGCCACGGGCGTAGAGAAGCGTCGCCGCTCTCGTTCCAAATACGGGGTCAAGCGCCCGAAGGCCGCCAAGTAAATTGCGTTTTCCTTAATACCATTTCGCCATGTCACGCCGTCACAGAGCAGAAAAACGCCACGTCGTCCCCGATGCACGCTACAAGAGCCCGCTTGTCGCGCATCTGGTTAATGTCATCATGAAGAGCGGCAAGAAGAACCTTGCCCAACGCATCGTTTACGGCGCTTTTGAGAAAGTCTCCGAGAAGCTTGAGAAGGGTGATCCGGTAGATCTCCTGCTCGGCGCTTTGGAAAACGCTCGTCCGCGTCTTGAGGTGAAGAGCCGCCGCGTAGGTGGTGCCACCTATCAGGTTCCAGTTGAGATTTCGTTTGAGCGTCAGGAGTCCCTGGCTCTGCGTTGGATCGTGGACGCGGCTCACGGCCGCAAGGGAGTCACGATGAAGGATGCGCTCGCTGCCGAAATTATCGACGCTTACAATAACACAGGTGGTGTTGTGAAGAAGAAGGAAGATACGCACAAGATGGCTCAGGCAAATCGTGCCTTTGCTCACTTGCGTTGGTAAGGCCAGTTAATCCTCTCCTTCCATGTCCGCCTCTGCCGCTCCCACCATTACTGTCGTCACGGAGAAATCTAAGATATCTTCGGTTAACTCCAAGGATCGTCCATTCCCGCTGGAATGGACGCGTAATATTGGTATCGCCGCGCACATTGATGCGGGCAAAACCACCACAACAGAGCGCATTCTTTTCTATTCCGGTGCCGTCCACAAGATGGGCGAAGTTCATGAGGGCACCACGGTCACCGACTGGATGGAGCAGGAGCGTGAGCGTGGGATCACGATCACCGCAGCGGCCATTTCGTGCGCATGGAATGCCTCTTGGGGGCCATGGAAAGGCATCAAACAGCGTATAAATATTATCGACACGCCTGGACACGTGGATTTCACGGCCGAAGTCGAGCGATCATTGCGCGTTCTTGATGGCGCAGTTGCAGTCTTCTGTGCCGTTGCCGGCGTGCAGCCGCAGTCTGAAACCGTTTGGCGTCAGGCCAACAAATATAAGGTCCCCCGCGTCGCATTCATCAACAAGATGGATCGCACTGGCGCAGACTTCTTTCGGGCGGTCTCCGAGATGCGCGAAAAGCTGAAGGCCAACGCCCATCCCATCTTCTTACCGATTGGTAAAGAAGAAAATTTCTCCGGCCTCATCGATTTGGTTCAAAATGTCGCTTATTCCTTTGAGGAGAACCCGAATGACCAGCTCGGGATGAATCCTTCAACGGTAGAGATTCCGGCTGACATGGTCTCTCAGGCAAAAGAATACCGCGATAAGCTCATTGAAGCGGTGTCGGATTTCGACGACGTCATTGCGGAAAAATATCTCAATGGCGAGGAAATCAGTGTTCCTGAGCTCCTTCTGGGCGTTCGCAAGGCAACCATCTCCCTCCAGTTTACGGGTGTTATTCCCGGTTCTGCTTTTAAGAAAAAGGGAGTGCAACGTCTGCTCGATTGCGTGGTTAATTTCCTTCCTAGCCCGATCGACGTTCCGCCTATGCAAGGGCAGGACAGCGACGGCAAACCCGTCGAGGCCGTTGTCAACGACAAGGCCAAGCTCGCGGGCCTCGCTTTCAAGCTCTGGAATGACCCGTTCGTCGGCCGTCTTGTGTTTTTCCGAGTGTATACCGGAACGCTCCCGAAGGGGATGCCACTTTACAATCCGCGCACACGACGCACCGAGCGTGTTTCTCGTCTCGTCCTCATGCGCGCCATCGAGCGCGAGGAAATCGACATGGCCTACTCCGGCGATATCTGCGCCGTCGTTGGTGTGAAAGATGTCATCACCGGCGATACACTGTGTGATGAAGATTTCGACATACGCCTTGAACCGCCTTCCTTCCCTGAGCCCGTTATTTCGATGTCCATCGAGCCAAACTCGAAGGCCGACCAAGAAAAAATGGGTAACGCGTTGCAGCGTCTCGTTGCCGAGGATCCGACTCTTCGTGTCAAGACAGATCAAGACACGGGTCAAACCATCCTTGCTGGCATGGGCGAACTTCACCTTGACATTATTCGCGACCGCATGAAGCGAGAGTTCAAGGTCGAAGCTACTGCTGGCAAGCCGCAAATCGCCTATCGCGAGACGATCAAGATGAAGGCTGATGGTGAAGGGAAGTTCATTCGCCAGTCCGGTGGTAAAGGCCAATACGGTCACGTTTGCATCATACTCGAGCCCGCCGAGAAGGGTAAAGGAGTTGAGGTGATTAACGAGACCGTTGGTGGCTCCATTCCGAAGGAATTCATCAAGCCTGCGACTGAAGGCATCCTTGAAGGTGCTAACAACGGTGTCGTTGCGGGATTCCCGGTAGTCGACGTAATTGTCCGCATCACCGATGGTTCCTTCCACGAAGTAGACTCCTCCGAACTCGCGTTTAAGATGGCTGGCATCTTTGCGTTCAAGGACGCGATGAAAAAGGCGACTCCGATCCTTCTTGAGCCCATTATGGGTGTAGAGGTCACCACTCCCGAGGAATATCAGGGAGACCTCATGGGTGACATCAATCGTCGCCGGGGCCAGATTCAAGGTATGGAGAACAAAGCCGGCGCTTGCATTATTACCGCCCACGTCCCGCTCGAATTGCTCTTCGGCTATGTCACCGATATTCGTTCCCTTTCGAAGGGTCGTGCCAGCGCCGGTATCACGCCGTCGCACTTCGAGCAGGTTCCGAACGCTCTCCTCGCCAAGATCGTCGAGAGCAACGCCAAGGGTCCTGCCCGCACTTAAACCTACCTTCTTCTATCGCCATGAAAGGCCAACGCATTCGCATTAAACTCCAAGGCTTCGACTACCGCGTGATCGATCAGTCCGCGCAGGACATTGTCGAAACTGCCAAGCGCTCCGGCGCTCGCGTTTCTGGTCCGATTCCTTTGCCTACCCGCATCGAAAAACTCTCAGTCAATCGCTCCCCTCACGTGGATAAGAAATCCATGGAGCAGTTCGAGACGCGCACGCACAAGCGTCTTATCGATATCATCGAGCCGACCGCTCAAACGGTCGACGAGCTTAAGAAACTCAACCTACCGTCTGGCGTGGACATCACCATTAACGTCTGAGAACGCTCTCTTAACTTTCAACGTTAGCAGTTGCCTGTGTGCCGTCCGCGGCACCGCCAGGTTTCGACTAATGTAGGTCGTTAAACGGAATCTCTTTCCACCTACCACTTAGCCCATGATCTCATCGCTCCTCGGCAAAAAAATCGGAATGACTCAGGTCTACGACGCTCAAAACGTCCTAGTTCCAGTCTCCGTGGTCGAAGCCGGACCCTGTTCGGTCGTCCAAGTCAAGACACTCGAAACCGATGGCTACAACGCCGTCCAGCTTGGTTTTGCCACCAAGAAGCCCAAGAACACCGCAGCCGGTGAACTCGGCCATGCCAAAAAAGCAGGCCTTGAGTCAGCTCCTCGCGTGCTCGGAGAAGTTCGCTTGGCCGCTGTTCCTACCGTCAAGGTCGGTGACGTAATTACAGTCACTGCCTTCTCGGAAGGCATGCTCGTCGACGTTAGTGGAGTCAGCAAAGGCAAAGGTTTCCAAGGTGTCGTAAAGCGGTTCCGTGTAGCCGGTGGACCCGCCACCCACGGTTCAATGTTCCACCGTCGTATTGGATCAGTCGGTATGCGCCAGACCCCCGGACGCGTTTGGAAGAACCAAGCTATGCCTGGTCACATGGGCACAGACTCCCGCACGGTGCAGAATCTTCGCGTCGTAAAAATCATTGCCGAAAAGAATCTAATCCTCGTCAAAGGAGCAATTCCCGGGGCCAACGGTGACGATGTTGTTGTTCGCACTGCGATCAAAGGCCAGTGGGCACTCCCGGTCGCCGCAGCTCCGGTTGCTCTGACTGGGGCTAAAGCCGTCGGCGCGAAACCCGCTGCCGCTGCGAAGCCTGCCGCTAAGAAATAACCCGGAGACACAGACATGAAACTTACCGTTTTTAGTTCCGATGGCACGACGAGCAGCGAAAAAGATTTCGCTAACATTCCCACCTTCGAGGGAGATAAAGGCCTCCAGGCTGTAAAGGAAGTTATCGTTGCCATTAATGCCAACAACCGTCAGGGCACTCACTCCACCAAGACTCGCGGCGAAGTCCGCGGCGGTGGTAAAAAGCCTTGGAGACAAAAGGGCACGGGTCGTGCCCGTGCTGGTTCTATCCGATCCCCTTTGTGGAGTGGTGGTGGTGTCGTTTTCGGCCCGAAGCCCCGTGATTACTCTAAGAAAATCAATGGGAAGGTGAAAGACCTCGCCTTCAGCCGTGCACTCTTCGACCGCGTCGTCGCCGGCGAAATCGCCGTCATCGAAAATTTTGTGGCTACGGCTGCAAAAACCAAGTCTGTCGACGTCATTCTCGGCCGCATCTGTGCGAAGGGTAAACTGCTCCTCGTCGATGCTCCGTTTGCTGTCGAGACCGCCCGTGCCGCTCGCAACATTGAGCGCGTGTCTCTTCAGGAAGCTTCGAAGCTCAACACGCTGGATCTCGCTCAATATAAGAAAATCATCGTCAGCACTAAGGCGCTCGAGACCATCCTCGCTCGCGTCAATGGAGGAAAGAACTAATGAATGCCGATAAAGTTCTCAAATTCGTCCGCCTGTCGGAGAAGTCCAACAAGTTAAGCTCCCTTTTGGGGCAATACACTTTCGAGGTCTATAAGGACGCCAACAAACACCAGATCGCCCAGGCCGTCGAGCAGACATTTAAGGTCACCGTTAACCGTGTGAACACGATGACAATCCGCGGCAAAAACAAGAAAAGCCGTGTAGGTCGCCCCAGTATCGGTTCTGATTATAAGAAAGCGATCGTCACACTCAAGGCTGGCGATAAAATCGAGCTCGTCTAAAGCGCCACCGCCTAACGGAGATACCCAACATGCCTATCCATTCTTTTCGCCCGCTCACACCTTCCGGACGCTTTACCTCTCTCAATATGGAGAAGGGCCTTTCGAAGGAGAGGCCCCAGCGCGCTCTCACCGAAAACAAGCACAAGAGCGGTGGTCGTAACGTCTATGGACGTGTGACCTCTCGCCACCGTGGTGGTGGCCACAAACAGCTCTACCGCATTATTGATTTCAAGCGCGATATTCTCGACATGCCTGCCCGCGTGCAGGCTATCGAGTATGATCCGAACCGGTCGGCCAATATCGCACTGATCGCTTATGCTAACGGCGAAAAACGCTATATTATTGCCCCTCTCGGTCTCGGTGTAGGCGCGACCATTGTGACCTCGAACAAGGCCACTACGAACGACTTTACGGTCGGTAATAATTTCCCGTTGCATCTCATTCCTCCGTCCACTCTCCTCCATTGTGTCGAGCTTCTCCCTGGCCGTGGCGCCCAGATCGCCCGCACTGCTGGTGCGAGCCTTGAACTTATCGGTGTTGAGGGAACGAAGGCTCAGCTAAAGATGCCGTCCGGTGAGTTCCGCTATGTTCACGCCAATTGCCGCGCCACGATAGGCGTTGTGGGTAACGGTGATCATAACAAGCAGTCGCTCGGCAAGGCTGGCCGCAACCGTTGGCTCGGCGTTCGGCCGCAATCGCGCGGTATGGCCCGCAATCCTGTCGACCATCCCAATGGCGGTGGTCAGGGCAAATCGAAGGGTGGCGGCGGTCGTCAACAGCTCGTATCACCTTGGGGACAACTTGCGAAGGGTTTCCCGACGCGTCGTCGCAGCAAACTGTCGAACAAGTCGATCATCCTACACCACAACGGTCGCAAACCCCGCAACAAGAAGTAAGCCGCCCTTTTCGCACCATGGCACGTTCCATCAAAAAAGGTTTCTTTGTCGACTACCACCTTCTCGAAAAAATCGAGAAGGCGGTCAAGGCCGGCGCTAAGAAGCCAATCCAGACTTGGTCCCGCCGCTCGACGATCACCCCCGATTTCATCGGACACACGTTCAGCGTTCATAACGGTAAAGTCTTCACTGCCGTCTACGTCACTGAAAACATGGTAGGCCACAAGCTTGGCGAATTCGCGCCCACGCGTATTTTCAAGTCCCACGGTGGTATGACACGCAAGGAGATCTAAGCCCGCTCTCCATGCTCAGCTACATCCTCCAGTCTGGTCTGCTCGCACTATTCGTCGCTACGCCCTTTACGGGGTTTAGCGAGCCCGCGGCCGGTCCAACTAAGGTCGTTACGGTGCAGGCAATCGCAGTAGCAGATCTTGTTCTTTTGAGCAACGGCTTCGACGCCGGTTTGCGTCGAGGAATGGTCTGCCGTGTGACGCGCTCCGAACAAGAAATTGCTGAGATAATTCTTGTTGATCTCCGACCAACTTGCGCATCCGCACTGATTGTTGGTCAATCTCCCGGACAAGCTATTAGAGCAGGCGACCTAGCCTCCGTCAAAATTCTCAAAACTTAAAAGCAATAACCCAAAAGGGTAGGGCGGACTCGCTCCGCCACAACCGCCGGCGCTAACCGCCGGAATCCTCCACCCGTCACCGTCATTACCATGGAAGTTCAAGCCCTCACTCGCTACGCGCGCATGTCGCCGAAAAAAATGCGCGACATCTCCCGCATCGTTCAAGGACGCAAAGCAGCCGAAGCCCTCGATTACCTTGCGCTAATTCCGCGCAAGTCAGCCAAGCTGATCGCCAAAACGCTCAAGAGCGCGATCGCGAATGCTGAGAACAATAATAACCTTTCTGCTGACACCCTCACGATCAAGTTTGCACTCATCGAGAACGGTCCAGTTTTGAAACGCTTCAAGGCCGGCGCCCGGGGCACTGCGATGCCGCGCCGTAAGAAAATGTCGCATATCCGTATCGTCCTTACTGACGGCTCCTCGAACTAATCAACTATCACCATGGGCCAAAAAACCAATCCCACAGGCTTCCGTCTCGCCATTCGCCGCAACTGGCAATCGCGCTGGTATGCTTCGAAAAAAGAGTTTCCTAAGCTGCTCCTCGAGGATCAGATTATTCGCACCAAGCTGATGGAGAAGCTTAAACAGGCTTCCGTTCCCCGCATCTTTATCGAGCGCGCCTCGAATCGGGTCCGTGTCAAGATTTACACCGCCCGCCCTGGCATTGTGATTGGGCGCAAGGGTCAGGAGATCGAGAAAATCAAGGAAGAACTCTCAAAACTCACGGGTAAGGAAATCCTCCTCGACATCCAAGAAGTTAAGAAGCCCGAAATCGAAGCCGCTCTTGTCGCGGAGAACGTGGCTCTCCAACTTGAGCGCCGTATCGCTTTTCGTCGTGCCATGAAGAAAGCCGTTGAAATGGCCATGGCCCTCGGTGCTGAAGGTATCCGTATTCAATGCTCAGGCCGTCTTGGTGGCGCCGATATCGCCCGACGTGAATGGCAACGCAAAGGCCGCGTGCCATTGCATACTCTTCGCGAAAATATCGACTACGGCTTTGCCGAAGCTCTCACCGTCTACGGCAAGATCGGCGTAAAGTGCTGGATCTGTAAAAAAGAAGCCGACAACAACTGATCCGGTTCACGGATAAATTTTTTCAAAGGAGAATACTCCCATGGCTCTAGCACCCGCTCGCACTAAATACCGCAAGTCGATGAAAGGCTCCCGCGCTGGCAATGCCAAGCGCGGTAACACGCTCGCTTTCGGCGAATACGGCCTCCAGTCGCTTTCCCGCGGACCGATGACCGGTCAACAGATTGAAGCCGCTCGTGTCACCATCTCGCGCCATTTAAAGCGCAAGGGTAAACTCTGGATTCGCGTTTTCCCGCATAAGCCGATCACCAAGAAGCCCGCCGAAACTCGCATGGGTCAAGGTAAGGGCGCAGTCGAATTCTATGTTGCCGTGATCAAGCCCGGCGCTGTCCTTTTCGAACTCGCCGGCGTTCCCACGACCGTTGCAAAGGAGGCTTTCCGCCTCGCCGACGCCAAGCTGCCCTTCCGTTGTCGCTTTATCCAGCGCGACGCCACTGCGGCCTAATTTAAAAAAATAACGACCGCCATGACTTCCAAAGAAATTCGCGATCTGTCTTCCGACGAGATCACTGCCAAGGTCCGCGCCACCCGCGAAGAACTCCTTCAACTCCGCCTGCGCAAGCAGACCGGACAGGTCGAGAAGACTTCCCAGCTTCGCACGCTCCGCAAGGATATCGCCCGCCTCCTCACCATTCAAAATGAGAAGAAAAGCAAAGCAATCGTCGCTTAAGCTATCTCGCCTTAACTAATTACTGCCATGTCCACAGCCACTGAAGGTCAGCGCACCAAGCGTCGCACCCAAATCGGTTTCGTATCGAGCCGCTCGGGCGATAAGTCTGTCAAGGTCACCGTAGCCTACAAGACTCCTCATCCGCTCTATCATAAGGTGGTTAACCGCCAGACCGTTCTTCACGTCCACGACGAGAAGAATGAGACGAAGGTAGGCGATAAAGTTGAAGTTATGGAGACTCGTCCGCTCAGCCGTCTCAAACGCTGGCGTGTCGTATCGATCCTTCTGAAAGCTGTCACCACTGACGCTGTCGCAATCTCTGAAAAAGACGTTGCCGAACTCGTCCCCACCAAAGTCACGAAGGCCTGAGCGCTTTCATCTCCCCTAACGTTTTTCTCTCAGGAGACCCGCCATGATCCAACTGCGCTCCATTTTAGAAGTCGCCGATAATACCGGGGCCCGCAAGGCCGCGATGATTAGCAAAAAAGGCCAAATTACCATGACTGCCGGTGTCGGTGATATTATCACTGTTCACATTAAGCAGAGTGCCACTGAAGCCACTGTCAAGAAGGGTGAAGTAGCTAAAGCGGTCGTTGTTCGCACGAAGGCTCCTGTCCGCCGTGCCGACGGCAGCTACCTCCGCTTCGACAGCAACGCTATCGTCATTATCGACGCGACTAACAACCCGAAAGGGACCCGCATCTTCGGGCCCGTTGCCCGCGAATTGCGTGCAAAAAACTTCATGAAGATCATCTCGCTAGCTCCGGAGGTTCTCTAAAATGGCCACGAAATTTCACGTTAAACGCAACGATCTCGTTGTTGTCATCTCCGGTGCCCACAAGGGCAAGTCTGGTAAGATTCTCGAAATTCTCGCCGCCAAACAACGCGCCCGCGTTGAGGGCGTCGCGATGATCAAGAAGCACCTCAAGAAGTCTGAGAAGAACCCGCAGGGAGCTATCACGGAACTCGAGGGCTCTGTCCATGTTTCCAACCTAATGCTCCAGTCTGTCTTCGACGCGAGTAAGCGCAAGAAGGCCACCGCGTAAGTGTTCTCACGAATGTGCGCTTGCCAACTTGGCGCTGTGCGTGAGTTACTGACCGCTTTTCCAAATCCATCACCATCCTCAAATGCTTCCGGGTCGGTAATCCGGTTGCCACGAAAATGAGCTACGTCCCCGTCCTTAAAAAAATCTACACCGAGCAGGTTGCCCCTGATTTGGTGAAATCTCGCGGCTATAAAAATAAACATCAGGTGCCGAAGTTGGTTAAAATCAACTTGAACACCGGTATCGACGCCGACGCCGACAAGAATCAGATCGCCGACATCGCTCGCGATATGGGCCTTATCGCGGGTCAAAAGCCCATCGTCAATCGCTCTAAAAAAGCTATCGCAAATTTCAAATTGAAGCCCAACCAAGTTACGGGATGCAGCGTTACGCTCCGTGGTGCGGCGATGTGGGAATTTCTTTATCGTCTTCTCTCTGTCGCCCTTCCGAGCATTCGCGATTTCCGCGGAGTCCCGAGCAAGCTTGATGGCCAAGGCAATTACAGTCTGGGTATTACCGATTTCTCGATTTTCCCTGAAATCACTTTGGAAAATGTGAAGAAAACCATGGGGCTCGACGTCACCATCGTTACTACTGCTCAGACGGACGACGAAGGTCGCGAACTCCTGAAGCTCTTGGGCATGCCTTTCCGCCGCATCGAGCAGCAACCCTCGCAGCAGAAAACCAACGCTGCCTAAGCCAACTTCCGCCGACCATGCCCAAGACATCTGCCATCCAGCGCAACGACAAACGTAAGCGCCTCACCGCCAAGCACGCCGTCGAGCGCGCCGAGCTAAAGGCTATCCTCAAGAATCCCGCCACGACCGACGAGGCCTTTTACGCAGCCGGCAAGAAGCTCCAGAAGCTTCCTCGTAATTCGTCTGCGACACGCATTCGTAATCGTTGCTCAATGAGCGGTCGCCCCCGCGCTTTTATCGGCAAGTTTGGCGTTTCACGCATTCAGTTTCGCGAACTTGCGCTCGCCGGCAAGATTCCCGGTGTGACAAAATCCTCTTGGTAAATATTTTTGGCCGCGGGGGTTTATGCGCTTTCAGCGCATCGGATATGACCCACGGCCTCCCTATCAACAACATCCACCATGACAGACCCGATCAGCGATCTCCTCACGCGCCTGCGCAACGCCTCCAAGGCGAAGCTCGATGAGTGCGTAATTCCACATTCCACGCTCAAGGAGGCCATTGCGGTTATCCTTAAAGGTGAAGGTTATATTTCCGACCATACAAATTCCCTTTCCGCTGCGGGCCATAAGACCCTCGTCGTGAAAATGAAGTATGTCGATGGCGCTCCCGCCATCACTGGCATTACCCGCGTGTCATCGCCGGGCCGCCGTCTTTATTTCGGTTACACCGAGATACCTCGTGTCCTCAACGGCCTAGGTATTGCGATTCTCTCAACCTCTAGGGGGTTGATGAAAGATGCCGACTGCCGCCGTAATAAGGCCGGTGGCGAACTGATCTGCAACGTTTGGTAAAACCGCCACGCAACATGAGCCGCATCGGCAAACAACCCGTTATCATCCCCGACAAGGTTAAAGTCTCCATCGCTGGCGACACCGTGAACGTCGAGGGACCCAAAGGAAAAGTTTCCAAGACCTTCGCGCCTGTGGTGAAGGTTACCGTCGCTGACAAAACTGTCACCGTTTCGCCCACAAAGGACGACAGCCGCTTCGCGAAAGCGATGTATGGCACTGTTCGGTCGGTCATCGCTGGTATGGTTAAGGGAGTGGCCGAGGGCTACTCCAAGGACCTCGAAATCCAAGGCGTCGGCTTCAAGGCTAACCTCAAGGGGACCACACTCGATCTCGCGCTCGGTTATTCGCATCCGATTCTGATGGAAATCCCGGCTGGTATCAAAGTCACGGTCACCGACCAGACGAAACTTAAGGTCGAGGGCGCAGACAAGCAGCTCGTCGGCGCCGTCACTGCTGAGATCCGTAGCTACTATCCGCCTGAGCCTTATAAGGGCAAAGGTGTCCGCATCGTTGGCGAACGCGTCCGCCGCAAAGAAGGCAAAACCGTCGCCTAATCGTAAACATCCTTTTCAGGGTCCAACCCATGAGCGCTTCCAAATCCATCCTCCTCCAAAAACGTCGTTGGAGAATCCGCAAAAAAGTCACCGGCACAGCCGCCCGTCCTCGCCTCTGCGTTCGCTTCACTGCGAAACATGTTTATGCTCAGGCGATCAACGACGATACTGGCACGACGCTTGTCTTCCTTGGCAGCCTCGACGCCGAATTGCGCAAACAAAAGCTCAAGGCCAATATCGCGAGCGCCAAAATTCTTGGTGCTGCGTTCGCCTCGAAGGCTAAGGCGGCGGGCATCGCGTCGGTCGTTTTCGACCGCAGTGGCGCACCCTATCACGGTAAAGTTAAAGTCTTCGCCGAGGCCGCTCGCGAAGGTGGCCTTCAATTCTAAAAATCAGCATGAGCACCGAATCCACGTCCGCGCCTGAGGGCGCAACGCCAGCCCCAGTCACCCCTCTCGTTACTGCCCCTATGGCTGCTGCGCCCGAGCGCGAACAGCGTGCACCTCGCGGCCAAGGCGGCGGCGGCTTTCGCGGCCAAGGCGGCAATCGCGGCCCAGGCGGCAATAATCGCGGCCCCCGTCGTGACAATCGCGATCAGAAGCCTGAGGGCGACGGTCCGACGATGATTGAAAAGGTCGTCTTCATCAACCGCTGTGCCAAAGTGGTCAAAGGTGGTCGTCGGTTCTCCTTCGCTGCACTCGCCGTTGTTGGCGACGGTAAGGGGAAGGTCGGCATCGGCTACGGAAAAGCCAATGAGGTCCCTGACGCGATCAAGAAGGGCACTGCCAATGCCCATAAACATTTGGTCACCGTGAAACTCAAGGGGGATACGATCCCGCACGATGTCCTCGGTCAATACGACGGTGGTCGCGTAATGCTGAAGCCCGCCTCTCCCGGCACTGGCCTCATAGCCGGTGGTGGAGTCCGCGCGGTGCTCGAGGCGGCGGGAGTGAAGAATATCCTTACCAAGTCGATGGGTTCCTCGAATCACATTGCCGTCGTGCACGCCACGCTTAACGGCCTTCTTCAGCTCCGCTTGGCAGAGAACATCGCTGCCGTTCGCAAGACGAGCTAACTAGGTCCAGATCACATCAAACTATAATCCGAGTCAGGTGCTGCTGAACTGACGCATCTGGCGCCCAATTAGGAAATACATGAAACTCCACGAACTTAAGAATGTTAAAGGCGCGATTCATCGCAAGAAACGCGTCGGGTGTGGCGAAGGCGGCGGCCACGGTAAGACCTCCGGTCGCGGCGGCAAAGGCCAGACTGCCCGCTCTGGTGGCTCCATCCGCCCGGGCTTCGAGGGCGGCCAAATGCCCCTTTATCGCAAGCTGCCGCACCGCGGTTTCAATCAGTTCAACTTCCGCACAGAGATCGCTATCCTCAATGTTGGTGAACTCGCCACCTTGGATGCGTCCGTGACCGAAGTGAACGCTGAGTCGCTCGCTGCTGCCGGTCTCATCCGCAGCGGAGAGAAGGCTGTAAAGATCCTTGGTGACGGTGAATTGAACCGCGCTATAAAGGTCACGGCGGCCAAGTTCTCCGATTCCGCTAAGGCCAAAATCGAAAAAGCCGGTGGCCAAGCCATCGTTGCCTAAAGTGAAGCGCGTTGTTTAATCTCAACGCGCTTCGTTTTTTCTCCGAACGTTTTCCAACCTACCGCTTAACGCTGTGTTTTCTGCCTTCACGAACTCACTGAAGATACCCGAGCTACGCTCACGTATCTTCTACACGCTCTCGCTGCTGTTCGTGGCCCGCGTGGCTGCGCACATCCCGTTGCCGGGTATCGATCCCGCGCCGCTGCAAAAGTTTTTTGGCGATCAGTCTGCGGGTGGTGCCAGTGCCTTGGTCGGCCTGTATAATATGTTCACCGGCGGAGCACTCATCAAGGGTGCCATCGCCGCGCTCGGCATCATGCCGTATATCAGTGCATCAATCATTTTCCAGCTGATGACGGCAGTAGTGCCGGCGCTCAGTCGCCTGCAACAGGAAGGTGACGTCGGTCGCCAGAAACTGACCCAATACACCCGTTATGCGACGGTGCTGATCTGTTTGATTCAGGGCACACTTCTCCTCCTTGCGCTGAACAATCCCTCTCAGCTTTTCGCCGGATACGACGTCGCGACCTACGGTCCGATCGTGCTGGGAAGCAAATGGCCGTTTATTGTCACATCTGTCATCTTCATGACTGCGGGCACGATGCTCCTGATGTGGCTCGGTGAGCAAATTACCCAGCGTGGTATCGGCAATGGCGTGTCTCTTCTTATTACCGTCGGCATTCTGGCCGATATCCCCGGTGCCGCGGCCGCTACTTATCAACTTTTCTTCAAGCCCGTTGGCACGGGAACCAGCCTCGGTGTTCCGCAGGCTGTGATCATGATCGGTCTCTTTATCCTCGTCACCATGGGGATAATCGCTGTGGTCCAAGGGCAGCGTAAGATCCCGGTTCAATACGCCAAGCGTGTCGTTGGCAATAAAGTCATGGGCGGCCAGAGTTCTTTCCTTCCCCTCAAGGTCAACTACTCCGGGGTCATGCCCGTGATCTTCGCGAGTGCGATCTTGCTTTTCCCTCAGCAGATTTTCTCTTGGGTTGGCAGTGCATATAATATCAAATTTCTGACCGAGATTTCTCAAAATCTCCTCCGCGGTCACTGGTCCTATTACGCGTTCAATATTACGCTTATTCTTTTCTTCAGCTACTTTTGGGTCTCCGTCATGTTTAAGCCGATCCAGATTGCCGACGACCTGAAGAAGTATGGCGGCTACATCCCGGGAGTCCGACCCGGTGAACCCACGGCCCAGTTCCTTGATTTCATCATGACTCGGCTGACCTTGGCCGGTGCGATCTTCCTCACAGTCATCGCGGTCATGCCCGACGTTCTCCTATTCGAGCTCGATGTCCCGCCCCGTATTGCCTACTTCTTCGGCGGCACGGGTATGTTGATCACCGTTGGTGTCATCCTCGACACGATGCGCCAGATTGAGACTTTTCTGCTCCAACGCCATTACGATGGTTTTCTTAAGAAGGGCCGCATCCGTGCTCGCAGCGCCAACCCGCAAGGTGGCATGACCGGCGAAGCTCTCAGCACGGAAGCTGTGATGAAGCTCGCTTTGCCGATGCTTGGACTTCTTCTTCTAGGCACAGCGATTTGGGCCTATAAGGCATTTGTCAAATAAGTGCTGGACTCGGGTCGAGATGACCCCCATCAACGACCCTTTCTCGCGTTCTGGCGCTCCCGCCAAAACGAAGTTCCTTCTCCTCGGTTCAGCTGATTTCCGCCTCGAAAGCCTGATGAACCGAGTCCGTTCTTTGAATATTGAGCACGTCTCTCCTTTCCGCCTAGTGCGGCCGGAGATTTCGCGCCGCCCGGTTTCTGCCGCGGCGGAGGAAGCAAACACGTTGGCGCAAATGCGCCGCTGGTTCTTCGCGCGCAAACCTGATGCGGGATTCGTTCTAAGCGAATTCCCGGCTACGCTGCTCCAAGCAAAAGTGTTCGACGAATGGCTCGATGCCCGCGACGAAAGCCTCCATGGCGTTCTCGCAGGTCCCGGCAGCAACGAGTCCGTCGTCGAACACTATCGCACGCTCGGTCTCATTTTCGAGACCGGCGACCTCCCCATATGAGCGCTATCCCGATTAAAAATAAAGAGGGTATCGCTAAAATGCGTGAGGCGTGCGCCATCGCCGCGACGGTCCTTGAGCAACTCAAGCCGCTCGTTCGGCCTGGCGTCACGACGCAAGACTTGGAAGAGGCCGGTCGTGATTGGATCGCGCGCCTCGGAGCCCGTAGCGCCTGCTTTGGCTACCAGCATGGCTCGCGCAGATATCCGGCGCACACCTGTATCTCGGTGAACGACGAAGTGGTGCACGGCATCCCGTCCTTCAAACGTATCCTCCGCGAGGGTGATATTGTTTCGCTGGACATCGTCGTCTGGAAAGACGGCTACGTTGGTGACAACGCTTTCACCGTCCCCGTCGCTCCCATTGCTCCCGCAATTGAGAATCTCCTCCGTGTGAGTCAGGAGGCCCTCCATCTCGGCATCAAACAGGCAACTGTTGGGAATCGCATCAACGACATATCTCGTGCGATTCAGCAGCATTGCGAAGCCCACGGATTCAGCCTCGTCCGCGATATGGTCGGGCACGGTGTTGGTGTCGCGATGCACGAGCCGCCTGAAGTTCCGAACTTTGTGCAAAAGGGCCTTACGGACAAGATCAAGGCCGGCATGACGCTCGCGATTGAACCGATGGTGAATCTCGGAGCCTTCAAAACCAAGACGCTCTCCGACGGTTGGACAGTCGTTTCGTCCGATGGATCGCCCTCCGCGCATTTCGAACACACTGTGCTCACGACCGATTGCGGCCCCGAAATACTCACCATTCCTCGCAAGGTCCCCGCTTAATTTGTCTTCAGCTACGCATCCTTCATTTTCAGTTATACACACTCCGTTTCAGTCACATTCTCTCAAAGCTCAGTTCACTTTTAACCTAATCAACCATGCCACGTCTCCTCGGTGTAGAAATCCCCGCGAAAAAGAAAGTCGCGTATTCCCTCCGTTACATCAACGGCATCGGCCCCACGCGCGCCGATTTGCTTGTCAAAGAGTGCGGCCTGAATCCCGACATGCGGGCTCAGGATCTCACGGAAGAGCAGCTCAATAAAATCCTTCACGTCATCACCGAGCACAAGTGGGTGCTTGAGGGTGACCTCCGTCGCGAAATCGCCGGTAACTTGAAACGCCTCCAGGCGATCAACTGCTACCGTGGCATCCGTCATCGCCGCAGCCTCCCCGTGCGTGGTCAGCGCACCAGCACCAACGCCCGCACCCGCAAGGGTCCGCGCAAGACCGTTGGCGTCACCAAAGCCGCGCCCGACAAATCTTAATCACTCACATCCATGGCCGAAGAAAAGTCCGCTCCTAAGAAAGAGAAACCCGCCAAGCCCGCCGCTGAAGGCGCGCCTGCTGCTGCCCCTGCCGAAAAGAAGGCCAAGGGTCTCAAGGCCGACAAGGCCGCGAAGCCCGCTGCTGACGGTGCCGCGCCTGCGGCTCCCGCCACTGCTGGTGAGGCAGCTCCGAAAGCTCCCGCTCCCGCCGACAAACCCGTTGAGATGATTGGCGGCGTCGCCAAACAGCCCACGGCCGAAGACCTCCTTAAGGAGGAACTCGGAACCATCAAGGTCCGCAAGGCCAAGGGTTCCAAGAACGTCGTTTCCGGTTACGCCAACGTTCTCGCTTCCTTTAACAACACGATCGTCTCGATCACTGACCAAAAGGGTCAGGTCATCGCTTGGTCTAGCGCTGGTAAGTGCAACTTCCGCGGTTCGCGCAAATCCACGGCCTACGCTGCCCAAGTCGTCGCCCAGGATGCCGCCCGCAACGCGATGTCGCACGGTCTCAAAGACGTCCAAATCCGCGTTTCTGGTCCTGGTCTCGGTCGCGACTCCGCCATCCGTGCCCTCCAGGCCATCGGCCTTGAGATCACCTCGATCGTGGACGTCACACCTATTCCGCATAACGGCTGCCGCCCCCGCAAACGTCGTCGCGTATAATCTGCGCGCGCGTTCCACCCTCACTCTTAAACTCACTCTTTTACCATGGCTCGTTATACCGGCCCCACCACCCGCATCAGCCGCCGCTTCGGAACATTTCTCCTTGGCTCCGGCAAAGCTTTCGAACGCCGCAGCTATCCGCCTGGCGTTCACGGCCCGAAGATGCGTCGCAAGCTCTCCGAATACGCTGTCGGCCTCAATGAAAAGCAGAAGCTCCGTTACATCTACGGCCTGCTTGAGCGCCAATTCCGCCGCGTCTTCGAAATCGCCAAGCGCGAGCGCGGCGTCACCGGCGAACGCTTCCTTCAGCTCCTCGAAACCCGTCTCGACAGCACGGTTTACCTGCTCGGTCTCGCCAAGAGCCGTGCGGCCGCCCGCCAGTTCGTCAACCACGGCCATATTCGCGTTAACGGCCACAAGGTCGACATCGCGAGCTACAACGTGCAGCCCGGCGACGAGATCGAGGTTAAGAACTCTCCCGCGTCCCGCCAGCTCGGCACGCGCTGCCTCGAGGAAAACCGCATTCGCAACGTCCCCGGCTGGCTCACGATGAACGCCGAGACCTTCAAGGCCACGGTCGTCCGCCTCCCCACGCGCGACGAGATGGAGCAGAACATCAACGAGCAGCTTATCGTTGAGTTCTACTCGCGCTTCTGATCTGCCCTCACACTTCACCTTTTTCTCTTAATCGTCAGAGTTCATCACCATGCCCAAACGCCTCGGAAAGTTCGAACTCCCCAGCAAGCTCACCAAAGTCGAGGACGGCGCCACGCCGACCTACGCCAAGTTCATCGCCGAGCCCTTTGAGGCCGGTTATGGCCACACCGTCGGCAATTCGCTCCGCCGTGTTCTTCTCAGCTCCGTAGAGGGATCCGCCATTTCCTCGATCAAGATCGATGGCGTCAGTCACGAGTTCCAGTCCATCGACAACGTTGTCGAGGATGTCACGGATATCGTGCTCAATCTAAAGAAAATCCTCATCGTCTCCACGAAGCGCGAAGCGATCACCCTCCTCATCAAGGCAAACAAAGCCGGTCCGGTGACCGCCGCCGACATTCAGGCCGACGCCAATATCACGATCATCAATCCCGACCAATTGATCTGCACCCTCGACTCGAAGCGCAACTTCGAAGCCGAGATCGAGATCAAGACCGGCCGCGGCTACTATCCTGGCGTTGAGAACAAGAAGGAAGAGCAGGCCATCGGCGTCATTCCGATCGATTCGCTCTTCTCTCCCGTTCGCCTCGTCAAATACGCCGTCGAAGCGACGCGCGTTGGGCAGATCACCGATTACGACAAGCTGATCCTCGAAATCTGGACCGATGGCCGCATCACCCCGGACGATGCGCTCAAGCAGTCGGCGTCGATCCTCAAACATCACCTCGATGTGTTTGATCGCGTTTCCGAGGAAGCCTACGAGTTCGAGAACCAGCAGTCCGAGGTTAGCGAAGAGCAGAACAAGCTCCGTAAGCTCCTCAACATGTCGGTCAACGAAATCGAGCTCTCCGTCCGTGCGGCGAATTGCTTGAACAACGCGAACATCACCACCGTTGGCGAACTCGCGATGAAGACCGAGCAAGAGATGCTCAAGTATCGCAACTTCGGCAAGAAGTCCCTCAACGAAATCAAGGAGAAGCTCGAAGCGCTCGGCCTGTCACTCGGCATGAAGTTCGACGAACGCCTCCTCGACACGAAGAAGGAAGCCTAAGCTAATTTTCGATTTCCGATTGGCGATGGTTCATTGCCAGTCGGAAAGCCGTCTTTGGACGGCTCCATAAATCGAAATTCGAAAATCCCAGATTAGAATTCATTTCGGCCCTCGCGCCGTCCGCTGCCGCTCTACGCTGCGACCGGATTGCCGATCGGGGGCCGCCTAAAACCAAAATACAATGCGTCACAACAAACACCACGCTTCCCTCGGCGTCACCGTCGAACATCGCCGCGCGATGATGTCCAATATGGCCGCCTCGCTCATTACGCACGGCCGGATCGAGACCACTCTCGCCAAGGCGAAAGCACTCCGTCCTTTCGTTGAGAAAGTCATCACCAAGGCCAAGCAGGCTGCGGCGAAGACTGAAAAGAAGGATGCCCTTCACCTCCGCCGCCTTGCCTTGAGCGACGTGCGCGATGAGACCGCCATCACTAAGTTGTTCAATGAAACCCACAAGGAGTTCACGAACCGCAACGGTGGCTACACCCGCATCTACAAACTCGGTCAGCAACGCCAGGGCGACGCCGCTGAAATGGCATTGATCGAGTTCGTGAAAGCCGATGACCCGGGCTACAAGAAGTCCAAGGGTCGCAAGGCTGCGAAGAGCAAGAAGGCCAAGGCTGCTCCGGCCGCTGAAGCCGCCGCGCCTGCGGCCGAGACTCCTGCCGCCCCGGCTGCCGAGGCCAAGAGCTAAGACCTACACGGCAAGCACAATTGCTAACAACGCGCCGACTTCGCCGTCGGCGCGTTTTTTGTTTTGAGTCACGCTGTGCATAAGCGCAGGGATTCCTCTCGATGTTCGAACTCACCACTGCCGCCGTCCTCTACTGCGTGCTTGTCGCAGGAGTCTTTATCGGGCTGTGGTTGTGGTATGACCGCCGGGATCATCGCCGCTTCGAACGCGAACGCCGCAAACCCACCTTTCACTGCATCCGCTGCGACGCGCTCTATTCCGCGCCTGCGGGCACGGATCTCAGCCCGTGTCCCAAGTGCGGTCACCCAAATGCTCGGCTGCGATTCTGAGGCCACGAGTCCCGTTTCTCCATAGCCCCAATTCCCCATGAGACCGCTTTCCGTATTGGTCGCCGATGACGAGGAGGATATCCGCCAACTGCTGGAGCAGTGGCTCAAGCCAATGGGGCACGTCGTATTCTTGGCCCGCAACGGCACGGAGGCGTTGAAGCTCGCCCGTGCAAATACCGTCGACCTCGTCGTTACCGACATCCTGATGCCTGACGGCGACGGCTTGATGTTGATCGACGGGTTAAGGAAAACGCAGCCTACGGCCCGGGTGCTCGCCATCTCCGGTGGCGGTCGATATATGGACAGCCGGGAGTATCTCAAAATTGCAGAGGGTTTCGGGGCAGACGCCGCGCTCATGAAGCCCTTCAACCGCGAGAAATTCCTGCAAGGCTTGGGCCGCGCCATGGCCCCGCGCACTCCGCGCGACTCGTGAGGTGAGCCTGCACGTCCCCTCGGCCGTCGACGGGAAACCTTGATTCGCATCAAGGCATGTGCCGGCCCGTTGCGTTACAGTTCCGGTGCATGACCCACCCACCCATTTCCCCTGACAGCACCGTTGGCAGCATCGTCGCCGCTCGCCCAAGCTTGGCGCGCTTTTTTGAACGAGTCGGTATCGACTATTGTTGCGGTGGCGGACGCACGCTCGCCGTGGTCTGCGCCACCAAGGGCCTCGATCCCGTGACGTTTGCCGTGTCATTGGAAGCGGCGGCTGCACTGCCCTCATTCGGGGCGGAAATCGATGCGGCAGCGATGTCGCTCACGGCACTGGCTGATCACATCGAAGCGACGCACCATCGTTATCTGAAAGCCGAACTGCCTGCTCTCGTCGAAAAGGCGGATCGGGTGGCGAAGAAGCATGGCTGGCGCGATGCGCGTTTGGTGCCCGTGGCCGAGACGATGCGCGGCCTCGCCGAGGAGATGATCCAGCATATGGCGAAGGAGGAAATCGTGCTGTTTCCCCTCGTGCGTGAGCTGGAGCGTTCGGGCGCAATTTCGGGGCCCTGCGGCTCCATCGCGAATCCGATTCGGCAAATGGAGAGCGAGCACGATGGTGCCGGCGCGGCCGTGGCGCGCCTGCGTGAGTTGACGGACGGCTTTGTGCCCGACGTCAACGCGTGCAACACCCACCGCGCGATGCTCGTCGGTTTCGCGGAGCTCGAAGCGGACCTCCATCAACACGTGCACAAGGAGAACAACGTGCTCTTCCCCCGCGCCCTCGCCTTGGAAGCGTCCGCCGTGGCGTGAGCGCCGCGTGGTGTGGCGCAACGCGCAGTTGAACCCGGCGCATTGCGCTGTCCAAATTCTACCCCCTCAGCCCCATGCTCATTTCCCGTGCAGCTTTTTCGGTCGGCGCCGTGCTCGTCTTGGGCGCGACTCATCTCCGCGCGCAGAGCGAGCCCGACTACGAACATCCGCCCATCAGTTATTCGGCCACGGCTCCGAATGACGCGTTGACGCGTCTCCAAGCGCGGCTGGCGGCCGGCAGTGTGACGCTGATCGGCGATGAACTACAGATGCTCCAGACGGTCTTGCGCGAACTGGGTGTATCGGCCGACAGCCAGACGCTCGTATTTTCGCGCACGAGTTTTCAACGCAGCCGCATCCGGCCGGATCAACCGCGCGCGTTGTATTTTTCCGATTCGGTTTATGTCGGCTGGGTGCCGGGCGGCCTGGTGGAAGTGACTGCGATCGATCCGGTGCTCGGCCCCGTTTTTTACTCGTTGGAATTGCCGGGACGAAAAGGTGGGGTGGCCAAGATCGCGCGCGATTCCGACTGTCTGCGGTGCCACGGTGGCGCGTTCGTGCGCGAGATCCCTGGCGTGTTTGTGCGTTCGGTGTTTCCCGATCAAAATGGCGATCCTCTGCTGCGCCATGGCACACTCGTCGTGGATGACGAGACTCCGTTTGAGCAGCGCTGGGGCGGTTGGTATGTCACGGGCTACCGCGGTGCCACCGCGCATCGCGGCAATGTCCTGACATCCGAGCGCGGCGATCAGTTGGTCTACGAACCCGCCGCGAGTCGGCCCGATGAGCTCTCGGCGAAATTCGAAACGTCCGCCTACCTGAAGCCGACGAGTGACGTCGCCGCACTCCTGGTGGTGGAGCATCAGATGGCGATGCAGAATACGCTGACCCATGCTGGGTTCGCGGCCCGTCGCATGATCGCTTATCAACACGGCCTCCAGAAGACGTTCAAAGAAGCACAGACCGATGAGCCTGCCTACGACAGCGTGAAGAGCGTGTTTGCGAGCTCGGCGCAAGATGTCGTGGACCGCTTGCTCTTTCGCAACGCCGCGCCGCTCCCGGCGGGGATTGTCGGTCACGAGGGATTCCTGAAAACATTTGCGAACGGGGCACCGCGTAATCGGGCCGGTCACGCGTTGAAAGATCTGCGGCTCGAGGGTCGGCTCTTTGCGCAACGCTGCAGCTACCTCATCTATTCCGAATCGTTCCGGGCGTTGCCCGAGACGTTGAAAGTGCGGGTGTGGGACCGGTTGGATGCGGCCCTGCGCAGCCGCGATCCAAAAGATCGTTACGCGTATCTGCCGGCCGAGGAGAAACAGCGTATCCGAGAAATCCTGATCGAAACACATCCCGACGCCCAAGCGCGTTGGAAGAGTTAACCGAGGCGACCGAGCCAGATATCGAGGTGCGGGGCCAATTGACGGGCGAACACGTCGGCGCCCCACGCTGCGAACAGCGCGGCGAAAACGTCCATCGTGTAGTGGGCCCGTAGGACGATCACAGTGATTGCCTCGAGCGCGGCGACGATCGCGCCGGTGATGGCAAGCCAGGGCGGCGCACAGTGGGCGAGTTGTAGCGCGCCGAGGACGGAGATCGCGGTGTGCCCGGAAAAGAAGAAATCGTTGCTCGTGCCGTAGGTGACGAGGAGCGAGGGAAATCCCGGGGCGCGCCAGATCGAGCCCGGCGGAATCGGGAGGGTGCAGATCGCCTGACACGACTGGCGCATCGCGAAGAGAATCAGAATCGCGATGAACGGTTGCACCGTGGGTCCGAAGACGGCGCTGGCCAACAGGTAGATGCCGAAAACGTCGATCAGCGCGGAGGTGACGATCAGCACGAGATTGGTCGGACGCGGATGGGCGATGAGCCACGCGTGCAGGGGCGCGCTCCAGTCGTGGAGGCGGTCACCGACGCCATTGAGCGCGGCGGCTTTGGCGGCGATCAGCCGCTGCGTCCAAAACCAGAGGCCAAGCCCGATGGCGACAAATGCAACGCGCACGCCGATGTGAGTGAGTTCGTTCATGGCCGGCGTGCGTCGGTGAGCGAGGCGGCGAGCATCGTTTCGAGCTGGGTGCGAATGGCGGACATCAAGGGATCGCCGTCCGCACTGCGTGCGCGTTCGGGTGAAACTTCGATGGCCTCGCCGATATCGACGACCGCGCGAATAGGGGCGTGGACACGGACTGAATCGGTGAGGTCTTCCTCAAAGCGCTCGACGGTTTCGAGCAATCGCTCCGGGGTTGGGTCGGCCGAGAGATAGTCGGGCGGATACAGCGCAAGTTGCTGTGCGAGGTAGATGTCGGCCAACTGCCGCCAGCGGCGTTCGAGTTCACCTTCGTCGAGGGAGCCGTTCGCCATGTCGGGCACGATGGCGATGCGGAGCAATTTCACCCGTTGCACAATTTCCTTTTCGCGGCGGCCTTTCAGCCACTCCGTTTCGAGCGGGACGAGGAGGCGGTCGATGAGTTTCCCGAGGCGCTCGGGTAGCGGGCCCGCCTGCGCTTCGCCGAAATATTCGATCTCTTTCAGGGCGAGGAGTGCGCCGCCGATTTTGGCGATACGCTGCTCCAAGGAGAGATGTTCGTGGGCTTTCCACGAGAGGCGACGTTCGATGTCGCGCAAGACGGGTTCGATGGCGGTGCGCACATCACCACCGAAAAAATAACGGATCGCGACCGGGTGAACGACGACTTTGCCAGGAGGATTGAGCGTTGCGCGTTGTTTCGCGGCGCCGCGGGCCATCAGCGCAGTGCCCTCCATCAGGTTGTTGAGTTTGTCGTTGTGGCGCGAGATGACGCCCTCGGGGAAAATCACCAGCGGGCGCTCGGCCTCGGCCGTGAGTTGCATTGCGGTCTTCAACGCTTCGCGGTCGGCACCCTCGCGGTAGATGCTGAAGACTCCGAGGCGTGGCAGCAGGAAAGTCTGAACGGCATTCTGCATGAACAGGTGCCAGCTCGCGATTACGTAGAGCGGGCGGCCGATCCGATAGGACAACGCACCTAGCACCATCGGGTCCGGTGGCCGGCAGTGGTTCGGGGCGAGCATGATGCCGTGGCCGGCATCGAGCGACGCGCGGAGACGGTCCACCCCGCGGCACTCGACCGTGGTGATGCCGTGACTCTTGCGAAGGTAAAGCGGCAGAAGCAGACGAAACAGCCGCCACCACAATTTCCCACGATGCGGCGCGACGAAGCGGTAGGGTTTCGCGATGACGACGTTCTGCATCGGGAGGCGAGGGTGCGGTGGCAGCGTTACGCGTCAAGCGGTCGGGCGGCGCGTTGCACGGGCTACGGGTGCGCAGGCGGCAGCGGCTTCTTTTTGGTGAGAAAGTTTTGGAGGCGCTCCGCGGCGTCGCCCTTGTCGCCGAGGCAGCGTTGGGACGCGGCGGATTCGAGCGCGGCGTTCTTCGCGATGTTGGTGCACAGACATGACGCGAGCAGTTGCTTCATTTCCCGATTGGCGATGCGGGAGTTGGCGGCCACGGCGGCGAGGAAATCCCGCAGGCGGCGTTCCAGCGCTTCGGGCGTGCCTGCCCATTCGGCGACACCGAGACGCACCGCTTCTTCCGCATCAAAAAGGCGACCGCTGAACACGAGTTCCTTGGCCCGCGCCAAGCCCACGCGGCGCACGAGGCGGTAGCTGCCGCCCCAGCCGGTGACGAAACCGAGTTTGGTCTCCGTCTGGCCGAACTTCGCATCGCAGGACGCGAAAATCAGATCGCAGGCCATCGCGAGTTCAAGGCCACCGCCGAGCGCGTAGCCCTCGACGCGCGCGATGACGGGCATCGGCAGCGCTTCGATCCGATTCATTAGGCGGTGACCGCGGTCAACCCAGGGTGCGATGTTTTCGCGAGTGATCGTCGCGAGCACGTTCACGTTCGCGCCGGCGCAGAAGAATTTGGGCGAAGCGCTTTGCAGGACCACGGCGGAAAGTTCCGACCCGCGTGCTTCAATTTCTGCGAGCACGCGGTCGAAGGAGTCCAGAACGATCGGGGCAAGCGTCGGAGGTTTTCCTTCCGGCGGATGTAGCGTCACCGTGCAGACGGCGTCGGCGTAGGCGGTCGTGAGTCGGGTGCTCATGGGGTGGCGAGTGCGCCGGCTTGGCGGAGCTCGGCGAGGCGGGCCTCGTCGTAGCCGAGTTCGCGGAGGATCTCGACGGTGTGTTCGCCGAGCTCAGGTGCGAAGCGGCGCGGCACCGGTGGCGTGCCGTGGAGGCGCACGGGCGTGCCGGGCAAACGCAACGTGCCAGCCTTCGTGTGATCGACCTCGATGACCATGCCGTTCGCGGCGAGCTGCGGATCTTCGATGGCTTCTTCGAGTGTATTCACTTTGGCGCAGAACACTCCTTTGTCTTCCAGCTCGGCCAACCACACCGCCGTGGTGCGCTCGCGAAAGCGAGCGGCGAGGAGCGCGTTGAGCTCGGGGCGATGCGCTTGCTGCTGCTGGTGGGTGGAAAACTTGGGCTGCAGCGAGAGATCACCGAGGCCGAGCGCGACGGAGATGTCGCAGACTGCGTTGTCGGAAAATACCGGCGAGATCTCGATGTAGCCGTCGGCGGTGGCGAACGCCTTGTCGATGATCGACTCGTTGGCGCTCACGCCGCTGATTTCGGTGACACGGGTGGCGTTCATCGCCGCGGGACCTTCCCACGAGTGTGCGTGAAACGCTACGCTCAGAAGATCGGTCGTGACGCGTTGGCCGAAGCCGGTGCGGACGCGCGCGAGGAGCGCGATCAGAATGCCCTGCATCAGCATCAGGCCCGCCGGGTAGTCGGCCGACATGCCGGCGGGAAACGGCGGCTTCGCCGGATCGGGTTGCGTAAACCAGCCGGCTTCTGCGCGCGCCATGAGATCGTGTCCGCCGCGGGCGCGGTCGGCCGAAGGACCGTGATCTCCCCAGCCGCCGGACGAAGCGTAGACGAGGCGCGGGTGTGTCGCTGCGAGCTGTTCGTAGCCGAGGCCGAGTTTCTCCATCACGCCGGCGCGGAAGTTGTGCACGAGCACATCGGCGGTGGCGATGAGCGTGCGAATCGCCGCGATGCCCTGGGGCGTTTTCAGGTTGAGGGCGAAGCTGCGTTTGTTGCGGTTGAGTCCGGCGTAGGGCAGGCTCACGCCGTGGACGAACGGACCCCAACGACGGCTCCAATCGCCGGCTTCGGGCCGCTCGACCTTGATCACATCGGCGCCGTAGTCGGCGAGGATCTGGGTGCCGACCGGACCTTGGTAAACGTGGCTGAAGTCGACAATGCGGATGCCGGTGAGCGCAGAGGGAGTGGACATGGGATCGGTTGAAACAAGTTTCGCGAGGCGACGCTATCCGACTCTTCAGCGTTGGCCGGGAATGCGGTTGAGCGTGTAGTAGGCTTCGGGCTGCGCGAGGACCGCGCCCGCACCCGAGCGCACGCCGGCAGCGCGCAGCTCGTGCACGTAGAAAGCGCGCAGGCCGTCGATCCGCAGGCGAACGCGGCGACGATCCGGACTGACGGTAGCGCCCGTCACCGTCAGCGGCAGGGCGTCAATTTCGGCGCTGCCGTAGGCGTTGGAGTAAAGGTAGGTGTAGCTCTTCAGCGCGTAGGAAGCGGGGAGCGCGGCGCTCGCGGGATCGACCTCGGAGGTAAAAACCAGTTCAAAGCCGTCGGGTTGCGCGCGCATTTCTTGGATCGCGAAGGGCGTCACGCCGTTCCAACGCACGCGCTGCAATCCGTAGGCTTGCGTGCCGAGCGAGGACCAGCCGCGGCTGCTCATGCCGACGAGCAGACTGCCGTCGGGCGCGAAGAGGACGCGCACGACGCCGGATGCGAAGCCGGCAAGAAACGGAAACGCGGCGCCTTGGTATTCGCCGTCGATCTTTTCGAGAAAAACGCGGCCGACTTTCGCGTCGGTAAATTCGCCGACGAAAAATTGGCCGTCGAACGGACCGAATTTTCCATCGGCGGCGCAGACGCCGAGGTCGGTCCCACTGCGGCCCATCTTGTTGTATGGGAGCCAGACGGCGGGCGGCACCATTTCCGGCAGCGCGCGGAGCGCGGCGGGGTAGGGCACTTTGGTGGGCACGGGCGCGGAGAGTTTCAGCGGCGAGTCCGGGCGCTCCTGTGATGCGAGACCCTCGGGGTTGAGGAAAAACGCGCCCTTGCGCAGGTGGTAGATCGGAGTGGACGGAATCCACGTGCCCTGTTGATCCACACAAAACATGTCGCCCGCGGCGTTCGCGCCGAGGCCGCAGGGTGAGCGGAGGCCGGCGGTCATCGGGAGGAATGAGTGGTCCGGTCCCATGATACCGCTCCAGCCACGCCAGGCGGCCTTATTGTTCGAGCGCTCGCCCATATCGAGATTGAGCGCAACCCAGAGATCTCCGCGGCCATCGCGCTTGGGGCCATACGCGTAGCCGTGATAGGCGCCGGAAACGTTCCAACCGCGCGCGGCGGTAAGATACTCGTCGGCCACACCGTCGCCATTCGTGTCGCGCAGCCGGGTGACTTCGGTGCGCTGGGTTACGAGGAGGCTGTCGCCGTCGCGCAGCACGCCGAGCGGTTCGTGCAGCCCCGACGCGAAAAGCGAGTAGCGAATTTTGTCGGGGGCGCCCAACACGCCATCGAGCAGCCAAACTTCGCCTTTGCGGATGGCGACGGCGAGTTTCCCGTCCGCCATAAAATCCATACCACTCACTTCGAGCGTGAGGCCGTCACCGGGTTTCCAGTTCGCATTGCGCGACGATGTGGGCGAGCTCCCGGTGAGGATCGTTTGGATGTCGTAGCTCTCGGCGGCGGCGAGACCGAGGGCGGTGGCGAGCAGCGTGGCGGCGAGCGGGAGAATGCGTTTCATGGCCACGTGTAAATGAACTCGAGTTTGCCGGGAACGCTCCCGGCGGTCTCCTGCACGGTGAGACCCGGAGGATGCGCGAGCGCGAGCGTGCGCATCGCCTCCAGATTCCAGCTGAGGCTGCGACGGAGGCCGCCGTTTTCCGAGGGCGTGAAACGCTCTTCGAAGGCGACGCCGCCGACGGAAAATAGAAACGTAGGCACACCGGCATCATCGAGTCGATAGCCGTCGAAGGTGCGGGTGATGCCTGATTCGTCCGGCACAGGCCAGGGCACGACGGACTCGCCGAGTGGTTTTTCGAACGGAGCAAAGCGGCTGAACCACGTGCCGTAGGCGTCGAAGAAACGTCCTTTCCACGCTAGCGCGGGGCGGCACGCGCGACCGTCGTAGGCGAGGTGCACGCCCTCTGGAAATCCGACCAGAATCGCGTGCGTGCCAACCTCGGCCATGAATGTGCGCAACACGATCGGGCGCGTGCGGGGGACAAGTTCAAACTCCCGGCTGGAGGTAGCGGGAAATCCTTCGGGCAATCCTTGGCCGTCCCGGGCGAAAGCGAGAATCGAGGCGATCTGTCGATCAGTGTCGCCGCCGAGGATTTCGCGGTTGGAGGCTTTTCCATCGGGCCAGAAGGACGGCATCAGCGTCCCCGGCCGATGGGCGGCGGGGTTGATCAAATAGTCGTGCAGCCAGCCGGGTTGCAGACGGCGCGCGAGCGTGGAGATATCGAGCGCGTGAATACCGAGCGAGGCGCGCTCATCCCAGCGGTGGCAGGTGATGCAACCCACGCCGCCGAGCGTGCCGAGCAGTTTGCGCCCGGCCTCGACGTCGCCCGGCGGCAAAGCGGTTTCCTCGCGCGCGTCGGCCGTGGCGAGCAGCGCCGGGAGTGGGGCGACGGCCGCGCCATACAGCGGCATTAATGTCGCCAAATACGGACGCTCGCGGCGCTTGCCGGCCAAGGCCTGAGCGAGCCACTCCGGTTGCAACTTGCGGCCGATGGCGGTGAGCGGTGGCGGCAAGCGCCCGGTGTCGCCGAGATTGTGGTCGCCGAGGAAGTAGGCTTTGCGCGCAGCGTCGGGACCGCCCCGACCATCGCGTTCGTGGCAAGCCACGCAGTTCAATGCCTCCAAGGTGGCTTGCGCGGTTTGCGTCGGCGTCACCGGTGCGGTTTGGTTCGCGAGATAGGCGCGCAAGGCAGCGCGTTGCGCGTTGCTGAGGTCGTAGCGGGGCAGTCCGGTGGCGGGCGTTTCGTCGAGACAGCCGCCCGTATTGCGCCGGAGTGCGACGGGTTGCACGGCAGGAATCGCGAGCGACGGGTGGCAGGCGGCGCAGCGTGCCGCAGTGACGATCGCCCGGCCGCGGGTGGCGAGCGCGAGATCGGCCGAGAAGGGCGGCAGCTTCGGTGCACCGTCGCCGTCGCTGCCGGCGATGCCGAGCAAGTAGGCGGCGATATCCAGCGAGTCCTGCTCTTCCATTTCGACGCGCGGCATGCGGCCGTCGGGCCGCGTCGCCAACGGATCGCGCACGAGGGCGGCGAGTGTGGCGACGTCGTATTTCTCGGTGAGCGCGGGAAACGCCGCGGCGCCGTAGGTCGATTCTCCGGAGGCGGGGCGCCCGTCGGGTGGCGCGTAGTCGGGCCGCGGCGCATGACACGCGACGCAGCCCTTGATGTGATAGAGGGCCTTGCCGAGTTCGGCGTTGAGGTGGGCGATCTTCTTTGGGCGGGCCGGGGACTTTGGCGCGAGTGTCGCCAGGTAGTGCACGATAGCTGAGCGGTCGGTCGCGTCGTGTTCGGCCAGCAAATGCGGCATGCTTGTTCCGCTTCGCAGACGGGCCGGATCGGAGATGAAGGCCAGCAGCCAGTCTGCGCCGGCCCGTGACGTCACCGTTTTTAGGTCCGGTCCGCGACGTGGTGGCAGACCGGTGTCGCCGCCGTGGCAGTTGACGCAACCGAGTTCGTTGTAGAGCAGGCGGCCGCCCGCGGCGTCCGGCGTCGTGGCATGAAATCGCGCGAATCCGACGACAAAGGGCTCGGCCTGCGCGCTCACGAAACCGAGCAACGCCGCACAGCCGATGCGCAGGGCCCGTCTCATTCGAGCGCCTCCCGCTGACACCGCCCGAGGTAGTCGCGCGAGCGATTGAGCGCGGCGGTGATTTCCGGGATCGTCGGCAGAATGGGAATTCCGCGCGGCGTCGGGTGCATGAATATTTCCACGAGGCCCGTGTAGCGGATATCGGCGAGTGCCTTGATGATGGGCCGGTAGTCCAGCCCTCCGCCGAAGCCCGGCAGTTGGCGCAGCTCAATTTCCTTGGAGACTTTTTTGGAGATGCCCTCCGAGTGTTCCTGGAAATACATGAACGGAAGCTGCTTTGGGCCGAGGTCGCGGATCAACGCCGGCAGTTGCCCGATCCACGGGTGCAGGTGATGCGGCGCGAGGGCGACGCCGAGATGAGCGGAGCGGTTGAACTCTGCGAAATAACGGAGTGAGTCGGGGTGGTGGAGGAACTGCCGGTTGTGATTCTCGACGGCGATGGTGACGCCACTTTCCGCCGCCATCGCGACGTGGGGCTTCATTTTTTCCAGGAAGGCCAACACCGCCTTCTTTGCTTCCGGGCCTGCCGGCTCGCTCGGACCACCACTCCCGGTGACGATGATCCCGCCGCCGAATTTCTTCATCCATTTCATCTCGTCGGCGAGGCCGGTGGGGCCGAGCGGATAGCGCGTGCTCACGCCGAGCTTCACGCGGTGCTTCGAGAGCAACGCGGCAAAGGCATCGTCGCCCATCTCCGCGATTTGCTCGCGCTGATTGCCGTGCGGCCGACACCAGATGTCGATTGCCGCGCAGCCCGTCTTTGCGACTTCGGGCAAAATCGCATCGAGCGGCATTTCCCCAAACAACGCGGAGGAAAGCACGTAGCGCAGACTGAGCATTTCTCTCGGCGCAGCGCGCGCGACCCAAGGCACGCACGCAGCGGCGGCGAGAGATCGGACAAACTGGCGGCGGGGTAGCATGGCGGCAGATTGAGTAATCCGAGTTTCAGTTCAATCAATGCGCCCCGAAAAAACGCACGGCGCCCAGAGCGAGCGCGAAAACATAGGCGCAGCCGAAGCGGTCGAGGTGGATGATGGTTTGGTCGTGGCGCAGGCGCCAGTTGCCGAGGGCGTTCATGGCCAGACCCGCGAGCACAGGCACGACGACGATCGTGAGAATCCGCAGCCAACCGGCGTGGACCAACGACGTTGGGTAAAAATACAAACTGAGTGCGCCCAACGCGGCCCCGAGGGCGGCGTAGCCGAGTCCGGCGAGCACGGGATGGAGGCGGCCGGAGGAAGCACGAGCGCTCGGGTAGATTGAGGAAACGCCGCGGGCTCCCAGTTCGACGAGGGCTTCGAGGACGAGTTGGAGGAGAAACTCGCCTAAAAATTGCAGCAAAGCGAAGAGCGCTTCGGCGAGAAACTCCATCGTCAGTCGGCGTTGAACTTCCGCCACGCCGCGATGCTGCGGGCGAGGACTTCGCGGGGTTCGGCTTTGATGTTGTAGCCTTGGAAACCGACGGGGCCCGTGTAGCCGACGGTGCGGAGGGTGCGCACGAAGGCGTTGAGATCGTAGGTGCCGGCATCGAGGGGCTGGATGAGGCGATCCCAGCCCATTGTTTTCGTGTCGCCGGTATCGGCGCCGCTGATCGTGACGAACATCAACCGAGGCAACGCGGCGCGAAGCACGGGGACGGGATCGCGCTCGGCGCCTTCGACTTTGAGCCAGTGGCAGAGGTTGAAGGTCACGCCTATCTCGGGGCGGTCGAGTTTATCGGCGATGCGGTGCGCATCTTCGACGCGGGCGAGCCAGAAGGCGGTGTGCGGGTAGAGGGCGATGCGCACGTCATTGGCTTGCGCGACAGCGGCGATGGCGCGGATTTGGCCGAGCACGTAGTCGTCGGCTTCAAGTGCGGAGGGCGCGTAGAGTTTTTTGTCGGGGCGGGTGACTTTGTTGATGGCGAGCCAGAGGACGGTGTCTTGGCCGCGCATCGCGACGAGCCAGGCGCGGAGCTGCTCGGTGGGGGCTGGTTTCGCGGGGTCGAGATCGAGGACGTGGTAGCCGTTGAAAAATTTCAGTCCGCGCGCGCTCATCGCGGGCAGCATGGTCTCGTCGGGGACGCGACCGCCGAAGCCGTCGTAGCCGAGTTCGCTCAGCATGGCAGGGGCGACGTCGGGGCCGCCGCGGGCGATGTTGTCCATGGCGAAGAACGGATTCAGCGGAGTGAGGCGCACGGCTTGGCCGCCTGCGGCGGGGAGGTTCGCGCGGAGAACGGTTTTCGATGTGACGGTTTCGGTGCGGACGCGGCTGGATGAGGGGGCGTCGCTGTTTTCGTAGATCTGGGCGGCGAACTTTTTTCCAGCGGGAAGAAAGGTCAGCGGGATGGAAATATCGCGGGCGGTGGCGCCGGTGAGTGTGCCGAGAAACCAATCGCGGCCGCTGCGGCGGGCGAGGGTGACTTGGTCGCCGATTTGGTCGTGGAGGACCTTGGTGTCGTCCCAGACGGTCGGCACGTGGTCGAAGAAGGCGAGTTCGGGAGAGCCGTCGAACTGCGCGGGGCGGTCATACCAATAGAGCAATTGCAGCGGGCTGTAGGCGACGACGGCGAGGGCGAGTTGGTGGGCGCGGGTAGTTTTGATGCGCTTGTCGTAGATGCAAATGGTGATGTCGGCCGGGCCGGCGGGAGAACGCGTGAAGGGCAGCGTGGCGTTGTGCGCGGCGGTAGGCATGTGCTCGTTGCCGCGGACGCCCTCTTGCGTAAGGAGATTCGGATACGTGCGCGTGAAGCCGGTCGGGCGGTAGCTGTCGTGGATGTCGACCATGAGGCGATGGGCCGCGGCTTCCCTCACGGCGTCGTGGACCCAGGTGCTCCACTGCTGGGGGCCAACGTTGACGAAGCCGAACTTTATACCGGCCACGCCCCATTTTTCGTAGAGCGGGAAAATTTCATCCATCTGGCGTTCGATGGCGCGGCGGTTGACGTAGAGGAAGACGCCGATGCCGCGGGTTTTTCCGTAAGCAATGACTTCGGCGAGATCGAGGCCGGGATGATTGGGCGTCTTGCCGACGCGCTGCGGGTCGAGGCTGACGCGGCGGGCATCGGAGGCGTCGGAGGTTTCGGCTCCATACCAACCGGCGTCGTAGAGGATGTAGCGGAAGCCGTGGGCGACGGCGAAATCGATGCAGGCTTTGCCTCCGGGCGTGGAGAGTGTGGTCTCGCGGATGGCTTTGCCGGGCTTGATCCACGAGGTGTCGGGGATGGCGCAGGGTGCGTTGAGATTCAGGACGAGGTGGTTGCGCTCGACGAGGTCACCGGGGCGGTCGCCGACGATAAACGCGCGCCACGGCGTGACGGCGGGAGTGGCAAGCGTCGCGGGGCCGGAAAGAGCGCTGATGAGCGCGCCGGACGTGAACGGCGACGGCGAGAGCAGCATACGCGGGTAGCGGTCGAGGGCGGCCTCAACGAGCGAGGCGTAGCGGCCGTCGGCGAAGGCGACCGTGAGGGGGCGTTCGCAGTCCTTCTTGATCGCGGCAATGAGCACGCGGGCATACTCGCCCTCGGTGCCGTGTTCCTCGTAACCGTAGGTGTTTTCCGGAAAACGGAATTCGGTGCGTTCGGCCGTGAGGGTGAGCGGGGCGGTGAGTTCCGGGAAGGAGTAGCGCAGGGCGGCGCCCTCATCGTAGGCGCGCGTGATCACATCGATGCGCGTGCCGGTGGCGCGGTGGCGCAGCTGGATGGTGCGCTCGTGATGGTGGTCCGGAATGACGGCGCGTTCGCCGTAGACGGGTTTCCACGAGGTGTCTTCGCGGCGCTCGGTGGTGCCGACGAACTCGAAGCCGTCGAGGAGGTTTTGGGTTTTGTCGGCGGCCTCGAAGCCGAGGCGCGAATCGAGGACGACGGGTTTGCCGTGATGAGTGACTCGGTAGCGAGGCGTGCCGGCGGCGTCGAGAGAGACGGTGAGGGCGACTTGGCCGCCGGGGGCGGTCGCGGTCCAATCGGCGCGGAGTGATGTGAGTGCGAGCAACGCCGCGAAAACGCAGAGCAGGGTTTTCATGAGGAGAAATTTGCCGCGGAGTGCGGTGGACTGGCGAGCGCGAAGGCCGGCTTGTGGCCGACTTCGGAACTTGTCCGGCGGAGCATTTCGTCCGAGTTTCGATCCCGTTTCATTTTTATCTCTCACCTATGAAAATCAGCTTACTCAAAATTGTTGTCCTCGTATCCGCCTTGTTGGTCGGCACGCGCGCCGGAGCCGAAACCAAGCCGGGCAGTTGGGCGGAGTTGAAGGCGTATCACGGCGTGATGTCGTCGACGTTTCACCCGGCCGAGGAAGGTAAACTGGAGCCGATCAAGACGCGGAGCGCGGAGCTCGCGGCGGCGGCGAAGGCTTGGCTGAAGAGCACGCCGCCGGCGGAGTTCAACAAGCCGGCGATCCTCGCGAAGCTGAAGCTGCTCGATGTCGAGTCGGCGGCGCTGGATAAACTGATCAAGCGCGGGAAAGCCACGGACACCGAAATCACGGCGACGCTGACCAAGGTGCACGACCGTTTCCACGAAATCGTCGGCGCGTGTGCGGACGAAGGTAAGGCGGCGAAAAAATAGTGCCGGTCACGCGTGGCGTGCCGGCACCGGGAGGAGAGTGTAGTGAATCTGTGGATCTCCGCGGTCAGAACCGCATCGTGGTCGTGAGGCTCAAGCTCGTGGGCTGCTTGTAGGCGTAGACGTTTGGCACGGTCTCGCGCGCGGGGGTCGTGAGGTCGCCGTTTTTCGGGCGCAGGGCGGTGCTGCCGGTGAAGATCGGGCCTTGCGCGTTGAGGAGATTGTTCACGCGGAAGTCGAAGCGGACGGTGCGGCTCTTTTTCAGCTTCAGCGTGTAGCTCATCGTCATGACGACGGTGTAGTAGGACGACGGCGAGTAGACGGTCGTGTAGGCGTCGACGTTGGGATCATCGATGGCGGTGAGCGGATTGGCGGGGTTCACGATCGTGTCGGAGGCGCGGTAGCCGATGATCTGTTTGCCGCGGTAGTTCACACCGCCGCCGAGGCGGAGGCCTTTGAGCGGCGTGCTGCCGAGGGTGTAGTCGGTGAAGAGATTGATCGCGGGCTGGTCCTGCGTGATGCGTTTGTTGGCGACGGCGTTTTGTCGCGCGATGCGGAGGTTGTTGTAGGAATTCACGGCGCCGTTGACGTCGGGCGAGCGACCGTTGGTGGCGATGCTCGCATCGACGGAGGCGAAATCCGCGGAGTCCACGAGGCCGCCGGCGTCGATCACGATTTGCTTCAGAGTGTCTTTGTTGGCGGCGTAGAACTTGATGAAGTCGCGGGCGGCGTCCGTCTGATAGACTTTGGGCAGGCCGATGTTGCCGGAGAGGCGCCATTGCTTCGTGAGATTGGCGACGGCTTCGAGTTCGTAGCCATGGGCTTCGCGGTCCTGCATGTCGGTGAGCACGCTGGGGATGCTGGCGAAACCGCGTTTATTGCGGCCGGCCACGGAGGGGTCGCCGAGCGCGTTGGCGGCGGCGATGTTGTTGATATCGCCGACGCCAGTGGAGCCGAAGGAGGCGTTTACCTCGGTGTTTTTGTAGCGCAGCGCGGAGATCACGAGGCGGCCGTCGAGGAAGGTGCCGCGGAGGCCGAGGTCGACGCCTTTGGCGACGGTGGGCGGGAGGAAACTGGAATCGATGCGCTGGATGGCGGAGGGCGGGTTGAAGGTCTCGGCGTAGTTCACGAACGGGCTGAGCCATTTGGTGAGGTGGAACACGGTGCCGATGGTCTTGGTGACTTTCTTTTCCTTCACGGCGGGCGCGTTGTAGTCGTCCTTGAATTTGTCGTTCGCGTATTGCGCGAGGCGGTTGCCGCTGCCGTCGCGCGGGCGCGTATCGGCGGGCACGGCGGGACCGGTGGCGACGCCGTTGGCGTCTTTGGGGATGTAGGTGAGCGTGCCCCAGTTGGACGGGCCGTCGGGTTTCCAGAGGACGGTTTTGCCGTTCCACGCGACGGGATCGTAGTCGCCGCCGTGGGTTTGCTGGCGGTTGTAGTTGTAGAAATCATCACCGCGGACGGCGCCGAGAACGATGAGGCGGTTCTTGAAGAATTTCGCGTTCACGGAGGCGATGCCGTAGGTGAAGCGGGTCTTCGTGTATTGCTGGGAATCGTTGCGATCGTTTTCGAGGGCCCAGAACGGGTTGATGGTTTTGTCGATATTGTTGACCGGATCGATGAAGCGGATGCTCGTGGGCTCGTAGTAGCCGCGGGAGCTTTCGTTCCAATAGCGGCGAACGCGGATGCGGTCGGTCTCGCCGAGGGCGACGCCGGTGGCACCCCAGCGGCGGTGGTCGGCGTTTTGCGCGATGGTGAGATTCTCAGCTTGGTTGAGGTATTCGTTGACCGAAATTCCGCCCATGGCGTTGAAGGTGAAGTTGCCCCACCGGCCGGCGTCTTTGACGTAGCCGGCGGCGAAGCGGGCGCCCTGGGAATTGCGGTAGTTGAGATTTCGGCGGAGGATGCCGTCGGCGTAGGGCTGGAGGAAATGCGTGTTGGGCGCGCCGTTGGGGAGGACCTTGTTGATGTCGATATACATCACGTTGGAATTGCGCACATCGATGTTGTTGATGCGTTGGTTGGCGCGGTTGAGGTCGGCGGCCACCTGAATGTAGAGATCGCCGATGCGGTGGTCGGCGGTGAGTTGGACGTCTTTGAAGCGCTCCTGAATGACGGGCGCGTCGGAGGCCAAACTGAAACTCTTCGAGGGCAGACGAAACGCGGAGCCGGCGATGGCGTTGGCGAAGCGGTTGCCGGGGAGATTATAGGCGTAGAGTAGATTGGCGCCGGCGCTGGCGAAGGAGGGGAGCGAGCCTTGCACAAAACCGGCGAGCGGCGTTTGGCCGTTGGCGCCGCCGGCGAGCGTGGTGGGATCGTTCTGGTAACTCATCACGGCCTCGACGCCGGAGAAAGGATTGTAGACCTGGTAGCCCACGCCGCGGCGCGTGACGCCGAGGAGATTGGCGTTGGTGATCGGGCGGCCAGCGGCGTCCAGCGGCAAGTTCTGCGCGTTGGTGAGATTGTTGAGATCGTCGGCGCGGCCGGAGAAGACCGTCTTGCCATTCCAGCCGCTGAGCTGGTCGGTGAGATTGGTGAACGTTTGGTTGCGCTTGCTCTCGCCGTATTCGCCCTCGGCGCGGAGCGTGGTGTTGCGCGTGAGTTTGAAGCTCGCGGTGAGGAAGGCGGCGCGGACCTTTTCGAACTGCTTGTCGCGCCAGCCGTCGGCGTCGGTGTAGACGGCGGCGGTGCGCACGGCGAGGCGGTCGTTGAGCGCGCGATTTACATCGAGGGTGGTGCGGGAGTTGTTCCACGAGCCGAACGTCTGCGCGATCTCGGTGAAGTTGTTGCCGAAGCGGGCTTGTTTGGTGGTGACGGTGGAGACGCCGCCGAGGCCGCCGTTGCCGAAGAGGATGGCGTTGGGGCCGCGGCCGAAGTCGAAGCGTTCGACGACGTAACTGTCGTTGGGCGAAAAGAAGATGAAGAAATTGCGCTGGGCGCGACCGCCGCCGGCGCCGCGGACGTTGTAGGTGCCGGGGGCGTTGGAAACATCGTCGCCGTAGCCGCCGCCGTTGCCGGCAATGCTCTTCACGCTGTTGGGCGCCCAGTCGGAGGCATCGAATTGATTGGTGATGCCGAGGGCGTCGATGAAGTCGCGCGTGAGGACCGAGTAGGCGACGGGCGTGTCTTTGAGATCGGTGGCGAGACGGCCGCCGGCGAGGGAACTGGCGGCGACGAAGCCGTTGTCGCGATCGGTGCTGACGGAAAACGGGGAGAGCGTGATGAGTTCTTCCTGAGCGGTGGAGGCGGGTGGCGGGCGTGGGACGGATTGAGCGGCGGCGGCGAGAGCGGAGCCGGCGAAGAGAGCAGTTCGGAGCGCGTGTAGAGCGAGGAGACGGGGGTGTTGGATGGCAGGGTTCATCGGGTGGAGGCAGCGTGACGTGACGAACAGGATTCAACGTCGCCGGGGGCGAGCACTCGACGCTTTTTCTGCGTTAGCGTAACGATAGAAGATGCCTGATGACTCCCCTACGCCGGCTCATGCGAGGCTGCGGGATGGGCTGGAATGGGCGGACCCGCGAGGTGGAGGGGCGCTCCTGCAGGGCTGGCGGTGAGCGGTCTCACTAAACGGAGGAATGCCGGGCCAAACGAAAGCGCCGTCCGCCCGCGCGATGCGGACGGACGGCGCGGAGGCCGAGTGATAGGCGGAGGACCGGTCAGAAACTGAACGTGGTCGTGAGCGTGTAGCTACGCGGGACGATGAAGTTGAAACCGGCGGGCGTGGCGACGCGCGCGGGATTGGTGATGTCGCCGCCTGGCGGGCGCTGGGTGGTCGAGAAATAGAGAAGTTTGCTCTCGTTGAGGAGATTGCTCACGCGGAAATCGAATTTCACGCGGACCTTCGGGTTGAGTTTGAAGCTGTAACCCACCACGCCCGTCCAGAGCGTGTAGGGGTCGCGGTAGACGGGATCTGTGGCGTCGACCGCGGGGTCGTCGGCGGCCGTCGTGGGGCCGGTGCGGATGGTATCGCCGCCGCGGTAGCCGATGATTTCTTTGCCGCGGTAGTTGAAGCCGGCGCCAATGCGGAGGTTCTTAAAGCGGCCTTCCTTGATCGTGTAGTCGCTGAAGACGTTACCGGTGCCCTCGACGAGGCGCGCGACTTTCTGCTCGGCGGAGGTGAGGTTGTTGGCGATCTGGTGCATCAGGTTGTAGGCGTTGAGGACGCCGCCCGAATCGGGGGAGTTTTGCGCGGTTGTGCCGGCATTCAAGACGGCTTGGCCCGCCACAACACCGATGCCGGAATCGGCGAGGATTTGGCGGAAGAGCGGGTCGTTCTTGGCGATGTAGGCGCGGGTGTCGGCATAGGCGTCGACTTCATTGGCGCTTTGGAGCGCGTAGTTGGCCGAGATGCGCCACTGGGAGGTGACATTCGCGGTGAGCTCAAACTCATAGCCTTTTGATTTGCGGCTGGCGGTGTCGAGGTAGTTGGACGGCACGGGCTGCATGCCGCGGGCGTTTACGCCGGCGGGCGAGAGATCATTGAGGACGTTGGCGTTGGCGATGGCGTTGAATTGGTTGCCGAGCGAATTGGCGAGGCCGGCGTTATTGCCGGTGCCGCGGCCGATGTTGTCCTGCTTGCTGGCGTAGCGGGAAACGGTGAGGGAGATGCGATCCCGAAGCAGCGAGAAACGGACGCCCGCGTCCCAGCCCTCGGAGACGGCGGGGAGGAAACTCTCGCCATTGATGCGCAGTTCACCGGCCGGCGGGAGCCAGGTCTCGGCGTAGTTGCCAAAGACACTGATCCAGGGGGTGACGTGATAAACGCCGCCCACCGAGTAAGTGTCGACTTTGCCCTTGAGCGTGGGGAGCGAGTAGTCGTCGCGAAAGCGGTCGTTGGCGTATTGGGCCTGCGGGACATTAGCGGTGCGCGGCCGGGTGAGCGCGGCCTCGCGCGCGCCGGTGGGCTGACCGGCGGCATTCTTCGGGATGTAGGACAGGGAATAGTAATCCTCTGGCGGACGCGGGCGGAAAAGGACTTTGGTGCCATTCCAGTCGTTGGGTTGGTCGCCGCGGAGGAGCATGGTGTTGGTGATGCTCTCGTAGCTGTCGCGTCGGTAGGCGGCGAGGAGGTTGAGGCGGCCCTTGAAGTGCTTCGAACCGAAGGCGAGCTGTTGGTAGGTGAAGAGATCGTCGATGGAGATGGTGTCGTTGTGACGGGAAGAATCGATGATGTAGGAGACCGGAAGGTTGCGAGTCACGCCGGTGACGGGATTGACGATGTCGTAGTTGCCCGCGGTGATCTGAGAGACAGGGCCACCCCAGTAGACACGCAGGCGGGCGATCTGGTTGAGCCAATCGCGCGTGGGGAGCAGCGGATCATTCACCTCCATGCGGAATTTGATGCGGGAGAAATTCGCCTTGGAGTAACCGGCTTCGAGGTTGAAACGGAAGCTGCCGAGGAACGTGTCGTCGAACACAAGGGCGGCGTTGGCGCGGCCATTGAGCGAGCGGCGTTTCACGTGGTCGAAGTCCTGGGTGGACTCCGAGTAGGGCGTGAGGAAGTAAGGGTTGGGCTGGCCGTCCGGGAGCAGCCGGTTGATGTCGACGTAAACGTTGTTGAGACCGCGGGCGACGGTGAAGTGGGTGAGGATGGCGCTGCGGGAATAGTTGCCCGAGGCACCGAGGAAGAGGTGCTTGCCGATCTGTTGGTCGAAGCCGAGATGGAGATTATCAAACGTGGTCTCCCAGGAATCGCCGCCGAGCGACGTGGAGCGCGTGCGGGCGGGGACAGAGAATTTCGGCGCGCCGCGGAGAACGTTTTGAAACGTAAAGCTCGGAAGGTTGATCGCGCCGAGGATCGGCTGGGCGTCGATGTTGGCGAGGGGGCCGACCACGAGCTGGCCGCCGACGGGGACGGCGGCGTTGGCATTGCCGCCGAGGGTCTGGGCGTGGCCGTTCCAATCGACGATCGCGCCGCCCATCACGCCGGGGGAGAAGATGTAATTGTTGGCGCCGAAAACGGAGATGCCGCTGGCGTTGGCGTTCGTGGGGGTGGCGAGGATGCGGCCGGTGAAGGTCGTGGTGCCGTCCCAGCCGGAGACTTTGTCGCCCATGAAGGTGAGGGAGGCGTTGCGGTGGTTGTGGCCTTTTTCGGCGGTGGCGCGGAGGTTGGCGCCTTTCCAGGGGCGGTAGGTGGCGGTGATCGTGGCAGCGCGGCGGTTGTAGTATTCGACGTCGCGCCACGTGTTGGCGTTGTCCCACATGCCGTTGAAGCGGACGGCGAATTTCGGGGAGATGGCCCAGTTGAGATCGGCGGTGTTGCGGAAACTCTGCCAGGAGCTGAAGGCCTGGGTGAGCTCGCCGGTGGATTTGGCGGTGTTGGCGCGTTTGAAGAGGCCGTTGGCGGTGCCGCCCATCGAGCCGGAGCCGAAGAGAATCGAGTTGGGGCCGCGGGCGAAGTCGAAGCGTTCCAGATTGTAGCTGTCGTAGTCGTAGTAGGCCGGGAAGAACTCGATTTGTTGCTGGTTGCTTTGGACTCCACGGAAAGTGCGGCGGATCCGTTCGCCATCGCCGAACTGGTTTTGGCGACCGTCGTCTTCGATTTCGTTGAAGCCGGTAGTCCACTGCTGCGCGGAGGTGAGCGTGGTGAGGCTGAGCGCTTCGATAAAATCGCGCGTGAGGACCGAATAGGCGGCGGGCGTATCCTTGAGATCGGTGGCGAGACGACCACCGGCGAGGGCGCTGGCGGCGACGAAGCCTTGGTCGCGATCAGAGGCGACGGTGAAAGGGGAGAGGGTGACGGTCTCTTCCTTGGTGGGGCTGGCGGAAGGAGCGGTCTGGGCCTGAGTGAGCGCGGAGGTCGCGATCAGACTGGAGAGGAAGGCGAGAAGCGGTGAACGGGATTTCACGGAAGGTGGGATTGCGGGTGAGAGGGGAGCGGAGGATGAGGGTGGGGAGTTAGCGGATACCGACGCGGAGGGGCGTGGAGGGGCGCGCGAGGCCGCGGTGGCGGTGATGGCGATGGCTTTCGCCGGGAGATCAGGCCGCGCGCGCAGCGGGGTCGAGTGAAGCATGCGGTCGAGGGCGGCGAGCGGGGTGAACTCGCCTTGCACGGCGTGCGTTTGCACGCCCGCGACATCGTCCGGGGTGTAGAGGAGCTGGCCGGCGGATTGCTCGGCAAATTGCTTGAGCGTGATGGTTGCATCGCCGGCAGAAATATCGAAACGGCGGGCGCCGGACTCCGCGGCGGAGAGAGCGGCGGGGAGCAGGAGCGAGGCGCTCACGAGCGCGCCGAGCGAGATGCGGGCACGCGCCGAACTACGGCGGTGCGGGCGACGGCGGGGCGGGGTGAAGCGGGGCATGCGGGCGACGAGGGGGGCAACCCAGAGGGTGGGGTTACCGAGGCAGACGGTCGGCGCGCGCAGAACTGCTAGAAGATTTTTGAGAATTCCGCAGAGGTCGCCGGGCCAGCGCCGGACTGCGAACAGGAGCGGCAAAGCGATCAGACTCATGGCGCAGTCGAGCGCGGCTCAGCGGCGCGCGTGGAGGACGATGGCGCGGGCGTGGCGCGTAGCGGTCACGGCGAAATTTTCCTCGAGGAGACGGACCAGCGATTCGTAGCCGTCGGCGCGGAAGGTGCCGGTGAAGCGTTTGGCGGCTAGGACCGGATCGGAGACCACGAGTTGCTGGTGGTTGTAACGGTTGAACTCGGCCACGATTTCGGCGAGCGGCACGGCGTCGAATTCGAGGCGGCGTTCCTGCCAGGCGAGGGCGCGTTGGGTCGCGGGCGCGGAGAGGCGCTCGACTTTGGCGGGCGCGGCGGCGGTGGCGGTCGAGGGCACGATGGCGAAGTCGCCGGCGGAGAGCAGCGGGGGCTCGGTCGTGGTCGCGGCGGAAGCCGCGGGCAAAAGCGAATGGCCGGCGCGGGCATCGTCGACGCGGACGCGGCCTTCGGTGACGAGGACTTCGACGGCGTCGGCGCGCTGGCGGACGTTGAAGGCGGTGCCGACGGCGCGGACGGCGACGGCGCCGGAAGTCACGATGAAGGGACGGGCGGGGTCCTTGGTGACGTTAAAAAAAATCTCCCCGCGCACGATGCGCACGCGGCGCTCGGTGGCGGTGAACGTGGTGTCGAGGGCGGAGTCGGTATTGAGCTGGGCGACGGAGCCGTCGGGGAGATCGAGTTTTTGAAAGGCGCCGATGCCGGTCTCGGCGATGTGATGTGGTGTGCGGAGGTGTGCGAGCGAGAGAAGCAGCAGCGCGACAGCGGCTGCGGCGCCGAGAAAGGTGGCAGTCCACGCGAGCGCGCGGTGGTGGCGCGGGCGGGCGCGGGGCGCGAGGAGATCGGCGTCGGGCGTTGAGGAGGTGGTGGAAGCGGGAGCGGATGAGGCGGGCGTTGGTGCGGGCGAAGGAGCGGGGACGGCGCCGAGGCGGTCGAAGTCTTTCCACACGGCGTCGAGTTCGGCGAAGGTGGCAGCGTGTTGGGGGTCTTGCTGGAGCCAGCCCACAAATTCGGTGGTTTCAGTGGGGCTCATGCCGCGGTCGCGCAGGCTGAGCCAAGCGGCAGCAGCAGCCTCGATCATCTCGGGTGGTGGCACGTCGGGCGGGCGCGGCGGAAGCGGACCGTCGGCGGAGGACGGAGGGAGGTCAGACGGCGGGTTCACGGTGGGCTGCTTTTCGTGACGCCACGGGCGCGGAGGTAGTCGCGGAGGCGGAGCACGCCGATGGCGATCTGGGCGTTGACGGTGTTTTCCGCGATGCCGAGTTGTTGCGCGATCTCGCGGTGCGAGAGGCCGTGGAGTTTGCGGAGAGTTAGCACGCGGCGGCAGCGGTCGGGGAGGGCTTGGATGGCCTCGGCGAGGAGTTGGAGTTCTTGATCATGGCAGACGGTTTCGGCCACACCGGGCCTATCTTCAAAGACGGGCAGGAGTTCCAGTTCTGCTATCCCGTCGATGGCGATAATTTTGCGCCGACGGAAAATATCGAAGGCGGCGTTGCGCGCGGTGGTGAACAAATACGCCTTGGCGGAGCGGAGCGGGGCTTGTTCGCGGGCCTGGAGGAGGCGGGCGTAGGTCTCCTGCACGAGATCGTCGATATCGAGGTGCGCGGAGAATTTGGCGCGGAGATAGGCGCGCAGCTCCGATTCGTGGGGCTGCACCTCTTCGGCAAACCAGCGGGTGGTCTCGGGGTCCGACGGGGGCATGGGGGTGGGGTGTCGTGCTAGCGTCTGGGGTCTAGGGGGGAGCAGAGGGAAGGCAAGCCGCGCGGCGGATTCGCGCCCGGCCGGGTGGCCAAAACCACTTGCCAACGATGCCACGCGGCGGAAGCGTTCGCCCCATGCATGCGACGGAAATTCCTAATTTCGACCGGCTGACCGATACCGAGCGGCTGACGTTGGCAGATGAGATTCTTGGCTCTTTGCGGTCGCCGGAATCATTGCCGCCGGCCTTGGCGCATCGGACCGAGCTCGACCGGCGCTGGGCGGCGTTCGAGGCAGAACCCAGTCGTGCGTTAACCAAAGAAGAGTTTCGTGCCCGGGTAGCTGCGCTGCGCAAGTGAACAGGGATCTGCGGTATTTGCCGGAGGTGGCTCGCGATTACGCGGATGCTTTTGGTTATTATGAAGCCCTCTCCCCGGCGGCGGCACTTCGCTTCGACGAGGCGTTCTGCCGAGCGGAAGCGGACGTAGAAAAGGAATGGTGACCCACCAACGCGTGTTTCAGCACTACCACCGGGTGTTTGTCGGAAATTTTCCCTACCACCTTTACTGCCGGCTCCAGCCGAGCCATTGCACGTAGGTGAGCTCGAGGAACACGAGCCACAGCCCGCGTGTGAAAAGAAACCGCGAGAGGTCGCGGCGCGATTTGCCGCGCGTGCCGGAGAGGTAGGTGCCGAGGCCGGCGAGAAAGATGAAAGTCGGCGCGCAGTAGTGCGTGATCCAGCGGGTGAAAAAAAGCGCCGGGGTCGTATGCTGGAGGTCGAGGGGATCGTGACCGTGCAGCGCGCCGAAGTGGAAAAAATCACGCGTGTGATCGAGGGCCATGAGCACCATCACGAGCCCGCGAAGGGCGTCGACGGAGTCGAGGCGTGCACTTGGCGGAGCGGACCTTGGCGGAGAGAGAAGGGACGCCGCCAACTTCGGCGGCGAGTTTCGCGGCGTCGGCCTGGACGAAACTCTGGTGAGTGGACACGCAACAAATCGAGAGGCCGTTGCGAAACGCGTGGCGCTTCGGTCCGAGGAGGTAGGCGCGGCCGGCGGCGTCGAGCGGATCGCGCTCGGCGATGGCCATCTGGCGATGGAGAATATCTACGCCCTCGACGCCGAGTTCGGCGGCGCGGTCCATGACAGTCTCGACGGGGACCTTCGTCGTCTTGAAGTGCCAATAGGAATACGTGGCGATGCCGAGTTTCACGCGCTTTCGGGACGAGGAGGTCGGATCGGGAGCGGATTCGGCGGCTAACGTGGCGGGGCGCAGTGCGAGGGCAGCGCCGGCGGCAAGAGAGGAGGCTAAGAATGAACGGCGGTGGAGGGGAAAGGGGTTGGGAGGAAGAGGGAGAGAATGAGAGAAAGGGAGAGGGGGAGACGTGGAGCTAGGGTCGGACGGGAATCAGAATTTAGGTAGGAAGATTTTTTTGGTAGGAAAATTTCCCGGACCGAACCGTGGGACTAGGCGAAGAGGGCGCGGACGACTTCGCCGTGGACATCGGTGAGACGGTATTGGCGGCCTTGGAATTTGAAGGTGAGGCGCGTGTGGTCGATGCCGAGGCAGTGCAGAATCGTGGCCTGGAGGTCGTGGATGTGGACGGGATTTTCGACGACGTTGAAACCAAAGTCGTCGGTGGTGCCGTGGGTCATGCCGCCTTTGATACCGCCGCCGGCCATCCAGATCGAGAAGGCTTTGCCGTGGTGGTCGCGGCCGTATTTATCGCGGTTGGCGTCGCCCTGAGCGTAGGGCGTGCGGCCGAATTCGCCGCCCCAGATGACCAGCGTCTCGTCGAGCAGGCCACGTTGCTTGAGGTCTTTGATGAGGGCGGCGCTGGCTTGGTCGACATCCAGCGCGAGGCGGGGGAGATGTTCTTGGAGGCCGCCGTGGTGGTCCCAGTCGCGGTGGTAGAGCTGGATGAAACGCACGCCGCGTTCGGCGAGGCGGCGGGCGAGCAGGCAGTTGCGCGCGAAGGAGCCGGGTTCGTTCACCTCGGCGCCGTAGCGTTCGAGAGTGGCGGCGGATTCGCCGGCGAGGTCCATAAGCTCGGGCACGCTGCGTTGCATGCGGTAGGCCATCTCGAATTGGCTGATCCGGGTCTCGATCTCGGGATCACCGCTGACGGCGTGCTGCTGGCGGTTGAGGTCGGCGATGCCGTCGAGCATGAGGCGGCGGCGCTCGCGGGTGAGGCCGGGTGGATCGTTGAGGTAGAGGACGGGTTCGCCGCCGGCGCGGAACTGCACGCCTTGGTGTTGGCTCGGGAGGAAGCCGCTGCCCCAGAGGCGCGCAAGCAGGCCCTGGCCGGCGCGGGCTTTGTTGACGGAGACGAGGACGACGAAGGACGGGAGGTTATCGTTGAGGCGGCCGAGGCCGTAGTCGGTCCACGCGCCCATGCTGGGGCGACCGGGGAGCTGGCTGCCGCTTTGGAAAAAGGTGATGGCTGGATCGTGGTTGATCGCCTCGGTGTGCAGCGAACGGATGACGCAAATCTCGTCGGCGATGCCCCGCGTGTGCGGGAGAAGATCGCTGATGACGGTGCCGCATTTGCCGCCGGGCTTGAAGTCCCACTTGCTGGGTTGAACGGCGAAGCGGGCCTGCGATGCGACCATGCCGGTGATGCGCTGGCCGCGGCGAATGGAGTCAGGGAGGTCTTCGTTGAAGCGTTGGCGGAGGACGGGTTTGTCGTCGAGGAGGTCGAGGTGGGATGGGCCGCCGGATTGGAAGAGGCAGATGACGCGTTTGGCTTTTGGCGCGAAGTGGGGGAGGCCGGGGAGGGCGTTGGCGGAAGAGGGGGAGAAGGAGAGAGGGGGAGAGGGGGAGACGCCGGTGGCGGCGAAGGCGTCGCGGCCGAGGAGTTGGGCGAGGGCGGCGGTGCCGAGGCCGAGTCCGGTCTTGGCGAGAAAATCGCGGCGCGAATGGAACTGCTCGTAGTGGTTACACGACATGGCGGTCAGTTCTTCGTGATGGTTTCGTCGAGGCTCAGGATCATGCTGGCGACGGCGGTGGTGGCGGCGAGTTCGGCAGGAGGGAGCGTGGCGTCGAGCGGGGAGGCGCCGGTGTTCACGTAGGTGTAGGCATCGGAGCCGTGGGCAACGAAATCGGCGCGGAGCCGGGCGAGGGTTTTCGTGAGGACGCCGGTCTCGGAGGGCGTGGGGCGACGGCCGGTGGCGAGGCGGAAGGCGAACGCGACGCGGGCGGAATCATCGGCGCCGCCCTCGCGCAGCATGCGGGTGCCGAGGCGGCGGGCGGCTTCGAGGTAGCCGGGTTCGTTCCAGAGCGTGAGGGCTTGGAGGGGCGTGTTGGTGCGGGCGCGACGGACGGTGCAGAATTCGCGGTCGGGCGAATCGAAGGTCGTCATCGCCGGGTGGGGAATCGTGCGTTTCCAAAACGTGTAGAGACTGCGGCGGTGGAGTTCTTCGCCGGTGCTCACGCCCCACTTGGTGCTCGGGTAGGGCGCGTCGACGACGATGCCCTGGTAGAGTTTTTCGGGTTGATAGGGATAGACGCTCGGGCCGCCGAGGTGCGGCGAGAGCAGGCCGGAGACGGCGAGGGCTTGATCGCGGATGAGTTCGGCCGGGAGGCGCACGCGCGGGCCGTGCGCGAGTAGGCGGTTTTCCGGATCGCGGGCGACGAGGGCCGGCGTAGTGGTGCTGGCCTGACGGTAGGTGGCGGACAGCACGAGGGTCTTGAGGAGGGCTTTGGTGTTCCAGCCTCCGTCGATAAAATCGCGGGCGAGCGTATCGAGGAGCTCGGGGTGGCTGGGCCATTCGCTCTGATAGCCGAAATCTTCGAGGGTTTTCACGATACCGGTGCCGAAGAGCTGCGCCCAAAAACGGTTCACGACGACGCGGGCGGTGAGCGGGTGATTGGGCTGCGTGAGCCATTGGGCGAGGCCGAGGCGGTTGCGCGGGGCGCTGGCGGGCCACGGAGCGATGAGGGCTTCCGGGACGCCCGCGGTGACGGGCTCGCCGGGCGCATCGTAGTTGCCGCGAGTGAGGACGAAGGTCGGGCGCGGTTGCGGAAGTTCCTGCATGACCATCGCGGTGGGCAGGCTGCGTTGGAGGGCGAGCTGTTTTTCCCAGAGGGCGTCGCGCTCCGGCGCGGCGAGGAGGGCGTCGCGGAGCCAGCGATGTTCCACGTCGGTCGCGGTGGCGGGCGTGGTAGTGGTTTTCGCGAGGGCGTGGGGCAGGGCGAGGGCGGTGAAGCGGGCTTGGACGGCGGCGGAGTCGAGCGCAGACGGGAAGGCGCGGACATCGTCGAACGCGCCGCGCCAGCGAACGCCGTCCTTGGTGTTGTCGGCGCCGACGAGGAAATCTTTTTTCGGCTGCTCGGCTGAGACTCCGTCGTAGAGCACGTGGGTCGGAAGTTCGCGGCCGTCGGCGAAGAGGCGGAGGTTGGCGGCTTTTTTTCCGCCGGCGTAAACGATCGCGACGTGGCGCCACTCGCCGGGGCGAATGGCGGCGCCCTCGGTGCGGAGGATCAGCGCGTAGACGGGCAGGCGATCGCTGAAGCGCACCTCGATCTCACCGTCGATGAGGCGGATCTCGCGGCCTTTGCCGAATTGGGAATCGGAGGGGGAGCCGAGGTGGTTGAGATTGGAGAAGAGTGCGACGTCGCGAGGATTGTCGGCGTCGGGTTTCAGCCAGAAGGCGAGGGTGAGGCCGGACTTGGCGGTGAAATCGAGTTTCGCGGCGGGGATGGTTGGCGCGGGTTTTGCGAGGTCGGCGCGCCAGCCGGCTTCGAGAGGCGGTGCTGCGGCGTGATCGAGCAGGGCGACGCCGGGATTGGCCTCGGCGGCGGTGTGGGCGGCGGCGACGAGTGTGGCGACGCGCGGTTGGTCGGATGGTGCCCAACGCCAGGCGGCGCGGGTGGCGGCGAGTTTGGCATCGAGCGCGGCGAGTTGGCGTTCGTGGTCGGCGAGGGCGGCCTGTTGCTCGCGCGTGGGCGCGGGAATCATAGGGACGGCGTTGGCGACGCGGCCGTCTTCGCCGTGTTCGGGCACGTTGTTGAAGAAGGCGGCGAGCTGGTAGAAGTCCTTTTGTTTGATCGGGTCGAATTTGTGGTCGTGGCATTTGGCGCACTCCATCGTGAGGCCGAGCCACGCGGTGCTGAGGGTGCGCACGCGGTCGGCGACGTATTCGAGGCGATATTCTTCGTCGATGATGCCGCCCTCGGAATTGATGACGTGGTTGCGGGCAAACCCGGTGGCGACGCGTTGTTCGAGCGTCGGTGCGGGGAGCAGGTCGCCGGCGATTTGTTCAGTGATGAAACGGTCGTAGGGGAGATTCGTGTTGAAGGCGTCGATCACCCAGTCGCGCCAGCGCCACATCGTGCGGGACGAATCGTTGTTGAAGCCGTGGGTATCGGCGTAACGCGCGGCGTCGAGCCACTCGATGGCTTGGCGTTCGCCGTAGTGGGGCGAGGCGAGGAGTCCGTCGGCGGCGGCGGCGTAGGCGGGCTCGCCGCGCTTTTTCACATCGGCGATGAAGGCGTCGAGTTCGGCGGGTGTCGGTGGCAGGCCGGTGAGATCAAAGCTAGCGCGGCGCAGCCACGTCTCGGGCGCGGCGGCGGGGGAAGGTGCGAGTTTCTCGTGCTCGAGGCGGGCGAGGACGAAGTGGTCGAGGGCGGTGCGCGGCCATTGCGGGGCATTGAGCTTGGGCAGGGGCGCGCGCCGGGGCGGGACGAAGGCCCAGTGTTTTTCGTAGGCCGCGCCCTCGGTGATCCAGCGACGGAGGAGGGCGGTTTGTTCGGGGGTGATGTGTTTGTTGGAACCGGGCGGCGGCATTTGCTCGTCGGCATCTTTCGAGAGCAAACGGGCGACCAGTTCGCTGTCGTCGGGTTTTCCCGGTGCGATGACGAAGCGACCGTTGCGGTCGCGCGTGGCGTTGTCGCGGTCGTCGAGGCGGAGTTTGGCTTCGCGCCGGCTGGCGTCCTGACCGTGACAGTGGAAACAGTTTTCCGAGAGGATGGGGCGAATGTCCCGGTTGAACTCAAGGCGAGCTGGTTCGGCGCCCGCGACGGGAGCAAGCGCAATGCACGCGAGGCCGAGCAGGCGGCGGAAAGAGGGCACGGACATCGTGGCGGGGTGGTCCGAAGGCGGCGCGCTCGTGGGAGTGGAAACCCCGACCGGTGGGATGATCAGGAGCCGGGGAGCTCCCGGATTTTTATCGCGCGGAACCAGGCGGCGTCGCCGTGATCGGTGAGCATAATGTGGCCGCGGAGCTTTTCGCCGAAGTCGGGGAATTTGTTGAATTTGCTTTTCGCGATGCCGGCTTTGACGGCGGCACTGCCGAGTTCGTAGGTGAGGACCCGGCGGTCGTTGAGCCAGTGCTCGACGAGCTGGCCGCGGACGATGACGCGGGAGCGGTTCCACTGGCCGGGCGGCTTGAGCGGGCGATCGGCGGCGGGCGGGAGGACTTCGTAGAAGGACGCGGTTTTGGATTCGGCGTGTAGCTTGGCCCATTTTGGAGCGTCGTCATCAATCATCTGATACTCGTGACCGGGAGCGCCGGGACGTTTTTCCGTGACGAAATATTTCACGCCGTTGTTGCCCTCTTTTTCGATGAGCCATTCCCAGCTCAGCTCGAAATTGTCGAAGGTTTGCTCGGTGATGATGTCGCCGGTTTTGATGCCGGCTACTTTGTGGAGGAGACCGTCGGTGACTTTCCAGCCGGGGCCGATGGCGGTGGTGGCGGGCTTGCCGTAGAGGCGCCAACCGGTGAGTGACCGGCCGTCGAAGAGGAGGCGCCAGCCGGCGGCTTTTTCTGCGGCGGTGAGAGTGGCGGGTGCGGAGGTGTTGGCGGCGGGCGCGGCGGCGCGAGCGGTGAAGGTCAGCGTGGCGAGGAGCGCGAGGGAACCGAGGGTGAGGCGAAGCGGGGAGGGGCGCATGATGGGTGCGGTAAGGGAAGTATGGAGACGGGCGACGCCGGGATGGCTAGGGCGGCGGCGAGGGACGCGATCAGGCGAGTTCCCAGCCTTTGCGATAGGTGCGGCGAATGAGCGGGGCGGCTTCGGGGGCGTTTTTCACGGCGAGTTTTTTTGCGTCCCACTCGATGCGGCGACCGAGGCGGAGCGCGAGGTTGCCGAGGAGGACGGTTTCGCTGAACGGGCCGGAGGAGGCGAAATTCGAGAGCGCGGGCGTGCCGGTTTTGATGGCGTTGAGCCATTCGACGTAGGGGCCGCCGGTATCTTCTCCTTTACCGTCGCGCACGCCGCCGGGCACGCGCGCGAGCGACTGCGCGGGCTCGCGGAAATCGGTGGTGAGCGTCTCGGGTTTGAAGACCCAATCCTGGCGCGTGCGGCCGAAGAACATGCGGCCTTTTTCACCGACCACCACGAGATCGAAGCGGCGGAAGACGTGGTCGGCGGTTGGGAAATCGCCTTTCCATAGCGACTCGGGCGGGGCGTGGAGGTAGGCGCCCTCTTTGGCGACGACGCCGTCATACCAGGCGAACTTTATCGGTGAGCCGAAGACACTCGTGGGAAATTGATACGTGACGGTGGAACGGTGCGGCGCGGCGATCGCGGTGCCGCCTTCGTGCCAGACATCGACGGAGGTGGGGCTCGTGAGACCGAGGGCCCAGTAGGGCATGTCCATGATGTGACAGCCCATGTCGCCGAGGGCGCCGGCGCCAAAATCCCAGTAACCGCGCCAGTTGAATGGAGCGATCGTGTGGCTGTAGTCGCGGAACGGTGCGGGTCCGATCCAGAGATTCCAGTCGAGGCCCTTGGGCACGGGTTCGGCCTTCGGCCAGTCGGTCATGCCCTGCGGCCAGATGGGGCGGTTGGTCCACGCGTGGACTTCGCTGACGCGGCCGAGGACGCCGGCGCGGATGAGCTCGACGGCTCGGCGGATGGGTTCGCCGGCGTGGGCTTGGTTGCCCATCTGCGTTTGGACTTTGGTCTGCGCGGCGACTTCGGCGAGGCGGCGGGCTTCCCAGATCGAATGGGAAATGGGTTTTTGGCAATAGACGTGCCGGCCCTTGCGCATCGCGAGCATGGCAGCGTGGAAATGGTGATGGTCGGGCGTGGAAACCGTGACGGCATCGAGGCCATTCATCGTGGCGATCATCTCCCGGTAGTCGGTGAAGAGTTTCGCGTCGGGAAAGCGGTCGAGGATGGTGTCGCCGGCTTTGGATTTCTTGCGACGGCCGAGTTCGGATTGGCGGGGGTTGGCGACATCACACAGGGCGACGATCGCGGCGCCGGCCTCGGCGGTGGCCATCGTATCGGTATGGCCCTTACCGCCGACGCCGATGCAGCCGACCTGGATGCGGCTGTTGGCGCCGCGCGCGGTGGCGGGCAAAATATGGAAGCCGAGCGTGGCGACGGCGGAGGCTTTGATAAAATCGCGGCGGGTGGTTGGGGTGTGGGACATGGGGCGGCGGGTGGGGGACGGGTTAATCGTGAAGGGGCGCTGTGGGGCGGAGCTCAGACGCTTTCGGGCGGGCGACGGGCAGTCCAGAGCGATCTTGCGCGGATCGGACTTTGCGCGGAAGGACGTCGGACGGGGGAGGGCCGTGCGGTCGCGTGCGCGGGAGTGGAGCGGGGCGGCGTTGCGATCCGGGCCGTGGACTTGGCCGGCCTTAATCACACACGAACGACCAAGGCAGGAGTCACCGACGGCACGGAGCCCAGACACAGAGGCCACAGAGCAGACAACGTGTTTGGCTCCGCGATCTCGTTTCGGACTCGATACGCGCTGTGCCAAATTTTTTTTGATGAAGGTGCGATGGATGCGGCTTAGGCAGAGACGCAGCAGGGGGGCGCGGCTGAAAAGCGTCGAGCTCAGGGGGCGAGGGGAATCACTACGCTCCACGTGTGACTGGCGCGGGTGAAGCCGCCGGGGCCGTCGGCGGTGGCGCAGACGAGGTGGGTCGGGTGGCCGTTTTGCAGAATGAGTTGCGGGCGTTCGAGCGAGCCTTGCACGACCTCGGTGCCGTCGGACCAACGCACGCGGCGTGAGTAGGCTTTCGGTGGCGTGCCGAGTTGCCACGAGAGGCCGTCGCGCGAGGTGGCATAGCCGCCGGCGTGATCCTCACCCGTGATGCGGCCGGTCATATCGTTGAAGATGACGCGGTATTCGCCGTCTTCGCGCCAGACGAAGGCGTCTTCGTAGGAAATTTTCGGATCGTCGTTCCAACGGATGGGCGCGGTGCCGACGCGTTCGTAAGGGCCGCGGAAGTGGGCGGCGCGGGCGACACCGTATTTCAAGGTGTCGCGGTCGTGGCCGGTTGATTTGTAGAGGAGCAGCACGGAACCGTCGGCCTCGATGCAGGGAGCGGCGTTGGTGGTGAGCAGGGCGTCCCATTGGCCGGGGCGCACGTCGAGGATCGGGCGATCGAGGCGGGTCCACGGCCGGCGGGCGACGGGGCCGTGGCGAGGCCGATCCGCTGGTTGGCCCGCGCTTGGATGCGGAGTGGTGAGTCGCGCTGGATGACCGGAGTGGTGGCGGTGGGGATCGGACCGTCGTAGGTCGTGCCGGTGTAAAAGAGTAGGAACGTGTTGCCCACGCGGTGCACGGTGGGGTTGTGGGTCATCTTGCCGTCCCAGAAATTTCCGTCGCGAGGCGGCAGGATATCTTCGACGTAGGTGTAGGGGCCGAGTGGATTCGTGGCAGTGGCGCGGACGACGCGCGAATTCGTGAGCCAGTTGGGGTTGAACGGCACGGACTTCGTCCACATCGAGGCGAACATGTGCCAGAGCCCGTCGTCGCCGCGGATGACAGAGCCACACCAGATCCACGAATCGTCGCGCCGGAAGCCGCCGCCGACGGGCGCGGGCAGGAGGCGTGAGAGGAAGGATCGCGGGGCCGGAGGCGAGGCGGGCTGCGCGGCGTAAACGAACGACGAGAACAGCGGGGCGGTCGCTGCGGCGGTGCCGAGTTGGGCGAGGAAGGCGCGGCGATTCATGGGGGCGGGGAAGCGGACGCGGCAACTAACCGAGTTGGCGGGCGAGGACGGCCATCGTGTCGCGTTGGTAGCTTTCGACGAGGGCGCGGGCTTTTTGGGCTTTGGCGCGGGCGGCGGCGGGGTCTTTGGCCATGGCTAGGACGGCGGGGGCGACTTTCTTTTTGTCGGCTTCCACATCCATGTCGAAGAGCCAGTCGCCGAGGCCGATGGTGCGCCACATGTCGCCCTTGGTCGTTTGCTCGGCCCAGCGGCAGACGATGGCGGGGATGCCGGCGCCGATGCACATGATCGGGCTGTGTTGCTCGTGGCCGAAGAGGCCGGCGCTGCGGCGGTAGGTGCTGAGGGCTTCGTCGGTGAGCCAGAAATTTTCGCGCCAGACGACGCGTGATTTTATGTCGGCGGGGAGCGGGTCGTAGAGTTGCTCTTTGCCGACGGCCATCTGGGTTTTGTCTTCGGGGCAGAGGAGAATTTTGAGTTTCGTTTCGCGGACGACGGCGTGGATGGCTTCGAGCAGCGGCGCGTGATCGGCGGCTTTCATGAGCTCGTTGCGCGCGTGGATTTTTTCGTCCTTCGGGGTGTTGCGAATCAGCCAGTAGGGCGTGCGGCGGAGCTTCGGGATGCAGCAGAGAAACTGGCCGGGCTCGAGTCGGTGCGCGGCGAGAAAGGCATCGGCGGCAGCGTCGTTGCGGAGATCGCAGGCGAAGGCGCCGTCGGGCGCGAAGTCGACGACCGGGGATTTCACGCCGGCATTGCGCGCGAGTCCGAGCGAAGGCATGTCGCGGAAGAACACGAAGCGCGCGCCGTCGAGCGCGGCCTGATCGTCGCTGCCGGACATGAACGAGCCGTGCGTGATGCCGTAGACGCCGTAGGGTTTGCGGATGTGCTTGGCGAAAGCAGCGACGTCTTTGGCGGCGACGAGCGACGGGCCGGAGCCGTGGAGGAGGAAATCGGTCCACGCGAGGGCGTCGGCGAGGGCGGGAGTGGAGGCTTTGCCGTCGGCCCGAATGGTGCCCTTGACGATGATGAGGTTCGGAAAACGGCGGTGTTCCATCGCCATGACTTCCTCGGTGAGATCGCCGGAGGCCCAGAGGCGCACCTCGGCGGTCGGCAGATATTTTTCGATGAGCGCGAGGACGCCGGGTGTGTGGGCGATGTCGCCGATGTTTACGACCTGCCACGAGGAGCGGAGGAGAATGCGCGGGGCGCGTTGGGCCGAGGTGGCCGCGCGGAGAGCGGTGACGAAGGCGGCGGCGGACGTGGAGGCGAGGAAGGTGCGGCGGTGCATCAGAGTTCGGAGATCGGAGAGTGAGTTGAAGGACGGAGGGGCTCCGGCGTGGCGTAAATTAGCCCGGAAAATTCACACCGGAATGAAGTCAAGGCGTGGGTCACAGAGGACACGGAGCGCAGACACAGAGGGCACGGAGCAAGACAGGGTGATTGGCTCTGTGGCCGTCTGGTCCGACCTCTGGGCGCTCTGTGACAAAAAGATTTTCACGGAGAGGATTTTATGCGGGCTAGAGGCTCCAACCGTCGCGATAGGGCGTGTGCAGGAGGGCGTCGGCGGCGGGGTGGTTGATGAATTTCAAGTTGGCGGAGTCCCAGGTGAGGCGCTGGTTGGGCAGGCGCATCGCGAGCACGCCGAGGAGGACCGTCTCGGTGAGCGCGCCGCCGTATTCAAAGGGGGAACTGGCGGGGCGGCCGGCGGGACCCTCTTTGCAGGCGCGCACCCAGTCGGCCTCGTGGCTGCCGACGACGCGCGGCAGGGTTTTTTCCGGGCGCACGAGTTCCTTCATGCGCGTCTCGGGCAGGAGGCGCAGGCCGCCGGCGCCGTGGGAGCCGTGGAGCAACGTGCCTTTGTCGCCGATGATGAGGGCGCCGCTGCCGGGGAGTTTGCGGCCGGGCTCGAGGTCGACGGGGACGGGGGGTTGGAGGCGGCCGTCATACCACGTGAGCGCGACGGGTGGGCGCGTGCCGCGGGCGGGGAATTGGTAACGGACGATCGAGGCGCGGAAAGGTCTGCGCGCTCACGTCTTTTTCCCAGTGCGTCGTGGTGGCTTCGACCGTCGTGGGCGCGCCGAGGTCGAGGGCCCAGAAGGCGGGATCGATGATGTGGCAGCCCATGTCGCCGAGCGGGCCGGTGCCGAAGTCGAGCCACGCGCGCCACTTCAACGGGTGGTAGTCCGGGTGATACGCGCGATGGGCGACGGGACCGAGCCAGAGATCCCAATCGAGCGTGGCGGGAACGGGCGGCGTTTCTTTGGGCTGGGCTTGCACGGCGAACGTCGACCATGGATCGCCGCCGACGGGGCGGTCTGTCCAGGCGTGGACTTCGCGCACGTCGCCGATGACGCCGGCGGCGAGCCATTCTTTGAGGAGGCGAATGGATTCGGAGGAGTGGCCCTGGTTGCCCATCTGCGTCTGCACTTTGGCGAGGCGGGCGGCGTCGGTGACAGTGCGCGCCTCGCGGATGGTGTGGGTGAGAGGCTTTTGGCAGTAGACGTGTTTGCCTGCGGCCAGTGCGGCGAGGGTGATGACGGCGTGGGTGTGGTCGGGCGTGGCGATGATGACGGCGTCGATGTCCTTCTGTTTTTCCAGCAGCACGCGGTAGTCCACGTAGGTCTTCGCCGATGGGTAGCGCGCGAAGATCGGAGCGGCGTAGTCGGAGTCGACGTCGCTGAGCGCGACAATGTTTTCACTCGCGCAATTTTTGAGATTGGTCGCGCCTTGGCCTTTGGCGCCGACGCCGATGCCGGCGATGTTGAGTTTGTTGCTCGGAGCTTCGGCGCCGAAGAGATGGCCGCGGAAAAATTGAAAACCGAACGTGGCCGCCGCAGAAGCGCGGAGGAAGGAGCGACGGGTAGGGTGGGGTATTTTCATGGGGTAAGCAGCGGCAACGCGGCGCGAACGGTGCGGCTACAGGTTCAGTGAATCGAGATTCTTGCGCAGGCGGGAGAGGGCGGAGGCGAAGCGCGGGGGGATGAGGCCGTGTTTGTCGGGGCCGACGTCGAGGAGGAGATTCGCGCCGCGCGAGGTCGACGTGAGATACATGCCGAGGAGTTCGGCGTCGGAGCGCGGTTGGTCGTGCTCGGTGTAGAACCAGTCGCGGCCGATGGGATCGCAGACTTCGCCGGGGATGTAGTAATCGGCGCCGTCGATCTTGCGCCACTTCGCGTGGCCGGTGGCGGAGTTGGGGAGGAAGCGCTCGATGGCGATCAAGTCAGTGGGCCACGCGCGGTCGACGATGAGCTCGGAGCCGTCGCCGATGCCGTGGTTATACATCACGACCGTCTTCGGCTGACGCTGCGTGATGTGCGCGTAGAGGCGCTCGCGGTAGTCGCGCGGCAGCAGATGGGGAATATCGAGCCACCATTCGGCGACGGGGCCGTAGGTGTCCATGAGCTCGGTGATCTGCGCCCACTGGAAATCGAGGTAGGCCTGCGTGACGTAGGCGGAGCCGCGGTTGGACGGAGAAGGATTTTTTCCGATCGGGAGAGGCGCGACGTTGGGCGAGACGGAGCCGAAGCGGTTATGGTTGTCCCACGCGCAGTAGTAAAAACCGGGTTTCACGCCGCGGCGTTCGCAGGCTTGGACGAAGGCGGCGACGACGTCGGTTTTGTTGCCAGAGGTGCCGACGTGATAGTCGTTGTGTTTCGTGGGCCAGAGGCAGTGGCCGGCGACGTGCTTGGTGGTGAGCACGGCGTATTTCATGCCGGCGTCGCGGGCGATCGAGACCCACTGATCGACGTCGAGTTTATCGGGGGCGTAACGCGTGGACGGATCGCTGCCGCTCGGCAATTCGGCGCCGACGTAGGTGCTCATGCCGAAGTGGATGAACATGCCGAAGCGCATCGCCTCCCACTCGCGCAATGCGGCGACGGAGAGCCGCTGTTTGCCGGTGCGCGTATCGGCGGCGGGGTCGGGGCGCGCGACGGCGGCGCCGGTGTTTTTTGCCGGGATGGGTGCGTTGGAGGGCGATTGCGCGCCGAGGCGCGATGCAAGGGACGCGGCGGCAACGAGGCCGCCGGCGGTGGTGAGGAATTCGCGGCGGTGCATAAGGGAGGAGAGGCGGACGCTACAGGATCGAGGCGCCGGATTCTTTGAAGGGGCCGATGACGGTGGGGAGGTGGTCGAACTCGAGTTTGGCGACGAGCACAGTGTTGGCGTGTTCGTTGACGGGGAGTTTCGTGAGGCGGAGGTAGCGGCCTTGGTCGCCGTGCTCGCTCGGCACGAGGTCGAGGGAGCAGGGGATGGCGGTGCCGGTGTTGAGCAGCGTGGCGCGGCGCGGGAGGAGGGCGAGGGGCTTAAGTTTCACGGCGTCGCCCTTCGGGTCGGCGTAGAGGATGACGTAGAGCGTATTGCCGCGGCGCGTGAGGAGGACGTCGCGGTTCGCGGTGAGATGCGAGGCGGGCGTGGCGCCGTCGAGCGACTCACGGACGGCGCGATACCACGCGCCGGTGCGAGTGAGGAAGCCGAGGGCTTCGGGGGGCAGCGTGCCGTCGGGGAGCGGGCCGACGTTGAGGAGGTAGTTGGCGTCGCGCGCGAGGTAGCGGGCGATGCTGCGGAAGATGTGGCGGTCGGTGTAGTAGTCCTCGCCGTTGCGCCAGCCCCAGCTCTCCATGCCGATGGATTGGCAGGCCTCGGTGCGTTTGGAGAACGAGAGCGAAATGGTGCCTTCTTTCGTGTAGTCGCGTTCGGGCGTGCCGAAGTCGCCCTCGTCGAAGCCGCGGTCGTTGATGACGGCCTTGGGCTGGAGTTGGCGGATGAGGTTATTGATCGAGCGGTCGACGTGTTTGTCGACGTTCATGTCCCACCAGAAACCGTGAATCTCGCCGTAGTTGGTGCAGAGTTCGCGCACCTGGGCTTTGAGAAACTCGAGATATTTAGGGAGGCTCGGATCGTCGCCGGGCTGTGGGGGCAGTTCGTGATGGCGGCCCTGATTTGGGTAGTTGGGGTGATGCCAATCGGCGATGGAGTAGTAGAGGCAGAGCGGGAATTTGCGGCGGTGGCAGGCGTCGGCGAGTTGGCGGACGATGTCTTTGCCGTAGGGCGAATTCACCGAGTGATATTTCGTGTGCTTCGATTCGAAGAGGCAGAAGCCATCGTGGTGTTTCGTCGTAAGACAGAGGTAGCTCATGCCGGCGGCCTCGGCGGCGTCGATCCACGCATCGGCGTTGAACTTCGCGGGGTTCCAGCGTTGCTGGAGCTTCACGTAGTCGGCGCGCGGAATGCGGCGGCGCCACTGGTCCTGCTCGTGCCAGCCCTCGATGGCGTAGAGGCCCCAGTGCACGAACATCCCGAAACGTTTCTGAAACCACCAGTCGCGGCCGTCGCCGAAACGCGGGGCCAACGCGGGCGGTTGGTTGGCGGCGGCGGTCGTGGGTGACGCGGCAGGGGATTTCGGCGCCGGGGATTTTGTCTTGGGCGTATCGGCCGCGAGGAGACGCGGGGCGAAGGGCGCGGCGGCGGCGAGTGCCGCGGTGGCGGAGAGAAAGGAGCGGCGATTCATGGAGCGGGCGGGCGATCAGAGCGCCTTGATGCGGGCGTTGCGGAATTTGTAGGTCTGGCCTTTTTCGCCGTGGTGCTGGAGGCCGATGGGGCCGCTGGCATCCATGGCATCTTCGATGTCGGTCGTGACGACGCCGTTGATCTCGATCTTCAGACGCTTGCCCTGGCAGGTGATGCGAAAGGTATTCCAACCGTCGCGCTTGAAGGCTTCGCCGGCGCGGTCGCGGAAGGCTTTTTCACTGGCGGCGTCGCCCTTGATCGGGCTCGCGAACCACATGCGGCGACCTTCGTCGTAGAGGCCGCCGGACCATTTGCGGACGGGATCGCCGTCGACCTCGGCCTGGTATCCGAACACTTTGTTGGGCTCGACATGGGCGCGGAACATGACGCCGCTGTTGGCCTTGCCGGGCGGGAGGAAGATATCCACTTCGAAGACGAAGTCGGTGTAGGACTTTTCGGTGACGAGGAAGAATTTCTTGTCGGCGGTGAGATGCACTTCGTTGCCGACGACTTTGGATTCGCCCCACGTGTAGGGATTGCGCCAGCCGTTGAGGGTTTTGCCGTCGAAGAGGGAGACCCAGCCGCCGGAGGAGGCGGCGGGCGAGGTGGCGGCGAGAGCGAGCGCGGCGAGGGCGAGGAGGAGTTTTTTCATGAGAGGGGCGGAGGGGAGGGTTAAGGGGAGGATTGGGTAGGAGTTTCGGGAATCACGGTGGCGCCGGTGATCTTGAAGGCAAAGGCGTAGCGGCACGGTGCCTGGTCGGGGCCGAGGTCGGGCGTGGTGATCGTGAGCGTGGTGCCGGCGAGGGAGGTCTTTAACGCGCCGGGGACGCCGAGCATCGTGACGGTGGCGCCGGCGGGGACGTTGACATCGCGGAGGACGAGTTGCTTGCCGGGCCAGCCGACGGCAATCGCGTAGAGGGCGTCGGGTTTTTTCGTGAAGAAAACCTGTTTTACGGCGACGCCGTTTTTCGGTTGTTGGCCGACTTGATCGAGCAGGTTGTATTTCACCTTGTATTCGCCGTAGTCCTGCTTCGGGCGCGTGCCTTCGGTCCACTGCGAGGAGCGGCCGGCGAAACGCGTGCCGTAGATGGCCTCGCCGTTGACCTTAAGCCAGTCGCCGATCTCGAGGAGGCGCTGCTCCATGAGCGGCGGGATCGTGCCATCGGCGGCGGGCCCGATGTCGAGGAGAAGATTGCCGCCGCGGCTGACGAGATCGATGAGGACGAGGACGAATTCGCGCGTGGATTTGTAGTCGTCAAAACGCTCGGCGCGATTGAGGCCGTAGGAGTGGGCCATGCCGCGGCTCTCCTCCCACGGATGCGTGCCGTCCTTAAGACCGGCGGCATATTCGGTGGTCCAGTAGCCGCCGTGTTTGTGGCGGCTGTCCTTGCCCCAGCGGTCGTTGATCACGACCTCGGCTTTGGAGGGAGATTCGTTGAAGAGCCACGCGAGTAGCTCCTCGCTCTTCCAGTCTTTCGACGGCAGGTCCCACTCGCCGTCGGCGAAGATGATCGCGGGCGCGTAGCGCGAGACGACGTCCTTGAACTGCGGTATCATGTGTTCGGTGACGTAGCGCGGGCGGTCTTTCAGCCAGAGGGGGTTGAACCATTCGTAGAGCGAGTAATAGAAGCCGAACTTGAGGCCGGCAGCGCGGGTGGCGGTGGCGAGCTCACCCATGAGGTCGCGGCGCGGGCCGATCTCGAGGGCGTTCCACGCGCGGCCCCACGTGCGGCTGGCCTCGGCGCTCGGCCAGAGGGCGTAGCCATCGTGGTGCTTGGAGGTGGGGACGACGTATTTCACGCCGGCGCGGGCGAAGAGATCGGCCCACTGCTTGGCGTCGTAGAGCTCGGCGGTGAACTTCGGCGCGAAGTCCATGTAGTTGAAATTGGTGCCGTAGTTTTTGGCGTGGAAATCGCGCCAGACGGCCTCCTTCGGTTTGTCGCTGATGATGCGGCGCCAATACCACTCGGAGTATTCGCCCTGGGCGCCCCAGGCGGGCACGGAGTAGACGCCCCAGTGGATGAAGACGCCGAACTTGGCGTCGAGGAACCAGGTGGGCGTGGGGCGGGCGTCGAGCGAGGCCCAGTTGGCCTCGAAGCGTTTGGGTTTATCGGCGGCGTGGGTCGTCGCGGCAAACGCGGCGAGCGAGACGGCGAGGGCGGCGAAACCGAGGATGGTGCGAGAGCGGGGAGTAAGCATGGCAGGACGGGGCGTGAAAACGACGCGTCCAGATGCTAGCGGGGCGGCGGGCCGGTGAGAATAGCGAATCGAGGGAGAGTGATGCCGAAAGTTGACCGCGCTGGCGGCGCGGCGCGCCCGGACCGGTCAGGCCTCGTTGTCGAGGCGGACGGCTTCGCGGAGCTCGTCGAGGAAGTTGGGGAGGGCGGATTCGACACGGTTCCAGTTGGAGATGAGCGGGGCGCCGAGCGGATCTTCCTGAAGTTGTTTCGAGGCGAGGCGGATGCTGCGGACAAAGGTGGCGACCGCGGTTTCTTCTTCGTGACGCGGATATTTGAGGCCGTTGAGGGCGGAGTCGGCGGCGTAGAAACGCAGGGTATCTTCGGCCTGGCGCATGTAGGCGCTCATGAGCGTATCGAAGAGGCCGGCGTCGAGCTTGATGCCCTCGGCGGCCATGCGTTGGAAAAAGGCACGCGCGATGTCGGCGGCCATTTTGTTCAACCCGCGGTCGGCGTCGCGCGCGGAGAGTTCCTGGTGCTTGTGATCGTAGTTATCGCAGAGCTCGGACTGGCAGATGGCGCGTGGGGCGCAGTTGCGAATGACCTCGGACAGCATGCCAACCTCGAGCGCCCAATCGGCGGGAATGCGGATTCGGCGGACGACATCGAGATCCATCGAGAACTCACCGGCGAGCGGGTAGCGGAAGGTGTCCATGTAAACCAGATACGGGTGCTGGCCGATGATGCTCTTCAGGGCGCGGAGGAGCGGGGTGACGAGGAGCCGCATGACGCGACCGTTGAGGCGCTCGGTGACGCGGGCGTAGTAGCCCTTGCAAAAATCGAAGCCGAGGCTCGGGTGGGCGACGGGGTAGCAGAGGCGCGCGAGGAGCTCGCGACTGTAAGTGAGGATGTCGCAATCGTGCACGGCGACCATGCGCGATTTTTCGCTCGCCAGCACGTAGCCGAGGCAGGCCCAGACGTTGCGGCCCTTGCCGGTCTGGCCGGCGCCGAGCTCGGCGTTTTCGAGTTTCTTGAACAACTGCTGCATGCGCGGGCCGTCGTTCCAGAGGAGCATCGGGGACTGGGGGAGCTGGGCGAAAAAGCGCCGGGCTTTTTTCCAGCCGCGGAGATTGGCGCCATCGATGCCGACTACGATTTCGTTGAGGTAGGAAACGTGCTTCAACTCGCGGGCGATGCCGCGCAGCGCTTTCGTGCCGACCTCGCGAATATGGCAGGGGAGGACGAGCGCGATGGGCGTCTCCGCGGAGAACTGGGTGAGCTCGCGTTCGAGCCGGGCGACATCGGGCGTGCCGAGGCGGTGGAGGGTGGCGACAGCACCTGTTTGGTAGAAATCGGACATGATCGCGAAGGGCGCTTGAAGCGCATGAACTGTTGCTGCGAATGGTGGCCCGACCAGCCGCGTGACCTCCGGGGTTTCACTGTCCCGGACCCTTGGCATCGCGGGAAGATTTCGCGATGTGTGAGAAGAATCAGCGGCGGGCCGCGGGACGAGACAAGCCGCATTCCACATTTATCGAAAATAGTTCGTGCGCGCGGCGGCGCGCGGGGAAATTCTCGGCGCATGCGGCTTATTGTTTTCCACAGCCACTATCGACCGGGAGGTGTGCGGCGGATCATCGAGCTGGCGCTGCCAGCGCTGGTGGGCGAACGGCGCCTCGGGGTAACGTCCGTGGTGCTCGCGGGCGGAGAAGAGCCGGGGAAAAAATGGGCGACGGACCTGCGGGCGAAGCTGGCGGGTGTGCCGGTGACCTGCGCGATTGACGCAGCGGCGGGCTACGTTTCGGAGATCGGTGGCAAATGGACGGCGGGGCAGGTGGGCGTCGCGGTGACCGCGTGGGTCGAGACGGTGCTCGGGGAGGCGAGCGGAGCCGATACGGTGGTGTGGGCGCACAATCTCGGGCTCGGGAGAAATCTGGCGGCGGCCGGCGCGTGGGTGCGCGCGTGTGGGCGACGCGGCGTGCGCTTGGTGGCGCACCACCATGACTGGTGGTTCGACAACCGCTGGCAGCGGTGGCCCGAAATGCGGCGGACGGGCGGGCGCTCGCTGGCAGTGGTGGCGCGGACGATCTTTTCGACGGCGGCGCATGTGCGCCATGCGGCCATCAACCGGGCGGATCAGCGCGTGCTGGCGCACGGGCTCGGCGCCCGGGCGGGCTGGTTGCCCAATTTGGCGGAGGCAGGGGCGGCACCCGCGCCGGCGGCGGTGAAGGCGGCGAGGCGGTGGCTCGACGGCGTGGTGGGTGAAGCGGCACCGGTGTGGCTCGTGCCGTGCCGGATGCTGCGGCGGAAAAATTTCGCGGAGGCGATGCTGCTCACGCGCTGGCTGCGGCCCGAGGCCTGGCTGGTGACGACGGGTGGGGTGAGCTCGGCGGAGGAGCAGGCCTACGCGGCGGCGTTGCAGACGGCGGCGACGCGCCACGGTTGGCGCGTGAAACTCGGCGTGCTGGCGGGAACGGAGGACGCGAAACCGACGGTGGCGGCTCTGCTGGCGGCGAGTGAGGCGGTGTTGCTCACGTCGTTGCAGGAAGGGTTCGGCCTGCCGAATCTCGAAGCAGCGGCGGCGGGGCGACCGTTGCTCGTGCGGACGCTGCCGAACATCGCGCCGGATCTGGCGGAGTTCGGTTTTCGATTTCCGCAGGCCTACGACGAAGTGTGGATCGAGCGCGGGCTCTTCGACGCGCGGGCGGAAACGGCGCGGCAGGAAATGCGCTGGCGGGCGTGGCGCGCGGGGCTGCCACGGACGTGTCGGGCCTGGGCGACGCGACCGCCGTGGTGGGACGCGGCGGGGCCGGTGGCGTTTAGCCGGTTGACGCTTTCGGCGCAGCTCGAAGTGCTCGCGCATCCTGCGGAGGAATCGTGGGCGCGCTGTGCGCCGCTGAACCCCGCGCTGCGCCGGTGGCGGGGGCGCGCGGAGACGGAGACGCTGGGGGTGTCGCGCTGGCCGCGCGGGGCGGCGCGGCGATTGGGAGCGGAGGTGTATGGGCGCGGATTTGCGCAGCTGTTGGAAACGGCGTCGGGGAAGGTGGCGGACGGGGTGCCGGTGCGGATCGCGGAGGAATTTTTCCGCGCCAAGCTCGCGGGCGAGAACCAATACCCGATGTTGTGGAGCCTCACGCCATGAAACCCCGCGCGATCATCTTCGATGTTTACCGGACGATCCTCGAGGTCGGGCCGGCGCCCGCGGACGCGGAGGCGCGGTGGGAGGCCTTGTGGCGCGAGCGGCTGGGCGGCGCGGTGCGTTTGACGCAGGGAGAGTTTCGCGCGGCGACGGAGGCGGCCGTGGAGCGGGATCACACGGCGGCGCGGGCGGTGGGCATCGCGTTTCCCGAGATAGATTGGGCGGAAATCGTGCGCACGGCGGCGCCCGAAGTGGCGGCGCTCGATGCGGCGGGGCAGGCGGAGTTTGCGTTTCGGCACGCGGCGCTGGGGCACACGGTGCGGGCGATGGCGGGGGCGGCGCCGGTCTTGCGGAGGCTGCGGGAGCGCGGGGTGGCGCTCGGAATCGCGTCGAATGCGCAGCCGTATACGTGGCGCGAGCTCGACGAGGCGCTGGCGGGCACGGGGGCGGAGCGCGCGTGGTTCGAGTCGGCGTTGTGCTTTTGGTCATTTGATCACGGATACAGCAAGCCGGACCCGCACGTGTTTCGTGTGCTGACGGCGCGACTGCGCGCTCGCGGAATCGCGCCGGGCGAAACGCTGATGGTGGGCGACCGGTTGGACAACGACATCGAGCCGGCGCGCGCGCAGGGTTGGCAAACGTGGCGGTTGGGCGACGGCGAAGGAGTGAGCGGCGGCGATTGGGCGCAGCTCGCGGCGGCGCTGGCGTGAACTGAAATCGCGGTGGGCGTTGCCAAGGCGGTGGGCGTGAGTTTCGTCGGGTGATGGAACGTTGTATTTTGACCACGGGGGCGCCGCGCCGGATAGGATTTGTTTCGACGCGATTTCACGGAACGGACGGCGTTACGCTGGAGACGCGCAAGTGGGCCGAGATTTTGACCGACCTCGGACACTCGTGTTACTGGATGGCCGGGCAACTCGATGCGCCGCTGGCGATCAGCCACGAGGCGCCGCTCGCGTTTTTTAACCATCCCGAGGTCGCCGCGCTGCAGGAGAAGTTGTTCGGCGTCACGGTGCGGACGCGCGCGGTGACGAACGAAATCCAGCGCATCAAAGAACTCCTCAAGGACGAACTCTACCGGTTCATCGAGAAGTTCGGGATCGAGTTACTCATCCCCGAGAACATCCACGCGATCCCGATGCATGTGCCGCTGGGGCTGGCGATGACGGAAGTGATCGCGGAGACGGGGCTGCCGACGATCGCGCACCACCACGATTTCGCGTGGGAGCGGGAGCGGTTTGTGGTGAGCGCGATCAATGATTATCTGCGCGCGGCGTTTCCGGGCGCGCTGCCGCGGGTGGAGCACGTGGTGATCAATTCGATGGCGCAAAAGGAACTCGCGCGGCGGTGCAGCCTGCCCTCCGTGGTGATCCCCAACGTGCTCGATTTCGAGACGCCGCCGACCGGGATCGACGACTACAATGGCGACCTGCGCGCGGAAATCGGGTTGAAGGACGACGATGTGTTTATCCTCCAGCCGACGCGCGTGGTGATGCGCAAAGGCATCGAGCACGCGATCGAGCTGGTGCGGCGGCTCGACAATCCGAACGCGAAACTCGTGATCTCGCACGCGGCCGGCGACGAGGGCGGGAGCTACATCCAGATGCTGCGGGAGCGCATCGCGGACGCGCGGATCGACGTGCGCTTCATCGCGGAGCGAGTGGGCGAGCGGCGCGGGATGACACGGGAGGGGCAGAAGATCTACACGTTGGCCGACGTCTATCCGCACGCCGATCTGGTGACCTACGCGAGCCACTACGAGGGATTCGGCAACGCGTTTCTCGAGGCGATCTACTACCGAAAACCGGTGGTGGTAAACCGGTATGCGGTCTACGCGCGCGACATCGATCCGCTCGGCTTCAAAGCGATCGCGATGACGCAACTCGTGACGAACGACGTCGTCGCGCAGACGCGGGCGCTGCTGGCCGACCGGGCGCAGCGCGAGGCGTGGGCGGAAATTAATTTCGCGTTGGGCCTGAAGTATTTTTCCTACGCGGTGGCGCGGCGGAAACTCGCGGCGCGGCTGGCGAATCTCTACGGCGAAGGCGTGTGAGGCGCGGGCGCGGCGGAGTGGGTGGGGCGCGGTGAGGGTGGCGAACTCTCAATGGGTGACGGTGGGATGCTCGCGCGCTCCTTCGACTTCGACGATGGGCCAGGTCGCGCGGTCGGGGCTCGCGTAGGGGCCAATTTTTTCGACGGGAATCGGTTTGAAGCCGAGGGCAAAGGCGGGTGAGTCGGGGCGGAGGCGATAATCATCGCGGGCGGGATCGACGAACTGCGGGTCGGCGATCACGGAATTGCGATCCATGCCGGTGGCCTGCCAGGCGGCCCAGTTGTCGACGCCGTCTTTTTTCTGACCGGTGCGGATGGGCTGGCCTGCGGACCAGAGGAGGTTTTGGTCGATGGAATTGTGGGCGAAGGAGAAGCTGCGGGCGGCGACGTAGTTTGCGGTGGGCTTAGTCCAGTAGAGGATGTTTTTTGAAAACGTGTTGCCGGCCATGATGGTGTGGTCGGGCAGCACGGCGTCGCGCGGGTGGAGGTCCATGCGCGGCATGGCGCGCCAGACGGGTTGGCCGATCACGGAATCGTAGGCCGTGATCATGGTCGGCGAGTGGTTGACCCAGTAGCGGTGTTTGTCGGTCCAACCGCTGAGCTGGATCTGCTGCTGGGTGCCGTCGATGAAGATGTTGTTTTCGACGGTGTTATCGCGGCCGTTGTGGAGATGGATCAGGCCGCGGACGGCGCGGGCGACGATGTTGCCGTAGACGGTCACGCCGCCGGTGTTGTCGTCGAGGTAGACGCCCCAGGCGAAGTGCGGCGATACCCACTTTCCCTTTTCGAAACCGAAGCCGAGCATGTCGTGAAACCAGTTGTGACGAATGATCGAGCCACGCGCGCCGAGCCAGTCGCGGCCGCCGGTGTAGATGGCGCCGGTGTCGGCCGTCTCCAGATTTACATGACGCACGTGATTGAACTCGATGAGGTGGTTGTTGCCCATGAACTGAATCGCGAAGCGCGGACAGTCGTGGATGAGGTTGTGGGCGGCTCGCTGGCCAACGCCGCGGAGGGAGATGCCGACGCCCTGTTTGTAGAGGCGGCCGGTGTGATGGATGTAGTTGTTTTCGGCGAAATTTCCGGCGGACGTAAGGGTCTTTTGGACGCCGCCGGCGAGCGAGATGGCGCTGCTGCCGATGTCGTGGAGGTCGCAACCGACGACGCCGTTGGCGGTGCCGCCGTCGATGGAGATGCCGTTGCCGGAATAGTCGCCGACGTTGCGAATCGTGGAGGCGACGAGGCGGCACGCGGTGGTGTCTTTGAACGTGATCGCGGTGCCCTCGGCGCCTTCAAAGACGAAGCCGCGGAACGTGACGTGCGCGGTGCCGGCGCCAAGCTGGACAAGCGTGCGCAGGGTGGGGGCGACGACGGTTTTGAGATCGGCGCCGTCGGGCGGCCAGAAGTAGAGCGTGGCGGTGGCACGGTCGAGATACCACTCGCCGGGCGAATCGAGCTCCTCGCGGACGTTGCGCACGTAGTAGCGGTCGTCGGGGCGGATGCTGTAGGAGCAGTCGGCGGCGAGCGTGATGGTGCGCGTTATGGGATCGAGGGCGGCGATGCGCACGAGATTGTTCCACCAGTTGTAGCGAGGGAAAATCATGACCTCGGCCTCGGTGGGATTCGCCCACCTGCGCGCGTCGGCTTCGGCGTATTGGAAGGTGCGGCGGTCCTCTCCGGGGATTTCTTTATACATGTCGACGTGTTTACCGGGCACGTAGGCGAAGCCGCCGCCGTAGGGGTTTTTCGGATCGTAGTTCGGATAGCGGGCGAGGATTTGCTGGCGGCCATCGCAGAGCAGCATGCGGAAATTCATGCCCTTGAAGCCTTGAGCACCGACGTCGGCCTTGAGGATTTTCCCCTCGTGCGGCGTGAAGCGCGCGATGGATCTGCCGCCGAGGATGAGCGGGTGCTCGTCGCGATAGCCGCGCCATTCGACGGGAGCGGCGGCGGTGCCGGAGTCGCGGGCTTCGAGCTGGAACGGACGCGCGAGGGCGTAGCGGCCGGCGCGCACGTGAACGGTGAAAGGCGTGGCGGTTTCGCCGGCGGTGCGGCGGCGGCGGATTTCGTCGCGGGCGCGCTCAAGCGTGGCGAAGGGGCCGTCGGAAGCGTTGGCAGCGGGTGCAGCAAGTTGGCCAGACCACGAGTCCCGACCGGCGGGCGAAACGAAGAGATCGGCGGCGGTGAGGAGCGGCGCCAGCGCGGCGCAGAGAGAAACGACGAAGGCACGACGGAGGTTCATGGCAGGAGCGGGGTGGTGAGAACGGCGGAGATTAGCGGAGACGGGCGCGGGTGGCTGCGCGGATTTTGCGGGAGTTGTGGCAGATGTCGGCTCGACCTCGGCGGGGGCGGGCGCATGGTGGGGGGCACTCACCCCACGATGAAAACGTCCGTTTCCACCCGTCGCTCGTTTCTTAAATCCAGTCTGGCCGGCGTCTTCGCGGCCGGTGTCGCACCACAGATTATTCCCGCGCGGCTGTTCGGGGCGAATGCGCCTTCGAACCAGATCACGCTCGGCTGCATCGGGCTCGGGGCGCACGGCATCGGCGTGAATCTGAAATCGTTTTTGCAACAGGACGACTGCCGGATCGTGGCGGTGTGCGACGTGTATGGGCGTCGGCGCGAGCAGGCACGCAAGCTCGTGGATGAAAAATACGGTGGGCCGGGCTGCGCGATGATCGCGGATTTCCGGGCGGTGCTCGCACGGCCGGATATCGACGTGGCGGTGATTTCGACGCCGGACCATTGGCACGTGACGATGGCGCAGATGGCGCTGGCGGCGGGCAAGAAGGTGTTTTGCGAGAAGCCCACGCTGACGATCGAGGAAGGGCGGCGACTCGCGAACGATGTGGCGGCGCGCAAGGCGATGTTTGCTACGGGCCTGGAGGATCGCGCAGTGATCTACTACCACAAAATCGCCGAGGCGGTGCGCAACGGGGCGATCGGAAAATTGCAGCGTATCAAGGTGAGCCTGATGTTGAAGCCGGTGTTTGCGCGCGAAGAGCCGGTCAAGGTGCCGGAGGATCTCGACTACGAAATGTGGCTCGGACCGGCGCCCTACCGGCCGTTTACGCCGAAGCTGACCGACGCACAGGTGTGGCGGCAGATCCGGGATTTCTCCGGCGGTTCCCTGACGGATTGGGGTGCCCACTTGGTGGATACGGCACAGGTCGCCAATTTCGCGGAGAACTCCAGTCCGGTGGCGGTGAAAGGGAAGGGCGTGATTCCGCCGAATTCCGTCAACACCGTTCCGCAGACCTACGACATCACCTACACCTACGCGAATGGGGTGGAGCTCGAGGTGACGGCGGGCGAGGTATCGATCCGCTTCGAAGGCACCGACGGCTGGGTGGGCAACAAGGGCTGGTCGGGTCCGCTCGCGGCGAGCGACATGAATATCTTTCGCAAGACTTACGATCCGAAGACGAATAAACTCTGGCCGCGGCCCGAGCGCGAGCAGCGTGACTTCCTCGATGCGATCCGGCAGGGACGTCCGCCGATGTATACGGCGGAGGCCTTGCACCGCCTTTGCACGACGCTGCACCTCGGGGCGATCGCGATGGAGCTGGATCGGCCGCTGAAATGGGACCCGTTGAAGGAGCAGTTCGACGACGCGGCGGCGAATGCGCTGCGCACGCGGACCATGCGCACGGATTGGATCAAGAAGGCGCGGGGCTGAGCGCGGAGATTTAAGCGACTCCGGAAGGACAGACGATCAAGGCCGCGAGGTCTTTGGCGGGGAGCTGCGGGATTGGAATAGCGTCACGGGTCCAAGCAGGCCGGAGTCGACCAGGGGCTCGCCCTTTTTCCAGAGAGGAAACGTGACGAAGGTGTGGCGACCCGTGGGGCTGGATTTTCCGTCGAGAGCCCATTGCGGCCATGATTTCAGGCGTCCATTCTTCTCGCGCTCGCTGTCAGCGGGGAGCGATTCATCGCCGATGAGACGGTTGACCCAAAGGTTCACGACGGAGATGCGCAACGAGTTGGTGCCGGGCCGCAGCGCGTCGGTCACGTCGAGGCGATAGGGCGGACGCCAGAGGATGCCGAGGTCCTGTCCGTTGAGATGCACGCGGGCCATGACCTCGACGCGGCCGAGATCGAGGATGGTGCGGGACTGCGGCGTGGTCGGCGGCGCGGAGAAGTCGGTGCGGTAGTCCGCTGTGCCGGAGAAATATTTGATGCGCTCGTCCGGGTGTCGGCTCCACGAATCCAATGAAGTCAGGTTCGAGGATGCCGGCGCTCCGCTGTCGGGTGGGAAGGACAAAGTCCACGGGCCCGTGATCGCTGCGAGAGCGGACAAGGGAAATTCGTCCACAGCGACGCGGTCTGCGCGAGCCGGCTCCGCGGCGGCGTCGGAACGGAAGACGACGAAAACCGAGCCGCGGGGGCCGAGTGGGATTTGCGCGGTCGTGTGCGTGGCATCGGACGAAACGTTCGAGAGGGGGCGAATCGTGCCGGTGGCGGGGTCCCAGAGCTCGGCGCGCCGGCCGTGGACACGGAACGAACAGGCGGCGTTGATGGTTTGCTCGGACGGTGACGCGAGGAAGTAGATGTCTGCCTGGTCGTCGCGGCGATGAATCCACGAAAGGGTGGCGGGGCCGGTGAAGTCGCGGGGCACCCCGAGTTTTTGCAACACGGCTTCGGGGGAGAGGCCGTGGAAAACGCGACCTTGGCCGACCGTGCGCTCCGTCTCGCCGGTGGTGCCCCAAAGCTCGGCCGCGAGTTTCATGAGGGCTTCGTCGGCGTGCGGCAGATCGGTGAGGCCGGGCGTAGCGAGGGGAGGTTCGCAGATGAGGTTGGCCCCGCGGACGACCAGTTCTTTGAGTTGCAGGAGGCGGCCGAGCGTCATCGTGCCGGTGTGGTCGACGGTGATGAGTCGGTAGCGACGGCCGCCGGGCAGGCCGGCAAGGCCGTCGGTGACGGTGATGCGTTTGAAGGTGTCGGGACCGCAGGCGTCGTAGTCGTAGCCGGGAATTGTTTTGGGTTCGTAACGGTAGAGCGGTTCCTCGGGCACGACGGCGAGGACATCGGTGACGACGGGGCCGCGGCGCAGCATGAACTGGCAGCGCGCGAGGTAATCGTGCCACGGTTTCGACCAGTCCCACCACGTCTGTGTGCGGTCGTATTGCTGGCCCCAGCCACCCATCATCATGCCGGGTTTGAGCTGGGCGAAGCGTTGCATCGCGAAGCGGTGGATATGAAAGCGGTTGGCGCCGAGGGCGAAAATGCGGTCGGCCTGGGCCTTGAGCGTCGCGGGATGGGAAAGCCAGCGTTCTGTGTGATTGGCGGTGAAGGCTTCGACGCCGACGACGACTTTGCCATTCAAGTTGGCGGCCGAGGCCGCGGCTTTGACGGTGATCGCGTAGTCGGTGGTCGTGTTGCCGGCGGTCCAAAATTCCCCCATGGGCTCGTCGGTGAAATTGGCGGCATTGAGATCGTTCCCGGTGGTGATGTAGGGTTGGACGGCGATCTTCATCCCGTGGGCGTGACAGAGCCGTTGCATCTCGGCCCAGAAATTTTCGGTGACCAACTCCGACACGGTTTGGCGCAGGTCGTAGAGGAAGCGCTCGGAGGTTTGCAGATCGCCGAGCACGCGGCCGGTCATGACGGGGAGAAACGGAGTGAGGTCGTAACCGCGGCGCCGGTGAAATTCCTGCGGCATTTTTTCGGTCCAGTTCTGGCCGCCGGCTTCCCAGCTATCGACGAAGAAGGAGGAGAAGGTCTGTCCGGCAGCGGGGCCGGCCAACGCGATCATACGTTTCATGACGTGGTCGAAATGCGTGCGAATGCCGCGGGGATCGAGTTTGTCGCACTCGGGGCCTTGGCCCTCGGGCGGAGCGGGCAAGGTCTTCTGCCCCGTCCAAGTGTGGCCAAACCGCAGGATCGTCCACCTGCCCGGGGGAGCGTCCCACTCCAATGCGCCGGCGGCGGACATCCGGCCAGTGAGATCGATGACGGCGTCGCGGGGAATGCAGACCTCCGGCGGGGCAGTGGCATCCAGCGGAGCGCTGCGGGTGCCGGCCCACTTGATGAAGTTGAGCCAGACGAGGCGCTTGAGATCGAGGTCGGCGAGGCGGTAGTTTGCCTGCGCGTCGGTTTCGCGAATCGCGACCACGGAGACGTCACGGTAGAAATCGCCGTTGAGCGGCGGCGACGGCAGCACGCCGGAAAACCGTCGGCCGCCGGTGACGCGGGTCGCGCTTTCGACGAGTTTCTGGGCGGCGAACTCGGGGGTGATCCACGGGCCGCCGTTACCGCTGTAGCCTGGGCCGTTCTGGCTCATCACTCCCAAGCCGAGGCGTTTGGCCTCCGAGATCTGGTGCGCAAACAACTCCTGCCACGAGGGACTGAAGTAGGTATGCGGTCCGGGCGGAATGGCGGCTTGCGCGACATCGAACATCGTGACGCCACCCAAGCCGACGCGTTTGATCGCTTCGAGATCACGCGTGATGCCTTCGCGGTTGACGTTGCCGTGGAGCCAATGCGCCCAGACCCACGGGCGAGCCACATCGGGTGGTTCGGCAAATTGGCGGGCGAGGTCATCGGCGCCGTGACTGGCGATACTGCTGCACAACAGGAGCGTCATCGCGCCCCAAAGTCTGGATGTCTGGGAGAGGAAGATCATAGTGCCATGAAGAGTGAAAATTCGGAAATCACGGGGCGCGCCGGTGCCGCACTCACGGGGAGAAATGTCGTGGCGGTGACGGTTTGCGGAAGGACGACGTTCAAGGTGGCGTCGTTGTCGTCACCTCGGTTCCGCGATCTCCAGTTTCAACACGGTGGCCCGACTGTCCCAGATTCCCGCGGGCAGCGTGACGGAAAAGGCCCCGTTGTTTTGCTGGAAATCCAACGACCGACGCTGGGGATCAGCGAGCAGCGTGACCTTGCGAACTGTATCCAAAAATCCCTGCAGTCGCACGACGCCGTGGGCCGGGCGGTCAAAGAGATGGAGGTAGACGCAGCCCGGCTTAATCGTGGAGCGCCAACCGCGCGGCAGGGCAACCTCGTGGGCGTTGGCCGCGCCGGCTCCGTTCGCCAGCTGCTCGCTGCCGTCCGGATTGATCTCTTGGAAAACGATGCCGCTCGAGGCCGCGGTGAACCGGGATGCCGTGGTGCCGTAGATCGACTCGCCGTTTACTTTCAGCCAGTCGCCGAGCGACCGGAGCCGATCCACGGAGGGCCGCGGAATCACGCCTTCACCGGTCGGGCCGACGTTGATGAGGAAGTTGCCGCCCTTGCTCGCGACATCGACGAGGCAACGGACGATCATCTCCGGGGATTTCCAGTTGTGGTTGGTTTTGTCGTAGGCCCAGCGGTCGTTGATGGTCAGGCAAGTTTCCCACGGTGAGTGGATGGCGCTGGCGGGGATGGTCTGCTCGTTGATGGCGTAGTCGCCGAACCCGTGGCCGATGCGGGCGTTGATGAGGCAGTTGGGTTGAAGGGAAAGAATCCATGCCCGAAGCGCCTCGCTCTGCGGCTTCGTGATCCGATCCGGAGTGTCGAACCAGATGCTGCCAATCGGACCGTATTGGGTGAGCAGTTCGCGGAGCTGGGGCTTCACTTTTGAGTCGAGGTAGTCCTGCACGGCGGTGGCGGGTGGGTGCGGAAAATCCCAGTCGTTGCAGCGGTTTCCTCCGGTCGGCACGCCGGGAACGCTCCAGTCGCGCCCGAGGGAATAGTAGAGGCAGAGCGTGATGCCCTGTTTGCGGCACTCCGCGGCAATTTCCTTCAACGGATCGCGGCCGAATTGGGTGGCGTCCGTGATGTCGTAGGCGCTCGACGGAGAATCGAACATGGCGAATCCGTCGTGATGCTTGGAGACATACACGATGTAACCGAGGCCGGCCTCCTTCGCCAGCCTGACCCACTGGGCCGCGTCGAACTGTTGCGGGGAGAAAGTGCCGGCCAGCCGACGGTAGTCCGCGAGGGGAATCCGAAACTCGTTCATCAGGTGGGCATCCCGTTTTCCCGTTTGGCCATGCCACTCGCAGCCGGTGATCGAGTAGGGCCCCCAATGGATGAACAGGCCGGTGCGGGCGGCCTCGAACCATTTCAGGCGGTCGGTTTTCGGAGCGGGTGGGCTGGTCTCTGCTCCGGCGACGGACAACCACGCGATCAACGCAAGGCACAGAAATGGAAAGCGCATGGGCATCAAGGGGGAGCGTGCTCCGGCAGCGGCACCCAGTGGCGGCCATCAGGGGATGACAACAGACCAAACGTGGTGCGGCGGCGGTCGTTTTCCCCCATCAGGATCATCCGCCACTCCGTGCCGTCCCGCCAGACGAACGGGGCGCCGTATTTGCGGGCCATCCATCTTTGTCGGGGAATCTCGATCGGGCCCTCCAACTTCCAGGTTCGTAGATCGCCCGACGTGGCCAATGCCAAATGCTGGGTGGCGAGTCCCTCGCTGTAGATCATGGTCCAGTGCTCGCCGGTGCGGAAGACCATGACGTTTTCCACTCCGTCGGGCGCACCGGCCGAGTGGCCCAACAACGGAGCTGTCGGCGTCAGGATTTCCCACTTTTCCAGTTTGGGGTCGCGGGTGATCGCGTGGCCGAGCAGGTTGGCGCGCAGCTTTTTTCCGCTCGCACCCGTGACATCGGCAGAACCGACAAAGTAGCAGTGCAGGACATCGCCAGCGACCACGAAGCTCGGGTCGATCACACGCTGGTAGGTGTTCCACGGGAGTTGGGCGTCGTCGCGGAGAAACGTCCGCGGCAGAGTCCATTGCCGGAGGTCGGCGGACTCGCTCACGCAGAGCAGCGTGGGTTTCGCGGGATAGTTCTGGTAAGGCAGCAGGTAGCGCCCGTGCCAGAACACGACATCGCCCGGCGAAGCGTAGCCCTTGGGCGAAACATCGGTGATGTTCTCAAACTGCGTGAAGTCCTTGGTGAACACGCGGGCGATGGTCCAGCTGTTCGGCGAGGCCCAATCGGGGCCGACGAGACGCGAATAGAAAATCTGGTAGCCGCCCTCGACCTTGAGCACCGAGGGATCACGCAGGTTGTCTTCAGACACCCAGACGGGGTTCCGCAGAGCCACGCCGGTGGTCGGCGCGGCTCCACTGACTGTCGGCGGCGAGGCGAACGCAATCACGGAGAGAATGGCACACAGCGGGCGCGAGAGGATGGCGGGTTTCATTCGGGTGCGTTGAAATTCAGCACGACGGTGCGGGTGCCCTTGCGCAGGGTAACAACACCGCTGTTCCAATCCGACTGGAGGAAGGGACTGTCCAGGGCGCGCGCGGGCGCGTAGTTGATCGGCGCGCCGTTGATCGTGGGCACGCCGGTGAAGTTCAATGGGAAGGAGAACCGGTCGCCGCCGATGCTCCGGAAAGAGAGCGCTTCGTTTTTGATTTCGATCTTTTGGTCGGCGACGGCGGCGCCAAATGCGCGCAGCGACGGGTATTCGCTTTTTTGCGCGACCTGCAGAATTACGGGTGAGTATTCGTCGGCGAGGTTCAGCCAACGCCCGGCCACGGCCGAACTTGATTCGGCCCACATGGTGGCGCCGCGGACCTCCCGGACGGCGGCGAAGGCGCCGCGGGATTCGACCAGCGTCCAGCCATCGTGCTCGATGGGCACGGACAATCCGGCGCTGGAGAACCAGACGCGCATCGGGCCGCCACCGCGGTGGGTGTTGAGCTTCTGGCAAACGAGGGTGCCTTTGCGCTGCACCGACCATTGGGTGTTGTAGGCGCGGTGATCCCGCGTGGCCTCGCATTGCGGCGAGATGACCGCGACCGGGTCGCCTTCGAACAGGACTCCGTGACGCCGATTCTGCGAACTGATCATCGTCCACTCCGGCTCGGGCCGCGCCTCGGACAGCGTCGTGCCGAGAATAAAATCAGGCGTGCAATAGGAGTAGCGCAGATTGCCACCGAAGTCTGTGCGCAGGCGATAGTCGGGCGGTTGGTAGTGCGCACGGTCGGCCGCCAACCCGAGCGGACGTTGCATCACCTCGTAGACGCCGCGCCCGATCCGATCGCACACGAGGTCGACGACGACGAGCGAGGGCCGGTAGGTCGACGTCATCGCGGTCAACAGTTCGCTCTGTAATTTCGGGGCCTCGCCGACGCCGAAGAAGAGATAGCCCAAGCCCGAAGACTTCGGGTTGATGTCGGAGTAAATCCGGCCTTGGCCGCCACCGGCGACACCGTGGATTTGCTCCTGACCCCAATAGGCAAAGTAGAGATCGAAGAAGAGGCCGGCTCTTCGCTTCAGTTCGGGATCATCCGCGAAGTCGTAGAAATTGAAAACGCCCTTGAGCAAACTCGTGTTGTAGCTGACCGACATCATCTCGATGAACATGCCCTTTTTCGCGCGCTCGGTGAGGTAGCGTTTCGCGTAACTGTTCCACGCCTCGTAGTGCTCGGCAGGCGTGCGCCCGTCGTCGTAGCGGCGTTCACGAAAGCCCTCCCGGCCGCGGGCGAGTTTAGCAAAGTGCCAGAGCGTGGTGAAACACTGCGCGTGGTGGTTTTCGGATTCCTTGATGAACCAGGTCTGCGACACCGCGTGATCCGCTTCGGCCAGATGCGTGTGAGGCTGCGCGGCCGAGTCGTTCCGCCGGGAATAGAGCCAGATGCTCTCGAGGATCTTCCGCTCGGTCTCCGCGTGGAGCAGGCCGGGCCGACGAGAGCCGTTTGCGCCGAAGAATTCAATCAGCCGGAGCAGCACCTCGGAGTGCCAATGGAAGTTGTCCTTGTCGAAGATCGCGCCGGGATGGGCCAAATAGTAGTCGGCGTTTTCCTGCAGGGCGGCGTTGGCGGCGGCGTTGGACTCTTCCAGCCACAGGCAGCGGGTCGCGAATTTCACGAGGGCGAAGGAATACCCCCGCACAAACGGAGCCCGGCCGGCACCCAACGGCGGCCTCGGCTCGGCCCGAACGAGGGGATGTCCTTTTTCTGAATCGAACATGGCAGTCACCCTCGGGGTGAAACCATCGCGTATGGCCGCGAGCTGCGTCTCGGAAAACTCCGGCATCGCTCCTGCCGTGACCACAGCAGTCGCCAAAAATCCGACCGCGAGCAGAGCGCGGGTGACGAGGCCGGAGGTGGGCATGCGATCCATCGAGTTTCGGCGCACTGCGCCGCGAAGTGGTTTGGTGGCCGGACCTAGAATGAGACCGTGTTGGTCAAAACGAACTGCCGGGGATCCTGATAGCGGTAGGTCACGGCCTCGAGCGTCTGCGGATGGACGCTGTTCACGATCAGTTCCCGTTGGTTGGTGACGTTGTTGATATTGAGTTGGGCGGACCAGCGATACTTGCGGTTGAAGATCGGGCGCGAGTAGCTGAGTTGGAAATCGTAGACCATTTGGTCCTTGGCGGTGGCGGCGGCGATGCGGTTCACCACGCGGCCGTTATACAGGTCGGTGTAGTCAGCATTGGCGGGAACGCTGTAGTCGACCTTGGCCCCGGCGACGCGGCCCCAGCGCATACGCGTGCCGCCGCCGGCCGAAAGTCCCTTCAGCACCCCGGAGGAGAAGTCGTAGCGCGTGCGGAAATTCACGTTGTGGAGCGGATCGCCGACGAAGCGCATGCCCTCGAAGATGCGCGGATTGTCGAAGAACGCCTGCTCGGCGGCGGCGATCGATTCATTGATACTGTCGTTGTTCAGCACAAAGGCGCCAGTGGCCGCGGCCTCCGCGGGGGAGCGCCAGTCGGTGGAACTGGGGGCAAATTGCGGGCGCGGCTGCGTGGCATTCTGCGTGATCGAGAGCGTCGAGTATTTTTTCCAATACGGCTTCCACGCGTCGAGGTAGGCCCGGAATTCGCGGCCGATGTTGGAGCGCAGGGTCTCGTTGTTCGAGTAGTTGACCGAGACGGACCAGTTCGCGAGCGGCTTGCCGACGATCTCGAGTTCGTAGCCCTTGCTCTCGGAGTCCTGAACGGTGCCGTTCACCTGATTCATCACCTGAATTTGCGTCTGGGCAAAGGCGGCTTCGTTGGCCGGCAGGATCGTGGAGTTGGCGAGGGCGGTCCAGATATTGACGAGGTTGGTCTTGTTGAAGCCGGAGCCGCCGAACTCGTTTTTGGAAATCGTGTGGTAGCGGGTCGCGGTGACGAAGACTCGATTCTGGAGCAGGCTGAGCTTGAGGCCGTAGTCGGTCGTCTCGCCGGTCGGGGCGGGCGTGAGGTCGGCGCCGGTGGTCTGGTTTACGTTCTTCGGTGCGACAAAGTTGATGCTGGGCGTGCCGAGACTGCTGGAGGTGTTGGCGAAGGCCGAGAGCCAGCGGTTGACGTGGAAAACGGCGCCGAGGGTGTTGGTGTGGCCGCTAGAGATCGTCGGGACTTTCGACTTCGCGTCGACCGGCAGCCACACGCCCGAGTTGGGCGTGATCGCTTCGGCCGCGGGATCGCGCACGGCGAGGCCGAGCCAATTCTTCACGCGATCGCTGCGGTAACCGTAGGTGGCGACGAGGCGATCTTTGAAGAGGAAGGCCTGCGCGACGCCCATGTAGGCACCGGTGTCGCGCGCGATCGGGCTGGCGACGGACTGCGCGCGCTCGACCTCGTGGGCATAGAGATTCGTCACCGCCCCGGTGCGCGGGTCTTGGTAAGGGATGGGGCCGTTGAGTGCGTAGGGAGCGGGGATGCGGTAGTTGGAATCGTTGAGGACGTTGAGGTCCTTGAGGTAATAACGATAGTAGACCTTGTTGGCGGCGTTCTCCGGGGTCGCGTTAAACGCGCCGCCGCTCGCGATGCCGGGACCCTTGAGCCAAGAGAGCTGGCGGTTCCCTCCGATTGAATCGGTCTGCACCATCTCGCCGAGACCAGCGACGCGGAGCCTCGCCCACTCGCGAACGCTTTTTTCATACGAGAGCGTGACGCGTTGCTGGTCGGTGTGGGATCGCGAGAAAATGATGTTGGGGGACATCTCGAAATAGTAGAGGTCGGCGGTTGGGCGGAGCTGGCCGTTGGGCAAGTAGCGGTTCGTGTCGGCGGCGATGCCGTAGAGGTCCCATTGCAGGTCGTTGTGGACATTGCGGCGCAGGCTCTGGCGGTTGACCGCTACCTCGAGGTTCAGATCGCGGACCAGCTCGCGTTGGAAGAATGCGGAGACATTCGAGACGGCGAAACGGCCGGAAATCCAGTTGCCCTCCAGCGCGGCCTCGGGGAAACGACGGCCCATATCGAAATCGCTGCGCAGCGGCCCGATTGGGCGCTCGGCCGTCGTGAACTGCCGGAAATTCTGCGCGGCGGCGAAGCGATCGCTCACCACCACCCAGTCACCGGAGCTGCGCTCCTGCACGCCGCTGACGGCCGTCGCTCCCGTGTCGCGCAAGGGCGTGCCGGGGGTGCCGGCGGCGCCGGGCGTGAACGCTAGGCCGGGCTGATAGTTGGCGCCGAAGTTGTTGAAGATCGGCCGGCCGTTCTGTTCCCAGAGCGAACGAAGGTCATTGCCCCAGAAAGGGCGGGGCACGGCGCGGTTAATTTTCCCGTATTCGGCTTCGGCGCGCAGGGTCGTCCTCTGGTCGATGCGCCATTTGGCGGAGAGAAAAATGCGGTCCTGGTCGTTGTGGCCGGCTTTGCGCCACGACTGTTCGCGGCCCTGCAAAAGCACGGTGCGTAGGGCCAACGTGTTTTTGATGGCCGCGACGTTGGCATCGGCCACCCAGCGGGAGCCGCCCCACGAATCGACGCGGTTGGTGAGGCTGTAGGCGTTCCGATCGGTCAGGGCCTGCTTCGTCGCGACGTTGATCTTGCCGGCCGGCGAACCGAAACCGAAGAGGATGGAGTTCGGACCGCGCGAGACCTCGACCCGATCGGTCATATACATGTCCACTTCGCCGGGAGCGTCGAAAAAGTTGATGCTGCGCGCACCGCCGGGAAGGCCGCGGATGCGGATCGAGCGGATGCCATCGTTGTAGCCGTCGGCCACGGGACCGGCGGCGCGGGCATCGTCGGTTTCCATGCGCGTGCCCATGCCGTATTCGATGGCGTTTTCGAGATTGGTGGCGGCGATGTCGCGCAGGAACTCCGCGGTCATGGGACTGATCGCGGCGGCGACGTCGCGGAGATTCGTGCGCAGGCGCGAGCCGGAGAGCGTGTCCTGCCCGGCGTAGCCCGTATCCTGTGTGGTGGAGACTTCGAAAGGAGAGAGGGTGACGACCTCCTCTTTGGCGGGCATCGCGGGAGCCGAGGGAGCGGTGGGGGCCGTCTGGCCGCAGAGGGAGAGCGTGGCGGCAAGGAAGGCGAAGGCAGGTATCCGGCCGGGGTGACGGGGTTTCATAGGGTCAGTGGGGGTTGGGGGCTTGGTGAGGCAGGGAAATCTTTTCCGGCGGCGATGCAGCGGAGCCGGCGAGGGCAAGGCGCGGGAAGGGGCGCGCCGCGCGACGACGAGCGAGTTCCGGGTGGAAAAGTTCGTCAACGAAGCGGCTATCATCCTTTCGGATGATGCGTCGGCCATCGCGGATCGCGGTGACGTCGGAGTCCGACCGGCGGGCTAGTTCCGGAGCAGGCCGCGTTCGAGGGCGATCGTGACCGCACGCGTGCGGTCGGGCGCTTCGAGCTTCGCGAGAATATGGGCGATGTGGGTCTTCACCGTGGCCTCGCTCAGACTGAGATCGGCGGCGATCTGCTTGTTGGCCTTGCCCCGGGAGATCAGATGCAGCACCTCCGCTTCGCGGGCGCTCAGGCCGACGCGGGCATTGCGGTCCGCCAGTTTGCGCGCGAGGCTGGGCAGCAGAAAAGTTTCCCCGGCAGCGACTTTCCGGATGGCTTGGACGATGGTGTCTTTTTCGCAGGATTTCGGGATGTAGCCGCAAGCTCCGGCTGCCATCGCGCGGTGAACATCCTCCGCCGTGTCATTGATCGAAACCAAAATGACGCGCGCAGCGGGATGGGCGGCGACGATGCGGCGGGTGACCTCGATACCGTGCAGATCAGGCAAGATACCATCCATCAACGTGACGTCCGGAAGCAGGGAGGCGAACGCCGCGAGGGCTTCGGTGCCGTTGCGGGCCTCGCCCACGACTTCCACGTCGGGCTCGGCCGCCAAGGCCCCGATGAGGCCCATGCGGACCATGAAGTGATCGTCGACGACCAAGATGCGGATGCGGCGGGGTTTCATGCGAGGATGGGGGTGGAGTTGGGCGCGACCGTAACCGCGATCGCAACGGTGCAACCTTCGCCCGGCCGCGTCGTGAATTCCAGGGTGGCGCCGATCTTGTCTGCGCGTTCGCGCATGCCCAGCAGGCCGAAATGCGGGCCGGGCTGGGCGAGTTGCGCATCGAGCGCGAATCCGCGACCGTCGTCGTGCACGCTGAGTTGCAGGTCCGACCCGGTATAGGTCAGGTGCAGTGAAACTGTCCGGGCACCGCTGTGTTTGATCGCATTGGCCAACGCTTCCTGGGCGATGCGGAACAGGTGGAATTCCGTGGCGGCCGGGAGATTTCGCGCGGCCCCCGCGACGTGCACCGTGACTTTGGGGCCCGCGAGCCCGGACGACGCCTCGGCCATATCGCGCAGGGCGGCGACGAGGCCCTGTTCTTCGAGAATCTTGGAGCGCAAATCCCAGACGGAGCGGCGGGCTTCGAGCCGCGTGTAACGCAACATGCGGCGGGCGACGGACAGCACTTTCGAAGCCGCAGTGGGATTGCTCCGGACGGCATCGTCGAGCCCGTCGAGTTGCAGCGCCACGCCGGAGAGTTGCTGCTCCAAGGTGTCGTGGAGATCGCGGGCGATGCGGTCGCGTTCCTTTCCCACGGCTTCGGCCCGAAGCTGGTCGCCGATGATGGCCATTTGGCGGCGGACGCGTTGGCGGAAAATCCAGGTGCCGACGAGTCCGAGGACTGCGAGCGCGCTGGAGAGGCCGAGGGCGACGAGTAGGCGGCGGGCGGTCCACCACGGCGCGCGGTTGAGGATCGTGATTTTTTCCGGCCCGGCGAGGTGGACCCGGAATCCATCGACCCACCCGATGCGCGGAAGCGCGTGGGTGGTGGTGAGTTCACAAATGCCGGTGAAACTCAACCGGTCGCCCAGCGCGAGAGCGGGCAGCGGCGTCCCACCGGCGGGCACGAGCACTTCGAAAACATGCTGACCGGCCTGGCACTCGAGGATGACTTCGGCCCGCCCCTCCTGCCGCGCCAAGAACGTGCCCTCCACTGTGACTAGTTCCGCGTGCATCGCGGGGAGGTCGGCGCGTTTTTCGGGGAAGCGCACGGGCGGCGGCGCCGCGGCGGTTTCGCGCACCGTGACGGACGCGGCGCGCAGCACGGGCCGATAGGGCGCGACGCTCGCGAAGCCCTCGGCCTCGACGCGCGTGCCCGGGGGAAAACGATGGGCCCGGGCGGCGATGACCAGCGTGCTGCCGGTGTCGTCGCGCAGATAGAAACCCTTGGCCGCCGATTGCGTGACGATGCCGGTGACGCGGATGTGCGTCTGCGGACCAAATCCGCCCGTCAGCATTTTGGCGATGTGAAGCAACGGAGCAGCTTCCGGCGCGCTGGGCAACGTCGCGGGCAAGATGGCCGCCAAAGACGACAAGAAGAAGTGCCGGTCGGTCATTTGGCGCTGTTGATTGAAAATCGTGCCGAGCACACCGCGCAAACGCACCGGGCGTTGCATCAAGGCGGCGGCGCGTTCGTCGGCGTGCTCCTCCAGCGGCAGCTCGGCTTTGAAGGGGAGACCATAGACCTCGAGATCCAAAGTCAGGCGTTGGTCGCGGGCCTCGTAGCCGAGGACCACCGCCGGAACCTCCACCCAGGCCGAATCAAATTCGGGCGAGAAAATTTGGTGCTCCTCCAGGGGAATCGGCGGGGGAACGACGCCCTGACCCAAGTCTTGCGCACGCGCACGGGTGACATTCGGGAAATAGCCGAGCGCCATCGAGACGCCTTCGATGCGCACGCGGCGGCCGGGCGGGAAGTCCGGGCGCTCCGCCCGGGGAGTGAGCTTCACGTAACATCCGGCGGTCCCGTCGTGGAGAAACAGGCTCCACGGGGAGCCCGGATCGGTGCCGAGCACGGTGGCCTCGACCCGCACCGGCACCGCCTCGGCCGCCTGAGCCGGGGTGAGCGCACGCACGGTGGAAAAAGTCGCCAGCGGTTCCGCCGCAGTGGCGGGGACGAGGTGGACTCCCGCCAACAGCAGACCGAGACCGGACACGGTCAGAAAATGTCGGAACGCGGCGGTGCGCATCATCGCGGCAAAAGGGTTTTATTCCCGCGGGTGGCAAACCCATTCCTTCGCCAAGCGGTCGCGCGAACCGGCGTGGGCGGCGCGGCGGAGCTATTTGCGGAGGCCGGTCAGGTCGGAGTCCACGGTGATTTTTCCGCTGCCGGGCGTGATCGTGGCGGAGAAGTTGTCGTGGAGTTCGAGATTGGAGGAGGTCTTGAGGACGATTTCTTTGTTCGGCACGGAGTTCGTGATGAGCTCCATCGCGCCGGGGTGGTTGAAGACGCAGCCGTAGAGATTGATTTTCGTGCGGAGGTAGTCGGGCATCGCTTTGTTGCCGCGGAAATTGATCCGGTTGTTGCGGAAGCTGGAGTTGCTGATCGTGAGCACGTCGACGGGCGTGCCGATGGAGAGAAACTCGGTGCGCTGATTGTGCAGGACGCGGATGTTGTCGAAGGTGAGTTGTTCCTGTTTCGGAATTTTGGCGCCCGGGTAATAGCTGCGGCTGAACTTGTCGTTGTCGAAGTGGACGGAAAAGCCGATGCGCGGTTTGCCGAGGAAGATATCGCGGAAGACGACGTTGCGGACGCCGGCGGTGTAGGTGACGTCGTTCTGCACGACAACCCATGTGATGCCGTCGAGCTCCTGTGCGCCGCTCGTGTGGGAGGGCTGGGTGACCGATTTGTATTTCGTTTCGTCGGGTTTGGCGAAGACGCGGTAGAGGCGGCCGTGGGAAACGACGGTGTCGGATTTTTGGACTTCCATGCCCGACTGCCAGTCGAGCCACGCGCCGGCGAGGATGCGACAGAAGTAGCCGGTCGGCTTTTTGCCATCGGCGAGGTCATGGCAGTTTTCCACTACGCCGTCTTCGATCCAGCCGAGTTCGGGGTTGCCCACGTCGTAGTCGTGCGCGTTGAGAGCGACGGCGTCGTCGAACGTCTCGAACGTGCCGCGGCGGATCGTGAAGCGTTTGCCACGACCGAGGTGCACGCCGTCTTTGTCGCCCTTGAGGATGACGTCGTCGACGAGGAGATCTTCGAAGGTGCAAACGTGAATGCCGTATTGGGCCTTGCCGATGTCGAGGCAGCGGAAGCGCTCGATGCGGAGGTCTTTCACGTAGAAAAATGCGAGCTGACCGTGGAGGCCGTAGACGAGGAATTTTCGGACATCCATGCCGTTGACGATGATGCTCAGGCCCTCGACGGAAATGTGTTCGTCGTAGGTTTTGGTGAGCGCGCCTTTGTTGAGGAGCACGTGGGAGAAGGGGCCCTGCTCGTCGGATTTTTTTAGGAAGACGTTGTGACCGAAAATGACCGACGTGTGGCTGCCGATGAAGACGGTGCCGGCGATTTTGTAGGTGCCGGGCTGGCTGACGACGATGGTGCCGGTTTGGTCGAGGGCGCGTTGGAGCGCTTGGGTGTTGGCGAGGCCAGTGGCTTCGGGCGAGAAGCCGAATGAGGCGGCGTTGGTGAATCCGGCGGCGGCGAGTGACGTGACCGGGGGAGGTGGAGTGGTGGGCTGGGTCCGCAAGGCGGGCGTGGTGGATGCAAGGGCCAGGAGAAAAAGGGCGGCGTGCAGAGTTTTCATGCGACGGGAGATTTGAGGCGCAGGACGAACGAGTGGCAACGCTGCCGGTTTCGGCCGCTGCATCGTTCTACCCACCACCCGGAATTGGTTCGCGCCGGCTATAACGCGTGAAATCGACCATTTCCCTAAAAGAATATTTTAGCGCCCTACGCCTTTTCGGTGGGCTTCTGCTGGGGCAACCCAGAGTCTGGAGGGACACTGCAAGCGCCGTTCATCCGATATGCCCCAGCATTGCCCCCACAGCGCACACGTCGCGGCTACCGACAACTCTCAGTGGTTTATCGATGAAGTTCAGCCCCACGAGGCGGCTTTGCGTGCCTACCTGCGGGGGCGTTTTCCTGCATTCGGCGACGTCGACGATTTGATTCAGGAGACGTATGCCCGCCTGCTCCGCTCCAAAGTAGCGGGCCGGCTGGGCGAGGTTCGCCCCTATCTGTTCGTGACCGCACGTAATGCCGCGCTCGATCTCGCGCGACATCGCCAGGTGGCGGCGACCGAAAGCGCGGGAAATATCGAGCAGCTGCCGACGGTTGAACATGGGACCAGTGCCGCCGAAATCGTTTCTTACGATCAAGAGGTCGCGATTCTCCACGAGGCGATCGCCGCGCTGCCGCCACGTTGCCGCGAGATTCTCGTTCTGCGACGCTTTCATGGCTACTCCCACGAGCGGATTGCCCGGCAACTGAACATTGCCGCCAAGACCGTCGACGCCCAGCTCTGCATCGCGGTATTTCGCTGCCGCCAGTTTCTCCTGCTGCGCGGCGTGACGCGCGACTGCCTCTCTGTCGTGCCCCGCCCCGAACGCATGTAACCGCCATGTCGTTTTCCCGCTCCGATCACGATACGCCGCTACCGCCACCGACCGAGTTGGAGGCCGCCGCGCTGCGCTGGTTCGCGCGGTGCCAACAAGGGTTGTCGGCCGAAGAAGAAACTGCGTTTCAAGATTGGCTAGTTGCCGATCCGCGCCACGCCGCGCTTTTCAACGAGCTCGACGGGACGTGGAGTTTGCTGGGCAAGATGGCGGAATCTACGCCGTTGATCGCTCCGTTGCCGGCTCGTCCGTCGCGAAGCGCTAGGCGGTGGCGGCTGACGGCGGCGGTCGCCGCCGTGGCGGCAGCGGTCGCGGTGGCCTATGTCGGGTGGTGGCGTCCGGCATACTTCGCCGGCGTGGCGAGCACGCCCGTCGGGACGATTCAGCGGATGCAACTGCCGGATGGTTCCGTCGCATTCTTGAACACCGACAGTGCGGTGAAGGCATCCTTCACGCCGGGACAGCGGCGGGTGACGTTGGAGCGAGGTGAAGTGCACTTCGTGGTCGCCAAGAACCCGGCGCGGCCGTTCGTGGTGGAGGTCGGTGGCGTGGTCGTGCAGGCCGTGGGAACCGCGTTTGATGTGAATTTACACGCCCGGGGCATCGAGGTGCTCGTTACCGAAGGGAAAGTGCGCGTCAACGATGCCGCGGACGCAGTGGCGGGGCCGCGAGCGAACGATGGCGGCACTATGCTGACTGCCGGACAGCGCCTCGTGATTCCGCGGATCGCGTCGGCGGTTTCCGCACCGGCGGCTTCGCGGATGTTGCCGGCGACCACGGTATCGAACGACGAAATGATGCGCGCACTGGCGTGGCAGCAAAACCGGCTTGAGTTCGAGTCTGCCCCGCTCGCGGAAATCGTTGCGCAGTTCAACCGCTTCAATCGCCACCAGCTTGTCATCGTCGATCCCGCGCTCGCACAGCAGCGGTTCGGCGGCGCGTTCAAGCCGCAGGACCACGCCGGACTCGTCCGGATGCTCAGGCAAAATTTTGGTCTCGTGGCCGAGGAGACGGAGCATACGACGCTGCTGCGTGCGAAGCCGTGAGCGCGACGCGCTCCGGACCGCGAAAATCGTATGCGCATCGTTAGGGAGTTTGGCCTGCTCACCCGTGGTAACGATGACCCTACCCCTCGCATGCGTTTCCCCAACCTAGCCCTTCACCGCGTCGTGTGGCGCACGATAGCCCTCAGCCTCGTCGCGTTCTGCGCAGTCGCCACCTCCGCTGCGACGCCAACCAAGAGCTTTGATGTGCCGGCGGGCGAGGCCGTGCGCACGCTCAAACAGTTCGCCACGCAATCGGGCGAGCAGCTGCTCTACTCGGTCGAGGCTGTGCAGGACACCTCCACCCACGCGATCAAGGGAGTTTTCACCGCGCGCGAGGCGCTCGAGCGTATGTTCAACGGAACCTCCCTTCAGGTTGTCGCCGACCGGCAGAACGGCGCGCTCAGTCTGGTGAGGGCGGCCGACCCAAAAGCCGAGCGGGCGGCGCCCACAGCGCCCAGCGACCGCCCGCCACCGAAAAGCGCCGCCAATGAAGACACGGTCGTCCTCTCACCTTTCGAGGTGCAGCCCGACGGCGACGCCGGTTACCAAGCGGCCAACACCACGAGCGGCTCGCGCCTGAATTCACGGCTCAAGGACACGCCCGCCGCCGTGTCACCGTTCACAAAAGAATTTCTCTCGGACATCGGCGCGACCGATCTCGAGAGCATGCTCGCCTACGCGAGCAACGTGGAGCGCGAGGTCGAGGATTCACTCGGTTTCCAAAATCCACCTGGCCGCGATTCCACCGGCGGCGATTTTCGTTTCCGCGTGCGCGGCGTCGCCGGCTCCTCGTCCGTCGACTACGCGCAGTCCGCCATACCGGTCGATCTCTACAACATCGAGCGCGCCGAAGTGGCCAGCGGCCCGAACTCGATCCTGTTCGGCCTCGGCGCCCCGGGCGGCACCGTCGCACTCACGAGCAAATTCGCCGACCTCAAGCGCACGCGCACTGCGGCGAAGGCGGTCTTCGGCTCATGGGACTACAACCGGGTAGAGTTCGACCACAGCCAGGTGCTGCGCCGCCGCGAGCTCGGCTTCCGGTTGCTCGGCTTGTATCAGGATGCGAAGGGCTGGCGCCAGTGGGACGTCAACGAGCAGCGCCGCATCGGCGGTGCGCTCACCTGGCAGCCGTTCGCACGCACGACGTTTCGGGCGAACTATCAGACGGGCCAGGCGGTGAACAACACCACGCTCCCATGGAATGCCGCCGACTCGCTCACCACTTGGCTCGCCGCCGGCCGCCCGACCGCCAGCACGACTGCGGTCGCCACGACCGTGGGTTACGGGGCCAATGATCGTTACACGCTGCTGGCGCCGGACCAGATCGTCGTGAATAACCGCGCGAAATTCCGCAGCGCGTCGATCGCCGGCAACCCGCTCGTCACGCCGGACCTCATGGGCTACGCCTACAATCTCACTGGCCCCGGCGGACTGCGCACCCAGAACTTCACCGACTACCAAGCCAAGGTGGAGCACCGCTTCAGCAAGACGCTCGTCGCCGAGCTCGCCGTGTTTCACAACGTCAACCGCGTCCTCACTCACGGCAACATCGCCGCGAACCTGTTCCTCTCCGGCGATCCCAACCTCACGCTCCAGTCTGCGAGCGGCCAGTCCGTCGCCAATCCGCATGCGCGCCAGCTCTTCATTGAGGACACCTGGGGGCGTGATCGCTTCAAGGATACCAACGATATCCTCCGGCTGAGCGCCGCGTGGGAGGTCGATCTCGGTGGCTGGCGAGGCCGCCATCGAATCGCCGGCCTCGCCGAAGTCGCCCGCGAAGACCGGCTCCGGCGCTGGCAAAACGAAATTCTCGTCGATCAGAACAACGTCGCCTTCGTCAACGCCACCAATCCAGACGCCGCCGCCAACCAACCCTACCGCCGACAATACGTGACCGAAGGCGATTTCCGCACTTACTACGCCGGCGATCCCACGCGGCCGCTGCCCGAATTCACTGTCGGTGCGCGCACCGTTCACTCGACCTTCGCGACCCGCACGCGCTCCCACACGCACACGTTGCAGGATGCCCGCGCATTCATGTTTGCCTCGCAGAGCCATTGGTGGCGCGACCGGATCGTCACCACGCTCGGCTACCGCGTCGACTCGATCCGTTTCGACAACTACGGGCAGAGCCGCATCACCGACCGCGACGACCCGCGCTACACCTCGCGCGAATACGTGCTCAACGAATGGGCGCCCGACGGCACCGTGCTCAAGTCCCGCTATCGGCCCGCGACGTTCACCTTCGGCGCCGTCGCCCATGCCACGTCGAGGCTGTCGCTGTTCTACAACCAATCCAAAAACAGCGGCACGCCGCGCCTCGACCGCACCGTGCTTCCGGATGGCACGACGCCGCCGCCCAGCGAGGGCGTCGGCCGCGACTACGGACTGATGCTCGACGTGCTCGGCGATGACCGGCTGTTCTTCCGCGTCGGCGCCTACGAGACGAAGCAGGTCAAGGACGCCGTCATGATCCCCAACGGTATCGCCGTCGACACGTCCACCGCGCTCGGCGGCACGGCCATTGTGAATGTCTACAATGCACTTCTTGCCGCGGGCCGTATCTCGCAGGCGCAATTTGATTCCGATGTCGTGCGTTACAACGCCGGCATGATCGACGCGGTCACGAAGGGCTGGGAGGCCGAGTTCGTCGCGAATCCGCTGAAGACAGTCACGCTCCGCCTCGGCGTTTCGCACAGCACGCGGAATCGCGCCAACGTTTGTGCGGAAATCTACAGCTACTACGACGAAAACGAGCCCAAGTGGCGCGCCGCCGCCGGCAACAACGCGGCCCTGCTTGCGACCATCAACTCCGAACTCGCCACCGGCCGCGCCAATCTCGACGCGTGGGTGCAGCAGCAGAAAAATCCCTTCGCGACGCGGCCCTATCGGGCGAGCTTCACCGGCCGCTACAGTCCCGTCCAAGGCCGGCTCAAGGGTGCCTTTATCGGCGGCGGCGCGCGTTATCAGAGCCGCAATCTCGCGCAAATTTCGACGATCAATGGCCGCGAAATCTGGGGCACGCCTACGCTCTTCGTAGATTCCTTTGCGGGCTACCGCTTCAAACTTCCGCGCACCAAGATGCCGGCGAGTGTGCAATTGAACGTGAAGAACATGTTCAATTCCTACCTCACTGGCTTGGGCCGCCTCAACGCCACCGAGACCGGCATCTTCCGCATCTACCTCAACGAGCCCCGCAACTATCGGCTCACCCTCACGGCCGAGTATTGAGCGCCGCGCCTGCGCGTGGCACTCTTCACCCATGCGAAATCTGTTCCTCGTCTTGCTCCTCGTTATCGGTGCGGTGGCCTGCCGGGCCGCAGATGCTGCGCCCTACACGCCACCGGCCGATGCGAAAGGAAGCTGGAATTTCACGGCCGATCCCAGGCTGCCCAACGTGCTGCTCATCGGGGATTCGATCTCGATCGGCTACACGCGTCTCGTCCGCGCGAAACTCGCGGGCAAAGCGAACGTGTATCGGCCGATGCGCGGTCAGGGGCCTGACAACTGCGGCGACACTTCGATCGGCCTCGAGCGCATCGACACGTGGCTCGGTGCGCAGACGTGGGATGTGATCCACTTTAACTGGGGCCTCTGGGATCTTTGCTACCGGAATCCGGCGTCGAAAAGCCAAGGCAACCGCGACAAGGTCGGAGGCAAACTCTCGACGCCTCCGGATGTCTACGAGCGCAACCTCGAAACACTGGTTGGCCGGTTGAAGAAAACCAGCGCGAAACTCATCTGGGCGAACACCACGGTCGTGCCCGCAGGCGAAGTCGGACGCTTCGTCGGCGACGACGAGAAATACAACGCCGTCGCCGCGCGGGTGATGCAGCGCCACGGCATCCCGGCCAACGATCTCTTCACGCTCACAAAGAACTTTGCCGGCAAGCACTCACCGATACCCGGCGACGTTCACTATACGGCCGAAGGCTACGGCGCGATTGGAGCGCAGGTGGCGGTCGTCATCGAGTCGGCGCTCGGTGCCTCGCCGCGCCGGTAGGCTGCGTGGGTGAGTTCACGCGTTGCGCTAACTGACGCACGTGGCTTAGCGCGTGGTATTTTTCATGCCAGGAGAGAACCGGTGTCGGGAGTTTTAGGCGCGTAGGCTCATACACAAGGGCTGGGCCGACGGGGTGCACCGAGCACGTGCGATGGTTGAAATTCGCGCAATTGGCCGGACAGGGGAGGTTGGGTGCGTTGTCCCTGCGCCTACATGGTCGGAGGGTGTGGGGTTTAGCCATGCCGGCACCGGGATGTGCCGGCCCACCTTCAAACGTCAGGTGATGGCGCGAACATCAATAACGGCGAGATCCTCATGGCTGCGGAAGCAACAGCACGCAGGCACCGCCGCCGGGAGCGAGTTTCACCGGGATGACATCGGCCGAGGTAACGACCCGGTGCGCAGTCCGATAACTTTCGCGGTGAGTCCGGTAGTCGGAGTCCTCGCCATCTTGGATGATTAACGCCCGATGGCGGCCGGCGCCGAGAAAAGTCAGGGGGATTTCGAGGTCGCGTGCGCTTTCGTCGGTCGCGGCACCGACCAGCCACGCACCGTCGGCGGCTTGGCGCGCCATGATAATGTGTTCGCCGATCACGCCGCTGAGCGTGCGGCTTTCGCGCCACGGCATTTTCTCGGCCGCGATGAACCGCAGCAGCTCGGGATGTTTGCGGTAGTTTTCCGGAATGTCGGGGATGATCGTGGCTCCGGAAAAAACAATCAGCGTGCGCGCGGCTTCGCCCGCGAGGGTCGAGGGCACCGGCGAGGGCTGATCGACGCGCCCGGCCTGCGTGAGGTCGGCCAAGCCGTTGTTCATGTCGAGCGGGCCGGCCAGCATGTTGACAAACACGGTGGTGACGAAGGTCCGCGGTGAAAAGGCGCGGTGGGCGTCGAGCTGCGCATGGCAGAATTCGCGGGTGACGGCGTTGGGCCAGGTGCGCATCTGGCCGTAGGGATGCACCGGACCGTCGTGAAAGTCGCAGAGCAGTTTGTTTTGCGCGCACAGCTCGGTGATGCGCCGCGTGCGCTCGTTTTTCTCGCGCGGAGTGCCCCGCATGAAACCGTATTTGACGCCCGCGGCGCCCCACTCGCCGTATTGCTGGAGCGTCTGTTGGAGAGGGAATTTCCGGCCGCCGACGTCGTTGAGGTAGAGCCATACGCCGACGCCTTTGCTCCGACCGTAGGCAATGATTTCGCGGACTTGGGCGACCTTGCCGCCTTTCGTCGGATCGGAGTCCTGGCCGAATTCGGGCCCATACCAATCGGCGTCGAGCACGAGGTGGGCGAGGTGATTTTCCGCCGCGAAATCCACCATGCGCTGCCACGACGGCAGGGACATCTCGTATTTGAATCCCGCGGACTCCGCTCCGTTGATCCGCCAATCCCAGACCGCGACGCCGGGTTTGACCCAGGAAAAGTCGCCGACTGGGTCCGGGTTGAGCAGTTCGAGTAAATGGGAGTCCACCATCGCGCCGGGTGTGGTGCCGAAGAAAATAACGCGCCAAGGCCCTACATATCCCGGGGCAATTTCGCCGGGCGCGGCGAGGGCCCGGAAGGAGGTGGGGCCGGATTTGGTGAGGCGGAGCGGTTCACCGGAGCGGAGGTCCGCTTCATGCAGGGCGAGGAACGCGTTCGCGGCAGCGCGGACAGTCATGACCGGTTCGCGCTGGCCCGTGAGGGTGCTGAGTTTGTCGGGACCGAGGTTGGGGTGTTCTCGGTTGTAGAACCAGGCGGTGAAGTCTCCTGCGAAGCGGTATTCGGTCCGGTCGCCTATCGCCGGGGCCGGAGCGCCGGTGGCATCGGCCGGGATGGCGTAGCGAAAGGCGATGCCGTCGTCGTAGGCCCGGAGTGTGACCGTCATGCGGTCGAAAGGCGCGCCGGGGCCGGTCAATTCCCAGACGGTTTCATGATAGCGATCCGGCACGACGGCGCGTTTGCCCCAGACCGGTTTCCACGTGGCGTTCACCGTCTGCGAGTGCGTCTGGGCCACCATCCAGCCGGGCCCGGGCAGGTGGCCGGCCGAACCGAAATCCAAGCCCAAACCGGAGGGTGTGATGAGCGGCTGGCCGTCGGCCGTGAGAGCATACGTCATTCCTTCGCCCGCCCTGACCTCGGTGGTGACGGTGAGGTGACCTCCGGGGCTTGACGTGGTGACCGGGGCGGAACCAGCGGGCAAACGAAGCGCCAGCACCAACGGAAACAGCAGGAGCGCAGCTCGGCGGGGAAGGCGTGGTTTCATAAATTGGTCAGGATGGCGAGAGGGTGGGCGGCGTCGGCTGATCTTGCAGGTCCGCACCGGGGAGAGCGGTGCGGTGGAGTTTCTTGAAAGAACCGGATACTGAATGCCGGAGCGGCGTGTCGAGGCGGGCGGCAGGGATGGGCGCGGCGCGCGGTTTGCGTGATTAGCGGGATTTCCGCAGGGGGAAAAAATCTGCGCGGGGCCTAACGCGTTGGGCCTAACGCCTGGGTGCGGCGAGTGCAGGCGCGCTGCGAAGGGCGGCGAGTTGGGCGAGCTCGGTGGCGCTCAGCGCACGATTGAAGACAGCGACGCCGCCGATCCAGCCGGTGAAGCCGACGCTGCGGCTGCTGTGGATCACGCGGCCGATGGTGAAGGGGCCGCCGGTGCCGTCGTTGGCGGGCGTGTAGAGACGGTCGTGCGAAAACCACCACGGGTTTAGGCGGAGGGCGGCGAGGTCGCGGGCGGTCTCGGTGAGCGTGCCGTCGGGGCCGCGGCGGAGCGTAACTTTGAGGCGCGTGTAGCGGTATTCGCGGAGCTCGACGCGTTCGTCGGCGGTGTCGGTGAGAATTTTGGAGGAGACGATTTTATCCTCGGGCGGATTGTAGAATTGGTCGGGTGGATACGCGGGATCTTCGCCTGGCTGGAGGCCGGGCTCGCGGTGGAGGCGGCCTTGGAGCCAGGCGTTGTAGGCGGATTTGATGAGGCCGTCGGTCTTGGGGTTTTCGAGCCAGCGATCACCGGAGTGGCCGTTGAGCCAGCCGGTGAGCTCGTGCGTCGCGTGGTCGTAGGTCATCGCGAAGCACTGCCACGAGGCGTCGAGGACGGCGGCGGGGGAGTCGGCGGGGACGGCGGGCGAGATATCGGCGGAGTTGCACTTGTGCAGGGCGTATTTGTTGAGGAAGGAGCTGGCGCCGTTTTCGGAGATGTGGCCGCAGGCGGAGCCGGCTTTATTCAGGCCGGCGAAGAGGGCGTATTGGCGCTGGCCGCGCTCGACGCGGCGGATCGTGGCGGTGGTTTTTTCCTTCAGATCGGTGCCCTCGTGCCAGATGCCAGCGAGGGCGTGGGTGCCGCTTTCGCGGATGGCCCAGACGACGACGGTGACGGATTGGCGGGGGCCTTTGAGGTCGATGGTTGAATTGTGGAGGCGGGCGCGCGGGACGGAGAGCAGCGGGCGAAACGTGGCGTCGGTTTCCTGCCGGATGCGGATCGCCTCGCCGAAGGGGCCGCGGCCGAGGAGCGGGAAATCTGAGTAGGTGGCCTCGCGGCCCTCGCCCCAGAGCTCGTGGACGTAGTTGCCGGCATCGAGGGCGAAGTCGTTGCTCGCGCCGGACGGAACGTGCGCGGTGAAGCGGTGGGCGGCGCTCGGCTCGCGTTTCACGAAATCCCAGAAGGCGACGCAGCCGGGCGTGCCGGTGACGGTGGCGACGCGGTCGGCGTAGGCGCGGGCGGGCTCGGCAGCGGGCAGGACGTTGACGCAGGGGAGCGCGAGGAAAGCGAGGACGGAGAGGCGGGAGCGGCGTGGCATGGAGTGCTGAGGAGAAGGCGCGATCAGGGGCGAGCGGTGGTGGGGATCGAAAGAACTTGGCCGGCGGCGAGCAAGGCGGCGCGCAACTCGGGGTAGGAGACGGCTTGCACAGTGGTGTCGTGCGTGAGGGCGAGGGAGGCGGCGGTGGCGGCGGATTGGCCGGCGACCATAAAAATAAATTCGATCCGGTAGGCGCCGTAGCCGACGTAGCTGGAGGACGGGCATGTGGGTGTGAGGAGGTTGGTGCACTCGCTGGCCCGCGGGACGAGCGCACGATAAGGAAGGCCGCAAGGGGACCAGTCGGGCTGCGAGGAGGCGTTGAAGACGGCGCCCTCGTTCCACACGCGGCCGTCTTTCACGAGGCGGCGGGCGTGATGGAGATCGGGGGGCCACCAGATGAGGCCGACGGGGTCGTCGACGGGAAGCGGGGCGGTGGGCGAGAAGTGGGCTTCGGTGAGCACGAAATCGCTGAGGAGACGGCGACCGTTGCGAACGTAGAAGGCGCGGGGCCAGCCGTCGTTGTCGGTGAACTCGTCTCGGCAGAGGCCCCACGCGGCCCACTTCTCGCGTTCGCCGGCGGGGACGGCCGGATCGTGGGCCATGAACCAGTAGACGCCCTGGATGTAGTCGCGGCTGGCGCGGAGCAGGCGTGCGCGTTCGGCGTAGGTGGCGGTGGGATACGCGTGATTCCAGCCGGTGAAATTTCCGGCGAGGTAGTGCCACGTGCCGGGATCGGTTTTGCCGTTGGGCAAGGCGGCGCCGGGAGGATTGATCGTGCCGCCGGCGGCGAGATAACGGCGCTGGAGTTCGTAGTGCGCGGGGTCGTAAGTGACGGGTTGGGCGAGCGGGAGGCGGTTGGACGGAGTCTTGGTGAGGCAAAGGCGGAACGAGTAGCCCTGGATGCTCGTATCGGGATCGCCGTGACGGCCAAGGGTGTCGGCCGATACGCCGTAGATGACGCCGCTGGCGGGATCGCCGGGCGTGCGGTAGGGATCGATGCGGCGGTCGAACTGGCCGTGCGTGGTGTCGGTGCGGATACCGTTCTTGGTTTCGCCGTAGCGGGCGTTGCCCTCGCGACCGACGGAGAAACTCACGCCGGCGAAGGCGAGGAGGTCGCCCTCGTAGGTCGCGTCGATGAACTGGCGGGCGCGGACGGTGGTGCCGTTTTCAAAATGGAGGGCGACGATGCGCGTGGCGTTTTTGGTGACGCCGCCGTTTTCCTTGAGGCGGTGGCCGCGCAGCACGGTGATGCGCGGATGCTGCGCCCACGTGTCGAAAACGGCTTCGGCGACGTGGGGCTCGAAGCGCCAGAGGGAGGGTTGTTTGGCGCGGGTGCGGAGGGCGGACTCGAACGCGGCGAGGCGGCCGTAGTGGGCGTTGATGCGACGATAGAATTCGAGGGCGAGACCGCCGACGGCGGGGGAGTTTTGAAAATTTTTGTGATTGTCTATATCGGTGCCGCCGAGGCCTTCGACACTCATGCCGCCGAGGTGTTGGCCGGGCTCCGCGAGGATGACGGTGTGGCCGAGCTGGGCGGCTTGCACGGCGGCGATGACGCCGGCGCTGGTGCCGCCGTAAATGCAAAGATCGGCGGTTGGTTCGGTGGCGGCGATCGCGGTGCTGCGGGCCGCGAGGAGGGCGAGCAGAGGAGAAAGCAGGACGAGCGGGAGAAGACGGCGCATCGGCGGAGGAGCGAGGTGGCGGTCACAGTGACGGTGACAGAGGCGCCGAGATTGCAGGACGCGCCGGGGATGTCAGCCGCCGTGTGGCGGCCGGGCCGAGGAGGAGCGTTTCGCCCGCGGGGCGGGCGAGGGCAGGCGAGAGTTACTCCGCTTTTGACGGAGCGACGGCGACAGGAGGGGCGGTGCGGCGGCGATAACGGCGGTAAGCGATCAGGCCGAAGGCGCCGGAGACGAAGATCGCGCCGTAGGTGGAAGGCTCGGGCACGGGGCGAATCTCGTGTTCGAAATAGCCATACGTGGCGATGGTCGCCCATGTGGTCTGGTTGTTCGAGAAGCCGGTGAAGGTGATTTGGTTTTCCGGCGTGGAGCCGGTGCGGTCGAGGAGGCCGCCGGCGAAGGTCGAGGTGGCATACCAGGCGTCGGTGAGGCTGATCCAGTTTTGGACGGTGATCAGGACGTTGGCGTCGATGGTGAGGCTCGCGGAGTTAAGGACGCTGGCGGAGCTGTTGCCGAAATCGAGGATGGTGTCACCGGTGATGCGCAGGGAGGAAAACTGGAGCGTGGTGAGACCGGTGATGGTGACCGTGAGGGGTTGGTATAGTGCGCCGTCGAGCGGGGTTTTCCCAATGCTGGTGCCGCCGAACCAGACGTTGAGGTTCGGGTTGATGATGGTGGTATCGAAGGTGACTTGGCCGGTGCCGAGGGCCTTGAAAGTGCCGCCGCTGCCGGTGATCTGGCCGGAGAAGACGGTGTTGCCGACATTGTAGTTGGCGGTGACGACGCCGCCGCTGGCGATGGCGAGGGTGGTGCCGACGGCGGAATCAAATTCGTCGGTGGTCAGGAGGGAGCCGGTGCCGACAGAGATGGTGGAGGTGCCGAGGAGGTGGACTTGGTCGACGGTGGCGGCGGTGCCGTTGAAGTTCACGGTGCCGGCGTTGACGGTGGTGTTGCCGGCGCCGGTGAGGGTGCCGGAGAAGGTGAGGGAGCCGCTACCGTTCTTGATGAGAGCGCCAGTGCCGTTGGCGACGTTGCCGGAGACGATGATATTGCCGTTTTGCGCGACGGTGCCGACCGTCATGGTCTGATTCGTGGCAGAGGTGCCGCCGCTGATGGTGAGCTGCTGGCCGGTGTAGGCGGTGATGAGGGAGTCGGCAGCGAGCGTGACGAGACCGCTGAAGGTATTTGTGCCGGCGCTGTTGCGCAGGGCGCCAGTGCCGCCGACGCCGGTGCCGGAGAGGCTGAGGGGTTCGGCGAGGGTGGTGAGGGATCCGCCATAGGTGGCGTTGCTGATTTCGAGGGCGGCGCCCGACTTCACGACGGTGCCGGCGGTGGTCGCGCCGAGGCCGCCGGCAGCTTGGAGGCTGAGGACGCCGTTGAAGACGGTGGTGGTGCCGGTGTAGCCGCTGGAGCCTGAGCCGTTGAGGGTGAGGGTGCCGGTGCCTTCTTTGGTGAGGACACCCGTGCCGGTGTTGATGAGGGTGGTGAGGGTGGTGTTGCCGGCGCCGCGCACGTCGAGATCGGTGTTGGTGCCGGTGATGGCGATGCTGGAGAGGGTGAGGGTATCCTGATCGGACTGGATGCGGGAGGCTGCGCTGAGAACCACATCGCCGGTCCAGGTGTTGTTGCCGCTGATATTCTGGAGTGCGCCGGTGTTGAGGTAACCCATGCCGGCGAGGGTGAGTTTCTCGCTGGCGACGGTGCCGGTGCCTTGGAGTTGGAGGGTGCCGTTGGTGGTGCCGGTGCCGACGGTGACGCCGAGCGAATCGGTGGTGCCGGTGCCGTTGACGGTGGTGGCGTTGGAATCGATGTTTGAGGCTTGGCCGAGGGAAACGGCGTTACGGATATTCAGGATGCCGAGATTGACGGTGGTGGTGCCTTCGTAGCCGCTGCTGTTGTCGTTCATGATCGTCATGGTGCCGAGGCCCTCCTTGACGATAGAGCCGTTGTTCATCGTGACGTTAATGGTGAGGTCGGAGGCGGCTGCGCCGTCGGCTACGGTGAAGGTGCGGGTGGCGTTGGGGATGTTGACCGCGCCGCCTTGGCTCGGGGTGAGCGAGAGGGTGGAGGTGCCGGAACCGCTGATCAGGGCTTCGGTGGCGCTGGCGTTGGTGGTGATGTTGCCGTTGAGGTAGAGGCTGCCGAGCGAAGCACCGAGGGCGATGGTGCCGCCGGTCATGGTGACGCTGTTGATGTTTTGGACGTTGGTGAGGTTCCAGATACCATCGGAGCGGATGGTGACGTCGGTGGTGTAGTTGATCTGGTCGCGCCGATCGTTGGCGGCGCCTCCGGAGTTGAAGATAGCAGTGCCGGCTGAGCCGATGCCATCGCCGATGATGAGGGGGCCGTTGATGCCGTAGTAGCCGACGGTGGTGGGATCGCCGATATAGCTGTTGGCTTGGGTGCGGAGGTTGACGGTGCCCTGGTTGATCGTGGTGTTGCCGGTGTAAGTGTTCATGTAGGACGTCAACCGCACTTCGTCGGCGGCGGTGCCCATGGCGATCGTGATGCCGCCGGTGCCGGTGATGCGTCCGTTGAGGAAGGTGGTGGCGACGCTCGTGCCGCTGAGCGTGAGCGTATGGGCGCCGAGGGCGATCTCGTGAGTGTCGACAAAGGCCTGGGCCAGATCGCTGCCGCGGAAGTTTCCGCCGGAGGAGGTGGTGCCGAGGGCGAGGGTGCCCGAGCCGGTGCCGGTTTGAGTCACGAGGGTATCGGCAGTGAGGGTGATGTTACCGGACCAGCGGGTGGCGTTGGTGCCGACGCCGATGAGGGCACCTCCGCTGCTGACGCCGGTGCCGCCGATGGTGAGCGTGCCATTGGAGGGAGTGACGCTGCCGGCGGTGCCGTCGAGCTTGAGCGTGGCGCCTGAGGCGACGGTGGTGCCGGCGGTGTTGGTGGAGCCAAGGGCGTTGGTGTTGCTAAGGGTGAGGGTGCCGCCGGCATTGACGGTGGCGGAGCCGGCGAAGGCGGTGTTATTGCCGGAGAGGTTGAGGGTGCCGTTGCCGGCTTGGGTAATCACACCGTTGCCGCTGATGATATTGGAAACCGTGATGGAATCGGAGCGGTTAAAAGTGAGTGCGCTGTTGTTAATGATCGCGCTGCCGGCGGCGATCGCCCCGGCGGTGCCGCCGGCGCCGACTTGGAGGGTGCCGGTCTGGATATTAGTGTTGCCGGTGTAGGTGTTGGCCCCGGTGAGGGTCACGGTGCCGGCAGTCGATTTGGTGAGGATGCCACTGCCACCGATGATGGCGGAGATAGTGCCGGATTGGGCGTCGAGAGAGGTGGGGGAGAGGATGCCGGAGGAACCGGTGATGTTGCCGGATTGAAGGGTGAGGGCGCCCAGCGAATCGGAGTTGGTGCCGAGGGCGAGCGTGCCGCCGTTGACGGTGACGGGGGTGGTGGCGGCGAAGGTATCGGTGGCGTGGCCGATGGTGATGGTGCCGGCATTAATGGTGGTAAGGCCGGTGCGGGAGCTCGTGCCGTTGAGGGTGAGGTTGCCGGTGCCGTTTTTGATGAGGGTGCCGGTGGTGGTCGTGATCGCGCCGGTGACCGTGGTGTTGCCATCGCCGGTGATGGTGAGGTTGAAGGTATTTCCTGCAATCGAGGCGAGGGTGAGGGCGGTGAGGGCACCGGAGGTGTTGATCGTGGCGTCGGTATTGCTAAGGGTGACGGCTCCGGTGGTGAGAGTGATCGGGGCGGTGGTTACGTTGGTCCCGGCTTCGACGGTGAGGGTGGCGCCGTTGCGGATGCCGATCGTGCCCATCGTTTGGGTGATGCCGGAACCGGAGCCGGAGGTGGTGCGATCGGGGCGAATGGTGAAATTGCCGTAGATGTCGGTGTCGGAGTTGGAAAATGTGGTCGAGGCGTTGTTGGCGAGCTCAAGCGCGCCGCCGTTGGCCCTGACATCGACGCCGGCTGCGTGGGTCGTTACGCCTGCCGCACGCTCGGCTCGCCAGGTTCCCTCATTAATGGTGAGGAGGCCGGTATTGGCGTTGTCGGAAAGATTGGTGAAGGTGCCCGCTCCGGCTTTGGTGATCCCAGCGGTGCCGGTGATGCCGGAGGTATTCCCTCGTTGTAGGACCAGAGAGCCCAGAGTGATAATCACACCTTCGGTGGCACCGAAAGCGAGGATGTGTTCGAAGTTGCCGCTCGCGGTAAGGGTGCTGGTGCCGCCGGTCTGGACGACCATGGCAGCATTTCCGAAGGTGATCGTGCGATCCGCCGCCGGTGCAAGGAGGTTGATGCCGGTATCAAGCACGAGCGCGTTCAGAGTGCGATTGGCGGTGAGTGTTTGGTTAGCCGTGGGGCGGGCTTCGATGGTGTTTGCCGTCCAGTTGGTCTCGCCGTCCACATAGGAAGTTGAGGCGGAAATCGTGCCGCCTGCTCCGGCGGGGGTGACGAGATCGTAGGTGCTGCCACCGGTGTGGCCGGTGATGAGGGCTCCTTTGAAGATGCCGCCGCTGGCAGTCATGGCGGCGGTGGAAATCAGTTGGTTGCGCGTGGAATTACCGAGGCCGGTGCCGGAAAACAAGATCGTGCCTCCGGCGCTGCGGGCGAAAGAGGCGACCGTAACGATAGAGGTTTGGCCGGAGGCGGCCTGACTGAGGTTGAAGTTAGATTGCCCGGAGCCTGCCGTGGTGGCCGCAAAGGTTTCGGCATAACTGGTTCCCGCCGAGCCGCCGTGGGTGAAGTTAAACGTGCCGCCGTTGGATGCGAGGGTGGCGGCGTTGTTCAGACGTGTCGTGAGATTGTTGGTGGTATTGTCGAGCGTCAGCGTGCCGCCGGGGTTGAGCGTGACGCCGGTGACGTTGTTGAGGGAACCGCTGGCGCCGCTGAGGGTGAGGCCACCGCCAGTAACGGTAACAGTGCTCGTTTTGGAGTTGTTGCCTTGTAGGATCAGGGTGTTGGTTCCGACCTTGGTGAGGGCCGTGCTACCGCTGACCACGCCGGTAAGGAGGATATTGCCGGTGCCGCCGATGCTCGCGGCAGCGCCCAAGGCAACGGTGCCGGTCCAAGTGGCTGCGGCACCGGTGTTGGTCAGAGCGCCGCCAGAGCGGACGCCGGTGCCCGTGATCGTGAGGGCCTCGGAGGTGCCGAGGCTGAAGCCGTTAAGATCGAGCGCCGCCCCCGTCGCGGAAACGATCGTCGCGCTCGCGGTGGTTCCGAGTGGGGTGTTAGTAGCGTCGCCGGCGGAGCCGAGTTTGAGCGTGCCGACCGAGACCGTGGTATTGCCCGTGAACGTGTTGTTACCGGTGAGCGTGAGGGTGCCGTTGCCGGTCTTTGTAAGACCGCTGGTGCCGGTGCCGGTGATGGTGCCGGCAAACGTAGAATCGAGATTTGTAGTGGTGTTGCCGACGGTGAGGGTGCGATTGTTTCCGAGGGAAACGGTGCCGCCGGAGCCGTTGAGCGCACCAACGGTCTGGGCAGCGCCAAGCGCGAGGGTCGCACCCGAGGAGACGGTGACGTTCGCGAGCGCCCCGAGCGCGGTGGCGCTATTGGAATTGAGGGTGCCGCCGGTGATGTTGATGGCGGTGCCATGAACGAGGCTGGTGGCGGCAGAGCCTAGGGTGAGCGTGCCGTTGCCAGATTTGGTGAGGGTGCGCGGGGTGCCGGTGTCGGTGAGAGCACCAAGTGTAAGGACCGTGGTGGCAGCGGAGCCGTTGACGACGTTGAAGGTGGAATTGCCGGTCACGGTGGTCGCACCAAACGTGAGGCCGGCGGTGCCACTAGTGACGGTGGCGGTGGTGTCCACGTTCAGGGTGCTGCCATTGATGGAGAGCGTGCCGAGGGTATGAGTGATGCCGGGTCCTGCACCGGAGAGTTCGGTGGTGATGGTGGAGGATCCGGTGACGGTCGTGTTATGGGCGTTGACCGAGCTGTTGATCGCAAGGTCGAGCGTGCCTCCGGTCAGGATCAGGGGAGTGGCTGTCGTGCCGAGTGCAGACGCACTGCCGAGGCGGAGGGTGCCTGTATTGATCGTGGTGTTACCGGCGGCGCGCAGGCTGGCCCCGTTCAGGGTGAGGGTGCCGCTGCCGACTTTGGTGAGATTAAAGTCTCCGGTGATGCCGGAGGAAAGGGTGATGTTGCCGGTGCCGCCGATCGAGGCCCCGTTGTTGGCGGTGTTGTTGGAAAGTGTAACGACGCCGCTGTAGGTCGCGGCGGCGCCCGAGTTCGTGAGGGCGCCGGTGCCGCCTATACCGGTGCCGATCAGGGTGACGGCTTCAGCGGTAGAGAGTGTGAAGCCGTTCAAATTGAGGGCGGCGCCGGTGCCCTTGACGACCGTGCCGCCACCGATTGTGCCCAGCGGGGAGTCCGCGCCCACCCCGGCCGAGCCGAGCTTGATGGTGCCGGACGCAATAGTGGTCACGCCGGTGTAGGAGTTGGCGCCGGAGAGGGTGAGTTCGCTCACTCCGGTCTTGCGAAAACCAAAGGCTCCGCTGACTACGCCGCCGAGAGTGAGGTTGCCGGCGCCAGCGGCACTGAGGACGGAGTCGGCCTGAAAGGCGATCGCGTTATTGATCGTCTGGTCCGATGTGCTGCGATTTACAATACCTCCCGCCTCGAGGTTCAGCGTTGTGCCTCCGACGGTAAAGGCACTCGCGCCGGGCATGAAGCTCAAGCTGGCGATCGTCCAAGCGGTGCCGCCATCGGCGTTAGGCGAGAGACGAACCGCGCCGGCGAACCCGTAGTCGTTACTTGCGGTCGTCGGCGCGACATTGAGACGCCAATTGGCGGAAGTGGACCAATTGTTGTCGGCACCCCCTCCGTCCCACAAAAATGGAGACGCGTGAGCTGTGTGAGAAGCGGCGGCCAACAACGAGGCGACCAATGGGTAAAGTGAGGAGAAGCGCGAGCGACTTTGGGCCGCACCGGAGGGGGACGAGCGAACTACCGACGGAGTATTTTTTTTCCGGAGGGGGATTGGGTAGTTCATACGGAGTCGTAAAACGAGCGGGCGAGTTGAGCTGTAGCCCGGTGAAGAGTCAAGGGTTGAGTAGGTATATAACCCTAGTAATTTTCGGGAGTAACGCCGCGGGGTTCGAGGATGAGGGAAAACGACCGAGGTTCCGTCGGGCACCTCGAGCAGAGCTCGAGTTGAGGTAGTGCGTCCGCGCCCTCGTTTCGGCCGCCCGATCCGGGGTTTCGCGGCTGGGAGCATGAATTGGCCTGAGTGTTAATGAAGCGACTTTGGTGCCGAAGTTTTCATTTGCCGCGGGAGCTGGACCCGAAATGCAAACTACTTAGCTGGTAGCGTAAAAACACATATGGGTATTTTTTTGGTTGGACATCTGGGGGTGATACCCTAGTTGTTTCGCTCGTTTCCACCCGCGCTCCTTCCCTTAAGCACCTAACCCACTATGAAAACTTGGCGTAGTTCTGCACTAAATTTACTCGGACGGCGGCTCCAAGCGTATCTGACTCTTTTCCTCGGCCTCGCTTGCTTGTCTAATTCTGCGCGAGCTCAAGATACCAGCGATGATCCGGCTGTTGTGACTTATATCCAATCGCAGGTTGAGCTCCAAGGCATCATCCCGTTTGCGCGCACCTACACGTTTACCTTGCAGGCGCCGGTGAGTTTGAGTGCCCCGGCCAATATTTCGTTTGTGGTGTCTCCGGTGGCGGTCCCCAGCGGGGTCAGTGCGGCGACGGCAAATTCCTATGTTTCCATCAGCCCAGCCACGGCGACCTTTTCTTCGCCCGGAGAGACCCGGACCTTTACGGTGGTATACTCGATTCCACTGAGCGCAGTCCCTGGTTCCTATGGGATGAAAATCCTGGCCCAGGGTTTTACGGTTCCTTCGCAGGGGCTTCTGAATCCGGGCACGTTTATTAACGCTGCGGTCGATGTGGCGAGCAGCAACTACACGCGGCCCAATGTCGCGATTTCCGCGCCGACTAACGGTTCGACGATCATGATCGCGGCCAACAGCCTGCCGATCAGCGTTCCCTACAGCTTTACCGCTACTTCGACTGGACCGCAGTCGGCTCCGATCACGCAAGTGGGAGTGGAACTTGACCTCGTTACTCTGCCCGTGGGAGCCGTTACTGGTCTTGGCACGAACGCGGCCAGCGCTTCGGGCAATGTGACGATCAATAGCCTCGGCGCCCACTTGATCACCGCTTTGGCCACGAATCTCGGGGGCCAGGGAATGGCGTTGCACCAATTCACCGTGATTGTGATTCCGGCCCTCGCTCCGCCCACCGTGGTGATCAACGGTCCCGTCGATGGCAGCACGATCACTGTTGCTCCCGGGGCTTTCCCCCTATCGGTTCCGCTTAACTTTGTGACAACCTCGACGGTCGCCGGAGTCAGCCCAGTCACGGCTGTCGCGGCGTCGATCGATGGCTCCTCTGTTGCCCTTACCTCTACCGGCCTGGGCACCACGGCGGTGACCAGCACGGGCTCCATGATTATTATGACTCCTGGCCAGCACACCGTGGCTGCGGTGGGTATCAACGGAGGCGGCACCGGCGCCGACGTGAATACCTTTACGGTTATCGTCCAGGCTGCTCCTCCGACCGTGGTGATCAATTCTCCGACTCCAAACAGCTCTTATGACTACCGTATCGGCACGGCGGCCACGGTGGTCCCGTTCACCTTCACAGCAACCAGCAGCTTTGGCGGTATTCGCACGCTGGCCGCGAAAGTCGATGGTGCCAACGTCGTCTTCACACCCAGCGGACTGAACACGCTAACGGCGACCGGCACGATCAACCTGCCTTACACCACCGGCGGAACTCACACGGTGAGCGTCACCACGACTGATGATAACGGCACCGCTACGGCGTCCTCCAATTTCATCGTCAACGTCATCGCGCCCACCCCGACGATTGTGATCAACCAGCCCACGGCCGGTGCGACCTTCGCAGTTCCGACCGGCTCCACGACGGTCAGCGTGCCTTACTCGTTTGTGACGACTTCGAACAACGGTTTCGTTGTGAACAGCGTCACGGCCACGCTGGATGGCAATCCGATCACGATCGGTGGCACGACCGGTCTCGGGACGGCGTCTGCGACGAGCACCGGCACGCTCACCGGCGTCAGCCCGGGCACACACACCTTGGTGGCAACCGGTGTCAGCTCCGGTATCACCGTTTCCACTTCGACGACGTTTACGGTTACCTCGGTTCAGCCGCCTCCGACCGTCGTGATCAACACTCCTCCGGTTGGCTCGACCTACACCCGCACCTCAACGGGTGCAGCGATCAGCATTCCGCTCACCTTTACGGGCACCAGCAACGCCGCCAACGGCGTAATTACCCAGCTCAAAGCGACGTTGAACGGTTCTCCGGTTACGGTGAATTCGACGACTCTGAATCAGAAGATTGCGAACGGTTCGGCGACGCTGACGGTGACCGCCGCCGGCACCTACACAATCGCGGTCTCGGCCGTTGACGCGATCGGCACCGCGAGCGCCACCCGCACCTTTACGGTCGCGGTGGTTCAGCCCCGGACAATCTGCGGATCTATCTTTTTCGATGTCGACGGCGACGGCTGCTACGATTGCGAGGACTTCGACATCGCGGGCATCACCGTGAAGCTTTATAATTCTGCCAATGCGCTAGTCGACACCGACGTCACAGACAATTGTGGCGACTACTCCTTCTGCAATATCGCCCCGGGCACCTATCGGGTGGTCGCGACCGCTTACGCCGGCCTGAAAGCCAGCACGGTCAGCGAACGCACGGTCACGGTTACCAACTGCAACTTGACCGTTCCGCGAATCGGTTTCCGCCTCGATTTTGTGGCAATGCGCACCATGACGGCGTCCGGCAAGGATGTCGCCTTCTGGAAATACAACCTCGACAAGGCAAATAGTTGTAAGACTTCTGGCATTCAGATCAGTGCCAGCACGTTGTCCTCCTACACCAGTAAGATCGGCAATAGCGCGCTGTCGGCCTATGACAATATCACGATGAAGCAGGCTGCCAGCCTCATGAACACTTCGGCTCCGAGTAACAACAACTGCTACACGAGCTACAGCTCCTCTTCCTGCTATGGTGGCAGCTATTCGTATGGATCGAATTGCTCTTCGTCGAACAACACCTGTTCAACCTGGTCGCCGTTCTCCCGTGAGTTGATCGCGTCGGAGTATAACTATCAGCGTGCGACGTATATCGGCGGCAACAAGAACCTGACCTACATGTTCATCTGGTGGGGCGAGCACGTCCTCCTCAATCCTAATAAATACGGCTCCACCTACACGACCTTTGCCAAGAACTGGTGCGCCGCTTACAATAACAGCAATGGCGGCGTGGTGAACGGTCCGCTCAACTAAGCTAAGCCGCAGCGTCTTTCCCAAGTCCGAGCTGCCCACCCGGGTGGCTCGGACTTTTTCTTGGGCTTTTGACGGCATTGCGAATCACCGCGTGTCGCACTGCGCGGAGATTTGGAGGGTTTCCTAGTTGGCGGTGGAGTCTCTACGCGCGAGCCGCCGGGTGCTCTAAGTTTATTCGCCGTTGGACTCGGGGGATCCGGGCGGAAAACCGAAAGGAGAGTGCGGCGGAGCCGGCGGGCAGTCACTGGACACACACTGACAACGCACCTGCGCAGCGAGACGCTTTCCGCAGTGTTTGCCTTTGCGAATTAGGCCGCACCTTCTCTGTGTCGTTCACGCCGATTTCCCGGCTCGCGTTGCTCCCGTAGTCGTCGCACCGGTGAGATTCCCGGCCACCACTTACCCCCATGCCCCGATCCTCCTTCCCGTCGTTGTTTCGCACCCAAGTGCTGGCCGCTTTGGCGATTGCCTTCCTCTACTTGGCTTTGGGCCACGGGTCTCTGCCCGCCGCCGACCGCCCGAATATCCTCTGGCTGACCAGCGAGGACAACAGCCCCTATCTCGGCTGCTACGGCGATTCGCAGGCGCACACTCCGCACCTCGACCGGCTCGCCACCCAGGGCGTCCGCTATCGCCTCGCGTTTGCCAACGCCCCCGTGTGCTCCTCTGCGCGGACCACGCTCATCACCGGCATGTATGCGACCTCGCTCGGCGCGCACCACCACCGAAGTCGCGTCGCAATCCCCGCTTCGTTCCCGCTCTACCCTGAAGTTCTGCGCGCGGCCGGTTACTACACCACCAACAATGCGAAGACCGACTACAACCTGGCCGGCAATCGCCAGCCGTGGAACGCGAGCAGCGCTCAGGCCCACTACAAAAACCGCGCACCCGGCCAGCCGTTTTTCGCCGTCTTCAATTTCGGAACGAGCCACGAAAGCCAGGTTGCGCCCAAGGAGGGCAAGACCTCGTTCCGGATCGCGCCGGAAAAAATCCAATTGCCGCCCTATCACCCCGACACGCCCGAGATCCGCCGCGATTGGGCCAATTACTACGATCAGATGACGATCATGGACGCCCAGGTTGGCGCCGCTCTCGCCGAACTCGCCCAGGCCGGCCTCGCCGAGGACACCATCGTCTTCTACTACGGCGACCACGGCGGCGCGCTGCCGCGGGGGAAACGCAATATCCACGATTCTGGGACGCGCGTGCCCTTCATCGTGCGCATTCCAGCCAAATGGGCGCACCTTGCGCCCGCGAAGGCCGGCGAGTGGGTCGAGCAACCCGTCGCCTTTGTCGATTTTCCCGCCACCGTTTTCAGCCTCTGCGGCGTGCCGATTCCTGCGAACTACGAGGGCCGACCCTTTCTCGGCGAAAAGAAAACGGCGCCCCGCGAACACGTCTTTCTCTACCGCGGCCGCATGGATGAGCGCACCGATGTCGTCCGCGCCGTGCGCGACCGCGAGTATCGCTACGTGCGCAACTACTCGCCCCACCGCCCGTGGGGTCAGCACTACTCGTATCCGTTCGAGGTCCAACCGAGCATGCGCTCGTGGTTCGCCGAATTCACGGCCGGCCGCTGCAACGACGTCCAAGCCGCTTACTGGCAGCCGAAGTCCTCCGAAGAATTCTACCGTCTCGCCGGCGATCCCCACGAACTCCGCAACCTCATCACCGCCGCCGATCCGGCCACATCCGCGCGACGTGACGCGCTGCGCGGTGCCTTGCGTGCGGAGATAGTCGCCACCCGCGACGCCGGTTTTCTCCCCGAGGGCCTGGCTCTCCGGCTCGCCGGTTCGAAGACCATCTACGACTACACGCAGAGCCCCGCCTATCCCATCGCGCGCCTCGTCGATCTTGCCGACCGCGCCACCTCGCGTGACGCGCAATTTCTCCCCGAGCTCCGCGCCGCGCTCGACGACCCGTATCCGGGCGTCCGTTACTGGGGTGCGCTCGGTTGCCTCATTTTGCAGGACCGCGCGGCCCCGGCGAAGGCCCGCCTGCGCGCGCTCCTCCGCGACGAGTTCGCCGATGTCCGCATCGTTGCCGCCGAAGCGCTTGGTTATCACGGCGAAGCCACCGACGCCGTCGCGACCCTCGCCGAGATCATCTCCACCGCGCAACCCGCCGAAGTGCTCGCCGCCCTCAATACGCTTGAGTTTATGTGGCGTGCGGGCCACGTCCCCCTCGACCGCGTGCAGGCCCTCGTGCGCGATCTCAAACTCGCCGAACCCGCCGACCGTATCCCTCGCTACCTGCTCAGCGTCAAGTAACCCGCCCCGCTCTCACCTCCTCCCCATGATCCTATCGCTCCCTCGCGCTTTGCGTGATTTGGTTTCGCCCGCGTTCCGCGCGTGCGCTCTCGCCGCCACCCTCGCCGCCGCGCCCGCCGACGCCGCCGCCGACCGCCCCAATATCCTCTGGCTCACCAGTGAAGACCACGGCCCCGAGATGGGCTGCTACGGCGATGCCAACGCCCGCACGCCCAACATCGATGCCCTCGCCGCCAAAGGCATGCTCTTTAAGAAAGCGTGGTCCAATCATCCGGTCTGCGCACCCGCCCGCACCACCATCGCCAGCGGCCTCTATGGTGAGAGCAGCGGCGGCATCCACATGCGTTCCATGGTGGCGTTGCCCGCCGGCGAAAAACTTTACCCCGACTACCTCCGCGCCGCCGGTTACTACGCCACTAACAATAACAAAGAGGACTACAACGTCCCCAAGACCGCGGACACCTGGGACGCCTCCTCCGTTCAGGCGCACTGGAATAACCGTCGCCCTGGCCAGCCGTTCTTCGCCGTCTTCAATTCCACCAAGAGTCACGAGAGCCAGCTCCGCACGCGTCCGCATAAGCAGATCGCCGATCCTGCGAAGATGCGCGTGCCCGCCTACCACCCCGATCTGCCCGAGGTCCGCCAAGATTGGGCGCAGTATTACGACAAAGTCAGCGAGGCCGACGCCGACGCCGGTGTGCGTCTGAAGGAACTGGCCGCCGACGGCCTCGCCGAAGACACGATTGTTTTCTACTACGGCGATCACGGCAGCGGTATGCCCCGCAGTAAACGCTGGCCATCCAACTCCGGTCTCCACGTCCCGCTCGTGGTCTACTTCCCGCAGAAATGGCGCCACCTCGCGCCGAAGGAATATCAACCCGGCGGCCAGTCCGACCGCATGGTCAGTTTCGTCGATCTCGCGCCCACCGTGCTCAGCCTCGCCGGTATCAAACCGCCCGCCGCCATGCAGGGCCACGCGTTCGCCGGTCCGTATCAGACCGCACCGCAACCTTACCTCTATGGCGCCCGCGGCCGCATGGATGAACGCCAGGATCTCGTCCGCTCCGTCACCGACGGACGCTACGTTTACCTCCGCAACTTCTTCCCGCACGTCTCGCAGGGCCAGCGCGTCGACTTCCAGTTTCAGACACCCACGACCCGCCTCTGGCGCGCCCACTACGATGCCGGCAAGGCCAACGACGCGCAGTCGATCTTCTGGCGCACGCCCAAAGCGCCCGAGGAACTCTACGACCTCGCGACCGACCGCGATGAAGTGAAGAACCTCGCCGCCTCGCCCGCGCACCGTGCCATCCTCGAAAAACTCCGCGGCGCCCAACGCGCCCACCTCACCGCCGTGCGCGACATCGGCTTCCTCCCCGAGGGCGAGATGCACGCCCGCGCCGCCGGTCGCGCGCCCTACGATCTCGCGCGCGACGAGGCGAAGTATCCCTTCGCCCGCCTCTACGCCGCCGCCGACCTCGCCACGCTCCTCGATCCCGCCGCCATCCCGTCCCTACGCACCCTCGCCGCCGATGCCGACAGCGCTTTGCGCTACTGGGGCGTCATGGGTTTTCTGATGCGCGGTTCCGCCGCCGTGTCCGGCGATCTCCCCTTGCTCCGCCGCGCGCTCGCCGACTCGTCGCCGTTTGTGCGTATCGCCGCCGCCGAGGCGCTCGGTTCCTACGGTGCTGCCGCCGACCTTGAGCCCGCCCTCGCCGTGCTCCGCGAACTCGCCCCGCCGGACAAAAATGGCGTCTTCGCCGCGATGTCCGCCCTCAGCGCCATCGAAGCCCTCGGCCCCAAAGCCGCCTCGCTGCATCCCCTCGTGCGCACGCTCAAGATCAACACCGGCTCGCCGCACAACCGCTTCGATTCCTACATTCCGCGCCTCATCACCAACATCACCGGCACCGACCCCGAGGCCTCGGCGACGAAGGCCAAGGGCAAGGGAAAGAAAAAAGCCGCCACGCCATGAGTCGCCCCACTGGCCCGCTCCTTTGCGGCGTTCTCTTCCTCTCACTCTCCCTTCTCCCCGTCTCGGCCTCTGCCGCATCCGTAGAGAAGTCGCGCCCGAACGTCCTCTTCATCGCGATCGACGATCTGCGCAACGAGCTCGGTGCCCTCGGCGCGGCGCACGCCCGCACGCCGCACCTCGACACGTTTGCCGCCTCCGCCCGCATCTTCACGCATCACTACGTGCAGGTGCCCACGTGCGGCGCCTCGCGCGGTTCCCTGTTGCGTGGTCGTTACCCGACCGAACCCGCGCACGTCGGCAACGGTAGCATCGCCACCACTCATTCCACGTGGGGCGACGCCAACCTGCCCGCCTGGTTCCAGCGTCACGGCTATCGCACCTACGCGCTGGGCAAAATCACGCACCACCCCGGCGGCCGCACTGGCAAGCTCTGGGCCGAAGGACCGGAGGAGCTGCCGGCCTCGTGGACGCGTTCGTGGATTCCGGATACGCCGTGGCGCGAGTCCGAGCGTCTGATGCACGGTTACGCCAACGGCGTGGCGCGCACCCCTGGGAAAACCCCGCCGCTCGAAGCCGTCGACGGCCCCGATTCCACTTACCCCGATGCCTGGGTGGCCGACGCCGCTGTGAAAAATCTCCAAGACCTCGCGCGCTCCTCGGAGCCGTGGTTCTTCGCAGTCGGATTTTTTAAACCCCACCTCCCATTCGCCGCGCCCAAACGTTATTTCGACCTGCACGACCCGGATAAAATCCCCGCGCTCGATGCCGGCGCCGCCGCGAAACCCGCCTGGCCCTCGACCTGGCATGCGAGCGGTGAATTTCGCAACAACTACGGCCACGCCGGCCGAGACCCGGCCACCGACCCCTCCTACGCCCGCGAACTGCGCCGCGCCTACGCCGCGAGCGTCAGCTATGTGGATACGCAGGTCGGCCGCCTGCTCGCCGCCCTGCAGGCCCTCGATCCTGACGGCAAAACCATCGTCGTTGTCTGGGGCGATCACGGCTTCCTGCTCGGGGAACATGCGATCTGGGGCAAACACTGTCTCTACGAAAACGCCCTGCGTTCGCCCCTCCTCATCCGCGCCCCCGGTCTCCGCCAGCCGGGTGCGGCCAGCGCAGCCGTCGTCGAAACCGTGGATGTATTCCCCACGCTCACCGATCTCTGTGGCCTGCCCGCTCCGGCCCAGCTCGACGGCCGCAGCCTGCGCCCGCAGCTCGATCGGCCGGCCGCTCCTTCCGCGAAACCCGCCCGCGCTTTCTGGACCGCCGGCCAGCGCACGGTGCGCACCGACCGCTGGCGCCTGATCGCCGCCCGCGGCGCCGACGGCGCGCCGCAGTTCGAACTCTTCGACTACGCCAACGATCCCGCCGAGACGCGCAACCACGCCGCCGCCCACCCCGACATCGTGCGTGACCTCCAAGCCCAGCTCGCGCGCCTGCCCGAAATTCCCGTGCCCGCTACGAAGGCATCCAAGAAATCGAAGACGACCACGGCCCCTTCGCCGCTATGAAACCGCCCCGTTTCCTCCCCCTGCTGGCGCTGCTCCTCGCCGTCGCCGGTCTGACCTCCGCCGCCCGCGCCGCCTCGGCCTCGTCCGCCAAACCCAACATCGTCTACATCCTCGCCGACGACCTCGGCTGGACCGACCTCGCGTGCCAGGGGTCCAAATACTACGCGACGCCCCACCTCGACCGGCTCGCCTCCCAAGGCGTGCGCATGCTGCGCTACTACAATTCGCAGAACTGTGCCCCCACGCGCGCCGTGTTGATGAGCGGTCAATACGCGCCGCGCACCGGCATCTATACCGTCAACACCCTCGAACGCGGCGAGGCCGCCGACCGCCGCATGAATGTGCCGGCCAACGCCAACCAGCTCCCACTCGACAAATTCATTTTGCCCCAGGCGCTCAAGGCCGCCGGCTACGCCACGGGCATGTTTGGCAAATGGCATCTCGGCAACGCCGGCGATTACCATCCGAGTCGCCGCGGCTTCGACGAAGCGCTCGTCTCCGATAGCAAACATTTTGATTTCACCACCACGCCACCCGCCGACTATCCGGCCGGTCAGTATTTCGCCGACTTCGTCACCGACCGCGCCGTGGACTTCATCGGCCGCCATCGGGACAAACCCTTCTTCCTCTACGTGCCGCATTTCGCCGTGCACACGCCAATTCAGGCCAAGGCCGCCTACATCGCCGCGTGGGAAAAGCAGGCTCCTCAGGGCACGCATTGGAATCCCACCTACGCCGCCATGATCCAAAGCGTCGACGAAAGCGTGGGCCGCATCATGGCCCGCCTCGACGAACTCAAACTCGCCGACAACACCGTCATCATTTTCTCCTCTGACAATGGCGGCCTCGGCGGCTACCAGCGCACCGAAGCGCCCTCCGAGAAAAAAGGTTTCACTGACAACTCCCCGCTCCGCGGCGGCAAAGGCACGCTCTACGAAGGCGGCACGCGCGTCCCGTTTATCGTCCGCTGGCCCGGCGTCGTGCCCGCCGGCCGCACAAGCGATGTCCCGGTGGCCCATGTTGACGTGTATCCGACGTTTCTCGACATCGCCGGCGGCACTCCGCGCGCCGGCTACACGCTCGACGGCGTGAGTTTCGCCCCCGTGCTGCGCAACCCGTCGGCCACGCTCCCGCGCGAGGCGATCTACTGGCACTTTCCCGGCTACCTCGAATCCTACGTCCACCCGCGCGGCTGGCGCACCTCGCCCGTCGGCGCGATTCACGCCGGCGATTTTAAACTGCTCGAATTTTTCGAGACCGGCACCGTCGAGCTCTACAACCTCCGCGAAGACCTCGGCGAGACGCGCAACCTCGCCGCCCAGTCCCCCGCCAAAGTCCGGGAGCTGCGCGACAAACTGGCTGCGTGGCGCAACCATATCGGCGCCGCCATGCCCACGATGAAAACCGCCGCCGACCTCGCCGCCGCGCCCGCGTCGCCGTCGACCGGCAAGCAGGGCAAAAAGAAAAAGAATTAAAACTTAACCCGTCATCCCTGCTCTCAGCTCTCGGCTCTTCTTCACCCCATCCCCATGCACCCCTCCGTCCCGCTCCGTTCCCGTTTGCTCGCACTCCTCGTCACCCTCGCAGCGCTCCTCGCCGCCCCCGCGGGTGCGCACGCAGCCGCCGCTCCGGCCGGCGCGAAAAACGTCCTCTTCCTCATCGCCGACGATCTCAACAACATGCTCGGCGCCTATGGCGATCCGCTCGCCCGCACACCGAACATCGACCAGCTCGCCGCCCGCGGCGTTCGCTTTGATCGTGCCTACTGCACGTTTCCGCTTTGTGGCCCCAGCCGCAATTCGATGCTCACCGGCCTCTACCCCAACAGCACCGGCATCCAGTCCAACTCGCTGATTTTCCGACAGACCATTCCCACGCAACTCAGCCTCTCGCAGGCCTTCCGCCAGCAGGGCTGGTTCGCCGGCCGCATCGGCAAACTTTACCATTACAACGTCCCCAACTCCATCGGCACTGACGGTCATGACGACCCCGCCTCGTGGGAACTCCAACTCAATCCCGCCGGCGTCGACCGCACCGAGGAACATCCGAAAATCACGACCCTCACTCCCGGCCAATTCGGCGGCACGCTGAGCTGGTATGCGTCGCCGAAAAGCGACGAGCATCACACCGACGCCAAGCTCGCCGCCGACGCCGAGTGGGTTCTCGAGCGTTTCGCCAAGCAACGCCAACGCCCCTTCTTCCTCGCCGTCGGTTTCTTCCGCCCGCACACGCCCTACGTCGCCCCCAAAGATCCCTACTTCGGTTACTACCCGCGCGAGAAGATGCGCATCGTGCCCAACATTAAAGAGGATCAGGCCGACATCCCTCCCGCCGGTCTCGGCAGCTACAAACGCGAGCAGGACAACATGACCGACGACCAGCGCCGCGAAGCCCTCCAGGCCTACTACGCCAGTATCAGTTTTATGGACGCGCAGGTCGGCCGCATCGTCGCCGCCCTCGACCGTCTCGGCCTTGCCGAGAGCACGATCATCGTGTTCACCAGCGACCACGGCTACCACACCGGTGAGCACGGACTCTGGCAGAAACAAAGCGTGTTCGAAGAGAGCGCCCGCGTGCCGCTCCTCATCGTCGCCCCGGGCGTGTCGAAAGCGAAATCCGTCGCCGCCTCACCCGTGAGCCACCTCGATCTTTTCCCAACGCTCGCCGAGCTCGCGGGCGTGAAGCCCCCGGCCAACCTCCAGGGTCAGAGCCTCGTGCCGATGCTGCGCGATCCGTCGGCGACGGGCCGCGGCTGGGCGCTCACCCAAGTCAACCGCGGCGCCGGTGGTGGTGGGGCCGGCAAGGGCAAAGCCAAGGCCAAGGCCGCCACCACCGCGGGCACTCCCGCCACCCCCGCGAATCGCGGTTTCTCCGGCTACAGTCTGCGCACGCCGCGCTGGCGCTACACCGAATGGGACGAGGGCAAACAGGGCCGCGAACTCTACGACCACTCATCCGATCCGCGCGAACTCACCAACCTCGCCACCCTGCCTGCCCACGCCGCCACCGTCGCCACGCTTTCCACCCAGTTGCAGGCTGCCGTGAAAACCACTTTCCCGCCCTCCGGCAAAGTCCCCGAGCTCATCGACGGCACCTGGGCCCCCATCCTCGTCGCACCATGAACCTCATGAACACTCCACTTCGTCGCAGCCTCGCCGCCCTATTCGCTTTTGCCCTCGCCACGGCGGCCGTCGCCGCCGAGCGCAAACCGAACATCGTCCTCATCATGGCCGACGACTTCGGCTATGAGGCCGTCACGGCCAACGGCGGCCAGTCCTACCAAACGCCGCACCTCGACCGACTCGCCGCCACCGGCATGCGTTTCGAAAATTGCTACGTCCAGCCGCTCTGCACGCCGACGCGCGTGCAGCTCATGACCGGCATCTACAATGTCCGAAACTATATCGAATTTGGCGTGCTCGATCCCAAGGCCACGACCTTTGCCCAACTCCTCAAAAAGGCCGGTTACACCACCGGTGTCTGCGGCAAATGGCAGCTCCAGTTGAACCAGGACAAAAATCTCCCGCGTCACTTCGGCTTTGATGAATCCTATCTCTGGCAACAGACGCGCCGTCCGCCGCGCTACGCCAATCCCGGCCTCGAGCGCAACGGCGAGGAGGTCGATTACAACTCCGGCGAATACGGCCCGAAACTCATCAACGATTTCGCCCTCGATTTCGTCACCCGTCACCGCGACCGCCCCTTCGCGCTCTACTATCCGATGATTCTCACGCACGACCCGTTTCAACCCACGCCCGAAAGCCCCGACTGGGACCCGAAGACCAAGAGCGAGCAGCTTCAGCGCGACGTAAAACACTTCGCCGACATGACCGCCTACATGGATAAAATGATTGGTCGTCTCGTCGCGAAACTCGACGAACTCGGCCTCCGCGAAAACACCCTCGTCATGTTCATCGGCGACAACGGCACCGGCGTGAGCGTCACCTCGCGCTTCAAAGGCACCGACTACCCCGGCGGCAAAGGCTCCGGCACCGTGCGCGGCAATCACGTCCCCTTCATCGCCAGCTGGCCGGCGAAAATTCCCGCCGGCCGCGTCAACGCCGACCTCATCTCCAGCGTGGATTTTCTCCCGACAATGTGTGAAGCCGTCGGCACGTCCGTCCCCGCCGCGCTGCGCATCGACGGACGCAGTTTTCTCCCGCAGCTCCTCGGCCAACGCGGCCAGCCGCGCGACTCGTTCTACGTCTGGTATGCGCGCAACGGCGGACCGACCGCCACGCACGAATACGCCCAGAGTGTGACCCACAAACTTCACCGCGACGGAAAATTCTACGACCTCGTCGCCGACCGGTTTGAACAAAAACCGCTCCCGCTCGCGTCGCTCTCCGGCGCCGCCGCCGCCGAGGCGAAGAAACTTCAGGCTGTGCTCGACGACTACGCGAAAGCCCGCCCCGCCCATCTCGCGGCGCACTCACCGACCAAGGCTAAAGCGGGCAAGAAAGCCGGCACGAAGTAGTCGGAGATCCCATGGGAAAACTCGCGCGTTGCCTCGGTCTGCTGGCCGCCATGGCCGCGCCTGCGCTCGGCGGCGCTGCGCCGGCGGAAACCCGACTCGTGCCGTTGTCCGCGCTGCGCCCGAGCGCCGACGGCCGCTCGCTCGCCGACGAAGCCGGAAATCCAGTGTTTTTATTGGCGGATACGGCGTGGGGTCTGGCGCAGCGCCTGAACCGCGCGCAAGCCGAAGCGTATCTCCGCCAGCGGCGAGCCCAGCGCTTCAACGCGGTGACGTTCGTGCTATTCGTCCCCGGCAAGAACGAGATCACGCCGGGCCTTGCCAACGTCTACGGCCACGAACCGTTCGCCCGCCACGGCTCGACGCCCGATCCGACCCAGCCGCTCACCACTCCGGGCAGCGATCCCGCCGATCCCGTCGCCTACGACTACTGGGACCATGTCGATTTTCTCGTGCGCCTCACGCGTCAACTCGGGCTGTATGCGATCATCTTGCCGACGTGGGGCTCGGGCGTCGTCGGCTCCTACGATGGAAAAAGCCGTGACGGCGTCATCTTCGATGCGGCCAATGCCCGCAGTTACGGCCGCTGGGTGGCGACCCGCTATCGCGACGAGCCGCATGTGCTCTGGATGTTGGGCGGTGACCGTGCTGCCGTCGAAGGCGCGGTCGACTACCGACCCGTATTTCGCGCAATGGCGGCCGGCCTGGCCGAGGGTGCGCCGGGAAAACTGGTTAGCTATCATCCGCGCAAAGGTGCTCCGCAGTCTGGCGCGTTTTTCCACGATGAGCCCTGGCTCTCGTTCAACAGCATCCAGGAGTGGCCCGACCGCCAGATCGTGCGACTCGCCGAGGATTGGGCGCGCACGCCCGTGAAACCGACGTGGCTCTTCGAGGGCCGCTACGAGGGCTACTACCGCGGCAATTTTAAGGCGACCGATTGGGGCGAGTGGCAGGTGCGGCAACAGGCTTATCAAACCGTGGTCGCCGGCGCCTTCGGCCACACCTACGGCCACGAGCGCGTCTTCGGCTTCGGCACCGACGGTGTCGATTGGACGCAACACCTCGACACGCCCGGCGCCCGCAGCATGACGCACCTCGCGCAGCTCATGGAAACGCTCGCCGCATTAGCCGGCTCCCGCGTGCCCGACCAAACCTTGGTCGACGGCGATGCCGGCAAAGCGGAACGCACGCGCTCGGATCGCATCAGCGCAGCCCGGAGCGCGGGCGGTGAAGTGGCGTTATTTTATTCGGCGAACGGCCGGCCGGTCCGCGTGCGTTGTGCCGCGCTCGCGCCGGGATCGGCGGTCGCCGCGTGGTTCAATCCGCGCACCGGACACTGGCACGTGGACGGAGTGGAAACCGCGACGTTGCGTTTCTTCGCGCAGGAAATTCCGCGCGGCCCGGGATCGCCCGTCCGCGAGTTCACGCCGCCGTCAAACGGCCCAGGCCGAGATTGGCTCTTGCTCCTCGCCGCGGGCGCCCGGCGTTGAGTCTAGTTCGCATTTAATGCTGAGCTTAACCGGCTTGGAGGTAGGAGCCTGCTTGCAGGCGATTTTCACGTCCTGAATCGCCTGCAAGCAGGCTCCTACCTCCGACCTTTATTGTGCTCATCTTGAGAGTAATCTGGAGTGAGTCCGCTCGCCGCGCGACTACGACCGCCGGCGGGTTGGGTTCTCATACCACACCACGCCGAGCTGATCGCGCTCTTCGCAGGTGATGACGTCGAGGTCGCCGTCACCATCGAGGTCGAGCACTTGCATGAGGTCGAATTTCACTCCGGCAGGGCCGCCGAGCGGACGCTGGAGCCAGGGACCGTCACGCTGCTGTTCGAGCCACACGACTCCCGTGCGCGCACCCGTGGCGTTCTCGCACGTGAACAACAGATCCGCCCGCCCGTCCCCGTTCACGTCCGCGATTTTAACGGCCTTCGCATCGCCCAAATTTTCCCGGTCGAGCGAGAGCACGCGCTCTCGCCACGTGCCATCGCGCTGCCGCAGACATAGAAAAACGTCTGCCGGCTTCACCGCTACCGCTACGTCGATCAACCCGTCGCCGTCGATGTCGCCGACGTCCGCAAACATCACTTCGCGCCCCGCGGCACCGATCGCGTGCTCCCGCCAGGCGGCGTGCGTGCGGTTGGCGGCTGCGCCGGGGTTCTCCAACCAAAACACTCCGGTGCGCGGCCCCCGGCGGTCGCTGAAAACGACGTCGGCGTCTCCGTCGCCGTCCATGTCCTGCGGCACGAGTGACATGATCCAGCCCGCGTCGCGAACTTTGTGATACTGCCACGCCGCGAGATTTCCCGCCTCCGCCGGAGCCTGCAGCCAACCGATCGTCGCCTGGTTACCTTTGGCCCCGAGCAGCAGGTCCGGTCCGTGTTGTCCGTCGAGATCGAGTGCCGCCGCCTGCATCCACATTTGCAGATTGGCTGTCGCCGGAAACGCCCGCGTGCTCCACGTGCTCGCGTCCTGAAGTTTGTCCGGCGATCCGGTGAAACGGTGCCAATACACGGTGCGCGTCTTGCCCTCGGTGGCGCTGACGACTTCGAGCCGCCCGTCGCCATCGAGGTCCGCGAAAATCGCCTCTTCCACGTCCTTTGCGCTGCCGACCGTCACGCGCGGCCACGCCTCGCGGGCCTTTGCCGGCCCCGGGTTGAAATACACGCGCACCTCACCGCCTTCCTCCCAGCCGGTCACGATATCCGGCCGGCCATCGCCGTTGAGATCGCCGAGCTTTACGCCGTCAGCGCCTTGGGAAGTTCGGTCGATCGTGTGGCGCTCCCAGGTTGGTCCGGAATCGGTTTGGATTCGGGTGGAAATAATCTGCGCTTCGTCCGCCGGCCGCGCCGCGCGCGCCATCTGCGTCGTCGCGATGAAGGCCAACGCGAGCCGAAACCAACACGCGAGGGGGACGATGGGCAGTTGTGCAGACTTCATGGTAACGCTAAAACACTCGGAGGTTTTTTGGGGTAGGGCAGGGGAGCGCGGCGCGACGGGCCTGACGTCGCGTCGATGCGAAGACGAAGATTCCCCGGAGGCAACCGCGCGCCGTCGAAAACGCGCCGCGACGGCAAAGAAGATTGGCAAGCTCCCCGCGACAACTCCATCGTTCGCGCTCACCCCATGACGTTTCCCCGCCTGCTCCTCGTCCTCGGCTGTGCGCTGGTCTTTGGCTCTGCGGCGTTTTCCCAAACTCGGCCGCCCAACATCGTCTATCTCCTCGCCGATGATCTCGGCTATGGCGACCTCGGCAGTTACGGCCAGAAACTCATCCGCACGCCGCGTCTCGATCGCATGGCGCAAGAGGGCATGCGTTTTACCCAACACTACGCCGGCGCCCCGTCGTGCCAGCCTTCCCGCACCGTCCTCTTCACCGGCAAACACGGCGGCCACGCCTCCATCCGCGCCAACAGCAAACTCCCGCTCCCCGCCGCCGACCGCACCTTCACCCAAGCTCTGAAGCAAGCCGGCTACGCCACCGGGGCCGCCGGCAAATGGGGCCTCGGCGACGAAGGCACCACCGGCTCGACCACCGCGCTGGGGCTCGACGAATTCCTCGGCTACATCGACCAGACCCACGCGCACACTCACTACCCGGACTACCTCTGGAAAAACGGCCGTCGCCTCGAGATTCCCGAAAACAAAAACGGTCAACGCGCCGTGTTCTCGCAGGACTTGTTCGCCGCTGCCGCCCTCGACTTCATCCGCCGCCATCACGATCGTCCGTTCTTCTTCTTCGGTGCTTTCACTCTGCCGCACGCCGAGGTCGCTGTCCCCGCCGACTCGCTCGCCGAGTATCGCGGTAAATGGCCCGAGCCGAAACCCTTTCCCGGCGCCAAGACTTACGCCGCGCAAAAAGAGCCGCGCGCCGCTCGTGCCGCGATGATCACGCGCCTCGACCGCGACATCGGTCGCATCCTCGATCTGCTCGACGAGCTGAAGCTCTCCGAAAACACGCTCGTCATTTTCACCAGCGACAATGGTCCCATCACCGCCGGCGGCCAGGACCCCGAGTTCTTCGATAGCAACGGCCCGCTCCGCGACCTGAAGTTCACGCTCTACGAAGGCGGCATCCGCGTGCCGTTCATCGCGCGCTGGCCCGGGCGCATCGCGCGCGGCGCCGAGTCGACGCTCGTGTGCGATTTCGCCGACATGTTTCCGACCTTCGCCGCCCTCGCCGGCGCGAAAACTCCCGCTGGCCTCGACGGCGTGTCCATCGTGCCGACTCTCCTCGGCCGCCCCGCTTCCGCCCAAACCCTCCGCGACCATTTTTATTGGGAAGCCGCTCCGCAACAGGCCGTGCGCCGCGGCGATTGGAAAGTCTATCGCGCCGCACCCGATCGCCCGGTCGAGCTCTACAACCTCGCGACCGATCTCGGCGAAACGAAGAACCTCGCCGCCACCCAGCCCACCGTCGCCGCCGCGCTCGAAAAACTCCTCACCACCGCCCGCACCGACTCGCCGGAATTTCCCCTGGCGCGCAAACGTAACTCCAAGTGAGCGCCGCGCTCATCGCGGTCTTTCCCGGAACCTCGCCCCTCCCATGAATCGTTTCCTCTCTCTCCTCACTTTCTTCGGCCTCTTTGCCTCCACCGCCACCGCCGCCGAGAACCGTCCCAACATCCTCTTTGTCTTCGCCGATGACTGGGGCCGCTACGCCAGCGCGTATGCAAAGCTCGACGGCCCCGGCACGCTCAGCGACGCCGTGCAGACGCCCAATTTCGACCGCGTCGCGCGCGAGGGCGTCTTGTTCCGCAAAGCCTTCGTCTCCGCCCCGAGCTGCACGCCGTGCCGCAGCGCCTTGCTCTCTGGCCAACATTTTTGGCGCACCGGCCGCGGCTCGATTTTGCGCGGGGCAGTGTGGGATTATTCCAATCCGTCCTACGCGCTCCTGCTCCGCGACGCCGGTTATCATCTCGGCGAAACTTACAAAGTATGGGGCCCCGGCACGCCCAACGACGCGCCCTACGGCGCTGGGAAATACGCCTACGAGAAAGCGGGCAATCGGTTTAATAAATTTTCCACCCACGTCACCGCCATGGTGGCCCAAGGTCAGCCGCTCGAGGCGGCGAAAAATGCGGTCTACGCCGAGGTGCGCGGTAACCTGAACGCCTTCCTCGCCGACCGAAAGCCCGGCCAGCCCTTCTGCTACTGGTTCGGCCCGACTAACACGCACCGCAAATGGCAGAAAGGCTCCGGCCAGAAACTCTGGGGCATCAACCCCGACACGTTGAAAGGCAAAATGCCGGCCTTCCTCCCCGACGTGCCCGAGGTGCGCGAAGATTTCGCCGACTACCTCGGCGAAGCGCAGGCCCTCGACGCCGCCCTCGGCGTGATGCTCGCGCGCCTCACCGAAATCGGCGAACTCGACAACACGCTCATCGTCGTCAGCGGCGATCACGGCGCGCCCGGCTTCCCTCACGGCAAGTGCAACCTCTACGACTTCGGCGCCGGCGTCTCGCTCGCGATCCGCGGCCCCGGCGTGACCGGCGGTCGCGTCGTCGACGACCTCGTCACGTTGCCCGATCTCGCGCCGACGTTTCTCGAAGTCGGCGGCCTCACCCCGCCCGCCGTCATGACTGGCCGCAGTCTCGTCAACCTCCTGCGCTCGTCCAAATCCGGCCAAGTCGAAGCCGCCCGCGACGCCGTCTACATCGGCCGCGAGCGCCACGTCGAAAACGCCCGCGCTGACTACCTCCCATATCCGCAGCGCGCGATCCGCACCCACGATTTTCTCTACATCATCAATTTCCGCCCCGACCGCTGGCCGCTCGGCGATCCCTACCGCCTCGACGGCCCCAACCCGCCTACCGTCGAAGAGCTCACCGAGGAAACGCGCACCACCTTCCCCGACGACGATGCCGGCCCGACCAAGGCGTGGCTCGTCACCATGCGCAACGATCCGCAGTGGAAACGCCACTTCGACTGGGCCTACGCCAAACGCCCCCGCGAAGAACTCTACGACCTGAAGTCCGACCCCCAGCAGACCACCAACGTCGCCGCCGATCCGCGCTACGCCGCCACCCGCGCGAAACTCGAGACGCGCCTCATGGGCGAACTTCAACGCACCGGCGACCCGCGCCTCATCGAAAACGGCAAGTTCTACGAAACCCCGCCGATGTCCGGCCCCACCACCGACACCGGCGCCACTAAGGCCGGGAAAAAGGGGAAGTCCAAACAATGAACTCTACGTCCTTCCGCAGCCGTTTCCGCCTCGTCCTCCTAATCCTCCAAGTCTGCGGCGCGCTCCTCCCTTGCAGCGCGATATTTGCCGCCGCACCTGCCGCCACTTCCGCCACGCAGCGTCCGCCTAACATCGTCTTCTTCCTCGCCGACGATCTCGGCCGCCAAGATCTCGGCGCCTACGGCAGCACTTTTTACGAGACGCCGCATCTCGACCGCCTCGCCCGCGAAGGCGCGAAGTTCACCGATGCCTATGCTGCGTGCCACGTCTGCTCGCCCACGCGCGCGAGCATCATTTCCGGCCAGTGGCCGCAGCGCACCGGCATCACCGACTACATCGGCGCCCCCGCCAAACCCGAGGATTGGAAACGCAACACGAAGCTCCTCCCCGCCACTTACACGGACCGCCTCTCCCTCGATTCGCCCACACTCGCGAAATCCCTGAAAGCCGCCGGCTACGCCACGTTCTTCGCCGGCAAATGGCACCTCGGCCCCGAGGGTTGGTGGCCCGAGAACCAAGGCTTCGATCACAACTTCGGCGGCATCGACAAGGGCGGCCCTTACGGCGGCAAACGCTACTTTTCCCCCTACGGCAACCCGCGCCTCACTGACGGTCCCGACGGCGAGCATTTGCCCGACCGTCTCGCCACCGAGGCCGCGAAGTTCATCGCGGCGAACAAAGACCGCCCGTTTTTCGCCTACTTCCCGTTTTACTCCGTCCACACGCCGCTCATGGCGCGGCCTGATCTCCAGAAAAAATACGAGGAGAAGCGCGCCCGTCTCCGCCTCACCGACAAATGGGGTCGCGAAGAGCCGCGCGATGTCCGCCTCACACAGGACCACGCGGTCTACGCCAGCATGGTTGAAGCCATGGACCTCGCCGTTGGTAAAGTCCTCGCCCAACTCGACGCCCTCGGCCTCCGCGAAAACACCATCGTGATTTTCACGAGCGACAACGGCGGTCTCTCCACGAGCGAAGGCTGGCCCACGTCCAATCTCCCGCTGCGCGGCGGCAAGGGCTGGATGTATGAAGGCGGCATCCGCGAACCGCTCCTCATCCGCTGGCCCGGCGTCGCCGCACCGGGCTCCGTCCTCGGTGCTCCGGTGAGCAGTCCCGATTTCTTCCCTACTCTCCTCGAAGCCGCCCGCGCCAAGCCTGCGCCCGGCCAGACTCTCGACGGCATCAGCCTCGTGCCCGTGTTGCGCGGACAAGCCGCACCTGATCGCGCGATCTTCTGGCACTATCCGCACTACGGCAATCAGGGCGGCGCCCCGGCGGCGGCCGTGCGTCGCGGACCGTGGAAACTCATCCATTGGTTCGAAGGCGACCGCGTCGAACTCTTCAACGTCGTCACCGATCTCGCCGAGGCGCACGACCTCGGCGCTCGCGAGCCCGCCCGCGTCGCCGCCCTCCGCGCCGAGCTCGCCGCGTGGCAACGCACCGTGGGCGCAAAATTTCCCGTGGTAAATTCCGCCTACGACGCGACCAAGCCCAACGGCCGCGCGTCTCCCCGCCCGGGCTCCGCCGAAGCCGCGCAAAATCCCAAGAAGAAAAAATAACCCCCGTTCCCCTCTTTCCCGCTATGCACCTCCGCCTCCTCCGCCTGCTCGCCGCGTTCCTCCTCGCTCCGTTCGCCCTCCTTACCGCCGCGACACCCCGTCCGCCCAACATCGTTGTCTTCCTCGCCGACGATGCCGGCTGGGGCGACTACGGCATCAACGGCAACCGCCTCGCGCGCACGCCCAACATCGACTCGATCGGCCGCGACGGCGCGCAGTTTGACCGTTTCTACGTGTGCGCCGTCTGCGCGCCGACCCGTGCGGAATTTCTCACCGGGCGCTACCACCCGCGCGGCGGCGTGCGCGGCGTTTCCACCGGACTCGAGCGGCTCAACCCCGACGAGCGCACGATCGCCGACGCCTTCAAGGCACGCGGTTACGCCACCGGCGCTTTCGGCAAATGGCACAACGGCAGCCAGTGGCCCTATCACCCGATGGCCCGCGGCTTCGACGAATACTACGGCCACACCTCCGGCCACTGGGGCGAATACTTCGATCCGCCGCTCGAGCACAACGGCAAGATGGTCCGCGAGCGCGGCTACATCGTCGATCTCTGCACCGACAAATCCCTCGCCTTCATCGAGCGCAATCGGGCGAATCCGTTTCTCTGCTACATCCCGTTCTCCACGCCGCACTCGCCGTGGGCCGCGCCGGAGAAAAACTGGCAGAACTTCAAAGACGCCCCGCTCGTGCAGTTCGCGACCGATCCCGCACAAGAGGATGCGAACCACACGCGCTGCGCTCTCGCGATGCTCGAGAACCAGGACGCCAACGTCGGCCGCGTCCTCCGCAAACTCGAAGCCCTCGGCCTGCGCGACGATACCATTGTGATCTATTTTTCCGACAACGGCCCCAACAGCTTTCGTTGGACCGGCGGCATGAAGGGCCGCAAAGGCTCGGTCGACGAAGGCGGCGTGCGCTCGCCGCTCCTCGTTCGCTGGCCAGGCAAGATCAAGCCCGGCGCCATGGTCCGGGACATCGCCGGTGCGATCGACCTCCTCCCCACGCTCACCGCGCTCGCCGGCGTGCCGCGTGTCGGCACCAAGCCGCTCGACGGCGTCGATCTCTCGCCTTTGCTCCTCGGCACCGCGCCGTCGCAGCCCGAGCGCATTATCTTCAACCACCAAAACGGCCAGGTGAGCGCCCGCTCGCAGCGGCACCGCCTCGACAGCCGCGGCGCGCTCTTCGACATGGTCGCCGATCCAGGCCAGACGAAAGACGTCGCCACCGAGCAACCCGCCGTCGCCGCCCAACTCTCCGCTGCCGTCGCGGCGTGGCGCAAAGACGTGCTCGGTGCCGCCGCCGCAGCCGCGAGCGCCGACGGCGCCGTGCGCACCAAGGGGAAAAACAAGGGCAAAGCGGAAAACTACGTCATCCCCGACGACCGCGCCTTTTCCGTCGGCTACACTGAGTTTCCATGGACTCCCCTGCCTGCCCGCGACGGCGTGCCGCACGGCGCCGTGAAGCGCAGCAGCAACGCCCCCAACTCCTCCTATTTCGTCAACTGGAAGTCCCCCGAAGACCGCCTCACGTGGGACATCGAGGTGCACACCGCCGGCACCTACGACGTTACCATCGACTACACCTGTCCCGTGCCCGACGCCGGCTCGACCATCGAACTCAGTTTCAAAAACGCGAAACTCGCCGGCAAGGTGGCCCCCGGCTGGGACCCGCCGCTCTACACCAACCAAGACACGTTGCCGCGCCCGCCCGCCGAATCGCAGATGAAAGATTTCCGCCCGCTAGCCCTCGGCACGATGCAACTCGAGGCCGGTCGCGGCCCGCTCACGCTGCGCGCGTTGCAGATCCCCGGTGCGTCCGTGATGGACGTGCGTCGCATCAATCTCACCCTGCGCCGGTAATTTTCCGCCGCACCCCGCGTCTCCGTCGTCCCTCTCCTTTCCGATGAAATACCCCTTAGCGTTCCTCCTCGGGCTCGTCTGCAGCGCAGCCGCTTTCGCCGCCGCGCCGACGCCGCCGAATATCGTTTTTATCATCTCCGACGACCACGCGTGGACCGATTACGGTTTCATGGGCCACAAACAAATCGAGACGCCCCACCTCGACAAACTCGCCGCCCGTAGCGCGACGTTCTCGCGCGGCTACGTGCCCACGGCGCTTTGCCGCCCGGCGCTCGCGACGTTTGCGACCGGTCTGTATTCCCACCAGCACAAGATCAGCGGCAACGATCCGGCGCTCCTGCCCGAGATGCTTGCTCCCTCCGCCGCCAAAGATGCGCCTAACGCGAAAGCCAAAGCCAAAGGCAAAGCCGCCCGCCCCGCCGGCGATCCCGCCGCTTATGCCGCGCTCCGTGAGAAACTCATCTCCCGCATCGACCGCCAACCGACCATCGCGAAGCTCCTCGGCCAGCAAGGTTACCTTAGCCACCAATCCGGCAAATGGTGGGAAGGCTCGTATCAGCGTGGCGGTTTCACCCACGGCATGACGCGCGGTTTCCCGCAGCCCGGCGGCCGCCACGGCGACGATGGCCTCAAGATCGGTCGCGAAGGCCTCGCGCCGGTTTTCGATTTCATCGATCACGCCACCGCCGAGAAGAAACCGTTCTTCCTTTGGTATGCGCCGTTCCTGCCGCACACGCCGCATACGCCGCCCGATCATCTCTTCCAAAAATACAAAGCCAAGGGCATCGCCTCTGATCACGTCGCGCGCTACTACGCGATGGTCGAGTGGTTCGACCAGACCTGCGGCCAATTGCTCGACCGACTCGACGCCAAGGGCCTCACGTCAAACACCCTCGTCGTCTACGTCGGTGACAATGGCTGGATTCAGCAGGAAAATGCCCCCGGTTTCGCCCCGCGCTCGAAACAATCCGCCAACGAGGGCGGCATCCGCCAGCCCACGCTCTTCAGTTGGCCCGGCACGATTCGGCCCGGCCTCCGCGGCGAGCAGCTCTGCTCCAGCGTGGACATTGTGCCTACCGCCCTCGCCGCCGCCGGGATCGCCGCGCCGAAAAATCTTCCCGGCTTCAATCTCCTGCCGGTCCTGAAATCCGGCCAACCTACGCCGCGCGATATCGCCTTCGGCGAAACCTTCGCCCACGACGTCGCCAACATCGACCGACCCGCCGACAGCCTCGTTTACCGCTGGGTGATCCAGGGAAAATGGAAACTGCTCCTCACCTACGACGGCGCCGTGAGCGCGCGTTACGCATCGTCGAATCCCCGCGACGAAAAGCGCCCGCAGCTCTTCGATCTGCTCGCCGATCCCCACGAGAACAAGAATCTCGCCGCCGCCAATCCCGCCGTCGTCGCCCAACTCGCCGCCAAGCTCGCCGCGTGGTGGCAACCCGAAGGCCGCACGGCGCAGACCACGTGGCCCGAGTGAGCCGGCCGTCGCCGTCCGCCGATCCGTGAAATCCGCGCTCTTGTTTCTCTTCGGCTGCTTGGCCGTTTCGGTGGGCGCCGCCGCCGAGGTGCGCCGTCCGAACATCGTCTTCTTTTTCGCCGACGATCAGCGCTACGACACGCTCGGCGTCGCCGGTCATCCGATTGTTCAGACGCCCACGATCGATCACCTCGCCCGCGAGGGCGTGCGTTTCCGCAACGCCTTCGTCACCACCTCCGTTTGCTGGGTGAGCCGCGCCGTCGTCCTCACGGGCCAGTGGGCGCGCTCGCACGCCCAGCGCGATGCCATCCCTCGCGTGACTCCGCTCGCCCTCAGCACGATCTTCCCCGTGCAGCTCCGCGCCGCCGGTTACCGCACCGGCCATTTCGGCAAATGGCACCTGACGGCCCCGCCCGGATTCGATCCGTCCGCCCAGTTCGACCGCTACGAGGCCATCGGCCGCAATCCGTATTTCAAACCGCAGCCCGACGGCACTTCGCGCCACGAAACCGATCTCGTGGCCGATCGCGGTATCGAGTTTCTCCAGACACAGCCGAAGGACCGGCCGTTTGCCCTCAATCTTTGGTTCAACGCCGCCCACGCCGAAGACCGCGACCGCCGCCCCGGCATCGGCCACTACCCGTGGCCGCAATCCGTCGACGGCCTTTACGAAGACCGCGTGATCCCGCCACCGCGGCTCGGCGATCCCGCGATTTACGAGCGCCACCCCGACTTCCTCAAACAGTCGATCAACCGCGAGCGTTTCTTTTGGAGCTACGATACGCCGGAAAAATATCAGACCAACGTCCGCGCCTACCTCCGCATGATCAGCGGCATCGACCGCGCCATCGCGCGCGTCGTCGCCGCCCTCGAGCGCGCCGGCCTCGCCGACAACACCATCATCGTCTACAGCGCCGACAACGGCTACTACCTCGGCGATCGCGGCTTTCAGGGCAAATGGTCGCACTACGATGAGTCGCTCCGCGTGCCGCTCGTGATTTACGACCCGCGTCTGCCGAAGGCGCAGCGCGGCCGCGTGCTCGATCAGATGGCGCTCAACGTCGATTTGCCCGCCACGTTTCTCGATTGGGCCGGCGTGAAAAAACCGGCCGCCTACGAAGGCCGCAGCCTCACGCCGCTCGTTCAGGGCCACGCTCCCGCCGACTGGCGCCGCCACTTCTTCTGCGAGCACCTCGACCTCGCACCTACGCTCACCTGGGAAGGCGTGCGCGACCAGCGCTACGTCTACGCGCGCTATTTCGATCAACAGCCGGCCTACGAATTCCTGCACGACCTCCAGCGCGACCCCGACGAACTCGTCAATCTCGCCACCGATCCCGCCGAGGCCGCCACGCTCCGCCGCCTGCGCGCGCTCTGCGATTCCGAGATGAATGCCCGCGGCGGCGCCCTGCTCTCTTTGGATCAACGCGGCGCCAAAAAATCTCCCGCCGCCAAGAAAGGCGCTGCCAAGAAAGCTTTCCCCGTTGCCAAGTAACGCCTCCCTTTCACCTCTCATTTTTTCACTATGCTTCACCGTCTATCTGCTCTCCTCGCCGCCGTCGCTGTGGCCGCCACTGTTGCCCTCGCCGCCGAGAAGCCCAACGTCATCGTTATCATGGCCGACGATCTCGGCTACGGTGATATTTCATGCAATGGCGCCACCGCAATCAAGACGCCGAACATCGACCGGCTCGCCGCCGAAGGTCTCCGCTTCACGAGCGGCTATTGCTCCGCTTCCACCTGCACGCCCACGCGCTACTCGTTTCTCACCGGCAGCTACGCCTTCCGCCGCAAGGGCACCGGCATCGCGCCGCCCAACGGCCACCTCGTCGTGCCGCCCGATGCGTTCACGATCGCCGACGTGGCCAAAGCCGCCGGCTACAAAACCGCCGTTATCGGCAAATGGCACCTCGGCCTCGGCGCCGAAGGCAAGGGCCCCGATTGGAACGGCGTGATCGCCCCCGGCCCCCGCGAGATCGGCTTCGATTACAATTTCCTCCTCCCCACCACCAACGACCGCGTCCCGCAGGTTTACGTCGAAAACGACCGCGTGCTGAACCTCGACCCGAAAGATCCGCTCTGGGTTAGCGACAAAGCCCCAGCCGGTGATCACCCAACGGGCATCTCGCACCGCGCCACGCTCAAGATGGATTGGTCCCACGGGCACAACGCCACGATCCACAATGGCATTTCACGCATCGGCTTTTACACCGGCGGTCAGGCCGCACGCTTCCGCGACGAAGATCTCGGCGACAAATGGATCGAGAAGTCCAACACGTGGCTGGAGGCCAATCGCGCCCAGCCCTTCTTCCTCTTCTTCGCTTCGCACGACATCCACGTCCCGCGCATGCCCCACGAGCGTTTTCAGGGCAAGACCGGCCTCGGCTTCCGCGGCGACTCCATCGCCGAGTTCGATTGGTCCGTCGGCGAACTCATGAAGACCCTCGACCGCCTCGGCCTCGCGGAAAAAACCTTGGTGGTCCTCTGTTCCGACAACGGCCCGGTGATGGACGACGGTTACAAGGACGGCGCTCTGGAGAAACGCGGCGACCACCGTGCCGGCGGCCCGTATCGTGGCGGAAAATACACGGTCTTCGAAGGCGGCACGCGCACGCCGTTCATCACCCGTTGGAAAGGCCGCATCACCCCCGGCGTTTCCGACCAGATGGTCACCACCATCGACCTCGCCGCCAGCCTCGCCGCGCTCACCGGCGTCAAACTCCCGGCCGACGCGTGTGTCGACAGCTTCGACGTATCCGGCGCGCTCCTCGGCCGCCCCGGCGCCAAGGGCCGCGACCACGTCGTGTCCCAAGACAACGGCGGCACCGGCAACTACGGTTTCCGCGACGGAAATTGGAAACTCGTCCGCTGCGACACCCGGGCTTCCAACAACGAAATTGTCGAACAGCCGCTCCAGCGCACGACCCAACCGCAGTTCCAGCTCTTCGACTTGAGCAAGGACCCCGGCGAAAAAAACAATGTGATCGCGCAGCACGCCGACGTTGCCGAGAAACTGAAAACCCGCCTCGCCGCGATCATCGCCGCCGGCCGCAGCCGCTCCTGAGCTTTCGCGCAGCTTCGCCCTAAACCCGAATCCATCATGCGTCTCCGCCTCCTTCCGTTGCGCAGGTTTGCGCGTTTGCGCGCGTCGTCACTCGTCGCACTGGGCGCCCTTAGTGTGGGCGTGGTCGATCGGGCGTTCGCGCAGACGACGCCGTCGTCTGCCGCCAACGCTGCGTCCAAGAATCGGAAAGCCGCCAAGCAAGAGGCGCCGTTTTTCTGGGTGGCGCCGCTCTCGAAAAACGACCTCACCCGCAAGGCGTTGCCGGCGACCGTGCGGCACGCCGTTTTCAAGAGTCCCTCGATGGGCGTCGACGTCGGCTACTACATTTACCTGCCGCCCGGCTACGAGGCGGGCCGGGAGCGCTATCCTGTCGTTTATCATCTCCACGGCGGGCGACCGGGCGGCGAGTCGAAGAGCGTGCGGCTCGCCGATTACGTCGACCGCGCCATCGCCGCCGGCACCATCAAGCCGACCATCTACGTGTTCCCCAACGGCGGACCGGTGAGTTGGTATGACATGCCGGCGATGAAGCACGGCCTCGGTGAAACCGTTTTCGTGCGCGAGTTGATTCCGCACATCGACGCGACTTACCGCACGTGGGGCACGCGCACTGGCCGGGCGCTCGAAGGCTATTCGCAAGGCGGCCGCGGCACCACGCGCATCATGTTCAAGCACCCCGAGCTCTTCATCTCCGTCGCCCCCGGCGGTTCGGGCTACGGCCCCGAAAAACACATTCAGGAAAACGACGGCTACGAGTCGCCGTCGCTGCGGTTTCTGCCCGTCGGCTACAACACCTGGGACATCGCTAAGCAGTTCGCCGCCCGCGCCGATCGGCCGCCGCTGAGCATCCTCATTTGGGACGGCACGAAATGTTTTAACTACGAGTTCAATCTCCAGTTCTCCGCCTATCTCAAAACACTCGGCGTCGCCCACGAGTTTCTCGCGATCCCCGACGTGGCCCACACCGCGACCGGCAGCTACGACAAGAAAGGCGACGTGATCATGCGCCACCACCAGCGCACCTTCGAAGCCCACCGGCCAAAGTGACCCCACTATGAAACGGCGTCTCCCTTTCCTCGCGCTCGTGTTCGCCCTCGCCTGCGCGGCGTCGGCACCGCGCGCATTCTCGGCGGATTCGAAATCCGCTCCGCCGAATATCATCCTTATCCTCGCCGACGATCTCGGGTGGGCCGACCTCGGTTGCTACGGCAACACCTTCAACGAGACGCCGCACCTCGACCGCCTCGCGAAGCAGGGCCTGCGCTTCACGCAGTTCTACGCCGGCCCCGTCTGCTCGCCCACGCGGACGAATATCCAGAGCGGTCAGGACCAGGCGCGCTTCGGCATCACGCAACACATCCCCGGCCACCGGCGGCCCTACGCGCGCCTCGCCGATCCGGTCGTGCCGCTGCAATTGCCGCTCGAAGTCGAGACCTTCGCCGAGCGTCTCGGTGCGGTCGGCTACAAAACCGGCTACTTCGGCAAATGGCATCTCGGCGGCGCCGGTTTCGGTCCCACGCAACAAGGTTGGCAAACCGCGCAGGAAACCCAGGGCCACACGCAACCCGCCGCCGCCGGTCGTCCCGCGCAACGCACCGCCGAATACCTCACCGATCGCGCCGTCGCCTACATCGAATCGCACCGCACGCAGCCGTTCCTGCTCCAAGTCTCGCACTACGCTGTCCATATCCCGCTCTCCACTACACCCGAACTTGAGAAAAAATTTTCCGCCAAGCGCCCGCAGCCCGGTTACCCGAGCAACCCGCTCTACGCCGGTCTGCTCGCCGAACTCGATGCGTCCGTCGGCCGCATTGTCGCCGCGGTCGATGCCGCCGGCCTCGCCGAAAATACGCTCATCGTTTTTCTCTCTGACAACGGCGGCATCGAGCACGAGCAGAGCGGCCGCGTCGTGACGTCGAATCTCCCTCTGCGCGGCGAGAAGGGCACGCTCTACGAAGGCGGCGTGCGCATCCCGGCGATCGCGCGTTGGCCCGGCACCGTTCCCGCCGGTCGCGAATCGGCGACGCCTGCGATTACCCACGATCTTTATCCGACCTTCGTCGAACTTGCCCGGGCTACGTTGCCCACGACTCAGCCGCAGGACGGCGTTAGCCTCGCGGCACATCTGCGCAATCCCGCCGCGTCACTCGCCCGCGATACGCTCCACTGGCACTTGCCGCACTACCACCACAGCACGCCCGCCAGCTCGCTCCGCCGTGGCGATTGGAAGCTGATCGAATTCTTCGAAGGCAACGTTCTCGAACTCTACAACCTCGCCGCCGATCCCGCCGAGAAAACCAATCTCGCCACCCGCGAGCCCGCCCGCGCGCGCGAACTCCACACCGCGCTCGTCGCGTGGCGCACCCGCGTCGGTGCCCGCTTGCCCACACCAAATCCGCAGTTCGACCCCACCCGCGCGACCGAGCTCGGCGGCGGTGGTGGCGGTGGCGGCAAACGGAAAAACAAATCCGCCGCGCCGTAGTATTTTTTATCCCTGCTAGCGACGCCGCACAGCGCCGCATTCCACTCGATCACACCGCACCACCTCCCGTTTTCGTTACCCATCCCCGTATGAATTCCCGCCATCTCCTCTGCGCCGCGCTCGTCTGCGTCGGCTTCGCGTCGTCCTCCACGCTCTCCGCCGCCGCCGCGAAAAAGCCGAACGTGCTCTTCATCGCCATCGACGACCAGAACGACTGGATCGGTCACCTCGGCGGCCACCCGATGGCCAAGACGCCGAACCTCGACAAGCTGGCGGCCCGCGGCACCACGTTTCTCAACGCCCATTGCAACGCCCCGCTCTGCAATCCCTCGCGCACCAGCCTCCTGCTCGGCCTGCGCCCGACCACCACCGGCATCTACGGGCTCTCGCCTTGGTTTCGCACGCTCCCTGAGTGGAAAGACCGCGTCGCACTCCCGCAGCATTTTGAGAACAACGGCTACCGCACGGCCGCGACCGGAAAAATTTACCACGGTGGAACCGGCGGTGGTGGTGGTGGCGCCGGCAAAGGCAAAGCCAAGGCGAAAGCGGCCGCGGCCGACGGCGCGCCGGTGCGTCCCGAGTTTCAAGTGACCGCGCCCTACGGCGGCGTCGGCCCACGGCCACCGAAGAAACTCGTTTCCGACACGCCCATGGGCAACAACCCGCTCGTAGACTGGGGCGTGTGGCCGCTCGACAACGACGACACCGAGAAGGGTGACTACAAAGTCGCGAGCTGGACCGTGGAGCAGATCAAGTCCGCGCCGAAGGATCAGCCGTTCTTCCTCGCCGCCGGATTTTTCTTCCCGCACGTGCCGTGCTACGCGACCCAGAAGTGGTTCGATCTCTACCCCGACGACGACAGCGTGCTGCCGAAAATTTTGGAAAGCGACCGCGCCGACACACCGCGTTTCTCGTGGTATCTCCATTGGAGTCTGCCCGAGCCTCGGCTCAAGTGGGTCAAAGAAAACAACCAGTGGCGCAACCTCGTCCGCAGCTACCTCGCGTGCACCAGTTTCGTGGATGCGCAGGTCGGCCGACTGCTGGCCGCGCTCGATGAAGCCGGCATCGCCGACAACACCATCGTCGTCCTCTGGGGCGATCACGGCTGGCACCTCGGCGAAAAAGGCATTACCGGAAAAAATACGCTCTGGGACCGCGGCACGAAAGTCCCGCTCATCTTCGCCGGCCCCGGCGTGAAGGGCGGCCAGCGCACGCTGCAGCCCGCCGAACTCCTCGATATTTACCCGACCTTGGTCGAGCTCGCAGGGCTTCCGCCGCGCTCCGATCTCGAGGGCCTCAGTCTCGTGCCGCAGTTGAAGAACGGCGCGACGAAGCGCGTCCGTCCCGCGATCACGAGCCACAATCAGGGCAACCACGGCATCCGTAGCGAGCGCTGGCGCTACATCCGCTACGCCGACGACACCGAGGAGCTCTACGACATGCAGAACGATCCGAACGAGTGGACCAACCTCGCCGCCAAACCCGAGCACGCCGCCGTGATCGCCGAGCACAAAAAATGGCTACCGAAGATCGACCGCGCCCCCGCGCCGAACAGCGCCAATCGCGTGCTCACCTACGACCGCAAAACCGACGAAGCCGTCTGGGAGGGCACGACCGTCCGCCGCAGCGATCCGATCCCGCAGTAAACTCCGCGCTCCTCCGTTCAACTTTTCACGATTCTCCCATGAAGCGATTCCTCTCCGCTCTGTTGCTCACGTCCTACTTCGCCCTCACCGCCGGAGCCGCCGCGCCGGCTGCGCGTCCCAATATCGTTGTCTTCCTCGTCGACGACATGGGCGTGATGGACACTTCGCTGCCGTTCCTCACCGACGCGTCCGGCAAGGCGAAACGCTACCCGCTCAACGACTACTACCGCACGCCAAACATGGAGCGGCTCGCGGCGCGCGGCATCCGGTTCAACCAGTTCTGCGCGATGAGCGTCTGCTCGCCCACGCGCATTGCGATCATGACCGGTCAGAACGCCGCTCGCCACCGCGCCACGAACTGGATCAATCCCGACCAGGATAACCGCGGTCCGAACGGCCCGCCCGATTGGAATTGGGCCGGCCTCAAGCCCGGCGATGTCACGCTCCCCGGACTGCTCCGCGCCGCCGGTTACCTCACTCTGCACGTCGGCAAAGCCCACTTTGGCCCGCGCGCACTGCCGGGCTCCGATCCGCTGAAGCTTGGCTTCGACCGCAACATTGCCGGCGCCTCGATCGGTGCGCCCGGCAGCTACTACGCGAAAAACAATTTTGACCGCACGAAAACCGGCAAAGCCAAGGCCAAGGCCGGTGCCGCCAACCACGCCGTGCCCCACTTGGAGAAATACCACGGCACGGATCTTTTCCTCACTGAGGCGCTGACCCTCGAGGCCAAGGCGCTCGTCGCCGATGCCGCGAAAAAGCAGCAGCCGTTCTTCCTGAACTTCGCCCACTATGCCGTGCACGCGCCCTTCGAGTCCGACCCGCGCTATGCCGACCACTACAAAGACTCCGGCAAAGCCGCCAATGCGCAGGCCTTTGCCACGCTCGTCGAGGGCATGGACAAATCCCTCGGCGATCTCCTCGACCACCTCGAAGCGCTCGGCATCGCGGAGAATACGCTGATCTTTTTCCTCGGCGACAACGGCTCCGATGCGCCGCTCGGTCACGAGCACGCGGTCGCCTGCGCCGCTCCGTTGCGCGGCAAGAAGGGCTCGCACTACGAAGGCGGGATGCGCGTGCCGTTCATCGCCGCATGGGCGAAACCCGCCGCCGCCAACGTCCACCAGCAGCGTCTACCGATTCCGGTTGGCGCGATCCAAACCCAGCAGGCCGCCGTCACGGATATTTTTCCCACGATCCTCGCGCTCGCTGGAGCCAACTCACCGCGCACGCACGTCGTCGACGGCGCGCGCCTCGACACGCTGCTTGCGGGGCGTCGCGATCCGCAGCGCGCCGAGACGTTTCTGATGCACTATCCGCATGCGCCGCACCGCAGCGACTACTGGACGAGCTACCGCGACGGCGAGTGGAAGGTCATCTATCACTACTTCCCAACCGCCGCGTCCGAGAATTCCCACTACCAGCTCTTTCACCTCGGTCGCGATCCCTTCGAGCAGAAGAACCTCGCCGCCACCGAGCCCGCCGAACTCCGCCGCATGATGCAGAGTTTGATCGCTTCCCTCGAAAAGCACGCCGCCGTTTACCCCGTGGAGAAAACCGGCGGCGCCGCGCTGCGTCCGAAGCTACCGTAGGGCTACGAAGCGCAGTTTCCCGGTCGCGCCGCCTTGGCGTGAAAAGGTCTGTCATTCTGAGCGCAGCGAAGAATCCAGTCGAACATGCGCACCGCTAAGAACGTCGCGGAGCTCCCAGTGGATTCTACGCTGCGCTCAGAATGACAAATAGAAGACCCTTCTTCGACGCCTCTCAGCGCGGCACGAACAAGATGCAGATCGGCGCGGGGACGTTGATCACGCCTTTGGTCTGATAGGTGAGCTCGCCCGTGGTCGGGTTCACTTTGTGGACGGCGACGGTGTTGGAGTCGGCGCCTGCGGCGAGGAGCCAGCCGCCGTCGGGTGAGAGGTTGATGTTGCGCGGAAACGCGCCGCGCACGGGCTGCACCTGGATCACGTTGAGCGCGGACGACGCCGGGTCGGCGCGGTAGACAGTCACGGTGTCGTTGCCGCGGTTCGAGGCGTAGACGAAGCGTCCGCTGGCGTGCACGAGGATTTCTGCGGCGGCGTTCATGGCTTCTTTCGCTTTCACTTCGGCGCTGAGCGTCGGGACGTCGGCGAGTTTTTGCGCCGTGCCCGCCGCGGCGTCCCACGCGAAGGTCGTGACAGAGAGCGAGAGCTCGTTGAGGAGGTAGATGAATTTTCCGTCGGGCGAGAACCGCATGTGGCGCGGGCCGCCGCCGGGCACCGACGCCGCGAAGCCGTGGCGTTCGATGGCGGGCTTCGCGATGTCGATCCGGTAAATCACGATGGCGTCGAGACCGAGATCGGGCACGAGGGCGAAGCGGCCGTCGGGCGAAAAGCCGGCCCAGTGCGCGTGCGGTTTTTCCTGCACGGGTTTCACGACGCCGGACCCGCCGGTGTGTTTGACCAACTGCGCGGAGCCGAGCCGCCCCTCCGCATCGAGCGGGAAGAGTGCCGTGGAGCCGCCGCCGTATTGGGCGGTGAGGAGAAATTTTCCGCTCGGGTGCACGGCGATGTGCGCGCCGCCACCGTCGCCGATCGGGGACGAGTTGATGACCGAGAGCTCGCCCTTGGCGCCGATCTTGTAACCGATCGCACCGGGGCCGCCGGTGAAGTTCGCGACGGCGTAGAGTTTGTCGCCGGCCGGATGCAGCGAGAGGAAGCCGGGCGAGCCGACTTCCGCCACGAGCTCGGCGGCGGTGAGTTTGCCTTTGGCGGCGTCGAACGTCGCGCGGTAGATGCCTTTGGCGCCCGGGCCGCCCGTGCCGAAGTAAACGGGCACCGGCTCGGCGGCCCACGCGGCGATCGCGCCGCACCACATCGTCCACAACGCCGCTTTCACCCAGGGGAATGGTTTCATGTGTCGAGCCGTAGCAGGTTGCCGGGACGTGCGCCAAGCCGGATCACGCCGACGCCGCGACATTCCCGCATCGCCGGCCTTGGCAAGCGGAGGCGCGTGCGTAGCGTCGGCGAGCGTCCTGCAAAATTCCCCTGCACGGCGTATTTTCACCCTATGCCCCTCCTTCGTTTGTGCCTGCTCGCCGTGCTGTGCGTGTCGACCGCGTGGGCCGCGGAAAGCCGCCGGCCCAATTTGCTCTTCATCCTCGTCGACGATCAGTCGCCGTTTGATCTCAAAGTCTACAACCCGAAATCCCCGCTACGCACGCCGACGCTCGATCGGCTGGCGGCGCAGGGCATGGTGCTCGATGGGGCCTATCACATGGGCTCGTTCATCGGCGGTGTGTGCACGCCTTCGCGGCACATGATCATGAGCGGGCGCACGCTGTGGCACCTGCCGATCGGTCCCGGCGCGACGGCGCATTGCCCGCCGAATCTTGAACAGCAGACGATCCCGGCCGTCTTCAATCGCGCCGGCTACGACACGATGCGCACGTGCAAAATCGGCAACAGTTACGAGGCGGCGAACCGCCTCTTTACCGTGCGCAAGGACGCCACCAAGCGTGGCGGCACCGACGAATCCGGCAGCGCGTGGCACGGCGAGCAGGTGCTCGCGTATCTGCAAAATCGCGAGGCGACCAAGGACCGCGATCCGTTTTTGATCTACTTCGGTTTCTCCCATCCGCACGACACACGCGACGGCAAGCCGGAGCTCCTCGCGCACTACGGCGCCACGAATCACACCGATCCCGCGGAGCCGCCGCCGGCCCACCCGAAGCAGCCCGCGTTGCCGGAAAACTATCTGCCGGCGCACCCGTTTCCCCACGGTCATCCGGGGCTGCGTGACGAGGTCGCCGTGAGCGGCGTATGGGAGCGCCGCGACGAGCGCACGATCCGCAACGAGCTTGGGCGCCAGTTCGCGTGCAGCGAGGCGATCGACATCCAGATCGAGCGGGTGCTCGCGAAGCTCGAAGCGATGGGCGAACTCGACAACACCTACATCTTCTACACCGCCGACCACGGTATGGCGATCGGCCGCCACGGCCTGCAGGGAAAACAAAATCTCTACCAACACACCTGGCGCGTGCCGTTCATCGCGAAAGGCCCCGGCATCAAGCCCGGCACGCGCGCCGAGGGAAATGTCTACCTGCTCGATGTGCTCGCCACGCTGTGCGATTTCGCCGGCATCGCCGCGCCCACGAGCAACGAAGGCGTGAGCTTCCGTCCCGTGCTCGAGGGCCGTCGACCGGCCGTGCGCGACGTGCTCTTCGGCGCCTATAACGGCGGCACGAAGCCCGGGATGCGCAGTGTGAAACTGGGCGATTGGAAGCTCGTGAAGTTCGACGTCCTCGGCGGCACCGTTCGCGAAACGCAGCTCTTCAATCTCCGCGAAAACCCGCACGAGTTTATTGAACAACATCACACGCCGGCCGTCGTGGCGCTGACTGGCGTGAACCCCGCCGCGCACCAGCACAATCTCGCCGGCGACTCGCGTCACGCGGCGAAACTCGCCGAGATGGAGACTTTGCTGCTCGCGGAAATGCGCCGTCTAAACGACCCGTGGCGACTCTGGAATCAACCGACCGACGGACTCACGCCGCCGGTGGACGCGCCCGCCGCGGCCAAAAAGAAAAACAAAAAATGAAACCCACCGCTCCCGCCATGCTCCCCCGCTTTTTCGCTGCGTTTTTCGCGTTCATTATCGTTGCCGCCGGTGCGTCGGCTGCGGCGCCCACCGCGCGGCCCAACATCATCGTAATTCTCACGGACGACCAAGGCTACGGTGACCTCGGCTGCTACGGCAGTCCCACGATTCGCACGCCGCACATCGACCGGATGGCGGCGGAGGGCGTGCGATTCACCGATTTCTATTCGGGCGCGGAAGTCTGCACGCCGAGCCGCGCGGCGTTGCTCACGGGGCGCTACCCGCTGCGCAGCGGCATGGCGGGAAATCGCCGCGTGCTGTTTCCCAACTCCTCCGGCGGCCTGCCGCCCGCCGAGGTGACGTTGCCCGAGGCGTTAAAGGCCCGCGGCTACGCGACGGCGCACATCGGGAAGTGGCACCTCGGCATCCACGCCGGTTCGCGTCCGCAGGACCACGGCTTCGATTCGACCTTCGGCCTCCCGTATTCGAACGACATGGACGCGCGCAAGGGCATCACGGGCAAAGACCGCTTCAGCCCGACGCCGCCGGCGGACGGGTGGAACGTCGCGCTCATGCGCAACGGCGAGGTGGTCGAGCGTCCGGCGGACCAAACGACGCTGACGAAACGCTACACCGAGGAAGCCTTGCGCGTGATCGCGGCCAGCAAGGACAAGCCCTTCTTCATCTACCTCGCGCACTCGATGCCGCACACGCCGCTGTTTGCGTCGCCGGCCTTCAAGGGCAAGAGCCGCCGCGGTATTTATGGCGATGTGATCGAGGAACTCGATTGGAGCACGGGCGAAATTCTCGCCGCGCTGCGTCGCGCGGGGATCGCCGAAAACACCTTCGTGTTTTTCACGAGCGACAACGGGCCATGGCTCACGGAAGGCGCGCAGGGCGGCAGTGCGGGGCCGCTGCGCGAAGGCAAGGGCAGCACGTGGGAAGGCGGCATGCGCGTGCCCGGCATCGCGTGGATGCCGGGGCGGCTCCAGCCCGGCGTAACAAGCGAGCCGGCGAGTTCGCTCGACCTGTATCCGACGGCGCTTGCCCTCGCGGGCGCACCGGTGCCGGCCGGCGTCGCGTTAGACGGCCTCGATCTCATGCCGCTGCTCGCGGAGCGCCGCGCGCTGCCGGAGCGGCCGTATTTTTTCTATCGCGGGACGGAGCTGTTTGCCTGCCGGCTGGGCGAGTGGAAGGCGCACTTCCGCACGCAGAGCGGCTACGGGCAGCCGAAGGCCGACGACCACACGCCGCCGTTGCTATTTCGTCTGCCTCACGATCCGTCGGAGAAATACAATGTCGCGGCCGAACAGAGCGACGTGTTGGCGCGGATCGCGGCGGCTGTGGCGGCACATCGTGCGACCGTGCAGCCGGTGGAGCCTCAGTTGAAATAGCGGTGCGGGGGGAGGTTCGGGGTAGCGCGCGGCTTTGTTCAAGTTTACGTTCCAGATGGGGCGAACCTAGGGCGAAGGGTAGGAGCCTGCTTGCAGGCGATTTCATCGCACGACCACGGGCCACGTCCTGAATCGCCTGCGAGCAGGCTCCTACCTCCAGGCCATTGGGTCTCAGCTTGAGAGCGCATGGGAGTTAGACCGCAGGTCCCGGCCCTCACGGGCAGGCCTACAGCGATCAAGTCGCGGGGGTGGTGCCGCGCGTGAGCGTGACGACCGGGGCGCGCACGGTGAAAAAAAACGTCGAGCCGCGGCCGGGTTCGCTGTCGACACCGATCTCGCCTCCGAGGAGATGCGCGAGGCGGTGGCTGATCACGAGGCCGAGGCCGGTGCCGCCGTATTGGCGCGTGGAGGAGGAGTCGACTTGGCTGAAGGCCTTGAAGAGGCGTTCGTGGCGCTCGGCCGGAATGCCGATGCCCGAATCGGTGACCGCGAAGCGCAGTCGGCACGGTTCGCCGGGCGCGGTGGCCGCGGCGGCGAGAGTGACGGCGATGTCGATCGTGCCGCGCGGGGTGAATTTCACGGCGTTGCCCACGAGATTGACGAGGATCTGGCGAAGCCGGAGCCCATCGATGCTGATGTAAGCCGGCACCGCGGGATCGAGTGTCGCGGTGAGCGTGACCTGCTTCGCGGTGGCGCGGGGGCGGAAGAGGTGCAACACGGCCTCGAGCAACGATGGCAGCGACACAGGCTCGGCGCGGAGCACGAGGCGCCCGGCCTCAATCTGGGAGAATTCGAGAATGTCTTCGATCAGGGTGAGGAGCGATTCGCCGGAGGTGCAGATGGTGGCCACCCATTTTTGCTGTTCGGGAGTGAGCGGCGAATCCTGGAGGATCTCGCCGAAGCCGAGCACGGCATTGAGCGGCGTGCGGATTTCGTGGCTCATCACGGAGAGGAATTCGCTCTTGGCGCGGTCGGCGGCTTCGGCGCGCTCTTTGGCGGCGCGGAGCTCGCGTTCGGCGTCTTTGAGGGCGGTGACCTCCATGCAGGCCGCGACGATCTCGCGCACGGTGCCGTGCTCGATGCGCGGACGCATGAGGGTGAAGAGCTCGATGCCGTCGACGGTGGCGAAACTGAGCGAGACATTCTCGCCGTCCCAGGCGCGTTGAAACGCCTCGTTGAGGAGGATAGCCTGGGCCGGGCCGGCGGCATCGCGGACGTATTTGCCCTCAATCTCGCTGGGCGAGGCGAAGCCGAGGCGTTGCATGAGCTGGCCGCGGCAGAGGGTGTAGCGAAACCCTTCCGGCGTTTTGTCGAGGCACAGGATCATGCCCTGCTGGAGATCGAGCGTCTGCTCGTAGTAACGGCTGACGGAGGCGAGTCGGCGTTCGGATTCGCGACGGAGTTTTTCGTTGGCCTCGGTGAGTTCGTCAGAGGTGACCTCGAGCGTGTGTTCGAGGAAATCGCGGTCCTGCTCCAACTCGGTGTAGGCGGAGCTGACCGCCTTAAAAAAGCTGCGCCACGCCTCCGCGTTCGGATCGACGTGCGGAAGAAATTTCCGGATCTGGCGGGCAAGCAGGGCGTTCACGGCGACGGGGCGGACTCGGTGAAGACCGTGAGCGTCATGGTCTGGTTGTGCAGATCGCAGCTGTGCTGGACGCCGCTCGGGCAAATTTCTCCGTAAGAATAAAAACCGGCCGCGGTGATCTGCGGTCCGAGCTGCGCGAGCACGGTCTCGACTTCTTCTTCGACGCGCTGGCCCATGACGAGTTTGCGGCCGACACAGCTCACGAGGACGGCGAAACCCGGCGCGGGCGGCTGGCCGGCTTCGGTGGCGGCCGTCTGGGCGCCGCCGACGAGGGCGTCGCAACCGGCCTTCATGAGCCGCACGTAGGCCCCGACGGGGATGTCGCCGGCGAAGGTGAGCGACTGTTGGGTTTCATCGATGGCGAGAATGGTGCGCACGAGACCGCATTCGGATTCGCGGCTCGGGAGCAGGCTGAGCGGAAACAAGAGACCGGTGGCGGGCAGGCCGGCGGCGCGTTCGCCGAGGTAGCGCTTGTAGAGTGCGAGCGCGGGCTGGCCGTCGAGCTGGTAGAGGACGTTGCCGGTGGACTGCGTGACGAGGCGACGCGGTCCGAACGGTTCCCAGCCGCCGGCGGAGCCGTAACTCACGGTGAGGTGCGGGCCGTAGAAACCGATCGCGACGATGCGTTGTGGGCTGATGTCGGCGCCGAGGCCGACGAGCGTGCGCTTGAACGCCGCGCCGTCGCCGGCGAGGCCGCCGGTCACGGAGACGTGGGCGGGCAGGGCGGTGCGAAAACCGCTGGTGAGGGTGGTGCCGTTGACCGAGAGGCCGTCGCTGAGCACGAGCACGTGGCGCAGATCGGGCGCGGTGAGGCGACGGCCGAGTTCCGTGGCGGCGGCGGAACTCTCGGCGGCGGCGGTGACTACGATGGCCTCTGCGCGGACGCGGGTGGTGGCAAACTCGATACAGAGGGCGGCGAGAGAATCGTCGCGCACGGTGCCGCCGAAAATTTCTCCGGCGGTGCTGCACCCGGCAACGACGGCGTCGGGAAAGTGTTGGCGAAGTTCGGCCAGCGGCGCGCTGCCGGGTTCGAGCAAGGCAGTGGCCCCGAAATAAAGCACGAGCCCCGGCCGGTCGGGCCACTGGGAGGGCGGGAGTTGCCAGCCGGACGCAGCGGTCCAGCCGAGGAGGGTCGTCTTCATCAAGGGAAAGTCGGCACGGTGACGGCTCTCCTTAAGCAGAACGAGCACAAGTTGGTGGGTAGATTTACGGGTGGCGGGTTGGGGAGGCGCGGGGCGCGGACGGGGGAGGGCGGACGGAGTCTCGCACTAATCGAACGCCTGCTTCGAGTTCGTCTGGAGGTAGAGGAAGATTTCGTTAGCGAAGAGGGAGCCGAATTCGGCGCGTTTCTTTTCGCCCATTCCAGGGATGCCTTCCATGCGCTCCACGCGGTCGGGGTAGTGGCGCGCCATCGCGCGCAGCGTGGTGTCGCCGAAGATGACGTAGGCGGGCACGCTGCGTTCGTCGGCGAGTTTGCGGCGGAGGGTGCGGAGGCGCTCGAAGAGGATTTCGTCGCACTCGACGTCGCCTTCGCGGCGGGTGACGCGTTTCGCTTTCGGGAGGTCGAGCGGTTTCGTGAGCGTGATCGGCGTGCGGGCGCGGAGGACGGCCATGCCGGCTTCGGTGACGTTGAGGGTGGCGTATTCGCCTTCGTCGACGCCGACGTAGCCGATGCGCATGAGCTCGCGGCCGACGGCGGCCCAGGCGGGGCGCGCGACGTCTTTGCCGATGCCGTAAGTGGAAAGCTGATTGTGGCCCCAGCGCGTGATCTTCTCGGTGTCGGCGCCGACGAGGACTTCGATGACGTGGTTCAGGCCGACGCCGAAGCGGCTGTTTTGGCGGATGCGGTAGACGCAGGAGAGGAATTTTTGCGCGAGGAGCGTGCCGTCGTAAGTCTCGCGGGGTTCGGAGCAGTTGTCGCAGGCGGCGCAGTTATCGAGCGGGAATTTTTCGCCGAAGTAGGCGAGGAGTTCGGCGCGGCGGCAGCCGGCGCTCTCCGCGTAGTGGACGATCTGGCGGAGCTGGGCGCGGGCGATTTCCTGTTCCTGCGCATTCGTGATCTCGTCGAGAAAGTGCGTCTGCTTCGCGATGTCGCCGGCGCTGAAGAGCAGCAGGCAATCGCCGGGAAGGCCGTCGCGACCGGCGCGGCCGGTTTCCTGGTAGTAGCCCTCGATGTTTTTCGGGAGGTCGTGGTGGATGACCCAGCGGACGTTGGGTTTGTTGATGCCCATGCCGAAAGCGATCGTCGCGCAGATGATGCGGGTATCGTCGCGGAGAAACTGTTCCTGGTTTTCCGCGCGCTCCTCGGCGGTGAGGCCGGCGTGGTAGGGGCGGGCGGAAAAGCCGCGGCCGGCGAGGGATTCGGCAACGCGTTCGGCGGTGGCGCGGCTGGCGCAGTAGATGATGCCGCTCTCGTGTTCGCGCTTGCGGACGAAATCGATGATTTGTTTCGCGGGCTGGTCTTTCGGGACGACGCGGTAGGTGAGGTTCGGGCGATTGAAGCTGGCGACGAAGGTCCGCGGGTTGTGCAGCTTCAGGTGTTTGATGATGTCGGTGCGGACGCGGCCGGTGGCGGTGGCGGTGAGCGCCATCATCGGGATGCCGGGGAGGGCGGTGCGGAGTTTCGCGAGCTGGCGATACTCGGGACGGAAATCGTGGCCCCACTCCGAGACGCAGTGCGCCTCGTCGATGGCGATACACACGACGTTCCACGATTTTAGGTTCTCCACCCAGCCGTCGAGCATGAGGCGCTCGGGGGCGGCGTAGAGGAGTTTGTATTGGCCGCGGTGGAGACCGGCGAGGCGGGAGCGGGCTTCCTTTTCGCCGAGCGTGGAATTCAGAAACGTGGCGGCGACGCCGCTGGCTTGGAGCTGGTCGACCTGGTCCTTCATCAACGCGATGAGAGGCGAGACGACGACGGTGAGGCCGGGGCGGGCGAGGGCGGGGAGTTGGAAACAGAGGGATTTACCGCCGCCGGTCGGGAGGAGGGCGAACACGTCGTGGCCCGCGAGCGTGGCATCGATGATATCGCGCTGAAGAGGGCGAAACGTCGAGTAGCCGAAGGTGCGCTGGAGGAGCGCGGCGAGTTCTGACGAGGCGGGCATGAGCCGGAGGACTTAGGCGGGCGTGAGTCGGGAGCGCACGGAAAATTTTCCGGCCTTGGCTCGCGGCGGCGGGCATGCGAGAGACGCGCCATGATGATTCATCGCTTCGCCGGATTGGGACTCGCGTTGGGCATCGTCGCGGCGGCGTGGGGCGCGACGCCGTTGCAGGAGAAAGTGCGCGCGTGGCGCATTGCGGAGGAGGGCCGGCTGATCGATGAGTTTCGGGAGTTTGTCGCGATTCCGAATATGACGATCGATCGCGCGAACATCCGCCGCAACGCGGACTTCATCGTCGCGATGATGAAGCGCCGCGGGATCGAGGCGCGGTTACTCACGTCGACGGCGCAGAACGTGAACCCGGTGGTCTTCGGCGAAGTGAAAGTGCCGGGGGCGACGCGCACGCTCATGCTGTATGCGCATTTCGACGGGCAACCGGTGAATCCCGCGCAGTGGGCTCCGGGATGGGAGCCGTTTGCGCCGAAGTTTGCGACCGGGCCGGTGGAGCAGGGCGGAAAGATTGTCGAAGGCTGGAAATCGGGCGACCGCGTCGATCCCTCGTGGCGGCTGACGGGGCGCGGGAGTGCGGACGACAAGGCGGGCGTGATGGCGTTGTTGAACGCTTACTCGGCGCTCGTGGCGTCAGGTGCGGCGCCGACGGCGAATCTGAAGTTTTTCTTCGACGGCGAGGAGGAGCTGGGGTCGCCGAATTTGCGGGCGACGATTGCGGCGAATCGCGAGCTGCTGCGGGCGGACCTGTGGGTGATCCTCGACGGGCCGACGCATCCGTCGGGCAAAAAAGTGGTGGTTTTCGGCGTGCGCGGCGACGTGAACGTGCACCTGACCGTCTTCGGCGCGAAGCGTCCGCTGCACAGCGGCAACTACGGCAACTGGGCGCCGAATCCCGCGCAGGCGTTGGTGAACCTGCTTGCGTCGATGAAGGACGATGACGGGCGCGTGTTGGTGAAGGGGTTTTACGACGACCTGATTCCGCTTACGTCGGCAGAGCAGCAGGCGGTGGCGGCGATTCCTTCGGTGGAGGACGCGTTGAAACGTGAGCTCGGACTCGCGCGGGCGGAAGTGCCGGGGCGCACGCTGTTCGAAGGCTTCAATCTCCCGACGCTCAATATCAACGGCATCCAGGCGGCGAATGTCGGGCCGTTGGCGGCGAATATCATTCCCACGGTCGCGCGAGCGACGCTCGATCTGCGCTTGGTGCCGGGGAACGACGCCAAGCGGCAGGTTGCGAACGTGGTCGACCACATCCGGTCCCGAGGCTGGCTCGTGCTCGACCGTGAACCGACTGAGGCGGAACGCGCGGAGCACGCCCGGATCATTCGCGTGGAGACAAAATCGCGCGGCACCAATCCGCAGCGCACGCCGCTGGCGCTGCCGATCGCGCAGAGTGTGGTCGCGGCGGTGCAATCGACGGTGGACTACCCGGTGGTGCAAATGCCGTCGCTCGGTGGCACGCTGCCGCTGATCGTGATCGAGGAAATGCTCGGCACAAAACTGCTCACCGTGCCGATCGTGAATGCGGACAACAACCAGCACGCGGAAAACGAAAACGTGAAGGTGCAGTTCCTCTGGGACGGTATCGAGACCTACGCGGCGTTGATGACGATGCGATGAGCGCGGTGTGAGACGCTCAGCGGCGGGCATGGCCGCGCCGAGTGACGGACGTGCGGTGACGGAAAGCCATAGGTATTTTTCTTGAAGTGGCGGGACAGCTTGGCGTTGCCAAGTTCGCCGGGCTCGCCGATGGAGAGAGGATGCTTTCGTTGACCAAGACCCCGAACTGGACGCGCTGGGCGGCGGCCGTGCGGCAGTGCGGGTGGGCTGCGATGCTGTGGCTCGCGTTGGGCTCGGCCGTGGCGGCGGATTCGCGGCCGGTGGTGGGGCCGGGGGCGACGAAGGAAGAGGTGTTGGACGCGTATGGTTGGCCGACGGGGTTGTCGCAGGCGGGGGCTAAGGAAATTTTGATTTATCCGCAGGGGCGCGTGGTCTTGGACAAGGGGCGCGTCGAGGTGGTGGACTTCACGTTGAAGACGCCGTGGCCGGCGCCGCGTCCGCGGCCGGGGGCAACGGGCGGGGCGGCGACGCCGACGGTGGCGGGGCCCGGGGACTCTTGGTTCACGAGTTGGCCCGAGGCGGTGAAGGAGGCGCAGCGGCGGCGCGTGCGCATTTTGACGGTGTTCGTCGGGTCGGATTGGTCGCCGCCGAGCCGGCAGTTTTTGACGGAGGTGGCGGAGGCGCCGGAATTCCTGACGGCGTTTCTCGGGAGTTTTGTGTTGGTGAAATTGGATTTTCCGACGCGGGCGACGCAGCAAAAAGCGTTGCGTGAGCAGAACGCGGAGCTGCGCGAGCGGTTTGAAGTGACGACGTATCCGGCGGTCGTGTTGATGCAGCCGGACGGGGCGCTGGCGACGAAGGTGGATCTGAACAAGCCGCAGCCGGGGGACACGTATCGGGCACAGGTGATCACGGCGGTGCGTGAGGCGCGCGATGCGCTCGGGTCGGTCCCGGGGGGCGGCCCGAACGGGGCGGCGGCCAGATCGGCGAAGACAAAGGCCGGGGCGGAGACGCCGGTGGAAGCGCGCGTGGCGGTGCCGGCGGGCGGCTCGTCGGCGTTGGCGGGAGCGGCGGCGTCGTTGTCGGAGGCGGGCTCGGCGCTGGCGTTGGGGCTGGGCGGAGGCTCGATTTTGGTGGTGGTGATGATCTGGTTTTTTTGGCGCAGAAAATCGCTGGTGGTGGCCCACAACAGCACGGCGGCGGAGCGGGTGGCGGATGCGGCGAGCGGTCTGCCCTCCAGCGTGGAGATGGCGGAGTGGTCGCATTTCCATGTGTGTGCGGTCGTGGGGGTGGTGGCGGAAGCGGACGGCTACGAAGTGCGGAAGCGCGGGGGCGGGGCGGACGGCGATCTGGCGCTAACGCGGACCGGCGAAGGGCAACCGAGCGTGATCGTGACCTGTGCGCCGGCGGCGGCGGGGCCGGTATCGGCGAAGCGACTACGGGAGCTTTTCGGGACCATCACCATCGACGGCGTGGGCACGGGGTGGTTTGTCGGCATGGCGGGATTCTCCGCCGAGGCGCGGGACTACGCGCAGGAGCACGGACTCTCGTTGATCACACGCGACGGGTTGCGCGAGCAACTGCGGGCGTTGACCGAACACGATCTGGCGCGGGCGCTGTCGCGGGGGAGTTGAGCGGCGGGGCCGCAAGCGGGCGCGAAGCCCGCGTGGGGTGCTACGGAGAATCGGCGGGGAACCAACGCGCGGTGGTGGCGGCGCGGCCGAGGGCGGTGGTGCCGCAGCGTTGGACGAGGGCGCGGTAGAAACGGTTGGCGGCGCGGGGATCGCGGTTTTTCAACCAGCCGCCAGCTTCGACGAGGGCGCGGGCGGTGGCGTCGGATTCGTCGGGCATGAAGGCGAGGGCTTCCCACGCGAGATCGGCCGCGAGGTAGCGGTAGTGGAAACGTTGGCCGAGCCCGGCGTCTTGCGCGGAGGCGCGCCAAAATTCGTCGCGGGAGGGGCGGAGCGGCGCGGGGAGGTCGGCGCGCTCGGCGAGCAGCGAGCCGCCGGTGTAGGCGCCCGCCCAGATCGAGAAATCGGGGCCGAGCTCGGTGCCGCGGAGTTCCATGCCGGCGGTGCGGAGGGCGCGCGCGGCGGCGAAGAGGGCGGCGGCGCGTGTGACGGCGGGATGGGTGGAATCGCGGCCGACGCGCAGGAGCGTGGCGTAGCGATCGAAAACGGGGAGTTGCGTGGCGGGGAAAAACGCGCGGGCTTCGGTGAGGCGGTGGTGGCGCACGAGGCGGCGGGCGAGAAGGTGACGGAGATCGGCGGGCGGCGGCCATGGGGAGTCGTCGGAGCGCGTGGCGGCGTCGGCGGGAGCCGGGGCGGACGGCGTGAGAGTGGCGGTGAGAGCGCGGGAGACGACGAAGTGTTTCAATTCGTCGACGGTGAGGACGCGCTCGGCGACGTAGGCGGCGTCTTCCCAGTAGCCGGCGGCGAGGAGCAGCGCGAGGGCTTCGGCGTAGTCGCGCGAGGCGAGCTTGAGCGCGGCGAGTTCGCCGCGGAGGTGTGTGGCGGCGGGAATCGGGGTGTTGTAGGGATTATCGGATACGCCGAGATCGGCGAGCGGGTCGGCGGCTTGGGCAGAGCGGCGCACGAGGCGCGAGAGGCACGCGGTGGCCTGCGGAACCTCGCCGGCGCGCAGGGCGAGTTTGGCGCGGAGCCAGAGTGCGAGGTCGTCGTCGGGGGCGGCGAGGCGGAGCCAGCGGGCACAGGCGGGAAATTGCGCGGCGCGGTAGGCGGCGAGGGCGAGACGGGCGGCCGATGGCGCGACGGTGACCGAGGCGCGTTCGAGGGCGGCGAGCCAGCGGGCGGTGGCGCCTTCGCCGAGGGGGAGGTCGGAGTCGTCTTCGCGCCACGCGAGGAGCGCGGCGGTGGGGAGCTCGCGGAGGCGGGCGTCGGTGGCGAAGGCGTCGAGTTGCGCGGGTGAACCGCGGGCGAGGAGGCGGGCGGCGAGGAAGCGGAGGGAATTGGCGGCGGTGCGGTCGCCGGTGGCGAGTTGCTCGAGGTAGAGTTCGGCGGCGCGGGGGAAATCGTCGGCGTCGAAGGAGAGTTTCGCTTCCCAGCCGAGGCTGGCGGCGGCGAGACCGAGCGTATCGGAAAATCCGGCACGGGCGAGCGCGCGGGTTTGCCGGAAATAGGCGAGGGCGGTGGCGGGCGCGGTGGTTTGATGGAGGCGGCCGAGCATGTAGGCGGCCCAGGTGGATTTGTAGGGGCGCTCGGCGGGTGGGAAGGCGAGGAGGCGTTGCCAAAATTCGGCGGCGAGGTCGGGGGCGTTTTGCGCGAAGGCGACGGCGCCGGCGTGGTAAAGGGCGAACTCGGGAGGCAGACCGTCGGTGTGGGCGAGCTCGGCCGGGATCGGGCGGCCGGAGGCGGGCGCGTCGAGGTCAGCGAGCGCGAGGCGGCGCGAGCGGTGCTGCGCGATGATCGCGGGGGCGACGCCGGCCGAGGCGAGATCGGTGAGTTCAGCGGCGAGCGTGTGGTCGGGGAGCGATTGCTCGGCCGTGGGATTGACGGCGCGGTGGGCCGTGGGTGGTGCGGAGATTCGGGCCAGCGAGGCGGTGAAGCGGATGAAGGGTGCGGCGAGCAGGGCGTCGGCGCGGTTGATGATCGTGGCGGGGAAAAAGGGTCCGCAGGCGAGGGCGGGCGCGGCGAGAGCGAGGAGAGCGAGGACGACGCGCGTGCGCGGGATGCGGCGCGGAGTGCGATCAGTTTTCGAGAGCGACATAGACGTGGGCGGCGGTGGTGTCGGGCGGGGAGAGGCGAAGCCAACCGGCGGGGCGGCGTTGGCCGGCGGCGAGGCGGAGCGCGGGGGCGGTGAGGCGGAGGGAGCGCGCAGTTTCGGCGGTGATGGCGAAGTGACCGAGCGCGTCGGCGCCGAGGCGGTGCGCATCGCGCCAGGAGGCGGCGAGGCGGACGGGGCCGGCAAAGTCGCCGTCGCCGTGGTTGACGAGGGAAATCTCGGCGAGGCCGGCGGCGGTGGCGTGGAACTCGGCGACGAGGCGGGGCGAGGGAGCGCGGCCGGCGGCGACGGCGGAGAGGGTGGGCCATGACCAGTTCAGACGGTCGCCGTCGACGGGCAGGCGATACCAGATGACGCCGGTGAGGGCGGCCGGGCGATCGGCTTCGAGCGATCGCACGAGGGCAGCAAGGGCGGCGGGATCGGCGGAGAGTTCGCGAACGAGGTAGGCGGGGTTTTCGCGCCACGCGGGTGCGGGGCCTTCGGCAGAAAGCGCGGCGAATCGGCCGGTGGCGCGATCGAAGGCGAGCGTGTAGCCGTAGGTCGGCAGGGCGACGCGGAAGGGGACGCCGAGGCGGGCGGCGCGCTCAATGGCGGCGCGGGCGGCGACGGGATCGCAGAGTGTGGCGGGCGTATCGGCGCGGGACGGACGCTCGACCGAGTGGACTTGGAGCACGTAGTGATCGGCGGCGCGGGCGAGGGCGGCAAAATCAGGCGAGTTTAGCCAGGTCGGCAGCGCGGTGAACGTGAGCGGGACGGGGGCGACGGCGGTGCGGAGGGCGAGGAGCCACTCGCGGTAGCCGGCGAGTTTCGCGGTGGCGGCGTCGAAATCGATTTGGAGTTCGGCGACGCGGATGCGGTGGGAGGCGGCTTCGGCCAGGAGTTCGTGGGCGAGGACGACGAGGGCGTGGGTCGTGGCGTCGTCGCGCGCGAACGGGCCGGAGTGGGCGTTGAGCCGGAGGGCGAGACCGATCTGCGGCGCGGCGGCGAGAGCGGACCAATCGAGTGACACTCGCGTGATCTGCGGGGCGCCGACCGAGGGTGCTTTGCGCGAGGGGGGCGACGAAACGGGGGACGCGGAGGGACGGGCAGTTTGGGCGGCGGGGGTGTAGGGGAGTTTTCCCCACGACACCTCGGCGGCGAGCACGACGACGGTGGCGAATTCGGGGGCGTGCGTGCTGAGGGCAGTCGTGACGGCGGGGTGATGCGTGCGCTGCCAGACGTAGACCTCGCGAGGCAAGGGTGTGGCGGCGACGCGCGCCGGGGGGCGTTCGCACGCGGCGAGCGTGAAGAGCGAGACGATGATTCCGACGAGGCGGAAAACGGGAGTGGGCACAACGCCGAGCAATCGCGGCGCGGGACGGGTGGGCAAAGTTTAGTTGTTCACAAAACGACGAGGGTCGTCAGGAGCAGGCGAGCGTGAGCCGACCGGAGGGACGGGAGAGTTCAAACCACGAAGCGGGTTCGTCGTCGGGTGCGAATTCTGGGCAGGCTTCGGCGAGGAGCGCCCGGAGATTTTCGCGGGCGCGGGCGATGCGGCTTTTGACCGTGCCGACGTTGAGGCCGAGGGCGGCGGCAATCTCGTCGTAGGAGCGGTGGAGAATGCTGCGAAGGGTGAGGATCTCGCGATGGCGGGGATCGAGTTTCTCGATGCAGGTGGCGAGGAGGCCGGCGAACTCGGCGTTGGCGGTTTCGCGGGCGGGGTCGGGGCTCTCGGTGGCGACGAGATCGGTGAAGGTGGCGTCCGAGTCTTCGCCGAGCGGGCAGTCGAGCGAAAGCGTCGCGTGCCGGCGGCGGCGAAAGAAATACCAGTAACGGTTGCGGGCGAGGTTGACCGCGATGCGGTGAAGCCAAGTGGCGAGGGAGGAATCGCCGCGGAATTTGGCGAGGCCGCGGTGGGCGCGGATGAAGGTATCCTGGGTGATTTCCTCGGCATCGGCGCGGTTGCGGAGGAGGGCGAAGGTCGTGCCGAAGATCTTGTCGCGGTAGTGCGTCATGATTTCGAGAAAGGCGGATTCGTCGCCGGCGAGGAAACGGCGGACGAGGGCAGCGTCACGCGCAGCGTCGGCTTTCGAAACGGCGGCGCGCTCGTCGGAGGGTTGCGCGAAGCCGGTGGGAGAGGGGGTCGTGCGGGCGGAGGGGGAGAGCATGGTGATGCGATGGGCTGAAGTGAGGGCGACGTGGCGGTGATTTTTATACCTTGGCGCGTGCCACGGGTTGCGCGCCGCATCTTAAGCCTTTTGGCCGCAGACGATTAAAAATCGTGAGTTGACGAAGGAGGCGATTGGCCAAACCGCAGTCCGTGCAGCTTGCACGAGTTTCTCCGGTGAGGCGTGCGAAGCGCATGGCATTAGTCGGGTGACTTTTCGGTGACGGACGGAAGCGGCCAGCTCGGTGCTTGACTGGGTTTTTGGCGGGGTCTTGCCTGAGTCTCTCACCAAGCGTCAGTGCTCAGCTTTCATCGCTGAGACTGATTCATACGAACAACCGACAACTGAATATGAAATTAACCATGAACATGAAACGATTGCTGGGCGCGGTGTTCGCGCTCTGTTTTGCAACCGTGTCGACCCTTTTTGGCCAGGGTCTCACGACGTCCGCGATGAGCGGCTACGTCGTCGACAAGCAGGGTAAGGCGGTCGCCGGAGCGACAGTTTCCGTCGTGCATGAGCCTTCCGGCACGCGGGCAACCGCTGTTTCCCGCCCGAACGGTCAGTTCAATCTTTCGGGTCTTCGCGTCGGCGGCCCCTTCACCGTCACGACGGCGGCGCAGGGACTGCAAACCGATACGCGGAAGGGTGTTTTCTTGGAGCTCGGTCAAACCCTCGAACTGAACATCCCGCTCGGCTCGGATGTGGTGCAAATGGACGCGTTTAAGATCACGGGTGAGCGTGACTCGACGTTTGACGCCGCCCGCATGAGCGCCGGTTCGAACTTCAACGATTCCGATATCGAGGCCATCGCCTCGATCCGCAACGATGTGCAGGACATCGCCCGCCTCGATTCCCGGCTCACGTTGAACTCGCTCGATCAGGGCGGTCAGCTGAGCGCACAAGGCCAGAATTTCCGTTTTAACTCGTTCCTCATCGACGGTGTCGAAGCGAACGATCCCTTCGGTCTGAACAGCAACGGCGTCTCCTCGCTGCGTGGCCCGATTCCGTTGGAAGCCCTCGCGGCGCTCAGCATCGAGCTCAATCCCTACGATGTGCGTCGCTCGAATTTCACCGGCGCCCTCATCAACGCCGTCACCAAGAGCGGCAGCAATACCTTCTCCGGTTCCGCGACCTACGAGACCTCCAACGAGAGCTACCGCGGCAAGAACCCCAATACCGGAGTTGAGGAAATTTTCTCTGAGCGCCGCTACGTCTACAGCCTCAGCGGCCCGATCCTCAAAGACCGCCTGTTCTTCGCATTCAGCTATGAAGACACCGAACGTGAGTCGGTTTCTCCGGCGGCCGGTTTCGTGTTCAACGCCGCTTCCCTTGCGCTCGTGAATCAAGTGATCGCGCGCGCCAAGGCCCTCGGCTACGACGCCGGTTCCCTAGAACCCGCCGGTGGCAACGTCGCCTTCCAGAAAACTTACCTGGGCAAGATCGACTGGAATATCTCGGACGCACACCGCCTTGCGGTGACCTACCGCCAGAACGAGGGCTCCTCGCCGATCTTCGCGGGCGTCACTAGCACGACCGGCACGTCGCTGAGCAAATACTGGTATGACCAGCCCCGTAACACCGAGAGCTATACGGCGCAGCTGAACAGCCAGTGGACCCCGGATTTCCGCACGGAAGCCTCCTACAACTACTCCACCTATGAGGCCTCGCCCCAGAATCGCGGCGCGCCGTTCCCGGCGATCGGCATCGGCGGCCTGACCGGCACCCGCACCGATACCGGAGCGACCGTCACGGGTTTCTTGAACTTCGGCACCGAATTCTCCCGTCAGTTGAACTTCCTTAACACGAAGGAAAAACTCTACAAAGTGAGCGGCGAATATTCGATCGGTGACCATACCTTCACCGTCGGCGCGGAACTGAACGAAATCAGCTACGACAACCGTTTCCTTCAGGCCTACTACGGCAGCTACACGTTCAACAACAGCACCGCGTTTGGCACCACGCCTGCGCGCACCGGCGTCGAGAATTTCCTCAACGGCACACCGACCGCCTACACGAATGCCCAGCCTTTCGCCGGCAATACGATCGACCAAGTCTTCGCCAAGTGGACCTACAAGGGCTACGCCGGTCTGATTCAGGACACGTGGCGGCCGAACAAGGCGCTCACCGTGGTCGGCGGTCTCCGTCTCGACTACCCGACGGCCAGCAATCCGCCTCCTTACAATGCCGGCTTCTCGACCGCGTTTGGCGTCCGTAACGACGCCACCAACGATGGCAACTACACCATCTCCCCTCGTGCAGGCTTCAACTACCGCATTCCCACCGATCGTAAGACGGAAGTTCGCGGCGGTATCGGCCTCTTCGCGGGTCGCACGCCCAGCGTCTGGCTCGGCAATGCCTACCAGAACGCCGGCACGGCCTACACGATCACGGCCAACGTCAACGGCAACAATCAGCCCACGTTGCAGTTCCAGCCCGACGTGACGAAGCAGCCGATCCCGGCCGGCACGCCCCCGATCCCGAACATCAATCTCACGGATCCGGACTTCAAGAACCCCACCCTGTGGAAGGGCAATATCGCCCTCGACCATCAATTGCCCTTCGGCGGTTTGGTCGGCTCGCTCGAGTTCACGGCGACGAAGGTTCACCAGGGCCTCTTCATCGAGTTCTTGAACTTCCAGACTCCCGCGACCGGTGCGACGACTTTGCCTGACGGCCGTATCCGCTACGCCGGCAACATCACCCCTGGTATCAACACCAGCGCGACGCCGAACAACACGACGACCTTCCCGCAGACGAACACCAACGGTCGTCGTCGCATCGCCGGCTATGGCGATGTCTACCGCATCACCAACTCCGACAAGGGTCATTCTGAAGATGTTACCCTTTCGGTCCATCGCCCTTGGAAGAACAAGTGGTCGGCGGGCGTCGCGTGGACCCGCGGTCGGGCGACCGAAGTTAGCCCGATGACCTCCTCGACGGCCGGTTCGCTCTTCACCACCCGCGCGGTCGTAAATCCGAACGAGGACGTCGATTCGACCTCCAATACCCAGACGGCCGACAAGATCGTGATGACCTTCCGGAAGCAGTTCGATTTCGTGAAGAACTGGCCCACCACCCTCGGCCTCACCTACGAAGGCCGCACCGGTCGCACCTACAGTTGGGTCTTCGAGGGCGACGCCAATGGCGACGGCTTCACCGGCAACGATCTCTTCTACATGCCCAGCGGCCCGACCGATCCGAAGGTCCGCTGGATCAACACCGCCGAGCGCGATGCGTTCTTCGACTTCGCGGGCAAGAACGGTCTCAGCAAATACGCCGGCAAGATCGTTCCGCGTAACAGCGAGCACTCCCCGTGGACGCAGACCGTCGACCTCACGCTGCGCCAAGCGATCCCGTTTGGCTGGCGCAATTCGAAGGCCGAGCTCTACCTGCAGGTCATCAACTTCGCCAACCTCATCAACGACGAGTGGGGCATCGTGGAAGAGGTTCCGTTCACCTACCGTCGCACCGTGGCCGGCGCGATCTTCGATCCGGTGACGAACCAATACGGCTACGTCTTCAACGGGGCGACCCTCGACGGTTTGCCCAAGGTGGCCGACGACACCTCGACTTCCCGCTGGCAGGCGAAGTTGGGTATCACGATCAAGTTCTAAGGAACGCGCCCCGGCGCGAATCCCGATCTTCCAAGGCGGCTGCGGAAACGCAGCCGCCTTTTTTTGTGCGCAGCCGGCGCGGTGCGTTGACCTCGGGCGGGTTTCCGACGGTGTTTTCCCCGCGTGAGAACTTCAGTCCCACCGTCGACCGTGACCCCGCGTTCCGCTGATACTTCGGCGCGTCGGATTGTCGTTGGCGCGTTCGGGTTGGTGGCCGCGGGGCTGGTTGCCTATCACAACAGTTTCTCCGGGCCTTTCGTCTTCGACGACCTGCCGGCGATCGTTGAAAACGCCTCGATTCGGAAGCTTTGGCCGCTGGGCGACGTGCTGGCTCCGGGCACGCACGGAGGCGTCACCACGAGTGGGCGGCCGGTGGTCAATCTGTCGTTGGCAATCAACTACGCGGTGAGCGGCAATGCCGTGTGGAGTTACCACGTCGTGAATCTGGCGATTCATCTCGCCGCGGCGCTCGCGCTTTTCGGGTGTGTGCGCCGCACGCTTTTGACGGAACCGCTGCGGGCAAAATTTGGCGGGGCGGCGCTGCCGCTCGCGTGGTTTACCGCGGCCTGCTGGATGCTGCACCCGCTGCAAACGGAGTCGGTGACCTATGTGGTGCAGCGAGCGGAGTCGCTGGTGGGCCTGTGCTATTTGCTGACGCTTTACTGTTTCATCCGCGGGTCGGAAGCGGGCGGCGGGTGGCGTTGGCAAATCGGCGCCGTCGCGGCGTGTGCGCTGGGGATGGCGACGAAAGAGGTGATGGTCTCGGCGCCGATCATCGTGTTGCTCTACGACCGCACGTTTCTCGGTCGAACCTGGCGGGCGGCGTGGAGCGCGCGAGGACGCTGGCACCTCGCGCTCGCGGCGACGTGGGCGCTGTTGATTTTTCTGGTCATGAGCACAGCGGGGCGTGGCGGGACTGCGGGATTCGGTGCGGCGGTATCGCCCTGGACCTACGCGCTCACCCAATGCCGGGCGATTGTCACGTATCTTGGACTGAGCGTCTGGCCCGGCCATTTGGTATTCGATTACGGACTTGGCACGGCGCGCGGGCTGGCCGCCGTTTGGCCGCAAGCACTGGTGGTGCTGGCCTTGCTCGCGGCAACGGGGTTGGGGCTGTGGCGACGCCCGGCGGTGGGTTTCGCGGGGGCGTGGTTTTTTGCGCTGCTGGCGCCGAGTTCCAGCTTCGTGCCGATCGTGACGCAGACGATGGCTGAACATCGCATGTATCTGCCGCTCGCCGCGGTGTCCGCGCTCGGGGTGTTGGGTGGGTATGCGTGGCTCGGCAGGCGGATTCTTTGGCTGGGCGGAGCCATCGTCATCGCGTTGGGTCTGGCGACGGTGGCGCGCAACACCGCCTACGAGAGCGATCTTTCCATATGGACCGACACCGCGGAAAAAAATCCCACGAACGCACGCGCGCACAACAACCTCGGCCAGGCGCTCTTCCGGGCCGGTCGAATCAAGGATGCGGTGGCGAGTTACCAAGCGGCGCTGCGCCTGCAGCCCAACTATCCGGAGACGCACTACAATTTGGGCGTCGCGTTCGCCCGACTCGAAGCGCCGACCGAGGCGGTCACCCACTACGAGGCTGCGCTGAAGCTCCAGCCGGAGTATCCGGCGGCCCATAACAACTTCGCGAATACACTGGTGAAACTGGGCCGCGAGAACGAGGCGTTGCCGCACTACGCGGAGGCGTTGCGGCAAGATCCGGAGTTTGCCGAGGCACACGGAAATTTGGGCAATGCGCTGTTGCAGATGGGGCGAGCCGAGGAGTCGCTCGCGAAATTTCGGCGGGCACTGGAGCTCAAACCCGAATCGGCCGAGGGAAACTACAATCTCGGCAACGCCTACGCGGCCCTCGGGCAGATGGCGGAGGCACTCGACAAATATCGCGAGGCGATCCGCCTCCGCGCCGACTATGCCGATGCCCACGTCAACGCGGGGAACGCACTGCTGCAGTTGAACCGGCCGAAGGAAGCGGTGGCCAGTTACGAGCGCGCGGTCGCCTTGAAACCCGGTTTGGCGGCGGCCCGATTCAATCTCGCCTCGGCGTTGCTGGACTTGGAGCGCTGGGCAGAGGCGATTCCTCACCTGGAGGAAACATTGCGGATCAATCCCGCGGGACTCGAGAGCCGCCGTGCGTTGGGCTTTGCGTTTGCGAAGCTCGGGCGGCGGCAGGAGGCGATTCAACACTATGAGGCGGTGTTGCGCGCGGAGCCTGGCGATGCTGAAACGCGGCAGGCCCTCGCGGAGTTGCGCGCGTTACCCGGACGTTGATGCCGGGCGGCGGTGCTTCAGCGGCCGAGCACCGCACGCACCTGCGCCAAGTGGCGTTGGGCGTCGGCGTAGTCGGGGCGGATGCGCAGCGCGGCTTCGAAGGCCCGGCCGGCCTCGGCGAAGCGGTCGAGGCGGGCGTAAGCGATGCCGAGATTGTGCTGGGCCTCGGCATCGGTGGGATTGAGGCGCACGGCCGTTTCGTAGTGAGTCAGCGCCGCGGATACGCGATCGGAGTCGATCAGGGCGTTGCCGAGTTTGAAGTGGGTGTTGGCGTTGTCGGGGGCGAGGCGCAGCGCGGCTTCGTAGCTGGCGATGGCGGCGGGCAATTGGCGCGTCGCCGCCAACGCATTGCCCAGCCCGAAGTGCGCCGGGGCGTGGTCGGGGTGCGCGGCGAGCACCGCGCGATACTCGACGAGTGCGGCGGAGGCATCGCCGGAAACCAGCAGCGCGCCGGCCAGCGTGGTGCGATACTCGGCATCGGCGGGGCGATCGTTGACGGCGGCGCGGTAGTGTTCGACGGCCTCGCGGAGGCGGCCCGTGGTGGCAAGGGCGGAGGCGAGATTGAAGTGGGCATCCGGATACGCAGGGCGGAGGCGGAGCGCGGTTTCGTAGCGGGCGATGGCTTCGGCCGTGCGGCCGAGGCGGAACAGGGCGACACCGTGGTTGTAGGCAAACTGCGGCTCGCGCGGGTTTAAACGCTCGGCTTCGGCATAGTGCGGCAGAGCAGCGTCCGTTTGGCCGATGCGGCCGAGGGCGATGGCGAGGTTGTTGTGGGTCTTGGCCTCGCGAGGGTTCAGACGCAACGAGTGGCGGTAGTGGACGACCGCTTCCTCCGCGCGGTCCGCGCGGACGAGCGCGAGGGCGAGGTTGTAGTGGTAAGTCGACTCGTCCGGCAGGAGGCGCACGGCGGCGGTGTGTTGCGCGATGGCTTCGTCGAGTCGGCCGAGTTCGGCATAGGCTTCGGCGAGGCCTTCACGGGCGCGGGGATTGTCGGGGCGTTGCGCGACGGTCTTGCCCCAGAGGGCGAGGTGGCTGCGGTAGTCGTGGTTGCGAAGCGCCGTCAAGAGGGCGCAGCCCAATGCGGCCAGACCCAAGAGGTAGGAGGCGCGCGGCCCGAGCCAGCGGTGGAGGCCGAAAACGACGAGGGTGACAACGGACACCAGCGGAAGATACATCCGGTGTTCGACGATCATCTGGATCGTGCCGGGCGCGAGGGAGGTCGGTGCGAGAATCGCAAAAAACCACGCGCCGAGGAAGCCGAGCGCCGGGCGTCGCCAGAGGGCGAAGACCGTGCCGGCGAGCAGCGGCAGCACGATGGCGGCAAACGGCAGGACGTCACCCGCGCGCTCGACCCAAAAGGTGCCGTATTCGAACACGAGCGGGTGCGGCCAGACGGCGAGCCCGAGGTAGCGCGCGATCGCTTGGAATTGGGTTAGCGGATACGCCCAGAGCGGCACGCCGACTCCGAGGCCGACGGTGCCGCCGCGGTTACCGCCGGTGCTGAGCACGAGGGCACCGAGGAGGAGCCACGTGGCCGCCAGCGCACAATAGAAGCCGCGACGTTCGCGCCACGCCGCGCGAAACGAGCCCGCGACGAAGGTGCGGTCGTAGAGGAACACGAGGAGCGGCGCGGTGGCCATCACCTCTTTCGTGCCCATGCCGAGTGCACACGCGGTTACTGTCAGGCCAAACCAACTACGCCGGCCGAAGCGGGCGCGATTTGTGGATTCGGGGTAGACGCCCACACCGCGGGCGAACGCGTAGAGCGTCAGCAGATAGAAAAATCCCATGAGAGATTCCGCGCGTTGCACGGTGTAGGTCACGGCTTGGGTGTGCAGCGGATGGAGCGCCCAGAGGCCCGCGATCGCGACGGCGATGGGCCGCACGCGTGCGCTCGGCGATGTCTCGTCGGCCACCGGCGCGGGTTCCCGCTTGGCGAGCGTGCGGCGCACGATTCCGAAGAGGAGCAGGGCCGACGCGGCGTGGATGAGAATATTGGCCGCGTGGTAGCTCCACTCGGCGTGGCCGCTGATCGCGTAGTTGAGCGCAAAGGACAAATTCAGCACCGGGCGTCCACTGACGGTGAGTCCGCCCTCGGCTTGCGGCAGCAGGACGTCGGTTAAGGGCCAGAGACGCCGGATCGTGAGGTTGTCGAGAATGGCCGGGCCGTCGTCGTAGACGAAGGGGGCCGAGAGCGTGTGGGCATAGGCGGCGAAAACGGCGACGACGAGCAGGCTACCGGCGAGTAGCGCGGGATTTTTCCGAAAAGAGACGGACGACGGGCGCGGACGCGCGGTTGAGGCTGTGGTTTTCACCCTTGGGTCGCTTTAGAAACTCCACGGAACTCCGGATTCCAATCCCGGAATGAGCCCGACGTTCTGACGGTCTGATGGCGATGTCTCCTGACTTTGGTGACGCCACTTTCAGAGGGGATTTCGGGCCCTGTCGCGGCGCGCCAACTACGGTCGGATTTGACCGAAAAAGACGGTCCGAGTGGCACGGTTTTCGCGATGGTGGGCGGGCGCGGTTCGGGGTGTTTTCAGAGGTAAAAAGGGCGTCGGTTTTCGCGCCCGGTCGATTTCTCCCTCGGGGCCAAGTTCACGAAATTCCGGCAAGCCAAAAATGCCCGGAATATTCACACATTTCTTGCGACAAACCTGTTGACGGGAAAGTTGGCGAGTCCCATCGGTTGTGGTCGTTGCGAGGGGGGACCACAGCCGGTTGTGGTCAGCAAGGCGTTAATAAGTTCCAATAACTTGTTGTCGCCAGCGGCCTCCGTGCAGCGAACAACACCCGCTTTCCCAATCGTTTCCACCTCTTTTTCTCCTTCGGTTTCATGCAAAAGACCTTCCAAGTTGGCTCCAAGATTTTCGTCCTCGATCAGGACAAGGCGGAGGCTGCGTTCGCGGCCAAGAAGGTGATCAACGGTCGGGTGACCATGACCTTCAATCTTTTGCCCCTGAAATACCAGTGGGCCTACGATCTTTATCGCAAGATGAAGGCCAACCACTGGGAGCCCGAGGACATCCCGATGGGCAAGGATATCGAGCAGTGGCGCGATGAGAAAGCCGTGTCCGAAGTCGAGCGTTGGATCATCCGGATGGGCATCGGTTACTTTTCGGCCGCGGAAGGCATTGTCGGCGACAATATCCAGCACGTTGTCCGCGAACTCGTCACGGCTCCCGAGCTCAAGCTCGTCTTGGGCCGCCATGCGCACGAGGAAAACATCCATGCGGACTCGCTGCTCTACATGATCGCGTCCCTGGGCATCAACCCCCACGAGTGCGAGGCGATGTTCGAGGATATTCCGACGATTGTGCGGAAAAACGAGTTCGTCACGAAGACCTCCCACGACCTCCGCCGCGACCTCGACCTGACGTTGGCGGAAAACAAGAAGCTCCTCGCGAAGAATATCTTCATTTTCGGCCAATGCATGGAGGGCACCCAGTTCTACGGCCTCTTCGGCATGGTGCTTTCGCTCTATCGCCAGAACAAGTTCCCGGGCATCGGCCAGATGTTCCGCTATACGCTCCGCGATGAGTCGAACCACATCGAGGTTTTCCGGAATCTGTTCATGGATCTCATCGAGGAGAACCGCGAGATCTGGACCTCCGAGTTTAAAGAAGAGCTCCGCAGCCTCATGCGGGAGGCGATCGCGCTCGAAAAAGAGTTTATCAAGGACTGTCTACCTGTGAATGCCGTTGGTCTCGCGATCGACGAGTTTCTGACCTACATCGACTACATCGCCGACCGACGCCTCGAAGGTTGCGGTCTGGCCCCGCTGGCCCCCGGCGTGAAGAACCCGCTGCCGTGGCTCGCCGAGATGATGGACATCAAGAAGGAGCAGAACTTCTTCGAGGGTCGCGTCACCGAATATCAAAAGTCGTCCTCCCTGAACGTCGCCCACGACGACGATCTGTAAACGGCCACGTTTGCCCGTCGTCGCTTCGCCCGTGCCTCCGTTGTTCCCGTAGTCGTTTTCTTCCCAAACCCTCCACCCCCGCCACCCGTTGCGCTGCCTTCCAGGCGGCGTGTCGGTTTCAACTTCTATCCACACCTGCGGTCCGCCGCTTTGTTCCATTTCGGTTAACTTCGCCAGTCGCCTTCATTTCGCCATGAGCAATCCTTCCCTCGCGCACGATCTCGCCCTCAAGCGCACCGTCCACACTCCTGTTGAACAGAAACCCCACTACGCGTGGCGCGATGTTCTCGCCAATGAGGCGATCGAGCTGCCCAACATCGTGCTCCTCTGCCCGCACGGCGAAGAGCGCTTTGTGCTCACCGAGGTCGCCGACACGCTCGGCAAGGCTCTGACCAACGTCCACCTCGCCCGCGGTGAGAAGGACATCTTCACCGACACCAACCGCGCGTGGGTCGCCCGCATCTGCCGCGAGGTCGCCGGTAATCTCGCCGAGCTCTCCCGCACGCAGTCGCCCGTCCGCCTTTCGCTCAACGCTCTCTACGAGCTCATCGAGAAGACCCTCGTCGACAACAATGCCTACTTTGTCGCGAAGAGCCTCCTGCTCAACCGCGCGCGCAAGATCTCCATCGACCGCGACGCCGCCGCGACCTCCACGCTCCGCGTGATCCGCCGCAACAATCAGGTCGTCCCGTGGAGCGAGCAGAAGGTCGAGATCGCCGTCCGCAAAACCTTCCTCTCCCTCCAGCGCGACTCCGCCCCGGCCGTCGCCATCACCCGCGCCGTCACCGAGCGCGTCCACTCCTCCAAACAATCCTTTGTCCACATCGAGGAGATTCAGGACATGGTGCAGGAAGAGTTGATGAAGTCCGGCCACTTCAAGGTCGCCGAGGCCTACATTCTCTTCCGCGCCCAGCGCGCCGCCTCCCGCGACGCCGGCACCGATTCCGAGGCCCCGTTTGCCGCGCCCGCCGCCGAGTCAGCCGCGCAGGAGACGATGATTCTCGTCAAGCGCGCGAATGGTGAAAACACCTTCTGGGACGGCGCCGACCTTCGCAAACGCATCGAGTTTGCCCGCATCGGTCTCGACCTCTGTCTCTCCAACGACGAGATCGAGGCCGAGCTTCGCCGCTCCGTCTACGACCAGATTTCCCAAAAAGACCTCGACGCGACCATCGTCCTCAATTCGAAGACGCTCATCGAGAAGGACGCCGACTTCGCGAAGTTCGCCGGCCGCATCCAGCTCACCTACATCTACGAGGAGATTCTCGGTTGGGACATCAGCCGCGACGGTATCGGCTCCCTGAAGACCGCCCACCAGCGCGCCTTCAAGAAATACCTCGAGCACGGGGTCGCCATCAAGCGCCTCAATCCGCGCCTCCTCGACTACGATCTGGCCAAGCTCTCCGCGGTCCTCGATCCGTCGTCCGACCTCGAGTTCGACTTCCTCGGCATCCAGACGATGTATGACCGCTACCTCATCATCGACAAATCGCAGAAGAACTCGAAGCGCATCGAGACGCCGCAGTTCTTCTGGATGCGCGTCGCGATGGGCCTGATGCTCGACGAGCAGGGCGACCGCGAAGCCCGCGTCACCGGCCTCTACGAGCTCTACAAGAGCCGCCGCTTCTGCTCCTCCACGCCGACCCTCTTCAATTCCGGCACGCTCCACTCGCAGCTTTCCTCCTGCTACCTCTACTACGTCGACGATTCCCTCGAGGGTATCATGTATCGCGGCATCGCCGAAAACGCCTTCCTCGCCAAGTGGGCCGGCGGCCTCGGCGGCTCGTGGACTGCGGTCCGCGGCACCGGCGCCTACATCGCCGGCACCAACGGCGAGTCGCAGGGCGTCATCCCGTTCCTGAAGCTCCACAACGACCAGCTCGTCGCCGTCAACCAGGGCGGCAAACGCAAGGGCTCCGGCTGCGCCTACCTTGAGTCGTGGCACAACGACATCTTCGAGTTCCTCGAGCTGCGCAAAAACACCGGCGACGACCGCCGCCGCACGCACGACATGAATACGGCGAATTGGATTCCCGATCTCTTCATGAAGCGCATGGAGGCTCGTGGCACGTGGACGCTCTTCCGTTCCAACCAAGTCAAAGATCTCCACGAGCTCTACGGCCAGGCGTTCGAGAAGCGCTATATCGAATACGAGAAGCTCGCCGAAGAGGGCAAAATCATGGGCCAGAAAATCGAGGCCCTCGAACTCTGGAAGAAGATGCTCTCGATGCTCTTCGAGACCGGTCACCCGTGGATCACCTTCAAGGACGCCTGCAACATCCGTTCCCCGCAGGACCACGTCGGCGTCATCCACTCGTCGAATCTCTGCACCGAGATCACGCTCAACACGAGCAACGACGAGACCGCCGTCTGCAACCTCGGCTCCGTCATCCTCGACAGCCACCTCCTCAAGGACGGTTCCCTCGATCACAAGAAGCTCCGCGAGACCATCCGCATGGCCGTCCGCGCGCTCGACAACGTGATCGACATTAACTTCTACCCGACTGAGGCCGCCAAGCGCTCCAACCTCCGCCATCGCCCCATCGGCCTCGGCGTGATGGGCCTTGCGCACGCGCTCTACATGAAGGGCATCCCCTTCGCCTCCGATGCCGCCGTCGATTTCAACGACGAGGCCATGGAAGCCATCGCCTACTACGCCTACGAAGCCTCCTCCGACATCGCGGCCGAGCGCGGCACCTACTCCACCTACAAGGGTTCGAAGTGGGATCGCGGTCTCCTCCCTCAGGACACCCTCGACCTCCTCGAGAAGGAACGCGGCGTCACCGTCGAAGTTCCCCGCGGCGGCCGCATGGACTGGGCCCCCGTCCGCGCCAAGATCGCGAAGCACGGCATGCGCAACAGCAACGTGCTCGCCATCGCGCCCACCGCGACGATCTCGAACATCACGGCCACCTCGCCCTGCATCGAGCCCACCTACAAGAACCTCTTCGTCAAATCGAACCTCTCCGGCGAGTTCATCGTGCTGAATCCCTTCCTCGTGAAGGATCTCAAGGCCCGCGGCCTCTGGGATCAGGACATGATCGACAACCTGAAGTATTTCGACGGCGAGCTGAAGGATATCGACCGCATCCCGGCCGACCTGAAAGCCCGCTACCTGACCGCCTTCGACATCGACGCCAAGTGGATCATCGATGCCGCCGCGCGCCGCCAGAAGTGGATCGATCAGGCCCAGAGCGTGAACCTCTGGATCAAGACGCCCGACCTGAAGACCCTCAGCCACATGTATCGCCAAGCGTGGCACGTGGGCCTCAAGACGACCTACTACCTCCGCAGCCTCGGCGCCTCGAACATCGAGAAAGCCACCATCGCGGTGAAGAAGGAAGTCCGCGGCGCCATCAAAGAAGGCCAGGACGGCGGCCAAAACAGCGGCGACACCGGCGGCACGCACAGCAAGGAGCAGGTCAAAGCCGACGCTGCGACCGCGGCCGGCAAGAAGACCTACACCGCCGAGGAAAAGAAAGCGTGTTCCATCGAGGCGATGCGTAACGGCGAAGAATGCGAAGCCTGCACCTAAACCCTTAAGAAAGCGGTCGCCCTCGCGGCGCAACCGATTCATCAAGGCCGGCTGTGACATTGATCATTGCCGGCCTTTTTCACGACCCCGCGTTGAGCGTCTTTGTCGGTGATCCCGCTTTGCACGGGTTTTGCTTCGCCGATTCCCTCGGCTCCGCGATTACGGCCGAAGGTGGATTGAAAGTGGCGTCCAAACATCGGCGCAAAATCCATCTGATGAGACCGGAGGTGCGCGTGCCCAATTATCAATTGGGACGATTGGATGGGTTGGTCCGCCGCTCGATCATTCCTTTCGGACTCGCTCACGCCGGGTCCGTTTATCTGACCTCCACCATCCTGATCGAATTTCAGAACACTTTGGACAACCTGCGGGCGGTTCGCGGCAGCACCGATGGGGAGCGGAAAATTGTGCCCCCGTGGCATCAGGACGCCGTCAATCAATCCTCCTTGGGCGACGATCCGCATTTGTCCGGCCTGAATCCCAAGTCAGATCTGCAATTCTTCGCTCACCTGCTGAAAATTCATGCCTCAACCGTAATCGAGGATGCGAAAGAGGTCTTCGGGCCGGCCTTGGACTCGGGTGCAGAGGACTTTGCCTTTGCGCTCTTGGGCTATTGCGAAATAGAGCAGCGCATCAGGGTTTATCATTTGGATTTGGAGCGGCGGTCAACGGAGCCGGCGCTCCCCGTGGTTCGGTGTCGGGAGTTGGAGGCAGGACAGTTTGTCGTGCTGGGTCTCTCAGCAAAGAACCAGGTCACCGTGGACGCCGAAGTCCGGCGCAGGACGGCGCTGGGAGAGCTGTCTTTGGTCGATTCAGCCCGAGAGTTTTGTGCCAAAGCTATTGCCCATGATCGTTTCAAGGGCGTCGGCGGCACCCTCGCCGAAGGCCACGTTGATTCCAGTGCGGGATTTCGCCTGAGGGAGTAATCCCACCGGCTTGTGAGATTTGGACGATGGGCTCGGCGCAGGCGTGAGCAGGCGGACGCAGCCACCGCTCGTTAACACGAGCGGCTACCTTGAGCCTGCTAAAGTCCAACCTTCATCAGCGTTTGGTATCAGTTGCCCGCTTGGCGCGCGGCGTTGTTTTGGCGGCGGCGATGGGCGATGACGCCGGCGAGGGCGAGGGTGCCGAAGATCAGGGCGTAGGTCGAGGGTTCGGGGATCGCGGAGGCCGCTACGCTGAGCGAATCGAGGGTGAAGCCGTTGGCGCCGCCGCTGGCGGTTTGACCGTGGATGTTGACGTTGAAATTCGAGGAGATCGTGCCGAGGCCGGTGAGCGTGCCGGAGGAGGCGCCGAGCACGTAGTTTGAAACGGTCGCTCCGGTAAACTGCAGCGCGTAGGTGGTGTCGGTGGTCGTGAGGGAAAAGGAAAAGCCGTCGGTCGGCTGCGTAGCCCAGTCCCAGGAGGCGAGCGTGGTGAGGGCGCCGGTGTTGCTGACGGCGATGAGATTGCCGCGATGGCCCGCGGCCGGACCGTAGGTGCCGTCTTCGCCAGCGTTGTTATAGAGAATCGAGAGGTAGAGGCCTTGGGTGGTGCCGTTGATGGGATACCAGTGGTTGCCGCTGGTGCCGTTGACGCCGTAGCCGAACCACTGCCGGTTGAAGCTCGAATCAAAGCCCAGCGTGCCAAAGGTCGCGGTGAGCGTGGTGGGCAGGCCCGCGGTGAAGGGGTTGAAGGCATTGGCGGAGTTGCTGCCGATGACTTGGGTGTTGTAGCCGCCGGCCTGAAAGACGAGCGCCCCGCCGGATTCAGTGACCAGTGAGGTGCCGCGGGACGTGAAGCCGGAGCCGGTGCCGCCGGTATTGGTGCCGAGATTGCCATCGGAAAACGTGTCGTTGATGCGCGTTTGGGCGACGCCGGACGCGGCAACGGCCGTGAAGAGGGCGGCGAGCGCCGCGAAGCGGGTGAAACGGGAGTGGGCAGTGAGCAAGAGTCGCATGGGACTCCGAACGGAAGGGCGGACGCCGCCGTGCACAATGCCCGTGTGACCAACAGCACCCCGGTGTGACGAACAACCACCGGAAGCCGGCTTATCGCTCCACAGGGTGGGCCGGCACGTCCCGGTGCCGGCAGGGGAAAACTCGCTTACGCTCCTATCATGCGGGCGCAGGGACGCGCCCGCCCACCTACGGCAAGGAAGCCGAACGCGCTAAGCTGAAAGCTGAAAGCGCCACGGCGGCCGCCGCGAAGAAGATCGACACCGCCGCGGAAAGACCGTGTGCAGCAAGCACCCCGGTGTGACGAACAACCACCGGAAGCCGGCTTATCGCTCCGCAAGGTGGGCCGGCACGTCCCGGTGCCGGCAGGGGGAAACTCGCTTACTCGGACCATGCGGGCGCAGGGACGCGCCCGCCCACCTACAGCAAGGAAGCTGAAAGCGGAAAGCGCCACGGCGACCGCCGCGAAGAGGACCGACACCGCCGCGGGGAAGACCGCGTGCAGCATCGAAGCGATGCGCAACGGCGAAGCGTGCGAAGCCTGCCCATACGTTCGCTCCGCACTCTGCCTCTTTCAGCCGCGACGATCTGTCGCGGCTTTTTCCTGCCGTTACCCCACCCTCACGTTGAATGCCGTCGCGCCGTCGCGGGAACGCAGCTCCTTTGTCCGGCGGACCGGTGTTCCTCCGGACCCCTCTCAATCGGATGTGCCGCCGCGAAAGGGTTGAATGCTCGGGCCGCCCATCGCTAACGTCGCGTTCGTCCGTTGTTGCCGTATGTCACCTTCGTCTTCCTCCCCCCGTCCCAAGTTTGTCACCGCTCTGATCGAGACGTTCGGACTTTCACCGTGGCTGGCCACTGCGGTGATGCTGTTCTTGATCGGACTGGGAGCCGCGGCGGTGGCGTGGGTTTGGTTCTCGGCCCCGCCGCGCACGCTCACCCTCACCGCCGGACCCGAGGGCAGTTCGTTTCAGCGCTACGCCGCAAACTACCAAAAGGCGCTCGCGGAGGAGGGCATCACGCTGAAGATCGAGTCTTCGGGCGGATCGCGCGACAATCTTACGCGGCTGCAGACGAAAGACTCGGGCGTCGATCTCGCTTTCGTGCAGGGCGGGCTCGTGGGCGAAAATCCCCCGCCCGGCGTCGTGTCGCTCGGCAGCATTGCCTACCAGCCCTTGTGGATTTTCTACCGCGGCACGGCGAAGATCACTCGGCTCTCGGAGTTTGCCGGCAAGCGCTTGGGCATCGGCGCGCCGGGCAGCGGTGTGCAGTCCTTTGCGCGGGCGTTGCTCGGCGCCAACGGCATCACCGGGTCCCCGACGACCCTTGTTGAGCAACCGACCGAGGCGGCGTCCAAGGCGTTTCAGGCCGGACAGCTCGATGTGCTCTTCATGATGGGCGACTCGGCGCCGATGCAGTTGCTGCGCACCTTCCTGCGTGCGCCCGACATTCAGGTCTACAGTTTCACCCAGACCGACGCCTACCTGCGGAAATTGTCCGCGCTTAACCTCAACAAGATCGTGATTCCGCAGGGCGGGTTTGATCTGGGCCAGAATCTCCCGGCCCAGGATGTGGTCTTGCTCGGGCCGGGCGTCGAACTGCTCGCGCGCCGCGGCCTCAATTCCGCCGTCTCCGACCTGCTGCTGGACATCGCGCAGAAGATCCACGGTCGCGCCGGCCTGTTTGCGAAGCGCGGCGAATTTCCCGCGCCGCTCAAGCGCGAGTTTCCGCTGAGCGAGGATGCGGTGCGGTATTACAAGTCCGGCCAGTCGATCACCTATACCCTCGTGGAATCGTTTTGGGTGGCCAATCTGATCAACCGGCTGCTGGTGGCCATCGTGCCCTTCTTCCTCGTGCTGATCCCGGCGATCCGGTTTCTGCCCGTGGCCTACCGTTGGAGCGTGCAAATCCGCTTCTACCGCTGCTACCGGCCGTTGATGCAACTGGAGCGCGACGCGCAGAGTCCGCTCTCGCCCGCGCTTGGCGCGGAATTGCTCGAGCGCCTCGCCGCCATCGAGGTGGACGTGGGCAAACTCAAAGTGCCCGCCTCTTTCGCGAGCCAGTTTTACGACCTCCGCGCTCACGTGCACTACGTGCGCACCCGGCTGCAGGCGGCGACGGTGAAGTGAAATCCGCGGCCTCGGCCGTCGCAGCGGGCGAAACGGGAGCGGGGAGAGAGCAAGAGTCGCAGGGAACGCCGAACGGAAGGGCGTCCGCCGCGTGCACAATTCCCGTGTGACCAACAACACTCCGGTTTGACGAACAACCACCGGAAGCCGGCTGGTCGCTCCGCAAGGTGGGCCGGCACGTCCCGCTGCCGGCAGGGGAAAACTCCCACCTTCCGAGAATGCGGGCGCAGGGACGCGCCCGCCCACCTGCGAACATGATGCCCGGGCCAATACCGTGTAACTTCCGGTGCCGGGCGGGGTTCTTGACTTGGCCTCATCCGAGGCTGAAAGGCGCATCTATGAAAACACTCCTCATCCTCCTGCTGTGGGCACTGCTGCTGGCCCTGTGTTGGCCGTTGGCGTTGCTGGTCTTGATCGCGTGGCCGTTCCTGTGGTTGCTCTCGATCCCGTTCCGCATCGTGGGCGCCGTGATGGAAGCCCTGCTCGCCTTGGTGAAGACCCTGTTGTTTCTGCCGGCACGTATGCTGGGATACTCTGCTCGCAATTGGACTGACATGGGGGCGCGCTGACTACTGAATCCGCCAATTGTCCTGACGTGGGGGCGCGCTGACTACTGAATCCGCCAATTGTCCTGACGTGATCCCTTCGGGCTCTTCTTGCCAAAAACAGCTCTAGCCCGCGCCCCAAATGCTCCCCCGCCTCCTCCTCTTTCTTGCGGCCACTCTCACCGGATTCTCTGCCGACGCTCCGTGGCGCCCGCTCTTCAACGGTCGCGATCTCACCGGTTGGAAAATCGTCGGCGCCAGTCCGAAGGCCTCCGCAGTGGTCGAGAACGGCGAGCTGGTCGGTCACATGGTCCGCGGCACGCCGGAGCACACGTTTTTCTGCACCGAGGAAAAATTCGGCGACTTCATTTTGGAGGTCGATTGCTACCAAACCGGCGGATTCAACACCGGCGTCCTCTTCCGTTGCGTCGAGGCCCCCGCCGACGCCGCGGTGCGACTCCACGGCTACCAGATGAAAGTGGACCCCTCGCCGACGAGGCAATGGACCGGCGGCCTCTTCGACGACTATGGCCGGAACTGGCTCTGGCTGCAGACCCTCCAGGACAACGACCGCGGGCGCACGGCTTACAAGTTTAACGAGTGGGCCCGCTTTCGCATCGAGGCGATCGGTCGCACGATCAAGGTCTGGGTGAATGGCATCCCCACGGCGCACCTGCTCGATGCCAAATACACCCGCGGCCCCATCGCCTTCAAAATCCACTCCTTCCCGGCCAAGGGTGACGCCGCGCAGGAGAAAAACCTCATTCGTTTCAAAAACATCCGCATAATCACCGAAGTCCCCGATCGCTTCGCGCAGGCGATGGACTTGCCCGCCCGTGAAGCCGACCCGACCCAAAAGATTCTGCCCAAGCCCTGACGCGGCAAGACCGAGCCGACGACGGTCAGTCCCTCGGCTTTGGCGTGAAAGCACCGATGGAAATAAGGTCTTGGTGCGGCTGCAGAAAAAGCAATGAGACGGGAGTGGGGTGGCGGTAACTCGAATCCGTGAATTGTCCTGACGTTGCCCCTTTTTGCCCTCCCGCAGTCAGGCGCGCTCGTTCCCGGGAAAAACGGGCTGGAGTTCCGGGGGAGGGAGAGCTCACGCTCTGCGGCCATGGGCCTCTTGAGTTTCTTTCGGAAGAAAGCGTCTTCAGAAATCGAAATGCGCGCGGAGATTGGCGAGTTGGTCATGCGTCGCCTGACGGATCGCAAAACCGGGATCCGCTGCGAGGACGCCATCTGCGCGGCGGCCGCGATTATCGGGGAGCGTTGTATCGATGTGGCCGGAGATTTCCCGCTGCGCGATCACCAGATCGCGCCCGGGAGTCGAGTGTTTTCCGACAAGATCAACGAACTGCTCTGCGGAGATCGCGCCGAGATCAAAATCGCCTCGTTACCCGCCGATTCGGTGTTTGGCCTCCTCCGGGCTGGCGTGGGTGAAACGCTGTATCCGGAAGCTGAGTTTCCCACCTTGGTGTCGGTGTTCAGTGGCTTTGCCGCGGGGATCGGACAGGGCGATAAATGGGGCAAAGTGCCGGTCACGGTGATTCGCGCGCACCATCCGTGGATCAGTCCACTCCAGTTTGCCTTTGAAACCCGCGACAAGGTCGATGCCATCCTCGAATCGGTCGCCGCCGACAAACGGAGATGTCTCGAAATCTCCACCAAGGTGCTGGCCGCGCTGCTCAACCGAATGGCCGGCGCGATCCCGCCGGATATCGCGCTGCGTCTCGCCTTTGAAATCGTCAACGGCATGGCGAAGACGGCTCCGATGACCAAGGCGGCGATGCGCGCGGCCGCTGTTCGGCCGGTGACGTCGTAGTTCCGCTGTCGTTGCCGATGTGAATGGGCACTCGTCAATTGTCCTAACGTGAGCCCTTGAGGCTTTCTCTTTATTGGGATCTTTCGTAGGACTCTGGAGCGCGGCCTTCAGGCGCATTGGCGCAGGAATGCGAGCGAAGACAGGACGAATTTGTCCTCTGGCTGAATAAACCGCCAATATTCTAACCGTCCGCGTAGCCTATCGATGTAGACGGGATCTTTTATGTTATTCATTTTCATAGCCTCCCAAACCCCTAGTTTTTTCACTAGGTGAATTTCAAGCCTGAGCGCGCGGCGGTCCTTTTTAGGTATCATTACCTTGCCGGATGAAATGGAAAGCCCTGTGACCATTTTCTTTGATCCCATGCTGCTATGTCGCGTTTTAGCTTTGTTCAGAGCGAAACCATTTTCGGCGAGTATGTTTGATATGCTGGTGATCAGCTGGGGGCCTATGGAGTCTCCAGAGAAAGTAATGTCGTCAGCGTAACGTGTGTAACGCAAAGCTAAGCTGCCTGCTAGGCGGCTGAGGCGATGATCTGCCGATCTAAAAACTAGGTTGCTTAAGTTCGGACTTGTTGCTGCTCCTTGGGTTAGTCGGCCATCTTTGCAGCATATACGAGCTAGATAAAAACTCACGGCGGGGGAATAACCTAGCTCTTTAAACAGGACGACGATTCGCTGGATTTTAATGGATGGGAAAAAATCTGAAATATCTACATGCAGCAACTGCTGGCATCCGATATGGGGTGCGGCATTACTTTTAATGGATCGTTCTGATAGAAATCCGTGTGCGTGGTCTGAAACCGGTATGGTGCATAATATATTTTTAGAGATCCATCGTTGACAGTGGAGTAGTGTTGGGGATGGCGCGTCTATAGTGCGCGTGCCGCCGCTTCTCTTTGGGATGGTAAAAGTTCTATATAGCTTATGGTCTCCAAACGCTACTGCCCTTAGGATCCCGAAGTTTAGCCCGATGCTGGTGGCTAGGTGCCTTAGGCTGAATATTATTGGAAGATTATTTCGGGAGAGATTTTCTGCATATGAGAAAACAATTGATCGCTTGGGCTCGGGAAGCCGCGATCGTTTAAGCGAGGCTATTACTCCTTCGTTCAGGTGGTCGACGAATGTATTCAAGTTAACGAGAAGAAAGGTGCTGAAGTGCTACTGTGCCAGCCTGCTGGCTCTTCAATTTATCCATGATCTGATCATGGATGGGCCGATAGGCCCGTATGCAGGGGCGACCCAACATACGTGCCTCGTGGTATCCGAAACGGCAAAGACGTCATCACGTATGTTGGGTCGCCCCTGCATACGAAGCTAACGCTAGCCTTAACAACTGAGGCGAATTCACCTCTTGTCCCTAACACTACAAGCACCTCTCTTCTCGAAAGTTTATTCATTGATATAATGCGTGAAAAAAGACTTGTCGAAATCTTTCTCTATTATTCTGAATCGCGCGGTGTTACTTGAAAAATATCTACTTGGGACCATTTTCCAGTATTGTATTTCGGTTTTCAGGAACAGTTCGGCTCTGTTTTCGAAGATCCAGCGTTTACCTCTCTCCGTGGCGAAAACGACTCCTTGTTCGTTAAAAGTCGCGATGCCTAGGGCTAGCACTCGTTGGGTTGATCTGGCGAGCTGCGCCAAGCTAAGCGAGAATTCCTGATGTAGTTTATAAAGTTCCACGCCGGCCTCATCGGATGCAAACAAGGCTCTGAGTAAGTGGCGATCTGCTGTGCCTATTTTAGGCATGATTAATTTGGCCTGGACCTGGGAAAAAGAGGTTTTTTCCCTTTTGGGTTTCCGGTGTAAGGCCACCAAAATATTGGGAATACGTTGTTGGGTATTCTGCGCCCCTCATGGAAATACAGTGACTCAGCTTGACCAAATCCGAAGCTGTATTCACTTAAATTTTTTCCCATCCATACGGGTGAAAGTTTCTTCTCAAGGCCTTGCATCAGAACTGTGTCGCCTTCCACCTTTTCGGGGGCACTCATTTCTCGGATCCCTTTATTGTAGCGTTTGTGGAAATAGCATTTGATGTCCATGTTTTCTATTTTTTGCATAGCCGCTTGCATTCCGGCGAATGAGATAAACCGGATTTCACATGAGCTTTTTTTATCATTCAAGAGGCTCTCTTTGATGTAATTGATTTTCCGTGGGGTCTTGGTTGCGCTGCCCGTGAAATCATCTACTAAGATAATAAGATCTCCGTCGGTGACTTTTTTCTCTATATTTGTTATTGAATTTATAAAACAGGTATCTGGTAGCAGATCGGAAAGGGCGTCTCGTAGCTGAAGAAGAAAATGTTGTGAACCATCTGATTCTGATCTTTCCGCGGTAGCGACGAATTTTGTTCGGCTTGCGTTGAATATCCAGGATTCTGTTAGATATTTGGCTATCGTTGCGCACTCCTTCGAAAAAGATGACGCGTGTATATAGTCGAATCGATGCAGCAACTCCTTAATTAATAGGCGCTCTTCGACAGAGGAGCATTGGCTCCAGAGTTCGACGAGATTTTCATGATGCGGTTCTAGCCATCGATTGTGAATCAGTATCGAAATGCACTCACACACCTCCGATTTTGCGAGACTGCGATCGGTCTTTTGATAGTCGAGTTCCGAAAGCTCAAGGTATGTAGGTATCGCCGCAAGTTCGTTGTGATTTATTGCATCCGGCATTCGTTTTAAATTTTCCGGCTTTTGTTTGTGTGCGGCGAAATCGTTGAAATTTTAAAAAAGAGTGTGAAGGACGGAGGGTTCAAGGGCGAGACGTTTCGTCCATAGGTGATTCAGTGTTTTGCGAGAAGCGGATAGATAAACCTGAAGGTAGGCATTTCTTGAATGTCGGCTACTCCACCTCGACCTCGATGCCGCCGATCCACTTGAGGAGGAGGTTGTAGAGGGCGGCGCCGATGAGGCCGACCACCAACCCCATGGCGGCGTAGAGAAAGGGGGCGGCGAGGGCGAAGCCGACTCCGACCATCGCGAAGATGCCGCGTTGCTGGGTGGGCAGGTTCGCGGTCACCGCGGAGATGAACAGGAAGATGGGCACGGCGATCAGGCCCATGGCACCATAGAGACCGGCGGCCATTTTGCCGAGTTGGAGGGGCGCAATGCGCTTAAGGCGGCGTGTGACAGTCGGGAGCGGTGGAATCATGGGCGGCCGATGCAATGGAACTTGAGCGGGAGCGCTGCGGACTGGAATCCGGCGCAGTGAGGCTGAGGCGGGATTGAGTGAGTAGGAATACTCAGGAATAACAACCTCGGGGGCTACGGATGAAACAAAGTATGCGCCTACCTTTTAAAAGGTAGGTGTGAAGGTTGTGCCGCGACTGGATTTGCAGCCTCAGTGATCCTGCACTTGGGCGTAAACTTCTTGGATTTTCCCCCAGGTTTTGCGGCCGATAATGCCGTCGGCGGAGAGGGCGTAGAAGCGTTGGAAACGTAAAATGGTCCGATAGGTTTCGACCGCGTCGCCGGTGACGTTTTTGTCGAGATAGTTGATGGCGGCCAGACAGCGCTGAATGTGGCGGTGGAGGTTGCGCTGGCGCTCGTCGTTAGCGCTGAGGCCAGTGTTGATGGCGCCATTGTTGGTGATGTGCCGGGAAACGACGGAGAGCGAGAAATGCACGTCGCCCTCCATGTCGCGGAATTGGTCGAAGAAGCCCTTGATGCCTGAGAGCACTTTTTTCGGATCGTCGGATTTTAGCTCTTCCGGCAGTTGCGTGATGCTCACGGTCGTGCGTTCAAGGTCCTTTACCCGTGATTGAAGCGCATCGTAGTCGGATTTTCGCACGTAGTTCTTTTTGAAGTCGTCGATTTGCTTGGCCATTTGTTCGCGCTCTTTCACCGAGGCGGGGCGGATGGAGAGCCATTCTTTCTCCGAGACGGCGACCTCCGATCCGGTGGCCAGCGCATATACAAAGATTACCAAAATCGAAACCAAGGCGAAGTAGGCAAAGCCGATGGCGTAGCGGTTGGACAAGACCAGCGAAAGGGCGGAGGGCGGAGCGGGTGACTCGTTTGGCATGGAGAAATGAGGGACTGGTCGTTTGTTCGTAGCCCGCGCCGTTCAACTGATGTTGCCCGTCTCGCGCACGTGATCGATCACGCGGCGGTCGTTGGCATCGGTGGCGGATTTGAGTTCTTTGCGGAGGAGGTCGCGCACTTGCTCGACGCTCAGGGCGGCGCCTTTGCCGAGTTTATCCAACTCATCTTTAAAATTGCCGACGCCGCGGCTCACGCGGTCGACCGTGCCTTTGCTGGCGACACCGAAGAAGGACATGAGTGCGGGAAACGTGGAGACGATTCGGCCGATCAGGCCGCCGATGATAGGGATCAGTGTTGGGAACGCAAAAAGCAGAACGACACAGACGATGATGCCTCCTGGGGTTTGGAGGTAGGCCCAGATACGCTCCCACGTGATGCGGCGTTTCAGTGCGTCGATTTCGCCGCCGACGGCCTTGATGCCCTCCTGGGAAATTTGGACGGCGCGGGTGGTCGCCTCGAGCTGGCCGTTGAGGGCGATCTTTTCCCGGCGGAGATCGGCCAGCTCGCGCTGGATATCGTTCCACGCTTTGTCCGAGAGCCGCACCGACTCTTCCACTTGTTTGGTCGTGATCTGCCCAGTGGCGATGGCCTGATGATCGACGCGGTCGGGGCCTTGATAGGTGCCGAGTTTGCGGGCGAGATCGGCCGCGAACACCTTGGCGCCGCGGAGCGCAAATTCGCCCTGCGGCGTGGAGGCCGCATCGACGTGGCCGAGCAGATCGTAAACCCCGGTGACGTAACGCTGCACGAAGACGCGCTCCTTTTCGCGGGTTTGTTCAAGGGCGTCGTCGGTTTTCTGAATGCGGTCGATGACGATTTGCTGCTGCTGGATGGCTTGGGTTTGATTGGTAATCGCAATGTCGAGGTGCTGGTTGATGTTCGTGAGACTCGAACTGACCTCACGGAGCGGGCGAGTGACGCTACCGCATCCGGCGCTGAAGAGGCCGCCGGCTGCCACCAAGAGCGCAATGAGGATGTGTGAACGGGTAGGGCGCGTGGTCCCCGACGCGCCGTTCCGTGGGCAAGCATTCCGTGCGCGCGGCGGATGGGGGACAATCCGCCCTACCTCAAGGGCACCGGGACTGAAGCTCGGTGAAACGAATCGGATCCAGAGCGGAGAGCCCATGCTTAGTCCGAAGCGCGGGCCCGAGGCGATCACTGGCGGCTGAGAGGCGTGCGTGTGCATGGCCGGCGAAATCGGGGGCTAGTCCAGATCGCGGAAGTAGAACCGCGACACGATGGGCAGGTGGTCGCTGATCTTTTCGATCAGCTCGTCGCGCATTTTGGCGGAGTCGAAGACGCCCTTCCAGGGGATGACGGTGGCCTCTTTGTCCTTGGCGGCTTTTTCGAGCGAGTCGGAGACGATCACGAGGTCGATGCGGGAGCGCTTGCCGCGATAGAAGTGGCTACCCTCGTTTTTATTATTCCACGCGTGGAAGCGGGCGGTGCCTTTTTTCTCAAGGGCAGTGAGCGGGGCCCACTCGGGCGCGGCCGGGTCTTTGTTCCAATCGCCGCAGATGAGGACATCGCGCTCGTCCGATGTCTCCTGCTCCATCCACTGCGCGAGGCGTTGGGCGCTGAGGCTCCGCTGGGTCTGGCCGTCGTCTTTTTCGCCCATAAAGGCTTTCAAGTGCACCCCCACGAGGTGGAAATCGATGTTTCCATCCTGCGAGATGCCGTGAAAGACGTTGTGGAAGGGGAGGCGGGGAAAGATGCGTTTTTTGGTGCCGGGCACGACGTTGTCTTCGCTCGAAAACAATTCGGTAAACTCCTCCTTGGTGCGCACCCATTCGGTGTCGTAGAGAAACGAGACGCGCTGGGTGCCGCCGGTCGTGCCGTAGGCGGTTTTGTAGAAACCGGCGCCGGAGGCCGTGAGGGCCTTGGCCACCTCCTCGAGCGCGCCGTCGGCGATCTCCTGGAGCACAAAGATATCGGCGTTGATCTCGCCCATGATCTGCGTGATCAGGCGGACGCGCGAGGAATCGAGTTCGTTGAAGTAGCGGATATTCCAATTCACGATATCGAGGAAGCGGTCAGTGCCGCGGAGTGGCTCGGGCACGTAGCGGTTGATGGCTTTCGAGATGTTGTCGTTTTCGGACTCGGGGTCGCGGACAGCGGTGGAGGCAGTGGTTTTGGAGGTGGATTTGCTCATGGGACGGGGAGTGGTGGGTGGAAAAACGGGTGTGGAAAAACGAGCGAGGTGGCGGGAGGGGAGCCTGATTTGGGCAGAGGGCGTGGGGTGGTGTGGGCGCGAGTCTGCCAGAGGCGCGGGTGGGCTTGCCCGGGACGGTCGGAAAAACGGCCGGGAAAAAATCCCGGGGGCGGGCGGGAGGCGGGCGGGGAGAAGCGGTGGCCGGGGAGGGCGGCCACCGCGGGGAGGGCTTACTTTTCGGGCTCGTTGGGTTTCGATCGGCGGCCGGTGCGTTTGCGTTCCAGGGTGCGGGTGCCGCCGGCTTGCTCATACTCGGTCGAGTTTTCGCCGAAGTAGCCTTTGATGCCGCTGCGGGCGCGCGTGCAGTGGCCGTTGAGCTTGATCGCGAGGTCGTCGCGCTCGTTGCGGAGGGGGACGAGGGCGGCTTCCTGGGTCTCGATGAGGCCGAGGACGGTTTCGAGGCGGGTGTTGTCGCTCTGGAAGCCTTCCAGCGTGACGTCTTTCATTTTGAACTCAGGGTTGGCGGTCCAGACTTTCAAGATGCTCGCGGCATCGGAGATCGCATCATCGGCATTTACACGGGTGGCCATGGGGGCGGGTGGGTTGGAGGGTTGGGGGTGGAGTTGAGCTGAAGCGGAGTGTCGGTGGCCCGGTCGGGCTGCTGCGGGGGCGATCGCGGGCAGGCGGGGCTGCCCGGAATCGGCGCGGCGGTCGGTTTACGGGCTACGGGCGCAGCCGCTGCGGCTGAAAACGAAGAAGGGGTGCGGAGGGAGAAGGAAAACGCCGGGGCGGGAGAGGTCCGCGCACGGGTAGAGCACAGCGGCGGGCGCGGAACCAAGGGCGGAGCCGGTGCGACGGGTGGCGGCGGCGACGGAAATGCGTTCCGCAAGGAGGCGGCGGATGGCCGCAGCAGTGGGGCGCGCGGCCGCACGGAGGCGACGCGGGTCCGCAGCGATGCGGCGGTGGTCCGCACGCGGGTAAACGCGTCGGCGGGCGAGGCGAACCTCAATCGCGGGCGCTCCGCCCGGCGTTTCCCGGCGGGAAACGGGGATGGCCTCGGCGGGAGCGAGGCCGGAGCGGACGCGGGGAAACGCGCTCATCGTGCAGCGACGCCACACGGCGGCGGCGCGGAGGGGAAGCCCGCAGAATACTTGAAATTAAGTAGTCAGCGGGCGTGCACTGGGGGCGTTTTCTGTTCACGGATGGGGTGTTCAGTTGCTTCCGTGTGGCGCCGACGGTGGGCGCGGCACGTTTCTGGCTCGGGTCGTCCCCATTCCCCTTCACTGTTTCCGGCACGGTTGGTTTTCCCCATGAAAATTGTTGTCGTCGAAGATGAGGCGCTCATTCGCGGCGGGCTGAGTTTTTTTTGTCATCAGCCGCCGAAGCATGAGGTGGTGGGGGAGGCGGGCGATGGCCGGACGGGCCTCGACATGATTCTGCGGCTGAAGCCGGATCTGGTGGTGCTCGATCTGGGGCTGCCGGAGATCGGCGGGCTCGATGTGATGGACGTGGTGCGGGTGAAGAGTCCGGCGACGAAGTTGCTGATTGTATCGGGGTTTCTCAACGAGCACGCGGTGACGCGCGCCGACAAGGCGGGGCTGCGCGGCTTCGTGGACAAAGGCTCCAGCACGGTGGAGGATCTGCGGGCGGCGGTCGCGGCGGTGGACGATGGCGGCACGTGGTTTTCGGAGCGCTATCGGATGCTGGTGCAACGGGTGCGGCGAAATGCGAGCGCCGTGGGCAAGATCTTGTCCGACGCGGAACAGGAGGTGTTGGCGCTGGCGGGGGAGGGGTTGAGCGACGCGGAGATTGCATGGCGTTTGGAGATCGCGCCGACGACGGCGCAGACGCACCGGAGCCGGATTTTGCGGAAATTGAAGATCCGGGGGACGCCGAAGCTGGTGGCGTTTGCGATTCAGAACGGGTTTGCGCGGTTGCCGAGTCGGTCGCCGTTTCCGGCGGAGGTGGCGAAGTGAATGGTGGGCTGAGGCCGGGGAGAAGGGCGGCGAGAACTGAAAGGAGCTAAGGCACGAGTCACAGAGGACGGAGGAGGCTCACGGAGCACACGGAGTAAGGCAGGGTGAGGGTGGGGGAGAAAGGCGGAGGGTTGAAGGGGGAGGGACGAGAGAGCTGAACGGAGCCAAGGCACGAGTCACAGAGGACGGAAGAGGCTCACAGAGCACACTGAGTAAGGCAGGGTGGGGGGTGGAGTGGGGGTGGGGTCGGGGGGATCTGAGCGGATTCGGGGCGTAATGCCCCTCCCACATTTCGGAGAGAGGCGGGGCGGGACGCCGGCGGACGCAGCCACCGCTTGTTAACACGAGCGGCTACCTCGAGCCTTGGTATGAGCAGGGCGAAGAAGAGGTGAGGCGTTCGAACAACAGATGATGGTCAGAAAGATGGGGTCAGAAAGATGAGGGGCGTTCGGCGGTCTGGATATTTTTGCCCCCATTTTTCTGACGCTCGAAGAATTGGTTTTTCACGGAGGGCGCGGAGGAGTCACGGAGCTTCACAGAGTAAGACAGGGTGCAGGGCTCCGTGCCTTGTATGTGGTGGAACTCGGTTTGCTCTGTGCAGAGCGGTTCCTTTGCGAGGGGGTGATGGGGGCGGAGTTAGTCAGAAAAATGGGGGCAGAAAGATCGTGGGCGTGGAGCGAGGGAAAGGGGGGGCGCGGGGCGGAGAGGATTTTTGGGCGTGCGGCGTGGTGGGCGGTGGGCGATGCGTTCGCGTGTTCCGGTGGCGGGGAAGCGTTTTTGGCGGTGGGGGCGTGTGCTTTGTTGAAACTATTGTCGGGGCCAGCCGTGTTCTGCGTGTGCAGCAATGGTTCACCACAATGGGACGGCGGAGCGCGGCGCGGGGGCGGCGTGGCGGTGGGCTTCGCGTCGGTGGGGTGCTGGCGGCGGCGGTGATGCTGGCGGCGGGGTTGTGGGCGCAGCGGGGTGGGGGCGGTGGTGGTTTTTATGGCGGCGGGCAGATCCATGTGCCGGCGGGGACGAAGACGGCGCGCGAGATCGGGTCGCGCAGCACGGGGACGCCGCTGTGGGAGAACCGGGCGGGGTTTGGCGGCGATGTGTTTACGTTTGCGCGGCTGCGCTACGATGCGGCGCCGCGGCCGATGAACGGGGCGCGCGGCGGGTGGACCACGGATTGTCCGGATGCGGATCTCAATCTCTCGTATCGGCTGCAGCAGATGACGTCGCTGAAGGTCGATCCCAACGGGCGGTTTGTGCGGGCGACCGATCCGGATCTCGCGCAGTTTCCGTTTTTGTTCGCCTCGGCGCCGGGGGCGATGGGGTTGACGGACGCGGAGGTGGTGGCGCTGCGGGGCTATCTGCAGAACGGCGGGTTTCTGCTGATGACGGATTCGTGGGGCGACGACGCGTGGGCGAATGTGGAGCGGCTGTTTCGGACGGTGCTGCCGGGCTCACGGTTTGAGGAGCTGCCGATCGAGCATGCGCTTTACCGGAGTGTTTTTCAGATCCGGCAGAAGGCGCAGGTGCCGAACATCCGGATGGGTATCAAGATTCCGGGCACACCGATTCAACACCGCGTGATCTTCGACGCGAAGGGCCGGATCGTGGTGATGGGCCTCCACAATTCCGACGACAGCGACGGCTGGGAACGCGAAGGGGAGGACCACGAGTATTTCAAGAACCACTCGGAGAAGGTCGCCTACCCGCTCGCGATCAATATCATCTTTTACATCATGACGCATTGAGCGGCGGCGGGTCCGGCGGGCCGGCCGGCGGGTGGCGAACCTGCGGCGCAGAGGCGAACGGATGGGGGCGGCGGGTTGCGCTTGGGGCCGGGGAGGGTTGCGTGAGGGATGACGATGAGGCGAACAACGGGTGTGGTGTGCGGGCGGGTGATCGGGGTGGCGGCGATGCTCGCGCTGGCGGGCTGTGTCGCGGACGTGGGTCCGGAGCGGCCGCTGCGGATGCCGACGGTCGGGCCGAGCTCGCCGAAGGCGCCGGTGCCGCCGGTGGTGCCAGCAGAGTTGTGGCGGCGGGTGGTGGCGCACGCGGCGAATGACGCGTGGACGGAGGTGGCGCGGGAGCTGGCGACGTTGCCGCGGGAGGAGCGTCGCAGTGTGGTGCGCACGGGAATCGAGGCGCTCGCGCGGGACGATCTCGCGCAGGCGGGTCGCGTGGCGCGGGGGATGCCGGAGGGGAGCTTGTTGCACGAGGCGATGAACGCAGTGGCGCCGGCGATGGTCGCGCGCGATGTGGCGGCGGCGATCACGTGGGCGTTGAGCGCGGCGATGCCGGCGGCGGAATTTGCGGCGCGGCTCGCGGTGGCGGAGGCAGGGGTGGCGCGGGATGCACCGGAGATGCTCGGGCGGCTCGCGGCGTGGCCGGCGGCGGCGGGGCGGGCGGAAATGCTCGGTTTCGCGGCGGCGGCGTGGGCGGGGCGAGATGCCGGGGCGGCGGTGGCGTGGGCGCGGGGGCTGGCGGCGGGCGAGGACCGGACGCGCGTGGTGACGAGTATGAGTTTCGCGCTCGCGCAGACGGAGCCGGCGCGCGCGGTGCAGGTGGTCGAAGGGTTGCCCGAGGGGCGCGATCGGTGGTTGGTGCTAGGGGCGATCGGGCAAACGTGGGTGGCGCGCGATCCGGACGAGGCGTGGGCGTGGGCGCGGCGATTGCCACCGGGGGCGGCGCAGGAAGCGGCGTTGGCGGGGATCGAAACGGGCTTGGGCGGAGCGCGGGCGCGGCGCCAGGCGGGCGAACGCGTCGCGGCGGGACGGGTGCGGGCGACGGGAGGCGGGGGTGCGGTGGTGGGCGCGCCTGCGGGCGAGTTGCCTCCGGGGTTGGCGCGCGACGAGGCGTTGCGGCGGGAGTTTGAGGAAGCGTTGCGCGAATCGCCGGCGCGCGCGGCGGCGTGGTTGGCGACGATGCCGGTGCCGGATCGGCGGCAGGAGATGGCCGATGAACTCGCGCGGCGCTGGCTCTGGGTGAATCCCGACGCAGCGTCGGCGTGGATGGAGCTGCACATTCCCGAACCGGAACGGCGGGAGCGGCTATGGCGCGAGGCGGGGCGGTAGGGGGGCGGGCGCGCGGGCGGGGAGCGGGGGGCGAGCGTATGGAGTGGAGAGAGCCGCGCTTCGCCCGGGTATTTCATGGTCAAGTTGGCTGAATTTTTGTCACGGAGGACACGGAGCGCCGACACAGAGGTCACGGAGCAAGGCAGGGTGTTGGGCGCTGTTTGCGGCGAGGGCGGCTGAGGTTGAGCCGGTGAACTCGACTCGGGCGGCGCTCAAGGGAGGTGGAGGAAAAAAGGGGCGGGCGGAGTGGGGGCCGCCCGTTTTTATCAGGTAGGGCCGCGGGACGAGTCTTCGGGTGACGGGGTGAGGGTGGGGCGATGGACGGAGATGCCGGCGCGCGCGAGTTCGTCGCGGACGGGTGCGAGGAAGCGGGCGGCGAAGTCTTCGAGGCGGAAGGTGAACTCGGTCGTATGCGCGTCGTCGCGGAGGTAGGTGACGAGGTCGGCGAGTTCCACGAGGTCTTCGTCGGTGAAGTGTTCTTCGATCACGGATTGGTGGCCGCTGAGCGCGGTGAGTTCGGGCCAGAGGCGGTCGGCGGCGGGGTCGGCGAGGCTGAGCACGGCTTCGCCGCGGAGGCGCGCGCGGGTGAGGCGGGCGGAAAAGTCGCCGAGCCGTTGGTAGGCGTAGGCGAGATTGGCGAGGCGGGTCTGCCGGAGCAGGGCGTCGCGTTGGTGGAGGAGGTGGAGGAATTTCATAAGGCGTGAGTTCCTGTTTCCTGCGGCCCGGGGCGACCGGCGCGACGCACAGAGGGCGGGCGGAGCGGCCGATCCGGACGGATTGGTGGTGAAGGGTGGAGAGAACGGGCACGGACGGATCGCAGGGGCGGGCGAAGGTGGTGGCCCATGCCTTCGGCTTGGCGGCTATCGCTATCGCTGACGCTGTCCTGTCGTTGCCTGACCTTACTGTCTCGTAGAAGTCGCTAACGCAGAATCGCTGTTCGCTTTTAGGCTGCCTGACTCAAATCACGATCTCGACCGTGCATCTGACCTGACATCGAACAGATGTAGGGATCGTCACTTTTCTGGGTTCGGCAAGCGCGATTTTTTTGCGGCGAGCGGGGGATGCGGGCGGGGCGGAGGTGCCGCCCTTTCAGGGCTCGGGGTCGCGAGTGGGTATTTCCCAAGGCGTTGCCTTGGGCTGTCGAATTTTCGCCCCGTGGGGGCTCCCGGTGCTTGGTGGCGACGGGCTGAAAGACACGGCGGCGAGGGTGCCGCTCTTTCAGGGCTCGGGGGCGTTCGTGGGTATTTCCCAAGGCGTTGCCTTGGGCTGTCGAATTTTCGCCCCGGTGGGGCTCCCGGTGAGCGCAGAAGGAGCGGCGGTTTGGAACCGCCGGTAAACCTCAGCGTTTGGGGGTAGGGGCGTCTCTCCGAGACGACCGAGGACGCCTCGGAGAGGCGTCCCTACCTGAATAGAACTTGGAGACGCTCAGAGCGTCTCGAGGATGGCCTTCAGGTTGTGGAGGCAGGTGCGGCTGGCGACGTCGCCGCCGTGGGAGAAGGCGTGGCCGGCGGGGAGGTGGAGGAGGGTTTCGTCGATCTTCTCCAGGCGCCAGTGGGTCTCGAGGGAGAGGAGGCCGCGGTAGCCGGTGGATTGCAGCGCTTGGAGGTGGGCGCGCCAGCCGACTTCGCCGAGGCCGACGGGCATGCCGACGGCGATGTGGATGGAGTGGGCTTCGGCGCGGTGGAGGGCGTCTTTCACGTGGAGGTGGAAGAGGCGCGGGGCGAGGCGCACGAGGTCGGCGGGGGTGGGCGCGGTGGCGCCGGGGACGTAGAGGACGTTGCACGGGTCCCAGATGGCGCCGGCGCGGTCGGCGGGGAGGGGGGCGAGGACGGCGAGGGTTTCGTCGGCGGTGGCGACGAGGCAGGAGTGCTCGTTTTCCACGCCGAGGCGGATGCCGGAGCCGGCGGCGAGATCGAGGAGGCCGCGGAGGTGCTCGACGACGCGGGCTTGTTTGACGGGGTCGGCGGGGTTGGGCGTGCGGAGGAAGGTGAAGACGCGGAGGAGGTCGCAGTTGAGCTCACGCGCGGTGTCGAGGCTGCGTTTGAAGATGTCGCGGTGCGTGGCGATGGCGGCGGTGTCGTCGAGATCGCATTTGAAGACGGGGGTGGCGCAGCCGAAGACGCGCCAGCCTTCGCCGCGCGAGGCGGCGGAGACTTCGGCGAGGTCGGCGCGGGTGAGGTCTTTGAAGGCGCGACCGTTGAGGCTGCGGAGCTCGATGCCGCCGAGGCGAAATTCGCGGACGAAGGCGGAGATGGCGGGAAGGTCTTGGGAGACTTCGTCGGAGATGATCGTGATGTTGTCGGGAAATTTCATGGCGTAGAGAGTGGTGGAGACGGAGTTTTTGAACCGCTAAGGGATTTTGCCAATGGGCAAAATTTTAGAGGTGGGCGTCGGCTGATCGCCGACGCGGGGATGGCGTGGGGTTCGCTGATCGCGAACGAGGATCGCCTGGTAGCGGCGCCCGGGGCGGAGCAGGACGTTTTATTTCGCGCCGGCTTTTTTGAGGACTTCGGCGAGGGTGACGGGGGCGCCGCCGCGGCGTTTGCTTTCGTCGGCGGCTTCCATGAAGGCGAAGAGTTTGAGGGTGGTATCGGGGGCGACGGGGGAGATGCCGGTCTGGAGGAACTTCATGATTTCGACGGTGAGCCCGTTGTAGTTTTGTTTGTCGCCGCCGGTGGCGACGCCCTTGGTGCCGACGACGGTGACGCCGTAGCCTTTGAAGGTTTTGCGGTTGCCCTGCGCGATGCCGATGCGGCCGTCGGACCAGGTGCCGGTGATGATGTCGGTGTTGGCGGTGTGGGTGCGTTGAACGGAAACGCAGCCGGGCCCGAGGACGGTGAAGAGGGCTTCGACGCAGTGGATGCCATACCAGAAAAAGTCGGGGTGGGTCGGCTCGAACTCGGCGGGCCCGATGGAGTAGGCGGACGTGATGTCGCCGATCTTGGCGAAGCGGGAGGCGAAGGTCTCGGGCGGGTAGCGAAGCGAGGAAGAGCTGAAGATCGGGATTTTGTGTTCGCGGGCGAGGCGGACGATCTCGATGGCGTCTTTCAGGGAGCCGGCGAGGGGCTTGTCGATAAAGACGGGTTTTTTCGCGGCGAGGGTGCGGCGGAATTGGTCGAGGTGGGGGCGACCGTCGACGCTTTCGATGAGGATGCCGTCAACGTTTTTGGAGAGCTCTTCGATGGTGTCGTAGAGTTTCACGCCGTATTTTTCGACGAGCTCCTTGGTGTAGCCGTCGACGCGCGTGGCGCTGGACGCGATGTCGGGGCTGCCGCCTTTGAACGCGGCGACGACTTTGCCGCCGGGGACGTGATTGGGCGCGGCGGGGTCGTTGTAGGTTTTGGTAAACGCGATGACGTGCGAGGTATCGAGGCCGATGATACCGAGGCGGAGCGGGGGCTTTTCGGCGGCGCACACGGTGACGGCGGCGAAGAGGGCGAGGAGGGCGGCGAGGCGGGAGCGCATGGGAAGGAGCGGGCGGTGGGAGGGGCGGAGCGGGGTGGGGCGATCAGGTGAGAAGGGAGGCGGCGGCGGTGTCGACGTAGAGCGTGGCGTCGGTATGGAGGCGGAGAATCGAGGCGGGGCACGCGGTGGTGATCGGGCCCTGCACAGTGGCGCGGACGGCCTCGGCTTTGCGCGGGCCGGGGACATGGATGCTGAGGCGTTTGGCTTGGCGGAAAACGGAGACGGTGAGCGTGAACGCGTGCAGCGGGACGTCGGCGAGCGTGGGGAAGCAGCCGTCGTTGACCTGTTGTTGGCGGCACGTGAGGTCGAGCTCGACGACCTTCACGAGGGCGGGGTCTTCGAAGTCGGCGACGGGCGGATCGTTGAAGGCGATGTGGCCGTTTTCGCCAATGCCCATGCAGATGAGGTCGATGGGTTTTTCGCGTAGGAGGGCGGAGTAGCAGGCGGCGACGGCGGCGGCATCGGGCTCCTCGGCGGGGAGCGGATGGAAACAAACGAAGGGGACGTGGCGCAGGAGGTGTTGCTGAAGGTAGTGGCGGAAACTCTGCGGGTGCGCGGCGGTGAGGCCGACGTAATCGTCCATGTGAAAGGCGGTGATGCGCGACCAATCGAGGGCGATGCCACACTGGGCCGGGTCGATGAGCGCGGCGAGAAACTGATCCTGCGACGGGGCGCAGGCAAAGATGACGCGGGCTTCGCCTTGGCGGGCAATGACGCCGTGGAGATGGGCGGCGACGGCGCGGGCGGCGGCGCGGCCGAGCGCGGGACGGTCAGCGTGGACTTCGACGGCGAGGCGGCCGGAGGTCAGGTAGTGGGGAGCGGTGAGGGGCATGTTGGTGAAAAGAGAATGACCAATGACTAATGTCTAATGACTAAGGGTCGGAGTTTGGAATTTAGAGTGGTGGCAGGGTGAGGCCGAAGGCGGCGGCGGGGGCGGACGACCAGAGGGCGTGGGCGGATTCGGGCGAGAGGCCGAGGAACGTGGTGAGGTTGCGGACGCCCTCGTCGGGCGTGAGCGTGGAGCCGGCGAAACCTTGGCCGCCGGGTTGGCGCGCGATGCGGTCGGCGCCGACGTCGATCTCGTGAGGGCCGATGGTGTAGCGCCCGGTGGGGGCGCCGGCGCCGGCCATGGCGTCGGTGGTGAAAAGGATGCGGCTGGCGGGTTTGGCGCGGACGAGATTGCGGAGGACGAAAGGCGGCAGGTGGACGCCGTCGGGGATGAAGCACGCGATGAGGTCGTCGCGTGCGAGGAGACGTTGCACGATGTTGTCGTGGCGGTGGAGCTGGAGGGGGCAGCCGTTGCCGAGATGCGTGACGAAGCGGGCGCCGGCGCGGATGGCGGCGTCGATCTGCGTGTCGGTGGCGTCGGTGTGTCCAAGGGAAATGTGGACACCGGTGCGGGCGAGGGCGGCGATGAACTCGGGGCTGCCCGGCCACTCGGGGGCGAGGGTGACGAGGCGGATGCGACCGTTGGCGGCGGTTTGGAGGCGTTCGAATTCCGCGAGGGACGGCGCGTGCATGGGCCCGGCCGGATGGGCGCCGCGGTAGCCGGGCGCGGGGCAGAGCCAGGGGCCTTCGAGGTGGTAACCGAGGACGGCGGTGGCGGAGGCGGGTGAGGCGGCGCAGAGTTTTTCAAACGCGGCGAAGCGGCGGGCGAGGGCGTCGAGCTCGTCGGTAATGAAGGTGACGAAGATGCCGCTGGTGCCGTGGCGGCGGAGGGTGGCGACGGCGTGATCGAATTGCGCGACGGTGAGATCGTCGCGTTGGAAATCGACGCCGCCAAAGCCGTTGACTTGGAAATCGAAGAGGCCGCTGGGGGGCATGAGGACGAGAGGCGGAGAAGAGGAAGCGGTGAGTCGGTGGGACGAGACCGTGGCGAAGCCGGGAGAGGGAAGTCGGATGGGCGGCGGCTCAAGCGAGCCAACGGTGGACGTTGACTGCAACAAAGTCGTCGTCGACGAGCCACGGGTAGGCGCGGGCGACGCGGGTGATCTCGGCGGCTTGGCCGGGGGAGAGTTTCTCGTGGGGATCGAGGCAGGCGGTGGTGGCGAGGAGGCCCTGGCGGCGGAGGACTTCGTGGATGCCGGGCAGGCAGCCGGCGAAGTTGTGCGCGAAATCGAAAATGGCGGCGTTCATGTCGGTGAGCGCGGCGTTGCGATCGAGCCACGTGGCATCGAGGCGGGCGCGGGAGCGGGCGCGTTTCACGTCGGCGAAGAGACGGACGGCAGCGTGGGTCCAGACGCCCCATTGGCCGAGGAGGCCGCCATCAATGTGGCGTGTGCGACCGGCGAAGGTGAACGGCGTGAGGAGGTCGGCGAGGATGTTGTCGTCGTTGCCGGTATAGAGTGCGACATCGTCGCGGCCGGACTCGAGGACGGCGCGGATCACGTCGAGGGTGCGGTAGCGGTTGAACGGGGCGATCTTGATGGCGACGAGCTCGGGAATCTCGGCGAAGGCGCGCCAGAATTTGTAGCTGAACACGCGGCCGCCGACGGCGGGTTGCAGATAGAAACCGATGAGCGGGATCTCGCGAGCGACGGCACGGCAGTGGGCGAGGATTTTGGCCTCGGTGTCGGTGGGGGCGGTCCACGCGCCGAGGCTGAGGAGGCCTGCGTGGTAGCCGAGGTCGCGGGCGATGCGGGCTTCGGCGACGGCTTGCGGCGTGCGGCCGCAGAGGCCGGCGATGAGGATGAGCGGGCGGGGTTTGGGCGTGAGCCACGCGGCGGCGGTCTCGGCGGCGAGGCGGAGGACGGGCGCGTAGAGGGCGATCTGCGGATCGCGAATCGCGAACTGCGTCGAGTGCACGCCGACGGCGAGACCGCCGACGCCGGAGTCGAGATAGTAGCGGACGAGTGCGCGCTGGTGAGGCTCGTCCCAACGGCGGTTGCGCTGCAAGGCGAGCGGCAGGGCGGGGATGACTTGGCCGGCGCGCAGGTGAGGACGGAGAGCGAGAGTGGCCACGGCGTGAGACGTTGAGCGGACGGGAAAGGGCGGGCGGAAGACGGGTGAAAGAGCTTACGGAAGAAAAATTCAGTAACGGCCGTCGCGGCGTTCGAAGCCGGTGGGTTTGCCCCACGTCTCGCCGCCGGAGCGCAGCCATGCGATGATCCAATGCATCATGTTATCAACGGTGGTGAGGGGCGCACCGAAAAGGCGGTGCGAATGGGCTGCGTTGTTGAGCCAGGCGGTGCCGGCTTCGGTGCCCGTGGTGAGGACGGGGACCCCGGCGATGGCGGCAAAACGCTCGACGAGATCGCGGACGGAAAGGGTGTCGGGGCCGGTGACGTTGACGGGGACGGCGGGGGTGCCGGCGAGCTCAAGAGATTGAATGGTGTGCGCGACGGCATCGGTCTGCCAGATGACGTTGACGTAACCCATGGTGACATCGACGGGCTCGCGGGCGAGGACGCGCTCGGCGATATCGACGAGGAGACCGTAACGGAATTCGACGGAATAGTTCAGGCGGATGAGAGCGACGGGATTGCCGTGCTGGACCGCGGCGGCGTCGAAGGCTTCCTCGCGCGCGAGACAGGAGGCGGCGTAATCGCCGACGGGGGCCGGGGGAGTTTGCTCGGTGGCGCCGCCCGAGGCGGGCGTAACGAAAGGATAAATACAGCCGGAGGAGAACGCGATGATGCGAGAGCGGCTGAAGCGGGCGGCGACGCGCTGTGGCATCTCGACGTTGAGCGCGTGGAGCAAGCCGGGAGCGGACGCGGTGCCGAACTTCACACCGGCGAGGAAAAACACGGTGGGGGCGTCGGGCAGCGCGGCGAGCTCGGTCGGGTTGGAGAGATCGCAGGCGAGGGACTCGATGCCGCGCGAATCGAAGTCGGCGCGATCACGCAGGGTGCTAAACCGGGAGACGGCGATGACCCGATCGGAGCGGCCGAGTTGTTCGAGGCCGCGGCGGAGCATGATCGCGAGATGCAGGCCGATCTTCCCGCCGGCACCGAGCACGAGGAACGGGCCGGGGGTGCGCCCCAGCACTTCGAGGACACGCGGGGTGGGCTGACCGATGAAGTCGTCGACGGCCGCGGCCGGGCAAGGCAGCGAGAGCGGCGGTGAGGGTGGAGGATGGGCGGGCATGGAGTAACCGGTCAGTGAAGAAAAGACGAAGGCGCGCCGAGAAAATGGCATGGACGAATATTTCGGCGTTTTCGCCGCCAACTGTTCGGGCCGGGCGAGGCCGGCGCGAATAAAAAATTCGGTTGAACGCGACGAATCGGCGGGGACGGGTAACTTGCCGGTTACCCGTTCGATTTGGATTCCCGCCGGTAACGGACGCGGGTGTTTACCCCCGCAGGGTGTCCAGTTGAGTTGGTGCCCGGGGCGGGACTCGAACCCGCACGCTCTTACGAACAAGGGATTTTAAGTCCCTAGTGTCTACCATTCCACCACCCGGGCAGGACCGGCGAGACGTTGGGAATCGTCGGAACCGAATGCGAGTCAAACCACTTTCCATCTGGTGAAACGGCGTAGGTGGCGACCGCAGCGAGCGTCGGAATTGGGCCTTGCCGGTGCCGAAAGGCGTGACCACGGTGCGCGGCAGTGAAAATCGGATTTCTCGGAGGCAGTTTCGATCCCGTGCATTTTGGCCACCTGATGGCCGCGCAAGACGCTTACGAGCAACACAAGCTCGACCGACTCATCTTGGTCCCGGCGGCGCAGGCCCCGCTCAAACCCAACGACGTGCAGTCTTCATCGGAAGATCGGCTGGCGATGCTGCGCGCGGCGGTGGAGTGGGACCGGCGCTTCGAAATCTCCGACGTCGAACTGCAGCGTGGCGGGGTGAGCTACACGATCGATTCGGCCCGGTATTTCCGGGCGCTCTATCCACACGATGAACTCTATTGGGTGATCGGTGGCGACCAGTTGCCCAAATTGCATTTGTGGAAGGATATTTCGGAGCTGGTGGGGCTCGTGGAATTCATCTTTTTGGAACGGCCGGGCTTCCCGGTCCGGGCGCATCCGGAGATACCCGGGCTCCGGCTGCACCGGTGCGACGGGCATTTGTTGGCGATCAATTCGACGGAGTTGCGCGAGCGCACGCGTCGCGGTTTGTCGTTGGACTACTTTGTCCCGCACAAGGCCATTGTTTATATCAAGGAAATGGGATTGTATCGGCCCACTGCATGAAATCGAAGAAACAGGCTACGTTGGAGTTGGTGAAACTGTGCTGTCGCGCGCTCGACGACAAAAAAGCGGGGGACCTGCGCGTGCTGGACGTCAGCGCCCAATCCTCGATCACGGATTTTCTGGTGATTGCCACGGCGACCTCGGACCCGCACCTCCGGGCGCTGCGCGTCGAATTGGAAAAAGTCATCGATGCGACCAAGACAAAAATTGTGGGCATCGAAACCGCGCAGGAGAGCGGCTGGACGGTGATCGACGCGTTTGACCTGATGATCCACCTGTTTTCGGCGCCGCGCCGTGAACAATACGGATTGGAGAATCTGTGGAAGGATGCGACGGAGGTCTCGGTGCCGAAATTGCTGGCGGTGGCCAAACCCAAGGCGGTCAAGAAGCCGTCACCCGCGATCAAGAAGGCGGCGCCGGCGGCCAAGAAGACGCGGGCGACGAAAAAGTAACGCAGCATCGTGTGGCAAAAGGGGCGGAGCTGAGCGCCCCGCCCGCAGTGGACACGTTTTCGTTCTGACGATCGGATAGCACGCAGCAGGCTGCGAAAAAATTACCATGAAAACACCCCGTTGGATTGTGTCGTTGGCGGTGATGCTCGTCGGAAGTATGGCGCACGCCGCGGCCGTGAAAGACCGTGAAGGCGCGGTGCGCGGCGACAAGGCGGCGATGGAGAATGACGCGCGCTGGATCTACAATGACGTCGAGCGCGGGTTTGCCGAGGCGAAGAAGACGGGCAAGCCGCTGCTCGTGGTGCTGCGCTGCGTGCCGTGTCTGTCGTGCGTGGGACTCGATGCGGAGGTCCTTAAGGAGCCGGCGCTCGTGCCACTCTTGGACAAATTTGTGTGTGTGCGGTTGATCAACGCCAACGCGATCGACCTCGCGCGGTTTCAGTTCGATTACGATCTCTCGTTCTCGACGTTGTTCTTCAACGCGGACGGGACGGTCTACGGGCGCTATGGCTCGTGGGTGCATCAGGCGGACCCGGACGCGAAAGAGACGATCGGTTATCGGCGGGCGCTCGAAGGTGCGCTGGCGATTCATCGCGGATATCCGGAAAATGGTATTACGCTGGCGGGCAAGCAGGGCGCGCCGACGCCATTTCGGACGCCGATCGAGATCCCGACGCTCGCGGAGAAATACGGGCGCGAGCTGAACTGGAACGGCAAGGTGGTGCAGAGCTGCGTGCACTGTCACCAGGTCGGCGAGGCGTTTCGCACTTACTATCGCGAGAAGGGCGACAAGGTGCCGCTGGAGCGGATCTATCCGTTGCCGGCGGCGGAGACGGTCGGACTGAGCCTCGCGCCGGACAAGGCGGCGACGGTGTCGGCCGTGGCGGAGAAATCGATGGCGGCGGACGCAGGGTTTCGGGTGGGCGATGAGATCGTGACCTTCGGCGGGCAACCGTTGATCTCGATTGCGGATTTTTCGTGGGTGCTGCACCGCGCGCCGGCCGCGGGAAAAATGAACGCGTTGGTGAAACGTGGCGGCAAGGAGGTCGCGCTCACGCTGACGCTGCCGGACGGCTGGCGGATGAAGACGGAGATTTCGCGGCGCGTCGGCACGTGGTCGATGCGGGCGATGGCGTTTGGCGGATTGACGCTGGTCGATCTGGAAGATGCGGCGCGGAAAGAGCGCGGGCTCGGCGTCGAGGGAATGGCGCTCTTCGTGAAGGGCATGGGGCAGTTCAACAAACACGCCACGGCGAAGAAGGCGGGTTTTCTGAAGGACGACGTGCTGGTGGCCGTGAACGGTTTCGCCGCGCGCGCGACGGAGGGCGAGATGATCGGGCGTTTGCTGCAGACGACGAAGATCGGCGAGACGGTGGAGGTGATGGTGCTACGCGGGGGCGAGCGCGTGGCGCTGAAATTGCCGATGCAGTGAGGCGGCCGGCGGGCGCTCGCTTAGAGTTCGCGCAGCGCGGCGGCGATGGGGAGTCGGGCGGCGCGGAGGGCGGGGAGGAGGCCGCCGATGAGGCCGATGAGGGTGGCCCAGATGACGCCTTGCACGAGCAACTGCGGCGTGACGGCGAAGGCGAAGGTGACCTGACTGAAGCTCTGCCAGTTCATCGTGGCGGCGCGGAAATTGTCGAAGGCGACGTAGGCGAGGCCGGCGCCGAGGGCCCCGCCGCCGAGGGCGAGCACGAGCGATTCGAGCATGAGCGCGACGACGACGGCGCCGCTGCCGAAGCCGAGGGCGCGGAGCGTGGCGATCTCGCGCGTGCGGGCGGCGACGGCGCTATACATGGTGTTGAGCGCGCCAAACACGGCGCCGACGGCCATGAGACCGGCGATGAGCACGCCGAGCGTCGTGATGAGACGAGTGAGCGTCTCGGACTGGCCGGCGTAGTAGTCGGACTGGCGCTCGACTTTCACGGAGAGGCGCGGGTTCGACGTGAGGAAGTCTTTGAACTCGGTGAACGCGCCCGGCGAGTTGAGGCGGGCGGAGACGGATTGGAAGGAATCGCCGCGTTGGTAGGCGCCTTGGAGAACAGTGGCGTCGGACCAGATTTCGGATTCGGCGATGCCTCCGCCGGCGGAGAAAATGCCGACGACGGGCCAGGCGGCGCGGCCGACTTTGATGGTCGAGCCGACGTCGAGGCCGGCGAATTCGCGCGCGGCGCCGACGCCGACGATGACCTCGTTTTTCCCCGGCTCGAACATCCGGCCCGCGGTGATTTTCACGTGATCGCGGACTTCCATGGCGGGGCCGTCGATGCCGCGGAGCGGGACGTTGGCGTCGGTGCCGGTGGAGCGTTTGGGAAGGTTGATGATGACGAAGAGTTCGGAGGAGGCGAGGGGGCCGCGGGCGTTGCGCGCGACGCCGGGGGCATCGGCGATGAGGCGTGTATCGTCGCGGCCGAGACCGCTGACCATCTCGCTGTCGGCGCCGCTGCGGAGGACGATGGCGGCGTCGGCCGAGCCGGAGGCGGTCATGGCGCGGCGGAAACCAGCGGCGATGGAGAGGACGCCGACGAAGACGGCGACGACGCCGGCGATGCCGATGACGGTGGCGGCGACGGCGCCGCGGCGTTGCGGAATGCTCATCAGGCCGAAGCGAGTGATGGAGGCGACCTGAGCGAGCCAGTTGAGGGGATTGATCATGGTCACATCCTCCGGAGGGCGTCGGCGACGCGCAGGCGAGTGGCCTGGAGTGCGGGGAAAATGCCGGTGAGAAAACCGAGGGCGAGGCAGAGGCCGACCCCGATCAAGAGATCGCTCGTGGGGAAATAGAACAGAGGGAGCATTCCGCCGGTGGGATCGCCGCGCGACGTGAAGAGCCATGCGAGACCGAGGCCGAGGGCGCCGCCGAGGCCGCTGAGGAGGCAGGATTCGGCGAGGACGAGACCGAGCACCTGACCGTTGGTGAAGCCGATGGCTTTGAGGACGCCGAGTTCGCCGATGCGCTCGCGCACCGCCTGCGACATGGTGCTGCCGGTCACGAGGAGAATGGTGAAAAAAACGGCGGAGAGAATCGAGGCGACGATGAGCGCAATGTTTCCGATCTGGCCGGCCCAACCCTGGATGAAGGCGCCCTCGGGCTCGGCCTTGGTCTCGGCGGGCGAATTCGCGAACTCCTCGTCGACGCGCTGGGCGACGGCGGCGGCCTCGGCGGGATTTTTCACGCGGATCGCATACCAACCGACGAGCCCCTTGCCGCGACTCTCCGTGCGGGTCTCGTCGAAGTAGTCGTAGCGGAAATACAGGGCGGTGGTGTCGGTGCCTTTTTCGCGGCCGTCGAAGATGCCGACGATATCGAATTCCCACGTGGGCTGCTGGCGCCAGATCGGGGAATGGATGGGAATCTTGTCGCCGATCTTCCACTTGAACCGCTCGGCGGTGTTGCGGCCGACGACGGCGCCGGTGCGGGTTTTCTTCCACGCCGCCATTTGGTCGGGCGGAAGGATAAACTCGGGAAACATGGCCATGAAGTCTTCGGGCACGACGGGGCTCTGCATGAAGAAATTTATCGGGTCCTGGTAAATGCCGCCAAACCACGTCTGATGCACGGCGAGGTCGACGCCGGGAATTTTTTCCATGCGGGCTTTGTAGCTCTCGGGGAGGAGCTGAATGATGGAGACTTTGTGACGGACAATGAGACGGTCGACGCCGGCGAGTTCCACGCCGCCGACGAGCGCCTGCTTGATCGCGCAGAGCAAGCCGTAGAGCACGAACGCCACCAGAATGGACAACAGCGTGAGGGACGTGCGGATTTTTTTCCGCAGGAGGTTGCCCCAGATGAGGTGGAGGAACTTCATGGGCACAAAGGGGTGCGTGGGTGGAAAATGGCGGGCCGGCGGCCCGCACTCCCGGGCGTCTTCACGGGGCGGCGGTCGCCGAGAGGCGGCCTTTGTCGAGGTGGACGGTGCGCGTGGCGCGGGCGGCGGCGTGGGGGTCGTGCGTGACCATGACGATGGTCTTGCCGTGCTCGCGGTTGAGGGCCTGGAGGAGATCGAGGATTTCGTCGCCGGATTTGCGGTCGAGATCGCCGGTGGGTTCGTCGCAGAGGAGGAGCGTGGGATCGGTAACGATGCCGCGGGCGATGCCGACGCGTTGTTGTTCGCCACCGGACATGGTGCGCGGGAAATGTTGCGCACGGTGCGAGAGGCCGACCATGGCGAGGGCGGTGGCGACGTGTTTCTTGCGCTCGGCCTTGGTGAGCGAAGTCAGGAGGAGCGGCAGCTCGACGTTGCGCTCGGCGGTGAGCACGGGGATCAAGTTGTAGAGCTGAAAAACGAAACCGATGTGGCGGGCGCGCCAGCCGGCGAGCTGACGGTCGGAGAGCTGATCGACGCGGTCGCCGGCGATGCTGACGGTGCCCTGCGTGGGGCGGTCGAGGCCGCCGATGAGATTGAGGAGGGTGCTCTTGCCGGAGCCGGACGGGCCCATGAGGGCGAGGAATTCGCCGGTGGGGATGGTGAGGCTGAGATCGGAGAGGACGTGGACATCCTCGGAGCCGCGGTGGAAAATTTTCTCGACGCGCTCGACTTGCACGAGAGGAGCGGCGGACGGAGTGGGCGAGGTCATGGTTTGCTTTCGGAAACGGAGGCGCCGTCGGCGAGCGTCGCGGGAGCTTCGACGATGACCTTTTCGCCCGCGGCGACGCCGGCGCTGAGGGTCGTATCGGAATTCTGGGTGCGCGCGACGGTGACGGCGCGGCGTTCGGCGCGGCCGTTTTGGAAAACGAACACGAGGTCGCGGCCGTCGGCGTTGCGGAGGGCGGATTTAGGCACGATGACGCCGCGCGGGGCGCGGGAGACGGCGGGGTCGGCGGGGGAAGAGGCGTCGGTGGCGGCGGGGTTTTCGCGGAAGGCGACTTTGACGGACATCTGCGGGAGGATACGCGGATCGAGGTGGTCGAAGCCGACGCGGACACGGACGGTGGATTTCTGGCGGTCGGCGGTGGGGATGATGGCGATGACCTTGCAGGGAATTTTCCAATCGGCGTAGGCGTCGAGCGTCGCTTCGACAGGTTGGCCGGAGGTGACGCGATTGATGTAGCTCTCGTTGACGTCGATCTCGATCTCGAGGGATTCCATATCGACGATCGTGCAGATGCCGGTGCGCGTGAATCCGCCGGAAGACATGGGCGAAATCATTTCGCCGGGCTGGGCGTTCTTGGAGGTGACGATGCCGGGGAAGGGCGCGCGAATGACGGTGTCGTCGAGTTGCTGCTGCCAGACGGCGACGGTGCGTTCGGCGACGGTGAGCTCGGTGCGCTGCTGAGCGAGGCGGGCGCGCCACGCGGCGGCGGCGGCTTCGGCGCGGTCGAGGTCGGAGCGGGCGTTGACGCCGGTGCGGCTGAGCGTGGTCTGGCGCTGCAGCTCCAGTTCGGCTTCGCGCACGCGCACGCGCGTTTCCTCGAATCCGGCTTCGACGGCGGCGAGTTGGGCGCGGGCGAGTTGGAGGCTGGCCTGGACGTTGGTGGCGTCGAGACGGGCGAGAACTTGATCGGCGGATACGCGCACGCCTTCCTCGATGAGAATCTCGGTGACCTTGCCGGTGAACTTGGAGGAGACGGTGGCTTCGCGGCGCGCGGTGACGTAGCCGGAGGCGTTGAGGACAGTGCGGTCGGCGCCGGGGCCGGAGGCGAGTTCGCGGGCGACGGCGGTGCGCACGGAGAGGGGGCGCGGGCGGAGGAACCAGATCGCGGCGGCGACCACGGCGAGCAGGACAAGACCGACGACGAGCCAAGGGAAGGAGCCGCGGGACGGGGCAGGGCGGGCGTCGCGGCGGATGCGCAGATCGTCGAGGCTCGGAGGCGGCTGGCTGCTCATGCAGCGGGGAGGGAAGCGACCGCGCGGGACGGGGGCAACGGTGATTTGGGACGGACGGTCCTGCGGCGGGGCGGCGAGCGGCAAGTGAAATGCAGGGACCGCGAACGGAGGCCGCTGGAAGGATTCAGGGCATTTTTTCCCAGAGCGGGAGCCACGGTTTGGCGAACTCGAGGGTTTCGATGGCGTTAAGGGCCCATTGCACGCTCGCGACGCCGTGGAGTTGCCAGCCGACGTTGGCGCCGAGGAAGGAAGGGTCGGTCACGGGGCGGTGGACGCCGGGGACGGTGATGCGTTGGGGGATGTTGAGTGGGGCTAGTTTGCCGGGCGGGCCGAGGAGTTTTTGCCAGGCGAGCAGGCCGAGCTCGGGGGAGTTTTTCTTGTGCGCGGCGTAGGCGAGCATGCGCGGGCCGGTCATGTGGTTGCCTTCGACTTGGCGGCCGACGGCTTCGGCGGTGTTGGTCCACGCGCGCCAGAAAGCGGGGACATCATACATCGGCTCCATTTCCCACATGGCTTCGGGGCCGCCGAAAATCATGTCGAAGTAGCGGCCGGGAAAACGGCCTTGGGCGTCGAGGTTGGCGGACATGGTGCGCAGGTCGGCTTCGAGGCGGGGGCGCCACGATTGGTCGCCGCCGCGTTCCCACTCGGTGGTCCAATTGAGGGCGTAGCACATCCACTCGAGGCCGAAGCGCGTGAAGGGCTGGCGGTCGGCGGCGGTGGGGCGGGGGCCGAAATTTTCGGGGCGGGGTGCGGCGATCGCGCGGGGGCCGTCGGGGCGCGAGCCGGTGCCGTCGGCGCCGGGGATGTAGTGCGCGGCGTTGAAGCGTGCGAGGTAGGCGTAGGCGAGGTCGGCGTCGAGTTGCTCGCGGAGGAGATCGCCGATGCGACCGTCGCCGCCGGTGAGGAAGTAGTAGGTGCGTTTGAGGCCGGCGTGGCTGGCGCGGGGTTGTTTGGCGCCGTCGCCCCAGTGGTTGACGTTGTGGCGCGAGCCGAGCGGGGCGAAGGGGCCGACGTGGTGGACGTCCACCTCGCTGGTGTGGCGCGTCATGGATTCGGCCATACGGAAGAGGTCGGCGCGGCCGGTGCGGAGGAAACTATACCAGAGGAGCAGGTCGGGCATGAGCTCGGTGTTGGCCCAGGCCCAGCCGCCGACGTCGTAGCGCCACTCGTGGCGGCCGAAATCGTAGTTGTGCATGATGTCGCCGAAATCCCAGAACCCATACCACGAGCGTTCGTCGATTTGGTCACGGTAGTAGTTCACGAAGGTATCGACTTGATCCTCGATCCAGCGCGTGGCGGGCGTGGTGCGGTCGGGCAAGCTCCAGCGTCCGCCGGCGTGTTGGGAATGATAATACGCGGGTGTGCAGACGAGGATGGGCGGAGCGGCGGCGGCGCGCGCCATTGCGAGGAGTTCGGCGTGCGCGGGGATGCGGTCGAAGGCCCAGAGGGTGAGTTCGTGGGTGTTGGCGACGCCGTGGGCGGAGCCCCAGCCGGGTTTCCAATCTTCGTAGTTGATGGAGAGACCGTGGGGCGTCTCGTCGTAGCGGCGGAGGTCCATCGGCGGGGCGTCGGGGGACCAGAGCCAAGTGGTGAATTGGCCGGTGGGGGCCGCGGTGGTGGGAGAGGAGGGAAGTGGCTGGCCAGCGTTGATGATTTCGAAGGCGTGCGGAGATTTCTGCCAAAAATCTTTTAGGCCGATGGCGAGGCCGCCGGAGACATCGGCGAGGACGGCGAGGCCTTGGGCGCGGGCACCGTCGGTGACGTGGAGCCAGGAAGCGGCGGGGGAGGTGCGCTTCGCGATGGTGAAATTATTGGGGCCGAGTTGGGTGAGCTTGGCGTCGGCCCAGACGGGGACGGTGAGGATGTTGGTGCGCGTGCGTTCGTCGAGGTCGGCGAGGTTGGGGACGCGTTGGCCGGCGAGATGGGCGGCGTAGTGTTCGACGACGGCGCGGCCGGATTGTGGGCGGTAGCCGGGGAGCATGCGGACGGGTTGGGCCCAGATGCCGGTGGGGGAGGAAATCACGGGCGGGACGCCCGTGCCACTCGGGGCGGACAAGACCACGGGCGAGACGCCCGTGCCACTTTGGCTAGTAGAGGACTCGCCGACGAAGCGGATGTGGCGGTTGTGGGGTTCTTCGGCGAAGGGGAGGTCGAAGGTGAGGCCGAGGCCGCGGATGAAATCTTTCTCGCTGTCGCCGTCGAAGACGAAGGAGTGCGTGAGGCGGATGGCGCCGCTGCCGGCAAAGAAGTGGAGGCGGACGGTGAAGGGGAGCCAGGCGCGGGCTGGCGCGGCGGCGCTGGCGGAGGAGGTGGATTCGAAGTGGCGGCCTTCGAGTTTGAGGACGGCGCGGATGGGGCCGTTCTGTTCGACGGTGATGCGTTCGATAGTGCCGAGAGAGGTGAGGTCGCGGCGGGTGTCGGGCTGGGTGCGGTCTTCGCGGAGGGCGATGAGGCGGCCGTGTTGCGCCACGATACGCGAGCCGATGGTGAGCGATTCGATGAGGTGCGGCGCGGAGGGCGCGCGGGAAATGCGGGCGCGGACGGTGCCGGTGTCGATCGTGAAGGCGTCGGCGGTTTCGGTGACGGTGAGCGGCGTGGCAGGGGCGGCAGTGGGGCCGGGGGCGAGCGTGAGGGTGGACGAAAGGCCGGGCGTGGCGGTGAGGGCGTGGCCGGACCATTTGATCGAGCCGTCGGGCCAGTAGGCGACGGGCCAGGTTTGCAGCGGTAGTTCGGTGCCGTCGGCGGTGGTGAGCGAGAGGGACGTGTCTTTTTTAAGCGCGCCTTTGGGCCACGGGACTCCCCACGTGATGCCGTTGGGGGCGGCGGGGGCGGTGTCGCCGAGCCAGTGGAGTGAGACGGGGGCGGGGGCGGCGGTGGAGGGGAGGAATGTGGTGAGGAGGAGGGCGAGGGCGAGAGGTGCGGACCGCCTGAAGGCGGAACTCCGAACGCGGAGGCAGGCGGTCGTGAGGCGGGCGACAGGGTGAGGGACGGTCATTTTTCGCCGAGGTAGTAGCTGACTTGGGGGACGTGGGGGTAACCCATCGTGCGGAGGGTGACGTCGTGGCGGTAGATGGGGTCTTGCATGAGCGTCACGCGGCGATCCTTCGCGGGGATCGTGGTGCTGTAGATGCGGAGTTCGCCGTTGGTGAACGTGACGATCTCTTCGCGCCAGTCGCCGAGGATATCGGCGACTTGGTGGATCTGGCCTTGGATGCCGGAGGTGAGCGTGGGGCCGTTCCATTTTCCGATGGTGCGGACGGGGCCGCCGAAGGTGGGGCGGGCGGGGGCGGGTGAACGCGACGGGGGCGTCGCGTCTCCGGAGGTAGCTGTTGTGGTGGCGGGCGGGCCGCCCGCGCTCCCGGGGGTGCGGCCGCCGCGACCTCCGCCGAAGGTGGCGGGGGCGACTTGTTCGCGGAGGAGATCGCCGTCCCACCAGACGAGTTCGCTCGTGGGCGGGACGGGGCCGGGGATGGGGTCGCCCTTCGCGGAGTAGAACATTTGTTTCAGGCCTTTGTTGATCCACAGCTCCATGCCGGGGTAGCGCGGGTCGATGTCGCCGACGGCGCATTGGTCGATGGCGTTGTCGAGATTCGGCTCGCGGGCGCCGAAGATGAGGTCGCCGTTTTTCGCGTCGCGGAGGTTGAAGCCGAGTTGGGGCTGCGCGTCTTCGTGGATGTAGGCGACTTCGAGGCCGGGGCGGGTGGGGTCGATGTCGGTGAGATAAAAACGGTCGCCGTGGCCGAGGCCGGTGCCCCAGAGCGTGCGGCCTTCAGGGGAGATCGCGATGGTGCCGTTGAGGATTTCGTCGCGGCCGTCGCCGTCGATGTCACCGACCTTGATGCTGTGCTGGCCTTGGCCGTGAAAGAGGAAGGGGGCGCGTTCGTTGGTCCAGCGCCAGAGTTTTTTCAGCTTCTTGTTTTCGAGGGTCCAGGCGTCGATTTTCATGACGCCGTAGGTGCCGCGGACGACGAGGATGGCGGGGGTTTTGCCGTCGAGGTAGGCGATGCCGAGCATGTGGCGGCTGGCGCGGTTGCCGGAGTTGTCGCCCCAATGTTGGACGGACTGGAGTTCGATCCAATCGCCGTGGTCGATTTCCTTGCCGGTCTCGCCGTCGTAAACGGTGACCCACTCGGGGCCTTCGAGGGCGTTGCCTTTGCGGGCGCCGGGGAGGGCTTCCTCGAGGGTGGCGGCGTAGGGTTTGGTGCGAAGGATGATCTCGGCCTTGTTGTCGCCGTCGAGATCGCGGACGACCATGGGCGTCCACCAGATGCCGGCGTCGACGTTCCAGCCGAGGTCGATGCGCCACATGAAGGCGCCGGTTTTGCCGTTGTAGGCGTCGAATTTGTAGGTCGTAGCCGAAACGGTGATACGGCCCGGGTCTTTGCCGACACCGGGGTGTTTGACGACGAAGTCGTAGATGCCGTCGCCGTCGAGATCGCCGACGGCGACCATACCGGCGCTGGTGACATCGGGTTGGAGTTTGATGGCGCGGTAGGTGGCGGGGGCGGCGGAGCTGGGCGTGGATGGGGCGGATGGGACGGATGCGACCGATGGGAGGGAGGACGCGGAGGGCGTGGGGAGGGCGGCGGCGGGGGACGTGGAGTCGGGGAGCTCGCGGCCGGCGACGACGGGGCGGACGGTCCAGGTGGTTTCAAGGGTGGGGGCGCCGGTGGTGTCGAGGAAATCGGTGGTCGTGGTGAGAGGTGTTGAGTTGAGCTTTTGCGGGGCGGCGGTGGCGGAGGCGTGGCGGTAGACGTTGAAGGCGGTGGCGGGCGTATCCGATTTCAGGAGGCGCCAACTGAGGTAGACGGTGCGGGCGTCGGTGGCGCGGGCGATGAGGCCGCGGTCGATTTTTTCCTCGATGCGTTCCTTGGCCCACCCGAGGGGTTGGCCGGGACGGTAGAGCGGGTCGATGGCGTAGAAGTTGAGGTTGGGCGGGACTTCTTCGGCGGATAGGGGGCGGAGCGTGGTGTCGTTGTCGTCGACTGGGCGCGTGGCGAATTGGAGGGGCGGGGTCGCGGCGGGTGGTTGCGCGAGAGCGATGGGAGCGAGGACGGTGAGGGCGGCGGCGAAAAGCTCACGCGTTCCGCGACGAGAGGGGAAGGGGCAGGGCATGGGGCGGGGTTATTGCTTGGCGGTGACGGTGGCGATGGGGGCGCGGCGGGGCAAGGGGGTGGACTCGTCGAGGGCGAAGCTGGGGTGCGGGGGTTGGTTGTAGGCGGTGTTTTGCCAGGCGATCGCGGTGCGATATTGGGTGTCGTGCATCAGGGTGTTGAGGCGGTGCGTCGTCGGAATCGTGGTCGTGTAGATGCGGAGTTCTTTGCCGTCGGTGGTGCGCCAGATGATCTCTTCGCGCCAGTCGCCGAAGAGGTCGGCGCTGAGGGTGGGCGTGCCTTTGGTGCCGTTATTAGAGGTCTGGCCTTGCGCGGTGAGGAGCGTGGTTTCGGTGTCGGTTTCCCAGTTCCATTTGCTCACGCGGTTTTGGTCGAGGAGCTCGCGCAGGAGATCGCCGTCCCACCAGACGGCGAAGTTGCAGGAGCGGGGGCGGCGGTCGGAGATGCGTTCGCCGCGGGCGTTGTAGAGGCCGGTCATGCCGGCGCCGGCGGCCCAGGATTCGGAGCCGGGGTGGCGCGGGTCGATATTGAAGGAGGCGCCGCGGCCGGGGCCTTCGCCGGCGTCGCCACCGGTCGTGGCGGCGGCGACGGAGGGAACGGTGAAGATGGGTTTGCCGGTGCGGGCGTCGCGCATGGAGAGGCCTTCGGCGCCGAAACGCTCCTGGATGGTGACGATCTCCAGGCCGGGGTTGGCGGGGGTGAGATCGGAGACGTGGAGGGCGTCGCCGTGGCCCCAGCCGGTGGTGTGGAGGGGCTTGCCGTCGTGGTCGATGACCATGGCGCCATAGATGATCTCGTCCTTCCCGTCGCCATCGACGTCGGCCGTGCTGAGATTGTGGTTACCTTGACCGCGGAGGAGGTTGGTGCGATCGGCGGGCCCGAGTTTGTCGCTGTCGAAGAACCAGCGGAGGGAGAGTTTGCCGTCGCGCCAGTCCCAGGCGGCGAGCGTGGTGCGCGTGTAGTAGCCGCGGCACATGATCACGGAGGGGCGCGCGCCGTCGAGGTAGGCGACGGCGGCGAGGTAGCGATCGGACCGGTTGCCGGTGGCGTCGCCCCACGTGTCATGGAGGGCTTGGGGATTGAAGTCGGTGGTGCCTTCGACGCGGGCGGGCAGGTAGTCGGTGGTGGCGAGGGCAGCGCCGGTGAGGCCGTCGAAGACGGTGAGAAATTCGGGGCCGCTGAGGATGTGGCCGGAGGTGTTGACGGTGCGGAGGGTCTTGCCGCCGTCGCGGAGGGTGGTGACGACTTTGGCGGTGCCGCTCTCGGGCTGGACCCAGTCGGCTTTGGCGTCGCCGATGACTTTGCCGCGGCCATCGACGGTGCCGTCGGCGGTTTTGCAGACGAGTTCGGCGCGGCCGTCGCCATCGAGATCGAAGACTTGGAACTGCGTGTAGTGCGCGCCCTCGCGGATGTTTTTGCCGAGGTCGATGGTCCAGAGGAGGCGCGAGGTGAAACCGGCGGGGTTGCTGTGGTCGAGTTTGTAGCCCTGGAGAAACGTGTGACCGGTGGGGCCCCCTTGGGAATTGTCGCGGCCGCGTTGCTCGAATTTTACGACGAGATCGTAGGCGCCGTCGCCATCGAGGTCGGCGGCGGAGGCGTCGCCGGGTTGGGCGCCGTCGGGGTTTTGGAGCGGGATCGAGAGGTAGGGAAGCGGCGGGGCGCCGGCGGGGAGGGTGAAGGAGCCGGGGATGGGGGCGGGCGGTGTGGCGGTGGTGGACGGGGGAACGGTAGGAGAGGCTTGCTCGACGCCGGCGATGACGGGGCGGACGAAGTAGGTGGTGCGCGTGGCGAGGTTGGCGGAGTCGTCGATGAAGAAGGTCGGGCCGGCGAGGGGGGCGTCGTTGAGTTTGCGAGGGGCGGCGGAATCGCCGCCGAAGCCGCCGCGACCGCCGCCGCCTCCTCCGTCGCCGCTGCGGGCGGGTGGGGTGGTGCTAGTGGGCGCGGGGCTGTTGGCCGGGGAGGGCCTGGTGGTGTTGGCCGTGGCCGAGGGACCGCGACCGCCGCGGCCGGCACCTCCGCCAGCGCCGCCGCGTCCGCCGGGCGGGGTGTCGGATTGGCGATAGAGATTAAAGGCGACGCCGTCGGGATCGGTGCCGAGGAGGCGCCAACTCACGGCGACGCGGCCGTCGGGCTGGTGAATCGCGACGACGCCGCGATCGAGGTTTTCGAGCTGGGGTTGGGCGGCGAGCGGGCCGGCGGCGAGGAGCGCGGCGGAGAACGTTAAGAGGAAAAATGAAACGCGGCGGCGGAGGGGGAAGTGCATGGCGGGGTGGTGCAGGGGGCGCACATGCGGCCAAACGCGGCGGGCGGGCTTTCGTTGCGGAGGGGCGGTGTCGGACAGTTCGCCGGCGGACGGTGGGGAGGGTCGTGGATGCTGAGGAGAGTCGGGGCGTAAAGCCGCTCCCACAGTTTCGAAGTAGGTTGGAGCGCGCGAAGCGTTGGCTAGCGTTTCATGCGGATGGGGAGGGCGGCGAAAGGAAGCTGGGCGGCGAAGAAGACGCTGTTGGGAGACGGAGCGCGGTGGTGGTCGTAGCGGCGAGTATTTTGAAGTGCTCCTCCGGGGCGTAGCACGAGGAGAAACGACCCTCGGCACCGTGGCCGACCCACGCGAAGACGGCGACGAGGGAAATTTTGTGAAACAGGTCGCGATCACCGGGTGAGCGGGTGCGGACGAAGAACAGGGGAGGACGAGGGGCGGGGCTCGTGGGCAAGCATCTCGATACCCCAGTTCGCACAACTCGCGGCGCGCGGGCGGAGGGCGGTGGTTTCTCTCGGGCGGGAATGCGGGCTGGCAGTGCGACGAAATCGCGGAGAGGGTGTGTTATGGAAAAACTCCGTTTCACCGAATTAGGCCTCTCGGCCGATATCCTCAAAGCCGTCGACAAGATGGGATTCGAGGAGGCTTCGCCGATTCAGTCGGCGGTGATTCCGACCATTATGGCCGGGCGCGATGTCGTCGGGCAGTCGTCAACGGGTTCGGGCAAGACGGTCGCGTTTGCGATTCCGGCGATCGAGAAAGTGGACCCGAAGATCCGCGCGGTGCAGGTGCTGATCTTGTGTCCGACGCGCGAGCTCGCGGTGCAGGTGGCGGAGGAGACGGGCAAGATCGCACTGTTCAAACGCGGCGTGATGGGCGTGCCGATCTACGGCGGACAGAGCTACGAGCGGCAATTTCGGGCGCTCGATGCGGGCGCGCAAGTCGTGATCGGAACGCCGGGGCGCGTGATGGACCACATGGAGCGCGGCTCGATGAAGCTGGATAAACTCAAGATCGTGATTCTCGACGAGACCGACCGGATGCTCGACATGGGTTTCCGCGACGACATCGAGCACATCTTGAAATCGGTGCCGGCGACGCGTCAGTTGTTGTTCTTCTCGGCGACGATTCCGCGCGCGATCCAAGATTTGATCGGGCGCTACTCGAAAGATCCGGCGTGGATCAAAATCGAGTCGGTCGCGCAGAATGCGCCGCAGGTGGAGCAGACTTACTTCGAGGTGGACCGGCGCTCGAAGATTGAGGCGCTCACGCGGTTGATCGACGTGAACGATTTTCGCTACGGTATCATTTTTTGCAGCACGAAGATCATGGTCGACGACCTCGACGAACACCTGCACTCGCGCGGCTACATGACGGACCGGTTGCACGGCGATATTTCGCAGGCGCAGCGCGACCGCGTGATGGACAAGTTTCGCCGGCGCGGCTTCGAGTTTCTCGTGGCGACGGATGTCGCGGCGCGTGGACTCGATGTCGACGACTTGGAAGTCGTTTTCAATTTCGACCTGCCCAACGACGCCGAGGATTACACGCATCGCATCGGCCGCACGGGTCGGGCCGGCCGCAAGGGGCAGGCGTTCACCTTCGTGAGCGGGCAGGAAATCTACAAACTTCAGAGTATGGTGCGCTGGGCGAAGCTGGATATCCGCCGCGGCAAAATTCCGTCGCTTGATGAAGTCGAGGAGGCACGCACGAGCGTGTTCTTCGAGAAAGTGCGCGCGACGCTCGACGAGAAAAAGTTCAAGCCGCACGACCGCATGATCGACCGGTTGCTCGATCAGGGCTACGCGAGCACGGACATCTGTTCGGCGCTGATCAGTATGTTGCAAGGCGCGGCGGGTGGCGGTCCGGGCGGCGGCGGTAGTGGCGGCGCCCCGGCGGCACCGGCAAAACCTGCGTTTGGCGGAGCGAGTGCGGCCAGTGCGCCCGCGAAACCGGCACGGGCGGCGATCGCGCCGACGGCTGCGGCGGGTCTGGCGCCGACGGCACCCGCAACGGCTCCGGCGACGAAGTCGGTGAAGGGCGCGCCCGATTGGGCGAAGCCGGTGGCCTATGTGAAGCCGAAGCCAGCGTTGGCAGCGGCGCCAGCGAAACCGAAGGCGGCGGAGATCATTGCGCCACCGGCTGCCGTGACGCCGGCAGCGGCGAGCGAGGCGCCCGCGCTCCCGGAAGGCGACGACCAAGACGATTCCCGTCCGCGCAAATCCAAATACGAACGGCCGGCTCGCACCGGACGTGAACCCGGGATGAAGACGATTTTCCTGAATGTAGGCCGCAAGCAGTTGGTGACGCCGGCCGACATCGTCGGGAAGATCGCGGGCGTCACGCGCTTGCCGGCGAATGCGGTCGGCGCGCTCGACATTCACCAGCGTCACACGCTCGTGGATGTAGCGGAGGGGGAAGCCGAGTTTATCGTGAAAAAGCTCGCCGGCATTATGCTCAAGGGCGTGGCGCTGGCGCCGGCCATGGCCGGGCCGGATAACGATACCAAAGAAACGTGATCGGACGGCGGCGCCTCCGTCCCGGTGGTTACTCCGGGCGGGGACCGCTGTTGAGCGAAGACCGCGCCGATTTTTTCGCCAGAATTCGCTCTTGCCAGCGGCGAGGGCGTTCTCTGTTTTGGACAACTCTGTTAGAGAACAAACGTTAAAACTAAAAACCAACCACTACGATCGCAAGGCGGCCCTTCGGCCGACCTGTGTTTCGCAAGACACATCAGATCAACATGAGCCTCAGCATCACGCCCAAAGACCTGCTCGACGCAGGCGTTCACTTCGGACACCAGACCAAACGCTGGAATCCGCGCTCCAAGCCCTTCATTTTCGACCACCGTCAGGGTGTTTCGATCATCGACTTGGGCAAAACCCACGAAGCCCTCACGAAAGCCTGCACGTTCCTCGAAGACACCGTCGCCAATGGCGGCAACGTCCTCTTCGTCGGCACCAAGCGCCAAGCTAAGGAAATCGTCCGCGAGGCGGCGGCCTCGGTTAATATGCCCATGTGCGTTGACCGCTGGCTCGGTGGCACGCTCACCAATTACGAGACCGTCAAGAAATCCGTCGCGAAGTTTAAGAAATATCAGGCGATGGAGACCAGCGGCGAGATGTCCAAACTACCCCGCAAGGAAGAGTCGGCCATCAAGCGCGAGATGACCCGCATGCAGAAGAATTTCAACGGCATCAGCGACATGGGCGGCCTGCCCTCCGCGATGTTCGTCGTCGACGTGAATCACCATAAGATCGCGGTCGCCGAGGCGGCCCGCGCCGGCGTGCCCTGCGTCGGTCTCGTGGACACGAATTCCGACCCGACTTCCGTCTCGCACCCGATCCCGGGCAATGACGACGCCGTCAAATCCATCCGTATCATCGTCGAGGCCGTGACCGCCGCCATCCAGAGCGGTCTCGCCCAGCGTGACACCCGTCGCGCTCAGCGCGGCGCCGCCGATCTCAAGGGCGCGCAGACCGTGGCCGCTCCGATCAGCGCCGACGCTATCGACCTCTCGAAGGTTGAGATTCCGTCCGAAATCGCCGCCGTTGTGGAAGGCGAAGTCGAGCCGGGTGTGGTCGCCAAGAAGCCCGTGCGCGCCAAGAAGGCCGCCGTGAAGGCCGAGTAAGTTTCTCTCCATCCAAATTATCTCCTCAGTATGAGCACCATTATCTCCGCTCAAATGGTCAACGAGCTGCGCACCGCCACCGGTGCCGGCCTCCTTGACTGCAAGAAAGCTCTCACCGAGTCCAATGGCGACGTAGCCGGCGCCACGACGATCCTGCGCAAAAAGTTGGGCAACAAGCTCGACAAGCTTTCCAGCCGCGCGACCAAGGAAGGGCTCGTCGAGAGCTACATCCACGTGGGTGGCAAAGTGGGCGTCCTCATCGAGGTCAACTGCGAGACCGACTTCGTGGCCCGGAACGAAGCTTTCAAGGCTTTCGTGAAAGACCTCTGTCTCCAGATCGCCGCGGCGAATCCCCTCGTGGTTTCCCGCGATCAGGTGCCGGAAGCCGACCTCGCCAAAGAGCGCGAGATCGCGGCCGCCTCGGTCGCCGGCAAGCCGCCGGCGGTCGTGCAGAAGATCGTCGATGGCAAACTGGAGAACTATTTCTCCACCGTGTGCCTACTCGATCAGCCGTTCGTGAAGCAGAACGACAAGTCGATCAAAGATCTCCTCGCCAGCCAGATCGCGCACATCGGCGAAAATATCCAGATCCGCCGCTTCACGCGCTACCAGCTCGGCACCTAAACGGTCCCGATTTTTTCGAGGCGCTTCACTTTTGCGGTGAAGCGCCTTTTTCTTTTCCCACCATGAAAGTCTCCCGTGTCCAAATCGTCGCCCGCGGTCTGACGAACTGCTGCACCAATTGCGGAGGGCGCACGCTCTTTGTGCCCGGCTCACTGTTCAAAGTGAACAAGCAGTGTTCGGCGTGTGGGTTTGTGATCGAACGGGAAAACGACGAAGGATTTTACCTCGGATCGGCGTCGCTGAATTTTGGCATGACCATCACGCTCTATCTGGTGCCCGTCATGCTTCTGGCCTTTTACGGCGTGATTGGCGTCACCACGGCGATTGTGCTGGCGGGCGTCGGCTCGCTCGGATTTCCGGTCCTCTTTTACCGATCCTCGCGCAGTTGGTGGCTGATGAATTATTACCTGCTTTTCCCCCATCACTTGCCGGCCAATGGCGGCAAGGGACGGGCCGGTGAGGACGATAACGTCTGAATTTTTGGCGGACGTGTGGTTTGGGCTCGAGAGGGGTGGCTAAAGACATGGACCGCAGGCCTGCGCGAATCGTGCCGTCAATACTCACGCGACTCCGCCCTGCTTGTGTTGCAGGGTGTGCCACGGTAGGGGTTGTAGTGAAAACATGAAAATCCAAGAGAAAGCTCGCCGCCCCGTGCACGGTTTCACGCTCGTCGAGATTATGATCGTAGTCGTGATCATCGGGCTCTTGGCATCGATGGCGATTCCGGCGTTCCAAAAAGTGCGCCAATCCTCGCAGGACAAAACCGTCCTGAACAACGCGCGCCAACTCGCCGCCGCCGCCGATCAATATTTTCTCGAGAACGGGGTGTCTTCGGTTTCACGCGGGAACCTTGTGGGCGCTGCGAACTATGTAAGGGCGTTGAATCTCGTCGCAAACGAGACCTATCCGGACATCTACGCCCAAGGGGTTACGATCACGGTGGCCGGTATCGCCGGTGCCCGCTCGATCACTTACGCGCCTTGAGGCGGACTTGCCCGGTCTTCTGCGCGACGCCACACGCGGCGTCGGTTGAATTGGGCACTCGGGGGCTGGCCGGGGGGAGCTTTCGGAGTGAGTGCGGCGCACTTGGCCGCAGGAGGTTGTTTCCAGTCGAATATACTCGCGGCGATCGGTCTCTGGGTGCGGCCTCGCCGGGACCGAAATGGCGCCTGCGAAAACGGCGCGATTAACGCTCTTTGCACGCCGAGCCAAACTGTTCCCGGCGAACTTCATTTTCGGCTTCCGTTTTTCGCTCCGCGCCCTACTGCTTGCCCTCCCTCAACGGAGAGGTGGCAGAGTGGTCTATCGCACCTGACTCGAAATCAGGAGTGGGGCAACCCACCGTAGGTTCAAATCCTATCCTCTCCGCCATTTTCACCCGTCGCGCGCACGGGATTCACTTAGGCTCGGGCCCGGCGGGATGCAGCCGCCATCAGGTAGGCGTGGGTGGAAAAGGTGCGCGCATTCGGTGTCTTGGCGGCCGGCACGTAGTCGCCGGCGGCCGTGAGCAGACGGGCGTTGACGGTGTCACGAAGCTCGCTGCCAAACATTTCGTCCACGACCCAACGGCGTAGCGCGGCATCGCGGATCGGGAAGACGACTTCGACGCGGCGGAAAAAATTGCGAGGCATCCAATCCGCGCTACCGGCCAAAATGATGGGCTCGCCGCCGGCATTTTCAAAGTAACACGCCCGCGTGTGTTCCAGGAACCGACCCACGAGGCTGCGCACTTGGATATTCGCGGAAAGCCCCGGCACGCCGGGCACCAGGCAGCAGGTGCCGCGCACGATGAGATCGATTTTCACACCGGCCTGCGACGCGGCGTAGAGCGAGTCGATCGTGGCTTGGTCGACGAGCGAGTTCATCTTCGCGATGATTCGGGCCGGGCGGCCGGCGCGGGCGTGGCGCGCCTCGTTCGCGATGAGGGTGTTGATACGTCGGTGGAGACTAAAGGGCGCGACGAGGAGGTGGCGGAACTTCGGCGACCGGCCGAACCCAGTGAGCGAGTTGAACAGGTGGGCGACATCGCCGGTGAGTTCGCGGCGGGCGGTAAACAGGCTGAGGTCCGTGTAGTAGCGGGCGGTGCGTGGGTTGTAGTTGCCGGTGCCGAGATGCGCGTAGTGATGCATGCGCCGACCTTCGCGGCGCACGACGAGGCACATCTTGCAGTGGGTTTTGTGACCGATGAGCCCGTAGACGACGTGGACGCCGGCCTCCTCGAGCTGCTTGGCCCATTGGATGTTGTTCGCTTCGTCGAAGCGCGCTTTGAGCTCCACGAGAGCGGTCACCTGTTTACCGTTTTGCGAGGCCTCGATGAGCGCGCGCACGAGGGGCGAATCGCCACTGGTGCGGTAGAATGTCTGTTTGATGGCAAAAACCTGCGGATCACGCGCCGCCTGCTCGACGAAGTCGACGACCGGTTGAAACGAATCGTAGGGATGATGCAGGAGGACGTCCTGTTTGCCCAGCGTCTCGAAAATCTTCGTCGGATCGTTCAACGGCGAGGCGTTGACCGGAGTAAAAACCGGGAACTTCAGGTCAGGCCGGTCGAGGTCGCCGATGCTTTGGAGCCGGAGAAGATTGATCGGTCCTTTGAGGCGAAACACGTTGTCGGGCGGCAGGCCGAGTTCGTGGCACAGCGTGGCGAAGAGCGCGGGATCGACGCCGTCTTCGATTTCGAGACGCACGGCCGCGCCGCGGCGGAGGTTGCGGAGTTCCTCTTCGATTTTAACGAGGAGGTTCGCAGCCTCTTCTTCGTCGATGTAGAGGTCGCTGTTGCGCGTGACCCGAAAGGCGTGGGCGGCGGTGAGCCGGTAGCCGGGGAACAGTTCGCCGGCGCACAGCTTGATAATCTCGCTGAGGAAAATCATCCGCTGCGGACCGCGCCGGCCAGGGGCGATCGTCACGATCCGCGGCAAGATCCGCGGGACCGGCAGGATCGCCACCAACTGCTCGACGACGGCGGTCGCCGGGTTGTCGAGCGTGACGACGACGTTGAGCTCTTTGTTGCCGAGTTGGGGAAACGGATGGGATTGGTCGAGCGCCAACGGCGTGAGCACCGGGTAGACTTGGTCGCGAAAGTAGGCGCGCACCCATGCGGCCTCGCGGGCGGTGAGGTCCTGCGCACTTTTGAAGTGGATACCTTCGGCGGCGAGGGCGGGGGCGAGTTGTTCGCGCCAACACCGGAATTGCGCTTCGATCAGGGCGTCGACGGCAGTGCGGATGCGTTTCAGTTGCTCGCTCGGATCGAGGCCGTCGGGGCCGGGCTCGGTCACGCCGTCGTCGCGCTGTTGCATGAGTCCAGCCACACGAATCTGGAAAAACTCGTCGAGATTGCTGCCGGTGATGGCGAGATAACGCACGCGTTCGATGAGCGGATGGCGATCGCTCTGGGCCTGTTCAAGCACGCGCCGGTTAAAGGCCAGCCAACTGAGCTCCCGGTTAAAATATCGGGGAAGGGGAGTGGCGGTGGAAATCTTGGACGAGCGAGAGGCCATGCGTGCGATGACCCGACAGACTAGTCGGTGAGTCCGGGGTAACGAACTTTTTCCCCGGGTGTTACCCGATTGTAACACCGCGAAAATCCCGCTGCGGGGCGCCCGTCAGGCGACGCACGCGACCTCGTGAGCGAGTTCGCTTTCGGCAAAGGTCCGCTGGACAATGCGGCGCAGGCGCGGAATCGACAAGCGCACGCGCAACTGGCGCCGCAGGGTGCGCCGATTGGACGGGTGGGCGTGAAACTCGGCCACTTCCCAGGCGAAATCTTCGGCGCGCGTGAGGCGACCGATATTTTGCGCGAACGCGAGATCGTCGGCGAAATAGTCGCCGGGCATCAATTGCAGCAGACGGCGGAGAGCGTGGGCTTCGGGTGGCAGCGCGTGTTCCACCAATGCGCGGGGAAATTCGGCCGCAGGCACACCGTTCTGCTCACAGAAGAGCTCGGCAAACGTTTTGAGTTCGGTCGGGGGCATGTGGCGACCATCACGCGGGCAATCCACTTGGTGCGATTGTTCTGTGACGAACGTCGCCGAATTTGTGACCAACGACACCGCTATCCGACCACGGTCTTGACGTTTACGAAGGCCCGGAGGCCCCAGGCGCCGAGTTCGCGCCCATAGCCGCTCAGTTTCGTGCCGCCAAACGGCAGTTCGGGCGAGGAGCGGACGAGGTCGTTGACAAACACGGCGCCGGCTTCGAGCTGCGGCACGAGGCGCCGGGCCCGGGCGGCGCTGCGGGTGAACAGTGTCGCGCTGAGGCCGTATGCGGAATCGTTGGCGACGCGGATGGCCGCCGCTTCGTCGCGCACCGCGATGATGGAGGCGACGGGACCGAACAGCTCCTCGTCGTAGGCGGGCATCCCGTTGGCCACATCGGTGAGCACTGTGGGGGCGTAGAAAAATCCGCGGCCGGGCAGGGGAGCGCCACCCAGCAGAAGCCGCGCGCCACGCGCGATGCTGGCGGTGACTTGGGCGTGCAGATGATCGCGGAGATCGGCGCGCGCGAGGGGGCCGATGTCGGTATCGAGCTGGGTCGGGTCGCCCACTTTTCGGGAGGACATGCGTTCGACGAGGCGACGTGAGAATTCGTCGACGACCGACTGCACAACGATGAAGCGCTTGGCGCAGACGCAGCTCTGGCCGGAGTTGAGCAAGCGCGACATCGCTCCGATTTCGGCTGCGCGCTCGAGATCGGCATCGGCCAACACGATGAATGCGTCGCTGCCGCCCAGTTCGAAGACGCCCGGCTTCATCGCGGCCCCGGCAAGCGCGGCGACGGTGCGCCCGGCCGCGGTGCTGCCGGTGAGCGTGACCGCCCGCACCCGCGGATCGGCGATGAGTGCCGGCACGGCGGTTGTATCGATAAGCAGCGATTGAAACACGCCCGCTGGCACTCCGGCCGCGGCGAACACATTGTTGAGCGCCAGCGCGCAACCCGGCACACAGGGCGCATGTTTAAGCAGGAGCGTATTGCCCGCAAGCAGCGCGGGCACAGCGGCCCGAAAGACCTGCCAGAAAGGAAAATTCCACGGCATGATCGCCAGCACGACGCCGAGCGGTTCGAAGGTAACGTGGGCGTTCGCCGCAGCGCCGGCGGGATGCTCGGGGATGAGGAAACTCGGTCCGTGGTCCGCGTAATAGCGGCAGAGGAGCGCGCTTTTCTCGATCTCAGCGCGAGCTTGCGCGAGCGGTTTGCCCATCTCGGCGGTGGCGAGAGCGGCGAGGTCGTCGCGCCGCAACACGAGTTCGCCGGCCAATGCGCGGAGCTGCCGCGCCCGCTGTTTCGGCGACAATGCGCGCCATGGCGATTGCGCCTGCGCGGCGCGTGCGATGGCCTGCGCGATGGCGCGGGCACCGTGCGCCGGGTAGCTCGCGAGACGGCGGCCGGTGGCGGGATTGACGGAGACAAAAAGCATGACGCGGAGCCTTGTCGCGGGCGAAGGTGAGACAAATGGAAATCGCGGGACGAACGGGACAGTCGACCGGATTTCCACAGAGACCACTTGCGGCGCCGAGGTGGTTCGTGCGTGATGCGTTTTATGGCCCGAGGGGAAAATCGTCCGGTGACGGTGCACATGATCGCGGAACACGTCGGGGTTTCGCCGTCGGCGGTTTCCACGGTGCTCGCGAATCGTCACGAAGAGCGCCGGCTCGCGGCGGCGACCGTCGAGAAAATCCGTCAGGCCGTGCGCGATCTCGGTTACGTGCCGAATGTCGCGGCGCGTCGGCTGCGGGCGCACGATCCGGAGGTTCATCACATCGACCTCGGTATTCTTACGTCGTTTGAGGCGCCGCTGTTTTTGGTGAGCCGCGTGATGCGGCAGGTGCAGCGAATGGTCGATGCTCGCACCGGGCCGGGCCGGAAATTTTCAGTCTCGATCGATATGTTTCACGCGGGCCGTTTGCGTGAGATGCCGGGATTGCTCAACGCCAGTCGCTTCAACGGCGTCATCATCACCAACACACTCCCGGACGACGATGCGTTCCTTGCGCAGACGACGTTGCCCTACGCGGTCGTCGTGCTGGGGCGACGGCTGCCCAACTATACCTGCGTGTTGGATACGCCTGGGGCGAGCGGCCGGCGCGCAGCGGAGATTCTCCTTGGGCGCGGCGCCAAAGCTCCCGTCGTTCTTCGGCCCGCAATGCTCACGCAAAGCACGTCCGAGCGTGCGGAGGCGTTCTGTGCCGAGGTGCTCGCGAAAACCGGCCGCGAGCCGGCGCGGATTACCGCGACGGGGTTCATGCCGACCAACGGCGCCGAAGCACTCCGCGCGCATCTCGGAGCGAGCCGCGGCTGTGATGGGCTCTACGCCGTCACCGACGGGCTCGCGTTGGGGGCGTATCAGGCGATCAAGGATGCGGGGCGCCGCATTCCGAAGGACATCGCGGTCGTCGGAGTCGGAGATCACGAGCACGCCGATTTCTTCGATCCGCCGCTCACCTGTGTCGGCCCATCCAACGACACCATCGTTGAGCAAGTCGTCACGCAGCTCTTCGGTTTGATGAATCGGCGGCGCGTGAAACCCGTGGAGATTTTTGTGCCGCCGTCGGTGGCGATGAGAGCCTCGGCGTAGCCCCGGGAGCAGAGGCTGCGCGCGAATTTTGCAAATTTCGCGCTTGAGACTAAATCGATTTAGCTGTTTGCAGTTTTCCGTTCGGAAAACCCTTCCCCATGCAAACGCTCCCATTGTCTCTCCCTGCATTGATTCGGCTCCTGCGTCAGCCTGTGCTCATCATCGCGGCTTTGGTTTCACTCGGATTTTTCTCGCCGGCTCATGCGGCGGAGACCGGCGTGGTCACCGGCTCGGTCAACAACGCTGGCACCGGCAATTTGCTCGAAGGTGCCAAAGTGGAAATTCCCACGCTTGGTCTCGTCACCTTGGCGGACAACACCGGGCGTTATGTCCTCTCCGGCGTGCCGGCGGGCACCCACGAAATTGTCGCCTCCTACCTCGGACTCGACGCCGCGCGTTCGTCCGTGGCGGTCGGTGCCGGCCAACGCGCCGTGCGCGACTTCGACCTCACTTCCGGCATCTACAAGCTGCAGGAATTCAAGGTGACGGGTGAGCGCGAGGGCAGCGCGGCGGCGATCACGGCGCAGCGGAATGCCGACAACGTGAAGAACATCGTCGCCATGGATTCGTTCGGCAATTTGCCCAACATGAGCGCGGGCGAACTCGCTATCCGCCTCCCGGGTGTCGCCGGCAATCTCGACGACGAGGGCAACGTCACCGGGCTCACTGTGCGTGGCATGGGCCCGACGCTCAACCGCGTGACCGTCGACGGCGGCCTTATTTCCAATGTCGGCGGCATGAACCGCCAGTTTCAGACGCACTCGTTGACGGGCGCGATGTTCGAGCAACTTGAAGTGATCAAGGGCCACACGCCCGACAAGGGCGCCGATTCGCTTGGCGGCACGATTAATCTCAAGACGCGCTCGCCTCTCTCGATGAAGGAAAAACGCCGCGTGACTTACAGCGCCTCCGCCCGCTGGGCGCCGCCGTTCACCGAGCAAATTCCCCTGCGTGAGGCGCATCGTGCGCACCCGCTCGTCAACGTCGGCTATCAGGAAGTCTTCGGCGTGCTCGGCGGCGAACGGAATCTCGGCGTCGCGCTCAACGTGTTCTACAGCGAAAACGTCGCGGGTTATTTCCGCACGATCCGCGACTTCGAAAACACCACCAACCAGCCCGCCTATTTGTGGGACTACCGCACGCAGGACGCGTTCAACAACCGCAAGCAGGCGAGCGTGAACCTGAAGATGGACTACCGCTACTCGCCGACGACGAAGTTCACTTTCAACACCATCTACAACGACGCCAACGAGCCCTACAACCGCCTCTACGAGACCCGCGCGTTTACCAATCAGACCGCGCCCAACGCCACTACCTCCGGCGTGGTTCCCGGCTACACCAACCGTATCACGACCGTGCGGCCGGTGGCGGCCTCCGTGATCGACGTCACCGAGACGATGTTCAGCTTCTTCAACCGCACGCGGCAGTTTGATTTCGGTGGTGAGCACACGCTCGAGAAACTCGAGATCGATTACAATGCCGCCTACAGCCAGACGCACAACAACCTCGGCAGCGGCAAAGGCGGCACGCTCACCAACCGGGTGTCGGGCATCGGTTGGATTCTCGATCGCACGCAGTCGGACCTCTACCCGCGCTTCACCCAGACCGCGGGCCCCGACATCACGAATGCCGCCAACTACCGCCCCAACGGTCAGCTCAATACCCGCAACAACGACCGCGATGTGGAGATCAAAAATGTCCGCGCCAACGTCCGCTACACGTTGCCCACGAGCTTCACGCTTTTTGCCAAGACCGGTTTCGATTGGCGCGAGCAGATGGCGCGGGAGGTGAGCCGCACCCGGCGTTGGAACTACACCGGCACGACGGCGTTGCCGGCCGATCCCACGATCCGCACGTGGGCCGAGCAAGAATCCGGGTTTAAGATCCCGCAGTGGGAGACGGCTTCGTTCATCAAAGAAAACAACATCGTCGATCCGAGCCTCTGGCGCGAAGACCAGTATTTTGCCGCGTCGACCAACTACACTGGCACGCGTGCGGTGACCGAGACGGTGACGGCCGGCTACGGCATGGTGCAGGGCAAAGTCGGCCGCACGGGGTTGCTCACGGGTGTGCGCGTCGAGAAAACGGATACGGAAAGCTGGGGTTGGGTCCGCACGCGCGTCGGCAGCACCGCCGCGCAGCAAACCGCCGATCCGATCGGCTCGGCCACCCGCGACTATGCCAACACGCGGCGTGAGATCGAGGGCAGCTACACGAAGGCGTTTCCCAGCGCCCACCTCACCCACGACATCATGCCTAACCTGAAGGCCCGCCTCAGTTGGTCGACGAGTTTTGGCCGGCCGGCGATGACGAATCTTCTGCCCAACGAAACCGTTAACGAGACCAACCAGACGCTCACGATCAACAATCCCAGCCTCAAGCCCCAGACCGCGACCAATTGGGATGCGACGCTCGACTACTACTTCGAGCCCGTGGGCAATCTCTCGGTCGGCTGGTTCCACAAGGCGATCAAAGACTACCTCGTGACCGGGCAGGCGATCGGCACGATCGCGAGCGGCGCGAGCAACGGCTACAACGGCGACTACGCCGGCTTCACCACGCTCACGACGCTCAACGCCGGCACGGCCTACGTGCAGGGCTGGGAGCTCAGCTATCAACAGCAGTTCACGTTTCTCCCCGGCTTGCTGAAAGGATTGGGCTTCGGTGCCAACTACACCGTCCTCGATACCCACGGACAATTTGCCGGATCGACCAACCTCACGACCGGCCAGGTTGCCGGGTTCATCCCCAAGACGGGCAACGTCAATCTGTCCTGGCGCCACCGCGGCTTCAGCGCGCGCGTGCTCCTCAACTACACCGGCGATTACATCAACGCCTACACGGCAGCTTCGCTCGGCCGAAATCAATACCGCTTCAAACGCACGATCGTGAATGCGGGCGTCTCCTACCAGTTTACTCCCCGGGTCGGCGTCTCGCTCGATGTCTCGAATCTATTCAACGAGCCCGTCGCGTTCTACCGCGGCATCGCCGACCAGATGGAGCGCACCCTCATCACTGGCACTACGCTCAACGTGGGCGTCACCGGTCGTTTCTAACCGCAGCCTCGTTTTCCCCCATGTCTATTTCCGCACTCCGCGCCCTGCGCAGCCTCCGTCATCTCGGCGTGTCTGCCGGTCTATCGTTCGCCGCTTCCGTCGCCGTTGCCGCGACGGCAGCCACTCCCGCCGAAGTTCTCCCGCGCCTCGCGCACAACAATCCCGGCACGCTCGCCGACCTCGGCGTCGGCCTCTGGGCCTGGCCGCTCCCGATGGACTACAACGCCGACGGCCTCATGGACCTCGTCGTCGTCTGCACCGACAAGCCTTACAACGGCACGTGGTATTTCGAGAACAGCGGGCAGATCGATGCGCAGCTCAAGCTCCCGATCTTCAAGCCCGCCGTGCTCATCGGAAAATCCGCGCCCTCCGTCGGCATCTCCTACGTCACCGGCAAACCGATCGTCACCGCCACCGCGTCGGTCAAACCCGCCGGCAGCGAAATCTACAACTACCGCGGCAACGTGTTTCCCGATTTCCTCAAATCGCAGTTCACAAAACCCACGAAGATCACCGTGCCGGAAAAAATCCACACCGAGCCCGGCAACATCCGCCAGAACCAGTGGAAGTTCGTCGACTACGATGGCGACGGTGCGCTCGACGTGACGGTCGGCATCGATTTCTGGGGCGACTTTGGCGCGCTCAACGGCGGCGAAGGCGCGTTCAATGCGAAGGGCGAGTGGACGCGCGGAAAACTCCGCGGCTACGTCTACCTCCTCCGCAACACCGGCACGACCGCCAAACCCACCTACGCGCCCGCCGTGCGGCTCCAAGCCGGCGGAAAAGACATCGATCCCTTCGGGATGCCGTCGCCGAGCTGGGGCGACTTCGATGGCGACGGGGACCTCGATCTTCTCTGCGGCGAATTTCGCGACAGCTTCACCTACTACGAAAACACCGGCACGCGCACCAAGCCCGTCTACGCCGCCGGTCGCGCGCTCACGCACGCCGGAGTCCCGCTCGTCATGGATCTCTGCATGATCACGCCCACCGCCGTCGACTTCGACGGTGACGGCGATCTCGACCTCGTCGTGGGCGACGAAGACGGCCGCGTGGCGTTCATCGAGCACACCGGGAAAACCGTCGGTGGCATTCCTCAGTTTCTCCCGCCGCGCTACTTCCGCCAATTCGCCGCCGACGTGAAATTCGGCGCGCTCGCTACGCCCTACGCCATCGATTGGGACGGCGACGGCGACGAAGACCTCATCTCGGGCAACAGCGCCGGCTACATCGCGTTCATCGAAAATCTCGGCGGCTCGCCCGCGCGCTGGGCCGCCCCGCGCTACCTCAGTGCCGCCGGCCAACTGATCCGCGAACAAGCCGGCCCCAACGGCTCCATCCAGGGCCCCGCCGAGTCGAAGTGGGGCTACTCAATTCTCAGCGTCGCCGATTGGGATGGCGACGGCCTCCCCGACATCATGACCAACGGCATCTGGGGAAAAATCATTTGGTATAAAAATATCGGCACCCGCACCGCTCCGCGTCTCGCCGCCGGCCAGCCCGTCGAGCTCGCGCTTCCTGCTGGCGCCATCAATCCCGCGCCGCCTTGGAATTGGTGGAAGCCCGCCGGCCGCGAACTCGTCACCCAGTGGCGCACCACGCCGCAGATGGTCGATTGGAACGGCGACGGCCTCATGGACCTCGTCGTGTCCGATCCGGACGGATACCTCGCCCTCCACGAGCGCAAACGCGCCGCCAACGGCACGCTCACCCTCTCGCCCGCGCAGCGCGTTTTCTGGAGCGAAGGCGCGAGCATTTTTAACAGCAACGGTCTCCCGCAAAACAAAGAGTCCGGCCTGCTTCGCCTCAACAACGGCGAGTTCGGCCGCGGCGGCCGCCGCACGTTTTGCATCGCGGATTGGGATGGCGACGGAAAGCCCGACATCCTCCTCAACAGCGCGCCCAACGTGAATTTCTTCCGCAATCTCGGTAAAAACGCCGCTGGCCAGTGGGCCTTCCGCGACGAGGGCCCGGTGAGCACGCACGTCCTCGCCGGCCACGCCACGAAACCGACTTACTTCGCCGCCACGCGCCAACTGCTCATCGGCGCCGAAGACGGTTTCTTCTATCAGGTAAAACAGCCCGCCCCGAAGTAACCGCCTCGCCGCCGCCTTCTCCCGTCTCCTTCCACTTCATGTCCTCACCAGCTCCCTACCGCCCGAGCGGAATCTATTCCGCCCAGTGGCTTCCCATCGACTCCGCCGGCCGCCTCGACCGCGCCGCTCTCGCCACTCACCTGGCGTTCGAAAAGAACGCCGGCATCGCCGGTGTCCTCGGCCTTGGCAGCACCGGCGAGTTTCCGCATTTCTCGCCGGACGAACGCAAAGTCGCGCTCGCTGCCGTCGCCGAATTCGCCGCACCGCTCCCGGTGATCGCTAACATCACCGACCTGCGCCCGAAGGTCGCGATTGAGCTCGGCCGCTTTGCAAAGTCGCTCGGCCTCCCGGCCGTCGGCCTGATGCCGCCGCCGTTCTTCCCTCTGTCGCAGGCCGACATCCTCGCCTTCTTCCTACACGTCGCCGAGGCGGTCGATCTGCCTGTGATGCTCTACAATTTCCCCGAGCTCACCGGCAAACGCATCGACCTCGCCACCATCGCCGCATTCGCGGACCGCGCCCCGATGTGCGCGATCAAGCAGAGCGGCGGCGAATTTGCCTACCACCGCGACCTGATCGCTCTCGGTCGGGAGAAAAACTACGTCGTCATGTCCGGCGCGGATACCCGTTTGACCGAGGTCTTCGCGATGGGCGCCGCCGGCTGCACGGGTGGCCTCGTCAACATCGTGCCCGAGCTGATGATCGACATCTACCGCTGCTCGGCCGCGGGTCGTCCGGCCGACGCGTCCGTCTCCGCCGCGCGCATGGTCGAGCTCGGCCGCGTGATCGATCAACTCGCCTTCCCTCCCAATGTCGGCGCCGGCCTCGCCGCGCGTGGTTTTGCCCCGGGTGCCTCGAAGTCCGTCCTCTCGCCGGCCTCGCAGGCCCTCGCCGCCAAGATCGAAACCGAGCTGCGCGCCTTGTTCGTGCAATGGGGGCTCGCCCTCGGCCCGGTTTCTCCCGCAGCGTGAGTTTGCCCGCCGGTGCAGGTTTTCCCCAGCCTGCACCGGAGTGGTTCGTTTTTCCGGCCACCCGCCCCCGCTCGTAACCCCTCCCACCGCCCCTCCACCCTGCGCCCATGCCCCCCGCCCAAAACGCCCTACGCTACGCTTGGTTCGTCGTCGCGCTCCTCTTCCCGGTCGCCCTGCTAAATTACCTCGACCGCCAAATGATGGCCACGATGAAGGCCTCGATGGTGCACGACATCCCGAGTATCGCGAATCGCGCGGACTGGGGCCTCGTGCTCGGTTGTTTTAAATGGACCTACGCGGTGCTCAGCCCGTTCGGCGGCTATATCGCGGACCGTTTCAGCAAACGCTACGTGATCGGCGGCAGTCTGCTCGTGTGGTCGATGGTCACGTGGTGGACGGGGCACGTCTCCACGTTTCATGAGCTCATGGCCGCCCGCGCCCTCATGGGCATCAGCGAGGCTTTCTACATTCCGGCCGCGCTGGCCTTGATTTCTGAATACCACCTCGGGCCGACCCGCTCGCGCGCCGTCGGCGTTCACCAGGCCGGCATCTACGTCGGACAAATCCTCGGCGGTTTCGCCGGCTACATGGCCGACTCGCCGGACCATGGTTGGCGCTGGATGTTCTCCACCTGCGGCATGATCGGCGTGATCTACGCCATCCCGCTGATTGCCGCCATGCGCGATCCCGTGCGCCACGCTCCGACGGTGGCCGAGACCGCCGCCGCCAAGACTGGCGTGGTCCGCGGTCTCTTGGGCAACCGCAACTTCCTCCTGCTTGTCGCCTACTTCACGTTGCCCGCCATCGCCGGTTGGGTGGTGCGCGACTGGATGCCGGAGATCCTGCGCGAGAAATTCTCCCTCGGCCAAGGCAAGGCCGGCGTTAGCGCGATCCTCTACGTGCAGATTGCCTCGCTCATCGGCGCGCTCATCGGCGGCACGCTCGCGGATCGTTGGATGAAAACCACCAACCGCGGACGCATCTTCACGAGTGCAATCGGCATGGCCTTGTTCCTCCCTGCGTTGTTCGGCGTCGGCAATGCCCCGACGCTCACGTTTGCCATCGTCGGTCTCATCATCTTCGGCCTCGGTTGGGGTTTCTTCGACTGCAACAACATGCCGATCCTCTGCCAGATCGCGCGGCCCGAATGGCGCGCGACGGGCTACGGCATCATGAATCTCGTGAGCATCAGTTGCGGCGGCTTCGGCGATTGGGCCTTCGGCGCCCTGCGCGACCGCCACGTCGCGCTCAACCTCATCTTCGGCGTCTTCGCCGGCGTCGCACTGCTTTCCATTTTCATCGTGCTCATGATTCGACCGGCCAAGGAAGAGCCCACGCCCGCGCCCGCCCCCTCGTAACTTCAGTCCATCACCCCATGAAACTCCTCCCCGCTCTCGCCCTCTTCGCGGGCACCGCGCTCGCGTGTGTCGCCGCCTCGCCCGCGCTCCTCACCCACGAGTTCATCTACGAAAAAGCCTCCTATCCGTCCTGCCACGCCTCGACGATTGTCGAGACGGCCCAGGGCGGGATCGTCGCCGCGTGGTTCGGTGGCACCGCCGAAAAAAATCCCGACGTCGGTATCTGGGTTTCGCACTACGACGCCGCGAAGAAAACGTGGACCCCCGGCGTCGAGGTGGCCAACGGCGTGCAGTCTCCCTCCAAACGCCACCCGACGTGGAATCCTGTGCTCTTCCAGCCGCGCGGCAAAGCGCCGCTGATGCTCTTCTACAAAGTCGGCCCCTCGCCGCAGACGTGGTGGGGCGAGCTCCGCACGTCCACCGATGGCGGTCGCACGTGGAGCGCCGCGCGCCGCCTGCCCGACGGCATTTACGGTCCGATCAAAAACAAGCCCGTCCAACTCGCCGACGGCACGATCCTCTCGCCCACGAGCGACGAGACCGATGAGAAGCCGAGCAAGTGGCGCGTCTACTTCGAGCGCAGCACCGACGGCGGCGCCACGTGGGCCAAGACACCCTTCCTCAACGACGGCCTGGCCGTCGGCGCGATTCAGCCGAGTATCTTGTTTCACGACGGCCTCGGCGGTGCTAAACTCCAGGCCGTCGGCCGCACGCGGCAGGGCAAAGTCTTCACTGTTTCCTCCGACAATGCCGGAAAATCTTGGGGCGAGATGTCGCTGCTCCCGCTCGCGAATCCGAGCTCCGGCACCGATGCCGTGACGCTCAAAGACGGTCGCCACCTCATCGTCTACAACCCTGTGCCGAAAGGCCGCACGCCGCTGAACGTCGCCGTCTCCCGTGATGGCCGCGAGTGGAAGGATGTCATCACCCTCGAAGACCAACCCGGCGAATATTCCTACCCGGCGATCATCCAGACCAGCGACGGCCGCGTGCACATCACCTACACGTGGAAACGCCAGCGCATCCGCCACGCCGTCATCGATCCCGCGAAACTCTGACCGCCGTCTTCCCCGTGTAGCCCGGCTCGTGAGAGCCGGGATTTAGTCTTCTTATGATGCACGCCGTCCTCCGCACCCCGGTGATTTGGCGCCTGCTCGCCGTCGCATTCGTCTCGGTCGCGCTGACCGCCATCGCCGCAGAACCGCGCGCGACCGATCCCCGCGACCTTCCGCCCGTCGACCGCGTGTCCGGCCCGCCGCCCGGCACCGTCGTCTTCGCCAGTCCCGAGCCCGGCCGCGTTTCCTGCGCTTCGCCGAGCATCGCGATTTTGCCGGATGGCACGTATCTCGTCTCGCACGACACCGCCGGCCGCACGCTCGTCCACCGATCCGCCGATCGCGGCGCCACGTGGCGGCAACTCGCCGAGGTCCGCGACCAAAAGTGGTCCACGCTTTTTCTCCACCGGGGCGCGCTCCACCTCATCGGTGTCGCCGCGAAATCCGGCGCGATGATCATCCGGCGCTCGACCGATTCCGGTCGCACGTGGACGGAGCCCACCGATGCCAAGCACGGTCTCCTCGCCGAGGGGAAATTCCACTGCGCCCCCACGCCCGTCGTTGTGCACGACGGCCGCATCTGGCGTGCCTTCGAACAGTTCTCGCCCACGCCGCCCGTGCGCACCTTCCGCGCCTTCATGCTCTCTGCACCGGACGACGCCGACCTCCTCGACTCCGCAAATTGGACGCGCTCGAACTCCCTCTCGATCCAGCGCGCCTGGCTCAACACCCGCAACGAGGAGTGGCTCGAGGGCAACGCCGTCGTCACGCCCGCCGGCACGATCGCCGACATCCTGCGCGTCGAATCGCACCCGGCCATCGGCGCACCGTTCGCGCTCCCCGGCGCCGCCGCCTCGATTCCGCGCTTCGAGGTCGCCGCGCGTCTTGAGATTTCCTCCGACGGCCGCACCGCCGCCTTCGATCCCGCGCGCGGTTTCCTTCATTTCATCGGCAGCGAGTCGAAATTCACCATCCGCTTCGATCCCGTCTCGCGCCGCTACTGGAGCCTCGGCTCCAAGATCACGAATCCGCATTCCGGTTACGCGTGGCTCTACACGCCGCACCACCAGCGCAACGTCCTTTCCCTCACTTCATCCGCCGATCTCGCCGTCTGGGAAGAGCGCTGCCGCCTGCTGCGCTACCGCGAGGGCCAGGTTGTCACCAAGGCTGAATCTCGCGTCGGCTTTCAATACGTCGATTGGCAGTTCGACGGCGCCGATCTCGTCGCCGTCTGCCGCACCGCGTGGGGCGCGTCCAACTACCACGATGCCAACTTCATCACGTTCCACCGCGTGAAAAATTTCCGCACGCTCACCATGGCCGACTCCCCGCCGGCTCTCGATCCGTAACCCTACACTCCCATGAAGATCACCCCGTCTTCACTCTCGCTCCCTCGCGGCCTCTCGCTGTTCGCCGTCTTTGTTTTCACCGCCGTGCTAGCCCGCGCCGCCACGCTCACCGTCACCGTCAGCAGTGCCGATTCCGCTCACTACTTTCAGCGCGCCCGTGTCGAGCTCGCACCCGGCGGGCGCGAGGCTTTTACCGATGCGTTCGGTGTGGCCGAGTTCCTCGATGTCGCGCCCGGTGACTACACGGCACGCATTACCTACGTGGGCTTCCCGGACGCGACTGCCGCCGTGCGCGTCACCACGGCGCCGCGCACCGATTTGCCCGTCATCCTCGGGGCCGACGCCGCCGTGAAGCTCGCGCAGTTCGTCGTCACCGCCGAGCGCGAGGGCAATGCCGCCGCTCTCACGCGCCAGAAAAACGCCGACAACGTCCAAAACGTCATCGCGATGGATGCCCTCGGTGTGCTCGCCAACGACAACCCCGCCGAGCTCCTCATGCGCCTCCCCGGCGTCTACGCGCTCCCGTCTGACGAGGGTAATCTCGACCGCCCTGTCATCCGCGGCCTCCCCGGCGATCTCAACACCACGACCGTCGACGGCGGCGTGCTTGCACCGCAGTTCGCGATGGCCCGCTCCACCGCTTACACGAATATCACCGCGAGCAACTTCGAGGAGATTAGCGTCACCAAAGCCCTCACCCCGAACATGCCGGCCAACTCGATCAGCGGCCGCGTGAATTTCAAAACCAAGTCCGCGCTCAACCTGAAGACCAAGCGCGACCTCAGTTTCCGCGTCGGCGGCAAGTGGTCGCCGTCGTTCCTCGATTTCACGCCGCGCCGCACGACGCCACAGGTCGCCGTCAATCTCTCCGTCAGCTACCGCGAGTCTTTCGGCATCTTCGGCGAGGCGCGCAACCTCGGCCTCAGCGCCAACGGCGTTTACAACGAGAACGTCACGCAGCGCACGCGCACGATCGTGTTCCTCGATACTGCCGGCCGCACGCCGCTCTTTTCCGAGCGCTACCAGCGCGTCGACGGCGTGCAGGACCGCCTGCTCCGCACCGGCAATATCCGCGCCGATTTCCGCCTCGATGCCGACTCGCGGTTTTTCCTCAACATCATGCGCAACCTCCAGGCGCAGACCACGGCCCGCCCCGACCGCTACCAAGTTGGCTACAACGCGAACCTCACGCTCGCCGGTCGCGCGTTCGCCACCGGCATCAACGCCGCCGGCGGCCCCAGTGGCGGCGGCAACATCCGCCCCGGCTCCACCGAAGTCCGCACCGAGGTGTTGCCGTCGACGCGCGCCACGTTCGTCGCCGCGACGAATCCCTTCGAGGCCGACGATCAGACCAATTTCCAGCAATTCGGCGGCGAGCACCGCTACGGTCCGTGGCGACTCGACTACACGCTCGGCTACTCGCGCGCCGAGCGAAACACCGGCGCCCGCCGCCACCCGTCGGTCCGCCGCAACTTCACTGCGACGGTCACGAACATCGGTTGGATTCTCGATAAGACCGGCGGCGCGGATTTTCCTAAATTCACCCAGACCGCCGGCCCGAGCATTTCCGATCCGCGCAGCTACGCCGGCGCCAGCGTTTCCCAAACCTCCGCGATTTCCGTTAACCGCGCCGGCACCGGCGAGCTCAACGTGAAGCGCGCGGTGAAACTCGCCGACCACGCGATCCAACTCAGCGGCGGCGGTTTCTTCAACCGCCAGTCTTTCGGCCAGGAATCGCTCGCCAAGGTCTCGACCTATCTCGGCCCCGACGGCGTCGTCGGCGTGAATCCCGCTACCCGCCTCAACGACGACGACCTTACGCGATTCGCCTCCGCGCTCCGCTACGAGCCGCGGCTCGGTCTCGGCGCCGTGCCCGCGTTCGATCCGGGCAAATACAACTACTCGATGGACAACGAGGCGAATCAGTGGCGCGTCGATCCCTACGCCGTCGAGTCCTCGCGCCGCACCGGTGAATCGAGCGTCGAGGAGGAAATGCACGCGGGCTACGTCATGGGTGCGACGCGCTTTGGCCGCCTCGGCGTGCTCGCCGGCGTGCGCTGGGAAGAAGCCAGCACGCGCTCCAAGGGTTGGCTCCGCCGGGCTACGTTGCCGACGATCACCGATCCGATCGCCCGCGCGAATGCCGAGTTCGGCACCACGCCCGTCATCCGCCGCGGCGTGACCCGCGATCTGTTTCCCAGTGTGCATTTCCGGCATTCGTTCACACCCGACCTGATCGGCCGCGCGAGTTGGTCCACGAGCATCGGCCGCCCCTCGCTCGGCGATCTCGTGCCGAATTTTTCCGCCAACGACGCCGAGCGCACCGTCACGCTCGATAACCCGGCGCTCCGCCCGATGTTCGCCGACAACTTCGATCTTTCGCTCGAGTATTATCTCCGTCCCGTCGGTCAGCTCACACTCGGCTTCTTCCGCAAGAATCTCGCCGATTTTGTTTTTCGCCAGGAGTCCGGCATCATCGAGCCCGGCCCCGACAACGGCTTCGGCGGCCAATACTCGGGCTACGACATTGTCACCAACGCCAACGGCGGCCACGGCCGCGTCGAGGGCGTTGAGTTTTCCTACCTGCAGCAGCTCACGTTTCTGCCCGGCGCGCTCCGCGGCCTGTCAGTGCTCGTCAACTACACACACCTTCGCGCCGAGGGTGACTACGGCCAGGACAGCGGCGGCCCCGGCGGCCTCGTGGGTTTTGTTCCCCACACCGCCAACGTCCGGCTCAGCTACAACTACCGCTGGTTCGCGCCGTATGTGCAGTGGAGTTACGTCGGGCGCACTCTCGACGTTTACAACGTGCTCCCGCAGTTGCAGAGCCAGCGCCTCGAACGCCGCCTCGTGAACGCGGGCTTCTCGATCCGGCTGCCGCGCCAACTCGAACTCTTCTTCGACATCGCGAACGCCTTCGATGAACCGCAGCGCACGGTCCATTTCGTGAGCGGCACGCGGATGAGCACGATCTACAACGGCCCCTTCCTCAGCTTCGGCCTCAACGGTCGCTACTGACCTTGCCCCATTTTCCTCAATGAAACTGCTCTCCTCGCTCGGACTCGCCGGCCGCGTTCTTCTCGTCTCGTTTATCACGCTCGTCGCGAGCGCGGCCTCTGCACCGGCCGCCACGCCCGACCATTCCAAAGTCCCCGGCGTCGTGATCGCGCACAGTCCGAAGGCGAGCCGCGTCTTCCTTGGCTCGGCGGGCATTGCCGTGCTGCCCGACGGCACCTACCTCGCCAAACACGACGAGTTCGGTCCGGGCAGCACGGAGAAGGTGAGCGCCGTCACGCGCGTTTACCGCTCGAGCGACCGCGGTCGCACGTGGGAGCCGATCAGCCGGATCGACGGCCTGTTCTGGGCGAGCATCTTCGCCCATCGCGGCGCGGTCTACGTCATGGGCACCACGGCGGGGCACCGCCACGGCCACTGTGTGATCCGGCGTTCCACCGACGGCGGCCTCACGTGGACCGAGCCGAAGGACGAGCGTAGCGGGCGGTTGTTTCCGGACATCTCCTACCACACTGCGCCGGTGCCGGTGATCGTTCACCAAGGCCGCATCTGGCGCGCGATGGAGGATGAGAAAGGCGGCACGAAGTGGGGCCTGATGTTCCGCGCCTTCATGCTCTCCGCGCCGGAAAACGCGGACCTCCTGGTGGCCGCCAACTGGACCGCTTCGAATGCGCTCCCCCACGATCCGACTTATGTCGGCGGCCTTTTCGGCGGCTGGCTCGAAGGTAACGCCGTCGTAGATCCCGCCGGTCGCATCGTGAACGTGCTGCGGGTAAACTACCGCGCCGTGCCCGAAAAGGCTGCGATCATTCGCATCTCCGACGATGGCCGGCAGGCGACCTTCGATCCCGCCCGCGACTTCATCGACCTCCCCGGCGGCTGCAAAAAATTCGTGATTCGCCCCGACCCAAAGGGCGGCCGATATTGGACGCTCGCCAATGCCGTGCTGCCGGCCCACGCCGGCGGCAACGTCGAGCGCATCCGCAACGCCGCCGTGCTCATGTCCTCACCCGACCTGCGCACGTGGACGCCGCACCACGTGGCGCTCTATCATGAAAACATGGCGTCACATGGTTTCCAATACCTCGACTGGTTGTTCGAGGGCGACGACCTGATCGTCGTGGCGCGCACGGCGTTCGACGACGGTGTGGGCGGCGCCGAGAACCAGCACAACTCGAACTACCTTACCTTCCACCGCATCGAACAGTTCCGCCGCCACGCCGGCGAGCGCGTGGAGCTGGCCCAGCGCTGAGCGTCGCCCCGCCGTTTTTCATGCGACTCCGCCTCTCAACCTTGCTGGTATTCGCCGCGCTGTTCGCAGGTGCGAGCTTGGCGAGCCGAGCCGCGACGGCCACCCGGCCAAACATCGTCTTCATCCTCGCCGATGATCTTGGCTGGCGCGACCTGCGCTGCGCCGGTCACGACATCCACGATACGCCGCACCTCGACCGCCTCGCGCGTGAGGGCACGCGTTTCGCGCAGGGCTACGCCGCCGCGCCAATCTGTTCTGCGTCGCGCGCCGCGCTGCTCACGGGTCGGTCGCCGGCTCGCCTCGGCTTCGAGTTTGTCACGAAACTACCAACCGCCAAACGCCCCGCCGGCCTTCCACTCGTCGGCCCGCCTTATCCGCTCAATCTCCCGCTCTCCGAATTTACGCTCGCCGAGGTCCTCGCTCCTGCCGGCTATGCGACCGGTTATTTTGGTAAATGGCATGTGAGCGAGCACACCGGCGGTTACCTCGGCTGGTCGGCTACGCACGGCCCTCTCCAACAAGGTTACGCCGAGGGCGACTCCGATTTTGGCAATCACCCCTACGCCTACCGCACCGATCCATCGCTCAGAACCACGCCGCTTGCCGTCGGCGACTACGGTCGCGATACGCTCACGGAAAAGGCTATGGCTTTTCTTCACGCGCGCCGCGACCGCCCGTTCTTCCTGCACCTCGCGCACTACTTCGTGCACGACCCGATCCACTCCCGCGCGGCGTGGCTCGTCGAAAAATACCGCGCTCGCTACCCCGCCGGCACAGATCCGCGCCGAGTCGAATACGCCGCGATGGTCGAGACGCTCGACCACTACGTCGGCCAACTGCTCCGCGCCCTCGACGAACTTGGCCTGCGCGACAACACCCTTGTCGTCTTCACGTCCGACAACGGCGGCCACCCCGAATACACGTCCAACGCCCCACTCCGCGGCAGCAAGTGGAACCTCTACGAAGCCGGCGTCCGCGTTCCGTGGATCGTTCGTTGGCCCGCTCACGTGCGCGCCGACGCGACGAGCGACGCTCCCTTCATCGGCACCGATCTGCTGCCCACGCTCGCCGCCGCCACCGGCGCCACGCTCCCGGCCGGCGTCGTCCTCGACGGACGCAACGTCCTCCCTCTCTGGCGCGGCGCGGCGCCCTCGGCGGCCGAACACACGCGTGACTTCGTCTGGCATTTTCCCTACTACCATCCGGAAACCGGATACGCGAAGGCGAAGCCTGCGATTGGCGTCGACGATTTTGCTACCAGTCAAACGAAGCCGCATTCGGCACTCCGCTCCGGCCCCTGGAAGCTCATTCAATTCCACGAAGATGATCGGTTGGAGCTCTACAACCTCTCCGCCGACCCGGGCGAGCAACGCGATCTCGCCGCCCGCGAGCCGGCACGTGCGGCGGAGCTGCGGTCGCGCCTCAGGGGGGAGTTGGCTCGGGTTGGGGCGCGTTTTCCAACGCGGGCCGCGCGCTGAACAATCGAAGGCTCCCGTTCCACCATGCGCGCGCCCCTTTGTTCCGAGCCACCTCCGATCAGGGCGAGCCCGCGCCGGGCTCGTTGGTGTCCGTTTCTGGTGATCGGCGTGTTGCTTGGCGCTGCCACGACTTCGGCCGAACCAATCCGCCCGTTGGCGCAGGATCACGTTGTCGTGGGCGACTCGCCGTCGCCGGCGGATACGCCGTTGTATTCGCCGACGATTCTTCGGCTGGACGGCGGGCGCCTCGTGGCGGGTTACACGCGCGCGACGAAAGATACGAAGAAACAGGGGCCGGGGGCGGAGGTGTTGCTGACGTCCGACGATGGCGGGAAAACATGGATACGCCGGGCGGAGCTGCCCGCGCTGCAGGGTCGCGTGTTCTCCGCCGGTGGCCGGCTCTACTACCTCTCGCCGGGGGCGGGTCTGCCGGCGAGCCGATCGGACGACCGTGGGGAGACGTGGGCGGCGCCGGTGATGTTGACGCCGAAAAGCCGTGTTTGGCAGCAGACGCCCGCGAACGTGTGGCACACGCGCGGGCACGTTTACCTGGCCTTTGAACGGCGCAACCGCGAGATCGACGCCTGGGGGCCCAGCGAAAAGGCGTTGGTGCTGCTGCGCGCGAGGGAGGATGCCGACCTCACCCGCGCGGAGGCGTGGACATTTTCCAGCGAACTTGTTTTTGCCGATGTCGTGAAGGGCGTGCGCGAGAATGCGGTCGAGCTGCCGCTTTTCGGCATACCGTTTTTCCGGCAGGACTATCCGCGGCGCGCCGAAGTGGCGAAGAGGCCGCGCCGGACGATGCCGCCGATCGGTTGGGTGGAGCCGGCGGTGGTGCAGATCGTCGATCCGGATCACGTTTGGCACGACCCGTCGGGCCGGACCTTCCATCTGTTGGCGCGGGCGCACACCGGCGGCACGGGCTTCGCGTGTCTCACCAAAGTCGTCGAGCACGCCGACGGCACGATGACGATGGGGCTCGAACGGGCGCCCTCGGGACAGACGATGCTCTACGTGCCGATGCCGGGCGGCCAACTGCGTTTTCACCTGCTCTACGATACGCGGAGCAAACTCTACTGGCTGCTGGGCTCGCAGGCGACCGACTCCATGACGCGGCCGGAGCGCCTGCCCCCCGAGCGCTACGACCTGCCCTACAACGAACGCCACCGGCTCGTGCTGCACTTCTCGCGCAACCTCGTCGATTGGTGCTTCGCGGGTCTCGTGGCGAAAACGGATTCGCCGAAAGAGGCGCGCTCCTATGCGAGCATGGACATCGACGGCGACGACCTCGTGATTCTCGCCCGCAGCGGCGACGCGCGTGCGAAGAACGCGCACGAAGGTAACCTGATCACCTTTCACCGGGTGAAGAATTTCCGTGATCTCGTTTATTGATTTACGCACGAGCAGGTGGCTGACCCCGACGCGGGCGCTGCGCGGCGCGCTGGCGGTCGGTTTCGCGTGCGCGTCGGTGCGTGGCGCGGAGGAGCGGTCGCTGGGAGCTTTCGACGGTCCGACCTTCGCCCCGTGGTCGGTGACGGGCACCGCCTTCGGTCGCGGGCCGGTGAACGGCGCGGCGGACTCGGCGCCCGCTGGCGTCAAAGACCTCCCTTTGCGCGGCGCACTAGAATCGCCGGAGTTCACGCTCGACCGCGACTACCTGAACTTCCGCGTCGCAGGCGGGGACCTCGCGTTTCGGTCCGCGGTTTCGTTGTGGGTTGACGACCGCGTGGTGCGCACCACTACGGGCGGCGGGCGCGACGAGTTGGCGTGGGCGACGTGGGACATGCGGGCGCTGCGCGGGAAGCGGGCGTGGATCGGCATCTACGATCAGTGCATCGAGGACGAGCGTGGCTACGTGCGAGCGGATGATTCTTCTTTGAGCGACGAGGCCCGGGCGCAGCCGGGTGGAGAGGTGGCGACTGCGGAGGCGGCGGTGCGGCGGCAGGCGGTGGAGGCGATCCGGCGGAACTCCGCGCGCGCGGCAGCCGATCCTTGGCGTCCGATTTATCACTATGCGCCACCGGCGCAGCGGATGAACGATCCCAACGGTCCGGCGTGGCACGACGGCTGGCATCACGTGTTCTACCAACATATGGTGTTCGAGGGGAGCGGCCCGGCGATCGATGTGCACTGGGGTCACGCGCGCAGCCGTGATCTGGTGAATTGGGAGACGCTGCCCCTGGCGGTGACGCCAGACTATGCACGCGGCGAACAGAGCTGTTTCTCGGGTAATCTCGGCCGGGATGCACAGGGTGAGCCTGTGCAGTTTGTGACGATGGTGCCGTATCGGCGCGGTGCGTTTCGCGAGATCTGGCCGGCGCGGCCAGTCGATCGCGAGTGGGTGCGCTGGGAGCGGGTGGCGGAGGTGCCGCCGCGCGGGCTCGTGCCGGTCGGCGTGCCGAAACGAAATCTCAAGGACGCGTTTCCCTTCTCGGCAGGCGGCCGGCGTTTTTTGGTGCTCACCGACCGCGACATTCCGATCTACGAGGCGCGCGATGAGCGGCTGACGGAATGGTCGCGCCGCGGTGTGCTCGATCCGGAGAGCGCGGAATGCCCGAATTTTTTCGAAGTCGACGGGCGCTGGGTCTACCTCGCTTCGCCGCATCAACCGGTGCGCTACCGGATCGGGAGCTTTGATGCGGCGACGGCGGCGTTTGCGCCGCGGACCGAAGGACGGATTAACCACGATCCAGGATTTTACGCTTCGACTGCGTATCGGGACGACCAAGGGCGGACAATTCTGCTCGGGGTATCGCGCGGGCATAAGAGCAGTCCGGCGTGGACGGGCGTGCTGGCGTTACCGCGCGTGTTGACGATCGGCGCGGACGACCGCCCGCGTATGCAACCGGTGCCAGCGCTCGCGCAACTGCGGCGGAAGCCGTTTCGCTTGGACGGTAGTCGCGTGCTCCGCGACCGCGCGGAGGAGGTGGTGGGATTGACGGGCGACTCGCTCGAGATCGTGGCGCGGTTCCGCGTCGACGATGCGACCGCCTGCGGCCTGCGCGTGCGGCGGAGTGCGGACGGAAAACGTGCGGTGCCGGTGCTGTGGCGCGAGGGGCGAATCGTCGCGGTGAAGGAAACGGCAGCGTATCCGTGCGCCTACGACCTCGGCGCGGATCGCGTGGTGACGCTGCGGGTGTTTCTCGACAAGGGAATGCTCGACGTCGTCACCGGCGATGGGCGGGTATTTGAGTCGCGGGTGCATCAGGCTCCCCTGGCGGACCTCGGCGTAGAGGTGTTTGCCGAAGGCGGGGTGGCGACGCTGTTGGCGCTCGAAGCTTGGGACATGGCGCCGGCGCGGATCGACCACCGCCGCCTGTTGGAAGGAGGCTCGCCGTGAGCGGAAGTTTGCGTGAGTCCGGGAGACGTTTCGACGCGTGCCTTTCTCGCGCGGAAATTCCATCACTATGAGCACTTGGATGAAAACTCTCGGCATGATCGGACTCGCCTCCGTGGCCACTGCGCAGGAGCGCCAGATCACGCACGCGCCGCACGGTCATGTGTTGACGAACGTGAACGTGTGGGCGCCCGACAGCCGCTGGCTCGTCTACGACGTGCGCTCGGTCGACAGCACGTTTGACGGCCGGCGGATTGAGCAAGTGGAGGTCGCCACCGGCAAAGTGGAGACGCTCTACGAGGCGAAAAACGGCGCGGCGTGCGGCGTGGTGACCTATCATCCGCGCGAGCCGAAAGTGGTGTTCATCCACGGTCCGGAAAATCCGACCGCTGCGTGGAGCTACGGTATGACGCGGCGCCGCGGCGCCGTCGTAGACGTGCGTCGTCCCGGGGAAGCGCGCCCGCTCGACGCGATGAACTACGCGCCGCCGTTCACTCCGGGGGCGTTGCGCGGCGGCACCCACGTCCATGTGTTCAGCCCGGATGGCGCGTGGGTCAGCAATACCTACGAGGACGACGTGCTCGCGCGCCTGGGTGCCGTGACGGGCGAGGGGAGTGATCGCGATTTCAACCAGCGTAATATCGCGGTGTCGGTTTCGGCCCCGGGTGGGAACGGCGTGCGCGTGGCGCGCAGCCATCCGCGCAACCACGACGGCGACTTTTTCTCGGTGATCGTCACGCGCACGGTGAATCGGCCGAAGCCCGGCTCGGATGAAATCAGTCGCGCGTTTGAAGAGGGTTGGGTGGGCGGGGCGTCGGCGGACGGGCGGCGGCAGCTCGCATTTTTAGGCAATGTCACGGCGCGCGACGGGCGCGAGCATGCCGAAGTGTTCCTGGCGGATTTGCCGGCAGATCTCACGCGCGCGGGCGAGTCTCCTCTTGAAGGCACCGCGACGCGGCGGCCGGCTCCGCCGGCGGGTGTCGTCCAGCGACGGCTCACGTTCACCGACGGGCGGAAATTTCCGGGTGTCGCGACGACGCCGCGGCATTGGTTGCGGGCGTCACCGGACGGTGCGCAGATCGCGTTTCTGATGAAGGACGACGCGGGCGTGGTGCAGCTCTGGACGGTCTCGCCGCGCGGGGGCGAGACCCGGCAGGTGACGCGGAATGTGATGGGTTTCTCGTCGGCGTTTACGTGGAGTCCGGACGGCCGGCGCATCGCGCATGTGATGGACGGCAGCGTGTGTGTGACGGAAATCGCGGACGGTCGCACGACGCGCCTCACTCCGCGTCGCGACGGTGCGGAGGCGCCATTGCCGTTTGCGTGTGTGTTTTCTCCGGACGGGCGCGCGGCGGCCTACATGCGTAATGTCGCGGCAGACGGTGCGACATTTTCGCAGATTTTCGTCGTCACTCTTTCTCAACCATGAACCTGAAATCTACCGCACTCATTGCGCTGCTCGTCGGCGTCGCCGGCGTCACCGCCCAAACCGTCGAGGAATTTCCACTGCGGGCGCCGTTGCCGGCGAATACGCCGCAGACCACCGAGGAGGTCGTTTACCGGCACAACGGCTACGACGACCGCGGGTTTAACCGCGTGGTGCAGAAGATCACCGTGCCGACACTCACCGTTTACCACCCGGCCAAGGTAGCGCATCGCGGCGCGGCGTTGGTGGTGTGTCCGGGTGGCGGCTATTCCTACGTGGCCATCGACAAGGAAGGCTACGCGATCGGCCGCTATTTTTCGGAACGTGGTATCACTGTTGCGGTGCTGAAATATCGCCTGCCGGATGTTGAGGTGACGAAGGACGGACTGCCGTTTCCGCAGCAGGATGCGCTCGCCGCGATCAAACTCGTGCGCTCGCGTGCGCAGGCGTGGAACATTGATCCGAAGCGCGTCGGCATCCTCGGAGGCTCGGCCGGCGGACATCTCGCGGGCAGCGTAGGAATTATCGGCGACGCCGCGGAGGGCACGCGCCCGGACTTTGTGGCTCTGCTTTACCCGGTGGTGAGTATGGACGAGCCGAACGTCCACATGGGCTCGCGCACCAAGTTGCTCGGAGCGACGCCGGCGGCCGAGCGGCTGGCGGAGTTTTCGCTGGAGAAACGCGCGCGGGCCGGGCTGCCGCCGTATTTTCTCGTGCACGCCAAGGACGACAAAGGCGTGCCGCCGGCGAACAGCGAATTGCTCGCGGCGGCGCTGAAGGAAAAAGGTGTGCCGGCGGAATTGCTCATCGTCGCGAAGGGCGGGCACGGATTTGGACTCGGCCGCGATGCAGAATCAGGCCGTTGGAAAGACGCGTTTCTCACCTGGCTCGATCAACTCCCATGAAACTTCTCTTCACTCTTTTGCTTACAGCCACGGCGGCGGTGGCGAATCCGATCCGTCCGCTCGCGAACGATTTCGTCGCGGTCGGCACTTCCAGCGATCCCAAGAACATTCCTCTCTACACGCCGTCGATTCTCGCGCTGCCGGGCGGACGGCTGGTCTCCGCCTACGAACGCGGCGGCACGGCGCGGGCGAAGAACGCGGCCTACGCTTTCATCCAGACTTCGGACGACCACGGTAAAACGTGGACGCAACGGGGAGCGTTGCGCATGACCCACGCGCGCGTGTTCGCCGCGGGAAAATCGCTCTACTACCTCGGGCAAAAAGGCGATCTGCAGGTGGCGCGTTCCGACGACCGCGGCGAAACGTGGAGCGAACAGGTCGCGCTGACGAAGGGGCAATCGTGGCACCAATCGGCGTGCAACGTCTGGCACGCCAACGGCAACGTCTACCTCGTGATGGAGCGGCGCACGTCGACGGAAAACAAGGCGTGGCCCGTGGGTGCGCTCGCGCCCGTGCTTATGCGAGCGCGCGGGGACGCCGATCTCACGAAGCGCGAGAGTTGGACCTTCGCGAGCGAGTTGGTGTTTTCGGATCTGATCGCCGGCTATAAACAAAACGCCCCGGCGTTGGAGATGTTCGGTGTGCCGTTTTTCAAACAGGGCTACCCGGACCGCGCGCCCGTCGCGACGACGCCGAAGCGGCGCACGATGTCCCCGATGGGCTGGCTTGAGACGAACGTCGTGCAGATCACCGATCCGAATCACGTGTGGTTCGATGCGAGCGGCCACACGCTTCACCTTTTCATGCGCGCGCACACGGGCGGCACGGGTTACGCGGCGCTCGCGAAAGTCGTGGAAAACGCCGACGGCACGATGACGACGCAGCTCGAACGCGCGCCCTCGGGCCAGACGATGCTCTTCCTGCCGATGCCGGGCGGCCAGATGCGGTTCCACGTGAACTACGACGAGAAGACGAAGCTCTATTGGCTGCTCAGCTCGCAGGCCACGGATTCGATGACGCGCCCCGACCGACTGCCGGACGAGCGCTACGATCTGCCGAACAATGAGCGCCATCGCCTCGTGATTCATTTCTCAAAAAACATGGTCGATTGGTGCTTCGCGGGCGTGGTGGCGATCACGCCATCGCCGAAACAGGCGCGGCACTACGCGAGCATGGACATCGACGGGAACGACCTCGTGATCCTCTCGCGCAGTGGTGACGAGCGCGCGAAGAGCGCACACGACGGAAACCTGATCACGTTTCACCGCGTGAAGAATTTCCGGGAACTCGTTTACTGACCAACGCGCGAGCGATGGATGTGTCCACTGCCAATCAAGAGCGCTGGTTTGCCGAACAGGTGCAGCCGCACGAGCCGGCGTTGCGGGCGTATCTGAGGCGGAGCTTTCCCTCGCTCTCCGATGTCGACGATCTCGTGCAGGAGACTTACGCGCGGGTGTTTCGGGCTTATCTGGCCGGGAAGGTGAGCGAAGCGAGACCCTATCTTTTCGCCACGGCGCGCAACGCGGCCTGCGATGTGTTTCGGCGCAGCAAAATTATTCCGATGGCGGGACTAGCTGATATGGACCGGTTGTCCGTGGTAGAGGACGGGCCCGCTGCCGTCGACGCCCTCGCTCATGCGCAAGAACTTGAGATTCTCCGGGACGCTATCGCCACTTTGCCCGCGCGCTGCCGGCAGGTATTTACACTCTGCAAGCTCTACGGCCTCTCGCACCGCGAGGTCGCGAGCCAACTCGGCATTTCGGAGCATACGGTCAACGCCCAGATCGCGTTGGGCGTGCTGCGGTGCCGGGACTTCTTGCGCGCGCGTGGATTGTTGAGGGAACGCGCACCATGAGACCCGAAATTGAACAAGTGGCGGCCGACTGGTTGGCGCGGCGAGCGGGTGGCCTCGGCGGGCCGGAGGAGGCCTCGTTTCGACGTTGGCTCGCAGCGGATGCACAGCACGCCGCGGTTTATCGCGAGCTGGAGGCAACCTGGCGGCTGCTCGATGGCGTGCGCGAGACGGTCCCGCGCGACGCCCGGCCCGATCCCGATGCACTCGCCCCGCGCCGCCGGCGCGGAGTGTTTTGGTTACCACCTTTGTTGGCAGCCGCGGCAGCCCTAGCCCTGGCTTACGTGGGGTGGTGGCGACCGGCGCAGCCGCCTGATTTGCACCATGCGGAGGAAGTGGTCACGGCGGTTGGGAGTATCCAAAAACTTACGCTGCCCGATGGAACGGTCGTGCGGCTGAACACTGACAGCCGCGTGCACGTGGCCTACGCCGCGGGCGAGCGGCGGGTGCGGCTCATCCGCGGCGAAGCTCACTTCACCGTGGCGAAAGATGCGGACCGGCCGTTTTTCGTCGAGGCGGGCGGTGTCGCGGTGCGAGCAGTGGGCACGGCCTTCAATGTGCGTCTGCAACGCGACGCGATCGAGGTGCTCGTCACGGAGGGTCAAGTGCGCGTCGACGATACCGTGCGCGGTGAAACGGTGCTCGCGCCGCGGGAGCCGAAGTTGGCGCCGCTGCTCGTCGCTGGCGAGCGCGCGTTGATTCCGGCGGCAACCATCCTCGCTACGGTGCCTGCGACCGCGCCGGTGCGCGTGCCGGCCGTCGCTGTTTCCGCGGACGAGATTGAGCGCACGCTCGCGTGGCGGGAGCGACGGCTGGAGTTTGTGGCGGTGCCGCTGGCGGAGATCGTGGCCGAGTTTAACCGCTACAACCGCTCGCGCCTCGCAGTCGACGACCCCGTGCTCGCGGCGCGCCGTTTTGGTGGAAGTTTCCGCGCCGACGAGCCGGAGACTTTTGTGCGCCTGCTCGAAACGCGTTTCGGCATCCGCACGGAGCGTCGCGGGGATGCGACGGTGCTGCGCGCCGCGCGCTAAAAAAATCTCATGCTGCGTTACCTGCTCATCGCCTGTGGATTTCTCGGACTGGGGCTTGCGAGCCCGTGGCTCGCCCGTGCGCAGCCTACGCCACCCAACATCATTCTGATTCTCGCCGACGATATGGCGGTGGGTGATTTGGCGCGGTTCAACGACGGTCGGACGCGCACACCGAACCTCGACCGCTTGGTGGCCGGGGGCGTGTGGTTCAACTCGGCTTATTCCGCCTCGCCCGTGTGCGCCCCCGCGCGGGCGGCACTGTTGACCGGACGGTATCCGCACCGCACGGGCGTGGTCTCGCTCGATCTTAACAAGGAGCCGGAACTCACGCAGTTGCACCGCGACGAGGTCACGCTCGCGGATGTGTTTCGCGCCGGCGGCTATGCCACAGGGCTGATCGGCAAATGGCACCTCGGGAACGGCGGCGACCATCATCCGCTGAAGCGCGGGTTCGCTGAGTTCGAGGGGTTCTTCGGCTCCGACCAGATGACTTACAACGCCTACTCACTCGACGTCGCGGGCGAGAAAAGTGCGGTCTCGGGAAAATATTTGACGGACGATCTGTCGGAGCGGGCGGTAAAGTTTGTGCGTCGCCACCGGAGCCGGCCGTTTTTTCTGCACCTGGCCCACTACGCGCCGCATCGGCCGCTCGGTGCGCCTGAGGCGGTGATTGCGCCGTATCTGAAGCAGGGCCTGGACCCGAAGATCGCGACGATCTACGCGATGATCGAAGTCATGGACCGTGGCGTCGGCGAACTGCTCGCGGAGCTCGACCGGCTCGGTCTGCGGGAGAACACCCTCGTCATTTTCGCCAGCGACAACGGCCCCGATCCCATCCCGGGTGCGCGGTTCAACGTCGGCTTGCGCGGCACCAAATACGAAATTCACGAGGGCGGTATCCGCGTGCCGCTGGTGTTCAACTGGCCGGCGAAGTTCGCCGCCGGCGAGCGCCAGGCGTTCGCGCACTTCACCGACATCTTTCCCTCGCTCGTCGAAATCGCCGGGTTGAAGCCGCCCCCTGCGACCAAGCCGCTCGACGGTGTGAGTCTCGTGCCGGTGTTGTCCGGCCGCGGCGATCGCGTTGAGCCCGTGCGGTTTTGGCAGTGGAACCGGGCGGTGCCGAACTATACGCACAATGCCGCGATGCGGGACGGATCCTGGAAACTCGTCCGACCGTATGTCGCTCGCAACGTGCTGACCGGCGATTCCACGGCTGCGCCCGTGCTCTACAATCTTTCGACCGATCCGCGCGAGACCGCGGACCTCGCCGCGCAGCATCCCGAGCGCTATGAGCGGATGAAAAAAGCGCTGGCAATGTGGAGCGCGGAAGTGGAACGGGAGCGGACGAAACGCTGAGCCGGCGGCAAATTTTTTGGAGAATTTTCCTAGTTAGTTTGTCGGGCTGGGCCGTGGTGTGGTGTGCCGGCGCAGATGGCCGACATCGCATGAACCCCACCCACATTCTGTTTTCCTGGCGTCGCGCTGTGTGCGCCGGCGCACTCGTCTTGCTCTCACTTCTGGCCGGCGCAGCGCGCGCCGCCGACCTGCCGAAAAAGTCTTTCGACCTGCCGGCGGGCGAGGCCCTCGTGACGCTGAAGTTGTTCATCGCCCAGTCCGGCGCGCAGTTGCTGTATTCCGCCGAAGAGGTTGAGGGCGTGGCGACACGTCCGGTGCAGGGAACGTTCACCGCGCTCGACGCTATTCGCGCGATGCTGGCGGGGACGAAACTCGCCGCGGCCTCCGACGTTCGCACCGGTGTGTTGACGGTGCGGCCCGGTGCCGCGCCGGGCGCGTCTGATCGCTCCGACGGATCGGAGGCACGGCTGGTGGGGCGGGTCAGCAACTCCGCGACCGGGGCGTTTCTCACAGGGGCCATGGTCGAGATTCCCGCGTTGCGGCGCCAGGCACTGACGGAGTCGAATGGAGAGTATAACTTTCCTGCGCTGCCGGCGGGCGTCCACACGGTGGTCGTCTCCTACACGGGTTTGGACACGGCGCGGCAGACCGTTTCCGTCGCGGGCGGGCGGGCGACCCAAGCCGACTTCGATCTCTCGTCGGGCGTGTATCAACTTTCTCAATTTACGGTGACCGGCGAGCGCGAAGGCAACGCCGCCTCGCTCACCGCCCAGCGCAACGCGCTCAACGTGAAAAACGTCGTCTCGATGGACGCCTATGGGAATTTGCCGAACGACAGTGTCGGTGAGCTCGCCATGCGGTTGCCGGGCGTCGCCGGGAGCATCGACGATCAGGAGAATGTGCAGAATGTGATGATCCGCGGCATCCCCTCGGCGCTCAATTCCGGCATGGTGGACGGCAGCCCGATGGCTTCGAACAACGGCTTCAGCCGCGAGTTTCGCACCAACAATCTGTCGAGCGCGCTCTTCGGTGAGATTGAGGTCGTCAAGGCGCTCACGCCCGAGATGGGCGCCGACGGACTCGGCGGGGCCATCAACCTCAAGACGCGCTCGCCGTTGAATCTGAAGGGCAAGCGCCAGTTCACCTACCGGGCTGCCGCGCGTTGGGCGCCGGCCTTTTATGATCACATCCCGCTGCGGCGGCAGAAATACGCGCACCCTTTGCTCAACGTCGGCTATCAGGAGGTATTCGATGCCTTCGGCGGTGAGCGCAATCTGGGCGTCTCGCTGACGGCGTTCGCCAGCGACAACGTGGCGGGCTACTCGCTCGGCATTCGCGACTATGCGTTTTCCACCGCTTCGCCCACTTACGTGTGGGATTTTCGCGAGTCCGATGTGCTCGTGGATCGCAACCAGCGCAGCCTCGGCGCGAAGGTGGAGTGGAAAGCGTCCGAAGCGACCATCGTGCATCTCGGGGCGCTCTATGTCGGCGGGGGCACGCGCTACAACCGCCAGAATATTTTTCGTGCGTTCACCGGCCGCACGATCGCCGCGCTCGACGCGAACGGGCAGCCCACCGGCACCGGTGCGATTTTGCCCAACTACAATGACGGCGTTACCACCGTGCGAAATGTCGCGGCCTCCACCGTCACGCTCACTTCGCAGAATCTGCCGTCCGGATTTCTCGACGACGGCGTGCAGGTGAACATCGGCGCCGAGCACAAATTCGGCCGCTGGAAGATCGACTACGATGCGAACTACAACCACAGCAACGTGGACCGCGGGAACGGCAAAGGCGACGAGGCCCCCGGCGGCGAGTTTACGGCGACGGTCACCGGCGTCGGTTGGACGATTGATCGCCGCGGCTCGGGGATCAATCCGGTGTTCACCCAGACGTCCGGGCCGAGCATCTACGACGGCGCGAGCTACCGCGGCGGTCAGTTGTTTTTCCGCGACAGCAGCGAACGCAATTCCCGCAACACGACCGTGAAGGCGAACGCCGCCTACGTGCTGCCGACGACGCTGGAGGCGACCGTGAAAGCCGGTTTCAATGTGCGCACGTTTCGCGTCGAAGAAGTCACGGGTGAACGGCGCTACAACTATGTCGGCGGAGCGCCGCTTTCGATCTTCGCCGAGCCGGGGGGCTTGGGTTCCTACGAACGACGCAGCGGTCGCGAGCTGCCGTTTGCAGAGGCGACGTCCGTCTACGGACACCTCAAGGCAAATCCGGCGCAGTGGACGGAGGACCGCTATTTCGGAGAGATGCGGCGGCTCGCAGCGACGCGCAGCGTCGAGGAAGCGGTATCGGCCGGTTACGTGCAGGGCCAGGTGCGGGCTAGCGACCTGCGCCTGCTGGGTGGGGTGCGCGTGGAGCGCACGGGTGTGGAGAGTGTTGGCAATGTGGCGGCGCGCACGCTCACCACCGCGGCTCAGCGCACGGCCGATCCGCTCGGCGCCGCGCGCCGCGACTACGACAACCCCCGCGCGCTCGACGGCGGGTTCAAAGATTTTTTCCCCAGCCTGCACGTCGTGCACCGGTTTGATCGGCGGTTGCAGCTGCGCGCGAGTTGGTCGCAGAGCATCGGCCGGCCCCAGATGAGCAACTACCTGCCGCTTGAGACGGTCAACGAGACGGCTCAGACGGTCACGATCAACAACCCGTCGTTGAAACCCCAATACTCCGACAACTGGGATGCGATGGTCGAGTATTACTTCGAGCCGGTCGGCCAGCTCGCCGCCGGGTATTTCCGCAAAGAGATTTCCGGTTTCATTTTTTCGGACCGCGGTGGCACGGTCGGCGCGGGCGCCAACAACGGGTTCAACGGCAGCTACGAGGGCTACACGCTCGTCTCCAGCCGCAACAGTGGCGCCGCCATCATCGACGGGCTGGAGCTGAACTATCAGCAGCAGTTCAGTTTTCTCCCGGGGCCCTTCAAGGGACTTGGGGCGTTTGCCAACTACACGCGGCTCTGGACTAAGGGCGACTACGGCGTGGTGGGCCCGCGCTCGACGAGCGCGGTGGTGGACTTCGTGCCCGAGACGCTGAACACCGGTGTTTTCTGGAAACACCGAGGCGTGGGTGCGCGCGTGTTTGTGAGCCGCCTCGGCGAGTTTCTCGACGCGTATTCGACCGACGCCTCCCGGCTGCAATTCAAGAAATCGCGCACCACCGTCAACGTGAGTCTCTCCTACCAGTGGAAACCATGGCTCGAATTTTCCGCGGACTTGATGAACGCTTTCAACGAACCGCATGTATTCTACCGTGCCCTGCCGGATCACATTTCTTATTACAGCCGCAACGGCACCACGCTCACGTTCAGCGTGAGCGGCCGCTACTGAGCCCAACCCCAGAATATGAAACTACCCCGTCGCGTTCTTTTGCTGCTGTTGCTTGGCGGATGCGTGGTGGCCGCCGCGGCCGCCACGGCGCGCCGCCCCAATATCGTTTTCATCTACACGGATGACCAGGCGTCGTGGACGCTCGGCTGCTACGGCAATCCGCAGGCGCACACGCCGCATCTGGATCGGTTGGCTCAGCAAGGGGCGAAATTGACGAACGCGCTCGTGGCGACGCCCGTGTGCAGCCCGGCGCGCGCGTCGCTGTTCAGCAGCCGTTACGGCAGTGAGGTGGGCATCCTCGATTTCATCGCGAATCCCGGCCACAAAGAATACACGCCGGAAGTTGGCGCGATTGGCCTCGAAGCGAAGTTCACGACGTTTCCCGAATTGCTCGGGCGGGCCGGCTATGCGACGGCCCTCGTCGGGAAATGGCATCTGGGCGACTGGGCCGACGATCCGCAGAAACGCTTTCATCCCACGAACCGCGGCTTCGAATTTTTTATGGGCCTGACCGGCGGCGGCACCTCGACGAGCAACCCGACGTTGGAAAAAGACGGAGTCGTGCGGAAGTTCGAAGGCCTGACGGACGATATTCTCACGGGCGAGGCGATCAATTATCTCGAGCGGCAGGCGGCCCCGCGCCCGTTCTTTCTCTTCCTCGGGCTCCGCGCGCCGCATTCGCAATACCTGCCGGTCGCACCCGAGGACGCCGCGCCCTACGCGAATCTGGACCCGGCGATTCCGAACCCGGACTATCCGGATCTGAACGTCGCCAACGTCAAAAAGATGATGCGCGAATATCTTTCGAGCGTAACAGGCATCGACCGCAATGTCGGCCGCGTGCTCGCCGCCCTGGACCGGCTGAAACTGGCGGACGACACCGTGGTGATCTTCAGCTCCGACCACGGATACAATATGGGCCACAATGGAATTTGGCACAAAGGGAACGGTATTTGGGCGACCAAATCGCTGCCCCCGCCCACGCCGAGAATCTCTCGGCGCTATCGGCCCAATCTTTACGATCATTCCCTGCGGGTGCCGGCATTGGTGCGTTGGCCCGGTGCGATCAAACCCGGCGCAGTGATCGCGCAGACGGTGTCGAATCTCGACTGGTTTCCGACGATCCTCGCTCTGGCCGGCGTGCCTTTGCCTCCGGAGGTTGTCGTGCGTGGGCGCAACGCGCTGCCCCTCCTGCGTGGTGCGCCGCCCGCAACGTGGGACAACGATTTTTACGCCGAATACAGCATGCGCGTGTATGCGCAGACCGACATGCGTGCCTACCGGACCGAGCGTTGGAAGCTGGTGCGTGACTTTCTGAATCCCGCACGCGACGAACTCTACGATCTCAGGGCCGATCCCGAAGAGTCGAAGAATCGGATCGGGGACACCGGCGATCCGGCGGTGCGAGCGGCACTGACGGACCTCGATGCGCACCTGCGGAAAAAAATGACCGAGCATAACGACCCGGTGTTGCGGCGTGCGGGAGGGGCTTCGAAATGATTTCTCCGATGCGAAAGCCGTGGTCGGGGCCGCGGTTGATCGGCCTCGCGATCGCTGTGATGCTGAGCGGGCTGCGGGCGGCCACGCCGGCGACGGATCGTCTGAATATTGTCTTCATCGCCGCGGACGATTTGCGTCCGGACCTTGGGGCCTACGGGAATACCGAGGTGCGGACGCCGCATCTCGACGCGCTCGCGCGGCGCGGCGTGCGGTTCGAGCGGGCGTATTGTCAGCAGGCGGTGTGCAATCCCTCGCGCGCGTCGGTGCTGACCGGACGCCGCCCCGACACGCTCAAAGTGTGGGATCTCAAGAGACACTTTCGCGAGACGTTGCCGGAAGTCGTGACGCTGCCGCAGCATTTCAAGAACCACGGCTACACGGCGGTGGGGATCGGAAAGATCTTTCACAACGAGTCGGGCGGGAAGCCGCCGTTTCCTTTCGCCGATCCCGTCTCGTGGACGGAGCCGCCGACGTTTGCCGATGGCCCGCACTGGCGCGATTGGGTCGTGCCGGGCGATCCGTCCGGGCCGAAGAAGAAGGGCGGTCCGGTGCAGTGCCTCGACGTGCCGGACGAGGCCTATCTTGATGGGCAAATCGCGGCGGCGGCGTGTGCGCGGCTCGGTGTGTTGCGGACGAAGCGGGAGCCGTTTTTTCTCGCGGTGGGATTCTGGAAACCTCACCTGCCCTTCAACGCGCCCAAGAAGTATTGGGATTTGTATGACCGCACGAAGTTGAGCGCGCCCCACCCCGATCAAATGCCGGAAGGCGCTCCGGCGATCGCGGGGCATCCGTGGAACGAACTCCGCGGTTACGCGGGCGTCCCGAAGCAGGGGCCGTTGCCGCCGGACATGATCGCGGAACTGCGGCACGGTTATCTCGCCTGTATCAGCTACCTCGATGCCCAAGTCGGCCGCGTGCTGGCCGAACTCGAACGGCTCGATCTCGCGAGGAACACCGTGGTGGTTTTCTGGAGCGATCACGGCTTCCATCTCGGTGAGCACAATCTCTGGGCGAAAACGACCAACTACGAATGGGACACGCGGGTGCCGTTGATCGTCGCGGCGCCGGGCGTGGCCAAAGCGGGTGCACAGACACGGGCGCTCGTTGAGCTGATCGATCTTTACCCGACATTGGCCGAATTGGGCGGCTTGCCGGCGGCTGCGGGTGTGGAGGGCGTGAGTCTCGTGCCCCTGCTCAAGAATCCGCGCGGGGAGGGCAAAGCGCGAGTGGTGTCGCAGCATCCGCATCCCTCGTATGGCACCGCGACGCACATGGGCTATGCGGTGCGCACCGCCCAACATCGCTACGTCGAGTGGCGCGAGTTAGGGAGCGGGACCGTCACGGCGCGTGAGCTCTACGACCACCGCATCGACGGTCACGAGACCGTCAACCGCATCGACGATCCGGCCCAGCGTGCGGCGGTGGCGGAACTCAGTGCGCAGGCGGCCCAAGTGGTGGCCGCCGGCGGTCGGTGGCCGGCGCGTTGACGGCGGGGCGGAGGAGCAGAAGGCCGGTCGATTAAGGAAGCGGGCGCACGCGAAGATCGCGGATCACGAGGTGGCTCTTCACGGTGCGAATGGCGAACCAGCCACTCGTGAGCGGTGCGGGGTCGCGGAAACTGAAGATCTTTTCGCCGTCGCGCCAATACTCTGCGACGCCCTCGCGCGCGACGAGCCGGATGCGGTAGGGGCGGTTCGGCTCAAGGAGAAATTTCTTCGCGCTCAGATCGTGCTCGGGGAGGAGTGGGCGGGTGGGCGTGGCGTCGTAGCGGCGGAAGCGTGTCGTGGAGTTGTTGTTGCCGCCGTATCCGACGTAGTAGGTGAAGAGCGAATCGTAGTCGGAGAATTTTCCGGTGCGGGAGTGCGGCGGAGCGAACGGTGGCGCGTCGGATGAACGCGGATCGCTGGCCATCCAGAAGCAGTTGAGATCGGAAAGGCGGTCGCGCGGACCGCTGGCGACGATGAGGGTGGCTTCGTAGGTGATCTCGACGGGTGCGGTGAGTTTCTGGCGCAGCCACACGGTGCAGCCGCCGGCATCTTCGATCACGAGGGCGCCGTCTTGCGTGGTGACGCTCCCGCCGGGCATTTGCTCGATGGACCAATGGCGAAGGTCGCCGGTGAGTGGCTCAAGGATGGGTTGGGGAGAACTCGAACAGCCGGCGACAAGGCACGCGGCGAGGAGAGGCGCGAGACGACGGATAAACATCGCGGGTGACGTTGCGCGGGGGGCCGGAAACGTCGAGAGCGGTGTGGCTCCGCGGCAGGTGGGCACGGATGAATTTCGCTCAGTGGCCGACGTGGTCGTGTGAAAAGGCATCATGTTGGCCGCGGTGGCGGTGTGCGGCGTGCGACGTGCTAAAAAGGGAATTGCCGCTGCGGGTTACGGTTATCCGTGGTTGGCGCTCAAAAAGGAAAAACACTATGGTCAGTCGCGATTACACCAAGGAACTGGGTCTCAATTTGGCGCAGAAGTCGGTGCCCATGCCGTATGTGCTGGGGCTGCTCACGCTCATCGTCGCCCTCGGCGGCTATGGTTTTCATGCTACGTGGCCGGTCTCCCACGCGAAACCTGCGGATAAGAAAATGGCGGCGACACCTCCGGCGGCGGCACCGGTCGCTCCGTCCGGACAGTAAGCGCGGCACGCGAACGCGACGCCCGGTTAGTCGAGCCGGGCGATCACGCGCAGGCCGGGAATCTGCTGAAAATGGGCGTCGAGGGTTAGCACGGTCGCGCCCGCTTGGAGCGCGTGCGCGGCGATCAAAATATCCTGCGCGGGTAGGGTGCGACCTTGGCGGTCGAGGGCCCACGCGAGCTGGGTGGCGCGCTCCCAGATTTGATTCGTCGTCGGGATGAAGATCATCGTAGAGAAGCGCTCGCGGAAGCGCTTGAGCGTGTTCGGATCGCGCAGCCCGCGGCAGACCTCCAGCGAGATCATGCCGCAGGTGGCAAATTCCCAATCGTGCTCATCGATGCCGCTAGCAAACGATTGAAACGGATCGGTGCCGGCGCGCAGGGCACCGATGTAGATGTTACTATCGGGCAGGATCAGGTTTGCCATAGGGAGCCTGTTCCTCGGCGACCATCATTTCGGGGTGGGGTGCGTCGGGATCGGACGCCGGGTCGAAGGAGGCTTTCAGCTCCTCCGGCGTGAGCCCGAGGCCGGCGGAGAAGAGTTCCTTCATTTTGTGACGGCGGGCCATCTCGGTGAGGGCGATCTCAACGGCTGCGGTCTTGGTCTTGGCTCCGGTGATCTTCATTACGCGGTCCAAGACATCCTCGTCGATGTGCATGGTCATTTTCATGATGAGCATGACGTATGGCTAGCCTGCCATACTCGCAATAGAAAAGTATGGCAGACTAGCCAGCTAAAAGCCAATCAACGGTTTGGGTTGGCTGATGATTTTGCGCTTAGACGTTCTCCAATAGCTTGTAGAGACGGGCGACCATCGGGCTGGCGTCTTCCAAAAGGCCGGCGGAGATCAGGGCGTTGTCGAGGATTTGCTCGGCGACGAGCTTGGCTTTTTCGGGCGCGGCGGTGTGGGTCTCGAAGAGGCGCTTCATGACGGCGGAGCGCGGGTTGATTTCGAGGTTCACCTTCACGGGCTCATCGGCGCCGTCTTTCTTCATGGCCTTCATCATGCGGCGCATCTGGGCGGTCATGAACTTGTCGGCGTTGACGGCGAGGGCGGGAGAATCGACGAGGCGGTCGGAGGCTTTTACTTCATCGACGCGGGCGCCGAGGGTGTCTTTGAGCCACGACGTGAGCTTCTTGGTGTCGTCTTCGCTGAGGGCGCCCTCGGGCTTCGGGAGGTCGGAGAGTTTGACGTCGGCGTGATCGGCGGCGGTGAGCTTCTTGCCGTCGAACTCGCGGACGTTGTTCATCACGTATTCGTCGACGGGCTCGTAGCAGAAAACGACCTCGAGGTTGCGGGCCTTGAAACCCTCGAGATAGGGGCCGGATTCGAGGGCGGCGCGGTTGGGGCCGACGAGGTAATAGATCTCCTTTTGCTCGCTGCCCATGCGCGAGACGTAGTCGGAGAGGCTCGTGGTCTTGCCCTTTTCGGTGAGCGAAGATTCGAAGCGGAGGAGCTTCACGAGTTGGTCCTTGTGGGTGTAGTCGATGGCCGCGCCTTCTTTAAGGAAGATGCCGAACTCGGCGTAGAACTCGTTGTAGGCGTCGATGCGGTTCTTGGCCTCTTCTTCGAGGAACTTGATGAAGCGCTTCGTGATGACCTTGTTCAGTTTTTCGATCAGGGCTTTGTCCTGCATCGTCTCGCGCGAGATGTTGAGCGGGAGATCTTCGCTATCGACGACGCCCTTGAGGAAACGGAGCCACTCGGGGAGGAGGTCCTTGGGTTTGGAATCGATCAGGACCTTGCGGCAGTAGAGAGCAACGGAGGCTTCCAGACGGGAGAACCCGAGTTTCTCGGTGTTGTCCTTCGGGACGAAGAGCAGGGCGTTGATCGAGAGCGGGGCGTCGGCGCTGAAGTGGAGGCGGAGGCGCGGGTCGTCGTGGGCGTGGGACTGGAATTTGTAGAACTCGGTGTATTCCTCGTCCTTGATCTCGTTTTTCGAGCGCAACCAGAGTGCCTGGATGGTGTTGATGCGTTTGCCGTTGAGATTGATCGGGAACGAAACGAACGCGCTGTAGCGCTCGAGGATTTCCTTGATCTTCCAGTCGGAGGCGTAGTCGCCGCAGTCGTCTTTGAGCTCGATGACGATTTTGCAGCCGCGCTGTTGACCGTCGGCCTCCTCGATTTCGTAGCTGCCGGAACCGTCGCTGGACCAGACGTGGCCCTGGTCGGCGCCGCGCCACGAGTGAGAGTAAACTTTGACGGACTTCGCGACCATGAAGGCGGCGTAGAAGCCGACGCCGAACTGGCCGATGAGGTTGGAGTTTTTCGCGCCGCCCTCGCCGAGGGACTTGAGGAACTGTTTGGAGCCGGAGTGGGCGATGGTGCCGAGATTTTCGACGAGCTCGGCGCGGCTCATGCCGATGCCGGTGTCCTGGATGGTGATGGTCTTGGCCTTGTCGTCGGTGGTGACGTTGATCTCGAGCGCGAGTTTGTCGTCGAAGATTTCCTTTTCGGTGATTTGCGTGTGGCGTAGCTTTTCGAGGGCGTCGGAGGCGTTGGAGACCAGCTCGCGGACGAAGATTTCTTTCTCCGTGTAGAGCGAGTGGATGACGATATCGAGGAGCTGCTTAATCTCGGCTTGGAACTCGAATTTTTGCGGTGCGGCGTTGGACATAGTGGGATGTTGAGAGATGAGGGTTGAGTGTGGAGAGACGGAAGCAGGTAAAAGCGTAAAGAGCCCGCTATCTTACCAGACCGCGGAAAAAATCAAGCGGCGCGATGGGTGGGTGAATTGCGGGCGGAGGCGCGGGTGGTGTCGGCAGGCGAGCCGGTTGCGCGATTTACTGGTTGATGGAAAGGCGGGCGGCGTCTTCTTCGGGGGCCGCCCATGCTGCCGGTTCGCCAGAAAATCTTTATCGCCCGGTCGCTCAACTACCTGTTGCGGATCGGGCGGGCGCTCGTGGGGCGGGGAATGAAAGCGGTGTGTCGACGGCGCGGGCTCGTGTGGGAACTGGATCTCAACGAAGGCATCGACCTGTCGATCTACCTGCTCGGCGCCTATGAGCCGAGGCCGATCAAATATTATACGCCGTTGATCCGGCCGGGGGACACGGTGTTCGACATCGGGGCTAATATCGGGGCGCACACGCTGCATTTCGCGCGGTTGGTGGGCGCGAGCGGACGGGTGGTGGCGTTTGAGCCGACGGAATTCGGGGTCGCGAAGTTGCGCCGCAATTTGAGCCTCAATCCCGAATTGGCGGGACGAGTGACCGTCGAGCAGCGATTTGTGGTCGCAGATTCCGGTGATCCGGTGCCGGCGGTCGTGCCGGCGAGCTGGCCGGTGGGGGAATGGAACGACGATCTGCATTGGGGGCACCTTGGGAAAAGCAAAACGCTGAACGAGGCGACGGCGGTCACGGGGGACGCGTATTGCGCGGCGGCGGGAATCACGGCGATCCGGTTCGTGAAGATCGACGTAGATGGCCACGAGTTTGGCGTGTTGAAGGGCCTGCGAAAAAGTCTGCGGGAATTTCGTCCGCGCATCCTGATCGAAATCGCGCCGTTTATCTACGAAGGGATCAACGTGGCGGAGTTCGACGAGTTCGTGCGGTTTCTGGCGGATTTGAACTACACGTTTTTCGACGCAAACACCGGGTGGCGGATCTCAAACGACCCGACGGTGCTACGCCGCACGATCACGCCGGGTGGCGGGATCAATGCGCTGCTGTGCCCGACGGAGGCGCTCGCGTGAAGAAGGTGCGCGGGTGGACGGAGCGCGCGGTAGAGGCGTTTAACCGGGCGGCGTGGTGGCGCGGCGAGTGCGGCGTGTGGCGGCAGCGGATGTTTTCCGCGAGTTTTGACCGCTGGCTTTACCTGCGGCTGCATCAATGCGGCTGGATGGGTCGTGGCGAACGCGCGGCGCTGCAACGCATGGTGCGGCCGGGCATGACGGTGGTGGATGTGGGGAGTAATCTCGGGCTCTACACGGTGCTGCTGTCGCGGCTCGTCGGCGAACAAGGGCGGGTGATCGCGTTTGAGCCGGACCCGGAACTCGTGCCGTTGCTCACGAAGAGCTGTGCGGCGAGCGGGTGTGGGAATGTGCACATTCGCGCGCAGGCGCTGGGACGGCGGAGCGAGCGAATGACGTTGCACACGCTCGCGGTGAACACCGGCGACAATCACCTTGGGGACGGCGGCGGGCGGTGGCTGCGGCGCAGTGTGGAGGTGGAGGTCGTGGCGCTCGACGAGGCGCTGCCGGACCTCGTGCCCGATCTGGTGAAGATCGATGTGCAAGGCTGGGAGCTGGAGGTGTTGCGCGGGATGGCGGCGACGCTGGAACGCTGCCCACGGGCGATCGTGTATTTCGAGTTTTGGCCGGCGGGATTTTTGCGCGCGGGCTACACGGCGGGCGACTTGATCGCGTTTTTCGCGGAGCGAGGGTGGCAACTATATCACGCCCACACGGCGGAGCGTTTGGATGGGGTGGCGCTGGCGAAGTTGACGGTGCGGCTCACCGGGTGGGCGCACGCGGATCTGGTGGCGAGTCGTCAGCCGTGGGGGTCGCGGTCGGGTTGAGCGACGCGCGGAAAGCGGCGCGGGGATTACGGCGACGGACGAGGGAAGCCGAGGGGGCGGCGGCCGTGGATGCGCAAGTTGCGCTCGTAGACCCAGTGTAAATCGGTGTGGTCGTAAAATCGGTAGAACGCCGTCTCGGCGAGCGGCACGCGCAATCCCGTGATCGGGCCGAAGCAGACGAGGGCGTTGGCGGCGAGCGTGGCGCCGACGAGAGCGATGCGGCAGCCGCGGGCGAGCGGGGCGCGCGGCAGGCGTTCCTGCCACCACCAGGCCAGCGAGAAAACGAGCGCGGGGAACAGCGGTTGATAGAGGCGCGCGATCCATGAGCCCGTGAGGTTCCACACGGTGGGCAGCGGCGGCGGGAAATTGCAGAAGATGAACAGCGCGGCGCCGGCGGCGAGGAGCGCGGGGACGGCGCGGTGGCGCGTGACGTTTGCCCACGAGAAATCGAGGGCCCACACGAGCAACGCGAGGAGCGGGAGGAAGAGGAAGTTGGCGCCGAGGAAAATATCGACGGCGGTCTCCGGGAGCGCGGTGAGGCGAGGGAGAGTTTCCGCGAACGGGCGCGGCGCGAAGAAGGAGACGAAGAGTTCGCGGTAGACGCCGGTGTTACTGTTTTCGAGCGGCACGCGGACGACGTTTTTCATCACCCATAGCCACGCGCCGAGCGGGAGAATTTGGAGGACGGCGCTTGTGGCGGCGGCAGTCCAGCGGCGCTGCCAGACGAGGAGGAGCAGACTGGCGGGCAGGAAGTAGACGTGGAAATCGTAGGTGAGGTAGATCGTGCCGAGGGCCAGCGAGAGGAGGGCGAGGCGGGTCGGACGGGCGGCGGAGAGTTCGAGCAGTATCCAGAAAGCGGCGATGCCGAGCGGGAAGATCAGCGCGTAGGCGTAGGGCTGGCCGATCCAGTAGGCGGCGCCGGGATAGAGCGCGAAGAGCCAGGCGGCGAGGGTCGCGCCGCGGAGGCCGATGTGGCGCCGCACCATGGCGACACCGGCGAGGAAGCCGAGGAGGTTGGCGCAGAGATTGAACACCACGCCGCCGAGCTCGAAGCCGAGGCTGTGCATCCATGGCCACGCGAGGACGGCGTAGAGCACGCGGCGGAGGAGCAGGGAATCTTGCCAGGCGGCGCGCGGTTCGCCGTCGACGAAGGCGAAGAGCGTGCGGTGGGTGGCGTGGTCGCCGTTGTAGAGGTAACCGGTCGCGGGGTCGGGCGGGGACAGTAGCGTGTTGGCGTAGGGCGCGAGGGTGCCGGTGGCGAAATAGAGGCCGGCGAGGAAGACGAGCGCGGCGGCGGTGACGTGGAGGGTGAATCGCGGCGAGGCGTCGGCGGGAGCGTGCGCGCGGATGGATTCGGAGGGCGTGAGGCGACGGAGCGCGAGCAGGGCGGCGATGAAGGCGGCGAGTGCGGAGTAGGCGACGGTGCGTGAGTAGAGGAGCGGAGAGTGGGCGACGTAGCGCCGGCCGTTGGTGCGCGGGTCGGTGTGGTCGGGCGTGGAAAAGATGATACGGCCGGGCACGTGGCTCCATGCGCCCGAGCCGTCGCCGAAGACGTAGGCAGGCAGGCGCAGCTTCATGATGAGCGGGCGTTCGTCCTGCGTGAACGTGACGCGGCTGCGCGGATTCAGCGAGGTATCGGGAGGGCTGTGGTGAAACGGGACGGAAAAGGCGTGGCCGCCGGATTCGGCTCTGATCGTCGTGGGGTCGAGAGGAAGGGCGACGCGGGGCAGGAGATTCAGACAGAAGTTGTGCGCGAGCAGAAACCCGGCGAGCACGACGACGGTCCAGAGGGCGGCCGGGAGGAGCGGGAACGGGCGGCGCGGCGCAGGCGCGGGCGGCGCGGGGAGAGCAGGGGCGGGCACGTGGTGAAATTATTTTCCACCCACGGGGCGGGAGAGGCCGGCGAAGGAAACGGAGTCCGGACGCAGTTTGCGCGAATCGACGATGGCGAACTCGACTTCGAATTTATCGGTGCGCGCCACGTGGTCGCTTTGGCGGGCGTCCCACTGAGTGAAGGAGGCTTCGCCGCTGACGCGGATTTTTTGCCAGCCGGGGACTTGGATCGTTTCGCGGATTTTGCAGGTGAGGCTGCCGACGCGGTCGTAGGTGCGGGCGAGGTGGAATTTCAATTCGTCGGGGGCGGCGGCGGCGGCCTGCTTCAGGAGTTGGTCAAGGGGAGTGGGCGGAATGGACGCGACGGTGGGCAGGGTCGCGGGCGGATCGGGGAGAATGGTTTTGTCGGGCGGTGGGGCGGAGGGTGGAGTGACGTTGCCGTGGGGACGCGTGGGGCGGGCGTTACCGCGGGGGCGAGCAGGCGGCGTATCGGGAGTTTTGATGCCGGCTTCGGCGAGGAGTTGGGTGCGCAGTTTGGGCGGGAGATTTTCCAGCGGGACGACGCGGATGCGCGTGGGCTCGGCGATGGTGGCGGTGGATTTTTCGACGGAGAAATCGACGATCTTGGCTTTCTTGAAAACGGTGCCGTCGGTCAGGCGGATCTCGGGCTGCACTTGGCCGAGGAGAGGTTTTTTCTCCGCGGCGGTCGTCACCGGCGACAGGGTGACGGTGAGGATGAAAGCGAGCGCGGCGAGGGTGCGGCGAGGGTGGCGCATGAGGTCAGGATACTCGTGCGTGGAAAGGGGGCGCAAGCGCGGGCAGGCTGCCCGCGCTACGGGGTGAGGGCTTTCAGCGGCGTGAGCGTGACGGGGCCGAGGAGGCCGCTGGGAGTAAGGGGCCAGGCGCTGGCGTCGAAGGGCTTGTAGTTGATGTTAACGACGTTCGCGTCGCGCATGATTTTCCACGGGAGCTTGTTTTGATCCATGTAGCGGATGCGGTTCGCGGCGAGGTTGGTGACGTCGAGTTCGAGGATGTTGCGGCCGGGTTTGAATTGGCTGGAGGCGAGGCGGACGCGGAAGGGAAGGCTCCACGCGGCGGCGATTTCTTTGCCGTTGAGGCTGACGCGGGCGCTGTCGCGGACGTCGCCGAGGTCGAGGAGCCAGTCGGGATAAGCGGAGTAAGTTGGGGCACTGGTCGTTTTCATCGGGTGGCGAGCCGCGAGAAGGTCGAAATCGAATTCGAGGCGGTAGCGAGCGGTGCCGCCGAAGCGTTTGGCTTCGTCGCCGCCGAGGTCGGTCCAAGATTTGAGCTCGGTGGTTTCGAGGGCGGGCGGGAGTTCGGGGCCGCCCTTGGTGAAGGAAATTTTCCAGGTGCCAGCGAGCGGCAGCGCGGTGGCGGCGGGCGTGGTATTGAACCATGACGCAATTTTCGCGGGCGGGGCGGTGCGGGTGGTGCGAAGAATGAACGATTCTCCGGGGGCGACTTGGAGGAAAATTTCCAAGGCACCGTTGGCCGCGGGGCGGCTCGGGGCGAAGCCGAAGTGTCCGTTGACTGGATTCATTACGAGGACACGGGCAGCGTTGCCGACGGAGACCCAGCCTTCGTGGGCTTTGGCGCCGAGGTTGGTGACAAAGTAATCGCGACCTTGCGGCGTGGCGCGGCTGATGAAGTTGAGGCCGGCATCGGCCAAGGATTCGCGGCGGGCGAGGGGGGCGACGGCGGTGAGGATATCGGCGTTGTTGGTCGCGCGAGTAGTGACGGCGGCGAGTGCAGACTTGAATTCCGCGCGACGTTCGGTGAGGCGGCCGAAGCCGGGGACGTCTTCGGGGAGTTTTTCGAAGATGATTTTCGCGCCGCTCGCGGCGAGCGCGGCGAGTTTCTGGAGCGTGGCGACGGGCATGCGGCGCGTGGCGGGGACGACGATCACTTTGTAGCGCGTGTTGCCGCCGGTGAGGAGGGCGCCGGATTCAGTGCGGGTTTGTTGGAGCTGGGCGTCGGAGATGTAGTCGAAGGTATAGCCCTTATCCATGAGTTGGCGGGCGAGCTTTCCGACGGGTTGCTCGGTGAGCCAGTTTGCGTGATGGACGGTGAACATTTTTACGGTGCCGGCTTCGTCGTCGAGGAGGTCGGCGAAGGGCCAGTAGAGGAGAATGTCGTTGTCGGGTTTTCCGGCTTGGAGGACGGATTGGACTCGGGCGATGTAGCGGTTGAGGGCGCCGAAGTCGTCCCACCACGTGTTGTTGGGATTGAACTGCGTGGAGGCGTAGAAGAGCCAGCCGGGCCAGGCGGCGTCTTGGGGCGAGTAGACGGCGCCGTGGTAGAAGATGTGGTTGATGCCGTCGGCGAGGATGCGGTCGAGCTCGGGCTTCACGAAGGCGAGCGACTCTTTCCAGTGATCGCGGAGCCAGGTGGCGCTCTCGGAGGAGGCGAGGTTGTGGCCGGCGACGTGGGCGGCGGAGGAGGCGAGGCGGACGACGAGGGACTCGGGGAGGTCTTGGGAGTTGTTGGCGATGTCGGCGGTGTCGCGGCGGAGGCCGGGGATGGGGAAGGGCGTGGAGCCGAAGATCTCGGTTTCGGCGATGTCGGCGTTGGCGTAGAGGTCGAGGAGGTTGCCGGGGGCGCCGTGGGATTGGTTGCGGACGAGGTATCCGCGATCATGCGACCACTTCACCCACGCGCGGAGGTAGTCGAGGTGGAGCTGGGCGAGGGTTTCGCGGTAGTCGCTCTTGATGCGGCCGAGGGTGTCGCGTTCGAGGGTGGTGACCTCGGCGGGTGTGCGGGCGAGGAGGGCGGCGGCGTAGGGCTGGAGATCGTAGCCGTGCATCGCGCGAAATTTTTCCGGGAGCTGCGCGGTCCAGTTCGCGCCGTAGTATTCGAAGGAGTCGTGGAACTGGCCGCGGATGAGGCCGCGGGGGAGTTTGGCGGCGGTGAAGGCTTCGTCGAATTTCGCGAGGTAGCGGCCGAGGGCGTCGGGCGAGTAAGGATCGAGGACGAAGCCTTCGCCGCCGGGGCCGGAGCGCTTCACGAGCTGTTTCGTGGGCGCGGGGATGAGCTGGCCGGCGGAGTTGAGAACGGCTTTTTGCGCGGCGTCGGCGGGGGTGACCCACGGGCCGCCGAAGGGCCAGCCGGTGCCGGTGGCCATATCGACGCCGAGGCCGAGGCGTTGGGCTTCGCGGCCGGTGTGCTCGAGCATCTCGACCCATTTGGGCGAGAGGTAGTCGAGGTAGCGGGACTCGGCGCCTTTTACGCCGTAGATGGGAGTGATCTCGACACCACCGAGGCCGGCGGCGGCGAACTGCTCGAGCTGGCGGGTGAGGTTGGCTTTGTCGACGGCGCTGCCGGGCCACCACCAGCGGGTCCAGGGTTTGTTTTCCTTGGTGATGGCGGGCCAGCCGAGGGAGTCGGTGGCGGGCTCGGCGGCGTGGGATGGGACGAAGAGGACCGAGAGGAGGAATGGGACTAAGGCGAGGCGGAGGCAGCGGGCGGGGCGAGGGGGGCGCATGGGGAGAGCAAACGGACGGGAGGGTGGGGTGCGCAAATGAGGGATGGTCGGACAGTCCCGAGCGCGAGGGCTTGCTGACGCGGAGGTTTGGAGATTCTGCGGCAGGAGGCCGCTGCACCTGGCGGCCGGGGGCGGCCGCGCTCCCACTTACCCGCCGAGGTAGGTGGCTTTGAGCTGGGGATCGGCGCGGAGTTTTTTGCTTTCGCCTTCCATCGCGATGCGGCCGGTCTCGAGGCAATACGCGTGGCTGCTCACTTCGAGGGCGAGGTTGGCGTTTTGCTCGACGAGGAGAATCGTGATGCCGTGATTTTGGTTAATCTCCACGATCTTCTCAAAGATGGTGCTGATGAGACGTGGGGCGATGCCGAGGGACGGCTCGTCGAGCATGAGGAACTTCGGGTTGCCCATGAGGGCGCGGCCGATGGCGAGCATCTGCTGTTCGCCGCCGGAGAGCGTGCCGGCGGTTTGTTTGATGCGCTCCTTGAGGCGGGGGAAAATGCTGAAGACGTAGTCGCGGTTTTTCGCGATGAGGGCTTGGTCGGTCTGGAGGTAGGCGCCCATCGAGAGGTTTTCGTCGACGGTGAGGTTCGAGAAAATCATGCGGCCCTCGGGGACGTGGCAGAGGCCGCGGGCGACGATTTTGTGCGGGGCGAGGGCGGAGATGTTTTCGCCGAGGAAGGTGACGGTGCCGCTCTTCGCGCGGAGGAGGCCGGAGATGGTGCGGAGCGTGGTGGTTTTCCCGGCGCCGTTGCCGCCGATGAGCGTGACGATAGAGCCTTGCTCGATCTTGAAGGAGATGCCGCTGAGGGCGCTGATGGCGCCGTAGGAGACGGAGAGGTCGGAAACTTGGAGCATGGGAACCGCTAATCTTCGCTAATCTTCGCTAATGGACCGGAGCAAATTAGCGCCGATGAGCGAAGATTAGCGGTGAAAAAATCAGTGATGGGCGAGGGCGTTTTGGTGGTCTTCGCCGAGGTAGGCTTCGATGACTTTGGGGTTGGCTTGGATTTCGGCGGGGGTGCCTTCGGCGATCTTTACGCCGTAGTCGAGGACGGCGATGCGCTGGCAAACGCCCATGACGACTTTCATCGAGTGCTCCACGAGGAGGACGGAGAGGTTGAACTGTTTTTGGATCTGCTGGATCAGGCGGACGAGTTCCACTTTCTCGGTCGGGTTCATGCCGGCGGCGGGTTCGTCGAGGAGGAGGAGTTTCGGTTTCGTCGCGAGGCAGCGGACGATTTCGAGGCGGCGCTGTTCGCCGTAGGGCAGGCTCTTCGCGGGGGCGTCGCGGAAACGGCGGAGGTTAAAAATATCGAGGAGCTCTTCGGTGCGCTGCGTGATCGCGGCTTCGTCGGCGCGGAAGGAGCCGAGGCGGATGAGGGATTGCGCGGGGTGGGTGGCGCGGTGGAGGTTGCAGGCGACGCGGACGTTATCGAAGACGGAGAGAGAACCGAAGAGGCGGATGTTTTGAAAGGTGCGGGCGATGCCGAGCTCGACGATCTCGTTGACGCGGAGGCCGGCGACGGGGCGGCCGTTGAAGGAAACGGTTCCCTCGGTGGGTTGGTAGACGCCGGTGATGAGATTGAAGACGGTGGTTTTGCCGGCGCCGTTGGGGCCGATGAGGCCGCAGAGTTCGTTTTCGCCGACGGTGAAATCGACGGCGTTGACAGCGGTGAGGCCGCCGAAGCGGATCGTGGCTTTGTCGAGTTGGAGAAGGGCGGGCATTCTGGTTTCCTATTTCGTCAATTCGATCGAGTTGATGAATTGGCACAACCGGTAACCTAAACTCGTTAAGCGATAGTGTTCGGTGTAGCGAAAGCCACTTTTGTCTCCGAAGTGATGGGGAGCTAGGATGCGTTTTTCGACGAGCGAGAGATCGGCAATTTCGACTAACTCAGTGAGCTGCAGACCTGATGCCGCAACCACTTTTTCTCTCCAGACAGATGTAGTTCCTGTGTTTTCTGTAACACGCCCACTTTTTTCCGCGCGCCATTCACCACCCAAGAAAATCTGGAATGTGGCAGACAAAACCAAAAGCTCAGAGGAGCTAAGTGACCGACACAATTTCATCAGCTGAGCTGGCAAAACGTCATTTCGATTGGAGAAGTTTTCGAATGCGATACCTAGAAAAAGAGACTTCATCGCCTTGAATCGAATTTCGTCGGGCGAATCGTTATCCAAGAAATCTAAAAGCTCCTGAAGGCACGTGAAGCTCTGTGCAGATTTAAGATAGTCAGGCGAAATCTTGCCCGCTTCTTTGTATTTTCGAATCTCATCTGCCAATTGATGCAGGAAGTGGCCTCCGCGAATTCGTTGGAGCAGATAGCCGATTGAGCGCGCCCAATCACTTTTCTGTGTAGTGGCAATTCCGGTCAAAAATTCCGCCAATCCTTGCAGGGTTTGGTCGACAATTTCTCCGGCGTCTTGCCCGGTGGTAGTTGAAATTTTATCACCCACTAGGACTTGGCTTTGCCGAGCTTGAAATTGAAGAGGCCTTGGGGGCGGACGAGCATGAGGATGATCAGGAGGAGCGAGTAGATGATCATGCGATACTCGGCGATGGGGCGGAGGAGCTCGGGGAGGAGCGTGAGGAGGACGGCGGCGAGGATGACGCCGAGGGTGTTGCCCATGCCGCCGAGGATAACCATGACGACGATCTCGATGCTTTTCGTGAAATCGAAGCCGGTGGGCGTGATCGTCATCTTGAAGTGGCCGTAGAGTCCGCCGGCGGTGCCCGCGAAAAACGCACCGATGACGAAGGCGACGATCTTGTAGCGCGTGGTGTTGAGGCCGACGGCTTCGGAGGCGATCTCGTCGTCGTGGGTGGCGAGGAAACCGCGGCCGTAGGTGGAGTTGACGAGGCAGGTGACGACGAAGACGGAGACGGAGACGAGGGCGAGGACCCAGAAGATCGTCGTGTAGGCGGGAATGCCGTTGAGGCCGAGGGCGCCGCCGAGGAACTCCACGTTTTGGAAAATGACGCGGATTATTTCGCCGAAGCCGAGCGTAACGAGGGCGAGGTAGTCGCCTTTGAGGCGGAGTGAGGGGACCCCGACAACGAGACCGGCGAGAGCGGCGCCGAGGCCGCCGGCGGTGAGCGCGGCGAGGAACATGAAACCCTGCTGGACGGCGGTGCCGCCTTCGGAGCCGAGGATTTTCGGGCCGAGGAAGAGCGAGACGGCGGCGGCGAGGTAGGCGCCGACGGACATGAAGCCGGCGTGACCGAGGGAGAACTGGCCGGTGTAGCCGTTTACCAAGTTCAGCGAGACGGCGAGGATGATGTTGATGCCGATGCCGGTGAGGACATCGAGGTGGTAGGGGTCGATGCGGTCGGAGAAATGCGAGATGCCGAGGGAGGCGAGCAGCGCGGCGAGGAGGTAGAGGTGCGGCTTCGGCATGGCTCAGACTTTTTCCACGGTGAACTTGCCGAGGAGGCCGGCGGGGCGGAAGAGGAGGATGATGATGAGGATCGCGAAGGCGATGGCGTCTTTGTAGGTGGACCACTGGCTGCCGTTCACGAAGGTCTCGACGGTGCCGAGGAGGAGGCCGCCGAGGGCGGCGCCGGGGATGTTACCGATGCCTCCGAGGACGGCGGCGACGAAGGCTTTTAGGCCGGGCATCACGCCCATCAGCGGGTCGATGGACGGATAATTGAGCGCGTAGAGGATGCCGCCGGCGCCGGCGAGCGCGGAGCCGAGGGCGAAGGTGAAGGAGATGACGACGTCGTTGTTTACGCCGACGAGCTGGGCGGCTTTGGGGTTGAGCGAGACGGCGCGCATCGCGGTGCCGATCTTCGTGCGATAAACGATGAGCTGGAGCGCGACCATCAGCAGCGCGGCGACGACGATGACGATGATCTGGTTGCTGGAGATGACGAGGCTGCCGAAGTTGAAATTGGCGGAGGGGAAGACGGACGGGAAGGTGCGCGGGGTGGCGCCGAAGAAGACCTGGCCGGAGTATTCGAGGAGCAAGGACACGCCGATGGCGGTGATCAGGACGTTGAGCGTGGGGCCGCCGCGGAGACGGCGGTAGGCGAGGCGCTCGATGAGCATACCGAGGAGGGCACAGCCGAGCATGGCGCCGAGGAGGATAACGAGGCCGCCCCAGATGGTGTTTTCGGGAATGTGTTTCCCGAGGTAGTAGCCGATGAAGGAGCCGACCATGAAGACGTCGGAGTGCGCGAAATTAATGAAGCGGAGCACGCCGTAGACCATCGTGTAGCCGAGCGCGATGAGCGCGTAGATGGCGCCGAGGGAGAGGCCGTTGATCAGTTGCTGGAGGAATTCGGACAAGGTGCGTGGTGGGCTGAGGGCGGAGAGCTGAGGGTGATTTGGGCGGGCAGGTGGGTGGCGAGCAATGATGAATGCGGGCGGGCCGCCCGCGCTCCCAAAATGCGACCGGGGGCGGTCGTGCTCCCACGTGTGGCGGTCGCGTTCCCGTAATCAGGGCGTGACGGCTTCGAAGAAGACGCTGCGGCCGTTTTTGACGGTGAGCATCACGGCGGCTTTGGCGCTGTTGCGCTTTTCGTCGATCGTCGTGTTGCCGGTGACGCCGGGGAAATTTTTGGTGGCGGCGATGGCGTCGCGGAGTTTCGGGCCTTCGGTGGTGCCGGCTTTGGTCATCGCGGCGGCGATCAGGTAGACGGCGTCGTAGCCGAGGGCGGAGACGGCTTCGGGGATTTCGTTGTTCCAGCGGGCGGAGAATTTTTTGACGAAGGCGCGGACCTCGGGGGCGTCGTTTTCGGCGGAGAAATACGTGGAGTAGTAGGTGCCTTCGACGGCTTTGCCGCCGAGTTCGATGAGTTGGGGGGCCTCCCAGCCGTCGCCACCGATGAAGGGAACGTCGATGCCGAGCGAGCGGGCTTGGCGGCAGATGAGGGCGGCTTCGGTGTAGAAACCGGTGACCGCGATCACGTCGGGTTTGAGCGGGCGGAGGGCGGTGAGTTGGGCGCGGAAATCTTTTTCGCCCTCGTTGTATTTTTGCTCGCCGATGATCTCGCCGCCGCGGGCGGTGAAATCTTGGCGGAGGACGGCGGAGAGGCCGACGCTGTAGGGGGAATTGACGGCGGTGAGGAGGGCGACGCGTTTGGCCTTGAGGGAGGTGGCGGCGAATTTGGCGAGGACGGCGCCTTGAAACGGATCGATGAAGCAGATGCGGAAAATGTAATCGCCGACCTCGGTGACGCGCGGGTTCGTCGAGGAGATCGCCATCATGGGGATTTTGGCGAGCTGGCAGACGGGGGCGGCTTCGAGGGAGTTGGCGGAGGCGTTGGCGCCGATGACGGCGACGACTTTGTCGCGGGAGACGAGTTTTTTGACGGCGGTGGCGGACTCGCCCTGTTTCGATTGGATGTCCTCGACGAGGTAGGCGAGCGGGCGGCCGAGGACGCCGCCCTGGGTGTTGATTTCCTCAATGGCGAGGAGCACGCCTTTGCGGGTGGCGACGCCGAACGCGGCGTCTTTGCCGGTGAGAGAGCCGTAGTGGCCGAGTTTGATGGGGTCGGCGGCCGCTGAGGCGGAGAGGGGGAGAAGGAGAGAAAGAGAGAGGGGGAGAAGGAGGGCTAAGCCACGGGCGGGACGCCCGTGCCACGAGAGGAGGCGGAGTAAGGAAATCATGGATCGATGGTTTCGACGTAGGTGGCCTGGCCGTTTTTCACGGTGAGGATGACGGCGGATTTGGAGGCGTTGCGTTGGGCGTCGATGGTGGTGCGGCCGGTGACGCCGGGGAAATTTTTGGTGGCGGTGAGGGCGGCGCGGAGTTTCGGGCCTTCGGTGGTGCCGGCGCGGGCGATGGCTTCGGCGACGATGAGGGTGGCATCGTAGGCGAGCGGGGCCATGGAGTCGGGCGTCTCGCCGTTGTAGCGGGCGCGGTATTTTTTCACGAACTCGGCGACTTCCGGGGCGGTGCTGGAGGACGAGTAGTGGCTCGCGTAGAAGGTGCCTTCGACGGCTTTGCCGCCGATCTCGATCAGCTCGGGAGCTTCCCAGCCGTCGCCGCCGAAGACGGGGATGGTGAGGCCGAGGTCGCGGGCTTGTTTACAGATGAGCGCGGCCTCGGTGTAGAAACCGGTGGCGGCGATGGCGTCGACTTTGGCGGCTTTGATCGCGGTGAGTTGGGCGCGGAAATCTTTGTCGCCCTCGGAGTATTTTTGGTCGGCGGCGATTTCACCGCCGAGGGACGTGAATTTTTCGCGGAAGACTTTGGAGAGGCCGACGCTGTAGGAGGCGGAGACGGAAGTGAGGACGGCGACGCGTTTCGCTTTCAGCGTGGTGCGGGCGAATTTGGCGAGGACGGCGCCCTGAAACGGGTCGATGAAACAGGAACGGAAAATGTAGTCGCGTTTGTCGGTGACCTCGGGGGCAGTGGCGGTGGTGGCGACGAAGGGCACGCGGGCGGCCTGCGCGATGGGGGCGATTTCGAGGCAGTTGGACGAGGTGCCGCCGCTCAAGATGGCGACGACTTTTTCGCGGCTGACGAGTTTCTTGGCGACGGTGGCGGAGTCGCCGGGTTTGGACTGGTTGTCTTCGACGACAACGGCGAGCGGGCGGCCGAGGACGCCGCCGCGGGCGTTGATTTCGGCGATGGCCATCTGCACTCCGCGGTGGGCTTGTTGGCCGAAGGCGGCTTCTTTGCCGGTGAGGGGTTCGATTTCGCCGAGTTTGATGGGTTCGGCGGCGGAGGCGGAAGACGCGGAGAGGGGGAGAAGGAGAGAGAGGGAGAGGAGGAGAGCTAGGCGCATGGGGCGGGAGGGACGAATCACGGGCGGGACGCCCGAGCCACTTTAGGGGGCGACGGTTTTGTGGAAGTGGAGTTTGCCGCCTTTGACGGCGATGATCGTCGCGGGCTTGGAGGCGTTGCGGTCTTTGTCGAGGGTGGTGATGCCGCTGGCGCCGGAGAAATTCTTGGTGGCGGCGATCGCGGCGCGGAGCTTGGCGCCTTCGGTCGTGCCGGCGCGCTTGATGGAGTCGACGAGGATGTAGAGGGAATCGTAGCCGAGGGCGGCGTAGGCGTCGGGAGTTTCGTTATTCCAGCGGGCTTTGAATTTCTTCACGAAGGTGACCACGGCGGGCTCTTTGTTTTCCGGCGTGAAGTGGGTGGAGTAGTAGGTGCCGTTGAGGGCTTCGCCGCCGATCTCGAGGAGTTTTTCGGACTCCCAGCCGTCGCCGCCGAAGAGCGGGACGGTGATGCCGAGGCCGCGGGCTTGGCGGGCGACGAGGGCGGCTTCGGTGTAGTAGCCGGGGACGAAGATGGCGTCGACGTTGGCGGCTTTGATGGCGGTGAGCTGGGCTTTGAAGTCTTTGTCGCCCTCGCTGAATTTCTGCTCGGCCACGACGGTGCCGCCGCCGGCGACGAAGGTTTCTTTGAAGAATTTGGCGAGGCCGACGCTGTAGGCGCTGGAGACGCTGACGAGGGTGGCGACCTTCTTGGCCTTGAGATCATTCAGGGCGAACTTTGCCATGACGGTGCCTTGGAAATCGTCGATGAAGCAGACGCGGAACACGTAGTCGCCGCGTTGGGTGACGGCGGGGTTGGTGGCGCCGGAGGCGATCAGGGGAATCTTGGCGGACTGGGCGAGGGGCGCGACTTCGAGGGTGCGGCCGGAGGTGACTTCGCCGAGGAGGGCGATGACTTTGTCGCGGGAGAGGAGTTTTTTCGCGACGGTCGCGGACTCGCCGGACTTGGACTGGTTGTCTTCGGCAACGAGCTCGATCTTGCGGCCGAGGACGCCGCCGGCGGCGTTGAGTTCTTCGAGGGCGAGGAGGATGCCTTTGTGTTGGGATTGGCCGAAGGTGGCGTCTTTGCCGGTGAGGCAGGCGAACTCGCCGACTTTGATGGTGTCGGCGGCGTGGGAGGTGAAGGCGGACGCGAGGGTGAACGTCGCGAGGGTGAGGAGGTGGCGGAGGAGGGCGGTTGATTTCATGAAAGAGGGGGGCGGCGGACGGAGGACGGAGAGAGGGAGAGAGGGGGAGAGGGGGAGGCGGGGAGAAAGAGAAAGATTAGGAGAAAAGAGAAAGAGACGGAGGGGGGACGGAGAGAACGATTACGATTACGAGGAACGAGAACGAGGGGGAGGGGTTACGGGCTCACGTCTTGGACGAACGTGAACTTGCCGTTTTTCACGGTGAGGACGACGGCGTTTTTGGTGGGGTTGCGGTTCGTGTCGAAGGTGATCGAGCCGGTGACGGCGGCGTAGTTGGTCGTCACGGCGAGGGCGTCGCGGATTTTCGCGCCGTCGGTGGATCCGGCGCGGCGGATGGCGTCGATGGCGAGCATGGCGGCGTCGTAGCCGAGGACGGAGAGGGCGTTGGAGGCGACGCCCCAGCGTTTTTGGAAGCGCTCGTTGAAGGCGACGACGGCGGGAGATTTGCTCTCGGGCGAGTAGTGCGTGCTGATGTAGCAGCCCTCGGCGGCGGCACCGGCGATGGCGATGAGGTCGGGGGATTCCCAGCCGTCGACACCGAGAAGCGGGATCTTCATGCCGAGGTCGCGGGCTTGTTTGCAGATGAGGGCGGCTTCGGCGTAGTAGCCGGGAACGAAAATACCATCGGCGCCGGCGGCTTTGATGGCGGTGAGTTGGGCGCGGAAATCTTTGTCGCCTTCGCCGTATTTTTGCTCGGCGGCGATGACGGTGGTGGGCGAGGTGAAGCGCTCGCGGAAATATTTGGCGAGACCGACGCTCTGGGCGGAGGAGACGGAGGAGAGGATGGCGACGCGTTTGAGCTGGAGGGTTTCGCGGGCGAACTTGGCCATCACGGTGCCCTGGAAATCGTCGATGAAGCAGACGCGGAAGATATAGTTACCCTTGGCGGTGACCTCGGTGTTGGTGGCGCCGGGAGAGATGAGCGGGATCTTGGCGGCTTGGGCGATGGGGGCGGCTTCGAGGGTGCGGCCGGAGGTGATGTCGCCGAGGACGACGACGACTTTGTCGCGCGAGATGAGTTTCTTCACGACGGTGGCGGACTCGCCGGGCTTGGATTGGTTGTCCTCGGTGACGAGTTCGAGTTTGCGGCCGAGGACGCCGCCGGCGGCGTTGACCTCCTCGACGGCGAGGCGCGTGCCCTTGTTGGCATTTTGACCGAAGACGGCCTCTTTGCCGGTCATGGAGGCGAACTCGCCGAGTTTGATCGGGCCTTGGGCGAGGGCGGAGGTCGACAGGAGTGCGCTGGCGAGAAGGGCGACAAGACGGGCGGCACGCGACCGGAAGGCGGAAATCATAGGGTGTCGGGAGAGGGAGAGGGGGCGCGGAGCCAAGGCAAGGGTAAGCAGGTTTTCAACCAATCTGTTGGCGGATGCGCGGGGCGGTGAAGATGCGGACGGGACGTGAGCGGAGGGACGCGGAAGCGAGAGGGAGGATGGCGGGACCGGCTGAAGCTGGGACCACGAAGTAGGAGGGGAACCGCTAATGGGTTTCGCCAGTGGGGCGAAACTTTTGGGGTGCGGCTTCGGCTGATCGCCTGCGCGGGGAGAGGTAGGGTCTGTTGATCGCAGACCGGGGAGGGGTAAGGAGTGCGCGAGGTGGTGGGGATTGGTTCCGCGGGGCGGAGATTTTTTGGAAAAGGGCTTTCCGTGGCGGGGGGCGGGGCGTTTCATCGCGGACGTTGAACACGTTTGACCGACATCTGCTGCGCGAGTGGTTGCAAATTCTGGGGCTGGTGCTCGTGGCGACCTGCGGGCTGCTGTTGGTGCAGGTGCTTTACGACGACTTTCGCTCGCTGCGGGATCTCGGGGCGCGCGGGTGGGTGCTGTGGCGGTATCTGGCGGTGACGATACCGAGCTTCCTGGCGGTGGTGCTGCCGGTGGCGCTGTTGATCTCGCTGATTTTTACGCTGGGAAAACTGCACCGTGCGAACGAACTCACGGCGATGCGGGCGGCGGGGGTGGGTTTCATGCGGCTGACGGCGCCGGTGTGGTTCGTGGGGGTGTTGTGTTGCGGGCTTTCGTGGTGGCTGAACACGACGGTGGTGCCGTGGTCGGTCGAGGAATCGCGGTCGTTGCGGGATGAACTGGTGTTTCAGCGCGACGCGAAATCGCTGACGCCGGACCGCGTGGGGGCGGCTTACAGCGTGGCTTTCGACAATACGCGGGAGCGGCGCATGTGGTTTTTCAATCGTTACAGCCGGTTCACGAAACACGGCTACGGCGTGGCGGTGTCGGAGCTCGACGCGAAACGGCGCGAGACGACGCGGGTGGTCGCGGCAGAGGCGTGGTATGACGCGGGCCGCAAGGGATGGGTGTTCAAAGACGGGCGCGAGCTGACGTTTGCGCCGGAGACGGGCGAGCTACTGGGCTCGGCGCCGTTTGCGGAAAAGCTGCGGGCAACGTATCGCGAAGATCCGGAGCTGATGCTGCTGATCGACCGGCGACCGGTGGATTTATCGCTCCACGAGCTGCGCGAGTTGATCGACTATTTGGAGGGTGAGCGGAATCCGAAGGCGGTGCCGTATGCTGTGCGGTATTTCGGACTGATCGCGGACACGCTCGGGCCGCTGCTGGTGATCGCGATGGCGATCCCGTTTGCGGTGACGGGCGTGCGCGTGAATCCGGCGGTGGGCGTGTCGAAATCGATCGGGTTGTTTTTTCTCTATTACGTTTTTGCGAATCTCGCGTCGTCGCTGGCGACGAAACAGTTCGTCGATCCGGAGTGGGCGGCGTGGTTGCCCAATATCGGGATGGGGGCGCTGGCGCTGTGGTTGTTCACGCGCGTGCGCTGAGCGCGGGCGGTGCGCTCAGGCGGGCGGCGGGGTGCTGAATTTCTGACGGACGACGAGGAAGAGGACGGCGGCGGCGATGAGGTCGCCGAGGCCGATCGCAAGGCGGAGGGGCAGCGGAATGCGCGAGAGAAACGCGAGGACGACGAAGCCGCCGAGCGCGAGCGCGGTGGCGAGAATGAGCATTTGACGACGGAGGCGGGCGCGTTGGTCGGGCGGGAACGGGGGCATCGGATATTCTTTTTTGCGCTGACGCGGAAAGGGCGGTTCGGCGGCCGCGCCCTACTAAGCGCGGGGGAGGGTGAGGCGCATCGTGGTGCCGGCGGCGCTGGTCGTGAGTAGCGTGATGTCTCCGTGGTGGGAAAGGAGGATGCGTTTCGCGATGGCGAGGCCGAGGCCGGTGCCGTCGGGGCGGCCGGAGAGGAACGAGTCGAAGATGCGATCGCGGATGGCTTCCGGAATGCCGGTGCCGGTGTCGGCGATATCGAGCGTGGCGATGTGGAGGCCGGGGCGGTCTTCGGTGGCGGCGCGCAGAGTGATGGTGCCGCCCTCGGGCATGGCCTGCGTGGCGTTGATGAGGAGGTTGAGGAGGACCTGTTGAATCTGGCCTTTGTGGGCGTCGACAAAGAGCGGGGCGGGCGGGCGTTCGAAGTGGAGCGAGACTTTGCTTTGGGCGAGTTTCAGGCGGACGAGGATGAGCGTGTCTTCAACGATGTCGGCGAGCGACCAGCGCGAGTGGAGGCTGGACGGGGCTTTGGCGAAACCCAGGACGCGGGTGACGATGGATTCGAGTTGATCGAGTTTTTCGCTGATCACGCGCATGTCGGTGCGGCGTGGATCGCCCTCGGGGAAATCGACGTCGAGGCCGCCGTGGAGGAGCTTGAGGACGGTGAGGGGATTGCGGATCTCGTGGGCGATCTCGGCGGCGAGGAGGCCGAGCGTGGTGAGGCGCTCGTTTTTGCGCAGGACGTCTTCGCTTTGGAAAACGCGTGCGTAGAGCCGGGCGTTTTGGAGGGCGACGGCGCCGAGGCCGGCGAGGGCGGCGCAGAGGCGTTTCTCGTCGTTGTCGAACCGGTGCGGGCGGTCGGTGAACACTGAGAGGACGGCGAGCACTTCGCCTTCGATTAAGAGCGGGCTGATCAAGACGGAGCGGAGCGCCGGGTCGTGGGGAATATCGCCGAGATCGAGAAATTCCGGGGACTGCACGTCGGCGAAGGAGACTTGGCGGCGGGTGTGGATTGCGACGCCGTTGAGGCAGGCACTGATGGACTGTTCGCCGGGGGGGATCGGAGTGACGGCGGCGCTCGTGAGGGAGACGCATCGCAAGGTGCGCGCGGAGGCGTCGTGCAGGTAGAGCGCGGCGGCGCGGGCCTGCATCATGTGGCGGGCTTCGCGGGTGAGGGAGTCGATCAGTTCCTGTTGTTCAAATTTAGTGACGAGCGATTGCCCGGCGGTGATGAGCGACTCGAGTTGGCGGGCTTTGCCGCGGAGGTGATGGAGAACCCAGAGGCGTTGGAGGACGCGGGCGGCTTCGGCGGCGAGGATTTCGAGGCGGGCGAGATCGGCCGAGGAAAAGCCGGAGAGAAAATCGCTCTCGAGATCGACGACGCCGATGACCTGGTCGCCGTCCATCAGAGGAGCGGCCATCTCGCAACGACACTTCGGACGCACTGCAATGTAGCGGGGCTCGTGCGAGACGTCGGGCGCGAGGAGGGAGCGGTGGTTGAGCACGCACCAGCCGGTGATGCCGTGGCCGAGTTTCAGATCGGCGTAGGCGACGCCGGGCGGGAGACCGGTTTGAACTTCGGTTTGGAGGCGGCCGGTGTCGGGGGCGAGGAGGGCGATGGAGCCGGCCTCGGCGCGAAAGGTGGCGACAAAAAGATCGAGCATCTCGCGCAAGACGGCCTGCGGATCCTCGGCGCGCGAAGCGAACGACGCGATGCGGTAGAGCGCGGGGAGAATCGCGGGATCGTCGGATACCGGGGGGAGCGACGGAGCGGGAAACACGGGAGTGGCCACGGTGGATAGGGATGAACCCGAGCGATCGAACGGTCAACTGACCGCGCTGGTGGAGGCGTGGGCGACGCGGCGGGCGCGGCGTGGGAGCAACCGACGGGGACGCGGGAGCACGGTCAGACTGACCGTGCTACTTCGTGGGCGGGGTCGCGGGCGGCGGGGCGACGGGGGCGGGGGAGATCACCTCGTTCATCGCATCGCGGAGGGCGATGAGGCGCTCAGGGCTGTCGACGGGCTCGTGGTTTGCGCTCTCAATATAGAAGGTGTCGATGGCGACGCCGCGTTCGGTGCCGATGCGCGCGAACGTGATGTCGAACGCGTGGTCGGAAATAATTTTCGCGAGGCGGTAGAGCAGACCGATTTGGTCGCGCGCCTGAATCTCGACAATGGTGCGCTGCATAGAGAGTTCGTGGTAAACCTCGACGGTGGGAGGGAACGAGCTGTGGAGCATCTCGCCGCTCGACGTGGCGAGGTAACGCGTGGAGGCGATTTTCTTGGCCTGCGCGACGATGTCGGGGAGGAGGTCGCGGTTGGCGACGAGGGCTTCCTCGATGGTGCGGGCGAATTTCTCCTGCGCGGCGGCGCTCTGCACGACGCCACGGCCGGGCTCGACGACGTAGAACGTGTCGATGGCGATGTGGTCGGTGCGCGAGATGACCTTCGAACCGAGAATGCTGAGGCCGGCGACGCTGAATGCACCGGCAAGTTTATAGAAGAGGCCGGCGCGATCCCACGTGACGACGTTGACGACGGTGAGGGAGCGGTTGAGGTCGTCTTTCCACTCGATCACGGGTTTGAGCGAACCGACGGAATCGGCGGCGGTGATCGACTTGAAGAGACGGTTGACCATCTGAATGTGCAGGGCGATCTCGGCGGAGTCCGTGTGGACAAAGTAGCGGTCAGGGAGGAGACCGAAGTGCGCGTTGATCTCGTCGGCGCTGATGCCGGGGATGGTTTTCGCGATGAGTTCCTGTTGGGTCATTTTTTTCTTCTCCTGATGGCTGGCTTCGAGAGCCGCGCCAAGTTTGAGACGCTCGAGCGTGGAGCGGTAGAGGTTGGTGTGCAACGTGTCCTTGTAACTATTCCAGAGGTCGGCGGCGGTGCCCCGGGCGTCGCAGAACGTGTGGACATAGAGGTAACGCAGGCGCTCGGTGTCGCCCACCAGTTCGGCGAAGGCAGCGGAGGTCTGGGGATCATCTACGTCTCGCTTCTGCCAGAAGCGTGCCATGGCCAGATGATTTTTGATCGTGAAGGAGATGAGTTCGCGGCCTTCGAGGGAGACGCCGAAGCGTTCGAGCAGGGGGGCGGCGAGGCGCACGCCACTCTCGGAATGACCCTGGATGGCCTCGGCTTTGCCGATGTCGTGGAGGAGCAGCGTGAGGTAAAGAAGAGCGGGGTCGGCGGATTCGTGGAGGGCGGCGCGATACTTGAGTGTGATGGGTTCGGCTTCGGTGAAGATGCGGTCGAGCTCGCGGATAGCGTTCAGCGTGTGCACATCGGCCGTGTAGCGGTGATAGTATTCGTGCTGCACGAGGCACGTGAGGCCGTCGAAATCGGGGATAAAGCGGCCGAGCACGCCGAGCTCGTGCATCTTTTCGAGAGCGGGATGCACGGCGCCGACTTCGGAGAGGATGGCGCGGAAGGAGACGCTGGCATCGTTGGAAGCGGCGACCTCGGGGGTGAGACGCGACAGTGATGAGCGGATCAGTTGCGCGAGATGGAAATCGAGCGAGGCGTCGAGTTGCTGGCAGTGACGGAAGACGCGGAGGAGGCGGACGGGGTCCTCGATGAACACATCGGGATTGTCGGCGGCGAGTTCGCGACCGCGGAGGACGAAGCCGTCGAGACGCTTGGCGCGGGTGAAGCGGGTGGCCCGGAGGCGTTCGCGAAAAGAGCCGGCGGGTTCGCCGTTGGTGGTGCGGCCGATGCTGAGGGCGAGGCGGTCTTCGACGAGTTTGGAAACGCGGAAAATCGTCTGCGCGGCGCGGTAATAATCCTGCATGAAATGCTCCACGCGGGGGAGCATTTCGGCCTCGGTGTAGCCGAGGTTTTGGGCGATGCGCGGCTGCAGATCGAGGTTCATGACATCCGTCGCGCGGGTGCTCATGAAGTGGAGATCGTTGCGGACGCGCAGGAGGAAATCGTAGCCGCGGCGGAAGGCGGCGAGGTCGTCGGCGCGCAGGTAACTCTGGGCGGCGAGCTCGTCGATGGTGGTGATGCCGAGCTTCACGCGGGCCATCCAGACGGCGTTTTGGTAGTCGCGCAGACCGCCGACGCCGTTCTTCAGATCGGGCTCCTGGTTGAAAACGGTGTTGGCGTATTTCGCGCGGCGGCTCGTCTGGTCGTCGAGGCGGATGGCGATGTAGCCCTTGGGATCTTCGCTGATGTAGTAGCTGCGGTAGGCCTGCGAAAACGTGTCGTAGAGTTTGGTCGAGCCGGCGATGAGGCGCGCTTCGAGGAGCGCGGTCTTGGACTGAACCTCGCGACGAGCCTCGTCGAAGGCCTCGTCGATCGTGCGGGTGGAGTGGCCGACTTTCAGGCCGCAGTCCCAGAGGATGTAGAGAATCTCGTTGGTGAGGTGTTCTTGGAGCGGCTTCGCGGCGGCGGGCTTGGTCTTCGTAGGAAACAGAAACATCACGTCGATGTCGCTGAGCGGGCTGAGTTCGCCGCGGCCGTAACCGCCGAGGGCGACGAGCGAAACCGGAGCGGGCAGGGGACCGTTGGCCCGGACGTAGGATTCGCAGGCGTAGTCGAAAAGGTGGCTGAGCAGCGCATCGATCAGTCCGGAGCGGCCGTGGGCGATCGCGAGGCCGGTGGCGCCGTCGCCATGGCGTGCACGGAGGGCAGCCATTTCCGTTTTCAAAAATTCTTTGCACACCGCCAAGCGCGCAGGCACGGGCACTTCTCCGGTGAAGCGGAGGCGATCGGTCGCGGGCGTAAGGAGGGTGGCGGGCATCGGTGGAGCGCGGAGTAAGCAATAACCGGCGACGAATAGGCAATCCCCCAATAATGCAGGCCGCACGCCATGCTTGCATCGTTCCGGCGCGGCCGGTTTTCTCCCCGATTCCAAACCTGCACCGACCCATGGCCGAGATCACCAAGAGCTACGAATCCCGCGACGTTGAAAAGAAGTGGTATGCCGCTTGGCAGGCCGCGCAGGCGTTTGCCGGGAAAGTCACGCCGGACAAAGAGCCTTACTCGATCGTCATCCCGCCGCCGAACGTCACGGGCGTGCTCACGATGGGCCACGTGCTGAATAACACTATCCAGGACATCCTGATCCGCCGCGCGCGCCTCGAGGGTAAGTCGGCCATGTGGCTCCCTGGCACCGATCACGCGGGCATAGCCACGCAGACGGTGGTCGAGCGCCAGTTGCGCAAGGAAAAGAAAACGCGCCACGACTTCGGCCGCGAAAAGTTTTTGGAAAAGGTCTGGGAGTGGCGCACCGAGAAGGGTGGCATCATCCTCGAACAGCTCCGCCGCCTCGGCGCCTCGTGCGACTGGGATCGCACGCAGTTCACAATGGACCCGCACTACTCGAAGGCGGTGCTCGATGTCTTCGTAAAACTCTTCGACCGCGGACACATCTACCGCGGCAAACGCATGGTGAACTGGTGCCCGGTTTCGCAGACCGCTCTGTCCGACGAAGAGGTGATTATGAAGCCGGTCAACGGCTCGATCTACCGCGTGCGCTATGAGCGCACGGACGCGCCGGGCCTCTTCGTCGAAGTGAAAACTACGCGCCCCGAGACGATTCCGGGCGACGTCGCGATCGCCGTGCATCCAGACGATCCGCGTTACGCCGGGTGGATCGGGAAATTTGTGCGCCGCGCGCTCGGGCCCGCCGCGGAGATTCCGATCATCGCCGACGCCTCCGTTGACAAAGAGTTTGGCACCGGCGCGCTGAAAATCACGCCTGCGCACGACAAGGTCGATTTCGAGATCGGCGTGCGCCACAAGCTGCCGGTAATCGACGTGCTCGAAGCCGACGGGAAACTGAACGCTCTCGCCGGCCCGGAGCTCGCGGGCATGGATCGTTTCGCCGGGCGTAAGAAGGCCGCCGAGTTGCTCAAGGAAAGCGGCGCGCTCGTCGCCGAAGAACCCTACGCAAACAATGTCGGCTACTCCGAGCGCGCCGATGTGCCGATCGAGCCGCGGCTCACGTGGCAGTGGTGGTTGCGTTACCCGCGTATCGAAGAAGCCAAGACGGCGGTGCGCGACGGCCACATCAAGTTTTACCCCGAGCGCTGGAGCAAAGTTTACCTCCACTGGCTCGAGAACATTCAGGACTGGTGCATCAGCCGTCAGCTCTGGTGGGGCCACCGCATTCCGGTCTGGTATCGCAAGGGCGTCGACAAAGAGAAGCTCACCGAAGCGGATATCAACGATCCGACCAAGGTGCACGTTTCCCTCGCCGGTCCCGCCGATCCGGAGAACTGGGTGCAGGAAGACGACGTGCTCGACACGTGGGCGTCCTCGTGGCTCTGGCCCTTCGCGACGATGGGTTGGCCCGATGAGGACAAGATGAAGGCGCAGGGCCTCGACTACTTCTACCCCACCTCGACGCTCGTGACGGGGCCGGACATCATCTTCTTCTGGGTCGCGCGAATGATCATGGCCGGCCTCGAATTTATGCGGCCCGGCGAATCGCTCGAGCGGCGAATTCCGTTCAAACACGTTTATTTCACCGGCATCATCCGCGACCAACAGGGCCGCAAGATGTCGAAGTCCCTCGGCAACTCGCCCGACCCGCTCGACCTAATCGACGGCTACGGCGCTGACGGTCTGCGCTTTGGAATCGTGTCGATCGCACCGCAGGGGCAGGACATCCGCTTCCAGGAGGATCGCATCGAGAGCGGAAAAAATTTCTGCAACAAGCTCTGGAACGCGTGCCGCTTCCGCCAGATGAGCGGCGAGGCGGGCGACAACTCGTCGCTCTCCGCGATTCTCGCGCGCCTCGCGCCGGACAAGTTCGACGCCGACGACCACGCGATTTTGCAACGGCTGCTTTCGACGACGCGCGAGGTGGACCGCTGTTTCGCCGAGTTCGAATTCAGCGCGGCCGTGCAGGCGCTCTACGGCTTTTTCTGGAACGATTTTTGTGACTGGTATGTGGAAGTTTCGAAATCGAAACTCCAGTCGGCCGACACCAAGCCGACGTGCCTCGCGATCCAGGATCTCGTGTTGCGGCAAACGCTGCTGCTGCTGCATCCGTTCATTCCGTTCATCACGGAGGAATTGTGGCACCAACTCGGCTACGGCCCGGAGGGCAGCTTCATCGAGGACGTGCAGATCAACAACGCCTCGCAGGTCGCAAACGCGGCCGCGTTGCACGGTCTCGTCTTGGATTCCGCCGCCGCGGCCACGATTGAGTCGCTCAAGGAACTCGTCTCGAAAGCGCGCGCTCTGAAGGCCGACCACAACCTCGCGAGCCGTCGCGATGTGAAATTCTTCCTCACGACCGGCGACCGCGAATGGCAAACGGTCGAGACCAACTTGGCCAAACTCACGCGTATGTGCGGTGCCACGAGCGTGGAACGCCGCGACAAAGTCGACGGCGCCCCGGCGGCGGTGACGGTGCTCGGCACGCTCTATCTCGACCTCGCCAGCACCGTGGACGCGGGCGCGGAGAAAGTGCGTCTCACCAAGGAACTCGACCAGCTTGCGAAACACATCGCGGGCACGGAGGCGCGGCTTTCGAACGAAGCCTTCGTGAGCAAAGCTCCGCCCGCCGTCCTCGAGGGCGCGCGCAAACAGCTCGCCGACCAGAAGGCGAAACGTGCGGAGATCGAGCGGTTGTTGAAATCGCTGGTGGGCTAAGTGCCCTCGGTCGATTTTATCCAAGTCGCGGTCGAAATATTCCATTGCGCGGGCTGGCCCGGCGGTCCGTCGTGCGCATAGCGTCCGCGCTCCATTTCATGAAAAAAGCCCTCATCACCGGTATCACGGGTCAGGACGGATCTTATCTCGCCGAGCTGTTGCTCGCCAAAGGCTACGAAGTCCATGGCGTGATCCGTCGCGCGTCGACGTTCAACACGAGCCGCATCGACCACCTCTATCGCGATCCGCACGTGAACGGCGTGAAGCTGCATCTGCACTACGGCGATCTCGCCGACTCGGTGCAGATGGTGAAGCTGCTCTACGAGCTCCAGCCCGATGAGATCTACAATCTCGGTGCTCAGTCGCACGTGCGCGTGTCCTTCGACATTCCGGAATACACGGGGGACGTCGTGGGCCTCGGCTCGGTGCGCATCCTCGAAGCGATCCGCGAGGCGGGCCTCGTGAAGAGGTGCCGGTTTTACCAAGCCTCGTCGTCCGAGATGTTCGGCAAGGTGCAGGAAGTCCCGCAGGTCGAGACCACGCCGTTTTGGCCGCGCTCGCCCTATGGCTGCGCCAAGATGTATGCCTATTGGCTCACGGTAAACTACCGCGAGAGCTACAATCTCCACGCGTCGAACGGCATTCTCTTCAATCACGAGAGCCCGCGCCGCGGTGAGACGTTTGTCACGCGCAAGATCACCCGCGCCGCCACGCGCATCAAACTCGGTCTGCAGGACAAGCTCTACATGGGTAACCTCGACGCCCGCCGCGACTGGGGTTACGCCAAGGAATACGTCGAGATGATGTGGGTGATGCTGCAGCAGGAGCAGGCCGACGATTACGTCGTGGCGACCAACGAAACGCACAGCGTGAAAGAGTTTATCCAAGAGACGTTTGGTCTGTTGAATCTCGACTGGGAAAAATACGTGAGCTACGACGCGCGCTATGAGCGCCCTGCCGAGGTCGAACTGCTCATCGGCAATCCTGCGAAGGCGAAACGTCAGCTGGGCTGGGAACCGAAAGTGAAGTTCAAGGAGCTCGTGAAGATCATGACCGAGGCCGACCTCGAACTCGCCAAACGCGAGGCGCAGATCGCGAGTTTGCCCGCACCGTCACGTGCGCCCTTCGCGTGAAACTCTTCATCGCAGGTCATAACGGCATGGTCGGTGGTGCGCTCGTGCGTCGTTTCTCGCGTGAGCCGGGCACGACGCTGCTCCTCTGCACGCGCCGCGAACTCGACCTCACGTCGCAGGGCGCCGTCGAGGCGTTCTACGCCGCGGAGAAACCCGATGTCGCGATCATCGCCGCGGCGAAAGTCGGCGGTATCCACGCCAACAACACCTACCCGGCGGAGTTTCTCTTCGACAATCTCGCCATCGCCGCGAACACGATCCACGCCGCTTACAAACATGGCGTGAAACGGCTCTTGTTCCTTGGCAGCTCGTGCATCTATCCGAAGCACGCGCCGCAGCCCATGCCGGAAGACTGTTTGCTCACCGGCCCGCTGGAGCCGACCAATGAGGCTTATGCGATTGCGAAGATCACCGGCCTCAAGCTCGCGCAGTCTTACCGCAAGCAATACGGCGTGATGTTTCACTCGGCGATGCCGACGAATCTTTACGGTCCCGGCGACAACTACCACCTGCAAAATTCGCACGTGTTGCCTGCGCTCATTCGGAAATTTCACGAAGCGAAAGAAGCCGGTCGCCCCGAAGTGGTCGCATGGGGCACGGGTGCGCCGAAGCGCGAGTTTCTCCACGTGGACGACCTCGCCGAGGCGTGCGCGTTTCTCCTCACGCTTGAGAACCCGCCCGACTGGATCAACGTCGGCACCGGCACGGATGTGACGATTCGCGAACTCACCGAGTGCGTCGCTGCAGTGACCGGTTTCAGCGGCAAGATCGTCTGGGACACCACGAAGCCCGATGGCACGCCGCGGAAACTCATGGATGTCTCGCGTCTCGCCGCTCTCGGTTGGACGGCGAAAATTGCGCTTCGCGAAGGCGTCGAAAAAACCTACGCGAGCTTCCTCGCCGAGAAAGCCGCCGGTGGACTGCGCCTGTGAGTTAAGGTTGTCGCTGGCCGGCGCCCTGTTGGCACCTGCGACCCAGTGGGTGTTGCCTGAGCCGGAGCGATTCAGTTGAAGAAAGGCGCACCGTTTGGCGGGGTTGAGGTGTGATACCACAATCCGCTAGCTAATACACTTTAGGTTGGAGCGCCAGAGTTTACCTGATCGGCGAGCCAGATGTGGATGAGGGAGGAAACCGCAGCCGGGGTGGACCAAGGGCGCGCCGCGGCGGCGAGATGATCTTCGAGCCGGCGTAGCGAGGGATAGAGGCGGTTGGCCACGGCGGCTTTGAGCAGGCCGCCGAAGCGTTCGACCGGATTGAGTTCCGGGCAGTAGGGCGGCAGTGGCAACAGCCGCAGATTGGCCGGCAAGCGGACATCATCCACGGGCAGATGGAAGCCGGCTTGATCGGCGATGACCACATGAAGCGCCGTGGGGTCGGAGTCGGCGATCTGGCGCAAAAAGAGCGCGTGGATATCGCGGTCGATGGCCGGGGTGAACAGCAGTTCGACGGCATGCGCGCCGTCCACTTCCAAGGCCTCGTGCAAGTAACCCCATTGGTAACGCGTCGCGTAGGGCGCATGCACCCGCACCCCGCGGCGGCCCCAGACCCGGCGGATGACCGGCAACAGTCCGTAGCGATGCTCGTCGAGCACCCACACCCGCACCGGTTGCGCCGGCATTGGACCGACCACCTCCTGCAACCGCGCGGGCAGTTCCACCTTAAACTTGGCCGCTTTGATCGGATCCTTTTTCGCGTGCGACTTGCGCGGGACTTTTAGTTTCCCGCCCAGCCGCCGCAAAACCTTGAGCGCCCCGCTCACGCTCGGCGTCTTGCGGGTGCGCTTCTTGATCCACGCCTGCGCGTCCTTCGCTTGCCGGAACTGGCCCGCCTCCAGCCGCGCGATAAACTCTTCCGCCACCGCCCCACGCACTGCCGGGGTCCGGGCGCCGGCCCATTCCCGCGTGAGCAACCCAGCCACGCCGCCGCGCTCCACCTTGTCGCGATAGTTGAAGACACTCTTACGGCTCACCCCGGCGACTTTCGCGATCTGCTCGGTCGTCAGCTCATGCTTCGCGATCAACCGCACCACCAGCAGCCGCTGCCGCGCCCAGTCCGCTTGCGGCCGCTCCCACGCCGCTTCGATTGCCTTCACCAGTTCTTCTCCTAGCGGCGGTAGTTTGCGGGCCATCCTCTTTTCCTGCACATTTCCAGTCTCCTTTGAAAGCGTAATAGCTAGCGGCTATTGGTATGAATACTAAAACTCAAGTCCCGGAGCCTCGACCGGAGGCGAACCAAACGGTGCAGGTGGAAATTGGCACGACGAACGGGCCGCAAGCGATGCGGATTTCGTTTACCGACCAGCGGCTGACGGCGCATGGCGGCATGATGGTGTGGTCGCAGTTTTTGCACCAGAGCGCGTTTCGCGCACAGCTGGCGCAGGTGCTCCCGCATGCGCCCAAGAGCAATCACGCCTACGATCCAGCCGATGTGGCGCTGGGCTTCCTGGGCGGCATCCTGAGCGGGGCAGACAAGCTTTCGCGCATCGCCTACCTGCGCCAAGATCCGGCCATCGCGCAGGTGCTCGGCATCGAGGCGGTGCCGAGCCAGTCGACGCTGTCGCGCTTTCTCGCGATGTTTCGCCAGAGCACGAGCGAGGGGCTCACCGCGTTGCACCGCTGGGCCGTGCGGCGGTTGCCGAGCGAGCGGGACGGCTACACGCTCGACCTCGACTCGTGGGCGTTGCTGCACGAGGACGGCCATCAGGAAGGCGTGCGAGTCGGCTACACCAAGCAGGGGCTCAAGCCCTGCCATCGTCCGCTGGTCGCCGCGCTGGCCGAGGGCCAGCTCATCGCCAACTTCTGGCTGCGGCGCGGCGACGCGGCCTGCGTGAACCACGCGGCCGGGTTTGTGCGCAGCACGCTCGCCGGGCTGCCGGCGCACATCCGGATCGCGCTGCTGCGCGCGGACGGCGGCTTTTGCAGCCGCGAGTTTCTGGATGCGCTGCGGGAGCTGCGCCAGCGTTACATCGTGGCGCAGCCGCTGCGGGCGCCGGTGCAACGGCTGTGCCGGCACGACGACGCGCACTGGCGCGACACCGAGCTCGCCGGCGTGCAGGTGCAGGAGGTCGCCGGCGAGCGGCCGGGCGAACGCATCATCGTCATCCGCCAGCGGATCGCCGAACGCGCGGAGGCTGGCGGCAAAACCTTGTTCGATCTGCCCGCGTATCGCTTCCAGGCGCTGATCACCAATCTGCCGGCCAGCGAGTTTGACGCGCTGGCGGTGTGGTGGCGCTACAACGGGCGCGCCGACATCGAAAACCGCCTCAAGGAACTGGGCCGCCAGTTCGGGATCAAGGGACTGTGCTGCCAGAAATTTTGGGCGACGTAGGCGGCGTGCCACCTGGCGATCACGGCCTACAACCTGTGCGTGCTGTTGCAGCGCCGGCTCGGCCAGCTCGCCAAGTGCGAGCTGGTGACGCTGCGCTGGCGGCTGTTCACGCGCGCGGCGGTCTTCAGTCGCGCCCAAGGCAAGGCGACGCTCAAGCTCGCCGTCGAAGGTCGGGCAGCCCGCGACGGGTGGGTCCGCCTCCTCGCAAAACTGACCGCCTTGCCCAACTGCCATGCAATCGAATCGCTCCAAGCCTGAGCTCCGTTTTCCCTCTCAAAACTCAGCCCCGATTGAATCGCTCCGGCTAAGTGACGGAGGCAGCCGGCCGCCAAGTGCGAAAAGCCGCGTAGGTTGATCTGGTTCCGGCGTCACTCACCCAGGACCGTCACGACAAATGTTCGCGTGGGTGGCAACCGGCGGTGTTCCCATGCGAAAATTCCCTGCCACGTGCCCATCATGAGCCGGCCCGCGGCGAAGGGGATCGTTTCGCTCGTCCGTGTAAGCGCCATTTTGATATGGCTCGGCATATCGTCCGGGCCCTCCAGCGTGTGCTCAAACAACGGGTCGTTTTCCGGCACCAAACGATCCAGCCAAGCCTCCAAATCGCGCCGTGCAGACGGATCTGCATTTTCCATGATCACCAGACTGCAACTCGTGTGTTGGCAGAAAACTGTCACCGCACCGCAGGTCATTCCGCTGCGCTGAAGCTCGCGCGCCACCGCGTCGGTGATTTCGTGCGTGCCCGCAGCGGGAAACTGCCGGCGGAAGGTGGCTTGATGGACGGCCATGGGGACAAAAAGGGCGGGTTCTCAACCGCCTCCCAAGCATCAAAGCCCGGTCATTTCTCAGAATTTGACCAGCACGCCCGCCCCACGGGCGTTGACGCGGCTCACGGTGTCGTAGAGGCGCTCGTCCGATAGACCGCGCGCCGAACGCTCGTTCGCCAAGACCGGGGTCGTCGTCGAAGCGAGTGTAGCGGAGGCGATCAGATTTGAGCGTCGTGAACCGGTCGGAATCTTGATCTGTGAGAGGGGCTCGACCGGCTTTGGCTTGGCGGGTAACGCCCGCGACTCGAATCCCAGCGCGGGAGTCAACAGGTGCCGCGACAGCACCGCATCGGCTCCCTGGAGTGAGCCGAAATTTTCGACAACCAGCCGTGCACTCGGCGCCGTCGAGAACGGTTCATCCACCGTCGGTGCGAGAGCGGCCACCGTCGTCTGCACATGTGCCGAGCCGCTCGAAACCACTTCCGAAGTTTCAACCCTCACTTCCGCCGAGGGCATCCTCGGCAGAGCGACCGAGGCGACACTGGAAGAGCTCACCGCCCGCGGGGACTCCGTCACAGTAGTTGGCATGACACGTAGCTCCGGAGCGACTTCGCGTGCGATTCCCGCCGGTTGAGACGGCAAGGTTTCGTTGACACTGACCGCTGCCGGTGCCGGGTAGTCGCGCACCGAGAGCACGGTGACGGCGAGCACCGCCGCTGCGCCGAGTGGCAAGTGATACCGGCGGAAGCCGCCGAAAAATCCGGCGAGCGAAACGGTGCGCCACCATGGGCGTTTCTCCACGAGGGCGGCGAGTTGTTTCGCGCGCAGCTCGCGCTCATAGTGAGCCCAAAATTCCACCGAGGGGCGCTCCGCGCGCTTCAGTTGCAGGAGGTGTTCGAGAGTTACGGGGCGCTGGCGATCGTGATTTGTCATTTGCGCGTATACGGCTGGAGCTCGGACTGGAGCAGTTGCTTCGCGTAGTGCAGACGCGAGCGAACGGTGCCCACAGAGCAGTCCATTACTTCGGCGATTTCCTGATGGCTGAGGCCATCGATTTCAAAAAGAGTTACCACGGTGCGATGCTTGATAGACAGTTTTTGCATCGCATCGTTCAATTTTTCCTGAAGCTCGTGCACGTAGGTATCTCGATCCGCGCCGGTTTTATCCGTCAGTGCATCAATGATTTCTTTCGCCACGGGCTCTTCCCCGTCGATGCGCTCCAAGCTGAAAAACGCCCGCAGCCGAGCTTTTCTCAGGTGACTGAGCGTGGAATTTACCGCGATCCGGTAGAGCCACGTGAAGAACGAACACTGGCCCCCGAAGCGGTGGATCGACTGAAAGGTCTTGATAAAAGCCTCTTGGGAGAGATCGGCCGCATCCTCGCGATTCGAGGTCATGTGGTAGATAATCCCGTAAAGCCGCTCGCGGTATTTCAGGATCAACCGATCGAACGCTGCGACATCACCGGCCTGCACGCGCCGGACAATTTCCATGTCGGAATCCGCCTCCAATTGCCGTTCCGGAGACGCGACGAGCGTCTTCGTGGCGATGGCTTTGGTGGCGTCCATAACGTGAACAGAAAATCCTCAGTCGCCTGTTGGTGCAAACGGAATTTCCGGACGAGCCCGGAATTTATTGAGCCGGCGGACGCAACGAAGCTACCTGCGTCTTCAAGACCTCGCACAACCCCAACAGTAGCGGCGTCGACGCGTAGCCGGGCCACGCTTCGAGGGCCGCTGTCGCCGCGGCAATCTCGGCATCGACGGCTTCGGCGACGAGGGCGAAAATCCCGAGTTCCCTCATCTGCCGCAGGCGCAGTGCGAGCTGCGGAGGCTGCGCGCCGCCCAACTCTGCGATCAACGAGGTCCGGTCATCCGCCGGTAGTCGTTCCAGCAAGGCGAGCAACGGGAGCGTGAGCTTTCCGCTCGCGAGATCGGTCCCGAGCGTCTTGCCGATCCGCGATTCGTCGCCGAAAAAATCCACGAGATCGTCGTAAATCTGGTAGGCGATGCCGAGGTGGCGTCCAAAGCGGCTGGCCGCCTCGACATATCCCGGTTCGGAGCCGGCCAGCCGTGCCCCGAGGAAACACGAGACCCGGAAAAGCTCGGCCGTCTTCAAATCGACGATGCGCTGGTAGTCGGCTCGCGTGATATTCGTCGAGCGGCGGCGCAGCGTCTGCACGATTTCGCCGGCGCAGACTTTGCGCGTGGAATCGGACACGGCCGCGCAAATTTCCGTCGTCGGGAATTGCGTCGCCAGATGCAGGGCGTGCGCAAACAGCGCGTCCCCGAGCAACACCGCAGCCGTCGCGCCGTATTCGCGTGAAGCGGTCCGGCGGCTGCGCCGCACATCCGCCTCATCCATAATGTCATCATGCACCAGAGTCGCGAGATGGACGAGTTCCACGACTGCGGCCACGCGCACCAAATCCGGCGTGATTTCCGCCGGACCGCGCCAGCCGCTTAGGAATACTAGCGCCGGTCGGATTCGTTTGCCCGACGTATCGATGCAATAGTCCGCCATCGCCCGAATCTCCGGCTCGAACGAAGCGAGTTGACTGCGCAAAAACCGATCGAGCTCCGCCATGTGGGGCGAGAGCAACGCGAACACGGTGGCAAACGCGTGTGGTTTGGCGGCAGCGACAGGCGAGGGAGCAGGACTGCTCATGGTTGCGGAGACGCTAGGTCGCTTTTGAAAAATGACCAATAAATAGTCAAAACCACGACCTCTCCGCAATTTTTCCGCCCGTAACTTGCCGGCAGTGCAGCGTGTATTCTCGACCACCAAAACTCTGCGCTCGGCCAAACTTGCCGCAGTTGCCGCGTCCGCTACCGTCGCCGCCATGGGAAATACTGCGGCCCTCCAACTCCCTTCGGAAATTTGTTGCGCTAGCCGCCTCGCGAGCGGCCCGGCTCGCCTCGCCGGTGGCGGGCGGCACTGCTCCCGGCCCACCTCCGCTCGGCTCGTTTTTATGCGAGCGATTGCCGCGTAGTCGGCCCATCCGCCCATCCGCCCATCGTCCCGATTGTTACGCGTTGCTTCCGGATGATCGCCAGCCCACCCACCGTGCACGAAGCCGTAAACGAATCCGATGCCTCTGAGCGCCGCTCAATCCTCGGTGCGGCGGTGTTCATCGTCTTCCTGACATTTGCAGCTTACTTCAACAGTTTGCAGGGCGAGTTCATCTACGACGACCGCGCCTCCGTCGTCAGCAATCCGAGCATTCAGCGGCTCTGGCCGCTCGGCCCGGTGCTATCGCCTCCGGCCGATGCGACTACCGGCGGTCGTCCATTCGCGAATCTGACGTTCGCCCTTACCTTTGCCCTGAGTGGGCTCGCCCCATGGGGCCATCACGTTGCAAACGTTGGCCTTCATGCACTCGCCGCCCTCGCTCTCTTCGGGGTCGTGCGACGCACCTTGCGCCAGCCTGCTCTGCGCGGCGCGTTCGGACCGCACGCGTTCGGCCTTGCCGCGATGGTCGCGGCGCTCTGGGCCGTGCATCCGCTAGCAACCCAAGTCGTCGCCTATGTTTCGCAGCGCACCGAGTCGCTCCTGGCGCTGTTCTACCTCCTCACTCTCTACGCCTTTATTCGCAGTGGTGAGCGCCGCTCCCGCGGCTGGTTGTTCATCTCCGTGGCGGCCTGTTTGCTCGGTGTGCTCAGCAAAGAGGTGATCGCGACCGCTCCCGTGCTGGTGCTTCTGTATGACCGAACCTTCGTAGCCGGCACGTTCTCCGCCGCTCTCCGGACGCGGTGGCGTTACTATCTCGCCTTGGCCGCCACGTGGCTTCTCTTGGGCTGGCTCTTGCTCGATGTTCGCCAACGCGGCGTCGGCTTCACCTCGGCCCCGACGTGGATCGAGTATCCGCTTACCCAATGCAAAGCCGTGCTGCTCTACCTGAAGCTGTCGGTTTGGCCGCATCCGCTCGTTTTTGACTACGGCCCGGAGCGCATTGCCGGTTTTTCCGCCGCGGCACCGTATGCCGCGATCCTTGCAACGCTGCTGGCGGTCACCGTCTGGGCGTTGTCTAGGCGCCCTGCGCTCGGTTTTGCTGCGACCGCTTTTTTTTTGGTGCTGGCGCCAACCTCCAGTGTGGTGCCGATCATTTTCCAGCCGATCGCCGAAAATCGCGCCTACCTCCCACTGGCCGCGATCCTCTCGCTGTTCGTGCTCGGGTTGCACCGGTTGGTCGGCTTACGCGTGCTCTATTTCATCGGCGGGCCGTTCGTCGTATTGCTCTTTTTTCTGACTTATCAGCGTAACCAAATTTACCGCACGGAATCGTCGGTCTGGAGCGACACCCTCGCGAAACGTCCGGAAAATCCCCGCGCCTACTACAACCTCGCGGTCACGCACGACACCGCCCGGCGCTACGCGGAATCGATTCCGCTCTACGAAACCAGCCTGCGGTTGGACCCCCGCCAGCCCCACGCGCATAATAACCTCGGCATCGCCTTGCTACAAACCGGTCGCGCGGCCGATGCGGTTCGGCAATTTGAGCAATCCGTCGCGCAGTTGCCCGACTACGCGGACGCTCACAATAACCTCGCCGTGTCCCTTTCGCACGTCGGGCGCCTCGCCGAGGCCATTGCCCACGCCGAAATCGCCGTGCGCATCAAACCCGACTACGCGGACGCACGTCGCAATCTCGGCGTTCTCCGCTCCATGCACGGCAAGGCCTCCTCTCCGCAATGACGCTCTGCCCATTGCAAAACACGCCTGACAGCCGCCGCTGCACGCGCTCTTTTGAGGCCTTCGCTGCGCCCCGCGCACCCAACCTTCCGTGAGTTCACGCACCTCTCAAGCACCGCCGCCTCTTCCCTTCGACACCGGTAACTTCCGCTCCGTGGCCGGCGCTGCCGCGCTCGTCGTTTTTGTCGTTTTGGTCGTCTATGCCAACAGCTTCTCCGGAGCGCTGGTTTACGACGATCGAGCCTCGATCACGGAAAACGCCAGCATCCGTCAGCTCTGGCCCCCGGGCCCGACCTTCCAGCCGCCGCCTGAATCCGGCACGGGCGGACGCCCGCTGGCCAACTTCACATTCGCGGTCAGCTACGCCCTCAGCGGACTCCAACCGTGGGGACATCACCTCCTCAACATCCTCACCCACGGCCTCACGGCGCTGGCACTGCTTGGCGTGGTGCGTCGCACCCTGCTCCAACCCGCCCTCCGCGCGCAGTGCAGCCCTCACTCGCTCCCATTAGCCGCCGCCGTCACGCTGCTGTGGGCCGTGCACCCGCTTGGCACCCAAGTCGTCACCTACCTTTCCCAACGCACCGAGTCGCTGATGGCGCTGTTCTATCTGCTGACGCTTTACTGCTTTATTCGCAGCTTCGGATCGCACGTCCGCCGATGGCGCCTGCTCGCGGTTGGGGCCTGTCTTCTCGGGGTCATGTGCAAAGAGGTGATCGCTACTGCGCCCCTGTTGGTCCTGCTCTATGATCGCACGTTCGTCAGCGGCTCGTTTTCCGCGGCCTTGCGTCTCCGCAGGAAATTTTACGCGGCGCTCGCGGCCACTTGGTTGCCGCTCGCCTATTTTCTGATCGGCGTCGGCGAGCGCGGCGTCGGTTACGGTCTGGGTATCCGCTGGATCGACTACGCCTTCACCGAGTGCAAAGCCGTCCTGGTCTATCTGAAACTCACGCTCATCCCGTATCCGCTGATCTTTGACCGCGGCGTAGAGCTGGTGCCGAGCACGGTGGCCGCGGCACCGTTTGCACTTGGTCTCGCCGCACTTCTCGTCGCGACTTCCTGGGCCCTCTACGCCCGTCCGCTGCTCGGTTTCGCCGGCGCGTGGTTTCTAGTGATTCTCGCGCCGACCTCCAGCGTCGTGCCCGTGATCCAACAACCGATCGCCGAAAACCGTCCCTACCTCCCGCTCGTCGCCGTCATCACTCTAGGTGTGGTCACGTTGCACCGCTACACTGGCCGGCGCACCACGCTCGCTGTCTGCGGACTTCTCGCCGTGGCCGCCGGCCTCGCCACCGCCGCGCGCAATCGCGACTTTGCCAGCGAAATTTCCCTCTGGGCCGACACCGCGGCTAAAGTCCCCCGCAACGCCCGCGCCCACTACAATCTCGGTGTGCCTCTCGACGTCGCGGGCCGCCGCACCGAGGCCATCGCGAGCTATCGTGCTGCCGTCACCGTCGATCCCAACTACGCTTCCGCCCACGCGAATCTCGGCAACGCCCTGACAGAGCAAGGTGATCCCGCCGCCGCCATTCCCCACCTCGAAACCGCCGTCCGCCTGCAGCCCGCCTACGCCAACGCCCAATACAATTTCGGCAACGCCCTGCTCCACACCGGCCGTCCCGCTGACGCGATTCCCCGTTACCAAATCAGTCTCCGCATCGACCCGCAGCAGCCCAAAGCCCGGAACAATCTTGGCATCGCGTTCCTGCAAACCGGTCGACCGGCCGAAGCCGTGCAGGAGTTTTTCCGCGCCCTGGAACTCAACTCGAATTTTCCCGATCCCCACAATAATTTGGCCGTCGCCTATTCGCAACTTGGCCGGCTCGCCGACGCCATCGCCCACTGCGAGACCGCCCTGCGCCTCAATCCAAACTACGCGGACGCGCGCAACAATCTCGTCCGCCTGCGCGCCTCTCAAGCCGAGGCCAGCCCCAAACCGTAGTCCCGGCCCGGCTCCTCCGAGTCACCCGCGCCGACCTCCTGTGCTCCAACTCTCCTGTCTCGCGACCTCACTCTCGCGACCGCCGTCACCACGACACTTCTCCTCGCAGCCCAACTCACCTTCGGAACCGCGCATCAAAACCAAGTATTGGTTTGCGGGCGCGTCCCGCAAACCCACGCTCGTGGGCCACACCGCCGATGCCACTGCGAATTGTTCACTACAACGATCCCGTTCTGCGAAAAAAAGGTGCTCGCGTCACCGCCTTTGACGCCGCGCTCGGCACACTGGTCGCGGATATGATCGCCACCATGCACGCCGCCGCCGGCATCGGTCTCGCCGCCCAACAGGTGGGCCACGCCATCCAGCTCTGCGTGATCGATCTGCGTGAAGTCGAACCTGATTTTAAGTGGGAACTCGACGGCGCCCGCCCGCCGCTCGACCTTATCATGCCGATGACTCTCGCCAACCCCGAGATCACCGTTGCCCCCGGCACCGAAAAATATCTCTACGAAGAAGGCTGTCTCTCCTTCCCAAAAATCCGCGGCGACATCGAGCGTCCCGACGCCATCACGGTAAAATTCCAGGACGAGCGCGGCATCCCGCACACCTTGTCGAGCGACGGCCTCTTTGCCCGCTGCATCCAGCACGAGACCGATCATCTCAACGGCGTGCTCTTCATCGACCGCATGGACAAAAAAGTCCGCACCACCGTCGACGAAGCCGTCAAAACTCTCGCCAAAGCCACCCGCGAAGCAGCCAAAACTCCTCCCTCTCCATGAGCCAAAAAGCCGACGGCATGAACTACGCCCCCCAGGGCAAACCCAGCCCGGTGGTCAAAGCCGGCGAATTCACCTTCGCCGCCGCCCACCTCGACCACGGCCATATCTACGGCCAGTGCAACGGCCTCCTCGAAGCCGGCGCTGATCTGAAATGGGTCTACGATCCTGATCCGAAAAAAGTTGAAGCCTTCGTCGCCAAATATCCCCAGGTCCAGGTCGCCCGCTCCCTCGACGAAATCCTCGCAGACCCGTCCATTCAACTCGTTGCCGCCGCCGCCGTCCCGTGCGACCGCGGTCCGCTCGGCTGTCGCGTCATGGAAGCCGGCAAAGACTACTTCACCGACAAGACGCCCTTCACCTCGCTCACGCAGCTCGACCAGGCCAAAGCCGTCGTCGCACGCACCGGCCGCAAATACATGGTCTATTTCTCCGAGCGTCTCCACGTGGAGTCCGCCATGTATGCCACCGACCTCGTCGCCGCCGGCGCCATCGGCAAAGTCATCCAAGTCATCGGCCTCGGGCCGCACCGCCTCGGCAAAGCCGGCCGCCCCGCATGGTTCTTCGAAAAAGCGAAATTCGGCGGTATCCTCACCGACATCGGCAGCCACCAGTTCGAACAGTTCCTCACTTACACCGGCGCGACGGATGCCACCGTGACGCAAGCCGCCGTCGGCAATTTCGCGAATCCCGACAAACCCGAGTTCGAAGACTTCGGCGAAGCCTCGCTCCTCGGAGACAACGGCACCTCCAACTACATCCGCGTCGATTGGTTCACCCCTGCCGGTCTCGGCACCTGGGGCGATGGCCGCACTGTCATCCTCGGCACCAAAGGATACATCGAGCTCCGCAAGTATCTCGACGTCGCCCGCGACAAAACCGGCGACAATGTCTACATCGTCGACGATGCCGGCGAGCGCCACCTCAATGTCACCGGCCAGGTCGGCTTCCGCTTCTTCGGCCAGCTCATTCTCGACTGCCTCAACCGCACCGAGAAAGCCATGACGCAGGCCCACGCCTTCAAAGCCGCCGAGCTCTGCCTCCGCGCGCAACTCGCCGCCCGCAAGATCGCCTGACGCCGCCCATGTCCTCGATCGCCACGCGCCGCGGGGACGACGGCACCACCAGCCTGCTCTTTGGGCAACGCGTGCCCAAAGATCACCCGCAAATCGAAGCCGTCGGTGCCTTCGACGAACTCAACGTCGCCCTCGGCTCCGCCAAATCCCTGCTTCCACGCGACGCCGCCGAGGGTATTGCCAGCCGCGAGCTGCTCACTGTTGTGCAAAAAAACCTCGTCGCGCTCATGGGCGAACTGGCCTGCGCCGAGAGCGATGCCCAACGCTACCGCGACTCCACTTTCGAAAAAATCGGCGACGCCGATCTCGCGCGCCTCGACGCAGCCATCGCTGCGCTGGAATCGCGCGGCCTGAAATTCGACGGCTGGGCCACGCCGGGAGCCAACGCCCTCGCTGCCGCTTTTGATACCGCCCGCGTCGCGGCCCGGCGCGGTGAGCGCCGTTTGGTCACGCTGGCCTCCCATGGTCGTGCGCTTCGCCCGCTGGTGCACCACTACGTCAACCGCCTCTCCGACGTGCTCTGGTTGCTCGCCCGCGAAGCCGAACAATAAAAAGCTGCTCCGGGCACGGTTCCAATCGACCGCATACGGACTATTAGTCCGGAAAATTGCCTCTGACGGCCGGCCGGTGCACACGAAAATTTCTGTCCATCCCCGCGAATCTGACTATCAACCCTCCCATGCCCTTAGCCATCGCTCTCATCGTGCTCTCGGTCGCCTGGCGGATCGTGGCCCTCTACATCCCGGCGCTCTCGAACTTCGCGCCCCTCATGGCCCTCACGTTTTGCGGAGCCGTTTATTTCCGCGACAAGCGCCTCTGGCTCGTCCCTTTCGTGGCTCTCGTCCTCTCGGACCTCTACATCGACCACTATTACACCACGACGCTGAACTACGAATGGGCCATCGGTGGCGCCGTGCTCCGCGCTGCCTGTTTTGCCGCCGCCATCGGTTTCGGCGTCATGGTTTCCCGCCAGCGCACATGGTTGAACATCCTGAGCGGCACGGTCGGCGGCTCCCTGTTTTTCTATCTCGTGACCAACACCGCCTCGTGGCTCGGCGACGTCGCCTACGCCCACAATCTCGCCGGCTGGTGGCAGGCGATGACGATCGGTCATCCCGAGTTTCCGCCCACTCTCTGGTTCTTCCGCAACACCCTCGTGAGCGATCTCGTGTTCACCGGTGCCTTCGTCGTCGCGATGGAATACGCCGCGCTGCGCAACGGCCGCGAAAGCCTCCTCGCCAAACGCGCGACCGCCTAAAAATAGGGCGGACTTCAGTCCGCCCTTTCCCGCTCAAAATTCCTTAAGGCCGGTCCCAGACCGGCCTTTTTTGTGCTCACAACAAATCCGCCGCCAGCTCCGCGAGTTTCGAGCGCTCGCCCTTCATGAGCTTCACGTGGCCCGCGATGGCCTGACCCTTCATGCGGTTGTGACAATAGACCAATCCGTTGCTCCGCGCATCGACGTAGGGATTGTCGATCTGCGCCGGGTCGCCGATCAGAATGATTTTCGAGCCCTCTGAGATACGCGTGATGACTGTCTTCACCTCGTGCGGTGTCAGTTGCTGCGCCTCGTCGAGAATGAAAAACCGCCGCGCGATCGAGCGCCCGCGAATGAAGGCCAGCGCCTCGATCTCCACGAGTCCGCTCTTGAGCAGGCGCTCGTAAGGCTTCGCGACCGCCGCCTGACCGTGACCGCCATGATGGCTCGCATGGTTCGGCTGGGGCGCACTCATCGCCGCGACATACTGATCGTCGCGGTGTTTGTTCTTCTTCTTCGAAACTTTCTTCGCAGCGAATTGCGGCTCCTTCGGTGGCTTCGAGGGGATCAGCACCTCCAACGCATCGTGATAAGGCTGCAGCCACGGCTTCATCTTTTCCTCCAACGTCCCCGGTAAAAACCCGATGTCTTTGCCGAGCGCCATCACGGGCCGGGAAATCGAAACGCCGTCGTAGCGCGAGTGATCGTCATGCGTCTGGTGCAGCGCGCACGCCACGGAGAGCAGCGTCTTGCCCGTGCCCGCTTTGCCGAAACACGTGATCATGTGGAGGCTGTCGTCGAGCAGCGCATCCATGAAAAACTGCTGCTCCAGATTGCGCGCCCGAATCGGAATTCCGCCCGGTGCTTTCACAAAATCCGGCAATTTCAGGCGCCGCACGATCCCGTCGCCGTGGTAACGTGCCGGCATCGTCTTTCCTTCGTCGGAGCGCAGCAGGACGTATTCGTTGAGGTAGAGCGGCTTGGTCGCGTCGTCCCCGAGATCGAATTCTCCCTCTGAGCAGAAGCGTTGCAGCTCGTAGATATTAAGCGGCAGTTCGCGGTAGCTCGCCTCCTCGTCGGTCTCTGGCACCTTGTCATTGAGATAGTCTTCCGATTCGAGGCCGACGGCGCGGGCCTTGAGCTGCACGTTCACGTCCTTCGTCACGAGGATCGTGGGCGGCTCATACCGCTCTTGCACGAAGAGCGCGGCGGCGATGATGCGGTTATCTTTTTTCGAGAGGTCGGGCAGGATCGCGCGCAGCCGGTCCATCGCCGCCGAGCTGCGTCCGCCTTCCAGCAAGTAGGGGTTGATGACGATCGAGAGCGTGCCGCCCGTCGGCAGTTTCACGCCTTCGTGCATCGAGCGCGAATCCGGCAACAGCTCCTGTAGAATCCGGTGCACGCGGCGCGCATTGCGCCCGCGCTCCGTCGACTGCTCGCCCTTGATGGCGTCGAGTTCTTCGAGCACCTCCACGGGTATGGCGAGGTTGTTGTCCTCGAATTTATAGATCGATTGCGGGTCGTGCAGCAGGACGTTCGTATCGAGCACGAAGGTTTTCACCTTCTTTGCTGCCGTCTTCAGCCGCGAATTTGAGGCGGTCGCCTCGCGCAGGTTTTCCATCGGTGTGGATATCTTGTGAACAACTGAAAGCGGCGCTCCCGGTTTGTCGATGACCGATTTGTCGCCGCGTGGGATAATCATGAGATTGTAACGAATGCCGCCGTCGTCACCCGGCGCGCGGATCGCCGCATGCCGCGATTCAGGCTCGCCTGCCGCCGGCCGAGTCTATTGACCGCTCGCTGGTTCGCGCCGCCATGCACCTCGACGAAATCAAACAAGCCCTCCTCGATTCCTACCGCAGTGACGGCGGCATCAACCATGTCGACGGTGCCAACCTGCCCTCGCAGGCCTCTGTAAACCAGCTCGCTGCCGACCTCATGCACCTGCTCTTCCCGGGCTATTTTGAGGAGACCGGCCTGACCGAGAGCGCCCTGCCCGCGCACGTCACCCGCCTCCTCGGCGAAATCGATCGCCGTCTTGTCGCCGAGATCGAAAAGTGCCTCCGCTTCGCTCAGGTCCCCGACGCCGCCGTCGCCGCACGCGCCCGCACCACTGCCATGCTCGGTGAGTTGCCCGCGCTCCGAAAGCTCATCCAGACCGACGTCACCGCCGCCTACCAAGGCGACCCCGCCGCACGCAGCGTCGAGGAAATCATCGTGGCCTACCCGTGCGTGCTCGTGATCTCGCTCCAACGCCTCGCCCACGTGCTCTATCACCTCGGCGTGCCTCTGTTGCCACGCATGTTGACCGAATACGGTCACGAGCGCACCGGTTGCGATATTCACCCCGGCGCCCGCATCGGCAGCCACTTTTTCGTCGACCACTGCACCGGCGTCGTCGTGGGTGAAACTGCTACCGTCGGCTCCCACGTGAAACTCTACCAAGGCGTCACGCTCGGCGCGAAGTCCTTCGAGACTGACCCCGAGGGCAACCCCATCAAGGGCGTGAAACGTCATCCCGATATCGGTGACCACGTCACGATCTACGCCCACGCCACGATCCTGGGCGGCGATACCTCGGTCGGCGCGCACTCGATCATCGGCTCCAACGTCTGGCTGATGAAATCCATCCCCGCGGATTCCGTGGCCTATTTCAAAGGCGACAGCGTCGTGGTGCGCTCCCGTCGCAAACACGAGTCGCTCGTGGGCCAGGGCACCGGCGACCATTCCGTCGGCTCCGCTCGCGCCGACACCGCCGCCTCCGAGTGGCATATCTGAACTCGGACCGGATCGTTTCATGCCACGGCGCGCGGCGCGCTGAGCCCCAGCGCCTCCGTGGCGGATTCGCAAAGCCCGACAAACGTCTCTTCGGCCAACGCCAGCCGCCGGCCTTTGAGGTGGGCCACACCCCAGTGGCGACGCAGCTTGCGAGCGCCGAGCGGCAGCGACACCAACGAGCCGCTCTCCAACTCCGAGCGCGCGATCCACGGAGCGAATACGCCGGCGCCCATCCCGATTTTTACGAGTTCCTTGATCGCCTCCATACTTCCCAGCTCGATGAAATTGCTCAGCGCGATTTTTTCCTCGCGGAAATATTCGCTCACCAGGCGAAACGTGTGGCTGGATTTATTATAGAGCACGAGCGTCTCGCTCTCGATTTCTTCGCGCGGCGCCCGACCGAGTTTTGCCCAGGGATGCAGCGGAGCGACGAGGAAGCGCAATTCGTCCTGAAACAACGGCACGAACGTCAACTCGCCGGCCGTCGGCGCCGGCGGTTCCAGCACGATCGCGAGATCGATGTGACCGCCGCGCAACAACTCCAGTTGCTGACCGTGGTCGCCGGGCTCGATGCGGATCACACACTTCGGATAGCTTTCCCGAAATTCCCGCAGCACCGTCGGTAGGATGTGTTGGCATGCCGTGGTGCTCGCGCCCACCCGGAGCCGCCCGTGGCCCCACTTCGACAGGGCTTCCAGCCCCGCGCGCGCCGCTTCCATTTCACGCAGAATCTTCTCTGTGTGCCTCAGAAACTGCTCGCCTGACTGGGTAAGGAGCACGCGTCGCCCCACGCGGTCCAGCAGACGCGTTCCCAAATCGTCCTCCAGCGCCTTGATCGCGTGGCTCACCGCCGACTGCGTGAGAAACAAATCCTTCGCCGCGAGCGTGAAGCTACCGCGCCGCGCGAGCGCCGCGAAGGCGTGGAGCTGCCGGCTGTCGAGCGTCGGTTTCATGGATGAGCGAAGTTCATTCTAGGGATGAATTGTTTGAACAGCAGTAATTGCGCCACCAAGCCCCCGTGGCACAGCGACGGCTCACTTGGTCGGCCATCACGATGATCACAACGTCCCCCGCCTCCCCACCGCCCGCCCCTGTCTTGGGCGTGGCCTCGCGGCCTCTGCGCCTCGGCTTTCTGGCTCTCACCGACGCCGCTCCGCTTGCCGTGGCCGCCCACCTCGGCCTCTTCGCCCAACATGGACTCCGCGTCGAGCTCCGCCGCGAAATCGGCTGGGCCACCATTCGCGAAAAAATCATCTACGGCGAACTCGACGCCGCCCACGCCCCCGCGCCGATGCTCTGGTCCACGCACCTCGGCCTCGGCTGCCCCGCCACCGACGTCCTCACCGCGCTGGTTCTCAACCTTCACGGCAACGCCGTTACGTTTTCCCGCGCACTTTGGGAGGCCGGTGCCCGTGATGCCGTCTCGCTCCATGCCCTCGCGAAAGAGCGCCGCGCCCGCCAACCGCTTACGTTCGGCATCGTCTACCATTTTTCCACGCATCACCTGATGCTCCGCGATTGGTTGCTCGCCGCCGGCCTCAACCCCGAACGCGACGTCCGCATCGTCGTCGTCCCGCCCGCCCAGATGTTTCGCAATCTCGCTGCTGGCACGATCGACGGTTACTGCGCCGGCGAGCCGTGGAACACTCTCGCGGTCCGTGAAAACGTCGGTTGGTGCCCCACGTGGAGCGCCGCCCATGCTCCGGGCCAGGTCGAGAAAGTTCTCATGGTCACGCGGCGTTTTGCCGAGGGTCGCGCCGAACAACATACCGCCCTCGTGGCCGCTCTCGCCACCGCCTGCGCGTGGTGCGACGAGCCGCAAAACCGCGAACCGCTCGCCCAACTCCTCGCCGGGCCGACCTACCTCAATGTCCCCGCCCGCGTCATCGCGCCCGCGCTCCTCGGCCGGTTCGATTGCGGCCACGGTCGCGTGGAAAACATCCCGGACTTCCACGTCTTCCACCGGCACGAAGCCACCGACCCGACCGCCGCCAAAGCCGCCGCGCTACAGCGTTCGCTCGGCGCCGCCGGCCTCCTGCCCGCCATTCACGCGGCCGATGCCGCCCTGCCGACCCGCCTCTTCCGTGCCGATCTCTATCGTGCCGCCGTCGGTTCCCCTTCTCTCCACCGCCTGACTACGTAACCAACCACCCATTACACCATGACTCCGTCCCACCGCACCATCGTTCCGCTCAACCGCCGCGATTTTCTCGTCCGCACCGCCGCCGGCGTCGGCGCCACCGCCCTCTTCTCAGCCCTCGGCACGCGCAGCTGGGCAGCCACCGCCGGCTCCGTTTCTGACGCCCCCGAAACGCCGAATCTCAACTTCGGTATTATCGCCCTTACCGACTGCTCGCCCATCGTCATCGCCCACGAGAAGGGTCTCTTTAAAAAATACGGCATCAACTCCACCGTGACGAAGGGCGCCAACTGGGCCGCCATCCGCGACAACCTTTCCTCCGGCTCCATCCAGGCGACCCATATGCTCATCGGCATGCCGCTCGCCTCCACCATGGGCCTCGCCGGCTCGCCGAAGAAGCCGATGGTCATTCCATGGATTCTCAACCGTAACGGCCAAGCCATTACGCTCAAAGCCGAGTGGAAGGGCAAGGTCGGCGCCGACCCCAAGGCACTCAAGCCCTTCGTCGATCAGGCCAAGAAACTCGGCGAGCCGCTCTCCTTCGCCCAAACGTTTCCGCCCGGCACCCACGCCATGTGGATGCGCTACTACCTCGCCGCCGGCGGCATCGATCCCGACAAAGACGTCTCCCTCATCACCGTCCCGCCCCCGCAGATGGTGGCCAATATGAAGATCGGCAAGATGGACGGTTTCTGCGTCGGCGAACCGTGGAACGCCCGCGCCATTGTCGATAACATTGGCTTCACCTCCGTCACCACGCAGGACATCTGGAAAGATCACCCGGAGAAAGTTTGCGCCTTCACCGAGGAGTTTGCCGAAAAAAATCCGAAGACCGTCAAAGCCGTTATCAAGGCCCTCCACGAAGCCAGCGTCTGGCTCGACGTCATGGCCAACCGCCCCGAGCAGTGCGCGATCGTCTCCAAGCCTACCTACATCAACTGCGATGCCAAAATCATCCAGGGCCGCCTTCTCGGCGAACTCGACTACGGCGACGGTCGCAAAGTCAAAGACGAGCTCCCGATGCACTTCAGCCGGCGCAACTGCAACTACCCGCAGGCCAAACACGCCAAGTGGTTCATGTCGCAGTATCGCCGCTGGGGCATGGTCACCGGCGCCCCCGACTACGACGGCATCGCGAAACGCGTCATGCGCGCCGATATCTACGAGCAGGCGATGAAAGAAATCGGCTACGCCCACGGTGGCGCCGACAACTCCCCCGAAACGCTCTTCGACGGCGCGACCTTCAACCCCGCCGATCCCGAAACCTACGCCAAGTCCTTCGCCGTAAAATCGCTCAAAGGCTGAGTAGGGCGGACTTCAGTCCGCCCTTTCCCTTCGCGTCCTCCACTCCTTTCGCGACCACCGCGAGAGGCAAAACTTGCCGCACCTCCTCATGAAAAAATTCAAACTCGACTGGCTCATCCTCCCGCTCGTCGGCGTCGCCATCATCCTGGCCGTTTGGGCCATCAGCAGTGCCACGTGGGCCAAAGATCTTCCCTCGCCCCTCAAGACGTGGGAATCGTCGAAGCCCTACATCGTCGAGCCCTTCGCCAAGCGCGGCGAGATGGACCAGGGCATTCTCCGCTTCACGTGGTATTCCCTCGTGCTCGTCGCGCAGGGCTACGCGCTCGCCCTCATCATCGGCACACCGATCGGCTTCTTCCTCGGCCTCTCCAAGGGCTTCACGAAAACCTTCGATCCGATCATCCAAGTCCTCCGCCCCGTCTCGCCGCTCGCGTGGCTCCCGCTCGGCCTCGTGCTTTTCCTCAGCACCGGCAAAGAAGCCGGCACCTACGGCGCGCTCTTCACTATCGCGATCTGTTCGATGTGGCCGACGGTCCTCAACACGGCCGTCGGCGTCCGCGCCGTCCCGCAGGATTTTCTTAACGTCGGCCGCGTCCTCAAACTCTCCCGCTGGAAGACGCTCACCAAAATTCTGATACCCGCGACGCTCCCGTATATGTTTACCGGCTTCCGTCTCAGCCTCGGCATCGCGTGGCTCGTGATCGTCGCCGCCGAAATGCTCACCGGCCGACCCGGCGTCGGCGGCTTCCTCTGGCAGGAGTATAACGCGCTCATCTACGAGCACATCATCCTCTCGATTATCACCATCGGCGTCGTCGGCTTCATCCTCGACCGCCTCATGAGCCTCCTCGAGCAGCGCTTCAAATCCGTCTGACGCCACGACGATGCCTTTTCTCGAACTCAAAAACGTCAGTAAATCCTTCGGCGGCCCGCCCATCCTCTCGGGCGTAGATCTCTCTATCGAGCGCGGCGAGTTCGTCGCGATCGTCGGCTACTCTGGCTCCGGCAAGACCACGCTCATCTCGCTCATCGCCGGTCTCCAGATGCCCGATACCGGCACCGTCAAACTCAACGACACCATTATCACCGGTCCGGGCCCCGACCGCGGCATCGTTTTCCAGAACTACTCGCTGCTCCCCTGGCTCACCGTCTCGGAAAACATTGCCCTCGCCGTCGACCAAGTCTTCCCGGATCGCTCCGCCGAGCAACGCGTCGAGGTCGTCGCGCAGGCCATCGCCACCGTCAACCTCACACCGCACGCGCAAAAACTCCCGCGCCAGCTCTCCGGCGGCCAACGTCAACGCGTCTCCGTCGCCCGCGCCCTCGCGATGGACCCACAGATTCTCCTCCTCGACGAACCCCTCTCCGCCCTCGATGCCCTCACGCGCGCCACGCTGCAGGACGAGTTCGAGCGCATCTGGGAGAAGGACAAGAAAACGGTCGTCCTGATCACCAACGATGTCGACGAAGCCCTCCTCCTTGCCGACCGCATCATTCCGCTTACGCCCGGCCCCGGCGCGCACCTCGGCGACTCCGTGAGCGTCACGCTGGCCCGCCCCCGCGACCGCAAATCGCTGAACCACGACCCCGAGTTCAAGCGCCTCCGCGCTCTCGTCACGAACCAGCTCCTCGGCTACGGCGCCGCCCGCCGCGCCACCGTCACCAAGAAACTGATTCTCCCCGACATCTTGCCCGAAGACCTCGACCAGCCGCGCACCACCCGCCGCCGACCGCTCCGCCCGCACGAAATCAAAAAAGAGGAAGTCACCCTCTCCGCCTAACCGCCCACACCATGTCGTCGTTTCTCGAAATCTCCCAGCTCGGCAAAGTCTACCCGCATCCCTCTGGCTCCGGCGCGCCCGCCGTCATCGTCGAAAATTTCGACCTCAAGATCCGCAAAGGCGAGTTCATCACCCTCATCGGCCACAGCGGTTGCGGCAAATCCACCGTCCTCTCGATGATCGCCGGCCTCACCGAGGTCTCCACCGGCGGTATCATTCTTTCCGGCAAGGAAGTCGTCGGCGCCGGCCCCGACCGCGGCGTGGTTTTCCAGGCGCCGTGTCTCCTCCCGTGGCTCACCGCCTTCGAAAACGTCATGCTCGGCGTCGACCAAGTTTACTACACCGCCGATATCGAGGAGCGCCGCCAGATCGCCGAATACTATCTCACCGTCGTCGGCCTCGGCGACTCGCTGCACCGCCGTCCCTCCGAACTTTCCCAGGGCATGCGTCAACGCTGCGGCATCGCCCGCGCCTTCGCCCTCTCGCCCAAGATGCTACTCCTCGACGAGCCCTTCGGCATGCTCGACTCGCTCACCCGCTACGAACTCCAGGAAGTCCTTCTCGATCTCTGGCAGAAAGACCAGAAGACCGCGCTCATGGTCACGCACGACGTCGACGAGGCCCTCTTCCTCTCCGACCGCGTCGTCATGATGACCAACGGCCCTGCCGCCACTGTCGGCGAAATCCTCGAGGTGAAATTCCCGCGCCCCCGCTCGCGCAAACAGCTCCTCGAAGATCCCGCCTACTACGAACTCCGCGAGCAGCTCATCGGGTTCCTCGAAGAGCGCTCGCACCTCCGCCCGCTGCCTCCTGCGCGCCCGGCCTACACACCGCCATCCTCGCCGAAACCTCCCCGCACCGGCCTAAACCGCCTCTTCAACGCCTTCACCCCGGCCGCCTGATTTTTTTCGTCTCCCATCGACTACACCGTCCGCCTGTTCGCACCACCATGCACATCTCCCGCCTCCTCCGCATCTCCGCGCTGCTCGCCTTGCCCTTGGCCGCGCTTGCCCAATACGCCCCGCCGCCCCCACCGCGCCCGTTCCCCGGCTTCGCCAACGAAAAACTCCGCGCCGCCGATCCCTACATGGCCGCGTGGGACATTGCCGCCAACTACCGTATCCGTTTCGAGGATAAGCTCGGCGCCGGCTTCACCGATGCCGGCTCCAACTGGGATTTCTCCAAGCGCCCCGTCGACGACAACAACAACGCCTACCTCCTCTCGCGCCTCATGCCGCGCGTCGGCTACACCGGCAAGTCGTTCGCCTTTCTCGCCGAAGCCCGCACGAGTTACTCGCTCGGCGACGAGCGCTACCTCGCCACCGCTCCCGGCAAAGCCCTCGCCGAAAACGACGCCGGCCCCGACGTCCACCAAGCGTTCCTCTACTTCGGCAACCACAAGGAATTTCCCTTCTCGCTGAAGCTCGGTCGGCAGGAGCTCGCCTACGGCGACCAACGCCTCGTCGGCCACTTCCGCTGGAACAACAACGCCCGCACCTTCGACGCTCTTAAGGTTCGCTGGCAGAACAAATTCTTCGGCGTCGATCTCTTCACCGGCGGGGTCGTCTATAACGATTCCAACAACCTGAACAAATCCAACGGGCAGGACCACTTCTCCGGCGCGTATTTTAATTTTCCTACGCTCCTCAAAAACGAAATCACCGAAGCCTACTTCTTCGCCCGCAACGTCGAGCGCGGTATCGCCACCGACAACTGGTCCGGCGTCCCCGCGCCCTTTCGCTTCCCCGGCGCGCAGGATACCTACACCGCCGGCGTCCGCATCAAATCGAAGCCCGGCGCGTATGATCCTTTCGACTACGGCGCCGAAGTCATGTATCAGTTTGGCAACCGCACCGCCGTTTTCCCCGCCACTGCGCCTGCCGCCGCCCTCACTGCGCCGCGCCTCGATCACCGCGCGCTCGCCGCCGTCCTCCAGGCCGGCTACACGTGGACCGAGAGCACCCGCCAGCCCCGCCTCGCCTTCCTCTATAGCTTCGGCTCCGGCGACAAAGCCGCGACCGACACCAAGAGTGGCACGTTCCAAAATCTCTTCCCCACGAACCATCTCTTCTACGGCTACATGGACTTGAGCAGCCTCCAGAATCTCCACGATTTCCGCGTGGCCTACACCTTCAAGCCCACGACCACCTCGATGATCGCCCTCGAGGCCCACAGCCACTATCTAAACCGCACCTCCGACTTTTGGTATAACGTCGCCGGCGTCCCCCGCAATTTCGCCACCGCCGCCGTCGGCAGTGGCGGCGGCTACCGCATCAATCCCGGCTACAGCAGCCACGTCGGCAACGAGATCGACCTCGTCGCCGCATGGACGTTCAAGCCCTACGCGCAAATTGAGGCCGCCGCCTCCCGCTACTTCCGCGGCGACTACATCAAACGATCGCTCGCCGCCGTTGGCTCGAAAGACGCGAGCTACTTCTACCTCCAACTCACGCTGAACCTTTGATCAGCCTCCGTTCGTTCGCTCGTAGCGCGGAACGCCGGCGTCGCGCTACGAAGCGGAGTCGAGGAGCACGGCTTTCGTGCGAGCGCCGAGGTCGATGGTTTCGGGGCGGCAGACCCGATCACGGATCGAGATCGTAAATTTCGAGGAGCGCGTTTCCGGTCGTGGCGGCGACACCCGCCACTTGCACGGTGTAGCCTCCCGGGGCCAGTCGCACGAGGAGTGCGGCGTCGTTGCTATCGTCGGAAAGCGCGAATGCGCCCGCTTGGGTGAACGCGGCCTTCAGCGCGGGTGTTCCTCCCCACTGGCGGTTGCCGGCCAGAGGTTCCGATTGTCCGCTGGCGATGACATCCAAGACGGGAGCCGCCAGCAGTCCGCCGGCGCCAAAAGCGGCCAGACCCGGGCCGATCGCGCGAATGAGCAAATGCTTCGTCGCAGTGCCTCGGATCACAAATCCGGCGGTGAGGATGTTGGCCCCGGTGCCGACGAAGCCCAGCGTTGAAACGTTGGCGATGCGCACGGGAGCTGTGACCTCATCGGTGTCGTAGATTTCGGCCAGGGCGATACCGGAGGCGGTGGCTGAGTTGGCGGTGATGCGGACGGAAAAGCCGCTCAAACCGGTGCACGGCAGCCCTGCGAGCACGGCAGCATCCTTGGTGGCGGATTTCAGCGGAAAGGCGCCAACGCCGGCAAAGGCCGCATCCAGTCCGCTGGCGCCGTTCCAATCGTCGTTCGACGCCGAGGGTGTCGCAGAGCCTTGCGGGTAGATATTGAGGACCGGATCATCCAACGAGGAGGCGATGGCGAACGACGCAAGGGTTGGTCCGATCCCGCGAACGACGAGACGTTTGGTGCCAGTGCCCCGCAGCACGAAGCCTGGGGTAAGCGAACCACCGGCAGGAACAATGCCGCGGGTTGAGATATTGATGAGCCGGCTAAAGTTCACTGTCAGCGTGGCAGAGCTGGTGGTGACCAGGCCTGCGCTGCTCGTGACCACAACAGTGTAGTTGCCGGCATCCGTCGGTCGCGCCGTGGGCAGCACCAAGGTTGCCGAGGTCGCACCGGGTAGGTCGACACCATCCTTCTTCCATTGGTAGGTGGGGCTCGGCGTGGCGGTCGTGACAACCGAGAAAGTGGTCCGCGAGCCTTCGGCGACGGTCTGATTCGCAGGTTGTGCGGTCAGCACCGGAGCCTGGTTGAGCGTCAGTGTCGCAGCAGAGCTGGCGACCGAGTCCGCAGGGTTGGTTACGATCACGTGGTAGCTGCCCACGTCGGCTGTTTGAACGTTGGCGAGGGTGAGGGTCGCCGAGGTGGCGCCGTCGATCGGAGTATTGTCTTTGCGCCATTGAAAGGAAGGCGACGGTGTGCCGGCGGCGACGACGGTAAAACTAACATTGCGACCGGCGTTGGTGGTTACGGCGGCGGGTTGAGTCGTGATCGAGGGAGGAACGAGTGCGGTGACCGTTGCGGCGACGGACGTGATCGATGAGGTCGAATTGCTCACCGCGACGGTGTAGCGGCCCGGAGTCGGCGCCCGATAGGTCGCCAGCGTGGCGCCGTTGGCGGCGGTGCCGTCGAGATACCACTGATAGGTGAGAACACCAGCTCCCGAGCTGTCGACGGCGGCGACGGTGAGGCCCGCGGTGCCTCCGGCACCGGTGATCGGGGTAGATTGAGGCTGGAGAACGATCTGTGGACCGGTGCCCCGGGGGACCAGCACGGAAAACCCAAAGCCGACCGAGGTCATGTAGAGGTATCCCTGGCTGTCGAACGCGATGGACGAACCGTTGATATTGAGATTGGCGGCCAACGTTTCCACCGCTCTGTAGTCGGCGCTCACGTGGTGCTTCTCCACCGATCCGGTCGAACGCGCGACGAAGATGTTGCCCGGCGCGTCGACCGTAAATGCAAAGGTCACTCCGGTTGCTGGGACGGCGATCGTCGGGATGCGAAGGGTTGTGCCGGCCTTCGTCTGTTTGTCCACGAAGTAGACCCGATTGAAGGCGTCGTAGGTTCTGCGATACGTGTTGCCGTCGCCGTCGACAGCAGACGATTGGGTCGGGAAAAAGGTCGTCGGATTCACTCCGATGGGAAACGCAGTCGCCGGAATGGTGAGTGGCACATACGACTGGGCCTGCGTCGGGCCTATGAGCGTCGCGAAGGCGGCCATGGCAACGATGAGGGACAGCCGTTTCACAAGAAAGGATTCGATCATGGTGCGATGCTTCCGCACCAGAAGGGTATAACAATCTGATTCACCTGCGTATCGCCCGTTAGCATCGCATTCAATGGAGCGGATTAAACCACGGTGTCGTGGGCTAGTCTGCGTGAGCCGAGTTTAAGGACGAATTCGGCGCGGGTGGAGGTCTGCGCTGCGCGGCGGCGAATCAGGTGGTCGCGGGGGCGACGGTTTCGAGGAGCACGGCTTTCGTGCGGGCGCCGAGGTCGATCGTTTCGACGCGGGTGACGGTGAGGTTCGCGCCTTGGGACGAGAGTAACGTGCGGAGGGCGTCGAGATCGTCGTGGTCTTCGGTGACGACTTGGCCGAAGCGGCGGTAGGTGACGCGGTAGGCGGTCTCGAGGCCTTCGAGGCGGCGGAGGGATTCGCGGGCGAGGGCGGCGGGGCTCGCGGGGGTAACGGACGAAGAGGAGGAGGGGCGCGCGGTGGGCTTGCGCTTGAGTTTAGAGTCGGACGGGAGCGCGGGGCGGGTGAAGGGGTAGGGCTCGCCGAGGATGGCGGCGGCGGCTGTCTCCAGATCGTGGATGCGCACGAACAGCTCCTCGCGTTGGAGGAGAAGGCCGTTGATCTGGATCTGTTGATCGGCGCGCACTAGGATTGCGAAAGGCGACAGGGGCTCAGAGGAGTGGCCCACGAAACACACGAACGACACGAAAGTCGGAGAATGCTTCTCGCGACAGGGTGAGATTCATTTCGTGTGTTTGGTGTGTTTCGTGGGCGACTCGGCTCGGAGCGAGAGGGCTCAGGATTTCGCGGGCGCCTCGTCGGTGTCGGATTCCTCGTCTTCGTCGGTGTCGGCGGAGGTGGCACTCGCGGATTTCTTGGCGGGCTTTTGGTCGAAGCCGGCGACGGGCAGCGGGGGCGCGGGGAACGGATAGACGCCGGACTCGCCGACGACGGTGTTGATCTGCGTTTCGAGGGCCGCGATTTTTTCGTAGGCGGCTTGGCGCTCGGTGATGAGCGCGTCGATCTTGATGCGGGCTTCGAGCGCGGCGCGGATCACGTCGGCTTCGGCGCCGAGCACGATGTCGCGGAAGGTGAGGGCTGTTGGTTTTTTGGCCATGGGAATTAAAGAGTGAAAGTGAAAGGGAGAGTGAAAGGGACGAGGCGTGGGCTACTGCCAGAAGAGGCGTTTGAGTTGATTGAACGTGGTCGAGAGTTGGTCGGTGCGTGAGGGGGGGGCGGCGCGGGGTGAGGCGGAAGGGCGCGCGACGGAAGTGGGCGCGGGATGGGAGGAATGCGAAGAGGTCGGTGGGGACTTTGGGGAAACGGGGGAATCTGCGATTTTGGATTTCTGCTGAGAGACGGTCGCGGCGCGGGCGGCTTCGGCGGCGGAGGAGGCGGCGGCGATTTCGGGGACGGGGTCGGCGCGGAGTTGCGCGATGAGGTCGTCGGGGGCGTTCGAGTGACGAAGGGCTGCGAGGCGGATGGCGGGGCTGCGGTCGCGCGCGAAATCGTAGAGGTCGGCGCGGCGCCAAGCGTGCGAGGCGACGGCGAGGGCTCGGATGCTCGGGAGCGGGTCGGCGAGGAGGCGGCGGGCGAGCTCGGCGTTGGCGAGGGTCGCGGGTTTTTGTTGGATGGCCCAGTGGCGGCGGAAATCGGGGCTGTGCTCGACGAGAAACGGGATCAGCTCTTCGTAGAGGTCGTCGCGGTAGGCGAGCGCGGTGAGGACGGCGGGGAGGCGCGTCGCGGCGAGGGACTGGACGTGCTCGGCGCTGAGGGCGGGGTTCGTGGCGAGGGCGACGCAGACGGATTCGTCGGCGAGGGCGACGAAGTAATCGGCGATGTCGGGGACGAGCGACGGATTCGCGGCGAGGGCGAGGCGGACGGCGGTGTCTTCGGATTGGGCGAGTTGGCGCTGGAGCGGGGCGGCGAGTTTGGGGCGGGCGGCGCCCCAGGCGCGTTCGTCGGGTTCGCCGTGCGTGATGATGTGCAGGAGGGCTACGGGGTCGGGCTCAATGAGGTCGCGGGCGACGCGGCGCACGGTGGCGTGCGGCGAGACGAGGAGAAGCGCGCGGACGGCGGCGGGGAGATTTTTGCGCGAGGCGAGGGCGAGCTGGACGTCTTCTTCGTCGGAGGCGGCCCAGCCGAGGAGGAGCGCGTCGTCGGCCGTGGTCGTGGCGATGGTGTGTGTGCGGACGACCGTGGACGTGTCGGCGGCGAGGACGAGCGCGACTTGCGCGGGGAGGGCGGCTTGCGCGGAAAGGCGGAGGCGGACGGAGGGAGACGTGTCCGTGATGAGCGTGGCGTGGTGAGGGAGACGGAGAGACGGATTAGTGGCGACGGCGCGGCGGACGGCGGCGTCGGAGTCTTGGGCGAGATTCAGGAGTTCGCGGGCGGCGAGCTGCGGGTGCGTGGCGACGTGGACGCGGACCTCGGGGTTTTCGTGCGCGGCGAAGGTGGAGAGGAGGTGCGGGGGCGTGCGGGGATTCGTCGCGAGGAAGGGGAAGACCTCGGGGTCTTGCGCGGTTTGTGCGAGGGTTTCGAGGAGATGGCTGGGGGAAAGTGGATACGCGGCGACAAATTGCTGGGCGATGGTGGGCTCGGGAAGTTCGGCGAGCTCTTGGAGCAGGCGAGAGGAGAGCGGGGGCTTGCGCAGGGCGACGGCGGTCTTGCGCACGCCGTCGCGACGGATGCGTTCGAGGAGGGCTGAGGAAGTGAGGGTGTCGGCGGACAAGGTGGTTAACCGCTAATTTGCGCTGATTTTTCGGAGGTGATGGGCGAGGGAAAGTTTGCGGGCTTCGGCTGATCGCCGAAGCGCGGGCGTGGGTTGGGATTAGCGGAGATTGGCGAGGATTAGCGGTCCACTGGTTTGTGCCTCAGGGGAGTTGGAGGTCGCTGGGTTGGACGAAGATTTCGCGGGGGTTGTTGCCGACTTGGGGGCCGATGTAGCGGCGTTGCTCCATTTCTTCCATGAGGCTGGCGGCGCGGTTGTAGCCGATCTTGAGGCGGCGTTGGAGGTAGCTCGTGCTGGCGCGGCCGTTGGCGGAGATGGCTTCGAGGGCTTCTTTGATCATCGGATCGGCGCCGGCGTGGAGCGTCGGGTCGTCGGTGGCGGCGCCGGGGATGTCTTCCGCGCGGAGTTCGACACGGTAGCGCGGGGCGAGCTGGGACTTGAGGCTGCCGACGATTTTCTCGATCTCGCCGTCGTCGACGAAGGGGGCTTGGAGGCGTTGGAGGCGGCCGAGTCCGGGCGGGCTGAAGAGCATGTCGCCGCGGCCCTGGAGGGCTTCGGCGCCTTTGCCGTCGAGGACGGTGCGGGAGTCGATTTGCGAGGCGACCTGGAAAGCGATGCGGGTCGGGTAGTTTGCTTTGATGACGCCGGTGATGACGTTCACCGAAGGGCGTTGGGTCGCGAGGACGGTGTGGATGCCGACGGCGCGGGACATCTGCGCGAGGCGCGCGATGGGCGTCTCGACGTCCTGCGCGGCGGTCATCATGAGGTCGGCGAGTTCGTCGATGACGAGGACGATGTAGGGCAGTTTGGGGAAACCCTCGGCGACGGCCTTGGCGTTGTAGCCAGCGAGATTGCGGACGGATTTTTCGGCGAGGACGGAGTAGCGGCGCTCCATCTCGCGGACGAGCCACTTAAGGGCTTGGACGGCTTGCTTGGGCTCGGTGACGACGGGGTGGATGAGGTGCGGGAGGTCGCGGTAGATGGCGAACTCGACGATCTTGGGGTCGATGAGGACGAGTTCGAGTTCGTCGGGGCGGAAGCGGTAGATCAGCGAGAGAATGAGATTGCTGATACAGACGGATTTGCCGGAGCCGGTGGCGCCGGCGATGAGGGCGTGGGGCGCGCGGGCGAGGTCGAGGATGACGTGGCGGCCGGCGATATCGACGCCGAGGATGAGGGGAAGTTCGCCGTGGTTCGTGCGCCAGGCGTCGGATTCGAAGGACGCGCGGAGGGCGAGCGGGGCGGAGTGGCGGTTGGGGATTTCGACGCCGACGTAGCTCTCGCCGGGGATGGGAGCCTGGATGCGGACGGCGTTGGCGGAGAGGGAGAGCGCGAGATTTTTCTCGAGGGCGACGATGGATTCGACGCGGACGCCGAAGCCGGGTTTGACGCGAAATTGGGTGACGCGCGGGCCGACGATCGCGTCGTGCACGAAGGCGTCGATCGCGAAAGAGTCGAGGGAGTCTTGGAGGATGCGCTTGTTGGTCGCGAGTTCCTCGGGCGAGCTGAAGTTTTTCTCGGCGGCGCTGGCGGGGCGGAGGAAGTCGAGGGAGGGGCGCTGGTAGCCGGAGAGTTCGGCGGGGGAGAATGGCTCCGGAAGGGGAGCAGGGGCTGGGGTCTGGGGTTTGGGGTCTGGGGACGGAGGCTGGGCGGAGTCGACGGGGGCGGCGAGATCGGCGGTGCGGTCGCGGATGGATTTGCGGACGCCTTCGAGGTGATCGAGGGCGTCGTCGAGTTGGTCGCGGTGGCGGGCTTGGTGCGCGAGGCGCTCTTCGAGGCGTGCGTCGAGTTCGTCGCGCCAGCGGGCAAGTTGGTGGTGGTCTTCCTCGAGCCGGGACTGCGCGTCCGGGGTCGCCGTGGGGGCGGCGGGGGCGGGACGGGAGGCAGTGGAGGACTTGGGCATGCGCGCGGCGAAAGGAGCCGGGTTATGGGCTGCGGTTTTCGGCCTGCAAGCGCGGAGGCGGAAAATATTTTTTCGCGGGTGGGCGCGGACGGACAGCGGGCGGAGAATCGACCAACAAAGCCCGGTCAGGCTGACCGGGCTACGGGGCGGTGAGGAGGTCGGCGCCGCCGTAGAGATTGAAGGGCGCCCAAAATTGCGCGGCACGGAAGCCGCCGGCGCGGCCGGCGATGAATTCGCGTTTCACGGCGGCCATGGCGAGGTCGCCGGGCATGGCGTCGGTGACGTGCAGGCGGTAGAAGCGCTGCATGAAGTAGGTGGTGCCGGCATCGTTGACGGGCCAGAGGGAGGCGAGCACGCGGTCGCCGCCGGCGGTGAGGAAGGCGCCGGTGAGGCCGACGACGCCCTCGCCAGCGAGGATGGCGCCGAGGCCAGTCTCGCAGGCGCTGAGGGTGACGAGTTCGGCGCGCAGCGGGAGCGCCTGAATCTCGGCGAGTTGGAGCAGGCCGTCGCGCTCGGCGGGGAGATGGGCGGTGTAGTGGCCTTCGTAGGACAGGGCGATGCAGGAGAGGGCGGGCATCGCGGGGAGCGCGGCGCCGTGGACGGCGAAGTGGAGGACGCGCGCGGAGCGGAGCTCGCCGGCGGCGGCGAGGGCGCGGACGTTTTTCTCATTTACGTCGGGACCGAGGACGACGCGGGCGCCGGGGAGGAGTGCGCCGAGCATTTCGACCTCGGCCTTGGTGCCGGCGAGGTTGTTCATCGGGCCGCCGAAGACGCCGGCGTAGGGGCTGCGACTGGGCGTGAACGCGGCCTGGCGGGCGGCGACGAGCATCTGGCCGAATTGCAGTTTCATGAGCTCGGCTTTCGTCATGTCGGCGGCGTAGCTCTGCGGATTGTAGACGGCGCCGCCGAAGGCGAGCATCGGGCGCGTGTAGGTGGCGGCGGGCCGGGCGGCGAGGGTCAGCGTGGTGAGCAGCGACGGGGTGAGCGTGAACGCGTGGTCGGCGACGAGCAGGCGCTGGTTGCGGTCGACGAGGGTTTCGAAGGGGAGATAGGCGAGCAGACCGCTCGGCGAAATGAGCACGCGGCGGCGGGCGCCGAGAGTGGGGCGGAGGGGCTCGAAAAGGAAATCGTGGAGCACGCGCATGAGCGCGGCCTGCGCGGGTTGGCGGGCGGCGATCTCCTCATTTGGACAGGTGAGGCACTCGCGGTAGTAGGCGATGAGACCGGCGAGCGTGACCTCGTCGCCGGAGGCGTAGCGGCTCGCGTCGACATCGCGGAGCTGGGCTTTTTTGATCTCGGCGACGGGCAGGAGTTCGAGGGCGAACTTGAGGCGGCCCGGGGCAAGTTCGACGGCGGTGATTTTATCGTGGGTGACGACGATGGCGACGGGTGGGGTGGCGGACCAATCGGCGTTGGCGTAGCTGACGGCGGCGACATCGGGCGGCAGGCGGCGCTGGAGGGTGCGGAGCTGCGCGAGGCGCTCGGCGGCGGGCGTATCCGCGCGATCGTGACCGGGCTGGAGAGTTTCGAGGAGGAGGCGGCCCTTGAGGGATTCGGCGGCGAGGAGGGCGCCCCAGGCATCGCCGGTGCGGGTGTGGGCGGTGACGAGGCGGCGGTAGCTATCGGCCTGGAGCGCGAGAAAGTGGCGGCGGTCCTCGACGGTCGCGGTGGCGCGGACCTGTTCGACGAGAGCGGCGGCGCGTTCGAGGGCGCGGACGGCGACGGCGTGATGCGCGCCGGCGAGGGCGAGTTCGCCGGTGGCGGAATAGATTTCGAGGCGGAGGCGGGCTTCGGGGATGGTGCGCTCGTCGAGTGCGGCGAACTCGGCGAGAAAAACGGCGGTGACTTCGGCGGCGCGCGGGTCCTGGGCGGCGACGAGCGTGCGGGCGCGGCCGAGGGCGGAGAGCTTTTGTTCGCCCGTTTGCGCGAGGCGCGCGGCGAGGGCGGCGGCGGTCTCGTAGTGAGCGAGGGCGGCGGGGTAGTCGCGCTGGGCGAAGGCGCAGTCGGCGGCGAGGCGGAGCGAGGCGAGCAGCGAGGCGTCGCCGGCGGCGATCCACTGCTCGCGCGGGCGACGGCGGCTGATGCCGCGGAGGTGGAGATCCTGCTCGAGGGCGCGCTGCGCGAGCGGGGCGGCGAGCGCGGGGGCGCGGGCGAGGAGGTGGCAGGCGGCGAGTTCGCGGAGGCCTTCGGCGGACTGGTCGTCAAGGGCGCGGGCGGCGTCGAACTGCTCGATGGCGCCGGAGAGGTCGCCCCAGGCGCGGCGGTTGCGGGCCTCGGCGAGGGCGAGCTGGCGGAGGGTGTCGGGGGATTTCTCGCCGCGGGCGGTGGCGGTGCGCCGGAGCTCAGTGAGCGTGTCGGCGGCGAGGCGGAAATCGCCGAGCGCGCGGGCGATGGCGACGCGGCGGAAAAGGGCGCCCTCACGCGAGCGATCGTCGGTGAGCTCGGCGAGCGCGGCGTCGTTGTCGGTGCGGGCGGCGGCGAAGCGACCGAGTTCGAGGCGGAGCTGGGCGCGGCCGTCGAGGAGGCCGGCGAGGTAGGCGCGGTCGCGGCCGGCGGCGGTGGCGACGGCGAGCGCTTTTTCGAAAGCGGCCTCGCCGGCGGCGAAGCGCCGCTCGGCGAGGGTGGCGAAGGCGGCGCTGTAGGCCTCCTCGACGGGGCCCCAGTTCTGCGCGAGCTTTTGCGCGGCGGCGCGAGTGGCCGCGTCGGCGCTGCGGAGGGCCGGTGCAAAGGCGAGGGCGGCGGCGAGGAGCGCGGCGGAGCGCATGGCTACTTTTTCTTCGGGGCGGCGGCGGGCTGCGGGTTCGCCTGTCCGTAGGCGTAGCGGGCGGCGGCCATGAAGTTCTGGTCGTTCTTCAGGTTGGGCTCAAGGTTGAGCGAGACGTTGACGAACTGCATGGCAGTTTTCCAATCCTTCAGCTCGTAGGCGATGGAGAAAACGTTGCGCGCGAGGTTGAGGGCGGTGGGTTTGTCTTTGGCGAAATCGATGGCGGTGATGAGGTGGCGCATGGCCTCGGCCTTGCGGCCGGATTTGAGTGCGAACGTGTGGCCGGCGATGAGAAGGTTGTAGCGCTGCTCATTGTGCGGGGCGAGGTCGGGCCAGACGGCGTTGAGTCGATCGATATCGGCGAGGGCGTCGGCGACTTTGCCCTCGGCGGCGAGCGAGCCGGAGCGGGCGAGGAGGAATTCGGCGCGGATGTCGTTGTCGGTGGGGAAGAGTTCGACGGCGCGGCGGGCGAAGGCGACGACGCGGGCGCGGAAGGCGGGGTCGGGTTTGTCGTAGGTGGCGCCGTTGCCGGCGGCGATGGTGGCGAAGGCGAGGTTGGCGGCGACGACGCCGGAGGCGATTTCCTTGGAGCCGAGCTCGAAGGCCTCGACGCGGCGTTTGTCGCGGCGGAGTTTCACGACCTGATCGGTGCGGAGGCGGCCGAGCCAATGCTCGACGGTGCCGCGCTGGCCGACGGCCTCGACCTGGGCGGCCTGCTCGGTGCGGAGCGTCTCCAGAAGTTTGATGCGGGTGGGTTCGTCGGAGGCGCGGACGAGGGCGATGAGGGCTTCGCGCACGGGGGCGAGGGCCTGTTCGGCGACGAGGGCGGAGGGAAGGGGAGCGGGTTTCTCGCCGGCGTAAGCGGCGAGGTGGGCGCCGTCGGCGAGTTTCCAGCGGTGGACGGCGGTGCGGCCGAGGGCAACGGTAACGAGATCGCCGCCGACGACGGCACAGGCGAGACCGGCGGGACCGGCGGGGACATCGAAGCGGACGAGCAGCGCGCGCGTCTCCGCATCCCAGATACGCACGGCGCCGTGGCGGGTGGCGGCGGCGATGCGCGGGGCGCCGCCGGGGAGCAGGCGCACCCAGGTGTAGGATTCGCCGTCGAGGGTGAAGATGCGTTGCGGGGTCTTGGGATCGGCGGGGGTGTCGAGGGTAACGGCGCCGCCGAAGCGGCCGAACCAGGCGGCGGCGACCTGGCTGCCGTCGGCGGAAAGATCGACGGCGAGGGCGGCGAGGTTGAGGGGCGGGGTGACGCGGCTGGTTTCGATTTTGGTGCCCTCGGCGGCAAGGGCGTCACCGGCGGGAAAGCGGAGCAGATCGACACCGTAGGTGCGCTGGCCGGTGCCGGTGAGGTTGTCGCCGGCGTAACCGTAGGCGAGAGTGCGGCCCTCGGCGTCGATGCCGACGGCGGTGATGCGGCTGGAGTTTTTCTCGGCGCTGAAAGTGGTCTCGGTGCCATTGCGCGCCATGGCGGGCATGACGCCGAGGCCGTAGGCGAAACGGTCGGCGCCGGAAGCGCCGACGAGACGGGCTTCGAGGAAGGCGCTGGGGCGCTTGCCGCGCAGGACGACGGCAGGGACGGGGCCGGAGATATCGGCGGCGAAGAGGCCGGCGGCGGTGAAGATCATCACGCGACCGTCGAGCGCGGAGGCGAGCGAGCGGACGGGATCCGGCGACGGGATGGAGACGCGGACTTTGCCGGTGGCGGCGTCACGGACGAGGACGGTGCGCTCGTCGGCGACGTGGGCGAACCACGAACCGTCGCGGGCGACGGCGACATCGCGGCACGGGCCAAGCGGTGCAATCTCGGAGGCCTGGCCGAGCCAGCGACGGAAGGCGCCCTGAAACTCCTGCTGGGCGATCTGGTAGGCGACGACCTCGGTGCGGCGGGCGAGCTCGAGGCGGACGAGGTGGCGCTTGAGGACGAAGGCGCCGGGTTTTTCCTGAAGGGCGGGCGCGGTGCGCAGGGCTTCGCGGAGCTGGTCGTCGGGGGCGTCGGCGAATTGTTCGCGGAATTTTTTCACGGACTCCATCAGCGGGTCCATGAGGCCTTCGGTGAGACCGTCTTTGAGGCGGTAGGCGACGAAGTGGCCCTTGGCGAGGTCGGCGTAGACGGCGCCGATGGCGGCGGCGTCTTTGAGGAACTGGGCGTCGCGCTCCTCGGGCGAGCCGAGGGCACCGGCCGCGCGGGGTTTGTCGCCGATGCCGAGGACTTGGAAAAACCACTGTGGCTCGGCGCCGGCGGCGACGGCGCGGGCATCGAGGCGATCGTGGAGGGCGACGAGGCGGGGCTTGTGGTCGTCGAGGGCGGCGACGCCCTTGATGATGGTGAACGTTTGCATCATCCGCTGCTCGCCATCGGTGACGACGGTGGACTTGAACTTGGCGGCGGCGGTGAGCGGAGTGAGCGCGAGGTCGCAGAGTTTCATGACCCGCTCGCGGTAGTCTTTGTAGTCGGGACCGAGGTCGGCGACGGGGTCCTGGTCGCGGCGGTCGAGGAATTTTTCGAGGCGCGAGACGATGGCGCTGATATTTTCGGCGCTCGTATCAAGGGGGCTTTGACGGAGGCCGAGGGCGAGGTTGGCGCGGCGGAGTTCGTCGAGGTCGCGTTGGAGTTGGGTCCAGTAGGCGAGTTCGGCGGGGGTGGGTTTTTCCGCGGCGGGGGCGGATTTGGCGGGCGCGGCGGCGGCAGTGGGCGTCGAGGGCGCGACGGTGGCGGACGGCGCGGCGGCGGGCGGGGTTTGGGCGGTGGCGAACGGGACGGCGAGGAGCGTGGCGGCGAGGCGGAGGGCGAGCGGTCGGGAGATCATGGAGGCGAGAACCCGGGGGCCGCGACGCGCGGGGCGGGTGATACCTCGGATGTGCGCCCGCGGCGAGGGCCGGTCAACGCGTGAGGCGGGGTTCTACGCACCTATGCGTATAAGGACGCGGGCCGGGCGTGGTGGTGCGATGGTGCTGTGCGGCGAGGCGGGCGAGTGGGGTTGGCGAGGGCGGGTTTTGGCCGAGGGTTTGAACCGCTCATCTTCGCTCATTTTCGGAAGCGACGGCAGGGTTTGTCTGCGGGCTTCGGCTAATCGCCGAAGCGCGGCGCGTGCGAGGAGAGGAAGAGTTTTGATGTGCGGTTACGGCTGGCGCTGCGGAACGAGCCTGCCACGGTCGGGCTCCGTGATGATGCGCCGGGCCGGAAAAATCCTCGCGGGGTGTTGGGCGCTGGCCGTCACAGGCGGCACGAACTCGGCGCAGCCGAATCCGGAGGGCGGCGGCTCGTTGGTGCGCATGGAAGGCGGTGGCTACGTCGATGAAGACACGGTGCGGACGGCGCGGGAGACGGTGTCGCACAGCGTCACGCTGCCCGAATGGAAGAATCCGCGCGGCTTTGAAAAGGACGTGTTCACCTTTGCGCGTATCATATTTTGGTCCGATCCGGCGCGGCCGGCGGAACGGGGCGGATTCGGCGGCGGACCAGGTGGAGGACCCGGGGGCGGACGGGGGTTCGGGGGTGGGTTTGGCGGCGGGCGGCTGGGGTGGGTGATCGATTACCCGGATGCCGACCTGAATTTTTCGCACCGGCTGCAGCAGCTCACGTCGATGAAGGTCGATCCCGACGCGCGCGTGCTCAAGCTCACGCATCCCGACCTCCCGAACTATCCGTTCATCTATATGGAGCACATCGAGCGGATGTCGCTGCGTCCGGCGGAGGTCACGGCGTTGCGCCGGCACCTGCTCGCAGGGGGCGTCCTGCTGGTGAACGATTTTTGGGGCGCGCTGGCGTGGAAGAATCTGCGGGAGGAAATCGCGAAGGTGCTGCCTGAGCGGAAGTGGACGGAACTGAAGAAGGATCATCCGATCTTTCACTGCGTGTTCGACCTGCGCGGGCCGATGAGCCAGTTGCGCGTGCCGTCGATGCAGCGCTGGAACCGCGACTACGTGCCGGATGATCCGAATTCAAATCCCACGGCCGGCCACCGTGGGGAAGGCTACGAAACGATGCACGTGCAGGCGCTGCTCGACGACAAGGGGCGCATCATGGTGCTGGCCATCCACAACTCCGACATCAGCGACGGTTGGGAGCGCGAAGGCGAATTCGCGGATTATTTTAAGGTGTTCTCCGAGGCGCGGGCGTATCCGCTGGGGGTGAATATCGTGTTTTATTTGATGACGCACTGAGGGGCGCGGTGGGCAGTTAAGCACTATCAGCTCACTTTGAGTTTGCTCCCTCCCCAAGTGAACTCGAGACGCCGTTCGGCTTTCTCGAACGTGCGGACAAGACTTTTGACTAGCTCTTTGTCGCGGCCAATCACGTAACGATATGCCTCTCCCGCGACGTGCTCATTGAACCAGCGAACGTTCGCTTCGGTCGCGTCGTGATGCTCAATCCTTGATCCCGCATCTAACATCATGAGACCAGTCCGAGAGGAAAGAGGAAAAAGTTTTCGAGTGCCACGGGTCCCATAGCCGACCTGGCGCAACATAGGTTCTTTCGGCAGGTCGTCGGGTTCCACCAGGACGAAGGGACTGTCCGTAGTTACGAACGCTCGATCATCCGGAGCGTGCAGGAATACCCAATCCATGCGCGCTAGTCGCTTCGCGGTGTCCGGCAAAAGGTTCACCATAGTCCTCAAGCTGTCGTTACGATGGGTTTCAATGGGGCGGTCGGCACGGTGCATTTCTTCGATCATTTCGACCGGCGTAAGCCCCAACTGCTTGCCGGTTTGGCGTTCGAATTGATCGATCATTATTTTCGCACGCTCCTCGTTCGCGAATGCGACACGTCCGGCCATGCGCATAATGGCAGTGATCGCCAGATTGAATTCCTCCTCAAACTCGGGCACGCGCAACCTCTGGAGTGCTGAAAACGTGGCCAACGTGGCGCGATCGGTTTCGTTCAGCGGCTCCCGGCACTCGATTTTTGGAAGTAGCACGCTCATGTCGCTTTCGATGGTCGAGAGCGCATTTTCCAAACCGAAATCGCGTGAGCCGTCGGGCCGTTCGACCGCGTTGTAATACCCTTGGACTCCAGTGTTCCGGGGCGTCTGGTCGCGCAGCTTTCGGAGCTTGATGTCGTAGATCCAAAACACGCTTTGCGGAGTGCCCTCGCGAGTGAAACGAGCCAGATATGATTCCGGCAGATAGTGATGTCGCTTGGGCTGGGACACGCCGGCCTTGTTGAGGCTTTCGCCACCGGCGGGTCAAGTCTTCGCTATCCTCCGCTGCCGGTGCGGAGTCCACGGAGATGGAGAGTCGGAGAGGGCGGAAGCTTCGGGCTACCCAGGGCGGCGTGGTGCGAGAGGGCGGAAATGGTGTGGCGCGGGGCGGGTGGAGAGGTAGCATGCGGAGGTGGTCGGTTGCATTGCTCAACTCTGAATTCCTCGATGAATATTTTACTCGTGCTGGCTTTGGTTGGGTCGGCGGTGGGTAGTGCTTTGGCCCAGACGGTCACGCGGGATGTGCGTTATGTCGTGGAGTCGATGCATGCGCGGCAGGTGCTCGATGTGTATGCGCCGGTGGGGGCGAAGGATTTGCCGGTGGTGTTTTGGGTGCACGGCGGGGGCTGGCAGGGCGGCGATAAGGCGAATGTGCAATTGAAGCCGAAGGTTTTTAACGAGCGGGGTTTTGTGTTTGTCGCGATGAACCACCGGCTGCTGCCGACGGTGGAGATGGGCGCTATCATCCGCGACGTGGCGCAGGCGTTTGCGTGGGTGCAGGCGAATATTGCGCAGCACGGGGGCGATCCGCAGCGGGTGCTGGTGATGGGGCATTCGTCGGGGGCGCAGCTCGCGGCGTTGCTGTGCACGGACGAGCGTTATCTGAAGGAACGCGGGCTCTCACTGGCGCCGATCAAGGGGTGTGTGCCGGTGGACGGCGATACGTTCGACATTCCGGCGATCATCGAGGTGGCGGAGGTGCGGGCGCGGGTGCACGGGCAGCCGATGCCGAAGTTCGGTCATCGCGTGAAATTTGGGAATGATGAGGCGTTGCACCGGGATTTTTCGGCGGTGAACCATGTGACGAAAGGGAAGGCGCTGCCGCCGTTTTTGATTTTGCACGTGGCGGGGCATCCGGATGTGAGCGCGCAGGCGCAGCGGTTTGGCGCGGTGCTGAAGGAGGCGGGCGTGCGCGTGCGGGTGTTTGGCGCGAAGGACACGGATCACGGGCGGATCAATGCGAATCTCGGCGTGGAGGGTGATCCGGCGACGGCGGTGCTGTGGGAATTTGTGGCGTCGGTGGTGAAGCCGTAGGGACGTGGGCGGGGTGGCGTGGGCGGTGGGCGGGGTGGGGTGGAAATGCGAGACAAGGGTAGGCCACAGAGATCACGGAGCGCTGACACGGAGGGCACGGAGGCGGAGGAAAGAGCGTGCGGAGAAAGGCGGCGCGGGTGGGAGCAGGCGGAGCGGGTCGGAGCACGCGGACGCTGACACCGCTCGTTAACACGAGCGGCTACCTGAGTTTGCCAGAGTCCGGCGTCGTGTGGAGGCGAGGGCGAGGTGGAATTCGGCCACGGCATGAGTCACAGAGGACGGAGGAGGCTCACGGAGGGCACGGAGGTAGACGAAGCAGCGTGGGGAGGTAGGCGGCGTGGGTGGGAGCAGGCGGACGCTGCCACCGCTCGTTAAAACGAGCGGCTACCTGAGTTTGCCAGAGTCCGGCGTCGTGGGGAGGCGAGGGCGAGGTGGAATTCGGCCACGGCATGAGTCACAGAGGGCGGAGGAGGCTCACAGAGGGCTCGGAGGTGGACGAAGCAGTGCGGGGGAAGGCGGAGCGGGTCGGAGCACGCGGACGCTGACACCGCTCGTTAACACGAGCGGCTACCCCGAGACTGCTAAGCGCCGATCTTCATCAGCGTTTTTCTGAAGACTGCTCCGCAACAGGCGGTGGGGCTGAACGCGCTGCGGGCGGGGCGGGGGGCAGGCGTTGGGCTTGCAGCGGCAGACGCGGTCAGGCTGACCGCGCTACGAGGAGGGAAACGGCGGTCGGCGGGTTAGCCGAAGATTTTGCCGCGGTTGAAGCGCCAGATGGCGATGCTCATCACGCCGGCGGTGATGGCGCCGAGGACGGCGAGGATGGGGAGGATTTGGACGAAGCTTTGGCCGGCCCAGAGGACGGCGCTGAAACCTTCCATCGACCAGTAGACGAGGGTGAGTTTGCTGAACTGCTGGATGAACTCCGGCATGAAGGTGATCGGGAACCAGGCGCCGCCGATCGCGCTCATGAGCATGATGAGGAAGGTGGCGAGGCCGCTGGCGGCTTCGGGCGACGAGGAGACGGCGGCGAGCAACATGCCGAAGGACGTGCAGGCGGCGGCGGCGAAGATGCACACGAGCACGAGGAGCGGGAGGTGCGGCAGGACGTCGGTGCCGTAGATCAGCGTCGAGGCGAGGAAGAGCACGACGAGTTGGACGAGGCCGAGGATGACGCCGTAGAGAAATTTGCTGCAGAGGATGTGGGCGCGGGTGACGGGTGCGGCGAGGAGGCGTTGGAAGATGCCGGCGTCGCGCTCGCGGAAAAGACTGGCGGCGGAGGCGCTCACGGCGAAGAGCAGGAATTGAATGGCCCAGCCGCCGACGAGGGTGGTGGCGGCGGGATTTTTCACGTTGGCGCCGACGACTTGCTCGGTTTCGAGGCGGAGGATGCGGGAGAACACGTCGGCCGGGCCCGACGTGCCAGTTGAAGTTGAAGGGCTGGGAGTGGAAGTTGAAGAAACGGAGCCGGGTGGGGGAGTGGTGGTAGGAGGGGTGTCGAGGCGGCGGAGGGAGGGGGCGGCGGGCTTCTTTTTCGTGAGTTCGGAGAGGCCGAAGTCGCCGCTTTCGAGTTGGCGTTTGATTTCGGCGGGATTGCCGCCGAACGCGGTGCCGATGGCGGAGGAGAGGGCGCCGTTGAAGCGGTCGAACTTGGTGTCGCCGAGGAATTGTTTCGCGCGGGCTTGGAGCGACTGGCCGATCAGTTGGGGGACGTGGGAGAAGATCGTTTTTTGGAGGAGGCCGTTGACGGTCTGGGTTTCGATTTCGTTGCGGGGATTGGAGAAGAATTTCAGGTGCAGGCCGAGACGCGTGGGGCTGATGAGATCTTCCGGGATGACGAGGGCGAAGCGGAAGCGGGCGCCGGGGGCCTGCATCATGGGGCGGAGATCGGCTTCGGTGAGCGGGCGCTTCGATTGGTCGGGGTTGGTGAACTCGGTGATGACGCGGAAACTTTTCTCAGCGCGCAGGGCGTCGATGAGGGTGGTGGCGGCGGGGTTGGTGCTGGCGTTGACGACGGCGATCGGGATGCCGGAGGGGCCGGAGTCCTTGCGGTTGACGCCGAAGACGAGGCCGAAGAGCCAGATCATCACGAAGGGGACGATGAACGTGAGGGAGACGGCGGCTTTGTTGCGGAAGAAATTGGTGAAGTCTTTGCGGACGAGGACGAGGATCGGGTGCATGGGAGACGCCGCGGGGCGGCGAAGTTGAGAGCTGAGAGTGGAGAGCGGGAAGAGGGCGGAAGGGCGGGCCAATGACTAATGCCTAATGACTGATGACTAATGCCTAATGACTGATGACTAATGCCTAATGACGGATGACGGATGACGGATTGCGGAGGCGGGTGGGCGGGAGGGGAGAACGAGAACGATTACGAGGAACGAGAACGATTTTTCTACTCGCGGAGGGTGCGGCCGGTGAGGTGGAGGAAGAGGGCTTCGAGGGTGGGGCGTTGGCTCGTGAAGAGGCGGCCGGGGAGGTCGTGCGACTCGGCGAGGGCGAAGAAGGTGGAGAGCTTGAGGGATGGGTGCGGGCGGAAACGATGGGTGTCGTTTTCGGTGGTGAGCTCGCCGTGCGTGGCGAGTTGGGCGGCGAGGGGGGCGGTGGCGGGCGTGGCGGGGAAACGGATTTCTTCCTCGAAGGGGAGGCGGGCGAGGAGTTCGTCGAGGGTGCCGAGGGCGTGGAGTTTGCCGTGATCGATAATGCCGATACGCGAGCAGAGGCGCGTGGCTTCCTCCATGTAGTGCGTGGAGTAGATGACGGTGAGTCCTTCGCGGTTGAGGCGTTCGAGGTATTCGAAGATGGCGTTGCGGGACTGGGGGTCGACGCCGACGGTGGGTTCGTCGCAGAGGAGGAGTTTGGGGCGGTGGAGGAGGGCGGCGACGAGGTTGAGGCGGCGGGCCATGCCGCCGGAGAAATTTTTCACAGGCTCGCGGCGGCGGTCGGCGAGTTGGACGGCTTCGAGGGCGGCATCGATGCGGGCGCGGAGATCGGCGCCGCGGAGACCGTAGAGTTCGCCGAAGATGCGGAGATTTTGGTCGGCGGAGAGGTCGGGGTAGAGGGCGACGTGCTGAGGGACAAGGCCGAGGGAGAGGCGGGAGACGGAGTTGGCGGCGGTGAGCGGCTGGCCATCGAGGGTGAGCGTGCCGGAGTCGGGGGCGCGGAGACCGGCGATGAGGGACATCGTGGTGGACTTGCCGGCGCCGTTGGGGCCGAGGAGGCCGAAGAATTCGCCGCGGGAGAGCTCGAGGGAAATGCCGTCGAGGGCAGTGAGGGAGCCGTAGCGTTTGGTGACGGAGCGGAGGGAGAGCATGGGACGAGCTGAGAGCGGAGAGCTGAGAGATGGGAGCGGCGGGGGAGGAGGTGAGGCGCGGGGTGATCGGAGGCGGAAAGAGGGGAGGACGGCGAGAGGGAAACCGTGGCGGCGGCGAGAGGTTACAAAAATCGGCGACGAAGACTGTCCGACGAAGAGAGGGGGCTTTGGCGTTGCTGGCTCGGGGTGGGGGGCGAAAATCGAGGAATGCGACTACGTGGTATGGTCTGGGGTGTGATCGGAATGGTGTGCGCGACGGTGCTCGGCGCGGCGGAGAAGATTGACCGGCGCGCGTTGGTGTCGCGGCACAACCCGCGTGTGACGAAGGTGGACGCGTGGGCGCCGTTGTCGGTGGGGAACGGGCAGTTTTGTTTCACGGCGGACGTGACGGGGCTGCAGACGTTCGGAGATTATTACTACAAGAACGGGATTCCGCTGGAGACGCTGGCGCGGTGGGCGTGGCACGAGAACGCGAATCCGAAAGGGTTCACGTTGGCCGACGCGAACCAGCCGTATGTGGAGCGCGGGAAGACGGTGGGTTATCCGACGAACGAGAAAGGCGAGGCAGGCATGTGGCTGCGGCAGAATCCGCACGACATGCCGCTGGTGCAGATCGGTTTTGTGGATGAGCGCGGGCTGCCGTTGCGGCTGATCGATATCGCGAATGTGGAGCAGACGCTGGATCTGTGGACGGGGGAGCTGCGGAGTGTGTTTACGTGGAAAGGGGAACTGGTGGAGGTAAGCACGGTTGCGGCGACGGTGGGTGACGGGATCGCGGTGAAGATGAGTTCGCGGGCGATCGCGAAAGGCGCGTTGAAGGTGCGTGTGGCGTTTCCGCGAGGGCATGACGGCAAAGTGAAAAACAATCCGTCGCTCGACTGGTCGGAGCCGAAGACGCACACGACGACGCTGACGGGATCGCGCCTCACAGGAAAGTGGTCGGTGCAACGGGCGCGGGACGGGTTTCGCTACGCGATGGCACTGGACGTGACGAAGGAGGCGATGCTGCTGGAAACGGGAGAGCCGCACGCGCTGGAGCTGCGAGGCAAACCGGGCATCGAAATGCTGGAGCTGGCGGGTCGGTTTGCGCCGGGTGAAGCGACGGGGGCGGTGCAGACTTGGGCGGAGGCGCAGGGGGCGGCGGCGAAGGTGTGGCGGGCGTTTTGGCAGAGTGGGGCGGCGATGGATTTCTCCGGGAGCACGGACCCGCGGGCGCAGGAGCTCGAGCGGCGCGTGGTGCTCTCGCAATATCTGACGGCGATCCAGTTTGCGGGGGATTTTCCTCCCCAAGAGAGCGGGCTGACGAACAGCACGTGGTATGGAAAACATCATACGGAAATGGTGTGGTGGCACGGGGCGCATTTTGCGCAGTGGGGACGCGATGAATTCTTGGCGAAGCAACTCGGGGCCTTTGTGCGGGCACTGCCGAAGGCGCGGGAAATCGCGAGCGGGCGCGGGCTGAAGGGGGCGCGTTGGCCGAAGATGGTGGGGCCGGATTGGCGGGAGAGCCCGGGCGGGAATCCGCTGATCGTGTGGAACCAGCCGCATCCGATTCACCTCGCGGAGCTGCTCTATCGAGGAACGCCGACGGCGGAGACTTTGGGGAAATATCGTGGACTCGTGCAGGAAACGGCGGAGTGCATGGCGTCGATGTTGCAGTGGGATGAGGCGCGGAGGCGCTACAACCTCGGGCCGCCGCTGTGGATCGCGCAGGAGATTTACGATCGGGCGACGAGCAAAAATCCGGCTTACGAGTTGAGCTATTGGGTGTGGGGTTTGAAGGCGGCGCAGGTGTGGCGCGAGCGGAGCGGGCTGAAACGCGACGCGGAGTGGGACAAGATGATCGCGGCGATCGCGCCGCTCCCGCAGAAGGACGGAAAATATGTCGCGGTGGAATCGACGCCGGACACGTGGGACAATGTCGCGAGCCGGCACGACCACCCCTCGTTTCTCATGGCGCTCGGGCAGTTGCCGGGCGACGGCGTGGACCGCGCAACGATGGGGCGCACGCTGGGCGCGGTGCTGAAATCGTGGGACTGGGAGACGAAGATTTGGGGCTGGGACTATCCGATGGTCGCGATGACGGCGGCGCGGCTGGGCGAGCCGAAGAAGGCGGTCGACGTGCTGCTCAAGAGCGACGGGCCGAACAACGCGTATAAGCCAAACGGGCACAATCCGCAGCGCGGGGATCTGCCGGTTTATCTGCCGGGCAACGGGGCGCTGCTCGCGGCGGTGGCGTTGATGGCGGGAGGATGGGACGGGGCGCCGAAGGAGTTGGGCGAGGCGCCGGGTTTTCCGAAGGACGGAACGTGGGTGGTGCGGAGCGAGGGGTTGAGGAAACTGCCGTGAGGGAGAGCGAACGAAGCAATTTACCTATGAAGACGATCCAATGGGTGAGGAGTTCAGCGGTGGCGGGTTTGGCTCTGACGCTGGCGGCGACGGCGCTGCGCGCAGAGGGGCCGTATCGCAATCGCGACAACAAGAATGCGGCGAAGGATTCGGCGGAGGGAACTTATCCCGTGCCGTATCAGTTGCCCACGGTCGCGGAGGTGACGGAGTCGCTGGCGCGGGTGCGCGACTACCTCGATGCGGCGGCGCCGCTGCGGATCATCGACAGTCAGACGAAGAGAGAGATCACGGACTTCACGACGCCGGTGGAGACGGCGGTGACGGATCGCGGTGAGGCGGAGTTTGGTCCGCTGGTTTACGAAATGGGCGTCGTGCACTCGGCGATGTTGCGCGCGGCGGCGGTGACCGGGGACGCGAAGTTCTCCGACTACACGAAGAAGCATCTGCAATTTATCGCGGAAAAGCTGCCCTATTTCCGCGCGGCGGCGGCGAAGTTTGGGACGGACAAGAATGGGTTTCGCTCGGTGCTGGAACCGCGGGCGCTCGACGACAGCGGCTCGATGTGCGCGGCGCTCATCCGGGCGCGCGTGGCGAAGGTGGGGCCGGATTTGAAACCGGTGATCGACACGTGGAGCGAGTGGATCGGCAAGAAGCAGTTTCGGTTGAGCGACGGGACGTTTGCGCGTCAGAGGCCGCAGGCGGTTTCGCTGTGGGCGGACGATGCCTACATGAGCATCCCGGCGCTGGCGGAGATGGGGCGGCTCACGGGAGAACGCGTCTGGTTCGACGATGCGGTGAAGAATATCGAGACGATGTCGGCGCGGTTGTTTAACAAAGAGAAAGGGCTCTACGCGCACGGCTGGAGCGGGAGCAATCAGAACGCGCCGCGGTTTTACTGGGGACGCGCGACGGGGTGGATCGTGGTGGCGATGTGCGACCTGCTCGATGTGCTGCCGAAAGATCATCCGGGCTACCCGAAGGTGATGGCGCAGTTGCGCGCGACGCTGAAAGGCGTGGCGGAATATCAGTCGGGCTCGGGGTTCTGGCACCAGATGATCGACCGCAACGACTCGTATTTGGAGACCTCGGCGACGGCGATGTTCACGTATGGCATCGCGCACGCGGTGAACGAAGGTTGGTTGCCGCCGACGACCTACGGCTCGATCGCACAGGCCGGCTGGGTGGCGCTGGCGACGAAGATCAATGCGAAGGGTCAGGTCGAGGGCACGTGCGTCGGGACGACGTATGCGAGCGACCAGATTTACTACTACAACCGGCCGACGAGTGTGAAGGCGCTGCATGGCTACGGGACGACGATGCTCGCGGGCGTGGAGATGATCCGGATGCTGAAGAACCCCGCGTTCACGATCGATTACAAGCTGCGGACGTATCACTACGTGCCGAAGGATGGCGGGATGACGAGTTATCGGGAGCATCTGTGAGACGGGGGCGCTGGGTGCGTGAGCGGGGAGAGTCGTGGGTTGAAGAAACCCTTGTGGTCGGGGCGCGTCAGACGGAGCATGGTCAGGCTGCTTTCAAATCCCTTCTCCTATGAATCTCGCTGATGTGTTTACGGTGGTGCTCGTGGTGCTCGGTTTGCTGACGGTGTTTGTCGGGTGGTGGCTGGCGATGGTCGGCTTGTTTCCGCGGATGGTCGCGGGGTGCGCGGACAAGTTGGGCGCGGCGCCAGGGAAGTGTTTGGCGGTGGGGCTGGCGGTGGCGGTGCCGGTGATCGTAGGGGTGGCGGCGTTGGGAAAAATTTCGACGAATCCGGCGGCGAAACTGCTGAACGTGGCGCTGGTGATCGGACTGATTCTGTGCGCGCTGGCGGGGACGGCGGGGTTGGCGCTGCGCATCGGGCGCGGGCTGCCGGCGGCGACGGACGGCGAGGAGCCGTGGCGGCGCGTGCGGCGCGGCGGCATCGTTTTGGCGATTACTTACGGCACGATCGTGTTGCTGCCGCTGACGTTGCTGGCGGGACTCGGGGCGCTGGTGTTGGCGCGGAGTGGAGCGGCGAAAAGCGGCGAGCCGGCGGCGCCGGTGACTACGACGTGAGCGTGACGCGCCGACAGTTTTTGGTGGCGGGGGCCGGGGCCGCGTTGGTGGCCGGGAGCGGTTGCGGGCAGGTGCAGGAAATGGCGACTGACGCGAAACGGTGGATGGGAAAACCGACGGCGCCGCGATTGACGGGAACGCTCGCGGCATCGACGGCAGCGGAGATCGACGGGGTCTCGCATGTGATCAACCGACTGACGTTTGGGGCTCGGCCGGGCGACTATGCGCGCGTGTCCGCGATCGGAGTGAAGGCGTTTATCGAAGAGCAACTCGCGCCGGAGAAAATCGAAGACGGGATGTGCGAACGGGTGATCCGGCACGAGTGCGGGAGCCTCGCGGACCCGGAGAGCGCGCTGTTTCCGCGCAAAGGAAATGAGGGCGATCCGCTGCAACAGTTGTTTCCGGCGTTGAAGGACGGCGGGGCACGAGTGGGCGACCTGTATGAGTTTAAGGACAAGGTGTTGTTGGAGGATTTGACTCGCGGGACGCTGCTGCGGGCGGTGTTGAGCGAGCGGCAGCTGTTCGAGGTGATGGTGCAGTTTTGGAGTGACCATTTTAATATCGATCCCTCGAAGGCGGAGGCGAAGTGGCTGAAGACGGCGGACGACCGCGATGTGATTCGGGCGCACGCGCTGGGGAATTTCCGCGAGTTGCTGCGGGCGAGTGCGGTGAGCCCGGCGATGCTGTGGTATCTCGACGGGCGCGTGAACCGGCGCGCGAAAGCGGAGGACCGGCCGAACGAGAACTATGCGCGCGAACTGCTCGAACTGCACACGCTCGGCGTGCACGGCGGCTACACGCAGCAGGACGTGATGGAGGTGGCGCGGTGTCTCACGGGCTGGACGGTGCGGGACAAAAAACGGTTTTTCAAAGGACGGGTGGAGTTCCAGGCGTGGCAGCACGACGACAGTGCGAAGCGCGTGTTGGGCGTGGAAATTCCGGCGGGGCTCGGAGCGCGGGACCTCGACCGCGTGCTGGAGATTTTGACGAACCACGAGGCGACGGCGCGGTATCTCGCGTGGAAACTGTGCCGGCGGTTTATCGCGGACGAACCGCCGGAGGCGGCGGTGAAGGCGACGGCGGCGGCGTTCGCGGCGTCGGGCGGGGACATTCCGGCGACGTTGCGCGCGCTGTTTGCGACGGAGGAATTTTGGCGGCAGGACGGCCGTGGCGGGAAGTTCAAGCGGCCGTTTCACTTCGTGGTGTCGGCGTTGCGGGCGACGAATGCGGAGACGGATGCGGCGAAACCGCTCGTGGATTTTCTGCTGCGGATGGGACACGCGCCGTTTCGCTACACGACGCCGGACGGCTATCCGGAAACGGCGACGCACTGGCAGAACACGCTGTTGTGGCGGTGGAATTTTGCGTCGGCGCTGGGCGACAACCGCATCAAGGGAACGCGGGTGGCGCTGGACGTGTTGACGAAACGGGTCGGCGGCGACGACGCGATGATGGCGACGCTGCTGGGGCGGCGGCCGACGGACGAGGAGCGGGCGGCGTATCGGGAATCTGGAGCCGGGGTGGCGTTGCTGGTGGCGTCGCCGGCGTTTCAACAGTGCTGAGGGACAGACGTGACTATGAAATTTGAACCACGGACGAACGCGGAGCGCCACGGATCGGGGGCGGAGTTGAGCGCGACCGAAGGCGCGGCGCGAGCGGGACATGGCGTGGAGGGCGGGCGCGTCGCACAAGGCATCGCCTGCAAGCAGGCTCCTACCGGGGGAAACTGACCATGGCCGCTCCGCAAGCAGTGATTTCGGGCAGTGGTGACGAGCGGCGGACGCTCGTGGTGATTTTTCTGCGCGGGGCGGCGGACGGGTTGGCGTTGGTGCCGCCGATCGAGGATGAACACTACTATCGGGCGAGGCCGCGGCTCGGGATCACAAAGAAGGAGGCGGTGCGGCTCGACGGGACGTTTGGGCTACATCCGAAGCTGCAGCCGTTGGAGTCGGCGTGGTGCGACGGGGAGTTGGCGATTGTGCATGCGTGCGGCACGGAGGATCAGACGAGGTCACATTTCGAGGCGCAGGATTTGATGGAGCACGGCGGGGTGGTGGCGGGCGGCTGGCTCGGGCGCTATCTGCGGGGGCGGCCGGCGCCGTTGAGCGGCGCGCTGGCGTGTGTGGCGGTGGGCAAGGCGTTGCCGGAGTGTCTGCTGGGCGCGCCGACGGTGACGGTGATGCAGAGCATGGAGGAATTTGCGATCGGGGCGAAGACGCCGGGGTTTCGCACGCAGTTGGAGCGGCTTTATGCGATGGAGCGCGGGCGGCTCGGGGCGGCGGCGCGCGATACGTTTGACGCGCTGACGCGGATCGAGGCGATGCGCACGGCGACGTATCGGCCGGACAACGGCGCGGACTATGGAAATGGGCGCGATGACTTTGCGAACGGGCTGCGGCAGCTCGCGCAGTTGATCAAGGCGAACGTGGGGCTGGAGGCGGCGTCGATCGACCTCGGGGGGTGGGATTCGCATTTCGCGCAGCAAGGGCTCGTGGAGACGTTGGCGGCGCGGCTGGCGGGCGGGTTGGCGGCGTTTCGGAAAGATCTCGGGGCGCGGATGGCGACGACGACGGTGGTGGTGATGACGGAATTTGGCCGGACGGTGGAGGAGAACACGGCGTTTGGCACGGACCACGGGCGCGGCTCGGCGATGTTTGTGCTCGGCGGCGGCGTCCGCGGAGGACGGATACACGGCGAATGGCGCGGGTTGAAGCCGGACGGGCTAGAGCGGCGCGGGTTGCTGGAGGGCTACGGGGATTTGCCCGTGTTGAACAACTATCGGAATGTGCTGGCGGCGGTGTTGGCGCGGCACGGGGCGGGGGCAGGGGTGGGCGAGGCGGATCGGATGGCGGGGGTTTTTCCAGGGTTTGAGCTGAGGCCGTTGGAGATTTTTGGGTGAGGGCTAGGACGGGCGGAGAGTGGGAACCGCTGATCTACGCTAATTTTTCTGAGGTGGGCGGGCGTGGGCGGACGTGTGCGGGCTTCGCCTGATCGGCGAAGCGCGGAGGCGGTGGGGCGCGGGGCGGCGGTTGACCTGAGCGATGAAGGGGAGTTGGGTTTCGGTATGAAGACGTATCTCGGCGGCTTGATGGTGGGAGTGGCTGTTTTGCTTACGGGTGGTTTGAGCGGGTGCGCGAGCGTGAGGTCACCCCAGGCGGCCACGGTGGTTTCCTTGCAGGACAAGACGCGGACGGAATTGGCGACGAACGACTATATTGCGGCGCGCGCGGCGTTGGCGGGTTTGCTGGCGGCGCGAAAGCTCACGTTGGTCGACGATGGCGATGGTGCGCGTTTTGTCGCCGATGTCGTGCGGACGGAGAAAAACGGCGAGTGGTATTATGAAGTGGTGGACGTGCGGGATGTCATACCGGCGACCGCGCGAGGGGAGGGGAAAGTCGCGAGGGAGGTCCGTGTTTGGAGCCCCGTCGATGGGGTGGACGGGGTGGAGCGGACACATCCGTCGTTTGCGTTGTTGGAGCAGTTCGAAGCGACGATGCGGGCTGAGGGTAACACGGTCCAACCCTTGCCGGCCGGAACACGCGGTAAGTGACGCCGGCGTGACGTCACGGAAAAGTTGGAAAGCGACGGACGTAGACGGGCGGTTCCTGCGCTCACGAGCAGGCGACGGAGCGAATCAGCGGGCGAGCCAGCCGCCGTCGACGGCGACGGTGTAGCCGTTGACGTAGTCGGAAGCAGGAGACGCGAGGAAGACGACGGCGCCTTTGAGGTCGTCGGGCGTGCCCCAGCGACCAGCGGGAATGCGGGCGAGAATGGAGGCGCTGCGGTCGGCGTCGGCGCGGAGGGGCGCAGTGTTGTCGGTCGCCATGTAGCCGGGGGCGATGGCGTTGCAGTTGATGCCCTTGCCGCCGAGTTCGCTGGCGATGAGACGGGTGAGGCCTTGGACGGCGCTCTTCGAGGCGGTGTAGGAGGGAACGCGGATGCCGCCTTGGAAGGAGAGCATCGAGGCGATGTTGATGATCTTGCCGGTGCCGTGGCGGGCGAGGGCTTCGCGGACGAAGAGTTGGCTGAGGAAAAAGACGGCGTCGATGTTGAGGCCCATGACGTCGTCCCAGTCTTTTTCGGTGAAGGCTTCGAAATTTTCGCGTCGGATGATGCCGGCGCAGTTCACGAGGATGTCGAGTTGGCCGGAGAGTTTTTTGCCCTCGGCGATGACGACGGGGATTTGGGTGCGGTCGCCGAGGTTACCGGTGACGGTGGCGCAGCGGCGACCAAGGGCTTCGACTTGTTGCTTGGTGTCGTCGGCGGGGAGGATGTCGACGGCGACGATGTCAGCGCCGGCTTCGGCGAGGGCGAGGGCCATGCCTTGGCCGAGGCCGCGGGCGGCGCCGGTGACGAGGGCGGTTTTTCCGTGGAGTTTGAAGGAGTCGAGGATGGAGGGCATGGCGGACGGGGAAGAGGGAGGGATTGAGAGAGGGGGAGAAGGAGAGAAAGGGAGAAAGAGAGAGGGGGAGGGTGGGAGGGGAGGAGCGGGGAGTCGATGGTTTCGGGGTGAAGCGTGGTGGGTAGAAGCGGGGCGAACGTGGGTGAGAAAATTGGAGGTGTGGTAAGGGGGAGGGGTGACGGATTTTGGGCTGGAAGATTTTTTTGTCACTGAGGGCACGGAGGAGTCACAGAGCTCCACAGAGTAAGACAGGGTATATGGTCTTGGTGGTGGAGGTCGCGGGGGGCGGAGAGAGCAAAGGTTGGGTTAGCGGGGGAGACGGGTGCGGATGCGGGTGAGGTTGGTCTGGGCGTCGGGGAAATCGGGGCGGAGGCGGAGGGCGGATTCGTAGGCGGTGACGGCGGCGGGGAAATCGCCGAGGAACGCGTGGCTGTTGCCGAGGACGAGGTGGGCGTCGGGGGAGTCGGGGAATTCGCGGACGGCGCGGGTGGCTGCGGCGAGGGCGTCGGTGAGGCGGCTGGCGTTGAGGAGCACGCGCGAGAGGGCGAGGCGGGGATCGGGGCGGTCGGGGCGGAGACGGATGACGGCTTCGAGGTGTTCGAGGGCGGCGGGAAGACGGTCGGTGCGGGCGAGGATCAGGGCGGCGTTGTGGTGGGCGTCGGCGAAGGCGGGATCGAGGCGAAGCGCGGTTTCGTAGCAGGCGAGAGCGGCGGTGAGATCGGGTGCGCGGGTGGGCGCGGGGCGTTCGAGGGCGAGGCCGAGGTTGTTGTGGGCGGAGGCGTTGGCGGGATTTTGGCGGACGGCGAGGCGGAGCTGGGCCTCGGCTTCGGCGGGGCGATCGAGGTGGAGGAGGATAACGCCGAAGTTGGCGCGGACGACGGAGGCGTCGGGGTTGAGGCGGAGGGCGTCTAGGTAGTGCGGCACGGAGTCGGCGATGCGGCCGAGGGAGACGAGGGCGTTGGCGAGGTTGTTGTGGGCGGCGGGATAGGCGGGATCGAGGCGGAGCGTGGTGCGCCACTGTTCGGCGGCGTCAGTGACGCGGCCGGCGCGGGAGAGGGCGAGACCGTAGTTGTAGTGGGCGCCCGGATGCGCGGGACGGTGGGTGACCGTATCGGCCCAGAGCGAGAGCTCGGTGGCGTAGGTGCGGTTGCGGAGGAAGGTGAGCGTGCCGAGGAGGACGGCGCAGACGGTGAGAGCGGAAAGGACGACGGCGGGGCGGGCGGCGAAAAGGCGGTGGAGCGCGAGTGGCAGGGCGATGGCGAACGCGGCGAGCGGGAGGTAGAGACGGCTCTCGGCGACGGGCGAAAAAGCGATGGGGATGAACGAGGTGGTGGGCGCGAGGATCACGAAAAACCAGGCGCCGAGGAAGCCGAGGGCGGGGCGGCGCACAAGGGCGCAGACGGTGAGCGCGAGCAGCGCGGTGAGGACGACGGCGTGCGGTGCGACGGCAGAGAACGACGGGGCGAAGTCGGCGCCGTAGTCGAAGACGAGCGGATACGGCCAGACGACAAGGCGCAGGTAGTGGAGGAGCGTGCGGCAGGACGTGAGCGCGTAGGTGAACGGCGTGATGCCGTGGGCGGTGCCGATGCCGCGGGAGCCGACGTCGGCGATGAGGACCGCGAGGAGCAGCCAGGTGCTTGCGAGGGCGAGGTAGAAGCGCGGGCGAGTGCGGAGTGCGGCGGCGAAAGAGCGGGAGACGAAGGTGCGGTCGTAGAGGAGGACGAACAGCGGGGCGGTGGCGGCGACTTCCTTGGTGGCCATGGCGAGGGCGCAGGCGAGGACGGCGGCGGTGGGCCAGAAGGCGGAAGAGGGGGAGGGTGGGAGACGGGGAGAGGGGGAGACTCGGAGAGGGGGAGAGGGGGAGAAGTGGCGGGCGGAGCAGTAGAGGGTGAGAAGGTAGAAGAGGCCCATGAGGGACTCGGCGCGTTGGGAGAGGTAGGTGACGGACTGGGTTTGGACGGGGTGGAGGGCCCAGAGCGACGCGCTCGCGAGGGCGAGCGCGTCGCTCGTGGAAGTTGAAGTGGAGACGTTTAAGTGGCGGAAGAGATGGCGGAGGAGGGCGAAGAGGGTGAGGGCGGCGAGGGTGTGGATGAGGAGGTTGGTGACGTGGAAGCCGGTGACGGAGGGGCCGGTGAGGGCGTAGTTGAGTGCGTAGCTGAGATTCAGGATGGGGCGGCCGCCGACGCCGGTGTCGGCGGGGGGCGAGAGGACGGCGCGGAGGGAGCCGAGGTCGCGGATCGTGGGGTTGTCCGCGATGTTGCCGAGGTCATCGAGGACGAACGGGACGTTGAAGCTGTTGCTCCATGCGGCGCAGATCGCGACGACGAGGAGTGCGGCGCAGAGGAGGACGGAGCGGGTGGCGGAGAAGGGGCCCACGAAACACACGAAATACACGAATGGGCGGAGGGCGGCAGAAAAAAGGCACGGGCGGAAATGCCCGTGCCGGAAGTAAGCGCGTTGGGGTCAACGCGCGCCACTTGGATCAGCGGAGGGTGGCGATGGGGGCGGGGTCCATGTCGGAGAAGACTTGGTTGTCGCCGCCCATGGCCCAGACGAAGCGGTAGGCGCCGGTGCCGACGCCGCAGTGGATCGACCACGCGGGCGAGAGAATCGCTTCGCGGTCGCGGACGACGAGGTGGCGCGTGGCGTGGGGCTCGCCCATGAAGTGCATTGCAATGTTTTCGCCGAGGTCGAAGTAGAGATAAATTTCCGTGCGGCGGCTGTGGGTGTGCGGGGGCATCGTGTTCCAGATACTGCCGGGTTCGAATTCGGTGAAGCCGAGGACGAGTTGGCAGCTCTTGATGCCGTCCGGGTGGATATACTTCAGGATGGTGCGGCGGTTGGCTTTGGTGACATCGCCGATGGGGGCGGCGGAGACATCGGCGCGGCGCGCGAGGGTGGTCGGGTGTTTGGCGTGGGCGGGGGTGCTGATGAAGTAGAATTGGGCTTGGCCGGTGGGATCGTTTTCGAAGGTGACGTCTTTTTCGCCGAGGCCGATGTAGAGGCAGTCGAGGGTGGCGAGGGTGTAGGCGGTGCCGCCGACGCGGACAGTGCCGGGGCCGCTGCCGACGTTGAGGATGCCGATTTCGCGGCGCTCGAGGAAGTAGGAGGTGCCGAGTTCTTTATCGGACGGGAGACCGAGGGGCGCGGACGTGGGGACGGCGGCGCCGACGATCATGCGGTCGAGGTCGGTGTAGTGGGCGATGACGGCGCCGGGTTGGAAGAGGCCGGAGATGAGGAAGCGATTGCGGAGCTCATCGGTAGAGAGCGTGTTCGTTGCTTCGGGCGTGGGAAAGTAGTGGAGTTTCATGGACGGAGGAGAGACTGAGAAAATGAGAGGTGAAGAATTTCAACCACGGATCACACGGATGAACGCGGAGGAAAGAAGGCAGACGCGAAGTTGAGTGTGGGAGTGGTGCGGCGAGGGCGGGAGCGAAGGGGGATCGAAGTGGATTCTTCGCTGCGCTCAGAATGACAAACCAGGCGGGCTCGAAGGCGGCGTTACTTTGCGGCGAGGGTGACTTTGATGGGCGAGGCGACGCGGGCGGATTCGGCGGCGATGTAGGCGTGCCATTTTTCTTTCGTGGTGAATTCACCGGCGCGACTCCAGCCGGCGCCGGCGTAGTAGCGGAGCGGCTGGCCGGGGGTGGCAGTGGCGAGGACGAGGTCGTTGCGATCATCGGAGGCGAAGCCTTTAAACGAGGCGGCGGGGACGATCACGGCGGTGCCGAGTTGATCGTTGGTTTTTTGGACGATCCACTGGGCGAGTGAACCTTGGGCGGCGGTCGGCGTGAGTTCGACTTTGGCGTCTTGGTTTTTGTCGCCGGGCGTTTTGTTGAGGCCGATGGCGACGGTGAGAGCGGAGGCGGAGCCGGCGGTGACGGTGAAGGTGCTCTCGATTTGGTCGAGGTTGTGGCCGGCATCGACGGTGAAGCGTTTGGTCTCGGCGACGGTGACGCCCTGGGCTTGCCACGGGGCGTAGGTGAGCTCGAAGACGGTGCGAACGGGGCCGTTGGCGATGACTTTCCAGGTCGTGTAGTTTTGGCTGACGGCGAGTTTCTGGCCGTCCCAGATGCCGGTGCCTCCGCAGCCGCGGGAGGGGCCGACCTGATACATGTCCATGCCTTCGCCTTCGTCTTTGTGATAGTGGTCGTGGCCCTTGTTATACCAGCGGTCGACGATGGGGTAGCTCACGCGTTTGCACCAGATATCGAGGCCGGAGGTGATGAGGACCTCTTTGGTGACGCCGGGGGTGGCGGGCGCGGCGAGGGCGGGGCCGTAGGTGCGGTGGGCGATCTTGTCGTTTTCCCAGGCGAAGTCGTCGAGGCGTTCGGGGACGTAGCGCGCGAAGGCCTTGGTCGGGAAAACGGGCGCGACGGTGCCGATTTTTTCGATGGTGAACGTCGCGGATTTTTCGCCGGCGGCGAAGTCGTGTTGGAAGATGAGTTCGCCGTAAGCGATGCCCTTGCCGGTGGGGTCTTTGGACTGCGGGGCGATGTTGGTGACTTGGTAGGCGAGCACGGCGCCGGCGGCGTTTTTGACTGCGAGACGCTGGAGGAGTGCGCCGGGGAGGGACTCGGAGATTTTGCTCCACGGGAGAGTGATCGTCTCGGACGGGCGGGCGATCGCGAGGTCGTGGGTGACGGTGACGGAGAGGCGGTCGGCGGCGAAGGCGGGGGCGACGTTGAGGGTGGCGAGCAGGCCAAGAGCGGCGAAGAGCGCAGGGCGGGCGAGGAGGGGGAATTTCATGGGAGAAGAATGAAGGTGGTTAACCACGGATGGACACGGATGCACACGGATAAAAACGGCGGCAGACGAATGCCGGCGGAGTAATGAGTGGGATTAATAAAAAGAAAACCCGCGAAGCTGGAGCTTCGCGGGGCGAGGGAGGAACGGACGCGAGGGCGGAGGTTTAGAACGAGCCTTTCACGCCGAAGGTGTATTTCGCTCCGAAGGCGCCGTGGCGGTTCATGAAGGCCACGTTGTTGTTGTAGCGGTAGGACGGAGCGGCGGTGAGATTGGCGATGTTCACATACAGCGTCGCGCGGCGATGCAGCTTGTAGGCGGCATTGACGTCGATCTGCAGGCGCTCGCGCTCGTAGTTGCCGATGCCGTTGGCGCCGGGGACTGTGAGGATGCGCTCGCCGACCCAGTTGAACTTCACGCCGCCGGAGAAGGCCTTGAGGGTGTAGTTCACGCCGGCGTTGGCGGAATCCTTCGGCACGCCGCTGCCGCCCGTGAAGAGGCCGGGATTGGAGGTGGTCGTGCGCGTGTAGTTGGCGAACACGCCGAGGCCGCGGAGGACGCCGGGCAGGAAGGACAGTTGCTGCGAGTATTCGAGCTCGAAGCCGCGCACGATGGCTGCGCCGCCGTTGGTCACGCGCGTGAACTGAGCGCCACTCGCGAGCAGGCCGGCCTCGGTGTAGCCGAGATCGAGGATGTCCTGCGGAACGTCGCCCGCGGTGAAGTTCGTCGTGGAGGAGATCTGCGCGTCCTTAATCTCTTTGTAGAAGAAGCCGGCTGACAGGACGCCGACCGGTTCGAAGTAGTATTCCACACGGGTATCGAAATTGCTGGAATACTCGGGCTGCAGGTCGGGATTGGCGGTGGCGAAGGAGAGTTCGTTGTCGCTCACGGTGAGGCTGCGTGAGAGGTTCTGCGGGTCAGGACGGAGGACCGAGCGGTAGAAGGCACCGCGCACGACGAGACTGTTGGTGGGTGAATAGCGCACTTGGGCGGACGGGAAGAGGTCGTTGTAACTTTGGGTCTTCGTGCGACGGGAGCCGTAGCGGGCGTAGATGTAGTCGAAGTTGTTTGTGTCGGTGGTGCGCGACTGGGCGGACGCCTTCACGTTGCCGATGTCGTCGAACGCCTTGCCCTGACTGTCGGTGCTCTCGAAGCGCAGGCCACCAACGACCTGGACTTTGCTCGTGACCTTGGAATTCGCCATGACGTAGGCCGATTGGATCGTCTCCTTGAAATCGAACATGCTCTGGAGCTGATTGCGCAAGTTGGCGGCGGCTTGGGCGGTGGTAAGGAAGAACGGCGTGGTGGCATTGGCAGCGGTGGCTTGTGGCCCGAACAGCGGGTCGACGTTGCCTTTGGCGAACAGTTCGTAGAGGCGCCACTTGTCGGTCGCGGCGGCGGAGCCGGTGGCGCCGCGGACGTCGGTGAGGGTCTCGCCTTTGTTGAAGGAGGGATGGTAGGGGTCGTTGTAGTTCGCGAGATTGAGGAAGCCGGGGCGGGTGGGATCGACGTTCATCGTCCAGTTCTTCGTCCAGGTATCGATGTCCTTGATGAGGAGGCTGGAGGTGCCGCCGAACTTGAGCACGGACGGCGCGTGCAGTTGCGGCAGCTTGATGGTGGCGTCGGCGCGAACGTTGAAGGTCTGGTCCTTGGAGTCGCGCTGGGCGAGGGTGACCGTGGCGGCATCGGTGTAGTTCGCGAGGTCGAAGAAGCTGCGCGTGTCCGTTGTGCCGTCGAGGCGGTTGGCGATTTGTTTCAGTTGGAGGTTGGGCTCGTTGCGGTCGCTGGTGTAGCCCCAGCTCACGCCGCGCATGCGCGCGCTCACGACGTTGAAGTAGCCCTCGGCGTCGGAGTCATACCACTGGTAGGAGCGGGAGTAGGCGCTCGAAACGTCGAGCGTGGTGGTCGGGGTCAGCTTCCAGTTTGCCGCGGGATTGATCAGGAAGGTGGCGCCATACTTGCGGAAGTTGGTGCCGGCCGAGGTGACGGTGTTGGTGGTGTCCGTGGCGCTGGTCGCGATCGTGCGCATCGAGGTGGCGCTCGGCGCATCGGGCTGGCTCGCGGCGGTCGTGGCGGCGGCGAAGGTCCAATTGCGGTTATGGAACGGTGCGTTGTAGAAATTGTAACTCGTGCGGAGCGACAGGATGAGATCCGTCGTGGCTTTGAAATCGAGGTTCACCAGCAGTGCGTCGCGGAACGTCGGCTTGAGGCCGTCCTGCCAGTTCACCGAGCTGATGCGGGGGATCTCGGTGGCGTTGTCGGCGGCCGAGGCGTTGAAGGTGCGGCCGAGTGCGGCGATGATCTTTTGTTCGACGTAGGTGCCGGTGTGGTTGGCGCTGACGACGACGCCGAGGCGACCGTTCATCAGCGTATCGGAAAACTCGAACGAGCCGCCGGGCAGCGCCTTGTAGCGCTCTTGGTTGTCCCAGCCCATGGTCTTGCCGAGCTGGAAGGCATACTCGTTGAACGTGAGGTTGGCGTTATAGTTGATGCGGCGGCCCTTTTGGTTGAGGGCGCTCTTGCTCTTCACATTGATCGAACCGGCGAGGCTGTTGGCGGGCTGATCGGCCATCGGCGTCTTGCTGAGTTCGATGGTGTCGACCGTCGAGAGCGAGACTTGCTCGAACTGGAAGTCGCGGCCCGTGCCGATGCCGACGTCGGCGGCGGCGACGGGATTGCCGTCGATCATCACGCTGGCGTATTTCGAAGACATGCCGCGCACGCGCACGGTGCGGGCGTCATTTTCGACGTAGTCGATGGTGAGGCCGGGCATGTATTTGAGGAATTCGCCGACGTTGTCTTCCGAGACAGCGCCGAAGGCGTCGGCCGCGATAGTGTTGGTGATGTTGAGAGCCTGCTTCTGATCGACGATGGCCCGGGCGCTGCCCTCGCGGGTGCTGCCGACGACGAAGGCGGTGAGCTGGAGGACTTCGCCGTATTGGCCGGTGGTGAGGTTGAAATCGAGCTTCGCGGCGGCGCCGGCAGATACGTTCACCGACTGCTCAAGCTTGTCCAAGCCCGGGTAGGACACGGCGACGGTCCGGGAGCCGGCCGGCACCTGAGTGAAGAGATAGCGCCCGTCGGGAGCGGTCGTGGTCACCAAGTCGGTGCCGGATATGCGGACTTCCGCATTGCGGAGATAGGCGCCGGTGGCGGAGTTGAGCACGCGGCCTTCGATGGTGCCGGAGGGAGCAGACTGAGCGATCGCGCGTTGGGCGAGGAAGAGGCCGGCGAGCGCGAGGCAGGCGCGGCCGAGGGTTCGGAGGTGTTGGGTGAGGTGCATGGGTTTTGGTTTGGGTTTAGTTGCGGACGAGTGATCGGGGCACGCACGGCCAAGCCGAGGGGAGCGTGCACAGGGTGAGGGGGGAAAGGGGGGAGGGATGCAGGAAGACACCTGTCCGCGAGGAAGCAAAAGGCGCGAGAGGTTGACCGTCAGGCGGACGCGGGGGCCAAGACTCTATTTTTTCGAAACGGCGCTGGCGGGGGCGTCTTTGCCGAGCTCGACGTCTTGGGCGGCGCGGGAGAGGTCGCTGGCGCTGATGGCGATGCCCGCGGTCTTCGCGCCGGCGAGCAAAAGGAAGGAGCCGGTGCCGGCGGCGGCGCGGGAATTGCGGACTACGAGATCAGTGGAGTTGGTGACGGCGATGGCGGGCGTCGTGGGTTTGGCCGCGCGCGGGGAGACGTCGTCGAGGACGAGGTTGGAGGAATTTTCGACGAAGATCGGGCTGCCGGAGGTGGCGGCGATGCGGACGTGGTGGAGTTCGACGTCGGTGGCTTGGTCGACGATGAAGCCAATTTTGCCGGTGGCGTTGATGTCGGTGAAGCGGAGTTCCTCGATGGCTTTCTCGGGGAGGCCGACGATCTTGGCGATCTGGGCGGCGTTTTTTATCGTGATGTTGGAGTAGGAGAAGTTTTTGAAGATCGGGGTGGTCTTGCCGAAGGGGGCTTCGGGGGCGGGGTTGTAGCGGGTGTTGATTTCGAAGGCCTGTTTTTTGGCGTCTTCGATGACCCAGTTGTCGAAGCGGAAATTTTCGAGGACGCCGCCGCGACCGCGCATGGATTTGATGCGGATGCCGCAATCGGTGCCGACGGAGACGCAGTTACTGGCGGTGATATTGCGGATGCCGCCGGAGGTCTCGCTGCCGATGACAACGGCGCCGTGACCCTGATACATTACGCAGTTGGTGATGGTAACGAACTCGGTGGGGCGGTTGGTGCGGAGGCCGTCGTTGTCACGGCCGGATTTGATCACGATGCAGTCGTCGCTCGTGTTGAAGAAACAGTCGGAGATGCGGACGTTGCGGGAGGAGTCGATGTCGATGCCGTCGCCGTTGGGGCCTTCGCCCTCGGGGGAGGGTTGGCCCTCGGGATCGGCGGAGACGAAGCGGACGCCGCGCACGACGACGTCGTCGCAGTAGACGGGGTGGAGCATCCACATGGGGGATTTGAAAAGGGTGACGTCGGCGACGAGGACGTTTTTGCAATTGTAGAGACCGACGAGGGAGGGGCGGAGGAATTTGGCGGCCTGCGTGAAATCGGCGGCGGTGAGTTTCTCGCCGGCTTCGATGCGCTGATAGATCGCGCGCCAAGCGACTTGGTTGGCGGCGGCGTCTTCACCGGGAGGGGATTTGCGGCCGCGGGAGTTGGAGCGCCACCACCAGTTCCAGCCCTGGCCGTTGAGCGTGCCGCGGCCGGTGATGGCGATGTTGTGTTTGCCGTCGGCGTAGATGAGCGAGGCGTGGGTGAAGACGTTGGTGCATTCCCAGCGCGAGGCGACGATGGGGGAATCGGCGGGATCGCCGCTGTAGAGAAGTTCGGAGCCGGCTTCGAAGTGGAGCGTCTGATTGCTCTCGGGCATGACGGAGCCGGTGAGGTATTTGCCGGCGGGAAAGAGGATCGTGCCGCCGCCGACTTCGGCGCAGGCAGCGATGGCCTTGGCGATGGCGGCGGTGTTCTTGGTCTTGCCGTCGGGGACGGCGCCGTAATCGAGGACGTTGAAGACGGCGGGGCGTGCGGCGGCGAAGAGCGCGGAGGTGAAGCCGAGGGCGAGGAACAGGAACGGCAGGGCGAGCAGGCGGGGTTTGTTCATGGCGGGAAGCGAGGGCGGTGACGGCTGAGAGCGGAATGAGTTCGACCGGGCGGGTGGGGAACACAGGGCGCTAAGGAAGAAAAGGACGTTTGCGAGGACAGGTGTCCGCGTCAAGGGCCGAGTCGGGGTGGCCGGAGTGGGGACGGGAGTCGAGGGGCGAGGTCGAGGTGGCCTGGGCGTCCCCGGCGGTGGGTTCGGAGACGAGCGGGCAGGATGCCCACTCGTTCACGGGCGGGACGCCCGTGCCACGCAGGAACGAGCCGGATTGGCTTTGTTTCCTGGTGTATCCGCGGACTGTGGTCGCCGGAAAAAGGGCGAGCGACGGTCGGGCGGCGGGCGCGGAGGGTGGCTGAAATGGGCGGTTGGAAAACCGCCCCTCCGGGAGGCAGGTGATTTACTGCGGGACGACCGGGGTGCCGTCGGGGGTGAGCTCGGTGATCTCGTAGCCGAAGTGGGCGATGGCGGGGAGGATTTTGGTTTTGTCGCCGACGAGAAGGATGTTCACGGCGTCGGTTTTGACCCACTTTGCGGCGAGGCGGTCGATCTCGGATTTCGGCATCGTCGCGAGAATTTTGTTCTGAGTGTCCACGAAGTCGGCGGGGAGATCGTAGTCCATGATGCGGCGGATGAAGCCGGCTTTTTGCAGGGGCGTTTCGTAGAGGAGAGCGTCGCGTTGACCGAGGGCGCTCTGGGTGAAGGCGAGTTCATCGGCGGTGATGCCGGACTTGGCGTAGGTGGTGAGCTCTTTCAGGATTTCGGTGAGGGCGCCGCCGGTAGCATCGGCGCGTATACCGGAGCTGAAGGTGAAGGAGCCGGAGTATTTGCTGGCGGTGAAGCCGGAGCGGGCGCCGTAGGTCCAGGCTTTGTCTTCGCGGAGATTAAGGTTGAGGCGGCTGCTGAAGGCCCCGCCGAGGATGTAGTTCATCAGGCCGGCGCGGTAGAACTCGCCGGTGACGTCGTATTTGAGGCCGGTGACGTAGCCGACGCGGAATTCGGTTTGGGCGGCCTTGGGAACGTCGACGACATAGACGCGGGTTTTGGCGACGGCGGGCGCCGCGGGGACGGCGGGGAGCTTCACGTCGCGGGCGGGGAGTTTGGCGAGGAAGCCGAGGCGGCCGGTGATGTCGGCCTGCGTGATGTCGCCCACGACAACGAGCTTCGCGCCGCGCGCGGTGAGGAAGCGGGCGTGGTAGTCCTCGATGTCGGCGAGGGTGAGGGCGCGGACGGTTTCTTCAGTGCCGTTGGGGTTGACGCCGAGGACGCTGGCGGGGCCGTGGTTGATTTTGGCGAAGACCTCGGTGGCGACGAGGGCGGGCTGGGCTTTGCGGGCTTTGAAGCTTTCGAGGGTTTGACGCTTGAGGCGCTCGAAGGCGGCGGCGGTGAATTTCGGGCGAAGGAGACGCTCTTCGAGGAGGGGGAGCGTTTTGTCCAAATTCTTCGTGAGGGTTTGGACGCTGAAGTTGATGTCGTCGAAATCGGCGGCGACGAAGACAGAGCTGCCAAGAGTTTGGAGGAGCTGCTGCATCTGCTCGGCGGTGTGGTCCTGCGTGTCCTCGTTCATCATCGCGGCGTAGAGCTGCGCGAGGCCGGCTTTGGCGGGGGTGTCGGCGAGGCCGAGTTGGCCGCCGGGGATGGAAAGCGTGAGGGCGACGGTGGGGAGTTCGCGCGAGTCGGCGCCGATGATGTCGACGCCGGAGGGGAGTTTGGTGCGCCAGAAGGGCGGGACTTTGACGACGGGGTTGGGGCCGTTGCCGGGGAGTTTGCTGCGGTCGAAGGTGTCGGTGGGTTTGGTGTATTTCAGGCCGGCGTAGCCGTAGTCGGGAGCGTGATACGCAGAGGAATCGGGCGTGTAGTCGGCGGGGGCGACGATGTTTTCGGGGGCGGATTTGAGGACGATGCTGAGGACGACAGCGGGTTTACCCTTGAGATATTTTTCGTAGACGCGGCGAACATCGGCCTTGGTGACGGAGGTGTAGCGGCGGAGCTCGACGCCGATGCGGTTGGGCGTGCCGGTGTAGGTCTGCCAAGCGGCGAGGGACCGGACTTTGCCGGAGACGCTTTGGAGGCCGTTGATGAGCTGGGCTTCGATGGAGCCGGTGAATTTGGCGATGTCGTCGTCGGTCACGCCGCGGGTGTCGAACGTGGCGAGGGCTTCGTTGACGAGTTTTTTGGTGGCGGCGAGCGAGGTGCCGGGAGCGGGGGTGATGCCGAAGATGAATTCGCCGGCGAGTTCGCTGGAGCTGTTGAACGCGGAGGCGCTGAGGGCGCGCTGGGTCTTGGTGAGCTGCTGGTAGAGGATGGAGTTTTTGCCCTGGCCGAGAATCTGCGCGAGGCAGTCGAGGGCGACTTCGTCGGGGTGATTTTCGGGGACGGAGGGGAACGTGATCGAGAGCTGGGGCAGGCGGGCGTAGTTGTCGACGAGGGTGACGTGGCGGTCGCGATCGAGGACGGGCGCGGGGAGTTTTGTCGGCGTGACGGCGGGGCCGCGGGGGATGGGGCCGAAGTATTTTTCGACGAGCGCGACGACGGCGGCGGTGTCGACATCGCCACCGATGGTGAGGGTGGCGTTGTTGGGTCCATACCAGCGGAGGAAAAAGTTTTTCAGGTCGTCGACGGTGACGCGGTTGAGGTCTTCGACGTAGCCGATGGTGAGCCACGAATACGGGTGGCCGTAGGGGTAGAGGGTCTTGGCGGTGATCTCGCGGGCGAGGCCGTAGGGGCGGTTGTCGTAGTTTTGGCCGCGCTCGTTTTTGACGGTGCCGCGTTGGACTTCGAATTTCTTTTGGGTGACGGCGTCGAGGAGGAAGCCCATGCGGTCGGCTTCGAGCCAGAGCATCTTCTCGAGCTGATTGGCGGGAACGGTTTGGTAGTAGTTGGTGCGGTCGCGATTGGTGGAGCCGTTGAGCGTGCCGCCGGCGGCGGTGACGATTTTGAAATGTTGGTCGTCGCCGACGTGGTCGCTGCCCTGGAACATCATGTGTTCAAAGAAGTGAGCGAAACCGGACTTGCCGATTTCCTCGCGGGCCGAGCCGACGTGGTAGGTGACATCGACGTGGACGACGGGGTCGCTGCGGTCTTCGTGAACGACGAGGGTGAGGCCGTTGGCGAGGACGTATTTGGTGTAGGGGATGACGATCTGGCCGGAGCCGGCGGGGGCGGCGGCGACGGTTTCGACGAGGCGGGGAGCGGCGGGAGCGAGCGCGGCGGAGAATATGAAGAGGGAGAGAAGGAGGGACGGAGAGAGGGGGAGACGGAGGCGGTGGGAGGACATGGCGGGTGGGGGGCTGGGGAGATTGAGGGCTGACGAAAGAGAAGGATAACGAGGAACGAGAACGAGGGGGGAATCAGAGGGTGGGGACGTCTTCGATGCGTTCGACGCGGATGCGGCGGATGCGGTCGGCGGTGACTTCGGTGGGGGTGAGGCGGTATTCGCCGAAGATGAAGGCTTCGTCGCGGCGCGGAGGGCGGCCGAGGTGGCGCGTGATCCAGGCGGCGACGGTTTCGCGGGGGAGCCACTCGAAGGACCAGCCGGTCTCGGCCTGGAGTTCGCGCATGGTGAAGGAGCCGGCGACGACGATGGAGAAGGTGGTGCGGTCGTAGATGGGACCGGAGCCGAGATCGAATTCGTCGCGGATATCGCCGACGATTTCTTCGAGCACGTCTTCGAAGGTGACGATGCCGGCGAGGCGTTGGTCGGCGTCGAGGACGACGGCGAGGTGGCTGCGGCCGGAGCGGAATTTTTCCATCATGATGGGGAGCTTGGTGGTGAGCTCGAATTTCACGATGGGGCGGACGAGGGGTTCGAAGGAGGCGTCGGGGCCGAGGGCTTGGAGTTGCCAGAGCCATTCGCGGACGAGGAGGAGGCCGCGGATATCGTCGATGGTGCCGGCGCAAACGGGGAAGCGGCTGTGGCCGTTGGTCTGGGCGATGCGGAGGTTGTCGGTGTTGGATTTGTCGAGCCAGAGGGCGACGACTTGGTCGCGGGGAAGGAGGATCTGCTGGGCGGTCGTCTCGCGGACGCGGAGGGACTGCACCATGAGTTTATTTATGAGCGCGTCGCCGGGGTGGACGTGGCGGGCTTGGCTGAAAACGTATTCGAGTTCCTCGGCGCTGAAGGAGTGCTCGCCCTCGGAGGTGGGGCCGAGGCCGATCCAGCGGAGGAGGCGGTTGGCGGATTCGTTGAGGAGCCAGATGAGGGGGTAGAACGCGAAATAGAAGATCATCAACGGCGCGGCGGTCCAGAGGGTGACGGGCTTGGCGCGTTGGATCGCGAGCATCTTGGGGCCTTGTTCGCCAAAGACGATGTGGAGAAAAGTGATCGAGACGAAGGCGACGACGAAGGCGATCGAGTGGACGGTGGTGGGATCGGTGATGCCCCAGCGTGCGAGGAGCGGCGTGATGCGGTGGGCGACGAAGGGTTCGCCGACCCAACCGAGGCCAAGGCTGGCGAGGGTGATGCCGAGCTGAGTGGCGGAGAGCGCGGCGTCGAGGCGGTCGAGCGCCATGAGGGCGAATTTGATGCGCCAACCGCCGGTCTTCGCGAGGGGGCGGAGCTGGCTGGCGCGGACCTTGACGAGAGCGAATTCGGCGGCGACGAAAAATCCATTGGCGGCGACGAGGGCGAGAACGACGAAGGTCTCGAAGGCGATGCCGAGGAAGGTGGACATGAAGTGCGGGCGAAAGCGTAGGGAGAAGCTGGAGACTGGCCAGCTTTGGATTTTTTCGGGGGCGGGGTGGGGGGGCGCGGCGGGACCGGGCGCGGTGGGAGCGGTGTGGCGAAGAGGGAGCGGAGTAAATAACCCGCACAATGCACACACGAACGACCAAGGCATGAGTCACAGAGGGCACGGAGGAGTCACAGAGACCACAGAGCAGTTGAGGTATTTGGCTGCGTGGGTTCGGTTCGGAAGTCGGTGGGCTGTGTCACAAAAGAATTTCTCCAAAAAAATGTGATGGAGGTGGGAAAACGCGACGGGGCGTCGCGTCCCCAGCTAGTGAGGCAAACCATAGAGGCTCTTTGTGTTTTCCAGCGGGCGAGGGTGCCGCCCTTTCAGGGCTCGGGATTTTTGGTGACTGTTTTTCCCGGGGCGGCGGCCCCGGGCTGTAATATTTTCGCCCCTTTGGGGCTCCCTGATTGGCGGTGATCTTTTTTAGGAAATGCGAGGTCCGTGGTCGATCAGAGCAGCGCGACGGGGGCGTCGCGTCTCCAGCATGGCCAGGCAAACGCAGGAGCCTGGCTTCGGCGGAGGGCGCGCGGACGGCGGCGGAAAAAATTGCGCCGGGGTGGCCGGGCACGGTGGCGGATGGCTCGGAGCCGCGTCCCTACCGGGGGGCGGCGGGGAGGTCTTTGACGGGGAGGAGGATGACTTTGTCGACGCGTTGGCCGTCGAGGTCGATGATTTCGACGTGGTAGCCGGCGTGGCGGAAGGATTCGCCTTCGGCGGGGACGCGGCCGAGGTGTTTCACGATGAAGCCGGCGAAGGTCTCGTAGTCGCGGGCGGCGCCGGTGTGTAGGGGAAAATCGGTGACGATGCGTTCGAACTCGGCGGCTTCGAGCAGGCCGTCGACGAGCCAGCGGCCGTCGTCGCGGCGGACGGCTTTGGGTTTGAGGCGGTCGCCGAGGGAGGGGAGTTCGCCGACGATGGCTTCCATGATGTCGTGGAGCGAAATGAGGCCGCAGGTGGTGCCGAATTCGTCGGTGACGAGGGCGACGTGTTTGCCGGTTTGCTTGAAGCGTTCGAGGAGGGCGGCGGCGGAGAGGGAGGCGGGGACGATGAGCGCGGGGGTGGTGAGATCGCGGACGTTGACGGCGGCGCCGGCGGCGAGGTTGGCGTAGATGGCTTTGACGGTGACGAGGCCCAGGATGCGGTCGCGGGTGCCTTCGTAGACGGGGAAGGTGGAGTGGGCGCTGACGACGATGCGATGCCAGATGATCTCGTGGGAATCGGTGACGTTGATCCAGATGATCTTCGCGCGGGGGGTCATGAGGTCGCGAATGGCGACGCGGTCGAAGGCCATGACGCTCTCAATCATGGCGGGCTCCTGCGGGTGGAAAATGCCGGCGCGGGTGCCTTCGCGGACGAGGAGGCGGACTTCTTCTTCGGAGACTTTGACCTCGGGCTCGGGCTTGATGCGGAAAAGGGCGAGGAGAAGATCGGTGGAGCGGCCGAGGAGTGTGACGACCGGGGCGCCGAGGCGGGAGAGGAAGTGCATCGGACCGGCGAGGAGGCGGGCGACGCCCTCGGGGTTGCCGAGACCGATGCGTTTCGGGAGGAGTTCGCCGATGACGAGCGTGAAATAGGTAAGGACGACAACGACGAGGCCGAAGGCGAGTTTGTCGGCGTAGGGCGCGATGGCGGGAAAATCGCGCAGGACGACGGCGAATTTTTCGGAGAGGGAGGCGCCGCTGAACGCGGCGGCGAGGACGCCGACGAGGGTGATGCCGACCTGCACGGTGGCGAGGAAGGTGTTGGGCGATTCGGCGAGGGAGAGGGCGAGGCGCGCGCGGGTGTCGCCGGCGTCGGCGAGGGAGCGGAGTTTGGCTTTGCGCGAGGAGACGATGGCGATCTCGGCCATCGAGAAGACGCCGTTGGCGAGCAGGAGGGCGAAAATGATCGTGAGCTCGAGGAGGACGGAGGTCATGGGCGCGGTGCGGGTGAGCGGGGGGCGGAGGGCGGAAGAGGGAGGGCGGAAGAAGGAGAGAGGGGGAGACTCGGAGAGTGGGAGAAGGAGAGAAGAGGAGCGTGGGGGAGCGGGAGTAGAAGCGAGAGTCGGACGTGGAGTAGGAATGTGCGGGGGGTGGCGGGGATTCCAAGTTGTAAGGTGAGAAGGGGCGGAGTGGAGTCGCGGCGTGGAAAAATTTGGCAACGCCGGAGGGGGACGGAATCACGGGTCGGGAGACCCGTGCCACGGGGGAGAGGGGCGGCCGAGTTTTGGGGAGGCGGCGCGGTTTTGGGCGAAGTTGGGTTGGATCAGTTTCGGGGGGCCGACGGGGCAGATCGCGATCATGCACACGGAGCTCGTGGAGAAGGACTGCGGAGATGGGCGATCGGAAGCTTGAGCTCGAGATCGCGTGGAAGCGGCGCGGAGGAAGGGGCCGCCTGAAGGCGGGACTACAAGCGCGGGGGCGGAGGGTGCGGCCGACGTGGGGGCGGGCGTCTCATTTTCCGTCGTGGCTGAAATCGTCGAACAGCGTGACGTTGTCGGTCTTGGTCGCCATCCAGCCGGCGGGGGCTGCGCGGGGTTTGGCGTCGTCGAAGTTGACGGTCTGCGCCGCCGCAGCATCGGTGAGCAGTGCGGCCATCGCGAAGGAGGCCGCGAGGTGGCGTTTCATTTCACGGCTCGTTGCACATCGAGCGTCGCCTTGAGAGCGCGGGTGAGGTCGGCGACGGAGCCGCGGCCCCAGTAGTGGAGAAACAGGTAGCGGGGCGTCTCGTGGGTCATGTGGTGGTGAATGGCCACGATGTTGAGGCCGGCGGTGCGGAGGGATTTCAGGACGGGTTGGAGTTCGTTTTCGAGGACGGCGAAGTCACCGTCGACGACCGCGTTGGCATCGGTGCCGGCAAACGCAGCCCACGTGTTGAGGCCCATTTCCTTTCCGATCGTGCAACCGCATGCCATCGTGGCCGTGCGGCCGATGACGACTTTGAACATGCCGTTGTTGGCCTGGCCCTTGGTGCCGAGAAGAGCGTCGATGGTTTTCCCGGTGATGGCGCTGGGGGAGGGGATGCCGCCGCCGAAAGATTTGGCGGGGGTGGGCGCGGCGGCGCGGATGGCCTTTACTTGGTCGAGGGCGCGGCGGACGCCGGTGGCAAGTTTTTCGGCGGTGCCCTCGCCGCCGATGTGCATGAAATATACTTTCGGCTGATCGTGGAGAAAGTGGTTGTGCAGGGCGGTGACTTCGAGGCCACCCGCGAACGCGGCGCTCATGACGGGGTTGACCTCGTCCTCGAAGAGCACGAGGTCGCCCATGACCATGACTTCCTGTTTGCCGCCGGCCATGAACGAGGCCCACGAGGTGAGGCCCATGAAGGGCGGCATTTTCCACTCGTCCACGGTGACGGAAAGATCGGTGCGGGGCGCGGTGACTTTGTAAACCCCCTCGGCTTCATTCCACGTGCCGGTGAGGCCGGTGAGTTTGGCGATGAGGGCTTGGTCGAGCGCGGCGGAGGCGGGGAGGGCGAGCGCGAGCAGGGCAAACGCGGCGAACAGGCGGGGAAAAAGACGGTTCATGGTGCGGAGGTTTGGTCGCTGAGATAGAAATTTCAAGTTGTAAAACATATTACAAACCGTCGTCATGCGCGTATGACGATACCTGAAAAGTGGCTGCTCCTGCTCTACGGACTGCCGGGCAAGAGCGGCGGTGCACGGGTGAGCTTGTGGCGGCAGCTCAAGAAAAGCGGCGCGCTCGCCTTCAAGACTTCGGCTTCGCTGCTGCCGGACACGGCGGAGCATGACGAACGGTTTCAGTGGCTGGCGCAGCAGGTGCGCGAGGCGGGCGGCGAGGCGACGCTGCTGCGTGTCAGCGAAATCGAGGGAGTGCGCCCGGAGGAGCTGATGCGGCAATTCAATGAGGCGAGGGCGGCCGACTACGAGGTGCTGCGGACGGGGTTGAGCCGGTTGGCGGCGAAGAAAAAGCCAACCGCCGCGGACTGCGCGGAACTCGAACGTTGTGCGCAGCAGTTCGAGGAGATTCGCCGGGTGGACTTCTTTGAATGTCCGCGTGCGCAGGATGTGGAGATGCTGCTGGCGCGGGCGGCCGGGCGTGACGGAAAACCCAAGAAGGCGGGACTGGTTTTGCAGGCGAAGAAATATGCGGGCCGCGCATGGCTGACGCGGCCCCGGCCGCATATCGACCGTGTCGGCTCGGCGTGGCTCATTCGCAAGTTCATCGATCCGATGGCGAAATTCGTGTTTGCCACCGATCCGGCGCGGCACCCGGAGGCGTTGCCCTTCGACATGGCGGGAGCGGAGTTTTCGCACCATGGGGAGGACTGCACGTTTGAGACGCTGGTGAAGCGGTTCGGCGTGGACGATGCGACGGTCAGGCGGATCGCAGAGATCGTGCATGACGTCGATTTGGGCGACGAGAAATTTGGGCGAATGGAGGGACGCGGGTTGGATCTCGTGTTGCGGGGCTGGGCGAAAGCGAACGTGAGCGACGAGGAGATTCTGCATCGCGGCGGCGAGTGTTTTGAAGCGCTCTATCTGGCGCTGGCCAAATGAACGGACCGCCCTCCACGAATGCGATGAGCGATCAGGCGGCACCCGCGCGGCCGACGTTTCGCGAAGCGCTGCGATTCTGGCTGAAGCTGGGATTCATCAGCTTCGGCGGACCAGCGGGGCAGATCGCGATCATGCACCGCGAGTTGGTGGAGAAGAAGCGGTGGATCGGGGAGGAGCGGTTTTTGCACGCGCTGAATTACTGCATGCTCCTGCCGGGGCCGGAGGCACAGCAGCTGGCGACGTATTGCGGGTGGCTCTTGCACCGGACGCGGGGGGGGATCGCGGCGGGTGCGCTCTTTGTGCTGCCGTCGGCGTTTATATTGTGGGGACTGAGCTATGTTTACGTCGCTTATGGGACCGTGGGCTGGATCGCGGCGGTGTTTCACGGGCTGAAGGCCGCCGTGCTCGCGGTCGTGGTCGCGGCGGTGCTGCGGATCGGAAAAAAATCGTTGAAGAATCCCGTGATGTGGGGTCTGGCGGCGTCCGCGTTTGTGGGGATTTTTTTCTTCGCGGTGCCATTTCCCGCCATTGTATTGGGCGCGGCGTTTATGGGGTTTTTCGGCGGAATGCGGTGGGAGAAGTTTTTCAACGTGGTGAAAGGCCACGGCGCGTCGGCGGGCGCCCACCGCGTGCGTGCGGTGATCGACGATGCGGACGCGGCGGGCGAGCACACGCGGCCCTCGTGGGGACGGGCGTGTAAGGTGGCGGGCGTATGCGGTGTGCTGTGGTGGGCGCCGGTCGTAGCGGTGGGCGCGTGGCAGGGCTGGACGGGCACGCTGGCGCAGGAGGGAATTTTTTTCAGCAAGGCGGCGATGGTGACTTTCGGCGGGGCGTATGCGGTGCTCCCCTACGTGGGGCAGCAGGCGGTGGAACACTATGGCTGGCTCACGGCGCCGCAGATGCTCGACGGGCTGGGGCTCGCCGAGACTACGCCGGGGCCACTCATCATGGTGCTGCAGTTCGTGGGGTTTCTTGGCGGTTGGAATCAACCGGGCGGGATGGCGCCGCTCACGGCGGCGACGCTCGGTGCGGCGATGACGACGTGGGTGACGTTTCTCCCGTGTTTCCTATGGATTTTCCTTGGGGCGCCGCACATTGAGCGGTTGCGCAACAATCTGCGGCTCACGTGCGCGCTCTCGGCGGTGACGGCGGCGGTGGTGGGCGTGGTGCTCAACCTCGCCGTGTGGTTCGGGTGGCACGTGGTGCGGCCGGGCGGCGTGGGCGGATTGGGCGCGATGGGCGCGTCGGGCGCGTCGGGAGCGGGCGGGGCGGTGGGGGTGATCGACGGGACGGACTGGTTTGCGGTGGTGGTGGGGCTCGGGGCGTTTGCCGCGCTGCAGTGGGGAAAGGTGGGCGTGGTGGCCGTGGTGCTCGTGAGCGGGGCGCTGGGGTTGGCGTGGGCGTGGGTGGGGTGACGTGCGGTGGCGGCGGGCGAATTTCGGAGGTGTGCCCACGAAACACACGAACGACACGAAAACGGAGAATGGCCCACGGAACACACGGAATACACGGAAGACGGGACGCGAAAAGGGAGTGGCAGAGGAGGGCGCGAAGGGGCGTAGGTGGCGCAGAAAATCGGGGGGGCTCGCGGTTTCCTGCGGGCGAGGGTGCCGCCCTTTCAGGGCTCGCGGTATCTGGGGGATATTTTCCCAGGGCGTTGCTCTGGGCTGTCTTATTTTCGCCCCGTTGGGGCTCCCGTGATCGGCGGCGATCCACTGGAAAAAGCGGGGATTCACTGGAACCAGTGGAGATACACTGGAACCAGCGGGGAACCTCTGAAAACAGCGGAAAAACGTGTTTGAGCGAAAAGCTCACGCTTTCCGCTACGTCCGGTTGGTTTTCACGCAGGCTCTGGCGCTCGCGGCTACGCTGGGAGCGATGAAAAATCCACGCGCTCACGCTCGCGGCTACGGCGGGAAGGAACCTCTACTTTGTTTGGGCAATTGCCTGACGAGGAGCGGATGGGCCGGCACGTTTCTGTGCCGGTGTGGGCATACGGCGCACCCACGATCATGCGGGCGCCGGGACGCGCCCGCCCACCTTTGGGCAGCGCGCTGCGGCGGAGGTCAGAGCTTCGGGAACTTCACCCACTTGGCGCCGAGCTTGCCGGATTTTACGGCGGTTTCGATGAAGGCCATGCCGGCGAGGCCATCGGTGATCGTCGGGAAATCGTAGCCTTCTTTCGGGGCTTTGCGGCCTTCGATGGAGTCGGCGATGGCGACGGCGGCGCTGCGGTAGACGTTGGCGAAGGCTTCGATGAAACCTTCGGGGTGCGCGAAGGGCGTGCGCGTCGCCCCGGCGGCGGCGGCGCTGACGTAGCCGTTGCCGCGGCGGTAAACTTGATTCGGGGCGTCGGCTTTTTTCCAGATGAGCTCGTTCGGGTTTTCCTGGAACCACTGGAGCGAGCCCTTGGTGCCGAAGACGCGGATGTTGAGGTTGTTTTCCTCGCCGCTGGAAACTTGCGAGGCGAAGAGGATGCCTTTCACGCCGCCGCTGAAGCGGACGAGGCAGTTGCCGTCGTCGTCGAGGAGGCGACCGGGGATAAAGGTGGAGAGTTCGGCGCAGATTTCTTCGACTTCGAGGCCGGTGATGTAGCGGGCGAGGTTGTGGGCGTGGGTGCCGATGTCGCCCATGCAGTTGGAGACGCCGGAGACGTTGGGGTCCATGCGCCAATTGGCGATTTTGCTGATGGTGCCGGCGTCGAGGGCGGTGATCGCGTAGCCCTGCGGATACTCGACGACGATCTTCATGAGCTTGCCGAGTTTGCCGCTGCGGACCCACTCACGGGCTTCTTTCACCATGGGGTAGCCGGTGTAGTTGTGGGTGAGGGCGAAAACCTTGCCGGACTTTTTCACGACGTCGCGGAGCTTGCGGCCTTCGGCGAGGGTGAAGCAGAGGGGCTTATCGCACACGACGTGGAAGCCGGCTTCGAGGAAAGTCTTGGCGACGGCGGCGTGGGTGTTGTTGCGCGTGACGATCGAGACGAAGTCGATGCGTTGGTCGGCGGGGAGAGCGGCCTCGGCTTTGGCCATTTCCTGGTAGGTGCCGTAGACGCGGGCGGGATCGAGGAAGAGATCGGCGCCGGAGGCCTTGGATTTTTCGGGGTCGGAGGAGAAGCAGCCGGCGACGAGATCGATCTCGCCATCGAGGCGGGCGGCCATGCGGTGGACGGAGCCGATGAAGGCACCACGGCCGCCGCCGATCATGCCCATGCGGAGTTTGCGATTAAGTTTCATAGGGGGAGGGGAGGTATGGGAAGGATGGGAGGTAGGGGAAGCGGTCTTTGATCAGCGCTTTTTCATTTCGTAGCGTGTCTCGATTTCTTTCTGCCGTTTTGCGCCACCGATACGCCAACCCATCAAGCGATTGATGTCTTGGATAGCATCTTGAGCGGTGCCCGCCACATCCGGATCAGCATCCTTCAACGCGCGTAGTAAAACGGGCTTTACGATGTTTTTCTCCACGCGCTTGCGGAACCGAGCGGCATAAGTGAGACCCAAAAGAGAATTGGAGCGAACGAAGGCATCGCGATGGCCCGATAATCGGACGCAGACGTCTTGAATGAATTTCCAATTCTCGTGATTGAAGCCGAGTCGGATTGGAATCTGCCTCACGACGTCAACATCGTCCCGATTGATAGCCGCAATCACCTCGCGATCACTCATCGGCTGCGGCTCTTGGTAGATCAATTCGGAAGACACGGGACGTTTTGACTATATCGACAAGTGACGGGCCCACCCCGCCGCGCTCAGAGCGCGACGGGTTTGCCGGTGGCGGCGGACTTGTAGGCACCGTCGATGAGTTTCATCAGCGACAGGGCTTGGGAGGGGGTGTTGAGGGGCTTTTCGGTGCCTTCGATCGTGCGGATGAAGTTTGTGGCGGAGCGGGTGCGGCCCATCGTCTCGTCGGCGGAAACGATGATGTCGCGGTTTACGTGGCGGCCGTTTTCGAGCGTGTAGAGTTGGCAGGCGTCGACGGCGGTGTTGTCGAGGCCGTCGGTGCCGAAGAGGCGGCGGACGAGGCCGCCGGCTTTCGTGCCTTGGAAGGTGACGGAGACTTCTTCGCCGCGGTTCATCTCGGCCCACGAGACGGCAAAGGACATGGACTGACCGGTCTTGAAGGTCACGAAGCCGTGCGCGGCGGCTTCGACGTCAGTCGTGCCGTTGGCGACGTCGGGGATGCCCCACGGGCCCTTGAAGGCTTTGTTTGAAATGTGATCCTTGTAGGTGCGCGCGAGGACGTGGGCGGGTTCGGGGTAGCCCATGAAGAACATACCGAGGTCGACCATGTGGAGGAGGTCGATGAGGGGGCCGCCGCCGGAGAGGGCCTTGGTGGTGAACCAGCCGCCGAAGCCGGGGATGCCGGCGCGGCGAATCCATTTAGCCTGGCAGGAGTTGATGGTGCCGATGGTGCCGTCGGCGACGTAGTCCATCATCGCGTAGCTCTCGGGGCGGGCGCGGTTGTTGAAATTAAACATGAGCGTCTTCTTCGCCTTTTCGGCGGTGAGCTTCATGACGGCCATTTCCTTGGCGCTGAGGGCGGGGGGCTTTTCGCAGAAGACGTGTTTGCCGGCCTTGAGGGCCTGGAGGGCGAGGGGCGCGTGGAATTTGTTGGGGACGATGACGGAGACGGCGTCGAGCTCGGGGAGCTTTTTCAGCATCTCGGCGACGTCGGTGAAGATGCCGGGGATGTTGTGCTTGGTGGCGGCGCGGTGGGCGGCGGATTGGTTGACGTCGCAGAGGGCGATGATTTCAGCGCCGGCGGCGCGGAAACCGTTGGCGTGATAGGCGGCCATGCCGCCGGCGCCGATGATGGCAATTTTGGTGCTCATAAAAATGGGGAAAGGAGAATGGATTTTTGGAACCGCTAATCTTCGCTAATTTTCGGAAATTGGAGGCGAGGCGACGGCGTGCGTGCTTCGCCTAATCGGCGAAGCGCGGTGGCGTAGGGTGCTTCCGGTTTATGATTAGCGAAAATTAGCGGTTAAGAACTGTTTGGTTATTTCCGATCAAACTGGGCGTCGAAGACGATGTTGCTGGAGGGGAAGTCGACTTTGCGGACGAAGGCGGAGGCTTCGGTGGCGCCGTGGACGCGGTCCATGCGGCTGTCTTCCCACTCGACACTGAGGGGGCCGCGGTAGCCGACGTCGTTGAGGGCGACGATGATTTCTTCGAAGTTGATGTCGCCGTGGCCGAGGGAGCGGAAATCCCAGTGGCGGCTCGGGTGGCCGAAGCTGACGTGGCCGCCGAAGACACCGACGGTGCCGTCACCGTGGCCCCACCAGACGTCTTTCATGTGGGCGTGGTAGATGCGGTTGCCGAAGGCGCGGATGAACTTCACGTAGTCTACGCCCTGATAGCCGAGGTGCGAGGGGTCGTAGTTGAAGCCGAAACGCTTGTGGCCCTTGACGGCGTCGATGGCGCGTTGGGCGCTGGCGATGTCGAACGCGATCTCGGTGGGGTGAACTTCGAGGGCGAAGTTGACGTTGAGTTTTTCGAAGGCCTCGAGGATGGGGCCGAAGCGTTTGGCGAAATCGGCGTAGCCGGCATCCCAATACGCCTGCGAGGTGGGCGGGAAGGCGTAGATGGAGTGCCAGATGGAGGAGCCGGTGAAGCCGTTGACGACGGCGGGGAAGTCATCCTTGCCGTTGTTGCCGGGCTTGGCGTCGAAGAAGGCGCGCGCGGCTTTGGCGGCGGTGATCATCTTCTTGGCGGCGCGCTTGCGGACGCCCTCGGGGTCGCCGTCGCCCCAGACATCGGCGGGGAGAATGGATTTGTGGCGCTCGTCGATATTGTCGCAGATGGCCTGGCCGACGAGGTGGCTGGAGACGGCGTAGCAGGTGAGGCCGTGGTCTTTCAGGAGGGCCCATTTTTCGTGGACGTATTTTTTCGAAGTGGCGGCGGCATCGACATCGAAGTGGTCGCCCCAGCAGGCGAGTTCGACGCCATCGTAGCCCATCTTCTTAACGAGCGGGGCGAGGGTCGCGAGGGGGAGGTCGGCCCATTGGCCGGTGAACAGGGTGACTGGGCGTGGCATGGTATTTTGAGTTCGGAGGGTTGAGGGGAAAGGGGAGGGGCGGGGTAATGACGAATGACGGATGACGAATGACGAATGACGAATGACGAATGACGAATGACGAATGACGAATGAACGGGTGTAGTGACGGGACGGCGGGGCGGGGCGGCAAGAGGAAATCTGAAAGGGGGCGGGCAAAGTAGCGGCGGTGAAGGGGGGTGGTGGATTTTCGAACGGACAAAGGCGCGGACGATGGTGCAGGCTCGGCGGTATGAGGCTGCTGCGCTGTCTGAATACGCTGGGGTGTGCGGAATTTTCGCTGGAGGAGGCGTGCGCGTTGGCGGCGAAGCACGGGCTCGACGGGGTGGAGGTGCGGGCGCTCGGCGGGACGTTGGACCTGGCGGCGTATTTGCGCGGGCAGTATGGCACGCCGGAGGAGTTGGCGGAAAAATTGCGCGCGGCGGGCGGGTCGGTGCGCGTGGTGGCGTTCAATACGTCGATGAAACTCGTGGGCGGGAGTGCGACGGAGCGGGATCAGTTAATCGATATCGTGCCGTGGGCGGAGGCGCTGGGGGTGCGGTGGCTGCGGGTGTTTGACGGCGGGAAGACGGCGGACGAAGGCGAACTGGCGCAGGCGGTGGAGACGGTGCGCTGGTGGCGCGAGGAGCGCGCGGTGCGCGGGTGGAGTGCGGACTGGATGATCGAGACGCACGATTCGCTGTTCACGGCGGCGGCGATCGGGCGGTTGCGCGCGGCGGTGCCGGAGGTGGCGATCTTGTGGGACTCGCATCACACGTGGAAGAAGGGCGGCGAAGATCCGCTCGTGACGTGGGCGGCGATCCGGGCGGGCGTGGTGCACGTGCACGTGAAGGACAGCGTGAGCGTGCCGAGTGCGCGGCATCCGTTTACCTATGTGCTGCCGGGGGCGGGGGAATTTCCGATGGCGCCGCTGGTGGCGGCATTGCGCGAGGCGAAGTTTGCGGGGCCGGTGAGTCTCGAGTGGGAGCGGCAGTGGCACCCGTATTTGGAGCCCTTGGACGTGGCGTTGACGACGGCGGCGGGGCGCGGGTGGTGGTGAATGCGGACGGAGAGGGAGAGACGGAGGGACGGAGAGAGGGGAGAGAGGCGTGGGGCTCAGGCGGCGAAGGGGGTGCGGGTGGCGGGGAGGGGTGGCGGGGGGCCCGACGGGGTGAGGCCGAGGGCGCGGCGGGCGAGGCGGTCGATGGCCGCGGCGCGGTCGCCGGCGAGGGTGACGCGGCGCGTGCGGACCCAGCCGATGAGGAGCAGGGCGTGCACACAGGGGCCGGTGCGCACGGGGACGAGTGTGAAGGCGTCGGGGGTGGCGCGGAGTTCGGGCCACCACGCCGGCAGATACGGGGCGATCGTGCGGTCACGGGTATCGTGGATGACTACGATTTCGAGGCGCGCGAGGCAGACGCCGAAGACGTTGCGATCGGAAGAATGGAAGGTGGCGGCGGTGGCGGCGCCGGGGGTGACGGTGGAATCGGAGCGTTGGGCGAGCGAGAAGGTGGCGGGGTCGTTTTCCGGGAGGAAAACCCAGCAGAGATCGGCCCCGAGGGAATCGCGGGCGCCGCTGAGGGCGGCGGGCCACGGATCGGGGGCGGGGGTGGTGGGCGTCGGGTGGTCGAACGAGGCGGGCTCTGCGAGGTCGCGGGGCCACGGGGTATCGAGCGGGGCGGGGCGGGGTTCGTCGGCGGGGAGCGGGAGGGGCGGCGCATCGTCACCGGGAGCGGCGGAGGCGGGCGGCACGAGGGTCGCGTGGGGCTGGCCGCCGGAGTCGGGGTGGAGGGCGGCGGCGATTTCGGTCTCGGCGGCACGGGCGCCGGCGGGCAGCAGCTCGGCGAGGCGCGTGCGAAAGCGGCGGAGGCTGGGTGTGGGGAGACTGCGGATACCGCCGCAGCGGGTGAAGCCGGCGAGGCGTTGGTCGGCGTAGAGGAGGGCGGGCTTGGTGTGGTCGGCGGCGTCGGGGACGATGCGGGCGAAGCGGCGGTGGAGCTCGGCGGATTTGCGTTGGAAAGCGTCCGCGCTCTCGCGGGCGTCAAGCGCGAGGGCGGCGAGGCGACCGCCGAGATCGGCGAGGCCGATGAGACGGGTGTCGAAGGTGGTGGCGGTGCCGTTGAGCGTTTCCGGCTCGTAGTCGTGCAGCGTGCGGAGGACCTCGTCGGGCAGATGGCCGGTCGACAGGAGGTGGTGGCTGAGTTCGACGGAGGAGAGTCCGAAAAGGGCGCGGTGGGCCTCGGCGTCGGAGTGATGGCGGGCGCGGTGAACGGCGGCGCGGGCGTGCTCAGGGGAGAGCGCGGCCATGATGATGCGGCCGAAGTTGCGCAGGGCGGCGCAGGCGAAGGCGAGCTCGGGATCGTGCGTGCCGCGGCTGACGGCGAGGCCTTGGGCGACGAGACCGGCGCCGAGGGCGACGGCGGCGGCTTCGCGTTGCTCGGCGGTGTTGGACGCGCCGGCGGTTTCCAGCAGCATGAGCGAGACGGCGATGGTGCGGATGCGGTTGTAGCCGAGCTGGTGGATGGCCTGTGAAACGGTGGCGAGCGGGGCGATGCCGGGATTGTGCGCGAGGGTATTGGCGACGGCGATGACGCGGGTGAGGACGACGGCGTCTTTCTCGATGAGCTCGGCGAGTTCGGAAACGGTGACCTCGGCGAGGTTGAGGGAAAGGGTCTCGATGAGTTTGAGGAGTTCCGGCAACGCGGCGCCGCGGCCCGACGCCAGCACGGAGCGGGCGCGCTCGAGCGTTTGCTGGGCCGTGAGCGGGGGAAGCATCGGAATCAGATCGGACGTTTGGGCGTGGAGTTTAGCGCGAATGGGCTGGTGACTTGCGCGGGGAATAGATCGGGGCAGCGTGGGCTCTGAGTTTTATGCGACGTTCATCCTTCCTCTTCGCGGCGCTCGCGCTGCTCACCCTGGCCACCCAACCGGCCCAAGCGGCCCAATCCATGACGACAAAAACTGAATCTCTCGTGCTCGGCGGCGGCTGCTTTTGGTGCACCGAAGCCGCCTATGAATTGTTGCCCGGCGTCAAAGCCGTGGTGAGCGGCTATGCGGGCGGCAAGGAGCTGAATCCAACCTACGAGCAGATCTGCGCGAAGGTGACGGGGCACGCCGAGGTGATCAAAATCGACTACGATCCGGCGGTGGTGACGTTGGAAAAGCTGTTGGGCTTTTTCTGGCAGGTGCACAACCCGACGCAGGTGGGCGGGCAGGGGAACGACCACGGGCCGCAGTATCGCTCGATCATTTTGTTTGCGAACGCGGAGCAGAAAGCGGCGGCGGAAAAATCCAAGGCGAAGGCAGCGACGGAGTTTCGCGACCCGATCACGACGGAGATCGTGGCGCTGGAGAAATTCTGGGTCGCGGAAGAATACCACCAGGACTATTTCCGGCGGAATCCGGACCAGGGGTATTGCTCGTATGTGATCGCGCCGAAGGTGAAGAAGCTGAAGGAGGCGATTGCGGAGGAGAAGTAGGGTAAGGAGTGAGGCGAGAATTTAACCACGGATGAACACGGATAGACACGGATAGACACGGATGGCAGGCGTGAAGCCTGCCCCACGGAGGCTTCCTGCGTAGCTGGTGATCAGCGTGCGCCGGTGCGCTCGGTTTTGAGGAGTTTTTCGAGCGTGGCGGGTGGGAGCGGGGGGATGAAGTAGGGCGCGAGCTGCGCGAGGGCTGGGGCGGTGGTGCCGGGATTATCGCGCTTGAAGTCGGCGCGGGCGCGGGTGAGGCGGTCTTGGTAGCCGTCGATCCACGCGGCGGGGCCGCGGCCGCCAAAGCTGCCGCGCATGACACCCCAACCGGAACCATCGGCCATACGGCCCAGGTTGACGCCGTGGCGAGTATCGAACTCTTCGTCGATCGGCGCCGTTTCTATGATCACAGGGGTATGTGAGTCGGAATAGCCGGCGAGACTGCCGGTGAGAGTCATTTGGTAGCGAAGCAGAATCGCATGATTCACGGACGGACTAAAGTAAGGGGCGAGTGTGAGCACATCGGGCGGGAGAGTATCGCCGCTGGTTTTGAAGAATTTTTGGAGGGCGAACGAGAGCCGTGTGGTAAACGCCGTCTTGGCCGCGCCGCGGATGGCGGCGAGGCTCTGGCGCGTTTGCTCCGGGGTGTCGAAGGACAGTCCCTTGATCGCGCCGAGCCATTCGCGAAGTTCGAGCAACTGCAGTTCGGGGATGCCGAACTCCGGATGTTCGGCAAAGATGCGTTTGGCGGTCGCGAGTTTGACCAGCCAGGTCTGCGTCTCAGTCGCCGTGGGCGACGCCACGGGGGCCGCAGCTGTGGAGCGCGCATCCGCGATTTGCCGCTGCACTCCGGCGAGGGCGTCGGCATCGGCTTTGGTTTGGAGCCGCACCATTTCGAGTTCGCCGGCCAATGTCGTTTGCCGCGCGCGCAGGGACGTGAGTTGCTCGCGTTCTCGGGCGACGAGCCGGGCCTCGTAGAGCGTGGTGACGCCGAGCACGACGACGCCGATCAGGCCGAGGATGAATTTGCGGGAAGCGGACATGGTGCCGGGTTGCGCAGAGGTTCGCTCAACGCGGGAGCAACGCGGTCGAGGTTTGGAGGAATTTTTCCTGCCGGCCGGGAGAGAGGGGAGGGCGGAAATAGGGCAGGAGTTCGGCAGCGTTGGCGGGCGAGGTGTTGCCGGTAGTTTTCGTGTAGGCCCGCAGGGCGGCCTTGGTGTCGCCGCTCAGGTCGGCGAAGGTGCTGATGTTACCGCCACCAGGTCCGACGATGGAGCGCTGATCGTGCTCTTCGTCGGGCGACCCAATTTGGATGATGACGGCGCTGCGTTCGTCGGCGGGCACGTCGCTGAGCGCCCCGGTGTAGCGCATGGCATAGCGTGCGAGCATCGTCTCATCGACCGCGGAGGCTTTGAAGGTTTTGTTGTCTTTTAAATAGGGCGCGAGTGCGGGCACGTCGGGCGGAAGCTGACCGTCGTGAGCCTTGACGTAGGCGCGGCAGGCTTCGCCGAGAGTAAATCCGAACCGGACGGAGGCGAGTCCGCGCGCGCCGCGCAGTGCCTCGTCGAGGGCTTCAAGGGGGCCGCCGCGAGGAAAGCGATCCAAGTGCTGGGTAATGTTGAGCCAGTCTTTTTCGGCGAGCAGCGCGAGCTCAGGGATGGATTTACCGGACTCTCGCGCAAATTGCTTCAACCGGCTGGCGCGTTCAAGCCACGCGCGCATTTCCGCTTCAGCGGCTGGGTCGATGGAGGGATTGTTCGGAGCAGTTGTGGTGGACAGAGCCCTTAGTTGGTCGCGCGCGTTGGCGAGTTGACGTGCGGTCAGGGCGGCTTGCTGGTTGGCGCGGTGTAGGCGGCTGGAGAGGTCGGACGTTTCGCCCCGCACTGCGGCGAGTTCGTCGCGCTGACGGGCGAGAAGGGTCGCTTCGTAGAGGCCGGTTCCGAAAACGAGCGCGAAGGCGGTGGCGAGAGCAGTTTTTTGAACGGTGGTCATGACGATGGCCGCAGTGGTGCCCGCGGTGATGGCACCGGCAGTGGTGGAAATGGCGACGCCGAGGGCCACCGGGGCGGTGAGGATGGCGTGGGCGCTGAGGTCGGTGGCGAGGCCGGCGGCGGTGACGGTGAGGCCGCGGCGGGTGAGGGCGGTTCGGAGTTGGTCGAGGGCGCGGCTCACGCGTTTTTGCGCGGCGTCGTCGGTGGTGCCGAGCGCCGCGCCGATTTCGCGGAGGGATTTGTTTTCGAAGTAGCGGAGGAGGATCGCGGTGCGGTCGGTGTCGGGGAGCGCGGCGACGGCTTCGTCGACGTGCGGGGCGATGGCTGACCACGGAGAGGGTGAAGACGGGGGCATGGCATCGGTGTCGGCGAGTTGGGCGGCGGTGGTTTCGCGGGCGGCGCGGCGGGACTCGCGGCGGATGGTGTCGACAGCGGTGCGACGGGTGACGACGTGGAGCCAGGGCGCGAGGGGTTGGTCGGAGGGAAACGTGGGTGCGTGGCGGGCGAGGTCGAGGAAGACGGATTGCGCGATGTCGTCGGCGAGATGCGGGACTTGGCGGCGGGCGGCGGAGTAGACGAGGTTGAGGTGGCGGGCGACGAGTTCGGCGAAGGCGGCCTGCGCGGACGCGCCTTGGGCGGCGTAGGTTTGCAGCAGGGCGTGGTCGGTCATGGCGGTGGGGTGAGTGGGGGCGGGGGAGGCGAGTGAAGCGGTGGCGGTTGAAAGGTTATCGCCGCGGACGCGGAAAATCCGACAGGGAAAATGCGGGGAATCTTATGCAACAGAATGACCGAGGAGCGAACCGCTGATCTACGCTGATTTTTCGGAGCGGAGGGGGCGATGCGGGTGTGCGGGCCTCGCCTGATCGGCGAAGCGCGGGGGTGGAGTGGGCGGGCGGTGGTTTCGGAAGGAGGCAGGAAGATTTGGGGTAGGAAGATTACGGAGAAGAATTCGGAGATTGTGCGACTGGGTTCGGAGTGCCCTCACGCGGACGGAGTAGCGGCAGGGCGGGCGTGAGACGGCGGCGAACGTTGCGGCCGTGGCGTGAGGGGATTTTTTGGAGTGATGCGACCGGGGGCGGTCGCGCTCCCGCGTGAACCGGTTCAGTGGGTTTGGACCCGGCACTATTACCCATTTGGGGTCTGGCCGATTGACAGAGGGGGAGCGCGTTTCAACGTGACGGCGTGTCGTTTCGTCGTGTGTTTCACGTCGTTGGTCTGGCCGCGGGTTTGATCGCGGCAGCGACTGTGTCGGCGAAGAGCGCGGCGAAGGGGCCGCAGATGGCGTTTCCGCCGGCGTTGGAAAAAACGGGCACGATCAAGGCGGAGGAGTTGCTGACCTCGGCGCAGAAGCTGTTGCCGAAGGGGGCGTTTCTGGGGCCGCTGCTCGATGCGAAGTATGCGGTGATCAAACACGAGTGGCTCGTGAAAACGTTTATGCCGTTTTACCGCGAGGCGGTGGAGACGTTGAAGGAGGTTGCGGATGTGCGGGGCGCGGAGGGTGGAGACTGCGACGACTTTTGTATTTTTCTGCGGCAGATGACCGGGCTCGCGGGGATCGTGGGGCACACGGCGGGGCCGGCGATGGCGCAGGTGGTGGTGTTTCAATCCCAGGCGTTTTCCGGCGTGGGGCGGACGCGGGAGCGGCATGCGGTGGGGCTGTTTCTGACGGAGCGCGGGTGGTTTGTGCTCGAGCCGCAGAACGCGACGGAGCTCGTGGCGATCGGCGACTATGCGAACCGGCGCGGTATCCAATATATCACTTTCCACTGAAAGGCGGGGAACAGGACGACGCAGAATTTTTAACCACGGATTACACTGATAAACACGGATGCGGAATGACGGACCTGGGATGACCGGGGAACGGGGCGGCAATAAATTTCAGGATCACAACAAAACCAAAAAATAACATACCAACATGAAAACCAAACTCGCACTCCTCGCCGCGCTGACCCTCGGGTCGGTCGCGTTGGCCAATGACGATGCCACCAAGCTCGAAAAAATCCTCGTGACCGGTTCGCTGGCGGAACCGGCGGACAGCACCACGAAGTTGGACAAGTTTCTGGTGACGGGCTCGCTCGAAGAACCGGTGGGCGCGGCGCAGAAATTGGAGAAATTTATGGTCACGGGCTCGATGGCGGCGACGCCCTCGGCCGCGGCGACGACGGTGGAAGAGCTGCCGAAGTTTCTGGTGACGGGCTCGCTGGAAGAACCGGCGGGCAGCACGCAGAAACTGGAAAAGTTTTTAGTCACGGGCTCGATGGCGAAGCCGGTGAAGGCCGCGAAGAAAGATGCGCGCGGTCTGAAGTGACGCGGCGACGGCGAAACCAACGTGCCATGAGAAATGGACTCAAACCCGCGGGCGGGACGCCCGTGCCACTCGTTCTGGAAAAGTCCTGAAATCAACGGACGTTGATATAAACCACACCACACAACGGTAGAGATCGTTTCACTGCGAACAGGCAGCCCCGGCGGAAAAGCCGGGGCTTTTTTTTCGACCGCGGATTCCGCGGATGGGCAGGGAGAGGAGCGGGCGGGCGGGGTTGGTGAGTGTTCGTCCGTGTAATCCGCGGCGGAAGTGGTTTGGTTTGTGGGATGCCTCGGGTCTCGGTGGTTTTGCCGGTGTTTAATGCGGTCGCGACGGTTGCACGGGCGATCGGGAGTATTCGCGCGCAGACGTGGACGGATTGGGAGCTCGTGGTGGTGGACGATGGGTCGACGGACGGGACGCGGGAGGTGCTGCGGGCGTTGGCGCGAGACGATGCGCGGATGCGCGTGATCGAGCGCGAGCATGCGGGCGTGGTGGCGGCGGCGAATGCGGGGATCGCGGCGGCGCGGGGGGATTTTGTCGCGCGGATGGATGCGGACGATGTGTCGCACCCGGAGCGGTTGGCTGAGCAAGTGGCGTTTTTGGAGGCGGAGGAAAATCGGGACGTGGGGGTGGTGGGGAGTCTCGTGGAGTTTGGCGGGGACCGGGCGGCGAACGCGGGGTATGCGTTGCACGTGGACTGGGTGAACGCGCTGGTGTCGCCGGAGGAGATCGCGCGGGGGAGGTTCACGGAGCAGCCGGTGGTGAATCCGAGCGTGCTGTGGCGGCGCGGGTTGGCGGAAAGCTACGGCGGATTTCGCGACGGGGATTTTCCGGAGGACTACGAGCTGTGGCTGCGGTGGCTGGATGCGGGCGTGCGGGTCGCGAAGGTGCCGCGGGTGTTGTTGACGTGGCATGACTCGGCGGGGCGGTTGACGCGGACGGATGCGCGGTATGCGCCGGACGCGTTTTTCCGGGTGAAGGCGGAGTGGATTGCGCGGGAGCTGGTGCGCAGCGGTGGTGGGCGCGCGGTGTGGGTCTGGGGCGCGGGGCGGCACACGCGGAAGCGCGCGGCGTGGCTGACGGCGCACGGCGTAAGGATAACCGGATACGTCGATGTGGACGCGAAGAAGACGGGGCGCGGGATCGGAGGGACGGGGGCGCCGGTGATCGGGGTGGAGGCGTTGCCGGCGCCGGGGGAGATCGTGGTGCTCAGTTACGTGACGACGCGCGGGGCGCGGGAGTATAACCGGGCGCGGCTGGTGGAGCGGGGGTATGGGGAGGGGCGGGATTTTTGGGTGTGCGGGTAGTGGGGAGGGGTGGGGCCAAGGGACAAGGGCCGAGGAGCAGGGACCGAGGGCGACGGTGAACGGGGCGGCGGGTGGGTGCGGTGGGTGGGGATTTTTCTGACCCATTTTTCTGACATATAGATTGGGGCGGGGCGTTCGGCGTAGGTGGGAATTTTAGACAGAAAGATGGGGGCAGAAAGATCGTGAGGCTGGGCCGGCAGGCATCGCACTCGTTCGAAGAATTTTTTGTCACAGAGGGCACGGAGGAGTCACGGAGCTTCACAGAGCGGACAAGCGGTTGCTCGGGGGCCGACCTCGGTGCGCTCGGTGACTCGGGTCGTGGCTTCAGTGTGGTATGAAGTTTTCCGGGCTGGGCGTGGGGAGGGGAAATGGGCTGAGGCGCGTGCCATGACGGAGTTTCACGGGTCGGGAGACCTGGCCACGTTTGCAAAGCTGAGAGCCGGCGGGCGGGTTTGCCTGCGGACTTGCTTGGGGCGGGGGCGGCGGCAAGCTCCGGCGGCATGCCCCAAACCCTCGAACCGCCGCGGCGGTTGGTCGATGCACTGCGTTTTGTCGGACCCGGTCTCATCCTGACGGCGTCGATCGTCGGCTCGGGTGAACTGATCGTGACGCCGAAGTTGGCGGGCGAGGTGGGCTACGATTTACTGTGGCTGATCATCCTGGGGTGCGTCGTAAAAGTTTTTGTGCAGATCGAGTTGGGGCGACACACGCTGGCGAGTCAGCAGACGCCGTTGGAGGCGTTTAACACGATCCCGGGTCCGCGGGCGCGGGTGTCGTGGCTCGTGTGGATCTGGCTCGTGATGTATGTGTGCTCGATCAGCCAGGTGGGCGGGATCGTGGGCGGGGTGGCGGAGACGCTGGCGGCGGGCGGACTGAATGTGCCGAAGACGTGGCTGGCGGTGGGCGTGGGGGTGTCGTGCTCGGTGCTGCTGGCGTTGGGGCGCTACCGTTTGGTGGAGCGTTTTTCGGTGGCGATGGTGGTGACGTTTACGGCGGCGGTGCTGGTGGCGGTGGGGGCGCTACAGGGGACGGAGTATCGGGTAACGGGGGCGGAGGTGGCGCGGGGGTTGAGTTTCAATTTGTCGGACAAGTTTACGACGGCGTTTGCGGCGATCGGGATCATCGGGGTGGGGGCGGCGGAGCTGATTTACTATCCCTACTGGTGTTTGGAAAAGGGATACGCGCGCTACACGGGCGTGCCGGACGGGACGGACGCGTGGTATGCGCGGGCGCGCGGGTGGATGCGGGTGATGCGGGTGGACGCATGGTTTTCGCTGGTGATCTACACGGCGGCGACGGTGGCGTTTTATCTGTTGGGGGCGGCGGTGCTCTACTCGAAGAAACTGCAGGTGACGGACAAGGGGATGATCGACACGCTGGCGCATCTGTTTCTGAGCAGTCTCGGGCCGTGGAGCCTGTGGATGTTTCTGATCGGGGCGTTTTTTGTGCTCTACTCGACGGCGTTTGCGGGCACGGCCTCGAACGCGCGGCTGGCGGCGGACGCGCTGGCGGTGTTTGGCGTGAGGAAATATGCGGACGACGCGGCGCGGGCGCGGGTGGTGCGGTGGGCGTGCATACTGCTGCCGCTGTATGCGACGCTGCTCTACTGCATCTGGGAAAAGCCGGTGGCGCTGGTGTTCATCGGCGGCGTGGGGCAGGGGATGATGCTGCCGTTTCTTGCGGGGGCGGCGTTGTATTTTCGCTACAAGCGGACGGATGCGCGGCTGGCGCCGGGGTTGGCGTGGTCGGCGGCGTTGTGGATCGCATCGGTCGCGCTCGTGGCGGCGGGTGGATACCAATTGTGGGATATGGCGGCGAAGATGTTGAAGTCGGTGGCGGGGCGGTGAGGCGCGGTGAAAGACCGAGGACTGGGGACGGTGAACGGAGTTTGGTTACAGAGGGCATGGAGCGCTGACACAGCGGGCACAGAGGCAAGGCAGGGAAGGAAGGACGGGCGACGGAGTGAGGTTGCCCACGAAACACCCGAACGACACGAAAGACGGAAATGGGATCAGGGCTTTCCGCGGATGGCGCGGAGGAACGCGGAGGGAGGCGGACGGAAGACGGGAACGAGGGGACGCGATTCGAAGTGACGGGGAATGCGGTGGGCGCTCAGTTTGGTGGCGACATGTCGCAGGGAGAAACGGAAAAACATCGCAGGTTGAAGGTGCTCGCGCACGCGTGGGCGCGGGAGCAGGGCTTCGCGATTTCGGCGAGTGAAGTGCGCGTGCCGAAGAGCGGTTACCGGGCGGATGTGGCGGCGTGTTCGCGGGGCGACGCGCGGCGGACGGCGGTGTTTGAGTGCAAGCAGGCGCGGGCGGATTTACTTAAGGATGCGCGGCGAGAGGAGGAGGCGCGCGCGAAGGTGGCGGAGCTGAGTGCGCGGCTGAAAAAATTGGAGGAGCTGATCGGCGGGCATCGGCCGGATTTGCGCAAAGGGGAGGCGCTGTTTCCCGAGTTTGATGCGTGGGATTTTTCGGGGCTGGACCACGCGACGCACCGCAGGGTCGTGGCGGAGCTGGCGACGTGGCAGGAACGGCTGCTGAGCGGGACGAAGTTTGCGAAGCTGTGGCGGTGGCGCGCGGCGGACTATTTTTACCTGGTGAGCGAGGAGGGGATTTTCGCAGAGGCGGAGGTGCCGGCGGGGTGGGGCTTGCTCGTGCGGCAGGGCGAAGGGCTGGCGCTGATACGGCGGCCGGTGTGGACCGAGGCGAGCGAGGCGCAGCGGGTGGCGCTGTTGGAAAATATCGCGCTGGTGGCGACGCGGGGTGCGCGGACCAAAACGCCTCTGGCACAGATCGATGGAGCACAGGTCGCCGCGGCTGAACTCAGGGACGGAACAGGCGGAGGAGACGGGTGATGGAGCCGGGGGAGGGCTTGGCGGGGGGCGCGGTGGCCTCGGCCGGGGTGGCGGCGCTGGCGGAATCGGCGGAGAGATCGCTGAGATCGAGCGTGGGGCGGCGGCGGATACGGTCGGGTTGGGGTTCGGGCGCAGGCGGTGGGGCGGCAGTCGGGGGTGGCGTGGGGAGGGCGGCTGCGGATGGCGGCGCGGGGCGTGGCTCAGGACGGGCGAAGGGCGGGCTGGTGCGGGCGGCGAGAGGCAGTTCGCCGAGGCGGGGGGAGGTGGCGCCCTGGCGGTCGCGGTTGATGACGAAGACGGTTTTGAAGCCATGGAGGACTTGGTAGTCGCGGATGTTGGCGACGCGGACTTCCTGCACGGTGAGGCCATCGACGGGCCGCTCGCTGGTGGCGCCGAGGGCGCATTGGAAATCGGCGGCGGCGCGCGTTTCGAAGAGGCAGTAGCAGGCGGGGGTGCCGTAGATCTCGGCAAAGGCGTGGCGGGCGCGGTCGGGGGGCGACGCGGCCAAGAGGACGCAGACGACGAAGGCGGAGGTTTTGTCGTCGGCGAAGGCTTCGAGGAAGGCGTGGGTCTCGACTGATTCGGCGAGGAGGGGAGTCACGGTGGGCGGGGCGGGGGAGGAAATGCGGTGGAGGGAAGGGAGGGGAGGGGGAATGACTAATGACGAATGACGAATGACGGATGACGGATGATGGTGTGCGGGAGCGGGTGGGGTGGGGAAGGGAGAAAGAGGAAAGAGAAAGATTGTGGTGGGGACGAGGGTTTTGACTTGGTGGGGGGAATGGGGCGGGGTGGACAGATGACGAGTGAACCGAAACGGGAGGTGGTGTGCGCGGATGCGATTCCGTGGATGCGGGAGCGGGGTGTGATCGCGGGGGCGTGCGCGGTGACGTCGTTGCCGGATGTGTCGGAGGTGGGCGTGGCGTTGGACGTGTGGCGGGCGTGGTTTCTGGGGGCGGTGAAATTTGTCGTGGACGCGGTGCCGCCGGAGAGTGCGGCGATTTTCTTTCAGTCGGATATCAAGCGCGATGGGGTGTGGATCGACAAGGGCGCGCTGGTGATGCGCGCGGCGGAGGAGGCGGGGGCGCGCGTGCTGTTTCACAAGATCGTGCTGCGGCGGCCGGCGGGGACGCTGACGGCGGGGCGCCCGGGGTTCACGCACTTCATCGCGGTGTCGCGGGCGATGAGGTGTCCGGATGTATTGCCGATCCCGGACGTGATCGCGGACGCGGGGGAGCAGAAGTGGGTGCGGGCGATGGGCGTGCGGGCGGCGGGGCACGCGGTGCGGTTTGCGCGGGACTTTGTAGGGCCGGCGCTGGGACGGGAGATGGTGGTGGTCGATCCGTTTTGCGGCGTGGGGACGGTGCTCGCGGTGGCGAATCGGCTGGGGCTCGACGCGCTCGGCGTGGAGAAAAATCGCAAGCGGGCGGAAGAGGCGCGGGCGCTCGTGGTGCGGGCGGAGGAGGTGTGAGCGGGGACCGGGGTGAATGACGGATGACGAATGACGAATGACGAAGGGCGAGGGGCGGTGGGGAGAACGAGAACGATTACGAGGAACGAGAACGATTTTTGCGGTGGTGGGCGGCGAGGAGGAGGGCGGCGGCGCCGAGGAGGGCGGCGTAGGTGGAGGGCTCGGGGATGGCGCTGGGGGTGAAGTTGAGGTCGAGGTTGTTGCCGGACTGGGCGACGGACCAGGTGCCGCCGTTGAGGGAGTTGGTGAAGCCGGCGGTGTTGACCGAGAAGGCGGAGGCGCTGAAGCCGAAGATACCGCCGGTGGCGGTGGCGATCGTGTAGGAGGAGTTGGCGGCGGAGTTGAAGTTGATGACCTGGCCGGCGGTGTTGTTGGCGAGTAGGGAGGTGAGGTTGATCGCGAAGGGGCTGCCGCTGGTGGAGGCGACGGTGAGGCTGCCGCTGATACTGAGGAGATCCCAGTTCGTGCCGGCGGTGCCGGTGGCGTTGTTGATTTCCCAGAGGAGGGAACCGCCGGAGTTGAACGTGGTGTTGCCGGCGGAAAGCGTGCCGGGGGAGGCTCCGGGGGAAATGGTGCCGGCGACGGTGAGGGCGCCGAGCGTGCCGGTGCCGGAGAGGGTCGCGCCGGCGGAAACCGTGAAGGCGGAGGCGGGGGCGGAGGCGGTGAGGTGGAGCGCGCCGGCGTTGATGGCGGTGGGGCCGGTGAAGGCGTGGTTGCCGGAGAGGGTGAGGGTGCCGGTGCCGGACTTGGCGAGGCCACCGGCGCCGGAGATGGCGCTGGCGTAGGTGAGGGCGTCGGAGCGGTTGAAGCGGAGCGTGGCGCCGCTTGCGAGGGAGACGTTACCGGTGAGCGAGCCGGTCGTGCCACCAGCGCCAATTTGCAGGGTGCCGCCGTCGACCGTGGTGGTGCCGGTGAAGGTGTTGGCTCCGGTGAGGGTAAGGGTGTTGTGGTTGTTCTTCGCGAAGGCGCCGGCGCCGGAAATGGCGTTGGCGAAGGTGACGGCGTCGGTGCGGTTGATGGCGAAGGTGGCGCCGGGGGCGACGGAGACGTCGGCGGGAAGCGAGCCGGTGGTGGTGCTGAATCCGAGGGAGACGACGCCGGCGTTGATGGCGACGGTGCCGGTGAAGGGGCTGTCGCCGAGCAGGATGAGGGTGTTGGTTTGGTTTTTCACCAGAGTGCCGGCCCCGAGGATGACTTCGGAATAGGTGACTTGGTCGGAGCGGTTGAAGGTGAGGGTGGTGCCACTGGCGATGGAGAGGGCGCCCGCGACGGTGCCGGCGGTGCCACCGGCGCCGAGCGCGAGCGTGCCGGCGGAGACGGTGGTGAGGCCGGTGTAGGTATTGTCGGCGGCGAGGGTGAGGGTGCCGGCGCCGGATTTGTTCAGGACGCTGGCGGCGCCTCCGATGGGGCTGGCGAAGGTGACGTTTTGGCCGTTGGTATCGAAGGCGAAGGTTTGGAGAGCGGTGCTGAAGCGCCCCGAATAATCGGTGGTGTTGGCGGAGGAGAACTGGAGGGTGCCGCCGAAGAAGCTGAGAGGACCGGTGGTGCCGAGGGCGTCCGCGTGCGCGGCGCGCACCGTGCCGGCGGCGAAGCCGATGCCGCCGGTGTGGGTCTGCGCGGCGTCGATCACCAAGGTGCCGGTGCCGGATTGCACGAGTGCGCCGGCGCCGGAGGCCGTGCCCGAAAACGTGACCGTGTCGGAGCGGTTGAAGGCGAGGGTGGCACCGGAGGCGACGGCGACGTTGCCGGCGAGGGAGCCGGTCGTGCCGCCGGCGCCGAGGCGGAGCGTGCCGGCCTCGATGGTGGTGCCGCCGGTGAGGGTGTTGGTGCCGGTGAGCGTGAGAGTGTTGAGGTTGCTCTTCACGAAGGCGCCCGCCCCGGAGATGTCACCGGCGAAGGTGACGGAATTGGAGCGGTTGATGCCGAAGGTGGCGCCGTTCGCGACGGAGACGTTGCCGGAGAGTGAGCCGGTCGCGCCGCCGGCGCCGATTTGCAGACTTCCGGCGGCGACGGTGGTGCCGCCGGTGTGGGTGTGGGCGCCGCTCAGGGAGACGGAGCCGCTGCCGGCCTTGGTGAGGGTGCCGGCGCCGGAGAACGCCGTGCCGATATCGAAATTGGAGGAGTGTTCGAGGACGACGGCGGCACCGGAGGCGATCGCGACGGAGCCGGCGAAGGCGCCCGTGGCGCCGCCACCGCCGAAGTTGAGCGTGCCGGCGGCGACGTTGGCGGCGCCGGTATAGGAGCCGTTGGCTGTCAGGGTGAGGGTGCCCGTGCCGACTTTGGTGAAAGGCGCCGAACCGTGGAGCGGGCCGGAGACGGTCGAGGGGGCGGAGCCGGCGTCGAAGAGCACAGGGCCGGCGCTGAGTTGGAGGCCGCCGGAGTTGGCGAAGGACGAGCCGGTGAGCGTGAGGGTGGCGGAGCCGAGTTTGTGGAAGGTGCCGGCACCGGAGAGATTTCCGTTCCAAGTGGTCGTGCCGGTGCGAAAGGTGAAGGTGGTGCCGCTGGCGAGGGCGACGTCACCGGTATAAGAGCCGGCGGCGCCGCCGTCGCCGATCTGGACACCGCCGGCGTTGATGGTCGTGGCGCCGGTGAGGGTATTGTTCCCGGTGAGGAAGAGGACGCCGGCACCGGATTTGACGAGGGCGCCGGTGCCGGTGATGGCACCGGAGAAAGTGTTGTCGGTGGAGAGCGCCAGGGAGAGCGTGGCACCGCCGGTGGCGAGGGTGCCGGCGCCGGAAAGGGCTCCGAGGGTGGTGGCGCGGCCGTTGAGATCGAGGGTGGCGCCGGAGGCCAGCGTGACGGGGGTGGTGCTGGGCAACGCGGCGGCGGCACCGAGTAGGAGCGTGCCGGAGTTGATCGTGGTGGCACCGGTATAGGTGTGGGTGCCGGTGAGCGTGAGGGTGCCGGTGCCGGATTGGGCGAGGGAGCCGGCACCGGTGGCCGAGTGGGCAAAGGTTAACGGATCGGAGCGGCTGAAGGCGAGGGTGGCGCCGGCGGCGAGGGCGACGTTGCCGGTGAGAGAGCCGGTGGTGCCACCGGCGCCGATTTGCAGGGTGCCGCCTTCCACGGTGGTGGTGCCGGTGTGGGTGTTGGCACCGGTGAGCGTGAGGGTGTTGTGGCTGTTCTTTACGAAGGCTCCCGTCCCGGAAATGACGCCAGCGAACGTGACGGCGTCGGAGCGGTTGATGGCGAAGGTGGCGCCGGGTGCGATGGACACATCGCCGGTGAGTGAACCGACGGTGGTGCCGACGCCGATGACGAGGGCACCGGCGGAGACGGTGGTGCCGCCGGTGATCGTGTTGGCACCACTGAGTGAGAGGTTGGCGGAGCCCGCCTTGGTGAGGGTGCCGGCGCCGGAAAAGACCGTGCCGATATCGAAACTGGAGGCGTGTTCGAGGACGACGGCGGCGCCGGAGGCGATCACGACGGAGCCGGCGAAGGCGCCGGCGGCTCCGCCGCCGCCGAAGTTGAGGGTGCCGGCGGAGACCGTGGCGGTGCCGTTGTAAGTGCCGTTGGCTCTCAGGGTGAGGGTGCCGGTGCCGAGTTTGGTGAAGGGGGCTGTGCCATGGAGCGGGCCGGCGACAGTCGAGTGGGCTGAGCCGGCGTCGAAGACCAAGGAGCCGGCGCTGAGCTCCCAGTCTCCGGTGTTGGCAAACGAAGAGCCGGTGAGCGTCAGGCTGCCCGCACCGAGTTTGTAGAACGCGCCGGCGCCGGAGAGATGGCCGTTCCACGAGGTGGAGCCGGTGCGGTCAAACGCGAAGGTGGTGCCGGCGGCGAGAGAGACGTTGCCGGAATAGGTGCCGGTGGCGCCGCCATTGCCGATCTGGAGGCCGCCGGCGTTGATGGTGGTGGAGCCGGTGAGGGTATGGTCGCCGGTGAGAAACAGGACGCCGGCGCCGGATTTGGCGAGCCCGCCGGAGCCGGTGAGGGAGCCGGCGAAGGTGGAGTCGGCGGAGAGCGCAAGGGAGAGTGTGGCGCCGCCGGTGGCGAGCGTGCCGGCGCCGGAGAGGGCGCTGAGGGCGGTGGCATGGCCGTTGAGATCGAGGGTGGCGCCAGAGGCCAGCGAGACGGCGGTGGCGTTGGGCAAGGCGGTGGCGGCACCGAGCTGGAGTGTGCCGGAAGAGAGCGTGGTGCCGCCGGTGTAGGTGTTGGAGCCGGTGAGGGTGAGGGTGCCGGTGCCGGCTTGCGCGAGGGCGCCGGCGCCGGAGATCGTGTGGGCGAACGTGACCGGGTCGGAGCGGCTAAAGTTGAGCGTGGCGCCGGAGGCGACGGCGACATTGCCGGCGAGGGAGCCCGTGGTGCCGTTGACACCGAGTTGCAGGGTGCCGCCCTCTACGGTGGTGGGGCCGGTGAAGGTGTTGGCACCGGTGAGCGTCAGGGTGTTGGTGTTGTGCTTCACGAAGGCGCCCGATCCGGAAATGACGTGGGCGAACGTGACAGGGTCGGAGCGGTTGATGGAGAAGGTGGCACCGGAGGCGACAGCGACATTGCCGGCGAGGGAGCCGGTGGTGCCGCCCGCGCCGAGGCGCAGGGTGCCGGCGGAGACGGTGGTGTTACCGGAGAAGGAATTGTCCGCCGTGAGCGAAAGGAGGGCGGAGCCGGATTTCAGCAGGGTGCCGGTGCCTGAGATCGCACTGGCTTGGGTCGTCTGCGTGGAGAGATTGAGCTCGAGCGTGCCGCCGGAGCCGATGGTGGTGGCGCCGACGGTGCCGCCGGCGGCGAGACGGAGGGTGCCGGCGGAGATGGTGGTGCTGCCGGTGTGGGCGAGCGGGGCGGAGACGGCGAGCGTGCCGGCGCCGGACTTGACGAGTGCGCCCGCGCCCGCAGTGCCGGCGGTGAGATTGGCGGCGGCGGCGGGGGCGAATTCGAGGGTGCCGCCGTTGAGTTGAAGGGGATTGCCGGCGGCGAAGGAAGTGCCGGTGAGCGTGAGGGTGCCGGTGTTGAGTTTGGAGAACGTGCCGGACCCGGAGAGATTGCCGTTCCAGGTGGTGGCGCCGGTGCGGTCGAAGGTGAAGCTGGTGCCGGCACCCATGGCGACATCGCCGGAGAAGGTGCCGGTGGCGCCGGCATTGCCGACCTGGAGACCCCCAGTGGAGATCGTGGTGCCGCCGGTGTGCGTGGCGTCGCCGGTGTAGGTGCGAACGCCCGTGCCATTGAGGAGGAGCGCGCCGGCACCGGAGAGTGGGTTGGCCACGACGTTGGTGCCGGTGCCGAGGGCGAGGGTGGCACCGGTGGCGATGGCGATGGGGCCGGCAACGGCGCCCGAGCCGGAGAACTGGAGCGTGCCGGCGGCGACGGTGGTGGTGCCCGCGAGGGAATAGTTCTCCGCGAAGGTGATGGTATTGTTGCCTTGTTTGAGGAAATTGCCGGCGCCGCTGAGCAGGTTGGCGAACGTGTGGTTGTCGGAGCGGTTGACCGCCAGCGTGCTGCCCGCGCCCACGGTGATGCTGCCGACGACGCCGCCGGTGGTGGAGCCGGCACCGAGCACGAGCGTGCCGGCATCGATGGTGGTGCCGCCGTTGTAGGAGCTGCCGCCGGTGAAGATCTGCGTGCCGGCGCCGGTCTTGGTGATGCTGGCGCGGCCGCTGATGGAGCCGGAGTAGGTGGCCGTCCCGCTCGTGCCGGAGAGCGTGAGGCTGCCGAGGTCCATTTCCACGTTACCGGCACCGGCGAGCAGCCCGATATTCTGCGTGAGGCCCGAGTTGATAAACCGGCTGCCGCTCGCGAGCGTGAGGTTGCCGCCGGTCAATTGATTGTTGGCCAGGGGCTGGAAAATTCCGTCGCCGAGGAGCGTGACGGAGCCGCCGAAAGCGCCGGAAAAATTAAACGCCGCGCCACCCGAATTCGCGACCGTGACCGCGCCGGTGCCACTGAGCGCACTGCCGGAGGCAAGGAGGACGGTGGTGCCGGTGTAGGGAATGTGCAGCGTGGCACCGGCGGCGAGGTGGATCGGGCCGGCGAGCGAGGCGGAGGTGCCGCTGGTGCCGAGCGTGAGGGTGCCGGCGGTGATGAAGGTGGTGCCGGTGTAGGTCTGGTTTTGGGTGAAGTTGAGCGTGCCGGTGCCGCTCTGGGTGACGCCACCTGCGCCGGAGATGACCGTGGTGTAGGTGAGATTGTCGGAGCGGTTGAAGGCGAGCGTCGCGCCGGACGCGACGGCAACGGGGCCGGCGACGCGGCCGCTCGTGCCACCCGTGCCGAGCGTGAGCGTGCCGCCCGTAACCGTGGTCGTGCCCGAAAACGCGTGGTCGGTGGAGAACACGGTGCTTTGGGCGATGGTGAGCGCGCCGGTGCCCGTGAGGGCATTGGTGAACGTGGGCGTGCCGGAGCGGTCGAGGGCGAGCGTGGCGCCTGCACCGATGGCGATCCCGCCGACGACGGAGCCGGTGGCGCCGCCGCCGCCAAGATTGAGGGTGCCGCCGGAGACGGTGGTGCCGCCGGTGTAGGGCTGGGCCGTCGTGAAGGTGAGCGTGCCGGCGCCGGATTTCACGAGCGCGCCGGCGCCGGAGAGCGACTGCGAGAGCGAAACGGCGTTGGAGCGATCAACCGCGAGAGTGGCGCCGGCGGCGATGGCGATGTCGCCCGGGAGCGTGCCGGTGGTGCCGCCCGCGCCGAGCGTGAGGGTGCCGGCGGCGACGGTGGTCGTGCCGGAAAAGGTGTTGTCGGTAGCGAGCACAAGGTTGCCGGTGCCCTGCTTTGTGAAGACGCCGGCACCCGAGAGGGCGCCGAGGGAACTCGTGCCGGTGCGATCGACGATGAGCGTGGAGCCGGTCGGGATCGAAACCGCGCCACCCAGGGTGCCGGCGCCAGTGCCGCCGCCGAGGTTGAGCGTGCCGGCGGCGATCGTGGTGAGGCCCGTGGAGCTGCTGTTGCCGGTGAGGGTGAGCGTGCCGGTGCCGGCCTTGGTGAGCGCGACGGTGCCGCCGAAAATGCCGCCGTAGGTGAAACTGCCGTTGGTCTCGGCCAGGGTGAGCGTGCCGCTGCCGATGACGCCGCTCGTGCCGTCGCCCGCGAGGGTGTTGAGCGATTGAGTGAAGCCGCCGAGGTCCAGCGCGCCGCCGGTGAGCGTAACGGGCGAGGCGACGGGAAGAACGTGGTTCGCTCCGAGCGTGAGGGTGTAACCGGTGATCGACGTGGCGCCGGTGTAGGTCTGCGTGCCGGAGAGCGTGGTGGCGCCGTTGACCGTGACGTTGCCGCTGCCGGAGACGATGCCGGCGTAGTTGGGGCCGGTGCCCGAGACGCCGAAGATGAGATTGGAATTGTTGGCGATGTCGCCGGTGAAGGCGCCGCCGATCGCGAGCGTGCCGGCATTGATAGTGGTGCCGCCGGTGAGGGAATTCGCGCCGGTGAGGGAGAGGGTGCCGGCGCCGTTTTTCACGAGGGCGCCGGAGCCGCTGAGGGCGGCGGCATAGGTGAGATCGTCGGAGCGGTTGAAGGCGACGGTGGTGCTCGCTGAGGTGGCGAGATTGGCGGCGAGACTGCCGGTGGTGCCGCCCGCACCGATGGCGAGCGTGCCGGCGGAGAGGGTGGAGGCGCCGGTGAAGGTGTTGGTGCCGGTGAGGGTGAGGGTGCTGGCGCCGAGTTTCGCAAGCGCGCCGTCGCCGGAGATCGCGCCGGAGAACGTGACGGCGTCGGAGCGATTGAAGGCGAGCGTGGCGCCGGAGGAGATGGAGATGGAGGAGGTGGCGAGGGAGCCGGTGGTGGAGCCGGCACCGAGCTGGAGGGTGCCGGCGGAAATGGTCGCGGGGCCGGTGAAGGTGTGGGCACCGGTGAGGGTGAGCGTGTTGCTGGCGAGCTTGGTGAGGCCGCCGGCGCCGGAGACGACATCGGAGAAGGTGACGGCGTCGGAGCGGTTGAAGGCGAGGGTGGCGCCGGAGGCGACGGTGACGTTGCCGGTGAGCGAGCCGGTGGTGCCGCCGGTGCCGAGGGAAAGGGTGCCGGCGGAGAGGGTGGTGCCGCCGGTGTGGGAGGCGGCGCCGGTGAGGGAGACGGTGTTGCTGTTATTTTTCGCGAGGGAACCGGCACCGGAGATTGCGCCGGGGAGGGTGAGGGCGTTGCTGCGGTCGAAGAGGAGCGAAGAGCCGGAGGCGAGGACGATGTCGCCGGCGACGGTGCCGGTGGTGCCGCCGGTGCCGAGGCGGAGCGTGCCGGCGTTGATGGTGGTGGTGCCGGCATAGGTGTTGTCGGCGGAGAGGGTGAGCGTGCCGGTGCCGGTCTTGGTGAGGGTGCCGCCGGAGGTGGTGAGGGCGGTGGCGAGGGTGACGGATTGGCCGTTGGTATCGAGGGCGATGGGTTGGCTAGCAGCGGTGGAGAAGCGGGCGGAGTAGTCGGCGGTGTTGTCGGCGGAGAATTGGAGCGCGCCGCCGCCGAAGGAAATTGCGCCGCCGCCGGCGAGGGCGTTGGCGGAACCGAGGGCGAGCGTGCCGGCGTCGAGGGTGAGTGTGCCGGTGAAGGAGTTCGAGCCGGTGAGCGCGAGCGTTCCCGCGCCGGCCTTGGTGAGAGAGGAGCTGGTGGAGACGGTGCCGGAGAGAGTGAGGGTGGTGGCGGCGGCGGGGGCGAGCGTGCTGGCGCCGCCGACGGTGACGGTGCGCGCCGAGGAGAACGTGGCGGTGGTGGCGAGGGTGCCGCCGTTGAACGTGAGCTGGCCCGAGGAGGAGCCGAGCGCTGCGTCGGCGGAGACGGAGAGCGTGCCGGCATTGAGGGTGGTGCCGCCGGTGAAGGTGTTGGTGCCGGAGAGCGTGAGCGTGCCGGCACCGGATTTCACGAGGGTGGCGCTGGAGCCGGCGAGGATCGTGGCGAGGGTGGTGCTGGAAGCGGAGTCGTAGGTGAAGGCGGCGGAGCCGGTGGCGGTGCCCGCGCCGGAGAGGCGCGTGAGATCGAGGCCGAAAGCGGAGGCGTTGAGGGTGGCGCCGGAGGAGACGACGAGGGCGCCGCCGCCGCCGAGGGCGCCGGCCGATCCGGCGGCGAGGGTCCCGGCGGAGACGGTGGTGGTGCCGGCATAGGTGTTGGCGCCGGAGAGGGTGAGGGTGCCGGCGCCGGTTTTGGCGAGGGTGCCGCCGGAGCTGGTGAGCGCGGAATTGAAGGTGACGTTTTGGGAGTTCGTATCGAAGGCGTAGGCTTGGTTCGCGGAGGTGGAGAAGCGCGACGAGTAGTCAGTGGTGTTGGAAGAGGAGAATTGCAGCGTGCCGCCGGTGAAGGAAATCGGGCCGGAGGAGCCGAGGGCGCTGGAGCCGCCGAGGGCGAGCGTGCCGGCGGCGAGGGTGGTGGTGCCGGTGTAGGTGTTGGCGCCGGAGAGGGTGAGGGTGCCGCTGCCGGTTTTGTGGACGGATCCGTCGCCGGTGATGGCGGCGGAGTGCGTGACGGCGTCGGAGCGATTGAAGGCGAGCGTCGCGCCCGAGCCGATAGCGAGGTCGGCGGCGAAACTGCCGGTCGTGCCGCCGTTGCCGAGGGCGAGGGTGCCGGCGTTGACGGCACTACCGGCGTTGGTGGTCGTGCTCGTGCCGGAGAGCGTGAGGGTGCCGGTGCCGGATTTTCCGAGCACGGTGGTGCCGCCGAAAATTCCGGCGAAGGTCGAGGAGGAATCGTCGGCACCGACGGTGAGGGTGCCGGAGCCGTTGAAGGTGCCGCCGCCGGTTAAAGATTTGATGGCCTGCGGTTGATTGGCGGTGAACGTGCCGCCGGAGGTGAGGGTGAGGAGCGAGGTGTCGCCGAGGGTGTTGGTGGCGTCGCCGACGACGGTCGCGCCGCTCGCGATGGTGACGGGGCCGGTGTGGGTGTTAGTGACCGTGTGGGTGACGGTGCCGGAGGCGTAGGTGACGGCGCCCGCGCCGGAGAGGACGCTGGAGAGGGTTTGCGTGGGGGTGTCGAAGATGAGGGTGCCGGCGTTGGCGATGTCCGTGGCGGAGGGGAGGATGCCGGTGGTGCCGTCGCCGATACGGAGGGTGCCGGCGTCGATGGTGGTGGTGCCGCCGTAGGTGTTGCCGGTGCCGGAGAGGGTGAGGGTGCCTGAGCCGGATTTGACGAGGGAGGAGCCGGCGTTGCCGTTGGTGAGGTTGCCGGAGACGGTGGTGTTGCCCGCGCCGGCGAAGGTCCACGTGGTCGAGGTGAGATCGAGGGTGCCGGTGATGAGGGTGAGGCCGGTGCCGGAGGTGGTGAGGGTGGGGGAGTGGCCGGTGTTGGCGTAGTAGGTTCCGGCGAGGGTCTGGGTGGAGGAGGAGGCGTTGGTGAGTCCGGTGGTGCCGAGGCCGAGGCTCGTGGCGGTGAGGGTGAACGCGGTGGCGCCGCTGGAGAACGTGAGGGCTTCGACGGCTTCGGAGCCGATCGTGAGGGAGGTGGCGGTGGGAGTGCCGGCGAAGACGGCGGTGTCGACGGAGGTGGGCGTGGAAGCCGGGGACCAGTTGGACGCGGTGGCGAAATCGGCGGTGGTGCCGACCCAGGTGAGGGTGGTCTGGGCGTGGACGGCGGAGGTGGCGACGAGCCCGACGAGACCGCACGCTCCGAGCGAACGCAGGCAGCGGGAGAGAGGGAGGAGATTCATGAGGTGGCAGGGCGGCGAGGACGGCGGACGACGATGAAGTCGCCAAAGGCGACGGCGGGAGCGCGCGGGGTAAACGGCGGCTGTGACGACGCGGCGGGCGGGGCGGTGGGTTTGACTGCGCGGGCGCGCTCGGCGGCGCTGGGTTTGGGAGCGGGTCGATTCATGGTGGGCGGGCGACGCACTCCGACGTGGCAAGCGCGTGGCACCCGGGCAATCCGCCTGGGGCGGGCGCGGTCGGGGATGGGGCGAGCGCAGCTCAGCCCTCTCAATGCTGGTGCGCGGGAACGCGGGGAATCAGGTCACGACGGACGCGGATAACCTTGCAGACGTCGGCGCAGCTCTGGCGAAAAGCGATAACTGCACGCGATGGGTTGGGGCGCGCCGCGCAGCGTGAGGGCGGGGGTGTCACTGTCGAGATCGGCGACGCGCTCGATTTGCGCAAGGTTTACGAGGGCTTGGCGATGCACGCGCACGAACAGTTCGGTGGGCAGGGCTTCTTCCCAGGCCTTGAGCGTGCGGCGCACGACGTAGTGTGAGCCGTCGGCGACAAAGACATCGGTGTAGTTGTCGGAGGCGATGATGGCCGCGAGGTCGTTGAGCGGGACGAAGCGGGCGCTGCGGCTATTCTTGAGAAACACGCGGTCGTCTGCGGCCAGGTTGCCCAGCGCGCCGTCGGCGGGTTCAGGTGCGGCGGCAGAGGCGGACTTTTCGGCGGGAGTCACGAAGCGCAAGGCGCCGGCGCCGAGTCGAACCGAGAGGAGTTGGCCGGGCGGATGCGGCGCGGGGTCGGGAGCGGACGCAGGCGAGGTAGCGACGTGGGCGAGGAGTTGGCGTGCGACGCTGCGGGCGAGCGGCGCGCCGCCGGCCACGGCTTCCTCGAGGGCGAGGAGCAGATCGGTGGAGGAGGAATCTTTGAGGAGGTAGCCGACGGCGCCGGCTTTCAGAGCGCCGAAGATGCGGGCGGGTTCGTCATGCGAGCTATGCACGACGCAGACGAGGTGGGGTGCGAGGTGGCGGAGGCGGGCGATCAGAGTAGCACCGTCGATACCGGGGAGGGCGAGGTCGACGAGAACGATGTCGGGCCAGTCGCGCGGAAGCTCGCGCAAGGCCGATTCGGCGTCGGCGAAGGCGCCGGTGACGGTGGCGCGGCCTGGCACGTCGAGCTCGAGGGCGAGGGCGGCGCGTTGGGCGGGATCGTCTTCGACGAGGGCAACTTTCACGGCGGGCGACGATGGGGGCGGAACGCGACCGGTCAACGGGAGAGCTTGTCGTGAAGGCGAGTGGTTCGCACAACCGAAGGCATGCACCCCGCCGAAGTCTCAGCTGCCCTGCCGTCCGAGGACGCCAAGCGAAGTCGGGAGGATTTTGTGAACGAGATCACGACGCGAAATCTGCGGTGGATCTGGTGGCTGATCCTCGCGTCCACGGGGATGCTGCTGATCCAGATCGCGATCAGTCTGGTGCAACCGGCCATCACCGACTCGAAGCTGAGGGTGGCGCAAGGGATCGATCTCGGCGCGACGGCGCTGACACTGGGCCTGCTAGCGTGGCTGCGTCGGCAGCCCCCGAAGCTGCGTTGGTGCCGGTGGTTTCCAGTCGGGTATGTGGCGTTAGTATTCGTCATCTTCGATTACTATCACATCACGCTGCTCACGACGGTGGGGGAGACGGGCGCCTACGTCCTTGGTGTGGTCGCGCTCGGGGTGTTGGTGATGCTGCCGCCGCGAATTTTCCTGCCACTGCTCCTCGTGAATCATGCCGTTTACCTAGTGCTGGTGTCGCGGACGACGGTGGCGCCGCGCGTGCAGTGGCAGGCGGCGATGGACGGTTCGGCCGGCGTGTTGGTGGCGGGGCTGGCGGCATGGTTGTTGTTTTCCGCGCGGTGGAGCGATTTTCAACGCGAGCGATTGCTGGCGCGGAGTAACGCGGATCTGGCGCGCGCGAATGAGGAGATGAACGACCTCATGGCGATCGCGGCCCACGATCTGCGGAGTCCGCTCGAAGGAGTGCGGCGGTTGCTCGGCGTGGTGCGCGCGCGGAAGGAGTGGAGTCGCGAGCAAATCGAGCGCGCCGTGGACACGTGCCTCGAATCGTGCGGCGGGATGGTGGCATTTGTCGGGCGACTGCTCGACGCGCATGCGGTGGAGGCGGCGGCGGCGCGCCGAGGCGTTGAGCTGGTCGCGCGGGATCTGCGGGCGGACTGCGCGGCGGCAGCGGAGCGATTGCGCGCGGCGGCCGAACGCAAGGGGCAACGCATCGTGGTGAGTGGAGTGACCGCGGGCGAAGGGGCGGCGCGCGTGCAGGTTGACGCGACCGCGCTGGCACAGGTGTTGGAAAATTTATTGGGCAACGCGGTAAAGTTTTCGCCGGCGGGTGCGACGGTGGAGTGCGCAGTGAACGCAGTGAGTGACGCGTGGTGCGTCGAGGTGCGCGACGAAGGGCCGGGCGTGCCGGAGGCGGAGCGCGCGGGGTTGTTTCAGAAATTTCACCGCGGTAGTGCGCGGCCGACGGCGGGCGAGAGTAGCTCGGGGCTCGGGCTGTTTATCGTGAAGACGGCGGTGGAGGCGATGGGCGGGCGCGTGAGCTGCACGGAGCGCGCGGACGGGCGCGCGGGAGCAGTATTTCGCGTGGAGCTGCGGCGGGCGGAGGAGGTGTGAGCGGGGCGGCGGGGGGAATGACGAATGACGAATGACGGATGACGAATGACGAATGACGAATGACGAAGGGCGAGGGGCGGTGGGGGGGACTTGGGAGAGCGAGAACGATTACGTGGAACGAGAACGATTTTTGCGGCGGTGGGCGGCGAGGAGGAGGGCGGTGAGGCCGAGGAGGGCGGCGTAGGTGCTGGGCTCGGGGATGGCGCTGGCAGTGAAGTTGAGGTTTAGGTTGTTGCCGTTGGTGGAGAGCGTAAAGGAGCCGCCGTTGAGGGGGTTGGTGAAGCCGGAGGTGTCGAGCGAGAAGGCGGTGGCGCTGAAGCCGAAGATGCCGCCACTCGCGGTGGCGATGGTGTAGGAGTAGTTTTGCGCGGAGTTGAAGTTGATGACGTTGCCGGCGAGGTTGCTGGTGAGGAGGGAGGTGAGGTTGATGGCGAAGGGGCTGCCGCTCGTGGAGGCGACGGTGAGGCTGCCGCTGATACTGAGGAGATCCCAATTCGTGCCGGCGAGGCCGGTGGCGTTGTTGATTTCCCATTTGAGGGAGCCGCCGGAGTTGAAGGTGGTGGCGCCGGTGCTGAGCGTGCCGGGGGAGGCGCCGGGTGAGACGGTGCCGCCGGAATTGACGGTGAGGGGGCCGAGGGAGCCGGTGCCGGAGAGGGTGCCGCCGGCATCGACGGAGAATGCGGAAGCCGAGGCGGAGCCGGTGAGGGCGAGTTGGCCACCGGTGATGGCGGTGGCGCCGGAGAAGGTGTGGGTGCCGGAGAGGGTCAGCGTGCCGGCGCCGGATTTGGTGAGGCCGCCGGTGCCGGAGATGCCGCCGGTGAAGGCGGAGTTCGAGGATTGGGCGACGGTGAGGTTGGCGGAGCCGAGGACGATGTTGCCGGCGCCGTCGAGTTTGCCGAGGGAGGCGGCGTGGCCGTTGAGGTTGAGGGTGGCGCCCGTGGCGAGGGTGAGCGGGGTGCCGGAAGGAAGGGCGTTGGCGGCGGCGAGACGCAGCGTGCCGGAGGAAATGGTGGTGGCGCCCGAGAACGTGTTGGCGTTGGCGAGTTCGAGGGTGCCGGTGCCGGACATGGTGAGGCCACCGGTGCCGGTGAGGGTGCCGGAGAAGGTGTTGGTGCCGGTGGGGGCGACCGCGAGGCCCGCGGTGCCGGTGTCGACGGTGCCCGTGCCGGTGAGGTTGGTGAAGGTGGGGGTGTAGCCGGCGGGATCGAAGGTGGCGCCGGGGGCGACGTTGAGCGTGGTATTGGGGGAGAGGGCGTTGGCGGCGCCGAGGCGGAGGGTGCCGGCCTGGACGTTGGTGTCGCCGGAGTAGGTGTTGGCGGCGCCGAGGACGAGGGTGCCGAGACCGGTTTTGAAGAGGGCGTTGCCGGCGGTGCCGGTGATGGCGCCGTCCCACGTGAGGGTGATGCCGGTGTCGACGAGGAAGGTGCCGCCGCCGGTGCCGAGCGTGGTGGCGCGGGTGGCGAGGAAGTTCGAGGTGGCGCGCAGGGTGCCGCCGGTGAAGGCGACGGGGGCGGTGGTGGCACCGAGGTGGGTGTTGGCGGAAACGGAGAGCGTGCCGGCGGCGAGGGTGGTGGGGCCGGCGTAAGTGTGATCGGCGGCGAGGGTGAGCGTGCCGGTGCCGGTTTTGGTGAGGCCGCCAGTGCCGGAGAGGGAGGTGTTGGCGCTGAAGCCGAGCGTGTAGCCGGCCGTGTCGATTGTGAGGCCGCCGGTGCCGAGGATGGCGGAGCCGGCGTTGAAGCCGTTGATGAAGGACGCGTGGTTGCCGGTGGCGCGGAGGGTGGCGCCGTCGAGGGTGAGCGAGGAGGCGACGGACCAGCGTTCGAGGGTGGGGAGCGTAAGGGTGGCGTTGGTGATCGTGGCGGAGCCGGTGCCGCCGAAGCCGAGTCGCAGCGCGGAGCCGAGGGTGAGGTTGGCGCCGGTGAAGGCGAGGGTGCCGAACCGGGCGTCGGTGAGGCCCGCGAGCGTGCCGGTGCCGGTCAGGGTGAGGGTGCCCGCGCCGACTTTTTCGAGAGAGCCGGTGCCGCCGAAGGCGCCGGAGAACGTGGTCGAGGTGCCGAGGGCGCCGACCACGACCGTGCCGGACGGCGCGACGGTGCCGGTGCCGGCGAGAGAGCCGAGGGAGCCGGAGCCGGAGAGCGTGGCGCCGGTGCCGACGGTGAAGGGAGCGGTGGAGAGATCGGCGGCGAGAGCGAGGTTGCCGGCGGAGATTTGCAGGGGACCGGTGAGGCCGGCGGCTTGGAGGGTGAAGGTGCCGTTGCCGATCTTGGTGAGACCGCCGGTGCCGGAGAAGCCGCCGGTGAAGGTGGTGCTGGCGTCGTTGGTTCCGGTGGTGAGCGTGGCGGTGCCGAGGGAAACGGTTCCGGCGCCGGCGAGGGAGCCGATGGTGTCGGAGTGGTTGGCGAGAGAAAGGGTGGCGCCGCCCGCGACGGTGACGGCGCTGGTGTCGGGGAGGGAACCGCCGGTGGTGAGGGCGAGGGTGCCGGTGTTGATGGTGGTGGCGCCGGTGTAGGTGTGGGCGTTGGCGAAGGTGAGGGTGCCGGCGCCGGATTTGGTGAGGCCGCCGGTGCCGGAGAGGACGGTGTTGGCGCTGAACGAGGCGGAGTAGCCGTTGGTGTCGAGGGTGAGGCCGCCGGAGTTGAGTAGGGCGGAGCCGGCGGTGAAGCCGTTGATGAGGACTGCGGTGTCGGCGGCGGCGCGGAGGGTGCCGCCGTCGAAGGTGAGGGTGCTGCCGCCGGACCAGCGCTCGATGGTGGAGGTGGTGAGGGTGCCGCCGTTGCTGAGCGTGAGCATGCCCGTGCCGCCGTCGTGACCGAGGGTGAGGAGGTTGGCGGAGATGGAACCGCCCGTGAGTGTGAGCGCGGCAGTGGCGGTGTTGCCGATGGCGATGCTGGCGGCGGGGGTAGCGATCACGCCGCCGGTGGCGACGGCGAGCGTGCCGGTGTTGACGGTGGTGGCGCCGGTGTAGGTGTTGGCGCCAGAGAGGGTGAGGGTGCCGGTGCCGTTTTTGGTGAGGCCGCCGGTGCCGGAAAGAATGCCGGAGAATGTCGTGGAGGCGTTGGATGAGCCGACGGTGAGTGAGCCGGTGCCGGGCGAAACGGTGCCGCCGCCGGCGAGGGAGGCGAAGGTCGAGTTGAAGCCAGACGCGTTGAGCGTGGCGCCGGTGGCGACGGTGAGGGCGGTGGTGTCGGGGAGGATGCCGGCGGCGGTGAGGAGGAGGGTGCCGGCGTTGACCGTGGTGGGGCCGGTGAAGACTTGGGTGGTGGAAAGCGTGAGGGTGCCGGCACCAGTCTTGGTGAGGCTGCCGGTGCCGGAGAGCACGGTGTTGGCGCTGAAGCCGACGGAGAAGCCGTTGGTGTCGAGGGTGAGGCCGCCGGAGTTGAGGACGGCGGACCCGACGGTGAAACCGTTGAGGAGCTGTGGGGCATCGGAGGCGGCGCGGAGGGTGGCGGCGTCGAAGGTCGCGGAGCTGCCACCGGACCAGCGTTCGAGGGTCGTGGCGGTGAGCGTGCTGCCGCCGCTGAGCGTGAGGGTGCCGACGCCAACGGAGTGGCCGAGGGTAACGGTGGAGGCGGTGACGTGGCCGCCGGTGAGGGCGAGTGAGCCAGTGCTGGCGGTGCCGACGGCGACGGTGGCGGCGGGGGTGGCGATCACGCCGCCGGTGGCGACGGCTAGGGTGCCGTCCGTCACGGCGGTGGCGCCGGTGTAGGTGTTGTTGCCGGAGAGCGTGAGGGTGCCGGTGCCGACTTTGAAGAAATTGCCCGTGCCGGAGATGACTCCGGAGAAAGCGGAAGAGCCGTTGTCGGCGCCGGTGGCGACGGCGCCCTCGCCCAGCGTCACTGTGCCCGAGCCAGAGAGGGAACCGATGGTATCGGAAAAACCGGCGAGCGAAAAAGTGGCGCCGGCGGCGACGGTGACGGCGCTAGTGTTGGGCACGATGTTGGGGAGGCCGAGGGCTAGGGTGCCGGCGTTGACAATGGTGGTGCCGGTGTAGGTGTTGGCACCCGAGAGGGTGAGGGTGCCGTTGCCGGATTTGGTGAGGGTGCCTGCTCCGGAAATGGGGGCGGCGAACGTGAGGGCGTTGGAGTGATCGAAGTTGAGCGCGCCTTGGTTGGAGACGGACGACGTGGCCATGGTTCCGATCGATCCGCCGTCCCCAAACCGAAGGGTGCCGGCGGAGATGGTTGTGATTCCGGTGAAGGAGTTGGCCCCGGAAAGAGTGAAGGTGCCAGTGCCGGTCTTGGTGAGGGAGCCGGTGCCGGAGACAGTGCCGGCCAAGGTGGTGGAGGCGTTGGTGCCGCCGGTAGTGAGGGTGGCGGAACCGAGGTTAACATTGCCGGCGCCTGCGAGTGAGCCGACGGTGTTGGAGAAGTTGGCGAGGGAGAACGTGGCGCCGGAGGCAACGGAAACAGACGCCGTGGCGGGGAGCACGTTGGCCGCGCCGAGGGTGAGGGTGCCGGCCGAGACGGTGGTGTTGCCGGAGTAAGTATTGCTGCCGGAGAGTGTGAGCGTGCCGGTGCCAGCCTTGGTGAGACCGCCGGTGCCAGAGAGGACGGAGGAGGTGGCGACCGCGAAGCCGTTGGTATCGAGGGTGAGGCCGGCGGCGCCCAGAGAGGCGGAAGTCCCGGTGAAGCCGGTGAGGAATTCGGTGGAGTTGGCGGTGGCGCGGAGGGTGCCGCCGTTGACGGAGAGGGTGGAGGTGGAGGTCGTGCGATTGATGAGAGCGGTTTCCAGCACGCCGCCGTTGAGGGCGACGGTTCCCGTGCCGCCGAAGCGGCCGAGGTTCAGTTGCGGGGTCGAGAGGGTGCCGCCTTCGAGGGTTAGGGTGCCCGTGGCGGAGGGATAGTAGCCGAGCTCGACAGCCGAGCCGTTGGTCCAGGTGCCGGCGGTGAGAGTGGCACTGCCGATTTCGCCGACGTTGAAGCCGAGGTAGGAGGTGTGCACCGAGAGCGAGCCGCCGTTGACGGACAGGGAAGCGCCGGCGGGGTTCTGCACCTTGAGGTAACTTGAGGGGTGAGTAAGCGAGCCGCCGGTGCCGAGTCCTAGTGAACCGGCCAGAACTTCGGTGGAGCCGGTGTAGGAGTTGGCACCGGAAAGAGTGAAGGTGCCGGTGCCGGTCTTGGTGAGCGCGCCGTTGCCGGAGATAGTGCCGGCCCAGGTGGTGGAGGCGTTGTTGCCGCCAGTGGTGAGGATGGCGGAACCGAGGATAGCAGTGCCTGTGCCTGAGAGTGAGCCGATGGTCGTGGCAAAGTTAGGGAGGGACAAAGTGGCGCCGGACGCGACCGAAACAGACGCCGTGGTGGGTAGCGCGTTGGGCACGCCGAGGGAGAGTGTGCCGGCGTTGACGATGGTGGGGCCGGTGTAGGTATTGTTGCCGGAGAGAGTGAGAGTGCCGTTGCCTGACTTGGTGAGGCCGCCGGTGCCGGAGAAGACGGAGGTCGTTTCGATGGCGAAGCCATTGGAGTCGACGGTGAGTCCGCCGGCACCAAGCGTCGCGGAGGTGTCGAAAAAGTTTGCGAGGAAGTTGGCGCTGTTGCCGGTGGCGCGGAGGGTGCCACCATTGGCGGTGAGACTGCTGGCGCTGGAGAGGCGTTGAACGCCGCTGGTCGAGAGCACGCCTCCGGCGAGGACAAGCGAGCCGTTGCCGCCGACCTCGCCGAGGAGGACGGGGCCGGTGGTGATGGTGCCGCCCGTTTGGTGCACGGTGCCAACGCCGATTCGGCCAATCTCAAGTGAGCTGTTGGTCCAGGACCCGCCGGAAACGAGGACGGTGCCGGTGCCGCCGAAATAGGCGATGGCACCGATGCCATTGGTGACGGAGCCGCCGGAAATTTCCAAGGTCGACGCGCCGCCAGCGAGGCCGACGAAAAGTGAGGAACCGGGGTGCGAAAGGGAGCCGCTGGGCGTGATAACCGTGGTGCCGCCCTCGAAGTTCGAGGTGCCGGTGTAGGTGTTGGTGCCCGAGAGGGTGAGGGTGCCGTTGCCGAGCTTGGTGAGGCTGCCGGTGCCAGTGATCGCACCGGAGACGGTGAGATTGGGGCCAGCGCCGAGATCGAGCGTGCCGTTGCCGGCGAGGCTGATGGAGCGGTTGGTCGTGAAACTGGCGGACGGAGAAAGTGTGGCGCCGTTGATGGCAAGGCCGCCGGCGGCGGCGCCGAGGGCGGCATCGGAGGAAACCGTGAGTGTGCCGGCGGAGAGCGTGGTGCCGCCGGAGTAGGTGTTGGTCCCGGAGAGGACGAGGGTGCCGGCACCGGTCTTGGTGAGGCTGCCGGTGCCGGAAATCGTGCCGGTGGAGGTGAGCGTCGCGCTCGTGGGCACCTCGAAGGTGCCGCTACCTGCGAGGAAGACTGAGCGCGAGCTGGAGAAACCGGCGGTTAGCTGAAGCTTGCCGCCGTTGAACGTAAGCTGGGAGCCGCCGGCGCCGAGCGCGGAGTCGGCGGAGACGACAAGGGTGCCGGCATTTATGGTCGTGGGACCGGAGTGCGTGTTGGTGCCGGTGAGCGTGAGGGTGCCGTTGCCGACCTTGGTGAGGCCGCCGGAGCCGGTGAGGGGCTGAGCGAGGGTCGAAGAAGCGTTGCCGGCGCCGAGCGAGAGGATGCCGGAGCCGAGCACGATGTTGCCGGTGCCGGTGAGCGAGGCGAAGGTGGAGTTGAAGCCCGCGAAATCCAGTGTGGCGCCCGCGGAGACTGTGACGGTGGAGGACGCAGGAATGGCGTTGTCGGCGCCGAGGGCGAGCGTCCCGGTGGATATCGTGGTCGTTCCGGTGTAGGTGTTGGCACCGGAGAGGGTGAGGGTGCCGGTGCCGACTTTGGAGAGATTGCCGGTGCCGGAGATGATTCCGGAGAAAGTGGAAGAGTCGTTGTTGGCGCCGGTGGCGAGGTTGCCGACGCCGAGAGCGACCGCACCCGAGCCCGCGAGGGAGCCGATGGTATCGGAAAAACCGGCCAAGGAAAAAGTGGCACCGGCGGCGACGGTGACGGCGCTGGTGTTGGGCACAATGTTGTGAAGGCCGAGGGTAAGCGTGCCGGCGTTGACGGTGGTGGGGCCGGTGTAGGTGTGGGCCCCTGAGAGCGTGAGGGTGCCGGTGCCGGCCTTGGTGAGGCCGCCGGTGCCGGAGAGGACGGAAGAGGTGCCGACGGCGAAGCCGTCGGTGTCGATCGTGAGACCGCCGGATCCGAGGGAGGCGGAGGTGCCTGAGAAGCCGTTGAGGATATCGGTGGTGGTGGCGGTGGCGCGCAGGGTGCCGCCGTTGGCGGAGAAAGTGGCGAGGCTGTTCCAGCGGAGAATCTCGGAGGTGGCGAGGGTGCCGCCGTTGAGGGCGAGGGTGCCAGTGCCGCCGTTTGAGCCGAGGTGGACTTTGGCCGCGGAGACGGTGCCGCCGGTGAGGGTGAGCGAGCCGGTGCCGGTGCGGCCGATCTGGAGGTCGCCGGAGTTGATCCATGTGCCGGAAGAAACGGTGACGGCTCCGCTGGTGCCGGCGGTGTAGCCGATGCGGCCTTCGGCGTTGCTGAGAGTGCCGCCAGCGAGGGTGACGGTGAGGCCGCCGATCGATTCAATAGCGGCGTTCCCCGGCGTGGTGAGGGTGCCGCCGGTGCCCAATGTAGTCGAGCCACCGAAGGAAAGGTCGCCTGTGAGTTGGACGGCGGCAGCGAGGGTGCCGCCATTGAAGGCGAGGGTGGTGGCATTGAGGGTGCCGTTGCTCACGGTGCCGCCGGCGAGGTTGACGGTGCCGGCGGTGAGGGAGAAGCCGCCGAGGTCGAAGACACCGGCGTTGAGGGTGACAGTGCCGAGGGTCTGGGCGGCAGTGAGGCGGAGGGTGCCGGCGCTGATGGTGGTCGCTCCCGTGTAGGTGTTGGCGGGGGTGAGGGTGAGGGTGCCGCTGCCGAGTTTCGTGAGTCCGCCCGTGCCGGTGAGGTTGCCGTTGATGAGGCTGGAGAGGGTGACGTTGTCGGAACGATTGATAGCGAGCGTGCCGTTGTTGATGAGGGACGAACTGGTCAGGATCGAGCCGGTGGTGCCGCCGTTGCCGAGTTGGAGGGTGCCGGCAGAGATGGTGGTGGTGCCGGTGTAGGTGTTGTCGCCGGAGAGGATGACGGTGCCAGTGCCGAGTTTCGTAAAGGCGCCCGTGCCGGAGATTAGGCTGGATAGGTGAAAGCTGCGCTCGCCGGGCGCAAAGTTGCTGTTGACCACCTCGATTGAGCCGCCGCCTGCTCCGAGGACGATGGGGCGGGCGATGGAAAAGGGTATGATGCTGGAGCTAATATTCAGTCCGCCGTTATCGAAGGTGAGCAGTTCGCCAGGTGCACCGAATGGTTCCGAGGTGGCGCCGCCGATAGAGGGCCTGGCGCCATTGGTGATGAGGGTTCCGCCAGTGTAGGTGCTGCCGGACGTGGCGATCGAGACCGAGGGGGCCGCGTAGGTGACCCCTCCGGCACCATGGATGGGCACGCCCATGGAACCTCCCCCGGCGGTGCGCTCATAAGTGAAGTGTCCGCCGTTGAGGTTGATTTGGCCGCTGGTGTCAGTGCCGGCGACGGTGCCAACCGTGACCGAATAGCCGCCGAGATCCAACGTGCCGGGACCATCCGTGCCGGCGGTAAACGTTAAGGTGGAGTTGCCGGGCAAGGCCGTGGCTGAGCCGAGGCGCAGGGTGCCGCCGAGGATAGTAGTATTTCCGGTATAGGTGTTATTGCCGGAAAGAGTCAGGGTGCCATTGCCGAGCTTGGTCACGCCGATGGCATTGGCACCTCCATTGGGGTTGGTGATGTTGGCGGCAAACGTGAACTCGCCGCCGGGGGTGTTGGCGGTGCTGAGGCCGAGGCGGGAGCCGCTCCGGAAGCCACCGGTGGCAGTGGAAGAACCGAGGAAAGACATGACGGCGCTTTCGGTGAACCCGGTGGCGCCGCCGAGACCGAAGCCGAGGGTGCCGGTGCTATTTACGATGATGTTGGCCGGGGTCCATTTTGAGGTGTCGCCGCCGTAGAGGCTGGAGGTGTTGGCAAAGGTGACGCCGCCACTGGCGACGGTGACGGTCCCAGAGTGGGTGTTGGTGCCCGACAGGGTGATGTTGGGAGAGCCGATGAAGGTGAGCGGGGCGCCGGTCGCAGCGATGATATTGCCGGAGAGAGTGAGGCCTTGGTTCCTGAAGTTGGTGCGAAAGGTGGCGCCGCCGCTCCCGACGCTGATCGGGCCGCTGAGCGTGACGAGGGTCGGAGTGGTGGTGGCGCGGTTGTAATACAAAGTGCCGCCATCGATCTCGATGGGGGCGGTGAAAGAACCGAAGGAGGAGGGTTGAGTGAAAGCGAGAGTTCCACCGAGGATATGGAGGCCGCCGGTGAAGGTGTTGTTGCCGGAGAGGGTGAGCGTGCCGGAGCCGATTTTCGTGAGGCCACCAGTGCCGGCAATCGAGCCGCTGAACGTGGAGGAGATGCCGGCGCCGCCGCTGGTGAGGGTGCCGCTGCCGAGGGAGAGAGTGCCGGCGCCGGAGAGTGAATTGAGGGCGAGGGAGTAGCCGGCGAGATCAAGCGTGGCGCCAGTGGCGAGCGAAAGTGCGCTGTTGGCCGGAAGGGCGTTGGCGGCGCCGAGGGCGAGGGTGCCGGCGGAGACGTCGGTGGTGCCAGAGTAGGTGCTGGCGCCGGAGAGGGTGAGGGTGCCGTTGCCGGCCTTGGTGAGGCCGCCGGTGCCGGAGATCACGCCGGAGAACGAGGTAGAGGAGTTGTCGGCGCCAGTGGTAAGGGTGCCGGAACCCAGGGAAACAGTGCCGGCGCCGGCGAGTGAACCGATGGTGTCGGAGAAATTGGCGAGAAACAGGGTGGCGCCGGAGGCGACGGAGAGGGCGGTGGTGTCGGGGAGGACTCCGGCGGCACCGAGGGCGAGGGTGCCAGCGTTGATGGTGGTGGCGCCAGTATAGGGTTGGGTGGCGGAGAGCGTGAGGGTGCCAGTGCCGGTCTTGATCATGCCGCCGGTGCCGGAGAGGGTGCCGGAAAAAGTGGTGGAGGTATTGGCGCCGCCGGTGGTGAGCGATCCGGAGCCGAGGGAGACGCTACCCGCGCCGGCAAGTGAGCCGATGGTCTGGGAGAAGTTGGCGAGGTCGAGAGTAGCTCCGGAGGCGACGGAGACGGCGGTGGAATTAGAGAGAGCGCCGGCGGCGCCGAGGGTGAGGGTGCCGCCCGTGACGGCAGTGGGGCCGGAGTAGGTGTTGGCGCCGGAGAGGAAAAGGGTGCCGGTGCCGGATTTGGTGAGGCCGAGGGTGTTGGCGCCGGCGTTGGAATTGCCGATTGCGCTGCTGTAGGTGAGGGTGCCGCCAGGCGCGTTGGTGGTGTCGATCCCGAGGGAGGAGCCGTTTTTGAAACCACCGGTGGCGGTGCCGAGGGCGGCGAGGGTGGCGAGGTCGGTGGTGGTGAATTCGCCGGAGCCGCCGACGTTGAAGGTGGCGGTGGCACCGGCGTCGACGACGAGATTGGCGGCGGTCCAGTTGGCGGGAGTGTTGTTGTAGAAGGAGGCGGTGTTCGCGAAGCGCAGGGTGCCGGCGGAGACGGTGGTGGGGCCGGTGTAGGTGTTGGCGCCGGAGAGGGCGAGCGTGCCGCTGCCGGATTTGGTGAGGCCGAGGGTGTTGGCGCCAGCGTTGGGATTGGCGATTACACCGCCGTAGGTGAGGGTGCCACCAGGGGCGTTGGTGGTGTCGATGCCGAGGGAGGAGCCGCTTTTGAAACCACCGGTGGCGGTGCCGAGGGCGGCGAGGGTGGCGAGGTGGGTGGTGGTGAATTCGCCGGAGCCGCTGACGTTGAAAGTGGCGGTGGCGCCGGCGTCGACGATGAGATTGGCGGCGGTCCAGTTCGCGGGCGTGTTGTTGTAGAGCGAGGCGGGGTTGGCGAATTGCAACGTGCCGGCGGAGACGGTGGTGGGGCCGGTGTAGGTGTTGGCGCCGGAGAGGGCGAGCGTGCCGGTGCCGGATTTGGTGAGGGCGCCGGTTCCGGAAAGGGAGCCGGAGAACGTGGTGGAGGTATTGGCAGTGCCGATGGTAAGTGATCCGGAGCCGAGGGAGACGCTGCCGGCACCGGCAAGGGAGCCGATGGTCTTGGAGAAGTTGGCGAGATCCAGCGTGGCACCGGAGGAGACGGAAAGCGCGCTATTGGCCGGGAGGGCGTCGGCGGCGCCGAGGGTGAGGGTGCCGCCCGTGACGGCAGTGGGGCCGGAGTAGGTGTTGGCGCCGGAAAGGATGAGAGTGCCGGTGCCGGATTTGGTGAGGCCGAGGGTGTTGGCGCCGGCGTTGGGATTGGCGATTGTGCTGCTGTAGGTGAGGGTGCCACCGGGGGCGTTGGTGGTGTCGATACCGAGGGAGGAGCCGCTTTTGAAACCACCGGTGGCGGTGCCGAGGGCGGCGAGGGTAGCGAGGTCGGTGGTGGTGAATTCGCCGGAGCCGCCGACGTTGAAGGTGGCGGTGGCGCCGGCGTCGACGACAAGATTGGCGGCGGTCCAGTTCGCGGGCGTGTTGTTGTAAAAAGAGGCGGTGTTCGCGAAGCGGAGGGTGCCGGCGGAGACGGTGGTGGGGCCGGTGTAGGTGTTGGCGCCGGAGAGGGCGAGCGTGCCGGTGCCGGATTTGGTGAGGCCGCCGGTGCCGGCAAGCGCGGAGGCGAGGGTGACGTTGTTGCCGTTGGTATCGAGGGTGCCACCGACGCTACCGGTGGAGAGGCGGGGGGAAACGTCGGTGCTAGTGCCGGTGGCCCATTGAAGAGCGCCGCCGTTGAGGATGATATTGCCGGTGCCGAAATTGCCGAGGCTCGCAAAATTGATGAGGCCGGCGGTGACGGTGGTGTTGCCGGTGTAGGTGCTGGCGCCGGAGAGGGTGAGGGTGCCGGCGCCGGTCTTGGTGAGGCCGCCGGAGCCAGATAGAATCGAGGAGGAACCGACGGAGAAGCCGTTGGTATCGAGGGTGAGGCCGCCGGCGCCGATGGAGGCAGAGGTGCCGGTGAAGCCGTTGAGGAGGTTGGCGCTGTTAGCCGAGGCACGGAGGGTGCCGCCATTGAAGGAAATTGTGCTCGCGAGCGACCAGCGGGCGATCTCAGAGGTGGTGAGGATGCCGCCATTGAGGGAGATGGTGCCGCCGCCACCGTTCAGGCCGAGGGTGATCTTGTTGGCGGAAACCGCGCCGCCGGTGAGGGTGAGTGTGCCGGTGCCGGAGGTGCCAATCGCAAGATCGCCGGAGTTGGTCCATGTGCCCGATGAAACAGTCGCGGTTCCAACGGAGCCAGAGAAGTGGGCGATGCGGCCTTCTGGGCTGCTGACGGCGCCACCGGCGAGATTGAAGGTGGCGTTGAAGCCGTTGGCGACGGCGAAGAGGCCACTCATGGTCCATGTGCCGGAGTTGACGGTGGCGGTGGTGGGAGCGCTGGAGCCGAGGATGGTGGCGGCATTGAGGAGCGTGCCGCCATTGAGGGTAAGGGCGGTGCCGGCCGTGAGGTCGGAGCCGGTGGCGTCAAAGGTGAAGCCGCTGGGGAGGACGAGCGTGCCGGTGACGTTGGTCGCGCCGGCGGTGACGGAGACGGCGTTGCTGCCGGTGACGGTGACGCCGCTGTTGATGGTGACGGCGCCGAGCGCCTGGCCGTTGGTGGTGAGCGTGGTGTCGACGGTGAAGATCGTCTGGGCGCGCGGTGCGATCGGGCAGGCAAGCAGCCCGAGCAGCACCGCTAGGGCGGTGACTCGTGGAATCATGGGAAGTGGGACGGGCGCACGTCGGCGTGGCGAGGGTCGGGCGGGGGGCGGCGAACGGTGCGTGGCATCGGTGTCTCCGATATTCTCGGGGGGTGGCGAGGTCAAAGTAGCGAAGGTAGGGGGGACTAAAGTAGGGGGTGGGGAGGCAAGGGAAGGACCAAGGGCCAATGACCAATGACGAATGACTAATGTCTAATGACGGAAGGGTGGTGGGGGCGTTGGGCGGATTTGGGCGACGCGGTAAGGAGGGGAACGGGAGAACGAGGAGCGATTGCGAGGAATGAGAACGAGTTTTTCGGCGGGGAGGAGGGGTGGTGCCCACGAAACACACGAAGCACACGAAAGGTTGGGGTGTAGGAAAAACAGAGAAGCGAGGGAGCCCACGGAAGACACGGAAGGCACGGAAAAGCCGGAGGACGGTGGGCGGGAGATGGCGAGGGGTGGGGCTGGGGCTTGGGGGTGCGCGCGGGACGGTTTTATTTTTCTGACCCCATTTTTCTGACAGAGAATTGGGACGGGGACGGGAAGGAGCCGGGTTGGGGCCGGGCGGATTTTTTGTCAGAAAGATGGGGTCAGAAAGATCGTGAGGTGTGGACTTGGGGCGCGGTGGTGGGAGGGAGAAAAATTAAGAGAAAGATCGGGGGGCGGGCGCGGGTGAGGACGAGGAACGATTACGAGGAACGAGAACGAGTTTTCGGCGGGGAGCAGGAGTGGTGCCCACGAAACACACGAAGCACACGAAAGGTGGGGGCGTAGGAAAAACAGAAAGGCGGAGGGGCCCACGGAAGATACGGATGACACGGAAAAGCCGGAGGAGGGTGGGCGAGAGACGGCGAGGAACGAGAACGAGGGGGAGGGGCGGAGGCTGAGAACTACTTTGGTGCGGGGGGGACGCACTGTGGGGTTGCACTCGGGCGGGGTGGTGAATTCGGTGGGGGGAAACCTCTACCCCACGCTCATGGATGAATCTGAATTACTGCGGCAGGCGCGGCGTCTGCGGTTTGACGATCCGGCGCAGGAGGCGCGTTTCCGGCGGTTTGATGACGAGCGGTCGTTGCGGCAGTGGCGGATCGTGACGGGGTTGGGCGCGGCGGCGGTGGCGGTGATCGGGTTGTTGCCGTCGAATTCGTCGGAGCCGTGGGTGGGCGGGGCGGAGGCGGTGGGGCGCTTCGGGCTCGTGCTGCCGGCGGCGGTGGTGGCGTGGGGTTTCTCGTGGTGGAAGGGTCAACGGGACCGGTTGCAACTGGTGGGGGCGGCGTGCGCGGCGGTGTCGGTCTCGATGCATTTCGCCAATCAGGCGGCGACGACGGTGCCGCGGATGCTCACGGCGGGGACGGTGGCTTCGTTGATCGCGGTGGGGGCGCAGTATTTGGTGGCGGTGGCGGCGACGTTGCCGTTGCGCACGAAGGCGATGGCGACGGCATTGGCGACGACGGTGGTGATGTTTTACGTGGCGCTGGAGGGGATTTTTCCGGAGATGGGGACGCGGGCGGGGCTGCGGACGGTGGCGGTGCATTTCACGGTCACGTCGGCGGTGATCGCGGCGGTGATGGTGGGGGCGACGTGGGCGCGGGAGCGGTTGTTGCGGATCGCGTTTGCGCAGCGGGAGCAGTTGGAGGCGGCGAATGCGGAGCAGGCGCGGACGAACGCGGAGCTCGCGCGGATGAACGCGGAGAAGAACGAGTTTATGGCGATCGCGGCGCACGATCTGCGGGGGCCGTTGGCGGCGGTGGGCGGGGTGGCGCGGCAGATGCAGGAGGGGAGCGGCGATCCGGCGGCGGCGAGGCGCGAGGCGGCGTTGATCGAGGCGCACGCGGGGCGGATGCTGGGGCTGGTGAACGACTATCTCGGCGCGCACGCGGTGGAGAGCGGGACGTTGCCGGTGCGGCGGGGGCGGGTGGAGTTGGCGGCGGCGGCGCGGGCGGCGGCGGAGCGGCTGGCGGGGGCGGCGCGGGCGAAGGGTCAGACGATCGCGGTGGACGAGGTGCCGGAGCCGGTGTGGGTGGAGGCGGACGCGGCGTTGCTGGCGCAGGTGGCGGACAATTTTGTGAGCAATGCGTTGAAGTTCAGTCCGGCGGGGGCGGTGGTGCGGCTGGAGGTGCACACGGCCGAGGGGTATGCGCGGGCGCGGCTCGCGGTGGTGGATCAGGGGCCGGGAATCGCGGCGGACGAGCAGGCGGGATTGTTTAGGAAATTTGGAAAAGGGAGCGCGCGGCCGACGGGTGGGGAGGCAAGCCATGGACTCGGGCTCGCGGTGGCGAAGCGGTTGGCCGAGGCGATGGACGGGAACGTGGGCTGCGAGAGCCCGGCGACTGCGCTCAGGGCAGGCGAGGTGGGGGCGGGGGCGACGTTTTGGGTGGAGTTGCGGCGCGTGGAGGCGGCGGGGGAGGGTTGAACGGAATTTTTTCAACCGCGGATGAACACGGATGGACACGGAGGTCGCGGCGGGATTTTAACGGGGGCACTGATGAACCAAAAAACCGCAGAAGGAGGAACCGCTTATCTTCGCTCAAAATCGCTAACTCGGAAAATTCACACCTGAATGAAGCCAAGGCATGGATCACAGAGGACACGGAGCCCAGACACAGAGGGCACGGAGCAAGGCAGCGTGATTGGCTCGGTGGACTCCGGGTCGGACCTCTGGGCTCTCTGTGACCAAAAGATTTTCACGGAAAGTGTGATTGGTGCGGGCACATGAAAACGATTGAATCAGTTTCCACCCGATATGCTGGCTCACCTGATCGGGTGAATCAGGAATTTATGGACAAGCAGATTCTACCCTCTGGATGGGCGCGGATTCGCGAAGATGAGTGGTTAACCCACTGCTGAAACGAGGATGAACGATCCGGGCAAAATTGCGGTCGCGCTGTTGGAAGACGATGTGCTCTTCCGGCGTTATGTGGCGGGGGTGTTGGAGAATTCGGGGCGCTACCGGGTGTCGGCTGAGGCGGGCTCGGTGGCCGAGGCGGCGGCGTGGCCGGCGGGAGCGGCGCCGGCGGTGGTGTTGGCGGATGTGGCTTTGCCGGGGGCGCCGGGGACGAGTGCGGTGGCGGGGTTGTTGGAGCGTTTCCCGGGGGTGGTGGTCGTGATGCTGACGGCGCGTGACGAGGAAGGCGTGATCATGGACGCGATCCGGGCGGGGGCGGGTGGCTATGTTTTGAAGGGGACGGATTCGGCGGGGTTGGTCGCGGTGCTCGACGATGTGCGGGCGGGTGGAGCGCCGATGTCGCCGGCGATTGCGCGGAAGGTGCTGGCGTTGATGCGCGAGCCGGTGCCGGCGGCGGTGGCGGGGCGGGCCGGCGCGACGGCGAGTGAGGGGAAGGGGACGGGCGTGGCGGTGGTCGAGGGGTTGACGCCGCGGGAGGGGGAAGTGCTGGCGTTGGTCGCGGCGGGGGCGGTGGACAAGGAGGTGGCGGCGAAGCTGGGGATCTCGCTTTCGGTGGTGAAGGCGCACCTCGGGAAAATTTATGCGAAGTGGCGGGTGCGGTCGCGGACGGAGGCGGCGATTAAGTTTTCGCGGTTGAAGAAGGGGTGAGGCGGGGAAGGGCGGATAACGAATGACGAATTACGAATGACGGATGACGGATGAGGCGGGGGGTGGCCCACGGAAGACAAGGAATACACGGAAGAATCGGAGGAGGGGAGAACGAGAACGATTACGAGGAAGGAGAACGATTTTGCGGCGGGGAGGAGGGGTGGTGCCCACGAAACACACGAAGCACACGAAAAGGCAGTTGGCGTAGGAGGAATAAGAAAGGGGAGGGGCACGGACGACACGGAAAGGCCGGAGGAGGGAGGGGCGGGAGCGCGTTGGGGCGCGGGGGGCTTATATTTTTCTGACAGAGAATGGGGATGGGGAGGGAGGGATAGGGAGTTGGGGCGGGTGATTTTTTTGGTCAGAAAGATGGGGTCAGAAAGATCGTGGCGTGGGAGTGGCGCGGGGGGAGAGAGAAAGATTAGGAGATAGAGTCGGGAGGGAGAACGATTACGATTACGAGGAACGAGAACGATTTTTGCGGCGGTGGGCGGCGAGGAGGAGGGCGACGGCGCCGAGGATCGCGGCGTAGGTGGAGGGTTCGGGGATGGCGCTGGGGGTGAAGTTTAAGTTCAGGTTGTTGCCGTTGGCGGCGAGGGACCAGGAGCCGCCGTTGAGGGGGTTGGCGAAGCCGGAGGTGTCGAGGGTGAAGGCGGAGGCGCTGAAGCCGGTGATGCCGGAGGAGGCGGTGGCGATGGTGTAGGAGTAGTTTTGTGCGGAGTTGAAGTTGATGACCTGGCCGGCGGTGTTGTTGGCGAGGAGCGAGGTGAGGCGGAGGGCGAAGGGGTTGCCGCTCGTGGAGGCGACGGTGAGGCTGCCGCTGATACTGAGGAGATCCCAATTCGTGCCGGCGGTGCCGGTGGCGTTGTTGATTTCCCATTTGAGGGAGCCGCCGGAGTTGAAGGTGGTATTGCCGGCGGAGAGCGTGCCGGGGGACGCGCCGGGGGAGACGGTGCCGCCGGCGTTGACGGTGAGGCCTCCGAGGGTGCCGGTGCCGGAGAGGGTGCCGCTGGAATCGACGGAGAAGGCGGAGGCGGGGGCGGAGCCGGTGAGGGCGAGTTGGCCGCCGGTGATGGCGGTCGCGCCGGAGTAGGTGTGGGTGCCGGCGAGGGTGAGCGTGCCGGAGCCGGATTTGGTGAGGCCGCCGGTGCCGGAGACGCCGCCGGTGAAGGCGGAGGAGGAGGATTGGGCGACGGTGAGGTTGGCGGAGCCGAGGACGATGTTGCCGGAGCCGTCGAGTTTGCCGACGGAGGCGGTGTGGTTGTTGAGGTCGAGGGTGGCGCCGGTCGCGAGGGCGAGCGGGGTGCCGGAGGGGAGGGCGTTGGCGGCGCCGAGGCGTAGTGTGCCGGCGGTAATCGTGGTGTTGCTGGAGTAGGTGTTGGCGCCGGAGAGGGTGAGGGTGCCGGTGCCGAGTTGGGTGAGGGTGCCGGTGCCGGAAATGACGCCGGAATAGGTCAGGGCGTCGGAGCGGTTGAAGGCGAGGGTGGCTTGGTTGGTGATGTTGCCGGGGAGGGTGCCGGTGGTGCCGCCGTCGCCGATTTGGAGAGTGCCCGCGGAGACGGTAGTGCCGGCGGTGTAGGTGTTGGTGCCGGTGAGGGTGAGGGTGCCGGTGCCGAGTTTGAGGAGCGCGCCTGGGCCGGAGAGGACGCCGGCGAAGGTGGTGGAGGTGTGGTCTCCGCCGCTGACGAGGGTGCCGGTGCGGAGGGCGATGCTGCCGGAGCCGGCGAAGGAGCCGACGGTGTCAGAGTAGCCGTTGAGATCAAGGGTGGCACCGGCGGCGATGGTGACGGGGCTGGTGTCCGGAATCGTGAAGTGTGCGCCGAGGGCGAGGGTGCCGGCGGTGATCGTCGTGGCGCCGGTGTAGGTGTGCGCGCCGGAGAGGGTGAGGGTGCCGGAGCCGAGTTTGACTAGGCTGCCGGGGCCGGAGATGGGGGCGGTCGAGGTGAGGTGGTCGGCGCGATTGAAGGCGAGGGTGCCGTGGTTCGTGATCGCGCTGGCGGCGAGGGTGCCGGCGGTGCCGCCATCGCCGATTTGGAGGGTGCCGGCGGAGAGCGTGATGGGGCCGGTGGAGGTGTTGGTGCCGGTGAGAGTGAGCGTGCCGTTGCCGAATTTCGCGAGGGTGCCGGCGCCGGAGAGCGCTCCGGCCAGGGTGACGTCGTCGGAGCGGTGGACGGCGAGGGTGGCGTGGTTGACGATGGACGAAGAGGCAAGCGAACCGGTGGTGCCGCCGTTGCCGATTTGGAGGGTGCCGACGTTGATGGTGGTGGTCCCGGAGTAGGTGTTGGCGCCGGTGAGGATTTGGGTGCCGAGGCCAGCTTTGGTGAGGCCGCCGGTGCCGGAGATGACGCCGGAGAAAGTGCCATCGGCGCTGGCGGCGCCGACGATCAGAGTGCCGCTGCCGAGGGAAACGGTGCCGGCGCCGGAGAGGCCGTTGAGGGTGTCGGAGAGGTTGTTGAGGGCGTAGGTGGCACCGGCGGCGACGGTGAGTTGGGTGCTGTCGGGGAGAGATTCGGCGGCGCCGAGGGCGAGGGTGCCGGCGGTGATCGTGGTGTTTCCCGAGTAATATTTGGCGCCCGAGAGGGTGAGCGTGCCGGTGCCGGACTTGGTGAGGTGGCCCGTGCCGGAAAGAGGGGCGGAGACGGAGACGGTGTGGCTGTTGGTGTCGAGGGTGAGGCCGCCGGAGCCGAGGACGCCAGTGCCGGAGGTGAAGCCGGTGAGGAACGTGGCGGTGTCAGCCGAGGCGCGGAGGGTGCCGCCGTTGAAGGCCAACGAACCGGAGGCGCCGCGGGTGATCCCGGAGGTGGCGAGGGTGCTGCCGCTGCCGAGCGTGAGCGTGCCAGCTTCGACGAGGGTGGCGCCGGTGTAGGTGTTGTTGCCGGTGAGCGTGAGAGCGCCGGTGCCGTTCTTGGTGAGTCCACCGGTGCCGGAAAGGACGCCGGAAAAGGTGGTGTCGGTGTTTTGCGCCGTGGTGAGTGTGGCTGAGCCGAGATCGACGGAACCGGGGCCGGAGAGGCCGGCGATCGTCTGCGCGTAACCTTGGAGTGCGAGCGTGGCGCCGGTGGCGACGGTGACGGTGGCGGAGGGGCTGAGCGCGCTGGCGGCGGAAGTCGCGAGGGTGCCGGCGGAAACGGTGAGGGTGCCGGCGAAGGTATTGGCGCCGGACCAGACCATGGGGGCGGTGCCGCGTTTCTCGAAGGTGCCGGTGCCGGTGAGAATGCCGGCCCAGTTGTTTTGCACGCCAGTCAGATTGACGAGAGTCGCGCCGCCGAGCTGGACCGTGCCGGAGTCGAAGAAGCCGGTGACGGCGTTGTAGGAGTCGAGGTTGGCGACAGTCTGGTTGAAGCCGTTGAGGTCGAGGGTGGCACCGTTGTTGAGGAAAAGCGTGGAGCCGGAGCTGAGCGCACCGGTGCTGCCCGCGCGGAAGATGCCAGCGGAGACGGTGGTGGTGCCAGTGAGGGTGTTGGCACCGGAGAGCGTGAGGGTGCCGGTGCCGAGTTGGGTGAGGGTGCCGGTGCCAGCGAGGGGGGCGGAAAACGTGAGGGCGTCGGCGCGGTTGAAAACGAGGGAGGCGTGGTTCGTGACGGCGGAGGTGGCGAGAGAACCGGTGGTGCCGCCGTTGCCGATTTTGAGCGTGCCGGCGGAGATCGTGGTGGGGCCGGTGTAGGTTTCTTGGCCCGTGATGGTGAGGGTGCCGGAGCCGAGCTGGGTGAGGCCGCCGGTGCCGCTCATACCGCCGGGGACTAGGCTGACGAGGGTGGGCGCGTCCGAGCGGTTGATGGCGAGGGTGCCGGTGTTGGTGAGCGCGCCGGGGCCGAGGGAGCCCGTGGTGCCGCCGTCGCCGAGCTGGAGGGTGCCGGCGGTGAGTGTGGTGGGGCCAGAGTTGGTCTGGGCAGCGGAGAGTGTGAGGGTGCCGGGGCCGGATTTGGCGAGGGAGCCGCTGCCGACCATGACGCCGGAGTAAGTGGTGGCGCCGGTTTGCGCGACGGTGAGCGTGGCGTTCCCCAGGGAAACCGCAGAATGGCCGGCGAGACCGGCGACGAGCTGGGAATTGGTGCCGAGATCGAGCAGGCCGCCGGCGAGGACGACGATGGCGTTGGGGCTGAGGGTGGCGGTGCTTTCGGCGAAGAGCGTGCCGGCGGACAACGTGAGGGTGCCGGTGAAGGTGTTGGCGCCGCGCCAGAACAGGTTGCCCGCGCCGGATTTCACGTAGTGGCCGGTGCCGGAGAGGGAGCCGGCCCAGATGTTGGTGACCAGGTTGGCTTGGGTGAGGGTGGCGCCGCCGAGTTGGACGGTGCCGGGGTCGAAAAGGCCGGTGGTGGCATTGGTGGAGTCGAGGCCGGCGACGGTTTGGTTGAAGCCGTTGAGGTCGAGGGTGGCGCCGTTGTTCAGGCGGAGCGTGGAGGCGGAACTGAAGGTGGCGGCGGCACCGGCGCGCAACGTGCCGGCGGAGACGGTGGTGAGGCCGGTGAAGGTATTCGCGCCGGTGAGCGTGAGGATGCCGGCGCCGAGTTTGACGAGGGAGCCGGAGCCGGAGACAGCGGCGGACAACGTGACGTCGTCGGAGCGGTTGAGGACGAGCGTGCCGGAATTGGCGATCGAGGCGGAGGCGAGAGAACCGGAGGTGCCGCCGGCACCGAGTTGGAGGGTGCCTGCGGAGATCGTGGTGGGGCCGGTGTAGGTTTGATTGCCGGTAATGGTGAGGGTGCCGTGGCCGAGTTGCGCGAGGCCGCCGGAGCCGGAAAGGGAGCCGGCGACGATGGCGGAGAGCGTGACCGAGTCGGAGCGGTTAAGGGCGAGGGTGCCGTGGTTGAGGACGTCGCCGGCGAGAGAGCCGACGGTGCCGCCGTTGCCGAGCTGAAGAGTGCCGGCGGAGATCGTGGTGAAGCCGGAGTAGGTGTGCGTGCCGCCGAGGGTGAGGGTGCCGGAGCCTAGTTTGGTGAGCGCACCGGGGCCGGAGAGGACGCCGGCGAACGTGGTGTCGGCGCTCTGCGTGGTCGTGAGGGTGCCGGTGCCGAGAGACACGCTGCCGGCGCCGGAGAGGTTGCTGACGCTCGGGGCGTGGCCGGCGACATCGAAGGTGGCGCCGGTGGAGACGGTAAGCACGGTGCCGGCGGGGATCGCTTGGGCGGCGCCGAGAGCGAGTGTCCCGGCGGACACGGTGGTGGGGCCGGTGTAGGTGTTGGGGCCGGAGAGGGTGAGGGTGCCCGCGCCGAGTTGGGTGAGTCCGCCAGGGCCGGAGACGGTGCCGGCGTAGGTGAGCGCGTCGGAGCGGTTGAAAGCGAGGGTGGCGTGATTGACGATGTCGCCCGTGAGCCGGCCGGTGGTGCCGCCGGCGCCGATTTGGAGCGTGCCGGCGGAAATCGTGGTGGTGCCGGAGACGGTGACATTGCCGGAGAGCGTGAGGGTGCCGGCGCCGAGTTGGGTGAGTGCGCCGCTGCCGGAAATCGCGCCCGGGAAGGTGAGCGCATCGGAGCGGTTGAAGACGAGGGAGCCGTGGTTGGTGATGTCGCCAGCGAGGCTGCCGGTGGTGCCGGCGTTGCCGATTTGGAGTGTGCCCGCAGTGACCGTGGTGCCTCCGGAATAGGTGTGCGTGCTGGAGAAGGTGAGGGTGCCGTTGCCGAGTTTGGTGAGGGAGCCGGTGCCGGTAACGGGCGCGGATAGAAAGAAGGAACCGGTGTGGTTGAAGACCAAGGAGCCGGAGTTGGCGAACGAGGACGTGGACGAGTCGATCGTGGCGCCGTCGCCGAGTTGGAGGGTGCCGGCGGAGATCGTGGTGGGGCCGGTGTAAGTGTGGGTGCCGGCGAGGGTGAGAGTGCCGGAGCCGGATTTGGTGAGCCCGCCGGTGCCGGAGATCACGCCGGCGAACGTGGTGTCGGCGGATGGCGTGGTGGTGAGATTGGCGGAGCCGAGCGAGACACTACCGGTGCCGGCGAGGCCGGCAATGGCTTGCGAGTAACCGCCGAGCGCGAGCGTGGCGCCGGAAGAAACGGAGACGCTGGCGTTGGGGCTGAGGGTGTTGGCGGCACCGGCGGTGAGTGTGCCGGTGGCGACGGTGAGGCTGCCGGTGAAGCTGTTCGAGCCGGTCCACGTGGTGCCGGCGGTGCCTTGGAAAACGTAGTGGCCGGTGCCGGTGAGCGAGCCTTTCCACGTGCTGTCCGAGAGGTTCAGGTTGGTCAGGGTGGCGCCGCCGAGCGCGAGTGTGCCGGTCTCGAATTGGCTGGTGGTCGGGCTGAAGGAATCGAGGGTTCCGATGGTTTGGTTGAAGCCGTTGAGCGCGACGGTGGCGTTGTTGACGAGACGGAGCGTCGCAGAGGGGCTGAGGAGGTTGGCGGCGCCGAGAGCGAGCGTGCCGGCGGAGACGGTGGTGGTGCCGGTGGAGGTGTGGGCGCCGGTGAGGGTCACGGTGCCGGCGCCGAGTTTGACGAGCGAGCCGGGGCCGGAGACGGCGGCAGGCAACGTGTGGTCGTCGGAGCGATTGAGAACGAGAGTGGCGTGGTTGACGATCGAGGAGATCGCGAGCGAACCGGAGGTGCCGCCGGAGCCGATTTGGAGGGTGCCGGCGGAGATGGTGGTGGAGCCGGTGTAGGTCTGATCGCCGGTGAGGGTGAGGGTGCCGGCGCCCAGTTTGGTGAGGGAACCGGAGCCGGAGATGAGGCCGGCGTAGGTGAGGGCGTCGGAGCGATCAAAGGCGACGGTGGCGTGGTTGGTGACGTTGCCGGTAAAACTGCCGGTGGGACCGATCTGGAAGGTTCCGGCGGAAATCGTGGTGGCGCCAGTGTAGGAGGTCGGGCCCAAGAGGGTGAGGGTGCCGGAGCCGAGTTTGGTGAGCGAGCCGGGGCCGGAAACAGGGGCGTAGAGGAGGAAGTTGCCGGAGTGATTGAAGACCAACGAGCCGGAGTTGACGAATGACGACGCGGCTGAACTGAGCGCGCCGCCGTTGCCGAGTTGGAGCGTGCCGGCGGCGATGGTGACGGGACCGGTGGAGGTGTTGGTGCCGGTAAGCGTGAGCGTGCCGGGTCCGGCTTTGGTGAAGCCGCCGGAACCGGAAAGCACGCCGGAGAACGTGGTGTCGGCCGACTGGGAGACGGTGAGGGTGCCGCCGTTGGAGAAGACGCCGCCGGTGCCCGCTAGGCCGGCGACGGTCTGTGATTTGGCGCCGAGGTCGAGGAGGCCGCCGTTGAGGATGACGGTGGCATTGGGGCTGAGGGTATTGTCGGCATAGGTGCCCAAGGTGCCAGCGGAGAGCGTGAGGTTGCCGGTGAAAGTGTTCGTGCCATACCAGCGCCATTCGCCGGAGCCGGTCTTGGTGACATCGCCAGAGCCGGCCAGCGTGCCCTGCCAAGAGTGGGTGACGGTGCCTTGGTGGGTGAGGGTGGCGCCGCCGAGTAGGACGGTGGCGGAATCGAGCAGACCGGTGGTGGCGTTGAAAGAATCGAGGCCGGCAACGGTTTGGTGGAAGCCGTTGAGATCGGCGGTGCTGCCGTTGTTCAGGCGGAGCGTGGAGGCGGAACTGAAGGTGGCGGCGGCACCGGCGCGCAGCGTGCCGGCGGAGACCGTGGTGAGGCCAGTGGAGGTATTCGCGCCGGTGAGCGTGAGGGTGCCGGCGCCGAGTTTGACGAGAGCGCCGGGGCCGGAGAGGGCGGCGGAGAGGGTCGCGGCGTCGGAGCGATTGAGAGTGAGCGTGCCGGAATTGGCGATCGAGGTGGAGGCCAGAGAACCGGTGGTGCCGCCGTCGCCGAGTTGGAGGGTGCCGGCGGAGATGGTGGTGGGGCCCGAGTAAGTGTTCGTGCCGGTGAGGGTGAGGGTGCCGGTGCCGAGTTGGGTGAGGCCGCCGGCGCCGGTGACATTGCCGGAGAAGGTGAGGTTGTTGGAGCGATTGAAGGCGAGGGTGCCTTGGTTGACGACGTTGCCGTTGAGAGAGCCGAGGGTGCTGCCTTGGCCGATTTGCAGGGTGCCGGCGGAGATCGTGGTGCCGCCAGTGTGGGTGTTGGCGCCGATGAGTGTGAGGGTGCCGGTGCCGAGTTGGACGAGGCTGCCGGAGCCGGAAATATCCGCGCTGTAACCGACGGCATCCGAGCGGTTGAATGCGAGGGTGCCGTGATTGACGATGGTCGGGGAGGCGACCGAGCCGGAGGTGCCGCCGTCGCCAAGTTGGAGGGTGCCGGCGGAGATGGTGGTGGAACCGGAGTAGGTGTTGTTGCCGGTGAGGGTGAGGGTGCCGGGGCCGGATTTGACGAAACCGAGGGGCTGGGTGAGCGCACCGGAGTAAACAACAGGAGCGGTGGCCTGGGTGGTATCGAGGCCGAATGAGCTGCCGGATTGGAAGGTGGCGCCGGAGACGATGGAGAACACTTGGGCGGGCGAGAAATCGGCGGGTCCGCCGAATCCGAACACGGCCGCGGCACCGGAGGCGACCGTGAGGGCGGAGCCGGTGGGTAGGGCCGCGGGAGTGGCGAAGCCGAGCGTGCCGCCGCCGACGGTGGTGGCACCGGTGTAGGTGTTGTTGCCCGCCAGCGTGAGCTGGCCAGAGCCGCTCTTGAGGAAGCCGATGGGCTGGGTGAGCGAGTCGGAGAAGGTGACGGCGCCGCTGGCGTGGGCGGTGTCGAGGCCGAGGGTGCTGCCGGATTGGAAACCGGCGAGGCGGGCGGAAATTTGACCGAGAGTAAAATCGCCTGCTCCGCCGAAGGGGAAGAGCGTCGTGGCGCCGGAGGCGACTGTGAGCGTGGAGGCGGCGGGCAGCGCGGCGGCCGCGGTGAGAGTGAGGGTGCCGGCGCTGACGGTGGTGGCACCGGTGTAGGTGTTCGTGCCGGAGAGAGTGAGCTGGCCGGTGCCGGTTTTTGCGAGGGAGCCCGCGCCGGAGATCGGGCCGGACCACGTGACGTTGAGGACCGGGCTGCCGGAGGACGTCACCTCGAACGTGCCGCCGCCGACGGCGAGTGTCACGGGGTTGGCGACGGTGCGGGTGACGATGGCGCCGTTGTTAGTAACGGTGCCGGCATCGAGGGTGAGAGCTTCGCCGGAAGCGCCGAGGGTGTCGGCCTCTGCTACGAGGCGGAGGCGGGCGCCGTTGGCGACGAGCGTGCCGCCCGTGTAGGTATTGGCGGGGCTGGAGAGAAGGTAGGTGGCGTTTCCGCTGAGGGTCAGGCCGCCAGCGCCGCTGATCGCACCGGAGAGCGATTGGGTGCCGCTCGCGCTGTTGATGGTGAGGCGGGCGCCGTTGAGGTTGATGGTGTTGCCCGAAGCGCCGGATGAAAGTCCGGCGACCGTCAGCGGATAGCCGTTGAGGTCGAGCTGGCCGAAGAGGGTTGGGGTCGAGCCGCCGGAGCCGAGGAGAGCCATAACGGTGGTGGCGGGGATGGCGTTGGCGGAGCCGAGGCGGAGTGTGCCGGCGTGGATGTTGACGGGGCCGGTGAAGGTGTTGTTACCCGCGAGGGTGATGGTGCCGCCGCGGAGATCGAGGCCGAGGATGTTGGTGCCGGCGTTGGGGTTGGCGATGGCGCTGGCGTAGGTGAAGGCCGCACCGGGGGCGTTGGTGGCGTCGAGGCCGAGGCGGGAGCCGCTGCGAAAGCCGCCGGTGGAGGTGCCCAGACCGCCCAGGAGGTCGAGGTCGGTGGCGGTGAACTCGCCGGTGCCACCGACGTTGAACGTGGCGGAACCGCCGTTGTTGACGGTGAGGTTGGTGGCGGTCCACGCCGCCGGGGTGCTGTTGTAGAGCGAGGCGCGGGTGGCAAACTGCGCGCCGCTGCCGGAGCCCGAGGTGCTGACAATGGTGGGGCCGGTGTAGGTGTTGGTGCCGGAGAGAACGGTGATGCCAGACGAGCTGATGGTGAGGGTGTCGCCGGCTGAGCCGGTGATATTGCCGGAGAACCGGCCGGTGAGCCGGTTGCCGAGTGTCTGGATTGTGCCGCCGCCGCCGGTGAGCGTGATGGGGTTGGGAATGGTCATCCCGGGTGTTACCCGAAACGTGCCGCCGGACGAGACGGTGATCGGCGCGGTGGAGGTGCCGAGCGCGGCGGGCTGCGTGACGGCAAGGATGCCGCCGGCGACGGTGGTGCCGCCGGTGTAGGTGTTGTTGCCGGAGAGGGTGAGGGTGTTGTTGCCGATCTTGGTGAGTGCGCCGGAGCCGGTGAGCGGGGCGGAGACGGTGACGGCGAAGCCGTTGGTGTCGAAGGTGAGCCCGCCGCTGCCGAGGGTGACGGAGGTGTCGGTGAAGCCGTTGAAATAGGCGGAGGTGCCGGTGGTGGGGCGGAGGGTGGCGCCGTCGAGCGTGAGTGAGGCGGCGGGGTTGGAGCGGGTGAGTTGGCTCGTGGTGAGGGTGGCGTTGGCGACGGTGGTCGGGCCGTAGAGTTGGACGGAGCCGGCGGAGAGAGTGCCGCCGGTGATGGAGGCGGTGTGGAGGCGTGTGGAGAGGCCCGTGGTGACGGTGCCGCCGGACTGGGTGTAGGTGCCGACGGTGGAGTTGAGTGTGCCGCCGAGGTTCCACGTGCCAGCGGTCACGGAGACAGTGCCGCCGGTGGAGACCGTGAGGTTGTCGGCCAGAAGGGTGCCGCCGGTGAGGTTGAGCGCACCGCTAAGGGTAAGGTCGGCACCGGTGGCGTTGTAGGTGAAACCGGTGGGGAGGAGGAGGGTGCCGTTAAGTGCGGAGGTGGCGGCGGTGACGGTGACGCCGGAGGAGCCGGTGACGGTGACGCCGGGGTTGATGGTCACTGCGCCGAGGGTCTGGCCGTGGGTGGCGAGCGTGGTGTCGACCGTGAAGGTGGTTTGCGCGCGCAGCGGGAGGGCGAGGACGCAGACGGTGGCGAGGGCAGCGGCGAGGCGCGGGAGGCGGAGCATGGGATGAACGAGCGCGGGGAGGCGGGAGAGGGGGCGGGAGAGGGGAGAACGAGAACGATTACGAGGAACGAGAACGATGCGGGGAGGTGAGTGGCGCGGGAGGACTCAGGCGTGGCCGACGGGGCGGAGAGGGTCAAAATAGCGGGCGAACATGGTCGAACGACCAGGGTTGCGCGGGGCGCAGCAGGTGCGGGGTGGGTTCGCGGCGGGAGCGCGTAGGGTGAAATGAGGCATGAGGGCGTCGTCCGATCTTAGCCGCGAAAGGAACGGTTGTGACTCCCGCCTTCGGTAGGGGGCCGGGGTGATGGGCGATCTTTGGGCGATCGGGGCTTGCAGCGGGAAATTCTTTTGGCTGACGGTGGGGGGCACAGCATGGCCGATTATGGAGCACCCCTCAGCCACGGAGATTGGACCGCACTCGACGGGGCTCTGCGCGGGTTGTTTGCAGGGGGGCTGAATTTGGACAACTACGTGGCGCGCGGGTTGGCGGCGGTGGGGGGCGTGGTGGAAGGGGAGTTTGCGACGTATTCGCGGGCGCAGCCGGGGCCGGCGGGGGCGTTTGACATCGTGTTTTCGACGACGGACGAGCTGCCGTTGGCGCCGTTGCAGGCGTTTATGGCGGTGAAGGACAAGTATGCGCTATGGCATCCGGAGTTCGCGGGCGGGCCGGCGATGCGGCGCGATTTTTTCTCCGAGCGGCAGTTTCGGGACCTGGATATATTTACGGACGCCTACCGGCCGTTTGGGCTGAGCAACCATTTGTGCATTCCGGTGATGCGGGAGGCGGGGGCGGCGATTCACTTCAGTGTGCAGCGCAACGGCGGGGTGGATTTCACGGAGCGCGACCGGGCGGTGATCGCGCACTTGCAGCCGCATCTGGCGGCGGCGCGGGAGTTGGCGCGGGAGCGGTCGGAGGCGGGGCCGGTGTCGCCGGCGAGCTTCCGGGCGCTGGGGCTCACGCCGCGAGAGACGGAGGTGTTTCACTGGTTGGTCGAGGGGAAACGCAACGCGGAGATCGCGGGGATATTGCGGCTGCGGCTGCAAACGGTGAAGGCGCACGTGGCGGAGATTTTCCGGAAACTGCGGGTGGAGAATCGGCATGCGGCGATGCGTGCGGGCTTCGAGGCGGCACGGCGCGTGCGGGTGGACGAGATCGCGGCGGCGGGGCGGGGGCTGCGGATGTTCAGCCTGCGGCGGACGGAGGTATGACGCGGCGGAGCCAAGGGCCGGGGACAGCGCGGGCGGGCGGCGAAAGGCGGCCGGCATGAACGACGCGGAACTCGCGCGGCAGGCGCGGCGGTTGCGCTTCGACGATCCGGCGCAGGAGGTGCGGTTTCAGGCGCATGACGACGAGCGGTCGCTGCGGCAGTGGCGGATCGCGACGGCGCTCGGTGCGGTGGTGGTGATCGCGCTGGGGGTGTTGCCGGCGGGCGGGATGAAGCCGTGGCAGGAGCAGATGGAGACGATGGGGCGCTTCGGACTGATGTTGCCGTGGTTTTTCGTGGCGCTGGGTTTTTCGTGGTGGCGCGCGCAACGCCGACGGATGCAGCTCGTGGGGGCGGTGTGCGTGACGGCGAGCGTCTCGATGTATTTTCTCACGCAGGCCTCGCTCGCGAACACGGCTTTCGTGACCACGACGTATGTCTCGGGGCTGATCATGGCGGGCGGCCTGTATCTCGTCGGCGTGGCGGTGGTGGTGCCGTTGCGCACGCGGGCGCTGGCCGTGGCGGTGTTTCCGACGGTGGCGGTGTTTGTGGTGGGTTTGATCGCGGTGCATCCGGTGGTGTGGGCCAATCCGGCGATGCGGTTTATGGTGCTGCAGCAGGGGACGGTGGTGGTGGGGATACTGGCGGTGTTGACCGCGGTGACGTGGGCGCGGGAGCGGCTACTGCGGGTGTCGTTTGCGCAGCAGGAACAGCTGGAGGCGATGAACGCAGAGCTGGCGCGGCTGAACGCGGAGAAAAATGAATTTATGGCGATCGCGGCGCACGATCTGCGCGCGCCGCTCGCGACGGTGAGCGGCGTGGCGGGGCAGATGAAGGCGGGCGCGGCGGACGTAAAGACAGGGGAAGGTGCGGCGCTGATCGAGGCCCAGGCGGGGCGGATGTTGGCGCTGGTGAACGACTACCTCGGGGCGCACGCGGCGGAGAGCGGCATGCTGCCGGTGAGGCTGACCCGGATACACCTCGGGGAAGTCGCCCGCGAGGCGGCGCGGCGGCACGGGCCGGCGGCGGCGAAAAAAGCGCAGAGGCTGGACGTGGGCGGCGAGGCGGCCGCGACGTGGATCGAGGCGGACGCGGCGCTGCTGGCGCAGGTGGTGGACAACTTTGTTTCCAACGCGATCAAGTTCAGTTCCGCGGGGACGGCGGTGCGGATCGAGGTGCAGACGGCTGCGGGGCATCCGCGCGCGCGGCTCGCGGTGAGCGATCGCGGCCCCGGCATCGCGGAAGACGAGCAGGCAAATTTGTTTCGGAAATTCGGGCGCGCGAGCACGCGGCCGACGGGTGGCGAGACGAGCCATGGCCTCGGGCTCGCGGTGGCGAAGCGCCTGGCGGAGGCGATGGGCGGAAGCGTGGGGTGCGAGAGCGTGGCGGGCGCGGGGGCGACGTTTTGGGTAGAGCTCGCGCGGGTGGACGGCGTGGGAGCAGGGTGAGCGCAGGATTTTTTCACCCGCGGGTGAACACGGATGGACACGGAGGCGCAGGACGGATTTCAACCGGGTGGCCGATGAACAATCCGGACAAAATTTCCGTGGTGCTGGTGGAAGACGACCGGCACTACCGCGCGTATGTGGCGAGCGTGCTCACGGATGCGGGGCGTTTCGCCGTGACGGCGGAGGCGGCGTCGGCGGAAGAAGCGGCGCGCTGGGGCGCGGAACTCGCGCCGCGCGTGGCGCTGGTGGATGTGGTGTTGCCGGGAGCGCGGGGCACGGCGGTGGTGCCGCGCTTGCTGCAGCGGTATCCGCAGCTGCTGGTGATCATGCTGACGGCGCGCACGGACGATGAAGTGATTCTGGAGGCGATCCGGGCGGGCGCGGCGGGCTATGTGTTGAAAGGCGCGGCGTCGCAGGAAATCTTGGACGCGGTGGACGGGGCGCTGGCGGGCGGCGCGCCGATGTCGCCCGCGATCGCGCGGCGCGTGCTCGGACTGATGCGCGCGGCACCGTCGGGAGCGACGCAGGCGGTGGCGGCGAAGACCGGGATGGGTGGAGAACTGCGCGCGCTCACCGAGCGGGAAACAGACGTGCTGGGGCTCGTGGCTGCGGGCGCGACGGACAAGGAGGCGGCGGCGAAGCTCGGGGTGTCGGTCTCGGCGATCAAGGCACACCTCGCGAACATTTATGCGAAGTGGCGGGTGCGGTCGCGCACCGAGGCGGCGATCAAGTTTACGCAGGCGGGGCGGGGGTAGAATGACTGATGGGGAATGACGGATCGCGGATGACGAATGACGAATGACGGATGACGGATGACGGATGACGGATGACGGATGAGGGAGTGGCGGTGGGGGAATGAGCTGGGTGCCGGCGTGAGCGTATTCAATTTTTTTCGGGTGGTGGCAGGTAGTGGGCTCGGAGGACAAAGGATGCGGTAGCTTGGCCAAAATGGGGCCAGTCACGACGGGGGCTTTACCTGTATATTTATTCCTGCACCCCGCCGGTCCGGCTCCGATCAGCACTGTGTAATTTGCTCCCCATGCATCGTCCTATCGCCTTGTCCGGATTCGGAATGGTCACTTTTTGCCGGCCTCGCGGGAGGATTTGGGGGACGTGGCTGGTGGTGTGGCTGGCGGGGTTGGCCGTGGTTCGCGGGCAGCTCGCTCCTCCCGCCTCACCGGCGCAGGCGGCTGCGGGGGAAACTGTCGTGTTGTCGCCGTTCCAGGTGGATATGTCGCGGGACGCGGGATTCGCGGCGGCGAGTGCGCTGGCGGGCGGACGCTTGGCGACCGATCTGCGCGACACGCCCGCGGCGTTTTCGGTGATCACGCGCGATTTCATCGACGCGCTCAATCTCACCGATCTGCAAGGCGCGGCCCAATGGTCGACGAGCGGTGTCGAGGCGCCGGATAACGGGCAGCAGAATTTTTTCAACAATCCGGTTTACTACCTCGTGCGCGGCACGCGGACGGGCCGGCAGCAGCGAAACTATTTCCCGCAGTTCAATGACGGCGACAGCTACAACCTCGAGCGCTACGATTTCGGGCGCGGGCCGAACTCGATCCTTTTCGGTAACGGCACGCTCGGCGGGGTGAGTTCGGCCACGACGAAGCGCGCGCAGACGGACCGCGCGTTTGAGGCGCTCACGGCGAGCGTCGGCTCGTGGGCGGCGTATCGCACGACGCTCGATCTCAATCGTCCGCTCGGCCCGCGCGCGGCGGTGCGCACGGCGATCGTGTGGAGCGATGGCGATGGCTGGCGCAGGAAAGACTTCGCGCGTCGTCACGCGGCGTTTCTCACGGGGACGTTTCGGCCGTGGGCCCAGACGGAAATTCGCGTCGAAGGAGAAATCGTGCAGAGCGCGCGGCAGGCGGGCTTCACGAATCTCAACGACCAATTCTCCGGGTGGGATGGCAAGACGACGTTCAATGCGGTGCGGGCTGGGGCGGCGCTCACTTCGGCGGACTTCGCGCGGGGCATCTCCCGCTACGGAGCGAACTACCTTTACGATCCCACGTCGGGGCAGAACGCCATTTTCAACTATCAGGATATGCCGCTTACGCTCGGCGGTGGGGCTGCGCCCACTACGCCGATCGGCGGCTACACCTCGGGCGCGCAGGCGTCGTTCAACACGGCGGGCGGCAATATTCTCCATGACGTAAATGTGCCGGCGAACCGCTTCGCCAACGCAGTCGCGGGCTCGCGGTTTCGGGTGCCGACCGAGGAGTTCACGCTCTCGCCCGATGCGCCGATCATCGATCAGCGCTTCAAAGACGTGCAGTTCACGCTCCACCAAAAGCTCGGACGCGTGCATCTCGAAATCGCCGGCGACGCGAATCGCGCCCGGGCCTTCGTCAACGGCGAGCAGAACCGCGGCACGGGCGACACGCGCATCGATATCAATCAAGTGCTGCCCAACGGCGCGACGAATCCGCATTTCCTCCAGCCTTACGGCGACGGTCAGTTTATGCGCTCCTACCGGACCTTCGACTACACGAATTTCCGCGTCGCCGCGGCGTCGGAGTGGCAGCCGCGATTCGCGCGGATCGCGGCCAACCTGATGGGTGGCGTCAATCTCGGCGAGGACACCGTTGATTACCGCTATCTGAGCACGGCGCTGGATGCGGATCACCGCACGTGGACCAACAGCACAATCCTGATCCGCCGCTACTGGAACGAGGACAGCCGGCCCATCCCGGATCTGAGCGTGGCGCCCATCCGCTTCACCGATCCCGTGACGGGCTTCAACCGCGAGATTCAGCCGCGCTGGATTCCGGATATTTCGCGCACGGACACCGAGGCGATCAGCACGTCGAATTTCAAATACCTGCTCGCCGCGATGAACGTGAAACTCTTCCGCGAACGTTGGATCGTGCTCGGGGCGGTGCGCGGCGACCGTTATTTTTTCAAGTCCCGTCAGCAGCCCCGCGCCGGCGAATATCCGAAGGAGTGGAACGGCGAGGCGGCGCTCTACAAACCCGATGCGCCGGCGGACTATCGCCGCCTCACGTTTCGCCAACGCGACGCGAGCGGCGCGGCGTTCGGGCCCGAGATCGAGGCCATCAACCGGCCGCGCGTCGGCCTCGACCGCGATCCCCGTTACGCGAGCGACCGTTTCAAAGACGACTACAACGCGCCAGCGCTCGATGACGCGCAGATCACCCGCTCCATCGGCTCGGTGCTGCATGTGCTGCCGTGGCTGAGCCCGTCGGTGAACTACGCGGAGACGTTTAACCCGCCGACTTACACCACGCGTATCGACGGCTCGCTGCTGGAGCCGACGGTTGCGAAGGGCACTGACTTCGGCCTGCGCGTCGAGCTGTGGGAGCGGAAGCTGGACGTGAATTTCGTGCGCTACCGTAACTCGGAAATCAATGGCGCGATACCCTCCGACGGTCCGGGCTTTTTCAACCAACTCTACGACGCCAACGCCACCGGTGATCTGACCTCCTACGGCCGCAACATCCGCGGCATCGCGCCGATCCCGATGCAATATCGCGACACCCGCACGCGCGAGTCGGAGGGCTACGAGATCGAGCTCACTTACAATCCCTCGCGGGCCCTGCGCGTTTCGGCGAGCTACAGTCTACCCAAAGTCTACGAGTCGAAACTCAACCCCGACGTGAAGGCCTACATCACGCGCAACGCGGATCTCTTCAAACAGATCGCCGGTGACGCGGGGGTGCTGATCGACGCGGCGACCAATCGCGCCACGGTCAACCCAGCGATCCCGCTCGAGCGCCGCTCGCCCGACGCCGACGGCGCGGCGAGCGCCTACAACGAGATTTTCAATTTCCAAAAGAACATCGTCGACGGAAGGCGACTGAGCCAGGACCAGCCCGTGCTCAACGCCTTTGCGGATTACACCGTGCAAAACGGTCCGCTGAAGCACCTGCGGGTCGGGGCCGGCATCCGCCATCGCGGTAAACAGATCATCGGCAACCGGGGTAGCGACACGATGGTCGATCCGAAGAATCCGACGCAGGCGATCGACGACCCAACGGTCGACGCCTACACGCCGGTTTACACACCGGCGGGATATGCGATCTACACGGCTACGCTCGGCTACACGTGGAAATTGCGCGGGCGGCAGCAACTCGTGGTGAATCTCGTGGTGAACAATCTGCTCAATGATCGCGGCCCGATCTACTCCAGCACGGCGCAGGCGGCCTCGTTGTTGCGGCCGAAAAATAACGACTACACCTCGCCCGCGCGCGAAACGGTGCCGCGCTACTACGGATTGAAACAGCCGCGGAGCTTCAGTCTGTCGCTCGCGTGGTCGCGGTAGTTTCCCGCTGTGTGCTGCCTCACCGTGCGCTCCCTCCTGCTGCCAATCATGATGGTGTGCGCGGTGGCCGCGGGGCGAGCGGCTCCCGCTGAGCAAGGCGCGCTGCAGGGCCGGATCGTGCGGGAGCTCGACGGTTCGCAATGGTCGCTCGCCGAAGATGCGCAGGGCCGCATTTACAGCGGCGGAAGGCACGCTGTGGCCGTGTTTGACGGCGAAGGCTGGACGCAACTTCCGCTGCCGGAAGCGGGCGAGATTCGCGGGATGGCCATCGATGCGGCGGGACGCGTATGGGTAGGCAGTGCGGCCGAGCTTGGCTATTTCACACGGCTCGCCGACGGGACGTTTCGCTTTCGCTCAATTCGGGAAAAACTTCCCAGCGGGCACGCGGACTATGGCCAACTTTGGGCGGTGCACGTGGTGGAGGACGCCGTGTTTTTCGTCGCCGACCAAAAGGTCATGCGTTGGCGCGACGGGGCTTTCATAGTCTGGGACCTGCCGAGTGTGCGCCGGTTGTTTTCTACGCAGCAGGGAGGGGATCTTTTTGTGCACGCCCGCTCGACCACCGGGGTGTGGCGGTTTGGCGCGAAAGTGGCGGCGCCGACGCTGGTGATACCTGTCGAGGAGACGCGCACTTTGATGCTGGGGGCCGCGATCATTGCGATGCTCCCCGAAGCGAACGGTCGGCAACTCCTCTTCGGGGCGACCCGCGGGATTTATCGCTTCGAAGCTGGCGAACACCTCGCTCCGGCCGGTTGGCCGAGTCACGATTTTTTCGACACGCGCCAAGTTGAGGATGTTTGCCGATTGCCTGATGGAAGGATCGCGATTGGCACGTGGCGGGCGGGTGTCGTGCTGACGGATGCGTCCGGAAAGATGCTGGCCCATATCAATGAGGAAAGCGGTGGTTTGCCGGACAATCGCATCAACCGGGTGTTCTTCGCCTCGAATGGGCGCCTCTGGATTGCGACGAGATTGGGTTTGGCGGAATGGGATCTCGATCCGGGCGTGACCTATTTCAAGGACCGCAACGGTTTCGCCGGCAATCCTTCCGGCTTTACCCGCTTTCAGGGCCGGCTCTTTGGCACGGGCGATCTGGCAGTGACGAATCTCTTGCCGACCGAGCTGGCCGGAGCACCCGCGCGCTTTGCACCGATCAACTTTGAAAGCCCGCTGGTATTTACGGCGCAGCCGGAGGTCCACGGAGAGACGTTGTATTTGGCAGAGATGGATGGAATTTGGATGATCAACCGAGGACGGAATGAAGCAAAGTCGCACGGACGTTTTGTGAGTTATAGCGACGTGATGAAGGGTGTCTCCGGATACGCTCAGCTCGCTCCCGACAGAATCGTCGCCAGTTCGTCGTTCGGGCTGTTTGCGTTTCAGTTTGTCGCCACGGGGAGTGGAGTTTTCGCCCAAATACCACTGCCGCAGTGTCGCCAAGTGGTGGCCGAGTTTGGGCAGGCGAGCAGTGTCGTCGCGCGCACGTCCCGGGAGGAGATCTGGCGCTTGAGCTTGCCGACCCCGAAGTTTGGCGCGGTTCCGGCGGCGCTTCCCGTGGGCGATAAAATGCTCCTATTGGCGCACACGTCGGCGCGGGAGATCCACCAGCTCTTCGCGGCGGAAAAGCAACTCTTCGCCTACACGGCCAACGGCACCTGGCGGCTTGCGCCGGGCGCCGCGGCCTTCGTCCAAACCGAAGGTGCGCTGCCCGATGCCTGGCTCTGGGCAGGAAACGCCGGAGGTGATTCGGTGGGTTGGAAACTGCGGGGTGTCACGGTGCCCGGTGCGTTGCCCGGTGCCTCGCCGATCTACGCCCTGCACCGCGCTCAGCGGGACGCGCTGGTAGGCTGGCGAGCAGACGCGGAGCCGGTGTTGCTGGCGAACGACCTCGGCCGGTTTCGCACCGCCTTCGCCGAGCCGGACGGCGTGCTGTGGTTGGGCGGCAGCCGCGGCATCGTCCGCGTGGATACAGCGCAGTTGTCGGCCCAGCCGGAACGCGCGCCGGTTCGTCCCGAGTGGCGCGCGGTGCGCTCGCGGGAGCGGCGGTGGCCGCTCGACGCATCGGCGCCGCTCGCACTTCCGGCCGGAGATGTGCTGGAGATCGCGTGGTGTGCTCCCGGGTCGAACCGGTTTGGGTCGACGCTGTTTCAGACGCGGCTCGCAGGCATCGACAACAAGTGGTCGACGCCCTCGCCGCAAAGCACGCTCACGCTCGAGCGGTTGCGGGCGGGGGACTACACGCTGTCGGTGCGCGCGTGCTCGGTGCTCGGCCAGACCAGTGAGGTCCGCACGCTCGCTTTCACGATGACGCCGGCGTGGTATCAGACTTGGCCCGCGCGGGCGGGATGGGTCATGCTCGGCGTGGGGGCGGTCGCCGGGCTCGTGCGGTTGCGCACGCGGCAATTGCGCCGCCGCCAACGCGAACTCGAAGCGGCGGTGCAGCGCCGCACCAACGAGCTGCTAGCGACGCGCGATGTGTTGCAGCAGGCGTCGCATGCGAAAACCGAATTCATCAGCACGGTGAGCCACGAATTGCGCACGCCGCTCGCCGGGGCACGCATGATGGCGGAGGTGCTACTGCGCGGGGCGCTCGATCCGGCGGCGCACGCGCGCGTCTCGAAGTTGAGCGGTTGTCTGCACTACCTGCAGACGACGCTCGACGAAACGCTCGATCTCTCGCGGCTCGAACTCGGGCAGGTGAGCTACCGGTTGACGCGGTTTCAGCTCGGGCAACTCGTGGGCGACACGTTCGGCATGTTTGAAGCGATCGCCGCGCAGAAGGGGTTGGTCTTTCGGTGCGAGCCGGGGCCGTGGGCCGAGCACTACTACCGCGCGGAGGCCACGCATCTGCAACGCGTGCTCGTGAACTACCTCGGCAACGCCCTGAAATTTACGCCACGCGGCGCGGTCACGCTGAGCGTCGCCGTGGCGTCGGGCGGGCCGCCGTCGTTTGAGACGCTGCGTTTTACCGTGACGGATACAGGACCGGGGGTGGCACCGGAGGTGCAGGCGCGGATCTTCCACGCGTTTGTGCGCCACGGCGATCCCCGCGGCCAAGGCGATGCGCCGGGGACGGGCCTCGGACTGGCGTTGTGCCGCGGGCTCGCCGATCTCAGCGGCGGTCGCGTGGGCTTCGTGAGCAATCCGGGGGCAGGCGCGTCGTTCTGGGTCGAGTGGCCGTTGCTGCCGGGGTCCGCCGATCCGGAGGAACCCGCGGCAGGCGAAGTTGATCTCTCGGCGCTGCGGGTGCTCGTGGTGGAAGACGATCCGAGCCAGCTGGAGGCGACGACATTGCTGCTGCAGGAACTCGGCGTAATGGCGGAGGGCGCGAGCTCGGTGGACGAAGCCGAGGCGCAACTTTCTCGGCAGACCTTCGATGTCGCGCTGGTGGACTACAATCTCGGCGGCGCAACCGGCATGGATCTGATCGCCCGGTGCCGCCACCTGCGCGGCAGCAAACGCGCGGCCACGCGGTTTCATCTCGTCACCGCGCACTCGGCGGACGCGGTGCGTGCGTCGGCGACCGCCGCCGGTTTTGTCGGGTTCCACCATAAACCGATCAGTCTGCCCGCACTTTACGCGTTGCTCGCGGACGCGATCGCCCGCCCGCCATTCCCGCCAACCGCTTCACCATGACCAGCCCGCCTAACAACGCTCCTCTCCGCAGCACGCCGGCGCGCGTCGTGATCGTCGAAGATTTTCCCGTCGTGCGCGACGGGCTCGTGCAATTGCTGGGCGCCGACCCGGGACTGCGGGTCGTCGACGCGGTCGGCGACGAACGCAGCGCGCGGGCGAGTCTGCAGCAGCATGCGCCGGATCTGTTGCTGCTCGACCTCATGTTGAACGGGAACAACGCGCTGACGCTCATCGCCGATCTCACGCACGAGCGCCCGCAGCTCAAAATCCTGGTGCTCTCGATGCTCAACGAAGCCGTCTACGCCGAGCGGGCGTTGCGGGCCGGGGCGCTCGGCTACGTGATGAAAACGGCGGACACGGCGGAAGTGTTGCAAGCGGTGAGCAGTGTGCTCGATGGACGCGTTTACCTGAGCCCGAAGATTTTCGTCAGCGTTTTTCGCGGGCTGCTCCACCGCACACCGCTGCGCGAAGTGCCCGGAGCGGCGGGACTCTCGGACCGCGAACTGCAAGTGTTTCAATTGATCGGCTCCGGCGCACCCAACCGGCAAATTGCCCTGCAACTCGGAATCAGTGTGAAAACGGTCGAGACCCACCGCGAACATCTGAAGACGAAGCTCAGTTTGGAAAACAGCGAGGAATTGGTGCGCGCGGCGGAATTGTTCATCAATTCGCTGGCGTCATGAGGTGCGTAGTCGCGGCAGCGCAGTCCGCGGCGATGGGGTGGCGCACAGGGGTGTTTTACCTATGGAGTTATCAGGGAGCGGTCCCGATGACGCGGCGACGGGTTGGTGCTAGGATGGGGTATGCCGCCGCCAGTTTCCCCGGGCGCAGAGCCCTGAGCGCGACGGTAGGTTTTCCAGTCTCCGCTTCATGAACGCTGAATTCTCTGTCTCCACCGATGCGCCATGCCTGGGCAAACGCATCCTCTGCGCCGACGATAACCGCATGGTGCGCGAATCGCTGCGGCTGATCCTCGAACGGGCGGGTTACCGCGTAATCTGCGCGGCCGACGGTCTCGAGGCGTGGCATTTGATTTTGGACGAGATCGAGCCGTTTGACCTGCTGATCACGGACCAGGATATGCCGAATATGTGTGGACTCGAGTTGGTGCGTCGACTGAAGGGCGAGGGCATGTTGTCCGAGGTGGTCGTGATTTCCGGCAATTTGACGCCGGAAGTAATCCGCGGGTATCGGCAACTCGGTGTGGACCAATTGCTGGAAAAGCCGTTTCTGATCGTGACGATTTTGGCGGCGGTGGGGCGAGGGTGCGCCCGCGCGGCGGTGGGCAGGCGAGGGGAGGAGGGAGGCGTGGGGCGGAGGGAGGAGTAGAGCGTGGGGCAGATTGGCGAGGGACGGGGACTGAGAAGGATTAAGAGGAAGAGTGAGGACGAGGCGAGGAGGCGGTGGAGGGTGCGGTGGGAGAACGAGAACGATTACGAGGAACGAGAACGATTTTTGTGTTGGCGGCGCGCTGGACTTTGAGGGGTTTCGGCGGAGTGTCGGGGCGATGTCTGACACCACACCGCCCAACTTGGCTGACGAGGGAATTGAAGTGCGCACGGATTTTGTGCGTGCGCGCAACGCGATGGTGGCGCGGGCAGATTTTGGCGCGCTGTTCGTCGACTACTATCTGCACCTCGGCGCGCATGCGGTGAAGCCGGAGGCGGCGCACGACGCGCTGTTCAAACGGGCGCTCGCGGCGTTTGTGCTGCACTGCGCATCGCGTCCGCGGAATGAGCTCACGGCGTGGACGATCAATTTTCAGGAGCCGCGCGTGAATCTGTTTCTCACCGGCGACAACGAGCTGGGCTCGGTGACGGGACGGATTTTTTCGGAGAACGTGAAGGAGCTGCCGGAGAATATTTTTTATTCCGACGTGGTGCGCGGGCGCGGCGAAAAGCGGCGGAGCGCGGTGACGTTCACCGGAGCGGACCCGATCGCGGCGGTGGAGAAATTCTACGGGCAGAGCGAGCAGCGGCTGGCGCGGTATTTTCAAGTGAGCGAGGAGGAGTGGGTGATGGTGACGGAGCATCCGGACTGCGAGCTGGCGTGGCTGAAGGGGCTGACGACCGAGGGCGCGCGGGATTTGGGCAAGGCGGAGGCGCTGGGGACGTTGGAGAAACGCGTGTGCCGGTGGCATTGCGGGTGCAATCAGGCGAAGCTCATGCAGGTGCTCGCGCCGGCGATGCGCGGCGATCCGGCGGGTCTGTTTGGCGACGACGAGAAGATCGAGATCCGGTGTCCGCGGTGCGCGGCGCGGTATACGATCACGCGCGAGACGATGGAGGCGTTTGTGGCGGGTGGAGAAAAACAGGACGGAGGGAAACGCTAATGGGTTTTCATCAATGGATGAAAACTGGGGCGAGCGCGGCGACTGATCGTCGCCGCCGGCAGGGGGCGGGGTCGGCTGATCGCCGACCGGAGTTCAAACCATCGCCTGCAAGCAGGCTCCTACCTCATGAATGAGGTGGCGGAAAATATTTGGGCGGGTCTGGCGGGGGCTGCGGTGCTCGACCAGGTGAATCTCGTGATCGGGATTGCGGGGGTGGCGCTGATGATCCGGCGCTCGTTATGGGCGTTTCCGGTGGGGCTTGTCGCGGTGGCGGTGCAGGGCGTGCTTTTTTTCCGGGCGAAGTTTTATGCGGATGCGACGCAGCAGATTTTTTTCTTCGGCGCGTTGGCGTGGGGGTGGTGGCACTGGATGCGGGCGGAGAAACGCGACGGGGGCGGCGCGTCCTCAGCGGTGGAGTTGCCGGTGGGGGAGTTGTCCTGGCGCGCGCGGGTGGTGACGGTGGTGGCGGGTGGCGTGGCGGTCGCGGTGTGGGCGTTGGCGCTGCGGCGGTGGACGGATGCGGTGATGCCGTGGCGCGATGCGTTTATCGCGGTGTTCGGCATTGTGGCGCAGGTGTTGCAGGCGCGGAAGGTGATCGAGAACTGGCCGCTGTGGGTGGTCGTTAATGTCGTGGCGATCGCTTCGTATTGGAAAGCGGACCTGGCTTACACAGCGTTTTTGTATGCGATCTATCTCGGGCTCGCGGTGGTGGGATGGAGGGCATGGGCGAGGACGGGGCGGGAAGAAAAGAAACGTGACGGGGGCGGAGCGGCTCCGGCGGAAGTATGATGCCAACGTGCTTGAAAAACGGATTCGGACTCACGGGCGAGACGCCCGTGCCACGCGCAGATTCGAGCTCACGGGCGGGACGCCCGTGCTACGTTTCGGACAAGGCCGGAGGGCAACGGACGTTGAGCGGAGCGAAAAAATTATGAGCGGTGAAATCAAACGGGTGGTGCTGTTCGGGACGGAATCGACGGGGAAGTCGACGTTGGCGGAGCGGCTGGCGGAGCGGTTTGGGGAGCCGTGGGCGGAGGAATTTGTGCGCGAGTTTTGGGAGATCAAAGAAGGGCGGATCACGGCGGGCGACCTCGGGTCGATCGCGTTGGGGCAGATGGCGAACGAGGAGCGGGCGGCGGCGCAGGCGCGGCGTGTCGTGTTTTTCGATACGGACCTACTGACGTGCACGTTGTGGGACGACGTGTTGTTTCCGGGGGCGTGTCCGGCGTGGGTGCGGGCGGAGGCGGAAGAGCGGGCGCGAGGCGTGGCGTTGTGGTTGCTGTGCGACACGGATGTGCCGTTCGAGCCGGATCCGCAGCGGAGTTTTCCGGATGCGGAGGGGCGGGCGCGGGGGAGGAAAATTTGGCGCGAGGCGCTGGAGCGGCGCAGGCTGCCGTGGGTGGACGTGCGCGGAAACTGGGAGGAGCGGGAGCGGATCGTGTTCGCGGCGGTGGAAAAACTCCTCGATTCGGCGGGGGAGTAACGTTTGCTGGGGCGTGGCGTCTCTGTGGACTCACCGCGCGCAAGGCGTGGCAGGTCGCCGTTTGCTTTTCTCTTCACCCATGAAAACTCCGCTCCGTTTGATCTCGGTCGCTCTCTTGGCGATCTCATTTGTCCTGTCGTCGGCCCGTGCGGCCGAGGTGGGACCGAAACTCGGCATCCAGTCGTGGACGTGCCGCAACATGACATTTGATGAAGTCGTGGAATTCGCGACCAAGCATCAGATCAAAAATCTGCAGCTCATCGCGAAGCACATCGATCCGAAGGGCGCCAAAGAGGAGTCGCTGCGCAAGAAGGCGATTTTGGACGCGCGGGGGCTGACGTGCTACACGTTTGGCGTGAACGGGACCTCGATGGACAAAGAGGAGAACCGGAAGCTGTTCGAATTCGCGAAGCTGATGGGGATCAAAATGATTATCGTGGAGCCGAAAAATTTGGCGGAGTGGGACAACCTCGAGCAGCTCGTGAAGGAATACGACATCAAGCTCGCAATCCACAATCACGGCACGGGCACGGTGTATGGCGATCCGGCGACGGTGCAAAAGGTGCTCGCGGCACGCGATGCGCGCATCGGCGTGTGTCTCGATATCGGCTGGGTGACGGCGGCGGGTTTCGACGCGGCGAAAGTTTTCCGCGAGTATAACGGCCGCGTGTTTGACATGCATTTGAAGGACAAACGCGTGGAGCCGGCGGTGCCGGGCGCGATGGTGACCGACAAAAAGGGCGTCAAGAAACCGGCGGGTCCGACGGTGCTCGATGTGGAAATCGGCACGGGTCAGGGCAACTACAAGGGGCTGTTTGCCGAGATCAAAAAGGCGAAATGGTCCGGCGTGATGGCGATCGAGACGGACAATGCGGGATTCGCGCAGGACCCGAACAAGCTCACGGCGGGCGCGGTGACGTTTTTTAAGGCGAATGTGAAGTGAACCGCCGTCGCCCTGCGGGCGATGGTGAGATGGGCTCGCCGAGGCGCGGGGCGTCGGGCGATGCGCTGGAAGCAAGCGTGGCGGCGGTCGAAGTGACCGCCGCTTTTTTGTGGAATGACGCGAGGGGGGGACAGGAGGGGCGGGGGCGTGGGGGTGGTGGCGGAAGAAAAGGGGGCGGAATTTTTGTCAGAAAAATGGGGTCAGAAAAATGTAGGCGGGCGGAGGGTGGGGGCCGGCGATGGCGGGGTAGGGACGAAAGAGAAAGAGGGGGAGAAAGACGGAAGAGAAAGATTTCGGGATCAGGGGTGGCCCCAGGGGGCGGGTGGGGTGGGGACGGGTTTCGTGAGGTCGAACTCGACGCGGAAGCGGCGGCCTTCGGCTTCGCGGACGAGGCGGTAGCTGAGGGTTTTGGCGGGGCCAAAAATGAAGGACCAGACGTTGGTTTTGGCGGCGGGGATGAGCTCGGCGGTGAAGGTGTCGGCGGGGAAATCTTGCTGGCGGGCGGTGCCGGCGGTGGCGGTGTCGCCGCCGTATTGGGTGACTTTGTCAGCGGTGCCGTCTTCGTGGCGGTGGTCGTGTTTGAGGCGGAGGCCGGTGGCGGTGCGCGTGATGACCCAGGTGCGGGAGCGGTTGTCGCCGACGTGGAAGGGGATTTTGATTTCGTGGTCGCCGCAGGCGCGCACGTGCATGACGAGGGTTTTACCAGCGAACGCGGCGTCGGTGGCACTGGTGCTCTCGGCGATTTTTCCGGCGAAGGCTTGGCCGCAGAGGGCGCGGAGTTCGGCCCAGAATTTTTCCTGTTCCGGCGGGAGTGCGCGGGCGGTGAGCGGAAGCAGGAGCGCGAGGAGGAGGCAGCGGAGGCGAAGCATGGAGGGAAGGGGAAGGCGAAGGTGACGGGAGACGGGCGGTGTTTACGGGCTGGGGCGAACGCTCAACGTTTAACGCTCAACTCTTAACGTTTAGCGTTTTGATGCGGAAAGGGCGGTGGGTGGCTACTGTGGGCCGAAGAGGCGGGTGAAGTTGGTGGAGACTTGGGTGGCGAGGGTGTCGAGGGGGATGGCGCGGAGGTCGGCGAGGGCTTCGTAGGCGACGACGAGGTTGGCGGGGTGGTTGATCGCGGTGCCGTCGGGGGCGAGGCCGAGGGTGAAACGGTTGAGCTCGGGTGGCGGGGCTTTCACGGGGGCGTCGGTTTCGACGAGGAGGCGGTCGGCGGGCATTGCGCGGTAGCTCGCGAGACGGGCGGCAAGCCGGGGTTGGAGCGACTCGATGTTGAAGGAAAAATAGGCACCGAGGTCGGCGAAGGGTTTCACGAGTTCGACGGGGCCGCCGTAGCCGTGCATGAGAAAACCGCACGCGGGCAAGCGGGGCGCGGCGCGGAGGATGTCGAGGGCGGCGCCGTAGGCTTGGGTGGCGTGGATGGAAGCGGGGCGGTTGAGCTCGGCGGCGAGGTCGAGCTGGGCGGCGAAAACTTCGGTCTGCTCGGCGAGCGGGGCGACGCGGAGGCCGGCGATGCGCGGATCGTCGGGGCGGATGCCGTCGATGATCCAGCGGTCGAGGCCGATCTCACCGACGCCGGCGCGCGGATCGGCGAGGAGGGCGGCGCGGAGGTGGCGGAGCCAATCGGCGGTGCGGTTGCCGCAGTCCCAGGGGTGGAGGCCGTAGCTGGGTTGGAGGGTGAGGGGGGAGAGAAGTTGAGCGTTGAGAGCTGAGCGTTGAGAGTGCGGAGCGGGGATCGGCGGAGGCGTGGAGAATTCGGCGCAGAGGGAGGCGACGAGGGGGAATTCGTCTTCGTTGGTGGCGTTGACGACGACGGTGCGGATGCCGGTGCGTATCAGATCGGCGATGACGGCGGCGTGGTGCGGGACGAGCGTGTCGAAGTGGAAGTGGAGATGGGCGTCGTGGAGGGGCGGCATCGGAGGAGGTGGCTGGACGTTGCCACGGAATAGACGGAAGACACGGAAAGAAAACCGCGAGATGGGGTGCGCGGCGGAGTTGTGCGACGCGGCGGCAGTGTGCGGCGGAGTTGTGCGGGCCGGTGGAACGTTCGCCGGCGAGTGGCACGTGTAACCTATTGGGTTACACGATTGGGCGGACGGAGATAGAGTGAAAGTGTAACCCAATAGGTTACACGTTGCGGGAAGAGATGCTCGAGGTGAGGGACAGAAAGAGGTCGGTGAAGGGGAGGCCGCGCCGTCACCGGCGCGGCTACGCGAGGGCGTGGCTATTGCTAGGCGCGGTTGCGGTGACGTGGCTACGGCGAGGTGGGTTGCTGGGGGGCGAGTGTAGGCGGTGAGGCGGGGAAACCGCGCCGTAACCGGCGCGGCTACGCCTGGAACTGGCTCGGGTGAGGCGGCTATGGGGCGGTGTGCTGGGCGGCGTAGGCGCGGATGGTGGCGCGGGCGCTGGTGAGGCCGTTGCGGCGGGTGGGGCTGAGATTTTTTGCGAGGTCGAGGGCTTCGAGGGGATCGGGCTCGAAGGCGGCGATTTCGGCGGGAGGGGCGTCGCTAAAAAAGGTGCAGAGGAGGGCGACGAGGCCGCGGACGAGGGGGCCGTCGGCTTCGCAGCGGAAATAGCAGCGGCCGTCGCGGACCTCGCCGACGAGGTGGACGAGGGAGACGCAGCCGCGGACGCGGTTCGCGTCGGTGCGTTCGTGCTCGGCGAGGGGCGGGAGTTTTTTGGCGCGGTCGACGACGGCGCCGAGGCGTTCCTGCAGGTCGTCGATGATGGCGAGGTCGTCGACGAGTTGTGTGAGTTTTTCGGCGAGGGTCACGGGGAGAAGAGGGCGGGAGAGGTGACGGAGTTGGAACCGCTCATTTTCGCTGATTTTTCGGAGGCGGGCAGGGCGAGGCTGGGGGTGTGCGGGCTTCGCCTGATCGGCGAAGCATGGGGGCGGTGGATCGCGGGGAGGCGGGTGGGTGAAGTGGGGTTGACTCGTTTTTGAGGTGGCTCGCTGTTTCCAGTGGGCGATGGTGCCGCCCTTTCAGGGCTCGATTTTTTTGGTGAATATTTTCCCAGGGCGTTGCCCTGGGCTGTCATATTTCGCCCCTTTGGGGCTCCCATGATCGGCGCCGACACACTAAAAACAGCGAGGAACCTGTTTTATTTGCGGCGGAGGGTGGGGAGGCGGGCGAGGAGGGCGGTGAGCTCGGGGAGGCGGATGGGTTTGGTGAGGATGGCGTCCATGCCGGAGGCGAGGAAGGTGTCGCGGCTGTCGGTGAGGGCGTGGGCGGTGACGGCGATGACGACGGGTTGGCGGTCGGCGGGGAATTCGGCGCGGAGGGCGTGGGTGGCGGTGGGGCCGTCCATCTCGGGCATCTCGACGTCCATGAGGACGAGGTCGTAGGGGGTGGCGCGGAGGGCGGCGAGGGCGGCGCGGCCATCGGGGGCGTAGGCGGGCGTGTAGCCGAGTTTCTCCAGCATGCGGCCGAGGACTTTTTGGTTAACGGGATTGTCTTCGGCGATGAGGATGCGGGCGGGGTGGTGCGCGGCGAAGTGGGTGTCGAACGCGGAGGCGACGGTCGGGGTGGTGGCGGCGACGGCAGTGGCGGGGCCGACTTGGGCGGTGAACGTGAAGGTGGAGCCGCGGCCGGGCTCGCTCGCGACGGTGAGGGTGCCGCCGTGGAGCTCGGCGAGGCGTTTGCTGATGACGAGGCCGAGGCCGGTGCCGCCGTAGGTGCGGGTGGTGGAGGCGTCGGCTTGCGCGAAATTTTGGAAGAGGTGCGCGAGGCGGGAGGCGGGGATGCCGATGCCGGTATCGCGGATGGCGAAGGTAAGTTCGGTGCGGGCGTCGGCGAGCGGGCGGGAAGAAACGGTGACGGTGACTTCGCCGTGGTCGGTGAATTTGACGGCGTTGGAGAGGAGGTTGACGAGGATCTGGCGGAGGCGGGTGACATCGCCGGTGACGGCGGCGGGGAGGCCGGGGGCGAAGTCGGTGCGGAGGGCGAGTTTCTTTTCGGTGGCGCGGGTGGCGACGAGGCGGAGGGCGGCTTGGACGAGGTCGGCGACGGCGAAGGGCGTGGACTCGAGGGTGAGTTTGCCGGCTTCGATTTTGGAGAAGTCGAGGATGTCGTTGATGACCGTGAGGAGGTGTTCGCCGCTGGATTGAATGGTATCGACGCTGTCGCGCTGCTCGGGGCTGAGCGGGGTGTCGAGGAGGAGGGTGGTCATGCCGATGACGGCGTTCATCGGGGTGCGGATCTCGTGACTCATGGTCGCGAGGAACTCGGCTTTGGCGCGGGTGGCGTCTTCGGCGGTGCGGCGGGCGTCGTCGAGCGAGCGGCGGGTGTGCTCGAGGTCGGCGATGATGCGGTTTTGGTTGGCGACGACGCGGCGGAGTTCGAGGGCGTTGACGACGTGGCGGCGGAGGATGGAGAGGGACTTGAGTTGCTCGGGGGTGAGCTCGCGGGGGCGGCGATCAATGACGCAGAGGGTGCCGAGGGCCCAGCCGTCGTGGGTGACGAGGGGGGCGCCGGCGTAGAAGCGGATCTTCGGGTCGGAGAGGACGAGCGGGTTGTCGGAGAAGCGGGCGTCGAGGTGGGCGTCGGGGATGATGAAAAGATCAGGGCGCGGATCGACGATGGCGTGGGCGCAGAAGGAGTCGCGGCGGGAAGTCTCGGAGGCTTCGAGGCCGAGCTTGGCCTTAAACCATTGGCGGTCGGCTTCGACGAACGTGATGAGAGCGATGGGCACCTGGCAGATCTGAGCGGCGAGGTGGGCGATCTCGTCGTAGTCGGGCTCCGGAGGCGTATCGAGGACGCCGAGGGTTCGCAGGAGCGCGATGCGGTCGGCGTCGTTGGCGGGAATGGGCGGAGCGATCATGCGGCGAGACTGGCGAGGAGTGTGCCAGACGACGGCGCGGGCGCAATCGGCGGAGCGGGAAATTTCGCTAAGGGAGTGGGGCAAGGGCAACGCGACGGGGGCGGCGCGTCTCCGGCATGGCCAGGCGAAAACAGAAGAACCGGGAATCAGGAACCGACGCGTTCGACGGTGGTGGTGTCGGCGGCGGGGAGTTCGTAGAGGCGGAGCTCGGTGGGGGGCGGGGTGAAGTCGCGGGGTTTGTCGCGGTTGCGGCCGAGGGTTTCCCAGCGGAGGACCCAGCGGCGGGGGCCGGCGGATGACTGGAGCGTTTGCACTTCCATGCCGGGAGTGGGGGATTGGATACGGCGCAGCGCGGCGGGAAGCGTGGACGGGGCGGGCGGGAGTTGGCCGGTGCGGGCGAGGGTGTCGGCATTGACGGTCCAGCGGCCGGAGCCGGCGACTTTGGAGGAGTAATCGACTTGGAAGGTGTGGGGATCGACGAGGCGCGGGCGGCCGAGGGTGACTTCGGAGGAGATGGAGCCGCCGCCGGAGAAGGCCCACTTAAAATCCCAGGTGCTGAGGGCGCTTTGGGTCCACGCGCCGGTGGCGGTGGCGGACGGGCGCGCAATGTAGGCTTGGGAGCGGTCTTGGGCGTCGTAGCGGTGGTAGGCGACGACGGGGCGTTTTTGGGAATCGAAGCCGAGCAGGAAGGACATGTTGATGAGGCCGCCGCCGGGTTGGGCGCCGTCGATGACTTCGCCGGTCTTGAGCGTGATGGGGAGCGTGAGGGGTTCGCCGCGGGAGGTCTCCCAGTGGATGAGGTCGCGGCTGCGGGCGTAGGAGAGGGTGTGGTTGGTGGCGCAGTCGGGCGTCTCGCGCCACATCCAGACGAGGTGGAAGCGACCGTCGGGGCCGAGGGCGGGTTCGCCGGCGTAGGCGTTGCGCTGGCCTTCGCCTTCGAGGAGGGGCGTGGTGAGCAGGCGGGACCAGGTGCGGGTGGCGGTATCGTAGCGGTTGTAGAGATCGGCGCCGTCGCCGCTGGAGCCGTCGCGGTAGCGGAAGAGGAGGTTGCCCGCGGCGTCTTTGAAGAAGACGGGATAGGTGCAACGCGTCTCGCGTTCGCCGGTCATGCGGTCGAGGCGTTCGAGGGACGACACGTCGTAGGGGACGCGGGTGCGGTAATACACGAGAGGGTCGACGTGCATGTTGCCGGAGAGGTGGAGATGGCCGTCGCGGTCGAGGGCGAGGCGGAGGGTGTTGTGGCTATCCCAGGCGACGACGTTGGAGTCACGTTTACGTTTGGGGTTGGCGATGCCGGGGGGCTGGAAGCGGGTCCAGGCGGACGCGTGGCTGGTGAGCTTGCGGCCGAGGACGGTGATGCGGCGGTCGGCGTCGTAGTAGGCGATGAACTGGTGGCCGCGCTCGGTGAGGAAACCGAAGGTGACGGGGTGGCCGGACCAGACGGTGTCGAGGAGTTCGCCGAGAGGGAGGGCGGGGGCGGTTTTGGTGGCTTGGGCGGCGGAGGCGCGGGGGGTGAGCGTGAGGAGGGCGAGGAGGGGGAGGAGTGGGAGTAGGGCGAGCGCGGAGAGGCAAGGGCGGGCAGGAGAAAGAGAACGAGAACGAGAAAGAGAACGAGAACGAGAACGAGAACGAGAACGAGAACGAGATTGGGCGAGGGGCATGATGGCGCTGATGACGGTGCGCGGGGGGCGATGTTGCGCGGGCGGTGGTGGCGCGGGGGCGGGTAGAACCGCGGCGACAGCGAGGTCGCAGCTCGCGTAATGAGGGGGTGCTCGGAGACTGGCCTTACTGCTGACGGCGGTTGGGAAACCGCCGCTCCGTTAGGAAGGATGCGGGCGGGCCGCCCGCGCTCCCAGCGGACTAGAAATTGCCTTTGATGCCGAATTGGAAGTTTACGCCGTATTCGCCTTCGGCGGCGAACTTCACGTAGCGCGGGCTGCCGAGGGCGTAGGAGTAGTTTTGGTCGCGGTCGTTGAAGACGTTGCGGGCGGTGAAGTAGAGGCCGTAGCGGGCGTTGAGGCGGTAGTCGCCGGAGAGGTCGAGGCGGAGGCGTTCGGCTTGGTAGTTCCAGCCGGCGGCGCCGATGTTGGCGGCGGCGATGGTGCCGACGCGTTTTTTACCGACGAGGGTCCACTTGGCCATGAGGGAGGCGCCGCGGCGGTTGTAGTTAAAACCCCAGTTGATCATCTTCGGCGTGAAGCCGCGGAAATCGGCTTCGGCGGGGCTGCGGTTGGTGACGAGCGTGGTGTTGGCGAAGACGCGGAAGAAGCGGGCGACGGGCTGGTTGGTGAAGGTGGCGAGGGGGGCGTTGATGTTGAATTCCCAGCCGTTGATGTGGGTGATGCCGTCGACGTTGATGGGGGCGTTGACTTGGAAGTCGGTGTATTCTTCGCCGAGGCCGATGGTCTCGAGGAACTCGGGGGTCGCGATGAAGTTGCGGGTCGCGAAGGAGTTTTTGATCTGCTTCCGGAAGAAGCCGGTGGAGATCTCGCCGCCGTTGGGGGTGTAGTATTCGAGGCGGACGTCGAGGCTGTTGGCGGTCCAGGGTTTGAGGGCGGGATTCTTGGTGGTGATCGTGCCGAGGGCGGAGCCGGTGACGTTGGTGGAGGGGTCGAAGTCGACTTGGTTCACATTGGTCGCGCCGAGGATGTTGCCGAAATCGGGGCGGCCGACGGTTTGGGCGACGCCGAGGCGGCTGATGAGATTGGAGGTGATATTGTAGCTCGCGTTGAGGCTGGGGTAGTAGCCGCTGTATTCTTTGCGGAGGCGGGCGCCGAGTTTCTGGTAGACGAGGGCGTCTTCGGCGATGCCGTTGGCCACGCCTTCGGGGGTGGTGGTGTTAATGGTGTTGGCGGGGAAGATGAGGATAGGGCGCTTGTTGGCGTCGAGGATGACGTTGCCGGCGGCGTCCTGGCGGTAGCGGGCGTTGTTGTCCTGGAGGACGGTCCGGCCGTCGTCGGTGGTGCGTTCGTAGCGGACGCCGCCGACGAGGCGGAGGCGGTTATTGAGAAGGGAGATGTCGCCCATGAGGTAGAGGGAATCGAGGCGCTCGACCAATTCCTCGGTGGTAGTGAGCTCGGCGCGGACATCGGTGCGGCGATTGGTGAGGGTGTTAAAATATTGCGGGTATTGCTCGTAGAGCTGCCAGGCGCGGCGGCCGCTGACGAACTGGGCCTGCGGGGCTTTGCGGGGCATGGGGAAGGAGAGCATGGCCTCGTTCAGGAGGCTGAAGGGCGTGCGGGTGACGCTGTCGTCAGCGCTGTTGGCGACGCCGTCGGGGCCGACGTAGACGGGATTGAAGGAACCGGTGCTGCGGCCGCGGAAGCTCTCGTTGGTGGAGATGCCGGCCTTCAGGTTGAAGTTGGTCGTCGCGGTGAAGAATTTCCGTTTTGCGTCGTAGCGGGCGCTCTTGCCGACGCTGTCGTTTTCGCGGGTGCCGTTGGCGCCGTTGAGGAAGAAGCTGTAGCTGTTGAGATCGAAGGGGTCGATGATCTGGCTGGCGGCGTTGCGCATGGTGATCGTGCCGGGGAGATATTGGCTGTAGCCGTCGATATCGACGGTGGCGCCCTGAATGCGGGCGGAGGCGGTCTCGAACTGGCGGTGGGAGATGGCGCGGTAGGTCTGATCGGAGACGTTGTAACCGATGCCGCCGGTGAAATCCCAGAGAGTGCCGATGTGCCGGTGATTGAGGCGGAAGATGGTATTACGGACGCGGACGTAGCGGGCGGTGTTATTGGCGTTGGCGGTGCCGGAGCCGGGGCGGCCGTGGGTGAAGTTATCGCCCCAGGAAATGGGGTTGGTGCCGGTATTGATCGAAAAATTGTGCTGCTCGTAGTCCTGCACGAGCCAGTTGCCGCCGGCGGAAAACGAGAAGACATCGACGGGGGTGGCTTTCCAATCGAGGCGCGTGCCGAGGGCGTAGCGGTGTTCGTAGACGGGGAAGATGTTATATTGGTAGGTGGTGAGGTAGGGATTATCGACGGTGGCGCGGAGGGGATTCGTGGCGGCGACGGCGGTGTTGAAGGTGCGGTTGATGCGGCGGGCGGAGCCGAACTGGTCGTTCTTCACGGCGTTGATCGAGAAGCCGAAGGTCTTGGACACCGGGACGGTGTAGGAGAAGTCGAAGTCGGGCTGGTAGTGGAACGTCTTGCGCTGATCGTCGCCATCGCCACCGCCGGGTTTGCGGTGGAAGCCGACTTGGTGGGAGTTCTGGTTGACGTAGGCTTTGAAGCGGAACTCGGCGCGGCGGGCTTCGAAGGCGGTGCGGCTGACCATGTTGATGGAGCCGCCGAGGCTGGAGGCGGGCATGTCGGGCGTGGGGACTTTGGTGATCTCGATGCGGGAGGCGTTGTTGAGCGAGATGGCTTGGAGGGAGGTGGCGCGGGAGAAACCGGCGGCGCCCGCGGTGTTCACATCGTCGCCGTCGAGGGCGATGTTGGTGTAGGTGGAGGGGAGACCGCGCAGGCCGATGGAGACGGTGTTCATCTGGTCGGTGCCGACATCGACGCCAGGGAGGAATTTCACGAACTCGCCGAGGTTGTTTTGGATGACGTCGCCGAGTGCGTCGGTGGAGAGGACGGTCTTGATGTTACCGGCGAAGCGCTGCTCGTTGATGGCGATGGTGGCGGCGTTGGTCTCGCGGGCGGCGCCGACGACGAAGGAGTCGAGTTTTACCGTGGTATCCGCGGCGGCGGGTGACGGGGTGGAACCGCGGGAGGAAACGGGGACGAGGGCGAAATCGCGCGTGGTGACTGAGCCGGCGGTGACGGCGACGGTGACGGTCTGCGGGGCGAGGCCGGTGGAAAAGACGGTGACGGTGAGATCGCCGGGCGTGAGGCCGGCGAGGCGGTATTCACCGAAGGCATCGGTGAAGGCTTCACGGGTGGTGCCGGCAACGGTGATGCGGGCGTTTTCGAGGGAGAGATTGGCGGCCTGGTTTTGGACGCGGCCGGCGAGGGTGGCGGTGGCGGATTGGGCCTGCGCGGCGCTCGCGAAGAACGCGAGGGCGAGCGCACCGAAGAGGAGCGTGGCGAGGGCGCGGAGGTAGGTGAGGGGCTGTGGCGTAGTCATGGTGAGAAGGGTCGGAGGGAGGGCGCGTGGTAAGCGCGGGGAAACGGTAGGGGAGGGAGGAAATGTTTCCTGAGGAGCGAGGTGGTGCGATGTTTTTTGCGCGAGCGAGTGGCGAGTGGGCACAAAAAAGCGCCGCTGTTAGGCGGCGCTGTTGGCGGGGGCGAATGCGGGCACGGGGACGTGCCCGCCCACCGAAGATTAATTGTAGAACATGGCTTCGTTCGACTGGAAGAGGGCGTGGGCGAGTTTGGCCCAGGCGTCGAGGGGAGTCTGGGCGAAGACGCCGCCGACTTGGGGGTTGAAGCGGTTGGCCGTTTGTTTGCCGGCTTTGGCTTTGGCGGCGGCGAGGCGGGCGTCGCGGGCGGACACTTTGGCGGCGGGCATTTCGGAGGAGAGCTCGACATCGGTGCCGGTGGGATTCGATTTCACGTAGCGGAGGCCGAGGTCGACTTCCTTTTTCGTGGGCCAGCGTTGGAAGATCGCGAGGTAGAGCGAGGTGACGCGGAGATCGTCGGATTTCAGGTCGGCGAAGGCGGGGCGGTCGACGAGTTTGCGGGCGGTCTCGATCACCATCGGGCTGTTCATGAGGAAGAGCGCCTGCTGGGGAACGAGGGTCTCGTAGCGACGGCCGGAGGCGACGTCGGGGCTCGGGAAATCGAACTGGGTTAGCAGTTCGGGCGGGTTGGTGCGGTCGATCATGGTGTAGATCGAGCGGCGTTTCGCGAAACCTTCGGAGCTGATCGCGACGGGCTGGCCGCCGCGGGTGCGGTCGAGCTCGCCGGTGATCGCGAGGAGAGAGTCGTGGAGCTCCTCAAAATCCATACGACGGAGATTATAGCGCCAGAGGAATTTGTTGTTGGGATCGGTCTCGGCGTAGGCGGCGTTGGTCTTGGTGCTCTGTTGATACGCGGCGCTGGTGACCATGAGGCGGTGCATCGCTTTGATGGACCATTTGTTTTCCACGAAGGTGGCGGCGAGGTAGTCGAGGAGTTCGGGGTGAGTGGGCGGGGTGGACATGTTGCCGAGATCGTCGGGCGTATCCACGAAGCCGACACCCCAGTGCTGCTGCCAGAGGCGGTTGACCATCACGCGGGCGGTGAGGGGATTCTTCGGATCGGCGATGGCTTGGGCGAGCTGGAGGCGGCCGGAGCCTTCGCGCCACTCGGGCATCTTCTTCGGGTCGGGCGAGAGGATTTCGAGGAAGCGGCGCGGGACGATGGGGCCTTTGTTGGTGTTTTCGCCGCGGAGCAGAATCGGGTAATCGCGGGAGCGCGGGACATCGGTGACGGCGTTGGCGCGGATGGGGGCGCCGGGATGCTTGAGCTCGAGGTCGGTCTTGTCGCGGTAGAGCTCGCGTTCGGCGCGCTGGAGTTCCTGACGTTTTTTCGGGTCGACCTTGGCGACGGCGGCGCCCTTGGCTTTGCCTTTGCCGCCGGTGGCGCGACGGAGTTCGGCCTGCTCGGCCTTGAGGTCGGCTTCGCGTTTGTCGAGGGCCTGGCACTTAGCGAGGTAGTCGAGGTAGTCGGACGTCTGCGGGACTTTGGCGAGCATCGGAGGGAGCTCGGTGGGGACCACGGTGTTGGCGAAGACGCCGTAGAGGGCGTAGTAGTCCTTCATCGTGAGGGGGTCGAACTTGTGGTCGTGGCAACGGGCACAGGTGACGGTAAGGCCGAGGAAGGCCTTGGTCGTGACGTCGATCTGGTCGCCGATGACGTCCTCTTTGCGGCCGTTGAACTGATTGCCGAGGGAGAGGAAACCGAGCGCGGCGAGGCCCCAGCGGGTTTCGCCGGTGGTCTTGAGGCGTTCGCCGGCGAGTTGGGCGACGATGAATTTATCGTAGGGGAGATCGGCGTTGAGGGCATCGATCACCCAGTCGCGGTAGGTCCAGGCGTGGGGGAAACGGTTGTCCTCCTGGCGGGGGGCGTCGCCCTTGGTGTCGGAGTAGCGGGCGACATCGAGCCAGTAGCGCGCCCAGTGTTCGCCGTATTGCGGGGAGGCGAGGAGACGGTCGACGATCTTGGTGTAGGCGTCGGGCGAGGTGTCGTTGACGAAGGCCTGCACGTCGGCGGGGTGGGGCGGGAGACCGATGAGGTCGAAATAGATGCGGCGGATGAGATTGGTTTTCTCGGCCGGGGTGTTGGGGGTCATCCCGTTGCCCTCGAGCTTCGCGAGGACGAAGTTGTCGATCGGGTTTTTGATCCACGCGGCATTTTTCACGGTGGGGACGGCGGGCTTTTTCACGGGCTTGAAGGCCCAGTGGTTTTTGCCGACGCCGGCGTAGGCGGGGTTGCCGCCCTTGCCGATATTGCTGCGGGGATCGGGCGCGCCGCGGCGGACCCATTCGGTGAGGTCGGCGATCTGGGCGTCGGTGAGTTTCTCGCCCTTCGGGGGCATCTGGAGATCCTCGTCTTTGTAGCGGATGGCTTGGATGAGGAGGGACTGGTCGGGCTTGCCGGGGACGATGGCGGCGCCGGTGTTGCCGCCGGCGAGGGTGGCTTCGCGGGAATCGAGGAGGAGGCCGCCTTTTACTTTTTCGTCCTTACTGTGGCACTTGTAACAGTGCTCGGTGAGGATGGGGCGGATTTTGGATTCGAAGAATTTGAGGTCGGCGGGAGAGATAGCCGGCGTCGCGATCGCGGGGTGGCCGGCGGGCATTTCGGCGGCGTGGAGCGCGGCGGAGGAGAGAACGAGAAAGAGAACGAGGAACGAGAACGAGCGGGCGCCGGCGAGCGACGCCCCTACGCGGGCAGGGGAAAGACGGGGGGCGATCATGAGAGGATGGGCTTGATGACGTTGCCGGCGACGTCGGTGAGGCGGAAGTCGCGACCGTTGAAGCGGTAGGTGAGCTTCGTGTGATCGAGGCCCATGCACTGGAGAATCGTGGCGTGGAGGTCGTGCGGGTGGACCTTGTTGTTGATGGCCGCGGCGCCGAACTCATCGGTCGCGCCGTAGACGGTGCCGCCCTTGATGCCGCCGCCGGCCATGACGACCGAGAAGGCTTTGGCGTTGTGATCGCGCCCGGGGTTTTCGGAGCCGTTGCGGTCGCGGGTAGGCTTGCGGCCGAATTCGCCGCCCCAGACGACGACCGTGGAATCGAGGAGGCCGCGCTGCTTGAGGTCGCTGATGAGAGCGGCGAGCGGTTGGTCGATCTCGCCGGCTTTGGTGGCGAGGCGCGTCTGCAGATCCTGGTGATGATCCCAGCCCTGGTGCCACACTTGGACGACGCGGACGCCGCGTTCGATGAGGCGGCGGGCGATGAGGAGTTGTTTGGCCTGCTCGCCGCCGCGACCGCCGGCGGTGATGCCGTAGGCGGCGCGGGTGGCCTCGGATTCCTTGTTGATATCGAAGGCGTCGAGGGACTCGGCCTGCATGCGGAAGGCGATCTCGTAGCTTTCGAGGCGCGTCTCAAGGGCGGCGTCGCGTTGGAGGTTTTGGGCGTGGACCTCGTTGAGCTGGTGAACGAAGTCGAGTTGGCGACGCTGTTCGGCTTTGCCGACGTAGGTGTTGCGGATGTTTTGGATCATCAGCGGCACGGACGGGGCCTGCGTGTTGATGCTCGTGCCCTGATAGACGCCGGGGAGGAAGGCGGACTGGTAGTTGGTGGAGCCGCCGGGAGGGAGGCCACCGCCGCGGAGGGCGATGAAGCCGGGGAGATTTTGGTTTTCGGTGCCGAGGCCGTAGACGAGCCACGAGCCCATGCTGGGTTTGGCGATGCGGAGGGAGCCGGTGTTCATGAACACGGTGGCGACTTCGTGCGCGGGAATGTCGGTCCACATCGAGCGGATGACGGCGAGGTCGTCGGCGTGTTGGGCGGTCTTGGCGAAGACCTCGCTGACCTCGAGGCCGCTCTGGCCGTATTTGGAGAACTTGAACGGCGAGCCGAGGGCGATTTCGCCGCCGGGGATGGTCTTGCCGTTCATGCGCATGAGCGACGGCTTGGGGTCCCACGTGTCGACGTGCGACGGGGCGCCTTGGGCAAAAATGTGGATGACAGCTTTGGCTTTGCCGGGGAAGTGCGACGGGCGGGGCGAGAGCGGGCCGGCGGCGACTTGCTTGGCCTGGGCGCCGACGAGGTCGCGCGGATCGAGCAGGCCGGCGAGGGAGAGGGCGCCGACGCCCATGCCCATACGGTTCAAAAACTGCCGGCGCGTGAGGAAGTAATCTTCGAGGTTCGTCGAAATGCCCTGGCAGGTGTGGTGATCGTGGTGGTGCGTCGACATGGGATGTGGGAGATTGAACTAAGGTGGGAGTGACAGAGGCCCATTAGGGCGATGGCTGGTAACTAGAAGAAATGCTTGCCGGCGAGAAGACGCGTTTGGCGAGGCGCGGTTTCAGCGGAAAACGGGGGCGGGGCACTGCGTAGTTGGCGATTTGCGGGGGCCGAGGCAAACGCTTTGACGCGGGTGGGGGAGGTGCTCACGTTCGCCGCGATGCTTCCCGAGTCTACCCCCGCCGCGGCGCATGACGCCCGGCCCAAGTCGCAGCGCAACACCCTCTATCTCCAAGTCCTCGCCGGCATCGTGCTCGGCGGTGTGCTCGGCTACGTAAAACCCGCGTGGGGGATCGAGCTGAAGCCGCTCGGCGACGCGTTTGTGAATTTGGTGAAGATGCTGATCGGGCCGATCATCTTCACGACGGTGGTGGTCGGGCTCGCGGGCATGGGCGACCTGAAGAAGGTCGGGCGCGTCGGGGCGAAGGCGCTGCTCTATTTCGAGGTCGTGACGACGCTGGCGCTGATCATCGGCCTGGTGGTGTCGAATGTGTTTCAACCGGGCGACGGGTTTCACGCGAACACAGCGAACTTGGATGCGAAGAGTGTGACGAAATACACGACGGCGGCGCAGGGGATGAGCACGGTGGATTTTCTGATGCACATCATCCCGAAGACGTTTGTGAGCGCGTTTTCGGAAGGGGAAATTTTGCAGGTGTTGCTGCTGGCGGTGCTGTTTGGTCTGGCGCTCGGCAAACTCGGCGACCACGGGCGGCCGATTTTGAATCTGCTCAACGAAATCGCGCGCGTGTTTTTCGGAATCGTGGGAATCGTGACCAAGATCGCGCCGCTGGCCGCGGGCGGAGCGATGGCCTACACGATCGGGCAATTCGGACTCGGTTCGCTCGCGAAACTCGGCGGGCTGTTGCTGTGCGTCTATCTCACGTGCGCGCTGTTTATCGCGGTGGTGCTCGGCGGCATCGCGCGGATGGCGGGCTTCAGTCTGTGGAAAATTTTGAAGTATATCCGCGAGGAGTTGCTGCTCGTGCTGGGCACGTCGTCGTCGGAATCGGCGCTGCCGGCGCTCATGGACAAGATGGAGAAAATCGGCTGCGCGCGGCCCGTGGTCGGCATCGTGGTGCCGTCGGGTTACTCGTTCAATTTGGACGGCACGTGCATCTACCTGACGATGGCGGCGCTGTTTCTCGGTCAGGCGACGGACGCGCATTTGTCGCTCTGGGAACAGCTCGGTTTGTTGGGCGTGTTGTTGCTGACATCGAAAGGCGCGGCGGGTGTGACGGGCAGCGGTTTTATCACGCTCGCGGCGACACTGCAGACGACGGGACGCAAGGAACTCGTGCTGGCGATGGCGCTGATTCTAGGCGTGGACCGCTTCATGTCCGAGGCGCGGGCGATCACGAATTTCATCGGTAATACGGTTGCGACGCTCGTGATCGCGAAGTGGGACAAGGCGTTCGACGAGACGAAGGCGGGGGAGATTTTGGCGACGCGGCGTCAGTGACGTGGGGGGAAATCAACCGTGGGTTGCGCGGATCTCGCGGTGGAGCCAGACGCGGGCGTAGGCCCAGTCGCGTTTGGCGGTGGGGACGGAGATGCCGAGAGCGTCGGCGGTTTCTTCGAGGGTGAGGCCGGCGAAGTAGCGCAGTTTCACGAGTTCGGCTTTGCGGGCGTCGAGCGTGGCGAGGCGGTCGAGCGTCTCGTGGACGGCGAGCAATTCCTCGTCGGCGGCGCTGGGGGCGATGAGGTCGAGGCCGGGTGTGTCGGCATCGACGCGGGAGAGGTCGCCGCCGTGACGGGGGCGGAGTTTGCGGCGGGCTTGATCGATAAGGATGCGGCGCATGGCCTCGGCGGCGGCGCCGAAAAAATGGCCGCGTCCATTCCACGTGGGCTGGTCGGGTCCGGACACGCGTAGCCACGCTTCGTGCACGAGCGCGGTGGGTTGGAGGGTTTGGCCCGGGCGTTCGCGCGCGAGTTTCGCGGCGGCGAGTTTCCGCAGCTCCTCATAAACGAGCGGGAGCAATTGCTCCGCGGCGCGCGGCGCGCCGTTTTGTGCGGAGAGGAGGATTTGCGTGAGATCGCTCACGGCCGGGGGGCGGCGGCGGCTTTGGCCGCGAGCTCGAACGCGTCGAGTTTGCTTTGCCAAGCGGCGAGCTGCGGCGCTTGGGCCAGATCGGTTTTCGCCCAGTCGGTGTAAAGTTGGACGTGGGCACGGTGCAGATCGCGTTGGGTAACGAGGCGGAAGTAGCCGAGCGATTCCTCGATGGTCCACGCCTCGGAGAGATGCGTGGCGGCGGCGGGCCGGTCGGCGAGTTGGGTCAGGTTTTTGGCGAGGGTGAGGTGGCTGCCGACGGTATGCGGATGCTTGGGGCCGAGATGTTGCTGGCAAAGCGCGAGGTGTTCGCGGTTCGTGGCGATGGCGGCGGCGAGTTGGCCGCGCGCCGCCTGCACCGACGCGAGGGCTTCGAGCGCAGGTAGGAGGTGGGCGTTGTCGGCGCCCGCGGTGGTGCGCCGCGTGGCGAGGGACTCGCGACAGAGGGCTTCGGCTTCGTCGTAGCGGGAGCGCGCACTCAGCAGGCGCGCGCGCAGTTCGAGCGTGGAGGAGATATGGCGGCCCTTGCGGCTGAAGGCGTGTTCGAAGACGGCGAGCGCGCGGGCGCATTCGGCCTCGGCGTCGGTGTGACGGTTTTGCTTATGGAGAAACTCGGCGAGCGCCAGATGCGACGCGCCGACGAAGGTGTCGAGCGGGCTGAATTCCTGCAGGGCGAACGCGAGGCTTTCGCGGAGGAGGCGTTCGGCCTGCGGCAGATCGCCGCGTTTCGTCCAGGCGCCGGCCAAGGAGCCGAGTGCGCTCCAAAAAAGAGACGGCTCATCTTTCGACGGGGCGCGCAGATGGGTCGTGGCCTCGTGCAGCAAGCGCTCGGCGTCAGCGAAGGCGCCGTGTTCGACGAGGCATTCGGCGAAGGCGATTTGCGAGCGGACCAGAGGGAGGCGGGCGTGAGGGCGGCGTTGGCGAAGGCCGAGCGCTTCGCGTTGCATGGCCTCGGCCAAGACCAGATGGCCGGCCTGGCGTTCGTAGGTGGCGAAGGTGTAAATCGTCCGGGCCACGCCCTCGGGGTCGGTGCCGACGAGGGGACGCCAAGCGTCTACGACGGCGCGACCGGTGTTGGCGGCTTCCGCATAGTGGCCTCGCTTTTGTTGAGCCGAGGCCAGAACGCGCAAGACGTCGCGCCGGATGGCATCCGCCTCCGAACCCAGCGGGCGCAGGAGAGTCAGCGCCTCCTGCAGCAGCGGCTCGGCGCGCACGGGGTCGCCGCCGTCGAGGACCGCCATGGCGACTTGGTTGAGGCTGGAGGCGAGGGCGCGCGCGTCCGGGCGTTGCCGCGCGAGCGCGACGGCGGCTTGGAAGGCGGACTCGGCTTTCGCGTATTCGCTCAATTGAAAAAAGCTCCAGCCGAGCGTGTAGTAGAGTTCGCGTTGCACTTCAGGCTGGGCGCGCAGGGCGTGGGGCACGCGTTGCGCCGCTTGGTCAAGCAGCGCGAGCAGGAGGGCGGGGTCGCGGCCCTTGAGCATGGAGGGGCCGAGTTGGCGAAAAATGTCCTGGAGGAATGCGGCGACCTGCCGGCTTTTCTCGGCCTCGGCTCTCGCGGTGGTTTCGGCGCGCGTGGCCCGCACGGCCTGCCACGCAGCAACGCCGGCGCCGCCCAGCAGCGCGGCGGCGATGGTCGTGCCGCCGACGAAGGCGAGGCGGTTGCGCCGGATCATTTTGCGGAGCCGGTAGGCGGCGGTCGCGGGGCGGGCGAGCACGGGCTCGCTCTGCAAATGGCGCGCGAGATCCTGCGCGAGACTGGCGGCGGTGTCGTAGCGGCGCGTGCGATCCTTTTCGAGGCAGCGCATGACGATCCAGTCGAGGTCGCCGCGGAGGAGCGTGGAGAGTTGCGCGGGCGCGGTGCCGCGGAGTTGCGCGATCGTGGTGCGGTCGAGGTCGGTGAGCGTGGCGAGACGCGTGGAGGGGCGGGGCGGATCGACCTCGCGGATGACGCGGCGGATCTCGTCGAGCCCGGTGGCGACGAGCGTCTGCGGATCGAACGGCGGGCGACCGGCGAGGAGTTCGTAGAGCAGGACGCCGAGGGAGTAGATGTCGGAGCGGGTGTCGATATCGAGGCAGCTGAGTTCGGCCTGCTCGGGGCTCATGTAGGCGGGGGTGCCGATGAACTGTTCGAAGGCGGTGAAGAGCGTGGCGTCGGTGAGTTTGCCCTGCGTGGCCTTGGCGATGCCGAAATCGATGATCTTCGGGACAGGGCGCCCGTCGTGGAGCGTGACGAGAAGATTGGAGGGCTTGAGGTCGCGGTGGATGATGCCCTTTTGGTGCGCGTGCTGGACGGCGTGGCAGACGGAAGTGAACAACTCGAGACGGGCGGTGGTGGAGAGGTTTTGTTCGTCGCAGTAGCGCGTGATCGGGATTCCGCGGACGAGCTCCATCACGAAAAACGGCCGGCCGGAGTCGGTCGCGCCGGCGTCGAGGACGCGCGCGATGTTGGGATGATCCATCAACGCGAGGGCCTGGCGCTCGGCTTCGAAGCGGGCGATGACCTCGCGGGTGTCCATCCCGAGCTTGATGACTTTTACGGCGACGCGCCGGACGACCGGCTCCTGTTGCTCGGCGAGGTAGACGATGCCGCAGCCGCCCTCGCCGATTTTTTGGAGGAGCTTGTAGCGACCGATGCGGTCGCCGGGTTTTTCTGCGGGGAGCGGGGTGGGAACGGGCGTGCGGTCCGCGGCGGGCGCGGCCATGAAGCCGACGTCCTCCTCGGCGCGGAGGAGCGCGTCGACGTTGGCGCGGAGCTGCGCATCGCCGCCGCAGGCGCGGTCGAGGTAGGCGGCGCGTTCGGCGGGCGGGAGTGCGCAGGCGCTGGCGAAAATTGTTTCCTCGGAAGGAGGGAGGGACGGTGTGGACATGGGGTGGCTGATGGCGGTTATCAGCCAGTGCGCGGTTTCTCGCTAAAAAGGATCACGAAAAATCGCAGTGACGCGAATATCCGAGCAGGAGCGGTGGCTGTGACAGGCCTAGCGCGGCGGTGACGAGAACCACGCCGGGAGCCACGTCGAGAGGGCGGGGACGTAGGTGATCAGCAACACGCCGATGAACATCACGAAGAGCAGCGGGAGCACGGCGCGGATGACTTCGCCGAGGGGTTTTTTCAGGCGTGACGACGTGAGGAGGAGATTGAGGCCGACGGGCGGGGCGAGGAAGCCGAGCTCCATATTCGCGAGGAAGATGACGCCGAGATGAATCGGGTCGATGCCGAGGCGGAGACCAATGGGAACGAGCAGCGGGACGACGACGATGATGGCGGCGTAAATTTCCACGAGGCCGCCGACGAAGATGAGCACGACGTTCAGGCCGAGGAGGAAGAGCCATTTCGACGGGATGTGGGTGAGGCTCCAGTTGGCGAGGGCGTCGGGGACTTGGGCGTCGACGAGGTAGTTGGTGAGGCCGAGGGCGACGCCGAGGATGAGCAAGATGCCGCCGACGAGGAGGCCGGCTTCGGCCATCACGCGGCGGCCGTCGCGCAGGAGGTTGAGGTCGCGGTGGACGACCGTGACGACGAAGAAGGCGTAGGCGGCGGTGATCGCGGAAACTTCGACGGAGGAGGCCCAGCCGGCGAAGAGCGGGACGATGGAGACGACCGGCAGGGCGAGTTCCCATTTCGCGGCCCAGAGGGAACGGCGGGCTTCGGCGAGATCGAACTTCGGGGCGGTGGCGGCGCCCTTGCGGCCGGCCCAGAGGCCCCACGCGGCGGTCATCGCGATGAGAATCACGCCCGGGATGAAGGCGCCGAGGAACATCGCGCGGATGTCGACGCGGGCGACCATCGCGTAGAATAACACGGGTAAACACGGCGGGAGCAAAATGCCGAGGGAGCCGGCGCCCGTCATCATGCCGAGGGCGTCGCGTTCGGAGAATTTCGCGGCGCGCAGCACCGGCATGAGCAGGCCGGCGAGTGCGAGAATCGTGACACCGGAGCCGCCGGTGAACGCGGTGAAGAACGCGCAGACGAGCGCGGCGGCGATGGCGGGTCCGCCGCGGATATGGCCGGCGAGGGCGTTGAAGACGGCGACGAGGCGGCGGGACGAGCCTCCCTCGGCAAGGAAATAGCCGGCGAGCGTGAAGAGCGGGATGGCGGGGAGCGTGGGATTGACGACGAGGCGGTAGTGCTCGACGGGCATCGCGGCGATCGGGAGATCGTTGCCCCAAAAAAGAATCAGCCCGGCGCCGCCGAGCAGCACAAAGATGGGCGCGCCGAGGGCGGAGGCGGCGACGAGCAGCGCGATGGCTGGCCAGATCAATCCAGCGGCGGCGACGGGCGGCCACGTGCCGAGGGCGAGGAGACCGGCGGCCCCGAGGGCGGCGAGGGTGCGACCGCGCCACGTGGCGGCTGCGTGGCGGAGGATGCGCAGCGCGATGGCGGCGAAACCGAGCGGGAGCATGAGCTCGACGATCCAGAGCGGAATGCCGAAGAGGAAAGGCTGCCCCGCTTCGCGCTCGACCTGAATGTAGATAAAACTGGCGAGGACGAGGGCGCCGGCGACGGCGGTGGAAATCGTGGCGTTGAACCACTGGGCGGCGGCGGCCCACGGGCCGCGGAGAAGCTGCGGCACGGTGGAGAACGCGAGGAGGCGACCGTCGCGCGCGGCGAGGGCGCCGCCTGCCATGCTGATCAGCAACGTGAGGTGTTGGACGAGTGTCGTGGAACCGGCGATACCGCTGTTGAAGAGCGAGCGCAGCACCATCTCGGCGAGCGGGAGGATGACCATCGCGCCGAGGGCGAGGGCGACGAGCGTGTCTTCGGCGGCGCGCCAACGACGCTGCGCGGGCGAGGCGGGCTCGGGCGCGGAAAAGAGGGCGGAGTCGCCGACGTTGAGGGCGGCACCACTCACGGAGCGGGACGGGCCGCGGCGCGGAACTCGGCGAGGTGTTTTTGCACGGCGTCGAAAATTTCGACGGGCACGCGGGTGCCGCGCATGCGCTGGGTCAAATCGGCGGCGAGCGTCTGCCACTCGGCGGCGGCGGCGGGAGTGAGGGTGTGGACCTTGAGGCCGCGTTGGGCCATGACGCGCACGGCCTCGGTGTCTTCGAGGCGTCCGCGCGTGCGGAGTTTTTCGCCGGTTTCATCGGCGGCGGCGCGGAGGCGGGCGCGTTGAGCCTCGGGAATTTTTTCCCAGATGTCGGTCCGCACGATGGCGGCGCCGACGATCGGCACCCAGTTGACTTCGAGCATGTGCGGGGCGGGACCGTAGAGCTGGCCGGCGAGGGCGGTGAGCGGGGGGAGCGGCGCGGCGTTGATGAGATCGGTGTTGAGGCCGAGGAGCAGGTCGCTCGTCTCGAGGGGCACGGGGCGGAAGCCGGTGGCCTTCATCGTGGCGATGTGCAACTCGTCGCCGGCCCAGGTGAAGAGTTTGGTTTTGCGCACGTCGTCGGGCGTGAGGACCTGGGCTTTGGAGAAAAAGCGGACCCAGCCGGCGTCGCCCCAGCAGAGGACTTCGAAACCTTTGGCGCGCAGGCGGGCTTCGAGGATGGGGCGGAGTTTTTCGCGGACGTAGTCGACCTCGGCCCAGGTGCGAAACGTGAGCGGCATGAGCTGCAGGCCGGTGACGCCGGGGTCGATTTCGGAGAGGCCGACGACGGTGAAGAGGCCAGCGTTGATTTGTTTGATGCGGATTTTTTTCACCATCTCCGCCTCGCCGCCGAGACGGCCGTCGGGGAAGAGCGTGAGTTTGACGGCGCCGTCGGAGTCTTTGCGCCAGCGCTCGCCGAGCTCCTGCAACATGAGGTGTTGCGGCGTGCCGCTCGGGAGAATCGTGCCGAGGCGGATGGTGACGGCTTCGGCGGCGGCGAGGGTGGAGGCGAGCAGCGCAGAAAAGAGGGTGAGGGTGGCGAGGGTTGAAATAAATTTCATGAGCGGTCCGACGGAGATTTTTCCACGGGAAGGAAGAGGTCGTCAATGTGCGCGAGGAGCCAGCGGGCGCGGCGTTGCATGACGAGATTGACGAGACGCGAGGCGGGGCGGGCGTCGGCGTCGAGGGCGAGTGCTTGGCGAAGCAAGGACTCGAATTGGGCGCGGTCCTGTTGTTGCACGCAGACGGCTTCGGCGAAGGCGAGGAGCGGTGAGGCTTCGTGGCCGCCGCCGAGGGCGAGGGCGCGGTCGAAGTGGGCGCGCGAGCGGGCGAGGGGATCGCCGGTGGCGCCTTGGCGGGCCAGCTCGTAGGTGATGAGCAGCGTGTGGATGGCGCCGTGATCGAAGGTCTCGTCGAGGGCGAGGGCGCGGTCGAGGAGGGCTTCGAACTGCGGCAATTCGGCGATGAGGTCGGGGCGGTCTTTCTTGATCGAGATGGCGGCGGCCCACGACGCGGCGGTCCAGTAGAGCAAGGGCACATCGGCGACCGTGCAGGCGCGGACGGCGGCGCGCGGATCGGCGCGGAGGGCGGCGGTGAAATTTGGATACGTGACGGCGAGGCCGCGCAGACCGTAATCGCGGGCGCGGAGATACAGGCGGCGCGCGCGGTCGCGCAGGGCGGAGGCGGCGGCGAGGTCGGTGGATTCGCGTTCGTCGGCGTCCTGTTGGACGAAGGCGTAGCCGTATTGGGTGAAGCCGCTGGCGGCGGCGAGGAGGAGGCCGCGGTGGCGCGGAGTTTCGGCGAGCAGGCTCTCCATCAGTTTCAGGCTGAAAGGCGCGGCGGCGCGGATGAGTTCGGGATCATCGTCGCTCGCGTAGGCGGTGCCGCCGCCGGCGAGGGCGTCGCCGAGGGAGTTGACGGCGGTGCGTTTGACGGTCGTGCAGCCGGTGGTCGCAAGCGTGAGTGCGACGGCGAGCAGGAGCGACCGGTGGAAGAAGGGTTTCATGAGGAGCGGCCGGTGATTAGCCGACGCGCGCAGGGCGTAGCGGAGCGGCGGAAGGGGGGCAATCCCGGAGCCGTGAACAGTCAGTTGAGAGCTGAGAGTTGATAGCCCGGTCCTTCGCGCGCGGGCCGAACGACGCGACCGCCCCGTTGGAGTATATTGCGGCAACCGTGCGCCGCTCGGCACTTTCAGGAGACGGGGAGCAGGCGGCCGAGGAGGCCTTTGGGGCGCATGGTGGCGAAGAAGAGCTCTTTTTCGAGGGGTTGGCCGGCGCCGATCTCGGGCGTGTAGTTGGCGAGGATGGAGGCGAGGGCCAGTTTGATGTAGAGGCGTCCGACGTGTTCGCCGACGCAGGCACGCGGGCCGCGGCCGAAGGGGAAAAAGTGGCTGCTGCCGTAGGGATTGGCTTCGACGACCGCGCTCGTCCAGCGCGAGGGGCGGTAAGTTTCGGCATCGGCGCCCCAATGCGCTTTGTCGAGGTGGAGCGCGTAGCTGCTGATAAACAGGATCGTGCTGGCGGGCACTTGGTAGCCGCCGAGTTCGGCAGCGGCATCGGGCTTTACCCGCCGTTGGAAGAACGCGACCGGAGGATGGACGCGCAGGGCTTCGCGGAGCGCGGCGTCGAGGCAGGGCTCGGCGTTGAGTGCGGCAAAATCGGTGAGGCTGCCGGACGTGCGGAGGGCGCGCGCGGCCGCCATGGCGCGGGTGCGATCGGCGGGATGCTGGGTCAGTTCGTAGAGTGCGGTGAGGAGGCCGGTCGTGGACGAGAAGCAGCCGCCAAAGTAGTTGTTGGCCAGTTCGGCGGCGACGGCTTCGTCGTCGATGTCACCGTGGCGGAGTTGGAAGGCGACAATGTCGTTGCGGCCTTCGGGGGCGCGCCGGACGTCGGCGACGATGGCGCGGAAATAGTCGAGCCAGCGTTTTTGGAGGACGTCGCCTTCTTTGCCCCAGGGGCGGCCGAAGGGCAGTTTCCACATGAGGCGGCGATTGAGGAGCGTGGCGACTTCGATGAAGCACTCGTAGACCTCGGCGGGCTGGACTTGGCCGAGGAAGACCAACGACCACGCGTCGAAGGCTGTCCGCAGCAAGAAATCATAAATGTCGGCCGGGGCGGGGTTGCGGGCAAACACGGCGAGACACTCCTCGATGAGCGCGTGCATGAGCGGAATGCGCGAGGCGAACCACGGGCCGAAGCGCGGGCCCGATTGGGGATTGGCGCGGCGGCGCTCGGCCCAGTGCTGGCCGCCGGGAGAGGTGAAGACGCTATGGTCGGTGGCGACGGGCAGAAGGGCTTCGCGGGGTGCATCTTTGTAGAAGCGGTCGGTTTTGCGTTCGAGCACGTCGAGGATTTCATCGGGGCCGTTGAGGACGACGATGGGCTTGCCGAGGATTTTGATGCGGGTGATGGGGCCGTATTTCTCGGCGTAGGCGCGGCAAGCCTCCCACGGACGGCCGTTTTTGAAGGCGGGCAACTCGCCGATGAGAAAACGCGCAGGCGGGCCGGGGATTTGCGGGTAGGGGAGAGCGGCGGACATAAAGTTAAGCGAAGGCTTTGGCTGAAGCGGTGGGGGCGGGGGTGGCCTGCTCTTGTTCGACTGGTGGCGGGATCAGAAACGGCGCGGCGATGGCGCAGAGGGTCCAGGCCAGGTCCACCGGTCGGGCGAATTGCACAAGGACGGGGGTTCCGGTGCTGAGGCCGTAGATATTGAAGCAGGCCTTGACCAACGAGAGTATCATGTAAACGGAGACGAAGGCGACGTGGAGCGTGGTGCGACCGCGGCGGAGCCAACAGTGCATCACCGAGGTCAGCGGGAGGACGATCAGGAGCGCCACGAAAGGCAGCGTGTGACCATACATGTCGTCCTCGGGCCGGATCGCGAGGCAGAGTGAGAAGAAGGCGGCGACGAGCACGAGTGCCACGTTCACGGCGTAGCCGAGGCGTTTTTCGATGACCGAAGTGGAGCCGAGGGAAACCAGGCGCTTGGTGTCTTCGATCGCGTAGCGCACCAAAAGGTAGCCGATGAAGAACCAGTAGACGGGGCAGATGTAAGTGGAAGGCGGGCTGTCGAAGACGACACAGATGTTGTTGTAGCCCCAGAAGCGCATGATGGGCGTATTCGACATGTCGACACCGGAGAAGAACCGGGTGAGGACCGCGCCGGTGACAATCATCGCGCCGAAGGAATAAATGGCCGCGTGAAAGAAACGTTCCGGCGAGGGCAAGGGCGCGTTCGGATTGTGGAACCAGCGTTTGAACGTGAGGTAGAGCACGAGCGGCTCCAGCACGAGAAACATCCCGATCGCGACGAGAATGCCGACGACCCGGCTGACGGGGGCGTCGGCGGGTGCCGCGCCGGCAGCCGCAGTATGGGCGAAGGCGACGGAGACGGAGGCCAGGAACACTACGGCGAGCGAGAGGGAATTTTTGGTCATGGAGATCCTGTTTTTCATCCTGTCATTTCCGATCGAGGAAGGCATCGGCCAAGCCGCGCGATTCTTTGAAAACGGGTGGGTGGGGGAACGGTGGAGTGAACGCCCGGCGCGCTCACTGCGCGGCGAAACAAACCTCCGGGTTTCCCGCCGTCAATGGGCGAGTGTGCGATGGGCCGAGTTTGCGTCAGGTGGTCGGCGGCTTCCAGCCGGCGGCGGCTTTCAGGGTGTAGCGATAACCGACCTCAACGAGATCGGGCATCCGTTCGAATTCCAACATGCCGAAATCGTCGACCGGCGGGCGCAGATAAAGGTCCACGCTGTTCTTGACCTGAGTGGTGCGGTTGGCGCTGGCGAGCATCGTCGTTCGCATCAGGATATCCAACATGCCGGGCACGGTGATCTTCTTCCGGAAGGGCAGCACGCGGCTCCAGAAAATTTTCCAGGGCGACGGGAAGCCGCCAGCGCCGATGCCGACTTCCTCTTCGGGGCTGACGTTGACGGCGATCACCGGCCCGCCGCCGCATTTGTTCCGCATGACGTCGCCCGGCAGGTTGTTCACGACGCCGCCGTCGACCAGCAAGTGTCGGCCTGAAACGACTGGCACGGCAATGCCCGGCAGGGAGCCGCTGGCGCGCGTCGCCTCCCAGAGCGGGCCGGTTTCGTGCACGACCATCTCGGCGGTCGTCAGATTGCTCGAAACGGCGAAATACGGGAGCCACAGATCCTCGATGCGCGTGTCGCCGAACGACATGAGCGCGCTCTCGGTAATGCGCTTCGTCTTGAGCATGGCGATCATGGGCACGGTGTATTCCTGAAACGGTTTCAGCGCGATGATCTGGCGGTTGAGTTCGTAGAGCTGTTCGAGGGTGCGCCCGGTGGCGAGCTGGGCGGCCATGATCGAGCCCATGCTGGTGCCGCCCAGCGCGTCGATGGGGATGCCGAGTTCGCGCAACGCCTTGATCACGCCGAAATGCGCGAAGCCGCGGGCGCCGCCACCGCCTAGGGCGAGCCCGACGGCGCGACCGGTGATCGTGCGGGCGACGCGTTCGACGTCCTCCTGCCGGTTCGCATGCACGTGGAGGTGCAGGTCGACGCGTCGCATGGCCAGCCACTCGTGAGTGCCGCTGGGCAGGAGCGTGGTTTCCGGGTGGACCATCACCAAGGTGCGACGGGCGCGCCGCACATCGGACATCTTGTCGAGCAGCAATTGCTCCTCGATCTCGCCCAGCGGGCGATCCGTGGCGGCGTTGCCGACGACGACGACGTGATCGGCCTGACCGAGGGCACGATGCGTCCAACCGGTGGCGTGCCGGTCCGTTTCCAGGACGACGAATTCGTAGTGGGTCTGATGCTCTTCGAGCCAGGCGGTGAAACGCAGCCAGCTCGGATGATCGGCCGCCACACCGGCCGCCGCGTTGAGCACGCCCTCGGCGGACAGCTTGTGCGCATCGACGTGTAGGGCCGAACCAATGACGCCGAGGGCCCGTGTGAGCGCGCGCGCAAACTCGGGAGCGAGCGACCCGTTTCCCGCCGGCGTCACCGTGATCACGAGGCGCGACAGCGCGCCGGAGCGCCGCTTGGCATTTTGGGTCTGTTTGACCAGGGTCCGGCAGATCGACAGCAGCGCCCGCGGATGCAGGGTCATGATCTCCTCGAAAGACTGCTTGGAAAAGCGAGCCAGCAAGGAATCGCGGATCGCATAGGGAGTGGCATTGCGGCGGTCACCGGTAATCAGCGCGACCTCGCCCAGGCTGTCGCCCCGGCCCAACTCGGCGACGGCGCGCTCTTCCCGCGTGGCCGCGTCGGTGACCACGATGCGCAGCCGCCCGCTCAGCACCAGATACCAGCCGTCGCCCACGTCGCCCTGGTGAAAAAGCGCCTGACCGCGCGGCAAGTTGACCCACTCAATCTGCTTTTCGATCTGGGCGAGCACCTGCGGCTCCAACGGGCCGAAGATCGACGGCAGCACAAACGCCAACTGGGAACTGTGGAGGCGGCGGTGGACGACCTTGGAGGAAGCCAGCGCTCGTTCGACGGCGGGCGGGAGGGTGTCGAAAATGGTGCGTCGCAGACGGTGGACCACGCAGGGAGTCACGGCTTCGACCGTCGCGCCGCGGGTGCCGCCACCGACGAACTGCATCTCGCCGACCGGATGGCCGGGATTGATGCGGCCCACCTCCACGACCTCGTCGTTCTTGCGCCGCACCAAGGCGCGCAGGACGCCCGACTCGACGACATACATGGCATCGCCCAATTCGCCTTGGCGCACCAGCGTCTCGCCGGGAGCGAGCGTGAGGCGCTCCATCGCGTGCGCCACGCTGGCCTGTTCGTCGGGGCTCAGTGGCTGAAAGAACTCAACGCTGGCGATCAGGGCCAACGCAGGGGAATCGGGCGGGGTGATCATGAATGGGATCCAAAGGAGAAAGCTAGAACGCGCAGATTACCGGGGTTGGGGAGCATCGCACGCAAGCAAAGTCGGATTTCATAACTGCAACCCAGTTTCCTCTGGGCGCGGCAACGTTTGCGTTGGGCCGAACCGCTGCCGGTGAAATCAAACCCGCTCGGAGAGGCCCCACGAGAATGGCGATAGCGCAGTCGCGGGTGGCGGACGCAGTGATCGGAGAAAATGGGCCGATTTTTTTGGCGAAGCTGGGCGGCCGGGCAGATTCTTTCGGATGGCGGCGGATGCGGGCGGCGGGCAGGTTGGCGGCGCCGCGACGGCATTTTCCATGAGCACACTGAAGACGTTTTTCCGGGTCGTGATTCTCGCGCTGGGCGCGGTGCTGATGGCGCGGGGTGCCGACGAGGGTGCGGGCGCGCAGGCGGGCGCGGGCCGAGTGGAGCGATTTGTTATCGAGGACGGGCGCTATGCGAATGACGCGGCGGTGCAGGCCGCGTGGAAACCGATGAAAGGCTCGGCGCCGGCGACGGTGCGCCGTGAGGCGGGCGCGCCGGCGCTGCGGTTGCCGTGCAATTTCGCGGGGACGGATTTTGAGCGGGCGTCGTGGGATCGCGCGGTGAAGGTTGATCTGGCGGCGGGACGCGGCGTGCGGTTCGAGTTTTTCAGTCCGAACCTGGAGGCGATCTCGCAGTTCAGTGTGTATTTTCAGAGCGGGGACGGGTGGTATGCGGCGACGTTTCAGCCGGAGATCGCGAATGCGTGGACGACGATCACGGTGAACAAATCCGCGATGCGCGCGGAGGGGAAGCCGGCGGGCTGGGGAAAGATCACGACGATCCGCGTATCGGCGTGGCGTGGCCAGAATACGGATACGGAGATGCGGTTGCGGAATTTCGCGGCGATGGGCGTCCTGGGCGTGGATGCGGACGTGGCGATCATCCGCGCGGAGACGGCGGCGCGCGGGGATGCCGGGGAGGCGAAGAGCGTGGAGCAGTTTACCGCGGCGGTGGCGGAAGGATTCGAGGCGTGGGGCATCGGGTGCGCCACGCCGGGCGATGACGAACTGACGGCGGCGCAGTTGCGCGGCGCGAAGCTCGTGGTGTTGCCCTACAATCCGACGATGCCCGCGGGAGCGGTGCGGGCGTTGAAGGAATATTTGCGCGAAGGCGGTCGGCTGCTGGCGTTTTACCACCTGCCGGAGGAATTGCAGGCGGACGTGCAGATCGCGCTCGGGAGGCACGTGAAGGCGGGCGAGCGGTTGGGGAAATTTGCGGCGATGCAGTTCGGCGCGGGAGCGGGCGCGTTGGCGGGAGTGCCGAAGACGGTGCGGCAGCGCTCGTGGAATATTCGCGAAGTGAAGCCGGCGGGCGAAGGCGCGCGTGTGGTGGCGGAGTGGCTCGACGAAAAAGGCGAGCGCGCCGGCTATGCGGCGGTGGTGGCGTCGAAGAACGCGGTCGTGATGTCGCACGTGCTGCTCGGCGACGATCTGGCGAATAAGCGGCGGATGTTGCTCGCGATGGCGGCGGCGTTGGCGCCGGAATTGTGGCCGCGCGTGGTGGCGGCGGGGATCGCGAAGATTGGAGAAGTCGGCGGCAGTAGAAATGTCGACGAGGCGGCGGCGACGATCATGCGGTTGGCGGGCGAGCAGGGGCCGGCGATGGCGAAATTGGCCGAGGCGTGCGAGCGGCAGGTCTGGGCGCAGGCGTTGAGCGGGGCGGGAAAATTTGCCGAAGCGCTCGACGAAGTGCCGGTGGCGACGCAGCGGATGTTGGAGGCGTATTGCCTCGCGCAGGCTCCGCGGGCGGGGGAGTTCCGGGCGTTTTGGTGTCACAGCGCATTGGGCGTGGAGGGGCTGACGTGGGACGAGGCGATCAAGCGGCTGGCGGACGCGGGGTTCACTGCGGTTTTGCCGAATATGCTGTGGGGCGGTGTGGCGTATTATCCGAGCAAGGTGCTGCCGGTGGCGGGCGAGGTGGCGACGCGCGGCGACCAGATCGCGGAGTGTCTCGCGGCGTGCAAAAAATACGGAGTCGAGCTGCACGTGTGGAAAGTGAACTGGAACACGGGGCATCGCGTGCCGAAGGAGTTTTTGGAGCGGATGCGCAGCGAGGGGCGGCTGCAGGAAAGCGCGAAAGGCAAGGTGGAGCCGTGGCTGTGTCCCTCGCATCCGGAGAATCAGGCGCTGGAAATCGCGGCGATGGTAGAGGTCGCGCGCGACTACGATGTCGCGGGTATCCACTTCGATTACATCCGCTATCCGGACGGCGATCACTGTTACTGTGCGGGGTGCCGCGCGCGTTTCGGGAAGGTGGTGGGTGCAGAGATCACGGCGTGGCCGAAGGCGGTGCTGGCGGGCGGAGAGTGGCGTCAGCGCTGGCTGGATTGGCGGCGCGAAAACATCAATGCGGTGGTGCGCGCGGTGAGCGAGCAGGCGCGCGTGGCGAAGCCGACGATCAAGATTTCGGCGGCGGTGTTTCGCAACTGGACGACGGACCGCGACGGGGTCGGGCAGGATTGGAAACTGTGGTGCGAACGCGGTTGGTTGGATTTTGTGTGTCCGATGGATTACACGGGCAGCGAACGGCAACTCGACACGTGGGTGGGCCTGCAAAAAGCGTGGGCCGGCAAAGTGCCGGTGTATCCGGGCATCGGAGTGAGTTCGTCGACTTCGCGGCTGACGGCGGACCGCGTGATCCGGCAAATCGAGATCACGCGCCGGCACGACACGGGCGGGTTCGTGCTGTTTAATTATGGCGCGACGGAGAGCGGCGAGTTGCTGCCGCTGTTGGGTGCGGGCGTGACGAAGAAGGCGGAGAAGTGAGGTTGAATCGAAAGGCGGAGGGAAATTGGGGAGTTCAACCTCAGGCACGGAGGCATCTCATTCCGCGCCGCCGCCGAAGCCGGAGACGGAAGCTCCGGTGACGACCGCGAAGGGGTAAACACGACGGAACCGCCGGATGCGGATCCGCATGTCCGGTGGTGTGGGGCCGGGGGCTAATTACCCCCGACGACCCGACTAGGCTTTTTAGTCATAGGGGTAGTCCTCCCAAAGCTGCCCGCCGTCCGCTTTCAGCGCTTCCTGCACGCAAACTCGAAACTCTTCTTTCTTCGAGCGGAGCCAAAATTTAAAACTGACCCCGAACATGGCCGGAACGACACGATACCCGACCACTCCGTCAGGCAGCGTGCCACCGGTGACCACGACGGTGAATCTTCCGTCCGACACCTCGTAGCCAAATTCACTCGTGGGATTCGGCTTGGTCTTCGACAGCCATCTTCCCATCCGCACGGAAAATCTGCGACGCTCAAGCAGGGCAGGAATACTTTTCGGGAAATCCGCGGAGCACTTAAAAGGAGGATAGAGCCGCTTCTTCATTTATTGCCCAACGGTGTTATACGCCCTCTCTGCGTTTTCTCGCAGTTTCCTGCCCGCTTGGTTGGGGCAGAGGCTTGCGAGATTTGAGCGGTAAATTTTTGTTCCGGGTCATGCCGAGGTCGCCTGCGCGCTTTCGTCTTTCGATCAAAGACAACACGGGGCGGGTGGGGCTCAAGTTTGAATTGGGTGGAGCGCCGCGATTGCGGGGCGCGGCGGCGTCCGCGTCGTAACCGACGCGGCTACCGGAGGGCGGCGAGGCGGTTTTTGGGGCACCGTTGAACGGGGGGTTGAGCGGTTGCGGCGGTGGTGGGAGAGCGGGTGGAGTGAGGGGCGAGCAACGCGACGGGGGCGTCGCGTCGCCAATGTTGTCAGGCCAGACGACGGACCGTGGGCGGGCAAGGTGCGCAGTGGTTGTTCGATGGATCGCCACGTCGCGGCGCTCCTCGCGATGACCGAGGGCGTCAGAGGGCGCGGGTGAGGATTTCGGTGAGCTCGGCGGGGGTGAGCGGGAGGGGGTTGGCTTTCATGCTGCTCGCGCGGGCGGCTTGCTCGACGAGGGCGGGGACGAGGGCGGAGGTGAGGCCGTAGGTGCGGAGCGGCGGTATCTGGAGTTCGGTGACGAGGTCGCGGACGAAGGGCGCGGCGTCGTCAGCGGTGGCGTCGGCGCGGCCGGTGAGGAGACGGGAGACTTCGGCGTAGCGGTGCGCGGTGGGGGCTTCCGGCGTGCGGGCGCGGATGGCGCGGAGATTTACTTCGATCACGAACGGGAGGAGGGCGGCGCAGACGGCGCCGTGCGGCGCCGGGAACATGCCCCCGATGGGGCCGGCGAAACCGTGGGCGGCGCCGAGGCCGGCGTTGGCGAGGGCGAGGCCGCTGGAGAGGGCGGCGAGGGCGAGGTCGGCGCGGGCGGCGGCGTCACGGCCGTTGTGATACGCGCGGCGCAGGGCGGGGGCGATGCGGCGGAGGCCGTCGAGGCACAGGGCGTCGGTGTAGGGATGGGCGCGGCAGGAGGTGTAGGGCTCGATGAGTTGCGTGAGCGCGTCGAGGCCGCTGGCGGCGGTGAGGGCGGGCGGCAGACCGAGAGTGAGGTCGGGATCGACGAGGGCGAGGCGCGGTAACATCAGCGGACTGCGGAGAGATACTTTGACGCGGTGCGCGGGGGAGGAGAGGACGGCGTTGCGGGTGACTTCGGCGCCGGTGCCGGCGGTCGTGGGAATGGCGATACAGGGGGCGGCGGCGCGGGTGAGCGCGGCGCCGCGGCCGACGACTTCGAGGTAGTCGAGGAGTTCGCCGTCGTTGGTGAGAAGGGCGGAGACGGCTTTGGCGGCGTCGAGTGCGCTGCCGCCGCCAAAGCCGATCACGAGATCGCACCCGGCGGCGCGGGCGGCGGCAGTGGCGGCGATGACGTTGTTGGTGGTGGGCTCGCCCGCGATGGCGAAAGTCGTGACGTTGAGTTTTTCGGCGCGGAGTTGGTCGAGCAGGGGTGTGGCGCGGGACGCATCGCGGCCGGTGACAACTAAGGCGTGGCGGCCGAGGGCGCGGGCGGCGGGAGCGGCTTCGCGGAGGGCGCCGGAGCCGAAGACGATGCGCGGGGGTGTGGTGAATTCGAAGCGCATGGGCGGGCGTGTAGGGAGGCGAGATTGGGAAGCGAGGGGCGGGCGGGCGCAAGCGCGCCGGGGGGGCGGCTGCTGCTGCGCTTGGCAAAAGGGAGACGGAAACGCGTCGTGAAAGACGGGTGGCGTGGCGGTGAGCGGCGCGGGCGATAGCGCGTTGGGATCAACGCGCGCCACCTCGGAGGGGGGCGGCGGGGATCGGCGAGCGGGGTTTTCGGGTCGCGACTACCAAGGTTTAAATCTGCGCCTTGGGGTTTCGTCCGAACTACCCGAGCCACCGAAACACCGGAGGGAAAACGATCACCACGATCGCCGCCCACACCGCGTAGACCGGCACATAGCCTGTCTGCCATCGCTCAAGGCTCGGAAACGAGCCGCGTCCGATCAGGAAGCGGATGTAGAGCACGGCGGACCACGCCAAGTTGACCAGCAGGATGACGTTCTCACCGAGGGCCGCCACGCGATTGGGGCTGAAACCGAATTCGCTGATGCGCGCGCCGATGGCCCACAACGCCACCGCGTCGGCCAGCAAGGCTCCGACCACCAGGACAACTTGCACCACGTCGAACGCGCCCGGGGGGGCCTGCGGATCGCGCGCCGAGATCGAATAGAGCAGCAGGCCCAGCACCACCACCAGCAGCAGGTCGAAGCCGATGAGCATCTGCCGCTCAATGGCGACGCCGCGCCCCGACACCAGCAGGGTGCCCAAAAACGCGACGAGCATGAGGGCGAACAGCGGGGTGAACAGACGCGTCAGCATCGGCGCCATGCTTTCCAGCACGCCCTGCTTGGCCTCGACCAACCAAGAGGCGATCACCAACGCCCCGCCGGCTCCGCACGGGATTAGCCACGCGGCGAAGAACGGCCCGATATCGATGCCGATGCTCTTAAAGGTGAGCGCCATGAACGCGCACAGCACGCCGCCGCCCAGCGCGATCAACACATAGTAGATGAAGAGCTCACCGGAGAACCGGATGAAGTCCATGCGCCGGCTCACCTCGCCCCAGCGTCCGCCGGCGTAGGCGATCCCCACGCCCAGCCAGAGGGCGATCGGCAGGTGCAACGCCGAGAGTTCTCCGAAGGAGCGGACTTGGCCGAACCCTGGAAGGTTGGCGGCAGCGGCTCCGACGGCGAACGCCGCTGCCAGCCAGCCGAGCGTGCGCGGGGCGAGCCGCCGTTTCCAAGCGAAGAACCCGATCAGGCAGGGCAACACGAAGAGGCTCGCGTTGCGAAAGTAGAAACCCTCGTTGGCGTCGTCGCCCGAATCGATGCCGAACAGCGACGGCACCTTGATCGCCACGCCGGCCAGCACCGCGAAGCCAAAGGCGACCCACGCTTCCCGGAGCGCGGCCGCGCGGCGTTCGCCGGAATCGGCCGGGGCGACGCCGAGTTGCTGCCACACGCGAGCGGAGCGCTCGCGGGCGAACACGCGCGAGCCGGCGTCGACGCGGCCGATGCGCTTCACCGCGATGAGAAAGGCCTCATCAGCGGTGAGCCCGGCGCGAGTGAGGCCCGCGATCTCCGCGCGGAGCGGTGGCTCCAGCTGGGAGACATCGACCGCCGGCCCGGTCGCCTGGCGGCGGAGGGCGGTTCGCCATTGTTCGATTTGGTCCTCGAGTGATGCTTCGTGATGCGCGTCGGCCATGGCTAAAGGTCGTTCATTGGTGTGAAGAGACGATGAAGTCGCGGAGAAGTGGAGGTGAATTCGCGGCGCGCGAGCGCTATCGGACTCGGTTGGCCTCGATCATGGTCTGCTGACCCGAGTCGGGCGCCGCGTGTTTGGGCTACGCTCCGTTCGGCAAACCCCAAGCCCCAAAGCCTGACCCCGTTCACCGTTCCCGTTCACCGTTCTCAGTCGGTCACGGGGACCCGATTTAGCCTTCTGCATGGCTACGAAACTGGTCCCTGTATCGTCTCCACAATAACCCAAGCTCCGTTCTTCTTTTCGAATCGGTAGAATCTAGATGAAAACCCTTGGCCGGTTCCGGCGCTCCAAGTGAGGAAGACACGCGTTTCGCCGGGCTTCGTGGGCTCCTTCTCAATGCCAATCGAATAGGCACGCAATCCGGTCTCTCGGTCGCGATAGCCCTCATCGCTCCAAAAATAATCTTGAGGCCCGCGAAGAATCACGCCGGGGGCTTCGATTCTCGCGCGGGCTACCACTTTCCGCCAATCGGCGCCCCTGACGTAGATATAGTAAACGGTCGGAGGCCGATCCGAACGGGCTCGCTTGAAAGACTCTCGCAAGCAAACCGCAGCGATCTCTTCCATCTCGGGGTCTGAGGCCTTCGCGAAGTCTTGGGCGCTCCACGCCCCCGAGTGTGCCGGAGTGGTGGCGCATCCAGAAAGGACGAGGGCGACCACCAAAATAGAAATGATGTGCTTCATTAAACACGAAAACGTGCGACGGGAGGTTTTCTTTGGCTAACTAAGATGAGCCACGACAACAGCCAGCACGAGGCGTGACAGCGAGCGGCGTTGGCTCTGGCGTCGGCCTTTTCTTCTTCATGAACAGCATGCCTTCTTTCAATTCGGAGACGCCCCAACCGCGCTTCAGATAGAAGGTAAATGCTCGCTTCTTCTGATCGGGTGACGTCCAAAGCCAAAGCTCCTGCCAACCCAGCGACCAAAGCCATCCTTCAACGGCATCAAGCAACCGCAAGCCTACGCCCCTTCCTTCGAACTCCGGCAAGACGGCAATGACCCAAAGCTCTCCGGTCTTCCCATCCCCGATCGCAAAGCCGACAACGCGGCCTTCTTCTTCGCAGAGCCACCCGCGATGAGTCGTGCGGAGTCGCTCGGCCGTCGATTCTTCTGTGACACCGATCTGACGAAGCGCCTCACGCGAAAAAGGATTCTCGCGAGTCGACGCGCGCACTTCGATCACCTCCGACAAATCCTTCGGTTCAATCGGACGGAAGTTCATACTTTTGCCGTTAAAGATGGGCCACGACAACAGCCAGCACGAGGCGTGACAGCGAGCGGCGTTGGCTCTGGCGTCTTCGGCCTTTTTGAGGTCACGATTAGAAAGTCAGCCTCCGCGTTCCGCGGAGTCCACGCCGTGTCGATGTGCGAAAAGCAAAACCGGGCTGAAAATCGCAACGACCGCCGGCAATAGCCAAACGCTCACCTTCACCGCGGCGCTCGCCGCTTGCGACATATCGCGGGTCGTCAGCATAACCAGAAACCAAACCGCTATTGCGCCGACACCACACAGCGCCGACAAGCCGAGAGCGCGCATCCATTCACGAGCCGTATACCTGATCAACGGTTGATTCTTCATCGGGGTAATTTCTGCCGAACAGTGTTATTCGCCTGCACTGCGTTTTAGCGCAGTTTCTTGCACGCTTCGTTGGGGCAAGGGCTTGGCCATTTGGAGGGGTAAATTTTTGTTCCGGGTCATGCCGAGGTCACCTGCGCGTTTTCGGTCTTTCGATCAAAGACACCACGAGGCGGGTGGGGCTCAAGGGTGAATTGGGAGGAGCGCCGCGATGGCGAGGGGCGGCGGCGCCCGCGTCGTAACCGACGCGGCTACCGGAGGGCGGCGGGGTGGATTTTGGGGCGCCGTTAAACGAGGGGTTTGAGCGGTTGTGGCGGTGGTTGGTGCGCGGGCGGAGTGAGGGACGACGGCGAAAGCGCGTTGGGGTCAACGCGCTCCACCTCGGGCACGGGTTTTGGTCTCGGCGGGCTGCCCGGAGGTCGTGTTTGGCTGGGGGATGGGAAAGCGCGTTGGGTCAACGCGCTCCACCTGGGATCAGGCCTGGGGGCGCGGAAGCGCATTGGGTTTAACGCGCTTTACTTGGGGGATTAGGCGGGTGGGGGCGTGAGGTGGAGGCGGCGGAGATCGGCGAGGCGTTGGGTGGCGGATTGGAGGGAGCGGAGGGTCTCGACTTGGCGGGCGGTGGCGGGGTCGTCGGCGCGGATGATGCGGGGGGCGCGGAGGGCTTGGAGGGCGGTGGCGAGGGCTTCTTCGGCGATGGCGTAGAGGGCGGGGTCGGCGGGGGTGGCGCCGGGGGATTGGTCGGGGTCGAGGTGTTCGAGGAGGAACTCGGCGAGGAAGTGGGGTTGGTGGAAGCGGTAGAGTTGCGCGCCGAAGTGGTAGAGGCGGGCGGCGAGGGGGCGGAAGTGGGGGAGGCCGCGTTGTTCCCATTGGCGGACGAGGGCGAGGCCGTCGTCGACGATGTCGCCGGCTTCGTCGGCGAGGTCGCGGGCGAGGGCGGGGTCGGAGACGGCGAAGATGAGGTGGCCGAGGGCATCGCAACGGGCGCGGCGGGCGAGGAGGGAGAGCTCGGCGGCGGCGGGGTGGGCGAGGGGGAGGTCGTCGAGATCGAGGAGCGCGAGGGCCTGCGTGGTGGCGTCGCGGGCGGCGGAGTGGCGCTGGGCGAGGTCGGCGGAATCGAGGAGGGTGTGGGCGAGGTTCATCCAGGCCCCGGCGAGATTGAGGCGGTGGCTGAAGGCGGCTTCGGGGGGGGTGGTTTCGGAGGGCGAGAGGGGGAGTTTTTCGAGGACGGCGACGGCGGCGCGGTGGGAATCGACGGCGGCGGCGAGCGTATCCGGGGTGCCCTGACGGTGGAGGGCGTGGCCGCGGTTGATGTGGGCGGCGCCGCGGGTGTTTTGGGCGGCGGGGTCGGCGGCGAAATCGGCGGAGGCGAGGAGGGCGAGGGCGGCGTCGTAGGCGGCGAGGGCGGCGGTGAGCGACTCGGGGGTGGCGAGGCGTTGGAGGGCGTTGCCGTGATTGAGGTGGGTGATGGCGAGATCGCGGCGGAAGGCGGGGTCGGAGGCGGGGCGGGCGCGGAGGAGGGTGAGGGCGCACTCGTAGGCGCGGGCGGCTTCGGCGAGGGCCTCGGGGGTGGCTTGGGCTTCGAGGGCATGGGCGCGGGCGAGCCACGCGGCGGCGTCGGGGGGAGTGGCGGAATCGGCGGAGGAATCGGACGGCGAGGGCATGAGCGGCCTACGGTCAGGGAAAGTGTCGTGGCGTCAATGCGGGGGATGGGCGCGGGGGCAATGGCGGAATCGGGGCGTGAAGCCCCTCCCACATTTCCGGAGGCGGGCGCGCAGGCGTGAAGATGCGGACGCAGCCACCGCTCGTTAACACGAGCGGCTACCCCGAGTCTGCTAACGACCAATCTTCATAAGCGTTTGGTATAAAGCCCTCCGGCATTTCGCTGGGGAGCGCGGTCAGGGCTCGATGACGCGGGAGACGAGGGTGACTTCGGCGGTGTGGCGGGTGGAGCCGATCTCGATGGTGAGGGGCAGGGGGCGGCGGGCGGGGGCGCCGGGGGTGGGGCGTTCGAGCCAGTCGGCGCCGTTGAAGACGAGTTCGAAATCGAGGCGGCCGCCGCGGGCGAGGCTGGTATCGTCGGTGTTGTTGATGCGGAACCAGGCTTGCGGGGCTTTGCCGATGCCGGCGGCGTTGAGCTCGACGACGATCTCGCGGTCGCCGAGGCGGGCGCGGACGGTTTGGCGGTGGACGAGAAAATCTTCGGGGGCGGAGAGGGCGCCGATGATGACGACTTCGGCGCGGGCGGGATGGGCGACGAGGTTGAGGATGGCTTCGGTGCGATCGAGACGGAGCGAGCGGGGCGCGGCGGGGAGGCCGAGGAAGGCGGCGGTGGGATCGCGGCTCACGCCGATCTGGTCGGGGGCGAAGACGGTGAGTTGGGCGAACATACCTTCGTTCATGTGCTCGGCGACGTGGCAGTGGTAGAGCCAACTGCCGGGGTTGTCGGCGAGGAGATCGGCGACCTTCATGGTGGCGGGGAGGAGCTCGACGACATCGGTGCGGCGGCGGCCTTCTTCGACGACGCGCAGGCCGTGCCAGTGGGCGGTGTGAAAATCTTCTTCGGAGCCGAGGCCGAAAAGATACCAACGGGTGCGCTCGCCGGCGTTCATCTCGAGGCCGGGGAGGTTGCCAAAAATGTGGCCGTTGATGGCGAAGCGGGCGGCTTCGTGGGTGCGTTGTTGGGTTTGGGCCCAGTCGCGCGGGGTGGGTTGGGCGGCGGGAGCGGGGGCGGGTGTGACGGTGGGAGACGAGGGGGCGGAGGGGGCGGCGGGTGGAGTCGCGGGGGGAGGCGGCGAGGACGAAGAGTTTGCGACGGGTGCGGTCGGCAGGGCGGTGGGTCCGGCGCCGCTTTCGTCGAAGATCATGAAGAGGGTGGCGAACTCGCGGTCGATGTCGGCGGGGGTGCCGTCGGGGCGGGCGCGGTGGGGATCGGTAACGATGAGGGCGCCGATGAGGCCGAGGTTGGACTCGGTATCGCCATCGACGTGGCTGTGGTAGAGCCAGGCTTTGGAACTGGGCTCGGTGGGGAGCGGGCCGGAGAGTTCGTCGAGCTGCCAGACGTAGGTGAAGGTGGCGCCGGGGCCGACGGCGGCGCCGCGACCGGGGGAGGGGCGGTAATAGGCGCCCTCGTTGTCTTTGTCGTAGCGCACGCCGTGGGGGTGCATCGAGACGGGTTGCGCGGTGCGGTTCAGGAAGGTGACGACGAGGTAGTCGCCGACGACGCCGCGGAGGACGGGGCCGAGGAGGCCGAGGGAAGGGTTGGCGAGGGCGCGGACGGTGAAGGTGGCGTCGGTGTATTGGACGTAGCGGAGTTTGGGGCGGGTGCGCTCGGCGACGACGGCAGGCGGGAGGTTGAAACCGCAGACGAGGTCGCGGCCGGCGGGGGCGAAATCCCACGGGACGAGCTCGGCGGCGACGTAGTAGCGACGGGTTTTGAGGGGGTCGGGCGCGGCGCCGAAGAGCGTGCCACCGGTATCGCCGGTCTGCACGGTGACGGTGGGGCGGATGGGCGGGCGGGGCTCATCGCCGCTGGCGGGGAGGCGGTTGGTGAGCAGCAAGAGGCCGAGGGCGAACGCGCAGGCGACGGTGAGCGGGAGGAGGAAGCGCGCGCGGGTGGAGGGCATGGGCGAGACAGTGAAGCGAACAGGGGCGCGGTGCAATCGGGGCGCGTGAGCTTCGGCGGAGCGTGAAGCAGGTGACGGCGCGGCGGAGCGGACGGATCAGGCGGCGGGCGGCGGCGAATTGGTGCCGAAGAAGCGGCGCCACGTGAGGGCGAAGCCGGTGTAGACGAGGAAGAGGCCGCCGAGGGAGGCGAGGCCGGCGATGAATTGTGCGAAGCCACCGAGGGCTTCGCCGGTGTGGAGGTAGCGCGTCCAAGCGCGGACCTTACGCGCGGCGGAGAGATCGGCGTAGCCATCCTGACGGAGGAGGGCGCCGGTGAATGGGTCGTATTGGAGCGTGGTGAGGGCGGTGCGCGGCCAGGTGTCGTGAGCGTGGACGGCGAGCGAGGCGGGTTGGGCGGCGCCGGTCGCGGGGATGCGGAGCGTGATGGTTTGCCAGGTGGGCAGGGTGCGCTGGGCGGCGGCGAGGAGTTGATCGGCGGGGACGTGGGCGGCGCCGGCGGGCGGGGCGGGCACGGTGGCGGTGGGCGCGGGGGCACCGCTGCTTTGTGGGCCGCTGGCGGGGAGTGGCGTGCCGGTGAGGGTGTAGAGCAGCGTGCCGCCCCAGCGGAATGAGATCGGCAGGGCGGTGAGCGTGAGGGCGATCAGAATGGGCGCGGACCAAAAGCCGATGGTGTTGTGCCAGTTGAAATCGCGGGCGCGGGACGTGGTGTTTTGGCGAAACCAGATCGAGGGGCGGAGCGCGCGCCACGACCAGGTGCGCGGGAGCCAGAGGTAGAGGCCGGAGAGGGCGAGGAAGCAGAAGGTGAGGTTGGCGGTGCCGTTGAGGAGTTTGGCGCGGGGGCGGGAGGTCTCGCCGGTGAAGCCGAGGTAGCGGTGCCACGTGACCATCGTCTGCATAAACGCGGCGGTGGCGCGGGAGGCGGGTTGGCGGATCTCGGCGGTGTAGGGATTGAGGTAGTAGGCGTCGTTGCGGCCGGCGACGAAGGCGACGGCGGCAGTGGGATCGCTGGAGACGACGATGGTGCCGGGGCGTGCGGCGGGGTGGGCGCGGGCGAGGGCGGCTTGGAGGGTGGTGAGTGGGAGGCGCGGGGCGTCGGGCGCGGGGGGCGTGACGCGGCGGGCGTCGCGTTCGGACCACGCGATGAGTTCCTTTTCAAAGGCGAGGGCCGTGCCGGTGAAACACATCACGGCGATGAGCAGGCCGGCGAGGAGCGCGGCGACGAGGTGGAGCCAGAAGAGGGTTTTGCGGAACATCGGGGGGAGTGTGTGGGTGGGCGGCTTCTCGCGATTTTTAGAGGATCAACGTTCGGAGGGAAGGTAGGAAAATTTTATTGGTAGGAAGATTTTCGATTACTTGCTGTTTTCAGTGGGACGATGGTGTCGCCCTTTCAGGGCTCGGATTTTCTGGAGGATATTTTCCCAGGGCGTTGCCTTGGGCTGTTATTTTTTCGCCCCTTTGGGGCTCCCATTCGCCGACCTTTACCAACTTGAAACAGCGAGGAAGCTCAAAACCGCGTGGTGAGGGAAACGCGGAGGGCGCGCGGGGAGCCGGGGGTGATGTTGGTGTTGCTGTGCGCGCTGGCGAAGTAGGCGCGGTCGAGGAGGTTTTCGACGTTGAGCTGGGCGCGGAGGCGGGCGTTGAAGCGGTAGAAAAGCGCGGCGTCGAAGCGGACGAAGCTCGGGAGGCGGACGGTGTTGTCGGTGGAGGCGAAGATCTCGTCGCGGTAGATCGTGCCGAGGCCGAGGCCCCACGTGCGGCTGAGGTCGTAGCGGTTCCAGAGGGAAAACGTGTGGCGGGGGAGTTGGGCAAGGCGGGCGCCGGCGAGGATGGTGGCGGACTGGGTGGTCTTGATCGTGCCGTCTTGATAGGCGTAGCCGCCGACGACGCTCCAGTTGGTGGTGAGGCGGCCGGTGAGGCCGAGCTCGAGGCCGCGGGCGCGCTGGCCGTCGACGAGGAGGGAGCGGGTGGCGTCGGTGGGATCGGTGATGACGACGTTGCTGCGGTCGAGGCGGTAGACGGCGGCGGTGAAGGCGAGGTCGGGGCGGAAGTCCCACTTGGCGCCGACTTCGTAGTTGGTGAAGGACTCGGGATCGAAGGCGCGGTTGGTCGCGGTGAGCGAGGAGAGTTGTTCGCCGGCGCGCGGGACGTAGGACGTGCTGTAGCTTGTGTAAAACGAAACGTGGTCGGCGGGTTTATAGATCAGGCCGGCGCGCGGGGAGAGGAGGCGGTCGGTGCTGTCGACGGTGGAGGAGTTGCGGTTATTGCGGAAGTCGACGGAGAAGTGTTCGAAGCGGACGCCGACGACGGCTTGGAGCTGCGGGAGGAGCGTGACCTGATCTTGCGCGTAGACGGCGACGGTTTGGGCGACGCCGTGGTTGTTGGCGTCGGTGGCGTTGGGCTGGAAGGTGAGCGGCAGCGTGGTGCGCGGGGTGGCGAGCGGGACGTTGATCGAGGTGGTGGTGGGGCTGACGGTGGTGAAGTAACCGGTGAGGCGGAGGTTATTGGTTTCCTGGCGGCCGAGTTCGAGGCCGGTGAGGATCTGGTGTTTCACAGAGCCGGTGGCGAACGGGAGGACGAGGTCGGTCTGGTTGAAGAGGTTGTCGCGGTCGGTGGCTTGATTGTAGGCGGAGAGTGCGACGGTGGTGGCGGCGGAGTTCACGGCGCCGGGGAAAACGTTTTGGTAGAATTTCTCGTAGCGACCGAAACGGGTGTGGTTTCGCAGGGCGATGTGGTTCGCGAAGGTGTGGTCGACGATGACGAAGGCGGAGTTCACGGTGGCATCGACGGGGCTCTGGGCGGGGTCGCCGAAGAACGTCGAGGCGGCGGTGTGCAGCGGGCGACCTTGGAACGAGGATACGCCGCGGTCGGCGATGCGTTCGTCGTGGAAGTGCTCGAAGCCGGCGCGGACGGTGGTGAGCGGGGCGAGGCGCCAGGTGAAGGTGGGATTGACGCCGTAGCGGCGGAGGGAGACGTCGTTGCGGTAGCTGTCGGCGTCTTCGAAGAGCGCGGTGACGCGGTAGGCGAACGCGGGGGTGACGGCTTCGCCGAGATCGAGGGTGGTGCGGACCTGGTTCCAAGAACCGAGTTGGAGGGACAATTCGCGGGTGGTGGCGCCGCCGGCGTGTTTCGTGATGCGGTTGACGAGGCCGCCGGAGCCGCCGCGGCCGAAGATCATGGCGTTGGGGCCCTTCAGGACTTCGACGCGGTCGACGGAGTAGAGGTCGCGGAAATATTGGACGTCGTCGCGGACGCCATCGACGAAGAAGTCGGCGGTGGTGCTGTTGCCGCGGAGGACGGGGGTGTCGCGGTTGCCCTCGCCCTGCGCGATGCCGACGCCGGGCACGTAGCGGGTGACGTCGCCGATGCTGAGCATGGCCTGATCGTCGATGAGCTCGCGGGTGACGACGCTGAGGGACTGCGGGATGTTGACGAGGTCGGTGTCGGTCTTGGTGGCGGTGACGCTGTGTTGGCTGGTGTAGGTCTTCTCGCGGCGGTCGCTGACCTCGAATTTCTCGAGGTGCACGGTGTCTTCCTTCGGCGGGAGGTAGCTGGGCGTGGTCGCGGGCGCGTTTTGGGCGGGGGCGGAGGCGGGGGCCGCGGCGGTGAGGCCGAGTGAGAGCGCAAGAAACGCTAGGGAATATGGCCGGGTGAGCGTGGTGGATTTCATGTGAAAAGAAGGGGCGAGCGCCGGCCGGGCTGGGCGGACACGCCAAGCGACGGACGGAGATAAAGGGGGGCGGAAAGCCGGGCCGGTTCGCCGCGCAGGGCGGAACTCGGGGAAAAGGACGGGCCGACCGAAAGATGGCCGGAAAATTCAGGGCACGCTAGGCGCGCAACAAAACAGGAGAGAAGAAAGGCGGACGGAGAAATCGAAGAACAACGCACGGTATCGTCCGCGGGCACCGCAGTGCCGACCGCACGGTGGGAGAGGTTGACCGCGCGGGCCGGAGGGCCGACGGCGAATGGTATGAGGTGAGCGCGGGTGCAAAGGGCGGGGCGGGGCTCGGCGGGATGAGCGAGTGCGGAAGTGACGAGCGCGTGGTCGGGCTGAAGGCAGGCGGCGACGACAGGCGGGAGAGCGGCGTGTGCGGCGGAAGGAAGGGGCGGGGTGGTCGCGGCGCTAAGCTCGGAAGAGGCGCGGGTCTCGTTTCCGCTCAAGAACCACAAGGCGACGCTGGCGAGGGGCTGGAGCCAAGCGGGCGTCCAAGTCGGCGCGGCAAAACCAACGAGGCGGTCGAGCGGCTGTGAGCTCTGCCGTCCGTGAGTGTGAGCGGTAGACGTTTGGTCGGGGGAGGGGGCGGGACGGGTCGTCTCCACGCGGGCGATTCCGGCCACAGCGGCCAGCGCGATGAGCGCGGCGCACTGCGTGGAGCGCAGAGTGCAAGGTGAGACGAACATGGGGCCATGGGAATGAGACCTAGTCGCGTTAAGGCAAGCTGAATGTGGCGATTCGCAAGAAATGAGGCGGAAATCGCACGTTGGGGAGCGGGAGGGTTGGGTCGTGTGAAACGCGCCCCGAGGCGAGTGTCGGCGTCACAGTCTCTTGCGATGCGGAGGGAGCTTTCAGAGGGCTCAGACTCGGTGGATGAAAATCGCCGCTCCGATGCGCGGTCGGGACGGCGAGGATCCCGGGGATGGCATGATCAAAGGTTCTCCTCGACGCGTGGAAGGGCGGGACGTTTAACGGTGGGATGGTCGCAACCCTCACGGTCAAACTCGGCGAACGCAGCTACCCGATTCGGTTCGGGACGGATTTGTCGGGCGAGGTGCGGCAGGCGGTGGATGGGTGGCGGGCGGCCGGGCGCAAGGTGGCGGTGCTGACGGATGCGAATTTGGTGCGAGCTCAGGCGGGGGCGTTGCGGGCGATGTTGGGGGAGGCGCCGGTGTTGGCGGTCGAGGCGGGCGAAGGGGCCAAATCGCTGGCGGGGCTGGGGCGGGTGTTAGATTTTCTCGCGGAAAATAAACTGGACCGCGGCGGCGTGCTCGTCGCGGCGGGCGGTGGCGTGATCGGGGATCTGGGTGGATTTGCGGCGGCGGCGTGGCTGCGCGGCATCGAATTTGTGCAGGTGCCGACGACGTTGTTGGCGATGGTGGACAGTTCGGTGGGCGGAAAAACGGGGATCAATATCGCGGCGGGGAAGAATTTGGTCGGGGCGTTTCACCAGCCGCGGGCGGTGTTTATCGCGACGGGGTTGTTGGCGACGCTGCCGGTGAGGGAATTTGCGGCGGGGATGGCCGAGGTGATCAAATACGGGCTCCTGGGCGACGCCGAGTTGCTGGCGCAGTTGGAGGCGTCGCCGCTCACGGTGACGAGCCCGACGCTGGCGGCGGTGATCCAGCGGTGTTGCGCGATCAAGGCGGGAATCGTGGAGGCGGATGAGCGCGAGACGGCGAAGGATGGCGGGCGGGCGTTGCTGAATCTGGGGCACACGTTTGGGCACGCGGTGGAAAATGCGGCCGGCTACGGCGAGTATTTGCACGGCGAGGCGGTCGCGATCGGCCTGACGGCGGCGGCGCGGCTGTCGCAGAAGCTTGGTTACATCGGCGCGGAGGACGTGGCGCGCATCGAGCGGGTCGTCGCGGCGCACGGGCTGCCGGTGCGATTGCGGGCGGCGCTGCCTTATGCCGAGCTGTATGCGGCGATGACGCGCGACAAAAAGGTCCGGGCGGGCGGGCTGCGTTTTGTGGTGTTGAAGCGCTTGGGCGTGGCGGCGACGGAGGGCGATATTGCGCCGGCACTGGTGGAGGAGAGTTTCCGCGAAGTGGGTGCGGTGTAATTTGGGGTTTTAGATTTTCGATTTTCGAATTAGGAATTTCGCCATGTCAGCCATCGACGAAGGAATTGTTCGGGAGTATTTTGAGCAAAACGGATTCTTGGTCCGCCAAGCGCGGAAATATCAGGTATCGTCGCGCCGAAAAATGGCCGACGAGGAAATCGATCTTGTGGTCTACAACCCGGCGTGGAAACGCTCCGACCGGAAGCCTGATTTTTTCCTGTTTTCGAATGAGCTGCCGTTCGTGCAGAAGGCGGTTGTCTCGGTGAAAGGCTGGCATACGGGCGTGTTTACTCCGCAGATGCTCAAGAGCAGTCCGGAGGTTTTTAGTTTTCTGAAACAGAGTGTGTTGAAGGAGGCGGCGCGGTTTTTCCCGGCGGAGTCGATGGACGGGGCGAGCGAGCCACTGACGAAAATTTTGGTGCTGCCGAGCTTGCCCACGGCGGAGCCGTTTCGGTCGCAGAGCGTGGAATTGCTCAAGGCGAAGGGCGTGGATGCGATCATCTCGTTTCGCGCGATGCTGCTCGACCTGCTCGACAAGATTGAGACGAACCAGAACTACACGAAGAGCGACACGTTGCAGGTGATGCGTATCCTGAAGAACTACGATTTGTTGAAGGACACACAGCTCGACTTGTTGTCGGAACGAGTGGCGCCGCGGCGCGCGAAAGCCTGAAGCGCATGGCCACCACGATTCATCCGACGGCGATCGTCGAGCCGGGCGCGCAACTGGGTGCGGATTGCGAGATCATGGCGTATGCGGTGGTGACCAAGCACTGCGTGTTGGCGGACCGCGTCGTCGTGCATCCCTTCGCAGTGATCGGAGGCGATCCGCAGTATTTGAAATTCGACCGGGCGACGTCCGCGGGCGTGCGCATCGGCGCGGGCACGGTGATCCGCGAGCACGTGACGATCAACCGGTCGATCCACGCCGGGAAAAACACGGTGATCGGCGAGAATTGTTTCATGATGGCGGCGAGCCACGCAGCGCACGACTGCGAGGTGGGGAATAACGTGGTGTTTGCGAATGCGGCGCTGCTGGCGGGACACGTGAGCGTGGGCGACCACACGTTTCTCGGCGGGGCGGCGGCGGTGCACCAGTTTTGCCGGATCGGCGAAGGCGTGATGGTGGCGGGACACGCGGCGATCACGCGCGATGTGCCGCACTTCACGATGGTCGCGGAGCGCGACGACGTGATCGGTTTTAATGTCGTGGGACTGAAGCGACGTGGCGTGGCGCGGGCGGCAATCGCGGAGCTGAAGGCGGCGTTTGCGGAGGTGTATTTCACGGCGGGAAATATCCGCACGGTGGCGGCGCAGATGCTCGCGGGAGGAAACTATGCGACCGTCGAGGCGCGGCGATTCTTGGAATTCTTTGCGGGCGGAAAACGCAGTTTTGCCCGCGCGCGGCGCGCCGGTGCAGCGGAGGCGGAGCATGACAGCTAAGCTCGCTTTCACGTGCGGCGATCCGGCGGGAGTGGGGTCGGAGATCATCGAGTCGTGGCTGGCGACACATCCGGACGAGGCCGCCGGGGTGGCGGTGATCGGTCCGGCGCGCTGGTTGGCCACGCTGGCGACGGCGGCGGATAAAATCGCGGTGGGCTTGGAAGAGTTTGTCGCGGTGCCGGGAAAACCCTGCGGTGAGGGCGCGCTGGTGGCGTGGGCAGCGATGGAACGCGCGGCGGGCGGGACGCGGCTCGGCGAATTTTCCGGCGTGGTGACAGGGCCGGTGAGCAAGGCGGAGCTGGCCGGTATCGGCTACGCGTTTCCGGGGCAGACGGAATTTTTCGCGGCGCGGTGGGGCGGCGAGCCGGTGATGGCGTTTTGCGGTGGGAAGTTGCGCGTGGTGTTGGCCACGTGGCATATTCCGTTGAACGAAGTCGCGGGGGCGCTCGGGCCGCATTTGCTGCGGCGGACGATTGTGGCGGCGGATACGCTTGCGCGGGCCGAAGGCGTGGCGCAGCCGCGGATCGGCGTTTGCGGGCTGAATCCGCACGCCGGCGAGGGCGGGCTGCTCGGCGAGGAAGAACGCGATTTCATCAACCCGGCGCTCGAAAAAATGCGGCCGGATTTTCCGGGGCTGTCGCTCTGCGAACCGGGCGACACGTTGTTCGCGCGCTCGTTGCGGGGCGAGTTCGACGTGGTGATCGCGCTTTACCACGACCAAGGGTTGGCGCCGTTGAAGGTGATCGATTTTGACGAGGCGGTGAACGTGACGCTCGGCCTGCCGCATGTGCGGACGAGTCCGGATCACGGCACGGCGTTTGGCATCGCGGGCAAAGGCGTGGCGCGCGTGACGAGTTTTGCCAACGCCGTGACGGTGGCGCGCCGGTTGATCGCGGCGCGGGCGAAGGCGTGAGGTGCGCGGTGTCGTTGCGCTCCGCACGTTGCCGGCGTGCGGTGGTCGTTGACCTCACTGCGCTCGCGGACGGCGATACGTGCGAAAAAGTTGCGGTTCGGTGGTGGACTCATTTGGTTCGGCCGCGATGTCTTCCGAATTACTCACTCCCGCGATCGTGCCGGCCCTTCCCGAGGGGGTGCGCGAGGGCAATGAGAACCTCGTGCTGCTCACCGCGTCCGCAGGCGCGAAGGTCAACGCGCTCATCGCCCGCGAACAGGCCGGCGAGTTTCTCCGGCTCGCGATCACCGGGGGCGGGTGCAACGGGCTCAGTTACAAGATGAAGTTCGTCCCGGCGCCGAAACGTGGCGATATCCTCGTCCGCACGGGCGGTGTGCGGGTGATCGTCGACAGCAAGAGTGCGCTCTACCTGAAGGGCACGCATCTCGATTACTCGCACGCGATGGTCGCGGGTGGTTTCAAGTTTTCGAATCCGAACGCCAAGGCGAGTTGCTCGTGCGGCGAGAGTTTCAGTATGTGAGCGGGCGTTGGCGGGTGCCATTCGAGTGGAGCGACGGACGAATTCCGGTCGGCGAAATAGGTGTTGTCATCGCCCGGTCGCTGGGCGAAATCAGTCCCGACCTAATCACTCGTTAAATCCTAATTGATGGCTACTTCGTTCCCCTCCGCCGGTGGCGGCAACCGTTCCGGTTCATATCAGCGTCGCAATGTCGACCCGTTCGCGGCCATTCGCCGCAATCATCGTATCAAGGTTCCCCAGGTCCGCTTGATCTCACCCGAGGGCCGTCAGCTCGGCATCATCGACACGCAGAAAGCCATCAGTCTCGCGCTCGAGGTGGGCTTGGATCTCGTCGAAGTGGCTCCCAATGCGACGCCGCCGGTGTGCCGCATCATGGATTTCGGCAAATACGTCTACGAGGAACAGAAGAAGACGTCGCACGTGAAATCCACGGCGAGCAAGATCAAGGAAATCGAGTTTACGGCGCGTATCGCCGACGGAGATTTCTTCACCAAGGCCCGGCACGCGGAGGAGTTTCTCGCGCACGGCAACAAGGTGAAGCTCCGCCTCAAATTCCGCGGTCGTGAGATGGCCCACACCGATATCGGTTTTGCCGTGATGACGCGCGCCGTCGCCGAACTTGCGGGCATGGGGCATCCTGACGCCGACCCGAAGCTGATCGGTCGCAACATTCACGTCATGCTCACGCCACTGGCGCCCAACAAACGGAAGCCCAAGTGGCACGTCGAAGGCAGCGTCAGCCAGGCAGTGGACGACGGTCCGGAGCGTGATGACGATGACGACGAGGGCGACGACGCTCCGGCAGCGCCTGCGGCCAAGGGGCACTGAGTTGCAGCCGCCATGTCTTCGGCGGCTCTCCGTCTTGCCGCGCTGGGCGGTCTCGCATTTCACCTCGCGGCGGGCGCCCCCGTTGCGACGGGGGCCGTTGCGGAAAAATCTGCCGGTGGGCCTGCGCCGGTCGTAGGCAATGCGGCGACCGTGCGCACAGCGCCGTCCCGGCCGAACTCCGCCACACCTGACTTCGCCGCGCCGGTGGCCCGGGCTCCGGCGAAGAAACTTCCGCCGCTTCCGGTCACGCGCATCAAGGGCCGCGACTACTTCGCGGTCGCCGATGTGGCGAAGCGGACGGGCTTCAAGAGCACGTGGGTCGAAGCGCGGCGCGAACTGACGCTCTCGGCCAACACCCGGCGGCTCGTGCTCACGGCGGAGAAACGCGAGGTGGCGTGCAATGGGATGCGAATTTTTCTCGGGGACGCGGTGCAGGTCCGCGAGGCAGCCCTCTTCGTGAGCAAGACCGACTACGAGCGTTGCCTGTTGCCGTTGTTGCGTCCCGACCAGGTCGAGGTGCCGGCGCCGCGGCTCAAAACGATTGTGCTCGATCCCGGTCACGGCGGCGGCGACCCCGGGATGGAAAACCGGCCGTTGAAGCTACAGGAAAAAGTGCTGGCGCTCGAGATCGCGCTGCGACTGGAAAAATTGCTCAAGGCGGAAGGCTACAGCGTCGTGTTGACGCGGCGTGACGACCGGCAACTCGCCCCGAGCAAAGAGGCGGATCTCCAGCGCCGTGCGTTGATCGCGAATACCGCCCGGGCGGATCTTTTTATCAGCATTCACTTCAACTCGCTGTTTCCGAACACCCTCGTGAGCGGAACCGAAGTCTATGTGTTCACCCGTCCCGGCCAGCGCTCCGACCAGTCGTGGGGCTACGGGCAGGCCGACGATACGGAGAACGAAATCGCGCCGGTGAACCGTCACGATCCGTGGACTTCATTGCTCGCGCACTCGTTGCACCGCGAGACGATCGCCGGACTTAAGACGTCCGACCGTGGTCACAAAACGAAACATCTCGCCGTGTTGCGCGGCCTGAATTGCCCCGGCGTGCTCGTGGAGGCCGTGTTTCTCTCCAATGACGAGGAGGCGCGCCGAGTCGTGTCGCCGGCCTATCGTCAGAAAATCGCCGAGTCGTTTGCTGCCGGCATCCGCACCTATGCTGCGGCGCTGGGGGTGTCGGCGCCAAAATCTCCTCCACTTACCGAAACGCGCGCGCAACCCTCATCGTCAAACTCGCCATGAAATCACGTCTCACGTTCCTCTTCGCGGCATTGTGCTGCGCCGCCACGGCACCGCTGACTGCTTGGGATTACCACGGGCACCGCACGGTGAACCAACTCGCGCTCGCTTCATTGCCGGCAGATTTTCCGGCGTTTGCGCGCGAGGCCGGCGCCGTCGAACGGGTCTCCTTCCTCGGTGGGGAGCCGGACCGCTGGCGCAATGCGCCCGACCTCACGCTCAAGCACTCGGGTGGCAGTTGGACGGACCACTTTTGCGACTTGGAGTATCTCACCGATGCCGGGCTCGATTTGCAGACGCTGACGTCGTTCCGTTTCGAATTCGTCGTGCAGTTTGCCGCAGGGCGCGCGGCCAACGCGGACAAGTTTCCGGCCGTCGACGCCGCGAAGAATGCCGACCGCACGCGTGAGTGGCCGGGCTTTGCGCCTTGGGCGATCACCGAATATTTCGGACGGCTTCGCTCCGGGTTTTCGTATCTGAAGGTCTACGAGGAGCTCGGCACGCCCGAAGAAATTGCCAATGCCAAGGCCAACATTCTCTACGTCATGGGCGTGATGGGACATTACGTGGGCGACTGCGCGCAGCCGCTTCACACGACGGTGCATCACAACGGCTGGGTCGGGGACAATCCCAAGGGCTACAGCAAGTGGCCCGGCATTCACTCGTGGATCGATGGCGGACTCGTGGCGAAGGCGGGCATCACGTTTGACGGACTCGCGCCTCGGGTGACGCCGGCCCCGGTCATCGCCCTCACGCCCCGCGAGGACGGTCGCGACCCGATGTTTGTCGCCGTGATGGATTACCTGATCGCGCAACACAAACTCGTCGAACCGCTCTACCAACTCGAAAAAGCCGGCAAACTTAGTCACGGTCGCGACGAAGCCGTGACTCCCGAAGGCCGCGCCCTCGTCGAAGGCCAGCTGCTGGCCGGCGGCAAGATGCTGGGAGCCGTGTGGCTCGCCGCGTGGAAAAATGCCGTGCCCGACACTTACCTGCGCACGCAATTGGTGAAACGTCAGGGTGGGGCGGCTCCGGCGTCCTCCGGCGCTGCGAAACCGAAATCATGAACCTCGCCGCGCTCGGCTATGTCGCCTTGGGCGGCGCCCTGGGTTCGGTCGCGCGCGCGCTCGTCGGTGGGCTGATTCCGGCGGGGCGGCTGCCGTGGGCGACGATCGCGGTCAATGTCGCGGGTTCGTTGCTCATCGGCTGGCTGATGGCGCGGCTGGGATCGCCGGACACCGACAGTTTCCGCACACACAGTTTTGCGGTGGTCGGAGTGTGCGGCGGGTTTACGACGTTCTCGACATTCAGTTGGCAAACGATCGAGCAGATGCAGAAAGGCAACTGGTTCGCCGCCGCCGCCAACGTGATGCTTTCCGTCGTGCTGTGTTTGGTCGCGACGTGGATCGGCTGGAGGTTGGCGCGGTGAAACGCTGGGCGGCTGCCGCGTTGGTTTTGCAGCTGTGGACCGTCGTGGCATCGGCGGCGGACGAGAATCTCGCGGCGCGGGTCGTGCTGCTGGCGAACCGCGACGATCCCGATTCGGTGCGCATCGCGCGGCATTACGCGGAGGTGCGCGGCGTGCCGGTGGAAAATATCATCGCGCTGCCGTTGCCGCTCACGGAGTCGATCACGTGGCGCGAATTTGTCGTCACGTTGTGGGAGCCGCTGCTCGACGAGCTCATGCGCACCAAATGGATCGATGCGATCCCGATGGCGCTCACCGACGCGGTGGGACGGCGGAAACTCGCGGTGCACGGGCACCGCATCGCGGCGCTCGTGACGTGCCGCGGGGTGCCGCTGAAGATTGAGCACGACGCGGCGCTCTACACCGCGTCGCTCTTTACGCAAAAGCCTGAATTTCGCACGAACGCGGGCGCGGTGGATTCGGAGCTGAGTCTACTCGCGTATCCAAATTATCCGATCAACGCATTTGTGCCGAATCCCCTGTTCCAAGGAGAAAAGCCGAGCGCGCTCGATCGGCTCCAGATTGTCAAAGTGTCGCGGCTCGACGGTCCGAGTGCCGACGACGCGTGGGGATTGGTCGACCGCGCCGTCGCGGCGGAACGCACGGGGCTGCTCGGCCGCGCCTATGTGGACATCGGCGGCATCCACGCCGCGGGCGATCGCTGGTTGGAAGCGCTCGTCACGCAGCTCGACAGCATCGGTTTCGCGCCGGCGATCGACCGCGAGCCGGCGACGATGCCGGCGACCGCGCGCTGCGACGCTCCGGTGCTCTACTTCGGATGGTATGCGGGCAACCTCAACGGGCCGTTTGCACTGCCGGGTTTTCGGTTTCCGCCGGGAGCGATCGCGCTGCACATCCACAGCTATTCGGCAGGCACGATGCGCTCGACGACGGCGGGCTGGACGGGGCCGTTGGTGGCGCGCGGCGTGACGGCGACGGTAGGCAATGTGCACGAACCCTACCTCGAACTCACGCACCGCCCGCACCTTTTCCTGCGGGCGTTGGCGCGCGGTATGACGTTGGTGGATGCGGCGTATTTCGCGCTGCCGGAGTTCAGCTGGCAGGCTATCTTGGTCGGCGACCCGCTTTATCGGCCGTTCGCGGTGTCGCTTGAGACGCAGTTGAATGGGCTCGCCAAACTGCCGTCGCGTCACGCGGGCTACGCGGCACTCCGGCGGGTCCAGGAATTGGTGGCCGCAGAACGTCGTGAGGAAGCGATGACGTTGGCAAAGTCGGCGCAGCGGGAGGTGCCGAGTCTGGCGCTCGGTGTGGCGCTGGCCGGGCTGCTGCATGACGCGGGCGACCAAGATACGGCTGCGAGCGCGTTAGGATTTGTGGCGTTGCTGAAATCGTTCGCGACCGACGAGTGGGCGCTCGCGCGAGAGGCGGCGGTGCTGTTGGAAAATCTCGGCCGACCGGCGCGCGCGGTGGAGCTGTGGCGCACGTTGCTCGCGATCGAAACGATGCCGCGGGAATTGCGCGCGGTGTGGCTGCCTGAGGCGAGCAAGGCAGCGCGGGCGGCGAAGGATCTCGCGCAGGCAACGAAGTGGGACGTCGCGCTGGCCGAGCTCTTGCCGCCGGTGCCGGGAAAAAAATAGCGGGGCGGACCGTAGGCAGCCCCAGGGCGCAAATACCCTATGAACGAGAAAGGGCGGACTGAAGTCCGCCCCACGCTTAGACTTTGTCGACGATGCGGTCGGCCAGGCCGTAGGCGATGGCTTCCTGAGCGTTCAGGTAGAAATCGCGGTCGGTGTCCTGATTGATGCGGTCCAAGGGCTGCCCCGAGGCGGTCGCGAGAATCTGGTTCAGCTCGGCGCGGAGCTTTTCCATTTCCTTGGCCTGAATGTTGATGTCAGTCGCGGGACCGATGAAGCGGCCGGAGATCAACGGCTGGTGGATGAGGACGCGCGAGTGCGGGTAGAGCAGACGGCGGCCCTTCTTGGCGCCGGAGAGGAGAATGGAGCCCATCGAGGCGGCCATGCCGGTGACGATCACGGTGATCGGCGAAGTCACGAGCTGCATGGTGTCGTAGACGGCCATGCCCGCGGTGACGGAGCCGCCGGGAGAGTTGATGTAGAAAAAGATTTCCTTTCCGGGGCCGACAGCCTCGAGGTAGAGGAGTTTCTCGGTCAGGTCCTTGGCGCTCTCGTCGGTGACGGCGCCCCAGAGGAAGATTTTCCGCTGCTCGAGGAATTTTTTCTGGATGAGCATCGCGACCGGAGCCGCGTTTTTCTTGGCCTGCTTGTTCTCCTGCTCATCCTCGTCGTCATCGTCGTCGTCGGCACGGACGGGAGTCGGATTGGCGTAGGTGGGAGTCAGGTTGTCGTAATGCATGATTGCTGGAAACGGTGAGAGCGGAGGGAGGTTTTGCGAGTCGATTGTAGATTTTGTCGGCGGCGGGCGATGGGCCAGGCGGTGTGGTCAGTAACGCACTTTATCGGTCTTCGCGGCCCATTCCTGAAACGATACGAGCGACTCGTCGCGGAGGAAGGGCTTCATGGCGATCTTGCGCTGGTGGGGCTCGAGCGGGATCTGTTGATAAATGAAATCGTCGTCGAAGCCGATTGCCGCAGCATCGCCGCGGGTGTTGCCATAATAGACCTCGGGAATGCGCGCCCAGTAGATCGCCGAGAGGCACATCGGGCAGGGCTCGCAGCTCGTGTAGAGCTCGCAGTCGTCGAGTTGAAAGGTTTTGAGCGACGCGCAGGCCTCGCGGATGGCGGTAACTTCGGCGTGGGCGGTGGGGTCGTTGGTGGACGTGACCCGGTTATTGCCGCGGGCGACGATCTGGCCCTTGCGCACAATGACGCAGCCAAAGGGCCCGCCGCGCCCGCCGCGCATGCCGTCGTCGGCGAGTTTGATGGCCTCACGCATGAAATTTTCCGGTGTCATTGGTATGAGAGGCGCTGAAGTTGCATACCGTGCCGACCTCGGCAACGTCATAACCCGTCACCCACTTTATGAGTCACCCTGTCATTGGCGGTCTCGAAATCGCCGGACCCGTCCCACCGCGCTACGCGGAAATTCTCACTCCCACCGCGTGCGCCTTTGTGGCTGAGCTAGCGGCCAAGTTTGGTCCGCGGCGGGAGGAGCTGCTCGCGCGGCGCAGCGTGCGCCAGGCCGAGATCGACGCGGGCAAGATGCCGGATTTTTTGCCGGAGACCGCGCACATCCGCGGTGGAGATTGGCAGGTGCCGCCGCCGCCGCCGGACCTCGTCGACCGCCGCACGGAGATCACTGGCCCGGTGGACCGCAAGATGGCGATCAACGCACTGAACTCCGGGGCGCAGTGTTGGATGGCAGATTTCGAGGACGCGAATTCGCCGACGTGGGAAAACGTGATCGAAGGGCAGATCAACATGCGCGACGCCGCGCGGCGGACGATCGCTTTCGAGAGTCCCGAAGGGAAAAAGTATGCGTTGAAGGACAAGATCGCGACGATCGTGGCGCGACCGCGCGGCTGGCACATGGAGGAGAAACACTCGCTGCTCGGCGGAAAACGTGTCTCGGCGTCGCTCTTCGACTGGGGACTCTACTTTTTCCACAACGCCAAGGAACTCATCGCGCGCGGCAGCGGCCCGTATTTTTATCTCCCAAAAATGGAGAGCCACCTCGAGGCGCGGCTGTGGAACGATGTGTTTATCCACGCGCAAGCGGCGCTTGGCATTCCGCGCGGAACGGTGCGCGCGACGGTGCTGATCGAGACGATTTTGGGGTGCATCGAGGCGGAGGAGATTCTCTACGAGCTGCGCGAGCATGCCTCGGGTCTGAACTGCGGGCGCTGGGACTACATGTTCAGCTTCGTGAAGAAATTCCGGAATCGCCCCGAGTATCTTTTTCCGGACCGCACGCTCATCACGATGACGGTGCCCTTCCTCCGCGCCTATGCGCTGCACGTGATCAACGTGTGTCATCGGCACGGCGCCTACGCGATGGGCGGCATGGCGGCGCAGATTCCGATCAAGGGCGACCCGGCGGCGAACGAGGCGGCGCTCGCGAAAGTTTATGCCGACAAAGTCCGCGAGGCCTCCGACGGTCACGATGGGACGTGGGTCGCGCACCCGGGCTTGGTGGCGGCGGCGCTGGATGCCTTTGGCAAACACATGAAGGGGCCGAACCAGCTCGACCGTTTCCACGATGTGAAAATTACCGCGGCGGATCTGCTCGCGCCGTTGCACGGTCCGATCACCGAGGGCGGCGTGCGGTGGAACCTGCATGTCGGCGTGCGCTATCTCGAAGCGTGGTTGGGCGGGTCGGGCGCGGAGCCGATTCACAATCTCATGGAGGATCTCGCGACCTCGGAGATCTCGCGTTCGCAGCTTTGGCAGTGGCTGCGCTATGGAGCGAAACTGGACGACGGTCGCCCGATCACGGCGGACATGTATGATGCGTTGCTCGTGGACGAGCTGAGGAAAATCCGCGCCGAATACGGCGACGAACGCTACGACTCCGGGCACTTTAAGGATGCGACCGAGCTCTTCATGCGGATGTCGAAGAGCGAGCAGTTCGATGAATTCCTGTCGTTGCCAGCCTACGAACTGCTGCCGTGAGCCCGCTTCGCACCCTGCCCGAACTCAACGCTGCCGATCGCGCCGCCTTTACCGCGGCGCTTGGGCATCTCTTTGAGCACTCGCCGTGGGTGGCCGAGGAGACTTGGGCGCAGCAGCCGTTTCGTGATGCGGCGCACCTGCACACGGCGCTGTGCGCGACCATGCGCAGGGCGGCTCGCGAGCGGCAACTCGCGTTGATCCGCGCACACCCGGATTTGGCGGGGCGACTGGCGCAGCAGAATCAGCTTACCGCGGAGTCGACGCGGGAGCAGGCGAGTGCGGGCTTGAATCAACTCACGGCGGAGGAGCTGGCCGGGTTTCAGAAACTCAACGCGGCGTATTTGGAGCGGTTTGGGTTTCCGTTCATCATCTGCGCGCGTCTCAGCAACAAGTCCGCGATCTTGACGGCGATGCAGGCGCGCGGTGGAAATTCGCCAGAACAGGAATTTCAGACGGCGCTCGGTGAGATTGAAAAAATTGCCCAGCTCCGGCTCAACGATTTTCTCAAACCCATCCCCTGATGCCTGCGAAACTCAGCACCCACGTCCTCGATCTCACCACCGGCCGGCCGGCGATCGGCATGGTGATCCAATTGCTGCGCACGGGGCGCGAACCGGCGCTGCTCAAGACCGTCACCACAAACGTGGACGGCAGGACGGACGGGCCCTTGCTCGACGAGGAGGCGATGGCCGTGGGCGGCTACGAACTGGTGTTTCACGTGCGCGAATATTTCTCCGGGCGCGGCGTCGAGTGCACGTTTCTCGACCAGGTGCCGATCCGTTTTGCGATCACGGATGCGACGGCGGGTTACCATGTGCCGCTGCTCGTGACGCCGTGGGCCTATAGCACCTATCGCGGGAGCTGATTCACGACGCATGAGCGCGGAAGAACATTTGGTGGCGATGCTCGACGAGCTCGGGCGGGTGAGCGACGAGGAGGGGAAACTGACTAGGACGTTTCTCTCGCCGGCGATGCGGCGCGCGAATGGGCTGGTCGGCGGTTGGATGCGCGAGGCGGGACTCACGGTGCGCGAGGATGCGGTGGGGAATCTGATCGGGCGGAGCGAGGGTGCCGGCGGCCGCGCGATGGGTGCGAAGACTCTGCTGCTGGGGTCGCATCTCGATTCGGTGCGCGACGCGGGGCGCTTCGATGGGCCGCTGGGGGTGCTGTTGCCGATCGTGGCGCTGGCGGAGCTGAATCGGCGCGGCGTGACGCTGCCGTTTGCGGTCGAGGTGTTGGGGTTTTCCGAGGAGGAGGGGGTGCGGTTTGCGAGCGCTTACCTCGGGAGCGAGGGCTACGCGGGAAAACTTAAGGTGGCGACGTTGGCCTTGCGCGATGGTGCGGGCGTGAGTGTAGGCGACGCGCTCAAGGAGTTTGGCGGTGGGAATTTTTCTCTACCGAAGGCGGCGCACCGGCGCGCCGAGTTACTCGGCTATGTCGAGGTGCACATTGAACAGGGGCCGGTGTTGGAGGCGAACAAGCTCGCGGTGGGCGTGGTGTCGGCGATCGCGGGGCAGAGTCGGTTTAAGCTGACGTGGACCGGGAAGGCCGGCCATGCAGGGACGACGCCGATGGCGCTGCGGTGTGATGCGCTGGCGGGCGCGGCGGAGTTTACGCTCGCGGTGGAGAAGCTCGCACGCGGCATGGCTGGACTTGTGGCGACGGTGGGGGCGATGACCGTTTCGCCGGGGGCGGCGAACGTGATTCCCGGCGGGGCGGTGCACACGCTCGATGTGCGGCACGCGAGCGATGCGCGGCGCAAGGCGGCGTTGTTGGGTTTAGGGAAACTGGCGGCTAGGATCGCGCGAAAGCGCGGACTGAAGGTCGCGTGGCAGCGCACGCAGGACAACGGGGCGGTGGCGTGTTCGCCGGCGTTGACGGCGCAACTCACGCGGAGCGTGGAGGCGGTGCAAGGGACGATCCTCTCGCTCGTGAGCGGGGCGGGGCACGACGGGGTGGTGATGTCGGCGCTGACACCGGTGGCGATGTTGTTTGTGCGGTGTCGCGACGGGCTGAGCCACCACCCGGACGAGTATGCGTCGCCGCGGGACCTCGGGGTCGCGTTGCGCGTGATGGTGGACTTTCTGGGGAGGATGGGGCAGCAACACGGCCCATGAAACGCACTGGTCCGATTGTCCGGGAAAATTCGAAGACGATTCACGAGCCCGAAAGGCTCGATTTGGTCGTGCGCGGCGGTCGCGTGGTGACGCCGGAGGGGGTGCATGACGTCGAGATCGGCATCGTGCGCGGCAAGATCGTGCGCCTCGCACAGAGTGTGAAGGACGAGACGCACCAGGAACTTGATGCGGACGGGCGTTACGTTTTCCCCGGAATTCTGGATGCGCACGTGCACTTTAACGAGCCGGGGCGCGTCGATTGGGAAGGGCTTGCGACGGGCTCGGCGGCGCTCGCGGCGGGCGGTGGGACGATGTTTTTCGACATGCCGCTCAATTCGGAGCCGCCGGTGCTGGATGCGGCGGGGCTGCGCGAGAAACGGGCGCTGGCCGAGGAAAAATCCTGCACGGACTTCGCGCTGTGGGGCGGGCTCACGCCAGGCAATCTCGACAAGCTGGCGGGCCTGCGCGACGCGGGCGCGATCGGGCTGAAGGCGTTCATGTGCAACAGTGGCATCGCGAGTTTTCAGAACGTCGATGCGAAGACCCTGCGCGAGGGTATGAAGCGCGCGGCGAAGCTCGGTTTGCCGGTGGCGGTGCACGCGGAGGACGACGCGATGGCGGCGGCGCTGACGGAGAAGTTGAAAACGGCGGGGTGGACCGATGCGCGTGCGTGGCTGGACTCGCGTCCGGTCGCCGTGGAGCTGGAGGCGATTCGCGTGGCGCTGGAACTCGCGGGCGAGACCGAGTGTGCGCTGCACATCGTGCACGTGAGCAGTCCGGAGGGCATCGCAATGGTGACCGAAGCGCGCCTCAACCGCGTCGATGTGACGGCCGAGACGTGCCCGCACTATTTGCTGTTGAACGAAAAAGACGTGGAGCGCCTCGGGCCGTTGGCGAAGTGTGCGCCGCCGCTGCGCGACGAGAAACGGCGCAAGGCGCTGTGGGCGGAATTGCGCGCCGGGCGTATCCAGACCGTGGGTTCGGACCACTCGCCCTCGCGGCCGGAGATGAAGGATTCGGCGAACATGTTTGCGGTGTGGGGCGGTATCGGCGGTGTGCAGCACGGGTTTGAGCTGTTGATGTCCGAGTGCGAGAAGACGGCGGACAAAGACCTGCCGATTTTGGCGGCGGTGCTGGCGCGGAACGTGGCGCGGCGCTTTCAGATCGACGACCGGAAGGGGGCGATCGCGCTCGGGCGCGATGCGGATTTTTCGCTGATCGAATACGGCAAGGCGCGGACGATCAAAGAAGAGGACCTCTGGACGCGGCACCGGATCAGCGCCTACGTCGGCGAGAAGAGCCGCGTGCGCGTGACCCACACGTATGTGCGCGGGACGCCGGTTTACGCGGACGGGCGGTTTACGAACCTACCGATGAAAGGACAGTTTTTGGCGCCGCATCGGCCGAGATGTTGAAAAATCCGAGGCGGGCTGAAGCACAGCGCTACCGAAAAATATCTTTCCCATGAGCATTCCCTATGGCCAAACCCGCACGCGCGTGGCTGCGCGGCACGCCCTCATCGCCCCGGACGGTCACGTGAAGAGCGTGGTGCCGGGTATCACGGGTGCGGCGACGATCATCTTGATCAATCCGACGATGGGCGCGCGGTTCGCGCAGGTGCTCGTGACGTTCGAGGCTGGGGGGAGTGCGGTGTTGCCGGCGAACGATGTGCAGACGGCGGGATATTTCGAGACAGGCGGCGCGACGCTGACGGTGGGCGGGTTGAAACAGAAGGTCGCGGCGGGGGCGTTTTTCTACGCGCCGGCCGGCGAGGCCTGGTCCATCACGGTGCCGAAAAAGGGCACGCGGGTGACGCTGTTTCAGAAGAAGTTTGAGCCGCTCGCGAGTGTGGCGGCGCCGGGGGCGATCATCGGCGATGCGGCGAAGGTGCCGGGGCAGCCGTTCATGGGCGATCCGGACGCGCGGCTCCAGGTGCTGCTGCCCGATGTGCCGGCGTTTGATCTGGCGATGAATATTTTTACGTATCAGCCGGGAGCGACGCTGCCGTTTGTGGAGACGCACGTGATGGAGCACGGGCTGTTGATGCTGGCGGGGCAGGGTGTTTATCGGCTGGAGGATTCGTGGTATCCGGTGGCGGCGGGCGATGTGATCTGGATGGCCTCGTATTGCCCGCAGTGGTTCGTCGCGATGGGCAAGACGCCGGCGAGTTATCTCTATTACAAGGATGTGAATCGGGCGGCGGTGTGAGGAGAGGTCGGGCGGATTGTCCTCAATGCGCCGTGCGGGCGAAGTGCGCGGATACTGAGCGGCGCATTGGGGACAACGAGCCCTACCTTCCTGAGAGTTGGGTTGCGGGCACGGGACTTGCGGGTAATTACGGACCATGAACAACACGTCCGCCGCGGCACTGAATGCGGCGTCCACCCAATCGTTTGAATTTACGCTCAATGGTGAGCGGGTGCGGATCGCGGGTGTCGCGGCCACGACGACGTTGCTCGACTGGCTGCGGAGTGGCGGGCGGACGGGAAGCAAGCAGGGCTGCGCCGAGGGCGATTGCGGGGCGTGCTCGGTGGCGCTGGTGGAACGCGATGCCAGCGGGCAGGCGACGTATCGGGCGATCAATAGCTGTATCGCGCTGCTGCCGATGTTCGCGGGACGAGAGGTCGTGACGGTCGAGGGGCTGACGTGTCCGAAGGACGGCGGAGCGTGCGACGGGAAGAGCGGGTGTCACGGCAAGCTGCATCCGGTGCAGGGCTCGATGGTGGAGCACTTTGGCTCGCAATGCGGCTACTGCACGCCGGGTTTTGTGATGTCGATGTTCGAGGGCTACTACCGCGACGGCGTGAAGACGGCGGCGGATATCAACGATCAACTCGCGGGGAATCTGTGCCGTTGCACGGGGTATCGGCCGATTCGTGACGCGATGACGGCGGTGTTGGCGGGGCGGGAGGCCAGTGTGTCGGCGGGCGATGCGTTTCGCGCGCGGCTTGCGCAGCCGGTGCCCGCGCCGGGCTGGGTGAGCTATGCGGGCGAGGGGGAGCGATTTTTCCGGCCGACAACACTCGCGGAATTGTTTGCGCTGAAGACGGCGCATCCGGCGGCGAAGCTGGTGGCCGGGGCGACTGAGATTGGGGTAGAGATCAACAAGAAGTTTAAGACGTTTCCGGTGCTGATCTCGACGGAGGGTGTGGCGGAGCTGACGAAAATTGTGGAGACGCCGCAGGTGTGGCGCATCGGGGCGGGGGCGACGTTGACGGCCATCGAGGAGAAAGTGGCGCCGGAGTATCCGTCGCTCGCGAAGATGCTGCGGGTGTTTGCCGCACGACAGATTCGGAATCGCGCGACGTTGGGCGGGAATATCGCGACGGCGTCGCCGATCGGCGACAGCGCGCCGGTGCTGATGTCGCTAGATGCGACGCTCGTATTGTCGTCGGCCAAGGCGGACCGCACGGTGGCCGTGGCAGATTTTTTCACGGGCTATCGGCAGACGGTGCTTGGCGCGGACGAAGTTATTCGCGAGATCGTGTTGCCGCGGGGCGGGCCGGCGGCGGGGCTCATGCGGCGCGTGGAATTTGTGAAGGTGTCGCACCGCGTGGAGCTGGATATCAGTATCGTGGCGGCGGCGTTTCGGGTGGACGTGGACGCGGCGGGCGTGGTGTGCGCGGCGCGGCTCGCGTATGGCGGGGTCGCGGAGCGCACGAAGCGCGCGCTGAAGGCCGAGGCGGCGCTGGTGGGCAAGCGACTGGACGAAGCCGGTGTGCGCGAAGTGCTGCGCGGGGAGTTTACGCCGATTGACGATGTGCGCAGCGGGGCGGCGTATCGGCGCGGGTTGGTGGTGTCGCTGTGGGAGAAATTTGTGTCGGGCGAGACGAGCCTCGTGCACGACGAGGCGGTGACGTTTGCGGCGAGTTCGCCGTGGGCGGTGGCGGATGAGACGCGGGCGCTGCGGCACGACAGCGCGGTCGGGCACGTGACGGGCGCGGCGCGCTATGTGGACGACACGGCGCAACGGCGGCCGATGCTCGACGTGTGGCCGGTCATGGCCCCGCACGCGCGGGCGAAGATTGTGCGGCGCGATGCGACGAAGGCGCGGCAGGCGCCGGGCGTGGTGGCGGTTCTGCTGGCCGAGGATGTGCCGGGAGAAAATAATTCCGGGCCGGTGCGGCACGACGAGCCGTTGTTCGCGACGGACGAGATTTTGTTTCACGGACAGATCGTGGCGCTGGTGGTCGGCGAATCGGTGAAGGCGTGTCGCGCGGCGGCGGCGCTCGTGGAGGTGGAGTATGAGGCGCTGCCGGCGCTCGTGGGTATTGCGGCGGCGGTGGCGGCGGGGAGTTTTCATACGGAACCGCACACGCTCACGCGCGGAGATTGTGCGGCCTCGCTGGCGATGGCGCCGGAGCGGGTCGACGGGGAGTTTTCGTTTGGCGGGCAGGAACATTTTTACCTCGAGACGCACGCGGCGTGGGCGGAGGAGGGCGAGGACGGGGCGGTGACGGTGAACTCGTCGACGCAGCATCCCTCGGAAATTCAAACGATCGTAGCGGAAGTGCTCCATGTGCCGCGCAACAAAGTCGTCGTGCACGCGCCGCGCATGGGCGGCGGTTTTGGCGGCAAGGAAACGCAGGGCAACGCGTGGGCGGCTTACGTCGCGCTCGCGGCCACGAAGACGGGGCGGCCGGTGCGCGTGCAGCTCGACCGCGACGTGGACATGGCGCTCACGGGGAAACGGCATCCGTTTCACGCGAAGTTTTCCGTGGGGCATGATCGTGAGGGAAAGCTGCTCGCGGCGCACATTGAGCTGACGTCGGACGGCGGTTGGTCGCTCGATTTGTCGCAGCCGATCTTGGACCGGGCGCTGTTTCACTTGGACAACGCCTACTATCTGCCCGCGGTGCATTTCACGGGGCGGGTGGCGAAGACGAACACGACCTCGCACACGGCGTTTCGTGGCTTTGGCGGACCGCAGGGCATGCTCGTGATTGAGGAAATCGTGGACCGTGTGGCGCGGGCCTGCGGGCTGGCGCCGGAGGTGGTGCGCGAGCGGAATCTTTACCACGGCACCGGCGAGACCAACCGGACGCATTACCGCGAGGACATCGGTGACAACCGGCTGCAGGCGATCTGGGCGCAGGCGAAAGTGGAATCGCAGTTTGCCGAGCGGCGCGCGGCGCTGGCGGCGTGGAATGCGGCGCACCCGCGGGTGAAGCGAGGACTCGCAATCACGCCGCTGAAATTCGGGATTTCGTTTACGTTGACCCACTACAACCAAGCGGGCGCCTACGTGCTGATTTACGCCGACGGCTCGGTGCAGGTGAACCACGGCGGCACGGAAATGGGGCAGGGGCTTTACGTGAAGATGCTGGGCGTCGCGATGCGCGAGCTCGGGGTGACGGCGGAGTCGATCCGCGTGATGGCGACGGCGACGGACAAAGTGCCCAACACGTCGCCCACAGCGGCGTCGAGCGGCGCGGACCTCAACGGCATGGCGGTGGCAGCGGCGTGCGTGACCCTGCGCGAGCGATTGGCGCCGGTGGCGGCGGGGTTGTTGGGCACGACGGCGGAGCAGGTGGAGTTTGCCGGTGGTGAGGCGCGGGTGCGCGGCACCGAGGTGAAGGTGCCTTTTGCGCAGGTGTGCGCGAAAGCGTATCTCGACCGTGTGAGTTTGGCGGCGACGGGGTTTTATAAGACGCCGGGCATCCAGTGGGACTGGAGCACGTCGACGGGGCGGCCGTTTCACTACTTCGCGTGTGGCGCGGCGGTGGCGGAGGTCGAGGTGGACGGCTACACGGGCATGAGCCGTGTGCGGCGCGTGGACATCGTGCACGACGTGGGGAATTCGCTGAATCCGGGCATCGACCGCGGGCAGATCGAAGGCGGGTTCGTGCAGGGTATGGGCTGGCTGACCAGCGAGGATCTCAAATGGGACGCCAAGGGCCGGCTGCTCACGCACAGCGCGAGCACGTATCAAATTCCAGCGATCAGCGACGCGCCGATGGAGTTCAACGTGACGCTGCTGAACAACGCGACGCAGCCGAATACGATCCACGGCAGCAAGGCCGTGGGGGAACCGCCGCTGATGCTGGCCTTCGCGGTGCGCGAGGCGCTGCGCGACGCGGTGGCGAGTTTCGGAGCGACCGGCGGACAGGTGCCATTGGCGTCACCGGCGACGGGCGAGGCGGTGTGGTCGGCGATTCAGGAGCGGGTGTGAGACCACCGCGCTTGACGGTGGTCTGGGAACGCGGAGATCGCACGCGGCGCTGACGTGCCCTGCGTGCCGCTTTTATTTATCGCCAACGCAGATGCCGCAGACGTCGAAGAAGAAGTCGTGGCCCTTGTCATCCACGAGGATGAACGCGGGGAAGTTTTCCACTTCGATGCGCCAGACGGCTTCCATGCCGAGCTCGGGATATTCGAGGACTTCGACTTTCTTGATGTTGTCCTGCGCGAGGATCGCGGCGGGGCCACCAATACTGCCGAGGTAGAAACCGCCGTGTTTTTTGCAGGCGTCGGTGACGCCTTTGCTACGATTGCCTTTCGCGAGCATCACGAGTGAGCCGCCGTGCGATTGGAAAAGGTCAACGTAGCTGTCCATACGGCCGGCAGTCGTGGGACCAAAGGAACCCGAGGCGTAGCCGACGGGTGTTTTCGCGGGGCCGGCGTAGTAGACCGGGTGATTCTTAATGTAGTCGGGCAGGCCCTGGCCGGCGTCGATGCGCTCCTTGAGTTTCGCGTGGGCGATGTCGCGGGCGACGATCATGGGACCGGTGAGCAGCACGCGGGTCGTCACGGGGAGCTTCGAGAGCGCGGCGCGGATTTCGGTCATCGGGCGCGTGAGGTCGATGGCGACGGAGCCTTCGTCTTTGAAGGTGCGGAGGGACTCGGGGATGAAACGCCCGGGATTGGTCTCCATCTTTTCGAGGAAGACGCCGTCCTTGGTAATCTTGGCTTTGATGTTGCGGTCGGCGCTGCACGAGACGCCCATGCCGACGGGGCAACTGGCGCCGTGGCGCGGGAGGCGGACGACGCGGACATCGAGGGCAAAATACTTGCCGCCGAATTGGGCGCCGACTTTCGATTGCTGCGCGATCTTGAGGACTTTGGCTTCCATCTCGAGGTCGCGGAAGGCGCGGCCGTGCTCGTTGCCGGTGGTGGGGAGCGCGTCGAGATACTTGGTCGTGGCGAGCTTCAGAATTTTCATGCACGCATCGGCGCTGGTGCCGCCGATCACGAAGACGAGGTGATAGGGAGGGCACGCGGAGGTGCCGAGGAGCTGCATCTTGTCACCGAAGAATTTTTCGAGGCTCTTCGGGTTGAGCAGGGCTTTTGTTTCCTGGAAGAGAAATAGTTTGTTGGCGGAGCCGCCGCCTTTGGCGACGAAGAGGAATTCGTATTTGGCGCCCTCGCTGGCGTGGAGGTCGATCTGGGCGGGGAGGTTGGTGCCGGTATTTACTTCTTTGAAAAGATCGAGCGGGGCGACTTGGGAGTAGCGGAGATTTTCTTTCGTGTAGGCCTCGTAGACGCCCTTCGAGAGATACTCGGCATCGTTGGCATCGGTCCACACCTGCTGGCCTTTTTTGGCGAAGACGGCGCAGGTGCCGGTGTCCTGGCACATCGGGAGAATGCCGCGGGCGGCGATCTCGGCGTTTTTCAGCAGCGTGTGCGCGACGTAGCGGTCGTTGTTGGAGGCCTCGGGGTCCTGGAGGATGGCGGCGACCTGCTCGAGGTGCTTCGTGCGCAGGAAGAAATTGGTGTCGTGAAACGCCTCGCGGGCGAGGTAGGCGAGCGTCTCGGGCGCGACCTTCAGGATTTCGCGGCCCTCGAACGTCGCGGTGCTGACGCCCTCTTTCGAGAGCAGGCGATACTCGGTGTCATCGGCGCCGAGCGGGAGGGGATCTTGGTAGAAGAAGGGAGGCGTGGGCATGGCTTCGGAAAATTGGGGTGGAAAACGGAGACTGTAAAGGGAGGCGGCCATTCGCCGGCCGTAAGTAGAGGACCGAGTCCTCGACTGAAGGTGGACTGAAGTCCGCCGCCCGATTTACTTCCCGGACATGGCGCGGACGGTATCGCGGAAACGCGCGAGGTCGGCGGGCGTCGCGACGTCGCCGGTGGGGCGACCCCAGCCGTGGGGGCCGGGCCAGACACCGCGCACGAGGAAATTTTCGTGGGCAGCGGTCATGCTGGCGACGTGCAGATAATCCTTCTGCTCCTTTTCGTCGCGCGTCGCCGTGACGAGTTCGGCCGGGATGGGGGAGATGCGGGCGCTCGAGATGTGGGCGAGGTTGTTGAGCGCGACGAACGGGCGTGAATCCACGAGGGTGGTCGCGGGCCGCGGAGTTTCTCCGCGCAGAAAGGCGTAGTAGTCGCGATGGTTCGCAACGAGGGCGTCGAAGGGATCGAGCGCGATCCGCTCAGTGCGGCCGTCGTTCCAGCGGATCTCGATTTGGCGTCCGACGGTGTAGCGGATGACGGCTTTGTCGCAGAGCACCATTTCGAGATGCGTGCTTGCACCGGAGCAGGCGTGGGAGAGGGCGAAGCGCATCGTGACGCCGGTCGTGGTGTCGGCCTCGACGAAGAAGGTGTCGGCGCCCTCGATCGCGTGGGCGCGGTAGAGCTCGGCGCGCACGGCGGCGAGTTGGGCCCAACTAAACAGCTCGTGGCTACCGGCCCAAAAGAGGATGTTGTGGACGAAGTGGGCCATCGCGTTGCCGAGGCAGGAATCGAGGACGATGCGGTCGTCGATCATGAGGCGGCCGGCCCAGTTGTTGCGGGAAAAGTAGCTGGCGGGCCGGGGCCACAGGGCGCTGAGGGTGGACCCGCGCACGCAGCCGAATTCGCCGGACAAAATGCGCTGCTTCAACGCGAGGCGCGGTTGCTCGATGATAAAATTGAAGCCGACGACGGACGCTTTGCGGGCGCGCGTATCGGCGAGGATCATCTGATCGAGTTCCGCGTGATCGAGGGTCGGCGGTTTTTCGAGATAGACGGGCAGGCCGAGCGCGGTAGCGGCGGCGTGCATCTCGGCGTGCAGATTGATGGGGGTCGGGATGACGACGAGATCGAGGCCGCGGTGGCAGGCATCGAGCATCGCGCGGTAGTCGGGAAACACGCCTACGCCCCGCTGGGCGAGGCGCCACGTTTCCTGTTCCTTCAGGAACGCGGATGGCTGCGGATCGCAGGTGCAGATGAGCTTGGCCTGGCCGTCGGCTTCGAGTCGCTCGACGGCGTTGTGGTGGTAGCCGGCAAAACCGCCCATGCCGACGATGCCGATGCGGATAGGGTGGCTCACACGATTTTAAGTTTGGGCAAATCTTGTCCGTCGATGAGGCCGACGGGTTTGGCGCTCGCGTTGACGACGATGAGGTCGTCGATCTTGTGCGCTTCGAAGAGGCGGAGGGCATCGACGCCGAGTGCGTCGTCGCGGATCGTTTTGGGCGAGCGTGTCATGAACGTAGACACCGGCTTTTGCAGAAAATCCGGACCGGTGAGCGCGCTGCGGCGAAAATCTCCATCGGTGAGAATGCCGGTGAGCCGGCCGGTCTTGGGGGCGACGAGTGCGATGCTGCCGCTCTTGGCTTTGGTCATCGCGAGAATGGCGTCCTGGGTGGAAACCGTGTCGGGAGCGACGGGGAGGCGATCGGCAGTGCGCATGATGTCACGCACGCGCAAGAGCAGGACGCGGCCCAAATTTCCCGCGGGATGATATTTGGCAAAATCATCGCGGGTGAGTCCGCGCGATTCGAGCAGCACCATCGCGAGGGCGTCGCCGAGCGCGAGGGCGGCGGTGGTGCTGGCGGTGGGGGCGAGTTTCAGCGGGCACGCCTCGCGCGGGACGCGGTAGAGGAGATGGAGGTCGGCGCTGCGCGCGAGGTCGGAAGCGGGATTGCTCGTGAAGGCGACGATGCGGGCGCCGAAGCGTTTGAGCACGGGCAGCAGGCGCAGGATTTCCTCGGACTGGCCGCTGTTGCTGAGGAGAAACGCGAGGTCGCCCTCGGCACAGAGACCGAGATCGCCGTGGAGCGCCTGGGTGGCGTCGAGAAAACAGGAGGCGACGCCGGTGCTGTTGAACGTGGCGGCGATTTTTTGGGCGATGTGGGCGGATTTGCCGACACCGCTGAAAATCAGTTTGCCGCCGGCCGCATTGACACTCTCGACGGCGCGCGCGGTGGCCACGAACTCTGTCCCTAGGCCCTTCGCCGTCTCGGTGAGCGCGGCATTTTCGATGCGAATACAAGCACGCGCGCGCGCGAGGGCGTTTTTAGGATGCAGGGCCATTTATTGTTTGAGTCGCAGAAGGTGGACGCGGAATTTACGGCGAACGTTCGCCCATTCAATCCCTTTCACCGTCCGATGTCTGCCCGTCACCATTTTACCGTCCTCGTCGCGCTCGGCGCGCTGTTGTGCGGCGCGGGCTGTGGCGGCGACAGCGTCGCGACCTCGGCCGAGACCGAGGATCCACTCTACCAGCAGAGCCTGTTGCTGAAAAAACAAGGACGCAGCTCGGAGGCGCTCACGGGGTTGCTCAAGGTGATCGAGCGACGCGGCGAACAGGCGTCGCCGGAATCGCATTTGGATGCGGGCTTGATCTACCTCGAGCACATCAAAGATCCGGTCGAGGCGATCCATCACTTTAAAAAGTATCTCGATCTCGCGCCGAATTCCACGAAGGCCGCGCTGGTGCGGCAGCGGATCGATCTGGCGCGCCGCGAGTTGTTTCGCTCGATGCCGGGGCGGCCGGGCGACGATCAAGTCGGGCGCTTCGGCGGGCAGGAACTCGTCGAGCGCTTGCAGCGGGAAAACGAAGATTTGCGGGCGGAACTGGGGCGCCAGCGCGGGAGCGGTCCGGCGCCGTTTGTGCGCACGACGCGCGGCCCGGTCGACCTGCCGGCGCCGACGCAAGCGACGGTTTTGGCCGGCATGGCGCCGCTCAAAATCGCGCCGATGCCGCCGGATTTTGCGCCGCCGACCAACGAGGTTTCGATGGCGCCTGCGCCGCAAGCCTATGCTGCGCGTCCGCCGCAGGTGCAGACGCAGCCGAAACAGGCGGGCGGAACGAGCCGTCCGCAGGCGGCGGGCACCGTGGCCGGAAAACGACACTCGGTCGCGCCGGGTGAAACGCTGTTTGCCATCGGCCGGAAATACGGGGTGAAACCCGAGGCGATCGCGGCGGTGAACCGCGACCGGTTGCCGTCGGGGCTGAACTCGAAGCTCAGTCCGGGGATGGAGTTGAAGATTCCCTGAGCCATGCCCCGCACGTCGCGCCGCACTTCCGTCTTTACCGAATCATTGATCCGCGAGATGTCGCGCGTGGCGGCCCGCCACGGCGCGATCAATCTCTCGCAGGGATTTCCCGACTGGGACCCGCCGGCGGAGCTCGTGCAGGCGGCGAAGGACGCGATGGACGCGCACCGTCACCAATATGCGGTGACGTGGGGCTCGAACGAACTCCGCGCGGCGCTCAGCGCGAAAATTTCCCGCTGCATGGGCGTGCCGGTCGATGCGGACCGCGAACTCGTGGTCACGTGTGGCGCCACGGAAGCGATGATGGTCGCGATGATGACGGTGTGCGATCCGGGCGACAAAGTGGGGCTCTTTTCGCCGTTCTACGAAAACTACAATGCCGACGCGATTCTCACCGGGGCGCAGGCGATCCACGTGCCGCTGCATCCGCCGCACTACCGCTTCGATCCGGATGAGTTGAGAAACGTGTTTGCGAGCGGGTTGAAGGCGTTCGTGCTCTGCAATCCTTCGAATCCGTGCGGGCGAGTGTTTACGCGCGAAGAGTTGCACCAGATCGCGGCGCTCGCGGAGGAGTTCGACGTGTTTGTGCTCACCGACGAAGTCTACGAGCACATCGTCTACGCGCCGCACCGGCACACGTATTTCGCGACGCTGCCGGGGATGGCGAAACGCACGCTGATGTGCTCCTCGCTCTCGAAGACGTTTTCGATCACGGGCTGGCGGCTCGGCTACGTGCACGCGGCGCCGGAGATCATCGCGCAGGCGCGCAAGGTCCACGATTTCCTCACGGTGGGCGCGGCCGCGCCGCTCCAACACGCGGTGGTGACGGCGCTCAACTTTCCGCCGAGCTACTACGACGGGCTCGCCGCGGAGTATGCGGCGTCGCGCGACGTGTTGCTCAGCTACCTTGACCAGACGGGGCTGCACTACACGCGGCCCGAGGGCGCCTACTTCGTGATGGTGGACATCTCGCCGTTTGGCTACGCGAGCGACGTGGAATTTTCGCACTGGATGGCGAAGGAGATCGGTGTCGCGCCGGTGCCGGGCTCTAGCTTCTTCGCGAACGGCGAGAACCGCTACATCCGGCTGAATTTCGCGAAGCGTCCCGAGACGTTGCACGCGGCGGGCGAGCGGTTGTTGAAGTTGAAACGGTGACGTAGCACGCGGGGCGCAGCCGAGTGCGGCGCGTGGGTGTTGCGATGTGATGGCGGCGATCAAGTGATCGCCTTGTCAGTTGTCTCATTAAGAAAATTGCCGGGATCGCCGCACTTGTGCTCCTTGCGCGGGTCCGCCTTCACAGCAGTCTCTTCACGTCGTAAATCCAATCGCTTCCTATGGAAATCAAACGCGCAGGCACCCAAACCGCCAAGGCCGGCCCGTCCGACTGGTTCACCGGCACGGTGCGCATCGATCCGCTCTTTCCGGCCACCGAGCCGACGCGGACCGCTGGCAACAGCGTGACGTTTGAGCCCGGTGCGCGGACCGCGTGGCACACACATCCGCTCGGGCAGACGCTCATCATCACGGCCGGCTGCGGTCGCGTGCAGCGCGAGGGTGGGCCCATCGAGGAAATTCGGCCCGGCGATGTCGTCGTGTTCGCCCCGGGCGAAAAGCACTGGCACGGCGCCGCGCCCACTACGGCGATGACGCACATCGCCATTCAGGAGCACCTCGATGGCAAGGCGGTGGTGTGGCTCGAACACGTCACGGCCGCGCAATACCTCGGTTAACTTGGCGAAAAGTCGCACGCTCATTTTCCCGTTCCGCCCACTCCGATCTTTATGACCAAACCACGCGCCTACTCCGTCAAAGCCTACTCCACTGCCGCCGCCAAATCGCCCTTGGCGCAGGCCACGATCCCACGTCGCGAGCCGACCGAGCGCGACGTTCAGATCGAGATTCTCTTCTGCGGTGTCTGCCATTCCGACCTTCACTTCGCGCGCAACGAATGGGGCTTCACGCAATATCCCGCGGTGCCCGGCCACGAGATCGTCGGCCGCGTGACGAAGGTCGGGCCCAAGGTCACGAAATTCAAACCCGGCGACATCGCCGGGGTGGGCTGTCTGGTCGACGCGGACTTGTCGTGCCCGCATTGCCAAAAGGGCCTCGAGCAATTCTCGCCGACGATGGTCATGACCTACGGCTCGATGGACAAACACCTCAGCCTGCCGACTTACGGCGGCTACTCCGAAGGTATCGTCGTCGACGAACATTTTGTCCTCACGATTCCCAAGAATCTCGATCTCGCCGGCGTGGCGCCGCTGCTCTGCGCGGGCATCACCACGTATTCGCCGATGCGTCATTGGAAGGTAGGGCCGGGCAAGAAGGTTGGCATCGTAGGCCTCGGCGGCCTCGGCCACATGGGCGTAAAGTTTGCTCGGGCGTTTGGTGCGCATGTCGTCGTGTTCACGACGTCGGAGAGCAAAAAGGCCGATGCGCTGCGGCTCGGCGCGCATGAAGTCGTGGTTTCCCGCATCGCGGACGAGATGGCGAAGCACGCGGGCACCTTCGACTTTATCCTCGATTGCGTCTCTGCGGAACACGACATCAACGCCTACCTCGGGATGCTCGCGGTCGACGGTAACCTCACGCTCGTCGGTGCGCCCGACAAGCCGCTGCCGGTCGCGTCGTTTGCCCTCATCATGGGCCGCAAGAGTCTTTCCGGATCTCTCATCGGCGGCCTCGCGGAGACGCAGGAGATGCTCGATTTCTGCGGCCAACACGGGATCACGAGCGACATCGAGATGATCCGCATGGACCAGATCAACGAGGCCTATGAGCGCATGCTCAAGAGCGACGTGAAATACCGTTTCGTGATCGACATGGCGTCGCTGAAGAAGGCGTGAGGCGCGGCAGGTTGGCGGGCGCGCCCGCGCCTACTTCGGGAGGACGATGAGCTGGCCGAGGCGATCGGGCGCGAGCACGGTGCGGGCGAGGGCGTTGATTTCGGCGACGGTGGCGGCTTGGTAGGACTGCAACACTCCCGCCCAGCCGGCCCCATACGCAGGGGCCGATTGTGCCACGGCGACGGCGTCGACCCACCAGCCGTTCTTACGGAAATCGGATTCGGTGGTGCGCACCAGCGGATCGCGGGCGCGGGCGAACTCGTCGGCGGTCGCACCGTCGCGAGCGAGCGTGGCCACGACCTCGCGTGCTACGGCGGCGACGTGCTCGGCCCGCGCGGGGGCGGTTTCGATGGAGCAGCGCAGAAACGCACTGGCGGGTGAGAGACCGTCGCCGCCTTCGACGGACGCACTGGGCGAATACGTTTCGCCCAATTCGGAACGCAGTTTTCGGCTGATCCGTTCAAGTAGGATTTTGCTGAGGAGCTGCGCGCGGAAGCGGACCGGAAAGGCGGAGGCCTCCGCGACTGGCCAGGCCAACGCGACGACGGCCACGCCCTTGGTGCCGGCAAACGTGATTTTCTCGGAGAACCGGGACGGCGGGACGGCGGGTGTGCTAGTCGCGTTGGTCGGCGAGGTCAGGGCCCGCGGCGGCAGTGCCCCGAACGTGCGGGCGCAAGCGGCGATCACCTGCTCGGGATCGAAGTCACCGACGATGCCAATCTCGAGTGGGGCCGACGCCAGCAGGGGCGTGAACCATGCGGTCAGTTCGGCAGGTGTGCGCTGCGTCAACTCAGCGAGCGTGATCAGACGGTAGGCCGGATGACCGCCGCCGAACCGATGCCAAAGGGTTTGCAAGGCGACGCCGTCGGCGGTGCCGGTGTAGGGTGCGAGGAGCTGGCGGGCGAGGGCGTGCGCGCGCGGGGCGGCTTCGGCGCGGAAGGCTGGCCGCGCAAAATAGGCGGCGCCCATCTGAAACATGAGCGGCAAATTTTCGGCATAGAGCCGGGAGTTGAGCCCGAAGGCGGTCGCCGAAAGGGTGAAGCTAGTCTGGTCGAGTTTTCCCGCGATGCCGTTTTGGAGGTCTTCGGGTGAGAGCCCTTGGAGCCCGCCGAGAAACCAGGCGAACGAGTGCCACGCGAGTCCGGGCAGGTCCGGCGGATTCGCGCCAAGTCCGCCGTGCAAGCGCAGCTCGACGTGCGCGTGGCCGGGCTCGAAACGCGTGCGCTTGAGGTTCAGGCGCACGCCGTTCGCGAACTGCACGAGCTCGGTATCCATGGCGGTGGCACGGTCGCGGCGGACCACTTCACCGGTCGGTCCGAAGTCGGTGAAAGGAAACGGCGTCGCGGGCGCCGGCGGCTCATAGGGCGTGAGCGGGACGGTGCGGCTTTCCTTGAAATTGATGGAGCGGGCCTTTGACGCGTCGTCGCCGGCGGGGCCGCGGAGTGTCATGGCCCACTCGCCGGTTAGGAGCAGTTCGCGAAACGCCGCGTGGCATTGTTTTTCATCCAGCGTGGCGAGTTGCGCCGCAGTGAGTGTGTGGTCGTCCTGCGCGCCTGTGAAGACCACGCCGCGCGCGATCGAGAGCGCGAGCGTCGCGGCGAGTTGAGCCGACGAAGTGGCGCCGGACTGGCGCGCGGCGACCGCGGTGCGCAGCGACTCGCGCTGGGCGGCGAGGGCGAATTCGGCGGGAGAAAAACCAAGCTCGTTTATGCGGCGAACTTCGAGGTCGATGGCCGACATGGCCTTGGCCCAATCGGCGGGGCGGGTGTGCGCTCGCACCAGGACGAGCTGGCGGCCGGGGACGAAGTGGCTCGGGAAGACCTCGGATGCGAAGAAGGGCGCGGTGCCTGCTTCCACCGCGCGATCCAAGCGACGCGCCAGCATGGCGAGGGCGAGACGGCCGGCGAGCGAGCGGTGACGGGTGGCGGTGTTGTCCGGATCTTCGTGGGCTCGCACGACTGCGAGCGAGATCTGCGTGGCGGGCTCGGCGTCACGATAAAACGTGTGCAAGGTCCCGGGATTCTTCGGTGGTGGGAGCGGAGCCACGTCGGGCGTGCGGGCTGGCAACGCCAGGGACGAAAACGCGTCGCGGATTTGTTGCTCGACCGGTCCGGGGGAGAGATCGCCGGCGACCACCACGATCATGCGGTCGGCGCGATACCACCGTTCATAGAAGGCGCGCAGGCGGCGCGCGGTCGCGGCGCGGAGGGTTTTCTCCTCACCCAACGGAGGGCGTTCGGCGAGCTGCGAGCCTTCGAAAAGCGCGATCAGTTCGAGCCAATGGGGCGGCGCCTCGTGGGGTGGGAGAAATTCCAAGTGATCGTCGCGGGCTCGGGCCATGGCCGCGTCGTGCGAACGCTGTTCGCTGAACACGACGCCGCGTTCCCGCTCGATGGAGTCGGGCAGGAAGTTTACGCCGTCGGCCATGGCCCGGAGAATTTTTAGGCCCGTCGGGAGCGCGGTCGGTTCGTCGGTGGGCAGGTCGGGGAAATAATAGCGGGTCTCGAAGGGGCCGACGTTGGCATTGGCGTGCGGTCCGACGCCCAGCGATTGCAGTTTTCGCCAAACGGCTTCGTCGGGAAAGCCGTGCAGGTCGCGAAACGCGAGGTGCTCGACGAAGTGGGCGTAGCCGAGCTCGTGTGCGCGTTCGTGATACGAGCCTACCTGCACGAGGAGTGTGACGCTCACGCGTTGCTGCGGCGTGGTGTGAGGCAAAATCGCGTAGCGCAGGCCGTTTTCGAGCCGGCCCCACACGACGGCCGGATCGGGTTTGAGATCGCCGGTGGCGTGCGCCCACGGGACGGGCGCGGGCGGCGGCAGGGGTGCGGTGACGGTCGCGCAGCCGCACAGGCCGAGGCCGACGAGAAGGGGTAACACTGCAAGAATCCGGGGCACGCGCGGGCGATCCTCGACAACGAGGCGGATGCGTCAAGAAAGCGGACGGCGATCGCGAATGAAGGTGCGGCGAGAGGGCGCAAAAAAGCGCCGACCGGCGAGCCGGGCGGCGCAGAGGGGAAATCGACCGGCGAATGCTTAGCTCAGCGTTACGCCTTTGGCCTTCGCGGAGCGGAGGAGGGCGTCGGCCATGTCAGACGGAGTTTCGGCGACTTCGATGCCGCATTCTTTGAAGACGGCGATCTTGGCGGCGGCGGTGTCTTCGGCGCCACCGACGATTGCTCCGGCGTGGCCCATGCGGCGACCCGCAGGAGCGGTCGCTCCGGCGATGAAGCCGGCGACGGGTTTCGTGCAGTTGGCCTTGAGCCAGCGGGCGGCTTCGACCTCGGCGTTACCACCGATTTCACCGATGAGGATGATGCCGTGGGTGTCAGGGTCGGCGGCGAACAGCTTGATGACGTCGAGGTGGTTCGTGCCGTTGACGGGGTCGCCGCCGATGCCGACGGTCGTGCTTTGGCCGATACCTTTGGAGGTGAGTTGGAAGACGGCCTCGTAGGTGAGCGTGCCAGAGCGGGAGACGACGCCGACGTGGCCCTGCTTGTTAATGTAGCCGGGGGCGATGCCGATGCGGCAGCCGCCTTTAGAGTCGGGGCCGGAACCGGGCGAGACGAGGCCGGGGCAATTCGGTCCGATGAGGCGGGTGGGTTTGCCCTGCATGGCGCGTTTCACGCGGATCATGTCTTTGATCGGAATGCCCTCGGTGATCGCGACGACGAGGTCGAGGCCGGCGTCAACGCCTTCGAGAATGGCGTCGGCGGCGAACGGCGGCGGCACGAAGACGGCGGAGACGGTGGCGCCGGTGGCCTTCACGGCGTCGGCGACGGAGTTGAAGATCGGCACTTTATGGGCGCCGTGTTCGAAGAACTGGCCGCCCTTGCCGGGGGTGACGCCGGCGACGACGGCGGTGCCGTAGTCGAGGGAGAGTTTGGCGTGACGGCCGCCGAAATCGCCGGTGATGCCTTGGACGAGGATCTTCGTGGTGGGAGTGATGAGAATGGCCATGGGAGAACCGCGCGGGGCGCGGTTAGTTTAAGTTGGGAGTTTAAGTTTAAGAGATGATGGCGAGTGAGGCGGGGAGTGGTTTCTTCAACCTAAACTTCCTGCTGCCACGGCGCCGCAAGCGTTTAGGCCACGAGTTTGACGATTTTCTGGGCGGCGTCGGCCATGGTGTCGCCGGAGACGAGGGCGAGTCCGGAGGCGGCGAGCGTGGCTTTGCCAGCGACGACGTTGTTGCCTTCGAGGCGGACGACGAGCGGGAGGGTGAGGCCGACTTCTTTGACGGCTTCGACGATGCCTTGGGCGATCACGTTGCAGTCCATGATGCCGCCGAAGATGTTAACGAGGATACCCTTCACGTTCTTGTCGCCGAGGATGATCTTGAAGGCCGCGATGACCTGGGCCTTCGTCGCGCCGCCGCCGACGTCGAGGAAGTTGGCGGGGGTGCCGCCGAAGTGTTGGATGATGTCCATCGTGCTCATCGCGAGGCCGGCGCCGTTCACGAGGCAGGCGATGTTGCCGTCGAGGGCGATGTAGCTGAGCGAATATTTCGAGGCTTCGATTTCCTTGGGGTCTTCTTCGTTCAGGTCGCGGAGGGCGACGATCTCGGGGTGACGGAAGAGGGCGTTGTCGTCGAAGGAGACTTTGCCGTCGAGGGCGAGGACGTCGCCGGTGGGCGTGGTGATGAGGGGATTGACCTCGATCATCGCGGCATCGGTTTCCCAATAGCAGTTGTAGAGATTGCGGATGAGCTTGCCGGCGTTCTTCGCCTCGGCGCCGGTGAAGCCGAGCTTGAAGATGAGTTCGCGGACTTGGAAATCGGCGATGCCGTAGGCGGGATCGATGATGACCTTGAAGATCTTTTCCGGGGTGTCGTGGGCGACTTTCTCGATGTCCATACCGCCCTCGGTGGAGGCGACGATGACGGGTTTCGAGGAGGCGCGGTCGAGGAGGATGGCGAGGTAGTATTCCTTCTTAATCTCGCTCGCGACGGTGAAGTAGATCGTCTGGACCTTGCGGCCGGCGGGGCCGGTTTGGAGGGTGACGAGGGTGTTGTTGAGCATCTTGCCGGCGATTTCCTTGGCGTCGGCCTTGGTCTTGCAGAACTTCACGCCGCCCTTGAAGCCGTCGGTGAACGTGCCTTTGCCGCGACCGCCGGCGTGGATCTGGGATTTCACCATGGTCGGGCCCTCGGGGAGGGCGGCGAGGGCGGTGTCGAACTCGGCGGCGGATTTGGCAGCGGCGCCCGCGGGGACGGGAACGCCGAATTTTTCGAAAAGTGCTTTGGCCTGATACTCGTGGATGTTCATTTGGGAAAGAGTGAGGAAAGGGCAGTAAGTCAGAGGAGAGGCGGGGGACGCACGAAAAAAAGTTGATCGGCACAGAACGCGTGCACTGGAGGGAAACTACTTACGATGTTGCGCCGCATAAGCGCGCGGCGCACGCTGCCGCCACTATGGAATCGCATGAGGTGATGAAGGAGGTCCTGAAGAAAACCAGCGCGAAGCAGATCGCCGCCGACATGGGGTTGTCGCTGTCGTTGATCTATAAATGGGCCGAGTTGCCCGAGGATGACAGCGGGAGCGGCACGGGCAGTCCGCTCGACCGCGTGGGCCAGTTGATCCGGATCACGAAGGATGCGCGGGTGGCGCAGTGGGTGTGCGAGCAGGCCGACGGCTTCTACATCCGCAATCCGCACAATCTGCCGCCGAACCAGCCGTTGATCCCGCTCACCAACGGCATCGTGCAGGAGTTTGCCGATATGTTGGCCACGATCGCGATTTCTTCGGCAGACAGTGTGATCACGAAGGATGAGGCGAAAAAAATCCGCGCCCGCTGGGAGGAATTGAAGACGGTGACGGAGGGATTTGTGCGGGCGGCGGAGAGCGGAAGCTTCGGAGCCAACGTCACGGACGTGAAAAAATAGTGTCTGCCAAGGTTGAGGACGGCAGTCGGCCTACGGTGGAGCGAGCCCAGCTCCTCGACTCAATCAACGCGAACCTGACGGGCACCTGCGTCTATCGCACGGTGCTGCATCGCGACGGGCGTTTCGAATGTCTGTATGTGAGCCCGAATGTGGAGGCGCTTATCGGAGTGCCCGCGGACGAATTCATGACGGATGGGGCGCGGGTGTTTGCGGTGATCCATCCGGACGATCGGGAGATGTTTCGGAGGAGTTTGGCCGAGGCCGTCGCGCGCGGCGGCGCCATGGAACTCACTGCGCGGGTGCGGCGGACGGACGGGCGCGAGGTGTGGGCGCAGTTTCGCTCCCGGTTGACGGAGGTGCGGGCCGATGGAGCCCAGGTGCGCGACGGCGTGGTGGTTGATATTTCCTCGGTCAAAGCCGCCGATGCGGAGCTGCGGGCGGTGCGGCAGCGGCTGGAAATGGCGCTTGGGGCAGCGAGCACGTGCATCTGGGACGATGATCTCTCGGCGAACCGGATCGTGATCGATCCGATCTGGACGCGGATGCGCGGTTATCCTCCGTCGGAGACGGTCACGACCTGGCGGCGGCTGCTCGCCGTGGCGCATCCCGACGATCGGGCGGCGATCATGCGCGAGACGCGCCGGGCGGTCTTTGGCGAGACGGACGAATACCGCATCGAACAACGGGTCGCGACGGCGGACGGAGGTTGGATCTGGATCATGAGCCACGGGCGCGTGGTGGCGCGGGATGCCCACGGGCGGGCGGCCCGGATCATCGGCACCAACACCGATATCACGGCGCGCAAACGCGCCGAGGAACAAGTGCGGCAGCTCAATGCCGATCTCGAGCGGCTGGTCGCGGAGCGCACGGCCGCGCTGGAGGCGCGCACTGTGGAGCTCGCGAAGTCGGAACGGCTTTTCCGCAATCTGATCGAGGATATCAACCAGGGCTACTTCGTGGCGAGTCCGCGCAGTCTGTTCACCTATTGCAGTCCGACGGTGGAGGCCTACGCCGGGACGAAGGCGGAGAAACTGCTGGGAAAATCCGTGTTTCGCGTGGTGGCGCCGGAGGATCGCCCGCGGGTGATCGCGGCGTATGGAAGCTGGATGCGCGATGGCGCGGCGGTCGGGAAGATCGACTTTCGGCTGGCGGCGCCGTCGGAGAAAGTCATCTGGGCCGAGCAAACCTCGGTGTTTGTGCGCGACGCGGCGGGCCAGTTGCTCGAGATCCGCAATAGCGTGCGCAATGTGACGGAGCGCAAGCTGGCGGAGCTGGCGCTCCTGGCCGAGCAGGGGCGCACGGCGATCTTTGCGCAATTGGGCCGCGAGCTCGCGGACGCCGAGACTCCGAAGGCGGCGGCGGCCCGGGTGTTGGAAGCGGCGCAGAAACTTCTCGGTTGGGACAGCGCGTGGCTGCACCTGTGGAACGAGCCGCAGGGGAAATTCGACGACGTGGCCGATTTCGACACGATCGACGGCGAACTGCGGGAAGTCGGCCCAAACGTGTCGGCTTTGTGGGAGCCTTCCCCGACGGCGCGACGCGTAATGACGGAAGGACCGCAGATGATCTTGCGCGAATCGGCGGAGGCGGCGGGTGACGCCGCGGGTCCGCTCTTCGGAAGCGCGCAGCGGTCGCTTTCCCTGTTGTATGTGCCGATCCGGATCGGCCTGCGGTTTGTCGGCATCGTTTCGATCCAGAGCTACCGGCACCGCGCGTATCAACAGGCCAGTCTTGAGATGCTGCACTCGCTCGCGACGCATTGCGCAAGCGCGCTGGTGCGGCAACAGGATGCGGCGGCGTTGCGGCTGAGCAGCGAGCGCTTTCAGGCCGTGTTTGAGCGCAGCCCGATCATGATCGGGTTGTTGTCGGTGCCGGAGGGGCGGTTGGTGGAATTTAACGCGGCGGGGATCACGGCGTTTGGTTATTCCCGGGCCGAAGCAATCGGTCGCACCTCGGTGGAGCTCAATCTATGGGAAGATCCGGCGGTGCGGGAACAATACCTGCGCGAGCTGCGGGCGCAGGGGCACGTGGAGGCGTTTGAAGCGCGCATGCGGCGCAAGAACGGCGAGATTTTTACGGTGATCTACAGCGGCAGTCTCGTGAAAATATCGGGGCAGATCTACAGTCTGAATTCGCTCCAGGATATCACGACGCGGCGCGAGGCAGAGGCGGCGCTGCGGGCGAGCGAGGAGCGGCTGAGCCTCGCGCTCGAGGCGACGAACGACGGGTTGTGGGATTGGGATATGCTCACCGGCGCGGTGTATTTCAGCCCGCAATGGGGGCGGTTGCTCGGCTACGCACCGGGCGAAGTGCCGTCGCGGGTCGAGTCTTTCCTTGGACGCTTGCACCCGGACGACGCGGCCCTCGTCGACCAGTCGGTGGCGGATCATCTGGCGGGGCACACGGCCATCAAACAGAGCGAGGTGCGTCTAAAAACCAAGGCGGGCGACTACCGTTGGTTCCTCGATCGCGGCAAGGTCGTCGCGTGGGATGCCGCGGGAAAACCGATCCGCATGGCGGGCACGATCACCGACATCACGGCGCGCAAGCGCGCGGAGGAGATGATCGCGCATTCCGTGGCATCGCTGCGGGCCACGTTGGAATCGACGGCAGACGGAATTTTGACGGTGGGCGCCGACCGGCGGATCGAGTCGTTTAACCGGCCGTTTGCGGACATGTGGCGCATCCCGCCGGCATTACTGGCCGGCGGCGACGACGAGCGGTTGCTCGCCTTCGTGCTCGAGCAGTTGCGCGAGCCGGCGCGGTTCATCGAAAAAGTGGAGCATCTCTACCGGCATCCGCGGGAGGAGAGTTTCGACCAGTTGGATTTCAAGGACGGTCGCGTGTTCGAACGGGTCTCGCGGCCGATGTTGGTCGACGGCGAGGCGGCGGGGCGCGTCTGGAGTTTCCGCGACATCACGGAGCGCTACCGAATCAGGCTGCGTCTGGCGGCCTTCGCGAAACTGGGCCGGCTGCTGAATGCCTCTCACGAAGACCACGCGGCGGGGCAGATCATCGCGGGGATGGCGGACGAGTTGTTCGGCTGGGATGCGGTGACGCTGGACCGCTACGATGCGGGGCGGGACTCGTGTCGCTCGATTCTCAACATGGATCTGGTCGGCGGGCGCCGGACGGAGGTGCCGCCCAGTTCTCCGGAGCGCGCGCCGACACCGCGGATGCGGCGCGCGATCAATCGCGGCGGGGAACTCATCCTGCGCGCGGAGCCGTTTACACCCGAACCGGGGGCGTTGCGGTTTGGGGATACGGCGCGGCTCTCGGCCTCGCTGATGGTCGTGCCCCTGCGCGAGGGGGCGCGGGTGGTGGGCGTGTTTTCGATCCAGAGCTACCGGCCGCAGGCTTACACGGCGGCCGATCTGGAGGCCTTGCAGGCGATGGCGGATCACTGCGCGGGCGCGCTCGTGCGCATCCAAACGATCGATGCGCTCGGCGCGAGCGAGGAGCGCCTGCGGCTCGTGTGGGAGAGCGCGACGGACGGCATGCGGCTCACCGACGGCAGCGGGCACGTGATCGCGGTGAACGATGCGTTTGGCCGCGTGGTCGGAAAAACGCGGGGCGAGAGCGAAGGCCGCTCGTTGGCGGAAGCCTATATCGAAGCGGATCGGGAACGGGTGTTGACCCGCTATCGCGAGCGCTTCGCCGCCCGCGATGTCTCGGCGGGCCGCGAGCATCAGGTGACGCTCTGGGATGGCCGGGTTGTGCTGCTCGAAGTGTCGAGTTGCTTCATCGAAACCGATCCCGGATGCCCGCTGATGCTCAGTGTATTTCGCGACATCACCGAGCGGCGGCGCGCGGAGACGGAGCGCGAGAAGCTGCAGACGCGCCTTTTCCAGAAACAGAAATTTGAGGCGCTCGGCACGCTCGCCGGCGGCGTGGCGCACGATTTCAACAATATCCTCGCGGGCATGTTGAACTACACGGCGCTGGCGCAGGGCGACTGTCCGCCGAGCCATCCCGAAGTGCGCGCCTATTTGGGCGAGGTGCTGAAAGGCGGCCACCGTGCGAAGGAACTCGTGCGGCAAATTCTCCTGTTGAGCCGTTCCGAAGGCGCGGCGCGGGAGCCGTTGCAGCTCGCGCTCGTGGTGCGCGAAGCGCTGTCGCTACTGCGGGCGACGATTCCGGCGGCGGTGGAAATCAAATCCGATGTCGATCCGCGGGCGCCGCTCGTCCTCGCAGAGGCGACCCAGATCCACCAAGTGGTGATGAACCTCGGCATCAATGCCTCCCGCGCGATGAAGGCGCAGGGCGGCACGCTCACGGTGAAGCTCCGCGCGCGGGAGCTCGACGCGGCGCAGGCGGCGGACCTGGTCGAACTCAAAGCCGGCCCCCATGTGTGTCTCACGGTCGAGGATACGGGCTGCGGCATGGAGCCCGCGGTGGTCGCCCGAATTTTCGAGCCGTTTTTCACGACCCGCAGCGTGGGCGAAGGCAGCGGGCTCGGTCTGGCCGTGGTGCAGAGCGTGGTGCGCAGCCACCAGGGTGCGATCGTGGTGCGGACGCGGCCCGGCGAGGGCGCTACGTTCGAGGTGTTTTTCCCGGCGGTCGTCGCCCCGGAGCCTGCGGCGCGGCCGGCGAACGAGGCCATGCCGCGCGGAGCGGGCCAGCGGATACTCCTCGTGGACGACGAGAAGATGGTCGCGCGCTCCCTGCAGTTGGTGATGACGCGGCTCGGTTATGTGGTCACGGCGTGCAATCATCCGGACGAGGCGCTCGCGCGGTTCGAGGCGGCGCCGGGTGATTTCGATCTCGTCATCACGGATTTTCAGATGCCGGGGATGAACGGCGTGGCGCTCGCCATGCGGTTGCTGGCGCGCCGGCCCGAGCTCGCGGTCTACGTGGCGAGCGGATTTGCGGGCGATCTGACGGACGAAAAAATCCGCGCGCTCGGGCTGCGCGGGCTCATCCGCAAACCGATCGAGATGGCGGAACTGGCGGAGCTGCTCGCGCGGACGTTTGCGCGGTAGCGGCGAGGGGGTGGGGGGGCGCGCCTCACGCGGGCGGATTGCTTTTCGGGCGCCGCGCCCTTTGTTGGCCCGACTACGCATGCCCCTGCACCGTAAAAAGATTTTCCGCCCCGCGCCGCCCGCGCCCACCACGATCTACGTCCGACCAGGCTACAATCGCGTGCTCGCCGAGGAATTTGAGGCGCTAAAAGTGAAGCGCGTCGGCCTCGTGAAAGACAAAGTCGAGGCGCACAGCCAGGGCGACCTGCGCGAGAACTTCGGCTTCAAGGCGGCCAAAGACGCGATCCGCGCCGTGGACCGCAAGATGACGGCGCTCGACCGTTTCGTAGCCCGCAACACCTTCATCGAAGTCGATCCTGCCACGTGGCTCACGAAGCCGACCGACACACTGCACCTCGGGCATGTGACCACGATCGAGAAACAGGACGTGGCGACAAAACGAATACATCGCTTCACGTTTCTCGTGACCACGCACGGCGAGACCGCGACCGATCCCGAATCGGGTATCGAATGCCTGCCGCACAATTCCCCGCTGGCGACCGCCGCGATCGGCCTCGCGGTCAACGCGCAGACGAAAGTGCGGCTGCCGGCGGGCGAATCGCTCCTGACGGTGCGCTCCATCCGCAATCCGACCCAAGCCGAACTCGACCGCCTGCTCACCGCCATCAAGCCGCCGGAGATCGAGGAAGACGAGGAGTAGGGCGGCCGGCGTAGCTCAGCCGACTTCGAAAGAAACGTCTCCTCCGGTGGCGGAGGCCGTTCGGCTTTCGCGTCTGCGCCTCGCTTCTCTGGACGAAACGCTCACGGGGCGTGCGTTTCACGCCTCTACTCGGCCACCGCCAGCGTTTGCTTCGCCGCGAGCATCGTCTGCTTCTGCCGCTCGTGCACGAAGCGCATCGCTTTGGCCACCTTCGCCTGTGCGGCCGGATAGTCCGTGTGGATGCCCATCACCGTGGCGATGAGCTTCTCCACCGGCGTGGAGTCAAACTCGAGCAGCCAGTCGCCGAGCCCGAGGTCGTCGAACATCCAGAATTTCGAGCCGTGAAAGGCGGAGTAGATGTGCACGATCGGAGTGCCGTTCGCGAGGCCGATGATCGGCGAATGCGGTTCGTGACAGACGACGGTGTGCGCTCGCGCAAACACGGAGGCGGCTTCATCGGCGTTCCAGAACTCGTCGCAGTTCACGACGTGGGGCTTCAGGTCGGCGGGCAGCGGGTCGAACAGGAGCCGGCGGTTGTGGCCGAGTTCCTTGATGGTTTCCGGCGCGATCAACACCTTGTGGCCGGTCCGGCGGATCCACTCGGCCATGAGCGTGCGATAGACGCCGGCGCGGCGCTCGTCGTCGGCGACTTGCGCGGGCGTCGGGTGCAGCGGATTGAGTTTCGGCGTGCGGGTGTCGTCGACGCCGGGAAATTTCGGCGTGTTGGTGCGCAGTTCGACGGTGATAAATTTCCGGTCCGCGAGTCCCGTGCGGCGCAGGAACGCGAGGCCGCGCGCTTCGTCGCGCACGTCGATGCCGAAGCAGCCGTCGGGGGCAAACTCGAGCACAGGGGGCTTCACGCCGGCGGCCCGGAGGATTGCGAGGGTTTTGGTCTCCCGCGTGTAGATGAAGGCCGCGGCGTTGAGCAACGCGATGTGTTCTTCCGCGCCTTTGCCCTCCACCATGCTCGCAAAATATGACTGGCCGTAGAGGCCGTAAGGTTTTCCGCGGGCGCGACAATAACTCATGAACGCCGTGTCCTGGCCCATGCCGGAATTGCGGATGAAAAGATCGCAGCGGTCGATGGCGGCCCGCAACCGGTCATCGGCCGGCTCTTTTCCCGCGAGCGAACCCTGCACGATCTCCACTTTGGGGAACCGCCGGAGAATCATCGCGCGGACGCGCTCATCGATCTTCGACGCCCATAAGATGACGTGCACCTCGGGCAGATACTGCTCGATGATGCGCAGCGTGCCCGGCGTATGGCCGATGTCGCCGATGTTGATCGTGTCCCACGCGGAATGGAGCAGCACGGTTTTGCGCCGGCCGGCCGACGCCGCGGCGGAAGTCCGCCCGCCGCCGGCGGAAACGGCGAGCGCCGCGACGAGGGCGCCGATAAACGTTTTGCGGGTCGTCACGGACGGGAGGCTGTCCGGACGCAAGGGCTGGGAGGGGAGCGACATGGTGGTGGGTTTCCGGAGCGAAGACGCGGCGGAGGTTTTCACGCGCACTCTGCCCGGGGACAAGTAAAGTCGAGGGTCGCGTGCCGCACCGCCGGCCGGCCGCGCGATCGGGCTGGCGACGCGGGTGGAGACGGCGAACGGGCCAGCGCGCGAGGGCGAAGCCCGGGCTGTTCACAGGAGTTCCGGCGAATTCTAGATGCCGTTTTGCCGGCTCGTAGCGTCGCCGGCTCAGCCCCGACCGGTCCCGGATCGTCTCAAGGCGTTTTCCACATTCCGTGCGAACAGCGCCGCCCCGGTAGCGATGATGCCCGACGCAAGGGCGGCAAGCATACCCATGAATAGCCCCGCCGGCCGGTCTTCGTGGTCGCCAAAAATAAGGACGATGACGATGCCGCCCGCCACGAAACCGAGGAGCGTGAAGGCGCACCGCTTGATCGCGCGCAACGCCTCGACGCTTACCTGCGAGAACGTCCCCGTCTGCCGGACGTGCCCGAACAGCCCGAAGGCCCGATAGAGCGCCACGAAGAACGGCACAGAGCCCGCATACACGTAGGCCAAAAACGGATCATGGAAGTAGATCTCGAAGATCGTGGCGTGGGCGTTGCGGCCTTCGAGGTGAGGTTCGCCAAGCAAGAAGGCGAGAATGCCGAGGCCGATGAGCACGGTCGCGGCCTGGAAGAACAAGGCTGAGATTTTTTTCATGGTGCAATCGATGGGCGGCGAGAATGGCACAGTCCGGTGAAGCGAGTATGCGGTGGCGATGAATTTTGCGTGAAGTCGGGATGACGGAGCGGTGGCGCGGAGCGGAGGGGGCGACGTTACTATGGACACCGACAAAGCCGGGCGCGCTGAATCGGAACAATGGTCGGTGAGGCCGGTGGAGTAGCCGAGTTTGGGTCCGGGGCGGTGTGTGGCGATGCGTCCAGTGGTTTTCCGGGAGTGACTACAGATGTTTCGACCTGACCTCGTCTTGGGTGCTTGAGGTCAACCCAAACCCCAAAGCTGACCCTGTTTTGCTTTCCCTTCCCGTTTGGCTTTCTCGATGCCCGAGCCGAAAGCTCCGGTGCCGGCCGAGGAGGGTTAAATACGACGGAACCGCCGCATGCGGATCTGCGTGTCCGGTGGTGTGGGGGCCGGAGGCTAATTACCTCCGGCTACCCGATTCGGCCTCTTCTTCTTCATGAATAGCATGCCGTCTTTCAATTCGGAGACGGTCCAGCCGTGCTTCAGATAGAAGGTGAACGCTCGCTTCTGTCGATCAGGAGATGTCCAAAGCCAAAGCTCCTGCCACCCCAGGGACCAAAGCCATCCTTCAACCGAATCGATCAACTGCATACCGACGCCTCGTCCTTCGAACTCCGGCAAGACGGCTATGACCCAAAGCTCGCCAGTCTTCCCGTCACCAATCGCAAAGCCGACAATACTTCCTTCTTCTTCGCAGAGCCACCCGCGGTGAGTCGTGCGGAGTAGCTCCGCTGTTGATTCCTCCGTGATGCCCAGATTTCGAAGCGCGGCGCGGGAAAATGCGTTTTCGCGAGTCAACGACCGAACTTCGATGATCTCCGAAAGGTCCTCGGCCTGAATCAGACGGAAGTTCATGATCTTTGCCGAACAGTGTTATTCGGCTGCACTGCGTTTTATCGCAGAATTTTGCCCGCTTCGGTGGGGTAAGGAGTTGGTCATCTGGAGGGGGGGGTGGGGCGTGTATTGCCGAGGGCGCCGGCGGCTTTTGAGCGACGACAACGCGATGCGGTGCGGGCTCAAGGGTGAACCTTGCGGGGCTCCCAAAATCGGCGGTTAGAAACCACCGCTCCGCGATGGATGTAGGATGGTGAGAAACTGGAGGGCGCGGGCGGGATGATGGGGCGAGTGGCGTCCGCGTCGTAACCGACGCGGCTACCGGGGTGCGGTGGGTGGCGTGGGGAAAGGCTGGGCGGTGAGCGGAGCCAGGGAGCGATGGCGGGAAAAGGCGCGTTGGGGTCAACGCGCTCCACCTCGGGGACGGGCTTATTTTTTGCGCTGGGCGGGGACGAACTGTTCGCGGACGGCGGCGGCGAGGAGATCGGGCGCGTGGCGAATCGGAATGACGTTTGGTGAGGCGACGGGACCGGTGATTTGTCAGGGTTAACTACAATTGTTTAAACCAGCCTTTTTTCTTGGACTTCGGCGACGATGTCGTCCGCTTTATCCAGCACACACGCGGTGTGCCGACGGTCTCCCAGATCCAGTCCGACGGTCAGTGTTTTGGTTTTCATAAGGCGGGTATTATACTCCCGCCATCTCATTCCTACTTATTAGGCATTTTCGGCGATCGCAGCTTCCAATGAGCGCACTTTCGGCGCCGTGACGACGGTGTCGTGATACACCACAATGTAATTCTCCTCCAACCGGGTGCCGACAATGAGTAACCGCCAAGGTTGGCGCCGCTCCGCTGAGAGCCATCGTTGGAGCGCTCGGACAAAAGCAGGAGTGAGGCTACTGCGCTCGTAAAAATGAATCGCTTCGGTCCGCTCGCCGAAGAAATTGCCTTGAGCGTATGCCGGCATTTCCGAAAGGCCCAACGCGTAAAAATAGCCCTCAAGAAAGCTATCGAGCTCGCGAAAGAAGCCTTCGAACTCGCCACCGGTCACTTCGCCTTCCGGCTCATCGTCGAGCATTCGCCAACGCGCTTCGCCGCGCTGGACGTAAATCTTGCCGCGATTCTTCATTTTTTGCCTAACAGCGTTGTTCGCCTGCACTGCGTTTTAGCGCAGTTTCTTGCGCGCGGCGCTGGGGCGAGGGTCTGCTAAGTTCGAAGGGTAGATTTTTGTTCCGGGTCATGCCGAGGTCACCTGTGCGTTTTCTTCTTGCGATCAAAGACAACCGAACCCGGATCGGGCTCAAGGGTGAACTCTGCTGCGCAGGGATTGGTGATTCTCAGTTTCGTGGGGCCCTTGGTCGTGGAGAGTTTTTGAGTCGACCGAACTCGGCGGTTAAAAACCGCCGATCCGTGATGGACGTCGGGCGGTAGGAAACTGGAGGGTGCGGCACGGGATCATGGGGCGAGCTGCGTCCGCGTCGTAACCGACGCGGCTACCGGGTGCGGTGGCGACGGCGACTGAGCTGTTTGGTCGGACGCTGCGTGCCTGGGCCGTGCAGACGGAGCGAGGGGCGACGGCGAAAGCGCGTTGGGGACAACGCGCTCCAACTCGGGTGTGCGCTTATTTTTTTCGCTGCGCCGGGACGAACTGCTCGCGCACGGCGGCGGCGAGTAGGTCGGGCGGGAGCATGCCTTGGTTCACCACGAAATCGTTGAAGGCTTGGCGGTCGAAGGCGGTGCCGAGGGCGATTTCGGTTTCCGTGCGGAGCTGCATGAGGCGGGTGTAGCCGTAGAAGTAGGCGGTCGCTTGGCCGGGGGCGCGGAAGGTGTAGCGTTCCACTTCCTGTGTGGCCATGCCTTCGGAGAGGCAGACTTCTCGGGTGAGAATTTCGAAGGCGCGCTCGCGGCTGAGGAGGCCGAGGTTGAGCATCGGATCGAGGTAGGCGCGGGCGGCGCGCATGAGGCGGTGCTGGAGCGCGATGAGTTGACCGTCGAGCGGGAGGTAGGGTTTGGTCTCGGCTTCGGCGTAGAGCGCCCAGCCTTCGACGTTGACGCTGTTGAAGGCGAAGAGGCTGCGGGCGAGGGAAACGCCGCGCTCGACCATGGCGGCAAACTGGAGGTCGTGGCCGGGGCGGCCTTCGTGGGCGGTGAGGGTCCAGGCGCCGGCTTTGTAGGTAAAGTCGTCGAAGGCGGCGGTTTTGCCGGAAGCGTCGGCGCTCGCGCTGGTGAGCACGAAGACGCCTTGCTCGCCCTTGGCGCCGACGAGCGGCGGCGGCTGGTAGTGAGGGGCGGGCTGGGCGGCGTTTTCGGCTTCGGAGGCGAGGCGCATGCGCATGGGGCGGCCGGGGAGCGTGAGGATTTTTTCGCGGCGGATGATCTCCTCGATTTTGCCGATGATCTCGCGGTAGAGCGGCTCGACCTGGTCTTTGGCAATCTGCTCTTTTTTCAGCGCGCGGATGACGGCGCGGTAGTCGGAGTCGGCGAAGCCGCGCTCTTTCGCGACGAGGGGCGCGAGGACGAGCATCTCATTGCGAATCTCGGCGTAGGCGAGCTGGGCTTTGGCGATCAGGTCGCGGGGCGGGACATCGAGGCCGATGTTTTTGAGATTGTCGGCGTAGAGCGCGGGCGGGAGGCGGAAATCGGCGCGGGCCGAGGGGAGCACGGTGGTGCGGAGCCAGGCGCCGTAGTCTTTGAACTGGGCGTCGAGGGCGGCAAGGGCCTCGGGGGCGCCGGTGAGTTTATCGATGCCGAATTTTTCGTAGAGTTTGCGGATGCCGGCGGCGTAGCGGGGCATGGCGGCAGCGTGCGTCTCGACCTGGCCTTTGAAAGGGGCGAGCAAGGCGGGATCGGCGGCCTTTTCGCGGTAGCGCTCTTTGGCGAGCTCGGTGATCGGGCGGGTGTCGGGCGCGAGGCCGGTGTAGCGGCGCAGGCGGACGAGCGCGGCGGGGCGGCGGGCGGCGTCGATCTGATCGTCGAGCAGGCTGAACTCGCCGAAGAACACGAGCTGCGGGAGATCGCCGTAGGGGAGCGTGAGGCTTTCCGCGAGCGCGGCGGAGGCGAGTTGGTCGTCGGCGGATTTGACGAGGATGGCGAGGTCCTGGCGGACGAGCGGGTCGGTCTCGACGGTGAGGCGCTTGGCGAGTTCGGCGCGGGATGCGGTGAGGAGCGCGCGGGTGCGGTCGTTGGCGCCGGCGGTAAAATCGGCGATCTGCTCATCGTAGCCCGGCACACCGAGGCGACCGGCCATCTCGGGGCTGGTCTTGGCGAGGGTGTCGACGAGGACTTGCGCGTGGGCGTTGCTCGCGGTGATCCACGCGCGCGCGTCGTCAGCGGCCGGTGCGGTGACGGCGGCGGCGAAGGTGGCGAGACTGAACAGGACAGGCGTAAGGAAGGCTTTCATGGAAAGTCGGCAGACTGAGGGGTGAAAAAAGGAAGCGGGGGCGGCTCAGGTCGATTCGCTTTCGCGATGGGCTTAACTGGTTCGATGGTAGGAGACTGCTTGCAGGCGATTTTTACATCCTGAATCGCCTGCAAGTAGGCTCCTACAAAAGAGCCGTCATTGGTTCATCTTGAACGCGAACAGGAATCAGCCGCCGAGGAGCTGCTTCATGAGGAAACTGGCCTGCATCGCGGCGAGTTCCTTCAGGCCTTTTTGCGAGACGGCGAGGAGGGACTGGAGTTGGTCACCAGTGAAGGTAGATTCTTCGCCGCTACTCTGGACTTCGACGAACTGGCCGCGGCCGGTCATGACGATGTTGGCGTCGACCTCGGCGTCTTTGTCTTCGACGTAGTTCAGATCGAGAAGCGTCTGGCCTTTGTAGACGCCGGCGCTGATGGCGGCGACGGAATCGACGAGGGGATTCTCGGGGATTTTTTTGGCGTCGAGGAGTTTTTGGATCGCGAGACGGGCGGCCAGGTAGGCGCCGGTGATCGAGGCGGTGCGTGTGCCGCCGTCGGCCTGGAGGACATCGCAGTCGAGCCAGAGGGTGTTTTGCCCGAGCTTGTTGAGGTCGATCACGGCGCGGAGCGAGCGGCCGATGAGGCGCTGGATCTCGATGTTGCGGCCGTCGGCCTTGCCCTTGGAAATCTCGCGCGGCTTCCGGTCGAGCGTGGAGTAGGGGAGCATCGAATACTCGGCGGTGAGCCAGCCGCCGGGCACGCGCTGCTGCTTCATCCACGTTGGGACATTCGGCTCGATGGTCGCGGCGCAGATGACGCGCGTGAGCCCGAACGAGACGAGCACAGAGCCGGTGGCGTGGGGGGCGATGTTGGCCTCGAAGGAGATCGCGCGCAGTTGGTCGGGTTTGCGGCCGTCGGCACGCGGTGCGGTGGAAGACATGCGCGGGAAAGTAGCGCCGCGGGAGGGCGCGTCACTTGAAAAGTGCGGCGCGGGCTCAGCCGGCGAGCGCGGCGAGGAGTTTCGCGGGCGTGAACGGTTTGCGCAGGACGGCGTCGGCGCCGAGTTGGATGAGTTCGGCGAGGTTGTCGGCGGCGAGGTAGCCGCTCACGACGACGATGCGGCCGGCGAATCCGGCAGAGCGGAGGCGCTGGACGAGCTCGGGGCCGTTGAGGCGCGGCATGTTGGCATCGGCCAGCACGAGATCGAATTCGGCGGCGCCACGCTTCTGGAAATACTCCCACGCCTCGGCGCCGTCCTGCGTGGCGGTCACGGTGTGTCCCGCGGCGCCGAGCAGGGCGATGAACGTCTCGGTGACGAGCGGGTTGTCCTCGGCGAGGAGGATGCGCAGCGGGCGGGCGGCGGGGCTGCCGAGTGACGCCCCGGGAGTGACGGGCGCGGGGGGCGATTCGACGACCAGGGCCGACGGCGTTTCGGGCAGCGGAAACATCACGGTGAACGCGGTGCCTTCGCCGTGCGGACCGCGGGCGAATTCGATCGAGCCGCCGAGGCTGTGCACGACATTCCACACGACGGCGAGGCCGAGGCCGGTGCCCCGGCCGGGCTCCTTGGTGGTGAAAAACGGCTCGAACACGCGGCCGCGCAAATCGTCGGGGATGCCGAGGCCGTTGTCGGTCACGGTGAGGTATTGGCACGGCACAGTGAACGGTGGGGACGACGCGCCGGTGCGGCGGTCGGCGGTGGAGGCGGTGCCGGTGGCGATCGCGAGCCGGGGGACCCAGCCGAGGGGCGAGCCGTGGGCGATTTTTTCGAGGAGCGTATCGCGCGCGTTGAGCACGAGATTCATCACGATCTGCACGATGTTCGAGCGTTCCAACAGGAGGGGCGGGAGGCCCGGTTCGAGGTGGACGGAGAGCTCGATGCGGCGGTCGAGGGACGGGCGCACGAGGGCGAGGGCGTTTTCCACCATCGGGCCGAGCGGTTGCCATTCGCGCTGCTCGGTGGCGCGGCGACCGACGGCGAGCACGCGTTGATTCAGCAGCGCGGCCTGCTGGATCGCCTCTTGCACGGGGCGGAGAAACGCCTGCAGCTTCACATCCTGCGCGTAGTGAAACGCAATCAGATCGGTCTGCACGAGCATCGGCGTGAGGAGATTGTTGAACTCGTGGGCGACGCCGCCGGCGAGTTGCCCGATCGATTCCATGGTTTGCGCGCGGCGGAGTTGTTTCTCCAGGGCATCGCGGTCGGTGACATCCTGCACGGTGGACGCGATGGCGATGACGGCGCCGGAGGCATCGACAAGCGGGGCGTTATACCATTCGCAGTGAATCGTGCGGCCACCTTGGGTGACGTTTTCGGTGGCGCTGCGGGTGCCGCCTTGGTGCGTGAGGAGCGCGGACCAGACGCGCTCGACTTGGGTCCGGGTGCGTTCGGCCCAGACGAGGCCGACGGCGTGGCGGCCGATGGCTTCGGCGGCAGTGTAGCCGAAGATACGCTCTGCAGCGGGATTCCACGCGGTGACCTGAAAAGCAAGATTCCACTCGATGACGGCGAGGGGCGTCTGGCGCACATGGAGCGCGAGCTTCTCCTCGGATTTGCGCAGCGCGGCTTCGGCCTCGACGCGCCCGGTGATGTCGAAATTCACGCCGAGCACGGCGACGATATTGCCCTCGACGCGCACGGGCGCGACGACGCTGGAGAAGTGGTGGAGGCGGCCGCGCAGCTCGTAAGCGACCTCTTGCGCCACGACTTCGCCGGCGAAGGCCCGGCGGTTCACATCGGCCCACTCGGTGCGCGTGGTCTGGGCGATCTTGAGATCGTGGAGGCCGCGGCCGGTATTGTCGCCCCAGTGCTCGCGCGAGGCGGCGTTCAAAACGGTGTAGCGGAGCGAGCGGTCCATCATCCACAGATCGCAGGGGAGATGGTCGATCGCGGTGCGCAGGCGCGCCTCGCTCTCGAGCAGGCGCAGCTCGACCGCGCGGCGGGCGGCGAGCTCGGCGCGCAGGGCGCCGGAAATCGCGGCGGCAAATCCCAAAATCAACAGCGGGATCGAGAGCAGCCACGCCATGCGCTGGCGGCCGAGCGCGATGGCCTCGAGCCAGGCGGCGGCCGGGTAGTCGACGCCGAGGGCGGCCTCGACGCGACCGGTGGCATCGCGCAACGGCACTTGGGCGCTGACCCAGACGCCCCACTCGTCGCGCACGGGGTCGGAGGTGAAGGTCGGTTGGCCATGCAGGGCTTCGAGCATGGCCTCGTCGGCGGACGGATATTCGCGACCGATGGGCACGCGCTGTTCGCGGTCGCCCAATATTTTCCCGTCGCGGTTGTAGTCGGTCTCGGCGTCGACGATGAGCCGGATTTTTCCGTCGACCAGTCGGTAGGTGTAGATGTCGGCGACGGTGGGATTGACGTTTTTCCAGCGAATCAAGGCGTCGATCATACCGAGGTAACCCGGGTCGTCGGCCGCAGTGGTCAACGTGACGCGGGCGTGGCCGAGGCGGGCAATTTCTTGCGCGTAAGTGGGCGCCACGCCCTGAAGAAAACTGCGGATGCGGCGGCCCTCGGCTTCGCCGGCATCGGCGACCAAAAACCAGCCGCTGATCAACAGGGCGAGGACGCCCGGCCACACCCAGCGCGGGAGATTTCCGGGCTGAGGACGTCGGCGCAACCAAAGCTCCAGCCCGACGAACACCGCGACGCCGATCGCGGAGAAGAGGAGGTAGTCGGAGTTTTCGATGAGCCAAACCGGCATTGAACCGAGGAAACAGGACGGGCGGGGCAACGCAAGCGGGCCGGCGGGCGGAAGAAAAAGATTCGCCACCGATTCGGGCCCCGCCGAGCGTCCGCGCGCTTTGCCACCGACCACACTTCTCCTTTGGGACATCGACGGCACGCTGCTGAACTCCGGCGGTGCGGGCGCCCGGGCGCTGCGCACCGCACTGCGGCATGCGTTCGGCATCGACGGCGCGCTCGACGATATCGATTTCGCGGGCCGCACCGACCGCTGGATCTTGCGCCAGATTTTTAAGAAATTCGCGGTGCCGGCGACGGAGGAAAATTTCGCGCGGTGTCTCGACGCCTACTTGGCGGAGCTACCGGGCGAACTCGCCAATCCGCACGCGCGCGTGCTCGCCGGCGTGCACGCGGTGCTCGCGGCCGCGGCGGCGCGCCGTGACGTCGCGCAAGGCGTGCTCACCGGCAACGTGCGGCGCGGCGCGCAGACGAAGCTCGCGCACCACGGGCTGTGGGACTTTTTCGCTTTCGGGGCGTTTGGCGACGACAGCGAGATCCGCGACGAGCTCGGGCCGCACGCGCTGCGGCGGGCGCGCGAACATTGCGGGGCGGATTTCGCCGTCGAGCGGGTGTGGATCATCGGCGACACGGCGCATGATATTGCCTGCGCGCGGGCCATCGGCGCACGCGTGCTCGCGGTCGCGACGGGCGGGCATTCGCCGGCGGCACTGGCGGCGCATCGTCCGGACGCGCTGTTGCCCGATCTCACGGATGCGGCGGCGGTCTGGCGGGTGTTTGAAACGTGACGCGCGCCCGCGGATGGGGCGCGGTAGGTGGACAGGAATTTTGATTGGCACACACCGGCCGGCCTTCCTCACTCGCCGCCCGCGCCCATGAAAAATTTCACTATCGCCATCGGTTCAGACCACGCCGGTTTTACCTACAAGGAGGCCCTCAAGGCCATGTTGCTCGCCGAAGGGCACGTCGTCCGCGATTTCGGCACGTATTCCGATGCGAGTTGCGACTATCCCGACTTCATCCGGCCGGTGGCCGAGGCGGTGGCGCGCGGTGAGTTTGAGCGCGGGATCGTATTGGGCGGCTCCGGCAACGGTGAAGCCATCGTGGCCAATCGCGTGAAAGGCATCCGCTGCGGCGTCGTCTGGAGCGAGCAAGTCGCGATCTGGAACCGCTCGCACAACGATGCGAACGTCATCTCCCTGGGGCAGCGCACGGTCACCGAAGCGGAGGCGCTGCACCTCGTGAAAGTGTGGCTCGCGACCGAGTTTGAAGGCGGGCGGCATCTCACGCGTATCAATAAAATCGACGCGGTTTGAGCGGAGCGCGGCGGTGGTGGCGCGGATGGGTGTTGGAGCGGGTGATCGCGCAGAGTGCGCATCCTATCGCCGCGGGCGGCGTCATTCACGCTGATATGCCTTTGGCCTTTCAGCACCTCTTCGAACCCGGAACCAATCCTGTCGCGCCGCCCTTGCTCCTGCTGCACGGCACCGGTGGTTCGGAGCACGATTTGCTGCGGCTCGGGCGCGCGTTGTCGCCAGGTTCGTCATTGCTCAGCCCGCGCGGGCCGGTGAACGAAAACGGTGCGGCGCGATTTTTCGCGCGATTGGCGGAAGGGGTATTTGATCCGGCGGAGATCGCGCGGCGCACGCACGCGCTCGCGGATTTCGTCGCGGCGGCGGGGAAACGCTATGGTTTCGAGTTCGGCCGGCTCACGGCCGTGGGGTTTTCAAACGGGGCGAACATCGCCACCGCGATGATGCTCCTGCGTCCGGAGGTGCTCGCGCAGGCGGTGCTCCTGCGGGGCATGGTCGTCCTCGACCAAGCTGCTGCGCCGGGCTCGTTGGCGGGCAAACGTGCGCTGTTGCTCAACGGCAATGTCGACCCGCTCGTGCCGCTCGACCATCCGCCGCGCGTCGCGGACTTGCTGCGGGCCGGCGGGGCCGAGGTCGCGGTAAAGCTCATCCCCGCGAGCCACCAGTTCACGTCGTTGGATCTCTCGTCGGCGAAGGAGTGGCTCGATAGCGGAGCGCGTTAGATCGGTCGGGATCGCGCGATCGAGAAACCCTACGGCTTCAGCCAACGCAGCGTGACGTCGGTGAAATCGGTGAAGACGCCGTCGGCTTTTTCCGTGCGGAAGAGGGCGGTGTGCAGGGCTTCGGACGAGGGGCAATTTTTCGGCAGTTCGTCGATGCGGATCGTGTAGGGATGCACGACGAGACCGGCGGCGTGGGCGAGTTTCACGAGCGGGGAAAACTTCGCCTCGGGGCCGGTCGGCCACGTGACGATGCGGCCGATCGCGGGGCCGATGCCGTCGGCGACTTGGGCGATTTGTTTGATGCCTTCGGGCGTGCACAGCGCGTCGTGATCGACGCCGTCGGCCTCTTTACCGCGGGCGTTGAGCAGAACGACGATGCGACCTTTCCAACCGAGTTCGCCGCGGAGACGTTTCACTTCGGTGAACTCGAAGCACTGGAGAAAACAGGCGTCTTGTTTCGTCGCGTAGCCGTAGCGGGTGAGAATCGGGAGGACGATGCGGCTGATATCGTGGCCTTGTTCGCGGTGCCACTTGGGCTGTTTGAGCTCGGGGTAGATGCCGACGTTGCGGCCGGTGCTGCGGTTGAGGCCTTGGAGGAGCTGGAGTTCTTCTTCGAGGGTGGAAATGCGGAATTCGGACAGGCCGGCGGGGAAACGTTTCGCGAACACGGGCTTGCCGGTCTTGGCATTGAAGCGCTCTGAGACGCGCAGTTGTTTCAACTCGGCGAGCGTGAGATCGATTGCGTAGTAGCGGCTGTCGGCGCGTTTGCGGTCGGGGAAACGTTTCGCGACATCCGTGACGGTATCGAGGTAGATGTCGTGGAGGACCACCGGCACATCGTCCTTAGTGAGCACGAGATCCTGCTCGATGTAGTCGGCACCGAGACCATGGGCCAGGGCTTTGGCTTCGAGCGTGTGCTCGGGCAAGTAGCCGCTCGCGCCGCGGTGCGCGATGACGAGGGGACGGGCGGCTTCGGCGCAGAGGTTGAGGGCCGAGGCGAGGGCGAGCGTCGTGGCGATCAGGAGTGGTTTCATGGGGAAATTGAGCTGCTGTTCGTGCGGCTGCCGAGGGTCATCGCGCTGAACACCATCGTGAGGAGGCAGCAGACGATCATGGTGCCGAAGACGCCGCCCCAGCCCCAGTGGTCGGCGATCCAACCGACGCCGGTGCCGGCGATCGCGGAGCCAAACACGTAGCCGAAAAATCCGGTGAAGCCGGCGGCGGTGCCCGCGGCTTTTTTCGGCACGAGGTCGAGCGCGTGGAGGCCGATGATCATGATTGGTCCGTAGACAAAAAAGCCGATGGCGATGAGCGCCGTCATGTCGATCCAGAGCGGGCCGTGGCGGTTCAGACCGTAGACGACGAGGCCGAGCAGGGTGAGCGCCATGAACAGAATCGTCGCCGGGGCGCGCCGGCCTTTAAAAATTTTGTCCGACATCCAGCCGCACAAAATCGTGCCGGGAATGCCGGCAAACTCGAAGGCAAACCAGGCGGTGCTCGATTGCTGGAACGAAAAGCCCTTCGAGGTCTGCAAGTAGGTCGGTATCCAATCGACCACGCCGTAGCGGACGAAGTAGACGAAGGCGTTGGCGACCGCGATGGCCCAGAGAAATTTGTTGTTCAGCACGTAGCCGAAGAAAATTTCCTTAAACGACAGGGTCTGTTCGTGAGCCGCGGAGTAGTCGGCGGGATAGTCGTTGCGGTGCTTTTCGATCGGCGGAAGTCCACAGCTCTGCGGGGTGTCACGCAGGAGCCAGGCGATCAGAATCGCGGCGAGGGCCGCGACGACGGCGGGCGCGTAGAATTTCGCGCCCCAGTCGTGAAACATCAGCACGCCGATGGCGGCGAGTTTCGCGACGAGGCCGCCGCCGACGTTGTGGGCGACGTTCCAGATCGAGACGATCACGCCGCGTTCTTTGGTGCTCCACCAGTGCACCATCGTCTTGCCGCACGGCGGCCAGCCCATGCCGTTGAACCAGCCGTTGAGCGTCTGCAGCACGATGATGGCGGTGAGCGAGCCGTAGATCGCGGGGATCGTGCCGAACGCAAACGTGACACCGGCGGTGAGCAGCAGGCCGAGCGTCATGAACCAGCGTGGATTGCTGCGATCCGACACGGAGCCCATGATGAACTTGGAAACTCCATACGCGATCGAGAGCCCGGTCATCGCGGAGCCGAGGGCGGCCTTCGAGTAGTGCGGGTATTCCTTCAGGATGTCCGGCATCGCCAGTGCGAAGTTCTTCCGCACGAGATAAAACGCCGCGTAGCCCAGGAAAATCCCGGCGAATACCTGGATGCGCAGGCGGCGATACTCGGGGTCGATACGGTCGGCGGGAAGCGGTGGGATGGCCGGGGCGGGCTTGAGAAGGGATAACACAGGGGAGAGGAGTTCGGAGCGCGGAGCTAAGGCCGGGTGCCCGCGCTACGCAACCTGCGCGACGGCGGGCGAGCGAGCGGGCGTGGCGGGGCCTTTCGGCGCGCGCAACAGCCAGCCGCGTGCGAGGTCGGTGAAAGAGCGCACCTGTTGCGCGGTCCAGGCGGCATCGCGGTTGAGCTCGCGGGCGAGCAGCGCGGCCACGGCGGGAGCGGCTTCGATCGAGGCTTGCGCATCGAGCACGAGCGAGCGGGTGCGGCGGGCGAGCACGTCTTCGACGGTGCGCGCCATCTCTTGGCGGGCGTGCCAGAGGACTTCGGCGGGCGTGATCGCCAGCGACGCGTGAATCGGCGCGGCGAGCGCGGGATCTGCGGCCATGAGCGTGGAGATCGACGCGGCATCGCTGCCGTAGAATTGCAGGGCCTTCGTGGGCGGCAACGCACCGCCGGCACCGTGGATGGCGAGGGCGGCGGTGGGACTCGGTTTGTGGGAGAGCCCGGCGACGCGCTCGGCCTGGTCGATCACGTCTTCCGCCATCTTGCGGTAAGTCGTCCATTTGCCGCCGGTGAGCGTGATCAGGCGGCTGTGCGAAATGGCGATCGTGTGATCGCGCGAAAGGGCGGCGGTGTTGCCGCCGGCGCCGCGCTTCACGAGCGGACGGAGACCGGCGAAGACGCTCAACACATCGCTCTCAGAGGGATCGCGCGTGAGGTATTGCCGGGCGTGGTCGAGGATGAACTCAACTTCTGCGGGCAGGGCGCGCGGCTCCAGCGAGGCGGCGACGTTGGGTGTATCGGTTGTGCCGACGACGAGTTTGTCGTGCCACGGAATCGCGAAGAGCACGCGGCCGTCCGCGGTCTTGGGAATCATCAGCGCGCTCGTGCCGGGCAGAAACTCCTTCGGCAACACGAGGTGCACTCCTTGGCTGACGGTGACCATCGGCGAAGATTTGGCATCGTCGAAGCGGCGCAATTCGTCGACGAAGACGCCGGTGGCGTTGATCACGGCGCGGGCCTTGATCGCGAATTCGGCGCCAGTTTCTCCGTCCCGGGCGAGCACGCCATCGACCTGGCCGGCGCTCTTGGTGAGGCCGACGCAAGCGCAGTAATTCACGAGCACGGCACCGCGCTCGACGGCAGTCTGCGCGAGATTTACGGCGAGGCGCGCGTCGTCGAACTGGCCGTCGTAGTAGAGCACACCGCTGGCGAGACCTTTGGTTTCAACCGTGGGGAGGTGACCGACGGTTTCGTCGCGCGAGAGCCACTTGGAACTGCCGAGCGAGAGGCGGCCGGCGAGCATATCATACAGCGTGAGGCCGAAGGCGTAGTAGGGGCCGCCCCACCACGAGTAGTTGGGAATCACAAACGCCGTCGAATAGGCGAGGTGCGGCGCGTTGCGCAGCAAGAGCCCGCGCTCGCGCAGGGCGGATTTGACGAGGGCGACATTGCCTTGGCCGAGGTAGCGCACGCCGCCGTGCACGAGCTTGGTCGAACGGCTGGAGGTGCCTTTCGCAAAGTCCCCCTGTTCGATGAGCGCCACGCGGTGACCGCGGGCGGCGGCGTCGACCGCCGCACCGAGACCGCTCGCGCCGCCGCCGACGACGAGCAGATCAAATGTTTCCGAACCGGCGCGAAGCCGGGCTAAGGCAGAGTCACGTTGCATAAGAAATTATTCGAAGGCGGTCTGGAGGCCAGGCCGCCGGTTGCGGGCGGGGCCGCTCAGAACTTGCGCGAAACCTCCATGGTGAACTGCCGACCACGGGGATTCATCGTGCTGGAGAAATAGCCATATTGCTCGTCGGCGAGGTGCGGTTCGCGGTCCAAAACATTATTGATGCCGCCGCGCACCGTCACACCGCGCAGCCAAGCGTGCGCACCTTTGTCGAAACGATACGAGATCCACGCGTTGTGGCTGATCGAGGGATCGACGCGCAGCAGGTAGCGCGTGATGCCGTTGTCGTCGAACTTGCGAATGTAGTCCGGATAGCCGAGCACCCGGTAAATCTGCTCCGTCGTCGCCGCCGAGGTGTCGACGAACGAACCGAAGTAGCTCGAGAACCAGCCGGCGGAGACGCCACCCTGCCGCCATGTGAGCGACGCGTTCGCGCGCCACTTGGTGCGACCGTTGCGCTCGAGTTCGTCGAGGATCGGCGAGTTCTCATCGGCCTTGGAGCGCCGGAGGACGTAGTGCGTCGCGTCGCTGCTGAAGGCAAACTGGCCGAGGCGCGTCTTCGGCATGCGATACTGCACGCCGAATTCGTAACCCTGGATGTCGCGACCGCTCAAATTGAGGTAGTCATCGATCACGCTCGCGACTTCGCCGACGGGGGCGCGACGGCTGTTGTTGCTCGTCTGCCGCGCATTGTAGGCGTCGAACGCCGCGCGGTCCGCCGCGGTCACCGGGAGGCGAACTACTTTGCTCGAGCCCTTGTAGCCGGCCGTGCCGGAGCCGAGGTCGACCTGGCCGATGGCGGTGCCCTTCGCGAGTTCCGCCTGGGTGGCGAGATCGAGGATGATTTCGTCGCGGTCGATGGCGGCCGCCGCCCCGATGTTCTCGATGACTTTGTTTTGGTTCAACTTGAAGTAATCGAAGGAGAACGAGAGACCGCGGATCCTTGGCACTTCGACCACCATGCCGGCGACCCACGTCTTCGCTTCTTCGGGTTGGAGGTTCTGGTTGCCCTGGCGGAACACCGTGCGCTGGGCCGTGCCGTCGGACGGCAGGGCCGTGACTTCGAACCGATACGGATCATCCGCGCCGATCTGGCGGCGCAGGGGGGTAATGTTTGTCTGCACGAGATTCGGCGCGCGGAAGGATTCGGCGACCGACCCGCGAAGCTTGATGAACGGAGAGGGTTTCCACACGAGGCTCGCTTTCGGCTTCGTCGTCTGGCCGTGGATCGAGAAATGTTCGAAGCGGCCGGCGACTGTGAGCTCGAGCGCGTTGACGAGCGGCACCCGGTTTTCGCGCGTCACGAAGGGCAGTGCGACCTCGGCATACGTCGCGTAGATCGTCTGCGCCGCGTCGATCGGAATGTTCGAGCTGAGGGCGAGGAAGTCGTTGTCACCTTCGCGTAGATACGGGAACTCGCTGCCCGAGCCCGGCGGATTCACGCCCACGTAGCTCGCGCGTCCGTCCTTGTAAGTTTCATACCGCACTTCGGCACCCGTCGCGACGCCGATGTCGCCGCCAGTGAAGAAACGCCCGAGGCGGCCGTTTGCCTTGAAGTCGCCCATGAAGAGACTCGTGCGGCCGAAACGATCTTCGTCGTCATAGATCGCATCCAAAACGGAGTTCGGATTGTCGAACGCTTTGTCCACGACGATCTGGTTGTTGAGAATCTTGAAGGTGACGGGAAACGGGTTGAAGGCCGTCGCGTCGGTGCGGGCGAGCGCCCGGCGCAGGAAGGACTCGCGGACTTGGAAGTGTTCGTATTCGTGCGTTTGCGCGCCCGAGGCGACGAGCGCCGACTCCCACTCCCACTTCTCGCCGACCTTGCCGCGCAAACCGCCGAGCACGCGCCACGCGTGGCTGTAAACTTCCGTCTCGCGCGGCTTGATACCGCCACCGGTGTTCTGACCGGGCGAGATGCCCGTCCACAGCGAAACATCGGCCGGTGCGCCGGTGAGGCGCGGCGTGCCGTCCGCATTCGGCGCGCCCGTCGGGTGGTAGAAACGCACACCGAAGGGATTGTAGGGATTCGCCGCCGGCAAATAGATGCCCTGGTCATCGGTGTTCTTAAAATTCACCGGCTCGCGGCCCGTGCGGCTGTAGGCGCGGTAATACGTGAGATCGCCGAAGGCGCTCAGACGCTCGTTGATCGGATGATCGACAAAGGCCGCGAACTGCACGCGGTCCGTTGCCGGCACGAGCATCTTCCACTTGTTCCAGTTGGAGAAGGTCGCCACCTCGGCGTTGTCGATGTTGGCCGAGGGCGCCGTCTGCTTGAAATTCACGCCGCCATCCGCTGTCGGGATGAGATAGAACATGCCATCCGCGGCCATCGTCGCCACGCCGGCCGGCGGCGTGGTGCTCGTCGTGATACCGACGTTGCCCGTGGGGCGCGCGCCGGTGAAGGTCAGGAAATTCGGCTGGATGGTGCCTCGCTGCCACTGGCCCCACTGGTTAACGGCGTTCGTGTTTCTGAAATCGTTGTCGCGTGCGATCACCGCGCCGGTCGAAGGGTCGGTGAGCGGCAGGCCGTTCCACGGGGCGGGCAGGGCGCGGTTTACCCGTAGATCCGCATTCTTGGCCCAGTCGCGGTCGTGCGCGGAGAGCGCGTCGCGGTGAAAATAGTCGAGCGAGACGGAGATGTGCGTCTTCCCGCGTTTGAATGCGTCGTAGATCGTCGCATTGAATTCGTTGGCGCCGCCGTGCTGCGTGGCCGAACCCTTCAGCGTCAGGCCGCGGCCGACGAAAGAGCGGGATACAAGATTGTTGATCACGCCGGCCGCCGCATCGGAGCCGTAGATGGCCGAGGCGCCGTCGCGGAGGATTTCCACGCGGTCGACCATCGCGCGGGGGATGGTATTGATGTTCACGGCGAGCGAGGGCACACCGTTTTCCGCCATCGAGATCGGGTGGGGAGCCATCCGGCGGCCGTTCAGGAGCGTCAGTGTGCTGCCGGAGCCGATCCCGCGCAGGTCGACTGAGGCGACGTCGCCGCGCGCGAGCTGCGGGCCGTTGTTGATCTCGGTGATGCCGGAGGGTTCGGCGGCGCCGAGCGTCTCGAACAGCTCGGCCATCGTGGCCGCGCCGCGCGCGTCGAGCTCGGCCTTGTCGACCACGGTCACCGGCAGCGCCGTCTCGGCATCGATGCGGCGGATGTTGGACCCGGTGACGGTGAAGGCTTCCAGTTTCACGGTCTCGTCCGCCGGAGCGGCGGGGGCGGCGGGCGTGGGAGCGGTTTGGCCGAAAGCCAACGCGGTGAGGGCCAGGCAAGCAGTAGTGAGGAGGGGTTTGATTCGGCTCATGATGGTAGTGGGATGTGAGGGGTGGCGGGTGCCGCGGAATTGGTCGAGTAAAACGTTTATGCGCATAAATAATCTACTGACAATTTAACCCAAACGTCACATTTCTGCGTCCGATTCGCGGTGCAGTGCGCGAATTTCCTCCGAACTCCCCCGCCTCCGATGCCCAAAAAAGAAGCTTATCCCGAAGAAATTCTCCGCATGGCCGCGACGCTCTATTATGTAGACGGCCTCGGGCAGACCGAGGTCGCGAATCTTGTGCGCGTATCGCAGACGAAAATTTCCCGGCTGCTCGCCGTCGCTTTGGAGCGGGGCATAGTGCGCATTACCGTCGAGGAGTATCACGCGCGCAACGATCAACTCGAACACCGGCTCTGCGGCCGCTTCGGATTAAAATCCGCCGCGGTGATCCGCACGGCGAAGAACGCCGGGGCCGAGGCCGCGCGGCAGACCGTCGGTCACTTCGGCGCTCCGTTTGTGGCGACGACGTTGCCTACGGCCGGCGTGGTCGCAGTCGGCGGCGGGCGCAGCGTGGCCGAAGTCGTCCAGCGCTTTCGCCGAGGCGAGAGCCGGCGCCTCACGGTGGTTCAGGCGATGGGCAGTATTGATTCCAATATCTCGCAGGTGGACGCCCTCGAACTCGGTCGCGCGATGGTCAAACTCTGGGGAGGTGAGTTTCTCACCCTGAGCACGCCGGCGTTTGTCTCCGACAAGAAGACCCGCGACTTCTTCCTCGCCTCGCAGCAAATCAAGTTTGTCTGGCAACGCCTCAAGCAGGCCGATGCGGCGGTGGTGGGCGTCGCCTCCCTCGTAAATTCCGTCTATACGGAGCGCGGCGTGCTGACGGCGAGCGACATCGCCCACTTGAAAGATTGCGGCGCGGTCGGCGAAATTTGCGGCCGATTTTTCGATGCGAAAGGCAAGGAGTGCGCGTCGCGCTGGCGTGACCGCATCATCAGTATCGAACTCGATTACCTGAAAAAAATTCCGAACGTGATCGGCGTCGCAGCCGGGGCCGAGCGTGCGCCGGCCGTGCTCGCGGCGGTGCGCGGCGGGTTCCTCAAATCGCTGCTCATCGACGAAAGTGGAGCGGAGGCGCTGCTCGCGGGCGGGGCGTAGCGGCGATTGGGCGTGGGGCCGCGCGGAAAAATCTCTCGCTTGCCCGCGGCGCGGCAGGCCCTCACGTTCCGCCCCAAAGTTCATGGCCTTTCCTCTTCCTCCCGCCCTCCTCACGCGCTCAGTCGACGCTGCGGAGCTCGAGAAAAATCCCTCCGACGCCCTCCTGCGCATCTACGCTTGGATGCAACTCGCGCGCAGTGCGGACAACCGCATCCTTGAGCTGTTTCGCCAAGGGTTGATCCGCGGCACCGTCACCGGTGGCCAAGGCAACGAGGGGTTGATCGTCCCGCTCGCACTGCTCGCGGACAAGGCGACGGATGTGATTTCCTTTACGCACCGCGGCTTTGGCGGACATCTCGTGTGGAGCGGACATCTCTGCGATCATCTCAACCAGTATTTCGCGAATGCGGATAGCCCGACGCAGGCCCGCGAGGGCAACATTCACCACGGCGATCCGGTGGCGCGCTCGCTGCCGATGATCAGCCACCTCGGCGCGATGCTCTCCAACGTCGCGGGCGCCACCGATTCCCAGCGTCGCCTCGGCCGCCCCGCCGTCGGCTTCGGGTTTTTCGGCGATGGCTCATCGAGCACCGGAGACATTCACGAGACGCTCAATCTCGCGTCGCTGCTTTCGCTGCCGGTCTTGTTTGTAATCGAGAACAACCGCTACGCCTACTCGACGCCGGTCTCGGAGCAGTTTGCCGCCGGCACCGAACTCTGGCGCCGCGCCGCCGGCTACGGGATCGAAGGGTTTGCACTCGATGCGACGGCCGATGTCGCGGCGACGGTGCGGACGCTGGCTGCCGCCATTCAAAAGATTCGCACCACGTCGCGGCCGATGTTGATCGAGGTGAACACGCTGCGGCTGCGCGGTCACGCGGCCTACGATACCGGCGACTACTTGAAACCGGGCGAGACCGAAGGCTTTTTCGCCAAAGATCCGCTGCCGAAACTGCGCGCTCAACTCGTCGCGCTCACCGGAGCCGCACGCGTCGACGCGGTCGATGCCGAGTTGACGGTGTTTTTGGAGGCCAGTGTCAAAGTATCGCTCGCGACCGCGCGTCCCTCCGGGGATGTCGCCGCGATGGAAGCCGATTTGTTTGCACCGGTGGCGGCGCCGCTGCCGTGGAAAGCGGAGCCTGCCGTGTCGGGGAACCTCAACGCCGCGCAGGCGATCAACCTCGGCTTGCGGAAGATTCTCAGCGAACGCCCCGAGTCGTTGGTGCTCGGGCAGGATATCGGCACCTACGGCGGCGCGTTCAAAGTCACCGAAGGGCTGCTTGGCGATTTTGGACGTCCGCGAGTTTTCAATACGCCGCTCGCCGAGAGCGCGTGCACGGGCTACGCGATCGGCCTCGCACTCAATGGGCATCGCCCCATCGAGGAATTTCAGTTCGCCGATTTCTCCACGGAAGCGGCGACGCAGATCACGCTTAACGCGGCGACGATGCGCTTCCGCTCCGGCGCGGCGTGTCCGCTCGTGTTGCGTTTTCCCTGCGGCGGCGGGCTGACGTTTGGGTCGTTTCACTCGCAGGAGTTGGAGTCGTTTTTCCTCGCGATGCCGGGACTCAAGGCGCTCTACCCAAGCACGCCGCAGGATGCGTTCAACGCGCTCCTGGCCGCCTACGAAGACGACAACCCGGTCATTATTTTTGAGCACAAAGCGCTCTATCGTCGCGGCAAAGGCCCGGTCGCGTGGGATGCGAATTACCGTGCGGTGTGGACGCCGCGGCAGCTCCGCAACGGCGACTACGCGACCTTCGTCACCTACGGCGAGATGGTGCAGGTAGCCGAAGAGGTGTGCGACTACTTCGCCGCCGAGTATGAAGCCACGTTCGATCTTTTCGACCTGCGGGCGCTCTCGCCGTTGAAACTCGACGCCATCGCGGCATCGGTGGCGCGCACGGGCCGACTCATCGTCGTCCATGAAGGCCGTCGCACGCACGGGTTCGGCGCCGAGCTTGTCGCTCGGCTCACCGAGCAGCACTTCGCATCGCTCAAAGCCGCGCCGCTGCGCATCGCCGCGCTCGACTTGCCGGTGCCGTTCGCTCCGGAGTTGGAGCAGGCGTTTCGCCCGACGAAGGACAAAATCATCGACCGCGTCGCGGCGTGGATGGGCTAAGATTTAGGAATCTCGATTTTCCAATTTCGATTTCTTCACGCCGTTTTCCTCTGCCGCTGACGCGTATCTTGACCCGTGCCTTCATCGAAAAACAAAAATCGGAAATCGAAAATCTCCGCGCGGCGTTGGGCGGCCGTCCGGCTTTTCGCGATGGACGTCGACGGCGTGCTGACCGACGGAACGGTGCAGATTTCCTCCGATGGCACGGAGATGAAAACGTTTTCGATTCTCGATGGCATGGGACTCGTGCGTCTCAACAGGGCGGGTGTCGCTGTGGCTTGGATCAGCGGGCGTCCTTCCGCCGCGACGACGGCGCGTGCGACGGAGTTGAAGGTTCCGCACGTCATCCAAGGGCGCACCGACAAAATCGTCGCGCTGCAAGAAGTCGCCGCGCAGCTCGGGCTCTCGGCTGCGCAATGCGTCTACATGGGTGATGACGATATCGATGCCCCGGCGATCGGGTGGGCGGGAATCGGTGTGGCGCCGGTGGACTCTATGCCGGCGGCGCTGGCGGCGGCGGATATTGTGCCCGGGCGCCCGGCCGGGCGCGGCGCGGTGCGAGAAATCTGCGAACTCATTCTCGCGGCGCGGGTCTAGCGCGTCTCCCTCGTGAACCGTCGCCTCCTGCTTCCCGCCGTTTTTGCCGCTGCTGCCGTGTGCGGCCTCGGTGTGAAGTCGGGGCGTGCGCAGGCGCCGCAGCCCGCGCCACCTCCGTCAGTCGCTGTGCCCGCTAAGAATTGGATATTGCCGCTCTTCACGGCGAAGGAGGGATTTCGCTCGATGACGTTGCGCGGCTCCGAGGTGCGGCCCGTCGGCACCGCGCGGGTGGAGGTGACCGATCTGAGTATCACGGTGTTTTCCGGCGACGCCGCGGCCAACGTCGAGACGATGTTGCTCAGTCCGGCGGCCAGTTTTTTTCCGAAGGAGAAGCGCGCGACCGGTGAGAAGACGGTGCGGCTCATTCGCGACGATATCGAGTTGGTCGGCGAAGGCTGGGCCTACGACCACGAAGGCAAAAGAGTTTCCCTCGCCCGCAACGTGCGCGTAGTTTTCCGCGCCCAATTGAACGACATCCTGAAATGAAGTCCGCCCGCGCAGTCCAAATTCTCCTCGTCGCCGCCACGCTCGCGGCGGTCACCGTGCGGGCGGCCACCAAGCCCGAGCCGGTGTTCACACCCATCCCCACCGAAATCACGAGCGCCGGCCCGGCGGAGATGGTGAGCACCGCAACCGAGAGCATCTTCACGTTTCAAGACCAAGTCGTCGTGGTCGCCACAAATCTCCGCCTGACCTGCGACCGACTGGTCGTCGTGGCGAAACGCACGGGCGATCCCAAGGCCACGTTGGGCAAGCAACAGAACTTCAAGTCGCTCATCGCGACCGGCCACGTGCGGCTCGTGCAGAGTGAGCGTGAGGCGACCTGTGATCGTGCCGAGGTGTTGCCCGGTGAAGACAAAGTGATTCTCACCGGCAATCCGGCGATGGTCCGCAGTGTCGACGGCCAATACGCCGGCAGCGGCCCCGAGATGACGCTGCTGCGCGGCGAACAACGCGCGATCATCAAGGCGCCGCGTTTCGTGCTCCCCAGCATCAACGACCTCGGGCCGGGCAAGAAGAAGCCGCAACCGGCGACTCCGGGTTCGCCTGCGGCCACGCCGGCGGGCCCAACGAACACGACGAGCGAACTGCCCGGGCCGATTACGGTTCCCATCGCGCCAACCACGGTCCCGCCAAAATGAGTGCCGCGGTTACCACCGATTCGGAGATCAAGACGGACGGTCTCGTGAAGACCTTTGGCACGCGCACCGTCGTCGACGGCGTGAGCGTGCATTTCCGCGCCGGGGAAGTGGTCGGCCTGTTGGGGCCCAACGGCGCGGGCAAGACGACGACGTTTTACATGATTGTCGGCCTCGTGCCGGCGACGGCTGGACGCGTGGCGCTCGATGGCACGGACATCACGGCGCTGCGCATGCACGAGCGGGCGCGGCACGGGATCGGTTACCTGCCGCAGGAGGCTTCGGTTTTTCGCAAACTCACGGTGGAGCAAAATATCCTCGCGATCGTCGAGGTCGCCGGAGTGCCGAGGGCGCAGCGGGCGTCGCGCGTCGAGGAACATCTCACGGAGCTTTCGCTGACCCACGTCGCCAAGCAGAAAGCTTACACGCTCTCGGGTGGCGAGCGGCGCCGGCTGGAGATCGCGCGCGCACTCGTGACGCGGCCGAAGTTTTTGCTGATGGACGAGCCGTTTGCCGCGATCGATCCGATTTCGGTCGGCGAGGTGCAGAAGATCATTTTGCAGCTCAAGTCCCGCGGCATCGGTGTCGTCGTGACCGACCACAATGTGCGTGAAACGCTTCGGATCGTCGACCGCGCCTACCTGATCCACAAAGGCAAGGTGCTGAGCGAGGGCTCGGGCGATTTCCTCATCAAAGACGAGCAGGCGCGGAAGTTTTACCTCGGCGAGAATTTTAATTTGTGAGGAACCAGCGTTAAGCGGAGAGCTTTTAGCTTTAAGCTCACCTCTTCAGTCCGCAGCCTCGCTGCACTCTTCCCCTCCCCGCTTACCGCTTAAAGCTTACTGTCCATCGCCCTTCTCCCGCCCCCATGCAAAAAGCCATCCACGGACTCGCGGTTGCCCATTTCTACGAAAAATATCGCGAGAAACTTCAGCTGGAGACCGTCACCGGCGACGCCGGGATGCACCGGCTCATCCACGAGGGCAGCATCAACCGGCCGGCGCTGGCGCTCACGGGTTTTTTTAAATATTTCGCGCATCGCCGCATCCAGGTGCTGGGCGCCGCGGAGATGACCTATCTCAAGACCCTCTCGCAGCGGGACCAGATTTTGATTTTTCAGCAGATGGTGAAGAAGGGCATTCCGTGCCTCGTGCTCACGCGCAACTACATCCCCACGCACCCGATGCTGGCGGTCGCGACCGAGATGCGCCTGCCGCTTTTCCGCACGCCGATGATCACGATGAATTTCGTGAACGTGGCCACGCTCTGCATCGACAATGAGTTTGCGCCGCACGGCACAGAACACGCCACGACGCTCGACGTGAAAGGCGTCGGGGTGATGCTGCGCGGAGACTCAGGCATCGGAAAATCCGAGTGCGCACTGGCGCTGATCGAGCGCGGACATTCCCTCGTGGCCGACGATCTCACCGTGATCAAACTCCTCGACGAACGTGAACTCATGGCGTCGTCCCGGGAACTCAACCGCGGCTACATGGAGTGTCGCGGCATCGGCATCATCAACGTCGGCGAGATGTTCGGCATCAAGTGTGTGCGCCGGGAAACGCGTATCGACATGGTCGTATCGCTCCGCGAGTGGACGCCCGAGGTGGTCGAAGAGCGCACGGGGCTGGAGGAGAATTATTACGAGATTCTCGGAATGCGCGTGCCGCACATCGAACTCTACGTGCGTCCCGGCCGCGACATCGCGCGCCTCGTGGAAGTCGCCGCGCTCACGCAGGCGCTGAAGAAAATGGGCCACGATCCGGCGAAGACGTTCAACGACCGCCTCATCAGTTTCATGAGCGAGCAGGCGAACGTGCCGGCTGCGACGAAGATCAAGCCGACGCAACGCAGCGAGCGGCAGATCGGCGACCCGGGGGCAGAGTAGAAGGCGGGTTGCGCGTTTTGTGGGGAGTGCGGGCGTAGCGTGGGTTTCCCGATCCGGCTGTTCCAACATCATGGCTCCGGAGCACGGTGCGATGGCGGGTGTTTCCGTTCGCCCACGTGACCTGCCGGAATGACTGCGGAGTGGGGGCGTTGAGCGCTGCAGCAACGATGTCGCGGAAAGTGTAGCCGGTGGAGGCTCCGCCAAGCGTGGCTGGAACGATGTAACCACGGTTGCGGTGGTGCTACGGCCAATGGTTCGGGTGCGAGAAGCTTTGAAATGGGATTTGACAAGCTAGCTTAGTGATATCATAAAGATATTTAGTTTACCTCTAAATTATGAGCACCTCCGATTCCAATTCGCAGTCTTGCAATCACGAACAACCGGCTCGCGTCGCGAACGGTTGGATGGGTCTTGTTTTTAATATTTCCCTCTATCTCGCGGTGCTTTTTCTGATCTTCGGCGCCAAGGGGAGCAGCCTTGCTGTGCTGTTGCCGCTTGGGGTGGGCTTGTTGCTCGTGGCAGTGACCGTGTCGTGCGGCTTTTTCACGCTGCAACCCAACGAGGGCGTGGTGCTGATCTTGTTCGGCGCCTACAAAGGCACCGTGCGGGACAGCGGATTTTTCCTCACCAATCCCTTCAACAAGCGGATCAAGATTTCGCTCCGCACCCGGAATTTCAACAGCGAGAAAATCAAGGTTAACGAGAAGCGCGGCAACCCAATCGAGATTGCCGCGGTGGTGGTGTGGCGCGTGCAAGATTCGGCACAGGCGTGTTTCGACGTGGACAACTACGAAAACTACGTGCGGGTGCAGAGCGAATCTGCGGTGCGCCACGTGGCCAGCAACTATGCTTACGACGACGGTGAACCGGACGAGATCACTTTGCGGGGCGGCAGTGACGACGTATCGGCGGCGCTGACTCGAGAACTGCAAGTGCGTTTGGCCAAGGCGGGGGTGCGAGTCGAAGAGGCGCGGTTGACTCACCTCGCTTATGCCCCGGAAATCGCCCAGGCGATGCTTCGCCGGCAGCAAGCCGAGGCGGTGATTTCCGCACGCCAGAAGATCGTGCACGGAGCGGTCAGTATGGTGGAAATGGCGCTCAACGAGCTTTCGGCTAAGAAGGTCGTGCACCTCGACGAAGAACGAAAAGCCGCGATGGTCTCCAACCTGCTCGTGGTGCTCTGCGGCGAAGGCGAGGCCCATCCGGTGATCAACACGGGCACACTTTACAACTGAGCGTGGACGCAGCGATGCGAGCACGGAGCGGCAGGCTCTCCTGGGCGAAGCCTCGGCGACAGACCGATGGCGACCGCGGGGATTTTGCGGCTGCAATCCGCGCCAGCGCACGTTTGAAACCCTGATCCATGGCCGACGAACGCAAAGCCTTTCTGCTCCGGATCGATCCCGAACTCTGGTCCGAACTTGAGACTTGGGCGGCTGACGAATTGCGCAGTGTCAACGGGCAGGTCGAATACCTCTTGCGGCAAGCGGTCCAAAAACGAAAGCGGGCCGCGGCGGCCGCGAATGAAACATCCGGTTCGACAGGCCAGACCTGAGGCCGGCCGGAGAAGCGGGTCTAACGCGCTTGCGCGGGGTAGCGGCGGAGGTCGAGGGTGTGTTGGCCCTCGGGGGGGAAGTCGATTTTGGGGATGAAGCGGCTTTGGCCGACGGTGTGCGGCCAGGGTTGCCAGCGTTCGGCGCGGCGCGTGGCGGCCTCGGTGTCGTCGGCGGGGGCGGCGGGGTATTGGGCGTTGGTGGGATTCCAGACGTGCCATTTCGCGGCGGCGACGACGGTGAGGGTTTCGCGATCGACCCATTCTAGGAGCAGCGGCGCGTGGACGGGGACGTGCGGCTGGAGCGACGGGGTGAGATAGAACGCGCGGTAGCGGATTCCGGCGGCGGCGCCGCCGGAATCCGCAGTTGAAGTCGGAGAAGTTGAAGTTGAAGGGCTGAGCGGGCGGAATTCGCAAGGTAGGCCGTTGACGAGGAGGAGGCCGGTTTCGAGGGCGGTGACGTCGGAGACGCGGGCTTCGAGGCGGTCGAGACTCGAATCGACGCTGCGCGAGACGGTGCCGGCGTTGGGGGATTCGCCGAGGAGGGGCCAAGCTTCGAGGGCCTGGCGGAATTCGACAGTGAACGGGATCGGTTTGGGTTTCTCCGCTTTGGGATTTTCGGGATCGGCGGGCGGCTGGATGGCGAGGGCGAATTCGCCGAGTTTGGGGAAACGGAATTCCCACGCGGGGCGGAGCCACTCGGGATCGTAGGGGATGCCGTGTGCGGCGAGGTCGGCGCAGATTTTCGCGAGGTCGGCCCAGACGAACGACGGGAGGAAGAAGCGGTCGTGGAGCTCGCCGGCCCAGCGGACGAAGGGAGCTTTGAACGGATCGGCGGCGAGGCGGGCGAGGATGGCGCGAACGAAGAGGGCGATGGCGGAGGAGACGGCGGCGGACGGGTGGGTCTCGAAGGCGCGGAATTCGACGAGGCCGAGGCGACCGTTTGGCGCGAAGGGATTCCAGAGTTTGTCGACGCTGATTTCGGCGCGGTGGGTGTTGCCCGAGCGATCCATCAGGAGGTCACGGAAGAGGAGATCGAAGAGCGCGAGGTTGTGCGGGCGGCCGAAATTTTCGGCGCCGGCGCAGGCAATCTCGAGTTCGTAGAGGGCTTCGTAGGTCGACTCGTCGATGCGCGGGGCTTGCGAGCTCGGGCCCATGTAGGCGCCGGTGAAGGCGAAGCTGAGCGACGGGTGGTGTTGAAAATAGCGGATCGTCGACGGGAGGAGCGCGGGGAAGGCGAAGAACGGCGAGAGCAGGCCGACGGGGCCGCCGAAGACGAGGTGGGCGCCGCCGCCCGTGCCGACTTCGCGGCCGTTGAACTGGAGTTTACGCGCGCAGAGTCCGCAGGCCTCGGCGGCTTCGTAGAGTTGGACGAGTTGCTTGTCGTAATCGGCCCACGTGTCGCAGGGGGACACGTTGATTTCGAGGACGCCGGGGTCGCTCGCGAGGCCGACGGTGGGGAGCTTGGGGTCGGCCGGGGGCGCGTAGCCGGCGAGGACGACGTCACGGATTTTCTGGGACGCGAGGACGCCTTCGATGGCAACGAGCAGGGCGAGGTAGGACGAGAGGAGGAGCGGCGGGATGAAGATGGTGAGCGTGCCGTCGCGGATTTCGGCGGTGAGGGCGCGGCGGAGATTTTTTTCTTTGAGTTCGCCGAGGGGGAGGCGGAGGCCGGCGGGGCTTTCGCCGGCGAACAGCGGGAGCGGACCGGCGCCGAGCGCGGACGTCCAGTCGTCGGTGATCCACTTGCCGGTGGAATGGTCGAGCGGGAGGACGTAGCCGATGACTGCGGTGGGCGCGGCGGGTTCGGCGAAAGGGAGGCTGTGCGTGGAGTCGACGGAGAGCGCGGTGGCGAGGGCGGCGAGGAATTTTTGGGCGTCGACGAGGGTGTGCGTGCCGGGCTGGGTGTCGGCGCGGAGGCGGGTGATGTCGCGCCAGACGGGTTGTTTATCGGAGCGGCGTTGAATGAGGAGCGCCCAGCGCGGGAGCGGTTCGCCGGGGTAGTGTTTGCCGGAGGTTTCGAGGATGACGGAGCCGGGAAAGGCGTGGTTGACGAGTTCGCGGGCGAGACGGCGGGCGTAGTCGAGTTTGGTGGGGCCGATCGCGGCGGTCTGCCACTCGGCGCCGCTGGGTGCGACGGGGACGAAGGTGGGCTCGCCACCCATGGTAAGGAGCACGCCGCTACGCGCGAGGGAGGCTTCGACGGCATCGCCGCAGGCGCGGAGGGTTTTCCAGGTGGGGGCGGTGTAGGGGGTGGCGGACATGGGACGGAAGACGGAGAGAGGGAGAGACGGAGAGAGGGGGAGAACGAGAACGATTACGAGGAACGAGAACGATTGGGCCTCATGGGTGGGGCGCTGGGGCGCTCAGAGTTTCTCGATCGTCAGGGTGGTGTAGAGATTCGAGGTGACGGGGTAGGGGCTGAAGAAGCCGCCTTGGATGGGGTTTACACTTTCGGCGAGGGCGGCGTGGGCGACGGCGACGAAGGCATCGTCGCAGAAAATGCCGCGCGTGGGATCGAGGCCGCGCCAGCCGGCGCCGGGGAGATAAACTTCGGCCCAGGCGTGCATGGTGGGCGGGAGCGGGTTGAGGACGCCCGGGGCGGGCGGTTCGTGGAGGTAACCGCTGACGAAGCGGGCGGCGAGGCCGAGGGTGCGACAGAGCGCGATGAGGAGGACGGCGTAGTCGCGGCACGAGCCGCTGCGAAACGTGAGTGTTTCGGTGGGCGTTTGGATGCCGGGTTCGTCGCGGCGCGTATAGGAGAGCGACTGGCGGACGGTGGTGTTGAGCTCCGCGAGGAAGGCGATGGTGTCGGCGGGTGGGGACGGAAAATTTTGGGCGAGCCAGTCGCGGAGTTGCGCTTCGTCGGTGCCGCGGGGCAGGGCGAGGCAGGGCGCGAGGGCGTAGCGTTCGGCGTCGTCGTAGGTGAAGGGAAAGCGGAGGGCGCTGGGCTTGAGGAAGAAGTCGAAGGGGTTGGTGTCGAGGGTCTCGACCATAAACTCGGAGCGAAATTCGAGCTGGCTGGCGGTGAGCTCGGGGGAGAACCAAGCCCAGTCGAGGGCGTTGTCCTCGGCGTCGCTCGTCGCGATGCGGCGCGGGGACGGCGTGACATCGAGTTTGAATTCGTGGAGGCGCTGGCGAGTGGTCTCGCGCGGGCGCAGGTAGAGTGCGTGGGGCGCGAAGGCGACGGGCTGCGAGTAATCGTAGCGCGTGAGATGGACGAGGCGGAGGAACATGGGTGGGCGTTTCACGACGCGGCGAAAAGCTCACGCTTTCTGCTACGAGGCGGCGAGGACGGGTGCGTTGGTTTCGCGGACGGTGACCTCGACCTTGAGGGAGCGGGTGGGGGCGCCACGGTAGGTGCCGTTGACGGGGCGGATATCGGCGTAGTCGCGGCCGACGGCGACTTTGACGTAGCGATCGTCGGCGATGCGGTCGTGGGTTGGGTCGAAGGCGGCCCAGCCGTAGCCGGGGATGTGGGCCTCGATCCAGGCGTGGGAGGCTTCGATTTCGCGGGGGCGGCGGGTGGTGTTGAAAAAATAGCCGCTCACGTAGCGGGCGGGGATGCCGAGGCTGCGGCAGAGGCCAAGGTGGACGTGCGCAAAATCCTGACACACGCCGGCGCGGAGCTTGAGGGCGTCGGTGGCGCGGGTGTTTACGCCGGTGGATTTCGGTTTGTAGGCGAAGGTGCGGTAGATGTGGCTGCCCAGGCGGCGGACATCGCCCCAGATATCACCGCGCCCTTCGGAGAGCGCGTCCTGGGCCTCGCGCCAAAGCTCGACTTCGAGCGGGACGTAGTGGGAGCCGGTGTAAAACTCGGCAAACATTTCGCGCTCGGAGGACGTTTCGAGTTCGGAAACGGGGACGACGGGAATGTGGGCTCGCTCGGCGAGCGGAGTGGTGTCGACGGTGGAGACGGCTTCGATGACGAGTTTCGAGTGCGGAGCGGCGAGGTCGAAGTAGTGGATCGTGTTGCCGTGAAAATCGTCGTAGTCGAGCGGCGCGGCGGTGGGCGTGAGGTTGAGCGTGAATTCGCGGCAAAACTGCGTCGCGCTGTTCATCGGGCGCAGGCGCACCTCGTTGAAGCTGTCCTGCGCTTTGCCGGCGTAGGTGAACGTGGTGCGATGGAGAATGCGGAGATGCATGGACGCAGAGCGAAAAATAGCGGGACTCCATCGTCGTCGCATCGAGGCGACGAGGGCGAGGCGTTATTACTGCTGCTGTTGTTGCTGCTGCTGCTGCACGTCGGCTGAAGATTCCGCAGGGTAAAACATCGTCGTTTCCACGATCTCGGTGCTGACGACGTCGAGCGATTTTTGGACGTCTTCGAGGAACTCGTGGAGTCCGTGTTCCTGCAACACATCGGTGATGGTGAGCGACTGAAGATCGGCGAGGAGGCGGCGCGAGGCGCGGCCGGCCTCGGTGCGCGGACGGGTGCCGGATTCGCCGAGGATGCGACGCAGGAACTCATCGACGCGGGCGACGCAGAAGTGGAGCGAGCGCGGGAAGGAGTCGGAGAAGATGAGGAACTCGGCAACTTTCCACGGGAGAATTTCGCTGACGTAGAAGCGACGGTAGGCTTCGAGGGCGCTGGCGGAGCGGAGGACGGCCTGCCACTGCGCGGTGTCGACGGCGCCGCCCACATCGGACGCGTTCGGGAGGAGGATGTGGTATTTCACATCGAGGATGCGCGTGGTCTTGTCGGCGCGCTCGATGTATTTGCCGAACTCGATGAATTCCCAGCCCTCGCTGCGCGAGTAGGTGGACTCCGTGAGGCCTTGGAAGAGGTGGGCGCTGCGCTTGATGGCGTTGAAGAATTCGCCGGCACCGCCGGCGGCCCAGATTTCTTTGGAGCTGCGCTCCTGAAGATAGAGGTAGAGCTCGTTGATGGTCTCCCACATCTCGGCGGAGATTTGGTCGCGGATCATGCGGGCGTTTTCGCGCGCGGAATTGACGCAGGAACGGATGGAATTGGGGTTGCGCACGTCGAACGCGAAGAACTCGGTGACGTTGCGGCTGTCGGCGATCTCGTAGTGTTGTTCGAACAGCTCTTCGTCGCCGGAGCTGAGGAGAATGGAACCCCAATGCTCCTGAATCGTGGTGTCGGTGAAGCCCTGAAAATCGAGAAGGAGCTGGAGGTTGACGTCGAGGAGGCGGGCGAGGTTTTCGGCGCGCTCGATGTAACGGCTCATCCAGTAGAGCGAGTGCGCGACGCGCGAGAGCATCACGGTGGCCTGCGGGCGCGAGGAGGGAGTTTTGACGGATGCCATGTTATTCGTCTCCTTGGAGGACCCAGGTGTCTTTCGAGCCGCCGCCTTGGGAGGAGTTGACGACGAGTGAGCCTTTGCGAAGAGCGACGCGCGTGAGACCGCCGGGGGTCACGGTGATTTTCTCGCCGAAGAGGATATACGGACGCAGGTCGATGTGGCGGCCTTCGAGGCGGCCGTCGCACCACGTGGGCGAGCGGGAGAGGTTGATGGGATCTTGGGCGATGTAGTTGCGCGGGTTGGCGGCGACGAGCTCGCGGAATTTTTCGCATTCGGCTTTGGTCGCGGCGGGGCCGATCAGCATGCCGTAACCGCCGGCTTCGTTGGCGGCTTTGACGACGAGCTTCTCGATATTCTCGAGGACGTATTTGCGATCAAGCGGTTCGGAGGGGAGGTAGGTGTTTACGTTCGGGAGAATCGCGTCTTCGCCGAGGTAGTATTTGATGAGCTTCGGGACGTAAGCGTAGATGACTTTGTCGTCGGCGATGCCGGTGCCGATGGAGTTGGCGAGGGCGACGTGGCCGGCGCGGTAGGCGTTTACGAGGCCGGGGACGCCGAGCATGGAGTCGGGGCGGAAGACGAGCGGGTCGAGAAAATCGTCGTCGATGCGGCGATAGATCACATCGACGGGCTCAAGGCCGGCGGTGGTGCGCATGAACACATGGGAATCGCGCACGACGAGATCGCGGCCCTCGACGATCGGGATGCCCATCTGGCGGGCGAGGAAGCAGTGCTCGAAGTAGGCGCTGTTGTAGACGCCGGGCGTGAGGAGGACGACGTTGGGTTTGTCGCTGCGTTTGGGGGCGATGTGGAGGAGGGCCTTGAGGAGCTCGTTGGAGTAGCCTTCGACGGGACGCACGCCGGAGCTCTGGAAAAGATTGGGAAACGCGCGGCGCATGGCGGCGCGGTTTTCGATCATGTAGCTGGCGCCGGAGGGGCAGCGAAGGTTGTCCTCGAGGACGAGGTAGTTGCCGGAACCGTCGCGGATGAGGTCGGTGCCGCAGATGTGCACGTAGATGCCCTGTGGCACGGTGCAGTTCATGAACTCGCGGCGGAAATGTTTGGCGCCGAGGACGAGGGCGGGCGGGACGATTTTATCCTTCAGGCATTTCTGGCCGTGATAGATGTCGTCGAGGAAGAGGTTGAGCGCGGTGATGCGCTGGATGAGGCCCGCCTCGATGCGTTGCCACTCGGAATTGGGGATGACGCGCGGGATGAGGTCGAACGGGAAGATGCGTTCGGTGCCGGCGTCGTCGTGATAGACCGTGAAGGTCACGCCGCGACGGAGGAACGCGAGGTCGACGGCGGCGCGGCGTTGGTCGAACTCGGCGATAGGCAGCGTGCCGAGGCGGCCCGCGAGGCGTTGATAGTGGGGGCGGACTTCGGTCGGCGAGATGAACATCTCGTCGAAGAAATTGCCGGATTCGTAGGATTGGCTGAGGATCGACACAGGAGGGTTTTGTGAACTGACACTCCGATTTAGCAGGTCTCTTGCCAACGAGCGTCGTCCGGCCCAACCGGGGCGTCAACGGCGCAACGCAGTAAAGGCGGTGCCGGCGAGGATAAGCGCGGCGCCCACGAGCTCGTGGACGGCGAAGTGCTCGGCGAAGAAGGCGGCGCCGCCCGCGGCGATGCCGAGCGGCACGACCATTTGCAGCAGCGAGCCCTCGGCGACGGACAGATCGCGGAACGAGCGAGTCATGGCGAGTTGGCCGATACCGGCAAAGACGCCGGCGGTGAGCATAACGGCCCACGCGGTGAGCGACACCGGCTCGGGGTGCAGCGCGGCGGGCAGGCCGCAAATGAGCAGCCCGTAGACGCACTGGGCGGCGAAGATCGTCGACGTGTGCTCGGTCGCGTGGAGCTGGCGGATGGTGATGACGATGTAGGCGGAGGTCAGCGCGACGAGCACGGCGAGGAGATCGTAGAGATTAGCGTGCGCGCCGGCACCGAAGGCATTGGTGAGCAAGGCGAGGCCGACGAGGGCGGCGACACCGCCGAAGGCGAGGGCGGGTCGGAAGCGTTCGCCGAGGAGCCAGGCGGCCATGAGCGCGCCGAAGATGACGTAGGTGTTGTTAATGAACGTGGCGCGGCCGGCGCCGAGGTGGACGACGGTGAGATAGTAGCCGTAGACGCTGATGCCACCGAGGAGGCCGCGCGTCGCGAGCTTCGGGTGGCGGAATAGATTTCCGGGGCGAAATTCGCGGCGGTAGAGTGCGTAAATGAGCGCGAGGCCGACGGCGAAACGCGTGCAGGTGATCAGCCAGACGTTGACGGACTGGACCTGGCCGAGCGCGCGGATCAGCAGGACATTGGCCGTGAATGCGGCGGCCGAGACCAACATAAGCACGACGCCGCGGCGGTGGGCGGCGGCGGAAACCGGCGCGGTGGCGGCGAGTTTGGCGGCGATGTGGTCGGAAGGTTTCACGTAGGCGAGCGGCGGAGAATGGGGAGGATTGGGCACGCAGGCAGAAAATTCGGCGGGCGCGTCGGTGCAGCCGTGGACGTATTCGTGGGCGAACTGCGGGCGGGGAAGGTTTTTACTGTTCGGCGGCGGGTGTGCCAATAGGCTGGCGGGCGACCGGTCTCATGCGGCATGTCGGTAGCGGCCCGGTTTCCCGAATTTACTCCTATGAAACTCACGTTCCTCAAAATTGCCCTATTTGGTTTGGCGGCGTTGCTCCCCGCGGCGGCGGCGCCCAAGAAAGTCCTCGTGGTGACGGTCACGACGGGATTCCGACACGCGTCGATTCCGACATCGGAGAAGATTTTGACCCAACTCGCGGCGGAGAGCGGCGGGAAGTTTACGGTGGATTTTGTGCGGCAACCGGCAGGCGAGCCGAAGAAGCCCGGGCAGCCGCGCCCAGGCAAAGACGGCGACAAAGCACCGGGCTATCTCGCGGCGCTGGAGAAATTCAAGGCGGACATGAAGGTCTACGAAGTGGCGCTGGAGAAGTGGATGCCGCAGGTAGTGGAGGCTTTGAAGCCGCTCAGTCCGGCGAATCTGCAAAATTACGATGCCGTGATGTTCGCGAGCACGACGGGCGATCTGCCGTTGCCGGACAAGCAGGGCTTCCTCGACTGGATTGCGGCGGGGCACGCGTTTGTGGGCGTGCACGCGGCGACGGATACGTTTCACAAATTCCCGCCGTTTATCGCGATGCTCGGCGGGGAGTTCAAAACGCACGGTCCGCAGGTGCAGGTGGAGTGTATCAATCACGACCACGCGCACGCGGCGACGAAGCACCTACCGGCGCGTTGGACGGTGTATGACGAGATTTACCAGATGAAAAATTTCGACCGCGCGACGGTGCACGGGTTGTTGTCGCTCGAAAAACTCATGCTCACGGCGGACGACATCAAGGCGCAGAAGGCGACGCCGGGTGACTATCCGGTCGCGTGGTGCAAGACGTTCGGGAAGGGCCGGGTGTTTTATACGTCGCTCGGTCACCGCGAAGACGTGTGGGACCCGGCGGACGCGGAAGGCGGCAAGCGCCAGAACGGGCCGGAGCTGTCGAAACAGTATCAGCAGCACGTGGCCGGCGGAATTCTGTGGTCGCTCGGGCTGGCGGCAGGCGATGCGAAGCCGCAGGGGGCGAAGTGAGGATTTTCGGTCTCCGTTGGGTCGGAGTCTGAATACGCGAAAAAGGGCGGACTGAGGTCCGCCCTTTGAATGTAAACGTTGGATTACCGATCCGAAGTGGCTCAGCCGTGTAGGTAGGTGTTGAGGAGGTTTTCGAGATACTCCTGCTTGCCGGACTTCGGGGTGGGCTCGCCGAGTTTGCCGAGGACGAGTTTTTCGAGGGACTTGAAGTTGGCTTTGCCGGACTCGATGTCGGCGCCGAAGCCGGCATCGAACGAGGAATAGCGGTCGGCGACAAAGGAGGAGAATTTGCCGTCGGCGAGGATCTTGCGGGCGATTTTAAAGGCGAGGGCGTAGGCGTCCATGCCGCCGATGTGGGCGTGGAAGAGATCGGCCGGATCGATCGAGGGACGGCGGAGTTTGGCGTCGAAGTTGAAGCCGCCGGTGCCGAGGCCGCCGGCGTTGAGGATCGAGACCATCGCGAGCGTGAGCTCTTTGACGTCGGTGTTGAACTGGTCGGTGTCCCAGCCGAGGAGGAGGTCGCCGGAGTTGGCGTCGATCGAGCCGAGCATCTGTTGCGAGGCGGCGACTTCGATTTCGTGTTGGAAGGTGTGGCCGGCGAGCGTGGCGTGGTTGGTCTCGATGTTGAACTTGAAGTATTTTTCGAGGCCGTAGGTGCGGAGGAAGGCGATGCCGCTGGCGACGTCGAAGTCGTATTGGTGTTTGGTGGGCTCCTTCGGCTTGGGCTCGATGAGGAACTGGCCCTTGAAGCCAATGCTCTTGGCGTAATCGACGGCCATGTGGAGAAACGCGGCGAGGTGGTCCTGTTCGCGTTTCAGGTTGGTGTTGAGGAGGGTCTCGTAGCCTTCGCGGCCGCCCCAGAAGACGTAGTTTTCACCGCCGAGCTCCTGCGTGACCTCGAGGGCTTTCTTCACCTGCGCGGCGGCGTAGGCGAAGACGTGAGCGTCGGGGTTGGTCGAGGCGCCGCACATGTAGCGCGGGTTCGAGAAGAGGTTGGCGGTGCCCCAGAGGAGTTTCACGCCCGTGGCTTTTTGGAGCTGCTTGGCGTGGGCGACGACGGCGTCGAGGTTCTTGTTCGACTGCGCGAGCGTGCTGCCCTCGGGCGCGATGTCGCGGTCGTGGAAGGCCCAGAACGGCGCGCGGATCTTTTGGAAGAATTCGAAGCCGGCCTCGAGTCGGACCTTGGCAACGGAGACGGGATCCTTGCCGGACTCCCAGGGGCGGACGATGGTGCCGGGGCCGAAGGGATCGGAACCGGTGCCGCGGAAGGCGTGCCAGTAGGCGATCGAGAAGCGCATGTGCTCGCCGAAGGTTTTGCCGTCGATGATCTCGTCGGGGTTGAAATGGCGGAACGCGAGGGCGTTGGCGGAGCCGGGGCCTTCGTAGGCGATGGTGGGAATGCCGGTCCAGTAGGCGCGGGAGGTGCGGGATTTTTTGCTCATGGGATTTGGGTTTGAGGAGACGGAGAGAGGAAGGCGGAGAGGAACGGAGGAGTGTAGAGGAGAGGGGGAGACGAGTAGCAGACGGGATGGGAGGGAGGAGTGTAGCGGATTGGGGTGGGGGAGCGGTAACAAAGATTCCTACATTTCTTTTGATTTTTCACACAGGGGCGGCTGGCTGATGGGGCGCGTGGCGGGAATGGCGCGCGGAATTTTTCTAACCACGGATCACACGGATGAACACGGATGCGGAAACGAACCGGGATGAACCGCGAAGTTCGCGAAGGGGCGCGAAGACTGAGGGGCGGCGCTGCTGGCAGGCGATGGAGTGTCTCAAGGGATCGCCTGCAAGCAGGCTCCTACCGGCGGAGGACGCGGGCGATGAGTGAGGCGAAGAAGGTGGCTCTGCTACCGGCGGAGGGCGCAGGTGATGAGTGAGGCTAAGAAGGTGGCGTTGCTGATCGAGACGTCGAACCGCTATGGGCGGGATCTGCTCTATGGGGTGCGCGACTGGATGCGCGAGAGCGAGGGGTGGGCGGTGCGGTTTACGGAGCAGGCGCGGCGGGCGCCGTTGCCGTCGTGGCTGGGCGATTGGCGGGGTGACGGGATCATTGCCCGCGTGGATTCGCCGCAGATCGCGAAGGCGCTCAAGCGCACGGGCCTGCCGGTGGTGGATGTGAGCGCGGAGCGGTTTGCGTCGGAGTTTCCGCGGGTGAGCATCGACAATGTCGCGGTGGCGCGGCTCGCGGCGGAGCATCTCGCGGGGAAGGGTTTTGCGCATTTCGCGTTTTGCGGGGATGCGCGGTTTCTGTGGTCGCGGCAACGCGGGGCGGAGTTCAAGCGGCGGCTGAAGGAGGACGGAAAACGCGTGGTGAGTTTTTCATCACGGGTGGGAAAGACGGGTGCGTCGGGATCGGATGCGGAGAATCGGGAGATCGCGGAGTGGTTGGCGAAGTTGCCAAAGCCGGTGGGAATTTTCGCCTGTTACGATGGGCGCGCGCAGCAGGTGCTCGAAGCGTGTCAGCTACTCGGGTTGCACGTGCCGGATGAGGTGGCGGTGCTGGGAGTCGATAACGACGAGGTGTTGTGCGAGCTGTGCAGTCCGCCGCTCAGCAGCGTGCAACCGAATGCGCGGCGGACGGGTTATGAGGCGGCGGCGATGCTCGCGCAGATGATGCGCGGCGAAAAAATTGTGGCGGCGGCGACACGGATGGTGGAGCCGGTGCGCGTGGTGGAGCGACAGTCGAGCGATGTGGTGTCGGTGGCAGATCCGAAGGTGGCGGCGGCGCTAAAATTTATCCGGCAGCACGCGTGCGAGGGCGTGAATATGAGCGATGTGCTGCGAGCGGTGCCGATGTCGCGGACGTTGTTGGAGCGTAAATTCAAGGCGCTGCTTGGACACTCGCCGCATCGGCAGCTCGTGCAGGCGAAGGTCGAGCGGGCGAAGCATCTGCTGGTCGAGAGTGAGGTCTCGATTGCGGTGGTCGCGGAGTTGGCCGGTTTCGAGAGTGCGAGTTATCTGAGCGTGGTGTTTCGACGCGAAACGGGGGAGAGTCCGTATGCGTATCGCACTAAGCATCGGACCGATCGGAGTCGCGGGTGAGCGGGCTCAGCGGGGCGGCGGACGGCCGACCGGGGTGAGTTGGTCCCAATCGTGAGGGGCGACTTCGAAGGCGGCGCCAAAGCCGATGACGACGCGGCCGCGTTGGGGGACGAGGCGCACGAATTGGAAATCCGGCAGGCCGGCGACGACGTCGATCACGGGACCGAACTTGGCGCGGAAGGCCGTGACGAAGGTCGCGTGGGCGGCAGACTCGCGGGAAACGGGATCGGCGGTGCACGCGAACGTGAGACGGCGGCGGGCGAGCGGTTGCGTGGCGGGGCTCTCGGGTTCGACGAGGAGAATGCTGCCGCGGGGATTGGCGCGGAGGTTGCGCGTGTGGGCCGCGAGGCCGCTGATGTAGATCACGAACGCGCCGTCGGCAGCGAGGAGCGCGGCGGCGACGGAGGAGTCGGGTTCGCCCTCGGCGGAGGCCGTGCCGAGCACGACGGTCGACAGGTGAGTGCGGAAATGGGCGATGGCGTCGCGGGCGCGTTGGAGGACTTCGGACATGACGTCACTTTGGCGGTGACCGGAGATCGCGGACAAGAGCGAAGGTCCCGGGAAGACGCGTTTCGATGATTTGCTCCACGACGAGCCGGAAATAGGCATTGACCGTTAAAAATACAGTCATCTATATGACTAGAGAAGCGAATGTCACCCCAACACGCACTCCCGGAACTCGATCATCGGCTGCCGCGCTATCACCGCGTGCGAGAAGCGCTGAGTGCAGAAATCGCGGCGCGGCGTTGGAAGCCGGAGGAGGCGATTCCGAGCGAAGCGGAATTGGCGGAGGCGCATCAGGTGTCGATCGGCACGGTGCGGAAAGCAATCGATTCGTTGGTGGCGGACGGCGTATTGGAGCGTTTTCAAGGCAAGGGCACATTTGTGCGCCGGCCGGATTTTCAGTCTTCGTTCTTCCGCTTTTTCCGGTTTGTCAGCGCGAGCGGCAGCCCGCGTGTGCCGGTGAGCCGAATTCTGAAGCGCGAAGTGGCCGCGATGCCGGCGGCGGTGGCCGATGTATTCAAATTGGAGGTCGGCGCACCGGCGGTGAGATTTTCGCGTTTGCGGCTGATGGATGAACGCCCGCTGGTGCTGGAAGACATCTGGTTGCCGCATGCCCAATTCAGCGCGCTCTTGGCGATCGATACTCGGGAGTTTGGCGATCTGTTGTATCCGCTCTATGAACAGTATTGCGGCGTGATGGTCGCTTCCGCCCAAGAGACGCTGAGCGCCGAGTCGGTCTCCGCGAGGAATGCGCGTTTGCTGGAACTGGAGGCCGGTGATCCGGTGATTGTCATTGATCGAGTTGCGCTCAGTGCGGACAGAAAGCCGCTGGAGTGGCGGCAGTCGCGGGGACCAGCGAGCGAGTTTCGTTACCAAGTCGAGATCCGGTAGGCGCCGAAATTCCGACGCAACTACCTCCCCTTTACCCCGGCCCGCGGGCAGTGCCCGAGGCGCAGACTTTCGTTTTACCCCTCAACCCCATGTTTCGCTGGTATCGTGAAATTAACCCCGCCGAGCGCCGGACCTTTTGGTCGTGCTTCGGCGGATGGGGGCTGGACGCGTTGGATCTGCAGATGTTCAGCATTGCACTGCCCGCGCTGATCCTGGCGTTTGGGCTGGATAATTCGGAGGCAGGTTCGATCGGCAGTGTCACACTGGTGACTTCGGCGATGGGCGGCTGGGTAGCCGGAGCAATGTCGGACCGCTATGGCCGGGTGCGCGTGTTGCAGGCGACGATTGTTTGGTTCTCGGTGTGCACGTTTCTGTGCGCGTTTGCGCAGACGGGCACACAACTGTTGGTGCTGCGGGCGCTGCAGGGCTTCGGGTTTGGCGGGGAGTGGGCGGCCGGTGCGGTATTGATGGCCGAGATAATCAGGCCGGAGCACCGCGGCAAAGTTTTGGCGACGGTGCAGAGTGCGTGGGCGGTGGGATGGGGCGGTTCCGTGCTGGTTTATTCGGCACTCGTCTGGTGGTTGCCGATGGAGGCGGCGTGGCGCGTGATGTTCGGCATCGGGTTACTTCCCGCCGTTTTCGTGCTTTACGTGCGCCGCGCGGTGCCGGAGCCAAAAGCAAACGCGGCCAGGGGGCTAACCAAGCATTCGTTACCGGGCGGACTCTTCGGAATTTTCTCCGTCGAGCTGTGGCGATTGACCTTGGTGGGGGCGCTGTTGGGTGTGGGCGCGCACGGGGGCTATTACGCGTTGATGACGTGGCTACCGACGTATCTCAAAAACGAGCGGCAGCTCTCCGTGTTGAGCACAGGAGGTTATCTTGCCGTGATCATTTTCGCCTTTTGGTGCGGATGCATGGTGAGCGCCCAGCTGCTCGATCGGATCGGCCGGAGAAAGAACATCATGCTGTTTGCGGTGTGCTGCGTCGTCACCGTCTTGGTCTATTTGTTTTTGCCCCTGACCAACCGGCAGATGTTGGTGCTGGGATTTCCGCTAGGTTTTTTTGCCGCGGGCATTCCGGCGAGTATGGGCGCTTTTCTCAATGAGCTCTATCCCGCCGGCATTCGCGGCACCGGGGTGGGCTTCTGTTACAATTTCGGACGCATCGCATCGGCGGGCTTTCCTTGGTTGGTCGGGCAGATGAGCGAATCCATGCCTTTGGGCCGGGCGATCGGCATCGACGCTGCGCTGGCCTACTCGCTGGTGGTGGTTGCCGTCTGGATACTGCCTGAAACCAAGGGGCGGCAGCTCGACTGCGAGGCAAAAAATCGCTCTCGCGCAACGACGGGTTCGACCGCACCGGTTCAGTGCGCCTGCGTATGAAGACGCTCCGCATTCGGCACCTGCGATGGCCGGCGGCGGCCCTGCTGTTCGGCGCGCTGCTGAGCGGCGCAGAACTCCCGGTTTCGTCATCTCCTGCAACCCTTACTGCCGTGGACACACACGCACATATTTTCCATCGAGATTTTTCTCCGGTGGCTGGCGCACGCTATGTCCCGAACTACGACGCGACAGAGGCGGAACTCTTTCAGCAATTTGCTGCGCACCGGATCTCCCACGGAGTGCTCGTGCAGCCGAGTTTTCTCGGCACGGACAACTCGGTGCTCCTTGCCGCGCTCCGCGCCTATCCCGCTCGACTGCGGGGCATCGTGGTGGTGAGCCCGGCGGTCGCGAAGGACCGACTCGCCGCGTTGGCAGCCGCGGGGGTCGTCGGTATTCGCCTCAATCTCATCGGTCAGCCATTGCCCGATTTTCAACGCGCCCCATGGCCGGACTTCATCGACAATTTGAAGTCACTGCGCTGGCTCGTAGATGTGCAGCGGGAGGCGCGCGATTTGCCTAAAATCGTTAGCCCGCTGCTCGCGGCGGGGCTGGATGTGGTCGTCGATCACTTTGGTCGTCCCGATCCTAAGCTGGGCGTCGATGACCCGGGATTCCGCTACTTGCTCACGCAGGCCGCGACGCGCCGGCTTTGGGTAAAGCTCTCCGGGGCCTACCGCAACGGCCCCGACGGAATCGGCGATGCGATTGCCGATGCGGCCGCGCCGATGCTCCTGCGGGCGTTTGGTCCGGAACGCCTGTTGTGGGGCAGCGATTGGCCGCACACGCAATTTGAACACGCCGAAGAGTATGCCGACGCCCGGGCGCAACTCGACCGATGGATCGCCGATCCGGTCGCGCGGCGAGTGGTGCTGGCATCGGCACCGGCGGCGCTTTTTCGGTTTGATACCGCGGTGGAACCCCTCCGCGACACCGTTCCTCTGACACCCTGAACCACGCAAAAATACCATGGACCCACAAACCCTGCCCAGCCCCACACTCCCACCAAAGCGGATTCTTGCTTTGCTTGCCTTGGCTTCAATCTATGCCGGCCTCGCCGTCGCCGCAGGTGCCCAAACGGCGGCAACTCCGAAGCCCGCGCCGGCTGCTGCGCCGGGTGAAGTTCTGAAACTTGAGGCGTTCAACGTGTCGGGATCGCACATCAAAGGTGCGAGCACGTTTACCGCACCGACGCCGGTGCTCGTGATCGACCAAATGGCGCTCCAAGCCGTGGCCCCCATCAATATGGCGGAAGGCCTGAAACAGTTGCCGGCGATCGCGCCCGGCGGTGGACAGACCAACGGCGGAGGCACGGGCAACAGTAGCGCCAATTTCCTGAACCTCCGCGCCCTCGGCGTCACCCGCACGCTCACGCTCCTAGACGGACGGCGGTTCACGCCCAGTGGTCCGACTGGGCAAATCGACGCGAATCTCATACCGCAGGGTTTGGTTGACCGCGTGGACGTCGTGAACGGCGGAGCCTCGGCCGCCTATGGTTCGGACGCGGTCGGTGGCGTCGTGAATTTCGTGCTCAACAAAGAATTCACCGGCTTCAAGTCCGACGTCGTGGTGGGGCAGGCGCAGAAGGGCGACAACAAGGAGTTCAAGGGCTCCGTCACTTATGGCACCGACTATCTGAAGTCGCGCGGACACCTCGTCTTCAACGCCGAGTATGCGGTCAGCAAAGGTGTAAACGGCGATGGCCGCGCGTCTCGCCGTGAAGAAACCAACCAGATTCCGGAGCCCGGCAACACGACCAAGGTCGTGCGCGCGACGGACATCCGGTCGCCCTTTACCACCGGCGGCAATATCATCACCGGTGCCGGCGGCACCGCCGCCAACAACGCGCTAATACGCGGAATCAAGTTTGGTCCAGGCGGCACGCAAAGCCCTTATGACTACGGCAAACTCTCCACTACTGTCGGCACGACCAACGGTTTTCAGAGTGGTGGCGACGGCTATCGCATCGGCACGGCGCAGGAGATTGTGCGGCCACTCACGCGGAAAAATTTGTTCCTCCGGTCCGACTTCAAACTGCTCGATCACATCACGCTCTTTGCCGAGGGCTCCTACAGCGAAACGCTGATGGATCAGCAAAACAGCCCGACGACCCACTTGCTCACGATCCAGCGCGACAACGCTTTTCTGGCGCAGGTGGCCCCCGATCTCGTCGCGCGCATGACCTCCCTCGGGGTGACGTCGTTCACTATGAATCGTCTGACGTTGGAGCGCGGTCTCACCGAATCACACGTTAACGACAAGAACCGCCGCCTGCTCGTCGGTTTCAATGCCAAGCTCGGCGATTGGAACTGGGAGGCTTCCTACCAGTGGGGCACCAACGATATCGCGATCCCGATCACCAACAATCTCATCACCGCTCGCATGGCGGTCGCCGCAGACGCCGTGTTGGTCGGTGGCCAAATCGTTCCGCGGGCCGCGGCGGCCAATCCAGGTGCGGTCGCCTTCAATCCCTTCGGGGCGGGCTCGCCCTCCCGGGCGGCCTTGGACTACGTGATGGGCACCACGCTCTTTGACGAGACCACCTCGCAGGACGTGGCCGACACGAAAATCACCGGCAATCTGTTCAACTTGCCGGCGGGGCCGCTGGCAGTCGCGGCGGGTGCCCAATGGCGCAGCCTCAAGTCCACGACCACGACCGATGCTCTCTCGATCGCCAACGGCTACCGCTTGGCGAACAACCAACCCTTCTCGGGCAACTACACCATCATGGAGGAATTCGTCGAAACGCAGATTCCCGTTATCAAGGATTTACCGGTGGCCAAGAAAGTCACGGCCAGCCTCGCGGGGCGTCACACCAATTACTCCACCAGCGGCGATGCCAATACGTGGAAAGCCGGTATGGTCTGGCAGCTCGATTCTGATCTCCGGCTGCGGGCTTCGCGCTCCCGCGACATCCGTGCGCCCAATATCAACGAACTCTTTTCCGCCGGTCGTCAGACCAACGGCAATATCAGCGACAACTTCCCGGGCGGCACCGGCCTGACTTTTCAGGCCGTGCCCAATCTCAACGTCGGTAATCTCAACCTTAAACCCGAGGTCGCGCATTCATCAGTGGTCGGTTTTGTCTATCAGCCGTCGTGGCTCAAAGGGGCGAGTTTCGCGGTCGACTTCTATTCGACGAAGATTTCAGACGCCATTTTCGTCGCCGGCGGTCAGGACGCGGTGCGCGAGTGCGATCTCAATCCGGCCTCGCCGCTCTGCTCGTTCGTGACCCGTGGCGCGACCTCGGCGAGCCCGCGCGCCGTCATCCGCACGCAGACATCGTCGGTGAACCTGAATTCCGAGTTCTCCCGCGGCGTTGATTTTGAGGCGAGTTACCGCGTGCCACTCAACGCGTGGTTTCCCGCCAGCCAGCCGGGCAACCTGACCGTGCGGACCGTGGCCGGCTACATCGACGAGTATTCCCGCGTCTCGCCGCTCGCACCCACGATCAATTTTGCCGGCAATGGTCTGGCGAACGCCGCGTCCGGAGCCTCCGCAATGCCGCGCATCCGCGGCACGGTGTCGCTGAATCATTCGCGCAACGCGCTCTCGAGCTTCCTCCAGATGCGCTACATCGGGCGGATGACGTGGGACAAAACCCGCATCCTCGGTGTCACGACGGACTACAACGATGTGCCCTCGACTGCCTACTTCGACGGACAGGTCGGCTATCGCCTTCCCACGATGCGCCAGCGCTGGCAGACGGAAATTTATCTGAATATCGCCAACATCCTGGACCGCGATCCGACCTACGCGCCTCGCAGTGGCGGCGCCACACCGATTCCCACCGACCCGGGCCTGTTCGACCAAGTGGGTCGGATGTTCCGTGTCGGCGTGCGCACGCGGTTCTAACTTGCCGTCGGTCGCTCATGCCCGGTGGTGTGAGCGACCGGATTTATGATACGTTTCGCTCCAGGGACCTGCGCTATTTCAGCATCGTGGCACCGCTACGGTGGCTGGCTGCTGACGGCGGTGTGCATGTGGTGCTTGGCCGCTGGGGTGATGACGTCGTCGGCGGCAGAGCGGCGGGCTGGGGGAGCGATCGAAGTAGGTGATCGCCCTGTGCTCGGGGCCCCGACGGCGGCGATACAGGTTGTCGAAATATCGAATTTCAAATGCAGCCAGTGCCGCTCCTTTCATGAAAAAGTGTTCCCGACATTGCGGAAGGACTATATCGAGACAGGCAAGATCCAGTGGGTCGTGGTCAACGCTTCCGACGACGAGTCGGAACAGTATGGGAAGGTATTCGCGCTCGCGCGCTGCGCTCATCGGCAGGGTAAATATTGGGACCTGTTGGACGGGCTCTTCTCCGTGGCGCATCGGGCTCCCAGCGTGTTGGAAGAACTCGTCGCCAAGAGCCCGCTGATTGATCGGGCTGCGCTGGAAATTTGCCTGAGGGATCGCAGCGTGCGCTCGGCCGTCGCGAATGATTTTGTCGACGCGGCGCGCCTGAAAATCAGAGGCACGCCGACCTTTGTAGTTTCGAAGACGGGCACCGACGGCCAGCGAACCGAGGTCACCATCGCGGGTGCGCAATCGCTGGAATATTTCCGACGTGCCTTCGACGCACTGTTAAGCAAACCCTGAAGCCACGCGCTCACCGGGAAACTACCGCCGTTAACATGTCATTGTCCGCTCAACCAACAGCTGCCGACGTCTCGGGTGGAAAAACCGCACGCGGGCTGGGGAGGATTTCGCTCGCGCAGTGGATGCTCGTCGCGGCGGTGGGCGGTATCGTTTTCGGATTCCTTGCGCCGGGCTTCGCGCCGCATCTGAAAATCGTCAGCGATATTTTTCTGCGGCTCATCCGGGCGATCATCGCGCCGGTGCTCTTCGGGGTGCTGGTGCGTTCGGTGGGCGGCGCGGGCGGGATGCGCGATTTGGGACGGTTGGGATGGAAGGCGCTGCTCTACTTCGAAGTCGCGACGACACTCGCGCTGTTAATCGGGTGGTTTGCGGCAGTGGTGTTGGCGCCTGGCGTGCACGTCGCACTGACGGCGCATGCGGCAGTGCCGGCGCAGAAACTGGCGTTCACGGATGTGCTGCTGAATGCGTTTCCCACCAGTATTGTGGACGCGATGGCACGGGGCGACGTGCTGCAGATCGTCGTATTTTGTTTTCTGTTTGGCGTGGCGTGTCTCTCGGTCGGAGAGAAGGCGAAGCCGGTGTTGGATCTCGCGGATACGGTGGTGACGATCGCGTTCCGGTTTACTCACATCATCATGTATCTGGCCCCGGCGGCAGTGTTTGCAGCGATGGCCGGGACCGTAGCGTCGGGCGGGATGAATGTGCTGATGGGCTTGCTGCGGCTGTTCGCGGCGGCGTGGGGCGCGGAGCTGTTTTTCCTCGTGGCGGTTTTGGGCGGATCTCTGGTGATGTTTCAGGTGCCGCTGCGGCGATTTGTGCACTTTGCGCGGGAGCCGTTTCTCATCGCGTTTGCGACTACGTCGAGCGCGGCCGCACTGCCGCAGACGCTGGAAAACATGGAGCGCTTCGGGGTGCCCAACCGCGTTCTTGGCGTCGTAGCGCCGCTCAGCATTAGCCTGAATCTCTGCGGCAGCACCCTGTTCCTCGGGCTGGCGACGCTGTTTGTCGCGCAGGCGGCGAATGTCCCGCTGAGCTTCGATCAGCAGCTCTTGATTCTGCTGACGCTGAAACTCACGAGCAAAGGTGTGGCGGGAATCCCGCGGGCGAATTTTGTGGTGCTCACGGCGTTGTTTACGAGTTTCGGCCTGCCCTTGGAGGGGCTCGGGCTGTTGCTGGGCATCGATGCGTTGATCGATCCGATTCGCACCAGCGTGAATGTAGTTGGGCATTGCGCGGCGCCCGCGGTGGTGGCTCGTTGGGAGGGTGTTGATTTTCCCCGTCACCTCGAACCGGTCCCTAGTGCCGCCGCGTAGTTGAGCGCGCGCTCGCCTTCGAAAAACTGCCGTCACGCCTATGTCGCTGCTGCCATTGTTTGATCTTTCCTTGATCGCCCGGGCTGAGCGCCCGGCGTTGGAAATCGAGAGCGCCGACGGCCGGCGGACTGCGTTTACGTTTGGCAATTTGGAGATTCGCAGCAACCGGCTCGCGCACTTGCTGCGGGCGCGTGGCCTCAATGCGGGCGACCGCGTGGCGTTTTTTCTGCAAAACCGGATCGAGGTGATCGATCTCTGGCTCGCGGGTGCGAAGCTCGGGCTGATCGTGGTGCCGATCAACGTGCTCTATCGCGAACGTGAGCTGACGCACATCGTGCGCGACGCGGTGCCAACTGCGGTGGTGACCTCGCGGGACCTCGCGGTGTTTATTCCCGGTGACGTGACTGTGTGGGAGGTGGACGCGCTCACAGCCGAGGCAGCGGCGCAACCGGCCGCACGCATCGCGGTCTCGGCCGATGCGGATACGCCGATGTCGCTCATCTACACGTCGGGCACGACGGGAGCTTCGAAGGGCGCGGTGCTCACACAGGGCAATTTCGCGACGAATGCGCTGACGCTCGTGACGGCGTGGGCGATTACCGAAGCCGACCGCTACCTCGCGACGTTGCCGCTCTTTCATGTGCACGGACTCGCGAACGGGCTGCACTGCTGGCTTTTCAGTGGATGCCACGTGCGGTTGCTCGAGCGCTTTGAGCACGGCAAAGCGGCGGCGTGGTTCGAAGACTATCGGCCGACACTTTTCTTCGGCGTGCCCGCGATGTTTATCCGCCTGCTCGAATTGCCGGCCGACACGGCGCGGGTGATCGGCGCGCGGTTGCGTTTGGCGGTTTCCGGATCGGCGCCGTTGCCGGCGGAAGTGCATGAGAAATTTAGGCAGCTCTACGGCTCGGTGATTTTGGAACGCTACGGCATGACCGAGACGTTGATGAATGTGGGCAATCCCTACGTGGGCGAGCGGCGGCCGGGCACGGTGGGTTTGCCGTTGGCGCATGTCGCGGTGCGGATCTGCGACGAAGCGAACGCACCCGTGGCCGATGGCACGACGGGCGAACTCTGGGTGAAAGGGCCGAACGTGTGCTCGGGTTATTGGCGTCGTCCAGAGGCGACGGCGGCGGCGTGGAGCGACGGCTGGTTTCGCACGGGTGACATTGGCGTGCGCGCGGCGGACGGCTACATCACCCTGCAAGGACGCCGCAGTGATCTGATTATCTCGGGCGGATTCAACATCTACCCGCGCGAGATCGAGGAGCTGATTTTGGAACAACCGGGAGTGCGCGAGGCGACGGTCGTGGGCGTCGCCGATCCGGTGCGCGGGGAAGTGCCGGTGGCCTACGTGGTGGTCGATGGGGCGACGTTCGACGAGGCGGCGGTCACCGCGTATCTGCGCTCGCAACTGGCGTCGTTCAAGCAACCGCGGGCGTTTGTGCGTGTAGACGCGCTGCCGCGCACGGCGCTCGGCAAAGTGCAGAAACGTCTGCTGCCGCCCTGGCAGGGCTGATCCCATGGTCATCTACGGCGTCGCATTGCTCGCGGTTTGTTCACTGCTCGGTCTGCTCGTCGGCGAAGCGCTCGGCGCGGTGCTGGGCGTGAAGGCCAATGTCGGCGGGGTGGGCTTCGCGATGCTGCTGCTGCTCACGATCACGGATTGGTTGGCGAAGCGAGGGCGGTTCAAGCCCGTGTCGGCGAGCGGCGTCACGTTTTGGAGCCTGATGTATATCCCGATCGTGGTGGCGATGGCGGCGCAGCAGAATGTGGTCGGCGCGATCAAAGGCGGGCCGTTGGCCATCCTCGCGGGCACGCTGGGTGTGGTGGTGAGCTTCGCACTCGTGCCGATGATCGCGCGCATCGGACGGCGCGCGTCCGGCGCGGCCGTGGCAACGTCGCCGGGCCGGTCGGACAAAAAGGAGGCACCGTGAGCGAGCTGCTGCAACAGGCGGTATTCAAAAACGGGCTACTGGTCGGCTTCGCGGTCGTCGGCGGCGTGATCTGGCTCTCGTATTTTCTCTCAGACCGGGTGACGCACGGGCGACTGCACGGATCGGCGATCGCGGTGTTTGGCGGGTTGTTGCTCGCCTATGTAGGCGGGGTCCTGTCGGGCGGGAAAAATGGCATCGCGGATCTGCCGGCCTTCGCGGGGGTGGGCTTGATGGGCGGGGCGATGTTGCGCGATTTTTCGATCGTGGCGACGGCCTACGGGGCGAGTTTTGACGATCTGAAAAAATCGGGGCTGCCGGTGATCATCGCGCTTTTTCTGGGTGTGGCCGTGTCGTTTGTGTGCGGCGCGGGCGTGGCGCTCGCTTTTGGCTATCGTGATGCGGTCAGTCTCACGACCATCGGCGCGGGGGCGGTCACGTATATCGTGGGGCCGGTGACCGGAGCGGCGCTGGGGGCGAGCTCGGAGGTGATGGCGCTGAGCATCGCGGCGGGTTTGGTGAAGGCGATTCTCGTGATGATCGCGACGCCGCTGGTGGCGAAGTCCATCAGTCTCGACAATCCCCATACGGCGATGGTCTACGGCGGAATGCTGGGCACCAACAGCGGAGTCTCGGCGGGACTTGCCGCGACGGACCCGAAGCTCGTGCCCTACGGGGTGATGGCGGCGACCTTTTACACCGGGCTCGGGTGCTTGCTGGCGCCCTCGGTGCTCTACCTCGCGATGCGGATGATTTTTCCGCAGTAGGCGGCCGCTGACGCTGATCCGATTTCCATGAAGAAAAAAATATCCCGCATGCTCTCCGTGCTTTTCGCCCTGACTGTGGTGCTCGCCGCGGGTGGGCCGGCAATGGCTGCCGAGAAAAAATCTCCCGCCGACGAGGCGGCCAAACGCTGGGCGCAATACGAGCCGTCGTTCAAAGCATTCGCCGATGCGGACCGGGCGGCGCCACCGGTGAAAGGCGGCGTTCTGTTCGTCGGCAGCAGCATTTTCCGACAATGGAAAGAGGTCGCCGAGCACATGGCGCCGCTGCCGGTGCTCAATCGCGCGTTTGGCGGTTCGCGCACAGGCGACCAAGTCGCGCGATTTGACCAAGTCGTGCTACCCTACGCGCCGAAGGTGATCGTCTACTACTGCGGCTCAAACGATCTCAAGGCGGGCACCACGCCGGAAGATCCGGCGGCGATTTTCGGGCGGTTTCGGGAGTTCTCCGTGCGCGTGCAGAAATTTCAGCCCACGACGCGGATCATCTATGTCACGGCCACGCGTTCGCCGGACCGGGTCGCGCGGTGGGAGCAGGTGGACCACTACAACGCGCTCGTGCGGGCGTATTGCGCGGCGACGCCGCACCACACGTTTATCGACATCAATCCCGCGCTCGTCGATGCCCACGGGCATCCGCGGCTCGAACTCTACGTCGCGGACAAACTTCACTTCCAACCGGCGACCTACCTGGAGTTCACGAAAATCATCAAGCCGGTGCTGCAACGCGTGTGGGACGAGGCGCAGGGCGACGCGCGACGTTGACCGAAAAGGCGGGTGAGCGGGCCTGGAAATACGGTGGTTGAAAGCTGAACTACGGTGCGCGTTTCGTGAATACGACGTGCGTCGCGTGGGGTGACGGCACGTGCTCGGTGCGCTCGTAGCCGAGCTTGGGCAAGTCGAGTCCGGCGAATAATTTTTCTCCGTTGCCGAGGAGAACGGGCGAAATCGCCAAGTGCATCTCGTCGATCAATCCCGCCTGCAGGTATTGGCGAACCGTCGCGACTCCGCCGCCGACGCGGATGTCTTTCCCTTGGGCGGCCTCGCGCGCGCGATCGAGCGCCGAGTGGATGCCCTCGGTCACAAAGTGAAACGTGGTGCCGCCCGCCATCTCGAGCGACGCGCGCGGATGGTGCGTGAGGACAAACACCGGCACGTGGTAGGGTGGGGTGTCGCCCCACCAGCCTTTCCATTGGTCGTCCGGCCACTCGCCGCGGATCGGTCCAAACATGTTGCGGCCGAGAATCCACGCGCCGAGGCCCGACATGCCGCGCACCGCGAAATCGTCGTCGACGCCGGTCGTGCCGCCGTCGCCTCCGCCGTGCTGGCGCTGAAACGTGCTCGTCGGGAAAAACCATTCGTGGAGCGCCATGCCGCCCACGCCGAGCGGGTTGGTGCGATCCTGTTGGGGCCCGGCGCCGAAGCCGTCGAGGGAAACGCCGAAGCAGTTGACGCGAAGTTTGGATCGTGGGGCCGGGGTGCTCATGGGATTGAAGAAGAGTGCTCGGATAGCCGCAAACAAGCGCGGAATGCGCAAGGAACCGAACCGCTCCTCTTCAGCAATTTTTGCGATTTCTGCGCCGGCTTGCGGCTGAGCGGATCGGAGCGATCGCAACGTGCGCCCGCCCGCGGAGAAAATCTCGTCGCGGTTGTCCGGACGCGGCACCTTGGTTCGTCGAAATGGAGTCAACCCACTCCATACTTAACCCACCTCATCCCCACCCGCCATGGCTCGCGTCACCACTTACTTCCACTTCGCCGGTAATGCCGAGGAAGCCTTCCTCTTTTACAAGGCAGTGTTCCAAACCGATTTTGCCGGACCGATCATGCGCTTCGGCGATCTGCCGCCGCAGCCTGGCCAGCCGCCGATGCCCGCCGTGGAGGCCAGAAAGGTCATGCACGTGGCGCTCCCGATTCTCGGCGGCCATGTCATCATGGGCAACGACGCGCCCGCATCGATGGGCAAGCCGGTTCAAGGCAGCAACGTCTCGATCAACCTAGAGCCTGACACTCGCGCCGAGACCGATCGCCTGTTTGCCGCGCTCGCGGAAGGCGGCAAGGTGGAGTGGGCGCCGGCCGAAATGTTTTGGGGCGGCTATTGGGGCAGCCTCATTGATCGCTTCGGAATCGAGTGGATGTTTAACTGCACCGCGAAGTGAGGCGGAGGAGCCCTCACTTGTTTCCTAGTCCACGTCATCTAGCGGAGAATAACCATGAAGAAGAACACCCTCTGTCTGTGGTATGATCGCGATGCGGAAGAGGCCGCGCACTTTTACGCCCGCACCTTTCCGGACAGCACGGTCGGCGCGGTGCAGCGGGCCCCAGCCGACTTTCCGGGCGGCAAGGCGGGCCAGATCCTGACAGTCGAGTTTACGGTGTGCGGCGTGCCGTGTATCGGGCTCAACGGCGGGGACGCGTTCAAGCAGAGCGAGGCGTTCTCCTTCCAGATAGCCACCGACGATCAGGCAGAGACTGACCGTCTATGGAATGCGATCGTCAACAACGGAGGCGCCGAGAGCGCATGTGGCTGGTGCCGGGACAAGTGGGGCCTGTCGTGGCAGATCACCCCGCGCGTCCTGATTGAAGCAATGGCCCAGGGCGGCGAGGTGGCAAAGCGCGCCTTTGAGGCGATGATGGACATGCAGAAGATCGACATCGCCAAGATTGAGGCGGCGGTGCGCGGTTAGCTTTCAAGAAGCGAGCCGATCCATTGCGGAGCCTTTCCTCCAAAAGGTGCCCGATTGAGGCGGGAACTCCCGCGCCGAGTTTTTTTGACCGAGGTCGTCGCGCTCGCTTGCGGCAGGCGGGCACTGCGCTAAACCGTCGCCAGTCCTCGCCCCGTTCCTCGTTCGCCGCACCCCATGCTCCCATCGCTCCGTCTCCTCGTCACGACGCTCCTCCTCGCCACCGCGCTGTTCGCCGCGCAACCCCCTCCGCCGCGCCCTCCGCTTGTCGCCGTCGGCACCGCGAAGATCGACATCACGCCTGCCGAGCCTGTCCGTCTCTCGGGCTATCGTAGTCGCGAGAAGCCCTTCGAGCGCGTCGGCCAACCCATCTTTGCCCGCGCTCTCGCCATCGGCGCCGATGACCAACACCCCGCCGTCCTGCTCACGGTCGAGGTCGTTGGCATCACCGAAGCCCTCACCGATGAAGTCGCCGCCGCGCTTCGCGCGAGCCACCGAATCGAACGCGAGCGTCTCGCGATTTGTGTGATCCACACCCACACCGGCCCGTCGCTGCGCAACACGATCCCCTACATGTTTTCGGTCGATCTTCCCGAGGCCGAGGTTGCCGCCATCGCCGCCTACACGGCCACGCTGCGCGACAAACTCATCGCCGTCGCCCGCGCCGCGCTCGCCGACCGCCGCCCCGGCCACCTCGCGTGGAACGAGGGTCGCGCGGGTTTCGCCGCCCAACGTCGCGAAATCGTCGCCGGCAAATGGCGCACCTTCGGCCTCGTCCCCAACGGCTACACCGACAACGCCCTGCCGCTCCTCCGCGTCACCGACGCCAACGGTCAGCTCCGCGCCGTGTTTCTCAGCTACGCCTGCCACGGCACGACCCTCGTCGGCACGGATAACTTCGTGCATCCCGACTGGGCCGGCGATGCCGCCGCGCGCCTCGAGTCCGCGCATCCCGGCGCCATTGCTCTTGTCGCGCTCGGTTGCGGGGCCGATGCCAATCCGCACCCGCGCGGCTCGCTCGAAAACGTTGCCACGCACGGCCGAACCATTGCCGAAGAGGTGGAGCGTCTCCTTAAGGCCTCTCTCCGCCCGCTCGGCCCCGTCACCGAAGCTCGCCACCGCCAGATCGATCTCGCCTTCGACCGCGCCGTCACGCGCGAAGAACTCACCGAGCGCGCCGCGAAAAAATCCAACATCACCGCCAGCTACGCCGCGCAGAAATTCCTCCAACGCCTCGACGCCGGCCAGTCGCTCCCCACCGCCGTCCCATATCGCATCCAGACGTGGAGCTTCGGGAACGACCTCGCGATGGTCTTCCTCGCCGGCGAAGTCGTCTCGGAATATTCCCTCCGCCTCCGCCGCGAACTCGATGCCCGCCGTCTCTGGGTCAACGCCTACGCCAACGACGTTCCCTGCTACATCGCTTCGGAGCGCATGTTTCCCGAAGGCGGCTACGAGGTCGATGGCTCGATGGATTTCTACGCCTGGCCCACGCGGCTCGCCCGCGGCACCGAAGACCAAATCATCGGCGCCGTGCGTGCCCTCGTGCCGCCCGCCTACCTCGCGAAGGAGGCCGCGCGGTGAGATTCCGTCCTCTCATCCTCTGCGCGCTCGCGTGCGCCTCGTCCGCGTTCGCCTACGAGGAAGTCGCCCCGCCGAAAAACGTCGCGCTGCCGCCCGCCCGTTCTCCCGCCGAGTCGCTCGCGTCGATCACGGTGCCCGCCGGTCTCCGCGTTGAACTTGTCGTCGCCGAGCCGCTCGTGATGGATCCCATCGACGTCGCGTGGGGTTCCGATGGTCGCATGTGGGTCGTCGAGATGGCCGATTATCCCATGGGCCTCGACGGCCGCGGCAAACCCGGTGGCCGCATCCGCGTTCTGTCCTCTTCGAAAAACGACGGCCACTACGATCGCTCCACGCTTTTCGCCGAGGGTCTCAATTTTCCGAATTCCGTGCTCCCTTGGCGCCAGGGCGTCCTCGTCGCCGCCGCGCCCGACGTGCTCTACCTCGAAGACACCGACGGCGACGGTCGCTCCGATCGCACCGAGAAACGCTTCGTCGGTTTCGCCGAGGGCAACCAGCAGCATCGCGCCAACGGTCTCCAGTGGTCCCTCGACGGCTGGCTCCATCTCGCCAACGGCAACAGCGGCGGCAAAATCTCCTCCGCGAAATCCGGCGCCGTCCTCGACATCGGCCGCCGCGATCTGCGCCTCCGCCCCGACGAAGGCCTCTTCGAGCCGCTGTCGGGCCAAACCCAATACGGCCGCAACCGCGACGACTGGGGCCACTGGTTTGGCGGCAACAATTCCAATCCCGTTTGGCACTACGCCCTCGACGACCGCTACCTCCGCCGCAACCCGCACCTCGTCCCGCCGAATCCGACCGTCGATGTCCCTGCGCTCCCCGGCGCCGCGCCCGTTTTCCCCACGAGCACGACGTTCGCCCGCTTCAACGACGCCCACGCCGCCAACCGCTTCACGTCCGCGTGCGGCACGATGATCTACCGCGACGATCTCCTCGGCCCCGCCTACGCCGGCAACGTCTTCGTCTGCGAGCCCGTGCACAATCTCGTCCATCGCGAGCTTGTCCGCCCTGCCGGCACGACGTTCCGCAGCGAGCGCGCTCCCACCGAGCAGACTTCCGAATTTTTCGCCTCCACTGATCTCTGGTCGCGCTTTACCACCGCGCGCACCGGCCCCGAAGGCGCGCTCTACATCGTCGACATGTATCGCCGCGTCATCGAGCACCCGACGTGGATTCCCGCCGCGTGGCAAAAAATCCTCGGCGACCTCCGCGCCGGCTCGGACCTAGGCCGCATCTATCGCGTGGTTCCCGCCTCGACTCCGCTCCGTCCGATTCCGCGCCTCGACCGCGCCGACGCTGCCGGTCTGGTAGCGGCCTTGGAAAACCCAAGCGGCACCGTGCGCGACCTCGCTCAACAGGAACTCACGTGGCGCCACGATCTCACCGCGGTCCCCGCGCTCGAAAAACTCGCCGCCACCTCCGCCCGCCCCATCGCGCGCGCCCAAGCGCTCTGCTCGCTCGACACCATGGGCGCGCTCCGCCGCGAACCCGTCCTGAACGCGCTGCGCGACACGCACCCCGGCGTCCTCGTCCAAGCGCTCCGCCTCAGCGAGAAATTCGCCGCCTCCGCCGACACCGAACTCATCGCCCTCGTCACTTCGCTCGCGACGCACGCCGACGCCACCGTGCGCCAACAAGTCGCCTACACCCTCGGCGAATGGCGCGACCCCGCCGCCGGTGAAGCCCTCGCGCGCCTCGTGCAACGCGAGTCCGATCCCTTCATCCGCACCGCCGCGCTGAGCTCCGCACTCCCGCACGCCGCGACATTGCTCACTCGTCTCAGCGCCGCCGGCGACGACGACGGCGCCCTCGTCGAAATCGCCCTCGCCACGCGCCAACCCGCTGCCCTCGTCGGCCTCCTCGCCACGCTCTGCGCGCCGCGCACGCCCGCACTTCCGCCTGCGCAGATCATCGCGTTCACCCGCTTCCTCGAAAAACTCCGCGCCAACCGCCTCTCGCTTGCCTCGCTGCGAAACGACGGCGGTCCCGCCGCTCCGGCCGCGCTCGCTGCGGCCGCGGATTTCCAAACGCGCGCCCGCGCCCTCATTGCCGATTCCGCCACTTCGCTCGAACAGCGCCACGCCGCCGTCGGCCTGCTCGGCCTCGCGGCCGAGCGCCGCGACGACGATCTCCGCACGCTCGCTACCTTGCTCGCGCCACAGTCGCCGCTCGAACTCCAACTCGCCGCCGTCGCCGCCCTCGCACGCATCGACACGAAAGCCACGCCCGAGCTGCTCCTCGCCGGTTGGTCCGGCTACGGCGTCAAACTCCGCGCCGCCGCCCTCGATCTCCTCTCCAGCCGCACCGCGTGGGCCGCCGCGCTGCTCGCCCGATTGGAAACCGATCGGCCCATGCTCGCCCAAATCGACGCTGGCCGCCGCGCCGCGCTCAGCCGGCACGCGAGCAGCGTGATCGCCGCGCGCGCCACGCGCCTGTTTTCCGAAGGCGTCGACGCCAACCGCCAGCAAGTCGTCGAGCGTTACCTCGCGGCCATGCGCCCGCTTTCGCGTGATCCCCTCCGCGGTGCCGCTGTTTTCAATACGCTCTGCGCGACTTGCCACCGCTTTGGCGACATCGCCGGCCGCGCCATCGGCCCCGATCTCGCCGTCGTAAAAGACCGCAGCCCCGAATATCTCACGACGCACATCCTCGATCCCAACCGCGCGATCGAAGACCGCTACATGCTCTACACAGCGACGACGCACGACGGCCGCTCGCTCGCCGGCCTCCTCGTGGGCGAAGCCGGCAGCAGCATCACGCTCCTCGGGCTCGACGGCGCGGAGCAAACCCTGCTCCGCCGCGATCTCGCCGCGCTCACCGCCACCGGCCGTTCCCTCATGCCCGATGGCCTCGAATCCGCGCTCGATGCGCAGGCCATGGCCGATCTCGTGGCCTTCGTTGCCAATCCGCCGGTGCCGAAAAAATAGGGCGTTGCCTGCTGTGCCCCTAACCGCGTGGGTGTGTCTTCTTCGGGCAATTTCTGCGTGATCCGCGCGGAAGGACAAAATACAGGGAGCTTTCTTCAATAGCTGCTGCGACGACGTCGGCGTGGTCACGTATGGTCTGCGCACAACCCTCGTCCACCTTCCATGGCCACTCTCTCCGACCGTCTGCCCCAAAATCTCGCCGGCGCCTACTACGTCGACGCCTCGTGCATCGACTGCGACCAGTGCCGCGTCACTGCGCCCCACATTTTCGCACGCGACGAAGAGAGCGGTCTCTCCTTCGTCCGCCAGCAACCCGCGACCGCCGAAGAAGTGGCGATGGTTGAGCAGGCGATCAACGAATGTGCGACCTGCTCCATCGGCAACGATGGGGCCTGAGCCATGAACGACCTCATCATCGGCATGGCCGGCTCCGGCGGCGACGGCATCGTTTCGGCCGGCGAATCGCTGATCAGTTCGGCCGCGCACGAGGGTTATTTTGCGATCCTCACCAAGAGCTTCGGCTCCCAGATCCGCGGCGGTGAATCCTCCTGCCGCCTCCGCGTGGCCACGACGCCCGTGCTGAATCCCGGCGGCGCCCTCGATGTCGCGGTGGTTTTGAACTGGGAAGATTTCCTCCGCTTTGGTGGCGAGCTTCCGGTCAACGAGGCCACTGTCGTCATCTACGAGGAGAAGACCGGCGTCGCGCCCGCTTCGATTCCGCTGAAGTGCCGCCCCACCGTCGTGTTGCCCGTGCCGATGGAGACGATGGCGATCAAGGCCGCGGGCACGGAACTCGCGAAAAACAACGTCGTGCTCGGCTTGCTCTCAGGTTGGTTCGGACTCGCGCAGGAAAGTATCCTCGCCGGCATCCGGAAAAAATTCGCCCGCAAGGGCGAGGCCGTCCTCCTCGGCAACGAGCGCGCTTTCGCCGCCGGCCTCGACTACGCCCGCGCTCACCCGCTCGATCCGGCGCGCCCGATGGACGCCCCGCGCTCGAAGGCGACGAAGAAACTGCTCACCGACGGCAACGAACTCTGCGCCAAGGCCGCGCTCTTCGCCGGTTGTAAATTTTTCGGCGGCTATCCGATCACGCCCGCCACCGAAATCATGCAGCACCTGCAGCGTGATATTTGGAAACACGGCGGCTCGCTGCTCCAAGCCGAGGATGAAATCGCCGGTGTCGCCGCCGCCGTCGGCGCGTCGTTCGCCGGCAAGAAATCCATGACGGCCACGTCCGGCCCCGGCCTCTCGCTCAAGACCGAAGTGCTCGGCCTCGCGAGTGTCACCGAACTTCCGCTCGTGTGTGTCAACGTCCAGCGTGGCGGTCCCTCGACCGGCATGCCGACGAAGCCCGAGCAGGCCGATTTGTTTGCCGCGGCGTTTTCCGCGCACGGCGACACCGTTCGCCCCATCCTCGCGCCGATCAGCGTCGCCGATGTGTTCGGCATCACCGTCGAGGCGTTCAATATCGCCGAGCAGTATCAGACGCCGGTGATCGTGCTCTCCGACCAGGAGATCGCGCAGCGCAAAGAAATCATCGACCCCGTCGACACCTCGAAGATCACGCTCGTAAACCGCCTCGTCCCGACGGCCGAGGAGTTGGTCAACTACCAGCGCTTCCGCATCACGCCCTCCGGCATCAGCCCGCTCAGCCATCCCGGCATGAAGGGCGGCAACTACCTCGCCGCCGGCATCGAGCACAACGAGAGCGGCGCGCCGACGGCCAGTGGCGAATTGCACGCGCGGATGAACGACAAGCGCCTCCACAAGCTCGACCCGCTGAAAGAGCGCCGCGATCTCTTCGTGATCGAAGGCGATGCCGACGCACCCATCGGTTTGATCAGTTGGGGCAGCGTGGCCGGTGTCGCGCTCGAGGCCGTGCGCGTCGCCCGCGCCGAAGGCATCAAGGTGAAGCTCCTCATCCCGAAGCTCGTGTATCCTGTCGCCGAGGACATCTACCGCGACTTCTTCGCCTCGCTCCGCCAATGCCTCGTCGTCGAGCAGTCGCACCAAGGCCAACTCCACCGGATCATCCGCATGTGGGTCAACGTGCCCGATAACTTCACCGCGATGGCGCGCAGTGGCGCCAATCCCATCTGGCCCTCCGAGGTTGTCGCGAAAATCCGCGCCCTCGCCGCCACCCAACTCCAACCGACCGGAACCCCATGAGCTCACTTTGCGATTGCGCCCAACCGCCGGCTCCGGCGCCTCTCACCGCCAAGGATTTTCGCAGCACGCTGAAACCGATCTGGTGTCCCGGCTGCGGCGACTACGGTGTCGTCACCGGCATTTACCGCGCGCTGGCCGCGATCGGCCGGCCGCCGCACGAGATCGCGTTTATCTCCGGCATCGGCTGCTCGAGCCGTATCCCCGGTTACACGACCGCCTACGGTTTCAACACGCTGCATGGCCGCGCGCTGCCGATCGCGCAGGGCATCAAGATGGCCAACCCGGAACTGCTCGTGCTCGTCGCCGGTGGCGATGGTGACGGTTTCTCCATCGGTGGCGGCCATGTGCCTCACGCCATCCGGCGCAATCCCGACCTCACGTATATCGTGATGGACAATCAGATCTACGGTCTGACCAAGGGCCAAGTTTCCCCCACGTCGGCTCGCGGCACGAAGACCCCGAGCTCGGTCTACGGCAGCATGGAGGACCCGGTAAATCCGCTCCTCTACGTGCTCGCCTACGGGGCCGGGTTCGTGGCGCAGGCCGCGCCCGCCGACATGGAGGGCATGGCCAACATCATCGAGGAGGCGATCCGCTTCCCGGGCTTCGCCTTCGTGAATATCCAGTCGCCGTGCATCAGCTTCGGCGATCCGGACAACCAGCTAAAGCTCCAGAAAGCCAAGCTCCGCAAACTCTCCGCCGAGGGCCACGATCCGACCGACCGCATTCGCGCGATGGAACTCGCGCAGGACTACGGCAAGACACTCTACACCGGCGTGTTTTACCGGAATCCGAATCCCGCGCCGACCTACGGCAGTCAGATCGAAGCGCTCCAGAAGACCTTGTCCCCGGTCGCAGACGATAACGTCAGCGGTTCGTAGCGCGCCGCCCGCGGAGAGGAGGCCCCTCGATATTTGGCCCGGACTGCGCAACCGGTCGTGCCCGTTGCCGTCCTTTAGAATATCCGTTTCTCCTCTATGAATCTGCCCCGCTGCTTTCTCGGCGCCTCGCTGGCGCTCCTCGTCACCTCCGGCTTCGCGGCCCTGCCGCTCGACCAGCGTCCCGCCAAACCCGACGAGTGGGGCTATCGGCCCGCCGATGGTGCGAGCGTGCCGCTCAACCCGCCGACGTTCACGTGGATCGCTCCCGCGAATGCCGTCACCTACACCGTGCAGTGGTCCACGGCGCGTGATTTCCCCGCCGGCACGGTGACCACGACGGTTACCGGCGTCGTCTGGCCGACCTACACGCCCGACCACGCGGTCGCGCCCGGCACGTATTTTTGGCGCTATCGTCTCGCCGACAAATCCGGCGCTCCCTCCGAGTGGAGCATCGCGCGTCGCGTGGTGGTGCCCGCCTCCGCCGCCACGCTCCCGATGCCCACGCTCGCGCAGCAGCGCGCGAAGGTGCCGGCGCAGCATCCGCGACTCTTCATGCGCCCGGAAGATCTGCCGCGCCTGCGTGAACTCGCCCGCGGCCGCGAAGCGCCCGCGCTGGCAGTGCTGAAAAAAGCCGCCGACGCCTACATCAAAGCCGGCCCGACGCCGGAGCCGCCCCACAAAGGCTCCGCCCGCGACAAGGAAAACGCTGAGCTCGTAAAATACTGGTGGCCGAACCGCACGCAGACCGAGCAGGCGTGCAACGAAGCCGAGACGATCGCGTTCGTGTATCTGCTCACCGGCGACAAAGTCTACGGCGAGGCTGCACGCCGTTGGGTGCTGCATCTGGCTTCGTGGGATCCACAGGGCACCACGAATTTTGCGCTCAACTGCGAGGCTGGTAAACCGCTGCTCTACCGCCCGGCGCGCGCCTACGATTGGGCGTGGGATATGTTCACACCCGCGGAGCGCACAAAAATTCAGACCGCTTTTCGCGCCCGCATGATCGATGCGTGGAACAGCAGCGAGGTCGGCCGCGGCGTCGGCCATCTCCAGCGGCCCTTCGCCAGTCACGGTAACCGCGTGTGGCACAAACTCGCCGAAGCCGGCATCGCGTGGCTCGACGAAATTCCCGAGGCGCCGCAGTGGCTCGACTACGCGGTGAATAAATTTTTCGCCTGCTACCCCGTCTGGTCCGACGACGACGGCGGCTGGCACGAGGGCGTCAGCTACTGGAGCGGCTACCAATCAAAAGCCGTCTGGTGGCTCCAGGTGGCCAAGTCCGCGCTCGACCTCGATGGGTTAAAGAAACCGTTCTATGCCCAGGTCGGCGACTACCCGCTTTATATCGCCCCGCCGCACTCGCCCAACGCGGGCTTCGGCGATCTTTCGTCCCGCCCGATCACGCCGCCGAGTTTCATGGAGTATCACATCCGGGCCCGCAGTGTCAGCGGTGACGGTGGCAGCGCCGCGCACTGGCGTTGGTGGACGCAGGCCGGCGGCATGAAAGAGAACGGCGGTGTGCTCGGCTTCCTCTACCGCGCGAATCTGCCGCCGCTGCCGGCGGCGAAAAAGCCCACCGATTTGCCGCAGTCGAAAATCTTTCGCGGCATCGGCGTGGCGAGCCTGCACACTACGCTGCTCGATGCGCGCGACGACGTGCACTTCGCGTTCAAGGCGAGTCCGTTCGGCACGCAGAGCCACGGGCACAATGCGCAAAACAGTTTTTTCCTGAATGCCTACGGTGAAGCCCTCCTCGTTGCCTGCACGTATCGCGATCTCCATGGCAGCAAGTTTCACTACCAATGGGTGCACAGCACGCGCGCGCAGAACGCCGTGCTCGTCAACGGCGAGGGCCAGATCCCGCACTCGGTTTCTTCGACGGCGAAAATCATCCGCGAGCAACTCACGCCGACCTCCGACTACATCGTCGGCGACGCCACGGTCGCTTACGGCAAGCGATTGGAGAAGGCATGGCGCCACACGATTTTCGTGAAAGGTCCGCAGCCCTTCGTCGTGGTCTACGACGAACTCATCGCGCCGCAGCCCGCGAAGTTTCAGTTCATGCTGCACGCGCTGAGCGCGTTCACCGTGGACGACAAAGCTGCGCGGGTGAGCGTCGCCCAACCGAAAGCCGGTCTCACGGCGGCCTACCTCTCACCAGTGGCACTCACATTCGCGCAGACGGACGGCTTCAAGCCGGCTCCGACAAAAGATTTTCCGAATCAATGGCACCTTGAGACGGGCACGACCGAACTGCGCAAGGAACTCGGCATGGTCACCGTGCTCGTCCCGCACCGCGCGGGCAAAGCGCCGGTGTGGCAGGCGCGCCGCACCGACGATGCGACCGGCGCGACGGTGGAGGTTACGATCGGCGGACAAACCCGCACGTTGCATTTTCCCGCGCCCGGCCGCGATGAGCCTGCGCGCCTCGCGCCGTTGTAATTCCTGTTCGCTTTCAACCCGAGTTTTACTGGCTTGGAGGTAGGAGCCTGCTTGCAGGCGATTTTCACGTCCTGAATCGCCTGCAAGCAGGCTCCTACCTCCAAGTCGTCTACACTTACGGTAGCTGATAAATTTCCACGAGGACAGCGCCCGGGGTGCTATCGGCGCTGCTCACTTCGACGGTGTAGTTTTCGCCGGCGATCAGGGTGAGCAGCACCGCCGAGTCGGTGCTGGTGCGCGCGAGGGGAAATGCGCCCACGCTGGCGGCGGCCTGTTCGACCTGTGTCGCGTTGGCGGCGCTCGCCCAGCCGGTGTTGGTTGCGACGATGCGGCCGCCGTTGAACACCGTGAGGGCGGGACGTGCGAGGGTGCCGCCGACGCCGAATGCTGCGAGGCCGGGACCGATCGCGCGCACGAGCACTTTCGGCGCCACCGAGCCGAGCGCGACGAAGCCCACGGCGAGGCCGCCGCCGATGCCCACGTGGCCGCGCGTGGAGAGATTCGCGAGCCGCGCGGCGTCTTCGTCGACCTCGTAGATTTCGACGACGCTGCGGCCCGTGATCGCCGGGTTGGGGGCTTCGACGGCGACGGTGTAGTTGCCGCGCGGCACGTCGACGAGGAGCGCGGAGTCGCCGCTGCCGGGCGACAGCGCAAAGGCACCCACGGCAGCTGCTGTATCCGCGATCTCGTTATAGACGGGCAAGGGATTCGTGGCCCAGCCGCTGTTGCGCGCGAGCACGCGGCCGCTCTGATCCAGTAGCGAGACGACCGTCTGCGGCAACGCGTCGCCGACGCCGAACTTCGCAAGCGACGGGCCGGCGGCGCGGATGAGAAGGCGCTTCGTCACACCGGTCGGCGCGGCCACCACGATGCCCGAGACCAACGTGTTCACCCCGCCGCCGATGAAACCGCTCGTCGAGAGGTTGACCAAGCGGCTGGGAAACGAGACCAGCGCCGCGCCACTCGTGCTGGTGCCGAACGCGTTGGTCAGCGTCACCGCGTAGCTGCCGTAGGTGGAGGTGGTGAGCGTGGCGTCGGTGGCGCCGGCGAGGCGGTCACCGTTGCGCAGCCATTGGTAGGTCGTGGGCCCGGCGCTGGTGGCCGTGACGGAGAGGGTCGCCGAACCATCGACGCCGAGCAACCTGGCTTGCGGGGCGACGGTGATTTTCGGCGGCGAATTCACGACGAGCGTGGCGACCGAGCTTGTCACGGAGGCGACGGAATTGGTGACGACGACGGTGTAGTCGCCGGCGTGCTCCGGATGCAGCGGGGCAAACAGCAGGGTGGCCGAGGTCGCTTCGGCGACGGCTATACCGTTGCGTCGCCACTGATACGTCGGCGCGGGTGCACCCGAGGCGGCGACGCTGAGGCTCACGCGGGTGTTTTCACGGGCGGCGAGGCCGACGGGTTGGGTGGAGATCGCCGGGGCGCGCGCGGGCTCGCCGCGGCGGATGCCGAGGTAGTCGGCGACGTAGAGTATCCCGGTGCTCGATACGGCGATCGCATACGGCGCGAGAAACGACGCGGTGGATCCGACACCGCCAGCGGTGCCGGCGGGAGCGTCGGCGCGGCCTCCGATGGTCGTCACGCGCCCGTCGGCGCCGATGCGGCGGATGGTGTGGTTCTGCGTGTCGGTGAGAAAGAGATTGCCCGCCGCGTCGCAGGCGAGGCCGGTAGGCTGGTTGAAGCGCGCCGTGGCTCCGGCGCCATCGATGCTGCCCACGACGCCGGGCGAGCCGGCGATGGTGGTGGTCACGCGGCTCACCGCGGAGATTTTTCGCACGGTTTGCGCCGTGGCATCGGTCACGAAAACGTTGCCCGCAGGGTCGATGGCGATGCCCCACGGTGTCATGAATTGTGCGATGGTGCCCACGGCGTCGCGGGTGCCGCTGGTGCCGCCGGCGATGGTCTGCGTATGGTTGTCCAAGGTGATCAGGCGAACCGCGCTGTTGACGGAGTCGGCCACGTAGACGTTGCCGATGCGGTCGACGGCGAGACCGCGCGGCTGGTTGAAACGCGCGAGCGCGGGCGGGCCGTCGATGCGGCCGCGGACGCCGGCGAGGCCGGTCATGGTTAGCACGTTGCCGTTGGGCGCGACTTTGCGGATCGTCGAGTTGCCGAACTCGGCCACGTAGAGCACACCCGAAGCGTCGACGCCGACGCCCTGGGGCTCGTTGAAGCGGGCCGCGCTACCCAGGCCGTCGACGGAGCCCGCCACGCCGGTCAAACCGGCCAGCGCGGTGACCTCGCCCGTGCGAGCGATCCGGACCACGGTGTGTTCGGTGAGAAGCGAGGCGTAGACGTTGTCGGCCGCGTCGACCGCCACGCCGGTGGTGAAAAAGAGCGTGGTCTCGGCGTTGGGATAGGCGGACCACGCATACGCCGTGGGTCCGTTTTGTGCGTGCACCGCGCCGACGAGGGCGAGGATGCTCATGATGATCGCAAGGCGAACGGGAGAGGCGCTCATGTGGCTCCTGGAAACGTGAGTTGGCACGGGGGCCTTGCGAGCAAATTGCTCGGCGGCGTGGTGATGAAACGGCGCGGGACGGCAGGAAAAAAGCGGCACGGCCGCCGGGGCCGAACGGGTCAGCCTGACCTCGTTTAACTGCCCTGTTGGCTTCACACGTTGCGGCACGCGGCGACCACAAAGGTTAGGGGCTGACCCTTTTGGCGGCCTTGCTGGTGGTTCGGCTGCTGACCTGACCCCGTTGGCTGACCGTTCGAGCCATGACCCCTTTTTTCTGCATTCGGCTTATCGGATTTTTTCACCACGTCGGTGACACTCAATCACCCAATTTCGATAGGCATTCGCCTCCTCCATTGAAATCTGTATCTCGTAATATCCTCCGACGAGGTAAGACGGAACTCCTCGGCGTTCATGGCCCATCCTAAACAAACCGATTCCCGGCAGCTTGTTCCGACCGCGTTCGGCTTGCACGCGATGAGCGTGCCACAGCAATTCTTCGGCGGAAAACGAAGCGCCATTCTCGGCCTCGCATAACACACCACGAGTCGAGGCCTTCAACCGGGACGCCAGCAGCACCACTCGCGGAGTCGGTAAATCTGGCAAGGGTGCGAGGTCGAGCCCAGCGGATCGCATCGCGATCTCGAACGAAGCACGATCACCCGGCGGAGTGAAACTCCAGTTTATCGACGGGTTCCGGCATAGTCGCATTGGCAGGTCCGGCCGGAAGAGGTTTGCCTCACCTTCAGTCAGCGGTTGAAACCGCACGTGGGTCGATTCCCGAAAAAACCGATCTGCGAGACCACGGTAATAATAGGACTTCGAAAGCGATAGCCCGAAAGACCAGCTCTGAATAACCGGATTGAATACATCATAATAGACTTCGTGTTGGTCGAAACCGATTACTCGGTATTGCTTCGGGTGATCAAACGGTTGTCGCACTTCACCCAACACTAAGCTGTGGGGTGGATTCATAAACAATTCTTAGGATACACTGAGAAAATTGTGATCGATGAGGAATCGTCGGAAGGTCAACTCACGACGAGAACCAAAGCCATTTCAATCAACCGATCAATTACCGTTCTTTTGGCTCCGCGAGAGGCGCTAACGGGGTCAGCCCCTAAAGTTTGTAGTGTTTATCGGCTGGCCCCGTTCGTTTGGTGTTACCGGCTCGTGAAAATTGGACGATTGGGTCAGCGCAGGCGCGAGCATGCGGTCGTAGCCACCGCTCGTTAACACGAGCGGCTACCCCGAGCGTGCTAAAGTCCTGTTTTTTCAGCCCCTGGTATGAGACGTGGCCGCTGGGGCCGGGCCGCTGAAGGACTGCGCGCCTGCGCGGCGCGGGTGCGTGGAGACGCGGGCGTTTTATTTCTTATCTTTGTCCCAGCCTTCGGCTTTCACGATGGCTTCGAGGGTGGCGCGGGGGGTGAAATTGGCGGGGAAGATACCGCCTTTGCCGAGGTATTGGAGGGCGCGAATCACGGACTGGACTTCGCCTTTCTTGGCGGTGCGGCCGGCGGACGGAAGGGCCTGGATGCTTGCGGCGTAGTCGGCGGCGCGGGTGGCGACTTGGGCGTGCGTGGCGGTCGCATCTTCGTAGGAGAGCGACTCGGCGAGGCGGAGCATCTGCGCGGTGCCGGTGAGCGTCGCGGCTTCGGCGCGGAGCGTGGCGGCGATTTCTTTGCGCTTGGCGGTGGTGGCTTCGGCAGTGAGCACACCTTCGGTGCCGCCCTCGATGGAGCGCGGGGGCAGCGGACGATACCAGATGTTGCGGAAGCGGACGGGATTGCCGTGGTCTTGAAGTTTGAGCGGGCCTTTTTCGGGGAACGCGACCGGAACGGAGCGCCGCATATGGCCACCGGGACCTTCGAGGGGTGTGCTGTCTTGGAGGAGGACGCCGTTGCAGAAAACGGTGAGGCGGCCGGCGTCGACGAGTTTGCCGTCTTTGTGCACGGGGCGGCGGAAGACGATGTCGTAGACTTGGAATTCGCCGGGCGGGCGGAGGGCGTTAGCGAGGGGCGGGTTGATGCCGTAGACGGAACCGGCAAAACCGTCGGCGTAGGTGGGGTTATTGTAGTTGTCGAGGACCTGGACCTCGGCGAGGCCCAGGAGGAAGACGCCGCTGTTGCCGCGGCCTTGGCTGTCGCCCTTTACGTCGACGGGAGCGGCCCACTCGATGTGGAGCTGGCAATCGCCGAACTGCTCCTTGGTGCGGACGTATCCGGATTTCGGAACACACTCGAGCGCGCCGTCGCGCACGATCCACTTGGTGGGCGCGGCGGCCTCGCCGGGCTTGGGATCGGACTCCCATTTGGCGAGGGAGGCGGCGGTGCCGTCGAAGAGCACGATGGCATCGGACGGCGGTTTGCCGGGCTGGGTGGCGGTGCTGAAAGTGCCGGGCTCGACGCGTTTGGGCTGCGGGCGGTTGCGATCGTGGATGGCCCACGGGTGGTGGGCGTCGGGCGGATCGCCGTAGAAGGGCGAGCCGGTGTTGACGGCGGCGGTGGCGGCGGTGGCGCAGAGCGACAGGGCGGCGAGCGCGTGCAGGGCGGGGCAGGGGAGGGAGCGGAGTTTCATACGGAAAAGAGCGGCCGGGGTGGCAACGGGAAGCACGAGGCGGGTATCCAAGCTGGCCAAACAGGGGTGGCAATTTGTAATTGGGCCCGCACATGGGGAAGTCGCCGCCAAATATCTTGTGGGTCGTCACGACACAGTGGCGGGCGCAGGCGTGCGGCTACGAGGGAGACCCGAACGCGCGCACGCCGCACCTTGATGCACTCGCGGCGCAAAGCGTGAACTACACGCAGGCGGTGACGCCGCATCCGTTTGGGCCGATGGCGCGCGCGGCGTTGCTCACGGGCGTGGCGTCACCGCAGAACGGCGTGCGGGATTATTTCGATGCGTTGCCAGCGGGCGCACGGACGATCGCGCACGCGATGCGCGAGCGCGGATACGCGACGGCTTTTTTTGGAAAGTGGGGCGTGGGGGCGCGGGACCGGAGCACGCCACTCGTGGGCGAAGCGGCGGCGAAGGTGATCGTGCCGGAGGGGGCGCGCGGGGGCTTTGAGTTTTGGGAAGGGTTTGAGGGCGGCTTTCAGTTGAATGATCCGTGGCTGCATGGGACGGAGATGGGGGCGCCGAAAAGGTTCGTGGGGTATCAGAGTGATGTGCTGGCGGAGCGGTGGGCGAAGTGGGTTCGCACGAACAGGGATGGGAACGGGCCGATGTTTACCGTGGTGAGTATCGAAGCACCCCATCCGCCGTATGCGGCGCCGGCGGCGGGGGTGGTGGCGCGGGCGGAGGACGAGATCGCGTTGTCGGCCAATGTGCCGCGGGGTGGAGAAGCGGAGGAAAAGTCGCGCCGGGAACTGGCGGGCTACTATGCGCATATCGAGGCGACCGATCGGGCGATCGGCGGATTCCTCGAAGTGGCCCGACGAAACTGGATCGTCGTTTTCACGAGTGTGCACGGCGACATGCACGGGGCGCACGGGTTGTTTCGGAAAGGCTGGCCGTATGAAGAATCGGTGCGCGTGCCGTTGCTCGTGCGGGGGCCGGGAGTGACGGCGCGGCGGGACGAGGCGGCGGTGTCGCTCATGGATTTGGCGGGGATGACGACGGCGTGGGCGGAGGGGCGCTCGGGAGCGGTCGACGACCGGATTGGTGCGGCGATTTCGATGCCGTCGGTGGTCGCGTTGCCGCACCAGTGTGACCGCGAGTGGCGCGGTGTGCGGACGAAGACGCGCAAGCTGGTGCTCGGACCGGACGGCGCGCCGTGGCTGTTTTTCGATCTGGAGAACGATCCGCTGGAATTGAAAAACCTCGCCGGCGATCCGGCGAGGTCGGGAGAGATGGCGGCGCTGCGGGCGGCGGCGGGGCTCGTTTAGCGCAGCTCGGATGTGGCGACGCCCGATTCGCTCGAAGGCCGGCGGGTGCGGTAGCTCAAAACAAGGGTCTGGCGGAACATGAGCGTGAGCAGCCAGGGCAGGGCGACAGCCGCACCGCCGGCGGCCAGGCTGAAGAGTGCGCCGCGGCCGACAAAAAGGTAACCAAGGCCCGCCACAAAGACGGCGAGGAGCGGGAAATAAACCCACGGCGTGCGCGAGCCGGCGGCGGCGGTGAGGGCGAGCAGGATCGAGAAGCCGGCGACGGTCGGTGGGTAAAAACCGAGGATCAAACCCGTCACAAACATGAACGGGGCATGGGCGGAGTCGCGCTCTTTGCACACAAAACATTGCAGGCAGGACGAGAAAATCAGGACCGCGCCTTGGGCGGCGAGAGGAGCGTAACGCATGGCTCCGCGGGTGCCGGGAGGAAGCGAGAGGGCATCGAGGAGCAGCCAGGCGCCGAGCACCGCACGACCGAGGTCGATCCAGTGCAGGCCGAGGCCGGCGATCTGCGGCCAATGGGTGTCCCAATCGCGTTCGATGGGACGCACGCGGACCTTTTTTCCGTGAAAGAGGCTGATCGGCGTGAGGAGGAGAAGGAGGGCCGGGGCGAGTTTGAGCCAGTCAATGATCATGCTGAGCGCGGACAGAAGTAAGACGTCGTCGAAGAGTTGTGGAATCTCTGTGTGATGGCGCGGAGAGTTGGTGGCAAGAACCGCGTTGCCTGACGGGCCGATTGAGGGGGCCGGGAGGAAGCGTTGAAATGCCTACGGCGTTGTGGCGGGTGACCAGACTTTTTCGCGGATCCACGCATCGTCGGGCGGGCAACACATGGCTTCGAGGTCTTTGTAGTCGAATTCGAGGCGGGCGAGTTCGGCGCGCCACGCGCCGCGAAGGATGATCGGCGGAGTGCCGAACGAGAGCGTGTCGCGGTCGCCGAGGAGGACGACGAGATCGCGCCAGTGGGCTAGGGCGGCTTGGGCATCGAGGGTGGCGGCGTAGAGTTCGGCGAGGCGCTGGCCGCGCAGGAAGAGATTGTAATGGATGGCGGCGTGGATGCGGCGGACGTGAAAGCGCGCGAGGAGCGCGGTGGCGTGGAGCACGGGCGCGGCCGACGAAAAATTATCCGGGCGCAGATCGAGGCGGAGGGCTTCGAGGCTGCGGAGGTGGGCGGCGAGGGAATCGGCGAGGGCGGTGAGGCGGTGGCCGGTGGCGTCGGGCGCGATTTTTTCAGCGGGGCGGCCGGCGACGATGCGGCGGGCGGCGGCTTCGAAGCCTTCGTAGCGGGCGGGATCGGTGCCGGTATTTTTCGCGTAGGTGGCGAGCGGGGTCCCGAGGCTCGGGTGCAGCGGATCGGGTGCGGCAATGGCGGCCGCGAGCAGCGTGTGGATCGCGCGCGCGTCGCGCAGCGCGGCGTGGAAGGGCGGGAGCGTGGGTTCGGCGGCCGGTGCGCGCACACCGAATAGAATCAACGCGCAGACGACGAAGGCGGAAAACAGGGGACGCATCGGGCCCAATCAGAAAGGTTGGGCGCGCTGGCAGAGTTGGAGAGCGACGCCCCAAGGATCGCGGAGCATCACGAGGATCGAGCCATCGGGCAGAGAATCTTCACTGATGACGGTGGCGCCGGCGGCGGTGAGGCGGGCGCGGTCGGCGCGGGCATCGGCGCTGACGAGCGCGAAGTGGAAGACGAGCGGATGTTGCGCGGCGAATTCCGTCATCGCGGCGGCGGGATTTGAGTAGAGCTCGACGACGGTCCGACCGGTGGAGTCGGCGAGGAAGGTCGTATAGGGGGCCTCGGTGCGCTGGCGGGCAATAGTGAAGCCGGCGTGGGCGACATACCACGCGGCGTGGGCGCGGGTGTCGGGGACATTGAGGGCGAAGTGTTCGAATTTCATCGGAGAGGCGGCGCGGCGAAAAACTTAGAGCGAAAAATCGGTGCTGCCGTTGTCGAGGAGGGCGAGGCTTCGCGGACGAGTTCCAAGGCGGCGGGGAGGTTGAGGTCGGCGAGTTTCTTGAAGCGGATGCAGACTTTGCCGACGTACACTTTGCCGAGGCGGGCTTGGGCGGCTTCGGCAATCGGGCGGCCGTTGCGCTGACCGGAGATGTAAAGGCTGATGTAGTTGGCGCGGCTGGACAGCGCGACGATGGGGCAGTCGCCTTCGCGGCCGGTCGCATATTTGTAATGATAGGGGCCGTAGCCGAGCATGGTGCCGGAGTAGGCCACGTGGGGCTTGAGCCGCGGGGCGGCCTTTCGGATGGCGGCGTGGAGCGCCTTCAGTTCGGCGCGGCGTTCGGCGGGGAGGCCGGCGAGGTAGGCGGTGGGGGGCGTCGGGGCGGGGGTGCTCATGCTGGGCAAACGTGGTTGCGGGGAAGGTTGCGGTCAACGAAAGGGACGCCACGTTCGCAGCAGGCTTTCCTTTTCCCCATGAAGACAAATTTCGTTTATCGGTCCTGCTGGATAATCGGTGTCGCGCTGGCGTGGAGCGCGCGGTCGATGAACGCGGCCGAAGCGGCTACGGTGCGGCCGCGTCAGGATGCGCAGGGGAATCCGATCCGCTACGCGGCGACGGGGCACGTTTCGAACTACGACGAAGCGAAGGTGGGGAACTTGACGTTGCCGGATCCGCTCGTGTTGCAGAACGGGCAGCCGGTGCGCGATGCGGCGACGTGGACGAAGCTGCGCCGGCCCGAGTTGATCGGACTCTATGAACGCGAGATTTTTGGGCGGGTGCCGGAGCGGGCGCCGAAGGTGACATTTGCTACGGTGGCGACCGAGGCGGGCGCGATGGGCGGGACGGCGACGAAGAAACATGTCGTGATGACGTCCGGCGAAGGGGCGGGCGCGGTGAAGGTGAACGTGGTGCTGTTTCTGCCAGCGAAGGCGAGCGGACCGGTGCCGGTGGCGTTGCAGTTGTTGTTTGGCGATGCGGCGGGCTACACGCCGCCTCCGCCGCCACCGTCGGCGGACGGGAAGGCGCCGCGGCGGCCGATCAACGATGCGGGGCCGGTGGCGGATTTTCTCGCGCGCGGGTGGGGCTACGCGTCGCTGCGCTATACGGAAATTCAGGCGGATGCGGCGACGACGTTTGCGTCGGGAGTGATGGCGCTGGCGTATGCGCCGGGTCAGACCAAGCCGGCGGCGGGCGAGTGGGGCACGATCAGTGCGTGGGCATGGGGCGCGAGCCGCGTGCTCGATTTTTTGGTAAAGGAGCCCGGGGTCGACGCGCAGCGCGTGGCGCTCGTGGGGCATTCACGGTTGGGCAAAACGGTGTTGTGGGCGGGAGCGCGGGACCCGCGGTTTGCGCTGATGTTTGCGAGCTGCTCGGGCGAAATGGGGGCATCGCTGGCGCGACGTGATTTCGGCGAGAGCTTGGACGACGTGGCGGCGAGTTTTCCGTGGTGGTGCGAGGCGGGATTTGGGAAGTTTGCGGGGCGCTGGGGCGATCTGCCGGTGGACAGTCACACGGTGATCGCGTTGAACGCGCCGCGGCCGGTGTTTGTGACCGGCGGAACCGAGGATCTGTGGGCGGACCCGCACGGGCAGTTTTTGGCGATGGTGGCGGCGGGACCGGTTTACCGGCTGTTGGGAAAAAAAGATGTCGGCGCGACCGCGCTGCCGCCTCTCGACCAGCCGTTGATCACAGGATCGCTAGGGTTCCTCTTTCACACCGGAAAACACACGATCACTGCGGGCGACTGGCAGGCATTTTTCGCGTTTGCCGACCGGCATTTCGGAGCGGGTAAACGGTGACCAAGACGCGGGGTTGACCTCGCGCCGGCGGTGTGGGTTAACTTTCGCGTTTCTTTTCTTACTCAGCCTCGTCTGGCGGCGACGTAACACCGCCATCTGTTTCATCCCTAAAAACTAATCCGCCCCCCATGAAAAACTGGACACGCAAAGAATTCCTCAAGGCCTCGCTCATCGGGAGCGGTGCCGCTCTGATCGCCGGACAAAACCGGCTCTACGGCCAAACCGCTGCGGCGGCCGGCAGTGCCAACGGCGACATCCGTGTCGCGGTCGTCGGCATCAACGCCCAAGGCGCGGGCCATATGCGCGACTACCTCAACAAGCTGAAAGGCTCCCGGCTCGTGGCGATCTGCGACGTCGACAGCGAGGTGCTGGCGAAGCGCGCGGCGGAGTGCGAGAAGGCCGGCGTGAAGGTCGAGACCTACGTCGACTACCGAAAGCTGCTTGAGAACAAAAACATCGACGCGATCGTGCTCGGCACGCCGAACCACCAGCACTCGTTGCAGACGATCTGGGGTCTGCAGGCCGGCAAGGACGTTTACTGTGAAAAGCCGCTCTCGCACAACGTGTGGGAAGGTCGGCAGGCGGTCGCCGCCTCCAAGAAATATTCCAAGAACATCGTGCAGGCCGGCACGCAGAACCGGTCTTCGCAGGACATTCAGGAGGCGATTTCGATCCTCCGCTCCGGCAAGCTCGGCAAGATCCAGTGGGCGCGCGGTCTGTGCTACAAACCCCGCGACAGCATCGGCAAGACGACCGGCCCGCAGAAAGTTCCGGACAGCATCAACTACGATCTCTGGACTGGTCCCGCACCGCTCACGCCTCCGCGCCGCAACGGCAACAAGGGTCCGGTGCACTACGATTGGCACTGGTTCTGGAACTACGGTGGCGGCGACATCACCAACCAAGGCATCCACCAGATGGATGTCGCGCGGTGGATGCTCGGCGAAGCCGGCTTGCCCACCAGTGTGGCGAGCTTCGGTGGCCGTTTCGGCTATCTCGACGATGCCGAAACGCCGAACACGTTGGTCTCGGTGTTCACCTACCCGAGCGCTCCGCTGATTTTCGAGGTGCGTGGTCTGCCGATGAAAGCCGGCATGAAGGCGATGGATTCCTATCGCGGTTCCCGCGTCGGCGTCGTCGTGCAGTGCGAAGGTGGCTACATCACGGTGAGCGAATCCGGCACCGCGAACATCTTCGACAACGACAACAAGAAGATCCAAGGCCTGACCAACGGCGGCAATGGCGCGCACCGCGCGAACTTCGTGAAGGCCGTGCAGAACCGCAAAGTCACGCACGGTCTCGTCGAGGAGTGCCACTATTCCTCGGCGCTCTGCCATCTGGGCAACGTATCGTTCCTCCTCGGTAAGGAGCAGGCCAATTCGGCGATCGCCGAGGCAGTGAAGTCGGACGTGTCTTCGTCCGAGGCCCTTGGCCGCGTGCTGGAGCACCTCAAGGCCAACGAGGTCAACACGGCGACGACGAAGACGATCAAGGGACCGCTGCTGAAGATCGACGGCAAGACGGAGATGTTTGTCGGCTCCGACAAAACGATCATCGACGCCGCGAACAACAACCCGCTGCGCAAGCGCGTGGGTCGTGGTGCGTTCACGATCCCGCAGATCGCATAAGCGCAGGCGGCACGACACAAAGCCGTTTTTGAATTCGAACCGCGGTGTGAGGCGCAAGCCCGCATCGCGGTTTTTTGTGGGCGGAGGGTAGGGGTGGCGCGGAACGCGACGAGGGGCGTCGCGTCCCCAGCCGAAACGAGACGCAGCGATGCGAGACGAAAGGAAAGTGTGGGCTGCCGAGAGCGGAGAACTAACCCTCGCACGCGGGCGGAGGCTGTGCCTTGCTCGCCGCCCTGCATGTCGATCCTCCCTCTCGTTGTTGTTCCGTTGTGCGCCGGTTGCGGTGTGTGTTGCCACCTTTTGGTGGAGCTCGTCGCGGGCGACGAGAATGTGCCGGAGGAGATGGTGGTGGAGCACGGCGGGGTGCGCTGCATGGAGCAGACGGGTGACGGCGCGTGCATCGCGCTCGATCCGGAAACGAAGCTTTGCACGATCTACGATCAGCGACCGCAGACGTGCCGCACGTTTGAGCGCGGCGGCGAGTTGTGCCGGAGGGTTTTGAAACTGCCGGCGGCGGCTGTGGTGGTGGCGACGTAAGCGAACGAAGGCGCGTTGCGATCATGTCGAGAAGTGTCGTTTTCAAAAAGAGTCCCCGGTGCGAACTGTGCCGGTTGCCGCCGCGGTGGTGTGTGTGCGAGGCGCACGGCGTGATCGCGAGTGCGCTCAAGGTGGACGTGCTCATGCACCACATGGAGGCGTGGCGGCCGAGCAGCACGGGGCATCTGATCAACCGCGTTGTGGCGGATGCGGGGCTGCACGTTTATCGGAAAGAGCGGGGCGTGGTGCGCGACGAGATCGTGCGTCCGGGGCGTGAGCTGTGGATTTTGCATCCGACGGGGGAAGAGTTTCCCGAGAGCGCGCCGCCGGCGGGATTGCAGGTGCTGTTGCTCGACGGCTCGTGGATTCAATCGACGGGAATGATGCGCGATGTGGAATCGTGGGGCCGGCGCGTGAGTCTGCCGATGGCGGGCGAGAGCCGCTACTGGTTGCGGGCGCAGGCGGCGGACGACCGGTTTTCGACGATCGAGGCGCTGTTGTTTTTGATGAAGGCGCTCGGGATGACGGCGGAGCATGCGCAGTTGCAGGTGCAGTTCGAACTGCACGTTTACGCCGGGCTGTGCGCGCGCGGGAAAAAAGCGGAGGCGGCGAACTATCTGTTTTCCTCACCCGTGGGCGAGACGCTGAAGGGGCTGATCCCGACGTTGAAGCCGTGGTCGCAGCCGAGCCGGCGGGATCGCGGGTGAGCGTGGGCGATTAAGCGGCCGGTGACGAAGGCGGCGGTGGCGGCGGGCGGGAGGCAAGGCGGGCGTTTTCGAGTTCGAGGGTGTCTTGGCGTTGGCGGAATTTATCGACGAGGTCGCCGAGGGCGACGCACGTGCGGTCGAGTTCGGTGTCGCCCGTGGGCTGCGGCATTAACGTGAGGACATCGCCCTCGCCGATGCGCTGCGCGGCCGTCGCGATGGCGCGGATACGACGCTCGAAGCGGGCGGCGAAATACCACGTGACGATCACGAGCATGACGACTAGGCCGAGACCGACGCGGATGATGCGGTTGCGGAGCTCCTGCACCGGGGCGAAGGCCTCGGCGAAGGGCTGGCGGACGACGACGAGCCAGCCTTGGCCACGGTATTCGCGGAAGCCGCGGGTGCGCGCGTAACCGGTGACGTAGGCGGCATCGCCGGCGGCTTGCTCGGTGAGGGTGCCACGGGTGCCGGGGCGTTCGGAGAGTCCGGGCGGGGCGTCGGGCGGAGCGGTCCAGCCGGAGCCGCCGGAGTCGAGGACGACTTCGCCGCTCGCGGTGTAGATGGTGACGCCGAGGCGATCGCGGCGGGCGGAGTCGGGGATGACGGAGAGCTGCACTTCGCGGGCCCACGACCAGCGGAGGTGGGCGCCGAGGACGCCGGCGAAAGCGCCGTCGGCCGAAGTGACGGGCACGGCGAGATCGAGGAAACGCGGAGCATCGGCGCCCACGGTGGGGACGGCGGCGACGAGTTCGGGGAATTCGCGCACGGAGCCGACGTGGAATTGGCGGCGGGCTCCGCGGAACCACGCGAGGTCGGCAGCCTTTTCACCGACGAAAAGACGTTGGGAGGCGGCGAGGATCGTGCCGCGGGTGTCGGCGAAACCGACCCACGCGTAGTCGGGTGAAGCGTCGTGCAGGGAGTCGAGCACGCGCTGGCGATCGGCGACGGGCGTGGCGGCGTCGCGCAACGTTGCAAGGCCGGCGGTGAACTGGAGCTGGCGGTAGCGCTCATAAACGGTGCGCTCAAGTTTGTCGCCGACCTGGTGGGCGAGATTTTCGAAGGACGGGCCGAGCTGGCGTTCGAGCTGTTTGCGCAGGATGCCGCCGGCGGTGCCCGCGAGGGTGAGCACGAGGACGAGCGTGGCGCCGCCGACGAGGAGGGTGGCGCGGACGGGGAGGCTCGTGCGCGGGTCGAGGGTTTGCCACCACGGGGGCGGTGGCGTGTAGGACGACGGAGGCATGCGACGCAGGACGCGCGGCGGCGGCGGTCGGATGCAGAAATCGCGGGGCCGGTTACTTGGCGCGGCGCACCTGGTCTTTTTCGGCTTCGCGCTCTTCGTCGAGGCGGGCGCGCTCGCTCACGAGCTGCTTGCGGATCTTGTCCACCTCATCGGCGTTTTGCGCGGTGTAGGCTTCGTCGAGCTGCTTTTTCAGGAAGATCTCACGCTCGGCCAGTTTGCCTTTGAAGACGCGGTCGATCTCCGCGAGGCGGGATTTTTTCTCCGCGGTGAGCGGTTTGCTGGCGTCGGGATCGGATTTGGCGAGGCGATCCATCGCGAGTTCGTAGGCGCTTTTCATGTGAAGTTCTTTTTGCCCACGAAACACACGAAACACACGAAAGAAAAAACGTGGAAAAATTATCCGAACTGGACGCCGAAGAGCAGGGTGAAGGCGACGACGGCGAACGGGGGCCACCAACCGCCGCGGGCGGGTTTCCAGTGGTGGGCGTAGCCGAAGAGAACCGTGGTCATGAGCACGGCGAGGGCGGCGGGGCCGATCCACGGAGCGGTGAAACGGGCGGGGAGAAACGCGCCGGGGAGGCGCACGCTCAAGCGGACGAGTTCCTCGATGCCCCATAGCACGAGGGCGGCGGCGTGGTTGCAGAGGGTGGCGCCGGCGGTGAAACCTAGGAGTCCGCAGAGGAGCGAGGCGAAACCACCGAGGGTGGCGAGCATGGCGGCGGGGATGAGGAGGAGGTTGGCGACGAGGGCGCCGGGAGTGAGGAGCCGGAAAAATTGCACGCCGGTCAGCAGGCTCACGAGCGTGGTGGCGAGGCCGATGGCGAGGGCGGAGGCGGTGGCGTGAAAGGCGCCGCTCACGCCGTGTTGCCACCAGGACCACGTGACTTGCGGCAGATCGCGCCACAGTTTCCAGCGCTCCAACCACGCGTCGGCCAAGGGGAGACCGAAGATGAGGAGCGCGGCGACGATGGCGTAGCTCATGAGAAAACTCGCGCTGAAGACTTGGAGCGGCGCGATGAGCAGGACGACGAAGGCGGAGGCGACGAGGGCGGCGAGCGGATTGGCGGGGAGACGGAGGACGAAGGCGGCTTGAAGGAAGACGGCCATGATGAAGGCGCGCACGGCGGACGGTGAGGCGCCGGTGATATCGACAAAGAGCCAGAGCAGCGCGGCGCCGATGACGAAGCGGACCCAGCGCGGAAGACGGAGGAGTGCGAGCAGCGCGGTGAGTGCGGTGGCGATCACGCCGATGTTCAGCCCGGAGATGGCGAACAAATGCATCGTGCCGGACTGCATGAACAGGGCGTGCTGCTCGTCGCTCAGCTCGTGGGTTTCGCCGAGCATCATGGCGCGGAGGAGACCGGCGAGGGCGGGGCGTTTCTCGGCGATGCCGAGGCCGAGGATTTTTTTGAAATGGGCGGCGGTGCGGGCGCAGAACTGAAAATACGGCGAGGCGGGGCGTTCGACCGCGAGGATCTGGCCGCGTTTCAGACGGAAGTTCATGCCGGCGCCGGCGAGGTAGCCGTCGAAAGAGTCATCGGGCGGATCGCGCGGGAGCGTGGCGAGCACGCCGAGGGCTGCGACGACGGCGCTGCGCACGGGGGGCGACTCGCCTTTTTTGAGCGTAAGGGAAAAGTAGAGACGCTGGCCGACGAGGTCGCTGAGATGTGCGTCGGCGCGCGTGACGGTGGCGAGGCCGGTGACGCGGCGCGGGTCGATCGGGGAAAATACGCGGTCGATCTGCAGGCCGAGGCGGGCTTCGCGCGGCGGGAGCGAATCCCACGCGGGGAGGCGGGCGCGGGTGATCGCGTAGGTGGCGTGGCCGGCGAGAAACATCGCGAGCGCGAGGGCGGGGCCCCACCACGGGGCGGAGCGCCAGCTCGCGAAGGCAGCGATGAGAGAGGCGAGCAGGGCGCCGGCGAGGAGCCACGGAACGGGAGCAAGGGCAGTGACTTTGCCGGTGGCGAGGCCGGCCAGCAGGGGGAGGACGAGCCAGAGCAGGGGCGCGCGGTGTCCGAGGCTGCGACTGGGCATGGGGGTGAGGTAACCGCTAATCGGCGCTAATCGACGCTAATTTTCAGAAGCTTTGATTCGGGCCCATTAGTGTCCATTAGTGGTTTCGAAAATGTCTTCTGCCGACCAACCCGATCTTTTTGCCGAGGAGGCGCCGGCGCCGAGTGCACCCGCTCCTGCGGTGAAATCGACGCATCAGCCGCTCGCGGCGCGGATGCGGCCACGGAGTCTCGCGGAGGTGGTGGGGCAGGAACACATTCTCAAGGCGGGGAGTTTGCTCCCGCGACTGGTGGCGCAGAACCGGTTTGGGTCGCTGCTGTTTTACGGTCCGCCGGGGTGCGGAAAGACGAGTATCGCGGAGGCGATTGCGCGGGAGACGCAGAGCCGGTTCGTGCGCATCAATGCGGTGATGTCGAACGTGGCGGAGCTGCGCGAAATCCTTGCGGCGGCGCGGCGGCGGCCGGAGGCGGCGACGATTCTATTCATCGACGAGCTGCACCGCTTCAACAAATCGCAACAGGATCTGCTGCTGCCGGATGTCGAGGAAGGCTCGGTGCGGTTGATCGGAGCGACGACGCACAATCCCGGTTTCTATGTGAATCCGCCGCTGCTCTCGCGGAGTCACTTGTTTCGCCTGGAGCCGCTCGCGACGGCGGCGGTGGCGGGCGTGCTCAAGAGCGCGTTGGCGGACAGCGAACGCGGACTGGGGGCGCGGCGCGTGACGGCGGAGGAAAAGATTTTGGCGGACCTCGCGGTGTTGTGCGACGGCGACTTGCGGCGGGCGTTGAACGCGTTGGAGGTGCTGGTGCTCGGGCTCGACGAAGGGGCGGCGATCACGGCGGCGGAGCTGGAGATTTTTGCGCGCGAGCGGCGGATTCGTTACGACGCGGACGAGGACGAGCACTACGATACGATCTCGGCGTTCATCAAGAGCTGCCGCGGGAGCGATCCCGATGCGGCGATGTATTGGCTCGCGAAGATGCTGGCGGGCGGGGAAGACCCGCGGTTCATCGCGCGGCGGCTGGTGATTCTCGCGAGCGAGGATGTGGGGCTGGCCGATCCACAGGCCTTGCCGCTGACGGTGGCGGCGCACCACGCCTGCGATTTCATCGGGTTGCCCGAGGCGGAGCTGACGCTGGCGCACGCGACGCTCTACATCGCGACGGCGCCGAAGAGCAATTCGGCGACGCTGGCGCTGGGCGAGGCGCACCGGGTGTTGAAGGAACAGCCGGTGCAGCCCGTGCCGCTGCCGTTGCGCGACAAGAGCGGGAAGGCGAGCAAGGAGAACGGTCACGGCAAGGGCTACCGCTACTCGCATGACTATCCGGAGAATATTTCGGGGCAGGATTTTTTGGAGAAGCCGCTGGCGCTCTACACGCCGAAGACGGCGGGCTGGGAAGCGAAGATCGCGGACCGGTTGGCGCGGTGGAAGGCATTGAAGGCAGCGGTGCGGTGAGTTGGCGCGGTGGTGGAATGGTCGGGGATTCTTGAAGGATGATTTACCGCGCGGTGCTTGCCGCCGGTGGGGGGCGGGGTAGGGTGTGGGGATGAAAATTTATGTCGCGGGGTGCGTGGCGTTGATGGTGTGGGCTATGGCCGGGGCACAGACGCCGGCGCCTACGCCCGCTCCGGCGGATGCGAAGAAGGCGGCTCCGGCGACCGGGACCAAGACGGTGCCGACGGCGCCGGTGAAGAAGGACACGAAGAAAAAGAAGGCGGACGAAATCGGCACGATTGCGGGGATGGAGATTCCGCGTGGGACAGGATTTCTCGGGCTGCAGATCGTGAACGGGGTTTTTAAGCTGACGTCCTACGACGGGAAGAAGAAGCCGGCGGCGGCAGATTTTTCGCGCGTGGTGATGCGGTGGAATGTGCAGTATCAGAAGAATCCGGAGCGGGCGTTGCTGGTGCCGAGCACGGGGGTGGGCGTGTTCTCCACGGAGAAAATCGTGAAGCCGCCGCATGCGTTTCGGCTGACGATCATTTTGCTCAAAGGTGAAAGCGACGATGCGCCCGGAGAGACGTTTACGGTGGATTTTCGCGGGTGAGGCGAGGTTCGCGGGCCGCATGGTGCGTGACGCGACGGGGACGTCGCGTTCCGAGGTGGAGCGGGTTAAGAAAAGAGGGTGAAATCGCGGGGCGGGAGAGCCTTTTTGCGGGGGGATAAAAAACTCGGATTTTTGGTTGGCGATTGCCGGGGGCGTCGGGTTCGCTGCTCAGTTCCGAACTTTGAATCAACCATGAGTCTCGACGCTCCTACATCACAGGCCATCAACGGCGCCGCGTTTCGCGTCGCGGTCGTTGCCGCGCGTTACAACGAGGAGTTCGCCGACGGACTGCTCGCCCGGGTGTTGGCGGGGCTGCGGGCGGCGGGCGTGAAGGAGAAGAATCTCACGGTCGCGCGGGTGCCGGGTTCGCACGAGGTGCCGGTGGCGGCGGCGCTGTTGGCCAACAAGACGGGGGCGGATGTCGTGGTCGGGCTGGGCGTGTTGATCGGCGGCGATACGAATCACCACGAGATGGTGGGGCAGAGCGTGTCGCAGGCGCTGCAGACGTTGGCGTTGGCGAGCGGGGTTCCGATCATCAATGGCGTGGTGGTGGTGGACACGGTGGCGCAGGCGCGGGCGCGCTGCGTGGGCAAGATCGACCGGGGCGCGGAGTTTGCGCAGGCGGCGATCGAGATGGCGGCGCTGAAGCGGAAATTTTCCTCATGAGCAACAACAAGGCTTTGTTTGCCCAGCGGCGTGACGGACGGTTTATCGCCCTGCAGTTTCTCTATGCGTGGAGCATGAACAAGCCGGACAATCTGGCGAACGATCTGGTGACGTTTTTCGAGAACTGCGAGATGCCGCGGGAGCACTACGCGTTTGGCGAGGAGCTGATTCACGGAGTGATCGATCATGCCGCGGACATCGACTCGCGGATCAAGGGGCTCGCGCACAACTGGGAGTTTGAACGCATCGCGAAGATCGATCTGGCGATTCTGCGGTTGGCGATGTTCGAGATGGTTTACCGGAAGGACATTCCGCCGGTGGTCTCGATCAACGAGGCGATCGATCTGTCGAAGCAGTTTTCCAACGCGGATGCGAAGCGGTTCATCAACGGCATCCTCGACCGGCTGAAGGATCAGCTCGGGCGCGATGCGCGGAAAGCGGAGTAACGGCGGCGGTGCTGCCGAATGACCAATGACTAATGTCTAATGACTAATGTTTGGTGGGGGACCGGGTGGTTTGGGTTAGGGGCGGGGCGTTGGTGGTTTATTACTTTTTTCCATGTTCGGTTTATTCAAAAAATTTAAGGAAGGTCTGGCGAAGACGGTGCAGGCCATTGCGGCGAAGACGGCGGCGATATTTGGCGCGAAGCCGATCGATGCGTCGTCGCTCGAGACGTTGGAGGAGGCGCTTTACACGGCGGACTTCGGGGTCGAGACGACCGAGGAGATTCTCACGGAAATCAAAGCGGCGTATAAGAAGGACAAGTCGCTGCACGGGCAGGAGGCGGCGAAGATCGGCGCGGCGGTGCTCAAGCGCGTGCTCGCGGGGGCGGAAGGGATGCTGGACACAAAAACGAAGACGGCGAATCCGGTCGTGATCGCGATGATCGGCGTGAATGGGTCGGGCAAGACGACGACGTCGGCGAAGCTGGCGTGGAAGCTCCGGGAGGATGGTAAGACGGTGGTGCTCGCGGCGTGCGATACGTTTCGCGCGGCGGCGGTGGAGCAGCTCAAGACGTGGGCGACGCGGTTGAATTTGGAAATTATCGCGAGCCATACGGGCGCGGATTCGGCGGCGGTGGCGTTTGATGCGTGGCAGGCGGCGAAGTCGCGCGGGCGGGATTTTCTGATCGTGGACACGGCGGGGCGGTTGCACACGAAATCGAATTTGATGGAGGAGTTGGCGAAGATCCGGCGCGTGCTGCAGAAGAACGATGCGACGGCGCCGCAGCACCGTTGGCTCGTCGTGGACGGGTCGCTCGGCAGCAACTCGATCGAGCAGGCGCGGGTGTTTCACCAAAGTTTCGGGCTCACGGGACTCGTCGTGACGAAGCTCGACGGGACGAGTCGTGGCGGGGCGCTCGTGGGAATTTATCGTCAGCTCAAGATTCCGATTTATTTCCTCGGACTCGGGGAGAAGGAAGAAGATCTGCAACCCTTCAGCGTGGATAACTACGTGAAGGCGGTGTTTGGGATCGAGGGGTAGGGGAGGAAGTGCGAAGTTCCAAGGTTCAAGTTCCAAGGACCAAGGTTCGGGGGATGAGGGAATGACTAATGTCTAGTGACGGGCGGCGGACGGTCGTGAGGGCGGAGGGTGAGGTAGGCAGGTAATGCCGTGATCAGGAGGACGAGGGGCCACGCGACGGTGGGGGGGAGCGGGGCGAGTTTGGCCCAGAGGAGGAGGGCCAGCAGGGAAACGACGAGCGAGGCGGCGAGAGCTGGCGTGTGCGTGGGCGAGGGGGCGAGCGGGATTTCGGTGGGGAGCGGGGAGCGGCGGATGAGGCGGTCAGCGAGCATCCAGCAGGCGAGGGCGAACGGGACGGCGGCGATGATGTCGACGGCGTAGTGCACGCAGAGCGTGAGGGCGGTGAAGATTTGGATCAGGCCGACGGAGAGGCAGAGGCAGAAGAAGCGGCGGCGCCACGACCACGCGGCGGCGAGGGCGACGAGCGTGAACGCGGTGTGGAGGGACGGCATGACGTTGCGCGGGTGCGACAGGCTGCCGGCGATACGGTCGGGGCCGGTGACGATGGAGTGGCGGATGCCGGTAGCACGGGCGGCGAGTGCGGGCGTGTCGGCTGGTTTTTCGAAGAGGGAGGGAAAGGCGTGGAGCGGGCCGACGGCGGGGAAGAGGTGGTAACAGATGAGGCCGCCGGTCGCGACGAGCGTGAGGGCGAGCAGGCAGCGGCGGCAGTGCGCCGCGGCGCCAGCGAGGTGGAGCGTGGCGACGATGGCGCCGAGGAAGAGTCCGAGCAGCGGGTAACCCCAGATGCTGACGAACCGCACCCAAGCGAGGTCGTATTCCCAGGCGAAGATGGCCTCGCTTGGGTTGAAGCCGAGCGAGAGGTCCATGCGCAGGAGGACGGGATCGAGCACAAAGGGGGTGGCGACGAGCGTCGCGGACATGAGCGGGCCGGCGGCGACGAGGTAGGCGAGGAGCGGGAGCCAGCGTCCAAGAACTGCGGAGACGGCGCGGCCGAGGTCGCGGGGGCGGAGCAGACCGGAAACGGGGAGGAAGAGCGCGAGGAGGGTGACGGTGCAGGCGAGGCTCAGCGCGGTGGATTCGAGGAGGCGCGTGAGCGGAGTGGCGCGCGGCGGGCGGACCGTGAGAAAAATGGCGAGAGCAAGGGCGGCGGTGGCGAGGCGCCACAGTAAGCGGCCTCGCGTGCGGGTGGCGGGGGCGAGGGCGGCAAGGAGTTGTTCGCCGAGGACCAACAGGAGTGAGCCGGCGAGGCCGGCGGTGAACGCCGAGGCGAGTTGGTAGTAGAGCTCGAAACTCAGCGGGGCCGAGGGCGGGCGGAGGACGAGGCGGACGAAGAGCGCGGCGGAGAGGAGGAGCGCGGCGAGGCACCACTCGGGGCGGGGGAAGTGGCGCATGGAGGGGGGGACGCTGAACGTTTAACGTTTAACGCTGAACTTCGAACGGGAAACGCTGAACGCTGAACGCGGGCGGGGGCGGAGGGCGGGTGGGCGACCGCGCCCTACTTTCGGGCGGAGCGGGGGGAGAACGAGGAAGGAGAAAGATCTCGGGGCGGGGAGAGAGAACGAGGAACGATTACGAGGAACGAGAACGATTTTGGCGGCGGCGGACGTAGAGGGCACCGGCGAGGGTGAGGGAGCCAGCGATGGCAGCGTAGGTGGAGGGCTCGGGGATCGCGCTCACGGCGGAGGCGGTGATGGAAAAGGCGCCCAGGTTGCCGTAGTCATTGCTGAAGGTGATGCCGGAGCCGCCGACGTCGGTGACGGAGCGGTAGGTGATTGTGGTATTGGCGGCGAAGGCGCTGTCGATGAAGGTGAGCGAAGGCGCGCTGCCGGAGCCGGAGAAGGCCGAGCCGCCGGTTTTAATCCAGTTGGCGGTGTCGGTGCCGGTGTAGGCGACGCGGAAGTAGTAGGTGGTGTTGGCGGCGAGGGTCGGAGTAGCGCCGGTGGTGAAATTGTAGGCGGTCTCGGTGCCGCTTAAGGTGCCGGTGGTGGAGAAGGTCGTGAGGGCGGTGGGCGGTGTGAGATCGGTGGGGAGCGTGGAGGAAACGGAGAGTGAGAACTGGGAGAGCTGAGCGTTGCCGGCGAGGAGCAGGGCGACGGAGGTGAGCGAGTAGTTGCCGAGGGTGTTGAACTGGAAGGGGACGATGAAGGCGGTGTGGGCGGTCAGGCTCGAGCCGGTGAAAAGCAGGACGGTTGGGGCGAGGGGATTGGAGACGGAGTTGTAGCCGATGGTGGCGGTCTGGGCGCGCACGAGGGAGATGCCGAGTGTGGCGGTGAGGGCGAGGGCAAGGCTAGTGAGGAGGAGGCGGCGGAGGAGGTGCATGGTGGTGGGTGGGAGAAAGATTAAGAGAAAGAGGAAAGAGAAAGAGGGGCGGGGGGAGGGAGGCGGGTGCGGAGGGGCGGTGCAAAAACCCATTTGGGGAGGGACAAATGTCCCAGGCGGGAGTGAAAGTGAGAGTGAGGGTGAAAGGTAATGGGCGGTGGGGCTGGGAATCGGGGCTTCCTGCGGCGGGGGAAATTTGCAGTGTCGGCGGCGCGTGACCCCACTCGACGATCTCCTCAAGCAAGCGCGGCGGCTGGGTTTTGCGGATCGCGGGATGGAGCAGCAGTTTCACGAGGAGCGGCAACGCGATGGGCTGATGCGGGTGCGCGTGATGCTCGGACTGGCGATCTTGTTCGTGACCGCGATCGGGCTGCGGATGGCGTTGGTGTTTCCGCCCGGGACGCAATGGCAGCTCGCGGACCAGTTGCACTACCGGTTCTTCGTGGCGGCGCCGGCGTGGTTGCTGGCGTTGGGGTCGACGATGTGGCCGGGGCATACGCGGCGCGCGGAGTGGGTGTATGTGGTGGCGACCCTCGTGGCGATATGGGGGTTGGTCGTGATGAACTGGCTGTGGCTGCTGCAAGCGCCGCCCGGCTTGAGGGCGCCGGTGAGTGCCATCACCCTCGACTTTATCGAGGTGCTCGTGCTTTCGACCTTCACGTTGCCGCTGCGGGTGCGGTGGCAGGCGGTGTTATCCGCGGGGAGCGCGGCGGGGGCGCTGGGCTTTTTGGCGGTGGCGATGCCGAGCAGCTTGGCGCGGGAGCTCGGGTCGCTCACGACAAACCTCGGTTTCGCGGCGGTGGCGACGCTAGTGTTGGCGGCGTGGCGCGAGCGCGGGGAGCGGATGCTTTTTGTGCAGCGCGAATACGGACGGGCGCTGAATGCGGCGCTGGAAAAAACCAACGGGGAGTTGGCGCGGTTGAACGCGGAGAAAAACGAATTCATGGCGGTGGCGGCGCACGATCTGCGCGCGCCGCTGGGTATCGTGCGCGGGTTGCTCGAGCTCGTGCGTGACAGAAAACTGGAGACGGAGGAAAAACGCGGCGAGGCGGTGCGGCAGGCGATCGGCGAGACGCAGCGGATGCATGCGCTGGTGGACGATTACCTCGGGGCGCATGCGCTGGAGAGCGGGAGCGTGCCGGTGCGGTGGGAGCGGCTGGATCTGGGTGCGGTCGCCCAAGCGGCGGCGGCGCGGCACGCGGGGGCGGCGGAGAAGAAAGCGCAGCGGATCGAGGTGGATGCTCCGGTGGGAAAAGTGTGGGTGACGGCGGACGCGGGGATGCTGGCACAGGTGGCGGACAACTTTGTGACGAATGCGCTGAAGTTTTCGACGGCGGGGGCGTCGGTGCGCGTGGAGTTGCTCGTGGCGGAAGCGGCGGGCGAGGGCGGGAGTGGCGGCGGACGCGTCGCGCGGTTGACGGTGACGGACGAGGGGCCGGGGATCGCGGCGGAGGAGCAGGGGCGATTGTTTACGAAATTTGGGAAAGGCAGCGCGCGGGCGACGGCGGGCGAGGCGAGCACGGGACTCGGGCTTGCGGTAACGAAGCGGCTGGCGGAGGCAATGGGCGGAGCGGTCGGGTGCGAGTCGCCGACGAATGAGCGCGGGACGGGCGCGATGTTTTGGGTGGAGGTGGCGTTGGCGGGGGAAAGAAAAGCTGAGAGTTGAGAGATGAGAGTTGAGAGAACGACGCAGCGCGGCGGAGCGGATTTTTTTAACCACGGATGAACACGGCTGGACACGGAAGCGGAGTGCTGAAGGGAACTGCGGGTGCCCACGAAACACGCTAAAGACACGAAAGTCGGAGCGGATGGGGGAAGAATTTATCAACCACGGATGAACACGGATGGACACGGATGGGGAGTGCTGAACAGTGGGGAGCGTAAATTCCATGGGCACGGTTTCCAAAATTTCGGTCGCGCTGATTGATGACGATGCGCCGTATCGCGCTTATGTGTCGGCGTTGATCGAGGCGAGCGGGCGGTATGCGCTGGTCGCGCGGGCGGGTAGCTTCGAGGAGGCGGCGACGTGGTCGGCGAAGGTGCAGCCAGCGCTGTTGCTGCTCGATGTGGCGATGCCGGGCGTGCAGGGGCCGGCGGCGGTGGGGCGGTTGCTGGCGGCGAGGCCGGCTCTGAAAATTGTGATGCTCACGGGGCGCGATGCGGATGAGCCGTTGCTAGAGGCGATCCGCGCGGGGGCCGTGGGGTATTTGCTGAAGGGCGCGGGGTCGGCGGAGATTGTCGAGGCGCTCGACGATGCGGTGACGGGCGGGGCGCCGATGTCACCGTCGATTGCGAAGCGGGTGCTAATGTTGCTGAAGGACGGTGCGCGCGGAGCGGACGACGGTGTGCGAGGCGTGAGTGCGGGCGTGGGCGCCGGAGCGAAGGAGTTGGCGCAGTTGACGGAGCGGGAGCGCGAGGTGCTGGCGTGCGTGGCGGCCGGTGACGCGGACAAAGAAATTTGCGAGAAGCTCGGGGTGACGCGCTCGACGGTGAAGAATCACCTTACGTCCATTTACGACAAGTGGCGCGTGCGGTCACGGACGCAGGCGGCGGTGCGGTTTGTGAAGGTGACGGGGAAATAGGGCGCCGGTGGCGGCGGAGAAGGGACAAGTGGCAAGGTGCAAGTGCCAAGGACCAAGGGCGGAGGGAGCGCGGGGGAGCCGCGATTTTTTGGCAGATGAGAACGAGGAACGATTACGAGGAACGAGAACGATTTTTTACGGGGCGGGGGTGGCGCTCGCGTGGGTGAGGGCGGTGCGGATTTGGTCGCGGAGGGGGGCGTCGGCGGGTTGGTCGAGGCGGAGGAGGGTTTCCTCGAGGACGGCGCGGGAGGGTTTTCTCATGCGGAGGAGTTTCGGGAGCGTATCGGCAAGTTTGATACGGTCGCCGGATTCGGCGTCGAGGCGGACGAGTTCGGCGAGGGCGGCCTGGTTCAGCGGGTCGAGCACGGTGGCGCGGTCGAGGACGGCGCGGGCGGAGGCTTTGGCTTCGAGGAGACGGAGTTGTTTCGCGAGGAGCAGCGCATCGGCGGCGCGGAGGTTCGACTGGCTGAGGAAGGAATTCAGCATGAGCTCGGCGCGGGAGGTGTCTTTCAGTCCGTAGAGCGCGAGGCAGCGGAGGCCGTTGAGCGTGGCGGCGAGGTGGTTGTTGTCTTCGTTTTCCTCGCGCATGGCGGTGACGGCGAGGTCGAGGGCGGCCTGGTATTGCTGCGCGCCGAGGAGGGCTTGGACGCGGGCGAGGTTGAAGGCGTTGAGGGGGTAGCTGCGTTCGTGCGCGAGGGAGGCGAGGCGAGTGGCGAGCTCGGGCTGGACGGTATCGACGGCGAACCAGGCAAGGAGGACGAGGGCTTTGGGGTCGGCGGAAAAATCTTTGAGGTAGGCGGCGAGTTCGCGTTGTTCGGCGGCTAGGTCGTCGGTGGCGTGGTAGGTGTGAAGAAGATCGATACGCGGGCCGGGGCTGACGGGATCGTTGAAGTGGCGGAGGAGGGCGTAGCGGCGGGCGTCGTCGGCGTGGCCGAGCTCGCGGTGGTAGCGGACGAGGTGGAGGTAGAGTTCGTCGCGTTTGGGGAAGCGGGCGATCTCGCTCTCGAGGCGGAGCATAGCGAGATCGGTGTAGCCGCGCTCCCAGTCGCATTTCGCGAGCAGGATCGAGCCCTCGAGGGACTTGCCGAGACTCCAGGCGGCGATGAGGCGTTCGGTATCGTCGTAGCGGCCGCGTTCGAAATGGGCGGTGGCGGCTTGGAGTGCGATAAACTGATGGGAGAGGACGGAGTCGGGCGTGGCGGGGAGCAGTTTTTTGGCGAGGACGATGAGGCGGTCGTCTTCGTGGAGCTCGAGCATGAGCGCGAAGAGAAGTTTGAGGTAATCGAGATCGGCACCGGCGAGCTCGGCCCCTTCGGTGAGGGTTTTGAGGGCGAGGTCGGCGCGGCCGAAGCGGACCTGCGTGTAGGCGAGGAGGCGGCGGCCGGCGACGTCGGTGGGTTGGCGGGCGAGACCGGCTTGGAGGAGGGCGTAGCCTTCGCGGTAGTTTTGTTTTTCGAGTTCGGCGCGGCCGAGGGCGAGGTAGTGTTGGCCGAGGCCGGCGCGGTAGGCGTCTTTGCGCCACGGGTAGAAGACGAGGTCGAGGTAGCGGACTTCGGTGTAGCCGCGTTGGAAGCGGACGAAGGCCCAGACGCCAGCGCCGGCGGTGAGCCAGCCGGCGACGGTGAGACAGGCGAGGACGACGGCGATGCGGCGCCAAAAGACGTGGACCCAAATCGTATCCGGAGTGACGACACGGACCCAAAGTTTGAAGCGGTAGTCCGGGTCGTGCGGATTGAAGGATTGGAGGTCGTCTTTAGAGTGGTCGATCACGTGGGGTCACCCTCGCGCAGGAATGGCGCGGCGTCGAGCGAGGAGGCGGGGTGCGTGCGTGGTGGGGAGGAGCGCAGTTTATGTAATGCCAACGTCCCTTAAGAAACAGACTCAAACCCACGGGCGGGACGCCCGTGCCACGCCGGGAAAACGGAACGGAGCCGGGAGCGGCGGAGGTGCGGGAATACCGCTTGAACGGGAGGGCGGGGGGCGTAGGTTGGCGGCGCTGCAAGAAACGTCCGGTAGTCTCCACCCCTTATGAAAACACCTCGATTGATCACTGCTTTGTTTGCCTCGCTTATTCTCGTCGGTGGCCTGCCTGCGCAGGCGCCTGCGGCCAAAACGCCGGCGCCGCGACCGGCGGGCGATGTGGCGGGCGATGCGTTTTACAAAATCTACAACGACAAAGAGGCGAAGCTCTCGCAGGAGCGGTTCACGCAGGTGATCGTGCCGGGTTTGGAATTTTTGGTGAAGTATCCGACGCACTGGCGCGCGAACACGGTGATCCGGGATCTGGCGTATTTCGGGGATTCGATCCGCGACAAAAAATTGGCGGCGTATCGCGGGGCGTATGTGGCGCAGTTGAAATACGAAGTGACGAATATGCGCTACAAGGACGGCGTGTCGAACGACGGGAAGGCGGCGCTCGCCGCGGTGGAAGTGGCGGCGATCGATTTCGAAGTGCGCGAGGCGCCTTCACGCGACGCGGTGAACGGTCTGCGCGAGAAGATCGACGGGTTGGCGAGCACGCCGGGCGGTGGGCGGTTTTTGCCGGACCGTGAAAAATCGTATGTGGAAATTTTGACGCGTGGCGTCAGCCCGGCGGCGGGCGAAGCGCACCTGCGGAAGCTGCTCACGCATGCGGACAAGGGCGTGGCGGGTATGGCGCGCACAGAGCTGAACATCGTGGAAGTGCGCGCGAAGCCGTATGACCTGAAGTTCACGGCGCTGGACGGCAAGGCGGTCGATATCGGCGCGATGCGCGGCAAGGTGGTGGCGCTGGTGATCTGGAGCGGCACGAGCAGCGGCACGGTGGGGATGATCGACCAGGTGAAGCAGGCGCACTCGTTCTTTAAGAAGAACGTGGAAGTCGTGGGCGTTTCTTTCGACAAGGAAGCGGACCGCGAGAAGCTGACGAAATTTATCAAGGACAACAAAATCTCGTGGCCGGTGCACTTCGACGGGAAAGACGGGAAGACCGACTGGGCGGCGAAACTCAATGTGAGCAAGGCGCCGGCGATCGTGCTCTTCGACAAGAAGGGAATCTTCGTGCGCAACAATCAGAACGCGGGGCAACTCGAGGGAGAGTTCAAGCGGCTGGCTGAGGCGAAGTGAGCGGTTGAGGACGGAAGGGATGACGGCGGCACGGGGCGGCGGTGGGGAAACCGCCGGTCCGGCCTGTGGTGGCGCGGGGACGCAGCGCGGGCTAAGGACCGCGCCGTAACCGGCGCGGCTACTGGCTTGGAAAAAGCGTCGGACCGCTACCGGCCGGAAAGAGGTGGGCTGCGGGTTTGACGGGGCGGGGCGAGGGCGGTCATAGACCGCGGCTACAGATGAGTGACGACTATCAGGATCGGTTCGGAGGGATCGGGCGGCTCGTGGGGCGCGCGGGCCTCGCGCGGTTGCGCGCGGCGCACGTGTGCGTCGTCGGCGTGGGCGGCGTGGGTTCGTGGACGGTCGAGGGACTCGCACGCAGCGGCGTGGGTGCGTTGACGTTGATCGATCTCGACGACGTGTGCGTGACGAATGTGAACCGGCAGTTGCCGGCGTTGGACGGGACGGTGGGGCGGACGAAAGTGAGTGTGCTCGCGGAGCGCGTGCGGTTGATCAATCCGGAGTGCCGCGTGACGGCGGTGGAGGAATTTTTCACGGGGGCGTCGGCGGAGCGGTTGTTGGCGGAGAAATTTTCGTATGTCGTGGATGCGATCGACAAGATGTCGAACAAAGCGCTGCTGATCGGCGAGGCGTCGAAGCGAGGTGTGCCGGTTATCACGGTCGGAGCGGCGGGAGGGAAACGCGATGCGACGCAGGTGCGCGCGGGGGATTTGGGCGAGGCGTTTGCGGACGAACTGCTGCGGCAAGTGCGGAAAAAATTACGGCGCGACCACGGTTTCGCGCACGGTGAACAGAAGGGGAAAATGCACTGGGGCGTGCGGTGCGTGTGGTCGAGTGAGGCGCCGATTTATCCCTGGGCGGACGGGACGTGCTCGCTGGAGCGGGAGCCGGGGACGGAGCAGAATCTGGCGATGGACTGCGCGAGCGGGTTTGGCGCGGCGGTGTTTGTGACGGGGGCGTTTGGGCTCGTGGCGGCCCAGGAGGTGGTGCGGGGGATTGTCGAGGGGGAGTGACGGAGGAAGACGGAGAGAGGGGGAGAAGGAGAGAGGGGAGAACGATTACGAGGAACGAGAACGATGGCGGTGGGCGGCGAGGAGGAGGGCGAGGGCGCCGAGGAGGGCGGCGTAGGTGGAGGGTTCGGGGATGGCGGAGCCGGAAGGGACCACGAAGCCGCCGCTGACGGTGGCGCCGCCGCCGTTGCTGAATCCGGCAAACGAGATCGCGGAGAGGTAGCCGCCGGTGACGGAGCTGGAATCGGTGCCAAAGCGGAGGGAGTCGCTGCCGGAAGTGTAGTTGGAGATTAGCAGCGTGCCGCTCCATGTTTGACCGGAAATGGGGGCGAAGACGAGGGCGGCGGTGGAGGCGCCGAAGTCGATGGTCGCGCCGCCGGTGACGGTGAGGGTGCCAAGGGTTTGGTTGAAGCCGCCGAGAGCGAGGGTCGAGGCGGTGAGGCTGAGATTGGCGGCGGACGGGAGGCCGTTGTTGGCGCCGAGTTGATACGTGCTGCCGCCGCTGGCGGAGAGGGTGCCGGTCATGCCGCCGCCGCCGGAGAGGGTGGCGGTGCCGCCGCCGGTGAGGGCGAGATTGCCGGCGCCGCCGAGGGCGCTGACGAGGGTGCTGCTGCCGATTTGGGAGAGCGTGAGGGTTTTGGAGGCGCCGAAATTGATCGTGCCGCCGGAGCCGGAGAGGGTGGAGGCGGAGTAATTTTGGTCGAGGTTCAGCGTGCCGGCGTTGACGACGAGCGGGCCGGTGAGGGTGCTGGCGGCGGCGAAGGTGACGTTGCCGGCGCCGGTTTTGGTGACGGTGTAGCCGGCGCCGCCGTCGCCGAGCGCGCCGACGGTGAGTGTAGTGCCGGCGGCTGGACTGAAGGTGGCGCTGCCTGCGAGGGTGGTGGCCCCGACGGTGACGGCGGCGGTGGTGTCGGGGGCGACGTTGTTGCCGGCGGCGACGGCGAGGGTGTGGGGGCCGAGATTCAGCGTGCCCAGGGTGTGGGTGACGCCGGCGCCGGACGTGGCGCGGTTGGGGGTGAGCGTGGCATCGCCGGTGACGACGGTGTTATAGGCGGCGACGGTGGTGTTGACGGCAAGGTCGAGGTTGCCACCGGCGAGGGTGAGGGTTTGCGCGGTGGTGCCGAGGGCGGTGGCGGCGCCGAGTCGGACGGTGCCGGCGGTGATCGTGGTGTTGCCGGTGCGGGTGCTGGCGGTGTTCAGGGTGAGGGTGTTGGTGCCGACCTTGGTGAGCGCATTGGCGTTGGCGACGAGGGCGGCGGTGAGGGTGATGTTGCCGGAGCCGCCGATCGTGGCGCCGCCGGCGCCGACGGTGATGGCGCCGGCGTAGGTGGCGGCGGCGCCGGAGTTCGTGAGTGCGCCCGCGGTGGATACGCCGGTGCCGATGAGAGAGAGGCCTTCGGCGTTGGCGACGGAGGTGCCGTTGAGATCGAGGGCGGCGCCGGTGGCGGTGACGCTGGTGCCGGCGGCGGTGGTGCCGAGGGCGGTGGCGTGGCCGAGTTTGAGGGTGCCGGCGGAAATCGTGGTGGCGCCGGTGAAGGTGTTGGCGCCGGAGAGGAGCCAGGTGCCGGTGCCGGTTTTCGTGAGCGTGCCGCTGGTGGTGCCGAGGATGCTGGCTAGGCTGGAGTTGGTGGCGGTGCCGCCGAGGGTGAGGCCGAAGGTCGCGCCGGTGATGGTGCCGGGGTGGGTGAGGGCGATGTCGCCGTTGCTCGCGATGATGCTGGAGGCGGCGCCGAGGACGAGGAGGCCGTTGTAGGTGACGGCGGAGGCGGAGGAGTTGGTGAGGGCGCCGCCTGACGAAATGCCGGTGCCGCGGAGGGTAAGGGCGTCGGCGGTGGTGAGGGTGAAGCCGTTCAGCTCAAGGGCGGCGCCGGACGTGATCGAGGTCGCGCCGGCGGTGGTGCCGAGGGCGGAGGTGGAGCCGAGCTTGAGGGTGCCGGCGGAAATCGTGGTGACGCCGGTGAAGGTGTTGGCGCCGGAGAGGAGCCAGGTGCCGACGCCGGATTTGGTGACGGCGGTGGCGCCGCCGGCGGAGTCGACGAGGACGGAGGCGATTTCGTGGGCGGCGACGCTGGTGCCGGCGAGGGTGAGGGTTTTCGCGCCGGAGCCGGTGGCGGTGAAGGCGGGGGCGTCGAAGATGAGGGCGCCGCTGGCGCCGGTGGTGTCGATCGTGGCGCCGCCGGTGGTGCCGGCGAGATCGATAGGGCGATCGACGGTGGCGCCGGAGCCGGTGTAGAGGAGCGTGCCGGCATTGGTCGTGGCGCCGAGCTTGAGCGCGGTGGTGTCGGCACCCAGCGCGCTGTTCACGCCGCCGTCGGCGAGGGTGTTGACGGAAACGGTGCCCTGCTGGATGTGGACGGGGCCGGTGAAGGTATTCGTGCCGCTGAGCACGAGTGTGCCGGCGCCGGTTTTGATGATGCCGCCGGAACCGGAGACGACGGCGGACAAGGTGAGTTCGGAGGCGGTGGAGGAGGAATCGCCGACGGTGAACGTGCGGTCGGCGGCGCCGAGGGAGACCAGGCCGGAGACACTGGCGCCGAGGGGATTGCCGGTGGCGGAGTAGGTGACATCGCCCGCGAGCGTGAGGGTGCCGGCGCCGGTGGTGACGGTAGCGGCGCTGGTGGTGGTGTTGCCGCCGAAGGTGAGGGACGGGACGGTTTGGTTGAAGCCGTTGAGATCGAGGGTGGCGGTGACGGCGGCGCCTTGGCCGCTGACGGTGACGGCGGAAGCGGCGGGGAGGAGATCCTGGCCGAGGGACTTGAGGGTGCCGACGTTGACGGTGGTGGGGCCGGTGTAGGTGTTGGCACCGGAGAGGGCGAGGGTGCCAGCGCCGGTCTTGATGAGCCCGCCGCCGGAGCTGGAAATGGGGGCGGAGATCGTGAGGTCGTGGGCGAAGGAGGCGTTGCCGATGTTGAACGTGCGGTTGGCGGCGCCGAGGTCGAGGAGGCCGGAGATGGTGGCGAGGGGGTTGGTGGTGGCGGTGTAAGTGACATCGCCGGCGAGGGTGAGCGTTCCGGCGCCAGTGGTGACGGCGACGGTGCTGGAGGTATTGCCGGCGAGGGTGAGCGAGGCGACGGTGGCGCTGTAGCCCGCGAGATCGAGGGTGACGGTGTCGCTGACGGTGGTGGCGTTGACGGTGACGGCGGTGGTGGGGAGCGAGGCGGAGGAGCCGAGGAGGAGGGTGCCGCTGTTGACGGTGGTGGTGCCGGTGTAGGTGTTGTTGCCGGAGAGGAGGAGGGTGCCGGTGCCGGCTTTGATGAGGCCGACGGCGGTGCCGGCGAGGTCGGCGGAAATCGTGAGGTCCGGGGAGGCGGCGGTGGAATTGCCGACGGTGAAGGTGCGGGTGGCGGCGCCGAGGTTGACGAGGCCGGAGACGGAGGCGCCGAGGGGATTGCCAGTGGCGGTGTAGGTGACGTTGCCGCCGAGAGTGAGGGTGCCGGCGCCGGTGGTGACGAGGGCTTGGCTGGTGCCAGTGCCGGAGGTGCCGCCGAGGGTGAGCGTGCCGATGGTGTCGGAGAAGCCGTTGAGATCGAGGGTCGCGGTCCCGGCGCCGTTGGCGAGGGTGATGGCGCCGGTGCCGATCTGGTCGGCGGCGAGGAGGCGCACGGTGGCGCCGCCGGAGACGGCGAGGGCGGAGGCGTTGGCAAGGGCGAGGGCGCCGCCGGTCTTGGCGAGGGCGAGGGTGCCGCCGGCGACGGTGGTGGCGCCGGCGTAGGTATTGGCGCCGGCGCCGGAGAACGTGAGCGTGCCCGTCCCGGATTTGGTGATACCGCTGGCGGTGGCGGTGCCGCCGTTGGCGATGGCGCCGGTGACGGTGAGGTTGCCGGCGCCGGTAACGGTGAGGACGCGGCTGGTGGCGTTGTGGGAGAGGGCGACGGCGGAGAGGGCGCTGGCGGCGGTGTTGGTGACGGTGAGGGTGAGGTTGGCGTTGCCGGCGTTGGTGAGGGCGCCGTTGAACGTGAGATCGGAGGCGCCGCCGAGGGTGGTGGCGGCGGTGAGGGAGACGGTGTTGGGGAGGACGCGGGCGGAGCCGTCACCGGAGAGGGTGCCGCCGGCGAGAGTGAGCGTGCCGGTGCCGAAGGCGTTGTCGTGGCCGGCGACGCCGGTGCCGGCGGAGAGAGTCGTGCCACCGGTGTAGGTGTTGTTGCCGGAGAGGACGAGGGTGCCGGTGCCGGTGGATTTGGTGATGCCGCCGCCGACGCCGGAGACGATGGCGGAGACGGTGAGGTCGGCGGTGGTGGCGGTGGAGTCGCCGATGTTGAACGTGCGGGCGGAGGCGCCGAGATCGAGGTTGCCGGTGAGGAGCGCGCCGGCGGGATTGTTGGTGAGCGTATAAGTGAGGCCGCCGCCGAGGGTGAGTGTGCCGGTGCCGGTGGAGACGGTGTTGACGGAACCGGCTCCGGCGGTGGCGCCGCCGAAGGTGAGGCCGGTGACGGAGGCATTGAAATCGTTGAGATCGAGGGTGGCGGAGCCGCTGGCGGTGGTGGCGTTGACGGTGAGGGCGGAGTTGGCGAGGGAGGCGGAGGAGCCGAGGCGGAGGATGCCGGCGTTGACGGTGGTGGTGCCGGTGTAGGTGTTGGCGCCGGAGATTTTCCAGGTGCCGGTGCCGGTTTTGAGAAGGGAGGTTTTGTTGGCGCCGGAGTTTTCGACGATGATACTTTGGACGTCGTTGGCGGTGGTGCTGTCGCCGGTGAGCGTGAGGGTTTTCAGGCCGGCGCCGGTGGCGGTGAAGGCGGGGGCGGTGAAGACCATCGGACCGGCGCCGGAGGCGTCGAGGGTGGCGCCGCCGGTGGTGCCGGCGAGGTTGACGATGCGGTCGGTGGAGCCGAGGCCGGCGCCGGTGTAGCGGAGGGTGCCGGTGGTGGTGGTGCTGCCGAGGGCGAGCGTGGCTTGGGCGAGAGCGGGAGCGCCGAGCGCGGAGGCGGCGGCGACGTTGGCAAGGGAGTCGACGATGACGGTGCCGTCCTGGATCGACGTGGTGCCGGTGTAGGTGTTGACGCCGGTGAGGGCGAGGGTGCCGGTGCCGGTTTTCAGAAGATTGACGGAGGAGCCGCCGCTGATGACGGCGGAGACGGCGAGGTCGGTCGCGGCGGTGGTGGAGTTGCCGATGATGAAGGTGCGGGTGGCGGCGCCGAGATCGAGGAGACCGGAAATCGTGGAGCCGAGGGGATTGTTCGTGGCGGTGAAGGTGACGTTGCCGCCGAGCGTGAGCAGACCGGAGCCGGTGGTGACGTGGGCGGCGCTGGTGGCGGTGGTGCCGCCGAGGGTGAGGGTGCCGATGGTGTCGTTGAAATTATTGAGATCGAGGGTGGCGGTGGTGGCGGCGCCGGTGGCGTTGAGGCTGACGGCGGTGTTGGGGAGGACGTTGGCGGCGCCGGAGCGGAGGGTGCCAGCGGTGACGGTGGTGGCGCCGCCGTAGGTATTGGCGCCGGAGAGGGTGAGCGTGGCGTTGCCGGATTTGGTAAGGGCGGAGGCGGTGGAGGTGCTGCCGTTGGCGATGACGCCGCCGATGGTGACGTCGCCGCCGGTGGCGTTGACGGTGAGGGTGCGCGAGGTGGCGGAGTTGGAGAGGTTGACGGCGGTGAGCGTCGTGGAGGCGGAGTTGGTGATGTTGAGCGTGACGTTGGTGGAATCGGTGAGCGTGCCGGTGAAAATGAGATCGGAGGAGCCGCCGATGGTGGAGCTGACGCCCATGGTGAGGGTGTTGGCGAGGGTGCGGGGGGTGCCGTCGCCGGTGAGGGTGCCGCCGTTGAAGGCGAAGGAGCCGGAGCCGAAGGCGGTGTTGGAACCGGCGACGAGGGTGCCGGCGGTGAGCGTGGTGGTGCCGGTGTAGGTGTTGGCGCCGGAGAGTTCCCAGGTGCCGAGGCCGGTTTTGACGACGGAGGTGGCGGAGGCGGAGTTGACGATGGCGCCCTGGATCTCGTTGGCGCCGGTGTGGGAGCCGGAGAGAGTGAGGGACTTGGCGCCGGAGCCGGTGGCAGTGAAGGCGCTCGTGAAGACGAGGGCGCCGGAGCCGTCGTTTTGGAGGGTGGCCCCGCCGGTGGTGCCGGCGAGGTTGATGACGCGATTGGTGGTGCCGCCGGTGCCGGTGTTGAGGAGCGTGGCGGCGGACGTGGTTGAGCCGAGGTTGATCGTGCCGGTGGGATCGGTGGTGGGGGCGCCGAGGGAGGACGGCGAGCTGAGATTGGCGAGGGTGGTGATGCCGAGGGTGCCGGCGGTGACGAGGGTTTGGCCGGTGTAGGTGTTGGCGCCGGTGAGGTCGAGGCGGCCAGTGCCGTTTTTGGTGAGCGTGGCAGCGCTGCCGGAGACGACACCGCTGATGACGGCGTAGTCGGCGGCGGTGGAGATATTGTCGTTGGCGGTGAGGATGCGGGCGGTGGCCCCGAGGTCGATATCGGAAGTCCAAGTGACGACGTTGTCGGCGTTGACGGAGCCGAAGATGAGCGGGCCGGTGGTGGTGGAGAAAAAGCCGGTGGTCGTGCCCCACGTGGCGGCGCCGGGGGTGACGGTGAGCGCGCCGCCGTAAGCGGCAAAACCGCCGCCGGTGACCGTGGTGAGCGCGACCTGACCGGCGCCGGTGCCGAAGCCGCGGGCGAAGGTGCCGCCGAGGGTGGTGTCGTTGGACGCGAAGACGCCGGTGGTGTTGAGCGCGAGGTTGGCGGCGGAGATCGCGCCGCTGCCGGAGAGGGCGAGGGTGCCGCCGGTGACGCTGGTGGTGCCGGTGTAGCCGTTGGCGTTGGTGAGGACGAGGGTGCCGGCGCCGTTTTTGGTGAGACCGCCGGTGCCGGTGAGCGCGCCGCTGATGACGGCGTAGTCGGTGGCGACGGCGGTGTTGTCGGCGACGGTGATGGTGCGGGTGGAGGCGCCGAGCGCGATGTCGGACGTCCACGTGACGGTGTGCGCGGAGAGCGTGGTGTTGAAAACGAGCGGGCCGGTGGTGCCGGAGAAAAAGCCGGGCGTGGTGCCCCAAGTGGCGGCACCGGGGGTGACGGTGAGGGCGCCGCCATACGCGGCGAAACCGGAGCCAATCGCGGCGCTGAAACCGTTGAGTTGAACCGTGTCGGCGCCGGCGGTGGCGAAGGCGCGCGTGAAGGTGCCCTGGCCGCCGAAGACGGCATTGCCGGTGGAGGTGGCGGCGATGGAAAGATTGGCGGAAGAAATCGTGCCGGCGGCGCCGAGGAGGAGTGCGCCGGAGGACACGGTCGTGGGGCCGGTGTAGGTGTTGGCGGAGTTGAGAATCCAGTTTCCGGTGCCGGTCTTGGTGAGCGAGGTGGCGCCGGACCCGTTGTCGGGGATGACGGGAGCGAAGGTGTTGGCGAAGGCGCTGGTGCCGCCGAGCGTGAAGGCGGTGGGCGTGTTCGGCGTGGAGAAGGCGACGCTGCCGGTGCCTGTGAAGGCGAGGGCGGCGGAGCCGGAGGCGGAGAGCGTGCCGCCGGAGGAGCCGAGGGTGAAGAGGCGGTTGGTGCTGGCGGCGGCGCCGGTGTAGTTGAGCGTGCCGCCATTGAGCACGAGATTCGCGGCGGCGGCGGAGGAATTGCCGAGGCTGCTGCTGGCGCCGCCGTTGGCGAGGCTGGCGGCATTGACGGTGCCGGCGGAGATCGTGGTGGTGCCGCTGTAGGTGCCGGCGGCGGAGAGGGTGAGGGTGCCGGTGCCGGTTTTCGTGAGGTTGAACGCGCCGCCGACGGCGCCGAGGGTGAGCAGGGAATTCGCGCCGGGGGAAAAGGTGGCGTGGCCGGTGAGCGTCGTTGCGCCAAAGGTGATACCACCGGTGCCGGAGGTGGCGAGGGCACCGCGCGCGATGGAAAGCGTGGAGGCCCCGATGGAGAGCGTGCCGAGCGAATGCGTGACGCCGGCGCCGGCGACGAGACGGTTGGAGGTGATGACGGCGTCGGCGGAGACGGTGGTGTTGCGGGCGAAGGCAAGGGCGGTGCTGTTGGCGAGTTCGAGATTGCCGCCGGAGAGGACGAGCGTGGCGGCGCCGGTGCCGAGGGCGGCGGCGCTGGTGGTGGCGCGTAGCGAGCCGGCGGATACCGTGGTGGGGCCGGTGAAGGTATTGGCGCCGGAGAGCGTCCAGGTGCCGGTGCCGGATTTGGCGAGACCGCCGGAGCCGCTGACGATGCCGGAAAGCGTGCCGGCGGTGGTGGCGGTGCCGCTGCCATCGAGGGTGAGGAGGTTGGCGCCGGCGGCGACGGCGCCGGAGATCGTGAGGAGGGAACCGGCGGCGGCGCCGTTGGTGAAGGTTTGGGGAGCGGCGAGGGAGAGCGCGGAGGTGACGGTTTTTTGTCCGCTGGCGGAGGTGTTGTTGAGGCCGCTCGCGCCGAGGGAGAGCGTGAAAGCGCCGGAGAGCGTGACGGCGTTGGTGGACGTGAACTCGACGCCGACGACGCTGCGGCTGGCGGTGAGCGCGGGTTGCACGGAGACGGTGCCGAAGGAGGCGATCTGCGTGCCGACAGTGGAATTGGCGGGAACGGCGGTGCCGACCCAGTTGGTGCCGAGTTCGAAGTCGGTGGTGCCGTTGTTCCAGACGATGGACTGGGCGTGGGCGCGCGGCGCGAGCAGGCAAAGCGCAGCCACGAGGGTAGACGCGAGCGAAAGGCGGCGGAACGGAGGCGTTGGGCGGGGTGTGGGCAACGGTCGTTTTAGGGAGGACTAGCGAAGGCGCGGACGATGGGGTGTTTTACCTAGATTTAAAGGCGAAATTTGCGGGAAGTGGCCGAATGCGCGCGTGACAAGAAAAGGGCGACCCGGGTGTGGGTCGCCGTCAAGGGGGGCGCGGTGACAGGGTTGTTACGTGATGCCGGTGGATCTTCAAAACGGACGCAGGCCCACGGGCGGGGACGCCCGTGCCACGTTCTGGAAACGTTCGGAAATGCACACGGGCAGGCTGCCCGTGCTACGGCTGCCGATCAGGAGAAAAAACAGGCGGGGGCTGGCGGCGGTTGGGAAACCGCCGGTCCGTGTCGGATTAGACGACCCAGCCGGCGCGGTATTTTTCGCGGGTGAGCCACTTGCTGCTGCCGCCGTCGGTGAACTTGTTTTTCGCGGGGTTCCACTTGGCGTTCGCGCCGTAGTGGTAAGCGAAGTTCATGAGGTGGCAGGCGGTGACGGTGCTGGCGCCGATGGAGACGTCGGCGATGGGTTGCTGGCGTGACTGGATGCAGTCGAGGAAGTCCTGGAGGTGGCTCTTGGGGGCGGGGAGCTTGATCTTCGCGTCGGCGAGGAATTCGCGTTCGGTGAGGACGACTTCGCGCTCCATCGACGTGGTTTTGTCGACCTCCTTGTCCCAGAATTTGTGGACGGTTTTACCATCCATGATGAGTTCGAATTTGCCGCGGTTGACGTGGCATTCGCCGAGGGTGCCGTAGAAGGAGACGCCTTTGCCTTTGACGTGAGTGAGGACGGTGCCGTCGGCGTAGACGAGTTGGGCGCCGCGTTTGGCGGTCTCCCAGTTTTTCGGGGCGCGGATCTCGACGGGGCCGGAGCCGTCCATGCCGAGGGCCCATTGCGAGATGTCGATGTGGTGGGCGCCCCAGTCGGTGATCATGCCGCCGCCGAATTCCCAGGTTTTGCGCCAGTTCGGGAAATTGGTGTGGAGGCCGCGCGGGCAGAGGAAGGGGCTGTAGGCGACGAGCGGGCCGGGGCCGCACCAGCGATCCCAATCGAGGCCGGGCTCCATCTCTTCGCCTTTCTCGGTGTAGGGCGCGGCGGGATCGCCGAAGGAGACGTGGATGGAATTGACGCGGCCGAGGACGCCGTTGCGGACGAGTTCGCAGGCGACGCGGAATTCTTTGGAGGAGCGTTGTTGGGAGCCGGTTTGGAAAACGCGTTTGGCTTTGCGGGCTTCCTTCACGAGCTCGACGGCTTCGCGGATATTATAGGTGAGGGGCTTTTCGCAGTAGACATCCTTGCCGGCGCGCACGGCGGCGATGGCGATGTAGGCGTGCCAGTGATCCGGGGTGGCGATGACGACGGCGTCGATATCTTTGCGGGCGATCACCTCGCGGAAATCGTTGTAGGCGTCGCAGGCGCGGTAGGTCTGGCCGGCTTTTTTGGTGTAGGCATCGTCGACGCGTTTCTTGGCGTGGAGGCGGCGGGTGGTGTCGACATCGCACACGGCGAGGACCTCGACGTCGTCGCGGTTAATGTAGGCGCCGAGGTGGCCACCCATTTGTTTGCCCATGCCGATGCATCCGATGGTCAGGCGTTTGCTCGGGGCGGTGGCTTGGGACCAGACGCGGCTCGGGAGGATGAGCGGGGCGGAGAGCAGGAGGGCGGATTTTTGGAGGAACTGGCGGCGGGTGTTTTGCATGGGAGGGTTTGGGGAAGAAGGGGAGACGGAGAGACGGAGAGACGGAGAGACGGAGAGACGGAGAGACGGAGAGACGGAGAGACGGAGAGACGGAGAGACGGGGAATGGAACTGACGGAGGAGAAAGATAAAGAGGAAAGAGGGGGAGGGGAGAACGAGAACGATTACGAGGGACGAGAACGAGTGGGGACCTACCAGGTGGTGAGGGCGGTGAGGGTGGGGGTGGGGAGGGTGGTGGGCCAGTGGTCGCCGATCGGGGTGAGGAGGAGGGCGAGGCGGGTGTCGGGAGTGGTGGGGGTGAACTCGGCGGTGAGGTCGGTGATGCCGGGGTTGGCGCGTTCTTTCGAGGTGGGGGCGGTGGCGGGGCGCGTGGTGAACTTGGCGCCGACGGGGCTGAGGATTTCGACGCGGAGCGTGCGGCCGTCTTGGGTGAGGGTGGCGGTGCGGGCGTCGGCTGAGAGGGCGATTTTCCCCGCGGTGAGGAGACGTGAGACGAGGGGCGTGTGGGGTTTCAGGCCGGTGAGGTCGTCTTGGATGAGGACGCGGGCGCGGTCGAGGAGGGCGATGCCGCGGAGGATTTTTTTCGCGGCGCCGGGATAGACGGAGGTGAGATCGGCGACGGCGTGGGCGCGGGCGGGCGTGGAGGCGAAGGCGACGAGGGGCGCGGTGGCGTGGTATTCCTGGAGGGCGTCGGCGGGAGTGAGGGTGTTGTGGGAGCGGTTGTTTAGGCGGTAGTATTTCCAGCGCGGGCCGGCGGTGCCTTTCTTGGAATCGAAGTAGCCGGGAAGGTTGTAGTCGTCGGTGCCGAGATCGGTGGCCCAGCGGATGCCGTCGGCATCGAGGACGAAGGAGCCGAGGTCGAGGTGGGAATGGTTGACGGCGTTGGCGCCGGCTTTGAAGCCGACGAAGAGGGCGCGGGGGTCGTCCCAGGCGGAGCGGAAGAGGGCGAGTTGGGCGGGGCCGTTGAAACGGGCGTCGAGCGGGGAGGGGTTTTTGATTTTCGAATTTTGATCTTTGATTTCAGGGGACGGGAACCAGAGGGCGTTGAGGGCGATGAAGCGGTCGCCTTCGCGGTCGGATTTTTTGGTGGCGAGGGCGGCGGTGAGGAGCGTGCGGGTATGGGTGCGGGCTTGGGGGACGCCGAATTTCTGCGCGAGCCACGTGTAGGCGGGAGAGAGGCCGATGGAGGCGCCGCCATCGGCATAGTTGAAACCGAGGCCAGTGGGGCTTTGGACGTGAAGGCGGTAGTGGGCGGTGCGGTCGAAGGCGGCGGCTTGGGCGAGGCCGAAGTCGCTGCCGAGGGCGGTTTCGAGGAGGGCGAGGGCGATGACGTTGTAGGTGGTGCCGTAGTTCCAGTAGCCGGGGCCCTCGGGGTAAGCGCCGTCGGGGGCGTAGGCGGCCATGGCGAGCGGTAGGGATTTCACGGCGCCGGTGACGACGAGGCGGGCGAGGGCGGGCTCGTCGTCAGCGAGGGCGAGGGCGGCGCCGAGGAGACCGCCGTTGCAGACTTGGTTCCAGTTGTGGTGGGCGGTGACCCAGCGCGTAACGCGTTTGTCGGTGGCGCCGGCGGGGTTGTAGGCGTCGGGGGCGAGGGCGAGGCCGTGTTTGAGGAGGGCGGTTTTGAGGGTGGCGCGCTCGTCGGGTTTGAGGTGCGCGTAGAGCCAGTCGTAGCCGATGGCGACGGCGAGGCTCATCTCGGCGACGTCGAGATAGTGGGACGGATTCCAGTCGGGGAAGGCAGCAACGGTGAGCAGCTCTTTGCGGGCGCGCCGGAAGAAGCGCTCATCGCCGGTGAGGCGAAAGGCGAGCGAGCACGTGAAGACGCGGCCGAGGGCGGTGCGGGATTTGTCGAGGAGCCGCGGGCCGACGAGGGCGTGTTTGACGGGAGCGGACTTCAGCTCGGCTTCGGCGACGGCGACGATGCGGGCGTGGAGTTGGGCGCGGAGCGGGTCAGTCTTGGCGGCGGCGACGGCGGCGGCGAGCTGGGTGTCGGTGAAGAGGAGGCGCGGGTGGCCGGGGCGGAGTTGCGCTAGGGGATCGGGGGCGGCGCGAAGGGCGGAGAGGGGGAAGAAGACGGAGAGAAGGAGAGAGAGGGAGATGGAGAAGCGGAGAAAGGAGAAGGGGCGCATGGGGTGGCCGTCGAGGGACGGACAGACGCGGGAGACGAGCTGCGCGGGGCGCGGTTGCGCGGGCGTCAGGAATTGCGGCGGCGGCGGGCGGCCGCGAGGACGATTATTAGGCCGAGACCCATGAGCGCATAAGTGGATGGCTCGGGGATGGGGGCGAATTGGGTGAGGACGACGCTGTTGAGGGCGTAGGTGCTGGCGGGGCCGTAGTTGACCTGGAATGAACCGAAGCCGTCGGAGGTGTAAAGGCGCGCACCGTTGACGACGTTGGTGAAGGCGCCGGAGAGGTTGGTGGCGGTGACAACGGTAAAGGTGTCGGTGGAGGCGAGGGTGCTTTGGAAGCCGTTCAGGATCGTGACGGAAAGTTGTCCCGCGAGAACGGCGCTGCCGCCGACGCTCAGGAAATCGTAGCTCGTGCCTTTGGCGGTGCCGGCGAGTTCGATGACCAGCGTGCTGGAGGCGAGGAGGGAGAGATTGCCGGTGAGGGTGAGCTGGCCGGGGGAGTTGCCCGGGGAGACTTGGCCGCCGGCGGTGACGGAGGGGGCGGTGATGGTGCCGGTGCCGCCGAGGCGGCCGGTGCCGAGGTCGAGGGCTTGGGCGAAGGAGAAGTTTCCGCCCGCGGCGACGAGGGTGCCGCCGGAGTTGGTGAACGTGTTGTCGAAGCGGAGGGTGCCGCCCTCGGCGCGGAGGGTGCCAGCGTTGGTGAACGGGATGTGGAACGTGCTGAAGCCGGCGGTCTTGGTGTAGGTGCCGCCGGTGGCATTGGTGAAGGTGGCGGTGGGGCCGGTGTAGTCGTTATTGAAGGAGTAACCGGAGGAGTCGTTCCACGTGCCGGTGTTGACGATGGCGCCGCCGTGGCCGGAGCGGAGGCGGCCGGCGGACCAGTTGACGATGCCTTGGGTGAGGAGCGTGCGGGCGTCGAAGTCGTGGTCGTGGCCGGTGTTGAGATTGACCGTGAGGCCGGGGCCAAAGGTGGAAGTGCCGGTGCCATTGAAATTGGCGCCCTGCCAGGCGACGGTGCCGCTGGCGGCGGCGGCGGCGGTGAAGGTGCCGCCGGTGAGTTGGACGCCGGAGCCGCCGGTGAGGAGCATCGTGCCGCCGGCGAGGGCGCCGCCGGCGGAGAGATTGATGGCGCCGCCGGTGACGTTGATGGTGCCGGCGTTGGTGAAAGGGAGGTAGTAGGTGCTGGTGCCGGAGGTCTTGGTGTAGGTGCCGCCGGTGGCGTTGGTGAAGGTGGCGGTGGTGCCGGCGTAGTCGTTGTTGACGGAGTAGCCGGAGGAGTCGTTCCAGGTGCCGGTGTTGGTGACGGAGCCGCCGTTGCCCGAGCGGAGGCGGCCGGAGGACCAGTTGACGATGCCTTGGGTGAGGAGGGTGCGGGCGTCGAAGTCGTGGTCGTGGCCGGTGTTGATATTGACCGTGAGGCTGGGGCCGAAGGTGGAGGTGCCGGTGCCGTTGAAATCGGCGCCGTGCCAAGAGAGGGTGCCGGTGGCGGCGGCGGTCGCGGAGAAGGTGCCGCCAGTGAGCTGCACGCCGTCGCCGCCGGTGGTGACGATGGCGCCGCCGGAGAAGCTGCCGCCGCCGGAGAGATTGAGCGCGCCGTTGGTGACGTTGATGGTGCCGGCGTTGGTAAAGGGGACGTAGTAGGTGCTGGAGCCGGCGGTTTTGTTGTAGGTGCCGGTGGCGGCGTTCGCGAACGTGGCGGTGGGGCCGGTGTAGTCGTTGTTGACGGAGTAGCCGGAGGAGTCGTTCAGGATGCCGGCGTTGGTGAAGGACCCGCCGTGGCCGGAGCGGAGGCGGCCGGCGGACCAGTTGACGGTGCCGAAATTGCGGATTGTGCGGGCGTCGAAATCGTGGTCGTGGCCGGAGGCGATTTGGACGACGGTGGTGGCGTCGAGGAGGGAGGTGCCGGCGCCGTTCCAGTTGCCGCCAGTCCAGTTGAACGAGGAGGCCTTGAGCGTCTCGACGGTGAGCGTGCCGGCGGTGTGGTGGACGGTGCCGGCGCCGGTGAACTGGGAACCGGCGAGGACGGTGTAATCGTTGGTGAGGTAAAGATTCGTGCCGGTGGCGGCGTTGACGATACTCGTGGCGGCCATCGTGCCGCCCTGGCGGATCTGGATATCGCCCTGCGAGAGGGTGACGGTGCCGGAGTTGTTGAAGGTGGTGTCGAAGAAAGTCGTGCCGGCGACGTTGCGGACGTAGGTGCCTTGGTTGACGAAGGCGAAACCGCCGGCGCCGGAGTAGGCAGCTTGGACGGAGTAACTGGAGGAGTTTTGGTCGTTGAAGGTGGCGCCGGGGGCGTTGACGAAGGAGCCGCCGTTACCGGAGCGGAGGTAGCCTTGGTGCCAGTTAACGGTGCCTTGATTGACGATGGTGCGGGCGTTGAAGTCTTTGTTGCCGCCGGAAACGAGGTTGAGGACCGTGGTGGGGTCGAGGGTGGTGGTGGCGGTCGCGGAGGTGTTCCAATTGCCGGAGGACCAGTTGAAGGACGAGGCTTTGAGGGTGCCGTCGACGGTGAGCGTGCCGCCGGTCTGGGTGAAGTTGCCGGGGCCGATCAGGCGGGAGCCGGTGATGAGTGTGTAGTCGTCGGCGAAGAGAAAATTTGTGCCGGTGGCGGCGTTGACGACGCTGGTGGCGGACATCGTGCCGCCGGCGCGGAGCTGGATATCGCCCTGGGCGAGATTGATCGTGCCGGTGTTGTTGAACGGGGCGTCGAAGCTGGTGGTGCCAGCGACGGCACGGGTGTAGGTGCCCTCGTTGACGAACGTGAAAGTGCCGCCGAAGGGATTGTGGACAGTGTAACCGGAGGCGTTTTGGTCGTTGAAGGTGGCGCCGACGGCATTGGTGAAAACGCTGCCGTGACCGGCGCGGAGGTAGCCCTGGACCCAGTTGACGGTGCCGAGGTTGGTGATGCTGCGGAAATCGAAGTCTTTGTTGCCGCCCGTGGTGAGGTGGAGGGTGGTGGCTTTGTCGATCGTCGTGGTCGCGGCGGCGGTGGCGTTCCAATTGCCGGATTGCCAGTGGAAAGCGGGGGCTTTGAGGGCGCCGTCGACGGTGAGCGTGCCGCCGGTCTGGACGAAATTGCCGGCGCCGGTGAAGACCGCGCCGTCGACGAGCGTGTAGTGACTGGTGAAGTAGACGTGGGTGTCGGCGGCGGCGTTGACGACGCTGGTGGCGCCCATCGTGCCGCCCTGGCGAATCTGGAGATCGCCTTGGGTGAGATTGATGGTGCCGGTGTTGTTGAACGTGGTGTCGAAGTAGGTCGTGCCAGTGACGGCACGGTGGTAGGTGCCCTGGTTGGTGAAGACGAAGGAGTCGCCGAAGGGATTGTGGATCGTGTAACCGGAGGTGTTTTGATCGTTGAACGTGGCGCCGGCGGCATTGGTGAAGGTGGCGCCATGGCCGCCGCGAATGTAGCCGGACGACCAATTGACGATGCCGCGATTGATGATGGCGCGGTAGTCGAGGTCTTTGTTGCTGCCGGTGGTGAGGTTGAGCGTGGCGGTGGAGGCGATCGTGGTCGACGGGCCGGCGGCGGTGGCGCTCCACGTGCCGCCGGACCAGTTGACGAGCCCGTTGAGGGTGCTGGTGCCGGCGAGGGTGCCCCCGGTCTGGTTGAAGGTGCCGACGGCGACGGTGCCGGTGAGGGTGAGGGTGCCGCCCGTGAGCCAATAGGTGCCGGCGCCGGTGAGGGAGGCGCCGTTGTTGATGGTGTAGCCGCTGGTGAAATACACGTCGGTGCCGGCGGCGGCGGCGATGGTGCCGGAAGTCGTCATGGTGCCGCCACCGCGGAACTGGAGATCGCCGGCGAGGACGTTGACGGTGCCGGTGTTGTCGAAGGGGACGTCGAAGTAGGACGTGGTGTTGGCGGCGTTGCGGTTGTAGGTGCCCTGGTTGGTGAAGACGAAGGTGCCGCCGAAGGGATTGTGGACGGTGTAGCCGGAAGGGTTGAAGTCGTTGAAGGTGGCGCCGAGGGCGTTGGTGAAGGATCCCTCGTGGCCGGAGCGGATGTAGCCGCTATTCCAATTGACGGTGCCCTGGTTGAGGACGGCGCGGCGGGCGAAATCTTTGGAGCTGCCGGTGTTGAGATTGAGCGTGGTGCCGGCGAGGAGCGTGGTGGAAGTGCCGGCGCTCGCGGCGCTCCAATCGCCGCCAGACCAGTTCATCAAGCCGGCGAGGGAGTTGATGCCGGCGAGGGTGCCGCCGGTCTGGTTGAAGGTGCTGACGTTCATCGTGCCGGTAACGTCGAAGGTGCCGCCCGAGAGGGTGAACGTGCCGGGGCCGGTGAGGGAGGCGCCGTTGGCAACGGTGTAGCCGGCGGTGAAGATGAGGTTGGTGCCGGCGGCGGCGGCCATGGTGCCGGAAGAACTCATGGTGCCACCGGCGCGGAGCTGGAGATCGCCGGCGCTGACGGCGACGGTGCCGGTGTTGTCGAAGGGCACATCGAAGTAGGACGTGTGACCGGCAGCGTTGCGGGTGTAGGTGCCTTGGTTGACGAACCGGAACGTGCCGCCGAAGGGATTGTGGAAGGAGTAGCCGGAGGTGACCTGGTCGTTGAAGGTGGCGCCGGCAGCGTTGGTGAAGGTGGCGCCGTGGCCGCCGCGGAAGTAGCCGACGTTCCAATTGACGGTGCCGAGATTGGTGACGGCGCGGTAATCGAGGTCGTGGCTGTTGCCGGTGGCGATCGCGAGCGTGGCGCCGCGGGCGATCGTAGCGGTGCTCGGGGTGGCGCTACTCCAATTGCCTGAACTCCACGTGGAGCCGGGGCCGGTGAGCGTGAAATCGGAGATCGCGAGGGAACCGCCCGTTTGCGTAAGGACGCCGATCGTGGCGTTGCCCGCCCCGGCCAGAGTGCCGTGGGTGCCGGTGAGGTTGGACAGGCTCGCGGTGCCGGCAGCGATTGCGAGGGTGCCGCCGGCGAGTTCGTAGGATCCGGCGCCGGTGAGGGAGGCCCCTTGATCGAGGGCAAAGGTGCCGCCGGTGAACCGGAGCGTGGCGCCGGTGGCGGTCGAAACGACGGCAGAGGCGGAATTGGTGCCGCCCGCGGCGAGGGAGACGGAGCCGGTGTTGACGGAAATCGTGCCGGTGTTGTTGACGATGGCGTCGAGGGTGGTGTCGCCGGTGGCGGTCGTCTTGGTAAAGGTGCCGGAGTTGTTGAAGGTGAGTTTGGTGCCGCCGTAGTAGGCGTAGAAGTCGGCGTTGGCGGTAGTGGTGAGGGCGCCGGTGTTGTTGAGGATGGCGCCGGTGCCGGTGTAGACGGTGCCGGCGGACCAGGTGGAGTTACCGGCAAGGGAGAGGGTCTGGCCGTCGTGCAGGCTGAAATTGGCGGTGACGTTGGCGCCGGCGTTGGCGGTGAGGGTGCCGGTGCCCTTGAGATCGCCGCCGCTGATGGTGAGCGGGGCGCCGAAGGTGAGATTGCCGGTGCCGTTGAGCGTGCCGGCGGAGATCGTGCCGCCGCCGGTGGTGGTGGTGTTGCCGCTGAAGGTGGCGGTGCCGGAGCCGGAGAGAGCGATCGAGGCGGAGCCGGTGTTGGCGCCGGAGAAAGTCGTGGTGCCGCCGGAGACGCGGACGGTGCCGTCGCCATTGACGAGGGAACCGTTGGCGAAGGTGAAGTTGCCGCCGGTGAGGGCGAAAGTGGCGCCGGCGGCGACGTTGATGGTGCCGGTATTGGTGCCGCCACCGCCGACGGAAACGGAGCCGGAGTTGACGGAGATCGTGCCGGTGTTGTTGACGGTGGCGTCGAGGGCGGTGTCGGCGGTGGCGGTTGATTTGGTGAAGGAGCCGGAATTGTTGAAGGTGAGTTTGGTGCCGCCGTAGTAGGCGTAGAAGTCGGCGTTGGCGGTAGTGGTGAGGGCGCCGGTGTTGTTGAGGATGGCGCCGGTGCCGACGTAGAGGGTGCCGGCGGACCAGGTGGAGTTGCCGGCGAGGGAGAGGGTTTGGCCGTCGTGGAGACTGAAATTGGCGGTGAGGTTGGCGCCGGCGTTGGCGGTAAGCGTGCCGGTGCCCTTGAGATCGCCGCCGCTGATCGTGAGCGGGGCGCCGAGGGTGAGGTTGCCCGTGCCGTTGAGCGTGCCCGCCGTGAAGGTGCCGCCGCCGGTGGTGGTCGTATTGCCGTTGAAGGTGGCGGTGCCGGAGCCGGCGAGGCTGATGGAGGCGGAGCCGGTATTGGCGCCGGAGAACGTGGTGGTGCCACCGGAGACGAGGACGGTGCCGGCGCCGTTGACGAGGGAGCCGTTGGTGAAGGTGAAGTTGCCGCCGGTGAGGGCGAAAGTGGCGCCGGCGGCGACGTTGATGGTGCCGGTATTGGTGCCGCCTCCGCCGACCGAGACGGAGCCAGAGTTGACGGTGATGGTGCCGGTGTTGTTGACGATGGCGTCGAGGGCGGTGTCGGCGGTGGCGGTGTTTTTGGTGAAGGAGCCGGAGTTGTTGAAGGTGAGTTTGGTGCCGCCGTAATAGGCGTAGAAGTCGGCGTTGGCGGTGGTGGTGAGGGCGCCGGTGTTGTTGAGGATGGCGCCGGTGCCGGTGTAGACGGTGCCGGCTGACCAGGTGGAGTTGCCGGCGAGGGAGAGGGTTTGGCCGTCGTGTAGACTGAAATTGGCGGTGATGTTGGCGCCGGCGTTGGCGGTGAGGGTGCCGGTGCCCTTGAGGTCGCCGCCGCTGATCGTGAGCGGGGCGCCGAGCGTGAGATTGCCGGTGCCATTGAGGGTGCCGGCGGAGAAGGTGCCGCCGCCGGTGGTGGTCGTATTGCCGCTGAAGGTGGCGGTGCCGGAGCCGGAGAGGCTGATCGAGGCGGAGCCGGTGTTGGCGCCGGCCCAGGTGGTGGTGCCGCCGGAAACGAGGACGGTGCCGGCGCCATTGACGAGGGAGCCGCTGGCGAAGGTGAAATTGCCGCCGGTGAGAGCGAAAGTGGCGCCGGAGGCGACGTTGATGGTGCCGGTGTTGGTGCCGCCTCCGCCGACGGAAACGGAGCCGGAGTTGACGGTGATGGTGCCGGTGTTGTTGACGATGGCGTCGAGGGCGGTGTCGGCGGTGGCGGTGTTTTTGGTGAAGGAGCCGGAGTTGTTGAAGGTGAGTTTGGTGCCGCCGTAGTAGGCGTAGAAGTCGGCGTTGGCGGTGGTGGTGAGGGCGCCGGTGTTGTTGAGGATGGCGCCGGTGCCGGTGTAGACGGTGCCCGCGGACCAGGTGGAGTTGCCGGCGAGCGTGAGGGTCTGGCCCTCGTGCAGGCTGAAATTGGCGGTGAGGTTGGCGCCGGCGTTGGCGGTAAGCGTGCCGGTGCCCTTGAGATCGCCGCCGCTGATTGTGAGCGGGGCGCCGAAGGTGAGATTGCCGGTGCCGTTGAGGGTGCCGGCGGAGAAGGTGCCGCCGCCGGTGGTCGTGGTGTTGCCGTTAAAGGTGGCGGTGCCGGAACCGGAGAGGGCGATGGAGGCGGAGCCGGTATTGGCGCCAGAGAATGTGGTGGTGCCGCCGGAGACGAGGACGGTGCCGGCGCCATTGACGAGGGAGCCGTTGGCGAAGGTGAAATTGCCGCCGGTGAGAGCGAAGGTCGCGCCGGAGGCTACGTTGATGGTGCCGGTATTGGTGCCGCCTCCGCCGACGGAAACGGAGCCAGAGTTGACGGTGATGGTGCCGGTGTTGTTGACGATGGCGTCGAGGGCGGTGTCGGCGGTGGCGGTGTTTTTGGTGAAGGATCCGGAGTTGTTGAAGGTGAGTTTGGTGCCGCCGTAGTAGGCATAGAAGTCGGCGTTGGCGGTAGTGGTGAGGGCGCCGGTGTTGTTGAGGATGGCGCCGGTGCCGGTGTAGACGGTGCCCGCGGACCAGGTGGAGTTGCCGGCGAGCGTGAGGGTCTGGCCGGCGTGGAGACTGACGTTGGTCGTGAGATTGGCGCCGCCGTTGGCGACGAGCGTGCCGGTGCCGGCGAGGGTCGTGCCACTCCACGTGAGGAGGCCGCCGACGTTGAGCGTGCCGGCACCGTTGAGCGTGCCGCCGGACAGTGTGAGCGCGGCAACGGCGCGAGTGTCGCTCACGGTGAGCGTGCCGGAGGGGAGCTGCACGGAGCTTTGCGAGGTCGGCAGGTTGGGATTGGACGACCAGTTGGCGGGGGTCGACCAATCACCGGTGCCGGACCATGTGATCGTCTGGGCCGACGCACGGGCGACGATGACCGCGAAGGCGAGCCACCACGTGAGCCTGCGATTGAAACACCCCGTGCGCATGGGCGCGGATAGAAGCGAGAATCGCGCCGATGGCGAATGTTTTGCATCTGCGACCGGAGTTTTGGCGAAGGGCGGTGGCGGGGCGGGTTTTAGGGAAACGGGGAGGGGGTGCGGGGCGTCTGTGGGGAACGAGCTGCCGCGGCGGTGGTTCGAGCACACACATTATAAAACACGGTCATGACACATAGGCTTCTTGGCGTAATTCTTAGTTTAGTCGGCGCGACCGGGAGCGTGACGGCAGCGGAGGTGAGAGTGCCGCCGGCGGAAGTCGAGGCGGGTGAGCGGATGTTTCTGGAGACGCGGTTTGCGCACTATTTCTATGCCTACACGGGAGCCAATGTGAACGCTCCGCTGGACAAGGGCGACCCGGTGTTGGCGCGGGTGGCGGTGGCGGAGCGCGGGGTGCCGGCGGTGAAGGGGCCGTTTGCGGGGCAAACGATGAATTGTGCGGTGTGCCATCTGAACGAAGAGCTGAAGGGCAAGCGACGGCTGCCGGGGCGGGGCGTGGGGGCGTTCAACGATCTGGCGCGGCGGAGTCCGGTGCCGCAACGCGATGACGGCAAGACGACGACGGCGCGGAATTCGCGGTCGCTGGTCGGCGCGCTCGAAGCCGGGGCGGGCGGGCTGTTTAATTTCGACGGCGAATACGCCGGCGCGGAAGCGATCGTGAAAGGCACGCTCACGGGCCGGAATTTCGGCTGGCTGCCGGGCGAACAGGCGACGGCGAAAAAACATTTTGCGCGGGTGCTGCGCGAGGACGACGGCGCGGGCGCGCTGGCGGCCGAGTATGGAAAATTATCTTACGCGGTGCTGCTCCGCGGGACGGACGCGGCGATTCCCGCGGCCCTGCGGCTGCCGGAAAAATGGCGCGTGGACGTGGCGACGGCGGACGATGACGCGGTGCTCGACGCGGGGGCCCGCCTGATCGCGGCCTACCTGAGGTCGCTGCGGTTTGCGCGCGACGGACGCGGGCTACACAACGGATCGCCCTACGACGCGTTTCTCGCGGCGAACGGTTTGCCGCGTGCGCCCGCGAAAGGCGAGACGCCGGCGGCCTACACGCGGCGGCTGCGCGAAGCGGTGGAGGGCATGGCGGCGCCGAAGTTCGTGCAGGAGCGCAAACGGAAACTGAAATACCACGAACAGATCTTTCAGTTTGGCGAAGCGGAGCTGCGCGGGCTGAAGATTTTCTTAAGTGAGCCGGAGCGTGCGACTGCGGGCGCAGGGACGACGGCGGGCGCGGAGGGTGCGAGCGTGGCGAAGACCAAGAGCGTGGGGGCCGGAAACTGTGCGGCGTGTCACACGCCGCCGCACTTCACGGACTTCGCGTTTCACAATACCGGGGCGGCGCAGGACGATTTCGATGCGCTGAACGGTGCGGGGGAATTTGTGCGGTTGGAAGTGCCGACGCTGGCGGTGCGCAACGGTGATTTTGAAAAATGGCTGCCGCCGACGGAAAAACATCCGCTGGCGAAGGGGCCGTTTCTGGCGCTGCCGGGCCTCGGGCCGCCGCCGCCCACAGATCTCGGGCTGTGGAATATCTACCGCAACCCCGACCGGCCGGCGCCCCAGGGCGCGATCGAACGCCTGCTGAATCCGGAAAAAACCTACACGCGCGAGCAGGTGCTGGCGCGATCGGTGGCGCGTTTCAAGACGACGGCGCTCCGCGATCTGGGGCAGACGGGACCCTATCTGCACACGGGCCGGTTCAAGAATCTCGAGGAGGTGTTGCGGTTCTACCAGCGCATGACCGATCTCGCGCGCGACGGGAAATTACGGAACGCGCCGGAGGAGTTTGCGGGCGTGCGGCTGGGCGCGGACGACCTCGCGGCGCTCGCGGCATTTCTGCGATCGTTGAACGAAGACTACGAGTGAGGGGGGCCGCAGTGACGGACCGGGGCGAACGCGTGGCCGGGTTCGTCGAGCAGGGCCTGGCAACGGCCAGGGAAGGGATGGCCGATCAAGCGGCGCAGGGGTAAACGGCGCGCCGGCGCTCGCCGGGTCGGGGAGTGCGGCTCAGTTTCCGGAGTTGCGGCGGGGCGCGAAATCCGAACGTTCTCGCGCTTCGTTCATTCCCTCCAACCCCACATCGTTTCATTCCATGAACTTCGAAACACTCCAATTGCACGCCGGACAAGAGATTGATCCGACCACGCGTTCGCGCGCGGTGCCGATCTATCAGACGACGGCTTATCAGTTCAAAGATTCCGCGCACGGGGCGCGGCTCTTTGCGCTCCAGGAATTCGGCAACATCTACACGCGGTTGATGAATCCGACCAACGATGTTTTCGAGAAGCGCGTCGCGGCGCTCGAGGGCGGTGTGGCGGCGCTCGCGACGTCGTCGGGACACTCGGCGCAGTTTCTCGCGATCAACAATATCACGTCGGTGGGCGACAATTTCGTCACGACCTCGCACCTCTACGGCGGCTCTTACAATCAGTTCAAAAACGCCTTCAAGAACATCGGCGTCGAGGCGCGGTTTGCCGATGGCGTGAAGGTCGAGAGCTTTGAGCCGTTGATCGATGCGAAGACCAAGGCGATCTATCTGGAAACGATCGGCAACCCGGGGCTCACGGTGCCGGACTTTGAGGCGTTTGCGGCACTCGCGAAGAAGCACGATCTGCCGCTGATCGTCGACAACACCTTTGGCGCGGGTGGTGCGATCTGCCAGCCGCTGAAGCATGGGGCGCATGTGCTCGTGGAGTCTGCGACCAAGTGGATCGGCGGGCACGGCACGAGCATGGGCGGCGTGATCGTGGACGCGGGCACGTTTAACTGGGGCAATGGCAAGTATCCCCAGTTCACGTCGCCGTCGCCGAGCTATCACGGGATGGTGTTGAACGACGTGTTCGGCCTCGGCGGGCCGTTTGGGAACATCCAATTTATCATCCGCTGCCGCGTGGAAGGTCTGCGCGATTGGGGTCCGGCGCAGAGTCCGTTCAACTCGTTCTTGCTGCTGCAAGGGCTTGAGACGCTGTCGCTGCGCGTGGAGCGCACGTGTGAGAACGCGTTGGCGCTCGCCCGCTGGCTGGCGACGCATCCGGAAGTCATTTCGGTGAACTATCCCGGTTTGGAAAATCATCCGACGCACGCGGCCGCGAAGAAATATCTCACACGCGGGTTCGGCGGCGTGTTGTCGTTCCAACTCAAGGGCGACCGCGCGCGGGCGGAGAAATTTGTGAACAGCCTGAAGCTGATTTCACACCTCGCGAATGTGGGCGACGCGAAGACGCTGATCATCCACCCGGCTTCGACGACTCACTCGCAATTGTCCGCGGCGGAACAGCTCTCGGCCGGCGTGGCGCCGGGCGGATTGCGGGTGTCGTTGGGCATCGAGCACATTGACGACATCAAGGCGGATATTTCGCAGGCGCTGGTGGCCTAACCGTCAAGGACCTCACGTGGGGCGGACTGATGTCCGCCCTATTTTTTGTAGAAATCGCAAATCGCCGTGCAGACGAAATCGATCTGCTCGGCGGTGTGGTGCGGGCCGACGGGGAGACTGAGGACTTCGTCGGCGAATTGCTCCGCGAGGGGGAAGTCGCCGCGTTTCCAGCCCGCGGCGCGATAGGCGTTCGAGAGGTGCGGTGGGATGGGGTAGTGGATGCCGGTGCCGATGCCGGCGGCGGCGAGATGGGCCTGGAGGGCAGCGCGGCGCGCGGTGCGAATCACGAAGAGGTGCCACACCGGGTCGGCCCACGCGGGCACGTGCGGCAGAGTTAGGTGGCCGGCGGCGGCGAGCGGGGCGAGTTGCGCGAGGTAGCGCGCGGCGAGGGCGACGCGGCGGGCGTTCCACGCGGCGAGGTGCGGGAGTTTGGCGCGGAGGAACGCGGCCTGGAGTTCGCTGAGGCGGGAGTTCAGGCCGAGGACTTCGTTGTGGTAGCGGACCTTGGAGCCGTAGTTGCGGAGGTGGCGGAGCTGGTTGGCGAGCGCGGCGTCGTTCGTGGTGACGGCACCCGCGTCGGCGAGAGCGCCGAGATTTTTGCTCGGGTAAAAACTCACGCCAGCGGCGTGGCCGAGGACGCCGGCTTGTTTGCCGTGGCTGCAGGCGCCATGGGATTGCGCGGCGTCTTCGAGGACGAAAAGGTTTTTCTGGGCGGCGACGGCGTTGATCGCGGTGAGATCGGCGGTCTGGCCGTAGAGGTGGATCGGGAGAATGACCTTCGTGCGCGGCGTGATGAGGGCGGCGAGGCGGGAGGGGGCGAGATTGTAGGTGAGGGGATCGGGCTCGCAGGGGACAGGGCGGGCGCCGACGTGGGTGACGGCGAGCCACGTGGCGATGTAGCCGTGCGAGGGGACGATCACTTCGTCGCCGGGGCCGACGCCGAGGGCCATGAGCACGAGTTGCATGGCTTCGAGGCCGTTGGCGACGCCGATGCAGTGCGCGGCGCCGACACTGGCGGCGTATTCGGTTTCAAAGGACTCGAGCTCTTTGCCGAGGAGGAGCCAGCCGGAGTCCATGACGCGGTGGTAGGCGGCGTCGAGTTCGGGGCGCAGCTCGTCGTAGGCGGGCTTGAGGTCGAGGATGGGGATTTTCATCGGGAAAGGGCTGAGGGAGGCGCTTGCTTGCAAGCGATGGAGCGCGGAGTGGCGGGCGGTCACGCAAGATCGCCTGCAAGCAGGCTCCTACGTTCGGAGCTCAAACGAATTTCAGTTTCCGGGCGGCGAACATCACCATGCGCAGGAGGAGCCAGCCGTGTTTCCAACGCTGGATGTTGGTGGTGCCGTAGGTGCGCTCGCGGTAGCGGATGGGGACGTCGGCGATTTTGAGATTCAGTTTGGCGGCGCCGAAGAGGAGGTCGAAATCGCCGAAGGGGTCGAAGTCGCCGAAGTAGGCGCGGTTGGCGGCGACGCTGTCGTAGTGCGCGCGGCTGAGGACTTTGGTGCCGCAGAGGGTATCCTTAACGGGTTGGCCGAGGAGCCAGGTGAAGATGAGACCGAAGGCTTTGTTGGCGCAGAGATTGAGGAACTGCATGGCCTTTTCGTCCATCGGGTAGACGAGGCGGACGCCGTTGGCGAATTCGGCGCGGCCGCTCGCGAGCACGTCGTAGAATTTCGGCAGATCCTCGGGCGGCATCGTGAGATCGGCGTCGAGGATCATGAGGATATCGCCGGTCGCGACCGCGAAACCGGCGCGGACGGCGTCGCCTTTGCCTTTGCCGGTCTGCTGGAGAATTTTGATTTTCCGGTGGGGGCTCGCGGCGGCGACTTTTTGAATCTGCGCCCACGTGTCGTCGCGCGAGTGGCCTTCGACGAAGATGAGTTCGGTGCCGGCGCCCATCTCGGCGGTGCGGGCGACGGCGGCGGCGATGTTGCCGGCTTCGTTGCGCGCGGGGATGACGACGGAGACCGTGAGGGCGCGGGGGGCGGTTTGGCGCGCGGGGCGGGCGACGATAAAAACGGTAAGACAAAACCACTGGAGCAGCGGGGCGCACCAGCGGTTGATCAACGAACCGAGGCCGAGGGCGGAAAACGGGACGAGGATGCGGCCTTGGCGACAGACGGCGCTCCAACCGGCGAGTTGGAGGAGGTTGAGGACGTCGGAGGAGGCGAGCCAACTGTTCTGCGGTTGTTCGGCCTTCAAGCCGAGGACGCGGGCGAGGGAGAGCAGGGGACGCCAGAGCGAATTCTGGAAATTGATGAGAAGGCGCGTGCCGGGGTGTGACACGAGCTGGAGGCGTTCGAGGAGGTGCTGGACATCGGCGGCGAGGTTCAGCGTATCGGAAATGATGATAACATCGAAGCGGCGGTCGCCGAGGTCGATGAGTTCGCCGGCCTGCACAAAAAATTCGGCGTGGGGCAGGCGCAGGCGCGCGGCGGCGATCTGCGTCGCGGAGAGATCGAGGCCGGTTTTGCGCGCGGCGCGGAGGTGCGAGAGGAGTTCGCCGGAGCCGCAACCGATCTCGAGCACCGAGGCATCGGCGGGAATCAGAAGATTGTAGTAATGCGCGAGGAGGGCGCGGTAGGCGCGGGCGCCGGATTGCGGAAGGGAGGGCGCGGCGTCGTAAAACGCGCGGACACGATCGAGGTGCTCGTGGGCGAGGGCGGAAAGTTCGGTGTGCATTTCGTCGTGGCGGTGCGGGCGCGCGGGAACAGCGCAACGTTGGTGCGGTCACGGTGTGGGGCTCAAGACTTATGGGTTGCAATCGCTTCCGAATTGACCCGCTCTGGCCCTTTAATTTTCGCACGAATTCATGTTGTCGTCGGTATTCATATCACAGCGTCGAAAGGCGCGCGCGCTGCCGTTGTTGGCGTGGGTTTGCGCGGTCGCGGCGAGCTATGGCCAACGTCCTGAAACGAGCGGAACGTTTCCCGAAGATTACCTGCCCACGCTGAAGCCGATCCTCGCGACGGCGCTGCGACAATCGCCGCAAATGATCGCGAAGCAATTGGAGCTGGAGCAAAGCACGCTGAAGGTGATGGGAGCCAATTCGCTGCGGCTGCCGAGCCTTGGGGGTAATCTCACTTTCGCGAGCAATGAGACCTCGATTTCGAGCAATAATAGCACGAAGACGCGCGACAACGGCGTGTTCTACAATTTCGGGCTCAACCAGTCGATTTACCACTGGGGCGCGCTAAAAAACGAAGGCGACAAGGCGCGCATCGGCGTGCTGATCTCGCAGAAGAGTTACGCCGAGGCGTCGCGGACGCTGGCGGTCACACTGAGGCGTTCCTACCTCGAACTCATCGTGAAAAAATCGCTGCTGCGGCAGATGCGATTTGCGCGGGAGCTGAACGTCGCGGAGCTGAAATTGGCGAAAGAGAAACTTGAGAGCGGGCTGTTTTCGCCGGCGGATATCGCCGGGCGCGAACTCAACATGAGCGATGAAACGCTGCGCGTGCGGCGGGCGGAAGTTGAGTTGACGGCGTTGCGGCGCTCGTTTGCGCGGCTCGCGGGGATCGGCGATCTCTCGGAGGACGCGATCCCGGAGGAGATTCCGGCGCTGGTTTACGATGCCGCGGTGGCGTCGGCGATGTTGGCCGCAGTCGTGCGCGACCAAGGTCGGCAAACCTATCAGGCGCAGGTGAGCGAACTGAAGGTGCGCGAAGCCGACCTCGACTACCGCATCGCGCGCGTGCGGCTGCTGCCGAAGTTCGGCGCGAGCGCCGGCTACAGTCTGGAAAACACGACGAACGCCTCGGCGACGACCGTCTCGCAGCAGGGGGTCGCCCGGCAGACGATCGCGGTCGGTGCGCAGTGGAATATCTTCGACGGATTTGCCAGTCGTGCGGCGAAGCGCGCGGCGCTGGTGACGAAACGTGGCGCCGAACTCGAATTGAAGACGGCCTCCGAGGCGGCGGTCGACGCGGCGCAGGCCCTCATGCAGCAGCTCGAACTCGACGTGCAGGCGATGGAAATGAGCGCGCTGCGGCTGGGCTTGGCGTCCGCAGAGATGGATAAAGTCGGCAAAGAATTTAAGCTCGGCAATGTGCCGCAGACCGCCGTCGACCAAACGACCTCCGGCCTGAAGGTCATGGAATTTCAAAACGCCAATGCCCGCGCGACCTTCCTCGCGCGCTGGAGCGAGTTTGCCTCGCTCGTCGGTGCCGACCCCGTGCTCACCCAACTCCCCGCCCGCCATGACAGCGAAAAACGGTAACATCAGCCTCGTCCTCAAACTCGTGCTCGCAGCCGCCGTGGTGGCTGCGGCGGTCTTCGTGGGCTTTCGGAGTTTTAGCGAAATCGCCGTCGTGGCTCCCGTTACGCGCGGGGCGGCGGTGAGCGCGGTGCCGGGCAGCATCGAGGTCTCGGCCGACCAGGGCGGGGTGCGTCCGCTGAAATGCGAATTGGGCGGGCGCGTGGAAACCTGCGAGGCGCTGACGCCCGATGCGCGTTTCAAAAAAGGCGATGTGCTGCTGAAGCTCGACAGCGCGGACTTACAGCGAGAAATCGACGAGACGACGCGGAATTTTAACTCCGCCCAGGCGGAGCGTGCGCTGCTGCTCGCGGCCAATATCGAGCGCAAGGTCGCGGTGGAACAGTTGGAAAATGCGGAACGCCTGCAACGGCAGGGCGATGTTTCCGCAGAAAACGTGAAGAGCTTGCGGCGGGCGCTGGAGGCGATCGACGGCAAGATGAAGATCGAGGAATTCCGGAACGAGAAAGCCAAGGCGGACTATGCGGCTTTGATGGATGCGAAGAAAATCCAGTTGAGCCGCATGTCGCTCATCGCGCAGGAAGACGGCATCGTGAAGGATGTGATGGTGTGGGAAGGCGCGTTGATCGGAGCGGGTGTGCCGGTGGCGACGTTTGTGTCGAACAAGCGGCTCGTCGCGGCGCGGATCAGCGAGGAAAATTTCGGTGCGATCCGCCTCGGGCAGGACGCGAAAGTGCGGCTGCTAAGCTATCCCTCCGAGCCGGCGTTTAACGCGAAGGTTTCCAAGATACTGTCCGTGGCCGACGAGACGACGCAGCGCTACACGGTCTACGTGGACGTGGATATCAAGCCGGAGCGCCTCATTCACGGCAGCACCGGGCAAGTCACGATCACGGTCGGGCGCCGCGAGAACGCGCTGCTCGTGCCGCGACGGGCGTTGTTCAACAGCAACTTCGTTTTTGTGGTCAAAGACGGGCGCGCGCAGGCCCGGCAGATCGAGCTCGGTTACTTGGATCTGAATCGCGCGGAGGTCACCAAAGGGCTCGTCGAGGGTGAACTCGTGATCGTCGAGAACATCGATCTGTTTCGCGACGGACAACGCGTCCGTCTGCCGGCGGCGAAGTAAGGTGCGACGACGGAAATTAACTGAGTTGCCCTTGCTGATGTCGCCCAATCTCCGCATCGCCTTCCGTTTTCTCACGGCGAAAAAGCGGGCCATGCTCATGAGCCTCTCGTGCACGGTGCTCGGGGTGGGCTTGTTCATCGTGACTCAGGCTACGACGAGCGGATTCGAGGAGTTTTTTGTGCGCACGCTGCTCGGCACGGACGGAGCGATCCGCATCGAAGACCGCAAACAATCGACGTTGCAGAGCATGGAGGCGGCGGGCGGCTCCGACGCGCAGATTCTCCAGCGCGAAGGCGTGAAATACATCGAGGGCGTGGAAGAGCCCGCGCTGATCAAGGACGCTGTGCGCAATTTCGCGAACGTGCGGGGCGTCTCCGCGGTGCTCCGCGGCAACGTGCAGGTGACGAGTCCGTTCAAGACCGAGGACGCGCAGATCTTCGGCATCAAACTCGACGAACATCGCTTGGTCTCCGAACTCGAACGGAAAATCACCACGCCGGGCGGTCTGGGGAAATTTCTGGAGTCCACTTCGGGAGTGCTTGTGGGGCGCGTTTTGGCGGATCGCCTGCAACTCACGGTCAACGATTCCATTGTCGTCAACGCCCGCGGCGAATCGCGCCGCTACCACGTCGCGGCGATTTTTGAGACGGGTGTCCGCGACATCGACAAGACCCGCATCTACCTCGATCTCGGCGAAGCTCGCTCCCTGCTGCGCAAGCCCACGGGCGCGACGTTTGTCCAGATCAGTCTCTACGAGCCGAAGCGCGCCCGTGAGGAAGCCGCCCACATGGAAAACGTGCTCGGGCACAGCGTGCGCCCGTGGCAGGAGCGCGAGAAAGAATGGCTCTCGGTTTTCCGGGCCCTGAAAGTCTCGTCGGCGATCACTGTGACGGTGTTCACGCTCATCGCGAGCCTCGCGATGTTTAACACGCTCGCGATGATCGTCCTCGAGAAGACCAAGGATATCGCGATCCTGCGCTCGATGGGCTACGAGCGGCGCGACATCACGCAGATCTTTCTGTGGCAGGCCGGCATCGTGCTCGCGATCGGCGCGATCATCGGCGGGCTCTTCGGCGCGGCGGTGACGTTCGGCGTCAGTATGGTGCCGTTGCCCATCAATACGCTTTTCAAGACGGCGACGTTTATTGTCTCGTGGTCGCCGTGGCACTACGTCCAGGCAATCGCGACGGCCGTGGTGATGGTGATGATCGCGAGTCTCGTGCCCGCACGCCGGGCCGCACGTCTCGAACCCGGTGATATCGTCCGCGGCACGGCCCAATGAGCAAATCGATCGTCACCACCGCTTCGTCTGCGCCAGTCGGCGAGTTTGCGCTCCGCTGCAACGGACTGCAGCGCTACCTCGGGCAAGGGGAGGGGAGAGTGCACGTGCTGAAGGGCGTCTCGTTCGAGGCGCGGCGCGGACAAGTCTACGCGATTGTCGGTCCCTCCGGCTGCGGTAAATCCACTTTGCTCTACCTGCTCGGGCTCCTCGATCAACCCGATGGCGGCGACATCGAGATCAACGGGCAACGCATGTCGAACAGCGACGATCTCGCCCGCACGGCCGCGCGCGGCGAGCACATCGGCTTCGTGTTTCAGTTTCACTTTTTGATGCTCGAATTCACGGCGTTGGAAAACGTGATGATGCCGATGCGCAAACTGGGCCGCCTCTCGGTGCCAGCGATGGAAACCCGCGCCCGCTCGCTCCTCGATGCGGTTGGCCTCGGTGCCAAGACGCACCGCCTCGGCACCCAACTTTCCGGGGGCGAGCAGCAACGCGTCGCCGTGGCCCGCGCGCTCGCGAACCAGCCGTCCATTATCCTCGCCGACGAGCCCACCGGAAACCTCGATGTAAAGAACTCCGCACTCGTGTTCGACCTGCTCACCCGGCTCGCCAAGGAAAACGGCCAGGCGGTGATTTTGGTCACCCACAACCCCGAAATCGCGCAGCGCTGCGACGTGACAAGACCGATGCGCGACGGCCTGTTTGTGTGAGATTGCGTGCGTGGCCCATTAGCACGGGCGAAGTGCGCGCGTGGAATTGCTAATTCTGGGAACAAAAAAAAATCATCCCGAAATTTTGGTTTACAAGCGAAACGCCGCACCCTTCTTTCGACCGGAATTTCCAACCACTCAACTGCCACGTGAGCCACGACCCATCGCGAAAACAATTCTTTGCCAAGCTTCTCGGAGCAGCCGCCGCTGTCAGCGTGGCCCCGAACCTTGTTGCGAAGACTTCGCCTGAGTTGAGTTCGCCGAACGGGTCGACGGGCGTTTCCTCCGCTACTTCGGGAGCCCCGGTGGTGGTTCGGCCCGAAATCCGCGCGGTCGCTCGTCGCGCCGGTTCCGTCTAAACCGCCCCGCGACCCGAAGATCACCTGCCATGTCGAAAATTTTCCCGAAGTCGGCGAACAAGCTTCCGCTCCAGATCATCATTTTTCTGGGTGTGGTCGTATGTGTCGCGACCGCCGGCGTGACTTACTACATGACGCCGAAATACACGCGCGTCGGTTACGCTCCCCTCCAGCCCGTTCCCTTCAGCCACGCGAAGCACGTGCAGGAAGTCGGTCTCGATTGCCGCTATTGCCACTCGAACGTCGATAAGTCGGGCCATTCCAACGTGCCCTCGTCGCAGACGTGCATGAACTGCCACAATCAGATCAAGACGACGAGCCCCTTGCTGGCGCCGGTCCGTGAAAGTGCTGCGACCGGAAAGCCCGTTCCGTGGGTGTGGATTCACAAGACTCCTGACTACGCATACTTTAACCACGCCATCCACGTGAATCGCGGTATCTCGTGCGTCGAGTGCCACGGTAATGTGAACAAGATGGACACCGTTACTCACATGCAGCCACTCAGCATGAGTTTCTGCTTGGACTGCCATCGCAATCCCGAGGCTGCCCTTCGTGATCCGAAGGATGTGTTTAACCTCGATTCGAAACGCCTCGCCGACCAGGGCGACGCTGGCCTCAAACAGGCGAGCGACCTCGTGCGCGACTGGAAAGTCAAACCTCCTCAGAGCTGCTCCGGCTGCCATCGATGAAACGCATATTTGAACATCCCGCACCGTCGGAACGTGAGCTGAACGGCCCGAAATATTGGCGTAGCCTCGACGAGCTTTCCGCTTCGCCCGGTTTCGTCGAACAGCTCAAACGCGAGTTCCCTCAAGGCGCAGCGGAGCTGGATGGCGTTGATCGTCGCCACTTCATGAAGATCATGGCGGCGTCGTTTGCCCTCGGTGGCATCGGCCTCGCGGGTTGTCGTCGTCCCGAACAGTTTATTCTCCCTTATGGCAAGTCGGTCGAAGGTGTGATTCCCGGTCTGCCGCAGTATTACGCGACGGCGATGCCGATCCGTAATTCGGCCATCCCCTTGCTCGCCGAGACCCATCAGGGCCGCCCGACCAAGCTCGAAGGCAATCCGAGTTACGCTCCTCATGGCGGCGCCAGCTCGCTACTCGCGCAAGCCTCCATCCTCGATCTTTATGATCCGGATCGTGCAACGGCCCACACCAAGGGTGGGGCAGTGCTTTCGGCAAAGGCCGTCACCGATCTCCTCGCCGGCGTGGGCGCCGCGCATGCCGCCTCTCAGGGGGCCGGATTGGCGTTTTTGGCGGATCAGTCCTCCTCACCGACGCGTGCGCGCTTGGTGAAGAAACTCCGCCGCAAGTTTCCGAGGGCGGTCTGGGCCGAATTCGAGCCGGTCACCGACGAACCGCCGATGGCCGCGGCGCGCGCCTCTTTTGGAGCCGACGTAAAGCCGATCTATCGTTTCGCGAAGGCAAAACGCATCCTGTCGCTCGACGCCGATTTCTTCCACGCCGAGTCGGGCAGTCTTTACTACGCCCGCGAGTTCGCGAAGGGCCGGCGTGTTACCAAGCCGACCGACCCGATGAACCGCCTCTATGTGGCGGAAAGCTCTTTCACGCTTACGGGCAGCATGGCCGATCACCGCCTGCGTTTGGCCTCCAGCCATATGCTCGCGCTCGCCGCAGCTATCGGAGGGAAGACCCTCGATACCGAAATTCTCAAGCCATTGACGGAAGGTCTCGACGCCTTTGTCAGTCCGAAGTGGGTCGATGAGTGCGCCGCTGATCTCAAGAGTCACAAGGGCGAGTCGCTGGTTGTCGCGGGAGCACACCTCCCTCCGCAGGTTCATGCGATCGCGTATGCGATCAACGCGTTGCTCGGCAACATCGGTAACACGGTTGATTTCGTGGCCGTGGAGCCCACGAGTGCCGCTCCCATCTCCGATCTCGCCTCTGCGATCAAGGGTGGGGCCGTAAAGACGCTCGTCATCCTTGGTGGAAATCCTGCCTACAACGCCCCCGCCGATCTCGACTGGGCCAAGTTGCAATCTTCGGTTTCCGAAGTGATTCGCCTCGGCTACGCGTCCGACGAAACGTCTGCGCTGGCCGGCACAAATCTCGCCGCAGCGCACTATCTTGAGTCATGGGGCGATGCTCGCACGGTGGACGGCACTATCGTGCCGGTTCAGCCGATGATTCTGCCGCTCTTCGGTGGAATTACCCAGATCGAAGTGCTTGCCCGGATCGCCGGGGAGGCCAACGCCGACGGTTATGCGCTCGTCAGCGAGACCATCACGGGAATCGCCGGCGGCGATGCGGAAAAGGCGATGCGCCGTTTCCTGCACGACGGAGTCTTGGCAGGCTCTGCGTTCAAGCAGGCCTCGGTGTCATTCGACCAGCAGGGCGTTCGCGTATTGTTCCGCGACCCCCCGACGAAGATCGAAACCTTCTCAGCCAAGAACCTCGAAGTTCGCTTCGTCACCGACCACAAAATGGATGACGGCCGTTTCAACAACAACGGTTGGCTACAAGAGTGTCCGGACCCGATCACCAAGATTTCGTGGGACAATGCCATTCTCGTTAGTCCCAAGCTCGGCAAAGAGCTCGGTATTGCGCCCCGGGGCTCGGCGATCCCGGTCGCCCGCGTCGAAGAGAATAATTTCGTGATCGGCAAAGAAAACGCCTTCGTTTTCGAACTCACGGTTGGCGGACGTAAGGTCAAAGGACCGGTGCATATTCAGCCGGGCCTATCGAACTACACGGTCGTGGTTGCGCTTGGCTATGGGCGCAAAGTCACCGGTCGCGTCGGCAAGGAAGCTGGGTTTAACGCCTATCCTATTCGCACCGCCGGTTCGCCGGAATTCGCCGCAGGTGGTTCGCTGACCAACACCGGCACGCGTGCACTTCTCGCGAATACTCAGGAGCACTGGTCGATGGAAGGCCGCGACATCGTGCGCGAAGCCAACTTCGACGAGTATCAGAAGAATCCAGGTTACGTAGACGAGATCGGCACCGAATCCCACTCTCCCGCCATCTACGGCGCGGACAAAACGCCGACCAACGATAACAAGCTCTCGCGCGAGGACCGCGCCAAGCAGGCGACGGCCCGTGCGAAGGATATTCCTCGCGGCCAGTCGCTCTACGCCACGCCGAAGTTCGACGGCCATCACCAGTGGGGCATGTCGATCGACCTGAATACCTGTATCGGCTGCAATGCCTGTGTCGTCGCGTGTCAGGCTGAGAATAATATTCCGATCGTCGGCAAAGACCAAGTGCTTCGCGGACGCGAGATGCACTGGATTCGTCTCGACCGCTACTATTCCGACGGCAAGGCCGAAGGCGCCGCGTTCGGTGGAGAAGGTAACCGCGAGATCCCCGAGGATCCGCAGGTTTCGCTCCAGCCCATCGCCTGTGCCCAATGCGAACTCGCTCCCTGCGAGACCGTGTGCCCGGTCAACGCCACCGTGCACGACGAAGAAGGCATCAATACGATGGCCTACAACCGCTGCATCGGCACGCGCTACTGCGCCAACAATTGTCCGTATAAGGTCCGTCGCTTTAATTTCTTCGACTTCAATCAACGCCAGCTCGACAGCCTCTACCTCGGCCAACTTGGACCGAAGGGTATGCCCGAACTCGTGAAGATGGTGAAGAACCCGGAAGTCACCGTCCGCATGCGCGGCGTGATGGAGAAGTGCACTTACTGCATTCAGCGCATCCAGAACGGCAAGATTCAGCACAAGGTCGCGATGGCGCAGGCGGGCACGCCCGGCAACGTGGTCGTTCCTGATCGCACGATCAAGGTCGCCTGCGAGCAAGTGTGTCCGGTGGACGCTGTGGTTTTCGGAAACATCGACGATCCCACGAGTGCCGTTTCGAAGGCGAAGGCTCTCGAACAAGACTACTCGCTGCTCGGCTACCTCAACATTCGTCCGCGCACCACGTATCTCGGCAAGCTCCGCAACCCGAATCCGAAGATGCCCGACTACCAGGCGCTCCCGCTCAGTCGCGTCGAATACAACAACAAGAATCATCCTCCGTCCGACCACGGTCACGGCGCCCACGAAGGCCACGGCCACGAGGCTCCGAAAGCGGAAAAGAAGCACGGCATGATCGACACCGCGAAATCTCTCGGAGGACTTAGCTAATGGCCCACGCCGAACACGCCGCCGCGCCCGCGATCCTGCAGGAAGTTAAACCTGCTCACCTTCCGCGCGCCGTCCTCGTCGCCAACAACCGCAGCTTTTCTTGGATCACTGAGAAAATCTGCGGAATCATCGAAGGTAAAACTCCCACGTGGTGGTGGGTTTGCTTCATCCTCGCGTGCTTCGTGGCGTCCTTCACGGTCGCCGGCATTGCCTACCTGATCGCCACCGGCGTCGGTGTGTGGGGCCACGCCAACCCGGTCAACTGGGCTTGGGACATCGTCAATTTCGTCTTCTGGATCGGTATCGGCCACGCTGGCACGCTGATCTCTGCGATCTTGTGCCTGCTGCGTCAGAAATGGCGCACGTCCATCAACCGCGCCGCTGAAGCGATGACGATTTTCGCCGTCGTCTGTGCCGCGATCTTCCCGGTCTTCCACGTCGGTCGCGTGTGGTATGCGTGGTATCTTTTCCCGATCCCGAATTCCAACGCCATTTGGCAGAACTTCCGTTCGCCGCTGGAGTGGGACGTGTTCGCGGTTTCGACCTACGGCACGGTTTCGGTGCTCTTCTGGTATGTCGGTCTCTTGCCCGATCTGGCGGTATTGCGCGACCGGTTTTACTCGTCTGGTGACAAGATTCGCTCCGCCCTCTACGGATTCTTTGCGATGGGCTGGCGCGGTTCTAACCGCCACTGGAGCAATTACGAAATGGCCTACCTGATCTTGGCCGGTATTTCGACCCCCCTCGTCCTCTCGGTGCACACGATCGTCTCGTTCGACTTTGCTGTGTCGCTCCTCCCGGGCTGGCATACGACGATCTTCCCTCCCTATTTCGTGGCGGGCGCAATCTTCTCAGGTTTCGGCATGGTGCTCACTCTGATGCTCCCGCTGCGCGCCATCTACGGCTTGGAGGACCTTATCACTCAGTATCACATCGATTGCATGTGTAAGATCACGTTGGCGACCGGCACGATCGTCGGCTACGCCTACGCAATGGAGTTCTTCATCGCTTGGTATGGAGCAAATCCGTATGAAGGCTTCGCATTTATCAACCGCGCCTTTGGCCACTATGCGTGGGCCTATTGGATCATGATTTCGTGCAACGTCATTACGCCTCAGTTCTTTTGGTTCAAGGCTGTGCGTGAAAACACCACCTTCGTCTGGGTGCTCTCGATCTTCGTTAACGTCGGCATGTGGTTCGAGCGTTTCGTGATCATCGTCACCTCGCTGGCCCGTGACTTCCTGCCCTCGAGTTGGGGCTACTATTCGCCTAGTATCGTCGAAATCTTTACGTTCTTCGGGACGTTCGGCGTCTTCTCGGTCCTCTTCCTTCTCTTCATTCGCTTCCTCCCTGTCATGCCGATGGCTGAGCTCAAGTCGGTTACTCCTCAGGCCGACGTTCACGGCGGCGATCACCACTAATCAATCACGCCATGGCTTCACAATCCTACGGCTTGATCGCCACCTTCGACACCACGCCTGACCTCTACCATGCGGCGCAGAAAGTGCGCGACGCCGGTTATCGCAACTGGGACTGCATCACGCCGTTCCCTGTTCACGGTCTCGATAAAGCGATGGGCCTCAAGCGCTCGATCGTCCCGCGCATCTCGCTCGTCGGTGGCATCACCGGTTTCTGCACCGGTATGTCGATGATCTTTTGGACCGGCGCGGTAGACTACAAACTCATCGTCGGCGGCAAGCCGCTCTTCAGCCCGATGTTCGCGTTCCCAGTGAGCTACGAGCTTACGATTCTCTTCACCGCTTTCGCGACCATCGGCGGCATGTTCTTCCTGAACGGGCTGCCAATGCACTACCACCCGGTGCTGAAATACGAACACATCCGTCGCGGCATGGATGACCAGTTCTTCATCGTCATCGAAACGCGCGACCCGCGCTTCAATCTCGCCAACACCAAGGCCCTTCTCGAAAAGGCCGGCGGGAAAAACATCTCGGAACTCGAGGCCTGAGCCATGCGCAACGTTTACCTCGTCACCGCATTCGTCTGCGTGCTCTTCGTTTCCATCTTCGGATTCCGCGGCACCACGTTCACTGCGCCCCCCATTGAAGTATTCCCTGAGTGGGCCTTTCCGGGCATGAAGCTTCAGCCGAAACTTCGCCCCCAGGCGGAGTCGAAGTTTTTCGCCGACGGCCGCTCTGACCGCGCTCCGGTCGAACACACCGTGATGCGCGGCATGTTGCGCGAAGACGATCATTTGAATCGCGGCAAAGATGCCAGTGGTGCCTTCGCCCGGGGCTTCCCGGCGGCTCTTACCGTCGACCTCAAGTTCGTCCAACGTGGTAAGGATCGCTACGAAATCTACTGCGCTCCGTGCCACAGCTCGGTTGGTGACGGCGTCGGGATCACCAAGCAATACGGGATGGGTGCCACGCCGACCTATCACGATAAGCGACTCCGCGAAATGCCGGAGGGAGAACTCTACAACACGATTACCGTCGGCTCCCCCAACAAGAACATGCAGTCCTACGCCGACAAGTTGGTCCCTGAAGACCGTTGGGCTGTCGTCGCCTATGTCCGCGCACTCCAGCGCGCCCAACAGGGCACGGTTGCCGACGTCACGGACGCCGCCGCCAAACAAACTCTCGGTCTCAAATGAGCAGCACTCACGTAGCTACCGCCTCCGCGGCCATACCCGCTGGGACTTCGACCGCTTCCACGGCATCGAAGGCGCTCATCGTCGGCATTGTCGGCTTGGTGCTCACCGCCATCGGCGTGGCCATCACCCCAGACAAACACGGTCCCGTGATGTCGTACCTCGTGGGCATCACTTTCTGCACAGCGATTGTGATTGGCATGCTGATGCTGATTCTCATCCACCACATCGTGGACGCCTCGTGGTCGGTCGTCATTCGCCGGCAGTTCGAGCACTTCTTGTCTGCCTTCAAGTGGCTGTTCGTCCTTTTCCTGCCTTTGCTGATCCTCGCTTGGGTGAAACCTGGCTTCGTCTGGCCTTGGATGGATCTCGGCCACGAGCTGCATGGTCACGGCACCGTTGGCACCGATATTCTATATCAGAAAAAAGCCGGTTTCCTTAATTTGGGGATGTTTACGGGCATGACGTTGGCGTTCTTCGCCGGTTGGGTTTGGCTCTCCGGCCGCCTCCGCAAAGCTTCTTTTACGCAGGATTCAGATGGCGACATCAAGTGGACTTTCATGAACCGCAAGACGGCTGCTATCGGCCTGCCGATCGGTGCGCTCACGCTGACCTTCGCGTCGATTTACTGGGTGAAGTCCCTCGAATATCACTGGTTTTCCACGATGTATGGTGTCTGGTTCTTCGCCAACTGCGTCCGTGGAGCCCTCGCGGTGGGTGTGCTCATTATGGTGTGGCTGCTCAACCGCGGTGACTATAAAGGCATTCTCAACACGAATCATTTTTACTCGATCGGCCTACTGAGTTTCGCGTTCACCGTGTTTTGGGCCTACGTGACCTTCTCGCAGTATTTCCTGATCTGGAACGCCAACGTCCCCGAGGAAACCTTTTGGTATAACCTGCGCGAGTTGGATAGCCACGGGCACACGACACAGTGGTGGTATGTTGGTCTCGTGATTCTTTTCGGTCATTTCTTTGCCCCGTTCTTGGCCCTGCTTTCCTATCGGTTCAAGGTCACCCCTCACATTCTTCGCCGTATCGTAATTGGTATCCTCGTCACAATCCTGATCGATATGTGCTACAACATCCTGCCGGCCCTCAAGGACTCGCACGGTGATGCACTTCCTTTCTTGTCGATAAACCTACTTTGGGTGCTCACCTCTGTCGTCGGCATCAGTGGCGTCTGTGTCTGGTCTTACTTAAAGAGTTTCCCGTCGGCCAAGCTCATCCCGATTCGCGATCCGCGCATCACCGAGAGTCTCACCCACCATGAGTGATTCACCCGCCAACTCCCCGCGGCCCGTTGCTTTGATCACGACCGTGTTCGTCTTCGCCGTTGTGGCGATTGGACTGCTCGTGGTCACCCGACTCTACAAAGCCTCGCCGGTCTCTCCGCAGAATTCAACGGCTGAGAATCTCACGAAAGAGCTCGCGTGGAAGGCGACTCCGGCCACCCGCCAGCAGGCTCTCGTTGAACTCCGTGAAAAACACGCCAAGCAGGCTGCTTCCTACGCGTGGGTCGACCAGAAGGCTGGTGTCGTCCAGCTCCCGATCGAACGCGCGATGCAGCTCACGGCTGCACAATACGGCTCCAAGAAGTAATTCCTCCTTTATCGATGTCTTCGCCCTCCACCCACGCTGAAGTCACCGCTGCCGATACCGCCGGCCGCTGGCCGCTGCTCCTCCTGCTCGGTTCGGGGCTGGTCTGGCTCGTCATCAGTGGCGTCTTCGCGCTCATCGCCTCCATCCAACTTCATTCGCCGACGTTTATGTCGAATTGCGAGTGGTTCACCCATGGGCGCGTCACGGCTCTCGCCGAGACTTCGTTCGTCTATGGCTGGGCGGCCAATGCGGGACTTGGTATTGCGCTGTGGGTCTTGGGCCGTCTCGGCGGGTCACCGCTCCGTGCGCAGAATTGGGCCGTTGTCGGCACCTTGTTTTGGAACACCGGTATTGCCCTTGGCCTCGCGGGGATTGCGACGGGCGACGCCACCTCCTTCGCGCTCCTGCAGATGCCCCGTTATGTGCAACCGCTCATGGTCGTCGCCTACATCGCGATTGGGATTTCCGGTATCCTTGCATGGTCGGGTCGCCGCACCGACGGCACTTTTGCCTCCCATTGGTATGCGGTCGCAGCCCTCTTCATTTTCCCTTGGTTGTTGATTGCCGCGCAGACGATGCTGCTCTGGAGCCCGGTCCGTGGCGTCTTGCAGCCCGTCGTCGACGGTTGGTATGTCCAAGCGGCCTTTTCGCTGTGGCTCGCTCCGTTGGCCCTTGCCGGTGCCTACTATGTGGTTCCCAAGGTAACCGGTCGTGCTTTGCCGGCCTACGAGTTTGCACCTCTCGCTTTTTGGACGTTGCTCTTTGTGGGCGCATTGACGGGTGGACGCCACCTGGTTGGCGGGCCGGTTCCGGCCTGGATTCCTACCCTCGCGAACGCTGCCTGCTGCATGCTCCTCTTCCACTATACCGTGGTCGCGCTCAACCTCCGTGGCGCAGTGGGCGGCGGCGGCGTCTCGCTTAAATTCATCTCCTTTGGACTCGTGGCTTACCTCCTCGGAGCGGTGCTCGATACGGTCACGTCGTTTCGTGGTGCAGCTCTTGTCACCCAGTTTACCTATCTCTCTACCGCGCAACAGCAGCTCGCCATTTATGGCGGCATTTCGATGATGCTGTTTGGTTCGATTTATTTCGCAGTTCCGCGGCTCACCGGACGCGCTTGGACCTCGGCTGCACTCATTCGCGGTCACGTGGTGATCGCGTTTGTTGGCATACTCTTGCTGGTGGTTTCGCTCGCCGGTGCCGGTTGGATGCAGGGTCATGATCTCAACAATGCCAAGATTACCTTCGCGGAGATAGCCGCTCGCACCAGTCCGTGGCTGCTCAGCGTCACGGCGGCGCAAACCATTTTGCTTTTGGGGAATATTTTGTTGCTGGTGAATTTTTTCAGCAGCGTGTGCAGCCTTTGCTGTAGTTCGGCTTCGACCGAGAGTTCCTTCCGCCAGCCCTCGACCATGGAGGCCCACGCGTCATGATGAAAAACGGCTTTTTCTTCTTTATCGGCCTCCTCGCCGCCTTTGTTTTCGGCTGGGCTGGTATTGCTTTGGCCGCCCACAAACAACTGGGCTCCTTGGCCCCGTTTTACGATGATGGCGAGGGTAACTCCTTTCCGTCCCGCCCGCCGGGCCTCGCAGCCCGTGGGCAGTTGGTTTATGCCGACCTTGGTTGTGCCGCCTGCCATACCCAGCAAGTTCGCCGTCCCGATTTCGGTGCCGACAAGGCGCGCGGTTGGGGCGACCGCCAAAGCGTCGCCCGTGATTACATTTTCCAGGTCCGCCCCCAGCTCGGAAACTCCCGCACCGGCCCTGATCTCGCGAATCTCGCGGCCCGCAAACCTCCATTAGATAACGCTGCACTCGCCGAGTTTCTCTTCACCGGCATTGTGGCCGGCGCCAAAACGGTCACGCATCCTCCCTACACTTTCCTCTTCGAAAATCGCTCAATTTCCGGAGAAGTTTCTGCCGATGCCCTCCCGACCCGCTTGGTCGCGGCCCCGGGGCGCCAGATCGTTCCCTCCGAACGTGCCCGCACCCTCATCGCTCACCTTCAGAGTTTGAATACGCCTTACGAATATCCCGAAGCGCGCCCGGTGGCGCCGGCGGTGGCCAAGGAGGGCGCCAAAAAATGAGCACGTCGTCGAATCAAGACCCGCGCCTCGATCAGGCTGCTTCCTCGGACGAGAGCCTGCTGGCCGCCCATGAGAAATTACTGGGTAAGCAGCCCGATGAGAAAGCTCGTTACAAACTGCTTCCGCTCAATTTGCTCTTCATTTTCAGCGGGCTCATTTTTTTCGCAGGCACCTATTTGAACCGCTACTCCGGTTTGTTTGATGCCCGCGTTTACAACGAAAACACTCTGCCTCCTTCCGGCGAGGTCGTCGTTGCGAAAATCGATCCGCTCGTGCTCGGCAAAAAGCAATACGACGCCATTTGTATCACGTGTCACCAAGCCAATGGTCTTGGATTGCCCGCCACTTTCCCTCCACTCGCCGGCTCGGAGTGGGTATCTGGTTCCAATGACCGCCTCATCCGTCTGGTCGTTTACGGCATGACCGGACCGGTTAAAGTTAAGGGTGTCCTCTACAACGCCGCTCCGATGCCCGTTATCGGTAAAGTCGCGGGTTCCGCTTACAATCTTAGCGACGACAAAGTGGCTGCGGTGCTGACTTATATCCGCCAGGAATGGGGCAACACTGGCACTCCGATTACCACCGAGCAGGTGGCGGCAGTTCGCTCTAAGGAAGGCGACCGCAAGCCTTACACGGAAGAAGAGTTGCTGAAACTGCCGTAAACACGGCGTCCACTTATTTTTCAGAAGCCGCGTCGACCAACGCGGCTTTTTTGTGTCTTCTCGGGTGGGGCGCTGCCTGGGGCTGCGCGTCGGCGTCACTACTCGCCCAGCTTTTTTGTCGGGACGAGGTAGTTCTGAACGTAGTCGCGCACGCTCGCAACAAGGGGCGTCATCGGTCTCGCATAGCCGGCCGCTCGGAGCTTCGCGGTGTCCGCCTGGGTGAAATACTGGTATTTGCCGCGCAGCACCTCGGGCATGTCGACGAAGTCGATGGCGGGCTCGCGACCCAGCGCAGTGAAGATTGCGCGCGTGAGGGTGAGCCACGTGTTCGCCTCGCCGCTGCCGAGATTGTAGACGCCTCCGGCTGCGATTCCCTCCGGATGCTCGGCAAAGTGGAGGGTCATTTCGATGGCATCCTTCACGTAGAGGAAATCGCGCATCTGCTCACCGTCTTTGAATTCGGGTTTGTGGCTCTTAAAGAGCTGCACGCGTCCGGTGGCGAGGATTTGCTGATACGCTTTGTTCACGAGCGAGCGCATCTCGCCTTTGTGGTCCTCGTTGGGGCCAAAGACGTTGAAATACTTCACGCCCACGATTCGTTTGAGCCAGCCCTCGCGCTGAGCATGCAGGTCGAAGAGGTGCTTCGAATAGCCATACATGTTGAGCGGTCGCAGCCGGCTCAGCTCATCGCTCCTGTCGTCCATGCCTCGGGCGCCGTCGCCGTAGGTCGCGGCCGACGAGGCGTAGATGAAGCGCGCGCCGTGTTCGAGCGACCAAGCGGCGAGCTCTTTGGTCACATTGAAATTGTTGTCGATGAGGTAGGACGCGTTCTTCTCTGTCGTCGCCGAGCAGGCTCCGAGGTGAAACACCGCCGAGAACCGGCCGAAGGCCGCCGGGTTATGGCGCAGATGCTCGCGAAACGAGCCGGCTTCGACGTAGTCTGCAAATTTCAGCGGCACGAGGTTCTTCCATTTTTCGTCGGAGCCGAGAAAATCAGTCACGACGATGTCGCTGTGGCCGCGTTGATTGAGCGCCCAGACGAGTGCGCTGCCGATGAAACCGGCGCCGCCGGTGACGAGAATACGGCCGTTAAGAGAGCTCATGTGCGGATCAACTGTCTTTGGAAAGTTCTTCGGAGCGCGCCTTGGCGGCGAGGACGGTCTCGCGGATCAAGCCGCGGAAATCACCGGCCGCCATGCGCTGTAGGCCAGCAAACGTAGTGCCATTGGGCGACGTGACCTGATTGCGCAGGGTCTCGGGTTCGATGTTCTTGCGGGCCAGCAGGCGGGCTGCACCGAGTAACGTCTCGACCGAAAGTTTCTGCGCCGTCTCGGTGGTGAGTCCTGCCGCAATACCGGCATCGCGAAGAGCCGCAGCAAATTCAAAAACGTAAGCGGGGCCGCTGCCGCTCACCGCGGTGAGGGCGTCCATCTGCGATTCCACGACTTCGACGGCTTTGCCCAGCGCACCGAGGATTGTATCTACGGTGGTCTGGTCGGCGGGAGCGAGGGGATCGCGGACGCACCAACCGGTGATGCCGGCGCCGATCTGGCTCGGTGTATTGGGCATCGTCCGCACGAGATTGCGGGCGTGCGGAAACGTTTTCACGAGCGTCGCAACGCGCTTTCCGGCGAGGACGGAGACCACCAGTTTGCCCGCGGTGAGATCGGCTAAACGCGGATCGGCGCCAGCGAGGTGCTGCGGTTTGAATGCCACGATGAGCGTGTCGGCACTGGCGAGCAGTTCGTCGAGCGAGTGGGCTTGGGCGATGCCCGTTTTGACAGCGAGCGCGGCGGCGGTTTTTCCGGAGCCGCTGAAGCACACGAGGTCTGACGCCGCTGCGGCTTTTTTCGCGAGCAGGCCCTCGACGATGGCGGCGGCCATGTTGCCGGCCCCGAGAAATGCGATCTTACTCATCGTGGGTTTTGCGCACTTTTTTCTCGAGAGGGTGGATGAGAATCGCGGTGGCGCCGCCCCCTTCGGTATCGGTCATCGTGACTTCGCCCCCGAGGTTGCGCAGCGCGTGACGGGCGACCGTCAGACCCATGCCGACACCGACTGTGTTCTTGGTGCTGACAAACGGTTCAAACATCTTGTCGCGCACGTCGGCATCCAAGCCGTGGCCATGATCCACAATGCGGATCTCCACGAATTTCCCCTCGTCGATTTTTTCGACGATGCGCGTGTGAATCGAGAGCGGCCGAGGATCGGACGGCTTGTTGTCGTAGGCCTCCCACGCGTTGATGAGCACTTTCTCCAAGACTTCCTCGAAGATCTCGAAGTTCGTTTCGAGCAGTTGGTCACCCAGAGGATTGTCGATCGTGACGGGCGCAGTGAGTTTGTAGTCTTCGTGGAAGCGCGTGACGCAGCCCTCGAGCAACCGTTGCAACGGGGCCTTGATCAGTGGCGGCCGCGATTTCACTACGAGCGTGCTGAGCTGCTTGATGATCGTGACAATGCGCTGGACGGCGTCTTCGACGTGCTGCGCGTTCTTTTTCACCTGCTCGGGTTTGTCGTAGTAGGCTTTGACGAGGTCGAGATAGCCGATGACGACGCCGAGGAGGTTGTTGAGATTGTGAGCGATGCCCTGCGTAACGGCGCCGATGGTCGCGGCCCGGCGGGATTCTTCGAGCCGGCGGGTGAGGTCGACGAGTTGGCGATTTACCGCGACGAAGCGAAGCTGCGTTTGCACGCGGGCCAAGGTTTCATCGAGGTCGATGGGCTTGGTGATGTAGTCCACCGCGCCGACGCCGAGCCCCTCCAATTTGCTCTCTTTGGTGGTGCGGGCGGTGATGAAAATAACCGGAATGCCGCGGGTGGATTCGTCGGCCTGGAGGCGTTGGCAGACTTCGATGCCGTCCATGTCGGGCATCATGACGTCGAGCAAGATGAGGTCGGGCATGACCTTCTTCGTGAGATCGAGTGCCTCGAGGCCGTTGTAGGCGGCCGTCACGCGAATGCCTTCGCGCTCCAATTTTCGCTTCAGGAGCTGGACGTTGATGGGTTGGTCATCGACGACCAAAATCGAGGGGGCAGCCATTGGCCGAGAGAAAAGCGGGCAGATTCTCGCAGCGCAAGCTAGCGTGCGGCGTGGAGATGAAAGGCCTTGACGGTGTTTTTCATCAACATTGCCACGGTCATCGGTCCGACGCCGCCGGGGACCGGCGTGATCTTGGAGCAAAGCGGCGACACCGCAGCGAAGTCGACGTCACCAGTAAGCCGATACCCGCTTTTCTTGGCGGCGTCGGGCACGCGATTGATGCCGACGTCGATGACGACGGCCCCGGGCTTCACCATGTCGGCGGTGACAAATTCGGCCCGGCCGATGGCGGCGATGAGCACGTCGGCTTGGCGGGTGAGCGAAGCGAGATTGGCGGTGCCGGAGTGGCAGATGGTCACAGTGCCGTTTGCACCTGCGCGTTTTTGCAGGGCGAGGAGCGCGACGGGTTTGCCGACGATCAGCGAGCGGCCGAGGACTACGACGTGTTTGCCTTTGAGGTCGGTCCCGCTGCGCGCGAGGAGTTCCATGATGCCGGCGGGCGTGCAGGAGACGAAACCGGTATCGTCCTCTTGCGCGACTTTGCCGAGGTTGAGGGTGTTGAATCCGTCGACATCCTTGTCGGGTGAGACGCGGCGGAAAACCGCGACCTCGTCGATGTGTTTCGGGAGGGGCGACTGAACGAGAATGCCGTCGACGGTCACATCGGCGTTGAGCCCGTCGATCAGAGAGAAAAGTTCGGCCTGAGTGATGGTCACGGGCGGGAGAATAATCCGGCTCGTGACGCCGATTTCGGCCGCGGTTTTTTCCTTCTTCTTAACGTAGGAAACGGAAGCAGGATCTTCACCGACTCGGACGAGGGCGAGGCATGGCTTGCGGCCCGTGAGGGCGGTGACCTCGGTTTTGAGTTCGGCGATGAGGGCGGTGGCGATCTGATTGCCGTCGATGAGTTCCATGGGCGAGGCGGCGGTTTATTTCAACTGGAGGGTCTCGACTGCGATGACGATCTCCTTGGATTCCGGGGCGTTTTTCGCGGCACCGAAGACGACAACGGTGTGGTTGACGTAATTTTCGATTTGGTCGGTGAGGAGGAGCTTCGAGATGTCGAGGTAAGCGTAACGCTTGCCGGCATCGTCGGTGAGTGCCCAATCATAGGGGCGGCGCGGTTTGAAGGGACTGCGCGTGGAAACAAATTTGCCGGCGAATTGGCGCGGCAAGGTGGCGGCGCCACCGTCGCCAAGATTCACCATCGGCGCGGCGTGGCCGGCGGTGGCGACACCGTAGACGCCGGGCGCAACAGGCGCGGCGGACATGGGCGTGCCGGCCGGGGCGGTCGGTGCCTGGGCCGGAGTCGCGGGAGTCGTGGCAATCGCGGGCACATACCCGGGCGCACCGCCGACATGGATGTAGCCAGTGAGTTTTCGCTCGAGTTTGATTTGGGTCCATTTGCCGTGGAGTCCGGTGAGGGTGCACTTGTCGTCCTTGATCGCGACGGTGAGCACGCCGGCGTCGGCTTTGGGGGCGAGGTAGATGTTGGCGCCGACTTTGGGATCGAGACCTTTGGTGAGATCTTTGTTGAGCACGTAGGCTTCGAACGGCCCCGACAATTCCACGGCGAGCCAGCCGGCGGGAGTTGTCGCTACCGCGTCGGCGACCGCGGCCGGTTCGGTGCCCGCTTTAAGAAACGTGACGGCCGGCGAGCTGCGGTCGGGTTTGGTGTGAACGGCGGTCGTTTCCGTGAGCGGCGCGGCGAGCGCGGTGGCGGCGGAAACGATGAGTGCGGCGAGCGAGAGAAGCTTAGTCTTCATGGAGAGTGGGGGCGTCGTCCGGTGGCTCGGAACTGGCCTCGAGCGCGGCGTGCGGTGTGCGGGGATTTTGGAAGAGGAGTTCAATTTCCTTGGTAGAAAGTTTTTTCATGGCGCGCGACGGAATTCCCTTCAGCGGAAACGCGCCGATTTGATAACGACGGAGCCTTTTCACATCGTAGCCGAGGGTGGTGAAGAGGAGGCGGATCTCGCGCTTCTTCCCGTGGTGCATGTGCACGTCGAGGTTGGTCGCTTCGTTCCCGACACCGGGGTGAATCAGAGCGGCGCGTTCGACCTTGAGACGTTCGCCCTCGAACATGATGCCCTTGATGAGCAGCGGGAGGCGCTTCGCGGGAAACGGGTTCTTCAGGATGACGTGGTAGCGCTTGGTGACGAGATTCGACGGGTGGGTGAGGCGCTGGGAAAGATCTCCGTCGGTCGTGAGGATGACGAGGCCTTCACTGTCCTTGTCGAGGCGGCCGGCGCAGAAGAAGCGGAATTTCGAAAACTCGCGGGGCAGGACGGTGAAAACCGTATCGGGATTGTGGGGATCGTCGTTGGTGCAGGCGAGGCCGCGGGGTTTGTTCATCGCGAGCGTGATGCGCGGCTGCGCAGTCGAGCGGACGCTCTTGCCGCTGGCGGTGACGCGATCGACGCCGGGGGTGACTTTCTGGCCGAGGGTGGCGACGGTGCCGTTGACCCACACTTCGCCCTGCGCGATCAGCGCCTCGGCCGCGCGCCTCGAACAGAGGCCGGAGTCGGCGAGGTATTTTTGCAAGCGGATGGGTTCGGTGGAAGACATGTGCGACGGGGAGTGGGCGGGAAATCGGAAGTCGGCGCAAGCCTGAGCACGGCGCGCCGGCTGGACACGAAAGCGGCTTGCATGTGTCCGGGGCGCCGAGCTTCATGCGGCTTTACCCCCTATGTCTGAGCCTTCCCCCGACTCACTTTACTCGAAAGAAAATCCGTTCCCGGCGAAAGTCACCGCGAACCGCCTGCTCAACAAGCCGGGCTCCGCCAAAGAAACCCGCCACATCGAAGTAAGCCTCGCCGGCAGCGGGCTCCATTACAAAGCCGGCGACTCGCTGGGAGTCTTTCCGGTCAATCGACCGAGCGAAGTGGCGGAAATTTTGGAACGACTGGATGCCTCAGGTGAAGAACTCGTCTCGCCCGCAATGTTGAAGCTCACGGCGCCGATTGCGCTGCGCGACGCGCTGATGTCGAGGCTGGCGCTGGCCGGACCAACGGGGAAATTCCTCGGGATCTTGGCTGCGCGGGCCACGGATGCGACCGAACAGGCGAAGCTCGCGGGTCTGATCGCGCCCGAAGCGAAGGAGGCCCTTTTAGCGTTCTTAGCGGAGCGTCAATTCGTCGACCTGTTGACGGAGTTTCCCAGTGCGAAGATCGCGCCCCAGGAATTCGTCGACCAGTTGCGTAAGCTGATGCCGCGGCTCTATTCGATAGCCTCGTCGTCGAAGGTGTATCCGGAAAGTGTGCACCTGACGGTGGCTATCGTGCGCTACGAGACGAATCGCCGCGAGCGGGTCGGCGTGTGTTCGACGTTCATGGCGGACCGCGTCGAGGTCGGGTCGACGCCGACGCCGATCTTCGTCGCGGATTCGCACTTCGGTCCGCCGCAAGACCTCAGCAAGGACTGCATCATGGTCGGACCCGGAACCGGCATCGCGCCGTTCAGAGCGTTTGTGCAAGACCGGGTGGCTGCGGGGGCGACGGGGCGGAATTGGGTTTTCTTTGGCGATCAAAAAGGGGCGACCGACTATTTGTATGGAGACGAGTGGGACGCCTATGTCGCGAACGGCCAGGTGGCCCGCATGGATCTCGCTTGGTCGCGCGACCAAGCAGGCAAGATCTATGTGCAAGACAAGATGCGGGCCAACGCAGCCGAGTTATGGGCCTGGCTACAGGGCGGCGCGTATTTTTTTGTATGCGGCGACGCAAAGCGAATGGCGAAGGACGTGGATTTGGCCTTGCACGAGATCGTCGCGGCGCAGGGCGCGATGACGCCGGCGCAGGCGGCGGACTACGTGAAGCAGTTGAAGAAGGACAAGCGCTACCAGCGCGACGTCTACTGAGTCCGCGGTGAAGATTGGCGATTGCCGATTGGATTTCGGTCCGCTCACATCGCGCTGAAATCCAAATCCCTCATGCTCACGTTTACCAATCGCACTGCACTCATCACCGGCGCCGGCCGCGGCATCGGTAAGGCTATCGCGGAGACGCTCGCCAAACAGGGCGTAACCGTCATCTGCGTCTCCAAGTCCGCCGATTCGTGCGGGGCGACGGCGGCCGCGATCAATGCGTCGGGCGGCAAAGCCAAGGCGCTCGCGGTCGATGTGGCGGATGGTGCGGCGATCGCGAAAGCCTCGGAGGAACTGCTGAAGGAGTTTCCCGCGATCGACATTTTGGTGAACAACGCGGGCATCACCCGGGACGGTTTGCTCTTTCGCATGAGCGAGACCGATTGGAACGACGTGATCGGGACGAACCTCACGAGTTGTTTTCATTGGACCAAGCTGATCGGCCGTCCGATGACGCGGGCCCGTTGGGGGCGGATCGTGAACATCGCTTCCGTGAGCGGTATCATGGGTAACGCCGGGCAGGCGAACTACTCGGCGGCGAAGGCTGGGATGATCGGGCTCACCAAGACCCTGGCCCGGGAATTCGCCGGTCGCAGCGTAACGGTCAACGCGGTCGCACCCGGATTCATCAAGACGGACATGACGACGGATTTCGTGAACAACCCGGAGGTTTCCGCGAAGATTCTCGAAGCTGTGCCGCTGAAACGTTTTGGCGAAGCCGCCGATATTGCGAATATCACGGCTTACCTTTGCTCGGAAGAAGCGGGCTACATCACCGGACAGGTTTTTTCCGTTGACGGCGGCATGGCGATGTGAACCCTCCGCTGACTCGTTCCTCCCCTTGTAATTTTACGAAAATGGCTGACCAAAAAACCATCGAACAACGCGTTAAAGAGATCATTGTGAATCAGCTCAACGTTAACGAAGAGCAGATCACTCCGACCGCTTCTTTCCTCGACGATCTCGGCGCTGATTCCCTCGACACCGTCGAGCTGATCATGGCCTTTGAAGAAGAATTTAAGGATGAAATCAAAGGCGAGATTCCCGAGTCCGATGCGGAGAAACTCCAGACGGTCGGTCAGGTGATCGAATACATCAAAGGCAAAGCCGGCGCGGCCTAATTCGAGCCCTGCGTTTTAATTTCGGCGTCCTGCCATTTCCCTCGTGGAAATTTCTGGCAGGACGCCTTTTTGTTTTCTGAGATACCCGGTTCTCACTCTCTGAATCATGGACACTCCTTCGTCTTCTCGTCGCGTGGTCGTCACCGGATTGGGCGTCGTCACCTCGATCGGACATACGGTCGACGCCTTTTGGACAAGCTTGTTGGCCGGCACCTGTGGAGTGAAGCGCATCACGTTGTTCGACCCGCAGGAGTTCGCCAGTCAGATTGGTGCGGAAGTGCGCGAGTGGGACCCGGCAGACCACATGGATCCGAAGGAGGCGCGGCGGAACGATCGCTACACCCACTTCGGGTTTGTGGCGGCGAAACAGGCGGTGGCGGACTCGGGTTTGGACATGACCAAGGAGGATGGCGACCGGGTCGGCGTCATCGTCGGTTCGGGGATCGGCGGCATGTATACCTACGAATCCCAATTGAAGGTGATGGCCGAACGGGGCCCGCGGAAGGTGTCACCGTTTACGATTCCGTCGCTGATCGGCAACATGTGTTCGGGGCTGATCGCCATCGCCTATGGCGCGCGCGGACCGAATTTTGGCGTGGTGTCCGCCTGTGCGACGGGGACGAATGCGCTGGGCGAGGCCGCGCATGCGATTCGGCGCGGGGATGCGGATGTGATGATTGCGGGCGGCAGCGAGGCGGCGATCACGCCGTTTGCCTATGCGAGTTTTTGTTCGATGAAGGCGATGAGCACGCGCAACGATGCGCCGGAAAAGGCGTGCCGGCCGTTCGACAAGGGCCGTGACGGTTTTATCATGGGCGAAGGCGCGGGGGTGATGGTGCTGGAATCGCTGGAGCACGCACAGGCACGAGGGGCACGCATCTATTGTGAGCTCGCCGGCTACGCGGCCACGTGCGACGCGTTTCACATTACGCAGCCCGATCCCGAGGGGAAGGGGTTGTCGATGGCCATGAAGCGGGCAATGGCGAGCGCGTCTGTGGCGCCCGAGCAGATCGACTACATCAATGCCCATGGCACGAGCACGCCTTACAACGACAAGTTTGAGACGCTCGCGATCAAGAAGGTCTTTGGTGACCATGCGCGCACGGTGCCGGTGAGTTCGACCAAGTCGATGACCGGACACTTGCTCGGCGCCGCGGGCGGGATCGAGTCGGTGATTTGCGTGAAGACGATCCAGTCCGGAATGATCGCCCCGACGATCAATCTCGAGAGCCCTGATCCGGAGTGCGATCTGGACTATGTGCCCAACGTCGCCCGTGCGGCGACGGTGAGGACGGTTTTGAGCAATAATCTCGGTTTTGGCGGCCAGAACGCATCGGTGGTGTTTCGGGCGCTCTGAGCGATTCGGCGGAACTACGGGCGGGGTGCTGACGGGGGGACGAGCCAGCGTTCGAGGCAGACGCGGAGTTCTTCTTGGCGGACGGGTTTGGCCAAAAAATCGTCCATGCCGGCGGCGGTGCAGGCTTCGCGATCACCGGTCATGGCATTTGCCGTCAGGGCGATGATGGGAAGCCGGCGGCCGGCGAGGTTCCGGCGGATTAGCCGGGTGGCTTCGAAGCCGTCCATGCCGGGCATCTGACAATCCATCAAAATGGCGTCCCAAGGTTGAGCGGAGGCCAAGGTGACGGAGGTGGCGCCGTCTTCGACGATCCGGCTTTCCAGGCCGAGTTTTTGCAAGAGGAGTTCGATCACGCGTTGGTTCACGCGGTCATCTTCGACAACGAGGACGCGGCCGGAAAGCGACGGCCGGCGCATCAAGAACGGTGTGCGGGAGAGGTGTGCGGGGGCAGTGGCGATGGGGAGTGTGAGTTCGAAGCTAAATTCCGAGCCCGTGCCGCGCTCGCTCTGGACGACAATCGTGCCGCCCATGCGCTGGATGAGGCGCTGGGAGATCGCCAAACCGAGGCCGGTGCCGCCGAAACGGCGGGTCATCGAGCTGTCGCCCTGGGAAAATACTTGGAAGAGTTTAGTCTGGGTGGCGGGGTCCATGCCGATACCGGTGTCGCGCACGCTGAAGCGGAGCGTCGCCGAGGCGGAATCGGCGCGAAGGATGGATGCCGCGACGTCAACGCGGCCTTGCTCGGTGAACTTGATCGCGTTGCCCGTGAGATTGAGGAGCACCTGTTTGAGGCGCACGGCATCGCCGACGACGTGGGTGGGCAGTTCCGGCGGGAGGGTCAGCGTGAGTTCGAGTTTCTTTTGGGAGGCGCGCGAGCGGAGCAGAGCCACGACGTCGGAGATGGTCGAGGGCAGCGGGAAGGTGATGGATTCGAAATCGAGCTTGCCGCTCTCGATTTTAGAGAAGTCGAGAATGTCGTTCAGGAGCCGCATTAGCGTATCGGCCGAGCCGGCGGCGATCTCGACCTGGGTTTTCTGAGCGGGGCTGAGCGGGGAATGTTCGAGGACTTGGAGCATGCCCATGATGCCGTTCATGGGGGTGCGAATCTCATGGCTCATCGTCGCCAGAAAATCGCCCTTGGCCTGGTTGGCGGCTTCGGCGCGGGCTTTTTCCTCGCTGAGGGTGAGGACGAGCTCTTCGTTTTCGAAAATGAGGCGCCAGAGGCGAAGAAGGTCGGCGTAGTGGAGTTTGGCGGTGTTGAGCAGGAAGAGAGCGTAGGTGACAGTGATCAGTGACAGCGTCCAACTGCCGGCCTCGGGGAGCGTGGCGAAGCGGCAGAGCAGGGGTGTCAGAGTCGCGGCGACGTAAATGCGGTAACTCCACGGCACGGCAGCAAGGGAACGGGCGGCGCCGGCGTTGAGTCCTGCCAAAATAAAGATAAGGAGGAGGCGGGGGAGGAGTTGGGCGCTTTCGAAGTAGATCCAACCGGCGACGCCCCAGATGAGTCCGGCGGCGGCCACACCGGCAATAAACGCGAGCCGCCACACGGTGAGGCGCTCGGGGGGCGGTTGCGCACGGGCGAATGCAAAGTGGAGGCCGAAGCGTGCCAGCGAGACGAGCACGATGGCGGAGAGCCAAGGAACGTGGAGCGACGCAGGGTGTGTCGTCAGCGTTCCGGCTACCAAGATCACGGCGAGGGCGAAGTTGGAGAAGAGCCCGAATCCGGCCGAGCGGTAGAGGAGGCGCGTCATCTCGGCATCGACCTTGTGGTCGATCGGCGAATCGCCGGCAAGATGCTGGACTGGCGGAGTCACTGGGGCCATGTGAGCGGGGGAGATTACCTATTCCGTCGATGGGCAGAAGCCTTTTCGAGTGAGGCGGGCCGGCCAGACGCAAAAAAACCCGCGGCGACGAGCCGCAGGTTGAAAGTGAAAGGCTGAGGGAGGCGGGCGAATTATGCCTTCTCGACAAGGCCGGCCTTGATGGCTTTGACGGAGACCCAGACGCGCTTGGTGCCGCCGTTGGCGGTCTTGATGCGGATGCGCTGGAGGTTGGGACGGAACTTGCGCTTCGTGATGCTCGTCACGTGCGTGCCGATGCCGCCGCTCTTTTTAGACTGACCCTTGCGGTTGATGATCGAGCCCTTGACGGGGCGGCGACCGGTGATTGCACAGATTCTGGCCATGATGGTTTCGAGTTGGTTAAAGGTTCAGAGGTAAAAGTCGGCGAGAGGGCGAAGCAAGGTGAAATTTGGATTATCCCCGAATTGCGGGCGGCGAGGAGGCCGCAGGCGCGCGGGAGAGCAAGGTGAAGAGGGAAAGTGCGAGAAACGCGGTGAGGCCGCCGAGGGCGACCCACGCGCCGTGCTTGGCGAGTTGCCACGTGCGGAAACTGAGTGCGGACATTTCGACGGGTTCGCTGAGGGCAAGCCAGCGTTCGGGGGAAGCGGCGCGGGCGGAAAGGGTCGCCGTCGCGGTGGGGGCAGGGACGTAGGCTGCACGCCATTCGCCGGCAGCGGGTGTGCGTGACGGAGCGATGGGGGTGGCGAGGGTGAGGAGGAGCGGAGCGGAGGCGGTCGATGGGGTGGCTGCGAACGCCGGGCCCGAGGTTTCGATTTTCCAGAAGGCGAGTGTGGCGGCGGGAAGGGGGGTGCTGCGCCACTCGGTGGCGGAGGTGTGGGTGTAGGCTCGTCGGTGGGGAAGGGGTGGCGCCGGGGGTGGTGTGGGCGTGGCGAAACCATCGATCCGCAGTGGGGCGCGCACACTCGTGGGGAGGACGGCGCGAATATCGGGGCGGCGGATAATGCGGGCGAGCCAGTCGGGGAGCGGGAAGGGGAGCGGGGATTTGGCGAAGGTCTCGTAGTCGTCGGTGAGGACGAAGGCTTGGACGCTTCGTTCCGAGGCGAGGCTCTCTTTTTTCTTATCGGGGAGCGGGCCGGCGACGACGTCGCGGGTGGCGATGACGACGCAGGCGGCGATGCAGCCGAGGTAGATCGCGCCGAAAAGGGAGAGGTTGCGGTGTCGGCACGGGACGAGGGCCGCGAGTTGAGCGAGTGAGAGAGAGGACACGATGAGGCCGAGCGCGGCGATGTCGCCGTAGCGGCTGGCGGGCATCGCGCCATCACCGGCGCGGGAGTAGGTGACGGCGGCGATTTGGAGGAGCACCCAAAGGCCGGCGGCGAGCAGGAAATCGGTGGAGGAAGAGCTGGGAGCGGAGGACAGGGAGTTGAGAGTTGAGTGCTGAGAATTGAGAGCGGAGCGAGCTCGGTGGAAAAACAGACCCAGCCAGGGGAGCCAGAGGACGAGCACGAGCCAGGGGTGTTGGGGGAGCGGCCACGAGAGGCAGCGGGCGGCGTAGATGAGAAAGGCGCCGAGGGTTTTGGCGTGCAGGGTGTCGTGCCACGGGGCGGGCGTGCGCAGGTAGGCGCCGAGTCCGCCGATGACGAGCGCGGCGGCGAGGGTGATCCAGGCGTCGCGGCGAGGTGACTTCTGCGAGAGGAGACGGACTACGGAGATCGCGACGAGCGGGGCGGCCACGAGCAGACCGGAGCCCATGCTCACGAGGGCGAGGAGACCGGAGGCGATGCCGAGCCACCAGCGGAGGGAGAGCGCGGGTGAGGATAGGAGGGCGTGGAGGGCGAACAGGGTGAAGCCCGAGAGGAAGTAAAACTGGGATTGGAAGCCGCCGAGGACGTTTTCCCAAGCGATGGGCGGAGCGACGGCGAGGAGGAGGACGCTGCCGGCGGCGAGCGCCCACGGGAGGGGGAGGCGGCGGAGCGTCCACAGGAAGAGGCCGGCGGCGAGGGCGGCGTGGAGGGCGGCGCTGGCGACGCATTGGACGCGCGCGTCCCATTGGCCGCCTTGGGTGACGAGAATGAGGTTGAGCACGAGGGTCGGTGCGATGCGGTGCTCGTTGTGCGGTAGAAATAGATTTTTCCAGAGCTCGTGTCGCTCCGCCCACGGCGTGAGCAGGTAGTCGCCTTCTTTGGCCCATTGATCCCAGTAGGGGAGGTCGCTGCCGTAGCGGTCGATCGTGACGAGCTTGGCGCCCCAGATGGTGAAAAAGAGCGCGAGCGCGAGGGCGGCGCGGAGGGCGGGGCGGAGCGGAGTCACGGCGGTTTAGGCGGTGGCCGGGGTGGCCGGAGCGGGCGGCGCGGGCGTGCGCGGAGCCCGTGGGGAGGTTCGCGCCAGGCACAGGGCGGTGACGACGGTGACGGCGGCGAGGAGCGCGGCAATTTCGGCGAGGAGCAGGCCGTGTTTGGTGGCACGCGAAGCGAGGTAGGAAAAATGGCCCATTTCGACGGGGGCTCCAAAGGCGAGCCAGCGGGAGGGGTCTTGATCGCGGGCCACGACCACAAAAGGCGAGGAGGGGGCGCGGACGTAGGCGGAGCGCCAGGCGTCACCAGGAATCTTGGACGGACGGATCGAGGCAAGGGTAGTGCCGTTCTGGGCGTCGCGGAGTTCGAGCGAGAGCGTCGCGGGAGATTCGCCGAGTTGGCCGGCGGTTTCGAATTTCAGCCAGGCGCCGAGGGGCGAGGTGAGCGGGGCGCTCTGCCACTCGCCGGTGGCCGTGGGGCCGTCGGAGGCGGCGAACGAGCCCCACGTGGTCACGGAGGCGAGGGGAAACGTTTTTGGCGAGATGCCGTGGTGCGGGGCGGTGAGGTGGGTGAGGTGCGGGGCGCGGTTTTCGAGGAAGGAGCCGGCGGTTGCAGGTGTAGTGGTGGTGGGAGCGAGAGGAAGGGGCTCGCGGATAACCGCGGGCATGAGTTCGCGGATACACGGGTGATCGAGGCGATCGATCAGGCCGCCGGCGCTCGGATAGGGGATGTCGGGGAACGCGAGGTTGGCGGGGTCGTCGGTGGCGAGGTAGCCGCGCATGTGCGCCTCGGCGTTGTCGTAGTAGCGACGGGCGGAGGGCATCTCCTCGCGGAGATTCAGGCGGACGAGATCGTTCAGGCCGAAGGCGAGCGGGGCGCCCCAGAGGAGCGCGAAGCCAAGGCGAGGGAGGGTGGAGCGGAGCGTGGCGGTGGTGGCTGTGGAGGCGACGAGCCAGGCGAGGCAGAGGGCGTTGACCATCGCGCCGAACGTAAGCGTATCCATGTAGCGAGACGCGGGGAAGCCGGCGCCGGCGCCGCGGGCGTAGGCGGTGGCGAGGAGTTGCACGAGGACCCAGCCGCCGAGGGCCACGATGATTTGGACGGTGATGGAGGAGGTGCTGGAAGAAGTTGCGGGCAGACTGAAGTCCGCCCTACGTCGAAGAACGGAAAGGGCGGCGAGGAGCCAGGGGAGCCAGAGGAGGGCGGCGAGCCAGTCGTAACCGCTCGGCACGGGCCATTGGAGGCTGTGCACGAGGGAGAAAAAGAAATCGTGCAGCGTCTTCGCCTTCATGTGGTCGTGGTAGCTGACCTCGACGCGCGTGAGGGCTCCGGCGGCGACGAGCGCGGTCGAGACGGCGAGGGCGGGCCACGCGGCGCGGAAATTGGTTTCGCGACGGAGGAGTCGAAATCCAATGACGACGACTACGACGGCGGCGGCGAGGAGGCCGGAGCCCATGGTGAACAGGGCGAGGGTGGCGGCGACGGTGCCGGTCCACCACGGCGGGGAGTTGGGGCGGGCGAATGGCAGCAGGACGATGGCGACGAAGGAGGTGGCGAGGAGCCAGTATTGTTGCGAGTGGAAGCCGCCGAGGACGTTTTGCCAGGCGAGGGGAAAACCGAAGAGGGCGACGGCGAGCAGCCAAAGGGGGGCGTGGGTTACGACGGCGAGGCGGCGGCGGGCGAGCAGCCAGAGGGCGGTGGCGACGGCGCTGTGGAGGGCGGCGTTAGTGACGGCTTGGAGACGGGCGTCCCATTGGCCGTTGAGGAGCGCGAGCGCGAGGTTGTGGAGCTTGGTGATGACGACGCGGTGCTCGTTGTGCGGGGTGAAGAGGTGCGCGAGAAAATCGTCGTGCTCGAACCACGGGATGAGGACGTAGTAGGCCTCGGCGTCCCATTGATCCCAGTCGGGCATGGCAGATCCGAAGCGGTCGAATGTGGCCCACTTCAGACCGAGCACGACGCAGAAGAGGCACGCGGCGTAGACGGCGGTGTGGAGGGACGGGCGCAGGAGGAGTTTGACCACGGAAGAGAGAAACCAAAAGCGCAGCTACGGATTCGTGGCGATAGCGAAGAGGTGGTAGTGCAGCGGGGTGCCTTCGACGGTGCGGAGTGGATACGGGGTGTGGAAGCCGAGTTCGACCGTGGAGTAGAATTGGCCCAGGAGGGCGCCGAGGCTGTGGCGCGTGTAGAAATTTTTGTGGTCGGCTTCGAGCATGTGCCACGGCGTGGCGAGGTGGTCCCAGAGGTAGCCGAGGAGTTCGCAGTTGGGGACGGAGACGAGGAGTTGGCGGGGCGCGACGCGGTGAATCTCGCGGACGACGGCGGCGGGGTCGTCGAGGTGTTCGAGGACTTCGAGGCAAAGCGCGGCGTCGAAGGAGGCGTCGGCGAACGGGAGCGAGCGGCCGTCGACGTGACGGTGAGGGAGGCCGAGACGGGCGAGTTCGGCGCAGTCGGCGGCATCGACTTCGGCGCCCATCCAAGCGTAACCGTCGGCGAGGAGACTGCGGCCGTAGGAGGCGAGGCCGCAACCGACGTCGATCACGCGGAGCGGTTGGGCATCGGCGGTGCGCGGTGCGCCGAGGTGGCGACGGAGGAGCATTGCGACTTCGCCGCTGCCTTCGGCGAGCGACGGGCCTTCGGCGAAGATATTGGCACGGCGTTGTATCGCGGTGGTGCGCTGATCGAGGAGGACGCCGAAGTGGTTGGTGCGATAATCGCGCGCGATGGTTGGGACGGTGACGCTGGCGAGGGAGGTGGTGAGGGTTCCGTCGTGTAGGCGGGCGTGGAGGCGGATCTGGAGAGGGAGCGAAGGAGAGACGGAGAGAGGGGGAGACGGGGGGAAGAGATGGGTGGGGTGGTGGCAGAAGAATTCGAACCCGGTGAGCGCGGAGGGAGGGAGCGAGAGCGTGGCGGTGACGTCGGGGCGCGCGTAGAGCGTGGAGGTGAAACCGAGTGGGGCGGCGGTGTCGTCACCGGCGAAGGCTTCGAGGGATGCGATGGAGGATTGGGCGTCGGGAGTATCGAGCCAAAGCCAGCCGCGGAGCTGGAAACTCAGCGGATCGACGACGGTGGACGGAGTGGGGGCGTCGAGGTGGGCGGGCATTTGAGCGGAGACTCAGAAAGACGCGATGAGGCGCGGCAACTGGTTGAGCGCGAAGCGGCGGATTTTTTCGTGCGGGGACTCGGCGAGTGAGGGAGGGAAGAGGGAAACGAGATCAAGGCCGTGGCGCTTGATCACCGTGTGGGCCTCGGTGGAGGTGATCACTTCGGTCGCGTAGGCGACGGCGCCGAGAAAGTTACGCTCGGTCATGTCGGGGCGACCGATGGCGGCGTGCATTTCGAGGAAGTAGGCGCGGCAAATGGGGATCAGCATGCGCGCGTGCTTCAAATCCTGGGGGCGCTTTTCGATGGAGAGGTGGGCGAGGTTGGCGAGTTTGGCTTTGAGGCGGACGAAGGGATCGGGGAGGCGGTAGAATTCGTTGGTCTGGCGTTCGCGGATGAGGTTGCGACTCAGGTCGTCGCGACCGAGCCCATAGACGGAACGGATGACCTCGACGCGCAGAGGCGGGGTCGTAGCGGTCGCGGTCTTTTGGAGGATCGCCACCGCCGGCTGACGGGGGTCGTCGAAAAATTGGCAGATCCAACCCGAACGGCGGTGTAGAATTTCCGCGAGAGCGCGGTCGCCATGGATGTCTGCATCCTTGCTGGTGAATGGTTCGAACTGGTGCAGATCGGGTTCGGCGACGAAGTAAATTTCTGCCCAGAGATTCACGGCCTGACCGCCGACAATCAACGGATGCGCGGGATCTGTCAGAACGGCCGCGAAATCTGCCGGCCGATGCTGCTCAGACATACTGAGGGTATTTGATCACACGATTCGACATGGCGGGATCGAGGTGGAGGGCAGAATTAATCCGCTGCATTTCCGAGGGAGTGACCAACCCAAGGTCCATCTGGGCTTGGTCGAAGGCGCGGTCGAGCATCTTGGACTCACGCATTTGGTCGACGGTCTCGAAAAGAAACGGCGGGCGCGGCGCCGCGGGGTTGGCGCGGAGTTGGGCGGTAAACTGAGCGACTGCCTCGGCAAACGTCATGGGGTGACCGTAGGTGGGCGGGGATGGGCGTCAACGGCGCAGGGGGCGGAGGGCGCGGCGGAGTCGGGGCGTAAAGCCCCTCCCTCATTTTGGAGGGCGGGTCGGAGACCTGCCCTACTTTACTTCAGCGGGGGCCACTCGCGCGGGGGGAGGGCGAGGGTGAAGTCGTTGATCGTGAGGGTGAGGTTCGGGTTGTAGGAGGGGTCGTTGTCGAGGATGTCGCCCCAGGTGGCGCGCATGTAGTCGACTTCGCTGCGGAAGCGGTCGCGTTTTTCCAGAGTGTCTTCGCGGCCGCGGCTCGCGCTCTCGTGGTGGTAGAGCTCGGCGTAGGGCGTCCAGAGGTTGCGGAAGCCGGCAGCGCGGACTTTCAGGCAGAAGTCGACGTCGTTGAAGGCGACTTTGAGTTGGTCGGCGTTGAGGCCGCCGACTTGTTGGTAAACTTCGCGACGGATGACGAGGCAGGCAGCGGTGACGGCACTGAGGTTTTGCTGGAGGAGGTTGCGGTGGGCCTGGCCGGCGGCGCCGCGGGGGTGCGTTTGCCACGCGTGGGCGGCCACGCCACCGATCCCGAGGATCACGCCGGCGTGCTGAATCTTGTCGTCGGGGTAGTAGAGCTTGGCGCCGACGCAACCGATCTCGGGGCGGAGGGCGTGGCTGACCATCTCGGTGAGCCAGTCGGGGGCGATGACTTCGAGGTCGTTGTTCAGGAGGCCGACGAGCGGGGCGTCGGTCTGGGTGACGGCGAAGTTGTTGAGGGCGGAGAAATTGAATTCGCCGGGGGATTTCACGACGCGGACGGCGGTCGAACGCGGTGCGCCATCGCCTGCAAGCAGGCTCCTACCTGGCAGAGCCGCAAGGTAGGCGAGGGTGGCGGGGTCGTCGGAGTCGTTGTCGACGATGAGGAGTTCGAAATTTGGATACGTCGTTTTCGCGAGGAGGCTTTCGACGCAGGGCTTGAGGAATTCGAGGCGGTTGCGCGTCGGGATGATGAGCGTGACGCGGGGCGCAGGGGTCGGGATTGGGTAGTGGACGCGCCAGTAGGAGCCTTTGGTGGGCGTGATGGTGGCGTTCACGCCGGTGCGGACGAAGTGCTCCGCGATGACTTTCTCGGCGGCGTTGGTGGCGTAGCTTTTTGCGCCGATGACCATGGCGGTGGAGCCGGGGATGCTGCGCCAGTGGTAGAGAATTTTCGGGATGTGGCGGATGCGGTCGGCGGCGCTGCGCTCGATGACGCGCATGGCGAGGTCCCAGTCCTGCGAGCCTTCGTAGCCGACGCGGAAGCCACCGACTTCGCGGACGAGGAGCGTGCGGTAGACGCCGAGGTGCGAGATGTAGTTCTGGACGTTGAAGAGGTCGGGGTTCCAGTCGGGCTTGAAGTAGGCGTCGTAGCGGGCGCCGTTTTCGTTGATCTTATCTTCGTCGGAGTAGATGAGGTCAGCGTCGGGATGTGCGTTGATTTCGAAGGCGACGCAGGCGAGCGCGTGAGCGCGGATCTCGTCGTCGTTGTCGAGGAGGGCGACGAATTCGCCGTGGGCTAGAGCGAGGGCGGAATTGCTGTTGGCGCAGATGTGGCCGTTGGTCTCGCGGTAGACGACCTTGATGCGGTTCGGATCTTTTTTCTGGTAGGCGGCGAGAATTTTACGGACGCCGGGCGAGGGCGAGGCATCGTCGGAGATGCAGAGTTCCCAGTGCGGGTAGAGTTGGTTGCGGACCGACTCGATGGCACGGATGAGCCACTTCTCGTCTCCGGGTTTCTTGATGAAGACGGGCATCAGGACCGAAAGGAGGGGCTTCTTCGGGAGCGCGGCGAGTTTGGCGCGGATGTGATCGGCGATGTCGGGTGTGAGACGGTCGTAGGTGGCGCACCACGCGGCATAGGAATTCGGGGCCGGTGGGGCGTCGTCGGTCGTGCGTTTGATCGGACGGCTGTGGAAAGCGGTCCAGGCGCCGGACTCATCTTGAGCTTCGAGGACGAGGAGACGGGTGCCGCGCTTGGGAACTTCGATTTTTAGAATCCAGCCGCAGTGCTCGGCGCCGGGGTGATCGCGAAAATGATCGAGGACATCGAGGCGCTCGACGCCGAATTGGGCGGGGAAAACGGCCTCGTCGAGGCGGGCGCGGATGGCGCGGATGGGAGCGCGATCTTTGCGGAGGGACCAGCCGAGGATGTTGAGCGTGGCGGGAATCGTGCGCCAGTCGTCGGGGAGGTCGAGGTTGCCGTGGAATTGATCGGAGACGGCGACGGGGCCGGAGGCAGGGGCGGATTTGTCGAGGAAGAGGCGGCGGAGATCTCGGAGGGGCGACGTGATTTTCCAAGAGAACGAGGACTGGATCTTCGCGAGTTTTTCTTCGCGGGAGCGTGTGACGGCTTGGGCCTCGGCGAGCCGCTGGGCGGCGGCGGCTTGTTCGGCGGCGCGGGCGGCTTCGAGGGCGGCGCGCTCGGCGGCGAATTGCGCGCGGAGGGCCACGTGGTCTTCGCGGGCGACGCGGGTTTCGTCGCGGGAGAGGACGAGGGCTTCCTCGGTGACGGCGAGAGATTTCTCGAGGGCGGCGATGCGGGCGTCGGCTTGGATGAGGGCGTTTTCGTAGGCGACGACTTGGATGCGGGCGGACTTGAGGAGGGCGTCGGCCTGTTCCTTGAGTTTTTTGTAGAACGCGATGGCGCCGACGGCGTCGGTGTAGCCGGTGCGCGTGACGGCGAGTTCGCGTTCGAGATTTTGCGCGTGGTTGTGGGTGAGGACGCGGGCGCGCTCGATGGTCGCGGAGCTCTCGCGTTCGGCGGCGAGGAGGGTCTCGAGATTGGCGATGTGATCTTGGGAGAGTTTTTCGCGGGCGAGGCCGGCGTCGATCGTGGCGGTAAGTTGCTCGATGTGTTTCACCGAGGCGCTGGCGTCGAGGGCGAGCTCGAGCTGGCGCACGAGGTGCGCGAGGAGATCGGTCTCGGCGGCGAGCGGGGCGCCGGCGGTGCCGAGGGATTCGGCGGTGCGGTGGGCGCGGGTGAAGGCCAGCGTGGTCTCGGTGGCGGTGAGCGGGGCGATGAGCGACCAATCGGAGGCGGAGGGGCGCGCGAGGGTGGCGGTGTAGAATGCGGTGAGCCCGCGGGTGTTGGTCGCGAGGTCGAAATGTTTTTTCGCGAAGGCGACGGCGGCGTGGCCGAGGGGAGCGTAGAGGGCGGGCTCGCTGAAGATGAGCTGGCAGGTGTCGGCGATGTCTTCGGGGGTGCCAGTGCCGAGGAAAACGGCGTCGACGTCGGAGCGGAGGAGGGCGGCGAGATTGGTCTGGGGGAGGACGACGGGTTTGCCAGAGGCGAGGAACTCGGGGAGCTTCGACGGGAGGCGGTAGTCGTTGAAGGGGCCGGGCCGGCCGGGTTGCACGAGGACGTCGGCGAGGGCGAGGAGCTGGGGCAGGCGGGATTTCGCGACGAAGCCGAGGTCGAGAGCGTGGCGCGTGATCTCGGGCGAGAGGCCGGCGAGGAATTTGGGGGAATTAAAACCGGTGCGGATGAGGCGAGTGGGCGTGCCGCGCTGGTTGAGGAGCGTGACGGCGACGTAGAGTTCGCGCATCTCGGGCTCATTGGCGAAGGTGTTGGAGCCAGTGAAGACGATGACGCGTTCGTCGGCGGCGAGGCCGAGCTCGGCGCGGAGGGCCGTGGTCGCGGCGGACGGGGCGGGTGGGGCGGAAGGAGGGAGAGCGGGGGAGAGGGGGAGAGGGGGAGTAGGGACGACGGGGGGAGGGAGAGACTGGATGGCGTCGAGGGACGAGAGGTCGGCGAGCACGGAGGCGTCGTCGAGGGCGGGGATCAGCGAGAGGAGGTCGGAGATTTGCGCGGGGGCGGCGGAGCGTTTCGCGGCCGGCGGAACGGGCACCGGGGCCGGGGCTGGGGGTGGTGCGGGAGGGGCGGGCGGAGGCGGCGGGGTGGGGGCGGTGTAGAGGGTGAAATCGACTCCGGGGAAGAGCAGATGTGTAGGGATGCCAGCGGGGATGAAGTCGCGGAGTTTTTCGATGATGTGCGTGACGCCGTCGGCGGTGCGCAAAAAGGCTTCGTGGCGGAGGGGGTGGGGCAGGCCGTCGACGAGCCAGGCGTCGATCTCGGCGGGGGTGGAATCGCGGAGGGCGGCGAGGGTTTTGCCGGTGTAGGACTCGAGGAGGAAGTGCTCGTTGTCCTCGAGATGAATCAGCAGGCGGGCGGCGGGAGAACCGAGGGCGAGCGTGGCGCGCTGGTAGGCGATCGTGAATTTGCGGACGCCTTCGCGGGGGGTCCACGCGTGGATGAGGTCGGCGGGTTTGCCGTCGGGGAAGAGGCCGGGGCGCGCGAGGAGTTCGGCGTAGGTGGCGGCGATGAACAGCGGCGACGGGATGTGCGCGAGGGTCTCTTTGTCTTTGGAGACGGCGACAATGCAGGCGTGGCCGGCGGCGCAGAGGGTGTTGGCGAAACCACCGATGTGGTTCAGGCTGTTGGTGGTAAAGTCGCCGTAGTTGACGAAGAGGATGTTCACGCGAGCGGGTGTGTCAGAGGGAATGAAAAAGGCAGACCGGCGACGCTGCGCGGGTCTGCCTCAGAGGTAAATGCGGATTTTTGGCGGGAGCGGAGTTTTTGGGATACGGACTTTTGACCGCTAATAGGATTCGCCAATGGGCGAATCTTAGGAGTGCGCTGCGGCTGATCGCCTCCGCACTAAGGGAGCGGGGGCCGCTGATCGCGGCCCGGGAAACGGCGGTTGGGAAACCGCCGCTCCGTTCGGACGGAATTAGAGTTTGAAACCGGCGGCGGTGGAGTCGGCGAGGAACATCTTCACGGTGTCGAGAGAGAGGGCGGTGAGGTCTTGGCCGACCATCTTCGCGGCTTTACCGAGGATGTCGTGGGGGACCGTGATGATCTGGCAGCCGCACTCGTCGGCTTGGAAGATGTTGATCACTTCGCGGGTGCTGGCCCAGAGGAGTTCGGCTTTGGGTTGGCCTTCGAGGAGTGGCACGCAGGCGCGCATGAGCGGCATAGGGTCGACGCCGGTGTCCGCGATGCGGCCGGCGAAGACGGACACGACGGACGGGACGGCGGGGTTCAGGGCGTCGGCGACGCCGCGGACTTGGGAGAGGGTGAGGAGGGCGGTGACGTTGAGTTTCACGCCCTCTTGGCCGAGCTCTTTGATGAGCGGGAGGCAGGATTCACCCTTGGAATTGGTGATCGGGATCTTGACGTAGACGTTGTCGCCCCAGGTTTTGATTTTGGCGGCTTGGCGCTTCATCTCGGCGATGTCGTCGCTGAAGACTTCGAGCGAGATGGGCTTCGCGGTGACGGTTTGGAGGATGTCGCGAGCGAAGGCCTCGTAGTCCTTGATGCCGGCCTTTTTCATGAGGGACGGATTGGTGGTCAGGCCCTTGATGTGCGGCTTGGCGTAGAGTTCGAGAATGCCGGCTTTGTCGGCGCCGTCGGCGTAGAGATGGACTTTGAGGGAGTTGAGGGAGGCCATGATGATGGAGTTGGTTTGGTCCAGAGAGACACGTAGGACCAGTGGACGGAAGACTGAAAATCAGAGCCCGCAACTAGCGCGCGGTGAGGATGGCGTGGGCGGCTTCGGGAAAAGTGCGCACCGTGAAATCCGGCGGAGCGCGGAGGGCTTCGTCGTAGCCGAAATCGATAAAAACTGTGCGGACGCCGGCGCGTTGGCCGCAGTCAATGTCACGCCAGCGGTCGCCGACCATCCAAGACCGGCCGAGATCGAGATCGAGGAGCAAGGCGGCGTCGGTCAGCATGCCCGGGGCGGGTTTGCGACGGTAGTTTTGCGGGTGGTCGAGGCCTTGCCCGGGGGAGTAGCACACCTCGATGTGCGCCAAGGACGGGATGAGCCGACGGAGTTCGGCGTGCATCGAATCGACGACGGCGGCGGACTGGGTGCCGCGGCCGACGTCGGGCTGGTTGGTAGCGACGACGAGAACGTAGCCGGCGGCGGCGAGGGCGGCGCAAGCCTCGGGAACACCGGGGAAGAGCTCGAACTCGGCAAGGGTGTCCGGTGGGTAGGGTTTGCCGTCGCGGATGACTTGGCGGTTCAGGGTGCCGTCGCGATCGAGGAAAATGGCGGGACGGAAGGAGCTGGAGGGTGATTCACACACGGGCGTTCAGGAGGCGGTGCGCGGCAGGTGGATAATAAAAAACGCGGCGTGGTGGCGCCGCGTCGGTGAAGAGTCCGTGGGTGTTCAGCGGGCCGGAGCTGGCGTAACGCTCTCCCACTTGGTCTGGTTAACCTTGAGGTCGGGGTGCGAGACGAAGAGGTGCCAGATCACGGCTTGGAAGGCCTCGGAGTGTGGCGTGATGTTGGCGGGATTGACCGTCGGAACGATCACGCAGGCGTTGGCGACTTTGGCGGCGTAACCGCCGTCTTTGCCGACGATGGCGATGATGTGCGCGCCGACTTCCTTCGCGAGTTTGAGCGCGAGGACGAGATTGGGAGAAACGTTTTTCTCGAGGTTGCCGCCGCCGACGGAAAGGATCAGGAGCGTATCGGCGGCTTTGAGACGGGAGCCGCGGAGCCACTCGACGAAGACGGAGGGCCAGCCTTCGTCGTTGGTGCGGGCGGTGAGCTCCGAGACGTTGTCCGTGGGAGCGTAGCACTCGATGCCGGCGATTTTGCGGAAGTCGTTTACGGCGTGCGAGGCGTTGGCGGCGCTGCCACCGACGCCGAGGATGAAGAGACGGCCGCCGCGGTCGCGCGTGGCGCGCAGCTCGGCGACGCATTTCTCGCAGTCGTCGGGATTGATCTTGGCGATGATCTCGGTGGTCTCGCGGAGATGTTGGATAGAGTAAGACATGGAGGTTTAGTTGGGGCGAACTTGGCCGGAGCGGAGGAGGGCGTCGAGTTCGTTCAGGCCTTCGTGAGAGCCGATTTCGTAGAAGCGCTGTTTCATTTCGTAGCCGGCGAGTTGACGGCGGGCGACGAGGTCCATCTGGACGGCGGCGAGGTCGACGACGGCGTCGCGGGGGAATGGCGCGAACGCGGAGGCGCGGAAAAGGCCGAGGCCGTAGTCGATGTGGTGCATAGCGGGCGTGCGAATTTTTTTGTCGTAGCGCACGATCTCGCCACCGGAGAACTCGACGTTGGAGGTGTCGTAGCGGCCGTGGTTTTCGTAGACGGTCATTAGGCCTTCTCGGCCGGAGGCAATAAAGTGGGAGGCGACGGCGTGGTAGTCGATGGGGAGGTAGCTGTCGCCGTAGAGGACGTAGAAGGCGTCGCCGAGTTTCGGGAGCGCTTGGATGAGGGCGCCGCCGGTGCCGAGGAGTTTGGGGCCGTCGAAGGAATAGTCGATATGCACGCCCCATTTGGAGCCGTCGCCGTAGAGGTTGACGATTTGCTCACCGAGGTAGCCAACGCAGAGGACGATTTTGGTGAGGCCGGCGGATTTGAGAAGGCGGAGCTGGTGCGAGAAGAACGGTTCGCCGGCGACTTCGACGAGGAGCTTCGGGATTTTTTCCGTGATTGGGCGGAGGCGCGTGGCCATGCCGCCGGCGAGGAGGGCGACGGGGAGGTTGGCGGATACCATCTTAGTTTTGGGCCACGACTTTGGTGCCTTCGAAGTCGAAGCGGAAGCGGACTTCTTGGAGGCCTTTTTCGCGCATGGCGTGGCGGAGCTTTTTCTTGTCGCCGGCGTAGAACATGAGGAAGCCGCCGCCGCCGGCGCCGATGAGTTTTCCGCCGAGGGCGCCGTGGGCCATGGCGTGATCATACCAGTCGTTGATGACGGCGTTGCTCATGCCGGAGCTGCGCGCTTTTTTGCGCTGCCAATGGACGTCCATGAGGCGGGCGAACTCCTCGAGGTTGCCGGTTTCGAGCGCAGTGAGGGATTGGTAGCCGAGGTCTTTCGTGAAGTGGAGATTGTCGAGCATCGCCTGGTCGTTGCTCTTGGACTTGTCGTTTTGGTCTTTGAGGATTGCGGACGCGCTGCGGCTGTAGCCTGTGAAGAAAAGGAGGAGGTTGTCTTCGAGGTTGAAGAGCGTCTCTTCGGAAATCACGCAGGGGCGGTATTCGACGCGGCCGTCCTTGTGAAAGGTGAAGGCGGTGATGCCACCGACGGCGGCAATATATTGGTCCTGCTTGCCGATGGGTTCGCCGAGTTTGTTGAGCTCGATGTCGCAGGCTTGTTCGGCGAGTTCGGCGGGGGAGACGAGGGTGCGCTTCGAGGTGTGGAGGGCTTTGAGGAGGGCGGTGGTGAAACTGCCGCTGGAGCCGAGGCCGGTGCCGCCGGGGATGTCGGCCATCGAGGTAAGCTCAAGGTGCGGATCGCTGACGCCGGTGAGCTTGAGGGCCTCGCGGATGATCGGGTGCTCGATTTTGTCGACGGACGGGACGCGCTCGAGTTTCGAATACTTGATGATGATCTCGGGCTGAAAGGTGCGGTGCTGCGTGATGTAGACGTATTTGTCGATGGCCGCGGCGACGAGGAAGCCGCCGTGTTCGCGGTAGTAGGACGGGAGGTCAGTGCCGCCGCCGCCGAGGGAGACGCGGAGTGGTGAGCGCGTGATGATCATCTTGGGATGAGAAGAATGGGACGAATGAGAAGAAGGGGAATGATGGCTTCGCCCGGTCGCGGGGCGTCGGGGAGTGTGACAACGGAGGTCTAGAGACCCGCTACTGAGACGGGGTAGCCGCTGTTACGGTAGATGGTCTCGACGATTTCGAGGGTGCGGATGCCTTCGCGGAGGCCGGGGCTTGGTTCGCGGGCGAGGCGGATATCGTCGACGAACGCGCGGGTTTCGAGGGCCCAGCTTTCGTCGCCGCGGACGAATTCCCAAGCGGTGATGTCGGGCGGGCCCATCTCGGGGAGCATTTTGTAGTAGGTGAGCTTTTCGGGTCCGTAGCTGCCGCCGAGGCCGTCGATCGCGAGCTTGGCGTCGCGGCCGTAGAGCTCGAGGGAGAAGAGGTTTTTCCACTCAGTGCAGGAGGCGTGGAGCCAGGCGGTTTGGTTGGCGGCGGTGCGGAGGGAGAGGAAGGCGTTGTCGTCGACCTTCATGTCCCAGAAATTGGTGGACGCGTGTCCTTCGACGACGGGAAATTCGCCGAGAAACCAGCCGGCGAGGTCGATGAGGTGGACGCCTTGGTCGATGAGTTCGCCGCCACCGGAGAGGGCGGGATCGGCGCGCCACTCGCGGTCGTAGCCGCGGCGGCCGCCGTGGCCGTAGCGGGCTCGGAGGAACATGAGCGGGCCGAGGACGCCGGACTCGAAGAGCTCGCGGGCTTTTTGGAGAGCGGGATGGAAGCGGTGATTGTAGCCGAGGCGGACGCGGGTGGACGTGAGCGCGGCGGCGGCGGCGACGGTGCGGAGTTGGGCGGCGTTGAGGGCGCCGGGTTTCTCGACGAGCACGTGTTTGCCGGCTTTGACGGCGGCTAGCGTGATGGGGGCGAGCGAGGCGTTGAGCGTGGAGACAATGACCGCGGAAACGCGAGGATCGGCGAGGGCGACGGCGTAGTCGGTGACGGCAGTGCAGCCGGGGGCGAGTTTCGCGAGGTCGGCGGCACGGGCGGGGTCGAGGTCGCAGGTGTATAGCAGCGGCGGATTTTTGCCGAGGGCGAGGACGCGTTTGCGGCCGATGAGGCCGCAGCCGATGACGGCGAAGTGAAGAGGAGTGGCCGAAGACGCGGACATGAGGGGGCGAACAAAGAGGAAATCGGGCGGGGATGGAAATGGAAATCCGAGGGGCGAGGCGGGCGGAGGAATGACCGGAGGGGTGAACCGCTTATCTGCGCTGATTTTTCGGAGGGGATAGGGCGATGTGGGTGTGTGCGGGCCTCGCCTAATCGGCGAGGCGGGGGCGCGGCGCTCGGGCTACGGAGGAATCACGGGTTGGGAGAACCGTGCCACGGGGCGGGGGGAGATTTGTTTTGACCGGGGTGGGGTGGGCGGGGCGTATCGAAGGGCGCATGGCTGCTTCTGATACCACACACCTCGAGAGGAGCACGGGGCGGGGCGCGGGTGGGTGGGGCGAGCGGGTGTGGGTGGTGGCGGCGTGTTCGTTGATCGTATGGTTCTATGGGTGGACGACTCGTAGCGAAGGGGTGACGTGGAATTTCGGGGGAAGGCAGACGGACTATTACAATCTGCTGGTGGACGGTTTTCTGGACGGGCACCTTTATATGAAGGTGGAGGTGCCGGAGGAGCTGTTGAAATTGGATGATCCCTACAATCCGGCGAACCGGCCGCCGGGGGTGGCGTTGCACGATGCGTCGATGTATCGCGGGCGTTACTACATCTACTTCGGCACGGCACCGGTGGTGACGCTGGTGCTGCCGTTTCGGGTGCTGACGGGCGGGACGGCGCTGCCGCTGCCGGCGGCGGTGGCGATTTTTACGTGCGCGGGATTCTTCGCGAGCGTGGGGTTGTTTACGGCGATCCGGCGAAGGTATTTTCCGGATACGGGCACGGCGATGATGGTGCTGGGCGTGCTGGCGCTCGGGACGGTGAGCATGGGGCCGCTGCTGGTTTTGCGCGGGAGCATCTGGGAGCTGCCACTGAGCAGCGGATATTTTTATGCGATGGTCGCGTTGCTCTGTGTGTGGCGGAGCGTGCACGCGGAGGGTCGGGCGGCAGGGTGGTGGTTTGCGGGGGCGGGGCTGAGTCTCGGGCTGGCGGTGGCGTCGCGACCGACGTATTTGTTTGCCGGCGGGATGATGGCGGTGCCGGCGCTGTGGTGGATCTGGGGTGCGCGGGGGACGGGGCGGGTGGGCTGGAGCACGGTGGCGAAGCGGGTGCTGGCGGGGGCGCTGCCGCTGGGGGCGGTGGGGCTGGCCATGGCGTGGTATAACTATGCGCGGTTTGGGAGCCCGACGGAGTTCGGGGTGAAGTATCAGTTCAGCGGGATTTTCGAAGCGGAGACGCAGCACTTCCGGTGGAGTTATTTTCCACTGAACTTTCAGATGTATTGGCTGAACGTGGTGGAGTGGATTCGGTATTTTCCTTTTCTGCAGCGGGGGGCGACGCCGGCGATTCCGGCGGGTCATCTGGGCTTCGACGATCTCTACGGGGCGCTGACGAATCTGCCGCTGGTATGGCTGGCGTTGGGAGCGCCGCTCGCGGCGTGGCGGCGGCGGGCGGAGGAGCGCGGCCCGCTTGGAGTGACGCTAGGCGCGACGGCGATGGTGGCGGCGGGGACGGCGGTGCCGTTGCTTTTTTTCTATGCGGCGATGGCGCGGTATGGGGTGGATTTTTTGCCGGAGCTCGTGGTGCTCGCGCTGACGGGGGCGATGGCGTGGCAGCGCTGGGCGCGGTTGAGCGGGGCGAAGGCGAGCGGGTGGCCGGTGAGCGCGACGGTCGGCGGGCTCGCGGCGGCGTCGATTTTTTTCGCAGTGATGCTGAGCTTGCAGGCCTACGATGCGTTGCGCCGGGAGAGTCCGCGGACGTATGCGCGGATCGCGCACGGGTTGAATCATCCCTCGTGGTGGCTGGAACGGCTAGTGGGGACGGAGCACGGGCCAGTGGAATTGGACGGGAATTTTTCGCCGAAGCCGGCGGGGACGCGGGAGACACTGGTGCGGACAGGGACGACGAGCGCGCGCGACGAAGTTTTTCTGCAGCACGACGGGGGCGGGCGGGGGCGGATCGGTTTCGTGCGCGCGGGCGGGCCGGAGCGGCTGAGTGCGGCGGGGGCGTTGGAAGGGGCGGCGGGGCGTCGGCTGCGCGTGGAGCTGGGTTCACTTTACCCGCCGGAGAGTCATCCGTTTTTTGCGGAGATGTCGGCGGTGGAGCGCATTCGGCTGGCGCGGCGGTTGGTGGTGACGTGGGGCGGTGAGAGGGTGTTCGACGGGTATCAGCGTTTCCATACGGCGTCGCCGGCGGATGTGGTGATGGCGGCGGGTGGGCGACGAGTGGGGGGGATCGCGGAGATCCGCGCGGCGGCGGTGCGTGCGGCAGAGGCGGCGGGAGCGGTGGGCGCAGCGGACGTGGAGTTTGAGGCGATCCGGATGAAGGTGTCCTTTCCGGAGGGGCGGAGAGACGGGCGTGAGCCGCTGGTGGTGACGGGGGAGGCGGGGCGCGGGGATTTTCTGTTTGTGGAGTATCTTGACGGCGGGCGCGTGCGCTTCGGACTGGATCACTGGGGCAAGGCGTCGGTGACGAGTGCGGCGGTGGCGGTGGAGCGGGGGAAGGCTTGCGCGGTGGAGGTGATGATGGGGGCGTTTCCCGGCGCGCGGAGGCCGGATGAACTGACTGTGAAAGTGGACGGGCGCGTGGTGTGGGCGCGGGAGGCGAAGTTATTCGCGGTGGGGGCGGAGGATGTGTTTGTCGGGAAAAATCCGATCGGCGGAACGGGTTGCGCGGAGAATTTCAGCGGGACGATTTTGGACGTGGTGCGCGGGACTAAACCTGATTCCGTGCGCTGAGATGAAATTGCTATCCGATCGGGAAACGCAGGTGAGGGCCGCGCGATTTTTGGTCGTGGGCGGGACGTCGTTTGCCGTGCAGGTGGCGGTGATGAAGGTGGCGTCGGAGGCGGTTGGGCTGGCGACGAACGTGGCGTTCACGGTGTCGTTTGGGTGCTCAACGCTGACACATTACCTGCTGAACCGCTTTTGGGCGCTGCCGAGTGCGCGGGTCGATACGTGGCGTCAGGCGAAAGAATATCTCGGAACGGCGGCGATCAGTTGGGTGATCAATATCGCGGTGTTTCGGCTGTGTCTCGACGTGATCGGGCTGAGCAAAGTGTGGGCGACGGCGGTGGCGGTGCCGCCCTCGACGGTGGTGGTTTTCTTGCTGCTGAACTTTCGGGTGTTTCGGGCGGGGGCACGCTCAGGCTGAGCGTGCTACGTTCGGCGGAGCGTGGCGGGGCGGCGCGTTGGGGACAACGGCCCTACCATTTCTGGCCGCGCTCTTCGGGGACTATGCGGCGGAGGGTGTAGACGTCGGAGGTGGCGAGAGTCGCGCGGTGGTCGCCGAGGGTGTGCCAAGGGTCCCACGGGGCTGCGATGAGGCGGCCGGTGATACCGTCGCTGGCAGGGGAGAGGAGCCATTCGACGCAGTCGAGGGCGCGGGTGAGCGTCGCGGCGGACGCCTCGGCGGTGGCGGTTTTTTGTTTTTGCGCGGCGGCGTATTCGGCGGCGCCGACGACGGTGGGGCCGAGGGCGAGGACTTCGTCGGTGAGGCGGGTGTTGATTGCGCCGGGAGCGAGGGCGTTGATGTCGAGGGGCTGGCCGCGCGATTCGTCGGCGATGGTTTCGACGAGGCGGACGACGCCGGTTTTGGCCACGCCGTAGGCGGAGAAATTGGTGCGGGGTTTGGTGGCACCGCCGCCGGAGAAGCAAACGATTTTTTTGCGCGCGGCGGAGAGTGACGGGGCGGAGAGGAGTGGGGCGAGGGCGCGGATGGGGAAGTAGGTGCCGTCGAGATTGGCGCGGACGGTGGCGCTCCATTTGGCGGGGTCGGCGGAGAGAGCGGGGGCGATTTCACCTTGGAGACCGGCGGCGCAGACGAGGGCGTCGACGTGCGGCCACGTGGCGGTGAGTTCGGCGATGGCGGCGGCGACGGCGGAGTAATCGGAGACGTTGCAGCGGGAGAAGCGGAAGTTCGCGTGGAGGGCGGCGAAGTCGGATTGGTCGCTGCGGGCGAGGCCCCAGACGTGGTGGCCGCGGGAAAGGAGGCGTTCGGCGAGGGCGCGGCCGATGCCGGTGGATGAACCGGTGAGGACAATGTTCATGAAGGGGGAATTAACCACGGATGAACACCGATGGACACGGATTTTTTCGAAGGATGAACGGTTGGGACGGCTCAGGCATTTAGAAGGCGCGGAACATATTGTAGGCTCCCCAGAGTGCGACGAGGGGCCCGGCGATTTTCATGAAGAGGCCCCATTTTTGATGCCAGGCGGCGCTCTTCTCTGCGTCGCGGCTGATGGTCACGACCTTGAAACCGAGGAGAAGCATCCAGATGCCGAGCGCGAGGGAGATGAGGCCGTCGATGAGAGTGGAGATCATGAATGGTTCCTCGCTGTATTCGGTGGGGGATGGTGTCGCCCTTTCAGGGCTCAGATTTTTGTTGAATATCTTCCCAGGGCGTTGCCCCGGGCTTTCACATTTTCGCCCCTTCGGGGCTCCCTCCACCGAGCGTTACCGACCGAAATATTTTCGCCTTTTTGGGGTTTCGTTCACGGAGCGTTACGCACTGAAAACAGCGAGGAACCTCTTGAATGGGATGCGCGTGGCGCGGGAGAAGGACGTGGCGAAGTTTACTTGCGGGCTTCGTAGACCCAGCGGTTGGACTCGAGCCAGCGGAGGGTGCGGATGATGCCTTGCTCGATGGTGAGCTTGGGTTTCCAGCCGGTGGACTGGATTTTTTTGGTGTCGAGGAAGATGAACGGGTTGTCGCCGATCCAGCCTTTGTTGCCACCGGTGTATTCGAGTTTGGGTGACAGGTTCAGCGCCTTGCAGATGGCGGCGATGCTGTCGTTGACCTGCACGTATTCGGCGGTGCCGAGGTTGTAGATTTGGGTGTGGTGCTTGGCGTCGCGGGCGGTGTGGGCGCGCGTGGTGTGGAGGAGGGCTTCGACGCAGTCCTGCACGTAGAGGTAGCTCTTGCGCTGGGTGCCGTCGCCGAGGACGCGGAGGCGGTCGGGGTGCTCGACGAGTTGTTTATAGAAATCGAAGACGTGGCCGTGGGTGTAGCGTTCGCCGAGGATGGAGACGAAGCGGAAGATGTAGGCTTCGTCGATCTGGCCGCCTTCGGCGTAGGCGGCGAGGAGGCCTTCGCCGGCGGCTTTGGAGGCGCCGTAGAGCGAGGTCTGGATCGGGAAGGAATCGGTCTCGGGCGTGGGGCGCTCGGGGGTGACGAGGGCTTCGCCGTAGACGGAACCGGTGGAAGAGAAGCCGATGCGCTTCACGCCGTTGGCGCGCATGGCTTCGAGGACGTTGAAGGTGGCGATGGTGTTTTGCTCTAGGTCTTTTCGCGGGTGCTGCCAGCCGTCTTTGATGTCGGCGTTGGCGGCGAAGTGGAACACGAAGTCGGCGCCCTTCATCGCGGCGGTGAGCGCGGGGAGGTCGAGATTGTCACCGCGGATGAGGCGGAACTTCGGGTGTTGGTGCGCGCCGTCGAGGAAGCGGATTTGGCCGGTGGACAGGTTGTCCCAGCCGGTGACTTGGACGCCGTCGGCGAGGAGACGGTCGACGAGCGTGGAACCGATGAAGCCGGAGGCGCCGGTGATGAAGACGTGGTGCATGCGGAAGGAGGAGGAGAGGGAGAGAAGGAGAGAGGGAGAGAGGGAGAGAAAGGGAGAAGGAGGGACGATGAAGGGCGGGGGAATGACCAATGTCTAATGACTAATGTCTAAGGGCGGAAGGGGTGAGGCGGGGACGGAGGTCTTGGTAAGATTGGCGGATTTCTTCGGGGACGCCCCAGACGGTTTCGCGTTGGTAGTGGAGCGTGAAGGCGAAGGTGAGGAGGACGGCGGCGAGGGTGAAAACGGCGAGGAGGAAGTGGAGGGCGAGGCGGAGGCGGGAGGTGAAGGTGTCGAGGGACGCGAGCGCGAAGACGGCGGCACACGTGAGAAACGGGAGCCAGTCGGCGGTGTAGCGTTGGGCGGTGGCGATGGCGGCGAAGAGGGCGAGGCTCATCGGGATGACGGCGGCGCACGTGATGAGGAGCGGGCTGCGGGCCGCGGGGCGGACGAGGGCGGCGAGAATGGCGAGGAGCGTGAGGGAAAACAGCCCGGGCATCGCGAACGGGATCGCGAGCGTGTGATCGGGAAGGTCGAGTTTGGCGGCGGGGAATTCGCGGCCGGGTTCGGGCGATCCGAGATAGACGAAGGGGAATTGGTTTTCGAAGCGGAGATTGGGGCGGACGAAATAGGTGTAGGCTCCGTAGGGGACGTTGGCGGCGTGGAAGCTCTTGCCGTCGATTTTCGCGAGGCGCTCGGCGTCGTAGGGGCGGCTGTAGCGGAGCGGGGCGCCGTCAAAGGTTTTGAATTTGAGGTAGCTGAGGCCGTTGAAAGTGAAGACGGCGGCGACGCAGAGCGCGCCGATGAAAACCGATTTTCGAATGGCGGGGGCACGGAGATCGCCTGCAAGCAGGCTCCTACCAATGAGTGCAACGGCTACGCAGCCGAGGAAGGTGAGGGCGAAGAGGCCGGTGGGGGGACGGGCGTGGAGGGAGAGGAGGGCGCAGAGGAGGGCAGGGAGCCAGGCGCGGCCGGCGGGGGCGGCGAGGTGGCGGAGGGCGAACAGGCACGAGAAGAGGGCGAAGGTGACGCCGCAGAAAATGGCTTCGTGATAAACGTAGGCGCGGCTGCCGAGGAAGAAGAGCGTGCTGCCGAGGCCGAGGTTGGCGGTGAGGAAAACGACGGAGGTCGGCGACGGCGCGGCGGCGGGAGCGACGACGCGGTAGGCGTGGCGGAGGAGGGCGTAGGCGGCGAGCAGCGTGGCGATGAAGTAGCCGACGAAGAAGGCGCGGGTGAGGTTGCCGAAGGCAAAATCGAAGAGGACAAACGGGAGCCGGAGCAGGGCGGGCGTGGGACCGAAGTAGCCGTAGAGTTTGCCGGCGAACACGAAGGCTTCGCCGCCGATGGCCTCTTCGGTGACGTCGAGTCGGGCGTGGAGGAAGCTGTCGGCTTGGTAGTCGTAGAAGGAGCCGAGGGGCTCAGTGACGTCGAGGTGGAGCGTGCCTTGCGTGACCATCCACGTGAACACGAGCGTGCAGACGGCGGAGGTGCCGACGAACCAGCGGTGAGGGGCGAGGGCGCAGTAGGCGGACGCGAGGGTCGTGCGGAGCGTGACGGGGTGGAACCAGCGGAGCGGTATCCAGCCGGCGAGGACGGCGAGGGCGACGAGAAGGACGGCGTATTTTTGGCGGCTATGGGTGAGCCAACCGAGGGCACGGTCGCGGAGAGAGTAGAATTGGGCGGGGTCGCCGCGGAGCTCGCGTCCGTCGGGGGCGAGGAGGCGGCCGCGGAGGACCGGATCGCAGGCGCTGCCGCCGAGGGGGTTGGAAGCGAGGTAGAGTTCGCGCGGTTGGCGGATGAAGTAGTGGTCGCGGATGTCGAGGACCGTGGTGCCGTTGGCGTCGACGCGGATGGTCCCGGGCGGATCGGTGAAGTGGCCGCGCACTTGGTCGAGCGCGGGCACGGTGATGCGGAGGCGGAGGGGTTGGCCGGGCGTGATCGCGACGGGAGTTGGCGAGAGGTGGCCGGGGTGGCCCCAGCTATCGTAGCCGAATACGATGTGGGTTTCGTCGACGTAGCTGACGAAGAGGAAATCGCCGAAGAGCGGGCGGCCGGAAACGATGAGCGGTTCGGCTTGGCCGGCGGTGCCGCGGTCGAGGACGAGGTCGACGGTGAGCGGGGTGGGGAGGGGCGGATAGTAGTTGCGCAGGCAGAGCGCGGAGAGGGCGAGGCAGAGCGCGAGGGCGGCGAGGAGGCGGGGAAGGAGCGGGCCGCGGTTCACGGGGAGGGCGAAGTGCGAAGCGCGGTGCGGCGGTGGGGAAACCGCCGGTCGGGCGGAGGGTGGAACCGCTAATCTGCGCTGATTGATTTGGCTGAGGGCGGAGCGAGGATGTGCGTGCTTCACCTCATCGGCGAAGCGCGAAAAATCAGACGCGAGCGGCGGGGAAGGGTTCGGCGGTGGCGGATTTCGCGGCGGAGTGGCGGTGGGCGTCGGCCATAAGTTTCTCGATGGTGGGGAGCGGGCGGATGACCATAAACATCTGATATGCGAAGAGGCCGCGGGAAATTTTGATGAGGAAACTTTGCAGACCCATCAGGAAATTCTGCCAGCCGGGGCTCTTCACGACGAGCGGGACGGGGGCGGGGATGCCCTGCTCTTGCTCGATCACGAAGCCCTGCTCTTTGAGGAGGCGGCGGAGCGAGGAGAAGGTGAACAGGCGGGTGTGGGTGAGGTCGAGGATGCCGCGTTTGTTGTAGTTGAACTGGCCGAGGAAGAGCATGAGCCGCGTGACGATGAAGCCGATGTTGCCGGTGGAGATGATGATCTTCACGGAGAGGTTTGACTGGGTGCGGCGGCGGAGTTCGTCGCAGAATTTTTCGGGCGAAGTGAGGTGCTCGATGATGTCGAGAAGGAGGATGACCTGCACGTCGTCGAGGGGGCGCGGGAAGGGATTCGTGTTGAGATCGGTGACGTGAAATTCGTCGAAGGCGGAGGTGTCATCGGGGCGGAATTGGTCGACGCCGATGACGCGGCATTCGATGTGGTGGAGCGGGGCGCAGAGGTGGCCGGGGCCGCAGCCGATGTCCATGACAGTGGCGCCGGCGGGCATCTCGGCGAGGGCGGACGAGTGCGTGGAAGCGAAGGTTGTCTTGGGGAGGTAGTGCTTGTTGTCGTCGTGGACGGACTGGATGTCGAAGTTGCGGCGGTAAACGAGGCCGTAGTCCTGGAGGAGCGCGACGGTGGAGGCGTTGACGACGTCCATGGCGTAGCGGATGCCGTCGACGCGGCAGATCTCGTTGCCGTAGTGGGTCGGGATCGGGACCTCGGTGATGCGCGCGCGGGAACGGAGAAACTGGATGATGATCTCGGTATCGAAGTGGAAAACGTTCGAGTTGAGTTCGAACGGGATGCGGCGGAGCGAGGCGGTCGTGTAGGCTTTGTAGCCGGTGTGAAATTCGGCGAGTGACGAGCGGAGAACGAGATTTTGGTAGGCGGTGAGGATTTTGTTTCCGACGAGTTTGTAGAACGGCATACCGCCTTTGCGGGCGCCGCCGGGCGTCAACATGCGGGAGCCGAGGACGACGTCGGCGGTGCCGTTGCGCAGCGGCGCGAAGAGATCGGGGAGCATCTCGGGGGCGTATTGGGCGTCGCCGTGCAGGAGGGCGACGTAGTCGAAGCCCTGCTCGATCGCGTAGTGATAACCGAGCTTTTGGTTGCCGCCGTAGCCCTGGTTCACGGGATTCGTGAGGACGGTGAGCTTGTGGCGATACGTGCCGAGGCGGCGGAGTTCGTCGGCGAGGGCGTAGGTGGAGTCGCCGGAGGAATCGTCGATGATGAGGACCTCGACCTCGTAGTCGGCGAGCGCCGGGATACGGCGGAGGACCTCCATGATCGTGGACTCGGCGTAGTAGGCGACGATGAAGATGAGGGCGCGCGGTTTGCGATCAGCGGTCATGTGGTGGGAGGCCAAAAAAAGTGTCGGCGGTTTTGCGAAGGGCGAGATAGCGGGCTTTTACGCCGTCTGGCACGCCCCAAACGAGCTCGGCCTGATAGTGCAGGGTAATGGCGAGATTGATGCCGACGGAGAGGAGGACGAGGACGGCGAGCGCGGCGAGCAGCGTGCGGCGGAGGGCGGGGGCGAGATGAGAAACGGCAGCGAGGCCGAAGGTCGCGAGGAGCAGGAGCGGTGGGCAGAAGTCGGCGGTGTAGCGGTGGGAAATCGCGATCGCAAAAAAGAGCGCGAGGGACATCGGCAGCGCGGCGAGGGCGACGAGCGCGAAAGGCAGATGCAGCGGCAGGCGGCGAGCGAAGACGAGGACGCCGCCGAGGAGCGCGAGGAAGACGACGGCGGGCATCGCGTAGGGCAGGGCGACAGTGGGCTCGGCGAGGTCGATCTTGGCGCCGGGGTAGTCGTTGGGATTGCGGCCGTCGGCGTAGAAATAGGGGAAGGTCGGACGGAGGAGGAAATTGGCGCGCCAGACGTAGCCATCGAAGTTGTAACGGAAGTTGGATACGTGGAAATTTTTCCCGTCGATGGCGGCGAGGCGCGCGGGGTGGTATTGGACGTGGTATTTGAGCGGAGCGCCGTCGAAGGAACGGAATTTGAGGTAGCTCAGGGCGTTGAAGCTGAAGACGCCGAGGATGGAGAGGAGGCCGATGGCAAAGGGGCGGAGGGAAGACGGAGAGAGGGAGAGACGGAGAGAGGGGGAGAGGGAGAGACGCAGGAGGTGGGTGGCGGCGACGCAGCCGACGAGCGTGAAGGCGAAGAGGCCGACAGGCGGGCGGGCGTGGACGGCGAGGAGGGCGAGCGCGAGTGCGGGGAGCCAGGCGCGCGAAGGGGCGTCGGCGAGCCAGCGCAGCGAGCACCAGGCGCTCCAAAGCGCGAAGGCGATGCCGCAGAGGTTGGCCTCGTGGTAAATGTAGGCACGACTGCCGAGAAAGAGGAGCGTGGTGCCGAGGCCCGTGGCGACGGTCAGCAGCGCGACGGCGGTGCGGGAAGGTTGCGGTGAGGTGGGCGAAAGGAGGCGCGTGGCGTGGAGGTAGAGCGCGTAGACGGCGGCGAGGGACGCGAAAAAATAGACGATGAGAAACGGGCGGGTGAGGAGACCGAAACCGAGATCGAGGAAACCGAACGGGAGACGCAGAAGGGCGGGCGTGGGGCCGAAGTAGCCGTAGAGTTTTCCTCCGAAGGCGAAGGCTTCGGCACCGAGGGCGGCGGCGGGGACGTCGAGGTGACCGGCGAGGAAACTCTGGGCTTGGTAGTCGTAGAAGTTTCCAAATTCATCGGGGAAAAAGATCTTCCAGGTGCCGGCGGTGAGCACCCACGCGAAGGTGAGTGTGCACAGGAACGCAGTGACGCCGAACGTGACGTGCGGGGCGCGGAGGGGTGGGAGGTCGGCGGACGCGGGAGCGGCGGAAAGGGGGCGAGGACGACGGCCGGAGAAATAGACGAGGAGACGCCGCGCGAGCCAGGCGGCGGCGACGGCGAGTAGGGCGATGACGGGGAGATCGGCGGGGCGTTGGGCGAACCAGAGCGAGAGGCGGGTGGTGTAGGGGAAATATGAGGACGGGCCGCCGCGGAGGGCGCGGCGGGAGGAATCGAAGAGATCGCCGCGGAAGAAGGCGCCGGCGGTGTTGCCGCCGATGGGGTTGATGCCGAAGAAAATCTGGGCGGGCGGGCGCGAGTGGAACGGGACCTCGGCGCGGAGGATTTCGCGACCGTCGAAGACGAGGCGCAGCGGGGCGGCGGCGGGGCGCGGCGTGCCGGGCAAGGCGGCCATCGACGGCATGGCGATATGTAGCGAGTGGCGAGCGCCGGGCTTGAACGTGACGATGGTGGAGGTGGGGCCGCCGGTGCCCCAGGAATCGTAGGAGAAAGTGGCGGTGGTGCGGTCGAGGTAGTTGACGACGAGGAAATCGGCTTGGGCAAAGACGCCGGTGGAGATGAGTGGCTCGGTGCGGGCGGGGTTGCCGCTGGGGAATTTTACCTCGAGGGCGAGTTCGGACGGGAGCGGCGGAAAGATGGGCGCGACGCGCAGCACGAGGAGCGCGACGAAGGTGGCGAAACCGCACCACCACGGGGCCAAGCGGCGGGAGAAGAGGACGCTCATGGAGTCGGCGGCGGGGGCGCGAGGAACACGCGGTCGATGCGGGTGCGGAGGTCGCGGTAGTTTTGTTTAACGGAATCGTCGACGCCCCAGACGGTGTCGCCCTGATAGTGGAGCGCCATGGCGAGTGTGAGCAGACACGACCAGAGCGTGGCGACGGCGAGGGCGGCGGTGGCGAGGCGCGACCAGGCGGGGGCGGCGAGACCGAAGGCGGCGGCGCAGACGAGGAACGGCACCCAATCGCCGGTGTAGCGCTGGGCGGTGGCGATGGCGGCGAACATCGCGAGCGAAAGCGGCACGGAAGACGCCCAGAGCACGAGCACGGGAGCGCGGGCGGCGGGGTGGCGGCGACAGGCCCACGCGCAGCCGACGGTGGCGAGGGCGAAAAGGCCGGTCATGCCGTAAGGGAGCGCGGCGGTGCGGTCGGGGAGGTCCATTTTCGCCGAAGGGAAATCGGCGGTCGGGATAATGGGACCGAGATAGATCCACGGGAAGTGCGGCGAAAACTCGAAGGTCGTGCGCAGGAGGTAGGCGCTGACGCCGTAGGGGATGTTGCCGAGGTGGAATTGCTTTGAGTCGATTTTCGCGAGGCGCGCGGGGGAGTATTGGACGTTGAGACGAAGCGGGCAGCCCTCGATGGTGCGAAATTTGGCGTAACTGAGGGCGTTGAAACTGAGGACGCCGAGGACGGAGAGGGCGCCGATGGCGAGGGGGCGGAGCGGAGCAGGGGAGAGGGAGAGACGGGGAGAGGGGGAGAGGGAGAGGCGGATGAGGTGGGTGGCGGCGACGCACCCGAGGACGGTGAGGGCGAAGAGGCCGGTGGGGGGGCGGGCGTGGACGGAGAGGAGGCCGAGGGCGAGGGCGCCGAGCCACCAGCGGCTGGCAGGAGCTTGGAGATAGCGGAGCGAGCACACACTGGAGAAGAGAGCGAAAACGATGCCGCAGAGGATGGCCTCGTGATAAATGTAGGCGCGGCTACCGAGGAAAAACACGGTGCTGCCGAGGCCGACGTGGAGCGTGAAGAGGATGGTTTGCCACGTGGCGGGTCGCGGTTGGGCGGGGCGGAGGAGGCGCGTGGCGTGCAGGAGGACGAGGTAGGCGCCGACGAGGGTGGCGGCGTAGTAAACGAGCAGGGCGGCCCGGCTGAGTTCGCCGAAGGCGAGGCCGAAGATGACGAATGGGAGACGCAGTAGGGCGGGTGTGAGTCCGAAGTAGCCGTAGACTTTGCCGGCGTAGACAAAGGCTTCGCCTTGCAGTGAGCCCTCGGGGACATCGAGGCGGCCTTGGAGGAGGCTGAGGGCTTGGAAGTCGTAGAAGTCGGTGAAGGCCTCGGGCGCGATGAGGCGAAAGGTGCCGTTGGTGAGCAACGCGGCGAAGGCGAGCGAGCAGAGGGCGGCGGTGGCGAGGAAGGCGCGGTGGGGACGGAGTTGAGAGGGAGAGAGGGAGGGAAGGAAAGAGGGGGAGGACACGGGCGGGACGCCCGTGCCACGCGGGCGAGGACTCACGGGCGGGACGCCCGTGCCACGAAGGGACCAGGTGACGGCGGCGGCGAGGAGGACGGCGGTGAGGAGTTGCCAGCGACCGAACCAGAGCCAGGCGCGGAAGCGGTCGGGTTGGGTGAAATAAGTGCGGGCGTCGCCGGCGAGGGCGCGGCCGTCGGCGTGGAGCATTTGGCCGCGGAATTCCGGGCCGCAGGAGGTGCCGCCGAAGGGGTTGCGGGCGAAAAATGCGCGGAGCGGACGGCGCGGGTGGAACGCGACGGAGGCATCGAGGACGACGGCGCCATCGAGGCTGACGCGCAGACGATCGGTGGGCGGATCGAGGGAGCGGGGCAGGGCGGCGAGGGAGGGTAGTTGAATTTCCAGGACGTGGCGCGCGCCGGGCGTGACGGCGAGGGGCGGGGAGGCGGGACCGCCGTGGCCCCAGCTATCGTAGGCGAGCGAGATGGTGCGGGCGTCGAGGTAGCGGACGAAAAAAAAGTCGGCGGCGCCGGGGGCTCCGGTGATGACGAGCGGGTCACTCGTGCCGACGGGGAGCGGCGACGGAAAGGAAACGGTGAGCCGCTGCGGTCCGGCGATGGGCGGGTAATAATCCCAGAAGCAGACGACGATCAGGAGCAGCAGCGTGGCGAGGCCGGCGCACCACGGGAGGAGGCGGTTCATCGGCGAGGGGCGCGCGAGGGCCGCGCGCTGTCGGGGCATAAAGCCCCTCCCACATTTCGGCTATCGGGCGGTTGCATGGACCGATGGCGCGACTACCGGGTGAAACCTTCGGCGCGGTCGACGATAAACTTGGGGCGGCTGCGGACCTCTTCGTAGATGCGGCCGATGTATTCGCCGAGGATGCCGACGCTGATCAATTGGATGCCGCCGAGGAAGGAGATGAGGATGACCAGCGTGGGGTTTCCCCAGACGATTTCCCAGCCCATGAGTTTGTAGAAGAGATAAATCGCCATCAGCAAAAACGAGCAGCCGGCGATGATAAAACCGAACATCGTGCTCAGGGTGAGTGCGTAGGTGGAGAAGCAAAAGATGCCGTTGAAGCCGATGCGGAGGGAGCCGAAGAAACGGTTGTAGTTGGTTTCGCCGGCGAAGCGGGCCGGGCGGTCGAAGGGGATGATGGCTTGCTTGAAACCGACGACGGCGACCATGCCGCGGAGGAAGCCGTGGGACTCCTTGAGTTTCACGACTTCGACGACGACGCGGCGGGCCATGAGGCGGAAATCGCCAGTGTTGGGCGGGATTTTTACGTCGGCGATTTTGTTGATCACTTTGTAGCCGGTGGCGGCGACGACTTTTTTGATCCACGGTTCGCCGGTGCGGGCGCGGCGTTGGGGAAGGACGACATCGTAGCCCTCGCGCCACTTGGCGACCATCTCGTGAAGGAGCTCGGGCGGGTCTTGGAGATCGACGTCCATGGCGACGACGGCTTCGCCGCGGGAGTATTCGAGGCCGGCGAGGGTGGCCATGGGTTGGCCGAAGCGGCGGGAGAAACGGAGGAGCTTAATGCGCGAGTCGGCGGCGCGGGCCTCGAGGATGACGTCCTCGGTGCGATCGGGGGACGGATCGAGCGAGAAGATGATTTCGTAGTCTTCCGTGACGCCGGAGAGGATCGGGCGGATGCGGCGGAGGAACTCGGGAATGTTCTTTTCCTCTTTGTAAACGGGAACGACGACGCTGAGGAGCATGGGAGGGCGGAAGAGGCGGATTACGGAAGACGGAGAGACTGTGAGACGAGGACAGGAGAGACTGAGGACGAGAGAGGGACGGAATTAACCACAGAGGCACGGAAGCACAGAGGCCGGAGGACAGAAACGGATTTAGGAGGAACCACTAATGGGCACTAATCAGCACTAATTTTCGGATGGGCGGCGGGAAAGGGGACAGGCTGGTGGGAGGATGAGCGGAGGGTGGTGGCGGGAGTCAGGCTGCCCCGCTGCGCACGACGCGGGCTACGGGTGGCGGTAGGGAGACAAGCGGGAGGAGGGAAACCGCTATTGGGGAGGAAAGGGCGACCGGGGGAGGTCGCGCTCCCGGGGGATCACCAGCGGAAGCCGAGGGCGAGGAGGCGGGCGACGAGGGCGCCGCGGAAGCGGGTGCGGCGGGCGTAGCGGTCGATGGTGGCGAAGTCGTTTTCGCGTTCGCCGTGGAAGCGGGTGCGGATGCGGCGCATTTCGTCGGCGCCGGTGGTGTGGATCGCTTGCGAGGTTTTTTGCTCCGAGTGGACGCGGAAGGCGCCGAGGAAATACGGGAGGCGGACGATGCGGCAGCGGGCTTGGTGGAAGCGGGCGAGGAGGTCCCAATCGAGGGCGAACTGAAAACTGGGGTCGATGCCGCCGGCGAGGTCCCAGGCACGTTTGCGCCAGAAGAGCGTTTCCTGCGGGACGTAGTCGATCCACTCAAGGACGTGGGGATCGTGGCGCGGCATGATCCAGCGGCCGACGTCGCCATCGTTTTCATCGATGATGATGCGGTGGCCGTAGACGACATCGACGTCGGTGTGCGCGGCGAAATATTCGGCGACGTAGCGGAGGACGCCGGGGCCGAGGAGGTCGTCGGAATTAAGCCAGGCCATGAGATCGTCGGGGCCGAGCTCGGGCGTGAGGCGGGTGAAGCCGCGGCGAATGGCGTCGGCCTGGCCGGCGTCGCGGACGGATTCCCAGTGGCGGAGGCGGGCGGCGTGGCGGGCGATGATCGCGGGGCTGGCGTCTTTGGAGCCGCCGTCTTGCACGGCGTAGAGGAGGCGCGGGTAGTTCTGATCGAGGATGCTGAGCATCGTGCGCTCGACGTAGGCTTCTTGACCGTAGCTCGGAGTGACGATCGCGATCTGCGGCAAGGCAGGGGTATCCGGCGTGGGCGGGGAGGGCGGCGGGAGCAGATCCCAGACGAGGGGCTTGGGCGCGTGATGGCGGAGGACGCCGATCTGCATCCAGTATTCTTCTACAACACGGCGGAAGAGCCACGTGTCGAAGGGGCGCCAGAGTTTCTCGCGGAGAAAAGCGGTGGCGGCGAGCGCGAGGCGATGGAGGAGCGAAGTGGAGTCGGTGCTCTCGGCGGCGAGGCGCGTGATGACGGCTTCGCGTTCGGCGCAGGCGCGGCTCAGCGACTGGAGGACAGCTTCTTTTTCGGCGAGGAGGCGGCCGTAGTGTTTCGCTTGTTCGAGGGCGGCGTGGGTGGACGCGTGGGGCGACGCGTAGGCGGCGAGCGAGGCTTCGCGTTCGGCGAGGGTGGCGCGGAGTGAAGCGATTTCCCGGTCGCGGAGGAAGACGAGGGCCTCGATGTTGCGGATGTGGACGGACTGGTTGGCGAGCGTCTCGGCGGCTTTGGCGGTGTCGGGCGGGAGCTGGGCGAGGGCGTGCTGGAAGCGGGCTTTGTCGTCGTGGGCGGCGGTGAGGCGGGCGGAAAGATCGGCGACTTGGGTGTCGCGGTCGGCGACGGCGCGTTGGAAATGTTTGATGTGGCCGTCTTGCTCGATGATGAGGCGCTCGCGTTCGTCGCAGACGGTTTTGAGGGAGGCGATTTCGGAATCCTTGGTGTTGGCGGCGGCCTTGAGGGCGTCGATCTCGGCTTCTTTTTCGAGGATGGCTTCGTCTTTTTCGCGGTCGAGGGCGGTGAGCTGTTCGAGTTTGTGTTGGCGCGCGAGGTGTTCGGCGCGGAGTGCGCGGTAACGGGCGGAGGCGGCGGAGATGAAGAAGGAGGGAGGGAGGGACGGAGAGAGGGGGAGAGAGTGGACGGCGAAAGGGGCGTCGGGGGCGGCGAGGTGGCGGTCGAGGGCGGCGACCGTATCCGCGGCGCTGATGCCGGTGAGGCACAGGGCCTCGGTTGCAGAGAAAGCGCAGTCCCAGCCGCAGCCGAAGCAGGGGAGCGGTTGCACGAGAGCGAGACCGCGGCGGGCGGTAGGCACAAAACGCGGCCACGTGCCGCCGCCGAACAGGGCGACGACGGGGATATCGAGGGCGGCGGCGAGGTGCATGGCGCCGGTGTCGTTGCCGAGATAAAGCGAGGCGTCGGCGACGAGGGCGGCGAGGGTAGGGAGGGAATTTTCGCGGCCGAGCCAGAGGGCGGCGGGGGCGGGGGGGGCGGAAGAGGGGGAGAGGGGGAGAGGGGGAGAGAGGGAGGCGAGGAGGGCGGCGAGGTGGGGGCGTTCGGATTCTTGGCCGATGAGGAGCGTGCGGAGGCCGTGACGCTCGTGCAGATGGCGGATGGCGGCGGCGAAGCGCTCGGCGGGCCAGGTTTTAAGGTGGACGTTGGCGAAGCCGGCGGCGGCGCAGACCACGTAGCGTCCAGGGGCGAGGTCGAGGGAGGCGAGGAGGTCGCGGGCGTTTTGAGAAACAGCGGGAGGGAACGCGACGGTTGCGGGGGCCTCGGGTGAAACGGACGAGGCGGAGAAGGCGCGGCCGGTGAGGTGGGCGGCGAGGCGGCGGTTGCGGGTGGCGTCGGGGTCGTCGGGCGGGACGGGAGCTGTTCGCTGAAAACGGCGGCGGCATCGAGGCCGAGGGTGACGCGTAGTTGGGTGGAGAAATGTTCGTCGGCGGTGTCGGCGCCGAGCGCGACGCGGCGGGTGGCGGGAGCGGAGGCGGCGGCGAGGGCAACCTCGAGCCAGTTGCGGCGGGAGGTGGCGGCGACGACGAGGTCGGGGGCGAGGGACGTAACGAGATTTCGGAGACGGGCGAGTTCGGCGGGGGCGGCGGCGGGGCCTTGGCCGAACGGGTCGAGGGTCGTGGTGAGATACTCCGGGCCGGGGGCGAGGAGGACGGCGAGATCGAGATAAGCGGGGCGGATGAGGACGCAGAGGCGAGTGGCGGGCCACGCGGCGCGGAGAGTGCGCACGGTAGGGGCGAAGAGGACGAGGTCGCCGAGCGTGTCGAGTTTGAGGAGGAGCGCGGTGCGCGGCGCTGGGCGGGCCACGGGCGCGGTCATGGAGCAGCGGGGGCGAGTTCGACTTGGAGCAGGCGGCCGGTGCGGCGGCGGGTGTCGGGCGCGGGAAGCGGGAAATCGGCCGGAGCGGAGAGGCGCACGGTGCGCGGCGTAACGGAAGCGGGGATACGGACGCGGAGGTTGGCGTAGGCGCCGGCGGCGAGGCGATGCGCGACGGCGGGATCGGCGCCGGCCTGCGTGGAGAGCGTGGTGGTGGGGGCGCCGGACCAGTCGGGATTTTCGATGCGGAGGGTGGCGTCGGTAGCGGTGTCGCTCGCGGGGAAATGGATCACGGCGTCGCGGGACATCCAACCGTCTTGGTCGATACCGGCGGCGGCGAGGCGGACGCTGCCGGCGGTGCCGAAATCGAAGGTGCGGCCGGGGAGCGCGGGGAGGACTTCGAGGAGATCGAGTTTGGCGCCGACGGGGCGGTTGTCGCCGTTGGGCAGCAGGGCGGAGGCGGAGGGGACGATCGCGAGGCGCGTGGGGTCGGAGGAGTTGGCCAAGGGCAGCAGCCAGTCAAACGTGCCGGTCGCGGCAGGGAGTTCGAAGTGCTGGCCGTTGACGGAGATTTTGAAGGTGCCGCGGCCGAGGGGCATCTCGGGGAGTTCGGGGACGTAGCCACGGAGGCGGAGGGCGCCGGCGGTGGGAGCGGCCGAAGGAGAGGCGGAAGACGCGGCGGCAGCGGCGGTGGAGCCGAGGACGAATTCCGAGTGGGGCGAGAGCCAACCGTCTTCGTAGATGCCGGAGAATTCGAGGCCGCGGGCGAGGACGATGTCGGAGGGGAATTTGGCGACGCGCGTGGGGCGGGGCAGCGCGGCGACTTGGGCGGGGGAGAGCGCGGAGATGTCGCGGCCGTAGGCGACGAGGAGGCGGGAATCGAGGGGGATGCGGGTGTTGTAGAGGGCCTGCAGGCCGCGGCGTTTCTCGAGGAATTGGACGGGCTGTTCAGCGAGGTCGATGGCGACGTAGGCGGCGCTGTCCTGCCAGACGGGGCGGATGGGGCCGATGATGCGGTTGACGGCGCCGTTGCCGACGAAGTTGAGGGGGACGTCGGTTTGCGCGAGGACGCGCGGGGCTTCGCCGGGGGCGAGGATGCGGTTGCGCGGGGGCGTCCACGAGGTGTGGTTGGCGCCCATGAACGTTTTGGAAAGGGCGACGCGGAGGTAAATCTCGTCGGTGGGCTGCTCGACGCGGATGAGGAGGAAACGGCCGATGCCGGTGATGTCGTGGTCGGGGGTGTGCGGGTCCGCCTCTTGCTGATACATCGCGATGCGGTGGCGGTCGCCGAGGTAGTAGTGGTTGCCGCGGTTGGAGTGGACGAAGACGAGATGGTTGGAGGCGGTGCGCGTGTGCGACGCGGTGTTGGCGGCGGAGGCGGCCGGGAGGATTTTGAAATACGCGGTGGGCGCGGCGGAGGCGTCGGCGAGGCGGAGTTTGTTAAAGAGGCCGAGTTGCTCGCTGAGGAAGAGGTAGGCGTCGCCGGGGTCGTTTTTTGCGAAGGCGAGATTGGGCGCGCGGAAGCCCGTGCCGAAGAGCGTGGGCGTGAGGATCGAATCGGCGTCGCGTTTGGCGAGGATGGCGCGGGTGCGGGCGAGGTCGTCGAAATGCGGGTGGAGGCTGACGAGTTCGTCGCCGAGACGTTCGAACTCGATCGGGGCGATCTGTTGGTAGTAGTCGCGCGAGAGGAAACGGAGGTCGGTGCCGCGGAATTCGACGGCGGCGAGTTTGGCGGCGACGAGATTCGAGATGTCGCAGAGCAGGCGTGTGTGCGCGGGCGTGGCGGGTGGCTGGGTGCCGAGGATCGAGGCGAGCTTGGCTTCGGTGATGCCGCCGGCCTTTTCGCCTTGGGAGACGCGGGTATAATAGAGTGCGGTGGGCGCGCAGGCGAGGGCGAGGAGGACGACGAGTGTCGGGGCCGACCAGCGGGCGCGCGGCAGGCACAAGAGCGCGGTGGCGAGGGCGGCGGCGAGCGCGGGCTGCATGAACATGGCGGCTTTGTAGAGGCCGAAGTCGTTGCCGCCGGTGTAGAGTTTTACGCAGACGAGAAGGAGGACGAGCAAGAGCGCGGTGACCGGGGCGGGGGTGGCGCGAAAAAGGGTTTCGCGGAGAGAAAAGGTGATCGCCGCGATGAGACAGATGAAACCGGCCACGATGGTGATCGACGCGAACGGCTCGCCGAACGTGATCGCGAGCGGCATGAAGCCGAAGAGGTTGGCGAGGCCGGTCGGGATCAGGAAATACGGGAAGAGCGAGAGCGAGAGATCGACGGTGCGGAAGCCAGAGCCGAATTGGTAGAGAATGGTGAAGAGGTAGGAGAGGATGTTGTGGCGAAGCAGGATGATGACTCCGACGATGCCATACATCACGAGGCCGAGGCGCGGGGTGGGGAAGGCGCGGTGGCGGAGCCATTCGATGGCGCCGACCAAGACGGCGGTGAGCACGGCGAAGGCGGTAACTTCCGGATAAAACACGGCGAGGGCGGCGCCGATGATCGAGAGGACCGCGACGTGGGGAAGCAGGCGGCGGCGGGTAGAGGGCAGACGAGAGGTGAGGATCGCGGTCGACGCGAGCAGAAGGGCGATACCGCCGACTTGGGCGATGAGTTGGTAGAGCATGCCCAGCATGAAGAGCGGGCTGGCGGCCAGGATGGCGGTGCCGAGGAGTGCGCGACGGCGCCAGCGGCCGTGATGAAGCGTGAGAGCGGCGGCGGCGAAGAGTTGCACGAGTCCGAAGCCGATGATCACCGGCATGAAGATGCCGAGGGACTTTACGCCGGTGAGGGCGCTGATCCACGCGAGCACGTGTTCGCTGCCGAAGCGCATGAGGCCGGGCACGTGCATGAACCAGTAGTATTGCGACCAATCGCGGCCGGCGAGTTCCTCGGTCGTCGGCACGCGCCAGAAACCGAAGTCTTTGAAACGCTCGGCGGCGAAGCAGTAGTTGACGAAGTCGTCGTTGACGTAGCTCAGCCAGCCAAAGCCAAACCGCAGGGCGGGCCAACCGGTCCAGAGGAGGGCGAAGAGGGCGATGGCGAAATAGGGCGCAAGCGCGCGGACGGGGAATGCGATGTGGCGGCGTTGCCAGAAGAAGATGGCACCGGTGAACAGGGTGAGACCGACGGTCATGGGCCAAGCGAAGGCGCGGACGGGGAGATCCGCTTGGTTCAGCACCATGATGGTGAGCACGGCGGTCGCGAGCCCTGCGGCAGGCGCGAGGAGCCAAGCGCGCAACACGCCGCCGCGCCAGTGGCAGAGAGCGAGGGTGGCACGACCGAGAACGGTCAGAAAGAGGAAGAAGGCGAAGGAGAGCGCGAGGGCGGACATGCGGGCGGAGGGACGAGCTACGGTGTCGGTTGCGCGGGTGCAACAGCGGAGGTGAGCAGCGAACGCGGCAGGGAACTTTGCGCGGCGCGGACGAAGGCGGCGCAGGCAGCGTAGGCTTGATCGGCGGCGGCGAGGAGGGAAGGCGCGACGGGGGGCCGGCCTGGCGACGAAGTGGCAGGGAAGGCGTGGGGTAGAGGGGCGGGAAAGAGAGATGCGGGGAGCGCGGAGGACAAGGAGGGGGCGGAGGCGGATTGCAGGGCGGCGAGCGCGGTCGCTTCGTCGGCATCGGGTGCGAGGACGGGGCAGGCAAGTTCGCGGGCGGCGGCGCGGAGTTTCTCGTTGGTAGAGAGAATCACGATTTTCGAACCCGACCACGCGCCGGCGAGTGCGGCGTGGAAGCGAGCGGTGACGAGCCACTCACCGCTGGGCCAGCGGGCGAATACGGACTTAAGTGTGCCGTCTGGGATGGCGTCGGGGGATGTGTCAGATGTGGTGGAGGGGCCAATGGCGAGGGAGGGGGCGGATAGGAGTGGGAATGGCGCCGCGGAGGAGGCCGGCTCGTCGGGGACGATGAGTTGCCAGCGGGAGCGCTCGTTGGGCGGCAGAGCGGCGTGGAGGGCGCGCTCGGCACCCGGGAGTTCGCGGGATTCCTGGGACAACCAGACATACTCGGACGGCGCGAAACTGGGGGAGGGGAGTTGGACGGCGCGGAGCAGGGCGGCTTGGCCGGGCCACGCGCCATAGTCGAAGTTGGCGACGAGAGTCAGCCGTCCGGGGTGAGGGGGCGGTGGCGGGGTTTCGCGAAAAAATACGTGCGCGAGATCCGCGGCGCAGGCAACGGGCAGAGTGGAGGCGACGGTTGCCAGACGCTCGGCCGAAGCCGGGTCGCGCGTCCAGATCGCGGACGCATGCGAGCAGATGTGGCGCACATCGGGATTGGCGAGCTCGGTGGCGGTTTGGATGCCGATACCGAGGAAAAACATCGGTTTGCCGGAGCGCTGACACAGGGCAGCCTCGGACAGCAGGTGGTCAATGAACCACCGGGAAAGTGAATGTTGAAAAGGGGAACCGCCGAGGCCGAGCCAGACGTCGCACGCGGCGACGCAGCCGGTGCGGGTGGGTTCGTCACAAGGTAACCACGTGATGGAGGGGAAACGCTGGCGAAGTGGATCGAGCGCAAATGGCACGCAACACGTGAAGGTCGCAGACGGCGCCAGGGTGCGCATGGCCGAGAGGAATCCGGCGAGCATGAAGTCGTCGCCAAGGTTGCCGGCGCCGTAAAAATGATGCCCCAAGTGTATGCGCACAGGCAGGCTGTGCCGGGCCGAAAACTAAAATGCGAGCACGACTTTTATGTGGCCGCGCGAATGCTGTGGAGTGTCGTAAGCAAGATGAGTGATCTGCCAGCCGTAGTCGGCGCTCAACGTGAAGTTGACGGGAAGTGTAATGCGGACACCGAGGCCGGTGCTGGCCAATGGGGTGAAGCGGGCGTCGTTAGGGTCGCGATTTTTGTAGAAGACTTGGGCTGCGTCGTAGAAGGCGACGAAACGGGTTTCGAGCGGGGCACGATTTTTTCCGAGGAACGGCAAGGATTTCCGGAAGGCCGGTGTTTGCAGATCGTTGCTGAAAACGAAGCCCTGGTCGCCGGTATAGATACGTTCGTCGAAGCCGCGCACAGTCGATGAACCGCCGATTGAGAGTTGTTCACTGCCGGGAACGTTGGCGGTAGCGACTTTGGCGATGGCCCGAGAAAAAAGGCTCCAGTCGCGCTCAAGGTTGAGCATCCGTTGCACCGACAGGGTGCCGGTCGCGTAGCGGGCCTTGGTGTTGTAGCGTGAGCTTGAGAACGCGGCGTCGGTATTTCGGGAGTTTACGTTACCGGGGCTGGCATCGACGTTGAGGCCAAAAAGCCAAGCGCCGCGGCGGTCGCGGCGCACCATCGAAAGAGCGGTGGTAAGTTGAAACGTGTCGGTGGTGTTGTTCAGGAGGGTGGTGCCACCGTAGGCGAGGTTGTTGTCGCCCTGCTTGAAATCGATGCCGGCTGAAAACTCGATCGGGCTTTCGCCGCCGCGGAGAGGCACGCTGTAGCGCACGTTGGCGACAATATTTTTACCAGTTTGGGTGAAGGCTCCGCCGGCACCAAACGTTGGCTTCACGACGAGGTAGCCGGCATTCATATGCACATAGTGGCGCCACGGAAGTGGGATGTGGTAGTCCACTGAGTGGCTTTGGAACAGTTTGCGCTGATCCGTGGTGGTGTATTGGTAAGATCCCTGGTGGTCGCGGCCCCAGAGGTTGCCAAATTGAAGTGCGCCGGTGTAATGGTTGTCTCCCAGAATGGTGTTGCCGCTGTTGTCGTAGGATGCCGTGAAACGGAGAGGGATGCGCTCTTCGACGCCGATGATGAGGTCGGCTTTTCCAGGGAGATGGGCGAGATCATTGATCAAGACTTTAACCTGCCTAAACGGATTGGCGTTTGCCCATTTTACCCCCTCTTCAAGCGTGGAAATCCGGACCTCGTCGCCCGGATGGATGCCGAGTTTCTCTTCAAGCAGTTTGCTGCTGAACCAGCGATTCCCTTTGAATTGAAGTTCGTTGTAGCGCCCGACCACAACCGCTAGGCGGAAAACTCCGGCGGAAATATCTTGGTTGGGAGGGGTTACCTTAATGATCAAGCGATCATTAGCCCTCGAGTAGGCGGCTATTGCGTTGGCAATTTCATTTAATAGCTCACCGGAAATCGGTTTCCCAAAAAATGGAGCCATCGCCCGATGGAAGCTCTCCCCGGCAAGCACCGGCACCCCATCCACAAACACAGTATTGTCGCCTCCGCTGTCTTTTGGCAGATTAGCCGCCTTGCTCTCGCTGTCAGCGATGATCAGTTTGGCCAACCGAAACACCGGTGGATTTGCATCGGCCGAGATGCAGACTGCAACGCCGGACAGAAATAGCCCGAAAATGAATAGGAATCGAATTGGCATGACGGAAGTCAGAGGGTTGGAGGCATGATTGGGTTCCAACTAGTTTACAAGTTGATCGTGGAACGTTGGCCGCTGACCCGGCTGAATGAAGTGTGATTCTCGGTTACGTCATGACATTACAGGGGGGGAACTAAAGTCTTCGGAAAAAAGCATGAGTTTGTGGGTTGTTTGATCCGGTGGCGAAATACCAGATCGCGTCCGAGCCACCGTCGCCTCAGAGAGGCAACCTTTGGTCAATCGACGTCAACGGGCCTCGGTTCTTGGGCGCGGCCCTGTTTCCTCTTTTCGAACAAGCGTCGCCATGAAACCGAAGAATATCTAATTGTCGGTCGACCTATTTTGGTGAATTTTCCTCAGATCTAAGGAGTAAATGTGAAATCTGGCGCGGGAACGATTGGCTTTTAGTCATTCAAAAGTCGCATAAATAATTGTGATTCAAATTGATGCTGAATATTGTTGTTCGTGGCACGCAACATGCAGATTGGGCGCGATCAAAGTGATGTCCACCGGACCGAATCAAGCATACAGCAAAGGCAACCGAACTCCTCGTCCTCTAGGGTCAAGGGATTCCGCTGCCGGAGTTTGTGCTTGCCAACACCTGTGTGCTTTCACTTCTTGACCGTGGAATGGCGTAATCTCGTATTCGTTCAACAACACTAGTCTCAACCCATGAATAATAAACTGAACAACAACTTCTCTCTGCGGAAGTTGCTCTTGACCGCCCTCATTGCGGGTCCGCTGGCCACGTTGCCCGCTCCCCTCTGGGCGTTGCCCGACGTCGCGTCGACTAACCTCACGACATCCTCTGGTGTCACGACGCAAGTCGTCGGAACTACGCTGAACGTCACGGCTCCCGACAAGGCTATCCTCACGTGGCAGGCTTTCGGCTCTGGTGGCAGCGCCATTGCTGCCGGTGATGTCATCAATTACTTCCTTCCGTCGGCAACCTCTTCGGTGCTGAATAGTGTTTCCGGCAATGTGGCGTCCACGATCAGTGGCAGTCTCATTTCTAACGGTAACGTTTACGTGCTGAATCCCGCTGGTATTGTTATCAGCAAGACGGCTCAGATTAACACGGGCGGCTTCTATGCCAGCACTGTGGCCGAGCCGAGCGGCTTTTTCAGCATCAATGGATCGCTGAGCTTCGCTGGATCTTCGACGAGCAATGTTATCGTCGAGGGCACTGGCACGACCAGCGGCACCGATGTCGCCACGATCCAAGCGGTTGGACCGGGCAATAACATCTACCTCGCCGGCAATGCGGTGAACGTCCAAGGTGGTAAGTTCTTCGGCAATCTCTACGTGCGTGCCTCCGGGCCCACGGCGTTCCCCCTCACCGGTGCGAACCCTGTAGCAGATGCTGCCACCACTGGCGTGAACGTTTCCTTTGGTTCCACGGGCCAAGTGAGCATTAACCCCGTCGGCGCTACGGCGCAGGGCGGCGGCCTCAACATCACCACCAACGGTGGTAGCGTTAGCTTGGCTGGCGGCATTCGCGCAACTGCGACCGCTACGCAGGCAGGTGGCTCTCTCACAGCTGTTACTCCAGTGCTTGGTGGTTCCACCTACGGCACTACTCCCCCGGCGGTTTCGTTCTCCGGCGGCGGCGGCACCGGAGCCACTGCCACAGCAGTGCTGACCAATGGCGTTGTTACGGGAATCACGATCACCAACGCCGGAACCGGGTATACATCCAATCCGACGGTGAGCTTGGTTGCTCCCACTTCCTTGGCCGTATCTCCTACACTCGCCGCCACCACGCCGGCGATGGTCTCGATCAACACGACTGGCGCGACGAACGGCAACATTCGCCAAATCGGCGAAGGTCTTTTCAACGCCAGCCAAACCGGAACGGTCGTCACGCTCAATGCCGGAACCGGCACCAGCGCAGGCAACATCACCCTCGGAAACACCAACTTCCTCACTGTTGGCTCGAGTGGTAACAATATCTCGATCATTGAGACCAGCGGTCTCGCTCTGGGTGCTACCAATGCAGCCGGAACGCTTACCGTCCAAATTGGCACCGGTAACGACCTTGCCGCAGCCGGCACGGTTACGGCGGGTGGTAATATCGACGTCATTGCTCGCGGTGTCACCATCACGGGTTCTGGTAATCTTACCTTCAGCAACATCAGTTCGGCGAGCACGCTCACCGTCTCGACGTCTGGTGACCTCACCGTTCTTGCTGGCCCGGCAGGAGCCGGAGCCGGAACCATCTCGAATTCTCGTTCCATCTCGCTCACGAGCAGCGGTGGTAAACTTGCCGTTACGCCCGCGCTCACGACCAGCACGCTCACGCTTGCTGCCCCCGCTGGCACGATCTCCGTGACTGGCTTGGCTACTTCAGGAACCACGACCGATGGCGTCGGTGGCGCTGGCAGCATCACCGCTTCGGGCGATATCACCCTTGGTGGCATCACAACCCGTTCAAATGCTGGTCAAAACACCAACATGACTGTCACGTCTAGCACTGGTAATCTGAGCCTAGGTGCGATCAGCGCAGCCAGCAGCCTCACGGCTACGGCGACCGCGGGTAGCATCACGACGACGACCATCAGCTCCCAGACCTTGACGCTGACGGCCGCCAACGGATCCGTTTCCACCGGTGCGATCACCGCTGGCAACACGGTTTCGATTTCTGGTGGTTCTGTCACTGTCGCTGCCGTCTCGATCGGAAATTCGGGTCTCACCCTCACCGCTTCGACCGGTAGTCTCTCCACGGGTGCGATCTCGTCCGGCACCGCCGCAGCTACGCTCTCCGCTCCTTCCCTCTCTGGTTCGGTGACGACGAACGGAACGATTGTTAAGTCGGCCACGTCGGCAAACTTCACCATCACCAGCGGCGGCAGCATCAACCTCGGCGCGAACAATGCCGCCAACACGATCACCGTTCCCACCCTGGTTGTTACGTCGACCGGTGGTTCGATCACTCAGTCTGCGGCGATCACTTCCACTTCGAAGACCACGCTGAATGCGGCCGGCGACATTTCGCTGAACACGGCGACCAACGATTTTGGTAACGTTACCTTGCTTGGCGGAGCCAGCAGCACTGGTGGCTTCAGCCTCACCGATGCCAATGCCATTACGCTTGGCACTGCCACGAGCACGACTGCGCCCGTCACCATCACGTCCGGCGCGGCTGGAGCCGCCGCCGACATCATGATCGGCGCTGCCTCCACCGACACGCTTCGGTTTGGTTCGACGCTGACGCTCAAGATGACTAACGCTGCCAACACCGGAGCGATCACGACGAACGCCAACGCAGTCGCGATCTTCGGTAATGTGTCTGTTACGACCTTGAACAACAACAACGTCACCTTGGGTAGCAATATCTTCGGTAATGCCGCCAACTACACCTACGGTCAGATCAATGGCGATATCGGGTCCGGTATCCTCAGCGTCTACGAGAATCAAACTCTGAATCTCGGCACGATCACCGCTGGTTCGTTGGACGCTCGCAGCTTGTCCTCCGACATCGTTAACACGGGTGCTTTGAAGATTGGCACTGGCGCAGTGAACGCCGGCTTCGTCACGCAATTCGGTGGAAACTCCGTTTTTGCAGCGAACTCGATCTTCAATCCTGGCAACGTTACCCTCAATAATGCCGGTAACAACCTTGCGGGCAATTTGGTTATCGGTAACGCGAAAGACGTCACGATCACCAACGCGGTCAACACCAGCGTCATCGCAGGTTCAACCGGCGTTAATGGTAAGGCCGCTACTGGCACGACTTCGATCACCGTTCTCGGTGCGGCGAGCACACTGAACGTTTCGACTGCAGCGGGCGGCGACTTCGGCGTGCTGAGCTTCAACGCTCCTGCCGCCGTCACCATTCTTGATCCGAACGCTCTCACCCTCCAGAATATCGTCACGACCGGTGCCAATGCTGGTGCAATCAGCGTCACCGCCAACAATGGTGTTCTCACCTTGGGTTCCGGCATCTCTCTTGGTGGCACTGGTGTTGCCACCTTTGTGTCGAACGGCGCTGGTGGTGGTATCGTCGACTCTGCTCCGAACATCAAGATCTTCGGTGAATCCAGCTTCAAGTCGTCCAATAACATCACGATCACCAATTCTGGCCATAGCCTCGGTGCGGTTAGCCTTGAGACCACGGGTGTCAACGGCGCCAATGGAACTGCGAACATCACCTACACTGAAGGTGGCTCTGCCAACCTCAAGTATGTGCAGGTTAACTCCGGTGGCGGTCTCGTTCCCGCTGGTGCGGCCAGCCTCACGGTTGTGAGCACGGGCGGCGATATCATCCAGACGACCGGACTCGGCTACATCACTGTTCCGAATGCCGGTAACGCTGGCAACACCGCCACCTTTACCGCGAACGTCGGTGGCGTGAACCTCAGTGATCCGAACGTCGGTGTTGCACCGCTCCCGACCACGAAGAACAACATCGCCACTGCTGTGACCCTCACTGCGGCTGGCAACTCCTCGGTTGTTCAGGGCAATAACATTGTTCTCGGTAACGTCGCCGTCTCGGCTGGCACGCTCACGGTTAATTCCGCCGGCGTCGCTGCCAAGACGATCACCCAAGCCACGGGCACGACCGTTAAGGCTTACGGTGCTTCGAGCTTCACGAGCGCTGCGGGTGCGATCACCCTCGCGAACACCGGAAACAACTTCGGTGGAGTGACCCTCGCCAGCGGCGGTTCAGATGTCGCCATCACGGAAGCCGGCACGCTCAACTTGGTATCGGTTAACACTGGTGCTGGTAAGCTTGCTGCGATCTCCCAGAATGCTGGTATCGTCCAAACTGGCGCGGCAGGCATCACCGTCGGCGCCGCAAGCACGCTCACGGCTGCGGCTGATGGTGTTACCCTCTTCGGCACGACGAATAACTTCGGCGCCGCAGGTATCCAAGTCACCACGGTCGGTAACGTCTCCATTCAGGACAGCAACGCCGTTACCGTTCTCAACGGTAACTCCACCATCGGTGGATCCCTTACCCTGAAGAATAACACCGCTGGTGGCACCGGTGAGATCAAGGACAGCCCCGGCACGCTTACGGTTTCGGGCAATGTCGTCTTCGACACCACCACGACTGTTGGCTCCAAGGTCAACATTGGCAGCTCGACTGCTTCGCTCGGTGCGATTCGTTTCCTCTCCGGCGCGGTCACGATCGTCGAGAATGCGACCTTGAACCTCCTCGCCGGTAGCGTCGCCTCTGGTGACGTCTCGCTGACGAGCTCGGGTAATATCGTTACCTCCGGTTCCGGTGGCGGCACCTTCCAGAAGAAGCTGGATCTGAATGCGAGCGGCTCGATCACCATCACGAATCCGATCTTCGTGAACGGTGCGTCCGCCACTGGTCCTGGCCTGACCTTCCGCGCCCTCGGTGCGGTTGATCTCAGCGCCCTCAGCAAGGCCGGTAACTTGAACAGCATCGATCCCACGAATTTGGGCGCCAGCTCCTACAAGGGGCCGAATCCCTAATTAGTTGTTGATATAGTCATTACGCCTCAAAGGGGCGGTCGGCTCACGCCGGCCGCCCCTTTTTTTTGCGCGAACTTACTCGAAGAAGGATGCAGAAACGGATTCCACACTTCGCGATTTCGATCAGCAATTTTGATTTTCTATTTGAGAAGAACGACCCCGTAAACCATCACCGATCCTAATCAACATGAACCAATACCGCTACCTCACCGCGGCGACCGCCGGAGCATTTTTTTTCACCGCTTCGGTGCTTGCGCAAACCGCTGCTGCCCCTGTTCGCCCCGTTCCAACTGACGAGACTATCAAGCTCGAAGCATTTTCTGTCACCGGTTCGAATATCAGGCGCCTCGACGTTGAGAAATCCCTGCCCGTGACCGTTCTGGGCACTCCCGAAATGGAGCTCCGTGACGCCTCCCAACCCGCTGATCTGCTAACGTCGCTTCCACAGGTCACCGGCCTACCCGGTAACGAATCCGCGACCCTCGGAGCGACCGCCCGCGGTGACAATGCCTCGATCTCTCTCCGCGGTATTCCGTCGAGCAACACCCTCATGCTGCTCAATGGCCGCCGCCTCGTGCCGCATCCGATCAGCCAGAGCGAGGCGGGCGTCCCGACGCTTTCGACCAACGTCAACCAGCTTCCCAACCGCGGCCTCTCGCGCGTAGAGATTCTCCGCGACGGCGCGTCCTCCGTCTACGGCACCGATGCCGTCGCCGGTGTGGTTAATTTCACTACCAATAAAAATTTCCGTGGCACCGAACTCGCTTTCCGCTACGGCCAGACGAAATACCACGACGGCGAAGAGACCCGCACCACACTCACACATGGCCTCGAGTTCGCCGGCGGCAAGGGCCGCGCGATGTTCACTGCAGATTACTACACACGCGAGGCGATGTATGCCCGCGACCGTGCGTTCTCCGCTGAGGCCGACAATAGCTACCGCGCCCCCGCCCCATGGAACGTTTCGACCAACACCACCTTCAACCTTCGCTCCGCCACCACCGAATTCGGCAACTACCTCCTCGGCACCGTCACCGGCACGAATGAATTCGGAGGCGTGAGCACGTTCGCCGGTGCGCGTCCGGCGGGTGTTTCGGCGACCCTCGCTGCGACGAGTGGTGCGTTCTTTCTGGCGCCCAACGCCACCGGTGGCGTATCGTTTCTGACGGCCACACCCAGCCGTGCCGGTGTCACCCATGACTACTATTGGAACAACAATACCTATCGCGTCATCCAGCCCGCCTCCAAACGCACCAACGCCTTCGCCAGCGCCGAATATGATCTCACCAACAAGGTCACCGCGTTCGTCGAAGCCAGTCTCTACCGCGCGCACTCCGTCACCTATCGCGAGCCCGACGGTATCACGCAGAGCACCGATGGTTTCATAATCGTTCCGGTGACCAACCCCTACAATCCTTTCGGCAACCGCTACTGGTCCACCACCGGTGCGCCCAATACCGACGGCACCCCACGCCTCACGGGGACTCCCTCCGCCGTCTCGATCACCAACAAACGCCTTACCGACCTCGCCACCCGCACCGATTGGGTCGATACCTCGGTTTACCGAGGCGTCGCCGGCCTGCGCGGCAAACTCTTCAATACTTGGACTTGGGAATCCGCGCTGCTCTGGTCCACCGGTCGTGTGATCGAGAACGAAGAAGGGCCCAGCCGAAAGAGCCTCCTCATCGCCGCGATCAACCAGACCGATCCCGCGAAAGCATTCAACCCCTTCACCCGCACCTTCGCCGTGCAAAACGGCACGCTCGCCGTCACCGGCGATTTCAAGAATCCCGAAAGCGTTACCTCCACCTTCCGCTCTTCGTTCATCCGCAGCGGCATTACCAAACTCGGCAGCGGCGATTTCCGCGCCAGTGGCGACGTGTTTCCCATCTGGGGTGGCAACAGCATCGGCGCGGCCTTCGGCGGCGAGTTCCGCTACGAAGCCTACGATGACTACCGTCCTCCGTTCGCCGGCCTGAATCCCGCCGGCTCCGGCCTCGACCCCGTTTCCAACGACTTCCTCGGCTTCTCGCCCAACTCCGACACCCACGGCAATCGTCACGTCGCCGGTGCTTATCTCGAGACCGCCGTTCCGCTCGTCGGCGGCAAATTCACGCTGCCGCTCGTGCACTCCCTCGAACTCACCGCTTCGGCCCGCTACGAGAGCTACACCGATTTCGGCAGCACCACGAAGCCCAAGTATGGCGTCAACTGGCGTCCGGCCCCCTGGGCAATGGTGCGCGCTTCCTACAACCAAGGCTTCCACGCTCCCAATCTCGCCCAGCTCTTCACCGGCACGCTCATCCGCACGGTCACCGGCAGCACCGATACCTACCGCAGCGCAGTCACCGGCCTTAGCACCGACGGCCCGTCGAACCGCCGCAGCGTTGCCTCGGGTAATCCCAACCTCGCCCCCGAACTCTCCACCGGCAAGTCCGCCGGTATCGTCGTCGAAGTCCCCCGCATTAAGGGCCTCTCCATCGGCGTCGATTACTGGGAAATCCGCCACAAAAACATCATCTCCTCCGGTGGCGGTATCCCGGATGACACCGCTGCGCTCCAGGCCGCCACGCAAGCCGCGCTCGCCGCCGGCACCGCCATCGGCGCGATCAACCTCGGCTCCGGCACCGCCGCCTACCATGGCGACCCGTCCGTCGTGCGCCTCCCCGTGACGGCCGCCGACACCGCCGCCTTCGCCGCCTACAACGCCACGCGCACCCCCGGCAACCAGCGCGCCACCGTCGGCGCCATCGACCGTATCCTGACCTCTTATTTCAACAAGTCCGAGGAGTTCGTGAATGGCTTCGATTTCGACGTGAGCTACCGTCTGCCGCGCCTCGCGCTCGGCAACATCACCCTCAATACCAATTGGACCTACCTGAACGATTTCCACTCCTACACTGCCGCCGGCTCGGCCCGCACCGAGCAGCGCTGGACCAACGGCAACGCCAAATGGCGTGGCTCGGTCAACGTGAGCTGGCGCCGCAACGCCTGGGGCGCGGGGTTCGGCGCCTATTATATCGGCAGCTACACCGACAGCGGTGCCACCACCACGCAGGCCACGTGGGACAGCCTCGGCAACCCGACCTACATCCAGCCGCTCTTTAACAACGGCGCCTACTCCTACCGCTACGTCGTGCACGATTCGATCACCTACAATACCTTCGTGACTTACCGTGTCTCCTCGCAAAACCGTTATCTCAATAACACGAACATCCGCTTCGGTATCGTGAACCTCCTCAATTCGAAGCCGCCGCTCTCCAGCGATTCCCGCGGCTACGATCCGTCGCAATACAACCTCATGGCTCGCGGCCTCAGTTGGTCTCTGCAGCTCACCAAGAAATTCTAACCCCGCCCGCGCCGCGGCACTGAGCGCATCGCTTCTCCGGCCCGGCCGCCTCGTGCGACCGGGCCGTTTTGTTTTCTCCAACGGAGGTCACGTTTCCGACCATGACGTCCGGCACATGCGGCCGACGCCACGTTTCCGGTAGTATCGTGAACCTCCTCAATTCGAAGCCGCCGCTCTCCAGCGATTCCCGCGGCTACGATCCGTCGCAATACAACCTCATGGCTCGCGGCCTCAGTTGGTCTCTGCAGCTCACCAAGAAATTCTAACCCCGCCCGCGCCGCGGCACTGAGCGCATCGCTTCTCCGGCCCGGCCGCCTCGTGCGACCGGGCCGTTTTGTTTTCTCCAACGGAGGTCACGTTTCCGACCATGACGTCCGGCACATGCGGCCGACGCCACGTTTCCGGTAGGATGGCGGGGATGAAAATTCGTTCCCTCCCTCTCCGCCTTCTCTCCCTCGTCGCGCTCGTCGCTTCGACCGCCGCCGCCGCCGACCTCGCCCCGGCCCGCGCGCTGTTGGCGAAAAAAGATTTCCCGGCCGCCGTCACCGCCCTCGAAGTCATCACGCAGGCCGAGCCGGCCAATGCCGACGCCCATCACCTCCTCGGGAATGCCGTCAGCGGCCGGATCGCCGACTCCGGTCTCCTCGGCCGCGCCCGCCTCGCGAAGCGCTCCCTCGCCGCCTACGAGCGCGCCGCCGCCCTCGACCCGCGCCACGTCGGCGCCCGTCTCGCCCTCGTGCAGTATTACCAACAGGCCCCGTTTATCGTCGGCGGCAGTCGTGCCAAGGCCTACACCACCGCCCGCGAGCTCGCGCAGCTCGACGCATGGCATGGCAACTTCTGGCTCATGCGCCTGCACCTTGAAGACAAACAGCCCGCCGAGGCCTTCGCCGCCTGCGATGCGCTTTTGCACGCGGAGCCCACCAGCTATCGTGCCCTCTACCAACTCGGTCGCACCGTCGCCATGAGTGGCCAACACCTCGCGCGCGGTGCCGCCGCTCTGCGGCAGGCCGTCACCCTCACACCTGCGCCCGCAGATCCCGCGCTGCAGCATGCCTACCATCGTCTCGGCCAGATCCTCGCCGCATCAGGCGACCTCCCTGCTGCCCGCGCTGCTTTTGAGCAGGCGCTTGTCCTCGATCCCAAACTCGCCGAAGCCGCCCAACGTTTGGCACAGTTGAAATGAGCCGTTCGTCTGTCCACGGTGCGGTGATGACTGCGCGCAAACCCAATTGGCTGGCCCACGGCGGCAACGTCGCGTTTGCCGTCACCGTGGCCGTGGCGCTCGTCCCGCTCTTTTTCCGCCCCGCCTTTGCGCTCACGATGCCCCGCGGAGCCGGCCTCGCCGCCGTCGGCCTCGGCTACGTGCTGCTGGCGTTCCTCGGCCCGCTGGAGAAGCCCGGCCCCGCGCGCGGCGGGATCGTCGTCGCCTATTTTGCCGCGCAGACGGTGCTGCTCGCCGCGATTTTTGCGCTGAGCCGCCTTGGTGGCATGGCGGCCCTCTGTGTCTTGCCGCTCGTGGGGCAGACCGTCGGTTGCGCCCCGCGCCTTGCGGGCGGCGTGTTTATCGCCGCGCTCTTTGCGCTGGTGCTCGGCGCCAGTGCGTGGGTCAGCGGCGGCGCCAGCAGCCTGATTGTCGATGCCGGCGGACTCCTGGCGGCCTTTGCCTTCGTGATTGTTTTCACGAGGGTCGCCGTGAGCGAGAAACGCACTCGCGAACACGCCGAGCAACTCGCCGCCGACCTCGCCTCGGCCAATCAGCAGCTCCGCGATGCCGCCGCCCGCACCGAGGAACTCGCCATGGCCCGCGAACGCAACCGCCTCGCCCGCGAAATCCACGACAGCCTCGGCCACTATCTCACGACCGTCGCCGTCCAACTTGAGGCCGCCCGCGCCCTGCACGCCGCCGAGCCCACCCGCTCGCTCGCCGCCGTCGAAAAAGCCCACGGCCTCGCCCGCGAAGCCCTCGTCGAGGTGCGCCGCTCCGTCGGTGCTTTGCGCGCCGAAGGCCCCGCGCAACCCCTCGTCGCGCGCCTGCACGAACTCGTCGCTTCGCTGCCCGTCGCTGCGCTTTCCGTCCTCGGCACCCCGCGCCGCCTCGGCCCCGAAGTCGAACATGGTCTCTTCCGCGCCGCGCAGGAGGGTCTGACCAATGTGCGCAAACACGCCTCCGCGCACCACGTCGCCGTCACCGTTGATTTTTCCGCCACCGATCGTGTGCGCCTCGCGGTGGTTGACGATGGACGCGGTTGCGCGACGCCGTCGGGTGGCTTCGGCCTCACCGGCCTGCGCGAGCGCCTCGCCCTGCTCGGCGGCTCGGTGGAGGCCGCGAATCGCGCCGAAGGCGGCTTCGCCCTGCGCGTGGAGATTTCCGGATGAAAAAACTACGGCTGCTGCTGGTGGACGATCAGGCGATGTTTCGCGAGGGGCTGCGCGTGCTGCTCTCGCTCCAGCCCGATCTCGAAGTCGTCGCCGAGGTTGGCGATGGGGCTGCCGCGGTCGAGGCCGCGCGCACGCTCTCGCCCGACGTCGTCCTGATGGATCTCCGCATGCCCGGGGTCGGCGGAGTCGAAGCGACGCGCCGCCTCAAAGCCGCCCAGCCCGCCGTGCGCGTGATCGTGCTCACCACCTTTGAGGAAGATGAAGAAGTCTTCGCCGCTCTGCGCGCCGGTGCCGTCGGCTATTTGCTCAAAGCCTCGCCCTCGGAGAAATTGTGCGAAGCTATCCGCCTCGCCGCCCGCGGCGAGATGCTGCTGGAGCCGTCCGTCGCGGCGAAGCTCGTCAACGAGTTTACTCGTCTCGCCAGTCGGGCGCCCGCCCCCGTGAAGCCCGTCGTTCTCGTCGAGCCGCTCTCGGCGCGCGAACGCGAAGTGCTCCGCTTTCTCGCCGACGGCCTGAGCAACAAAGAAATCGGCCAACGCCTCAATATCGCCGAGGGCACCGTGAAAAATCACATGAGCCAAGTCCTCGGCAAACTCGGCGTCCTCGACCGCACCCAGGCCGCGCTGCGCGCCCGCGAGTTGGGGCTGATTTAGGCCCGTCGTCCACCGGCTCTGCCGGTAGTCACGGCGCGCGCCGTGACCTCCGGCACATGCGAACCGCGGGTCGTTTCTGCCAAGATGGTCACATGGACCTCTTCAACCAGATTCTCATTTTTCTCCACGTCGCTGGCGGCGCCGTCGCCCTCGTCATCGCCCCGCTCGCCATGGGCGCCCGCAAAGGCGGCGACTGGCATCGCCGTTGGGGCACGATCTACTACCGCACCATGCTCTGGGTGCTCGCGAGTGCCATCGTGCTCTCGTTCACCCGACACTTCGTCGTCTTCCTCGTGGGCGTTACGATCCTGACCGCTTACAGCGCGTTCACCGGCGTGCGGTGCCTCTACCAAAAAAACGCCCCCGCCGGAAATCCTCGTGGCCGCTGGCCCGATTGGCTCGCCACCGCGGCGACCGGTCTCTTCGCCCTTTTCCTGATCGGCTATGGTCTGCTCGCGCCGAAAATCGATGTGTCGATCGCCATCCTCTGCATCGTTTTCGGCAACCTGATTTTGCGCCTCGTCGGCCAGGATGTCTGGCGCTTTTTCCGTCCTTCGTCGGACCCGAAGTGGTGGTGGTATTTTCACCTCGATCGCATGATCGGCTCCTACATCGGCGCGCTCACGGCCCTCCTCGTCAACCAAGTCGCCCCTCGCGTCCCCGCCAGTTTTCAAATCCTCGTCTGGATCGGCCCCGCGCTCGTGTTTGCGCCGGTCATTTTTCTCTGGAAGGGCTACTACCGGCGTAAATTTTCCGCCCGCCCATCACTCGCCGTTGCCGCCGCCGCGTGATGCCCGCAGTGGCGTCAAGAAGCTCGCAAACTTCGCCACCTTTGCCGGAATCGCCCCATGCGTTGTTCTTCGAGTGTGCTCCTGTTTCTCGCCTTCGTTTCAATCGCCCTCGCGACTCCGGTCACGGTCACTCCTGTCACGGCTAAACGCGGCATGGTTGTCGCCGCGCACCCGCAGGCGGCCGAGGCCGGCCTCGCGGTCCTCCAAGCTGGCGGCAACGCCATCGACGCCGCCGTCGCCACGTCGCTCGCCGTCGGTGTCGCCGAACCCTACGGCTCCGGTCTCGGCGGAAAACTCATGCTCGTCTATTATGAGGCCAAGTCGGGCAAAACTTACGTCGTCGACGGCATGGACGCCGCCGGCTCGCTCGACGTCACCGCCTACAAAAAACGTCCCGACGAAGATCGCAGTTACGGTTACGGTTCCGTCTGCGTGCCCGGCCTCGGGGCCGCGCTCTGGACCGCGCACCAAAAATGGGGCGTGAAAAAATTTGCCGACGATGTCCAACCCGCCATCGCGCTCGCCCGATCCGGATTTCGGATACTGCCGAAGTCGCACGATTTTTTCGCCGAGCAGGAAAAGAAACTCCGTCGCGGCGACGCCGAGATTGCCCGACTCTACCTCCCCGGCGGCCAACTCCCCGCCGTCGATTCGCTCCTCCCGAATCCCGATCTCGCCCGCACGATGGAGCTTTTCGCGCAGCACGGTCGCGACGGTTTTTACCGCGGTCCCGTCGCCGCCGCCATTGTCCAAGCCTCCCGACAGGGCGGGGGAGTGCTTACGCTCGATGATCTTGCCCGTTACGAGGCCCGCATTACCGAGCCCCTCGCAATGGATTTCCGCGGCTACCGGATTCTCGCGTCGCCGCCGCCCACGCAGGGCCCCGCGCTGTTTCTCACAGTCATGAAGGCCCTCGAGGATGAGACCTTCGGTGGCGGTCCGCTTCGCACACCCGCCAATCTCGACAAGATCGGCCGCATCCTCCGTGTCGTCGCGCCGCTCGTTTCGCGGGCCGTCGGCGACACGCCCGACTCGCGCTCGCTCGTCGAGCAACTCCTCGCGCCCGACTCGATCCGCGACATCCGCGCCCAAGCTTTCGCGGCAAAGCCCGCCGGCCTCACTGCCATTTTCCCCGACGATAATCCGTTTTACGAAAGCCCCATGGCGGCGACGACCCACTTCCTCGTCGCCGATGCGGCCGGCAACATCGTCTGCGCCACCCAGTCGCAAAGTCTCCATTTCGGAGCCGGCGTCGTCCCGCCTGGCATAGGCGTCGTCATGAACGACTCGATGAGCAACTTCGCCTACACCAACCCCGAGAGCGTCAACTACGTTGCCCCCGGCAAACGCTCCCGCAGCACGATCTCGCCCGCGATCGTGTTTCGCGACGGCCGGCCCCTCTTCGCCATCGGCATTCCCGGCGCCGCCCGCATTCCCACCGCGATGCTGCAAGCTCTCCTCGATCGCCTCGCGCTCAACCGCCCGCTCGGCGACGCCATCGGCGACACGCGCGTGCACTACGTTCCTTCTCTGAGCACGACTGCGCCCGCCACGTTTGAGGCCGAGCGCAGCTTCCCCGCCGCCGATGCCGACGCGCTATTGAAACTCGGCTGGAAAGTCGTGCTACCCGAGGAGCCCGGCCGCGGCCGCCACTTCGGCGGCCTCAACGCCATCGAGGTCAATGCCGATGGCTCGCTCACCGGCTACGCCGACCCGCGCCGCACGAATGCCGCCGCTGGCTGGTAGGCGCAGGCGCAAACCGGCGCGTTCCCACAATTGCCCCTCGTTGGCCTGAGCCGCCTCTCACGCCCCTTCGTTTCGGACGGAATTCGCGCAAAATCCGCCCAACTTTCACCTTGCCATGTCCCCCGGCGCCCTCTGTTTTCTCCCGCTCTCTCCATGCAAAAGACCAAAAAGTCAGTCGCCAAGCGCTTCAAAATTTCCGGAACCGGGAAGCTGATTCGCCGCACGCCCGGCTTCCGTCACTTGCTTTCCGCGAAGAGCACGAAATCCAAACGTCGTGCTTCCCGTGACAAGCTCGTGGCGCCAGGCCATGCCAAGCCCCTTCTGCGGGCACTGCCGTTCGGCCTCTAAACCAGCCGTCCGCGCAAGGCATCAACCAAAACTTCGTCCGGCAGGTGAACTAAGCCGACCTGCCGACGATTAACCCAAAAGGAATAAACCAACATGGCTCGTGCAACGAACGCTCCCGCCGCAAAAAAGCGGCACAAGAAAATCCTGAAATACGCCAAGGGCTATTTCGGTTCCAAATCGAAGCTCTTCCGCTACGCGAAAGAAGCTGTCCAGCACGCGTGGCAATACGCCTACATCGCGCGCAAGAAGAAGAAGTCTGATCGCCGCGGTCTCTGGATCGTGCGCCTCAACGCTGCTTGCCGTAACAACGGCATCACCTACAGCCGCTTCATCGAAGGTCTCCACGCCGCGAACATTCAGCTCGACCGCAAGGTCCTGAGCGATCTCGCGATCCGCGACGAAGTCGCCTTTACCGGCTTGGTCGCCAAAGCCCAGGACGCGTTGAAGGCCAAGGCCGCCGCAGCGAAGAAGGCCTAAACCAAATCCAACGCGAGCCCGCCGGCTCGCTCTCTGGTAACAACTTTCAGAGGACGGGCTTCATCCGAAGCACCGTCCTCTTTGCTTTTACGAAATCGTTCTCGTTCTTCGTTCTCGTAATCGTTCTCATTTTAGCCCGCCCGAGAACGAACACCGATCACGCGAAGGAGCACGATTCTCCGGCTCCCTTTCCACCTTCCTCATGCAAGACACCCTCACCGCCCTCGTCGCCAAGGCGCAGCCTGAACTCGCCGCTCTCAAATCGCGCCCCGACTTCGAAGCCGCCAAGGCCCGCTACGTCGGCCCCAACGGCGAACTCACCGCGCTCATGAAGCAAATGGGCTCCGTGCCGAAGGAGCAGCGCCCCGCTCTCGGCAAGCTCATCAACGAGACCAAGACGAAGCTCCAAGCTCTCCTCGATGCCGCGCTCGCCCAGATCGAGGCCGCCGAGCTCCAGGCCCAGCTCGGGCCCGCCGTCGATGCCACGCTCCCGTCGCCCGACATCGGCCCCGGCACGTATCACCCGCTCACGCTCGTCCGCGAAGAGATGTGCCGCATTCTGCGCAAGGTCGGGTTCACCGTGGCGGACGGCCCGGAGGTCGAGACCGAGTATTATTGTTTCGACGCTCTCAACACTCCCGCCGATCACCCCGCGCGCGACGCGCAGGACACGTTCTATCTCCCCGAGACCGCCAAGTTCGCCAACGTCTCGAAGAAAAATCCCGAGGAAAAATATCTCCTCCGCACGCATACGTCGTCTGTGCAGATCCGCACCATGCTGAAGGGCGCTCCGCCCATTCGCATCGTCTCGCCCGGCCGCGTTTACCGCCGCGACACCACCGACGCCACGCACTCCGCGAACTTCCACCAGCTCGAGTGTCTCTACGTCGACAAGAACGTCACCGTCCGCGACCTCAAGGCGCTCCTCGACTACATCTTCGCATCGCTGCTCGGTAAAGACACCAAGACCCGTTTCCGTCCGCACTACTTCGGCTACACCGAGCCGAGTTTCGAAGTCGATCTCACCGCGACTCACCTGCCCAAAGTCAAAAAGCCGTGGATTGAGATCGGCGGCTGCGGCATGGTCGATCCGACCGTGTTCGCCGACGTCGGCTACGATCCCGAAGTCTGGAGCGGCTACGCGTTCGGCATGGGCCTCGAACGGCTCGCCATGCTCCTCTACGGCATCGATGACATCCGCTATTTCTACCAAAACGACCTCCGTTTCCTGAAGCAGTTTGCCTGAGCTCCGCCGATGAAAATTTCCCTTAACTGGCTCAACGACTACGTCGCCCTCGCGGGTATCTCGAACGACGAGATTTCTCGCGCGATTACCTTCCTCGGCTTCGAGGTCGAGGGCATCATCAACACCGGTGCCCCGAAACTCGATCTCGTGGTCGTCGGCGAAATCCTCACCCGCACCAAGGTCCCTAATCCCAAAAAGGAAATTTCGCTCTGCACCGTCGATGTCGGTCCGGCCGGTGGCGTGAAATCCATCGTCTGCGGCGCGCCCAACTGCGACCCCGGTCGCCGCGTGCCGGTGGCCTTGCCCGGCGCTGTCTTGCCGGGTGATTTTAAGATCACCCAGTCGAAAAAATACGGCCACGAATCGCAGGGTATGATGTGCGGCCCCGATGAGATCGGTCTGCCGGTTGGCAACGGTCTTCTCATCTTGGACGGCTCGCCTGCGCTCGGCACGCCGATCAACGATGTGCTCCCTCCCGGCGACACCGTGTTCGACATCGAGATCACGCCGAACCGTCCCGACGCCCTCTCTCACCTTGGCATCGCGCGCGAACTCGCCGCGTGGTTCAAACTCCCGCTCGTCTACCCGCAGGAGACTTTCCGCGGCGCCATCTCCAGCGATGCGCCGGCGCGTTCCGATCTCCTCTCTTCCGTCCGCGTCGAGAGCCCCGAAGACTGCCCGCTCTACACCGCGCACATCATCTCCGGCATCAAGATCGGCCCGAGCCCCGCGTGGCTCCAGGAACGCCTCACCGCGGTCGGCCTCCGTCCGATCAACAACGTCGTCGACGTGGGCAACTACGTGATGCTCGAAACCGGCCAGCCGTTGCACGCCTTCGACGCGCGCAAACTCGGCGGCGCCTCGATCGTCGTGCGTCGCGCGACCGACGGCGAAAAAATCACCACGCTCGATGGCAAAGAGCGCGTGCTCACGAGTCGCATGCTCGTGATCGCCGATGCCACCAAGCCCGTCGTCATCGCCGGCATCATGGGCGGCGTCGATTCCGGCGTCAGCGCCGACACCACCGACCTCGTGCTCGAATGCGCGTTTTTCAAACGCCAATCCGTCCGCGCCACGTCGAAGCGTCTCGGTCTCTCCAGCGATTCGTCCTATCGCTACGAGCGCGGCGTCGATGTGCACGGCTCGCTCGAAGCCGCCTATCGCGCCGTCGATCTCATCCTCGCCACCGCCGGCGGCTCCGTTGTCGGTCCCGCGTTCCGCGTGGGCAGCGATGTGCCGTGGCAGCGTGAGATCGTCGTCACCCACGACTACATTACGGAAAAACTCGGCTTCGATATTCCCGCCGCCGACATGCGCGCCGCGTTTGAGGCGCTTGAATTTACCATCACCCGCGAAGAGCCGACCGTGCATCCCGCGCGCGGACCCGCGTGGACGGTCGGTATTCCGAGCTGGCGCGACGACCTCGACCGCCCCATCGACCTCGTCGAGGAAGTTCTACGGCTCTACGGCACGGAAAAAATTCCTGCCGCCGTCGTCTCGTCGCCCGGTCTGCTCGCCGACGATGATCCGATTGTTGTCTTCAACCGCCGCGTCACCGACTACCTCGTCGGCCACGATTTCCACGAGTGCGTGAATTACACGCTGCGCCCCGCCAAGGAAATCGCCACGTGGGTTTCCGCCACCGCCGCGCAAGAGCTCGCCCTCGCGAATCCCTTCGTCGAAGACCAGTCGCACCTGCGCCCGACGCTCGTCACGGGTCTCCTCGAATCGCTGAAGCTCAACCAGTCCCGGGGCGTCGTCGTGTCGCGCCTCTGCGAGACCGGCCGCGTTTTCATCGAGCGCAACGGCCACAATCTCGAATGCGCCGCCGTCGCCTTCCTCATCGCCGAGCCCGTCGGCCAACGCTCGTGGCTGAAATCCACGCGCACGCCGACCGAAGATTTCTTCACCGCGAAACATCACGTCGCCGCGCTCGCCGCCGCCGCCGGCATCGACTTCCCTCGTCAGCCGCTCGAGCCGATCACCGGGCCGTTCTTCGGCTGGCAGGAAGGGCACTCCGCCTCCGCCGGCAACATCGACCACGGCTGGACCGCCCGCTTCGGCCTGCTGAATCTCGCGATGGTCAAGTCGCTCGGTATTGAGGGCAAAGTCTACGCCGGCATCTTTGCGATTCTTCCGGAGAAAATCTCCGGCGACACCGCGCGCCGCCGCTATTCCGACTTCAGTCTCCTGCCTGCCGCGTCTCGTGATATCTCTCTCGTCGTCGATGCTGTGACCCCGGCGGCTGAAGTCCAAAAGACGCTTGCAAAACTCGCCCGCGACGCAGCCGGCACCTCCTTCTCGCTAGAGTCGTTGAACGCTTTCGATGTCTATACCGGGCCTGGTGTGCCCGAGGGACAAAAGAGTAACGCGTTCACGTTCGTTTTCCGTTCTCCGGAACGGACGTTGACTGACGAGGAGGTCAATGCCGCTTTCCAAAAAGTGCAGGACGAAATTGGGAAGAGCACCCCTTGGCAGATTCGCAAATAATCATGAGCGCCTCGCCCCAGCTCGACATCGACCACATCGCCAAACTCGCCCGTCTCGCCCTCACGTCGGAGGAAAAGGCGAAGTTCGCGCAGCAGCTCGGCGATGTGCTCCACCACATCGAACAACTAGCCAAGGTCGACGTCACTGGCGTCGAGCCCACCGCGCATGCCTCGCCCGTCTTCAACGTCTGGCAGGCCGACGTCGCCCAGCCCGGTCTCGCCGTCGCCGACGCTCTGCGCAACGCCCCGGCGCAGCGCGACAACATGGTCGCTGTTCCCAAAGTCGTCGAATGATCCGCCGCGGAACGCGCGAGCGTTTCGCCCCCACGTCGCCCATGTCTACCGCTCTCCATTTCCGCACCATCGCCGACCTCGCCGCCGCGCTCGACGCGAAGCAGCTCACGTCCGTCGAGCTCACCGCCGCCGTCATCGCGCGCACGAAGGCCGTCGAGCCCCGTATCCACGCTTTTAACTCGTTCGACGAAGCGGACGCCCTCGCGCAAGCCGCCGCCTCCGATGCCCGCCGCGCCGCCGGCCAGTCGCTCGGTGCGCTCGACGGCATTCCGATCGCATTGAAGGACGTGATCGCCGTCACCGGCCAGCCGCTGACCGCATCGAGCAAGATGCTGAAAAACTTCGTCTCGCCCTACGATGCGACGGTCACGACCAAGTTGAAAAAAGCCGGCGCCGTCCTCTGGGGCCGCCTCAACTGCGACGAGTTCGCGATGGGTTCCTCGACGGAAAATTCCGCCTTCGGCCCGACCGGAAATCCGTGGGACCCCACGCGTGTGCCGGGTGGTTCTTCGGGCGGCAGCTCCGCCGCACTCGCCGCCGGTGAAGCCATCGCGACACTCGGCTCCGATACGGGTGGCTCGATCCGCCAGCCGGCCGCGCTCTGCGGCGTCGTCGGCTTGAAGCCCACCTACGGCCTCATCTCTCGCTACGGCCTCATCGCCTACGCCTCGTCGCTCGACCAAATCGGACCGTTTGCGCGCACCGTGGAAGACGCCGCCATTGTGCTCGGCGCGATCGCCGGCCACGACGAACGCGACTCGACTTCCTTCAAAACCGAAATCCCCGACTATCGCGCCGCGCTCACCACGAACCGCGGTCCATGGAAACTCGGCATCCCGAAAGAATATTTCGCCGAGGGCCTCGACCCCGAGATCGCCGCGTCGGTCGAGCAGGCGATCGCGTTCTACAAATCCCAAGGCTGCGAAATCCGCGAAGTCTCGCTCCCGCACACGCAATACTGCCTCGACACCTACTACGTCATCGCGACCGCCGAGGCCTCTTCGAATCTCGGCCGTTACGACGGCATCCGCTACGGCCACCGCTCGACCGCCGCGAAGGATGCTGTCGATATTTATGCTCAGTCGCGCGCCGAAGGCTTCGGCCCCGAGGTGAAGCGCCGCATCATCCTCGGCACCTACGTGCTCAGTTCGGGCTACTACGACGCCTACTACCTGCGTGCGCAAAAAGTCCGCACGCTCATCCGCCAGGATTTCCTCAACGCCTTCCGCGATGTCGACGCGCTCCTCACGCCCACGTCGCCGGTTCCCGCGTTCAAAATCGGCGAAAAGGCCGACCCGCTCGCGATGTATCTCCTCGATATCTACACGATCGGCGTGAACCTCGCCGGCCTCCCCGCCATCAGCGTGCCGTGTGGATTTACGAAGAGCGGCCTACCGATCGGCGCCCAATTGATCGGCCAACCTTTCAAGGAATCCAACCTCCTCGCCATCGCCCACGCCTACGAACGCGCGCACGACTGGTCGGCGAAATTCCCTAATCTCTGATTTTTCGCCACAGAGATCACGGAGCGCCGACACAGAGTTCACAGAGGACAATCCCATGAATGAAGAGATCAACCAGCTGACGGAGCAGATCATCGGCGCGGCCATTGACGTGCATAAGGAACTCGGCCCCGGCCTGCTTGAGAGTGCCTACCAAAAGGCGCTCGCTCACGAATTTCGCCTTCGGCGTCTGGTATTCGAAGAACAGAAACTTTGTGCAGTGCGCTACAAGGACCTGTTGATTGAAGATGCTTACCGTCTCGATTTTTTGGTGGGCCAAAGTGTGGTGGTAGAACTCAAAGCCATCGACGAACTCCTCGGTGTGCATGACGCACAGGTGCTCACTTACCTTCGGTTCTCCGCCTGTCGCATTGGTCTTCTCTTCAATTTTCGAACCACGCTACTCACCAAACACGGCCTCCGCCGCCTTGCTCTGTGACCTCTGTGTCCGGGCTCGGTGTTCTCTGTGGCTAAACTCCGTCTCTCATGAACTACGAAGCCGTCATCGGTCTTGAGGTCCACGTCCAGATCAAGACCCAGTCGAAGATGTTTACGCGCGTGGCCGCTGGCTACGGGCACGAGCCCAACACGCTCACCGACCCTGTCGTGCTCGCACTCCCCGGCGCGTTGCCCGTGATGAACAAGGCTGCGCTCGACGCCATCATCAAGGCCGGCCTTCTCCTCGGCTGCGAGATCGCGCCCGTCTGCAAATGGGACCGGAAAAACTATTTCTACCCCGACTCGCCGAAGAACTATCAGATTTCCCAATACGACCAACCCATCTGCCTCGGTGGTGCGGTCGAGATCGAGCTGCCCGGCTCCGCGCGCAACATCATGGGCGAGCACAAGAAAATCCCGCTCACCCGCATCCATCTCGAAGAAGACGTGGGCAAACTGAACCACGGCGCCACCGACTCCCTCGTCGACTACAACCGCGCCGGCACCCCGCTCATGGAGATCGTCTCCGATCCCGCGATGCACACCGCCGACGAGGCCTACGCCTACCTCTCGTCGCTCCGTGCCACGATGATCTACGGCGGCATTTCCGACTGCGACATGGAGAAGGGCCAGCTCCGTTGTGACGCCAACATCTCCATCCGCCCCGTCGGCGCCACGCACCTCGGCACCAAGGTGGAACTCAAGAATCTCAACTCGATCTCCTTCGTGCGCGACGGCATCGAGCACGAGATCAAGCGCCAGATCGCTGTCGTCGAACGCGGCGGCACGCTTGTGCAGGAGACTCGCGATTACGACGGCCAGACCGGCACTTCGCAGTCGCTGCGCTCGAAGGAAATGGCGCACGACTACCGCTACTTTCCCGATCCCGACCTGATGCCTGTGAAGGTCGACGCCGCGTGGAAATCGCGCATCCAAGCCGAGTGCCCCGAGCTGCCGTTCGCCAAACAGCGCCGCTTCCTCGAGCAGCATCAACTGCCCTACACGCTCACGTCCGTCCTCGTGTGGGACCACGCGCTCGCCGATTATTTTGAAGAGACCGCGAAGCTCGCCGGCGCCGGCAAAGCCCAGGCCGTTGGCAACTGGATCGTGAACGACCTCCTCCGCGAACTCGCCGCTGCGCATCTCACGCTCGCCACCTCGCGCGTCCGCCCCGCGCACATCGCCGCGCTCGTGAAGCTCGTCGACGCCGGCACGGTGCTTACCAACGCAGCGAAAGAAATTTTCGTCGAAATGGCCGCCACGGGCGATCAGCCCGAAGCCATTGCCGACCGCAAGGGCCTCAAGGCCGCGCCCACCGACACCAACGAACTCGAAACGTGGTGCCGCGACTCCATCGCCGCCAACGCGAAGGCCGTCGCCGAGTTTAAGTCCGGCAAAGAGAGCGCGCTTAATGCGTTCAAGGGCCCCGTGATGAAAGCCGCCAAGGGCAAAGCGAATCCCAAGCTCGTCGACGAAACCCTCCGCCGCCTCCTCGCGGCGATGTGAGCGGCGGCGCAAACGTTCGCTTTATCCCGTCGCCGAGCGTGTGACACCGTTCAGCTCGTGATGTCGGCCAATGCGATAGACTCCGCCCGCGCGCTCCTTCGCGAGCGCTTCGGCTTCTCCGTCTTTCGGCCGGGACAAGAGGCGGTGATTGCGCAGCTCCTCGCCGGTCGGTCGGCGCTCGCGGTGTTTCCCACCGGCAGTGGCAAGAGCCTGTGCTACCAACTGCCGGCGCTGTTATTCGAGGGACTCACGGTCGTCGTCTCGCCGCTGATCGCGTTGATGAAGGATCAGGTGGATTTTCTGTTGTCGCGTGGCATCGCGGCGGCGCGGCTCGATTCGTCGGTGAGCCGCGAGGTGTTTGATGAAATCCAAAGTGCCCTGCGCGAGCGGCGCCTGAAACTCCTTTACGTCGCGCCCGAGCGGTTCGCCAACGAGCGGTTTCTCGCCCATCTGAAGACGCTGCGCATCGATCTGCTCGTGATCGACGAGGCGCACTGCATCTCCGAGTGGGGGCACAATTTTCGCCCCGACTACCTGAAGCTCGCTCGCTACGCGGAGGAGTTGAAGGTGGGCCGCGTGCTGACACTCACCGCCACGGCGACGCCCGCGGTCGCGCAGGATATTTGCCGCGCGTTTGCCATCGCGCCCGAGGCGCACGTCCACACCGGATTCTATCGGCCCAACCTCTTTCTGCGCGTGACGGCGTGCGCGCCACGCGAGCGGCTTGGGGTGCTGGTGGCTCGGCTGAAATCCCGCCCGGTCGGGCCGACGATTGTTTACGTGACGCTTCAGAAAACTGCCGAGACCGTCGCGGCGGCGCTGGCGGCGGCGGGTTTTGCCGCCGAGGCCTATCACGCGGGAATGGAAGCCGAGGCGCGCGAGGCGGTGCAGAATCAGTTCATGGCGGCCAACGACACCATCGTCGTTGCGACGATCGCCTTCGGCATGGGTATCGACAAAGCGAATATCCGGGCGGTCTATCACTACAACCTCCCGAAGAGCGTGGAAAACTACGCGCAGGAGATCGGCCGCGCCGGTCGTGACGGCGCGCCTTCCCACTGCGAAATCCTCGCCGCCGCGGAAGACCTCACGGTGTTGGAAAATTTTACCTACGGCGACACGCCCACGCCCGAGGCGCTGCGCGACCTGCTCAAGGAACTGCTCGGCGGGCGCGTCGCCGGTGACGTGTTCGACATCTCGACCTACGAACTTTCCTCCCGCCACGACATCCGCCAACTCGTCGTTTCCACGGCGCTGACCTATCTGGAACTCGACGGACTGATCGCGGCGACGGCGCCGTTCTACACGACGTATCAGTGGAAATTCCGGCGTCCCACCGAGGAGATCCTTGCCCGTTTCGATGCGGAGCGACGCGCGTTTCTGGAAAGCCTCTTCGGCATGGCGAAGGTGGGGCGCGTGTGGAATTCGGTCGTGCTCGCCGAGGCGGTGCAGGCGCTTGGCGGCGCGCGCGAGCGCGTAGTGAAGGCACTCACTTACCTCGAAGAGAAGGGCGATCTTGAGCTGCAGGTCGCGGGTGTGCGGCAGGGCTATCGGGTGGTGCGTGTGCCCGAAGATTCGGCGGCGGTGTGGAGCGAGCTGCGCCGGCGATTCGCCGCGCGCGAGAGCAGCGACATCGCGCGCGTGACCGCCGTCGCCGGACTCGTCGGCGGCGAGGGTTGTCTCGTGCGTCGGTTGCTCGCGTATTTCGGCGAAGACCACGGTCGGGACTGCGGTCACTGTGGGTCGTGCGCGGGCGATGCGGTGGCGCGGTTGACGCGGGCGCAGGTGGCGGTGCCGTTTACGGACGAGGAATTCCGGGCGCTGCACGCGGCGCATCCGCGGGCGTTGGGCGGTGCGCGAGCGTTGGCGCGTTTCTGTTGCGGCATTTCGTCGCCCGCGCTGGCCGCGGCGAAATTGGCGCGGCATCCCCGGTTCGGGGCCGCGGTCGAGACGCCGTTTGCTGTGGTGCTCGCGGCGGCGACGGCGGCGTTGGGCGAGTCCGCCGGCCGAGTCGAACCGCGCGAGAACGCATCGGGCTGAACGAAGTCGGCGGCAGCGTTTCTTGTGTTTCCGAGAGTGCGCAGCGAAGGTGCGCGACCATGGCCCGCCGCTCACCGACTCAAGAAGACATCGCGCTCGACCGCCTGCCGAAGGCGCCGCTCAACTGGGAGACCATCGGTGAGACGCTGGCGCTCGCGCGGTATGTCGGGCCCTACCGGGCGCGGTTCTTGTCGGGGCTGGCGACCCTCTTCGTCGGGGCGGGCCTGGGGCTCGCGTTTCCGCTGCTGGCGGGGGCGTTGATCGATGTGGCGTTGCGACCGGGCGCGGCGACGGTGCCGGGACTCGGGGCGCTAAGCCTCAACCAAGTCGCGTGGTTGTTGGCGGGTTCCGTGATGCTGCAGGCGTTGGCGACGTTTAACAGTGCGCTGGCCTTCAATCGTGTCGGGCAGAGCGCGCTCGCGGATCTGCGGCGCGATTGCTACGCGCGCCTGATCGCGCTGCCGATGGCGTTTTTCGGACAGCGCCGCGTCGGGGAATTAACGAGCCGCGTTTCGACCGATGTGGCGCAGATCGAAGGGGCGTTGATTGACTCCCTGCCGCAGCTCTGCCGCCAGACGGTATTTCTGCTCGGCGGGGTGACGATGATCGCGCTGACGTCGGCGCGGCTGACGGCGGTGATGCTCGGCACGTTGCCGCTGCTGATCGCGGCGGCGGTGTTTTTTGGGCGGCGGCTGCGGCGGTTTTCGCGGGAGACGCAGGACCAACTCGCGGCGACGAACACGATCGTCGAGGAGACGTTGCAGGCCATCGCGAGTGTGAAGGCGTTTGCGAACGAGGCCTTCGAGCTGGGCCGCTACCAGCAGGCGAACGGCCGCGTGTTGGCCGCGGCGTTGAGCGCGGCGCGGTGGCGGGCGGTGTTTGTGGCGTTCTTCATCATCGCGCTGTTTGGCGGGACCCTGATCGTGTTGTGGTTTGGCGCGGGACTGCTCAAGAGCGGCGAGATCAGTCCGGGTGAGCTGACGCGCTTCGTGCTCTACACGACCTTCGTGGCGGGGACGATGGGGCACGCGGCGGAGTTGTTCAGCCAAATCCAGAAAACGGTCGGAGCGACGCAGCGCGTGCGGGAGCTGCTACGCGAGCCGACCGAGACGACGATGGACGCGGGCCGCGCGGGCGGAGTGCCGACGGCGGCGATTCCGACGGGGCGGCTGCGGGGCGAAGTGGCGTTTGAGGCGGTGAATTTTCGGTATCCGAATCGGCCAGAGGTGGCGGTGTTGCACGGCATCACGCTCGCGGCGCGTCCAGGCGAACGAATCGCGCTGGTGGGGCCGAGCGGGGCGGGCAAGTCGACGCTGACGGCGCTGCTCCTGCGTTTTTACGATCCGGAGAGTGGGCGGCTGCTGATCGACGGGCGCGATGCGCGCGACTATCCGCTGGCATGGTTGCGCGGGCAGATGGCGATCGTGCCGCAGGATATTCTGCTCTTCGGCGGCACGATCGCGGAGAACATCGTCTATGGCCGGCCCGGGGCGGACGACGCGGCGGTGCGCGAGGCGGCGCGACTGGCGAATGCGGACGAGTTTATCTCCTCGTTTCCCGAAGGCTACGCGACGCTGGTCGGGGACCGCGGGATCAAGCTCTCGGGCGGGCAGCGTCAACGCGTGGCGATCGCGCGGGCGATTTTGAAAAATCCGGCGATTTTGATTTTGGACGAAGCGACGAGTTCGCTCGACAGCGAGAGCGAGCGGCTCGTGCAAGGCGCGTTGGACCGGTTGATGCAGGGACGCACGACCTTCATCGTGGCGCACCGGCTCGCGACGATCCGCACGGCGGACAAGATCGCGGTGATCGAGGGCGGGCGCGTGGTGGAGGTGGGGAATCACGACGAGCTGTCGGCCAAGCCGGACGGGCTGTATCGGCGGTTGAGCGCGCTGCAGTTTGGGCACGTGGAACGCGAAGAGGCGGCGGAGGGGCGGGCGTAACGGAGCAGGGACGGCGGTGGCGGCGGTTGGGAAACCATCGGTCCGTTGGGAAAGGGGAATCGCGTCGTGACTATTTCGGGAGAGGCGCGTCTGGTCTGGGCATGAAAATCGCGCTTCCGCCCCGGGCGTTTGAGATTTATTCGCCGCGCCGTCGTTTTATTCGGCAACTGGCTTATGGTTCAGCGTTGTTCGCCGTGCCCGGTCTTTTTGCGGACGAGCTCGCGCTCACGCCGCGGCAGACGGAGGGGCCGTTTTACCCTGACGTGCTGCCACTCGATACGGATAACGATTTGGTCGTGTTGAACGATCGGGTGACGCCCGCGGTGGGTGAGATCACGTGGCTGAGCGGGAAGTTGCTGACGAAGGCGGGGGCGCCGATTCGGAATGCGACGATCGAGATTTGGCAGTGCGACGCGACGGGCGTGTATCTCCACTCGAAGACGGGTGGCGACAAGGCGAAGCGGGACACGAACTTTCAGTGCTTCGGGCGCTTTGTGACGGGGTCGACGGGCGAGTATGTTTTCCGGACGATCAAGCCGGTGTCGTATCCCGGGCGCGTGCCGCACATTCACCTCGCTGTGAAATTGAAGGGGAAGAAGGAGCTCGTTTCGCAGTGCTACATCAAGGGGCATCCGGGGAATGAGAAGGATGGCGTGTATCGGAAGATTGGGGATGCGCGGCAGAGGGAGAACGTGACGGTGGACTTTGCGCCGTTGGCGGGGTCGCGCGTGGGGGAGCTGGCGGCGAAGTGGGATATCGTGATGGGGGTGACGCCGGAGCACGGGTGAGGGGGGCGTGGCGCGGGTGGGCGGGCACGTCTCTGTGCCCGCATTTTGTTTTCGGGAGTTTATGCAGGGATTCGCGGCGCTTGGGGTGCTCCGAATGCGGGCGCGGGGACGCGCCCGCCCGCCTGTTCGGTGTGGGGTTCGCACTGCCAGGGCCAGTCTTCGGTGCGAGGGCACAGGCCCTTCACAACGGGATTTTGCCGGATGTAGTGCGCCTTCAATTCGAACTCATGGCCGGCCCGCAGGCGGTGATCGAAGTATCCGCCCTGCCACGCGAGGTGATGGGTGCGGGTGTGCCAGCTTTTCCACGCGCGGACGACGTTTGACATCGACTCGGAGGGTGGGAGCGCGATGAGCGCGTGCAGGTGATCCGGCATGAGCAAGAATAGGAAGCAGCACCAGCGACCCCGTGTGTGATAGTTGCGCGCGGAATCGAGCAGCGGCTGGGCGAGCGACGGAGTGATCAACGAGGTGTGGCTGATTTGCTCCCGCGCGCAGCGGATGCGGAGGTGAAAGATTTCCCCGTCAGGCACCCAATCCGGAACGCGATGGTGCAGGCGGTCTTTGAATGCGGGCGGCATGGCTCGGGTGGCTTGCGGGTGGGCGGGCACGTCCCGGTGCCCGCACTTTTTTCTTCGAGAGTGGGGTAGGGGGTTTGGCGCGTGGGGTTCGAATGCGGGCGCAGGGACGCGCCCCGCCCACCCTAAAGGTCGGTGTAGCCTTGGCGCACGACGGGGGGCGTGGGCGGGGGCGGGGTGAGGCCGTGGGCGCGGAGGACTTCGTGGAAGGCGGCGATGGTGGTGAAGCCGGGTTTGAAGTTTCCGAAGCGGTGGCCTTCGGCGATCAGGAGCGGGGTCCAGCCGCGTTTGTTTTTCTGGTTCCAGATTTCGAGCTTCGCGCCGCGGGTGTTCAGGAGGTGGACGACTTTCGGGAAATTCGCGAAGGCGGCGCCGTGCATCGCGGTGTCGCCGGCGTTGGAGACGGCGTCGATGTTCGCGCCGAGGGAGAGGAGGTAGGTGACGGCCTCGACGGTTTCGTCTTCGGTGCCGGCTTCTTCTTCGACGGCGCGCGTGCCGAGGCCGGCGGCGGCCATGAGGGCGGTGCAGCCGTCGGCGTTGGTGAGCGTGGGATCGGCGCCGAGGGAGTGGAGGAGTTTGAGGTAGGGCGTGTCGGCGGTGTCAGCGGCGAGCATGAACGGCGTGCAGCCTTTGCGGGCGATGCGGCCGCCGCCGGAGGGGCCGCCGGTGAGGCGGAGGTTTACGTCGGCGCCTTTGGCGACGAGTTTGCGGATGAGGTCTTCGCTCGTGTAGAGACCGGAGCCGTCGGGGACGGGTTGGCCGTCGTCTTCGCCGCTGTCGGGTTTGCGGACCCAGGTGAGGACGTGGAGCGGGGCGTAGCCGGAGCGGAGGTCGTTGGGATTGGCGCCGCGGTCGAGGAGTTCGGCGGCGAGTTCGAAGTGGCCGTTTTCGATGGCGATGATCAACGCGCTGGTGCCGGCGCGGGGTTGTTTGTTGCCGGGTTTCTTCGCGGGGGCGGTGGCTTCGTTGATATCGACGCCGGATTTGAGGAGGAGGCGGATGACTTCGGCGCGGCCGGTGCGGGCGGCGAAGAGAAGCGGGGTGAAGCCGGTGTCGACGGGCGTGCGGAAATCGGCGCCGGCGGCGATGAGCGCGGCGACGACGTCGGCGTGGCCGTGGTGGGCGGCCCACATGAGGGCGGTCTGGCCGCCGGCGGTGAGCTTGTCGTTGGGGCGCGCGCCGCGGGCGAGGAGGGCGGAGACGACAGGGAGGCGGCCGGTGCGAGCGGCGGTCATGAGCGGGGTCTCGCCGCCGCGGAGGGTGAGGTTGGGATCGGCGCCGGCGTCGAGGAGGAGCGTGACGAGGGCGGCGTTGCCGTTGGTGCAGGCGAGGGAGAGCGGAGTGACGCCGTAGCGGTTTTGGGCATCGGGATTGGCGCGAGCCGTGAGAAGGGATTTGGCGGTGGTGAGGTCGTCGTGGCGCGCGGCCCAGTGGAGGGCGGTGGTGCCGTCGGGTTGCGGGGCGTCGATGGCGGAGTCGGCGAGGAGGGTGCGGATTGTGGTGGCGTCGCGGTGTTCGACGGCGTCGGCGAGGGGGGAGGTGGTGGGCGCGGCGGAAGAGGTGGCGGCGGAGAAAGCTCCAATCACCAACATCCAGCATCCAACGAAACTCCAGGTGGAGAGGCGGCGGAGGGAAAGAAAGAGGAGTGCACCACAGAGACACGGAGGCACGGAGGAGGGCCGCGGTGGGGTTGCGCTCTGTGTCTCTGTGCCTCGGTGGTTCATTCGAATAAGGTTGGAATTTGTGGCCCTATTTTACTCCCGCGATCTTTGCGCCTACACGCTTCCAAGTGATGGCGCGCGGGCGCTTGCTGGTGGAATAAAACTCAAGTAACGCTGCAATGGCGTCGGCGCGTGCAATGCACTCCTGGGCTGGCTCGTAGAATTTTTCGCCCGCCGTGGTGGTAAATTCGACTTCTCCTGAGGCTGCTTCTTCACCCCCAACACCAATAGAGCCATCGTCCGAATCATCCTTCAAATAGACCATCAATGCTCGGCTACCCGATACGGAGATCTCGATTGTGCCGCGCGGCTCGTCCTGCGGGATAACCAATCCCAGTAGGGGATAGATTATTTTTTCCCATTTTGCGGGCGGCCTAGCGTGAACTCGTTTCAGGGTTATGCTAACGGCTGACTGACCTGCGTCCGAATTGAGTAATTGCTCAAGCTCGCGACTGTCTTCTAGCGCGAAGCGCTTTTCATCAATCTCAAGGATCCAGTTCATGTCCCGATAAGAACACCGTTTGGTGCCAAAAATCCGATTGCTAAAATCAGCAGTTCATACCGTCAGCGGGCGGAAGAGGTCGGTTACTTTGCCGGTGCTGTCGGCGAAGGTGTCGATTTGGACGCCGGCTTTGTCGAGGAGGGTGAGGTGCAGGTTCGCGAGCGGAACGGGCTCTTTGTAGGTGAGGTGGCGGTTGCCTTTGATGCCGAAGGCGCGGCCGCCGGCGACGATGGTCGGGAGATTGGTGTGGTCGTGGATGTTCGGATTTCCGATGCCGGAGCCGTAGAGGAGCATCGTGTGGTCAAGGAGGGTGCCGTCGCCGTCGGGGGTGTTTTTCAGGCGGTCGACGTAGTAGGCGAAGAGGGAGACGTGGAAGGCGTTGATCTTCGCCATGCGGGCGATCTTTTCCGGGTCGTTGCCGTGATGGGAGAGCGGGTGGTGGGGATCGGCGACGCCGGTCTCGGCGGCGTAGGTGCGGTTGCTGGTCTCGCGGGCGAGTTGGAAGGTGATGACGCGCGTGATGTCGCCTTGAAAGGCGAGGACCTGGAGGTCGAGCATGAGCTTGGCGTGATCGGTGTAGGCGGCGGGGACGCCGAGGGGGCGGTCGAGGTCGGGCGGGAGCTGGTTTTTCGCGACATCGGCCTCGGCTTTCTGGATGCGGCGTTCGACCTCGCGGACGGTGTCGAGGTATTCGCTGACTTTGGCCTGGTCGGCGGGGCCGAGGCGGCGTTTGAGGCTGGCGATGTCGGCGGTGACCCAGTCGAGGAGGCTGGCGCGGCGGCGGAGGGCGGCGCGGCGTTCGGCGACGGAGCCGCCGTCACCGAAGAGGCGTTCGAAGACGACACGCGGGTGGGCTTCGTAGGGGAGGGGCGTGGTGGGCGAGGACCAGGAGAGGTTGTTTTGGTAGACGCAGGCGTAGCCGTTGTCGCATTGGCCGGTGGTCTGGAGCTGGTCCATCGCGAGTTCGAGGGACGGGAGCTGGGTGGCCTGGCCGATTTGCTGGGCGGCGAGTTGGTCGGCGGTGGTGCCGAGGTAGTAGTCGTTGCTCTCGGTGTGTTTGGCTTTGGCGGCGCTGAGGAAGGAGGCGTTGGAGGTGGCGTGCGAGCCGGGGTAGGCGTTGCGCAGTTCCATGCCGGAGAGAACGGTGAGGTGGTCGCGGTGGGGCGCGAGGGAGGCGAGGATGGGGGAGAGGTTGGAGAGCGTGCCGTCGGTGGCGGTGGGCGTCCAACGCGACTGGTCGCAGCCCATGGGCATGAAGACGTAGCCGAGGCGGCGCGTGGGTTTCGCGGCGGGGTTGGACGCGGCGGTCGCGGCCGTGGCGGCCGGGATCATGGCGTCGAGGAGCGGGAGGGAGAGGGAGGCACCGAGGCCGCGGAGGAAGGTGCGGCGGGGGAGGGCGCGGCGGGTGAGGAAGGTGCTCATGGGGGGAGAGGGAGAGACGGAGCGAAGGGGAGAGGGGGAGACCGGAAAGACGGAAAGGGAGTGGGGAAGAGGGAACGGCTAGGAATAATTTTTTACCACGGATTGCACGGATGGCACGGATGGGGAGCGGAGTCGGGAACCGCTAATTTGCGCTGATTTTTCGGAGGTGGGAGCGGTGGGGACGCGTGCGGGCTTCGCCTAATCGGCGAAGCGCGGACGAGACTTTAGGGGGCGGTGCGTTGTTGGAAGGGGACGCTTTCGGTGAGGGCTAAGATCAGGGAGGAGAGGCGGTAGTCGTCGGACTTGGCGCGGCGGACGATGGCGCGGAGGGCGGGGGCGTCGGTGGGCTCGACGCCGCGGCCGAGGGCGAAGGTGAGCAGTTTTTCGGCGAGTGTGTTGGCGAAGAGTTCGGGGCGGGCGAGGAGGGCGTTTTCCAGGCCGGCGACGCCGGTGAAGGTGGAGCCGTCGGACAGGCCGCCACTGGCGTCGACGGGGCGGTGGTCTTCCTCGGTGCGCCAGCGGCCGACGGCGTCGAAGTTTTCGAGGGAGAAGCCGACGGGGTCCATGACGTTGTGGCAACTGGCGCAGACGGGTTTCTCACGGTGGGCGGCGAGGCGTTGGCGGATGGGGAGCGAGGCGGAGACGACGCTGTTGTCGAGGGCGGGGACGTTGGGCGGGGGTGGCGGGGTGGGCTCGCCGATGAGGTTGGTGAGCAGCCAATGACCGCGGATGACGGGCGAGGTGCGCGTGGCGTAGGACGTGACCGTGAGGATGCTGGCGTGGCGGAGGAGGCCGCCACGCTGGCGGGCGGGGTCGTCGGCGAAGGAGACGCGGCGGAAATGGCTGCCGAAGACGTGGGGGATTTTGTAATGCTGGGCGAGGCGCTCGTTGAGGAAGGTGTAGTCGGCGCGGAGGAGTTCGGTGATGGGGCGGTCCTCGCGGAGGATGGAGGCGAAGAAGAGCTCGGTCTCGCGGCGCATGGCGGAGCGGAGGTTGTCGTCGAAATCGATGAAGAGGCGGGCGTCGGGCGTGATGGCGTCGAGGCCGCGGAGGTGGAGCCACTGGGCGGCGAAGTTGGTGACGAGATTTTCGGCGCGGGCGTCGGCGAGCATGCGGCGGATTTGGGCGGCGAGGACGGCGGGTTGAGAGAGCGTGCCGCGCTCGGCGGCGGTGAGCAGTGGTTCGTCGGGGAGGCTGCTCCAGAGGAAGAAGGAGAGGCGCGAGGCGAGTTCGAGATCGCTGATGCGATAGGCGGTGCCGGAGGGGATGCCGGCGGGGGCGGGCTCGAGGCGGAAGAGGAATTGCGGGGCAACGAGGATGGCGGCGAGGGCGGACTCGATGCCGGCGTCTACGCTCGCGGACGCGAGCGAGTCGGAAGTGGGAAGTTTAGAGTTTAAGGAGGATGCATCGGCGGGCGTGGCGGCGGAGGAGAGGAACTCGGCGTGGGCTTCGTGAAAGAATTGGAGAGGGCGGCGGAGGTCTTCGTCGGTGATGGGGCGGCGGTAGGCGCGGCGGAGGAGGCGCGAGAGGATTTCGCGGGCGCGGGTATCTTCGGAAGAGGGAGAGACGGTGGGAGGGAGAGATGGAGAGAGGGAGCCGAAGATGGCGCGGCGGCTGGGAGTGTCGCCGGGGCCGCGGGGGGTGAAGGGGCCGGTGATCGTGACCTGGTAAACGGCGGGGGCGGTGCGCGGGTGGCGGTGCATGTTGAAACGCGAGGCGTAGGGGGCGCGCTCGGTTTCGAGGACGGCGGATGGGTCTTTCGGAAACGTGACGCCGACGTCGTGCGGGCCTGCGGTGACGGGGAAACGGAAGGTGAGATGTTTGTCGACGGCCTCGGCATTTTTGTCGGCGCCGGGCGGCTTCACGGTGGCGACGGCGAGGCGGGTGCGGTCGAGGAGGACTTCGATTTCGTGGGGGCGGCGGAGGCCTTCGACTTGTTCGTTGCGGTCGCGCTGGAGGCGGACCGAGATCTCGTAGTCGCCGGATTGCGGGAAGGTGTAAGGGATCAGGATACCGCCGCGGGTGCCGAGTGGGAGGCCCTCGACGTGCTCCTCCTGGGTGACATCAGGGCGGACGCGAAAGGTGTCGCCACCGGGGGATTTGCGGGGCGTGCCGACGGCGAGGCGGGCGATCTTTTGCGCGGCGGAGACGTAGCGATCGAGGAGGGTGGGCGAGAGATTGCCGACGGCGACGTTGTCGAAACCGTGGCTCGGCTCGTCGTTGGGCAGGAGAGCGGTGGCGTCGATGTCGACGGCGAGGAGGTCGCGGATGGCGTTGCGATACTCGGTGCGGTTGAGCCGGCGAAACGTATCGGTGCGGCCGGGCCGGGGCGTGGCAGCGGCGAGGCGGTCGAGGACGGCGGCGAGTTCGGCCGACGTGCGGTCGAAGGTCGCGGGGTCGGGGCGCGGCTCGCCGACGGGCGGCATCTGGCGGTGGTCGAGTTTGCGGAGAATTTTTTCCCAGAGGGCGGGATCGGCGGCGAGGTGGGCGGGGTTGCGGGGATCGAGATCGGCGAGCGAGAGGTTACCCTTGCGAGTGGTGGCGTCGTGGCAATCCAGGCAATAGCGGGCGAGGAAGTGATCCGGTTTGGCGGTGGCGGGCGCGGACGCAGCGTGGGCACGGACGACTGCGACGAGCGCGAGCAAAGCGAACAGAAGTGGGTCGAGCGAGCGGGGCATGCGGGGTGCGGAGCGGGAGGCGCGGGGTGCGGGGTGCGGGGTGCGGAAACGATGTGCCTCGGAGGGTGGGCGGCGAGGGGAAAAGGAGCGGGGGACGTTCGCGGATGCGGGTGCCCAAGGTGAGCAGGTTTTCGCTCGATTTTGCCGAGGGCGAACATCATCGGTCGGTTATGACCATGACGCGCCCGTGGAGAAGAATAGTGTTCGGAATCGTTGCTCTGGCTGGCGGTGTCTTGAGTCGGTTGTGCGGGGCTCAGCCGTGGCTGCCGGATGATCCGCAAGGGGCGGCGCTGGTGCAGGCGGCGCAGCGGGTGATCGCGGCGTATCATGACGGCGCACCGAAAACGGGGGCGGTGCTGCGGGTCGTCTATTTTTCACCGAAAGACCGCGATCCGCTGCCGGGTTATGCAGAACGTTTGGAGCGCGTGTTGAAGGATGTGAGTGATTTTTATCGCGATGGGTTGCGGCGTTTCGGTTTGCCGAGCGACGGTCTGCCGCTGGAGCGGAGGGACGGGCGCCTCGTGCTGCATCATGTGCGGGGAAAATCACCGGCGAGCGCCTACTCTTATGAATCGGGCGACGTGACCGAGGAGGAAATCGGAGCGGCGTTGAAGGGGAAGATCGATCTTGCGCGCGAATATGTGCTGGTGATCTATGCGTTGTGTCGGAAGGAGCCGGACGGGCGGTATGTGTTTGATGCGCCGTATTACGGCCGAGGCTCGGTGCGCAACGGTCTCTGCCATGCTGCGGATTGCGAGTTGCTCGACCCGGCGCTGCTGACGGAGACGAAAAAGAAAATCGTCTATACCGAGCACTACTACCCGCGCGTCGAGCAGACACTCGCCGCGTTTAACAGTTGGTATCTCGGCGGGGTGGCCCACGAACTGGGTCATGGGCTCAGCCTGTTTCACGATGCAGGCGGCATGAATGAGACGCCGGGCAGCACGTCGCTGATGGGGAGTGGCCATCGTTTCTATCGTGCCGAGGTGTGGGGCGGAAAAGCGCCGGCGTATCTCTCGCGGGAATCGGCGCTCAAGCTTGCGTCGCATCCGTTGGTGACCGGTTCGAACCGAGGGCGGTGGGAGGAAATCAGCGAGGGCATCGCGGGAGAGACGTTTGCCGCGGAGCCAGGTGTGCTGACGATCCGGGGGAAGGTAACAGGGGCGATCCCGAGCTATGCCGTCGTGGCCTATGTGTGGGCGCAGGGCACGACGGATCACCACTCCAAATCATTTCCCGTTCAGGCAGGCGCCGGGGCGTTTACCGTGCGAATCACGGGGCTGGTGCCGCGGGCGTATTTCCTGCGGCTCGCGAGCTTGCACGCGAACGGGGGAACATGGTGGCGCGACTATCGATTTGAATTCGACGCGGCAGGTGCGCCGACCACGCCGCAGGCGTTTACGTGGCCGTGGTTGGTGGCCAAAGCCGAGAAAGCGGTGATGAGCAAGGCGCCGAACGCGAAGAGCCTGGTGTCGGATGCGGCGATTGCGGCGGCGCCCTCGCAGGACGAGGCGCGGCGTCTGCGGGTGTTGCGCGGCGTGGTGGAGCCGGTGGCACCGGTCGACCTCGCGGCGGTGCAGGAGTCGGCGGCGTATTTGTCGGATGTGCGTTGGACGGAGGCGAAAGTGGGCTGGGGCAAGGTGGCGCGGAATTTCTACTGGTTCGATGAGAAGGTGCAGAACGGAGTGTTCCTGATGCTCGCTGGCAAATTCCACGACAAGGGACTCTATGCCCACTCGCCCTCGCGCTACGGATTCGCTCTCGAGGGGAAATGGAAAACGTTTTCCGCGGCGGTGGGATTGCGCGATGGAGCGCTCGGGATGGGGTCGGCAGTGTTTACCGTGCGCGGAGACGGGAAGGAGTTGTTTCGGTCGAAGGTCTTGAAAGTGGGCGCCCGGGCGGATGTGCGCGTCGCGGTGGCAGGCGTAAAGAAACTCGAACTCATCGCCGAGGGTGGCGAGGGGCACACGGGCAATTCGTGGGCGATCTGGGTCGATCCGCGCGTGGAGCGTTGAGGGTGTCGGGCGAGGGGAAACTGGGCGAAGTCGGGAATAACGGGGGAAGGAGGTGAACCGCTAATCTTCGCTGATCTTTAGGAGGGCTGGAGGCGGAGCGGGAGTGTGCGGGCTTCGCCTGATCGGCGAAGCGCGGGGAGTTTAGGGAGTGACGGAGGTGAGGCGGTCCCAGCGGGTGGCGGCTTGTTTAATGATGGCGGGGACGTCGGCGGAGAGGAGGAGGCGTTGGGTGACGAGGGCGCGGGCGGCTTGCTCGATTTGGGTGAGGTAGGCGGCGCGGGACTCGTAGCGTTCGGCGATCGAGGGGCGGGGGTCGTGGGCGGATTCGCGGGCGGTGCGGGTGGGGGCGAAGGGGATGAACGAGCCGAGCAGGAGGACGAGTTCCTCGGGCGAGCCGGCGGCGGGGGCGCGGAAATTCCAGCCGGTGTAGGTGCCGAGGGGGACGGTGATTTCGGGGAGGCGGAGGCCGGCGCGTTCGTTGCCGTCGGTGTCTACTTGGGGAACGAGGAGAGGGAGGGGCGTGCCGGCGCCGTCGCGGGCGAGGAGGGGATTGGCGGCGCGGGGGCCGCCGGTGAGGGCGCGGGGTGAGGCGACAGAGGGGAGGGCGGCCCAGGCGAGGGCGGAGGCGGGGACGAGGGTGGCGTCGCGGAAGGTCGGATACGCGCTGGGCGGGGGCGGAGTATCGGCGGTGACCCACGCGTGGAGCGCGGGGAGGAGGGCGCGCATGGGCCAGGAGAAGTCGTTGGGGTTGGGGAGTTGTTGGGCGTGGGCGGGCTTGGTTGGGGGAAAGCGGGCGGCGCCGTGTTGCGTGCCGGCGAAGGTGTAGGCGCGGACAGTGGGCGGGAGCGGGACGTCGCGCGTGCCGGTGGGATCGGTGTGGAGGAGGGCGGCCACGCGGCCGCCGCCGAGGTATTCGACGGAGGTGTTGGTGTAGAAAATTTTTGGGGCGTGTGTGACGCGCGGGTTTTCGAGGAGGCCTTCGCGAGAGTCGGTGATGGGGTCGAGTTGGGCGGTGTCGGCGAAGGGAAAACCGGATACGGGAGTTTGGCCGAGGCTGCGGGGGGTGGACCAGCGGCGGTTAAAATCGAGGCGCGCGGCGCCGGCGATGTGAGCCCACACGGCGTCGAAGACGGGGCGGTTGTGTTCGTCGGTGTTGAAGCCGTGGTAGAGAAAATCGCGGAGGAAGCGGCCGCTTTGGGAGGTGCCGTAGGCGTAGGTGTGGCGGACTGGGGAGATGGGCGGGACGGAGGTGGCGGGAGTGGAGGCCGCAGAGGTGGGTGGAGATGATTTTAGCCAGGCGGCGGTGTCGCGGATGGCGGCGAAGCCGAGGCCGGCGATGGGTGGATTTTTCGCGGTGTAAGTGAGTTCGTAGGCGCGACCGGGGGTGAAGCCGGCAGGGAGCCTGACGGTGTGATCGCGGATCGACCATTGGTCGCGCGCGACGGGGGCCCAGGTGCCGGTGGTGCGCGAGGCGCGGACGGAGAGGGTGGCGTTGGTGAAGGTGGGATCGGCGGGCGTGTAGGCGGCGAGGTCGGTGACGCGGAGGGTGGTCGTGGGGGCGTCGGCGATGAGGAGCGCGCTCACGGGGCCGGTGATGGTTTTGCCGTGATCGGTCGCGATGGGAACTTGGATACGGAGGAGACCGGGGGTGGGCGGGACGTCGAATTCCCAGCCGACCCAGACGAGAGTGAAGCCTTGGCGGAAGAGGAAATTATCGCCGAGGTCGGCGTCGGTGAGCGGATCGGATTTGGCGCCTTTGTTGAAGGTGGTGAGGAGGCCCTTGCCGCCGCGATTGGAGACTTCGAGGAGGGCGGTGTGGTTATTGGCGGCGGCGGGAGTGGCGGGACGGAGAATGACGAGATCGGCGGAGAATTCGACGCGGCCGGCGGAATTGATGGGAGCGAGGGCGAGGTCGGCGATGACGCGGTTGCGCGGGTGAGCGGGGGCGACGGCGAAGTGGAGGGTGCCGGTGATTTTTTCGTAGCCGGAGGAGCCGAGGGCGGTGCGGGATTTTTCCTCGAAGCGGGTGACCTCGGCACGGGCGAGGGGGGCGAGGAGGAAAAGGCAGAGTGCGGCGAGAACGGCGGGGCGGGGGAGACGCATGGGATGCGGGGTGGCGAGGAAGAGTCGGAGACGGCGGTGAACCGCTAATCTTCGCTGATTTTCCGGAGGAAAGAGGGCGAGCGAAGGCGTGCGGGCTTCGCCTAACCGGCGAAGCGCGGGGGGATTTGGGCTCGGTCAGGCTGACCGAGCTACGGGGGCGGTGGGCTCGGGGGCGACGGTGCGGACGAGCCAGGCGGTGCCGAGAGTGACGAGCGTGCCGATCAGGGTAAACCAAGGCCAGAAGACCTCGCCGCCGAAGGTGGCCATCCACCACGGCTTGAGGGCGGGGATGTTGGGCGGCCAGTAGATAAGGTTCATCACGACGAGGGACGCGGTCATGCCGGCCATGGTGGCGCGGGCGCCGAGGCGTTTCCAGAAGAGGGCGATGATGAGGGAGCCGAGGAGGGCGCCGGCGGTGAGGCCGCGGAGGGAGAAGGCGGCGTTGAGGACGAAGGTGACTTCGCGGGTGAGCCACGCGGTGAAGACAAGCACGCCGGCCCAGAAGACGGTCGAGTATTTGCTGAAGTTGAGGAAGTATTCCTCGCTGCGGTTCTTCACGATCTGCTTCACGAAATCCATCGTGGAGACGGAGGCGAGGGACGTGATGGCGGAGCTGATGGACGACATCGCGGCGGAGAGAATCGCGACGATGAGGAATCCCTTCAGGATGTGCGGCACCTCGGTCATCATGAAGATGGGGAAAATAAAATCGTTGGACTTGATGCCGGGGCGCGCCTCGGGGAGCGGAATTTGGAAGGGGTGGCCGGTGCCGGTGTAGAAGACCCAGAGCATGACGCCGACGAGGAGGAAGATGAGGAAGAGCGGGAAGATGAGGACGGCGCTGAGGGCGAGGGCCTTGCGGCCATCGGCGACGTTGCGGCAGGCGAGGACGCGCTGGACGATGAGCTGCTCGGCCCCGTGGGTGGAGAGGACCATGACGGTGCCGCCGATGACGCCCATCCAGATATTGAAGGGCGCGGAGAACGTGAAGTGGGTGTTGAGCCAGACGAGTTTGCCGGCGTCGCCGGCGATCTTGAGGGCATTGGTCCAGCCGCCGTCGATGAGCGTGGGGATGTAGAAGAGGGCGAAGATGCCGCCGGCGAGGAAGAGGCCGAATTGCACGGCGTCGGTCCAGATGACGGCTTTTACGCCGCCGATGTAAGTGTAGAGGAGCGACAGACCGACGAAGAGGACGATGGCTCCGAGGATGGGGTCGACGAGGCCGCCGAGGCTGCAGATGGATTCACCGAGGAGGAGGCGAATGGGAATACAGGCGACGTAGACGCGGACGCCGGCGGCCATCGTCTCAAGGAAGAGGAAGAAGCCGGCGGCGAGTTTGCGCGGGCCGTGACCGAGGTTTTGTTCGAGGAGCTGGTAGGGGGAATAGATTTCGCCCTTCATGTAGTGGGGCACCATGACGACGGCCAGAATCACGCGGGCGATGACATAGCCGACGATCATCTGAATGAACATCATGTTGCCGCCCTGCGCGAAGGCGAAGGCGGGGACGCCGATAATGGTGAGCGCGCTCGTCTCGGCGGCCACGATGGAGACGCCGATGCCCCACCACGGGATATTGCGGCTGCCGAGGAAGTAGTCGCGGGTGTTGCGCTGGTCTTTACCAAACCAGATGCCGAGGCCGATGATGCCGCCGAGGTAGGCGATGATGACGAACCAGTCGCCGAAGTTGAAGTAGCCGTTCATGGGGAGAAAAGTGGAGGGCGAGGCGGAGGCGGGAGAGCAGGGCGAGGGGCGGGCGATGGAATGGCCAATGACTAATGTCTAATAACTAAGGACCAAGGCCCAATGTCCAAGGACCAAGGGTATTCGGCATCACGGGAAAAGGGGGGCGGGGTGGCGAGGAGAAATCGCGGGGCGGGAGGGGCGAGCCGGTTATGAGGGGGGCTTTATTTGGTTTTCGGCAAACCTACGGATCGGGAGACCGTGCGACGTTTGGTAACTGAGCGGTGCGCTTGGGCTGAGTGGCGGTGAGTCCGCGCTCGACTGGGGGCGGGAGTTGAGCAGCATGCCAGCGCGACGGCGCAGCCTCTCTCTATGAAAATCGAAACACTGGCCAAAGATCAGAAGCTCTCGCTCAAAAATGGCGGCGAGCTGGAGTTGTTTTGGATTGGCGTGGGGAGCGCGGCGTCGAAGCGAAGCGCGCAGAGCAATTTTTTCATCATCAAGGGCGATACTCACGTGCTGGTGGATTTCGGGGCGCTCGGACCGGTGGCTTTGCTGGAGACGGCCCGGCTTCACCCGACGGACGTGCGGACGATTTTGCCGACGCATTCGCATTCCGACCATATCGGCGGGATGGAAGAGCTGTTTCTCCTGTGGCGTTACGGCAGCGTGAAACAAGGCGGACCGAAGCCGACCTGCATCATCAACGAGCACTACCAGGAAGTGCTGTGGGACCGCTCGTTGCGAGGCGGACTGGAGTGGAACGAAGAAGCGGGCAAGGGGCAGCTCCTGGCGTTTACCGACTATTGCGATGTGGTGCGCCCGACGTGGAAGACGCAGCAACCGCGGGAAGTTTGGACCATCGATTACCACGGGATCCGGCTGGATATGTTTCGCACGAAGCATGTCCCGGAGACGGCGGCGGACTGGCAGTCGAGTTTTGTGTCGTTCGGACTGATGATCGACGGGCGGGTGCTGGTGTCGGGTGATACGCGTTTCGACCGCGATCTGCTCGATCTCTACGCAGACCGGGCGGAAGTGATTTTTCACGACGTGCAATTTTTCTCGGGTGCGGTGCACACGCCGTTGGCGGATTTGAAAACGCTGCCGGCGAAGTGGAAGGAGAAGATGCATCTTTATCACTACGCGGATAATTTCGAGACGCAGGATATCGCGGGCTTCGCCGGGTGGACGCAGCGCGGAGTGCGGTATTTGTTTTGAGGGGTGGGCGAGAGACCGCACGTTAACACGTGCGGCTACCGGGCCAGGCGAGCGTCGGCGATGCGCAAAAAAGGGCGGCCTTTGAAGGGCCGCCCGGAGTGGGAGCGAGAGGTGCGGACGCGAACTCAGTTCGTGATGTCGAACGTGGTGCTCTGGGCGCGGATTTCGAGGTAGGACTTATACCATTCCTTCTGAGCGTCGCTGCCGTCGTAGGCCTTGAGGGCGGCTTCGTCGGCGAACTCCATGACGATAACGTGGGTCTTTTTCACTTTCGCCTCGGAGACGTTCTGGACCTTGATGGCCTTCGTCCAGACGCGGGTGATGCCTTTGTATTGGGACGGGAGCTTTTGGGCGGCGGTGAGGGCGGCCTGAATTTGTTCGGGCTTGGTGCCTTCTTTCCAAGCGACGGTGACGACGTGGATGACGGATTTCGGCGCAGTTTGGGCGGAGGCGGAGACGGCGCTCAGGGCGAGCAGGCCGGCGGTGACGAGGGTGAGGAGCAGCTTTTTCATAGGATTGGATTAAGGGTGGTGCCGGGGGAAATCCGGCGGGGATGTCCGGAGGGACCGGGCTATCGAGTGAAAAGGAATTTCTTTGGCGAGGAGAATCCATTGCACCCGGCCGGCGGGGCGCTTACGGTAGGCTGAACTTCACCGGTATGACGCTATCCTTTTTTCTGCACCGTGGATTTCGTGGATTGATCGTGGGCGCGCTGGCGACGGCGTGCGGGCTATTCGCGGCCGACGCGGGCAAGGGTGCGGCACCGGCGACGGTGGACGAGTTGCGGGAACGGTTGACGGCGCATGTGGCGCAGCCGCGGCAGGGCGGGGCGCTGTGGGGCGTGAAGGTGATGTCGCTCGACGCAGGCCAGACGCTCTTCGAACACCACGCGGACCGGCTGCTGAGCCCGGCATCGAACTGCAAACTCTACGTGGGCGCACTGGCGCTCGACCAACTCGGCGGCGACTACCGCATCGTGACGCCGATTTTCGGCACGGTGAAACCAGAGGCGGCGGGCGAATTGAAAGGCGATCTCGTGGTGAGCGGTCGCGGCGACCCGAGTTGGAAAACGCGGGTGTCGGGCGGCGGCGAGCGGCGCGATTTTTGGACGACGTTCGACCCGTTTGTGGCGGTGTTAGCGAAAGCGGGCGTGAAAAAAATCACGGGCGACATCGTGGCGGATGCGACGTGGCTGCACGCGTTGCCGAACGGTGCGGGATGGACGGCGGACGATCTCAACGACTACTACGGTGCGGAAATTTCGGCGATCACGCTGGAGGAAAATTATGCGGAGCTGCGAGTGACGCCGGGCGCGCGGGTGGGGGAAACGTGTGAGTTTGCCCTGCTGCAGCCGCACACGGGACTCGTGCTCGACAACCGCACGACGACGATTGCGAAGGACGGGAAACGCCGGATCGAAGCGGTGCGGATCATCGGCGAAAACGTCGTGCATGTGTTCGGCGAACTGCCGCTGGGCGACAAAGAGGAGATCGTCGATGTGACGGTGCCGAAGCCGGCGAACTGGTTTGCAGCGGCTTTGAAAGCGGCGCTGGAGCGGAAGGGCATTCGGGTCGAAGGCGGCGCGCGCAGTCTGCGCTGGCCGGATGAGCCGGCGGCGGGACCACGGGCGAAAGTCGCGGGCGTGCAGCTCGGCGAAGTGACGTCGCCCACGATGCGCGAACTCGTGAAGACTTTTATGAAGCCCTCGCAGAATCTGGAGACGGATTTGATATTCGGGCACCTCGGTGAAGTGCGGCGGACCGCGGAGACGCCGGCGAGGCGCACGGCAGAGGAGAATGCGGTCGTGGTGTTGAAGGAGTTTTTGCAGGCGAAGGCGCTGCCGGTGGACGAGGTGCGCTTCGAGGAAGGCTCGGGGCTCTCGCGCAACAATCTGGCGACGGCAAATGCGACGACGGCGTTGTTGAAGTTGATGGCGACGCATCCGGAGGCGAAGGCGTTTGCGGATTCGCTGCCGGTGGCGGGCGTGGACGGGTCACTGCGGCGGCGCATGAAGGGCACGCCGGCCGAGGGCAACGTGCGCGCGAAGACGGGGTCGCTGCGCTACGCGAATTCACTTTCCGGATATGTGACGACGGCGGCGGGCGAGCGGCTGGCGTTTGCCGTGATGATCAATCGCGGCATCCAGCCTGCGGGACGCACGGCGCGCGAAGATCTCGACGACGTCGCGGTGATGTTGGCGGGGTTGGCGGGGCAGAGCGGCGTGGTGGGGAAATAAGTGAGTGGGGTGAGGAGCGTGGGGGCGCGGGGTGGCTCGCGAAGAACCGCACGTTAACACGTGCGGCTACCGGACTCGTCAGGCTGCGGGTGAAGGTGGGGCGGCGGATGGCGGTGTCCTTGACTTGTGGGGACGCGACGACTTCGTGGCGGGACCTTCTTCCCACCATGGCTGACCGCGAACTGACCATCGGCTTCGATGCCGACGATACCCTTTGGCACAACGAGGCGATCTTTGAGCGTTTTCACGAGCGCTACCGGGAGCTGTTGGCGCACTACCACGACGGAGCGACGGTGGACCGGACGTTGTTTGCGACGGAGATGCGGAACCTCGCGCTCTACGGCTACGGAGCAAAGGGTTTCACGTTGTCGGCAATCGAGACGGCGGTGGAGCTGACCAAGGGGAAGATCAGCGCAGAGGAAATCCGGCAGCTGATTGTGCTGGGCCAGGGCATGCTGGCGCATCCGGTGGAGCTATTGGAAGGTGTGGAAGAAACGTTGGTGGAGCTCGCGGGCGCTTTTCGTCTGATGGTGATTACGAAGGGCGATTTGCACCACCAAGAGCGGAAGCTCGCACTGTCAGGAGTGGCGGCGCGGTTTCGCCATGTGGAAATCGTGTCGGAAAAAGACGCGGGCACGTATGCGGCGATTTTGCGGCGGTATGCGGTGGAGCCGCGGGAGTTTCTGATGGTGGGCAACTCGCTGAAGTCGGATATCGTGCCGGTGCTCGCGCTCGGGGGCGCGGGGGTCCACGTGCCGTATCACATCACGTGGGCGGCGGAGCGCGTGGAGACGGCGCCGGAGGCGAGTGCGGATTTGTTTACGATTGCGACGCTGCGGGAATTGCCGGCGGTGGTGCGGACGTGGGCGGCGGCGCGGGGGAGGTAGGCGCGGGAGGAAGGCGGAGGAGTGTGAGAGGGCACGGAACACGAGCGAGCGTTCTGCTTAGGGTGCTACCGGGGGCGGTCGCGCTCCCAGCGCATCGGCGATCACGCGGGCGGCGGTGTGGATGATGGTGCGCTCGGCGGCGTGGTCGGTGGTGAAGATGACGAGGAGAAATTTGGCGCCGTTGGGCAGCTCGATGTAGGCGGAGTCGTGGCGCGTCTGGCTCGTCCAGCCGGCTTTGGACCAGAGTTTGGCGCCGGGTGGGAGCGCGGGACCGGTGAACTTGGCTTGGTTGTCGGGATCGGCGTCGATGGTGCGCGGGTCGCGCGCGAGGAGCGTCATCATTTCGGCACTACGGGCGGCGGTGACGCAGCGGCCGGTGGCGATCTCGCCGAAGAGGCGCGCGGTGGCGTCGGTCGTGAGCATGTTGCGCTTCGGATCGAAGAGGGTGATGGCCTGTTTCTCGCGGCCGTAGGGGCCGTCGCCCCAAGGTTTCTTGTGAGCGAGGACGCCGGTGTAGCCGAGCGAGGTGAAGTAGCGGGTGACGGCGTTGCGCCGGTCGAACCAGGTGGCGATCTCGGCGTCGGGAAGCTCGGGGCCGCTGGTGGTGCCGGTGAGGAGATCGATGACGTAGTGAGTGGCGTCGTTGGAGGAATCGACGATCATGTCGCGCATCGCGCGGCGCAGCTCGGGGGTGTCGGCGAGTTTACCGTCTTCCATCCAGCGGTGGGCGGCGGCGAGGTAGAAGAGTTTGATGACGCTGGCAGGGTAAATAAGGACGTCGCCGCGGTAGGCGGCCTGGCGGGGCGCAGCGGGAGCGGAGAGATCGACGAGGGTGATCGCGAGTTGGGACGGGAGGAGTTTTTGCGCGGAGAATTTTTCCAGAGTGGTGGCGACGGCGCGGTCGACGAGCGGCTGGAGGGTGGGAGCGGGGGCGGCGGCGAGGGACACGGCGGAGGCGAGGAGGGTGAACGCGAGGGCGGTGAGGCGGGGCATCGGGTGGAGGCGGGCGGGACGGAGAGAAAGAGAAAGATTAAGAGAACGAGAACGATGGGTCGTGGCTTACGGGAGGAGCGGGAGCTTCACTTCGCCGCTGGCGAGTTTTTGGAGGACGCGGGCGCAGAGGGAGGCGCGTTCGGCGAGCGACGGGACGATCACGAATTCGTCGGGGCTGTGGAGGCGGTCGCCGAGGGGGCCGAGGGCGTCGAGGTTGGGGAGGCCGGCGGCGGAGAGGTTGTTGCCGTCGGAGGCGCCACCGGTGTGGACGGACGTGAAGGGAGCGAGGCCGAGTTCGCGGGCGGAGGTTTGCCAGGCGGCGAGCGCGGCGGCTTCGACGGGGCCGCTCTCTTTCGGCGGGCGGTTAAAGGCGCCGGTGAGGGCAACATGGATACCGTCGCGGGTGTTGATGGGCGCGGCGAGGGCGAGGAGGCGGGCGATGAACGGGTCGCGGTCGGCCATGCACGTGACGCGGAGGTCGAGTTGGGCTTCGGCGAAATCGGGGACGACGTTGGTGGCGGGACCGCCGCCGCGGATGTTGCCGATGTTGAGCATGACGCCGGGTAGTTCGTCGGGGAGGCGGTGGGCGCCGACGAGGAATTCGGCGAGGGCGGCGATGGCGTTTCGGCCGGCGCGGGTGGGGCTGGCGGCGTGGGCGGCGCGGCCGGTGCAGGTGACGACGAAATTGCCGGTGCCTTTGCGGGAGTGGACGAGGTCGCCGTTGGGGCGGGCGGGTTCGAAGACGAGGGCGAGGGCGAAGCGGCGGGAGGCGCCGGCGGCGGCGAAGAGGGCGCCGCTGCCGAAAGAGCCAATCTCTTCATCGGGCGTGAGCAGGACCTCGTAGCCGAGGTTGGCGGTGTGCGGCGAGGTGCGTTCGAACTCGCGGAGGGCGGCGAGCATGACGACGAGGCCACCCTTCATATCGGAGACGCCGGGGCCGCGGAGGGTGCGCTCGTCAAGGAGGGTGCAGCGTTGGAAGGGGTTGTCGGCTTCGTAAACGGTGTCGTAGTGGCCGGAGAAGAGGAGCTGCGTCGGCGCTGTGGGTCGGACGCGGATACGGAGGGCTTGGGCGGGCGTGCCGCCGAGCGGGAGATGTTCGACGGTGGCGCCGGGGAGTGTGGAGAACTCGGCGGCGAGGGCCCCGCGCATGCGGTCGAGGCCGGGAAAGTTGTTGGAGCCGGAGTTGATGTCGGCCCAGGAGATGAGGAGGTCGCGGAGAGCTGCGGAATCCATAGAGCGGATTCAGGGGCGGGGTGGGCGGGGGCGCAAGTGCGGCGGGGGAGGCGCTTCGCGCTCATTCGACGTGGTCGATTTCCGTGAGGATGACCTGCTTGACAGCGTGATCGACCCAGTAGTCGAAAATGAAGCCATCCACCATGAGGTGATAAATTTCCCTCCCGGAGGCATCCACGGTGCGGAAGTCCGGGACGAGAAAGGGATCGGCGGCCAACTCGTGCGTGCGGTCCAACAGCTTTCGCTGGCGCCGCTTGCTCAGGCCAACGAAAAACTCGACGGCCGAGGCGGTGAATACGGCTTCGTAGCCGAGCCGATCAGCCACGACGGTGACGCGCTTCCAACTCGGCGAGGGTGGTAAACTTGCCGGCTTTGACTTCGTCGATCTTCCTGGCCGTGGCTCTTTTCCAAACTGGTGTGGTGCGTTTGAGCTGGTGGAGGTAGATCTGAATATCGCGCCGTTCGCGTGCGGAAAGGCGGGACAAGCTCTGTTTCAGGTCGAGCATCGCAGTGGCGGTCATGGGTGAAAACGTAGGAGGGAGGATCGTGCGGTCAAGGAAAGGGATTGCCGACGCGGGTAGGCGCTGACCCGTTTAGAGGCATGAATCGGCGCAAATTTATCTACGGCGCAAGTGTAACGGCAATCGCGACGGCAGTGAGCAAAAAGACGGAGGCAGGGGAGGCGGTGGGCGAGCGGTGGATTCAGACGGTGCGCGGGAAAATACCGGCGGGGGAGCTGGGGCGGACGTTGGCGCATGAGCATGTGCTCGTGGATTTCATCGGGGCGGAGCAGGTGTCGCCGACGCGGTATGAGGTGGACGAGGTGTTTCGCGTGGTGTTGCCGCATCTGAAGCAGGCGCGGGAGTTGGGGGCGCGGGCGCTGGTGGAGTGCACGCCGGCTTTTCTGGCGCGCGATCCGCGGTTGCTCGTGCGGCTGAGCGAGGCGAGCGGGCTGCATCTCTTGACCAACACGGGGCTCTATGGGGCGCGGAAGAATATTTTTCTGCCGGCGTATGCGCACACGGAGTCGGCGGAGCAACTGGCGGCGCGGTGGACGGCGGAGGCGCGTGACGGGATTGCGGATACGGGCGTGCGACCGGGGTTTATCAAGAGCGGCGTCGATGTGGAACCGGTGTTATCAGTAGTGCAACGGAAGCTGGTCGCAGCGGCGGCGCTGACGCACGCGGCGACGGGGTTGACGATCGCGGTGCATACGGGGCGCGGGCCGGGGCTGGAGCAGCTCGACGTGTTAAAGGAACTCGGCGTGGGCGCGGCGGCGTGGGTGTGGGTGCACGCGCAAGGGGCGACGGACGAGGACTTGATCGCGGCGGCGGAGCGCGGGGCGTGGATCTCGTGCGATGGGCTGAATCGCAACAGCGCGACTCGGCACTTGCACCTGTGCCGGGAATTCAAGCGACGTGGGCTGCTGGGGCGCGTGTTGTTGTCGCACGACGCGGGGTGGTTCGATCCGGCGAAGCCGGGCGGCGGGACGTTTAGGCCGTTCGATTTGTTATTCGTGCAGTTTTTGCCGCTGCTGCGGGAGAACGGATTTAGCGAGGCGGAGATCGATCAGGTGACGGTGCGGAATCCGGCGGAGGCTTTCGCGGTGCGGGTGCGCGGGCGGTGAGCACGGTCAGGCTGACCGTGCTACGGTGACGCGCGGAGGAATTGAAAACGGCGGTTGGGAAACCGCCGCTCCGTTGAAGATTCAGAAGCGGACGCCGGTGGTGACGCGCCAGACGACAGGGGTGTCGATGCCGTAGATCGTGAGGTTGGTGAACGAGGTCTCGTTGATGTAGCGCGTGGATTTGAGGAGGTTGTCGGCGTTGAGCTGCACCCAGGCTTCGCGGCGGGCGACTTTGAAGGTGTATTTGGAGAAGAACGACAGGGACTTGGCGGGCGGCTGCCAGTAGTCGACGAACGGCGAGCCGATGACGGTGGTGAACTGGCGCACGCGGCTCAGATAGCGATCAGAGGTGTAGCGGTAGCCGCCGCCGACGCTGAGGCCCTTGAGCGTGCCATTCGGGAAACGATAGCTGAGCACGGTGCCGAAGCTGCGTTTGGCGAAGCCGCCTTGGCGTGAGCCGACGAGGCTGGGATTCGGGTCGTCGACGACCTTGGCGTCCACGAACGTGGCGGAGACGGTGGCCTGGAAGCCGTGGCCGGGGGAGAGGATTAGTTCGCCGTCCCAGCCTTTGGAGTTGTATTCGCCGACGGCGACGGTGTCGCCGCGCGAGGTGTTCGCCGCGAGATTGTTGGCGTCGAAGCCGGCGTCGCGGGGGCCGAGGCCATTGATGTCGCGGGTGTTGATGTTGAAGGCGCTGGAGTCGGTGACGGCGCGATTTTTGTCGGTGGTGTCGAAGTAGCTGATGGTGCCGGTGACTTTGCGGTCGAGGAAGTCGAGCTTCACGCCGGTCTCGAAGCTCACGCCCTCGCGGTTGGGGAGGAGTTCTTGAAACGAGTTGGTGTTGGTGGGCACTTGGAACGATTCGAGGTAGCTGCTGAAAATGCCGACGGAGGGGGTAACCTGATACACGATGCCGGCGCTTGGCGCGCTGCCCCAGCGACGGGGGCGGGAGAAAAGGCGCGTCTGATTCGTGAGGACGCCGCCGACGTTGGCATACCGGGATTGGAAGGACTCGATCTGGCTGTGGTAGGAAATGCCGGCCAGCGGGAAGAAGGTGCCGATGCGCGTGTTGTATTCGCCGGTGTAGATGAGATTGCCCTGGTGGCGGCGCGGGTTGTCGTGCGCGTCGTTGGCGTAGCGCCAGAGGTAGTTGAGGTTCGTCGGCCAGGAGCGGTCGTAGCCGTTGAGTTGTTCGGCGGTGACGCCCTCGACTTGGCGCCAGGCGCCTTTGACTTCGTTGGCGGCGATGAGGCCGGTGACGGGATTGGTGCCGGGGTTGTAGGCGCGGTAGCTCTGCGCGTCGGTGTAGAACGTGTAGTAGTTATACTTCGCGATGAACTGGTGCTTGGTGTCGCGGATCGCGTAGTCGAAGACGCCGCGGAACGCCATCTGCGTGGTGCGCTGGGCGGTTTGCGTTTGGTCGAAACTGGAAACGCGGATGGCGCGGAGGCCGCCGAGGCCGGCGACGGTGGTGGACTCCTCGATGTTCTGATTTCCGCGGATGGTTTTCTCGTTATACCACTGGTTGTAGATGTTGCCCTCGGTCTTGAAGAACTTCGTCCACGTCTGGCTCCAGCGCGCGGTGATGTAGCGGTGATCCTTGCCGGTCTCGATATCGGGGCCGGTGATGGACCAGGTGAGCGGGACGTTGTAGGCGAGATACCACGGGAGGCGTTGCGAGACGCCGTTGCGGGTGACGGTGACGAAGCGGAGGCTCGTGCGATTGCTGGGGACGGAGCGGTCGCGGACCTGCTCGACGTCGACGCCGATGATGGTGTCACGGAAGGGGCGCCACTCGACGGCGCCGAACAGGAGCAGGCGGCGATCGTGATCGAACTCGGGGATCACGCTCTGGTTTTGCACGGAGGCGCCGTTGAACGAGGCTTTGGAATATTGCGCGCCGAGGCGGAGGCCGAGCTTGGGCGTGAGGACGCGGTTTACCTCGGTGCGGTAGCGCTCCTGGAAGTTGCCGTATTGGAATTCGGCTTCGGTGAAGTTGCGGCGCTGCGGGCGCTTCGGGGTGATGTTCACGGCGCCACCGGCGGAGGCGGAGCTCATGAGCACGGAAGGCGGGCCCTTGATGAGCTCGATGCGCTCGACGGCGCCGGAGTCGGGGACGCCGTTGGTGCTGTTACCCACGCGATTGGTGAATTGACCCTCGGCGTTCATCTGCGCGCCCTGGCCGCGGACGAGGCCGTTCTCGGGATTGAAGGAGGCGGAGAACTGCATCGCTTCGGCGATGTTGGTGGTCTGCAGATCGTCGAGGAGATCGCGATTGAGGAGGGAGATGGCGAGGGCGAGTTCCTTGACGGGTTTGCCGGTGAGGACGGAGCCGGCGGCAGTGTCGCTCGAATAGTAACCGAGATCGCGCGACGTGGAGACGTTGAACTCGGAGAGCGTGACGGTCTCGGTGCCCTCGGTGGCGGCGATGGTGGTCGCAGGTTTGGTCGGAGCCGTAGGGGCGGACTGAGCAAAGGCAAGGGATGCGGCGCTCAACGCGAGGGCGGCGAGGCCACGGGGGAGGAGGTGGGAGTTTTTGGACATAGCAGTGGCTAGGGGGTGGGTGTCGGACGAAATTCTGCGGGGTTGGCCGGGGGCTATTTCGCGCGGGCGTCGAAGTAGGCGGCGAGGGAGTAAACTTGGCGGTTGAGCTCGTGCATCGCCGACAAGAGCGGCGTGTAGGGTTCGAGGCGGAGGGTCACGATGCCTTTGTTGGAATCGAGATTGGAGGGATCGGCGGTTTTGCTGGTGGGGTCGTTGTCGCGATATTTGAACCAGTGCCAGCCGACGCAGCCGCCGGACTCGAGGAGGCCGAGGCTGAAATTTTGGTAGAACTTGCCGCGGTCGGCCTGCGTTTTTACGACCCAGCCGGCGCCGGTGGTGTTGGCGAAACCGGAGTCCATGCCCTTCGCATACCACTCGGTGACGAGGAAGGGTTTGCCGGACCACTTGACCCAATTCGCGACGCGGGCGGGGTCGGGAGACCAGGCGTGGTAGTAGTTCACGGCAATCACATCGAGGTGGCGGCCGGCGGCGGCGAAGAGCGGGGCGGACTGGAGCGCTTGGAAATCGAAACGCGGGCCGAGGCAGAGGTGGTGCGGGTCGTATTTGCGAATCGCGGACGTGGTGATGGCGAGGTAGCGCTCGGCGACGAAGCCGAGGAAGGCCTGGCGCTGGTCGTCGGTGAGCGCGGTCGCGGCGGCCTCGGCGGGATGCGCGGCGCGGCGGGCGGCGAGCCACTCGTCGGCGGCGATGCGGCCGGGATCGGTGGCGGGGAGTTTTAAGAAATTATCGAGGGACTTGGTGTAGAGCGGGAGCTCGTTGTCGGAGAAGTGGCCGAGGAGCCACGGGTCGTCCTTGGTGGCGGCGAGGCGTTTCGCGTAGTCGTCGCAGAAAGCGGGGAACGCGGGATCGAAAACGAAGATGCAGTCGCCGGGATAGCCGAGGTGCCCGGACTTTTGATACGTGCCGCCGCGCTTCGCACCGTAGGCGCCCATGAAATTCCACATCTGGGTGTAGACGATGGGACGCGGTGCGGCGCGGAGGAGGGCAGTGTCGGACCAGGCGCCGATGCCATTGAAACCGTGGGCGTGGAGGAGGTCGGTGGTTTGCGCGGCCCAGGTGGCGGTGTCGGGGGCGGCGGAGCCTTTGGGATAGGCGGTTGCGACGATGCCGACGTGAATGAACGCGTAGCCCTCGGGATCGACGAGCCACCAGCGGGCGCCGGATTTCTCGGCGCGGAAAAATCCAGTGGCGGCGCGTCGGTCGGACTTTAGGCCGCCGTAGGTCGAGAGCGCGGCGTCGGTCGTGGACTGGTAGGACGGGAGCGTGCCGACGAGGCGCGTCGGGTAGTCCTGCCACGGGTTGGACGGCTTGGTCTTCGCGGCGCTGACGAGCACGGACGACGTGGCGGGCTCGGCGGCGGCGAGCGCGGAGGCGAGGAAGAAGAGTAGGCCCGACGATTTCACGCGGTGGCGGCGATGGCGGCCTGGAGGTCGCGCAGCATCTTGGTGATCTCGACGTAGGAATCGTAGTCTTTGCGGCGCATGGAGAGGGTCTCGATCGGGACGTAGCCGCGGTAGCCGGATTTGCGGATGATCGTGACGAGTTTTTTCATGTCGACCTTGGGCGAGTCGACCTCGCTGCGCATGGTTTCCTTGATCTGCCAATTCACGGCGTAGGGAGCCATGAGGGCGATGTCGGCGTAGGGATCGGGCGTGAGGTATTTGCCGGTGTCGACCATCGCGGCGCACCACTCGTGATCGACGCGCTTGAGGAGGCTGAGGTGCTCGGGGCCGGTGTTGATGAAGTCGCCGTGGTTTTGGACGGCGACGATGACGCCGAATTTTTTGCCGTGCTTGGCGCACTCGCGGAGGGCGTCGGCGAGGTAGCCCTCGACGGTGTCGCGCGAGGCGTTGTTGGAGGCTTGCTGCCAATTTTTGAAGGGACCTTGCGAGTCGGCGAAGGCGCGGACGGTGGGAGCGCCGAGTTTGGCGGCGACCTCGATCCAGTCTTTGATGCGCTGCACGCCCTCGGCGCGCGTGGCGGGATTGGCGGCGGTGAAATCGTTGCGGACGCCGGTGCCGCTGATGGCGAGGCCGAGATTAAAGGCGTGGCGCTTGAGGCGGATGACGTAGTCGTCGGCGGGGGCCTTTGGGTAGCCTGGGAAAAAGTAGCCGGTGACGTCGATGGCATCGAAGCCGACCTTGGCGCAAAAATCGCAGGCGCCGAAGAGATCGAGGCCCTTGGTTTTGTCCTTCGCGTTGGCGTTAAGGAGTTCGAGGAAAGAGTAGACGTTGAGCGAAGGGCGGAGGTGCGGACCGCTGTGGCGCGGGATCGCGGCGTAGGCGGCGCGGGCCGACGAAGGCGCGAGGGACGCGGCGAACGGGAGGAGAGCGGAGGCGGTGAGGAAGCGGCGGCGGGTGAGCGAAGGGAGCATGGGGATGAAACGGAAAAGGGTGCGTGGGGAGGACGGGCGGAGTCTCGCGCGCGGGGCGTTTGACGCGCAAGGGGAGTTTTACTTGATCGTAAAGGAATGACCGCCCCGTCGAATGTTCTCCGCTCCTCCGCCCGCGTGACAATGCGCACGATCGCGGAGGTGGCGGACGTGAGCGTGCAGGCGGTGTCGCTGGCGTTACGCAATCATCCGACGGTGGGGACGGAGACGCGGGAGCGGATTCAGGCGCTGGCGCGGAAGTTGGGTTACACACCTGATCCGCAACTCGCGAAGCTGATGCATCACCTGCGTGCGGGACGGGAGAATAAATTTACGGCGAGCGTGTGTGCGCTGACGACGCGGCCGCCGCGGTCGGAGGAAATGTTTTGCGATCTGCTGCTCGCCGGGGCGCGGGAGGCGGCGCGAGCGACGGGATTTGCGCTGCACGTGGTGCACGTCGACTCGGACGAGATGGCGGGCGAGCGGCTGCCGCGGATGTTGCGGCAGCGCGGCGTGGAGGGGCTAATTTTGCTGCCGATGGCGGGATTGGAGGCTCTGGACACGCTGGTGGATTGGCGGGAATTTTCCGTGGTGTCGGCAACGCTGTCGGTGACGAGTCCGGCGTTCGACCGCGTGGTGGCGGATCATTTTTTCAATAACCTCGCGCTGGCCCAGCGCTTGCGGGAGGCGGGGATTCGACGGCCGGGTTTGGTGATCCACACGAAGCACGACAAACGCTGCGGGCATGCCATCACCGCGGCACACGCGTGGCAGGGCATCTACGGCGGCGGCGAGCCGGTGCGGGCGCATGTGTGCGACCGCATCGATGCGGTCGCGCTGAAACGGTGGCTGAAGCAGGAGCGGCCCGAGCTGCTGCTCGCGGAACACGACCAGGCGGCGCGGGAACTGCGCGCGACGGGCGTGGTGGCGGACGCGTTGCCCATCGTGAGCTGCTCAGCGCGGCCGGAGAAGAACGGAAAATTTCCGTATCCGGGAAATTTCGACAAACCGGGGGAGATCGGGGCGGTGGCGGTGGAAAAGCTCGCGCAGAAGATCGCGACGGGGCAGCGCGGCGTGCCGGCGAATCCGCACACGACGCTGGTGCGCGGAGGGTGGGTGGGAGAGTTGCCGGTGGTGGCTGGGCGGTGACCACGAGGGACGTTGGTGTTGCGCTAGCCACCGAAGAGCGTAGCGATCGGATGGACGTGGTATTGGGAGGGGAACAGAGAAAAGCACCGGGGCGCCGAACAAGGGTGGCAGCCCGGTGCTCAACTAAGGAGAGGTGGGCGACGCTTTAGAAATTCAACCGGGCGGAAAGCGCGTAGTTCCGGGGGAGAACGTAGGAGAACAGACCGGGAACAGTGACGCGGGCCGGCGAGCTGATCGTCGTGCGGGGGCGCACATAGGTCGCGCCCTGGCCGCCGAACGCGGTGCTGTAGATGACCTTTTTGTCGTTGAGGAGATTGTCGATGTTGAGGTCGACCACGAGGGTGCGGCGGTCCTTGAGTTTGAAGGTGTAGGACAGGCTGCCGACGGTCTTGATCTGGCTCGGTGACATGACGGTGCCGCCGACGTCGGGAGCGGGAATGGCGCGCGTGGAGTCAGCGGGGTCGAGAATCGTATCGGCCGTGCGGTAGCCGAGCACCATCGGGCCGCGGTAGTTGATGCCGGCGCCGACGCGGAGGCCTTTGAGCGGGCCGCGGGGGAAGCGGTAGTCGGTAGCGAGGTTGCCGACCCACTTGCTGTTGCCGGTGATCTCCTGCGAACCGGCGCCGGCGATGATCGCGGGCTGGACGATGTCGGTGAGATTGTTCCAGGCGTTTACGGCGTTCTGGACGCGACCGGTGTTGATCAGGGTCGGATCGTTGAGGTTCGGGTTGATGGAGGCGTCGTTGCTCGCGCTGATGAGAACGCCGGCATCGGCGAGCATCGCGCGGGCGACGGTGTCCTGGGATTTGAAATACGCGATGATGTCGAGGCCGGCGTTGGTGTAGGTGCCGACGGTCTTTCCGCCGTTTAGCATCAGGCGCCAGTGGGGCGTGAGGTTGGCGGTGACGTCCAATTCGTAGCCTTCGACGCTGCGGGTGCGTGTGGAGTAAACGTTATCGGGGAAGGCGGCGACGTTGCGGACGTTGCGGCCGTTGGGGCTGAGATCGCCGATGACGGGGGCGGCGGCGATCGCGTTGTAAGAATCTTTGAAGTCGAAGCGGACGTTGAACGATTCCTTGGCCTGGAACGAGGTGTAGGCGCCGAGGCTCACCGCGAGGCGGCCGTTGGGCAGCGTGAAACGCAGGCCGTAGTCTTTGCCCTCGGAGGCGGTGGGGGGACTGAGGGTGCCATCGACCTGTTGTTGCGGGGCGGTGAGGCTGAAGGTGCGGCTCTTGTTGGCATAGACGCCGAGCCACGAGGTCAGGTTGACCACGCCACCGGCGGTGAAGGTGTTGACGCTGGGGGTGAGCACCGGGGAATCGAAGTCATCCTGGAAGCGATCCGCGGCATACTGGGGTTGCGGGAGATTGACGCCGTTGACGCGGGTGCGGGGGCGGGTGGTGGCAATGGCCAGGGGGCCCGTGATCGCGCCCGCGGCGTTCTTGGGGTAGTAACTCATGTTGAAATAGTCAGTCGGTGCGGGCTGCCGAAAGGTGATGCTGTTGCCATCCCAGCCGACTTTCTCATCGCCGGGCTGGACTACTCGTTGGTCCTGGATGGTGGCGACGTCGCGGCGAAAGGCGCCGATGAGCACGAGCTTGTTTTTGAAGAGGTCGAGGTTGCCGGCGGTCTGGTAGAATTTGTATTTGCGGAGGCCGTCGCGGTTGTTGTCCACGCGCCGGGTATCATACATCCACTTGGGCGTGATGGTCTCGCTGGCGCCGGTGACGGGGTTCGTGATCTTCAGCGCGGCCTCGTCGGCGGGCTGGTAGTTTTTGTCTTTCTGGTCGAGGTAGAGGCGCGTGTAGACGCCGAACTGGCTGTATTCGTCGTTGTCGACCCAGGAGCGGGCGTCGAGGCCGGTGAAGTTCACGGCGGTGGTGCCGGCGCCGACGCGGGCGCTGCTCAAGGGGAGCAACAGGGTGCGGGCGCGGGCGATGTTGCGCTCGATGCTCACGCCGCCCATGGCGCTGAAGTTCATCTTGCCGTTCAACCAGCCTTTGTCGAAGGGGCGGCTGTAGATCGCCTGCACGCGGGCGTTCTTCACGTCGTCGTTACGGATGTTCCGGTATTCCATGAACTCCGTGTAGGGGTGGAGGAAGTTCGCGTTCCTGGATCCGTCGGGGAGCGTCTGATTGATGTCGAGGTAGAGTTCCTCGAGGCCGCGGCGCACGGCCGTATTGCCAATCTTGTTACCCTTGTTCATGTCGCCGGCGATCTCGATGAAGAGGTGGTTGCTGGCCTTGTAGTTGATGTAAGCGGCAAGGTCGTTGCCCTCTTCTTCGTAGGTAGGCACTTTGCTGCTCCAGAGGGGAGTCTGCTCGCGGGTCGACGGTTGGAAGAAGGGCGATCCGCGCATGATGGCGGCCCAGCGGTCGGTGGGAATGCCGGTGTAGTCGTCGACGACGGCGGTGTTACTGAGATTAAAGCCGGGGGTGATGATCGGCACGCCGTTGATGCGGCCGGTGTTGGCGAGGGTGCCGTTCTGGCCGAGGGCTTCGGTGGTGTAGAGGTTGCCGAAATTAAGGAGGGTGCCGCTGGCGAAGGCGGAATTCTGCACCCAACGCATCGCGGTGGGACCGGCGACACCGGCGGCGGCGCGCTGGGCCTGGGTGAGGGCGACGGGGAGCTGGCCGTTAAAGGTGGTGACGCCGTCCCAACTGGAGAGGCGGTCGCGCATGGCGGTGAGCGCCTTCGCTTCCTGACGGCGACCCATTTCGCCTTCGAGGCGGACGCTCAGTTTGTCGGAGACGTTGTATTTGAGGGCGAGGGATGTGCCCCATTTTTCGCTCCACTCATTCTCGCGCCACGTCTCGGCGGTTTCGCGCAGGACGTTGATGCGAACTCCGCCCTTATTGCCGAGGAAGGGTTGGTTGATGTCGCCCGTGAAACGCAGTTTTTCCCAGCTGCCCAACTGGACGCGCACGCTGCGCATCTCGCGGTTGGTGAGGGCCTGCTTGGTGACGGAATTCAGGGTGCCGCCGATGCCGCCGGCGCCGAAGAGCACGGCGTTGGGGCCGCGCGCGAAGTCCACGCGGTCGAGATTGTAGCTGTCGGGCGTTATGACGTAGGGGAAGAAATTTCGGGTGGGCGAATTCACGCTGGAACCGCGGAGCTTGAGCGTGCCGACGGTGGTGGTGCCGAAGGCGTTGCCGGTGTTGTCGCCGACGTCGCTGCTGCTGTTGACGGTCCAGACGGCGGCCTGGGCTACGTCGGTGAGATTAAACGCGTCGAGGAACTCGGCGGTGATCACGGAGTAGGCCACCGGGGTGTCCTTCAGCGGGGTGGCGATGCGGCCGCCGGCGAGCGAACTGGCGGCGACGAAGCCGGTGTCCTTTTCGGTGACGACGGTGAAGGGAGAGAGAACGATTTTATCGTCGGGTTCGGAGGGCGAGGCGGGCGCGGTTTGAGAGAACGTGGTGGTCGCACTGAGGGTGACGGCGGCGAGGACGAGCGGAGGGACGAAGCGGCGGTGGAGCGGGCGGGGTGAGGTGGGCATGGTAGGAGACGGGAGGGGACGGGTAGTCATACGGAAAATGCGGATACGGTCGGAGGGGCAGGGCGACGCGAACTGGCGGCGGAGCTTCGCGACGCGAACGCGCGACTCAATGCGGGTGATTTTCTTACTTAAGAAAATAGGGCGCGCAGCCGGCGCGGGGGTGGGCGCGGGCGCTGGTGGAGGGAGGGAGCGACGGGGGCGCGGCAGGCGAGCTGCGGGGCGCGCGAATGGGCGTGGGCGCGTGAGTGAGCGCGAGTGTGCGCGAGGGTGATAGCGGGGAGCGGAGGCAGCGCGGAGTGGCGCGCATGGTCCCTGCTCTCACGAGCAGGGCTACGCGGAAGGCGGAAGTCCTCGGCGACGGGGAGAGAGCTCAGGGGAGCTCGTAGACTTCGATGAGGGCGGAGCCGGTGCCGCCGTCGGCGCCGGAGACTTGGACAGTGTAGCCGCCGGCGGGGAGATTGATGAGTAGCGCGGCGTCGGCGCTGCCGGATGGGAGCGCGAAGGCGCCGACGCGCGCGGCAATCGGCGCGAGAGCAGGAGAGTGGGTGTTGTTGTCGGCGAGGCGGACGGGCGGTGTGGTGGCGGAGAAGACCTCAAGCTGGGGATCGGCGAGGGGGCCTGGAACACCAAGCGCGGCGAGGCCGGGGCCGATAGCACGGATCAGCAGGGTCCGCGTGCCGGAGCCGGTGAGCGTGAAGCCGGCGATGAGGAGATCGGAGCCGGTGCCGACATGATTCAAGGCGGAGAGGTTGATAAGGCGGCCGGAGTTGCCGGGGACGGTGTCGTAGGCTTCGACGAGGACGTTGCCAGCGGCGGGGCCGGAGACTTGGACGGTGCGGCTGCCCTCGATACGGGCGAGGAGCGCGGCGTCGAGGCTGGTGGCGGAGGCGAAGGGGAAGGCGCCGACGGCGGCGCTGGCGGCGGTGATCGCGGGGGCGCCGGCCCAGTGGTCGTTGGCGGCGACTCGGGTGGTGTTTTGGAAAAGGGTGAGGCGCGGATCTGCCATCGTGCCGGGCGCGCCGAGAGCGGCGAGGCTCGGGCCGGCGGCGCGGAAGAGGACGAGTTTTTCGCCGCCTTGCAGCGTGAGGCCGACGGTGAGGAGTTGATTGGCGGCGAGGGTGGTGCGGACGGCGAGGTTGGTGAGGCGGACGGGGGTGGTGGGCGTGGCTGAGACGATGAGGGTGCCGCTGGCCGAGCCGAAGTAGTAGGGGTTGGGGATGCGCGCTTCGACGGTGTAGGCGCCGGGGGCGCGGGGTGGCGTCGGGCTGCCGTTGTAGGTAAGAGCGAGAGGGACGTTGGCGGGTGTGGTGGTGACGGTGACAGGTTTGGGGGCACCGTCGGCGGTTTGCACAAGGTCGGTGAGCACGATCCGCACAACGTCGGGAGCGACAAACGTGAAGCGATCGGCGGAGACGAGGAACCCGGACGAGGTGGGGTTTTGGCCGGTGACAACCAGGCGGATCTGATGGGTGCGCACGGAGGTGAAGCCGACGAGGGCCTCAAGGGTGGCCGTGGTAAATGCGGGGGTGGCGGCATACTGGTCGATCGCAGGACCGAAAAAGTTGTCGTTCACTGCGACGCTGACTTGTCCGCGGTTGGTGTTGGATTTGTAGGTGAGCTCAAGGCGGTAAAACCCAACGGGGATCGGGGGCGTGGTGAACTCCATCGCAGCGGCCCGGGCAGAGGCGTTGAGCTGGACCCACTGGCCCGCGCTCGCGGCCGTTTCTGAGTTGTTGACGGTGCTGCTGCCCGTGGCGGTGACGGGGAGCGACTCGGCCTCAAAAGAGATGGTGGTGTAGGGTAGGGGCTGTGGCGTGGTGGTGGCGGGCGCGGAGGCGGGGCTCTCGCCGAGGGGGTTGAGGGCGGTGACGGTGTAGGTGTAGGCGGTGCCGTTGGTGAGGGCGGTGTCGGTGAAGGTCGTGGCCATCACGCCGGTGGCGACGGTGGTGGGGCCGCCGGCGGCGGGCGCGCGGCGGACGGTGTATCCGGTGGCTGAGGACGCGGACCAGGTGAGGGTCGCGGAGGTGTCGCCGGGGGAAACGGAGAGATCGGGGGGCGCGGCGGGAGGGGTGGTGTAGATGGGGAAGACTTCGACGAGGGGCGGGAGGTTGAGCTGGTTGCGCGCGAGGGAGTAGAGCGTGCGTTGGCGGAGGGCGCCGGTGGCGTCGAAGAGGAGGACGGCGGTGCTTTGGTTTTCGAGGGTGCCGGAGAATTCGCGGGCGAGGCCGGCGGAGACGTTGAGTTTCGTGCCGGGGGCGGAGACGGGGTCGGAGTTGAGCCGGAGGGTGAAGGACTGGTGGCCATTGGTGTCCTCGTTGAGGAGCATGACGGCGAGTTGGTCGCGGGCGGGCGAGGTGGTGGCGAGGATCGCGAGGTTGGGGTGGGACGACGTGGAAGCGAGGTAGCTGCCGGGGAGGAGTTGGGTGGCGACGAGTTGGAGGTGGTAGAAACTCGAGCGGAAGACGGGGGCGGTCCAGGAGCCGCCGATGTAGCCGAAGTCGGTGGTGCTGCCGTTGCCGCCGCCCTCGAGGAGGCTCCAGGGGGCGACGAGGTGCGCGCCGTGTTTCATGAGGACGCGGTAGTATTCGGCGAAGAAGTGGCCGTTGAGAAAGGAGGAGACGCCGAGGCCGGGGATGTTGTTGGTGGAGGTGGGCGGGTTGTTGAAGGTGAGATTGAACTCGGTGAGGCCCCAGGTGAGGGCGGAGGCGCCGGTGCGCTGGTGGAGGGCGTTGGCGCGGGCTATTTGGGCGAGGAAGACGACGACGCGGGACTCGAGGGCGGAGTGGAGCTCGGTGAGGACGGCGGAGCGGGTGATCGTGTTGGCGAAGGGGTAGCGGTGGAAATTGATCCCATCGACGTAGAAGCGGCCCTTGGGGTCGCGTCCGGTGATGTCGGATACGCCGCCGAGGAGGGCGTCGTATTTGGCGTTGGAGTGAAACGCCATGTCGGTGGCGCTGATCGAGATCGTGGGATCGACGTCGCGCATGGCGACGGCGTGGGACTTGGTGTAGGTGGCGACGTAGGCGGCGAGGGCGGCCTCGGTGCCGGACCAGTCCATGTCGGGTTCGTTGCCGATGGACCAAAACTTCACGGCGCGGGCGTGGGTGACGTTGAGATACGTAACGGTCGCGGCGGCGACGGCGGCGCTGCGGTGGCGCGAGACCTGGATGAGGGGCTCGGCGCCGATGGCGCGGATGTTGTCCACCTGGCGGAGGAGGGCGGCGTCGGAGAGCGGGTTATCGTCGTAGGCTTTGCCGCCGATGCGCATGAGGGTGACGCCGCTTTGTTTGATGATGGGGTAGGCGGAGTCGGGCGGGTTGAACCAGTAATTTTGACCAATGAGGTAGGGCGAGACGGGCGTGCCCGCGGGGAAAGCCGCGCGGGCCGGCGTGGGCGCGAAGACGGTCGCGGCGAGGGCGAGGACAGCGAAGAGGGGGAAGAGGGCGCGGGAGACGAGCATCGGGAGGGGAAGGGGCGGTAGGACGTAGCGGCGGCTTGCGCGGAGGGCAACGGGCCGCACGTTCATTCGTAAGAATGAAACCACGGATAACGACCTCCGAAATCGCCCGGGTGGCGGGAGTGCATCAGACGACGGTGTCGCTGGCGCTGCGCGGGGATACGCGGCTGCGGCCGGAGATGATCGCGCGGATCAAGGCGGTGGCGGAGAAACTTGGCTACGCGCCCGACCCGATGCTGGCGGCGCTGGCCTCGTATCGGCGCGGACGGCGGCCGCGGGCGAAGCACGAGACGATCGCGTGGGTGACGAACTGGCCGACGCGCGACGGGTGGAGGAGCCGGCCGATGTTTGGGCAGTTTTTCGAAGGCGCGAAGCGGTGTGCGACGGAGCTGGGATATCAGTTGGAGGAGTTTTGGCTGAACGGGCCGGGACTTAATCCGCGGCGGGCGTCGGAGATTCTCTACGCGCGCGGGGTGCAGGACCTGATCCTGGCGCCGCAGCCGGACGGGGTGTCGCGGCTGGAGCTGGAGTGGGCGCGGTTTCGCGTAGTGACGATCGGGCCGACGTTGCGCCAGCCCGAGCTGCACATGGTGTCGAACAGCCAGTATCGCACGGTGGTGCGGATGTGCGAGGCGCTGGCGCGGCGGGGGTATCAAAGGATCGGTTACGCGATCGAGCGGCACATCGACGAGCGGATGGACGGGCAGTGGAGCGCGGCGTTTGAACGGTTTCAGCGGGATTTGCCGGCGGCGCGGAAGACGGAGCGTTACGAAGAGAGGCAGACGCAGGCGGGGGTGCGGCGATGGTTAAAAGAGGAAAAGCCCGACGTGGTGTTCAGTTGCATCGAGACGCTGGCCGAGTGGCTGAAACAGCGCGGTGTGGCGGGGGCGGGGAAGGTGGATTTTGCGCTGATCGGCGTCGAACACGCGGAGCTGGGCTGCCAGGGGATGCGGGAGGATGCGGCGGCGGTCGGGGCTGCGGCGGTGAAGCGGCTGGCGGCGATGGTGCATCTCGGCGAACGAGGGGTGCCAGCGGTGGCGACGCGGACGCTGATCGATGCGACGTGGGTAGAGGCAGGGGTGGCGGCGAATGGCGGGGCATAAAGCCCCTCCTGCATTTCGGAGTGGGGGCGGGTTAAGCCGTAGCTATCACACTCGCTGAAGGAATTTTTTTGTCACAGAGGGCACGGAGGAGTCACGGAGCCTCACAGCGTAAGACAGGGGCGACTCGCGGAGAGCAGCGGTCGTGTGGTGGTGGGGCAAACGGGGGGCGGGCGCGGGGGCGATCGGACCGCACGCTAAGACGTGCGGCTACGGTGAGGAGGCTTAGGGGAGGATGTGGCGGTAGCTGACGAAGGCGATCTGGGTGCTGTCGGGGGACCAGGAGGGGACGTTGATGGTGCCTTGGCCGCCGAAGAGGGTGGCGATGACTTTGGGTTTGCCGCCGGCGAGCGGCATCAGGCGGAGCGTGACGTTTTGGTTGGCGGGGTGGCCTTTCACGGATTTGTCGAAGGAGAGGAAGACGAGCCATTTGCCGTCGGGGGACGGGTGGGGAAACCAGTCGCCGAAATTCGGATCGGTGGTGACGGGCTCTTGCGCGGTGCCGTCGGGATTCATGCGCCAGATCTGCATGACGCCGGTGCGCTCGGAGTTGAAATAAATCTTGGTGCCGTCGGCGGTGTATTCGCAGCCATCGTCGAGGCCCGCGGCGGTGGTGAGTCGCGTTTCGGGGCCGCCGGCGGTGGGGATGGTGTAGATGTCGAAGTTGTCGCCGCGCTTGGCGCAGTAGGTGAGCGTGGTGCCGTCGGGCGACCAGCCGTGCCAGTAGGACGGGCCGGTGGGCGTGACGAGGCGGACGGGGCCGCCGGTGGCGGGGGCGACGTAGATTTTCGAGCCGTCTTTGCCCTCGTTGGAACTGATCGCGAGCCACCGGCCGTCGAAGGAGAGGCCGTGGTCGTTGTTGCATTTTTGGGCGACGCCGGTCTCTAGGCGCGACAGTTCTCCGCCGGTTACCGGGAGAGTGAAGATGCCGCCGGCGCGGTTGATGTAGAATAGTTTTCCGTCGCGCGACCAGTTGGGGGCTTCGAAGAGGGTGCGGTCGCGGTAGATCTGGCGGCGTTCGCCGGTGGCGACGACGAGGGTTTCGAGGGTGGTTTCGCGGACGCGTTTTTCGGTGGCGAGGGCGACGCGGTTTTTCAGGACAACGTTGGAGATGAGCGCGGTCTCGGAATTTTTTGAGTTGTGCGCGGTGACGGCGAGGCCGACGAAAACGGGATCGGGGAGCGCGAGGGAGAGGGCGCCGACGGGCTGGAAGGGGCCGCCGTTTTTCGAGGCGGAGACGGTGAAGATGTCGGCGTCGCGCTCAAGTTTTACGGTGGCGGGGGCGAGGATGGGCGTGCGGATGCCGTAGGTTTCGCCGCCTTTGGTTTTGCGATATTGGAGCTCGATGAGGCCGTCGCCGTGGACGGCGACATCGACGTAGGGCGAATCGGCGTCGAGGGTGGCGCGGACGAGGGCGCAGGCTTTGCGGTGGGCTTCTTTGCCGGCGGAAGGCCAGGCGACATCCATCGTGAACGAGAGGTCGCCGGAGAGTTGTTTGTAGAGGAACTGAAACGCGTCCTCCTTGGCCCACATGTTGGCGCCGCTGCCGGTGACGCGATACTGGCCGGTGGAGGCGAGGAATTCGGAGGAGCCGGGGAGCGTGATTTTGCCGATGTCGGCGGCGTGGGTGAACTCGCCGAGGGAGGCGGCGTGGAGCGAGGTGAGCGCGAGGCCGGACAGGAGCGCGGCGAGGGTGCGGAAGGCACGGGGGGTGAGCATGGGGAAGGAAATGGGCGGGGCGCGCGGGGCGGGCAAGCCGGCGGCTACTTTAGCGTAAAGAGCTGGGCGAGGGCGGCGTCGGTGACGGCGACGGTGGGGGCAAAGCGATCGCCGGCGGCGTAGGCGAGGAGGCTGGTGCGGAGTTGGCGGGCGACGGGGTTGTCGCCGGCGGAATCCGAAAGATCGATACTGCACACGAGGAGGCGGCCGCGGCGGACTTGGGCTTCGAAGACGAGGCCGAGTTTGCGGGCGGTGAACCAATCGTCGATGACCTGCACGATGGGCTTCGTGGCGGCGGGGAGTGCGTCGAGGCGCAGCGGGGTGGCGCGGCTCACGAGATACCACCACTGCCAGTTGCTGTGGAAATCGGTGGGGAAGGCGGCGAGGGCGGGGTGTGCCGGATCGCAGAGGATGCCGAGGGTGGTGGGGGCTTGGCCGCGCGTCCACGCGGTGTTCCAGAAGATGCTGGAGAAACCGAGGGCGACTTTGGCGCCCACGTCGTTGCGGACGCGGGCGGGCGGGATCGTGAGGAAGACGCGGCCGCCGGCGTCGAGGGCGGAGAGCGCGGCGGCGTCGAGCTCGGACGTGACGAGGACGGAGGACGGAGCGGGCGGCGGCGTGGCGGGCTTGGGCGGGTAGACCCAGATGTGCCAGTCGTTTTCGAAGGGCGTGTTTTGGAGGGCGACGACGAAACGGTAGCGGGCGGGAGCGGGGAGCTGTCGCAGAGAAGCGGAGACGTGGCCGAGGGCGATGGCGTTGTCGACGGGGATGGTTTGGGCGGGGAGCTGACCGCGGGCGACGATGCGGTGGGCATCGTCGACGAGTTGCCACGTGGCGATGGCCGCGGGGAGCGGTGCGGGGCCGAAGTGGGCGACCTCTACGTCGGCCTCTAAGGATTCGTCGGCGGTGAAGACGCGGCGCGCGAGGCGGGCGAGGGGGACGGTGCTGTCGCAGAAACGACGATACTCGGCGGGCGTGACATAGCCTTTCTCCTCCCAAAAGGCGTCGAGCACGCCGACGAGCGCGGTGCCCTGGCCGGGAAAATCGTGGAGATCGAGGAGCTCGAAACCGCCCATGCCGGGCGTGCGGAGGGCGGACTCGATGTCTTCCTTGTAGCAGAGCGTCTGGAGTTTTCCGGAGGCGAGGAGGAAGGCTTTGGCTTGGTCGGCGAGACCGCGGGCGCGGAGCGTGTCGCGGAAGATTTCGAAATTACGCGCTTTGAGGTAGCCGGTGTATTTTTCGATTTCGGCGAAGTTCGGGTAGACGCACCACTGGCCGATTTCGTGGCTGATGACGGGGACGGGGCGCTGGGAAACGAAGTCGCGGTAATCGGTGCGCGTCTCGGGAGCGCGGGCGTTGATGCGCGATTTCATGCCGTCGCCCCAGGCGTGGATGCGGGGCTTGGGCGTGCAGTGCCATTGGTTTTCGGCGAGCTCGGGCCAGCCGGCGGCGGACGTGAAGAGGATGCGAGGCTCGGAGGCTTTGTAGTGGTTTACCCATTTCGCGAGCCAGGTGCGGTGCTGGGGGCCGCCGGGCTCGTTGCCGCAGGCCATGAGGACGAAGGACGGGTGATGGCCGTAAGCGCGGAGGATGCGGTCGGTCTCGGCGTAGAGCCACGCGTCGACGGGTTGGCCGGCGCCGAGTTTGGTGGAGTGGTTGGGCCACGAGGAGGCTTCGACGTGGAAATAGAAACCGAGTTCGTCGGCGGCGACGAACGCGGCCTCGGGCGGGCACCACGAGTGGAAGCGGACGAGGTTGAGGCCGTGGGATTTGATGATGCCGAGGATTCGTTTCCACTCGGCGACGTCGGTGGGCGGGTGACCGGTGCGTGGGTAGTTGGCGCAGTCGAGCGTGCCGCGGAAAAAAGTTTTCTGGCCGTTGATGAGGAATTGCGTGCCCTGCGTGGTGATCTCGCGGAAGCCGAAGGGAGTGGTAAGCGATTCGACGGCGACGGAGGTGGCGGTGGTGGCGGAGGAGAGGTGCGATTCGACGGTGTAGAGATGCGGCGAAAATTCGCTCCAGAGTTGCGGCGGGGCCGTGAGTTTTACGGCGACCTCGGTGGTGAAGGGCTGCGCGGGTGAGGCGGGAAGTGGGGCGAGAGAGGCGAGGGGAACGGTGGTGCGGGCGACGATCATGCGTGCCTGGCGGTCGCGGATGGCGGCGACGACGTGGGCGGGCGAAGAGGCGGGCGGCGGGGTGCCGCGGAAGGTGAGGGAGACGCGCACGGTGCCATCGTTGCTTGGGACGATGCGCTGGTGGGCGAGGCCGAAGGGCGCGTGGGCGGAGAGCTCGATGCGGCCGACGATGCCGTTCCAGTTGCCCTGCGTGTGATCGCTGATGCTGTGGGAATTTTCGCCGACATCGACGATCATGCGGTTGTCGACGCGGATGGTGAGCCGATGGACGCCGGGCGTGAGGGCGCCGAGATCGTGGACGTGGGCGGTGCCGAGGGCGTCGGCGGCGCCGATGAGGCGGTCGTCGATCCAGACGCGGGTTTCCCAGTGGGGGCGCTCGAGGGTGAGAACAAGGTGGCGGGCGGCCCAGTTTGCCGGAATCGTGATGTCGCGCTGATACCACGCGGCGCCGGCGTAGTAGGTTTCGGGTTGGAGCCAGAAGGGGACTTTGACGTTACCGGGTTGGCGATACGGGGCGTAGTCGGGGGAATCGAACCACGATTTGTCGACGATGCCGCCGATCCACTGGGTGGCGACTGTCACCGGATCGCCGATACCTTGGAGCGGGAGTGTGCCGGGGAGCGTGATTTTATCGGGCAGGGTGCGGGTGAACCAGCGCTCGGGAATGCCGGCGTCGGCGCGGTCGAGTTGGAAGCGCCACGGGCCGGCGAGCGAAACGGTGTCCGCGGGTCGCGGGGAGTCTCCTTCGCTCGCGGCGAGGAAGAGGGATGTGAGCAGGCTCAGGCATCCGATTCGCAAGGCCGTTCCAAGACGGAGGGCAGCGTTCATGGCCGCGGATTTTTGCCGCGGCGGCGTGCGGGCTCAAGGGCCAATCGCGAGGGCGCGCGATGGGTGGAGGAACGACGCGACGAGGGCGTCGCGTCCCCAGCGTGGACGGCGGCGGAAGGCGGGCGCGGCTCAGTGGCCGTGGGCGGCGAGGATTTTTTTTGCGCGGGCGGCGACCTCGACCCAGTGGAGATTGGGAATCACGGGGCCGATGTGGCGGACGGTTTCGGCGCCGAGAATTGAGGCGACGGCACCGCACACGGGGAGCGGGAGGCCTCGGAGGTAGGTCGAGAGGAAACCGGCGGCCCAGGCATCACCGGCGCCGTTGGAATCGATGGCGTCGGCGACGACGACGGGATCGATGCGGTGGAGTTCCGTGCCGCGGGCGACCCAGGCGCCGTCTTTGCCGAGTTTTACGGCAGCGGTGCCGCCGTAGCCGGCGAGGCGGCGCGCGTGGGCGGCATAGTCCTCGGGCGTTTTGGCTGGGAGGTCGGGGAAGAGTTCGCGGACTTCGTCTTCGTTGGCGACGACGAGGTCGAGGCCGGTGGTGAGTTGCGCGAGGAGCCAATCGCGGGCGAAGCGGACGATCTCGAAGGAGGCGAGGTCGAGGCTGAGTTTGCAGCCGGCGGCGCGGGCGGACGTGAGCACGGCGTCGGCGAGGGCGCGGTTGAAGACGATGTAGCCTTCGACGTGGGCGTGGCGGCAGCCGGAGAAATCGGCGGGCGAGACCTCGGTGTGCGAAAACGAGAAGACGGCGCCGAGCTCGGTGCGCATGGTTCGCTGGGCGTCGGGCGTCGTGAGAATGAGGCAGCGGGCGTTGGGGAGGGCGCTGTGTTTGTAGCGCTGGGTGTCGACGCCGGCGTCGGCGAAGCAGTCGCGGTAGGTGCGGGCGGTATCGTCGCCGCCGAGTTTGCCGATGAAGGTGGTGCTGAGGCCGAGGCGCGTGGCGTTGAACGTGGTGTTGGCTGCGGAGCCGCCGGGGGTGGCGATGGGCGGGACGGGGAGTAGGGAGATGAGGCGGGCGATTTCTTCGGGCGCGATGTTGATCGAGCCGCCCTTTTCGCCGGCGGTGTGGGCGAGGAAGGACTCCGGCACGGTGGCGACGAGGTCCATGATCGGCGCGCCGACGCCGACGAGATCGAATTGAGCGGAAGTGGAAGCAGCGGGCAGGGAAGACATGGCGGAAGAAAATCGGTGGCGGCGGAGAAGGCGGATGGGCGGCGGCGGCGGGACAGGTTAACCCGTGACGGTGAGGCTCGTGGCGAGGAGGAGTTCGTCGTCGATCTCGATGAGGAGTTCGAATTCGCCGGGACCGGGGAAAGAGAGGTTGCGGATCTCGTTGATGAGATTGATGCGGTGCAGGGGGCTCTGCGATTCGAACGGGCGATCGAGGAGCTGCTGGGGCTGCGTGCCGGCGAGGCCCATCGAAATCTTCAGCGAGTGTTTGCCGGGGGAGACGTCCGTGATCGTGAGAAACCAGATCATGAACGGGTGCGTGACGGGAAATTGGCGGGCCTGGATATTCGAAAAGATACCGAGGATGGTATGTTTGCCGGAGCCGGGGTCGATGTGGACGCCGTCACAGGTGAGCCAGGCGAGGAGTTGTGGTTTGGATTGCACGGGTGGGGAGAAGGGCGGGCGGCGGAGGGCGGCGCAAATCATTTTGCTTGGAGGCGGGGCGGGGGCGCGGCTTCGTGGCGGGGTGCTGCTCGCCTTGCTCACGAAAACTCCGGCGCCGACGATGCTCGATTCGCTCGCGGACTATCCGCGGTGGTTGGTGGTGGCGTGTGCGACCATCGTGCTGGCGGCGGCGATCTGGATCGTGATGAAGCTGCTGAAACTGGCGCTGTGGTTTTTGCTGTTCACGGTGTTGATCGGCGGGCTCGCGGCGACGGTTTGGCTGCTCTGGCAGTGAGTTTTAAGAGGGGCGCGGAGAGATTTTCTAACTTTGTCTTGCCGGGGCTAAACACGGGTCGTCAACGTGGGCACCCGTGAAATACATTTTCGTCACGGGTGGTGTCGTTTCGTCATTGGGCAAGGGTCTTACGGCCGCGTCCTTGGGTGCGTTGCTGGAGATGCGCGGGCTGGTCGTGCGCATCCAGAAATTCGACCCGTATCTCAACGTCGATCCGGGCACGATGAGCCCTTACCAACACGGTGAAGTGTATGTGTTGGAGGACGGGGCGGAGACGGATCTGGACCTCGGGCATTACGAGCGTTTCACGAGCGGAAAACTCTCGCGGCTGAACTCGCTCTCCTCGGGGCAAGTCTACGAAAGCGTGATTCAACGCGAGCGGCGCGGCGAGTATCTCGGCAAGACGGTGCAGGTGATCCCGCACGTCACCAACGAGATCAAGGAGCGCATTTACGCCGGCGGCAAAGACGCGGATGTGTTGATCACGGAGATCGGCGGAACGACGGGTGATATCGAGGGACTGCCGTTTCTGGAAGCGATGCGGCAGTTCGCGCTCGAAGTGGGGCCGCGCGATGTGATTTTTATCCACGTGACGCTGGTGCCGTATCTGATCGCGGCGGGTGAGCTGAAGACGAAGCCGACGCAGCAATCAGTCGCGAAGTTGCGCGAGATCGGCATCCAGCCCGACGTGCTGGTGTGCCGCACGGACCATCCGCTCGACCACGATTTGCGCGACAAGCTCTCGATGTTTTGCAACGTGCCGGTGAAGGCCGTGATCGAGTGCCGCGATGTCGATCACTCGATCTACCAATTGCCGCTGGCACTGCAGAAAGAGGGCATGGACCAGCTGGTGCTCGACCTGCTCGATCTGAAGAATCCGTTGCCGGAGAAAAATATCTGGGAAGGTATCGTGGCCCGCATTCTGTCGCCGAAGCACGAGGTGACGATCGGGGTCGTCGGCAAATACATCGAGCTGCAGGACGCCTACAAATCCGTCTACGAGTCGATCACGCACGCGGGCATCGCGAACAACTGCAAGGTGAACGTCCGCCGCATCGACGCCGAAGACGTCGAGAAAAAGAACGGCCTCGCGCGGCTGAAGGGGCTCGACGGCATTCTCGTGCCCGGCGGCTTTGGCGACCGTGGCACGGAAGGGAAAATCGCGGCGGCGAAATATGCGCGCGAAAACAAAATCCCCTACTACGGGCTCTGTCTCGGGCTGCAGATCGCGGTGATCGAATTTGCACGGAATGTCCTGAAATTGAAGGGCGCCAACAGCCTGGAGTTCGATCCGAAGCCGGCGCATCCGGTGGTGAATTTGATGGAGGAGCAAAAGCAGGTGATCGACAAAGGTGCGACGATGCGGCTCGGCAGCTACGAGTGTGCGCTCACGCCAGGCACGCTCGCGCACAAGGCCTACGGTGCCGACAGCGTGCGCGAACGCCATCGCCACCGCTACGAAGTCAACAACGCCTACGTCGGGCAGATGCAGCGGGCGGGCATGATCGTGAGCGGCGTGAATCCGCGCCGGAATCTCGTGGAGATTGTGGAGCTGAAGGATCACCCGTGGTTTCTCGGCACGCAGGCGCACCCGGAATTTCAATCGAAGCCAAACAAGGCGCACCCGCTGTTTGCGGCGTTTATCGCGGCGGTGATGAAGAACAAAAAGGGCGGTTCGCTCGTGCCAGTGAAAGCGAAGCGAACGAAAAAAGCGGTGGTGAAACCGGCGGCGGCAAAGGCGGCTCCAAAGTCGAAGGCGAAAGTCGATGCGAAGGCGCCGGGCGGGAAGGCGGCGGCGAACGTTGCTAAGAAGAAATAATCCCGTGCTGTTCGATCCGAAGAAACTCCTCGTGCTCGCCGGACCGTGCTCGCTGGAGAGCGAGCGCGTGTGCCGCGCGGTGGCCGAGACGCTCGTGAAGATCGCGCGCGCGCAGCGCAGCATCCAGTTTGTGTTCAAAGGCTCGTTCGACAAAGCGAACCGCACCTCGCTCGCGGGCGAGCGGGGCACGGGCATCGACGCCGGGCTCGCGCTGCTCGCGATGGTGAAAAAGGACTACGGTTTTCCCGTGGTGACGGATGTGCACGAACGCGAGCAGGTCGGAGCGGTCGCGGCGGTGTGCGACGTGGTGCAGATCCCGGCGTTTCTGTGCCGACAGACGGATTTGCTGCTCGCGGCCGCGGCGAGTGGGCGCGTGGTGAATGTGAAGAAAGGGCAGTTTCTCTCGCCGCAGGAAATGGTCTACGTGACCGGCAAACTGCGCGACGGAAAGGCGAAGGAGATCTGGCAAACGGAGCGCGGCACGACCTTCGGTTACCAAAACCTCGTGGTGGATATGCGGTCGTTTGCGATCATGGCGCAGAACGGATATCCGACAATCTTTGACGCGACGCACGCGGTGCAATTGCCGGGTGCCGGCGGTGGGAAGAGCAGCGGACAACGGGAATTTGTGCCGCCGCTCGCCAAGGCGGCGCTGGCGGCGGGTGCGAATGGGCTCTTCATCGAGACGCATCCCGATCCGGCGAAGGCGATCAGCGACGGGCCGAACATGATCGCGTTGAAAGATCTGCCGACATTGCTCGCGACCTGCGTGGCGGTGTGGAAGAGCGTGCGGGGTTAGCGCGGTGGCGGCGGGAGCGGGGGCCGAGGCGACGAGGAACGTTTGTTGCGAGGACCTGCCGGGAATCACCGAGCGAGGCGACTGGGCTGCCTCGTTCACCTCCTCAAACTTTTTCCGGTGATCGAGAAGCCCGTATCTGCCCAAGTATGCCGTCCCCGCTTGCACGCTACTGAAATCAGCGCTCCGGCGTGTGGCGCCGGCAACAACGCGACCGTTGTTCCTCCACTACACACCACTGGCTGCCCGACATGGATCAAGTTGAGAACTTTTGAAGCGAATCGGGTGTCTACAGAGGAAGAATACCTCGTGGCGACCGAGACTGGTCAATATCCTGACAGTAGTATGTTGCGCCTAAACCGGGTTTGCCGTCATCAATTCGCTTCATTCGCTTCAACCGCCGTGGATGAAACCACGAACTTTTGAAGCGAATCAAAGAGCTCGGTCCGTGACTATCGAGGGAGGCGTGCCTCCGCTTCGCCAGAAATAGCGTCTCTGGGGATCGCGGTCGTTTTTCCCGACAACCGTGACCAAACCTTGCTCCACCAGCTTGCCCATCCGGGTTCTGACGGAACGGGTGGTCAACTTGACGGCCGCAGCGATCTGGGCCGTAGACAGCCCGTTCTTGGCTGCAGGCGTGTCCGGCGCGAATAGCTTCCGAATGTGTGCGCCCACCTCATCCATCTGCACGGCCCGGTGTTTTTCCAGCCGCACCGTGACCCGAAAACGAAAGCCGCGCTCTTCGAATTCCGGTGCGGCCAACCCGGCCGCCTCGCATTCCGCCGTGGCCCGCTGGATACCACTGCCCCATTGTTCGATGTAACCGAGTTCCTTGAAAACCCGGCCGATCACCCGATTTCTCAGCCGAGAGATACCCTGGCGGATATCGTCGATGGTGAGCCCGGTCAGCAACACCCCCGGATTTTCGATTTCAATCCGGTCGTCAAACAACGAGACGCGGATCGGCGCGCCCTGCTGGGCGTAGTCGGCGTGCACCACCGCGTTGACCAATAGCTCCCGCACCGCGCGCAGCGGAATGCTGGCCTGTTCGACGCGTTTTAGTTCATCGATCGCCATTCCCTGCATCGCATGCCGCTTGATGAATTCATAGGCCGCCTCCAGTGACTTTTGTAGCATGCCCCGGCACTCCGCCGAATCGGTGATTTCCGCCTTGTTGGTGCCCTTGAATCGACCGCATTGAATCCAGGCGTCCGGGAAACGCTGTTCCGGTTGCCGGCCGAAGAGCAGCAAGCCACCCACCGTCGGCACCAGGCGCCGGCCATGGGAGGTGAGCAACCGCAAGGTCTGAAAATCGGCCTTCTTCAACTGCCCACGTGCGGGGAACGACTCGGAAGCAGCTCGGAAGTCCAGTGCTTCCGAGTCGAACTCCGCCAACGGCGATTCGTCGAATGTTTCGTTCGACGCCATCCGGCGCAACTCCTGCCTCAATGGCGCGTCCGCCTTGCGATTGGTCGAACCGATGCGGACAAACACGCCTTCCTCGGGGCCGAGATTCTTCAAGTGGTGCGGCCGGTTGGAACTGGGAAAGACCTCCACTACGATCAACTGGGCCGACCGCCACGCGATCACATCGACCGTCGGAATCAGCCGTGGCGCGATCCGGTCGCTGATGAGACTGGCGAGACGCTCCTCCTCCTTGAGCGGATCGAGCAGCCCGCGCACGCGCTTGGTGCCGTTTTCGACTCCGATGACGAGCAGGCCGCCTGCCGTGTTGGCAAAGGCAATCAGCGTGTGCAGCACCTTCTCCGGCGACGACAAGTCCCGCTTGAATTCGAGCGTCTTGCCCTCGGGGCGCTGTAGCAGTCCGATCAAGTCCACGCTAGGAATGGAACTAGGAAGCACCATGTCCGTCAATACTTCCTAGTTTGATGTTCGTGGTGCCATCTTATGGGTTTGATGGAAACAGTTGGCCTGATTGTTTCTGTTCATGTCGTCGATTCATGCGCGTTCCGTAGCGGGCTGTTGGGCTAAGCGCCTGGAGGGCTAAATGGACTCGTCCCCGCAGCAACTGCGCGAAGCCGGTCTGCGGCGACGGCTGACGGAGCTTGCCGCGGAGCTACTCAAAACGGAGGAGGAACTCGTTGCCCTCACATCCCACGAACAACTCAACCTCGGCGCGCCGCCTGCAGCTGCGGTTCAAATCCCGCGCACACCGGCAGAAAAGGTCTCCCTGTTTTTGGAACTGTTTGGCACCCGGCGTTCGGTCTATCCGAGGCGATGGGAGAATCACCAAGCCGGAAAGAGCGGCTATTCGCCCGCGTGTAACAACGACAGCTTCGCGAATCGGCAAAGTGGGATCTGCCGAAAGCCAAAGGTGAAGTGTTCGGAGTGTCGGCACCAGAGTTTCCCGCCGCTCGACGAGCGCGCCGTGCGTGGGGAATTCCTCGGCGGCGTAGAACGCGCACGCGGTTTGCGCCACGAGCCGTTCCGTCGCGGGGTTCTGGGCGAAGTGCGTGATGGCCTGTTCCGTGAGGCCGGCCAGGAAGGCGAGTGCCTCGTCTTCGCGGTTGGCGAGGCGATCCCGCAGGTCGACAAACGCCTCCAAGGGCGTCGCGCTGCCGAGCTTTGCCCGCCAGCCGTGGATGGCGCACGCCAAGCGGCGCACCTCTTCGGCCTCTGCCGGATGGCGCCGCGACCAGTCGGTGAAGGCGTCGCGGTAGAGCTGGTGCAGATAGTGCGTGAGCTGGGCCTGCCGCAACGCGAGTTCCTGCGGGTGGTCGGGCTGGCCCACCATGCGCGCGAGGAGTGCCGCCGCCGTCGCGAGATGCAGTTGGGTCAAGGGCAGGCGCTGGGTGTCGAGATAGTTGAGCGTCAGCGCGGCGTCCGGATGGATGACGATAGGCGTCTCGCCCATCGCGAGCGTGAAGCGCTTATAGGAAAATCCCTCCTCGATCAGCAGCGAGTGCCCGAAATGGTCGGCGGTCTGGAATAGCAGATCCTCGACGAAGGCCGACTTGCCGGCTCCGGTCATGCCGATCAACACCGCGTGCTGCGGGGAACCGCCGACGTTCGCGCTGACGCCGACCAGATTTCCGTGGCTACCATCGTAGAGCGCTTCGGCGTGATCCAAGGCACCGACAAACGTCGCGGAGAAAGGCAGCAAGTCGGCGAGGTAACTGTCCTCCGCATAGAGCTCGCGGTGGTGGTAGGACGAATGCGTCCAGCCCGGCCACGAGGAGAAGAACAGTTTCTTCGCGGTCGTGGGCAAGGCGCACTCGAAGGACTGGGCGCCGTCCATCGCGTTGACCGCCGCCTGCACCGCCGCGACTTTCTCGCGCAGCGCCTCGGGCGTCGGCGCCCAGACCCGCAACAAGTAGGTCACGTGGAAGGGCCGCGCGAATCCGCCCGCCAAGGCCTCCACCTTGCGCTCCTTTTTGCGCAGCGCGACGAGCAGGGATGGACGGGGCTTCTCGGCGTATTCGCCGCGCAGGCGTTCGGTCGCCTGCTCCTCTCGGGCGATTTCCGCCCGCCCCGTGATCGGCGTCACATTGACCGTGATCGCATAGTCCAGAAACGGCAGTCCGGTGAGATGCATAACGATTCCCGGACGGGTCCGTTGGGGCGAGCGACTGAGGGCCAGCACCGCGTGATAGTTACCGTCGAGGTAGAATCCACCGCCGCATTGCCCGACACCTTCACCGTGCCAGCAGTTCTCTTGCAGCGTGAGTGATGGGTCGAATAGCTCGGCCGGAGCCTCCGCCGTGCGCCCGGCGTGGCTCGGGTTGAGGAAACGTCGCACACAGGCGCAATGCTCGGCGTCCTCCATCGGATGCACCGGCGTATCGGGGCCGAACACGGTCCGCAGCGTGCCCGCGAAGTCCGAAAACTGCGCCGCCAGCTCCCGCATCACCGCCGCATAGTGATCCTGCAGCCCGTCGTGGCTGCGCACATTGCCGGCGTAGGCCTCGATTTCGATGGAGAGGAACACGGCGAGATGCTCGCGCCGCAGGGTGCCGTCCAGCGTCCGAGGCCAGTAGCGCGTGAACAGCTCATTCCGCACGGCGCGGATCGTGGGGTCCGACACCTCCTGCGTCCGGGCGTGGTAGGCGAGGAGCGCCTGCCGGTAGTCGGAATCGGGCCACCACTGAATTTGCAGCCGCCGACCCGGGGACGCCAAGGCGAGTAGAGCCCGAACCCGGTCCTGGAACGCGTTGAGTTGCTCGAAACTAGCGCCGCGTAAATCGGGCGGTTCCAGCCGAAAACCTTTCGCGACCAAACCGCCGCGCTCCGGCGAGCCAAACACCAACATCCCCTCGGCAAAACGACCGTCCGGAGCATCCGCGTGGGCCTTCGTATGCGTTTTAGGTGCAGCGCTTCGGCTGAAATTTGCCCCACCCAGCGCCTCCTCCAGCCGGTCCCGGTCGTAGCCGGATGGCCGGCCCTGCCGGAATCCTAAAACCCATACGAGTGCGCCAATCACCGGGATTCCCGCCACCATACCGGCGAACGGATAGCCCGTGCTCGCGAACCCGAGTCCGGCGAAGAGCACCACCCCGGCCACGAGCCCAAAGACCACGGGAAGGTAGAGATTGCCCTCCAGGCCGAAGACCCGGCCGGCGGAATCGTCCGCCGCATTGGTATCTGTGAAACGCAAGTCGCTCATGGCTTCGTTCAGAACCGCGGGGTGAGGATCGCATCCTGCATCCCGAAGATGGTGAACAGCGCCGCCATGATGGCGGCGGCAGCGGCGATGATGATGCCGGCAAGGATGCCGCCCTTGCCTTCGCTGTCGCCCTTGGAGATCGCGTTGGCGCCTCCCCAAATTTTGATGATGCCCCAGAAGAACCCAATCATGAACACGAGCACCAAGGCCGAGCCGAATCCGTCGCGCACTGATTGGAGCTGCGCCAAGGAGGGCCTCACCGGGCGCAAATCCGCGACTACGCGGAGAGCAGAAAAGAGGAACCAGGTCGTCATGTTTCTAAAAGCCATACGAAAAACATAACTTGTCAAATATCTTCGTATGGCTTTTAGATAAGGCATGGCTGACTCCCGCCCGATCAAGAACAGTTTCTCCTTCTACGCGGCCGACATGACGGCCCTGGACGAACGGGTGGCCGGACTCAAAAAAGCCGGCGTCAACGCCCGCAGTGCGACGGTGCTGCGCGCGCTCATTCACCTCACGGCCCCCGCCGAGATGATCGCCCACACCGTCCGGCTCGCCGGTGACCGCGCGCTGGGTGTCGCCGCCACGGACGATGAGACCATCGCCGGTCACCCGACCGTGAATTTGCCGAAGGAGGACGTGAAGAAACTCGACGGCGTCGTCGCCCATCTCGCCAAAGCGAAAATCATCGCGACCCGTGCCTACGTGGTGCGGGCCATCCTGCGCGCGTCGCCCAATGGGAAAGCGCTGGCGCCTTCCGTGGAGAAATTTCTCACGGACTTCCCGAACAAGCCGCGCGGACTCTCGAAGCTCCGGCTGGAGCAAAAGGCCAAAGCCCATGGCTGACGCGGCGCGGATCGCTCACCTGCGGGGCCTCGACGCCTTCCTCCGCGCCCACCTCCGCGGGCAGGATCACGTCTTGGCCCGCGCCGCCGCGGTCTTCACGCGCGGAGAACTGGGGCTCACCCGGCCGGACGGCCCGCGCGGCGTGCTCCTCGCCGTCGGTCCCAGCGGCACCGGCAAGACCGAACTCGTCCTCCTTGCCGCGCGCTACCTGTTCGGCGAAGACCGGGTGCGGCGGTTTGATCTTTCAGAGTTTCAGCGCGCCGACGCCGTGGAACGACTCCTCGGTGCCGATACGGCCGACTCCGGTGCGATCGGACGCGCGGCCACTGGGGTTTCCCCGCGCGTGTGGCTCTTCGACGAATTGGAGAAGGCCCACCCCAAAGTCCTGGACTTGTTCATCCAGATGCTGGAACCGGGTCAGATCACCCTCGCGAACGGCGAGACGGTCTCCCTGCGATCGGACTATCTCGCGTTCACTTCCAACCTCGGGGCGGCCGAGTCGATGCGAATGGCCAGCTCGAGCCCGGCGAGCGTCGAGCAAGCGGTGCTGCGGCGGGTGGCCGAGTCATTGCGGCCCGAGCTGCTGGCGCGCATCCCCGAGAAACTTGTGTTCGCGCGGCTTTGTCCCGACGTGCAGCGCGAAATCGCCGGCCTGCACCTGGCGAACGAAGTCGCGCGATTGAAGTCGGTCGGCTTCGACCTCGAAGTTTCGAGCGAGGCGTTGGAGTTCCTGATCCGCGAGGGATTTCATCCGCAACTCGGCGCCCGACCGCTCCGCCAGACGATTGAGCGACAACTACAGGACGCCGTGGTGCGTGGGCTGTTCACCTGCGGATCGGGTGCAGGTCGGGTAATTTTTGATGCGAAGGTGAACGCGCTGCGGCTACTGCACTAAGCGATAAGCCCGATTCCAAATCAGTTAATCAAGCTGCGATCCCGTGGTTGAGCACACCCGATTCCGAGGCAGTCACACAGATGACCCATTTCGATGGGACGAGCGAACGAAGCCTCGATCCGTCGCTGGGACGATTGGTCGGCGGTCCGTGAGCTGGAACTGGACGCTGGCCCGAGGACAGGTCGGGGGACAGGGGTTTGGCAGACGATGAGAGTTCATCTGACGTTTTCCGGATGATTCCGGAGGTTGGGCAAGGCGAGGACGGAATGACCGGGGATGGATAACCGATTCTCGCGACGCCCAGTGATCGGAAGATTTCGGCGAAACATCGGAAGATTGTCGGAGGATCAGGATGAGCTGGAGTCGAACTCAAATTTGGTCGCCCGCCCGCGGCCCTTGCGCAGCAACAGACCGAGCTTCACCAAGGCGAGGAGGTCGAGGTTACCGCCGCTCGACCTGATGGGTCTGCGGCGCCGACAGACAAAAGAGCCGACCGGCATCGACTTCGGACAAACTGAAATTCGGCGTGATCGAGCAAACCACCTGGCGGATGTCGCGCGGAGTGTAGGCCCAAAATAGTTGGTAACACGCCCCCTGACGACAGCCATCGCTACCGACCGATTTTGAGATGACCCCAAGCGCAGACTCTGCAGATTTGGGCAGTGTCCCGTAGCCGCCGGCCTGAGCGCGGGGGCGGAAACGGGTCGAACGGGGCGAGAGGAGTCAGCTTACTGAGGAAAGTGGTAGGGCAAGCCCAAGGGGATTCAGTTAACCTCGGCCCGTCCCTCGCCGATCTTCAGAAGAAATCCGAAGAAACTTTCGTTCACCCCTTGAAATCTCTCCTGGAACATCCGTTGTAAATCTTCAGTCACTCGATCGTCATTCCGCCACTTCACATGAAAACCGCACAATTTATACAACTGTCCGCCCTCCGGCTATCCGGTTGGCATTCGTTGTGTGCGGCGATTCGTCCGCAGCCGACGACAACGGGGAAGCGTAGTGAATCAGGTCTCAATCGACCCGATTACGCGATCCTCCTTGGAAGTGGTGTAACCTAACGACCGGGCTCATCGAAGCCCACCGCAAGGCCCACTTCCGCCCGGAAGTGGGTTTTTTTATGCCCCGAGGGGGCCGCTTCCGGGAACGAGTGCGAACTCTTTTCCATATTCCATAAGCGGCTTCATCGCTGAGCCCAGCCAATCAGCCCAACGTCCGCGTGCAAATCCTGCGGCCGTCCAAACCGGCAGACTCTGTCTGTCGAGAGGGACGACGGTGTGAGTTCTTTTTTGCGACGGAGCGCGCCACGCGATGCGGGTAGCGCTCCGAACAGATCGCGGGACCGCTACGGCGGTCCTGCACCAACGCGCGGTGCGCCTGATGGCGTCAAACGGCGATGCCGGCCGCGCGTTCTCTTTTCGCCCGTTTGTATTACCAGCTAGATCGCCGCGTTTTCACCGCGGAGGACCGGGGGCAGCACCCGGACGGGCGACCATTTTCCTTAAGGAAGCGCCGGCTCTCGATCCGAGGCCGGGGAACGTTTCGCCCTATCGGATCCACCTGAAGCCAGCCGGCGGCCCAAGTCCGGCAGGGGCCGAGTTTACAAGTGCGCGCGTGGCGTAACAGCAACGTGGCGGTCTGCCAGTCCGCAGTCCCGGGTGCGATTCCCGGCGCGCGCACCAATTCTGGAGCTGTGGTGTTCAACAGTAGCACAGCGGACTTTTAATCCGCCCGGTGCGGGTGCGAGTCCCGCCGGCTCCACCAAATTAACCCGCGGTCATTGAGGACGGACGTCGGAGAAGTCTTCCGACGCCGAGTGACCTGAGCCGCGGTTTTCCTTTCCAACACGACGTGCCCGAGCAGCCAAGGGACCAGCTTGCAAAACTGAGGTTCGCGGGTGCGAGTCCCGCCGTCGTGTCCATTTTCTGGGGTTGTAGTGATAATAGCAGCACACCGCGCCCGCAACGCGGAGGAGACGGAGCGTAACCGTCCTGCTCCACCAGTTTCGCCCGAGAGGTGTTCACAGATGCACGGCTGTCTTCCAAACAGCGGGAGCCGGCGCGCTACCGGCCTCGGGCACCATCAGGTCCTAGATGTTCGAGTGGACGGGTTGGTCTCCAAAACCGACCGGGAGGGTGCGAGTCCCTCGGGACCTGCCAATTTTCCTGGAGGTTAGGCCGATCTAGTGATGGCGCGTGGCTGAAGACCACGAGAGCGCGGCGCGCAACCGCGAGCCTCCACCATTTTTCATGGCAGGAAGCGGGCAGTCCCGCCGCCGGTTTCATACGCCGGCACTTTCCGTGCAACTCGGAATCCTGCTCCCAGCTTTATTGGAGCGTAGCCTAGAAGTCAGGCACTCGGCTTGGGACCGAGACCACGCGGGTGCGAGTCCCGCCGCTCCGACCAATTTGTTCCAAACCAGGTGTGTGGCTCAGTCAGCGGAGCACCGGCCCGTGAAGCCGGGGAAGCGGGTGCAACTCCCGCCCACCTGACCACTGCTCGTGGAGATGAAGGAGTCGAATCAACCCTCTGTCGAAGGGAAGTCAGTCGGTGCAAGTCCGATCACGAGCGCGAATTTCGAGGCGTCGCCTAGCAGCCATGGCAGCTGGCTTACATCCAGCCATTTCGGGGGTGCGAGTCCCTCCGCCTCGACCATTGCCGGGTAGCTCAATCAGTCGAGCGGCCGCCTGTTAAGCGGCGAGATGTAGGTGCGAATCCCACCCCGGCAGCCAATTTCGTCGGCGAGACAGCCAGTGAAGTCACCTGCCCGACATGCAGGTATCGCTCGGAGCGTCACCGAGGCCGACGACCATCATGGTGTGGTGCCAAATAGTCGGCGACTCCCCTCGGAAGGGAGATCATGCAGGTGCAAGTCCTGTCACCCTGACCACTTTGTTGCGGTGTCGTCTAATCAGCAGGACAGCGGACTTTGAATCCGTGAATGGAGGTGCGAGTCCTCCTGCCGCAGCCAAGCGGGGCCTGGGACTGCGAGAGCGTGGTCGTCTCCCTGGCAGGGAGAAATTCAGGCGGGTGCGACACCCGCAGGCTCCACCACTTTTCGGGTCGCAAGCTTTAACAGTGAAGCCGCCGGCTCTTACCCGGCAGAACTCGGAGCGTTACCGGGGCGACCCACCAGTTTCGCTGCCGCCGAGCGGCAGCACAAATTGTCACTTGGCTCGATGGCGCAGCAGGCAGCGCAGCTCCCTCATAAGGAGAAGGTCGCGGGTGCGAATCCCGCTCGAGCCCCCATATTTCGAAGCGTGGCAGAGCAGCAATTGCGACGCGCTGTAACCGCGTTGCCCTCCGGGGCTACGAAGGTGCGAGTCCTTCCGCTTCGACCATTTTTGCATCCAACCCGTAGACAGCGACGGACTGCCTTGGTAAGGCAGCGAGCAGGGCGCACGTCCCTGTGGATGCTCCAGCATTTGCGGACGTGGCGAAACAGTAGACGCGTCGGCCCGAGGAGCCGATGGACGAGAGTCCTTGAGGGTGCGATTCCCTCTGTCCGCACCACTTGATCGCGGCGTGGTTGGAATGTAGACACGGCGGACTCAAAACCCGCTGGGCGTGATGGCCCGTGCCGGTGCGAATCCGGCCGCCGCGACCATTTGCGGCCGTGCGTGGAACAGTGGACCGGGCGGTCTTAAAAACCGCTGCGCCGCACCGGCGCGTGGGCGTGCAAGTCGCCCCGGCCGCACCAATTTTCGGCGAGTGGTGGAGCGTATACACGCGAGTCTCAGAAACTCGTGGGCGGAAGCCCGTGCAGGTGCAAATCCTGTCTCGCCGACCAATAACGCCTTGTCCTCTAACGAGCACAGGAGACCCACCTCTCAAACGGGCAATGCGGGTGCGATTCCCGTCGAGGCGACCAGTTTTCTGCCGCGTAGTTCAAAGTCGAACCGTCCGTCTTATACACGGAATCGCGCTAGATGAGCGCCAGGGCCGGGAGCGTTACCCGGCGCGGCAACCAGTGCCCGTCAGACGTAGCGAGCGACGTGCCGACCTTGTAAGTCAGACCAGGCCGGTGCGACCCCGGCGACTGGCTCCAATTTTTCCCTTCATCGTCCAAGAGACAGGACGCGAGCCCGCGAAGCTCGAGATCGAGGTGCAAGTCCTCGTGGGGGGACCATTTTTTTCCTCGCGTGGTGAAATTACCATCATGCGGCGCTTCGAACGCCGGGTTGCGCGTGGGAGTCCCGCCGCGAGGTCCACTCTCCCCGTGGCCGAGCAGTTCAGGCCTCCGCCCTCTAAGCGGATCGACGCAGGTGCAAATCCTGCCGGGGGGACTTTGGGAGGCGAAACCGGCCGAGGTGCCGGCACCCGTTTGAAGCGGATCGGGCGGCCCCGCCGCTGGGGAGCATGACCTCTCGCCTCCGCCACTTTGGAGAGTAAAGCCGCGGAGCGCGGCGTCCGGTTGGAAGCCGGCTCGGGTCGCAAGGCCTGTGGGGCAGGTCCACTGCTCTCGGCCATTCTTTCTTGGAGAGTGAACCCGCCGAGGTGCGGGCGCTGTTTCGAAAACAGATGGACCGGCGGTTGCCGGTTGAGGCGCAAGACCTCCGCTCTCCGCCACTGGCTCGTAGCTCAAAAGCAGAGCACTCGCCCGATAAGCGAGTGACGACGGAGCGTTACCGTCCGGGCCAACCATTTGGAGGGTTAATTCCGAGAGTCGGGAGCCGCGGTGCTAACGCGTGCGGCGATTTTATCGCTGAGGGGCGGGACCTCAACCCTCCGCCATTGCCGGGTCGTCTAAAAGTAGGACGGCGGTCTCTGAAACCGCGAATGCATGTGCGAGTCATGCCCCGGCAGCCAATTTTCTTCTCTGCAAGCATTGGGAGCGATGCAGCGGTTTCGTAAACCGCAGAGGCCGGCGCAAGCCCGGCGCGGAGATCCAGTTTGTCGCAAAAAAGAACCCACACCGACGTTGGGCAGGCAGGGGTCAGCGTGAGCCATCACGTTTTCCAAACCTCTCCTCCCATGAACACCGACGTCCTCGACAAGCCCATCGTCCTCTCGCTCAACCGCGCGTGGCAGGTGATCGGCCATCGCACCGTCAAGCAGGCGCTCATCGCCCTGAACGGCGGCGCGGCCGGTCTGCCGCCGGCGCTCGGCGTGGACATCGCCTACCCGAAACTCGAGGACGGGTCGTGGAATTTCGACCGGCCGCTCTACTTGAGCCCAGTCGCCTGGGACGAGTGGGTGAAACTGCCGGTGCGCGACTTCGATTTTTCGATCTCGACGCCGAAGCTCCACCTCCGGGTGCCGACCGTGATCGTGGCGACCCAGTTCGACCGCATGCCGGTCCGCAACCCGCGGGTCACTCGGGCGGCGGTCTTCGAACGCGACCAGGGCGTCTGCCAATACACCGGCGAATTCGTCGGCAAAAGCGGCGGCAACCTGGACCACGTCGTCCCCCGCGATCGCGGGGGACGCGACTCGTTCGAGAATCTGGTGTGGGCCAAGAAGGAGGTAAACTCCCTCAAGGCCAACCGGCTCCCGCACGAAGCCGGCCTGCGCCTCCGGCGTAAGCCGAAGGCGCCATCGCCGCTCCCGGCGTCGGCAACCATTCGCGAGGCGAAGCATCCAGACTGGCGGCATTTCCTCCATGTCTGAGCCGCCCAACCGCCGCATCCCTTCACTCATGAACCTATCTGCCAGATCCCATGACTCTCACCTTCCAACCTTCCAACTCGTTCACGGAGACCCTCTCCGTGGTGGATGCCGTGCTGGCCGCGGTGGCCCGCCGGGTGCCGCTGCACGTCTCCCGCGAAGACCTGGCGAGCGTCGGTAAGCTGGCGCTCGTCGAGGCCCTGCTGCGCTTCGAAGGTCCACCGGAGCAGGCCCGGGCGTATTGCTATGTGCGCGTTCGCGGCGCGGTTCTCGATGAACTGCGCCGCCTGGACCCGCTGTCGCGCTACACCCGCACCCAGGTGATGCTCGTCCGCCGCGCGGCCGCGGCCCTCGAGTGCCGGCACGGTCGGGCTCCGACGACCGCCGAGGTTGCGGCGCTCACGGGACTTTCGATGGACGCCGTTGTTCACCTCGAGCAACTCGCCCATGCAGCGGTGTCGTGCTCGCTCGATGAGACCGACGCCGACGGCGAGCGGATCCACACGATTCCGGACGTCGACGCCGAGTGTCCGGCTCGTTCGGCGGAGTCGATGGATACGAGCGCCCTCGTGCAGTCGGCCCTGGAGCGGCTCGCGCCCAACCATGCGCATGTCCTGCGCCGCTACTACCTCAATGATGCCACACTCGAGGACATCGCCGGCGAACTCCGCGTATCGAAGGAGCGGGTGCGCCAGATCCGTGCAGCGGCCGAAAAGAAGCTGCGCGAGGACTTCATCGTCCTCGCCCTCTGGCAGTCGGTCCTAAATCGAAACTGACGTTTTCCTCGGGGCCCGGTCGCGACGGCCGGGCCCCTCTTTCCGTATCGCCCCGTGGAAATTCTCATCATCTCTCGCCCCAGAGAACATACCTGACTCGGCAGTAATATAAGGTGCGGCCATCAGCCTACCTTGCCCGTGCCAGCACCGATCTGAAACCCATCTTCTTCCAGCGGTTTGAAACTCACGGTTCTTCCCGAGGATTTTCTTCCTGATTCCATAAGAAACATCTTCTTCGGTCCGGGTGGATTTTCTTCCCTCGTGGACTGAGGGAAGCGTGGGGCGGTGCGTTTGTCGTGGCGTGGCCGGGCGACGAGGCTGACCGGCACCATGCATTCTGCCGGTGAGCGTAAGTGCCCGCATTGCGAAGGGTTTTTCGTGCCCGATGCCCGCAATCGGAAGCGCCAGCGTTACTGTGTAAAGGAACCGTGTCGGCGAGCGAGCAAGGCCGCGAGCCAGCGGCGCTGGGTGAGCCAGCCGGCGAACGTGGATTACTTCCAGGGCGCCGACAACGCGGCGCGGGCGCGGGCCTGGCAGGCGGCGCATCCCGGCTATTGGAAAAAGCGCCGCAAGAGCGCTCGCGTGGTCTTACAAGAGGACTGGCGGGCGCAACCCGCTCCAAGCGCGCAGGTAACGATGCCGGACGACGGAGTTGTCTTACAAGACGACTGGCTGCGGCAACCCCCGCTGGTGATTGGACTTATCGCCCATCTCGCCGGGGTGACCTTACAAGAGGACATCGCGACAATGACGGGGCGATTGATAGCGATGGGGCATGCCGTGCTGGGCGCGTCGCCCGGCGTGGCACTACCTCGATGTTAATCGCGAAACGAATCTTGCAAGCCGAGCGGCTGCGGCGGGTGCCGCCGCATTTTAGTTGGATCGATCACCGGTTGGTGCGCGCGGATTACCTGCGCCGGGCCGACGCGAAAGCGTGGGCGTTGTATCTGGTGCTCGTCACCGTGGGTGATGAACACGGCCTGAGTTATTACGGCGACGGCACGCTCGGCCGGCTGTTGTCGCTGACGGATCTGGAAGTGGCCGCCGCGCGCGGGCAGCTCGCGGCCGCCGGCGTCATCGCGTATGAAAAGCCGTTGTATCAAGTGCTCGCCCTGGAGGCTCTCGCGGGTCGGGAGGGAGCGCGATGATTGCCTATCAAACGTTTTGCCAGCTCCGGCAGGCGTGGGATGAACAGCACCTGACGATGGCGCAGATCGCGCGGGCGTTGGCGTTGCATCCCCAGACCGTGAAAAAATGGGTGGGCCGACCACGCTATGAACAACGGCAGGCGGCGCGGCGGGCGAGCATCCTGGATGCGCACAAGCCCGCGATCACCCGCTGGCTCGCGCAGCATCCCTTCACCGCGACGCAGCTCTGGCAGCGTCTGCGCGAAGCCGGTTACACGGGCGGCTGCTCCATCGTGCGAGATTACGTGCGCACGGTGCGGCCGCCGCGCCAGCCCGCGTATCTTACGCTCACTTACGCGCCGGGGCAGTGCGCCCAAATCGACTGGGGCTCGGCCGGCGCGATCCCGGTCGGCGGCACGCGCCGGGCGCTGAGCTTCTTCGTCCTGGTCCTCTGCCACAGCCGTTGGCTCTACGTGGAGTTTACCCTCGGCCAAAGCCAGGAGTGGTTCCTCGGCTGCCAGCGCCGGGCCTTCGAGGCCCTCGGCGCGGTGCCGCTGGAAGTCATGCCCGACAACTGTAAGACCGCGGTGCTCTCGCACCGCGTGGGCGAGCCGCCGGTCTGCAATCCACACTATCTCGATTTTGCCCGGCACTACGGTTTTACCATCAAACCCTGCGGACCGCGGCAGCCACAGGCGAAAGGCCGGGTGGAAAACGCCGTCGGCTACGTGAAGAAAAACTTCCTCGCCGGCCGCGACCTCGGGGCGCCCGGCGGACTCACCGCGCTCAACGCCGCCGCCCGCCTCTGGCTCGAGACGGTGGCCAACGTGCGTCAGCACGGCGAAACCAAGCGCACGCCGTTGGAGTTGCTGGCGGAGGAACGCGCCCACCTGCGGCCCCTGCCGGCCAATCCCTATGAAGCGGTGCTCGTGCGCACCGTGCGGGTGAGTAATCGCTGCCGCGTCACGGTCGACACGAACCGTTACTCGGTGCCGCCGCGCTACGCCTCGACCCCGCTGACGTTGCAACTGGCGAGCGACCGACTGCGACTCTTCGACGGCCAGACCCTGGTCGCCGACCATGTGCGCTCGTTCGAGCGTCGCGGCGACTACGAGCAACCCGACCATGTGCAGACCCTGCTCGACGAGCGCAAGCAGGCGCGACACCAGCGGACTTTTTTGCGGTTCCTCGCGCTCGCGCCAGTCGCGGCCGCGTATCACGCGCAACTGGCGGAGCGGCGGCTGAATGTGCGGCATCACGTCGAGAAAATCGTCGCACTCTCCGAGATCCACGGACTCGACGCGGTGCACCGCGCCCTCACCGATGCGCACGTCCTCGGCGCCTACTCCTGCGAATACATCGCCAACCTCCTCGAGCAGCGTGGCCGCCTGTTGCCGGAGGCCGGCGCCCTGCATCTGACCCGCGCGAGCGATCTGCTCGAACTGGAACTGCCGCCCCCCGACCTCTCGCCCTACGAGCGCTCATGAACCCGCTCACCACCCAACTCGACTATCTCAAACTCGGCCACGTCGCCGAACATCACGCCGCGCTCGCCCAGGAAGCCGCGGCGGCGGCGTGGTCGCACCTGGAGTTCCTCCAGCGCCTGCTCGACGGCGAGTGCACCGTGCGCCAGCAGCGCGCCGTGGAACGCCGGGTCCGCGCCGCACGCTTCCCCGTCCTCAAAACCCTCGACCAGTTCCACTGGGACTGGCCGAAGAAGATCAATCAGCTGCAGGTGCAGCACCTCTTCCGTTTGGGGTTCGTGGCGCAGAAGACGAATGTCATTTTTGTCGGCAGCGTGGGCACCGGGAAAACGCACTTGGCTTCGGCGCTCGGTTACGCCGCCTGCCAGCAGGGGCACTCCGTGCTCTTCACCACCGCCATCGACGCCATCAACAATCTGGTCGCCGCCCAGGCCGCCCATCGGCTCAAGGCCGAACTCAATCGGTATCTGTCGCCAGCGACCCTGATCCTGGACGAGATTGGGTATCTCCCGCTCGACAAGATCGGCGCCGATCTGCTCTTCCAGATCATCAGCCAGCGCTACGAGCGCGGCGCGATCATCCTCACCACCAACAAGGCGTTCAAGCAATGGCCGTCGATCTTCAACAACGACGCCGGCATCACCTCCGCGATCCTCGACCGCCTCCTGCACCAGGCCGAGACCGTCGTCATCGATGGTAAATCCTATCGCATGAAGGATCAGATCGAGCCGCCCAACTAAACCTCACATTCCTGCTCATCTCTGCTGTCCGGCCGGCGCTTCCTCGGGAGCGTCGGTCGCTTCGTTTTACACCTCCGCTTCGACCGTGGTTTTCAAATCGGTGAGTTACCGTGACGTTCACGCCGCTGCTCGCAGTTATGCCGACGTCGCCCGTGAAGGCGGCCACAATGAAGTCGTGCTGCGGCGTTATTATGAGCGCCGGGTTAGTGCCAGGGAGGCACGGGAATACTTCGCGCTGACTCCCTCTCGCGTGTAGATCCGATGATCTTCCAACTTGAATTGAACTCTGGAGGCGATGCCACGGGATGGCAAAATAATGGCGGCAGTCGGCGAGCCGCAGTCCCGTCCGCGCGCCAAAGCGTCGGGTTTGTCGTGGACCCTTGTTCGCGCCGACGGTCGCCCCCGAGCAATCGTGGCCTTCGAAGAGGAAGTGGTGGGCTTCTTTATCGAATCGGCAAATCTTCTGAGGGTTCCCAAATCTCTCTCAGCCATCTATGGCATTTGCTTCGCTAGTCCCGACCCTCTTAGTTTTACCGAGGTCCAGGCGCGATTGGATTTAAGTGCGGGGTCTATCAGTCAAGGACTCAAAGTTTTGCGGGAAGTTGGCGCTCTCAAAATCGTTCGCACGGAGCTTGATTCGCGAGAATTCATGACCCCGGATCTTGAGCTTCGGAAGCTGATTCAGCAGTGGATCGCCGAGCTCCTTCAGCGCCAGCTAACCGCCGGCCAGGGGCGCTTGGCGACTATCGCAAAAAGGCTACCTGATGGTCGTTCACTCTACGCCAAGGAGCTGCGTCGTCGCATCAAGTTGCTGCAAGGCTTGCACGAACTACGGAGGCCGAGCCCAAATTGGCCGTGCTCTCATTGGCGGCGGTAAAGGTGGCGCCGCTGCGCATCGTAAAGGTGCCGCGGTCTTGAAGTGGGTTGCCGGTGCCAGACAGGGTGAGATTCTTTAATAAGAGCTAGTCCGGCAAGGCCACGGTGGCGCGAAACAAGTCGACCACACTGCCGGTGGCACCGGTCAGGGTGCCGCCACTGGTGATGGTCAGTTCAGCGCCGCTCGCGATCTGATTCCCCGTGCCCTGTAGGTGCAAGTCGGTGAGCGTGGTGGCCGCGCGGCCGTAGGAAATCCATCCCGACGCGAGCCCGGTCATGGAGGCGACGAGGAAGAAACGGAGAAGAAAAAACACGGAGCGCAGCGGGATAGGAATAGGAAAATAAATCGGTAACGCCGTCGCGGAGAATAATAATTGCAAACCGCCAGCAATCATGTGTGATCCGTCTCCGAACAACGTTTGTACCAAGACGGTCGGAAGGAACGGCCCGATGCAGAAACTCGTGCTGAGATTGTGTCCGAGCCCGCATTTTAGACGCTTTTACAGGTTGCGACCTGAGAGGTGTTTTGAACAGCGGAGCCCCTTTTTATAATTCAATTCATTTTGAATTGAACTCGCAGAAATTCCTCGTTTGTGTCGAACCGTGGCGTTTTCCTCCAGTTTTACAGCTCCGGCTCCGGGCCCCGTTGTGGCCGGGGTGGTGCGCGGAGACGGGCGTGCGGCGGAGGTCGTCGCGTTTGAAGAGTCGGTCATCGGGTTTTTCACCGATGGGGCGGACCTGCTGGGCGTGCCGAAATCGGTGGCGATTATTTACGGCATGGTGTTCGCATCGCCCCTACCGCTCAGTTTCGCGGACATCGAGCACCGCGTGAATCTGAGCAAGGGTTCTATCAGCCAAGGCCTGCGGGTCCTGCGGGAAATGGGCGCGATCAAGGAAGTGTCTACTCCCGCCGACCGGGCGGAACTGTTCACGCCGGATATGGAGATGCGTCGTCTCATCCAGCGGTTTATGGAGCATCGCCTGCAAAAGCAGTTGGTCGCGGGTAAGACCCGGTTGACGGCCCTGCAGCAATCCCTGCCCGACCTGCCGAAGGCGGAGGGCGAGACGTTGCGCAGCCGTTTGAAACAATTGCAGGTGTGGCACGACAAGACCCGGGCGCTGCTGCCCGTGGCCACGACGTTCTTAAAACTCAGCCACAGCTGAGCCGGCGCGCCGCCTGCCGCGGCGGCCCGAGTCCCTCTTCGAGTTGCTTCCGAACCCGGAAGCGACGGGGCGAAGCTTGGACCGCAGCCCGCGTCCCGCGGCGAATGCGGGCGCTCCTGCTCGCCACGGTCGGAGTGCAGAGTGGCGGTCGAAGTTCCCTTGGTCTTGGCGGGTTCCCCGCAGTTCTTTGACTTTACCTCGCAGCCGCACGCGCGAACGTCCTACGTCGTCGGCAGTAGCTCTCTCTTGCCAAGGGGTTCCTCTCCTCATCCGAATAGCCTTTTGGTCAAGTCTGGGCAATAAAACGTTACGGACCATACCGCGCATACGCGACACGACAGAACGCCTCCTTAAGCTTCAACTTCCGACCTAAAGAGACTCGCCATGCGTCCCCGGGTTTCCGTTCTCAACCGTGATATCCGTGGCAAAAGCCCGACGATTGAGCTTAACGTTCATTAGCTTCGTGATTAAAACGGCTCGTCTCCTGATTCCTCTGTGTTAGCGCTCCGTGGCTGCTCTGTGGCATAATCCAATTAGTGGTTAAAACTCTCCGGTTTCAGTGAGGCTCCCAGCCCAATCGCAACTATGTCAGCAACGACGATATCCAGACGCCGCCGGAGCTGGCACGGCGCCTCGTCGACCATTTTCAACCCACCGGCCGCATCCTCGAGCCCTGCGCCGGCGACGGCGCATTCCTCCGCGCCCTCCGCGCTCATGCTCGCAGGCCCTCGGGTGGAGCGACTTGTCCCTTGTCTCCGGCCCAAACAGTCCCCAAGGCGCTGTTCCGGACCTCAGTTCCTCTCCTCAGCTCAGTGCTCCTAAACTGCAGCACCCAACGCGTGTCTTCTGGACAGAGATCAAACGAAACCGCGACTTCTTCACCTGGCAGCAGCCCGTCGACTGGATCATCACCAATTCGCCCTGGAGCCAGATCAGCCGCTTCCTCCAGCACGCCCTCAGCCTAGCCGATCACGTCGTGTTTCTCTTTACGATCAATCACCTCTGGACGCGTGCCCGCCTGGGGGATGTCAAAGCCGTCGGCTTCGGCCTGAAGGAAATCGTGCTAGTCGATACGCCCAAGACCTTTCCGCCGTCCGGCTTCCAACTCGGCGCCGTGCACCTGCATCGCGGCTGGACCGGCCCGGTGATACTCACCGATTGGACGGCACCGGGGGCCGGTGGCGCGCGAGGCGCGCACGGTGGCCAGTTGACCGGTGACGGCGTCGGGTATGAATCCGATTCCACGCTCGCCGAACTGCGCGTCGTGAATCGCCATTTGGATGTTCTTTTGGCCAAAGCGTCCTTGTCGTGAACTACCAGCGCACCGTGATTCAAGCCCTCCGCGCTTCGCGCCGCTTCGTGTCCTTCGCGGTTAAACCTATCTCCGTTCAATGAACCTCCTCGTCGCCGGCGGCGCCGGCTTCATCGGCAGTAATTTCATTCGCCAGCGCCTTCTCGAAAAGGGCTCGCCGCTCACCAAGCTGGTAAACCTCGACGCGCTCACCTACGCCGGCAACCTCGCCAATCTCGCCGACCTCGCGTCCGACTTGCGCTACGTTTTCGCGCACGGCGACATCGGTGACACCGCCCTCGTCACCCGCCTCCTCGCCGAGCACTCGATCGACGCCATCGTCAATTTCGCGGCCGAGTCCCACGTCGACCGCTCGATCGATTCGCCGGAGCCCTTCATCCAAACCAACGTCGTTGGTACCCTGCGCCTCCTCAATTGCGCCCGGCTCTACTGGGCCAAACTCCCCGAGCCCAAGAAAGTCGCCTTCCGCTTCCTCCACGTTTCCACCGACGAAGTCTACGGCACCCTCTCACTCACCGATCCTGCGTTCACCGAAGAGACGCCCTTCGCGCCCAACTCTCCCTACGCCGCCTCGAAAGCCTCCAGCGACCACCTCGTCCGCTCGTTCCAGCACACGTATCATTTTCCTACGCTCACGACCAACTGCTCGAACAACTACGGCCCCTATCACTTCCCCGAGAAACTCATCCCTCTCGTCATCCTCAACGCCCTCGAAGGCAAAAATCTCCCCGTCTACGGCGACGGCATGCAGATCCGCGACTGGCTCTACGTCGAAGACCACGCCGCCGCCATCTGGCTCGTCCTCCAAAAAGGCCGCGTCGGCGAGACCTACAACATCGGTGGTCTGAACGAAAAACCAAACATCGAGATCGTAAACACCATCTGCGCCCTCCTCGACCAAAAGTCCCCCCGCATCGACGGCCAGTCCTACGCCAAGCAGATAACCTACGTCGCCGACCGTCCCGGCCACGACCGCCGCTACGCCATCAACTGCACCAAACTCCAGTCCGAACTCGGCTGGGCCCCGAAAGAAGACTTCACGACCGGCATCGCCAAGACCGTCGATTGGTATCTCACCCACCGCAGCTGGGCCGCCGACATCACCTCGAAAAAATACGCCCGCGAGCGCCTCGGCGTCGCCAGATGACTTAGCTCTCGATACTGAGAGATTTCAACTTGCTTGCTGATAATCGCTAAAAAACGCATCAGTATTACTAGTTTTTTCCTGTATAAATAAAAAAGCATTTCCTGGTAAGGTTATACTTAATAAATGTTTCCTCTGAGAGAACTAAGCGGCGCAATTCAGTAAGCCGATTTTCAGTGTCTAGTATCTTGTCTTTTTCTTCGCCATGAGCTGTCGTCTTTTAATCACCGGAGGTCGAGGCAGACTCGCGCGGGTCATAGCCGATTGGCATGGAAGCGAAGGTAAGGGCGGAGTGCGCCTTTTTTCCCGTCAAAGCGGTGACGGCATGGAAAAGATTGATCGACTCTTCGATCCGGGAGTGCTTTCCGAGGGCGATGTTCTGCTTCATACTGCTTGGAGTTCTATTCCGGCTACAGCTGAGTGGCAGCCGGGGATCAGCGAGAGGCATGATCTTCCGCTGCTGCGACGTCTGCTTTTGGCATTACAAGCGGTTTCACCGGAACAGCGACCTCACCTGATATTTTTTTCATCAGGAGGTGCAGTTTATGGCAACGCGCCAGGTCGCCCTAGTGTCGAACTGGATGATTGTCGTCCGATTAGTGCTTACGGTCGGGCTAAGCGGGTAGCCGAAGAAATAATCGAAAATTGGTCCCGTGAGCAAGGTGCATTATGCACGATTCTGCGTATCTCCAATCCTTATGGTTTTTCGGTTCCACGGGAGCGCCCGCAGGGCATTATTTCCCACGCTATCCGTGCGACTCGAGATGCTTTGCCTTTGCCAATTTGGGGAGATGGCACGGCACGAAAAGACTTTATCCATTGCACGGACTTTCTTCGGGGGCTGGCGAAAGTTATGGTAAAGCGTCCTGTTGGGATCTTCAATCTGAGTCGTGGAGAATCGCATACTCTAAACGAAGTGCTTGCCGAGGTGGAGCTTCAGACAGGCCGACCAATTGTTCGCGCGCCATCCCAAGCCGTCGGTTGGGATGTGCACGACAGTCGACTTGCCAATGATCAACTTTGCCGAGCGCTCGATTGGAGTCCGATGGTTGGGCTGGCGGAAGGAATCAGGCTAAGTATCGCTGCGATAGATCAACACGCGGACAGAGTTTAGTGCTTTCAGATATCAATTCAAAATTCATTTTCTATGATAAACCTAGATAATAGCAGTATTCTTGTTACCGGCGGCACCGGATCGTTTGGCCGAAAATTCATCCGCACCATCTTGGAGACCACCAAAGCGCGTAAGGTTATTGTTTTTAGTCGTGATGAGTTAAAGCAATTTGAAATGCAGCAGAGTTTTCCTAACGAGGAGCGCCTTAGATATTTTATTGGTGACGTTCGCGACAAGGAACGACTTGCCCGAGCCTTTGAGGACGTTGATATAGTGGTCCACGCCGCGGCGCTGAAGCAGGTGCCGGCAGCCGAATACAATCCATTTGAGGCCATCAAGACAAATGTTATCGGTGCTCAAAATATCATCGATGTAGCCATGGATCTCGGCGTGAAGCGTGTCGTCGCGCTCAGCACTGATAAGGCGGCGGCTCCGATTAATTTGTATGGCGCGACCAAGCTTTGTTCGGACAAGCTCTTCGTTGCGGCAAATAACTTCAAGGGGGCAAGAGAAATTAGGTTGTCTGTGGTGCGCTACGGAAACGTAATGGGCAGCCGGGGCAGCGTCATTCCCTTTTTCCTTGAGAAGCGAAAAACCGGAGTCCTTCCGATTACCGACGAGCGTATGACCCGGTTTAACATATCATTGGAAGAGGGTGTTGAAATGGTGCGGTATGCCTTGGCCGAGATGTGGGGTGGGGAAATTTTTGTCCCCCGGATACCAAGCTATCGCATTACCGATGTAGCCGAGGCCATTGGACCCGAATGTCAGCGCACCGTGGTGGGCATTCGCCCCGGCGAGAAGTTACACGAGGAGATGATTACCGAGACCGATGGCCTGAACACGATTGAGTTTAAACGTCATTTTGTGATCTTGCCGTCAATGCGCCTGTGGGATACAGAAGCCTACAGGATTCATTTTGGTGGCAAATTTTGCGACTACGGTTTTAAATACAACAGTGGTAACAATACTGCTTGGCTGACTGTTCCGGAAATACGTCAATTGATCCGGGCGCAGGTCGATTCCTCATTCTCAGCTTGACCATGAACATGTTTCTTCCCTACGGCCGGCAGAGTATCACCGATGCTGACATCGAGGCGGTCACCACTACGCTGCGGTCGGATTTTCTCACGTGCGGTCCCAAGGTAGAGGAATTTGAGGCAGCCTTTGCCCGCCGTGTCGGCGCCAAATATGCCGTTGCAGTTAACAGTGCTACGGCTGCGCTGCAACTTGCACTGCAAGTCGGGGGAGTTAAGGCCGGTGATCGAGTGGTTACTACTCCCAACACTTTTCTAGCCTCGGCAAACTGCGCCGCATACGTCGGCGCCATTCCTGATTTCACCGACATTGATCCGGTCTCGCTCAATCTTGATCCGGTTACTTTGGAGCGCGATTGGAGCAGCGACACTAGGGCGGTGGTTGCGGTAGCTTATGCCGGGCAACCTTGCGATATGCCTGCGATTGCGAAAATTGCTCGTTCGCGCGGAGCGATCGTGGTGGAAGACGCTTCGCATGGCGTAGGGAGTTCCTTTCTCCATGAGGGCCGCAGTTGGCCGGTTGGCGGGCACCCTTGGAGCGATCTGACGGTTTTCAGCTTTCATCCCGTGAAGACGATGACCACAGGGGAGGGAGGCATGCTCGTGACGGACAATCCGATCTGGGCAGCGCAAGCCCGACGTCTGCGCGCCCATGGTATCGAGCGGCAGAACTTCGTAGGCTTGGGCGTTGATGTCGCCACGGCACTTGGCGAACGCGGTCCGTGGTATTACGAAATGCAGTCGTTGGGGTGGAATTTCCGTATCACTGATCTGCAGTGTTCGCTGGGACTTGCGCAGTTGGGCCGGCTGGATGAATTTATAGCCCGCCGGAGAGAGATCGTCGCTCATTACAATGCAGCGTTCACAGGTTTGTCTTGGATGGTGCCACCGGGGCTGAGCGGCCCAGCGACGCCGGATTCGATTTCGTGGCATCTCTATACTCTGCAGATTGATTTTCCTCGGCTCGGGCGGACCCGCACCGCAGTGATGCAGCAATTACGCGAGCGCGGAATCGGCACCCAAGTTCTGTATATACCCGTTTATCTACAACCATGGTATCGCCAAACTTACGGTTACGCGGCGGGCAAATGTCCCCGGGCGGAAGCCACCTATGTCCAGCAACTTAGTCTGCCGCTGTATCCTGCGATGACTAACGGGGACGTGCAGCGAGTGATCGATGCCGTGCGGGCACTTGCGCAATGATTTTTGGAAGACCTAACATTGGATGAGCGTAGGAACATGACCGACGGTCCTCACATATCTCTATCTGGCACAAAATATCCCGCGTCCGACGGCGGCCTTCTTGTGCTTGGAACTGCCCAGTTGGGTATGACCTATGGCATAGCCAACCGGACCGGCCAACCAAACTTCGATCACGCTCTCGAAATGATTCGCCAGGCATGGAGCCTCGGTTTGCGCTTCTTCGATACAGCTCAGGCATATGGCGAAAGCGAGGCTGTGCTGGGTCGGATTTTATCGCTCCTAGGGATTCAGGGAGGGGCGACGGTGTTTTCCAAGCTCGGTGCGGCCGGGCAAAATGGAACTGCTGGAGTCGGGCCTGCAATCGAGACTTCTTTACGCCGACTGGGTGTGAGGCAACTTGCTGGTTTGCTGATGCATAGCGAAAATGATCTCGACAGTGACCTGCCTGCGAAACTTATCGAGGCGCGGCGGGCGGGGCTAATCCGAAGTGCAGGTGCCTCGGTGTATTCGTGCGAAAGAGCCCTGCAGGCATTATCCATGGAAGGCATGGATATTTTGCAAGTGTCGGCCAACGTTTTCGACCGTAGAATGTTTCGGGCGGAGGTTTTCTCGCGGGCAGCGGCAATGGGTAAGACAGTTTTTATCCGCTCCATATATCTTCAGGGCCTGATCACGCAGGAGCCAAGCGCGGTGGCTCCGGGAATCAACGGGGCCAAGGAGGCAGTGCGAACTTATCGGGATTTCTGTGCGCGACACGGCGTCGAGCCACGGCGGTTTGCCTTTGATCATGTTCGTCGTATGGCCCCCCAAGCGAAGCTGGTAGTGGGAGCCGAAACGGTTGAACAGATCCGTCAAAACATGGAAATCTGTTACGCAGCGCCATACGACGCGGAATTACACTCAGCTTGGACGCACCTTTGGCCAGAGGATCATGCAGGGTTGATTGATCCGCGGCAATGGAATACCGCGCAACGACAGGATATTCGCCAATGAAGATTGTGGTTATTATCCAAGCCAGACTCGGCTCTACCCGCTTTCCCGGCAAGGTCTTGGCCGACTTGCTGGGTAAACCCATGCTCACCCATGTGGTTGAGCGCGTGCGTAGGGCGCGCACGGTGACTTCTGTGGTGGTCGCGACCACCGAGAGCACTCGGGACGATCCGATCGTCAGTCATTGTGCGATGTTGGGCGTGGCGTGCACCCGGGGGAGCGAAGCCGATGTGCTTGATCGTTTTCAACAGGCGGCGAAGCTACACCGAGCTGATGTAGTGGTTCGGGTGACGGCGGACTGCCCCTTGATCGACCCGGCGGTGATTGATCGGGTTGTGGCGGCCTTCCTGACGGCCGAGGTCGATTATGCGGCGAATATCCTCCAGCCGTCCTATCCGGACGGGCTGGATGTCGAGGTTTTTCGAGCGTCGGCTTTGCAGCGTGCTTGGGAATGCGCCCGCAAGCCAAGTGAAAGAGAGCATGTCACCCCCTATCTTCGGACTGCGCCGGAATTCAGCCGTCTCAACGTAGTCAGTGGGCTCGATCCCGCTGTGGGTCGGGAACGATGGACCGTAGACGAAATTCCTGACCTAGAATTCATTCGCGGCATCTATAAGGTTTTCGTTGGCCGGCCAGATTTTGGTCTGGACGATGTCATTGCATTGCTGGCGAGTCGTCCGGATCTTCAAAAACTTCAACATCAGGCAATTATGAACGAAGGATATTACAAAAGTCTCTACGATCAGGCGAGCGCCGGTCCGGCGCCACTACGGCCGGTGCTCCAATCCCAGGCTTGGCTCGCTCGGGCCCGCAAGGTTATTCCGGGTGCCTCTCAGACCTTCAGCAAGAGCACGTCGCAGTATGTGCAGGGGGTCTCCCCGGTCTTCCTGCAGCGCGGCAAGGGATGCCGCGTCTGGGACGTCGATGGCAACGAGTACATCGACTACGTGCAGGGTCTGCTGCCCAACATCCTCGGCTACGCCCACGACGAGGTGAACGCGGCGGCGGCGGCGCAATACGCCCAAGGCCACAGCTTTTCCCTGCCCCATCCGATCGAGGTGGAACTGGCGGAGCGGCTCACGCGCCTAATTCCCTGCGCGGAGATGGTGCGTTTTGGCAAGAACGGCTCCGACGCCATGGCCGGTGCGGTCCGGGCGGCCCGGGCCTTCACGAACCGCGAGCGGGTCGCCTGCTGCGGCTATCATGGCTGGCAGGACTGGTACATTGGTTCCACCGCGCGGAATCGCGGCGTGCCGCGCGCGGTGTGCTCGCTGATCAAGGCGTTCCCGTACAACGATCTCGCGGCCTTGAACAAGGTGCTGTCCGAGCATCCCGGCGAGTTTGCCGCCGTGACGATGGAGCCCGTGAATTTCGTCACGCCCGGGCCCGGCTACCTGGCCGGGGTGAAGGAACTGGCGCACCGCCACGGGGCACTGCTGATTTTCGATGAAATCTGCAGCGGCTTTCACTTTGGGCTGGGCGGCGCGCAGAAGCGGTTCGGCGTGACCCCGGACCTGGCCGCCTTCGGCAAGGCGATGGGCAACGGCTATCCGATCGCGGCGGTGGTTGGGCGGGCCGACATCATGCAGGTCTTTGACGAGATATTCTTCAGCTTCACCCTGGGCGGAGAAGCGGGGTCCATGGCCGCGACCTTGAAAGTCCTCGACCTGCTTGAGGGCACGAATGTCCTGGCGGGAATTGAGCAGCAGGGCCGGCGGCTCCAGGACGGTTTCAATGCCCTCGCCAAACAGGCCGGACTGCACCCCCGGTTTGAATGTATCGGCTACCCGTGGTGGTCGCTGCTCAAGTTCCGCGACGCGGCCGGCAAGGACAGCATGCTGGAGCGCAGCCTGTGGCAGCAGGAGTGCGTGAAGCGCGGCCTCCTCCAACTCGTGACCCACAACATGACCGGGGCGCATGACGACATGTCGACCGAGCAGACCCTCGAAGCCTACGCGGCCGTCTTCAAGACCCTGCAAGGCTGGCTGGCCGACCCCCAGCCGGAGCGCTTCCTGCAGGGGCCGATGATCCAGCCCGTCTTCCGCGTCCGATGATGCCTTTGCGAATCGTCATTCGGGCCGATGCGAGTGTGGCCCGGGGGACCGGCCACGTGATGAGGTGCGTGGCGCTGGCCCAGGCCCTGCGGTCGAAAGGTCACCAGGTGATCTTCCTTCAGGCCGAATCCACGCCGGCCCTGACCATGCGCCTCGCCGCGGAAGGCCTGCGCGTGGAGTTCCGGCCGGTCGAGCCCGGCAGCCCGGAGGATGCGCGATGGACGACGGAGCTGGCCCGCCGGGAGAAGGCCGACTGGGTCGTGGGAGACAGCTATGCCTTTGCGGACGATTGGCAGCAGGGCATCAAGGCGGCGGGGCTGGGCTTGCTGGTGTTGGATGACTATGGTCACGCCACCCGCTACCACGCGGATTTCATACTGAACCAGAATCTGTCAGCCCGGGCGGGATTATATCCGCAGCGGGCGTCTTCGACGAAGTTGCTGCTCGGCCCCCGCTACACCCTGCTGCGCGCGGATTTTCTTCAGCACAGGGGCAATGCTATCGTACGGCGGACCGGCACACAACGCGTGCTGGTTACCCTCGGCGGGAGTGATCCGGACGACATCACCAGCCGGGTGCTGGCCGGGTTGAAGGCACTGCCGGAGGCCGAAGTGGTGGTCGTGGTGGGGGGGAGCAATCCTCACCGGGAGCAGTTGGTCAAAGCATGCGCCGGGCATCCGAAATGGCGGCTGGTGGTCAACACTTCGGAAATGGCGGAATTGATGGTTTGGGCGGACGTGGCAGTGTCGGCGGCTGGATCCACTTCTTGGGAAATTGCCCTGCTGGGTCTGCCGGGGGTGACGTTGGTCACGGCTCCCAATCAAGTCGACATCGGGCCCGCCTTGGAGCGTGCGGGAGTGGCGATTTGCCTGGGCGAAGGCCGCGATCTCCAGCCGGCGGCGCTGGCGGCTGCGGTCTCCCGCCTGCTGTCCGATCCGGTCCGCCGGGCGCAGATGGGCCTCAGGGCCGCCGCGCTGATCGACGGCCTGGGCGCTGGGCGCGTAGTCACTCAACTTCAGGCGAAGCAGCTGGCGATGCGTCGCGCGACCCTGGCTGATTCACGGGCTATATGGGAATTGGCGAACGACCCGGATGTGCGTGCGGCATCGTTCAGTTCCACCCCCATACCCTGGGGGACGCACCAACAATGGTTATTGGGCAAGATAAGTAGCCAAAGGGACGCGCTCTACCTCGGTGAGGGGCCTGACCACGAGCTTATCGGCCAAGTGCGCTTTAGCTGGGATGCCGGCGGTACGGCTGAAATCGGTGTCAGTGTGGCGAAGAGCAGCCGGAATGCGGGCTGGGGGAGTGCGCTGATCTGCCGGGCTATGGACGAGATCGTCGCGCACGCTCCCATCCGGACGGTTGTCGCCTACATCAAGTCGGACAACCGGGCTTCGGTGGGTGCGTTTGAAAAGGCAGGTTTCAAGCGGGACGGGCAATTGATCAAACAGGGCGTCGAAGCTATCCGATTGATTTACGTCACAAATGGGGGCTGAACGACCAAGCCGGCACACGATTGTGGCGAGAGGATGCTCCCACCATGACGGCCTTCGCCCGGGACAACGGAAAGGGCCGCCAAATCATGGGATGAAATCTGTTGGCATGGAGAGCCTCCTCACAAAATCGCTCACGTATTTATGAAACTGGAAATCAATATTGGCGGCAGGGCCATTGGGCCCGGCCATCCGGTCTACATCATCGCGGAGATGTCGGCCAATCACAACCAGGACTACGCCCAGGCGGAGGCCATCGTCCGTGCCGCGAAGGAATCCGGGGCGGATGCCATCAAGCTCCAAACCTATACACCGGACACCATGACGCTGAACCTGCGCACGGAGCATTTCCGTGTCGGGAAAGGCACAATTTGGGAGGGGCGAAACCTGTACGAGCTCTACGGGGAGGCGTTCACTCCTTGGGAGTGGCAGCCACGTCTGATGAAACTGGCCGGGGAGCTGGGCATGGACTGCTTTTCCACGCCCTTTGACGATTCCGCGGTCGATTTTTTGGAGAGGATACAGGTGCCGGCGCACAAGATTGCTTCCTTTGAATTGGTGGATCTGCCCTTAATCCGCCTTGTCGCGCAAACTGGCAAACCGGTGATTATTTCGACGGGCATGGCCTCGCTGGCGGAGATCGACGAGGCCGTGCGCGCCTTTCGGGAGGCCGGAGGCCGGCAGCTGGCGCTGTTGAAATGCACGAGCGCCTATCCGTCACCGGCGGAGGAAATGAACCTGCGCACGCTCCCGCATCTCAGCCATGCCTTCTCTGTGCCCGCGGGCTTGTCGGATCACTCCATGGGGCTCGCGGTGCCGGTGGCGGCCGTGGCTCTTGGCGCCTGCATCATCGAGAAGCATTTTACGCTCTCCCGGGCCACGCCGGGCCCCGACAGTGCGTTCTCGCTCGAGCCGGCAGAGTTCAAGACTATGGTGGACGCCGTCCGCACTGCCGAGCAGGCCTTGGGCCGGGTCAACTACGATGTGTCCGAGAAGGAAAAGGCGAGCCGGGTCTTCCGCCGCTCCTTGTTTGTGGTGCGTGATATCAGTGAGGGCGAATTGTTCACGCCGGATAACATCAGGGCAATCCGTCCCGGACACGGGCTGCCGCCCAAGTATCTACCCGAGGTGTTAGACCGACGTGCTGCCAGTGACATAGCAAGGGGCACGCCCTTTGAGTGGCATATGGTTGCTGGATAGCAGTAATTGCGCTCGCTGATCCTATCTCTAAACCAAAATGAAAACAACCGATATGGGCTCCAAAATGTACTGCTGGCTAAAGGATCTATTCCCGATATGCCGAAGTCTTACAGGCGATGGGGTGCGGGAAACGTTGGCCTATATCAAACAAATAGTGCCCGCCGTGACCGTCGGTGAAATCGCCTCCGGAACAAAGGTTTACGACTGGGTGATTCCGAACGAATGGTCGGTGCGAGAAGCCTTTGTTTCCGACTCTAGTGGGCAGAGAGTAGTAGACTTCAAGGAACATAATCTCCATCTCGTTGGATATTCAATACCGTTCCGAGGAACCATGGAACTAGCCGAACTGCAGGAACATCTATATTCTATAGCTCACCAACCAGACGCCATCCCGTATGTTACATCGTACTATCAGCCTCGTTGGCGGTTTTGTTTAAAGGAATCCGAGCGTAAGAAACTCAGGCCGGGCAAGTATGAAGTTGTCGTCGATACGCAATTGATTCCGGGCGTGTTAAACTTCGGCGAAGTTCTGTTGAAAGGAAGAGAAGATAATGAGATTTTCATATCAACCTATATTTGCCATCCTAGCATGGCCAACAACGAGCTGTCGGGGCCGGTTGTAGTTACTGCCCTTCTGCGTTGGCTGATGGCCCTGCCTAACCGTAGGTTTTCCTACCGCGTTGTATTCATTCCCGAGACAATCGGTTCAATCGCGTACCTGAGTCGAAATCTTGCGACGATGAAACGGAGGACTGTCGCAGGGTTCAATGTCTCTTGCGTGGGTGACGACCGCGCGGTGTCCTTTCTGCCCTCCCGCGATGGGGGCACATTGTCTGATCGCGCAGCGCGACATATCTTGAAGTTTTACGGAGGAAACGTGACGTACTACTCATTTCTCGAACGTGGAAGTGATGAGCGCCAGTATTGTAGTCCTGGAATAGACCTTCCTGTGGTTTCGATCATGCGGTCAAAGTACGGATGTTTCCCTGAGTACCATACGTCCCTAGATGACTTGACACTCGTTTCTGAAGCAGGCCTGCAGAAAAGTTACGATTTGTATACAAAGTGCATCATGGCGCTAGAGCAGAATCGGACGTTTATAGCGACCTGCCATTGCGAGCCCCAGTTGGGTAAACGCGGCCTATATCCAACACTCAGCGCTATCGGAACTACAGCTTCGGCGCAGTCCTTGCTTGATGTGTTTACATATTGCGATGGCAAGCGCGACTTAATAGAAATCGCTGAAACGCTCGGTCGCTCCATTCTGGAAATTGCGCCCATTGCGGACACGCTACTCAATCACGGTTTGATATCACTCGCGAAAGAGTATAATCATAAGCAAGAAACATAGGCGTAGCCGAAAGATCAAGCCTGCCATAGTAAAATCGAAGCTCTGCTAAACGAATGACGCCCCAAAAAACCAAGATATGGTCTACAGGCAGCTATCTGCCTAAACACATCGTAAAGAACGAAGAACTGACGCAATTCTCTCCTGCGATGCTTCCCCTTATTCGTGAAAAAACGGGAGTGCTTGAGCGGCGCTACGCTGACGCAGCCGAATGCACTTCCGACTTGGCTGTGCAGGCCGCTCGCGTGGCACTAGCTAGGGCTGCATGTGGGCCACTTGAGATAGACTGTATTATTCTAGCCACTTCCACACCTGACCGTCCGCAACCTGCTACCGCGACGCGGGTTCAGCACAAGCTTGGAGCGAAGAACGCCTTCGCGTTCGATGTAAACTCAGTGTGCTCCGGTGGGGTCTATGCGCTGGGAATTGCAGACTCATTCATTAGGAGTGGCTTCTGCTCCAACGTCTTAGTTGTGGCAGCGGAGGTATACTCGCGGATACTAAATCCCCGAGATTTCGCGACGGCTCCCTATTTCGGCGACGGGGCTGGTGCGGTCCTATTAAGCTGTGCGAAAGGGTCGGGCGAACTCCTTCATACATTGCTGAAAACGGATGGCTCGGGCAGTGAATTGATCCAAGTTGCGGCGGGCGGTAGTATGAAACCTATTAGCGTGGCAAGAGACGTCGACGCCTGTTTTAAAATGAAAGGGAAAGAGGTCTTTGAATTCGCGGTCACAAAAGGCACCGAGGTTGTAAATAATTTATTGGCGAACGCCGGAGTGGGGCTAGAAGAGGTCAGATGTATTATCACGCATCAGGCAAATATTAATATCATAAGAGAATTGAGTGCACGGCTTGGGATTTCCATCGAGCGTTTCTATGTCAACCTAGAGAAATATGGGAACACGGCTGCAGCGTCTACGTTGATCGCAATGGACGAAGCGATAACGATCGGTCGAATTCAATCCGGTGAATATCTTGTTGTAGTCGCTTTTGGTGGAGGGCTTTCTTGGGGAGCAACCTTAATTAAATTGTAATCTATGATGCGTCTTAAAAAAGTAATCTTAACAGTGTTTCCGGAAGTCGATTGGGCCATTCTTGAGCAAGGCGGTTCGCTTGGTTCAATTTCGGGATGGGATTCGATGAATGCGGTCAATCTTACTATGGAGCTGGAGGAAGAATTTCGAATACAGCTTGGCGAGACGACCTTCACTCATAGTCATACTCTAAACGATGTGTTGCGGGTCTTGGCTTCGAAAGGCATTGTGACCATCGACTAATAACGGTAGCCTAAGGTCACTTAGAATAGAGTTAAGCAATACGCTACGCGAACTGTGATTAAGTACCTCACCACTCAGTGGCTGGAAAGTGGTCTTCAGCCGGGCAAAGTAACTTTGGTTCATAGTAATATATCTCCAACCGTGATCAGAATGCGTCGGTGGCATCATCGGACTACACCGTTGGATGTATTGGCGTCGCTGCTTCAAGCCGTTGGATCTGAGGGTACACTACTTTTGCCTACGTTTAATTTCCAATTCTGTAGCGGTGTCCCGTTCGACGTCTATGAAACACCCTCTGAGATGGGTGTCTTATCGGAAGTTGCAAGGCAACATCCTCTCGCGGTGCGTACACCTCATCCCATCTATTCATTTGTTGCAATCGGGAAAGAGCAGGAAAGGTTTCGGGCTATTGACAATGTAAGCGGTTACGGGCCGGATTCACCCTTCTCGATGTTGCGTGAGCTAGATGGCTTGATAGCAGTGATCGACTTGCCGGATCAAGAAAGTATGACCTATTACCATCACGTTGAAGAGATGGAAAAAGTTTCATATCGCTATCATAAAGAATTCACGGGATTATATAGGGGCTACGACAGAGTTGGTGTCACGCGTACATTTCGGCTCTTCGTCAGAGATTTGTCCGCAGGTGTTGTAACAAGCGTTCATGCAATGGAAAGGCTTTTGTGGGATAGGAGGATATATCGAGGATATGTGCCGGGAGTAAAAACCGGAATGAGGGTTGCGAAAGCCGCCGAAATTCACAAAGCAACTGCCGAAATTATTCACTCCGGTAGAGCACGCGGGATGTTGTACGATCTTGTGCGTTAGGCTCTTTGGTGCAGCTGATTGTCTTAGTTTCTACTCGATATTTTGGAAACGTTGCAAATTTGCGCAATCGGGCGCAGGACGACAAAAGCATTGTAGTATCCGCATGAATCCCAAGGAAAATAGCGATGCGTCACGATATGGACTCATCATGACTAGTGATGAGCGATTTTGGGACGCGACCAAAACCCCTGTTTATCTTGGTGCGCATACCCGCCGGTTTAGTCGACGGAGCGTTTTTTTTGGCGAGGAAGGCATTTCACTGGATGAACCGTTCGCGACTGCAGACTCAATTGCGAAGGGACAAGCTTATATCATGGATCTGAATGAGCGATGGTTCGCGGGGATCGCGACGGATTTAAATCGGCGGCACTGTTTGAATCGAAGCGAGAGGGCATGGAGGCTTCTTATTGGATATTGGCTGCTTACATTCTTGTCTGCAAGCTATGATCGCTATATGCGTTTGCGCACTGCGCTCTCTACTTATCGCAATCCGAGTGTGATTACTCTACATTCGGATTCGTTCGTTGCGCCGATCGACATGAATGATTACATTCGTTTGCTAAAAGGTGATTTATTTAATCACCAGTTGTATAGTCAGATATTGCGCGAATTGGGGGTGGCGGGAAGAGAAGTGCAAGTGCCAGTCGCAGCTCGCGAACCAAATGACAAGCATACTAAGGAACAACCTGTTTGCTCGATAAGAACGGGCTTAAGGACTCTTGCTGATGTTCTATTAACTCGAAATATAATTAGTCCGGAAATTGTTACCACTAGTTTAGGGGCTCCGGTGTGGTTTCAGATTGGCATTATTTTGCAATCAGGTGCTAAAATATGGCCTCTCTTCCTTCACGGGAAGGTGATGCCTAATAAGCCTGTTGACCCTGAAACTCGACGCGCTTTGTTTTTGGAGCTAGAATGCCGCAATGAGTTTGAGGTGGTCGTATTAAACTTGATGCGTGAAAATATTCCCCAATCGTTCCTTGAATGTTTCACAGACTACGAAAGTGCTGGAGCTCGCGTTCATGGGCGCGCGCCGAGGGCGATATGGTCCTCGAACGCTTGGTATTTTAATGAGCCTTTTCGGCACTGGGCATCTTCGTGCGTTGATCGTGGCACAAATATTTTATGCTCTCAGCACGGAGGAAATTACGGTAGTCTTCTAATTCACGCCGGGGAGCAATATGAGCGGTCGTTTTGCAGTTCGTATTTCACGTGGGGTTGGTCGGACCTTGGCCATATGGGGCGGCAGCCTATACCGGCGCCTGCATTGTTATTGGCTGGTTGGAGAGGGGGCGTGCACATAGTCTCTCAAAGTGACGCAATACTTTTTGTTTCTACACAGGCGGGAAGGTACCGATGGTCCTTTATGCCGCCGGAAATCGACTTTGTCGGCTATTTGAAATATCAGCAACGATTTAGTGCGGCGGTGCCTGCCGAACTTAGGCCGAGGTTTCGGGTTCGTTTGCATAGGGAGGATCTAGGATGGGATTTCGCGATGCGGTGGAAGGAGTGGATGCCGGAAGCCACGATAGAGGGTTGGGGAAAATCATTTCGGGATAGTCTATCCGACTGCCGTATATATGTGTGCGATCATTTATCGACGACGTTCATTCTGGCTCTCACTGCAAATAAGCCAACGCTGCTCTTTTGGGATCCCGTCGCTAGTCCGTTGAGGTCGGATGCACTTCCGTATTTCGACGCCTTACGAGCGGCGGGTATTCTCTTCGACCGACCGGAAGATGCTGCAAAAGCTTTAGTTGCGGCATATGCGGATATTGCGGGGTGGTGGAATGATCCTCTGCGGCAGGGTACCCGCGCCCGGTTCTGTGATCAGTTTGGCCGGACGGGTGAACATCCACTTGCGGAATGGCTCTCTTTGCTGCGACCGGAGTATACGACATGATCGCCAATCGTATGGCGCGTTCCTAGTGACCAAATCATTTCTGCCGTTGCGATTGCGCTTCCTAGTTGCGCTGATTGGAAATGGGAGTCGCGCGATAGCGAGCTTCAGCGCTGGGATACTCGTCGCACGCGGGTTGGGCGTGCAGGAATTCGGTGTATTCACCTTCATCGTCGGCACCTTTACCTCGCTACGACCCCTGCTGGACCTCGGGGTATCAACCGCATTCTATACTTTCATCTCCCGGGGAGGAGACATCCGTCCCTATCTCCGCTTTTACTCCATCTGGCTGGCGATCCAGTTTGTCGTCATGGTATCATTGATCGGGCTGTTGCTTCCCGCTCAAGCTTATCACGCCGTCTGGCTGGGGCAGCCACGGGGCTTGGTGCTGCTCGCTTTTATTGCAACATTTTTCCAACTGCAGGTTTGGTCTACGCTGGCGCAGATCGGAGAATCCCAGCGGGAGACTCTTGTTGTTCAATCGGCCAATGTCCTAATTGCATTGCTACATCTGGGAGTTATCACGGCACTGCTGGCCGGACATTTGCTGACCGTGGGCTTACTGGTGGGAGTGCTACTTGTGGAATATGTGATTGCCGGTTTTCTGGTCGGGCTTGTTCTGCGCCGACGCTGTGCCCCTATATTGGCTAACTTCCCAGCGGCTCCTGCTCCGGCAGGGGTCTGGCGCGATTTCTTCCGATACTGTCATCCACTGATTTTATCAGCTGGGGCGGGGGCGGCCTTTGAATTCGGGGATCGTTGGATGCTACAACGCTTTGGAGGCGCCATCAACCAAGGCCTTTATCAGGCGGCCTATCAATTCGCCGCCATCAGTCTGTTTGCCACCACTTCAGTTCTACAGGTGGTTTGGAAGGAAATGGCTGAGGCAAATGCCCGTGGAGATATGCAAAAGCTGTGCTATCTATATGGGCGGGTTTCCAAGGCCGTCTTTTTTGTCGGAGCGTCCGTTTCCGGCCTGCTCTTGCCGTGGAGCGATGAGATTGTGCATGCGATGTTAGGGCCAGGTTTCAAAGACGCGGGCTCCATCCTCGGCTTACTGATCATCTACCCGGTGCATCAGGCATTGGGACAAGTGACCGGCACCTTGGCCTTCGCCACGGAGGCCACTTCGATCTATAGCAAGGTGGCGGTGGCTTTCACGGTCATCAGCCTACTGTTGTCCTATCTGCTCCAAGCGCCGAAGGAGGGCATGTGGGTGCCTGGGCTCGAATTGGGAGCATATGGCTTGGCGATCAAAATGGTTGGTTTAAACATAGTTTCCGTCAACACCATGGCTTGGCTGTTAGCGCGTCGGCACCGCTGGCAATTCGAGTGGGGTTATCAGGTGCAGGCTCTCGTGCTCTCGGTGGCCTTGGGCCTCATGCTGAGGCGGTTTGTTGGCTTGTTCTGGCAGCCTATCGACCGTTCGATTGTGGCTTTGCTCGGTCCCATGGCTGTGGCGGGAGGACTGTTTGCCATAGTCCAACTGGGGGTTGTTTTTCTGTGGCCGGCAATCATAGGCCAGACCCGGGACGAATTGCGGCGTCACTGCCGGTTATTTCTAAAGCGATGAAGACGCTTACGAACTGCTTGTATAGCCCAAATGCATGCCCGATGCCGATCTGGTTGCCCCGATGACAAAGAAGATACGCCTGGGCCTCTATATGTATGCGCCCATCATCGGAGGAGCGGAGCAGCACTTCAAAGATCTACTCTGGCGAATTGATCGAACACGTTTCGACGTTTTTCTAGTTTGCGAATCGTGGCCCCCGTTTGATGCGTTTCTGGACCTCAATCATTGTCCCGAAGTGCAAATCAGGCGAGTCAGCGTGGTGGAAATGATCGGTCATCTGACTGGCAGTCCGGGCGCACAAAGCCAAAATCACCCTCCTACCGGCGGCTTTATCGAACGGACTATCCGAAGGTTAAAGGAATTCCGGGATCACTATCCCATTCCGGGTCGTATCTGGGTGAATCAAACAGTCGGGCTAGTTTTACGCTATCTATTACTGCCCATCAATTATTACCGTTTGAGCCGGGTGTTCCGCCAAACACCGCTGGATGTCCTGCATATCGTCAATGGCGGCTACCCCGCCGCACAGAGCGCCGTGCTTGCCGCGATTGCGGCCAAAAGAGCGGGTTGTCACAAGGTCGTGATGTCCGTGACCAACATGCCCTTTCCACGGGCATTCCTACAGGCTTTGGAAGTGCTCATCGACCGGCAGGTGCTGCGTTCGCTCGATCGTATTCTCATTCCTTCGGAAAATATCGGGGTGGCATTGACTGAATTGCGAGACGTGAAACCAACGATGCTGAAGAAAATTTATTACGGAGCCGAAGATGTGGCCGAATTGACGAAGGGGCTGCGTATCCGCGAAGAATTACTGGCTCAGTTCACCGAATTGGAGGATGGACCTGTCGTGGGCATGGTAGCAAATTTCCTGCCTCATAAGGGATATCGACATCTAATTGAATCGGCAGTGGAAATCATTGCGCAACAGCCCAAGGTAAAATTCGTCTTGATCGGGAATGGTCCTGACTTTGACGCGATAGTCCGTTTGGTGGCTGAGAAGCGCATCTCCGGCCATGTCGTCTTTACAGGACGCTGTTCTTTGGGGGAGAGTCTGAAATTGATGGAAAAATTTTCGGTGTTCGTGCTATCTTCGGAATTAGAAGGCATGCCCTATGTGGTCATACATGCTATGAACCTAGGCTTGCCTATGGTTGTGTCGGGAGTTGGTGCGATTGGCGAAATGATCATAGATGGCCACTCCGGATGTATCGTGCCGCCGGCCAACGTGCCGGCATTGCGTGATGGGATTCTTAAACTCCTCACAAAGCCAGATATGGCCAAGACTATGGGAAATGAGGCGCGGGCGCGATACCATGCTTGCTTCACTCTGCACGGTATGATTAGAAACCACGATGATTTATATCGATCCATCTGATTCTGGCATGCTAGCCATTCATTGAACTAGCCGTCCCAATTCCTCCTAATGAACCTCGGTGTTATTACGGTGTCGGTTATCATTCCGGCCTACAATGCGGAGAAGTGGATTGCCGCCACTTTGGAAAGTGTCATTGCGCAGACGGAGTTGGTGATCGAGGTGCTTGTGATTGATGACGGTTCAACCGACGCGACTGCAGCAATAGTTTCTCGGTTTCCGCAGGTGCGCTACCTACGCAAAGCCAATGGCGGTCAGGCGTCGGCCCGCAATCTTGGCATTCAGAACGCCCGAGGTGAATTTATCGCATTCATCGATGCAGACGATGTCTGGTTTCAAGGTAAGTTGCGCGCCCAGACGGCATTGATGCGTGCGGAGAACTGGGCTTGGTGTTATTGTGATGGTGTGGCGTGTGACCAAGAGTTAAATAAAATTCTTTACACCTTCAGCAAGGTTCAAGCAATGTACCATGGCTATGTTTTAGAGAAACTGCTGCTAGGCAATTTCATTCCTTCGCCGTCTCCGTTGGTTCTGCGGTCTGTTTTTAGTAGAGTTGGCCTCTTCAATGAAGACCCTGTGCTCAAGAATCGTGAAGATTGGGAAATGTGGTTGCGCATCGCCGAGCACTATCCGGTCGGCTATTTGGCAGAAAGCTATTTCGCTTATCGCTTGCATGCTGAGAATGGCACGCGCACCGAGGATCACGCCAAGGCTCTATCGTCAAAATTAAGAGTCATTTCGGATGCGGTATCGCGTAATCCGTCCAAACTTGAACCGTTGGCAGAACAAGCGCGAAGCAAGCAGACTATTAATTCTGCGAAAGCGGCGTTACGAGGCGCGAACAAATTGATGGCGCGAATAATTGTCGGGAAACTATTGGCTGAGCAACCGGCGAATCTATCGGCGTATGCGCTGTGGATCATGTCCTACATAAGCGACGGATTTTTGCGCAATCTGTTTGTTTTTAGGAATATTATTAGGATACGGTCGGGCAAAATGCAGGGGCGCCATTTGCAAAAATTTGGACAACAGTGAATAACATTCAATCAGTCGGCGGCAATAAAGCTGGTTCCTTAGAATTTTTTACTCTGGCAGCTTCGCTAGTGATGCTCGTTGTGCAGCCATTTCTGCCTGCGCTAGAGCTTTACATCCCGGCAAGGGTAGGTGGTTTTTCACTGTTTATCACAGTAATACCAACGCTTATCTTGTTTTTTTGTTTCGCTGTGACAGTTCATAAATCACAAAAGTATGTTGTTCCCATTGGGTTGCTTTTTATTGGGGTTATTATTGTGATTTTGTTTAGAGATATTCTTGGGATTCAGCAATCGCGTGGGTTGCTTAAAGATATCAATACATTGAGGTATATTTTTTTGGTCCCCATTAACTTTGCTGTTTGGATTTATTTATTGAGACGGGTTGAGGCACGTGATTGGTTGAGGCGGTGTCTGTATGCCGTTCTTTTGGTGCTCGGATTACTTGGTTTTCTGTATGCCATGGATTTTGCGCGGATCGGCACCATTATTCTTGATCCCGAAAATGGTGAACAAATATTAATGAGTGATGTTGAACGGATGCGTTACGGTGGCTTCCAGACCTCCAATTCCTTTGGCTGCCTCCTTGTAACCCTGATGTGTTACATAGCCTTTGCCGACAACTGGAATCGTCCAAATCTCAAGCTTGTCGCTCTTGCTCTAGGGTTAATTGGAATTATTGCAACACTTTCTCGCGGTCCGCTAATACTTGGAATCACTCTGTTTGTATATTTTACTCTTAAGCAAGGAAGAAGCATTGTGAAGGCTCTGCTAGTGCTTGCACTGATAGTGGGTGGAGTTGCATTATTGAAACAGGGCGCAATTTCGGAGTTGTTGGCGACAAGCACGTCTCGTATGGAAGAAACGCTATCCGAAGGCTCGGGGCGCGAAAATAAAGTGAAATACGGTTTCTCGATTATTGTCGCATCACCGCAAAATTTTGTTTTCGGGATTTCTGATGCTTTGACCAGCTTCGGCGCCACCGAAGCTGACGCAATATCTGACAATAGCGTTATTTTGGCGGCGACTTCGGGTGGTGTTCCGCTGATGTTGGCAGCGGTTATCTGCACTTGGTTCATAATCTTTAGTGGAACTCGATTTCGGCGTCTAGAAACGGGTTTTATTGCAAGCGTAGTCCTTGGGTTAATAATTTGCAATTTGTATAATGCCGTTTTGTGGAACTATTGGCTGCCTTTTGTAAGCGCGGTTATTGTTATTTTATATTTTCCTGTAAGTTCACCAGAAATTGCGCGACCGACTTCTAGGGGTATTCAGCGCAGGCGACGAGTGCTGCCAATAGCGCCTTCGAGCTCCCGGAGTGGCAATATCTGACAGGAATTTAAGCAACACTTATGTGCAAAATAAATGCTTAGAACCAAAGACAAACTGGCTTTTTTAGGGGAATTCATAGATTGGTATCTTTTATGCCCTTTTTGGTGCGCGATAGAAAAAAAATAGAGATTCTCTTTGTCGGAGCGTTCCTCTCCCCAGGTCAATCCAAAGTGACCGGCGGTGTGCAATTCGAGTGCCGCTCGCTGATAGATAGTCCCGTTTCGAGAGAGGTCGAGTGGGACCTGTTGGATTCGACGATGGAGTCGATCCCTCCGCCGCCGCTTTCTCGACGTCTCTATCTCGCTATGAAGCGCACGCTGAGCTTTACCTTCCGTCTAATTATGCATCGACCCGATTGCTGCCTGATTTACGCTTCGTCTGGGGCGAGTTTTCTCGAGAAAGGACTGATGACGCTCCTCGCCGGGGCGCTTGGCGTGCCGACTATCTTGCGTCCGGTGTCTGGTGCGACCGTTGATGATTTTCGACGAGATGGATTCATGCGGCGCTGGATACGCTGGGTAGCCCGCTCTGCCAGCGTGGTGGCCTGCCAAGGAACACGGTGGAGGGAGTTTTATCAGGCCATTGCCGATCTACCGGTGGAACGCACGCCCATCGTTTATAACCCGGTGGACACTACGCGCTACGTATCGGTGGCACCGATCACGCAGAGTTCGGCTGACAAGGCGCTACTGGTCGGCTGGGTGGAGCGCAACAAAGGCATCTGGGACTTACTGGAGGTGGCACGGCGCTTCTCCCGGGAATTGGAGGGCATGCAATTCGTCGTGTGCGGGAACGGTGTGGAGTACGACGAGTTCAAACGCCGTATCGCGGAAGAAAAACTCGAGCGCTTCTTCGACCTGCGTGGCTGGGTGGGCATGGAGGGGAAGTTGGCGGCGCTTTCCGAGTGCTCCATCTATCTCATGCTCTCGCACCGTGAGGGTTTGCCGAATGCTCTCCTCGAGGCGATGGCGGCGGGCCGTGCGGTGGTCGCCACTTCGGTCGGCTCGGTCTCAGATCTCGTGCTCGAGGGTCGCACGGGCTTCCTGTGCGAGGCTCGCGATGTCGAGGACATTGGCGCGCGCATCTTGGAATTGCGCGGCAATGCCGCTATCCGAAATCAGCTAGCAGCTGGCGCCCAAACTCATGTCGCGGCCACGGTGGATTACGAGGTCGTGTGGCGCAAATGGCACGAACTCATCATGCGCGTAACCCAACGGAAGAACGGCTAATCCTATGTGCGGTATCGCTGGCTTTTTCGGAACGTTCGACGAATCGCTTTTGAGCCGGATGGGCGATGCCATCGCTCATCGTGGGCCGGACGACGGTGGCACTTGGTATGAGGCCGCGTGCGGCGTGGGTTTCGCCCATCGCCGGCTTTCCATCATCGATCTCTCGCCTCTCGGCCATCAGCCGATGTGGGATGTCGAGCGTCGCGCCTGCATCGTTTTCAACGGCGAGATCTTCAACTACCGCGAGCTCGCGCGTGATTTGCGCCGCGACGGATTCAAGTTTCGGGGCGCGAGCGATACCGAGGTCCTGCTGAACTTGTTCCTCCGCGATGGCGAACGGTTCCTGAGCAAGCTCAACGGCATGTTCGCACTCGCGATCTGGGATACTGCCTCCCGCCGGATGCTCGTGGCCCGTGACGGCATGGGAGTGAAGCCCTTCTATTACGCCACCACGCCCGGTGGCTTTGCCTTCGCCAGCGAGCTAAAGGCGCTGATGCGCGTGCCTGGCTTGAACCGCACCATCGATGCGGAGGCCGTGAGTCACTACCTGACTTATCTCTATTGTCCCGGCCCGCGCACGCCGATCTTGGGAGTGAGAAAACTCGCGCCCGGCACGGCGGCATGGATCGAGGACGGCAAGATCGCGACCACGTGGCGATTCTGGCAGCGCCCCGCCGGTGGTGCGCCCGTCACTGGTTCGGTCGCGGAGTTAAGCGAACAACTGGAGGTGCTGCTCGCGCGGGCCGTGCGTCGGCAGATGATCGCCGACGTTCCGGTCGGAGCGTTTCTTTCGGGCGGTCTCGACTCCAGCTCGCTCGCCGTGTTTGCGCGTCAATACGCCGCGGGCAACCGACTCGACTGCTTCACCATCGGGATCAAAAACTCGACGGACTCCGAGGGATTTCCGGACGACCTGCCGTATGCGGAGAAAGTCGCAAAGCACCTCGGAGTCCCGCTGCATGTGGTTTGGAGCGGCTCGGAAATGGCCAATGATTTCGAGCGCATGGTCTACCAGCTCGACGAGCCGCAACCCGACCCCGCCGCGCTCAATGTGCTACAGATCTCGCGCCTCGCCCGTGCCTCCGGCGTCACGGTGCTGCTCTCCGGTGCAGGCGGCGACGATCTCTTCAGCGGCTATCGCCGGCACCAAGCGCTCGGCATGGAGCCCTATTGGCAATGGCTGCCCAAACCCGCGCGCCAGATCTTGCAGGACATGTCGGGGATGAACAACCGCAACACGCCGTTCGGACGACGACTCGCGAAGGCGTTTCAGTATGCGGCCGCCGACAAGTCTCGGCGCATCGCCGGCTACTTTGCTTGGCTGCCAGAGACGGAAGTGCTCGGCCTGTTTGCTCCGGACTACCGGAGGTCGATGATCGGCAGCGATCCGCTCCGTCCGATGATCGAGGAGTTGGCGGCGCTGCCCGCAGGATTGTCGCCGCTCGACTGCATGCTGCAGCTCGACCAAGCCTTCTTCCTCTCGGATCATAATCTCAACTACACGGACAAGATGGCGATGGCAGCAGGAGTCGAAGTGCGTGTGCCCTTTCTCGATCCTGATCTGATGGATTTCGCCGCGCGGCTGCCCGGTCCGATGAAGCAGAACGGGCTGATGGGAAAATGGCTCCTGCGCAAAACCATGGAGGTGCATTTGCCGCACGACGTCATCTATCGCCCCAAGGCAGGCTTCGGCGCGCCGCTACGCCGCTGGATGCAGCACGAGCTCAAGGATCATTTCCGCAGCGCACTCAGTCGCGAAGTCATCGCGCGCCGTGGTCTGTTCGACCCGGTCGCGGTTGACGCCTTGGTGGAGCGCGACCGGCTTGGGCACGTCGATGCGTCCTACCCGTTGTTTGGGTTGGTGTGCATGGAAACCTGGTGCCGTCTGTTCCTCGACCAGCAATCTTAACGCATCTCGGCCGCAGGCCTGCGCAGCACTGTCACATGAAAACCTCAGTCGGCATCCTCGTCGGCACTCGTCCTGAAGTCATCAAGATGGCTCCGATCTACGCCGCGTTGCGCGCCAGCTCGGTGCTGCAACCGGTGCTCATCTCCACGGGCCAGCACCGGCAAATGCTGGATCAGGCGATGGCGGTTTTTGGCCTCACGCCCGACGTCGACCTGAACCTGATGCAGCCCGGCCAAGCGCTGCCCGATCTCACCGCGCGAGTCATCAATGGTGTCACGCAAGCGCTGCGCGATCGCCCGCTCGCTGCCGTCTTGCTCCAAGGCGATACGACCACCGTGCTCGGTTCGGCGCTGGCCGCGTTCTATGCGAATGTGCCGATCGGTCACGTCGAGGCCGGCCTGCGCACGCACAACATCCGTCTTCCCTTTCCGGAAGAGATGAACCGTCGCCTCACCTCGCCGCTCGCGAAATGGAATTTCTGCCCCACGGAGCAATCGCGCGAGAATCTCGTGCGCGAACAGATCACGGCGGACAGCTGCCATGTGACGGGCAACACTGTGATCGATGCGCTCTTTCTTGTGCGCGACCGCTTGCGCGCGCGCGGCGTGCCGGCGCAGGAAGTGGCGGAGCGCCTGCAGATCCCGGCCGAGTTCACCACGCGCTTCCTCGCGCAAGCGGGGCATCCGTGGGTGTTGGTGACGGGGCATCGCCGGGAATCATTTGGCGACGGCTTCGAGCGCATTTGCGAATCGATCAATCGTCTGACGCAGGAGTTTCCCCAACTGGGTGTGCTCTATCCCGTCCACCTCAACCCGCAGGTGCAGGAGCCTGTGCGGAGACTGTTGGGCGGCAACCAGCGCGTCGCCCTCGTGAGTCCGGCAGGCTACGAAGATTTCATCTGGTTGCTCGACCGCTGCACCTTTGCCCTGAGCGACTCCGGTGGTGTGCAGGAGGAAGCGCCGAGTCTCGGCAAGCCCGTGCTCGTGATGCGCGAAACGACTGAGCGCCCGGAAGGTGTGGCCGCCGGCACTTGCACGCTCGTGGGCACCGATCCGGTGCGCATCCTCGCGGAGTCGCGCCAACTGCTCACGGATCCGGCGGAGTATCAACGCCGGGCCTCGCTCAAGAATCCCTACGGTGACGGAAAGGCCGCCGCGCGCATCCGCGCCGTGCTCGAGCGCGACCTCGCTGCGTCGGCCTGAGCCCTTTGTCATGCGACAGCTGCTTCAAAATCTCGGCAACGGTCAGACCGTCGTGCAGCAGGTGCCAGCGGCCGGACCGCGCAGCGGCACACTCTTGATTCGCACGACGCGCTCGCTGATTTCCGCGGGCACGGAGCGGATGCTGGTCGATTTCGGCAAAGCTGGTTGGTTGGGCAAGGCGCGCCAACAGCCCGAGAAAGTGCGTGCGGTCCTCAGCAAGATTCGGGCGAACGGATTGGCCGAGACCGTGCGCGCCGTGCGCTCGAAACTCGCGCAACCCATCCCGCTCGGCTACTGCCAAGTCGGAGTCGTCGTCGACGCGGGTGGCGGCCGGGCAGATGATCCGCTGGCTACTTTCAAGGTGGGCGACCTAGTCGTCTCCAACGGTCCTCACGCCGAGGTCGTTTCAGTGCCTCATCCGCATTGCGCGCGCATTCCCGACGGTGTCAGCGACGAAGCGGCTACCTTCACGCCCCTCGCCGCGATCGCGCTCGAAGGCATCCATCTCCTCAACCCGCAGCCGGGCGACAAAGTCGTCGTGACGGGCCTCGGTTTGATCGGCCAGCTCGCGGTGCGCCTCTTGCGCGCACAAGGCTGCGAAGTGCTCGGACTCGATCCCTCGCCTGAGCGACGCGCGTTGGCCGAGCGTTCCGGAGCGAGGACCGCCGCGGGAGATCCCGTGGTCGCGGCGCTTTCGTGGACGCAGGGCGCCGGCGTCGCCGGCGTGCTGATCACGGCCAGCACTTCTTCCAACGAAGTGGTCAATCAAGCGGCGCGCAGTTGTCGCCAACGCGGACGCGTGGTGCTCGTGGGCGTGGTCGGCTTGTTGCTCAACCGGGCAGATTTCTACCGGCGCGAGATATCGTTCCAAGTTTCGTGCAGCTACGGCTCGCGCGATGGTCGCGGCGAACACTCCGCGCGGCGGAACTTCGAGCGCGTGTTGGCGTGGATGGGCGAGGGGCGCTTGGCCGTCGAGGACCTGATCACGCATCGCTTCGATTTCGCCGCTGCGGCCACCGCCTACGCGGCACTCGCGGACCGTGCGGCACTCGGCATCGTGCTTCGGTATGAGCAAGCCACGCCGGACGTCACGGCGCAGACTCTCGCGTTGCCGCAAGTAGCCGGCGCCGCGGCGAATGGTCCCGGGCTCGCGATCGTTGGTGCTGGCAACTTCGCTTTGCGCACTCTGCTGCCTGCTCTGGCGGACGCGGGGCGCCCGGCTCAGGTCGAGTGTGTCGTCTCGCGCCAAGGGGCCGCCGCGTGGCTGGTCGCGCAGACTGCGCACGCGCGCTTAGCCTCCACCGACACGGCGGTCGCTCTGGAAAATCCTGCAGTCGCTGCAGTGGTCCTGACCACGCGACATGATGCGCACGCACGCGAAGCGGTTGCCGCCCTCCGCGCCGGCAAGCACGTCTGGGTGGAAAAGCCGCTCGCGCTCACCGAAGCCGACCTCGCCGCAGTGCGGGATGCGGTCAGTGCGTCCGGCGCGCCGGTGCTCTTCGTCGGCTTCAATCGCCGCTTCGCTCCAATCGCGGTGGCGTTGCGCGGAGCGCTCGCGAAGCAGAGCGGGGCGAAGCGTTTCGAAATCACCGTCAATGCCGGTCGGCTCGATCCCGATCACTGGACGCTCGATCCGGTCGCGGGCGGCGGACGCATCGTCGGCGAAGGCTGCCATTTCGTGGATCTGCTCCGGTTTCTCGCGGGAGCAGCGATCACACGTGTGCGCTGCACTCGGCGCGATACCGATGGGCAGGACGGCGGCGCGTTCGAGCTGAGCTTTGCCGATGGCAGCTCCGCGTTGCTGGACTATCGGACGGATTTGCCGCCGCATCACCCGAAGGAACTGATCAAGGTGAGCGGCCCCGCTGGCTTGACCGCACTCATCGACAACTGGGCGAAACTGCGCACCGGTGGATTGGGCGGACTGAGCCACGGCTCGTTCCTGAGCCGGGCGCCGCGCAAAGGTCATCGCGAGGCACTGCGCGCGTTCTTGGCTGCGATCGGCGGGGAAGGCCCGGCGATGGATGTGTCCGAGTTATTCCAAGTCTCCCGCTGGAGTATCCGCATGCAGGCGATGATCGCCGGCGCGGACGAATCAGGCGCTCCCGATAACCTATGAGTGACGAACTGAAAGACCGGGTCCACGCGTTTTGGAACGCAGCGCCCTGCGGTGAAAAACTCTATCTCCAAGGCAGCGATCGCGAAGCCTTCGAGGCGCAACGTCGTGTGCGTTATGCTCTGGAGCCAATTCCTGCGTTTGCCAACTTCGCGTCTTTTCGAGGCTGCAAGACGCTCGAAATTGAGGTAGGCCTTGGACGCTGACCATCAGAGCTTGGCCGAAGAAGGCGTTAACCGTCAGGACATCGACTTGACCGAACGCGCAGTCACGTTTACCCGGGCGCGCTGGAGTGGTTCGGACTAATTTCTCAAGTAGCTGTGGGTGACGCCGAGAACCTGCCTTTTCAGGATGCATCGTTCGATGCGGTCTATTCCTAGGCGGGAGCCTTGCACCAAACTCCTAACACCGCTCAGGCGTGTGCCGAGGTGATGCGCGTGCTTTGCACCGGCGGCACGCCAAGATCATGACCTACCACAGATATAGTCTCATTGGTCTGATGTTGTGGCTGAGCTCCGGTCTCGGCGCAGAGCGTCCGTGGCGGTCTTTGGATTATATCTACCACCACTACCCCGAAAGCTCGGGCACCAAGGCTTACACCTACCGCGCGGCACGTGAGTTGTTTCCCGGAGCAAGTTCTATCGCGATGAGATCGCTGCTTGGATATGCTGATCTGTTGGAGTCCGCGGCTGGGCAGCGCCACAGGGGGCATGCGCCTAGTCTGGCTCGTCGGTTTTGGCCTCGCTGGTTCTTTCGTCGGGTCACCCCGCAAACTGGTCTGGGGCTTATGAACACGATCACAAAATGACTTCCATGAAACACGACATCTGCGTCCTCGGGCTTGGCTACATCGGCCTTCCCACGGCCTCAATTTTTGCCACGCGGGGCAAAACGGTGCTGGGGGTCGATGTCGTGCCCCGGGTGGTCGAGACGATCAATCGTGGGGAAATCCATATCGAAGAACCCGATCTCGACGTGCTGGTGCGCGCCGCCGTGCACAGTGGCAATCTACGTGCGGCGACCAAACCCGAGTCGTCCGTCGTCTACATCGTGGCGGTGCCCACGCCGTTCAAGGCGACGGCAACCAATCCGAAAGCGCCCGATCTCGCTTACGTCGAAGCCGCCACCCGCTCGCTCGCGGCCGTCGTGCAGCCGGGGCAGATGATCATTCTGGAATCGACGAGTCCGGTGGGCACCACCGAGCTGATGAGGGATTGGCTGTATGAGGAGCTGGGACGGCAAGGCCGCCTCGGTTCTCGGTTCTCGGAACTTGGTTCTCGGGCAAATACGTCTGGTCAGTCCCAATCACCCATCACCGGTAACCAAGAACTTTACCGTTTCGCGCAAGCTGCCTTTCCTCTGCTTTTTGCCCATTGCCCGGAGCGGATTTTACCCGGTCAGATGCTGAAGGAGCTGGTGTCGAACGACCGCATTTGCGGAGGGCTGACGCCGGCGGCGGCCGAGCAGGCGCGCGATCTCTACCGTTGTTTTTGCACGGGAGAGATCTTTCTGACCGACGCACGCACGGCTGAGATGTGCAAGCTGACGGAAAATGCGTCGCGCGATGTGGGGATCGCTTTCGCCAACGAGCTCTCGTTGATCTGCGAACGGCTGAACATCGATGTCTGGGAGCTGATCAGGCTCGCGAATCGCCACCCGCGGGTGAAAATCCTGCAACCGGGCCCGGGCGTGGGCGGTCACTGCATCGCGGTCGATCCGTGGTTTATTGTTGATGCCGCGCCGGCGGAAGCCCGCCTCATCCGCACCGCGCGTGAAGTCAACGACAGCAAGCCGCACCATGTGGTCGCCCGGGTGCGCGCCTGCGCGGAACGATTCAAGGCTCCGGTGATCGCCTGTCTGGGGTTGGCGTTCAAAGCCGATGTCGATGATCTGCGGGAAAGTCCCGCCATGGACATCGTGGCGCATTTGGCGGGCGTCGGGGTGGGCCGCTTGCTGGTGGTGGAGCCGCATGTGGTGGCCCTGCCCAAGGGACTGCCAACCGACCGCGTGGAACTGGCTTCGTTGGATGCTGCGGTGGCGGCGTCCGATATTGTTTTGCTGTTGGTCAACCACCGGGAATTCGCGGGCTTTGATCGGCGGAAGTTGGCGGGTAAGGCGGTGATCGATACCCGGGGCCTTTGGCGGTGAGGAGAGTGCGATCGCCTCGGCTCGTGCACGGGACCGCGCGTGACGCGGTCCTTTTCGTCTTCAGCCCGGCGTTATTTCAGAGTTAGCGGCGAGCGCCCGCGAGCCGAGACGGTCTCCTTCAGCGAGGCACTCTGCTCCGCCGCGACGACTCCGACGGGGCACATCGCACCGACTTTCGTATCCGTGAACCTTTTAACCCGCAGCTTGGCGCTGGTGAAAGCGCTCGGTCCCGCTTGGGTGTGCTTTCGCGTGCGCTACGCCCTGCGGCGCAAGAGTGGCGCACTGCGGCGGCGCACGCCGCTCGGTCCTTGGCCGGAAGCGACCGCTGCCGCCGAGGGCTGGTTCAAGCCGATCCTCGGCGTGGGCACCGGAGCGTTGGCGGAAGCCGAAGCCGTCCGGTCCGGTCGCTACCGGCTTTTTTCCCACCACGAGGTGGCCGTGGGACTCAAGCCCGTGTGGCACACGAATCCCCGCACCGGTCAGGCGGCGCCGGCCGATGAGCATTGGGCGAGTCTCGGTGACTTCGCCTTTGGCGACATCAAAGGCATTTGGGAGCTCAGCCGCTTTCCGTGGGCCTTTGCGCTGGGCCGGGCGTATGCGCGCACCGGTGACAATGCCTATGCGGAGATCTTTTGGCAGTTGGCCGAGCACTGGTGGACCCATAATCCGCCCAATCGCGGGCCCAACTGGATGTGCGGTCAGGAGGCGACGTTTCGCCTGATGGCGGCGCTGTGGGCGGCCGATGTGCTGGCCACGGCGGCGGCCTCGACTCCGTTGCGCCGTCGTCGGCTCGCCGGGTTTGTGGTTGCGACCGGCCGGCGGATTGCGGCCAACCTCGACTACGCGCTGAGTCAATCGAACAATCACGGGGTGAGCGAGTGCGTGGGCCTGATTACCGCCGCTCAGCGGGTGCCCTCTGCCACCGAGGCCGGGGCTTGGCGGCGGCGTGGGCTCGCGGAGTTGCGGCGCCAGCTTGATACCTTGGTCTATGCCGACGGTGGGTTTTCCCAGCACAGTGCGGTCTACCATCGCGTGCTTTTGCATGATCTGCTTTGGTTGACCGTGGTGCTCCGGCAGACGGAAGCCATCGTCCCTGATTGGCTAACCGCGGCGGGACAGCGGGCGTTGGCTTATCTGGATGCACTGGTGACGCCGGAGACGGGCCGGGTGCCGCTCTACGGCCCCAACGACGGGGCGAATGTGCTGCCTTTGGCAGACGCGGATCACCTAGATTTCCGGCCGGTCGTGCAGGCGGGGTATGCCGTGTGGGCGGGGCAGCGGCGGTTTCCGCCCGGACCGTGGGATGAGGCCGCTAACTGGCTGGCCGAGCCCGGGTGGAGTGCGTTGCTGGTGCCCAACCCGCAGCGGGAGCGGGCGCACTTTACCGAGGCCGGCAATTTCCTCTGGCGTTCGCAAGACCTCCGCGTGTTTTTGCGCTGTCCGACCCGGTTTCGCCATCGTCCGGCGCAGGCGGATCTGTTGCACGTCGATGTGGAGTGGCGCGGTCAACCCATCGCCCACGATGCCGGCACCTATTCCTACAATGCGACCGGTGGCATGGCCGGGAGCCTGAAAGAAGCCGCCGTCCACAACAGCATCACCTTTGACGGCGCCGAGCCCCTGCAAAAAATCAGTCGATTCCTCTACCTGCCGTGGCCGATGGGCCAAGCCGGAGAGAATGAAACCGCCTCCGAGTTCGCCGCCTCCCACGATGGCTGGCGTCGACTGGGCCTCCATCACGAGCGCCGGGTGAGTTCGTGGGGGGACAGTGGTCTGCGTGTGACCGATCGGGTGCAAGGTTCGGGTCGCCACCGGGCCAGGCTGCACTGGCTTTTGGCCGATGGGCCGCACGTGTGGAATGCCGCCGCCGGACGCCTCGTGCTCCAAACCCCGGCCGGAGACTACGCGATCAGCTGGCAGTGCGCGGCCGGTGGTGCCGTCGCCAGCCTCGTGCGCGCGGATCCCCACTCGGCCCGTGGTTGGTGGTCGCCTTACTACGATCACGCTGAGCCGGCGCTGTCGCTGGCGGTGGAATTTGAATTTGCGGATACCGCCGAGATCACCACCACCTTCGCCCCGGCGTAACTCGCGTGGCCGGTGCGCGGCGCTCAGTTGCCAGACCGGATATCCAACCGCTCCTCCCAAATCACCAAACAGCGGTAATTCATCCCCCCTCCCTCGTTTCCGTTCTCAGGACTCAAGTCTCCAGGCTCAGGTTACCCGTTTCAATCTCAGGTCTCAGGTCTCACCACTCAGGCCTCCAGTCTCAGCTTTGAGCTCTCAGGTTTCAAATTGCCGGTTTCCCCGCCTCCCATGCACGTTCTCTACTTCCATCAACACTTCACTACGCCCGATGGCTCGGGGGGAACGCGGTCTTATGAGTTTGCGCGGGCGTTGGTGGCCAAAGGGCATCGGGTGACAATGGTGTGCGGGCAAAGTGCCACCGGCGGATTGAAGCTTCCGTGGGATGCAACCGCGCGTTGGCACCGAGGCGACGTCGATGGAATCGATGTGATTGCGTTGCCGTTGGCCTACTCGAACCGCACCAGCCTGACGCAGCGGGCGTGGGTGTTTGTGCTGTATGCGTGGCGCAGTGTCGGTTTGGCGCTGCGCGCAGACTACGATGTGTTGTTTGCGACGTCCACTCCACTGACCGCCGCTCTGCCGGGTATCGCCATGAAGCTGTTGCGCCGGGGCAAGCCGTTTGTATTCGAAGTGCGGGACCTGTGGCCGGAACTCCCGAGAGCGCTGGGCATGAAGAACCCGCTCCTGCTCGGCGGAATGAGTTTGCTGGAATGGCTGGCGTATCGCACCGCCGATACCTGTATTGGGCTGGCGCCGGGGATCGCCGAGGGTATTTGCCATCGGGCGCCGCGCGACCGGAAGGTCCTCACCATTCCCAATGGATGTGACTTGGCTCTATTTGCCCCCGGAAAGAGGAGCGAGTCGCTGAATCTGCCAGGTATAGCGCCGGGCGATTTCGTGGCCGGGTTTACCGGCGCCCATGGTATCGCCAACGGCCTAGATGCCGTGCTCGATGCCGCCGCCGAACTCAAACGGCGGGGACGCACCGACATCAAAGTGGTGCTGATCGGCGACGGAAACCAAAAAGATCGTTTGGTGGGGCGGGCTAAGGCCGAAGGATTGAGCAATTGCCTGTTTTTCCACCCCGTAAGAAAGACCGAAATTGCCCGGATCACGGCGAGCTTTGACTGCGGCTTGCAGATCTTGGCCGATGTCCCCGCGTTCTATCGCGGCACTTCGCCGAATAAATTTTTCGATTACATTTCGTCGGGCATTCCGGTGGTGAACAATTACCCGGGCTGGCTCGCCGAGCTGATCAAACGGAATGCGTGTGGCGTCGTAGTGCCGGTCGGGTCGCCGGCCGCGTTGGCTGAGGCCTTGATTCGACTCGCCACCGATTCCGAATTCTGCGCCTCTTGCGGGCGAAATGCGCGCACACTGGCCGAGAATGAATTTGGCCGAGACGCCCTCGCAGCACGTTGGATTGCGGTGCTCGAATCAGTGATCCCAAGGCCCGAAGATACCATGCAATGAGTGAAATACGCAAACTCCTGCTGATCGGTGCCGGCGGTGCCGGACTTGAGGCACTGATGGTTGCTCGACGGAGCCAGTCTCCGCGATGGGAGGTCGTCGGGTTCGCAGACGATAACCCCGACACGCATGGCGCCACGCTGGACAGCACGCTCGTGCTGGGTGGGGTGGAGGCGACGCTGCGGGAGTATCAGGGTGCAGGAGTGTGGTTTCACTGCGCGATCGGAACCAATTTTGTCCGGAAAAAAGTGACCGCGCTGGCCGAGGCCGCTGGATTGAGGCCGGCGTCCTTGGTGGATCCGAGTGCGGTGATCTCCTGCACGGCGCAACTGGGGGAGGGCTGTTATGTAGCCCCCATGGTTTTTGTCGGTCCCGAGGCCCACGTTGGCCGGCACGTGCTGCTCAATGTGGGTGCCAGTGTAGGCCATCACGTCGTAATTGGTGATTTCGGGCAACTTTGTCCGGGAGCGAGGGCTTCCGGCAAGGTCAGGTTTGGTGCCGGCGCCTTTGTCGGTTCCAATGGGGTGGTCGGCCCAGGCCTTGAAGTTGGCGAGTGGGCGACGGTCGCGGCCGCTTCCTTCGCCGCCAGGGACGTCCCTGCGCGCGGCACGGCCTTGGGTGTGCCCGCCAAAATACTTGCGGTGCCGCCTTCGCCAGTCTGAGAGTAATGCAATGAACGAGACACGTTTAAAAAAATGCATGGCCGAGTCGCTTGGGTTGGACCCAAGTGGGATCACGGATGGGCTCGCCTACAATTCAGTGAAGCAGTGGGATTCGGTTGCCCACATGGCACTTGTCGCCGCCTTGGAGTCTGAATTCAACGTGATGCTCGATACCGATGATATTATCGGAATGAGCTCGGTGGCGGTGGCGCGGGACATCCTGCGCAAGCATGGGGTGACATTCCCGTGAGGCTGTTGGGAAAAACTGTGCTGATCACGGGCGGTAGCCGGGGCATCGGCGCCGCGCTGGCCGAAAAATTCACAAAGGAGGGGGCCAATGTCGTGATCTCTGGCCGCAGTTCCAGCGGGGCCGCGCTCGCCGCCCGGCTCCAGACGGAAGGTGGCAAGGTGGAGGCCGTGCAAGGCGATATCACGGATGATGCCCATGTGCGTGCGGTCATCCAGCTTTGCCGCGGCAAGTTCGGTGGTCTCAATGCGGTGGTGAACAACGCCGGCACCCTGGCCGCCGGCAAGCTCGGCATGTTGCGACTCGACGAGGCCCGCCGTATGTTCGAGGTCAACGTCTTCGCCGCCATCAACGTCACCCAATATGCAGTCCGCGTGTTTCCCCGCGGCGCCGGGGGCGCGATTATCAACATCGCTTCGATTGCCGGTACCCAAGGAATCGACGGTATTTCGGCCTACAGCGCGAGCAAGGCGGCCATTATCGGCTTCACCAAGGCGGCGGCCAAGGAACTCGCCCGTCAGAACATCCGGGTGAACGCCATCGCCCCCGGTTTCATCGACACCGACATGGCTCGCCAGGTGTCGCCGGAATGGTTCCAACGGCGGGTGGAAAGCATCCGGCTGGGCCGGATCGGTCAACCGGCCGATATCGCCAACTGCGCGGCCTTTCTCGCTTCAGACGAGGCAGCTTACATCACGGGACAGATCTTGGGTGTGGACGGCGGGATGGCGGTATGATCGAGGTGATCGATTTTGCCACGGATGCCCCCGCTTTACTGGTCGAGGGACGCGCGCAGATAATCAGTTATCGCGCCCTCGGGAAGCGGGTGGAGCGCACCCGCGGGCTTTTGCGGACACTGCCGCAGCCTGCCCTCATCTTCCTTTTTGCTGGCAACAGTGTGGCGGGCGTGAGCGCCTACCTCGCCTGTCTAGCTGAGAGGATTCCGCTCGGCTTGGGGGAGCCGGCGGCCGCAACCCGCAATCGCGTGATCGCAGCTTATCTCCCGACCGCTGTGTTGGTGCCGGAAGGTGAAACCGGCCTGCCCGAAGGCTACGAATTGGCCGCGGCCGTGCCGGACGGCGGACTCGCCCTGTGGCGGCGCATAGACCAAGGCCCGCTCACGGTTTTAGCCCATCCGGACCTAGCCCTGCTACTCTCCACCTCCGGTTCGACCGGGGACGCAAAATGCGTGCGTCTTTCCCCGGCCAATCTGGCAGCCAACGCGCGGTCAATCGCAGATTACTTGGCGCTGCACCCGGGCGAACTCGCGGTGCAAAGTCTGCCGCTGCACTATTCCTACGGGCTTTCCGTCCTAAATTCCCATCTGGTGGCGGGCGGCGCGGTGATGCTGACCGGACATTCGTTCATGCGACCAGAATTTTGGCGAGCGGTGGACGAGGCGGGTTGCACGTCATTTGCCGGCGTGCCCTACATGTATGAAACCCTGCTGCGTCTGCGGATGAAGCCCACTGATCGGCCCACCCTACGCACCCTGACCCAGGCTGGTGGCCATCTGCGGGTCGAGACGGTGCGCCATTTTCACGAGGCGGCGAGCGCGCGGCAGGCCCGGCTTTTCGTGATGTATGGACAGACGGAGGCGACCGCTCGCATCGCCTATGTGCCTCCGGATCGCCTCGCCGAGAAGGCTGGGACCGTTGGCATCGCCATTCCGCGTGGCGAGTTGTGGCTGGCCCCCGTGGAAGGTGATCTCCAAATGCAGCAAGTGATGTATCGCGGCCCCAATGTCATGCTTGGCTACGCCTCTGGTGTGGCCGACCTCAGTCGCGGTGACGATCTGGGGGGGGTGCTTGCAACTGGAGACCTTGGTGAAAGCGATGCTGATGGGTATATCCGACTCACCGGCCGGCTGGCTCGCTTTGCCAAGTTGTTCGGGAAGCGTATCAACTTGGCCTCGGTCGAGGTGGAGGTGGAGACACGTTTTCCGGTGCGGGTTATCGCCTTAGACGGGGCAGAGCAGCTTAAGATACACTTGGAGGGCGCGGACGAGGACACCGCAGTCAGGACCCGGAGCCATTTAGCTGAATGGCTCGGTGTGCCACCTTTGACGATCAAGGTTGAGAGGCTTGCGCAGCTACCACTTACTGCTTCGGGCAAGAAGGACTACAAGGCGCTGCGATGAGTAAAGATGTTTCCATTATAGCCGATCAATTGCTAGGAGGACCGCCGTTCGGTGAAGGTCAGGCCGCAAAGGAGCGAATGCTCCTGCCAGCGCTCGAGCAACTGACCCGCGACCACTACGTGCGGTGCGAGCCCTATCGCCGGGCGGTAGATGCAGTCTTTGGCGGGCTGAAACCTGCCTATTCCACGCTGGCGGACATTCCCTTCATCCCGGTTTCGCTATTTAAGCAGTTCGAGCTGCGCAGCATCCCACGGGAGGATGTTTTTCGTGTTCTGACATCGAGCGGCACGACCGGGCAAGCCGTCAGCCGGATCCATCTCGACCGCGAGACCTCGGGTCGGCAAGCCAAGGCCCTCGTGAGGATCATGCAGCACTTCATCGGCAAGGATCGCCTCCCGATGGTCATCCTAGATCATCCGGGGGTCATCAAGAACCGGGAATCATTTTCGGCCCGCGGCGCTGGTATTCTCGGGCTCATGCAATTCGGCCGCCAGCCGGTCTATGCGCTGCGGGATGATATGAGCTTCGATCACGAGAGTGTGGCCGCTTATCTGCAGGCCCATGTCGGCCGACCGGTGCTTTTCTTCGGCTTCACCTTCATGGTCTGGCAGCATGCGATTACCACCCTGCGCACTCTGGGGCGGACCCTTCCAGCCTCCCAAGGTGTGCTGATCCATAGCGGCGGTTGGAAAAAACTCGAAAGCGCCCGGGTGGATGCGGCCGCTTTCAACGCCGCCGCCCGGGCGACGCTGGGGGTGGAACAGGTCATCAATTTCTATGGAATGGTTGAGCAGGTCGGCAGTGTTTTCTTCGAAAACCAATGCGGAGCTCTCCATGCCCCGGTGTTTGCCGACGTCATTGTGCGTGACCCAGCCACATTGCAGCCCTTGCCGCTCGGGCACCGGGGTCTGATCCAGGTGCTCTCGATCCTCCCGCAGAGTTATCCGGGCCATTCCCTGCTCACCGAGGACCTCGGATCATGGTGCGGGTTAGACGAAGCCACCGCCGGTATGCCCGGACGTTTTTTCCATGTGGAAGGTCGCGCGCCTCGCTCTGAGGTTAGGGGCTGTAGTGACACTTATGCCAGCCAACCCTGAAGAACTGCTGCCGGCGAGTGCAATGTTGGTCCCGTCTGGAGAATCACCGGTGACGGTCGCGGCCGTGCGAGCCCTGCGCCTCACCGTCGCGCCGTGCTGGGATCAGTCTCGGGTGGAGGTGCTGGCCACCTGTGCGGACGCCCTGTTGCGCCATGAGCGACTCCGCCGCGATCCTGCGGCGGCTTCTTTGGCGTTCTGGCTCCGGCGTGCACACCTCAAAGAATTGGCGCGCGGCTTTCCGGCCGAAGCAGGGGGGCGAAGGGTTCCGGCGGGGCTCGTGCTGCATATCACGCCAGCTAACGTGGATACGATGTTCATGTATTCTTGGGCGCTTTCTTTTCTAGCGGGCAACGCGAACGTAGTGCGCCTAACGACCCGCGCCAGTCCGCTAATGATCGGATTGCTCGAGGTGCTCGCAGCCGTGTTTGCCCAACACCGACAGGCAACCCGGGGCAATTGGTTTGTTTCCTACGAACATGACGACGTCGTGACCGGGGCCTTTTCAGCCGCGTGTGACCAGCGCATCGTTTGGGGCGGAGACGAGACGGTGCGTCGGCTGCGGGCGATTCCATTGAACCCGCATGCCGGGGAGCGGTCGTTTGCGAGTAAGCGGTCGCTTTCGGTGGTGGATGCCGTTGCCTATCAATCGGCCGCGCCGGACGTCCTCCGGCAACTCGCGGTCAAGATGGCGGTGGACGTCTTGCCGTTCGGGCAGATGGCCTGCTCGTCCCCTCATCAGGTTTTTTGGATCGGACCAAGCACGACCGCCGCGGAAGGAATCCGGGCTTTCGAGGCAAACCTTGAGGCAGCGGTCTCGGCTCGCAGCGAGGGTCACGACCTAGGTGCTGCGGTCAGGCGTCTGAATGCGGCGTTCGCCGGGGCTGCGAGCGGTGCGGCGCACCGGGTGACTCTCGGGGCGCACACGGCGTCTTTGGAGGCCAGTCAACCGGTGTATGCCGAGCAGGCAGACCCATGTGGATCCAGCCTGTTGTTTCATGCTTCCTGTGGCACGGTCGCCGAGTTGGCTTCCATGCTGCGACCTGATCACCAGACAATCACCTATTTTGGACTCAGTGCGGAGCATCTCGACCAACTTGCCGATTTGGCCGGTGGCGCAGGGGTAGATCGCGTCGTGCCAATAGGCCAAGCATTGGATTTTTCGCCCCATTGGGATGGCTATGCCCTTTGGACGGATCTTACCCGACATGTCACCATGCGATGAATTTCCGGGTGAAGCTTAAATCAAATTAGCTGGGTCGTGGGGTTTTGTTTCACCAAATATCGTTCGGTTTCGTGCGTGGCGCATAGGATGGCTGGAATTGTGTAACCTTGAAAGCAGGATGGATCATTGCGTTGGTTGTATTTGTCATCGCTCTTTGCCTTCAATTCGTGCGACTGCGCAATATAGAGGCCGGAGACACCCAATCAGTGACGAGGCAAATTAATTTAAGCACCACATTGCCCAAAACGACTGAGGGATGGGTGGCAACAGACGAGCCGCTCGGGCCCACAGAGTTCTTGCAGACCGCAATTGAGAAAACGCTGAATTACGATGACATGGTCAATCGGGTGTATCGCCAGGGAGGCCGTAGCTTCGGCCTGTATGTTGCCTACTGGTCGCCCGGCCGAATGCCGGTGCAAAAAGTCGCCTCGCACACGCCGGATCGGTGCTGGTCAGAAAACGGTTGGACCTGTGAGGCGATGAGGATCGACGATCAGCTGAAGGTGGGTGATCGCCACCTGTTGCCTGCGCGGTGGCGGTTGTTTCGTCCGCCGGTGTCCGGGGGCGCCAAACAATACGTGCTCTACTGGCATTTGGTGGGCGGTGAACTCTACGACTACGGCGAGGGCTTTAACCAGCGGCCGGATCCGCTCAAGTGGTGGCGGGATACCCTGCACTACGCCGTCAAGGGAAGCAGCGACCAATACTTTGTTCGTCTGATGTCGGCTCAACCGATGGAGGAACTGCTGGGCGATCCGGGGTTTCAAGAGGTGCTTGGCGCGTTGGCCGGGCTGGGCTTGGCATTGCCGCCGAAGACGGACTGGGGAGGGCTGTAGACGGAGGGCGGCGGACGGACGACAGAGGGCGGAGGGATTGGCCGCAAAGAAGCGCAAAAGGCGCAAGAATCGGACGGGACGGCGGACGGATGACGGACGGCGGAAGGATTTGAACAGGAGGGAACCGAGATAACGGAGGGCGGAGGGCGGACGGATTGGCCGCGAAGAGGCGCAAAAGGCGCAAAAATCGGACGGGACGGCGGATGACGGCCGGCGGAGGGCGGATGACTGAGCCGGAGCGATTCAGTTGAAAAGAGGCGCACCGTTTGGCGGGGTTGAGGTGTGAATACTAAAACTCAAGTCCCGGAGCCTCGAGCGGAGGCGAACCAAACGGTGCAGGTGGAAATTGGCACGACGAACGGGCCGCAGGCGATGCGGATTTCGTTTACCGACCAGCGGCTGACGGCGCAGGGCGGCATGGTGGTGTGGTCGCAGTTTTTGCACCAGAGTGCGTTTCGCGCACAGCTGGCGCAGGTGCTCCCGCATGCGCCCAAGAGCAATCACGCCTACGATCCAGCCGATGTGGCGCTGGGATTCTTGGGCGGCATCCTGAGCGGGGCGGACAAGCTTTCGCGCATCGCCTATCTGCGCCAGGATCCGGCCATCGCGCAGGTGCTCGGCATCGAGGCGGTGCCGAGCCAGTCGACGCTGTCGCGCTTTCTCGCGATGTTTCGCCAGAGCACGAGCGAGGGGCTCACCGCGTTGCACCGCTGGGCCGTGCGGCGGTTGCCGAGCGAGCGGGACGGCTACACGCTCGACCTCGACTCGTGGGCGTTGCTGCACGAGGACGGCCATCAGGAAGGCGTGCGCGTCGGCTACACCAAGCAGGGGCTCAAGCCCTGCCATCGTCCGCTGGTCGCCGCGCTGGCCGAGGGCCAGCTCATCGCCAACTTCTGGCTGCGGCGCGGCGACGCGGCCTGCGTGAACCACGCGGCCGGGTTTGTGCGCAGCACGCTCGCCGGGCTGCCGGCGCACATCCGGATCGCGCTGCTGCGCGCGGACGGCGGCTTTTGCAGCCGCGAGTTTTTGGATGCGCTGCGGGAGCTGCGCCAGCGCTACATCGTGGCGCAGCCGCTGCGGGCGCCCGTGCAACGGCTGTGCCGGCACGACGACGCGCACTGGCGCGACACCGAGCTCGCCGGCGTGCAGGTGCAGGAGGTCGCCGGCGAGCGGCCGGGCGAACGCATCATCGTCATCCGCCAGCGCCTCGCCGAACGCGCGGAGGCTGGCGGCAAAACCTTGTTCGATCTGCCCGCATATCGCTTCCAGGCGCTGATCACCAATCTGCCGGCCAGCGAGTTTGACGCGCTGGCGGTGTGGCGGCGCTACAACGGGCGCGCCGACATCGAAAACCGCCTCAAGGAACTGGGCCGCCAGTTCGGCATCAAGGGCCTGTGCTGCCAGAAATTTTGGGCGACGGAGGCGGCGTGCCACCTGGCGATCACGGCCTACAACCTGTGTGTCCTGTTGCAGCGCCGGCTCGGCCAGCTCGCCAAGTGCGAGCTGGTGACGCTGCGCTGGCGGCTGTTCACGCGCGCGGCGGTCTTCAGCCGCGCCCAAGGCAAGGCGACGCTCAAGCTCGCCGTCGAAGGTCGGGCAGCCCGCGACTGGTGGGTCCGGCTCCTCGAGAAACTCACCGCCTTGCCCAACTGCCATGCAATAGAATCGCTCCAAGCCTGAACTCCGATTTTCCTCTCAAAAATCGACCCCTATTGAATCGCTCCGGCTGAGGACTGACGGCGGATGACGGAGGGCGGATTGGCCGCAAAGAAGCGCAAAAGGCGCAAAAATCGAACGCTTTAACCCGCGAAGGACGGATGTTGGATGGCGGAAGGATTTGAACAGGAGGGAGCAGAGCGAACGGCGGCCGGAGGGCGGACGTCTGACGACGGAGGACTGACGGCGGAGGACGGATTGGCTGCAAAGAAGCGCAGGAGGCGCAGAAGTCGGATGGCGGAGGACGGATGACAGGGGGGGGCCGAAGCAGGATGGTGTCGGCCGACCGGAAGATTTCTCTGTAGACTTGGCACCGTGGTGTTTCACTTCTACGACCGTTTTTAGAACTTATGTCCAGCACACCGAAAATTTATCTCTCCTCGCCGCATCTCGGGACTCAGGAATTTGAGTTTGTCCGCGAAGCGTTCGCGACCAATTGGATCGCCCCGCTCGGGCCGCATGTGGATGCGTTTGAACGGGAGTTTAGCCAGATTTTACAGGAGGGAACGGAGTCAACGGAGAGGAAAAACTCTGTTTCCTCGGTTAGCTCATGTGCAAACAGTCGGATGCATTGTGCGGCGTTATCGTCGGGGACGGCGGCGCTGCATTTGGCCCTCAAGTTGGTGGGGTTGCAGTCGGGGGAAGAGGTCTTTTGCTCCAGCCTTACGTTTTCGGCGAGTGCCAATCCGATTGTCTACGAGGGCGGCCGGCCCGTGTTCATCGACAGCGAGCGGGCCAGTTGGAATATGGATCCGCTGCGACTGGAAGAAGCGTTGGCGGATCGCGCGGCCAAGGGGCGGTTGCCGCGTGCGGTGATCGTGGTCCATCTCTATGGCCAATGTGCCGATCTCGATGCGATCATGGCCGTGTGCGATCGTTATGGCGTCGCGGTGATTGAGGACGCGGCGGAAGCACTGGGAGCGATTTATTTCTCAAACAAGAATTCTTCAAAGGAGGTAACGGAGAGAACGGAGAACCAAGGCTCTGTTTCCTCGGTTAGCTCCTGTACAAAAGTAGAAATTCGGCCGGGAACCTTCGGGAAATTGGCGATTTTCTCGTTTAACGGGAACAAGATCATCACCACGTCGGGCGGCGGGATGTTGGTGTCGCCGGACGAGGCGCTGATCAACAAGGCGCGGTATCTCGCCACCCAGGCGCGCGATCCGGCCCCGCACTACCAGCATTCGGAAATCGGTTATAATTACCGCATGAGCAATGTGCTCGCCGGCATTGGGCGCGGGCAGCTGCAGGTGCTCGCCGACCGCGTCAACGCGCGCCGCGCGAACTGCGCCACCTACGAAAAGGCCTTAGCCGATTTGCCGGGAATCTCGTTTATGCCCGAGGCGCCGTGGAACCGCTGCACGCGCTGGCTCACCTGCATTTTGGTCGATCCGATGGCATTTGGAGCCGACCGCGAAACCATTCGCCGGGCGCTGGAGGCGGAGAACATCGAAGCCCGCCCGGTGTGGAAGCCCATGCATCTCCAACCGGTTTTTGCCCACTGTGACCGCTTCGGCGGCGAGGTCGCCGAGGATTTGTTCAATCGCGGCCTGTGTTTGCCGTCGGGATCGAATCTGACCGAGGCCGATCTTGAGAGGGTGATTGCGGTCGTCCGCAAATGCCACAGTGCCAAACGAATTTGAACAGGAGGTAATGGAGAGAACGGAGACTTTCCCATGCGGTCTTTCACACAATCCAGATGCATCCCTTGTTTGCAAAGGCCGACGGGTTAACGGAGATGATCATAATCATTAACTCGGTTTCCTCCGTTCCCTCCTGTTCAAAGATGTTTTTGCAATGATCAAGCGAAGCTTCGACCTCCTTGTCGTTCTGGTGGCCGCGCCGTTTTGGCTGCCGGTGCTTGCCGTGGTGGCGGTGTTGGTGCGGGTGAAGCTGGGCACTCCGGTGTTCTTCCGCCAAAAACGGCCGGGGCAGGGGGCCCGGATTTTTGAGATGATCAAGTTCCGCACCATGACCGATGCCCGCGATGCGGCCGGCAATCTCCTGCCCGATGCGGTGCGGCTGACGCCTTTTGGTAAATTCCTCCGGTCTGCTTCGCTGGATGAATTGCCGGAACTGATCAATGTGGTGAAAGGCGACATGAGCTTGGTAGGGCCGCGTCCGCTTTTGGTTCACTACCTCCCGCGCTACTCCCCGCGGCAGGCCCGGCGGCATGAGGTCAGGCCGGGGATCACCGGTTTGGCGCAAGTGAAGGGCCGCAATGCGCTGTCGTGGGAGGAGAAATTTGAGTGGGATGTGCGCTATGTGGAAACGCAAAGTCTGCGGCTCGATCTGACCATCCTCTTCCTCACCGTAAAAACCGTGCTTGTGCGCGAAGGGATCAGTGCCCAAGGAGATGCCACCATGCCCGAATTCAACCCCCCGACCGCGGCCTCGGTAAAGCCCGCCCGGCCCACTTCCTAGCCCATGCCGAAGTTCTTTTTCGATTTGGCGCGCAACCGGCGCACCTTGGTTTTGGCGGTCATTTATGCCGCCATCATATCGGTGAGCTTCATCTTGGCGTATGAGGTGCGGTTCGATTTTCTGGTGCCCAGCAACTACCAGGAAGAGCGGTTGCGGATGCTGTGGATCGTAGTAGGCGTCAAGTTGGTCGCGTTGGTATGGGTGCGGCAGCTCGGCAGCATGCTGACCTACTTCAGCATTCCGGATTTGATGCGGCTGATTTGGAGCATGTCGGCTGCCAGTGCATTGCTGGTCCTCCCTCGCTTGTTGGGATCGGTGGATTTCGCACCGCCGCGTGGTGTGCTCCTGACGGATTTCATGTTGTGTCTGGGCGGGCTTTGTCTGGCCCGGCTCGGCACGCGGCTATTCCGCGAGCGCGTGACGATGGGCAAGAAAGCCACCCACGGGGCGCAGCAGCGCATCGTGATCATCGGGGCCGGAGATGCCGGTGCCTCGCTCGCCAAAGAATTTATCAATTCTCCGTCGCGGGGCTTCAAGCCGGTCATGTTTTTCGACGACGACACCTCCAAACACGGAAAGCTCGTCCACGGTGTGCCGGTAGTCGGCGCGCCCGAGGCGCTGGCGGACACCAAGGAGTCGGGCGACTTGGTCAAGGCGGTCATCGCGATGCCGTCGGCCTCGGCGAAGCGCATTCGCGAAATCGTGCACTTGCTGTCGAAGCAGGGCCTTAAGGTGGAGACGCTCCCCTCGATCGAGGAACTCGCCTCCGGCAAGGTGAGGGCGAGCCGGATCCGCCCGGTGGAAGTGCAGGATTTGCTCGGACGGGACGTCGTGGACTTGGATTCGGGGGGCATCCGGAAGTTGATCGAAGGGCGCTCGGTGATGGTGACCGGGGCCGGCGGCAGTATCGGCAGCGAACTTTGCCGCCAGATTGCGGCGCTGAATCCCAAGAGGCTCGTGATGGTCGAGCAATCCGAGGGCAGCATGTTTCTCATCGAGCAAGAGCTGAACGAAACGGGCTTGGGCTCGATCGCGGTGCCGCTTGTGGCGGATATCTTGGATCGGGCGCGGATGAGCTATGTGTTTTCCCGCTACCGCCCCGACGTGGTGTTTCACGCCGCGGCGCACAAGCATGTGTTTCTGATGGAGCGCCAACCGGCCGAGGCCATTTTCAACAATGTGATCGGCACCCGGCGTCTCGCGAAAATGGCGCAGGAGTATGGCGTGGAAACCTTCGTGCTGATCTCGACGGACAAGGCGATCAACCCGACGAATGTGATGGGGGCGACCAAGCGCCTGGCGGAGATCCAGTTGATGGCACTCGCCACGGCGCAGGCGGGCGGGGGACAGCAGAGGGCGGAAGGCGGAAGGCCGAAGGTGGAAGGCGGAGGGCAGCAGACGGAGGACGGTGGGCGGACGACCGAAGGCGGGGGACAGAAGGCGGCGGACCTCGCTCCACTGTCCGCCCGTAACGCTCCACTGACTTCGTCCGCGGTGACGCCGACGAAGTTCATGGCTGTGCGGTTCGGCAATGTGTTGGGCTCATCGGGCAGTGTGATCCCGATTTTTAAGCGACAAATTGCCAATGGCGGTCCGGTGACCGTGACGCATCCCGACGTCACCCGCTATTTCATGACGATTCCGGAGGCCGTGGGCTTGGTTCTCCAGACGGCGGTGTTGGGCCAGGGTGGTGAAATCTTCGTTTTGGACATGGGCCAGCCGGTGAAGATCGTCGATTTGGCGAAGCAGATGATTGAGCTCAGCGGCTTGAAAGTGGGTGAGGATATCGAGATTGCCTTCTCCGGACTCAAACCGGGCGAAAAACTGTTCGAAGAGCTCCAGCATCATACCGAGGAATACGCGCCGACGGCGCATCCGCGGATCATGCGGTTCAAGAGCATGGGAACGTTCGATGAGTCGGGCGTGGTGGATTTGGAGCAGCACCTGCACGAGATGGATCCCAACGATCTTAAGCGGCACATGCAGCGACTGGTGCCCGAGTATACGCCCTTCCTTGATTAGGGTTTGGGGCAGGTGGGCGGTGAGCTGCAAGCGGAAGGCTGCAAGCGGGAGGTGGTGAGCGAGTGGGCCTGTGGATTTCGCTCTTGGGGACCAAGTGTTGTCACTGAGGGCCGTGTCGCCGGCTTCATGCATGGAGTCGCGATGAGTTTCAGCTTATGATGCCACACACAGTCCTTGCGTGGCCCGACACCGTTTTGCCAGTTTTTGGCATTCTTTAAGCATTTCTAAACTTTCATCAATCTATGTGCGGCATCGTCGGCTACGTGGGTAAACAAAAAGCGGCTCCCTTTATCTTGGAGGGCCTGAAACGGTTGGAGTATCGTGGCTACGATTCGACGGGGGTCGCCATCCTGCAGAATGGCGCCTTCAGAATTGTTAAGAAAATCGGGCGAGTGGCCAACTTGGAGAAGGAAGTGGCCAAAGCTCCTCTCAACGGAACGTTCGGTATGGGCCACACGCGCTGGGCGACGCATGGCGGCGTGACGGATGCCAACGCCCATCCGCACCTCAGCAGCGACGGCAAAATCGTGCTCATCCACAATGGCGTGATCGAGAATTACGCTTCCATGAAGGCGTTTCTCCTGTCGAAGGGCTACACCTTCCAGTCCGAGACGGATACCGAGGTGCTCTGCAACCTCATCGCCTATCATTACGCGAAGGAACCTGATTCGGCGGAGGAAAACCGGTGTCTCGCGGCGGTGCGCAAAGCCCTGCTTCATGCCGAGGGCACCTATGGCATCGTGGCCATGAGTGTGGATCTGCCCGGTGAAATGGTGGCGGCGCGGAAGGGATCGCCGCTCATCCTCGGGCTCGGTGACGGAGAGAATATTGTCGCCAGTGATGTTTCGGCGATTGTGGCCCGCACGCAGAGTGTTGTCTATCTGAAGGACGGCGAAATCGTGCACCTGACGCCGAAGGAATTTCGGATCACCACGCTCGGTCAGGAATCGGTCGCACCGTTTGTCGACAAAGTGACGTGGTCCGTGGACGACGCGGAGATGGGCACCTACGCCCATTTTATGGAGAAGGAAATTTTCGAGCAGCCGATCGCGCTCGAAAACGCCATGCGCGGGCGCTTCTCCGAAGACGGCAGCACGGCCAATTTTGGCGGCCTCAATGTATCGGCCGGGGAATTTCGGGGCATCGAGCGTTTGACGTTTTGCGCGTGCGGCACGGCGCTCCACGCGTGCATGGTGACCGAGCACATGATCGAGCGCTTTGCGCGCATGCCGGTGGAGTGCGACTACGCTTCGGAGTTCCGCTACCGCAATTCGCCGCTCTTCCGGAACACGCTCTTTTTTGTGATGAGTCAGTCGGGCGAGACGATCGACACGCTCGCCGCGCTCCGGGAGGCGAAGCGCAAAGGTTACAAAGTTCTGGCGGTGACCAACGTGGTCGGCTCCACCGTGGCCCGGGAAGCGGACGGTGGGATCTATCAGCACGTGGGGCCAGAGATCGGCGTCGCCTCGACTAAGGCGTTTACATCCCAGCTCCTGATCGGGGCAATGTTGGCGCTCTATCTCGGTCGGATGCGGGACATGAGTTTCAGCGACGGGGTGACGTATGTGAAGGCTCTCAAAGCAGCCCCCGATCTCGTGCGGAAGGCCTTGGAGCAGGCGCCCCACATCAAAGAAATAGCCCAGCGCTACGCCCGGTTTGCGGACATGTTGTTTCTCGGCCGGATGTCGCTCTTTCCGATCGCCCTCGAAGGGGCGCTCAAGTTGAAAGAAATTTCCTACATCCATGCCGAGGGCTATCCGGCGGCCGAGATGAAGCACGGCCCGATTGCCCTGATCAGTGCAGAATGTCCGAGCGTGTTTTTCGCACCGAGCGGCGAAATTCTGAACAAGATTGTTTCCTCGATGCAGGAGATCAAAGCGCGGAAGGGCCCGATCATCGCGATCATCACGGAGAACGTCGAATTGCCGGCCGGGCTGGCGGACGAGGTGATCGTGATCCCCGAGTGTCATGAAGCTGTGCTGCCGATCGTGGCGTCCATCCCGGTGCAACTCCTCAGTTACTACATCGCGGTCGAGCGCGGCTGCGATGTCGACAAGCCCCGTAACCTCGCAAAATCGGTCACGGTCGAATAAGCCTAGTCTCAGCAGTTGGTTAACCGCTCATCTTCGCTAATACGCGCTAATCCAGAGGGAAGAATCTGATTGTCCATGAATTCCCGATTCACCGATTAGGTTAGCCAGCAGATCGGGTGGAAACTGATTCAATCTTCTTCATTAGCGGTTATTAGCGAAGATGAGCGGTTTCGCCTTCTGCAGTTTTTAGGCTCAATCCTCTCCAGATTCCTTTTACCCATGAGCAGAAAATATTTTGGCACCGACGGTGTGCGCGGCCCCTACGGTGGTCCGGTGATCAACGAAGCGTTTGCGGCTTGCTTGGCGCGGGCGGCGGCCCGCTGGGCGGGTCTGACGGGGGCGGGCCGGGTGCTCATCGGGCGCGATACCCGCGGCTCCGGAGTGGCCTTGGAAGCCGCGGTGGCCCGCGGGCTGCGGGCCGGCGGGGCAGTGCCGGTGTCGCTCGGGGTTTTGCCCACTCCGGCCGTAGCCCGGGCGGTGCGCGAATCGGATGCCCATTTGGGCGTAATGATCACGGCGTCGCACAATCCGGCGGCGGACAACGGTATCAAATTTTTCGGCACGGACGGGGTGAAACTCACCGATGACGACGAGTTGGCGATCGAACGGCTCATCGATTTGGCTCCGCCCACGGCGGACGAGGCCGCGCTGGCGAAGGCCGAAGGCGCGGTGGACCACTACATCGCCACGGCGGAAGCGATTCTGCCGCCCCGGTCATTGGCCGGATGGAAAGTCGTTTTGGATACGGCGAACGGTGCGACGTGCCGCACCAGCCCGGTGGTCTTCCGCAATCTCGGCGCCGAGGTGATCGGCTTGGGCGATTCGCCCGACGGGGAGAACATCAATGCCGGCGTCGGTAGCGAGCATCCGGAGCCCTTGGCGGCGAAAGTCCGGGCGGCCGGGGCCCGCCTGGGGATCGCCCACGACGGTGATGGCGACCGTTGTCTGCTCTGCGATGAGAACGGTGACGTCTTGGACGGGGATGTCATTTTGACGATTCTGGCCATGCATGCGCTGGCGCGACGCCGCTTGGTGAAGGATACGCTGGTGCTCACCGTGCAGAGCAATCTGGGCGTGGATGCGGCGTTGGCGGCGGCGGGAGGGAGGGTGGTGCGCACCTCGGTGGGCGATCGTTACGTGATCGAACGTATGGCCGCGGAAGGAGCGACGCTGGGAGGGGAGTCGAGTGGCCACATCATTTGCTCGGATGTTTCACCCACGGGTGACGGGCTGGTGGCGGCGTTGAAGGTCATCGAAGTGATGCTGGCGACCGGCCAGCCGCTGTCAGAACTCAAGCGGGTGCTTACGAAGTTTCCGCAGCTCACCTCGGCGCTCAAGGTGAAGGAAAAGATCCCCCTTGATCAGCTGTCGAAGGTGAAGGACACGATACAGAGTCTCGAAGCCGAATTGGGCACGCGGGGGCGGGTGCTGGTGCGGTATTCAGGCACGGAGGCCAAACTGCGGCTGCTGATCGAGGGGCCGAGCGACGCCATCGTGCAGCAGGGTATGGCTCGATTGGACGCCGCGGTGCGCAGCGAACTCATGGTGCTGTGAGGGCGGCCAGCGCGGCGTGAGATTGGAGGGTTTTCGAGGCTAGCGCGATCCCGGCGGTGGGCAGGTAGAAGGCCGGTAGAACGATGACGCAGCCACCGCTCGTTAACACGAGCGGCTACCCCAAGCCTGCTAAAATCCAATCTTCATCGGCGTTGGGTATTACCCCCGGACATTCATTTCCTCAAGCTTGGTCCACAGCGTAATGGCCACGCCGAGCGTGCACCACGTGATCAAAATTGCGGGGCACTGGAACGGGAAATCCCACCACGAATACACAACGAGCATGATCGCTCCGAGGACCGTGCAGCCGCTTAAAGGGTTCTCCCAAAAGACACTCCGGATGAGCCCGACCAGGAGGTAGCCGACGCCTGCGACAAGGAGCGCCATGCCGGTGAGGCCGAGCTCAATGGGAAACTGGAGCACATCGTTGTGCGCCTGGTCCCAAAACTGCGACCCACTGCTCAGCCGCGGGTCGCGGTGCTGATAGATGGTGAAGAGAAAGCCGAAGCCGCCGGCACCGACGCCGGTTTTCCAATGGTCTTTCAGCATGTCGAGTGACGCGGCGGTGGCCCACTCCCGCGCTTCCAAAGAGAGGTCTTTCCGCTCCAAGCCCGCTTGGATACGCGTCCAAGCCTCGCGGGTGTTGAGCGCCTCCATACCGGTTTTTAGAAAAAAGCCGAAGACCAACATCAGGACCACGGCCACGATCGGCTTACGCGTCGTATTCTTCATCACCAACTGGTGCCCGATGAAAACGACCACGCAGATGGCCAAGAACACGAGCATGATCAAGGTGGCGCCGCGGGCGTAACTGGTGAGAATCGCCACGGAAATACAGGTGGCGAAAAACGTAAAAATCCCGGAAGGGTTGGATTTTTCCATCCGACGCAATCCGCGGAGGTAATACCATGCGGCCAAGCCGCAGGTCACCGCCAGCATCATGAGCAAGTAAGCGCTACCGTGATTTTTGTAGATGAAGCTGGAAAAAAAGGAATCGTTGGGGGACTTCCAGAACCAGAAGAGCTTGCCGTTACCCAGCATGCGCTGCGCGATGCCGAAGATGGCCAAGAGGAGCCCGTTGCCGGCGACGACAATAAAAAGGTTTTGAAGCGAGCGGCGACGGGTGAGCCCGACCCAAATCGTGCAAAGCGTGAGCCACGCCGAACTGTAGATGATGAGCAGGCGCCAGGGACCCCACTTGGCAAAGGGGACGTCAACGCCTGAGGGTAGCCAAGTGGTATGCGGAATGGCCCGCATCCACCAAGATTTGCCGTTGGTTTCATAGACCCACGAAGGATTGAGCGCCTGAGTCAGGACGAGGGCGAGCAAGCCGAGCCCGATATAGAAGAGGGGGAACTTCGCCAGGCGGGGCCACATCACCAACCGGAACGAATGAGTGCCGGTGTGATCCTCCGTGTAATTGCGGGGCACCAACGAAAGCACGAAACCCAGGATGGAAAGACCGAGGCTCGTCCATTGGGCCCAAGCCGCCATCGCGCCGAGGGCCCACGGCAGAAAAACCAGATGGAGGCACACGACCCACAGCACGGCTTTTTCGGTCGGATGGATTTCCAGGCGCTTCTTGTTGGCCCGGAAATGATCCAAGGGCCTTTGAAGATCGGTGTCGGATTTCGGCAGAGAAGGGTCCACGTGCGTGCAGCATGGCACCGTTCTCGTCGGAGATTGAAGCGAAATCTTTGAGTTGATCTCAGTCAGGGCGGTCGGGGCGCATCGTGAAATTAAACGGCCGGTGGGGACGCGAATCCCTCGTCGCCTTCAGCGTTTCGTTTCACAAGAGAGTCAAAAGAGCTATGGGGGTGCTGATGACGGAGCGGAACACTGACCGATGCGCAGCGCCGGGCGCGAGCCTCGCGGCTGCCGCCACACGGGAAGTGAATCGGGTTTGCTGCCCACCAAGACGACGCCGCCGGGTCTCGGTCGGTCTTGCCTGTTGCGCAGACTGTGCGTCTGTTCGGCAATCGCTTTCACGTGCCATCGCAACCGGTCATCTTTCGGTCAATCACTGCGCTCGGCGGGCTTCTCGCCGTTGCGGCGCTCATGCTCGTGGCGGGGAAGCGGCTTCCCGTCAGCGATGACGAGCAAGTGGAACGTTGGTTCGCACCCGGGGTGTGGGGGCGGGAGGAAGGGAAAAGTGCTCCGCCACCCGGGCCGTCGGCGTATCTCACGAGGCATATCGGTGGTTTGGGAGCTCCGGCGGCGGCCGCGTGGGCGCGGCGCAATCACCTGACCGACGCGTTGAGTTTCTCGCACAACCTGGGCACCGTTTTCCCTGCCACTCTTTACGCGGAGCATCCGGAGTATTTTCCCGAGGTAAAGGGACTGCGGGCGAAGCCGACGGCGGGGGCGCACGCCTTAAACCCCGATCTCGGGAGGGCGGATGTGGCGACGCATGCGGCGACGGCAGCGCGGAATGCGTTTACGGCGAATCCCGCCCAGGTCTCGTTTGCTTTGGGCGTAAACGATGCGCTCCTGTTCGGCGAGAGCGCGGAAACGTTGGCCGCGGTTTTGCCCCAGCGGTGGTTCCGCGGGCGGCCGGATTATACCAACCTCGTTTTCGGTTTTATGAACCGCGTGGCGGCCGACGTGGCGCGGACGCATCCGGACAAATTGCTCGGCGCGCTCGCCTACTACTGGGCGGAAAATACGCCGGATTTTCCGGTGCATCCCCAAGTGGTGCCGTTTCTGACGGCAGATCGCTCGCAGGGCTACGATCCGGAGTTTTGGCGGCAGGAACTCTCCCTCCAAAAACAATGGGCGAAGGCGGGTCCCCGCCGGCTGGGGCTCTACGATTACCTCGACGGCTACGGTTTTGTCATTCCGCGGATTCACCCCCGTTTTCTGGCCGAGATTCTGGCGCACGCGCGGGCGATCGGGTTTACCGACTACTATGGTGAAGCACCTCCGAACTGGGGGATCGACGGTCCGACGTCCTGGATGGTCGCTCAACTTTTGCGTGATCCCCACCAAAAGGCCGAGGCGCTGCTCGACGAATACTATCGTCGGTATTTTCAGGAGTCAGCCGGCCCGATGCGGGCGTATTTCGAGCGATGCGAGCGGCAGTGGGTGACTCAGGCCGGCCCTTCGTATTGGATGAAACACTACCGGAATGACTCGCAGGCTGAGTTGTTTCCCGTGGAGGTGTGTCACGAACTCCGGCGTCTGCTGGATGAGGCCGGACGGTGGGCCCGCCAGCGGAAAGTGCAGGAACGGGTGGCCATGGTCGCCGAATCGTTTGGCGTAACGGAGCGCTACTCGTGGCTGCACGAAACGCGCGCGGCCCTGCAGCGTGACCTTTTGACGGGGAAACTCGCGGGCGCGCCCGGCGCGGAGAAGCTCATCGCTTTTGTGGAAGCGAAGGAGGAATTCCTGCGCTACAGCAAAGCATTGACCGAACGAAGGCCCCTCGCGTTTGCACCAATTGTGTATGGTGACCTCATGGGCAACGACCCGGCGTTGGCGGCCTCGGCGGCGCTGGCGAAGGGTGGGGTGAGTGCGGCCAATCACGCGGCGGCGCGGGTGCTGGACCGGTGGCGCGGCCGTTCCGAAGCCGGTTTGGCCGACGGCAGAATATTGGCGAAAGCCTTGGAGAGCGGCACCGCGGTGGAGCGGCTGGCGGACGGTGGCCTAGAGGGACCTCGCAACCTCGAAAAACGAATCGCAGGATTGCCCTATGGCATCGGCCTGCCGGGTGGCTGGCAAAGCGGGGTGGAGCCCACGCAGGCTCATGCAGCGGAAGTGACTGCGGCGGCGGCCCGCACGGGCGACGTTGGCTTGCGGGTGGTCGGTGCGGTCAATACGTCGGTTTACCAATGGTTGCCGGCCAAGCCGGGCCATCTGTATGTGGCGTCGGTCCGGGTGCGAGGGCAAGCGGGGCCCAGTGATATCGTCAACCTGACCTTTGGTTGGGCGGATGCGCAGGGCCGGCGGGTTGGCTCACCGATGGCGTCGCGCTTACCCGAAGGCCGCTGGCCGGACTGGGTGCACATGCAACGAGGGGGCCAAGCCCCGGAGAACGCCACGTGGGTGGGGATCGGCGTCCAACTCATGAATCAAATCAGCGGTGATTGGGCGGAGTTCGATGATTTCTCGCTGTTGGAAGTGCCTGTGCCCCCTCCGAATTTAAACGGACGCGTGCGAACTGTGGATTGAGGGATGCGAGAGAAGGTCGGCAGGTGCGCCGCAAAGGGACGGCGTAAGGTTTTCGCGCCGCGAACGTGCTGGTTAGCGACCACTCGCGGAGGACCTTGCCTGGCCGGCCGTTTACGAAACACCCAACTCGCGAAGGTCGGATAATGCGCGCCCTCCCCCAATGCGAACTCCTCGACGAACTCCGCGCCCTCACCACTGGGATTTGGCAACCGGCTACGTCGTAGTTCCAATCTCATTGGTGACCATTGCGACCTTCGTAGTGGTTAGTATCGAGGGGCCAGACTATCCGTCCCGAAACTAGACCGGGTGCAGTGGTCGCCGCGTGGCGCCCCACGCCGACAGCGATCACCCTTCGCTCGGGCGGGGCCGGGACTCGTTTGCCCTCGTGAAGGAAGTAAATGGCAACCTCCGCAAGAGCGGTTTCCCGCTGCGCCGAGGATGCTTCAATACGGCTTTCCCGTCTGCCAGTGAGAGAAATGAAGTGGGTTTGAACCACGGCTCGTCAGCCGGTTGCCAGTTTCGAGACGTCCGCCCGCTGCTGACCCCGCCGCTGTATTTTCGGATTTCGCGTCCGCCCATCTTCTCGGAGAGAATCTTGGCGCCTTTCTCATCGGCTGCGCGGAAGTGAATCTGAGTCCGCAGATTCGCCATGAATACGTCCGCTTTCCGCTCAGTCTCGAACGCCGCGTAGAGCGAGAGCGGCGTCTGGGTCGCCGAAATCAGACTGACGCCGGCCTCACGGAGTTCGTCGACCGTGGCATGATCCGAGAACCCGTCCTCGGAAACCAGGGTGGTTTTCTGCCCTTCATCGAGCACAAGGGCGATCAGGTTGCGCCGGCGCATCTCGTCCGGCTCAAGATCGAACCGCCGGAAGGCGTGCAGGAAAAAGAGCTGCTTGAAGAGCAGATTCAAATACCGGCGCTCGACCTGATAAGTTTGCGGCACGGAAAGGCAGATGAGCCGGCCAGCGTCGACCTCAGCCAAGCTGAAGTTGGGCTCGAGTGAACACACGACCTGACGGATGTCCGGCGGCGTGTAGGGTCGCAGATAGTTCGCGACCGTGTAGACGGTGCCGCTCTTTTGCTCCGGCGGCTGCGCGTGGAAGTCGCTGAAATATTGCCGCTCCACCTCGGCCGCCGGACCGGGATGCTCCGCGAGCCGTGCGAGCAGCAACGCGGTCTCCGACGACACGCAGATCGCGTCGTGGACGTTGGCCAAGGTCACCGGCAAGTCCGCCGCCTCCAGCGCGTGCATGGCGTGCGTGATCGCGTCCCGCGCCGTCTCCTTAAAAAAGGCCTGACCGCCGCGCTGGCCGGAGGCTGTGGCCGTATCGACGATGATCTTGGCATAGGTGCCCCAAGGAACCGAGGCGTCGCCCAGAATGTTGAGCCGCAGTGGCGGCACCCATTGGTCCGGCGCAATGTGGGTGGGTCGCACGCGAATCAAGCGCAGCGTGTCCTTCTGGCCCAAGGCCGTGGCCATCGCCGCCAGCGGTTTCCACAACGCTCCCTTCGAGTCCACCGCGAGAATACCGGTGTCCGGCAGGGTCGAGCGGAGTCCGTGCACGATCGGCACCACCGCGCGCGCAGTTTTCCCGGTGCCGGTCGCCCCCGTGATGAAGAAATGGCAACAGGCCTCATCCCGGGTCCATTCGAGTCCCCACAGGCGGAGCACCACGGCCAGCTTCCCCTCAAAGTGGGCCGTGACTGCCGCGTAGGTCAGCCATCCGCCAACCCCCAACGCGACGACTGGGAGCCAATAGCCGACCGGCGGCGCAGCCGCGTAGCGCGCAATGGCGGCGAAGCCGAAACACAAGACGACGAGGCCGGCGGTGCGTCCCATCACGCGAGCAAGATGATGACCGACGCCAGCACGCCGACGGTGACTCCCGCCAGAAAGGTCGCGAGGATCTGACGCCGCAGGGCGGTCTGGAAATTGCGGGCGAGGGGAGCGAGCGACTTTTCCAATGCCTGGAGCCGCGTCACCGCGTCGGCTACCGGCTTCGCCAGCTTCGCGTGAAGCTGAGCTTCCAACTCGGCAGGCTTTTCTTCCAAAAACATCTGCACCTCCCCGAGCGCGTCGCTGACGCCGGCTACGGTCTCTGCCGCGTTGGTTACATTGGTGATGCGGTCATCGAGGGCCTTTTTGATTTCCACAATGGATGCCTTCAACGTGTCCTCCGATTGTTTCACGCGGCGCCAGTGCCAAGCGATGAGGAGGTAAACCGGATCGGTCGGATGCAGCTTGTAGTGGGCCGGCACCCATTTCAGGTCGTCGGGAAAGTGCCCGGGATCGAGCAGGTCTTCGGGTTTGGCCGGCGTGCTCACGGCAGCAACAGTTCCCGGACTTTCCCGAATTCCTCTTTCATCAGGTCGTGAAACCGCACGCAACGGGAGCGGTCGAGCAAGTGGAGCGCGTCGGACTGGCGTCCCCGGCCCACGGTGAGGTTGGCCTGTTGGAGCCGGTTCTTCGTCACCTCCGCGAGACACGGCACATCGATTTCCACCGCTCCGAGGTCGAGCAGGCGCTTGCGCGCATTGCTCTGGCCGAAGAGATCGAGGTTTCCACCATCGCGGAGATTGCGCGCGACCAGCCAACGGACCCGGCTGCCGTGTGAGTCGAGCAGCTCCGCAATTTGGGAATTCGCGTCCTTGTCGTCGGTCGCGATCACGGCGAACACCAGCACGCAGCCGAACTCATCCTGCAGCTCCGGCAGGCGCGTCTCGTCTAGGTAGGCGATCACCTTGCTGCCGCCGGTGGCGCGGTTGTCCACCAACACGACATCGGCGTCCGGGAGGACATGGACGATGCGGTCGAGCACACCGAGTTTGTCGGCGTCGACATCGGTGTCGATGAATTCGGCCTCGGGCACCAGCCGGTTGAACGTCGAATTCGCGTGGTCGAGGTCGAACGCCTTCACGCGAACGCCGGCGTCGGTGAGGTAGTCGTGGAGCAAGGTGGCGACAAAGCTTTTACCGATACCCCCTTTGTCCTGGGGAAAGAGAATGATGCGTTTGGTGGGCATGGGTAGGATGGATTCAGTAGTTGTCCCGCGCGATCTTCGGGCCGCGCCGACCGGAGGTGGGCTCGACCGGAGGCGGCATGACCGCCTGTGGATTGGGTTTGGACGCCTGGGCTGGCGCGGCCGGACGAGTAGTCGGTCGGTTCTCGCGACGGACGCGCTCGATCTCGGCTTTGGTGAATTGGCTGCGGCAGTAAACGCCGACGCCGGCCGGTGAAACCTTGATGCCATTGGCATCGAGCGTCGCTGCGATCCGCTCGTAGCTCATGAACTTCGCCCGCCAGACGAGCAGCACGTCGCGGTAAGGCCCGAGCAGCCCTCGGTGGTGTGCTGCCGGGTCATAGCTCCGGGCGTCCTCCATGAGGCGGGTGTGAAGCTCGTTGGTTTCTGTCATGGCCCGAACGTTATCGCCGTATGGCTTTAAGTAAATCGAAAAAAGATTTCGTATGGCTGGTGGAAAGTGGCGGCGAAGTAGTGGTCGAGTAGTGGCGAAGTGGCGATGTAGTGGTGGCGGAACGAGAAATTCCTAGCGAACGCTAGGGGTGGCGTGTTCCGACTTGTAGAGGTAAATCATGCGGCTTGTGCCGCTTATTCTGACTTTGGTTCAGGTAACCTGTTTGGTGATCAAATCGTGTCGGCTGGGTCACTCAAAAGCTTGGTTTGGCGTGTAAGACAAGGGCGCAGTATGGCATTTAAACTCGTAATCGTATGGTTTTTAGATATGGTGTGGACATGGTCAGATTCGATAAACCCTGTGCCCTCGTTGCCGGTGCCGTGGAATACTTCCGTGAGCACATGGTCGTGGGCGACTACCTGACTGAAGCAGGTAAGGCGGAAATGACGTGGGTTGGGTCTGGTGCAGAAAGGCTCGGTCTTTCAGGGCGCTGCCAGCTGGAGCATTTCGAAAAGCTCTGCCAAGGTCAGCATCCGGCAACCGGAGAGAAACTGCTGGTGCGTGACAAAGGCGCTCAGCGGCGTGTCTGTTTCTTCGGCCAGATTTCGCCGCCCAAGGATGTTTCGCTGCTCTACCTTGTCGGCGGGGATCAACGGATCGGCGACTGGTGGCGGGAAGCGGTTTCCGAAACCGTGTATGAAATCGAGGCGGTCACCGCGACCCGCGTGCGACGCTGCGGGGCCAATGACGACCGGGCCACGGCAAGCATGGTCGCTGCCATTGTCACCCACGACGCCAGCCGCTCCCTCGACCCTCAGCTGCACACCCATCTGTGCATCATGAACGTGACCTATGACCGGGCGGAGGAGCGCTGGAAGAGCGTTCAGCCGTCAGCCTTCTACCGGCATCAGGGCTACTTTCGCGAGGTCTGCTACAACAAGCTTGCCCAACGCATGGTCGCGGCCGGCTATGCGTTGGATTCCGTTCGATCGCTGGGTTTCAACGTGCAGGGAGTGTCTGCGGAACTGCGGGAGCGCTTCAGTAAACGGCGTCGCGCGATCATGGCGCAGGCGAAGGAACTAGGCGTGGCGACCCAAGATGCCTTGCAGGCGGTCACCGGCGAAAGCCGCGCGGCGAAGACGGCCGCGACCGCCGGTGAACTGCGCGCCGGTTGGGTAAAGGAAGCGGGCGACGGCATTATTGAGTTGCGAGAGGCCGTCGCCCGTGCCGATGGACGCGGTGTCCCGCCCTCAGTGATTTCACCGTCGCAGGCCATCGTCTCAGCCGAAGCGCACGTCTTTGAACGCAAGTCCGTGGTTGATGATCGGCTGTTGTTGCGGGAGGCGCTGATAGCCGGCCGCGGTCAGGTTGACCTCGCCGCGTTGAAACGGGCGCTCGTCGGACGCGAACGCTCCGGCGAATTGCTCCGAGTGGAAGATGAAATCGCGTCCCGTGACGGACTCGCTTCCGAAGCCGAGTTCACGGGCTGGGCCAACGCGCAGCTCAAGCGCGGGCGGCCGTTGGGCAAGGCTCCTGCCGGTATGAAGCTGGCGGAAGACCAGGCCGCCGCCGTGCGGGCGCTGCTCGGATCATGCTCAGGCGTGGTGGTGCTCCAAGTTGACGCCGGAACCGGCAAGACAACCTGCCTCAAGACCATCGTGGCCGGCATCGAGAAGGCCGGAGGCCGGGTGTTCGGCTGTGCGCCGTCCACCGGTGCAACCGAAGTCCTGCGGCAGGAATTGACCGCCGAGGCCGACACCCTCCAGCAGCTTTTGGTCAACGAGTCGTTGCAGCGAGCCAACCGGGGGCGCGTGCTGCTGGTCGACGAAGCGGGACTCGTTTCGGTGCGCGAGATGCGCGACCTGTGTCGGTTGGCCGCACGCCACGACAACCGCCTCTTGCTCGTCGGCGACACCAAGCAGCACGGCTCGGTCGAGGCAGGTGACGCCCTGCGTTGCTTGCAGGAGTTTGCCCGCGTGCCCGTCTTCCAATTGACCGAGATCCGTCGGCAGTCCGACCCGGCCTACCGCGCAGCTGTCGCCCGGTTGGCGAAGGGTGACGCCTTCGGCGCATTCAACCAATTCAATCGGCTCGGCGCCGTCCGCGAGGTTCGCGACCTTGCGGCCATGTTTGCGACCGCAGCCGACGACTATGTCCGCACGGTGCAGGCGGGAAAATCGTGTCTGGCGATTTCGCCGGTCTGGTCAGAAATCCACCAGTTCACGGACGTGGTCCGCCTCCAACTTCGCACGTCGGGCGTGATCGCAGCCGACGACCGCCTCTATACTACCGTCGATCCTTTGAAGTGGACGCGGGAAGAACGCCGCCGCGTGCAGAACTACCAGCCGGGAGACGTGCTCAGTTTTCACCGGGCAACCGGACCATTCTCCAAATATGATGCGGTCACGGTGATGCGGCGCGAGAACGCGCTATTGGTGGTTTGTGACGCCGGAGGCCACGAGCATCGCATCGATCCCCGGCGTGTGAGTGGGTTTAGCGTCGGACTGGCGCAATCGACGCCGGTCACCGTTGGTGATCGCCTCATGCTGCGGGGCAATTTCCGGCCCGCCGGGTTGCGAAACGGCGACTTGGTGACCGTTGCGGACTTCGCCCCAGACGGCGGCATCCGGCTCAAAGACGGCCGCAACTTACCAGCTTGGTTCAGAGAATTCTCCCACGGTTATGCGACCACCTCGCACTCCTCGCAGGGCAAGACCGTGGACCGTGGCATCCTGATCATGGCCGATGAGGGAATCGCCGGCGGCAATCTGAAACAGGCGTATGTCTCGAACTCCCGTTTCCGGGAGAGCCAGATGATCTACACCTCGGACCGCGCCGCGGCCCGAGACGCCATGATGCGCACCGCCGACCGCAAACTGGCACTTGAATTGGTAGGTGCCGAGCAGGTCGAAAACCCGGCCCCGCGGCGCTTGTGGCGTGCGCGTTGGGCGCCCCGCGTCGCTCCCTCCCTTAGCCCCAAAGCCGCATGAGCATCGAAGTCTTCCCCGGAACCAAGCCGCTTACCCGACCGGCACCCCGGAACTGGGGCGAAATCTCCCCCGACGGTGATCCGGCTCGCGTGGTGCGCTTCGCCCTGGTCGGCAGCTGGGTTTCCTTTCCTGCCGATCAGCTCAAAAGGTGGGAGCACACGTTGGGCGAACCCGAGCTGCTGACGATCAAGGCGGACCGCGATGAAATCGTCATCGAAGGCCGCGACTTGGCTGAGGTTCGGGCGGCGCTCGATCTCGGCCGGTTGTGCGAGCTGCGGGTCAACTTCCCGCGGTCGACTGGCGCCCGGCCGGGGCCGCAGGTCCGGCGCATCACGATTGAAACGACATGAGGCATGGCGCAAAAACGTTTCAACGATCCCGGACAACTCGACCTCTTCGCGCACCCCAACCATGAGCGAACTCCTGAACTACGGCCGGATGGCGGAGACCCATTGGCGGGAGCATTGTCCGCGAATGGTGCGGGACCTGGAGGCACGGGGCTGGCTGGTCCCGGCACTGCTGGAGGCCCAGGAGCGGACGCTGGACGAGATGGAAACGCTGATGCGCCAGTTCAAACGCCAAGGCCTGAGTCCCCAGCAGGCGCACGATCAGGCGTGGGAGCTGGTGCGGGAGAAGTATCTCCTGTTGCCGCCGGAGCAGCCGATATAGGTCCACTCAATGCGGCCAACTACCGCATAACCGATGCCGACCGCATCGGCGAAGGCGGGCTGAAGCAGAAGTATCGGCAGAACGTCGCAGCCATTCGCACGCTTCGTCGTGTGCAGGCCGAATCCCGGCCCCCGACGCCGGAGGAAAGATCCATCATCGCCAAGTATGTCGGGTGGGGCGGACTGCCACAGGTGTTTTCCACACCGGACGACGCGCCGCAGTGGCGAGCGGAGCAGGGCGAGCTGGCCGCCTTGTTGGATCCGGACGAGATGAGATCGGCGCGAGCCACCGTGCTCAACGCCCACTATACGTCGCCAACCGTGATCCGCGGAATGTATGCGGCGTTGGATCGGCTTGGATTCAAACACGGTCGAATCCTCGAGCCCGCGTGCGGCCTCGGGCATTTCTTCGGGCTGATGCCGGAGGCCATGGCCGCGCGGTCCCGCCTGATCGGCGTGGAAATCGACCCGCTCACCGCCCGGCTCGCGAAGGCGCTCTATCCAGACGCGGACATCCGTTCGCAGGCCTTCGAAAATGTGACGCTGCCGACTAACGGCTTCGACCTCGCCGTGTCGAATGTCCCATTCGGCGACTACGCGCCCTTCGATCCGAAGCTCAATCCCCGGAAATTCCCGATCCATGATTACTTCTTCGTCGCCGCGGCCGAACGTGTGCGCCCGGGCGGCGTGGTCGCCTTCATCACGTCACGCGGGACACTCGACAAACAGTATCCACACCTGCGCGAGGGGGTGGCGAAATCCTGCGACTTGGTCGGCGCCATCCGGCTGCCGAACACCGCGTTCAAGAAGAACGCGAACGCCGAAGTCACGACCGACATCGTGTTTCTCCGCAAGCGCGGGGCCGGCGAAAAACCAAGTGGCCTACCTTGGCGGGAAAGTCGGCCGCTCGGCGCGGAGGCGAATCCGATCTTTCTCAACGAATACTTCCATGCACACCCCGAGATGATGCTCGGCAAACTGGAACGCGTGGAGCACGGCATGTATGGCCGGGAGGAAGTCAGGCTCAGCGCGGACGGCCGCGACCTCGGCGAAGCAATTGCGGGGGCCGTCGCCAGACTGCCGGCGGGTGTTTTCAAACCGCTGACGGAAGCCCAGGCGGCGGTGCTGCGGCAGACCATTCCCGCGCCGGCAGGCGTTAAACCCAACGCCTATGTGATCACCAACGACGGCGGCGGTGGCATCGCCGTGCGTGACGGCGACGAGTTGCGTCTACTGACCGATCTGCCGGCGGCGCTGGCGCGTCGCATCCGGCGATTGATCTACGTGCGCGACGCGGCGCGCGACTGCCTGCGCACCCAAGTCGAGAATCGGCCGGACGTTGACGTAGAGGCGGCCCGCTTTCGACTCAATCAGGACTACGACTATTTCACCGGGCAATTCGGCCCCGTGTCGCACTCGGCCAACGTTCGTGCGTTTGCCGGTGACCCTGACCTGCCGTTGCTCCTCTCGTTGGAGAACTACGACGACGACACAAACACCGCGACCAAGACCGCCATTTTCCGGGAACGCACTATTCAACGTCGCCAGCCGGTGTTGGCGGCCGGCGGCGCGAAGGAAGCCCTAGTCATCACCCTCAGCGAAAAGGGCCGCGTCGATCTCGCCCATATCGGCCAACTGCTCGGCAAGTCCGAGGCGGAGTTCTTGCCGGAACTGGAGGGCGCGCTGTTTCTCAATCCAGAAAATCAGCGATGGGAAACGGACGACGATTACCTGTCCGGCAATGTCCGGCGAAAACTCGCCATGGCGGAGCACGCGGCCAAAACCGATCCGCGCTATCGTCACAACGTCGAGGCGTTGGCCGGCGTGCAACCGACCGATCTCACCGCCTCGGAAATCGACGTCCGGCTGGGCTCGGCGTGGATTCCCGCGCGGGATGTCGCGGCTTTTGCGGTCGAACTCTTGCGCGGCCATCGGCGGGAAGACGTGCGCGTAAATCACGCCGCGCAGGTCGGCCTATGGACCGTAGAAGTCAGCTCCGCCATCAAGACTGGGGTCGCCGATCGCAGCGAATGGGGCACCGCCCGTGCGGCCGGTCACTCGTTGATCGAGGACGCCCTCAACCTGCGAACCCCCACTATTTTCGACTACGACGACGAGGGCAAAGCCACCGTCAACGTGACCGCCACCGAGGCCGCCCGCGATAAACAGCAAAAGATCAAAGACCGATTCACCGAATGGATCTGGGAAGACGATGCGCGACGCGCCCGGCTGGTGGAGTTCTACAACCGGGAGTTTAATCACCTCCGGCTCCGCACGTTTAACGGCGACCATCTCACACTGCCGGGCGCGAGTCCGACCATCGTGCTTCGCCCGCACCAGAAAGCCGGCGTGTGGCGGATTCTCCAGACGCCGAATGCGCTCCTCGCCCACGTCGTCGGCGCAGGGAAGACCTATACGATGGCGGCGGCAGCGATGGAGTTGAGGCGACTCGGCCTCGCGCGGAAGCCGATGTTCGTCGTGCCAAATCATATGCTCGGCCAGTTCAGCTCCGAACTGCTGACGCTCTACCCGGGGGCGAACATCCTCGCCGCCGGCCGCGACGATTTTGCGAGCCTGCGACGCCGCGAGCTGATGAGTCGCATCGCGACCAATAATTGGGACGCGATCATTGTCACGCATTCCGGCTTCGAGCGGCTGCCGCTCTCCACCCAAGCACGGAAGGACTTCCTCGACGGCCAGTTCGCAGAGCTCACCGAGTGCATCCTCGAACACAAAAGCCGCATCGGCGCATCGTCGTCGGGCACGTGCATCGTGAAAGAATTGGAGCGGGCGAAAAAGAAACTCGAAGCCCGGATCAAGGCGCTCGGCGCGGAGCACCGCAAAGACGACACCCTCACGTTCGAGGAACTCGGCGTGGATCGGCTCTTCGTGGATGAGGCGCAGGCGTTCAAGAACCTGTTCTACATTTCTAAAATGACGCGGGTCGCGGGCCTGCCTCAGACCGCTTCGGAGCGGGCCTTCGACATGTTTCTCAAGGTGCAGCACATCCAGAAACAGAACGGCGGCGCCGGGGTCGTCTTCGCCACCGGCACGCCGGTCACCAACACGATGGCGGAGATGTTCACGATGCAGCGCTACTTGCAGATGGATGTGTTGCGACAACAGAACCTCCAACACTTCGACGCGTGGGCTGGCACCTTCGGAGAAACCGTCACTGCGATGGAGCTGGCTCCGGACGGAGCAGGTTACCGACTGCACACCCGCTTCGCCCGGTTCGTGAACGTGCCGGAATTGATGCAGATGTTCCGGTCGATGGCCGACGTCCAGACGGCAGACATGCTGAAGCTTCCCATTCCCGCGCTGGAAGGCGGCAAAGCCCGCATCGTGCGGGCACCCACGACACCGGAATTGAAAGCGTTCGTGGCGTCGCTGGCCCAGCGGGCGGAGAAGCTGAAACGCGAGAAGGTCGATCCGTCTGTCGACAATATGCTCAAGATCACCGGCGAAGGCCGGAAAGCCGCGCTCGATCTGCGGTTGGTCCGCGCCGGCGCGGCGGATGCCCCGGAGGGAAAGGTCAACCAAGCCGTCCGGGAAATCTTCTCGATCTGGCAAGAAACCCGGAAGGACCGGCTGACGCAGATGGTGTTTTGCGACCTCTCGACGCCCAAGGTCGTGGGCCGCGGGTTCTCGCTCTACCAAGACGTGAAAGCCAAGCTCGTCGCCCGTGGCATGCCGCCCGACGAAATCGCCTTCATTCAAGACTTCGACGCGGATGCCGCGAAGCTCGCGCTCTTCAAAGATGTGCGCGCGGGCAAGGTGCGCGTGCTCCTGGGCTCGTCGCAAAAAATGGGCGCCGGCACCAATGCCCAAACTAAGCTGGTCGCCCTGCACCATCTCGACGCGCCCTGGCGTCCGGCCGATATTGAACAACGCGAAGGCCGGATACTGCGGCAGGGCAACCAGAACGCGGTGGTCCGGGTGAATCGCTACGTGACCGAAGGCAGCTTCGATGCCTACATGTGGCAAACGCTAGAAACCAAGGCGAAGTTCATCTCCCAGGTGATGACCGGCCAGACGGTGGCCCGCCGCATCGAGGACCTCGACTCGCCGGCACTCACGTAGGCGGAGGTCAAAGCCATCGCGTCCGGCAATCCGCTGGTCATGGAAAAGGCGAAAGTGGACGCCGAGGTCATGCGGCTGTCTCGGCTGCGGTCCGAGCACAGCGAATCGCAGTATGGCACGCGCAGCCGGTTGCGCATGGCCGTTGAGGATGTTGCGCGGTTGGAGCGCCAGCTCGCGGCGGCGGAGGAAGATCTCTGCGTTCGCGTGGACACACAGGGCGAAAAATTTCGAATGGTGGCCGGGAAGAAGACCTACACGGAACGGGCCGAGGCCGGGGCGGCGTTGGTGTATCTCGCAGCCGACCATCGTGACGATCACCTCGCCGGCCGAGCGGGAACCGTGGTCCTCGGTGAACTGGCCGGCTTCAAACTCGAATACCGTTCGACGTGGCCCGACAAAGTAGTCCTCCGCGGGGCCGGGGAATATCCTGCGAATATTTCGGCGTCACCCGTCGGTTCGATCAGCTCGCTCGAACACGCGGCGCGATCCATCGAGGAGCAGGCGACGCGGTGCCGCGATGAACTCGCCCGCTGCCGCACCCATCTCGCGGAATTGACCGCGTTGACGGGCAAAGTCTTCGAGCACGAAGAGCGCCACCACGAACTCCTGAAGCGGCAGGGCGAACTCGTTGATCTCCTCGACATCTCTAAGAATCAGGCCGCGGCTCAGCAGGCGACAGAAACAAAGGAAGCGGTCGAATCAATGACCCCGTCGCCGTCGGCACCCGGCGATTCTGAGCTATCCGCCGAGACGCCAGCCCCGGCAATCAGCACTCCCGCTGAATCAAAGGTGAATCGGTCCTCCCGTCGAAAACTGTGGAGCACGGGAGGACAATCGGCCACCGTGCCCGTTGAGCCCATCGTTCAGCTGGCTCCCCAAAAGCGTGACCGAATTAGAATAGCTGTTTGAGAAATGACTACGGACGATCAACCACTTTCTGGGACGCTGACCGACGCGCAACGGGTGCGCCGCATTGCCGAGTTGCTGTGCAAGGCCATCGTCACGTCGGAAGCGGCAGCCGTGCTGATCGAAACCAATGCGCGGGAAGACGCACCAGTAGTCGAAGGTGCGACGACCGGTCAGCCAGACGAGAATCGTGTTCTGGGCTACCTTGGGCTGGCCGGAGAAGCATCGCCGTTGTCCATCCGGTTGGCGCTAGGGCTTTCCCGTTCGAAGGTTTATCGGATCCTTCAGCGCCTGAACGGGGATGGGCAGATTGTCGCGTCCGGACAAACGCGCTCGATTTCCTATCGCCTCAGTCGAGCCGAGCCGCCTCTCGATAAGATTGCGTTGAATTGAGGTCATGGCTGCGAAAGGGACCAACGATCCAGACCACGGCGCGATGGGACCGCAGCCCGTCGCCATCTACACTCGCGTCTCGACCGACAACCAAGTCGGTGGGCGATTCGACTCTTGCGATTCCCAAGCGGCTTACTGCCGAGAGCAAATTGATCGGAAGAAAAGCGAAGGCTGGTATGAGGCCGCCTGTCTGACGGATGCGGCCTATTCGGGTGCCAACATGGACCGACCGGGAATGAGAGCATTGAAGCGTATGGTCGAAGCTGGAGAGGTCAAAATCGTGTTGGTTTACAAATTGGAGCGCGTGATGCGCAGCACGGATGAGTGGATTCCCTTCCGGGCATTTCTAAAAAAGCACGGTTGTCGGCTTGAAAGTGCAACGGAGGACATTTCCGAAAACACTCCCTCTGGTCGGTTGAAGAACATGCTGATGATGAGCTTCAACACCTACGAGCGGGAGAACACGTCCGAGAAGACCCTCGCCAAGATGCAGCAGCAGGCGAAACGAGGTATCTGGAATGGGGGCTGTGTCCCGTATGGCTACTCCTACGACAAAAACACCCAGACGCTGCAACCGCACCCGCAGGAAGCACCGGTGGTAAAACGGATTTTCGAGAGCGCCGCGCGCTTGGTTTCCCTGACGGACGTCGCAAACGAGCTAAACGCCGCAGGACTGCGGACCAAGGAACGATTCCTCCAGCGGCGCGACGGCACCACCGTGCCGGTAGGCTCGCGCCCGTTTCGATCCGACGGTCTGCGGCTGCTCCTTCGCAACCCTATTTACCGTGGTTGCGTGAAATTCGGCGGAAACGAATACGCCGCGCGGCATGAAGCATTGGTTTCAGCGGAGGTTTGGGAGATGGCGAATGCCGCCACCGCAGAAACAAAGGTGCGGCCCGTTTATTGCTTTCAGGAGCGCGATGCTCAGAACCACTTGTTGAAAGCGCTCGCATGGTGCGGGTCGTGTGGGCGCGCGCTAGTCCCCAATGACAGCGGCAAGAAAAGCCTATCCGGAGTGAAATACCGATACTACACCTGCGGCCTCGTGATGCGTGAGGCCAATGCCCCGACTTGCGCGGTCGGCCGATTATCGGCCGACGCACTCGAAAAGGCGGTCATCACGTTGATCGGCGAAGCGAGCAAGCATCCGCCAGTCGTCGCGGAAATGGTCGAGGTTTCGCGCAGCATGAGAGGCGGCGACCGGGAGGCGCTCCGCGCCGAACTTGAGTCGAACCGGAAGGCAATGGCTACTGCCGACAAGCAACTGGGAAATTGCGTCGATGCAGTGGCGCGCGGGGCCGCAGATGCGCTGGGCGATGCGCTGATGCAGCGCGCCGCGGCGCTCCGCGGAGAACGCCGTCGCCTTCTTCTGGAACAGGAGCGCATTCGACAGTCTCTTGCCGCCACCGAAGCGGTGCTTTTGGACGAGAGACGGATCTCAGAAAATCTCGACCGATTCGGTGCGTTGCTTCCCACGCTTTTGCCGAATGAGCGGAAAGAGTTGATCCGGCTGTTCGTGGAGCGAGTGGACGTTCGACGGATTATTCCGCGAGCCCGCCCTCGGTCACCAGAGTCCCTTCCGACGACAGGTTTGGCGGAACCCCGGCTGATGGAAGTCAGGATAAAGTTGCACCTCGCCGAGTTGGTCCGGGGTTTGGAAGACAGGTCAGGGATCAATCGGCCCGCCATTAACGCCGGTCTTCGAGCCGCCAGTTTGGACGGGCGGATTGACTTCACTCATGCGAACCGCGGTGAAGTCGCAATTGTCGCACCGTTTCGACGCACCGTGCGATTGGACCAGCGCGTCCGAACAGTTCAGTCGGTCAAGCCAAAGACGACGTTCGCCCATCCGATCGCACGGGCTCAACAGTGGCAACGAATGCTCGACGAGAAAGCGGTTCCACATCGGTTCGCGTTGGCCAGGCAGGTTGGCGTCACCCCGGGGGCCGTCACGAAGATGCTCAAACTTACCCAGTTGGTGCCTGAAATTCAGGGATTTTTAGGGGGGCTAAAAGAACGCCAGGAAATATGGCACTACAGTATCAAACGAATGGGGACTATTGCTTCCTTGAATCCCGATCTTCAACGCCGAGCCTTCGCCCGGATCCGGGAAAACTACGAGTTGCGGCAAGCGACGCCGAATACATCGATTTCGTTGCTGGCAAATCCTGCGGCTGGCTTTCAGCCCAAGCCGAGACTGTCGGCTGGGTAGGTTGGAGCACGGTTTGAGATATTTCGGACCAGAATTCCCTCCTGAATCTTTTGTAAGTAGCGCAAAAAAAGTTTTCCCGGTTTTTCCGAAATGCAGGTCCGCCCCCGAAAAAGCTACCCCGGTCGGGACCAAATCACGAACTCTTGAAAAAACCGGGAAAACTTAGAAACGCATTTATCGCCGGTTAATCGCTACTTACAGAATAGTTTTTCCGATTGGGAAAATAGTTCTCTGTTTTTTTTCACTGGCTGCCCGACATGGATTCGAACCATGACGAAGAGCTGTGCGCTTTTGCGGCTTCGTATTGCGTTGGAAATGAGAGGGAAGGCTTGAAGTCCGTGGGGTTGGCTGCTGCCGTCTGCTGCCGGCCATGCAAGGTATCTCCGTCTACTCCCGCACCAAGCGCCCCACCTGGTATGTCGCTTACGACTGCCCGCATCGCGGTCGCCGCGTCAACGAGTCCACCGGCTACTTGGTCACCGACCCGCGGGGCAAGATCGACGCTTACGCCTACGCTCGCGAAAAATCTCTGAGCGGCATCGCCGCCGGGAGCGACGGCCGCGATTCCTCCGCTTGGAGCAATTGGACGGAGCCGTGGCTGCGCGAGCGCTACGCCAAACAGCCGAGCACGCTCACCAACCATGTGGGCGCGTGGAAGCAACTTTCCCTCTTCCTGCTCGAAAACAAAATCCACTGCCCGCGGCTGCTCAAATACGAGCACGTCGTCGCCTTCGTGCGTTGGCGCGAACAGCAGGTGAAGAAGCAGAGCGGCCGCAAGGTCTCCCGCAACACCGCCCTGCACAACGCACGCACGCTCTCGCGCATCATGCGGGAGGCCGTGCGCCGGGGCTACTGTCAGGGCAATCCGTGCAAGGGCATCACGGAGGATGTCCCCGAGGACGATCCTCCGGAAAAGCCGGAATTCACCGACGAGCAAATCGCCGCCGTGCGCGCCGAGCTGAAGCGCCGCAGTGGCCTCGGGCGCCCCAGTGATTGGATGGCCATCGCGTTTGAGATCGCGCTGCATCAGGGCTGCCGGCTGAGCGCCACGCAGATCCCGCTCCGCGCAATCGATCTGAAGCGGCAGACGATTATGTTCCGCGAGAAGGGCAAAAAGATTTTCACCGTGCCGATTCACCCGGGCCTGTTTCCGCTGCTGGCCTCGCTGAAGGCGGAGGCGGGGCGAAAGTTCACCTGCGTGTTGCCGCGGTTCGCCAGTCGGAATTTCGGCCGCGTGATGCGCGCGATGGGCCTGCCGCACACGTTTCACTGCACCCGCGTCTCCGTGATCACCCGGATGGCGCGCAATAATGTGCCAGAGCAGAAGGCGATGCGCTACGTGCAACATGGTTCGTGGGCGGTGCATCAGATTTATACGAAGCTCAAGCCGCACGACGTTGCGGGCGTGGCCGACGCGTTGCACTTGCCGGCGCCGTAGCCTCAGCGGCATCGGCACCCGGGGCCTTTTTCCGGCGCTTGGGATCGAGCACTTGATTGGCCACGAAGTCGGGGTGCGCATCGAGCCAGGCGGAAATCTTGGCCGGCGTGCAGTAGCGGCCGGTGAAGATCAGCGCGGGATCGATGCCCTGTTTGAAGAACAGCTTGTTGGCTTTCTTGATGCCGTAGATGCCCCAGATGCCGAGGCCGGTGGCCGCGGAGAGATCGACTCCGTCCATGCGCTTGTCGTCGTCTTTCATGTTCAGAGAAGTTTCCACCCGTGGGCGGTAGCGTATTCGCGCTCGCTGGGGGTGAGGGGGTGCTCGGGGGTGACGGTGAATTCGACGCGGCCGATGCCGCTGACGAGTTCGAGGTGGCGCAGCTCGGCGAGGGGATCGCGCTCGCCGGCCGGGATCGTGCCCGCTTTGTGCGGGGGCTCGCCGCTTGTGGTCATAGACCAGGCGAGGCTGCCGGCGGGTGAAAATTCGGCGTGGAGGATGGTCATGGGCGGGGGCCGGGGATCAGTTGAGCGCCGCGATCATCGCGATGCAGGCGACGCCGACGGCGAGGAACACGACGGCGGCGAGGGCGAGCCAGACGCGGTCGGCGGTGGATTGGTGGCGGGAGTAGGGTTTGCCGGCGGGGGGCATGGGATTGGGGGGCTGTAGTGGTTTGCCGGATGCGGCGGGATTTTTATCGGGGCAACCCTGACTGGGCTGCGTAAAAAAAGGGGCTCAGGCGGCGGGAGCGGAATCAACCGACTGGCAGAATGCCTTGACGAGAGCGGTGTGGTGTTGCTCGGCAGCGGAGACGCGCGGATCGTCTTTCGTGATTTGACGAGCGAAGAGGCGCGCCCAGAGCGCGTGACTGCGCATCGCCGCACGGTCGATTTGCACGATGGCCGCGGCAGTGGAGGTGCGGGCTTCCTTGGCCTCGCGGCGCGCGGCATCGCGTTTGCGCATAGCGCACGCGATCATGCGCGCGGCGCACCCGGCGGCACCATTGAGCTGCTGGGTATCGGGCGTGAGGCGATAGCGAGGACCGCGGCGGTAGCCCGTCTTTTCTTTCACAAGAGGAAAGCGGATCGATAGGGCGCTCACAGCATGGCCTCCAGGTGCGCGGTATGGGTGTGGGCGGCGATCTTGGTGCCGTTGAGGTGGCGGGAGAGGGTGCGGGCTTCGGCGGTGGTGATCACGCCGGGGGTCTCCGCATCGGTGAGGGCGGCGTGGAGATCGGCGCCGATGCGATCGAGGCCGTGCTCGATGCCTGCAGCCGCGCCGGCCTCGGCGCTGACGGCCGCGCGCTCGCGGGTGATCTGGCGATCGAGGACATCGAGCTCGATGGCGGCGGGGCCGCGCACGGCGCGCTCGCGAAAGACCCAGGCGCACATCATGCGCAGGGGGCTCGGCAGGCGGTGGAGGAGTGTAGTGGTCGTAGGCATGGGAGGGGGGAGAAAGCGTAAAAACTAAACTACAAAGCCGGCGGCGCGGCCGCTGTGATTAAAGATCAGCCCCTGCCGCTGGCAGCGCTCTTGGTTTGTGAGGCGCTCGCCCCGAGCAATCTTGCCGTTGAGCTGTGAGAGGAGTTCCTCGCCCGCACATTCACCCGAGGCGTTACCGCACCCGGCATCTGCGTCGCCCGTTGGGGCCACAGCCGGGGCTGTGTTAGCAGTCGCAGACGTTCCAAGGTTAGGCGCGGGCGAGGAAAAGGAGTTGATAGCGTCGACAATGAGCTTGGCTGTAGCGGTATCGGTGGCCACGGCCACGAATTGCCGGGAGGGACTGTGCACGTAATGATTTTCGTGCGTCCAAGCAGCTCGCAGAGATTTTTCGGTCGTAGGCATGGGAGGGGGCGGAGAAAGAGCCGCGTTTAAGCCGCAGCGGCGGGGGTGGGTGCCGTGGCGGGGGCACCGGCTTCGGCGGTGAGGCGGGCCTCGAGGGCATCGGTGAGCGCTTGCCGGGGATCGATGCCGCGGGCTTGCACCGTGGTGCAGAGGGCCAGCAGCGCGGCTTGCTCGGGGGTGATGGGCTGGCGCGCGGCGGCGGCAGCCTCATCGCGCGCCAGCTCGGCGAGGATGGCTTGGCGGATCCACTCGGGGCGCTTGATCGAGCGGCGGCTCGCCGCTTCGACGACACGCCGGTTGATCGATTCGCTCAGCCGGAGGGGTGTAACTTCACTCAGTTTAAGGGGATCTTCGCTCACGATTACAGTGGTAACAAAAGCAAACGGTTGTTTGCAAGATCAAAGTTACCATCTGTTAGCTTTTTTTCATTATGCCGGCATGGCCTCCCCCGAAGACCCGAAGCTCACGACGCAGATTCCGTTTCGCGTGACTTCGCAAACAGCCGACGATCTTGAGAAAGCGGCCGCGGCATCCGGCAAAAAAGTAGCCGATCTCCTGCGGGAGGCTGCAGCGGCCATCGGCCGCGCGCACAAGCGTTCGCGCGACGGGCGGGTGCCACTGGAAATGGAGATCCGCCCCCGCTACTACCCCCAGCCGGAGGAGATGAGCTGGTCCACTGCCGAGGCGCCGCCCGGGGAGACGATCAATGCGGTGATGACGCAGTCTCCTTCCGTGGCCGCAGCGGCGCTCGCGACGCGGCTGCGCGGGGAGATCGTGCTGCACCCGCATTTCGTGCATCTGCGCAGCCGCCGCGTGTTTCTCGACTGTGTGCGGAGCGCACTGGTGGCGGAGATCGCGATACTCACCCCGGAAGATAGCGAGGCAGACGCGGGCCGGGCGGCAGCGGTGATCGCGCAGATCCCGCACGATGCCGCCAAGGCGAAGGCGGAGCTGGCCAAGTATCCCCGACCTCATGCTAAGAAACACCCCTGAACTCCGCCACATTATGGCCGCTGCTGAACAGCACAGACAAAAACTCAGTGTGTTCGATTCGGAGGGGCGCCTGCTCTGGTTTTCGCGGGACTGGATGGACGCGGCGGGCGAGATGAACGTGGCGGACTCGCTCGGCTGGCGCTGGCTGGAGATGCTGGCGACACCGGAGGAGGAGGCCAAGGCGCGCGCGTGGATCGCCTCGCCGCACGATGGGGCCGCGGTGGTGCTGCTGTGCGCGACAGGCATCCCGGGCGATGGGCGCTGGGTGCGCGCGGCGCTCGTGAAGCGGCGGGTGGGCGACTACTGGGTGGCGATCGGCGACAATCGGCTGGAGTATGACGACAGCATGCCGGGGGCGCCGTGCGTGATGCTGGCGCTGATACCGTTCATGCTCTCGGCCGTGGCGGAGCTGGAGCGCGTGGCGGTGGCGTGCGCTTAAACCGGGCCGTGAATTGCTAGGTTTAGCCTGTAGAGGTATAGCCTGCGGGGCGGGTATGCTGGGGGCTTCGCATGCCGCCACCACACTCCGCCGATCTGCGCCGCCTGGGCGATGCCATCCGCCGCGCGCGGCGCGAGCAGCTCCGTCTCTCGCAGGAGGATTTTGCCGAGCGGTGCGAGATCCACCGCACCTACCTGGGCGAGATCGAGCGCGGGCAGGCGAACGTGGGCTGGGCGCATCTGGCGCGGATCGCCGCGGCGCTGGGGATGCGGCCGAGTGCGCTACTGGCGTCGGCGGGGCTGTGAGCGGGGCGCGGGCTATTCGCGTTTCGCAGCAGGCAGACAGCCGCCGGTCTGGCAGGGGCGGGAGGCGACGTGCCGCTTGAGTTCTTCGATTTCCTTCACGGAACGCTCCACGTCGTCCTCGATTTTTTGCAGCTTGCGGGAGAGCCAGGCGACGAGCGCGGCAACGAAGACGAACACGGTGGCGGCCTCGCCGATGGTGATCGTGGTGTTTTTATCGAGTTGGCCGATGACTGAGGTGAGGGCGGTGATGCTTCCGATGACGGCAGGGGCGACGATGTGGTCTGGGAGGATCATAATTGGGCGGTCTACTTCTTGGCGGGGAGTTGCACCGGAGTCTCGGGGAGCGAAATGTTTTTGGCTGCCGTGCCGGTGGCGATGATTTCCACTTCGAGCGTCGAGGGGCCCCACGGGGTGTTGATCGTGGACTTCACGCCTTGGCCGTAAGCGTCGCGGGGGAAATTGTGGCAGCCAGTGAGCGCAGAGGCGAGGGCGAGAGCGGCGGCGAGAGAGAGGCGGCGGATTTTCATGGGAGCGGAGCAGGCGGGTTGGAGGGCGGAGCGAAGGGATTGGGGATCGGATGGGCATCGTGCCACACGATCAGGCGCTTGATACCGTTGCCGCCGGCAGCGCAGGCAGCGGCGAGGAGCGCACCGGAAAGCGAGCCAGGCGTGATGGCGCCCTCGGCCGTGGCGGCGACTGCGCCAGTGCCGACGCCAGCCGCACTCCCTCCGCCGATGCCGGCGATGCAGCCGTTGAGGAAGATCATCACGGCTTCCGTGAGCCAGTAGAAGAGGGCGGGAAGGTTGGCGGAGATTAGCTTCGAGGTCATTGTGGCGGAGAGTGGAGAGACCGATCAGCGCGGGGCGGGATAGTGAATCGGGTGAGCGGGGCGATAGACGGCGGGATCGTCGGCGGCGGGCCGCGTGGTGGCGCAGCCGGCGAGGGCGACGAGCAGTAGGGCGAGAGCGAGGCGCGCGGTGGTTTTCATCCGCTGAGGATGAGGAGTGCTAGTTTTTTCATGGTGGAAGAGTGATTACGGCGTGCCGAGGGTGCGGACGATGCCGGCGAGGGTGGTGGCGTTCATTTTAGGGAGGGAGGGAGATCAGGGGACGTTTGTGAGCAGCATATAGTAGGTTGTGCCGTTGAGCACGATGGCGACTTTGTGCGTGCTCGCGGTTGCAACGGAGGAGGATGGAGTTTGCGCGGTCGCGAGGCTTGCGGCTGTTACGGTGCCAGCGAAAATGCCGGAGCCGCTTCGGTCGACGGTGACCACATCAGAACTTGTGTCCCCGCCGTAACCGACTGAATTGATCGTGAATTTTGCGCCGCTGACCGAGGAGCCGAGGGTGACCCAGCCGGGGCGCGTGGCGTGCCCGCCGGCGTAAAGTTGCAGCGTGCCGCCCCACGCTGGCGAGCCGCCGCCGGCTTGCATAGCGAGTGATCCGGTGGCGGTGCCATTGCTGCCCATATAGATCAGGCGGGTGCCGGAGGAGCTGGCATCGCTAAGGGCGACGTGACCGTTGAGCGTGGCGCCGGCGAAGGTGGGCGTGGCGGCGGTGTGGATATTCTGCGGGAGGGAAAAGGTGGGGTTGCCGGCGATGCCGTCGCCGTTGGTGACCGTGATTTGGTTTGTGGTGCCGGTCATGGTGCGGGCTACCCATGTGGAGGCGGCGCTTTTGACGGGGATGCCATTTACTCCGAGCACCGCTATATCACCATCGGCATTTGGCAGAGTATAGAGGCGGGCGGCTGTATTGGCGGTAGCATCGAGGGTATAGGTATATCCATTGGTCCCCTTCCAAGTCGGGCGATTGGAGGCGTCCCAATACATGCGGCCGGCGCTGGTGGGGGTGCCGGGGGCGGCGGATTGGTTGGTGCCTTCAAAAAAGCCGGCACCGGCCGTGCCAGCGGTGCGGATATAGCCGTTGGCCTGCGTGATGCCGGCGAAATCGACGGTGAACACATCGGTGCCGGCGGCGAGGCCGTCGTCGTTGATCGTGAATTTCCGCGCGCCCGAGGAGCCGAGGCCGACCGTGACCCAGCCGGGGCGCGTGGCGTGGGCCGCGGCGTGGAGGCGGAGAGCACCACCCCACGCGCCACTACCGGCACCAGCTTGGAAGGTGAGCGAGCCCGTGCCAGTGGCATTTCCGCTCATAAACACGGAGCGCGCACCGTCCGCGAACATGATGCGGCCGTTGGTGAGGGCGATGTCGCCATCGACGGCGTTGAGGCCGGCGGCGTTGAGCATGGGGAGGGGGCCGTCAAGTTCCGCATCGGTGATGATGCGGTGATAGATCGCGGAATCGGAGGAACTTTTTTGCGCGCCGTAGGCCACGAAAGCGGAGCGGGCATCACGCGCGACAAAGGCGGCATATTCCATTGTCTCACGCTGCGCAATGCCGTCGATGATCTCATTCGACCATGTGACGCCGCTGTCAGCACTCGAACGATAGGCAAGCGCACCTACGTTTGGCACTGTGGAGGAGCGGTAGGCGGTGACGATCGTGCCGGCGGTGAATTGATACGCGCGCGGCGCGCACGATCCCATAGCAAAGCGATCCGAGATCGTGCCCCACGTCGCTCCGCTATCGGTGCTGATGGTGGTAGCGAGCGCGTCACCATGGTTTAGCAGGCCAAGGAGATTGCCATTAGCAAGGAGGAGGAGCACGGGCTCGGCATAGTCAGGTGAGGTGACGAGGGTGCTGAGCACGCTCCAGGTGGCGCCGCCATCGGTAGAGCGGTGCACTTTCATTTTCCACGTCGCATCGTAGCCGTAGGTAGGAAGGAGGAGGTTGCCGTTGGCGAGTTGCACGACTGGCGCCGATACGGCGCTCCATGTGGTATATCCGCCCACGTCTACCGCGCTGCTCCAAGTCGCGCCATTGTCGGTGGATTTGATGACGTAGGTGGCAAAGGTGCTCGGGGCGGAAGCCGTAAAGTAGGAGACAATCAAAGAACCATCCGCGAGGCGCGTGATGGAGGGATCGCGCACATCGAGGACGTTAGTGACGATGGTGGTCTCACCAGACCAAGTGGCGCCGCTATCGGTGCTCGTGCGCTTGACGATGACCCCGACATCGCTGGCGTGGCTCGTGCCTTTACGGTAGACGACGATATGCGCGCCGTTGGCCATGATTGTAAGGCCGGGGAATGCGTTGTAGGTGGCATCGGAAACGATAGTGACGGCGGCGCGGCTGGGCGGCTTGGCCACGGAGGCTTGCGCGATCTGAGAGGTGCCTAGCGTGAGCGTGAGGTTCGCGAGCGAGAGCGTGCCGCCGCTAGGCGTGCCGGCGAGGGCGCCGTTGAGGGTGAGCGTCGAGCCGGCGTTGAAGGTTGCGGTGGCGCCGGTGAGGAAGGTGTTGCTACCGCTCAGGGTGGGGAGGCCATTGGCGCTCGCGAACCGGGTGGCGTTGCCGGGGGCGGTGATGGCGCTCGTGGTGGCGTTGACCGTGAGCGAGGTGTTGGTGGGCGTGGGGGTCGGCTGCGCACTGGCGCGCGGGGCGAGGCCGAGGATGAGCAGGCCGGCGGCGGCGTGGGCGAGGAGCAGGGCGAGGGCGGTGCGGAGGAGACGCATGGGCGGGAGAGAACGAAGAACGATTACGAGGAACGAGAACGAGGCGGGCTCAGGGGAGCACGAAGGCGTCGGCGTCGTCGGCTTGGGTGAGGGTGCCACCGCTGCTGAGGACTTGTTTGAATTTCGAGAGGCTCGCATCCCAGACGCAGGGGGCGCCTTCCTTCGTCACGCTGAGGAGTTCCCAGAGGCGCGCGCTGCTGTTGTCGCACAGGATCTTCCACGGGGCGCTCTCGGTCTCGGCGCCGGTGTTGGCGCGGAGGCGGAAATCGGCGACGATCGAGCCGGTGAAGAAGAGGCGGACGGTGGTGCCGTTGGCGAGGTAGCTGAGGACGGAGGCGCTGAGGCCGTCGAGATCGACGGAGGTGCCGCCCGTGAGGCTGGTGAGATCGTAGCGGTTGAGGACGTAGTTGCTCATGTCGGGCGTGGTGGGGGTGAGCGTGCCGGTGGCGGCGTCGAGGCGCTTGATGGCATCGCCGTCGAGCGCCTGCTCTTCGACGGAGTCGAGGTCGTTGTAGAAGCGGCCGCGGAGGAGATCGGGGATGACGATGGCGCCGCTCGCGAGCGTGGCCTGCGTCTTGTAATAATACGGGCCATACGGCACCAGGGCGAGGGACTGCGCGGCGGTGATGGCCACTGAGACGAGGCCGGCGAGGGGATCGACGACGGTGAGGCCGGCGGTGAGATTCAGGGTGAGGGTGGCATCGGCATCCGCCAGCGTGGGGCTGGTCTTGAGCGTGAAGGCGATGGCCGTGGCGCCAGTGAGATCGATGGCAGAGCCGTCTTCGCTTTTGGCGATGAAAAGGCGCCAGGTGGCGGAGGCGCCCCACGGCAGGTAAAGGATCGGGCCGAGACCGCTGCTCATATCTGCGAGGCAGATGTCAAAGGCGGGGTGGGGGTGCGGAGTGTTCGGAGGGTGGCACAGAGCCGAGCCGGAGGCAGCACAGAGGCCACGGAGCAAGGCAGGGGGCAGCGCCAGCAGCAACGCTGGTCGACGGCGATCGCACCGCCCCGGAAAGGGCGCTGGCGGCCGGGAGCGGAAGGGGCGAAGTCAGAGTGCGGCGGGCCAGTGGGCGAGGGGACAGCGTTCGGTGGCGAGCCAGCGTTTGAGGGAGGTGCACCCGCAGCCGGGGGCGCTGCATTTGCCGAGGCCGAGGCGCGCGGTGGCAGACCAATGCGGGCAGGCGTCGCAGGCGGCGGCGCGGGTGGCGTAGATCTCGGCCGAGACGACGGGGGCGCCGGCGGAGAGCCAGCGGCCGAGGGCGCCGGTGAAGTTGGCGGCGAGCTCGGCGACGGTGGGCTCGTCGGGCGGCGGCTGCGGAGTGGGCGTTGGAAGAGCGGCCGGGCGCTGAAAATACTCCGTGGAAATCTCGTGATAACGCGCGCGCGCGATGCGCAAACCCTCTGGCGTCGATTGGGCGGCGGCGCGCACAGCGGTTTCGAATCCCGGACGCCGCGCCTTGGCGAAAGCGGCCAACGCTCGCGGATGAATCAGCAGTTGATCGCGATCAGGGTTCATAACAATTGCCGCCGACAGAATACGAACATCCGTAGGCATCGCAGCCGATGACTTCGAGGCTAATGGTCACTGTGCCGGCGGGCATCGTTAGTTCCACCGAGCCGGAGGTCGCGCAGATGCAGCCGGTGTCGTAAATCGTGGAACCGTTTGCTTTCAGCACGGCGCGCCCACAGCCGTCGTCTTCGCCCTCGAAGAATCCCCATTCGAAATGAAACGGCTTGTCGCAGACGAACAGTCCCGTGACATCGTAAGAAAAACTTTCGGTCGCGCCGCCGGCGACAAGATCCGCCTCGTAAAAGATGATTTCGGCGCACTCGGGGCACTCTGCTCCTGAGACGACTACGGTGACGATACAGCTCGCGGTGCCACAGTCTTTCGTAGCGGTGACGCCGAAATAGTAGGTCCCGGCGCCGGTGGGCGTCCACGAGACGTAACCGCTCGTCGGATTGATCGAGGAGCCGGTGGGGCCGCTCGTCAGCGTCCAAGTGGCGCCGCTGATATCGGTGGCCGAGAGGAAGGGCGCCCAAAATCCCGTGACGCCCACCGTGCCGGTATCGGTATTGCAAAGAGTAATCTCGGGTTTTTTTGCACACGGATCATCGGGCGTGCACGACACGCAGCAGTTGCCGCCAAGACCGGTGACGTAGTTTGCCATCGCCGTCAGCTCATCAGGATCGTCTTCGAAGACGATGATCCGCCAGAGCAGTAAGTGACCGTCGTGCGGCTGAGGCCGGTGGTGAGCGTTTCGAGGGCGGCGATGCGGTCAGAAAGATCGTCGAGTTCCTCCGTCGTCGCTCCGCCTTGCACGCGGCTGCCGTCGATGACAAGGTTGCCCTTGGTGTCGAAGATACGGATGCCGCCGGCACCTTGGAGGCGGGAGTTAAGGCGGACGCGAATTTTCACAGGGCGGGGACGAGTTGGGTTTCGCGGCAGTAGATATTGCCGAGGTAGCGGGCCCAGACGCACTTCACGATGAGTTCGCCACCGCCATCGGCGAGGGCGGCGTAGTTGGCGGAGGTGGGGAAGGTGAGGGTGGTGAGCGTGTCGGTCTTGTTGCCGGTGGCATCGAGGGCGACGAAACGCTGATTGAGCGGAAGATCAGTCGCGAGGTTGGCCGCGGTGGAGAGGGCGTAGTCGCGCACGATGCGGCCAGCAGCGATAATCGACTCGGGGAGGAGGCGGCCAGACGTGCTCTTCATCACGGTGCCGGAAATTGCAGAGATGGTGCCGGTGCCGAGGAGCACGCCGGCAATCGTGGTGGTGGTGCTGTTCGTGGTGGCGATGGCGAGCGCGGTGGTGGTGAGGGAAACTTTCGTGCTGCTGCGGGTGTAGCGGATCGAGACGAACACGGTATCCCCCGGGGCGATACCGGACGAGGTGGCATTCGTGATGATGATGGTGGAAACGCCGCCGACGATGGCCGAGGAGAGACCGGTGACGGCGTAGGCGGTGCCGGCCGTGGAGGCGCCGGTGTAGGCGGGGAACTCATACGCGTAATCGGCCGGATCGCTCCACTGCGCGGGCACGGTAGCGAAAAGGCGCGAGTAGGAGACCTGCCCGGCATCGGCATCGGTGAGGGGGCTTTGCTCCACGAGGTAGGCCGTGGGCGGGGTGAGGGTGCCGGTGCCATCGGCCGAGAAGGTGGTGGCGGTGCCGGCGGCGGCGAGGGCGCGGGTGGTGGCGAGCTGGCCCGTGGTGGTGCTGAGGCGGATGTAGTAATACACGGTCGCCGTGGTCAGCCCGGTGAGGCCGGTGGAGACGGTGAGGGTGACGGGATCGCCGGTGCGGAGGAGGTGCGCGGCGGCAAAGGTGAGCAGGTCGCCGGAATTCGCGCCGGTGAAGGAGAGGGCCACGCCGTTGTAGATGGGATCGAGGTCGTTCAGATCGGCGGGCACGTAGGTCTCGGCCGGGCCGGTGTAGGTGCGGCGGACGGTGAAGTGCGTGGGCTCGCCCTGATTAAAAAACGGGGTGGCGATTTCGCGGAACTTGCTCTCGCGGTGGGTGGCCCACGCGCTGGCTTTGTAGGGGAGGAGTGCCATGGTCAGGAGGCGTCGACGGTGACTTCGATGGTTTTGAGTTCGGTGGCCGCCTCTTTCAGGGCTTCGGCCGCGGCGGCGAGCTCGGCGGAGGATTCATCGGCCGCGGCGGCTTCGGCGGCTTGCTGCTCGCCGGCAGCGGTGGCAGCGGGGCGCGCGTAGGCGGAACCGTAGACGGCTTTCATGCGGGCATTGCGGGCCTTGATCTCGGCGCCGTAGCGATCATCCCACGTTGATCCGGCAGCCGCCGCGGCGCCGCCAGCGGGGCCGATAGGATCGACGCTGACGCCGACGCCGCCGAAGCCTTCGCCTTTGACGAGGTTGGCGGCGCGCTCGCGGAAGCTCTGCGCGAGTTTGAAATTGCCAGCGGCTTCGGCGCGACGGCCGCGCTGCTCAAGCTGGAGGGCGGAGCGTGCGGCGCGGGCTCGCTCGCTGCCTCCGCCGGCGGCGGCGACATCGGCGACGGACATGCCGTAGGGGGAGGAGTTGGGAGCCATCGCCGAGGCAGCGGGGGTAGCCTTGGCCTCGACTTTGATCGCGGCGGCCTCAGCGATTTTGCGCTCGATTTCGAGTTCGGTCTTTTTGGCGGCGAGGGTATTGGGGAAAAGCGCGGCGCGTTTTTCGTAGAGCGCGTTGATCTCCTCTTCGATGAAGGCGCGCTTGCCGGCGGCATCGAGTTCGGCGAGGGCGTTGGTGCGACGGGCGGCGGCGAGCTGCTCGTCGGTGGTCGTCATCTCGCGCTGGATACGGGCCTTGTTGGCGGCGAGGTCTTTCTCGCGCTGGATCTGGTCTTTCTGGTTTTGCGCCATGGCGCGCACATCCTCGTCGCTTGAGCCGGTGCCCATGGCCTCGCCCATCGCGCGGCCGGCACGGGTGAGAAACGAAAGCCCTGCGATGCCGGCGCCCATGATGCTTTCCTTGAGTTGGTCCCAGCGATCGGCATACGCGGCGACGGAGGCCGTGCCGCGATCCAACTCCATGCCGAGTTCGCGGGCTTGCTCGCGTGCGGCCTGGGCACCATCGAGCACGGCGCGGAAGGCTTGGATGACGGCGCCGGCACCGAGCATCTGGCGGAGGCCGTTGCCGACATCGCCAGTCTTGAGCGTGCGCTTGAAGGTCTCGACGAGCGAATTGGCTTTGTTGATACCGGATTGGAAGGCGCCGATTTCGAGGCCGAGGTAGGCGGAGATGCGGGTGCTCATAGGGAGGGATCGGCGAGGGCGGCGATTTCGGAGAAGGCGGCGGCGGCGAGGCGGTCGGCTTCATCGCCGGAGGGGGCGGGGGTGCGGCCGGTCTTGAGAAGCGCGTCGTGGCGCTGGAGATGGAGGAGCTGGAAAATCTGCGCAAGGGGGAGGCCGAGAATCACGGCGGGGGGCCAGCCGTAGGCGGCGGAGAAATCGTGCACCCAGCACGCGGCGAAACTGGCGCCGAGCGAGGCGGGGGCGGCGCTCGCGCCTTCGGCCTGCACGGGGGCGGGGCAATCGGCGAAGGTGGCGGCGAGGTAGGCCATCACCTCGGCGTGCAGTTTTTCGAAGGGGAGCGGGGCGATGCGGTCGAGAATCCAGCGCTCGCGCTCTGCCGACGCGCCGGGGCGATACGCCGGGCAGAGCCACCAGAGGAGCTGCGCGTGATGGGCGGACCAGAAGCGCGCGGCGGCGAGTGGCTCGGCGGGAGGCGTGGCGGCGGCGGTGAAGTGGGCATTGCCCGCGGCGCGCAGCGCGAGGAAATCGGCGAGGGTGAGGGCGCGCACGGCGAGGCCGCAGATGGGGTGGGGCACATCGAGCCACGCTTCATCGCGGCGGCTCTCGGCGGCGGTGCGGGCCTGCGCGATGAGGGGCAAGTAGTGGGCCTCGATGGCGGCGCGGGTGGTGCGGGGATTCACGGAAATAAAAAACCCCGGCGGCGAGCGCCGGCCGGGGTGTAAGAGTGGAAGGGATACGCGCTTTAGTCGGCCTGATTGCCGGTGCTGCGGTAGGAGATTTCGCACATGTGAATCTCTCCGGCGGAGGTCTTTTTCGAGACATCGAGCACGACGTAGGTGACCGAGGAATCGTCGGGATCGGCGAACTCCATGCCGGCGCGGGGCACGGGGGTGTAGGCCGTGGCGAGCTGGAGCTGGAGGCCGCTCTGGCGGAGGGGCGTGGGGCGGAGCGTGAATTCGGAGGGGGCATCGTCGCCCACCTCATCGGTGCGGGAGACTTCGCGGGGCTTGCCTTCGGGCGACCAGTTCATCGCGCGGTAGCTGGTGCCGACGTAGGTGAAGGTCGCGGTGCCATCGGTGGTGATGTTGACCGCGGTGCCGGCGCCGGCGAGGGCGAGGGTGGTGGCGAGCTTGATCGTGGTGCTCGTGAGCACGATGGCGAAGACGGTAGAGGCATCGACCGGGCCTACCATGGTGCCGAGGGTGATGGTGAGCTTATCGCCGGTGCGGAGATTGTGCGGCGTGGCGAAGGTGATGATCTCCGTGGCCATGGCGCCCGTGCCGCTGAGGGTGGCGGGGAGGCCGGTGGCGGAGGCTTTGGCAATCGTGAGGAGCTTGCCGCCGATGCCGAGGTTGGACGGATTGTAAGGAAGGAGGCCCATGATGCGAGCGGGGCGATGTCAAATCCCCGGCGGGGTTAATCGGGCAGGGCCGTTTCGCGGAGAGAAAAAATCCCTTCCCATTCGCCAGACCACTGGGCGAGGGATTTTTCCGACTCATCGGCGTAGGTGCTGCGCGCGGCGCGCAGCTCGCCGAGCGCGGTGATGGCGAGCCAGGGGAGGCGGACGGCGGTGAAGGCGCCCTCGGCCCCGGGCGCGGGGGGCGCGAGGAGATCGCGGAGGGCGCCGGGCAGGGCACGCTGCGCGGCGGTGACCTTGGCGGGATCGAAGACGAAGAGGAGGCGGAGGGTGAATTTGTAGGCGAGGGGGCGCGCGGCGAGCGCAGCGGCGGCGCGCTGCTGGACCTCGCCACCGGGGCCGGTGGGCTCGCCGACTTCGAAGCCGTATTCGAGGCGGGGGGTGGTCTTATCGGCGGTGCCGAGATCGCCGCAGAGCTGGAGGCTGTAGGGCGCGGCGGCGTAGGGCGCGAGGAGGAGGGGAAGCGCGGTATCGAACTGCGCTTCAAAATCGAGGAGGGAGGGCCAATCGGGCGCGGCGGACATGCCGGAGGGGCGGAGTCAAACAAGGCGCGAAGGCGGAGAGCGGAGAGCTGAGAGCGGAGAGACGGAAGGGATCACAGAGCCGAGCCGGAGCGCGGCCCACAGAGGGCACGGAGCAAGGCAACTACTTGGGCTGGCCGAGGGCTTGCGGGATGAACTTCACGGGGCGCTTCGTTTTAGGCGCTGGGGGCGGCTCGTTCAGAAGAACGTTTTGCGTCCACTTCACGAGCTCGGGGACGCTGGCCGTCTCCGCAATGGGGTTTCCTTTTTGAGTGACGAAGACTGCCCATCCCCACGGGTGCTGCCCGGTAGTGCGGCGGCCGAAGGTGGTGGTCTGCTCGCGGTTTAAAATCAGTTGCTTCGAAGAAGGAGTGAGCTTGATCCCTCCTCGGGCGATATTGCCTTCGGTCTCGCCAGAATCGTAGATGAAGAGCTGCTGTTTATCGTAGTCGCGGCCGATGAAATACCACTTCACCTGCACGAGCGAATCGCCGCCGCCGAGCTGGTAGAGCGAGATGATGAGCAGGCGCGAATTGAGGAGATCGCGGGAAAAGCTTCCCCACGAGGTTTGCCACTGCGATTCGCTGCGGACGATCTGCTGCGCCGCGACATTCAGCACGACAGAATTGCGCTGAAGGGGTTGAGCAAGCGCAGGTGAGAGCAACGCAAAGAGGAGCAGGAACCTCATGCCGCGAGCGTGGCGGGGAGGCGCTGACGATCAAGCCGAAGTTTTGAAGCCGGATTCGCGGGCCGCTTTTTGCACGGCATCGGAGTAGTTGCGATCGTTGCGCTCGGTAGCGCGAGCCAGGGCGTAAACGAAACGGCGTTCGACTTCAGCGACGGGAGCGCGATTGGCCACGTTTACCGAGATCTCGACATACTTTGAGGGGCCGCGCATTTGGATTTCGCAATTGCCGCGGCCGGAACCGTGGCGCGCGATCCACGCAGGCACGCGCACGGCGAGCTTCTGGCAGGCGTTGATCAGCGAGCTGGCCATCCAGCCAACGCGCGCGAAGAGGAGGCGGCGGAGGGCGCGGAGCTTGATCACATCGACATAATAGGGCGCCGTCTGGCCGCGCGTGATTTTCTTGCCGAAGCGCGAGCTGCTGCGGAAGCGGGCATCGTGGATCCCGGCGACGTCGGGCCAGCGTTCGCGGCGCTTATGCAGCAGTTTTTTGGGGACGAAGATCGCAGAGAGATCGCGGTCGATGGCGGCTTCACCTTGGCGGCGCGCATCGCCGGCGGAGATCTTGCCGCTGCTGGGCGGCATGATCTGAATCATGCCGGTGCCGCTGCGATTCGAGAGCGTGCTGCGCGCCGAACCGAGGAGGACTTGTTCGACCGATTTATTGGTGCGCGCGGAGAGGGCGCGCACGGAACGCGCAAAGTCGGTAGTGTCGACGGTGAATCCGCTGCTGGCCATGCCTGCGCAGCGGAGTCAAAGTCAACGAGTGCCGAGGAAGGCGGCGTAATAGGGGCGCTTCAGCTTCACGAGATCGCGGGTGCGCTCGGGGGCGTAGCTGGCGCGGGGATGACTGAGCATGATGCCTTCGCCGCCGCGCGCGTGGACGGCGCCGAGCAGCCGGGCGGCGTGGCGCTCGCTCTCGCAGAGCTGGGCGGGAACGACGGTGACGCCAGGAGCATCCGGAGCAATGAGGGTGCGCGCGGCGGCGAGGCGAGCGAGCTGATTGCCGGGCGCAGACGGGGCATCGAAGACGTGCAGCGCGATCTCGGGCGTGAAATGACCGTGAAGGGCAGAGTTGCGCGCGGCATCGAGGCCGCCGGGGCCGGCATACAGCTCGCCATCGAGGGGCGTGCCGAGGGGCAGCCAGCGGGAAATGCGCCGCGGGAGGGCGATGGGATGGCCGCCACGAGTCCAGAGTGACTGGCCGCACCAATAGGCGCGGATGCCGTCGAGCTTTTCAGTGACGATCCATCCGCGGAGGCGCTGGCCGCGATAGGTGGTGCCGTGCTGCATGTGCGTCTCGTCGATCACGCGTCGACGATAGCAGGAGGCGGGGTGGAATGCTACGGGAGCGATTCCACACCGCCGGACCGCACCGTAACCGGTGCGGCTACGGGGAAGGCGCTACCCGGAAATCACGACGACTTCGCACACGATCTCGGCGGCAAAGGTGCTATCGGCGCCGGTGGCGGTGTTGATGCGGAAGAGCTGCGCGGTCTCGGCGCGGTAGAATTCTTCGCCGGTGACGGGCGTCCACACGCTGGTCTTCGGGACGCGTAGCTCGGCTTTCTTCACGTGCTTGAAGCCGGTATCGGTGAGCTCGCGGTCGACGCGCACGGCGCTAAGGAAGACGGTGAGGAGGCCACCGACCGCGACGCCGGCCGTGGTGCGGCGCTGGATCTCGGCCGGGCTGAGGTGGCGGCGCTCGCCCGCGGCCTGGGCGGCGAAGCGGCGGGTGGCGGCGGAGAATTCGGAACCTGCGCTCATGCGAGTGGAAGGGAGAAGTTTAAGTGGAAGGTGGCGGCAGCAGCGTCAGGACGGGCGCGGCGGGATCCGCTCAGGAGACCCACTGGGGGCGGGCATCGCGGCGGGAGGGATCGGCCCAAAAGTAGCGCTCGGCGCGATCGAGGGCGCGGGGGCCGATGAAGCGGCCTTGATCATCGGTGCCACGCGCGAGCTGGGCACGCGTGTAGCTGGGCTGCTTGATCGTGCCGGGGAGGCGCACGCGGGTTTCGTGGGTATCGCGGCGGCGTTGGGCGGTGTAATTCGCGCCGTGCTGGCCACGGCGGCGGGGCTCGGCGGCGGGTGTGAGGCTCATGGGGTAGCGGCGGAGTCAATTGCTCGGAACCACCGGAAACGAAAAACCCCGCGCACCGGGAGCGAAACCGGGCGCGGGGAGGTGAGGTGCGGCTTTATCCCGCCGCAGGGAATGTTTTTCTCGGGCGCCGCTCAGAAGCGCAGCGCAACCGTGGCGCTGACGCCGCTCTGATCGCCCGTGCCGCCCGCGGCGACGAACTTGACGTTGATGTAGCGGGGGCAATCCGACGGCAGGCGGAAGCGCAGCTCCTGCGCGGCAATCGTCGAGCCGGTGCCGGTGATGACTTTCACGAGGTTGAGCGAGGTGGTGGGCGTGGCGGCCGCACCGCCCTGCACGGTGATCGTGAGCGTATCCGCACTGGGGAGCAGCACGGCGCTGAGGGCGGGGACTTCGATGGACAACTCGACGTTTTCCAACGAGAGGCCACCGGCCACGGCGCCGAGGTCGATATCGGAGCTGGTGACGGTGCCATCGGCCGTGGGGAGCGCACGCGTGACGGAGAGCGCGGCGTCTTTGATATTGCGGGCAAACTCGTTGGCATAGAGCCGGCCGTTGAAGCGGAAGAGCGAGACGAGGGAGGCGAGGAGGAGGGAGCGCATGGGCGGAAGGGCTGAGGGTGGCGAGGCGCGCGGCTTAGGCGGTGAGGGCTTCGGTGTTGAGGAGCGAGTCCGTCACCACAATCGGGATACCGTTGCTCTCGGTGGGGAGGGGCGCGATGGGGCGGGTCGAAGACTCGCCGCTGGTATTGCTCGTGGGCGTGCGGCTGATCTGCAGCTGGTAGCGGGAGCGGCGCGTCATGAACCAGTAGTCGGGCACCCACTTCAATTGGCTGAGGAGCTCGGCGAGCTTCGCATCCGTGCAGGTCTTGCCGCTATCGGCGGTGCAATCTTTGAGGCGGCAGACGGAATCCTTGTTGATCCACTGCATGCCGAGCCAGCCTTCGAGGCTGTTGATGTAGGCCGTGATTTCCTTAGAGCTGCGCGTGATGCGCTGCTTGGTCCACTCGCCGAGGGAGAGGACGGTATCGCGGCCGAAGATCATGCTGGCGTGTTTCGGGCCGACGCGGACGCCGTAGACCGAGGAGCCGGTATCGGCCGTAGTGCCGCCGGCATCGAGGACGTAGGAGGAATCGACGAGCTGGCTCGCGCCGGGGAAGCCCTTGGCATCGCCACCGGTGCCGGTGCCATACCAGACTTGTTTGCCGAGGTGGAGGAGGGCGGCCTGGGCGTGGCCATCGGCCTCGATCATCTTGGCGTGCTCTTCGCCTTGGTCGTCGGCCTGGGCGACGGCGACATCGATCTCCATCTTGCCGTCGAGATAGAAGCACTCGACGAGCTTGTTGGCGTAGGTGCTCTTGGTGGTCTCGACGCCTTCATTCGCATTGCGGAACTGGGTGGTCGGGAGGGCGGTGCGGAGCAACGTCTTGAAGGAGGTGCCGTTGATCGTGCGCGCGGGGAAGATCGTGATCTCGGGCGCGATGTTCAAATTCTCCTCGATCAGGCCGACGACGGAATCGCTGCCGTTGATCTTCGCGACATCGAGCATCCTCGGATACGCGTTCGCACCGAAGGAGACGTTGAGCGGGTGGGCCAGCAGCGAGGCACTACCCGCGATGAGGGCAGTGGAGACGCCGGCCAGCGGAGAGCCGAAGCAGGCGACGAGGAGGGCGAGCGCCAGCACGAGGCGGGCGTAGAACCGGGAGGTGAGGAACGAGCGCATGGGAAAAACGGAGGTGGTGGAGGAGCGTGGTTGAACGGGACGGGACGAATCAGTTGCGGCGATGCTTGGCGGCAGTCTCGGCGGCGAAGGCGGCCTGCACTTTGGCGAGGCCCTTGAGCTCGTTCTTATCGGCCCGCGGTGCGGCGGCGGGATTGTTATTGAGCGCGGGAGCGACGGGCGGGGTGCCGAGGCGGCCGTTGAGTTCGGCGGCCTTGAGGGAGATACGATTGTCGACGGCGGCGGTGACGTCGGATTCCTGCACGCCTTTCTTCTCATCGGCGGCTTTGACGACGATGCCGGATTTGCCGAGGCCGGCGGTGAGGGCGACCAGTTGCGCATCCTTCGCGGCGAGCACGCTCTTCAGCGCATCGACAGCGGTGCCGCCTTCTTTCACTTCGACTCCAGCGCCTTTGAGCGCAGCGACGATGGCGGCATCGACGGCACCGGCGTCGATCGTGACGGCAACCGGCGAAGAGGGAGCGGCGGTGCCGCGGGCCTCGAGTGCGGCCTGAAGGGCAGTCTCATCACCGGCGTCGATGAACTCATCGAGGTTAAGTTTGGCGGCAGCGAAAAGCTTGCCGACGAAGGCGAGGTGACGAGTGGCGGTGAAGATGTTCATGAGTTCGGGTAACCGTGGGCGATGCGGGTGAACGCGTGTCAAATTGCGCGGCGATCAGGCCGCGAGAATCTGCGCGACGAGGCTGTTGAGATCGGGCTGGATGCCATCGACGAGGAGGGCGGCCTGTGCGCCGGCTCCCATGAAGCACTGGCCCTGCATCGCGCTATCGGCGACACCGGGACGGGACGCCCGCACATCGCCGGTGAACATGCGGTAGATGGTGTCGCACTCGGCCTGCCAGAGTTGCACGGCCTCGTCGGATACGGCGGCGCCCGTGATGCCGTCGGCTTTGTGGGCGCCGGCTTTGATGAGGACAAGTTTGTAGCCCTCCTGCTTCCAATTCTCCGACTCGTCGACCAGCGCCATATAAACGCCGATGCTGCCGATGTCGGCCGTGGGCGCGCAGAAGATGCCACTGCAGGCGGAGGCGATCCAGTAGGCGGCGGAGGCGCAGAGGGTATCGCTGTAGGCGTAGATCGGCTTGACCGCGGACCATGCGCGGATCTTGGCAGCGAGCTCGGGGACGCCAGTCACCACGCCGCCAGGCGAATCGATGTGCATGACGATCGAGGCGACGCTCGGATCGTTCATGGCTTCCGCGAGGTTTTGCTCCACCTCATCGAGATCGCAGCCGCCGCACATCATCTCGAACTCGGAGAGCCGCTTGCCGATGATGCCGCAGACCGGGACGACGGCGACCTGCGTGGGCCGGGCGGCGGCAAAGGAAACCGTCGACGCGCTGTGCTTCGAAATCGCACGGGGCAAATCGCGGGTGCGAAACTCGGTGGTGCTGACGAGGCGACCGGCCGAGACAGACGGCGCGCCATCCCCGCGCTCGACGAGGAGGCGGGCCGAGAGCACGTCGCGAATGGCCTGAAGCGTGGCGGGGCGAACCGCCCACTTGGCGGAACGGATGGCGGAGAGGATGTGAGGATAGCGCATGTGAGAAAAATTTTATTTGTCGTCTTGCTTGGCGGGGGCGGGTTGGGCGCCGGGAGCGCTGTCGGGGCTGAGCACGGCAACGGCATCGCCGCTGTCACCGGTTTTGAGTTTCGTGCCAAGTTCGTCGGGCTGCAGGCCGAACTCCGCGGCGATCTCCTTCTTCCGCTTCACATACTCGGCTTCTTTGCGGAGGACGCTCTCATAGTTTACGCCCATGCTGCGGCGAATCACATCGGGCGTGGAGTCGACGCCGAAGCGGACGTTGTCGCGGTCTTGCTGCATCGCGCGGCCGGCATCGACGTTGAACTCGGGGGGCTGCGGAATCTCCCAGCGATCCCATTCAGGGTGCTCCTCGATATCGCGGCGGAGGATCAGGCGGCCCATGGTGCGCTTGATGGCGCGGGTGGCGAAGCGCTTGAGGCGTTTGTGGCGCGCGAAGATCTTCATGTTGATATTATCCTGAAAGCCGCGGACGCCGGCGCCGCCGAGGAGGGAGAGATCCATCATCTCGATACGCCAGCCCATGCCGTAGAAGGCGCCGGCGACGATGGTGCGGTCGAACTTCTGCCAGCCATCGGAGGGGCGGCTGCTCTCGTGGGCTTTCAGGTTGCCGCCGTTTTTGATGTAGCGCACGAGGCCGCCGAAGAGCGTCTGCTCTTGCGGTTCGCCGGTGGTCTTGGGCGCGGTGACGGAGCCGCCCATCGGAGGGATGGTGGGGGCTTCGCCGGTCTCGTTGGACTCGATGAGGGTGAGGGCGCTGTTTACCTTTTGGGCGAGGCGCTCGAACTCGCGGGTCTCTTTCACATCATACCAGTCGAGCACGGCATACGCGATCGATGGCGCGGGGCGGCCCTCGCTATACCAGCGCGGGTGGCAGACGTGCATCATATCGCGCGCGGCGATGTCGCGATCTTCGGAGGCATCTTTGCCGAGGACGCGGTAGGCCAGCTCGCGACCGCCGCCATCGTAGATGATGCCGTTGAGAATCAGGCGGCCGGCGAAGGCGCCCCACACTTTCCGGAATTTGCCGTCGGTATCCTCGATGTAGGTATACGCATCGGTGGGGCCGACGACGAGGGCGGAGCCGCGCTGGCCGATGCGGTGGGCCTCGATATTCTGCAGCTGGGGGAAGTCGCTCTCCGGCGTTTGCGTGAAGGCCTGGAAGGAGCCGCCGTCGATATCCCAGAGGCGACCGGCGATCTCCCACTGATCATCCCAATCGAAGAGGTCGCCGCGCAGATCCGAGATGGTGAGGGCATCGTGGAGGATGCGGGTGGCGCGCTCGCCGTAGGCACGATCCGTGCCGGTGAACTCGGGGAGCCAGCCGGCGGCGCCGACGTATTCGGTCTTCTGTTGCACGGCTTCCTGCACGAGGGGGAAGGCTTCGGCGATCCAGCGCGAATCGCTGATGAGGGCCTTGTAGCGCTCGCGGCCGAGGAGGCGCGCCATGTCGTCGAAGAGCTTCGGCCGCGCGAGGCGGTAGCGGTCGTCTTCGGTGGTCTTGAAGCGGCTATTGGCCGGCGTGGTGGCGATCCACTGCGCGGGGCGGCCGAATTGATCGAGAAGCGGCGTGCTCATGCGCGGAAGTAGGCGACGGCGGCGATCGAGGGGCGCGGGGCCGTGGTATCGAGTTCGGCGATGATGTCTTCGAGGGCCGCAAGGTAGAGGCCGCGGGGGCAGGTGATCTCGCCGGAGGAGCCGCCATCGGTGAAATTGTGCGAGGTGATCGTGACGGCCTCGGTGGTGAGGGCGAAGACGCGGTCGGACTCGCGCTTCAGTCCGGCCAGATCGGACGCGTAGCGGCGGCGGAGATTGGACTTGAGCGCGCGGAGGAGATTCGGGTCGGTGGCCACGGCTGTCGGCGTGTGTCAAAGTCCGGGGCCGGAAACAGAACGGCCGCGGGGAGCGACACCCGCGGCCGACTGTGACCAACAGCAAGCAAACCAAGAACTGACTACACTCGCGCGCGGAGTGTCAAAGGGTGCACGCTGCTGCGGTTGCGTTACGGGCGCGCGCCGGTCCCCAAATATCCGCCCGGGTTTGCCTCCCTGATCCGAGGCAGTCTTCCCGCACACCCGCCGGGCGGCCCGACCGCAGCAGCGAGATGAAACCGGATGTGCGGGGAAAGATCAGCCGGTTGGCGCGTCGACGGGCACGGCGCGGTGGAAGTCGAGGTAGAAGACGTCGCCTTCCTTCAGCTTGCCGAAGAGGGCGGGGTTGGCGACGTGGATGCGCAAGTCGGCCAAGGGGGACCAGCGCGCGTAGGAGTTATCTTCATCGGACCCGTCGTCGGGATAGGCGCCATCTTTGCAGACGGCGTGGAAGTGCTGGGTCTCGGCGACCACCGGATTCCCGATGGGCTCGATACGGCTGCACTTGAGTTTGGCACGCATGACGTGCTCACCTTGTTTGGAGTTGGGCATACGCCGAGCGGCGCGAGTCAAAGCAGCGGACGAACAGATCGACGAGCGGCGCGACGAATGAAACGAGCGACGCGAGGTAGACGACGAGGGCGGCGCTGAGGAGGGAGCGCACCGCGGGCAGCTCGGCGCGTGAGATGATGCCGAGCTGCAGCAGCGCCGCCATCGCGCGCCGCGAGGCATCGAGCTCGATGGGGAGGGTGTAGAGCTGAATAGCGGCGACGACGCCGAGCGTGGTGGCGCCGGCCAACACGAGCGGCATGGAGTCGCCGACAAAACCGCAGGCGGCGAGGACGTAGCCGAGCGGAGCGCCGACCTGCGCGACGACGGCGATGACTTGCCGGAAATCGATGAGCCCGGAACCGAGGCGCTGCTGGATGGCGTGGCCGGCCTCGTGCGCCGCGATGGCGAGGGCGGCCAGGTGCGCGCCGCGATAGTTCGCGAGCGAGAGCGCCAAGCGGCGGCGGTTTGGATCGTAGTAGTCGGTGAGCGTGCCGCCGACGACGACCAGCTCGACATCGCGGATCCGGGCGGCGCGGAGGATCATCTGCACGGCGGCGTGCCCGGTGCAGCCGTTGCGGGAACCGACGGCGGCGGCCCGGGCGTAAGCTCGCGTGAGCCGACGCTGCGCCCAGATGACGAGCACGAAGGGGAAAAGGAAAAACAGAAGAAGGGCGACGCTCATGCAGAGCGCATGGGAGTCAAAGCTAGCTGCTCGCCGCGCCGGGGGCGGCGTTGGGCGATCGCTGAATCAGGGTTTCGGCCAGATCACGGTCGCCGTGTCTGGCGGAGATTTCCGGCAAATGTCGATTGCGGTGCGCGCAGCATCCAGCCACGTCTCCGGGTTTTCGTAGAGCGCGGGAGCACGTTCACATTCTGCGTTGAGTGCGGCGATGCTTCCGGGGCCGAGGAGCCAGTTGAGCCTCGCGGTCTCGGCTTCGGATTTCGGCTCCCATGAGTGCCGCACGACGACGGCGCCGTGAATCAGGTTGGTGTCTGGCACGTGCTCGACGTTTTCGCGCCAGTAGCGCATCGCCTCAAACTCCGTGTCGAAGCTGATGAAGACGCCGGTGAGTCTGGGGTTTCGGATTTCGTATGAAGTTTTCATCGGGAAAAATGGCAGGCTCACTCGCGGAAGGTTACGCCGCGCCGGGGGTGGCGTTGGCGGCCGCTGCCTTGGCTTTGGCTTCGGCGGCTTTGCTCGCCTGGAGGCGAGGGAGGAGGAACTCGAACTGCACGAGGGCGTTCTTCAGAGCGTCGCCCAGGTGATTCGGGCCGGGCGCGGGATCTTGCCACGAGAGGTCGGGGAGCTGGCGTTCGCCGCTGAGTTCGCTGGTGAGTTTGCCGTCGGCATCGCGCGGGAGGTAGAGGCGCGGCGGGAGGTTGAAGAGCACGGGATCTTTGCCGGCGGCCTGCGCGGTCTTGATCTCTTTGATGCGCGAGATGCGGTCGACGTAGAGTTTGTTTTTGAAGGTGTCGTCGGAGAAGAGGTAGATGGGCAGATCGCGCATGCGCCACTCGACGGAGCGCGATGCGATGGGCGTGGTGATCTGGAGGCCACCGCGGCCGAAGGAGGCGTAGAGCTTGCCGGGGAGTTTGAGGCTGAGGTCGTAGACATCGGCGGTGCGGCCTTTGCAGCCGGCGGCGTCGCCGAGGCCGTATTGGGGGGTGACGGGTGTGATGGGGCCGGTGATACCGGGCTGGGGGTGGATGCGGTGCGGGGCGCCGGGGATGGCGGCGGAGAAGCGCGCGACGATGTCGTCGTCGTTAATGGCATCGAACCAATCGATGACGGCGCAGGTGCCGTCGACGAGCCACGCGGTGACGATGGCGGCGTAGTGAAACTGCTGGGTATCGAAGTCGAGGAGGACGAGGTCGGGGGTGAAGGGGCAGGTGCCGCGCGCGTAGTCGGAGCGGCACTCAAGCACGAGGGCTTCGTCGATCGTGGCGGCCTTGGGCGTAAAGGTAAGGCCGAGGTTGTTGTTGAAGAAATGCGCGAGGGCGACGGCATCGCCTTGGCAGCCGATCCACATGAGGGCGAGCTCGGGGAGCGAGAGGTCGTCGTAGAGTGAATACAGGTCGGAGATGTGGCGCGAGCGGCGGCGGGGGTGGGGCCGGGGATTGGTGGCGAGCCAGCGGCCGCTGAGCATCATGGCATGCTTCACGCGGAGCTGTTCGCCATCGGCGAGGCGTGTCCGCACCTCGGCGCAGAAGGAGGGGCCGGCGATGGGATCGGCGAGGTGAGCAGCGGTGAAGGGCGCATCGAAATCGATGCGGCAGCCGTTGACGCATTCGTAGTAGGTATCGCGGCGGAGCGCCTCCTTGTCCCAGCGGCCGGGGAGATGTTCGACGGTGCCGTCGGGGCGGGTGTGGGGGATGAGTTCGCGGCAGTGATCGAAGCGCACGCGGCCGAGGCGTTGCGCGAGCGGGTAGTCGGCGGGGGGCGGTTCGCCGGGCTTCTGATCGGGCCGCATGTAATCGGTCGCGGACTGGCCGAAGAAGGTGAGCTCTTGAAACGTGCCGCAGTGGGGGCAGGGCACGAGGCGGACGGAGCGGGTGCCGGTGCACCACCGCTTGTGGAAGGCGGTGCCCTTCTTCTTCGGCTTGGACATCGCGAAGAGTTTTCCGTCGCCGACCTCGGTCTTCAGGCGCGACTCGGCAAGATCGAGGGTGCTGCCTTCCTCGTCGATCTCGCTGACGACTTCGCACTCATCGAGGATGGCGACGCGGAGCCACTTTTCGCGGAAGATGCCGGCGCTGTAGCTGCCGGTCATGTAGACCGTCATGTTGCGCAGGAACATCGTGTAGATGCCGTTATCGTCGGGATCCTCGGGGAACTCCTCGCCGGCCGCCGTGGCGAGCGTGGGCTGTAGGCGTTGTTTCGATACGGACTTGGCCTGCTTGTCGGAATCGATGGCGAAGAGCGCGTGGCCGGGCGCGTGGCGCGGCATGAAGCGAATGATGTTGAGCGCGCCTTCGGTGAAGCCAGAGCGCGAGCACTTCATCACGAGATCCTCGCGCCAATAGGCGTCGGTGAACGTCTCCATGAACTCGCGGACGTGAGCGGTCTTCGCGGAGCGGTAGAACCCGGGGACGGGCGCGGCCTTGATGTCGAGGTAGACATTGTCGGCGTCGGCCCACTGCCAGACGTTCTTGTCGGGGACGATGGGGCGGTAGGCGTTGAGAAAGATTTCGTCAACGAGCCACGCGGCATAGGCGGACGCTTGTCCGCACGTGCGGACAGCGTCGGGCGCGGCGAGCGTATCGACCGCAGACATTAGGCAGCGGTCGCGGCCGCGGGTCGTAGCTCGGGTGCGGTCGCGGTGGCAAAGCGCGACTGGCGCAGGTGGCCATACCACGAATCACAAATCGCGATGGCACGTTCGCGCGCGACGCCGACCTGCACAAACACGCCGACGAGCGACTGCGCCATCGCCGTGTGCACACGGAGCAACTCGCGTTTCACCTCCTCGCGCGGGAGGAGATCGCCGCGCTGTTTGAGGTGCTCGTCGAAGGCCGTCTGCGCGACGTGCAGCATGCGCTGGGAGCGCTCCGCCTTCCGCTGCCGATCGTCGAGCTCGACGTGCGAGCCGGAGGCAAACGCACGTTCGAGCAGCTCCATGTTGGCGGCGTGGATGCGCGCGGCGCGCGAGAGATCCTGCTCAAACGTGATGCCGGCGACATCGCCGAGCGCGAGCAGAGGCTTCGACGGCTCGACGGCGAGCGGCTTTGCCGCCCCGGCCGGCGGCGCTCCCTCCTTCGATGCTCCGTCGAGTAACTGCTCGCGATTTTCCACGTGTGCCCCCCGCTCCCCAGCGGCAGTGCCCGTGGACGCGTTGGCCTTGATCGCTTTCTCAATCGAGACGGCCACACGACTATCCGGCGCGCGGCCGGGATTCACGCGCTTCCACCACTCGCCGAACTGCGGGAGATCGTCGAGCGGGCAGGCGTCGCGAGCCTTCACCCCGACGGCAAGCCAGCGTTTTACGGTGCGCAGGCCGACGTCGAGCTGCGCCGCATAGTGCGCGATTGGGTGAGCCAGACCGGTGCGCTTGTTGATTTTCGAAGTCGGCGATGGCTCTAGTTCGAGTTGGTTCGCCCGCGCCGACTTCTCCGCAGCACCGATCAAGTCCGAGATCTCCGCGCGTTCGTCGGCGGTGAGCCTGGCGCCGTCGCAATGCTTTTCGAACAGCCGCCCGCGCCGCTTTTCGCGGCCGGCGGCCAACTGCTCGGCGGTGAGTTGCGCGGTGTCGGACACATGCCCCGCCGCGTGTCAAAGTGCCAAGGGCTTTTCTCGCTGCGCCCGTAGAAACAGGGCAGGAGACGCTGCTACCCTACGCAGGCGCAGGGAGTGCAAAAAGATTCCTTCGACGGGTCACCTAGCGTGCCGGTTGCGGTGGGTTGGTGCCGACAGTCGCGCAATGGCACTCCTCCTCCTTCGAATAACCTACAGCGACCGTATTCCCATATACCCACCTTACCCCTTTCAATGTAAGCCAACAATAAACAAAGAGATAGAAGGGAACACGTCCGACAAGGTAGAGGCATAGGGGTAGAGGTGAGACGTCCTGATCGATGGGAGCGCGAGGGAGCCGATGGCGAGAAGCGGGTGGAAACGGCACGGCCGCGGCCTGCCCGGGGTAAGGTTGCACGTCCGAGGGTATAGGCAGCCCCGTCCGACGTTGGGCCGCAGCCGCGGCAGCAGGGGACGACCAGTGCGCGCGGCGGAAGTCGTTCGCGACGACCAGCGGGGGGTATGGGGGGGGGGGGCTTATTTTCGCAGCGTCGTGCGCGACGCTACTCGCCGGCGTCGACAAGCGTCGCGGCCGGCGATGCGCGATCGAGGACATCTCGGCAGCGTTGATGGCAGCACTACCGGATCCCGTCCGCACGTGCGGGCGCCGGCACGCAGCGCCAACTCTGGCGCTACTGCAGGCCGCTCATCAGTCGATAATCTCCACGCTGTATTTGCGATGCCGATTGCGGCCGCGCTTGCCGAACTGCACGAGCCGCCCGTCCTTCAGTCGGAATTTTCGCCCGCCGTATTTTGCAGCGAACATCTTCCCCAGCGCACTCTTCGAGCGCTGGTTGAGCACAGTGTATTTCTCGCCCTCGTCGTTCTCCTTCACGTTGCCTTCCATCATCCAGCCGAAACAGTCGTTTGCCTGGGCGGCTTCGACGAGCTCCTCGAAGGTGAACTCCTTCTTTTTCATCGTCTCCGGCTTCTTTCCTTCCGCGAGACCGGCCGCCACATCGTAGAGGCGCTCCATCTCTCCGACCAACACCTGCACGAGCGTCATCATGTCGGATGCTTCGTTGTCACCCGAGAAGTCGTCAGTCGGCGGCGGCTCGATAGGATCGCCGAAGCCCGCGTTGATCACGATCCCGCCGAAGACTTCGCACCACTGCTCGAAGCCCTTCAGCACGCGTTTCGCCCTCGGGCGCCCCGCCAGATCCCATTCGCGGATAAATGCCCACAGCGCGCTCAGGATCTCCGCCCGCACGACTGGCCGCGCGAGATACTCCTCATCGATTACCCGCTGAATCGTGCGCGTCTGCGCGTCGAACTCCTCGGTGTAGAGATTGCACCGCAACGTCCGGTTCGCGATGTCGGTCGAGAGACTCAGATTGTTGCCCGTGATGATGACCACGGTCTCCTTCATCGCCACGAGCTCAGTGTGCGAACCCATCGCACGGTCCGTCCACGTCGGCGCCGTCATGAAGGCGTTTAGCGACTGACTCCGCAGCAACCCGTCCAAGTCGTCGAGAAACAGATACGGCGAGCCCACCTGCGCCGCCGTCGTCAACCGTTTCCGCAGATCGTCTTCACTCTCCGGCTTCGGCGTCGCCTTCGCCGGCCCGAAGATCGGCACGATCGCCGTCTTCGCCAGGAGCGTCTTGCCCGACCGTTGCGCGTTCGCCACGTAGCACGGGTGCAGGCGGTTCACCAGTTCGCCGAGGAGGCCGCTGGCAAACAAGCTCACCATCGTCGCCACGTGCACGGCCTTCGACCGGCTGAGCCCCACCACGCCGGCCTCACGATTCGCCGCGTTGTCCTCTTTATAGTCGCCGAAGGGAAACTCCCGCACGAGATCGTTGATCACGTCCACAGCCGCGCGCGGCCCGCCTGGCGTTGAGCGCAGTGGCATGTCGAGCACGAGCTTGATTTCGCTCGTCGCCGTGAAGATCCGCGACTCCGCATCGTAGCCATACGGCAGCAGTTCGATCCGCCCGTCCTTCCGGATGATGGGCATCGGCACGAAGTTCACGCGCCGGATCGAGCGCTGCTGATCGATAAACCAGTCGCTTTCGAGACACGCCGCCGCCGTCTCCTTGTTCATCGTCTTCGGCACTTTGTCCCAGTCGCCCTCGCCGCCGTTGGCCTTGGAGTTCCAGTAGAACTTCGCCGGGATCATGTGCTTTTCGCAATAGGTGCGAAAGCGGTTCGCCGTCATCGGCTCCACGGCCGACGTCTCGCGATTGATCACCACGGGCAAGCGATCGCGCCGAAAGACTCCGTTTTTATTCAGGATCGCGCCCACCTCCTGCTGGAAACGCGAGTCCGGGTAGCCCTCGCACGGCAGCCGCACAAACGTCGCGAGCTTCTTCGGCGCCTCGCCGCCCGGGCCTCCGCCCTTGCCGTCGGGAAATGGGATGCAACCCGCGTCGACGGCAGATCCTGCCATCTCACGCGCCTTGCGGTTTGCTGCCTCTTGTTGGTCGTCGCTCATTGAGAAATTAGTTTGGCGTCAATTCACGATCGGTTGATCGGGCCGGTAGTGGTCCATCGTCAGCTCGCACTGCCGCATGAATTTGAGCAGGCGCGGCAACTCGTGCCGCGGCCGATGTTCGATGCCGTCCTCGAAGCCGTGAAATAGGTCGAAGGCGACGTTCTCATCCGGCCTGGTCCAGTAACGCTCGAGCCTTAGCACGCGCAGCGCATCGTCCGCCGGGAGCTGCACAAACAGCTCCGCCGCCCAAAATCGTGCCGTCATCGGCTGGTTGTATTCGATCTTCACTTCGCCTCCTCCGCCGCCGCCAGTTCCTTCCACGCCACCCGGCACGACGCGTTCGCCGGCCCGTAATACCACAGCGCGCGCCGCAGCTCCTTCGTGGAGTCCGCGTGCCCGTCGAAGACGAGGTTGGCCTGCGCGAGCCAGCGACCCGCCGCATCGCGCACCACGGGCAGCTCGCAGATGGGCCGCACCTCGGCGCGCGGCCGCAGGTAGAGCAGCTTCTGCAGCTTCCCGGCCCGCAGACAGCCCGGCAGGCGCGTCAGGCGCACGCTCGTGAGTGCCTTCGGGTCGACACCCGCGATGCCGAGCAGGTTGAGCACCGGCATCAGCCCGCGCACGTAATCCTCCCATGCCCGATGCGTGCTGCAGTCCACGCGCACGATCGCATGGATCGACTTTCCGCCCGACGTATAGATCGCCTCGATTCGCAAATCCAGCTGCACGAGCAGCCCCAGCCAGTCCCGCGCATCCGCGAGGTCCGACTCGAGCACGAGATAGCGAAACGCCGTCACGCTCTCCATGCTCCGCCGACTCATCTTCCCCGTGCGCGGGTTCGGCAGCGACTCGCCGTTCACCGGCTGCGCCAGATACCACACGCCGTTCTCCCCCGCCACCGGCACCTCGTCCTTCGGCCAGAACGCTTGCCCCTGACTCTCGAACACCGTGAACAGCAACACCTGCTCGCCCGGCTGGTAGAGCGTTTCGAGGAAGCGCCGCGGCCCGATCTCGCACACGTCAAACGCCGAGCGATTCGAGAGCCACTCCACATTCACGATGTCGCGCCACTTCGCCGCCATCGCGCTCAACTTCGCCGCGTCAAACTCGCACGCCAGCTTCCGCGGCGAGTAGACCGCCGCCGGCTTCGGCGCCTCCGCGGTGGATCCCGCAGCGCCGGCCTTGGCGTGGTGCGATCGCGCCGGCGCCGCCGAGTTCACCGTGATCAAGTGCCCGCGCGGCCTGTCGTGCACCGTCCGCTCCGCCGAGCCGAGCTTGTAGAGCAGCTCCCGCTCCGACCACGCCGGCTGACACCGCAGGTTGAATTCGTGCATCAGCGGCAACGCCTCCGCCTGGGTGAGCGCGTAGCCGTGCATCAGCATGCACGCCACGTGGAAAGTCGCATTGTGCCCACCCGAGCCCGACACCGCCGCCGGCATCTGCGCCATCCGCAGCCGCGCCTGCTCGGTGATCGGCATATCGAGAATCTTCGTGATCTTCTCGTGCGCGTCCGCAGCCGTCGCCGCCGACTGCCCGAACACGCGCAGGAACCCCGCCTGCTTTTCCGAAGGTGGTTTGCCGATATCGGTCATGCAATTGCCAGCGCTTCCACGCTCGCCCGCACATGCACGCCGCGCGTGCTCGGGTGCGTGTAAATCATCGTCGTCGCCACATCGACGTGGCCGAGGATATCCTGCACCGCCCGGATATCGACGCCGCTCTCGAGCAGGTGCGTGGCGTAGGCATGGCGCAGACGGTGCGGCGTAGCCACTCCGAGCAGCCCCACGCGTGACGCGGCGTCGCGCACCGCATCCTGCAGCGATTTATCGAGCAGCCGGAAACGCACCACATGCCCGAGACGCGGATGCCGACAGCGGCCCGGCGCCGCAAACACGAAGAACCACGGCCACGCCAGGCCGTAGCGCGGGCACTTGTTGTAAACCGAATCAGGCAGCGCCACCGGGATGCGCTCAATCTGATCGCGTTTCCACAGCAGTTCGACGCGAGCCAACTGCGCCCGCAGCTCCGGCAGCAGCGAACGCGGGAGCGGCACGACGCGATCCTTGTCACCCTTGCCGGCGCGGAGGACGAGCTCGGCCTGCTCCCAGTTGATATCCTGCACGCGCAGATCGAGCACATCGCCGATGCGCATGCCGGTGTGATAGAGCAGGCGGCACACGAGCCGATACGGATAGTCGCCCGAATCGACGACCGCACCGATCAGATCGCGCACTTGCTCCCGCGTGAGCACATGCGGCAGCCGCTGCGGACGCTTCGGCTGCGGGATCTCGCCGAGCCGCCCGAGCGGCTCTTTGCGCACTTCCTTGTAGAAAAACACGAGCGCGTTGAGCGCCTGCTTCAGCGTGGTCGCCGAGCGCGGCGAGGGACCGGCCACGAGTTGCCGGCGGAATTCAGTCACCCGCGCCGTGGCATCGAGCGCGTTGCGCGCCGCCGGGCACAGGGCGAGCCAGAGGCCATAGCGCCGCACCCAGCCGCAATAGCACCGCTCCGTGGCCATCGCCCACTTACGCTCCCGCACCGCGGCGCGCGTGGCCTCGATCTGCACGGTGATCTTCTCGCGCTGTTGCGGCGTAAGGCGAAGCCATCGCACGCGGTTCATGTCATCTGTCGAGTTCATGGTGATATACGAAGCGGTTCGCAGAATCACTTGTTCGGCTTACGTGCTTTGGTGAATTTAGCGTGCAGGGCGGATTGCTCTTTGTAGTCCACGTCGGTAGGCTCCGTGGCATTCATGGCTAGCATATTGAAGAAGACTTCGGCCTGTGCTTTCGTGAGCGTCACAGCGGAAAGCCGAACCAACTCTCTACTGCCAAGCCGCACACGATCACGTTTTTGATTTTTGGGCGTCATGGGTTTTGTGCGGCTGGCAGATTTCGGATGTTGGCGGACGGCACGGCGTTGTGCTGGACACCATCGAGCAGGCGCCCAGCGGCTTTTTTACCGACCCGCCACGCATGATTGCCCGCGTCGAACGAGTGCTGCGCTTTCTCGACCAGCCGCTCTTTGTCGCCCGCGCGATACTGGCAACTCGGCAACCACTCGCCCCACTGCTTGAAGAAGAACGGCACGCCTGCCGCCGCGCATTGATCACGCAGCGAGCGCGCCCAGTCGGGATGCATCGGCCGCGCGCCTCCGCCGCTCTCGCCGCCGCAGATCACCCAATCAATCCCGCCGATGTAGCCAAACACGCAGAAGTCCGCGCGGCATTGGCCACTGGCGTTTTCGTAGCGAGCGCACGAGGTGCGCCCCTCTTTGCGATCCTGCTCGGTCGGAGCGGCGAGGTAATGAGCGCAGCCCAGCCACGGGCCTAAGCAGCGCGATAGATCGACCGGCCCCAGCAGCGGCTCACACGACAGAAACCGCACGGCTGCCGGCACGCGCAGCAACTCGGGGATGCGCTCATCTGCCGTCGCTTGATTCTCCACCGTCGTCCCAATCCAGATGTGCGCCGGCCAATTCTCCAGCCACGCCGGCGGCACCATTTTGCGGACGTTCTCCGGACGCTTCGTGAGCAGCAGCACGTCCACCTCGGGCGTATCGGCCAGGGCGACGAGCGCCATGCACCGCGTGACATCGAGCAGCGCGTTGTCCTCAAACGTGTCGCTCATCGAGTTCACAAACACCCGCGGCCGCACGCCCTCGCGCTTCGCCGCGCGCACGATCTTCGCGAGCTTCTTCGTCGCTCCCTCCCATTGCAGCCAGCGCTGGCCGCGGCGGCCCCACGTGGCCCGCCCCTTGCCGAAGATCTTCGAGATCACCTCGGCGTAGCAATGCTCACACGCCGGCGAAACCTTCGTGCAGCCCCACCAGAAGTTTACGGTGTAGTGCGCCCACTCGATGAGCGTGCGGAGTGATTTGCTCACTTCACGACTCCTTTCTTTCCCGCCCGCGCCGGCGTTTTCTTGAGCGAGCCGCGCACTGCTTTCTCGGCGATGCTGCCGGCCGCGCGCTTTTTCGCCCCGACTTTGGCCGCGACCTTCTCGCGCTGCGCGACGCCGTCCACCTGGCCGATGGTGATCGTGAGCTGCTCCGCGATCTTCGCGTGATCCTTGCCCGCGATCAGCAGCGTTTTCACCGCGAGGTATTGGCCCTCGGTCAGCCCGAAGCGGGTGGGTTCTGCGGCGGCCGCCGCCGTCGGCGCCGGCGCTGCTGCAGGCTTTCCCTTCGCGGCCTTCGCCGGCTTCTCCTTCGCGCCGAGCTGCGTGGCCGCCTGTTTCTGCAGCGCCGTGAGATCGATGCTGCTCTTGTCGGCCAGCTCGCGGAAGCCCTCGCACTTGAGCCCATTCCACCGCAGCGACTGCGCGATCAGCAGCAGCGGCACGATGGCGTGAGCATTCCGGCGATCGAAGTGCGGCAGCTCCTTTTTGAACCATGCCTCGATCGCGTCGGCGGCTTGGAAGTCCCCGCCGCCGGTTTTCAACTTCAGCCACTTCACGATCAGCGCCTGGCCATCGTTGCCCGCGTGATGCAGCGCGGTGTGCAGCAAGTTGCCCCACGTGCCGTTGGTAAACACCTGCTGGTTTCGCAGGTAGATGTAAAGGGCATCGAGCCCCACCATGCACTCAGCCATGCGCAGCTTCGTCGCTTCGGCCTCCGCCTTTTTCTTCTGCGCGAAGTCGTCCGTGCCGCGCACTGCTGATCTTACGGTGTCGCGGTCGAAGCGATCCTTTGCGCCCATGCTCTCGCTCACCGGCGTCTTCTTGAACATGTCCTCGCCGATCGCTCGCGCCGCTTCGATGCAGAGCGTCAGCTGCACGAGCTGCCACTGCTTGCCGAGGCGATCGCGCGCCAGCACCACCGGCACCTTGATGCCCTTCTTCTCGCTGGCCGTCTCGATCAGCTCCCGCCACGTCGGCAGGTTCTTGTCTTCGATCTCATTCGGCACGTGCCGATAGTTGGGCTTCGAATCCACGTCCACGTAGGGGCTGGAAAACGCGATCTGCACGACTGGCGAATTCTTTTCGAAGACCTCGGCCGTCTCCTCATCGGTCAGCACGCGCTGCCCCGCCGCCTTCGCCTTCGCCGCCGCGCGCTCCCAGGCGAGGTTGCACTTCGCGCGGTAGCAGCCGGGGTTCGTGCAGGTGTTTTTATCCTTCACGTCGCCGAAGCGCTCCGGGTTGTTGCCCGTCTTCAGCGGACAGGCGGCGCAGGCGAGGGGGATCGAGCGCTTGTTTGCCTCGTCATGCATCGGCCCATCGAGCGTGGCGTCAGCGACGTCAAACGGCGCGTTGCGCAGCGAGACCATGTAGCGCTCGTGGATCACCGCCTCCGCCTCTTTGAAGGGGAGCGGGTCTTCGCGATGGTTGGGAAACACGATATCTTTGATCGCCTTCTCGCGCGCCTCCGGATCCGGGATGCGGGCCAGCAGATTGGCCGTGCGCGGCGCCAGTGAGCCGCTCGTCACCCATTCGCGCACATGGCTCGGCAGCCGCAGCAGATCGATCCGCTGCTCGATGTGCGTCTTGCCGCAGCCGAGCTTTTCGGCGAGCGAGCGGAGCGTGTAGAGCGGGGCGCCCTGGTCGTCCTTGAGCGCGAGCGCCGTCTTGAAGCCTTTCCCTTCCTCGAGCGGGGAGAGCGGCTCGCCGTTGTCGCCGGCCACCAGCTGAATCGCGATCACTTCCCCATCCGTGAGAGCGCGCACCGTCACCGGCACCTCCGTGATGCCGATGGATTTGGCCGCGCGCCAGCGGCGCTCGCCGTCGACCAGCTCAAACACGCCCTCGCGGCCCGGCCACGGCCGCACGAGCAGGTTTTGCAGGAAGCCCACGCCGGCGGGAGGTTGGCGCAGCGTCTCGGCGAGCTGCTTTTCTTTCTCCGCGTCGAAATGCTCGCGCGGATTGGTCGGACTCCGCTCGATGGCGGAGACCGGGAGGACGTTGGGACGGATGGCGGGTGCTGTCGTGTTCATGGTGATTTTAGATCGTAGATGGTGACGCTGATACCTCGCGCGATGAGCTCGCGCTCGAGAAGAGTGCTGACGGTTTCCCAACTGCCTCCGGCCAGGCCGCAGCCCAGCCGAGGCGCATGCACGGAAGCGCCGCGCTGGACGGCCTCGATGCCCACGAGGGCGAGACCTCGGCCGAGCGAGGGATAGCAAACCGGCGGCCCATCGCCGTAGCCGCCGAGCGTCTGCCCGATGATATTCGCAACGCAGATTTCAGGGGCGACATCTACGAATTGCACCTCGCCCAGCGGAAGGAATCCGCGGCGAGACTGCCGCGACCATTCGTGATAACACGCCTCGGGCTGCGGCCAGCGGCGCGACAGCGCGATGACAAAGCCGGCGCCCCAGGCGCCGACATTGTTGCAGCAGTGCGCGATGATCTTTTTCCCGGGACCGGCGGGCCGGGTGGCATCGCCGACCACATAGTTGATGGAGGGCATGGCTCAGGCTTCGATCTTGAGGAGAGCCAGCAGGCGCTTGGAAAGCTCCTGCTCCTGCCACGCGCGCTCGTCCGCGCGCGCCTTCTCCCTGATGGCCACGCGATCACGGAAAGGGGTGCCAGCGGCGGCGGCGTAGGCGTAGGCGTCGGCGGCGGCGGCGGCGGCGGCGTAGGCGTAGGCGGCGGCGGCGGCGTCGTAGGCGTAGGCGGCGGCGGCGGCGTCGTAGGCGGCGTCGGCGGCGTAGGCGTAGGCGTAGGCGGCGGCGGCGGCGTCGGCGTAGGCGGCGGCGGCGGCGTCGTAGGCGGCGGCGGCGTCGTAGGCGGCGTCGGCGGCGTCGTAGGCGGCGTCGGCGGCGTCGTAGGCGGCGGCGTAGGCGGCGGCGGCGGCGTCGGCGTAGGCGGCGGCGGCGGCGTCGGCGGAACGTGCGTTCCAAGCCGCGGCGCGAAAATCTCGCAGCTCCGCTGCTCCGATTTTCGCGCCGGCATAGTCTCGAACCGCCTGCACCGCAGCGACGCTCCGCGCATCCGGCGCCTTCACCCGGCTCAACGCACGCTCGGCAACATCGGCAATGAAATTCAGGAGGACCACGCGCGCATCCGCCATGGCGAGCACCTTCCTCGCACGGCCGCAGATCTTGTCCGCGTCTTCGAGGATTTGACCGCTCACCTCGACACGGCACACCACCCAGCCGGGAGCGTAGCGCAGGGCGTCCATTACCCGGCGGCTCGCATGCATGCCGTTCGCGCAGAGTTCGAGGGTGCCCTTGGCTTTGAGCACACCGCCCACAGTGACAGTCTCACCGGAGTAGCGTGTTTTCATGTCAGCGGGCAGAAAATGCCACGCGATCACCGACTGATTTTGTTCGCTCTTTTTCATTGGGATTTGCGGCTAGGCCGCTCGTTTGAATTTGCCCCGGCGGTTGGTGTTGCCGCGCGCCGCGAGGGCATACTTCGCGCTGGCCGTATCAGATTTTTGCAGGCGGCCCTTCGCCGCCTTCGAGCCGCGGGCCTTGAGATAGCCCGTGAAGATCCGCTTGTTGCGCGCGCTCCACGCGGCGCGCGTCTCGCCCAGCATGTCGGCCAGCTCGGCGCCGGTCATGTTGAGCACGAGTTCGGGAGCGAGGCGTTGGGCCAGCAAATAGAGCAATCGCGTCGTGCAGCCCGGGTGCTGGCCATCTTGGAAAAGGAAGTGCAGCAGCCGCGTCACAGTCTCGGCTTTCATCTTGAGCTCCTCCTCGCCATCGCCGGGCGCCTGCTCGAAGAGCTGCGCGATCGTCATCGGCGTGTTCATCTCCACGGCCTCGCGGCCGTCGCGCTGGTAGGCCACGGCCAGCGCAGCGTTCATCCGCTCCTCGTGCCCGTTGATCCTAGCCATGGCGCACCCCCTGTCCGCACGTGCGGACGCTATTGAGCAGCGACGAGGGGCCGGCGGCGTTCATGGGCGAAACCTCCGCACCGGATCCATCGCGAACCGCTTTTCCTCAGCGATGCGCCGGCGACGCTCGCGCCACAGACCGACGAGCAACACGAGCAGGCCCACTACCGCGGCGGCGGCACACATCGCGGCGAGACCGAAACAGAATTGAGCAGCGAGCATCATGAGTTTTTTTCCTCCCAGCAGTGTTGCCAATTGCCCCGCGGCGGAGTGCCGAGAGATTCCCGCGCAGGCGCGAGGCTTGTCCGGAGAGCGGCGCGATTCCCTGTGCTGCTCGCCGGGGCCTCGCACCCCGCGGTTAGGTGTGCAGGTGTCCCCGAGGGGATCACCCAATTCATGAGGCGTCGCGCGGCCTCCGGCTCGCCGCCCGTGGCCAGCGCCGCGACCACATAGCTCAGCGCATGCTCGGCGACCTCGATCGCCTCGCCCGACCGGCGCCAATCGCGCCCGATCCGCATATCGCGCGGCCATTGCTTGGCCAACGTGCCCTCGCTCAGCCCGCAGACCTCCGCGACCACACTCAGGGCGACAAACGCGCCGTGCGTGGCCAGATCAGGCAAGGCCGCCACCTGCGCGAGCAGCGCCGGCTCACACGCCGGGCAAATCCCGTGCGTGATGCGCCACCCCGCGGCAAGCGCCTGGGCATCAGCCGTTGCCTTATCCGGGCAGTAGGCGCACACGCGCACCGTGCGCTCGTCGGCCATCCCCATGAAAGCGAGGGGGCGAGCGGTCATGCCGCCCTCCCTTCAATCTGCTGCCAATCTGCTGCCGCGTTACCTAACCAACTGCGGCCCAACTGGCTGCCCGACATGGATTCGAACCATGACTGGGTGAGTCAAAGTCACCTGTGCTACCATTACACCATCAGGCAAGGAAGTGTGGAGGGGACACGGTGCGCCGGACGCGGCGGTGGTCAAGGCCGTTTCCGTGGATGTTTTCGGTGGCGGGCGCGGGAGGATCTTTTGTTTTGGAAATGCGGAGCCGGGGCGCATCCGGGACAGAGCGTGGCGAGCAACGCGACGGGGGGCGTCGCGTCCCCAGCATCTCCAGGCCAGAACATGGATCCTTTTCGGGCCGGGTGTGGGCGCGGGTGGGCACGAAAAAGCCCGTCGATTGTTTTCGACGGGCTTGAGGCAGGACCAGCGTGCGAGGCGTTTAGCGGCGCGGGCCGGTGCGATTCACGGTGTAGGTGAGGAAGATCGCGCGCGGTTCGCCGATGAGGCGGTTGGCGCGGAGGTATTCGCGGTCGAAGAGATTGTTGATGTTGAGCGCGACGGTGTGGTCGAGGGCGCTGCGGGTCGGGAGTTTGTAGCGCAGTCCGATGCTCCAGAGGTTGAACGAGGGGACGCGCAGGCGCCATTGGTTCGTCGAGCGCGTGACGACGCGGGTGCCGTTGGCGAGGGTCGCGTAGGTGTCGCCGGCGTTGGGGGCTTCGGTCGGGGTCGAAGCGACGTAGGTGACGCCGAGGTTGGCCGAGAAGCCTTTGAAGGAGCTGCCCGAGGAGGCGGCCCACTTCACGTAGGCGCTGCCGTTTTGGGGCGAGATGCCGTTGACGCGGCGGCCGACGGCGAGCGGGAAGGCGGAGCCGAAATCCGTGTAGATCGAGTAGATGTGGCCCCAACTGCCGCCGACAGAGACTTCGTCGGTGACGCGCCAGTTGATATCGATTTCGTAACCGCGGACGAGTTGATCGCCGTCGCGGCGGGCGATCTGCACAAAGTTGCCGGAGCCGAGGGGCGTCTCTTCGATTTCGGTGACGCTGACGTTGTTGCGGATAGCGTAGTAGCCGCTGACGGTGTAGTTGAGGCGTTCGTTGAAGAGCGCGCCTTTGAAGCCGTAGTCGTAGCCGTTCGCGACTTCGGATTTGAAGGTGGGATCGAAGTGGGTCTGGGCGTTGTCGTTTTGGGAAACGAAGTAGCTCTCGCTGTAGCTGGCGTAGACGCGGAAGCCGGGGGTGACCTTGTAGTTAAAACCGAGGTTGGGCTTCGTGAAGTTCACGGTCTTGTCGATCATCGTGCCGGGGACGTAGCCGGCGAAACCGATGTAGTCGCGGTCGCGGAAGCGAGTGTTGTCGAAGCGGACACCGGCGAACGTGAGCAGGCGACCGTTGAAGAACGAGGTCTGCTGGCGGAAGAGGCCGCCGATCACGGTGGTGCGGCGTTTTTGGTGGCGGGTCTTTACGCCGATCGTGGGGTCGAGCGGTTTGAGGAAGTAGGAAATGGGGCCGGCCGGAGCGAGCGTGTTGCGGTCGAGGGTGACGGTGCGCACGGCGTTCCAGGCGACGAGATCGGGATTGGTGGCACCGGCGTAGTTGAGGGACGGGTCCCAGCGGTAGTAGTCGTTGATGTCGAGCGTGACGAGGGTGCGGTGTTCGAGGGTTTTGTTATTGGTCCAGTAGTGGGCGAGCATATCGCCTTGGAAACCGCCGCCGTCTTCGATGATGCGGGTGGTGTTGGGCGTGGCGCCGCGGGCGGTGGTGATGGCGGGGAGGGTGCCGTTGGCAGCGGGGGCGGGATTGATGTTAAAGGCACCCCAGCCGGTGTTCTGGTTAAAATCCCAGCGGCGGGCCCAGTAGCGGTTGGCCGCGATGCGGGTGCTCCAGACGTCGGTGAGTTTCTTGTCGTAGACGGCGTTGATGCCGGTGTTGCCGCGGTCGAGTTGGCTGACGGGGCCGAAGGCGTTGTAGGCGGCGAGATTCTTCGCGTAGCCGATGGCCTCGTCGTCGAGGTTGCTGGCGGTGCCTTTCAGATCGGTGATGAGCGGCGCGGCGCTGTTGGGCGAGTGACGAATCTGGAGGAAGTATTCGAGCGAGAGGAAGAGGTTGGAGCCGTCCCTGAAGTCATGGCTGAGCGCGAGGTAATACTCTTGGTTGCGGTTGCGCGCGTATTCCATGTCGAACTCTTTTTGGTAGTGACTGCCGGTCAGGATATACGCGGTCTTGCCGAGCGAGCCGCGGTAAACCGGTCCGGTGGTTTCCATGGTCACGCGTTGGGTGCCTTCGTCGCCGTAGTTGAACGAGAGGCGCTGGCTTTCGCGGGATCTGGGTTGCTTGGACACCATGTTCAACATGCCGCCGGGCGAGGTGCGGCCGTAGATGGCGGCGTTGGACCCTTTGATGATCTCCATGCGGTCGACGTTGCTGGAGCCGTAGCGGCCGAGGCGGAAGAAGCCGTCGCGAAGCTGGGAAGTGGAGCCGAAGCCGCGGAGGTTGAAGCCGCCGCCGACGTCGAGGCCGGTGAATCCGCCGATCTGTGTGATGTTGTCGGAGAGTTCGAAGATGCCGAAGTCTTCGAAGAACTCGCTGGTGAGGACGTTGACCGTGTAGGGGAGGTCGGCGATCTGGGTTTTCACGCGGCTGCCGGTCATGGTTTCGGAAGCGATATAGCCGCGGTTGGATTCGGCAGTGACGGAAAATTCCGAGAGCGAAATGACATCTTCCGATTTTTTCTCGGAGGAGGCGGCGGGCGCGGTTTGGGCGTGGAGGGCGGTGCCGGCTGCGAGTAGCAGGAGCAGCACCGCGCGGGCTGATGAGGTGGGGACGGGTGGGTTCATGGGTCGATGCAAGGGCAGGGTTGGTGGTAACAAACTGGGGTCTGCCGGGAAGAGGCAGGGGGTGAGGGGCGGGGAGTGAGCCGGGTAAGGTCGGACCAGTCGAGAATTTCGTTTGCGATGCCGTGACAAAAGCTCCGTCTTGCTTACATCCTTAAGCGATGAGCACCGGAGTTACCATGAAGTCGATCGCCACGCAGGCGGGCGTCACGCAGGCGACGGTCTCGATGAGCCTCGCAAACAATCCGCGCATACCTGCCGTGACGAGGGAGCGCATCCAGGAAATCGCCAAGAAGTTGGGCTATCAGCCGAACCCCTACGTCTCGACGCTGATGCGGCTGCGACGGCAGGGAAAGCCGTTGAAGGACAAGCCGGCGCTCGCGCTCGTGTGCGCGCAGCGGACGGCCGATGGCTGGCGCAACCACCAGTCGCTGACGATCCGGCAGATGCGCGAAGGGGCGCTAGAGCGGGCGACGCTGCGCGGCTACCGGGCGCAGGAGTTTTGGTTGCACCGCGACAAGATGTCGAACGAGCGGTTTTCAGAAATGCTGCATGCGCGCGGTATCCAAGGATTGGTGATCAGCCCGCTCGCGGAAGGCGATCTGCCGCCTGCGCTACGCTGGGAGTATTTTGCGTCGGTGAGTATCAGCGTGCCGCTGCCGGCGCTGACGATCACGACGGTGTGCAACGACCACTATTTTTCGAGTCTGCTGGCGGTGCGCGAGTGTTACCGGCGGGGCTACCGGCGGCCGGGCTTGGCGTTGCGGCAAGTGCACCGGCACCGCTTCCAAGGACGGTGGCAGGCGGGTTATCTGGTGGCGGGCGAGATGATGGCGGACCTGGAATTGGTCGATCCGGTGTTTGTGGACGATTGGAACGAGGCGGCGATGCCGCAGATGGAGCGCTGGTTGAAGCGCGAGAAACCCGATGTGATCATCAATCTCGGCGGCGGGCCGTTGCACGCGATGCTCACGCGGGCGGGCTGGCGAATTCCGGAGGATATCGGGTTCGCGTGGCTGGCGTGTCCGCGGCTCGGCGATCCTCTGAGTGGCGTGTGGCAAAACGGCAAACTCACCGGGGCGATGGCGGTGGATGCGCTGATCAGCATGGTGGAGCGCAACGAGCGCGGGATGCCCGAACAGGCCACGACGATTATGCTGGAAGGGCAGTGGAACGAGGGGCGGACACTGCGGGCGGTGCCGACGGCGTAGCGCTGTTTAACAACATAACGGTTTTGAGTCTTCTCCGGCACTCCGTCCCGGCGTTAGCTTGGTGGCACCGTTCATTCTGAACTCATCATGCACTATCCCTCGTTGGCCGGGTTTCGTCGCAATTTCGCACCGCGATTTGTCGCTGCGCTTGTGGTTCTCCTCCCGGTGTGGGCCCTCGCGCAAATGCCGCCGGCGTCGCTTCTCGTCTGGACGGAAGTCGCCCCCGGGGTGTGGAAGGCCACCGTCGGCACGCCCGAGACGTTGACGCTGCTGAGCGCTGCCGGGGCCACGGCGCCCGCGCGTGCGGCGCTCGCGGCGATGCCGAAGTCCGGGTTTCCGCTCGACGAAAAAGAAATCGAGGGGCGAAGGTGGGCCGCGAAGACCGCGGTGCGTTTTCCGCTCGAAGCAAAAGAGGACATCTACGGGCTCGGCGTGGATTTTTCGTCGATGCGACGCAACGGCGGCGTGTTTGAACTGCACGTCGATCACTGGGACAGCCGGCGCGGCATCACCGGCCGCACGCACGCGCCCGTGCCTCTCTATGTTTCGACGAAGGGATTTGCGGTGCTCTTCGACTCGGCGCGCTACCTGCGCGTGACGGTTGGGCACGGCGTGCGGCTCGCGGCGAAAGAGAAACCGCCGGTGGTCGACCGCACGACGGCGTCGCGCGGGGCTTGGCAATCGCAGCCGCGCTCCGACTCGATCGAAGTGCTCGCGGGGGCGACGGGTCTGGATGTCTACGTGTTCGCGGGGCCGAGTCCGCTCGATGCCGTGCGGCGCTACAATCTCTTCGCGGGCGGCGGGGCGCTCCCGCCGAAATGGGGCCTCGGCTTCCTCGCGCGCGTGCAGACGAAATACACGGCGGAGCAGGCGCTCGCGGACATCGCCGAGTTTCGCAAAAACGGGATTCCGCTCGACATGCTCGGGCTCGAACCCGGGTGGATGGATCAGGCATATCCGTGCTCGCTCGAGTGGGACAAGACGCGTTTCCCCGACCCGAAGGCGTTTCTCGGCGAGGTCGCGAAACAACACGTCCGGGTGAATCTCTGGTTTAATCCCTACGTCGCGCCGAAGACGCCGCTCTACGAGAAACTGCTCCCCTACGCCGGCACGCACCTCGTGTGGAATGGCATCGTGCCGGATTTTTCGATACCGGCGGCGCAGAAAATTTTCACCGAGCATCTCAAACACACGGTCGTCGATCTCGCGCCCGCGGCGGTCGGTGGATTCAAGCTCGACGAGGTCGACGGTTACGACCGTTACCTCTGGCCGGACACTGCGGTGTTTCCATCGGGGCGCGATGCCGAGCAATTGCGCCAGACTTACGGCCTGCTGCTGCAGCGTGCGGTGTTCGAGGTGTTTCACCGGAGCAACCGCCGCACGATGGGGCAGATTCGCGGCACGAATGCGGGAGCGTCGCCGTATCCGTTTGTCATCTACAACGACAACTACGAGTTCGACGGCTACATCACCGCGGTGAGCAACAGCGGTTTCGCCGGTGTGCTCTGGTCGCCCGAGGTCCGCGGGAGCAACAGCGGCGAAGACATGCTGCGCCGGGTGCAGGCGGTCTGCTTCTCGCCGCTCGCGCTCTACAACGGCTGGGCCTCGTCGCAGAAACTGTGGACGCACACCGAGGTGAAGGACCTGATCCGCGACGCGATCGTGCTGCGGATGCGCCTGCTGCCGTATTTCTACAACGCCTTCGCGCAATACCACTATCAGGGCACGCCGGTGATTCGTCCGATGCAGCTGGTGGGCGGCGTGGCGGTCGCCGAGTCCGCAGCAATCGGCAAACTCGATGCTACGGCCAATCCCTACGAGGTGCCGGTTGCCGCGCGCGAAGTGAAGGACCAGTATATGTTCGGCGACGCGCTGCTCGTTGCGCCAATCGCACCCAATGTGAAGACCCGCAAGGTGCTCCTGCCCGCCGGTAAATGGTATGATTTCTACAGCGGGAAATTTGCCGGCGAGAACCAGACGATCGAAGTCACGCCCTCGCTTTCGGAGATGCCCGTGTTTGTGAAGGACGGTTCGCTCGTCCCGTTGCTCGCGGAAAATCGTCAATGGACCCCCGCCGCGAACGAGAGCGTCGCGCTCGAAGTCCGGCACTACGGCGAAGCTCCCGGTAAACTCGCGCTCTACGATGACGACGGCGAGACTTTCGATTTTGAGAAGGGTGCGTATTCCTGGACGCGGCTGAGTGTCGCGAAGGATGTGCGCGGCGCGTGGCAAGGCTCTGTTATGCCGGACGCGAACGGACGCACCTGGCGCTACTCGGAGGTGAAGTGGCGCTTCCTGACGGCGAAGTGAGCCGGTGGGAACGAAACGCGGCGGATGGGCGTGAGGACGGGCTGATGCGCCGCGCCGTCAAGTGACGGGCAGCCGCAGAACGAAGCGGGCGCCGGCGCGCGGGGCGTCGGTGATGGTGGCGGTGCCGCCGTGGGCTTCGACGATGGCTTTCACGAGACTGAGGCCGAGGCCGAGGCCGCGTTGGGAGCGGCTGCTGTCGCCGCGGTAGAGGCGGCGCCAGATGGCGTCGCGCTCGGCGATGGGGACGCCGGGGCCGGTGTCGGAAACAGTGATGACGACGTGGTCGCGCGAATTCACGGGCGAGACGCCCGTGCCACGTTCGATCATGGTGGTGAGGGTGACCGTGCCGCCGGCGTGGGTGTATTTGAGGGCGTTGTCGACGAGATTGTTGATCGCTTGGCCGAGGCGGATGGCGTCGGCTTGGCACTCTGCGGGGGCGGGTTGGTCGACGACGACGGTGATGTCTTTTTCTTCGGCGACTTCGCGGTAGAGGTCGGCGGCGCGTTCGACGAGGGTGCGGACGTCGAGGTGGTCGCGGTTGAGTTTGAGGGCGCCGGCTTCGGCGGCGGAGATGTCGAGGAGAACTTCGAGGAGGTGGAGGACGCGGTCGGATTCGTTGACGCAGTCGGCGAGGGCGGCGCGGGCTTCGGCGGGATCGCCGGCGTCCTGCATGGCGAGTTCGGCGGTGCCGCGGAGGCGGGTGAGCGGTGTGCGGAGATCGTGCGCGAGGTTGTCGAGCGTTTCGCGCAGGACGCGGACGTGTGCGGCGTTTTTGTCGAGGAGGGTGTTGAGCTGGGTGACGAGCGTGGCGAGTTCGCCGCGGCCGCCGGGGCCGGGCACCCGGGCGGCGAGGTCGCCGGTTTCGAGGATGCGGCGCGCGGTGGCGGAGACGGCGCGGAGTGGGCGGGTGGCGCGCCAGGCGAGGACGATGCCGGCCGCGAACGAAAGAAGGAGGGCGCCGGCGCCGGTGATCGTAAACGCGCGACGGAGCGGCGCGAGGAGGACGGCGCGGCTGTCGAGGATGCGGCCGACCTGAAGTTGGACGCCGGTCGGCCACTGGTAGGTGGCGATGGAGTAGTCGCGCAGAGCGGTCTGCGGAATGCGAACGGTGCTGACCTCCTGGTTGAGCGTGAAGGCGCCGAAGGGAATCGATTTTACCTGCGTCTCGATCCAATCGTCCGGGAGTTTTTGAAAGTAGGTGGAGCCGTCGGGTGTGATGAGGCGGACGAAGGAGGCGCTCATCTCGGGGGACGGGTTGTTTTTGACGCGCGCGATGAAATCGACCGGCGTGCCGCGGCCGAAAGAATCGGCGAGGGCGCGCACTTGCCGCTCGAGGCCGGCGAGTTCGCGGGCGTTGAGGGCTTCGGCGAGCGTCCAGTAGAGGACGCCGAAGAGGACGCCGGTGCTCAGCGCGAAGACGAGGGCGTATTGTGCGGCGAGACGCAGCGCGAGGGACTGGCGCAGGCGCTCAAGCATGGGGGCGGAAAACGTAGCCGACGCCGCGGACGGTTTCGAGGCGGGTGTGGTCGGGATCGATCTTGGCGCGGAGGCGGGAGACGACGACGTCGACGACGTTGGTCTGCGGGTCGAAGCTGTAGTCCCAAACGTGCTCGAGGATCATCGTTTTACTCACGGGGCGGCCGGCGTGGCGGAGGAGGAAAGCGAGGAGCGTGAATTCGCGCGGCTGGAGTTCGACGGGCTCGCCGGCGCGGGTGACTTCGCGCGTGACGAGATCGAGGGAGACGTCGCCGGAGACGAGGCGCGTGGCTTCGGGGGATTGCGAAGCGCGGCGGATGAGGGCGTGGACGCGCGCGAGGAGTTCGGAAAAGGCGAAGGGCTTCGTGAGATAATCGTCGCCACCGGCCTGGAGGCCGCGGATGCGGTCGTCGACGGAACTCTTGGCGCTGAGGAAGAGGACGGGCGTGACGCGGCGGGCGGCGCGGAGGCGTTTGACGAGGCTGATGCCGTCGAGCTGGGGCAGCATGACGTCGACGATCATGGCGTCGTAGTCGGTGGACTCGGCGAGGGCGAGGCCGGTCTCGCCGTCGGGCGCGTGATCGGCGGCGTAGCTCGCTTGCTTGAGTCCGCGCACGACGAAGGAGGCGATTTTGGAATCATCTTCTACGACGAGGATGCGCATGGTGGTTTGAAGCGGGAGGCTGGAGGCGGAAGGCGGTGGGCGGAAGGCTGAAAGCGGGGGGAGACGGGCGGAAGGCCGTAGGCTGTAAGCGGAAGGCTGAACGTTGACGAGGCGGCGGGCCTGGAACGGACCGCACCGTAATCGGTGCGGCTACGGGATGGAGGAATGCGGAAAAAGAAAACCGGCACCGGTCTACCACAACGAAGACCGATGCCGGGTGAACGACTGACTGAATGCTACAACAACACTGCTAACCAATGAACAACTGATGAACCTACTGACCTAAAGGGAGAGGGTGATTTACTGCTGACCGTCTTTGTCGCTGCCGGTTTCATCGACGACGACGTAGAGCGTGTTACCACGGGACCAGAGCTTGAGGAGCGTCTTCTTGCTCTCGGCGGTCGTGCTGAGCTCGACGGCATCTTTGGCGTTGGTGACGGGCTGGCGGTTGATTTCGAGGATCACGTCACCGGGTTTGAGGCCGGCGCGGGCGGAGGGAGAGTTGGGATCGACTTGGGTGATGAGCGCGCCCTTGAGCTTGGCCGGGAAGTTCAGCTCGCGGCGGCCGTTGCGATCAAGGTCGTCGACTGCGACACCGTTTAGCACGCCCTCATCGTCGGAGCTGCGGCTTTTCGAAAAGGATTCGAGGCCGCCTTTGCCAGTGCGCTTGGCGCCGGGGCGCTCGGCGGTCGTGACGGTGACCTTCTCGGTCTTGCCGTCGCGGAGAACGTCGAGGTTGAGCTTGGTGCCGGGAGCGAAGGCGCTGACCTGATTCTTGAGATTATTGGGATCGCTGACGGTCTGGCCGTTTACGGCGGTGATGACGTCGCCGTCTTTGAGACCGGCTTTGGCGGCGGGGCTGTCGGGCACGGTGGCGGCGACGAGCGCGCCCTTGTTGTCCTTCAGATTGAAGGCTTCGGCGAGGGCGGGCGTGATCGTGTTGAGGTTAACGCCGAGGTAGCCGCGGGTGACTTTGCCGGTCTTCACGAGGCTGTCGGCGACCTGGCTCACGAGATTCGCGGGGACGGCGAGGCCGACGCCTTGGAAACCTCCGCTGCGGCTGAGGATGGCGGTGTTGATGCCGAGGAGGCGGCCGTTTACGTCGACGAGGGCGCCGCCGGAGTTGCCGGGGTTGATCGCGGCGTCGGTCTGGATGAAGTCTTCGTAGCCTTCGACCTCGGCGAGGATGCCGATGTTGCGGCCCTTGGCGGAGACGATGCCGCTCGTCACCGTTTCGCCGATACCGAAGGGATTGCCGATGGCGAGGACGCGGTCGCCGACCTCGGCCTTGGAGCTGTCGGCAAAGGTGACGGCAGGGAGGTCCTTGGCGTCGATCTTCACGACGGCGAGGTCGGTCTGCGGATCGCGGCCGACGACTTTGGCGCTGAACTCGCGGCCATCGGTGAGGGCGACGGTGACGACATCGGCGCCGTCGATCACGTGGTTATTGGTGACGACGTAGCCGTCGGTGCTGACGATGACGCCGGAGCCGAGACCGTTCTGGGGCTGCGTTTGCATATCGGGCATACGACCGCCGAAGAATTGGCGGAACGCGGGATTGTCGAAGCCGGGCGGAAGCTGGGCGGCGACGCGCTTCGACTTGGTCTCGGTGGTGATTTTAACGACCGCCGGCGAGACGCGTTTCACGACGTTCGAGAAGCTGGCGGCTTCGAGTTGGCCGCGGGCCACGGGCGTGGCGTCGCGTTTGAGTTCGATGGAGGATTTGGAGGAGCCGGTGGCCGAGGCACCGACGAGCGCGCCGGCGAGAGCGAAGAGGCCGATGGCGGCGAAGGCGGTGACGCGGGACTTGGCGGGAGTGCGGTTGGACAGGACGGGAACGAATTGAGGAGGATTCATGGTCTGAGAGATTTGGATGATTGAGTGGTGGCGTGTGAGAGAAGTGCTCTGAACGTGAGCAGAAGATAGCACGGCGTTTTCTCTGCGGCCTTTCTGGGACATTACAGATTTGTAAGGTTGCCGGGGCGTCGCCGGAGGTGGGCGACGAGTGGGCAAGGGCCGGTCCGTTCGGCGGGGGCGTCGTCGTGGTCGAGAATTTCGCGGAAAGAAGTTGCCGCCGCTTTTCGCGCGGGGAGACACTCAGCGCTCCTCACTACCCTCTATGAAAAACGTTCGTCTCGGCATCGTTGGTCTCGGCAACATCGGCAAGTTTCACACGGGCTACCTGCTCGAAAACAAAATCTCCCGCTGCACCCTGACGGCCGTCAGCGACGCCTACGCGCCCGGGTTGAAACCCTTCGAGGGCCGGCCGGGTTTAAAAACGTTTGCGAGCTGCACCGACATGATCCGCTCGGGCGAGATCGACGCGCTGGTGATCGCGACGCCGCATTTTCTCCACACGACGATCGGCATCGAGGCGCTGAAGGCGGGGCTGCACATCATGGTGGAAAAGCCGATCTCGGCGCACAAGGCGGACGCCGAGCGGTTGATCGCCACGGCGCAGCAACACCCGAAGCAGGTGTTTGCCGGAATGTTTCAAATGCGGGTGGAGCCGCGCTACCGGAAGATCCGCAAGCTCATCCAAGGAGGCGATCTCGGCGAGATCGTGCGCATCAACTGGATCATCACGGATTGGTTCCGCACGGAGGCTTACTACGCGAGCGGCGGCTGGCGGGCGACGTGGAAGGGCGAGGGCGGCGGCGTGCTCCTCAACCAGTGCCTCCACCAACTCGACATGCTCCAGTGGCTTTGCGGAATGCCGGCACGCGTGCGCGGCTTCTGCCAGCTCGGGCGTTTCCACAATATCGAGGTGGAGGACAATATCACGACCTACCTCGAGTGGCCGAACAAGGCGACCGGCGTGTTTATCTCTTCCACGGGCGAAGCGCCGGGCACGAACCGCTTCGAAATCACCGGCACGCGTGGCAAGATCGTGCTGGAAAACAACAAGGTCTCCTTCACGCGGAACGACGCCGACATGATCGAGTTTAGCCAGACCTCGAAGAGCGGCTTCGCGAAGCCCGAGGTGTGGAACATCGATATCCCGTTCGACACGGCGAACAACCCGCACGGGATTCTCATGCAGAATTTTGTCGACGCGATCCTCGACGGCACGCCGCTCATCGCACCCGGCGCCGATGGCATGGGCTCGGTCGAGCTGGCCAACGTGCTGCTCTACTCGTCGCTGATCAACCAGACGGTCGAGATGCCGATGGACAGCGCGGCGTGGGAAACGAAGTTGAACCAACTCATCGCGGAGTCGCGTCACGAAAAGAAAGTCGTCGAAACGACGGCCGAGGATTTCACGAAGTCGTTCCGCCGCTAAAAAGTGGCGACGACGGGGGGCGGCTGTTGAAGGTGAAAACGGGACAGCCGCCCGTTGACGCAGAGAGTGTGCGCGGGTTGGCTCGCGGCCTAGCAGTGTGTCCTTCGTTTTTCCGTTTGCTTCCCCATGAATATCCCCACCCCCGATCCGCTCTCCCGTCGTGATTTCCTCAAACACACCGGTCGCTTCGCGACGGTGTCGGCGCTCGCCGGAGTGACGTTGCCCTATGTGCACGCGGCGGGCAGCGACATGATCCAAGTCGCGCTCGTCGGCTGCGGCGGACGCGGTTCGGGGGCGGCGGGACAGGCGCTCTCGACGAAGAGTGGACCGATCAAACTCGTGGCGATGGCGGACGTGTTCGACGCGCGCCTCGCGGCTTCACACGCGCGGCTCACGAAGCAGTTTGCGGCGCAGCCCGCGTTGCTCGACGTGCCGGAGGACCGCCGGTTTATCGGACTCGATTCCTACAAGTCGGCGATGGACGCGCTGAAGCCGGGCGATGTGGTGATCCTCGCGACACCGCCGGCGTTTCGCTGGGTGCATTTCAGCTACGCGATCGCGAAGGGGTTGAATGTGTTCATGGAAAAACCCGTCACGGTCGACGGCCCGACGAGCAAACGGATGCTGCTGCTCGGCGAAGACGCGGCGCGGAAAAACCTCAAAGTCGGCGTGGGGTTGATGTGCCGCCATTGCAAGGCGCGCGGCGAATTGGCGGATCGCATCCAGCAGGGGCAGATCGGCGATTTGCTCATGATGCGCGCGTATCGCTTGCACGGGCCGATTGGCTTTTTCGCGTCGCCGCCGAAGCCCGCGGACAAGACGGATCTGATGTATCAGATCGAGCGATTCCACAGTTTCATGTGGTCGGGCGGCGGGGCGTTCAGCGATTTCTACATCCACAATATCGACGAGTGCTCGTGGATGAAAGGCGCGTGGCCGGTGAAGGCGCAGGCAAACGGCGGGCGGCATTATCGCGGCGACAGCATCGACCAGAATTTCGACGCCTACTCGGTGGAGTATACGTTTGGCGACGGTGCGAAATTGTTTCTCGAAGGGCGCTGTCAGACGGGCGCGGCGGCGGACCATTCGAGCTGGGCGCATGGCACCAAGGGCCTCGCGGTCGTCTCGGAGAAGGGGCACATCCCGTCGAAGGCGCGGATTTACAAAGGGCACACGTTGACGCCGGAGAACCTCGTGTGGGCGTTTCCTCAACCGGAGCCGAATCCCTACCAGCTCGAGTGGGACAACCTGATCGGAGCCATCCGCGCGGACCAAACCTACAACGAGGTGAAGCGCGGCGTGGAGGCGAGCCTCGTGACCTCGATGGGTCGCATGGCGGCGCACACGGGGCGCACGGTGACCTATGACGAAATGCTGAATTGCGACCACGAGTTTGCACCGGGTCTCGACACGCTGACGAAGGACTCGCCGGCGCCGTTGCAACCGGACGCGAACGGGCGGTATCCGATTCCGCAGCCGGGTATCAATACGAAGCGCGAGTATTGAGCGGGGCGCGGGCGCGAAGTCTGGGAACGGCGGTTGGGAAACCGCCGCTCCGTTCGGAGGATGGCCGGTCAGCGGAGGCGGAAGGCGGCCATTTCGCGGTCGTTGCGGACGAGGAGGGTGTCGCCGGCGAGGACGGGGTGGTTCCAGGTTTTGCCTTCGATCGCTGGGTGACGGGCGAGTTCGGCGAAGTCGGCGGGAACGGCGGAGACGAGGGCGAGGTCGCCTTGTTCGGAGAGCACGAGGAGGACGTCTTGGTCGGCGAGGAGGATGAGTTGGCCGGCGCCGTAGCGGCCTCCTTTCCATTTGCGGGCGCCGTCGGCGAGGTCGACGCAGGTGAGCATGCCGCCGTCGAAACCGTAGGCGTGGCCGCGGTGCACGACGTAGTCGTTGAAGTAGGCTTTGAGCTTGTTGGTCGTCCAGCGCTCCTCGGCGGTCCAGGCGCCGGCTTTTTGGGCAACATGAAGCCGGCGCGAGCCGGTGCGGTCGCCGGTGCTAGTGAGAAATTCGCCGGGGGCGATCTGCGCGGGTTGCACGATGGCGAAGCCTTTCCACGCGTGTTGCCAGAGGACTTTGCCGTCGGCGGGGGCGACGCTGGTGGCGCCGGCGCCGCTCATGAGGAAAATTTGGCGCACGCCGTCGATCTCCAGCAGATGCGGCGAACTGTAGCTCGCGGTGTCGGCGGGGCCGGTCCAGCGCGGGGCGCCGGTGGCGCGATCGTAGGCGGCGAGGGTGCCGCCGACGGCAACGACCACGAGGTCGCCGTCGACCAGCGGGGAACTGGAGAAACCCCAGTCGGGGAGTTTGGCTTGGGTATCGGTGGCGGCGTTACGCGACCAGCCGATGGCGCCGGTGCGGGCGTCGAGGGAGTTGAGCACGCCGGTGGCGCCGAAGGTGTAGACGCGGCCGGCGTGGAGCGTGGGCGTGCCGCGCGGACCGGGGCCGGCGTTGGATTCCCAGAAACGCGTGGGGTCGCGATGGCTCCAGACGGGTTCGCCGGTGGTGAGGCGATAGCAGGCGACGACTTCTTCTTCGCCGCGTTGCTCCTGCGTGTAGACCAGGTCGCCGGCGACGGAGAAGGAGGACCAGCCCGGGCCGACGGGGCGGCGCCAGAGTTCGACGGGGGGCGTGGCGGTCCAGTTGGTCGCGATTTTCGTGCCGCGCAGGATGCCGTCGCGCTGTGGGCCGCGGAAGCCGGGCCAGTTGATGGCGGGTTTGGCCGCGGCGGGCGCGATGGGGGGCGGTGTCGCGGTGGGTATTGGGGTGGGAAGTGATTTCGCGGTGTTGAGCGAGAGCAGGCGGTCTTCGGGGGTTGGCGCCCAGCGCCAGGCCCAATCGTGATTGAGGTCGCTGGAAAATCCTCCGGTGCGCACGAGCGTCCAGAGACCGCAGGAGAGCGCGATGGCGGCGAGCATGGCGGCGCGGCGCGGGCCGGTGGCGAGGCGGCGACTGGCGACGGCCCACGCGACAAAGGCGAGGCTGAGGCCGGGGAAGACGTAGACGAAAAACATCAGGCCCATCATGCCGGTGGCGACGGATGGGTGCACGAGGCGCCACGTGGAGACGATGGCGATCCCCATCGCGCCGACGGCGAGGAGACGTTCGCTCCATGCGGCGCGGCTGAAGAAGAGCCACCAGAGAATGACGGCGAGACCGCCGGCGAGGCCGGCCAGCACACCGATCGGCATCGCTTCGGGGGCGAACACCGGGAGGACAAAACGGGCGGACCATTGCAGGGCCACGATCACCACGCCGGGCCAGAGACGGAGGGGAGGAGGGGAGGAGGGCTGGTGCGGGGAGGCGGGCGCGGTGGGTGTGATCATCGGTGTGATGCGGTGGCGCTAGGACACACGCCGGGGTGGTTTGGTTACAGGTCTTTGGCGCGAGCGGCGAAGTGCGCTAACGGTGGGAGAAAAGTGATTTCTCCCGCCTCTCACGAGGCGAGCTACCGGAGTGGAGGTGGGCGATAGGCCGGGGCGGTCAGAAATTCCAGAAGGAGAGGTTGAGACCGTAGCTGTGGTCTTGGCGGTAGTAGTCGACAAGGTCGCTGTTGTAGCCGAGACGATACCAGATCATGAGGGGGAGGCCGTAGATGTTGAGGCCGGCTTCGGCTTTGAGGGTGTTGTAGCGGAAGGGCTCAACGTAGCCGGTGGTCCAGGTGAGGGCGTAGCGTCGTTCGAAGCGGAGGAGTTTAGCCCAGCCGGTCGGCGCTTTTTCCCCGCGCGGCGGAGCGACGGTGAGGGTGTAACGGAAGGAGAGTCCGTCGACGTATTTGCGGTCTTTGCCTTCGGGGTCGGGGAGGACGTTCGAGGGGGAAGTTTCCCACCGGGGGTTAAACTGCTCGGAGTCGCCCTGCAGTGCGCCCTTGCGCAGGTAATAATTAAACTTAGCGCGCAGGGCGATGGTGGCGTCGGGGGCCCACGAGTCGAAAAAATTGGTGTCCCAGTCGCGCGCAAACTGGACGCCGACATAGTCCCAGCCGCGGCTGATGTTGTCGCGCGCGGCGAGGCGGGCGGTGCTGTTGGCGAGGGTGGCGGCGTCGGGCGTGGGGGCGTCGATGGCTTGGTTGAGATAGACGCGGAGCTGGTCGTTGAAGCGACCGGGGCTGGCAATGAACTGGCCGTTGGACTCGTGGCCGTAGACAAGTTCGAGAAAGTTATCCTCGGACTCGCGGCGGCCCTGGCGATCGGTGGCCCAGAAGCGGAGGGAGAGGAGCGGATTGAAACGTTTGCTGACGACGGGCGAGGAAGGGCGGGTGCCGATGTATTGGCCGGCGCGCATCGTCGCGGCGAAATAGAGGTGCGGTCCGGTGAAGCGAGTGTGGCGATAGAAATTTTCGTCGGTGCTGCGACGGACGGGGTCGGGGTATTCGCCGGGGACGAGCGGCAGCGGAAACATAGCCGAGAACGTGAAGTCCATGAACGGATCGTCGCCCTGATCTTTGGTGTAGCCGAGTTGGCTGGGTTCGTAGGAGCGGAACAGCTGGCTGATGACCTTGGGGAGATGGCCATGGCGCCCGAAGTTCTCCTCGCGGCCGGTTTTCTTGGTGTTGTCGGTCGAGGCGAAGACCGTGCGGGGCGTGGGCGGAGGAGGTGGCGAGGTGGGGGTCTGACCGGAGGTGACAATGGGGGCGGGGTCGGCGCTGCCCGCGGGGGAGGGCAAGGCGGCGACGGCAGGGGATTTCCGGTTGGCGCGGGTCTGGGCAACTTGAGACGGCGCCCATTCGAGTTCGTCGTTGAGCGAGCGATGTTCGGCGACGATTTGCCACTGGTCGCCTTGGCGAACCCAAGTGGTGGTAAAACGGCCGCGGGCGATGAAGCGGGGAGAGGCCAAGCCTTGGTTTACGCTGTAGCCGCCGGTGACAATAGCGGTCGGACCGACGACACGGGCGACGGGGGCCGTGCTCTCCCCGGTGAGAAGGAGCAGACGTTGCGCGACGACGGAGAGGGGGACTTCGGACGTTTTGGGCGGCAGCTCGGGGCCGGTGTAGGTGTAGTCGGAATGGAGCAGGGCGGAGAGGGCGGTGCGGTTTTCGGAGGCGACCGCGGCGTCGAATTCACGGGTTAGCCGGAGGAGCGTGTCGGTGTCCGGCGAAGCGCGCAGAGCGGCAGCGAGGAGCAGAAATACAAGGAGGAATCGGTTCATCGGGAACGTGGAAGTGGAAGGAGGTCCTGGAAGACGGGAAGGGAGAATCCGCGAATTCGGCGCGGTGGGAAGCGGTAAACGGCGGCGGGTGAGGTGGCCAAAACAAGCTCGCCTTACGCGGGGCGGCGTGGCTCTTGTCTTCCTTTTCACCGACCCACCATGAAGAAAACCTTTCTGCTCATGCTCTCTCTCATTGTTGCGACCGCGTCTTTCGCGGCGGACACCAAGCCCGTCGAAACGACGTTTCAGCGCTACTGGGCGTCCTATTCGAAGAAGGATTTTACGAAGGCGGCGGCGGACGTGTTGCCGAGCGATTTGGAGGCGACGAAGGCGGCGGTGTTGCCGGTGTTTCTCGCGAACCAGAGCAGCAAGGCCAAGGACGCGCCGGAAGTGCTCGCGGCGTTTTTCGGCAAGACGGTGGGCAAGGCCCGCGAGACGATGAGCGCGGTCGAGGTGTTTGCGGGGCTCAACCGGATCGTCGCGGCGGGAAGTCCGGAGCTGTTTGAGGTGCTCAAGGATGCGACGGTGAGCATTATTTTCGTGAAGTCGGTGAGCGCGGAGGCGGCGGAAATTCACTTTCAGGTCATGGTGCGCGGCCAGGGCGATACCGATGCCGAAGACCTCGTCAAAAAGGACGGCCGTTGGTGGGTGAAGATCAAAGACGACCCGAAGCAGACGGCGCAGAGCTTTAAGGAATTGTTTGCGGGGAAGTGAGGGCTCACACCACCGGCTCGTGAGATTTGGACAATTGGGTCGGCGCAGGCGTTTGCATGCGGTCGTAGCCACCGCTCGTTAACACGAGCGGCTACCCCAAGCCTGCTAGTGTCCAATCTCCATCAGCGTTTGGTATTTCGGGCCGTGCGCCCGCGGGCAGGAGCCGACGCGAAAGGCGTTGGCGGGGTATTTTGGATACGAAAAAGGGCCGGTCTGGTGACCGGCCCTTTTTATGTCGGCGGTTGGAAAACCGCCGCTCCGGAAGGAGGGCTCAGCGCAGCTTGGAGAACGTGCTTTGGAGGAGCTGGAGGTCGGAGGCGTTTTTGGTGCGCTCCTTGGCTTTGGCGATCAGCTCGGCTTCGAGCTCGTTCTTGGTTTTGCGGGCGTTGCTCTCGTAGAAGACGCCGAAGGAGCCGGGCCACGCTTGTTGCGAGAGCTTGAAGGCGGCGATTTCGTCGGTGACGTCGTGACGGGCGGCATCCTCGGGCGTGCCGTCGTTTTTCTTCTCCTCGATGAGCGACCATTTACCGCCTTTGCGCGGGACGGCGGCGTCGAAGGCGCCTTCGTAGAACTCGACGCACTCGGAGAGAATCTCGACGACGGAGAAGCCTTTGTGCTTCGCGGCGCGCGTCATCATTTCAACCATGTGGTTAACCTGCGTGGCGTGACTGCGAGCGACGAAGGTGGCGCCGGTGTTGAGGAGCGTGCGCATCGGGTTGATCGGTTGGTCGATCGCGCCGGTGGGGTCGGTCTTCGTTTTGAAACCGATGGGCGAGGTGGGGGACGTCTGCTTCTTCGTCAGGCCATAGACGGAGTTGTCCATGATGACGTAGGTGAGATTGACGTTCTTGCGGGCGGTGTGGACGAGGTGGTTGCCACCGATGGAGAAACCGTCGCCATCGCCGCCGAAGACGAAGACGTGGAGGTCATCGTTGCCGAGGCTGATGCCGGCGGCGAAGGGAAGGGCGCGACCGTGGATGTAGTGGCCGCCGTGGGTGTTGACGAAATACGGGAAGCGCGACGAGCAGCCGATGCCGGCGAAGGTCACGATCTTCTCGTGTGGGTATTGGAGTTTTTCAAGGACGCGGTAGAACGAGGCGAGCACGGCGAAGTCGCCGCAGCCGGGGCACCACGTGGGGTGATCGGCCGTGAGGATTTTCTTCGTGAGCGGGGCCCCGGGGGCGGGGGGCGGAGTAACGGTAGCGGTGGCTGACATGGAATGAGAGATTTTGAGATTGGAGATTTGAGTGGCGACAGGGCTCAGCGCTGGGCGGCGAGTGGGCTGACGCGGGCGACGCCGAGGGTGGCGTCGAGGGCCTGGCTTTCGATGTGTTTGGCGATGCCGGCGACGATTTCGCTGACCTTAAAGGTGAGGCCGTCGCACTTGGTGACGCTCACGATGGAAGGATTGGCGTAGGCGGCGCGGAGCATCATGGCGAGTTGGCCGTAACCGTAGAGGCCTTCGTCGTTGATTTCGGCAACGATGATCTTGTGGTAGCGGGCGAACGTCTCCGGGAGGCCGGGAGGCAGCGGGTTGAGGTGACGCAGGTGCAGGTGGCCGGCTTTGATGCCGACTTTGCGCACGCGCGAAATGGCTTCGCGACCCGGACCCCAGTTGGAACCCCAGGTGACGAGGAGGGCCTCGCCGCCGGAATCGCCGTTGAGCTCAGGGGCGGGGAGGGTGGCGGCGAGCTGTTTCATTTTCTCGCGGCGCTTAATGGTCATCTGCGTGTGCAGCTTGGAGCTGCCGGTGGGATGGCCGAGTTCGTCGTGCTCGAGACCGGTGACGGTCGGGTATTTGCCGGAGCCGACCACGGAGCCGGGAGGCGCGTGGCGGGTGAGGGCGTTGAGCGGGTAGGGTTTGAAATCGGCGGGGCGCGGGCTGAGATCGGCGCCGGGCTTCACCATGATCTTCGGGAGATCGGGCTCATCGAAGGCCTCGATGCGCGTCGAGACAGCTTGATCGGTGAGGAGGATGACGGGCGTCGAATATTCGCGGGCGATGCGGCAGGCCTCCATCGCGGTGTAGAAGCAGTCTTCGACGTTCTTGGGCGAGAGGACGACGCGGGGAGCGTCGCCGTGCGAGCCATAGATGGCCTGCATGAGGTCGGACTGCTCGACGTTGGTCGGCATGCCGGTGGAGGGGCCACCGCGCTGCACGTTGACGACGATAAGGGGCATCTCGGCCATGGTGGCCCAGCCGAGGGCTTCCATCTTCAGAGAGAGGCCGGGGCCGGAGCTGCCGGTGATGGCGAGTTGGCCGGTGTAGCTGAAGCCGAGGGCGGTGGAGATGGACGCGATCTCGTCTTCGCACTGGACGAACATGCCGCCGTATTTCGGCAGCTCGGTGCGGAGGATCTCCATGATCGAGGACCACGGGGTGATCGGGTAACCGGCACCGTGGCGGACGCCGGCGGCGAGGAGGCCGTAGGCGACGGCGCTGTTACCATCGAGCGTGATCTGCGGACGGCCGGAGGGGACGACGCCTTCGACGGCTTCGAAGCGGTAGAAGAGGTCGCGGATATTATTCTGGGGCCAGGCGTAGCCGGCGTCGAACGCGAGCATGGCGTTGCGGACGACGTCTTCGTTCTTACCGCCGAAACGCTCTTTGATGAGGTTGGCGAGTTTCTGGACATCGAGATCGAAGATCCGGGCGATGAGGCCCATGATGTAGATGTTCTTGCCCTTTTCTTTGCCGGCGCCGCCGACGGCCTCGACGGTGCCGCTGGTGATCGGCACGGCGATCTGCGTGAAGCGGTTGTCGCCTTCGACGGGCTTGACGTGGTCCGCATCGTAGAGGAGCACGCCGCCGGGGCGGAGGGCGCCGATGTGGGCGTCGTAGCTGTGTTGGTAAAATGCGACGAGCATGTCGGCGCGGTCGCCGGCAGACAGAATGTCGCCGGTGCCCATGCGCACTTGGAAGATCGAGGGTCCGCCGGAGATGGTGGACGGGATCGTCATGTAGGTCATGACGTCCTGGTCGCTGCGGCCCGCGAGGCGGGCGAGGAATCCGCCGACGGACTGGATGCCGTCTTGGGAGTTACCGGCGAGTCGGATAACGACGTCGTGGATGGAACGGGGAGCGGCAGACGAAGCTGCGGCGCCACCCGGGGTTTCGGGAGTGTTTGGGCTTACCATAAAGGGGTTGGGAGAAGATGCGGCCCGCGGGAAGAGAGTCAACGGGCGCGCGGCAGAGAGTGTAGGTGAATTAGACTGATGAGCGATGCGCGGGTAGGGCAGAAGGAAGTGTAATCCGGGTGATTGGCAGGTGAAACGGGCGGGTTTTCAATCGTAGAAAAGCACGCACACGCACATCGGCACCGAGGCGGTGTGCGGGGTGGGCGTGAGCCGGCCGGTGGCCTCATCGACACGGAACACGGTGAGGTTGAAAGAATCTTGGTGCGCGCAGACGAGCCAACGGCCGTCGGGCGAGAGCGCGAAGTTGCGCGGGTTTTTCCCGCCGGAGGGAACGATTTCGACCAGGGTGAGGCGACCGGTGTCGGCGGCGATCGCAAAGACGGCGAGGCTGTCGTGCGTGCGATTGGAGGCGTAGAGGAAACGACCGCCGGGGTGGACGCGGACTTCGGCGCCCCATTTCAAGCCGGTGAAATCGGCGGGAAGGCTGGAGATGACTTGGAGGGGCGTCAGGGCGCCGGTGGAGGCAGTATAGGCAAACGCTTCGAGGGTGCCGCCCATCTCGGTGATCGCGTAGGCGAAGCGGCCGTCGACGGAGAATTTGAAATGGCGGGGGCCGGAGCCGGGGGTGGTGGCGACAAACGGGGCGGCGGCGGGCGTAAGTATGGCAGTGGCAGGTGAGAGCGGAGCGGGGTCGAGGGCGTAGGAGAAGATTTTGTCGAGGCCGAGGTCGCAGGCGATCACGTGGCGGTTGTCCGGCGAGACGGTGACGGAGTGGGCGTGCGGGCCTTCCTGGCGCTTGGGGTCGGGGCCGCGACCGGTGTGTTGGATTTTCGCAGGCGTGCCGAGTGTGCCGTCGGTGTGGAGCGGGATCGCGGCGACGTAGCCTTCGCGGTAATTGGCGGCGAGGAGGACGCGGCCGGTGGCGTCGACGGCGAGGTGCGAGGGTGGTTGGGCGGGGACGGCGGCGGACGCGGGCGGGGTGAGCGGCGTGAGGGACGCGGTGGGGCCGGAGGCATCGACGGCGTAGCCGGTGGCGAGGGCGGCCGAGGGGTGAATGGCGTAGAGGAATTTTTTATCGGGCGAGAGCGTGAGCCAACCGGGGTCGGGTGATTCGGTGACGAGTGCGGGCGCAGTGAGGGCTCCGGTGGCGGCGTCGAGGTGGACGGTGTAGATGCCGCGGCTGCCGTTTTTAGTGTAGGTGCCGAGGAAGATGAGGTGGGCGGAAGGCGAGGGAGCGGGCATGGCGGAAGGAAGCAGAGGTGCGGTCGCGTCAGGCGGGCCGAGGAAACGGCGAGGCGGACTGGGGGAGCGGGGCGGCGTGCGGGGCGACGGCGCCGCCGGTGAGGGCGTCTTTGAAGTGGCGGCGGCACATGGCGACGTAGCGGTCGTTGCCGCCGATCTCGACTTGGGCGCCGTCGCGCACGGCGTGACCGGTGGCGTCGATGCGGAGGTTCATCGTGGCTTTGCGGCCGCAGTGGCAGATCGTTTTCAGCTCGGTGAGATCGTCGGCAAGGGCGAGGAGGGTGGCGCTGCCGGGGAAGAGGTTGCCTTTGAAATCAGTGCGCAGGCCGTAGCAGAGCACGGGAATTTCGAGGGTATCGGCGACGTCGGCGGCCTGCCACACTTGGTCGGAGGTGAGAAACTGGGCTTCGTCGATGAGGACGCACGCGACGGGATCGGCGGTGTGCTCGGTCCGGACGCGGTTGAAGAGGTTGTCGGAGGTTTGCAGGGCGGTCGCGCTCGCGCGGAGGCCGATGCGGGATTCGATGCGACCGGTGCCGGCGCGGTGGTCGATCGCCGGTGTGAACAGGAGCGTGCGCATGCCGCGTTCGCGGTAATTGTAGCTCGACTGAAGGAGCACAGTGCTTTTGCCGGCGTTCATCGCCGAGTAGTAGAAGTAGAGTTTGGCCATGCGGAGCGGACGGGAGGAAGGCGGGGAGAGGGGAGACGGAGGGGGGAGACGGAGAGACGGAGAGAGGGGGAGACGGAGAGACGGAGAGAGGGAGAGACGGAGAGACGGAGAGAGACGGAGAGAGGGAGAGACGGGGGGAGATGTGCGAGGAAGAGAAGGAGCTGTGAGGGAGGGAGAGATGGAGAGGTGGTGGGGAAAAATCGAGTGCGGGGTTCGCGCTTGCGGGGTGGGGTGGGCGTGGCGGAGGGTGGGGGATGAGATTTTTGTTGATGAGTTTGATGATCGCGGGCGCGGCTGGGCAGACGATGGTGTGCGCGGAGAGCGCGGTGGGCGTCGCGGCGGCGGCGAGCAAGCAGTCGGTGTGGAGCGGTTATGAGCGGGTGGATTTTCAAGTGGCGGGGCGGGCGTGTCTGGTGGTGAAACCAAAAGAGGCGGCGACGGGACGGCCGTGGATTTGGCGCACGGAATTTTTCGGGCATGAGCCGCAGGGAGACCTCGCGTTGTTGGAGCGCGGGTGGCACGTGGCTTATCTCGACGCGAAAAACATGTATGGCGCGCCGAAGGCGATCGCGTTGATGGAGGCGTTTCACGCGCACATGACGAAGGAACTCGGACTCGCGCAGCGCGTGGTGCTGGAGGGATTCAGCCGCGGCGGGTTGTATGCGTTTAACTACGCGGCGGCGCATCCGCAGAAAGTCGCGGCGCTCTATCTCGACGCGCCGGTGCTCGATATCCGCAGTTGGCCGGGGAAGAAGCGGGAGTCGAAGGAGTGGCGCGAGTGTCTCGCGGTTTACGGGCTCACGGAGGAGACGGTGGCGGCGTTCAAGGGCGGGCCGCTCGACAACATCGCGGCGGTGGCGAAGGCGGGCGTGCCGATTTTATCGGTGTGCGGCGGGGCGGATAAAACGGTGCCGTTGGAGGAAAACACGGCGGTGCTTGAACGGCGGTATCGGGAACTCGGTGGGACGATCCAAGTGATCGTGAAGGACGGCGTGGACCACCATCCGCACAGTTTGAAAGATCCGGCGCTGATCGTGGATTTTTTGGTGAAGCACGCGCGGTTTTGAGGGGCGGCGGCCGGGCTGGCGGGAGACACGGCGGTGGGGAAACCGCCGCGCCGGGTGGAGAAAGGCGACGTTACGTCGCTTCGTTTTCGTGGGTGCGCTCGGGGAGCCACCACGAGGAGACGGCGGCGGCGGCGGCGATCACGCTGACCCAGAGCAGGGCGCCGCGAAAATCGCCGACGGGGGCGAGCAGGCCGAAAACGATCGAGGCGACGGCGGCGGCGATGCGGCCGATGTTGTAACAAAAGCCGGCGCCGGTGGTGCGGAGCAGCGTGGGAAAAAGCGGCGGGAGATACATCGTGAAGAGACCGAAGACGCCGCCGAAGAATCCGCCGAGGGGGAGCCAGAACCAGGCGAGGGCGCCGAAGCCGCGGGGGATGACGTAGGCGCCGAAAATGCCGGCGGTGAGGCCGATGAACATTACGACGATGGCGCGGCGGTTGCCGAAACGTTGGGCGAGCCAGGCGGCGCCGAAGTTGCCGACGACGGAGCAGGCGTTGAAGGCGAAGAACGCGGCGGAGACGAGCCACGTGACATCGGCGGCGGGTGTGTGAGCATCGGTGAGGACTTTGCGCAGGTGCTGGGTTTGCCAGAAAAGAAACAGCCACCACGCGGAGAGTCCGAGGGCGCAGACGAGGGTGGTGCGGAGGGTGGTGGAGAGAACGGAGCCTTGGAAGAGCGCGATGGCGCCGGGCTTCTGCGCGACGTCGTGTTCGGCCTTTTGCCAGGTGTCGGGCTCGGGGACGTGTTTGCGTATCCAGAAAACCAGGAGCGCGGGGAGGACGCCGATGAGAAACACCCAGCGCTCGGAGCCGCTGGGCATATAGGTCATGAGCAAGCCCACGAAGATGGCGCCGAAGAGGACGCCCGTGTTGACACCGGTCTGGAGGACGGCGGCCATCCACGGGCGCCAGGCTTTGGGCCATGTCTCGACGAGGAGCGAGGCGCCAACGGCCCACTCGCCGCCGATGCCGAGCGCGGCGATGAAACGGAAAACCATGAGCTGCTCCCACGTCTGCGCAAAGCTGCAGAGGCCGGTGCAGAGCGCGTAGGTGATGATGGTGAGGGTGAGCGCGCGACTGCGGCCGAGGAGATCGCCGAGGCGGCCGAAGAAGGCGCCGCCGAGCGCCCAGCCGATGAGAAACGCGGCCTGGATGTAGGCTTTCTTCTCGTTGACCTCGGGGTTGGCGGCGTCGGTCGTGCGCAGGAGCTGCATCACGAGTGGGCCGGCGACGAGGGTGTAGAGGTGAAGCTCGAGGCCGTCGAAGGTCCACCCGAGCCAAGCGGCGAGGCCGGACTTTTTTTGCTGGGGCGTGAGTTCGCTGAGGCGGGTGGCTTCGCGGGGCGCGGCGGGCATCGTCGTCGGGAGCATGGGGTGGGCGGGAGTGCGGCAGGTGGGGCGAGGGCGCTCAAGGCAAATGGCGGTTCCGGTGGAAAACTTGATTCCGGGCAAGACGCGCGGGCGAAAAATCGCTATGCTCCGGGTATCGAAGATGAGTTTCTCGTGTCCGCATTTCTCGCCGGAAGAAGATCGCTGCCTGCGGTTGAAGACCGACTGTGTGCCGGGGCGGCGCGGGTGCGTGCTGGAGGGGGAAACAGTGTTCGCGGTGCCGGTGGAGGAGCGGTTGCGCGAGAAGGCGGAAGAGAATCGGAAGAAGGCGCTGCGGCGGTCACTGGGGCTGCCGGACGTGGACGAGTAGGTGACGCGGTGTGGGGCGGGAGGGGGGAGGCAGTTCGCGTCATGGCGGCGTGCCCGCGCTTGACCGTGCGGGGCGCGAGCGGGCACAAGATTCCCGCCGTGCTTTCCCCCGCTTCCGCTGCGAAGGAATTTTTCTGGGACGATCTTCTCGAATACATCGGGGAGCGGCGCGTTATTCCCATTGTGGGCGCGGAGTTGTTGACGGTGCCCGACGGTGCGGGGGGCGAAGTCCCGCTCATGCGCGTGCTCGCGCAGAAACTCGCGGAGCGGTTGCGGGTGTCGGCGGAGGATTGCACGGGGGATGATGCGCTGCACCAAGTCGTGTGCCGCTACCTGCAACGCGGCGGGCGGCGCGAAGATGTCTATCCGCGCATCCGGATGCTCTTGAAAGAACTGGCGCCGGCGGTGCCGCCGATCCTGCGCGAGTTGGCGCGCATCCGGCATTTCAACGTGTTTGTGACGACGTCGTTTGACTCGCTGCTGGCGCAGGCGCTCGACGAGGAAAGGCATGCGGGCGCGCCGCGCACGGTGTCGCTGGCGTATTCGCCGAACAACACGACGGATCTGCCGGCCGAGGCGCGTTCGAGCGAGGTGCCGACGGTTTTCCACCTGCTGGGACGCCTCTCGGCATCGCCGGATTATGTGATCACGGAGGAAGACACACTGGAGTTTTTCACGGCGATGCAGTCGGAGTCGAAGCGGCCGAACGTGCTCCTCGACGAACTGAAGGGCGCGCACCTGCTGCTGATCGGCAACACGTTTCCCGATTGGCTCGCGCGCTTCTTCATCCGCATCGCGAAGAGCGGGCGACTATCCCTCCAGCGCGAGGAACTCGAGATCGTTGCCGACCGGCGGTCGCGGCACGAGCCGGGTCTGGTGCTGTTTCTGCAAAATTTCTCTTACCGCACGCAGCTTTTCGAACAGGGCAACGCGGCGGAGTTCGTGCGCGAGTTGAGTGCGCGCTATCAGGCGAAATTTCCTCAGATGGTAGGGCCCGACCTCCGGGCGGGCCGCACCGCGCCAGCGCCTGCCGAAGCCAAAGCGAACGACATGAAACCCGGCTCCGTTTTCCTAAGCTACGCGAGCCAGGATGCGACGGCGGTGAAGAAAATCCGCGACGCGCTCGAGGCGGTGGGCATCGAGGTGTGGTTCGACCAGCGGCGGCTCGAGGGCGGCGACGATTTCGACCAGCAGATCAAGAAGAACATCCGCGCGTGTTCGCTCTTCGTGCCGGTGATTTCGGCCAACACACAGGCGCGTCACGAGGGCTACTTCCGCCTCGAATGGACGCTCGCCGCCGGCCGCAGCAAACTCATCGCGGAGACGGTGCCGTTTATTTTGCCGGTGGTAATCGACCCGGTGAGCGAGAACGACGCGCTGGTGCCGGAGCGGTTCTTACAAGTGCAGTGGACACGGTTGGCGGGCGGCGCGACGACGCCGGAGTTTGTGGAGCGGATGGTGCGGTTGATTCGGGATTTTCGGAAACGGGAGCGGGGGCTGTTATGATGAATTTTTGTCACAGAGGACACGGAGGAGTCACAGAGGACACAGAGACGAACCAAGTCTCTGCATCGAAACGTTCCGTGGTTTACTCGGTGGGCTCTGTGCTCCCCTCCGTGCTCTCAGTGACCCAACTTCGATGAGCGTCGCCACTCCCCATTCCTCCGCCGTGATCGACCGCGAGAACCCGTGGCCGGGGCTGGCTTCGTTTACGGAAGACGCTCGCGCGTTTTTCTTTGGGCGCGAGAAGGAGACCGACGAACTCGTGCGGCTCGTGCGGCGGAATACGCTGACGGTGCTGTTCGGGCAGTCGGGGCTGGGTAAATCGTCGCTGTTGCAGGCGGGGGCTTTTCCGCTGCTGCGCGAGGCGGATTTTCTGCCGCTCTACCTGCGGCTCGATCATAGTGAGGCGGCACCGGCGCTCGCCGAGCAGGTGAAGGCGGCGTTGGTGGACGCGTCCAAAGCAGTGGGCGCCGATGCGCCGGCGCCGCGGGGCGACGAGTCGCTGTGGGAATACTTTCACCGGAAGGACATCGACATCTGGTCGGCGAAGAATCGCCTCCTCACGCCGATCCTCGCGTTCGATCAGTTCGAGGAGATTTTCACGCTCGGGCGTGCGAGTGAGGCGCAGCGTGAGCGCGGGCGTGCGTTTCTCGCCGAGCTGGCGGACCTCGTGGAGAACCGGCCACCGGCGGCGCTGCGGGCGAAGTTCGACGCGGGCGAACTCGACCCGGCGCGCTACGCCTTCGACAAGCCGTCGTGTCAGGTGATCTTGAGTCTGCGCGAGGATTTCCTCCCCGACCTCGAAGGCCTGAAGCACGAGATGCGCTCGATCATGCACAGCCGCATGCGCGTGCGCCGGCTCAACGGCACGCAGGCTCTGGAGATCGTCACGCGCCCCGCGCCGCACCTCCTCGCCGAGGGCGTGGCGGAGCGCATCGTGGAGTTCGTGGCCGGCGCGCGCGGTGGCTCGGCGGAGCGGTTGACCGAACTCGAAGTCGAGCCGGCGCTGCTCTCGGTGATTTGCCGCGAGCTCAATGAACGCCGCCGCACGCTCGGCCAGCCGCAGATCACGGCCGACCTCGTCTCCGGCAACCGCCGGGAAATCCTCACGGATTTCTACGAGCGCAGCGTGGCCGATCTGCCCGAGGCGATGCGCGCCTTCGTCGAGGACCACCTGCTCACGAAGTCCGGGTTCCGCGACAATCTCGCGCTCGAGACGGCGCTGGAGTCGCCGGGGGTGACGCGGCCGCTCATCGACACGCTCGTGTCGCGCCGCCTCGTGCGTCTCGAAGACCGCCTCGGCGTGCAGCGTGTGGAGCTGACGCACGATGTGCTGGCGGAGGTGATCCGGGCCAGCCGCGACACGCGGCACCAGCGCCGAACACTCGAAGAGACCAAGCAGCGCGAGCGCGTCACGCGCCGCCGCATGTGGCTCGCGCGCACGATTGCCGGCGCTTTGCTGGTGGGCCTCACGGCCGTGAGTTGGATTGCATGGCGGGCGATTCGGGCGGAGCAGGAGCAGACTCGCCTGCGCGCCGCCGCAGACACGGCGCGCAAACACGCGGACGAGCTGCGGGCGAAGGCGGAGGAAGATGAACTCGCGGCGAAGAGGTTGGCTTACGCATCGGATATGAACGCCCTTCAGCGTGCCCTCGATTTGGACAATGTCGGTCGCGCGCGCGAGTTGCTGAACCGCCATCGTCCCGCCGTGGGCGAGGTGGATTTGCGCGGCTGGGAATGGCGCTACCTCTGGCAATTCTGCCAAAGCGATGCTCGGGGAGAGCTGAAGGCCGGCGAGGGCTGGGTCCGGTGTCTTGCTGCGTCGGCTGACGGCACTTGGCTGGCCGCAGGCTACATGGCTCCGGGCGGGGTATGGATTAGGAATATGTCTACCAAGGAGTCTGTTCGAATTTTTCCAGAGATGTCCATCGACGCGGTCGCTTTCTCCCCTCGCGAGCCGCTCTTGGCGTTTGCTTTCGCTCGCCGGGCTGCGGGCCAACCAACCTCTTATGGCATCGTTCTGTGGAACCTGCAGTCCCAACGGATCGAACGTGAACTGCCGTTTGAGGGATTGGTTCGCGAGCTGACGTTTTCACAGGACGGGCAAACTCTCGCGGTGGTGTCCTCGGTCCGGGACGGCGGAGGGCCGCGCGAATGCGAAATTTCCCTGTGGGCAGTGGCGGAGAGAAACAGACTCGCCACCTACCGGGTAGGCGTCGAAGGAGGCAATACGGCCTTCAAAATCTTTGCCACCACGCCTGACCTGTCGGTGGCCGCGGCCATCTTCGGCGACAATCAGGTCAAGGTGATCGACCTCAAGGCAGGCCGCGCACTCTGGTCAAAACCCGTCGCCCAAGAGATCGTCGCGACCTTGGCGATTTCGCCCGACGGCACGATGTTGGCGACTGGTGGCGGCTACACCGACGGGGTGATTCGACTCTGGGACCTCGCGTCAGGCAAAGAACTGGGAAAACTCCCGGGACACCGCGCCCACATCGGTGACATGCAGTTTACGAAGGACGGCAGGCGGCTTTTGTCGGGCAGCGGCGACCAGACCCTCCGGCTATGGGATGTCGGCGATCGCGCGCTGTTGCGCACGTATCGCGGGCACCAGACCGAGGTGCATCGGCTCGTCCTACTTCCGGACCAACGGACGGTCGCCAGCGGCGCCAAGGACGGTTCGGTGTTGCTCTGGGATTTGGAATCCGAGCGCGCGCCATCCGCCACCGGGATGCTTGATCCGAAACAACGCGCGTGGGCTTTTGCCGACGGCGGGCGGGCGCTGGTGACAGTCGATGCCGCAGGTGAAGTCGTGCGTTGGCACGGCCGGACGTTTCGAGAAAAGGAGACAGTCCTCTCGCTCGGCGAAGCGACTGGCTTGGTTATTGACGGGAACCGTGCCCGACTTGCCGTCGCTACCGCGGACAACCGGATTCGGGTATGGGATTGGTCAAGCAGGATGCTCGTGCGCGAATTTCCTTCCTCCGCGGATGTCCGGCAGGTGCAACCTGCGTTGTTCTCGCCCGACGGTTCGATGTTGGCTGTGCGCGTAGCCGCGGCCGGAAAGAAGCCGCTCCAAGCGTGGGAGATCGCGACCGGACGGGAAGTTGGCGGGCTGGCCATCGCAATCAGTTTAGGGCCCGCTGGCCCTTACGCGGGCTTCCGGGGGCGCGAGTTGTTTGGGTTGGGGCGGAGCGGCAATGGAACTCGGATATGGCGGTGGGATCAGCCGCCTGCGGAGATCACGCACAAGGTCGGCGTGATTCGCCGGCCCGCGTTTTCGCCTGACGGACGAATACTCGCCGTGCCGAACTTGAACGGATACGTCGAATTGTTCGACGGCAGCACTCTCCAGCCGGCGGCCACGTTGGCTGGCTACATGCACGGCGTGCATTCGCTGGGATTCTCCGCCGACGGTAGCCGGCTGGTCACGGGCGGCACGGCGACCGAGGCGATCACGGTCTGGGATTTGCTGAGTCGCGAGCGGTTGCTCACGCTCCCGGCGCGTGAGGATCAAATCGTGCGCACAGAGCTTTCCCCCGACGGCAACGTGCTGGTCGCGCAGTGCGGGCGGGGGTCCAATCCCGGTGCACTTTATTTTTGGCGCGCGCCCTCGTGGGCGGAGATCGAAAAGGCGGAGGCGGCGGAGCGGGCGGGGGAGGGGCGGTGAGGTGGAGTCACCTGTGGCTATGTCAATATTGACATAGCGAGAGCGGGAGCTATCGAGGTGACCCATGGCCGAGACGAACAAACCGCTGGCTTGGCTCCACGGGGAAATCAAGACGCCGCCCTTCACACCGGAGGCGAGGATTGAAGCGGGCGTGTTGCTGCGGCGCTTGCAGCGCGGAGAGCTGCTGGGATTGCCTCACTCCCGCCCGATGCCGGGGATTGGCCGACGGTGTCACTAACTCGGAATTCCGGATGAAACGAAAACGTGGCGCATCGTTTACCACCTCGCGGACGATGCCGTGGTCATTCTCGAGGTTTTGAAAAGAAGACTCAACAGACGCCGGCAGAAATTATTGCGATCTGCCAACGCCGCCTGAACCGGTATCACGCAATCACTCAACCCAAGGACAAGTCATGAAGACGACGAAACGAAAAGCATTGGAACGCGCCGGCTGGCGCACGGGCTCGGCGGACGAATTTATCGGCCTTAAGCCGGAGGAAACTGCCCTGGTGAATATGCGGCTGTCGCTCGCCGAAAAACTGCGCGGGCGTAGAACCAAGCTGGGACTGTCGCAGACCGAACTCGCCCTGCGTTTGGGCTCAAGCCAGTCGCGCGTAGCCAAGATGGAAGCCGGCGAAGCTGATGTGTCGCTTGACCTGTTGGTCCGCGCGATGCTCGCCACGGGTGCCAACGAGCGTGACGTGGCGCACGCCATCGCCGCAGCGTGAAGGCGGGATTCCGGGTCGTGCGTTTGCCGGCGGCTGGTTTGTCAGACAGCAAAAATCATGGTCACCTATGTGCGCACGTTTCTCCGCGAGTTTGCCGCGTTCAACGCGAAGGCGTGCAAGGGAGAAACGGTGCGGGTGCAGGACAAGGAAGGCGTGGTTCTCTTTAGCGCGGCTGCACCGCGTAAGTCGCTGTTGGGAGTCGCGCGGGGCAAGATCACGTTTCACGACGATCTCACGCAACCGACGCTCAATAGCGACGACTGGAAACCTTCACTCTAGGCGCGCAGGGCCCGGGTCAAATTTCTGCTGGATACCCATGCGTTGCTGTGGGCGGCGACGGACGAGGAGCGGTTGAGCCACAAGGCAGCGCGGGCGATTGCGACGACGCCTTACGAGCAGTTGGCGATTGCAGATGCCACCCTGCAGGAGATCGGTTTGCTCCTGCACTCCGGTCGCATCGAATTGACGGGCTCGCCAACCGCAGTGTTGGGCAAGGTGCTGAACTATGTGACGGTCCTGCCGATCACGTTGGAGATTGCGATCGCGGCTCCGGCGCTGGCACTGCCGCACGGCGATCAATTTGACCGCATCATCGCGGCGACCGCGAAAATCCACCGCCTGCCGCTGATAACGAAGGATGCCAATATCGCGGATGCCCGGGTGGTGGAGACGGTGTGGTAGGCGGCGAGGAATGGGGCACCGCACGTTAAGACGTGCGGCTACCGGAGATCACGAACTAGCGCGTTGGGTCAACGCGCTCCACCTCTACTTGCCTCACTTCAGCTTTGCGCAGGGGGTGTGGCAGTCGCACGTGACGAGGTGGTCGTTGACCATCCCGGTGGCCTGCATGAAGGCGTAGATGATCGTCGTGCCGACGAATTTGAAGCCGCGCTGCGCGAGGTCTTTGGAGAGGGCGTCGCTCTCGGGGGTATGCGTGGGGACATCGGCGGAGGTGCGGCGACGATTGACGATGGGGCGGCGGTCGGGGACGAAGCCCCAGAGGTAGCGGTCGAAGGTGCCGAACTCTTTTTGCACGGCGAGGAAGGCGCGGGCGTTGCCGATCGTGACGGCGATTTTCAGGCGATTGCGAACGATGCCGGCGTCGGCGAGGAGGGCGGCGATTTTCTTCGCGTCGTAGCGGGCGATTTTCGCGGCGTCGAAATGGTCGAAGGCACGGCGGTAGTTTTCGCGCTTGGCGAGGATGGTGGACCAGCTGAGGCCGGCTTGGGCACCTTCGAGGATGAGGAGTTCGAAGAGGGCGCGGTCGTCGTGGTGCGGCACGCCCCACTCGGTGTCGTGGTAGGCGATGTCGAGGGGCTTGGTGGGCCAGGCGCAGCGGGTTTCAGCCATGAGAGGGAGAGAGAGGGGCGGAGATGGAGAGAGGGGGAGACGAGGAGACGGAGAGTATCAGGGATGGCTGATAGAGGGGTGTCAGGAGGGTGGGGTGGGCGGGTGGTTTTTCTCGGCGCGAAGGGCGGCGACTTCGGCGCGGAGGGTGCGGAGTTCGGTGAGGATCGCCGTCTCGTCGTCGGAGATTTTTTCCTCGGTCTTGCCGAGGAAGAGCGAGGCGACGAGGCCGGAGAGGGTGCCGAAGAGGCCGACGCCGATCACCATCACGGACGCGGCGACAACGCGGCCGGCGGTGGTGACGGGGAATTTGTCGCCGTAGCCGACGGTGGTGATGGTGGTGAGGCTCCACCAGACAGCGTCTTCGGCGGTGCGGATGTTGGCGGCGGGATCGCGTTCGCAGATGAGAATGCCGACCGAGGAAAACGAAACGACGAGGAAGCTGATGAGGCCGACGGAGGCGATGCCGCCGCGGGCGCGATGCGCGAAGAGGAGGGAGAAAATGCGGTGGAGCAGGCGCAGGCCGCGGAGGAGGCGGATCACGCGGAGGACGCGCACGACGCGGGCCCAGCGGAGGCTGTCGATCACGGGGATGCTCGCGAGGAGATCGATCCAGCCCCACTTCATGAAGGCGGCCTTCGAGGGTGCGGCGCGGAAACGGACCACGAAATCGACGAAGAAGACGAGGCAGACGGCGGTGTCAATATAGTGGAGGATGCGGGAGATCTCGGGTGGGAGGACCAAGAGCGTGTCGGCGGCGAGGGCAGCGAGCACGAAGAGCGAGAGCGCGAGGAGGACGAGTTGGAAAGGGCCGAGGTGTTCGACGGCGGCGGGGCGCGGCGCGGAGTCCATGGGCGGAGACTTGCACGGGCGGACGGCGGCGGGCAACGTCGCGTATGCATTTCTGCGCTCCGCCAGGAGGGCGGTGCGCAACGTGTTTCTCGGTCGCGCGCGCTGCCGGTGCACGTGATGAAAACAGGGAACGCTTCAGGACTGAAGTGGCGTTTTGAAATCTGCGGGTGATGAAACTGGAGTGAGGTGGACGCGGAAAGGGCGGAACCGCGCGGCGAAGCGGTGCGGCTACGGTGAGGGAGCGCGGTGGAGGGTGCGAAGGCGCGCGAGGTTTTCCGCGGCTTGCGTATAACCGGGGCGGAGACGCAGGGCGGCTTCGAAGTGGGGCGCGGCCTCGGAGGCGCGGCCGACTTGGATGAGCGCGACGCCGAGGGTGTTGTGGGCTTCGGGGCTCGCGGGATCGAGGCGAAGCGCAGTGGTGAGTGCGGCGACGGCGTCGACGGAACGGCCGGCGCGGACGAGGGCGATGCCGCGGTTGAGGTGCGCGGGGGCGTAGCCGGGGGCGAGGCGGATCGCGGTATCGGCGTGGGCGAGGGCGTCGTCGGGGCGGTCGGTTTCGCTGAGGATGAGCGCGAGGTTGGTGTGGGCCTCGGCGTAGTCGGGGCGAAGGCGGAGGGCTTCCTCGTAACGGGCGACGGCGTCGCTGGAGCGGCCGGCGCGGGCGAGGGCGCCGGCGTAGTTGGCGAGGTAGTCGGCGCGGGCGGGCGCGAGGCGGACGGCGGCGGCGAAGTGATCGAGAGCGTCGGTGATTTCTCCGGAGGCGAGTTTGGCGAGGGCGAGGCCGTTGCGGGCGGCGGGGTTCGCGGGGCGTTTGGCGACGGTGTCGGCCCAGAGAGTGAGTTCGCTGCGGTAGTCGCGGTTGCGGCGCTCGGTGAGCGCGGCGAAAGCGAGCGCGGCGGCGATGCCGATCCAAAGGGCGCGGCGGCCGAGCCAGGCGTGGGCGAGGACGACGGCGAGCGTGAGCGGGGCGGCGAGCAAGAGGTAGGTGCGGTGCTCTACGATGGTCTGGACGGTGCTCGGTGTGAGGGACGTCGGGGCGAGAAGGGCGAAGAACCACGCGCCGAGAAAACCCAGCGCGGGTCGGCGCCATAGTGCCCAGACGGTGGCGGCGACGATCGGCACGACGACGAGGGCGTAGGGCGCGACATCTGCGACGCGGCGGGTCCACGTGAGGCCGTATTCGAAGACGAGCGGTTGCGGGTAGAAGGCGAGGGCGAGGTAGCGCGCGACGGCTTCGAATTGCGTGAGCGCGTAGGCGATGGCGCCGATGCCGACATCGAAACCGGTGGTGCCGCTGCGGTTGCCGCCGGTGCTTAGCACGAGGGCGGCGAGCGGGAGCCATGTGGCGAAGAGGCCGAGGTAGAGAGCGCGGCGACGGCTCAGCGCGGCGCGGAAACTGCCGGCGGCGAAGGTGCGATCGTGCAGCAACACGAGCACGGGGGCGACGACGGCGACCTCTTTGGTGGCGGCGGCGAAGAGGCACGCGGCGACGGCGCCGACGGTCCAGCGCCAGGTGGTTTGCGGGGGGGCAAGTGGCGCTGTGAAGTTGCGGAGGGCGCAGTAGAATGTGAGCAGGAACCCGAGGCCCATGAGGGATTCGGCGCGTTGCACGACGTAGGTGACGGACTCGGTGTGCAGCGGATGGACGGTCCAGAGCAGCGCGATGAAAAAGGCCAGCGGGAGGGCGGCATTGCGGAGTCGGGCCGGGACCGACGGCAGGAGCAGGGTGCGGCGCGCGACGCCAAAAAGCGTGAGGCCGGCGAGCGTGTGGATGAGGAGATTGAGCGCGTGATGGCCCCACGGGGCGGAGCCGCTCAGGGCGTAGCTTACGGCGAAGGAGGCGTTGAGGATCGGGCGACCGCTGACGGTGAGGCCGCCGGTGGGCGGGGAAAACATCGTGCGCCAGTCGCGGATCGTGGGGTTGTTTACGATGGCGGCGAAGTCGTCGAAAATCCACGCGCCGCCAAAGCTGTTCGCGTAAGCGGCGAGCGAGGCGAAGGCGATGATCGCGGCGGCGGCGCGGACGGTGAGGCGCATTGGGTCGGGGATGACGGCGAGGATTGGAGGCGAGGGGAAGGGAGGGGACGAGGGGAATTTTGAGCGGCTCCCGGCCCCGATATTTTACGCTGCGGCCTGAGGAAGGCTGCACAATGTCCGCGCGACGACCGAAGGATTTTCCCGCAGATTCAGGATCCCACAGAGGAGAATCTGCGGAATCCTGAATCTGCGGGAGTCCTCTTCATGATATTTGCCGGCCAGATCGGCTTGCTGGCGCTCGCCGCTACGGGCGCACCTTTTTTAGGCCCGTCCGGAGGTCGGGCCCTACCAAGAAAAAGGGCGGACCGATTTTGGCGGTCCGCCCTTTGCGAAGCGCGTTGAGGTCAACGCGCTCCACCTCGATCGAGGGAAAAAATTACTGGGTTTTCAGGTAGGCGGCGATGTCGGCGACGTCTTGTGGGGAGAGGCCGAGTTGTTCGGCGCTGAGCATGAGCGAACGGCCGAGGGGCTGGCGGTTGCGGACTTTGGCGGCGGGGACCATCTGCGTGAGGCCGCCGATGGATTGGACGATCAGGGGATCGCCGGCGCTCAGCACGAGGCCGTGGATTTGGCCGGCGTCGCGGAGGTTGACCTGCGTGCCGTCGAAACCGTGCGAGATTTCGGCGGACGGATTCACGATCGCGTTGATGACGACCTCGGGCGTCTGGGCTTTGGCGAAACCGCCGAGGGCGGGACCGTAGTCCTGGCCTTGGCCGTTGATGTTGTGGCAGAGAAGGCAGGTCTGGGCTTTGGCCGCGCCGTTGGTGACGTCGCCCTTGAGTTTCGCGATTTCGGCGGCGGGCGGGAATTTCGATTCGACGGGCGGCTCGGGCACGGTGCTCGGGCTGATCGTCACGGTGGCGGGGTCGAAGAGGCCGCGTGCCTTGAGGGCGGCGTCGATGCCGGCGTCGGGCCAGCGCGTGTTTTTGTAATTCATGAGCCACCAGAACGCGTGGGCTTTGGTGAGGCCGGAGGATTTTTGCGCGATGTCGAGGAGGGCTTGGGCGGAGGCGTTGGTCGGGATAAAGCCGAGCGCGGTGACGGCGGCGAGGCGGTCTTTCTCGGGGAGCGCGGCGGCGTTGGCGCGGGCGGCGAAGGCGCTCTCGGCGCCGGCGGGCGTGAGGCGCCAGAGGAGGTTGGCGTAGCTGGCGGGCCACTTCGCGGCGTCGGGTCCGGGAGCCTGCGCAGCGAGGGCGGCGTAGATCTGCGCTTCCTTGCCGGTGCAGCCGGTGCCCCACGCTTCGAGGTAGGCGCGGTCCTGGCCGTCGTAGCCTTTGGCGAGGGTGAGGAGAAGATCGCGCGAGGCGGCGAGCGGGACATCGCGGAGGGCGATGGCGGCTTCGCGGCGGACGGCGGGCGAGGCATCGGTGGCGAGTGTCTTGGCGTGCTCGACGACGCGGTGATTTGCGCGACGGAGGGCGCGGAAGGCGGCGATGCGGAGGAGCGGGTTGGCGTTCTTCAGCTGCTCTTCGGTCTTCGCGAGACCGGCGGAGCCGAGGTGTGCGAGGAGAAAAACGGCGCGGGCGCGGATGTAGGGATTGGCGTCGTTCAGGAGGGCCGAGACGGGTGCGATGGAGGCGGCGCCGGCGTCGCGGAGTTTCATGAAACCGAGGGCGCGCACGTTGACGGCGGGACTCTTCAGCGCGGCGATCTGGCCGGCGACGGTGCTCACGTCGATCTTCGGCGTGGTGAGTTTCTTGCCCTTGGGCGTGATGCGGTAGATCGCGCCAGCGAAGCTGCTGTCGAGCGCGGCATGGCCGCCGGTGCGAGGGTCGAACCAATCGGCGACGTAGATCGCGCCATCGGGACCGACGGCGACATCGGAGGGGCGAAACCAAGTCTTCAGGTCGGAGGCGCGGAGGACGCCGCGCATGCCGTCGATGCCCGCGAGGTTCTGATCTTTGTTCGTCGTGAGAAACTGCATACGCTCCAGTTTGTAGCCGGCGCCGGTGGCTTGCGGGAGGTAGCCGAAGACGACGTTGCGGGACGTCTCGCAGCTCAGGAGGAGGCCGCGCCATTTGTCGCCGAAGGCATCGCCTTCGTAGAACACGATGCCGGTGGGGGCGCCGTTGCCGTAGACATCGCCGGCGGGGACGATGCCGGGGTCTTCCTGGCGCCACTCGGCGACAGCGGTGGTCTGGCCGGGGCGGCGGTCAGCGCTCCAGCTGCGTTTGCCGTCGCGGGAGTTGAAGCCGAGGTTGCCGTATTCTTGGAGATAGGACGTGCGGGCGGCGGGCGGATCGTCGTTGTCGTTGTGAAAGACGTCGCCGAAGGAGGTGACGGTCTGCTCGTAGCTGTTGCGGAAATTGAAACCGATGGGCTCGACCTGCGTGCCGTCGGGATTCATGCGGAAGGCGGTGCCGCCGACGTAGACGTGGCCGTCGTCGCTCTTTTCGCCGGCGTAATCGGGCGGGCGGCGCTCGCTGGTGCCAATGCCGCCGCCGCTCTTGGCGGGATCGTAGTGGCTGCCGTCGCGGAAGGTGCGGCCGGATTTATCGGTGAAGAGGGCGCCGGCGTTGCCGTGGTTGAAGTAGAGTTTACCGTCGGGGCCGAAGGTGACGGAGTGGAGGGAGTGGTCGTGGTTGCGGCCATCGAAGCCGGTGAGGAGCACCTCGCGTTTGTCGATGGCGGGATCGAATTTCAGATTCCGGTCAACGTCGGTGTAGACGATGATCTCGGGCGCGCAGGAGACGTAGATTTTGTTGTCGATGACGGCGATGCCGAGCGGGGCGAGGAGGTCTTTTTCCTGCACGAAGACGTGGCTCTTATCGGCAACGCCGTCGCCATCGGTGTCTTGGAGGACGACGACGCGGTCGCCGGCGGGATCGCGGTCTTTGTGACGGCGGTAGTTGTAGGCTTCGGTGACCCAGATGCGGCCTGCCGAATCGATGTCCATGTTGGACGGATTGCGGAAGTCGGGGGACTTCGACCAGAGGGTGACCTCGAAGTCGGCAGGGACCGCGAACATATCCGTGGGGATAGACGGCGCCGGCGGGTCGATGAGAGGCTGCGGGGCGGGCGCCTGTTTTTTGGTAGGGGGCGTTTCGGCCTGCGGCGTGGCGCCGCGAGGAGATTTAGTGGCGGGAGGTTGGGCGGTCAGCGCGAGGCCGGTGAGGGCGACCAGCGCGAGGGAGACAGCCGAACGGACGGTGGGACGGACGGGGTGGGGACGCATCGGGAAGGGAGGAAAGGCCGGGAGACGCCGGCGAGGCAATGACGGGTTTCGCCGGCGGGTGAGAATTCCGGCGATATGACGCAGGGGCGGCGGGGGAGTGGCGTTGCGTGGGGAACGTGCGGGTGGTGGGCGGTGTGGCGGGCGGCGAGGGCGTGTGCGCTGCGCAGCGGAGTGGCGACAGGGCGGGGGAAGACGGAACGCTGAACGCTTAACGCCGACCGTTTAACGCTCAAGTGCGGGGCCGCTTATCGGGTGAGCGCGCGGAGGCGGCGGCTATTTCAACTGGTCGTCGGCGGGGCCGAGTTTGCGGAGGAAGATGGGCCAGCGGGGAGCGGAGTGGAGCGGGCTAAGCAGAGTGTCTCCCCGCACCCAACTGATGCCCGGATCGCAGAGCTGGTCGGAGGGTTCCCGCAACTCGAAGGCTTTGTCCCGGTCGCGGCGGATGATGTAGGTCCAAGCGACGGGGTAGGGGCCAATCTCGTGGAAGTTTTTGATCATTTCTGCGAGAGCGCCGGCGGACTCGCGGGCTTGGCCGAGGGCAAAGTGCTCGACCGACGGGGTTTGGAGCCGAGACATTTGCTCGGGTTCCTTCAGCGCCGCAGCCAGCGCTTCGGCGGGGTGACCTTGGATCAGGGAATCGAACTTAGGCGCTTTCGTGGCGGGCCTGCGTAGTGGCGGAGATGACGGGGGTTAAGAAGCCGCACTCTTCGAATAGTCGGCGGATCTTGGCGTCCCACTCGTCACCTTGTTCGAGGCCGCCTGCGGCGTCTTGCGATGGGTAGCTGAGGAAGACAGCGGTGGCAGGCTCGGACATGAATCAACCTCGTGGCGCGACGAATTCTTTAAATCGCGGATCGGCGCGCAGGGCGTCGAAATCCGGACTCACCAGCAGCCCCTGCCACGAAAAATCTTTCATATCCACGGTGTATTGCGCGAAGGCTTCGCGCAGCAGCCGCAACGCGTCGTCGGGCTGACCGAGCAGCGTGGCGATCTTGGCTTGCGCGAAGAGCGGATAGCCAAACCGATATTTCGGATCCAAGGCGCGCAGCCATTCCGCCGTCGCCTGCGCAGTCGCGGTGTCGCCCAGCCGGATGGCCGCGGTGGCCACGTAGCTGCGGAGGCGCACGTCATCGGGAAACTCCGCCGACAGTTTCTCCGCGCGCTGCCGCGCCTCGGCGTAACGGCCGGAGAGATAGAGCATCTCGCAGTGCGCCGTCCGGGTCTCCTGGGACCCACTGTCTTTTTTCGGCCGTGAGGCGAACCACGCGTCGGCGCGACGCCCGACGGCGGCGAACTCCGGTTTCTCCGCCTGCCCGGCTTGCCGCATTGCGGCCAATACCGAGACATACAGGTTGAACGTCGAGTTGCCCTTGTCCTTCACGCTGTCGTAGGCGTCGAGCATCCGCATCGCTTCCGCCATGTCGCCGCGCCGGATCGCCGCATAGGCCACCGCCTCCAGACCGGCGTCGTTGAGCGGGTCGATGTCCCTGAGGCGTTTCGCGGCCGCCTCCATGTTGGGCCAATCCTGCAGGAGAAAATAGGCGAGCGCACGGCTGCTCCATACCGCCCACACTTTTTCCCCCGGGCTGCCGGGCGTTACGCCCGCGAACTCCTTGAGGATCGCCCGCGGTTTGTTCGCCCGGAACATCACGAAGACACGCTGCGTGCGCCAGTAGCGGTGCGAGGGCGTCCTGCGGCAAATCGCCTCCACCGCCTGCTCGACCCCCTCGCCGTCGCCGCCCGCTGTCGCCCGCACCCAATGCGCCAATTCCTGCACATAGCGCGGAAGGGAAGCCACACCGATGACGTCGACTTCCGCGAGCACCTGGTCGGCCTCGGCGTAGTGACCGTCCGTCACATGGCGAAGCGCCAGCAACACGAGCGCACTCAGGGATCCCTTCGGGTCGCGTTCGTAGGACCGTCGATAGCGGGAGAGATCCTCAGAGGCCCCCCGTTCCAAAATCTGCACGGCGTCGAAGCGCCGCGGCACCGAAAAATTGACGAACTTGGTGACATCTTCCTTCCCCTGCCGCACGCGCGGGACCGACGAGGAGACTCCCACCAAGCGCTCCGCCGTCTCCTCGATCGCGGCTGCAAGCGCCGCGGCCTCGCCGCCGACCGGGGCGAGTTCGGCAAAAATCCGCTCTCGCTTCAGATCGAAGATTCGCCCGCTGAACATCGTCCGGTCGCCTTCCTTGTAATAAAAACCCGTCACGAGCGCGTCGCCACCGGTTTTTTTCGCCAGCGCGCGCATCTCTTCCGCGGTGGCTTCCGGCGCGAGTCGATCCCCGTCCCGCAGGGCCACGGCCTCTTTGACCCATTCCAATTCCGGCAGCCGCCGGCGCACATGATCGGCGACGAGTTGCCCGGACATTTCCAAGCCCGCATCGCCGGTGCGGTTTTCCAGCCGTGCGACCAACACCCGGCCGTCTTTCTTCACCGGCTCGGGCGGCGTCATGTTCAGCGCCTCCAAGACGGCCGCTTCCTGCTGTTGGTAATACCAACGGTAGCCGTTGTATCCCGCGACGCCCAACACCGCGATCACCGCCGCCACGACTCCGGCGATCTTCCAACCACGAAGTTTCCGGTCCGCGCTCGCTTTGGACTTCAGCGGCATCGGTGGTCGCGAAAGTGTCGGGCCACCCTCCGCCGCCACGTGCCAAATCGGGATCGGCTCGGTGATGTTCTTGAACGACTCCGGCCCGATGAACACCGCCTGCATCGGCACCTTTCCCTTCACCGTATCGTGCACCATCTGGCTGATGCACACGCCGCCGGGCGGCGCCTTGCCCTCAAGCCGCGCCGCGATGTTGACACCATCCCCCGCCACACCGCCGGTTTCCTGCCGAAACACATCGCCGATATGCACACCCATGCGGTGTTCCAGCGACTGCTCCGGCGGCAGCGTGCTGCGGCGGCGCGCGAAGTCGGCTTGGATTTGCAGCGCGCACGCCACGGCCTGCACCGCGCTCGTGAAACACATCAGCAGGCCGTCGCCCATCGTGTTGAGGACCTCGCCCTCGTGCTCGGCACACCGCTCCCGCATCAATTCAAAGTCGGCCGCGACCAGCGCCATCGTCCCGGTCTCGTCTTGCTGCATCCGCGAAGAATAGCCGACCACATCGGTAAATACGACCGCCGCTAGCCCGCGCCCCGCGTGAACGCCCGAGCGGCTGCCGAAGCCGGGGCCGGTGTTGATGCCGCGCGCCGCCTCATGCTTCAACACCCCCGTGCGGTGCGACCAGAGTTTGAGCAATCGCGCCTGCACCTCCGCGGGGATGTTGCCCTCCGGGATTTTGGTCCACTGCACGGCGCGGAAACGATCCGGCACGAGGGCGTCGGGCTCGCGGGTATCGTCTATGACGACGGGCAAAATAAACGGGACGCCGCTGGCGATGCCCATCGCGCGCTGCGCGGCGAGTTCCCACTCGATACGGAAGTAGCCCTCGTGCCGCGCTTGGGTGTTGGCCGAGATGACGGGGATGAAGAGCACGCACTCTTTGATCTGGCGGCGGATCTTGGCGTCCCACTCGTCGCCGTGTTCGAGGCCACCGTCGGCGTCGAACCACACCTCGACACCGCTCGCGCGCAGGGTTTCACAAATGCGCCGCGCGGGCTCCGCGTCTTGCGACGCGTAGCTGAGGAAGACGGCGCGGTGGGGGGCTGCGGGCATCAAAATGGGAAGCGCGAGGGTGTTGGGCGTGAGGTGTGAATCAAACTTTCTGTGTGTCGCGTTCGGCGGGACGCAACAGAAGCTTTGTCACGTTGGCACGATTCGTTACCACGGCGCGCATGAATCGAACGGATCGACTCGTCGCGATGGTGATGCACCTGCAAGGGCGGCGGGTCGTGCGCTCGGAGGAGTTGTCGGCGCATTTTGAGGTGAGCGTGCGCACGATCTACCGCGACATCGCGGCGCTCGGCGAGGCGGGGGTGCCGATTGCGGGGGAGGCGGGCGTGGGGTATTCGCTCGTGAAGGGTTACCACCTGCCGCCGGTGTCGCTCACGGCCGACGAGGCGGCGGCGCTGTTTGTCGGCGGGGCCATGGTGAAACAACTCACCGATGCGTCGCTGCATGGTCCGATGGCGGCGGCGCTCGACAAACTGCGCGCGGTGTTGCCGCGGGAGCGCCAGGATCAGGTGGAGCGACTCGCGCGGCAGACGGTGGTGATGGGGCGGCCCGGTGGCGCGGCGAATACCAACGATCCGGAGGCGCAGCCGTGGTTGCTCGCGGTGCAGCGCGGGGTGGCGCAGCGGCGGGTGTTGCGGCTGGGCTATCGCGGGCGCGAACGCGAGGAGACGGCGCGCGACGTGGAGCCGCTGGGCGTGGTGTGCTACGGCAGCGCGTGGTATCTCGTGGCGTGGTGCCGGCTGCGGGGCGATGTGCGGCATTTCCGCGTGGACCGCATCCGCACGCTCGTCGCGCTCGACGAGCTGTTTCCAGCGCGCACGGAATTTTCGCTCACGAAACATTTGGAGGAACGCGTGGCGCTGGACGACGTGTTACCGGTGCGCGTGTGGTTTGCGCGGGAGGCGCAGGAGCGGGCGCGCCGCGAGAGCTACGCGACGCTCACGATGGAGCGGGAGCGCGACGGCGGAGCGGAGTTTGCGATGACCACGTATTCGCTCGAGTGGATGGCGCGGTGGCTCCTGTCGTTTGGCGGCGCGGCTGAGGCGCTCGCGCCGTCAAAACTCCGCCAGCTCGTGCGCGCCGAGGCGACGCGGATCGCGGCGCGACACGGCGCAAAAAAGAGCGCAAAGTCCTCCTGACATAACGCTGTCAGCAGGCCGTGGCAGAATGCCGCCGTAGTTTTTTCACCCCAATAATAATACGACCATGATCCGCATCACCGAAATCGCCTTCACCGGCTATCCCGTCACCGACATCGTCCGCGCCCGCGCGTTTTACGAAACCCTCCTAGGCCTGAAGCCCGCCACGACGTTTGGCGAAGGCGCTCAACAATGGGTCGAATACGACCTCGGCAGCGCGACGTTCGCGATCAGCAACATGGCGGCCGAGATGTGGAAACCGTCGTCCGACGGTCCCGCGGTCGCGTTTGAAGTGGAAAACTTCGCGGCGGCGATCGCGACGTTGAAGACAGCCGGCGTGAAGTTTTTCATCGAGGCGATGGAGAGCCCGGTGTGCCACATGGCCATCGTCTGCGATCCCGACGGCAACTCGCTGGTGATCCACAAACGCAAAGCCGCATGACGCCGTCCGGGAAATGCGAGCGAGCGCGCACGGGCGGGTGCACGGGTGCGGATGACGCGGAGGGTGGCTCGGGTGCGGTCGTGGGCGCAGAGGTGGCGCGGCCGGGTGCGGTGGCGGAGGCGGTAGTCGCAACGCCGATTGGCGCGGGCTTCACGGCGGTGCTCACGGTGGCGGCGGCGCCGGCGCAGGTGTTTCGCGAACTGGCGGACATCGAAAATCTCCCGCGCTGGGCGGGCGGATTTTGCGAGCGCGTCGCGCTTTCGCGCGGGCGTTGGGTCGGGCTCACATCACTCGGCGAGATGTTTCTCGCGCTGGAGGCGGACGAGCGCACGGGCACGATCACGCTGTTGGCCGGTTGGCGCGAGCGGGAGATGCACGCGGTGCGGTGGGAGGTCACGGCGCCGGAGACGGACGCGGCGGGCGCGGTCGGTTCGGACGCGCTGGGTGTGGCGGGCGGCACGCGCGCGACGTTTACGGCGCGACCGGTCGTCGACGAAGGCCATGCGCGGTTGTGTCGCGCGCTGACGGACGAGTGGCCGGGACTCGTCGCGCGGCTGGGCGGCGGCGTGCGGGGTGAAGCGGGGCGCTGAGGCGCGCAAACGGCGCTCGAATGGCGCGCGAATAGTGCGCGGGGCGTTTTCGGTGTTGGCGCGCGGCGGTTGCGTGTTTCTGTTGCGGAACCCTCGGACCGCACCGGTCCGTCTCCGCCCCATGAGCACTTCCCTGTCGTTGTTTTCCGTGCGACGCCTCGTCGTCGCCTGCGTTCTCGTCTTCTCCGGCTGCGCGCTGATGGCGGCGCCGGCTCCCCGAGCCATTTTCGATGGCAAGTCCCTCGCCGGTTGGGAGGGCAATTCGGGCGCGTGGCGCGTCGAAGACGGTGCGATCACCGGTGAGATCGCCGCGGGCGCGAAGCTGGCGAAGAACGAGTTTCTCTATTGGCAGGGCGAGGTGGCCGACTTCGAACTCACGGCGGAGTTTCGCCTGAGCGGCCCGGCCGACGCCAACTCCGGCATTCAGTTTCGCTCCGAGCGCCTGCCCGACGGCGCGGCGAAAGGCTACCAGGCGGACATCGATCTCGGCGCGCGCTACTTCGGCAACATCCACGAGGAGCGTGGCCGCAGTGTCCTGGCGCCTCGTGGCACGCGTCTGTCTATTGCTCCCGACGGCCGGCGTTGGACGGAAAAATTTGGCGAGCCGGATGACTACAAGGCGCTCTTTCGCGCCGCGCCCGCGTGGAATACTTACCGCATTGTCGCCCGCGCTTCGCATGCCGAGGTTTGGCTCAACGGCACGCGGGTCTCGGTGCTCGACGATCATGACGCGAAGGCGGCGCGTCACGCCGGCTTGCTCGCGCTGCAGCTCCACCGCGGCGACGGACCGATGAAGATTCAGTTTCGCAATCTGCAACTCACGCAGCTCGGCAGCACCGCGCTTCCGGCGGCGGCGAGGGCCGCGGTGGCGGCGGCGCCGACCGTCGTGACGCCGACGAACGCCGCCGACATCGGCAACTACCGCCGCAACGGCGATCCGCCCTTGAAGCGCGTCGCGGGCGTCGACGATCTCACGCGCCTCGCGTCGAGTCCGGTGCTCTGGCACCTGCGCGACAATCCCGCGAAGCCCACGGCGGTCGCGAATCCCGCCGCGCAAAAAGTCGTCGCCGGCATCAAGCTCGTGCAGGGCTTCCAAGCCGAGCTCATCGCGGCCGAGCCCGATCTGCATCAACCGGTCGCAATGTCGATCGACGAACGCGGGCGCATCTGGGTCGCCGAAGCGTATGGTTATCCGCATCGCCAGCCGGAAGGGCAGGGGAAGGACCGTATCGTCATTCTCGAAGACAAAGACGGCGACGGCGCGTTTGAGACGAAGAAGACGTTTGCGGAAAAATTGAATTTGGTGAGCGGCCTCGAAGTCGGTTTCGGCGGCGTGTGGGTCGGCGCCGCGCCGTATCTGCTCTTCATCCCCGACCAGAATCGCGACGACGTGCCCGACGGTCCCGCGCAGGTGCTGCTCGATGGTTGGGGATTTCAGGATACGCACGAGACGCTCAACAGCTTCACGTGGGGCCCCGACGGCTGGCTCTACGGTTGCCACGGCGTGTTCTCGCACGCGCTCGTGGGCAAACCCGGCACGCCCAACGCCGAACGCAAAAAAGTCCGCGCGGCCGTGTGGCGCTACCACCCGCTGCGCCACGAATTCGAAGTTTACGCCCACGGCGGCAGCAACCAGTGGGGCCTCGATTTCAACGCGGTCGGCCATCTCTTCATGACGCACTGTCGCAGCTTCCACGGCGGCGGCGGCACGACCTATGTGATTCTCAACGGGCACTACTGGAATCAGGCGAACAACGACTACGCCCCGTTCGTCTCCAACCGCGGTCCGGCCTTCGCGCCGGAGCTAAAAAATTTCCTGATGGCCTCCGCGCGCTACGACAGCGGTGAGGGCGGCGCGGGCAAGCCCGGCACGACAGCCGTTTACGGCGGCCACTCGCACGTTGGCACGATGATCTACCTCGGAGACAACTGGCCCGACACCTACCGCGACCATCTCTTCACGCACAATCTCCACGGCCACCAACTCAATCATCAGGTCAACGAGCGCACGGGCTCGGGCTATGAAACGTTTCACGCCGGCTACGACATGTTGTTTGCGCCCGACCCGACCTACATGGCCGTGGATATCCAATACGGTCCCGACGGCGCGGCCTACGTGATCGATTGGGTCGACACGCAGCACTGCCACAACCCGCGCGACGAGCTCTGGGACCGCACCAACGGCCGGCTCTACCGGATGTCGTGGGCCGCCACTTATAAGCCGACCAAAGTCGATCTCTCGGCCAAGTCCGACGCCGAGCTCGCCGCGCTGCACACGCACAAGAGCGAGTGGTATGTGCGCACTGCGCGTCGATTGCTGCAGGAGCGGGCGGCGATGCGCTCGCTCGAACCGGCCGCGCTTGCGGCACTCCGCGCGCAGGCTGCGGACTCCAAGGCTGACGTCGTCGCCCAACTCCGCGCGCTGTGGACGCTGCACGTGACGGGAAATGTGGCGCCGGCGCAGCTCGCCGCCGCGCTCAAGCATCCGTCGGAAACGGTCCGGGCCTGGGCCGTGCAGCTGGGCACCGAGATGGGAGCGCGACCGCCCTCGGCCGCAACCGCCAACCAGCGACCGGGGGCGGTCGCGCTCCCAGCCGCGCATCTCCTCCGCCTCGCCACGAGCGATCCTTCTTCCGCCGTCCGTCTCGCCGTCGCGTCTGCGATCCCAGACCTCCCGCTCGCCGAACGCTGGCCGGTGGTGGCGGCGCTCGCTGCGCACGCCGAAGATGCCGGCGACCGTTTCCTCCCGAAGATGGTGTGGTTTGCAGCGGCGCCGGCAGTCGCCGCGGACGTGCCACGCGCGCTTGAGCTTGCTGTGAAGACGGCACTGCCTTCGTTGGCTGACTCGATTCGTTGGTCGGTGGCCCGGACCGCGGCCGGCCGCGAGCAACTCGTGGCGCAGCTGGTGACGCTGCCCGAAGCCGCCGCCGGCCATGCGCTGGGTGTGCTGGCGTTTGCGCTCGAAACCGAAGCGGGCCTGAAGATGCCCGCCGCGTGGCCGCAGGTGGCCGCGCGTTTTGCCAAGACGACCGATGCCGCGGTCCGCGGTGCGAGCGAGCAACTCTCCGCGCTCTTCGGTGATAAATCCGTGCTCGTCGGCATCCGTGCGCGTCTCGCCGACACCGCGACGCCACTCGCCGAACGCCGGCGCGCGCTCGATCTGCTCAAGCGGGCCGGCGACACCGAATCCACGGCGGTGCTCGTGCGCCTCTTGAGCGACCGCGCATTGCGCGCCGCCGTCATCCCACTCCTCGGGACGGCTGCCGATGCACCGACCGCGGCCGCGGGATTGATCGCGAATTTCGCCGCGCTGAACGCCGCCGACCGCAATGCGGCGCTGGGTGCACTCACGAGTCGTCCGGCACTCGCGTTGCCGCTCCTCCGCGCGGTGGAGAGTGGGGCGTTCGACAAGAAAGCGCTCACGGCGCTCCACGCGCGCCAACTGCGTAACTTGAAAAACGCCGAAGTCACCGCGCTCCTCGACCGGGTGTGGGGCAAGACCGCGGAATCCTCCGCTGATATGAAGGCGACAGTCGCGCGTCTCCGCCGCACCTACAACGAAGCGCCGGTCTGGTCCTACGAACTCGCGGCGGGCAAAAAAGTTTTCGAGAAAACCTGCATCGCCTGTCACGCGACGGACGCGGCGGCGGGCGGGAAACTCGGCCCGAACCTCGCGGGAACATGGCGCAACGGCCTCGATTACTTCCTTGAAAACATCGTGGACCCCAACGCGGTCGTCGGTGCCGATTACCAGTTGAATCTCGTGACGAAGAAGGACGGCACCGTGGTCGCCGGCATGATCGACAAGGAAACCGATACGGTGCTCGCCGTGCGCACGACAACGGAGACGGTCAACGTCCCGAAATCCGAAATCAAATCCCGCGAAGTCACCCCGCAATCCCTGATGCCCCCCGGCCTGCTCGAAGCACTGCCCGAGCGCGAGGCGCTGGAGCTGCTGAAGTTTCTGACGACGGAGGTGAAGTAACGGCGAACTTTCGGTGGAGTTGATGCTCGGGCGGCGTGGATTTTGACCGGAACGATCGTAAATCGCGACTGGCCGGGCGGGGTGGTGCGGTGTTTCTTCGTCGGCCACCCCCTATGACGCCCCCGCTGTTTCGCCGTTTTTTCCACGCTCTCCCCATTTTGTGTGTGGTCGCGTCCGCTTTCGCCGCCGATCCGCGCGGGGATGCGCCGAATGCGCGGCTGCGGTCGCCGGAGGAGCAGCGGGCACAGTTTCATTTGCCACCGGGATTTGAGATCCAACTCGTCGCGGCGGAGCCGGAGATTCAGAAGCCGATGAACGTCGCGTTCGATTCCGCCGGGCGCGTGTGGGTGACGGGGTCGACGCTCTATCCGTGGCCGGCGCGGCGCGATGCGGTGGGTGAATCGATCGCGGCGTTTCAGAAAAATTGGGACGACAACAACCTCGCGTTTCGCGCGTCGTCGACGCCGCCGGAGCCGGCGGAGCAAGGCCTCGACTCGGTGCGCGTGCTCTCGGATTTCGATCCGGTGACGGGGCGGGCGCGGAAGGTGACGGTGTTTGCCGACGGGTTAAACATTCCCATCGGGGTGTTGCCGCTGCCGCGCGCGCCGGGGGCAAAGGGCGACACGGCGCTCGTGTATTCGATTCCGGCGATCTGGCGTCTCACCGATACCGACGGCGACGGGCGCGCCGATGTGCGGGAGAAACTCTACGACGGTTTCGGTTTCAAGGACACGCACGGCATGTCGTCGAGCTACTGGTTGTGGTTCGACGGCTGGGTCTACGGAACGCATGGATTTGCGAACGCCAGCGAGGTCGTGGACCGCGGCGGGCGCACGGTGAAAATCACGAGCGGCAATACGTATCGGTTTCGGCCCGACGGCTCGCGTTTCGAGATTGTGGCGAACGGGCAGACGAATCCCTTCGGCCTCGCGTTTGATGCGCGCGGCGACCTCTACACGGCGGATTCGCATTCGAAACCGGTCTACCTGCTCGTGCCCGGCGGCTACTACGAGGGAATCAGCAAGGAGCATGACGGGCTCGGGTTCGCGCCGGCGATCACGACGGACGATCACGGGTCTTCGTCGATCGCGGGCATCGCGCATTACAGCGCCGCGCAGTTTCCGTCCGAGTTCCGCGACAATCTTTTCAACGGTAATCCCGTGACTCGCCGTATCAACCGCGCGCGCCTCGAGTGGCGGGGCTCGACGCCCGCGGCGGCGCGGCAGAGCGATTTTCTCACGAGCGACGATCTGGCGTTTCGCCCTGTGCAGGTGAAGCTCGGACCTGATGGCGCGTTGTGGGTGGCGGATTTCTACAACCCGATCATCGGCCACTACGAAGTGCCGCTCACGCATCCGGCGCGCGACCGTGCGCACGGCCGGTTGTGGCGTATCGTATGGCGTGGGCTCGACGGCACGGCGCCGCGGGCGGAGTTGCCGAATCTCGCTAATCTCAAAACTGCGGAGCTCGTGCCGCGTTTGGCCGACGCGAATCTCGTGGTGCGCTCGCTCGCGGCGGCGGAACTCGTGGCGCGCGCCGACGCGGCTGCGAGTATTCCGGCGCTTGCCGCCGCTGCGAAGCGTTTGATCGCCGGGGCCGATCCGACGGCTGACGGCACGGCAGCGCTGGCGATTTTTATCACGCTGGAACGCCTCGGTGGCGCCGACGCCGCGCTGCTGCGGAGTGCCCTTGCGCGCCCCGAGAGTGAGGTCGCGGTGGCCGCATTGCGGGCCTACCCAATGCGGCCGGCGCTGGCGGCGGGTGAGCGCGAGTGGTGGGCGAAGACGATCATGCAGACGGCGAATTTTTCGTTGTGGCGGCAGGGGGCGGCACTGTTTGCAGCCGATCCGCAGCCGTGGAAAGCGGAGGTGTTGCTGACGATGCTGCTCGCAGCGCCGAGTTTTGATACCGAGCTGATTTATGCGTTGAAACTGGCGCTCAAGGCGCATCTCGCCACGGCGACGGCCGCCGAGATGGCGGCGCTCGCGGATTCGGCTGCAAAGGGCTCGGCCAAGGAGGCACACCGGCTCGTGGCCGAAGTGTGTCTCGCGGTGCGCACGCCGGCGGCGGCGCAATTTTTGATCGGGCATTTGCAACGCACGCAAATGGCCGAGGCGCGGGCGGCCGAGCTGGCGCGCCATGCGGTGCAGAATCTCCCGGTCGCAGAGTTGCCGGCGATTCTGCCCTTGCTGGGTTCCCTTGAAAAGGCGCCGCGCGGGCAACGGCTGACCTTGGCCGAGGGTCTCGCGAGTGTCGCGGCCAAGGCGGAGACGGTTTTGCCAGCGGAGATCGACGCGTGGCTGCGCCGCGAGTTGTTGGCGGTGATTGAGGAGAGCGATGCCGCGCTCGCGCTCCGGGGTGTCAACGCCGTGAAACCGCTCGCTTGGCCCGAGAAAGCGGCGCCGTTGCGTCGAGTCGTGCTCGATACGAAGGCCCGCGAAAATGTGCGCACCGCGGCGGTGCGTGCGCTCGATCCGGCGGCGACGGAAACGGTCGACACGTGGAGCGCGGCGCTGACGCAATCGGCGGCGGCGGCGCAGACGCTGCGGCGGGCGGCGGCGGAGTTGCTCGGACCTTCTTCAGAGAAAGTTGCGGTGCGCACGGCGCTCGTTGGCGCGCTGCCGGGGGCGTCGGCGGATTTGGCGCTCACGGTCGTGACGGCGTTGGCGAAGAGTGATGCGGGGGCGACGGAGTTGCTCGAATTGGCGGGGGCTGGGCGCGTGCGGGCGGCGTTGTTACGGCACCGCTATGTCGCGCTGGCGTTGGAGAAACGCCCGGCGGAGCTGCGCGAGCGGGTGGCGGGTCTCACGAAATCGCTGCCGCCGGAAGATGCGCGGCTCGATGCGTTGGTCGCCTATCGTGTGGGCTCGTTGGGCAGTTTCAAAGCGGACCGTGGGCGCGGGGCGGCGTTGTTTGCGGCGAACTGCGCGGCGTGTCATCGCTTTCGCGACGCCGGCGGGAATCTTGGTCCGAGCCTCGACGGCATCGGCGCGCGCGCGTTGCCGCGGCTGGTGGAAGACATTCTCGATCCGAATCGCAACGTCGACCCGACGTTCCGGTTGACCACGGTCACCCTGAAGAACGGCGAAACGAAAACCGGGATGGATTTCCGCGCGGAGGGCGACCACGTGCGGTTGCGCGATGCCGTCACGGGTGCGGAAATCGTCGTGGCCAAGCGGGACGTCGCGGACTCGGTGCCGTCGGCAACGTCGCCGATGCCGGCGGCGTTCGAGACCGTGCTCAGCGAACAGGAATTCGCGGATTTGGTGGACTACCTGAGAAACGGGGGAAAATAGCAAAGTTGCGCGGCGACTTGTCATGCGCGCGGAGGTGCTCCACAGAGAAGGCGATGTCACGGAATCGCCCCATTCTGATCACTCGCTGGTCGCTCCTCTGGTTGTGGTTTTGCGCGCTCGCCGGCTGGGCCGGCGGCTTGCAAGGCGCGACGCCGGCGGCGGCGGGGGCAATCGACTTCAACCGCGATATCCGTCGGCTGCTGTCGGACAATTGCATCCACTGCCACGGTCCGGACGCGAAGGAACGCAAAGGTAGCAAGGCGACCAAAGGCGGGCTGCGTCTCGATACCCGCGAAGGCGCGCTGGCGCCGATTGACGACTATGCGGCGATCGTGCCGGGCAAGCCGGAGAAGAGTGAATTTTACGCGCGGATCATGACCGACGATGAGAACGACGTCATGCCGCCGGCGGATTCGGGCAAGAAACTCACGGCGCGCGAGAAGGCCCTCTTCAAGCAGTGGATCGAGGAAGGCGCTCCCTACGCGCAGCACTGGTCCTACGTGGCGCCGGTTCGCCCGGCGTTGCCGGCGGTGAGCGATGAGCGTTGGCCGGCGACGCCGATCGACCGCTTTGTGCTGAACCGGCTCGATCGCGAAAAGCTGCGGCCTTCGCCCGAGGCGGATCGCCTGACGCTGGCGCGGCGCGTGGCGCTCGATCTCACGGGGCTGCCGCCGAGTCCGGACGAGGTGAAACGTTTTGCGGACGACCGCGCACCCAGCGCCTACGAGCGCTACGTGGACCGCCTGCTCGCCACGCCGGCCTACGGCGAGCATTGGGCGCGGCTCTGGCTCGATCAGGCGCGCTATGCGGATTCGGCGGGCTACGCGGACGATCCGGCGCGCGTCATCTGGGCGTATCGCGATTACTTGATACGGTCGTTCAACGCGAACAAGCCGTTCGATCAGTTCACGCGGGAACAACTCGCGGGCGACCTCCTGCCGAATCCCACGGAAGAGCAGTTGGTCGCGACGGCGTTTCACCGGAATACCCCGACGAACAGCGAGGGCGGCACGATCGATGAAGAGTTTCGCAATGTGGCGGTGGTCGACCGCGTGAACACCACGATGACGGTATGGATGGGCACGACGATGGGCTGCGCGCAGTGCCACACGCACAAATACGATCCGTTCACGCAGGAGGATTACTTCCGGCTTTTCGCGATTCTGAACAATTCGGCCGACGAGGACCGCAAGGACGAGGCGCCGGTGCTGTCGCTCTATTCCCCCGGGCAGAAAGCGCAGCGGGCGATGCGACAGGAAGAGATCGCGGCACTGGAGAAAATGCTGCGCACGCGCACGCCGGAACTGCTCGCCGCGCAACCGGCCTGGGAAGCACGCCTCGTGGCTCCGCTCGCATGGCAGACGTTCGCGCCGGAGGATTTGAAATCGAAGGCGGGCGCGGTGATGACGCGGACCGACGACGGCGCAGTGCGGGTGGAGCGCAAGGGCGAGACGGATGTTTACACGCTGACGACGACGATGCCGGACGCGCAGACGCTCACGGGCCTGCGGCTTGAGGCGTTGCCAGAAAACGGGGCGGGCGAGTTTGTGGTAACGCGAGTGCTCGCGGCGGTGACGCCGGCGGGGCAGCGGGAGGTGGCGGGGCGCTACGTGCGCGTGGAGTTGGCCGGGAAGGACAAGATCTTGTCGCTCGCGGAAGTGCAGGTCTTCGGTGGTGGCGACAATCTTGCCTCGGCGGGCAGCGCGACCCAAAGCAGCACGACCCAGGAGGGAGTGGCGAAGCTCGCGATCGACGGAAAGACCAACGGGAATTTCGAGAAAGCAAAGACGACCACGCACACCGAGAAGTCGGAAAACCCGTGGTGGGAACTCGATCTCAAGAGTGTGCATGCGGTCGAGCGGGTGGTGCTCTGGAACCGCACCGATGCAAAGCTCGGCGCCCGCCTCGCTGGCGCGCGCGTGACGCTGCTGGACGAGCAACGGCAAGTCGTCTGGGAGGCCACGGTGGAGAAAATGCCGAAGGCGAATGTGGAGTTTTCGGTGAGCGGGGCGAAGACGATCCGGTTTGCGTCGGCGCACGCAGATTTCACAGCCAAGGACTTTTCGGCGGAATCGGTGATCACCGCGAAAGCCGGCCGCGAAAAGGGCTGGTCGGTTGGCGCGCAGACGGGCACGGCGCACTCGCTGGTTTTGTTGCCGGAGGCGCCGGCGCAGATCCCGGTCGGGGCGCGGCTCACGGTCACGATCGAGCAGCTTTCGAAAAAGAAATTTCACACGCTCGCGAAACTAAGGCTCGCCGCGACCGCGGATGCGCGGGCGGGCGAGATCACGCGCACGCCGGCGGCGGTGTTGGCCGCGCTCGCGACGCCGGCGGCGGTGCGGAGTGCGGACGTGGCCGAAACGGTGACAGCGCACTACATGACGGTGGCGCCAGCATTGGATTCGGAGCGGAAGCGACTCGCGGCCGTGACCAAGGAACTCGAGATGATAAAACCGCTCACGACGGTGCCGGTGATGGCGGAGTTGCCCGCCGGCAAGGGCCGGGTGACCCGGCTCCAGCGGCGCGGAAACTATCTCGACCTCGGCGACCCCGTGGCGCCCGGCGTGCCCGGTGCATTGCACGCGCTGCCAGCGGAGGCACCGACGAATCGCCTCGGGCTCGCACAGTGGCTGATCGACGCGAAAAATCCGCTGACCTCGCGCGTGGTGACGAATCTCTTCTGGGAGGGAATTTTCGGCATGGGGCTCGTGCGCACGAGCGAGGATTTTGGCGCGCAGGGCGATCCGCCCTCGCATCCGGAGCTGCTCGACTGGCTCGCGGTGGAGTTTCGCGAGAGCGGTTGGGACGTGAAGCGGTTGCTCAAGCTGATGGTGATGTCGTCGACCTACCGGCAATCCGCGCGGATCACGCCCGAGGCGCTCGCGCGGGATTCGGACAATCGTCTGCTGGCGCGCGGTCCGCGCTTCCGCCTTTCGGCCGAGATGATCCGCGATCAGGCGCTGGCGGTAAGCGGCCTGCTCAGCGTAAAAATGTTCGGCGCGCCGGTGAATCCGCCGCAGCCGAAGATGGGCGTGAGTGCGGCGTTTGGCTCGACGGTCGATTGGGAAAACAGCACGGGCGAAGATCGCTACCGCCGCGGGCTCTACACGACGTGGCGCCGCTCGAACCCGTATCCCTCGATGATCACGTTCGACGCGCCGAGCCGCGAAGTGTGCACGGTGCGCCGGGAACGCTCGAACACGCCCCTGCAGGCGCTCGTGACGCTGAACGATCCGGTTTACATGGAGGCCGCGCAGGCACTCGCACGGCGCATCGTCGCGGTGCCGGGATCGCCGGCGGAGAAGTTGCGTTACGCGTTTCAGCTCTGCCTCGTGCGGGAACCGCGGGACAAAGAGGCGGCCGAGCTCCTGGCGTTGCACGCGCGCTCCCGCACGTGGTTTGCGGCGGATACCGCGCAGGCGACTGTCATCGCGACGAACCCGCTCGGGGCGTTGCCCGAGGGCGTCGATGTCGCGGAGCACGCCGCGTGGACCGTGGTCGGCAACGTCCTGCTGAATCTCGATGAACTGTTGATGAAGCCGTAAGCGGAATCTTTTTTCGAAATGCATCCTTATCTCGCCAATCTGCAGCACAGCACCCGCCGGCATTTCCTGAAGGACTCGGCGACCGGGCTGGGTGCCATCGCGCTCAGTGCGCTCCTGGGCCGCAACGCGGTCGGTGCACCGATTTCGCCGACGAATCCGCTGGCGGTGCGCGCGCCGCATTTCGCCGCGAAGGCGAAGCGCGTGATCTACCTGCACCTCACGGGCTCGCCGCCCAATCTGGATCTCTTCGACTACAAACCTGAGTTGGTGAAACGCGACGGGCAGGATTGCCCGGACGAGTTTTTGAAGGGCAAGAAATTCGCGTTCACCGCAGGCACGCCGAAGTTGATGGGCAGCCCGCGCACGTGGTCGCAACACGGGAAGAGCGGTCACTGGCTCTCGGATGCGATTCCGCATCTGCACACGGTGGCGGACGATCTTTGTATCGTGCACTCGATGTATACGGAGCAGTTCAACCACGCGCCGGCGGAGTTGCTGCTGTTCAGCGGTTCGCCGCGTCCGGGCCGTCCCTCGATGGGGTCGTGGGTGACCTACGGGCTCGGCACGGAAAACCAAAATTTGCCCGGGTTTGTCGTCCTGATCTCCAGCGGCGTGCAGCCGAACGGCGGCAAGAATTCCTACGGCAGCGGGTTTCTGCCCTCGGTATTTCAGGGGGTGCAATGCCGCTCGAAGGGCGACCCAGTGCTCTACGCGTCGGACCCGGCGGGTTTCACGCGCGAGCTCCGTCGCGAGAGTCTCGATACGCTACAGGCGCTCAACGAAATGCAGGCGGCCGAGCTCGGCCACCCGGAGACGCGCACACGCATCGCGCAATACGAGCTCGCCTATCGCATGCAGATGTCGGTGCCGGACGTGATGGATATTTCCCGGGAAAAACCCGAGACGATCGCCGCCTACGGCGCGCAACCCGGCGAATCGAGTTTCGCGAACAACTGCCTGCTCGCGCGCCGGCTCGTGGAGCAGGGCGTGCGCTTTGTGCAGCTCTTCGACTGGGGTTGGGATTTTCACGGCACGAGCGAGAAGGAAGACATCCGCGGCGGGCTTACGAAGAAGTGTGCGACGATGGACCAACCGGTCGCGGCGCTCATCAACGATCTGCGCCAGCGCGGTCTGCTCGACGAAACGCTCATCGTGCTCGGCGGCGAGTTTGGCCGCACGCCGTTCCGCGAGGGTCGGACGGCGGCCGGCGAAATCCTCGGGCGCGACCACTACCCGGATTGCTACTCGATGGTGATGGCCGGCGGCGGGATCAAAGGCGGACTCTCCTATGGCGAGACCGACGAACTCGGCTTCAACGTGACTAAAGACAAGGTCCACGTGCACGACTTGCAGGCGACGATCTTGCACCAACTCGGTTTTAACCACGAGCGGCTCACGTTCCGTTTCGAAGGCCGCGACTACCGCATCACCGACGTGCACGGGAGCGTCGTGAAGGCGTTGGTGGGGTAGGCTGCGGGTGATGGTGAGGAGGCGGTTTTGGCGTTCACTCAGGGTGCATCGTGATTCGCCTGAGACCGGCGACGCGAAGGGCTTTCCGGATTTCCAAGGCGGCGGCCCTTACCTTGCTGCCATCGTAGGCCGCGCCTTGCGCATCGAGGAGGGTGATGTTGGCGCCTTGCACGCCTTCTTCGGCGACAAGGCGGAAGATCGCGACCAAATCGGCGGGGCTGGTGGGCACACCATCGTTCGAGATCGTTCCGCCCGGCAAGACGGTGAATCGAAAATGGCGCTCGGTTTTTGCCTCGGAAGTGCCGTCTTGAACCTTGCCCGCCTTCAAAAAAATGCGCGCCGAGCGTCCGTCGCGTTCGATGGTCAGTGCATCCACACTCGGGTCGTAGGCTCCGATGGTAACGCCGAGGAAGGAGTCGCCGGTCTTCAGCCAGGGTGACACTTGCTTTGAACCGACCTCCGTGACGACGACCATGACCTCTCGGCCGCTCTGCAGGACGGCCGAGAACTCAAGTTTCGCGCCGGAGCGGTCATTTTGGCCGCACACTGCCAAGGGGCTGCACGCCAAGATAAGCAGGATCAGGAACGGCGGTTTCATTTATCGTTCATCAGTGTTCTGCAACCTCGGCGTAACGCCTGAGTTGACGGAAATTCGTCGGCGGAAGTTGGGTCGCTCGCTGGCGCGAATTCAACCGCCGAATCGCGGGCTTGCGCAGGCGCGGACTTGGTTTTGCACGTGCGTGAAATCTCGGCGGCGGCCTCTCACGGCGATGAGAAGAATCCCGAGGGTTGCGCCGGTGATGGCGAATACGCCCGCCCACGTGGACGAAGCGTCGTCGATGGCGCCGCAGAGTTCCGGGCCACCGAGTCCGATGGCCGCACCGAGGCCGGCGTAGGCGGCAAGGCACAGCAGGCACTTGGGTGCCAACGCGAGGAGCGCGGCGCCGCAGAGCCAACGGCGCCAGCGGCGCAGGAAATCAACGCACCGTGGCGGCATGGGCGGGCTGGTCATAGCGGTCGTGGTAGCGAACCCACTCCATGCTGTAGTCGAGTCCGTCTTCGTCGCGACCCTTCGGCACGAGATCGAGAATCTGGTAGGTGCCGATCAACGGATCGAGCCCGCGGGAATAGGTCGAGTAGGTGTGGTAAATGTGACCGGCCGCGTCACGGGCGAACACGCTCAGGCCCGGCAACTCTTCGATGGGCACCTCACGCAGCCCGTAGTTGTAGTTCACTTTGCCCCGCCGCATCTCCGCCGCTGTAAACGACACGTGGTAGTCTTGATTGAAGCGGCTGCCGTGCGCGGAGACCCAGTTGAACGTCCAGCCCATCCGCTGCTTGAACGGCGCGAATTCCTTGAGGGGTGCATGCGAGATCGCGGTAAATGCCACGTCGCGCGCCCGGAGGTGCACCACGGCGGCGGCGAGGTGATCGGACACGTAGGAACAGCTCTTGCAGCCCTCGTCCCAGCCGGGGCCGAACATAAAGTGATAGACGACGAGTTGGCTGCAGCCGCCGAAGAGATCGGCGAACGATACGCGCCCGCCGGGCGATTCGAAGGTGTAGGCTTGGTCGACTTTTACCCACGGGAGCTGACGGCGCCGGACCGCGAGCCGGTCGCGCTCCCTCGTGAAGGCTTTCTCGTCGCGCAAAAGTTTGCGCCGGGCGACTAGCCATTTTTGCGGGGAGACGATGGTCGGATTGGGGCACGAGTTGGTTTTCATGCGAGGTGGCGGTGGTTTTGGATTTTTTAACTGTAACAACGAGCGAGTGGAGGAGTGCGGGAGAGCGGGAGCGTTGATGAGTGGGCAAGGCAGTGGCCTGGAGGTGTGCAGACGGGCTCGGCGGGGCGGGGCGGCGCCGAAAGCGGCCGACCGAAATGCCGGGCGCGGGTTAGCCTTGGGGCGCGGCGGGCCGGAATTTTTGGTAGGCGGCCTCGTGCTTTGCGTGCATAGCCCAGAAGGTGGTGAGCGGCGTGCCTGCGAGCACGGCGATGAGGAGGGCGAAATGCGTATGCCAGCCGGAGGCATAGTTGCAAAGTTCGGCGCGTTCCTCGGGGCCTTCGGTCCGATGCGTGAGCACGAGCTGCACCTGATTGCCCTGCGGAGTAAGTTCGAAGGTCACGACCGAATCGTCGCTGCCAAAAGTGAAGACCAGCAAACGGGGTGGCTCACACGCGAGCACGCGGCCTTCGAACGTCACGCCGGGGTCCTGCACGTGGGCGAATTTCGCCGGGGGCGTCTCGCTGGGGGCGAGATTTTTGTGGTGCATGGCAAACACGACTTTGCCGCCGGCCTTCTGCTCCAGCGCACCGCCGCAAATCCACCGGGCACGTTTTTCGGGGTCGGTCAGAAATTCCCAGACGCGCTCGATGGGGCCGGGAAGGAGGCGAACGAGGCGGACTTCGGCGGGGCCGGTGAATTCGCCGTAGGCGGAGTTGTCGATGGTCGGATTCATGAGGAAGGCTTCTTGGCTTTTTTCCGGGCGGCATCGTCGGCGCGCAGCTCGCGTTCGAGGGCGTCGAGATTTTTGCTCCAATAGCTGCGGGTGCGGTGCAGCCAGGCGTCGAGCTCGTCGAGGCCGTGGGGATTGAGCGTTTGGATACGGGACTGGCCCTCGGCGCGGGTGACGACGAGGCCGGCCTCGCGAAGCACATTGAGGTGTTGGGAGATCGCGGGCGCGCTCAGGTCGAACTCTTCGACGAGTTCGCCGGCGGTGCGTTCGCGCTGGGCGAGGAGTTCGACGATCCGGCGGCGCGTGGGATCGGCGATGGCGGCAAGGCTCTGCATGTCGAACTTAATTAAGTGTTATCTTAATTAAGCAAGCGGTAAATTAGGGGCGTGATGCCGGGGAGAGCGCGGTGGGCCGGTCTCGCTGTTGGGCGCACGCTGTCGGGCGCACGGGGTCGCGGGGGCGGTCTAAGCGGCTTCGATGGGGTGGCCGTGATATTTTGAGTCGCGGAGGGCGTGGTAGAGTTCGCGTGGGTCGGGCGGACCTCCGGGACCGTTGCGGAATGGGGCGAAAGCGAAGGAAGGATTTTTGGGCGGCGCGCCCGGAACGGACCGGGAGGGTCGTTTTTCGTTGGCTCAGTAGCCGGAGTCGCGGAGCTGGGCGCGCAGGGCGGCGAGGGTGGGGGAGACTTGGTTCGGGAGATCGGTCCAGTCGGCTTCGATGGTGAGGCGGCCGTTGTAATTCGCGCGGCGGAGGGCGCGGTAGAAGGCCCGGAGGTTTTCGTTGTGCGTGCCGGGGGCGGCGCGGTCGCGGTTTTCCGCGACGTGCACGTGGCGGATCAGCGGGGCGACTTTCACGATGTCGTCGGCGGACTCGCCGTTGCGGAGCATGTGAAAAATGTCGACGAGGAGCTGGACGCCACGGGTGTTGGCGCGACGGACGGCCTCGGCGCCTTCGAGGATGGTGTTGACGCAGTTGCACTCGCCGCGGTTGAGGGGCTCGACGAGGAGGGTGACGCCGTTTTCCTCGGCGAGCGGGCCGAGCTGGCGGAGCACGTCGACGTATTGTTCGAAGGCGGTGGCGGCGGAGAAGCCGGGCGGAATCATGCGAGCGCCGGCGCTGCCGAAGACGATGAGCGTCATGTCGATCTCTTTGGCGCGGCGGAAAGCGTTGGCGGCAAAGCGGTCGAGGCGGCCGTAGTCGATGTCGGGGCCAACGACCTTGAGTTCGGCGGGGATGAAGCGGTTGGAGGCGGGGAGGGTGAAGCCGCGCGCGATGATGGCGTCGGCGGGACACGTGCGCGTGGCTTCGTCGGTCTCGGGCTGGAGGAGCTCTTGGGTGAAGCCTTCGAGGAAATCGAGGCCGGGCGTGGTCGTGAGGAGGTTGAGGCCGGCGGTGTTGGCGCAGATTCCGAGTTGCATGAGGGGAGCGAGGATCAACCACGGATTCGGGGGAGGCGCACGGAGAAAAGCCAGCGGGGGCGAGGGCGGTGACTAGCAGTGGCTGGAAACTCACGGGTGGGGAGGCCCGTGGACCGTGCGGAAAACTGGGATGTGGTTTGTTTTCGGGCGGAGGCGAAAAAGCGCTTGCTTACGTCGGCGGCATCCGGCTTGTTCACCGCTCCTTGTTCGGGCTGTAGCGTAGCCTGGTAGCGCGCTTGCATGGGGTGCAAGAGGTCGTGAGTTCGAATCTCACCAGCCCGACCATTTTCCCCGTTTCCTGTGGTGGATTTTCGATTGCCGTCAGATTCAGTCAAACGGAGAGCTTTTTGGGCTTTCGTCGTCGCGGGGGTGATCTTCCTCGCTTCAAGCCGGTCGCATGTCGCGGCCCCGCATTCGCCTTTCGATTTTCTGCGGGTCGACAAGATCGGGCATTTCGCGGTTTACGGGCTGCTGGCAACGCTGTTGTGCCGGTTGGGGCGGGGGTGGCGGGCGGCGTTTTGGGCGGTGGTGGCGACCTCAGCGTATGGGTTGTCGGACGAATGGCATCAGAGTTTTGTGCCGGGGCGCGGGGTCGAGGTGGCCGATTGGGTGGCGGATACGCTGGGAGGGGCGCTGGCGGTCGCGCTTTATGCGGGGTGGCGGCCGTATCGGGACTTGTTGGAACGACCGTTGAGGTGGCGCGGGCGGGGAGTTGAAAAAAGCGCGGAGGGCGTGAACATCCCGCGGCCATGAAGTCGGGCAAAGCAGGGCAAGTGACGAGCAAGGCGAAGCCGGGGGCGAACGCGCCGGTGGTGGCGGTCGTGGCGAGTTATCCGGCGGAGACGCGGGGGCGCTATTGGGCGGTGATCGCAGCGTTGTTTCTGGGCACGGTGCTGCTTTTCGCGCGCGCGGTGGGGCATGATTTCGTCAACTACGACGATCCCGACTACGTGACGGCCAACGAGCACGTGCGGGCGGGGGTGACGATGGCGGGGTTGAAGTGGGCGTTTTTTTCCGGGGACATCTCCTACTGGCATCCGCTCACGTGGGTGTCGCACATGGTGGACTGGCAACTCTATGGCAACCGGGCGGCGGGGCATCATGCGACGAGTGTGGGGTGGCACGCGCTGGCAGCGGTGATGGCGTTTTTGGCGCTGCGGCGGCTGACCGGGGCGTTTTGGACGAGTGCGGCGTGCGCGGCGCTGTTTGCGTGGCACCCGCTGCGGGTCGAATCGGTAGCGTGGGTAGCGGAGCGCAAAGATGTGCTCGGCGGATTTTTTTGGATGACGGCGCTGTGGGCCTACGCGGGCTACGCGGAACAGCGGCGGCAAGGACGGCGCGGCGCGTGGGAATATGCGGGTGCGCTCGCGGCGTTTGCGGGCGGGCTCATGAGCAAACCGATGCTCGTGACGCTGCCGTGCGTGCTGCTGCTGCTCGATTTCTGGCCGCTGCGTCGGGCGGGCGGCGATGGGGCGACGAAATGGGACGCGGCGGCGTGGGGGAAACTGGTGCTGGAGAAGGTGCCGTTTTTCGTGCTCTCGGCCGCGGTGAGTTGGATCACGGTGGTGGCGCAGAAACAGGTGGGCACGCTGTCGACCGTGCTTACGCTGGGTGAACGGCTCAGCAATGCGGCGGTGGCCGTAGTGCGCTACGGGGCGAAATTTTTCGTGCCGGTTGATCTGGCGGTGTTGTATCCGCATCCGGGGCAGTGGCCGGCGGAGAAGGTGGGGTTTGCGGTCGTGTGCATCGCGACGGTGAGTGCGCTGGCGGTGTGGCAATGGCGGCGTCGGCCCTGGCTGGTGTTTGGCTGGTTGTGGTTTCTCGGCACGCTCGTGCCGGTGAGCGGGATCGTGCAAGTGGGCATCCAGTCGATGGCGGACCGCTACACCTACGTGCCGATGCTCGGCGCGCAGATCGCGCTGCTGTGGACGCTGCGCGAATGGGTCGGGCCGGCGGCGTGGCGCACGGCGGCGTGGGTGGGGCTGGCGGTGCTCGCGGGCTGCGCGGTGCGGACGTTTGGGCAAATCGCGGTGTGGCGGAATTCGTTTACGCTGTTCGACCAGGCTATCGCGGTGACGGAGCGAAACTACCTTGCGCACAATAATCGCGGCACGTGGCTGTTCGACGCGGGCCGGGTGGACGAGGCGATCGCGGACTACCGGAAATCGCTCGCGATCAATCCGCGTTACGAAGAGGCGGCGAACAATCTCGGTCACGCGCTCGCGCAACAAGGAAAGACTGCGGAGGCGATCGAGCATTACCGGGCGGCGTTGCGGCTGAAACCGGAGTTGGTCGAGGCGCACAACAATCTCGGCAACGCGTTGTCGGATCTCGGGCAAATCGACGAGGCGATCACGCATTACGAATTCGCACTGGCGCGCCGGCCTGATCACGCGGACGCGCTCAACAACTACGGTGTGGCGCTCGCGATGAAGGGCCGCATGCCGGAGGCGATCGCGCGGATCGAACGGGCGCTGCAACTCGCGCCCGACAAGATCAGCGCGCACTGCAATCTCGGGAACGTGTGCGCCATGATGGGCAAGCACGAGGAGGCGGTGGCGCACTACCGGCGGGCGTTGGCGCTGAATCCCAACGACGCGCGGACGCACAACAATGTAGGCAACGTCCTCGCGCAGCAGGGGAAACTCACCGAAGCCGTCGCGAGCTACGAACAGGCGATCCGGCTGGAAGCGGTGAATCCCGAAGCGCACGCCAATCTGGGCTTCGCGCTCGCACGGCTGGAGCGGCGCGATGACGCGGCGCGGCATCTGCGCACGGCGCTCCAGCAGCGGCCTGACTACGCGCAGGCGAAGGCGTGGCTCGACGCGCTGCTGGCGACGCCGGCGCCTGCCAAATAACGCGAGGTCGCGCTCGACGGCGTTGAGTGCGCGTGAACACTTTCGGCCATGTCTCCCACCGAGGCCAAGACCCGCATCGCCGAACTCCGCGCCGAAGTCGCCCGGCACGAGGAGCTGTATCGCAAGCTCGCACGGCCGGAGATTGCCGATTTCGAATTTGACCAACTGAAGCGCACGCTCGCTGAGCTTGAGGCGCAGTTTCCGGAGTTTCTGGCGGCGGATTCGCCGACCCTGACGTTGGGCGACGACCGCACGGAAGGATTTGTGCGGGTGAAGCACCGGCTGGCGATGACGACGCTGGACAACACCTACGATGAGACGGAGCTGCGGGAATTTCACGCGCGGCTCGCGAAGTTGTTTGGACGTGAGGATCTCGCCTACTCCGTCGAGCCGAAGATCGACGGTGCCTCGATCAGTGTGACCTATGAAAACGGCCGGCTGGTGCGCGCCGTGACGCGCGGCGACGGCGAAGAGGGCGACGATGTGACGGTGAACGTGAAGACGCTCCGCAACCTGCCGCACACGCTCCGGACTCCTGAGGATCTCACCGAAACTCCGGTGCCGGCGCTGGTGGAAATCCGTGGGGAGATTTTTATGCGGTTCGCGGAGTTTGCGCGCGTGAATCAGGCGCAGCAGGACGCTGGGCAGGAGCCCTACGCGAACCCCCGCAATCTCGCGGCGGGCTCGCTGAAGCTGCTCGATCAAAACGAAGTGAAGGCGCGTGGATTGGAGATTGTCGTCTACGGATTGGGCGCGTGTGACCCCGAGGATTTGGTGAACTCGCAGGCGGCGTGGCACGCGGCGCTGGCGCAGTGGGGCCTGCCGACGTTGGAGCTGCGGAAAAACGTGCGCGGTATCGAAGACGTGGTCGCGGCGATCCGGGCGCTGGATCAGGTGCGCGGGACGTTGCCGTATGCGACCGACGGCGCGGTGGTTAAACTCGACGATTTCGAACTGCAAAAGCAGGCCGGGTATCGCGGCGAAGGGCAGAGCGCGCGCAAGCTGTCGCCGCGCTGGGCCTGCGCCTACAAATTCGCGCCGGAACGGGCGGAGACGAAACTCAAAGCGATCACGATCCAAGTCGGCCGCACGGGTGTGCTGACACCGGTGGCGGAGTTGGAGCCGGTGCAACTCGCGGGCACCACGGTGGCGCGGGCGACGCTGCACAACCGCGACGAGATTGCGCGGAAGGACATCCGCGTGGGCGACACGGTCTACGTCGAGAAAGCGGGCGAGATTATCCCGGCGGTGATCGGCGTGAATGCCGCGCGGCGCACGCCGGAGTGCGTGGCGTATGTCTATCCCGAGGCGTGTCCGGTGTGCGGCACGACGGCGGTGCAAGTGACGGGCGAGGTCGCGATTCGTTGCCCCAATCCGGATTGCCCGGCGCAGCTCACGGGACGGCTCGACTACGTCGCGGGGCGCAGCGTGCTCGATCTGGAAGGACTCGGCGGAGTCGTGGCGGAAAAGTTGGTGGCGACCGGAGCGGTGCGCGAGTTGTTCGATTTGTTTGCGCTGCAAGCGGAGCCGCTGGGCGCGCTGAATCTCGGGACAACGGAGGCGCCGCGGGTGTTGGGGGTGAAAAACGCCACGAAGATTGTCGAAGCGATCGCGCGCGCGCGCGGTTTCGATCTCGGGCGGTGGCTGTTAGCGTTGCAGATTCGCGATGTCGGCGGGGCGACCGCGCAGGATATTGCGGCAGTGCACGGCACGCTAGCGGCGGTGGCGCAATCCGAGATTTTGCCGAAGCTCGCGCGGTTGGCGGACGTGACTGAGGAGATGGCGGCGGTGAGTCCGCGGTCGCGGTTGAATCCGCCGAAAGATGAGGCGGAGCGCGCGGCGCGGGTGGCGCAGCACGCGGCGCTGGCGGGAGAGCAGGCGGAGCTGGAGGCGATCCGCGCGCGCACGCCGGGCGCGGACAAAATCGGGGCGGAGGTGGCGCGGCACACGGTGGCGTTTTTCACGAGCGAGCGCGGGCGGCGCGCGATGGCGCGGCTCGCGGAGTTGGGCATCGCGCCGGTGGCGGCGCGGCTGGCGACGGCGCCGGTTTTGGGCGTGTTTTCCGGGAAGACGTTTGTGCTGACCGGCACGCTGCCGACGCTCACGCGGGAGGAAGCGGCGGCGAAAATCGAAGCGGCCGGTGGCAAGGTGAGCGGGAGCGTCAGCAAAAAGACGAGCTACGTGCTCGCGGGCGAAGAAGCTGGATCGAAATTGGAGAAGGCGCGCTCGCTCGGAGTGGCGGTGATCGACGAGGCGGAGTTTTTGCGGATGTGGGGCGGGTGATACCAAGTGAGAAATCGCCTGCAAGCAGGCTCCTACCTCCAAGCCAGTGAAACTCGGGTTGAAAGCGAATCGGAATGTGCGCGCGGTGCGGGGTTGAGTAACAGAACAGTCACGGTTGGCCGGTTGATGTCGGAGTGTGAGCGGCACGAGGGTGTGCTCGCACGATGCACCCCTATCTCAAAAGTATCGGCATGGCCGGCGCGGTCGTTTTGGCGATTGCGGCGCGGGGGCAGGATTCGATTGAGGCGCGCTTGCAGACCTTGGCGGAACAGAACCAGCGGTTGCAGGAGCAGGTGCAATCGCAGCAGCAATTGTTGGAAGCGCTCTCGGCCCAGCTCAAAGAGGTGCGACAGGGCGAGGCGAAGTGGGTGCGGCAGCTCCAGGAATTGAAAGCGGGCGCGGGCGGTCCGGCGGAGTCGGTGGGCAGCGCGCGGCGGGCGAACGACGTGCGAATCAGCGGTGAGGCCGGCTTTGGGCTTTTTCGGACGGGAGCGGCGGGGTCGTTTCCCAAATCGGAATTTCGGGGCGACGATCCGGTGATCAGCGTCGAAGTGCCGGTGCGGAAGGGAATCTATTTCTTTACGGAGCTGCGCTTGCTGCCGCGCGAGACGAATTCGGAGAGTTTCCAACTCGGCGAGATGTATGTGGACTTCGAGGACATCTCGGCGGCGTGGGGGCGGACCGGGCAGCTCGCACTGCGGGCCGGTCGGCTCAATATTCCGTTTGGCGAAGAGTATCAGGTGCGCGGGCCGATCGCGAATCCGTTGATCTCGCACTCGCTCGGCGATGTGTGGGGCGTCGACGAGGGCATCGAAGCCTATGGGTGCGTCGGGCCGTTCAACTACGTGGTGGCGGTGCAAAACGGCGGCGTGAGCCGGTTGCGGGACTTTAACGCCGACAAATCGGTGACGGCGCGGATCGGCGGAAATGCGACGCGTTGGTTAAAACTGAGCGCGAGTGCGATGCGCACGGGAGAACTCGCCACGGTGGCGGACAATCTCTCGGAGGTGTGGTTTGCGAATGGGTTTTTCCGCGCGCTGGGGCCGGCGAGGTCGACGGGCACGTTTTGGGCGAGCCTGTTTGAAGTCGACGCGACCGTCACGTGGGCGAGTGGTCATCTCGGAGCAGCGCTGGGAGCGGTGCGATTCGACGACAGCGATACGACAGCGGACAATTCGCGACGCATGCGCTATGGGCACGTGGAACTCGTGCAGACGCTCGGCGGGCCGATTTTCGGGGCGGCGCGGTATTCGGCGATTCGGGTGCCGGGCGGGTATCCGCTGACGGGGTGGGGTGCGCCGGGGACGTTTTTCTTCCGGCCGTCGCTGACGGAGGAATTGCGGCGGATGAGTGTGGGCGTGGGCTATCGGTTGGGGGACTCGTTGGTCTTGAAAGCCGAATACACCCGCGAGTCGGGACGGATGACGAATGGGGCGCCGCGCGATCAGGAGAATTTCCTGGGCGGCGAAGTCGCAGTGAAATTTTGAGGCATCGCTCATGAAAATATTCACATTGGTAGTGGGATTGGCGGCACTGGGATGGGCCGATTGCGGCGCCGGGACGATCACGGGCACAGTGATCGCGCAAGGTCCGCCGGTGCCGACGGCGGGGGCGGGCGGTGGCGCCTACGCAAGCCGACGCTACAAATTTGTGGAGAAAATCGACTACGACTCGCTGCGGGATTTCGTGGTCAACGTGGCGGACTACGTGGCGCCGCCGCCGGGGGCGACGGTGACGAAAATTGTGCAGCGCGAGGCGACGTTTGAGCCGCACGTGCTGCCGGTGGTCGTCGGCACGACGGTGCGGTGGCCGAACGACGACGATATTTTCCACAATGTTTTTTCGATGACGGAGACGCAGGACTTCAACCTGGGCTTTTACAAGAAGGACAAAGTGCCGGAGGTGCAGTTTGACCGGCTCGGGCGGGTGGACGTGTTTTGCGCGCTGCACACGAACATGCACTGCATCATTTTGGTGCTGCCGAATCCGTATTTTGCGGTGACGGATGCGAAGCGGCGTTTCGTGATCAAGGATGTGCCGCCGGGCAAGTATCGGGTGCGCGCGTGGCACGAGCGGCTGCCGAACCAGATGAGAGACGTGGTCGTGCCGGCGACGGGCGAAGTTAAGGTGGATTTTGTGCTGGGCGTCGCGGAATTGCCCAAGCTTTGAGTATGCCCCACACGGCCAGACTCTCGCGGTTGAGCGTGCAGACGAAGGTGCTGCTCGTGGTGCTGGCGTTTCTCGTGCTGCTGCCGGCGGCGACAGTGTGGATCGTCAACGACAGTTTGACGACGCAGATGCAGGAGGAATCGCGGCAGACGTTGGAGACGGCGGAGGCGGTGTTTGTGAAATTGCTCGATGCGCGGGCGGACAATTTTCTTTCGCGCTACCGCAGCTTTGCGGGCGAGGCGCGGTTCAAAGTGACGGCGGCGATCAAGGATCAGAAGACGATGGTTCGGCTGCTGCACGACGTGATCGCGAATTCGCCGGGCGAGCACGAAGTGTTTTTGTTCTCCAGCCGGGAGGACGGATTGATCGCGGGCGAGCACCGGGACGATTCGCCGGCGCTGGCGGCATTTTCGCAGGCTGCGCAGATGATCACCGAGGCGGCCCACGGCGGCGAGGCGGCGACGGGCAGTCTCGGGATCGACGGGAAAATCTACAACGTGGTGGCGGTGCCGGTGACGAACGACGAAGGGATGCTGCTGGGCGTGTTGACCGTGGGCGTGCGCCTCGGGGCGGAAGCGTTTCGACAACTGCGGCTGCCGCGCACCGAGGTGTTGTTGCTCATCGACGGGCAAATCGCGGCGACCAGTTTCGATACGCCGGAGCACGGCGAAAGCGTGCTGCGGCAAGCGATGGCGACCGAGGCGGAGCGGGCCCGGACGGGACGCGGCCGGGTGTTTGCCGTCGAGGCGGGCGGCGACCATTTTCTGGGGCTGGCGGGAGCGTATGGCGTGCGGCGCCGGCAGACGGGGTTTCGCTACGTGTTGCTGTCGTCCTACGAGCCGCGGTTGCGGGCGTTGAGCGCGACGCGGCTCACGCTGCTCGGGCTGAGCGCGGGGGGCATTTTGATCAGCGGGCTCGTGGTGTCGTGGTTTGTGCGGCGGGTGACGAAGCCGCTGCGAGAGTTGCGCGACAATGCGGAGGCGGTCGGCCGCGGGGATTTTTCGCGGCGCATCAAACGGTTTTCCAACGATGAAGTGGGCGATGTCGCGCAGGAGTTTAACCGGATGACGACGAACCTGCAGACCTCGCGGGCTGAGTTGGAGCGGGCGATGCAGACGGTGAAGACGACGCAGGAACAACTCATCCAACGGGAAAAACTTTCGGCGGTCGGGCAGTTCGTCGCGGGCGTGGCGCATGAGCTCAACAATCCGCTGACGGCGGTGGTGGGTTTCTCGGAGCTGTTGCAGACGATGCCGCCCGGCGCAGCCACACACGGGTATCTCGATCGGATCGCGAAGAGCGCGCTGCGCTGCCACAAGATCGTGCAGAGTTTGTTGAGCTTTGCGCGTCAGCAGACGCCGGCGCGCAAGCTGGTGCAACTGCACGCTGTGGTCGACGACGTGCTCGATATCATGGCCTACGATTTACGCACGAGCGGCATCACGGTGGAGCGGGAATTTGCCGCAGATTTACCGCTGATCACGGCGGACATTCACCAGTTGCAGCAAGTGTTCGTGAACATTCTGAGCAATGCACGGCAGGCGATGGAGCCGGCGCAGCGGGAAGGACGGGTGACGATCCGCACGCGCGTTATTGAGAAAACGGTTTCGGTGGAGTTCGTGGACAATGGTCCCGGCATTCGACCGGAACATTTGGCGCGGATCTTCGATCCGTTTTTCACGACGAAGCCGGTCGGCAAGGGGACGGGGTTGGGCCTCAGCCTGTGCTACGGCATCATCCAGGAGCACGGCGGAAAGATCACCGCGCGGAGCGAGCCGGGGCGGGGCGCGGCGTTTCAGATCGATTTGCCGGCGGCGCCGGAAGGGCCGATGGCGGTGATCCGGAGCGGCGACGGAGCGGCGGACGCCGCGGGCCGGGCGCCTGAGCGTCGGGCGATTTTGGTGATCGACGACGAGCCGTGGATTCTCGATCTCGCGAAAGATCTACTCCGCGCTGACGGCCACTCGGTCGAGGTGGCCTCGGGCGGGCAACAAGCGCTGGAGTGGATCGCGAAGCGGAAATTCGACGTGATCGTTTCCGATTGGAAAATGCCTGGGATGAACGGAGTGCGGCTCTACGAACATCTCGCGGCGACCGATCCGGCGGTGGCGAAGCGCATGATGTTTATGACGGGCGACGTCGTCAGCGAAACGTTCCAACAATTCCTGAAGCAGCACAATCTGACCTGTCTCGCCAAGCCGTTTGCGACCGGGGAATTCCGGGCGGCGGTCACGAGGCTGGCGAAGGCAGCGGAGTGAAGGTCGGCGGGCAGCGACGCCCGCCGCTACGGGCTCAGAAGCCGCGGGATTGGAGCTGGTGGCTGAGCTCCTGCATGAAGGCTTGGGCGTCGGCGGGAGAGGGGCGGTAGCCGGGCTGGCTGATCTCGGTGAAGCCGGGGCGATATTGCTGGTCGATGATCCACTTGCCCGTGACGCCGTCGCTGAAAGTGACGGTGCCGCCGGCGAGGGCGCCGGGGATGAGCGTGACTTTATCGACCGTGACGGTGACGGAGCTGCCGGTGGGCGGGAGGGCGTCTTCCAAATCGGCTTCAGCGTCCTCGGGAGGGAGTTCGTCCTCGGCGGGCTCGTCCTTGGCGAGGCCGAGTTTCTCTTTGGCTTTTTCGAGGAGACTTTTCTTTTCGGCGGGCTTCTCGGGCGCGACAGGTTTGGCGGCGGGCGGGGGCGGGGTTTTGCTGACGTCGCTGGTGTCGACCTTCGGGGCGGGGTCTTTGAGCTCGAGGTTGAGATCGTCGATGAGGAAGCGGACGTCGCGGTAGGTCAGGGAAACTTTGAACTGCTCAGTGAGTTTCTTCTGCACCGCGGAAATATTGTCGCCGGAGGCGATCCAGGCGGAGACGGAGGCTTTTTGCTCGGGCGTGAGGGACATGGTGGGAAAAGTTGAGAGGTGAGTGTTGCTAGTTGAGCGACCGGAGCAAGCCGGCCGAGTAACGCGAACGCGCAGAGATTTAAGGGAGCTTAGAGTGGAATGGGTGGCCTCAGGGGCAAGAAATGACGAAACCGCGTCTTAACAGACGCGGCTACGTGCTCAAGCGATCGGATGCAAAGTTTACTTCGAAAGCTGGGTCTTAAGGAACTCGACGCTGCTGCGGGTGGAGGCGTCCTGTTCGCACATGTTGTCGACGGCCTTGCAGGCGTGGATGACGGTGCCGTGGTCGCGACCGCCGAAGGCATCGCCGATTTCCTGGAGGGAGTGCTTCGTGAGCGTGCGGGCGAGATACATCGCGATCTGGCGGGGGATGGCGATGTTGTTGGGCCGGCGCTTGCTGGTCATATCGCTGTGGCGGATTTGGAAGTGATCCGCGACGCGTTTCTGAATCGTCTCCATCGTGAGGATGGTCTGCGCCTGCTCCATCAGCACGTCGTGGAGGAGGCGCTCGGCGGTCGCGACATCCATGCCCTTGTTGGTGAGGGCGGTGTAGCTGGCGACCTTGATGAGCGCGCCTTCGAGACGGCGGATGTTCTTAGTGATGTTCTGCGCGATGAAATTGAGGACGGCGTCGGAGAGGTTGCATTTCAGGCTCGCGGCCTTGGTGCGGAGGATGGCCTGACGCGTTTCGAGGTCGGGGGCCTGGATGTCGGCGGGGAGGCCCCATTCGAAGCGGGAGACGAGGCGGGCTTCGAGTTTCTGAATCTCAGAGGCGCGGCGGTCGCTGGAAAGGATGATCTGTTTCCCGGACTCGAAGAGGTCGTTGAAGGTGTGGAAGAACTCTTCCTGAATGCGCTCTTTGCCGGCGAGAAACTGGATGTCGTCAATCAGGAGGACGTCGACGTGGCGGTAGCGCTGGCGGAACTTGGTGAGGGAGTTTTCCTGGAGCGCCTGGATAAACTCGTTGGTGAACTTTTCCGTCGAGAGGTAGGCGACGCGGGCGTCGGGGTTGGCGCGGAGAATGGCGTGCCCGATGGCGTGCATCAGGTGGGTTTTGCCGAGGCCGGTGTCGCCGTAGAGGAAGAGTGGATTGTAGGCCTGCGCGGGGGCTTGGGCGACCGCGAGGGCGGCGGCGTGGGCCATCTGGTTGTTGTTACCGACGACGAAGGTCTCGAAGGTATTCCGCGGGCTCAGGGTGCCAGCGGCGGGGCCGCGTTCGTCGTAGCGGGTCGTGCGGCGGGCGGGAGTCGTGCGGCTGCGGGGAGCGGCGGTTTCGGCGGAATGTTTGCCGGTCGTGGAGAGGCCGTTGGCCGAATTGCGGGGCTTGGTCTCGGTGCGGAGGGTGACGGTGACCATGCGGCCGGCGGTGAGGCGCAGGCGCTGCGTGATGAGGTCGAGGTAGTTGTCGTGAATCCAAATCGCGGCGAAGTCGTTGGGCACGCCGAGCGTCATCGAATCCTCGGTGGTTTCGAGGCACACGACGGGTTCGAACCACATCTGGAAGACATCTTCCGGGAAGAGTGACTTGAAGTCGCTTTTCACGGTATCCCAGAGGCTGGGAAGGAGGGACAAAGAAGGCATGAGGGCGGGCTGGAAGGCGGAATTATTCACACTGGGCCGCCGGGTGCGCTCCAACATGTCGGTTCGGGTCTCATCGGGCTATCCTGGAGGGCAACAAAAGTGAGGACCGGCCACGCGGGAAATTGGGTGAAAAACTGGTAAACATAAACAACGGGTGGCCAGGCATTAGCGGAAGTGTTACCGCAGGGATGTCCTGATGGGGCACAAATGACATGGGAAAGAACAACCGGACGACGAAGCACAACTGAAGGAGGGCGCAGTAACTGCGAACCAAAAAATCATTTCAAGGCGAACTTCCCGACAAGTTATTCACACCGATTTTGGGCATAACTTTTTGGATTTTTTCGTTGCCACAATTGAAGGCGGACCGGGGCCGAAACGGAGCGGAAAGCGAGGGTGTAAGGGGCCTGTGGTTACAGCCCGCCGGCGAGGGCGATTTCACGAGGAGAATTGTGTCAGGAAAGTGACGATACGGTGACAAAGTCGGGCCGCGGTGAATACAGCAGGAGGAGGCGGGCGGGATGGTTTGTTCATGCGGAAGCGGGGTCGGGCTCGATCCACTTGCCGTGTTCTTTGATCAGAGCGATGAGGCGGGCGTCGGCGTCAGCCTGGGGGATGTTGTATTGGACGCAGTTTTTCCCGACGTAGAGGTTGATCTTGCCGGGGGCGCCACCGACGTAGCCGAAGTCGGCGTCAGCCATCTCGCCGGGGCCGTTTACGATGCAGCCCATGATAGCGAGCTTCACACCCTTGAGGTGGCCGGTCTGGGCGCGGATGCGCTGGGTGGTCGACTGCAAATCGAAGAGCGTGCGACCGCAGCTCGGGCAGGCGACGAATTCGGTCTTCGAGATGCGGGCGCCGGCGCCCTGGAGGACGTTGTAGGCGAGCTTGGTGGCGCGCGTGACGTCGGTTTCGGTTTCGATGCTGACGAGGTCGCCGAGCCCGTCGCAGAGGAGGCTGCCGGTGAGGAAGGAGGCTTCGAGCAGCTTGGAGAGGAAGCTGTTGTCGCCGCGGACAGCGGTCGCGGTGGTGTTGCGTATCCAGAGCGGGGCTGACGAGCCGGCGGCGTGGAGGGCCTCGACGAGCTGGCGGTGGGCGCCGATGGCGTGGGTGGAGCCCGTGGAGCTGAGCGAGAAGAGGAGGCGGTCGTCGCCGAGGGAGCGGAGAGTTGGGGTGAGGGTGGTGGCGTCGGCCGGGGAGAGCTCGCAAGCGAGGAAATGGCCGTGGCGGCGGACGAGGTCGACGAAGTCGCGGAGGGTTTGTTCGTCGGTTGCGGCGAAGCGGCGGACGAGGACGATGCGGCCGGGGCTCATGGCGAGGAGCGGCTGGAGGAGGTCGGTCGTGAGCGCAGGGGCGAGTTCGAGGGCGAGGAAGCTGATCGGGAGGGGAGTGGTGGCGGCGACTTCGCAGAGGGCGGCGAGATCGCCGGCGCCCGCGAGGGAAACGAGCAGGCCCTCCGCGGGCGTGTCCTTAAGTTTTGGAGACGCGAGCTCGCGGGCGGCGGCCGGAATGGCGGCAATGTTGGCGACGCGGACGAGAACGCGCGGAGGCTGCTCCGGGCCGACGACGCAGGTCTCGGAAAGTGTGAGCGTGGTCGTGGGGCGTTTGGTGAAATGATACGGGTCGATCCGGTCGGTGGCGGCGACGGCGGCGGCGGGTTGCCAGAGGCTCATGGCTTTTTCGGCGATGGCGCGGGCGACGGGGATTTCGTAAACGCTGTCTTCGGTGAGCGAGACGCGGATCGTGTCGCCGAGGCCGTCGAGGAGGAGCGAGCCGATGCCGATGGCGCTCTTGATGCGGCCGTCTTCGCCATCGCCGGCTTCGGTGACGCCGAGGTGGAGCGGGTAGTGCATGTCCTCCTGATCCATGCGCTCCACGAGGAGGCGGTAGGCTTGGATCATGACCTTCGGGTTCGACGACTTCATCGACAGCATGAGCTGGTCGTAGCGGTGGTCGCGGGCGATGCGGAGGAATTCGAGGGCGCTTTCGACCATGCCGAGCGGCGTGTCGCCGTAGCGGTTCATGATGCGATCACTGAGCGAGCCGTGGTTCGTGCCGATGCGCATCGAGCGACCGAGGGCTTTGCAGCGCAGGACGAGCGGGGAGAACGTTTCGTGGATGCGGGCGAGTTCGGAGTCGTAGTCGCCGTCGGAGTATTCGCGGACGGCGAACTTTTTCTTGTCGGCGTAGTTGCCCGGGTTGACGCGGATTTTCTCCACGTGTTCGACGGCTTCCATCGCGGCGCTGGGGAGGAAATGGATGTCGGCGACGAGGGGGATGTGCGCGAAGCCGGCGGCGGAGAATTGGGCGCGGATGTCGCGGAGACACTTCGCGGCGGTGACATTCGGTGCAGTAATGCGGACGATCTCGCAACCGACTTCGGCGAGGGCGATGGACTGTTTGACGGTGGCGGCGACGTCCTCGGTGTCGCTCGTCGTCATCGACTGAATACGGATGGGATTCGCACCGCCGACGCCGACGGAGCCGACGCGGACCGCGTGCGTGGCACGGCGGACAGTTTGGAAACGGGAGACGCAGTAGGACATGGCGGGAGGCGGCCGGGGGCCGAATGACGAATGACCAATGACTAATGACTAATGTCTAATGACGAATGGCAAACCGGTTGGGCGGCGTTTGCGGCGAGGGGCGCGGCGGTGGCGGGCGGGTGGGAGGCCCGGCACCGGAAGAGAGATTACTTGCCGGCGGGAGCGGGCGCCGGAGTGGGAGCGGCGGCGGGGGCGGGGCGGTCGGACTTGGTGTCGCGGGCCCAGCGTTTCACGTCGAAGAAGCTGACGTAGAGAATCAGCGACATGAGGATCACGAAGAAGGCGCTCTGGGTGGCGACGATGAAATTGGCGGGCAGCTCGCGACGACGGATGCGGCCGATGGTTGCGAAGAGGATTTGGCCGCCGTCGAGGACGGGGATTGGGAGCAGGTTGAAGATCGCGAGGTTGACGTTGACGAGGATGACGAACCAGAGGGCGCGGCGGATATCCCATTGGGCCTGTTGGTGGAGGGCGCGGGCGATGCCGATGGGACCGCTGAGTTTGGAGGGGCCGATGTCGGAACTCGGGCTAATCAGCGCGCCGAGGGTGCGAAAGGTGGAGACGACGTCGCCGGAGAGCTGGGCCCACGGGGTGGGATGGAGGACGACGATATTGTCGCGGTAGCGGAGGCCGATGCGCGGGATTTTTTTGCCGGTGCGCTCGTCGGTATCGAGGCGCGGTTGGATGCCGAGGGTGAGCTGGGTGGTGCCGCGTTGGAGGAGAAATTCGGTGGGACGGTTGGCGTTTTTGGAGAGGTGTTCGCTGATCGCGGCGCGTTGGAAAACGGGTTTGCCGTCGACGGCCAGGACGCGGTCGCCGGGCCTGATGCCGGCGAGGGCGGCGGGCCAGTCGGGGACGAGGGAATCGGCGGTGAGATCTTCGGCGGGTTCGACGCCGGCGACGCGAATTTTGTCTTCGGTAAGGAGTCGCGGATACACGACGATCTCCATGGTTTTGCCGGCGCGCTCGACCACGAAGACGGCTTTGCGGCGGTCGTCGGAGGCGCGGCCTTTGCCGAGGATGACGCCGTTGATGATGTCTTCGAAATTGGCGACGGGGTTGCCGTCGATTGATTTGACGTCGTCGCCGGCTTGGAGACCGGCCTCGTGAGCGGGATTGGGGGCGGTGGTGCCGTCGGCGAGTTTGATGATCGGGTTGACGGTGCCGATCTTGGTGGTGTTGAGCTCTGAGAACGTGGGTTCGCCGACGAACCAAACGATGCAGGCGAGAGCGAAGGCGAAGAGGATGTTGAAGGAGGCGCCGGCGACGAGGATCAGCATCTTCGAGGCGTAGTCGATGGGCGGAAGTTTCGTGACGTCGGTGGTGCTTTCGCCCTCGACGGGGCCGAGATCGGCGAGTTGGGGAAGGAGCACGTAACCGCCGAGGGGAATCCACGAGACGCGGTATTCGACGCCGTCCTTGCCGCGGTGGGACCAGATGGCGGGGCCGAAGCCGATGGAGAAGCGCTCGACTTTGGCGCCGCGTTTGCGGGCGGCGAGAAAGTGGCCGAGTTCGTGGACGAAGATCGAGCCGCCGAAGAAGACGACGACGAGAAAGAACGACCAGACGTTGGAGAGGAGTTCGGACATCGGGAGAGTTTCGATTTAGGAATTTCGATTTTCGATTTCGCGGCGGGCGATGCGCCGGGCTTCGGCGTCGGTGGTCAAGACTGCGGCGAGATCGGAAGGTTCAAAGTTTGGAATGGTGACAAGAGTGTGCTCGACCACCTGCGGAATCGCAAGGAAGGGGATTTGGCCGGCGAGAAAGGCGGCGACGGCGACTTCGTTGGCGGCGTTGTAGATGGCGGGGGCGACACCGGCGGAGGTCATGGTCTCGCGGGCGAGGCGGAGCATCGGGAAACGCGCTTCGTCGATGGGGCGGAAATCGAGGGAGAATAGTTTCGTGAGATCGAGCGGGGCGTCGACGCCCGGGGCGCGTTGCGGGTAGAGTAGCGCGTGCTGGATGGGGAATGTCATCGACGGCGGACAGAGCTGGGCGAGCATGGCGCCATCCGTGAACTCGACGAGGGCGTGCACGATGCTCTGCGGGTGGAGCACGGCGGTGCATTGGTCGGGGCGAAGGCCGAAGAGGCACTGGGCTTCGATGAGCTCGAGGCCTTTGTTAGCGAGCGTGGCGGAATCGACGGTGATTTTGGGGCCCATCGACCAATTCGGGTGCTTCAGGGCGTCGGCGGGGGTGACGTGCGCAAGGCGTTCGGCGGGCCAGTCGCGGAAGGCGCCGCCACTGGCAGTGAGCACGATGCGGCGCACCCCGGCGTGCGGATGGCCGGCGAGGCACTGGAAGACGGCGTTGTGTTCGCTGTCGACCGGGAGGAGTTTGGCCCCGGATTTTTGCGCGGCGGCCAGGACGAATTTGCCGGCGAGGACGAGGATTTCCTTGGAGGCGAGGGCGAGGTCTTTGCCGGCGGCGAGGGCGGCGAGGGCGGGTTCGAGGCCGGTGGTGCCGACGACGGCGACGAGGACGGTGTCGGCGGCGGGTAGTTGGGCGAGCTCGACGAGGCCGGAGAGACCGCCGACGAGACGGGTGCCGGCGGGAAAAGCGGCGGGGTGGGCGCGGGCGGCGGCGAAGGCGGTGTCGTCGAACAGGCCGACGTGGCGGACGTCAAATTCGCGGGCGATGGCGGCGAGTTTCTCCCATTTCGAGTGGGCGGCGATGCCGACGAGTTCGAGTTGGTCGCGGTGGGCGGCGAGGACGCGCAGGGTGTTTTCGCCGATGGAGCCGGTGGCGCCGAGGAGGACGACGCGTTTGCGGGGAGCGGGCGAGGACGCGGGCGTGAGTGAAGAGGCGACGGAGTTTGTCACAGAGGACGGAGGAGGCTCACAGAGGGCACAGAGCGGACGTGGGCGTGGGATTCAGTTTAGCGACGAAGTAGCGCGAACGGCGGAGGTAGCCGGACGAGGCAGGCGAGAGATTTTTTTACCACGGATCGCACGGATGAGCACGGATGCAGAAAATTGGGGAAACGAAGGAGGATCTACGGAAGCCGGAAGAGGAAGTAGCCGACGGGGGCGGCGAGGAGAATGCTGTCGCTCAAATCGAACATGCCGCCGATGCCGGGAATGGTGGCGCCGGAATCTTTGCGGTCGGCGCGGCGTTTGATGACGGATTCGACGAGGTCGGCGACGATGCCGAGGACGGCGATGGGCGCGGCGCAGAGAGCGGCGACGACGGGTGTCATGTGCGGCGGGAAAAGATCGCGGGCGAAGTGCGCGAAGGTTGCGCCGGTGGCCATCGAGAAGAGCACGCCGCCGACGGCGCCTTCCCACGTCTTCTTCGGGGAAATGAGCGGCGACATTTTGTGGCGGCCGAAAGCGAGGCCGGAGAGGAGGGCGCCCATATCGCAGAATTTCGCGACTACAATGACCCAGAGCGCGATGAGGAGGCGGCCGTCGGGTGTAATCGTGTCGCCGCGCAACGGCGTGACGATGCGCGTGACGTATTCCATGAGCAGCGCGACATAGACGAGGCCGAAGATGGTGGAGGCGAGGGACTCGACGCGGTTTTCCGGAGTGCGCTCGCCGAGGAGGCGGACGGAAAATACGACGGTGGCGAGGGCGAGGAGCGGATGGGCGGGCCAGTGAAATTGCTCCTCAAACCACGGCGAAAGGGTGATCAGCGTGCCGAAGAGGATGCCGAGTTTTTCGAAGGGGCGGTAACCGATCGCCTGCATGAGGCGGTAGAACTCGCGCAGCGTGAGCGCCGAGATGATGGCGATGAGGACGAGAGCGCCGTGGGTGCGGAAATTCCACAGGGCGAGGCCGACGATGGTCCAGAGAGCGACGGTGCTGAGGGTGCGTTTAAACACGGGGTAGGGCGGAGGAGGCGCAAGGGCCAAGGACCAAGGACCAAGGACCAAGGATCGAGGGGCTGGGGCGAATGACCAATGACCAATGACTAATGACTAATGACGCAGAGCTGAGGAGGGGATAGGGGGCGCCTTCGGACGGCGGGAGGCTGGGGGGCCGCGGGAAACTCATTTCGCGGCGGCGGGGGCTTTGAGCTGCTCACTCGTGAGGCCGAAGCGGCGTTCGCGGCGGTTGAAATCGGCGATGGCGGCGGCGAGGTCGGCTTTGGTGAAATCGGGCCAGAGGACGGGCGTGAAAACGAATTCGGCGTAGGCGGCTTGGAGGAGGAGAAAGTTGCTCACGCGGGTTTCGCCGGAGGTGCGAATCACGAGGTCGGGGTCGGGTAGATCGGCGGTCGAGAGGTAGCGGGCGAAGGAGGCATAGGAGTGGTCGTTGAGATTTTCACGACCGGCGGCGACGGCGGCGGCGTAGGCGCGGGCGGCGTCGGCGACCTCGGTGCGGGAGCCGTAGTTGAGAGCGAGGACGAGGGTGTAGTCGTTGAACTGGCTGGTCGCCTCCATGGTCGTGCGGAGGAGTTTTTGGACGGAGGCGGGAAGTTCGTCGGTGCGGCCGATGGTGCGCAGGCGGACGCGGTCGCGGATGAAGGTATCGAGTTCCTTTTTGAGGTAATACTCGAGGAGGCTCATGAGACCGCCGACTTCGTCTTGGGGTCGTTTCCAGTTTTCGACGGAGAACGCGTAAAGGGTGAGGATTTTCACGCCGAGGTCGCGGGCGGCGAACGTGGTGGTGCGGACGGTCTCGACGCCGCGGCGGTGGCCCTCGATGCGGGGCAGGCCGCGCTGTTTCGCCCAGCGACCGTTGCCGTCCATAATGATGGCGACGTGAGGTGGGACGGTGTGAGGCGCGGGCGCTTGGCTCATGCGGAGGGGCGAGAGTTAGGGCGCGGGTCCGGGGGTTGACAAGGGGGAAGACCGGGGGAGGGTGCGGTATGAACAATCCGTTGACGCAGGTGGAAATCGAGGCGGCGCTGGCGGCGGAGGTGGGAGGCGGAGGCGCGGGGAGTTTGGGAGCGGCGGGGTGGACGTGGCAGGGCGATGCACTGGTGAAGGCGTTTACGTTTGCCGATTTTAGGACCGCGCTGGCGTGGATGGTGCGAGTGGGGTTCGAAGCGGAGGCGCTGAAGCATCACCCGGAATGGACGAATGTTCACAGCCGGGTGGACGTGCGGTTGAACACGCACGACGCGGGCGGGAAGGTGACGGCGAAGGATGTGGAGCTGGCGCGGCGGATGGAGGCGGTGGGAGGCGCTAGGCGATAAGCTTTAAGCTCTAAGCTTTTGGCTCCGGGCGTTGGTCACAGGCCGCGCATGAAAGCGAAGGTGCGGTCGAGTTGGCCGGGGAGCGGCTCGTGGGCGAAATCGGGGTAGAGGACGTAGTTTTTCGGCGCGGTGATTTTGTTGTAGGCGGCGAATTGGGAGCTGGGCGGGCAAATGGTGTCCATGAGGCTCGTGAACATAAGCACCTCGGCGCGGATGCGCGGGGCGAGATGCTGGCAGTCGATGTAGCCTAGCTTGGTGAAAATCTCGGCGGAGCGTTCGTGGCGCGGATCGAAGGAGCGGAAGAAATAACGGAGCTCTTCGTAGGCGTCTTTGGTGAGGTCCATTTCCCACACGCGTTGGTAATCGCAGAGGAACGGGTAGACGGGGGCGGTGCGGCGGATGCGGGGTTCGAGGGCGGCGCAGGCGAGGGACAGCGCGCCGCCTTGCGAGATACCGAAGCAGCCGACGCGGTCGGCGTCGACTTCGGCGAAGCCCATGACGACGCGCGCGAGTTGCGCCGTATCGAGAAAAATTTGACGGAAGGCGAGTTGGCGGGAATCGGGGTCGTCGAGGCCGCGGACGATGTGGCCGCGGAGGGTGGTGCCCTTGACGCGGCCGGAGTCCTCGGAGCGGCCCCCCTGGCCGCGGCAATCCATCGCGGCGTAGCAGAAGCCCTCGGCGGGCCAGCCGAATTTGTCGAGCCACTCGCCGCTGTGGCCGGAGTAGCCGTGGAATTGGAGCACGGCGGGACGCCGTGCTGGTTTAAGGAGGGGAGTTGAAGTTGAAGACGGAGAGGGCTCGGGGGTGGTTGGGGAGTTCGACTGGGCAGATTTGGGGCGGAGGTATTTGGCGTAGATGCGGGCGCCGCCGACGCCGGTGAACCAGAGGTCGAAGGCTTCGGTGTGGTGCGGCGCGATGGCGGTGGTGGGGCGCAACTCAGGCTGCGGATCGGTGGCGTCGAGTTCGCGGAGGGCGGCGGCCCAGTAGGCGTCGAAGTCGGCGGGGCGGGGATTGCGGCCGGGGTAGGTGAGGAGCTGGGCGAGCGGGAGGTCGATGAGAGGCACGGTGGGAAACGGAGAATGACGGATTACGAATGACGAATGACGGATGACAGATGACGAATTTCCGATGACGAACGGTGTCAGAAAAGGCGGAGGAAGGAGCGGGGGCCGAGGTCGAAGAGGGGGACTGTAAGGACGGAAGGGGTTGAGGCGGGGTTGGGGGAGGGGAGGGTGCGGACGAGGTGGCCGGATTCGTCGAAGATGCCGAGGGCGGGCTCGCGGAGGAGCGGGGCGTAGAGTTCGCGTTTCTCGGGGTCGTAGGCGAGGGCGGCGAGCTCGACGTCGCGGTCGAGGGAGACGGACGAGAGGCGTTGGCCGGAGAGATCGTGCGCCGTGACGCGGGCGAGGTCGCCGCCGCTGAGGACGAGGAGGCGGTCGCGGATGGGATCGAAGGCGAGGGCGGCGGGCGGGGCGTTGAGCGTGGCGAGCGGGAGCGTGCGCACGAGGACGCCGAAACGGTTGAACTCGACGACGGCGGGTTGCGTGGGGTGCGCGGCAAAGACGTGGCCGTCGCGAGGGCGGATCGCGAGGTCGCCGCCGCGATGCGGGGCGGCGGTGGCGAGCGAGGCGACGGTGAACTCGCGTTTGATGGCCCGCGCGGGACGGTCGACGACGCTGAAGCGGTCGCCGGGGGCGAGCCGCAGGAAAAAATGGTCGGTGAACGGATCGTAGGCGAAGCCGATCAGGGTGTCGTCGTCGGCGAGGAAACTGGGGATGTCGGCGGGAGGGGCGGACGTGGGATCTAACGCGACGTCACGGATGATGGTCGGAGTGGCAGGAGACGGGACGTAGAGATGGAGTGGGCCGGGGGTGGCGCAGCCGGAGAGGAGGACGACGAAGGTGGTGAGGGCGGCCAACGGGAGCAGGTGGCGGGTGCGGCCCAAGGCGCGGCGAAGACACGGGCGGGACGCCCGTGCCACGGCGGAGAAGACACGGGCGAGACGCCCGCGCCATAGTAGAACGTTTTTTCGCGTTGTCATGGGCGGGAGGCGGCGCGTGAGTCGCGGAATGAAAGTCGCATTCATCAGTGGCACGAGCATCGTCAATTCGGATTTATTTTCGACGTGGGAAGTGAAGACCGTCGAGACCCAATACGGTCCGGTCACGTATAAGTCCCGCGGGGACCATGCGTTGATCAACCGGCACGGTTATGCGTTTCCGCTGCCGCCGCACTCGATCAACTACCGGGCAAACATCCGGGCGCTGGCGAATCTGGGGTTTCAGGACGTGGTGTCGCTGAACTCGGTGGGCTCGCTGAAGAAGGATTTGCCGCCGGGGACGTTTGTCTCGTGCAGCGACTACGTGGGGCTGCAGCAGGGGCCGGCGACGTTCTTCGACAACGAGCTCAAGGGCGGTGCGCCGGGGATCGCGAATAATCTGATTCCGCAGTTGATCGCGGAGTTGGCGCCGGAATTCAGAATCCACGCGGGCAAGACGTATGTGCAGATGCGCGGTCCGCGGTTCGAGACCAAGGCGGAAATCAAGATCGTGCAGCACTGGGGCGACGTGATCGGCATGACGGCGGCGCACGAGGCGGACCTCTGCACGGAGGCGGGCCTGCGCTACAACAGCCTCGCGCTGATCGACAATTACGCGAACGGGCTCGAGGGCACGGAGATCGATTTCGCGAAGTTCAAGGATCTCGTGAAAGAAAATCAGTCGAAGGTGAACCGGCTGTTTGCGCGGATGCTGGAAATTTTGGCGTAACGGACGAAACGGAGCGGCGAGTGGCGGCGGGCCGCTACGAAATCACGGCGAAGCGGTGCGGCTGCGCAGGCTGAGGTCGAGCTTCGGAAGCGTCTGAGAGAAGTTTTTTCCGGTCTTGAGCAGGGGTGACTGCAAGACAACGCCAGTCGGATTGAGGAAGTAGATATTGCCTCCGCCGTGGATTTCGAGGGTTAGCTCCTTCGACGCAGGAATGGTGTAGCCGGCGGAGACTGAAGTAACGCCGCGGCAGGTGACCAAGGACACGCCTTTGCAGGTGAGTTCGGTCTGGTCGACGGTGATCTCGTCGGCGGTCACGCGGAAGGCGTCGTTGGAATTGCTGACAAGGGACGCGCGGCCCTTGGAGTAGGACATCAATTTCGTGACGGTTACGGTCGAGTCCGCGGAGAGAAGGAAACTGCCCTTGAGCGGAGCGGCGGAAAGCGCTGGGAGGGCGGCGAGAGCAAGCGCGAGGGCAAGCACGGTCGGTTTCATGGGCAGGAGACGAGCAGCTTGGTGGGGGCAGCGCAACGGTGGTGATCAAGATTGAGGGGTGAGGTGCGCGGGCTTGCGCGCGGGGAGGTCGCGGCTACGGTGCGCGCATGAGTGACTATGCCCCGGCCGCGGAAGTGGCCGCCACCCGCGCAGCGATCGACGGATTGAAGGCGAACATGCGCCTGACGATTCGCGGCAAAGACGAAGTGATCGAGCAAGTGCTCATCTGCCTCGTGGCGGGCGGGCATCTGCTGATCGAGGATTTGCCGGGGCTGGGGAAGACGACGCTGGCCTACTCGCTCGCACGGTCGATGGACTGTGCGTTTTCGCGCGTGCAGTTCACGAGCGATCTGCTGCCGAGTGACGTGACGGGTGTCGCGATCTACGACGAGACGGTGAAGGAGTTTGTGTTCAAGAAAGGCCCGGTGTTCGCGAACGTCGTGCTGGCGGACGAGATCAACCGCGCGACGCCGAAAACGCAGTCGGCGTTGCTCGAAGTGATGGACCGGGCGCGCGTGACGGTGGACGGCGAGGCGCATCCGGTGGGCTCGCCCTTCATGGTCTTCGCGACGCAGAATCCGGTGGACTACGAAGGGACGTTTCCGCTGCCGGAGAGCCAGATGGACCGATTCTTGATGCGGCTGCAGATGGGTTATCCGAAGGCGGCGGACGAGTTGGAGATCTTGCGGTCGCAGCGCGGCGGCTACGACGGGATCACGCTCAATCCGGTGGTGACGCGGGGCGACGTGCTGAAGCTGCAGGCGATCGCCCAGAAGGTTTTCGTCGAGGATAGCGTGCTCGACTATATTTTGAAAATTGTGACGGCGACGCGCACCGAGGCGGAGTTTCGCGCCGGCGTGAGCGTGCGCGGCGGCCTGGCGTTGCGGACGGCGGCGCAGGCGCGGGCGCTGGTGAATGGGCGCGATTTCGTGCTGCCGGAGGACGTGGCGGAGTTGGTGGCGCCGGTGTTGACGCATCGGCTCGGACTGGCGCGGCAGACGAGCGATGCGCTGGAAGAGCGGCGGGCGGTCGGCGCGGTTTTGAAACGGATTCTGGCGGCGCTGCCGATGCCGACGTGAGCGGCGCATGACGGCGGCGCAACACAGCGAAGAGTGGAGCGGTCCCGGCGGGCGGGGCGGGGCGCGCCGCAGGTTCACGTGGAACGCGCTGCTGTGGGCGCTCGTGTATCCGCAGCGCGGGCACCGGATCGTGCCGACGCTGCCGGGCGTGTTACTGATCGGGCTCTCGATGGGGATCGGAACGGCGGCGTATAATTCTTCGAGCAATATTTTGTTTATCACGCTCTCGCTGCTGCTGGCGTGTCTGATTCTGAGCGGTGTGCTGTCGTGGCTGAACCTGCGGGGTGTGGCGTGGAGATTGCGGCTGGCGGCGCCGTTGCGGGCGGGCCACGAAGCGGTGGTCGCGCTGGAACTGCGAAACCGGAAAACATTTTTGCCGACCTACGGACTGTGGTTTGAGCTGACGGCGGGGACGGTCGAGGAGGGCGTCAAACAACGCGCGGAGTCGACGGTGACGGGGCGCGGACTCGATGTGCGGGCGATGTTGGCGAAGGCGGATGCGGCGCTGACGCGCGGGCGCGTGGTGCAACGGTCGCGGCTGGAGCCGGTGGGCGAGACTCGGCTGGAATGGCTCTGCAAACCGGAGAAACGCGGGCGGCTGCGGGTGCATCTCGCGGGGGTGGGGTCGCTGTTTCCCTTTGGTTTTTTGAAGAAGGAAGTCGGCACGGACCTGAGTGCGGAGACGGTCGTGTGGCCGGCGCCGGTGGAGTATCGGCGACACGGCGTGATTTCCGTGCGGAGGCCGGCGGGCGGCGAACGGGTGGCGCGGGCGGGGACGGGCGGCGATCTGCATGCGCTGCGTCGCTACGCGGTGGGCGACTCGCACCGGTTGATCCACTGGAAGGCGAGTGCGCGGACGCAGACGCTGCTCGTGCGGCAGTTTGCGGCGGAGAGTGCGCAAGGATTTTCGATTTGGCTGCAGACGGATGCGGACGTGTGGCCACGGCCGGAGCAGTTCGAGCTGTTGGTGAGTTTTTGTGCGACGCTGGCTGAGGATTTGTTTCGCGCGGGGCAACTCACGGGCGTGGCGATCGATGGCGGTGCGCCGATGCCGGTGCGGCGCGTGCACGATGTGGAGGCGTTTTTGGATCGGTTGGCGGTCGTGACGCGGGCGGGGGCCGAGGAGCTGGAACAGCGGGGCGCGGCGGGCGGCGCAACAGGGAATGCGATGGCGGCGACGGCGAAGAAGAACGTGTTGACGTTTGCGCCGGAAGGGGCGCGCGGGGTGGCGGCGTGGGTCGACGGAGAAAGGGCGGCGTCGGTATGAGCGCGCATGATGAAACGAGCGGGGCGAAGGCGTCGAGCGGGGCGACGCGGCGCAGGCCGCAGTTGACGCTGGAGGAGCTGCATCAGCTCAAGTGGCTGTTGGGGGGCGTGCTCACGCTGTTGGCGGTGTGGACGATCTTTTACATGGATATCGAGGCGTGGTCGCTGATGGTCGTGACGACGATCACGACGGGTGCGACGCTCGTGTGGCCGCGTTGGCCGGCGCGGGTGCCGCGGCTGGTGCACACGCTGGTGTTTCCGCTGATCGTGGCGTTTTTCGCGGCGGATTTGTGGATCACCGCGGAGGTGCTTCCGCCGATGGTGCGGCTGGGCATGCTCCTGCTGCTGTATAGGGGAATCAGCTACCGCCAACGGCGCGACGATCTGCAGGTGATCGTGATGGGGCTGTTTCTCATCGTGGTGGCGGGCGTGCTGACGGTGTCGCCGTTGTTTGCGGTGCAACTGCTCGCCTACACCGGGTGCGCGCTGGGGTTTTTGTTGGTGATCACGTTGACGGATGCAGCGGAAGGCGGACAAAAACCGGTGCCCTACAAACCGGGCGAACTGCCGGCGTGGGCAGATCACACGGATTGGCGGCGGTTGTCGCGTCGGTTGCGCGAGGTGTCGGACTGGCGCGTGATCACGCTGGCAGGAGCGCTGTTTGCGGGCGTCGTCGTGGTGTCGGCGCTGCTGTTTTTGGCGATTCCGCGATTTCAGTTGGAGAACAGTTTGTTTCTCGACCGCTTCATTACGAAGAAGGCGAAGAGCGGTTTCAGCGATGCGATCAAGTTTGGCGACGTGACGGAGATTCAGCAGGACACGAGTGTGGCGCTGAGCGTGGATGTGTCGGACCGGGCGCAGGTGCCGGTGATGCCCTACTGGCGGATGTTGGTGCTCGACGAGTATCGGGATGGGACGTTTCGGTTTTCGCCGGGGCTGCGACGGGTGACGATGGGCAACGAACGCACGGATACGGCGCTGCGCGGCGAAGCGAAGCCGCGGCTGGGGGAGTCGGTCTTTTGGACATTTTATCTGGAGTCGGGGGTGAGCCGCTACCTGCCGCTGCTGGGGGAATTTGAACGCGTGCAGTTTCGCGAGTCGCAGAATTTTCGGCTGGCGGCGGAGATCCATGTGATCGCGCTACGGGATGAGCCGGTGTCGATGACGGCCTACCGCGTGGAGGGGCTCGATACCTCGGGGGTGTTGCGTGACCCGACGTTTGCGCGGCGGTGGCGGACGCGGGATGAGGAATCGTCGCTCAAGGCGATGATGCAGAATCGCGCGGGAGTCGGCGAGGCGGACCGCGCGCGGCTTGCGCAGATCGTGGCGGAGATCGCGGGGAGCGGGGCGCCATTGGCGGCGGCGGCTTTTGCGAAACGGGCGGAAGACTGGCTTAATAAAAACCATAGCTACTCGCTATCGCCGAAGGTGCCGGGCGGGCCGGGCGATCCGCTGGTGCGGTGGCTCGCCTCGCGCGAGGCGGGGCACTGCGAGTTGTTCGCGGGCTCACTGGTGCTGCTGGCGCGCACGGCGGGATTTCCGGCGCGCGTGGTGACGGGGTTTCGCGGTGGATCGTGGAACGCGTTTTCGAACAACTTCACGATACGAAATTCCGACGCGCATGCGTGGGCGGAAATTTACGACGATGCGATCGGAGCCTGGCTGCGCGCGGATGCGCTCGGCATCGCGGCGGCGGCGGAGACGAATCAGGTGAAAGGCGAGGCGGCGTTGGCGGCGCGGCTGGACCGGAGCTGGTCGGCTCGCTTCGACAGTCTGCGTGTTTTTTGGTATCGGCGGATCGTGAATTTCGACCAGCGCTCGCAGGAGGAGACGTTGCGCGCGGTGAAGACGGCGACGCAGAATTCGGGGAAGCGGTTGCGGGAGGCGTTGGAGAATTTTAATGCGAATCTGAAGGCGTGGGTGACCTCGCCGTGGGACGGCGAACGGATCATCAAGGCGGTGGCGACGGTGACGCTCGTGGTCGGAATTGTGTGGTGGTGGATCGCGCAGGGACGCGCGTGGGTGCGCGGGCGGTGGCAGTGGGGTGGGGTGCGGCGCAGCGATCCGGTGCGGGCGACGGCGGGGCGGTGGCTGGGCGAAATTACGGAAACAGGATTGCGGATACCGGATGGCGGGGCGCGGGCGGAGGCCGGTGAGAAAGGGGCGGAGGCGGACGAGGAGGTGCACGCCGTGGTGGCGGAGCTGCAACGCGTGCGCTTCGGGGCGCGGGAGAGCTGGGCGGAGCCGGAGGGTGTTTTTAAGCGCGCACGGCGGATTGTGCGGGAGATGAAGGCGACGAGGAGCCGAGGCTGAACGCGGGCGAGACGGAAGTGTGACGGCGCGTGCGTGGATGGCGCGCGGATCAGTTGGCCTTGAAGGGCTGGAAGGCGGGGGTGACGGCGCGGTTTTTCTTTTCGAAATATTTCTTAAGGATCGCGCTGGCGATGGGGCTGGAGGCACGGCCGCCGCCGAATTCCTCACCGGGGGTATCGCCTTCGAGCGCAACCGCGATGGCGATCTCGGGTTTCTCGATGGGCGCGAAGCAGATGAACCACGCGATGTTGATCATGCCGGCCTTGGTGCTGACCTGGGCGGTGCCGGTTTTGCCGGCGATGCGGATGCCGGGGACTTTTTGCATTTCGAGGGTGGTCATGAAGCGCGCCGTGCCCTTGGGCGGGAGTGTGCATGCCTCCATGCCTTCGAAGATCGCGAGGCGTTGTTCGGGCGTGAGGCCGATGGGTTCGGTGTGCTGGGGCGGGCGGTTGGGCACGTGCACGAGCGTGGGCTGCGTATGGACTTCGCCGCGGGCGACCGAGGCGGTGAAACAGGCCATCTGGAGCGGGGTCGCGAGCACGAAGCCTTGGCCGATGGCCATGTTGGCGGTGTCGCCGGGGAACCATTTTTCCTTTTTCACGCGCTCTTTCCACGCTCCGTCAGGGACAAACATGCCGCGGGTTTCACCGGGTAGCTCGATGCCGGTGCGGCGGTCGAAATGGAAACGGCGGGCCTCGGCGGCGAGCGCGTCGGGGGTCGTGCGCCAGCCGACTTCGTAGTAATAAATATCGCAGCTTTCGGCGATGGCTTGGCGGAGGAGCACATCGTGGTGGATGCCGATGCCGTTGTAACAGACGAGGCGGCGATTGAAGCGCTGAAGGACACCTTGGCAGTCGATGATGGCGTCGTCGGGGGTGATGGCGCCGCGGCGGAGGCCGGCGATGGAGGTAAGGATTTTGTAGGTGGAGCCGGGCGGGTAGAGGCCGCTGAGGGCGCGGTTGAACTCGCCGCCTTTGGCTTGAACCTCGGCGTAAGTGGCGGCGCTCACGCGCGGAGAAAACTCGGAGAGATCGTAGTCGGGTTTGCTCACCATGGTGAGCACCTCACCGGTGGCCACTTCGATGGCGACGGCGGCGCCGATCTGATCGCCGATGGCCTGCTCGGCGGCGAGCTGGAGATCGATATCGAGGGAGCTGACGAGATTTTTTCCCTGCACGGGGAGGCGGCGGTCGAGGGGCGGGTTAACTTTGTAGCCGGCGGGATCGACGCGATAAATGGTGCCGCCGGCTTCGCCCTGGAGGTGGTCGTCGAAGGTTTTTTCGAGGCCGTCTTTGCCGACGGTGCCCTTCATCTTGAACGTCGCGAGGTCTTCTCCGGGGAAGTCTTCAGCGTTGACATCATCGTTGACGCGGACGTAGCCGAGGGCGTGGGCGGCGGCGGAGCCAAACGGGTAGTGGCGCGTGCTGGAGGTGTAGACCTGCACGGGAGAGCGGACGGGGAGACCTTCGATGAGGCGCGCGTATTCGCGCTCGGTGAGATCGTCGAGCAACGTGTAAGGGAGGAGCAGCTGGTCGCCGAAGTGACGGACGAGCGAGGCAGCGTTCACTTTTTCGGAGCGCTCGAGGATTTTGTTAACGTCGTCGAGGTAGCGCTGCACGACGCTGACGCGGGCCATGCGGGAGAAGGGCATGTCGCGCATGGCGGCCTCGGCCATGCCGGATTTGCGGTAGTTGTTGCGGATGAGTCGCGCCTCGCGGAAAAAGTCGGGCTTGAGCTCGTCGAGGTAGATCACGACGGAAAAGCGGGGGCGATTGCCGACGAGGACGGTGACGCCGTCGCGCGCGTAGATGTTGCCGCGCGGGCCGGGGACGAGGACGCGGCGCTGGCTCTGGACGCGTTCGCGCTCGTTGTAGGTCTCGGACTTGAAGAGCTGCTGGTAGGAGAGGCCGCCGACGAGCGTCAGGAGCAACGCGGCGATCACAAAATAGAAAAAGATGACGCGGGGATCGTAGCCTTTGTGGGACTCTAGCACGCTGCCCGAGCGTTCGGGGAGATGTGACTCGGAGTCGGGCATCGGATCAGGCGGCGAGTTCGCGCTCGGCACCGGCGAGGACGAGCGCGCGGTGTTGCAGCGCAAAGAACCACGGCGCGATGAGGGCGAGGAAGAGCTGCGAGCAAATGAGGTCGGCGATCAGGCGCGGCCACGCGGCGGCGGGCGCGGGCGAGCGGGCGATTTGGATGAAGGAAAACACCAGGAAGAGCGCGAGGTTGGTGAGGAGAGCGGCGATGAGGCGGGCGATGGTATCGTCGCGAGGCATACGGTCGCGGAGATGGAACACGAGTGCGTGGGCGCCGGCGAAGAGCAAGGTATGCGTGCCGAAGGTGACGGGGGAATTGGCGTCGTGCAGCAGGCCGGCGAAGACGGCGGCGACGAAGCCGGAGCGCAGCGGAAGTTTTAAGGCGGCGAAAACGACAAAGAGACTGCCGACAAAAAAGTAGATGCGGAATTCGGATACAGCGTGGTTCACCTGCGCGACAAGCGTCCAGAGGAGGAGCAGCGTGAGAGCGGTGACGAGGACGGGGCGCATGGGAAAGGAGGCGGTAGGCGCTAGGTTATAGGCGGTAGGCTGTTGGCGGCGGACGAGGTGCGGCGGGCGGACGGTAGAGAGATTGAGGAGACGAGGGCGGGCTTAGCGCTTACGGCTTTTGGCCTAGAGCTTACTCCGGCGTCAGGGGCACAAGCACTGTGACTTCCGTGAGTGAGCCGAGGCGTTCGTCGAGTTTTACTTCGCCGGTTTTGAAGAGGCCGTCAGTGCTGGGCTCTACTTTGATGATTGAGCCGATCGTGAGCCCGGGAGGGAACACGCCGCCGAAGCCGGAGGTGACGAGGCGCTTCATCGAGGTGGCACTCGCGAAGATGTCGAGGGGCACGGTCTCGACGATGCCTTTGGGTGGGCCAAAGGTCGGGTTGACGCCACCTTGGTAGCTCAAAATGCGGTTGTCGCCCTCGACGACGCCAGCGAGGCGGACGTTGTGGCTGCTGATGAGTTCGACGACGGCGGTTGTCGCGTAAACTTCCGTGACGCGGCCGACGACGCCGCCGCTGAAGACCACGGGGGCGCCGACGGTGAGACCGAAATTCTTGCCTTTGCGGAGCACGATGCGTTGCCACCAGCCCGAGAAATCGCGGCGGGCGACGCGGGCGTGTTCGAGGCGGTAGTTGCTGTAAGTGGGCAGACGCAGGAGGGCTTCGAGGCGTTCGAGGCCGGCCTGAAGCTCGGCGTTTTGTTGCACCGCAAATTCGTAGGAGGAATTTATGCGGGCGAGATCGCGACCGGCGACGATGAGCTCGTGATTCGAGTGAAGGCGAAGCGACCAGTATTCCTGGAGTCCGCGGGCGTAGTCGGCGGCGACCGTCACCGGTGCGGTGAGCTCAAAAAAGCTGGCACGGGTGAAAGTCTTTACACTGACCGGCACGAGGAGCCACGCGACGACGACGAAGCCGAGGGTGGCAAAAGGGCGTTGGGTGGCGAAGCGGCGGAAGGGCACGTTTTTGGGAAGTAACAAGGATCAAGTGCCAAGTATCAAGACGCGCGCTGAATCGCTGGTCCCGCTGGTTACTGGTCGCTTGTCTGCTCGCTACATGGCGCGCTTCGGCGCGCCGCTCACACGTTCTGCATCAGCCACGAGAGGTCGTTCAGGACGGCGCCGGTGCCGTTGGCCACGGCGGAGAGCGGGTCGTCGGAGACGGTCACGGGTAGGCCGGTCTTTTCGCTGAGGAGTTTGTCGATGCCGCGGATGAGGGCGCCGCCGCCGGCCATCACGAAGCCGCGATCCACGAGGTCGGCGGAGAGTTCGGGCGGGCAGCGTTCGAGGGTCACGCGGACGGCGTCGACGATGTTCGATATGGTATCGGCGAGGGCTTCGCGGATTTCCTGAGAGGTGATGTGAATCGTCTTGGGCAGGCCGGCCACGGAGTCGCGGCCTTTGACCTCCATGGTGAGCTCTTCATCGAGCGGGTAGGCGGAACCGACGCGACACTTGATTTCTTCCGCGGTGCGCTCGCCGATGAGGAGGTTGTAGGCGCGCTTCATGTAGTCGATGATGGCGCTGTCCAACTCGTCGCCGGCGACGCGAATGGATTTCGAAAACACGATGCCGTTGAGCGAAATGACGGCGATCTCGGTGGTGCCGCCGCCGATGTCGACGATCATGTTGGCGGCGGGTTCGTCAATCGGGAGACCGACGCCGATAGCGGCGGCCATGGGCTCGGGAATGGTGATGACGTCGCGGGCGCCGGCGTGCATGGCGGACTCTTTGACGGCGCGTTTTTCAACCTCGGTGATGCCGGAAGGAATCGCGATGACGACGCGGGGCGGGGCGCGGAAGGAGCTGCTGGAAACTTTGCGGATGAAGTAGCGGAGCATCGCCTCGGTGACATCGAAATCGGCGATGACGCCGTCCTTCATCGGGCGGATGGCGGTGATGTTGCCGGGGGTGCGGCCGAGCATCTTTTTGGCTTCGTCGCCGACGGCGCGGACCTTGCGGGAAACGGTGTCGAGGGCCACGACGGAGGGCTCGCGCAGGACGATGCCCTTGTCTTTCACGTAAACGAGCGTGTTGGCGGTGCCGAGGTCGATGCCGATGTCGTTGGAGAAGTAGCCGAAGATGTTGGCCATGATTGCGTGTAGCGGGGAGCGAGTGGCGGCGTTGCCGCCGACGGAAACGAATCGGCGGCCGTAGGGGGTGTCAACGAGGGAAAGCACGGAGAGCGCGCAGAACGGGCGGTGTGCCCGGATTTGGTGCGCGACGTGCGCCGGGTGCGGCGGAGCGAGGCGCCGGGGCTTGACCCGCGCGCGGGTTGGCCGCGTGTTCAGGGGAACTTCGCCATGCACGGACTCCATTTCATCCAAGATCTCGCGGTCGTGCTGTTTGTCGCCGGTATGGTGGGGTGGATTTGCCAACGGATCGGGCTTTCGGTCGTGGTGGGTTTCCTCGTCGCCGGAATCGTCGCAGGACCAAAATCGCTGCCGTTTTCGCTGGTGAAGGAGACGGGTAGTATCGAGACGTTGGCGCAGATCGGCCTCGTGTTTCTTATGTTCTCCATCGGTCTGGGGCTGAGTCTGCGCAAGATGCGGCGGCTGGGGCCGGGGCTGATGCTGGCGACGTTTGGCGGGGCGATCATCATGTATTATTTGTCGCGGCTGCTCGGGGCGTCGCTCGGATGGTCGAGCACGGAAAGTCTGTTTCTTGCCGGCATGCTGATGGTGTCCTCTTCGGCGATCATCGGGAAGATTTTGCACGAAACCGGCACGAACCATGAACGTTCGGGGCAACTGGCGATGGGGATCTCGGTGCTGGAAGACGTGGTGGCGGTGGTGATGCTCACGCTGCTGAATTCGCTCGTGCAATTTGGCTCGGGCGGCGGGGCCAAACTCGGCGTGACGCTGCTGCAACTCGGGGCGTTTGTGGTGCTGACGGGAATTTTGGGGCTGTTGCTGGTGCCGTGGTTGTTGAAGCGCCTGAGTATTTCGGCGGACGAAGAATTGCAGACGCTGGGGCTGGCGGCGCTGCTGTTTGGCATCGCGGTCGTCGCGGAGCAGGCGGGCTACTCGCTGGCGCTCGGAGCGTTTTTGCTCGGGACGATTGTGGCGGAGACATCGCACCGGCACCAGGTGGAGCGGACGTTTGAAGGGATGCGCGATGTCTTCAGCGCGGTGTTTTTCGTGGCGATCGGCATGCAGATCGATGTGCGGGAATTGTGGAATGCGGGCGGCCTGATTGTCGGCGTGGCGGCGTTTACGTTGGTGGCGCGCCCACTCGCGATCACGAGCGGGCTGACGCTGATCGGCACGCCGCTGAAAGACGCACTGCGGACGGGGCTGACGGGAACGCCCATCGGCGAGTTTTCGTTTATCATCGCGCAACTCGGCGTGACGGCGGCGGTGGTGCCGGCGCGGTTTTATCCGATGGCGGTGGGCGTATCGCTGCTGACGACGCTGTTGGCGCCGTGGCTCACGCGGCGCTCGGAGAAAATCGCCGATGCAGTGATGGCGCGCCAGCCGGCGTGGCATGCGACGTGGGTGAGTGCGTATCATGGATGGCTGGACGCACTGCAGGTGCGCCGCTCACGCAATCTCCTGTGGCAACTCAGCCGCAAGCGCCTGATCCAAGTGAGCGTCGGCGTGTTTTTCGTCACAGGCGTGGTGGTGTTTTCGGAGCAGTTTTTCGCGGTGGCGGAAGGCTACATCGGGCGAGGGAAACTGTTTCCGCACGATCTGGAGCTGATGTTCAGCACGCTGCTGGTGCTGCTGATTCTGGCGCCGTTGGTGGCGATCTGGCGCAACGTGTCTGCGATGGCGATGCTCTACGCAGAGATGTCGACCCAAGGGCATCCGCAGGCGAAACGATTGCGCCCGCTGGTCGAGACGGGGCTAAAAATTCTGGCGGGGGGCGGGATGTTTATGTGGCTCGCGGCGATTCAGCCGGCCGACGGTGTGGGTAAGAATTTGCTGCTCTTCAGCGCGGTGGTGGCCGTGTTGGCGCTGCTGGTGCTGCGGCGCAAATTGATCTACTGGCACAGCGAAATGGAGGTTGAGCTGATGAGCGCGATCGAGACCGGGGACAACAAGATGACGGCGACCACCGCGCCATGGCTCCAACCGCACGGCGAGTGGAACCTGCACATGATCGATTGCACGTTACCTGATCTCGCGGATTGCCAGGGGAAGAAGATTTCCGAGCTCGGCTTGCGCACACGTTTCGGGTGCTCGGTGGTCGGCATCGAGCGGCAGGGTTTTATGATTCCGCTCCCGCCGGCGGACGCGGTGTTTTATCCGCGTGACAAGGTGCTGCTGCTGGGAACCTCGGAGCAGGTGAATGCGGCCAAGGCATTTCTCGGCGCGGTGTCGGGTGCGCCGACCACAGATTCACTTTTCGAAGAAGTGCGCATGGAGGCAGTGCAAGTGCCGGCGTGGAGTCGGGCGGCCGGGCGAACGTTGAGCGAACTTTCGCCGGCGCAGAACCACGGCGTGCAGATTGCCGGCGTGAACCGCCGGGGGATGCGCATTCTCAATCCCCGTGCGCAGGAGACGTTGCGCGCCGGCGACGAGGTGCTGGCGTTGGGGGCACCGGTGCACATTGCGGCGTTTAAGGATTGGGTGCGCGAACGGGGCGAGGCCCCCGTGGGCGACGTGATGGCGGATTGAGCCAATAGAAAAGCGCGCCGGAAAGGGCGCGCTCGGCAGTGGCGGCGAATGAACGCCGGGTGACGTTCGGCTCAGTTGGAGCCGTGGGTCTTCATCGGCTCAGGCTTCTTGACCTCGGCGGCGGGCGCAGGGGCGGCGGCCGGGGTGACGGGCTTGGTCTCTTCCTCTTCCTCCTTGGACGACTTCTTGAACTCCTTGATCGATTGCCCGAGGCCCTTGGCGAGCTGGGGGAGTTTCGAGCCGCCGAACAGCACGAGGAGAATCACGAGGATAATGACGAGTTCTCCGGGGCCGAGACCCATGATGCTGGCGAAAATGAGCGTGAGCGTAGACATAGTGGTGCGAAAGTAGGCCGGGGGGGTGGTCTGTAAAGAGGGAAAGCGTCGCCGGGGCGGCTCAAGGCTCGGGCGCGTGTAGGTGGAAAACCACTTCGTCGCCCAGCGAGGGTTGACCGGAAACCAAGAGGGTGCCGAGGGTGCGCCCACGGACGTAGGCGGATGTGCGCAGCCGGGCCGTCTCGCGCAGATCTTCGGTGCGGACAATGAGCGAAGCGCCCTCGGTGGTGGCCGCAGGCGGCGAGTCGAGATCGAGGGCGACGAAGACGAAACCACGGGCGGCATCGATACTCAGCACACGTCCGACGAGTTTGCGTGGGCTGGCTTGGAGCGGGGCGGCGGCAGGGCGCGAGGGTTGGGCTGACGGCGCCGCGGCGTTGGTGCCGGACGTGTTGGCGGGATCGGTGCGATGGCCACAGCCGGCCAAAAATAAAATCACCGCCAGCAGCGTGAGCGTTCTGGCGGTGAATATCATCGGAGGCAGCGCCCGTGAACGGCGCCGGACTGACGGGCGGCTCAGGGTTTCGGAGCGGGGAAGCCGAGGCCGCCGGGCAGGCTGCCGGGACCGAGCGGACCACCCGAAGGAAGGCTGGCCGGCGCGGGCGCGCCCGGAGGACGCGACGTGGCGGCGATCTTCATCAGGTTTTGCGCGTTGTCGATTTGCTCGGCGTCGAAGAAGCCGTGGAGCTGGCGGATACGCGTCGGGTGCCGCATCTTTCGGAGAGCCTTGGCCTCGATCTGACGGATGCGCTCACGGGTGACTTTGAATTGTTTGCCCACCTCTTCGAGGGTGCGGCTGTAACCATCGACGAGACCGAAACGGAGCGAAAGCACGCGGCGCTCGCGCTCGGTGAGGGAATCGAGGACGTCGACGATCTTTTCGCGCAGGAGCGAATAGGCCGTCATGTCGTAGGGATTCTCGGCGGACTTGTCCTCGATGAAATCACCGAAGGAGGTGTCGTCACCATCGCCAACGGGCGACTGAAGCGAGATGGGTTGCTGCGCCATCTTCATGATCTGCTGCACGCGCTCGACGGGCAGATTCATTTCGTCGGCGACCTCGTCGGGCGTCGGCTCGTGGCCGTATTCCTGGAGGAGCTGTTTCTGCACCTGCATGACCTTGTTCAAGGTCTCGATCATGTGCACCGGGATGCGGATGGTGCGGGCCTGATCGGCGATGGAGCGGGTGATGGCCTGACGGATCCACCACGTGGCGTAGGTGGAGAATTTGTAGCCGCGGCGATACTCGAACTTCTCGACGGCCTTCATGAGGCCCATGTTGCCTTCTTGGATGAGGTCGAGGAAGGAGAGACCGCGGTTCGTGTATTTCTTCGCGATGGAAATGACGAGGCGCAGGTTGGCCTCAACCATCTCGGTCTTGGCTTTGTGGGCTTCGCGGACGTGAACGAAGGTCTGGGTGACGATGCGCTGGAGTTCCTCAGGGGCGCAACGCTGGGCGGCCTCGATTTGTTTGAGCCGGACGTTGATCGGCTTCGTGTCGATCGCCGCATCCTTTTTCGTCTTGGGATGTTTCGCGCGGTCGAGCTGTTGGTGGAGGGAATCAATTTCCTCGAGCGTGGGGCGGAGATTTTCGAGGTATTCCTCGTAGACCTTCAGCTTGAAGAAAAACTTGGAGAAGAAAGAGCGGAGGACGTTTTCGCGCTTCCGGAATTTCGCGAGGACCTTTTTCTTTTCGGCTTCGCCCTTGGCGTGGAGATATTCGTCCCAAGCCTCGGCAGTGCCGGCTTCGGATTTCTGGGTGTTTTCGACGAGCTTCGGCAAGCCCTTGAAGTAGGCTTCGCGGGAATCGATTTTCTTGTCGATGACGACGCGGTCGAAGCGTTCTTCGCGGTTCAGCAGTTTGGCTCCGAGGGTGCCGATGTAGGCCCCGACGGCGGACGCTTCGAAGAGGACGGTCTGAGCCTTGAGCTCGGCGTTTTCGATGCGTTTGGAAATCTCGACTTCCTGCTCGCGCGTCAGGAGCGGGACTTGGCCCATTTGCTTGAGATACATCCGGACGGGGTCGTCGAGGATGTCGTTTTGCGAGGTGCGGCTCTCTTCCTCTTCGGCCTCTTCCTGGCGCGCTTTGTAGTCCTCGACCTGATCGGGCTCAAGGATTTCGATTTCGAGATTCTGGAGGATCGAGAGGACGTTATCGATTTCCTCCTGGTTTTCGACGGACTCGGGCAGGGCCTCGTTGATGTCGTCGAACGTGAGGTAACCCTGTTCCTTCGAGAGACGGATCAGGTGACGGATCTTGTCGTTGATACCACCGGCCGGAATGTCGGCTCCGACGGCGGCGCCATCAGCACCGGACGGAGGGTTTTTGGCGAGGACGGCCTCGACGGCTTCGGATTGGGCGGAATCGGCGGATGCGGACTTGGCTTTGCGCGGCATGGAAGGAGGAAGGACGGAGCGGACGGAAAAAGTTCAGGCGGAGGCGGCCAACGCGATGGGTTGGCGAAGCAGGCGGTGCAGTTCGGAGCGTTCTTTCAAGAGAGAAATTGGGTCAGATTCAATGTCCGCATGGGGGTTGGCCAAAGCAAGTTCTATTTCCCGCAGGCGGGGCTCCAGCGCGCGGGCGCGGAGGAGCTTCAGACCCTCTTGGGCGACCTTGGTGGGCTCCTCAAAACCGGGCGTTTCGAACAATAGGGAGGCGACGAGGGAGCGCTCGGCGTCGGATTCGAGCAAGTTTTCCAGGTGGTCCTTGCCGGGCCACAGGTCGTGTTCGAACTCGCCGAGGAAGCGGTTGAGGAGCGCGCCGGCGGGGTGACCGAGGTCGATCCAATCGTGCGGAATCGAGAGGCTGAGCGGCTTACCGATGGATTCGAAATGAAGGCACAGCAGGAGGAGGTCGCGTTCGGGGGTGTGGGACGTGTGGGGCGCGGCCGGGGCGGGATCAGGGCTGTTGGCGGCGGGCCGAGCGGAGGCTTGGCGGCTCTGGCGCTGGAGAAAGGTCTGGAAATCCTTCTGGGCAGCGGCGAGCGGGAGGCGAAGGTTGGAGGCGGTTTCGTTGACGAATTCCGAACGCGTCACTTCGCTTTCGGCGTTAGCGATGATCTCGAAGACGGTCTGCGCGGCGCGGGATTTCAATTCGGCGGAGGCGGTCAACGGGTCGGGGAGGGTGGCGCGGCACGCAAAGGCCATGGCACTCTTCGCGGAAAGGCGGACCTCGTCGTAAGCGGCGAGGCCGCGCTCGAGGAAGAGGAGGTCGGGGTCGACTTTACCATCGCCGGCTAGCGTGAGAAAACGCAGCTCCAAACCGGCTTTCAGGGCCATCGGGAGGAAACGGAGCGCGGCTTTTTGCCCGGCGCTGTCACTGTCAAAGAAGCACTCGACCTTCGTATGGTAGCGGCGCAGGAGCACGAGCTGGCTCTCGGTGATCGAGGTGCCTTGAGGGGCGATCGCGGTCTTCAGGCCGACGGACCAGCAGCGGATCGCGTCGAGTTGGCCCTCGACCATGACGAAGGGTTTGCCCTCGCCGACGGCGGTGCGGGCGCGGTCGAGGTTGAAGAGCAGGTTGCCCTTCGTGAAAATCGGAGTTTCCGGCGAGTTTACGTATTTGGCGTCCTTCGCGGGATCGTCGTCGGGGGTGAGATCAGTTTGGCGCGCGGTGAAGGCGCAGACGCGGCCTTGGTGGTCGCGGATGGGGATCATCAGGCGTCCGCGAAACCGCGGACGCAGCGACTGGAGCGTGATTGCGGCGTCGTCGTAGATGAAAAATAGGCCGCACCGGCGCAGCGCCTCCTCGGAAAATTTTCTCCGCATCATCGCGGCGCCGAGGCCGCTGCCGGTGGCGTCGGCGGCACCGATTTTGAACTCGTCCGCGATTTCGGGGGAGAAGCGGCGTTTTTCCGTCCACAAGACACGCATGGCCTCGCCGGTCGCGTCCTTGGCTTTGAAGGCCTGGTAAAAATGTTCGGCGGCGGCGTCGTGCAGATCGAAGACCTCTTGGCGCAGGGTGCGGTCGGCGTTGCTGGGGCCGCCGGAGCCTTCTTCGTATTCGATGGGAATGCCGAAGCGTTTGCCGAGGGCCTCGACGGCTTCGGAAAAATTTAACTGCTCCGTCTCGCGGACGAACGAGATGATGTCGCCGCTTTTGCCGCAGCCGAAGCAGTGGTAGTAGCCCTTGTCGGGATCGACGTTGAAGGAGGGCGTCTTCTCGTTGTGGAACGGGCACAATCCCTTGAGTCGGGCGCCACCGGCTTTGCGCAACGTGACCATGCGCGACACGACGTCGGCGAGATTGACGCGCAGCTTGAGGTCGCGGACGCAGGTGGGTTTGATGACAGGCATGGAGCAGAGGAGGGCGGAGTGGCCAATCGGCGCCCTCCATAACTAGACGCGGCACGCGCCGAAAAGAATGCACTTTCAACCGGCCCACCCGACTGTCAAGTTCGCGCGCCTTTGACGAAGTTTCGCGGCATCCGAGGAAACTTCACCCCATCTTAGGCGACAAACACCACTATGCGTTCTTCTGTTTTCCAGCTGCTCTGTGCGACTTTTCTGGCCGCCGCAACCGTGCTGCGCGCGGCTGCGCCCACGACGGCATCGAAAACGCCTCCTCAAGAGCCGGTGTGGGAGGCGGCGCTCCCGAAATTTGACGAGGCGACCTACGAGAAGCAGGTCGAGTTGTTGTTCGCCAACTTCGAGAAAGTAACGGGCAAGAAACTGGTGCCTGGAGCGAAGAAAAAAGCGGGCCTCAAAGTTTATGCCGACTCGGGCCCGGGTATGGCCACTCCGGTTCCGCTCGTGAAAGCGGTGATTTCGGCCCTCGCGCGGCGCGGATTTCAAAACAAGGATATTTTCCTCGTGGGCCTCAATGCACTGCGCCTGCGTATGACGGGCTATCTTCCCTCGTTGGTTTCGGGCATGACTCCCTTCAACGGCAACCCGGTCTACGTGCTGGAGTCGGGGCGGTTTTACGATCCGGTGTGGTTCTACGATTCGCCGCTCCCGCAGCGCTTCGATCCCATTTTTGCGGAGAAACAAACCGAAGGTGTTTCCAATACCTCGACCAAGGACGAGGACCGCAAGAGCTTCCTCGCGACGCCGCTGTTTCTCGATGCGGATTTTTGGATCAATCTGCCGGTCTACACCGACCACCCGACGCTGGGGGTGAACGGCGCGCTCGTTAACGCCACGCTGTGGAACGCCTCGAACACGGCGCGTTTCTTTCGTTCGCCGGCAAACGCTCCGGCGGCGGTCGCCGAGATGAGTGCGATCCCGGAATTGCGGCAGACGTGGATGTTCACGATCGCGAGTCTCCAACACTACCAGTTTATCGGCGGTCCGTTTTTCAATTCGCTCTACTCGCACTCGGAGCCGCTCATGTGGTTGAGCACTGATCCGGTGATTTTGGATTCGCTCGTGCGCGACCGGATGAACGCGTTGCGCAAAAAAGGCGGGTTCATCGATATTTCCGACGAGATCCGCACTTTGGAGTTCGCGGAGTCGCTGGGGGTAGGCTCGACCAAGACGAAGACCGTGAAGGTTATTCCGATTGAGTGAGTTCAGCCGGAGCGCGGGCGGTGGGCCCGGCGCGCGAAGAAAAGAAGCGGGCGGGCCGCCCGCGCTCCCGGCCTTTCATAAATTCCCTCTTGCCGCGCGTGCGCCGGTGCGCCCATTTCGGTGTAGCCAAATTGCCATGACCTCAGCCTCGTATCTTCCCTTTCTGATCCAAGCCTTGCTGGCCGCGGGTATCACCGCCGGTGTGATCGGCGCCAGTCACTTTTTCGGGCAGCGGGCGAAGGGCTCAAAAATCAAGGATTCCGCCTACGAGTGCGGCATCGCCGCCGAGGGGATCGTGCATTCGCGGTTTTCGGTGAAGTTCTACGTCACGGCGCTGCTCTTCATGCTTTTCGATCTGGAAATCGTGATCTTGGTGCCGTGGACGTTTATCTACCGCGAGTTTCTGGCCAACAATATCGCGATCCTAGGCCCCATCCTGTTTTTCGTCGGCGTGCTTGTGCTTGGTCTCGTCTACGAAATCAAAAAGGGCGCGCTCGAGTGGGAAAAATAACGGTGACCTGAATCGCCCATGCGGCTCGACAAAATCATCGCCCGCGGACGCATCGTTGATCTGCGGAGTCATGATCTTGAGGGGGCGTTGCAGGAGTTGCTCGCGGTCTGTGTGGAGAGTTTCTCCGACCTCAAACCGGACGCATTGCTGAAGGGTTTGCTCGCCCGCGAGAGCACGATGACGACCTACCTCGGTCTCGGCGTGGCACTGCCGCACGTGCGCGTAAAGATGAGCCGGCGCTATATTTTGGCGATCGGCCGCAGCCGGGTCGGCATTCGCCACGATGGTGCGGTCGCGGAAGAGCGGGTGCATCTGATCGTCATGTTGATCGCGGGCGAGAAGGCGCGCGACTATCTGCAAGTGCTCGCCTCGATCGCGCGCCAAGTGAAAGAGAAGGAGCTCGTCGATCGCTTGGTGGGAGCCTCCGACCTCGATGCGCTGCACGAACAACTCGTGGGTGGGTTCGGCGGCATCCGGCCGGTGCAGGCGCAGCAGAATCGCGTCAACCGCCTGATGTTCCGCGAAGCCGAGCGCGTGGCCCGGGGAGCGGGTTGCGGTGCGATCATGGTGTTTGGCGATACCTTCGTGGGAGGCATCGAGCGTGGGGCGATCGAATCGAAACTCAAAACCATCCTCGTCACTCGCAATCCGATCGAGCCGGGCGACGACGAACGGGCGTTTGCCGAGACGATCCAGGTTCGCTCATTTTCCAATCAGCGGATGGCGCAACTGCGGAGCGCGATCCTCGTCGCCCTCACGCGTGGGGTGATCAAGTTCACCGACCGAATCTGCTGCCTCGACGGCATGACGGGCAGCAACCAGTTCGACACGCTGGTGGTCGTGGACATCGAGCGTGAGTTTCAGACGTTATTGACCGGACAGACGTCGGACTTGCTCCCGCCCGACGTAAAACCCGAGGTGCTGGAGCGGGTGATTGCAGTGGCCACCGAACTGGCGGTCGAGGGACGAGAAGGGCGACCGGTGGGGTGTCTTTTTGTGGTGGGCGACAACGAGAAGGTCGCGACCTTTGTGAAGCCCCTCGTGCTGAACCCGTTTTTTGGCTACAAGGAGGAAGAGCGAAATATCCTAAATCCCTTCATGGACGAGACTGTGAAGGAATTTTCGTCGATCGACGGAGCGTTTATCATTCGGGGCGACGGCGTGGTGGAGTCGGCGGGCAGCTTGATCCAGGCGACCGACAGCGATCACCCGCTGCCGAGCGGTCTCGGTAGCCGGCACGCGGCGGCCGCGGCGATCAGTGTGCGGGCGAACTGTATAGGGATCGTGGTCTCCTCCAGCACGAGCCAAGTGACGCTGTTTCGGCGTGGCGTGATGTTGCCCCTGACGGAAAAGCGGCGCTGAGCTGTCGAGTGCGCCCCGACGGGAAAACGAGCGAAGATTGAGGTTGCACCTACCGGGGCGGGCCCTTTCCTCCTGACCCTTCAACCATTTAAAACCATGCAAGAACTCGTTACCTTGGAGTGCACAGAAGCCAAAAAAGAGGGTAAACCCGCCTCCCGTTACCTCACGTTCCGGAACAAAAAGACCGTGACGGAGCGCATTGAGAAGAAGAAGTATAACCCGCATTTGAAGCGCCACACGCTTCACAAGGAGATCAAATAAGTCTCCGGTCGCTGCGAAGATTATCGCAGTCTATCTGGTTCAAGCCGGGCTTTTTTGCCCGGCTTTTTCATGACTGAATCGGCAAACTTGCCGGCGCAGGCGGGCTAAGGCGCCTCAATGATTCCGTTTTTCCACCGAAGCGGTGGCGAACGGAGACGTCGAACCTCCGGGCGGGGCGTGCTGGCGGCGGGCGGCGCGCCAGCCCTCGCGATGCTTCCGGATCCAATCGAGCAAGGCGCGCTCGAAGCCGATATCGTAGCCGAGTCGCTCAGACTCCAGCCACTTGTGCTTCAGGATTTCCTCCCGCTCCGCCAGGAACTCCTGGTAGAGGCTGGATTGTTTGACGAACTCGCGGGAGATCGGAGGCTCTTGAGCAGGAGAAGTCATGCGCGTAACGCGTGCGAAATGAGAGGGAGCGGAGCGGGCGTGTCAATGCCCGCAATTTTTCCCAATCGTTACATGCGCGGCAGCGCGGGTTTGGCGAGGCGGGCGAGCAGTTCGCCGGCGATTTCGCGGAAGGTGTGGCCCGCGGCGCTCTCGGGTTTGCTCACGACGATCGGGGTGCCGGAGTCGCCGCCTTCGCGAATCTCCGAAATCAGCGGCACCTGACCGAGGAGAACGGTGCCGAGTTTCTCGGCGGTGAGGATGCCTCCGCCGGAGCCGAAGACAGCGTGTTTGTTACCGGCCGGATCGAGGAAGTAGCTCATGTTTTCCGCGACGCCGATGATCGGCACGTTGACCTTTTGGAACATCAGGCCGCCTTTGCGGGCGATGTTGGTCGCGGCGGGTTGCGGGGTCGTGACGATGATCGCGCCGTCGAGCGGGATCGTCTGCACGAGGGAAAGTTGGGCGTCGCCGGTGCCGGGCGGAAGGTCGATGAGCAAGATGTCGAGATCACCCCAGCGGACGTTTTGCACGAATTGCTGGATGGTTTTCATGATCATCGGCCCGCGCCACACGACGGGGGTGTTGTCGTCAACGAGAAAGCCCATGCTCATCACCTTCACGCCGTGCCTCTCCAGAGGGACGAGCGAATCGCCATCCACTTCGGGGCGACCTTGGATGCCCATCATCAGCGGGACGCTCGGGCCGTAGATATCGCAATCCATGAGGCCCACGCGACCGGTGCGGCCTTCGAGGGCGAGGAGTTGGGCGAGCGCGGCGGCGAGGTTGACGGAGAAGGTGCTCTTGCCGACGCCGCCTTTGCCCGAGGCGATGGCGACGGCGTATTTGATCGCTTTGGGTGCGGCACTGTTGCCGCCGAGATTGCCGCCGTTGGCGGGGGCGGCCGGGGCGGCTTTGGCCGGAGCGACCGAAACTTCGACCAAGGTTTCCTTCACGCCGGGAATGGCGCGCAGGCATTTCTCCACCTCGGTTTTGAGATAGAGCGGGATTTTCGCGTCGCTCGTGGTGAGGGCGAGCGAGACTTTAGCGACGCCATCGAGCACGCCGGCGGAACGCACGAGCCCGAAGGACACGATGTCGCGGCTGAAGCCGGGATATTTTACCTGTTTGAGATGCTCTTTGATTTCGTCGGTGGTCACGGTGGAAAGGGTGTTCGAGATTGTGAGTAAATAAGAGTTGTTATGCCGCGATGCCGCGCAAATAGAAATGCGGATAGGCGGCGAATCATTTGTGCGCCTCTTTTTTCTCCATGAAATTCCTCCCGTGTTTTTTTGTGTTACTCGCTTTCGCCGTCGCGCCGCTCTCTGCGCAACGTGGCGCCAGCATCGGCGACGTAGTGGTCGGGGTGGACAAGAACACCATTCCGATCCGCGTCTCGGCGAACACCGCGGAGTTGAACGATCTCGCGCTGCGGGCGTTTGGTGCGCACGGCCGCTACAAACTCGTCGCGAGCGGGCAGGCCTTTGACGTGAAGTTCACGGCGACCGGCGCGACGCAGGTGCGGGTGGATATCACGAAGGGAATGACGGCCACGCCGTTTGCTTCGGAAACAGTCACGGGCACCAGCGCGCGCAATGCGCTGCTCCGGGCGGCGGATGTGGCGGTGGTGAAAACCAACGGCCTCGGGCTAAAGGGATTTTTCGCGTCGAAAATCGCTTTCATTCGCGACGGCGGGAAGGTGAAGGAGGTTTGCACGGCCGATCTGTTTTTCGGCGAGGCGAAACAAATCACCCACGACAACGCGCTCGCGCTCATGCCGCGGTGGGCGCCGGATGGCTCGAAAATCATCTACACGAGTTTCTACAAATCAGGCTTCCCGGATATTTTTCTCCTCGATGTAGCGACGGGGCGTCACGAGACGTTTGTCAGTTTCCGCGGCACCAATCAGGGCGCGCGTTTCAGCCCCAGTGGACAACAAGTGGCGATGGTGTTGAGCGGCGAGGGGACCTCGGAAATCTACACGAGCAATGCGCAGGGCCGGCAGGTGTCGCGCAAGACGCGCTCTGATCAGGTGAAGTCTTCGCCGTGCTGGTCTCCCGACGGCGGGCGTCTGGTCTTTGCGATGGGTGATTCGCTCCCGCAGCTCTACGTGATGGCGGCAGGCGGCGGAGCGCCGCAGCGCGTGGTCACGGGATTCGCCTACGCGGCCGAGCCGGACTGGAGTCGGGCCGATCCGCAGAAGATCGCCTGCACGGTGCGCGTGGCCGGCAGCAAGTATCAGATTGCCGTCTACAATTTCGCCAAGGGCAAAGCCGAGGTCGTTTCGAAAGCGGATTTCGACGGAATCGAGGCGAGCTGGTTGCCGGACGGGCGTCATCTCGTCTACACGGCGCGCGACCGCACTTCGAGCGTGCTCAGTATCCTCGATACTGAGACGGGCCAGAGCAAACGCATCTCGGCGACCAATCTCGGTCCCGTTTCACAGGCGAGCGTGCTGGCGCGGTAGTGCTCGGCAACGCGGACGCAATTTTCGGCCGCAAAAAAGCCGCACCCGAAACGGTGCGGCTTTTGATTTTAGAATAGGGCGCAGTCTCAGGCGATCGCGGCGGCGTAGTTCGCTTCCACGGCCTTCCAGTTTACGACGTTCCAGAAGGCGGTGATGTAGTCGGGACGGCGGTTCTGGTAGTTGAGGTAGTAGGCGTGCTCCCAGACATCGAGGCCGAGGATCGGTTTGCCTTCGATGCCGGCGACGGCCTTACCCATGAGCGGGCTGTCTTGGTTGGCAGTCGAGCCGACAGCGAGTTTCTTGTCGGTGGTGACGTAGAGCCAAGCCCAGCCGGAGCCGAAGCGGGTCGCACCGGCCTTGGCGAAATCTTCCTTGAACTTGGCGAGACCGCCGAGCTGCGCATCAATCGCGGCCGCGAGGGCGCCGGACGGAGCGTCCTGATTGTGCGGGGCGAGGACGGTCCAGAAGAACGCGTGGTTGGCGTGACCGCCGGCATTGTTGCGAACGCCGCCACGGATGGCCTCGGGAACCTTGCTCAGATCGGCGATGAGCGTGTGCACATCAAGCGCCGCGAGGGCCGGGTGGTCCTTGAGGAGATTGTTGGCGTTGGTGATGTAGGCCTGGTGGTGCTTGCCGTGATGGATTTCCATCGTCTTCGCGTCGATGTGCGGAGCGAGGGCATCGAGAGCGTAGGGCAGTTTCGGAAGTTCGAAGGGCATGGGAGTGATTTCTGATTGCGGGTTGAACAGTGTCGTAACGAGAGGGGAAACCAATGCATCGCTCGGCGCATCCGTCAACTTTCAGCTTCGTCGCCGACGGTGGGCTTTCACCCCAGCGCGGGCTAGTCCCCGTCGCGTTTCAGTTTGAAAAACGCCTGCAACAGCTCGCGGCATTCCTGCTCCAGCACACCGCCGGCGGTAAGTTCGACGTGATGGTTGACGCGGGGCAGGTCGTTCAAGTTCGTCGCGCCGCCGAGGCAGCCCATTTTGGGATCGGGCACGGCGTAGCAGACGCGCTTCACCCGGGACATTAACATGGCGCCCGAGCACATCGGGCACGGCTCCTTGGTGACGTAGACCGTCGCACCGGAGAGGCGCCAGTCGCCGAGTTTGGAAGCGGCTTGAGTGATCGCCAGCATCTCGGCGTGGGCGGTCGGGTCGTTGGCGGATTCCACGGTATTGTGGGCCGAGCCGTAGACCTCGCCGCCGATTTCGATAATCGCGCCGATCGGCACTTCGTCCCGCCGCCACGCATCGATCGCCTGATTGTAGGCCAAGCTCATGAAAAACGTGTCGTCGCGGACGAGTTGGGACGGGAAGCGTTTTTCGAACGGGCAGGCGGGCGGATTGGCGGGCAATTCAGGCATGGAGGCGTGCGCTAGTGAGCGGTGTCAGAGGGAAACCTTGACTAAGGCGGGCGAAATCTGCCTTACAAGGTGCTTTTGATGACCGCACTTATGACGATCCGCTCCGCGCACCAACTCCACGTTAACCATGGCTGATAGCAACTCGATCGAAGTGGAGGGCAAGGTCGTCGCCGTGCTCCCGGGCACGATGTTCAAGGTCCAACTCGCCAACCAGCATGTCGTGCTGGCGCACATTTCCGGAAAGCTGCGGAAGAATTTCATCAAGATAGCCGCCGGCGACATGGTGAAAATGGAGATGAGTCCCTACGACTTGGAGAAGGCCCGCATCACCTTCCGCATGAAGGAGACGAACTCCAACTACGTGCCGGCGCCGCGTCGCCGCCAATACTGAGCGCGCAACGCACCTGCAAAAAATTCGACGCCGCCCACCCGCGGCGTCTTTTTGTTTCCCGTGAAGCGAGCCGACCACAGCCAGGCCCCCGGGGCGTTTGCCAACGATATCGAGGCGTTTCTCAACTTTGCGGAGCTCGAGCGCGGGCTTTCGCGGAATACCGTGAGCGCCTACCGGAGCGATTTGGATCAGGCGGCCACATTTCTTGCCGCTCGCGGCGTCGCCGACTGGCGGGTGATCACCGCCGCGCAAGCCGGCGAGTGGGTGCACTCGCTCGACAGTGAACGCTACAAGACGGCGAGCCTCTCGCGAAAGCTCACGGCGCTGCGGATGCTGGCGCGCTTTCTGGTTAAGGAAAAAATCCGCGACGACGATTTTACGGCGTTGTTGGCAGGACCGAAAATCGTGCGAAAAATTCCTGCCACGCTGTCCGCCGGCGAGGTCGCGCGTTTGCTGAATGCGCCGACCGGCGGCGAACCGCGCGACCTGCGCGACCGGGCGCTGTTGGAACTCTTTTATTCAAGCGGACTGCGGGTTTCGGAACTAGCGGCGTTGATGTTGCAGCAGGTCGATCTCGAAAACGGGTTCATCCGCATTTTTGGCAAAGGCTCGAAGGAGCGCATCGTGCCCGTCGGCGGCAAAGCGCTTGATGCACTCACGACCTATCTGGTCGCGGGGCGTCCGCACCTCGTGAAGCCGAAGACCGGCAGTCAGTTTTTCCTCAACAACCGCGGCAGCGCACTCTCCCGGATGATGTTGTGGAAGCTGGTGAAGAAACACGCCCTGCGGGCGGGGATCACGAAAAACGTAAAACCCCACGGCCTGCGGCATTCGTTCGCGACGCACTTACTGACGGGAGGCGCCGATCTGCGCGCGATCCAAGAAATGCTCGGCCACGCGAGTATTTCGACGACGCAGATTTACACGGCGGTGGAGCCGCAGCGTCTGCTCGACCAGCACGCTAAATTTCATCCGCGGAACAAGGAGCAGTAAACTCGCGGCCGAGGCGCTTCGTTGCGTCAGAGCCGGAATAATTTCTTCGCGTTGTCGTGGAGCATTTTTCGCTCGGCGGCTTTGTTGGGTGAGTAGGTGCGGACTTGCACGAGTTGGCGGGCGCCGGAGCAGACGGAGACGTCGCCGGTGGGGTCGTTGCAATCGCTGCCGTAGAGGAGCTTGTCTTGATGGCGAGCGAGGAAGGCGCGGGCGTGATCGGGGTCGCGCTTGAAGGCGCTTTCACCGGAGCCGGCCGACAGGTCGCCGAAGAAATTCGGGTAGTCGGCGAGGTAGCGGTCGGTCAGGCCGCCGGGGGTGACCTTGCCGGTGGGGTAGAGTTTGCGCGGATCGTTGTCGCACTTCGCGTCGATGTTGGCCCAGAAGGTCTGGGCGTGGCCGATGAAATTCACGCGCGGGAATTTTTTCAGCATCGTGTGGAAGCGGTCGTAGCCGTGGTTGTAGCTGCCGACCTGCCAGTGCATCAAAATCGGGACGTTATAGGCTTGGGCGAGTTCGTAGAGGCGCTGCATAGCGGCGGAGTCGCACTCGACGCCGAACTTCTGCTCGCCGATGACGACGGCGCCGAGCTTCAGGTATTTTTCGACGATGGTGGGCGCATCTTCGAGGTCGCTCACCTCGTTGGCGCCGAAGACGTAGGCGTCGGGAAACTGGCGCACGAGGGCGAGATTGTCGTCGTTGGCCGTCACGGTGCCGTCGAGGCCGTTGGCTTTGCCGTCGAGGGTCGAAGAGCGCACGAGCGGGCGGCCGGCGGGAAGGAGAATGGTTTTGGTCACGCCCATGCCGCGCTGATGCGCCAGCAGTTGGGCGTGATTGCGGGCGGCGGAGATTTGGCGAAACGCGGCGTCGCGACCGCCGCCGTAGTTGGTGTGTTGGTGGATATCGATGATCGGCTCGGCGGCGGGCGCGGTGCCGGCCGCGGCGACCGTGGAAATTTGGGCGACCGCGAGAGCGGTGGCGGACGAAACGAGAAACTCACGACGGGAGAGGGGGCGGGGGGCATTCATCGTCGGGGAGTGATGCAGCGGACCGGGAAAGTTCAAAGCGAATCTCTGTGCACGAGGTGAGCCGCGGCAGTTTTAAAAAGCGCTCGCGCTGGCGGTCGCCGGCGGTGTTTGCTCGGTGGAACCTCGCCCCACCCATGTCGTATTCCTCCCGGTCAGCGCTCGTCCTCGTCGTGATGTTTATTGCGCCGCTGGTCATCGGGGCCGAGACGTCGATAACGGAGTGGAAGGACCACAAGGGCGCGACGTTCAAGGGCGAGCCGGTCGAGGCGTTGGGGCCGCTCGTGCTGTTTCGCACAGGCGGGACGACCAGTAAATTTCTGCCAATGCGCGCGCTGCCGCCGGAGGAGTGCGTGCGTTTTTACCAGGCGACGGCGGGCCGCCCACCACGGGCGAAAAAATGGAGCGAGGCACAGGGCAAGGCTTCGAGCGAGTTTATCGGTCGGCTCATGCGCGCAGAGGGCGGAAAACTGAAGCCCGTGGATCTCGCGAAGCTGCCGGAGCCGGAGTTGTTCATCGTGCTGTTTCGCTCGCGGCAGAGCGGCGGCTCGTGGCGGTTGTTCGACAACCTGACGCCGTTTCTCAACCGCATCCAGCGCGTCTATCCGGGGCGGGTGGCGTCGGTGGTGTTGAGCACGTGGGACTCGGGCCTCGATGCGACTTCGTTGCCGTCCAGCCGGAACTGGAACGTGGTCGATCCGAAGAAACAGTCGGATATGAAGCTGTTGTCGCGTTTCGTGCCCGGCGGCGGCTTCGTGATGATGCTAATGACGCGCGAGGGCGTGCCGCTCTTTGGCGGGCCGGCCAATGAAATCGTCGATCTCATGCGATTCGTGGACGGAGTGAGCAACATGCTCTGGCAGCTCAATCCCGCGAATCCGCGCACAGCCCGAGATCGCGCGCACTACCTCGGTGCGGTGCGACCGCTGGAGTTTGCGCAGGGGAGGGGCGAGCCGCTGTTGCTCGCGGATATGTTTCGCACGGAAGGCCTGCGGCAGAACGGTATCGCGCGGATCGAAGCGAAAATCGCCGTGGCGGCGGACGGCAAAGTGAGTGGGGTCGAGCTGCTGCCGGAATCCGAAATGCCCGCCGCGGTGCGTCAGCCGATCACCGAGGCAATTCGGAAAATGGCCCTGTTTGTGCCGGCGATCGAGAACGGTGCCGCGGTCGACGGTTCCTTCGCCTACTCGGTGAAGGTCGGTCCGGCGGACAAGCAACTCGCGGCCGATGCGGCGTGGATCAACGGAGAGGCGCGGAGCGAGTTGCCCTTCAAGAGCTGGCTCGTGTTGAAGTCGATCAAGGTGCCGGAGCAGTCGTTTTCGCGCGTGGCCAGTGTGGGCACGGACGGCACGCTGATGATGCAGGCGGTGACGGCGGGCACGGGCAAAAAAATCTCAACGGCGTCGCAGGTAAACTCGTTCAATAGCGACTGGTTTGCCGAGACCGGCGGCGCTGGGAGTGTGCGGCCGACTGCGGGCGAGAAACTCACGATCGACGGGACGAAGCTCACCTGGAAAAAGCTCACGCCCGAGGACGGGCTCGTGGACTTCATGGACGGCGCGAGCCACGGAGATCTCGATTACTGTATCGGGTATGCGTGGACAGAGATCGAGGTCGCCAACGACACGGATGCGTGGCTCGGCATCGGGAGCGACGACGGCATGAAGCTATGGCTGAACGGCGAGATCGTGGTCGACCAATGGGTGCAGCGCCCGAGCCGGTTGGACGACGATGTGGTGCCGCTACGGCTGAAGAAGGGCACAAATCAATTTTTGATTAAGATCCAAAACATGAAAGGGCAGTGGAGTTTCACGGCGCGCCTGCGGGTGCGCGGGGCTTAGTTCCAAGGCGGATTGACGGACGGACAAACGTCCGGATTGCCAGACGGCGATTCGGTGTGTTCAACCCAGCGCGTTCCCCGTTTCACCCCAACCCCAGCGGACAGCCGCTTGTCAGTAATTTTTCTTCCCATGGCCAATATTCAAGGAGCAGGCACCCAACAAAACACCTACGACGCCATCGTCATCGGCTCCGGCATCAGCGGCGGCTGGGCCGCGAAGGAGCTGGCCGAAAAAGGTCTGAAGACCCTCGTGCTCGAGCGCGGTCGCGATGTGAAGCACGGCGATTATCCGACGGCCATGAAGGAGAGCTGGGAGTTCGAGGGGCGGACGAAAATTCCGGCGGCGGAGCTCGCCAAGCAGGAGAAACAAAACCGCACAGGTTACACGACGCACCCGGCCTCGGCGCACTGGTTCGTCAACGATCTCGAAAATCCCTACACCGAGGAGAAGCGCTTCGACTGGATGCGCGGCTACCATGTGGGCGGTCGTTCGCTGTTGTGGGGGCGGCAGTCTTACCGGTTCAGCGAACTGGATTTCGAGGCGAACGCCAAAGAGGGCATCGCGGTCGACTGGCCGATCCGTTACGCGGACATTGCGCCTTGGTATGACTACGTGGAGCGCTTCGCCGGCATCAGCGGAAGCCGTGAAAATCTCGCCCATCTGCCCGACGGCCAGTTCCTGCCGCCGATGGAAATGAACTGTCTGGAGAAGGACGTGAAGCGGCGGATCGCGGACGCGTTTGGCGGCCGGCCGATGATCATCGGGCGCGTGGCGAATCTCACGAAGGAGCACAATGGCCGCGGGAGTTGCCAGTATCGCAACCGCTGTATCCGCGGTTGCCCCTACGGAGCGTATTTCAGCAGCAACGTGTCGACACTGCCTGCCGGCTACGCTTCCGGAAACCTCACGCTACGGCCGTTCTCGATCGTGAACCAGATCATCTACGACAAGTCCAAGGGCCGCGCCACGGGCGTGCGCATCATCGACGCCGAGACGAACCAGGTGATCGAATATTACGCGAAAGTGATCTTCTCCTGTGCCTCGGCCGTCGCCTCGACGTTTATTCTGCTCAACTCGAAATCGGATCGGTTTCCGAACGGGCTCGGCAACGATAGCGGAGAACTCGGCCACAACCTGATGGATCACCATTTCAAGGTCGGCGCGGCGGGAATTTCGGACGGCTTTACCGACAAATATTTCCGAGGGCAGCGCGCGAACGGCATCTACATCCCGCGCTTCCGGAACCTGAACAAAGAGACGAAGCAGAAGGACTACCTCCGGGGCTTCGGCTACCAAGGCGGGGCGAGCCGATTGGATTGGGCGAGCCACATCAAGGAGCTGAGCCACTTCGGTGCGAAGTTTAAGGCTGATTTGATCGCTCCGGGTCCGTGGCGTTTCGGTATCGGCTCGTGGGGTGAGTGTCTGCCGTATCACGACAACCGCATGACGTTGAACACGGCGGTGCGCGACAAATGGGGTCAGCCGACGGTGACGTTTAACTGCGGGTGGAAGGAAAACGAATACGCCATGCGCAAAGACATGAAAGCCTCGGCCGTCGAGATGCTCGAGGCGGCGGGCTTGAAGAATGTCACGCCCTTCGACGACGTGATCAACAGCGCCCCCGGCAACTGTATTCACGAGATGGGCACCGCGCGCATGGGTCGCGATCCGAAAACTTCCGTGTTGAACAAGTGGAATCAGGTTCACACCTCGCCCAACGTGTTTGTGACCGATGGGGCGTGTATGACCTCCAATTCCTGCGTGAATCCCTCGCTCACCTACATGGCGCTCACTGCGCGTGCCTGCGACCACGCCGTGAGCGAATTGAAGAAGGGCAACCTGTAACCGCGAAGTATCCGAATCATGAATTCTTCCTCTCTCATTTCCGGTCAGACCGAAGGCGCGGATGTCGTCACGATGTCGCGACGCGAAGCGATCAAGCGGGCCGCGATGCTCATCGGTGTCGCGTTTTCGCCGTCTCTCGTCGAGAGCGCCTTGCAGGCGCAGACGGCGGCGGGCGGCGCTGGGGCGGCGAAGCCGGTTTATCTTTCCGCGAAACAATTCGAAGCCGTCAGTGCGATCGCCGACCGCATCTTGCCGCGCACTGATACGCCCGGCGCGCTGGATGTCGGTGTGCCGGCGTTTGCGGATCTCATGTATGGAAAGTTTCTGAGTGCCGCCGACCAAAAGGTTGTCGTCGCGGGGCTGGCGGATTTGGAAACTGCGAGCGGCGCCGCGCACGGCCGCGGTTTTGCGGCGCTCACGTCGGCGCAGCAGGACGCGTTGCTGACGAAGGTGGCCGAGGCCTCCAAGGCGAAAGAGCGGACGTTCTTCCACCAGATCAAAGAACTGGTCGTGCTCGGATATTTCTCATCGGAGAAGATCGGCAAGACGGTGCTGCACTACGATCCGGTGCCCGGCCGTTTTGACGGATGCATCCCCATTGCCGAAGTCGGCAACGTTGCTTGGACCAAATAATCACACCGATGAAATCTTCCGCATTATTCCTGACGGCCGGTTTTGCTTTGTGCACCGGCGTGCTCGTTCACGCGCAGGCGCCGGCTGACAAAAAGACGGCGCCGCCGGCCGCCAGGGCGTCGTCGGCAGCCTGGGCGTTGCCGGCGACGGATGACGGACTGCCGGGCACGGGGCCGATTCGCCGCTACGATTGGTTTCAGAAAATGTGGACTGATAAGCGCTCTGGTTGGGCCCGCCGCGTGCAGCAGGACCAGGGCGGCCTCGTGTTTCTCGGCGACTCGATCACGCAAGGTTGGGCGGCGAATCTCACGCAGCTCTTTCCGGGTATCAAGACGGTGAACCGCGGGATCAGCGGCGATACGACGCGCGGCGTGCTCATTCGGCTCAGGGAGGACGTGCTGGTGTTGAAACCGCGCGGTGTCGTTCTGCTCATAGGCACGAACGATCTCGAAGAAGGCGCCGCGCCCGAATCGACCGCGGGAAATCTGAAGCTGATTCTGGCAGCGCTGAAGGCTCACGATCCCGCGATGCCCGTCGTCCTGTGCAATGTGTTTCCCAGCTCGGCGACCAAGAAGCGGCCGGCGGAGCAGATTCGGAAAATTAACCAACTCTGCTACGCGCTCCTGAAAGACGAGCCGCAGGTGACGTGGCTCGACACGTGGTCGCTCTTCGCGAATCCGCAGGGCGATGCGAAGCCGGAGGAGTTCCCCGACCTGCTGCACCCGAATTCCGCCGGCTACATCAAGTGGACGGCGGCGCTGCGCCCGGTGCTCGAGAACTTGGGACTCGCGCCGGCGTGGCCCGACGATTTTGCGGTCGAGCCCGGGTTCGAGAGTCTGTTCAACGGGCGTGACCTGAGCGGTTGGGGTTATGTGGACAAGCCGGCGTTCGACGGGAAAACGGTGAGTGACGACGGGCGCTTTGCCGCGCGCAACGGGCGCCTTGTGGTGACGGTGGCACGGGAAGAGCGGGCTTACCGGAAGCTGCTCACGACGCGTAAATTCTCCAAAGACTTCGTGCTGAAGATGGAATTTCGCGCGAGCCCGAATGCCGACAGCGGAGTCTTTGTGCGCGAGCCGCAACTACAGGTGCGCGACTATCACCTCGCGGGGCCGTGGCTCACGTTGAAAGGCTACCGGCCGCTCGAGTGGAACGAACTCGTGGTGACCGTGCGCGGCGGGTTGGCACATGCGACCTGTAACGGCGAGGTGCTCGTGGATGCGTTTCCTGTGCCGGCGAGCGGGCCGATCGGGGTCGAGAGCGACAAAGGGCAAATCGAGTATCGGCGGATTCGCGTGCAGGAAACGCGTTGAGTTTCCCGGAGCAGGCCGTGTGCTGACGGACCTTATGTCGAATCCTGCAAACTATCGCACTATGGCCGAGTATTTCATTCGCGGCATCACCGACGGCTCCGTTACGGCGGCCCAAGTGATCGCGTGGACGGACGAAGTGATCGTCGTCGCTCCGAAGACGGAGGATTGGATGTTGGATATCTCGTCTTCGAATCCCGAGGACCGGATGGGCGTGCTGCATCACCTGCACGCGGTGCAAGGCGAGATCCAAGAGGATGTGCTTGCGGAGATGTTGGCGAAAAAGTGAACGAGCCGACAGACGTTAGGTCGCACTCGCCGGGTAGAGCGCGGCGAGTTTTCGCATCGTCGTGAGGTTGCGCATCGAAGAGGACGGGAGCTTGAGGGCTTTGAGTTCTTTTGAGGCCCAGATTTTGGATTCGTGCGTCTTGATGCGGCAGCAGAGCCAGTAGTATTCGCGACCGATTACGCGGAATTCGTCGACGTCGGAACGGCAGGCTTCGAGGCCGCGGTGTTGGTCGCGCGAAAGCGCGGTCGTGAGGAGGCCGGCGTGGACGGTGTTGGTGGGGTCGTCGATGTCGGCCGGGGAAAATGGACGGTGCGCGGCGATGGCGGCGACTTCGGCGCGAGTGCGGACAAACGTGTCGACCTCGTAGCCGAGCGAGTGCGCGAGGTGGACGGCGATCTGCTTTTCGAGCTTCGCGGCGTCGGCGGATTTGGCGGAGAAAATCACGTTGCCGCTCGCGATGAAGGTGGCGACGTCAGTGAATTTCAGCGCGCGGAAAAGGTTCGCGAGGTGGTCCATCTTGACGCGGCGCTTGCCCAGATTGATGCCGCGCAGAAACGCGATGTAGTGGTGCATGGGAGGGTGTTCAGGGAGTGAGGAAGGCGCGGTGCGGTCAAAACCGGAATCGGCGGGAGCGGTGGAGAAGTCCGCGATTGCCAGCGCGGAGCTTTCGCGGCCCAACATGGAGGCTTTCCGCAATGTTGCGTCACAAGATCAATCCCGGCCTCGAACTGCGTCTGCTCCAGCCGAGCGACGCGCGGGAATTGTTTGCGCTGGTGGATGCGCATCGCGGGACGTTGCGCGAGTGGCTGCCGTGGGTGGATGCGACGATGAAGGTCGCCGATTCGGAAAAATTTATCGCGGAGGCACTGCGCGAGCGGGCGGCGACGCGGGCTTATCAGTCCGGCATTTGGTCGATGGGCTCGCTGGTCGGCGTGATCGGGCACAATCGCATCGACCAAGCGGCGCGGATCGCGTTTCCCGGCTGGTGGTTGGTGCCGTCGGCGCAGGGGCAGGGGATCATGACGCAGTGTTGCCAGGTGGTGTTCGCGCACGCGTTTACGCAGTTGCTCGTGAATCGGGTCATCGTGGGCGTCGCGACGGGAAATGTGCGCGGGCAGAAGATCGTGAAGCGGCTGGGTTTTAAACAAATTAGCACGCTGAAGAACGCCGAAGTGCTACAGAACCGGAGCGTGGATCATTTCATTTACAGTTTGGTGCCGAAGCCCAAATCGGCGGGGTAAAACGCGGGCTCGTTTCGACAGAGGTTTGTGGTAACGAGAGGACTTCCCACGATGGAGCCGAACCCCAAGGCAAAACCCAAAAGCCCGATGCGCACGAATGTGCGGTCGGCCGGTGGCGACCGGTTTCCAAGCAATGAAGAGTTGCTGCACGAACTGCGGCTGCACGGTGCGAAACCGCCGCCGCCGCGCGAAATCCCGGCGGTGAGCCGACGCACGCGGGACTACTTGCTGCTCGCGGGACTCGGTTCCGCGGTGATCGCGGGCGTGGCGTTTCGCGTGTTGGGCGATTCGGAAGTCACGGTGGTTTTGAAACTCGTGTTCACTGGCGGCGCGCTGTGGTGCGGACTCCTGTGGTTTATTTTTTACGGCGTGATGAGCCGCTACTGAGCCGCGCGAACGGGCGATGCGTCGGGTGCCCGTATCAAGAATTCTATGGCAACGAGGCGGTGCGCACGCTGCGCTCCACCTCGTCGTGAAGCGCGAGGCGGGCCGCGAGTGCGTTGCGGAAAGGGGTATCGGCTGAGGCGTAGGCGGCTTTGATCACACCCACGAAGTTCTGCTCGGTGACGAGTTCGTCGTCGGGTTCAAGGTTGTTCAGGCCGCGGGCAATCCACCCATCGCGACGGGGTTGGACGAGAGCGTGGGCGACGTAGTGGCCGCGGCGGTGACGGTAGACGACGGCCATACCGGGACGCAGCGTCAGGAAGCTTTGCTCGCGCACGACGATGGCGGTGCCGCTCACGTAGAGCGGGGCCATCGAAGCGCCGGACCCCGCGAGGGCGAAGCACGCGTGATCGCGGGCGGCGTGGATTTCGGCGGCGGCAAATTCGCGGCCGGCGGGCACGAGAGTGGGCGCGGGTGCGTGACGCACGAGGAGCGCGTGGTGCCGCTCGGCCGAGGTGGTGGCGCACCCTGAAAATGACAGAGCGACGAAGGTGATGAACGAGGAAACAAAGAGCGCGCGGCGAATATTGCGGAGCCCGGGAATCCGGCGGGTGACTCTGGCGAAGAGCGGGGTGAGTAGCGTGGCCACGCGGCGACAATGGGGAATCGCGCCTACCGCGCACGCACAGAGTGACGAACGCCGTCGGCGGTGTGACGAGTGGTGGCGCTTGGCGCGAGACTAGGGGGGTTACCTTGGTCCCGAGGTGACTTGCTGGTTGGTGCGATCAGAGAATCTGCACCGCGTCGCCCACGCTCAGGCGGCCGGATTTGGTCTCGTGAATGAGGTTTTGTCCGAAGTTCACGTCGGTGGGATCGGTCGCGTCACGGCGGTAGGTGGCGAGGGTGCGGAGCGGTTCTTTGCCGCGTTCGGCGGTCGCCTGATCGGTGGTGATCATGATGCAGCGGGCGCAGGGACCGCCGGCGCGGAAGGCGATTTCGCCGATGCGAAAGCGAGGCCAGGTGTCTTCGGCAAACGGTGCGCAGCCAGAGACCACGAGATTGGGGCGAAAGCGGTCCATCGGGAGCGGATCTTCGCCACGTTCGACGACGCGGTCGTTGAGATCGGCGAGGGAGGCTTCGCTGATGACGAGGAGCGGGTAGGCGTCGGCAAACGTGATGGTCTCGCCGGGACGGGCCGTCGCTTTCAGGATCGGCCGCGTAAAAGCAGCGCCGATACGGACGAGGCGGCAGCGGACGGAGAGAAAGTCAGAGAGGAAGGCAGCGGCTTCGGCGCCGCAGTCTTCGGCGAGGAGATTTTCACTTTTCCAAATGCTGACGGTTCGCAACGGAGCGGTGGGATCGGGGGCACGCGGCACACGGACGGAAGATGACGGAGAAACGGCGAGCGTAAGATGCGTGGCATCGAGAGCGGTCGTGACGAGCGCCATGCGCGGAAGCGTGCGCTGGGTGAGGAAGCGGCCGGTTTCATCGACGACGAGGAAGCGGCGATCGCCGATGAGGCCGAGGGCGTCGACCTCAGCGCTGGGGACAGCGCAGCCACGGAGGGATTTGACGGGATAGAGGAAGAGGCCGGTGAGGGTGGTGGCGGACATCGGGGGCGTGGCAGCGGATGGGCGGTTCTCGGGTGGCTATTTTTTGCGGCGGTAGGAGGCGAGGTAGTGGGGGGAGCCGGCGGGGCTGGCGAAGGCGGTGGGAGTCGTGCCGTCGAGGCCGTAGCAGACGCGGAGGCGGTCGCCGACCAGTTGATAGATGCACGGGATCGTGCGGTCGGCGTTAAGGCCTTTGGTGCCGAGCAAAATGAGCGTGGCGTGTGGGCTATCGCTAGAGCGCGTGTAGGTGCCTTGGTCGGCGAGCTCGCCGGCGAAATGGACGTGGTAGGTCGTAGAGGTGAGGTGCAGCTCGACGCGCAAGGCGAGCAGGTCGGTGGAGGGCTCGCCGCCGGATTCGGCGCGGACCATTTCCCAGATACCGTGGAGGGGGTGGCTCATGTTGGAGGAGCGAAGGCTGATTTTTTAGTCACGAATGAACAGGGAGGGGGGCGGAGGGACGTGGGTTGGGAAACGAGAATCCGCTCGCTCACGCTCGCGGCTACGGGAGGAATGTTGGCGGGGGCGAACAAGCACCGGAGAGAATGGGGTCAGGCGTCGAGTTCGGGTGTGGCGGACGGGAGTGATTTCTTGGCTTTGGCGCCGAGGGTTTTGAGGTCTTCGACTTGGGTGAGGAGATTGCCTGGGCCGGTTTTGATTTTCCCGAGGGCGTCGTCGTAGGTCTCGCGGAGACGGGTGAGGTGTTTGCCGATTTCTTCGAGGTCGGCGAAGAGGCCGGCGAATTTGTCGTAGAGGCGGCCGCCGCGGTCGGCGATGGCTTGGACGTTTTTCGACTGGCGGTCCTGTTTCCAGAGGCTGGCGACGGTCTTGAGCGTGACGAGGAGCGTGGGCGCGGTGCAGAGGATGACGCGGCGCTCGAAGGCCCATTCGTAAAGGGTGCGGTCGTTTTCGGCGGCGAGAATGAAGGCGGGTTCGAGGGGGACGAACATGAGCACGTAATCGGGTGTGATGAGTTTGCCAGTGTCCTCGTATTTTTTGGCACTGAGTTGCTCGACGTGCGTGCGAACGGCAGCGGCGTGGTCGCGCGTGGCGGCGAGGCGGGTGGTGTCGTCGGAGGCGTTGACGGCGCGTTCGTAGGCGACGAGGGAAACTTTGGAGTCGATGACGAGGTGGCGCGAATCGGGGAGGCGGAGAATGACGTCGGGGCGCAGGCGGCGACCGTCATCGGTGGTGAGAGATTCTTGAGTGAGGTAGTCTTGGCCGCGAATGAGACCGGCGGATTCGAGGAGGCGATCGAGGATGAGTTCGCCCCAAGCGCCGCGGGCCTGCGACTGGCCCTTGAGTGCGGTCGTGAGAGCGTGGGCTTCGTCGGTGATGCGCGTGTTGAGGAGGCGGAGTTGCTCGATCTGCGCCTTTAGCGCGGAGCGGTCGTCGCTCTCGGTTTTGTAGACGGTGTCGACGCGGGTGCGGAAGTCGGCGAGTTGCTGGCGCAGCGGATGGAGGAGAGCTTCGACTTGGGTTTTGTTGTGATCAGTGAACTTGGCGGACTTTTCTTCGAGGAGTTTGGCGGCGATGGCCTGGAACTCGGTTTGGAGGGTGGCTTTGAGTTTCTCGGCGTCGGCGAGGTAGCGGGCGGCGAGGGTTTCGCGCTCGAGGAGGCGTTGCTCGGCGGCGGCGAGTTGAGCGGCGGAGGTGGCGCGGGTGGCGGCGAGGTCGGCGGAGAGTTGAGCGTTGAGCGTGGAGAGTTGAGAGAGGTCCGTGCGGGCGGCGGCGAGCTCGGCGGTGAGGCGGGCTTGATCGGCGCGGGCGGCGCTCAGTTCTGCGGCGTGAACGGCGGTGCGGCTGCGCAGAAAAAGCCAAGTAAGCGCGCTGCCGACAGCGGCGGCGACAAAAGCGAGAAAGGTAAAAAGCACGTCAAACAGGGTCGGTGCGGTGCTCATGCAAATCAATGCCGGATGCACTTCTTGACAGCGCATTTCACGGTGAGCAAACAGCCGGGATGATTCTCGGCGCGTGCCGTTTACACCGTAAAGTTTCTGCCCATCGGCCTCTATGCTGACCGAAAATTCTCCTCCTGCTCCGGCGGCGACTTTGGTTGAAAAACCGCCGGTATTGGTCGTCGACGATGAATATGGGCCGCGCGAGTCGATCGCGTTCAGTTTGATGGGGGAGTTTGCCGTGGACACGGCAGAACGCGCAAAGGAGGCGCTCGCGAAACTGCGGGCTAAGCCGTTTGCCGCGGTGGTGCTCGATATTCGGATGCCGGAGATGGACGGCATCCGGGCCTTGGAGGAATTGCGGAAGATCGATCCGCATGTGTCCGTGATCATGCTCACCGGCTACGGGACGTTGCATACGGCCCAGCAAGCGATGGTCGCGGGAGCGAACCAATACCTGCGCAAGCCGCCGGATATTCCGGAGCTGATCGAGGCGGTGCGCAAACAGACGCAAGCGACGCGGTTGCGGCGGGCGCAGGCGGCGTTGGCGAGGGAGGCGATCGAATCAAGCTCGGCGCTCAAACGGGAAATTGAGCGCAACGAACCGCAGATCTGGCAGGCGCGTGCCTCGGTCGAACTCGTGCACGATCTCAACAACCCGCTCACGGTCGTGATCGGTTACGCGTCGTTGTTGGCCGAAGAGGCGCGCATCCTTTCGCAGCGCGATGCGGACGCCGGGCGGAAACTTATCGAGTATTCTGCTATGGTCGAGAAGGCCGCCGAATATTGCCACCACCTCTCGGAAAATTGGCGGATGGCGGCGAAACAGACGCCGACGTTTGCCCGCGTGGATCTGCTGCTCGTCGTGCAGGAAGTGCGGCAGGTGATCTTTTTCGGCAATGTCGCGATCCAGACAGCGGGCCTCGCGGAAGCGTGGGTGCGGGGAGCGAAATTTGAGTTGATGCGCGTGCTGCAAAATTTGTTCAAGAACTCGCTCGAAGCCGGCGCGACGCGGGTGGCGGTGACGTTTACGCGGCAAGGTGCGCACATTGAAATGGCCTTGGTCGACAACGGAGCCGGCATGGACGCGGAGCGTTTGAAGCGCGCGTTGCACGGCGGTTTCAGCAGCAAATCCAACGGAACGGGACTCGGTCTGAGTATTTGCAGGCATCTGGCCGGAACCCATGGAGCGAAGTTTTCGGTTGAGTCGGAGTTGGGCAAGGGGACGACGGTGAAACTCCTCTTCCCGGCCGCGCCTGCGGAATGAACCGGCGTCGCGTAAAAATCACGGGGATAGGTCCGGTGACGCCGGCGGGAATCGGCCGGGAGGCGTTTTGGAAAGGGATTTTGGAGCCGGTGAGCCGGGTGACCCGGATCAAGCGGTTTCCGGAAGAGGCGGGCACATTTTTGGCGGCCGAGGTGAAGGACTTTAGGCTGGAAAACTATGCGCCCAGAGTATCCAGCAAGCGGATGCCGCGGCACACCCAGTTTGCCGTCGCGGGAGCGCAGCTGGCGCTGGCGGACGCCGGGCTGGAAATGAGCGAGTTGCGGGGCCGTTCGCCCCTGGTGATGGTCGGTGCGTCGTTGATGGATTTCGGTTCGATCAACAAGGGTGTGGATTTGATTGTGCGCAAAGGTGTCAACAATGCCCTGCCGACCTCGGTTTTTTCAGCGTCGGTTAGTTCGATTAGCGGGACAATCGGGGAGTTGATTGGAGGCACGACGAGGACGTTGGCGTTGCAGAGTGCCTGTTGCGCGGGGTCAGATGCGATCGGCCACGCGGCGAATATGGTTGCGAGCGGGGAAACCGACATAGCGCTGTGCGGAGGCACCGAGTCGCCGCTCTATTTTCATCCTATGTTGGAGTTGCGCATGGCGGGCCTGGCGCCGGGCAATCCGGAGAATCCGGAGAGGCAGTGCCGACCGTTCGATCTTTGGCGCACCACCGGCGTGATCGGGGAAGGGGCGTGTATTTTTGTGTTGGAGCCGGAAGAGAGTCCGCGGCCCGGCTATGCCTTTGTGAGCGGATATTCGTTTGTATCCGACCCGCTCGAGAATCCCGGTGGCGGTTTTGGCGATGCGATCAAACTCGCTTTGGCCAACGCTAGTCTCCGGCCCGATCAGATCGAGTGCATCAATGCGTGGGGCCCGGGGCACAAAGTGATCGATGCAGCGGAAGCCCGGGCACTGGCCAAGGCTTTCGGGCACAATCTTGCTTCCATTCCGGCAGTCTCGATCAAAGGCGCGATTGGAAATCCCTTGGGAGCGGGGGGCGCCATCCAGGCGGCCTGTGCGATCCTCGGGGCGAGAGCCGGCGTCGTGGCGCCAACCGTGAATTGGCAATTTCCCGATCCGGCGTGTCCGCTGAATCTATGCGGGCGATCCCGGTTTATTCCCCACCGGAACGTCTTGGTTAACGCCCACGGACTATCCGGGACAAACGCATGCTTGGTGCTCACACAATGATGTTTCCGCCAATGCTGCTGACCGCCGCGGCTGCGGTGGTGGTGGGGTTTGCCGCGTATTGGTCGAATCCGCATCGGCGCATCAATGCGACTTTTTTTACGGCTTCGCTGCACGTGGCGATCTGGCTGGTGAGCCTGCATCTCGCGGTGTCGTCGAGCAACGGCCAGTGGTGGGTGCGGATGACGTCGGCGGTCGGTGCTTTTATCCCCTTGCATCTGTGGCTGCTCAAAGAGGCGAGCCTCAATCGTCCCGAAGGGTGGTTGCGTTTGGTGGGAAAGAAGGGCGGGTGGCTCGGTCTGGCGGTATTTTTCGCCGGGGTGTGTTTTACCGACTTCTTCATTCCGCAGCATTCCAATGCCGAGCGGCCGCTATTCGGCCCGGGATACTATGCCTATATTGCGGTGGTAGTGGGACTTTATGCCGCACTGTGCCGTGAGACGATCATGCAGATGCGGTCGCAATCGGGTGTGACCCGATTGGAGTTACAGATTCTCATGTTGGGCAGCAGCGCTGCGGCGGTGGCGGTCATTGTGCTCATGGCATTGAGAGCACTGCTTGATCTGCAATGGCTTATCGCGCTTCAGCCGGCCGTCGTATTAATTTTTTATACGGGAACCGTGGTGGCCATCACGACCAGCAGGGTCTTCGACGCGCGCCAGATTCTGTTGGTCGGCCTCCAAAAATTCGCGCTGATAACGGTGGTGGCGACGACGGCGTATTTGCTGGATCTGGCGTTTCGCCAGTTGTTGCTGCCCGAACCTTTCGCCTTCCTGGCGACGACGGCGGTGGCTCTTTGGTTTGCTGCGGCGGTGAACGGGTGGCTCGACAATGTGTTTCATTTCTATCCGCAGGCGGTTTCGGCGCGACAGGCCGCCTACACGGTCGCGCGACGCGAGACCCGGATGGAGAACTTGGAACAGTCGTTTCTAACGTTGCTACAGGGGTGGGGACAGAGCGACCACGCGCTTTTGCTCTCGGGCACTCGGGACGGACTCCGGGGCGGCGAGTTGGAATTGGGCTCGGATAGTGCCGTGGTCGCCGCGATGAGGCAGCTTCGTTGGGCGACGCCGGAACGGCTGGCGCGTGAGCGGCCTTCGCCGGAGCGGGAGGTGCTCAGCCGGTTTCTACGTGAGCAGGCGCTAGGGGTGTTGGTCATCGGCGAAGGGCCTTCGCTCACGGCGTTGGTGGGGGTGGGTATCGCGGCTTCGCGGCGCCCCTTCACCTACCCGCAGGTAGCACAGCTTACCGAATTGGCGTCGATCATCGAGAGTGCGCTGGAACGTGCTCATTTTTCGGTCAAAGCCCAACATGCCGAACAGCTCGCGACGGTGGGGCTGCTCGGGGCGAGTCTCGCTCACGAGATCCGCAATCCGCTCGTTTCGATCAAGACGTTCGTGCAACTGCTGCCCACTCATCACCACGACCCGGCGTTTCGCGAAAAATTTTTCAGATTGATCGGACACGAAGTCGACCGCATCGACCGGCTTACGGTCCAGCTCCTCGAGCTCGCCTCGCCACGGGCGTATCAGGCGGAGAAGATGGACCTGCACCCGGTGTTGCGTGCGAGTCTCGACCTCGTGGCGACGAAGGCGGCTGAAAAGCGTATCGAGTTTCATTCCGAGTTTGGCGCGGCTCCGGACACGATTTTCTCCGATGCTTCCGCGGCCAAGCAGGTCATGCTCAATCTCTGCTTCAATGCGATCCAGGCGGTGGAGTCGCGCGAGGGTGAGCGCTGGGTGCGCGTATCTACCCGCAATGTGCCCGGTGGCGTGGAGATGGCGGTGGCCGACAGCGGGCCGGGTATCGCGGCGGAAATTCGTCCGCGGCTCTTCCAACCATTTCAGTCGACGAAATCCACCGGCTTCGGACTCGGACTTGCGATTTGCAGCGACATCCTCGCGAATCTAAATGCCACGATCAGTGTTGATCCGTATATTCCGGGGAGCGGAGCAACCTTTCGGGTGATTTTTCCATGCCAACCCTTGTCATCTTAGCGACTTCAGATGCCGCGCTGGCGGATGTATGGGAGCGGCAGTTGCCGCCGGGGCGGGTCGCGTTGCGACTCGCGGTGCAGAGCTTTCCCGTGGGAACAGCGCCGGGGTTTGCGGCGGTAGTTGTATTGGATGCGTTGGCAGACGCGACGTTGCCGCCGGCATTGGCGCGGTGTCCTACCATCTATGTCGGAGAGCCGCGCAGCCACCCATTCGAACAAGCGCGAATGAGCGGGCGAGCCAAGGTTTACCTTTCCTACGAGGAAAGCGCGCTGAGGCTCCGGGAACTGCTTCCGCTGATTGAGGAGGTGGCGGAAAAACAGTCGATGCTCGATCTCTTGGTGGAGAAGAACCGGCGCGCGGAACCGGCGAGATTGCCGGTCCGGCAGACTGCCACGGATACGACGGAGATTTGGGATTTTTTGGAGGGAGCCGTGGAAAATCTCGACTCGCGCGATCGCCTCGTGGCGGAATTTCGACGGGCTTCGCGGCATCTCTTGCGGGCGTCTCATGCGGTTTTCTTCCTGAGAGAAGCGGATGGCTTTCGCGCGGACCGCGGGACTTCTTTTTTCGCCACGGACGACGCATTGGTCGGATTTCTGGAGAATCATCCGGCGGTGATTGATGGCACCAATTGGGACGGGCCGTCCGATCCGGTGGCGGAACTGGCGGTGCGCAACCGGCTCGCCATGTGGGGAGCGCGCCTGCTCGTGCCGGTGCACGACAACGGGCGGCTGCTGGGGCTCATCGCGCTGGGTGTGCGCGACGACGGGCAGGCGTATGATGAAGCGGATCGTTCAAGGGCGGTTTTCTTCGCGGGCTTGTTGCGCCACCTGCTCGCCAAATCGGCGCAGTTCAACCGGCTCAATCTGCTGGCTCAACAGTCCCACCTCGGGGCGAAATATTTGCCGGGAACGATTGTTTTGGGTCCGGACGAAAGTGTGCCTCGACATATTCCGCTGGTGGTGCGCGAACAAATTGGGATCGCCCGGCGACTGCGCGAAGTGAGCCGGGTAACTCCCAGCGAGGGCCAGCCGTTTCGCGCCAGTGCAGGGATCGTCGCGGAGACCGGCGGTGTGTGGGCTTATTGGCAGGAAGCTAGCGGGGAGCTGCACGACGCTGCCGAGCGCCAACGTGCGAGTCGCCGCGGCTTGTTACGCGAACTGGCCCTCACGCTCAGCCACGAATTGGGAAATGCTCTGGTGTCGCTGGCGACCTTTCGGTTTAGCACGCCGGAGACGCCGTTACCGCAGGCGATTTTGGAGGCAGCCAAAAGCGACGTGTCGAAATTGGAGGCATTGAATCATCACATCGCCCTCATGCAGACCTTGCACGAAGGCAGAGCCGAGGCGGTGGATATTCGGGAATTGGTGCAGAGTATCGGATATTCCGTCGGTCTCAAGGTGGAGATCGGTCCAGATCCGGTCGTATTAGCGGTGAGCAAAACGCTGCTCGATTTTGCGCTCAGAGCGCTGATTGCGACGATCGCGGAAAATCGTGCCGAGTTGGGGGCCAAGGAAATGATCCTACAGGTTCGCTCGACAGGCACCGGTTCGGAATTGACCGCGTTACTCTCCCTCAAGGGGAAAAATCTGGAGCTGGAGGGAATCTTGCCGGAGCCCGTCGATGACGGCGTGCCGAATCAGGGTCGGGTCGGCGTCTTTCTCGCGAAAGAAATTCTTCGTCTGCACCACGGAGAGATTCACGCCGGGCCGGGGATGGAAGGAACCGAAATCCTGATTTCGGTGCGCCAATGGTGAGCGCGCAGGGACCCGATCTGTTGCCGGAATTCACCGCTTGGAGCGTGGCGGAGCCGGCAATTGTGGCGGTGGTTCTCTTCGGATCGCGGGCACGAGAAACGATGGCGCCGGCGGATGGATGGTCGGATCTTGATGTGCAGGTCGTGACGACAAGGCCCGACGTTTTTTCCAGCCGTGAATGGACCGCGGTTTTTTCCGGGCGAACGTTGTGGGCCTACGTCGTGCGTCCGGCGTCTGGCGGCGTGAAAAAAGTCACCGTGATGTTTAGTCCGGGGCAGGAGCTCGATGTGGTGGTGGTGCCGGCTGCAAAACTGCGCATGGCCCGGGTGGCGGTTTCGCTGGGCCTGCATCGGAAGGTGCCGGCCGTGGCGCGGGCTCTCGATGAAATGGCGACCGTGCTGCGCAGTGGCCATCGCGTGCTCAAAGGCGGGCGCGGCTGGGCCTCATTTTATGCACAGGTCGTCGGCGAAGTGCGCGGGACACGACTCGACGATGAGGAAGTGCGGGCGTTGGCAGAGGAATTTCTGTGCGACTGGTGGTGGGTGAAGCAAAAAGTCGCACGAGGTGAATTGGTCGCCGCACAGCGGGTGCTTCACCGGTCGTTGGTCGAAATCAACTTCCGGCTTTTGCACGAGCGTCGGCTCAGAGCGGGGGACGTTTCGTTTCGCGAAGCGAGACGCGTGGAGCGGATCGTGACGCCGGCGCAACTCTCGGGGATTTCAATCGAATCCCGACTGGACGCGGTGTCACTGGAAGCGGCCGCAGAAAAATGTGCGGCCACCTGTCGAGAGTTGGTGCACGGATTGATCGGCGACACGTGGCGCTGGCCAATCACGTAGGTTCAAGACTGAGCAGCGAAGAGTTCGGCGATGACGTCTTCGAGGGGGACGTCTTCGATCGTGATGTCGGCGACGGGGCCGGTGCTCAGGATTTCCTGGGAGACGGCGACGACGTTTTCTCCGGGGACGCGGATCGTGAATTTGCCGTCGTCGGAGCGCGTCGTTGTGCCGTAGCGGGATTGCCAGGTGTCGGGGACCGTCGAGCCGTCACCGGGGAGGAAGGTGAGGATTTTTTTGCGGGCGCCGCCGGCGTGTTCGAGGCGGTCGAGGGCGCCGTCGTAGATTTTGGCGCCCTTGTGGATTACGATCACACGTTCGCAGAGTTCCTTGATGTCGGCCATGTAGTGGCTCGTGAGGAGAATCGTGACGCGATACTTGCGGTTGTAGTCGCGGAGGAACTGGCGGACGGCGCGTTGAGAGACGACGTCGAGGCCGATGGTGGGCTCGTCGAGGAAGAGGACGCGCGGGCGGTGGAGGAGGGCGGCGATCAGCTCCATCTTCATGCGCTCGCCGAGGGAGAGCTCGCGCACCATGACGTTGAGTTTTTCGCGGACGGCGAGGAGGTCGACGAGTTCGTCGAGGGTGACTTTGAACTGGTCGGCGGGGATGCCGTAGATGGCGCGCAGGAGATTGAAGGACTCGATGGCGGGGAGGTCCCACCAGAGTTGGTTTTTCTGGCCGAGCACGAGGGCGAAGAGGCGGCGGTAGGCGTTTTCGCGTTTGGTGGGATCGTAGCCGGCGACGCGGGCGGTGCCGCTCGTCGGGTAGATGAGGCCCGAGAGCATTTTGAGCGTGGTGGTCTTGCCGGCGCCGTTGGGGCCGAGGAAGCCGACGAACTCACCTTCGGCGATGGTGAACGAGATGTCTTTGGCCGCGGCGGTCTCCTCGAACTCGCGTTTGAACAGGCCTTTCACGCCGCCCCAGAAGCCGGGGACTTTTTTGTAGGTGCGGAAGACGCGGGTGAGTTGGCTGACTTCGATCATCGAGGCGCGGAGTGAAACGCGGTTGGCGGCGGACGCAAAGGGAAGTTTGGGCGCGGTGGCGATCAGGGGACTTCGTAGACTTCGACGAGGGCGGTGCCGGTGGTGTTGGCGACGCCGGTGACTTCAACGCTGTAGAGGCCGGGTGGGAGCGTCACGAGGAGGGCGGCGTCGCGCGAGGTGGCGCCGGGGAGGGCGAAGGCGCCGACGCTGGCGAAGGCGGCGGTGAGGGCGGCGGTGCCGCCCCAGTTGTCGTTGGCGTCGATGCGGGTGGAGCTGGCATTGAAGAGCGTGAGCTGGGGGTCGGCGACGGTGCCTTCGACACCGAAGGCGGCGAGGCCGGGGCCGACGGCGCGGATGAGGACTTTCGTGGGAGCGCTGCCGCCGAGGACGAAGCCGGCGGTGAGGCCGGTGCCGAGGTGTTTGCGCACGGAGACATTCAGGAGGCGCGGGGTGAGGGTGGAGAAATTCGCGGCGGGGGTGGCGTCGTAAACTTCGGCGATGACCTTGCCGGTGCCCGGGCCCACGGCGGCGACGGCGACGGAGTTATCGCGTGTGGTGATGGCGGTGGATACCGCGGAATCGAGCGAGGCGGGGCCGGTGTAGGGGAACGCGCCCACGGCGGCGAGGGCGGCAGTGAGTTGGGCGCTGCCACCCCAGTTGTCGTTTTCCCCGGTCTTGGTGGAGCCGGCGAAGGTTTCGAGTTTCGGATCGGCGAGGGTGGCGGGCACGCCGAGGGCACCGAGGGACGGGCCGGCGGCGCGGATTACGAGGGGTTTGGCGCCGAGCGAGGCGTTGCCGCCGACGACATAGCCGAGGGTGAAGGTGTCGCCGGGAGCGGCGATATCGGTGAGGACGGAGAGGTTGATGAGGCGGCCGGGATTGGCGGCGGGGGCGAGCGTGACGGTGGCGGCGGTGCTGGGGGCGGCTGAGCCGGCGGAGTTGGTGACAGTGACGGAGTAGCGGCCGGCGGAGGAGGGTTGTGCGGAAGGAATGGTGTAGGTGGCGCCGGTAGCGCCGGCGAGGGGCGTGCCGTTGAAACTCCATTGATAGGAAAGTCCGCCGCCGGTGGCGGAGACGCTGAGCGTGGTGGGCGAACCGGTGGCGGTGGCGAGGGAGGCGGGGGCGGTGACGATGACCGGCATCGTGTCGAGGAGGCCTTTGACGATGACGTTCGCGCCGGCTTGGAGGACGTAGAGCGCGCCGGACGGATCGACGGCGATACCGCTCGGGTGGAGGAAACGCGCGGTGGCGGCGGGGCCTTCCGCGTAGCCGCCGGCAAGGGGAGCACCGCCGATCGTGGTGACGACGCCGGCCGGAGAAATTTGGCGGACGAGGTGGTTGCCGGTGTCGGCGACGAAGAGGTTGCCGGCGCGGTCGACGGCGAGGGCGGTGGGGGCATTGAAGCGGGCGTTGGAGGCGGTGCCGTTGGCGCTGCCGGCGTTACCGGCGAGTCCGGCGATCGTGGATACGGTGCCGGTGGCGGAGAGGCGGCGGATGGTGTGATTGGCGGTGTCGGCGATGTAGAGGTTGCCGGCGGTGTCGAGGGCGAGGCCGCGGGGGGCGTTGAAGCGGGCGGAGGCGCCGGGGCCGTCGGCATCGCCGGAGGTGGCGGCGAGACCGGCGAGCGTTGTGACGACATTGGCGGCGAGGCGGCGGATGGTGTGGTTGGCGGTGTCGGCGACGTAGACGGTGTTGTCGGGGCCGACGGCGAGGCCGGTGGCGCCGTTGAAACGGGAGGAGATGCTGGCGCCGTCGGTGGAACCGGGGGAATTGGGGGAGCCGCCGATGGTGAGGAGGGCGCCGGTGGTGTTGGTGCTGCGCACGGTGTGGAACAGCGGATCGGTGACGGCGACGAAGCCGTTTTCGAGGAGGGCGACGGCAGCGGGGAGGCCTAAGCGGCCGGCGCCGGTGAGGCCGTCGACGTGGGTGGCTTCGCCGGAGACGCCGGCCACGGTGGTGACTGTGCCCGAAGTGCTGATACGGCGGAGGGTGGAGTTGCGGGTGTCGGCGACGTAAAGGTTGCCGGTGGCGTCGAGGGCGAGGCCGAGCGGGGCGTTGAAGCGGGCAGTGGCGGCGGGACCGTCGAGGGAGCCGAAGGTGCCGCCGGGGCCGGCGACGGTGGTGACGGCGAGGGTGTTGCCGACGCGGCGGATGGACTGGTTGAGCGAGTCGGCGATGTAGAGGATTCCGTCGGTGGAAATGGCGAGGCCGGCGGGGCCGAGGAAGCGCGCGGCGTTGCCGACGGCGTCGGTGGCGCCGTAGGTATCGGCGGCGCTGCTACCGAGGAGCGTGCCGACGACGCCGGCGGGGGAGACGAGGCGGATGTTGTGGGTGCCGGCATCGGCGACGTAGATGTTGCCCGCGCCGTCGCCCACGAGGCCGAGCGGAGTGGTGAAGCGGGCAGCGGGGCCGGTGCCGTTGGCGGAGCCGGTGAGGCCGGCGGTGCCGGCGTGCGTGGTGACGACACCGGCGAGCGTGAGCTTGCGGAGGGTGGCGTTGCCGGTGTCGGCGACGAAGAGGTTGCCGGAGGAATCGGTGGTGAGGGCGGTGGGGGAATTGAAGCGGGCGGCGGGGCCGGTGCCATCGGCGGAGCCGGTGAGACCGGCGGTGCCGGCGAGGGTGGACAGGGTGCCGTCGGCGGAGAGTTTGCGGACGGTGGAGTTGCCCCGCTCGACGATGTAGAGGTTGCCGTTGGGATCGAAGGCGAGACCCCAAGGCTCGTTGAGGCGGGCGGTGGCGACGGGGCCGTCGGCGGAGCCGGGGAGGCCGGGTTGACCGGCTACGGTGGAGACACTGCCGTTGATCGCGATGCGGCGGATGGTGTGGTTGAGGCGGTCGGCGACGAGGAGGGTGCCGTCGCGGTCGAAGGCCAGGCCGGCGGGGGTGTTGAAGCGGGCGGCGAGGCCGTCGGTGGTGCCGGCTTGGCCGGGCGTGCCGGCGACGGTGGTGACGGTGCCGGAGGCGTTGACGCGGCGGATGGTGTGATTCGCGGAATCGCAAACGTAGACGGTGGCGAAACGATCGGAGGCGACGCCGGTGGGGGTGTTGAATCGGGCGGAGGCGCCGGTGCCGTCGGCGGTGCCGGTGAGCGGAGGGAGGCCGGCGTAGTGGGTCCAGGAGTAGGACTGGGCGTGCGAGAGCGAGGAGGCGGCGAGTGCGACGAGCGTGGCGAAGGCGGCGGCGAGGAACGGGCGGGAACGCATGAGGAGGAGGTCACCACGAAATGGGGGAAAGACACGAAAAAATGTTTTCGGGGCGTGGTGGAGGGGAGTGTGGGAACCGCTAATTTTCGCTGATTTTTCGGAGGCTTGGGGTGGTGCGGGGGTGTGCGGGCTTCGCCTGATCGGCGAAGCTCGGGGCCGGGCGGGTGAGGCGGGGCGCGTTGGGCGAGGCGTGGGGGCGTGGGACGGTGGGCGGGGCGTGGTGTGTGGGTTTTTAGTTGGGGGGAGGAAGATTTTTTGGGTAGGGAAATTTTTTTAGCGGGGACGGTCGGGGTGGTGCGCGGAGATCAGCGTGGGCGTTTCGTCGGGGCCTTGGTGCAGGCAACACGGCCCGCAGTGACAGGAGGGGGCTCGCCGTGGGCTCGGACGGCGCTTCAGCGGGAGTGATGATCTAGCGATTCCTCTGCATCATTGGAGCGAGACGGATCAACGATTGATCCACTGCTGAATTCCGCGTTCACTGATCGACCATGCGACCGCGCTTCTGCTCTCGGACTTCCGTTTTGTTTTCTGCGGTGGTCGTTACGCTGCTTTGGCTCGTGGGCTCAACGACGCAGGCCCAGACGCCCGTTATCACGGCGCAGTCGGCGGGGCGACAGGTGGTGACGGTCGGGCAGAACCTCACGCTCAGCGTCACGGCGACCGGCGCCACTTCTTACCAATGGAAACGCAACGGCCTCGCCGTCGCGGGAGCGACCGCTGCGAGCTATGCGATCACGAGCGCGGTGCCCGTGCGCGACGGCGGTTGGTATCAGGTGGTCGCGAGCAATGGGACCGGCTCGACCACGAGCGCGGTGGTCTTCGTCAACGTCGCGGTTTCACCGGCGAATATTTCGGCGTGGGGCTTGACCGCATACGGCCAGACGACGGTGCCGATGGGGCTGAGCAACGTCGTAGCCCTTGCTGGAGGAAGCTACCATAGTCTCGCCCTGAAACTGGACGGCACGGTGGTTGCGTGGGGCACCAACGGTTCGGGGGAGGCGACGGTGCCGACGGGCCTGACAAATGTGGTGGCCGTCGCCGCAGGCGGTTATCACAGCCTCGCTCTGAAAGCCGACGGCACGGTGGCTGCATGGGGCTACAATTTTTTCAGCCAGACGAGAATGCCGACGGGACTGGCCAACGTCGTCGCCGTTGCCGGAGGCAGGCTCCACAGTCTCGCCCTGAAAGCTGACGGCACGGTAGTCGCGTGGGGCAACAATGAATCCGGGCAGACGACGGTGCCGGCGGGGCTGACCAACGTCGTGGCCCTTGCTGGAGGAGGTGACCATAGTCTCGCCTTGAAAGCGGACGGCACGGTGGTCGCGTGGGGCGAAAATGGTTCCGGTCAGACGACTGTGCCGACTGGGTTGACCAATGTCGTGGCCCTCGCCGCAGGCTATAACCATAGCCTCGCCCTAAAGGCCGACGGCTCGTTGGTCGCATGGGGAAATAATTTATACGGTAACGCGACGGTGCCGCTTGGACTGACCGATGTCGTGAGCCTCGCCGGAGGACATTACTTTAGTCTCGCGCTGAGAGCCAATGGCACGGTGGTTGCCTGGGGCTACAATTTTTACGACCAGACGACGGTGCCGACGGGGCTGCTCGGGGGAATAGGCGTCACTGCCGGGGGCTATCATGCGCTCGTTCTACGCAGCGCTGCTAGTGATGTCATGCCGACGATTGCGACGCAGCCCGCTTCGCAGGTCGCAGGCGTGGGTCAAAATGTGCGGCTTTTCGTGATCCCCAATCTTGGCACGGCTCCGGTGACCTACCAGTGGCGCAAGAACGCTGTGAATATTTCCGGCGCTACTACAGCCAGCTACACCGAATACGCTTTTTCCGCCGCCAGTGTGGGTAGCTACGATGTGGTCGTTTCAAATTACCTGGGATCGATCGTGAGCAACGCCGCGACGCTCGATTTAGCCGTCTCGGCCCCGGTCATCACCGCGATCTCCGCGCCGCGGCAGGTCGTGACGGTCGGGCAAAACCTCACGCTGAGCGCCACGGCGACGGGTGCCACCTCCTACCAATGGAAACGTAACGGCCGCGCCCTCGCCGACGCCACCGCTGCGACCTACATGATCGCCGGTGCCGTCCCTGTCCGCGACAGCGGCTGGTATCAGATCGTCGCCACCAACGGCACCGTATCGACCACGAGCGCGGTTGTTTTCGTGGCAGTCGCGGTATCACCGGCGAATATTACCGCGCTGGGTAATAATGACTACGGTCAGGCGACGGTGCCGACCGGGCTGACAGCCGTCGTGGCCGTCGCCGGAGGGAAAAACCACAGCCTCGCCTTGAAAGCCGACGGCACGCTGGTTGCGTGGGGCGAAAATAGTTTTGGACAGACAACGGTGCCGATAGGGTTGACCAACGTCGTGGCCCTCGCTGCAGGGGATAACCATAGTCTCGCCTTGAAGGCCGATGGCACGTTGGTCGCGTGGGGCGAAAATGTCTCCGGACAGACAACGGTGCCGACTGGGTTGACCAATGTCGTGGCCCACGCCGCAGGGTATAACCATAGCCTCGCCTTGAAAGCAGACGGCAGAGTGATTGCGTGGGGCAGCAATGGTGGCGCACAGACGTCGGTGCCGACAGGGCTGACCGACATCGTGGCCATCGCCGGTGGGTTTTACACTAGCTTGGCGCTGACGGCCGACGGCACGGTGGTCGCGTGGGGTAACAATGATGCCGGTCAGACGACGGTGCCGACGTGGCTGACCGATGTGGTGGCCGTCGCCGCAGGCGGTTTCCACAACCTCGCTATGAAAGCCGACGGCACGGTGACAGCGTGGGGCTGGGATAGTTATGGGCAGACGACGGTGCCGACGGGGTTGACTAACGTCGTGGCGCTCGCTGCGGGAGATTACCACAGCCTCGCCTTGAAAGCTGATGGCACGGTGGTCGGATGGGGCTCCAACTTTTATGGTGAAACGAAGGTGCCGGCGGGCCTGACGCGTGGACTCGGACTCGCGGCCGGCAACTACGACTCTTTCGTCTTGCGCGATGCCTCGGGCGACCTCGCGCCGACGATAACCCTGCACCCCGCTTCGCAGGGAGCGACGGTCGGGCAAAACGTGGCGCTCTCCGTGGTCGCTACCGCCGGCACGGCTCCGCTGTCCTACCAATGGCGCAGGGACAATGTGAATATTGCCGGCGCTACCGGCACCGGCTACGTCGTCACTGGTTTTTCGGCCGTCAGCGCGGGGACATACGATGTCGTCGTTTCGAATTATTTGGGATCGGTCACCAGCAACGCCGCGATCCTCAACGTGATTCCCGCGGGGACGAGCGCGGCGCACGCGGTCACGCGCGGCGGTTACGTCGCGGGTGGCACGGTGACGATCATGAACACGCTTAACTATCCGGCCGGCACGACGCTCACCCGTTGGCAAGTGCAGTTACCGGCTCGCTGGAGCTACGCTTCCTCGGATGGCATGGTGGCTACAACCTCGCCGGGGGTCGGAGCGACCGGGCTCGTGGAATGGAGCTGGAGCACGCCGCCCGGGAGCCCGATCACGTTTTCATTTACGCTCAACGTGCCTGGCGGCACGACCGGCGTGGTCGCGTTCACGGCGAGCCCAACGGTCTTGCTGCAGGGCACGACGGTGCCGGTGCAGGCGCAACCCGATCCGCTCACGATCAACCCGGCGGTCGGGAAACACTCCGCCGACACCGACGGCAACGGGCAAATCTCACTCGCGGAATTGACCCGGGTAATCGATCTCTACAACGCCCGCACCGGCACGTTGCGCACGGGCCGCTACCTGGTGGCGACGATCGCGACGGAAGATGGTTTCGTGACCGATGTGGCGAATTCGACGGCCGTGCTCACCCGCCACCACTCCGCCGACACGAACCGTGACGGTCGTCTGCGACTGACTGAACTCACACGGGTGATCGAACTCTTCAACGCGCGCAGCGGCGGCACGCGCACGGGCGCGTATCACGTGCAGGCGGGCACCGAAGACGACTTTGCACCGGGGACGTGATGGGCGCGAGAGGGCGTCACTTCCGGCCGATGACGTGGTTGCGGAGGAAGCCGAATTGCCGCGGTGAGACGCGGGCGCGGTGCGCGGTGGAGGGCGGGCTGCTGGGAAGACTGAAAGCGCGTTGGGTCAACGCGCTCCACCTCGATCAGGGGACTTCGTAGATTTCGACGAGGGCGAGGCCCGACGCTGCGGCGGCGTTGGCGGGAAGTCCGGGCGTTGAAGTTGAAGTGGCGGAGGCGGAAATTTGGGCGGTGTAGTTGCCGGGCGGGACCGTGACGAGGAGAGCGGCGTCACGGGAATTTGGAGACAGGGCGAAGGCGCCGACCGTGGCGGTGGTGGCGGCGAGGGCGGCGGCGTTCGGGTTGGTGGACCAATTGTCGTTGGTGGCGATGACGGTGCCGTCGGCGGTGGTGAGGGTGAGGGTGGGGTCGGCGAGGAAGCCGGTGACGCCGAAGGTAGCGAGGGCGGGGCCGATGGCGCGGATGAGGAGTTGGCGCGGGACGGTGCCGGCGATGACGACGCCGGGGATCGCGACGGACGCACCTTCACCGACGAGGAGGCGGGAGGAGAGGTTAACGAGGCGCGTGGGCAAGGTGTCGGCTTCGTAGATCTCGGCGAGGGCGAGGCCAGACGCTGCGGCAGCGTCAGCGGGAAGTTCGGGAGTTGAAGTTGAAGTGGTCGAAGCGGAGATCTGGACGGTGTAGGCGCCGGGGGCGAGGGTGCGGACGAGGGCGGCGTCGGCGCTGCCGGGGGCGAGGGCGAAGGCGCCGTAGGATTGAAAGAGTGCGGCGGTGGCTCCGGAGCCGGCGGCGTTCCAATCGTCGTTTTCGGCGAGCTTGTTGCCGGTGGAATCGAAGAGGGTGAGCGAGGGATTGGGGATCGTGCCGGTGACGCCGAAGGGCGTAAGGCCGGGGCCGATACCGCGGATTAGCAGCGTGCGCGGGACGGGGCCGCGGAGGACAAAGCCGGTGGTGAGGACGTTTTCGCCGAGGCCGACGGAGCCGCGCGTGGCGAGATTGGCGAGGCGCGAGGTGTCGTCGACGGTGAGGCGGGCGGGCGCGGTGGTGACGGTGCCGAGGGCGTTGCGGATGACGAGGGTGTAGGTGCCGGCGTGGGCGGCGGTGACGTTGGGGATGGTGAGCGTGGGGGTGTTGGGGCTGATGGGAGAGTTGTTGAAAAACCACTGGTAGTTGCGCGGGTCGGAGCCGCGGGCATCGACGGTGAAGACGGCGGTGCGACCGAAATTTACGGAGAGGCTGGCGGGGGCGCGGGCGATGCTGGGCGCGGCGGGTTCGACGAGGACGAGAAAGGCGGGGCTCGCGAGGGAGCCGGCGGGGTTGGAGATCGTGGCGAAGTAGAGGCCGTTGGATTGGGGGTTAGGGATCGTGTAACTTGTGCCGTCGGCGGAGGCGTTGCCGGGGGGCGAGTTGGCGGAATTCCATGTGGTGGTGAAGGGCTGGGAACCCGCGGCGATGACGTTGAGCGTGACGGGATCACCGGCGACCACGCGCACAATCTGGGGCGAGGTCTGGGCGATGATTGGCGAGTTCAGGAGCGGGGCGTTGGCGGCGACGGTGCGGGCCAAGTAGGGACGGGGGGCTCCGTCGATCGACGAAAAGAACCCAAGAAGGAGGAGTTTACCACTGGCCAGCGGAACAATGGCCGTAAGGGGAAGACCAGAACTCTGCGAGGGGGAGAGGCGGAGAGTGGAGTCGGGAGTCCCGTCCGGTTTGAAGCGTCGGAAGCTTCCGAGGGGCGAGCCACCCGAGGTAATTCCGGTGGTGTTGAGGGTGACGCGACCCTCGGCATCCACCGCGAGGGCCGCAGAACCGCGGAGAATAAACGACCCCTGCGCGAGGTAGGTGGGGTCGGGCGTGCCATCGGCGTTGAACCGCGCGTAGGACCAGCTTTCGAAGTAGTGGGCGAGGACGATGAAACGCCCGTCGGGCAGGACCCGGATGGTCTCCACGCCCGCCTGGCTACTCTTGGCCGGGGTGAAGGAAGGGTCGATGGTGCCATCGGCGTTGAGCTGTCGGACCGTGGTGCCCGTTTCGAGGAAACCGCCACCGACAAGAATTTTTCCCTCCGAAGTAACCGCGGCGCGGGTGACGGGAGACGAGGCGGCGGGAGGCGTGAAGGTGTTGTCGAGAGAACCGTCGGCGTTGAGACGCACGAGGCCGCCGGCTTGGTTGATCATGAGAATTTTTCCATCGGCCTGCACGACGATTTGAACGACGGGCGTGGTTGAGAGGGACGGGGGCGGAGTGAACGACGGATCGAGCGAGCCGTTGGCGAAGAGGCGGGCGAGGTTGACGTGCGGCGTGCCGGCGACGGAGGCGAACGTGCCGCCGACGAGAATCTTTCCATCGGACTGGAGGGCGAGGGCGTTGACGTTGGCATTGCTGCCGGAGATGCCGGTGCCGGCGTCGAAGGCGGGGTCGAGTGAGCCGTCGAGGTTGAGGCGGGCGAGGCCGGTCTGGCCGGTGCCGTTGACGAGGAAGACGAAGTTGCCGCCGAGGAGAACTTTGCCGTCGGGTTGCTCGAGGGCGGTCGTGGGCGCGCTGGTGAGGGCGGGGGTGACGACGAAGGTGGGATCGAGGAGCGGGCTCGGCGCGGCGAAGGCGGGGATGACGGTGAGCGCGGCGGAGGCGGTGGCAGGGGGCGTGGAGGCTCCGGTGGCGGAGGTGACGGTGACGGTGTAGCGGCCGGCGTGGGCGAGTTGGACGTGGGTGAGGAGGAGCGTGTCGGAATTGGCATGCGGGGCGGCGAGGGGCTGGCCGTTGAAGGACCATTGGTAGGCGAGGGGGCCGGGGCCGGTGGCGACGACGGAGAGCAGGACGTGGGCGCCGACAGCTTCGGTGAGATCTTGCGGTGGCGTGACAATCGCGACGGCGGCAGGCGAGACGGTGGAGCGGTAGATCGCGCCGGCGTGGCCGACGGTGAGCGCAACGGTGTCGCTGGCGGCGATGGCGGTGAAGAGTGGCGTGGCGGGAGAGGAGAGGGTGCGAGGCGTCCAGGTGAATGCGTCGGGCGAGGTGAGGACGGTGCCGGCTTCGCCGACGGCGATGAAGTGGTGGTTAAAGAAAGCGACGCCGCGGAGATAGGTGGAGGCGGCGGAGGCGGGAAGGGGGCGGGCGATCCAGCGTTCGGCGGAGGGTGAAGTGAGGACGAGACCGCGGGCGCCGACGGCGACGAAGGTGCGGCGGGCGTAGGCGACGCTTTCGAGAAAGGCGGAGGTCGTGGTTCCGCGGGAGGTGAAGCTGCTGGCGTTGAGACTGGTGGAGACGGAGCCGGCTTCGCCGGTGACGACGAAGTGGCCGTAGGCGAAGACGAGGCCGCGGGCGCGCGGGAGGCGATTGGCCTCGGACCGCCAGGTCAGGGTGTCGGGCGAAGTGTAGGACGAGCCGTCTTCGGCGACGGCGAGGTAAGTGCCGTTGCCGTAGGTGAGGGCGTTGAGGCGCGGGGCGTTCGGGTTGGTGGTGACGGTGCGGGGAATCCAGGTGATGCCGTCGGGCGAGGCGAGGACGGTGGCGGCTTCGCCGACGGCGATGAATTGGCCGGTGACGTAGGTGACGCTGGTGAGCCAGCGCGTGGTGCCGCTGACGCGGGCGGTCCAGGCGAGGCCGTCGGGGGAGGTGAGGATCGTGCCGGATTCGCCGACGGCGACGAAGAGCGGGGCGGTAGTGGAAGCGGGAGGGTTAGCGGTGGTGGCGGGTCGGTGGGCGACGCTCCAGAGATTTTGTGCGGAGGGGGCGGGGATGGCGGTCCAGGTGGATTGGGCGTGTAGGGCTGTGGTGAGGACGGCGGGCGCGAGGACGAGGGCGAGGAAGGCGAAGCGGAAGAGAGAGCGGAGCGGTGAGGGCTGGGAGGGCGGGAGACGGGACATGCTCTTCATAGGACAAGGCAGACCGAGAAAGCCGCCGGCGGTGCGGGTGGGGGCGGTGAGTATTAGTGGAGCGGAGGTCGGGCGTTGGCGGGGGAGTTGGAGGCGGTGGGGAATTGGGGACCGCGTCGTAACCGACGCGGCTACCGGACTGCGGGACCGGTGGTCGAAGGTTGGTGTTTTTGGTCGGCGCGGCGGCGATGGAGGACGGTGCCGAGGAGGGCGGCGGCGGCGAGGAGGGCGGCGGAGGTGGAGGGCTCGGGGATGGCGGAGGTCGTGAAATCGAGGCTGCCGGCATGGAGGGTGAAGGCGCCGGTGAGGCCGGGGGCGAGATTCGTGTAGCTGAAATCGGCGACGGTGAAGCCGCCGGTCGTGGAGCCGAAATTCAGGAGGGTGTAGGTGTTGGCAGCGGTGCCGCCGGTGAGGAAATCGAAGACGAAGCCGCTGCCGCCTTTGGCGAGGGCGCCGGCGATGTTGAGGCGGTCGGAGGCGTTGCCGGTGCCGAGTTCGAAATTGAGGAGGCCGCCGCCGTTCCAGTTGAACCCACCGACGGCGAGCGAACCGAGGCCGTTGCCGGGGGCGAGGAGGCCGCCGCTGTGGAGTGTGAGGCTGCCGGTGGCGGTGCCGCTGCCGGAGAAGGTGGCGCCGGGGTGGACGGTGATCGCGGTGCCGGCGAGCGAGCCGAGGAGCGAGAGCGTGCCGGCGTTGAGCGTGGTGGCGCCGGTGTAGGTGTGGGTGCCGGTGAGGAGCCAGGTGCCGGCGCCGTTTTTGGTGAGGGCGGTGGTGGCGCCGAGGTCGGCGAGGGCGGCGGCGAGGGTATTGGCGCCGGTGTTGGTGCCGGTGAGCGTGAGGGTGCGGGCGCCGCCGCTGAAGGCGATATTGCCGGTATTGGTGAAGTGGAGCGGGCCGGAGCCGGAGGCGTCGAGGGTGCCGCTGCCGCCGGCGACGGTGAAGAGGCGGTCGGTGCTGGCGGCGGCGCCGGTGTATTTGAGCGTGCCGCCGAGGAGGATTTCGAGATTGGCGGCGGCGTTGGACGAGGCGCCGACGGCGCTGGGGGTGCCGCCGTTGGCGAGCGAGGTGACGGCGAGAGTGCCGGCGAACACGGTGGTGGTGCCGGTGTAGGTGTTGGCGCCGGAGAGCGCCCAGGTGCCGGTGCCGGTTTTCGCAAGGGAAGTGGTGCCGTTGCCATCGACGAGGGCGCCCTGGATCGCGTTGGCGCCGGTGCTGGAGCCGGTGAGGGTGAGCGTTTTGCTGCCCGTGCCGGTGGCGGTGAAATCGGAGGAGAAGATAAGCGCGCCGGAGCCGAGGCGGTTGATCGTGGCGCCGGCGCCGTTGGCGTTGAGATTGATCGTGCGATTGGTGGTCTCACCGGCGTTGCCGCCGTAGAGCAGCGAACCGGAAGCGGAGCCGAGACCGAGGTTGATCGTGCTGCCGGCGCCGAGATTGCCGGCCGTGCCGGAGTTGCCGATGGTGGTGGCGACGACGTTGCCGGCGCCGCTGATCGTGGTGGGGCCGGAGTAGGTGTTGGCGTGAAAAATATTGATGTTGCCGGTGGCGGAGAAACTCACGGTGACGCCGGCGGTGCTGCCGATGACACTGTCGAGGAGGAGGCCGCCGGTGCCGGATTGGGTGATGGTCTGGGTCGCGCCGGAGGCCGCGCCGAGGAAGAGGGGCGCGGTGATCTGGTTGGCGCTGCCGGTGCTCGCGGTGTGGAGCGCGCCGGTGGAGCCGGTGGCGGTCGAGAGGAGGGTGAGGGCGGCACCGTTGGTCGCGGAGAGGACGTAGCCGCCGCTGGCTGTAGTGGAAAAATCGAGACCGGAGACGGCGAGGCTCGCGCTCACGTTGGGCTGGACGGAGGCGGCGGTGGCGAAGGTGGCGATGGAGGAGGTGCCGGGGAGGGTGTTGGCGGACCAGTTGGTGGCGGTGTTGAAATCGACGGTGCCGCCGGTGTTGTTCCAAGTGGCGACTTGGGCGCGGGCGGATGCCGCGAGCGGCCCGAGGGAGAGGGCGAAGGCGACGACGAGAACGGGCGTAGTCAGACGAACGAGTGGGTGAGGGCGGTGGTGACGGGCGATGCGCGGGAGGAGCAGTGACGGTGCGGCGAGTTTGGTGTTCAAAAAGACGTGGGCAGCGCGGGCTCCGCGGCGAGCACGGTCGGCGAGAAGGGAGCGGACGATGATCCGGCGCCGGGCAAGTAGGCGGCGCGGCCGGCTTGGTCGCCCAGGGCGTGGGGCTCGGGGATGAAGCGGGTCGGGTCGGGCGCGGGGGATTCGGTCGCAAGGACCGGAGGAGGGAGAAGCGCGGAGAGGCGTTCGCTGGCGGATAACCAGTTGGCGAGATCACGGCCGGGCAGGCAGCCGCTCCGCTGATAGAGATCGTAGGCGAAGTCGCGGATTTCGCTTTGGCTGGGCGCGGAAGGGGCAGCGGGGCCGTCGGCGGATGGGGAGGTGGGCGCGGCGGTGGTGAGATCCGTTTCCGTCCAAGGAACCGCGGAAGTTGAGGGCAAAGGCGGCCAGTCCATAGGGGGAAACTACGGGAGAACGGAGCGGGCTGCTATGGGGTGTTAACAGTAGGGTTCGGGAGTTTTTTACTTTGATCGCTAACTTCCAAGAAGAGGCGGATGGTCCACGTGCGTCGGTCAATCCAGTGAAGAGGAATCCCATGAACAACGAAGCGCTGAATGCTCAATTGAACTACACCTATGCCGCGGAGCTCCATACAGCCATCGTGGCCGCGGCCCAAGCGGCCAAGCGCGCGGCTGAAGCGGCCGACGAAGTCCTCGTAGCCGCGAAAATCACCTCCGAGGCCGCCGACCGAGCTGCAGCGGAGGCGAGTAAGCTGGCTGGGAAAGTGGCCGCCGATGTGGTCGAAGTCGCGCGGGTAGTCGCCGAGGCCGCGGACCAGGCAGCCACGACCGCCAAAAAACTCGCCGCCAAGGTAGCGGCCGATGTGGTGGAGGTCGCCCGAGTCGTGGCGGAAGCCGCCGACAAAGCCGCCACGGAAGCCATAACGCTCGCGGTCAGAGCGGCGGCGGCGGCAAAGGCTTCCTCGGCGGCGGCAATCGCGGCCGCGGCGGCTGCCAGCCACGTCTCGGACAGTGCGCGAGCGAATCTTTTGCATTGCATGACGCGGCCGTAGTGCGGACGGCGTGGTTGGGGGCGGGGCGTGGAACCGCTCATCGTCGCTAATTTTTCGGAGGCGTGGGGGTGGTGCGGGGGTGGGCGGGCTTCGCCTGATCGGCAAAGCGCGGGGGCGGGATGTGGCGTGGGGACGCGGGGCGGGGCGCTGGGGGATGGGCGCGATTCGGCGGTTGGGAAAACGCCGCTCGGTTGGAGAGTCGGCGGGCGGGGCGTTGGGCGGGGAAAGCGCGTTGGGTCAACGCGCTCCACCTCGATCAGGGGACTTCGTAGATTTCGACGAGGGCGGTGCCCGACGCTGCGGCAGCGTTAGCGGGAAGTCCTGGAGTTGAAGTTGAAGTGGCGGAAGCGGCGGCTTGCACGGTGTAGTTGCCGGGAGGAAGCGTGGTGAGCAGGGCGGCGTCTCGGGAATTTGGAGACAGGGCGAAGGCGCCCACGCGCAGGAAGGCGTCGGCGAGGGCCGGGGTGCCGGCCCAGTTTTCGTTGTCGCCGATGGCGGCGGCGACGCCGCTGCGGTAGAGGGTGAGGCGCGGGTCGGCGAGTGAGCCGGCAACACCGAAGGAGGCGAGGGCGGGGCCGATAACGCGGATCAGGACGGTGCACGGGGTGGCGCCGCTGATGACGAAGCCGGCGCTGAGCGTGCCGCCGGCGGGGAGTGGCTTGAGGACGGAGACGTTGACGAGGCGTGGGGTGGTGGCGCTGAAAATGTCGGGCGCGGTGGCGTCGTAGACTTCGGCGATCACGGAGCCGGCGGTGGGAGTGGCGGAGGAAATTTTCATGCTGCTGTCGCCGCGGGCGACGACGGCGGAGAGCGCGGCGTCCGGCGAGGAAGGGGCGAGGAAGGCGAAGGCGCCGACTTGGGCGAAAATCGCGGAGAGTGCGGGGGAGCCGCCCCAGTTGTCGTTTTCAGAGGCGACCGGGCCGGGGGAGAGGAGGGCGAGTTTCGGGTCGGCGAGCGGGTTCGCGACGCCGAAGCTGGCGAGCGACGGGCCGGCAGCGCGAACGAGGACGGATTTGGGGCCGGCCGTGCCGGCGCCGCCGACGACGAAGCCGACGGTGAGCGTGGAGTCGGGTGGGTCGAGGGCGGTGAGGACGGAGAGATTGACGAGGCGGCCGGCTTGGGCGGCGGGGACGACGGTGAGGATCGCGGGATCGCTGGAAACGGAGCCGAGGGAATTGCGGATTTCGACGGTGTAGCGGCCGGTGTCGGCGAGTTTTACGGATGGGATCGTGTAGGTGGCGGAGGTGGCGCCGGGGAGGAGGGTGCCTTCGCGTCGCCAGAGGAATGTGGTGGCGAGATCGGGGTTTTCGATGGTGACGGCAAAGGTGGTGCCGGCGCCTTCGGCGACGGTGCGGTCGAGCGGGCCGGTGGCGATGACGGGTGGAGCGGAGGCGGCGAGGACGGCGACGAGGTCCGTGGTGGCGGACGGGCCGGGGCCGTAGCCGACGGCGACGTAGCGGCCATTCCCATACGCGATGTCGTTCATCTGGGAATTGCGGGGCACGGTGGCGCTGGCGAGGGCGGCCCAGTTGCGACCGTCGATCGAGGCGAAGAGGGAGCCGAGTAAAAAGAAGCGACCGCCGGCAAAGCCCAGGCGACCGCCGTTGGTAAGAATGGCTTCGAACGGGAAATCGGTGAAGGTGGTGCCGTCGACGGTGGAGCGGATGAAGGCGCCGGTGGGTTGAAACATGACGGCGAGCAGGCGGCCGTTGCCGCTGGCGATATAGGTGGCGGAATCGAGCGCGGGGACGTTGCTCCAGGAGAGACCGTCGACGGTGCTATCGGCGAACGTGCGCGAGCCGCCGGGGACTTGGGCGAAGGTGAGAACGTAGTAGCGGCGGGCAAAGGCGGCGAGGCCGCTGGTGGCGGGGTTAAAATTGGGCGCGGTCGCACCGGGGACCGGGGTGGTCTCGCGCCACGTGAGGAGGTCGGGAGAAGTGAAGAGCGACGTGACGCGGGTGTTGCCGGAGCCGAAGACGAGGCCGCGGCCGTCGGTGGCGGCGTAGCGGAGATTGGTGTTGGCGGCGGCGGCGGTGGCGACGGACTGCCAGCGCTCGCCGTCGGTGCTGCGCCAGACGCCGTTGTCGACGGCGTGGTAAAAGTAGCCGCCGAAGAAGATCACGGTGCCCTGGCGGCCCGTGAATTCGGCGGAGCCCTGCCAGGTGAGGCCGTCGGTGCTCCAAGCGACGGAAGGCGAGCCGGCGGTGCCACCGAGGGAGGCGAGGAAACGGCCGTTACCGAAGGCGACGGATTGGACGAAGTTGACGCCGGGGAGATTGATGCGGGTAACGGTCCACGCGGATTGCGCGCGGAGGAGTGGGGCGAAGGAGAGGACGGCGAGAACGGCGACGGCGCAGTGGGCGAAGCGGGGGATGCGGCGAAAGTGTGGTCGCAGGGGCATGGGTGGAACGGTGGGGCAGGGGCGGCGGACGCTGGCAGGGACGCGCGACGGTGCGTCAGGGGACTTCGTAGATTTCGACGAGGGCGGTGCCCGACGCTGCGGCAGCGTTAGCGGGAAGTCCGGGAGTTGAAGTTGAAGTGGCGGAAGCGGAAATTTCGACGGTGTAGTTGCCGGGAGCGAGGGTCGTGATGAGGGCGGCGTCGCGGGACGTGGCGGACGGGAGGGCGAAGGCGCCGACGGCGGCGAACGCGGCGGTGAGGGCGGGGGTGCCGGACCAGTTGTCGTTGGAATCGATGCGGGTGGAGGCGGAGTTGAAGAGGGTGAGCTGGGGATCGGCGACGGTGTCGGGAACGCCGAAGGCGGCGAGACCGGGGCCGACGGCGCGGATGAGGACACGCGTCGGCGAAGTGCCGCCGAGGACGAAGCCGGCGGTGAGGCCGGCGCCGAGGTGTTTGCGCACGGATACGTTGAGGAGGCGCGGGGTGGTGGTCGTGAACGTGGCGGTGGGGGTGGCGTCGTAGATTTCGGCGATGACTTTGCCGGTGCCGCGGTCGGTGGCGGAGATTTGGACGGAGTTGTCGCGGGTGGCGAGGGTGGTGGCGACGGCGGCGTCGAGGGAAGTGGGCGAGGCGTAGGCGAAAGCGCCGACGCGGGCGAGGGCGGCGGTGAGATCGGCGGTGCCGCCCCAGTTGTCGTTTTCACCGGTGGGTGTGGAGCCGGCGAAGAGGGCGAGGCGCGGATCGGCGAGAGTGTCGGGGACGCCGAGGGCACCGAGGGACGGGCCGGCGGCGCGGAGGACGACGGGTTTCTCGCCGACGGTGCCGGGGCCGCCGACGACGTAGCCGAGGGTAAACGTGTCGCCGGGGGAGGTGAGATCGGTGAGGACGGAGAGGTTGATCAGGCGGCCGGCGGTGCTGGCGATGGAGGCATCGGCGACGTAGATCGAACTGGCGGAGCCGAGGCGGGCGGGGGCGGTGACGACGACGTAACGGCCATTCCCATACGCGAGGTCGACGGGGCCGGTGAGCTCGGCGGCGGCCGGGAAGGCGGCCTCGAGGTCGCTCCACGTGCGGCCGTCGGTGGAGTGGAGGTAGCGCTTCGGGGTGAGGAGGGAGATGAAGCGATCGTTCAGGTAGCGGACGGAATTGGGGGTGGTGGAGAACGTGGAGTCGGCGGCGTAAGAGGTCGCGGTGAACGCGAGGCCATCGGTGGACGTGTAGCCGGTGGTGCCGCCGGCGCCGACGACGAGCCAGCGGCCAGCTCCGTAGGCGACAGAGACGGGCGAGGGAGCGGCGGTGGATTCGGTGAAGGCGAGGCCGTCGGTGCTGGTGTAGAGGCGGGTGCGCGTTTCGAAGCCGACGGTGAAGGCGCCGGCGATAAACCAACGACCGCCGCCGTGGACGACGGACGTCCAGCGGCCGAGGCCGCCGAGGGGCGGGAGATTGGTCCACGTGGTGCCGGAGTTGGGGGAGGTGACGAGGTAAGCGGTGGAAGTAGTCCCGCCGCCCGCGATGAGCCGGGTGCCGTCGCCGGCGGCGTCATTGACGATCTGGCCAGGAGCGCCGGCGGTCGTGGTGTTGGTCCACGTGACGCCGTCGGTGGAGGTGCGGAAATTGGACGTGACGACGTTGCCCACGACGGTGACGTCGTTGAGGAGGAAGCGGCCGTTGACGAAGCGGACGGGGCTGTTGGCGGCGTTGGTGGACTGGGGACGGACGAGGGTCTCGTGCCACGTGGTGCCGTCGGGCGAGGTGAAGACGCGGAGGTTGGCGGCGGTGGCGGTGCTGACGACGAAGGTGCCGTTGCCGAAGGCGACGCCGTTGAGCGGTCCGAGGGTGACGCCGGTTTCGGCGAGAGCGAAGGGGAGCGGAGCGGCGGCGACGGGCGCGAGGAGGGCGGCGAGAAGGGCGATGAGGCGGGGAGGGCTCATGGGGTGGTGGGCACGGGGGCGATCAGGTGGCGAAGAGGGTGGCGACGCCGCGGGCGAAGGCGGTCTCGGGTGGGCCGGCGGGGGCGACGAGGGTGGCGCGGGCGAGGGCGGCGGGCCAGCCATGGGGCATGGCGATGGAGGTGCCGACCCAGGCGAACATAGGGACATCGTTGTCGGCATCGCCGAAGCCGAGCGTTTCGGCGGGGCTGATGCCGAGGTGGGCGGCGAGGGCGGCGAGGCCGGTGGCTTTGGTGACGCCGGGCTGGATAAATTCGAAGAGGTGGCGATGGGAGCGAATTTTCTCCGTGGGCATGGCGGCGATGCGGGGATCGGCGGCGAGGGCCGCAAGGTGGTCGGGTTCGCCGACCCAGACGACTTTGAAGGCGGGCGTGGCGGTGAATTCGGCGGGGGAAACGAGGCGCGGGCGGTAGCCGAGGTGGCGGGCGTAACAATCAACGGCGGCCTGGTTCTCGGTGATGATACCGGCGTGGCCGTAAACGAGCGCGGGGACGGCGAGGCGTTGGCCGAGGGCGAGGACTTCGAGGAGGGCGGCGGGGTCGAGGAACGATTGCTGGAGGAGGTGGGTGCGGTCGACGTTGGCGGTTTCGGCGCCTTGGACGGAGACGATCCAGCGCACGCCGGGGAGGGCGCGGGCGAAGGTGTGCATGGCGTCGTGATGGCGGCCGGAGGCGAGGACGACCTCGACGCCCGCGGCTTGGAGGCGGGCCACGGCGGCGGCGTTGGCGGGGCTGATCGTGTGATCGGGGCCGAGGAGGGTGCCGTCGAGGTCGATGGCGGCGAGGCGGGGACGCAGGGACGAGGAGACAAACGGAGGCATGGCGGCGGGAGAAATAGGAGGGGCGCGGGTGGTTGGACAGAACGGAAAAGGGCCGCCCGGTGAGAGGCGGCCCTTTATTCTGTGGCGTAATGCTGCGCCTAAGGCGCAGAAATTTAGGCGGCTTTCGCGGCGGTCGTGGACTTGCGCCAGCGGCGGTAGCCGAGGAAGCCGAGGGCGGCGGCCATGAAGATCGCGCCGTAGGTGGACGGCTCGGGGGCGGGCGTGATCTCGTGCTTGGCGCCTTGGTAGTCGAGCCAAGCGGTCTGGGTGTTGCTGAAGCCGTTGAAGGTGATCTGAAGTTCGTCGCCGACGCCGCGTTGGCCGAGGGTGGGGACGGTGGTGCCGGCGAGCCAGTTTTGGGCGAAGAAGAAATCCACGTTGTTCACCCAATTCGTGATCGTGAGGGAGGCGCCGGGGGCCATGCGGATGTTGGTGGCGTTGAGGATGGAGGCGGCGCTGTTGCCGAAATCGAGGATGGTGTTGCCGGTGATTTCGAGGGTGCCGACGGTGATCTGCACGCCGGGCATGAAGAGCGTGCCGCTCTTGAGCTCGAGGGTGCCGGCGTAGGCGATGTTGGAATTGAAAGTCATCGAACCGCTGGGGACGCCCATGGTGCCGTTGCCATCGGTGTCCATATCGAGGATGACGCGGCCGGAGCCGACGGTGGTGACGAAGCCGTTGGTGAAGCCGGGGATGCCGGTCTCGACGCCGACGACACCGGTGGAGTCGGTGAGCGTGCCGCTGAAGGTGCTGGTGGAGGCGGTGCCCTTGATGGTGAGGGTGCCGGCGCGGGTCTCGATATTGCCTGTGCCGGCGATGGCGCCGATGGTCTCGGTGAGGCCGTTGAGATCGAAGCGGCCGTCGGAGTTAACGGTGACGGTGGCGGTGTCCTTGATCTGGCTGTTTTGGCCGAGCTTCAGGATGGCGGTGCCGGCGGCGTTGATGTTGTCGCCGACGGTGACGGCGTTGCCGCCGCCGGTGGTCTCGGAGCCGGAGGTCTTGTTGAGGATGACGGTGCCGTCGGAGACTTGGAAGCCGCCGGTGAAGGTGTTGCTGGTGGTGCCGGCGAGTTCGAGGACGCCAAGGTCGGTCTTGTTGAAGGAGCCGGTGCCGCCGGAGATCACGCCGGTGATGGTGGTGTCGACGTCGGCATTGGAGCCGTTGTTGCCGATCTGGAAGATGCGGGTGCCGGTGGTGCCGAGGTCGACGTTGGTGGTGACGCTGGCGACGTTGGCGCCGACGCCGGTAAAGGTGAGGTTGCCGCCGAGAGTGAGAATGCCGCCGCCGGTGACGGAGCCGCCGGCCATGGTGAGGGCGCCGATGGTGTCGGAGCTGGTCAGGATATCGAGTTTGCCGTCGGTGTTGATGAAGACGGCGGAGGTATTGGCGATCTGGTTGCCGGCGTTGAGCTGGAGGGTGGCGGAGGCGGCGGCGCCGATGCCGTCACCGATGTTGACGAGGCCGGAGCCGGTGGCGTTGAAGCCGGGGGTCTTGGTGGCGATGACTTTACCGTCGTTGATGGTGAGGCCACCGGTGAAGGTGTTGGCCGCGGTGCCGCCGAGGGTGAGGTCGCCGGAGCCGGTCTTGATGACGAAATTGGGGTTGGAGACTTGGGTGATCGCGCCGTTGAGGACAAGGGTGCCGGCGTTGGAATCGATGGCGACGCCGGTGTTAATGCCGCCGGAGAGGCTGATGGCGCCTTCGAGGGTGTTGGTGCCGGAGATGTTCTTCAGGCTGGGGGCGGACGGGGGATTGGTGGTGCCGTTGAGCGTGTAGGTCTCGCCGGAGGCGACGGTGACGTTGTTCTGCACGCCGAGGGTGGCGCCGATGTTGACCGTGGTGCCGGCGGCGGTGGTGCCGAGGGCGCCGTTGTTGGCGACGACGAGGGTGCCGCCGGCGACGAGGGTATTGCCGGTGTAAGTGTTGGCGCCGGAGAGGACGATGGTGCCGGCACCGGTCTTGGCGAAGACTTTGGTGTTGGTGGCTTCGGAGATGACGCCGCTGATGGTGAGCTGCGAGCCGCCGGCGGCGTCGAACTTCACCTGATCGGCAGCGACGGCGCCGGTCATGGAGATGTTGCCGGCGAAGGTGTTGGTGCCGGAGAGATTCGCGAGGCTGGCGACGTTGGGGCTGGTGATGGCGGTGAGGTTGAGCTGCTCGCCGGTGATGGTGATGCCGCCCTGGAGGCCGAGGGTGGCGTTACCGAGAACGGTGGTGTTGCCGGCGGAGCTGCCGAGGGCGGTATTGTTGGCCGCGACGAGGATGCCGACGTTGACGCTGGTGGTGCCGTCGTAGGTGTTGGCGCCGGAGAGGGTCATGGTGCCGGTGCCCTGCTTGACGATCGAGAGGTTGCCACCGGTGTCGGTGAGGGTGCCGGCGAAGGTGGTCGTGAGCGAGTTGTTGCCGGTGTAGAGGGTGAACGGGGTGGCCTGGGCGACGTTGACGTTGGAGCCGGCGACGCCGGAGAGGGAGCCGATCTCTTCGAGGGTTTGGCCGGCGGGGCCGCCGACGGAGAGGACGGCGGTGGCGCCGGAGAGGGTGACAGCGGCGAGGTCGCCGATGGCACCTTGGGTGGCACCGAGGATATCGAAGTTGGCGGTCTTGTTCAGGGCGAGGGTGCCGGCCTGGATATCGAGGTTGCCGGTCCAGGTGCTGTTGCCGCCGCCGCCGATGGTCACGGTGCCGGCGCCGGTCTTGGTGACAGCGCCGGTGCCGCTGAGGAGTCCGGTGAAGTCGACGGTGCCACCGGTGGCGGCGGTGAGATTGGTGGCTTTGCCGAGGGCGATGTTGCCGGAGAAGGTGCTGGTGCCGGTGGTATTGAGGCCGCCGATGGTGGTGGAGGAACCGAAGTTGCCGACGGTGATGTCGCGGCCGACGTTCACGCCGGAGCCGTTGGTGAGAAGGGAGATGGTGGCGTTGACGGGGGAGGCGGCGGAGCCGAGGAGGACGGCGGAGCTGGCGTTGCCGAGGGCGCCGGCGGCGCCGGAGGGGGCGCTGACGTCGAGTTGGAGGGTGCCGTTATTGACGGTGGTGACGCCGGTATAGGTATTGGCACCGCCGAGGATGAGGGTGCTGGCGCCGGACTTGGTGAGGGTGCCGATGTTGGTGCCGATCACGCCGTTGATGTCGACGGTGCCGGAGCCGTTGACGGTGAGGTTCTTGCCGGCAGCAGAACCGGTGATGCCGCCGTTGAGGGTCAGGGTGCCGGTGGAGCTGCTAGAGATGTTCAGGTTTTTATTGAGCAGCAGGGCCGAATTGATCGTGGGGGCGGCAGAATCGTCGACTTGGATCTGGGCGTTGCCGGCGGTGACGTCGAGGGTGAGGGTGCTGTTGTTGATCGTGAAATTGTTTCCACTGGAGCCGCTGAAGGCGAGGTAGCCGAGGGTGCGGCCGCCGGTGGCGTCGACGGCGCGTGCGGCGCTGAGGAGACCGTTGCCGAAAATCGCGGTGTCGTTGGCGGCACCGTTGGCGAGGAAGGAGCCGCTGTTGACGGTCCAGTTGCCAGCGGTGTTCAAGGCGCCGGCAGCGTTGACATTCCATGTGTAGGAAGCGCCGCCGGTGACGATCGGGACGATTTCGCCAGTGCCGAGACGGGTCCAGCCGGAGCCAAAGCCGGTGAAGGCGATGTCGGAGGCGCCGAAGCCGGTGCCGGCGTTGGTGAAGACGAGTTGGCTGCCGCCGCCGCCGACCGTGGGAATGCCGTTCCAATCGTCGATGTTGAGGACGCCGGCGGTGCGGGCGGCGTTGGTGAAGGTGAGGACGGACGAGTCGCCGTTGCTGAAGTTGATATTGGAGGAGGCGAGCAGGGAGAGGTTGCCGAGGGTATCGCTGTTGTTGTTGGTGCGGAAGGTGCCGCCGTTCAGGGCGAGGGTGATGGAGTCGTTGATCTGGTTATCGGCGCCGAGGGCGACGGTGCCGGTGCTGTTGACGGTGATCGTGCCGGAGGCGCCGGTGGCATCGAGGCCGGCGGTTTTATTGAGAGTGAGCGTGCCGGCGCTGACGGTGGTGCCGCCGGTGTAGGTGTTGGCGGAAGTGCCGCCGAGGACGATGTCGCCGGTGCCGACTTTGGTGAGGCTGAAGCCGGTGCCGGAGATCACGCCGGTGAGGGTGCCGGTGCCGGCGGCGGAACCGATGCTGCTGCTGGCGGCGAGGGTGATGTTGCCGGAGACGGTGTTGTCACCGGAGACGTTGCGGAGGGCGCCGATGGTGCCGCCGACGCCGGTGCCGGAAATCGTGATGGATTCGGCGGCGGGAATAGTGATGCCGCCTTGCAGGCCGAGGGTGCCGCCGCTGTTGACCGTGGTGGCGCCGGTGGTGCCGCCGAGGGCGTTGTTGGAGGCGGCGACGAGGGTGGCGCCGCTGTTGACGGTGGCGGAGCCGGTGAGGGTGTTGTTGCCGCTGAGGACGACGGTGCCGGTGCCGTTGGCGGTGATCGCGCCGGAGCCGGAAAGGTCGCCGGTGAAGGCGACGGTGCCGCCGGTGGAGGAGGTGAGCTGGGTGTCTTTACCGAGACCGATATTGCCGGTGAAGGAGTTGGTGCCGGAGGTGTTGGTGCCGCCGAGGGTGGTGGTGCCGGAGGTGTTGAAATTGTTTACGCTGATCGCGCGGTCGATCGAGGTGCCGCCAGCGGTGGTGCCGATGAGGAGGCCGAGGTTGTTAGCGGCGGCGGTGCCGACGTCGCCGATCTGGACGGTGCTGCTGGAATTGCCGAGGGAGCCGTTGCCGCCGACGGGAGCGTTCGAGCGGACAGCGATAGTGCCGTCGCGAACGGTCGTGGTGCCGGTGTAGCTATTGGTGCCGGAGAGGGTGAGGGTGCCGTTGCCGACCTTGGTGAGGTTGAAGGCGCCGCCGCTGCTGGCGAGGGTGCCGGTGGCAAGGAGGGTGTTGGCCGCGCCGTCGACGCCGATGGCGGAGTCGGCGGTCATGGTGAGATTACCGGACCAGGTGTTGCTGCCGCCGCTGCTTTGGAGGGCGCCGAGGTTGCTGACGCCGGAGCCGGCGAGGGTGACGACTTCGGCCACGTTAAGACCGGTGCCGTTGACACGGAGAGAGGAGCCATCGGCGACGGTCGTGACGCCAGCGCCGGTGCCGAGGGAGGCGGCATTGGTGATCTCGAGGGTGCCGGCATTGACGGCGGTGGTGCCGGTGTAGGTGTTGGTGCCGGAGAGGATGAGCGTGCCGGCGCCGACTTTGGTGAGATCTTTGGCTCCGCCGGTTTGGGAAATGACACCGGTGGCGCGCAACGTGGACGAGGCGTCGACGCCGATGTAGGCGGCGGTGTTGAGATTAATGGTGCCGGTGAGGGTGTTGGTGCCGGAGAGGTTGCGGATGGCGCCGTTGCCGCCGACGCCAGTGCTGTTGAGAACGAGGGGTTCGGCGCTGGTGATGTTGTTAGACAGAGCGAGTGTGGCGCCGGTGGAGACAGTGGTGTTGCTGCCGGTGGTGCCGAGGCCGCCATTATTTTGGATCTCCAAGGTGCCGTTGCCAATGGTGGTCGCGCCGGTGTAGGTATTGTTCCCTGAGAGGGTGACGTAGCCGGTGCCAGTCTTCGTGATCGTGCCGCTGGTGGTGCCGATGACGCCGGTTTGGGTGACGTTGCCGGCGCCCGCAAAAGTGAGGCCGAAGGTGGCTCCGGTGACGCCGCCGGTGAGGGTCAAGGTGCCGGCGTCACTCTGGATGGTGCTAGCGGAGGCAAGGGTGATGGCACCCGTGAGGGTGTTGGTGCCGGAAACGTTGCGCAGGGCGCCTGCCGGCGCGGCGGTGACGCCGGTGCCGTTGAGGGTGAGGGCTTCGCCAGTGACGGTGATGTTGTTTTGGACTTCGAGAGCGGCGCCGCTGACGACGGAGGTGACGCCGGTCGCAGTGCCGAGGGCGGTGTTGCTTTGGATGTTCACGGCACCGGCGTTAATGTTGGTGTTGCCGCTGTAGTCGTTGGCGCCAGAGAGGGTGAGGGTGCCGGTGCCGGTCTTCACGAGCGTAAGGTTGGAGCCGGTGTCTTTGACGATGCCGCTAAACGTGGTGGAGGTGTTGTCGCCACCGGAGGTCAGCGTGAAAGCCCCGAAGGTCCCGACGTTGTCGATCGTGCCGGCACCGGCAATCGAACCGACGGTCTCGGCATTGTAGGTGGCACTGGGTGCGTTCAGATTCAGGGTGGCACCCGCGCCGACCGTGACGGCGGCGGTGTCGCCGATTGCACTGACGAGGGACGATTTGCTCAGGGTCAGCGCGCCGCCGGTGATGGTGACGGCGCCGTTGCCGGTGTTTACGCTGTCGCCGAGGAGGGTGAGGGTGCCGGCGCCGGTCTTGGTCAGCGTGCCGGTCATTGTGAGGACGTTGCGGCCGGATGCGGCTTGGCCGATGGTGAGGTCGGTGACGGTCTCGATGGTGCCGCCACCGGCTCCGATAGTGATGCCGCGGCGGCTGTCGTTGATGGCGACGGCGGAGGTTTCGGTGCGGAGCGTGCCGCCATTGAGGGTTAAGTGGCCGGTGGCCAAGGTGCCGGGATTGCTGCCGAGGCCGGTCTCGGCGGAAATGGCGACGGTGCCGCCGTTGATCGTGGTGGCACCGGTGAAGGTGTTGACGCCGGAGAGGGTAAGGGTGCCGGAGTTGTTCTTGGTGAGGGTGCCAGTGCCGGTCGTGATCGTGCCGCTGACGACGGTGTCACCGGCGCCGTTGATGGTGAGGTTGCGGTTGGTGCCGGTGATGGCGTTGGTGGCGGAGAGGGTGAGCGTGCCGGTGGAGTTCTGATTGATGACAAGGGCGTCGTTCAGAGTGAGACCGGCGCTGATCGTGGGGGAACCGGAGTTGCTGACGTTGATCTGGGCGTTACCGCCAGTCACATCCATCGTGATGCGGTTGGTAGCGTGACTGATGGTGTAGTTGTTATTGTCGTTAAAATTCAAGTAACCGACCGTGCGGGCGGCATCGAGGGTGATCGTGCTGTTAGCGGTGATGGCGCTGCCAAACGTCGTTGTAGTGCCGGCGCCGCCGGGATTCAACCCGCCACCCTGCCACAGAGTGCTGGTCCAGTTGCCACCGCCGGTGCTGCCCCAGGTGTAGTTAAGGCCGGTGTTGGGGACAATTTCGTTGCCGATCAGTTGGGCGCCGGTGCCGTAGCCGGCGAAATTGATGTTGGCGAGCAGGGCGCCGGTGATCGAGCCGGGCAGGAGGAGTTGGCTGGCACCGCCACCGCTGGTGCTGCCGGCCCAGTTATTGATGGTCAGCGTGCCGCCGGTGTAGGTGCCGTTGGTGAGGTCGAGGATGCCGGCGAGGCTGTTGAAATCGAGGGTGGAGCTGGACTGGAGGGTGGCGCTGGAGACGGTGTCGCTGTAGCCGTTGACCGAGAAGGTGCCGCCGTTGAAGACGAGGGCGCCGGAGAGGATGTTGTTGGCTCCAAGCTGGACCGTGCCGGCATTGAGGTTGAGGGTCGCGGGCGCGAAGGAATTTGAGCCGGCGGTTCCGCCGATGGTCATGGTGCCGCTGCCAACCTTGGTGACGCTGTTGGCGCCGGTGCCGGAGAGATTGCCGGTGAAGGTGGTGGAGCTGTTGTTCGCACCGGTCGTGAGGGCACCGGCGGCGCCGAGGGCAACGGTGCCGGCGCCGGCGAGCGAGCCGATGGTATCGGTGCGGGTGGAGACATCGAAGGTGGCGCCGCCGGCGACGGTGACAGCGGTGGTGTCGGACAGGACGTTGTTGGCGGCGAGTTGGAGCGTGCCAGCGTTGATGTTGGTGTTGCCGGTGTAGGTGTTCGCACCTCCGAGGATGAGGTTGCCAGTGCCCGTCTTGGTCAGCGCTCCGGTGCCCGCCGCGATGCCGTTGTAGGTGAGGTTGGCGTCGGTCTGGAGCGTGCCGCCGGCAGCGCCGAGGGCGATGCCGCGGTTGGTGTTGAGCGTCATCGTCGCGGTGTTTTGGAGGGTGCCGCCGTTGAGGGTGAGATGCCCGGCCGTGGCCGCGCCGGGAGCGGTGCCGAGGTTGTTGTCGGCGGAGATCGAAACCGCGCCGGCGTTGACGGTGGTGCTGCCGCTGAAGGTGTTGGCACCGGAAAGGGTGAGCGTTCCGTTGCCCACTTTCGTGAGGTTGTTGCCGGCGGCGCCGGAGACGATGCCGGAGATATTGAGGCTGCCGGAGTCGACGCCTACGGAGTTGCTACCGGTGGTGCCGAGGGCGACGGTGCCGGTCCAGGTGTTGGCGCCGGCGATGTTGCGGAGGGCGCCGGAGTTGCTGACGCCATCGCCGCTAATGGTGAGTCCTTCGGCGGCGAAGGTGGTGCCGGAGCCGGCAAGGGCGAGGGTGCCGCCAGCATTGACGGTGGTGCCGGCGGCGGTGCTACCGAGGGCGGTGGACTTTTCGATCTGGAGGGTGCCGGCCAGGACCGTGGTGTTGCCGGAGTAGGTATTCGCGCCTGCACCCGTGAGGCGAGTGGTGCCGGTGTCGCTTTTCTCGAGCGAGCCGGTGCCGCTGATGGCACCGGAGAGGACGGTGGTGCCGGTGCCCTTGAGGCCGAGGATGTTGCCGCCGGTGTCGATATTGCCGCTGATTGTGAAGGTGGGGGAGATGTTGTTATTGATATCCAGATTCTTGTTCATCTGGACGTCTAGGGCGATGGTGTGCGCGGAATTGCCGCCAGCGTCGTTGGTGAGGTTGATCGCCGTGAGGCCGCCGCCCGTATTGGAATCGAAGATGAGCTTGCGGGCTTCGGAGGTGGAGAGGTTGTAGGAGTTGGCTCCGCTGAAATACATGTTCGTGATGACCTTGTCGCTGCCGTCGACGCTGATGTTCTGCGTCGAACTGACGTAGGTGCTGTTGAAGATCACGTTGGACTTGAGCGTGGGATTGGTCTGGCCGGCCCAATTGAGGGGATCGGTAGCGCCGGTGCCCCAGACGCTGTTGCCGCCGCCGCTGTCGCCGGGGCCGTTACGGTTATCCCAGATGAAATTGCCGGTGCCGGCCGTGGCTTGAATGGTAAGGAGGCCACCGACTTCGGTAATCAGCGTGCCCGAACCGGTGCCGGCGGTGAAACCCATCTTCAACTGCTCGGGGCGCACGAAGGAGCTGAGGTCGACGTCGAGGAGCTGATACCAAAGGCCGTCTTCACCGAACTGCATGCTCACGGAGAGCTGGCTGCTCTCGTTGATGGTCACCGAGATGTTGCGGTATTGGGTGCTTTGGTTGGGTCGGGTCGCTGCGGTGGGGAACGCGATGGTATAGGGAACGGCGGGGACGGTGCCATCGGCACCATCGAGGGTGGTGGGGCTGCCGGTGTCGGTGAAGTCCCGGTAGCCGGTGCCGGCGAGATAGTTGTAGCCAGTGGTGCCTTGGCCGGGGCCGCGCACGGCGACAGTGTTGGGCACGAGAGCGGTGCCCGGTCCGCCTTGGCGGCCTTCATTGGTCGTGGAGAAATTGCCGTAGGGGTCGAAGGCGACGCCGACGTAACCGCCGTTCAAGCCGTTGGGGTTGGCGCCGGTGCCTTGCGCGTAGCCGATGGCTCCGCCGGACGAACCGACGCTGAAGGTCTTGCTCGCATCGTAGAGGAAGAAGGTGATGCCGTCGGCACCGGTGCCGCTGTAGTTGTTGCCGCCCCAGAAATTCGCGCCGAACGCGATGGTTACGCTATTGCCGGCCGAGGGGATGGGGGTGTCGAAATAGACGGCGTTGGCGAGGTTGAGGTTGTTGTTCGTAAGGCGCAGCCAACCGGAACCGGAGGGGTCGATGGTGCCTGTCTCAGGATCGCCACTACGCGGCGCGGCGCCAGAAGTGAGCAGTGGGCCTGGGGTGGAGTTGCCCGCCGGATTGAGCACCCAGCCGGGCGCGGTGGCATTCTTGAAATCTTCGGAGTAACTGAACTGGGCGCGGGCAGTCGAAAGGAGGGCGCACAGGGCGATCGTCGCGCACAAAAATTGGGCGACGGAACCGGACCTACGGTAGGAAAAGCGCGAGGGTCTCATTTGGGATGACTGCAATCTCATCGGGTCATTGGGCAGGTGGCTAATCAATTCATGGGGAGGAACCCCCAGTAGTGATACGTAGCGGGTCTTACACCGTAACGGCTCATTTGGGCGGTGAATTGAACGCAAATTGTCCCAAAACTGGCGACGTTGAGGGGGACAGGGAAGCGGCTTCGGGCCAACATCGCGGAAGTCCCTCTTTCCAGCGGCGAAAACTTTGTGCACGGTTTGGGCGTGAAAGCTTCCGAATTTTTCGCCCTGCCGCCGTCGCTCGCCGCTTTTTCCGTATTTTTTTCGGCCGAAGTGGCTCCGTGGGAATGGTTAAAATGTATCGGTGGGGCGCTCAGTGCTCAGAATTGGGCGGCGCTCGCGACAGCGGGAAAATCGTCGTTGCCCCCCGGAGTGCACGTCGAAGGGGCGGTTTTCATCCACCCCACGGTCAAGCTCCCGCCTTACGCCACGATCATTGGCCCGGTGTGGATCGGTCCGGGAACCGAGATTCGCCCGGGGGCGTTCATCCGCGGAAACGTGATTGTGGGCGAAGGGTGTGTGTTGGGGAACGCGTGCGAGTTTAAGAACTGTCTGCTCATGGATGGCGTGCAGGTGCCGCATTTCAGCTACGTCGGCGACTCGATCTTGGGTAATAGAGCCCATTTCGGGGCCGGCGTGATCTGCTCGAACCTGCGGCTCGATCAGCAGCCGATTGTCGTGCGCACCCCGGAGGCGACGTTTCAGACCGGGCTGCGGAAGTTTGGGGCGATCGTGGGCGACAAGGCCGAAGTCGGCTGCAACGCCGTGCTCAATCCCGGCACACTCCTCGGGCCCCGGGCGCTCGTGATGCCCTCCATGGCGTTCAGCGGCTACCTGCCGGCGGCGACGATCGCGCACACGCGGCCGACGATCAAACTGATCCCGCGCCGGGATTGACGCGGCGACGGAAGGTCGCCGAAGCTCCGCGTTTTTCATGCGCACACTCACCGGCATCACGCCCTCGGGCACGCTTCATATCGGCAACTATTTTGGCGCGATGCGCCCCGCCATCGATGCGCAGACGCGCGGCGACTGCTTCTATTTCATCGCCGACTACCATTCGATGACGACGGTGACGGATGCAGCGGAGCGTCGGAAAAACACTCAGGGCATCGCCCTCGATTGGTTGGCGTGCGGGCTCGATCCGAAGACGAGTGTATTTTGGCGGCAGAGCGATGTGCCGGAAGTCTGTGAACTCATGTGGATGCTCGGCACGCTCGCTCCGATGGGGCTGATGGAGCGCGCGCATAGCTACAAAGACAAAACGGCCAAGGGCATTTCGCCCAACTTCGGGCTCTTCGCCTATCCGGTGCTAATGGCGGCGGACATCTTGCTCTACGATACGCATCGGGTGCCGGTGGGGCGCGACCAGAAGCAGCACGTCGAAATGACGCGCGACATGGCGATCAAGTTTAACGAGGCCTACGGCGAAACGCTGGTCGTGCCGGAGTCGGAAATTCGCGACGAGGTCGCCGTGATTCCCGGGCTCGACGGCCAAAAAATGTCGAAGAGCTATGGCAATACGATCGAGATCTTCGGCGACGAAAAGGCGCTGCGGAAAAAGATCATGGGGATCGTCATGGATTCGCGCACGCCGGCCGAGCCGAAGCCGGACGCGGACAACAACCTCGCGATTCAGCTCCTGAAATTTTTTGCGACGCCCGAAGTCGCGCTCGACTACGAGAACCGCCTCCGCGCGGGCGGCCTCGGGTATGGTGATCTGAAGAAAGCGCTGTTCGAGCACTACTGGAATTACTTCGCGGCGGCGCGGGCGCGGCGCGCGGAGCTCGCGGCCAATCTCGATCACGTCGATGCGGTGTTGCGCGACGGGGCGGCGCGGGCGCGGGCGGTGGCGGAGCAGGTCATCGGTCGCGCGCGCAAGGCGAGCGGGCTGCGCTGAACGGGGAAGCGGGCGGGGGACGACGGCCCCTGCATTCTGCGTGTATTACGGCGTTGCGTCGGCAAAACGTGACCAGTCTGCTGCGGTGTCGATATCGTTGAGCACGGGCAGTTCGTAAGTGCGCAGGCCGGCGGTCCGCAGGTGCGCGCGGGTTTGGAAGAGGACTTGCGGCGTGCTCCAAGCGACGTCGACAAAGAGGTCCGGGCAGGGGGCGCGCAATCCGAGCAAGGTGTAGCCGCCATCGGCGGCGGGGCCCAGCACAGCGTCGACGTCAGGGTGGGCGAGGCGGTTTGCTGCGTGTTCCAGAAGCGACGCGTTGAGATCCGGGCAGTCGCCACCCAGCGCAAACACAAATGGGGCGCCGCCTGCAAACGCCTCCGAAAAGGCGGCGGCGATACGCACGCCGAGGTTGCCGTCGGGCTGCGGGCAATACGCGATAGCGGTGACGCGCGGGATTGCCGCGAGCCAGGTGCGCAGCTCCTGTTCGGCGTCGGCCGGAGTAAAGTTGACCGTGATGGACCAGCCGGCGGGGATGGCCCTGAGCTGGCGTTCCGCGAGCGTGCGATAGATCGCCAAAGCGCGCGGTGCGCCGAGTTCGGCGGCGAGGCGGGTCTTGACGGTGCCGAGGCGCGGCGCCTTGAGCAGCACGGCGGCCGTCGGCGTCATGGACTTTTGGATTCAACCGGGGCGGCGGCTCCGGTCGGCTTCGGCGTGTTGTTGAGCGACCAGTCGTAGGCGAGAAACTCGACGCGCCACGCGGCGGGGTCCTGCTCGATGGAGCGGCGAACGGCGTCCGGCGCGTATTTGGCCGCGGCGAGCAGCGCGCCGTGTTTGCCCGTGCCGAAATCTTTGCCATACCACGAGAAGATCTGCGACAGCCGCGCGGTTTTCGCGGAGAGATCGAACTGGTTGCGCGAGCTGTCGCGGAGAAAAAGTTGCGCCTGATCGTCGAGCTGCGCGTTGAGGCGGTCGGCCTCGAAGGCTTCCGGGCGCAGGACGGGGCAGGAACCGGAGGCGCAGTTCAGCGCGTAGTGCGCCCGCGCGTCTTTGAACTGCACGCGGATCGTCTCGTGCTCGATCTGGTTCAGGGTGAATTTTTTCCCGCCGATGGTGGCGAGCGGAATATCCCACGCGGTGGTTTTGAATACGGTGCCGAGGACGAGGCCGCCGCGACCGATCTCAGTGATGCTTTTGGCGGGTTGCTTTTCGACGATGAGCTGGAGCGTGTAGGCGTTGTAGGCGTTGAGCCAGAACGCGAGGCGCGCGGCGTCGTCGGGGAGTTGAGCGGGATCGGTGGCAGCGAGCTGCGCGAGGTAGCGCGGGAGGCGTTCGTCGGTCTTGAGCGCTGCGTAGTCCACGAGCCCGTCGCGCACGTGAGTCGCGAGGATCTCGGTGAAGAGCCGATGATCCGGAGCCGGGGCGGCGCGGGCGATTGCGGCGACACCGATGACGGCCAGCACGGGGAGCAGGGCGGAAAATATCTTCATGTTCGATAGAGGGCGGCGAGTGTGGCGGGCGGTGTGCCCGTGAGAAAACGCAGGAGCAGGCAGGTGTTGAGCCATTGTTGGCGCAGCGGACCGCGGCGCCGGAAGCGACGCGCGGACGTCGTGACGTAGGCGGGAAACGACCACACGCGGGTGACGCGACGGGCGCGACGGAGGAGTTCGACGTCTTCGAACAACGGCCACGGCGGAAAGCCGCCGAGGTTTTCGTAAAACGTGCGGCGCACGACGATGGCCTGATCGCCGAAACGCGTGAAAACCGAGTCAAAGCGCGTAAGCCAAGCGCCGGCCCGGAGCAGCGGGTCCGCGTGGTCGAACGTGAGCCGGAAGGTGCCGAGAGCGACTTCCGGGCGGGCGAAGTAGCGGTTCAAAACGGAGCCGGCGTCGAGCGGGAGCCGGGTGTCGGCGTGCAGGAAAACCAACAGCTCGCCACGGGCGTGAGCGGCTCCCGCCGCGAGTTGCGAACCGCGCCCGGTGGCACCGGTGATTACGTGCGCTCCGAGGCGGGCGGCGAGGCGGGGAGTTTCGTCCGTGCTGCCACCGTCGGCGACGATGATTTCGGCCGTCGGGAGGCTAGCCCGAATGCTGTCCACCGTAGCGGCGAGGTGGGCAGCCTCGTTGAGCGTGGGCACAATCACCGAGATGGGTAGGGCGCTCATGGGGACGGGCGAGAGGCGGCGGCGGGGGACGGCGTTGAGTCGAGACGAAGTTCGGCGAACCACGCCTCGGCCGAGCGGCCCGTGTTGTCGGTGTCGACGAGCACGGCCACGGCGCCGATCTCGCGGGGCGGACTTCCAAAGTAGGCGCGGTAGTCGGCGAGCACGTCGCGGGATTCTGCCAGCCAGCGGCCGGCTTCGGGGGGGCCGGAGCGGACAACGATCATGGCGACGTTTTTCGTATAGGGGCTGGCGAAGATGGCGCCGACGGGCTCGTGGGCGGACCAAACGTAGTTGAGTGCGCGGGTGCGGAGCGGGAGGGCCGATGTTTCGAACACGACGAAGACGCGGGCCGCGTAGTCGTCGCCGGCGCGAGCGCGTTCGCGGGTGTTGCCGGTGAGCGGCGCGGCGATTTTCCAACGCCACGTGAGGCGGGCGGCAGCCGGCGCGGGCACGGCGACGCGGCGAATCAAGCCGGCGTGGGCGGCTTCGCTCACGGCATGCAGCGCGGGATGATGGGCGTCGGCATCGGTGACGACGGCGTAACGCGTGGGCTTCGTGAGAAAACGTTCTTCCTTCCACTGATCTCGCCAGCCTGCTGCGAAGCCGTCGAAAAGGTCGTCAGCCGCGACAGCGGAGACGGGGAGGCCGAGGCCGGCGAGGAGGGCGGCAAAGCGAAACACAGCGGTAAGAGACGGGGCCGACAGGCTTATTCCGAGAAAGAATTGCCCTCGACGCAGCGGGGGGCACGGTTGCGCGTTTTCGATGAATCCACGCGCGTTGCCCATCTACGAACTCGAGCCGGCGGTCGTCGCTTCCTTGCGCACCCAAGGGCGGCTGATCGTGCAGGCGCCGACGGGTTCGGGCAAATCGACGCAGCTTCCGCAGATGCTGCTGCGGCATGGGTTACTGGACCGCCTTGGCGGGCGGGACGCGCGCGGGGAAGTGGTCGTGTTGCAGCCGCGCCGGCTGGCGGCGCGCATGCTCGCGAAACGCGTGGCGGAGGAGGTCGGCACGAATCTCGGCGACGTGGTGGGTTACCAAATACGGTTGGAGTCGCGCATCAGCGAGAAAACGCGGATTCGTTTTGTGACCGAAGGCATTTTGCTGCGGCAGATGTCGTTTGATGCGACGCTCCGCGGGGTGAGCGCGCTCGTGTTCGACGAGTTTCACGAGCGGCACCTTTACGGGGATATTTCGTTGGCGAGAGCGGTGCAGATCCAGCAGACGACGCGGCCCGATCTGAAGATCGTGGTGATGTCGGCGACGCTCGATGCGGGAGCACTCAAGACTTATCTCGCCCCTTGCGACGTGTTGGTGTCGCAGGGGCGGAGTTTCCCGGTGCGCATCGAATATCTGCCGAAGACGGTGAACTTCGAAAACGACGCGATGTGGGACGTCGCGGCGGCGGAGTGCGAACGCGTGGCGGATGCGTCGTCGACGGGTGATATGCTGGTGTTCATGCCCGGTGCGTATGAAATCAACCGCACCGTGCAGGCGATTCAGGGCGCGCGCGGGCTGCGGGATTTTGTGTGTTATCCGCTGCACGGCGAATTGCCGCCGGAGGCGCAGGACCGCGCGGTGCAGAAATACGAGACGCGGAAGATCATCGTCTCGACGAATGTCGCGGAGACGTCGCTCACGATCGACGGCGTGACGACCGTGATCGATTGCGGATTGGCGCGCGTGGCGCGGTTCGATCCGCACCGGGGAATCAATACGCTGCTCATCGAAAAAATCTCGGCGGCGAGCGCGGATCAGCGGGCGGGCCGCGCGGGCCGCACGGCGCCCGGCGTGTGCGTGCGGCTTTGGACGGAACGCGAGCACGCGAACCGCGCGCCGCAGGAGCTGCCGGAAGTGAAGCGGCTGGATTTGTCCGAGGTGGTGCTGACGCTCAAGGCCAGCGGGATTTACGACGTCGCGAATTTTCCATGGCTGGAAAAACCCGACGCGGTCGGGCTCGTGCGCGCGGAAAATTTGCTGGTGGATTTGGGTGCGCTGGGCGGCGAGCGGAAAACGATCACGGACGTCGGGCGGCGCATGCTCCGGTTTCCCGTGCATCCGCGTTACGCGCGCATGTTGCTCGCGGCCGAGGAGCGCGGATGTGTGCGGACGGTGGCGCTGATGGCGGCGCTCACGCAGGGGCGGAATTTTTTGCTGCGCGGTGTGCCGCGCGAGGTCGAGAAGGCGCGCGAGGATGCGCTCGGCGAAGAGCACGAGAGCGATTTTTTCCTGCTGATGCGCGCGTGGCGTTACGCGGACAAGGCGAACTACGGCCTCGATGCGTGTCGTCGCCTGGGCATCCACGCGCAGGGCGCACGGCAAGTCGGCCCGCTGTTCGAGCAGTTTTTGGAAATTGCGGCGAAGGAAGGCCTCGATGTGAGCGAGCAGCGCGTCGATGGCGCCGCGGTGCGCAAATGCGTGCTCGCGGGCTTTTCGGACCAGTTGGCGAAGCGGCTCGATGTAGGCACGCTGCGCTGCGAACTCGTGCACAACCGCCGCGGCGTGCTCGCGCGCGAGAGCACAATCCAGCAGGCGAAGCTGCTCGTCGCTGCAGAGATCAGCGAGATCGGGCGCGGCGACGGCGAGGTGAATACCTTGCTCACGCTGGCGACGGCGATCGAGGAGCCATGGCTGAAGGAGATTTTTCCGGACGACTACCGTGAGGCGAAGGGGGTGAGCTACGACGAGTCGATCAGGCGCGTGGTGTCGCGACGTGAGCGACGGTTTCGTGATCTCGTGCTTGAGGCAAAGGTCAGCAGCGACGAGGCACCGCTCAACGAAGCGGCGGCGTTGCTCACCAAGGAAGTGCTCGCCGGGCGGCTGAAACTCGAAGCCTGGGATGACACCGTGGAGCAGTGGATTCTCCGCGTGAACCGGCTCGCGGAGTGGTTTCCCGAGCTCGAAGTGAACCCGATCACGGAGGCGGGTCGCGCGACGCTCATTGAGCAGATCTGCTACGGCGAACTCGGGTATCGCGATATCAAGGACAAACCCGTGATGCCGGTGCTGCGCGACTGGCTGACGGCGGAGCAGTTTGCCGTGCTCGACGATTACTTGCCGGAAAAACTCGTGATGGGGAACGGCCGCAAGGCCCGCCTCACTTACGCGAAAGAAGGTCCGCCCATCATGAGCGCACGCATCCAAGAACTCTACGGCATCGAAGGGAAATTCACGATCGCGCACGGACGCGTGACGGTGAAGTTCGAGGTGTTGGCGCCGAATCACCGGCCGATCCAAGTGACGGACGATCTGACGAATTTTTGGCGTGAGCAGTATCCGAAGGTGAAGGCGGAGTTGTCGCGCCGCTATCCGCGGCACGAGTGGCGCTGAGCGTTGCGGGGCGGCGGAGGCGAGGCGAGCGCGCCGCAGAATACTCCGTTGGTGGTATGTCGGGGTCCACGCTTCTTGCTATCATCGTCCATGAACTGTCGTTTCCGTGCTCTACTTTTTCGCAGCCTGATTCTCGTCGCCACCTTCGCGGTGGTGTTGCGGCCGACGGCGCAGGCGCTGGCCCAGTCCGGCGCTGTCACCGGCGCGCTCACGGGGCGCGTGACCGATGCGGCGACCCAGTCGGTATTGCGCGGTGTAGCGGTTACGCTGACCTCGCCCGGCTCGGGCGCGACGGTTCTCCGTGCTGTTACCGATGCCAACGGCGAGTTCACGCTGACTGCGCCCACGGGCGACTACACCCTGGCGTTGGACTATCTCGGTTTGCCGCCGAAATCTCAGACGGTTACGCTCACGAGCGGCCCGATGCGGCTGGCGCTCTCGCTCGGTGACTCGGTGGTGGCGCTCGCGGCCGTCACGGTGGAGAGCACTCGGACCGGCCAGGCACGGGCGCTTAACCAACAGCGCGCCGCCCAGAATCTCACGAACATCATTTCGGCGGATTTCGCCGGCCAGTTTCCCGACAAGAATATTGCCGATGCGGTGAAACGCCTGCCCGGCGTGACGGTGGAAACCGATCGCGATACGGGCGGCAGCGAAGGGCGCTACGTCACGGTGCGCGGCATGAGCGCGGATTTCAACGCGGTGACCGTAAACGGCATGCGGGTAAACGTGACCGACTTCGATGGTATCACGCGGCGCGTGCCGCTCGATGTGATCTCCGCCGATGTGGCGGATCAGATTGAAGTCACGAAGGCGCTGCGCCCCGACCAAGACGCCGACTCGCTCGGCGGCGCGGTCGATATCAAAACCCGCAGCGCGTTCAGCCGCGATGGACGCACGGCCTCCGCGAAATTTGCCCTTGGGTATTCGGCCATCCTCTCGGACTACACCAACTACCCCTATGAAAACCCGTCTCGCGAAGGCGCTTTCAGTTATTCGGATCTGCTGGGCTCGGCGCGGAAGTGGGGATTCTCGTTCGCAGCCAACTATCGTGATCGCACCTTCGTGAAACAGCGAAACAGCACGACCGGCTGGAACGGTGCGGGCACCGCCGCGTCGCCCTTCCTCATGGATTCGTTTGTGCTGCAGCACTTCTTCGACGACATGACGAGCCGCGGACTCAACGGCTCGCTGGAGTTTCGGCCGACCGCGGAACACAAGTTCCGTCTCTACGCCGGCACGAACACCCGCGACACGAATCGCGGACGGCAGCGCCAGCAGATTTTCTTCCCGCTGTCGGTCACCTCGACCAACACCGTCGGCGCACCAGTGGCGACCGGCGACACTTACACGAGCATCGCTTCGCCGAACAACACGGTGCGGAAAGAGGTCCGCGATTTCGACGAAAGCCAGGATACGCACACGCTCGCGTTCGATAGCGAATCGAAGGTGGGCGAGTTCACGATCACGTCGTTGGTCGGATACAACCGGGGTGAGTTTGACGGTGGTCTCGCGACGGGTGTGCAGGCGCAATTCCAGCGCGCGACCTCCACCAACGGCTACACGATTACGCCCGGGGCCGCCCGTTTCCCGGTGGTTACGACCACGCTCGACCGCGTCACGCCCGCGCTCGCGAATGCCTACCAGATGCGCAGTCTCGTCCGCGGAACGCGCAACTACACCGACGGCGAGTGGAACGCCGCGCTCGATGGGAAACGCGACGCGACGGTCGGCGGCTTGCCGGGTTGGTTCAAGGCCGGGGCGAAGTTCCGCACGAAGGCCCGCGACCGCGACGAGATTGTCCGCTCCTTCAATCAGAACACGAATTGGACGCTGCTCGGCTACACCGGCCAAGCGGACATCCCGTCGGTCTTGGCCGACTACGGCGCGAAGAACGGCGCGACGGCGGACGGGCACTACGATTTTGGCTACTTCATCGATCCGAAAAAGGTCCGCGATGTCGGCGAGTTGCTCATCTCCCGCGGGCTCGTGACGCCGTTGACCACGAATGCACTCAACAGCGAGCTCGGCGACTACTCCGCGTGGGAGGACGTGACCGCGGCGTATGCCGAGGGACAATTTACGGCGGGAAAACTCACGCTGCTCACCGGGCTGCGCGCCGAGCGCACCGCCGTGAAATTCAAGACGTGGGCCGTCGTGAACGGCACGCCGCTGCGCATCCAGCCGGTGCGGGCTTATTCCGATGTGCTGCCCGGCCTGCACCTCCGCTACGATGCCCGGAAAAATTTTGTTGTGCGCGCGGCTTACACGGAAGCGATCGCGCGCCCGACATTCAATCAGCTCAATCCTCGCGCGACCATTAACACGTCCACCGACGTCGTCAGCCGCGGCAATCTCGACCTGAAGCCGGTCACATCGCGCAACTACGATCTCTCGTTTGACTACTACCTTGGCAGCACCGGCTATGTCTCGTTGGGCCTCTTCCACAAGGACTACAAAAACAACGTCTATCGCTCCACGCAGCGCGAACTCTTCGAAGGCGAGCCCAACACCCAAATCACGCAGGAGCGCAATGCCCGTGGCGGTAAACTCACCGGTGTAGAGTTTGCCTTCGACCAACCGCTGCGCTTCCTCCCCGCGCCGTTCGACGGCTTGGGAGTGACCGTGAATCTGACTTATACCGATTCGTCGCTTGATACCGGTTTGCCCCGCCTCACCGGAATGAAAATTCCGCTCTTCGACCAGATGAAGGAAACGGTCAACGCGAGCATCTACTACGAGAAGCGCGGCCTGCGTCTGCGCGCCGCGGCGCACCGCCGTAGCCGCACGGTGTTCGATCTCGCGACCGACAATCTCTACGCGTTGGCGCGCTACGAATCGCCGAGCACGGAGCTCGATCTCACCGCCAGCTACAAATTCCTCCGCCGCTGGACCGTGTATGCGGAGATTCAAAATGCGCTGAGCGCCCCGCGCCACGGCTACAACGGCGACGCCAACCTCCGCCTCGACTACAACGAATACGCGGACTGGGCGGCGACGTTCGGGGTGCGCTGGTCGTTGTAAGTCGTCCGCCGCGGTGCGGCCGCGCTAACGCATCAGCGCCATCAGGCGCCCGCGCGAGCGCACCTTGAGTTTCGAGAAAATCGACGTGAGCTGCTTCTTCGTGGTGAGTGGACTCTTTTTGAGACGCCGCGCGACCTCGTCGTTGGAGCAGCCTTCGCAGATGAGCAGGGCGACCTCGCGCTCGCTCGGGGTGAGCGCCCAAAGGAGCCGCTGTTTTTCGAGCGGCACGCGAGCGGAGGGTTGGCGTTCGAGGCTGCGGTCTTCGAGCACGACGAGAAAGCCGGGTTTCGCGAGCACACCGGCGGAGGCGTTTACGGCCGACACGGCGGCGAGGCGGTCGGGGATCGTGGGGTGGGCGAGCCGCTCCATGGCGTGGGAAAATTCCGGCCGGTCCTTGGCGTTGGTTTTGAGAATTTCCTGCCGCATCTGCTCGCACACGGCGCGCACGGGTGCGGGGATTTCGAGCCGTTCGCGCGAGACGAGACCGCGCGCGACGGCGGGGCCGTGACACCAGACGGCGCACTCTTTCACGGCCTCGGTGTTGGCGAAGACCGGTTGAAGGTCCCAATCGAGCAGCAGGAGTCCGAGTGGGATGTGGCGGTTGAACTCTTCGAGCACCTTGCGATACAGGCGCTCCGTGTGCAGGAGGAGGACGCGGTCGATGGCCGTTTCCAGATGCGGGCGCAGCGCGCGCAGCCGGGCGATGTCAGCGGGCCCGAAGTCCGGTTCGCCACGCGCGCGATAGACGCTGAACATGGCCTTCACGTCGTTGCCTTTCCAGAACAGCCCGGAGAGACCGTCGCTCCAGCCCTCGGGCTGCGCGAAGCGGCGGTAGAATTCGGTGGCGTGAAATGCGCTCGGCGGCCCCACGACATCGGCAAAACGGTAGTGCGTGATGCGCCGGTGGGCGTGGATGTAGGGCGTGAATGGGTTCGCAGCGCCGCGTGCTTTATACCATTCGGAGGTGTGGTGGATCGGCGGATCGGTAAACACACGGCGCGCTTCCCGCATCTCGAAATGGCCGAGAAAAAGGGTCGCCCGCACGGTCGGCGCAAACGCGGCGCGCAGCAGCGGCAAGGCCGCCCGGCTCAACTCCTCGACTTCGGTCGCGGCGTGCAAAGGAAACAACAGGGTTTCCCAGTTTTTCGGCGCGCTTGGCGTTCTCCGCGTTTTCTTCACGCCGCGACGCTCATCCGTGCGAGGGCGTGCCGTCAAGGTGCCGGCAGCCCGGGCCGCGTGTCACGGGGGTGTTGGGTCAGGGCGCGAGCCACAGTTCTTTGAGCCGACGGTCGGCAAACGGGTAGGGCTGCCAGCCTCGCACGGAAGGGCTCATGAGCATCGTCTGGGTGGAGAAGAACAGCGGGATCGCCGGCATTTCTTCGAGGAAGATTTCCTCGGCGCGTTGGAAGGCCTTTTCGCGCGCCGCCGCATCCACGGTCCAGGTGGCGTCGATCATGCGGTCATACTCCGCGTGTGACCATTTTGCTTCATTGTAGAGCCCGCCGGTCTGCCATGGGCCGAGGAAGAAGTAGGGATCTTGATACGTCGTCGCGTTCCACGAGCCGCGCACGATTTGGAAATCCATCGAGCGCTTCGAGGTGTTGAGCACCTGCGTTTCCTCGTTGCGCAAGATGACGGTGATGCCGAGGTGCTGCCGCCACATCTGCTGCACGGCTTCCGCGATGATGCGATGGTGTTCCCGCGCATCGACGAGCAGCTCCGTCGCAGGAAAATTTGTGCCGCTCGGGAAACCCGCTTCCTGCAAGAGCGCGCGGGCGCGGACGGGGTCGAAGTTCACGCCTGCCCGCGCGCGGTAGCCGCCGATCCCCGGCGGCGTGAAGTTCCACGCCGGCACTTTTCCGCCTTTCGTCACCTGTTTCGTCAATCGCTCCCGGTCTACGGCCAGCGCGAGCGCCAGCCGCACGCGACGGTCATTCAGCGGCGGCTTGGCAACATTCAGAGAATAGAAATAGACGCCGCGGTCATCGACGACTTTGAGCGCCTCGGGCTGCTCGCGTTGGTAGACTTCGATTTTGTTGAGCGGCACGAGTCCCGTCAGATGGAGCTGGCCGGTGCGAAACGCGTTTTCTTCCGCCGCAGTGTTTTCGATCGGCAGAAAATGAATCTCCTTCAAGCGCACGCGGGCCGCATCCCAGTAGAGGGGATTTCGCTCCACCACGAGGCCTTGGCTCTGGCGCCACGACTTCAGTTTAAAGGGCCCGTTGCCGACGAGATTTCCGGGGCGAATCCAGTTGTTCACGCGATCGTCCATCGCGCCGAATTTCTCCACCGTCGTCCGAGGCACGGGGAAGAACAAATACAGGGCCGAAAGGAAGAACGGCGTGGGTCGCGCCAGGGTGAACTCCACCGTCCGTTCGTCGCGTGCCTTTACGCCGACCGTCGCAAAGTCCGTCGTCCGGCCCGCTTGGTAGTCCCGAGCCCCGCGCACGAAAAACAACGTCGACTCGGCGTGCGAGGCCCCGAGCCGTGGCGCCAGCAAGCGGCGGGCGCCGTATTCGAAATCGTGCGCCGTGACCCGCTGCCCATCGCTCCACGCCGCCTGCGCGCGCAGGTAAAACGTGTAGGTCAGGCCGTCCGCCGAGACATCCCAGCGCTCCGCCACGCCGGGCCGCGGCTCCAGCGTCGCCAAGTCCGGCGTCACGAGGCCTTCGAAGAGGCCGCCGACGATGGTCCACTCCATCGCTCCGCGCACCAGATAGGGGTCGAGTGACTCGGGCTCCGAGGTATTGCCGCGGTAGAGGATTTGTTCGCGGTTGCCGATCTGCACGGGCGTTTCCTTGCGCCCGCAACCGACGGCGCAGAGCACGACGACGACGGCCAACGCGAGTCCAAGAGCACGTTTCATTTTCCCGCAACGCTGGCTGGGCCCGGCGTGCGGCGCACCTGAAAACCGCTACCACCAAAGTAGTAATCGCGAGGGCCCGAAATATTCTCCCTAGCGTGAGGCGCGGGCCCGTGTGAAGCTCGCGCTGTGAACCTAACTGCCACCGCCCTTCGAGCCCGCGTCGCGTTGTGTGTGGCGTGTGTCGGTGCGTGGGGCGGATGGGCGGGCACCGCGGCGACCCCGGCGAAGGAAGGCGCGAGCTACGATTACTGGCTGACTGGCAGCGCAGCCGATGCGAAGCCGGCGCGGACGCGGGCGGGACTGTTTTTGTCTGGCGGCGGCGGCGATGTCACGGCGGCGTGGAAGTGGTTTGTCGCGTGCGCCGGCGGCGGCGACATCGTGGTGCTGAGGGCGTCGGGTGCCGACGGCTACAACGACTACGTTTTCTCAAAAATCGGCGGCGTCGATTCGGTGGAGAGTATTCGCTTCAACACAGCGGCGGCGGCGAGTGATCCGCGGGTGCTCGCGATCATTGCGAAGGCGGACGGCATCTTTCTCGCGGGTGGCGATCAGGCGCGCTACGTGAACTATTGGAAAGATACGCCGGTCGGCGCGGCGCTGAACGCGCACCTGCGCGCGGGCAAACCGCTCGGCGGCACGAGCGCGGGCCTCGCGGTGTTGGGGCAATATTACTTTTCTGCGCTGCACGATTCGGTCACCAGCGCGGCGGCGCTCGCGAATCCGTTCGACAAAAAAGTCACGGTCGGGCGCGACTTCCTCGCCGCGCCGCCGCTCGTGGGTGTGATCACGGATTCGCATTTCATGGCGCGCCAACGGCTCGGACGGCTTGTCGCGTTTTTGGCGAGGATGGCCGCCGACGAGCAGGGAAAACCGGCGCGGGTCGTGGGGTTGGGCGTCGACGAAGCCACGGCGCTGTGTGTCGAACCGGATGGGCAAGCGAGCGTGTTTTCCGAGAAGCAGGGGCTGGTCTGGCTGGTGGCGCCGACGAGACCGCCGGAGGTCGTCGTGCCCGGTCAAGCGCTCGTCGTGCGGGGAGTGCGCGTGGTGGGCCTCGGTCCCGCGAGCGCGCTCAATCTCACGACGCTCGCGGTCGAGCGGCCCGCGGTGACGCGGATGATTTCGACGGCCGAGGGTAAACTGAGCGACGAGGTGCCGGCACCGAGCACGGGCAAATGAGTATCCCCGCGTCCATCGCCGCGCTGGCCGCGCGCACGCCGGAACTCGTGGCGCTCCTCGAAACGTGGGCGCACATCAACTCGGGGTCGGGCCACCTCGTGGGGCTCGAGCGGATGCGCGCGGCGCTGCGAGCGGAATTTTCGCGGGCGTTTCCCTCGGCGATCGTGGAAGAGCCGGCGTTGGTCCGGACTTCGGCGCGCGCGTTGCGCGTGAGCATGCGCCCCGCGGTGCCGCGCCAGATCTTGCTGAACGGACACTACGACACTGTTTACGAAGCCAACGACCCGTTTCAGACCTGTTCGCGCCCCGACGACGCCACGCTGCGCGGTCCCGGCGTGGCCGATATGAAAGGCGGCATCGTGGTGATGCTGGCCGCGCTGCAGGCCTTCGAGCAGACGCCGGGTGCGGCGGTGCTCGGTTGGGAAGTCTTGCTCACGCCGGACGAGGAAACGGGTTCGCATGGGAGTGCGCCGCTGTTCGTCGACGCGGCCACGCGGCACCGCTTTGCGCTGGTGTTTGAGCCGGCTCGGCCGACGGGCGACCTCGTGCAAACGCGCATGGGCACGGGCACCTTTACCGCGACGTGTCACGGGCGGGCGGCGCACGCCGCGCAGGTGCCGAGTCCGGGGCGCAACGCGATTCTGGCACTCGCGGAGTTTCTGTTGGCGGCGGCGAAAATTCCGGCGGACCTTCCGGGCGTGTTGGTGAACGTCGGGAATATCCGAGGTGGCAGCGCGGCGACGAATGTGGTGCCCGATTTTGCACAGGCTGAGATTGATGTCCGCCTTACGCGGATCGCCGATCGGCGTCCGCTGGTGGCGCTCCTCCAAGTGCTTGCCGAGCCGATCAATGCCCGCGATGGCTATCGGCTGGAGATCACGGGAGATTTCAACCGCCCGCCCAAGGAGTGTGGCGCGGCGGAGATCGCGGCGTTTGCGGCGTGGCAACAGGCGGCGCGGGATCTGGGGCAGGCGGCGCCCAATTGGGTCCACAGCGGCGGCGGGTCCGACGGCAATCTGCTGTTCGCCGCCGGCGTGCCGAATCTCGACGGCGTGGGTCCGCTCGGTGACGCGTTGCACAGCGCCCGTGAGAATGTGGTCGTTGCGAGCTTGGCCAGCCGGGCCCAGATCGCGGCGCTGTTTCTCACGCGCTACGCGGCGGGCGACGTCGTGCGTTAGCGCGGGAAGTTTGCTGGTCGTGTCGCGAATTGCGGACTCGACGGCGGTGCGGCGGGACTCGCAGAGTAGGCGACACCCCTGCTCCCTATGAAACTGCTCCTGCTTTGTTTCCTCGTCCTCGTCTCGTGTGCGCGTGCCGCGAAGGCGCCGAACATTGTCTTCATCTTCTCCGACGATCACGCGTTTCAGGCCATCAGTGCCTACGGTGAATCGCGCAAACTGCTCGAGACGCCGCACCTCGACCGCATCGCGAAACAGGGCATGCGTTTCGACCGCTGCCTCGTGCCGAATTCCATCTGCGGTCCGTCGCGCGCAACGGTGCTGACGGGCACCTATAACCACATCAACGGCTACTATAATAATAGCGGCAACGTGAGCTTCGATGGTGCGCAAACGACGTTTCCCAAGCTGCTGCAAAAGGCCGGCTATCAGACCGCGATCGTCGGCAAGTGGCACCTCGGCTCGGACCCGACGGGCTTTGATTTCTGGCAGATTCTCCCCGGGCAGGGTGTCTACTACAATCCGCCGATGCTGAAGATGGGCGAGCGCGTCACGGTGCCAGGTTACGTGACCGACATCATCGGCGACGTGTCGCTCGAGTGGCTCCAGAAGCGCGACAAATCGAAACCGTTTCTCCTGATGTGCCAGCACAAGGCGCCGCACCGCGAGTGGGCGCCGCCGCTGCGCCATCTCGGTTTTGACAAGGACCGCGTCTACCCCGAGCCAGCGACGCTGTTCGACGATTACGCGGGGCGTGGTGCGGCGGAGCGCGATCAGGACATGACGATTGCGAAGACCTTCACTGAGCGCGATGCGAAGTTGGTTTCGCCGCCGGGACTGACTCCCGAGCAGCAGAAAGCGTGGGATGCCTACTATGCGCCCCGGAATGCGAAATACCGGGCGGCAAACCCCACGGGCAAAGACCTCGTGCGCTGGCGCTACCAGCGCTACATGCACGACTACCTCGCGACGGTGAAGGCCGTGGACGACAACGTGGGCCGCGTGCTCGACTACCTTGAAAAGGAGGGCCTCGCGGAAAACACCATCGTGGTCTACGCAAGCGACCAAGGCTTCTACCTCGGTGAGCACGGCTGGTTCGACAAACGCTGGATCTTCGAGGAGTCGGTGCGCACGCCGCTGCTGGTGCGCTGGCCGGGCGTCACGAAAGCCGGCACGGTGAGCAAGGATCTCGTTTCGACGGTGGATTTCGCGGAGACGTTTCTCGAGGCGGCCGGCTTGCCGATCCCCGGTGAGATGCAGGGCCGCAGCTTGCGGGGGATTTTGGGTGGGCAGCGTCCGGCCGACTGGCGCACGGCGTTTTACTACCAATATTTCGAATACCCGGCACCGCACCGCGTGCGCCCGCACTACGGCGTCGTCACGGAGCGCTACAAACTCGTGCGCTTCTTCGGACCCGGCGGCGATCCCTACACCGAGTTGTTCGATTTGCAGAAAGATCCGCAGGAGCTGCGCAGCGTGTTCGGCGAACCCGCCTATGCGGCGACGACGGTGGCGCTCGAAAAGGATCTCGCGCGCCTACGGAAAGAACTGAAGGTGCCCGAGGTCGTGCCCGCGAGTTGGTATGGCCGAGGTGGCGAGGGCGGCGGTGGCGCAGCCAAGAAGAAAAAGCAGGCGAAACAGGAGAAGCTCTGACCATGAAGCCCTACCTGCGTCGGATGGCGGCGGGATTTTTGTGCGCACTCGCCACGGTCGGCGTGGCGTTGGCGGCGGCGGCGAAACCGAATGTGCTCTTCATCGCGGTCGACGACATGAACAACGATCTCGGCTGCTACGGCAGCAAGATCGTGAAGTCGCCGAACATCGATGCGCTCGCGAAACGCGGCGTCCTGTTTGACCGCGCCTACTGCCAGTTTCCGCTGTGCAGTCCGAGCCGGTCCTCGATCATGACGGGGCTGCGGCCGGACGCGACGCGGGTGTTTAACCTCCAATATCACTTTCGGCAGGGACTGCCGGAGGTGGTGACGATGTCGCAGATGTTCATGCGCAACGGCTACTACGCCGCGCGCGTCGGGAAGATTTATCACTACGGCAATCCCGGCGACATCGGCACGAGCGGTCTCGACGATCCGGCGTCGTGGAAGGAATTCGTTAACCCCGCCGGCATGGACAAGACCACGCTCGAGCCCGATGTGACGAATTTCACGCCGCAGCGTGGGCTCGGCTCGGCGATGGCGTTTCTCAGCGATGGCAAAGGACGCGACGAGGAGCACACCGACGGTAAGGTCGCCACGGAGGCGATTCGACTGCTGGAGCAACACAAGAGCGAGCCGTTCTTCCTCGCGGTGGGTTTCTACCGCCCGCACACGCCCTACATCGCGCCGAAGAAATATTTCGACCTCTACCCGTTGGAGAAAATTTCGGTGCCGGAAATGCCGAAAGGGTTTGTCGAGACAGTGCCGGCGGCGGCGCTCAGCGCGACGAAACCGTGGCCGAATTTTGGCGTGACGCCCGAGCAGGCGCGGCTGACCAAGCAGGCATACTACGCGGCGATTTCGTTCGTCGATGCCCAGATCGGGCGCGTGGTCGATGCGCTCGATCGCCTCGGTCTGCGGGAAAACACGATCATCGTTTTCTGGAGCGACCATGGCTACCAGCTCGGCGAGCACGGGCTTTGGATGAAGCAGAGTTGTTTTGAGGAATCGGCGCGCGTGCCCTTCATCGTCGTGGCTCCGGGCGTGAAATCTTCGACGCCGGGGAAACCCTCGCTGCGTCCGGTGGAATTGATCGATGTCTATCCGACGCTCGCGGATCTCGCGGGGCTGACGCCGCCGGCGAATTTGCCCGGCGCGAGCCTGCGGCCGTTGTTGGCGAAGTCGGATGCGCCGTGGAATCGGCCCGCGTTCACACAAGTGGAGCGCGGCGGTTTTCCGGGCCGCAGTGTGCGCACCGCGCGGTGGCGCTACACCGAGTGGGACGAGGGCAAGCAAGGCACCGAACTCTACGATCACGAGACCGATCCGAAGGAGATGAAAAATCTCGCGGCCGATCCCGGCCAAGCGGCCGTGATTGCCGAGCTGAAAGCACTCGTAAAACAGAACTGGCCGGTGCGCGTGGCCGGTGGTGTGGCCGAGGGCGGCGCGAAGAAGAAGCGTAACAAGAACAAATAACCAGTGCGGCGGCTGCGCAGGTGACGATTGCGTGACCTGCGCGGCGCGACGCATCCCCAGGCGTTAGGCGGCGTCATGCCGCGAGTCATGTTTACCGAAAACCCCATGAAAATCCTCACTCAGAAACGCCCCGTTGCCCTGTTTCGCACTTACGCGTGGTTCGCGCTCTGTGGTGCCTTACCGGCTGCCGCGCAAACGGTCGCTCCGACGAACAAAGCGACCGATGAGAAGGTCGTGGAGCTCTCGGTCTTCGAAGTGCGCTCGGACGACGACGTCGGCTATCAGGCGATGAACACGACCTCGGGCAGCCGGCTCGGCACGAGTCTGAAGGACACGGCGGCGTCGATCTCGCCGTTTACGCCGGAGTTTCTCTCCGACATCGCGGCGACGAATGTGAATGAGATGCTGGCCTATGCGGCCAACGCCGAGCTGAACTCCGGCGATGCGGAAGGCGCGGGCTTCAACAATCCCCGCGATTTCAGTTCGGCCGGCGGCGAGCCGTTTCGCATCCGCGGTATTCCCGGCGGCACCTCGACCGACTACGTCGAGAATTCCGCGCCGCAGGATCTCTACAACATCGAGCGTGCGGAGGTCGCGAGTGGACCGAACTCGATTCTCTTTGGCTCCGGCGATGCCGGCGGCCTCGTCTCGCTCTCGGGCAAGCGCGCCAACGTCGGCCGCAACAAATACTCGGCCTCGGCGCAGTTTGGCTCGTGGGCCTACCAGCGCTACACGACGGATCTGAATCAAGTGCTCGTGCCCAAGACGCTCGCGGTGCGGCTCAACGCGCTTTACTCCGATGCGAAGGCGTGGCGCCGCTACGAATTTAACGATGCGAAGCGCTACAGTGCCGCGGTGACCTACAAGCCCTTCAAGCGCACCACGCTCGCTGGGAGCTTCGAGGACGGCATTACGAAAAACAGCGTGGGCCTGAAGTGGAACACGACCGACCAGGTCTCGCGCTGGATCGGCGCCGGCCGGCCGACGACGGATGCGGTGGCGGCCGATACGACGCGCGGCATTTCGAATTTCGGAGCGAACCAACGCTTCACGTTTTTCACGCAGGACGGCTTGGTCTCGAACCTGCGCAACGAGCTGCGCTCGAACATCGCGCCCGGCACGGCCGACACGCTGCTGGCGCCGTCGATTTTCCCCTACGATGTGAACTGGGCGGGACCGCAGACGAAGCTCACGCGTGATTTCAACAACTACCAGATTTCGCTCGAGCACCGCTTCAACGACGCGCTGACCGTGCAGGCAGTCTACCTGAAAAACGAAACGAAGGCGAAGGCGCGCAGCTTCGTCTACAACGGCAATGTGATGGATTTTCTCGGCGATCCGAACCTCACGATCCTCGCGCAGAGCGGCACGGGCACGATCGCGAATCCGCGGGCGGGACAGCTCTATATTGAGACCAACCAGCTCGGCGATGCGACCGAGACGGAGAACGAAGTGAAACGCGTGACGGTGGCCTACGAAATCAAACTCGGAAAGTGGTTCGGCAACCACCGGCTGGCCGCGATGGGCGAGAATGCTGTGCAGGACAAACACACGCAGTCGCGTCGCGAAATCCTCGTCGACCAGCTCAATCGCCCGCTGGCCAATGTCGGCGCGCCGGAGAACGCGCAGAATCTGCTCTACCGCCGCACCTACGTGAAGGAGGGCGATTTTTCCACCTACGCGCACACCGGGCTTTATACGCCGCTCGCGCCGTTCACCTACAACGGCCTCGCGGTCAGCTCGCGCCAGATCAACACCGGCGAGCTCAGTTCGGTGAAGGACATCGACAGTCTCATGCTCGCTGCGCAGAGCTCGTGGCTGAACGGCCGGGTGACGACCACGCTAGGCTATCGCCGCGACGATATTGTTTATCTCGATACGACGTCGGGCCGCGTGACGGACGCGACTGATCCGCGCGTGACCTCGGGTCAGATGGTGCTCAACGAAGTCGTCGCGCTGCCGGGTTTTAACAAAAACACCTACATGGCCGACACGCTCACGGCGGGCGGCGTGCTGCATCTGCACAAGCGGTTTTCGGTGTTCTACAACCAGTCGACGAATCACGGCGCGCCGCGTTTCGACCGCCGCATCTTGCCGACGGGCGCGATTCCCGAGCCGCCCGAGGGGCAGGGCCGCGACCTCGGCTTCATGGTCGATCTCTTCGGCGACGACCGCTACTTTGCGCGCGTGACGTATTTCGAGACGAAGCAAGTCGGCGACGCGGCGGTGTCGCCGAGCGGGGCGGTCACGAATGCCGCAGCGCTCGGGCGCTCGCAAACGCTCGCGGTAAACGCGGCATTTGTGGCTGCGGGCAAGATGACGCAGGCGCAGTCGGACGCAGCGAGTTTCAACTGGAACGCCGCGATCATCGACACGGCCAGCAAGGGCATCGAGCTCGAGTTGATCGCGAACCCGACGAAGAACTGGACGATCCGCGCGAACTACTCGAAGTCGGAACGCGACCGCGAAAATTTCTTCGCGGAAGGCTACGCCTTCTTTGTGGTGAAGTTTGCCGAATGGCGCGCACTCGCGGCGGGCAATCCGGCGCTGCTGGCGACCGTTGAGACGAACATCGCCGCGATTCAGTCCACGGAACTCGACGGGCGCGCGGTGGCCCAGGAGCAGGGCTTCGGCTCCATCCCGCACAAGGCGACGCTGACGACGCGTTACAAATTCGACGGCGGCGGCGCGTTCGGCGATCGGTTAAAGGGCGCGTTTGTCGGCGCGGCGGTGCGGTATCAGTCGAAAGTATTCAGCCAGACCGACACGCGGGCGGCGACGGCCGGCGGCACGGGCAAGGACTACTACGCGGACGGCACGTTGTTTACGGACGCGTTTGTCGGCTACCGCTTCCGGCTGCCGTGGCAGAAGCTGCCGACGAGCGTGCAGTTGAACGGGCGCAATATCTTCAATTCGGACCTCGTGAGCCTCGCGCGCTACAACGCGGATTTCAGCGGCGCGCGGCGGATTTACCTGCGGGAACCGCGGTCGCTGCGGTTGACGGTCTCGGTGGATTACTAACTCTATTCGCTATCAAGCTGAGCTTAACCGGCCCGGGGTAGGAGCCTGCTTGCAGGCGATTTTCACGCCCTGAATCGCCTGCAAGCAGGCTCCTACCTCAAGCCCCACCCACTATGCCAACGCTTACCCGTCGCACGCTCCTCAAGTCCGCCGCAGTCGCCGGTCTGGCGACGGCGTTGCCCCGCCTCGGTGCCGCGCAGCCGGCGCAGGCGGTGTTAAACTACCTCGCGGCGCACGCGCGGCCGGATGGCGGCTATGCGTTTGCGGACCAGCAGCGCTCGCACCTCACGCCGACTTACGCGGTGATCGGGGCGTATCGGCTGCTCGGGCACACGCCGCCGAACAAGACGGCACTCACGGAGTATGTGCGCACGCACCATCCGCGGGAGCTGAAGAAACTGGAGCAGGAGCGGCGGATCTTTGAGTTTCAGCAGGTTCAGGCGCTCGTGTGGCTGGGCGATCCTGCGGCGGACTTTCGCGAGCGGCTCGCGACGTGGGTCGCGCCGTTGCCCTACTTGAAACAATACGAGCAGCACGGTTATCCGGTCTTCCAGTCGGAGCTCGGGCTCGTGCAGTGCCGCGTGTTGCTGGGGATGGAAGTCGAGCCGTTGAAGCCGGCGTTTACGAATTATGTAGCGGCGCGGCGGCGCGCGAACGGGAGTTTCAACAACACGCCGGCGGCCGACGGCGGCGACGGTCACGTGATGAATACGCTGTGGGGTTTGCAGGCGACGCGTGCGTTGGGCATGGCCGAGGAAAAGAAGGCGGAGACGATTGCGTGGTTGCGGGCGTGTCAGTTGCCGAGCGGCGGGTTCACGTATCAGCCGAAGCCGATGTTTGGCGGGCTGGACGATGTGGCTTACACACGAGCGGCGCTGCGGGCGCTGGCGCTGCTCGGGAGCGGGCCGGCGGATCGCGCGGCGTGTGTCGCGTGGCTGAGGTCGCTGGCGAATGCAGACGGCGGATTTGGCGACCGACCGGGTTGGCTGAGCAATCCGCTCGCGACGTTTTACGCGCTGGATGCGCTCGATGCATTGCGCGAGGTGAAGGCGGTCGCGACGATGCGTCGGCGTGCGGCGCCCGCGAAACGCGTGTTGCCGGGAAATCTCAAAGTGTGGTCGATGCAGATCGAGGCGCACGGCACGGGGAGTCCGGCGGAGGCGGTGGCGCTGGCGTCGGCACTGCGCATCGATCTCTGGGGCGCGAAAAATGCGAAGCCGGAGTGGATGGCGCGCGCGAAAGCGATCGCTGCGCAGCAAAAAGTGCCGGTGCAGTTTTTCCGCGGGAACGAGGAATACGGCACGTGGACAGAGGTGCCGGGGCTCGGCACATATAGTCACATGAGCGACTTGATCGCGCCTGCGGATACGGACATCGGTCCGCCGCTGGGCCGGCGCGGGGAGGCGTCGCCGCCGGTGTCGTGGCCGGAATTTCGCGCGCGGCGGATCGAGCCGCTGGAGCGCGGGCAGGGACGAATGGTGTGGCAGTTTGGCGAGAACGAAGAACTCGTGCGGATGTTGTTGGACGATTCGGTGGAGCGCGGCGGGTTTGCGGCGATCAGCACGTTTCATTTCGGGAATCCGGATTTCACGAACTCGGAGCCGTTTCTCCATCGGTGGCGCGGGCAGATTTCGTTTATCGGTTTGCAGGATGCGCACGGGGCGGAGCCGTGGTGGTTTGCGGACCAGACGACGGGCTATCGCACGCTGTTTCTCGCCGAGGCGCCGACGTGGGACGGGTGGCTCAAGGCGCTGAAGGAAAACTGGGTCTTGGCGGTGCGACACGACGACGTGAGTCGCGGCGAAACATGGATGCACAGCGGATCGGACGAGGTGCGCGATTTCGTGCAGGCGCGCGAGAGCGAGTGGCGCTGGTGGAGCGGCGAGAACGGGAAGGCGCACCGGCCACTCGGGTCGCTCGTGGTCCTGCGGCCCGAAGATGAATTTGAAGTGGGTCGGCCGGCACAGGGCGTGGCGCTGCGCGTGCGCTGTGCTTGGAAAAATACGGCGCAAGGCATGCCGCAGACGCCGCTGGCGGAGTTGGTGCGGCTGACGGTCGATGGTGCGGAGGTGACGCCGACGCTCGTGGAGAAGAAGCGCCCGAATGGGAGTGGCCTAGCGGATCGGTATCACCTCTACGCGGTGCCGGAGAGCGCGAGTGGTGGAGCGTCGGGAGCGCGGACGGCGACGGCGGTGGTGCGGGAGCTCGCGACGAAGCGTGAGGTGACGATACCGGTGTGGTTTTGAGGGGCGGCAGCTTGGGTCCGCACGCTAAGGCGTGCGGCTACCGGGCGGTGGGCTGCGGGCGATTACAGTTTTTCGATGAAGGTCAGGAGGTCGGCCATGTCTTTGACGGACATGCCGGCTTCGAGGCCTTCGGGCATCAGGCTCTTGCCGGAGGAGCTGCTGCCGCGGACGTTGGCGCGGGGGATCGTGACTTCGGCGCCGCCCATGATTTTGAGGGCGAGGCCGGAGGCGTCGTCGCGGGCGATCATGCCGGTGTAGGCGTTGCCGTCTTTCGTGATGACGTCGTAGGCGATGTATTGCGGCGCGACTTCCTTGTGCGGTTCGAGGATGCCGACGAGGAGGGCTTCGCGGCCTTTGGTTTTCACGGTGATGAGATCGGGGCCGACGGGGATGCCGTCCACGCTGCCAGCTTTGTGGCACACGATGCAGCGCGCTTGGAACTGCGTGAGGCCGCGCGCGGCATCGCCGGCGGCGGCGACGGCGGGTTGAAATTTCACGGCCATTTCGGCGCGCGAAGGCGGGATCACGGAGGCGAGCGCGATCTTCGCGAGGGCGACGACGGCGGGGCTGCGGTGATGCGCGAGGCTTTGCACCTGGGTGGCGGGGAGTTCGCTCGGTTTGATTTTCCCGCCGTTGATGGCGATGAGCAACGCGGTGGCACGATCATCACGAGCGACGAGGGTGGCGAGGACGGCTTCCTTGGCGGCCGGAGTGTAGGCGGCCCAACCGCCCACGAGGGCGGCGGTGACCTCGGGCGTCTGGTGTTGGGCGAGCGCTTTGATGGCGGCGGTTTGCACGGCCTCGGGGTTGCCCGAGGCGAGGCAGGCCATGAGCGACTCGCGGGCTTGCGCGTAGGACGCGACGTCGAGCAACTCGATCGCTTCGAGGCGCGCGGCGGGGGTGGCTTTGGAATTGGCGGCGGTGGTGGCGGCGCGGGTGAAGACGGCGGTGAGTTTGTTGGCGGTGTCGGCTTTGACGATGGTGGTGCCGGCGCGGCGCAGGCCTTCGCCGAGAGCGCGGAGCCAGAGCGGGCTGGTGCCGGGCTGGGCGACGAAGTCGATGAGCGCGGCGTAGCCCTCAGCGGGTTTGGAAGCGGCGCGGATTTCGACGAGCTTGGCGACGAACGGCGCGGCTTTTTTCGCGGTGGCGAGGTCACGCGTGAGAGCAGGGAAGAGCGTGCCGTTGACGAGTGCGGGCGGGGCGCTGAGGAGTGCGGCGGAGATCCACGGATCGGAAAAATCGCGGGCGGCGAGTTGCGCGTAGGCGGACGCAAGCGCGGGTGCGGCTTGGAGCGTGAACGCGAGTTGGAAGCGCACGCGGGCATCGGCGTCGGTGACGAGGGCGGCGAGTTTCGCGCCGACGGCGGCGGGGAGCGGACCGGCGGCGATTAGTTTTTCGGCGGAGACGATGGCGCGCTCGCGCACACGGGCATCGGCGGCAGAGAGACCGGCGAGGACGGAATCGGCAGAGAGCGCGCCGAGGCCGGCGAGGACACCGAGGGCGTGGTGTTGGGCGAGGGGCGATTTTGACTCGCGGATGAGTTGCGCGAGGAGCGGCGCGGCGGATTTGTCCTGACGCTCCCAGAGGAGGCGGGAGGCGGTGTCGCGGTGCCAGCCATTGGGGTGCGCGAGGGTCGCGACGAGTTCGGCGGTGGTGGCGGTGCCGAGGGAGACCCGGCCGCGGCGCTGCCACGCGGAGCCCGTCGGGACGATGCGGTAGATGCGACCGCGGTCGTTGCCGTTGTTCAGATCCAGGTGCTGCTTGATCTCTTCGGGGAGGCTCCACGGGTGCTCGATGACCTCGCGATACATGTCCATGATGTGGAGCGTGCCGTCGGGGGCGTTGGCGAAATTCACGACGCGGACCCACGTGTCGGCGCTGGCGGCGAACTCGAAGTTCTGTTCGTCGGCAGGACGGCGGCCGATGAGGCTCACGCCGTCGGGCGTGATTTTTTTGCGGTGCACGAGCGCGCCGCCGGAATCGCCGCTGAACGAGTTGTTCACGAAATCTTCGCCGTAGGCGTCTCCGCGGTAGATCGTGGTGCCGGAGGCGCCGGTGAAATAGCCGCTGACGCGACCGCCGCCTTCGACGACACCTTTGACGACGCCGCCGATGCGCCAGCGGGTGCGGACGATGCGCCAGGGCTCGTCGGGGCTAATCCGATACACTTCAGCGGCGCCACCGTCGGCGGCGATGCTCTGCCGGGTGGGCGGGAGGGTGAAGAACGGATTCCGCGCGGCGTAGCGACCGTCGTAGACGAAGAACTGGAGGTGGTCGGAATTGGAGCAGGAGAATTTGCGGCCGTAGTTGTCGAAGCTCATGCCGTATTGGGCGCCGCCGGGCTCGAAGCCGAATTCATAGGTGCGCGGATCGAACCAAAAGTCGCGCGAGGCGAGTTCTTCGCCGGGGAGATCGGGGCGCTTCGGGCTGGAGATGACGCCGCGGTTGCCGCTGCCGCTCTGGACGTGGATGCGGTTGTCCTGACCCCACATCAGGCTGTTCAGCAGGGTTTGCATGTTGAGGGCTTTGAGGCCGGTGCCGAAGCCGGTGAACACTTTTTCACGCACCTCGGCGCGGCCGTCGCCATCCTTGTCTTCGAGGCGCCAGATGTTCGGCGTGGCGGCGACGAAGAGACCGCCATTTGCCCAGATGAGGCCCGTGGGGAGCGGAAAATCGTCGGCAAAAACTTTGCTCGTTTCGTAGAAACCGTCGCCGTCTTTGTCTTCGAGGACGGAGACGCGGCCGAGGTGGGGCGTGCGGTCGCGCTCCTCGGAGTAGTCGATCATCTCGCAGACGAACATACGGCCGTTTTCATCGAAGGAGATCGCGATGGGGTCGCGGACTTGGGGTTCGTGCGTGACGAACTCGACCTTGAAGCCGGGCTTCACTTTCCACGTGGCGACGGCGTCTTTGGGCGCAACGGCGGGGTAGCGCGGGAGATCTTTCGCGGGATCGAGGGTGGTGCCGGCGCGGGCGTTGGTGCCGGGGGCGGAGGCGTTGGGATTTCGCGTGGTGAGGCCGTCGGGGGCGGCGAAGGTGGTCGCGGCGGCGACACACGAAACGGCAAGGGCAACCAGCGGTGCGAACGGGGAGAGATTCATCGTGAGGCGAGTGCGCCCTCAGCGCATACGATGGGCGCACCAGAGCAAGCCTGTCGTAAACGATGAGTTACTTGAGGGTGCGGCTGGGCTCTCTACACTCACGCGAAGAATTTTTTGTCACGGAGGGCACGGAGGAGTCACGGAGCTTCACAGAGTAAGACAGGGTGCAGGGCGCGGTGGTGGCTGTGGCGGAACGCTGGGTGCGTTGTGAGAATAAGTTTGGTTCCTCGCCGGTTTCAGTGGGTCGATGGTGCCGCCCTTTCAGGGCTCAGACTTTTTGGTGAATATTTTCCCAGGGCGGTGCCCTGGGCTGTCATATTTTCGCCCCTTGGGGGCTCCCTTCACCGTGCGTTACCCACGGGAAACAGCGAGGAACCAGAAGTTTCTTCGCGAACGTGTGATAGGTGCGGGTTAGCGACCCAAGATGCGATCCAGCACGCTCTGAAGCGCGTCCAGTTCGAAGGGCTTTTGCAGGGCGTCGAGGAAGCCGTGGTCGGCGTAGTCTTGGAGACCTTGGTTGTGGGTGTAGCCGCTCATCACCACGGCTTTCACGCCAGGGTCCAGCACGCGCAAGAGGCGCATGGCCTCCAAGCCGCCCATGCCGGCGGGCACCGTCAAATCAAGGATGGCCACGTGGAAGGGCCGGCCGGCGGCCTGGGCCTGCGCATAAACATCGACGGCCTCCCGGCCATTGGCGGCCAGGGCAACTTCATAGTTCATCCGCTCCAGCAAAACGCCGAAGACTTTTCTGATCAGATCGTCGTCGTCCATCAGCAGGATTTTGACGCGGGGCGGTGCATCCGTCGAGGCGGAGGGCGGAGCTGCCGCGGCCGGCGCGAGGGGGCGGGTCGCGGGCAAGTAGACGTCAAACGTGGTGCCCTGATTCACAACGGTGTGAAACGTAATCAGGCCGCGGTGTTGCCGGATGATCGAGTGACAGATCGTGAGTCCCAGCCCCATCCCTTTCTGGGCGCCCCGTTGTTTCGTCGAAAAATACGGATCGAAAATTTTGGAGCGCACGTCCTCGGGAATGCCGGCGCCATGATCAGTCACGCTGATCCGCAGATAGTCCCCGGTCGGTAGGGCCAGACCGGTGAGGCTGCCCGCCGGGATATTTTCCGCGCGAATCTCGATGGTGCCGCCGGCGGGCATGGCCTCGCGGGCGTTGAGCACGAGGTTGCGGATCACTTGACCAATTTGCGCGGCATCGACCTCGGCGGCCCACAGATCGCCGGCGAACACGGGGCGAAACGCCACGGTGGAACCGCTCAGCGCGATGCGGGCGGAATCGCGGATCAGTTGGGCAACGTCGGCGAATTCGACGAGCGGAGCGCCGCCGTGGGCGAAGGTGATGAGTTGTTGCGTCAGGTGGCGGGCGGCCAAGGCCGATTGGCGCACATCGTTCAAGCTGGCCTGCATCTCCTGATCGAGCCCGCCGCCGGAGCGGCAAATATCCACTCCCAGGAGAATGGCCGTGAGGAGATTGTTGAAATCATGCGCGATGCCGCCGGCGAGGATGCCGGTGGACTCCAGTTTGCTCAGGATCAGGCGGTCGGCTTCCGCTTGCCGGCGGAGCGTGATGTCGCGCGTGACGCCTTGGATGTGGGTGACGCGACCGCGGTCGTCGGTGATGAGGGTGGTGACGACTTCGGTGGGCACGAAGGAGCCGTCTTTTCGCAACTGCTCGATCTCGTGCGTCTGCGTGCGGGTGGACTCCTCGCCGCGGGCAAAGGCCTCCAGTCTCTGCGCAAGATCGTTCTTGAGGAACTGATACGACTCGGTTGCCAGCGCATCCTGTAGCCGTTGCCCGAGGACCTCGTCGGCGGTGAAGCCGCGGAGTTTTTCGACGGAAGGGCTCACGTAGCTGAAGCGCTTTTGCGCCAGATCAAAGAGCCAGATCACGTCGCTGCCGTTTTCCGAAACCAGACGGTAGCGGCGCTCACTCTCCAGCAAGGCGTGCTCGGCGCGTCGGCGGGCGGTCTCGTTGGTGTGTGATACGACGACGAAACCCGGGCGACCGGCCAGAGGGACCACGCGCATCGTGAAAAAGCGCTGCTCGTCGGGCGAATGACAGGGGTATTCCAGCACAAATTCCGCGCGCGCGCCCTGTTGCACTTCGCGGATGCCGGCGTAGGCGAGCTGGGCGAATTCATCGGTGGGAGTGCCGGCGGACTCCTGAAAATAGCTGGCGCCGAGCCAGCACCGGCTCGCAGCGGGCGCACCGTTGGCGAGCCCGAAGCGCCGCCACCCTTCGTTCACGTCGACGATGGTGCCGCGCTCATCGAGCACCGCCAAGTGCGAGGGATTCGAGTCGAAGACGCTGCGGACGAAATTGGCCTGTTGACGTGCCAGGTCGGTCGCTTGTTTGCGTTCCGTGATATCGATCAGGGAGCCTTCGATAATCCCTTCGGCCGGGTAGAGCGTCAAAGAGGTCAGGCACACCCGTGGGTCGCCCTGCTTGGTGCGGAGGTCGCACTCGAAATCGACGACCCGCTGATCGGCTTTGAGCCGACGGATCAGCTCATCGCGCTGCGTCGGGTCGGCCCAGTGGATGAGGACGCTGTTGCCCAAGACCTCCTCGCGCGACCACCCGAAGATAGCGAGGAGCTTGTCGTTTACGTTCAGCATGGCCGAGCCGTCGAGACGGCTGCGCAGCATGCCGACCTCGGCATTGTTGAAGAGATTGCGGAAGATGCGCTCGCTGTTCTGCAAGGCGGCCTCCTGCTCGGCGATGCGCCGGGCTAGGCGGCGTTGGCGCAGTGCGAACCCGATCGCCACCAGTCCCACCAAACCAAACGCGCCGGCGACCACCGCCAGCGCTTCCTCGCGGGTCATATTTTTCGGCTCCAGATGGCCGAACCACTTGTCGTGAATCCGGGCGAATTCGCCGGTGTGGTAGAGCATGGCGAGGCTCTCGTTGATTTTCCCCAACAGCTCCTGGTCGCCTTTGCGCACGGCGTAGCAAAGGCGCTGTTCCACGCGGGGCATGGGACCGGTGTAGAGGGTGATATTCTTCAGCCCGAGTTTTTGGATGTAGGACAGCGCGAGTTTGCGGCCCAGCAGCGCGGCATCGGCGCGGCCGTCTTCCAGCATCTGCAGGGCCTCGGGGGCGTCGGCCACGTGCAGAATTTCCGGCACAGGCCGCATGGTCTGGACGAAGAACAGGGCGGTCGGATTCGTGCGGTTCACCGCGAGGCGCTTCTGCCCCAAATCGCCGAGTTGGGCGATGTGCGGCCCATTGCGGCGCAAAAATACGACCTGATCGGCGTAAACGTAGGGAATGGAAAAATCGGCCCACGCGGCGCGGTCGCTCGTCTCGCGGAGCATCTGCAGGAAGTCGAATTCGCCGGCTTGAAAGCGCCGGTTCAGTTCGTCGGGCGAGTGCACGACCCGCTTGATCGGCACATTCATCTTCCGCGCCAACGCATCGGTCAGGTCTACCGAGAAGCCGGTGAGTTGGCCGCGTTCATCGTTAAAGGAAAACGGGTAGGAATCGGTATACACCCCCACGCTCAGCACCCGTCCGGTGGTCGGCTGAGGTTGGGCGGAACTCCCTTGGGCGGCGGACTCCGCGGACGCCGGCTGGCCCGCGAGCGCGAGGGCGATGAGCACAAGCGGGAGCGGACGGAGCCGGAGCGGGGAAAAATGTGGGATGAGCCGACGCGCACAGGCGAGGGCGCTCAATAGAGCGGGCGGACGAGACGAGGCCGGCTGACGAGACGAGGCTGGGCGGCGATGGGCGCATCGCGCGGCGAGCGGTTCATGAGCTTGCCGAAGCAGGTGCCAAGGCTGCGGGTGGGTGGTCATCGGGGTGCGCCAACAGTCTCAGAATCCCCCGAGGGAAGCGCCGCACCGGTTGCTCGACGCTGGGCATTTCTTGCGATTGGCGAGCGGTGCCGTGGAGGTGCCGGAGGGCGGTGGCGGCGAGGTGGGGCCGGGGCGCGGGGTGGCGTAGCGAGGTGCGGGATTGGCTCGGCGGAGCTGAGTGCGGATACGGGGAGCGCGCTGACGGCGGTTGGGAAACCGCCTCTCCGGGTTACTTCAACAGGGTCTTGAGGTCGGCGAGGGAGAGTTTGGCCGCGGCGGCGTCGCTGGCTTCGAAGACGTTGGCGAGGAGGGCGCGCTTCTCGTCTTGGAGGGCGAGGACTTTTTCTTCGACGGTGCCGGCGGCGATGAGCTTGTAGCTCGTGACCACGCGTTTTTGGCCGATGCGGTGGGCGCGGTCGGTGGCTTGCGCTTCGGCGGCGGGATTCCACCACGGGTCAAAGTGCACGACGGTGTCGGCGGCGGTGAGGTTGAGGCCGGTGCCGCCGGCTTTGAGGGAGAGTAGGAAGACGGGAGGCCCCGCGGAGGCGGCGAGTTGAGAGCCGGAAGTCGGAGAGGCCGTGGCTTGGAAGCGGTCGACTTGGGCTTGGCGGGCGGCGGTGGACATGGAGCCGTCGAGGTAGCAGTAGGCGATGCCTTGCTCGTCGAGGTCGGCGCGGAGGAGGGCGAGGAGCGACGTGAATTGTGAGAAGACGAGGAGGCGGTGGCCGTCGTCGAGGGCTTCGGCGAGGAGTTCGCGGAAGGAGTCGAGTTTGGTGGAATCGGTGAAGGGGGAGGAGAGGGTGGAGATAGGGTCTGGGGTCTCGGGTCTGGGGGCGGAGTCGGACTCTGAATCGCCTGCAAGCAGGCTCCTACCGTTGACCAAACGGGGGTCGCAGCAGATTTGGCGGAGGCGGAGGAGTTGGGTGAGGGCGGCGAACTGGAGTTTGCCTTCGCTGGCGCCGGAGGCTTCGAGGTCGATGAGTTCGCGTTCGGATTTTTCCTGGGTGTCGCGGTAGAGTTTGGCTTGGGCGGGGGTGAGTTCGCACCAGATGGTCTGCTCCAGTTTTTCGGGGAGTTCGGGGGCGACGGCGCGTTTGGTGCGGCGCAGAATGTAGGGCGCGGTTTGGGCGCGGAGGCGTTCGTCGAACCAAGCGCGCTCGTCGCCGCGGAGGCCGGCGGGGACACGGGTGAGGTAGCCGGGAAGGAGGAATTCGAAGAGGGAACGGAGATCGTCGAGGGAGTTTTCGAGCGGCGTGCCGGTGAGGAGGAAACGGGCGCGGGCGCGGAGGGCGCGGAGGGCGGCGGCGTTTTGCGAGCGGCGGTTTTTGATGTGCTGGGCTTCGTCCGCGATGACGCAGGCGAACTCGACGGCGGTGAAGAGCGTCTGGTCGCGGGCGAGGGTGCCGTAGCTCGTGATGATGAGGTCGCAGGTGGAGAAATCGGAGGCGGTTTCGAGGCGGTTCGAGGAGTGATGGACGAAGGTGCGGAGCTGCGGGGCGAAGCGCGCGGATTCGCGGCGCCAGTTTTCGAGGAGCGAGGCGGGGCAGACGACAAGGCTCGCGCCTGGTCGCGAGTGGGAAGTGGGAAGTGGGAAGTTTAAGGACGGAGAGGCGGAAGGGGTGGACGGGGAGCTCGTTGGGGTGCGGCGGAGTTGGGGGGTGAAGGGAGGGGCCGGGGACGGCGCGTTGGGGACAACGCGCCCTACCGCGGAAAGGAGGGCGAGGGCTTGGAGGGTTTTGCCGAGGCCCATTTCGTCGGCGAGGATGCCGCCGAGTTGGTGGCGGTGGAGGTGCCAGAGCCAGGCGGCGCCGAGGCGTTGGTAGGGGCGCAAGAGGGCGTCGAGGGCGGGCGGGACGGGCGCGGGGGCGAGGGCGGAAAGGTTTTTGAGCGCGCCGCTGCGGGTGCGCCACGATTCGGGCGATTGGAAGCCCGGGGAGAGTTCTTCGAGGATGTCTTGGGCTTCGGCGACGCGGGCGGAGCTTACGCGTTGGGTGCGCCGGGGCGCGACGGCGGCGGTGGGATCGCCGGAGAGGGCGCGTTGGGCGGTGGCGAGTTTGGCGAGTTGCTCTTTGTCGAAGAGGAAGACTTTGCCGTCGGATTCGAGGTAGCTGCGGTTGGTGGCCACCGCGGTGCGGAGGGTGGATTCGTCGGCGGAGCCGGCGCGGAGGGCGAGCGTGACGGAAAAGCTGTCGCCGGTCTCGGCGATGTCGGCGGCGATCTCGGCGACGCGGAGGTGCGCGGTGTTTTTCTCGAAGTTGGGCGTGAGCTCGGCGCCAAAGGTGTCGCGCAGGCGGGCGAGGTGGGCGGAGAGGAAGTTGAGGGTTTTGTGGCGGTCGCGGAGCCACCAGGTGCGGTTGGAGGGTTCGAGGACGAAGCCGTTTTCTTTGAGGAGCGCGAGGATGGTGGGGTAGGACGGGTCTTCGCGGGAGGGCAGGGTGACGGCGAGAAAGTGTTCGCTGCCGTCGAGGCCGAGGCGCGTGCCGGGCGGGCGCGGGGCGACGCGCGGTGTGGCGGGTGGGGTGGGGCGGGCGGCGGAGGCGGGCGGTGTCAGAAAAATGGAAACGCCGGAGAGGGTATCGTCGTCGTTCCACGCGATGGGCGTGGAGCCATTGACCCAGAAGAAAACGGGCTGGCCGCGGAGGGCGGCGACGAGATCGCGGAGGCGGGCGCGGTTGAGCTGGATGATTTTCGGAGGGGTTTGGGCGCCGGACCAGCGTTGGAGGAGGACGAGGGCGGGGATGAGTTCGGCAGGGGGCGGGCCGGCGGAGAGATCGAGATCCACCTTGATCGCAATGGCGTCGCGCGGGGCGGCGGAGGCGAGGTTGGGCGGGAGGTGGAAGCGGAGCAGCGGTGCGGTCATGCAGAGGTGGGCGGCGAGAAGGTCCCCGCGATCGGCGGGGAGCGAGGCAACTCTGAATCAGGGACGAGGGGCAACCCTGCATTCGCGCATTTGCGGGCCGCGCCGGGGCGCGGGAGCGGTGCGCGGGTCAGCTCGCGTGGCCGCGTGGCGCGCGGCGAGGGCGGGGGCGCGGGAGTCGCGGCGTAAAGCCCCTCCCACATTTCGAACGCGAGTGGTGCGCTGGCGAGCGAGCGGGACTGCGGCGGCGTTGATTTGGAGCGGCGGGCGCAGAACCACGGTCGGGGACGGCCGTGTCACTTTCCTGAGCCCTACTGACGTGGTATCAGGGGACTTTTTTCTCGTCGGGCTTCGTGGGGGCGGGGGCCGGGGCGGGCTCGAAGAGTTCTTCGGTCTTCTGCGGGAGGCTCGTGAAGGTGTAGTCGGAGATTTGGAAGGCGCGTTTTTGCATGAGCGCGTTAACGGAAGCGGCGGAGTCGCTGTTGGCGATGGTCACGAAGACGGGGCCGGCGGGGATGGTTTCGAATTCGGGCGTGAGCGGCTTCGCGGGCTCGGCGGGTTTGCCGTCGGCGTCTTTTTTCAGGAGGTCGGCGGAGGTGCCGAGCGTGGAGAGGGCGGATTGGCCTTCGGCGGGCGGGGTGATGGGTTTCAGCTTTTTCTCCTCTGGCTTACGGCCGAGGGCGACTTTGAGGACTTTCTTGTCGAAGGTCTCGATCTTGAAGAGGCGCTCGTTGGACTTGGCGGCGACGGCGTTGGCGTCGGTGAGCTCGTTGGTGTCGGAAAAGCGGATACTGGAGAGCGAGCTGAGGAGGGAGGAGATCTTGTCGGCTTTGAGTTTTTGGCCGGCAGGGGTGTTGTCGGCGGTCCACGGGTCTTCTTTTTTCGCGCGCGTGACGGTGATGGGGCCGCCTTCGGCGAAGGGGATTTCGATTTTGGCGACGTCGTCGACTTTGAGGGCGAGGAGTTCGGTGTTGGCCCAGTTTTTCGACTCGGTGTCGAGGTAGGCGCTGAGGTTGGCGAGGAAGGCTTTTGGCTCGCTGCCGTAGCGCAGGTAACGGCCGGCGCCGGAGTCGGGGTTTTTGCCGAGGGTGACGGTCCAGAGCTCTTTGTCGGAGGCGTCGAGGAGGTCGATCTTGGTGTCTTTGAATTCGAGGCGGGCGATGCGGTCGGGGCTGCTGGTGACGAGGCGCTCGAGTTTGGCGTCGGTGAGGCTGCCGATGAACGACGAGAGTTTCGAGAAGTCGGCGGGGAAATCGTGGTAGGTCGCGACTTTCCACGTGGCGTCGGGCTGGCGCACGAGGGTGACGGTCTTGCCTTGGTCGGTGAAGCGGAGCTTGGCGGCCTTTTCGACGATGGTGCGGTCGACGATGGGCGAGCCGAGGCGGGTATCGGCGACGGGCGGTGGCGCGGGGCGCGTGGCGAAAAACGCGACGGCGGAGAGCGCGGCGAGGACGGCGACGGCGATGAGGATGGATTTCAGTTTCATCGGTGGGCGATGGGTCGGAGCTGAGAGCTGAGAGGATGAGAGCTTAGGGCGAAGAGCTGAGCGGAGGGGGAGCCGAGGGACGGCGGTTGGAAAACCGCCGCTCCCTCGGAGGTGGCGACCGGGGGCGGTCGCGCTCCCGGGTTATTTTTTGCGGCTGCGGTAGAACCAGAAGCCGAAGGCGCCGACGAGGAGGGGCGTGGAGAGGAGGTTGACGATGAGGAGTTTCTTCTCGAGGCGGTCGATGTCTTCGCGGAGGGCGCGGCGGATCTGGCGGCGCTCGCCGTTCATGGTGGCCTGTTGCTTTTGGAAGTCGGCGATGGCTTTGGCCATTTCGGGCGTGGCGATGAGGCGGTTGCCCTCGGTCTTCTTGCCCTGCATCTCGGTGAGCTTCTTGTTCACCTCGGCGAGGCGGGCGTCGAGGGCGGTGAGCTTCTCTTGGAATTTTTTCTGGGCCTCGACTTCCATCGCGCGGACGACGGTGAAGGGGCGGAGGGAGCTGCCTTTGCCGCGGATGCTGATGAGGTCCTGCGAGCCGCCGAGGAACTCGATGGTATTGGCGGCGAAGGAAAGGTTGTCGTTGTAGGGCTCGACGGCGGTCTGGCCAAAGAAGTTCAGCTTGCGGAGGCTGTAGTCGTCGAAGAGCCAGTCGGTATCGGCGATGACGAAGAGGGTGGATGTCGCCTTGGACTCAGTGAGCGCGGGGCCGGTGGCGGCGGGCGTGGGCGCGGGAGGTGTCGGGGGTTTGCCGGGTTCGTCTTTCTTCGGCTCATCCTTCGGGGCGCCGTCGGGGAAGGCGGACTTGAATTTGCCGGTGACGAGGGCGGCGATGGTCTTTTTGCCGGAGGGGACGATCTGTTTCGCGATGTCGTCGGGCTGGGCGAACTGGAGCATCATCGAGGCGACGTCGCCGGATTGCGCGGAGGATTCGATGAGCGGCGTGAACGTGAGCGTGTTGCCGGGTTTGGCGGAGATGCTGCCGGACTCGATGAACCACGCGGTGTTGAGCTGGGCGGTCGGGAGGGCTTTGGCGCTGAAGTTGTCTTTCTTCAGGCTGAGCCACGTGGGCATGCGGATGACTTGGTTGCCCTGGCCGCCGACGGGGAGCGGGTTCTCGAGGTCGCCGACGATCTTCTGCGGGTCGTAGGTGAGTCCGTAGGCGTTGAGGAGAATCGGGAGGTCGCTGGTGACGTTGGGCGTGGGCTGGCCCATCATCTGTTGCTGCGGGTTGGCCTGGCGCTTGAAGTGTTGGGAGGCGGGGTCGACGGCGAGGAAGACGGGTTTGCCGCCGAGGAGGAATTGGTCGACGGCGAACTGGAGTTTCGGCGAGACGTTTTGGGGGTGGATGACGGCGAGGGCGTCGAGATTGGCGGGGAGCTCGGTGGCGGCGTCTTCGATTTTGACGATGGTGAAGGACTGCTCGAGTTCGCCGATGATCATCTGCGACGGCTGCGGCTGGCGGCGCATCATCATCATCATCTGCATCTCCTGCGGGCTGGTGCCTTGGAGCGGGAGGCTGGTGAGGAGGCCGAGCTTGGGCTTGTTGATCTGCTGGACGCTGTAGACGAGTTTCGAGAGATCGTATTCGAGGAACTGTTCGCGCTGCGGGGCGAAGGCGGGGATGTTTTTCTGCTGGTCAGCCTGGGTGACGACGAGGCCGAAGAAGAACTGCTCGCCTCCCTGCTGGGAAACTTGCGGGCTGAGGCCGGCGGCGGTGGCTTTCTCCTCGTCCGGGGTATCGGCGCGGGGATTGATCACGTTGAGGGTGATCTTGCCGCGGCCGGCGCGGACGTATTGGCGGAGCATCTCCTGGACGCGGGTGGCGTAATTTTTGTAGCGGATGGGGAGGCCGGAGGCGTCCTTGGAGAAATAGAGGTCGATGACGACGGGTTCCTCGATCTTGCCGAGCATGGCTTTGGTGCCGGCGGAGAGGGAGTAGATCGAGTCGGCCGTCGTATCGAGGCGCGCGGGGATCGACGACGCCAGGTAGTTGACGAGGACGAGGCCGACGAAGAGGAGGACGATGGCGAGGGCTTTGCTACCGAGTTTCATGGTGAGCGGGGGCGAGGACGGAAAGTTGAGAGCTGAGAGTTGAGAGCTGAGGTTTAGGAAATCGCCTGCAAGCAGGCTCCTACCTTTCCAGGGCGACGACGTTGAGGAAGAGGGTGAAGCCGATCAGCGAGAGGAAGAAGATGACGTCCTTCGGGTCGATGATGCCCTTCGTGAAGGCGTCGAAGTGGGTGATGAAGCTGAAATTGGAGAGGAGGTCGACGAACCACACGGGGAACACCGAGCCGAGGACTTCGGAGAACACGCTCCAACCGAGGAAGAGAATCACGAGGCAGGCGACAACGCTGATGACGAAGCTGATGACTTGGTTTTTCGTGAGGGCCGAGGTGAGCGAGCACACACCGAGGTAAGCGCCGGCCATCAGCGTGCTGCCAATGTAGGTGCTGACGATGATGCCCCAGTCGGGGGAGCCGAGGTAGGCAACGGTGCCGGCGAGAGGGACGCTGAGGAGAATGGCGAGGGTGAGAAAGGCCCAAGCGGCGAGGAATTTTCCGACGACGGCCTCAAGCGTCGTGATCGGGAGAGTGAAGAGGAGCTCGACGGTGCCGGTGCGTTTTTCCTCGGACCAGAGGCGCATGCCGGCGGCGGGGATGAGGAAAAGGAACAGCCACGGGTAGAACGTGAAGTAGCTCTCCATCGAGGCGAGGCCGGCTTTGAAAAAGCCACCGACGAAGAACGCGAGGCCGATGCTCGCGAGGGAGAAGACGACGAGGAAGACGTAGGCGACCGGCGAGCGGAAGTAGGCGAGGAGCTCGCGTTTGAAGAGGGGAAGGACTTGCGTCATGGGAGGATTTTTAGAGGAGGGAGGGCCGCAAAAAAGCGCAGAAGGCGCAAAAAATGAGGAGGTGAAAGGAAAAGGAATGCGACCGGGGGCGGTCGCGCTCACAGGATTAAACGTCCGAGGCGGTGAGGGTGCGGAAGATCTCGTCGAGGCGCGCGCCGGGTTTGCGGGCGTGCAAGGAGGCGGGGGTTTCGTCGGCGACGACTTTGCCCTGCGAGATAATGATCACGCGATTGCAGATGGCATCGACCTCTTCGAGGATGTGCGTCGAGAGGATGACGGCCTTTTCGGCAGCCATGGCTTTGATGAGGGCGCGGACCTCGTTCTTCTGGTTGGGGTCGAGACCGTCGGTGGGTTCGTCGAGGACGAGGACGGCGGGATCGTGAAGGAGGGCCTGGGCGAAACCGACGCGTTGTTTAAAACCTTTTGAGAGAGTTTCGATGGTCTGCTTGCGGACGGGGGCGAGGTGCGTGAGGCCGATGGCGCGGTCGACTTGGGCGCGCTTGGCGTCGGTGGAGCGGAAACCGCGGACCTCGGCGATGAAGTTGAGGAATTCCTCGACGGTCATCTCGGGATAGGCGGGCGCGGACTCGGGGAGGTAGCCGAGCTTACGTTTTACGGCGACGGGATCTTTGGTGACATCGATGCCATCGACGGTGGCGGTGCCGGCGTCGGGGCTGATGAAGCCGGTGATCATCTTCATCGTCGTGGATTTACCGGCGCCGTTGGGGCCGAGGAATCCCAGGATGTCACCGCGGTTCACGCGGAAGGAGACGCCGTCGACGGCGCGTTTGGGGCCGTAAGTTTTGACCAGACCTTTGACTTCAATCATGGGGAAAAAGGGAAGCGGAGCGGGCTGAGAAAGGGAGGTGAAAAGAATGTTCCGCCAGCGGGAGCGGCGAAGTTGGGCTGCGAGTTGCGGGAAAAAAAGAAGAGACGAGAGAGGATCAAGCGGAAATTTTTCGGGGGCGCGGGGCGGGCGGAAACGGAGAGGACGGGGCGGATGGGGAGAGGTTGCGAGGGTAAAGTGGCGGAAGGGCGCGAGGTGGGTGAGGGAAGGCGTGGGCGGTGGAGCGGAGAACGAGAAAGATTTAGAGAACGAGGAACGAGAACGATTCTGGCAGGAGTGGTTATCGAGGGCGGGTGAGGTTGGGGAGGAAGGCGGTGAGCAGGCCGAGGAGCGGGAGGAAGGCGCAGAGGCGGAAGACGAACGTGATGCTCGTGTGATCGGCCAGGTGTCCGAGGGCGGCGGAACCGATGCCCCCCATGCCGAAGGCGAAACCGAAGAAGAGGCCGGAGATGAGGCCGACGCGGTTGGGGAGGAGTTCTTGAGCGTAAACGAGAATCGCGGAGAAGGCGGAGGCGAGGACCACGCCGATGATGACCGTGAGGACGGCGCACCAGAACAGGTTGGCGTGAGGCAGGAGGAGGGCGAAGGGCGCGACGCCGAGAATGGAGACCCAGATGACGGCTTTGCGGCCGATGCGGTCGCCGACGGGGCCGCCGATGATCGTGCCGGCGGCGACGGCGGCGAGAAACAGGAAGAGGAGTAACTGGGCGTTTTGCACCGAGACGTGGAAGGTCTCGATGAGGGAAAACGTGTAGTAGCTGCCGAGGCAGGCCAGGTAGAAGTATTTCGAAAAAATGAGGACGGCGAGGATCGCGAGGGTAGCGGCGACGCGACGCGGCGACAGCGGCGAGGCGTGCGTGGCGCGGTGCGCGGACGGGTGGCGCTGCTGGTGGGCGAGGTGGTCGCGATACCACGTGCCGACGCGGGTGAGCAGAATGAAGCCGAGCAGCGGGAGCAGCGCGAACCACGCGACGCGGGATTGGCTGCGATGCGCGAGCACGAGGGAGGCGAGGAGCGGACCGAGGGCGCTGCCGGCGTTGCCGCCGACTTGGAAGAGCGATTGCGCGAAGCCATGACGACCGCCGGAGGCGAGGCGCGCGACGCGCGAGGCCTCGGGATGGAAAATCGAGGAGCCGAGACCGATCAGGACGGCGGCGGCGAGCACGACGGCGAACGTGTGCGCCAGCGAGAGCAGCAGCACGCCGCCGAGCGAAAGCACCATGCCGGCGGCGAGAGAAAACGGTTGCGGGTGGCGATCCGTGAAGAGCCCGATGACGGGCTGGAGGAGCGAAGCGGTGAGCTGAAACGCGAGGGTGATGAGGCCGACCTGCGTGAAGTTGATCGCGAGTTCGTCTTTGAGAATCGGGTAGAGCGCGGGGAGGAGCGACTGGATCGTGTCGTTGAGCAGGTGGGCGCTGCTGACAGCGAGGATGATCGGGAGGACGGTCGTCGAGGCGGCGGAGGCGGGGGTGGGGGTGGGCGTTCCGGAGCTAGCAGCGGCGGGCGAGGCGCTCATGCGACGGGCAGGGAAGCGACGAGTTGGCCGCGGTCTTGTTCGGTCTTGAGACGGAGCTGGCCGCAGGCGGCGTCGATGTCGTGGCCCTTTTCGCGGCGGAGGGTAACGGGGACGCGGGCGGCGCGGAGGACGTCGGCGAAGCGCTCTTGGCGGTTATTCGAGGGGCGCTTCCACGGGAGGCCGGCGACGGTGTTATAGGGGATCAGGTTGACGTGCGCGTGGAGGTCGCGGGCGATGTCGCGGAGTTCGCCGGCCTGGTCGATGGAGTCGTTGACGTCCTCGATGAGAATGAACTCGAGGGTGACCATGCGGCCGTGTTTTTCGGTGAACTGCTCGATGGCGGGAATGAGTTTCGCGAGCGGGTAGGCCCGGTTGACGGGCATGATTTTTTCGCGGACCTCGTCGGTGGCGCCGTGGAGGGAGATGGCGAGGCGGAAGCCGAGGGGCTCATCGGCGAGCTTGAGGATTTTCGGGACGAGGCCGCTGGTTGAGAGCGTGATGCGGCGCGCGCCGACGCCGAGGCCCCACTCGGCGTTGACGATGGTGAGGGCGAGGAGGGTGGCGTCGTAGTTGGCGAGAGGCTCGCCCATGCCCATGACCACGATGTTGTCGAAGGAGGCGAGCTCCATGCGTGCGCGGGGCGTGCGGGCGTCTTCGCGGTAGCAGACTTGGAGAAGTTGGGCGACGATCTCGCCGGCGCTGAGGTCGCGCTTGAGTCCGGCGAGTCCGCTGGCGCAGAAGACGCAGCCCATGGCGCAGCCGACTTGGGTGGAGATGCAGATGGTCTTGCGCGAATGCTCGGGGCCGACGCCCTCCTGCGGGACGCGGATGATGACGGTCTCGATGAGGGATTTGTCGCCGAGCTCAAGGAGGAGTTTGTCGGTGACGTCTTCGGACTGTTTGTTGAAGACGAGCGCGGCGGGCATGAGCTCGAAGGTGTCGGCGAGCCAAGTGCGGAGGGGCTTCGAGAGATTGGTCATCTCGTCCCAGGTGCGGACGCGCTTCTTGTAGAGCCAGTCGAGAATCTGTTTCGCGCGGAAAGCGGGCTCGCCGGCCTCGCGCAGGCGCGCGGTGAGGGTGTCGAGGGTTTCGCCGGTGAGCGGCGGCTTGGCGGGCGTGTAGTTCATGCGAGCGGGGGAACGTGGGGGCGCGGGTGCGGTGGTGCAAGCGGGGAGGCGGGCGCCGCTGCGCGGCGTGGCGAGCGAGAGACGGAGAGCGAGAGACGGAGAGAAGGAGAGAGGATGAGACGAGGAGAACGGAGAACGTGAGTTGGGGATTGAAGGTGGGGTGAGAGGAAATAGACCGGAGTCACCCCTATGAAAATTACTGCGTTGCTGTGGTGTGCGTTGTTGCCGGTTGGTTTGTTTGCCGCGGACGATCCGCCGCACACGTTTGTCGGGGCGATTGAGCGGCTCGATCCGGCGTTTGACCGGCTGGTGGCGCCGGGTGCGACGATCGAAAAATTGGCGGAAGGTTTTCGGTGGTCGGAGGGGCCGACGTGGTTTGACGGCGGCGTGGTGTTTTCCGATGTGCTCGCGAATACGGCGTATCGGTGGAAGGCGGACGTGACGGCGAGGGCGAAGGTCGGAGCGGTGAGCGGTGCGGATGTGTTTTTGCGGCCGAGCGGACTGATGAAAGCGACGGCGGGATTTCGCGAGACGGGCAGCAATGGATTGACGCGCGATGCGCAGGGTCGGCTCCTGCTCGCGCAGCACGGCGAACGGCAAATCGCGCGTTGGGAGAACGGGACGTTCACGACGATCGCGGATCGCTACGACGGGAAACGTTTCAACAGTCCGAATGATTTGGCGGTGCGGAAGAGCGGGGAGATTTATTTTACCGATCCGCCGTATGGGTTGGCGAAGATCGCTGACTCGCCGCTGCGGGAGCTGCCGTTTGCGGGTGTGTATCGCGTGGCGACGGACGGCGTGGTCACGCTGTTGACGAAGGATCTGAATTTTCCGAACGGCATCGGTTTTTCGCCGGACGAGAAAACGCTCTATGTCGCGGTGAGCGATGGGAAGGCGCCGCGCGTGATGGCTTACGACGTGAAAGCGGACGGGACGCTGGGCGCGGGGCGGGTTTTCTTCGACGCGGTGCCGCTGCGGAAACCGGGCGTGAAGGGTTCGTGCGACGGGCTCAAGGTCGACCGCGAGGGCAATGTATGGGCGACGGGGCCGGGCGGGGTGTTGGTGATCTCGCCGGCCGGAAAATTGCTCGGCGTGATCAATACGAACGAGCCGAACGGCAACTGCTGCTGGGGCGACGACGGCAGCACGTTGTATATCACGGCGAATTATTTTTTGGTGCGGGTGAAGACGCTGACGAAGGGTGCGGGGTGGTGAGGGGCGCGCGCCGGTGAGCGAATAACGAGTTTAAGGCCGCAGGTGTTTCGCCAGCCACTCGCGGGCGGCGACCAGGGACTCGGGGTTCACTTTGTGGCCGGTTTTGGGCTGGATCGTGAGCGTGAAATTTTCCTCGGAGCCGGCGGCGCGGTAGGCGGCGCGGGCGGCGGTGGCGCAGAGTTCGAGGCCGGGGACGGGCGTGCGGGGATCGGTGTCGCCGTTGATCGCGAGGAAGGGGCGCGGGGCGATGAGCGGGAGCATCGCGGGGCCGTCGAAGCGGCCGTAGATGCCGGGATTCGTGCGGTCGTAGAAGCGGCGGATAAAGGCGGCATCGATGGTGGTGACGCCGGCGTCGCGGGCGGCAGCGTTGACGGCGAGTTGGATGGTGCCGATGCGGGATTGCCAGGAGTCGTGGTCGAGGGCCCAGCGGAAGCTTTGGACGCCGATGCAGGCGACGGTGGCGGCGATGCGGGGATCGGCGGCGGCGGCGAGGTAGGCTTCGGTGCCTCCTTTGGAAAAGCCGATCACGCCGATGCGGGCGGGGTCGACGTCGTCGCGCGTGACGAGGTAGTCGATGAGGCGCATGACGTCGCGCACGGTGTCGTAGTAGAACGGATGCTCGGTGGTTTTCTCGGCGCGGTAGGCGCGGAGAATGGCGTCGGTGTAGTCGACGGTGGTCTTGGGGGTTTTCGAGCGGGCGCCGTGGTAGCGGGCGTCGATGGACACGCCGATGAAGCCGGCAGAGGCAAACTGGGTGAGGAGTTTGACCTGGCCCTCTTTGTGGCCGCCGGTGCCGTGGAGAGAAATGACGACGGGGCGGCGCGCGGTGGCAGAAAGGGACGAGGAGCTGGAGCTGTTGGCGGACGGGGCGGGTTTAACGAGAATGGCGGGGACGCGTTGGTCGGCGTCGGCGGCGTAGGCGAACGAGAGGTGCAACTGGCCGTTTTTCTCGACGGCAGCGGCGAGCTCGGGGGCGAGTGGGACGGCGGGGCGGGCGATGAGTTGGAGAAACGCAGCGCGAGTGGCGGCGGGGGATTCGGCGGCGGCGAGGGGAGAGGCGAGGGCAAGAACGGCCGCGAGGAGACCGGCGAGCAGGGGGAGATGCTGGCGCATGAGTCGAGACGACAGCGGGGGACGGCGGGGGCGACAAATCAAAAGCAGGGGCGAAACACGGGCTGGAAAGGACGGGCCGCTTCCGATTCGTTCGCGCCTTGATCATGGCGAAAGCACGCACGCACCGTTTCGACTTGGCCGCGATGGACGGTTGCGGCGCGGTGCTCGGGTGGGCGGCGGGCATCGCGGTCGCGACGGTGGTGGCGTATCACAACAGTTTTTCGGTGCCGCTGTTTTTCGACGACACGGCCTCGATCGTGCAAAATGAATCGATCCGGGCGCTCTGGCCGCCGCAAACGTGGTGGGCGCCGGCGGCGGCGGCGGGCACGGCGGGGAGGCCGCTGCTCAACCTGACATTTGCGCTAAACTACGCGGCGGGCGGGCTGGAGGTGTGGGGTTACCACGCGGTGAATCTCGCGGTGCATGTGGCGGCGGCGTGGGTGCTGTTTGGGCTCGTGCGGCGGACGCTGTGGACGCCGGTGATGCGAGGGAAATTTGGCGGGGCGGCGACGGAATTGGCGGGCGTGGTCGCGCTGCTGTGGGCAGTGCATCCGTTGCAGACGGAGTCGGTCACGTATGTGTCGCAGCGGGCAGAGTCGCTCGTGGGATTTTTTTATTTGCTGACGTTGTATGCGTTCGTGCGCGGGGCGGAGGCGGAGGAGGGCGGTGCGGGCGGGGGAGAGCGCGGGAGTGCGGGGCGCGGCTGGCGAGGGCTGGCGGTGGGGGCGTTTTTTGCAGGGGTGCTGACCAAGGAAATTATTGTGACGGCGCCGGTGGTAACGCTGCTCTACGATGTCACTTTTCTCGCGGGATCGTGGCGCGAGGCGTGGGCGCGGCGGTGGCGGATTTACGCAGGCTGGGGGCTCGGGTTGTGCCTGCTGGGCGGGTTGATGATCGGGTCGCGGTTGCACGAACGGGGCGTGGGGTTCGGCGGTGCGATGAGCTGGACCGATACGGTGGCGACCTCCTGCGAGGCGGTGGCGCTGTATCTCAAACTGAGCGTCTGCCCCAGTCCGCTGGTCATCGACTACGGGACCACGCCGATGCGGGGCGGGCTGGTGTTGGCGGCGAGTGCGGTGGTGGTGGGAGCGGTGGTGCTCGGCACGGTGTGGGCGTGGCGAAAAGGTGCGACGGTGGGTTTTGCGGGTGCGGCGGGGTTGATCATGCTTTCACCGACGTCGAGCGTGGTGCCCATCTTGTTTCAGCCGATTTCCGAGCATCGCATGTATCTGCCGTTGGCGGTGGTGCTGACGGTGGTGGTGGCGGTCGGCTTCCGGTGGTGGGGCCGACGCGCGCTGTGGGCGGCGCTGGCGATTGCGGCAGTTTTTGCGGTGATGACCGAACGGCGCAATCGCGACTACCGCAGCGAGGAGGCGATTTGGCGCGATGCGATCGCGAAGCGTCCGGACAATTGGCGCGCGCACAATGCGCTCGGGTCGGAGCTTTTTCGTCAGCAGCGAATCGCGGAGGGAATCGCGGCGGTGGAGGCGGCGTTGCGGATCAACCAGACGGAGGCGAAATTGTTTAAGAACTATGCCAACGCCCTCGCGTTGCCGATGGTCGGACGGTGGGCAGAGGCGATCGCGGCAGGCGAGCGGGCGGTGCAACTCGACCCGAGCTATGCGGACGCGCGGAACAGTTTGGCCAATGCGCTGCGCAGTGTGGGGCGAATGAAGGAGGCGTTGGAGCAATTCGAGGCGGCGAGGCGACTACAGCCGGAATCGGCGGAGATCCGGAGCAATCTGTGCGATGCGTTGAGACAGGTCGGGCGGCCGGTCGAAGCGGTCGAGCAGGGGGAAGCGGCCCTGCGCTTGCGGCCGAATTTTCCGGAGGCGCACTGCAATCTGGGGCTCGCACTAGGGGACCTCGGACGAACGGCCGAGGCAATCGCGCACTACGAGGCGGCGCTGCGCGGGCGGCCGGCTTATGTGGTGGTGTTGAACAATCTGGGGGTGGCGCTGATGAACACAGGGCGATTGGAGGAGGCGCGGGTGAGGTTGGAAGAGGCGTTGCGGCTCAAGCCGGACTACGCGGAGGCGCACAATTCGCGGGGGATCGTCTTCGCAAAACTAGGACGGCTTGCGGAGGCGGCGGTGGCGTTTGAGACGGCGCTGCGGATCAAACCGGACTACGCGGGCGCGAAGGAGAATATGAACGTGTTGCGAGCGATGATCGAGAAGGCGGCGAGCGGAGAAAAAAACGCCCCGCGCGAGTGAGGCGCGGGGCGGAGGTCGCCGCGGGGCGGCGGGAAGCTTGGCCGCGGGGCTATTTTTTCAGAGCGCGATTGAGGGCGCTTACGATCGCTTTGATCGAGGCGAGCTCGATGTTGGTGTCGATACCGGCGCCGAAGAGCGAGTGGCCGCGGTCGGTCTTGATCTGGATGTAACTCACGGCGCGCGCCTCGGCGCCCTGACCGAGCGAGTGTTCGGAGTAGGAGAGGACTTGGAACTTAGGGAGCTTCGTCGTGCCGAGGGCGCGGACGAAAGCGTCGATCGGGCCGTTGCCCATCGCGGTGAGGGCGTGGACACGTTTGTCCAAATCAATCTCTGCGTGGCACGTGACGATGCTGTCGTGCTCGGTGGTCTTGAAGTGGTGCAGCGAGATGGGCGCGGTGCGCTCGAGGTATTCCCGGTGAAACACATCGTGGAGCTCCTGCGGGGTGAGCTCGGTGCCCTTGGCGTCGGCGTAGTCGTTGATGATTTTGCCGATCTCTTTGTGCATGAGTTTCGGCAGCGAGTAGCCGAAATCGTTTTCGAGCACGTAGGCGACGCCGCCTTTGCCAGACTGGCTGTTGATGCGGATGATGGCCTTATAGCTGCGGCCGAGATCGGCGGGGTCGATCGGAATGTAGATGACGTCCCATGGCTCGTTGGGTTTTTGCACGGCCCAGGATTTCTTGATGGCGTCCTGATGGGAGCCGCTGAAGGCGGTGAACACCAACTCGCCGGCGTAGGGTTGGCGCGGCGGGACTTCGAGGCGCGTGCAACGCTCGTAGACATCGCGGATGTGGTTGATGTCGGAGAAATCGAGGCCGGGGTGGACGCCGTGCGTGTAGAGGTTCAGCGCGACGGTGACGATATCGAGGTTGCCGGTGCGCTCGCCGTTGCCGAAGAGCGTGCCCTCGACGCGGTCGGCGCCGGCGAGCATCGCGAGTTCGGTGGCGGCGACCCCGGTGCCGCGGTCGTTGTGGGTGTGGAGCGAGATGAGCGTGCGGTCGCGGCGGGTGAGGTGAGTGCACATCCACTCGATCTGGTCGGCGTGGACGTTGGGCGTGGCGTATTCGACGGTGGCGGGGAGATTGAGGATGATCTTGTTGTCGACGTTGGGCTGCCAGACGTCGGTAACAGCCTCGCAAATCTCCAACGCGAAATCGAGTTCGGTGCTGGTGAAACTCTCGGGGGAATACTGAAACCGCATGTGCGTGCCGGCCGCGACGAGCGGGGCGGCGTGCTGCTTGACCCACGCGGTGCCCTGCACGGCGATACGCTTGATGTCGTCGCGCGTGGCGTTGAACACATGCTTCCGTTGAGCGGGAGACGTGGAGTTGTAGAGGTGGAAGATGGCGTTTTTCGCGCCGCGGAGCGCCTCGATACTGCGGATGATGAGCTCCTCGCGGCATTGGCAGAGGACCTGGATCGCGACGTCGCCGGGGATGCGGTTTTCCTCGATGAGGCGGCGGCAGAAATCGAATTCGATCTGGGAAGCGGATGGGAAACCGACCTCGATTTCCTTGAAGCCGATTTTTACGAGCAACTCGAAATACTCGAGTTTCTCCTCGACGCTCATGGGCTGGGCGAGGGCTTGGTTGCCGTCGCGGAGATCGACACTGCACCAGAGCGGCGCGCGATCCAGGGTGCGATTGGGCCACTGGCGGTTGGGCAAGGCGACGGGAGGAAATGGACGATATTTGCTGACGGGAGCGGGTTGCATGGAACGGAGCTTTGAAAAACGAGTTGAGAGAAGAGGGCCGGATAAAACCAGCTAAACTAACATCACGTCGCGGGAGGCGACGGCAGGGAGCTTCGGACTTACGCACGACCGGCCGCTGGGCGGCCTCGTCTTAGAGGTCGTGCGTGTTGGTAAGTCGGAGGGCCTGCAGCGGTGCTCGCATTTCTGGTTTTAGGTATCGACACAGCGGAGAGAAAGTCAAGGGGGCCGCCGTGCGAAAAAAAACGCCGGCGCGCGGCGGGTGCCGGGCACGATTTTCAGAGGAGAAATGGCTTTTGCCATTCTGTAACCCGATAAAACAACGCGCGTCTTGCCTGCTGTGTCCGACCTTGCCTCCATTCCAGTATGCCTGACGACGATCTGCCGTTCGATCTGGCCGGATGCCTCGATCGAGTGCGCCGGCGAGACCAGACGGCTGCGCGCGAATTGGTCGAACACCTTCACCCGTTGGTCATTCGGATTGTGCGTTCCCATTTGCCCCGGCGCGTCGCCGAGGAAGATCTCACGCAGGAAATTTTTCTGAAGATGTTTACCCGACTCGCACAGTATCAAGGCGCCGTCCCTTTTCCGCACTGGGTGTCGCGGATCGCGGTGACGACGTGCATCGATCATTTGCGGGCCCAGAAACGGCGACCGGAATTTCGGTGGGCGGATTTGTCGGAGACCGAGGCCGAGGTGCTCGACAACGTCATCACCAATACGAACGATGTGCCGGCCAACGATGCGATGGCGGCGCACGAGCTCGTCCACAAATTGCTCAACCAACTCAAACCGGACGACCAAATGGTGATCCGGATGTTGGACTTGGAGCAGAAAACGATCGCCGAGATCAGCCAGATTACCGGCTGGAACCAGTCGCTCATCAAAGTCCGCGCCTTTCGCGCGCGACGGAAGTTGCAGAAGCTTTTTCAAGAACTACAGAAAACAGAACGCTCATGAACTCGAAACACCACAACAGCCCTTGGAGTCGCCTCACCACCGCCGCCCGCACCGTGACCGACGACCGCGACACGGCGGCGCCGTATGGATTTGCCACTCGTATCGCCGCGCTCGCCATGGCGCAGGAGCGCAAGGTCACGTCGCTGTTCGAGCGGTTTGCGTTCCGGGCGCTCGGCGCAGCGTGTTTGCTGGCGGTGCTGAGTGCCGTGGCGAACTACTCGGTGTTTAGCACGCCGTCGGCCGTTTCTGACGATGAGTTGACGGAAGACGATCCCGTGGCAGTCCTGCTGGACGTCTGACCGGAATGGAAAAGCCCTGGAAAGTTATCGCAGCGTTTGTCGGCGTATTTATCGCCGGTTCGATCTTTGGCGGACTGCTCGCGCTGCGGTTGAGTCATTGGGACTTGGGTTCCCGCAGTGTCGAGATCCCCAAAGCGCCGCCGGCCTCGGCGAGCCCTGCTCCGACAGGGACGGCGCCCAATCAACCGCCGCAAATCACGGCAGCGACTCCCCGGCCAGCGACCGCGGCCCCGGTGCCGCAGCTCCAGCTTCCTCCCGGCATGGCGGTGCAGGCTCCGCAGCTGATGCGGCGCTACGTCGACAAACTAAATCTCACGACAGAGCAGAAAGAGCGGATCAATCCCTTGATCCAGCGCGCAGCGTCCGATCTCCGCCGCCAGCAACAGACGAATTTGCGCGAGACCGGCATTATTTTTCAGCACTTGCAGGAAGATATTTCGAAAGAGCTGACGCCGGCACAACGCACTCGCCTCGAAGAAATGGCCGTGAAACAACGGCAGATTATCGAGACCCGCGAAAAACAGCAGCTGGAGCTGACCAAGCAGGAAAAGCTGCGGGCCCAGCAGGGACAAAAAAATCCCGGCAAGGACGGCGCCAAAGCGAAAACCGGGAGTGGCAAACCGCCGGAAGACGGAAATTGAAATAGGTGTTGCGCACGCGGTGCGGCGTCGCATGGTTCGCGGCGGCCAGGTGCCATGCATGAGCAGGCGCGTGAACTCCGCCAGGACCGGAAGGTAGCAACGGCAACGACGTTCTCTCAGTGCCGTGGAGTGCCTGGCCACTTTTATTTCTGCCGGCTCGATTTTGGATTTTCGATTTTCGAGTTTGGCGTTCTAGCTAAAGCGTCGTGTCTACCACCGGTTATCAAGTCATTGCCCGCAAGTGGCGTCCGCAGACGTTTGCCGACGTTGTCGGGCAGGATCACGTGGTGCGCACGCTGACCAACGCGATCAATCGCGGGCGGATCGCGCATGCCTACCTCTTCGTGGGACCGCGCGGGACCGGCAAGACGTCGACGGCGCGTATTTTTGCCAAGGCGCTCAATTGCACGGGCGGCCCGAAAGCGGATTTCGATGTGAACGATCCGGCCTGCGTCTCGATCGCCGAGGGTTCCCATCTCGATGTCGTCGAGATCGACGGTGCTTCGAACAACGGCGTCGATCAAGTGCGCGACCTCCGCGACACGGTCCGCTACGCACCGGCTCAGGGGAAATTCAAAATATACATCATCGACGAGGTGCACATGCTCTCGGCGCAGGCGTTTAACGCGCTGCTGAAAACGCTCGAGGAGCCGCCGGCGCACGTGAAATTCGTGTTTGCGACGACCGACCCGCAGAAGGTGCTCCCGACGATTATTTCCCGTTGCCAACGCTTCGACCTGAAGCCGATCCCGAGCGACCTGATTATCGAGCGGCTGAAGAAGATCGCGGTCGACGAGAAGATCAAGGTGACCGACGCGGCGCTGGCGTGCATCGCGCGCATGGCGGACGGCGGGATGCGCGATGCGCAGTCGATTTTTGACCAGATGATTTCGTTCTGCGGCGCGGAGATTTCCGAGCCCGATGTGCTCGATGTCTACGGGCTCGTCGCGGCGGAGAAGATCGCAGCGCTGGCTGCGGCGCTGGCGGCGGGCGACCACCAAAAGCTGGTGGCGATCGTGGATGATTGCGATGCGGCGGGGCGCGACTTGGTGCGGCTGCTCGTCGATTTGCAGGCGCTCGTGCGCACGGCGCTGCTCGATGCGATTGCCAAGGGCGGACGCAGCGATGCGCTCGGCGGCGTGGCGATGACGACGGAGCAAATCACCCGGATGCTCGACGGTCTGCGGGAAGGCGAGGGGAGCGTAAAGCTCGGGCTCGCGGAAAAAATTAACTTCGAGGTCACGTTGCTGAAAGCGGTCGAGGCGAGCCGGTCGCGCGCGATCGACTCCCTGATCAAAGAACTCTCGGCGCTCGCCGACGAATCTCCGGCGGTGGCGGCGCCGACCGCCGACGACAGCGAAAAAAAAAAGGCCTGATTGATCGGCTGGAAACCCGCCTCGCGGCGGCGTTGGCAGCCGAGGGGCATGGGCGGGTGGTGGTGGCGAGTGTCGAGGCGGCCGAAAAATCGGCCGGGGCCAACGAAGAACTCGCGGAAGCGGTGGGGGCGACGGCGGCTCCGGTCGTGGAGAACGGCGCGAATGTTTGGCCCGACGAGAATGCCGAGGCGGCTTTCATCGCCGAAGCGCGTCAGCGAGGCGAACCGGTTGCGGCCACGGCTTCGACGGTCGCGCTGGCCGAAGAGAAAGAGGACGAGAAAAAAGCGATGCCGCCGTTGGCGGAGTTGGTGCAGCGACTCTCGCCGGAGGTGCGCGAGACGCTCGACGATCTTTTCCGGGTGAAATTTACGACCGTGCGCCGCGTGCCGAAGAAATTTTTGAAGACGTCGGGGGCGTAGGGCTGGGCGCGGGCTACTCCCGCCAGACCGAGCCGATTTCGCGGCGGCTCTCGATACTGCGAGAGTAGAGGTAACCCTCGACCTCGTGGTCGGCAAACGGGGCAAGCAGCGGGATGCGTTCACGGCGATACATGCCTTCGTCGAGGCCCTCCAACGCGTCGAGTCGCAGAAGCGCGGCGGCGTCGACCGACCAGATTTCGCCGGCGACGCCCGTTTCGGCGGCGGGCTTCACGACCATGCCGGGGAATCCTCCGAGGGCGTAGAGTGTGAAGCCGGGCGCGGTGTTGGCGGTGCCGATAAATTTCTGGCCGGCGAGAAAGTGGTGGTTGGAGCAGGCGCGCTTCAGCGTGCCGTAGACGAAAATCAGTTTTCCGGAGCTCATGCGGGATAGGGCTTGGGGGGAGGGCCGCCGCGGGGCGGTCGCTAAGAAATTTCGATAACAACCGCCGTGGTGTTGTCACGACCGGAGGCACGCACTGCATCTTCGACGAGGCGCTGCGCCGGCGTTTCGTGAGCCCGTTCAGCGGCCGGCGGACGGATGAGTGCTTCGATCTGGCGGTCCCAGAGGCCGTCGATCAACCCGTCCGAACAAATGAGAAAACGGTCGCCGGGGCTGTGATCGACCGCGCCGATATGCGGGTCGATGAACTGGTTGCCGGCGCCGAGGGCCTGGTTGAGGGCGTTGCGTCCGGGGTGCTCGCGGGCCTGACGTTCATTGAGGTCTCCTTTGCGACGGAGCCAGCCGACGTAGGAGTGGTCGTGGGTGACCTGCCGGATGCCGCCGGCCTGCGGGAGGACGTAAATCCGGCTGTCGCCGATGTGCGCGAAGTAGAGCCATTCGGGCGTCAGCCAGCCGAGGCTGAGTGTCGCGCCCATGCCGGCGCACTCTTCATAGGAGCGACCGAGTTGGACGAGGTCGGTGTGGATGGCGGAAAACAGTTCGCTTAGAATATCGCTGAACCCACTGGCCAATCCGGCGGCGGAAAGTCGAAAACCGCGCGGCAGCAGGCGGGTGATCCGGTCGATGGCGATGCGACTGGCAAATTCGCCGGATTTGGCGCCGCCCATGCCGTCGCTGACGGCAAAGACAAAATCGGAGCCGGCGAGCGAGGCTTGGCCGGTTTTGCCGAGGTAGCGCACTTCGTGTCCATCGAAGGTGAGGGCAAGAAAGGTGTCCTCGTTGTTTTTGCGCACTCGGCCGACGTGCGTGAGGCCGGACCAGCAAACTTGAGTCGAGGGAGGGCGGGCCTCGGGTGGCGAGGCGGCGGCAGGGGGCGGATTCATGCGGGCTTCAACCGGAAGGCTTCAACGACACGACGCCGGTGCCGCCTTCAAGGAGCGTGGCGAACTCGAAATCGATCACACAAAAGCGGCCGTCGGCGATGCGGTAGGTGATGTTGCGCAGTTCGCGGTCCTCGTGGCGCACGCCGTATTTTTCCAGCTCGGCGAAGATTTCGACCTGACGCTCGGGGTTCATGTGGTCGACGCGGGTGCCGCAGTTGGTGGTGACCATTTTGAGTTCGTCGGGCTCCACCTCTAGCAGGTGGGGAACGAAGGTGCAGCCGCGCTTTTCCAGGTGGCGGAGCACACGAACTTCGTGCTCAAAACGTTCGCGGGCCTGATGGCCGCGGAAGATTTTGTGCACCCGTCCGTCGTAGCCGATGCGCACGAGCGCCCGGGCGGTGTCTTTCATTTCTCGCATGGTGCTATGGTGCTGGGTGCGGGCAGGCTTTGGGGGGCTGAGGGGGCTGGCAAGCGCGTCTTGCGCAAAATTCCGGCGGTCGGAGCAAAGCTTCGTCACGAATACCATTGATGCTCCAAAAAATTGTCATGAACGAAACTTCTGGTTGCCTCTGGCATATAAGGTGCTGATTTCTGGCGCGAGTTTTCGCCACGAATCCGGGGCAAGATCTCGCGCTTCCTCCATCCAAAAACCTCAGTCCATCGGTTTCGCACCCATCCAAATTATGGCCAAATACAAACTGGAATACATCTGGCTCGACGGCTACACGCCTCTCGCCAACCTGCGCAGCAAGACTCAAATCAAGGACTTCGCCAGCTTTCCGAAGCTCGAAGAACTTCCCGCTTGGGGTTTCGACGGCAGCTCGACCCAGCAGGCCGAGGGCAAGAGCTCGGACATCGTGCTGAAGCCGGTGGCCGTGTATCCCGACAGCACCCGCAAAAACGGTGTGCTCGTAATGTGCGAATGCTATCAGCACACCGGCGTGCCCAGCCCGTCGAATTCCCGCGCCACGATCCCGGACGATGCGGGCACCTGGTTCGGTTTCGAACAGGAATATTTCTTCTACAAGGACGGCGCGCCCCTCGGTTTCCCGAAGGATGGTTATCCGGCCCCGCAAGGTCCGTATTACACGGGTGTCGGCTACAGGAATGTCGGCTGCGTCGCGCGTGAGATCGTCGAGAAGCACATCGATATCTGCCTCGATGCCGGCATCAATCTCGAGGGCATCAATGCCGAGGTCGCCAAGGGACAGTGGGAATTCCAGATCTTCGGTAAGGGCTCCAAGAGCGCTGCCGACCAAATGTGGGTCGCCCGCTACATCCTCGCCCGCCTCTGTGAGAGCTACGGCATCGACATCGAATGGCGCTGCAAGCCCATCCTCGGGCCGTTCAATCAATCCCTCGACTGGAACGGTTCCGGTATGCACTCGAATTTCTCGACCACCTTCATGCGCGAAATCGGCGGCAAAGCTTATTTCGAAAAACTCATGGCTGCCTTCAGCGCCAACTGCAACGAGCACATCGCCGTCTACGGTCCCGAGAATCATCTCCGTCTCACGGGTCTCCACGAGACGCAGTCGATCGACAAGTTCACCTACGGTGTCGCCGATCGCGGTGCCTCCGTGCGCGTCCCCCACAGCTTCATCAACAACGGCTACAAGGGCTACCTCGAAGACCGCCGTCCGAACTCAGCCGCCGACCCGTATTTGGTCGCCGGTCGTATTCTCAAGACGATCCAGTCGGTTCCGACCACGTAATCGGTCTCAAGCCTGAGCAACGTTTTCCTGCTACGGCGCCATCCCTATGGGGGTGGCGCCGTTTTTTTCTGGGAGCGGGACCGTTCGACCAACAAGGTGGCGCGACGCGGGTGAGGATGCCCGCAGTTTTCACGATGTTTACCCGCTCTCCGCCCCTGCGAGCCTCCGTTTGGGAGTGGGTGCAAGCCGTGCTCCTCGCCGTGAATCTCGGGTGGACGACGTTGTGTCTCGGTGGTTATCGCGCGGATACGTTGGTGGTGACGGTGGCGCTGAATGCGGCGATGCTCGGCGTGCATTTCGGAGCACGAGGGCTCGCCGCGCAGCCCACGCGACGGTGGCACCCGGCGGGCTGGCTGCTCGTGCCCTTTCTGGTCTACGCGGCGGCCAATGTGCTGTGGGTCACGCCCGTGCGATGGTTGGGTTGGCACGATTGGATGGGGTGGGCGCAGATGATCGCGGTGTTTTGGGTGGTGCTGAACGACGCGCGCGCTCCCGCGATCCGCGGGTTGCTTTTCGGGGTGTTGATCGCGCTGGCGTCGGTCGGGGTAGCGATGGCGTGCTACCAACGATTCGTGAACCCGGCGTGGGGGATGTTGGGCGATCCGCGCATGGCGCAATTCCTCGGCCGGCCCAGTGGTTCGTTTGCGGTGCCGAACAGTTTTGCGGGCTTCCTGATTTTGCTGTTCCCCGCCATGACGCTGCCCCAGTGGAAACGCGGCGCCACGGCGGTCGAGCGGATTTTCGCGGGCTATCTCGCCGGCATTGTGCTCCTCGGGCTCGGTTTCACGGTCAGCCGGGGCGCATGGCTGGGGCTGTTTGTGGCGCTGGCGCTCTGGCCCTGGATAGCCATGAGGCGACGCCTCGGCAAACGCGTTGCGGTTTCGGCGGCGGTGGCCGTGCTCGGGTTGGTGGCGCTCGGGGCTGTTTACGCGAACGTGCCCCAAGCCCGCGAGCGGCTCGATGTTTTATGGCGAGACCGCGGTGAGGTGAGCCGCCCCGGGATGTGGCGAGCGGCTTGGCTCACGTTTCGGGAGAATCCCTGGTGGGGCAGCGGCGCGGGGAGCTACGACGTGATGTTTGAAAAGTATCGTCCGGAGAACGAGCAGAAGCACCCGCAGTGGGCCCATAACGAATACCTGAACACGTTGAGCGATTATGGTGCCGCGGGCTTTGGGCTATTTTTCGGCGCCTGCGGGGTGGTGGTCTGGGGCGGCATTCGGAACCGACGCGCGCCTCAATCGTTGGAATCTAAACCCCGCGAAAGTTGGGTGGATTCGGCCGACTTCTCGACGGCAGCGGCGATGGGGTTGGTCGCGTTCGGCCTGCATGTTTGGGTGGATTTTCATCTCAAGATTCCGGCGCTGGCGATGAGCGCGGCGACGATGGCCGGATTGGCGCTGGGGCGGCTGGAGTGGCCCGGTGCCGCGGCGAACGGCTCTTCGGGCGAATACCGAATGCCGAAAATGGGGAGGTTTTTTGCTTTGGCGGTCGCGATCTCGGTGGTGCACGTGAGCACGTTGTGGGTCGTGCCGCGCTACCACGCGGAGGGAGTCCGCCGCGCGGCTCGCCTGCGGATCGATGGTCTCGCCGGTGGAAAGTCGACGGCCGCCGAGCGTGGCGTGGTGCTGCGGGCGGCCGTGGCCGACCTCACGCGGGCGCTGGTGATCGATGGGACGAACCCACAAACGTGGGCTGATCGCGCTTACGCGGCATCGGCGCTCGGACACGATGAGGTGGCGCAAGGAAAAGCGCACGGGCTGGCGGCGGAGAGTGATGCGCGGCGTGCCCTCGCGCTTTCGACGGCGGTGCCGGAGTATTGGATTCGGCTCGGCGTGGGATTGGACATGCAGGGGCGCTGGGGGGAGGCGGGTGATGCGTTTTCGGAGGCGCTCCGAAGGGCCCCGACGAGTGCGACGACGTGGTTTTATCACGCCTACCATTTTGCGCTGAACCCGGTTACCCTTCCGCTCGCACGTTCAGCCATTGCGACCAGCTTGCGTCTTGACCCCTATCACCCGGAGGCCGACAGTCTGCGCCGGAACTTGGCGGAACGCCGCTAGGTGTCGTCTACCCGCTCACCATGCACACCAAGCTCTCGTCGTGGCTCTCGCTGATCGCATTGCTGGCGCTCTTCACTTGGGAGGCTGCTGCCCAAACGCCGACGGCTCCCGCGGTCGGCTCTGCGGCCGCTGCCGCGACCACGCAGTTGCCCGGCACGATCAAGGTTGCCCGCAAGGTGGGCAAAGTGACGGCGCAAAATACGGTGACCGGTGTTCCAATTGATTTGGAGAACGGGAGCGTAATCACCCAAGGAAACATCGTGCGCACCGATGTCGATTCGAGTGTCGTGCTGCTGTTTTCCAACGGCGCTTCGATCAATTTGGCGTTTTCGTCCGAGTTAAACATCGAGACCTTCACGCAGAATTCCTTCGATGAAATCTACGAACCGTCCAAGCGCGAAGACGAACCGAGTGTCTCGACCACGAATATCAATCTCACTCGCGGTGAGCTCGTCGGCAACGTGAAGAAATTGAAACGCGGCGGGGCGGTGGAGTCTAAATTCACGGTGGGCACTCCGGTCGGCGCCGCCGGTATTCGCGGAACGACCTTCAAGATCACCTACCGGCCAACGGGTGACGGCCGGTTTACGTTTTCGCTGACCACGGTAGAGGGAAATGTGCAACTCGCCGTGGGCTCGGTGAACGCGCCGCCGACGGCGGTCATGACGAATCAGGAAGTGGTGCTGAACAACGTCGAGGTGAACCCTGCGACGAATCAAGTGACTGCAACGACGTCGACCGGGCAGACCGTTGCGATCACGGCACCACCGCCCGTGGTCAATGCTCCCGTGGGCACGGTTGCTCTGGTAACGGCGGTCGCCACTCAGCTCGCGCAGGCGGTGATCAATGTGGTATTTGTGTCTCCCTCACCAACCACGGCGACACCGGCACCTACTCCGACTTCCGGCCCCGCACCCACTTCCGAGGAAAAGAAGGATACTCCGGTCCCGACTCCAACTCCGACTTCTACACCTGCGCCCAGTCCCGAGGAAAAGAAGGCGCTCCCGACGCAACCCCCGACTCCTACCGTGACACCTACCGTCGCGCCAAAAAGCGAGACACCGCTGCCAACTTCACAACTTCCGGTAAGGCAACCGCCGCAGTTAAGTAATCCGCGCTAGGGTGGTAGCTCGCTCGCTGTAGTCGTTGCACGATCGCACTTAGCACCCAGTGTTTTGAATCGAGTCCCATCCGGAGCGGACTTCTTACTTCCGTTCAACCCGCTCCCGCCTAGCGTCTCCCGTCGTGGCTGCCCCCAAAAAGAAAACCAAGCTCCCGTGGATGCGTTGGACGGTGCTGCTAGCGATCCCGGTTTTGTGGAGTGTGCTGAGCCACCTCGGGCTCCTGGATTTTTTCGAGAACCGCACGGTCGACTGGCGCTTTCAAAAGCGCGGTGAACTGGAGGCGCCGATCAAGATCGTCTACGTGGATATCGATTCGCGCAGCATCAGCGATTTTGGCAACTGGCCGTGGACCCGCCACCCGATCGCCACCGTCGCGGATGCGCTCGTCACCCACGGCGGGGCCAAAGCGGTGGGCTTCGACATCGTGTTTTCTCCCGAGGGCAAAGCCGAGTCGGCGGATCGGTCGCGGTTGCGGGCTGGCGATCTGGAGCTGGCGAGATTTGTGTTCAAAGATCCGCCGGCTGCACCGCCGCCGGTGGTATTTGCGGCGTCTTTTTCGGCCGCGGAGTTTCGATCGGACGACGGTAAATTGACGAAGCGGGGTTTGCCGTTGGTCGAAAGCGACCCGCGCCCGCCTTCGGCGATCGAGCCTCCGGAAGTGACCTCGATTGAGAGGCTGGGCCAAGCGGGGCTGAAGGGCCGGGCGAGTAGCGTGCCGCCCTATCTCGGGCTAATCGATACGCTCGACGGCGGCACGCGCACGATTGCGACGTGGGCGCCGACCAATACCCGCGAATTTCACCACATGTCGGTAGAATTGGCGCGCCTCTATTGGGACGTGCCCGTGGGCGGCGTGAAAACGGTCGGCGATCGGCTCGTGTTTTCCCGGGCCGATGGCACCGAACAGGCGAGTATTCCGCTGAGGGATCGCCAACTGGTGGATGTGAATTGGTTCTCCAAGTGGGATTCCGAGGTGAACCCGCGCGAGAGTTTTTCGGTCGTCTATCAATACGCGATGTTCCTGCGCTCGAAGGACGAGAAGGAGCGCAAGACGGGGCAGGAATATTTCGCGCAGGACGATTGGAAAAACGCAGTCGTGCTCGTCGGCCCGGTCGATCCGCTGTTGCAGGATCTCGCGAGCACGCCGTTCGACGAGGTGCCGGTGCCGAAAGTCGGCGTGCACGGCAATTTGCTCAAGACCATCGTCACCGGGATCTATCTCCAACGCCTGCCGCCGTGGGCGACGCATGCGGTCGTGTTCACGCTCACGGTGTTGATCAGCGCGTTTGCGGCGGCCGGTGGCGCGAGGGGGGCGCGGACGAAGCTCACGGCGGCGTTGCTGTTGACCGCCTACATCTGGCTCTCGTTCGAACTGTTCAAGAACCACCATTTGATTCTACCGCTGACGGCGCCGATCGGGGCGATTTTTACGACGAGTTTCGCGGCGATCATTTGGCAGTTGATCGAGGAGGAAAAACAAAAGGGGCGCATTCAGGGGATGTTCGGCGCCTACGTCTCGCCGGAGTTGGTCAGCAAGATGGTCGATTCGGGCGACGACCCTCAGCTCGGCGGGCACGACTCGGAGATCACGGCGTATTTTTCCGATATCCAAAATTTTTCTACGTTCTCGGAAAAGCTCGGGTCGGGTCCGCTCGTGGAGTTGATGAACGAGTATCTCACGGCCTGCACCGACATCGTGCAGGCGCAGGGCGGGACGCTCGACAAATACATCGGCGACGCCGTCGTGGCGATGTTCGGCGCGCCGATTCCTCTGCCTGACCACGCTTATCGCGCGTGCGTCGCGACGCAGCTCGTTCACCGAAAGTTGGCGGAGTTGCGCGCCAAGTGGCAGAGCGAAGGCGAGAAGTGGCCGGAGATCGTGTGGAAAATGCAGACGCGCGTCGGGCTCAACACCGGCGTGTGCATGATCGGCAACATGGGCAGCCGCAGCCGGTTTAATTACACGATGATGGGTGACAACGTGAACCTCGCGGCGCGCATGGAATCGGGAGCGAAGAGTTGGGGCGCCTACACCATGTGCTCCGAAGCGTCGAAGCTCGCCTGCGAGAAACACGGCGGTGACCGCGTGGTGTTTCGTTCGCTCGGGCGGATCGTCGTGAAGGGGCGTTCAACGGCGGTGCCGATTTACGAAATCGTCGGGTTGAAAGAGTTTGTGACCGAGGAGACGCGCGAGTGCATCGCGCTGTTCGAAAAGGGTCTCGCCAGCTACTACGCCCGTGAATGGGAGGCGGCGCTGGCACTCTTCGCGAAGAGTCGGGATCTGGAGCCGAATGTGCCGGGCAAGACGCCGGGCGTGGTGAGCAATCCGTCGTTGGTTTATCTTGGTCGGGTCGTGCCCGAGGCGATGGAAGATCCGCCGACGGCGGATTGGGACGGGCGTTACGTGATGAAGGAAAAGTGAACCGGGTGGGCGCGGGCTGATGCGATCGCGTTGGGGAAAGGGTAATACGGACGCCGAGGTAGGGCTATTTTTTGGTCGGGTCCCAGCCGTCGCTGCCGCTGAGGACTTTTTGCGGAGTGAGGGCGAGGGCGGCGGATTCGGTGAGCGGCTTGGCCCAGGTGACGCGGGCGGAGGGATTCGCGCCGGGGCCGGTGCTGCCGAATTCGGAGTAGCGGGAGACTTTTTCGGCGTAGGGTTTCTTCCAATTGTCCCAGCCTTCGGGGCGCACGTTCGCGGACATCTCCGTGAAGAGAAACACGGTCTGTGCGTAGTCGCGCCAGGGGCGGCCGAGGTAGGTTTTTACGTCGGGGGTCTCGCCGGTGATTTTGCAGTGGCGGAAAACGTAGCCGTGCGGAGAGAAATCGGGCGTGGACGCGGCGGTCAGGTAGCCGCTGAGGAGGGCGTGGATCGTGCAGCGTTCGAAATACGCGGTCGCGCCGCCGAAGATAAAATCGGTCGAGCCGGCGATGGTGCACTCTTCGAAGTAGTGGCGACCGCGGTTGACGAGCAGCGTGTCCTGATAACCGAGGAAACGACAGCGGCGGAAGGTGGCGCGGTCACCGTCGACACGGATGGCGAGAGCTTGGCCTTTTTTGGGGCCGGCGGTGTTGGCGATGGTGAGGTTCTCGATCGTGAAATCGTCGGCATCGAGGATCACGGTCGGCGTTCGAAAGGTGGCGATGGGTTTGCCGTCGGGGGCGGGGTAGTCGTTATAAAGATCGAAGGTGATGACGGTTTTCTCGGCGTCTTCACCGACGAGGGAGATGAAGCGTTTCTCGCGCTGGATGTAGATGATTTCGCGATACGTGCCGGCTTTAACGAGAATCGTCCAGCGGCCGGCGGCGGCGTGCGTGAATTGGGGCGCGGCGTCGATGGCGGCGCGGACGGTGGTGTATTGGCCGGTGCCGTCGGCGGCGACGATGGCGTCGGGTTTGCGCGCGGTGCCAGCGGCGAGGAGACAGCGCGGGGAGAGCGCGAGGAGAGCGAGCAGGGCGAGGAAGGGGAGACGGAACATAAGAAAGGGGGTCAGGGTGCGAGTGTTTGCCGAAGCCAGGCGATCATCGCGGGCTTGTAGGACACATCGATTTTTTCCCAGGCGAGGAGCGAGTGCGGGGCATTGGGGATGACGATGAGGTCGGCGCGGATGCCGTTGGCTTTAAGTTTGGCCAGAAAGGCTTCGGTCATCGAGAAGGCGACGGTTTTGTCGGCGTCGCCATGTATCAAGAGGAAGGGTGGGGCGGCGGGAGTGACGTGGTTGATGGGAGACGCGGCGCGGAGAATGGGGAGGGAGGTGGCGTTGGGCTCTTTGGGTTGGCCGAAAAGGCGTTGGAGCGAGGTGCTGAGGCCGCCGCGGTTTTTCGTGTCTTGCTCAAGGTCGGTGACGGGCGCGAAGCCGACGACGGCTTGGACGCGCGTGGCGTCGTCGGCGACGATGGCGGCGTGGCAGGCGAGGTGGCCGCCGGCGGAATGGCCGAAGAGGGCGATGCGGCGCGGGTCGCCTTTGAAGTCGCGCGCGTGGGCTTTGACCCAGCGAATCGCGGTCTGCACGTCTTCGAGGCAGGCGGGCCAAGGCTGCAACGTGGAAGGCCGGTAGTTGATGGAGAACCACGTAAACCTGGCCTCGGTGAGCGGGGCGAACCAGGGGGTGATATCGGCGCCGTTGCCGGGGACGTTGCTGCCGGATTTGTCGCCGCTATCCCAGCCTCCGCCGTGAATCAGAATCGCGATGGGGTAGGAGCCGGGGCCGTCGGGAATGGAGGCGTCGAGGAGGAGCGCGGTGTTGCTGGCGCGGCCGTATTCGATGTCGCGGCGGAGTTCGGCGGCGGTGGCGGTGAAGGAGAGTGATAGGACGAATGCGAGGGATAGGAAGGCGGGGGCGAGGGGGCGCGGGCTCATGTGTGCGGTAGATGGTGATCGGGAGACGGTCGGGCAAGCGGGGCGGCGCCGGACGGTTGGGCGGGGAGGGGCGCAAAAAAGCCCGGAGGTTTGCTCCGGGCTGGTGAGGTGAGGTTTTGCAGGACGGGTCGGAGACCGCGCCCGACTGATTACTTCAGGATCATGTCTTTGACCGTCTTGCCGGCGGGGATCATCGGGAGCACGTGTTCGGTGTAGGGCACGATCACGTCGAGGACGTAGGGGCCGTCGTGGTCGAGCATTTCCTGGATGGCGGCTTTGAGTTCGCTCTTTTTGTGAACGCGGCGGCCTTTGACGCCAAAGCCCTCGGCGATTTTCACGAAGTTGGGATAGAGTCCATCGAGGTTTTCCGGGCCGCCGACGTTGGTCTCGTCGCCGAGGATCGTGTTGCCGCGGACGCTGCCGTAGAAGCGGTCTTCCCATTGGACGACCATGCCGAGGTGCTGGTTATTCAAGATCATCGCCTTGGCGGCGATCTTCTCGATGTGGCAGGTGGCGAGCTCCTGGATGTTCATCATGAACGAGCCGTCGCCGTCGATGTCGATGACCTGTTTGTCGGGGCAAGCGACTTTGGCGCCCATGGCGGCGGGATAACCGAAGCCCATGGCGCCGAGGCCGAGCGAGCTGATGTAGCGGCGCGGTTCGTCGAAACGGTAGAACTGGGCGGCCCACATCTGGTGCTGGCCGACGCCGGTGCAGATGATGGCTTCGCCTTTGGTGAGTTCGTAGAGAGCGGCGACGGCTTCCTGCGGGATGATGTGCTTGCTCTCTTCGTAGCGGAAGGGCTCGGATTTTTTCCACTCGGCGATCTGGGCGTGCCACGCCGCGGTGTCGGGAGGCGTGAATTTGTGCGCGGCGACGAGTTCGTTTAGGCGAACGAGCGCGGGCTTGATATCGCTGACGATGGGGAGGACGACGCGCTTGTTTTTGTTATGCTCGGAAGCGTCGATGTCGATGTGGACGATTTTGGCGCTCGTCGCGAATTTGCTCGTGTCGCCGGTGATGCGATCGTCGAAGCGCGCGCCGAAGCAGAGAAGAAGGTCGCATTGATCGACGGCCCAGTTGCCGTAGGCGGCGCCGTGCATGCCGAACCATTGCATGGAGAGCGGGTGCGTCTCGGGGAAACCGCCGACGCCCATCAACGTGGTGGCGACGGGGATGTTGGTCTTCTCGGCGAAGGCTTTGAGGTCCGCGTGCGCTTCGGCCGAGATAATGCCGCCGCCGGTGTAGAGCACGGGGCGTTTCGCCTCGGAGATGAGCGCGAGCACTTTCTTTAGTTGCTCGTCGGGCGCGGTGAAGGTGGCGGTGGCGTAGCTGCTGCGGAACTCAACGGAAGCCGGGAACACCGGTTGAAATTTCGCCTGCTGAATATCTTTCGGGATGTCGATGACGACGGGACCGGGGCGACCGCTGCGCGCGAGGTAGAACGCTTCTTTGAAGATCTTCGGGAGATCGTGCACGTTCATCACGAGGTAGGAGTGCTTCACGATCGGCAGGGTCATGCCGTAGAAGTCGGTCTCCTGAAACGCCATCTTGCCGATGTATTTTGAAAACACCTGGCCGGTGATCGCGACCATCGGAATCGAATCCATGAACGCGTCGGCGATGGCGGAAACGAGATTCGTGGCGCCGGGACCGGACGTGGCCATACACACGCCGACCTTACCGGTCGCGCGGGCGTAGCCTTCCGCGGCAAACGAGCCGCCCTGCTCGTGGCGCGGGAGGATCGTGCGGATCTTATCGGTGCGGGCGAGCGACTGGTGCAGCTCTTGCGAAGCACCGCCGGGATAGGCGAAAATGACATCGACGCCCTCGCGGATGAGGCACTCGACGACGGCGTCGGCGCCCTTCATTTCGCGGCCGATCTCGGCCTGGGGAAACGCAGCGGGGGAGGTGATGTTTGTTTTCATGGCGGTGAGCTCTTAACGATAGAGCCGTGCATCACAAAGGAGCGGCGGGGCGGGAGGCAAGCCTAGCCACTGAGGCGCGGTCTAAAAACATCGCGTCGGTGCGAGCACGGAAGATACGAGAGTGGGCGACAGGGTTGGCGAGAGATCAGGACGGGATATGGCGAGAGGTTTGCGAGGAATATGGCTTGAGGTTGGGAGGGGCCGTTGAGCGGAAATTTGAATCGCTGGTAGTTTTCCGTCGAGTGCGGGGGGCCATGAGCGGGGGGGGCGATCCGAACGCGAGGGACCTTGGCTTGCGGGTGATTGTGTTGGGTCGAGGGACGGACACGGAAAAGAACTTTCGCCGGTGACCGGGAATAAGCACGGTGGTGGCCGGCTCCTATTCCGCACATGGGTAATTCGGCATTCACACACTTGGTGGAGGCGCACTATGCGTCACTCTACCGGTTCGCTCTCAGCCTCGCGCGGCGGGAGGCGGATGCCTGCGATCTCGTGCAGCAGACATTTTACATCTGGGCGACGAAGGGCGAGGCGTTGCGCGAGGAGTCGAAGGCGAAATCGTGGTTGTTCACGACGTTGTATCGGGAGTTTCTGCGCGGGCGGCGACGGGACGCGCGGGCGACGTCGATCGAGGATTTGCCGGAGGGCGAACAGGACATCGCGGCGGACGAGGTAGACCGCGTGTCGAAAATGGATGCGGCGACGGTTGTCGGAGCGTTGCAGGAAGTGGACGAGACGTTTCGGGCGCCGCTCACGTTGTTTTATCTGGAAGATCTGTCGTATTTGGAAATCGCGGACGCGTTGGAGGTGCCGATCGGCACGGTGATGTCGCGGCTCTCGCGGGGGAAAACGCAGTTACGGGCAGTCCTGCAACGCGAGGAAACTAACGGGAAGAACAAAGTCGTGTCGTTCAATGACGCGGCGCGGAGGAAACAAGCATGAGCAACGATGAAGCGAAATTTATTCTGAGCGCGTATCGGCCGGGCGGGCGGGATGCGCACGATCCGGCGATGGCGCAGGCGCTCGCGCAGGCGAAAAACGATCCGGCGCTCGGCGCGTGGTGGTCCCGGCAACAAGCGCACGATGCGGCGGTGGCGGCGAAACTGCGCGAAGTCGTGCCGCCCGCCGGATTGAGGGAGGCGATCTTGGCGGGAGCGCGGGTGAGCGGTCGTGATGGGGAAATCCCGGGAGGCGAGGCCGGCCGGGTATCGGCGAAGCGTGCTTGGTGGGCTCAGCCGGTCTGGCTCGCGGCAGCGGCGGTTTTGGCGGTGGTGGTGAGCCTCGCGGCATGGCGGATGGCGCCGGTGCGAGGTGAGACGTTTGAGGAGTTCGCGGTGAATTTTGTCGATGCGGGATTCATGCTACAGAAACGCGGGGCCGATGTCGCGGCGCTCAAAACTTGGCTTGGCGAGCAACGGGGGCCGCTGCCGGAGGCGTTGCCTGCGAAATTCACCGAGTTGCGTGCGCTGGGTTGTCGCACGCTGAGTTATCGTGGGCAGGATGTTTCGCTCCTATGCTTCGAACGCGACGGGAAGGAATTTCACGTGTTTGTGGCTCGTCGCGGTGACGTTCGCGGTTTGGCCGGTGGTGTCGACGCGATCGCAAACAAGGCTCCTCAGGTCTCAGAGCGTGGGGAGAACAAGTTCGCCACTGCGATTTGGGCCGATGCGAAGAATCTCTACGTGCTGGTGAGCGACGCTGAGATGGATGCAGTGAAGCGACTCTTGTGAGGATGCAGGAAGCGCGGGATAGTGATGCTTGGTCCGGAGGTCGGAACCTCCGCTGAACCGTCGGAAACTCCTATCGGGAAAAATATCCTAGAGTTTGGACTTGGTTGGGTCGGGGGAAACTCGCACGTTCGTTTTACCCGCATGAAAGCCACCGTCGTTTTCTTGAAACAGCACCTTTTCCCGGCCGTTGTAGCCATGACGTTGGCGTTGTTGCTGGGATCAGCGGGGTGGGTTCAGAACTATGAAAATATCACGCTCGATGTGCGCACCAAATTGCGCACAAATTGGCAGCCGCAAAAGGCGGACGACGGGCAGGTTGTTGTAGCCATAGACGAGGAGAGTTTGCGCGATTACGGGAGATGGCCGTGGCCTCGGCGGGTCCACGGATACTTTCTCCAATTGGTGGGGGTGACCAAACCGGCGGTGGTGACGTGGGATATTCTTTTTACAGAGCCTTCGGAGGACGATCCGCAGTTGATTAAGGGGCTCAAAGGGGGTGAGGCGAATGTCGTTTTCGGAGCGATGCGAGCGGAAAAAGACGAAGGTGTTCCGCGTGACGATCCGAGTGTGAAAGGGTCTAGCCTTGTCGAACTTAAGCACGCGAAAGGAGATATCACGCGCGTGCCTGCCGCCCCGCTCATGCTGCTCGCGGCAGGAGAGTTAGCCTCGCTGGCGAAACCCGCATTCGTGGATACACCGCCGGAAAGCGATGGGGTCCGTCGGCGCGTCCCGCTTGTCGTAAACGTAGGCGGTGGACTCTATCCAACACTCTCCCTGCAAAGCGTGATGGAGCTTTGGAAAGTCGGCCCAGACGATATTTCGGTGGTTTTGGGTGAAGCGGTGACGATTTCGAATGCGTTTATCAAACGGCAGATACCGATTGATGAGACCGGTGCGCTTTTGGTAAATTACCGCTACTCGACAGAAGGTTTCAACACGGTGGGCTACAGTTATCTGGCGGGATCGCTGAACAAGCGCTTTGTCAAGAAGGAGGAGGTTAATGTGCCGTCCACGACGGGGAAAATCCTCTTGGTCGGCCAGACCGCGGAGGGGTTGTCCGATATGGGGCCCACTCCGTTTTCGCCGGTGACACCGCTCGTGCTCGTGCATGCCAACGTCATCGATAACGTGCTGCGAGAGGATTACGCGCGCGCCTTCAGATGGTGGCCGATTTGGCTTGGGGCTGTGGCACTCGGCGCAGGTGGACTCAGTGTTTTTTCGCAGCGCAAATTACTCGCTCAGGCGTCGTTCGCGCTCGGTGCACCGCTTCTCTATGTCGCCTTTGGCGCAATATGCTGGGTAAAGGGCAGTTTGTGGCTGCCGTTGGTGTGGCCTCTGATGGGGTTCGCGTCTCTCCAGATTTTCATGATCGCCCGGCGGTTGATTGCCGAGCAGCGCTCGAAGGAACAGATCAAGGGCATGTTCGGCACCTATGTTTCACCGGCGCTGGTGAATCGGATGGTTGAATCCGGGGAATCGCCGCAGTTGGGCGGGCATGAAGACGAGATCACGGCCTACTTCAGCGACATTCAGGGCTTTTCGACGTTTTCGGAAAAACTTCCTCCTGATCGACTGGTGGAATTGATGAACGAATACCTGACGGCGTGCACCGATATCGTGCAGGAGGAAGGCGGCACGCTCGACAAGTATATCGGCGATGCGGTCGTGGCGATGTTCGGTGCACCGATAGGGCTACCGGATCATGCTTTCCGGGCGTGCGTTGCCACCCAGCGCGTGCAGAAAAAGCTACTGGAGCTGCGGTCAAAGTGGCAGAGCGAAGGGGACAAATGGCCTGCGATCGTCTGGCGGATGCAGTCGCGCATCGGCCTTAACAGCGGAAATTGTATTATCGGTAACATGGGTAGCCGCACGCGGTTCAACTACACAATGATGGGCGACAACGTGAACTTGGCCGCCCGCATGGAAAGCCAGGCGAAATCATGGGGCGTTTACACAATGTGTGCCGATGCGACGAAGTTGGCCTGCGAGCAACACGGTGGGGATCGAGTCGTATTCCGACCGCTAGGGCAAATCGTCGTCATGGGGCGCTCCAAGCCGGTGCCGTTCCATGAGATCGTTGGCCTCAAAGAAGACGTGACGCCCGAAACCCACGAGTGTCTGCGGCTTTTCTCAGAAGGGCTGGCCCGCTACTACGCCCGCGATTGGGATGGGGCCGTGGCTCTCTTTGAGCGAAGCCAATTACTAGAGCCCAACATCCCCGGGAAGACGCCTGGCGTGAGCAGCAATCCTTCGTTGGTTTTTGCCGACCTCGCTCGCAACTATCGGGATCATCCGCCTGCCGAGGGCTGGGATGGGGTGCACGTGGCCAAGTCAAAGTAAAGGTCCGACCAGCTTGACGGCTTTCGAATTATCTCGGGCACCGCGTCGGTTTTCTTTGGCCCTCCTCCACGATCGAGAGCTGCCGTCGGGCAAGCCACACGAAAGGATCCGGCTTCCGATCAAATCGAGACGGTTTCGGAGCAGAAATCCTACTGATCGACGATTTTGGAGATTGCATTCGAAAATTTGGCACTGATATTGCAAGCCATCGTCTGTAAGTCTGTTTTCGCAATTTCACCTAGCTATCAATTATTACTACCATGAGGCACCTCACTAAACTGCTGTCGTTCGCATCCGCGGGTTTGCTCGCGGTATCATTGTTGGCATCGGGCGCATTCGCCCGTGACGCAAAAATCGTTAAGAAAGTCGGCGACGGAGCCGCGACGGTTACCCTCCCCAATGGGTCGAAGGTAGCAGCGACCGAGGGAATGTCAGTTCCTGAAGGAGCAACGATTGAAACCCAAGTCGGGGCCGAAATCTACATTGAAGCGACACCCGGCGTTATCGCGACCATCAAGGCGAAATCGAAAGTATTGGTCGAGCGTCCTGCGGCCAGTCTCAACCTCGATGCCGTGCTTGATTTGCAGCAGGGCAATATCATTTCCCAAGTTGATCCCAAGGCGAAGGCCAAGTATGGCGTGCGCACACCCAAAGGTGTTGCGGCGGCTCGCGGAACGGTGTTCGGAACCTCTGTTGTCACAATCAATGGTCAGCCGTTCACTGTGACTATGACGCTTTCTGGATCTGTTTCGATTACCCCGCCTCCCGTCAACGGTGTGGCTCAAGCGGCCGTCGTGGTTGTCGCAGGTCAGGCCTCGGGCGGATCGGGCACCGGATCATCACCGGCTGTTTCGTTGGCTGCTGCTGCAACTTCCCTCGGGGTAAACGTAACAGAAGTCGCCGCTGCAGCTGTTACTGCCATCGCTGTTGTTGCACAGAATAACGCTCCGCCTGCCGGTCAAACTGCGACGCCGGCTCAAGTGGCTGCGGCAGAGACAACCGCCGCCTTGATGCAATCTACGATGTCGACGGTTGTTACTCAGGCACCTGCTTCTGTTTCTCAGGTTGCGTTGGCGGTCTCAACCAGCGTTCCCTCGCAAGCTTCAAACGTAGTAACGGCCACGGTTTCCGCTGCTGTATCTGCCTCGTCGACTAATGCTGCGGTTAGCGTGACCAACGTCGCGGCTCAGGTCACTCAAGCTGCCTCCCAAGGTGCCGCACAGGCCGCAACAACGGCTGCTATTGCTGCGAACCCAGGCAACCCTGTGGCGGCACAGGCGGCCGCTGCTTCGGCTGCGGCAACAGTCGTAAAGTCGGTCGCTCAGGCTTCGGCAGCAGCTCAGACAACTTCTACCACTACCGTCCAACAGGCGCAAGCGATCGCGCAGGCTGCGTCGTCAGCATCGGCTCAAGGTGCTACCTCTGGTGTCACCTCTGCTGCATCGACTGCCGGCGTTACTATTACTGCCACTAGCGTTGGCACGACCCTTGCCGCTAGCGCGGCGCAGGGTGCGGCGCAAGGTGCCAGTGCAGGCAAGTCGACCGCTGACGCAGCTGCGATCGCTGGAAGCGCCGCATCAGGTGCGGCTACTGGTTCGACGAATGCTGGTGCCACCGTAACTACTACGACAGTTGCCAATGCTGCTGCAACCGGTGCTCAAGCGGGTTCTACCGCGCCCACTGTTACGGTTGCTCCGCCCACCGTAACCGCGCCCACTACAACCGCTCCTGCAACTCCTGCTGCGCCAATCACTCCTACGATTGATGTCGGCGCGCTGCCGACCAGCCCATCTCGCCCTAACGGCTGAGTTAGTTCATTATCTTCTGTGATTATCAGCCCCGGCTTCGCAGCCGGGGCTTTTCGTTTCTGCGCTTGTTCGCCGCGACTAGACAGGAGATATTCCTTTCTCCGCCTATTCTAGGAACGATGATTGCTTTGGGCCCTTCGCGGCTCTCTTCGCCGCCTGTTCTTCAGGAGTAGCCGTGAGGTGACGTGGCGGTCGAGTGGCTTTTTGGGCGACGGCTGCTTCTCGGTCGGCCACGATACGGTCGCAAATCTGGTGGATGTGCATGCGCAGCCATTGTGCGGTGCTGCTGGTCGCGCGGTAGTCGGCGGGACCGTAGCCGTGAATACGGCCGGATTGGAGGAGCCGGTCGTTTTGCGCGAATTCTTCGGGCTTCTCCGGGTTGTAGACCGCGTAGGCGCGTCCACCGCCACCTTTGACGACCGAGAAGCTGGGCACATCGCTCGGACCGTCGGCGATGTAGATCATGTTTTGTAGAGGAATACGGCGGTCTTCCGACGCCATCTTGGAGTTTACGTCGATCGCAGGATTCTTGTTCGTGCCTTTGTTGATTTCGTAAATAGCGCGAGTTTTTCCGGTGTTATCGATCACCATACCGATTTGGGCGATCTCAGAGGCGGCTTCGAGCGACATCTCGTTTTGCTTTAAGAAGCCGGGCTGAAGCGGATTCTCGATGAACTCGCAGGCCCAGACTCCGTCGATGTAGGGTGCGATCGCACTGCCCCGCACCATTTGCGCAATTCCGGTGCTGACGACGTAATGTTCCAGAGAGATCTCGTGCTTTTGATATTCGGGCTTCTCTAGAACGAAAGACTTTGCGCGATCAAAGAAGTCGGGGAGTCCCGGGTAAAAACCAATATCCGCACCGCACTCTTGGAGGATCTTGTTGTTTAATCCGGCCAAGGGCCCGGCGAGGGTATACGTAAGGAGGTGGTTCAGATATCCAAGTTCGCCTGCGAGGTGGTAGCCGCGGCGGCGGTATTGTTCAATTAGCGCATTGGTTTCGGCCCAGAAATTGGCTTCGTCGATCCCGTAGCGGCGGAAAAGAGGGGACTGCATGTATTCCGGGATTAAGGTCTTGTCGAAATCCCAGATGCACGCGATGGTGTTCTGTGTGAAGAGTGTCGTGGCCATGGCTGATCAGCACCGCTAGGCAGAATTACCTTGCGGATCGATGGTTGTGAGTGGAGCCATCCCTCGTGGCTCGCGCAATTCGCAAATCGCCGATCCGCACTCCGTCTTCATGGACGAACTTCCCTCCATCGCACCCTTTCAGCGTCGCATCGACGAACTCGCCGCCCAGATGGCGGAGTCCGCATTTTACTGTAACTCACGACGTGCGGCCGAGGTGACTCGTGAACACCAGAAGTTGAGTCAGCTCATTGCCGATCATCAGCAGCACGCCCGGATCGAGCGGGAGTTGGCGGAGGCGGTTGCCTTCGGCAAAGATTCGGCCAGCGATCCAGAATTGCGCGAGTTGGCTGCGGCCGAGCTGCCGGACCTGCAGCGGCGCCTCACCGAGCTGCGCCAGGCGGTGCTGTTGGCGATGATTCCGCCCGATCCCACGGACTCGAGGAATACGGTGATGGAAATTCGGGCCGGGACGGGCGGCGACGAAGCGACGCTGTTCGGCGCAGATCTTCACAGACTCTATTCGAAATACGCCGATTCCCGCGGCTGGAAGATCCAGCCGATGAGCAGCAGTATGTCGGAACGCGGTGGCTTTAAGGAGGTGATCTTTTTGATCACCGGCACCGACGTTTACAAGCAGCTCAGGTTCGAGAGCGGAGTGCACCGGGTGAAACGAGTGCCCGTGACCGAGGCGAGTGGGCGGATTCATACTTCGACGGTCACGGTGGCGGTGCTGCCCGAAGCCGAAGAGGTCGACATCCAAATTGATCCACAGGACCTAGAGATTACCGTCGCTCGGGCCAGCGGGCCCGGTGGACAGGGGGTAAATACGACGGATTCAGCTGTGCAGATCAGCCATAAGCCTACCGGACTGATCGTGACCTGCGCGGACGAACGCTCGCAGCTTAAGAACAAAGCCAAGGCGATGACTGTGCTGCGTTCGCGTTTGCTCAAGCGGCGCGAGGATGAAGAGCGGGCGAAGTATGCGGCGGTTCGGAGGAGTCAGATTGGGTCGGGTGACCGCAGTGAGCGGATTCGCACGTATCATTTTCTTCAGAACCGAGTGACTGAGCATCGGATCGGTCTCACGCTTTATACGCTGCCGCAGGTGATGGAGGGGGAGCTCGACGCGATTATCACCGCACTGCAAAAAGCGGACTACGAAGAGAAACTCGCGGCGCTCACCGGCCAAGTCTACCTCCCTGCTAGAGCCGGTGCGGCTGAAGAAGACTGAGATGCTCACGATTCTCGAAGTCATCAAGAAGACGACCGATTTTTTTGCGGCGAAAGGTGTCGATTCGGCACGGCTCAACGCCGAGTTGTTGATCGGCCACGCACTGGGGTTGAAGCGGATGGCGCTTTATTTGCAATTTGAGCGACCGCTGGCGGAGCTGGAGTTGGAAAAAATCCGGCCGCTCGTGCGGCGGCGTGCGCTCCGAGAACCCCTGCAATACATCCTCGGAGAAACCGAATTTTACGGACTTAAGCTCAAAGTGGATCGACGCGCACTCATTCCGCGTCCGGAGACCGAACTTCTCGTTGAAAATGTCGTTGGTGCGTGGTTGACGCCGCCGGCGTCGATTCTCGATCTCGGCACCGGAAGCGGAGCCATCGCGTTGGCGTTGGCGCAGAAATTCCCCGACGCGCAAGTCACGGCGATTGACGCGAGTGATGAGGCGCTCGCGCTTGCCCGGGAGAATGCCGAAGGGGCGGGGATTGGCGCCAGGGTCGAGTTCCGGCGTTCCGATTGGTTCGCCGAAATTCCCGGCGGTTCGAAATTCGATTTGATTGTGGCCAATCCGCCTTATCTCAGTGCGGAGGAGACGGCTTCCACGGCGCCGGAGGTTCGCGGTTATGAGCCGGCGAGCGCGCTCACGGCGGACGACGGCGGACTGGCAGACTTGCGCGCGATCATCGCTGCTGCGCCGAGATTTCTCACCGCCGGCGGCATGGTGGCGCTGGAGACCGGTATTGCTCAGCACTCCGCCCTATTGGGCCTCGCGGCTGGCGCGGGTTTTTCGAGGATGGAGTCTCGGCCGGATCTAACCGGCCGGGATCGTTTCATTCTGGCTTGGCTTTAGCGCGATTCGCTCAACCGCCGCTGGCACCGGTGAGGGGCGGCCGATTGGCGGCCCAAAGCTCCTTATTGGCTGCGAGACCGATCGCATCGTTGACCACGCGAAGGGTCTCACGGAGGTGAACGTCGGCCTTCACGTAAGTGTCGTTCTCCTCCTCGGCGATATCCTCGTCTTCGCCATCGGTATCTTTGTCGGCGTCTTTCTTGGCAGCCTTGATGCGGGGGGGATTGGGCGGACCAAGGCGGAACTCTTTGAACGCGTAGTCGGCTTTCGCCAGAAGCTTCTTTTCGGCATTCATTTCTTTGCGGAACGCGTCGTCGGCTTCTTTTTGTTGCTTACGTTCGTCGAGGTTCACCGAGATCAATTTCTGCTCCTGCCGGGCCTTGAACCATTCGATGTTCTTTCGCAGGTAGGCGAACTCTTCGAGCTTGGCTTGGCGCTCGACGCTATTTTGCCGCAGTGGCGTCAGCACCTTGGATTCCAACGGAGTGCCTTCGAAAGTGCTGGTCGGAATCTTGTCCCAGACGAGCGCATGTGGAAGGTCGCTTTCACCGATACCGGAAATAAAGTTGCTGATGGAAGGCAGCACGATGTCGGGAATGACACCCTTTAGCTGCGTGGAATCTCCGCTGGGCAGGTAGTATTTTTGGATCGTGAATTTGGCTGCGCCGGTTTTGGCCGGCGAGCCGTCGGGCTTCGAGGCGTAGGCGAGGGCACGCGAAATCTGTTTCATTTCGACCACTGATTGCACAGAGCCTTTGCCGTGCGTGGAATGGTCTCCGACGATAACGGCGCGTCCGTAGTTTTGCAGAGCGCCGGCCACAATTTCGGAAGCGGAGGCGCTGAAGCGATCAACGAGCACGGCCAGCGGGCCTGCGTAAACGATCTTTTCATCCCGGTCAGAGTCTACTTGGATGTCCCCATTGTAGTTTTTAACCTGAACGACAGGCCCTTTTTTGATGAAGAGGCCGGCTAGGTCGATCGCTTCGGACAAGTAGCCGCCTCCGTTGCGGCGAAGGTCGAGGACGATGCCCTGGATGCCCTGTTGTTTGAGTTGTTCGATGAGGCGGGCGGTATCTTTCGAGGCGGAGCTTTTCTCCGTGTCGGTATCGCCGTCGTCGTCGGCGTAGAATGCGGGTAGCGTAATCACGCCGAGCGGGCGCTCTTTGCCCTCGGCGTCGGGAACTTGAAAAACCGCCGCGCGGGCGCGGGCGGCGTTGAGTTTCACAATGTCGCGGGTGATGACGACTTCCTTGCGGACCGACGGATCGGTCGCATCGGCCGGCTGCACCAAGAGGTGAACATCCGTGCCTTTTTCGCCGCGAATCATGTCGACAATTTTACGGAGCTTCATGCCGATGATCTCGATCGGTTCCTTGCCGGTTTGGGCTACAGAAATGATTTTGTCGTTCGGTTTAAGCACGCGCCCGAGGTCGGCGGGGCCACCCGGGACGATTTCTTTCACGATGCAATTGTCCTCCTCCAGGCCAAGCAGAGCGCCAATGCCGTAGAGTTTCAGTTTCATTTGAATGGCGAAGTCTTCGAACGTCTCTGCGGAAAAATACGTGGAGTGGGGATCGTAGAGGTGAGCGATGGTGCTGAGATAGAGTTCGGCGAGATTTCCTCCGTCGATCTCGGCGACGTTCTTCAGCATGCGCTCGTAGCGCTTCCGAATCGTTTGCTTGGCTTCATCAATGGGCTTCTTGTTGAGCAACTCGCCCACGAGCTCGAATTTCAGCCGCTTGCGCCATAGGTCATCGGCGGCGGCCGCGTTGGATGGCCACTCGGACTTGGTGCGGTCTGCGCGGTAGGTCTCGGCTGCGGTAAAATCGATGTCGTTCTTCAGCTCTGCGAATATCCAATTTACGCGCTCTTCGACCCGGGTTTGGTAGACGTTAAAAATATCGTAGGCGGCGTCGATGTTTCCGAGGAAAGCGGTGTTGTAGTAGACGTTCTTGGCGTATTTTTCCATGAACGTGGCCTTGTCGCTTCCGAGGAAGAAAAGGTGTTGGCCGTCCAATTCGGTCATGTAGTTGGGCACAACTTCGGCGTAGTCGGTGCTGCGCACCTGATCGTGGGCGTAGTGGGCTTGCTCGAGCAATTTCACCAGCGTGGTGGCCTCGGTCTTCAGGACATCTGAAGTGGCGAACTTCCTGTCTTGGGCGGCGAAGGTAGTCGCCAAGGCAAAGGCGCAAACCAAAGCGGCGACGAGGCGACGGACGGCGAAGGCGCGAGTCATATTAGTTATGATGGGGATAAGCGCGGAATGTTTCACGCAATTGTCCGAGATTCAAGGCGCGAGGCCAGTTCGTGCAGACGGGGACGTGCGTGCTTGCAAACAAATCGGTCATAGCCGGGCGTGCCTGCCTGAGCCCGTCACTTGCGTCGAAGTAGGTCGCGAGCCTCGTCGAGTTGCCTTTTTTCCGCAGCGCTTAAGGCCGCGAGGCCATGGCTGTTAATCTTGTCTAGGATGCGGTCGACGTCGGCTCGAAGCTGCGCGCGATCGGGTGGACCGCTTTGAGCGTGCATCGACGAGTGCGAGGATGCTGATGGCGTTCCTTCCATCCAGGCGGGGCGGTCGAGCTGAGGTTTTGCGCCGGCCAAACCAAGCGGCTGCCGGTTCACGTAGCGGAAAAATATCCAACCTGCCATCATGCCGCCCAGATGCGCGGAAGGCGCGTAGTGGACAGGTGAGGAATTGCGGAAGATTTCGAAGTAGACAAATGCCAGCAGCTCAAACGCGCCCAAGCTTAGCGCGAGGTTCTTGGGCTTGAGCGTGACTGGAAAAAAGAAAAAGAGGAGCACCGAGAATTCGCGGTTTGGCTGCATCGCCGCGTAAAGCGCGAGCAAACCGTAGACTCCAGCGACGCCTCCCATCAGGAGCCCGTCTGTCTTCCAGTTTACGGCTGCCCAGAACAGTCCGCCTAAGACAACGGCTCCGAAGAAAACTGCGGTCACGCGGATCGCGCCGATGTGCGGTTCACAGGCCCGACCCAGTGCGAAAAGCCCGCCGAGGACAATCGCGATGTGGAGGAGATTGCTTGTGCTGTGCAGCAGCCAGTAAGTCGCTAAGGTCCAGACACGTCCTTCGCTTAACCCAGATGTCGTCAAGGCGAGTCCGCTGACCAACTGCCCTGATGAATCGAACCAGCGTGAGAACAATACAAATTCGAGCACAAACGCGCCGATAAGAGCGGCCAAAAGCCAAGTAAGCGGCGATGTTTTCTCCTTCGGGTAGTCATCGCGTGTATGGGGCCGTTCGGAGAGCATCGTGGGGACGGTAGCGCCGTAGATTATGAATACAAGCCGGCGCTCCCAATCTTGCCGTAGCGGTGCGATTGAAAGTTTTCCTGTGAAGAGCGGGGACTCAGGGCTTGACAGGGGTAGGGGCCGCCAGTGTTGTCCTCGGCTTTTCCAAGTAAGAAACGATCTGCAAAAAATCCGTCATGGCTCTCAAAATCCGTCTCACCAAGGTTGGCTCCGTGCATCAACCGCTTTATCGCGTGGTTGTCGCTGAAGCCCGTTCGCGTCGCGATGGCGACCCCGTTGAAAACCTCGGAACCTACACCCCCAAGACCAAGGGCAATCCGATTAATCTGAAGCTCGACCGCGTGGACTACTGGATCAGCAAGGGTGCCGTTCCGACCAACACCATGCACGCGATGATCAAGAAGGCCCGTCGCACTGCTACCGCTACGGCTCCCGCGGCTGCCAGCTAATTCTAGGCGACTCCTTAAATTTCAAAAATCGCCCGGCCTTTGAGGTTCGGGCGATTTTTTCGTTTTCGTCATCACCGACTGCCACTTTCGATCATGCCGCTCACGATCGACGTGCTTACGCTCTTCCCTCGGATGCTCGACGGTTTCTTGGCCGAAAGCATTCTCGGGAAGGGGCTCTTGGCCGGACATCTCTCGGTAAAGGTCCATGATGTGCGCGCTTGGTCGACCGACCGACACCGCCGGGCTGACGACCGTCCGTTTGGCGGAGGCGCCGGCATGGTGATGACGCCTGAGCCGGTATTTGCCGCAATCGAACAATTACAGAGCCCCGGTTGCCGGCGAATTTATCTGACACCCGATGGCACTCCGCTTTCGCCGGCATTGGCCTGCGAACTCTCGCAACAGCAGCATCTGATTTTCCTGAGCGGTCACTACGAAGGCATCGATCAGCGGATTCGGGACCGCGTCATCGATCAGGAGATTAGTATCGGCGATTACGTGCTCACAAACGGGACGCTGGCGGCCGCTGTTGTCATCGACGCACTGGCCCGATTCATCCCAGGCGTGCTCGGCGAGGAAAAGTCATTGACGCACGAATCCTTCACCAACAAGTTGCTCGACTTTCCTCAATACACGCGTCCCGCCGAATTCCGCGGCATGTCCGTTCCAGACGTTTTGCTCTCTGGAAATCATGCTGAAATCGAGAAGTGGCGGCACGCGCGACAAGTGGAAAAAACCCTTCAGGTCCGACCAGATTTACTCAAATAACTCAGCCATGAACCCGATCATTACCGAAATCACCGCTGCTCAGGTGAAAAAAGACATCACGCCGTTCAAAGTCGGCGACGGCGTGCGCGTGCACACGAAGGTCCGCGAAGGCGACAAAGAGCGCGTCCAGATTTACTCCGGCATTGTCATCGCCCGGAAGGGTCATGGCATCCACGAATCGTTCACGGTCCGTCGCATCAGCTATGGTGAGGGTGTCGAGCGCGTGTTCCCGGTTAACTCCCCGAACATCGAGAAGATCGAGGTCGAGCGCGAGTCCGAGAACATGAAGGCCCGCCTCTACTATCTCCGTAACCGCACCGGCAAAGCCGCTGTCGCCATCAAGGAGAAGGACCGCGCTGCCGAGATTCATGCGCAGCACGCCGCTGAAAAAGCTGCCGCTGTGGCCGCTGCGCCCGCTCCTGCTGCTGCCGCGCCGGCTGCGAGCTGAGCCTTGGCTCACTGAAGTTTTTCGCGAAAGCGAGCCTCTCACCGGGCTCGCTTTTTTAATGTCCGTCATGCGCGGAAAATCTGCTTCCACGATGGCGCTGCCCTCTCTACTGATACTTGGTTTTTCCAACTACCATGACGCTCCAGACGCTCCTCCTTGCCAAAGCAGCCAATCAGGCCCGTGGCCTCGCCATCGATGCGATCCACGCCTGCTCCTCCGGTCACCTCGGTTTGCCGCTCGGATGCGCTGAGATCGGCGCCGTGCTCTACGGGCACGCTCTCTCGCACAACCCGGAGCGCCCTCGTTGGATCAATCGCGACCGTTTTGTCCTCTCCGGCGGACATGGCTCCATGTTTCTCTACAGCTGGCTGCACCTGAGTGGCTATGATTTGCCGATCGAGCAGGTCGCCAAGTTCCGCGCTCTGCACAGCACGACGCCCGGACACCCCGAGTTTCACGAAACGCCCGGTGTCGAAGCGACCACAGGTCCGCTCGGTCAGGGTATTGGCAATGCCGTCGGTATGGCCTTGGCCGGCCAAATGGCGGCGGCCCGCTTCAACACGCCCGAGCACGCGATTTTCGATTATCACGTCGTCGCGCTCGCGGGCGATGGTTGCGTGCAGGAAGGCGTCGCGATGGAGGCATGTGCCTTCGCCGGCCACCAGAAGCTCGATAACCTGATCCTGATCTACGATTCCAACGACGTCACCCTCGACGCCATGGCGGTGAAAACGCAGAGCGAAAATGCCGCCGCGCGTTACAAAGCGATCGGTTGGGATGTTCAGACTGTCGACGGTCACGACCAGGTCGCTTTCTTGAAGGCCTTCAACAGGGCCAAAAAGACTAAGAGCGGAAAGCCCCAGTTGATCATCGCGAAGACGATAATCGGCAAAGGTATCGCCGAAGTTCAGGGCACGGCTAAAGGCCACGGCGAGGGTGGTGCGAAGTTCTCGGAAACCGCGCGCGCCTCGCTCGGTTTGCCGGCCGACCAACACTTCTTTGTAAGCGACGATGTGCGCGGCTATTTTGCCGGCCACAAGCAACGCCTCATTCGCAACTGCAACAAATGGCACAAGACCTACAAAGCTTGGTCCGCTGCCAACCCCGAAAAAGCCGCCTTGCTCGAATCTCGTGATACCGCTCCTACCGCGGCAGCGCTTCTGGAGAAGATCCCGCTCTTCCCCGCCGACGCCAAGCTCGCGACCCGCGCCGCCGGCCGCGATGTCCTGCAGCCTCTGTCCGCCGCGTTGCCGTTGCTCATCGGCGGCAGCGCCGATCTCTACGGCTCGACGCTCAACTACATCGCAGCGGAAAAAGATTTCGACGACACGAACAGGTCCGGCCGCAATATCCGCTTCGGCATTCGCGAGCACGGTATGGCCGCCATCGCCAACGGTATCGCCTACGACGGCCTCTTTCGCCCGAGTATCGCTACCTTCCTCGTCTTCGCCGACTACTCCCGGCCCTCGATGCGCATCGCGGCGCTCGCGAAACTCCCCGTCGTCTACATCTACACGCACGATTCCGTCGGCGTCGGTGAAGACGGTCCGACGCACCAGCCGGTCGAGACGATCTCCGGCCTCCGCGTCATTCCCAACCTCGACGTTATCCGTCCCGCCGATCCCGAAGAGACGGCCGGCGCCTTCGCCGCTGCTCTCGAGCGCACCGACGGCCCGACGCTCCTCGCGCTCACGCGACAGAATCTTCCTAACCTCAACGAAATTCCCGCCACCCAGCGCCGTGAAGGCGCGATCAAGGGCGGCTACATTGCGCTTCGGGAAACCGCGCCGCTCACCCACATCCTCATCGCCACCGGTAGCGAACTCCAACTCGCGCTGGCCGCCGCCAAAACCCTCGGCGCGAGCACGCGCGTTGTCTCGTTGCCCTGCACCTCCCGTTTCGATCGTCAGTCCGCCGAGTATCGCGAGAGCGTTCTCCCGGCCTCGTGCCGTCAGCGTGTCGCGGTGGAAGCCGGTGTCACCGTCCTCTGGCACAAATATGTCGGTCTCGACGGCAAGGTCGTCGGCATCGACCGGTTTGGCCTCAGCGCGCCCGCTCCGACCATCTTCAAAGAACTCGGCATCACCGTCGATGCCGTGGTCGCCGCTGCGCAATCACTGTAAGTTTTAGGTCCCGTTTTCCTCGCGAGCCCGCCTGCAGAGGCGGGCTCATTTTGTCTCTGGAGACGCCGCGCCAAGAAATTGCTGTCGGGCCTTGCAATTATCGTTAGCTTCCTAACTGTCTGCCGCCTTACTTTATTGATTCATGCCGCTCCTCCTCCTGAAAGACCTTCCCCGCTACGAGTGTTTGCTCGAATCCGCGAAGGATTTTCCCGACCTCGATCCGTCGGCGGCGGAGGCCTATCTGCATCTCCTGCGTGCGGGTGATGACGCGTTCGCGGTCGCGGAGCGCAATCTCGACGATCACGGCATCTCGCAGGGCCGCTTTTGTGTTTTGATGCTGCTGTGGCGCAGCATGCACCCGCGAGCGGCGAAACTGATGGGGGCCGATTGCTGCGAAGATGGCCCGCGCACGCCGGCCGAACTCGCCGAGGGGGCCAACGTCACACGTGCGACCATGACCGGGTTGATCGACACGCTGGAGCGTGACGGCTTCGTGAAACGCGAACCCGATCCCAAAGATCGTCGCATGATGTCGGTCCGCCTGACGCCCAAGGCCGAGGGCTTTCTGCGCGATTTTCTCCCCGGACATTTTCGGATGACCGCGAAGGTGATGGCCACGCTCAGCGAAGCTGAACGCAAGACCCTCGTGCGCCTCCTGACCAAGATCTCGACGCAAGCCTCCGCGATGGCTGGCGGCACCGGAGATGCTGTCGCGGCTGCTCCCGACCACAGCACCTGATTTTCCACCCACGCCCACTTTCCGAAAACTTCCCTCCAATTACCATGATCAAGAAATTCCTCATCGTCATCGTCGGCTTCGTGGCCGTCGTGCTCGCGCTCGGCGCCGTCAAGGTCGCCCAATTCAAAGAGATGGCTTCCATTTCCCACGAAATGCCCGCCAGTTCGGTGACCTCGTATGAGGCCAAAGCCGTCGCGTGGCAGCCCGTGATCAGTGCGATCGGCACGCTGGCGCCCGTCGAAGGTGTCACGATTGCAGCCGACGCCGACGGCACCATCGTGAAAATCGCCGCCGAGAGCGGCACTGCGGTGAAGGCCGGCGATCTCATCATCGAGTTGGACACCTCCGTCGAGGTCGCCCAACTCGCCTCGGCCGAAGCCGCCGCCGCCCTTGCGAAGCTTCAGCATGACCGCGCCGCCGAACTCGTCGCCAAAAACACGATCAGCAAATCCGAGTTCGATGCCGCCACCGCCCAGCTCAATCAGGCCGGGGCCAACGTCGCCGCACTCAAAGCCACCATCGAGAAGAAGCATGTGCGCGCGCCGTTCGCGGGTCGCGTCGGCATCCGCCTCGTGAACCTCGGCCAGTTCGTCGCCCGTGGCCGCGCCCTCGTGCCCCTCCAGAAGCTCGATCCGATCTACGTGAATTTTAATATTCCCCAGCGCCAACTTGCGTCCCTCACGCTCGGCCAAAAAATCTCCCTGCGGGTCGATGCCTTCCCGCAGCCGTTCGAGGGCAAGATTTCGGCGATTAACTCCGAGGTGGATGCCTCGACGCGCAGCGTCTCTGTGCAGGCACTCGTGGCGAATTCCGACGAACGGCTCCGCGCCGGTATGTTTGTGCAAGTCGAGGTCGAGCTGCCGGCCGGCGCCACGCAAGTCGTGGTGCCCGCCACCGCCGTGGCCTACGCGCCCTATGGGAATTCCGTGTTCGTCATCGAGAAAATGAAAGGCAAAGACGGCAAAGAATACCTCGGGGTCCGCCAACAGATCGTGAAGCTCGGCACCACCCGCGGTGATTTGGTGGCCGTGGAATCCGGTCTCAAGCCTGGCGAACAAGTGGCCTCCGCCGGCGTTTTCAAACTTCGTAACAGCGCGCCCGTGCAGGTGAACAACACCGTGCAACCGTCCGCCAGCCCCGCGCCCAAACCGGCCAATACCTGAGCGAAATTTTCCTGACGACACGTCATGCTCTCCAAAAGTTTTACCGATCTGTTCATCCGCAAGCCGGTCATCGCGCTGGTGGTGAACATCATCATCTTGGTCGTCGGCGTCGTCGCCTACACCAAGCTGAATACCCGCCAATATCCGCGCAGCGACAGCGCGGTTGTGAACGTCACCACGATCTACTACGGCGCCAGCGCCGATACCGTGCGCGGCTATATTACGACGCAGCTTGAGCGCGTGATTTCCAGTGCCGATGGCATCGACTACATCGAGTCCACCAGCAGTGCCAGCATCAGCACGATCAAAGTTTTCCTCCGGCTCAACTTTGATACCAATGCCGCGCTCGCGCAGATCAGCGCCAAGATCGATCAGGTGCGCAACGAACTGCCGCCCTCGGCCGAGACGCCGACGATCAATGTCGAAACCGCCGACAGCCAGTTCGCCTCGGCCTACATCAGTTTCTACTCCGACTCGCTCGATCAAAACCAGATCACCGACTACCTGAACCGCATGGTGCAGCCCCGACTCTCGTCGGTCAAAGGCGTGCAACGCGCCGATGTGCTCGGCGGCCGCGTGTTCGCGATGCGCGTGTGGCTGAAGCCCGAAGAGTTGGCCGCGCGCAACCTGAGCCCCTCGGATGTTCGTGCCGCACTCCAAGCCAACAATGCCCTCGCGGCCGTCGGCGCCACCAAGGGCTCGATGATCAGCGTGAGCCTGGTGGCCAACACCGATCTGAAGAATGTCGATGAGTTTAAGCAGCTCGTCGTCGCCCAACGCAACGGCACCATCATCCGCTTGGCTGATGTGGCCGACGTCGTGTTGGGAGCGGAAGACTACAACTCCGAGGTGAAATTCGGCGGCCAGACCGCCACGTTTATGGGTGTCTGGGTTTTGCCCACGGAGAGCACGGTCGAAGTGATCAAACGTGTGCGCGACACCATGCCCGAGATCGAGCGCGCCCTGCCGGCCGGTCTCAAGGTCAAGATCGCCTACGACGGCACCAAATACATCGACGACGCGCTGAAGGAAATTCTGCGCACGCTCATCGAGACGCTGCTCATCGTCATGCTCGTGATCTTCCTGTTCATGGGATCGCTGCGCTCGGTGCTGATCCCGATCGTCGCGATGCCGCTGTCGCTGGTCGGTGCGCTGGCGCTCATGCTCGCGTTTGGATTTACGATCAACCTCCTCACGCTCCTCGCGATCGTGCTAGCGGTCGGTATCGTGGTCGACGACGCCATCGTCGTCGTCGAAAACATCGAGCGCCACATCCGCGAAGGCCAGACTCCCGTCGAGGCCGCCATCCTCGGCGCCCGCGAACTCGTCGGTCCCGTTATTTCGATGACGATCACGCTCGCCGCCGTCTACGCGCCGATCGCTTTCCAAGGCGGTCTTACCGGTGCGCTCTTCCGCGAGTTTGCTATGACGCTGGCCGGTGCTGTCGCCGTCTCCGGCTTTGTCGCTTTGACGCTCTCGCCGATGATGAGCGCCTATCTGCTCCAAGATCACGATCACGAGGACCAAGGTCTCAGCGGTCGCATCAATCACTTTTTCGACCGCATCCGCAATGGCTACGAACGCATGATCGGCGCCAGCCTCGGTTGGGTTCCTGCCACCATCACCGGTGCTGTGCTCCTCACGATGCTCTTGGCTCCGTTCTTCATGTTCGCGCAGCAGGAGCTCGCGCCGAAGGAAGATCAGGGCGTCGTCTTCAGTATTCTCCTGACGTCGCCGACTTCGACGATCGATCAAAACGTGATTTTTGCTGATCAGGTTCAGAAGATGTTCACCAGCATTCCGGAGTATGAGAACTCGTTCCAGATTACGGGTTCGAACTTCGGTTTCTCCGGCGCGATCCTGAAACCATGGTCCGAGCGCAAGCGTTCCTCGATCAAGATTCAGGAGAGCCTGCAAGAACCGGCGGCCAAGGTCGCGGGCCTCAACGTCATCGTGACCACGCCCGAACCGCTACCCTCCGGCGGACAATTCCCGATCGAACTCGTGATCCGTTCCACCGCCGCCCACAGCGAGATGATGGACTACGCGGAGCAGCTCGTGACCTACGCGAACACCGATGCCAACGAGCCGAATGCCAAGCCCACGTTCTTCTTCGCCGACTCAGACCTGAAGTTCGACCTCCCGCAGGTCGAAATCGAAATCGACAAAGACAAGGTCGCCTCGATGGGGCTCAACCTCAGCGATGTCGCCCGCGATCTCGGCTCCATGCTCGGCGGCGGCTACGTCAACCGTTTCGTCAACGAGGGCCGCAGCTACCGCGTGATCCCGCAGGTCGAGCGCGGCCAGCGCCTCAACGCCGAGCAACTGCTCGACTACAATATCCGCGGCCCCGTCGGTCAGCTCATCCCGCTCTCCACGATCGCCACGCTCAAACACACAGTTCAGCCGCGCTCGCTCAACCGCTTCCAGCAGTTGAATTCCGTGAAGATCACCGGCGTCGGTCCGAGCATCGACATCGCGCTGAAGAAACTCGAAGCGAAGGCGGCAGAGATTCTTCCGCCCGGCTACTCGATCGACTACGGCGGGCAGTCCCGCCAGCTCCGCAACGAAGGCGGCGCTCTCTGGAAAGCCGCGGTGCTGGCGCTCCTGCTGATCTTCCTCGTGCTCGCCGCGCAGTTTAACAGCTTCCGCGATCCCTTCATCATTCTGCTCGGTTCGGTGCCGCTGGCGATCGTCGGCGCAATGACGCCGATCTTCCTCTGGAAAACGTCGCTCAACATCTACTCCCAGATCGGCCTCATCACGCTCGTCGGCCTCATTGCCAAAAACGGCATCTTGATCGTCGAGTTCGCGAACACTCTCCAGGAGCAGGGCGTGCCGAAGCGTGACGCGATCCGTCGCGCCGCTGCCACGCGCCTTCGCCCGGTCCTCATGACTTCCGCTGCGACCGTCTTCGGTCACCTCATGTTGATCTTCGTCACCGGCCCCGGCGCCGCCGCCCGTAACAGCATCGGCTGGGTCCTCGTGGTCGGCATGGCGGTCGGCACGATTTTCACGCTCTACGTCGTGCCCGCATTCTATATGTTGATCGCCCGCGACCATTCCAAGGTCCGGACTGAGCCGGCGCCCGTGCCGTCTCTCTCGCACGTTCCTTCGCCCGCCAAGTAACTCTTCCGTCATGAAACCCGCCCGCCATCACTTCTCTCCGGTTGCTGCTCCGCTCGCCGCCCTCGCGTTCGGCCTCGTCTCGCTTCAAGCCGCCGAGCCCACGCCCCAGCAGCCGGTGCCCGAGCAACTCGACTTGCCCACGTCGATCCGCTTCGCGCTCGATAACAACTTCGCGATCCGGCAGGCGCGCGAGCGGATCAAGCAGCAGGAAGGTGTCGTCGTCGAAGTGAGCGCGCGCGAGATTCCGACGGTCGCCGCCAACGCGTCCTACCAGCTCAACGACAAGGAAATTTCCTCGTCGTTTCCGGCGAGCGACCGCACTTGGGCGATCAGCCTCACGGCTTCGCAAGTGCTCTACGCCGGCGGCGGCGTGCGCTCATCGGTGAAAAGCTCGACGCTCGTCCGCGACGCCGCGCTGCTCGATCTTAAGGCCGCGATCAACGACGCGCTCTTCGGCGTCCGCACCGCGTTCTACAACGTCCTCCTCGCGCGCGAGAAAATCACCGTGCAGGAAAAAAACCTCGAGTTGCTCCAGCAGCAGTTGAAGACGACGACCGATCGGTTCAACGCCGGCACCGTCTCCAGTTTCGAAAAACTCCGCTCCGAGGTCGCCGTCGCCAACGCGAAGGCGCCGCTCATCACCGCGCGCAACGACTACCGCCTCGCCATCGAGGCGCTGCGTCAGGCGCTCGGCTTCACGACCAACAAGGCCGAGTATCTCCGCAAGATTCCCGATTTCGTCGGCACGCTCGCCTACACGCCCGTCAGTTTTGATCTCCAGTCGGCGTTCGCCGCCGCCCAGACGAATCGTCCCGAGTTGCAGCGCCTCGCGAAACTCGCCTCTGCCCGCGAAGAATCGGTCACCGTCGCGAAGTCCGGCTCCAAACCCACGGTCTCGGCCTTCGGCGGTTACCAACTCCGCCGCGGCGGCACGAACTCGTTCGGCGATTCCAACGATGGCTGGCTGGTCGGACTCCAGTCGCAGTGGAATATTTTCGACGGCCGCGCGACCGCCGGTCGCGTCTCGCAGGCCCGTTCCGCGCTGGAGCAGACCAAGCTTACGCTCACCGAGGCGCAACTCGCCGCCGAGGTGGAGGTCCGTCGCGCGTTTTCCCAATGGCAGCAAGCCACCGAACTTGCCGATGCCTCCCAGAAAGTCGTCGAACAGGCCGAGGAGGCCGTGCGTCTCGCCAATGCCCGCTACAACGCTGGCACCGGCACGCAGCTCGACGTGCTCTCCGCCCAGGTCGACCTGACCACTGCGCGCACCAACCAACTCCAAGCCTACTACGCCTACAACGTCGCCGTCGCCAGCCTCCGCCGCGCGACTGGGCAGTCCGACGAGTTCCTGACGAACTGAGCTCACGTGATCGCGGCGCGCCACGCCTAAGCGCCGCGGTGCAACTCTTTGCCCGGAGCGGTGTCTTTCCTCCCGTTCATGAAGAAACCAGTCCGGCTTCTACTCCTCGGCACGGGTCTGTTCGTGGCGGGCATCGCCGGGGTCGGTTTGCTCGCTCTGCAATCCGGCGTGCAAACATGGGCCGCCCGCCGCGCGTTCGCGGGGCAACCGTCGTTGAAGGCCCGCGTCGGCCAAGTCTCCGCCGGCTTCGAAACGGTCGCGTTGCACGATCTTCACTTTGAGCAAGATGGCGCGCAGATCGCGCTGCCGTCGTTTCTTGCCGAGCTGTCGGTGATCGATGCGGGCCTAAACAAAAAGGTTCACCTGCGGCGCCTCGTCGCGCGCGGGTGGACGCTCGACCTGACTGCCTACAAATTTCCCGAGGCTGCTGCTCCGGGTGCCGGAGCGGCGGCGGTCGCGGCTGCGCCGGCTGCTGCCGTGGCCCAGGTTTTCCACGGTGTTTTCGCGCAGGCCGCGCTGCCCTTCGATCTCACGCTCGACGGAGTGGAGCTGGAGGGCGTGGTGAAACTGCCTCCGGCTCCCGGCATCGCGTCGGGGCTGGCCCACGTCGTCATCAAGGGCGGCGGGATGGGCGCGGAGCGTGAGGGCGCGTTCACGTTCAACGTGACGATCGCGCTCACCGGCACGGCCGTGCCGGTGAGTTCGCTGTCGGTGACGGGCCGTTTCGCTGCGGCGATGGATACGCCGCGGACCTTTTCACGACTTGCGACCCAAGCCGAAGCCTCGGCGCAGGGACCGCAGTTTCCGCAGGGAGTGAAACTTGCCGCGGACGTCGCCGCTACGCGCGTCACCGGCGGTGAGAACTATGCGATCACGCTCTCCGACGGCACGCGGCTCCTCGCAGCGTTGAAGGCCGATCTGTCTGCGGCGAACCGCCACCTGATTGGCACCTGGAAACTCGATTTGCGCGACACGGAACTCACGCCGTTCACGCTCGGCCGCACCTTGCCGAGCTTTTCGCTGATCGGGGACGGCGGGCTCGATGTCGACCTCGGCACCACCGAAGTGCGTGCGAACGGAAAATTGAATGCGTCCGGCGACAAGCTCGGCGCGATCCGTCCGGAGCTGGCGGTTGTCGGCGCCGTGCAGATCCTCGCCGAGTTCGACCTCGCCCGCCGGGGCGACAGTCTGCGGGTGGAGCGGCTCTCGGCCGCGATTGCCGGAGACGAACCCGTGGCCCGCGTGGAATCGCTGCAACCGTTCGAATTTAATGCCCGCACCGGCGAACTCAAAGTTGCCGACCCCGCGCGTGAACTTCTTGGGCTCACGTTGCAGGGCCTGCCGCTGGCGTGGGCGCAACCGTTTCTCGGGAAAATCACGGTCAGCGGTGGGCCGGTGCGCGGGGAGTTTGCCGCCATCGCGCGCAATGGTGGCTTTTCCCTGCGCCCCAAGCAGCCGCTCACGGTGGCTGGCGTCTCGCTCGCGCAGCCGGGTAAACCATTGCTGCGTTCGGTGGATTTTTCGCTCAACGCCTCCGCCGATTATACTCCGCAGGGCTGGCAGGCGGAGCTCACACCTCTCGTGGCGAAAGACGGTGCGGCGACGCTGCTGACGCTCGAGTTAAAGGCCGGGCAGCTGCTCGGCAAAGATCAGCCGATCAAGGCAGCCGGGAAATTTTCGACCGACCTCGTGGCGTGCCTCGCGCAGCCTCTTGGCGAAGGAATGCTGGCGCTGACGTCGGGCCACGCGGCCGGGGATTTTGTCGTGAGTCTTGGTGCGAAGCAGGAGATTCAGGCAAAACTCGCGCTCTCGAATCTCGCGGGTGATCCGAAACTCACGACCGAAATACTGCCGACGCTCAGCGCGGATGTGCGCGCGGAGATCGCGGCGAACGGGGCGACGACGCTCAATGTCCCGCTGCTCATTGAGCGCGAGGGGCGTAAATCCGATCTTCTGTTTGCCGGCACGCTCACTCCGGGAAAAGCGGGGCTCGTGCTCGATGCGAATCTCTCCAGCGTGAATTTCGTAGTCGCCGATGCGCAGGTGCTCGCGGGTGTCGCTCCAGCGTCGTCTGGCGGTGCAGCCGGGCCGGAAACGACGCCGCCGTGGGCGGGTGTCAGCGGGCGCTTGGTCGTGGCGTTGAAGAAAGTCGTCTACTCCGACGCGGTGTTGGCGAGCGATATCACCGGCACGGTGACGCTCGAAGCCGGGGCTGCGAAGCTCGTGAATTTTCGCGCGGGGCTCGGCGAGGGTGCTGACGCCAAGGTCAACGGCGGCGTGACGTTCAATCCGAAGTCCGCGACGCCTTACGCGCTCGCGGCGGAGCTGGCGGTGAATGAATTTGATCCGGCGCCACTGTTTCGCGCGCTCAATCCGGGGCAGCCGGTGACGGTCGAAGGGAAATTTTCTGTCGCGAGCCAATTGGGCGGGCACGCCGCGCACCTGGGCGATTTTACCGAGACCACGACGGGGAATTTTCAGTTTTCGAGTCGCGGCGGCGTGTTTCGCGGATTGCCCGTGCGCTTTGCGGCGAAGGTGGAGTCGGCGGGGAAAATTGCCGCGGGGGCGGCGGCCATCGGGAATCTGATCGGCTCGGTGACCGGAAAAAAAGAATCCTCGGACCTCGCCAACAAGGCGCAGGCGGTCGCCGAGTTTTCGAAGACACTCGGTGAGATCCGCTATGACCAGCTCAACGTCGTGCTCTCACGCGACGCCGCGCTCAATACCGAGCTGAAGGATTTTACGCTGATCGCTCCCGAGCTGCGGCTCGTGGGTAGCGGGCAGGCGCACCACCGCGCGGGCGCGGGTTTGCTCGCGCAGCCGTTCTCGGCCGAGTTTGCGCTACGGGCGCGGGGGCGCACGGCGGAGTTGATGAAATATCTCGGCACGCTGGAGCCGCAGGCCGACGAACTGGGCTACGCGCGGTGCACGTTGCCGCTGAAGGTATCCGGTTCGCTTGGTCAGCCGGATACAACGGAGCTCAACCACCGGCTCGCGACGCTCGCGCTGGAGAAAAGCGGGGTGACTGAAAAAGCGTCCGAATTATTCAACAAGCTGCTCGGCGGCGGGAAGTGAGCGGCGTGAGGATTTGTCGGCGAGGACGAGCTTGGCGCCGGCGGCGGCAATTGCGCGGGCCACGGCGGCCGGCGGGCGGATGTCGGTGACGATGGTGTGGCGCGCCTCGAACGGGGAGGTGAGCGTCTGGGCTTTGCGGCCAAACTTGGTGTTATCGAGGCCGAAGATGGTGCGCTCGGCGGCGGCGATCATCTTGCGCTGGCCGGACGCGAGGAGCGGGTTTTGGTTCCAGATGCCCTCTTCGGTGAGGCCGATGCCGCCGAGGATCGCGAGATCGGCGTGCATATTGTCGAACGATTGGTCGCAGAGCGGGCCGACGAGGACGCCGAGGCGACGATAGATGCTGCCGCCGGTGACGGTCGTATCCACGGCGCCGATCTCGGCAAAGAGGCTGGCGACGGGGATGGAGTTGGTGATCACCTGCAGACGTTTTTGCGCGAGCAGGCGGGCGACGGTGTAGGTGGTGCTGCCGCCGTCGAGAATCACGGTCATGCCGGGGACAACTTGCTCCGCGATAAGGCGGGCGATGGCGATTTTCTCGTCGGGTTGGCGCTGGTTGCGCGTGAGAAAATCGTATTCTTGAGCGAGGGCGTCGGTCTCGACGAGGGACGCACCGCCGTGGTGGCGGCGCACGATGCCGCGCTCGGCGAGATGGTCGAGGGCGCGGCGGACGGTGGAGAGCGAGCCATCGAAGCGGGTGGCGAGCGTGTGGAGATCGGCGTATTTGTGTTCGCGGATGAAGGCCTCGATGAGGTCGGTGCGCTGTTTGTTGGTCATGGCTGCGGGCGGGCAAGGAGCGTGGCGAAGAGGTCGAGATAGGCCGCGACCTGGCGGGCCGGGTCGAAGGTGGTGCGGGCGAAGGTGCGCGCGGCGCCGGCGCGGGTGGCGCGAGCATCGGCCGGCTCGGCTATGAGGCGACCGAGTGCGGTGCGAAACGCGGCGCGGTCGTCGCGCGCGATGGCCCAGCCGGTTTGATCGGGGAGGAAACACTCGCGGATGCCCTGTGCATCGTAGGCGACGGCGGGGAGGCCATGGGCTTGGGCTTCGATGAGAAAGTTCGAGAGCGCTTCGCTCCACGAGGCGTGCACGGCAACGTCGGCGGCGGCATAGAGCGGCGACGGATTGCGGTGGAAACCTAGGAAGCGCACGCGGGAGGCGAGATTGCGCTCGGCGACCAGAGCTTCGCACGCGGGGCGGGCGGGGCCGTCGCCGGCGAGCCAGAGTTGCCAATCGAGCGCGGGCGGGAGGCCGGCGGCGATTTCGATGAGCTCGCGCTGGTTTTTCTCCGGACGAAACATCGCGACGTTGAGCAAGACGGTGGTCGCGGGGGTGGCGTTGTGTTGCGCGCGGAATGCGAGACGCGACGGGGGCGTCGCGTCCCCAGCCGGGGTGGCCGGGGCGGCAGGGAAAACAAGGGAGTTGTGGATGACGGAAATTTTTTCGCCGGGCAGGGCGTGCTGCGCGACGAGCGTGGCGCGGGCATCGTGGCTGTTGGCGACGATGTGGCGGGCGAGGCGCAGCGAGCGGCGGAAGAGGAACGGGAGCGGTTTGCCGGTGCGCATGGTGGCGATCACGACGGTGCCGGGCAGGCGGCGCTGGAGAATTCCGGCGTAGCAGTTGGCCATGCGGCCCATGCAAAGCGCGATGTCGGGGGCGAGCCGGGCGGCGTGGGCCGTGAGGCCCGGGGCGAACCAATCCAGAAGTAGGTCGAACGGCTGGAGAATGAGGCGCGAGACTGCAGCGGAGACGGTGGCGGCGAGGGCACCGCCGGGGCGAAAGGTGAGGAGCGTGACGGTGTGGCCGGCGGCGGCGAACGCGTTGGCGAGCAGCACGGACTGGCGCTCGGTGCCGCCGCTGCGGAGGTGGTCCTGGACGACGAGGATTTTCATTGCTCGGCGCGCGGGCGGGGCGTGAGTGTCGGCGCGGATGAATTCACCGTTTCTTCAGTTGCTGGTGCGCTGGCTGATCATGGCGCTGGGCGTGACGCTCGCGACCAAGCTCGTGAATGGCATCACCTGCGACAGCACGCAGACGTTGGTCGTCGTCGTGATTTTGCTGAGCTTCTTCAACGCGATCCTGAAGCCGCTGCTGGTGCTGTTTACGCTGCCGTTCATTATTTTCACGTTGGGGCTCGGGGTGGTGGTGATCAATGCCTTGTTGTTTCTCTTCGTGGGGCGGCTGGTGGACGGGTTTCATGTCGCGGGATTTTGGCCGGCGGTGTGGGGCGCACTGGTGGTGAGTATCACGAATCTGCTGTTGAGTGGGTTCACGCGCAGCCCGAAGCCGCCGGCGAGCGCGGCACCGGCGGTGAAGAAGAAGCCGGATGACGTGATCGATATCTGAGGCGGGGAGTTTCCGTTTGACGGTGTGGTGGTCCGGGGCACGTTGGCGCCATGGCTGAAACTATCGAATACGATCTCGTTGTAGTGGGCGGCGGTCCGGCGGGTTACGCGGGCGCGATTCGCGCTGGGCAACTCGGCAAAAAAGTTGCCTGCGTTGAGATGGAGCGCGCGGGCGGCACTTGCCTCAACTGGGGCTGCATTCCGACCAAGGCTTTGCTGAAGAGCGCGGAGCTCTACCAGAAAATCAAGAAGTCGGAGTCGTTCGGGATCACGGTGAAGGACGTGACGTTCGACTTCGCGAAGGTGATGGATCGCTCGCGGGGGGTGTCGCAACAGATGGCCAAGGGCATCGAGTTTTTGTTCAAGAAGAACAAGGTCGACTACTTCGTCGGGCGCGCTCAAGTGCCGGCGGCGGGGATGGTCGAAATCACCGAAGGCGAGCACAAGGGGAAGTATTTGCGGGCGAAGAACATTTTGATCGCGACGGGCTGCAAGATGCGGCGCATCCCCGATCTCGAAGTCGACGGCGTGCGCGTGATGACCTCGCGTGAGGCGCTCGCGAACAAGACGCTGCCGAAGTCGATCGTGATCGTGGGCGCGGGGGCGATCGGCGTGGAGTTTGCCTACTTTTTCAACGCGTTTGGCTCGAAGGTGACCCTCGTCGAAATGCTGCCGCAGATCCTGCCGGTGGAGGACGAGGAGGTTGCGAAGACGCTACACCGCTCGTTTGAAAAACAGGGCATCACGATCCACACGGCCACGAAGTGCGAAAATTTCCGGGTCGGAAAAGATACCGTGAAGCTAAACCTCGTGAAGGACGGCAAGACCGAGGAGATCGAGGTGGAGACGGTGCTCTCCGCGATCGGCGTCGTTGCGAATATCGACGGCGTGATCGGCAAGAGCCTGAAGGTCGACCTCGACCGCAACTACGTGAAGGTGGGCGACGACTACCAATCGAGCGTGAAGGGCATCTACGCGGCGGGTGACATCATCGGGCCGCCGTGGCTCGCGCACGTGGCGACGTTTGAGGCGGTCAGTGCGGTCAACGGGATGTTTGGCCACGGGCTCGCGAAGCGCGTGAAGAATTTCCCGGGCTGCACGTATTGCCAGCCGCAGATCTCGAGCACGGGCCTCACCGAAAAGGCGGCGAAGGAAAAGAAACTCGACTACAAGGTCGGCAAGTTTCCGTTCACGGCGTCGGGCAAGGCCGTGGCGTCGGCGGAGAGCGAAGGTTTCGTGAAGGTGATCAGCGATGCGAAGACGGGGGAAATCCTCGGCGCGCACATCATCGGTTCGGAAGCCACGGAGCTGATCGCCGAGTATGGGCTCGCGGTCGAACTCGAGGCGACGATCGAGGAGATTCACCAGACGATCCACGCGCACCCGACGTTGAGCGAAGCCGTGATGGAAGCCGCCGCGGCGACCACGGGCGAGGCGATCCACATCTGAGGTGGCGATGCGCGGCGCGTGAGTGGGGTGGCCGGCTGTGGAGCCGCCGGTCCGTTTTTCAAAGGCGCGCAGGGAGCACGGTCAGGCTGACCGTGCTACGGCGTCGTCGTGGCGCGAAGTTTCGCGACGAGGGCGGCGGGGACTTCGAGGGCGGTGCCGTGGCGCATGCGGACGGGGGTGCCTTCGTCGGGGAAAGTCAGTTGGGCGGAGACGTCTTCCCAGGTCTTGAGATCGCGAGAGCGCATGGCGCCGTAGTGCTTTTTTTGGTAGGCGTCGAAGTAGACGAGGGTGGCGTCACCGACTTTGAGGACGGTCGGGCCTTCGACCCAGAGGCCGGGCGGCGTGAACGGGGCTGACGGGGGCTGGAAGGGGCCTTGAAAACTTTCGGCGGCGGCGAGTTGGAGGAATTTTTTCGGCGGGTGGCGCGTCTCGTCTTTGAGGACGAGGTAGAGCTGGCCGGCGGTGCGGAGAAACGTGGCGTCGATCACGCTGAAGCCGGGGTCGTAGAATAGTTTTGTGGGGGCGAAGGCGGTGAAGTCCTTCGTCGTCGTGAAATACATCCGGTGGTTGTATTTCTCCTCGGAGGATCCGGCGGTGGCGGCGAATTTGCCGGGGATGGTGGAGGCCCAGAAGATGATGAACTCGGCGCGGCGTTCGTCGTAGAAAATTTCCGGGGCCCACGAATTCAGGACGGTGGGCTCGTGCGCCATGACGGGGATTTCGCGTTGCTCGGTCCAGGTGAGAAAGTCCTGGGAGGATGCGTAGCCGATGTTGTTTTCGTTCCAGCCGGAGGTCCAAACCATGTGGTAGATGCCGTCGGGGCCGCGGGCGACGCAGGGGTCGCGCATGAGTTTTGATTTGCCGACTTTGGGGGCGAGGTAGGGGCGGCCGGCGTTGAGTTTGTCCCATTTGTAGCCGTCAGCGCTCCAGGCGAGGTGCAGGCCGTCTTCGCCGTTTTTGGTGAAGTAGGTGAAGAGGTAGGCGGGGGGCTCGGCGGCGTGGGAAAAGGCGGACGCGAATGTGATCAAAAACAGGAAAGTGAGAGACTTCATAAGCGAAGGAGTGAACCGCTAATCTACGCTAATCATCGCTAATCGGAATCTGCAACGATGCGCGTGAACGGGCGATTGTGGCTGGATGCGGGCGGATTATTTTTCGTCTCCGAGCGGGCGTTGGTTGGTGAAGTTGGGGCTGGCGGGGACGGAGAAGGCGGCGGGGTCGTCGGGGCGGGTGGGGTCGAGGGGGACGAAGTCATCGACGACGAAGGCGGCGAGGGGAAGCTTTTGGTCGCGGAGGGATTGGACGATGAGGCGGGAGAGTTGGTAGCTGCCGTAGCTGTTGTGGTGGGTGTTGTCTTGTCCGGCGAAGGCGCGGCGGGAGAATTCGGGGCCGCGGGATTCGAGCGCTTCGTAGAGCGGTTTCGAGAGGGCGTTGAGGTCGATGAAGGCGACGTTGAGCTCGTGGGCGGCTTGGCGGGCGGCGGTGGCGTAATCGGCTAGGGACGGGATGACTTTGCCAGCGGCGTCGAAGCCGCGGCGCTCCATCGGCGAGAGAAGGACGGGTGTGCCGCCGTGGGCGCGGACGGCGTCGACGTGTTTTTTGATTTCGGCCTGGTAGGTCGTGAACGGACCGCCGGATTTGGAGGCGATTTGTTTTTGGTCGTTGTGGCCGAACTGCATGAGGAGCCAGTCGCCGGGCTTCATGACGCTGAGGATTTTGTCGAGGCGGCGGCGACCGAGGGAGTCGCGGTAGGTCTCGCCGGACTCGCCGTGATTGGCGATGGCGACGGTGGGCTTGAACCAACGCGTGAACATTTGGCCCCAGCTGTTAAAGGGCTCTTTCGATTGGTCGCAGACAGTGGAGTCGCCGAGGAGAAAAATCGTGGGCGTGGTGGTCGGCGCGGGCGATAGTGAGATCGCGGAGACGGCGGGGTGCGGACCGGCGAATTCCAAGGTGACGAGGTGGTCCCACGCCCACGCTTCCTGCGTGGTTTCGCGCGGGGCTTTGAGGCGGACGGTGCCGGCGGCGATGGCGGGGGCGGTGGCCGTGGCAGGGCGCGCGGCGATGGTGGGCGTGCGGGTGTTGACGAGGAAGGTGCGGGTGACGGAGGTCTGGCCGGCGGGAACGACGACGCGCTCGATCATGAGGCGGCGGAGTTCGGCTTTGACCGTGGCGTCGGTTCCGGCGGAAAACGTGACGGTGACGAGGTAGTTTCCCTCTGCCGGGACCGCGGCGGAAAAGTAGAACGGTTGCGTGCTGGTGATGGCGTCGGCGGTGGCGGTGAGCGTGGCACCGGGTTCGAAACCGTAGCTGCGGATGGAAGAGAACGTGGTTTCGGGGGTGACGTGGGCGGTGGGCGCGGTTGCGGCGGAGGAGGCGGCGCTCGTGCCGAAGGTGAAGCGGAGCGGGGGCTGCGCAGTCGCAGCGAAGAGGTCGCTCGTGGCGGCGAGCGCGAGGGCGACGAGGGCGAGCGTGGATTTCATGGGTGAAATTGAAGCGGTGGTGAACGGACGGAGGGTTGATGTGGCTGCTTCAGTTACCGCGCGGTGCTTGCGTGGTGCGGCCGGGGCTGGGGGCGAGGGTGAACGTGGCGGGATCGTCGGGGCGCGTGGGATCGAAACCGGGGAAGGTCGCCAGGATGTGCGGGGCGAGAGCGGGGACCTGCGTGCGAAGGGCGGAGACGACGGCGCGGGCGAGTTGGTAGGCGCCGTAGTTATTGTGGTGCGTGACGTCGCGACCGCCGGCGCTGAAGGCGAGCGGGGATTTTTCAGGGCCGAGGGCTTCGTAGAACGTGGCGCTGATGGACGAGAGATCGATGAAGGGGACGTTTTCTTCGCGGGCGACTGAGGCGACAGCGGCGGGGTAGTCGCCGTGGGAATTGCGGATTTTTCCGTCGGGGCCGAATTGGCGGCGTTGCACGGGAGAAATGAGAATCGGCATGGCGCCGCGGCGGCGGGCTTCGGCGATGAAGACCTTCAGGTAGGCATTGTAGGTGGTGCCGGCCTCAGCGTAAGTCTGCGGCCAGTTGGCTTTGGAATCGTTGTGGCCGAACTGGAGAAGGAGAAAGTCGCCGCGTTTCAGAGTGCTGAGCAGTTTATCAAGGCGGAGTTCGGTTAGGAAGGATTTCAGGGTCTCGCCGGACTCAGCGTGATTGGCGACGGCGAGCGTGGGCTTGAACCAGCGGGGGAGCATTTGACCCCAACTCGCGCCGGGCTCGCGGGGTTGATCGGTGACGGTGGAATCGCCGGCAAGAAAGAGCGTGGGGACCTCGGGCGCGGGGGTGATCGTGAGCGTGGAGAGGGACGGATGCGGGCCGTTGAACTCAAGCGTGAGTTTGTCGTCCCAGTGGTAAACGAGGCCGTTGGTGGGCGAGTTCTCGCGGTTGTTGAGTTCGACGTGGTCGTTGCCGGGGGCGTTGAGGGGTGGCGGGGCGACCTTGGCGTGGCGGGTGTTGACGATGAATTCGTGGCGCGACGCGAGGGAGGCTTCGACCATCAGGCGGCGCGATTCGGATTTGAGGGTGAGTGGTGCCGGCGCGGCGGAGGCGGACGTCGCGAGGGCCGGGCGGGTGATCGTGACGCGGTAGTTGCCCTCGGGGAGGGCTACGGAGAAGAGGAACGGCTGAATACTGGTTACGGCAGTTGAAGAAAACGTGAGAGCGGGCGACGGCTCGAAACCGTAACCGCGATCAGTGCTGTAGGTCGCGTCGGTTGAAATGGTGGTGACACCGGGCTCAGTTGGAGCGGTGCCGAAGGAGAATTTTTGGGCGGTGGGAGTGGTGGCGGGTTCGGCGGCGGAGAGGGCCCACGAAACACACGAAAGACACGAAAGGAGAAGCAGGCGGGGGAGGGGCATGAGGGGAATGCGAAGAATTTCTATCATTCTGAGCGCAGCGAAGAATCCTCTGCGGCCGTCGAGGCGGGTTTCGCCGTAGGGTGTTTCGCTGGATTCTTCGCTGCGCTCAGAATGACAAGTGGCGTTAGGCGGTGAAGAGGGCGTCGAGTTTGCCGGTGCTGTCGCCGACTTTTTCGGTGCGGACGCCGATGGTATCGAGCATCGATCGATAGACGTTCGTCATCGGGGTCTTTTCGTCGACGCGGAGGTGGCGGCCGGTGTTGAGGGAATTGCCGCCGCGGCCGGCGATGAGGATCGGGAGGTCGTCGGGCGAGTGGCGGTCGCCGTCGCTGAGAGCGCTGCCGTAGAGGATCGTGGAATTATCGAGGAGGTTGCCGGAGGCTTCGGGCGTGGCTTTAAGGCGGTCGAGGAAGCGGGCGAATTGCGAGACGTGGTAGCGGTTGATCTGGGCGAGTTTCTTTTTCTTGTCCTCGTCTTTGCGGTGGTGGGAGAGGTCGTGGTGACCGTCGCGGATACCAATATTTGGATACGGGCGGTTGCTGCCGTCGTGGGCGACGATGAAGGTGGCGATGCGCGTGGAGTCGGTTTGAAACGCGAGGGCCATCACGTCGAACATGAGCTGCACCTGCTGCTCGTAGGTCTCGAACATCTCGGGGGCGTTGACGCCGGCAGGCGGTTGGGCGGCGCCGAATTTGGCGGCACGGTCGATGCGGCGCTCGAGGTCGCGGACGGCGGTGAGATACTCGTCGAGCTTGCGGCGATCGGCGTCGCCGAGGGTGCGCTCGAGGCGGTGGGCGTCGTCGAGGACGTAGTCGAGGACGCTCTTGCGGTAGAGGGCGCGGCGCGCGCTGGCTTCGAGGGTGGCGGCAGGATCGGCGCTGCCGAAGAGGCGTTCGAAGGCGGCGCGAGGATCGACCTCGGGGCTCATCGGCTGGGTCTCGGATTTCCAGGAGATGTTGAACTGGTAGGCGCAGCTGTAGCCGGAGTCGCAGGAGCCGGCGCGTTGGCCGCCGTCGCAACTGAGTTCGAGGGAAGGGAGGCGCGTCTGTTCGCCGATTTGGTTGGCGGCGATTTGGTCGACGGAGACGCCGGCCTTGATGTCGGCGCCGGCGGTTTTGCGCGGGTGGACGCCGGTGAGGAAGGAGGCTGACGCGCGGGCGTGGGCGCCGCCACCGTCGCCGTGTTCGTCGCCCATGCGGTTGGCGAGGCCGGTGACGACCGAGAAATCGCGGCGGTGCGCGGCGAGGGGTTCGAGGATGGAGGGGAGCTGGTAATCGGTGCCGGTGTTCGTGGGGGTCCAGTCGACCATGTTGGCGCCGTTGGGGACGTAGATCCACGCGACGCGGCGCGGGGAGAGCGCGGCTTTGAGGGCAGGAGTGGCGGCGCGGGCGCTGGTGGGGAGCATCGCGTCGAGGACGGGGAGGGCGACGGCGGTGCCGAGGCCTCGGAGGAACGTGCGGCGGGGGAGGGCGTTCATAGCGGGGTGGGGCGGGCGAACGGGGACGCGGGTGGAGTGGGGCGGGCGATGGGGCTGAGAGCTGAGAGGCTAGAGCTGAGAGGCGGAGACGGAAGGGGCGGGGGCGCGGACAGTCAGCGGGGTGGAAAGGGTAAAGGGACGGAGGGGCGAACCGCTAATTTACGCTTATCTTTCGGAGGTGGGAGGGCGGGGGACGTTTGCGGGCCTCGTCTGATCGGCGAGGCGCGGGGGCGCTGAGGTGGGTTCGGGGAGGAAGGGGTTTGGGATTAGCGAAAATTGGCGACGATTAGCGGCTCAACGGTTTGGCGGTTTGAGAGGAGGTGAGTGAAGCGGGAGTCGGGGCGCGGCGGTTTTGGAAAGGGAAGCTGTTCGCAACGGCGAAAATGAGGGCGGAGAATTTGTCGTCATTAGCGCGGAGGTCGGACATGATTTTTTCCACGGCGGGGCGGTCGTAATATTCGACGCCGCGGCCGAGGGCGTAGATGAGCATTTTTTCGGCGAGGCAGCGGCGGAAGTCGTCGGCGCGGTTCTTCACGAGGAGCGCGGCGAGTTCGGCGGGAGTGGCGAAGGCATCGCCGGTGGCGAGTTGGCCGGCGGCGTCGATGGGTTGCGCGCCGTCTTTTTCGCGGAAGGCGCCGATAGCGTCGAAGTTTTCGAGGCCGAAGCCGATGGGGTCCATGCGCGCGTGACACGAGGCGCAGGAGGGGTTGGCGCGGTGTTGCTCGAGTTGCTGGCGGAGGGTGCCGGTGAGTTTGCGGTCCTTGTCGTCGAGCTCGGGGACGTTGGGCGGGGGCGGTGGAGGCGGCGTGCCGAGGAGATTGTCGAGGACCCATTTGCCGCGCTTCACCGGAGAGGTGCGCGTGGGATTCGAGGTGAGGGCGAGAATGCCGGCGTGGGTGAGGACGCCGCGGCGGGACGTGGCGGCGAGCGAGATTTTTTGGAATTCGTCGGCGGTGGCGGGCGCAGTGGGGAGCGTGAGGCCGTAGAATTTGGCGAGGCGGGCGTTGGCGAAGGTGTAGTCGGCGCGGAGGAAATCGAGGAGGCTACGGTCGGCGCGCATGACGTGTTCGAAGAAGAGTTCGGTTTCCTGCTGCATCGCGGAGCGGAGTGCGGGATCAAAGGCGGGGAAGGTTTTGCGGTCGGGCTGGTGGGATTCGAGGGCGCGGGTTTGGAGCCACTGGCCGGCGAAGTTATCGACGAGGGCGCGGGATTTCGGCGAGGCGAGGAGGCGGCGGATTTGCGGGACGAGTTGCGCGCGGAGTTGGCCGCGGCCGGCGAGGTCGAGGAGTTCGTCGTCGGGGACGGAGCTCCAGAGGAAGAAGGCGAGGCGGGAGGCGAGGGTGAAGTCGTCGAGGGGAAGATGGGAAGGATGTGCGGGAGAGGAGGGAGTGGAAGTAGGCGAAGGAGCGGTGAGGGAGGACTCGTTTTGGAAGAGGAAGTGGGGGGAGACGAGGGCGGCCTTGAGGGCGAGTTTGAGGGCGGCGGGGTGGGGGTCGTTTTGCGCGCGGGCGAGATCGTAGAGGCGCGTGAGGCGGTCGAGTTCGGCGGCAGTCGCGGGGCGGCGCCAGGCGCGGCGGGTGAAGTCGGCGAGGATCGCGCGGGCGGCGGGGGCGTCGGCGGACGGGTGGCGCGCGACGAGGGCGGCGAGCGGGGTGGGGAGCGGCGGGATGACGGGCGGGGAGGAGAGGTCGGCGACTTCGAGGTGTTGGAGGAAGAGGTTTCGTTTGCGGAGATTGGGGTTGGCGTTTTCGGGGTCGGCGAAGTCGTTGACGAAGGCGGCGGTGAAGGTGTGGCGGCCGGCGGGGAGCGTGACGCGGTGTTCGTAGACGCGGGGCTGCGGGACGAGGAGGGCGAGGGAGAAGACGCGCTGGCGGGGGATGGGCTGCATCGTCGCGGGGGCGAGGACGTCGAAGGAGTGGAGCGGTTGGCCGTCGAGGCGGAATTCCATGCGCGTGGGCTCGGTGCCGGCTTGTTGGGCGTAGGCTTGGGTGCGGAGGATGAATTCGCCGGCGTGCGGGGCGGTGAAGGTGGTGGAGACGGTCGCGGGGGTGGTGAGGACAAGGGTGCCGTCGGGCGTGAGCATGGACGCGGATGATACGGATGGGACGGATGGAAGCGGAACCGGGGTAAGGGCGGTGGCGGGGGTGCGGTGGACGGCGGTGGGGAGGGGGCCTTCGAGCTCCATCCATTTTACGGATACGATGCCGGGTTGCTGGCGGCCGAGGCGGCCGTTGAGCATGACGAGTTCGTGGTCGCCGCCGCGTTTGCGGAGCATGGCGACGCGGATGCGGTGTTTGCCGGGCGGGAGACCGAGGCGGGCTTCGTAGGTGGCGGGGTGGTCGGCGTCGGTGGTGACGACGAAGTCCTGGATGAAAGTGTCGTTGAGGAGGACGGCGATGCGGGTGGGGCCGGGGTCTTCGCCTTTGAAGTCGATCGGTTTCTCGCTGCCCTGGCCGACGAGGGCGCCGCCAACTTTGGTGGCGAAGGCGTGGAAGCGGACGAGGTAGTCGCCGGGGGCGAGGACGGAGAGTTCGTGGGCTATGTCGTCTTCTTCGAGGGAGAGGAGTTGGACCCAGCCATCGCCGCGGTCGCCGAGGGCGTTGAAGCCGATCTGCGTGAGGCTGGCGGGGATACGCTGGGTGCGGCTCGAGATGGGGTCGGTGACGATGGCTTGGTCGAGGACGCGGTCGGCGGCGGCGAGGTATTTCTCGAGGAGGGAGGGCGGGAGGGAGAGGACGTCGCCGATGTTGTCGAAGCCGTAGCCGGAGTCGTCGGGCGGGAAGTCGGCGGCGGGTTTGAAGTCGAGGCCGATGAGGTCGCGGATGGCGTTGTTGTATTCGGCGCGGTTGAGGCGGCGGAGGGTCACGCGGCCGGGATCGGGGCGGGCGGGATCGAGTTGGAAGAGTTCGCGCTCGATAAAGGTGGCGATGGTCTCGCGTTCGGCGTGGGTGGGAAACGCGGCGGCATCTTCGGCCGGCATTTCGTGGCGCGTGATGACGCGGAGGATGGACTCCCAGGTTTTGCGGGCGGCGTGGACGTCGGCGGTGGTGCGGTAGGTGTCGAGGGCGATACCAGATTTATGGATACCGTCGGCGTGGCAGTCGTAGCAGTATTTTTTGAGGAGCGGGGTGATGGCGTGCTCGAAGGAAGGGGCGGGGGAGGCGGTGGCGATGGGTTGAGCGGGGAGTGCGGCGAAGGAGAGGAGCGCGAGGAGGGCGGCAGCGGCTAGCGGGGTGGGGCGCATGGGGTGGGCGGGGGAATTGGGCGAGCTGAAGCCTCGCCCTACTTGAGGAAGCCGCGGTCGTTGAGCCAGTCGACGAAGCGGTGGTGCCAGGAGGAGACGGCGTAGTCGGGGCGGTCGGGGCGGACGCCGAAGCCGTGGCCGCCGCGATTGTAGATGTGGAGCTCGGCGTTGACGCCGGCTTGGCGGAGGGTGGTGAAGAAGGCGGCCATCTGTTCGGGCATGCGATCGTCGTAGGCGCAGACGAGGAAGGCGGGGGGCGTGGCGGCGGCGGACCAGGTGAGGCCGGTGCGTTGGAAACCGCCGGAGTAGATGGGGGCGAAGAAATCGGGGCGGGAGGAAACGCGGTCGATGGGGTCGGGAGCGGCGGTGGTGCCGGCGGAGTGTTTGGCCGCGGCGAGGAAGGCGAGTTCGCCGCCGGCAGAAAAGCCCATGATGCCGATGCGGTCGGGTTGGAGGGAAAATTCGGAGGCGCGGGCGCGGACGAGGCGGATGGCGCGGTGCGCGTCGGCGAGTGCGTGGGCGTCGATGGTGTAGGGCTGCGGCGTGCCTTTGGGCGTGGAGGCGTCGCGAGCGAGACGGTTTTTCAAAACGAAGGCGGCGATGCCGCGCGACGCGAGGAATTGCGCGAGGTCGTAGCCCTCGCGGTCGATCGTAAGCTGCATGTGGCCGCCGCCGGGGGCGATAATGACGGCGCATCCGGTTGGCTTGGACGCGCGTGCGCCGGAGCTGGCCGCCGGCGCGAGGAAGGGGATGAGCGAGGGCGCGTGGATGTTTGAAATTACGGGGAAGACGATGTCGGGCTCCTGGCGCCAACTGATGTGCTCGGGTTCGGTGCGGCGGGATTCGGAGCCGAGAGCGCCGGTCGCGGAGGGCCAAAGGGGAATGGGGGTAGGATGCGCGGGTTCGGTGGGCGGGGTGGCGGGGATCGCGGGGGCGGAGGCGACGGTGGATAGGTTTTGTGGAAAGGGGCTGACGGGGACTGAGGCAGCAGTGGCCCACGAAACACACAAAAAACACGAAAGAAGGAAAAGGCGCATGGAGGCGGAGGGGAAGCGTGGGCGGGTGGAACCGCGCCTTAAGAGGCGCGGCTACGGGGTGACGAAGAGGTGATGGTCGGCTTGCTGGCGCTCGCCGCTACAAAGTTATTTTGCAGCGATGAACTTGCGGTCGAGGAGCCACTCGCGGAAGCGCTCGGGCCAGGCGCCGGCAGGGGATTTGTTGGCGGCGCGGAGGCCGAAGCCGTGGCCGGCGCCAGCGTAGATGTGCAGCTCGGCGGGGACGCCGGCGCGTTTGAAACGCAGATAGACTTCGGCGAGGCCTTCGGAGATGTCGGTGCGGTCGCCGTAACCGGCGGCGAGGAAGACGGGCGGGGCGCCTTTTTCGGGAATGATCTGGCCGGATTTGCCGGGATAGATGAGCGCCTGGAAATCGGGGCGGGCGGACTCTCGGTCGATGGGATCGGCGGCGGAGGCGCTGCCGGGCGCGGCGCGCATCGCGGTGAAGGCGACGACTTCGCCGCCGGCGGAGAAACCGATCATGCCGACGGCGGCGGGGTTGATTGCCCACTCGGCGGCGCGGCTGCGGACGAGGCGCAAGGCGCGTTGGCCGTCGGCGAGGGCGTCGCGTTCGATGGTGTAGGGCTGCGGGGTGCCGGCGGGCGTGGCGTCGTCTTTGGCGAGGCGGTGCTTGAGGATGAAGGCGGCGATGCCGCGTTCGACGAGCCAGGCGGCGACGTTGTAGCCCTCGTGTTCCATCACGAGTTTGGAGTGGCCGCCGCCGGGGACGACGATGATGGCGGTGCCGGTGGCTTGGGTGGGCGCGGGGAGGTAGGCGGTGAGGGTCGGTTGGTGAATATTGGATACGTTCACGCCGACGATTTTTTCGGGCTCGGTGCGGCGAGCTTCGGAGCCGGGGGCGCCGTTGGGCCAGAGGGGGAGAATGGGACGGTCGGTGGGGAAATTCGCGGCGGAGAGGGGAAGGGCGAAGGATAGGAGGAATAGGACGGATGCGACGAATGGGACGAATGAGGCGGAGCGCGGGGAGGAGGTCATGGGGAGGGAGAGGGAAAGGGCGGACTGAAGTCCGCCTTACTTTTTGACTTGGACGGCGTAGGTGTGGGTGGTGGCGCGTTGGCCGCGGCCGGGGTTGGTGTGGAAATTGGCGGAGAAGATGATCCAGCGGCCGTCGCGCGTGAAGGTGAGGTTGGGTTCGACGCCGGTGTCTTTGCTGTAGTTGTGATTGGCCATGTTCACGAGGCGTTCGGAGCGGAGGACGCCGATGTCGATGAGGGGTTTTTTGTCGCGGTAGGAACTCCCGCGGACGTTCGACGGATAGAAGGCGTAGATCCATTGGCCGTTGCCGGGCGGATCGAGGCGGGTGCCGTCGCCGGCGAAGGCGGCCACACTGCCGGCGCCGCCGCCGTCGCCGGCGAAGAACGTGCCGTCGGGGGAGACGTTGTAGTGCACGGACCATTCTTCGCGTTTTAAGTTATACCACGTGCGGTGGCCGGTCGTGAGGTCGACGTTGGCGAGCCAGAAGACGGTGCTGCGTGGGGTCTGGAGGTCATACCAAACTTTCTTCCCGTCGGGGCTGAAGAACTCGTGGCCCTCGATTTCCATGTTCATCGTGCGCTCGTGGAGGAGACGGGCGGGGGAACCGTCGGCGCGGACAGTCCACGTGCGGTCGTTGAAGTGCCACGGGCCCTCGTGGCAGAAAAGGATTTGGAGCGGATCGGTGGGCGAGCACTGAAGGTGATTGGTCCAGTCGTTTTCGCGATGGATGACGCGGAAGGCGCCGGTTTTGACGTCGATGGTGTAGATCATTTTCGCCGTGCCGGCGGCCCATTGGGCTTCGAGCGTGCCGCCGGCGCCACCGGCCGGTGGTGTGCGCGGGATGGTCGGGCCATCGGGATCGCGGGCGATGCCGACGAGGAGGGATTCGTCGCAGTTGAGGGCGAACTGGCCGCCGCGGCCGCGGGCGATTTCGGGAAGGGCGATGACGGTGCGCTCGGCGTGCGTATCGAGGTGAATGGCGACGATGGAATTTTCGCGGCGGACGTAGGCTTCGCGGGTGCGCCACGCGGTGGCGATGGCGCGGGTGTTGGCGGCGACGATTTCGAGTTTCGGCGACGAGACGCCGAGGGTGGTGAGGTTGACGGTGGCGAGATCGGTGACGCCGGGAGTATCGGTGCGTGTGTGGATGATGAGTTTGTCGCCCTCGGGGGTGTAGCCGTTTTGGTGGAAGTAGAGACTGGAGCCGCCTTGGTCGGGAGAGAGGCGGATGACGCGGTGGCCGGTGTTGGGGTCGATCCAGTCGCGTGGCGGTGACTCAGCGGCGAAGACGGGGAGGAGTGCCCACGAAACACACAAAACACACGAAAGAAGGCGGAAAGGGGAACGCATGGGTTGGGGGTTGCGCGCCTGACGCGGGGCGCGGGTGGGCGATGCGGGCGGGGTAGGCGGACAGTTTGAGCGCGGGCGGGACGAGGCGGAGGTTGGCCGTAAAAAGGCGCAAGATGCGCAAAAAAGACAGGAGCGCGCGGCGGTGCTACGGCGTGGGCTTCGTCGCAGCGGTGACGGCGAGACCGTCGCAGGTGAGGGTGAGTTGGCGGGCGTCGAGATTCAGCGAGACGGGGCCGTGCGGGCCGACGGAGAGGGCGAAGGCGGTGATGGCTTCGCCGAGGGCGGCGAGATCGAATTCGCGGTCTTCGCCGTGGTAGAACTCGATGTCGAGATAACGGAGGTCGGCGGTCTGGCCGGTGGTGAGTTTGCCGGCGAGGGCACCGAGGCGCGCGCGGGCGAGCGTGACGTGGAAGGTGAGGCCGCCGCAGGAGAGCGTGGCACTGGTGGGCGAGGTGAGGGTGAGCGCGGCGTTTTTCGCGGCGGGTCCGCCGAGCTCGAAACGGAGGCGCAGGTCGCCGGCGCGGATTTTGGCGGCTTTGACTTTATCGAGAGAGATGTGGGTGTCGCCGCCGTTGGTGAGGAGGTTGACGGCGCCGACGACGAGGCCGTCGCGTTGGGCGGAGCGGAAAATGGCGGAGGAGAAGTCGTAGTCGTTTTTCAGAAAACGGAGCTGGAGATAGCCGGGGGCGGCCGCGGTGCCGAAGTGCGCGAGGAGCGGGCGGCGTTGATTCCACATGTCGCCGCGGTTGATCGAACCGAGGGCGAATTGCGGGTGGAGGTAGGTGGTGCCGACGGTGGTGGAGCGTTTGATGAACGTCTCGGTGACGGTGCGCGGCGTGGTGAGCGAGGCGAAGAGCGGTTCGAGGTCGGGCGGGCAGTGAACGGGGAGACGGAGTTCATCGCGGTCGGGGGCGTCGAGGCCGAAAGCGACGCGGCCGGCGGTGGCGCGCTGGATGAGCGCGAGCGTGCTTTCCGAGTTGAGCGAGCGGTAGGCTCGGCTGTGCGGGCCGGCCCATTGGCGGGTAGGCGCGTGGAAGTGCTTGGCGATTTCCTCCCACGCATGGCGGACGAGATCGTCGATCAAGGGTTGCGCGGCAGGCGTGCGGACGTGGGCTTTGAGGCGGGAGAGTTCGAGGAGGGCGATGATCGTGTAGGTGGGGCTGTTGTATTCCTCGAAGGTGCCGTTCTCGCGCGTGTAGGCGTGGAAGCGCGTGAGTCGCTCGAGGCCGTAGGAGAGGAACTCGTCGTTACCGAGGAGCTCGCCGGCGTAGAGCGTCACGTAGGAGCCCATGATCGCGATGTTGGTGTAGCCGGGGCCGACGTTGCGCTTCTTGATCGCGGCGCAGGCGCGGAGAATCGCGGTCTCGACGGCGGCGGCGAGATCGGCGGGGAGCCGGGCGCGGTGGTCGCGCGCGATTTGGAGGAGCGAGACGCCGTTGAAATCGGCCCAGTTGAAATCAGGCGGACTCATTTTATCGAGGGGCTCTTCGAGAAACCAGGACCAGATGCCGAAGGTCTTGCTGGCGGGGTTGGAGTCTTGGAGCGCGATCGCGCGGCGGAGAATGGCGCAGGCGCGTTCGAGGTGCGCGGGTTTGCCGGTATCGAGGAGGCCGACGGCGTAGGTGAAGGCGTCGCGCGTGGAGTGGACGAAGCCGCCTTTGAGCGTGGTGTGGTAACCGGGCGAAGAGAAGGGGCGCTTCGGGAGCTGCTCGACGGGGTCCCACTGGGCGTGCTGGGAAGCGAGGGCGCGTTCGAGGCGGGCGAGTTGCGCGGCGTCAGGGGGCGTCCACGCGGCCCGGGCGAGTGGGAGCAGCGCAAGTGCGAGAAAACCTAATACGCGGAAGACGGAGGCGTTTTTCACGGGGAAGGAGCGGGGGCGAGGTGACCGGCAGTGACGGCGTCGCGGAGGAGTTGGTCGATGGCGGCGCCGAGCGAGGCGGAGCCTTCGGCGATGGGGGCGCCGCGGCGGCTGGCCTGCGTGTGGTTGATGCCGTGGGCGCGCCAGCTGCCGCCCTCGGTGCGGGCGTTGAGGAGCATGGGTTGAAAGCGGTCGCAGGCGTGGGCGAATTTCGCCTCGGGTGTGGAGCGGGCTTCGAACTCGTCCCAGAGCGCGCGGAATTCGCGGGATTGATCGGCGGGGAGGAGGCCGAAGATGCGGTCGGCGGCGCGGGCTTCGCGGTCGTGCTGGTTGACGACGGCGGCGGTGTCGTAGGCGAAGGTGTCGCCGGCATCGATTTCCACGAGGTCGTGGATGAGGCCCATCTTGAGGACGCGGAGGACGTCGAGGTTCGGGACGTTGGCGTGCTCGGCGAGCACCATGATGCAGAGGCAGAAAGCCCAAGAGTGCTCGGCGTCGTTTTCGGGGCGGCGGCTTTGGGTGTTGATCGTCTGGCGGAAGATTTCCTTCAGCTTGTCGCATTCGACGATGAAGGCGATTTGCTGGGCGAGGCGCTGGGAGGAGGACGCGGAAGCGAGGGGAGAGGGTGTGACCACGATTGAGAGGAAAGAGACGAACGGGTGGCGGGCAATGGCGGAGGCGGTGTGAGCGCGGGTTAGAAAGAAAAACGCCGCACCTGTTAAGGTGCGGCGTGGGGAACGCAGAGGAGAAAAGGCGGGCGGGCCGCCCGCGCTCCCGGGTTTTTAGAAGCGGAGGCGGGCGCCGAACTGCATGCGCCAACGGGAGAGGTCGTTGTTGGGCGTGGCGATGGCGGGGTTGGCGAAACTCGTGCCGGTCATTTGGAGCTGGCCGGTCGCGGTGTAAGTCGCGGCGCCGAAGAGCTTCGTGGTCAGGAGCTCGTTGTCGCCCTGGCCGGGGAGAACTTCGGTGTAGCCGAAAATCTTTTTGCTGAACCAAGAGCCGAAGTTCACGAAGTCGGCGAAGACTTCGAGTTCGACGGTCTTGAAGACCGGGATGGTCTGGCCGATGTGGAGGTCGAGACGGTTGATCCACGGCATGCGGAATCCATGGCGGGGGGCGACGCGGCCTTTGAAGGACGCGAGTTCGCCGCCGTTGACGTAGGCCATCATCGCATCGCGGACGGCCGGCGTGAGCGCGGCGAGCACGGGATCGGAGGTGCCGGTGGGGACGTAGATGAGTTCGTTGTTGTTCACGCCGTCGCCGTTCATGTCGGTGCCGCCGTAGACGTAGCTGAAGGGATTACCGCTGCGGCCCTCGTAGTAGAGGCTGACGGTGGTCTTGTAGTTCTTGCGGAGCTCGAATTCGCGCGCGAGGGAAACCTGGATACGGTGTTGGACCTCGAAGGCGGAGCGGGCGACCTCGACCTGGTTTTGGTTGAAGACGGGATTGCGGCCGAATTGCGAGCCGGCGACGGTCTCACCGAGCGGGAGCGCATCTGTGGCGCGGCCGTGGGTGTAGCCGACGCTGTAGCTCCAGTGGTTCTTCATCTGGCGCGCGAGCGTGAGGGAGATGTAGGTGGACTCGCCCTCGGAGATGCTGCTCATCGCGTAGACGTTGGCGAAACCGGGGCGGAGGACGTTGGCCTGATTGCCCGGGGTGCCGGCGAAGACCTGGCGGCCATCGCTACCGACGAAGCGGGGGCGAAGGTTCAAATCGCGGATGAAGAGGGCTTCGCTGGCGACGGTCTGCACGCCTTCGACGGTGAACGTGCTGTCGAAGAGCGGGAGCTTGCGGTCGATGGCGAAATTGCCGCGCCAGACGGAGGGCGGGCTCATCTTGTCCTCGATGAGGTTGATGACGGGCGAGCCGACATTAACGCTGGCGGCGGTGCCGATCGGGTTCTTCGGATCGAAGCTGTTGCTGAGGTAGCTGGAGAGCGTCGGGATGCCGGCGGCGCCGACGCCAGCGGCGGTGATCTGAGAGCGACCGACGCCGGAGTTAGACCAGGAGTTCGAGACGATCACCCACGGGATGCGGCCGACGAAGTGGCCGACGCCACCGCGGAACTGCGTGGTGCGGTTGTCATCAACGGCGTAGTTGAAGCTAACGCGCGGGGAGATGGCGTTGGAGCCGTCGACCGAGCCGTCGTTGCCGAAACCGAAGGCGTTTTTGAAGGCGGCATTGAGCGGCGGCTTTTTGTCGGCAGTGAAAAAGTCGTAGCGGACGCCGAACGTGGCGTTGAGGCGGTTGGAGACATTCCAGCGCGCTTGGCTGAAGAGGCCGTTGATGGCGAAGTCGCTCACGTCGTCGGGGGGCGTGCCGGTGACGTAGAAGGAGCGGCTGTAGGCGCGGGGATTATCGGCGACGAAATCGGCGACGGAGGCGTAGTCGAACGCCCCATACGAGGTGGAGCGGAAGAGATTCACGAAGTCGCTTTGCTCGCGGTCGAAGCCGCCGGAGAGCGTCCACTGGCCGAGGAGGTATTCGCCGGAGCCGCTGAAGCTCTTGGTTTTGACGGCGACGAAATTGCCCTGGCGGTTGATTTCGGTGCCGAGGACGACGGCGCCGTTGGTGATGGTCGCGCCGGTGTTGGCGACGCCGCCGACGCCGAAGATGCGGACTTCGGGGAACGAGATCGGGGTGGGGGTGGCCTGGGAGTATTCGTTTTGCGCGTAGCGGAGCTGGGTCTTGAAGTCAGGCGTCCACTGGCTGAAGAGCTGGCCGGCCCAGACCTCCTCGGAGCGAACCTGCACGAAACGGTTCGAGGAAAGATTGGTGGCGAAAGGGGCGGAGACGATGCCGGAGCCGCCGAGGGCGCCGAAGTTCGTGAGGGTGTAACGGCCGCTGGCGGGGAGTTCGCCCTCGGTCTTGCTGTAGCGGACGGAGAAGCGCTGGCCGCTCAGGATATTCCAGTCGATTTTCGCGAGTTGGATTTCGTTGAACTGGCTGATGGTGGCGGTGCTGCCGAGGAAGGTGCCGAAATCGTAGGCACTGCCGCCGGGAGCGGAAGACTTGATGGCGGCAAGGCGGGCGTTGATCGCAGCGAAATCGGTGGTGCCTTGCGCGCTGGCGGTGGGATTAAAGCCGGCGATTTCGGGGCTGACGGAGTCGAACTTCTCGTAGTTGAGGAAGAAGAACAGGCGGTCTTTCAGGATGGGGCCGCCGAGGGTGAAGCCCTTGGTCTTTTGTTCGAGGAGCGCGCGGGTGCCGGCGGTGGAACCGAAGACGTTGCGGGACTGGAGATCGTCGTTGGTGTAGTAGTAGTAGGCGGAACCGTGGAACTGGTTGGTGCCGCTCTTCGTGACCGCGTTGATGGAGGCGCCGGTGAAACCGCTCTGGCTCACGTCGTAGGGCGAGACGGAAACGTTGAACTGCTCGATGGTGTCGAGGGAGATCGGGTTACCGAAGGCCTGGAGACCGGAGCCGTTGAGGCCGAACTGGTCGTTGATGCGGGCGCCGTCGACCTGGATGGAGTTGAAACGGTTGTTTTGGCCGACCGCGCTGATGATGGGCTGGGTGCGGCTCGCGAGGACGCCGCGGAGACTCACGAAGGATGTGGTGCGGGCGACATCGGCGAAGGAACGCTGCACGCTCGCGGTGTTGGCGATGGTGGAGCTGGTGATGACGGCGGCGGCGCCAGAAGCACCGGAGTCGAGATCGTTGGCTTCGCCCTTCACCTTGAAGGCGGAGAGAGTGACGACCTCGGAAGCGCCGACGGTGATGTTCACGTCGATCGTGGAACCGAGGAGGGCGACGACTTCGGCCTGTTTGCCGGTGAGGCCGCCGGAGGTTGCGGTGACCGTGTAGGGACCGCCGACGACCATGCCGCTGAAATTAAAGCGACCGGAGGAGTTGGCGGTGGCGTTGTAGGTGGTGCCGGTGGGTTCGTGGCGGGCGGTAACCGTGGCGCCGGCGAGGGCTTTGCCACCGGAGTCGGTGACGATGCCGGTCATCGCCGAGGAGACGATGCCTTGGGCGGAGGCGACGGGCGTGAGCGCGAGAGGCGCCAGCGCGAGGCTGGTAAACGCGACGACCGCGCGCAGGGTGCGGGCGGTCGTGGCGAACTTAGTGCGGTGGGACGATTTCATGGGTGTGGTAGGAAAATCTGGCGGGGCATGCCGGGTGAGGGCGCGGGATTTCGGGAGGTTTATGACGCAAGTCCAGTGCCGAGTAGGGGTGTGGCGGCAACAATTGTGCGACGAAGGGCGCGAGGGGAGGTGGGCGGGGCTGCCGCTGGGGGAGCCGGGCGGCGAGCGGCGCTGGGGGGGCGGGCAAGCACGGTCAGGCTGACCGTGCTACGGGTGGGCGCCGTGCACCGAAGGGGGACACGAGTTACGGAGGAGGGGTGGCGGTCAGCGGCGGCGGTAGTCGCCGCGGCTGAAGTATTTTTCGAGCCAGACGTAGGCGCAGATGAAGAAATAACGGCTGCCCATTTCCTTGATCTTGAGCTTCGCCTCACCGTATTTGCGGTTCTGCCACGAGATGGGGATGACGGTCCAGGTGTAGCCGCGAACGATGGCCTTGAGGGGGATCTCCACTGTGAGATTAAAATGCGGGGAGAGGAACGGGCGGCAGCCCTCGATCACGGTGCGACGGTAGGCCTTGAAGGCGTTGGTGGTGTCGTTGAGGCGGATGTTGAAACCGACGCGCACGAAGAAATTGGCGAGCCGGTTGACGAAGAGTTTTACCCGCGGGTAGTCGATGACTTCGCCGCCCTTGATGAAGCGGCTGCCAAAGGCGCAGTCCCAACCCTCGTTGAGGAGGCGCCAGTAGTGGACGGCGTGCTTGGGGGAATCGGAGGCGTCGGCCATCATGATGGTGCAGGCGTCGCCCTTCATGTGGTTGAGGCCGAAAATGACGGCGCGGCCGAAACCGTGGGCACCGAGATTCTGCACGGGGGCGAGTGTGGGGATCTCGGCGCGGAGGGACTGGAGGACTTCCCACGTGCGATCCTTGCTGCCGTCGTCGACGACGACGATTTCGTGGGGGACATTCTCGCGGAGGAGGGTCGCGTAGATGTCGCGCACGGTGGGCGGGAGGGACTCCTCCTCGTTGTGCGCGGGGATGATGACACTATAAAGGGTGAGGGGCGTGGCGGACACAGGCGGGGACGGCACGGAAGAAAGGTGAGACGCGGAAGGCAGGAGGTGGGAGAGAACGAGGACGATTACGAAGAACGAGAACGATGGTCAGAGCGGCGCGGAGAGGTCGAGCCAGGTAGGGTTCACACGGGCGTGAGAGGCGATTTCTTCGAGGATGGTGGCGGTGGGGGTGGACGGACGCCAGTTCCAGAGTCGGGCGGCTTTCGAGGAATCGAGGACCATCCACGGGATGTCGAAGGGGCGCGGCGTGGTGTCGGAGGTGATCGGGTGGGGGCCGAAGGCGGCGTCGCACCAATCGGTGAGTTGGCGGAGCGACATCGCGGACGGGGCGCCGCCGGAGAAGTTGGCAAGGCGGTCGGAGGCGGCGAGGGTGGGCGCGGCGAATTGTTTCGCGAGGAGCGGGGCGAGGTCGCGCGGGTGGAGGCAGTCGCGGACCTGGTGACCGTGGCCGCCGAAACCGATGTATTTGAGCGGGCGACGGCGGAGGTGGGCGTTGAGCCAGTAGGCGAAGATGCCTTGGTCGGCGCGGCCGAATTGGCCGGCACCGGCGAGGACACCGCAACGGTTCACGAAGACGGGGAGGTTGAAGGTCTCGCCGTATTCGAGCGCGAGGGCTTCGCTGGCGAGTTTGGTGGAGCCGTAGAGCGAGACGGGGGCGGCAGTGGAGAAATCTTCGGCGACGCCGGCGGAGGTGAGGCCGAGGGGAAGCAGAGAGGGAGAGCCGGAGAGAAGGGGAGAGGGGGAGGCGGGGCGGAAGGCTTGGTTGTGGACTTCGACGGGGAGGGAGGCGAGAGGGGGGATCGAGTAGACGCGGCTGGTGGAGAGGAGGATGAAGCCGGCGCGGTGGGTCTTGCAGAACTCCAACATGTTCACCGTGCCGCCGAGGTTGTGCTCGATGAGTTGGCGGGAGCTGGTTTTGCCATCGACGCCGGCGAGGACGCTCGGGTTGGCGGCGGCATCGAGGACCCAGTCGACGGCGGGGAGCGTTTCGAGATCGCTGGGGGCGCGGAGGTCGCCGTGGAAGAGTTTGACGCCGAGTTTTTTCAGGTTGTCGCGGTTGGACTCGCTGCCGGGGCGGATGAAATTGTCGAAACCGACGAGGGTGTGGCCGGCGCCGGACTCGGCGAGCGCGCGCGCGAGTGTGCTGCCCACAAAACCACAGACGCCGGAGATCAGGATTCGCATCGAGGGAGTGAAAGTGAAAGTGAGGGGGAAAGTGAAGGGTGGAGTGCGGGGAATGTTTTGACGCGTGGAAGTCGGCGGGGTGGAGTCGCGGCATGAGTCAAATTCGCGGCGACTACAAATCGGTCTGGACGGCGCTCTCCGGCAATAAGGAGGACGCCTACATGGTCGTCTCGGGCTATACGGACGAAGAGAAGTTTCACGCGGATGCGGAGGACACGTTGATGATCCTCGGCGAGACGGTGGGCATCAAGGAGACGGATACGTTTCTGGAGATCGGCTGCGGCGTGGCGCGCGTGGGGCGGGTGTTGTCGCCGTTTGTGAAGGAGTGGATCGGCTGCGATGTGTCGCCGAACATGATCAAGCTCGCGAGCCGGCGGCTGCTGGGGCTGACGAATACGCGGCTCCAGGAAATCTCGGGCTACGATTTGCAGCCGATTCCGGACAACTCGGTGGACGTGGTCTACACGACGGTGGTGTTCATGCACCTCGAGGAATGGGACCGCTACACGTATGTGCTCGAGGCGATGCGGGTGCTGAAGCCGGGCGGGCGTTTTTATTGCGATAATGCAAACATCGCGTCGCCGGAGGGCTGGGCGATGTTCGAGGCGAGCCGCACGCAGTTTCCGCCGCAGAAACGGCCGGCGCAGATTTCAAAGTGTTCGTCCGTGCCGGAGTTCGAGGCGTTTTTCACGCATGCGGGCTTCGTCGACTGGCACGTGAAGACGCGGCCGATGTGGGTGTATGGTTGGGGGACGAAGCCGGGGGCGAAGTGAGTTCGCGGACGGGGAGCGGTGGCGGGAGTCGGAGGCGGAGCGGAGTCGGGGCGTAAAGCCCCTCCCACATTAGGAAGAAGTGGGGAGGACCGAGCCAAGGGCGGAGCAGGGGGCGGCGATGCTACTTTTTTTTGTAGACCGTGGCGGGGTCGAAGAGCGGTTGGGACGTGAACGAGAGTTTGAAGGAGGACGGGTCGGCGGGATTCACGTCGTCGGCGAGTTTGCGGTAGAAGCAGGATTTGTAGCCGTTGTGGCAGCTTGCGTTGGCGGCGCCGGTTTGCTCGACCTTGATAAGGAGCACGTCTTGGTCGCAGTCGGTGCGGACTTCGCGGAGGTGTTGGACGTTGCCGGACTCTTCGCCTTTGACCCAGAGCTTGTTGCGAGAGCGGCTCCAGTAGGTGGCTTTTTTTGTCGTGAGGGTGTGGTTCAGCGATTGCGCGTTCATGAACGCGAACATGAGGACCTCGCCGGTGTGCACGTCCTGTGTGATGCAGGGAATGAGGCCGTCGGGGCCGAATTTCGGCTGCAGCGTCGTGCCGAGTTCGATTTCGGCGGTCGTGGTGCGCGCGGGGAAGACGTAGGTGCTCATGAATGGAGTTGGAAAAGGGATTGGTGCGAGCGCGGGGGCTCAGAACTTCAGGTGCTTTACGGTGACGCCTTTGTTGATGAGCTGCTTGAGTGAGGCGATGCCGATTTTGAGGTGGTCGTTGACGTAGGTTTCGTCGACCTGCTTGTCGCTTTCGGCGGTCTTGATGCCGTCGGGCGTCATGGGTTGGTCGGAGACGAGGAGGAGGGCGCCGGTAGTGATTTCGTTGAAGAAGCCGGTGATGAAAATCGTGGCGGTCTCCATATCGATCGCGAGGGCGCGGATCTTTTTCAGGTATTTCTTGAAGGCTTCATCGTGCTCCCAGACGCGGCGGTTGGTGGTGTAAACGGTGCCGGTCCAATAATCGCGGGAGAAATCGCGGATGGTGGTCGAGATGGCTTTTTGGAGGGCGAACGCGGGGAGCGAAGGGACTTCCGGCGGGAAGTAATCGTTGCTCGTGCCCTCGCCGCGGATGGCGGCGATCGGGAGTATGAGGTCGCCGAGCTCGGCGCGGTGTTTGAGTCCGCCGCATTTGCCGAGGAAGAGGACGGCTTTGGGGTGAATGGCGCTGAGAAGGTCCATCACGGTGGCGGCGGTCGCGCTACCCATGCCGAAATTGATGATCGTGATGTCGCCGGCGGTGGCGTTGGGCATCGGTTTGTCTTTGCCGCGGATGGGGACGCGGTGCCACTGGGCGAAGAGGTGGACGTAGCGGTCGAAGTTGGTGAGGAGGATGTATTCGCCGAATTCGTTGAGCGGCACGCCCGTGTAGCGGGGCAGCCAATTTTCGACGATGTCTTTGCGTGATTTCATGGGCAGAAGTGTTGCCCACGGAAAACACGGAAGACACGGAAAAAGACGAAGCGAAGATGGCTGGGGCGCGTTAGGCGGTCGGCGCGGGGGCGGGACGCTGATCGTGGGGTGGAGGCGAGGGCGGGCGATGGGCGCGCGAGGTGGGAAAATTTTTCCGGTTCAGATTTCCGGAGCAGTGCGTGGGTGGCGTGCGGTTTCGTTGTATATTTTAATCAGCTGATTCGCAGCGACTAGTGCGGGTGTCGGCGAGCGTGGCCTTCGCGTTGCTAAGTAGAGTTCACATGCCACCCACGCTCACGCCGCATATCGCTCCGCCCTCGCGCACTGCCGAATTGTGGCGGTCGATTGAGGAGTCGGTCAGCGAAGCGTGCGTGTTGCGCGCCGAAGGGCGCGAAGCGGAGGCGATCGCGATCGTGCAGGGAAAATTGCCGGCGCTGATTTCAGTGTGGTCGCGGGGCGCCGGGATTTCCGGCGAAGAATGCCAGCAGGTGTTGCGGGAACTGTTTGCGCGCGTGCAGCAGCAAGTGGCGACGGCGACGGTCTGCAAACGGCTTGTGTTGCAGTCGGTCGATCCGCGCGCGCCGCGGCGGGGCGAGGCTTCGGCGCCGGTGCAGATCCGGCGGCGCGTGCCGCTCGACGATATTACCGGAATGCTCGATGCGCTCGACGAGGGCGAGCGCATGGCGGCGGTTTCCCGGCAGAATTTTCCGTCCATTACCAACCGGCCGCAGGCGGCCTTGGCGATGGGCTGAAGCAGGTCAGTCAGTATCCACAATCCACAAAATAGCAGTCCACATCACCAGTCATGAAAGCTAACTCCATGAAGTCCACCGCCGGCGGTTCCGCCGTGCTCGATGCCAGCCAGCCCCGCACCCACGCCGAAACGCTCCTCGTCGGTCTCGATTGGGGCACGAATACCTCCAGCGTCGTGACGTCGCTCCGCGGGTCCGAAGAAACGATCACCAAAGAGCTCGTCCCGACGGTCGTAGGCTACGCGACCGATGACGTGCTGCCGGGGGTGTTACCGGGCGACGCCAAAGTGCTCTTTGGGCGGATGGCCTTGAAGCATAAAAGCAATTTGCGGCTGGTGCGTCCGCTGCAGGGCGGCGTGATTCACGACACCGAGGCGGCGGAAGCGTTCGTAGGCCACTTGAAAAATTTGCTCCACGTCGACGGACGCGAAGTGCGCGCGGTGATCGGCATGCCGGCGAGCTCCGATCTCGTGTCGCGCGAGAACGCCCGCAACGCGGTGCGCGGGGTGTTTCACAAAGTGATTTTCGTTCCCGAGCCGTTTCTCGCGGCGCTCGGCGTGCGCAATGAAGCGAACCTTAACGATCCCGATTACCAAGACCCGGTGCTCAACTCGATTTACATCGATATCGGCGCGGGCTCCACAGATGTGTGCCTCGTGCAGGGCCACTATCCGACGGTGGACGACCAGTTGAGCGTGCCGTTTGCTGGCGACGCGATCGACCAGATCATCCTCGACCGCATCCTCGCGGAGTATCCGGAATCCGGACTCACGCTGGCCCGCGTGCGCGAAATCAAAGAGCGCCACTCGTGGGTGCTTGCCGAGGACGGCACGACGCGCGCGATCGCGACCATCATGGTCGGCGGCAAACCGCGGAAGATCGACGTGACCGCGCAAGTCGGCGCGGGCTGCGATGCGCTGCTGCAAAAGACGTTTGAGATGACCCGCGATCTGATCGCGCGCGCCAATCCGGACACCGTGGCGGAATTGCTCCGCAACGTGATCGTGACCGGCGGCGGCAGTCTCATCAAAGGCTTCGGCGTGGCTCTGCAGGCGAAGCTGATCGAGGAAGGTTTTGAGAGCCCGCAGGTGCGGGTGCTCGGCGACAACTACAAAGACTACGTCGCGACCGGCGCGTTGAAAGTGGCGCGCATGGCCCGCGAGAACCAATGGCAGACTTTGCTCGGCTGAGTTAGCGCGAGCTGTATTGTGGATCGAAGCCCGTGGTCAGGCTCCCCGCGAGTCTGGCTGCGGGCTTCCTTGCGTGGGCGCGGTAGGCATGGCGTGCGTGGTGGCGTCGTGGGCGCAGGAACGCGATCTCCGGGCTCGCCCGCGATGGGCCGGAGCGGTGAGAGTGGGCCGGCATGAGTGCAAAACAACGGGCAATGTTCGGCGGCGTGGCTTGGATCGTGGCGATCGCGTTCCTGATGCCTAGCTTCGATCTGCATCATGCGGCGTGGGCACATGGGCTGCTGCTACTCGCGGCACTGGTGCTCGTGCCGCTCGCGTTGGAGCTCGCGACCGAGAAGGGCGAGCGCGATGCGATACTGCTGCTGGTCGCATTGACGCGCCTCGCGCAGGTGCCGGCGGCGCTCCTGCTGGTGTGGTCGTGCACCCGTCCGGCGGGCGGTAAGACGGCGCTCTTGGCGCTCCCATGGGTGATCGTGTGTGGGATGGTGGCGGCGACCGGCTGGCTGCGGATGCGGTGGGGCGGCTGGAAACGCCAGCTCGACCGGCTGTGCGGCGATATCGGATTCGTTTTTCTCGGCGTCGGTGGCGCGTGGTTGTTTGCCGACCGCGCCGGGTATCGTCCGCTGGGTTTTGACGAAGCAATCGTGACACTGACGGCGGTGCATTTTCATTTCGCGGGTCTGCTGCTGCCGCTCGTGGCGGGGCTGACTGTGCGAAGTTTCCCGGACTCGCGTTTGGCGTCGCGCGGGGCGGTGGGGGTGGTGATGGGTGTGCCGGCAGTGGCGGTGGGAATCACGACGACGCAGCTTGGGTGGGGCCCGGCGTTTGAGGGCGCGGCGGGTTGCGGCCTCGCGCTCGCGGGTATGGCGGTGGCGGTGTTGCACGTGCGGCTCGGGACGGAGAAAAGCACGGGCTCGGGAATGCGGCGCGGGTTATTTTTGGTCGCAGGAGCTTCGCTCTTTTTCGGCATGGTGCTCGCGGCGGCGTATTCGGCGCGGACGTTTTCCGCGGCGTTTGCGTGGCTCGATGTGCCGTGGATGCGTGCGGTGCACGGCACGGTGAACGCGTTGGGGTTTGGGCTGTGCGGGGTGTTGGCGTGGGGCGGGCGGACAGAGACGGTGACGAAGTCGCGTTCCCGTTGAACGAAGTCTCAGGGCCGCGCTGCGACCAAAGAAACAAAACGGGGGAGGCCGTGCCTTGAGCCCAGCACGAGCAGGCGAACCTGCTCTCCCTTCTTCCGACGAAATAGATATTCTTCGAGCCCGCTTTTGGTCAGTCCGGTAACTTGCTGTGAATTGATCGCGAGAATGCGTTCACCCGGGAGAAGCCCGGCGTTTCTCGCCGAGCTGTTGGGTTCCGTGGAGGTGACTTCCATCCATTGGACGTGTTCGCCCACGGCGACCTCGAAGTTTGTCTTCACCGACAGGCCGAAGTCGGCGAACGCCCATTCTTGAACTTTGAAAACCGGCAAAGGCGTTGGCGTGCCGGGCCGGGTGTCGGTTGTCTGAGTGGTAGTCGAGGTGGGCCTTAAACCTGACGGCGTTACGGGCTTTGTTTCGTCCTGGGTTGCCCGGCCGATCTGCGCAGGTTTCGGGTGCTTGGACGTTACACAGCCGACGCTTAACGTGCACACGATTGCGGCGAGCAGGCTCGCACGCAGCGCGGACGCCAGTCTGCCGCGAGGCGGACTCACACGCCTGCGGCCAAGGCGTTCGCGTTGTTGAGGTGCTCGGCGCCGGTGTATTTTTGGGACTGTTCGTCGGCGTGGTAGCTGGAGCGGACGAGGGGGCCACTTTCCACGACGCCGAGGCCGATGCTGAGGCCGAAGTTCTTCCAGTGGAGGAATTCTTCCGGCGGGGCCCAGCGGGAGATTGGGAGGTGTTTCGCGGTGGGCTGGAGATATTGGCCGATGGTAAGGATGTCGGTCTTGTCGGACGCGATGTCGCGGATGGTTTGCTCGATCTCGGGCTGTTCTTCGCCGACGCCGAGCATGATGCCGGTTTTGGTGATGAAGCCGCGGCCCTTGGCGTGGCGGAGGACGGAGCGGGAGCGGTCGTAGCGGGCCTGCACGCGGACGGGTTTCTGGAGGCGTTCGACGGTCTCGAGGTTGTGGTTGTAGATGTCGGGCTTGGCGTCGAGGACGATGTCGACGTGCGAGAGGTCGCCTTTGAAATCGGGGACGAGGACTTCGATCGCAGTATCCGGGCAACGGTGGCGGATGGCGCGGATCGTCATGGCCCAGACGGCGGCGCCGCCGTCGGCGAGTTCGTCGCGCGCGACGCTCGTGATGACGCAGTGCTTGAGATTCATCTTGGCGACGGCGTCGGCGACGCGGGCGGGTTCGCCGAGGTCGAGTTCCGTGGGGCGACCGGTCTGAATCGCGCAAAAATTACAGGAGCGCGTGCAGATGTTGCCGAGGATCATCACGGTGGCGGTGCCGCGGGACCAGCATTCGCCGAGGTTGGGACACTGCGCGCTCTGGCAGACGGTGTGGAGCTCGTTGTGGTCCACGAGTTGGCGCGTGGCGTTGTAGCCGGGGCCGGAGGGCAGTTTGGCACGGAGCCAGGAAGGTTTGCGCGTGGTGTCCATTGGTCGGAGAGGGAAGATGACGGGAAAATTTAACCACTAATGCACACTAATTTTCACTAATTCGGAATCAGAAGAATGAGACGATGGATCGGGCAGATTTGGTATTAGTGCCGATTAGTGCTCATGAGTGGTTTCCACCAGATGGCCAGGCAGGAGCGCCCAGAATTCGCGGGCGAGGATGGCTCTGACCTCGCTCAGCGGGGTGGTGTAGCCGAGCTCGGCGTCGAGGGAGGTGACGGTGCCGTCGGCGGCGGGGATGCCGCAGGGGACGATGCCGCCGAAGTGGGCGAGGTCGGTTGAGACATTGAGGGCGAAGCCGTGATAGGTGACCCAGCGGCGAACGGCGACGCCGAGGGCGGCGATCTTGCGTGGGCCGAGCCAAATGCCGGTCTTGCCCTCGCGGCGGGCGGCATCGGGGAGACCGAGGTGAACGAGGGAGTTGATCAGGACCTGCTCGAGGAAGCGGAGGTAGGCGTGGAGGTCTTTGCGAGCGGCGAGGGAGACGATGGGATAACCGACGATTTGGCCGGGCCCGTGGTAAGTGATGTCGCCGCCGCGGTTGGTGGGGGCGACTTCGATGCCTTCGCGGGCGAGGCGGGCGGTGGGCCAGACGAGGTGGGCGTCGGCGCCGGCGCGGAGGCCGACGGTAAAAACGGGGTCGTGCTCGGTGAACACGAGGGTGTCGCCGATCTCGCCGGCGATGCGGCGGGCGACGAGTTCTTCCTGGGCGCGCAGGGCGTCGGCGTAGCGCGTGCGGCCCCAGTCGAGGGTCGCGAGGGCGGGAGCGGAAGACGGTGCGTGGTCGGAAGACACGGCGCGGACCCTACAGGGGAAGGGCGGGTTGTCAGTTGGAAGTTTTCCGTTTGCGCAGGGCGGGGGCGGGCGACACGGTGCGCGGTTCCATGAGCGACCTTCCTCCTCCCGATATTTCCCACGATCAACATGCCGTGCGGCGCGCCAAGCTCGCCGAGATGCGGGCCGGTGGGTTCGATCCGTTTCGCGCCAATGTGGCGACGACGCATTTCTCGGCGGACGCGGTCAAACTGCACGTCGATGGACAGGATAACGCGGTGACGGTCACCGTCGCTGGGCGGCTCGTGACGATCCGCGACATGGGGAAAAGCCAGTTTGTGAAGATCCTCGATCAGCAGGGGCAGATTCAGCTCTACGTGAAGAAGGACGTCGTCGGCGACGTGGCTTACGCGGCATTCAAGAAACTCGATTTGGGCGACATTTTGGGCGCGAAGGGCACGTTGTTTAAGACGAAGACGGGCGAGATCACGGTGCGCGTGGAGAGTTATACGCTAGTGGCGAAGGCGCTGCATCCGCTGCCGGAAAAGTGGCACGGGCTGAGCGATCCGGAGCAGGTTTATCGGCAACGCTATCTCGATTTGATCGTGAACGCCGAGTCGCGGGCGCGGCTGATGCTGCGCTCGCGCATCGTGTCGCACATCCGGCGGTTCCTCGAGGCGCAGCAGTTTATCGAGGTGGAGACGCCGGTGTTGGAAAATACGGCGGGTGGCGCGGCGGCCCGGCCGTTTGTGACGCATCACAATACGCTCGGGGTGGATTTCTTTTTGCGCATCGCGACGGAGCTGCGGTTGAAGCGGCTGCTGGTGGGCGGCTTTGACCGGGTTTTTGAGATCGGGCGCATCTTCCGGAATGAAGGCGTGTCACGCCGGCATAACCCCGAGTTCACCATGCTCGAGGTTTACCAGGCCTACAGTGACCACCGCGGGATGATGACGCTCATCAAGGACATGCTCACGACGCTGTGTCGCGACGTGCTCGGGACGACGAAGATCAAACACGCGGCGAGCGGGCAGGAGATCGACTTCGCGGGCGAGTGGCGCGAGGTGAACTACAAGGATCTCATCCGTGAGGCCACGGGTGACGCGGAGTGGTTTGCGCGCTCGAAGGCGGAAAAGATCGCCGGTGCGGAGAAGCTCGGGCTGTCGGTGAATCCGGCGTGGGAAGAGTTCGAAATCACGAACGAGATTTTCTCGAAGAAGATCGAGCCGACGCTGATCCAGCCGACGTTTGTGATGAAGCTGCCGAAGGAGCTGTGTCCGCTGGCGAAGATCAGCCTCGATGATCCGACGACCATCGATGTGTTTGAGCTGACGATCGGCGGCATGGAGGTCGCGCCGGCCTATTCGGAGCAGAATGATCCCGACGTGCAGCGCGCGATGTTCGAGGCGCAGGCCGGTGAGGAAAAGCAGAACATCGACCACGACTTCCTGCTCGCCCTCGAGCACGGCATGCCGCCCGCGGGTGGCATGGGCGTGGGCATCGACCGCCTCTGCATTCTGCTCACGGGGGCGGAGAGCATTCGCGATGTGATTTTGTTCCCGCAGCTCCGGCCGGGAGCCGCTTGAGAGTTTAAGACGGAAGTTGAAGTTTAAACGACGCGTGACGGAACCTGATCGCACGCGGCTCACTCCAACTTAAACTTCCGACTTCAAACGGTCACACGATGCCCTGGTATCTTTACCTCGCCCTCAAACAGCTTTTCCCGAGCGGGCGGTTTCCGTTTTTCACGGCGATTTCGGTGCTGGGGGTGACGCTTGGGGTGGCGGTGCTCATCATCGTCACGAGTGTGATGGGCGGATTCGGTTACGAGATTCGGAAGATGATCGTGGAAACCGAAGGTGAGATCGACGTGAAGGCGCACGGCTATCTGCGCGATCCGGCGGACGTGTTGAAACAAATCAACACGACGGCGGGCGTGGTGGCGGCGACGCCTTACGCCAAGGGGGCGGTGATGGTGATGGCGGGCGGGCGCCCGGCGTTTCCGATTTTTCGCGGGGTTGAGATCGGCACAATCGACGGCGTCGCGAACCTCGGACGCTTCGTCAATCCGCCGGGAGCGATCGCCGGGCTGGACGACGATTCCGTGGTGCTGAGTTCGCAGTTGGCGTCGTCATTGGGGGTCCGCGTGGGCGACAAGGTGGAAATTTATTCGCCGCTGCTCATCGAGAAATTGAAGAACGACGAAGTGTTTCTGCCGCGGGAGTTCCGCGTGGTCGGCGAGCTTTACATCGGGCACCAGCAACTCGACAGCAGCACGATTTACGGGACCTTGCGCGCGGCGCAGGAGCTTTACGGCCTCGGGCGCAGCGTGCACGGCGTCTATGTGCGCGTGAAGCCGGGTGTGGACGACCATGGCGTCGTGGCGGCGCTCAATGCGACGCTGCCGAAGGCGACGACGCGGGCGTTTTCGTGGATGGAGAGCTGGGCAGATTTTCTGTGGGTGCTGAATCTCGAGAAAAGCATTAATTTTTTCCTGCTGCTGTTTATTGTGATCATCGCGGCGTTTTCGGTGATGAGTTCGCTGCTCATCTCGGTGGTGCGGAAGACGCGCGAGATCGGGTTGCTCGGAGCACTTGGCGGCCGGGCGCGCGACGTGGCGCTGTGTTTTTGTGCGCAGGCTTTTGTCATCGGCGTCACGGGCACGGCGATCGGCGTGGGGTTGGGTTTCGGCGTGCTGGCGATCCGTAACGACATCGTGCACGGCGTCGCGCGGCTGATGCAACGGCAGGACACGTTGCGGCAGTTTTACCAGTTTTCCGATCTGCCGTCGCACACGTTGATGAGCGATCTGGTGACGACGATCGTGGCGTCGATTGTGATTTCTACGCTGGCGGGATTGATCCCGGCGTGGCGGGCGGCGCGGCTCAAACCCGTGGAGGCTTTGCGCAGTGAGTAACGTGTCTAAAATCGCCTGCAAGCAGGCTCCTACCTATGGAGGGGTGCGCCATGAGTGACGCGGTGCTTGCGGCGAGCGCGATGCGCAAGAGCTACCAGAGCGGCGATCGGCGCATCGAGGTGTTGCGCGGCGTGGATTTGGCGATCGGCGCGGGCGAGAGCGTGAGCATTCGCGGGGAATCGGGCTCGGGGAAATCGACGCTGTTGAATTTGCTCGCGGGACTCGATGTGCCCGACGCGGGGTCGTTGGCGTGGGCGGGAGCGGCGGCGCGGACGGAACGGCGCGCGGCGTTTCTCGGAATGGTGTTTCAATCGTTTTACCTCATTCCGGAAATCGATGCGCTCGCGAATGTGCTGATGGCGGCGCGTATGCTCAAAGCCCCGGGAGCGGCCGAGCGTGCGCGGGCGAAAGAGCTGATCGCGCGCGTGGGTCTCGCGGAGCGGGCGACGCACCTGCCGTCGCAGCTCTCCGGCGGCGAGCGGCAACGGGTGGCAGTGGCGCGTGCGCTGATGAATTCGCCGAAGCTGCTGCTTGCGGACGAGCCGACGGGCAATCTCGACGAGCACACGGGCGATGCCGTGATCGACTTGCTGCTGGGACTTTGCCGCGAGACGAATACGGCGCTGGTGCTCGTGACGCACAATGCGGCCTATGCGGCGCGGACGGGGCGGCAGTTGTTTCTGCGCGAGGGCATTTTGACGTAACGGGCGGGGGGCGGGACGCGCTCCGTTGTTGCCGAGGCGAAGGGGAAACCCACACTCGCGCGCATGGGAAAAGCAAAGATTCGTTGTGGCGTCGCGGGGGTGGGTTCGCTGGGCCAGCATCACGCGCGCATTTACTCGACGCTGCCGGGCGCGGAGTTCGCGGGAATTTTCGAGACGAGCGATGCGCGGGCGGCGGAGATTTGCGCGAAGTTCAATTGCCGGCGGTTTGCGACGCTCGAGGAACTCGGCGCGGCGTGCGATGCGGTCTCGGTGGTGGTGCCGACGGACAAGCATGAACAGGTGGCGCTGCCGCTGTTGGCCAGGGGGTGCCATTTGCTGATCGAGAAACCGATCTGCGCGTCGCTCGACGAGGCGGAGCGCGTGCTGGCGGCGGCGCGGGCGAAGAACTGCATCGTGCAGGTGGGGCACATCGAGCACTTCAACCCGGTGATGAGTTTCCTCGAAAAGGAAATCGACGAGCCGCGCTACATCACGGCGGAGCGCCTGGCGCCGTATCAGCCTCGCGGGACGGAAGTCGGTGTGGTGCTCGATTTGATGATCCACGACATCGGCATCGTGTTGGCGCTCGTGAAATCGCCGATCGCAAAGATCGACAGTGTGGGCGTGACGGTGCTCTCGAAGAGCGAGGACATCGCGAATTCGCGCATCCAATTTCAGAACGGCTGCGTCGCGAATCTGAGCGCGAGTCGCATGAGCACGAAGAAGGCGCGGGAGATCCGGATCTTTCAGAGCGACGCGTATCTATCGCTCGATTTCATGAATCAGGCGGGGCACCTCGTGAAGAAGAGCGACATCATCGCCTATGGTTTGAAGATGAAGATCGGCCTCGTGAAGGCGGGCGACCTGAGCGCGATTCCGGTGAAGGAAATTCCCATCGAGAAGGGCGAGCCGCTGGCGTTGGAGCTGGCGAGTTTTGTCGACGCGGTGACGCAGGCGAAACAACCGAAAGTCGGTGCGGCGCTGGGCAAGAGTGCGCTGGAAGTGGCGATCACCATTACGGAGCAAATTCGGGCGGGGCAGAAGTGAGGGACCACGGAACACACGGAATACATCGAAATGATCGCGGAGGAAAATTGTGAGTAGTGCGCCCGAAGCGTTGCGGCTGGCGCCGCCGGCGGAGGGGCGTGTGGACGTGCTCATCATCGCGGCGGAGCACTCGGGGGATGAGCACGCCGCGCGCATGGTGCGGGAGCTGCGTGGGAAGCGTCCGGAGGTGCGCGTCGCGGCGCTCGGTGGGGAAAAATTGGCGGGAGCGGGGGCGCAGTTGCTGCGCGATCTCACGGCATCGTCGGCGATCGGGCCGGGCGAGGTGCTGCGGAAGCTGCGGTTTTTCTGGGCGCTGCGGGCGGAGATCGTGCGCTGGATTGGCGAGCATCGGCCGCGCGTCGTGTGTTTCGTGGATTCGTCGACGTTGAATCTGAGCATTGCGAAAGCGCTGTTTGAGGGCGGCCAGTTGGCGAAAGCAGGCGGGGCGACGCGGGCGGTTTACTACATCAGCCCGCAGTTGTGGGCGTCGCGCGCGGGACGGCGGTTTTCGATGGCGAAACGGCTCGACGGCCTCGCGGTGATTTTTCCGTTCGAACCGGCCGTGTATGCGGACACGCCGCTGCCGTTGGAGTTTGTGGGCCACCCGTTTCTCTCGCCGGAGCATCGCTCGCCGGTGAGCTACGATCCGGCGGGGCCGGTGTTGCTGTTGCCGGGCAGCCGCAAGGCCGCGGTGGCGCGGATTTTTCCGGTGCTGCTGGCGGCGCACGCGGCGTCGGGCGTGCAACGTGAGGCGGTGGTGCTCTATCCGAGCGAGGCGATCCTCGCGGTGTTGCGCGCGGCGAATCCGCCGGCGGGCGTGACGCTGCGGAAGCTGGAAGAGGGGATGGCGCCGGTGGCGGCGGCCGCGGTGCTGACCTCGAGTGGCACGATGTCGATGCAGTGCGCGCTCGCGGGCATCCCGGGGGCGGTGACGTATCGCACGGACTTTCTCACCTATGTGCTCGGGCGGTTGTTGGTGAAGATCGAATACCTCGGCATCGCGAATCTCCTATTGAAAGAGCCGATGTATCCCGAGTTCATCCAAGGGGCGGCGACGGCGGAAGCGTTGGCGGACCAACTGCGGAGCTGTGTCGGCGATCCGACGCGCCGCGAACGCACGGCGGCGCAGGCGGCGCGGTTGCGGGCGCTGTTGAGTGTGCCGGCGACAGGCACGGCGGCGGATTGGCTCGCGCGGCAGCTTGACGCGGGCGGCACGCAAAGATGATTCGTCAAGCGAAGGGATTCTGATTTTCTCCGCCGGATGTCCGCCCCAGACCGCACGCCCAAGACCCGTCAGGCGCGCAGCCGCGCGTTGCCGTGGCTCGCACTGGTGGTGGGTTTGTTGCTCTCGGTGGCGGGATGGCGGGCGCTGCGGGCGGAAATCCGGCGACAGGACGAAGCGCGGTTTGAACGGCTGCAAGAGCGGGTGCTCACGGCGATCAACGGGCGCTTTCAGGCGGCCGGGGAAGCGATTTACGGCGGACGTTCGTTTGTCGAAGTGCAGACGGTGATGACGCAGGCGGAGTGGGGGCGGTATGTTCGGGCGGTGTCGCGTTTTTTTGACCGGGGTGTGGTCGGCCTCGGTTATGTGGAGCGCGTCGAGCGGTCGAAGTTGTCCGATCTCGAGGCGCGGCTGCGGGCGGACGGCGTGGCCGGTTTCACGGCGGAGCGACGGGGTGAGAGCGCGTGGTGCGGGATCGTGACGCACGTGGAACCACTGGCGCGCAATCCGGGGGTGCTGGGCCTCGATGTGTTGTCGGGCAACACGCGGCGCACGGCGGCCGAAGAGTCGGCGCGGAAAGGCGAACTCGTGATCACGCGGCGAATCAATATCATCGAAGGGACGCGGACGGTGCCGGGTTGTCTCCTGCTCCTGCCGGTCTATCGCGGCGGAGAAATGCCGATCGAGCCGGCAGCCCGGGCGGACGCGGTGCGCGGCTGGGTTTACGCGGCACTGCGGCCGGATTGGTTGCTGCGCGGAGTGGCGGAGGCGGCGGACGGACAACTGGATTTCGAGGCGTATGAGAGCGGTCAGGCCACTGCGGATACGCTCTTGTTCGACGGAAACGACGAGGCCGGCTTCACTGACGACAGGTGGAAATTGGCCGCGCGGGACAGCGGTGCGGCGATGGCGGTGTCGTTGGAAGTGCCGCTGCACGGACGGGTGTGGACGTTGCGCATGCGGACGAGTCCGGTGTTCCACGAGCGGGGCAACGAGTGGCTTGCGTGGGTGTTGCTGGGCGGGAGCGTGTTCGTGAGTTTGCTCGGGGCCGGCTTCACGTGGGCGCTGGTGAACTCGCGGGTGCGCGCACTGCTGCTCGCCGACCGGATGACGGCCGGGATGCGATCGGCCGAGGCCGAGGCGCGGCGGCTCGCGATGGTGGCGAGCCGCACGGCGAATGTCGTCGTGCTCACGGATGCAGACTGGCGCATCGAGTGGGTAAACGAGAGCTTTACGCGCTTCTTCGGCTACACGCTGGACGAGGTCAAAGGACGCCGGCCGGGTGAATTTCTCACAGGGCCGGAGACGAAGCGCGAGACGTTGGAAGCGATGCAGACGACCTGCACCGCGGGGATGGCGTTCCGCGGCGAGGTTCTCAACTACACGAAGGACGGGCGGGCGATCTGGGTGGAGATCGACATCCAATGCATTCGCGCCGGGGACGGCACAATCTCGGGATTCATGGCGTTGCAGTTGGATGTGACGGAGCGGAAACGTATCCAAGACGAGTTGGCGCGGGCGGAGGCGCAGTTCCGGTTTATCTTCGAACGCGCGCCGATCGGGATCTATTGGCGCATGACGCGGGCGGACGGCACGACAGTGCGGCGCGTGAACGACGCCCATCTCCAAGTGACGGGACTGACGCGGGAGGAGTTTGTGCAACCGGGAATCTTCAAGACGTTGAGCGACCCCGCGGAGTATGCGAAACAGCAGGAACTTTACGCGCGGCTGACCGCAGGCGAGATCGACCAGTTTTCGCTGGAGAAACGCTACCTGCGACGCGACGGGAGCGTAGTTTGGGTGGTGCTCACGCAACAGCGTCGGTTGCTGGTCGACGGCGGCTATGAGGAACTCTCGACGGTGGTGGACATCACGGGGCTGCGGGAAGCGCAGGAAAAAACGGCGCGCACCGAGGCGCAGTTTCGGTTCATTTTTGAGGCGGCGCCCTTTGGCGTCTCGTGGCGGCGGGTGTTGCCGGACGGGACGCAGGAGCGCCTGATCAACGACGCACATCTCCGCCTGTGCGGCCTCACCCGCGAGCAGTTGGACGAGCCGGAGATTTTCGAGAAGATCACGCATCCCGACGATCGCGCGCGGCAACGGGAAATATTCGGCCCTCTGAGGCAGGGCAAAGTCTCCGCGGTGGCGATGGACAAACGCTACGTGCGGTCCGACGGCTCCACGGTGTGGGTGGTGTTCACGATGCAGCGGCGCGTGTATCCGGACGGCAGTGTGGAGTTCCTCTCGACCGTGATGGACATCACGGATCTGAAGCGCGCCCAGGGCGAGTTGGCGGTGAAAGAGGCGCAGTTCCGCTTTATTTTCGAATCGGTGCCGGTCGGGCTTTCGTGGGCGGTGCCGGGGCGCGACGACACGCGGATCGTCAACGGGGAGCACGCGCGGCTCACAGGCGTCAAGCCGGCGGACGCCACGCAGCCGGGGATTTATCAGCTGCAAACCCACCCCGAAGATCGGGCGCGGCAGGAGGTGTTGGTCGGGCGGTTGATGCGCGGGGAGATCGATGCGTTCACGATGGACAAACGCTATCTCCACGCGGACGGGGAGACGGTGTGGGTGCGGCTGATCCGCCGGATTTTCAAGGGAGCGGACAACCGGCTGACCGAGCTCAACGCCCTCGTCGACATCACGGAACTCAAACGGCAAGAGGCGGAATTGCAGAAGGCGAAAGAAGCCGCGGAGTCGGCGAATCTCGCGAAGAGCCAGTTCCTCGCGATGATGAGCCACGAAATCCGCACGCCCATGAACGGGGTGATCGGGATGACGTCGTTGCTGCTCGATTCGAAGCTGACGCCGGAGCAACACGACTACGTCGAGACCATCCGGAACAGCGGCGATTCGCTGCTGACGATCATTAACGACATTCTGGATTTTTCGAAGATCGAGTCGGGGCGACTCGAACTCGAGCAGGCGGAATTTGCCGTGCGCGAATGTGTCGAGGGTGCGCTGGATCTGCTCGCGCCGCGCGTCACGGAAAAGGGTCTCGATCTGCTCTACGAGGTGGCGGATGGCGTGCCGGGCAGCGTGCGCGGCGACTCGACGCGACTGCGGCAAATTTTGGTCAACCTGCTCGGCAACGCCGTGAAATTTACGGCGGCCGGCGAGGTCATGCTTTCGGTGGGCGCGGAGCCGCGCGAGGACGGGCGGGTGGCGTTGGTGTTTGCCGTGCGGGACACGGGAATAGGTATCGCGCCGGACGGGATGGCGCGGTTGTTCCAATCGTTTTCACAGGTCGACGCGTCGACGACGCGCAAGTTCGGCGGCACGGGGCTGGGGCTCGTGATCAGCAAACGGCTCGCGGAGTTGATGGGCGGCACGATGTGGGTCGAGAGCACGCTGGGGCGGGGCTCGACGTTTCACTTCACGGTGGTGGCCGAAGCGTGCGCGGCCAAGCCCCGGCCCTGGTTGTCGCCGGGCAATTCGCACCTCGCGGGACGCCGTCTGCTCATCGTCGACGACAATGCGACGAACCGGCGCATCCTCACCGATGTGGCCGCGAATTGGGGGATGGAAGCACGGGCGGCGGCGACGCCAGCGGATGTGCTTATATGGCTACGGGAGGGACAGCTCTTCGATGTGGCGGTGCTCGACATGCACATGCCGGAGATGGACGGCGTGACGCTGGCCCGCGAGGTTCGAAAGCTGCGATCGGAGATCGAAATGCCGCTCGTGATGCTCTCCTCGCTCGGGGAGCGCGACATCGCGGCGGAGGCGAAACTGTTTGCGGCGTTTCTGACGAAACCGGCGAAACCGGCGCAGCTCTTCGATGTGCTGGCGGGGTTGTTCAAGACCGAGGTGGCCGAGGTGCGCCCGGTGACATCGCATCCGTTTGTCGTCGCGGCGGCGGCGGCGGCCTCGCGGACCGAGACGGTGCTCCTCGCGGAGGACAATGTGGTGAACCAGAAGGTCGCGCTGCTGATGCTCGCCAAACTCGGCTACCGCGCCGATGTGGCGGCGAACGGTCACGAGGCGATCGCCGCCGTGAAACGGCAACGCTACGATTTCGTGCTGATGGATGTGCAAATGCCCGAGATGGACGGCTTGGAGGCGGCCCGGCAGATCACGGCGTCGTTGCCGCGGAGGGGCGACCGTCCGTGGATTATCGCGATTACGGCGAATGCGATGCAGGGCGATCGCGAACTGTGCTTGGCCGCCGGGATGGACGACTACGTTTCGAAACCGATGAAGACCGAAGAGCTCTCGGCGGCGTTTGAGCGGGCGAGGACGGCGCTGGGCAAGTAGGGCGGACGGGAGCACCCGGACGGCCAGATGGAGCGGTGAATGCGGGTTGGCACAGACCGAGGATGCTCAAGGTCGGTTGATGATTTGACGCAAACCCGCGGGTGGGACGCCGGCCGTGGCGGAGAACCGATTCGAAAATGAACGGACGCCGGTGTCAGTTGGCTTTGCGGAGTTGCTCGCGCAGGCCCGCGAGGCCGCGGACGGCGTCCTGAAAATCGGGCTTCAATCTGACGGCTTCTTCGAGATGCGGCAGGGCTCGGGTCAGGTCGCCCTGCCGCCATAGCACGACGCCGAGGTTGTTGTGCGCGCCGGCGTGGTGGGGAACGACGGCCAAGGCGGCCTCGAAATGAGTTTGCGCCTCCTTGAGCGAGCCTTGGGAAAAGACCTTTGCGCCGAGGTTGTTGTGAACCTCGGCGAGATTCACGCGCGCGTCTTTGTAGTCGGCCTTGTTTTTCACGGCCTCCTCAAAATGGGTCAGCGACTCCGCCAGCTTGCCCTCCTGGAACAGAGAAACGCCGAGGTTGTTTTGGGCGTCGGCGTAGGTGGGCTTCAGCCGGACGGCGATCTCGTAGTGGGCCTTGGCCTCGACCAATTTGCCTTCGCGGAAAAGAACACCGCCGAGATTGTTGTGGGCTTCGGCGTGCGTGGGGTCGAGCAGGAGAGCGGCGCGGAATTGTTTGATCGCATCGGGAAGGCGGCCGGTTTGGGTCAGCGCGTTGCCGAAATTGTAGTGGGCGTCGGAGTAGTTTTCTTTCAGGGACAATGCTTTTTCGTAGAGCGGCAACGCCTCGGCGGCGCGGCCAGTCTCGGTGAGCACCACGCCGAGATTGTTGTAGGCTCCGGCGAGGGTGGGCTTGAGCCGGATGGCCTCGCGGAAGCTGGCGATGGCATCGTCGTTGCGGCCCAATTGATAGTAGGCGTTGCCGAGATTGTTGTAGGTATCGGCAAAGCCAGGACGGAGACGCAGGGCCAACTCAAGATGCGCCACGGCGTCGGCGGCTTGGCCCCGTTGAGTGAGACTGTTGCCGAGGTTGATGATCGCGTCGGTGTAGGTGGGATTAAGCCGCACGGCTTCGCGGAAACACGCGATGGCCTCCGCGAATTTTTCCTGACGGAAGAGGATTTCGCCAACGTTGTTGTGGGCGCGTTCGCAGGTGGGATATTTGGTCTGGGTGTCGCGCCAGAGCACGAGTTCATCGCGGTAGTCCTGATTGCGACGAATCGTCAGGCCGCCGGCGACGACGGCGAGCGCCGCGAACCCCAGCAGGCAGCGTTTGCCGGCGACGGCGGTCAGCCCGAACACGGCGAGGGCGAGCAGACCGGCCAGCGGCAGATACATGCGGTGTTCCGCCATCGGCTCGCTGGCGACCGGAATGAAACTCGAACTGGGTCCGAGAATGGCGAAGCACCACAAGCCGAGGAATCCGAGGATCGGCCGTTTCCAGAGCGCGTAGGCCGTGGCCACGACCAAAGTGACGATGAGCAGGCCCTGGGGCAAAACCGGGAGCAGTTCCCGTTTCAAGCCGACACCGTAGTCGAAGACCAGGGGATCGGGCCACACGGTGAGTTTGAGGTATTTGCCGAGTGCGTAGGCCGAGGTGAGCGCGTAGTGCCAACTGGAAACGCCTCCGGCTCCGAATCCGGCGGTGCCGCCGCGATTGCCGGTGCCGGCGACCAAATATCCGAGCAACAACCACGTCGCGGCGAGCGCGACGTAGAACTTTCCGTGGCGGCGCCACGCGTCGCGAAACGTGCCGCTGACGAAAGCCCGATCAAAGACGAATACCAACAAGGGCGCGGATGCCATGACCTCCTTGCTCGCCATGCCGAGGAGGCACGCCAGCACCGCCAGCGACTGCCAAATGATCGGGCGGGCGCTCTGCGTCGACCGAATGAAGAGGTAAAGAGTGAGCAGGTAAAACAGGCCGACCAGGGATTCCGCCCGTTGGATGATGTAGGTGACCGACTCGGTTTGCAGGGGATGGACCGCCCAGAGGAGGGCGGTGCAAAAGGCGAGGGACGTGGCGCCGGGACCGCTGCCGAAACGTGCGCGCAGCACCGGCAACTCGAGCGACCGTCGCAAAATTCCGAAAAACACGAGGGCGCCCAGAACGTGGATCACCAAGTTCAGCACGTGGTAACCGGCGACCTCCGTGCCGCCGATGGCGTAGTTGATCGCCAGCGAGAGGTTGATCAGCGGGCGGCCGTTGACGGTGATCCCGCTGTCGCTGGGCGGGGTCAAAACATCCGAAATTCGCGAGAGATCCAGAATCGTGGGGTTCTCTTTGATGGCGGCGATATCGTCGTAAACGAGCGGTCCGGAGAAACTGTTATGGTAGGCCGCAAACGTGGCTACCACGAGGAGACAGCCCGCCACAAATGGGGTCCAAGCGTTGAAAATCGAAGGTGTTCTTGGGGCGGTGGGCGCCATGCGAGATGTAACGTCGGCACGGAGCGCACGCGCAATAGAATCCTTTGGCGGGGGGCCGAGTCGTGTCGGCCGGGAAGGGCGAGGGGCGCGAACCGGTCGGCGCGTCAGGAGCCGGTGGGGGCGCGCGGGGCTGATTCGAGGGAGCCGGCGAACGCCTCACGAGCGGTGCCGCGCAGGGCGGCGACGTGGGGTTCGACCTGTTGCCAGAGGGCCGCGGCTTTTTCGGCGACGATGGCACGGGCCTTGACGAGTTCGACTTCGCGCGCGGCGCGGTTGCTCTCGGCGATCTTGGCGAGGTCGTCGAGGTTGTAGACGAAGACGTTGTCGAGGGTCGAAACGGACGGCTCGACGTCGCGGGGGAGGGCGAGATCGATGAAGAAGAGCGGGCGGACGGGGCGTTTGCGGATGGCGGCTTCGGCGGCGGCGTGGGCGACGACGGCGGTCGGCGCGGCGGTGGCGCACACCACGACGTCGAATTCGGAGAGACGCGCGCTAGTCTGTTCGAAGGGCATGGCGCTCGCGCCGAGTGAGGTCGCCAATTCCATCGCGTGCTCCAGGCGGCGGCTGGCGACGGTCAGAGCGGCGGCGCCGCGGCTCTGGAAGGCTTTGGCGGTTTTTTCGCCGATGTCGCCGGCGCCGAGGAGGAGAATGCGCGTTTGGGCGAGACTACCGAAAATGGTGAGGGCGAGGTCGACGGCGACGTTGGCGATGCTCACCTGGCCCTCGGTGATTGCGGTCTGCGTGCGGACGTGTTTCGCGGCCTGAAAACCTTTTTGAAAAAGGCGGTTTAAGACGCGGCCGGTGGAGCGGCGCTCTTGGGCGATAGCGTAGGCGTCTTTGATCTGCCCGAAAATTTCCGTCTCACCGAGCATCTGCGAATCGAGGCCGGCGGCGACTGAGACCAAGTGCTGCACGGCGTGGTGGCCGTGGAGGCGTAGACAGATTTTACCGAAGGTCTCGTGGTCGAAATTTTGTTTCGAGCAAAATGCCGCGGTGACCTTGCCGACGACTTCGGGGTCGGACGCGACGCCGTAAAACTCGATGCGGTTGCAGGTGTTGAGCATCGCGAATTCGTGCAGGCCGGCCATCTGCGGCAGCTCGGTGCGCAAGGACTCGGCGGTCGCGGCGGCGAGGGAAAGTTTCTCCCGCACCTCGATGGGCGCGCGGTGGTGAGTCGCGCCGATGACAAAAAATCCGTCGGCGCTCATGGGTGGGCAGCGGGCTTGGAGGTCAACGGGCGCGGCGAGTGCGGGCGCGTGAGGTTGACGACTTGGAGGGAGAGCAGGGCGACGGGGAACAGGATGAGACAGGTCCACGCAAACCGCCGACCCAGAAGACGACCGTCGAGGCGCAGGCCCAGCGCGAAGGCGTAGGCGGTCCAGACGGCGGCGGTGCAGAGGATCTTGAAGAGGTTGGCGCTCGCGGTGTCGCGGATCCAGTAGACCGAGCCGACGCTCAAGGCGGTCGCGAGGATGGCGACGCCCATGCCGAGCAGGCGTAGGCCGATGTGGTCGAGGTCGATGATCGAGGGGAGAAAGGACACCCAGCCGCCGAGCTTTTTGGATTTCAGCGAATGGTTGCGCGCGAGGAACATGATCGAGGTGAGCGCGAGCAGTCCGAACACGCCGTAGCTGAAAACTGCGAGGGCGGCATGGAGCTCGATCCATTGGTTGCCACCAAAAATGCGGATGCGCAGGGCGGGGTCCCACGCGGGGATGGAGAGCGAAACCAAGGTGAGCGCGGCGGCGAGACACGCCGTGAAGTAGCCGAGGAGGCTCGTGCGAAACGTGACGCCGATCACGAGGTAGAGCGTGATGGCCGACCACGCAGTGAACTGATAAATTTCCAGATTGTTGCCCAGCGGGCAGCCGCCGACGGCACGACCGCGGAGGCCGAGGCCGATCAGCTGGAGGACGTAGCCAGCAGCGATGAGGACATACATGCCGGCGCCGGAAGGACGGCCGCCGCGCAACAGGGAAACGGTGCCAAGCAAAAACCCGGCGAGGTAAAACGCCGCGGCGGCCCAGAGCCACGTTCGATCTGTTAGTCCGGCAAACATGAGGTGGCGAAGCTAGGGCGGCGTGGGGACGGGGCAAGTCTGCTGTCCGGAGACGACAGGGAATGCGCAGGATTCCTTAGCAGGTGCGGAAAAACGACCGACGGAGTGAGGCCGTGGCGCCGAAGGATGGCGGGAAGATCGTGCGGGCCGGGACGGGAGCGAGTGGAGCGAGGCCGGAGCTACTTTCGGGCGACCCAGAAGCGGCATTCGTCGGAGAAATCGAGAACGGCGCGGGACTCTTTCGCGATGGATTTGCGCAGGGCATCGAATTCGTGGGTCCAGCCGGTGGCGGCGAGGTCGGCGAGGATTTCGGGGCGATCGGGCAAGTGCATGAAGGTGCGGCCGACGCCGTCTTCATCGAAGTAACGGTCGCCAAATTCGACGAGCCGCGGGTCCTGCGTGCCGGCTTGCCACCGAAGTTTTTCGAGGCGCCAGAGGGCACGTTCGGTGGGCGAGGCGTTGCGATCGTGCGTCGTGAAGAGCAGCGGAGCGCCAGGCGTGCAGACGGCGTGGAGCTCGCGGAGGGCGGCGCGGCGCTGATCGCGGCCGGGGATTTGCATCAGGCCGTTGAAGAGAAAGAGAGCTCCCGCAAACGGCGCCGGGGGCGGTTTGCGCCGCGACCCACGAGGGGCGGGCGTGTAACCCAATAGGTTACACGTGGTGAGGGTCGTCGCGTCGGCGTGGAGGAGGCGGACGGCGTGGGGGCCGGTGTCGGCGCCGCGTTCGGCGGCGAGGCTGCGGGCTTGATCGACGAGCTCGGCGGCGAAGTCGAAGGCGGTGAGGTGACGATAGCCAAGCGTCCACAGCGCGATGCTCACGCGGCCGGCACCGCAACCGGCCTCGAGGAGCGGAGCGGATTGGTCGGGGAAGAAGCGCTCGATCAGTTTGCGTTCCGAAGCCCAGAGGCCGAGCTCGTGCGCGGCGCGGGTGTAGTGAATGACCGCGACGAGGTCGTTGAAATCGGCGCGGACGGTGGCGGCGGTTATTTTTTCTGCTTCCACGCGGCGATGAACATGCCGTTGGCGTTGAGCTCGTGGGGCCAGAGCGTAAGGGCGGAGAGAGGGGAGTTGAGAGCTGCGAGCGGCAGAGGTTCCAGTTCGGGGTGGGCGGCGGTGAAGGCGTCGGCGACGGCGGTGGTCTCGCTGCGGGTGAGCGTGCAGACCGAGTAGATGAGGCGACCGCCGGGTTTGAGGGCGACGACGACGTTGTGGAGTAGGGCGAGCTGGGTGGCGGCGAGCTCGCGGACATCGTCTGGAGTGGTTGTCCAGCGGGCGTGGGGATTGCGCTGCCACGTGCCGACGCCGCTGCAGGGGGCGTCGATCAAGATGCCGTCGAATTTAGTTTTCGAGGGGAGGCGGGTGCCGCCGTCCCAGAAATCGGTGCGGTAGTTGAAAAGTTTCGCGCGGGCGGCGCGACGCTTGAGGGTGTCGATGCGGCGTTCGTTGCGGTCGGTGGCCCAGACGACGCCCTTGTTTTTCATCTGATCGCAGAGGTGGAGCGTCTTGCCGCCTTCGCCGGCGCAGGTGTCCCACCACGTCTCGCCGGGTTGGGGAGCGGCGGCGACGCCGACGAGTTGAGAGGCGAGATCCTGAATCTCGAACTCGCCGGTTTTGAACTGCTCCGTTTTGAAGAGATCTTGCACGCCGGTGAAGCGGAGGGCGTCGGGAGCGCGGTCGCTCGGCTCGCAGGCGAAGAGGGATTTGGCGAGGGCGTCGCGCTGGCCGGGGCGGGCGCGCAGCCAGAGGGCGGGGTCGCGTTGGAGCTGGCGCAGGTAGTCGTGCGGAAGCTCCATCTCGGAGGCGAGCCAAGCGGGCACGGCGCGGGCGGCGAGGGTTTCGCCTTTCACGGTTTTGGGATCGGCCGTGAAGCGCTCGTGCATGGAAAGGGCGTGTTCGAGGCGCTTCTGGGGCGAGTCTTTCGGATCGAGCCACGAAAACCAGCGGTAGTAGACGAAGACGGTGTGGCTGATCAGGCGTTTGGCCGGGGGCTGCAGATAGCGGTGCCCTTCGAAGTAGAAACGGAGTGCGGTATCGGCGCGCTGGTCGGCATTGACGGCGGCGATGATCTGCGCGGCGTGGTTGAGGATGGCTTGGTCGGGCATGCGGGAAAGCGGATTACAGAGTGTGCCGGGGGCGAGGGCGATGCATTTTCCGCGGCCGAAGATCGGGACTTGGCGTCGTGGGGCCGGGGAGCGATAGTCCGCGATCCCATGTGGAATCGTATCAGGCAACAGGTAAAAACGATGCTGCGCGACGACTCGGTCGGATTGCAGGTGAGGTTGTTTCGGATGTTTTGTGCGACGATGTGCGGGTTGTGCCTCGGAATCGTGCTGCCGATGAACCTGCTGCAGAACATGCCGGGCGTGATCAATCTGGTGGTTGCGTTGATGGGGGTGTTCGCCGGTTTTTGCTACTGGGCTTCGCTGCGGGGAAGGCATCTGCGCTATGGGCTGATCGTGTTCTTCGTCCTGGCGCTAAACCCGGCGTGGTTTTACAACGCCGGCTCGGCGGGAAGCGTTCCGTATTATTTTTTTCCGACGCTGCTGTATCCCTTGGTGGTTTTTCGCGGTCGGGCACGGCGGTTGTTGACGGCGGCAATCGCGCTCGATTTCTGCGCACTGCTGGTGGTCGAGGCGCAGTTTCCGCAGTTGTTGGTGCCGTTTTCCACGTCGACGGACCGATGGCTGGATTTGATCACGGGGGCGCTTTGCAGTTGTCTCGCCGTGGCAGCGATCATGCGGCTGGTGATGTCGGCCTATGAGCACGAGCGCGAGCGGTTGAGCGCGACCGCGGCGCAGCTCGCGTCCAGCGAGCGCAACTACCGGGAGATTTTCAACGCCACGAGCGAGGCGCTGGCGATCCGCGATCGCGAAGGCCGGTTGATCGACGCCAACGAGCAGATGTGCGCGATGTTTGGCGGAGACCGTGCCGCGCTCGACCGGCTCTCGATCGACGAACTCAGCCTCGGGACGAGTCCGTATTCAAAAATCGAATCCGAGGAAAAGACGCGGTTGGCCATCGAACAGGGGCCGCAGGTGTTTGTGTGGAGGAGCCGGCGGACGAACGGAGAGTTGTTTTGGGCGGAGGTGTCGTTGCGGGCGGGTGTGATCGGCGGAGAGCAGCGACTGATCTCCGCGACGCGGGATATTTCGGGCCGAGTGCAGGCGGCCGAGGCACTGCGGGTGGAAGAGGAGCGGCTGCGGCTGGCGCTGGAGGCGTCGAACCAAGGCTGGTTCGATATCAACGTGCAAACCGGGGTGGGCCGGGCGAGTGCGGAGTATGCACGCATCATCGGTCGCGAGGCGGTCGATTATGCGGTCTCGGCACAGGAATGGTTGGCGGGCGTGCATGCCGACGACCGCGCCGGGGTCGCCGCCGCGTATGGCGACTGCGTGGCGAGTGGCCAAAGCCGCACGTTTGAATACCGGCGCAAGGTAGCTTCGGGAGAGTGGAAGTGGATCCGTTCGATCGGGAAAATTGTGGAGCATGACAGTGAGGGAAAACCGCTGCGCATGCTCGGCACGCATAAGGATATCACGCAGCGAAAAGAATTGGAGGCGCGACTCCTGCACACCCAGCGACTGGAATCGGTGGCGACACTCGCGGGGGGCGTGGCACACGATCTCAACAATATCCTCACGCCGATGCTGATGGTGACCGGAGTGTTTCACCGGAAACTGACCGATCCGCGCGACCGCGAACTTCTGGCGGGAGTGGAAGCGGGCGCGAGGCGGGGGGCGGCGATCGTCCGGCAGTTGCTCGTGTTCAGCCGCAGTCTCGCGCAGGAGCGCACGGCGGTGGACGTGGCGGAGTTGGTCCGGGAAGCAGCGCGGACGGTGCGGGAGAAAAACGTGGGTAAAATTGCGGTGGTTGAAAACGCGGAGGCAGAGCTGTGGCCAATCAAGGCGGACGCGGCGCAGATCAGGCAAATCCTCGCGAGCCTCTGCACCAACGCTTGCGAAGCGATGCCCCAGGGCGGAACCCTCACTCTGCGCGCGGAGAATACCCGGCAGTCACCGCGGGCGACGACGTCGAATCCGTGGGGCAAAGGCGGACCCTGTGTCGTGGTGACGATCGTGGACACCGGGACGGGGATCGCCCCCGAGGTGATCGGGCGGATTTTCGACCCCTTTTTCACCACGAAGGAAATCGGGCGTGGGTCGGGATTGGGGCTCTCCTCGGTGCACGGTATCGTGACGGGGCACGGCGGCGCCGTGGAGGTCGAGAGCCAAGCGGGGCAGGGCGCGACGTTCCGGGTGTTTTTACCGGCGACGTTCAAACGGCAGAGTCTGGCGAAGCCGACGCAGAGCGAAGGAGCAATGTAGGCTCAGGCGCGCTTCGACCACTTGCGGTCCTGTTTTAACTCGAGCCGCTTGGTCTCGATCTGCACGCCGGCGACCGCCGGGTGGGCGCGGAGAGCTTGGAAGGCGGGTGCGTTGAGTTTCCAGGAGAGGGCGCCGCTGACTTCGCCGATGGAGGCGACGCGGTCTTCGAAGAGGAAACCAAATTCCACGCGGGTATCGCCGCTCTGTTTGTTGAGTGTGTCGCGGAGCAGACGCAAAAAGCCGGTCAGTTCGGGATGCGCGGGGTGGAGGAGCCAGGTGACCTTGCGAACGTTGGAGCACACGTAGCCGTCGAGGGCGGAGGCTTCCTTGACGTTGATGCGCGGGCCTTCGGTGCCGACGATGATGTTGCCGAGGACGACGATGGTGGCGTTCTCGGTGAGGAGCGTGCCGTAGTTCGCGAAACCGTCGGCAAACATGTTGAGCGCGACGGAGGCTGTCTTCGTCGCGAGCGTGAACGAGGCCCACGGGCGGTTGTCTTTTTTCGAAAGACGTTTCGCGATGTTGCTGACGATGCCGCCGAGGCGGAATTCGGTGCGGTCGGGTTGAAGGAGGAGGGCTTCGATCGGGTAGGAATCGAGGGCGTCGGAGAGGCCGGCGTAGACGTTCATCGGATGGCCGCTGACGTAGAAGCCGAGGAGTTCTTTTTCGAAGACGAGGCGTTCGGCCGAGGTAAAATCGTCGCTCGACTCGGTGAGCGCGGCGGCCTGACCGGCGCGTTGGACGGGGGCGGCGGCGACGGTTTTTTTCTTCGGGGCTTCCTCGGCGAGCATGTCGAGGAAGGTGTTCTGGCCGGCGGCTTTGTCGCGGGCGTTCGAGGCGACGGCGGACATGGCGGCGTCGATGCCCTCGAAGAGTTTTTTGCGCGAGGCGCCGCTGAAATCGAAGGCGCCGGTTTTCGAAAGATGTTCAAGGACGCGTTTATTGATGGCGCGGCCGTCGACGCGGGAGACCATGGAATCGAAGTCTTTGAAGGGGCCGTTGGCGTCGCGCTCGGCGATGATTTTTTGCGCAGCGAGTTCGCCGACGCCTTTCACGCCGGCGAGGCCGAAGCGGATTTTGTCGGCGACGGGAGTGAACATCTCGCGGGATTCGTTCACGTCGGGGCCGAGGACCTTGAGGCCCATCGCCTCGCACTCGGCGACGAAGTGGGAGACTTTTTCGGAGTTGCCCAACTCGGAGCTGAGCATGGCGGCCATGAATTGCACCGGGTAGTTGGCTTTCAGATACCCGGTTTGGTAGCTGAGGATCGCGTAGGCGGCGGAGTGGGATTTGTTGAAACCGTAGCCGGCGAATTTGTTGAGGATGTCGAAAATCGAATCGGCGATCTTGGCCTCGATGTTGTTCACGCGTTTTGCGCCTTCGACGAATTTCACGCGCTCGGCGGCCATGGCCTTTTCGTCCTTTTTACCCATGGCGCGGCGGAGCATGTCGGCGCCGCCGAGGGAGTAGCCGGCGATGACTTTCGCGGCCTCCATGACCTGCTCCTGGTAGACCATGATGCCGTAGGTTTCGCGGCAGACTTCCTCGAGGAGTTTGTGCGGGTAGGTGACGGTGGCGGGATCTTTTTTGCCGCGCACGTAGTCCGGTATCCACTCCATGGGACCAGGGCGGTAGAGGGCGATGAGGGCGACGATTTCGTCGATGGAGGAAAGACCGATCTGCCGGCAGAGGTTTTGCATACCGCCGGACTCCAACTGAAACACGCCGGTGGTGCGGCCGGAGTTGAGGAGGGCGAAGGTCTTGGCGTCTTCGAGCGAGATGGTCTCGATGTCGAATTTCGGATCGGCGGTGCGGCGGATATTTTCGACGGCGTCGGCGATGACGGTGAGCGTCTTCAAGCCGAGGAAGTCCATCTTCAGCAAGCCGAGCTTGCCGACGGCGTTCATGTCGAACTGCACCGTGACGTCGCCTTCCTGCTCGGTGAGCGGGACGAATTCGTCGAGCGGGCGGTCGGTGATGATGATGCCGGCGGCGTGTTTGCCGGTGTTGCGGACCATGCCTTCGAGGACGAGGGCCTGATCGAAGATTTTTTTGGCGACGGGATTGCGCGAGACCTCGTTGCGGAGCTCCTCGGATTTCTCGCGGGCGGACTCAAGCGTGATGTTCAGCTCGTCGGGGATCATCTTTGCGAGACGGTCGGCGTCGGCGTAGGGGAGATTGTGAACGCGCGAGATGTCGCGGATGACCATCTTCGCGCCGAGGGTGCCGTAGGTGATGATGTTCGCGACGCAGTCGTTGCCGTATTTCTTGCGGACGTAGTCGATGACCTCGCCGCGGCGGCGCATGCAGAAATCGATATCGAAGTCGGGGGGGGAAACGCGTTCGGGATTCAGGAAGCGCTCGAAGAGCAGTTTGAAACGGAGCGGGTCGAGATTCGTGATGCCGAGGAGATACGCGACGATACAGCCGGCGCCGGAGCCGCGTCCGGGGCCGACGGGGATGTTTTGTTTGCGGGCCCAGTCGATGAAATCCCAGACGACGAGGAAGTAGTCGATGAAACCGGTCTTGCCGATGATGCTGAGCTCGTAGTCGACGCGCTCGAAGAGGGTTTTGGCGAGGGCTTGGTCGGCGAATTTTTCGGGCGCGGCGGCGTCGAGGCCGTAGCGGTTGATAAGGCCGAGATGGCAGAGTTCGCGAAGGTAGCCGGCGCGATCGGTGCGGGAGATGATCTCGGGCGTGAGAGGGTATTTTGGATACCGCTCGCTGCCCTTCGGAAATGGGATCGCGAGGTCGCACATCTCGGCGACGAGCTGGGTGTTCGTGATGGATTCCGGAACTTCGAGGAAGAGTTTCTCCATCTCGTCGCGCGACTTCAGGTAGAACTCTTGGCCGGTGAAACGCATGCGTTTCTCCTCGTCGATTTTCGCGCCGGTCTGAATGCAGAGCATGGCGTCGTGCGGGCCGGAGTCGTTCTTGCGGACGTAGTGAACGTCGTTCGTCGCGATGACCTTCAGGTTGAACTCTTCGGCGAGTTTGAGGAGGCCGGGGATGATTTTGAGCTGCTCGGGGATGCCGTGGTCCTGGATCTCGACGAAGTAGTTTTCGCGGCCGAAAATTTCGACGAAGCGACCGCAGGCTTTCTGCGCTTCCTCGTAGCGGTCGTGGAGGAGGTGCTGGGGCACGAGGGAGGCGAGACAGCCGGTGAAACCGATGAGGCCGCCGGCATACTTCGCGAGCGTGTCGAGGTCGGTGCGCGGTTTGTAGTAGAACCCCTTGAGGTGGGCGTCGGAGACGAGCTTGAGGAGGTTCTGGTAGCCGGTGAGATTTTGCGCGAGGAGGCCGAGGTGGAAGATGCTTTTACCGTCGTCGTCGGAGCGGCCGTGTTTCTCGAGGCGGGAAGTTTCGACGAGGTAGAGTTCGCAGCCGACGAGGGGTTTGATGCCTTTGGACTTGGCCTGGTTGTAGAACTCGATCGTGCCGTAAAGATTGCCGTGGTCGGTGAGCGCGAGGGCTTTCATGCCGAGCTCGGCGGCGCGGTCCATGAGGCGGTCGATGCGGCAGGCGCCGTCAAGGAGGCTGTAGTCCGAATGGACGTGGAGATGGACGAAATTTTTATCGGCGGACGACACGGGAGGAACAGGCAACGGCAACGTCGGTGGTGCGCAAGTCGCGAAAACGGGGACGTCCGCGACGAGGGGGAATAGTCAGGGGCGGAGCGCGTGGAGCACTTGGAATTTTTGCCCGAGATGCGCGGGCGAAAGCAGCTGCAGCAGGGAGAGCTTGCGCTGGCTGAAGCGCCCGGCCTCCGCGGTGGAGGTGGCGGCAATAAAGTCGGCGGCGTGCCGGATGAAAAAACTTTCCTGCGATTGGAGCTGAGGCGAGTGGAAGCCGTGGCGCGTGAGGGCGTCGCTGAGCCAATCCCAGCAGATGTGGCAGGTGAGATCTTGTTCGCCGGGCTGGGCGAGGAGATCATTGGACTGCGTGTGGCGAGAGTAGGCGCGGACGGTGCCGGCGGGGGTTTCTTCGGCGAGTTCGCGGAGAGTTTTGCCGTAGTCGAAGGCAACGAAGAGTCCGGTCCACGGCTGCGCGGCGATTTGCGCGGCGAGCGCGGTGGCGGCGACCGGTTGGTCGAAGTGGTAACCTTCGGAGCCGGGCGCGTTGAAATCGGAAGGGAGCTCGACCTCGACGAGGCGATCTTCGCCGGTGACGTGCACGCCGAGTTCGCGCCAGTGGTGGTCGCGAAAAACGAGGCGCGTGCAGGGTTGGGCGTCGAAAAGTTCGTTGGAGAAAACGACGCAGGGACCGGCGAGCGTGATGGATTCACCCACGGCGATGGTGCGGGCGGCGGCGAACGGGTGGGCGAGGCCGCGCAAAATGGCGCGGTCGGGTTCGGCGCCGATTTCCACGAAGGTGTAGTCGGAGGGGGCGCGCGGACCGAGCAGGTGAACGCACGCGGCGACGACGAGTTCGCCGAAGAGGGCGCCGCTGGTGCTGGCGGTGAAAAAGTCGGTGCCGGCGCCGTAGCCGACGCGCGGGCGGTCGCGGCGGTAGTAGCCGACGGTGGGATGATAGAGCGCCAACTCCATGAACCGCGCGAACGTCATTGAGCCCGTGGCGTCGGCGTGGGCGCGGAAAACCGCGAGAAATTCAGGCGAGGCGGGGAGAGGAGGCGTGGCGGCTGACGAACCCATTTACAAACCGATGCGGATGCACACAGTGCGACGCATGTTCAAACGGATTCTCTCCCTCGGCGCAGGCGCGGTGCTCGGCATCGCGCTGACGGTGGCAGGTGCGCGCGTGGCGGCGGCGTGGAATTTGTTTCCCAATCGGGAATTGAGCCGCTCGGCGAGTTACGTGCGCGAGGTGATGCAGTTGGTGGGGGAAAGTTACGTCGACGAGAAGGCGGCGGCTTACGACCAACTCGCGAGATCGGCGCTGCACGGAATGGTGGAGGCGCTCGATCCGCACTCGGAGTTTCTGGAGGCCAAAGACAACAAAGAGTTTGAGGAGGACCTGGTCGGCGAATTCGGCGGCATCGGCATCCAAGTCGAAACGCGGCAGGGCAAGGCCGTGGTGATCACGCCACTGGCCGGGTCGCCGGGAGAGCGCGCGGGTATCCAGCGCGGTGACGTGATTGTGAGCATCGACGGCAACGCCGTGGACACCAGTTCGTCGGTCGACGGGATCGTGAGCAAGCTGCGCGGGAAGCCGAAGACGAAGGTGCTGGTGGGCGTGTTCCGGCCGGCGACCAAGGTGACGATGGATTTGGCCCTCGTGCGGGAGGTCATTAAAATCGAGAGCGTGCGCGATGTGCGCGTGCTCGGCGACGGCATCGGCTACGTGCAGTTGACGGAATTTTCTGAGCACACGGGGGAGCAGTTCGTCAAAGCGCTCGACCGCCTGATCAAGGCCGGTGCGCGGAGCCTCGTGATCGATATGCGCAACAATCCCGGCGGGTTGCTGGATGCGGCGGTCGAGGTCGCGGAGCCGTTTTTCAAAAAAGGCGAACTCATCGTTTACACGCAGGGGCGGAAGCCGACGGACCGCGAAGACTACAAGGCGGAGGGTGAGGGCGCGCCGCTCGGGATTCCGGTGGCGGTGCTCATCAACTCGGGCAGCGCGAGTGCCGCCGAGGTGGTCACGGGGGCGCTTAAAGACACGGGACGAGCGGTCGTGGTCGGCGAGCGGTCGTTCGGGAAAGGCTCGGTGCAGTCGGTTTTCAAATTGAAGAATGGCGAGGGCCTGCGGTTAACGACGGCGCGTTACTACACGCCGAGCGGCGTGAGTATCCACGAAAAGGGGATCGAGCCGCATGTGGAAGTCGTGATGACCCCCGAAGAGGACAGCCGCCTGCGGCGACAGCAGGCGCGTTCCGACATCACCGATCCGAAAGAGTTTAAGGAACGGTTTGGTTTCGAGCAGATCGTCGACCGACAATTACAGGCGGCTCTCGATGTGTTGAAGGGCGTGCGCATCCTCGACGAACGGGCGATGCGGGCGGGTTCCCAGTGATTTTGGCTCTGGAAAGTTCCTGCGACGAGACGGCGGTGGCCGTGTTTGACCCGGCGCGCGGTCTCGTCGGCGAATGGGTGCACAGCCAGATCGCGTTGCACGAAAAACACGGCGGCGTGGTGCCGGATCTCGCGACGCGGGAGCATCTGCGGAATTTCGGACCGCTGCTGGAACGGGCGCGGAACGAGGTTGGTTTTGCTCAGGTGACGCAGGTCGGTGTGACGCACGGTCCAGGGTTGGCGGCGTGCCTGGCAATCGGTGTCGCGGCGGCGAAGTCTCTGGCGTTGGCGTGGCGGGTGCCGCTGACGGGCGTGAATCACCTGCGCGGGCACGTGTGGTCGCCGTTCATCGCGCTGCACGCGGAGGCGCCGGGGGAATTTGAAGCGAAGCTGGCGACGTTGTTGCCTCACTTGGGATTGATCGTCTCGGGCGGGAACACGTTGCTCTTTACGCTCGATGCGGAGCGCAAAGTGAGCGTGCTCTCGTCGACACGCGACGACGCGGCGGGCGAGGCGCTGGACAAGGGTGCGAAGTTGCTTGGGTTGGGTTATCCGGGCGGGCCGGTGATCGAAAAATTGGCGGCGAACGGACGCGCGGATGCGTTTGATTTTCCGCGGGGAATCGGGCGCCGCGACGAATTGGATTTCAGTTTTTCCGGGCTGAAAACCAGCCTGCGTTATCTGATCGAGAAGCTGCCGACGGCCGACGTGCAGGCGAAATTGCCGGACCTGTGTGCGAGTTATCAGCAGGCGGTGATCGACGCGCTGGCGAGGAAGACGCGGGCGGCGTTGCGGCTGGATGACGGAAAATTTCGCAGCCTCGGGTTGTCGGGCGGCGTGGCGAACAACCGGACGCTGCGGGCGGTGTTGGCGAGCGAGGCCGAGCGGGTGCGGATTCCGTTTTTGGCGGCGCAGCCGAAGCACACGGGCGACAACGCGGGCATGATCGCGTTTGCGGCGTGGGCGGATACGACGGGAGTCGAGCGCGCGGCGCAAATGGGACTGGGCGTTGAGCCGAGTCTGGCGCTGGCGTAGCCGCTCGGGCTACTTGTAGTCGCGGCGAAGATTGCTCGGGAGGATGCCGAGTTCTTCGCGGTATTTGGCCACGGTGCGGCGGGCGATCTTGATGCCCTTTTCCTGAAGTTTCGCGACGATCTCTTGGTCGCTGAGGGGAGTGCCCTTGTCTTCGCCCGCGACGAGGTCGGCGATCATCTCCTTCACACTGGTATTCGAAACGGAGGCGCCGCTGTCGGCCTGATAACCGGGCGTGAAAAAATATTTGAAGTCGAAGACGCCGTGCGGGGTCTTGATGTATTTGTTGGCGATGGCGCGGCTCACCGTCGTCTCATGCACGCCGACGACGTCGGCGATTTGCGTCATGGTGAGCGGCTTCAGATCGGCGACGCCGTTCTCGAAGAACGCGGTCTGGGCATTGATGATCTCGCGGGTAATTCGCTCGATGGTGCGTTGGCGTTGTTCGATCGAGTCGATGAGAAATTTTCCGGAGCGCATCCGTTCACGCAGGTAGTCGCGCTCGGTTTTGGAAAGCGTGCCTTTCGCGATGAGGTCGCGGTAGGTGCTGGAGATGCGGAGGCGCGGGATGTAGTCGCTGTTGAGATGGATTTTCCACTCGTCGCCGTCCTTTTCGACGGTGACATCGGCGATCACGACGCGGTTGTTATCCTCCGCGAATTTGCGGCCGGGCGCGGGGTCGAGTTTGCCGATTTCTTCGATGGCGGACTGCACGTCGTCGGCGTCGGCGGAAAGTTTACGGGCGAGCTCGGGGATGCGGCGTCGCGTGAGGAGATCGAAATAATCGCGAATCATCCGCAGGGCGAGTGAGTCGCTGCGGCCTTTGGCGGCGAGCTGAAGGAGGAGACACTCGGCAAGATCTTTGGCGCCGATGCCGGGAGGGTCGAAGGTCTTGAGGATTTTCAGCGCTTCCTGCACGGCGTCGAGCGGGAGGGCGGCTTGCAGGGCGACATCGGACGGCGTCTGCGTGAGGAAGCCGCGGTCGTCGAGTCCACCGACGAGGTGGCGCATCGCTTCGAGCGCGGGCGGAGAGAGATCGGTCATCTCAGCCTGCTGCATGAGGTGCTCCTGAAGGGAGGTCTCACTTACGAGGGAATCGAAGAAGTGTTGGCGCTTCTCGGCGTCTTCGGAGGTGTAGGGTTGGGCACCGCCGGCGCTGGCCATGTGATCGCGCCAGTCTTCGTCGAGTTTGCCGAGGATCTCGAATTCCTTGTCCTTCGAAAAATCCATTTCGTCGTTTTTCGCCTCGGGTGCGTCCGGGGCGGGCGAGGCTTCGGCGGAGTCGTTGCCGACTTTGCCTGAGGAATCGGAGTCCTGATCGGTGGCGTTATCCTCGGGGGCGGGATTGTCGAGACTGACGCCCTCCATCGGCAGCTCCTCGAGCGTGGGGTTGCTCTGGAGTTCCTCTTGAATGACGGAACGCAGATCAAGTGCGGCAACCTGAAGGATTTTCAGGGAGTGCCGCAGTTGCGGAGCGAGAACCAGTGAATGGGTCTGGCGCTGCCGAAGTTCGTGACTAAATCCGTGCCCGCTCATGTGCTGGATGAAAAAACGAGGGGCTCATCTCAGGTGGTGGGGCGGGTAGAAAGCGTGGGAATGACCGGATCTTTAATACCGAAAAGCTCTTTGAGGTAGACGCTGAGCTTTTCGTTGGTGGGGCCGTAGCGGTCACTGTAAAGGTAGAGTTCCAGATCGGTCATCATCTGGTAGGCAGACTGGTAACGTTTGTCGCGGTCACGTTGGAGGGCGCGTTGGATGATGGCTTCCAGCTTTGGGTCGATGTCTTCGCGCAGCATCGAGAACTGCGGGATCGGCATGGAGAGAATATTGCGGCGCGACTGGGCGCGGTCGTGGGAGCGGAAGAGATTTTTGCCGAGCAACAGTTCGGTCAAAACGATACCGAGCGGGAAGAGGTCGGCGCGGGCGTCGGTGACGGCGTAGGTGGCCTGTTCGGGGGAAAGATATTCGTCTTTCCCGGCGATCACTTTGCCTTCCTCATTATACATCAGGTCGAGGGCCTTCGCGATGCCGAAGTCGGTGAGCTTCACGTCACCTTCTTGGGCGATCATGATATTCTTCGGGCCGATGTCGCGGTGGACGATGTTGAGGTGGCGATTTTCGCGGTCGCACTTCGTATGCGCGTAAGTGAGTCCGCGGGCGATGCGAGAAATGATAAAGGCAGCGAGATCGATCGGGAGCGGTTTGCCGAGTTGGCGGTGGCGCTCGAGGAACTGCTCGAGGTTCACGCCTTTCACGAACTCCATCACCATGAAATACTGGCCGCCGACTTGGCCGAGGTGATAGGTCTGGACGATATTGGTATGGATGAGGTCGGCCACGAGGCGGGCCTCGCCGATGAAATTGTTCTGAAACTCTTCGATGGCGGAGTATTCCTCGCGGATCAATTTTACCGCGACGACCTTCTTAAAGTTGCCGGCGCCGAGCTGCACCGCCTCGTAAACAACACCCATGCCGCCCTCGGCGATCTTGCGGGTCATCTCGTAGTGGAGCTCGTTGAAAATGTGCTTTATGGACGCCACGAAACTATTGGAAGCGTGGTGTCGTGCTACTGGCAAGTGCGCATATCGGATGCGGCGTGGAATTTGCTGTGCGGGCGTTTGACAGGGTCGGCGGCGATTCTAACTTTGCCATGTGATCACCTTAACTCCCCGTGCCGCGAACCAAGTCCGCTCGATGCAGAGCGAGCTGAATGCGCCGGCCAAGCGACTGCGCGTTTTCGTCGAATCGGGCGGATGCTCAGGCTTCCAATACGGCATGTCGTTCGACGAAAAAAAAGAGGGCGACGAAGAATTGGCCAGCGAAGGGGTGCAGATCCTGATGGACCCGGCCAGTCTGGCCTACTTGTCGGGTTCGTTAGTGGATTTCGACGACGGGCTGCACGGCAAGGGATTCGAAATCAAGAACCCCAACGCGCAGAGCACCTGCGGTTGCGGGAAGTCGTTTAGCTGAGGCGCGGACGTTGGCGGAGGCGGATACGAAGAAGGCGGATACGAAAATGGGGCGAGCGGCTATTTGGACGCTGCGTGCAGCGCCACGATGCCGAACGTCATACCGAAGGATTGAATGGCGGTGAAGCCAGCGGCGCGGAGTTCGTCGGCGAGGGCGGCGCGGCCAGGAAACTGCTCGATGGTCTCGTTGAGGTAAACGTAGGCGGCGCGATCACCGGTGACCGAACCCGCAATCGTCGGGAGTATTTTGCGGAGGTAGAAAAAGTAGAGGGGGCGGAACCAGGCTTGGGGTTGCGAAAACTCGAGCACAAAAAGCCGGCCTCCGGGGCGAAGCACGCGGTGCATTTCACTGAGCCCGCGGTGGCGGTCGGCGAGGTTGCGGAGACCGAACGATATGGTAAGCGCGTCGAAGCCGGCGTCGGGCAGAGGGAGGGCCAGGCCATCGCCTTGGCGAAAGGTGATATTGGCGTAGCGTCCGGCTCCGGCGGCGATTTTTTTGACCTCGGCTTGATCGAGCATCGGCTGGCAAAAATCCATACCAGTGATCTGTGTCGAGGTAGGTAGGCTGCGGGCGAGAGCGAAGGCGACATCGCCACTGCCCGTGGCCAAATCGAGCACGCAGGAAGGAAGGGCACCGTGAACTGCAGCGACGAGGCGGCGGCGCCACCAAACGTCCATCCCGCCGCTGAGCAGGCGATTGGCGAGATCGTAGCGGGCAGCGATCCGACCGAACATGGAGTTGACGGCGACAGGATCAGGCATGGCGGGACGTGGGAAGAGACGAGTGGAACGGCGGATTGTTAACGGGAACCGTCATAATCATTGACGCAATTGGTCTGGTGCAAATAGTTTAAGGCGCTTCAGTTTAACAACGTTTCAGTGAAAGGATCCCCAATGTCCAACCTGACCAAACGAGAGATCGTGCTGGAGATATATCGGAAGTCCGGCTTCCCGCAAAAACAGATCGTCGATACCGTGCAACAGACGCTCGATATCGTGCAAAAGGCCTTGGCGAACGGCCGCAATGTCGAGCTGCGTAATTTCGGTGTGCTCGAAGTGCAGGTGCGCAAACAGCGCATCGGCCGAAACCCCAACAAACCCGAGGCGGAGGTCGTCATCCCGCAGCGCGCCGTGGTGAAATTCAAATCCGGCAAAATTCTCAAGCAGCAGCTCAAGAAGCTGGACTTGGCCAAGCTGCAAACGTCGGGCTAGTGCATTCACGCGGAGGTAGCGTTGCCTATTGGAGTTCGACCAATCTGCACGGATACCAGTGATGTTGTCCGCGGCGCAACGCCTTGCGGTGGGCCGGCTCTGCGAGTTCGGGGGCACTTCGCGCGAGATAAATCGAGCGCATATTCCGTATGCTCTGGATACGGGCTTGAGCTAGCCGGTCGCGGCGGTGTTGGGCGTCGGCCGGAGGGTGGTATAGCTCGCCGCTCGGCCTTTTAGGAAAAGGGCGTGGCGTATGCGCGGCACGACAGCACGCGCAGCGGCGCGCCGGCGAGCTATGCGACCGCCCGACGAGGCTGCGATTATACGGCGTTGGCTTGCCGTCCGGCGCCGGCAACGCGGACATGGGTGCGACCGGCGTGCTCGGTGACTTGTCCCGAGGCTAACAGAAATTCCTGCCTAGCGGGGAACTCGGTCGAGGGTGGACAGTTTGCCGGTGGCCGATTTTGGGGCGGGGGGCACGGCTTGCCACTTGGCGTGAGCGGCGACGGCGGCGGTGAGCTTGGCCTGAGTGGATTCGTGGAGCGACTTGGCTTCCGCGGCTTTCTTGGCGGAGGCGGCGACTTGTTGCGCGGCGAGGGTGAACTCTTTTTGCAGCGCGGCGGACCGCTGTTTGAGTTCCGTGATTTCCGCAGACACGGCGGTGAGGCGTTGTTTTTCTGCGGCGTTCGATGGCTCTTGGGCGAGTGCTTGGGTGGCTTGTTTCTCGGTCGCTTGTGCGGCGGTGAGCCGCGATTTTATTTCGGCGAGAGCAGTCTTCGCGCGGGCGTGGGCGGCCTGCGCAGTCTGGGCATCGGTCCCGGATTTCGCCTGCGCGGCGGCGGCTTTGGCCAACTCTGCTTTCAGGTCGGCGACTTTCCGGGCGGCCTGCTGAACGCGTTCGACGACCGGGAGCGGATAGCTTTCCAATTCGCCGACGGGCTTGCCGGTCTTTGCATCCCAGACGGTGATTTTGCCCTGCCAGTCGCTGCCGATGACTTTCTTGCCGTCGTCGGTGAAGGTGACGCGGTTGGGGAGATCGCCGGTGAACGCGAGGTTGAGGAGATTTTTTCCGCTCACGTCCCAGATTTGGACTTTGTTGTCGCGGCCGCAGGTGACGATGCGGCCGTCGTGCGTGAAGCGGGCTGAGAGCGAGCCGCCGGGATTGGCGTTGATGCTGCGGAGCGCGGAGCCGTCGGAGGCTTTCCAGAGTTTCAGCGTGCCGTCTTCACTCGAGGAGGCGACGAGTTCGGAATCGCTGCGCCACGTGATCGCGGTGATGGCGCCGCGGTGGCCGGGGAGGTTGAACATCTCCTGACCGCTCGCGGCTTCCCAGAGGACGAGGCCGCCGTTGCGGTCGCCGGTGGCGAGATACTTGGAGTCGGGCGAAAACTCGACGGCGGTGACCCACTCGGTGTGTTTCTTGAGGCGGTGGGCGAGGGCGCCGTCTTTCGTCTGATAAATTTTGAGAATGCGATCGGGGCCGCCGAGGGCGATCCACTGCTGGTCGGAACTGATGTCGGCCGCCAACACGGAATCGAACTGGTCGCCGATGGTGATCACGCGTTCGGCCTTGGCGATATCCCAGACGGCGACGAGGCCGGAGTGGCCGCCGCGACCGCCGCCGGCGAGGAGGAGTTTGCCGTTGCGGCTGAATTTCACGTCGCACGGCAGGCCTTCGGGAAACGGCAGCACGCCGAGAAATTCGAGGTCGCCGGTGTGGTAGAGCGAAATCTGATGCGGTCCGGCGAGTGCGACGACGGGCGCCCACGGGCTCGCGGCGAGGGCGGCGAGCGCGGAGCCGCGGGTGGCACGCACAAACGGCTCCAGCGAAAGCGGGCCGGGCATCGGGGGCGGGCCGTCGGGTTTGCCGATGGCGCCGGCTTTCAGGGCGAGGTCGACGGTGGGTTTGTTGGCGGCGAGAGCTTTGCTGTTGGCGCCTTGTAACATGCCGCCGGCGATCCACTGGCGGATGGTGGCGATCTCTTTGTCGGAGAGCTTTGCCTTCGGCGGCATCTCGGGTTCCTCGGCGTGGGTGATCGATTTGAAGAGGAGGCTGCCGTCGGGATCACCGGAGTTGAGCGTGGCGCCGCTGCCGCCGCCTTTGACGACCGCACTGAAGGACGTGAGATCGAGGTCGCCCTTGAGTTTGTCGGGGTTGTGGCACTTGAGGCAGTTGTCGCGGAAGATCGGGAGGACGTCGTCCTCGTAGGTGACCTTCTTCGCGTCGGCGGCGGGGGCGACGGAAGCGAGCAGCGCGGCGCTCAAGGACAAGACGGCGGTTGGAAAACCGCCGCTCCGGCGGAACGGAATCGCCTGCAAGCAGGCTCCTACAAAATGAGGGTTCATCGCTCAGTGGTTGAAGACGAATTCCTTGGCGTTGAGGAGCGACCAGAAGAGGTCGTTCAGGACGATGTCGGGTTTTTTTTCTTCGGTGAAAAACGCGAGGAGCTTCGTGGATTCGGTGGCGGTCGGGTGGCGGTTCAGCGTGCGGAGGTAGAGCTCGTCGATGATTTCTTTCGGCGGGCGGCCCTCCTTGAGGAGCTTCTTCACGAGACCGCCGTTGACGACCTTGGCGTTGACGGCGTCGCCGTTGAGCAGGTGCAGCGCTTGCGAGAGATTCGGCTCCATGCGGACTTCGCACGAGCAGGGCGTCTCGCGGGTCGCGCGGCCGAAGGTCGTGAGGAAATACGTGCTCGTGCGGCCGTCGGCGATTTCGATGGCGCGGGCGCCGGGGGCGAGGCCGCGGATTTTTTCGGTGCTGCCGGTGACGGTGCTGAGTGCGTCGAGCAGGACTTCGGCACGGATGCGGCGGACGCTGCTCTTGGAGAAATTCGCGAGGTCGTCGGCGTTGGTGGCGTTGGGGACCGAGGACAATTGGTAGGTGCGGGAAACGACGATATCGCGGACGAGTTTCTTGAAATCATAGCGGTAGGCGACGAGTTGCGTGGCGAGGCGCTCGAGCAATTCTGGGTTCGTAGCAGGATTGCTGACACGCACGTCGTCGACGGGATCGACGATGCCGCGGCCGAAGAACTGGGCCCAGACGATGTTGGCGAGATTGCGCGCGAAGTAGGGGTTGTCCGGAGCCGTGAGCCACTCGGCGAGGATGACGCGGCGGTCACCGCCCTTCGGGATGTCGGGTAGCGCGCCGCCGAGGAATTTCGGAGGCATGTCCTTAGTGGTGACGGGATGTTTCACGCCGCCGCTGCCGCTATTGAAGATGATGGACTCGCGGGGGTCTTCGCCGACCTTGCGGCCGATCTGGCCGAAGAAGGCGGCGAAGCCGTAGTAGTCGTTCATCGTCCAGCGGTCGAACGGGTGGTTGTGGCACTGGGCGCACTGGAGGCGCACGCCCATGAGGGCTTGGGCGACGTTTTCGGTGAGCTTCAGGGTGTCGCGCTCGATCTTGTAGAAATTGGTCGCGGGCGCCTCGAAACTCGGGCCGGTGGCGGTGAGCAGATTTTTCACCATCACGTCGACGGGCACGTTTTGGGAAATCTGGGCCTCGAGCCAATCGAAGTATTGCAGGGCTGATTTGGCGCTCATCTGCACCTGCTGGTCGGCGCTGCGGATCTGGAGCAGCTCAGCCCACTTCATCACCCAGAGATCGACGAATTCTTTGCGGCCGAGCAGCGCGTCGACGACGCCCTCGCGTTTGGCGGGCGCGGTGTCGGCGAGGAAGGCCTTCACCTCGGTGGGCGTGGGCAACGTGCCGGTGATGTCGAGGTAGACGCGGCGGAGGAAAGTGGCGTCGTCGCACACGTCGGACGGAGCGAGGCGGAGCTTGCGGAGCTTCGCGTTGACGAGGGTGTCGATGTAGTTGTGTTCGGCGACCTTGGGCCAAGTGAAGTTCAGGCCCTGCGGAATCGCTAGGACTTGCACGCCGCTCGCTTGGTCCTCGTAGCGTGCGGTGATGAAGGCTTCGCCGCGGGAGAGCGCGGTGGCTTGGCCGGAAGCGGAGACTTTTACGGCGGCGTCGTTGTTGCTCATGAACGCGGTGAGCGAGGTCACATCGCGGTCGGAGCCATCGGAGTAGAACGCGCGCACGTTGAGCTGCTGGCCGGTGCCGACGCCTGCGAGCACGGACTGGCGCGGGTGGATTTCGAGGCGCACGACCTTGGCGACATTGGCGGGGTCTTTGGGCGCGCCGGCTTTCAGCCAGGTGAGTAGAATGCGGTAGAACTCGCTGTCCTCTTTAAAGAGTTCGCCGCCGGTGTGCGGGACCTTGCGCGTGGATTTTTCGAGCAGCAGACTCTCGGCGGGCACGGCGAGATTGATGCGGCGGGTGATGGCCTCGCGCGTGAGGCGGTGGTAATCGCCCTCGGCATCGTAGCCGAAAAGCGAGAGGCGGAAGCCGTCTTTGCCGCGGGAGGAGCCGTGGCAACCGCCAGTGTTGCAGCCGGCTTTGGTGAAGACGGGCATCACGTCTTTGATGAAACTGATCGGTTCTTCAACGGTCGCGCTCTCGACCTTCACGGGCACGGTGAGCGTCTTGTTTTGAAATTTTATCTTCAGCTCCGTCTGGCCATCGGCGAGCGGGGCGAACGTGAATTTTTCGAACTTCACGAGCGACTTTTGGCCGATCGAATACTTCGCCTCGCCGGTGACATCGCGCGTGACGCCGTCGGCGTAGGTCGCCTGCACGACGATGGTCTGGCGGTCCTGGCGGGTCTTCAGGTTTACGTCGGCGGGGTAGACGTGGAGCTCGGTGAGGGCGGGCTTGGCGGCGGCGTGGGCGGGGGGCGCTGAGAGTGAGAGAAGGAGGGAGAGGGGGAGGGGGAGAGCGAGACGGAGCGCGCGGAGGGCGGGCGAAAGGCTTGGCCGGAAGTGGCGGACGACGGCGGCGAAGTGAGCGTTCATTTTTTGGCGTCCGCGAGGGTGGCGGATTTTGCGGGGTCGATGCGGAGCACGCTGCCCGAGGCGATGACGTGGGCGATGGGCTCACACTCGCGCGTGATGACGACGCTGCAGAAAATGTTTTTGTGCGTGCCGATCGGGCTTTTGCCGGTGGTGACGACGGCGAAGACGGCTTCCTTGCTGTCTTTCGTGAGTTCGACGTCCTCGGCCGTGACATTGGGTGGGAGGCCGACAAGGCGGGCGATCGCGCTGCCCTCGAACGGGACTTTTTGCTCGAGCGTGCAGACCAACTTCACGGTTTGGCTGCGTTCGACTTTGGTGAGGGCGATTTTTCCGGCGAGGAAAGGTTCGGCGATTTCGAGCGTGGCGAGTTGCGAAGAGACGTAGGCGGCGCCGCCTTTGACGGTCGCGTTGGCGACGACGGCGGTCCGCCATTTGCGCACTTCGGCTTTGGGTGTGGCGTTAATTTTGTAGTCGATGGAGTGCGCGCCCTTGGGAATCACGACGTCGGGCAGCGAACTGAGGCCGGGAGCGTTCCAGAGCATTTTGACGGTGATGGGCTCGTCGAAGCCGTCGGCGCGGTCCGCGATGATGCTGAGCGTTTGCTCGCCGCCCTGCACGATGGGGACTTTGGGCTCCACGATGCGCACGCTGAACGGAACTTCCTCGACGACGGCGGCGGCGATTTGGCCGACCTCGGATTTGGTGTAGACGGTGTCGTTTTGGATGCGGACCCAATCGACGGTGTGACGGAAACGGGACGCGACGGGTTTGCCTTTGGCGGCGGCGGGATCGACGGGCTGGGCGACGGGGGTGAGGAGATTGCCGGCGAGGGCGGCGTCGGCGGTGGCGGTGAACACGACGGGCACGGCGGAGAGGCTGCCAGGGACGGTGTCGGCGAGTGCGGTGATGCCGGCGGGCAGAGTCGGGAATTGGAGCGTGAGGTCGCCGTTGAACGTGTCGCGGTTGATGTTCATCAGGACGGCGAAACGGTTGCCGCGCGGGACGACGAGGGACTTGCGGGTCTCGTTGTCGTAGCGAGCGGTGTCCGGGATCGAGAGCACGAGGGCGGGCTGCACTTCGTCGATCTCGACGCGGTAGGTGAAACGTGGGCCGCCGCGGCCGAGTTGGTCGACGATTTTGACGACGTAGATTCCGTCGGCGGGGATGCGCACGCGCACGGCGCTGTCGGGATGGCCGGCGGCATCGTCGTTGTTGCCGAGAGATTTTCCCTTGGCGTCGAGCACGGTGAGCACGGAGTCGAGTGGTGAACCGAGGCGGCGCGCGAAGACTTGGAAATCGAGGTTCTGATCTTTCTTCGCCGTGAAGCGGAAAAAGGCGGCGTCGCCTTTGGTGGCGAGCACGCCGTTGAACGCGAAGGGCAGGGGCGTCGCGACGAGCGGGGCATCGGCGAGCGTGGCGCCGGGTTTGACGGAGTCGGCGTTGGGAAATGCGACGGCGCGGAACCACGCGGGCGAGGGCGCGAGGCCGTCGTGGGAAACGGGAACGCCGACACGGGCGGATTTTTCGTCGGGCAGCGTGACCGATTGGGAAAAATCTCCGGTGGGATCGCCGATGAAGGTGGCGGCGAGCGTCTCGCCGGTGCGACCGCCGAGTGGGAGCGCGGTGGCGGGGCGCGGGAAATCGCCGATGTGCAGGCGATAGAAATGCCCGGCGCCGGCGTAGGTCATGTCGCGGACCTGAATCAGGTATTTGCCGTCGGCGGGCGCGAGGAAAGAGACGAAGCCGTCGTGGCCGAGGAGCGGAGTGTCATCGGAGGTCGCGACGGTGCGGCCGGTGGCGTCCTGCACAGTGATGACCGGATCGAACATCGTGCGACCGAGGCGGGCGCCCTCGATCTCGACGGAGAGGCGGCGGTCTTTTTTCGCCTCAACGGAAAAGAAATCGATGTCCTCGTTGCCGATCGTGCCGTGCACGGTGGTGTTCAGCGCGACGGGCTGGGCTTTGGTGGATTCGTTGTTGGGTTCTTTTTCTTCGAGGGCGGGAAAAGGGCCGACGTAGAAAACGCGCAGCGCAGAAACGCCGCCGGCGGTGCGCAGGCGCAAGGCGTGTTCGCCGAGGCGGCAGTCGGGGGCGACGGCGACGAGGGCTTTCACCTCTTTGTCTTTGGCGGAAACGATTTTTTCGAGGGAGAGTCCCGGGGTGTAGAAGAAGATTTCCTGCGCATCGGCGAGGCGGTCGCCGCGCAAGGTGACTTCGACAGTGGTGCCGCGCTGGGCGCCGGCCGGGGCGATGGCGGTGAAGTTGGGGGCGACGGCGAAGGCGGTGGTGGCGCCGAGGAAGGCAAGCGCGCTCAGGTTGAGCGGGCTACGGCGGCGGGGTTGGTGGTGATGTCCGGCGGCGCGTGTGAGGGCCATGGCTCAGGCGAGAAGTTCTTTGATGACGTGGCCGTCTTTCACGATCAGTTGGGGGCGACCGCCGGGAGCCATGAGCGCTTTTTGCGGGTCGATGCCGATCTGGTGGTAAATCGTGGCGGCGTAGTTTTCGACGGTGACGGGATCGGCGTCGGGCTCGCCGCCGGTGGCGTCGGAGGAGCCGTGGACGTAGCCGCGTTTCACGCCGCCGCCGGCGAGGGCGATGCTGAAAACTTTCGGCCAGTGGTCGCGGCCGCCGGTGCCGTTGATCTTTGGCGTGCGACCGAACTCCGTGTTGACGATGACGAGCGTGGATTCGAGCAGGCCGCGCTCGTGGAGATCGCGGATGAGGGCGGCGTAGGCTTTGTCGAAATTCGGCATCTGGGTGCCGTTGGCGCGCTTGATGTTATCGTGGTGATCCCAGCCTCCGTAGGTGAGGGAAACGAAGCGGACGCCGGCTTCGACGAGGCGGCGGGCGAGGAGCATGCGCTGACCGGCGGCGTTGCGGCCATAGTCGTCGCGGAGCTTTTTCGGCTCGGCTTTGATGTCGAAGGCGGCGCGCGCTTTCTCGGAGCTGATCATGGCGTAGGCGCGTTGGTAGAACGCATCCAGGCCGTCGAGGGCGTCGGATTTTTCGAGGGCGCTGAAGTGCGCGTCGACGACGGAGCGCATTTCGCGGCGCTCGGCGAAACGGGCAGAGTCGATGCCGCCGGGCAGGGTGAGATCGCGCACGGCGTAGTTGTCGGTGGCGGGATCACTGCCGAGAGCGAAAGCGCCAAACGCCGCGCCGAGAAAGCCGGTGCCGGCGTAGGGCGTGGTCTGGTTGGGAATGAGAATGTAGGGCGGCAGATCGGCGCGCGGGCCAAGCTCATGCGAGACAACGCTGCCCATGCTCGGGTATTGGATCGCGGGGCTCGGCCGGTAGCCGGTGAACATCGCGTGCGTGCCGCGTTCGTGGGCGGCCTCGCCGTGCGTCATCGAACGGACGACGGTGATCTTGTCGGCGATCTTGGCGGTCTCTTTCAGGTTTTCCGAAAAGTAGACGCCATCGAGATTGGTTTTGATGGCCTCCATCGGGCCGCGGTATTCGACGGGAGCGGTCATCTTCGGGTCGAACGACTCTTGGTGCGACATGCCGCCGGGCAGGTAAATGTTGATGACGGATTTCGCCTTCGCGAGGGCGGCGGCGGGGAGCTTGGCGTCGGCGGCGTGGGCCTGAGCGCGAAAGAGGTCACCCATGGTGGTGCCGACCGTGCCGAGGAGACCGACGTAGAGAAACTCGCGGCGGGTGGGACGCCAGAGGTGCGGAGGGAGGGACGGGTTCATGCGCAATGGGTGGGGACGGGAGGGGCAAGGGACAGGGTGGGGGAGCCCTGGTTCGCCGGACGGTCGCGGTGTGACGACGAATCTAGGCTGCGGTTTCACGGGGACGACAAGCTTGTTTGCGGAAAGCGGAATAGTAACCGAGCGGTGCGTTGGCGTGCGGTTTCGCGGGCGGGGCGCAGTCAGGGGGCGCGGGCGGCGCCGGGCTCCGGGGGCCACTCGGCGAGGAAGGCGAGCTGGGCGTCGCGGTCGGGGATTTCCTCGTAGCCCTCGCGGAGAAGAAACGTGACCGGGTAGGCGGGTTTGAAGGCGAGGACGGTTACGCGGGTGTCGGCGACGGTAAACACGGCGAGCCACGCGCCGCAGCCGATCTCGGCGCGGTCGGGGCCGCGGCGGCGGATGCGGCGGGTGCGGTGCGGCGAAGGATCGCGCGAGAGGAGTTCGGTGAGGCGCGGGAGGAAATCGATGTGCCAGTTTTCCCGCAGCCAGCGCGCCTGGGTCTCGGCGGTTGGTTCGAAGGCGACGGTGAATTTCGGCGGGGCGGCCATCTCGGCGTCGACTGCATCGATCCATCCGGCGCGCGACTCGGGAAACGCGTCGAAGGACGGCACGTAGGGCTTGAGATCGAAGATCGGTGTTCCGTCGACGAGGTCGCACGCGCCGAGAAGGAGGGTGCGACCCTCGATGCCGAGCAGTGGCACCGGGGTAAGGCCGAGCGGATTCGGGCGATGGGGCGAACGGGTCGCGAAGACGCCGCGGCGTTGGATCGGACCGCGGGGCGGCAACACGAGCGGGCGCCAACCTTCGTTGCGATGAAACCACCAGAGGAGCCAGATGCGTTCGAAGCCGGCGAGGTCGCGGAGGGCGTCTTCGTAGCCGCAGCCCGGGAGCAGTTCCAATTCGTTGCGCTCCTCCGTGGCCGCCGACGGCTGATGGCCGGCCTGGAATTTCACCTGCTGGCGCGTGCGGAGAAAACCGATGGGGTGGATGGTCAACGACGAGGACAAGGCGCCAAGAAGCCGCGTCGGTGGGCGGAGGTCACGACGGAAGTTCGGGGCAAGTGTGCGGGCGCAGGTGGGGAAGGGCGGGCCCGCTGTGTGGGCGGATATCAGAGGGCGTAGAGCGCGTAGGGGCAAACCGGTGGTCGGCGAGGCTAGTTTGGCGGCCGCGACCGGCGGGTTGATATCGGCAGCCAAGATTCCGGTGCGATGACTCGAAGAATTTGGAAAAGCGTTGAGTCGATGTGGCTCTGCTCGCATGCCAGCGTCCCATGCGACGGTTATCTGCCCCTCATGTCTGCTCGGTTTGCCGAGCATGGAAAACCGGTCTGGGCGGAACGATGAGCTACCGGGCATGAAGGGAGAATCACTCCCAACGGGGCCGGCGGCAGGCGAGATCACCTTGCTGCTTCGGCGCATCGAAGCCGGCGACATGGTCGCGGCCGACGGCATACTCCCGCTCGTGTATGACGAGTTGCGCCGGCTGGCCGCGGTAAAAATGGCGCGAGAGGCCGCGGGCCACACGTTGCAGCCGACGGCGCTGGTGCACGAGGCGTGGTTGCGACTGGGCGGCGATGCGCAGCCGTCTTGGCAGAATCGGGCGCATTTCTTCGGCGCCGCGGCCGAGGCGATGCGCCGGATCTTGATCGACCGGGCGCGCAATCGGCGCGCGGTGCGGCATGGTGGGGGACAGGAACGGGTGAACATTGACGACATCGAGGTGGCGGGGCCGACGACGAATGACGACGAACTGCTGGCGGTGCACGAAGCGCTTGATCGCTTGGCCGCAACGGAACCGAAAAAGGCCGAGCTCGTGAAGCTCCGTTATTTCGCCGGTCTCACCCTCGAACAGGCGGCGGAAACGATGGGCGTCCCGGTCGGCACGGCCAAGCGCTGGTGGATCTACTCGCGCGCGTGGCTGCATCACGCGATCAAGGCCGGGCCGGGCGATCCCTGATTCGCCAAGGCGCCGGCTCGCGCGCCGACTGGGTTTTTCAGGATGGCCGCATTCTATTTTTTACTTTTTTCAGGCAGCTGCTCGGCCCGGCGGTGGGCGGAAAGTGAACGTTCTTTTTCAATGATTGCAGATTTTTCGGTCCATGGCGGACGGAAATTCCGCATGTGAGTTGAACCCTCCTTATTCCCATGAACCACTCCTATCCCGACGATGAAGCTCTGTTCAGTGCCGCGTCCGAACGTCCTGCCGCCGAACGCGCGGCCTTCCTAGATGGCGCCTGCGCGGGCGATCCGGCGCAGCGGGAGCGAGTCGCGGCTTTGCTCCGTTCGCACGATGCGGGGCAGGAATTCATGGTGACCGCGAACGCGGCCGCCCAGCCCGCATTCAACCCCGACGAGAAACCCGGTGACATGCTGGGGCGCTACAAGCTGCTCCAAAAAATCGGCGAAGGCGGCTGCGGCGTGGTGTGGATGGCGGAGCAAGAGGAACCCGTGCGACGGCGCGTGGCGCTGAAGGTGATCAAGCTCGGGATGGACACGAAGATGGTGATCGGCCGCTTCGAGGCCGAGCGGCAGGCGCTCGCGATGATGGACCATCCAAACATCGCGAAAATTTTCGATGCCGGCACGACGGACACCGGCCGGCCTTTCTTCGTCATGGAGTTGGTGCGCGGCGTGCCGATCACGAAATTTTGCGACGAGGCGAGCCTGTCGACGGATGCGCGCCTGAAACTTTTCATCCAAGTCTGCCACGCAATCCAGCACGCGCACCAAAAGGGCATCATCCACCGCGACATCAAGCCCTCGAACATCCTCGTCACGCTGCACGACGACGTGGCGGTGCCGAAGGTAATCGACTTCGGGATCGCGAAGGCGACGCAAGGTCGGTTGACGGATTCGACCGTGTTTACGGCGTTCGAGCAATTTATGGGCACCCCGGCTTACATGAGCCCGGAGCAGGTGGAGTATAACGCGCTCGATGTCGATACCCGCAGTGACGTGTATTCGCTTGGCGTGCTGCTTTACGAACTGCTCACGGGCCGGCCGCCGTTCGATCCGAAGACGCTCCTCGCCGGGGGACTCGATCAGATTCGTAAGATCATTCGCGAAGTCGATCCGCCGCGTCCCTCAACTTGGTTGAATACACTTGCCGCGGCCGAGCGCACGACGGTTGCCAAACTCCGGGGTTTGGCGCCGGCGCAGCTCACGACTCTGATGGCGGGCGACCTCGACTGGATTGTGATGAAGTCGTTGGAGAAAAATCGCACGCGTCGCTACGAAAGCGCGAGCGCGTTCGCGACCGATGTGCAGCGCCACCTCGGGCACGAGGCCGTCGTCGCCCGCCCGCCGAGCCGGGCGTATCTGCTGCAAAGACTCATCCGCCGTCACCGGCTGGCGTTCGCGGCCGGCACTGCGGTTGCAGCGGCGCTGGTGCTCGGCTTCGGTTTTTCGACGTGGTCCTTCGTCAAGGAAAAGGCCGCGCGCCAACGCGCCGTCGCCGCCGAGCAGGAGCAGAGCAAACAGCGTGAGCAGGCGGACGCTGCGCGCGTCCGCGCAGTCGCCGCAGAAGCGGAGCAAAGCAAGGCGCGCGAACAGGCCGAGTTGGCCCGCGCCGATGAAGCCAGACAGCGCACGCAGGCCGAGGCCGCCCGCGAACGCGCTGTCGCCGCCGAGAGTGAGCAAAGCCGCCTGCGCGGCGTCGAAGCCGAGCTCCGCACCCGGGCCGAAGAGCAGACACTCGTCACGCGCCGCCAGGCCTACGCGAGCGACATGCACCGCGTGCAACAGGCCCTCACCAACAACAACTTCCTCCTTGCGCAGGAGCTTTTGAACCGCGGGCGACCCAAGCCCGGCGAACTCGATCTGCGCGGCTGGGAGTGGCGCTTCCTCTGGCAGTTTTGCCAGAGCGAAGCCGCAGCCGTGCTCGCGCCGTTGACGGCGACCACGTCCATCACTCTCACTCCACCCGCGGTGCATACGCTCAGTGTATCGGCGGATGGCCACTGGCTCGCCGCGGTGCAAGACTCTCCCGCTGCCGTCAGAATCTGGGATTTGCGCACGCGGCAGGTCACCACGGCACCCCTGCCGGATGGTAGCTTCGTGCCGGTGGTCGCGTTTGCGCCGCAGGGAACCGTGCTCGCGATCGCACGATCGGGCCGGGCCAACCAGCCGGGGCAGGTGCGATTGTGGGATGCTGCTACGCGGCAGATCGTCGCAGATTGGGAAGCGCCTGCCAACGTTGGCCAGTTGGCCTTCGCGAGCGATGGCCAGACCCTGCTCGTCCACAGCCGGTTTAATACTAGGCCCAAGAACGTGGAAGTGCGGCGAGTTCCCAGCGGCGAATTGGTGCAGCGCCTGCCCGAACTCGTGCCGCCCGGGATTGCTCCGGATTATGTGGGACTGACCATCACGGCCGACCGTCGACTCGCGGTGCACCATCTCAATTTCAACTACGCAGACAGCTCGACCGGCAATCGGACCAGGCTGGATAAATTCGGGCCGGCTTCGCTATGGCCCTCGATCCGAGTCGCCGAGTTGTCCACCGGGCGCGAATTGTGGCACGCGGCGCCCCCGGGGACCGGCAGCGTCACGCGCTTCGCGTTTTCGGCCGACGCGAAAGTGGTGGCGGCCGCCCAAGTGCGGCCTCACCCGGCGGCGAATCTTTGGGAAGGCGACCGCGGCATCGTGGCCCTCTGGGAGAGCGAAACGGGCCGGCAGATTGGCCTGCTCGAAGGCCATCGCCGCGCCGTGACGGCGATCGTCTTCTGGCCGGACGGCAAAACGCTGGCGACCGGCGGCGCGGACCAAACGATCCGGATTTGGGATCTGGATACACGGCAGGTCCGCCGGGTGCTCCAGGGTCACACCGGCGACGTGACCGATCTCGCGCTGCTGCCGGACAACCGCACTCTCGTGAGCAGCTCGCTCGATGGCACGGTGCGCATTTGGGATATGACCACTCCGCGGACGCCCGCCCACTTTGAGGTTAAGCCCGCCCTGAGTCTTGGTGGCGAGAAATGGCGTTTTAGCTCCGACAGTCGTTCGGTCGTCGCCATCGATGCCGAACAAACGCTCCAGCGGATCGGCGGCGCCGCCTTCAGTGAACGTTCGCAGCTCCTTGCCGAGAGATTCAGTCCGGGTTCGGCGGGGGCGAATCGCTTCCTGTTCGCGAATGATGGACCATTCGTCGCGCATACAAATGCGACTGGCACGGTGCGGGTCTGGGATTGGGAGCGCGGCATGCTCCTGCGCGAATTGCCACCGCAGCCGGGATTGGCCGCCCCGCTGGCGTTTCGAGATCGCGGCACGAAGGTTTTGTTCAATCTCGAGGGCGATGATGCCGGCCTCCGTGGTTTGCACGAGTGGGACGTGGCGACAGGCACGAAAACCCGTTTTTGGCCGCGCGCGGCGAGCGTCGGCCACTACCTCGTCTCGTCCGACGGACGCAGGTGCGTGGTATACCCGCTCAACCGTATCGCCGGCACCGCTCGGAGTCAGGTAGACCGGGACGGGTTTTTACTGATCGATTTCGTGGCGGGCACAGAAAGAAAAATTCCTCAATTCGCAGCGGTGCTTGGCATCGGGTTTAGCTTTTCGCCCGATGGCCGGTTCCTGGCGATGCCGATGGGCACTACCTTGACGGTGATGGACACGGAATCATTTCAAACCATCAAGCAGCTCACCGGCTTCGAGAAACTAGTGACGCGCGTGTGTTTCTCGCCCGACGGCCGCCGCTTGCTCGCGGCCGGAGCCAGCGACGCCTTGCGCATCTGGGATACGGACGGCTGGGAGCATTTGCTCACGGTGAACTTGCCGGTCACCTCGCTCAACTCGTCGGTGTTTTCACCCGATGGCAACCTCATCGGGGCGATGAACGGTCTTGGACATCTCCACCTCTGGCGCGCGCCCTCATGGCCGGAGATCGAGGCGGCGGAGAAAAAGTAGGGCGGGTCACCGCTCCGCCTTTACCTCAAGCGCCCGGACTTAGCCTTTCCTCAATGCGATGAGATTACGTTTGATTGGCAGGCTCTCGCGCTCGGTGCAGTGCTGAGTCAAAGCGCGTTTACCGTCGTATTCCATGTGCGCCACGACCTCGTTGGTGGGTTCGCCGGCGTTACGAACCGAGCGTTTGGGCGCCGAGGATTTCGTCGGACTTGGCGTCGGCGATGATGACGCGGCGGTGGGCGGCGGGGGCCAAGGCGCGGTCGGATCCGGTGGACCGGTGGGGCGGCGCGGTCGGTGTAGGGGCGTGGCTTGCGCACGCCTGATTCGGAGGGCGCGCACTACGAAGGAGCCAGAGAAGGGCGCGGACGAGCCGCGCCCCTACGGGGTTGACCACGGGCGTGGCCGACTGAGGATTTTTCCATGGCGAACGAAATGAGGAGGCATACCGAGCGTTTGCACCTCGGGCGCGTGTCGGCGAGAGGGGCGGTGTATTTCGTGACGTTTGTGACGGCGAAGCGAGTGCCTTGGCTTGGAGCGGCGGCTGCGGCGAATGCTGTGCTCGGGGCGATCAGAGCGTGGCACGAGGAAGGTGATGGCGCGGTGCTCGCGGTGACCGTGATGCCGGATCACGTGCACGTGCTGTTTGAACTCGGAGAGCGCCTCGATGTCGGACGCTGCGTGTCGCGCTGGAAGACGGTCGGACTCCGGCAAAGCGGCTATGTGGGTGAGTGGCAGCGGGATTTTTGGGAGCGGCGTGTCCGCGACGACGAATCGCAGGAGGACTATGCGCTCTACATTTTGCTCAATCCCTATCGCGCGGAGTTGGCGAAGCGGGGTGAGCCTTGGGCGGGGTGGTGGATGCCGAGGCCGGAGCGATTTTTGTTTTCAGCGATGCTGGGGCCGCATGGGGAGCCGCCGGAGGAATGGATCGAGTGGCCGGAAGAGCGGTTTGCGGGGTTGGCAACGGGGGAGTGACGGCGGGTGATCGGGGCGTGGCTGGTCCACGCCCGGATTGGGAATCTTCGGAGGGCGCGCACGAGGCTCGTCCCTACGAAGGAGCCAGAGAAGGGCGCGGACGAGCCGCGCCCCTACAGCGCGTGGAGGGCGCTTTTGCTGACGGCGAGGGCGGCTTCTTTGACGGCTTCGCTCATTGTCGGATGGGCGTGGATCGTGCGCGCGAGGTCTTCGGCGCTGCCGCCGTATTCCATGTGCGTGACGATCTCGCTGATGAGCTCGCCGGCGTTGCGGCCGAGGATTTGGGCGCCGAGGATTTTGTCGGTCTTGGCGTCGGCGATGATTTTCACGTAGCCCTCGGTGGCATCGGCGGCGATGGCGCGGCCGTTGGCGGCGAAGTTGAAACGGCCGATGTTGACGGCGATGCCGGCGGCTTTGGCCTGATCTTCGCCGAGGCCGACGCTGGCGACTTCGGGGTCGGTGTAGACAACGCCGGGGACGAGGTCCCAGTTGATGTGGCCGTGCTTACCGGCGATCCACTCGGCGACGGCGACGCCGTCTTCTTCAGCTTTGTGCGCGAGCATGGGGCCGGCGACGACGTCACCGATGGCCCAGATACCGGGGGCGGTGGTCTTGAGGTGGGCGTCGACTTTGATGCGTTTCTTTTCGTCGAGTTGGACGCCGGCGGCGGCGAGGTTGAGGGAGTCTGTGAAGGGGCGGCGGCCGACGGCGACGAGAACTTTGTCGGCCGGGAAGGAGAGCTTCTCGGTGCCGCGTTCGGCGGTGAGGATGCCGTTGGCGTAGCCGGTGACCTTGGCGCCGACCTCGATTTTCAGACCCTGTTTTTGGACAATGCGCGTGAAGTTGCGGATGATGTCGGCGTCGTAGGTGGCGATGATGTTCGGGAGGAACTCGACGACGGTGACGTCGGCGCCGAGGCGGGACCAGACGGAGCCGAGTTCCACGCCGATGACGCCGCCGCCGACGACGACGAGTTTTTTCGGGACGGACGGGAAGGCGATCGCGTGGTCGGAGGAGACGACGGTCTCGCCGTCGAACTTCATGAAGGGGAGTTCGACCGGGGCGGAGCCGGTGGCGATGACGATGTTTTTGGCGGTGAGCTGCTGATGAGCCGAGCTGGAGCTCGGCGCGCCCGGGGGCGTGACTTCAATCGTGTTGGCGGAGACGAAGGAGGCGGTGCCGGTGAGGACGGTGATTTTTCGGGCTTTCGCGAGTTGGGCGACGCCGGCGGTGAGTTTGGCGACGACGGTGTCCTTCTTCTTGAGGAGCGTGGCGAGGTCGAGTTCGACCGAGCCGAGTTTCACGCCGTGCTCGGCGGCGTGTTGTTTCGCGAAGACGTAGTGCTCGGAGGAGGCGAGGAGGGCTTTGCTCGGGATGCAGCCGACGTTGAGGCAGGTGCCGCCGAGGGTGGCGCGTTTCTCGACGAGGGCGACCTTAAGGCCGAGTTGGGCGGCGCGGAAGGCGCAGACGTAGCCGCCGGGGCCGGCGCCAATTACGATCACGTCGAAAGCGAGAGGGGAGGACATGGAAGGAAGTTTAAGGGAGAAGTTGAAGTTTAAGGAAAAGAGAGATGAAGCCCGGCGGTGGTCGGAACTTCATCTTCAACTTTCCCCTTAAACTCGCGGCGGAGGCTCGCGGTTTTAGACCGCGAGCAGGAGCCGCGTTGGGTCTTCGATCGCCTGCTTTACTTTCACGAGGAAGGTGACGGCTTGTTTGCCGTCGACGAGGCGGTGGTCGTAGCTGAGGGCGATATACATCATCGGGCGGATGACGACTTGGCCGTTTACGGCGATGGGGCGGTCGTTGATCGCGTGCATGCCGAGGATGGCGGCTTGCGGGGGATTGATGATGGGCGTCGAGAGGAGGGAGCCGAAGGTGCCGCCGTTGGTGATCGTGAAGACGCCGCCTTCAAGGTCGGCGAGGGTGATCTTGCCGTCGCGGGCGCGTTTGGCGGCGTCGGCGATTTTGGACTCGATCGCGGCCATGCCGAGGGTGTCGCAGTCTTTGACGACGGGGACGAGGAGGCCCTTCTCGGTGGAGACGGCGACGCCGATATCGTAGTAGTGATTTTCGACGATGGTATCGCCATCGATTTGGGCATTGATCCCGGGGACTTCGCGGAGGGCGTGGACGACGGCTTTCACGAAGAAGGACATGAAGCCGAGCTTGAGGCCGTGCTTCTTGACGAAGTCGTCCTGGTATTTGGCGCGGAGGGCCATGACAGCGGACATGTCGACCTCGTTGAAGGTCGTGAGCATGGCGGCTTCGTGCTGGGCGGAGACGAGGCGTTGCGCGATTTTTTGGCGCAGGGGGGTCATCTTGCGGCGCGTTTGGCGGGTGCCGGCGGCGGCGGTAGCGGGCGAGACCGGAGCGGCGGGAGAAGCGCTGGGCCGCGCCGTAACCGGCGCGGCTACGGGGGCGGGGGTGGCGGGTTTCTCGGCGGCGGCGAGCATGTCGCCTTTGGTGACGCGGCCGGCTTTGCCGGAGCCGGTGACGGTGGCGGGGTCGATGCCGGTGTCAGCGGCGAGGCGGCGGACGGCGGGCGACGCGGTGGATTCTTTGGCGGCGGATTTCGGATTTTCGGGTGCCGGAGTGGGTGCGGCGGCGGTGGCGGCGGAGTCGATGGTGGCGACGGTTTGGCCGATCTTCACTTCGTCGCCGGCGGCGGCGGTGAGAGTGATAACACCGGCGGCTTCGGCGGTGCCTTCGCTCGTGATTTTGTCGGTCTCAAGTTCGAACAGCGGTTGGTCTTTTTTGACGAGGTCGCCGTTCTTAACGTGCCACTTGGCGAGGATGCCGGAGGCGATGGATTCGCCCATGGGTGGAATTTTGACGGAGATTGAGGCCATAGTAGGAAGAATTTTTTAACCACTAATGAACACTAATGGTCACTGATGTTTTGGAATGGATGTGGAGAGGGGGACGAGGGAGGAATCGCCTGCAAGCAGGCTCCTACAGGGTGAAGGCGTCTTGGAGGAGGGCGGCGTGTTCGAAGCGGTGGAGGGCGAGGGCGCCGACGGCGGGTGAGGCGGCGGCATCGCGTCCGGCGTAGAGCGGGAGGAAGCCGAAGATCTCGGAGAGCTGCGGAGCGATGTAGCTCCACGCGCCCATGTTCTGCGACTCTTCCTGGCACCAGATGACGCGGGCGCCGGTGTAGTGGTCGGCGAGTTTGGCGATGGCGTTTTTGTGGAGCGGGTAGAGTTGTTCGATGCGCACGATGGCCGTGTCGGTGGTCTGGTGCTTTGTGCGGTAGTCGCAGAGGTCGTAGTAGACTTTGCCCGAGCAAAAGATGAGGCGCTTCGGTTTTTCGGGTGCAGAGGGATCGTCGATGATTTCCTGGAAGCCGCCGGTGGTGAACTCGGTGAGTTTCGAGACGGCGGCGGGATGGCGGAGGAGGGATTTCGGCGACATCACGACGAGGGGTTTCTTCACGTCGCGCACGACTTGGCGGCGGAGGGCGTGGAAGAAGTTCGCGGGTGTGGTGATGTTGGCGACCTGAATGTTGTCCTCAGCGCAGAGCTGGAGGAAACGTTCGAGGCGGGCGGAGGAGTGCTCGGGGCCCTGGCCTTCGTAGCCGTGGGGGAGGAGGAGAACGAGGCCGCTGGTGCGGTGCCATTTGGATTCACCGGCGGCGAGGAACTGGTCGATTACAACCTGGGCGCCGTTGGCGAAGTCGCCGAACTGGGCTTCCCACATGCAGAGCAAGTCGGGGTAGTCGAGCGAGTAGCCGTAGTCGAAGGCGAGGACGGCGGCTTCGGAGAGGAGGGAATTGTAGACGCAGAAGCGGGCCTGGTCAGGCGCGAGGTTTTGCAGCGGCGCGTAGGTGGCGTTGGTCTCCATGTCGTGGAGGACGGCGTGGCGGTGGCTGAACGTGCCGCGCTCGCAGTCTTGGCCGGAGAGGCGGATGGGTTTGCCCTCGAGGACGAGGGTGCCGAAGGCGAGGGCCTCGGCGAAGCCCCAGTCAATCGGGCCGCCGCTCTGGTGCGCGGCGACGCGGGCGTCGAGGAAGCGCTTGATCTTCGGGTTGGGCTTGAAGCCTTCGGGGAGGGTGGCGAGGCCGCGGACGACGCGGTCGATCAGTTCCGTGGATACGCCGGTGGAGACTTTCTTGAAGTGGAAGTCGGGTTGGAAGACGGCGGTGGAGCCGGCGAATTTTTTCGCTTCGGCGGCGGCAGCGCGTTTGGCGGACTTGGTGGTTTCGGAGGCCTTGGCTTTTTCGAGGTTCTTTTCGAGGGCCTCGGAATATTCGGTTTTGATAGCGTCGGCCTTGGCCTCGGTGATCGTGCCTTCGGCGACGAGCTTGCGGGTGAGGACGGCGGAAACTTGCGGGTGAGTGGCGATCTTCTTATAGAGGAGCGGCTGCGTGAAGGCGGGTTCGTCGGTCTCATTGTGGCCGTGCTTGCGATAGCAATACATGTCGATGACGACGTCGCGCTGGAACTTGACGCGGAACTCGAGGGCGAGGCGGGCGAGGTGGCAGACGGCCTCGGGATCGTCGCCGTTTACGTGGAAGATCGGGGCCTCGATCATCTTGGCGACATCGGTGCAGTAGCGCGTGGAACGCGAGTCGTGGGGCTCAGTGGTGAAACCGATCTGGTTGTTGATGACGATGTGGACCGTGCCGCCGGTCTTGTAGCCGGGGAGCTGGGAGAACTGGAGCGTCTCGGCGACGATGCCCTGGCCGGCGAAGGCGGCGTCACCGTGGATGAGGAGCGGGAGGACGCGCCAACGCTCGTCGATGGCGCCGCGGATGCGCTGGCGGGCCCGGGCTTTGCCCTCGACGACGGGGTTGACGATTTCGAGGTGGGACGGGTTGGCGGCGAGGCGGACTTCGACTTGTTTGCCGGAGGCGGTGTCGAGGATGGCCTCGTAGCCGAGGTGGTATTTGACGTCACCGTCGCCGCCGACGGTCTCGGGGATGTAGTTTTCGGAAAACTGTTCGAAGAGCACATCGAAGTTTTTCCGCATGACGCTCGTGAGGATGTTGAGGCGGCCGCGGTGGGCCATGCCCATGACGACCTCTTCGACGCCGACGCTCGGGCAGTGCTCGATGATGGAATCGACGGCGGCGATCATCGTCTCGCCACCCTCGAGGGAGAATCGTTTTTGGCCGACGTATTTGGTGTGGAGGAAGCGCTCGAAGAGCTCGGCTTTGTGGACGCGGCGGAGGATGCGGACCTTTTCGGAGGCGGAGAAATCGGGCTGGTTGCGGCTAGACTCCATACGCTCTTGGAGCCACTGGCGCACCTCGACGTCCTGGATGTGGGTGTATTCGACGCCGATGCGGTCGCTGTAGGTAGAGCGAAGATTTGCGACGATATCGCGGAGCTTCATCTGGCCGCCGCCGAGGTAGGTGCCGATGTCGAAGGACGTATCGAGGTCGGATTCGGAGAGGTTAAAATGATCTAGAGAGAGCTTCGGATGGGGCGCGGGACGGTCGCCGAGCGGGTCGAGGTGGGCCTCGACGTGGCCGATGGCGCGGTAGGTGTTGATGAGGTGGTGGACGCGCGACTGCTTCAGGCTGTCGATGATCGGGGCGGTCGCGGCGGCAGAAGCGGAGGACGAGGGGGCCAGCGCCGCGGCGAGGGCGGCGGCGGGCGAGGTGCCGGTGCTGCCGAGGGTGAAGCCTTGGAAGAAGGCGCGCCACGTCGGGTCGACGGAGTCGGGATCTTGGAGCCACGATTCGTAGGCAGCCTCGATGAAGGCCGCGTTGGCAGCGGAGGGAAGGGCGGAAGAAGGTGCGGAAGACATGGTGTGAGCCGCGGGCGAACGCGGCGGATTCGGAAAATAAGGAAGGGCCAACGAAACAGGTGGTGGGGCAGAACTCAAGCACTCGGCCGGCGGAGCGCCGACGGTTAGAGTGTTTGCAAAGGGGCTTAAGGTCCGTCACAGCCGAATTAGTTTTCGCGCAAACACCCTATGGAAATCGAAATCAAAGCCTCCCTCGTCGCACTGTTGGCGAGCATTAAAATCGGGGACGGTCGCGTGATCGTGGACGAGATGGCCAAGCTCGACGGTTTTTTAGGGCGCGGGCGGGTGTCGGGGGAATTGCATCCGCAGTTGGTGCATTTTCTGGAAAACCGGAGCTACGCGAAGGCCGTGATGTTCCTCGGCGGTGAAACCGACATTCCGGTGGGCGTGTGCGGCGGCCGGGCCGGGAAGGCGGAAGCGAAGAGGTGATTTATGGCGAACGGTGATAAGATTTCGACTAGCGGAGGCCAAGGGCTGGGGCAAAACCCGTTTGGGGCGTTGAGCGGGGCGGGTTTGCCGGTGGCGCCCAAAGTGGTGCTGGAGCAGGCCGCCGCGGCGCTCGCGGCGCAGAAGACGGCCGGGGCGGGCGCGGCCAAGGCTGCGCCGGAGAAAAATCGCGGGCGGGTTGAGATCCGGCGCGAGACTGGCGGGCGGGGCGGGAAGACTGTGACGACTGTCAGTGGCTTTGTGGGCATCGGTTTGCCGGAGAAGGAGCAGCTCGCGAAGAAAATGCGCGGGGCGTGCGGCTGCGGCGGAACGGTCAAAGACGGCGTGATCGAAATTCAGGGCGACCAGCGCGAGACGATTGCGAAGATTCTCAGCGAAGCTGGGTTTCGGCCCGTGATGGCCGGGGGCTGAGGCCGACGGGTCAGAGTCCGAAGGCCTGGATCGCGCCGCCGGTGAGCGCGATGCTCGCGCCGGCGAGGGCGTGGCTGTAGCGGCCCCACGTGCGGAGCGGAATGCGTTGGAGGCCAAACGAGGAGGCCAACACGACCGCAAGCATTACGAAGAGGGTTGCCGCAGAAAAAGCCGCGGCGACGGCGAAGGCGGCGAGCCAGCCGGACGTCGCGGCGGGGTAGATGAAGAGCGGAATCAACGGCTCACAGGGGCCGAAGGCGAAAATGATGAAGAGAATCCACGGCGTGAGGTTGATGGTTTCACCCGTCTTGGGATCGTGGATATGGTCGGCGGAGTGCATCCAGCCGCCGTGCGAATGGGTGTGTCCGTCGGGGCCGGTGCGTCGCGCGCGGTGCAGTCCCCAGATGGCGTAGACGAGTCCGAACGCGATCAGGAGCCACGCGGCGATCTCGCCGCGCACTTCCTCGATGAGGTTGAGGTGTTTCAGGCTCGCGCCGACGGTGTAGCCGACGAGGCCGATGAGAATCGAGCTGGCGACGTGGCCGAGGCCGCAGGCGAGGGTGATCCAGGCGGTTTTCGCGAGGGACCAGCCGCGGGCTTTCGAGAGGACGATGAACGGGAGGTAGTGATCGGGCCCGACGAGCGTGTGGATGAAGCCGACGGCGGCGGCGTTCAGGAGGAGCAGCGTCAGATCGACCTGCATGGCGGACTAGGCGCTGACAACCAAGCGAGCGGCTAACGCGCGCACGGAGTGGAGCACTTCGGGCATCGCGGCGGCGACGGGCGGAGAGAGTTCGAGGCACATTGGTTTCACGGTTTCCACGGAGATCGTGAAAAGGTGGACGTCGGGCATCGAGCCGAGCAGGGCGGCGGCGGCGAAAAGATCCTTGAGGCCGAAGTCGTGGGCGGAGAGGCCCTGCGGAATCGCGCCGACGGTGGCGGGACGGAGCAACGTAACGGTGCCGGCGGGACGGCCGTCGCGCGTGGCGTCGATCATGATGACGGAGCGGGCACGCTGGATATCTTCGAGGAGATTGATGCCGGCGACACCACCGTCGAGGAGGCGGGCTCCGGGCACGGGCGGCTCGTGTTCGAGGGCGCGTAGCAAATGGATGCCGACGCCCTCGTCGCCCATGAGGAGATTACCGACGGCGAGGATGAGGACGGGGCTGTCGGGATCGGCGGGCGCGCGGCGATCGGACGGTTCACCGACGAGCGTCGTGTCGAGGAGCAGCATGGCGGTCAGCCGGACTTGGCGGGCCGGGGCGGAGCCGCGGTCGGGCGGGCGGGCGTGGTCGGGTAGGGCGAAATGCCGGAGGCCTCTTCGCTCTCGATTTGTTTTTTCTCCATGAACTTCCAACCACCGACCATCGACGAGAGGACGCCGTGGCCTTCCACGTAGTCGTGATAGAACACGAGGTAGATGTGGATGATCGTAAAGACGGCGAAGGCCCACATGACCGCGTAGTGGAAAATCCGCAGTGAGAACTCGCTGCCGAACAGCGGCGTGAGCCACGTGAAGAGCGCGGGGAACCACGACTCGCTCATCGGAGCGTAGAGGGCGTAGCCGGAGGCGACTTGAAACACGGTGAGCAGGCCGGTGCCGGCGTAGGTGAAATACGCCATGGAATTGTGGCCGAGCGTGTGGACCGGTTTCGCGGAGGACTGGAGGATGTCGACCTTCAGGACGTCGCCGATCTGGCGGAGCTGGGCGCGGGTGAGCGGGAAGAAATTCCGCCATTTGGCGTATTTGTTGCCCACGAAGGCCCAGTAGAGCCGGAAGAGAAAGTTCGCCGTGAACACGTGCGCCGCGACGAAGTGCACGAAGCGCACCTGCCCGAACCAATAACTGAACGACGCCTCGCTCGTGCTCATGATCGCGGGCGGGTTGGCAATGATCCAGCCTGTGACGCCGAGCACGATGATGGCGGCGGCGTTGATCCAGTGAAACCAGCGGACGGGCTGCTCCCAGACGTAGACTCGCGCGTAGTCGTGCGAGCCGCTAGCGGGGTTGCTCATGGTGGCCTCCGGTTATTTGACGAACAGTTCGTGGTGCGAGACCTCGGCGCCGTTTTCGTAGAGGTGCACCGCGCAGGCGAGGCACGGGTCGAACGAGTGGATCGTGCGGATGATCTCCAAAGGTTGTTTCGGATCGTGCACGGGCGTGCCGATGAGCGAGGCCTCGTAGGCGGAGCGCTGGCCCTTGGCGTCGCGCGGCGAGGCGTTCCACGTGCTGGGGACGACGAGTTGGTAGTTCTCGATTTTGCGGTCCTTGATGACGATCCAGTGGGCGAGGGCGCCGCGCGGGGCCTCGCTGGTGCCGACGCCCCGGGCCTCGGCGGGCCACGTGGACGGGTCCCACATTTCCTTGGTGAAGGTGCGGGTGTCACCGGCCTTGATGAGGGCGATCAACTGGTCGAAGAACTCGAGGCCCCACTTGGCGGTGAGACGCGCCTCGATGCCGCGGGCGGCGGTGCGACCGAGCGTGGAGAACAACACGCTGGGCGGTGCCTTGAGTGCGCCGAGCGCCTCGGTGACAGCGTCCTTGATCTCGCTTTGACCGGCGCCGTAGCCGACGAGCATGCGGGCGAGCGGGCCGACCTCCATGGCGTGACCCTTCCAGCGCGGCGTCTTTAGCCAGCTGTATTTCTGGTCGACGTCGAGGTGCTTATACGGGGGCTTGGGGCCGGTGTAGTTGAGGTTGGTCTCGCCGGCCCACGGGTGACGGCCGCCGGCGGCGGTGCCGTCCTTGTAAGTATACCAGGATTTGTCGATGAGCTCCTCGATGCCGGTCTTGGTGTCCTTGGGATCGACGGGCAGAATCTCCGTGAGCTTGCGGCCGAGGATGGCGCCGCGGGGGAATTTGTAGCTGGCGATGTTGGCGAAGCCGTTGGTCGGCAGATCGCCGTAGCTCAGGTAGTTTTCGAGCCCCCCGCCGATGCCGGCCCAATCGAGGTAGTAGGGGGCGACGGCGAGGAGGTCCGGGTAGTAAACTTGCTCGACGAAGTCGCGTGCATTCTTGAGGAGCTGGCCTACGAGGGCGAGCCGCTCAGAGTTTATGGCGTTGGCCTCGTCGAGGTTGATGGAGCAAGGCATCCCGCCCACGAGATAGTTCGGGTGCGGGTTCTTGCCTCCAAAGACGGCGTGAACTTTGACAATTTCCTTCTGCCACTCGAGCGCCTCGAGGTAGTGCGCGACGCCGATGAGGTTGATCGCGGGCGGAAGTTTGAAAGCGGGGTGGCCCCAGTAGGCGTTGGCAAAGATGCCGAGCTGACCGCTCTGCACGAAACCGGTGAGGCGTTTCTGCAAGTCGGCGAAATAGGCGGGCGAACTCTTGGGCCAGCGTGAAATGCTCTGCGCGATCCGCGAGGCCTCGGCGGGATCGGCTTTGAGCGCGCTGACGACATCGACCCAATCGAGCGCGTGCAGGTGGTAGAAGTGCACGACGTGGTCCTGCACGTTTTGCACGCAGAACATGATGTTGCGGATGAGCTCGGCGACGGGCGGGACCTTGATGCCGAGGGCGTCTTCGACGGAACGCACGGAGGCGAGGGCGTGCACGGTGGTGCACACGCCACAGACGCGTTCGCAGAAGGCCCAGGCGTCGCGGGGATCGCGGCCCTTCAGAACAATTTCCAAGCCGCGCACCATCGTGCCGGCGCTCCAGGCATCGACGATCTTGCCGTCTTTGACTTCGGCTTCGATGCGGAGATGTCCCTCGATACGGGTGACGGGATCGACAACGATTCTTTCGCTCATGGCGGGGTCCGTGGGTTAAGATTTGGGGGATTCTTCGGAGGCGGTGGGATGCGGATCGCGGTCGGCCGGGCTCTCGCCGGGCTGCTCGCCGATGGCGCCGCGCTTGCGGACATTGGTCAGCACGGCGTGCGCGAGGGCACCGCCGGCGGCGACAGTGGCGACGCCGAGGCCGATCTGGTCGGCCGTGGACTCGATGCCGAAGCCGGGGAAGTTGGTGAGGCGTTTGTAGAACGGACCGTTGTCCCAGAATTTCGCCTCGGAGCAGCCGATGCACGGGTGGCCGGATTGTATCGGGAAACTGGTGCCGTTGTTCCACTTCATGGTGCCGCAGGCATTGTAGGTCGAGGGACCACGGCAGCCGACTTTGTAGAGGCAGTAACCCCTGCGCGCGTTTTCGTCGTCGAAGGATTCGACGAAGAGGCCGGCGTCGTAGTTGGGCCGGCGGTAGCACGTATCGTGGACGCGGCGCGAGTAGAACGCCTTCGGGCGGCCGAGGGAATCGAGCTGCGGCAGACGGTCGAAGGTGAGCAGGTGCACGAGCACGCCGGCCATGACTTCGGCGATGGGCGGGCAGCCCTGGACGTTGATGATGGGTTTGTCCTTGATGATGGCGTTGATCGGCGTGGCGCCGGTGGGATTGGGATTCGCGGCCTGCACGCAGCCGGAGCAGGCGCAATTGCCCCACGCGACGATGGCTTTCGCGCCGGCGGCGACTTCGCGCACGGTATCGAGAGCGGACTTGCCGCCGACCACGCAGTAAGCGCCGCCGGCACCGAGAGGAACCGAACCTTCGACGAGCATGAGATACTCGCCTTTGTGCTTCGTGATGACGTCGTGCAGAATCTCTTCGCTCTGGTGGCCGGCGGCGGCTTGGAGAGTCTCGGTGTAATCGAGCGAGATTTTATCGAGGAGGATGTCGGCGACGATTGGGTGAGAGGAGCGGAGGAAAGATTCGCTGCAGCACGTGCACTCTTGAAAATGGAGCCAGACGACGGGAATGCGGCGCTTGGTTTCGATGGCCTTGGCGATCTGGGCGATGCCGGATGATTCGACGCCGAGGTAGGCGCCCATCCACGCGCAAAATTTCATGAAGTCGCGACGCGTGACGCCGCGAGAAACCATTTGTTCGTAGACGGTCGGGACGACGGGTTCGGCGGCGGCCGGGGCGACGGTGGGTGAATTCATTTGGGTAAAAATGCTTCGCTGAGGTTTCGCGCGACGTGGGGGGAGACGGTGGACGGAGGCGGGGCAGAATCGAACTGCGGGGGGCGGACGGAACATAGCCGATATGACACAGCGTTGTGGCGCATCGGTTGGCCAAGGGTGCGCAGATTTTGACAAACGTGCGGACGAGGCTCGACCCGTTGCGCGAGCGGGCTTGTGTGGCTACAACCCCCGTTACCCGATGCACGAAGTTGGGATTATGACCTCGGCGATGGATGCGGTGCTCGAGCAGGCGCGCGCGCACGGGGCGACGCGTGTGCACCGGATCGTGCTGCGGATCGGGGCGCTGGCGGGCGTGGAACCGGAGTCGCTACGGTTCGCGTTTGAGGTGGTGACGCGAGAGACGATCGCGGCGGAGGCGACGCTCGACGTGGAGGCGGTGCCGGCGCGGGCGTATTGCGCGACGTGTGCGGAGGAGTTTGGAGTCGACGGCGGCTACATCATTTCCTGTCCGCGCTGCGGGCAGTTTTCGGGCGACTTGCGTCAAGGGCGCGAAATGGAACTGTCGCGGATCGAGATGTCGTAAATTTTATGTGCATCGAATGCGGCTGTAACACACCGGTGCCTTTCGGCATCAAAGTCATTCGGGCGCTCGCGCCGGGATTGTTGCGTGCGAATACGGTGTCGGCGTCGGCGGCGAGCACGTCGCCAGAGGTGACGCGAGGAGCGAAAGAAAGCGGCGCGGCGGTGGGCGGCGTGCGAACGGTGGATGTGCGCATTCCGCTGTTGGCGAAGAACGACCGGTTGGCGGAGCGGAACCGCGGGTTCTTCCGGGGCCGCGGGATGCTGGCGCTGAACCTCGTGTCGTCGCCGGGAGCAGGGAAGACGACGCTGCTCGGGCGCACGCTCGACGAGTTTGGGCGGGAGACGAAGTGTGCGGTGGTGGTCGGCGATTTGGAGACGGACAACGACGCGCGGCGGCTCGCGCGACCGCACGTGCCGGTGGCGCAGATCACGACAGGCACGGCGTGTCACCTCGATGCGGAGATGGTTGCGAAAAGTGTGGAGTCACTCGACCTCGCGGGGGTGCGGGTGATGTTCATCGAGAACGTCGGCAATCTCGTGTGCCCGGCGGAGTTCGATCTCGGCGAAGAGCTGCGCGTCGTGCTGCTCTCGACGACCGAAGGCGAGGATAAGCCGCTGAAGTATCCGCCGATCTTCAAGTCGGCGCATGTCGTCCTGTTGACGAAAATCGATGTCGCGGACGCGCTGGGCTTCAGTCGAAAAGAGGCGGCGGAAAATATCCGGCGGATCGCGCCGCAAGCGACGTTGATCGAATTGTCGGCGCGCAGCGGCGAAGGCATGGATGCATGGTATGCGCTGCTGCGCGCGCGGTTGCCGAAGGCGGAACGCGCATGAACGAAACGGGCACAAGGCGAGCGCTCGACGGTGCGGTCACCGACCGGCTGATCCGGGTGCGCGGCACGGTGCAGGGCGTGGGGTTTCGGCCGTTTGTGCAGGTGACGGCGGAGCGCTGCGGGCTGCGCGGCTGGGTTCGCAACGATGCCCAGGGCGTGTTGATCCGGGCGGTGGGAACGGCGGCGGAGGTCGCGGCGTTTGCCGAGGCGCTCGTGCGCGAGGCGCCAGTCTCGGCGAATGTGGAGTCGATCGAAGACCAGGTGCAGGCGGAGGCCGCGCCGATTCCGGACGGGTTTACGATCGCGGAGAGCGTGGTGCCGAAAGGCGACGTGGAGACGGCGGTGCCGGCGGACCTTGCGATCTGCGGCGCTTGCCGGGCGGAGCTGAGTTCGCCGGAAAACCGGCGGCGCGGGTATCCGTTTATCAACTGCACGCAATGCGGACCGCGCTACTCGATCATCGAGCAACTGCCCTACGACCGGGTGCGGACGACGATGAGCGGATTTCGGATGTGTGCGGCCTGCGAGCGCGAATACGGCGACGCCGCGAATCGACGGTTTCACGCGGAGCCGAACGCGTGTCCAGTGTGCGGACCGCGGCTGGCGTTGACGGATGAGGTGGGCGAGCCGTTGGCGGAAAACGAAGAGGCGTTGTGGTGGGCGGCCACGGAACTCACGGCGGGGCGAATCGTCGCGGTGAAAGGAATCGGGGGATTTCATCTGATGTGCGACGCGACCAACGAAGTGGCGGTCGCCGCACTCAGAAAACGAAAACACCGCGAGGAGAAGCCGCTGGCGGTGATGTTTCCCTCGCGCGCGGCGCTGGAGGCGGTGGCGGAGGTTTCGGCGGAAGCGGCGGCGTTGCTCGGCTCGCCGCAGGCGCCCGTCGTGCTCGTAAAGCGACGCGGCGAACGCGGGTTGGCGGCGAGTGTGGCACCGGGAAATCCGTGGATCGGGGCGCTGCTGCCGTATGCGCCGCTGCACGTGTTGTTGTTGGAGCGCTGCGGGCGACCGTTGGTGGCGACCAGTGCGAATCTCTCCGAGGAGCCGCTGTGCATCGACGACGACGAGGCACGGGGGCGGCTGAAAGGCATGGCGGATTTTTTTCTCGGGCATGACCGGCCGATCGCGCGGCCGGTGGACGATTCGGTGGTGCGATTTTCCGCAGTGGGCGCGCGCATTATCCTCCGGCGGGCGCGCGGTTTTGCGCCCTCGCCGCTGACGCTGCCGGCGGAGTTGGCCGAGGCGGTGTTGTGTGTCGGCGGGCAGATGAAAAACGCCGTCGCGGTGGCGGCGGGACGGAGCGTAGTGCTGAGTCCACACATCGGCGATCTGGGCAATGCGGTGACGCAGGCGGCATTCGGACGCACGATCGAGATGCTCGGGGAGCTGCGGCATGCGCGGTGTGAGATCGTGGCGCATGACAAACATCCGGGGTATGCGTCGACGGGTTATGCGCAGAAAACGGGACTGCGCTGCGTGGGGGTGCAGCACCACTTGGCCCACGTGCTCGCGTGCCTGTTGGAAAACCGGGCGACGGCCGACGACGTGTTGGGCGTGGCGTGGGACGGCACGGGTTATGGCGAGGATGGAACGGTGTGGGGCGGGGAGTTTATTTTGCTACAGCGCGGCGTGGCGAAACGGTTCGCGCGACTGCGGCCGTTTAAACTGCCGGGCGGCGAAGCGGCGGTGCGCGATGCGCGGCGCGTGGCGCTGGCACTGGCGCACGAAACGGGCAGCGCGCGGTCGGTGGACGAGCTCGGCGAGAAGTTGGGATTTAGCGAATCCGAGGTGGCGACGCTGCGGGCCATGCTTGGGCAGGGCCTCAATTCGCCGGTGTGTTCGAGCGCGGGGCGGCTCTTCGATGCGGCGGGGGCGTTACTCGGAGTGGGGATGCGGAATTCGTTTGAAGGCCAAGTGCCGCTCGCGGTCGAGGCCTTGGCGATGGAGGCGGCCGGGGACGGACGCGCGATGACTTTCGCGGTGCGCGATGTGCGGGGCGGCGGGGCGGTGAAAGAAATCGATTGGGAGCCGGCGTTTGAGGAGTTGTTGGTGCCCGAGCGGAGCGCGGCGATGAAGGCGGCGGCGTTTCATCGCGGCTTGGCGCGGGCGATCGCGGATGTGGCGCGGGCGGCGGGCGTGGGCACGGTCGCGCTGACGGGCGGATGTTTTCAGAATGCACTGCTGCACGATCTCGCGCGGGTGGAACTCGAGCAGGCGGGATGTCGCGTGCTCGTGCACCGGCAACTCTCGCCCAACGACGGCAGTATCGCGGCGGGGCAGGCGCTCGGCGTGCTCTGGAATCTCACGGATGTTTTGCTCCCTTAACCTCAAATCTACGCTCCCATGTGTCTCGCGGTCCCCGGCAAAGTTATCGAAATCCTCGGCAACGATCCGCTGCTGCGCTCGGCGCGCGTGAGTTTCAGTGGCGTCGTCAAACAGATCAGCCTGACGTGCGTGCCGGATGCAGTCGTGGGTGACTTCGTGCTCGTGCACGTGGGCGTCGCCATCAGCGTCATCGATGCGAAGGAGGCTGAGGAGACTTTCAAATACCTGCGGATGATGGGTGAGCTGGACGGGATCGAGTTGCCGGCGGCGACCGCGGAGGGGCCGCCATGAAATACGTCGACGAGTATCGCGACGCGGCGCTCGTGAAACAACTGGCGGCGGCGGTGGCGCGCCTGACGACGCGGCCGTGGACGATCATGGAAATCTGCGGCGGGCAGACGCACGCGATCGTGAAGTTCGGCCTCGATGATCTGTTGCCGAAGAACATCACGCTCGTGCACGGACCGGGTTGTCCGGTGTGCGTGACGCCGGCGGAGATTATCGATCACGCGGTGGAGCTGGCGGTGGGGAAGAAGGCGATCGTGTGCTCGTTTGGCGACATGCTGCGCGTGCCGGGGACGGGCATCGATTTGCTCACGGCGAAGGCGCGCGGCGGCGACGTGCGGATCGTCTACTCGCCGCTCGATGCGGTGACGGTGGCGAAGGAGAATCCGGCGCGCGAAGTGGTGTTTTTCGCGGTGGGTTTTGAGACGACAGCGCCGGCGAATGCGATGGCGGTGCAACGGGCGCAGCGGGAAGGCGTGACGAATTTTTCGATCCTCACGTCGCATGTGCTCGTGCCACCGGCGATGCGGGCGCTGCTCGGCGCACCGGACAATCTCGTGCAGGGATTTTTAGCGGCGGGGCACGTGTGCGCGATCATGGGCACGGGCGAATACGGGCCGATTGCGCATGAATACAAAGCGCCGATCATCGTGACGGGTTTTGAGCCGGTGGATATTTTGGAGGGAATTTTCCGCTGCGTGAAACAGCTCGAAGAAGGCCGCGCCGAGGTGGAGAACGCCTATGCGCGCGCGGTGCGCGCGGATGGAAACGTGCACGCGCGAAAGATCGTGGAGGCGGTGTTCGAAGTGGCGGACCGCAATTGGCGCGGGATCGGGCTGATTCCGCGGAGCGGACTCGAAGTGCGCGCGGAGTTGGGGGCGTTCGATGCGCGGAAGCGGTTTGGACTCGCGGAGAAAGCGGCGCGGGCGGATGCCGTGTGTATCAGCGGTGAAATTATGCGCGGCGTGAAGAAGCCGCACGATTGCCCGGCGTTTGGGACGATCTGCAAGCCTGAGCATCCGGTCGGTGCGCCGATGGTGTCAGGCGAGGGCGCGTGCGCGGCGTATTACCGGTATCGGGCGCGGACGACGGCCGCGGCGGCGCCGTGAGGCGGGTCAGCAGATGCGCGGGAGCTGCTCGCCGCTGAGGCGGTCGAGGATGCGTTCGGCGCCGATGACGCTGCGGAGCGTGACTTGGCCGGCGGGCGCGGGGCGGACGTAGCCTATCAAAGCGGGTGGGCCGCCGGGCGCGGTGCGGGCGAGGATTTCGAGGGCGCGGTCGGCTTGGGCGGTGGGGAGGATGCAGACAAAGCGGCCTTCGTTGGCGACGTAGATCGGTTCGAGACCGAGGATTTCGCAGGCGCCGCGGACGAGTTCGGTAATGGGCACGGCGGTTTCGTCGATGGCGATAGAGAGCTTGGCGGATTCGGCGATTTCCACGAGCGAGGTGGCGAGGCCGCCGCGGGTGAGGTCGCGGAGGCAGTGGACTTCGAGGCCGGCGGCGAGGAGAGCTTGGACGGGCGCGACGAGCGGGGCGCAGTCGCTCTCGATGGCGCTTTCAAAGGAGAGATTGGCGCGCGTGGCCATGATTGCCATGCCGTGGCGGCCGACATCGCCGCTAATGATAATGGCGTCGCCGGCGCGGACGGAAGCCGGAGCGATCGTGAGGTTGTGCTCGATGATCCCGATACCGGACGTGGTGACGTAGAGCCTGTCGCCTTTGCCGCGCTCGACGACTTTGGTGTCGCCGGTGACGATGGCGACACCGGCGACGGCGGCGGCAGTGCGCATGGAGGTGACGACGCGTTGGAGAGTTTCGGTGGCGAGGCCTTCTTCGAGAATGAAACCGGCGCTGAGCCAGAGCGGGCGGGCGCCGCACATGCAGAGATCGTTGACGGTGCCGTTGACGGCGAGCTTGCCGATGTCGCTGCCGGGAAAAAAGAGCGGGCTGACGACGTGGGAATCGGTCGTGAAGGCGAGGCGCGCGCCGCCAACGGTGAGGACGGCGCCGTCGTGTTGGGCGTCGAGCGCAGGGTGGGCGAAGGCGGGGCGGAAGACGCGGTCGATCAGATCCTGGGTGAGTTTGCCGCCGCCGCCGTGGCCGACGGTGATTTCCGTGCGGTGCGCGAGCGGCACCGGGCACGTGGAGAAGGCAGATGCGGAAGGGGCGGGGTCGGACACGCGGAGAAGCTATGCGGGGCCTGCGGGTGCGCCGAGGAAAAATCGCGGAGTTCTCAGAGGCGAGCTGCGGTGTGAGTTGCACGTTCCATGCGCACCAGCGCGGTGGGTGTATGTATAACTACCAAGGGCGGCTGTTTGGAAAAAATTGGCAATGCGGTGGGGCATTCGATGTAAATGTTAAATCGAATGAAATCCATGCGCCCGTTATACCATCGGCCCCGGTTTCTCCGGCTATGCTGGGCTTCCGTGGTGCTGTGCTTTTTCGCGAGTATCGGTCGCGGCCAATTCAGCTACTCCGAGGACTTCAAAAATTCCACCGCACCGGGGTGGGTGCTCAATCCTGCGGGAAATTCGATACCTAACGTCACCCTTACGTCCGGCACGGCACCGCGCAGCGGCGACCCGGAAACCAGTGCGACGATCGATCCGGCGGGTGCGGGTTGGCTGCGACTCACGAACAACACCAACAGCCTGCACAACGCGGTTTATTTCGACACGCCGATTCCCTCGGCGGGAAACAGTGTCACGATCCAATTTGGCACGAACCTCTTCAACAACAGTGTGGGTGCCGGCAGCTATCCGACTGGGGCGGATGGTCTCACGTTTTTCCTCTATGACGCCAGTAAGCCATTTGTGGTTGGCGCTTACGGAGGCGCAATGGGCTATGCGCAGATGAACGCCGTGAGTGGCACCGTCCTTCATGATGGACTCAACGGCGGATACGTGGCTGTGGCCCTCGATGTCTTCGGCAATTTCTCGACCGGCCAAACCAACGTGGGTGACTCGAATGCAATTACCGAAGGCAAGCAGGGCGGAACCCTGACGCTGAAGCCGAACTCGGTTGTCGTGCGCGGCCCGGGTCAGGGCCAGGCCGGCTACAACTACCTCGCCGGCACCGGCAACTTCGACTACACCGACTCGGGCAGTCCGACGGTGAGAGATACTGGCACTGACGGTGCAGTTCCCGCGCTACCGTATTCGATGGCTTTTCCCTCTGCTACGACCCGACCCAATCAAACCACGCAATACCGCAATGTTTCGGTCACCATCAACGAAAGCAGCCAGCTATCGGTGAGCATGCAGTTCGGCGAAGACGGCCTGTGGTATCAGCTGCTCGACGTCGACCTCAGCTCCTTCGTCCGGCCTGAACAGTTGAAGTTGGGATTCAGCGGCGGCACCGGTGGTGGCACTCTGGTAACTGAGGTGGGCGGCCTCCTTACCATTCAGGCCACGGCTGGCACCGGTAATTTCATCTGGGATAATCGCAACGGCCCTGGCGACACCGGCGGAGGCAACTCCGTGTGGGGCACCGGCACGAACGATCCCCTTAACTGGGCCGGGCAGACCAATCCCACCCTCAAGTCCAACGTCATTTTCAACCGCACTTACATCAGCTCGACACAAAACATCGACGTCAACGGGAGCGACAAGGTCATCACCAATATGTATTTTAGCGGTGCGAGTTCCTACAACCTCGCCACCACCGAAGCCCGCAAGCTCATTTTTGACTCCAATACAGCCGGAGGCCTTACCGCCATCAATTTGACCAACGACGCCAGTGGCAACGCTGCCCACTCAATCGCTCTCGACGTCCAGATGAACCAGAATTTGGACATTAATAACAACATCTCCCCTGCTTTTTCGATTAGCGGTAATATTGATAACGGCGGCAATATCCTCGGCCTCAAAGGCAATGGCACGACTGTCCTCTCCGGCGCGATCACCGGCACGGGCTCTCTCGTCAAGGCTGATGGCGGCACCGCCGTCCTCTCCGGCGCCACGGCCAACACCTACAGCGGAAACACGACGGTCACGGCCGGCACGCTCCAAATTGAAAAGTCCACCGCCCTCGGTTCCACTGCTGCGGGGACCGTCGTCTCCTCAGGTGGCACGCTAGCTCTTGGTGGCACTGGCACGACCTTCGCCGCTGAAGGCCTCACGATCAGTGGCGATGGCGTCAGCAATGCCGGCGCCCTGCGCAATGTCGCTGGTGCTAATACTTGGACCGGCGCCGTCGTCCTCGGCGCCACCGGCAGTAATTCGATTGGCGTCGACGCCGGAAGTCTCGCTATTTCCGGTGTAGTTTCAGGAACCACCGGAAAAAACCTGACCAAAGTCGGCAGCGGCACGCTCACGCTCTCCGGTGCGAATACCTACGTCGGCAACACTACGATCAATGCGGGCACCGTCGCGATTTCCGCCGATGCGAATCTTGGCACCGCTCCCGGTGCCGCTACCGCCGGAAAACTCGTCTTCAATGGAGGCACCCTCCAGGTTACGACTGCGGGCCAGACAATCGCAGCGAATCGCGGCATCCTTCTCGGGGCCGCTGGTGGCACGATCCAGACCGACACCGGCACGACCACGTATAATGGCGTCGCGGCCGGCACCGGCGCGCTCACCAAGACCGGCAGCGGCACCCTCGTCCTCGGCGGTGCCAACTCCTACAGCGGCGCGACTACGATCAATGCCGGCACTCTGCAACTCGGCGTCAACAACGCCCTTTCCAACTCCACTGCAGTCACCGTCGCTGCTCTGGCGAACTTCGACGTCGCGGCGCGCACTGACACGATCGGTTCCCTTGCCGGTGCTGGCTCTGTCACGCTCGGTGCTGCCGGTGCTCTCACTGCCGGTGCCGACAACTCTTCGACCACCTTCACCGGCAACCTATCTGGCACCGGCGCCAACAGTTTCACGAAATCCGGCACTGGCACCATGACGATCGGGGGCACCGCTGGCAGCAATGCGTTCGCACCCGCCACGCTCAACCTCACCGGAGGCACCGTGAAACTCGCCGCGAGCAACATCCTGGCGGGCGCCGTTGTTTTCGGCGGCGGCACACTTTCGATCAACGGTCAGATCGAGTCCGTTACCAGCGGTTCGCTGCTTGCCGCGACGGCATCTGCCATCGATTTCAACAGTTTGGCCGGGAGCCTCAGCCTCACCACGACCACCGCTGGTGTGAACGCCTTCGGTGCCGGCGCCACGCTCACCATCAACAACTGGGCCGGCAGCACGGCTGGTGGTGGCGCCAGCCAGTTTCTAGTCGGCACCGCCACCGCGCTTGATGCGAGCTATCTCAGCGCCATCACCTTCACCGGTTACGCATCGGGAGCGAAGATCGTGTCTATTGCCGGAGGCCTTTTCGAGGTCGTCCCCAACACCGGCGCCGCCTCCACGTGGAACGTCGACAACTCAGGTAACTGGAGTCTGAACACCAATTGGTCGCCGGTTGGCGTGCCCAACGGTGTCGGTGTCACCGCAAATTTCGACAGTGCGATCTCCTCCCCCCGCACTGTCACACAGGACGTCGTCGGTGCCACCGTCGGCTACATGAATTTTGAGAACAACAGCGCCTACACGCTTTCCGGCTCCAACCGCATCATCATGGATGTCAGCGGTGGCAGCGCTCAGATCAACGTTGCCGGCACCGGCGCACACAACATCAACACCGGCCTTACGCTGAACGACGCTCTGGTCATTAACCAGAATTCCACCGGCACCCTCACCCTTGGTTCCGCCAACTCCATTTCTGGCACCAACCGAAACCTCACCATCAATGGGTCCGGCAACACTACGATCACCGGCACCATCACCACCGGGACCGGCACTCTCACCAAGAACAACGCCGGCACGCTCACGCTTGGCGGCGTCAACACCTACACCGGAGCCACCACGATCAACGGCGGCGTAGTCTCTCTCTCTAACGAGAACAACCTTGGCTCCAATCCCGCTGCGCTCGCTGCAGGCCAGCTCAACATCAATGGTGGCACTCTCCGCACCACGACCTCCGCTGTCACGATAGATGACACCAACCGTGGCATCACCCTCGGTGCGAGCGGCGCTACTTTCGATACCGTCACCGATCTCACTATCGGCTCCGCCGGCACCGCGAACAATCGCATCACGATGACTGGTGCCCTGACCAAGAACGGCGCCGGCACCCTCACCCTGGCCGGCACTGGAGCCAACACCGGCAATGGTGCCGTTACCGTCAACGCCGGATCGCTCACTCTCAATAAAGGTGCTCTCGTCAGTGCCATTGGTGACACCGCCCCCGTCACCGTCGGGAGCGGGGCCTCCCTTAAAATTAACTCCGCTGCCGCGGCCTACAACGCCGAGACCGTTGGCTCCATCGCCGGCGCCGGCACCATCGATAACATCAGCGCCGCGGCCTTCACCCTCACCACCGGCGGCGCGAACACCTCCACCACGTTCTCCGGCGTCATTCAGGATACTGGGGCCGGTGCGCTCGCGCTCACGAAGAACGGCACCGGCACCCTGACCCTCTCCGGCGCCAACACCTACGACGGTGCCACGACCATCTCTGTCGGTGCCCTCAACGCACAGAGCAATACCGCTCTCGGCAACGCCACCGCCGGCACATCGGTGACCAGCGGTGCCGCCCTCGAACTCCAAAATAACATCACCATCACCGGCGAAGCCCTCACCCTCAATGGCACCGGGGTGACTGCCGCACCCAACGGCGCGCTCCGCAACGTCTCCGGTAACAATACCTGGACAGGCACCATCACGATCGGCTCACCCTCGACGATTAAGAGCGAGGCCGGCACACTCTCACTCGCGGGCGCCCTGGTGAGCACTGCCGCCCGCGCGCTCACTTTTTCGGGTGACGGCAATACCACTGTCACCGGCGTCTTTGGTAACAATACGACCGATACTGGCGCTTTCGCCTCCACGCTCACCAAAAACGGCAACGGCACCCTCACCCTCGCTGGCGCCAATACTTACACCGGGGCCACCAGCATCGCGGCAGGCACTCTCGAGATTCGAAACGGCGCGGGCCTTGGCACCACCGCAGGCACGACCAGCGTTACGGGCGGTGCGACGCTCGCGCTCTCGAACAACATTACCAGTGCCGAGCCGCTCACGCTGAACGGCCAAGGTGTCGGCGGGGCCGGGGCGATCCGCAGCCTTTCCGGCACCAACACCCTGACCGGCACCATCGCACTCGGCACTGCCTCATATCTTGGCGTCGATGCCGGCACCCTCACAGCCACCGGCGTTATCTCAGGCACGCCCTCGCTCACCAAGGTCGGCAACGGCACGCTCGTCCTCTCCGGTGCCAACACCTACACCGGAGCGACTGCGGTCACCGCCGGCATCGTTTCGATCACCAACGCGGCTGCGCTCGGCGGCGGCACCGGCGTCACCACCATCAGCACGGGCGCCACCCTCGCCGTGAACGGCTCCGGCCTCACTGTTGCGGAGAACATCACCCTCAACGGCGGGGGCGTGTCGAACCTCGGCGCGATCCAAAACACTGGCGGCAGCAACACCCTCACGGGCAATCTCACGATGACGGCCGATGCCACGATCGGCTCCTCGGCCGGCACTACGCTCACGGCGACCGGCACCATCGCCTCCAGCGGTGGGGCCTACAACCTCGTGAAAGCTGACGCCGGCACGCTCGTTCTTACCGGCGTAAACACCTACACCGGCACGACCACGGTCCGCAACGGCACGCTATCGCTCAACACCAACGCCCCCATTGGCGTAAACGGAGCCCTCGGCGCCTCCAGCACCACCGTGCAAGTTGGCGACGCTGGCACCGGTGCCAGTGACAATCTTGGTCTGGTCGTCGGCAACCTCACCGGGGGCGTTGCTCTCGACCGCGCCATCAGTGTTAACGCCAACAATTCTTCCGGCACCACCACCCTCGGCGGCACCAATACCTCCAACACCAATTCTCTGACCGGCAACATCGCCCTCGGCCGCGATGTCCTGCTCACTTCCGCCGGCGGTGGCACGGTGGCCTTCACCGGTGATCTTTCCGGCACCGGCGCCATCACCGCCAACGGCACCGGCACCGTCGTCCTCAGCGGCAACAACACCCTCACCGGCGCTGCCACTGTCAACAGCGACGCCACCCTCATCGCCGCTTCGAACAATGCCCTCGGCGGCACCGCCGGCGCCACCACCGTCAACACCGGCGGCACCCTCGGCCTACAAGGTGGCGTTACGATCCCCGCCGCGGAATCGATCACGATTTCCGGCAACGGCGTCGCCGGCACCGTCGGAGCCCTCCGCAACGTCTCCGGTGACAACACGGTCTCCGGCAACATCACCATGGCCGCCAGTAGCAGCATCGGCTCCGCCGCCGGCACCGGCACTCTCACCGGCGTCATCTCCGGCACCGGCTTCAGCCTCACCAAGGTCGGCACCGGCGACATCGTTCTCGGCGGCACCTCCGCCAACACCTACACCGGCGGCACCACCGTTAGCGCCGGCACCCTCACCCTCAACAAGACCGCCGGCCTCGATGCCACCGGCCCCTCCGGAACCATTACGGTCAATACCGGCGGCACCCTCGCCCTCGGCGCCGACAACCAGATCAATAACTCCATCACCCTCGCTCTCGCCGGCGGCACCTTCCGCACCAACAACAACTCGGATACGATCGGCAACCTCTCCCTCACCGGGAACTCCAGCATCAATTTCAGCAACGGCGATTCCTCCGTCCTCACTTTCACCAACGCCGCCCGCACCGCCGGCCTCCTCACCGTGGCCGACTGGAACGGCATACCCACCGTCGGCGGCGGCGGCAGCCAACTCGTCTTCACCAACGCCGGCACCGGTTTCGGCGCATCCGATATAACTTTCACCGACTTCGGCAGCGGTTGGACCCGTCTCGGCACTGGCGAAATCGTTCCGATCGCCTCAAGCGGCACCACCTACGCGTGGAACGTCAACGCCGGCGGCACGTGGCCGACCGCCGGAAATTGGACGGTCAATCCCGGCGCGTCCGGCGCCGCCAACGACACCGCCGTCTTCGGCCGGGGCCGCCTCACCGCCAACGCCGCGGTCGACACCAGTGTCGCGCGCACTCTCGGCTACCTCGCGTTCAACAACTCCGGGGGCGTCAATACCTCGAGCAACTACACGATCAATAACAACACCCTCAACTTCGACGTCACCGCCGGCAATGCCCAGATCCAAGTCGACGACACGGCCGCCCCCACAATCAACTCGGCCATCACGCTCAACGACAACCTGAACATCTCGTCGAGCTCCAGCGGCACCCTCACGCTCAACGGCGGCATCACCGGCGTCACCAGCACCCGCAACCTCAGCGTCAACGGCACCGGCACCGTCGACATCAACGGCGTGATCGGCACCAACATGGGCACGCTCACCAAGTCCGGCGCCAGCACCCTCATCCTCGGCGGCGCCAACACCTACACCGGCGTCACCACCGTCAATAATGGCACCCTCCAGCTCGACGTCAGCGCCCCCAACGCCGCCGCCGGCGCCCTTGGCAACGCCTCCTCCGCCGTCCTCCTCGGCACCGCCTCCTCCCCGGTCAACGCCACCCTCTCGCTTTTGACCAACGGCGCCGGCGTCGACGTCGGCCGCGCCATCACCGTCGGCAACTTCGGTGCCTCCACCACCATCGGCGGCCTCAACACCACCGGCACCAGCACCTTCTCCGGCAACATCGACCTCGGTAAAGCCACCAACCTCACCGCCGCCACCGGCGGCACCGTCGCCTTCACCGGACTCCTCAGTGGCACCGGAGCGGTCACCAAGACCGGTGCCGGCACCGTCACCATCGGCGGCGGGGGCAACAGCACCTGGACCGGCAACCTCGATATCCAGGCCGGCACCCTCAACCTGAACAAAACCGCCAACTTCGACGTTATCGGCGCGACCCAGGGCGCCATCGGCGACCTCGCCGCCGTCACCCTTTCCGGCGCCACGGCCGTCCTCTCCGTCGGCGGGCCCGCTGGTCAGACCCTCGAAGAAATTGGCTCCCTCTCCGGCGTCGCCGGCTCCAACGTCAACGTCGCCCAAGCCACCCCCTTCATCCTCTACACCGGCAACAACTCCCTCTCGACCACGTTCGCCGGCACGCTCACCGATACCGGCGGTAATCTCTCGATCACCAAGCAGGGCACCGGCACCATGACCCTCTCTGGCGCCAACTCTTACGACGGCACCACCACCGTTTCCGTCGGGACCCTCGTCGCCGCCAACAACACCGCCCTCGGCACCGCCACGGGTGCCACCAGCGTCACCGCCGGCGCCACCCTCGGTTTTACGGGTGGCATCACCGTCACCGGCGAGACCATCACCCTCAACACCAACAGCAGCGCCCCCGCGACCCCGGCACTTTCCAACCTCGCCGGCACCAACACCGCCACCGGCAACATCACCCTAGCCGCCAACACCGCGGCCGATGCCGTGAAGGTCGACGCTGCGGGCGGCTCCTCGCTCACCCTCTCGGGCAGCATCGGTCAAGGTGCCAACTCCGCCGTGCTCGCCAAAACGGGCACCGGCACCTTGGTCCTTTCCGGTGCCAACACCTACACCGGCATCACCAACGTCACCGCCGGCACCTTGGTCGTCGCGAATAACACCGCCCTGGGCACCACCGCCGCCGGCACCACCGTGCAAATCGGCGCCACCCTCGGCGTGCAAAACAACGTCACCGTCGCCTCCGGCGAGACCTACACGCTCAACGGCACGACCAATCCCCCGTCCGCTCCCAGCCTGAAGAACATCTCCGGCACCAACACCCTCGCCGGCCCCATCAGCCTCTCCGGCGGCATCAATACCGGCGTCGCCATCAACTCCGACCTCGGCAACCTCACCCTCACCGGCGCGATCACCCAGGCCTCCAATCCCAACTTCGTCATCAAGACCGGCTCCGGCGACCTCACCCTCAGCGGCGCCGCCTCCAACACCTTCACCGGCGGACTCACCATCAACGACGGCAAAGTCATCGCCGCCAAGACCGCCGGCCTCAACGCCACCGGCTCTGGCCTCGTCAACATCGGTGACGGCATCGGCGCCGCCGCTTCCGCTACCGTCCAGCTCAACGCCAGCAACCAGATCGCCAACACCTCCACCGTCTCCATCAACACCGACGGTAAACTCGATCTCCAGGCCAACTCCGACACCATCGGCGCCCTCACCATGTCCGGCGGCTCTGTCACCGCCACCGGTGCCGGCACCCTCACCCTCGGCGGCAATCTCACCTTCACCGGCGTCGGCTCCAACACCGCCACCGTCACCGCCAACGTTGGCCTCGGCACCACCGGCACCCGCATCTTCCAGATCGGCAACAACGGCTCCAACGCCGACGTCGACACCACCATCACCGGCGTGATCTCCGGCGGCACCGGCTCCTTCAACAAGACCGACCTCGGCGTCCTCGAACTCGCCGGCACCACCAGCAACACCTTCACCGGCGGCTTCCAAGTCTCCGACGGCACCGTCATCCTCAACAAGACCTCCGGCTCCGAGACCACCGGCGGCGGCAATGCCGTCACCGTCGGCGACAACATCAACGCCGCCGGCACCGCCATCCTCAAGCTCGGCCAAAACAGCCAGATCAAAGACACCGCCACCGTCACCGTAAACTCCGACGGCCGCTTCGATCTCAACGGCCTCACCGAGACCATCGGCGCCATCGCCGGCACCGGTAATATCGAGACCCGCGCCGGCACCCTCACCATCCTTGGCACCGCCTCCACCAGCACCTTCAGCGGCACGCTCACCGACTCCACCGGCGTCATCGGCGTCGAGACCGGCATCCCCGGCTTCACCAACGGCTTCGTCACCACCGTCGGCTCCGGCCGTGTCATCCTCGATATGGACACCGATGGCAACGGCACCATGGGCGTCCCCAGCGGTTCGATGACTTTCAATTCTAACATCGCCTATGCCGGCACCCTCGAGCTCAAGAGCGGCACGCTCTTCATGCCCGGCGTGCAGATCACCGTCGGCACCCTCGAAATCACCGGCAACACCATCCTCGATTTCGGCAACAGCGCCGCGTCCATCCTCAACGCCACCAACATCCGCATGGCCCCCGGCGCCTCCCTCACGATCACCAATTGGGTGAACAACGTAGACTTCTTCTTCGCCCAAAACTGGCTCGCCGGCACCACCGTCCCCACCCTCGGCCAACGCGGCGTCGGCGACGAACTCCAGATCACTTTCAACGGCTTCAGCAACACCCAGACCGCTTGGCTCGACTACCAAGGCGCCAAGCACGAGATCACGCCCGCCCCCGAGCCCTCCACCTACGGCGCGATCTTCATGGCCGCCGCCCTCGGCTTCCTCGGTTACCGTCGCTGGCGCAAATCCGCCACCGCCGCGAAAGCCGCCTGAACCGCCTAAATTTCTGCGCCTTGGGCGCAGCATTACGCCACAGAATAAAGGGCCGCCGCTCCGAATTTTCAGGGAGAAATTCGTTCGCATCCCAACGCCAGCGCCAGCCCACAGTTTTTGTCCGATCCGGCATCGTCGGGTGGGCGCCCCCGTCCCCGTGCTCGCTGTTGGCGGTTGATTCTCTGGAGCCGCAGGCGATCTCTACGCAATTTATCGAACGACGAAGCGACACACTAGCGGGCATGCAGGGCGCTTTGCGGGGAAAGGCGAAATTTGGACGGCCCGCGCGGAAAGGTATGGCTTATGCCGCCAAGCCGGCGGTGAGGGCGAGGGCACCTTTGGCGCGGTTCAGGATGTAGAGATGGTAGCCGGGGGCGTCTTGGGCGAGGAGGTCGCGGATCTGCGTCAGGGCCCAGTCGATGCCGATGGTCTCGACGACGTCGGTGTTTTCGGCGGCGACTTCGAGGCGCGTGATCAATTTCGCGGGGAGCGCGGTGCCGCACATGGCGGTGAAACGTTGGATTTGTTTCAACGAGAGCACGGGCATGATGCCAGGGACGATCGGGACGGTGATGCCGGCGCGGCGGCATTTCTCGACGAAGCGATAATACACGGCGTTGTCGAAGAAGAGCTGCGTGGTGATGAAGTCGGCGCCGGCGTCGATCTTGGTTTTGAGTGCGGCGAGATCGGCTTCGGCGGACGGGGCTTCGGGGTGTTTCTCGGGATAGCCGCCGACGCCGAGGCAGAAGTCGGGGTGGCGAGATTTAAGGAGGGCGACGAGGTCGCTGGCGTAGCGGAGGCCGTCTTTGTAGGGAGTGAAGGTGGTCTCGCCCTTGGGCGGGTCGCCGCGGAGGGTCATGATGTTGCGGAAACCGCCGGCGTGGATGCGGTCGGCAACGTCGGAGAGTTCGGCGCGGGTGTGGCCGACGCACGTGAGGTGCGGCATGACGGTGAAACCGAAGTCGCGTTTGAGGAAGTCGCAGACCTGCGCGGTGCGATCGCGGGTGGTGCCGCCGGCGCCGTAGGTGACCGACACGAAGTCGGGGTTCATGCGCTTGAGCGCGGTCGCAGTGGCGCGAAGGGCTTCGACGCCGGTGTCGTCCTTGGGTGGGAAAAACTCGAGCGAGCGGAGCGGGCGGTGTTGCGCGAAGAGTTCGGAGATGGGCCGGTCGTGTTGCATGACGTATCAACGAATATGGGAGCGTTGATATGTGTAAAGCGTGGTCTTTTCCGAGATCAGCGCGCGGCGGGCGGCTCGGTGATGACTTCGAGGATGACGTAGGCGTCGGATTGCCAGACGGGGGTGATGGCGAACTGGGGGGCGGGCCAGCGGGCGTGGCGGTTGAGAAAATCGAGGAAGCGCGGGGCAGGAGACGTGACGACGTAGCGGAGGCCGGAGGCGCGCCAGCGGCGGAGGGATTCTTCGGGGGAGGTGTGGGCGTCGAAAAGCCAGGCGACCTCGGGGCTCCAAAAGGGAACGACGGTGAGCTCGGTGCCGGCGAGGGCGTGGGGCAGGCCGGCGTAGTCGGAGAGGAGGCGCGGGTGGGCGTGGGGGGCGTGGAGGCTGGGCAGGGCGCGGAGCGCGGCGAGGAGTTCGGCCGAGGACTGGTTGCCGATGGTTTCGAAACGGCGGGCGGCGTCGGGCCAGGCGCGCGGCGGGAGGCGGTAGGCGTTTTCCGGCAGCGTGAGGGTGAACGGGAGTGTGGCGAGGAGGGCGAGCGCGAGGGCGACGTCGGCGGCGCGGCGGGCAGGCGTGTCGGCGGCCATGATCGCGTAACCGGCGAAGGCCGCGGCGAGGGCGAAGGCGGGGCTCAGAACGCGGAGCGAGTAGAAAAGGCCGCCGGCGGTGAACGGAACGGAGGCAATCCAGAGGGCGAGGCAGGTGACGGCGCAAAGGGCGCACCAGCGGGCTTCGCGGAGTCCGCGGCGCGTGTGAAGGACGAGGGCCAGGGCACCGAAGAGGGCGGCGGGCGCGAATAGGATGAGGTAGCGGGCGATCTGGCGCCACGCGTCGAGGGTGAGCAGGGCGCCGCGGGCTTCGGTGTGGAAGTGGGCTGACCACGTGGCGAAGAGGGTGTTGACGGGGAAGAGGCCGGCGAGATTGAGGGAGAAGAGGGGATTGCCGGTGAGCACCCAAGTGCGGAGCGGCCAAAGTGCGGCGAGCGGGAGAGAGACGGCGGCGAAGACAAGGAGTGCGCGGCGCGGGGCGCGCATGAGGGCGAGGACGCCGAGGCCGAGGAGCGGGAAGGCCGGGCCGTATTCGCGGGCGAAGGCGCCGGCGACGGAAGCGAGGGCGGCGAACGCGAGCCAGGCGGCCGCGTGGGTTTTGTGCCAGCGGAGCAGGCCGAAGAGGAGGCCGCAGACGGAGAGCGAGGTGAGGGCGGTTTCCTGGCCGATCAGTGATGCCCACGTGAGGAGGGGCGTGGCCGCAGCGAGGAGGATGGCGCGGCGGGCGGCGGGTTCACCACCCCACGAGAAGGCGAGGCGCCAAATTAATTCGTGGAGGGAGAGGAGTTGGAGAAGGACGCCGGGCGAGGTCCAGAGGGCGCGGGTGTTGCCGCTGCAGAGATAGGACCACGTGTGGAGACTCGCGATGCCGGGCGGGAGACTCTCGGGCCACGGATAGGCCGAGTAACCGGCGGCAGTGCGCGGCGGGTAAAAGTCGAGCGAGCCGAGGCGGACAATCTGTTCGGCGAGCCAGCTCCAGCGGAAATGCACGTCGGCGCCGGTGAGCGGTTGGGTGCCGAGGCGCCAAAGGACAATGAGCCAGAAGGCGGCGTAGAGAGGCGTCCACCAGCCGAGAGTCGTGAAGGCGGCGAACGAGTGGGTGTCCTCGGCAGGCGGAGGCTGTGCGGATTTTTTGGAGACGCGGCGGGAGGCGACGACCCAGGCCGCGGTGGTGAGTGTGACGAGCGCGGCCGAGAGCGTGAGGAGCGTGACGGGCAGGCGGAGGATCGCGAAGACCACCACGCTCGCGATGAGGAGGGTGGCTGAGAGGAGAAAGCTGCCGGCGAGGGTGAACGGGAGACGGAGAGCGCGGAGGAGAGCGGCGCCGGGGGCGAGGAGACCGGCGAGGAGAAGCGCGAGTCGGAGCGGCAGCAGGAGGAGTTCGGACGCACCCATGAGGTGCGCGAGGGATGAGCGGGCTGGGGCGGGTTTGCAACGCCGGGAAAGGCGGTGATCCCGAAGAGAGGCGATGCACCGACGCCCGCCGCGCTGCGCGTCCCGGCGAAGCAAAGGTAAGTTCGACAAAGGGAGAAGCGCTCCGACAAAATTTTATGATGAAACGAATGCTCACTTACGCCGCGCTCGCGTTTTGTCTTTTGGCGCAGATGGCCTCCGGGCAGGCGCCGGCGACCAAGGCACCGGCGCGGAGCGGTCCGCAGAAAAAAGCTCCGACGCCTCCACCGATTACGGCGAAGCCGGATGAGCTGGCGCAGATCGCGGCGAAGACCGAACAGATCGCGGCGCTCGTGGTGGAGTTGAAGGCCAAGGCGGCGGCGCCCGAGCTCGTGACCGATGTCGAAGTCTTTGCGCACGCGGGGCGCATGCTGCTCGCCTACCCGGACATGTTTACCAACCAGGGGGCGATTGCGCGGGCGTTGACCACGCTCGACCAAGGGAGTGAGCGCGCGCGGCAATTGCTCGCGGGTGCGCCGCAGTGGGTGCAGGGGAAGCGTCGTATCCATGCTTACACTTCGGCCATCGACGGCGCGGTGCTGCCGTATGGCGTGACGCTGCCGGACAGCTACGACCCGGGCAAACCGACGCGGCTCTATGTGTGGTTACACGGCCGCTCGAACACGATGGTCGAAACGGAGTTCATTCATGCGCATCTCAACCGCAAAGGGCCCGGCAATCCGCCGGTCGCCGAGCAGGGACAGATCCAGCTCGACTGTTTCGGGCGCATCAACGGCGCGGGTTGGCATTGGGCCGGGGAGCAGGATGTGTGGGAGTCGATCGCGGCGCTGAAGCGGCGCTACAACATCGATGAGCGACGGATCATGATCCGCGGTTTCTCGCAGGGTGGCATGGGCGCGTGGCACTTGGCGCTGCACCATCCGGACCGTTTCGCGGCGGCGGAAATCGGCGCCGGCACGGTGTCGCGCACACTCGAACAGCGACCGGAACTGCTGCCGTTTCAGCGGGCGACGCTGCGGATCTGGGAAAATATTTCGGAGTGGGCGCTCAACATCCACAATCTACCGCTGGCGGGTCACGACGGCGAGCACGATGGCGGGCAACTGGAGTCGTCGCTCCGCGCCCGGGCGCAATTGGAGAAGGAGGGTTATCCGTCGGTGGGAGATCCGGACTATTTAAGGTCTCAAGGCGCGCCGGGGTTGTGGATGGTGTCGAAGGAAACGGGTCATGGCACGAGCGCGCTCGTGCGGCAGCGGCTCGATGCGTTTCTGAAAGAGCACGGTGACCGCGGGCAGAGTTCGCCGGACCATGTGCGTTTCCTGACTTACACGACGCGCTACAACCGGAGTTACTGGGCGACGCTGGATGGATTGGAGAAACACTACGAACGAGCGGAGGTGGATGCGCGGCGTGGCGAGGGCGGAGCGACCTACATGGTCGCGACGAAGAACCTGACGCGGCTCACGCTACGCGAGACGACGCGGGCGCGCACGATCGGCATCGACGGGCAGACGCTCGCGGTGAAGGGCGCTCCCGAGCTGACGCTCGTGCGAGACCGCGGGAAATGGCGCGTCGCGTCGGGCGAGCCCGCGAATGGCCTGTGGAAAAAACATGCGCTGCAGGGACCGATCGACGATGCGTTTCTCGATCCATTTCTCCTTGTGCGCCCAACGGGACAGCCGTGGAACGCCGCGGTGAACGAGCAGGCGCTGCGCACGCTCGCGCGCTTCGAGCGGCTGTGGGGACGCTTCTTCCGCGGGCGACCGTTTGTGAAGGACGACAAAGAGGTGACCGCGGAGGATTTGGCCAAGTATCACGTCGTGCTTTTTGGCGATCCCGGCAGCAACGCGTGGATCGCGAAGCTCAACGGACGACTGCCGTTCACGTGGACGGCGCAACGGGTGGAGATGGGCGAGAGTGCGTATCCGGCGAGTGAGCACTATCCGGCGCTCGTCTATCCGAACCCGCTCAATCCCGAGAAATACGTCGTGATCAACAGCGGGCTCACGATCGACGACCGCGGTTACAATGGAGACTACGGCACACCGATGTGGGGCGACTATGCGATTGTGAAGGTGAAACCGGACGCGCCGTTACCGGACTTGGTCACGGGCGGATTGTTTGATGAACGTTGGCGGATCGCGAAGTAGCGAGGCGCCGGGCGGGGGGCTCACGCGCGAAGAAAGGACGCTTTGGCTTCGACGAGAGCGGACTCGTAGGCGGCGGTAAGTTTGTCCCAGCGCTGATTCGTCGCGGCGTCGATTTGCTGGCGGGCGGGATCGGCGTCGAACCAGGCGATGGTGCGGCGGATGCCGTCGGCGAAACGCGTTTTCGCCGAGAAACCGGGGACGAAGCGTTTGAGCTTTGCGTTGTCGAAGACGGCGGAGACGGCTTTGTCGCCGAGTAGCGTGCCTTCGACGGCGGGGACGCAGGAGATGAGGAAGTCGGACGGGATGTGCACGAAGCGCGGGGCGGTGACGCCGGCGGCGTCGGCGGCGTGTTGGAAGATTTGGTTCCAGGTGAGCACTTCGTCGGACGTGATGTGGAAGGCTTCGCCGAGGGTGGCGGGATTCCCGAAGAGGCCGCAGAGGCCTTGGGCGAAATCGGTGTTGTGCGTGAGGGTCCAGAGCGAGTTGCCGTCGCCGGGGATGATCACGGGGGCACCGCGGCGCAGGCGGTCGATGGTGGTCCAGCTTTGGCCCCACGCGTTGAGGACGAGCGGGACTTGATCTTCGCCGTAGGTGAGGGACGGGCGCACGATCACAGCGGGAAACGCGGTGGTGCGGTGAGCGGTTTCAAGCACTTCTTCGCAGGCGATTTTTTGGCGCGAGTATTCCCAATGTGGATTCACGCGCGGTGTGGATTCGGTGATGAGGTAGTGGGCGAGGGGTTTTTGGTAAACGCTCGCGGAACTGATGAAGATGTATTGGCGCGTGGAGTCGCGGAACAACTCGAGGTCGCGGCGAATATCGGCGGGCGTGAAGGCGATCCACTGCACGACGACATCCCACGTGTGGCCGCGGAGCGCGGCGCGGACGCTGGCGACGTCGGTGAGGTCGGCGACGAGCGAGTGGGCGCCGGCGATGGGGCGGCGCTGGCCGCGGTTGAGGAGCCAGAGTTCGTGGCCGGCGGCGATGGTCTGTTGCGTGGCGGCGCGGCTGATCACGCCGGAGCCGCCGAGGAAGAGGATTTTCATGGGAGACGGAAACGGATGCTGGAAAATGGGTGCGGGAAGATCAGAGAAGGTGAGGGAAGGTTCAGGGGCGACGCGTGGTGTCGCTGAGCGACCAGGCGCCGACAGGGATGCTGCGGAGTTTGCTCACGGTTTCGAGAGTGGCGCGCTGGCAGCGTTGGGGCGGGAGGCCGCGGAGGATGTTTTCCAAATCATCGACGACGAGTTGGCCGATGAGCGGTTGGATTTCGGGGACGCTGCCGCAGCGGTGGGCTTGAATCAGGGTGTTGGGCGTGGAGCGGCCGGGCTCGTGGGGCGGAACGGGTTCCTCGGGCCAGACGTCGATGCCGGCGCGGATGTGACCGCTCGCGGCGGCGGCGAGGAGTTCGGGAAAATTCACGAGGGCGGCGCGGCTCGCGAGGACGACGACGCTGCCGGGTTGCATGCTCGCGAAGTGGCGCGGGCCGATCTGGCCGGCGTTTTCGCTCGTGACGGCGGCGAGGAGAAACACGACGCGGGCGCGCGTGAAGCACTCGTCGAGCGAGGCGGGAATCACGTCCTGCTCGCGGAGGACGGACGGGTGAATCCAGGGATCATGGACGAGGATTTCGCGGGAGAAGGGGCGGAGGAGTGGGAGCAGGGCGCGGCCGGAGTTGCCGAAGCCGACGATGGCGAGCGGTTTGCCCGAGAGGAGAAATGAGTCGTGGTTGTCGCCTTTGAACTCCTTGCCGACGCGGAGCGCGGCGTCGGCTTCGTGCATGCGGCGGGCGAGAGAAATCGCCATGGCGAGGACCATCTCGGCGACGGGGCGGGCGTAGACCGGTGCGGTGGAGAGCACGGGAATGCCGCGGCGGTGGCACTCGGCGTAGTCGATGTTGGGGAGGAAATTGCTCTCGACGTTGAACACGGCGCGTAGATGCGGGGCGCGGTCAAGGCGGGCTTTGTCGAGCGGGGATTGGCCGATCAGGGCGATCGCGTTGGGCAGGTGTTGATCGATGTGATCGGCGGGGGCGGGCGAGCCGTCGTGCCAGAGGACGCGGCCGAGGCGCTCGAGGCGGCGCTTGGTGGGTTCGTCGAAAATGCGTTCGATGCGACGTGGATGCGGATCGAGGAGGATGAGGCCTTCGCTGGCGGGAGAGGAGGAGGACATCGGCCCACCAAGAATCGCGGACGGCGGGTGAGTGCCAATCGAGAATTCTCGCCATGTGGGTCAACAGTCTGTGAGCAGTCGGATTACACGTGCTGTTCGCTCGTGACGGAGGTTTCTGCGGTCGATCGTGAAGTCGGGCAGGTGGTGGGCTGGGCAAATAGATCGACGATCACGACCTCCTTGGGTGCGCGAAGGCGGATTGGCAGCGTATCGCCGAGGCCCCGGGAAACGATCAGCGTGGCGTCGTGGATCATCGATCGATCGGCGAGCCAGGTGTAGAATGTCGCGGCCGGTTGAGGACGACCGTGGCGGTCCCGCCATAGGGTGATCTGGCCGCCATGCAAATGTCCGGCGAGCAAGAGGGGAGCTCCAGCGTTGTGCAGAGTTTCGGCGTCGATGAGCGCCGGATCGTGGAGCAAGACCACCGTTGAATGTGGGTGAAGCCGCGCGGACTTGGATTGGTCCAGGCGACTCAGCGACGTAAATCGGAAGTTGTGCCCGCTTGGTCCCCGGATCCACGTGTCACGGGTGTCAAGCCGGTGCACGTTGGGCAAATTTTCTAGTATACGAAGAAAGGAACCCTCACACCAAAGGTCGTGATTACCGGCCACCCAGCACACGGGATAGGTCGCGGATGAACTGCATATCCACTCGATGGCGAGCCGACGACCGACCCCGGTGTCGGCATAGTCTCCTGTGAGAGCCAGAACGTCGGGCTGCCAAGTAGAGAGGAGTGGTTCGATCTCGCGCAGTTTTCGGGCACTGAACCAGAGATGGAAGTCGCTGAGGTGGGCGATGCGGAGCCGATGAGGTGAATCGGTCGGCCCCACAATTTCCTGTCGTAGGGAGGGAATCATTTCCAGACGTCGGCCAATCCCATGCAAGCAAAGGCTGCAACGACGACACCCACGCGCCATGGTATTCGCATGAAGAGGGCCGCCGTCGCCACAGGCTGGCGGTGGAAGATCGCCTGGGCGAGCAGCCAGCCGGCAAAGCCGGCGCCGGCATCCTGCCAGTCGGCGCGACCATCGGTCCAACCGAGCCATTGCACGATCTCCCAAACTGCATTGAAAAACGGAGCCAACCAGGCGAGCAGGATAGTCCGGTCGGATGGAAGCTGAATGCTCCAGCCGCCCACGAGACTGGTGACGATAAAGCACCATAACAGGCTTGGCAGGGAGCCTCGCAAAAAGAGCGGCACGGGCAGCAAAAGTCGCAGATCGTGTTTGAAGTGGACGTAGTTGGTGGGCCCGACGACGTGGCGCACAAACCGGTTGCTCAACGTTTGGTCTGAGCGATAAGCGACATAAAACAGCAGTCCCAAGACGAGGCCCAAACAGGCGAACGCGAGGCGTGAACGAGTCATTTTTCGAGCGAATAGGCGGTCATTAGTCCGAACCCACCGCCGATCGCCAAGGGTGTGCGTCGGAAGCGTTCGACGCCGGGGATAGCCTTGAGGTGAAACCACGAGCGAAAACGCAGCAACTTTGACAGCGGAATCATGACGCGGTCCACATGGCGCCAGGCGTGGTCCGGGGTTTCGTGGTTTAGAATGAAGAGCCGGCCGCCGGGACGCAGCACACGATAGACTTCAGCGAGCATTCGCGATGGATCTGCAGTGACCGTGAGCACGTGGCAAAGTGCAACGTAGTCGAAGCTCGCGTCGGGAAACTCTAGGTCTTCGCCATCCATCTGAAACACGGAGGTGTCCGGGGCGTGGAGACGGCTCCGTGAGACCATTTCGGCGGAACAATCAATGGCGGTGACCCGGTGGCCCCGATAGAGCCCGAGGTGGTCGCCAGGGCCTACTCCGATTTCCAGGAGCTGGCCGGCGGGTAAACGATTGACATGCGCGATCAATCGGCGCCGGGCGGGTGCGCAAAAGAGATCAACGAGCGGGTAGAGCCACCCGAACCGATCATAAAAGCGGGCAACCCGCTCGTTGCAGGGTTGGCGCGAAGATCGTTTCATTCGGTCAGCTTGAGGGACTTCCATGAAACGACCGTGAATTGAGCGTGAAATGGGAATGAAATCGGATCGCCTCCAGTTAAGAGGCTGTTCCAGCCCCAGGCCTGTGCTAGCGGGCGGTGGTGGGCTGGAGGGTGCGGTTGAGGAAGTCGATGATGCGGGTTTGCTGGCGGAGTTTGACGAGCGGATCGTTGACCATGTGGGTGCCGAGCATCGGGAGGAGTTCGTAGGGCTTGCCGGCCATGTAGAGGGCGTCGGCGAGTTGGAGCGTGTGCTGGAAGTAGACGTTGTCGTCGGTGAGGCCGTGGATGAGGAGGAGCGGGCGCGAGGCTTGCGCCGCGTAGGTGGTGACGTTGCTGACGCGGTAGGCTTCGGGCGCGGTCTGCGGCAGGCCGAGGTAGCGCTCGGTGTAGTGGGTATCGTAGTTTTCCCACGTGATCACGGGCGCGCCGACGACGCCGGCTTTGAAAATATCGGGGCGGCGGATGGCGGCCATCGCGGCGAAGTAGCCGCCGAAGGACCAGCCGGACACGCCGACGCGCGTGAGGTCGAGCTCGGGGTGGAGCGAGGCGAGGGTCTGGAGGCCGGCGATTTGGTCGGCGAGCGCGATGTCGATGAAGTTGCCTTTGATGACGCGCTCCCAGTCGCGGCCGTGCCACGGGGTGCCGCGGCCGTCGAGACGGACCACGACGTAGCCTTGGTCGGCCATCCATTGGTCGGGGAGGTAGCCGCGGGCTTCGGCGCTGACGCGTTTGCTGGTGGGGCCGGCGTAGACGACGAGGATGACGGGATGTTTTTTGCCGGCGGTAAAGTTGCGCGGGCGTGTGACGGCGGCGTCGAAGGCGGGCGTGCCGGTGGTGCGGGTGAGTTCGGTGGTGGGCAGGCGGGGCAACGCGGCGGCGACGGACGGGAGCGTGGCTACGAGGCGGTCGCTGTCGGCGGAGATGATTTCGCTGCGCCACGTGCCGTCGAAGAGATCGGTCGTGCGTATCAGGAGACGGGATTCGGGGGCGAAGGTGGCGGAGTGGAGGCCGCGGGCGCGGGTGAGTGGCTGGCCGTAGCTCGGGCGCTGGTCGTCGCCTTTCAGCGGGAAGGACCAAAGGTGAACTTCGCGCGGGTCGGGGCCGCCGCGGACGAGGACGGCGCCGGACTCTTCGTCGACGCCGACGAGACCGCGGTAGTTAAAGGTGGTGGGAGTGATTTCGCGGAGGAGGGCGCCGGAGGCGGAGCGGAGTTCGACCTGCCAGGTGCCGCGGCGTTCGGTGGTCCAGAGGAAGGATTCGCCGTCGGCGAGCCAGAAAGGCGGACGGCGGTCGCCGGTGGAGCCGGCTGAGTTGTCGTCGAGGTTGAGCCAGGCGGCGTCGGTTTCGCGCAGGATTTCGCGCGTGCCGCCGGTCTCGGTATCGACGGTGAGGAGCCGCTGGTCGGTCTGCTCGCGGTTTTGCACGAGGAGAGTGGGCGGGGAATTTTTCTGCCAGGTGACGTGGGCGAGGTAGGGAAACGCGGCGTGATCCCAGGTGACGGGCGCGCTGCGTTCGCCGAGGCGCGAGACGAGGAAGAGGCGGACGGTGGCGTTGGGCGTGCCGGCGCGGGGGTAGAAAAATTTGGTGGGCTCGGTCTCGGGGTGAAGGGCGTCGGCGATGTAACGGTTTTCCACGGCGGCCTCGTCGGTCTGTTGGTAGAGGAGATCGCGCGAATCGGGCGACCACCAGAAACCGCGCGGGCGGCTCATCTCTTCTTGGGCGACGAATTCGGCGGTGCCGTGGGAGAGGGTGGCGGAGGCGCCGCTGGTGATGGAGCGAGAGGAGGGGGGCTTGGCGGTGAGGTCGATGACGTGGAGCTCGCGGTCGGGGCCGGCGGCGGCGATGGAGCGACCGTCGGGGGAGAAGCGCGGGTCGATCCAGCCGCGTCCTGGAAGTTCGGTTACACGGAGTGAGGCGCGTTCGACGAGGTAGAGTTTACCGGAGAGGGTGACGAGGAGGCGCGTGGCGTCTTTGGAGAGTTGGAAGGTGGTGAAGCCCTTGAGGGATTGGCGGGCGCGCTCGCGGCGGGCTTTTTCCTCGGCGGAGAGGGATTCGGAGGTGTCGCCGAGGAGTTGGGCGGGGGTGAGGAGTTCGCGTTCGCGGCCGGTGGCGAGGTCGAGCTCGTAGAGTTTGAGGGTGGGATCGCGGGGGGCGGAGCGGAGGAAGAGGGCGTGTTTGCCGTCGGGGGTGAGCTTCGGCGAGACGGGGCGGCCGAGGGTGTAGTTGCGGGTCTCGGCGAGGTCGCGGAAGTAGGCGAGGTTGGGGTCTTCGGGGATGGCGGCGGGGGCGGATGGCGTCGTGGCGGCGGTGGCGGCGGAGTGGCCAGACGAGAGAAAGAGAAGGGTTAAGAGAAAGATCGGAGCGGAGCGGGTGAGGCGCGAGAGCATGAGAGGAGCAAAGCGGGTGGAGCGGGGCGATGTCGAGCGACGGAGAAACGGAACGGCGGGAGGGAGCGCCTGAAAAACCCCTACGGGAATCCAGCCCAGACCAACGTCCCTTTAGAAACAGACTCAAAGCCACGGGCGGGACGCCCGTGCCACTCATTCCGGAAAAGGCCAGAAATATAGGGACGTTGGTATCAGATAGGCGTCACGGAGCGCACGGGCGCAGCCATTCGGGCCACCGAGCAAGGCAGGGGGCAGAGCGGTTTGGGCGCGGGGCGGGAACGCGGTGGGCGCGGGGAGAAACCGCGTTTCACGGAAAGCGGGGGCTGGCCGGACTACCGAGGGCGGGCGGGGGCGGTGAAGGACCAGCCGGGGTTGATGGGGACGGTGACGGCGGTGCCGGCGCGGAGCTGGGCGGCGTGTTCGCGCCAGTGGAGATCGGGGAGGCCGCTTTCGCGGAGGCGGGGGACGTTGACGGCGAGTATCCAGAGCAGCAGCACGGCGGCAGAGCGGGCGAGCCAGGGGCGGGTGTCGCGGAGGAGGGGCGCGAGGAGCCAGAGGAGGACGAGTTGCGGGAGGAAAAAATAGCGCGAGCCGAAGGTGGCGTGACAGAGCGGGATCAGCACGTAGCGGCAACGTAGGAGCGAGGCGGCGAGGAGGGCGCCGAAGGCGAGGGCGAGCCAGATGCGTTCGGGGCGCGCGGGGCCGCGGCGGAGGGCGAGCGCGACGGCGGCGAGGAGGATGAGGGCGCCGAGGGCGGTTTCGATGAGGAGCGGGTAATCGAGGGGAATGAGCGAACCGGCGAGGAGGGAGCCGGCGATTCTCATGCCGGGGACGGCGAGCAGCGCTTCGGTGGCGATACGATCGGCGTTCATGACGACGGGGTTTTTCCAGAGAGTCCACGCTTGCACGCCGGCGCAGATGAGCACGAGGGAGGTCACGACGAAGCTCGCGCGGGTGCGGCGGTGCCAGGCGCGCCAGAGGAAGAGCGGGGCGAAGAGCACGCTGAAGGGACCGGTGAGACCGAGGAGGATGGCGGCGAGCGCGTCGTGCGTGTGTTGCCACCAGCGGCGGGCGTCGGCGGAGACGAGGAGGAGCAGTAGGCCGCCGGCCAAGATCCACTGGACGTTGACGAGGAAGAGGAGGACTTCGAACTGATCGGGCACGAGCACGACGGCGAAGGCGTAGGCGGCGTGCGGCGGAAAGGGAAAGCGCGAGGATTGGGTGCGGGCGGCGACGTAGAGAGTGAGGGCGAAGGAGGAGCCGACGAAAATCGCGGGCGACCAGCGCGGGTCGAATTGGACGGCGCAGGCGGCGACGAGGCGCGGGACCGTGTGGAGGTAACCGGCGTATTGGGCGAAGAGGACGGACCAGCCCTGGTCCCAGGCCGGGTGGAAGAAGTGCGTGCCGTCTTCAGCCCAGAATTGAGGGTTGAACAGGGCGTCGGGGCGTCGGGCGGCGAGAATGGCGGCGCAGGCGAGGAGCGTGAGCCAGAGTGGCGGCGAGGCGAGGAAACGGGCGCCGCGGGCGAGCGGCGACGGGCGTGGGGAGGCGCGAGCAGGCGGCGCGGACGGGGTGAGGGCGGCGGCTGTGGCGAGGGCGGCGGACGAAAGGAGGGTGGCGGAGGCGGTGAGCGTTGCGGACGGAACGACGGCGCGAAGCGGGTGTAACGGTTTTCCGGATTCGAAGGAAAGGGAGTCCATGCGCGTTGCAGGGACTGACCGACGGAATGGGCGAACCCACTATCGGGGCGGGAAATAGTTGGCGGGGGTGGGCAAGCGGTTGGCGGGCGAGGCGAATGCGGGAGGAATCGTTGGGGCGAGGAGGTGCGAGAGGTGGCGAAAGGGGATGGGCGGGGCGGCGGGGGCGTGGGCGGACGAGAGTGGATATTTCACGCTCAACGTCCCTTCAGAAACAGACTCAACCCCACGGGTGAGACGCCCGTGCCACGTCCCGGAAAAGGCCAGAAATCAAGGGACGTTGTGTATGTTGATGCGGGTTAGCGCGGGGTGGGGCGGCCGGGGTATTCGATCCACCAACCCTCGGGGAGAGTTTTGATGTTGGCGGGGGTGCCGAGGCGGAGGGGTTCGCAGTGGTCGGCCCAGTGGTAGTTCGGCGGGGCGGGTGAGACGAACATGTGCAGGTGGACGGTGAAGCCGACGAGGACGAGGGTGCGGGCGGTCCAGGCGATGGCGCGGCGGGGTGTCGTGAATTCGAGGATGAGCAGCCAAACGAGCAAGAGGCGTGGGAGGTAGAAGTAACGGTCGCCGTTGAAGAGGTCGTCGCGCTCCCAGGTGTCGGGGCGGACGCGCGCCAGGCAGGCGATCAGCAGAACGGCGAACGTGAGGAGGATGGTGAGGCGGGCCGGGCGGAGTGCGTGAGGCCGCAGGGCCCAGACGGCGAGGGCGGAGAGGAACGTGACGGCGAGGACGATGCGCGCGTAGTCGGGCACGAGGGCGACGGCGGCGGGGCCGAAGAAACTCCATACGAGGAGGCGACTGCCGAGGACGGACAGGAGCGGGAAAATGCGGAGCGGTGCGGAGGCGGCGGAGGGATCGGCGGATTGGTGGAGGAGAAACCAGGCTTGGATGGCGGCGCAGGCGCTCGCTAACGCGAGCAGTTGAAAGTTGAAGGATGAAAGTTGAAGGCCCGAACCCCGGCGTTCGCGGACGTAGCTCCAAGCGAAGACGGGGAGGAGAATGATCGAGAACGGGCCGGTGAGACCGACGACGGCGGTGACTACGAGGTCGGTGGCGCGATCGAGGGCGGAGGTGGGCGCGGCGAGGAGCGGTTGCAGGATCAGGAAGAAGGCGGCGATCCATTGGACGTTGGTGACGTTAATGGTCACCTCACCAGTGTGGGCGATGAGCGTGAACGCGAGGAGGAGCGCGGGCTTGCCCGGGACGGCGAGGCGGGAGGACGCGATGCGAAAAAAGAGGGCGACGGTGAGGGCGTAGGCGGAGCCGTTGTAGACGGCGGGCCACCACGCGGGGTCGGTGAGATTGGCGGCGAGAGAGGCGATGAGACGCGGCAAGGTGTGCAGGTAACCCATGTAGGGCTCGAGGAGGGCGCGGGCGCCGAAGAGATCCTGTTGGACGAGGAAAATGCTGCCGTCTTCGGCGTAGAGTTGCGGCGTGAGGAGAGCCCAGGGTTTGCGGATGGCGAAGACGAAGGCGGCGAAGAGGACGGCCCAGGTGGGCGTGCGTGGGGATGTCCAGCCGTGGCGGAGGGCGGTGACGAGGCGTGGGAGACGGGCGAAGACGGAGGTGAACCGCGGAGATGCGGAGGAGTGGACGGACGGTGGGGCGGGGGGCGGCACGGGCGAGGGCGAGGAAGCGGAGAGACGGGGGAGGGGCGGTGGTTGGCGGACGGAGGATAGGGGAGGTGGCCGCAAAGAGGCGCAGGAGGCGCAAAAATCGGAGGAAATGGCGGGGTGTTGAAACCGCTAATCTACGCTAATTTTTCGGAGGTGATGGGGCGGTGCGAATTTGTGCGGGCTTCGCCTGATCGGCGAAGCGCGACGGTGTGAGGGAATTAGATTTTGGTGGGACGCCAGCCAGGGTGGGTGGGGTGAGGACGAGACAGATTACGAGAACGATTTAGCGGGGGGAGGGGGGGCGGCCGCGGTATTCGAGGGTCCAGCCTTCGGGGAGTGTGGGGATGTTGGCGGGGACTCCGCGGCGGATGGGGTCGACGTGTTCGGTCCACTTGTAGTTGGGTTCGGCGGGGACGCTGTAGCCTTTCAGGTGGACGAGGGCGCCGGCGAGGAGGAGGGCGCGGGCGAGCCAGCGGACGGGGCGTTGGGTGGCGTCGAGTTCGAGGATGAGCAGCCACGCGAGGAGGACGCGCGGGAGATAAAAGTAGCGGTCCCCGAAGACGAGGTTGTCGAGGTTCCACGTGTCGGGGCGCGCCCGATACACGCCGGCGGCCATCATGAGGAGGAAGGCGGCGACGAGTTGGGCGCGGAGGAGTCGGCGCGGATGCGGGCGGAGGGTCCACGCGAGGAGGGCGAGGACGGGGACGACACCGAGTAGTGTGAGGAGAACGGGCGAGAGCTGGCGCGCGAGGTGGTCGCCGAGGACGGGCCAGACGAGGAGGTGTTGGCCGACGACGGAGAAGAACTTTGAGGCGTCGAAGGGTGGGAAGGTGAAGTGTGGGCCGGTGCGGAGAATGAAGTAGGCTTGAATGGCGGCGCAGAGGCTCGCTACCGCGAGCAGTTGGAAGTTGAAGGAGGAAAGTTTAAGGCGAGAAGACGGGACGTCGCGCCACCAGCGCCAGGCGAGGAGGGGGCCGAGGGCGAGGATGAAGGGGCCGGTGAGACCGAGGAGGGCGACGAGGGCGAGGTCGGCGAGGCGTTGGGCGGTGGTGGTGGGCGCGGCGATGAAGGCTTGTTGGATGAGGAGGAAGGCGACGACCCACTGGAGGTTGGTGATGCTGAAGAGGACTTCGCCGGTCTGTGGGCCGAGGAAAAAGGCGAGGGCGAGCCACGGGCGCAGGGCGGGCGGGAGCGGCAGGCGCGGCGAGTAAGTGCGGGCGATGACGGCGAGCCAGATCGCGAAGGCGGTGACGTTGTAGAAGGCGGGCCACCATGCGGGATCGAGGAGGCGTGAGGCGATCCACGCGATGAGGCGCGGGAGCGTGTGGAGGTAGCCCATGTAGGGCTCGAGCAGGGCGCGGAGGCCGACGAGGTCGTTTTGGGCGAGGAAGATGGTGCCGTCTTCGGCGTAGGGTTGGGGGACGAGGAGCGCGTAGGGTTTGCGGAGGAAGAGCGCGATCGCGAAGGCGGCGAGGAGGGCGGGGGTGAGGATGGTGGCGGAGAAGCGGAGACGGAGAGAGGGGGAGAGGGGGAGAAGGGGAGCGGCGGGACGGAGGGCGGTGGCGCTGAGGGTGGCGATCAGGAGGGCGGTGAGGCCCGCGACGGCGATGGCGAAGGGTTGGGGAGGGGTGGTGACGGGGAGGTTGGGGGGCATCCACGAAAGCGTGAAGAGGGCGAGTTGAAGGAGGGCGAGGGCGACCCAGAGGCGGCGCGAGAGGAGGAGCGTCCAGGCAGTGAGGAGGCCGAGGAGGAGGAGCGGGACGACGTAGGAGCCTTGGTGGAGCATCGTGCCGTCGGGGAAAAACATGAGGGCGAGCCAGAGCGCGAGCGTGAGGGCGAGCCAGGTGAGGGTGAGGGCGTGGCGGGGGAGCGGGATGAATTCGGGGCGGGACGAGAACCCTGAATTCTTAACCACGGATGAACATGGATGAACACGGATTCGATCTGAACGGGATGACGGTGCGGTGGGGAATGGGGAGACGCGGCGGTAGCGGGCGTAGAGGAGGAGAGGGAGCGCGGCGGCGCCGAGAATCCAGGCGGCGGGCGAGCGGAAGGTGTGGAAGATTTCTTCGCTGCGGCGGCCGGCGATGGCCTCACGGTCGCGGGTGGTGAGGAGATTTTGCCACTCGCCAAGGAAGAGGAGGCGGAGGTTGGTGGCGCGGGTGGCGAGGGTGACAGACCAGCCTTGGCTTTCGTAGTTGGAGACGAGAGTTTCGACGACACCGCGGGAGTCGGGCGGGATCGTGCCGGCGATGTGCCATTTGATGAGGCGGTTGCCGGGTGGTTCGTAGAGGCGTTGGTAGGCGAACCACGGGAGGGAGAGGACGACGAAGGCGAGGGCGGCGGGGAGGATTTTGGCGAGGAGTTGAGAGCTGAGAGTTGAGAGCTGAGAGTCCGAGCCGGCGGCGCGCGGGGCGCGCCAGAGATGCCAAAGGAGGAGGGGGGCGAGGGTGAGGAGGGAGAACATCACGCCGCCGTGGGCGAGGTGGCCGAGGGCGGCGAGGGCGGCGACGGCGAGCCAGCGGTGGCGAGGGGTGATGGCGGTTTCGGCGGCGAAGGCGGTGCAGTAGGCGAGGAGGACGAGGGCGGCGCCGGCGAGTTTGGGCCAGACGTAGATCGAGTTAAAGAGAAGCCAGCCGTTGAAGACGAGGGCGGCGGTGGCGGCGTGGGCGTCGCGTTCGGTGAGTCCGAGCCAGCGGAGGAAAACCCAAAGCGCGGGAATCCAGAGGAGTTGAAACCAAACGCCGGCGGTGGCGCAGGCTTTGTCGTAACCGATGTCGAGGGCGCGGAAGGCTGGCAGGGTGACGAGGGCGAGGCCGGTTTGGAGGGGAGGACGATCGCTGCTGAGCCAATCGCCACCGATGGCTTTGGGGGAGACGCCGGTGTAGAGGCGTTCGGCGAAGATGGTGGGGATGAAGTTGTCGCCCGGCATATTCGCGTAGAAGCGTTGGCCGGCGGTGGTGGTGATGCTGCCGAGGGGAAAGATGAAGAGAGTGGAAAGGTAGAAGAGGCCGGCGAGGGCGGGGAGGATGAGGAGGCGGAGGTGAAGATGGGGAGAGGGAGAGAGGGGGAGAGGGGGAGAGGGGGAAAAGCGGAGGAGGGGGACGAGGTAGGTGTGGGCGAGCGTGGCGAAGATGGCGGTGAGGGACAGGTAGCTGACGGCGCGGCCGAGGAGCGGGTGGGCGAAGTAGGCGGCGAAGGCGAGGTAGCCGAGGGCGCAGGGGGCGAGGGCGCCGAGGAGAATCGCTTCGAGGGCGGTGGAACCCTGGCGGGTGAGGCGGCGGCGCCAGATTTGCGCGGCGACGCCGGCGCCGGAGAAGACGAGGCATTGCCCGAGAAAGACGGCGAGGGTGACGAGCAGCGACCGGTCGGGCATGGAGGGCGGGCGAAGCTGGGGAGGTGGGGAGCGGGAAACCGCACTCTAACGAGTGCGGCTACGGGGACAGGCGCGGCGAGGGCGGCGGGTGGGAAGAAAGGGACGAGGCTGGTGTCGGCAGAGCGGGATAGGCGGCGGACCGCACGCTAACGCGTGCGGCTACGGGATGAGTGTGGCGGGATGAGTGCGGCGACGGGTCCGGGGGCTCAGAGTTTCACGAAGCGGTATTTCACGACGGCCCAGAGCCAGGTGAGAGGGTCGCGGAACATGGAGATTTTTTTGCCTTCTTTGAAGGAGCGCGACTTGTAGCTGATGGGAATTTCGATGGGGCGGTGGCCTTTGCGGACGAGCTTCATGAGGAGCTCCCAGTCGAAATCGAAGCGGTTGCACTCGAAGGTGAGGCCGTCGAGGCATTCGCGGCGGAAGACTTTATACATCGTGAACGGGTCTTTCAGCCAGATGAGGAGGGACACGTTGATGAGGAGGGTGAAGCCCCAGTGCGCGAGGTTCAGAATGAGGGCTTGGACGGGCTGGTCGGAGAACTTGCGGATGGCCCAGCCGCCTTCGCCGTGGCGGGAACCGAGGACGAAATTTTGGCGGCCGGCGGCGAGCGGGGCGAGGAGGACGTCGTAGTCGTTGAGGTCGTATTCGAGGTCGGCGTCCTGGATGAGAATCACATCGCCGGTGGCGGAGGCGAGGCCGGCGCGCACGGCGTGGCCTTTGCCGCGGGGGCGGTCTTCGAGGATGAGTTTGACGCGCGGGTGCGAGGCGTAGGTCTCGACGATGGCGCGGGTGCCGTCGGTGGAGTTGCTCTCGACCATGATGATCTGGAGCGTCCAGCCGGGGACTTGTTTCGCGAGGATGGCGTCGAGGGATTGGCGGACGGTCGCGGCCTCGTTGTAGATCGGGACGATGACGGAGAGCGTGCCGTTGACGATGGGCGGGAAGGGCGAGGGCGAGGTCGGCATGGAGGCGGGACGAGGCGCGAAGGAGTTAACCACTAATGGGCACTAATCAGCACTAATGTGAGAAGCAGGTTTCACGGCGCAGGGCATCGCGGAGACGCCGTAGAGGCGGTCGACGAGGCGGACGAAGGGCGGGAATTTGAGCGCGAGGTTGGCGACGAAGCGGAGGGCGGGGCGGTGGCGGAGGCTCTTGACGACTTTGAAGATCACGGCGCCGTGGTAGCGGACCGGCAGCGGCGTGAGTCCGTGCGCGGCGTAGAGGCGGGCGAGGCAACGGGGGTTGAAGAGGCTGACGTGAATCTCGGGGGCGCAGTAGCGGTAGTGAATGCCGTGGCGGCGGGCGACGGGGCTGTCGAGGTTGCCGGTGGTGAGGAGCAGGAGGCCGCCGGGCTTGAGCAGGCGTGAAACGAGGGCGAGAGCGGGTGCGGGTTCGGGCAGGTGTTCGATGACCTCGATCATGCTGATGACGTCGAACTGCGCGGAGGGCTCGCGGGAGATTTCGTCGAAATCGAGGATGCGAAAACCGTCGGTGGTCTTGAGGAGTTCGGCGTAGGAGCCGACGTCGTGGCCGGTGAGTTCGAGCGGGCGTCCGGCGAAGGTGGCGCGTTCGCGGAGGAATTTGAGGAAGCCGCCGGCGCCGCAGCCGAAGTCTAGCCAGCGGAGGGGAGCGGCGGAAGAGGGAGAGCCAGGGAGAGGGCGAGACGGAGGGAGGTGGGATTCGGCGAGGCGGGCGAGGTCGGCGAATTCGAGGGCGCGGTCGGTGCGGCGGTAGTCGCGGTATTCGGTCTCGTAGTCGACGAAGGGGTCGGGGCCGGCGCCGCGGTAGTAGGCGTCGTTGTAGATTTCGAAGCCGGAGAAGGGCTCGACGAAGAGGAGTTCGCACGCGCGGCAGGTGTGGAAAGAATATTCCTCGCGGATGAACTCGCCGGATTTTTTTCCGCGGAGGACGAGATCGGGGGAGCCGCAGGCGCGGCAGCGGGGGGCGGGGGCGGTCATCCGGTGGGAGCGGTCGCGCCACTCGCGGAGCGGGCGATGGGTGGGCGGCGAAGGGCGAAGACGAGGGAGAGGGCGAGCAGGACGGCGCCGGTGGCGAAGAGGGCGAGGTTGCGGGGCCAGTTTTTCGGGACGTAGCGGAGGGTGATGCGGTAGTCGCCGGGGGTGTCGACGGTGACGCCTTTGAACGTGTGGTTGAGGCGGAAGACGGGAGATTTCTTGCCGTTTACCTCGGCGCGGAAATCGCCGGGCCAAAAGACCTCGTTGAGGACGACGACGCCGGCGGATTTGGCGCGGACGGTGAAGGTCGTGGAGTTTTCCGTGAGCACGTAGTCGGAGGCGGGGGCGACGGTGCGCTCGGCGAGTCCGCGGGGAATCGCGAGGAGCGCGGGGGTGCGGGCGAGGTCGGGGCGTTGGGAGACCGCGAAGGGGCGGCCGTCACCGGCGCGGATTTTTTCGATGAACTCTTCCGGGCGGTCGTAGGTATCGAGACGATCGGTGAAGAAGGCGCGCGGCCACGCGGTGGGGCTCTCGTAGATGTCGAGGTCGGCGGTTTTGACGAGCTTGAGAGCTTTGCCGAGGACGCCTTGGTCGCTTTGGAGATCGAGGTAGTAGCGGACGTTGAGGACGTCGAAGAGCGGGCGGGCGACGGCGGCGTTGGCGACGTCGACGTAGATGCGCCAGTCCCACCAACGCTCAATGGCGGGGGTGGCGATGGCTGCGGTGATGAGTTCGCGGAGGAACGGGTTTACGAGAGCATCGGGGCCGTGGATGGTTTCGAGGCCGTAGGCGCCGGTCCAGCCGGGGTGGAAATTGCCGTGGAAACCGAAGCCGCGGGAAGGTTCGCGGCGTTGGGCGTCGCGGAGAAATTCCATGGCGGGGGATTTGGCGTGGAAGTTAACGCGGTCGGTGACGTGGCCGGTGTAGGTATCGAAGCCCACGGCGGGCGCGTGGAGCCCGGTGCGCCAAAGGAAGACGACGGCGCAGAGTGTGAGGAGCAGTGCGGCGGCGGGAGTGAGGAGGCCGCGGAGAAGGGCGCGACGTGCGGTGACGGCGAAGACGGCGGCGGCGGCGAGAAAGGCGGCGAGGGAGGCCCAAACGAAAGTGTTGACGGGAATGGTCTGGCCGGGGACGAGGGTGGTGAAGGTGGTGTTGGGGCCGAAGAGTGAGCGGTGAGCGGCTTGGCGGAAGGCGATCCACGCGAAGACGAGGGCGAAGAGGAGAAGTCCTGCGGAAATTAGGTCGGCGCGGCCCTCGGGTGTGCCGAGACGGCGGACGGCGGTGGCGAAACCGATACCGGCGAGGAGCGACCAGAGAACGATCAGGACGCAGCTGAAGGTGTTGTCGAGGTGGGCGATATTGGAGAGGAACGGGATCTGGACGATCCAAGCCGGCGGGATCAGGCCGAAGGCGAGGGAAAGCGGGAGCAGGGAGCTGACGGCGAGCACGAGGGCGGCGCGGTGCGTGAAATGATGGCGGAGCGTGGCGACAAAGTAGAGCAGGCCGAGGAGCAGCAGGAAGTTGAGAGAAGGATCGAAGGTGCGCTCTTCGGCCATGAGCGGACGGTAGAAAAGTTCGTCGAAGGCGCCGAGGAGCAGGGCGGGCTGGATCTGGAAGGCGCTGGCGGCGTTGTAGCCGGTGTAGGCGTTTTTGAGGGTGGTGAGGAACGTGGCCCAGATCGGGGCGGTGAGGAGGGCGAAGATGAGGCCGGCCCACGAGAGAGCGGCGAGTTTGGCGAGGCGGACGCGGAGTGGGGCGGCGGACGAAAGGAGGAGGCAGGCGCCGGAGAAGTTGAGGCAAAGGAGCAGCATGTAGGCTTCTTTGACGGTGCCGCTGTTCATCAACGCGAGGTTGGCGACGATGAGGCCGAGGGCCCACAGGGCGGTGGCGCGGCGGCTGGTGGGATCGGCTTCGGTGACGCGGAGCCAGCAGTAGAGCACCCACGGCGAATAGCAGAGGCTGAAGAAGGCCGGGTGGTTGAGGCGGTAGAGGAAGAAGCCGACGAAAGGGGCCGCGAGGGCGACGAGGGCGGCGGGGAGGAGGGGGAGAGTGGGAGAGGGGGAAAGGGAAGCCGAAGAGGGGGAGGTGAGGCGGAGGACGATGAGGCCGAGGGCGGTGGCGAAGAGCCACTTGGCGATGAGGTATTTGGCGTCCCAGGCCCACGAGGCGCCGTTGGCGGCGATCACGAAGAGGTGCAGCGGGTCGCCGAACATCGACTGGCCCTGCGCGAGGAGCGGGACGCCGGCGGCGTTGTAGCGATTCCACAGCGGCAACTCGCCTTGGCCGAGCGCTCGGCGCTGCATCATGGAAAACGGCACGTGTTGCCACATCACGGCGCCGACATCGGAGCCGCGGACATCGACGGTTTCGCCGCTCTTGTAGCCGGGGAGCGTCGGGTAGGCGTCGTAGAGCAGAACGGTGCCGAGGTTGGGCGAGACGTAGCTCTTGCCGAGGAAGACGACGGGGTAGGCGCTGGCGATTACGGCGACGGCGGCAATGATCGCGACGGCGCGGGCTGGACGGGCGGCGAGAGAGGTGGCGGAGGCAACGAGCGCGGCGCGGAGGCGTGAGGCGCGGTCGAAGGCGAAGAGGACGGCGGCGAGGACGACGAAAATGAGGGCGGAGCGTGGGAGCCAACCGTGAATGAGGTCGGAAAACGTGGCGGCGACGACGAGTGGCGAGGCGAAATCGATGGCGAGTTGGGGGTCGTTCGCGCCGGGAGTGACGACGAGTTCGAGGCGGCCCTCGCGCTCGCGCAGGGACTGGATTTGCTGGGCCGGCTTGAGTTCGCGAAAGGCGAGCGGACGAATGATGCGGTCGCCTTGGCCGACGACCCGGACCGAGGAGATGTTGACGGTGCCCTCGCGGTCGATGGGGTCGAAACGGAATGAGCGGTAGGTGCCGGGGGGGAGGGCGAGGCGGTAGGTGACGGGTGTGTCGGATTTGACGAGGTTGACCCGGGAAACGGCGCCCTCGTTGTAGCCGGCGCCGCCATCATAGTAGAGAACGACTTGGCCGGGGCCCGTGGACGTCATACGGGCTTCGACGGCAAAGAGGGCGGACTGTGTTTTGGCGCCGGGTAAAAACGGCACGACGACGAGCGCGCTGAGCAGCGCGGCGACGAGAAGGGCCGGAAGCGTGAAGAACTTCATGCGAAGCGCGAAGCTTCGGGGCAACCGACGGCGCGGGACAAGGGGGAAAGCGGCGGAACCGACGGGAATCCGACGAAGAGGCTGCGAAGGGAAAAAAGCCATTGACGCGCAGTGCGCGGCTTGGCCTATTCATCGGCTTTTCCTTTCACCAACACGTCCGCTCACATGTCCATCGAAATCAAAATCCGCAAGAATGAGCCCATCGACCGTGCGCTTCGTCGCATGAAGAAGAAGCTCGATCGCGAGAACATCATCAAAGGCACCCGCGCAAAGCGCTACTACGAGAAGCCCTGCGAAAAGCGCCGTCGCAAGAACAAGGTGCAGGCCTTTACCCAGATGCTCCGCCGCCGCTACGCGGAATAAACCGGAGGCTGACTGTTTCCCTTTCGTGACCGCGCTACCTCTCAAACGGTAGCGCGGTTTTTTTTGCTAAGTAGTTTTTCCGCGTGCAACTTGGAGTCGCGCCGCCTCGTCTCTGACGGAAACCCTCTGTGAAGCCGATCCTCTCTCTTTCGACCTGCTGGTGCTCGCACCGCCATACCGACGGCTATGCGATGTTGCGCGAGATGGCGGGATTGGGCTTCGAGTATGCCGAACTCAGCCATGGCATCCGGATCACGCTGGTGCCGGGGATTCTCCGGGCGGTGGAAGAAGGCGTGATCAAGATATCGTCGACCCATAATTTCTGTCCGTTGCCGACGGGCGTGGTGCAGGCGGCGCCGAATCTCTTCGAACCGTCGGCGCGCGAACATCGGGAGCACGACCAGTGGCTGCGCCATACGAAGCGATCGATCGATTTTGCGGCGCAGGTGAAGTCGCGGGTGTTGGTCTGCCACTTGGGAAGCGTGTCGTTTTTCTGGTTTAACCCATCACGCAATATCAAGACCTACCTCACGGATAATCCGGACGCCGGGCGGACGGCGGACGACAAGGCGTATCACGCGCTGGTGGCGAAGTCCTTGGTTAAACTACGCAAGCGGATGGGGCCGTTCTGGGAGCAAGTGAAGGCGAGCCTCAACGAAATTTACGACTACGCGTCGCAGAAAGGCCTCAAGCTCGGCCTGGAGAACCGCGAGAGATTCGACGAGTTGCCCATCGATGCCGACTACGCGGACTTTATCAGCGGGCAGCCGGCGAACGCGCCGATCGGTTACTGGCATGATACGGGACACGCCGACATCAAAGAAGGCATGGGGCTGCTCAAGCATCGTGAGCACCTCGTCAAAAACGCGCCGCGGCTGATTGGTTTTCACCTGCACGACGTGAGCGCGAAGGGCAGTGACCACCAGGCGGTCGGCTCGGGTCATATCGATTTCAAGATGGTGAGCAGCTTCTGGAAACCGGAGCATCTGCTCACGTTGGAATTGAGCCCGAGACTTTCGGTGGAAGACGTGAAGGTCTCCAAGGAGCGGGTCGAGGCGCTGATGTAGTCTAGAGAAGGCGGTTGCCTTGAGAAGGGGCAGAGGCGGCTCGGAGGTGAAAAATCTCACGTGTCGCGTGTATCGTGGAGTGCGGCGAGAGCGGAGAAGCGCCAGCGAACTCAGTTTGGTTTTTGCGCGATAATCTCCGCGACCCAGCGGCGATGCGGGCCGGAGAGCGTGATTTTTTCCAGTTCGCCCAACGTAACCCAGACAAGATCGGCGGGGAGTTTTCCGCGCGGTGCGGGCGCGGCGTAGATTGACTCGGTGATTTGAAAGCGCGTGATGCCGCGGCGTTTTTTCGCGAGGAGTTTTCCGCGAGCGGCGGCAGCGGAGGTGAGGCCCACGTGCTCGGCGGTGGGGAGTTCGTGGATATTAGCGAAGCGGCGGGCGCCGGCGGCGGCGCAGTGGAGGAGGAGAGCTCCGGCGCGTTCGCACCAGACTCGGGTGACGGCGCGCTGCTCCATTTGCTTCGCAGCGAGACGGGGAAACGCCTCGGGTTCGCCGGTGCGCGCGGCGGCGCAGAACTCGCGCACGGGGCAGGTGAGACACAGGGGTTTTTGGCGGAAACAGACGGTGGCGCCGAGCTCCATCATGGCCTGGTTGTGATCGCCAGGAGTGTCGATGGGCAGGAGCGCATCGGCCAGCGGCGCGAATACTTTCGAGGCGCTCGCGGAGTCGCGAAACGCGGTGGCATCGGCCGTGAGGCGCGCGAGGATGCGCACGACGTTGCCGTCGACGCAGGCGGCGGGTGCGCCGAAGGAAATGCTAGTGATCGCAGCGGCGGTGTAGGGGCCGACGCCGGGCAGCTCGCGCCATGCCTCGGGTGTGCGGCGGAGCTCCGGCCACGCGACGACGGCTTGGCCGAGCTTGTGGAGATTGCGGGCGCGAGAGTAGTAGCCGAGGCCCTCCCAGAGTTTGAGGACACGGGCCTCCGGGGCGGCGGCGAGCGCGGCGAAATCGGGCAACTCCACGAGCCAGCGCGCGAGGTAGGGGAGGACCGTTTTTACCTGCGTCTGCTGGAGCATAAACTCGCTCACGACGGTGTGGTAGAGCGACGGGTGGGTGCGCCACGGCAGCGGGCGCGCGTGGACGCGATACCAGGCTTGGAGGGCGCGTTGGAATTCGGTGCGCCGGGCGATCAGTTGGTGGGCCACAGAAGGCAGGAGAAGACACAAAAAACGAGGCGGCGGAAGCTGTGTTTTCTTTTTCGTGCCTTTTCCGGATTTTTGTGGCCACTCAGCCCATGCCGAAAAAATTCAACGACGAGCCCGAGGCGCCGAAGAAGCTGGCGTCTTACACGGCGAAACTCGACGACGCGCAGATGGCGAAGCTCCAGTCGATCTGCGTGGAGCGAGGCTGGACGCCGTTCGAGGTCGCTTACACGCGCTTTGCTTTCAAGGCCGACCATCTCAAGACGAACGTGAGCGCCTACACGAGCGGCAAGGTCGTGATCGCGGGGAAGGGCACGGAGGATTTTGTGCGCGATGTGTTGGAGCCGGAGGTGCTCGGCGCGGCGACGCTCGGCTACGACGAAGTGCTGCATCCGGACTGGTTTGAATCGCACGCGGGGCTCGACGAGAGCGGCAAGGGCGATTTTTTTGGGCCGGTGATCGCGGCGACGGTCGTGGCCGACAAGCCGGCGATCGAGGCGTGGCGCAAGGCGGGAGTGCAGGACTCGAAGAAGATTGCCGAGGGAAAAATCCTACTGCTCGACAAACTCATCCGGGAAACCAGCGGCGCGGTCGTCCGGACCTGTTTCTGCGGAATGCCGAAATATAACGACCTGATGTCGCGGCCCGGTGCCAACCTGAATCGGCTCCTCGCGTGGCAACACGCGACGGCGCTCGAGCAGGCACTCGTCGCGAAGAAAGTGTCGTGGGGCTTGCTCGACCAATTTACCGAGCAGCCGCTGGTGCAGCGCGAGCTGGCGAAGAAGGGCGTGAAGGATTTTGAGCTGACAATGCGGACGAAGGCGGAGTCGGACCCGGTGGTCGCGGCAGCCTCGGTGGTGGCACGCGCGGAATTTGTGCGGCAAATGCATCTGCTCTCGAAAAAATTTGGCGCGCCGCTGCAGAAAGGCGCGGGGCCGCTGGTGAAGGAGCAGGCGCACAAGATCATCGAGCAGTTCGGTGTGCGGGCGCTGGGCGAGTTTGCTAAATTGCATTTCCGCACCGCTTACGAAGTGGTTTCGGCGGCGGGGAAATTGGACGAGTTGCCGCTGAAAGAGCCGGGCCCGAAAATGGAATGGTAACGACTGCGGAACCAGCCAACGGAGGCAGGAGCGATCGACGTCGATGGTCGCCGGCCCCGGATGAACCGGTGGAAATCGGATACGAAAACACTTTGCTGTCGTCGCGAGGACGGGAGTTGCGCCGTGATCGCTGCGACCGCTAAATCGGCCGCTTCATGGCCAAACGCCGACAACTTCGCGGATTCGATCTCAAGCAGATTGAGGGCGTCGCCGAGCTCATTGGCGTTGATGAAGCCGGGCGCGGAGCGCTCGCGGGGCCGGTGGTGGCGGCGGCGGTGTTGGTCAACCGGGAGTTTCTCGAGAGCCGCTGGGCCCTCGGTCGGGCCAGCCGGGTAAACGATTCCAAGCAGCTCACTGCGGCCGAGCGCGAAGAGCTGTGGTTTGAGTTCGAGACGTTGACGGCGCAGGGGCAGATCCACGCCCAGTTTGGCGCCGCCGACGTCGCTGAAATCGAACAGCTCAATATTCTCGGGGCCACGAAACTCGCGATGCGGCGGGCGCTGGAAGGCATTTACCCGCCGGGCTCGTTTGAGCGAAAGGTGGAGCCGGATCTTTTTGCGCCGCCGGAGGAGGTCGCGAATTTCAAGCCGACGGTTTCGTGCCGCGTGCTCGTAGACGGACTCGCGCTGCGGGGGTTCCCTTACCCGCACACCGGCATCGTCAAGGGGGACGGGCGCTCGCTGTGCATCGCGATGGCGTCGATCATCGCGAAGGTGACCCGCGATCGGATGATGAACGAGCTCGACGGAAAATTTCCCGGTTACGGTTTTGCGCAACACAAAGGCTACGGCACCGAAGAGCATCGCGAGGCGGTGTTGAAGCTTGGGCGCACGCCGCAGCACCGGGAAATGTTTTTGCGCAAACTCCTATCCGGGCGGGTCGATCCGGACCAGATGGATTTTCTCGAAGCGTGATGCGTGCGCGGGCCTGTCGTTGACCGCGCGCGGGGCGTCCGCCAAGAAATCATCAGATGGCTGGCAAAAAATATTCTTCGCTCGACCGCGTTTTGGGGCGACTCGACACGCTCGACTCGGTGAATCTCGCGAACCTCGTGCAACGGCTCGCACGCGAGCGGGGACTGTTCGAGGAGATCTTCAATGTTCTTCAGGAAGGCGTGTTGGTGATCTCGGCGGACGGCGTGATCGAATACGCCAACGACGCGGCGCATCGGCTGATCGGTATCGGTGACGACGAATTGCCCGGGCAGACATTGTGGCGGTTGGTGCCCGGGTTGAGGCCGTCGATTGACGCCGCGCTGGACGACGGGCCGGTGCGAGGTGCGCTGCCAGTGGTGGCGCGGGAGTTTGAGCTGACTTATCCCGAACCGCGCAGTGTGCGGCTTTACATGGTGCCGTTTCGCGGCGGCGGGCGCGGTGCGCCGCGGCGGTTCGCGGTGATCCTCAGTGATGTGACCAAAGAGAAGCTGACGACGGAGCGGAGAATTGAGGACGAGCGCACGTCCTCGGTGTTGCTGCTCGCGGCGGGGGTCGCGCACGAACTCGGCAATCCCCTGAACTCGCTCACCATTCATCTCCAGTTGATCGAGCGAAAACTGAAGAAACAGAAGGCTTCGAAGGAGGTGGACTCGTTGACGGACTCACTGCGCGTCTGCACCGACGAGGTTGCGCGGCTCGACGGCATCATCAGCAATTTTCTCGAGGCGATCCGACCGCGCCCGCCAGATTTGGCAGAGACCAATCTCGCGGAAATTTTGGCGGACGTGCTGAGATTTCAGCAGAGAGAATTTGCGGATCGGGGGATCGTGGTGGAGGCCGAGACCCCCGATGCTCTGCCGGCGGTGATGGCCGACCGGAATCAATTGAAGCAGGTATTTTTCAACCTGACGAAAAACGCGATGGAGGCGATGCAGCCGGGCGGAAAATTGAAGATCAAATCGTTCGCTGACGATGAGTCGGTCTTCTTGCTGTTCGGCGACAGCGGCTCAGGGATCAAGCAGGAGGATTTGTCGCGGATGTTTCAGCCCTACCATACGACGAAGCCGGGAGGCCATGGGCTGGGTCTCATGATCGTGCAGCGGATCATGCGCGAACACGGCGGGCACGTTGGCCTCGAAAGCAAAGAGGGCGTCGGCACGATCGTCACGTTGCAGCTCCCTCGAAAAGATCGCCGCGTGCGTATGCTGCGCTGACGGCGGCGAGTCCGCGAATTTTTTTGGCGGCGCGGCTAACGAGGGACTGAACGCGAACCCGTGTCGTTGCCGCCGCTGTTGGCCGATGATGAATACGAAGACGATTCGGCTGGAGGAGAGTATGAGGGGGCGGAGTAAGACGAGGATGAGCCTGACGAATAGGACGATGAAGAGGTCGATGAGCCGGACGAATAGGACGACGAAGAATCTGAGGACGACGAGTAGGAGGCCCGCGAAGAAGAATCAGACGACGATCCGGACGAAGAACTGACGCGGGACGAGCCCGATGTGTGGTCCGACGCAGGGAGCGGGCGATACGCGTGACTGGGCGGGGGAGGATGGTGGCCGACAAAACTGGGCGGCGGACGATAGGGAGGGGAGCCGGGCGGGCAGTCGGCCGGATTGGGCGGCCGATGATGAGCCGGCGGTGCGACGGGAGTGGGCGTCGTTGGCGTCGGCGACGGAGTCGGAGTTACGTAGCCGTAACTTGAGTTGGAATAGTCGTAGTAATTACCGGAGTAGTTGTAGCGGTCATATCCGTAGGTGGACGGCCAATACGGATCATAGCTGTTGCTTCGCGAGGAGGCGAACGATGTCGCGTAGGACGTGCGGGCGATTGCGGCGGTCTTACCGAACGCAGGGTTGGCGACGATACTCGTGATCATCGCGGTGCCACGCGTGGGGCTGGTGGGGTCGGGAAGGAAATCGAGATTGATGATGTGTTCGGCCCGCTTGTAGTCGTTGATCAACAGCATGCCGCGGGCGGCGAGCGCCTGCGAAAAACGGGTATACATCGCGTTCCATTGGGCGGCGGTCGGCTCGACCCCGCCGTGCACGGCGACTGCGAGTGCGTAGGTGGGGGCGTTTTTTGGCAGGTGGCCGTAGCCGGGCACGAACCGATTGTTGGTCGCGCAGCCACTTGCAAAAACGGCGACGAAGAAGGCGAACAACCAAATTGAGACGGATGCGGAAGTTTTCGGGTTCATCGTGCGGTTTCCTCTCTTTGAGTTGGGGTGCTGACCGACGATAAACGTGTCCGCTCCGCGCTCTTTCACAAGCGGATTACTTGGCGACACGTCCCCGACTGCGTGCCGCCAGAAGGAGGGAAACCTACTGCTTCAACACCGAAGCCATGATGATGTTTTTCACGGCAATGACTTGGGTATCCTTCTTGCCCGCGAGGCGGACGGCGATCTTCACCGGAATCTCATCGCTGGTCACACCCAGTTGGGAAACCATCGGGTCGAGCATGCCTTTTTCGCCAGGCGCGATGGTGAGTTTGGAGGGACGCACGGCAAAATTGCCGAGCTCCGAGTTTACGTCCGTCACTTCGATTTCAACGGGTTCGGTGCCGCGATTTTCGATCTGCACGCGCAGGGTGACGGGTGGCATCGGGCTGCCTTGGGCGCGGCGGGCCATCGCCATGCGGACGTATTCTTTCATGGCCTCTTTTTGCTCCTCTTCAGAGTCGCCGAAGCCGGTCGAATAGACCTCGGTGATGCCGTCGCTGTCGCGGCGGCGACGACCGCCGGTCAATTCATCTTCGGCTCCGCCTTTGCCGGCGCCGGGGCCGCGCACACCAGGTTTGCCACCGCGTTCAAAACCACGGCTCACCGTCGCGTAGGCGGTGAGTTTGCCGTCAAACAGGGAGCCGTCGCCCCGCATCGCGACCGGGCGTTCGCCGGTATTCACCGCTTCAACCATCAAATCGCGTTGGGTAGGTGTGCCGCAGCCAGCGGTCAGCAGCAGCACTGAGGTGATCGCGGCGGCGCCGCATGTGCTCGAAAGTAGACTCAATTTTTTCATGGGTGGGACTCTGACACGAAGCCGAGGCGAAGGTTGGGCCGATTGCAAGGGCGCGAGGGGAATGCCTGAATCTTTCTGGCCTTTCGCCCGTCTTGCTGATGACACAGCAATGCACTCCGCATGGAATCAACTTCAACGACCGCGCTGGCCGACCTCGTTCGCCGGGCTCAGAAAGGCGATGAGAACGCTCAAAGGGAGATCATCGTCGCCTACCAGCACCGGGTCGCGGGCTTTGTCTACGCCATGACCAACCGGAGCGATTACGTCGAAGACTTGTCCCAGCAGGTTTTCATTAAGATGGTCCGCGCGATCGATCGCCTGCAGGCGCCGGCGCAGTTCGAGTCGTGGCTATTCCGGCTGGCGCGGAACACCTGCATCGACCAACTCCGTCGGCAGAAATTGCGCCGGATCTTCCTCCCGTTCGGTGAGGAGCACGAAAATATTCCCGAGCCGGCTGGCGCCGTGGACACCGAGGAACTGGATGCACTGCGGCATGCGCTGGCCCAGCTTCGCCCGCAGGATCGCGCCTTGCTCGCACTCGTGCAAGAAGGGCGCAGCCATGCGGAGATCGCTCTCACGCTCGATACCACCGTCGCCGCGGTGAAGGCTCGCCTTCATCGGGCCCGTGAACACCTTCGCGAACACTATCAACCCGACCATGAAAACTGAAGACCAAGCTTGGCGTGACCTCCAGGCCCACGCCTCCGCCCAGTTGCGCAGCGGATTTGCCGAGCGCGCCCTACGCGTCGCGCGCGGGCCGCAAGCTGCGACGTGGCGTGAATTTAATGTCCATGCGGCCAAGCAGCTTCGGCCGGGGTTTGCCGAGCGCGTGCTCCGCGCCGCCCGTGCCGCCGCCGACGTTCCTTCGCTCACCAGCCAGTTTGCCCTTAGTGCCGCGACGGCGGCGGTATGTCTCGCCGCGGTCATTTTTGTGCAGGATCGCTCGGCGCAGCTCGCAGATGAGCGCAACTTGGCCGATTGGCAGCTCATCGTGATGAGTGCGAATGATGCGCAGGACTTCGATTCGCTCTGATGACGCAACGTGTCTTCGTCGCTTTACTGACCGTCGCGGTCTTTCTCGCCGGCTACGGAGCCCGCGGGTTTGCCGATCGCGACCGGCCGGTGCCGCCCCCTCCGGTGACTTTGACACAGGAGTATGCCCGTCCGGCTACGTCGGCGGACGACGCCAAGGCCAAGCAGAAACTGGATCGCGCCAAATTGTTGGCGGAGATCGACAAACTCCGTCCGCAAATTGTCGCCTACACGGCACAGGTCGCGGAAATCGAAGCGGGTTTTGACCGCGAATTTAGCGCGCTGCTGACTCCGGAACAGAGAGAGAAATTTCTAGCGGGTCGGAAACGCATGGCCGAGCGCGCCGAGAAAAAGAAAACCGATCCTGCGCTGTTGTCAGACGACGATATTAACCGTGAGCGCGACCGTCCGCTGACCGATATTTACCGTCAGGTCACTGTCACGCCGCCGCTCGAGTGGATGACGAAGGAATATAAACTCGATGCCGGGCAGCAGACCAAAACGCGGGCGCTCCTGGCCTTGCGCCGCAGTCAGTTCATCGCGCTGCTCGATTCGACGGCGCACCCGACGATCCGCCTCAGCCGGCTCGCGCCGCTGGTTCAGCGCGTCGTCCCAGCGGCCAAAAAGCCCTAGCCGGACTGCAGGCGGTTTCCGCGGGCTTGACCGCGGGTCCCGTCGACGTGTGAATGCGCTCATGGTGCCCGCCGTATTGATCGTCGACGACGAAAAACACACTCGTGAGGGACTTCAGCAGGCTTTGTCGGACGGTTACGATGTGACGATCGCCGCGAGTGCCGATGAAGCGTTCAATCTTTTGGATGCTCAGCCGTTCGATGTCGTCCTGACCGATCTGCGCATGCCGGGAAAGTCCGGGCTCAAGGTGATCGACAAGGCGCTCGCGCTGCCGCAGCGCCCCGCCGTTCTCATGATGACGGCGTATGGCAATATCGACACCGCGGTGGAAGCCATGAAGCGCGGGGCTGTCGATTTCTTGACCAAGCCGGTGAACATCGAGCGGCTGGAAGTCCTGATCCAGCGCGCGCTGAAAACCAAAACGCTTGAGGTGGAAGTGAAGCAGTTGCACGAGCGCCTCGATGAGAAATTCAGCGTCGAAGGCATCATCGGCACGTCGCAAAAACTCAAGGACGTGATCGACAAGATGCGGCTCGTCGCGCCCTCGCGCGCCACGATTCTGATCGAGGGCGAGTCGGGCACAGGCAAAGAACTCATCGCTCAGGCGATCCACCAAGCGAGTCCGCGGGCGCGGGCGCCCTTCATCGCGGTGCATTGCGCCGCGCTTTCGGAGAATCTGCTGGAGAGTGAGATTTTCGGACACGAACGCGGCTCGTTTACCGGCGCAACCGAGCGCCGCGTGGGCCGCTTCGAATCGGCCGACGGCGGCACGTTGTTTCTCGACGAAATTGGGGAGATTTCTCCCTCCACGCAGGTCAAACTCCTGAGGTTTCTTGAGACCAAATCGATCGAGCGGGTCGGCGGTTCCAAGCCGATCAATCTCGATGTGCGTCTCGTGGCGGCGACTAACCGCAATCTCGAGCAGCTGTCGCGCGACGGAAAATTCCGTGACGACCTCTTCTTCCGGCTCAACGTGGTGCGCCTCGTGATGCCGCCGCTCCGCGAGCGGGTCGAAGACGTCCCGTTGTTGTTGGCGCATTTCATCAAGATATTTTCCGATGAAAACGGCGTGCCGCCTTTGACGGTCGAATCCGGCGCGCTCCGTATGCTCCAGACCTACGGCTGGCCGGGAAATATTCGCGAACTGCGCAACTTCTGTGAGAACGCCGTGGTGATGCGGCGCGGTGGCAGCCTCACTGAATATGATCTGGAGCCAAAGTTTCGCGGCCAAGCGGGAGTAGGGGAGTCGCCGGCGGTCGCGGCGAAAGCAGACGCGCGTGCGAATCCACTTTCGGTTGAAGAAAACGAAAAACGCCTGCTGCGGGAGGCGTTGCACAAATCGAGAGGCAACCGCACGAAGGCAGCCGAGCTCATGGGCATCAGCCGTCGCACCCTGCATCGCAAGATCGCGGAGTGGCCCGAACTCGACGTGACCGACAAATGACCTGTCCCGCGAGGGCCCACGTTGCGCTGCCATGAGTCGACCGCGCACTGCCCAGGAATTCATCCACTGGCTCGAAGCCGGTGCGGGGGCCGGTTGGGTTCGGCTTGCGGCGGTCTTGGCTGGAACCTTGGCGCTCTCGCTCGTGGTGGCCTGGAAGCAGTTTCACGGACCGGTCACCGAGACGACGCTCCTCCAAGCCGACCTGGGGCGTCAGATCGCCCGGGGCCAAGGCTTCACGACGCTCGTCAATTTCCCCCAGACCGTGGCCTACCTGCAGGCCCGCGGAGTAAATTTTGATCCCGCCCAGCCGTATCCCGAACTCCACCACGCGCCGCTCTACGCTTTGGTGATCGCGGGTGGGCTGCGGCTCTTTCCGGAGGCGGCGAGAGCGAAGCTGTTTGGCTCCGCGCCGGTGCCGCCAGACGGCTTTGCAGCAGATTATTTCTTGCTCGGGCTCAACGTCGCGCTGCTTTGGCTCGCCGCGTGGTTGACCTACGATCTCGGCCGACGCCTGTTCGAACCGCGCGCGGGCTGGCTTGCGGCGTTGGCGCTGCTGCTCTCGATGCCGATTTGGCAGCAGACCGTCGCGGTCGGCGGAACCGCTTTGCTCATGGTGCTCGCGTTGGCGATATTCTCAGTGTGGCACCGGGTGGAAGTGGCGGCGGCAAAGCTTCCAGTTGGCTGGCTCGGGATGCTGGGCGTGGCGTGTGGGCTCCTGTTTCTGACCGAGTATTCTGCGGGAGCGGTGGGGCTGGTCGCCGTGGGCTACGCGGCGGTTCGTTTCAGGGGAGGTGGGCGGTGGGCGGCGATCGGCGCGCTCGCGGCCGGTTTTGTCGTCGTCACCGGCCCGTGGATCGCGCGCAACGTCGCGCTGACCGGCTCGCCCGTGGCGCTGGCGTGGCAAAATGTCGCGCTCAAGGCCGGCGACTCCACGGCTGAGCCGGCGACGTTTCGGGCCGCGCTGTCGGCAGAGCTTCCGCGCATCGATCTCAACAAACTGGGCAACAAGACGCTCACGGCGTTGCAGGAGAGCCTGCGGTCGCGGCTGTGGTCCGGTGGCGGCATGTGGCTGACGGCCTTTTTTTTCGCGGGGACGCTGTATGCGTTTCGCTCGTCGGTAGCGAATCGTCTGCGATGGGTTTTCTGCGCCGCACTGGCAATGGCGCTGCTCGCGCAGGCCGCGCTGAATTCCGGCGAGAGCGACCGATTTGTGGCGGTGTGGATGGCTCCGTTGCTCATGGTTTTTGGGGCGGGGTTCTTTTTCGTGCTGCTCGGGAGCAACGCGACGCTCTCACGTTGGCCGCAGGCATCGGCGGCGGCGCTGCTGATCGTGCAGGCGCTGCCGTTGCTCCACGATGTGCTCGAACCGCGACGCCTCCATTTCCAGTATCCGCCTTATCACCCAGGGCTGTTGTTGGGCCGGTCGCGCGAACTCACGCAACGCGGCGCAGAAGGGCGTTTCGGTTTGATGACCGATGTGCCGGCCGCGATGGCGTGGTATGGCGGCGGGCGGGTCTGGGCTCAGCCTCAGCGGCTGCGCGACTTCTATGGAGTCACCTTTGTCCAACCAATCGGTGAACTTTTGCTCACCCCGCACACGCTCGACCGCCCCTTCTTTTCAGAACTCAACGCGAAGCCGTTGCTCCAAGAATTGCCCGGCATACGCACGCGCCGACATGACGAATGGGGCGAGATCTACGCGGGACTTTTGACCGGAAGGTTTCCGGCGGAATTTCCGCTGCCCCAATCGATTAAGGTCATGGAGAATCTTTACCTGCTGCTAAATCCGGCGCTGCCGCCGTTGCGGGGAAAGTAATTGCTTAAGCCAACGCCTTGCGCGTAGCGTCCCGCGAAATTTTCGGTTCCCGGACAACCTGAATGATATGAATTTTCCCCGTGCTCTCATTGCTGGCGGACTGCTGCTTACGGCGTCGGCTGCGCGTGCGGTTTATGCGCCGGTGCCCGAGCAGGAGTTGGGCAAGAGCTTGGTCGTTTCGGTGAAGAGCGCGCTCGCCTACGACACCAATCTTTTTGCGGCCTCCGCGAAGAATGTGGAAAGCTCCGTGTTTCAAGTTGCGCCCAAAATTGCCTACAACGCATCGGTGACGGACCAGACGTTTCTCTCGCTGAGCTACCAAGCCACGGTGGAGCATTTTGAAGATCGGCCGGGAGACCGCACCCTCGACAGCCACGAGGCGATGGTGCGCGTGGCCCACGCGTTCTCCCAGACCGCGACGATCGATGTGTTGGATGTTTTCCAAGCGCTGCGCAACCCCGAGTCCCTGCTGAACGGTCTGCCGGTCAACACCGACCAGTCGAATCGTCGCAACGAGCTCAACGCGACGATCAGCGTGGCGCCCACGGCCAAGACCGGAATCACGGCCAAGGCGCGCAGCACCCTGCTCGACTACCGCGACGCCGCCTTGGGTCGCTCGCTCGACCGCACGGAGAACTTGCTGGGCTTGTCGGGCTCCTACGCGGTCCTGCCCGAGGTGAAAGCGGTCCTCGAAGCGCGGCATCAGGACGTGTATTATCGCAAGACCGGTGAGACGAAAAACAAGACGTCGGAATATCTGATGGCGGGTGTCGACTACGCGTTTGCCAAGAAGATCACCGCGAGCGCCCGAGCGGGCGCCGAGTGGCGCCAGCGCGACGCGGAGCAAAGCACGACGGCTCCCTATGCCGAACTCTCGCTGAAATATGAATATCTGGCGGCTTCGTTTCTGAGCGGAGGTGTCGTCTTCACTTTGGAGGAAACGTCGGATCTCTCGCGCTTCAACGACACGAAGGTGAACCGTGCGTTCATCAACGTGCAGCACCACGTGACCGCACTGATCGTCGCTTCGGGATCGCTCATCGTCGAATCCGCCGAACTGCAAGGACGGCGGGGTCAGCTCGATCTCGCGGAGGATACCGTGCGGGCGGGGGCGGCTCTCAGCTATCTGCCTACGAAAAATTGGACGATTGCCGCGAGCTATGACGTTGATCGCGTTCGATCTGAAGACCGGACGCGCGAGATGGTTCGGCACCGCGTGGGCTTGACGGCCAGTTACGCGTTTTAGGCTCCGGGCCCAAACGCCGACGCTTCATGGCCACTGCCCACGTTCACAAGGACAGCGCTTCGCTCGCCGATTTTTTCTCCGTCCTTCGCCTGCGCAAAGCGCTCATCGCGCTCATTTTTTCGCTCGTGATGGTCACCACGTTGGCGGTCACGGCCTTTCTGCCCAAGTGGTATCTCGCCACAACCAAGATCCGGGTCGAGAAACCCGAAGGCGCGGTGCAACTTTACTCGGCGCAGGGTGGTGGCGCGACGGACCCCTATTTTCTCCAAGATCAGTTCAAGATCATGCAGTCGGAGAAAATTCTCTACCCGGTGATCGATCATCTGAACCTCGGCGCGCGACTCGCTCCGGCAGTGGGTTCGACGGTCGCGTTGCCGAAGGCGCTGACGTTTCGGTATCTCGTCGACAAGATGCTCCGCGTGGAGTCGCAGCGCAGTTCTTCGCTGATCGACATCAACGTCTTTGCGCAGGACGCGGCGCTCGGCGCCGACATCGCCAACGATATCGCGCGCACCTACTCCGAGGACCGCATCGCCTTGGCCACTTCTGAGCAGCGCGAGGGCCTCGCCAAGCTTCGCCAACAGTTGGAAGCACAGGAGTTGATTGTTCGCCAGCAACGCGACGCCGTCGAAAAACTCCGCAAAGATCTCAATATTTCCGGCGTCGATCTCAACGCGCGTTACTCCGACATGGAGATCGAGACGCTGCGCCAGATGCAAAATTCGCTCATCGCGCTGAGCGTCGATGCGATCGGCCGCAAGACGCGGTGGGAACGCTTCAAGAGTATCGCGCCGGCCGATCGCGTGAACTTGGTTAACTCCGAACTCATCCCGGACCAAAACATCCAGAACCTCCTGCAAGCCTGGCTAGTCGCCGATCAAAAGGTGACGCAGCTCAAGGCCCGGCTGGGCGAAGCGCATCCGGACTTGGTGTCGGCCGTCGAGAATCGCGCGAAAACCAAGGAGCAACTCGACGCCCAGCTCCGCGGCTACGAGAGCGCGTTGGAGATCGGCTATAAAGAAGCCGACGCCCGCGTCGCCGAACTCAAGAGCCAACTCGCGCAGGCCAAGGTGGATCAGATCCTCTCGGCCCGTGAGCGCATGCGCCCGTTCGAGGAGGCCGCGCAGAAACTCGACGACGAGACGCGCCTCGCGACGACGCTCAAGCTCACGTTGCGCCAGCGGGAAATCGATTTTCAGGTGCCGAAGAAAACGATCGAGATTCTCAACACCGCCGAGCCGGCGCGTTACCCAAGCCGTCCGAATTGGGTGCTGAATGCGACCTTCGCCGGGCTTTTTGGTCTCGTGCTGGCGGTCGGGGTGGCGCTGCTGTTGGAGTATTTCGACACCAGTTTTCGCAACGTAGCCGATGTCGAATCGCGTCTGAAACTACCGGTCCTCGGCGTCATTCCGTTCCAACGCGATCCGCTCGGGACGGCCGACGACGATCCGGCCAATTCCGAACCGTTCCGTGTCCTTCATACCAATCTCAATCTCGCGCTGAAACCCGGCCAGTCGCACGCGCTGGTGCTGTTCTCGGCCGGCCCCGGCGAGGGTAAATCGACGACGCTCCATCGGCTCGCCGCCCTCATGGGAGCCGGCGGCGAACGTGTGGTGCTGATCGATTCTGATCTTCGTCGTCCGACCCAACATCGTCTGGGCCACCGGCCGAAAGAACCTGGATTGAGCGACTATCTGCTCGCTCAGCGCACCCTGGAAGAGATCACACAGCGAGCGATCACGCCGGGCCTCGATTTTATTCCCTGCGGCTCCCAGGCCGGTTTTACTCTCGGCCTGCTTCACGCCAACCGCCTGCGCGATCTCATCGCCACGCTGCGCACGCGCTACGACAAGATCGTCTTCGACTCTCCGCCCATCATCGGAGTGAGCGATACCAGTGTGCTGACGAGTGCGGTGGATGCGGCCGTGCTGTTGATCCAGCACCGGCGTAATCCTCAGAGCATGGTGCTGCGCGCGCAGCAAATTGTGGAGAGCCTGAAGACGCCGTTGGTCGGCGTGGTGCTGAACCAAGTGCCACTCCACTCCGGCGAAGACTACGGTTACTACACCAACAATTACGCCTACTACAGCGATGGTTCGGGAGAACGGTCTCGGCGTCATCGGGCGTCGCCTGCGGTGGCCCCAGCGAAGGACAAACTGGTCTTGCGCGAAGGCCCTCAGGCGAAGGAAAGCTAAGGTGCGTGCCGTGCGCCCATGAATTCGCGTATCGGTCCAGGCGTTTTTGGAAACCTGTTATTGCTGACGGTCGTCTGGCTGGCGGTGGCCCGGGCGGGTGCGGCAGAAGTTCGGTTGGTCGGATCGGATTTGCTGGGCCACGAGCTGCTCACTGCAGTTCACGCGTTTGCCGGCCGGGAAAAACTTTCGTTGACCGTCACGCTCGACGGAAGCCGGCCGGGTCTGGAACTGCTCAAGAGCGGGCGCGCGCAGGTCGGGTTGCTCACGTTACCGGCCGAAGAAGGGCCGGAACCGGCGGTTTTCGCATCGCTGCCGATCGCGTGGCACCGCGTGGTGGTGGTCGCGTCCTCCGCGAATCCGCTCGAGCGCATAACACTGCCCGAGTTGGCCGCCGTTTTTGGCACCGGCGTGGGTTCGAGTTATAACCGATGGGGCGACCTAGGACTGATCGAGGATTGGCAGGGCAGTCCGATCAGTGCCGCTGCGCCAGCCGACGGATTTGGCCTTACGGCAGCTTTTTTTAGGCAGACTGTTCTCAATGCCCATCCCTTCAGGTCGACGGTTGCCCGCTATGTTTCCGTTGCGGATCTGCGCCAGCGCGTATCCGCCGACCGCCGGGTGCTGGCACTCGCGAGTCATTGGTCGAAAAATTCGCCCGAGGGAAAGGTGTTGAGTTTGGCGGTGCGCACAGACGATCCGGCGTATCCGCCCACGACCGAAAATATTTCCTCGGGTGACTACCCGCTCCGGATGGCACTGCGGATTGTTTACCGGCATGATGCGGAAGCGAACCTGGGCCGGCTGCTGGTTTGGCTCTGGGGAGATGATGTGGCTCGGATTTTGGAGCGCGCCGAACTGGTGCCCCTGCCAACTTCGGCGCGTCGACTGCAAGTGCAGATGCTCGAAAACATGCAGAAGAAACTTCCAAAATAGCAGTTGACGGAAGGCGGAGCGTCCCTACTTCTAGCCGCCTGCTCTGCGGGTGTAGCTCAGTTGGTAGAGCACCACCTTGCCAAGGTGGACGTCGAGAGTTCGAGTCTCTTCGCCCGCTCCATTTGATAAAAGCGCCCTGTGGTGACACAGGGCGCTTTTTCATGCCCTACCGAGTCACACACAAGAGCTTCCGCGTTTTGCTCCGTGTGCCCCGCTGTGACAGAAGCGGACTCCGAAAGCCCAGAAAAGTCCCCGGCGAGTGTGCTTCGGGGTGTGCTTGTTTCGGGCACAAAAAGCGAGGGCAAGGCGTTGATCGCCGGAAGCAACGGCAGGTGCGACGCATCGGTGTAAACCGTTTCTGTGAGTCGGCTTTCACTGTGTCGCATCAGTTCCATTCCGACGCGCAGCGGTGCGCCGCTTACTGCCAGCATCGTCCCGAAAGATTTGCGCAGGGCGTGGATATCGATTCGGCGCCCGTGCTCATCCTCGAACGGAATCCCGGCCGCCTTCAGGTCTTTCTTGAACGTGGGCACTCGCGGGACGAAACCCCGAAACGCGAATTCATACGGCATCACGGTTTCAGGCTGAAAATTCTTGAGCGCTGCCACCAATTCGGGGCGCAGGTTGTGGACGGATGCCTTGCGATTCTTGGAAATTGACGACGGTACGCGCACGCACGGTGCAGTTGCATCGAGGTCGAAATCCTCCCACTTCAAACGCTTCATTTCGGCCGCTCGAAGACCGGTGTAAAGAATCGTCAGATAGACCGCCGCGCGGTGTTTGGGCGCCACGTTCAAAAGCCGCTGCGCTTGTTCTGTGCTGAGCGCGCGCCGAAATTCCCGGGGTGACCGTTCCTCGACCCTCCCGACGAATTCGAGGGGATTCGCAAGGATGACTTGCCGTTTCTTTAGCCAGGTCAAAAGGCCGGAGATACACGCTTGGAGATCGTTGAGCGTTTTTGACCGAAGGCCGCACGTCGTGCGCCACGCCGTGAACGACTGCGCCGTCACGTCCTTCACGTAAACCCACTTGCAGCGGTCGCACAGCAACGGGATGCAGTTGCGATATTTCGAGAGCGTATTGGCTGAACGCCCCCTCGCTTCAAGGTCGGCGAGAAAAGCGTTCAAATGGTCAGCAATCGCTATTCTAGCCCCGTCCCTCATCAGCTTTGGCGAGATGATTCCGGCTTCCTCCCGTTCGAACTCCTGAACTCGCTTTTCAAGCATCTGTTCGGCAACGCGTTTGTCGGAAACATGAAGGGCAACCGTGCGCGCTTTCAACCAGCCATCAAGCCGGATGCGAGCCAACCAGAGCCGCGCCTTGGTGCCCCCTCGCGAATGCTGGAAGAGATGGGCTTTCACGTGTGGGCTGAAATTCCCGCAAGGCCCTGAACGTAGGCTTCCAGAGTCGCGACCGAAACGCGCGAAGACCGACCGATCTTCACGGGACGCGGAAAACGCCCCGCAGAGATTTCGCGGTGAATTGTGCGCGGGCTAATGGCGAGACGCTTCGCAGCGTCTTTGATCGTGATGAGCTGAACCGGGTTGATGTTGGGTGTATTCATAAGATCATTCTCCGTCTTCGGTTTCGGGGTCATTGGCGTTCGTGACTTGCTGTGTCTTTGCGTAACGCTCCAAACGCTTGTAGTGCAGGTCCACACCATGCGCGGAGAGCCACGTTGAGACCTCGCGCCACGTGTAGTTTTTCGCCCGAAGTTTGGAGACCGTAGACCAGTAGCGCGCGACGCTGATTTTTGGGGCCGCCTGATCGGCAAGCTCGTCCAAAATCTGGGGATCGGGAAGCGCGTCCTCCAACTCTTCGACGCTCGGAAAACCGGGCGACGTGGCGACCGGTGACGGTTTTTCTTTTGGTTGTTTTCGTGCCATTGAGGGACTTAATCGTCCGACTAGAGACATTACGAGACATAAAACGACCTATTGCGCAACCGACGGACGCTCGCGGACTTGAGGACTAACAACCTCGGAAGGACACAACGGTTTCACCGCGCGCAGCGGATTCGATGGGACGATACGGAAAACAACCAGCGTATCGAAAAAAGTGTTCGCCTGACGAAGGATCAAATTCGCCTGCAGTCGGGGACACGTCGCTTGCTCCCGCCACGCCAAAAAACTCTCAACAGTCACGTCACCAAAGCGCTCCCATCGACAGGCGTTAAAGAGCCCTTTCAGATGCAGCCGGTAGGCCGTAGAAGTCGCCAGCTTGAACCTATGCGAGCAGCGGCGTGAACGTCACGGTAACTCACCGATTTGAAAACCACGGTCGAAGCGGAGGTGTAAAACGAAGCGACCGACGCTCCCGAGGAAGCGCCGGCCGGACAGCAGAGATGAGCAGGAATGTGAGGTTTAGTTGGGCGGCTCGATCTGATCCTTCATGCGATAGGATTTACCATCGATGACGACGGTCTCGGCCTGGTGCAGGAGGCGGTCGAGGATCGCGGAGGTGATGCCGGCGTCGTTGTTGAAGATCGACGGCCATTGCTTGAACGCCTTGTTGGTGGTGAGGATGATCGCGCCGCGCTCGTAGCGCTGGCTGATGATCTGGAAGAGCAGATCGGCGCCGATCTTGTCGAGCGGGAGATACCCAATCTCGTCCAGGATCAGGGTCGCTGGCGACAGATACCGATTGAGTTCGGCCTTGAGCCGATGGGCGGCCTGGGCGGCGACCAGATTGTTGATGGCGTCGATGGCGGTGGTGAAGAGCACGGAGTGCCCCTGCTGGCAGGCGGCGTAACCGAGCGCCGAAGCCAAGTGCGTTTTCCCGGTGCCCACGCTGCCGACAAAAATGACATTCGTCTTCTGCGCCACGAACCCCAAACGGAAGAGGTGCTGCACCTGCAGCTGATTGATCTTCTTCGGCCAGTCCCAGTGGAACTGGTCGAGGGTTTTGAGGACGGGGAAGCGTGCGGCGCGGACCCGGCGTTCCACGGCGCGCTGCTGGCGCACGGTGCACTCGCCGTCGAGCAGGCGCTGGAGGAACTCCAGGTGCGACCACGCCGCCGCCGCGGCTTCCTGGGCGAGCGCGGCGTGATGTTCGGCGACGTGGCCGAGTTTGAGATAGTCGAGTTGGGTGGTGAGCGGGTTCATGAGCGCTCGTAGGGCGAGAGGTCGGGGGGCGGCAGTTCCAGTTCGAGCAGATCGCTCGCGCGGGTCAGATGCAGGGCGCCGGCCTCCGGCAACAGGCGGCCACGCTGCTCGAGGAGGTTGGCGATGTATTCGCAGGAGTAGGCGCCGAGGACGTGCGCATCGGTGAGGGCGCGGTGCACCGCGTCGAGTCCGTGGATCTCGGAGAGTGCGACGATTTTCTCGACGTGATGCCGCACATTCAGCCGCCGCTCCGCCAGTTGCGCGTGATACGCGGCCGCGACTGGCGCGAGCGCGAGGAACCGCAAAAAAGTCCGCTGGTGTCGCGCCTGCTTGCGCTCGTCGAGCAGGGTCTGCACATGGTCGGGTTGCTCGTAGTCGCCGCGACGCTCGAACGAGCGCACATGGTCGGCGACCAGGGTCTGGCCGTCGAAGAGTCGCAGTCGGTCGCTCGCCAGTTGCAACGTCAGCGGGGTCGAGGCGTAGCGCGGCGGCACCGAGTAACGGTTCGTGTCGACCGTGACGCGGCAGCGATTACTCACCCGCACGGTGCGCACGAGCACCGCTTCATAGGGATTGGCCGGCAGGGGCCGCAGGTGGGCGCGTTCCTCCGCCAGCAACTCCAACGGCGTGCGCTTGGTTTCGCCGTGCTGACGCACGTTGGCCACCGTCTCGAGCCAGAGGCGGGCGGCGGCGTTGAGCGCGGTGAGTCCGCCGGGCGCCCCGAGGTCGCGGCCGGCGAGGAAGTTTTTCTTCACGTAGCCGACGGCGTTTTCCACCCGGCCTTTCGCCTGTGGCTGCCGCGGTCCGCAGGGTTTGATGGTAAAACCGTAGTGCCGGGCAAAATCGAGATAGTGTGGATTGCAGACCGGCGGCTCGCCCACGCGGTGCGAGAGCACCGCGGTCTTACAGTTGTCGGGCATGACTTCCAGCGGCACCGCGCCGAGGGCCTCGAAGGCCCGGCGCTGGCAGCCGAGGAACCACTCCTGGCTTTGGCCGAGGGTAAACTCCACGTAGAGCCAACGGCTGTGGCAGAGGACCAGGACGAAGAAGCTCAGCGCCCGGCGCGTGCCGCCGACCGGGATCGCGCCGGCCGAGCCCCAGTCGATTTGGGCGCACTGCCCCGGCGCGTAAGTGAGCGTAAGATACGCGGGCTGGCGCGGCGGCCGCACCGTGCGCACGTAATCTCGCACGATGGAGCAGCCGCCCGTGTAACCGGCTTCGCGCAGACGCTGCCAGAGCTGCGTCGCGGTGAAGGGATGCTGCGCGAGCCAGCGGGTGATCGCGGGCTTGTGCGCATCCAGGATGCTCGCCCGCCGCGCCGCCTGCCGTTGTTCATAGCGTGGTCGGCCCACCCATTTTTTCACGGTCTGGGGATGCAACGCCAACGCCCGCGCGATCTGCGCCATCGTCAGGTGCTGTTCATCCCACGCCTGCCGGAGCTGGCAAAACGTTTGATAGGCAATCATCGCGCTCCCTCCCGACCCGCGAGAGCCTCCAGGGCGAGCACTTGATACAACGGCTTTTCATACGCGATGACGCCGGCGGCCGCGAGCTGCCCGCGCGCGGCGGCCACTTCCAGATCCGTCAGCGACAACAGCCGGCCGAGCGTGCCGTCGCCGTAATAACTCAGGCCGTGTTCATCACCCACGGTGACGAGCACCAGATACAACGCCCACGCTTTCGCGTCGGCCCGGCGCAGGTAATCCGCGCGCACCAACCGGTGATCGATCCAACTAAAATGCGGCGGCACCCGCCGCAGCCGCTCGGCTTGCAAGATTCGTTTCGCGATTAACATCGAGGTAGTGCCACGCCGGGCGACGCGCCCAGCACGGCATGCCCCATCGCTATCAATCGCCCCGTCATTGTCGCGATGTCCTCTTGTAAGGTCACCCCGGCGAGATGGGCGATAAGTCCAATCACCAGCGGGGGTTGCCGCAGCCAGTCGTCTTGTAAGACAACTCCGTCGTCCGGCATCGTTACCTGCGCGCTTGGAGCGGGTTGCGCCCGCCAGTCCTCTTGTAAGACCACGCGAGCGCTCTTGCGGCGCTTTTTCCAATAGCCGGGATGCGCCGCCTGCCAGGCCCGCGCCCGCGCCGCGTTGTCGGCGCCCTGGAAGTAATCCACGTTCGCCGGCTGGCTCACCCAGCGCCGCTGGCTCGCGGCCTTGCTCGCTCGCCGACACGGTTCCTTTACACAGTAACGCTGGCGCTTCCGATTGCGGGCATCGGGCACGAAAAACCCTTCGCAATGCGGGCACTTACGCTCACCGGCAGAATGCATGGTGCCGGTCAGCCTCGTCGCCCGGCCACGCCACGACAAACGCACCGCCCCACGCTTCCCTCAGTCCACGAGGGAAGAAAATCCACCCGGACCGAAGAAGATGTTTCTTATGGAATCAGGAAGAAAATCCTCGGGAAGAACCGTGAGTTTCAAACCGCTGGAAGAAGATGGGTTTCAGATCGGTGCTGGCAAACCTACGCACCCTCCAAAGATCGCCGATGAAGTCATAAAGAAACTGGCGCAAAAAATAGCCCTTGAGTCGTGGTGAAACCCGCAAGCTCACCGAACCTGTATCCACAAAAACAGGATACATGACCGCGGCCAGTTGGCGTGCCGCTGCCATCGTTGAAACCGGCAACACCACGGTGACAGGGCGTGGTCGATTCTGTGTCTTGAAGAAGGCGCGAAAACGGCCGTCGGTTGGCCGATACACCTCAAAATCACTGTTACATATTTGGCTCATAATCATGCGTTTACTGTTTTTCTGCTATAAGTTGAAATTTGGGGTTAACTCGTTGATGCGACGGGCTGGGAAGCAAAATCCGCATACTTACCAAGGGCGCAGCGCGCTGCGCGCGGCTGCGTCGGGCGCCGTGCGGCCGGCCGGGTGGCGTCGCTGCGCGACGGCCACCCAGCCGAAGCCGTCCGCGCGGCCGGGAGCGATTCCGGCGCGACAACCCGATCCGCGCCCGCCACGGAAAGCGCCCGCCCGCTTGATTTGCGCCATCCGCGCGCACCGCTGAAGGTGTTTGGGCGTCCAGAAGGACAAACCGCTGGGAACGGGGCGGGTTTGGATACCTGCGCCCCCGAGTCCTCGCTCAGTCGGGCACCTTCCGAGCCGCTGTCACGTCTGCCGCCCCGCCGCGCGTCCCGGTCGGCTATCGCCGTCCGGACGCTGCCCGTAAAGCGCGGTCCACCTGCACGCCTACGCCCTCCATTCGCGGCGCACGTCCTGCCTCTGGGTTTCGTATTCACGATTCAAGCACGGCCTGCACGTAGGATGCAACCATACGCCGTTGCCCCGGCGAGCCGTGGCGCAGCATATCGCCGATAAGGAAATCTCGTTTCTCGACTGGCAGCTTGTTGATTCCCTGGAGTAGGGCGCGAACTTCGGGCGAGAAGTGCGGAGCGTTGCTTTGCGGTTTTCGTTTTGTGTTCATGGTTGTTCCTTGGTTGACGGTTTTTCGTCGAGTGTGCTCCGGGGTGTGCCCGGAGAAGGTGCATCGAGGTAACTCAGCTCGATCCTAAGCAGTTCCAAAAGGACTCGGATTAGTTCGAGTCTCTTCGCCCGCTCCATTTGATAGAAGCGCCCAGTGGTGACACTGGGCGCTTTTTCATGTCCTAAAGCGACACTCTCCAGAGGGTTACAAAGCGCGGAGAATTGCCACGAAGCGTCAGACGACGACACGCCGGGACCCGCTGCGACCCCCGTTTGTGCATCTCTTTGTGCACGCAGTTGTGCACGCTTTTCAGGGGACTCCTCTTTGGAGTGGATGGCGGCAGCCGGAGGGGTGGGTAGGGGGGAGCGAGGGGAGCCGTGCCGTTTCGGCGATCATGGGCAACTGGGCGACATCGGTGTAGACGCCCATGGTCAGTTTCATGTCGCTGTGGCGCATCAGCTCCATCGCCACTCGGGGCGAGACGCCGGCGGCAGCCAGCATGGTGCCGTAGGTTTTGCGCAGTCCGTGGAGGTCGGATGCGTCGGCCACGGACGTCTTCAAACGTGATGCCGGCAGCTGCCAAGTCTCGCTTGAAGGTAGGAATCCGGGGCATTTGGCCTCGGAATGCGAAGTCCTCCGGCTTCGCATCGTTCGGCCGGAAAATCCGTAGGGATTTCGCGAGTTCCGGTCGCAGGTAGTGAATCGACTCTTTGCGGTTCTTGGAAATGGAGGACGGAACTGAGTAGTCAGCTCGGCCGCAGCGGCGACCTAGGGACCAGTGCTCAACCGCAGCTGTGACGTGAGGATCGATTTTATCGAACTCGCCGTAACCGCAGCTTCAGCGTCGCGATTTCGCTGCGCTGACCCGCTTGGCTGTGGGAGCCGTCGATACGGGGTCGCTCCGTTTCTCGGGATCCACCCATCGCCCGGGAAACAGCAGCATCCGCGGCGAAGTGGGCACGCCTAGTTCGTGGCTGTTGAGTTGGCTCACGACCAGATCGACGGCGTTCGCCGCCACCATATCGTAAGCCTGATCAACTCCGCCCGTCTCCGGCGAGGTCGGCAGCCAGTGCAGATTGATCGTCGGCACCTGCGCCGACAAATCGACGTTCATTGCGCGCAGTTTTTTGACGATCGCGTGCGCGCTCACCACCACGGCATCGGGCCGGCACGATTTGATCCGGCGCGCCACGGCAGCGCGGTCGCCGGGCAATCCGATCCATAGCAACGCGGCCGCGTCCGCGCGGTTCGGGTGAAACACCGCGAAGGCGGCCTCCCACGCCCGGCGCGCCCGCTCGTTGACGTCCGCCTCCAAGATCGCCATCGGCCGCCGGCACCCGGCGGCGGCGAGTTTCTCGAGCGCCATGCGCATCGCGAGATAGTGGTGGTGTCCGGCGTGGTGGAGCTCGGGACTCCAGCGTGCGCTGCCGATCACCGCGGGCGCGAAACAGCTCCATTCCAAATCCAGCGAAACCTCGGCCTCATGGATCACCGGTGACAGGAGCACGCCCACAATCCCGCGCGATTTCATCACTTGCGACAGGCGCCGATCCGTCATGCCGCGCTCGGCGGTCCAGAACTGTTCCAACCCATAGCCCAACGCCTCCGCCCGCGCCTTTGCCCCGAGGAACACGCGTTGCAGAAACGGATCCTTCGTCGACTCGGCCCGCGAGGTGTGCACCCAGACGAACGCGATGCGTTCTCCAGCAGCGACCGGACGCGAGTTGCGGATATGCGACATCAGCGCCGCGAACCGCGGATTGGGCCGGTAACCCAATTGGGCGGCGATCGTTTGCACCGATTTTCTCGTCTCCGGCCGGATGCGGGGATCATCCCGCAGCGCATAGGAAACCGTGGCGAGGCTACAGTCGGCGGCGCGGGCGATTTGTTGCAGGGTGATCACGACGGCGGGAAGGGTGCTGCCGTTGAGGTCATGCGTGGGCCGCGACGAAGGCAATCTCGCGAATTGAAGGGTTTCAAAGGAACGACGATGGCCTCCCCATATCTGCGGACTAAACTCGTTGCCGTCCCCCTCCCTCAGGCCCGATCCCGCCTCGCTTACCCGTAGTCTGCACCCCATTCCCCTACGCCCCTCCGATGAGAAACTTTCTGCGCTTCGCCGTGCTCGCCGTCGTTGCAGTGCTGGCCGACACCCGCGCCGCCCAGCCGGCCGATTCGCGGCTCCTCCTGTGGTATGACCGTCCGGCGCAGTATTGGGAAGAGGCCCTGCCCGTCGGCAACGGCCGCATCGGCGCGATGGTCCATGGCGGCGTGCAGCGGGAGCACATCCAGTTGAATGAGGAAACCATTTGGTCGGGCGCACCCACGCCCAAGCTGGCGGACCCGACGTTTCGCGAAAAGCTGCGCCGGCAGCGTGAATTGATTTTTGCCGGGAAGTTCCGCGCGGCCGATGACTTCAAACTCACCGACTCCGAGAAGCGCGCGCTGAATCTCGGCGAGCCCCAAAAGATCCCGGGCACGTCCACCGCGCGCCACACCTACCAGCCCCTCGGCGACCTCTTTCTGCATTTCGACCACGGCACCGCCCGCGAAGAAAACTACCGTCGGGAACTCAACCTCGACACCGCCGTGGCCACGACCCGCTATACCGCCGGCGCCGTCACGTTCACGCGCGAGGTGTTTTCCAGTTTCCCGGCCAACGCGTTGGTCACCCGTGTCACCGCCGACCGACCCGGTGCACTCTCCTTCACCGCGGCCTTGGACTACCGCCGCGACGTGAAAGACGACATGTATCGTTACGACGCCGAGCTAGGCGCCAAGGTCGAGAGCGTCACCACACCGCCGCGTCCGACCTGGACCCATCTCGGCGGCAACCGCTTCGCGTGGCGCGGGCGTGGCCACCCGGACGGCGTGAAGTTCGACGCGCGTTTCGAGCTGCAACTCGACGGTGGCTCGTTCGCCCCGACCGCAGACGGTTTTCGCGTCACGGGTGCGACGGCTGCAGTGATCCTCATGACAGTCGGCACGGATTTCCGCGGCGCCGACCCCGCGGTGCGCGCCGGCCGCGATCTCGAAGCGCTCGGCGGCCGGTCGTTCGACTCGCTCCGGTCGGCCCACACGGCCGATCACCAAGCGCTGTTCCGCCGCGTCGAGATTGATCTCGGCCGCACCCGCTCCGCCGAGATGCCGACCAACCGGCGCATCTGGTCGCAAATGTGGGGCGCCCGCGATAACCGCGTCGACCAAGCCAAGGACCGCGATCCCGATCTCTTCGCGCTGCAGTTTCAATTTGGCCGCTACCTGATGATCGCATCCTCGCGCCCCGGCACGCTGCCGCCCGCGTTGCAAGGTCTCTGGAACGACAGCCTGCTCCCCGTGTGGTTTGGCCAACACACCTCCGACATCAACGTCGAGATGAACTACTGGCCCGTCGAAACGACCAATCTCGCCGAGTGCCACACCGCATTGCTCGATCTGGTCGAGACATTCATGCCCGCCGGTCGCGAATCCGCGCGCATTTCCTACAGCGCGCGCGGCATGGTATTTCACGCGATGACCAATTGGGGGCCGAAAACGTCCGACTCAGGCTGGCCGGATTTCACGGCCTGGCTCGCGCGGCATTTTTGGGAACACTACGAGTTCAGCGGTGATCGCGACTTTCTCGCGCGCCGGGCCTACCCATTCATGAAGGAGTGCGCGCTCTTCTACCTCGACACGCTCGTCAAGGATCCGCGCACCGGCCAACTCGTCACCGCTCCGAGTTACTCTCCGGAAAACCGCTTCGTCGCGCCCGACGATGGCAAGCCCTCGCACCTCGACGTCGGCAACACCATGGGCATGGCCATTTGCCGCGACATCTTCCGCAACTGCCTGCGCGCCGCCGAGGTGCTCGGCATCGACGATGCATTTCGCGCCGAACTCAAAACGAAACTCGCCGCACTCGCCCCTTACCCCGTCGGCCCCCATGGCCGTCTGCTCGAATGGCGCACCGACTACGCGGAGACCGAGCCGGGCCACCGCCACCTCTCACACCTCTACCCGCTCTATCCCGGCGATGAAATCACGCCCCGTGGCACTCCGGACCTCGCGGCGGCGGCGAAGTTGTCCCTGCTCCGCCGCCTCGACCACAACGGAGGCTGGACCGGTTGGAGCCGCGGTTGGGCGATGAATCTGGCGGCGCGTCTCGGCGACGGTGCGCTCGCGCACGAACAACTGCGCCTACAACTCGAACGCACCACGTTTACCAACCTCATGGGCGCCCACCCGCGCCTCGGCGGCACGACGCAGTGTTTCCAAATCGACAGCAACTTCGCCACCACCGCCGCCATCGCGGAAATGCTGCTCCAGAGCCACGGCGGGGAAATTGCGCTGCTGCCGGCCCTCCACCCCGCGTGGAAGCAAGGTTCCGTCTCGGGCCTGCGCGCACGCGGCGGTTTTCTGGTCGATATCAAATGGCAAGGCGCAGCGCTCGCGACCGCCACGGTGCAGCCCCAGCACAGCGGCTCGTGCACCGTGCGTGCCCGCACGCCCTTCCAGGTGGGCTCCGAGCAGAGCCGCGCAGTCGGCCCCGAGCACGTGCTCACTTTCTCCACGACCGCCGGCCAGCTTTACCGCATCGCGGCGGTTCGTTGAAAACGCTCCGCACCCGCACTCTCACTTTCAAACCCACCCCCACGCACAAATTCTCCATGAAGCCCCTCTATCGGTCTCTCTCGTTCCTCTGTCTTTTCGGGGCGCTTTGCGCCACCGCCGCCGAGCCACCCGTGGTCGGGCCCGCCGCGCGCCTCACCGTCACGCCTTCGGGCGAGATCGAGGTCGCGATGGCCGACGGCGCGGTTGCCCGGTTTGCCCCGGTCGTCGCGATGTTGTCCGCGCGCTCCGATCCGAATCTTGAAATGCGTTGGGGGCAGTTTCCCGAAGCCGCGATGAAGCTGAGCGACACCGGTTCTATTTATAATGTGCTCACGTGGGGCCGGAAAAACGCCGCCGCGAAAAACGCGACCCAGCACGTGGAAGACGGCTTCGACCCCACCATTGATCGCGGCTACGGCGGCGGCCGCACTGCCAACTTGTTTGCCGCCGGAAAACTCCAAACCCTGCGCGCGAGCACCGGCCACTCCACCGGCAGCAAGATCACGTGGGATTTCCCCGCGGATGACACCGCCACTGTGCGTGCAGAGCTGGATTTACCGTCCGACGGCACGGCGCCGCGCCTGCGGCTGAAGACAACCGTGAAGGCGGATGGGTGGTATTCGTTCGGCTACACGGGCGCACCCGAAATTCCCGCCGCCGCGGCCGAGGAACTTTGGCAGCCGCTCATCTACAACGAGCGACGCTTTCCCCATGAGTCGTTTCTTGAGGCCGGCTATCGCTGCCCGCTGCCGACCACGCTCGTCACCCATGGCGGCGTGACGACCGGCGTGCTCGCCGACCCTGCGGAGTATCCGTTTCAACCGCTGCCGAATTTCGCGAACTCGCGCTTCGGCGTCGCCCTGCGCAACGCCCGCGGACTCGCGCAGCCCATGCTCTTCGCGCCACTGCTCGGTGGCGCCGGTTCGCGCATGAAGGCCGGTGAAACGCGTGAGTTCGTGATGCGACTCGTCGTCGCCAAAGCGACTCTCTCCGCCACCTACGAGCGCGTCGCCCGGTCGCTCTACGGCTTTGCCGATGTGCGCCATAACGCCCTCGGTTCGCTCAACGCCACCTTCGAACGTATGCTCGAATTCGGCCTGAGCGACTACGCAAAATTCAACTCCGAACTGCGCGGGTTCGCCTACGACACCGATGTGCCCGGCGCGGTGAAGAACGTCTCGGCCCTGCACCCGCTCGGGCTCGCCCTCGTCACCGACCGTCCGGAGATCTACACCCGCCTCGCTCGCCCGCTGATGGAGTTCTTCGTTTCCCGCGAGCGCTTCCTTTTCACGACCGATCCCAAGGTCAAAGGCCAGTCAGCCTCTTCGCATCTGCGCGGGCTGGGAGCGCCGCTCACTGAATACGCGAATCTCTACGCAATGTCGGGCAAACGCACTCCATTCTTCCGCACTGCGGCCGAGGGCCTGTTCGGCCGGGACCGCATCCTCAATCTCGAGGGCAATATCCGCGGTGACAACTGGTCCAATGCCCTTGGCCTCTACCGGGCGACAGGGGAAAAGCGCTGGCTCGACCACGCCATCAAGGATGCCGACGCCTACCTCAAAACGCGCGTGGGGGTGCGTCCGGCAGACTATTCCGATCCCGATTCGCGCGGGTTGTTTTTCTGGACGGCGTTTACCCCGCAATGGATCGAGTTGTTCGAACTCTACGAAGAAACCAAGCTGCCACGCTTCCTGGCTGCGGCCCACGCCGGCGCACGCGACTACGCGCAGTTTGTCTGGCTCGCACCGCGCATTCCCGACGGGGACGTCCGTGTAAACGAAGACGGCCTGGCGCCGGCCTACCGCTCCGGACCGCGCTTCCCGCGGATCAAGGCCGAACCCGAAACCGTGCCCGCGTGGCGCACCTCCGAGATCGGCCTTACCAGCGAGTCGGCCCCGACCAGCAAAGGCGCGCGCGGCATTCTCCTTGCCTGCTACGCCCCGTGGATGCTGCGCATCGCTTCACTCACGAATGATGCATTTCTCCACGACATCGCCCGCTCGGCCGTCATCGGCCGCTACACAAGTTTTCCCGGCTACCATATTAACACCGCGCGCACGACTGCCTATGAAAAACCAGACTTCGCCCGGCGCGGAAAGGACGAACTCAACTCGGCGACTTCGATTCACTACAATCACATCTGGCCGCACATCGCGCTGCTGCTCGACTACCTCGTGGCGGACGCGTTTGCGAAGTCGCGCGGCGCCATCGATTTTCCCGCGCGCTATGCCGAGGGCTACGGCTACCTGCAGCAACGCGTCTTTGGCGATCGCCCCGGCAAGGTCTACGACGAAAGCGGACTCTATTTGTGGATGCCGCGCGGCGTGCTGACCGTCGATCACCCCGAACTCAACTTCGTGATGGCCCGTGGCGACGCCAAACTCGCCGTCGCCCTCACCAACCAGTCGAAGTCCGCAATCAAATCCCAGGTGTCACTCTCGCGTGAGCGCGTCGCACTCGCGTCCGGTGCCAACGCAAAAGTGACCGTTTGGGAGAACAACCGGCGAGTCCGCGAAGTGCCATTGGCGGCCGACGGCCGCATCGCCGTTGACGTCGCGGCGGAGGGCATCACCACGCTGATCATCAGCGGCGTAAAACCGCGCGTGGAGTTTCAGGACCAGATTCTCGGCCGCGCAGACCGCCTGCCGACCCAAAGTGTCGTCGACCTCGGTTGGCGCGGCGCGCGCGGCGTCGTGCTGTCGTTTGGCGCAGGCGAACTCACGAGTGCTTACGTTTACCTGCCTGATCAGGAACGCGTCGTGACGAAATGCACGGTCCACTATCGGCAAGGCGCCGGCGAATTTCGCGCCCTGTCCGATGCATCCTATCCCTTCGATTTCACCCTGCCCGTCGCGGGCGACACGCCGTTGGAGTTCTGGTTCGAGGTGCAGTCAGGCGCCGGACCTGCGGAAAAATCTCCAGTCGGACGCCTGCTTCTAAAATGAAAACACGTTTCACTCTGCGCGTCCGAGTTTGGTGCGCCCTCCTCGGGCTGGCGGCCGCGGCCCAATTGGCTCCGGCGCAATCCGCGGCGCCGGTTGACTCCGTGCTCTGGTATCGTGAACCCGCGCGCACGTGGCACGAGGCGCTGCCCTTGGGCAACGGCCGCATCGGCGCGCTCGTGCACGGCGGCGCGGACAGCGAGTTGCTCCAGCTCAACGAAGGCAGCGTGTGGTCGGGTCGCGCCGCCTACGTCGAGAAACCCGAGGTGCTGCAGAATCTTCCACGGCTGCGCGAACTGCTCTTCGCCGGTAAACACGCCGAGGCCGACGCCCTCGCGAAAAAGCACATGACCACGGTGCCGCGTCCCGACTACGGTAGTTTCCAACCACTCGGCGACCTGCGCCTGGAGTTCGAAACCGACATCGCGCACGCCCGCGACTACCGCCGCGAGCTCAACCTCGATACCGCGGTGACACGCACGACGTTCAAGCGCGGCAGCGTCACCCACACCCGCGAGGTTTTTTGCAGCGCGACCGCCGGCGCGCTCGTGATTCGCCTCACCGCGAGCCGGCCGGGGCTCATCACGTTTCGCGCCTTCCTCGGGCGGATGGGCGCGGTCACACGAGCCGACGGCTCCGATGCCGTGATGATGACGGGCCGTTGCGCTGAAGGCGGCACCGAGTTCGCCGTGGGACTGCGAGCACTCGCCGACGGCGGACGCATCACCGCGACCGACAATGCTCTTACCGTTGACCACGCCAACTCGGTTACGCTCCTACTGACGGTCGGCACGAGCTACTATCATCCCGATCCCGCCGCTGCGGCCCGCCTCGCACTCACAAAATCCGCCGGCCAGAACTACCCGCAACTACTCGCCGACCACACGCGCGACCACCAAGCGTTTTTCCGCCGCGTAACTTTCGCACTCGGCGGCACCGATGCCGCCACCGCCGCGCTTCCGACCGACGAACGCCTGAAACGGGCCGCCGCAGGCGGAGCGGACCCGGATCTGATTGCGACATATTTTTCCTACGGCCGTTATTTGCTCATCGCCTCCTCCCGCCCCGGCTCGCTACCCGCGAACCTGCAAGGTCTGTGGAACCCGCTGCCGAATCCCCCGTGGTTCTCCGACTACACGATCAACATCAACACGCAGATGAACTACTGGCCCGCCGAAGTCGCGGGTCTCGCCGAGTGCCACGAGCCCCTGCTCGCCTTGGCCGAGGCTCAAGTGCCGCTTGCGCAACGCACCGCGCGGGAGCGCTTCGGCGCCGGCGGTCTGGCGCTCAGCACGCGCACGACCATCTGGGGTCGCAGCGATCTGCGTGGCACGACGGGACTTTTCTGGCCAGAGTCTCCCGCCTGGCTGGCGTCGCACTTCTGGGAGCACTGGTTGTTTTCGCAGGACCGGAAATTTTTGGCCGAGCGGGCGTGGCCCTATATGCGCGAGGCGGCGCGCTTCTATGTCGACACGCTCGTCGAACACCCAAAGCACCGCTGGCTGGTCAGCGGTCCTTCAACGTCACCGGAAAACTCCTACGTAGCGCCGGATCGCACGCGCACCGGCCTCGATATGGGGCCGGCGATGACGATGGCGATCGTGCGCGAGCTGTTTGACCACTGCATTGCCGCCGCCGACTTACTAGGAACGGATCGCGAATTCGCCGCACTCCTGCGCGCGAAGCGCGCGCGCCTCGCACCGATCCGCGTCGGTGCCGACGGCCGGCTGCTGGAGTGGTCCGAAGATTTCAAAGAGCACGAACCCGGGCACCGGCACACGTCTCATCTTTTTCCGCTGCACCCGGGTGATGAGATTTCCGTGCGCCGCACTCCCTCACTCGCCGCGGCAGCGCGCAAGTCCCTCGAAGCGCGGCTAAGCCACGGCGGAGGTTACACGGGTTGGAGCCGCGCGTGGCTCATTAATTTTTGGGCTCGCCTGGAAGACGGCGACAAAGCGAACGAGAGCATCGTCGCGCTCTTCAAGGACTGCACGTTCCCCAATCTCTTCGACAACCACTACCGTCCCGAGGGAAACGTCTTCCAGATCGACGGAAACTTGGGGACCACCGCCGCCATCGCGGAAATGCTGCTGCAAAGCCACGGCGGAGAACTGCACTTGCTGCCCGCCCTGCCGCGCGCGTGGCGCGAGGGAAGTGTGCGCGGCTTACGGGCGCGCGGCGGGTTCACGGTCGATCTGCAGTGGCGCAACAGTGCGCTAGCTTCGGCCACCATCGTTTCCGCCAGCGGCCATCCGTGCACCGTGCGCGCACGGACGCCACTTCAGCTCGGCACAGCTCGCAGCCATGCCGACGGATCGACCCACGTCCTCGAGATCACGACGGTGGCCGGAAAAACTTACGAAGTCTTGTCGCATCCATGACCACGCTGACCCGCCACCTTTGTCTTCGCTTCCTTCTGTTGCTCGCGCTGACCGCGCATAGTTTTGCGGCCGCGCCAAGTGCTGCCGCCGGCTACGAACTGAAAGTCTCTACTGATCGCGCCGATCAAATTTATACGCGCGGCGTCTCCGTGACCTTCACGGTCGCCCTGCTCCGTGAAGGCAAACCAGTCATCGGCCCTGATGCGAAATGGAGTATCACCAAGGACGGCGTGCCGCTGAATCGCGAAGGCTCAGCGCCCATCCTCTCGTCGGGCCTCGTCCTCACCGCATCGCTCGACGAACCCGGTTTTTTGCACTGCTTGGTCGAGTGCACGCCGCCCGGCGCACCCAAGCTCACCGCGCGCGGCGGAGCCGCGATAGAACCGCTCGCGATCAAGCCGAGCCTGCCCACGCCGGTCGACTTCGACGCGTTTTGGTCCGCCCAAAAAAGACAACTCGCTGCTACGCCAGCCAATCTCCGCCTCACGCCCGTGATCTCGCCTGTGCCCGGCATCGAGTGTTTCGAGGTGCAGGCCGACACCGGCGTGGGCCGCGGTTTGTCCGGCTACCTCGCGCGTCCGGTCGGCGCCAAAGCGAAGAGCCTGCCCGCGATCGTGCTCGCGCATGGCGCGGGTGTGACGACCTCGCGGCTGCCGAACGCCGCGAAGTGGGCTAAGGACGGATTCGTCGCCCTCGACTTCAACGCCAACGGTCTCCTCAACGGCCAGCCGCGCGAATTCTACGCCGCCCTTCAGGCCGGTGAACTGAAGGAATACTACCTGCAAGGTCGCGAATCGCGCGACACGATGTATCTCCGCGGGATTTTCTTCCGGCTGCTCCGGGCCATCGACACCGTCGCCGAGCAGCCCGAATGGGACGGCCGTCGACTCGTCGCGCTCGGCCGCAGCCAGGGCGGCGGTCAGGCGATCGCCGCCGGCGGACTCGACCCGCGAGTGACCTACGTCTCGGCAGAAATCCCGACCTTCTGCGATCACACCGGCATAACGGTTAACCGCATCAACGGCTGGCCCCGCATCATCCCCAATGGCACCGCCACTCCCGATCCGCGCGTCGTCGAGGCAGTGCGCTATTACGACTCGGTCAATTTCGCGCCGCGCATCCGCGCGCAGGTGTTTTTCACCGTCGGTTTCATCGATCACATTTGCCCTCCCACGGGGGTCTACGCGGCGTTCAACCAGCTCAAGACCAAGAAAGACATCTGGAACCATCTCGACACGGGCCACGTGAGCCGTCCCGACTACGAGGCGCGCGTGCGCGACGAGGTTTTGTCTTACATCGTTTCGTCGAACTAAAAATGATTCTCCGCCCGTCGTTTTCCCATACCTCAAATCCCGAATCGAATTCGATTCGTAGGTGAAGCCGCACCGTGCCCCGACCCATGAAATCCCGGCCCTCATATTCACCTCAGACCGTGTTCTTCGATGCCTTCATCGAGCGGCCGGCGGCGATCCATGACCATCGCTCGGACCACGTTTTCCGATGGATGAAGTCCGCAGTCACCGCCCTGGTCGTTGCATTCCTCGCGGGAGGTGCCGCGGTCGAGGCGAAGGCCGCCGATCGGCTCGATGCCGGATTCGCCGCACCACCTCCTGCCGCGCGCCCCCTCGTTTGGTGGCATTGGATCAATGGCAATGTGACCAAGCACGGTATCGAAGCCGACCTCGCCGACATGAAGCGTGTCGGGATCGCGGGCGTGCAGATGTTCGACGCGAGCATCTACCTGCCGCCCGGCCCCGTCCGCTACGGCACCGATCAGTGGCACGAGCACGTGCAGCACGCGATCGCCACGGCGGATAAACTTGGCCTGGAGTTCCACCTCATGAACACGCCGGGCTGGTCCGCCAGCGGCGGTCCGTGGGTGACGCCCGAGCGCTCGATGAAGAAACTCGTCTGGAGCGAAACTCCGGCGACCGGCGGCAGTGCGCTCACGCTCGCGGTGCCGCGGCCGAAAATCGAGCCGCTGAAATTCCGCACCCCGCCCGCGACGAAGATGGAGAATTTCTTTCGTGACGTGGTGGTGCTCGCGGTGCCCGCCGATTCCACCCGCCGCACTCCCGACGGGGAATTCAAGACCAAGCTCAAGGAGAAGACGCTCACCGCTACGCCGCTCGACACCGATGCCGCGGGCTGTATTCCCCGCGCCCAAGTGATCGACCTCACGGCTGGCTTCGATGCCGCCTCCGGCACGTTGCGCACCACGCTCCCCGCCGGCGAGTGGACGATTCTGCGTTTCGGATTTACGTCGACGAGTTCGACGAATCATCCCGCCGTGCCCGAGGGACACGGCCTCGAGATCGACAAAATGGACGCCGACGCCGTCTCGTTCTACTTTGATCAGGCGCTCGGCCGTATCCTGCGCGAGGCCGGCCCGCGCGTGGGCCGCACGCTCAAGGGCCTGCTCTTCGACAGCTTCGAGGGCGGCCCGCAAAACTGGACTGACACGTTTCCCGCCCAGTTTCGCGCGTTGAAGGGCTACGACTTCGTGCCGCTCCTACCCGTGCTCACGGGCCGCGTGGTGGAGAGCCCGTCGTTCACCGAAGCGGCGCTGCGCGATTTCCGCGGCGCGGTCGAAGAGCTGATCGCGAAAAACTATTTCGGCACGATGCAGCGCCGCGCGCACGAGCGCGGGCTTGTAATCTACGCTGAGGCGCAGGGCGGGCCGCTGAATCCGGTTTCGGCGAACGAGTTTGTAGATGTGCCGATGAACGAATTCTGGATGCCCGACACCGCGCCGCGTCTTCCGCGGATCAAGTTCGTCGCGTCCGTCGCCAATGTCCTTGGCCGCCCGCTCGTCGCCGCCGAGTCGTTTACCGCCAAGCCCGAAGACGGCCGCTGGCTCGCGACTCCCGCCACGCTCAAGGATCCCGGCGACTACGCGTGGACCGCCGGAATTAACCGCTTCATTTTGCACCACTACACGCACCAGCCCACCAACGACGGCCCCGGCTTCGGCCTCGGCCGCTACGGCACGCACTTTGGCCGCCTCAACACGTGGTGGCCCCTCGCCGGCGCTTGGATCGACTACGTGGCGCGCGGGCAATTTCTCCTGCAACAAGGCAGCACCGTCGCCGACATCGCGTTCCTCCACACCGAGGACCACGGCTACGCGTATCCTGCTGGAATGGTGACTACGCCGGCCGGCTACGATTTCGACATCGTCTACCCGCACCACCTCGCTGCGATGACGTGGCGCGACGGCGCACTTACACTTCCCACCGGCCCCGCCTACCGCGTGTTGATGCTCCCGGAAAACTGGGCCGCCGATCTTGCCACGCTGCGCCGGCTCCGCGACTTCGCCCGCGCCGGTGCACCGATCTTCGGCGCCGCGCCCGTGGTTCCCGCAGGCGTGCGCGACTACGAAGCGCGCGACGAATTCGCCGCGCTTGCGCGTGAGCTGTGGGACGGGGCCCGCCCGCTTATCCGCCGGACTCCGTTGTCCGCCGCGCTCAAGGAAATCGGTCTCGCAGCCGATGTGGTGCTGCCACCCGCGCCGACGGGCAGCGAACTTCGCTACATTCACCGTCGCCTGGCCGACGCCGAAATCTACTTTGTCTTCAACCACTCGGACCGCGACGTCGCCGGCGACTTCACCTTTCGCACGACCGGCCGCCAGCCCGAACTGTGGAACGCCGTCACTGGCGTGCAGGCCGATTCCCCCGGCTATCGTGCGGCGCCCTCGAGCACCACGGTGCCGCTCCAACTTGAGCCACATGGCTCCACGTTCGTGATTTTTCGTCGCCCCCTCCTCAAGGCGGCAGCGGAAGCTCCGAAGACCACCGCGGCCGCGACTCTGCCGATCGCCGGTCCGTGGCACGTCGCGTTTCACGACGGTCGCGGCGCACCGTCCGACGCGACCTTTGCGTCTCTCGCCTCGTGGACGGAACACGAAAACCCCGGCATCAAATTCTACGCCGGCACCGCCACCTACCGGACGAGCTTCACGACCCAACTCCGCGCTGGCGCCACCGCGACGCTCGACCTCGGCGCCGTGGCCGATCTCGCCGAAGTCCGGCTCAACGGCGCGCTCATCGGCACGCTGTGGCAACCGCCTTTCCGCGCCGAGGTCACGCGGCATCTGCGCGCCGGCGAGAACATCCTCGAGGTCCGCGTGGCCAACCGTTGGATCAACCGCGTGATTGGCGACGAGTCACTGCCCACCGATCTCACTTATCAACCCGAGGGCACGAACAAGTTTACCGACGGAAGGCTCAAACAACTTCCCGCCTGGCTTTACGACCGCACGCGCCTCTCCGAGCGGAAGCGCTTCAGCTTCACCACGTGGAAACACTACGAGGCGAAATCCCCGCTCGTCCCCTCCGGTCTGCTGGGCCCCGTCAAAATCGAATGGAGGGCGCCAGCGCCGTAGCTTAGGCCAGCACCACTTCGTCCACCCTATTTCCAAAACCCAAACCCGATGAATCCCAAACTATCCTTCACTTCCACTTGGCCAAACGGAACGCGCGTTTCCGTCCGGCGAGTTTTTTTGAGTCTGTTCGTGTCGCTTACCTTTATTCTTGGCGGCCAGGCCCAATCCGCAGGCGAGCCCATGGGCGCGGTCCAAGGCACGGTGTCCAACGCGGCGAGCGGTTCCCCGCTCGGCCGGGCTAAAGTGACCATTCGCGGCACGGCCCAGGAGACGCTGACGGACGACGACGGCCGGTTTTATCTCCGGGGCGCCCCGGCCAAGGAGATCGAGTTGGAAGTTTCCTATCTGGGCTTCGGGTCGCAAAGGTCACGCGTGACGGTGCCACCCGGCGGACAGGTTGCGCAGGATTTCCAACTCGGTCGCCTGGGAACCGACCGTCGTGGCGCGGAGGGCCAGACGATTGTGATGGAGCAGTTCCAGGTCGTCGCGGAACAGACCATGAGCGGCCAGGCCGTCGCGATGAACGAGCAACGCCATGCGGCCAATATCAAGAACGTGGTCTCGTTCGACGAACTCGGTGACCGCGGCCAGGAAAACATCGGCGACTATGTGCGCCTTCTGCCCGGAGTCACCATTCTGGACGATGGCACCAACCCCGGTCGGATTGCGCTGGGCGGATTTCCCGCGGAAATGTCCAACCTTCAGATCGACGGCGTGGATGTGCCTGCCACCGGCATTGGCCCGACCAGCACTCGCGCCGCGGCGTTGCAGGACGTGCCGATCCTGAACATCGAGCGCGTGGAGGTCTCGAAGGTGCCCACGCCCGACCTGCCCGCTTCCGGTTTGGGTGGATCGATGAACCTGATCGCGAAGACCGGCACGGGCCTCAAGCGCCCGGTCGGCCGCTACCAAGTGTATATGAATTTCGACAACGTGGACGGCGTGAGTTTCAACGGCGGTGCGCAGCAACCCCACGACCGGGCAACGCCGCGCCGCAAGGAGCCTTCGTTCAGCCTGAGCTACGCTTTCCCAGTGGGAAAAAAGCTCTCGGTCAGCTTGGGTGGCTCTCGTTCCTGGCGCCAGCGGCCGACGGACGACACGCCCTCCGAGGTCGCCTTTTGGAACCTCCGGAATACCTATTTTGCCACCGGCGCGCCGAAGGATTATGCGCTGGCGATCACGCAATGGCGTCAGGAGGCCTCGATTTCGCGGACCGATAACCTCCAACTCGGCCTCGATTGGCGGCTGTCGAACAACGATACCCTCAGCCTGCAGATCCAGGAACGCTCGGTGGACGAAAAGAAGGCCCAGAGCTTCATGACCGCGCGCGTGAACGCCGGCTACGACGCGATCGGCAATGCGGATTACACCTCAAGCCGCGGTGCCACCGGTAGCTTCGAAATGGGCACCCTCAATCCGTCGAATTTCGACGCGACCACCGACACCAGCATGCGTTCGCTGAAGTATCAGCATCGCGGACCGGTGTGGAACTTTGACGCGCAGGCGTCCTACTCCGCCGCCGACCGCGAGCGCAGCAGCCTCGGCAAGGGCTACTTCAACGGCGTCCTGGCCAGTATCCTCAACGTCAACATCCGCGGCGATGGTATCGGGAAGGGTTCTAGCATCGGGCCGCAAACCTACACGATCAACCGCACCAACGGCCCGCTGCTGGATCCCTTCAACGCCAACAACTACACGCTCGGCACGGCGAACGAAGAGTATGCCCTGTATCAGACGGACGCCACGGCTGGACGCCTGAACGTAAGCCGCGCGATCGGCCGGAACCTCACGCTCAAGCTCGGCGGCGCTTATAACCGCATGGACAAGGACGACACCCGTCCGGTCAAGAACTACACCTTTGTCGGCCGGGCCGCCGGCCAGACCGCCGTCTCACTTTACGACCTCGTGGATGAGTCGATCGACGTGAAGGTGAACGGGAACCCGGTGCGCTGGATCAGCCCCGTGAAGGCCTATGATCTCTTCGTGCAACACCCGGAGTATTTCACCCTGAACACCACCCACATCCAGAACCTCGCGCAGAATTCGAAACGCATGCTCGAGGATATTTCGGCCGGCTATCTCCGGCTCGATCTCCGCCTCCTCTCCGGCCGGCTCAACTTCACGGGCGGTGCCCGCTATGAGAAAACCGATCTCAAGGGCTGGAGCATGAAGCGCGATAATTTCGCCATCTACCAGCGCGATGCGGCGGGCAACCTGTTGCGCACGAGCACGGGCGCATTGATCGCCATCACCAATAACACCGAGCAGCGGCTCAGGCTCATCAATCAGGAGCGGGGAAATTTCGAGAGCCAGAACTACGACGGGGTTTATCCCAGCCTGAACGCCAATTACGCGTTTACTGAGAACTTGGTGGCGCGGGCGGCCTACGCCCGGACGCTCGGCCGCCCCGATGTGCAGTATGTCGTCGCCGGGATCACCGTGCCCGTTCCCACCGACACTAATGCCACCACCGCTCGCACCATCGTGGTCGGCAATCCCGGCTTGGAACCCTGGACGGCGGATAGTTTTCACCTGTCCCTCGACTCCTATCATCTGAAGGGCGGATTTGGCTCAGTCGGGGTCTATCACAAGCAGGTCAGCAACTTTTTCGCGCAGCGCGGCCGGCCGACCACCGCGGCCACGCTCGAGGCCTACGGCATCCCGGAGGGAGACATCGCATATATGTTGGCCGACAACTACGTCCTGCGCCGCTGGGAAAACGTGGGCGATGCGACCCTGGACGGCGTCGAACTGAGCTACCGCCAGGATCTGTTGTTTTTGCCGTCATGGCTGCAGCTGGTGCAGGCTTGGGTAAACTATACCCATCTGAAAGTGGGTGGACCCAATGCGGCAGATTTCGTGGGTTTCAGTCCCGATTCTCTGACGGCGGGGTTGAACTACATTCGGCCACGCTTCTCCGTCCGGCTGACTGCGGCCTATCAGGCCGAGACCAAGCGAGCGGAGGTTTTGGCCACACCCGGGACCCAGGCCGAAGGGTTCATTCCCCCATCCACCTATGAATACCAGTCGGCCTACACCCGCTACGGCATCAGCGCGGAATACGCCCTGAGCAAGAAGTTCGCCCTCTATCTGAACTGGGACGACGTGTTCGCCAAGGACCGCTTTTTGTATCGCCGGGCCCCGGATACGCCGGCCTTTGCCCAAAACGCCCAACGCTACGTCACCCCTTCCTACATCGTGATCGGTCTAAAGGGCAGTTTCTGACGGGGCACTTGATTTGAATGGTTTCAAGGAAAGCGCGATTAGCCGCTGCAGCACTCGTAACGACATCATTGTGAAAACCGAGTGCTCATACGCCGGATGCCTTGATGGCGATGGCCTCGTCGGTCCGGGCTACGCCCCTTTTATCCGCGTGGCCACGCCGTTGCTCGATTAACTGCCCCATGATGAGATTGTCGCTTTTCATGCTGCTTAGCTTCGCGGTGTCGCGCGGGGCCGACGCGACGCCGCGCTTCGAAGCAGACGTGCTCCCCGTGTTGTATCGTCACTGCTTCAGCTGCCACAGCGAGAAACAGGCGAAGCCCAAGGGCGATCTGCGGCTCGATTCGGCGGAAGGTCTGACCGACGCCGGGGTCGTGACGCCCGGCAAGCCCGACGAGAGCGAGCTGCTGCAGCGCGTGTCACTGCCACACACCGATCAAGACGTGATGCCGCCGCTGAAGGGTGGCGCGCAGCCGCTCTCCGATGCCGAGCGCGCGTTGCTGCGCGCATGGATCACCACCGGAGCAAAGCTGGACGGATGGGTGAAGTTTCAGCATCGCGAGGCACCGCTCGGAGAGCCCGGTGCGGCCGTTGCTCGCACAGCAGTGCCGGAAGTCGCCCGCCAAGTGAATGCCTTGATCGACCGCCACCACACGGCGAGGGGCACCAAACTGAACGCGCCCGCCAGCGACGAAGTGTTTCTGCGCCGCGTCTATCTGGACGTCGCCGGCCGCATTCCGAGCCTCGAAGAAAGCACGCGCTTCCTCGCCGACGCCCGCGAGGACCGGCGGGCCCGGCTGATCGACGAGCTGCTCGCCGGCGAGGGCTATGTGAGCCACACGTATAACTGGAAGGCGGACCAGCTCCGCCTCAACCCGCGCGCGCTGGCCGGCGGGCAACCGGCCTGGCTCTACGACGACTGGGTGAAGCACACCATCCGCACCGGGCAGCCGCATGACGAGACGGTGCGCCAGCTCATCACCGCCAAGGGCTATCTCTGGGAAAACGGTGCGGCGGGATTCTACCTGCGCGATCTCGGCATGCCGCTCGACCACGCCTCGAACCTGTCGCGCGTCTTCCTCGGCACGCGCATGGAGTGCGCCCAGTGTCATGACCACCCGCTCGAGCCGGTGACGCAGAAAGACTTTTTCCAGATGGCGGCCTTCACCGCCGGCGTCTCGAATCTCAGCAACCCGAGCGGCTATTCCAACGACAACGTTGAGCAGTGGCCGGAGATAAAAGGCCGATTGGCGCGAATGGACGCAGACAAGGCGCTGCAGGACGGAGTGAGCCGCGCGATCGCGCCGCTGAAGCGACTCACCACGGACACGAACAAGCCGCTGACGTTTCCGGCGACCTATGCCTACGATCACGCCGCGCGGGGCCGGCCCGTTTCCCCGCGGACGCTGTTCGGCGACGAAGCCCCGATCGTCGATGGCGACCGCCGGCAGGCCTTTGCGGAATGGATGACCTCGCCGCGCAACCCGCGGTTTGCCAAGAACGCTGCCAACCGGCTTTGGAAACGCGTCATGGGGGCCGGCCTGATCGAGCCCGTCGACAGCCTCACAGCGGTGCCCCATCCGGAGCACCGCGAGCTGCTCGAGTTTCTCACGTCCGCGCTGATCGGCTTTCGTTTCGACGAGCGGGCGTTCCTCGCGGTGCTGCTGAATACGCGGCTATATCAGAGCGAAGCGGTGCGCGAGCGAGCGGAGCCCGGGTCGGCCTTCGGGTTGCACGGCCCGCTCCTGCGCCGGCTGTCGGCCGAGCAAATCTGGGACTCGCATCTCGTGCTCCTCGTGCCCGATCTCGACGAACGCAAATCCGTCGTGCGCCACGAGGGATCGCTTTTGAATCCGGCGCGGTTGCGTCGGCTCACCACCATGACCGCGGATGAAATCATCGCGCGGTCCCGCGACGAAATGGCCTACCGCGCCCGACGCCGCGAACACACGCTCCGGCTCGCGGACCAGAAGAAAGAACTCGCCGCCGCCCGGGCCGGCGGAAATGCCGCCGAGGTGCGGCGCGTGCTGGCCGGCCATGCCAGGGAGAACGAGAATTTTTTTAATCCCGAGCTGCAGGCGCTGGAAATGGGCGGCCCAGAACCCGCGCCGGAAACCGATCCACGCTGGAAGTCGTTGCCGCGGGATTTTCTCCGAGCCTCGGAGATTTCCCTGCCGTTGCCGCTTGGCCACTTCCTGCGTCAGTTCGGCCAATCGGATCGGCGCGAGATCGACGCGTTCAACCGCGATCCCAACACCACGCACGCGCTGGCGTTGATGAACGGCGAACTCGTCGCACGCGTCCTCGCGACCGATTCCCATCTGCGCCGCAAGTTGGCCTCTGCCGATGGGGGAAAGGACCGGATGACGGCGCTCATCTATCGCGCCCTCCTCGTGCGCTCCCCGAGCGACGGGGAGCTTTCGGCTATTGCGACACTCACGGCCACGAGCCTCACGCCGGTGGAGGACACGATTTGGGCGCTGCTGAATTCCCCTGAGTTTCTCTTCCAACGCTGAAGCCCATTTTGCCCGCATGAAATCGATCATCACCGACCTGTCCCGCCGCGCGTTCGTGGAACGTTTCGTCAAAACCTTTCTTGGCGTGAGTCTGCTGCCGGGTCTGGGGGCTTTGCGTGGCGCCGGCGCGCCACCCCGCGCCCGGGCGAAGAGCGTGATCTTTCTCTATCTGCGGGGCGGGCTTTCGCACATCGACACGTTTGACCCCAAGCCCGGCCGGCCCGAGATGGGCGGGGTCCAAGCCATCGGAACGAGTGCGGACGGCGTGCAAGTCTCCGAATGGTTTCCGCGCATGGCGCGGCAGATGCACCATGTTTCGCTCGTGCGCTCGATGACCTCGACGCAGGGTATTCACGAGCTCGGCGCCTACTCGGCGCATACGAGCCACTTCATGACCCCGACCATCCGGCACCCGTCGCTCGGCTCGTGGGCCGCGAAACTGATCGGCTCGCAGAACCGGTTTCTGCCGGGCAATGTCCTGATCAACGGCAGCCCGCAGCACCCGGGCAGCGGTTACTTCCCCGCCCATCTCGCCCCGCTGCCGATCGTCGATCCGGGCGCGGGCTTGCAGAACTCCGTGCTGCCCGCCGCGGTCAGCGAGGTGGATTTCAACCGCCGCACCGCGCTCGCTCGCGCCATCGGCAGTCATTTCGTGCAGCAGACGCCGCATCGGGATGCAGCCGCCTATCTCAAAATTCAACAGGAGGCCGCCACCCTCATGAAAAGCGAGGACCTCAAGGTCTTCGACATCACGCGCGAAGACGCGAAGACGCAGGCGGCCTACGGTGCGCACACGTTCGGCAAGGGCTGCCTGCTGGCCCGCCGGCTGGTCGAGGCCGGCGTGCGCTTTATCGAGGTGGAGGATGATCAAAACTGGGACACGCACAACGATCAGATCAAATCCATGCGCTTTATGACGCCCTCGGTGGATCAGACGATGGCCGCCCTGCTCGAAGATCTCCACCAGCGCGGTCTGCTCGCGAGCACGCTCGTGGTCATGGCGACGGAATTCGGCCGCACGCCGCAGATCAGCACCGTCACCGCCGGGCGCGGCCATCATCCTGGTGTGTTCACTTGGTGGCTAGCCGGCGGAGGCGCGAAGGGCGGCTACGTCCACGGCCAATCCGACGCCGTCGGCGAAACCGTCGCCGAGAACCCCGTCACCATGCCCGATCTCAACGCGACGGTGGCGATGGCCCTGGGCATGGACATCGGCCACATCGAACACTCTCCGTCGGGCCGGCCCTTCACAGTAGCGGACAAGGGCCAGCCAGTGACCGCGCTTTTTGCCTAGTTCCGCCTTCGTCCCTTTCCCTTCCCTGTGCACCCATCACCTGCATCACTTCGCTTTCTTCTCTGTTCCGGTATTTTTCTCGTCGCTGCCGTTTCCGCGAATGCCATGGATCTGTTCACTTTCGACCGTTCGTTTGATGCGACCCGACTCACTGCGCGGGGCGTTGCCGCTTCGGTGACAGACGGTGCCTTGGACATCAAGGGCACCGTGCCAGCCTTCGACAGTGGCGTGGTCTTTCCCCTACCGGAGCAATCGCGGGACCTCTCGCGTTTTCGCTTCGTGGAGGCCGACATCGAAAACACTGGCGACAAGCCCCTGCGGTTCACGTTTTGGGCGCTGTCGGGCCACGGTTGGGGCGGCGTGAGCACGTTCACGCCGGACGGGGGGCCCGCTGCCGGACGCGAGACGCTCGCCCCCGGGCAACGCGGCACGTTGAAGCTCGACCTGCACACCCGTTATCCCGGCAAAGATGTCTACACCCCGGCGACGAACCCTGCCTCGATCCGCTGGCTGGAACTCGTCGTCGGTGACAGTCGCATCGCGCCCTCGCTTCGTGTGCGGAGTTTTCGCGCTAGCGGCGAGGCGCCGGCCGAACGGCCCGACATCTCGCGCCGTGTGCTCGTGCCCGACGTTACCCGCGAATCGCCGGGTCCCGGGCGGCGAGTGTATCAGCAGTTACCAGGATGGGAAAAAACGAGCGTCACCCATGTGCTCACGCTGCCTCGCGAATGGAAGCCGGGCGCGAAATATCCGGTCATCGTCGAATACACTGGCAATATTTTCTATCACAAGTTCTGCCACTCCACCGGCTACACCGATCAGGGAACCATGGCCTACGGTTTGGCGCGGGGCGAAAAGTTCATCACCCTCAACCTGCCGTTCATCAGCGTGGACGGACAACGCGAGCAGATCGACGGCTGGGGCGACATCGAGAAAACCGCAGACTACTGCGTCGCGGCGGTGCGCGCGGTGTGCGAGCAATTCGGCGGCGATGGGCGCGCGGTATTCTTCGTGGGGTTCTCACGCGGTGAATACGCCGCCAACTACCTCGCGCTACGCGATGACCGGATCGCGTCGTTGTGGCTGGCCTTCGTTGGCACGAATCCCGGCCGTCCGTGGAAACCCGCTGACGGCGCCGGCTGGAACAAAGTCGGCCTCGGCTGGGATGAACGCGCCGCCCGCCTGCGAGGACGCCCATGGTTCGCCGCCCTGGCCAACCTCGGAGCCCACGTGCACGTCGACGTCGAATATCTCGAAGACCGTCCCTCGACGGTTGCGACCCGCAGTTGGATGCAGGAGATCCTTGCGCGTCGCACCGCACCTTAGCCTCCCCGAACAACGTCATTTCTTCCTCATGAGCCTCAATCTACCCCCGTCTTCCTCTTCGCAAAAGTCCCCGTGGTCTTCGTCAACGCGTCGCCAATTTCTGGCGACCAGTGCCGCCTTCGGCTCCGTCCTGATTTTGCCGCACGGCCTCCGTGGCCAAGGCACGCGTTCGCCCAACGAGCGTCTGCGCATTGCGCAGGTCGGCGTGGGCGGCCGCGGCGGTGCTTCGCTTTCGGGACTGGCGGACGAGCAATTCGTAGCCCTGTGTGATGTGGACGAAAAACGCAGTCGCGCCGGCATCGCCGGTGGCAAAAAGGCGGGGCCTGACACGGATCGGCTGAAAGATGCCAAATGGTTCAAGGACTTCCGCGTGATGTTCGAGCAGATGACGGACAAGATCGACGCCGTGGCGATCGCGACTCCGGACCACATGCACTTCCCAATTGCTATGGCCGCGATCGCCGCGAAGAAGCATGTCTACGTCGAGAAGCCGATGTGCCGTTGCCTCACCGAGGTGCGGCGCCTCCATGCCGCCGCGAAAGCCGCGGGCGTCGTGACCCAGATGGGCAACCAAGGCCGCGCCGCCGAAGGCATCCGCCTCGCCCGCGAATGGGTGCAGGCCGGGCTGATCGGCGAGGTCCACACGGTGCACACGTGGACGGACCGCCCGCGCACCCCGTGGTTTTCCCGGCTGATTTTGATCCCGACGCCAATCCCAAGGAGACGCCTGTGCCCGCGACGTTGGACTGGGACCTCTGGCTCGGCGTGGCGCCGCAGCGACCTTACCGCCCCGAACTCGTGCCTTCCTTCTGGCGCGGATTCACCGACTACGGCACCGGTTCTCTGGGCGATATGGGGTGCCACCAACTCGACGCGCCCTTCTACGCGCTCGACCTTGGATCGCCCACGAGCGTGGAAGCCGCGACGACGAAGCAGTATCCGAAGACGTTTCCGGCCTCGACCGCGGTGACGTGGAAATTCCCGGCGCGCGGCGGGCGCGGGCCGGTGGAGATGAAGTGGTTCGACGGCACGATGAAGCCGCCGTTGCCCGTCCCCGGATTCAAACTCTCCGAGAGCGGCGGCAGTCTCTTCTACGGAACGAATGGCATCATGAGCGTCACTTCGCATAGCGGTTCGTGCCGCCTCCTGCCCGAGGAGCGCATGCAGGCGATGGCGAGCGCGTTGCCGCCGAAGTCCATCCCGCGCGTCGCGGGCGGCCCGTTCCCCGAATGGGCGGCGGCCATCCGCGGCGGCCCCAAGTGCGGCTCGAATTTCGACTACGCCGCCGGCCTCACCGAAGTCGTATTGCTCGGCGTCGCCGCGCAACGCGCCCAGGCCCGCCTCGACTGGGACGCCGCCGCCGGCCGTTTTCCTAATCGCCCGGATTGCGATGTCTTCGCCGGTCCCGGCTACACCTACCGCTCGGGCTGGGGAGTGTAGGCGGGGCTTCGGTCATTCCGCCTTCCACCACATCGTCAATTCGTTGCTGCCGCATCAGAGCGGAGCTACGCGACTGAATTGAACGGTTTCAAAGAGGTCGTTGTCGCGTCTGCGGTAACGTAATCCAACGTCCTCTGCTCCCCCTGCTTCCTCCGGCCCCGGTTTGTTCGCCGCCTCAACCAAATCCCCGATGAACCCCGAAAACCTTGTTCGAAAACTCCTATTGCTCGCGTCCCTGCTGAGCGCCGCCGTCGCACTCGCCCAGACCGCGCCAAAACCCGCCTCCGAAGATGTCCATGTGTTGAGCGAGTTTCGCGTTAACACCGCCAAGGACGACGGCTTTATCGCGACGGAAAGCGCCTCCGGCACTCGCGTCGCTACCGACATCATCAACCTGCCGTTTTCCATCTCTGTCCTCACCGAGGACTTCGTGAAGGAGTTCCAGCTGTTCGACCTCGACCAGCAGGCCCCCTTCATTTCCGGCATGGCGGCGGGCGACCCCGCGGCCGGCGGCGGCGGCGGCACGCGCCTGCGCGGCTTCAATGTCCCCTATTTCCGCAATGGCTTTGCCCGCACGCAGGCGCCGGACTCGAACAGCATCGCGCGCACCGAAGTGATCAAGGGCCCGCAGTCGGCAATCTACGGCCGCGTCTCCCCGGGTGGAGTCATCAATTTTATCTCCAAGAAACCGGGGACGCGGTTGGCCTCGGGTTTGAGCTACGTGACGGGTTCCTACGACCACCAGCGCATTGCCGGCGACATCACCGGCCCGATCATCGCGGACAAACTCTTCTATCGCGTCGACGCCACCTACTACGATTTCAACCGACCGACGGACTTCTGGTATAATCGCACGACTAATCTTTCCGGATCACTCACCTACAAGCTCTCGCCGAACACGCTGTTCACCCTCGAGCACGAATACGCCAACCGCATCATGCAAGGCGGGCAGTCCTTCACGCGATGGACCCGGGTGAACGGCGCCCAGACGATCACGGAAGGCTCGGTGTTCTACATGCCCGATCAGGTGCTCGGCGAAAGGCTTGCCCAGTTCAACGTCAACGGGGCCCACAATGTCGTCAAACGGAAGGCCGACTCCAGCTACTTTACGCTGGAGCACCGGATCAGTCCGGATCTGAACTTGCGTGCCAACGTCGCCTACACCACCCGAGCCTTCTTGAAGGACGGCACCTCGACGCCGGCCACTTGGGCGACCAACCCCACTGCGGCGCGACAGACCGTGTTGAACACGCTCACCGGCATCTGGGTCGATACCAAGCGCGGCATTTGGACCGGTGACCGGGCGGGCGCATATCAGACGATCGACTACGTTGAAAAAGGCTTCCAGATCGACCTGACGAAAAAGTGGAACACCCGCTTCAGCCAGCGCACCCTCCTGACCTTTGATACCTTCTTCAATAACAACGATCAGGGAACCTGGGCGCTCAGCGGCACACCCCTGAACACCGCGCTCAACGCGTTGGGCCTCACGACCACCGCCCAGTTGAACGCGTGGAAGAACCCCGATCCGTTCAATCCCGGGGTGTCCGGCTACTATCCGAATCCCGCGTTCGACCCCAAGACGTGGACGGTGGCGCGGGTCTTCAACGAGCGCTTCTACTACGGCAGCCTGCTCAACCATACGATCGAGCTGATGGACGGCCGCCTCTTCTGGACCGGATCCGCGCGCCAGGATTGGGGGAAATTCACAGTCGGAACAGCCGACGGCAATAAGGCGAAGTTCACCTACAGCACGGGGCTGAACTACCGTTTGCTCGCCCGTCAGTTGGTCGCTTACGGCAACATCGCCACCGGCTTTAATCCCGCGCCGCAGTTTGATGCGAACACGGGAGCACTGCTGGGAAACCAAGGATCGTCGGGCGTCGAATTCGGGCTCAAAGGTGTGCTGCTCAACGACCGCTTTTCCTACACCCTCGCTCTCTATAACGTGGAGCAGGACAATCAGGTCACCGACAATCCGGACAACCCCGGCGGCCTCGATCTTTCGCTCCCACGCTCCATCCCCGGCGCGGCCACCCGCTCACGCGGTATGAGTTTTGACGTCGGTGGCAAGGTGACCGAAAACCTCACGCTGCTCGCCAACATCGCCTGGACCGACGTGCGTATCGTGAAGCACGCCACCACGCCCAGCCTCATTGGCACGCGTCCACTCGGCGGACAAAATGCGCCCGCCCGTAGCTCCTCCCTGGCGGCGCGCTACAATTTCCGCAAAGGACTCCTGACCGGCGTGCGCCTGGGGTTGACCTATCAGTTTGCAGCGGAATACCTGCGCATTGGGCCGAGCGCCACTGCCACCGCGATTACGGTGCCGTTCTTCAACCCAGAGGTCAGCGAGTGGAGCGCGGTGATCGGTTACGCCTTCAAGAAATGGCAGAACGGCACACGTCTCGATCTCTCACTGAACGTGAACAACCTCTTTGATCAAAAAGAGATGACCACAGCTGCCTATTATCCAGAGGGCCGCACGGTGCGACTCACCGCGGGACTGCGCTTCTGATTTCAACCCGTCGCCGATCGTGCTGGGCTGAAAATTATGCAACCTCCCGCTGCTCTCTTTTCCAACGCTGGCTTCGGTCATGCAGGCTTCCGTTTAATCAGGTCGCTGCATTGGGTGAGAGCCGTCGCCGCGGCCCTCACGATCGGCGGCATTGGTTGGTGCGCCGAAAGCACGCCGCAGCGCAACACTCACTTCCGGCCCGGCCAGCCGTGGCCCGACACGCAGGGCACGCACCTCAACGCCCATGGTTTCTGCATCCTCGATTTCGGTGGCCGCCACTACTGGTATGGCGCGCACAAAATCGCGGGCAAAACCGAGTCCGAGAAAAACGAGGCCGGCGTGCGCTGCTACGTCAGCGACGATCTGCTCAACTGGCAGGACGCGGGGCTTGTGTTGGATGTCTTCGCGCCAGGTGCGCACCCCGAGCTGGCCGACGCCTCGATCCTCGACCGGCCCAAGGTGATCTATCACGCCGCGACGAAAAAATTCATCGTCTATTTCAAACTCTACCCGCCCAAGTCCCAGGGCGGTAAATCCGGCACCGACTACGCCTATGTCGGTGTAGCGACTGCGACGGCGCCGACGGGGCCGTTTCACTACCAAGGCCGTTTTCTCGGCGGTAGCAGCCCGTTCGGCACCGGTGACTTCACCATCTTTGCTGACAACGATGGCTCGGTTTACCACCTCGGCGTGCGCAAGCCGGACAAAGTTCACGTTGCCAGCCGGTTGTCCGACGACGGCTTGCGGCCCGCGGGTGACTACGTGGAGCTGGCCGGCATCACCCTTAAAACCGAAGCGCCCGCGCTTTTCCGTCGTGGTAACAAAATCTACTTCCTCGGTTCCGACAGCAGCGGTTGGGCGCCCAATGCCGCCCGCATGTTCGTCGCCGACAAAGTCACAGGTCCGTATCAGGACCTCGGCAATCCCGTTCGCGGCGTAAATCCCCACAACAATCTCGGCCCCGAAAAAACCTTCGGTGGTCAGAGCACGTTCGTTTATCCCGTCGCCGGCCGCCGCGACGCATGGATTGCCATGTTCGACATCAACGTCCCGCAGAATCCGATCACCTCCGGTTACATCTGGCTCCCCATCGAATTCGAGGGCGATTGCCCGGTCATCCGCTGGCGCGACCAATGGAACCTCTCAGTCTTTTCTGCCAAATGACCACATCTTTGCTTTTGAAACTCCGCTGGCTCTTCGCGCCGCTGCTCTTCGCGCCGCTGCTCCTCGCGCCGCTCTCCGCGCAGCCGCTCGTCAACGACCGCTATTCCGTTGCACCCGCCGCCGACGGTGCCGTGCAACTCACCGCGAAGGATGGCGGCGCGTGGACTTTCCGCGGCGATTTCGTGGTGCTCATAGCGAAAGCCGATCCGAAGCCCGCCATGCGGCCGGGCAATATCCCGCATGTTTCCTACAATCTCATCACGTGGCAGACACCGGCGAAGTCTGCCGGCGCCGCGCTCAAAAACGTCAAGCGCTCCGTCGGCCAAGCCGGCGACGGCTTCGACGACCGTATCCTCGACGGCGACACCCAGCAGCGCACCGCCGATGTCTTCGCCGCCGCCCCCGCTACGCGCGTCCGCGCCGCGGGTGTCACGCGCGAGGGCGCCGCGCTCCGCTTCACTTTCGCCGAGCAACCCGAATTCACGCTCGCCGCCACGCTCGCTCTGCCCGCGGGCGACGCCGAGCCCGTGCTCGCGTTCACGCTGACGCCCAAACGCGCCGCGTGGTTCTCCGTTGGCTACACTGGCGCGCCCGCGTTCGCGACCGCCGAACTCGCCGAAAACTGGCAGCCGTTCATCTGGCAGGAAAAACGTTTCCCCGACCGCTCCTACCTCACGCCGGCCTTTGAGTGCTCGCTGCCGGCGACCTTCGTGCGCAAGGGCAACGTCACCCTCGGCGTCGTGGCCGATGCCGACGAACTTCCCTTCTCTCCTCTGCCGCTGCTCGACAACAGCCGTTTCGGTGTCGCCCTGCGCAACGCCGCGGGCGAAGCCCAGCCGATGGTCTTCGCACCGATGCTTGGCGGCGCCGAATCGAAGCGCACCCCCGGCCAAGCCTTCACATTTAAGGTCCGCCTCTTCGCCGGCGCCGGCGATGTCACCACGGCCTACGAAACGCTCGCGCGTCGCCTCTACGGTTTCCGCGACCACCGCCGCAACGCCATTGCCACGCTCAACGAGACGCTCGACAACATGATCGACTACGGGATGAGCCACTACAGTTGGTTTATCGAGGAGCTGAAAGGCTGCTCCTATTCGACCGACGTCCCCGGCGCGGTGAAAAACGTCTCGTCGCTCAACCCGCTCAACCTCGCGCTTGTGACCGACGACGAGGAGATCTTCCGCAAACGCGCCTACCCGATCGTCGAGTTCATGCTCTCGCGCGAAAAATTCCTCTTCTCGTTAGACCCGAAGCAAAAAATTCAAAGCCCGTCGCGCGCCTTGCTCGGCCCCTGCGCACCGGTTAGCGAACTCGCCACGCTTTACGGCATCACGCACGGCGCCTCGCCCATTCTCCGTCAACTCGCCGAGCGCATGCTCAACAAGAAACGCACGCTCAATCTCGACGATGTCGTCGAGGGCGGCACGTGGCCCAACCAGCTCGCCGTCTATCGCGAGACCGGCGAGGCGCGTTTTCTCGCCGCCGCACGCCGCGGAGCCGACGCCTATTTGGCCGAGCGGATGGCCAAACCCGCCGCGGATTTCAACACACCCGGCCTGTTCTTCTGGATCGGTTACGCGCCGAAGTGGATCGACCTGTTCCAACTATATGAATCGACCAACGACCGCCGTTACCTCGACGCCGCGCGTCAGGGCGCCCGCCAATATACGATGTTCACGTGGATGGCTCCGCGCATTCCGGACGTCGACGTAACCGTGAATCCCGGCGGCAACGCCCCGGTCTATTGGTATCTGAAGAGCAAGGGCCACACCCCGATGACCGCCCCCGAGGAACTCGTGCCTGCTTGGCGCCTCTCCGAGATCGGACTGACTCCTGAATCCTCCGGCACGATGTCGGGACACCGCGGCATTTTCATGGCCAACTACGCACCGTGGATGCTCCGCATCGCCGCGCTCACCGGCGACCAACTGCTCCACGACGTCGCCCGCTCCGCCCTCGTCGGCCGCTACCGCAGCTTTCCCGGCTACCACATCAACACCGCGCGCACTACAATCTACGAGCGCGCCGATTATCCGATGCGCGAGCACAAGGCACTCAGCGTGAATTCATTTCACTATAACCACATCTGGCCGCACATGAGCATCTTGCTCGATTTCCTCGTGACCGATGCCTTCGCACGCTCCGGCGGGAAAATCGATTTCCCCGCGCACTTCATCGAGGGCTATGCCTACCTGCAGAGTAAATTCTACGGCGACCGCCCCGGAAAATTCTTCGACCGCGATGATGCCGTGCTCTGGCTGCCTCGCCGTTTGATCAAGAGCGGTTCCGTCGAGATCAACACCCTCGTCGCCCGCGGCCGCGACCGCCTCTACGTCGCGTTTACCAACCAATCGCCCGAGCCCGTCACCACCGAAATCACCCTCAGCGCCACGCTCCTCCCGCAACTCGCTGGTCACACCTACCGCACGCGCGTCTTCCGTGACGGCTCCGCCACGACGCTGCGCGACGGCCGCCTCACCGTCACCGTGCCCCCGATGGGCCTCACGGCCATCGAAGTGGAGGGCCTCGTCGTCACCCCAAAATTCCAAGATCGTCTCGTGGGCGCCCGCGCCGCCGATGCGTGGCAGCGCGACCACGTCGAGCTGCCCTTTGGCGGCACTCATGCGATGATCCTCAACTTCGGCCCCGCCGCCACGACAGCCTACGTCTACCTCCAAGCCGACGATTCGAAATTCAAAGAAGTGTCGCTCAGCTACGCGATCGGCGATCGCAAGGCGACGCTCACCGACGCCAGCTATCCGTTTGAATTCACCGTGCCCGTGCCCGCCGGCGCGACTGCGTTTGATTTCGAAGTGTCGGCCGTGACGCTCTCCGGTGAAAAGCAAACCTCCGGCCCTTCCGCACTGCGGCGTTGAGGCCCCGACGACACCTGTGAACGACTTCACTTCCACGCGTGTTGTCCGTCCCCGTGCGGACGGCGACGATCTCAGATTCGCCCCCTTCCTCACGTTGCGCCCAACCTGAGTTTTCATGACCCGCATCCCTTATCTCCGCTGGTGGATTGTCGCCCTGATTTTCGGCGCCTCCGTCCTCAACTACGTCGACCGCCAAGCGCTCTCGATTCTCGCCCCGACCATCCAAAAGGATCTCGCGCTCTCCAACGAAGACTACGCCACCGTCCTCAATTGGTTTCTCATCGCCTACACGGTCGCGCTCATCGTCTCCGGGAAAATTGTCGACCGCTTCGGCGTTCGTTGGAGTCTGGCCCTCTTCGTCGGCTGGTGGTCGCTCTCCAATATCTTCACCGGCTTCGCCCGCTCGGCCACGTCGCTCGGGGTCTGTCGTTTCTTTCTCGGCCTCGGCGAAGCGGGTAACTGGACGGCCGCGCCCAAGGCCGTCTCCGAGTGGTTTCCAGCGAAGGAGCGCGGTCTCGCCATCGGCATCTACACGCTCGGTGCCACCGTTGGCGCGACGCTCGCGCCCATCCTTATCGTCGGCCTCGCCTCGTGGCACAGTTGGCAGGCCGCCTTCATCGTGACCGGTTCGGCCGGCCTCGTGTGGCTCATTCCGTGGCTCTGGCTCTATCGCCGCCCCGCCGAACATCCCCGCCTGTCCGTCGAAGAGCGCACGCTCATCGAAACCGGCCAAGCCACCGACGACGCCGCCACTCCGCAAGCCGCGCCCGACTGGGGAAAATGGTATCGAGTCCTCCTGCGCCGCGAAGTCCTGCTGCTCATTTTCGCCCGCATGTTGACTGACCCGGTCTGGTATTTTTTCCAGTTCTGGTTCGCCAAATACCTCTACGATTCACGCGGCCTCGACCAAAAATCTCTCAGCGTCACGTGGGTCGTCTACCTCGCCGCCGACGTCGGCGTCCTCTCCGGCGGATGGCTCTCCGGCTTGTTGATCAAGCGCGGAACCGCCCCGGTGAGCAGCCGATTGTGGATCATGCTCGCGTGCGCCGCGCTCGTCCCGCTCGGCGCGGTGATCCCGCACGTTGACGCGCTGTGGCTCGTCCTCGCTTTCGGCATGGTCGCGGTGCTCGCGCACCTCGCGTGGCTCATCAATCTCAGCGCCCTCGTCGTGGATCTGGTGCCGCGCGGTTCGCTCGCCTTTGCGTTTGGCGTGATCGCCGCGGGCAGTTCCCTCGGCGGCCTCATGATGAACAAAGCGGTCGGCTCCCTCGTGACCAACACGTCCTACGATCCGGCCTTCGGCTTCATGCTCCTCCTGCACCCGCTCGCTTGGTTCCTCGCGTGGCAACTCCGCCCGCGCTCCAAAACCGCCTGATCTCTCCGTCTCCCTTTCTCTCCTTCCTCCGATGATCGTCCACGCTCCCGTCGCGCACCGCGCGCTCACGCAAAAAAATCTCTCCGCTGATCTCGTCGTGGTCGGCGGCGGCCTCGCCGGCACGTGCTGCGCCATCACCGCCGCCCGCGCCGGCCTCAAGGTCATCCTCGTGCAGGACCGACCCGTTCTCGGCGGCAACGCCTCCAGCGAGGTTCGCCTCTGGGTGCTCGGCGCCACGTCCCATCTCGGTAACAACAACCGCTGGGCCCGCGAGGGCGGCGTGATCGACGAGTTCCTCCTCGAAAACCAATACCGCAACCCCGAGGGCAACCCGCTCATTTGGGACACCATTCTCCTCGAGAAAACCATCGCGGAGAAAAATCTCACGCTCCTCCTCAACACTGCCGTTCACGATCTCGACAAATCCGGCCCCGACACGATTCGCGCCGTCCGTGCGTTCAATTCCCAGAACTCCACCGCCTACGAACTCGCCGCGCCGCTCTTCGTCGATGCCTCCGGTGACGGCATCGTCGGTTTTCTCGCAGGCGCCGCGTTTCGTATTGGCGCCGAAGCCGCCGCCGAGTTCGACGAAGCCTTCGCGCCAGCCGTCGCCACGCCCGAGCTGCTCGGCCACTCGATTTATTTCTACTCCAGGGACACCGGTCGCCCGGTGAAATTCACCGCGCCCAGCTACGCGTTGCAGGATATCACGCAGGTCCCGCGCTACCGCGATTTCAACGCCGCCGAGTTCGGCTGCCGCCTGTGGTGGATCGAATACGGCGGTCTCCGCGACACCGTGCACGACACCGAAGAGATCAAGTGGGAACTCTGGAAAGTCGCCTACGGCGTTTGGCACTACATCAAAAACTCCGGCAAATTCCCCGAGGCCGCCAACCTCACGCTCGAATGGGTCGGCACGATTCCCGGCAAACGCGAGAGCCGTCGCTTCGAGGGCGACTATATGGTTTCGCAGCGCGATCTCATTGAACAGCGCCCGCAACCCGACGCCGTTTCTTTCGGCGGTTGGTCCATCGATCTTCATCCGCCCGCCGGCGTTTACAGCGAGAAACCCGGTTGCCAGCAGTGGCACGCCAAGGGCGTTTTCCCGATCCCCTACCGCAGTCTCTACTCGCGCAACATCACCAATCTCTTCCTCGCCGGCCGCATCACGAGCGCGACGCACATTGCCTTCGGCTCGACCCGAGTGATGGCCACCTGCGCCCACAGCGGCCAAGCCGTCGGCCTCGCCGCCGCACTCTGCCACCGCGACGGTCTTGCCCCGCGCGATCTCGTCGCCCCCGCGCGCATGGCCGAACTGCAACGCCGCCTCATCCGCGCCGGTCAATTCATCCCCGACGTCGCGCTCCGCGACAGCACCGACCTCGCCGCCCGCGCGACGCTCACCGCGTCCTCCACCTACCAGCTCTCCGAACTCCCCGCCGGTCCCGACAGACTCCCGCTCACCGACGCCTGGGCCATGTTGCTCCCCGTTGCGCCCGGCCCGATGCCCGCCGTCACGTTCACGCTCGACGTCGCCACCGCCACCGAGCTCGTCGCCGAACTGCGCGTCAGCTCGAAGCTCAACAACCACACCCCCGACGTCACCCTCGCCACACTCCGCGTTCCGCTCGCCGCGGGCACCGCCCAGGCTGTCACGCTCAAATTCCCCTCGTCGATCGACTCCCCGCGCTACGCCTTCGTCTGCCTCGCCGCCAACCCCGCGCTCACCGCCTACCTCAGCGATCAGCGCCTCACGGGCGTTCTCGCCGTCACCCAAAAATTCAACCGCGCCGTCGCCAAGTCCCCGCGCCAAGAGCCACCGCCCGGCACCGGTATCGAAAGCTTCGAGTTCTGGATTCCCCAGCGCCGCCCCGGTGGAAAAAACTTCGCGCTCCGCGTCGAGCCGCCCATCGCGCTCTTCGCCCCGGAAAATCTCCGCAACGGTTTCAGCCGCCCCACCAATCAGCCCAACGTCTGGCTCGCCGCGCTCACTGACGCCGCGCCCACCTTAACGCTCGCGTGGCCCGAGCCCGTCGAAATTTCGCGCCTCGAATTCGACCTCGACGCCGACTTCGATCACCCGCTCGAAACCGTGCTCATGTTGAACCCCGAGACCGTCGCACCGTTCTGCGTCCCCTCGCTGCGCGTGCTCGACGACACCGGCCGAGTCATCGGCGAACTCCGCGACCAACACCTCAGCCAAGCCGCGCTCACGCTCGCCGCGCCCGTGCGCACACGCAGCCTCACCGTTCAACTCATGTCACCCGCCAGCGGTGCCCCCGTGGCCCTCTTCCGGGTCTCCGCCTACCAAGGCGTTTCGTAATCAATCCCCCGCTATTTCAAAGCGGATCCGGGGACGGGTTGGTTCGTCCGGCGGAAAGCGAGCCCGGGTTCGAATCCTTCATTGAGGCGACCTCGGATGGCAGTCATGCCGAGTTCAACGGAATTTGGACTTGGCAGGCTCGGGGCAAGGTCCGGTGCGCTGCTTCGCCCCGGGGTTAATGCGGTGGCGCAAAATTTTTCGCGCCATCATCGGCCGTGCTCGGACTTCAAAAAATAGCGACTCCCCGTCGATTCGCCGCTTTGCGCACCGCTGTTCCGTGATGCGCGCGCACAATCGCCATCAGCCCCGTGCGCACGCTCGGCTCGATCTTCGGCCAGGCTTCGATGACCTCCTCCATCTCCGCTACCCAGGCCTCCAATTTGAGGTCAGTTGCCAGCGCTTTTTCGGCGTGTGCACCTCCTTGTGCACCGACCTTCATCAGGTATTCGTAAGCTTCTTCACCCAAGCTTGATTGAAAAAGTGAACGCAGCAGTTCGAGTCTCTTCGCCTGCTCCATTTAAGATAAGACCCCCTGTTGCGAAACAGGGGGTCTTTTTATGACCAAGTGCGAAAATGGCAGGGCGTTGCGAGAGTTGGCTTGGATCGTCCGATGACGATGCGTTCCAACCCTGAAAGGTCGACCGGCCTGCGGCTTGACGGTTTCGTGAGGGTGTATCGACGCGGGGTTCAGCGGCGCTCCAGGCTGAGGCATTTGTGCTGGGCGTCGCATGTGAGGACGAAATCGCCGTGGATGCCTTCCGGGCTCACGAAGCGTTGGAGAAACGAGGCCGGGAATTGCACGTTTTGGCCGGTCGTGCAGCGCACGACGATGGAGCGCACTTTGCCGCGGTAGTAGTCCATAAAACGTTCCGGACTCAGGTGGAGGGTGAATTCGTAGCGGTGCATCGTTGGAAGTGGGCGAGTGGGTCGAGCGCGTTTTCCGTTTCCCGTTTCTTCGGTGCGCTCAACGGGCGTTGGCCACTCGCGAGCTTGGGTTGGCCACGATTTTTCGGGATGCTGGGCCATGCTCGTAAGGGGGCAAAGGACCTTGCGCGAGTGGACTCGGAGGCGGGCGCGTTCATCGACCGGGGAGATCCAGGGTGACGCGCAGGCCGCGGCCGTCGGGGCCGGCGTCGAGGACGAGGGAGCCGCCGCCGATCTCCGCGACGGCGCGGGCGATGGCGAGGCCGAGGCCGAGGCCCTGTTGCTCGCGTCGGTTGCGGTCAAACTGCGTGAAGGCGCCGATGTGCTCCCGCTGTTCGGCCGACATGCCGGGGCCCTCGTCGCGGACTTCGATGCGGTAGCGCTGCGCGGAGCGGCGTCCGGTCACCCGCACCGGCTGACCCGGTTCGGAAAAACGAAAGGCGTTGCCGACGAGCTCGGTGACGGCGTCGGCGAGATAGTCGGCGTGGAGGGGGACTTCGCCGGGTTCGCACTCAAGGCGAAGGTCCTGCGGGCGTTGGGCGGCGGTGGCCGCAGCTCGGGCGGCGTCGGTCAGCGTGGCATCGGCCCGACAGGAATAGGTCTGCGCTCCGGCGGGAGCGTCTTTGAGGCGTTCGAGTTCGAAGTAGCGGACGAGTTTGCGGGAGAGGCGTTGCTGGCGTTCGGCACCGGTGCGGATGAGGCCGAGCAGATCTTTCAACTCAGCTTGGCTGATACCTTCGCCTTCCATCTCGATGAGTTCGAGTCCGCCGAGGACACCGTTGAGCGGGGTCATGAGTTCGTGCGACCAGTCGGCGGAGATTTCGCGGCGGTGTTGCTCGATCAACTGTTCGACGCGCTCGCGCAGGCGGCGTTGGCGGCTGACGCGCACGGCGATGGCGTCGAGGAGATCACGCTCGGTGAAGGGCTTGGTGATGTAGTCGTCGGCACCGAGCGCCATGCCGCGGCGTTGATCGGCGCGGTCGGCGCGGGCCGTGAGGAAGATGAAAGGCACATCACTGCCGTGCGGTTGTTCGCGGAGCGCGGAGATGACGTCGTAGCCATCCATGCCAGGGAGACCGATGTCGCAGAGAATCAGATCGGGCCGCTCGGCAGCGGCGGCGAGGCCGGTTTCGCCGTCGGTTGCGGTGCGCACGGTATGGCCGTTGAATTCGAGAATATCTTGCAGCGTCTCGCGGATGGCGGGTTCGTCTTCAATGATCAGGATTTTCATCGGAAAAGTATGGGCGGTGGCGGAGTGGGGCGCATGGTGGGCAGTTCGAACCAGAAGCGCGCACCCCGGCCGGGTTGGCTGTCGACGCCGACGTGGCCGTCGAGTTTCTCGGCGATGCGGCGGACGATGGAAAGGCCGAGACCGTGGCCGTTGGCGCGGATGGTGGAGATGCGGGTGAACGGGACGAACATCGCGGCTTGCGCCGTCGCATCGAGGCCGGGGCCGCTGTCCTGCACCCAAAAACGCGTGTGGCGGCCATCGGGCCGCAGCTCGCCCCCGAGGGAAATCTCGGCGGCGGGGCCGGCATACTTGGCGGCGTTGCTGATAAAATTGGCCCACAGGTGCACGAGCCAAGGGCCGTAGCCGAACGCGGTGGGCCAGTGGTCGGGCTGGTGCACGGTGGCGCCGGTGCGCGTGAGCAGATCACCGAGCTGGCCGACGGCTTCGGCGACGATGGGGGCCATGGCGATCTCCTCGGTCATGATGCGCTGGCGGCGCACGCCGGCGAGGAGGAGCAGTTCGTTGATGATGGCGGCGAGGCGGTTGGCCGAGAGGTTGGCCTCGTGGACCTGTTTCCGCAGGAGCTCGGCGTCGCCTTGGCCGATGGCTTCCTCGATCAGGTAGAGCCGGCCGTTGAGTGTGGCGAGAGGGTTCTTGAGATCGTGGGCGACGGTGTGCGCGAACGAGTCGAGCTCGTCGAGGAGCTCCTTTTTTTCGAGGCGGGTGCGGATGGAGCGGATGACTTCCTGTTCGGAAAACGGCTTGGTGATGAAATCGTCGGCGCCGAGCTCCATGCCGCGGCGGTTGGCGGCGCGGTCCATTTTGGCGGTGAGCATAATCACCGGAGTGGCGCGGAGGCTTTCGTCTTGGCGGAGTTTTTCGAGGAGCTCGTAGCCGGTCAGACCGGGCATCTCGATATCAGTGAGGATGAGCGTGGGGCACTCGCGCTGGGCGAGGGCGAGGCCCGCGGCGCCGTCTTCGGCGGAAATCACCTGGTAGCCGTTGAGCTCCACCATATCGACGAGGGTCTGGCGGACGGCGGCATCGTCTTCGACGACGAGGATGGTCGGGGCGTGGGTGGTGCTCATGAGGGACGGGCGGGGTGGCGGGGAAGGCGGAGCGTGAACCGGGAGCCGCACTCCGGCCCGGGTTCAGCGAGGATCGTGCCGCCGAGCATCTCGGTCATGCGTCTCACGATATTCAGGCCGAGGCCGGTGCCCTTGATGTTGCCGACGTTGGAGCCGCGTTCGAAGGGATGGAAGATGCGTTCGCGATCGGCCTCGGGAATGCCGATGCCCTGATCTTCGACGGTGAGCGTGATGCCCCGGTCATCGGCGCCCAAGCGGACGGCCACGCGGCTGGCCGGTGGCGAGTAGCGGGCGGCGTTGCTGAGGAGGTTCGAGAGGATGTGGTGGAGCAGGTTGGGATCGGACGGGAAGGGCGAAGCATCGCCCTCGGTCGAGAAGGTGAATTCGTGGCCGTCGCGGTCGCCCAGGCGGATTTCTTCCACCGTGCTGCACACGAATGCGGGCAAGTCGAGGGGGGCGAGCACGGGCTGCACGCGGCCGGCGTCGATGCGGCTCAGGGTGAGAATCTCGTCGAGCATCTGCGTCATGCGGTGCATGGAGGTGTCGATGCGGACGAACAGTTCCTCGCGTTTCGCCGGCGACATGCGGTCGAGGTGATGGCGGAGGAGCTCGATGGAGCCCATCGCGGCGGCCATGGGGGTGCGGAATTCGTGCGAGGTGACGGAGATGAAACGCGTCTTCATCTCTGAAACTTGGCGCTCTTTTTCGAGCATTGCGGCGGCCTCGGCCTCGAGGCGTTTGCGCGCAGTGATGTCGCGCACGAAGACGACGAATTCCTCGCTGCCGATGGGCGCGGCACGCATCTCGATGGCGACGGCGCCGGACGGGAGCGGGAGCTCCGCCTCGGCGGAAACGGTGGTGTTCTCGGCGAGGGCGCGAGCACCGGTGGTGAAGACGGCGTTGCGGAGACCGGTGGTCGCTTCGGAGGGATGGCCGAACTCGGCCGCGTAGTGCGGATCGGCCAACGGCGTAGTGCCCTTGGCCTGACGGCAATCGAGCACGGCACCGTCGCGACGCAGGCGCATGACCATATCGGGGATCGACTCGAGCAAGGCCTGCACTTCGCGATTGCGGGCATCGAGCTCGTTGGTGCGAAAGGCGACCATCGACTCGAGTTCGGCGTTGAAGCGTTGGACGGCTTCGAACGCCTCGCGTTTGCCGAGCCCGAGGCCGATCGTGCGGGCGATGTTTTCGAGCATCTCGCGCTCGCGCACGTAGAACGGACCGTGGGAGACGGTCGGGTGGGGGTGCACGTAGCCGACCGTGAGGTGACCGACAGGGTGTTCGTTGATGTGGATCGGCACCGAGAGCTGGTCGACCAGCGGCCCTTCGGCCCCCGCGGAGCGTTCGTGCTCATTGATCGCAATCAACACGTGCGTATCCTGCGGGTAGCACAGGGCGGCGGGCAATTCGCGCACGACGAGTTCCATGAGTTGCTCGCAGGTGAGATCGCGTTGTTCGAAGGCCCGCGAAACTTGGTGGAGGGCGCGCAGGCCTTTGACCAACTCGTGCAGCTCGATCTCGACGAGCTTGCGCTCGGTGATGTCCTGCACGGTGCCGATGGTGCGAAGCGGAGTGCCGTCGGCGGCGAACACGGTCTCCCCGGTCGTGGCGACATACTTGGTGCGACCGTCAGGGAAGAGGAGGCGATGGCCGATGACGAAGCGCCGGGGGGAGGCGAGCGATTCGGCGAACCGGCGCTGCAACGACCCCTGCTCCTCTGGAACGACGAGGTTGTGCCACAATTCGAGGGAAGGCTGGGTGGTGGCCGGATCGAGCTCTAGGAGGCGGAACATCTCGTCGGACCACGTCATCCGGCGGGTCGCGAAGTCGAGGACCCAGTTGCCGAGATGGGCGATTTGCTCGGCTTGGGCGAGGCGGTCGCGGCTTTCGCGCAGCTCGGCTTCGGCTTGCTGGCGCGCGGTGATATCGCGGACGGCGGTGAGGTAGAACCAGCGGCCGTCGCGCTCGAAGAAGCGCAGCGTGATTTCCACGGGGAACACGGTGCCATCGCGGCGGCGGTGGAGGCGATGCGGCACGTGGAGCACACTGCCGACCGCGTCGGCCGGGACCCGGGCGGTGGCGAGTGTCAATGCCGGCTCGGCGGAGAGGTCCACGTTGCGCAGCGATTCCAATTCGGCGGTGGAGGCGCCATACATCGCGCCGGCGGCCTGATTGGCGCGGATGATCCGGCCGCTCTCGGCTTCGAGCAGCAAAATGGCATCGGACTCGAGGTCGAACAACTCGCGGTAGCGCTGGTCGTTTTCGCGGAGCGCGGCTTCGGTGCGTTTCTGCGCGGTGATGTCTTCCTTCAGCGCGACGTAGTGGGTTACGGTGCCGGTGTCGTCGGAGACGGGCGCGATCACGGCGCGTTCGTGGTAGATTTCGCCGTTTTTCTTTTTGTTGCTGAGTTCGCCGCGCCAGACCTCGCCGCGGACGAGGGTCTGCCACATGTCGGCGTAAACGGAGGCAGGCGTGAGGCCCGATTTGAGGACGCGCGGATTTTGGCCGCGGACATCGTCGAGCGTGTAGCCGGTGGCCGCCGTGAAATGCGGATTGATGTATTCGATGGCGCCCGTGGGGTCGGTGATGACGATGGACGCCGGGCTCTGTTCGACGGCCAGGGAGAGCTTGTGGAGCTGCGCCTCGGTGCGGCGGCGTTCGGCGATCTCCTGCCGCAATTCCCGGTTGAGGATTTCCAGTTGCTCGCGCGCGGCGAGGGCATCTTCGGCGAGATTGAGCGAGGCGAGTTGGGCGGCGGCGGCGGCCGCGGCGCTGGCGGTCAACTCTGCGGTCTTCAGCCGCAGCTCGTGGCGCAACTGGATGAGGCGGGCGTAGGAGCCGACGCGGGCGAGGAGTTCACGATTCGCGATCGGGCGGACGATATACCCGTCCGCACCGGCCTCCAGGCCCTCGGCTTGATTTTCACTTTCAACGTAGGAGCCGGAGGCCAGAACCACGAGGCAATCGACGGCGGCGGGGTTGGCCTTGATCCGGCGGCAGACTTCCGGTCCGTCGATGCCGGGCAAATCGCGGTCGAGTAGGAGGAGGTGCGGCACCTCGGTTTGCACGGCGTCCAGGGCTTCCTCGCCGGTGGCGGTCTGGGTGACGAGATAACCGGCCTGCGCCAAAACCCGCGCGGTGCCGCCCCGGATGTCGGGATCGTCGTCCGTCACGAGGATTTTGATGTCGGCGGGCTTCATCGGTTGCTTACGGCACGAGCGAAGGCGGCGCTCAGCCATTGCGTGAAAAAGGCGCGGGCCGGCGCGCGGTGCCCGTTCAGCAGTGCCTCGAGATACTGCCGATAAGTCGTCGCGCGGTCGAACGAAGCGGTGGGCGGGGCGTTCATGCTTGCGGGGGCAGCGGGGAGGACGAGCCCACGGTCTGGGTCGGGAGACGGTGCCGGGGGGCTTCGCCGAGGCGGGCGCAGAGCTCGTTGACCTCGCGCTTGAGCTCGATCATGCGGAGCTCGCGGCCGACGGCGACGTGGTTGAACCGGGAGAGGGTTTCGTTGCGCGTGCGGAGATCGGCGGCGAGCTGCTGGAGCGCGGTCTCGGCTTTCTTGGCGTCGGTGATGTCCTGGATCATCGCCAAATGCCGGGGGTGCGTGCGGTCTTCGACGGCGATCGGGGCGATCGTCAGGTGAATCCAGACGTAGGAGCCGTCGGTGCGGAGGTAACGTTTGTCCATGCGGAAGCCGGGGGTTTTGCCGGCGTTCATCAGGGCCATTTGGTCGAGATCGGCCTGCACGTCGTCCGGATGCGTGAGGCGCATCCAGTCGATGGTGGTCAGCTCGGATTTGGTGCGTCCGGCGATGACTTCATACTGGGTGTTGACCTCGAGAATCCGGCCGGTGAGGGAGTCGACGAGCGCCACGCCGAGCGGGGCTTCTTCGAACATGTTGCGGAATCGTTCTTCGCTCTGCCGCAGCGCGCGCTCCAGGCGTTTGCTCTCGGTGATATCGCTCCACAGGGCGGTGATGCAGTCGCGGCCCCGCAGGTGCAGGCGGCGCGCGCTGACGCGCACGTCGCACAGCCGGCCGTCGCGGTGGAGATGGCGCGTCTCGAAACTGGCGCCGCCCTGATCCAAGATGCGGCGGATATTCATCCCGATTTTTTCGACGGAGTGCTCGGCCTGAATATCGACGATGGCCAGCTTGGCGAATTCTTCGCGGGTGTAGCCGAGGCCTTCGTGGGCGGACCGGTTGAATTCCAGAAAAGCACCGGTCGCGACATCGACGAGGGCGATCGCATCCAAGGCCTGGCTGACAATGCTGGAGAAGATTTCTTCGCGGGCGGCGAGATCGGCTTCCGCCTGTTTGCGGGCGGTGATGTCGAACCAGTAGCCGACCAACTCGCGGGGGTGGCCGTCGGCCGCGCGCACCACGCGGGTCTCGTCGTGCATCCAGCGCCAGGAGCCGTCGGCATGGCGGAAGCGATATTCGCGGGTGCTGGTGGGTTTCAGCTCGAGTTCCGCGAGGCTGCCTACGGCCTGCGCCGCATCGTCGGGGTGCAGGTGGTCGAGCCAAAATTGGGGATCGGCGATGATGTCCGCGGCCTCGTAGCCCAAGATTTCGCGGACGTTGGGGCTGAGAAAGGTCGTGCGGAAATCGCCGCCCGCCTGCAGCGAGTAGATGATCGCGGGAGTCGCGGTAATGAGGAACTGGAGACGGCTCTCGCTGGCGCGCACGGCGGCCTCGGCGGCGAGGCGGCGTTCGTCGCGGGCGAAAATGCCGAGCGCAAAGGAGATGTCGCCGGCGGTCTCGTCGAGCAGTTCGATTTTGCGGGGTTGGAAGAAATTCCGCTCGGCGGCGTAGACGGTGAGCAAGCCGACGACGGTGCCTTCGCAGCGCAGGGGCAGGGCGATGGACGATTGGAACCCGCTCTGCGCAGCGCGTTCGCGCCACGGGGCGGTGGCGGGATCGGCGAAGAAATCGTTGCAGATAGAGATGCGGCCCTCGCGAAACGCGGTGCCGCTGGGGCCGCGGCCTTCGGGTTGCGCGGGGTCGGTGGGGATGCGGAGGCCGGCGACGTAGCCGTGGGTATCGCCCGCCGACGCGACCGGTTCGATGAGCCGGTTTGCCGAGTTGAGCCAACCGATCCATGCGATGCGAAACCGGCCGACGTCGACCAAGACGCGGCAGATTTCCGCGAAGAGTTCGTCGCGGTTCTGCGCGCGGACCATCGCCTGGTTGACCTGGCTGATGACGAAAAACATGCGGTTGAGCCGCTCGATCTCCTCCTCGTGCGCCTTGCGTTGGGTGATGTCGCGCACGATCGAGAGCACTTGTTGACGGCCGTCGGTCAGGATCGATCGGGTGCTGACTTCGACCGGGAACTCGGAGCCGTCTCGATGCCGGTGGATGGTCTCGAACACGATGCCGGTCGCATGGAGCGCGGCCGAAAAATCCCGTTGCGCCAGAGCCGCTGCCGCAGGGCTGCGTAGATCCGACGCCTTCAATCGGCGCATCTCTTCCAGCGTGCGACCGTAGGCGGCCAAGGCGCGGTCGTTGGCTTCCAAGATGCGCTGGTCCTCGTCGAAGAGGAGGATGATGTCGTTGGCGTGCCGAGTGAGCAGAGTGAGGCGCTCGCCGAGTGCCCGCCGGGCTTTTTCGGCGACGAAGGCGCGGCGCATGATATGGGCGTTGCGCTGCCGCCAGGCCGCGTTTCCGGCCAAGCCCACGGCCAAGAGGAGGGCGAGCACCATCGCGCCGGTGAGTCGGGCTTCGCGTTGGATCGGAGCGTAGATTTCCGCCTGATCGATCTTGGCCACCAGAATCCACGGCGAATCGGCCAGCAACCGGACCGAGGAGAGGACGGCGACACCGCGGTAGTCCCGACCGTCGCTGGCTTCCGTGACGCCGCGCGCGCCGATGGCCCCCGGCAGAGAGACTTCGTGGATCGAGCGGCGGAGTTGGAGGGCCGTGCCGGTCCGATGGCGGAGTTCGTTCAGGTAGACAATTTCGTTGCCCTCGCGCCGCACGAGCAGGGTTTCGGCCGTCGCGCTGGGCAATGGCCAGTTTTGGATCAGCGGAAAGAGAAAGTTTTTCGGATTCAGGCGCAGCACGATCATGGCGAGAGGCGGGCCGGAAGTGGCCGGCTCCGAGTCCGGCGAGTGCGTTGGCCGGATCGGCACGAGCAGATCGAGGTGGATCTCCGCAGCGGTGGTGCTGGCCTGCAAATCGGTGAAGACCACCTCCGAGCCGGCCAGCGTCGACGGAAACAGCTCCGGCGGCGGGGCGGCGGTCGGGCCATGGCCGGCGGGCAGTGCCAGCAGCAGGCGGGCGCGGGTATCGAAGACCAAGATCGATTCGTAGCGGTCTTCGCCTTTGATGGGTTCAAGCCAGCCGAGCAGCCGGGCGCGGGCCGCCGGATCGTCGGGGCGAGCGACGAGGGCGGCCACATCGTGGATCACCGCCGGAGTGCGCAGCAGGAAGCGGGCATCGCTCCGCCGCTCGTTGCGCCAGCTTTCGATCTGCGCGGATTTAAGGTGGGCGATGGCCTCGAGTTCCGCATTCGCCGTGAGGCGGCCGGCGGCTTCTTCACTGCGCAGGTAGACGAAGCCGGCCGCGACGACCAGACCGCCGACGGCCAAGAGGGTCAAAATCAACCGCCGCGCGAAGACGCGTTGCTCGTCAACGAAGGGCGCGGACGTATCCACGGTAAACAGCGTGCCCAGCTGAGCGGGCAGCGGGCCGGAGAGGAGCAGGCTCGAATGGAGGGCAGTGAATCCGAGCGCCGTGAGCAGGGCCATTGGCACGGTGTCGCCACCGTAGAAGAGCGGTGTGTCGAGTGTGTAGCTGACCGCGACCCACGCGCTGACCACGAGGCCCAAGGCGGCGGAGATCGCGTCGATCCAGCGCGAGGGAGCCCAGCGGTCCAAGCCGTTCTCGCGGGCCAAGAGAGCCATCGCTGCCAAGATGAAGCAGATCGCCGTGACGGGAGACATCTGACCGATGCCAAGATCGCCAAATTGAACTTCACTGGGGAATCCCCACGTATCCCAGGGCAAGGGGAATTTCCGCACGAGCCGCGCCAACTCCAAGAAGCCGGCCAAGGCGGCAAGGCTCGCGCTGACCGTGGTCGCTGGTCGACCGAAGCGTGCGCCGGGCCAACCGGTCCGCCCGAGAGCGGCGAGTCCCAGCGCCACAAACAGAGAGGCGGTGATCGGTGCCATCGAGATATACGAGGTATCCACGGACGACAGACCGCGCCGGCCCAGCGCCCAGGCCACGAGGGTGAGAACGCCCAGCGCCGCAGCGACTACGGCTGCGCCGCCGGCCAACCAACGGTTGAAGGGAAGGGGCTTCATGCGCGTGGATGAGGGATCAGCGCGGGAGCGGCGTGTGATGATCGGACCAAGCGGGCCGGCGAATCGGCGAGCGTTCTCGCGGAAGACGGCGCGGTTCTCGACAGAGCTGCGGCGGAGGGGCGTTCCATGGGGGCGCCGGTGAAAGCATCGGTGCGCCGGAGAGAGTGAGACAAGGTGCGCGGCTTTTCTATGTATTTGTGGCGGCCGGCGCAGAAAAATCGGGCGAACGGAAAACCCACCGCAGGCTCGTCGCCGCGAAGGGGAAAGCGGTGATCAGGCAAACGTGGCGTCGCAGTTCGCAGCAGAAGGGGCACGGGGTGCAGGGGTGCGAGGACCGGGAGATTTTGCCGGCGGATGCCGATCGGCCTTGGCGGCGGGCGCACCCGCGCCGGGCGCGGCAACGACGGATTCCGTGGGCAGCGCGCAAATATCCCGATCGATGCGGTCGACGGTGCCTTGGATCTCGCGGGCGACCGTGGGGGTATCGTGCGCGAGACGGTCCAGGCGGTGGAGCGCGTCGCTGAGTTCGGCGAGTTCGTCGTGGGTTTGGTCGATCTGCTCTTTGATGCTGACGAAGATATCGAGGAAATCGCCTTGGTTGGAGATGCGTGCGCTCTCGACGAGGGCGCTGACCTGAGCGACTTGCAGGCTGAGCATGAAGCGCTCGAGATCGTCGGCCATGGCGCTCAACGGGTGCACGGTGGTCTCCAAATCATGCAGGGCGACGCTCGCCTGACCCATGGTGCCGGAGAACGCGTCATGCAGCGTCTTGATGAGCCCGCGACGTTTGTCCGAGGCATCGGCAGTCGTCTCGCTGCTGATCAACTCGTGCACGAAGGTGAGCAGCATTTCCACCTGGAGACGGGCGGAGACGATATTGAAAATCACGCCGCGCAACCGGTCCGAAAGTGCGGTGATGCCCGAGACGAGGCCGTGCACGGAACCGGCGACGTCGATCGAGGTTTCGCCCATGTGACGCGAGATCACGGCGAGCCCTTGGCCTTCGCCGCCGAGCCGCGTGGAGGCCAGGGCGACGTTGATCGACGAGATGCGGAGCTCGTCGGTGAGTTTGTTTACGAAGGAGGATTTGCGATCGAGGGTCTGGTTGAGCGAAACGAATTCGTCGAGGCGGTGGTAGAGGCGGTTGAGCTGTTCGTAGGCCCGGGTGCCGTTGGCGTAGATGATCCCGAGGTGATTCAGGGCGGGGTGGCGCGTCGCGCGTTGCGAAAAATCGGCCGGGAGCGGACGAACGAGGGAGCGGTTGGCTTTCGTGAGCACGGCGTCGCGGCTCTTCAGCTCTTCGCAGAGCATCACCCACATGAACGAGTCGTAGTCGGCGAATTTGTGGCTCGCGAGGCCCTCGTTGAGGACGGCCGCGCCCTCGTCCATGACGGTCTTTTGGTCGGCGCCGCTTTCGCGGGCCTGGCGCTCGGCTGCCGTCATGCGGGCGTAGAGCTCCTCGATGATCGGGAGGAAGGGGCCGGCGGGTTTGAAGCGCACGGAGAGGTAGCCGCCGGGAGTCGGCGTGATCAAGGCGACGACCCAATAGTAACAGCCGTCTTTCGCGCGATTTTTGACGAGAGCGGCGGCCGGTTTCCCGGCTTTTAGGCGGTCCCATACCAGCCGGAAGGCAGCGCGCGGCATGTCGGGATGGCGGATGATATTGTGGGCCGTGCCGATAAGTTCGCCGGTGGTGTAACCGCTGATGCGGACGAAAACTTCGTTTCCCGCGGTGATGATGCCGCGCGAATCGGTGGTGGAGAAGAAAAGCTCGTCGACGGCAAAGGCGCGTGCCTGACCGACGATCGGAACGGCTGTCTGTTTCATGCGCGGTGAGGAGAAGAGGGGATGGTTGTGATGGTAATCGGTCGGATCGGCGTAAGGTTAATTTGAAACTGTTGGTGCCGAGCGGTATTCGGCAGCGGGAAGGCGCTTATCACGCCGGCTTCTGGGGCTCACAAGCCGGGCGAGTTCCTCCAAGAAATGCGGCGAGAAGACCAAGGGACGCGTATCGGAAATTCCCAAACAGCCCGAATATCGGGATATCCGATGTCTATTCACCTGTTTTGCCCTTTGGTCCGAGCGCTCGCCCGCCGTGGGAAATTCGCTGCGGCGTGGTTGGTCTTGTCCGGCGCCTGCGCCCGGGCGGAGACGCCGGTCGCCGCTCCGTGGCTCGAACTCGGACTGCTTGCGCGAACGGGTTACGATTCCGATGCGCGGCTGACCGGGGGTTCGGCGACGGAAACGTTGGGAGGTCGGGAGACGTTTGTCTTTGCAGCGGGAGCCACGGTCGGGGTGTCGCGCAGTCGGGCGGGCGCGGACGGTGCGCGGTGGCGCCTCGGTTACGCGGGCGAGGCGGTGCGATTTGCGCAGCTGGCCGACGAGAATTTTTCCGCGCACCGATTGTCGGCGAGCGGACAATTTTCGGCGGGCCGGTGGCGTTTTGTGGGTGAAGGTTCGAGTGTCATCATCGCGGGTGGGAGCGACACGCTGCCGACGTGTGGTGCGGTCAATGCCAACGCGCTGGCGGTTTGGCGCGACCGGCGCGAGAACCGCCAGCATCGGCTCAAACTTCAAACAGAGGCGACCGCCGGCGCGTGGGTCCTGCGGGGCAGCGGGACGTTTTTGGCAAACGACTTTCACACGCGGGCAGTGGCGGGCGCGTTTGCGTTTGCGGATCGCGACGATGCGGTCGCGGGGGTGGACCTCGGTCGGCGGCAGGCGGCGGGCGCGCTGGCTTTTTTCGGTGTGCGCCGCGGGCGGCAGAATCAAGCGGTGGTGCCGCTGCCGGGCTGCGAGTTTGACTACTCCAGCGACTACTCGCGGGTGGTAGCGGGGTGGGAAGGGCGGTTATGGTCGGGAGTGTCGATGACGTTCGCGGCGGGGCCGGATTTCCGCCGCTTCACAGGAGCGATCGATCCGCGGGCGATGCCGGGCGGGCGGGATCGCACGTCGTTTTGGTATGAGGGCGGCCTCGTCGCCAAACTGGCGCCGGAGGTGACGCTCACGGCCAAGGCGGCGCAGATGGACTGGCTTTCGAGCACGGGCAAATCCGCCTATGTCGATTCGTTTGGCGAAGCGGCGATCACGTGGACGCCGCGGGGGACGTGGAGCTGGCGTGGTTCGGCCCGGGTGCATCGCTGCGATTACTTCCCGGTGGTTCGCGACGATTGGGAGGCGTTGCTGGGCGTGGGCGCAACGTGGACGCTGCGGCGCGGCGCGAGGCTGAGCTGCGATGTGCTGCACCACCGCGGTTGGAATACCGTGAGTGGCGTAAACGAGCGGGAATTCCAGCGGCTCGCGGTCACGTTTGGCGCGACGATCCGGCTTTAACCCGGCAACGCACAACGGCGGATGGCCGAGGAAACGCTTCGGGATGTTGTGTGTTGAGGGGCGAGCTGTGTGCGGTGCGAGCGGGGGCACGGGCTCGGCGGGGGGAAAACTATTTCAGGCGCTCGGGTGAAGTGCTGGGGAGTTTTGCCGATATACTCGGGGAAATACCCAGACTGCTCGCGATCAGGCCCGCTGTTCCGGCGGGCCAGCGCTCCGTTTGCCATGAAGCTCCATCACAAGTTACTGCTCTCCCTCCTCGGCGCCCTCGGGGTGGTGTTTGCTGTGTCGCTGGCCTTCCAACACACGCGGCTCAGCTCGCTCGTGCGCCGCGTGTCGGCGACGAATCTGGCCAAAGAGGAGGCCAATCAGTGGCACGCCATCGAGAATCTCCAGCGGGCGTGCAACGTCGCGCTGTCCGATGCGATGGCCGAAGGTGAGATGGACAAATTTCGCCGGTTGTTGGCGGGGCAAAATGTGGTCGAGGGTTTGCAGGAGATCACCGTGTTCAGCGTCAAGGGAGTCGCGACGGATTCGACGTTGCCAGCGGTGGTCAAGACGACCCTGCCGGCGCAGCATCTCGACCGGCTCCGCACGGCCAAAGAATCGTGGCGCGAGCTGACCGACGAATCGTTTGTGCTCTACCAACCGATGCCGGTCGCGACGAGTTGTCTCGAGTGCCACCCGGGCTTCAAGCAGCTCACGAATGGCGGGCTCTACCGGTATCGCTTCAGCACCAACGAACTCAGCGACGCGCGGGCGCAGTGGTTGGCCTCACAACGTGAGATCGAAAAATCCAGCCTCGGCAACGGGCTGATCACGGCGCTCCTCTTGGTCGTCACGACGACGGTGGTGGTGAGTTGGCTCGTGCGACGGCAGATCGCGCGACCGCTGGACCGCGTGAGCGCAGCGCTGCGCCAGAGCGTGGCGGAGTTGGGGGTAACCGCCGGCGAGATCGGTGCGGCGAGCCAGGAGTTGGCGTCCGGTGCGCAGTCTCAGGCCGCCGCGCTTGAACAGACGAGTGCCTCGGTGGAAGAAACGGCCTCGATGGCCAAACGCACGGCCGAGGACGCGGCGAAGACCCAGGCGGCCGCAGTGGCGACGCGCGAGGCCGCGCAAACGGCGACGACGGCGATGGTGGAAATGAGCTCGCACATGCGAGGGATCAAGGAGGCGGCGGCGAATGTTTCGAAGATTCTCCAGACGATCGACGAGATCGCGTTTCAGACCAATATCCTCGCGTTGAATGCCGCCGTCGAAGCGGCGAGGGCAGGGGAGGCGGGCGCGGGATTTGCCGTGGTGGCCGACGAGGTGCGCAATCTCGCGCAGCGTTGCGCCGGCGCCGCCAAGACCACGGCCGGACTCGTCGATCAGGTCACCGGTCAGGTGAATCGAGGCGCCGCCATCAGCGACCAGATCGACGAGCATCTCCGTAATATTTTAGCCAAGGTCCAACACGAAGATGCCCTCGTGCGGCAAATCGTGCAGGCTTCGAAAGAGCAGGGGCTCGGCCTCGCCCAGATCAACGAAACGGTGACGGCGATCGACAAAGTGACGCAGCACAATGCCAGCATGAGCGGGCAAACCGCCGAGGCGGCGACCGCGTTGCGCACACACGCGGAACTCTTGGAGGACGAGGTGCAGGCTCTCCTAATATTGCTCCATGGCCGGACCGAACCAACGGGTGGGGCCAGCGGCGGGTCGCCGCCCCCGCAAGGGCCGACGGCTCTGAGCGCGCCACGGGAACGCGTGGCGCGGTCCGTGCATGCGCAGCCGACGGCGCGCTGAACCGGGCCACCGCACGGGCGGACGCAGCCCGCGGCCAGCGGCCTAGTCGGATATGCGCAGAATTTGGCCCGCCCATTAGCGGGAGCAATTTCGGGGCGGACTGCCAAGGCCGACCTTAATCGGGCCCGATTCACGCCGAAGAAAAATTAGTCACCCCGATTTCCGGGTGTTCCTCATCGCTTGCGCAAGAAAGCAGCTCTCCAACCTCATGGCTTTTGAACAAACCAAGACAAACTTCGGCATCGGCGCGAAGATCACGCTGTTGGCGGTCGGGCCGCTCTTGGTCGCTCTCGGGGTCATTTTGGGCACGTTGCTGTTTGAGCAACGGAGACTGGGGCGAGAGATCGGGCATACGGTCGAGCAGCAGGCGTTCAGCGAGGCGGCCAAGGTGGCGAAAAGCGTTTACCTGCTCTGCGCCGCCAGTGAGTCGCGCAACCAAAAGGAACTCGCGCGCAGCCTCGGCGTTGCCCGCGAGATCGTGGAACGTTCGGGCGGCATCCGGTTCGGTGACGACACGGTGGCGTGGAAAGCAGTCAACCAGTTCACCAAAGAAACCGTCGGCGTCACGCTGCCCCAAGTGCTCGTCGGCACGACCTGGCTGGGACAGAAATCCGCAGAAGCCGAGCCGGTGGCGGTGGTCGATGAAGCGAAGCGTTTGACCGGAAATTTCTGCACCGTTTTCCAACGCATGAACGAACAGGGCGACATGCTGCGTGTGGCGACAAGTGTGTTGAAAGACGACCGCACGCGCGCGCTGGGGACTTTCATTCCTGCGCGGGGGCCCGACGGCACGCCCAATGCCGTCGTCCAAACCGTTTTACGCGGAGAGACGTTTGTTGGCCGGGCCTATGTGGTGAACGATTGGCATACCACCGCCTACGAGCCCATCTGGGATCGGGACAAACGTCGGGTGATCGGCATGCTGTATGTGGGCATCGGGATGGGCGCGATCAACCGGGAGCTGCACGACTCGATCAAACAAATGGTGATCGGGAAAACCGGCTACGTCTTTGTGGTCGGCGGCCAGGGCGACCAGCGCGGCAAGTATCTCGTGTCCCAACAGGGCCAACGCGACGGCGAGAATATCTGGGCGGCACAGGACGCCGATGGACGTCCGTTTATCCAAGCGATCGTCGCGAAAGGGCTGGCCACCAAGGGAGGCTCGGCCGACTACGAGCGCTACGCGTGGAAGAACCCGGGTGAGCAGCAGGCGCGGACGAAGCTCTGTGCGATCACGTATTTTGCCGCATGGGATTGGGTGGTGGGGGCCGGTGCTTACGAGGACGACTTTGCGGAGGTGCGGCGGAATCTCGACCAAGCGCAAAACAGTATGGTCCGCTGGATCGGCGGGATCGCGCTGGCGATGGCGCTGCTGGCGGCGGTCGTGGGGCACCTCCTCGCGCGCGGCATCGTGCGGCCGATCCTGCAAATCATCGATGGGCTCACGGCGAGTTCCGCCCAGCTCTCGCTCGCTTCCGGGCAAGTCTCGGCGGCGAGCCAATCGCTCGCCGAGGGCGCAACGGCGCAATCGGAAAGTTTAGGCAGAACCAGTGCCTCGCTCGCGGAGATGTCCGGGATGACCGGGCGCAATGCCGACCACGCGACGCAAGCCAACGAGTTTACCCGGCAAACGCGGCGGGCCGCCGAAACCGGCGGTGGTGACATGCGGGCGATGATCGGCGCGATGGGCGAGATCAAGGCCTCGTCCGACGACATCGCGAAGATCATCCGCACGATCGACGAGATCGCGTTTCAGACCAATATTCTCGCTCTCAATGCGGCGGTGGAAGCGGCGCGGGCCGGTGAGGCCGGGGCGGGTTTTGCCGTCGTGGCCGAAGAGGTGCGTCGGCTCGCCCAACGCTCGGCCGACGCGGCGAAAGAAACCTCCGCGAAAATCGAAGGCGCGATCGGCAAGACGACGCAAGGCGTGCAACTCAGTGACAAGGTGTCGGCGAGTCTGGGGGAAATCGTGGCAAAGATCCGAGAGGTGGATACGCTCGTCGCGGAGGTCGCAGGGGCCAGTCGCGACCAGCGCGAGGGCGTGCGGCAGATCGACCAAGCGGTGGGCCAAATGAGCCGCATCGTGGCGGCCAACTCGAAAAGCGCGGAGCAATCTTCGGAGGCGGCGCAGCAACTGACCGAGCAGGCGGACGGGCTCAATCAGGCCGTGGTGGAACTCACCCGTCTGGTGGGAGCGCGGCAGGGCAAGGCCGGAGAGTCTGTCGCCAAATTCGCAGCAGAGCCCGATCTGATCGAGTGGGATGCGGCGAAAATGTCTTCGGGCGTCGATTCGGTGGATGGGCAGCACCGCGAGCTGATCGTGATGATCAATCGTCTCCACCGGGCGTGTCTCGAAAAGCGCGGGCGCGACGAGGTTGCGGAGATGCTGCGGCTCCTGGGCGACTACGTGCAGAACCATTTCCGCCACGAGGAAGATATCATGGAGCGACACCGGTGCCCCATGAAGGGGAAGAACCAGGCCGCGCACCGGGACTTTCTCGCGACGTTCCAAAAAATCGCCGCCAAGTTTGCGGCGAACGACGATCCGACGGCGATCCTGCTGGACCTCCGGCGGCTCGTCGCGAGTTGGCTCACGACGCATATTTGCCATGTCGATACAGGCTTGCGGGGGTGCGTTTCCGGAGGGGGGCACCGTGACACAGCCTTGGTCGGGGACGGTGTGGGGTCGCCGACTGCTTCCGAGTGACGCGGAGGATTTGCCGAGTGAGTTCCATCGTTGGACCCAACTGGGCATCTGGTAGTGAGGGAAAGGCAAAATCTGCGTAGCTGCGCACTCTCTGTTGCCGGTATGTTATGCCCCAATGATCCAAAGCCTGTCGCGTGATGGGTTGGTTTCTCGCTTACCCGCACCCATCTGATGATAACTTGGAGCCACGAACTCGAAACCGGCCACGGGCAGATCGATGCCGAGCATCGGGAATTCATTCGTCAGTTGAACGAACTGAAGGTCGCGATCGATGGAGGTGCGGGCCGAGAGCGGACGGTTGAACTGATTGTCCTCCTGCAAAAATACGTGCTGGGGCATTTCGCGCGTGAGGAAACTCACATGCAGCGCGTCGGTTGTCCGTCGCATAAAAGAAACTGCGCGGCCCACGCCGAGTTTGAGGGAAAACTGGCGGGCTGGTTGGAGCTGCTGACGTATAGCGGGACGCCCGTTTCGCTCTTGGCGGAGGTTCATCGTGAGTCGGTCGCGTGGATCGTGGGCCACATCAAAAACGTCGATTGCGGCCTCCGCGGGTGCCCCAAGGAATTGCTGAGGCAAGGACGGTAGTCGCGAACGATTATATGAGCACGCCATCTGTAGCTCCGGAACTTGTGGTGGGCCTGGGCGCGTCCGCCGGTGGGTTGCGCGCACTCGAGAGTTTCTTCCAGGCGATGCCGCCGGACAGCGGTTTCGCTTTCGTGGTCGTCCAGCATCTCTCCCCTGATTTCAAGAGCCTGATGAACGACCTGCTCGCGCGGCACACGTGGATGCGGATTCATCGGGTGGAAGACGGGATGACTTTGGAGCGCGATTGCGTTTACCTCATCCCGCCGCGCAAACTGATGACGGTGAAAGGCGGCGAATTGTCGCTGACAGATCGGGAGGCCGCCCGGCAATTGGAGTTTCCGATCAATGTGTTTCTCGAGTCTCTGGCCGTTGACTATGGTCCGCAGTCGGTCGCGGTCGTGCTCTCCGGCACGGGCACCGATGGCACGCAGGGCGTCCGCACCGTGCACGAAGCGGGCGGGCTGGTGATCGTGCAGTCGTTGGAATCGGCCGATTTCAACGGGATGCCGCGCAGCGCGATCAACACGGAGTTGGCGGACTACGTCCTGCCGCCGGAGCGGATGCCGGAAGCGATCATCACCTACGGTCGTTTTCCGCAGTTGCGCATGGTCCAGAACGCGCGGCCAATGACGGCGCACGAGGCCGCGAGTAGCTTTGGGCCGGTGTTGGAGCAACTGCGGCGGCGCTACGGAATCGATTTCGGGGAGTATAAGATCCCCACGGTGCAGCGGCGCATTCACCGCCGGATGAGTTTCCTCCAGATCGACGATGTCGGCACCTACGCGCGGCTGCTGACCGAACAATTGTCGGAGCTTGATGAGCTCTACAAAGATTTGCTGATCGGCGTGACCGAGTTTTTCCGTGACCCGGAGTCGTTCGAAACGTTGGGCCGCGATGTGTTGCCGGCACTCCTGACCGAACCGGGGCGCGAAGAGTTTCGCGTGTGGGTGGCGGGCTGCGCCTCGGGCGAAGAGGCGTATTCGATCGGCATCTTGGTCGATGAGCAGGTGCGGGCCTGCGGGTATCGCGGCAAGGTGACGATCTTCGCGACGGATATGCACCGCGACTCGCTGGCGCGGGCAGCGGCGGGCGTCTACGAGCGCGTGCGGCTCGAAAATCTCGGGGCCGAGCGCATCGCCCGATACTTCAAGGAAGAATCCAACGGGAACCTACGCGTCGTGCCGGAGCTGCGGCAGCGGATTATTTTTTCGGCCCACAACGTGGTGAGCGATCCGCCGTTCACAAAAATCGACCTGCTCACGTGCCGCAACATGCTCATCTATTTCCAGCTCGCGACGCAGGAGCGCGTGTTGGCGATGTTTCATTTTGCACTCCGGCGTGGCGGTTGTCTTTTCCTCGGATCCAGCGAGGGGCTCGGTGGTGTCGAGGGCGGCTTCACGAACATCTCGGTCCGTCACAAAATCTATCGCAAGACGTCGGACAGCCTCGCCGCTCCGCCGGAAATCCGCTCGCTGCCGTCGGCGCGGAATCTGCGCACCGCCGCCGCGCCGATTACTGGAAAATTGCCGAGCACCGTGACGGTCAGTCGCGCGCTGTTGCAGGCTTACGATTTCCTCCTGAAGGAGACGATGCCGATCAGTTTCATCGTCACGGAGGCCGGCGAGATCGTGCAATATTTCGACGAGTCGAGCCGCTTCTTGCTCCCGCCCGAGGGGCGCTCGCACGACAATATTTTCAACCGCACCGACGGGGACATGCGGTTGGCGCTTTCGACAATTGTTCCAAAAGCGATCAAGACCGGCCTGCCGGCGATCGCCCGCGGGATTCGCCACATGGTCGGCACGGACGAGCGGATGCTCGACCTACAGGTGAAGCCGATCCCCGACGACCGCAACGGCATCACCTTGGTGCAGGTGCTGATTCTCAATCTGCGCGTGGCCCCGGCGGCCGTAGTCGCGGACCAACAACGGCTGTCGACGGATGCGTTTGAGACGCAGGATGCGCTCGGCCACCGGTTGAAGGACTTGGAACTCGAGCTGCACACGACGAAGGAGAATCTCCAGTCGACCGTCGAAGAGCTACAGACAAGTAACGAAGAACTACAGGCCACCAATGAAGAGTTGCTGGCGGCCAACGAGGAGTTGCAGAGCACCAACGAGGAACTGCATTCGGTCAACGAAGAGCTTTACACGGTCAACGCGGAGTTTGAGCGGAAGAACCACGAGCTGAAAACGATCGGCGAAGATCTGAACAACCTGCTTTCGAGCACCGATATCGGGACATTGTTTCTCGACCGACACCTGCGCATCCGGCGGTTCACGCCGGCGATTGCGCGAATCTTTAACCTGCTGCCGCAGGATGTCAGCCGACCGATCGATCACATCGCGTATCATCTGGAGGGCGAACCCGACCTCATGCAGCGCTTGCGCGAGGTGCTGGCGAGCGGTTCACCGCTGGAACGGGAAATTCGCACGCGGGACGGCCACTGGTTGTTCCAGCGGGTGCTGCCGTTCCGGACCGTCGACGACAAGATCGACGGTGTCGTCATGACCTTCACCGACGTTTCCGGAATCAAATCGATTCAGGACAAGCTGAACCTCGCAATGGAGTTCTCCCGGATGGTCTGGTGGGAGTGGGACTTGGTGGGCGAAACTTTGAACACGCACACTGGCGGCCAGTCGATTTTCGGATACGCCGGCGCGATGGTCACCACGACCTCAGCCGAGTGGCACAATCTGATCCACGCGGAGGACCTCGCCCGTGTGAAACAAAGCTTGGAAAACTGCCTGCACGGCGACGTGGCGCGATGGGAATGCCAGCACCGCTTCCTCACCCGCGACGGCCAGTGGCGGTGGGTCGTTAACAAGGGCAAAGTCGCGGCCCGCGATGCGGCCGGCCGCCCGGTGCGCATGCTGGGCACGACGCAGGATGTGCATGAGCGCTGCCTCGCCGAACAGGAAATCAAGAAACTGAACATGGCCCTCGAACGCGGGCCGGTGATGGTGATGATTACCGACCTCGACGGCAGCATCGAATACGTCAACCAACACTTCACCGATGTGACGGGCTATACCGGCGCCGAGGTGATCGGGCAGAATCCGCGGATTCTGCGCGCGGCCGAACAATCCGACGCGACGTTCCGGGACCTCTGGATCGCGCTCAAGAAAGGCGAGACTTGGCAAGGCGAGTTGTTCAACCGCCGCAAAGACGGGCGGACGTTTCGCGAACGTTGCACCATCGGACCACTCAAGGATGCCGAGGGCCGGACGACGCATTACGTGGCGTTGAAAGAGGAAATTACGATAGTGAAGACGGCTGACGACGAGCAGCGGCGAACCGAGGAACAACTTTCCCAGGTTCAGAAAATGGAAACACTGGGTGCGTTGGCCGGTGGCATTGCTCACGATTTCAATAATATCCTCACCGCTATAGTCGGGCACACGGAACTGGCGACTGACCTCGCTCCGGCTCCGCACCCGGCGGCGGAAAGCCTCGCGCAAGTCCGCCAAGCGAGCCGGCGCGCGTCGGATCTGGTGCAACGCATCCTCTCGTTCAGCCGTCGAGGCCCCACCCATCGAGAGAAGCTCGACCTCGGCTCGTTGGTGACGGAAGTCACCTCGCTCCTCCGGGCGAGTATACCGTCGACGATCAAGGTCGATGTCTCCCTCGCGCGCAGCGAGCTGGCCGTCCTCGCCAGTCCGACGGATATCCAGCAGGTGGTCCTGAATTTGGGTGGCAACGCTGCGCAGGCGATGCGCGAGCACGGAGGGATTTTGCGCATCGGTCTTGAGCCGGCCACTCTTACGCAGACCCTCAAAGCGACCGCCGGCACGATCGAGCCCGGCGACTATTTCTGTCTACGGGTGAGCGACACGGGAAGTGGCATTCCGCCGCAAGTGATGGCGCGGATGTTCGAGCCATTCTTCACCACCAAGCCGTCGGGGGAGGGCACGGGCCTCGGTTTGTCCATCGTGCTGGGAATCGTTTTGGCCCACGGGGGCGCGATCAATGTGCGCACCAAGGTGAGGCGCGGGACGACATTTGAGGTGTATTTGCCGGCGGTGCCCGCCGATCCCGGCGAGCTGACACCTGACAGCCCGGCCAAAATATCCGGTCATGGTGAACGCGTGGCCTTCGTAGACGACGAGCCGGCCATAACGTTGATCGCGCAGCGAGGGTTGGCAATGCATGGCTACCAGCCCACGACTTTCGATCTCGCGCATGGTCTACTCGACCACTTGGAGTCCGGCGGCCCGCCTTTCGATGTCATTATTACTGATCAGATGATGCCGGGCATGACTGGGCTTGAGATGATTCGTGAACTGCGAGCTGCCGGCATTCAGGCACCCGTAATCATCCTTTCCGGCGATGCTCGTTACGTGACCGAGAATGACCTCGCCGGGTTGGGAAACGTGCAATTTATGCCCAAGCCTTTCGATATCGGCAGCCTGCTCGAGCGGATTTCCGTCGTGCTTGCACTCGGGCGCTAGCCGCGCCCGAATTTCGCACGGGGGCCGGGGCTTTTTTTGGCTCGCCAAAGTTTTGGTTGCATTCGGGTCGCTCCATCGTATGACCTGACCCTCTTTCCACTACGCCTGCCCTCAATTCCGGGGCGACAGGGGGAACGAAATCCATGAGCCTACAGTTCAAACTAAACGTCACCGCGCGCGCCCAGACTGGTCGCAGCGCCTCCCGCCGCCTCCGCAAAGCCAATCGCGTTCCCGCGATTCTTTACGGCAAGCACACCACTCCCGAGATGCTCTCGATTGATGGTCCGGAGTTCATCCGCCTCCGTAAATCCGTCGCCGGCCGCGCCGTCCTCATCGAGTTGACTCGCGGCGACAAGGCGGAGCAGGCCCTTTCCTTCCTCCAGGAAGTCCAGCGTGACCCGATTACCGACAGGTATCTCCACATCGACTTCCAAGAAGTGAAGCCCGATGAGAAATTCGAAATCCGCGTCGCGGTCCGTGTCTCGGGCGAGTCGTTCGGTGTCAAAAACCAGAGTGGCGTTCTCGAAATGAACACCCAGCAGCTCCGCATCCGCTGCTTGCCGAAGGATCTTCCCGAGGCCATCAACGTCGACGTGACGGAGCTGAAGGTCGGAGAAACTATCAAAGTTTCCGGTCTCAAGCCCATCCCCGGTGTCGATTTCCTCGACCTCAAGGGCCAGCCGATCGTCTCGTGCGTCGAGCCCGTTGCCGAAATCGTGCAGGAAGTCGCCGCCGCTGCCGCGCCTGCGGACGGTGCCGCTGCTCCCGCTGCCGGAGCTGCTCCCGCTGCCGGTGCCGCGCCTGCCGCCGCGCCTGCCGCCGGGGCCACGCCTGCCGCCGGTGCCAAGGCCGCCGCTCCCGCCGCCGGTGCCAAACCGGCCGCTCCCGCCAAGAAGTAATTCTTGTTTTTCTTCCGCGCCGCCCCGTTGCCTCACCGCAGCGGGGTTCTGGCGAATGTTCTTTGAGTCATGTCCATCTCGCTCGTTGCCGGCCTCGGCAATCCGGGCCGCGAATACGCAGCCACCCGCCACAACTTGGGTTGGGTGGTGCTCGACGCCTTCGCCCACAAACAAGGTCTCGCCTGGAAACAGGTGGCTCAGTTTGAGGCGGAAATCGCGCGCTGGGACACCCCCGGCCGCACGCGTTGGCTTGTAAAGCCGCTCACGTTCATGAACGCCAGCGGGACTGCCGTCGGGGCTTTCGCTCGATTCTTCAAGATTCCGCACACCGATATTGTCGCCGTTTACGACGACATCACGATCGATGTCGGACTCGTGAAAGTCTCGCTCAAAGGCAGTGCCGGCGGCCACAATGGTGTCGCCAGCCTGCTCGAGCACCTCGGCGACGGGTTTGCCCGCTATCGTCTTGGCATCGGTCCCAAACAGCCCCCCCAGATGGATCTCTCAGACTTCGTCCTCGGAAAATTCACTTCAGAACAACAGACGCTCCTAACTCAAAAACTCGAAACTCACGTGCAAGGCCTTGAACTGCTGCTCTCCCGCGGCACCGAGGCGGCCATGAATCAGCTCAATCGCAGAGACCCAAAATGAACGCCACCAAACGCAACTACCGCGCGACCTTCATCCTCGATAACCGCGGCAAAGAAGAGTCCGTCGACCAAATCATCGACGGCGTAAAGAAAGTCATCGCCGAAGTGCAGGGCGATGTGACCGCCGTCGAAAACATCGGCAAGAAGGACTTCGTCCGCGTCACCGATAAGAAGCTCACCGGCGCGACCTACGTGCACGTGAACTTCGCTGCTCCGGCAGTCGGCCCCGCGCAGCTGATCGAGAAACTCCGCCTGAACAGCAGCGTTTACCGGACGTTTATCCAGTCGGCCTAAACCGGCGCTCGCGCCGTCCACGCCATGCCCTCCCTCAACAAAGTCCTGCTCATGGGCAATCTGACGCGCGACCCCGAGTTGCGCGTCACCCCCAAGGGCACGCCGATCTGCCAATTCTCACTCGCGATCAATCGCCAGTTCAAGATGGAGTCCGGCGAGACGCGTGAGGAAGTCATCTACGTGGACGTCGAAGCGTGGGGCAAACAGGGCGAAACGATCGCCAAGTATGTCACCAAGGGTCGCCCCCTCTACGTCGAAGGCCGCCTGCGCCTCGACCAGTGGGAAGACAAGAATACGAAAGAGAAGCGCAGCCGCATGAAGGTTGTGCTCGAACAGTTCCAATTCCTCGGCGACGGCCGAGGCGGCGCCCCGGGCGGCGGTCCGGCCGGTTCCTCGGAACCGGGCATCGATCAGACCGCTTCTCCCGAGCGCCATTCACCTCAGGCCCGCAGTGCGGCTCCCAAGCCTGCGGCGCAGGAAAATCTCGACGAAGACGTTCCGTTTTAAATCGAGACTCAAAACATATCGGAGCGGTGCCAGCGATGGCACCGTCGGCGGCAAGTGCCGTCGTGACACCCGCAAACCACCACCCGCGCCCCGGCGCAGATCCTACATAGAAAGAAATCATCATATGGCCTCCACAGAAATTCTCCTCGTCAAACCCGTCGAAGGTCTCGGCGGCGAAGGCGATCAAGTCAAAGTCCGCGCCGGCTACGCCCGCAATTATCTGCTCCCGCGCAAAATCGCGGTATCGTTGAATGCGGCCAACAAGAAGCACGTCGAGGCGCTAAAAAAGCGTCGCGCCGGTCGCGAACAAGAAGAGCTCTCCGGTGCGCAAGAACTCGGCAAGAAGCTCGAAAAGACGAGCCTCGCATTTGCCGTGAAGACCGGCGAAGGCGGCAAGATGTTCGGAGCGGTCACCGCCAACGACATCCACGACAAACTCACCGCGGCTGGCATCACCCTCGATAAGAAGAAGATTCACTTGCACACGCCGGTGAAGACCCTCGGCAAGCACACCGTGAAGGTGAAGCTGCACGCCGATGTCTCCGTCGAACTCAACTTCGATGTGGTCTCCGAGAATCCGATCGAGCCCGTTGTTGTCGCCGAGGCGCCCAAGTCCGAGGGCCGACGCTACGACCGCCCGGACCGCAGCAAGTAAGCAACCTGCCTTTGCAACTCTCCGAGGGCCGTGTCCGTCGCCGGATGCGGCCTTCGTGCTTTGCGAGCCGAATGTGGAAAACTCGCAGTTGCCGCAGCTCCGCCGATTTCTCTGACTAACCGTTCGCCCATGGCTGACGACGCACCCAGAAATTCCCGCCGCTCCGAGGCACCCTCCGGTGCCGCCGGGCGCTCGCTGCCTCACAGTTTGGAAGCAGAGGAATACCTTTTGTCGTGCTGCCTACTCGACGGCGCCGACGTGCTGTCTCGGTGCTTGGAGGCGCGCATCCGACCGGAGTCTTTTTACGACCCGAAACACGGCGTGATTTACGAGGTTTTGGTGAACCTCTACAACAACCAGAAACCTATCGAGATTTCCGTCGTGGCCGAAGAGCTGAAGACTTCCCGCCAACTGGATACGGTCGGTGGCTACGCCTTCCTCGCGCAGGTTAGTAGTCGCATCCCGACGACGGCACAGGCGGCCTACTTTATCGAAAAGGTCCGCGAGCAGGCCCTGCTGCGCGAGATCATCCGGTCTGCTACGGGGGCGGTGGAGGATTGTTACGGTTATTCCGGAGGGATCGACGAATTCGTCGATCAGATTGAATCCAAGATTTTTACGGTCACCCAGAACCGCGTGAGTGAGAGCGCCAAGCAAATGCGCGAGCCGACGCGTGAGGCGATGAACGTCATCACGAAGATGATGATGAAAAAAGGTGAGCTCACCGGCATTTCGTCGGGCTTTAAGGACCTTGATGCGCTCATGTGGGGCTTCCAGCGCCAAGAAATGATCATTTTGGCCGCTCGTCCCTCGATGGGAAAAACCTCGCTGGCCCTAAATTTTGCCGAGGGTGCATCCATGCCGTTGAGGGGGGAAGGGGTGGCCAGCTTGATTTTCTCGCTCGAAATGAGCGCGTCCCAGCTCGCCCTGCGTATGCTCTGCTCGCGCGCCCGCGTGAACATGAAGCTGCTCCGCGACGGCTTGCTCTCCAAGAACGGCGACGAGCAGAACCGCCTCGTGCACACGGCGGATGAGTTTTCGAAGGCCCCCATCTTTATCGACGATTCCAGTGCGCTCTCGATCATGCAGCTAAGGGCCAAGGCCCGTCGCATCCACGCGCGCACGCCGCTGGGCTTCATCGTTGTCGACTACCTTCAGTTGCTCAGCCCGACAGACAGCAAGATGCCCCGCGAACAGCAGGTCGCGGAAGCTTCCCGCGGACTAAAATCGCTTGCGAAGGAACTGAACGTCCCGGTCCTTGTATTATCCCAGCTCAACCGCTCGTCCGAAAAGGAAAACCGCACGCCGAAACTCGCCGATCTGCGCGAATCCGGATCGATCGAGCAAGACGCCGACGTAGTTCTCATGCTGGCCCGCCCCCGCGACGCAGACGAAAAATTCCAAGTAGCCGCCGACTCGGCCGAGTTAATCGTTGCCAAGTCCCGAAACGGCCCGGTAGGAGAACTGAAGCTTACCTTCCTTCGAGACATCACCCGCTTTGAAAACTATCACCAGTAACCCTATGCGTAGGGTCACCTCCTCAATCATTGCAGTTCTCTTGTTGGTGGCAGCGGGTGGAACTCCGGTCCGGGCGCAAGCTCCTGGTCAACCGGGTCCGTCGGAGCAGCAACCGCAACAGACTCCGGTATTTAAGGCCGGCACGATCACGATCAAGTTTGTCGGCACGGCCAACGTGAACGAGCAGGTCGTTCGGGCCAATATGCAGGTCCGTGAGGGTGGCGATTTCGACGCCAACATGTTGGATCGCGACCTCCGCTCACTCTACCGCACCGGCCTCTTCGAGCTCATTGAATTTAAGCAGGAGCCTGCCGATAAAAACACCCTCAATCTGGTGGTGGAGGTCACGCCGAAATACCGTGTGCTCGCCGTCAAGTTCGAGGGTAATGTGAAGATCAAAAGCAACCGTCTGGAAAAAGAAGCCAAGACGCGGCCTAACTTCGCGTTGGACGAACGCCAAGTGAAGGACGACGCGGGCAAGCTGATCGAGTTCTACCAAAAATCCGGCTACAATCAGGTTTCTGTTACCTACTCGATCGAGCGCGACCGCGTGGGCGGTTTCGGCACGGTTATTTTCAAGATCAAGGAAGGCGCGAAGGTCAAAATCACCGACATTCGTTTCATCGGCAATACGAGTGTCAAACCGCGCAAGCTCAAGGGCGAGATGGAAACCAAGAAATGGTGGATGTTCTCTTGGTTGACGGGCTCGGGCCGCTTCAAGGACGACCAATTCGAAGATGATTTGGATAAGCTTCGCGATTTCTACCGTGAGTTGGGGTTCCTCGATGTGGATATCCCTCAAGAGAAGGTCGTTTTCAGCTACCCTACTGCCGACAAGTTACTGATCACGATCAACATCGTCGAAGGCCGCCAATACCGGGTCGGCGAGATCAGCTTCTCTGGTAACAAGATTTACGCGACGACGCTTCTGAAGCGGGTCGCTCGCATCCGTAGCGGCATGGTCTTCGTGCCCTCCCGCCTCGATAAGGACACCGAACGCGTCGAGGACTTCTACGGCAAGGATGGCTACCTCCAGACCAACGTCCGCATCCTGCGCAAACCCAACGTCGCCACCGGCAATATCGACATCGAGTATCAGATTCAGGAAAGCGAAAAATTTAACGTCGAATCGATCATCATCGAGGGAAACACCAAGACCAAGAGCACGGTGATCCTGCGCGAACTCGTGCTCGGTCCCGGCGATGTTTTCAGCAAAGTAATGATGAAGATCAGCAAGCTTCGTTTGGAAAACACGCGCTTCTTCGACGATGTGAACGTGACGGACCAAGAGACCAACATCCCGGGCCGCCGCGATATGCGGATCGCCGTGAAGGAAGGGCGCACGGGAAATCTGACCTTTGGTGCTGGTTTCAGCTCCCTCGAGCGCGCGACCCTTTTTGCCGAAGTTTCCCAATCCAATTTCGACATCTTTAACCGGCGCTCGTTCTTCCAAGGCGATGGTCAAAAGTTCCGCTTGCGCCTGCAGCTCGGTTCGCTCTCCAGCGAGGCCGTCCTCTCATTTGAGGAACCGTGGTTATTCCAGAAGGCTTTGGCGCTCGGCTTTAGCGTTTTCCGCAGCAGCTCGGACTACAACAGCTCGTTCTATAGTCAGGTCGAAACCGGAGCGGAAGTTTATCTCCGCAAACGCCTCTTTGAACTCGTCGAAGGCCGGCTGGCTTACACCTACAAGGTCGTCGAAATCAAAGACGTTTCCTCTTCCGCTTCGTCGATCATTCAGTCTCTCGCCGGTGACAACGCCCTCTCCGAAATCAGCTTCCAGCTGCTCCGCGATACTCGCGACAAGATCATCAACACCACCGCCGGCAACCGCGTCGAAATCAATACCGCGATCGCGGGCGGCCCGCTCGGCGGCAGCAAAATCAACAATTACTACAGTCTCGAATTCCGTGGGTCGCAGTTCTTCCCGGTTTTCGAAACCCAAACGCAAGTTTTGGCCCTGCTCGCCCGTGGCGGCGTAATCCAGAACTTTGGCGACAGCGCGGATGTGCCTTACTACAGCAAATTCTATCTGGGCGGCCCGACGACGCTGCGCGGATACGAGTTCCGCGATGTGTCTCCCCGCGATAACTTCAATGAGCCGATCGGCGGTAAGACCTACGGGTTCTTCAGTGCTGAGTATTCGCTGGATATCGTCAGCCCGATCCGGGCGGCAGTGTTTTACGATGCCGGCTTCGTCAACAAAGGCGCCTACGATTTCAATCCCCGCGACTACGCCGACAACTTCGGCTTCGGTCTTCGCCTATTTGTAGCCGGCGCTCCGCTCAGCTTGGACTTTGGCATCCCGATCAAGGGCCCGAAGGACGCCAAGAAGGGCAACCAATTCAATTTTTCCTTTGGCACGCGCTTCTGATTCTGTTCCGTTTTCCCCTTACGTTTTTAAAACCACCCATGAAGAAATCCATCCAAACCCTCCTTTCGGTCGCCGTCTTTGGCGCGCTTTCCCTTGCGGCGAGCGCCCAGCCCGCCGTCAAGCTGCTCGTCGTCGATATGGCGAAACTCTACGACGGCCACTACAAGACCATCGAGCAAAACGCTAAGATTCAGGCCGACGACGCCAAGGCTCAGGAAGAAGTCGACAAGATGAACAAAGAGGGCAACGCCCTCGTCGAGGAATACAAGAGCCTCAACGATCAATCCAACAATCCGACGCTCACCACCGAAGCGAAGTCGAAAGCCCAAGCGGAAGCGCAAAAGAAGCTTGAGGCGATTCAGACCAAGCAGCGCGAAGTGCAGGGCTTTATCCAGAACACCCGCAACTCCCTCGGTCAGCGTTTGAACACCTTCCGCAGCCTGATGCTCGAAGAGATCAGCAAGCTCGCGACCGAAGTCGCCAAGCGCAAGGGCGGCACGGTCCTCCTCGACAAGGCTGGCCCGACCGGTATCGGCATCTCCAACCTCATCTACGCTGACGCCGGTTTCGACATCACCGAAGACGTCTTGAAGGAGATCAATAAAGACCGCCCGGCCAACGCGCCGACGGCTCCCGCGGCGGCACCTGCTTCCGGCGGTGGCATTACCGTTCCCGGTCTCGCTCCCAAGAAGTAATCGGATCTCGCGTTCGCGCTCGAAACAGTTTCAGCCCCGCTCGTTGAGCGGGGCTTTTTGTTTTTTATAACGCGACTCAACTTCGCGTTGCTCCGCACGGTATTGTTCCCACGCTCGCTCCTCCTATGCAGGTCTCATTTCCCCCCGCTGAGATTGTCGCAATTGTGCAGCCGAAATCGGTGCGTGGTGCGACTGACGAAACGATCCGTTCGCTCGCCTCGTTGTCTGCCGCGGTGCCCGGCGATCTCTCCTTTCTGGGTAATGCCAAATACAAGGCCGAGGTCGCACGCAGCCGTGCGTCGATCATCTTGCTGCCGGCTGATTACCCCGGCGAGCCGGGGGCGAACCAACTGTTTCTGCTGGTCGACAATCCTTCCGCTTCGTTGGCGCGCATTTGCGCCCGCATCGAACAGTCCTTATGGCCCAGGCCGCCAGCGGGCATCCATCCCTCTGCGGTCGTTTCATCGGAGGCCCAAATTGCCGCTTCAGCCACAGTCGGGCCTCTTTGTGTGATTGAGGCCGGTGCAGTCATTGGCGAGCGAACGCAACTTCAGGGGCAGAACTTTGTAGGCCGTGGCGCTACGATCGGCAGCGATTGTTGGCTAATGGCGGGCGTAGTGTTGTCCGCCGAGTGTGTGCTCGGCGAAAGGGTGCGCGTGCAACCGGGCGCGGTCATTGGTTCCGATGGTTTCGGCTACGAATTTATCAAGGGTCGCCACGAAAAAGTCCCGCAAGTCGGGCAGGTTGTGGTCGGAAACGACGTCGAGATCGGGGCCAACAGCACGCTCGATCGCGCGCGTTTCAGCCGCACCGACATCGGCGAGGGCACCAAGATCGATAATCTCGTGCAAATCGCCCATAACGTTGTCGTCGGCAAACACTGTCTCATTTGTGCGCAGGTGGGCATCTCCGGCAGCACCACATTGGGTGACTATGTCGTGTTGGCCGGCCAAGCCGGACTGGGCGGGCACATCTCGATCGGCAAAGCGGCAAAAGTAGGAGGCGGCGCCGGTGTGGCGAGCGACGTTGCACCGGGAGCTTTCGTGAACGGCAACCCGGCCATCCCTTACATGCTTGAGCGCCGCATTGCGGTCCTTTCGCAGCGTCTGCCCGATCTCTTCAAGCGAGTCGATGCGCTGGAGGCGCGACTTGGCTAGCAATCGGTTGAGGCGCGGTGTTTGGCCCAGGCGGATCGATCCGACGGAGGCCTGACGCAGAAAAGTCTTCCGCCTTGCCGGGTTCGCCCTCACCGTCCGGCCCCATGAGCGAATCGCGGCTGAAAATTTTCACAGGTAACTCCAATCGCACACTTGCGGAAGAAATTTGCCGTTCGATCGGCGAGCCGCTCGGCGAGGCGACTGTCACGAGTTTTCCCGACGGTGAGTCGTTCGTGAAGATCAATGAAAACGTCCGTGGCCACGACGTGTTCATCATTCAGTCGACCTGCCCGCCCACGAATCATCACCTCGTCGAACTGCTAATCATGATTGATGCCGCGCGCCGGGCATCGGCGCAGCGCATCACGGCGGTTTTGCCGTTTTATGGTTACGCTCGCCAAGATCGTAAGGACCAGCCCCGCGTGCCGATCACCGCAAAACTCGTCGCCAATCTCATCGTTTCCGCCGGCGCGAATCGGATTCTGACGATGGATTTGCACAGCCAGCAGATCCAAGGGTTCTTCGATATTCCGGTCGACCACCTCTTCGCGTCGCCGGTTTTCTTCGAGCATTTTGCCAAAGCCAAACGGGAAAACCTCGTCGTCTGTTCTCCCGATGTGGGCGGCATGAAGATGGCCGCGGCCTACGCCGATGTGTTGGGTGCCGGCCTCGCGTTTGTCGCGAAAAAGCGCAAGAGCGCGACTCGGGTCGAGGCGATCAACGTCGTCGGCGAGGTGGCCGGCTGCGATGTTTTGTTGGTTGACGATATCACGGAGACGGCCGGCACCCTTTGCGCCGCTGCCAAAATTCTCCGCGAGCATGGTGCGCGTAGTATCCGCGCGGCCGTTAGCCACTGTATCCTCAACGAGACGGCGATCGAGCGGCTCAAGAGCGGCCTCATCGACGAGCTGATCACAACCAACTCGACGCCGAATCACGATACCCACGGCTTGCCACTGACGGTGCTGAGCATTGCTCCTCTGCTCGGTCAGGCGATCCAACGCATCAACAGCAACGAGAGCGTCACCGGATTATTTCGCATCAAGGGGTTCTAAGCGCCGACCGTTACTCCTTGGCCGGGCTGTTTGTCGCGCCGGAGTGGCGGCGGGGATTTGCGCTCGGGAACAAGTCGATTTACCACTCTGTCGTTCCGCTCCCTCATGAATTCCAAGCTTCTCGTCGTCTTAGTTTTGTTCGTGACCGGTGCCGCCTCGGTCGTGGCCGCCTCCAAGGCTGGGAAGGCCGCGACTCCCAAGAAGCCGGCGTCGGCGGAGGTGAACAAGAAACCGGAGCTCCGCGTCGACCCGACCGCAATTTCCGAGGGGAAATCCAGCGTCGTCACGAGTTATGCGGACATCGTGGAGCCGGTGCAGAAAGCGGTGGTTTCAATTTATTCGACGAAATTCATCAAGGAACGTTTGCAGGTGAATCCGCTGCTTCGGCAATGGCTGCCCGGGCTCCAAGATCTGGAGCGCGACAGCAAACAAGAGGGGATGGGCTCGGGTGTGATCGTGACGGCGGATGGTTATATTCTCACCAACAACCATGTCGTCGAAGGTGCGGATGAACTCAAAGTTTCCCTCTCTGACGAACGCGAGTTTGTCGCCAAGGTGATCGGCACAGACCCCAAGACCGACGTGGCCGTGATCAAGATCGAGTCGGAAAACCTCCCCGTGGTCACGCTTGCCGACAGCGAAAAGCTGCGCGTGGGCGATATCGTGTTTGCCGTGGGCAATCCGCTGGGGGTCGGCCAAACCGTCACGATGGGCATCGTCTCGGCGAAGGGCCGCAACAAGGTCGGCATCCTCGACGGCGGCTACGAGGACTTCATTCAAACGGATGCGGCGATCAACATGGGCAATTCCGGTGGCGCACTGGTGGATGCCAAGGGACGCCTCGTGGGCGTGAACAGTGCCATTCTCTCGCCGTCACGCGGCAACATCGGGATCGGATTTGCCATCCCCATCAACCTCGCGGCATCGGTCATGAACAGCCTCGTCGTCACGGGGCGTGTCGCCCGCGGCTATCTTGGCGTGAGCAATCATGACAGCCTCACGCCCGATGTGGCCGAACAGCTTGGTCTTCCCCGGGACACCAAAGGGGTTTTGATCACCGATCTTGATGCGGGCAGCCCGGCGGAACAGGCCGGCCTGAAGCGCACGGACGTCATCCTCGGGGTCGACGAACACATGGTTACTTCGCTCGAAGATCTGCGTTTGCGAATCTCCCAGATGATTCCGGGTTCGGTGACGAAGGTGAAAATCGCCCGGGATGGCAAAGAAAAGGTCATCGACGTTACGCTCGGAAAGTTGTCGGAAAACCCGAACGAGCTCTTCGCCGGAGTTAACGTCGCGCCGCTCACGAATGAGGTTCGTCGGCGCCTGGGGATTATGGACCCGCGGATCGCCGGAGGGCTCGTGATCACCGGAATTTCCGAAGATTCGCCGTTTCGCGAACGTTTGGCGGTCGACGTGGTGATTGTCGGCATCAACCAAAAGCCGGTTCGCGACTTGGAGGGCGCCAAAGAAGCCCTGAACAAATCAGGGGAGAACGATCTGCTCGCACTCTACTACCGCGGTCAGATTCGGTTTGTGGTGGTGAACGTCGCCAACGCGCGGAAGTAGTCTGCGGTTCCCGGGCGAACCCCGTTTCGCTGGGCGGCTCGTCAACTGCCCGGCTTCTCGACGGGAACTTTGGCGAGCCATTCGGGCACTGCGTCGACGGGATAGGTCGGGAAACTCAACTCCAACAGAGACACCGCCGGAACGTCAAAACGCGCGTTGCCCGCGCTGCGATCCACCAACATCGCGATCGCGACGGGCGTGCCGCCGGCTTTGCGCACGATGTCCAGACTCTCCAGCACGCGGCCGCCGCGCGTGACCACGTCTTCGACGACGAGCACCCGTTCGCCCGCCGCGAGCGTGAATCCGCGGCGCATCACGAGAATGTTATTTTCTTTCTCCGCGAAGATGTAGCGGGCTTTGGCCTGGCGCGCGACCTCTTGGCCGATCACCAGTCCACCCATGGCGGGCGCGAGCACGGTCGAAAACTCCAAACCCTCCGCACGCACTTTTGCCAGGAGCAGTTCGGCGAGGCGCTCGACTGCGTCCATCCGCTGGCAGACTTGTGCACACTGGAAATAGTGTCCGCTGTGCAGCCCGGACCGGAGCACGAAGTGCCCTTGGAGCAGCGCGCGTGTGCGGGTGAAGATGTCGAGGATTTCCTGTTGCTCGGCGTTCATGCGGCGACGCTGCGACAACCGTGCGAAAAAACAAAATCAATTTTGCACAATGGCGATGTTGCCGAGTAAGGTCCCGTGCCGTGATCACCACCACCAATCCGCCGCTCGAAGACGAGCTGGGCGATGTGCTCGAAAAGGCGATGCATCGAGCCGGTCTGACTGACGAATCACTCGCGGTCCGGACAGGCGTGAGTGCTGGCCGGATTCTTGACGCGATCGATTACCGCTCGGATTTGACGGCGCACGAACTGCGTCGCCTCGCGGCCGAACTCGGTCTCAACGAGGTCGGCCTTTGTGCACTGGGCACCGGCAACTATCCGCTGCCGCCAGCCGGCACGCTGCCTTTCTGCGTCTGGCCCCTGCGCATGCCCCACGGGATCGGCGTCGCGAATGCCTACCTCGTGGGCGATTGCGAGAGTGGCCGGGCCGTCTTGTTTGATACGGGCACGGGCATGGAGGCGCTCAAGGCGGTTTGGCCGCGGAGCGTGCGTTACTTGGATGCGGTTTTTCTCACGCACGTGGAGCCCGAGCACGCGGGAGGCCTCTGCGCAGTCGTGGAACAATTCGGGGTAAAATCGGCGTATTTTCCGACCGGCGCCGGTGCCGACTGCGGGCAACCGATCGGCGAGGGTGCCACCCGGTCCTACGGTCCTCTCGAAATCACGGTGTTTAGCACGCCCGGCCATGCGGCCGCTCACAATTGTTATCTGGTGAAAGCTCCGGCTGCGAAATGCGGCGGTCAGTTGTTGGTATCCGGAGATCTGATATTTGCCGGATCGGCCGGTGGCGGCTATTTTTCGCACGAACAGCTTCAGGCGAACCTGCGTCGAATCTTAAAGGTGCTGCCGCCCGCCACGATTCTCGCCCCGGGCCATGGTCCCTTGACGACGGTCGGTCACGAACTTCGCTACAACGCCTTCGTCGTTTGATCCGCTTGGGTGGACGCCGCCGTCCGCGTGCCGCGGTGGTCACCGCGGTTCGCTCTCCGGGGCGAGTGGGTGAGGGGTGGGCTTTGTGCCGCCCCTTGACCAAGGCGGGGCGGACCTCACACTCGGCGCGAATCAAAACCTCTGATGGCCTCCTTTATCATCGACGTTCCGGTGCCCTCGATGGGCGCCACAGTCAGCGAGCTCACCGTGATCTCGCTCAAGACCAGACCCGGCGACCGCGTGGTCAAGGGTCAGAAAATCGCGGAACTGGAGAGCGATAAATCGGTTTTTGAATACGAGGCGCCGGCTGACGGGGCGGTGGTGGCGTTGCCGGTGAAGGCGGGCGATGTGCTGCAGCCGGGCGCGTTGTTTCTCCGGTTGGAGACGGACGATGCGAGCCTGCGGCATTTGGAGTCGAAGGTGGCGGATGCGGCGGTCGCAGCGGCGGCTCCGGCCAAGCCGGCGGCGGCGCTGGTGTGGACGCCGCGCGCGACCAAGCTCGCGCAAGAGGCCGGACTCGATCCGGCGAAACTCACGGACATCGCGGCCACCGGTCCCGGCGGGCGCGTGTCGGGTGACGATGTGGCCGCTTATTTGGCCGCGCGGAAATCTTGAATCGACGCCGGGGGGAGGGCGTCCTTTCCTACTGATCCTTTGAGCATGATCGTCGACACCGTTTGCATCGCCGGCGTGGGCCACGCGGCGCCCGCCAAAATCCAAGCCAACAGTGAAATCCTGAAGGCGTTTCCCGAGCGCACCGAAGAGGAGATGGTGCGTCTCACGGGCATCCGGGAGAGGCGGTATGCGGCAGACCACGAGAGTGCGACCGACCTCGCGGTGATCGCGGTGCAACACGCACTGGCGCAGGCGGGTATGACCGCGGGACAGATAGATGGCATCATCATGGCGACGTTGATTCCCGATCAACCGGTGCCGGCGGCGGCGAGCGATCTGGCACGGCGGCTGGGGATTCCGCGCGTGCTGGCGTTTGACCTGAATGCGGCGTGTTCGGGTTGGCTCTACGCGCTTGAGGTGGGGCGCTCGTTGATTTTGGCGGGCACGGCGAAGAACCTGATCGTGGTGACGGCGGAACTGTTGTCGCGCATCACGAATCCGCAGGACCACGAGACGGCGTTCCTCTTCGGCGACGGCGCCGGCGCGGCAATTTTGACGAAGGGTGCGGGCGGTCACCGCCTGCACCGCATGGGTCTGAGCGGTGATGCGGATCAGTTTGAAGCGATCCAGCGTCCGGGCGGCGGTGCGCGGATGCCGTGGCCGATCGAAGCGAACGGACATGCGAAACATTTCTACCTCCAGATGAACGGCACCTCGGTGTTCAAGCACGCGGTGGTGGGCTTCGCGGAGCAGATCGAGCAGACGCTCGCGCGCGAAAACCTGAAGCCGGCGGACATCGCCTGGGTGGTGCCGCATCAGGCCAACGAGCGCATCCTCAAGGCCGTGAGCAAACGCGTCGGAATTCCCTACGACCGGTTCGTCGTGACGATCGGCAAATACGGCAACACGAGCGCGGCGAGTGTCTCGATGGCGCTGGGTTGGGCGGCGGAAGAAGGGATCTTTGCCGACGGCGACAAGATCATCTTTTGCAGTGTCGGCGCCGGGCTGACCTTTGCGGGCGGCGTGCTGGTGTGGTGAAGCGGCGCGCGGGCGGAGTCGTCAGGGCGATTGGCGGTCGGTCGAGCGCGGGTCCGCCACGAGCTCTCCGCTGTGCAGTTTTCCCGCGAGGGCGCGGGGGCGAAACGGCGCGGCGGCGTCGTAAAATTTTTTTCCCAGGTCGATGCTGTTCACCATGACTCCGGGTTGGTCGAGGGTGAGGGCACGGGCGATCAGGCCGTCCGGCGTGATGAAGCGGCTCTCCCAACTGCGCGGGGCGGAGCTGTTGTTGATCGAGATAAACATGGCGTGGTCTGCCGCGCGGGCCTGGGCGGTGGCCGCCATAATGATCGGGTGAATCGAGCCCTCCTTCTGGCGGGCGTTGTGAAAGGAATGAAACATGAGGCGCACCCCGCGCGCGGCATACTCGCGATAGAGTTCGGGAAACCGGATATCGTAGCAGATCAGCACGCCGCAGCGCACGCCCTTCACCTCAAACGTCACGAAATGATCGCCTGGCGTGTAATGCCGTAAATCGCCGGTCGTGCAGAATCGTTTATCGTAGCGGTCGACGATCGTGCCCGCAGCATCGATCACGTAGAGCGAGTTGTGCGGCTGGTGAGATCCGCTGAGCCGGTGGTTGGCACCGAGGACTACCCACAGTCGCAAACGGCGGGCGGTCGCGAGAATTTTTTCCAGTTCCTCCCGCTGGCGCGTCCACGGAAAGTCGACGAGCGACGGGAGGTCGACGCCGGCGTAGCCGGAAAGTGCCGCCTCCGAGAAATGCACAATATCCGCGCCGAGGGCATGCGCCTCGGCCATTTGCCGGCGAATCCAGTCGCCGTTTTCCGCCACGTCGCCGGAGACGGGAAACTGGCAGGTGCCGACTTTCAGCTCCGCGCCGCGCAAACCGGCGACCAAAATCATCGCAAGAACGAGGCCGGCGGCGCGACCGCTCCAGACCGAGGGGAATTTCATACGACAGAGATGGAAAACGGGACCGGCGGTGACAACGGCCAAAATCACCCGGGGCGAGGGTAGCGAGGCGCCGGGCCGGAGGTGAAGCGCGCTGGTCAGATCTCCCGTGCCGATGTCCGAGACGAGAGGAACCGGACGGTGTCGTGGCACACCGCGGATGCCGAGCGAGTGGCCGGGTGTCAGCGGAGCTGCTTCAGCAGAAACGTGTAGGCGAGGGCGCCCATGTAGGCGGATTGCTGGTTGTTGGCGGCGCCGCCGTGGCCGCCTTCGATGTTTTCGTAGTAGAGGACGTCGGCTTTTTGGGCCTCGAGTTTTGCGGCCATCTTGCGGGCGTGACCGGGGTGCACGCGGTCGTCGCGCGTCGATGTGGTGAAGAGGACGCGCGGATATTTTACGCCGGGGCGGATGTTTTGGTAGGGCGAGTAGCGCGAGATGTAGGCCCACTCGGCGGGCACGTCGGGATTGCCGTATTCGCCCATCCAACTCGCGCCGGCGAGGAGTTGGTTGTAGCGACGCATGTCGAGGAGCGGGACTTGGCAAACCACCGCGCCGAAGAGGTCGGGGCGCTGGGTGAGCATCACGCCAACAAGCAGTCCGCCGTTGCTGCCGCCCATGACGCCGAGGTGTGGCGTGGAGGTGACGCGACGCGCGATCAGATCCTCGCCGATGGCGATGAAGTCGTCGTAGGCGCGCTGGCGGTTTTCCTTCAACGCGGCTTGGTGCCACGCAGGGCCGAATTCGCCGCCGCCGCGGATGTTGGCGAGCACGTAGACGCCGCCGCGCTCCAGCCAGGCGGAGCCGTTGGCGGGGCCGTAGTTGGGGCGCTGGGCGATTTCGAAACCGCCGTAGCCGTAGAGGAGCGTGGGGTGCGAGCCGTCGAGTTTTAGGTCGGCGCGGGCGACTTGGAAATAGGGGACGCGCGTGCCGTCTTTCGAGACGGCCTCGTGTTGTGAGACCGCGAGGCCGGAGGCGTCGAAGAACGATGGGAGCTGCTTGAGGAGTTCGCGTTTTTCGGAGCCGACGGTGCCGAGGTAGAGGCTGGACGGTGTCAGGAAGCCGGTGACGTTGAGAAAATAATCGTCGGAGTCTTCGTCGACGGACGAAGCCGAAACGTTGCCGAATTCGGGGGCGGGCAGCGGGGCGCGTTTCCACGTGGTGCCGTCGCGCGTAAGCACTGTGAGGCGACTGCGGACATTATCGAGTTCGTTCAGAATGATGTGCTGGCGCGTGGCGGAGTAGCTGGCGAGCGAGGTGCGCGGGCCGGGTTGGAAGAGGACTTCGAAGTCGCGGCTGCCGGCGAGGAAGCGGTCCCACGGCGCGGAGAGCAGGGCACCGGCATCGTAGGTGCGGCCGCCGACCGTCCACGGGGAGCGGAGCGTGACGGTGATTAACTCTTTGAAGGTGCCGACGCGGGCATCGGCGGGCACGTCGAGCTTCACGAATTTATCGCCGACGCGCAGATGGGTTTCACCGCTGAAAAACGTGATGGAGCGACGGAGAAATTCACGGTGGTAGCCGAAGCGCCGCGAGACCGAGGCGCTCACGCTGACGTCGGTGGCGACGCCTTCGAAGACGGTGCGGGCCGAGGCGAGCGGGGTGCCGCGGCGCCATTCTTTGACGATGCGCGGGTAGCCGGAATCGGTGCGCGTGCCGGGGCCGAAATCGGTGCCGACGTAGAGCGTGTCGCGGTCGCGCCATGCGACATCGGTCTTCGCCTCGGGGACGTAGAAGGCGTCGGCCTTGATCCAGGATTTCGAGGGCACGTCGAATTCGCGCACGACGACGGCGTCGCCGCCGCCGCGGGAGAGTTGGATGAGGCAACGTTCGTAGCCGGGGCGTAGCCAATCGGTGCGCTTCCAGACCCAGTTTTCTTTTTCGGCGGAGGCGAGCGCATCGAGATCGAGCACGGTCTCCCACGCGGGCGACTCTTTGCGAAATTCGGCGAGTGTGGTGCGGCGCCAGATGCCGCGCACGTGGCGGGCGTCGCGCCAGAAGTTGTAGTAGAACTCGCCGTGTTTGGTGACGTAGGGGATGCGAGCCTTCGAGTCGTAGATCGCGAGGAGGCGGTCGTAGATGGGTTTGAAATCGGGCGATGCTTCAAGCTCGCGTTGCGTGACGGCGTTTTGCTCACGGGCCCACGCGAGCGAGCGGTCGCTCTGGACGTCTTCGAGCCAGAGAAACGGATCGGCAGGCGCGGCAGCGGGGGCGGGATCGGCAATCGACATGAGAGGGAAAACGGCGAGCAGGGCGACGGTGCGGGGGATGAGGCGCATGGGAGGACGGGTGAAGAGGGGCGAAGCGGAAGCGGAGGGGCGCGGGCGGGATCAGTTGGCGTTGAGCAGTTCGTAGCTGAGCACGCTGAGGGCGTAGGTCGCGGCGGTTTCGCAGCGGAGAACGAGCGGTCCGAGGGTGATGGGGGCGAAGCCGGCGGCTTCGGCATGGGCCATCTCGGCGGGGGAAAAGTCCCCCTCGGGGCCGACGAGCCAGAGGACGCGGCGCGGCGCGGCGGCGTGCTCGGCACAGTGGGCGGCGAGCACAGGCTTGAGGGATTTCGCGCCGGGGTGGAGGCTCGCGATGAGCTTGAGATCGTAGTCGGCGGACGCGCGCGCAGCGGAGATGAACGCGGTGGCATTTTGCACCGGGAGCACGGTGGGCACGAACGCGTTGCCGCACTGCTTGGCGGCCTCGAGGGCGGCGGTCTGCCATTTCTCGATTTTTTTGTCGGAGCGATCGCCGTCGAGGTGGACCTGCGTGCGCTCGCTCTCCAGCGGGACGATGCGGGCGGCGCCGATCTCGGTGGCTTTGCGCACGATGGCGTCCATCGACGTGCCTTTCGGGAGCGCCTGGCCGAGGGTGATGTCGAAAGGGAGGGCGGGGAGCGAGCGGCAGGAGCGGACTTTGAGGAGCGCGGCGTTTTTCCGGTCGGAGGCTAGTTCGCAGGTCCACTCGGTGCCGCGTCCGTCGAAGGCGATGACCGTTGCGCCGGCGCGCGCGCGGTTTACGACGACGAGGTGGTGCGACTCGTCCGGCGAGAGCAGAAGCTCGGCGGGCGCGGCCGTGGCCGGCGTGCAGTAGGCGCGGAAGTCGGACATGGCGGGGAGTTGAAAGTCCCGGCGGGAAAGTGCAAAGGAGGATTCGGTGCGAATCCCGAAAAACAGTAAGGGCGCCAGGATTGCTCCCAGCGCCCTTGCCGACTTTAACTATGAACTTTCCTAAAAAGAACGGGTAACTGACCTCGGGAGAGACGCGCCACGGGCGCAGGACGTTCAAAATAGGCGGATGTGAAATTTACGTGGACACGGTGCGGCGGGTTTTTCAGTTTCCGCCCTGCACCCTAGCCCGGGTGGCGGAATTGGCAGACGCAGTAGACTCAAAATCTTCCGGAGCAATCCTTGTGGGTTCGATTCCCACCCCGGGCACTCCTCATAGGTAAAATGGGGTAGTGGAGGGGGATGAAACCCCCGTCCAAACTACCCTCAAAATCGCGGGCCAGGTTGGCACGGGGAACTTGACTCCCCGACAGGCTTGTTCGGCCCAGAGGCCGTGCCCTCCATCTCCGCTCAAAAACGACACGGAAAAATCGTCGACTACTCCGTGCATCTCGGCGCCGAAGGAGACCAACGGAGACAACGACGCTTCTTCGTTCATCGTTCGGACGCGGAAAAGTTTGTCGCTCAAAAGACCACGACGCCCGTCCCTATCGGTGGGTTGTGGGAACGAAAGGCTGAAATTCTCTACGCCCTCGAACGGCTCCGCCTCCGCGGCACGAATTTGGCGTAGACTTGCGGCTCGGCGCAGCCTCGGGCTGTTGCCGCACGTAGGCGTAGTGGCCGTCCGGCGACACGGCGGTCCAGGCACTGGCGGGCAGCGCTGCGGCGGCGCGTTCGAGCGGTTCGGTCCAGCGATTGTAGGAAATGGACCCGCGGGGAAACCCGGCGCGGACCAAGTCGAGGTGGTGCCCTTCGCTGGAGGCGGAGTCGGCGAAGAAGTAGCGCGGCGGCTCGCCCACAGTGCGGCGTTGGCGGCGAGGAAGTCACCGAGGTGTGTGCTCACGGGCGTGTGGTCGCCGGTGACGATTGGGTCGGCGAGAAACGGGCCGACGAACAGCGCCTGCCAGCCGAGCGAGCGCTGGACTGCATAGTTGAGGGCGGCCCCTCGATGGCTTTGCCGGTCACTTCCAGTTGCGTGTCGTCGAAGAAGATTTCGAGTTCGCCGGCCGGTGCGCACCGTGCCGGCTGGGCAAAGTTCGCGGGCGCGCGGCACGGTCTGGCGCAGCACGCGGCGGAGCGCGGCTAGGCCCTCCGGCCCGAGGCCGCGCAGCCACTCGCCGAGCTGGGTCTGATCGGCGAAGCGCGCGACGCCGAGCGCACGCCGCACGCCCTTGTCCGCTTGGAGGCGCTCGGCGTCGGCGAGGCTCACTCCGCCGCAGCACAGGCTGACGACGAGCTGCGCCGCTATCCCTTCGGGCGCGAAGCCCTGCGTGCGGTCCCGCCGCGGATCGAGCGCGCGCTCGGCGCGGATCCGTGCCCACAGCCCGAGCAGTTTGCACACCGCGGCAACCGCGACCTGCCCGCCATGCACCGTGTGGCCCTTGGCCGGCGCGATCTCGATCCGCAGTTTCGTTTCGTCCAACGTGTCGCGCGCCATAATCGCCGCTCTGCGTCGCTGCCCACCGCCTTTCCCAGCAGCCATTTTCACCAAAAGTCTATCCTCCCAGCGGGGATCTTAAGGATCAGGGTAAGATGAGGCAAATCGCAGTTGACATGGCTAACTCGTTTGTGAGCTCCTATGACTTGTCGTCTAGGCTTCCTAGCTCAATGGTAGAGCAGTTGACTCTTAATCAATTGGTTCGGGGTTCGAGTCCCCGGGGAGCCACCAATTCTGTTTTTTCCCAGTCTGAATAGGGTCCGAGACTAGCCTTTTCTGCCGGCGTAGCTCAATGGTAGAGCACCTGTTTTGTAAACAGGCGGTTGCGGGTTCGAATCCCATCGCCGGCTCCACAGATCCAATAAATTGAGCTGTGATGGGGTGTTTTCGCCGTAAAATTTCCCTGCCCGATGGTGTAATGGTAGCACGAACGACTCTGACTCGTTCTGTCTAGGTTCGACTCCTAGTCGGGCAGCCAATTCTTTACTAAGAAATTCGCTAGAGCACCGTATTCATGATATCAGCATCTCACAATCTACGGACCCAAAAAAATCGCTTGCGAACCACGACAAAGTGGATTGACAGCCAAGTTTGGATCACACCTAGTTCGTTTTTCTCTAGTTTTCTCCCCTCAGAATAACCTCAGCGACATGCTGAAATCTCCCGTTCCCCCATCGAAAAAGTCCCGCTACATCGGGCACAGTTCCTGCAACTTTGCCGGGAATTCCAAGGGTGGAACAGCTCGCTCCAAACGTCACTCAAAAACATTTGAGCGTATTTGTTGCGACTGTGTCCAACTCGATTCAGGACGTTAAAATAGTCTTTCGCTAACTCACCAAGTCATCCGAAACCAACCTTCCCTCCTCCTATGATCAACCTAATAGCCATTCCCCTCGCGATTCTGCTGAAAAATGAAGACGGCAGTGATATGTCCATGATGGATCTCTTCCATGCGGGCAAAGAAATCATGTGGCCTATTCTGCTCCTTTCATTTGTCGGCATCACCGTGGTCGTTGAGCGCATGTTGTTCATCGTTCGCGAAAACGGCACGCGTGAGGCCGAGGTTGTCGAAAAGATGCTGGAGAGTGTTGAAAAACGTGACATTGAGGGCGCTCTAGCAATCGGTAAGAAGAGTAAGGATTTTATCGCCCGTATTTTGGTCTATACCCTCACCAACAAAGAATTCTCGATGTCCAACGCTTTCGTGCGGGCTTCTAGCCAGGAGCTCGGTCGTTTCACCCAAGGTATGGCCACTCTTGACACTGTAATCACTGCGGCCCCCATGCTCGGCCTGCTTGGGACGGTTACCGGTATGATGAAGACCTTCGGCGCCCTTGGCGGTGGCAATCTTGCATCTGCGGCCGGAACAATCACGGGTGGCGTGGCCGAAGCGCTGATTGCAACCGCGTGTGGTCTTCTCATCGCGATCATGGCCCTGTTTCCTTTCAATTATTTGAATGCCCGCACCGAGCAGGCTAAACAGGATGTAGCTGACGCTTCGCACGCACTTGAAATTCTCCTGAAGAAGTCTGAGACCCACGCTCCCTTCGCCCGCTAACTTCGCGTCATTAGCGAAGTCAAATTGTAATCACTCTAGCTCCTCTCCACCATGGCCGGATCATCAGGCGGTAACAGCGGCGGAAAAAAGAAGGCACGTATTGAGATCATCCCTCTCATCGATGTAATCTTCTTTTTGCTCGCAACCTTCGTTCTGTTCACGCTTTCGCTGAATACTCCGCAGGGCGTTCCAGTTGTGCTGCCCCAAGCTGACAGTGGCCAGGAGCGCGATACGGCAGGCACTGCGACGGTCTCTGTCACGGAACAGGGCAGTTTGGCTTGGGACAAGGAGTTCGTTGAACTCAATGACTTCCTGAATCGTCTGAAAGCATTCTACACTCTCAATCCTGAGGGAAGAATCTTGATCAACGGCGACGATAATGCCCCGTTTAATCAGGCAATTTACGTGTTCGACGAAGCTCGTAAGGCCGGATTCAAGAAGATATTTATCGAGACACAGGTCCGTTCCACAGGTCGCTAACGACCCGCGGTCATCACAACCTCCAAACATCACCGCACATGGCCGGATCAAGTTCCAAAGCAGAAGAGGGTAAGAAGAAAGCGCGTATTGAGATTATCCCGCTCATTGACGTTATCTTCTTTCTCTTGGCGACCTTCGTTCTCTTCACGTTATCCTTGAACAAGATTTCTTCGCTACCGGTTGATTTGCCTGTGGCTAACCCGGCCAGCCAGCCGAATCCGAACGATCCAACTGTTTACCTTCAGGTTTCAGATCAAGGGAATTGCTATTGGAAGCAGGGGGTTTCGACGGCGCCTGAGCTAATCACAGTAAGCGAAATCGCTCCACGTCTAGCCGACTACAAAAATCGTGAATCCAATCCACGCGTTTTGATTCAGGGCGATAGCAAAGCCCGTTTCGGAGCGGCGGTCTTGGCTCTCGATGAAGTTCGAAAAGCCGGAATCACCCAAGTCTCCGTTCAAACAACAGTGCAGCCAACCGGCCGTTAATCCGGGCCTAACACCATGAGACGCGATCTTATACTCGGCATTTTTTTGTCCGCCGTGATTCACGGAGGTATATTCTTTGGCGAAAAGTTAATTAAATTCAAACCGAAGCCAAAGCCAGTCGTTCAGGAGGCGCCTAAGGTTCAACTGATGGAAATGCCCAAGCTAGAGCCCGATGAACCGGAAAAGGTCGAGGCAACTGATGAGCCGATCAAACCGCTCGATCTGGCGCCACCCATGCTTACTGACGTTCCTCAAATAGTGACCGATACCTCCTTCGTCCAAAAGGTTCAACCGCCACCGCCCGAGGGAATGAAGCCTGCGGTCGGGGTTTTGACAATTCCCGGTGATCGAGATACTTCACATTTTAAGGGACAAACGGTTTTTGACCCTTCGATGTTGGATAATCAGCCCGTTCCTCGTCTTCAGGGCCGTCCAACCTATCCCTTTGAAATGCGTCGCGCCGGAATAGCGGGTGAAGTCGTCGTAGATTTCATCGTGGACGCCAACGGAGATGTCCAAAACGCTTTTGCGATCAAGATGTCTCAACGAGAATTTGAGTCGGCCGCGGTCCAAGCGGTTTCTAAGTGGAAGTTCAAGGCCGGGCGTAAGGGTGGGCGCCCAGTCAATACACACATGCAGGTTCCCATTGTCTTCACCCTTAACGAGGACTAATTCATTCCGTGACTGCCTCAAATCCAAAATCTCTCTTCCCCCGCCTTCGCCATGTCAAGGGCACCCTCGTGCTCGTGCTTGGACTTTCTCTGGGGATCGTCGACGCGGCAGCGCAGGCCCCGGCATCGCAGCGACCACGTCCAAGTCTAAACGAGAAGGTCAGTGCTGAATTCCAGAAACTAAAACCCCTTCAGGATGCGAAGAATTGGGACGGAATGATCGCACTCTTGGAAGGGTTGGTCCCGACCGTTGGACCGACGAGCTACGATTTGGCCTATATTCAGGATATGCGCGCGCGCCTACTTGCAGGTAAAGACCAGTGGTCCAAGGCGATCGAGACTATGGAGGTTTCGCTCAAGTTATCCGATGCGCATGAGTATTTCGACAAATCTAAGACTCTCGAAATGCTCCTTTTTTTGGCGCAGGTGAGCTATCAGGAGGCCACAACGATCAAGGTTCCTGCTCTTCAGCAACAGTATCTTAGCAAAGCCGCTGACTACTTTAAACGTTGGTTAAAGGATACGCCGAAGGCGACGCCTGAAATTAGTGCCTTCTATGCGACGATCTTGCTCCAACAAGCCGTCTCCGATCCCAAAAACGTGAATCGCGAGCTCCTTAAGCAGGCCCGCTCAGAAGTCGACAAACTCTTTCTCACATCCATCCGTCCCAAAGAGCAACTTTACTTCCTCCTATTAGCCATCCTCCAGCAGGAGAATGACGTGGTTCGTGCGGCTGAAGTATTGGAGATGATTGTAAAACAATTTCCCACCAAGAAAGACTACTGGCCGCAGTTGTGGGCCACTTACCTCAATCTTGCTTCGGAGAAGGGCAGCGACGAGTCCACTTCCCGCCCTCACTTCGTCCGTGCCATTAACACTGTTGAACGTGCTCAAGCGCTGGGTTTCATGAACACGCCGAAGGATAACTTCAACTTGGTTAGCCTTTACATCCAAGTAAATCAGTTTGGTAAGGCAACCGACCTCCTCTATAAAGGGCTGAAGGATGGTTCAATTGAGAACGACGCGAAGAATTGGGTCTACCTTGGTTATTACTACCTTCAAATTAATCGGACCATAGATGCCCTAAACGTCCTCAAGGAAGCCTCACAGCGATTTCCCAACAATGGTCAATTCGATCTCCAGATTGGTGAAATTTACCGCCAAGAGGAAAAGATGAAAGATGCACGCCGGCACTATAAGGATGCGCTCCGAAAAGGTGGTCTTGATCGCCCCCATGCAGTTCACACCTTGTTGGCGAACGTTTCGTATGAACTTGAAGATTTCGATGAAGCAATGAGTGCGATTGTCGCGGCAGAGGGCTTCAAGGACGCCAAGCAAGATGCCTATCTTGGCCGACTTAAAGATGCCATTCAGGCCGCGATCACTGAGCGAGAGTTAGCGAAACAAGCAAAACAACCTAAGAAACCCTGACTCTTACTTTTCTAGCTTAATTATTTACCAATGAAGAAGAAATACGTCTATTTTTTCCCGCCGCTGATCGGACTCGTGATTTTCGGTGTGGTTTATTGGCAGTATAGTTCTGGACATGAAGCCAGACTAGCTGCCTCCGAAGCAAAGGTCCGTGCCGATATTCAGGCAAAGTTGGACTCTGACGCCCGTTCACGCGAAAAGGCCGTTAAGGACGCCTTGGCTGCGCAGGAGAAACGTAAACAGGAAAAGGCAGCCAAGGAAATCAAAGACGCCGCAGACAAGGAAATGCGTGAAAAGGCCATGCAAGCAAAGTTTCGTGCACAGCGTGAAGCTGACAAACTGGAGCAGCAGGTCAAGCGGCTGAAAAAGGAGATCGATGAAGAGGAGAAAGAGATTAAGAAGATCAATGCCGAAAAGACCCGATCAACCGACGAAATCACTTTTCAGCGCGAATATGTAAAGAAGGCCGAGGAAAACGTCCGCAGCCTAGAAACTGTTCTGAATCGAATTAAAGCAGCCGACGAGGCCGCCGAAGCTGCGGCCAGAGCCGCCAAAGCTGCCGCAGCAGCTGCTACTAAGAAATAATCCTAAATCACCTTATCGATGAAAAAGTGGATGTATCTAATTTTCCCCGGTATTATGCTGGGCGCTTTCCTTGTGTTCTTCTTTAGCTACCAGAAAGAAGCTGAGGCTCGTGACAAAGTTCGTGTCGAACTCGTTAAAAAGCAGGAAGCTGAAAAAGCGCAAAAAAAAGCGGATGCTGAGCGTAAGGCCGCGATTGATGCGAAAGAGCGCCAGAAGGCTCGTGAGAAGGAGGACGCTGACAAAGAAGCCGCCAAGTTGGCGAAGTTGGCTGCGGCTGACAAAGAAGTGAAGGACGCCACGGACAAAGCCCTTGCCGAAGGCGACAAAGCGGCCAAAGAGGTCGCGAAACTTGAAAGTGACTTGGAAGCCCTTCGTAAGGCTAAGGACAAAACAAATCGTGAGGCTTTCGACCTCGCGAAGCAGGTGGAACTTGCAAAGGTGGCCAAGCGTAATGCCGAGTTTGAAATACAACGAACCACAGAAATGATCTCTCGCCGTGCGGCGGATAGTTCCCTTACGCGGATGCCCCCGCCCCCGCCATTACCCCCTATCGGGAAATAACAGTATTTGGCACGGATATCTAGACGCTAGGGGATAAGCATCAAGGGAACGCTTAGATCCCTGAGTTTCCTCCTTCTCTCAAGAGACTTCACGCTGAGGCGGGCGTTGGGAGGAGGTTGAATGAAGGCACGGCGGCCGGACTGGTGGATGCGGGCGGGGCCAGTGTTGTCAACCGGCGGCCGAGTTCGGCGATTTGTTTTGCAGGAACTGATAGCCGACGTACTCTTGGCGCAGGCAGAAGAGGTGTTCGCCGCGGTAGTCGCCGGTCAGTGCTAACACCGAGCATGAAATTCGTCAGAGAATGCCTTAAATTTGGAGAACTGATTCGTTTGCTTACCATCTAGGATGTTAAATGACCGTATACGGAGCCGCGGGTGCCCCCTTGACGGACAGAGTAATTACGGAAACGAGCGCGAGGCGATCCAGATGTCTTGTAACTACGAGAGTGACGATACAGCAATCGTCCGCGGTTTCCAGTGCGAGGGCAGGAGCGGGCGGAGGTCGTCGGCGGTGGTCATGGCCGGCACGCGGCTGAGGACATCGCGCAGGTAATCGTGGGGATTGTGGCCGTGACGCTGGCAGGAAACGACGAGCGAGTAGATCACCGCGGGGCGGTCACCGGCGTCGGGGTGGCCGACGAAGAGCCAGTTCTTGGCGCCGAGTTTGCTCGGGCGGATGGCATTCTCGACGGAGTTGGTGTCGAGCTTGGTGTGGCTGTGGCGCAGGTGCGCGCTCAGCGGAGTCCAATGGCCGAGCAGGTAGGAGCAGGCTTGGCCGAGGCCGGACTTGGGGAGCACGCGCGCTTGGAGCGCCGTGACGAGACGGCGGAGTCGCGCCAGCGGTTGGGCGAAGTGTGCTTGGCGCAGCGCCGCTCGTTGCTCGCCGACGTTGGCTTCGTCCCATGAGCGCTCGAGCGCGTAAAGTCGGCCGATCAAGCGCAGGACGCGCTCGGCGGTTTTCGGCCGTTCGGCGGCCGCTTCGAAAAAACGTCTCCTGGCGTGCGCCCAGCAGCCGACCCACTCGACGCCGGCGTGCGTGCGCACGTAGGCCGGATAGTCGGGTAAGGACGCGTCAGTGATGACGCGTCCTTACCCGACTATGGCGCGTATGCGCGGTCGCACCCCGCGGTCGTCTGGCTGGGCTGCTGGGCCCACGCTCGGCGTCGGTTCTTCGAGGCGCAGCAAGAACATCCTCGAGTGGCGAAGGCGGCGTTGCGCTTGATTGGCCGAATGTATCTGCGTGAACGATCCTGGGACGAACAGCAGATGACGCCGGCCCGGCGAGCCAAAGCGCGGGCCGAGCCCGCGGGGCTCGCCCGGACGATGGGCAGCCTGAAGCGCCTCGCCCTTTGGGCGCGGCAGCGGGTGTTGCCCAAGTCGACGCTCGGCAAAGCCTGTGACTATCTGCTTGGACAATGGGCTCCCCTGACCGCTCATCTGCACCACGGCGAGAGTCGCCTCGACAATAACCTGGTCGAAAACGCGATCCGGCCCTCGTGCATCGGCAAGAAAAACTGGTTGTTTATCGGTCATCCCGACGCCGGACAGCGCTCGGCCATCCTCTACTCCTTGATCGTCTCGTGCCAGCGCCACGGCAAGGATCCGCTGGCCTACCTGAAGGATATCCTTACCCGCTTGCCCCGAATGACCAACCGCGACGACCTCCACTTCCTCACCCCTCGGATGTGGCAACCTCTCGCCGCCGCCTCGTAGTTCCGCTCTCATTGGTGACCATTGCGACCTTCGTATTGGTTCCCCTCAAGACCTCACCAGTAGGTCCTCGCGCGGCCCTTTACCTAGGATGGGCGCGAAAAGCCGATTTAATTTCAGTCGGCACGGCCTCCACATCTCAATCAGAGAGATTGACGGAGGCGTGGAGGTCGGCGCTGGCATGAAACTTTGAGGCTCTGCCGGTTTACGTGGAAATTGAGGCGTTAGCTCCGAGATCATTGGGGAGCGCGCGCGCAGGAATGGCATAACTCGGACAAACGATGCGGAGACCGTTGGAGCGGTTTGGGCGATAGTGCGGGTATGTCACGTCACCATCGCAAAGCTCTCCGCGCCGAAGCCGACGCGCACCAAAAAAACGGGTTGGCCATTGCGATGGCGGTCATCGCGGTGGCGCTTGTCGTCGCGCTCATCGCGGCGCGGGTGATGATGGAGTGACGCGGGCCTACTTACGGTCCGGGGCGTAGGTCGCGGAGTTTTTCGAGTCTTCGACCACCTCGACGGACGTGATGAACGCGCGATCGTGAGAGGCGGATTTGACGAGCGGGGTGAAGACTTCGAAGAGGTGCTGCGCCATGCCTTCGCACGAGCAGTTTTTCACGACGTAGGCTTTCCAGAGGGCGGAGCCGCCAACGGCGAGGAGGGCGGCGCGCTGCGGGTCTTCGTCGCTGAAGACGCAGGCGTGGTCGAGGTGGGTGTCGATCCACTGCTCGAGAAACTTGAGTTTGCCGAAGTCGACGACGAAGCCGTTTTCGTCGGTGGCATGGCAGCCGAAGGTGATTGTGATCGACCAGTTGTGGCCGTGGATAAATGCACAGTGGCCGTCGTGGCGGTGTTGCCGATGCGCCCACGGAATATCGGTGTAAGTTTTCTTGCAGGTGATCATGCGGTGGCGTGCGTGGTGGCGGCGTGTGAGGAGGGCGACGCTGCGGCGATGGAGCGCGGCACTCCATCCCAAAACGGTTGGGGGCGGGGGCGACGGATGGGCGCTTTTCAAGCGCCCTCAACGTGCAGGTCGGCGGTTGGAGAATCGCCGCTCTGCTGGGCAGGAACGGCGGTGCGTGTGGGCGGTTTGCTTACTTGGCGACCAGCGCGGGGTCGACGCCGAGGGTGCCTGCGAGGGATTCGAGGTAGCCGGGAGCGCGCGTGGCGGCGGCGGCGGCTTCGGTGGCGGCGAGGCGCCCGGCGATGCCGAGTTTTGCGGCGATGTCGGCGTAGTTGGTGCGGGCGAGGAATTTTTCGAGGTAGCCGGCCTGCGTTTCCCAGTGGCGGGCGTCGCGCTGCTGCTGCGCGGCGAGGCGGGCGCGATACCAGTCGCTCGCGAGGACGGCCTCGCGGGTGAAGAGGGCGCGGAATTCCGGGGCGTTGGCGCCGCGGCCTTCCCATGTGCCGTCGCGCATGAGGTGCAGGAGAGCGCGAAGCGGCGGGATGGCTTGCTCAATGGAGCCGTCGGCGAAGTAGCTCGTCGCGGCGGAGCGCATGGCGGTGACGATGTTTTCCATACCGTCGGCGAAGATCGCGGGATCTTGTTTCTCAGGGCGGAGGAGGGGCTCGCCGAAGAGCGTGTTGGGATTGCCGAGGATGCGGCCGCAGAACGTGCGCACAAAGCTATCGGTGATGCGCCAACCGAGACGGCTCGCGAGGACGGGTTGGTGATCGTGCGACCAATCGGCGCAGCGTTCGAGGTAGCCGTTGGCGATGAGGAATTTTGGCGTGCGTTCCTCGGGGGACATGCGGCACCAGAGCTCGGGTATGAGCAGCGAGATGTCGTGATCGACGCGGTATTTCGGGCCGACCCAGCCGGCGGCGGAGCAGAAGATCGGCAGATCGGTGAGGGCGAACGAAACGAAGGCCGCGTTGAGATCGTGGATGGGCGGGAGGGCGTTGAAGGGGCCCTTGGTGAGGGCGCCTTCGGAGCCGGCGCCGGTGGTCGAGGGGGATTTGCCGGTGAGGCTGGCGATCAAATCCATGAAGGCCTCGGGCAACTCTTGATAGTGAATCGGGCCGTAGACGCAGAGGGCGCGCACGCCGGGCTCGGGGGGATTCTGGCGGCGGCCCATGAGAACGGCGCCGACGGGGAAGGGGACGGAGCCGCCGGCGGGAATGCGGCGGTAGAGCTGTGCGCCCGTGAGCGATAGATAGGTGGTGCGCGGGTCTTCGAGGTCCGGGCGGTTTTGGAGGTAGCGCGGATTTTTCGAGGGTTTGCCGTCGACGATGCGCGGGTGGGCAGGGGAGGCGAGGTAGGCGGGGCCACCGGTCTCGACGAAGGCGCGGAAGATGGCCCGCACGGGGTCGGTGAATGCATCGAAGCCGAGGGTGGCTTCGACGATGTCCTGAGCGTTGGCGCGGGAGAGCGGCTCGTAGTTGGAGAAGAAATTTCCTGGGCGGGAGAAATCGCGTTCGGTGCGTTTGTCGTAGCCGCGCACGATGGCGTCGTCGGGGCGCTGGAAGAGTTGAAACTCGCAGTTGTGGACGAATTTTAGCGAAGCGTCGCCTTTGGTGGCGGCGGGCAGGCCGGTGAGGGCGGCGCGGGGCACGACGACGGAGGCGGTGATGTCGTCTTCGGCCTGAATCTTGACGGCAGGGAGAAAATCTTTGCGCAGGGTAAACGTGCGCCAACTGCCGTCGGGCGTGAAGCCGACGCGGAGGTAGTGCGTGAGAATTTTTTCGCGGTGATACTTCAGTTCGTTGCCGGGGCGGCCGTTAATCGTATCGACGCTGTAGTGACGGCGCCAGTCGGTGCCCCACTCGGGTTTGTAGGCGCGCTTGATGATGAGAACGATGTCGCGGATGTAGCGCGGGATGGTGCCGAGCCACTCGTTGTATTCGTCGGTGTAGTCGGGATTCCAACTGAGGAGTTTGACGACGGAACCGAGGGAACGTTCGGCGCTGAGGAGCGGGCGGCCGTGGGTCTTGTTGCGCGCAGGGTCGCGGAAGCGGTGGCCGTATTCGCGGAAGAGGATCGAATCGACGAGGCCGGAGTCGCTGGCGAAATCGTTGATAAAAACCGGGCCGGTGAATTCGGCGTCGGCGATGGATTTGGAAATCTCGGATTTGCCGCCGCCGGAAACGGTGCACGGCTTGTGGCAGAGGACGCCCTCGGCGGTGGTGCCACGGAGGCGCCAGCGGCGACCCTCGTCGGGTTTCACCATGTCGATCTTGTAGCCGGAAGGGAGGACGTAGGTCTGGCCGGGCAGGAGCTTGATGGTGTGCTCGGGAGCGACGGCGTTGCGGGCTTCGGCGAGGGAGGCCTCGGCGGGTGTGGGCCACGTGATGCGCTGCTTGCGGAGATCGAAATACGCGCCGTCGGGCACGTAGCAGATATCGGGAAAGTGTCGGTCGCGCGCCCAGCCGCCGGTCTGGAGCACGGCGCGGTCGCCGAGCTGGCCGAGGGCTTCGGCAAACGTGTGGTCGACGATGTGGAGGTGTTTGCTGAGCTGGAAATCTTCGCCGAGATCGTAGCTTGGGAAGACGATGGCGCCGCCGGCGTGCTCTTCCTCGCAACGGCCGAGGAGGTTGGCGGCGTAGCTGAGCTGGGTCTTCACCTCTTTTTTGCAGTAGCCGAAATAGTTGTCGGAAATGAAGGTGACGATCGTGCCCGAGGCGTCGCGCGCGGTGAGTTTGAACGCGGAGCCGTCGTTGTAGAGCTCCTCGGGCTTTTTCCAGCACATGCCGTCGCGGATTTGGCGCGGGGTGGCGGCGTCGACGTGCGGGAGGCCGAGCTCCATCTTGGTGAGGCGGCCGAGATGCGGGGCGACGATGATGCAGCCGGTGTGGCCGGACCACGTCTGCGGATCGAGGGCGGCGTCGTTTTCCGGCAAGTGCGGGTCACCGGCGTTGCCGAAGATGCGCTCGATGAAATCGAGATTGGCGACGAGCGCGCCGGGGATGAAGAAACGCGTCTCCATGGCGCGTTGGGGCGTGAAGCCGGGCACGGCGGGACACACGACCGGGCGCAAATAGAGTGAGACGAAGCACTCGGCGGGCTGCGCGGCGCCGGCTGTGAAGGGGAGACGTAGAAATTCCGCAGGGGGATTGAACGCGTGCGTGAGCAGCCGGGCGAACACGGCGGGCGGCACGGCTTTCTTGTCGTCGGGGATCGGAAGGCCGCCTTCGGTGACGTGGAAGATGCCCGACGTCGTGCGACGGTCGGAGCGGGGGTTGTGCAGGACGCCTTGGCGAACGCGGAACGAGGAAAGGATGTCGCTCTGATGGGAATCGCGACCGGGCGGGAGCGAGAGCACGCGGGCGAGGCTGGGGCGGTCGAGAACTAGAGTGGTGGCGGGAACGCGCGGGGCCTCGGCTTGGCCGTCGAGGTAATCGTAGAGGAAGTTCTGGATACGCTGGTCGACGGGGCAGAGATGACGCGTGAGGACGCGGTCTTTTTCCCGACTGATGGCGAGAAAATGGTCGACGAGGGGGGCGAGGCCGTCCGCGGCGCCGGCGGCGAGGGGCACGCCGGGTTGGCCGATCTCGCGGAGTTTCAAGTTGAGGTAGGCGAGGAGTTGGCCGTCGGAGTCGACAGACGCAGAGGTGGCGGCGAGGGAAGGCATGAGTGAGGGAGCGGATGTCGGGAGGAGGTGGCGGCGTGCGCGCGAGGACTTTTAGCAAAGGTCGGGCCAGTGCGGTGGGCAATCTCGGACGCCGGCAAATTCCGCGCATTTTTTGCCGGAGTCCATCGAAAGAAATGCGCAGTGCGGGTGGGTGGGGGAGCGCAACGAAATCGTCTGCGTCACCCGCGATGCTGGCGCGCTGCAAAGCGCTGTTGCCAACAGGCGTGCGGAGGGCTTCATGCATGGTCGCTTCGCGAATTGGCAAACTCGCCCCCTCCACCTCCATGAAACTCGTCGCCGTGCTCTTCACGTTTGCAGCCGCCTCCGCGGTCGCTGCCGAAACCAAAACCAAGGCCGATCCTTATCCCATCGGCTATGCGGACACGCCGCTGATCGTCGAAGGCGGTAAGTGGAAAGTGCATGATATCGACCGTCCGCGTCCGGCGGCGGTGAAACCGGGCCGCACCGCGGCGGATGCCCCGGTGGACGCCATCGTGCTGTTTGACGGGAAGAGCACGGATCAGTTTGTCGGCAAGGCCGGTGTGCCCTGTCCGTGGAAGATCGAAAACGGCGAGCTAATCGTGAACGGCGGCGACGTTTGGACCAAGGCGAGTTTCGCGAGCTGCCAGCTCCACCTCGAATGGAAAACCGATCCGAAAACCGAGGGCAAATCCCAGAAGAAGGGCAATGCCGGCATCTTTTTTATGGATCGCTACGAGACCCAGATCCTCGATTGCGAAAACAACCTGACCTACGCCGACGGGATGGCGGGCAGCGTCTACGGGCAAACCCCGCCGCTCGTGAATGCGGTGCGTCCGGCCGGCGAGTGGCAGACCTACGATATCATCTTCACCGCGCCGCGCCTCGAAGCCGGCAAGGTTGTCGAGCCCGCCCGGATCACGACGATCCTCAACGGCATCGTGGTGCAGAATAACACCACGATTCTCGGGCCGACCCTCCACAAGAAGGCGACGAGCTACACCGGGGTGTTTCCCTCCTCGGCGCCGTTCCGTTTCCAAGATCACAAGAACTCCGTGCCGGATCGCCTGCGGAATATCTGGGTGCGTCCGCTCTGAGTAGGTGCGTGAGTGAGTGCGGGCGTCGCGCTGCTCCGGTTTGGCCGCGAGTGGCTAGCTGGGTGGCCCGGCTCGCCGGTGGTGACGGTGGAGTTGCCACGAGTTCCAGAGATTGTGCCAGAGCACGTAGAACGTGGGGCCTAGCGCCACGAGTGGGTTCGCGTAGGTCATTGCGAGATAGATCGTGAAGGTCGTGTTTTTCTGACCGAGGGACTGGCTGGCTTCGGCGGCGTAGTTGCGCCCGCCGATGAGCCGGCCCAGCGTGAAATTCACGACGCAGATCGCGAGGGATACGACCGCGACTTCGAGGATCACGGTGCGCGGCAGGGCGGATTGGTGGCGGAGAAATTCCGAGGCGTTGGCGGTGATGAGGAAAATCGCGGTCACCCACGCTCCGAAGGTCACGTTGCCGAGGCGCTTCGGCCAGAGCGCGGCGTCGGGATGGAGGCGGCGCACGATCCAGGCGAGCGCGAGGGGGGCGAAGACGAGGCCGCCGACGCTACGCGTGACTTCGGCAAACGCATCGGGCGTCGCCCGCCCGAGCACGACGGGGAGCATGGCGGGCAGCAGCGCGGCCACGATGAGGTTCGACAACATGAAGGCCGCGACGACGTAACTCACGCGCCCGCCGAGAAAACTCGTGATGACCGGTGCGGCCGTCGCCGTGGGCGTGATGCCGCAGAAAAACGCCGCGAGCGCCACCTCGCGTCCGCCGACGAGCCAGCCGACGCCCCACGCGGCGGCGCCGATCGCGAAATTCGCGATCAGCAGCACGGCGTGGCTGCGGTGCAGGGACTCGCGCGTGAGCCGGGTCTGCAAAAACACGACGAAGAGCATCCCGATCACGAGCCATCGCACGAGCCAGGCCCCGGCATGCGCCTGTGGCACGAGCGCGCCGAGCATGATGGCGGCGAGGATGGCGAGGGTGCGGGAGATGCCGGGCTTCACGGTAGATAGTAGGTGAGTGGGACGAAGAAGACGCCGCGAACCCCGCAAGGCAACGGCCCCGAAGGCGACGTTTTCAATCGCCAGCGCCGCTCGGCAAAAGCTGCCGGCCTACAAAACACAGCCGCGTGCAAAATTTTCCTAAAGTTTTTGAAAAAGTTTAGTTCACGGAAGAACAGGGACTTGCGTGAACTGAAACCATGGCGGCACACGGTTGGCTTAAGAGACTGCGAAGATGAACATCGGACTCTATCAAAGTGCCTCAGCCCTCTCCGCCTTGGAGCGTTGGCAGGACTCCGTGTCTCAAAACATCACTTCGAGTCAGACGGCGGGTTATCGGAAGCGCACGATCAGTTTCTCCACCCAGGCGGCCGGTGAGCTCATGTCCGACCCACGCGCGCGCATCGGTCATCAAGGCAGCATGCCCACGTTGTTTCCGAAGATAAACTCGGGGATCAATTTCGTCGCCGGCGAAACGCAGCCGACCCGTCGCGAGCTCGATGCCTCGATTCAGGGCGACGGCTTCTTCGAGATTCAGCGTCCGGATGGCTCGAAAGTTTACACCCGCAGCGGCGAGTTTCGCATGCGCCCGGACCGCACGCTCGTCACCTCCAGTGGCGACGAAGTGATGAGCGACGCCGGCGCACCGATCGTGCTCCTCCCGGGCGGCGGCAAGGTCGCTATCAATCAAGACGGCACGCTCTTTCAGGGCACCACGGCCCTCGGTAAACTCTCGGTGCAGAAATTCGCCGACAACTCCCGGCTCATCCCGATCGCCGGCGGTTTCTTCACCGCGCCGGACAACATGAAGCCCGAGACGGTCGACGAGCCCGAGCTCCTCCAGGGTTACCTCGAGGGCAGCAACGTCACTCCGCTCCGCGAAATGGTCGATCTCGTCCTGATCTCCCGCGCCTACGAGGCCAATCAGAAGATCATCAGCACGGTCGACGACCAGATGCAGAAAACCCTCGACGCCCTCGGCTGAGCCGACCCGTCACCATGAATTCCCCAGACAGACAACCGCTAGAATCACGACTGCATGGCCGAGCCCGATATGGGGTCGGGCCGGCCCCAGTCGCGAGCGGTGAGCTGTCCGCCTCCGCAGCCTTCAGCTCCCTCCTCACATGAATCTTTCACTCTACTCGGCCGCCACCGGCATGGAGGCGCAGCAACTCAACCTGAACACCATCGCGAACAACCTCGCGAACGTGAACACTCCCGGCTTCAAGCGCAGCAAGATCGAGTTCCAAGATCTGCTCTACCAGAAGCCCACCCGCGCATCCGGCACCGATTCCGGCGGCGGCAATCTCGTCCCCACCGGCGTCGAAGTCGGCAACGGCTCCCGCGTCGCGGCGACCTCGAAAGTGTTCACGCAAGGCCAACTCAACGCCACCGGAGAAAAACTCGATGTCGCGATCCAAGGCGACGGCTTCTTCGAGATTCAACGCCCCGACGGCACCATCGGTTTCACCCGCGACGGCTCGTTCAAGCTGAACGCCCAGGGGCAGGTCGTCACGGTCGACGGTCTGCCGGTGCTCAGTGGCTTTCAGCCGATTCCGCCCGGCGCCAACTCCGTGGCGATTTCGGAAAACGGCCAAGTCACTGTGCAGACGACGACCGGCACCACCAGTTTTCGTCTGTCGCTCGCGCGCTTCGCCAATCCCGCCGGCCTCCGCAGCCTCGGCGGCAATCTTTACGAAGAGACTGCCGCCAGCGGCACTCCCGAGCTCGGCCAACCCGGCGAACTCGGCTTCGGCAGCACGATCCAAGGCTACATCGAATCCTCCAACGTGAACATCGTCGAAGAGATGGTGAACCTGATCGTCGCCCAGCGCGCCTATGAGATTAACAGCAAGTCGATCCAGACTTCCGACGAGATGCTCCAGAATATCGCGAACATGAAACGCTGATACCGATGCGCTCGCTCCGACTCATCTCCCTTTTTATCTGCACGCTCGCTGCGACCGCCGCGCTCCGGTCCGCCGAGGCCGAGGCGACGCCGCTCACCCGCGATCAGTTGGTCGCCGCGGTCGCCCGCGATCTCGCCACGCACTTCAATCTCGAGGGCGAACTCCAACTCGATCTGCTCCGCCCCTGGACGTCACCCGCTCGCAGCGCCACGGCTTGGGATGTGGCCGTCCTCGAGTATCCCTCGGTGCCGTCTTCCTCGATGCTGGTCCGCATCCGCATCATCGCCGACGGCAAGGTTGTCAGCTCCACGGCGGATGCCGCGCTCGTGCTCCGCGCCTCTCTCTGGCGCGATGTCTGGGCGGCCCGCCAGCCGCTCACGGTGGGCACCACGTTTGATCCGGCTGCACTAGAAGCCCGCCGCGTCGATCTCTTCCGCGAACGCGAGGCGCTGCCGGCCGCGGTCGGGGATCGCTCGTTCATCTTCGCCCGCGCCGTCTCGGCCGGTCGCATGCTTACCTGGCGTGACATCACCCGCCGCCCGCTCGTGAAAAAAGGCGACGTCGTCGAAGTCTCCGCCAACTCCGGTCAGCTCCTCGTCACGATGAAAGCCCTCGCCATGGAAAGCGGCGCGCAGGGCGACACCGTCACCGTTCGCAATCCCGTTTCGCTCAAAAATTTCGCCGCCGTTGTCGTCGATGAAAACCGTGTTCAAGTCCGCTTTTAAGCTCCCCGTGCCTGAGCCACAGACTCGTGTGATTCTGCCGCTCACGCCGGCGAACCGGCCAAACTCGCTGGAGTTTGGCACCCTTTCTCTCGCGCTCCTGCTCGTGTGCGGCGCTTCGCTCGCCCGCGCCGATTCCCTCTGGCCCTCGACGAGCAACGGCACGCAGCGCGGCATGTATGCCGACCGCAAGGCCTCTGCGACGGGCGACATCGTCACGATCGTCGTCGCCGAATCCGCCATCGCCTCGAGTTCGCAGAGCAAGAAATCCTCCCGCGAATCGAGCCTCGAGGACACGATCGCAAAATTCCTCTACACCGGCCTCGCGAAACACGGCGGCGAGCTCCCCGGCATGTCCGCCACCGGCAAGTCCGGCTTCTCCGGCGGCGGTGATGTGAGCAACTCCCAGAGCCTCTCCGCCCGCGCCGCCGTCCTCGTCACCGACGTGTTGCCCAACGGCAATCTCGTCATCCAGGGCGTGCGCGTCGTCACCTTCTCCGGGGAAACCCAATACGTCGTCCTCCACGGCATGATCCGCCAAGACGACATCGCGCGCGACAACAGCGTGCAGTCCACCAACATCGCCGATGCCCGCGTCGAGTTCTACGCCGAGGGTGCGCTCACCGACGCCCAGAAGCGCGGTTGGTTGTCCAAAGTCTACGAAAAGCTCCGCCCGTTCTGAGTGAGGAATTTTCCCATGACACGGATGTTAAAAATCTTGTTCGCGACCGCGCTCCTCGCGCCGTTCGCCTTCGCCTCCTCCCGGATCAAAGACCTCGCGCTGGTCGAAGGCGGCCGCGACAACCAACTCGTCGGCTACGGCCTCGTGGTCGGTCTCGCCGGCGATGGTGATAGCAATGCCACCGCCACGCTTCGCGCCGTCGCCAACACCCTTCAGCGCTACGGCCTCGCGCTCAGCCCCACTGATATCAAGGCCAAGAACGTCGCCGCGGTCATGCTCACCGCCGACATCGGACCCTTTCTGAAACCCGGTTCCAAAGTCGACGTGAACGTCGCCTCGATGGGCGATGCGAAATCGCTCCAAGGCGGCGTCCTTCTCCAGAGCCCGCTCCTCGGAGCCGACGGCCGCGTCTACGCGGTGGCGCAAGGCCCCGTGGCGATCGGCGGCTTCCTCGGCGGTGCCGGTGGCGCCGGCGGTGCGACCGTGCAGAAAAATCACCCCACGGTCGGCAGCATCTCCAACGGCGGTATAGTCGAGCGCGAGATTCCCGCGACGTTTGTGCGCGACAACACACTCCGCCTCCTCCTGCACAATCCCGATTTTTCCTCCGCCGCCAGTATGGCCGACGCGATCAACGCGAAGTGGCCCGCCGCCGCCAACGCCGTCGATGCCGCCACGGTGAGCGTGACGTTGCCCGGCACCTATCGCGGTCGCGATGTGGCCTTCATCGCCGACCTCGGCCAAGTGGAAAGCGCGTCCGATACACTCGCCCGCATCGTCATCAACGAGCGCACCGGCACCATCGTCGCCACCTCCACTGTCCGCCTCTCGCGGGTGGCCATCGCTCACGGCGCGCTCACTATCACGGTCACGAGCCAGCAGGGCGTTAGCCAGCCCAACGCGTTTAGCAACGGCGGCCAGACCACCGCCACCCAGAGCACGCAGACCGACGTCAACGAAGGCAAAGGCAGCTTCATCGTCTTCGACGAGCAGCCCACCATCGAACGCCTCGCCGCCGCGCTGAACGCCCTCGGCGTTTCCACCCGCGAGATGATGGCCATTTTCCAAACGCTCAAACGCAGCGGCGCACTCCAGGCCGAGCTCGTCATCAACTGAGCCATGAACGTCGCCGGTATCACCAATCCGAATTCGCCCGCTTCCGTCGCGCAACTCGCCGAACTCGGCGCCGCGCGCTCGGCCCCGTCGGCCCGCCAACCGCTTTCCGGCGCCGCGCTCCGCAACGCCTCGCCCGAGGTGCAACGCCAGGCCGTCGCTCAGCAATTCGAGGCCATCCTCGTCCGCCAGCTCCTTAGCAAGACGATGACCTCCATGCTCGGCTCCGACAAATCCGGCCCCGCCGCGAATGTCTACGGCGACATGCTCACCGACAAATTTGCCCAGCAACTCACCTCCGGCCCCGGACTCGGGCTCGGCCGCATGCTCGAAAAACAACTCACGCCCCGCGGGCTCTCCGCCGCCACCGCCTCGCGCAACACCTCCACCGAGGCGCTACCATGATCACCACGACCACCTCCTGGGAATTCATCGCGGATTGTCTCCGCGAAGAACTCGCCGACTACGGCGGGCTCCTGCACCTCTTCGAAGCGCAACAGCGTGCGCTCTTCGAACGCGACGCCAACACCGTGCTCCACCTCGCCAACGAGATCGAGCGCCACGCCTTCGCCCTCGCCCAAGCCCGCACCCGCCGCGAGCAGGCCGTCGCCGCCTTCGCCGATGAAAACGGCCAGCCCACCACCGCCTCGCTCCGCTCGCTGCTGCCCTTGGTCGAGTCCGACGCGCGCCCCCTCCTCGAAGCGCTCATCAACGAGGTCAACGCGCTCCTCCACCGCGTGCGCCGCACGAGCCGCCACAACCACACGCTGCTCACCCGCGCCGTCGAAGTGCACCAGGAAACCCTCTCCCACCTCCGTCCGAATTCATTCACGAAAACGTATTCGCCCGGCGGCCGCCTCTCCGTCGCCTCCGCCCACGCCACCGCGACGCTCCGCGCCGCCGGCTGAGCGAATTTCCGATTCTCGATTCTAGATTTTCGATTTCCTCCGACGCCACCACCCCCGACTTCGATTCCCTTTCTGTTTTAGCCGCCCGCTAAAATCGAAAATCGAAAATCACCAATTCCCAATCCAGATGTCCGGCCTCTACTCCAGTCTCTCTGCTACCGTGAAGGCGATCAACGCCCACGGCCGCGCGCTGGAAACCTCGGGCAAGAATCTGGCGAACGTGAACAACACGTCCTACGCCCGGCAGCGCGTCATCTTCGGTGACCGCGGTTCGGTCGTGACGCCGACCGGCGTGCAGAGCCTCGGGCTCGAAGTCCTCGGCACGGAACAACTCCGCGACTCGCTCATCGACCGCCAGCTCATGCGCGAAGTCTCGCTCAAATCCTCGTTCGACGCCGAGCAAGCCGGCTACCAACGGGCCCAGGCTGGCCTCGGCCAGACCATCAGTGCCACTGGCGGCACTGAGGCGACCTCGGCTTCCGCCAGCGGACTCGGCGCCTCGCTGGATCGCTTTTTCGCTTCGTTCCAAACCCTCGCCTCCAGCCCCACCGATGTCGGCGCGCGCCAATCTCTGCTCCAAAACGCCGCGATCCTCTCCGACCGTTTCCAGAGCGCCGATGGTCGCCTCGCGCAGGTGCAGACCGACCTCGATTCGCAGATCGCCAACGACGTCGGCACCGTCAACACGCTCCTCGGCACCATTGCCGCGCTCAATGGGCAGATCGGTCGCTTCGAAATTACCGCCCCGGGCTCCGCGGTCGATCTCCGCGATCAACGCCAAGCCAAACTCGAAGAACTCGCCGCCAAGCTCCCCATCGAGCTGCGCGACTCCACCGGCAGCCAAGTCCAAGTCGTCCTGAAAGATTCCGCCGGCGACGATATCGTGCTCGTCGATCTCGCCACGGTGCAAGGGAGCGTCGCCTTCGACGGCACACAGATCACCGCCGGTTCACCCGCCCAAGCCGTCGCGCTCACCGCCGGCGCGATCAAAGGCTCGCTCACTGCGCGCGACGGCGCCGTGCAGACGATCCGCAGCAACCTCGACCTGCTCGCCCGCCAACTCGTCACCTCCGTTAACACGGCTTACAACCCGACCGGTGCCACCGGCAATTTTTTCCGCGCCACCGGACTTTCCGCCGGCACCATCTCGCTCGATCCGTCCGTCACCACCGTGACGCTGAAGGCCAGCGACGGCGGCGCCGCCGGAGACAACACCGTCGCCCTCGCCATTGCGGCGATTGCCGACCGCCAGTTTTCCACCGCGGGCGCGCCCCCCGACCTCATCGACGGCACGCTCGGCAATTTTTACGGCAACGCGGTCAGCGATCTGGGCCAGGCGCTCGCCGGCGCCAATTCCCGCGTCGACGACCAGACCAACATCGAGCGTCTCGTGCGCTCCCAACGCGACACTGTCAGCGGTGTTTCCCTCGATGAGGAGATGGCCGACCTCATGAAGTTCCAACGCGCGTTTCAGGCCTCCTCCCGCGTCTTCAGCGTCATCGACGAACTCCTCGAAGGCGTCGTCAACCGTCTCGGCACCTGAGTTGCGCAGCTTAATCCCTTTTCACCATGCGCATCGCCACCCACACCGTCTCCGAGAGCATCGTGCGGCAGATCCAGCAGCTCGGCGCCCAGCAGGCGAAATATCAGAACCAAGTCGCGACCGGCCTCCGCATCAGCCAACCCGAGGACGATCCCGCCGCCGTCGGCCGCGTGCTCAATCTCGAGTCCGAGCAACGCCAAGTCGTCCAGTTTCAAGGCAACGCCAATCGCGCGCTCAATCTCACCAAGGCCTCCTACTCCGGCCTCCAAGCCATCAAGAAAATCTCCGACCGCGCCACCGAGATCGGCACGCTCGGCGGCGGCGCGATCAGCACCGCCTCCGCCCAAGCCTACGCCTCCGAACTCGACCAGCTCATCGAACAAAGTGTGCAGGTCGGGAACAGCCGCTTCGGTAACGACTACCTCTACGCCGGCACGGCCGTGAGCACCGCCCCGTTTGTCGCCACCCGTGGCGCCGACGGCAAAATCACCTCGGTCGCCTACCTTGGTAACTCCGATCGCGCCGCGATTCCGCTTTCCGAAAACACCACGCTCACGGTCGCCACCGATGGTTCGACGAACCAGGGAATCGGCAATTTCCTCAACCAGCTCGTGGCTCTGCGCGACGCGCTGAACGTCAACAGCACCTCGGCCGTTGCCACCGCCCAGACGGCCCTCGTGGTCACGGAGGATCTGCTCGTCTCCTCCATCGCCGAACACGGCGGCGTGCAGACCCGTATCGAGACCGCCCAAGCGCAGCTCACCGACCGCACGCTGAGCCTCAAGTCGCTCGTCTCCGACGAAACCGAAGCCGATCTCCCGTCCACCATTGTTAAGCTCAACCAAACGCAGACTGCGTATCAGGCCGCCCTGCAGTCCGCTGCCAACATCATGAAAGTGTCCCTGCTCGATTACCTCCGCTGAACCCATCCTCGCTTCCTATGAAAGTCCTACCCGATATCTATCCGACCGATTTCGATACACCGCCCGCGAACGAAATCATCCTCCCTCAGGGCATCATCGGGTTCGGCGCCTTCAAACGGGCCGAACTGCTCTACCTCCCCGACCATCTGCCGTTTCTCTGGATGAAGCTGTGCGATCCGGATTCGGCCGATTTCCTGCACTTCATCGTCATCGAGCCCGGCGGCATCGTCCCCGGCTATGAGCCCGAACTCTTCGAGGAAGACGCTGAAAATCTCGGCATCACCCAACCCTCGGAAGCCATGGTCCTCAACATCGTGACGCTGCAACGCCAGTCGCCGATCGAGGCCACCGCGAATCTGATCGGCCCAATTATCGTCAATCGTCGGACTCGCATCGGGCGCCAACTCGTGATTTCCAATTACTCACGCTACAGCGCGCACCACGCCCTCGTCGAAAACTCGCAGGTGGCCCAGGTCGCCCGCATAGCCTAACTTACCACCATGCTCGTCCTTTCCCGTAAAGTTAACGAGTCGATCGTCATCGGCGACTCGATTGAGATCCGCATCTCCCGCATCGAAGGCGACGTGGTCAAGATCGGTATCCAAGCTCCCCGTGACATCGCGATCTTCCGGAAAGAAGTCCTTTCCGCGATCGCTGCCAGCAATCATGCCGCCGCCGTGCGCGCTCCGAAACCCGGTGCGCTCCCCACGCTCCCGCCCAAGCCCGTCGCCGCGGCCACGTCGGCGCCCGTCAAATCCTAATCGTTTCCGTTCAACTCCCTTTCGACCATGAGCGTCATCAACACCAATATCCAAGCCATCGCCGGTGCCCGCAACCTGAACCACAGTCAGGAAATGCTCGGCCGCTCGCTCACCCGCCTCTCCTCCGGTTCCAAGATCGTCAACCCCTCCGACGACGCCGCCGGTCTGGCTGTATCCGAAAAGCTCGATGCGCAGGGTAAGCGCGTCAAAGCCGCGACCACCAACGTCCAGAATGCCGTCTCGTATGTGCAGACGGCCGACGGCTTCATGGGCGCGATGGCCAAGATTCTCTCGCGCATGAGCGAGCTTGGCATCCTCGCCAAAGACGTCACCAAGAGCCCCAGCGACATCGATCTCTACCAACAGGAATTCGGTGCGCTACAGGAACAACTGCGCGCCACCGTCGGTGGCGACACGACCGAGATCGGTGGCACCGCCGGAGTCGATTCGCCACTCGGCGCATTTAACGGACTCATCCTATTTGGACCCAACGCCACCGGCCTCCCCGTGACGATCGGTCAGGCCGTCGGGCAGGACATGCACATCAAAGAGTCCAACCTCCGGACCGGTGGCATGCTCGATATCATCGGTCAGGACGGCGCCGGTGCTTACACGCTTTCTGTGACGGACAGCGATGCGACCGCAAAAATCTCCGGCGCGATCCAACACATCGCCACGGAGCGCGCGTCGCTCGGCGCCTCGCTCTCCCGCCTGGAGATCGCCTCATCCACGCTGCAGGTCGAATTCGAAAATCTCTCGTCCGCCATCTCGCGTATCCGCGATGTGGATGTCGCCGAAGAATCCACCCAATACGCCCGCTACAACATCCTCGTGCAGTCCGGCACGGCGATGCTCGCGCAAGCCAACCAGACGCCCCAAAGCGTCCTGAAGCTGTTGCAGAACTAAAAGCTGCCTTGCGGCTGGGCCCGGTGCCCGCGACGAGCACCGGACGCTTCGCCGGAGGGCTCCGCACGGATCAAAACGGCCAGACCAGCGGTATGACGATCATGGCCACCGCGAAGCACAGTCCGTTGAGGGGCAGTCCGATTTTTAGGAAATCGCCGAAACGATAGCCACCGATGCCGTAGACGTAGGTGTTGGTCTGATAACCGATGGGCGTCGCGAAGGCCGCGCTGGCGGCGACAATCACGGCCATCACCAGCGGTCGCGCGGAGATATGCGCTTCGGAAGCCAGCCCGAGAGCGATGGGCACCATCAGGGCGGCCACGGCGTTGTTGGAAAGAATTTCGGTGAGCACCATGGTCACCAAGTAGAGGCAGCCCAGCATCACGAGCGGCTTGTGGGGTGCGGCGACGAGCTGATCGACGCCGGCCACGACATTGTGTGCGATCCAGGCGGCCGCGCCGGTGTGCTGCATCGCAAGGCCGAGCGCCAACATGCCGAAGATGACGAAGAGGAGCTGCCATTCGATCGATTCGTAGGCTTCCTTGGGTTTGATGCAGCCGGTGACGCAAAGGAACACCGCGCCGGCAATCGCTCCGAGCTCGATGGGCATGACATCGAAAATTTCGCCGAGCACGACGCCGGCAATCGTCGCCAGCACGAGCGGAATACGTTTGTGCAACGACCACGAAGGCAGCGGCGGGCGGTCAAACAGGATGACATCGTCGCCGCGCCGCAGCCCGTTCACGGCCTGCTCGGTGCCCATCATCAAAAGAATGTCGCCCATTTGGAGCGGGATGGACTCGAGTTTTTCGCGCACGTTTTGGCCGGAGCGATGAATCGCGAGCACGACGACGCGGAAACGCTGGCGGAAGTTCAACTCGCTCACGCTTTGGCCAATGATGGAGGAGTTGGGCGCCACGGCACCCTCGAAAACCATACTCTCGTGCGCGGCGATCTGCTCCAGACCCGCTTCGGCGGTGAAGTCGAAGCCCGGCGTGGCCCGCGCGCGCGCGATTCCCGACGGACGGCACGCGATCACGAGCCGGTCACCCTCGCCGAGCGGAGTGACTTCGGCATCGATTTCGATGCCGACGCCGTCGCGCACGATTTCGATCACCCGGAACCCTCGCGCTTTGACGAGACCCGCCACGCGGAGGGTTTTCCCGATCAACGGCGAGTTTGCCGGCACGTAGGCCTCGGTGAGGTATTCACGGCGCTCTTCCTCGGAAAGGATCGAGGTGAGCGTCTCGCGGGCGGGGAGCAACTTTTGGCCCGCCAAGGCCAGGTAGATCGCTCCGACCACCGTGATCGGCACGCCGACCCAGGCGAGTTCGAACATCTCGAGCCCGGGTTCGCCGCGGCCGAGCAAGATGCCGTTGGCGACCAGGTTGGTGCTGGTGCCGATGAGGGTGGTGACGCCGCCGAGGACCGCCGCAAAGGAAACGGGAATCAGAAACTTGGAGGCCGGCAGTTTCATACGGCGCGCGAGGTTCAGGACCACGGGCACAAACACGACGACGACCGGGGTGTTGTTGATCCAGGCCGAGACGAAGGCCACGAGTGCGACCAGCACGAAAACCACCACCGGGTAGGGCAGCACGGCCGCCCGCTCGAGCGCCGTGGACAAATAGTCGAGGGCACCGCAGCGCACGAGGGCTGCACTCAGGACGAACATGGCGGCGACCGTGATCGGCGCAGGATTCGAAAACACGCCAAACGCCACTTTGATCGGCAGCAGTCCGGTGGTGACAACCACCACAAAGAGCGTGAGCGCGACAATGTCCGGAGGGAATTTCTCCCACACGAACGCGACGATCGCGCACACAAGCAGCATGAGGACGAGGGCAATCTGCCAAGTCATGTCGGGGAAGCTGTTGGTTCACTTTGGCGCCGACCAGAGAAAAAACCGGCGAGCGTGTCTTAGCGTTTGGCGTTTCGCGCCGAATTATGCCACGGTTTGGGCCGGTATCACTCCCTCCGATCTGCTCTGCTGTCAGTCCAACTAATCCCCTACTATGGCCCGTATTCACAACGACATCACCGAAACTATCGGCAACACCCCCCTCGTGCGGCTCAACCGCACCGCCGCCGCTCACGGCGCGCAGGCGGAGATCCTCCTCAAGTTGGAGTTCTTCAATCCGCTCTCGTCCGTCAAAGACCGCATCGGCTTCTCCATGATCGATGACGGTATCAAGTCCGGCAAAATCACCAAGGACACCGTGCTCATCGAGCCGACTTCCGGCAACACGGGCATCGCGCTCGCGTTCGTCGCGGCGGCCAAGGGCATCAAGCTGATCCTCACCATGCCCGAGACGATGAGCACGGAACGCCGCAAGCTCCTCAAGGTGCTCGGCGCGCGCCTCATCCTCACCGAAGGACCGAAGGGCATGAAGGGCGCCATTGCCAAGGCTGAGGAGCTCGCCGCCAAGATCCCGCACGCCCTGATTCTCCAGCAGTTCGCGAATCCCGCGAATCCTGCCATCCACCGCAAAACGACCGCGGAAGAAATCTGGCGCGACACCGATGGGAAGGTCGACTTCGTCGTCGCCGGCATCGGCACGGGCGGCACGATCACCGGCATCGGCGAGGTGCTCAAAGCCCGGAAGCCTTCGGTTAAGATCATCGCGGTGGAGCCCGATGCTTCGCCGGTGCTCAGCGGCGGCGCCCCGGGGCCGCACAAACTGCAGGGTATCGGTGCCGGCTTCGTGCCGGCCGTGCTCAACACCAAGATTTACGACGAAGTGATTCGCGTGAAAGAGGCCGACTCGGGTCCGGTTTCGAAGCAGGTGAATCAAACCGACGGCATTCCGATCGGCATTTCTTCGGGCGCGATCGTGTGGGCGGCATTGCAGCTCGCGAAACGTCCCGAAAACAAGGGCAAGCAGATCGTCGCGGTCATCCCATCGAGCAGCGAGCGTTACCTGTCGACGTGGCTCTTTGCCGACATCGGCGTCGAGAGCGATTCGCTGGACGACCTGATGCCCGCCGCCCCGACGGCGTAACGCGTGGGCGAGCGCTCCCGCGAGGGAGCCGGACAGATTCGAGGCGGTGCCGCTGTGGCGGTCCCGCCTTTTTTATTTGCGCTCGTCGGCGCGTTGGCCGGCTTGGAACCAGCGATAGAAACTCGTGCCGAAGGCGGCGAGCGAGACGCCCATGCCGGCGGTTTTCATCATCACTCCGGCGAGGAGTTGGTCTTTACCGGCGGAAAAATCGGCGAAGAGTCGCGGGGCGTATTCGTAGGTGGGGTAGAGGATGTCCTGGGAAAACGTGATGTAGGCAAAGACCGGGGTCATGCCGATCAGCACCGCGAGCATGTAGAGCATCTGGCCGGCGTGGCTGGTGGGCGGGTGCACGCGCGAAGGGCTGAGGAGCGGCCACCAGTAGAACAGGGCCGCGCCGAAGAACATCACGTGTTCACCGACGTGAATCACTTTGCTCTGGAGTGCCCAGTCGTAGAGCCACGGGGCGTGCCAGATGCTGACCACGAGCGTGTAGATGAGCGCGCAGATGACGGGGTGGGTGAAGAATTTTCCCGGGCCCAATAGGGCCGGGCGTGCCAGCAGGGGGTCGATCATCCAAGCAGGCACTCCGAGCAGAAAGCAGATGGCGGCCGGATAGACCAGCAACTGGTGCTGGAGCATGTGCGCGCTGAAGAGGAAGCGTTCGCCGATCTGGTCGAGCGGGGAGCCGACGGCGAGGTAGAAGATGACGAGCGAGCTGTAAAACCACCAGGCTTGTGCCCGCGGAAATGGCGTCCCGGCGGGGGCGAACCGGCTGCGCCAAGGACCCGCCAGCACGGCCCACAGCCAACCGAGGACGACGAGTCCGCCGACGAGGTAGGGTTCGTTGTGCCAGTGGGTCCAGTCGATCATGGGCAAAAAAGAAAGGCGGCCCGGAGGCCGCCTTTCTGGCAAAGCAATTGTGCGGGGTTGAGACGGCTTACGACGTCGGAATCGGGAGGCTAGCCTCGACGCTAAACAGCGTGAGGAGCGCCCACATGGTGCCGCCGGCCAAGACGAGGCCGATGAAAAACAGGATCGTGCAGAACGGTTTGTCCCACCGCAGATGCATGAAGTAGAAAATGACGAACAGGAACTTCACGGTGGAGAGGACGACGAGGGTCGTCACGATCAGCCACTTGGCGAACGGCAGGTAGATGGCGATGATTTCCACGCCGGTGATGACCGCGAGGAGCATCGCGATCTGGACGTAGATTTGGTATTTGCTGACGTCGTGCGAGTGGTCGTGCGCGGCGTGGGCGGTGGGGGCGTGAGCGCTCATGAGAATTCGGGAGGAGAATTATTTCAGGTATTCGAGCAGGTATACGGCCGTGAAGATCACGATCCACACGATGTCGACGAAGTGCCAGTAGAGGCCCATCGACTCGACATCGATTGCATGACGCTCGTCGAAATCGACCGGACCGGAGGAGCGGGCAAACGCGATGAGGATACCGATGCTGACGAGCGTGCCGGCGACCGAGAGGAACTCGGCTTTGAAGAAGTGCGCGATCGCATTGACGAAAAACTGTGTGAACGACACGCCGAGCGAAGGCTCGACTTGGAGAGCGTGCACGAGACCAAGCGTGGCCTTGAGGGAGAGGAGCAGAGCGGCGAGGAGGACGACGACGTGGATGAGGTTCTTACCAAACCACGCGCCGGTCTTGTCGACCGAGGCGGTGGCTTTGAACGAGCGCACATACATGAGGCTCAACCAGAGAACACCGATGGCGACGTGACAGCCGTGGGTGCCGGTGAGGGTGTAAAACGTCGTGCCGAGAAGGCTGTTCGACAGCGTCATCTTCTTTTCGACGACGAAGTGGTTGAACTCATAAACCTGACACCCGAGGAAGATCATGCCGAAGAGGATCGTGGCGAGGAGCGACCAGCGGCAGCTCTTCACGTTGTTCTTCTGAATCGCGGTGACGGCGAGGGCCATCATCAGCGAGGACATGAGCAAAATGAACGTCGAGAACGAGGTGAGCTCTAGGCTAAAGACGACCTTCGGATCGAGGCCACCGGCGGGCGGGTGCAGGCGGTAAATCAGGTGGGTCGAAATGAGCGTCGCGAAGAACATGCAATCCGACGCGAGAAACGCCCACATGATGAGCTTCTTGTTCGGAATGCCCGTCGAGGTGCTCGGGTCGTGGTGGTGGTCGATGGTGCCGGCGTGGCTGCTCATGTTCGGAAGTGGAAAAGCGGTGGAGGTGGAAGGGGAGGTCGGTCGGGCGCTCAGTGTTTACCGTGTGCGCCCGTCTTGTCGTCGACGGGGTTGCCGTGTTCGTCGAGGTGCAAGTGGTAGCCGGCATTGCCTTCGATGGACCAGAAATAGATGCCGATGAACGTCACGAGGCCGCCGACGAGGACGGTGGCGAGCTTGGCGTGAATACCGGGAGACCAATCGGATTCGAAGAAGGTGGCGCCGAAGCCCACGATGAGGAGGCCGAAGCTGGCGACGAAGGGCCAGATGGACTGGTTGGGCATGTGGATGCCGCCGTGGGCGGCCTCGGCCTTGGCGTGTTCAGCCTGTTCCTTGGCGATCTCTTCCTTGTGGTGTTTTTCATACCACCACGCGTCGCGGGCATGGACGGTCGGGATAACGCGGAAATTATACTCCGGCGGAGGATTCGGCAGGCTCCACTCGAGGGTGCGAGCATCCCAAACATCGCGACCGACTTTTTGGCCCTTGAGGTAGGTATAGGTCATCACGACAAAGTAGATGAAAATGCCGATGCCGAGGATGAAGGCGCCGATGGTGGCGATGAAGTTGGGGGTGTTCCAACCCATGTTCGCATCGTAGGTAAACGTGCGGCGGGGCATACCGTTCAGACCGAGGAAGTGCATCGGGAAGAACGTGATGTTGAAACCGATGAAGATGACCCAGAAGGAGAGCTTGCCCCAGAACTCGGAGACCTGGCGGCCGAACATCAGGGGGAACCAGTAGTGGATGCCGGCGAGGAGCGCGAAGATCGAGCCGCCGATGAGCACGTAGTGGAAGTGAGCGATGACGAAGTAGGAGTCTTGCTGTTGGGCATCGGCCGGTGCGGCCGAGTGCATGACGCCGGAGAAACCGCCGATCATAAACATCCAGACGAAGCCGAGGGCGAACATCATGGGCGTGCGCATCATGATGCGGCCGTTCCAGAGGGTGCCGATCCAGTTGAACATCTTAACGCCGGTCGGAACCGCGATGCACATGGTGAGGAGCGAGAAGGCCGCCGTGGCGACCGCGCCCATGCCGGTGGTGAACATGTGATGGCTCCAGACAGCGAAACCGAGGAATCCGATGGAGGCACCGGAGAAGACGACGATCGGGTAGCCGTAGAGGGGCTTGCGGGAGAAGGTCGGGAGAATTTCTGAGACGATACCCATCGCCGGGAGGATCAGAATGTAGACCTCGGGGTGACCGAAGACCCAGAACAAGTGCTGCCAGAGGATCGGCATGCCGCCGCCGGACACCTCGAAGAAGCTGGTTTGGAAATTGCGGTCCATCATGAGCTCGACGAGCGCGATGGTGATGGCGGGGAACGAAAGGATGAGCAGGAAGGCCGTGATGAGCGTCATCCACGTGAAGACCGGGAGGCGCATCATCGTCATGCCGGGCGCGCGCATGTTGATGATGGTGACGATGAAGTTCAGGGAGGCGGCGATGGAGGCGACGCCGAGGAGCTGGAGACCCATGACCCAGTAGTCGATCGAGTGCTTCGGAATGTAGGTCTTGGAGGTGAGGGGAGCGTAGCCGAACCAGCCGCCGTCGGGCGCGCCGTGGGCGACGCCGTTGACGTAATCCGGGAGGAACCAGCCGATGTTCAGGATGATCGCGCCGGCGACGAAGGTCCACAGCGAGAAGGCGTTCAGGCGGGGGAAGGCGACGTCGCGGGCGCCGATTTGCAGCGGCATGATGAAATTGAAGAACGCGGCGGAGAGGGGCATGACGGCGAGGAAGATCATCGTCGTGCCGTGCATCGTGAACATCGTGTTATACTGCTGCGCAGTCAGCACGCTGCCGTTAGGGAACATGAGCTGGGCGCGGATCAACAGCGCCTCAAAGCCGCCGACGAGGAAGAAGATGAGGGCGAAGAACCCGTAGAGGAACCCGATCTTCTTATGGTCGACGGTGGTGAGCCAGCCAATGAGGCCGGTCTTGGTGGTAGGGACCCAAAGCAGTTTGGGCTGCGCCGAAGGGGCGTGATCCTCTTTCGTGAGGGGAGCGGAGTGAGCCAAGTCCATGTGTAGTAAAGATGTGTTTTAAAGAGAACCGTCGCGTTGCGCGGACAACCGGGGACCGGTTATTTCAGACTTTCGAGGTAGGCGACCAGAGCGACTTCGTCCTCGGCGGTGAGGGAGATGCCTTCGATCTTTTTGCCGTAGTAGTCGGTCCGGGCGTAGGCGAGGGCCATCTTGTTGCCGGGCTTCACCGCTTCGGGATTGGTGAGCCAGCGGCGAAGTTGCTCGGAGTTGTTTTCGAGCAAGCCGCCGGCGATCGTGGAACGTGAGCCGATGTGGGTGAGGTCGGGAGCGGTAACGCCGGCGGCGCCATGACCACGGATGGAGTGGCAGCCGATGCACGCTTTGGCGGTGAAGAGGGCCTTGCCCTTGGCGATGAGCGCAGGGTCTTCGCCTTTTTCGGGGTTTTGTTTGTCGCGCCAAGCCTCAAGAGGATTGCGTGTGGGCTCGGCGGCGTATTTGTCGGTGAAACCGTATTCGTTCTGCTTGAAAGTGCGTAGCGCGGCGAATTGGGCTTTCGGGGCGACGGTGGCGACGGGTTTCGGCGCGACATCGCGGGCGGGGAGCTTTTGGGCCTCGAGCCACTCGTTGAATTCCTTGGGGGCGAGGGCGATCACGCGGAAGCGCATGACGGCGTGGGAATCGCCGCAATATTCGGCGCATTGGCCCCAGAAGTAGCCGGGTTTGTCAGCCTGCATCCACACGTGGTTGGCGCGGTTCGGGATCATGTCGACCTTGCCGGCGAGTTTCGGAACCCAGAAGGAGTGGATCACATCCATCGTGCGGAGATTGATGCGCACGGGGCGGCCGGCGGGAATCACGAGCTCGTTGCTGGTGATGAGCGAGCCGGCGCCGTTGATCTGCTCGGTGGGGTATTCGAATTTGAACCACCACTGGTAACCGATGCCGTTCACTTCATAGGCTTCGCCTTTTTTCACGAGGGCATCGAGCTGCGGGCGGGTCTCACCGCCGGGAATATCGTAGGTAAACCAGATGGCCTTGAGGGTCGGGACGGCGATGATGACGAGGGCAAAGACGGAGGCGGCGATCAGGCCGATTTCCACCATCGGGTTGCCGTGACTTTGCGGCGGGGTCTCGGCGTGTTCGTCGGCCTCGGACTTTGCGCGGAATTTCCACGTCGCGTAGGCGAGGACGGCGCCGACGATCACGAAGATCGCGAGCGTGACCCAAACGGTCACCATGAAGACGTCGAGTTGGGAGCGAGCAACGGGGCCGTCGACGACCATCGTCGATTGGTGGCCGTCCATCCGCCAGAAGTTGAGATCACAGCCCGTGAGCAGGGCAAGGCCGCCAATCGCGAGGGCCGCGCGGCCCCAGTGGGCGTAGGTCGGGAGGAGGGTGGTCAAACGCATGTGTGCTGTCGTGGTAAGAGGAGGAGCGGCTGGGCAGCCAAGTCGGAGCAGAGTTTGCGAACGCTTGTTCATTTCAAGCCATAATCCGCGTTTTTTGTCGTGAGCTGCGCATATTTTGGCCAGCCGAGACGAAGGGAGCAGCGCGGGGTATTAGCAAAACGCGCGCCGGGATATTAACAGTGCTTGGAGCGGCGAATTGTCGGAGGGATGCACGGCGCGCAAAGTTGCCTTCGGGTTTGCATGTTGTCCGGACGCTTCGCAGCTTTCGCGCGCCATGAAAATCCGACTCCCCCACTGTCTCACACTCTCACTCGCGGCGGTTGCGCTCTCTGGTTGCGGCCAGAAGGAAACCGCTTCTGCCCCGGCGGCGGCAGCACCCGCTCCGGCAGCGGCCCCGGCCGCAGCTCCCGCGGCGGCGGCCCGCGTGATCGAAGTCACCGCGAACGATACGATGAAATTCAGCCTCGCGACCATCGAGGCGAAAGCAGGCGAGACGATCAAGATAGTCCTCGTCAACAATGGCACCCTGCCGAAAGAGGCGATGGGGCACAATCTCGTGGTCCTGAAGCCGGGCACCGACGGTGCGGCGTTTTCCGCGGCGGCGATGACGGCCAAGGCGACCGACTACATTCCGGAATCGATGAAGTCCCAAGTGGTCGCGGCGACGGCGCTCCTCGGGCCGAAGAAGAGCGACGAGATCGTGCTCAAGGACCTGAAGGCCGGCGAATATCCCTTTATCTGCTCATTTCCCGCGCACTTCGCGGTCGGCATGAAGGGCGTGCTGATCGTCAAGTAACGCCCGCTCGACGACGGGTCATTTGCAAAGCCGGGCCAGTGAGCCCGGCTTTTTCGTGTGCGGTCGCGGCGAAGTTGTCGCGGTTGCGGAGTGGGGCTCGTGCGGAAATCAGCGGGCGGCCGGCCACCACTGGTAGAGGAAAAAATAGACGAGCACGCCGGTGACGCTGACGTAATACCAAATGGGGAAGGTGAACTTGGCCCAGCGTTTGTGGTTCTCGAAATCTCCGCGGATCGCGAAGAGGAAGGTGCGGGGCACCAGGTAGGCGATGCTGATCGCGAGGAGTATGTGTGTGACGAGCATCACGTAGTAGACCGTGGCGATGGCGCCGGTGCCGCCAAAAGGCGTGTGCACGCCGCGCACGAGGATTTTGTGGGCGACGTAGCCGACGAGGAAGATCGCAGAGACGATACAGGCGGAGATCATCGCGGTGCGGTGGGCCTCTTTGCGGCCTGTTTTCACCAGAATGAAACCGGCGGTGATCAGCAGCGTGGCGAGGCCGTTGAGAGAGGCATTGAGTGCGGGAATGTCGGATACGGTCATGGCGCGGAGCGGACGAGGATAGGCCGGGGCGGCAGTGGGCGCAGGGTCTTCAGAAATTTACCATCCGGTCGGCCACCAGCGCGATGAGCACGAGCGGGAGGTAGGTGATGGACGCAAAGAACAGTTTGCGGGACGCGACGTCGCGGCCGGTCGGACGGAGGAAGACGATCGCGCGCCAGACGAACCAGGCGCCGACGACGAGGGCGGCGAGGCCGTAGGCGCGGGTGGCGAAGCCTAGGTAGACGGGCAAGACGCTCACGACGACGAGGGCGAGGGTGTTTACGAAGGACCACGCGGCGACCTTGCCGCCGGCTTCATCGCGCACCGGGAGCATGGGAAAATGGACGGCGGAGTAGTCGCGACGGTAGGTCCACGCGATCGACATGAAATGGGGGATTTGCCAGAAGTAGAGCACGGCGAAAAGAATCCAGCCGAGCGTGGTGATCTGGCCTTCGCCGGCGGCCCAGCCGATGAGCGGAGGAAAGGCACCGGCGACCGCGCCGATTTCCGTGCTCCAAATCGACCAGCGTTTCGCGGGCGTATACCAACCGAGGTAAGCGAAGATCGTGAGGAGCGTGAAGAGGCAGGCCGGGAGATTTACCTTCGCGAAAAGCAAAAAGAGCGAGGCGACGCACATCAGCGCGCCGAGCACGAAGGCGGAACCGGTGGGGACTTTGCCGGTGGGAATCGGGCGGTCGGCCGTGCGCTTCATCAACGCGTCGGTGTCGCTTTCCATCCATTGGTTGAGCGCGGCGACGCCGCCGGCGGCGAGGGACGTGCCGATGAGCACGAAGAAGAGCTTCGAGGGATTGTAGACGGGCCTCGCGGCGAGGTAGCCGACGAGGGCGGTGAGCACCGACAACAAGCTCAGGCGCGGCTTGGTCAGCTCGAGATAGTCGCGAAAAGTCGCGGTGGAGGCAGGCGCTTGGTCCATGGTCATGCGGCGGCGGATTTTTGCTCGATGGTGTCGCGGTGGGCGGACCAAGTAAGCCAGAAAGTGGAGGCGAGGAGAAGGGCGCCGACGATGACGTGGGCGGTGGTGGAATCGGCCCGACGATACGTCCAGATGATCTGGGCACCGAGGAAAATCTGGAGCACGAGCAGACTAAAGATCGAGGAGGCGGTGAAGCGCAGGGCGAGCGAGGCGGCGCGTTCGCGGCGGACGAGAATGACGAGGATGGGCAGCGCGATCGACAAGATGACGGCCATCACGCGGTGGGCGAATTGCAGCACGACGCGGAAATTCCAGTCGGGCGGGAGCAGGTCGTTGTTCGCGGTGGAGTAGGGGAAAAACGGAATCGCGAGCCCGGCGGCATTGTGGCGCATGAAGACGGCGATGGTGAGCTGCACAAGGAGCAGGGCGGTGCAGAGCAGCGCGGCTTTTTTCAGCGTGGCCGAGACGGGCGCGGCGCGCTCGATCCACGCTTTCGAGCAGGAAATGGCGATTGCGATCAAGATGCAGACGTAGAGTTGCGCGAGGACGCCGTGGGGCACACGGAGCATCTGACCGAGCGACATTTCGAAACCGGGCAGGTGGGTCGCGTCGAGGAGGACGCGTTTGCCGCCGATGAGGCCTTGCACGATCACGATGGCGAGTCCCCACCAGCCGAGGCGACGGAGCCAGCGGCGGGATTCGGTGCGGTGGAGCCAGACGGCGAGGCCGATCGCGATGAGGCCCATCGTCGTGCCGGAGAGGCGGTGCGAGTGTTCGGCGAACATCGCGACATCGGTGAGCCAGCCTTTGGGATTCACGGATCCGTTGGATAGCGGCCAATCGGGAAATGCCATACCTGCGCCGATGCTCGTAGTGAAGGCACCGAGCGCGAGCAGCACAAAAACCCACACGGCCGCAAACGTGGCGAAAATCGCCAAGCGAGGCTTGTGGTGCGGTGTGCGGAAGGTGGAGCGGTCCGGTGCCATGGTCGCGAAGGTCGGCGAACAGAATGGGAGGAACTGTCCTGCGCAAACCCTTTGACAAAGTTAATGTCGGACGAATCCGTAGTGAGATGAAATCTTATGCGCGGACGGCAGTGATCGCGGGAGCAGTGGTCGTGCTGTGCGGTGCCGCGTGTTCGAAGTCAGTAAACGTGTCCGGTGGCGCGAAAGGAGCCGAGGTGGCGAAGTCGGCGGAAACGACGCCTGGCGCCGCGGCGAAAGGGGCTAAACCGGAGAGATATCGAATTACGGGTGTAGTGGTCTCGGCCGATGCGGCGAAAAAAGTCCTCGTGGTGACGCACGATGAAATTCCGGGCTACATGCCGGCGATGACGATGGAGTTTTTGGTGTCGATCGGCGATGTCGCCGTGGCGAAACCGGGCCAGCGCATCCGCGCCGAGATGATTCCGAGTAAGGACGGCGATTTTCGGCTCGAGAAGATTTGGCCGGCGGAAAAAAGCGTGGTGGACGCAGTAGCGGCGGGAGCGATGAAGCTGCGGCAAGATACGTTTACCCGCGGGAAGAACGCCTATCGCGAGGTCGGCGAGACGATCCCGGATTTCGCGCTCTACGACCAAGAAGGGCGCGTGACGAACAGCGGGCGGTTTCGCGGCAAGATGGTGATGATGAATTTTATTTTCACGCGTTGCCCCGTGGCGACGATGTGCCCGGCGTCGACCATGAAGATGATGGCGGCGCAGCGGTTGGCGGCGGAGGCGGGCGCCAAGAACATCGAGTTCGTGTCGATCACACTCGATCCGGCCTACGACACGCCGGGCGTGTTGAAAGAATACGCGGTGTTGCGCGGCATCGATACGGCGAATTTTTCCTTCCTCACGGGACCGGATGCGGCGGTGAGGGATTTGCTGACGCAGTTTGGAGTGATCGCGGAACTGAAGGGCGAACTCATTCAGCACACGCTCGCGACGCTGTTGATCGGGGCGGACGGCAAGATCGTCCACCGCGCGGATGGCAGCGCGTGGGAACCGAAGGACTTTGTCGCGAGGATGCGCAAATGAGTGCGACCACCCAAACGGGACCGGGGTTCGGAGCTGCCCAGAAAAAGCAGCTCGCGTGGATCACGACCGGGGCGATCGCGGTGTTTATCGGGATGCGCTTTCTGCCGACGGGGACGAATCTCAATCACATGGATTTTCGGGTGACGGGGCAGAACGCGATCGAGTTTTGCGATCCGTCCAATCCGCAGTTTATCCCGGTGGTGGCGGTGCGCTCGCCGGTGAGCATGGCGGTGAAATGGGATGCGCCGCTCGTGGCGGGACGCGCGGCGCAGGGCGCCGTGGTGTTGCGCACGGCGAGCGAGAAGCCGATCGAGGCGCAGGATTTGCTCGTGGCGCATACGCGCAAACTGCACCTGCTGATCGTCGATCCGTCGCTGACCGATTACCAACATGTGCATCCCGAACCGGGCAGCACGCGCGGCGAATGGATCGTGCGGTGGACGCCGAAGTTCGGCGGCACGTATCGGATTTTTGCGGACTTCACGCCGGCGGCGACGGCGCGGGGACTCTATGCGAGTGCGGACGCCGACGTGGCGGGGCCGGCGGCGGCGGTCGGCGCGCCGAAGGGCGAGTTGGCGCAGGTGGCGCTCCCGCCCTTTACTTTTGCGGTGTTGCCGGTGGTGGCGCCGATGCGGGCCGCGCAGCCGGCCGACCTGAAATTCACGGTGACGCGCGGCGACGGCGCGGCGGTGCCGATGGAGCCGGTGATGGGGGCGTTTGCACACCTCGTGGCCTTCGACGAGGCGCGGAGCGGGTTCGCGCACCTGCATCCGGCCGAGGTGGATTTGGAAAAAAAGCCGGACGCGATGCGGCCCGAACTCAATTTCAAGATCATGATTCCCAAGCCCGGGCGCTACGTGGTGTGGGCGCAGGTAAACTTGGGCGGGAGCGAACGGTTTGCGCCGTTCTGGTTCGAAGTCGTGCCGTGATCGGACGGAGCCGGGTCAGGTCGCGGCGAGTTTGCGCAGGTAGTCGTAGGTGTAGAGGCCGGTGTTGTGGCCGTCGCTGAAATCGAAACGGATGGCGTAGTTGCCGACGATGGCCCAGCCGACGACCTGCACGCCGGGAAACTGCTTCGGGCCGTCGCCGCCGTATTTGTTTCCGAGGATGTCGACTTCGCCGAGGTTCGCGGCGGAGGGCGAGGCAGCGCGGAGTTTCTCGAACGGGAGGTAGCTCTCGGCGCCGTCGGCCCAGACGATGGCCACTTCGTTGCCGATGAGCTGGAGATTGGTGGGAGCGTGCATGGTGCGGTCGGTGAGGAAGCGATTTTTCCGCGGTGATGGACAGCAAATTGTCGGCGCGGGATCGGAACGCGCGGAGTGGGTAGCGGTGCGCGGTTCCGCCTCTGACGAGGAGGGCAACCGGAGCGGGCGCGTGCGCCGAGTGGCGACAACTATGCGGTCGCGGGCGCGAGTTTCGGGGCGAGCTGGCGATGGATGCCGGCGGCGGCGCGGCGGGCGTCGCGCACAGCGTGAACGACGAGGCTGGGGCCGCGGACGGAATCGCCTCCGGCGAAGACGCCGGGGAGGCTGGTCATCTGGTTGCGGTCGACGACAATGCCGCCCCACTCGTTGACCTTGATGGCGGAGAATTCGCTGTCTTCAGGGAAGGCGACGGGATCGAAACCGTAGGCGACGAGGACGAGGTCGACGGGGGCATCGAATTCGGAGCCGGGGACCGCGCGAGGTTTGCTGCGGCCGGAGGCATCGGGGGCGCCGAGCTCCATGCGGACGCAGCGCACGGCGGAAATGCCGCCGCGGCCGTCAGGGACGATTTCGGTGGGGTTGGTGAGGAACTGAAATTCGGCGCCTTCTTCGAGGGCGTTGTAGTATTCCTTGCGGCTGCCGGGCATGTTCGCGAAGTCGCGGCGGTAGAGGCAGACGGCGGATTTCGCGCCGGCGCGGAGGGCGGTGCGAAGGCAATCCATCGCGGTATCTCCGCCGCCGAGGACGGCGACGCGTTTGCCGACGACGTCGATGGGCTCGAGGCCGACGAGGACGGAATCGACGTTCTTCTGGATCAGGAAGGGCAGCGCCTGCTCGACGCCGCGTAAATTTTCGCCGGGGACGCCGGCGGTTTTGGATTTCTGCGCGCCGTGGCCGAGGAAGACCGCGTCGTGCGTGCGGCGTAGTTCCGCGAGGGAAACGTCGCGACCGATGGCGACGCCAAGTTTGAATTCGACGCCCCGTTTCGCGAGGAGATCGACGCGGCGGGCGACGATGGATTTCTCAAGTTTGAAGGCAGGGATGCCGTTGACGAGGAGGCCGCCGGGGAGGAGGAGCGATTCGAAGACGGTGACGCGGTAGCCGAGCTGGGCGAGCTCATCGGCGCAGGCGAGGCCGGCGGGACCTGAGCCGATGATGGCGGCGCGGAGGCCGTTGGGCGTGGTGGGCGCAGCATCGACGGCGTCGTGGGCGAAGGCGTATTCGTTAATGAAGCGCTCGACGGAGCCGATGGCGACGGGGTCGCTCTTGCAGTTGAGAATGCAGGCGCCTTCGCAGAGGCGCTCCTGCGGGCAGACGCGCGAGCAAATCTCGGGCATGTTGCTCGTGGAGCGGGAGAGGGCGGCGGCTTCGAGGAACTGGCCTTGGGCGGCGAGCGCGAGCCACTCGGGAATGCGATTCGAGAGGGGGCAGGCCTGGGCGCAGAGGGCGTTGGGGCACTGGATGCAGCGGCTGGCTTGTTCGCGAACGGTGGCTTCGTCGTAGTCGGAGTAGATCTCGTGGTAGTCGGCGACGCGTTCGGCGGCGGCCCGTTTCGGGGGCGCGGTGCGAGCAATAAGCGACCAAGCGTATTTCGAGGTGGTCGCATTGGATGCCGTGGTGGGCATGGGCGTGGGGTGCTGCCTAGTCTACGGCACGCGAGGGCGTTTGACTGAGCGGTTTTTGCGATTCGCTCCGCACGTATTGCGCTCCGTGTGGGCGGGCGGGGACCGGAGCGCGGTGGCGTCGGCGCGGGCGTGTATGCCGCGACGCAGTGCCATGGGCGCAGCTACACGTAGCTGGCGAGCGTGCCGTGGGCGGCGAGTTGGATATCAGAAACGACGCAGGCGGCGCCGATCGACGGATGGGCGGCGCAGAACGCGGCGAGTTCGCTTTCTTGGAAAATGAAAAAGGCGGTCGAGAGCGCGTCCGAGAGGGCGGCGGTAGGTGCGAGGGCCCAGGCGCGGGTGGTGCGCGGTGCGGGTGTGCCGGTGCGCGGGTCGATGAGATGGGCGCCTTGCACGGCGATGCCGGAGCCGCTGAGGGCGACGTGGCTGAGCGAGAGCAGGCGATGCGTAGCGTCTTCGCCGAGGCCGATGGGCCAGCCGGGATGGCCGGAGGGCGGAGCGAGGGCGAGGGCGGTGCTGCCGCCGCTCTGGAGGCACGCGGTGGTGACGGCCCACTCGGAGAGCTGCGCAGCCATGCGGTCGAGGGCGTAGCCTTTGCCCACGGCGCCGAGATCGAGGTGCAGGCGCGCGGCGCGAGAGGTGAGCGTGTGGGCGTCGGGATCGAGCGTGAACAGCGGGGCGTCGGCGGGCTGATCGGGGGCGCGTTGGGAGGCGTAGGCGGCGTCGAAGGCGCGTCCCGTGGCGATGGATACATCGGCGGCGATGAGCAGGCACTGAAGCGTGTCTTCGCCGATGGTGATGGTCTCGCCGCAGGCGAGGCGGTTGGCGCGGGCGATATCGGAGGATTCGACGTAGCGGCTGAGTTCGCTTTCGAGCCGGTCGAGTTCGCGGTAGGCGGCGGCGGCGGCCTGGCGTGCGTAGTCGCGCGGGTGATCGGCGATGACGACGGCGAAGGTGGTGGCCATCGCCTCGTGGTGGAATTCGGGCCAGTTCATATCGGAGAGTGGAGTCGACGAGAAGATGCGCTCGATTTAGCTCTTTTTCCGCTTTGCCGCCGCTTCCGCCTTCTTCGCTTTGTCCCAATATTCCTTGTAGTAGGCCACCTGCTCTTCGAGCCGAATGGGCACGTTTTTCAGGCGGCGCACATACGATTCGAGGATGATGCTCGACATATCATCAGGGTGAAAAACACCCATTTGGTTGAAGAACTTTGCGAGCCGTGAGCCGCCCCACAGGCCCCACTCATTCCTAAGGCCTCGACCCAAACCCATATGCATCCCGATCACTGTGAGATCTCCTTTTCTTATTTTCTCTTGGTCCTCCGGCCGGAACAGTTTGTCGAGTTCTTGAAAGGAATCCTCCAAGTCCTTTGGAATATAGAGCTCCTTCTTTTCGCCTTTGATTGCAGTGGTCGGGGGCGGCGCTTTTGTGGCGGGCTCGGCTGATACGCGCACAGTGGCGATTACGAATATGACTAGAACGAGGATTTTTTGCATGTGATGGATACGTGCAATCGAGGTTTTATTTGGCTGTCCTGGACCGGAGCCTAACGATTCTTCAGGATGCGGCGCAGGCGGAACATCGCGAGCGCGGGGCGCCACCAGAGTTGGCGGAGACCGTATTTGGCTTCGCCGCGGGTGCGCGGGTGGTGGCGCACGCGGAATTCTCCAAGACGAAAACCGGCGGAGACGACAATGGCGGGGAGGAAGGACTGGAGAAGCTCGAAAGGGAAAAGGCAGGCGACGACCTCGCGGCGCATGGCGCGGAGCTGGCAGCCGCTGTCGTGGAGGCGGTCGCCGAGGAAGCGGCCGCGGACGAGATTGGCGAGGCGCGACATGCGGCGGCGGAGCCACGAATCGTGGCGGTCGTGGCGCCAGCCGCACGCGACGTCGAGCGTGCCGGCTTCGACGGGCGCGAGGAGGAGCGGGAAATCGCGCGGGTCGTTTTGGCCGTCGCCGTCCATGGCGAGGAGAATTTCGCCGCGGGCGGATCGCAGACCGTCGAGGAGCGCGGTGGCCTGGCCGAGATTGCGGGGTTGGTGCAGCGCGCGGCAGCGGGGCCAGCGTGCGATGCAGGCGGAGATTTCCTCGGCGGTTGCGTCGGTGCTGCCGTCGTTGACGAGGATGATTTCGTAATCGGCGCCGAGCGAGGCGAGGACTTCGACGGAGGTGCCGATGAGCGGGAGGATGTTGCCGGCTTCGTTGTAGAAAGGGACGACGAGGGAGTAGCGGAGAGTCGTCATGGGGCGGCGGTGGCAGGGGTGAACACGACGCAGAGAACGCCGGGTCGCAAGCCCAGGTAGGTTTCGTGGTAGTCGCCGCGGAGCCGGGCGCGCACGGCGACGGCGTGTGCGGCCGATGCCACTACGAGGGCGCCATCGCAATCGGCGGGCGGAGTTGACCAGTAGCCGACTGAGGCGGCCGGCACGGTGCGCAAATACCACGGAAGCGGCCAATATTCCTCACTGATGACGCGGATCACACCAGTGGGAGTGCGGGCGAAGGCGGCTTCGGCGAGCGAGCGGATCTTGCGGACGTCGGGCGAACTGTGGACGTAGGCGTAGGGGTTGCGGGCGTCGGCCGGACGAAGAAAAGACGAGAGGTTGGTTTGGTTGAGTTGGAGCGCGAGTGTGCCCACGACGGCGGCAATCGCGAGCGGGCGGAAGGGGAGGGCGGCGAGGGCACCGGCCGTGAGGAGCGCGAACCCGGGGACGAGGTGCACGGCATGCCACGGGGTTTTGTAGGGGGGCAACGAGAGCGCGACGATGACGATGCACGTGTAGAGCGCGGCCCAGCGGAGGAGGGGAGATTTGGTGACGAAAGCGACCACGGCGCCGGCGAGGGCGAGTCCGGAAAAGGCGAGCTGTTGCCAGAGGAGGCCGCCGGTGCGTTGCCAGCCGAAGAGGCTCAGGTAATACCACCACGGTTTCTCGTGTCCGCTGAGGCCGGCGGTCGCGCGGTCGGAGGTGTGTGTGTAGGTCGCAAGGGCGTCGCGCAGGCCGGAGAAGTGGGTGCCGAAGGATGAATAGAGTAGCGCGGCGACGAGTGCGGCGGCGAGGAGAGCCAACGTGAGATCGCGGAGACACGGGCGGGACGCCCGTGCCACGCTCGGACCACGGGGACGCCCGTGCCACACGATGAAGAAGGCGAGAAGGGCCGCGGCGGCGAAGAGCGGGGCGCTGGCTTTGGTGGCCTGCATGAGGCCCGCACACGCGCCGGCGGCGAGCGCCCACGGCAGCGCACCGGTTCGCTGCCAGCGGCGGGCGCAGACGAGCATGGCGAGCGTGAACGTGACGAGGAGCGTCTCTTGGACGAAGTAGCGACTGTAGTAAACGGAAGCGGGAGCGACGGCCATGAGCGCAGCGGCGGTGAGTGCCGTCCAATGGCCCAAGGGCAGCGCCAGCGCGAACAGGAGGAGGACGCCGGCGGTGCCGGCGAGGGCGGGAACGAGGCGGACGGTGGTTTCGTCGAGGGAGGCGAGGGTCTTCTCGCCGCGCAGCCACGCGATGGGCACGGCGAAGTAGTAGAGCGTGGGGCCGTGGTGGTCGCGCGGATCGAAGGCGTAGCGACCGTGTTCGACGAGTTCGCCGGTTTTGACGGCTTGGTTCGCCTCGTCGGCGTGCATCGGGCGGTGCGCGAGATCGTGCGTGCGCAGCCAAAGTGCGGCGAGCGCGACAAGCGCAAGGGGGAGCCAACGACTCACGGCAGCGAACATGGGCGGAAGTTAGGCGGGCGAAACGGGTGGGCACAAGAAAGGGCGGACTTTCGCCCGCCCTTTCTTTGAGCGAAACGCCGAGGCGTCTCGCGAATGTGCAATGAGTGTGGCGTCCGGCTTACTTCGCGATCGCGCCGTGAACCTCGACTTCGCAGTAGTGGTTCAGCTCGTCGGAGGTGTTGCCGTTGCTGTAAAGGCGAACGTAGCGACCGGTGGCGCCCTTCGCGTCGAAGAGGCGGCCTTCGAAGTTCTCGATGTAGGCGAGGTCTTTGCCTTTGCCGAGTTTCGAGGAGTTGTCGTCGTCGTTATTGTAGATCGTGGTGACGCCGGTCTTGAAGTCTTTGTCGTTCGAGACTTGCACGATCACGTCGTGATAGACGCGGGCTTGGGAGTGGAAGTGCCAGGCAACAATGGCGGCGATCTTGGCGGTGGCGCCGAGGTCGATCTGCACCCATTGCGGCGTTGGCCCGAGCTCCACGTAGGTGCCGTCAGTGCCGGACTTGTCACCGTCGGTGATGAACGAGAGTTCACCAATGACGGGGAGCGAGTCGGAGCTGGTGACGGTTTTACCTTTAGAGAGGTTCACCGTGCCGGCGGGGACCATGAGGTCGGGGCGTTTGCCAGTGCTGGGTTTCTCCAGATTGGGGAGTTGGATCGGGCGCGGCGTGCCGGCGAAGAGCGGTTTCGGCAGGTCCAGCTTAAGCGGCACTTGCGCGACGACTGGGGCGGCGCTTGTGAGCGCGATGAGGGCTAGCAGTGTAGACAGGCGTGAGCGGGTCATGGATGAGGATTGGGAGATTTCGAGGTGGGATTAGGCGATAAAGTCACCGGGCGCGAAGGAAAGTGTCTTCTGAGCCGCGATGGCTTCGTTAATCTTGAGGATAGTGACTGCGGAGGCAAATGCAGATTCGCCCGGACAGTTGAGGGGGGTGCCTTTGCGGACGGCGTCGAAGAAGTTCTCCAGGTGGGGCTGGTGAATGGCTTTGTCGAGGGTCACGGGAATGTCCCAAGCAGAGAGTGCGGCGGTTTCGCGAACGTCGACGGTGGTCTTGGCGGGGCCACCGAGTTTCTTGACGCCGACTTTTTCCCAAGGCTTGACCGGGGGCGGTGCGCCTTCGCCCGAGAGCGGGCTGGCGACGACACCCTTGGCAGCCCATTGATCCCACTCGGGAGCGCGGGCCTCGCGATAGAGTTTGGTGTATTTGGGATTTTCCGAGATCTTCAGCGAGCCTTCGTCGCCCATGAAGTATTCATGGTAACCGCCGCCGGCGCTCGTCGTGGTGAGGCAGTCATAAGTGGCGCGGACGATGCCTTCCTTCGTGGGATACTCGAAGATGGCGATCGCGTTGTCATACCACTCGTGGGTCTTGTAGTAATCGACACCGCCGCTGGCCATGCAGGAGCGCGGGTTCGTGCCGAGCATCCAGTTGTAGATATCGATTTGGTGGGCGCCGAGGTCGGACATTGGGCCGCCGGCATATTTCTTAAACCAGCGCCAGTTGCGGAACTCGTGCATGTTGGCGAAGCCGTATTGCGCGAGCTTGGCTTCGGACAGGCCTTGGCCGGCCGGGTAACCAAAGTCTTCGGTGACGGCGCGGTGCCATTGGCCGGTGATGTTGGTGACGCGGCCGAGCAGACGATTGCCGAGGACAATCTGATCCTTGGCGTGCTGGTAGCGGGGATTGCTGCGGCGTTGGTGGCCGAGTTGGAGGAGCTTTTTGGTCTCGCGGGAGGCGACGACCATCGCGCGGGCGCCCTCGATCGTGTTGGACATCAGTTTCTCGCAGTAGACGTGTTTGCCGGCCTTGAGGGCGGCAACCGTGTGCTCCGAGTGCTTGAAGTCAGGCGTGGCGATGATGACGGCGTCGAGGTCCGGAATGCTGGACAGCACTTCGCGGTAGTCCTCGAAGGGTTTGGCCTCGTGGCCGAACTTCTTGAGGAGGCGCTCGGCGTAAGTGCGATTGTAGGTCCAGATATCGCAGACGGCCTTGAAGCGGACGCCGGGGATCTTCAGCGCGGCATTCGCGAGGATACGACCCTGTTCGCCGCAGCCGATGAGGGCCACGTTGACTTGGTCGGACTTCGCGGCGTCGGCGCCCCGGGAGATGTAGGGGGCCGCAGCGATGAAGGCACCGAGCTTGGCGCTCGTGCTGAGAAAATCGCGGCGGGTGAGGGGAGTGAGTGGTGTGGCAGACATGGCGGGTCGGTAGGCGGTGGGCCGGGCCCGGGTTAGTCGCGCACCAGGGCGTAACGGTTGTGTTGCACCAACAGGAGGCCGCCGACGATGAGGACGACGTGCATACCGAGCCAAGCAACGCCTTCACCTTCTTGGACGACCATCAGACCGAACGAGAGGGCGACGTAGAGCAGGCCGTGAGCGAGGAGGGTGAGGCGGGTCTTGATGCCGAGGAGGAGAGTCAGGCCGAGGACGATCAGGATGTAGCCGATGCTCATCGCGAAGAGCTTCGTGGCCCACAGCGGCAGAAAAGACGCGCCGGTGATGCCGGAGGCCATGCGGCCCATATTGGCGTAGTAGGCTTCGAACGAATAGGAGCCGCCCTTTTCGAATTTTTCGAGGCCGGCGAAGAAAGCGCGGAGGCCGAGCCACAGGCGGATGATGAGGAACGCGTAGGTGTATTCGCAACGCGTCGCGGTGGAGGATGACGAGGTTTCGCTCATGATTTTTTGGTTTGGGTGAGAAGGTTGAACTACGAAATGGGTGAAGCGGGCGAGGGGCGACCTGGTTTTTTTGGCTAGAGCTGGGGAAGGAGGTCGGAGCTAGTCGGGACGGAGGGTAGGACGAGCGGGAGTTAATTCGTATCGTTTTATTTCCATCGAGGTCCAGCCAGAGTTTCGAACAGACGAAGAAAGATCGAGGCCCGTTTCACGCGGCGGGGGAATTCTTGTGCGGGAGTAGATTTTAAGCGATGGGCGATTAGACGTTTGCACAGGCCTCGGAGGAAATTGGGAGGTAGTGCTTTCGTTGAGACGCGGGCGGCGGAGCCTGTGAACGCGCGGGCGGAGATCCTGTGAACAACTGTGATGCCGGGCTGGGGAATGGCGCGCAGGGAGAGGCGTTGTGCGATGCGGCGACGGCTTTTAGCCAAACGCCGGGGAGTGCGAATAACCTGTGAACAACAAATCTCCATTTTCCCGTCTTCTACAGAGGTAAAAACTTGACGGTGGGGATGGAATGTTGGATTGTGGGATGAAATGGGATCAGAGGAATCCCGCACACCCATGTCGGAGGAAAAACAGCCGCAGTATACGAGTCATTTTGAGCACTCGTTGGACGACCGGAATCGTATTTCGATTCCGAGCGAGTGGCGGTTTGCGCATGGTTCCGAAGACATGTTGCTGGCGGTGCAGAAGGTCGGCCCGAATGGCAATTTCATCCAGTTGTTGCCCCCGGCTATCGCCGCGCAATTGAAGGCGAAGTTCGATGCGATTCCGTTTTTCGACCAGGCGGGGCAGGCGGCCAAGGAAGACTTTTATTCGAAGAGCCAGCAGGTGTGGTTCGACAAGGCCGGCCGTATCCTGCTCAACGAAAATTTGCTGAAGCATGCCGGCATCAAGCTCGCCAAAGGCGAACCGGTGATGCTGCGGGGCAGCGGCAGCACGTTTAGCATTTACGCCGCGTCCGCGTGGGCTGCGTCCGAGGCCCGGGGGCCCGTGGATCACACGCAGACGCTGAGCCGACTGGCCATCTGATTATGCGCCGCACGACCAAAGTTAAACTCGCCGTAGCGCACATCCCGTTGCGCAAGGCGGCCGCCCCCGCCGTGGCGGTTGCTACGCTCGCTCCCCGCCGCGTGTTGCCAGCGTGGATTGACGGGCAGGGGCGCGGCGATTCCGTAACCGCCACGGCGGTGACTACACGCGTGCGCGACGGCCTCGTGCTGCGCGTCGTCGCGCAAAAGAAGTCTCTGCACGTGAGGAACTCCTCCCATGGCTCCGGAGCTCGGTGAACGCGTCCCCCCGACCATGACTTCCGGTCACCTTCCAGTGCTGTTGCGCGAGGTGCTCGCGTTTCTGTCGCCGCGGGTGGCGGGGCGCTATCTCGACTGCACATTCGGCGGTGGCGGGCACTCGGGAGAAATCCTCCGCGCGGCGCCCGGCGTGCAGGTGACGGCGCTCGACCGCGATCCGGCGGCGGCGGCACGTGCGGCGGTGTTGGCGGCCGAGTTCGTCGGCCAGTTTGAACTCGTCGACAGCGATTTCGGCCGGCTCGACCAACTCCCGATCCAGGGGTTCAACGGCATGCTTTTCGATCTCGGCGTTTCGTCGTATCAACTCGACGAGACCGAGCGCGGCTTCTCGTTTCGCACGGATGCTCCCGCCGATATGCGGATGGACCCCCGCGCAGGGGTGCCGGCGAGTCGCTGGCTCGAAACTGCGACCGAAGAAATGCTCGTCCGTGCTGTTCGCGACTACGGTGAAGAGCAAAACTGGCGACGGGTGGTCCGCGCAATCATGGGCGCCCGTGGCACCGGGGCGCTCGCGCGCACGGCTTCGCTCGCGGCGTTGATTTCCGACGCGATTCCTCCCCGCGACCGCTACACCTCGAAGATTCACCCGGCCACCCGCGCGTTTCAGGGCATTCGTATCGCCGTAAACGACGAACTCGGCGCCATCGAGCGGGCGCTCCCGGCGGCGTTTGCGAAACTCGCCCCCGGCGGCGTGCTCTGTGTGATCAGCTTCCACTCGTTGGAAGACCGGCCGGTGAAACAATTTTTCCGCCGTATGTGCGGCCAACCCGAGAGTGCCGACGACAACACGCCGCAGGATCTGCGCGTTAAACTCGCCGAGCCCCTCACTCGCAAACCCGTCACCCCGGGCGATGCCGAGATCGCGGCCAATCCCCGCAGCCGATCCGCCAAACTTCGCGCGCTCCGCAAACTCTGAGCCGCCCCTTCGCTCTTCTCCTCGCCTCAACCCTCCAGCCTGTTCCGCCCCATGCGCAAGAAAGACACCCACGCATTTTCGACCCAATTGCTCGTTTGCCTCATTGTGAGTTTCGGTTTCGGCGGCTCCATCGGACTCGGCGCCGTGTGGATGCGTCTCCAGATCGCGGTTACCGCGAAAACCAATGCCACGCTCAAGGCCTCGATCGACGAGGTGAAGCGCCGCCATGATTCGATCGCGACCATCGTCGAGTCCGAGCAGGGCTACGAAATCCTCACGCGCCGCAATACCGAGTGGCGCCTCGGGCTCGCACCCGCGACGGATGCGCAGGTCGTGCGCGTGACCGAAGATCCCGTGATGCGCCTCGCGCGTCGCCGCGACAGCAACCTCTTCAACGACGGCTTCGTGCCGGTCACGTTCCGGGTCGCGCAAGGAAACTAAGCCATGTCCAAGGGCTTCGCCTCCAACTATCGCATCGTGCTCCTCTCCGGAGCGCTGCTGCTGTGCTTCGGAGGCATCGGCGCCCGTCTGGTATGGCTGCACGTGGTTTACCGCGACGAGTTGGTGGAAACCAAAGCCGACCCGCGTCGCGATCTCACCGCCCAACCCCGCCTCCAGCCGCGCCGCCAACTCATCGCCGAGACGCGCCGCCAGCTCATCGTCGATAAATCCCGTCGCGGTGATATATATGATGCGCGCGGCGCCGTGCTCGCGACCAGCCGCTCGGTGCTCCAACTCGGCGTCGATCCCAATCCGCTCAGCGAGAAGGACGAAAAACTCCAGCAAGACCGCTTTAAGAAAGACCCGAAACAGCGGGTGAAATACGAAGCGCAACGCCGCCGCGAGGAACAAGAGGGCTGGCCGAAGCTCGCCGCCTTGATCGGCATGCCCGAGTTCGAGCTGCGCCGTATCATGACGACGCAGTTCCGTCCGTCCGCGTCTGAAAAAGCTGCGGCCGCTGCCAACGCGGCCCGTTCCGCCGGCACGACTGCGCGTTCGGGCTTGTTGTTCAACGTCACGCTCCCGTCGGCTCCCATTTCTCCGGCGGCAGCGCCCGTTGCCGAGCTCGCGGCGGTCGCGACCGACCTTGACGACGAGGCATCGGCGAAACCGACGGCGCCTCTTTTCACGCTGGCCGGTGCCGACGCGGAAGAGGATGACGACGACGGCGAGACCGAACTTACCGACGACGGTCGCCGCAAGATCCGTTGGGCGGTGCTCGTGCCCGAAATCTCCGAGGCGGCAAACGATCAGGTCAAAGCCCTCTGCGCGCAGTATGGGATCAAAAACGTTTACGCGACCAGCAGCTATCGCCGCGTCTATCCGCACAACCAGCTCGGCGCGCACGTCGTCGGCTTCGTTAACCGCAGCGAGCAAGCGGTGGCTGGTATCGAGAGTTTCGCCGATTTCTACCTCAAGGGACAGGACGGATGGCGTGAGGGCGAACGCGATGTGCGCGGCCGCGAGTTGCCGCAGTTCAACAAGCGCTCCGTCGAGCGTGTCGACGGCTACGGCGTCACTCTCTCGCTCCAGACCAAGGTTCAGAACATCGTCGAGCGCGAGCTCGCCGCCATTGCCGCGCAGTATCGCCCGATGAAAGCCACGATCATCGTGAGCGATCCACGGGATGGCTTCATTCTCGGTCTCGCCAACTATCCGAGCTTCAATCCCAACGAGTATAATAAGGTTCCCGCCGGCGAGCTCGCCCGCCTGAAGAACATCGCCGTCGCCGATGTCTACGAACCCGGCTCGGTTTTCAAAATCGTCGCCGCCGCTGCCGCGCTCGATCAGGGCCTCGTCACGGCCGACAGCCGCTTCGACTGCTCGACCACCAAGATCGAATACCGCGGCAAGATGCGTGCTCTGCCCGGCGAAGACCATCGCTTTGATCACCCGTTGACGGTCGCCGAAATCGTCTCCCGCTCCAGCAACCGCGGTGCGGCCCAGCTCGCCATGAAGCTTGGCGACGAGCGCTTCTACGACTACGTGCGCGCCTTCGGTTTCGGCCAGCGCACGGGGTTTCCCGGCGGGCACGAAGCCCCCGGTATTTTGAGTGCTCCCAAGCGTTGGGACGGCCTCACGATCACACGCATGCCGATGGGCCAGAGCGTGGCGGTGACCGTTTTGCAAATGCACCAGGCCATGACCGTCATCGCGAGCGGCGGCGTGTTGTTGGAACCGCAGATCGTGCAAACCGTCCGCGATACCGCCGGCACGCCGGTCTATCGCTTTGCGCGCAATGAAACGCGCCGCGTCGTATCCGAGCGGACCGCACAGACCGTGGCCCGCCTGCTCACGGGTTGCGTGCTGGTCGGCGGCACCGCGACCGAGGCCGCCATCCCCGGCTACGAAGTCGCAGGCAAAACCGGCACAACCCAAAAATATCTGCCCGAGGTGATGCCCAGCGGGAAGACCAAGCTCATCCCCTCCAAGAAACATCACGTCGCGTCCTTCGTCGGCTTTTTCCCGGCAAGCCGCCCGCAGGTCGTGATCTCGGTGATCGTCGACGATGCCGATGCCGCCTGCCCCGGCGGTGTGGCTTACGGCGGCAAAGTCGCGGCGCCCGCGTTCCGCCGCATCGGCGAACAGCTTATTCCCATCCTCGATATCAAGACCGGCGTCACCGCGCGGTCCGTCCCTCTCTTTAATCCTGTCGCCCTGCAATGAGCACCTCCGTCATCGGCTATCTCCCGCAAAACCACTCTCTCGTGCACGCGTTTGGGCCGCACCTCTCGCCGTGCACGCGCCGCGAAACGCTCGCCCACCATCGCGTCATCAAGTCGGCGCCGAAGCTCTCCGACTTCTTTCGCGCTCCGGAAATCGTCGCGCTCAAAGGCGTGCTCGAGCGTCCCTTTTCGGGACTCGCCATCGACTGCCGCCGCGTGATGCCGGGCAACCTGTTCTTCGCTCTTCCGGGGGCGAGTCCGGCCGGTTTGCCCGCGATCGATATCGCCGTGAGCCGCGGCGCCATCGCCATTGTCGTGCAGAAATTGCCGTCGTTCCCGCCGGCCAAGGTCACGTTCATCCGCGTCGCTGACCTCCGTCGCGCCCTCGCGCTCGTGGCGCAGCGTTACTACAAATTCCCCGATCGCGATCTCTCGGTGATCGGCGTGACCGGCACTCATGGCAAAACCTCGGTGGCCCATATCCTCAAATTTTTGCTCACCGACGAGCACCGCGTCGGCCTCCTCGGTTCGATCAACTACGATCTCGGCAACCGCACGGTGCCGTCGTATGACGCGACGCCCGAGTCGTTGGAGATTTACGGACTACTGGCGCAGATGCGCGCGGCCGGTTGCAAGCACGCCGTCGTGGAAGCCAGCTCGGAAGGCATCGAACAACAGCGCGTGCGCGGCCTCCATCTCAGTGCGGCCGTCTTTACCAATCTCGGCCGCGACCACGTGGACCTGCATAAGACCGTCGATAACTGCTTCGACGTGAAGTCCCGTTTCTTCACCGGCGCGCTCGGCCACGCCCCGAAAATTGCCGTGGTCAATCTCGACGACGCGCACGGCTTGAAACTCGCGAGCAAGATCGCCTCCGATGTCGCCGGTGTGCGCATCGTCACGTTTGGCGAGCACGCCCGCGCTCAGGTCCGCGCCGAGCAAGTATCGCTGGGCGCCTCGGGCACGACGTTCAAACTCATCTGGCCGAAGGGCGAGATGCCGGTCGTCTCGCCGCTCGTCGGTCGCTGCCATGTCAGCAACCTGCTCGCCGCCGTCGCCACCGCGTGGGGCCTCGGTCGCGATCCCCGCGTAGTCCTCGCCAAACTCGCCACGCTCGCGAGCGTGCCCGGTCGCCTCGAGCGCATCGACGCCGGCCAGTCGTTCAATGTCGTCGTCGACTCCGCGCAGACCGACGAAGCGCTGCGCAACGCACTCACCTCGCTGCGCGCCGTTACGCTGGGCAAACTCCATGTCGTCCTCGGTTGCGCTGGAAATCGCGATCGCACGAAGCGCGCCCCGCTCGCCCGCGTCGCGCAGGAAAACGCGGACTGTGTCTACGCCACTTCCGACAATCCCCGCACCGAAGCGCTCGGCCAAATCTTCGACGACATGAAAATGGGCGTCACCGCACCCGAGAAATTCTCGTGGGTTGCCGATCGCCGCACTGCGATCACCCGCGCGATCGCCGCCTGCCAGCCCGGCGACTGCGTGCTGATCGCTGGCAAAGGCCACGCCACCACCCACGAATGCGCCGACACCGTCGGATTCTTCGACGACCGGCTGGTCGCCCGCGAACTCCTCGCGGCTCACGCGACGCTCACCGCCCGCTTTGTTCGCACGCGCACCGCGCATGTGCGCGCCGCCTGAAATGCCGGTATTCGCTCCAGTCACGCTCGCCCAGTGGACCGGTGGTCGTTGGACCACGCTGCCCACCGGGCCGTTGACGGGCTTTTCGATCGATACGCGCACCGTGCACACCGGCCAAATTTTCGTCGCGCTCCGCACCCCGCAGTGTGACGGCCATGATTTTCTTGTTGCCGCGGAAACCGCCGGAGCTGCTGCCGCACTCGTGTCGACGCCGAATCCCGCGCTGGCGTTGCCACAGCTCGTGGTCGCCGATCCGCTCGCCGCATTTCAAGTCATCGCGCGCGAACATCGCCGTGCGTTTCACGGTCCGGTCATCGGCATCTCCGGCAGTGCCGGCAAAACGTCGACCAAGAATCTTCTCGCGCTCCTACTCGGCGGCGAAGCCGGCGGTGTGCTCGCCACGGAAGGCAATCTCAACAACCACCTCGGCGTTCCGCTCACGCTCACGCGGCTCGACGCCTCCGCGCACACGTTCGCCGTGATCGAGGCCGGCATCAGTGCGCCCGGCGAAATGCAGCCGCTCGCCGCGATGATCGAGCCCGACGTGTCGCTCATCACGCTCGTCGCGCCGGCCCACACGCTCGAGCTTGGCGGCCTCGAAGGGGTCGCGCGCGAGAAATCGGTTTTGTCCGCCGCGACTCGTCCCGCCGGTGTCGCCATTTTTCCAGGACAGGCCGCGGCGTTCCCGGCGTTCCGCGAACTCGGCGTGTGCACCATGGTCGTCGAGCCGGCCGATGTGATTCGCCCGTCCGCGCCGCCGAAGGACAAAGTCTATTTCGCGGTCACGCAGCGGGGCGATTCGACCGCGGTCGCGCTCGCTTACGGCGAACCGCCGCCGCTCTTGTTCACTTTCCGTCGAGTCACCGACGGCATGGCGCAAAACGCCGCGCTCGCGATCTGCGCCGCCCTCTGGCTTGGCGTGCCGCGTGAGACGATCCAAGCGCGCCTCGGCGGTTGGACGCCCGCCAAATTGCGCGGTGAAATTCGCCGCGACGACGGTCGCCTGCTCTATCTCGATTGCTACAACGCTAACCCCGCCTCGATGGCCGACGCCTTGGCGACGTTCACCGCCATCGCGCCCTCCGATGAGCCGCGCCTCTACCTGATCGGCTGTATGGAGGAGCTCGGTCCCGATGCGCCGACCTACCATCGCCAACTCGGCCGCTCGCTGCCGCTGCGCGAGTGCGACCGCCTCTACGTGATCGGTTCACACGCCCACGAAGTGTGCGCCGGGGTGTTGAATCAGGACGATCTCGCACGGCAGATTCAGATGGTGTCCACGTTGGAGCCGGTCGCCGCTGCGCTCGCGGAGTGGTGCGGCTCCGTCTTCATCAAGGGCAGCCGCCGCTATCAGTTGGAAAAGGTGCTCGCGTCGCAACCCGCCCACTCGCTGCCATGCTGAGCTACCTCGCAGACTACGAGAACTTCTTCGGGCCGCTGCGCATTTTCCGCTCGCAGACGTTCCGCACGGTCGGCGCCGCGGTGACGGCCGCGCTCATCGGCTTCATCATCGGCCCGTGGTTGATTGCGAAACTGCGCAAGCTGAAGTTCGGCCAAAGCTACGACGACAACCGCATCGGCGAACTCGCGAAGTTCGACAAAAAAAACACGCCGACGATGGGCGGCCTGTTGATTTTCGCCGCCGTATTTTTCAGCTCCTTCCTCTGGGCGATGCCGAAAATCTGGGTCGTCGTCGCGCTCTTCGTTTTCACCGCGCTCACTGCCGTCGGCTTCCGCGACGACTGGCTCAAGGTCGTGCACAAAAACAGCAAGGGCATCTCCTCGCGGGAGAAAATCTTTTGGCAAACGCTCGTCACGATCATCGCGCTCGCCGCGCTGCTCTGGCATCCGGCCAGCACCGAAAAAATCCGCGAGCTGTGGGTGCCGTTCGTGAAATATCCGGTGCTCGTGTTTTCGGGACTGCTCGGCCTGCCGGCGCTCTTTGTGTTTATTTACCTCTGGATCGTCGGCTTCAGCAACGCGATCAACCTCACCGACGGGCTCGACGGCCTCGCGATCGGCTGCACGATTTCGGTGACGCTCGTCTACGGCATTTTGGCCTACATCGCCGGCAACGTCATTCTCTCCGAGTTTCTCCTCGTGCCCTACGTCGCCGGCGCGGGCGAACTCACCGTCGTGTGCGGCTCGCTCGTCGGCGCGGGCCTGGCGTTCCTTTGGTTCAACTCGCACCCGGCCGAGCTCTTCATGGGCGACACCGGCTCGCTCGCGCTCGGCGGCCTCATCGGCATCATGGCTTTCATGGTGCAACAGCCGCTCACGCTCGTGATCGTTGGTGGCGTGTTCGTCTGGGAGGCCGTCTCGGTGATCATCCAGGTTTCCTATTTCAAATACACCAAGCGCCGTAGCCCGACGGGGGAGGGGAAGCGCTTTTTCAAGATGGCACCGATCCATCACCATTTTCAAAAACAAGGCTGGCCCGAGACGAAAGTCGTGCTGCGTTTCTGGGTCCTCTCACTCATTTGTGCGCTCGCCGGTCTCGGCACGTTGAAACTCCGCTGACGCCATGCCCACCGCCCGCACCACCAACCGCCCGCCCGCGCCGGCCAGCGTCGCGTCTGCCGCTCGCCCGGTGGCGGCCCCGCCGCGCTTTGCGATCGTTGCGAACCCCCACGCTCCGGCTGTGTCGAGTAACCATGCCTTCATCAGGGCGTGGGCGACGCGCCGGGCCAAACTCGCGTCCGCCGCAAAATCTCCCCTCTAGCCCGCACCGGCGGCCGCAGCTCCTCATCCCCGTTATTCCGTAGCGTTCCCTTTCAACAGCCCCTAGAAAACAGCCAACACTCCTCCTATGAAAATCCTCAAAATTTTCGGCATCGTCGTGGGCATCCACGTGTTTGCCCTCGTCCTGATTTTTGCGAATCCGGGCTGCAGCGCCACCACCAAGCCCGCGCCGGCCCCCGCCGACACGGTGGCAAAGACCGACTCGGTCGCGCCGATTACCGTGCCGATCGCCGCTCCGACGATGGCCGTCGCCGCAACGCCGCCGCCGCTCCCAGCAGACTTTAATCCCGATGCGCCGGCCAGCTCCGCGCCGAGCGTCGGCGTGCGTTTCACTCCCACGCGTCCGAATACGCCCGTCGCTTCGACCCTTGTCGCCGAGCCGGTCAAGGACGTAACGCCGATGACCACCTACATCGTGAAATCCGGCGACAGCTTGTGGAGCATCGCAAACAAGAACAAACTGTCCGTCCAAGAAGTGGCCGCCGCCAATAGCCTCAAGAGCACCACGGTTCTCCAACCCGGCCAGAAACTCATTATCCCGGGTAAGTCGTCCGGCCGCACTTCGGCTGTCGCCGCTGAGCCTGCCACGGTGGCCAGCAAGCCCGCCAGCGCTGCTGCCGCGAGCGCAAAGCCGACCGCCTCAGGCATGAAACACACCGTGCAGTCCGGTGAGACGCTTGGCTCCATCGCGCAGAAATACGGCGTGCGCCAGCGCGATCTCGCGATCGCCAACAACGTCACCGATCCACTCAAACTCGCCGCCGGCAAAGAGCTCGTCATCCCCGGTTGGGACCCCGCGAACGGCAAGCCGCCCGGCAAGTCTTCGACGAAATCGTCCGGCACATCGGCGTCCACGCCGAAGCCCGCCGCGGACGCGCGGCCGTTCTTCACCACACCGCAACTAGACCAACCCGCGCCCGTGATCAGCGCGCAGCCGCCCACGCCGGCCGGCGAAGTTCCAGTGATCCGCGTCGACGAGACTCCGGCCAAAAAACCTTAACCGCAGCGCCAGTTCTTACCCGCCCCCTCCATGGTCAGCGAACGGCCCGCCGAGACTCCTCGCGCGCGCTTCATCCCCAATCCTGCGACGATCATTCTCGTCTGCGCCCTCGGGCTCACGTCCCTCGGCCTGTCGATTTTGTTCAGCGCGAGTTCGTCGTTTACCAAGAGGGTGACGACGAACCCGCCGGCCACGGCTGAGCAGAGCGTGGAGGCGAAGCCGACGGTGAAGGTCGTCGATGTGCCGTATCAATACCTGCAAAAACAGGTCATGGGTGTCGCGTTGGCGGCGTTGGTCTGCTTCATCGCGAGCCGCCTCAACCTCGACTACCTGCGCCGTTACACGTGGTGGATCGGTGGCATTTTGGCGGTGCTGCTGATTTTGGTGGCAATCCCGGGTATCGGGATCGACGTCAAAGGCAGCCGGCGCTGGTTGGGTTTTGGGTCGTTGCGTATCCAGATTTCGGAGTTTGCGAAGTTCGGCCTCGTCTTCTGCCTCGCCCACTACCTCGCCCTGAACCAGACGCGCATCGGCGAATTCAAACGGGGTTTCGTCGTCCCGCTCGGCATCGTCGGCGGCTTTGCCGGTCTCGTGATCTTGGAGCCGGATTTCGGCACGGCGGCGTTGATGATCGCGGTGGGGTTGCTCCTGCTGTTTTTGGCCGGGGCCAAGTGGCGCTACACCTTGCCGACCATCGCGCTCGTGATCGGGGCGTTTGGCGTGCTCGTGATGTTGAATGCCAACCGGCTGCGGCGCCTCCTCGAATTTATGAGTGAGGAGAAATCCTACCAATTGCGCGCGGCGCTCGCGGCGTTTGCCGCCGGTGGCGTCGATGGCACCGGCCTCGGTAAAGGCCGCCAGCAGCTCACGTATTTGCCCGAAGCGCACACGGATTTTATTTTTTCCATCGTCGGCGAAGAAATGGGACTGTGGGTGACCCTGAGTGTCGTGCTCGTGTTTGCCGTGATGTTCGTCGCCGGCCTCGTGCACCTCCGGCGCGCGCCAAATCTCTTTCATTTTCTCCTCGTGACGGGCTGCCTGCTGATGATCTGCATGCAGGCGATCATCAACCTCGGGGTCGTGACGGGGGTATTTCCGACCAAGGGCATGTCGCTCCCCTTTATCAGCGCCGGCCTCTCCAATCTCCTGCTCATGGGTCTGCTGCTCGGCATCCTTCTCAACACGCAACGCACCTGGGGGCGCGTCGCACTGCCGAACAATGCGCGCTCGATGCGGGAGGTCATGGCATGAGCAAATATCTCATCTCTTGCGGCGGCACCGGTGGTCACCTCTCGCCCGGCATTTCGCTGGCCGAGGGCCTCGCGGCGCGCGGCCACGAAGCGGTGCTGCTCGTGAGCCAAAAGAAGGTCGATGCGCGGTTGCTCGAAAAATATCCGCATCTGCGTTTCGAACGCATGCCCGGCACCGGCTTTTCGCTGAACCCGATTCAGTTGCTCAAATGCGTCCTATCGCAGGCGCGTTCGTTTCTCCAATGCCTGCGCCTCGTGCGCTCGCTCCGCCCCGACGGCCTCGTCGGCTTTGGCGGCTTTACCTCGGCGCCGATCGTGTTCGCCGGCCGCCTGCTCGGTGTGCCCGTGGCCCTGCACGAATCGAACCGCGTGCCCGGTCTCGCGATTCGTTCGTTGGGACGCTTTGCCCGCCGCGTCTATTTGCCGCCTGGTATCCGGATTCCGAGTATCCGGGCCGCGGCCACGCGTCACGTGGGTCTGCCCGTGCGTAGTGAATTCGTCCGCCAGCCGCAGCCCGCCGCGCGCGCCGCGCTCGGGTTGGATGCCAATCAAAAAGTCCTCGTGATCCTCGGCGGCAGCCAGGGCTCCGGCGCGCTCAACGACTGGGTGCGCGACCAACTCGCGGTCCTCGCTGCCGAGGGCATCCAAGTCTACTGCGTGACCGGGATGGGGAAGGGGCGCGACGGCGTCACGATGCTGAAAACGAAAACCGGCGAACCCGTGCGCGCCGAGTTCGTTGCCTTCAGCGACCGCATCGCTGAACTTCTTTCGGCCGCCGATCTCGTGGTTTCTCGCGCCGGTGCCGGCACGCTGGCCGAGCTGATTCGCTGCGAAACACCAGCCATCTTGGTTCCGTATCCGCAGGCCGCGGACGACCATCAGCGGGCCAACGCGTCGTTTTTCGAGCGCCAGGGCGGCGGCATCGTCGTCGAGCAGACGCGCGTCGCCGGACTGACGGCCGAAGTGCTCGACATCATTTTCAACGACTGGCTGCTGCGGCAGTTTCGTGGCAATCTCCAGCGCATGGACCGGGCGAACTCGCTCGAGCTGATGCTGCACGATCTCGAGCAACTCGCCGGGCCGGGCGATCCCACGTCGTCCGCCGCCGAACCCTTGACCGCATGACCGCGACCGATGGCCTCTCCGCAGTGCGCACGTCCGCCGACCCGCGGTGGACGGACTTTGTCGCGGAGATCAAACCGCGTCTTGCGCCGGCGTCGAAGCTCGGGTGCGAAGAGCCGCTGGCCGGAAAAACCACCATGCGCGTCGGCGGCGCCGCGCGGGTGTATGCGGAGCCTGCGTCGGTCGCAGATTTGCAAACGCTGCTGCGGAGCGCGGCCCAGCGTGGAGTTGAAGTTTTTCTGCTCGGGCGCGGATCGAACCTCGTCGTGCCGGACGAAGGCGTTGACGGCCTCGTGATCGCGCTCGCGCACGAGTCGTGGTCCAGCTTCGAGCCGCGCGCCGACGGTTGCGTGCGCGTGGGCGCCGGGCTGCGTTTGAAGAATCTTTGCGGGCTGGCCGCGAAGGCCGGTCTGCTGGGGTTCGAATTTCTCGAAGGCATTCCTGGCAACGTGGGGGGGGCGCTGCGCATGAATGCCGGCGCGATGGGCGGCTGGATTTTCGACGTGGTCGAAGCCGTCGAGTTGATGACCCGCGATGGCGAGGTGCGCACCCTCGCGAAGTATCAGATGCACGTGGCCTACCGGCATTGCGCGGAGTTGCACGAGGCGATTGCGCTCGGTGCTCTGCTGCGCCCGGCCTCGCACGCCAACGCGGAAGAGGTGAAACGCCAGATGGACGTCTACTCGCGCAAGCGCCACGAATCGCAGCCCCGCGAACCGAGTGCCGGATGCGTTTTCAAAAATCCGGACGGAAATTCCGCCGGTCGCTTGATCGACGAAAGCGGCCTGAAGCGTGCGCGCATCGGCGGCGCCGAGGTGTCGCCGGTCCATGCGAATTTCATCGTGAACGTCGGCGATGCCACCGCCGCCGATGTGATCGCCCTGGTCCGGCTCGTCCGGGCCCGCGTGAAGGCGGCCAAGGGCGTGGACCTCGAGCCCGAGGTGCTGCTTTACGGGAAAAACTGGAAGGACTTTTTATGACTACATCGCAACCCATCATCGCCGTCTTGGCCGGAGGTATTTCGGCCGAACGCGAAGTCTCGCTCGGCTCCGGAAAAGCTTCGGCGCTCGCGTTGGCGCGCTCGTTTCCGACGCAGTTGTTCGAGCTGACGGCCGATGCGTTGCCCGCGGGGCTCGATCCGCAGCGGCACGTCGTCTTCTCGACGTTGCACGGCACATTCGGCGAAGACGGCGGGATGCAGCGGCTGCTCGACGCCGCCGGGGTGGCCTACGCGGGGTGCGACGCGGCCAGCAGCGAACTCACGATGGACAAGACGCGCACGAAGGACGCCGCGGCGGCCCGGGGTGTGCGCGTCGCCGACGCCGTGCGCTTCATGGCCGACACGAAACCCACGGCCGATGCGGTTGTGGCCAAGCTCGGTGAGAGCGTCGTCGTTAAGCCCAATAACGAGGGCAGCAGCGTCGGCCTGAGCGTGATCGGCACGCACGCGGAGCTTGTGGCCAAACTCGCCGCCATCACGACCGGCTCGTGGCTCATCGAGCGTCGCATCATCGGTCGCGAACTTTCCGTGGGCGTCCTCGGCGGCAAGGCGATGGGCGTCGTCGAGATTCGCCCGAAGTCGGGCGTCTACGATTTCACGAGCAAATACACCAAGGGCCTGACGGAGTATTTTGCGCCGGCGCCGCTCGATGCGGCGACGACGGCGAAAGTGCAGGCGGCGGCGGAAACGGCGTTCGCGGCGTGCGGGTGTCGCGACTACGCGCGCGTGGACTTCATTTTACCTGCGGATTGCGACGCGTTTTTGCTGGAAATCAACACGCTGCCCGGCATGAAAGAGACGAGTTTGCTGCCGATGAGTGCGCGGTGTGCGGGGCTGGATTTCACGGGATTGGTGGGGGAGTTGGTGAAGCCTGCGCTGCTGCGTTTCCAAACGGCTGCGCCTACCCGACGTTTGTGAGCAAAGACTCTGTCAAAATTCCGACCGCCCGCTCTTGGAGAAACATTTCCCAGGATGTAAAACCGCGCGCCATGTCGCGCGAGGGCAAGTGGCGGCTGACGTTGGCGGGACTGCGCGGGGTGGGCGTCGTGCTCGTCGTCGCGGGGGTCGCGTGGGGGGCCTGGGAAGTCCGGCTGGCACTGCAGGAAAATCCGAACAAAGTGCCCGACTCGGCGAAGACGGTCGCGGTGAAACATCTCGAACTCCGCACCGATGGAGTGCTCGGCAACGAATGGCTCGCCCGGACACTCGCGCTGCCGAAGAACGCCTCGTTGATGGAACTGGATCTGCAGGCGCTGCGGCAGCGTTTGCTGGAGAGCGGACAGGTCACGGCGGCAAGTCTCACGAAAAGTTTTCCGGAGACGCTGAAGGTGCAGGTCGCGGAGCGTTCGCCGGTGGCGCGCCTGATGGCGGAGTTGCAGGGCGAGAAGATGGCGCTGCTCGTGGCGCGCGACGGCGTCGTGTTCGAGGGCGTCGGCTACGACGTGGCGATGATCGGCACGTTGCCATGGTTGGATGGTGTGGAGCTCAAACGCACCGAGGGAAGATTTCAGCCCGTCGAGAATATGGGCCTAGTGGCGGACTTGTTGGGCCGGGCGCGTTTCGATGCCGAGCACCTCTACAAAACGTGGCAAGTGATCTCGCTGGCGCGGCTCAAGACCGATGGCGAACTGCTCGTGCGCACGAAGCCCGGCACGACCGTCGTGTTCGGCGCGCACGGAGATTTTTTCCAGCAGATCGCGAAACTCGATTACCACTGGGACACGCTGCTCAAGGAGGCGAGTCCGCCGGCCAAGATCGACCTGTCGCTCGGGCGCGAGGTGTTGGTGTCGTTTCAAGCCCCGAGCCTGGCCAACCTCGCCACGTCGCCGGCCGCCGCGCCCACGCCGGCGAAATCCGCGCCCGCGCCGGCCTATAATTTTTTTCCCAATTCCCAGCCCAAACCGAAACTGTGAGCTCTCGACCCACCTTCATCGGCGCCGTTGAAATCGGCACCTCCAAAATCAGCGTCCTCGTCGGCGAATACAACGGGCGCGAGCTCGCGATCATCGGCTGCGGCGAGTGCTCCTCCCGCGGTGTCATCAAGGGCAGCGTCGTCGACTACAAGGCCGCGAGCGAGTGCACGCACAGCGCGCTGGAGCAGGCCGAGCGCGATGCCGGCGAACGCATCGACCTCGTGTTTCTCGCGCAGACCGGCGGGCATCTGGAGGGTTTCTACAACGAGGCCTCGGTGAACGTGAAGGCGGCCGACAATATGATCGAGGCGGCGGATATTCGCACCGTGTGCGATCTCGCGAAATCGAAGGAGCTCCCCGAGGGCCGCGCGGTGGTGCACCACATCCGCCGGCCGTTTCGGGTCGACGGACGTTTGATCCCGGCGCTACCGGAAAACCTCGTGGGCGAGCGGCTCGAAGTCGGCTACTGGACCGTGCACGGGCAGGAGCAGCGGTTGGCGGACAACATTCACGTGATCCGCGGGTTCAATTTGGAGGTGCGCGAGCTCGTGCTCTCGAGCCTGGCCTCGGGCCACATGGTGACGACCCTCGAGGAGCGCCAACACGGCGTGCTCGTGCTCGATATCGGCGCCGGCACGACCGACTACGTGCTCTACCGCGACGGCGCGCCGCACACGACGGGCGTCGTGCCCGTGGGCGGCACGCACCTGACCAACGATCTCAGCATCGGCCTGCGCCTCACCGATGGCCAGGCGGAGAAACTCAAACTCCGTTTCGCCCGGGCCAATGTGCACACCAAGGACAAGGCCACCAAGGTCTGGCTCGACGGCAATTTCTCGATCGGCGACCGCCAGTTCCCCCAGCAGGCCATCGAGCAGATCACCGCAGCCCGCACGTGGGAGTTGCTCGAAGTCGTGAAGAAGCGGCTCGGCAACGCGTTTACCCCCGAGCTCTGTGCGTCGGGCGTCGTGCTCACCGGCGGGACGGCGAAGCTCGCCGGCATCACCGATGTGGCGGCCAAAGTGTTCGGCGTTCCGGCCCATCTCGGCGAGGCGCCCCGGTGGGTGACGGAAAATCTTCGCGACCCCGGTTTCCACACGGGGCTCGGTCTTCTTTACTACGGCGTGAGCGCCCAGACCGAAAAGTCGCCCCCCGTGCGGCGCGCGGGGGGCTTCCTGTCGGGAGTGAAACGCCTCTTCGCCAATTCCTGAGTTGCCCATGAATCTCAACGAACTTCCCCTCGAACGCGGCCTCCTGACCGACAAAAACATCGCGATCAAACTCGTCGGGGTCGGCGGCGCGGGCTCGAATGCCGTCGATCGGCTCAAGATGGAAAATCTCGAGCGCCTGCAGATGGCGGTGATCAACACCGACTATCAGGCCCTCGCGAGTTCGCCGGTGCAGGACAAAGTCCTCATCGGCATGGGCGTCACGCGCGGCCTTGGCGCCGGCGGCGATCCCGAGCTCGGCCGCGTGGCTGCCGAAGCCGACCGCGAGAAAATTTCCAACGTCGTCAAAGACTGCGACCTCGTGTTCCTTGTCACCGGCATGGGCGGCGGCACCGGCAGCGGTGCGTCGCCGACTGTGGCGGAAATCGCCGCGGAGTCGGGTGCGCTCGTGATCGCGTTTGTGACGATGCCGTTTTCCTTCGAAGGCGGGCGCCGGCTAAAACAGGCCGAAGAAGGCCTGCTCGCGCTCCGTAAAGTGTGCGACGCGGTAATCCCGCTGCCCAACGACGTGCTCCTCCAGGAGGCGGCCGACAACGAAACCGTGCTCGATTCGTTTGCCCGCGCCGACGAGTGGATCGGCCGCGGCGTGAAGTCGATCTGGGCGATGTTGTTCAAGACCGGCCTCATCAACCTCGACTTTGCGACGCTTCGGCAGGCCTTCAACCAGCGCGGCGGGAAGACGCTCTTCAGCCTCGGCGAAGGCAAAGGCGAAAACGCCGTGGCCGATACGATCTCGAGTCTGAAACTCTGCCCGCTGCTGCACACGCCGGAGTTTTCGCGCAAAGCGGACCGGTTGCTCGTGAACATCCTCGGCGGCGCCGATCTCACCTTGCCGAAGGTCAACGAACTCATGAGCGCGATTACGGAGCAGTTTGGCCGCGATTCGCACATCATCATGGGCGCGGTGATCGACGAAGACATGGCGGGGCGCGTGGAAGTGTGCGTGCTCGGCACGAGCGACATGGGCGGACGCGGCGTGACCTCGCGGCGCCCGGGTCCGGTGGCGCGCGTGAAAACGTCGCCGCCCTTCGCGCCGCGCAACGAGAGCCCCACAGCGCACGCGCCCGCCAATCTGCCGCCGGTCGCCGCGCCTGAGGAATTATTGGCCCCTTCAGCCGGCCGCGGAGCCGACTCCGCCGAAGCACGCAATCTGCACGCCGCGAAAGCCGCGCAGGACGAATTCGGTTTCGGCGAAGTGGAGCGTCGCGGCCACTTCGAAAAGACCGACCGCAACCTGTTCGACGGCCAAGACCTCGATGTGCCGACCTACCTGCGCAAGGGGATCAAGATTTCGCTGTGAGCGGGGGCTGACGTAAGGCCGAAAATCTCGGCCTCTTTGGCCTCTTTTTTAGGCCACTCGTTTTATGAAAAACTACTTCCTCGCCATGGTGTTCTGTCTCTTCGCAGGCGGTCGCCTTTTCGCCGCGTCCGATAGTGTGGCTACTCCGCTGGAGAGTGAAAAGGACCGGTTCGATCAACCCCCAACAGTCATTGGCGTGATCCGGCCACAGTATCCATTCGAGATGCGCCGCAAGGGACTTGGAGGAGATGTGATTGTCGAGTTCACGGTCGCCGTCGACGGCCGTGCGCGTGAAGCCAAAGTTATCGAAGCGACTCATAAGGAATTTCATCTTTCTGCGCTCGCAGCTGTAGAAAAAGCGCGTTTCAAGCCGGCGATGAAAGACGGGCGAGCAGTAGCAGTTCGAGTGCGCGTCCCTCTGTCCTATCGTTTGGGTCCGCCCACATCGAAGTGAAGGGTGCGCGAAGTAAACCCAACCGGAAGAGGGATGTGCCGGGGCGTCTGCACACAACTCCTGTCGAACGAGCTCCTGAGTAATGGCGGCAGACTTTCGCTCTGAGCGGGGTGCTTAGGATGTTTTGCGGGCGAAATTCAACGAGCTGGCGCTTACGCTGTCGTCGCAGTTTGCCGATTCGGTTGCCAGCGGCGCAGCAGGGCGCGGCGGACGGGTTTTTCCACCAGTTCGTGGAGGGCGATCGCGCCGAGGAGCGAGACGGCGATGAACAGCGCCCAGAGTCCGAGCGCGGACCCGGGCCAGTGTTGGGCTTTCCATGCGCGGCCCGGGGCGGAGTCGAGAAAGAGCGCCGGCAGCATGTGCACCAAGAAGAGGCAGTAGGAGGTTTCGCCGAGGTAGACCAAGCTTCGCCAGACGGCGCCGGGCGGGCCGGCGGGGCGGCGTTGGTCCCAGCGGGCGAGTTCGTAGATGAAAAGCCCGAAGGCCGGCACGACGAAAAAGTTGGCGCGAATCCAGGTGCCGTAGTCGAGCGCGGGATTGAGTGCGGCGACGAGCAACGCGCCGCAGGCCACGGCGAGCGAGAGCGGGGTGGCGAAGGGCCGGTGCGGTGGATCGAGGAGGGTCAGGCCCAGCAAAATACCCAGCATAAATTCCGGCAGGCGCGCCGCCGGCATGACGTAGTAGAGGAGCGCACTGTTCGCGAAAACATAGTCGGCGAAACCGATCAGCGCACTCAGGGCCGACACGTAGGCGGCGACGCGCAGGGTGCCCCAGCGGCGCCGGAGATAGGCGAGGCAGGGCAGCAAGGCGGGAAAGAGTGCGTAGAAGAAAAACTCCACCGAGATCGACCAGGTGCCGCCGTTGGCCCCTTGCATCGCGGCGTTGGGAAACCACGCCTGCAGACCGAGGGCCGAGAGGGCGTTGATATAAATGGCGGCGGAGAGTTCCTGGGCGTTGGCCGGGGCAAACCAGCCGAGCGCGAGCACATGGAGCAACGCGTAGGGCACATAGATCCGGGCGAAACGCGCCTGATAGAACGCCACAATCTCCGGAGCGTGCGGGCGCAGACGGTGGTAGCCATACGCCAGCACGACGCCGGACAGCACGAAGAAGAGGGTCATCGCGCAGGCGCCGTTGAGGAAAAAACGCCGGAGCAGCGGAGGCGCCGAGAGGGGCGCGCGATACTGGAGATGCAGCACAACGACCCAAAGCGCAGCGGCGAAGCGGAGAATTGTGAGTGCATCCAGACGCGATTTGGGCGCCCAGACGGGGGTGGTCGGAGGAACTGGGGTGGCGCGGTCCAACCGGGGCAGCGTGCGGGGGTGGCGGGGGCCTGCTCAAGCGCAATTCCGGCGAGTGAGATCGGGAGCGCAGCACGGTGGTCGGCAAACTCGCGGAACGGACACCCGTGCCACGTCCGGACGACTGAGATGTGACAGATTCCGGGGGGCGCCGTGCGAGACCCTTGGCAAACGCCGGGGCTTCTGCATGTTGGCGTCATGTTTGTTGACGAATGCACAGTGAAATTATCAGCCGGTGACGGCGGTCGGGGCTGTATCGCCTTCCGCCGCGAAAAATATGAGCCGTGGGGCGGGCCCAACGGCGGCGACGGCGGCCGCGGGGGCGATGTCGTGCTGATCGGCGACGTGAACACGAACAATCTCGTGGACTACAAGTTTCAGCCGCACTGGCACGGTGAGCGCGGGGAGCATGGCCAAGGGGCGGATTGCCACGGTCGCGACGGCAAGCACTGCGAGATGCGGATGCCGCTCGGCACGATCGTGATCGACCTCGCGACCGACAAGATGGTCGCCGAAATCGTCGAAGACGGGCAGCGCGTGGTGTTGTGCAAGGGCGGCAACGGCGGCTGGGGCAACACGCATTTCAAGACCTCCACCAACCGGGCGCCGAAGCGTGCCAATCCCGGCCTCGACGGCGATCGCGGAGAATATCGGCTCATTTTGAAGAGCATCGCCGACGTGGGGCTCGTGGGTTTCCCGAATGCGGGCAAATCCTCGCTCACGACGCGCATCACCAAGGCGCGCCCGAAGACGGCGGCGTATCCGTTTACGACGCTGCACCCGCAGATCGGCGTGATCGACTATTCGGACGAGGTAAAGGGCACGAAACGGCTGTTGTTGGCGGACGTCCCCGGTCTCATCGAGGGCGCGCACGACAACCGCGGGCTGGGCCACCGGTTTTTGCGGCACATCGAGCGCTGTGCGTTGCTGATCTTCCTCGTGGATATGGCGGGCACGGATGCGCGCGATCCGCGCGACGACTACAAACACCTCTTGAATGAGCTGAAGCTCTACGATCCGGCGTTGTTGAAGAAGCCGCGTCTCGTGGTGGCGAACAAGATGGACGTGCCGGAGGCGGCGGCGCAGTTGAAGAAATTCAAGACGCGCTACAAGACGGCCGAGACGATCGAGATTTCGTGCCTCACGGGCGATGGCTTGGACAAGCTGAAGAAAGAGTTGTTAAAGCGTGTCACCAAGTTCCGCGCGGCCGAAAAAAAGTCGTCTGACGCGGCGGCCTAAGCCTATTTTTCGACCGTATGTCCAAGGAACACCGTCCCCTCCTGATGCGCGCCAACCGGTTGCTCGGCGCAAACCTCGTCGAGCACAACTTGGTGAAGATCGAGGATCTGGAGAACGCGAACGAGAAGCTGATCGAAATCGTGGCGGCGGAGCAGCCGCGGCAGAGCACGATTCTGGGCATCCTCGCCTACGACATGAAGGTGTTGAAGGAGGACGATGTGCTGCATCACCTCGTCGAGGCCGAGGGCGTGGGGCTGGTGGATCTGCGCGACTACGATGTGCCGGACGATTCGAAGAAGGGGCTCGATGTGGGCGCGTGCTGGGCGACGTGGTCGGTGCCGTTTGACCGCGAGGAGGAGTTTCACTTCGTGGCGACGGCCTACTACCTGAGCCCGGCGGTGCGCACGTTTTGGGAAAAGCAGTTGAACGGGCCGATCATTTGGTTTGGCACCACGCTGGAGGGGATCGCGGACTATTTGGAAAAACTGCCGGTTGACCACGCCGCCGCGCCGATCTTGCCGGTGGCGTTGCCTGTGCCGGTGCCGACGAAATAATCGCCCATGCCCCTCGGAAAAATTCAGCTCCAGATTGTCTCCAAGCTCGTCGAGATGGGCCGGCTCGACAACGATCAGCGCGGCGCGCTCTCGGCGCGGCCGGAGGACCTCAGTGGTGACGCCCTCGACAAGCTGTTGCAGGAGGAATTCAAGGTGACGGCGTTCCAGTGTCTCGTGGCGAAATCGCGCGCGCTGAATCTCTCGCCCTACAACGTGGCGCACTACCGGATGACGCCGCAGACCTTCGAGCGCATCCCGGAGGATTTTTGCAAAGAAAACCTCGTGCTGCCGGTCGGCCAAGTGGGCGAGATGTTGCTGGTGGCGTTTGCGAATCCTTTCGAGGTCACGCTGCCGACAAAAATCCAGGAGATGACGGGCAAGCGCGTGGTGCGGCTCCTCGCGCGCGAAAAGGACATCAAGGACAAGTTTAACAAGGGGCAGGATCGCGGCGGCGGCGGCTTCGACGATGTCGTGATGCAGATCGGCGCCGAATACGGCGAGGGCCACGGCGAAGGGGAGCTGAAGGAAGAGGACGTCAACGAAGAGTCCGGTCCGATCATCCAGCTCGCGAACCGCATCATCGAGGACGCGTATTTCTCGGGGACGAGCGATATTCACATCGAGCCGCAGGAGAAAGAAATCATCGTCCGCAACCGCATCGACGGCATCTGTCACGAGAAGCTGCGTCTGCCGAAGAAGGTCGGCCCGGCGCTGATCGCCCGCCTGAAGATCATGTGCAACCTGGACATCTCGGAGCGCCGGTTGCCGCAGGACGGACGCATCGTGTTCAAGCAATACACGAAGAAGAATCTCGATCTCGACTTGCGCGTCTCGACGGCGCCGCTGAATCACGGCGAAGGCGTCGTGATGCGTATTCTCGACAAGCAGAAGACGACGCTGCCGTTGCCCGCGCTCGGTTTCTCCGAGGAGAATCTCACCAAGTATCGCGAGTGCATCCGCCAGCCTTACGGCATGATTTTGCACTGCGGGCCGACGGGCTCGGGTAAGTCGATGACGCTCTACTCGGCGCTCAACGAGATCAACACGCCGGACATCGTCATCCGCACCGCAGAGGACCCGATCGAATACACGCTGCCCGGGCTGAACCAGATGCAGATGCACCGGCAGATCGGCCTCACGTTTGCGACGGCGCTGCGCGCGTTTCTCCGTCAAGATCCCGACATCATCCTCGTCGGCGAAATCCGCGACAAGGAGACGGCGGGCATCGCGGTTGAAGCGGCGCTCACGGGTCACTTGCTGATCTCGACGCTGCACACGAACGATGCGCCGACGACGATTTCGCGTCTCACGGAGATGGGTGTGGAGTCGTTCATGGTGTCGTCATCGCTGCTCTGCGTGTGCGCGCAACGCCTCATGCGCCGCGTATGCAAAACCTGCCGCGTGGCCTACACGCCGGAAGGCCGGGAGCAGGAAATCATGCAGCGGGCGATCGGCTGGCATGGGCAGATTTTTAAACCGAATTTGAAAGGTTGCCCGAAGTGCGGCGGCAGCGGCTACAAAGGCCGCGTGGGTATCCACGAGTTGATGGTGAGCAACGAAGAGCTGATCGAGGCGATCAACAAGGAGGCGGAGTCGGCGGAGCTGAAGAAGATCGCGCAGCGCGGCGGCATGAAAACGTTGCACCAAGACAGTATTTTGAAGGTGAAGGAAGGGCTCACGACGATCGAGGAAGCGATTGCGAACGTGCCGCCGGATATGTGAGGCACCGTGGAGCTGCTGGAAATTTTGGCGGGGGTGGGCGAGTTTCTGTGGGCGCTCTTCGAAGGGTCCTCGTGGGTGCTAACGGTTTTGGACGTTTGCAGCGGAGTGCTGGACTTGTTCGCGTGGAAAAAAAGCGGTGACAATCGGGCTATCAGAAAGGAGGCTAAGAAGGCGGGGGCGGCCGTGCCTAGGCGCAGCGGTTGGACCTGGGTTTTTATGCTGCTGACGCCGGTGGTCGTCATCCTGACCCTCGTTCTGCTCGTCCATCGGTTTGGTCGCTAGGCGGGGCGTTGCGCGAGGATTGACGGGCGGTGAGGGAGGCGGCGCAATCGGGCAAACACCATGAAAACCTGTGTGATTTTGTTTTTGCTCGGGCTCGGCTTGCTGGCGGGCGGCTGCTCGCCGAAGGCGAAGGAGATCAGTTCCCTGCAACGCAAGGAGGCGGCGACGCTCGTGAGCGAGGCCGAGTTTGCCTTGCAGTTAAAAGACTACGCGCGGGCCGAGGGGCTGTTTGCGAAGGCGGTCGAGCTCTGCCCGGACACCGGGAAATATGGCGTCGACCTCGGGTCCGTGCGCGTGAGGCTCGGCAAAAAAGACGGGGCCAAGGCCGCGTATCAGGTAGCGCTGAAGGCTTACGAAGACGAAGCGAAGCTCCCGGAGACGACGGAGGCGGGGCCGATGCTCAGGCAGGTGTATGTGTTGGCGCTGTTGGGGCGGGTCGAGGATGCGCGGTCGGTCTTGGCGAAGGCGCAGAAAAAATATCCCGAGAGCCGGCAGGTGCGGGCGTTTGTCGAGGGGAAGCAAATCGACAAGATGATCGCCGATCCGTCGTTCAAGTTGATCGCGTTGTGAGCGGGACCTACGGGCGCGCGTGATGCACGACGGGTGGCTCGAGTTTTCGCAGGTGGCGGTGGCGCACTTGCTGGCGGTCGCGAGCCCGGGGCCGGATTTCGCGATCGTGCTGAAGCAGAGTCTCGTGCACGGGCGCCGGACGGCGGTGTGGACGAGCGTAGGCATCGGGACGGCGATTTTGCTGCATGTGGGATATTCGCTGTTCGGACTGGGTTTGCTGATCCGCAGTTCGGAGGTGTGGTTTGCGGCGGTGAAGTATGCGGGCGCGGCCTACATCGCGTGGTTGGGCGTGCAATCGCTCCGGGCGAAGCCGCGAGCGGGGGGCGGTGGACGGAGTGCAGATGCCGGCGACCGGAGTTGGGAGGGGGGCGATCGCGGATCGGAGGAAGGGCGGGGGATGCCGACGGCGCGGGCGGCGTTTGCGACGGGGTTTTTGACGAACGCGCTCAATCCGAAGGCCACGCTGTTTTTCATTTCGTTGTTTGCCATGGTGGTGAGTCCGGCGACGCCGAAGTGGGTGCAGGCGGGCTACGGGTTGTGGATGGCGGTCGCCACGATGGCGTGGTTTGCGTTGGTGTCGGTAGGCTTCACGCGGGCGGATGTGCGGGAGAGATTTTTGCGTCACGGCCACTGGATCGATCGTGCTCTGGGCGTGGTGTTTCTGGCGTTTGCGGTGAGTTTGGTGCGGGCGACGGTGGGGTGATTTTGTGTCATCAGCTCAATTTTGGCGGTTTCGAGCCGAAGAGTGGGGTTGTGACCGTTCCGTTCGCTCGGCGCTTTCGGTCGGTCGCGCACCCCATCATGGCCAACATCCTCCTCATCGATCCCAGCGAAGTCGCGCAATTGGCGATGCGCGGAATTCTCCAGCGTGGGCACCATCGGCTCGTGGTCCTGAAGTCGGCGGACGAGGCGTGGAAATTCATCCACGAGACCGTGAAAATCGATGTGGTGTTTTCTGAGCTAAAAATCGAGGGCGGCGGGCTGGCGCTAGCGCAGCGTTTGAAGGAGGACAGCTTCCGGCGGCTGTTGCCGTTTGTCTTTTACACGGAGCACGGCGACCGGGAGGCGGTGAAGCGGGCGCTCGAGCTGCGAGTGCAGAATTTCCTCATCAAACCGTATCAGGAGGATCTGATTCACGCGGAAATCGCCAAGGCGCAGGCCAATCCGTGGCGGGCGCGGCATTTCGAGGAGGAGAAATCGTTCTGCCAACTCATGGGTTTCGCGCCGGCGGAGTTGCACCGGATGCTGGAGGATTTGCGCACGACGTTGGTGGCGGCGCGGACGACGTTGGACCAGGCCGTCGCGTTGGAGGCGGATCGGGCTTTTAATGAGCAACTGGGGCCGCTGGCCGAGCAGGCCGAGGCGGCCGGGGCGTGGGGCGTCGTCGAATATCTGACGAGTTTGCGGGAGTCGGTGGTGAACGCCCGGTGGGCGGAGCTGCCGAGGCAATTGGACGCGCTGGAATTCGCGAGCCAGCTGATTTTTCGTCACCTGAACCAAGCGCTGCAACCGGAGGTGTTTCTCTCGGTCATCGAGGCCACCGACGGACAGTCGGCCGCGGCGCGGGCGTGGTGGGCCAACGCGCCCGCAGAGGGGCGTTGCCCGTTGGTATCGCTTCCGCAGTTTTACAGCACGCTGGATGCGCTGGCGGGTTGTCCGGTGGTGGATTCATCAGCGGCGGCGTTCAAGATGTCGGCGAGCGGCGACCCCACGTGCATCAGTCCGTTGATGGATATGGTCGAGCGCGATCCGGGGCTGGCGGCGCAGTTGCTGATCACGGCGAACCGGGTGCATCAGCCTTCGGTGGAGGTGAAGCAGGCGATCGACGATCCGCGGCTGGCGGTGGGGCTGCTGGGCGAGTTGCGTTTGGGCGCGTTGGCGCGGGCGCTGGTGATGGTGCCGGAGCGGCATTTTCATCTGTCGACGAATTTCAATTGGCCGCAGTTTTGGATGTATCAAAACGGCGTGTCGCAGCTTGCGGGCAAGACGTGCCGCTACATGGAATTTCCCGAGATGGAGTCACTCGCGCAGACGGCGGGCTTGCTGCACGATTTGGGGAAACTGCTGCTCTGCCGGCTGGAGCCGACCGGTTTTCAGGTCATCTACGAATATGCGCAAAACGAGCGCGTGCCGTTGCACGTGGCCGAGAGAAAATTCCTCGGCTGCACGACGAACGAACTCGCGGTGCACTTTGCGGAGAAACACGGTCTGCCGAAGCCCTACATCAACGTGATGCGCTGGATCGACACGCCGGCGCAGGCGACGGAGGACATCGAGTTGGTCGCGGTGGTCTCGCTGGCGCGGGATTTTTGCCGTCACAATCACCTCGGCAGCGCGGGCGATCCGCCGCTCGCGAATTTCCCCTCGATCGACGAGACGGAGGTTTGGCGAGTGTTACGGGACCGGGTGTTCCCGGGATTTAACCTGCGAAAATTTGAGCTGAAGGCGCACGCGGATTGCCACGATGCGAAGATCGCGTTGCGCGGACGGGTGAAGGCGGAGGCGGTGGCGTAGGGGAGTGCGCGCGGAGGGCCGCGGCGCGGGAACCGGATGTATTTACCCGGTGCTTACCCGATCGCGAGACGCGCGGGCTCGTTGGTTTGAGCGGGCGCCGATTCTTGGGCGGTGAGGAGCATGGCGCTGAGTTCGGTGGCGGCGCGGGTGAGTTGGGTGTAGACCCAATGGGCGCGGCGCGCGGATGCGTCGGTGGCGTCGGCGGGTGGCAGCGGGAACGAGAGGCGTTCGAGGGACGTGAGGAGCGCATCGAGCTGCTTCGGGGCGAGCGCGGGGCCGTCGAGGGATTGCGCGAGGGCGGCGAGGGACTCGTCGGCGAGGGTGGCGAAGCGCGTGAGCTCGGGGGCGGCCAGAGGGGCGTCGGCGGCGAGATGGAGCGTGAGGACGGTGAGGGCGCGGGTGAGGCGTTGGTTGGTGTTGGCGAGGGCCGCGGCGTGTTCGAGGCCGGCGCGCTGGTTGTGCGGGTCGCCGTTGAGGCGTTGGAGGGAGGCGAAGGCGGCGCTGTTGGCGGATTCGGCGCGGCGTTTGGCGGTGGTGGCCTCGGGATCGTAGGGGCGGCCGGCGGTGAGGCGCACGAGCAGCAGGCGGAGGTAGTCGCGATTGGCGCGGAGCGCGGCGGCGAGGATGGGCGGGAGGCGATCGCGTTCCCAGACGGGCCAGAAATAAGCGGCTGCGAGGAGGGCGAGGGCGCCACCGGCGAGGGTGGTGGCGAGGCGTTCGACGGTGAAGGCGAGGGTGACGGGGCCGGCGGTTTCCGTGAGGAGGACGACGAAGAGGGTAATGAAGAAGACGGCGACGGCGTAGTTGCGGCGGACCCAGTAGCCGAAGAAGAAAATCGTGACGGCGGTGGCGGTGGCGAGGGCGGCGAAGGGGAGCTCGAGCCAGAGGAGCGTGCTCGCGAGCACGCTACCGCCGAGAGTGCCGAGCACGCGTTGGGCGGCGCGGGTGCGGGTGGAGCCGTAGTCGGGCTGGAGGACGACGACGATGGTGAAGGGGAGCCAGTAGCCGTGCGGGAGATCGAGGGCTTTGAAGACGACGACGCCGAACAGCATGAGGACGCCGAGGCGGAGCGTGAAGCGGAGGAGCGTGGGATCGACGCGCCACGTGAGATTCAGCGCGGAGGCGAGGGGGCGGAGCGTGAGCGTGTGGAGATCGAAGAGCTCGAGGGAAAAGGCGGCGCGTTCGTCGGCGCGGTCGATGGTGGCGCGGAGGGCGTCGTGGATCGCGGGGAGATGGTCGCCGAGATGGCGGAGGATTTCGACGAGGTGGGCGCCGGCGGGATCGCCGGGGCTTTGGGCGAGTATTCGCGATTCGAGGACGCGGAGGAGATTGGCGAGGCGGCGGAGGCGAACCTCGGCGGTGGCGAGGTGGGCGGGTTGACGGGAGACGACGGCGAGGGCGACGGTGCGCGTGGTGTTGCCGAGAGCGGTGAGCGCGGGGAGCAGCGCGGGCACGAGCGGAGCGAAGGCGGGCGAAGCGAGGAGCGGCTCGAGCGCGGTGTGGAGGGCGTTGACGCGAGTGGCGAGGCGGGCGGCGGCGAAGTTGAGCGCTTCGAGACGCGTGCGCAGCAGGCCGGCGCGGGCGTGGGCGAGGGCAGCGTAAGCGTGGTCGAGCGTGGTGCGGAGGGCGGCCTCGCGCTCGTGGATGCGCTGGGCGCGTGGGACGGCGGGATCGGGCTCGGTGGGGGCGAGGGCGTCGAAGAGTTCGGCGACAGCGAGCCAACTGTCGGAGACGGCGCGACGGAGCGGGTGCTGCGGGCGGAAGGGCCAGTTGGCGACTTGAATGAGGACGCCCCAGAGTCCGCCGAGGAGGGCGGCGAACGCGTGGTCGCCGACGGTGGCGTAGCGCGGCGACGTCAGTGCGATGAAGAAGACGAGCGTGGAGGAGATCGCGAGTCCCATGCCGTAATCCGCGCTGAGGTGGCGCCAAAGGCCGCCGCACGCGGCGATGAGCGCAGTGGCGGCGAGGGCGGCGGCGAGGTGACCGGAGGCGAGCGTGCCGAGGGCGGCGGCGCCGACGAAAATGGCCGTCATTGCGACGAGGAGGCCGAGGCGGAGGCGGTAGTCACCGCGAACATCGACCATCGCGATGTTTTGCGCGGCGAGGGCGACGAAGGAAACTTCGATGGGGAGCCAGCCGACGACGGCGAGGAGGAGCGGCACCATGTAAGCGACGGTGGCGCGGAGGGCGCGGCCGAGGTCGGGTTGCAACGACTCCTGTTCGGCGAAGCGCCGAAGTTTGGTGAGGAGCGAGGCGGACGCAGGCATGAGCGAGTGGCGCGGAAGTGTGCGTGCAGAAGGTCAGGCGTAAAGCCCGCCCTCCGCGGACGAACTCTGCGGCGGGTTTCCCTGCCGCACGGTTTAGTCGTCGGTCAGCCGGTAGCCTACACCCGATTCGGTTTTTAGAAAACGCGGGTGTTGAGGTGACGGCTCGATTTTTTTGCGCAGCGCGACCATGTGGACGCGGAGGTAGTGCGTGTCGTTTTCATGGCCGGCGCCCCACACCTCACGCAGAATCTGGCGGTGGGTGACCACCTTACCCCGATGCTGGAGCAGCAGGCGCAGCAACGCGTATTCTTTTACCGTGAGATGAAGATCGGCTCCGGCGCGCGTTACGGTCCGCTTGGCAAAATCCACTTCGATCTCACCGAAGGAAACTACGCTATTGCCCCCGGCGGGAAGTGCGCGGCGGAGGAGGACGCGGAGGCGGGCGAGGAGTTCGCCGCCGCCGAAGGGCTTGGTGAGATAGTCGTCGGCACCGGCGTCGAGGGCCGCGATTTTTTCGGCCTCGCCTTCGCGCACGGAGAGAATGAGGACCGGCAGTTGGCTCCACTCACGCAGACGGCGGAGCACCTCAAGACCACTCATGTCCGGGAGGCTGAGGTCAAGGACGACGACGTCCGGTGGTTGCACCGCGATTTCATTCAGGCCGAGTGCGCCGGTCTCGGCTTCACGCACGCGGTAACCGGCCGTTTCCAACGTGAGGCGCAGGAGGCGGCGGATCTGAATCTCGTCGTCGACGATGAGGATGGCGGGCTTGGTGGCGTCGGCAGTCATTCGAGAGGCACCTGGCCGTGGGGAACGTAGGGCAGGTAGACGGTGAAGACCGCACCGCCGCCGGGATTTTCCCCCGCGACAATCTCGCCGCCTTGGGCTACGACGAAACCGCGGATGATGGAAAGGCCCAGGCCGAGGCCGCCGGCCCGCGCCGCGTCACCGCGTTGGAATTTCTGAAAGAGGCGATCACGCATGGTCGGAGGCAGACCGGGGCCGCGGTCGGCGACGGTAAAAAACACCCGGGCGCGGGCGAGGTCGACGCCAGCGGCGAGAAAAATGGGCGTGGTCGCGGGCGTGTGGTGCGCGGCATTGAGGAGGAGATTGGCGATCACCTGTTCCATCAGGGCTGTGTCCGCGCGGAACAGCGGCATATCGTCGGGGATGGCGCACTCGAGCGGATGCGGCGGCAAGGAGTCGCGCACGCCGTCGAGGGCCGCGTTGACGAGATCGTGGGCGTCGCACCAGTCGAGACGGGGTTGCAATGCGCCCGATTCGAGACGCGTTTGGTCCAGCAGATTGTTGACGAGCCGATTCAGGCGCCGCGTGGCGGTGCGGATTTCGAGGGCAAGATGCGTGCGGGTGGCGGGATCGGCGTCGGTGAGATTTTCGGCGGCGGCGCCGAGCACGGCGAGCGGGGTCTTGAGTTCGTGGGAGACACCGTCGAGGAGGGCGCGGTGGAGTTTTTCGGATTCGGCGAGAAGCTTCTCACGCTCGCCGGCCGCGCGGAGGCGCTCGCGTTCCACGAGGAGGGCGAGTTGGGCGGCGAAACTCTCGACGAGGTCGCGTTGGGCGAGCGTCAGCGTCTGTTCCGGGGCGACGCGCACGACGAAGACGCCGATCGCCGCATCGTCGCGGATCAGCGGCACATGAAAGCCCTCGGCGGCGGGCAGCGTGTCGGTGAAGCGGCCGGCTTTCTTGCGATTGCGCCACGCCCAGTCGGCCACGCCGGTTTCCTTTTCCGTCATCGTGAACGAGCCGGCGAAGTGCGGAGTGAGGGTTTGGCCTTCGGTCTGGTCGAACAGCAGGGCGGTCTGGGCAGTGAACAGAGCATCGGTCTGCCGCAGCGCGGCGAAGACCGCATCGTCCAACGTGCGCGCTGCGCTCAGCGCCTGGGTGAGTTGAAACAACGCGGTGGCCCGCTCTTCGCGCAGGCGCTCGTGCCGCTCCGACGCGCGGATGCGGGCGGTCAACTGGCCGGCGATCAGGGCCACGATAAAATAGGTGCCGAACATCATCCCGTCTTCGAACTTCGCGATCACGAAGGTGAACAGCGGCGGAATGAAGAGGAAATTCCACACGAGCGCACTGACCACGCCGGCCACGAGCACGGGCCAGCGGCCGACGCGGAGGCTGAGGGCGATGACCGCGAGGAGATAGAGGAGGCCGACGGAGATGTAGCCGGAAAACGGGACCACCCACCAGCCGATGAGGGTGAGGCCGGCGAGGGTTGCCGCGACTTCCCCGAATTCGCGCGCGGGCGAGATCGTCGCCAAGCGTAGATCGAGCCACGAGTGAGGATGCTCGGCGGCGCGCTCCGCCGGGACGACGTAGATATCGATGGGGCCGCTGCGCCGGAGCAGCCGGTCAACGAGGCTGCCGCCGCGCAGCGCGTCGAGCCAGCGGGGTGAGCGCGACTGGCCGACGACGATTTGCGTCGCGTTGTTTTGCAGGGCGACGCGGAGCAGGGCGTTGATGATGTTGTCGTCGTGCGTGACGACGACTTCGGCGCCGAGTTCGCGGGCGAGGGCGAGATTTTTATCGAGACGGCGCTGATCCTCGGTCGAGAGGGTGCGGGACGATTCGACGCTCACGGCCAACCAAGCCGCGCCCTGGGCCGCGGCCATGCGGCGGGTCCAGCGCACCAGTTGAGTCGAGAACGGACTGGGGCCGACCGCGACGAGGAGGCGCTCGCCGGAACGCCAGACCGTTTGCACCGGACCGCGGGCGCGGAGTTCGCGCAGGCGTTTGTCGACCCGCTCGGCGACGAAACGCAGTGCGAGTTCGCGCAGCGCGGTCAGGTGGGTGTCCTTAAAAAAACCTTCGGCCGCGGCGGTGGCGCGTTCGCCCAAATACACTTTGCCCTCGCGCAGACGCTCCAAAAGCGATTCGGGCGGCAGGTCGATCAGCTCGATTTGGTCAGCCAGTTCGAAGACGGAATCCGGGACCGTCTCGTGGACGGTGGCGCCGGTGATTTGGCGGACGGCATCGGCGCGGCTTTCGAGATGCTGAACATTGAGCGTAGTGAAAACGTCGAGACCGGCGTCGAGGAGCTCGATGACGTCCTGGTAACGCTTGGGATGGCGGGAGCCCGGAGCGTTGGTGTGGGCGAACTCGTCGACGAGGACGAGTTTTGGGCGGGGCTGGCGGGCGAGGAGAGCTTCGAGATCGAGTTCGGAAAGTTCGGTGCCGCGGTGGGCGATCTTTTTTCGCGGGACCAGCGGCAGGCCGGCCAGGAGGGCTTCGGTCTCGGACCGGCCGTGGGTTTCGACGAGTCCGACGACGAGGTCGGTGCCCGCGCGCAGCTCATGCTGGGCGGCGCGCAGCATGGCGTAGGTTTTGCCGACGCCGGGGCACATGCCGAAGAACACCTTGAGCCGGCCGCGGCGCGCGCGGGCCTCGTCGCGTTGCAGCGAGGCAAGGAGCGCGTCGGGATCAGGGCGAAGTTCGGCCATGGACTGATCAGGGTGCGCGAGGACGGCAGACCTCGCAAGCATCGCAACGCTGTGCGTGGCACGTCATGGCGAGGGCGCGGCGGGAGGCGGCGTCCAACGGCCGGACGTCGCTGCGGGACGGCACGAAGGATCGAAAAGGGCCAGCAGGACGATGGTCGTGACGAGCACGGCCAGGAGGACGGCGTTCCGCAGGTCGCGGGGAGTGGGAGGTCTCATGACAGTGGCCCATGCCGTGCGAATTTAGGGTGCGACATGCTTTGTTTCGGCTTCGAGGGCGCGATTGAGCATGAGCACGTTGACGCCCGGTTCGCCGAGCACGTTGCCGCCGCGGTGTGCGGTATTGCCTGCGATCAGCGCGAACACGCGTTCCAACGGCAGGTCTCGGACGCGTGCGATGCGGGCCGCCTGGAGACGGGCGTTCGCCGGGCTGATGTGCGGATCGAGGCCGCTGGCGGACGCGGTGACGGCGTCGGCCGGGACCGGGGTATCCGGCGCGAGACCGTTGGTGGTGCGGTAGGCGGCGACATTGGCCGCGATGGTGTCGGCCAGTTTCCGACTGGTGGGTCCGAGATTGGAGCCGGACGAACTGGCGGCGTCGTAACCGGTGCCGGCGGCCGAGGGGCGCGGATGAAAATATCGATCGCCGGTGAACGATTGCGCGAGCAGCCGCGAGCCGCGCACGGTGCCGTCGGCAGCGGTGAGCAGGCTGCCGTTGGCCTGAGCGGAGAAGAGCGTCTGGCTGCCGGCCCAGACCACGAGTGGGTAGGCGCCGCCGAGTAGCACGGCGAAGACGAGCGTGAGTAGCGCGGAGGTTTTGAGAGCTGAGAGGAATGCTTTCATGAAGGAAAAATCAGACGAGGTGCGCGGCGTTGAGGAGGACATCGATGAGTTTGATGCCGACGAAGGGGACGATGATGCCGCCGAGGCCGTAGAGGAGGAGATTGCGGCGGAGAATGGCGGCGGCACCGACGGGGCGATAGGCGACGCCGCGCAGGGCGAGCGGAATCAGCGCGATGATGATGAGGGCATTGAAAATCACGGCGCTCAGGATCGCGCTGAGCGGTGTGGCGAGGTGCATGACGTTGAGTGGCGCGATGGCGGGGAACGCGCCGACGAGCAGCGCGGGGATGATCGCGAAGTATTTCGCGATGTCGTTGGCGATACTAAAGGTCGTCAGTGAGCCGCGCGTGATGAGCATCTGTTTCCCGATCTCGACGATCTCGAGGAGCTTCGTGGGATTGCTGTCGAGATCTACCATGTTGCCGGCTTCTTTCGCGGCCTGCGTGCCGGTGTTCATGGCGACGCCGACATCGGCCTGAGCGAGCGCGGGAGCGTCGTTGGTGCCATCGCCAGTCATCGCGACGAGGTGGCCCTTGGCCTGTTCCTCGCGGATGCGGGCGAGCTTCATTTCGGGCGTGGCCTGAGCGAGGAAATCGTCGACGCCGGCCTCGGCGGCGATGGCGGCGGCGGTGAGCGGATTGTCGCCCGTGATCATCACCGTGCGGATGCCCATGGCGCGGAGCTGGGCGAAGCGTTCCTTGATGCCGCCTTTGACGACGTCTTTGAGGTGAATGACGCCGAGCACGAGAGGTCCTTCCGCGACGACGAGCGGAGTGCCGCCGCTGCGGGCGATGGCTTCGACGGACGCCGTGACGGCGGCGGGAAACGTGCCGCCCTGGGATTCGACCCACGCATGCACGTTGGCGGCGGCGCCCTTGCGGATGGAGCGGAGGCGCGGGGAGGTCGCGCGGTTTTCGGCCGGGTCGGCCGCGAGGTCGACACCGCTCATGCGCGTCTGCGCCGTGAACGGCACGAATGTGGCGTGGGAGGGATTCAGCTCACGGCCGCGCAAACCGAATTTTTCCTTCGCGAGGATCACGATGCTGCGCCCTTCCGGGGTTTCGTCGGCGAGGGAGGCGAGTTGCGCGGCATCGGCGAGGCGCTCGGGCGTGACGCCGGGCGCGGTCACGAAGTCGCGGGCCTCGCGGTTGCCGAGGGTGATGGTGCCAGTCTTGTCGAGGAGCAGGACGTCGATGTCGCCGGCGGCTTCGACGGCGCGGCCGGAGGTGGCGAGGACGTTGCGCTGGAGCAGGCGATCCATGCCGGCGATACCGATGGCGCTCAGCAGGCCGCCGATCGTCGTGGGGATCAGGCACACGAGGAGCGCGATCAACGTGGTGATGGAGAGGGCGACGTGGGCGTAGGCGCCGAAAGGCTTGAGCGCGACGATCACGAGCAGAAAAATGATCGTGAGTGCGGAGAGCAGAATCGTGAGCGCAATCTCGTTGGGCGTCTTCTGGCGCGACGCGCCCTCGACCATGGTGATCATGCGGTCGATGAACGTGTGGCCGGGTTCGGACGTGATGCGAATAATCACGCGGTCGCTGAGCACGCGCGTGCCGCCGGTCACGGCGCAGCGGTCGCCGCCGCTTTCACGCACGACGGGCGCGGATTCGCCGGTGATGGCGGACTCGTCGACGGAGGCGATGCCCTCGACGACATCGCCGTCGGCCGGGATCACGTCACTGGTTTCGCAGACGACGAGGTCGCCTTTGACGAGATCGGTGGCGGAGACTTTTTCCTCGCTGGAGCCGGAGAGACGGCGGGCGAAGGTCTGCGTGCGGGCGCGCTTGAGGGTGTCGGCCTGCGCCTTACCGCGACCCTCGGCGACGGCTTCGGCGAAGTTGGCGAACAGGACGGTGAAGAGCAGCCACAGGGCGACTTGCAGAACGTATCCAAACGGCTCGGTCGAAGTGAAGAGCTGCTGAAACGTCAGGGCGGCGCCGACGAGGGTGATGAACATCACCGGGTTTTTCCGCTGGGTGCGCGGATCGAGTTTGCGGATCGAGTCGAAGGCGGCCTGGCGGAGAATGGCGCGGTCGAAGAGGGAGACGGCTTTGGTGCTCATGGGAGGACGCCGCGCGACGCGGCGGGTCGAAAGTTGAGAGAGGAAAGTTGAAGAAATTCAGAAGAGTGAGCCGGCGTGCATCAGGAAGTGTTCGACGACGGGGCCGATGGCCAAGGCGGGGAGAAACGTGAGCGCGCCCACGAGCACGACGGTGCCGATGAGGAGCACCACGAAGGTGGGGCCTTCGACGCGGAACGTCCCGGCACTGGCGGGCACCGGTTTCTTGCCGGCGAAATTTCCGGCGAGGGCGAGGATGGGGACGATGGCGAGGAAACGGCCGATGAGCATGGCGACGCCCAGGGTGGTGTTGTAGTGCACATCGCCGTCGGCGGGCGTGGCAGTGAGACCGGCGAACGCCGAGCCGTTGTTGCCGACGGCGGAGCTGAAGGCGTAGAGCATCTCGCTGAAGCCGTGCGGACCGGCGTTGTTGAGCCCGGCCCGGCCCCAGTCGGAGACGCTGGCCCACGCGGTGCCGCCGAGGATGGTCGCGGACAGGGCGATCAGCACGAGCATGACGAGCTTGATGTCGTAGGCCTGGATTTTTTTGCCGAGGTATTCCGGCGTGCGGCCCACCATCAGTCCGGCGATGAAGACGGCGAGGATGACAAAGATGAGCATGCCGTAGAGCCCGGCGCCGACGCCGCCGAAGATGACCTCGCCCGTCTGGATGTTGAAGAGCGGCACGAGGCCGCCGAGGGGCGTGAACGAGTCGTGCATGGCGTTGACGGCGCCACACGAGGCGTCGGTGGTGACGGTGGCGAACAGCGCGGAATTGAAGATACCGAAGCGCACCTCTTTGCCCTCCATGTTGCCGTCGGCCACGGCGACACCGAGTTTTTGGTGGATGGGGTTGCCGTTGGCCTCGGCCATCCAGCAGACCACGACGCCGGCGATGAACATCGCGGCCATCGCGCTCCACACGGCCCAGCCGTGGCGCTGGTTTTTTACGATACGACCGAGGTAGTAGGTGAGCGCGCTGGGGATCGCGAAGATCGCGAGCATCTGGAGAAAGTTGGAGAGCGGCGTCGGATTTTCGAAGGGATGGGCGGCGTTGGCGTTGGTGTAGCCGCCGCCGTTGGTGCCGAGCATCTTGATCGCGACCTGCGAAGCCATCGGGCCCTGGACGATGGTTTGCGTGGCGACGGATTGATTGACGGTCACGGGCGTTTTTCCGTCGACGGCGAGGACGGGTTTGCCCGCGACGTCGAGCTTGGGCACCTGGATCGTGGAAGGCTCGAACGTCTGCGCGACGGTGTAAGGACGGAAATTCTGGATCATGCCCTGCGACACGAGGACGAGGGCGAAGATGACACTGAGCGGAACGAGCAGGTAGTAGGTGCCGCGGACGAGGTCGGACCAAAAATTGCCGATGGTCTGCGCGCTTGGGCGGGCGATACCGCGCACAAAGGCGGCGGCGATGCCGAGGCCGACGGCGGCCGACGTGAAGTTGTGGATCGTCAGGCCGACCATCTGCGAGAAATACGACATCGTCGATTCGCCGCCGTAGCTCTGCCAATTGGTGTTGGTGGTGAAACTCGCGGCGGTGTTGAACGCGAGGGCGGGCGACAGGCCGGGGAGATGCTGCGGATTCAGCGGGAGCAGGTGCTGTAAGCGCAGGATGAAATAAGTGAACAGCATCCCGACGAGGCTGAAGGCGAGCAGGGCCACTGTGTAGGCCGGCCACGATTGTTCCTTGGTAGGATCGATGCCACAGACGCGATACGTGAGGCGTTCGACGGGGCGCACGAGGCGGTCGAGCCAGGTCCGGCCGTGAGGATCGAGCACCTGCACGAGGTAGAGACCGAGCGGCCTCGTGAGCAGAAGGAGTGCGCCGAGGAAGAGCGCGAATTGGAACCAGGCGTTAGGCGAGTTCATTTAGAATTTCTCCGGTCGCAGGACGGCGACGAGCAGGTAGAGGAGGAGGGCGAGGGCGATGAGGCCGATGACGAGATTTTCCATGGCGGGAAGAACAGAGGCGGAGGCAGGCGCGAGGTCGGAGGATCAGCGCAAGCGTTCGCACGCGTCCGCGTAGAGCGCGGCGACGGCGAAGAAGAGGAGCGTGGCGGCGGAGAAGAGCAGATCGTTCATCCCCGGAGTATAGCGCGCGGCGCGCGCCGCCCCCAGTTAAGCCACGGGCCGAAAGCGTTAAGAAAACATTAAGGGGGCTGCTCGCGCGGGGGCTGCCATTGCGCGGGCTCCGACGCGGGCGTAGATCGCAGGCGCGCTCTGCCCGGTTCACGATCTTTTACCAACGTCCCTTGAGAAACAGACTCAAACCCACGGGCGAGACGCCCGTGCCACGTTCCGGAAAAGTCCAGAAATCAACGGACGTTGGTATTGAGCGGAACGGCCGCGGTCTGGGGCGAAGGTTGGTCGACGGGAGCTGAGTCGACTTGGCGCCAGCCTCACCTTGGCGGAAAACTACGCGTAGATGCCGGCGCCGAGGAGGCGGGAGCCGGTGTAGAGGGCGAGGATTTGGCCGCTGGCTAGGCCGCGTTGGGGCGTCGTGAAGCGGACGAGGGCCGTGGTGGGGGACTCGGGGATGAACTCGATGGGGACGCGGGGGTCGCGGTAGCGCACGCGGGCTTCGAGGGCGACGGTCGTGGTGGGGATGGCGGCGGGGTCGATGTTCCACTGGAGGGAGTGGACGCGGACGTCGCGCTGGAAGAGGCCGGGGGCGTCGGGGCTGTCGAAGGCGACGAGCAGGGCGCGGTCGGCGGCGCGTTTGCCGACGACGACGTAGGCTTGGTGATCGGTATTCGAGGGGACGCCGATGCCTTTGCGTTGGCCGAGGGTGTAGAAGTGGAGGCCGCGGTGGCGACCGAGCTCGCGGTTGTCGGAGGCGCGGACGATGGGGCCGGGGGCGTCGGGGACGTAGGCGCGGAGGAAATCGGCCATCTTCACTTCGCCGATGAAGCAGATGCCTTGGCTGTCTTTTTTATCGGCAGTTGAGAGGCCGGCGTCGCGGGCGAGGGCGCGGAGTTCGGGTTTTTGGAGGTGACCGATGGGGAAGCGGGCGTCGGCGAGCTGGGCCTGTGAGAGGAGGGCGAGGAAGTAGGACTGGTCTTTGTTGGGATCGGCGCCTTCGAGGAGGGAGGAGGTTCCATCGGGCTGGGTGCCGCGTTGGGCGTAGTGGCCGGTGGCGACGGCGGTGAAGCCGTGGTCGCGAGCGTAGGCACGGAAGACGCCGAACTTGATTTCCCGATTACACATGATGTCGGGGTTCGGCGTGAGGCCGCGGGCGTAACCATCGAGGAGATACGCGACGACGCGTTCGCTGTAATCCTGCATCAAGTTGACGACGCGGAACTCGATGCCGAGGCGCTCGCAGACGGCGCGGGCATCGTCGATGTCCTGCTGCCAGGGGCAGTGGCCGATTACGTTGTCCTCGTTGATCCAGTTCTTCATGTAGGCGCCGACGATGGGGACGCCGGCGCGCTGCAGGACGAGGGCGGCGACGGAGCTGTCGACGCCGCCGGACATGGCGACGAGGATTTTTTCGGGGGCGGACACTTTGTCGGAAGAGGGGGAGACGGAGAGAGGGGGAGAGGGGGAAAGGGGGACTACTTGGGCTGGAGTTTGGTTTTTACCTCGGCGGGGAGCGGGGCGGTGGTGAGCCACTGGCGGGCGGCGGGGGCGTCGTGGATGAGCCAATACGAGAAGGCGCCGGTGAGGGCGGGGAGCGGGAGCGTGGTGGCGGGTTGGGCGGCGGCCCACTGGGTGGCGGCGGCGGGTTCGCTCTGGGCCCACGCGTTGGCGGCGGAGACGATGGCGGCTTGGCGGGCGGAGTCGGTGGAGAGGGATTGCGCCCACGCGAGGGCGCGGACGGGTTCGCGAGTGCCGAAGAGGGCGCCGTAGTGGGCGGCGGCGGCATCGAGGCTGGGGCCGGCGGCGAGCGAGGAGACGTAGGCCTGCGCGGCGGCGGCATCGCGGCGATCCCACTCGGTCAAGATGTTGGCGAGGGCGGTGCGGTGGGTTTTGCCGGGCGGGAGGGTGTTGAGCCACGCGACGGCGGCGGCGGGGTCTTTGGCGCCGAGGGCGCGGGCGACATCGACGGCGGCGAAGACTTGGGTTTCGCCGGGAGGGAGGAGCGCGACGAGCGAGGCGGCACCTTGGGGATCGGTGGCGGTGAGCGTTTGCAGAGCGGTGAGGACGATGCGTTCGAGGGCGGCGCCGGTGAGATTTTTTTGGGCAAGCTCGATGGCTTGGAGGGGTTCTTTGGTGAGCAGATTGTAGAGCGCGGTTTCGAGGGCGGGCTCGCGGTCGGCGGGGACGGTGAGTGCTTGGGCCCAGGCGAGGGCGGCGGGCGTGTCGGCGCGGGCCCAGACATCGAGGAAGGCGCGGAGGGCGTTGGTGCGGGCTTCGCCGGCGGGGACGGTGGCGAGGCGGGTTTGGGTGGCGGGGATGCTTTCGCGGGCGAAGCGGTCGAAGAGCAAATTGAAGACGGCGAGGTCATCGCGCGTGGCGACGAGTTCACGGGCGAGGGCGAGGGCGCGGTCGGGGGCGGTGCGGGCGATGACGTCGAGGGTGGCGAGGAGCGCTTGAGTGCGCTGCGGGCCGAAGGGCATGACGCGGAGGTAGGCGAGGGCGGCTTCGGGGTCGCGGGCGAGCAGGTCTTGAAATTCGGTGCCGAAGGCGCGGGCGCGTTCGCGCGGATCGGGCACGGTGAGCGATTGCGCGAGGGCGGATTCGGCGGGGCGCGGGGCTGGCGTGGATACAGTGGCCGCGGGTGTGGCGGGCTCGGCGGGCGGCGGTGGCGCTGCGGGGCGGCGGAGGGCGAAGTAGAGCGCGAGCGCGACGAGGGCGAGGGCGACGACGGGCCAGAGGCGGGAAGCGGATTTGGACATTGGCGGTGCGGAAGGAGAGTGGGCGGCGGGCCGGCGATGGCCGCAAAAAAGCGCAAAAGGCGCAAAAAAAGCGGTGCGGGCTGGGAAGCCGAAAATTTCAAACGACGGTCAGGCCAAGGCAGGAGCCACAAGCGCACGGAGGAAGACAGGGCGCCGGGAGCGGTCGGGCGAGGAACGGAGGGAGAAGGTTCCGGGGGCGGTGCGGCGAAAACGAAGGACGCGGGGTCTCGCCCTTTCAGGGCTCGGGTTTTTATCGTGGATATTTTCCCAGGGCGGTGCCCTGGGCTATCAACTTTCGCCCCGTTGGGGCTCCCATGGCACGGTGCGTATCTGCGGAAAATCGCGCGAAACTATCGTAGCCGAGCATAGATCGGCATTGTTCCGAGGGCAGGCGTGAAACCTGCCCTCAGATTATCGGGTGAGGCGGCGCGAGGGCTTACGTCGAATGAGAGGGCGCGAAAGCTTACGGGAGTTCGTAGACTTCGAGGAGCGTGGTGCCGGTGGCGCCGGCGAGGCCGGTGACCTGGGCGGTGTAAGCGCCGGGCGCGAGGTTGACGATGAGGGCGGCGTCGGCGCTGGCGGGGGCGAAGGCGAAGGCGCCGACGCGGGAGGCGGACTCGGTAATCGCGGCGGAGTCGGCGGACGCGCTCCAGCCGGCGTTTTGCGCGACGATGGTGCCGGCGGCGTTGAAGAGCGTGAGCTGCGGGCGGGAGAGCGCGTTGGCGACTTCGAACGCGGCGAGGGCAGGGCCGGCGGCGCGGATGAGGACGCGCTTTGGGGCGGTGCCACCGACGACGAGACCGGAGATGAGCGTGGCCTCGCCGGAGCCGACGGCGGCACGGGTGGAGAGGTTGGCGAGTTTCTGCGCGGAGGAATCGCCGGAGAGATCGTAGACTTCGACGAGGCCGACGCCGGCGCGGTTGTCGGACGCGCTGATGACGGCGGTGTAGGCGCCGGGGGCGAGGGTCGTGAGGATGACGGAATCGGCACTGCCGGCGGCGAGCGGGAAGGCGCCGGAGCGGGCGGCGGCGTTGGCGATTTCGGCGGAGCGGCCGGAGGTATCCCAGCCGGTGTTGGTGGCGAGGACGGTGCTGCCGGAGCGGAGATCGAGGCGCGGGGAGGCGAGCGCGGTGGTGACGCCGAGGGCGCGGAGGGCAGGGCCGACGGCGCGGATCAGGACGGGCTTCGATTCGAGGCCGGTGATCACGAAGCCGACGATGGCGACTTGGTCACCGGTGCCGGCGGTGGTGCGGGTCGAGATGTTGACGATGCGCTGTTGGGCGAGGGCGGCGGAGTTTTCGGCGAAGCCAGTGAACGTCGTGCTCGTGCCGGCGGCGGTGGTGACGGTGGCGTTGAGCGCGGCGTCGGACGAGATGTTCGCGGAGATCGTGGAACGCGCGGCGGTGGCGACGGTGAGTTTGCCGGTGGCGTCGATGGTGCCGGTGCCGCCGTCGGCAGAGGAACCATTTTGGGTGACGACGAAGGCTTGGCCGGCGGGGCTCACGATGACGAGGGTCTGCGCGGAGCCGTTGGCGGCGCCGGCTTGGTAGAAGCCCGCGGAGACGGACGTCGCGCCGGTGTCGGCGGACTTGGTGGCCGAGAGGGCGAGCGTGGCCGCGCCGGTGGAGGAACCGGAAACGGAGCCGGTGGCGGAGATCGTGCCCGAGAAGACGATGTCGCCGGGAGCGGCAGCGCGCGCGGGGGTGGTGTCGTCGGAGGCGGTGGTGGCGGCGCCGGTGTTGGTGACGAAGGAGAAGTTGCCGTTGTCGTCGACGGTGACGGCGCGGCTCACGAAGGCGGAGGCGGCGCCGGGGAGGAAGCCGAGGAAGACGCCCGTGTTGTCTTCGTTGATACGGAGGGCGAAGGAGCCGCCGTTGCCGAGGGAGCCGAAGTAGGTGCCGGCGAAGCTGCGGGCGATGACGCGGAGGGAGCCCGCGGCGCTGGCGGCGCCGGCGGAGTTGGTGACGGCGACGGTGTAGGTCGCGGCATCAGCGACGGAGACGTTGGCGAGGGTGAGCGTCGCGGAGGTGGCGCCGGCGATGGCGGCGGTGCCCTTGCTCCACTGGTAAGACGGAGCGGGGGCGCCGGTGGCGACGACGGTGAAGGCGGCGGAGCGGCCGGCGACGGCAACGACGTTGCCGGGCTGACGCGTGATCACGGGGGCGGTTGGCGCGCCGTTGACCGTGAGGCGGGCGAGGGAGCTGGTGACGGAGCCGAGGGAGTTGGTGACGACGACATCGTAACCGGCGGCGTCAGCGGCGGCGACGTTGGCGAGGGCGAGGCTGGCGGAGGTGGCGCCGGCGAGAGTAGCACCGTCTTTGCGCCACTGATACGTGGGCGCGGGTGAACCGGTGGCGACGACGGCGAAGGTGGCAGTGGCGCCGGTGAGCGCGACCTGCGACGTGGGCTGGGCGACGATGCGCGGGGCGTTGGTGGCGAGCGCGACAGCGAAGGAGAGCGTGGCGTCGGGCGCGGCGTTGTAGGTGGCGTTGCCGGCTTGCGAGGCGCGGACGACGACGGTGCCGGCGGCGCCGGTGAGGGTGACGACGTTGCCGCTGAGCGTGGCGGGACCGGAGACGAGGGCGAAGGTCACGGGCAGGCCGGAGGTGGCGGTGCCGCTGAGCGTGATCGGGCCGGCAGTGGTCGACTGCGCGGGGACGGGCGTGGCGGCGATGGTCTGCGCGAGTTTGCCGGCGGTGACGGTGGTGTCGGCCGTGGCGGGGTGGTAGTTGTTATTGCCGGCCTGCGTGGCGCGGAGCGTGACGGGCGCGGTGTCGGTGACAGTGACGGAGTTGCCGCTGACGGTGGCGTTGCCGCTTACGACCGAGAGCGTGACGGGGAGGCCAGTGCTGGCGGTGGCGGCGAGGGTGAAAGGCACGCCGGCCGAAACGGTAGCGGGGAGGGCGCCGAGCGTGACGGTCTGGTTGGCTTTGGCGATGGTGAGCACTCCGCTCGCGTTGCCGGTGGCCTCGGTCGTGATGACGCTGGCGGTGACGACGTAGGTGCCGGCGGCGCTGGGGGCGGTGGCGCTGCCCGCGTAGGCGAGCGTGACGGGGAGGCCGGCAGGAGAGGTGGTGACGGTGACGGATTTCGGCGTGCCATCGTAGGTGGCCGCGGTGTTGGCGATCGTGATGGCGACGTTGCTGGTCGCAACATTGAGCGCGACGGCGGTCGTGGTCGTGGAGCCGAAGGTGTTGGTGAGGACGCAATCGTAGTTGCCGGCGTTCGCGGTGGTGACGGCGGCGAGGGTGAGGGTGGCGGTCGTCGCGGAGGTGTTGCCCGTGAGGTTCACGCCGCCCTTGCGCCACTGATAGGTGGTGCCGGGGGCGGTGGTGGCGACGGTGAAGGTGGCGTTGCCGCCGGAGATCACATTTTGCGCGACGGGGGCGGTGGTGATGTTGGGCGCGGCAGTGACGGTGAGATCGTCGATGGCGAGGCCGTCGTCGGCGCCGGTGTCATCGGCATCGGACCAGCGGAGGGTGAGGGTCGCGCCATCGACCCAGGTGAGGCCGGTGAGCGTGACCGGGGCGATCACGGTGCGGTTGGCGGCGGCGTTGCCATCGAGCGCGCCGGAGGTGCTGGAGGAAACGGGTGAAGTGAAGTTGAGGGCGGTGGCGGGCGTGAACGCGCCGACAGCGATCGTGGTGGCATCGGTCGAGTAGGCGAAGGTGAGCTTGTTGGGATTCGAGGAGCCGCCGTTGCGCCATTGTTCGCCGGTGTAACCGATGGTGACTTGGGTGATGGTGGAGCCGGTGGTGTTTTTCAGGGCGACGGCGAAACGAGAGACGGAGCTACCGGAGCCTTGGGCGCCGAGGGAGCGATCGGTCGAACCGGTGGCGCCGTAGGAGTAGGCGGCGCCGTTGGTCTCGTTGCCGCTGGCGGAGCGCAAGGTCACGGTGCCGGAGACGGGGGCGAGGCTCCAGCCGGCCATGCCGGAAGCATTCACGGGGGCAGCGGCGAAGCTGTAGGGAACGGGGAGGGCGGGTGGGCCGGCGAAGCTCACGACGCCGGTGGTGGGCAGCGTATCGAAGTTCTGGTTATAGGTGCCGCCGGCGTAGGTGGTGCTCGGGCCGGGGTCGGGGAGCGTGACAGTGAGGGTGGCGGCGGCGCTCGTGGTGGGATTGACGCTGTTGGTGACGACGACGTCGTAGCTGCCGGCGTCGGCGCTCGTGATCGAGGTGAGGGTGAGCGTGGCGGACGTGGCGCCGGAGATGGTGGCGGCGTTCAGGGCGGTGCCGTTGGCGAGGTTCACTCCGCCGCGGCGCCATTGGTAGGTGAGGGGCGTGGTGCCGGTGGCAGTGACGGTGAAGGTGGCGTTGCCGCCGTAGAGGATGGCGGCCGCGGCAGGGGCGGTGACGGTGGGTGCGACGGGCGTGACCGTGAGCGCGACGGGCGTCGAGGTGACGTCGGGGAGGGTGCCGTTGGAGATGACGACGTCGTAGTTGGCGGCGGCGTCGGCCTGGACGTTCGGCAAGCTGAGGGTGGCGGTGGTGGCGGAGGTGTTGCCCGTGATGTTCACGGAATCTTTGCGCCACTGGTAGCTGAAGGGAGCGGTGCCGCCGGCGACGACGGTGAACGTGGCGGTGGTGCCGGCGTTGACGGTGGAGGCGACGGGCGGCGTGGTGATCGAGGGGGCGACGGGCTTAGCGGTGGCGAAGGAGAGGGTGGTGTTGGCCTCGGGGTGGAGCGTGCCGCTGGCGCTCTCGGTGATCTGCGAGGCGATAAAATTGATGGTGACGGTGTCGTTATCACTGAAGCTGACGGGCGGCGTGATCGTGTAGGTCGTAGGGCCGCCGGTGACAGTGGCGGCGAGGGCGCCGTTGACCGTGCTGGAAAGCGTGAACCAGCCGGCGCCGACGGTGACGGGTTGGTTGAAGGTGACAGTGATGGGCGAGGTGCCGTTGACGCCCGTGGCGGCGTTAACGGGCGTCGTGCTCACGATGGCGGGGGTGACGGGCGGGGCGTTGACGGGGGTGGAGAAGGTGAAGTCGTCGATGGCGAGACCGCTGTCGGAGCTGGCGACGTCAAAGTCTTTCCAGCGGAGCACGAGGGTCTGGCCGGAAGCCCACGAGATACCGGTGATGGTGGCGGAGGCGATGGCGGTGCGGTTGGCGGTGGCGTTGCCATCGAGGGCGCCGGAGGTGCCGGTGCCGATGGGGGCGGTGAAGTCGAGGGCGGTGGCGGCGGTGAAGGTGCCGGCGACGATGTCGGAGCCGCCGACTTGGTATTCAAAGGAGATCTTGTCGGTGCCGGTGGTGCCGCCGAAGCGCCATTGTTCGCCGGTGTAGGAGATCGTGAACTGGGTGATGGTGGAGCTGGTGTTGTTGGAGAGGACGATGCCCCAAGTCGGTGCCTGAGCTCCGCTCAGAAGGGCGCCGAGGGCGCGGTCGGTGGCGGAGGCGACTCCGAACGAGTTCACGGCGCCGGAATTGCTGGAGCCGGTGCCGACGGCGAAGAGGGCGTTGGCGCCGGAGCCACTGAGTTTGGCGAAACTCCAGCCGGCGAGGCCGGTGGCGTTGACAGGGGAGTTACCGAGAAGGTGGGGGCCGTTACCAGTGAATGTGAACGTGCCGGTATTCGGGAGGCCGTCGAAGTTTTGCGAATACGTGCCGCCGGTGTAGGCGACTTGGGAGCCGGGGGCGGCGGTGGTGACGGTGAGGGCGGCGGCGGCGCTGGTGGCGTCGGGCGCGATGCCGTTGGTGACGACGACGTCGTAGTTGGCGGCGTCGAGTGCGGTGACGCCCGTGAGGGTGAGCGTGGCGGTGGTGGCACCGGAGACGACGCCGGCGTCGACGAGATTCACGCCGCCCTTGCGCCATTGATAAGAGAGGGGGGCGGTGCCGACGGCGACGACGGAGAAGGTGACGGTGCCGGCGACGTTGGAGGAGCGCGCGAGGGGCGGCGTCGTGATGGTGGGCGCGGCGGGCGTGACGGTGAGCGTGGCGGCGGCGCTGGGGGCGGAGGACGCGACGCTGTTGGTGACGACGACATCGTAGGCGACGGCGTCGGCGGTCTGGACGTTGTTAACGGTGAGCGTGGCGGTCGATGAGCCGCTGATGTTGGGGCCATCGGCGAGGTTGGTGCCGCCCTTGCGCCATTGGTAGGTGAGGGTGGGGGAGCCGCTGGCGACGACGGAGAAGATGGCGGAGGTGCCGGCGGCGCGGGTGATGGAAACGGGGGGCGTGACGACGACGGGTGGGAGGCCGGTGATGACGAGGGCGGCGCCTTGGCTGGTGACGGCGCCGGCGGTGTTGGTGACGACGACGGTGTAGGTGGCGACGTCGGCGGCCTGGACGTTGGTGAGGGTGAGGTTGGCGGTGGTGGCGGTGGCGTTGCCGGTGACGGGGTCGTCGTTTTTCAACCATTGATAGGTGAAGGCGGTGTCGGTGGTGGAGGTGGCGGCGACGGCGAAAGTGGCGGTGCCACCGACGGCGGCGGTCTGGGCAACGGGAGCGGTGGTAATGGTGGGGAGGCCGGCGGGAGTCTGGCCGTCGACTTTTGTGCGGAGAGCGGCGGCTACAGTGGAGTTGAGCCCGGTGAAGAAGGTGAAGCCGGTATCGGTCTGGATCTGCGCGGCGGAGGTGACGTATTGGGTCCATGGGTGGCTGCGGACGCCGGCGATGTTGGGGACTTTGATGGCGATGACGCGGGTGTTGGCGTCGATGCGGGTGTCGGCGGTGCCGGCGCCGAGGGGGACGACGAGGGCGATTTTCCAGGTGTAGCCGGGAATGGCGACGCCGCTGGCGATGGTGGTGCCGGCGAAACCGCTGGGGCCGGTCATGAGGAGAATTTCGAAACCGGGGGCGGTGGCGGCGAGACTGCGGCAGTAAGTTTCGAAGCTGGCCCAGACGCCCTGGTTGTTGTCGGGAGTCTGGGGCATCATGTTCGTCATCGTGAAGACGACTTGGTTGTCGGTGGTCGTGACGGTGCGGTCGGCGGAGGGGCAGAGATGGCCGCGGTCGTAGCCGGAGCCGGAGTAGTCGGTGGTGAGGACTTGGTAGAAAGCGGAGGGGAGGCCGGTATCGACGATGAAGTCGGAGCGGCCGCTGGAGCCGACGTCGCCGGAGGTGAGGTTCCAGGCGACCCAGTTGGGCTCACGGGTGGTGTCGTTGTAGTCCATCGCGTATTGGGCGCGCTGGATGAGATACTTGGTGCGGTTGGCGGGGTCGGCCGTGGCGCCGCTCGGATTGCCGGTGAGCATCTGGAGCGGCGTGCCGATGTTCGCGAAGGCGACGACGGCGGAGAGGAACAACGAGACGAGGGCGAGGGCGGATGTTTTGATGCTCACGGGAAAAAAGTGGGACGGGGCGGTGAGGTGCGACGGGCGGAAGTGAGGGAACGGAGGGCGTGGGAGGGGAAATGTCACGCAGGGAAATCTGCCGTCACGGATTCGTCACGCCGAGAGATCGGGCGGAGGAACGGGAGGAAGACGCGGGCGAGAGCGGAGGCAAACGGGAGCGAGGGGCCGATTCGGCGTGGTGAGACGGAGGAAGCGGTTTTCGCGGGCGAGAGTGCAGCGGGAAAAGGCGGAGGGCGTCAAATCATTCGCTGGGTAGGCTAAATTTTGCGCAACGGGGCGCGACACCGGGACCGGCGGGCGCGCGGACCGATAAGTGTAAGTGCGAGCAGATTTACGCGAACTTGCTAGCGACAAGCGGCGGGAACCAATCAACTGTGGCGGCGTCATTTGGGGCGAGCCGCCGAGTATTCATGTCCGACCTAGCAACCAAGTTAAAAGACCTGCTGGTGCGAGAAGCGCACTTGCGGCTGAGCCGTGAACATTTGCGGCCGGTGTGGGTGGCGAAGGAGGCGGAGTTGCGGGCGGTGCAGTCGTCGAAGCCGACGTTTCTGCCGATCATGGGCAAGCGGGCGAAAGAGGAGTATTTCGGGCGGTTGGCGGCGGCACAGGAGACGGTGACGATCTACCGGAATGCGCTGGAGGTGATCGAGCGGTGCGAGCCGCACATCAAAAAGATGATCGAGGAGGAGATCGAAAACGTGTTGCGCGGGCAGTGCGAAGAATACGTGCAGGCGCTGGCGGCGCGGCGGCAGAAGGAGGATTGGGTGCGGTGTCTGGATCGGTTTGGGACGAAGATTTTCGAATTCACGCGGTCGCTCGGCAACGTGCGCAATGTGGCGGTCTCGGGCTACGTGCGCGACCGGCAGGCGTATTCGCAGGCGGCGGTGCAGGCGTTCATGCTGGCGATCGAGGCGGCGCAGAAGGTCGAAGGAGAGATCAAGTTTGCGAACAAGATCTCGGCGGAGCAGACGCGGTTGCTGAAGGAAAACGGGTTCGATACGAGGCCGTTGCCGCGATTGCCGGAGCCGGGCTATGCGGTGTGGGTTTCCAAGATCAGTTCGCTGCCGCTGGCGGAAGCGCAGATCCAGTTCGACCAACTGATTGAGCAGACAAAAAAATTGCACGAGACGGGTATCCCGGAGCTCAAAGGGCAGGCGGACAATGTGGAGGTGGCGCAGGGGAACGAGATTCACAATTTCCTGCTGTCGGCGTGGGAGCAGTTTCGCGCGGAGATCGCGCCGGAGATTTTCTCGGGTGACACGGAAAAAAATGTGGCCGAGACGGAGCGGATGCTGACGTCGGCGGCGCGGACGAGCGTGCTCGGGCGTCTCGAAACGATGCCGAAAATCGAGCACGCCGACTAAAGGCGGCGCGTGTAGAGATTGCCCGCAGTGTCGCGGAAGACGATTTCCTCGGCTTCGATCGATTGCAGAACCAGGCCTTCGACGACGGTGTCGCCGGGTTCGTAAACTTTGCCGGATACACTGAGGCGCTGACTGCCACCGCCGGCGGCGCCGGTGATCGGCAAGAGGCGGACTTTTTCGGCGAGGGCGAGCGAGGCGGGCGAAGGAGGTTCCGCGGCAGGGAGTGCGGTGGGAAGTTTGGCGGGTTGTGCGGCGGCGGGTTTGGAGGCGGCGTTGGGTGACGCGGCGGTGGCCGGAGTGTCCGGAGCGGCGGCGACAGGGGTGGCGAAGGTGTTGTCTTTTTTAAGGAGCATCCACCCGAAGACAGCGGCGATCAGCACGATCACGCTCACGACGGCGATGACGACGCTGCTCTTCGGCGCGGTGGTCGGGACCGGTGTCGGTGGCAACGCGGCGGCAGGCGGAAGGGAGGCGGTGGGCGCGATGGGTTTGAGGATCGGAATCGGCGTGATCTTCGACGTGGCCTGGGAGAGGACAGGTTTGGAAGAGGGACCGATCCGGAGGCTGGGAGCGGCTTTGGTGCCATCGAGCGGTGCCGCCGACGCGGAGGCCGGCGAAGGGACGTCCTTGCCTTTGCTTTTGGCGAGAGCTGCGGCGATATGACTCACAGCGCGATTTAACGGCGCGGCGGGGGGCGGGTGAAGCTCCAAATCGGGCCGGCGAGGGGTGACGGGCGGCGAGAAATACTTAGTGGTGCGTCGCGGTGCGGTGAATACGTGCGCGCGGAGCACGGCGTCGATCCGCAGCGGCGGCCACGACGGGCTACAGCATGCCGGCGGCGCGGAAACTGTAAAAGCCAAGGCCGATGGGATCGGTGGCGATGCGCCCGAGGATGACGTGGTCGACGAGCTCGATGTCGACAGCGCGGGCGGCTTCGCGGAGTTGGCGGGTGACCTGCATATCGGCGGAGCTGGGGGCGGGATCGCCGCTGGGGTGATTGTGCACGCAGACGACGGCGCAGGCGGATTCGCGGATGGCGGCGCGGAAAACTTCGCGCGGGTGGGCGAGGGCGGCGGTGGCGCTGCCGGAGGAAATCTCGACGCGTTTCAGAAGACGGCTTTTGCGGTTGAGGCAGAGCACCCAGAATTTCTCCACCTCAAGGCCGGCGATGAGCGGGCCGAGGTAGGCGGCGACGAGATCGGCGCGGTTGAGGAGCGGCGTCTCGCCGGATTGCTGGCTGATGACGCGGTGCGCGATCTCCATGACGGTCACGAGCTGGAGGGCTTTCACGTGGCCGATGCCCTTCAGGCGGCGGAAATCTTTTTCGGTCCACGCGATGAGACCGGCGAGCGAACCGGCTTCGGCGACGAGACGGCCGGCGAGTGTGAGCACGTCCTGGCCGCGGGTGCCGCTCCGGAGGAGCATGGCGAGGAGCTCGGTGTCGCTGAGGGCGCGGGCGCCGTATTTTTCGAGACGCTCCTGGGGGCGTTCGCCCGCGGCGGTGGCGCGGAGGCGGTTGGGCGAGAGCGGGGGAGTGGCGTCGGGGGCGGCGTCGGACACGGGTTTGGTTTGGACAGGTTTCGGGCGGCTGCCAATCCTGCGCGCATGAATCCACTCCGTGTCGTCGTCTGGGGAGAAAATATCCACGAACAGCAGGACGCGGCGGTCGCGGCGATCTATCCGCAGGGCATGCACACGGTGATCGCCGACGGCATCCGCGAGAATCTGCCCGAGGCGCAGGTGACGACGGCGACGTTGCAAGAACCGGAGCACGGGCTGACGGCGGAGCGACTGGCGGCGACGGACGTGCTGACTTGGTGGGGCCACCGCGGCCACGCGCAAGTGAGCGACGAGGTGGTGGAACGCGTGCAGCGGCGGGTGCTGGAAGGGATGGGGCTGATCGTGCTGCACTCGGGGCACTACTCGAAAATTTTCAAGCGACTGATGGGCACGACGTGTTCGCTAACGTGGCGCGTCGCGGGTGAACGCGAGCGCGTGTGGGTGTGCCAGCCGGGGCACCCGATCGCACGGGGCCTCGGGGCGGATTTCGTGCTGCCGCGGGAGGAGACGTATGGTGAACCCTTTGCGATTCCGACGCCGGATGAGCAGGTGTTCATCTCGTGGTTCGAGGGCGGCGAAGTGTTTCGCAGCGGGTGCTGCTGGCGGCGCGGGAATGGGAAAATTTTCTATTTCCAGCCTGGGCACGAAATCTATCCGACCTACTTCGATGCGAACGTGCGGCGCGTAATCGCGAACGCGGCGGAGTGGGCCTGGCCGCAAGGGTCGTGGGTGGACTCGTGCCCGAACATAAAAAACCCGCCCGAGCAAAGAGCCGGGCGGGTGTAGAGAGGGCGGGCCTCGGGGAGAATTTCGAAGCGACTCAGTAGTGCTTCACGTAGCCGTTGCGGCGGAGGCGTTCGAGCCAGCGCTCCTGGCCGCTGCGGGACATCTGGGTGACGAGGATGCGCTCGATCTGGTCGCGGACTTCGTCGATGGGCTGGATGCCGGCAAATTTGCGGTCTTCGGCGAAGAGGAGGAAGCAGCCCTCGGGGAGAAGGACGGGTTGCGACGCTTCGCCTTTTTTCAGCGCGAACGCCGGGTCGCTAAATTCTTTTTTAAAGTCGGAGCGTTTGAGCGGGCCCCAGTCGCCGCCCTTGGACCTGCGGGTATCCTTGCTGTATTCCTTAGCAAGATCCGCAAAGCTCGTGCCGGCTTTCAGCTTGGCGAGGATGTCGTTGGCAGTCGCGGTGAGGGAAGCGTCGGTGTCGCCTTCGGTGCGCGTGAGCTGAATGAGGCGGAGGTGGACTTCGTCTTCGCGGTAGAAGCGGTCTTTGTTTTCGTTGTAGAACTGCTCGATCTTCACGGGGCTGACGGAGCCCTGCGACTTGCGCTGCTGGCCCTGCATGTAGCGGTAGATAATTTCTTCTTCCTGCTCGCGACGGAATTCGCGGATCGTGGTGCCGCGGGAGCGGAGGTAAGCGAGGAATTTGGAGCGGTCGTTGTCGAACTGCTCGCTCTGCATGCGGGCGATCTCGGCGTCGACGATGGCGCTCGGGATCTGCTTCTTCTCGTCCTTGCGAAATTCTTTGATGATGAGGACGCGGTCGATGAGGTCCTGGATAACGCTGTCCTGAAGAGCCTCGATCTTGGCGTTATATTCCTGCTCGTTGCGGATGGTCTCGCGCTGGAGACCGGGGAGGAGCGGAGTGATTTCGCGGCTGACGTCGGCGACGGTGATGATCTTGTCTTCGGCGACGGCGACGATGCCGTTGGCGTAGCGGAGATTCAGGTTGTCGCCCGCGGCGGGGGCGGACGGTTGCGCGCAAAACCCAATGGTGGCCAGCGAGGCGGAGAGAGCGGAGGCGAAACTGCAGCGGAGCGTCATGGAGTCGGCAGATTGTTCAGGAAGGTGAGAATTTCTCGCAAACGTAGGAGGGGCTTGGGGGCGGTCAACCTTGGAAACCGGGTGCCAACCTGCACCCAATCGTCGCGGCGACCGCTGTTTCGCAGGCATTTCAGCCGGCTCGACTCGGTTTCGACGGAGACGAGAGCCTTTTGTTCCGCCCGGATGCGAATCTCGGTGACGAGAAGGAGGGCTTTGACCTCATCGGCGAACTTGCCGAAGCGATCGCGGAGGTCGGATTCGATCTGTTTGAGGGCGGCGAGGGAGTCGGCGAGGGCGAGTTTGCGGTAGAAATCGATGCGGAGGCGCGTCTCGGCGAGGTAGGCGGACGGGATGCGGGCCTGGATTTTTTCGACCTCGACGGCGCCGCCGGCGGCGTGTTCGGCGTCGCGGATCGCGGTGTAGCTGTCGGAGTGGCGCCCGCGATCGGTGGAGGAGGACTTTGCGCCGGCGGGGGCGTTTTCACCTACGAAGACGAAGTCGAGTTTGACGTTCGCGCGGACCGTGGCGGCCGTCTTCTCGCCCTTGAGGCGCGCGACGGACTGGCGCAGGAGCTGGCAGTAGAGCTCGAAACCGACGCCGACGATGTGGCCGCTTTGTTCTGCGCCGAGGAGATTGCCGGCGCCGCGCAGTTCGAGGTCGCGCATGGCGATGCGGAAACCGGCGCCGAGTTGGTTGTGCTGGCGCATGGCGGTGAGGCGTTCGCGGGCGACTTCGAGGAGGCGCGTGTGGCGGTGGAGCAAGAGGTAGGCGTAGGCCTGATGCTTGAACCGGCCGACGCGACCGCGGAGTTGGTAGAGTTGGGAGAGGCCGAAGCGATCCGCGCCCTCGATGATGATTGTGTTGCAGTTGGGGATATCGAGGCCGCTCTCGATGATCGTGGTGCAAACGAGCAGGTGGTAGCGGCCGGCGACGAATTCGGTCATGACCTCTTCGAGTTCGTCGGCGTGCATCTGGCCGTGGCCGGTGCCGATGGTGAGGTCGGGCAGGAGTTCGCGGAGGCGGGCGGCGACGAGCTCGATGGTTTGGACGCGGTTGTGGAGGTAGAACACCTGGCCGCCGCGGCGAATCTCGTGGTGGACGGCGTCGACGACGATTTTTTCGTCGTAGGTTTTGACGATGGTCTGGATCGGGTGGCGGTTGGTCGGCGCGGTCTCGATGACGCTGAGATCGCGCGCGCCGGTGAGCGCCATATAGAGAGTGCGCGGGATCGGTGTGGCGCTCATCGAGAGGACATCGACGGAGGAGCGCATGGCTTTGAAGGCCTCCTTGTGTTTCACGCCGAAGCGCTGCTCTTCGTCGATGACGACGAGGCCGAGCTCGCGGAATTTCACGTCTTTCTGGAGGACGCGGTGGGTGCCCACGAGGATGTCGACCTGGCCGGCGGAGACGGCTTCGAGGATTTTGTTTTGTTCGGCGCGCGTGCGGAAACGGCTGACCATCTCGACGGCGATGGGGTAGCCGGCCATGCGCTCGCGAAACGTGTTGAGATGTTGCTGGGCGAGGACGGTGGTCGGGACGAGGATCGCGACCTGACGACCGCCCTGCACGGCTTTGAACGCGGCGCGGATGGCGACCTCGGTTTTGCCGAAGCCGACGTCGCCGCAGATGAGGCGGTCCATCGGACGCGTTTTCTCCATGTCGGCCTTGGTTTCGGTGATGGCCTTGAGCTGGTCGCGCGTCTCGGTGAACGGAAACGAGGCCTCGAATTCTTTCTGCCACGTGGTGTCTTCGCCGAACGCGAAGCCGGGCTGCGCCTCGCGCGCGGCGTGGATGCGGAGGAGCTCGGCGGCGAGGTCCATCGTGGAACGCTCGGCGGCTTGGCGGGCTTTTTCCCAGCGACCGGAGCCGATGCGGCCGAGCTGCGGGCGGGCTTTGCTCAGGCCGACGTAGCGGCTGATGAGGTGGGACTCCTGCAACGGGACATGGAGGGTGACGTGGTCGTCGAATTCGAGGGAGATCACCTCGCGGATACCCTGCACGGTATCGAGTTTCGTGAGACCGCGGTAGAGCGCGATGCCGTGCTGGAGGTGGACGACAAAATCGCCTTCGACCAACTCGGAGAAATCGAGGAGCTGGTCGATCTGGGCTCGTTGGGCGACGGCGCGGGCGTTGAGCGAAGGGCGGCGCTGGCGTTGGCGGCCGAAGATTTCGGTCTCGGTGACGACGACGAGGCCGGCGGCGGGCGCGGAGGATTTTTCCGAGGGGAGCGCAATCCGGGCGCCCTCGCGAAAGGTGATGCGGAAACCCTCGTTGAGGGAGCCGCGGAGGAAACGGGGCTTGATGTGTTTCAGCGCGGTGTCTTCGGCGAGGATCTCCTGAGTGCGCTGCTCCTCGCCCTCTTTCGAGACGACGAAGATGACGCCGTATCCGGATTTGCGCCACGCGGCGACCTGGACGAGAAACGCGCGGCGGGCGTCCTCCTCGACCTGCAGGCGCTCCTGCGCGACGAGGGAATCCTCGGGGTAGCTGCGGTGGTGCACGAGGCTCTCGGTGTCCCACGTGACTTCGGCGGCATCGACGTCGAAGAGGGCGCTGGCTTCGTCGATGTCGCTCACGCCGAAGGCGGCGGCGCATTTTTCGAGGAGCGGCGTGAGGCCGTCGAAACCCTCGCGGGCGAAGCTGCTGAACTCCTCCTCGAGTGCGGCGGGTTCGATGAAGACGAGGTGCGTGCCGGGGGTGAGGTAGTCGGCGAGGCCGGTTTTCGAAGAACCAAGTTTTACGCGTGGGGACGCGGAGAGCGTGATGGTTTCGACGGTCGCGCCGGAGCGTTGGGTGACGGGATCGAACTCGCGGATTTCTTCGAGATCGTCGCCGAAGAAATCGAGGCGGTAGGGCTGATTGGCGGTGACGGGATAGACGTCGATGATGCCGCCGCGGACGGCGTAGTGGCCGGGCGCTTCGCAGACGGCTTCGGAGTCGTAGTCGAGTTTTTGGAGCTGATCGAGGAGGGCTTGGAACGGTTGGCGGGTGCCGCGCGTCAGGGTGAGTTCGCGCGTGGCGAATTCTTCGAGGGCGGGGACGGGTTGGAGCAGCGCGGCGGGCGTGGTGACGACGACGACGGTGTCGGGCGTGGAGACCATTGCGCGGACGGCGCGGAGGCGCGAGAGCACGGTGAGACGATCGCTGGAGGCGGCGAAAGCCTCGCGCATGTCGCGGCTATCAGGCATCGATTCCGGAAAGAGGAGCGTGCGCTGGGGGCAGGTCGCGCCGGAGGCGGCATGGAAAAACGCAAGGTCGTCGGCGACGTGTTCGGCGGTCTTCAGATCCTCGGCGATGACGAGCCACACGGGGGCGGGCCGGGTGCGCGCGAGCTCGGCGACGACGGCGCCGCGGGCGGGCGGGCAAATGCCGGTGAGCTTGGTGCGCGGAGAGGAGGACGACATGCGGAGGGTCGGACTAAAAGGACGGAAAGGGTTTTGGCAAAGGAACGAATCGGAACGGGCGCACGGCCGGACAGCCGTTCGTCACGGTCGCGGACCGCTCGCGCAATTCGTTTCGCGAGGGGCGGGCAAAAACGGTGGCTTGGAGGGCATGACGACGCCTTCGACCAGTTCCGAAAAGATCGGCACCGCAGCGGGGAAAAAGAAATGGCTGCCGGGCGTGATGTTCGCGCTGGTGGGCGGTGCTGTCGGCGGGGTGTTTGGCTATGGGCTGGCGAAGTATTTGCCGGGACTGATGGACGTGGGAAATTTTTCGAAGGCCCAAAAACTGAGCGTGCTGGCGCTGGTGGCGCCGGCGTTTGTGATCGGGATTTTGGTGCATGAGCTCGGGCATGTCGCAGGAGGAAAACTCGCGGGATTTCGTTTTCTGCTGCTGCTGGTGGGGCCGTGCAAACTGCAGCGCACGCCAGAGGGACTGCGGTTCGGGTGGAACGCGAATGTGAATGTGGCGGGCGGGTTGGCGTGTATGCTGCCGGAAGACGGCACGAATTTGCGGCGGCGGATGGCGCTGTTTATCGCCGGCGGGCCCGTGGCGAGTCTGGTGCTCGGATTGGCGGCGGGGCTCGGCGGGTGGGCGTGGTATGCGACGTTTACGACGATGGCGCCACCGAGTTACGCGGCGATGATGGGGGCGCTCGGACTGGTGATCACGGGAGCAATGTCGGTCGCGCTCTTTGCGGTCTCGGCGCTGCCGGCGACGGCGGCTGGGTTCGCGACGGACGGGCGGCGGCTCGCGATGTTGACCCAAAAAGGCGAACGCGCGGAGCGGGAGGCGGCGTTGACGATTTTGGTGGGGCTGGCGATGTCGGGCGTGCGGGCGCGGGAGTATCCGGCGGACCTCGTGGCGCGGCTCACGGAGCATGCGGACACGACGAGCTTCGGGCTGATGGGGAAATTGATGGGCTACTACCACGCGCTAGATCGGCTGGAAGCGGCGAAGGCGGGCGCGTGGCTGGCCGAGGTCGTCGCGGGCGCGGACGCGCTGCCGCAGATGACGCGGGAATCGGTGCACGCGGAACAGGCGTATTGGTGGGCCACGCACGGCGGTGATGGTGAGGCGGCACGGGCGGAGTTGGCGCGAGCGGGCCATTGCAGCTTTGACCCCGCGACGAAACTGCGCGCCGAGGCGGCGGTGGCGCGCGCGGAAGGCGATCAGGCGGGGGCGTCGGCGAAGGTGGACGCCGCACTGGAGGCGTTGAAAAAACGGAGCATGGGGCTGCGGCCCGGTGCGGATATCGTGGAATGGTGCGAGGCGCTGCGGGCGCCGTCGGGCGCGGCGACGAGCGAAGGACGGGTGCGGTGAAGGCATAGCCGTCGGACGCTGGGCGGAACGAGCGCGCGGCAGCGCGGGCGGAGGCGATCAGAATCCGGGCTCGCAAGCGGCGGGGAGCGACGCACACCTTTTGGCCGATGCGCCTGCGCAAACTCACTCTCCGGCATTTTCGCAACGTGGGCTTTGCCGCGTTGGAGTTTTCCGGGCGGCAGCAGTTTTTGGTGGGAGCGAATGGGCAGGGGAAAACGAATTTACTCGAAGCGGCGGGGTTCTTGACGGCGCTGCGGTCGTTTCGCGCGGCGGACAACAAGCTGCTCGTCGGGCATGGTCAGCACACGGCGGCGATTGCGTGCGAGCTCTATCACGAACGGCAGGGCGAAACAAAGGTGACGATCAAGCTGCGGCACGACGGCAAAGAACTGTGGTGCGACAATGCGCGGGTGACGCGGCTTGCGGACTACCTCGGGAAATTTCCGACGGTGGTGTTTTCGTCGCAGGATTTGCAGCTCGTGCGCGGGTCGCCGGCCGGGCGGCGGCGGTGGTTGGACATGACGCTGGCGGCGATGGACGCGGGGTATTTGCGGGCGCTGCAGACGTTCACGCGGGCGCTGGCGGAGCGGAATGCGTTGTTGAAAAAAGGTAGCGCGGGCGAGACGCAGCTCTCGGCGTTTGAGCAGACGCTGGCGCCGGCGGCGGCGCAGTTGATCGAGCTGCGCACGGCGGGATTAAGAGTGATCGGGAAAGCGGTGACGGCGGCGTATGCGCGGGTGTGCGACGACGTGGAGCCGGCGGGACTGAAGTATGAACCGAATTTCGCGGAGGCATCGGCCGAAGCGTTGCTCGCGCGGCTGGAGGCGGGGCGGGCGCGCGACGCACAGTTTCGCACGACGCTCGTGGGGCCACACCGGGACGATTTTAATTTTACGGTGCGGCACACGGCGGCGAAGGACTTCGCGTCGGAAGGGCAGCAGCGCTCGCTCGTGCTCGCGTTGCGATTGGCGCAGGCGGCGTGGTTTCAGGACAGGAGCGGCATCCGGCCGGTGCTGCTGGCGGACGATGTGCTCGGCGAACTCGATCCGGCGCGGCGGCGGCGTTTTTGGGCGGCGATCGATCCGGAGTCGCAGGTGATCGCGACGGGCACGAGTTTGCCGGACGCGGAGTTGGGGGCGTGGCAGGTGTTTCAGGTGGCGGACGGGGATTTTACGGAAAAGGGGACGGTGGCAGGAGGGGCCGCGTGAGGTGTCGCCCTTTCAGGGCTCGGATAGGGGGAGGGATCCATGCCCAGGGCGATGCCCTGGGTTTTCGAAGGGCGCCCCGTTGGGGCTGGGGGTGGCCAGTGCCGAAAAGTCGGGGGGCGCCTCGTTGGGGTTGGGGGTGGGCTGAGCTTGTGAGCGAACGATGCGATGCCAGCCATGCACCTTGAACCTTGGCAGTGGGTGTTGGCGGTGGTGGGGGCGATGCTGGTGGGGGTGGCGAAGACTGGGATCGCGGGTCTCGGGATGTTGTTTGTCGTGATCTTTGCGCAGATCATGCCGGCGAAACAGGCGACCGGGATCGTGCTGCCGTTGTTGTGTTTTGGTGACCTGATCGCGGCGTCGTCGTATCGTCAGCACACGCAGTGGCGGTTTCTGTGGCGGCTCTTTCCGTGGACGGCGACGGGCGTGGTGATCGGGTATTTTGCGCTGGGGCGGTTGAGCGACCGCGAGGCGCAGGTGCTGATCGGCGGGATTATTTTGTCGCTGCTGGCCCTGCATGTGGTGCGGAGGATGCGGGCCGGAAAAGAGGCCGAGGACCACGTGTGGTGGGTTGCGCCGCTGATCGGAATTTTGGCGGGTTTCACGACGTTGATCGCGAATGCGGCGGGGCCGTTGATGGCGATTTATTTGATTTCGATGCGGCTGCCGAAAATGGAATACGTGGGCACGGCGGCGGTGTTTTTTCTGATCATCAATTTGTTCAAGGTGCCGTTTATGGTGAACTTGGGGCTGATCGATGCGCAGAGTTTCACGCTGAATCTGCTGCTCGCGCCCGCGGTGCTGATCGGGACGTATTTCGGGCGAAAGATCTTGGTGAAGATCAACCAGAAGGTGTTTGAAAACATCGCGCTCGGGATGAGCGGGCTGGCGGGGTTGAAACTGCTGTTCTGATGGTGGCCGCGAGCGGGGGCGCGAGGTGGCGCGTAAACCGAGGGAGCGTAAACCGAGGGAGCGTGCGAGCGGGGTGGGCGATGCTTACTGCTTCCGCCGCTTCCACCGGTCGAACAAGACGGCGGCGAGGAGGATGAGGCCGCGGGCGACGTATTGGTAAAAAGTCGCGACGTTCAGGAGATTCATCGCGTTTTGGACGATGCCCATGATCAACACGCCGGCGATCACGAAGGCCATGCTGCCGACGCCGCCGGTGAGCGAAACGCCGCCGAGCACGCAGGCGGAAATCACTTCGAGTTCGAAGCCTTGCGAGGTGTTGGGTTGGCCGCTCGTGATGCGCGAGGCGAGGACGATGCCGGCGAAGGCGGCCATCACGCCCTGCGCGGTGAAGATGATAATTTTGACGCGGTCGACGGCGATGCCGGCGAGGTGGGCGGCCTCGGAGTTGCCGCCGACAGCGAGGGTGTCGCGGCCGAAGACGGTGCGGTTGAGAATAAAACCGAAGAGCGCGAAGCAGAGGGCGGTGATCCAAACGGGCGTCGGGATGCCGAAGAGCGAGGAACTGCCGAGCAGGAAAAAGTCTTCGAGGCCGATGCCGACGGCTTTGCCATCGGAGATGATGAAGCCGAAGCCGCGCACGATCTGCATAGTGGCGAGCGTGGTGATCAGGGCGTTGATACGGAGCTTGGCGACGACGTAGCCGTTGGTCCCGCCGACGAGGGCACCGATGCCGAGGCCGGCGGCGACCCCGAGCGTGATGCTCTCGGTGCGGTTCATCACGACGGCGGCGAGCACGCCGGAGCAGGCGACGACGGAACTGATCGAGAGGTCGAAATCACCGGCGGCGAGGCAGAACAGCATCGTGCAGGCGACCATGCCGGTCATCGAAACCGCGAGGGCGAGGCCCTGCATGTTGCGCCACGAGAGGAAATTTTCGACGAAGACGGAGCAGCCGATGAAGAGGATCGCGAGGACGACCAACATGCCGGCTTTGTCGAAGAATTCGGCGACGGGTTTGCGCGGGGCGGGGGAGGCGGCAGTGGTGGAGGCGGACATGAGAGCGGCGGGTTAGTTGGGAGCGCGGTCGTTCGCGTCCGTTGCGGCGAATGCGGCCGGGGGCGGCCGCGCTCCCAGTTCCAGCGGCAGGGCGAGCTTGAGGAGTTTTTCCTCGGTGGCGTCGGCGCGGTCGAGGATGGCGGCGATTTTGCCCTGGCGCATGACGGCGATGCGGTCGGCGACGCCGAGGATTTCCGGGAGCTCGCTGGAGACGACGATCACACAGACGCCGGAGTGGGCGAGGTCCTGCATGATCGTGTAGATCTCGCTCTTTGCGCCGACGTCGATGCCGCGCGTGGGTTCGTCGAGGAGGATGACGTTGACCTTTTCCGAGAGCCAGCGGCCGAGAATGACTTTCTGCTGATTGCCGCCGGAGAGATTGCGGATGAGTTGGCGGACGGAGGGCGTCTTGACGCGCAGTTGGGCGGAGCGGTCGCGGGCGTTGGTCTGTTCCCACGCTTCGTCAATGAAGATACCGGCGCGCGCGGTGCGGCGGCGGGCGCTGAGGTTGATGTTTTCCAACACCGAGCGGACGGGGACGATGCCCTCTTTCTTGCGATCTTCGGGGCAGAGCACGATACCGGCTTCGATGGCAGCGCGGGGTGAGGGGAGGGCGAGTTCACGGCCGGCGAGGGTGATGCGGCCGGAGGAGCGGGGGGCGGCGCCGAAAATAAGTTTCAACAACTCGCTGCGACCGGCGCCGATGAGTCCGAAGAAACCGAAAATCTCGCCGGCGGCGGCAGTGAACGAGCACGGCTCCGTGAGGCCCGGGCCGCAGAGCGACTCGACGGCGAGGGCGGTGGCGGCGTGGGGACGCGGGGTGTAGTTGTAGATGTCGGCGAGTTTGCGGCCGACCATGCGCTGCACGACGGCGTCGCGGGTGAGCGGAGGATTCACGGGCGGGACGCCCGTGCCACTCGGAACGGGAACCACGGGCAGGATGCCCGTGCCACTCGTCGGAAGGGAGGCCGTTTCGACGTGGCGGCCGTCGCGGAGGATGGTAATGCGGTCGCAGAGTTCGAAGATCTCCTCCGTGCGGTGCGAGACGTAGAGGATGGCGCATCCGCGCGTGCGAAGTTCGCGGATGATCGTGAAGAGCCGGCGCACCTCGCGGTCGGAAAGGCTGCTGGTGGGTTCGTCGAAGGCGATAATGCGGGCGCCGCGCGTGAGGGCTTTGGCGATCTCCACCATCTGGCGTTGGCCGAGGGAGAGGTGGCCGAGCTTGGTCCACGGGTCGATGTCTTCGCCGATTAACTCGAGTTGCTGGCGTGCGGCGGCGGCGAGGGCGCGGCGGTTGACGATGCCGAATTTTTGCGGGAGGTGGCCGAGGAAAAGATTTTCCGCGACGCTCATCTCGGGGACGAGGTGCAGCTCCTGGTAGATCACCGCGATGCCGGCGGCGAGGGCGTCCGAGGTGTCGTGAAACGTGCGGGGCTGTCCGTCGAGCGAGAGGGAACCGGCGGAAGGCGTGTAGGCGCCGCTGAGGGTTTTCAGGAGCGTGGATTTGCCCGCGCCGTTTTCGCCCATGAGCGCGTGGATCGATCCGGCGCGAACTTCGAACGAGACGTCGTCGAGCGCCTTGACGCCCGGGAACTGCATCGAGACGTGGTCGAAGGCGAGGGCGGGCGCGGGGGCGGACATGGCGGAACGAGGGACCGTTTTACGAAAGCCTCACGGCTTCCGCTCTGCCGGAAAGGTCAGTCGCGGATGCCCTGTTCTTTGAGGACCTGGCGGAAATTTTCGCGCGTGATGAGGACGCCGACGGTGCGGGTGTCGAGGGGCGGCTCTTTGCCGTCTTTGATCCAATGATACATCATCTTGGCGGTTTCATAGCCGTGGCTTTTCGCGGAGAGGAGCATGGAGCCGAAGAAGGGTGTGGGTTTGGCTTTCTCGAGTTCGGTGATGCAGTCGGTGCCGTTGATGCCGACGCCGATGGCGGTGGCGGCGGTGAACCCGCGGCCTTCGAGGGCGCGCACGGCGCCGAGGACGCCGCTGTCGTTATTGGCGCAGACGAGCCAGTGCTTCACGTCGGGTTTTTGCGTAAGGAGGACGTTGGTGGCATCGAAGGAGCCGGGGATATCGGCGGTGCGCTGCGCGGCTTTGAAGATGCGGTTCTCGGGGAAGCCGGCGGCCTTGAGGGCGTTGATGGCGCCGTCGGTGCGGGCCTTGGCGGTGGCGAGCTCGTCGAACGTGGCGGCGCACACGGCGGTGTCGGCGGGCGTCCAGCCGCGTTTTTTCATTTCGGCGGCGAGCGTCTGGCCGACGGCTTCGCCGATCTTGGCGGCGGAGATGCCGAGGTAGTGGACCTTGGTCATGGGCTGGCCGTTGGCGCCGACGAACTGGTCGTCGACGGAGAGAAGTTTGAGTCCGGCGGAGCGCGCTTTGGCGACGATGCCGGGGCCGAGGCGGGTGTCGGGCGTGCAGATGATCAGACCCTGCGCGCCGCCGGCGGCGAGATTGTCGATGGCGGCGAGAACCTTCTCGCCATCGGTGGCACCGATTTTCACGAGAGTGAAACCGAGCTCTTTCGCGGCCTGATCGGCGAACTTCCATTCCAGTTGGAACCACGGCTCTTCGGGCTGCTTCACAAGGAAGCCGATTTTGATGGCCGGGGCGGCGTGGGCGGCGAGGGCCAGCACGGCCAAGGCGGCGAAGGCGCGGAACGTTTGGGTGAGGAATTTTTTCATGGGGAAGGAACCGACAGCACGGTGAAAAAAGCGTTTGGCGAGACCGCGAGGCAACAGTGAAAAATGGCGGGCGCGGCGGCGCGGCGCGCGGCGACGGGGGAATTGCCACTTGCGGCGTCCGACGGCGGGGCTTTGCTTCGGCGAAATGGCCGCCCCTGCCGACTCAATTGCCGAACGCACGACCGTGCCCGCGGAAGCGGCGGGCGGGTTGTCGCAATGGGCGCTGATCAGGCGGCGTTTTTTTCGGCATCGGCTCGCGGTGGCCTCGCTCTACCTGCTGGCCGTCCTCTACACTCTGGCGCTCGGTGCGGAATTTTTTGCACCCTATCCGCGGCAGTGGCGGGATCTCTCGCACGCGTATTGTCCGCCGCAGTTGCCGCAGTTTTCGTGGGAACACGGGCTGCACGTGCGCGCGATGCACAGCGAGGTCGATCCGTTGACGTTCAAGCGGACGTATTTGGAAGACCCGGCGCGCGCGGTGGAGTTGGGTTTTTTTGTGAAAGGCGAAGCTTACCGACTGTGGGGCGTGATTCCGTGGGACCGGCATTTTTTCGGTGTGCGCGAGGCGGAGGCGCGCGGCGCGGACGGGACGCGCGGGACGTTCTTTTTCCTCGGCGCGGACAAATATGGGCAGGATATTTTTAGCCGGCTCGTCTACGGATCGCGGATCACACTCTCGGTGGGACTCGTGTCGATCGCGGTGACGTTCGTGTTGGGCGTGCTGATCGGCGGCATCTCGGGCTACGTCGGCGGTAAAACGGATACGTTCATCCAACGCGTGATCGAGATCGTGAATGCGTTTCCGCAGATTCCGCTTTGGTTGGCGTTTGGCGCGGTGTTGCCGGTGGATTGGCCGCCGCTGTGGACGTATTTCGCGATCACGCTGGTGTTGAGTTTGCTCGGGTGGACGGGACTGGCTCGCGTGGTGCGCGGGAAAATTCTGGCGTTGCGCGAGGAGGACTACGCGACGGCGGCGCGGTTGCTGGGGGCGAGCCACGGGCGGATTTTGTTTCGCCATCTGCTGCCGGGGTTCACGAGCCACATCATTGTGGTGCTCACGATGAGCGTGCCGGCGATGGTGCTCGGGGAGACGTCACTTTCGTTTCTTGGGCTCGGGTTGCGGCCGCCGATTGTGAGCTGGGGTGTGATGCTGAAGGACTGCGAGAGCATCCAGACGGTGGCGAACTACCCGTGGCTGATGATGCCGGTGGTTTTGATTGTGCTGACGGTGCTGTGCTTCAACTTTCTGGGCGACGGTTTGCGTGACGCGTCCGACCCCTACTCAACCCGATGAATTTCCCCCCTGAGGCACCGCTGCTCGAAGTGAAAAATCTTCGCGTGAGCTTTCCGGGTCCGGACGGGACGGTCGGGGCGGTGCAGAATATCTCGTTCGCTTTGCCGCGTGGGCGGACGTTGGCGCTGGTGGGCGAATCCGGCAGCGGCAAGACCGTGACGGCGCACGCGTTGCTCCGCATCGTGCCGGCGCCGGGTGTCGTGGAGGCGGGGCGGATGGTGTTTCGGTCGCGGCGCGTCGGCGAAATCGATCTCGCGCACCTCGACGAAAAATCGGGGCTGTTGTTTCGCGTGCGGGGCGGGTTGATCAGTCTGATTTTCCAAGAGCCGATGACAGCACTCTCGCCGGTGCATTCGATCGGCAGCCAAATCGACGAGGCGATTTTGTTGCACCAAGAGGTGAGCCCGGCGGCGGCGCGGAAGCAGACGCTCGAAATTTTGAACCGTGTGGGCATCGCCGATGCGGCGCGGCGCTACGAGCAGTTTCCCCACGAGCTCTCGGGCGGAATGCGGCAACGCGTGGTGATCGCGATGGCGCTCGTGTGCCGGCCGGAACTGCTCATCGCGGACGAGCCGACGACGGCGCTCGATGTGACGCTGCAGGCGCAGATTCTCGGCCTCATCAAGAGCCTGCAGCGCGACATCGGTTGCTCGGTGCTGCTCATCACGCACGACCTTGGGGTAGTGGCGCAAGTGGCGGACGATGTCGCGGTGATGCACCGCGGAGAAATCGTCGAGCGCGGCGCCGTGCGCGAAGTGTTGAAGAATCCGCGGCATCCGCAGACGCGGGCGTTGTTGGAGGCGTTGCCGAGCCGTCGTGCGGTGCGGGTGTGAGTATGGCGCCGGAGCCGTTGCTGTCGGTGCGCGGGCTGACCAAACACTTTCCGGTGTTGGGCGGCGGGTTTCGGCGCAAGGTGATCGGCATGATCAAGGCGGTGGAGGATGTGAGCTTCGATCTGGCGCCGGGCGAAGCGCTGGGCCTCGTGGGCGAAAGTGGGTCGGGGAAAACGACGGCGGCACGCTGCCTGTTGCGAGCGCTGGAACCGACGGCGGGCGAAGTGCGGTTTCGGCTGCCCGACGGGCGCACGGTCGATCTCGCCACGCTGTCCGAGCGCGAGCTGAAACCCGTGCGGCAACACGCGCAGATGGTGTTTCAAGATCCGTTTTCCTCGCTGAATCCGCGGATGAATGTGCGCGACATCGTCGGCGAGCCGCTGGTGATCCACGGGTTGGCGGCGGGCGTGGAGCTGGAGGACCGGGTGGCGGAGGTGCTGCGACGGGTCGGGCTGAGGCCGGAGCACCGCACGCGGTATCCTCATGCGTTTAGCGGCGGCCAGCGGCAGCGCATCGCGATCGCGCGGGCGTTGATCATGCGGCCCTCGCTGATCGTGTGCGACGAGGCGACCTCGGCGCTCGATATGTCGGTGCAGGCGCAGGTTTTGGATTTGCTGAAGGAGCTGCAGCGGGAATTTCAGCTCACCTACCTGTTTGTGGCACACAATCTCGATGTGGTGCGGAATTTTTGCGACCGCGTGGCGGTGATGCGCAAAGGACGGATCGTGGAGCTGGCGACGGCGCAGCAGATCTTCGCGGCGCCGCAGCATCCCTACACGAAAATTCTGCTCTCGGCGGTGCCGTCGCCAGACCCGGATGTGCGGATGAATTTCAATGTCGGCGAAGAGCTTGCCAAGCTGGACGCGGCGGGCTGAGGTTGGCGTTCCCATGCTCGTTCATACTGTCTACTTCTGGCTCCGCCCCGATCTCACCGCTGCGCAACTCGCCGACTTCCGCAAGGGCGTCGAATCGCTCGGCACCATCAAGTCTGTCGACCAGTGCTTCGTCGGCACTCCGGCCAAGACCGAGAAACGCCCGATCATCGACGATTCTTACACGTTTGGCCTCACGGTCATCGTGAAAGATGTGGCAGCGCACGACCTCTATCAGGTCGACCCGATCCACTTGGCGTTCATCAACACCTTCAAGAGCTTCTGGATCAAAGTGCAGATCTACGACGCGGCCTAAGGTTTTGGGCAGCCGGGGGGCGGTCGGGGAAATTTATTGTCCGGGCTGTTTAGCCGCCTTGATTTTGCGAGGTTTGACGAAAACTACTCATTCAGTTCGTGGGGTGAAATGCCGTAAGATGCAGATATGGAAACAAGCACCCCAGTAAAACCCGGAGAGGTTCCTGCGCATAAAATCGGCGTCATGGTCGTAGAAGATCAGACGGCGATTAGGCATATGTTGTCCGCATTTGTCTCGGCGATGCCGGGATTTACCGTGGTCGGGGAGGCGGGCGACGTCAAAGAAGCGCTGATGATTGCCGATGCCTGCCGGCCGCGAGTGGTGGTGCTCGACTGGATGCTGCTGGGCGGCATCGGGCTGGAATTTTTGAAAGAAGTGCGGGTCGATCCGCCGCCTTATGTGTTGGTGTTTTCCGCCAACACGACGGAGTTGGCGGTGCGCGAGGCCCTCGCCGCCGGGGCGCAGGGTTATCTCGAAAAGACGGCGAGTTTCACGGAGTTCACGCTCGCGCTGAAGGCAGTGTCCGAAGGGCGCACTTACCTCGGGCCGCAAGTTTCGAAGACGGTGCAGCGGATCGTGGCCAACCCCGAGCGCAGCGAAAGCGATCCGGAGTTGTCGGTGCGCGAGCGCGACGTGCTGCGGTTTGTCGCCGAGGGCCTTTCGTCCAAAGAAATTGCCGAGTGCCTCGGGCTCAGCGTGCGCACGGTGGAAAACCACCGCGCCAACATCACGCGCCGCACGGGCCTGAAATCCGTCGCGCAACTCACGCTGCACGCGGTGCGCCTGGGATTGATCGCCATGCCGACGGGGCCGGTGCCTGGGAAGGAGCCCGCGAAATGAGCGCGACGGCGAGGATTCTTATCATCGAAGACGACGAAGCGGTGCGCCTGCGGCTGCGGGATTTGCTCGAACGGGAAGGCTGCGAGATCACCGAGTGTGCCGACGGCGAGTCGGGACTCGCGGCGGCATTGGCCGCGCCTCCGGATCTCGTGCTGCTCGACATCATGATGCCGGGTCTGACGGGTTTCGAAGTGTGCGCGCGGCTGCGGGCGGATGCGCGCACCCGCGAAATGCCGGTGATCGTGTTGTCCTCTTCAGATGAATCCGAGTCGATGGTCGCGGCGTTGGAAGCCGGGGCGGACGATTTTTTGCGCAAACCGTTTTCGGCGCCAGAACTGCGGGCGAAAGTGAAAACAATCACGCGGCTGAACCGCTTCCGGGCGCTGGCGAGCGAACGCGACCGCTTCCGCTGGTTGCTCGATCACTCGCAGGAGCCGTTGATCGTGGCCGAGGGCAGCGGTGCGCTCGTTTACGCAAACGACCACGCGCGCACGCTGTTCGATTTCGGCACCGGCGCGACGCCGGATATCGCGGCGGCGATCGGGCGGCATTTTCGCGCCGAGCCCGCCGATGCGTGGACCGCGTGGCGCGAGCGCCGGCTGCCGGCGGGGGCGACGTTTGCGATCTTCCAGCCGGAAACCGCTCAGGTGGCGGCGCGGTGGTTTGAAGTGGAACTGCACGCCCTCGACGGCGAAGGCGGGCAGACGCTCATCAAGTTTACCAATCGCACGGGCGCGGTGCGCCGCGAGTTGGAGACGTTTACCTTTCAACATCTGATCTCGCACAAAATCCGGACGCCGCTCAACGGGCTCGCGCCGATCCTCACGTTTCTCGAGGCGAGCGAGCCCTCGGCCGATCCGGAGACGGCCGATCTGCTCCGGCTGGCCCGCGAAAGCGCCGAGCGACTGGAGCGCACGCTCGTCGCGGTGCTGCGCCACCACGAGGCCGTGTGCGGACCGGTGCCGGCCGGCGGTGCGTCGACGTGGCGGGCGCTGGCCGACGTGATGGAAGCCGCGGCGGAGAACGCAGGGTTACGCGGGCGCGTGACGATGGACGGTCCGACGGCGAGCCTGGAGCAGCCCGAGACGATGGAGGTCGTGATCGGCGAACTGCTCGCGAACTACGCGAAGTTCAGCGAGGCGCCGCGCGAAGGTGTGCAGGCGACGCTCGCGGAAGGCGACGGACGCTGGGAATTGCGGCTTTTTGCGCGCGGGCCGGGGCTGCCGCCGGATGTCGTCGCGGCGCTGGGACAACCCTATGGACAACTCGAGCGGCAGTTCAGCGGGGAAGTTCCCGGGATGGGGCTGGGCCTTGCCACCGTGCGCCTGCTGCTGCGATCGCGCGGCGGTGAATTGAATTTTTCGGCCGGGCAAACCGAGACCGGTTTGGTGAGCACGATCGTGTTGCCGAGCCATGCGGTGAAACGAGGGCTGCCGGAGGCCGACTGAATCTCATGCCGCACTCCGAATCTTCCGTCGCCGCCACGTCCGCCGAATTGATCGAGATGCTCGATCAGGCCGTCGTGCGTCTCGATGCCGCAGGGCGCATCACGTCGCTGAATACGGCGTGGGAAACGCAACTGGGACACGGGCGTGCGCCGAGCTTGCAGCGGACGCTGGCGGATTTCGTGCACACGGAGGACCGGGCGGAGTTTGACCGAGGCTGGACGGAGTTGGTCGCCGGCACGCACCGCACGTATCGCGGCGAAATGCGCTTCGCGACGGCGGCGGGTGGGGTGCTGTGGGTGCTCGTGGCGCTGCGGCGCAGCGAGACGCCGCAAGGCGAATTCCTCGGCGCGACGGGCGCGCTGACGGATATCGCGGAGTGGAAAGCGACCGAGGAAAAGCTGCGGGCCGAGCTTGCGGCGGCGACGGAGGGCAGCCGTGCGAAGATCGAATTTGCGGCGTCGCTGGGACACGAGTTGCGCACGCCGCTGAATGCGGTGATTGGGTTGACCGAATCGTTGATCGAGGTGGCACCGGCTTTCGATCCGGACCGCACGAAGCGATACCTCGGCATCATTCACCAGAGCGGGCGGCAACTGCTCGCGCAGATCAACGACCTCGTGGACATCTCGCGGATCGACGCCCAGCGGACGAAGACGGAGACCGTGGCCGTGGAGCTCTCGGCACTGTGCGCGGGCATCGCCGAAATCGCCCGCCGCGATGCGCGCGCGAAAGAGATCGAAGTGAGTGTCGCGCCGGCCGCCGCGCCGTGCCGCGTGCCGGCCGACGAGCGTTTGCTGCGGCGGGCGGTGCAGGCGTTGGTGGCGCACGCGGTCAAGAGCACGCCGGCGAAGGGACGCGTGGGCATCGAGGTCGTCGGTCGCGCGACCGGCGTTGCGGCGATAATTGTGAAGGATGCCGCCACGCTGAATCTCACCGGCAAGTTTGCGGCGCTGGGCGCACCGGGGCGTCAGCTCGACGGTGCGGATCTGATGCTGGCGCTCGTGGAGCGCATCGCGCGGTGGCACGGTGGTGGGCTGGCAGTGGCGCACACCGCCGGGCAGGGGAACACGTTTACGTTGGAACTTTCCGGCCACTCCCGTGCCACGCCGGCGGCACCTGCTACCCACCCATGAAACCGAAGATTTTGATCGTCGACGACGAACCACTCAACCTGACGACCCTTGAGGCGTTTCTCGCAGGTGACGGTTACGAGCTGCATTTTGCCGAGAACGGCCGCGATGCCTGCGCGATGGCGCAAACGCTGCAGCCCGACCTCATCCTCCTCGATGTGATGATGCCGGAGATGGACGGGTTCGCCGTGTGCCGGCACATCCGGAGCGATCCGGTGATCGGCCGCGTGCCAATCATCGTGGTGACGGCGCTGGATGACGATCGCTCGCGGTTGGAGGGATTGCGCGCCGGGGCGGATGATTTTTTGACCAAGCCGTGTCGGCGCGACGAGATCCGCGCGCGCGTGCGCACGGTCGCGTCGTTGAACCGCTTTCGCGCGATCGCCGAGCAGAGCGAACGTTTCCAACGGCTCTACGAACTCGCGCCGGTGGCGATCGTCTTGGCCGACGAACGGGGCACGGTGGTCTCGGCCAACCGGGTAGCGGAAACGATTTTCGCGGTGGCGGACGCGCGGGCACTGGTCGGCGACGCGCTCGCAGCGCGGTTTGACGCCCCGGGCGGCGCCGTCGTGCAGGCGACCGTGGCGGCGGCGTTGAGCGGAATGTTGTGTCCGCCGCGCGAGCTGCGGCGGGGTGCGGGTGCGGAAGAAATCGTCCTGCAACTGCGGGCCTCGGAAATTCCGGAGGGCGGCGCCAAGCTTGCGCTGTTGATTTTCGACGATGTGACCGAGGAAGTCCGCGCGCGCGACGCGTTGGAAAAAATGAACCGTGAACTCGACGGACTGGTCCGGGCGCGCACGCGGCAACTGGAGGACGCGAACGCGCTGCTCATGTCCTACGCGAGCTTCGTCTCGCACGATCTGCGGTCGCCGCTCACCGTGATGAAGGGCTATCTCTCGCTGCTGCAGGAAGGCGTGATCCCGCTCAATGCGGAGGCGGTGCCGATGGTGGGTCACGCGTTTCACGCCACGGTGGTGATGCAGGAGCTGATCCAGAATATTCTGCAACTCGCGCAGGATGTGCACGAGGGCAACAAGGCGGAGGCGGTCGGTTCGTTTGATCCGAAGCCGGTGATCTCGCGGCTGTTTCTCCATCTGGGTGGGTTGTATCCGAACGAGGCGCGCACGTTCACGATCGGCGGATTGCCGCAGGTGGGCGTGAGCTCGGTGGTGGTCGAGCGCATCTTCTACAATCTGCTGGGCAACGCGCTGAAGTATTCGGCCGAGAAGCCACAGCCGGTGATCGAAGTGGGCGGAGAAATTTCTCCGGAAGGTCCGGTGCTCTACGTGCGCGACAACGGCGTGGGCTTCGATGCGCGCCAATCGGACCGCCTGTTCCGCGAGTTTTCCCGATTGGAAACCGCGGGCGAAGCCGACGGTTTCGGACTGGGGCTCTCGCTCGTGGCCCGCCTCGTGCGCGCCCACGGCGGGCGGATCTGGGCGAAGGGCGAAGTGGGGGCCGGCGCGACGTTTTACGTGCTATTGCCCGCGCCCGCGGCCGAAGTGCCGGCGGACGCGAACGCCGCGACGTCGGCGAGCTAAAAGCGTTGTCCATGCTGGCCACCCTCAAACATCCCGGGCGCGTGTTGGCGATGGTCGTGGCGGCGACGTTGGTGAATCTCGTCCCGATCACGGTGCCGGGCGGCGTGCAGGTGGCGCTCGGATCGTTCGTCAGCATGCCGCTGGTGCTCACGCTCGCGGCGCCCTGGGCGATTTTGGCCGCGGCAGTGCCGGCCGCTGCGACGGTGTGGACCGTCGGGCATCCCTTCATGCTGGTTTTAATGGTGCTGGAAGCCGGGTGGCTGGTCGCGGGGCGCTCGGTGCGGAAGGTGGGACCGGTTTTGCAGGATCTCCTTTACTGGCTGATGGTCGGCGTGCCGCTGACGTTCTATATCGGGCAGAGATTTGCGAACACCACGCCGGATATTTTGGGGATCATCACGATCAAGAATGTCGTCGTGCAGCAGATCGTGGTGGCGGTGGCGGTTTTCCTCGTGCGGCACACACGGATCGCGGACTGGTTCGAGAGCCGGTTGACGAAGCGGATGAAGATCCGCGAAATCGTGTTTCGCACGGTGTTCCTCCTTGTGGTGGTGCCTTTCGCGTTTGTGGGCATCGGTTTTTCGGCACTGGTGAAAACCTACAGCGAACGGTCGGACCGCGTGGTGTTGCAGGAAACGGCGCAGCGGTTTGGCCGGCAGGTGGAGATTTTTTTCGAAACGCACGAAGGGGTCGTGAGCAATGTCGCCAGCGTGCTGAGTCGCCGCGGCGGCGATCCGAAGATTATGCTCGAGGAAACGCGCCGCGTGCATCCGGAGTTCATCACGATGCTGGTGGCGGACGCCGAGGGGCGTATCCTGCACACGGCGGCGGATTCGCCGGTGGAGGGGTTGCGTTTTGCGAAGATCGCCGACCGGGAATATTTCCGCGAGGCCCGTGACCGGAACCGGACGTATGTCTCGGGAGTGTTCCGCGGACGGGGTTTCGGTCGCGACATCATCGTCGCGATCAGTGCCCCGATCATCGGGCCGGGCGGCGAGTTTGCGGGGATCGTGCAAGCCTCGCTCGAAGTGCAACGTTTTGCGCGGGCGGTGGCGGGAGAGACGCAGATCGACGATGTCGAACTGCTGTTGGCCGATGCGAAAGGCCGCGTGATTTATGGCGATCCGGGCACAGGGGTGCAGCCGTTGGACGATGTGCGCTTCCTCGCGCAATCGCCGTTGTTTCGGCCGGGCCAATCCGGGAAGCCCCTGGAATTCGACCATGTGGATATCGTCGGCGAACGCGCGCGGTATGTGGCATATATGGCGAGGAACCGCAGCGGGATCACGGTGATCGCGCAGCGTCCGTTGACGGCCGGGCTCGAGGGTATCGGCTGGATCATGGTGTTGATCGGGGCGCTCGCCGCCGGGCTGGGCGTGCTGGCGTTTTCGGTGGCGCGGGCCGCGCGCAACGGGCTCGCGGTGCCGTTGGAGGAATTCGCCCGGGGCGCGACGCGCCAAGCGGCACTCCGCACGGTGGGGCCGATCGAAAACAATGCGCCGGATGCGCCGCAGGAAATCGCGATGGTCTACAGCGCGTTCAACAATCTCGCCGTCAAACTCAGCGGCACCTACATGATGCTGCGCACGCAAAACGAAGAACTCGACCGGCGGGTCGTGGAGCGCACCAAAGAGCTCGAAGGCGCGCGGGCCGAGGCGGTGGCGGCGAGCGAGTCGAAGAGCGTCTTCCTCGCGATGACGAGTCACGAGATCCGCACGCCGCTCAACGCGATCATCGGCCTCGCCGATGCGCTGGAAGAAAAGGCGGCGGACCGCGGGAGCGGTGAGCGGTTGCGCACGATCAAGAATGCCGGCCGACGCTTGCTCTGCGTGGTGAACGATCTGCTCGATCTCTCGCGAGTGGAGGCGGGGAAAATGGAATTGCGGCCGGCGCCGTTGGAATTGGGGGCGCTGTGCGAGGAGCTGCGCGGACTGTTTGCGCTGCGGGCCGAGCAACTGGGGCTGGCGCTGACGTTGGTGCCGCCGCCGGGAGGAGCGTATTGGATCGAGACGGACGGGGCGCGGCTGCAGCAGGTGCTCGTGAATCTGATCGGCAATGCGATGAAGTTTACGAAGACCGGCGGCATCACCGTGCGGATCGAGATCGCCGGCGAAACCGGCGAGCGCGTGGGACTGCGTTTTTCCGTAGTCGATACCGGGCCGGGGATTCCGTCGGAAGAGCAGGCGCGGCTGTTCCAACCGTATGTGCAGTTGCCGGGCGGCGAGAAAAGCGCGGTGCCGGGCACCGGGCTCGGGCTCTCCATCTGCAACCGGCTCGTCGGTTTGCTGGGCGGCGCACTCGGGGTGCGCAGCGAAGTCGGGCAGGGCGCGGAGTTTTTCTTCACGTTTCAAGCCCCACGGTGCGCCGCGCCGGTGGCGCCGGCCCCGGTGGCGTCCGATGCGCGGAGCGCGAGCCAGGCGCGGGCGCTGCGGATCTTGGCGGCGGACGACAACGAGGCGAACCGCGAGGTGTTGAGCAGCATTCTCGAAGCGCACTGTGCACGATTAGAAGTCGTCGATTCCGCGCAGGCGGCGATCGACGGATTGCTGCGGGAGACGTTCGACGTGGCGCTGATCGACCTCGAGATGATCGACGCGGAGGGATATTCGGTGGCGAGGGCCGTGCGTGGTTGGCAGGCGGAAGAGGCTTCGCGCGGGTGCCGCCTGATCGCGTTTTCCGCCCACTCCCGCGAACACAGATGGGCGCGATGTGCGGAGGCGGGCTTCGACGACTATGTCGAGAAACCGATCGATCGCGCCGTGTTGATGGCGTCGGTGCGCGCAGGTGCGGCTGGCGCGAGCGTAGGCAGGTAAGGCAAAAACTGCGGGGCGTCCCCATCGCGGCACTACGCAGGACGACGGAGCGGGAGGCGGTATTGGCCGGCCAAATCCCCGTAGTCTCCGGCCTGACTCAGCACCATTACGCATGGCGGAGTGGCACCGTTTAACGACAACTACTCATTAACTCCGAGCGATTTACCGTGTATGCTACAGGCGATGTATCCCCTTAACTCCAGCAGTCCGGATTCCGTGGTGAGCGTGATGATCGTGGAGGATCAGACGGCGATCCGCCAATTGCTCGCGCAGTTTCTGGCGGCGAGCCCGGGATTCAAAGTGGTGGCGGAGGCGAACGATGCGGCGGAGGCGCTGCGGCTGGCCGAACAACACCGCCCGCAGATCGTGGTGCTCGATTGGGTGCTGCCAAACGGGACCGGCCTGAAATTTTTGCAGGAGGGATTGAGCGGCGAGCGTCCGCCGCGCGTGCTGGTTTTTTCCGGGAATGCGAGCGATCTCGCAGTGCGGGAGGCGTTGAGCAACGGGGCGAAGGGCTTCCTCGAAAAAACGGCGAAGTTCGCCGAGTTTAAGGAAGCGATGCAGGCGATGGCCGATGGCCGAGTCTACCTGAGCGCACCGGTCGCGCGGGCTGTGCACCGGATGTCGTGCCAGACCGAGACAGTCGATTTGCGCGGCGGGTTGTCGGACCGTGAAACCCAGGTGTTGCGGAGTTTGGCGCGCGGGTTGTCGTCCAAAGAAATTGCGCAGGATCTCGGCATCAGCATTCGCACCGTGGGCAACCACCGGGCGCGCATCGCGCAGAAGACGGGGCTGGGATCGATCGCGCAACTGACGCTCCACGCGGTGCGCCTCGGCCTGGTCGAGGAACAGGTCGTGGTGAAGGAGCGGGCGGTCGGCTGACGCCAGGCTGACGCGGTGCGACGGGCCGCGGCTATTTTTTGACGACAAACGGGGCGAAGAAGCCGGCTTGGCTGGCGGGGAAGCGGCCTTTGATGTGCACGCCGTCGTCTTCGTGTTCCTGTTCGTGAATGTGGCCCAGTTTGTGGAGCCGCGCGACGACGTCGTAGCGATCGTGGGGAATGATGAGCTCGGTCTCGCCGAGGGTGTCGGCGATGAGCTCGAGGCAACGGGCCTCCAGGGCATCGAGGCCGGCTTTGGTGTGCGCGCTGACGAACAGAGCGTCGGGGACAAGTTGTTTGGCCCGGCGGACGAGCGCGGCGTCGGCGATGTCGATCTTGTTGAAAACGGTGACGATGGTCTGGTCGGCGGCGCCGAGTTCGCCGAGCACGCTGAGCGTGGTCTTGTGGTGCTCCTCGAAATTGGGATTCGCGACATCGAGCACATGGACGAGAAAGTCGGCGACGATGACCTCTTCCAGCGTGGCTTTGAAGGCCTCGACGAGGCCGTGCGGGAGGCGGCGGATGAAACCGACGGTGTCGGTGACGAGGAGCTTCTGGTTGCCGCGCAACACGAGCTGGCGCGTGGTCGGATCGAGGGTCGCGAAAAGTTTGTCGGCGGCGAGGACGTGGGCGCCGGTGAGGGTGTTCAGGAGGGTGGATTTGCCGGCGTTGGTATAGCCGACAATCGCGGCGGTGGGGACCGGGACGCGTTGGCGTTTCGCGCGCTGGACGGAGCGCTGCATGACGACGGCGCGGAGCTCCGCTTTCAGATGCGTGATGCGGTCGCGCACCGTGCGGCGGTCGTTCTCGAGTTGCGTCTCGCCTTCGCCGCCCATGCCGCCTTTGCCGCGCTGGCGGGAAAGGTGGGTCCAGGCGCGCGTGAGACGGGGGAGCGAATACTCCATGCGCGCGAGCGCGACTTGGAGTGTGGCTTCGCGGGTATGGGCGCGGTCGGAAAAAATTTCGAGGATGACTTCCTGCCGGTCGATCACGGCGAGACCGGAGAGCTCCTCCCAGTTGCGCTGCTGCGCGGGCGAGAGGGCTTCGTCGAAGACGATCACATCGGCGCCATCGGCCTTGGCCTGCTCGACGAGTTCCTTGGCTTTGCCGGAGCCGAGGAGGAGGGCGGGAGTGGCGCGGCGGAGGTTGACGAGCTCGGTGCGGACGACGGTGAGGCGGAGATTTTCAACTAGCTCGGTGAGCTCAAGGAGGAGTTCGGCGCCTTCGCCGTCCTTCATATCGGAGGTCTGCACGCCGACGAGGAAGGCTCGTTCGAGTTTGAGTGGGCGGGTATCGTCGAGGAAATCGGCCATGTAAGGGGGCGGACAGTGGGCAGGGGCGGGGTGGAGGTCAAACTGTGCGAACGGGGGTGATTGACTGATAGCGGAGTCCGTCTCGGGACAGCGGCGCAGGGCGACTATCCGGCGGGAGTGACGACTTTCAACCCGACGGCACGCGCGAGGTTTTGCTGACGCTCGTCGAAGCTCACAAACCGCCGCAGGCCGAGTTCGAGTGCGCTGGCCACATGCAGCACGTCGAGCGAGCGGGTGCCGAGCACCGGAGTGTGCCGGCGGGAAATTTCGCCGGCGCGCTTGAGAGCGGACCGCCACAGCAAGTCGGTCTGGCGATACCGCCCGGCTTCGAAGTCGTCGTCGAGAGCAGCGAGGGCAGCGGCGAAGGCTGAGACGGAAAGGAAACGCCGGTGGGCGGCGAGGGAGATGCCGTTGATCAGTTCGACCCGGCCGTGATGGGTCACGGCGAGTGGACCGGGAAGCTTGGCGCGCCACGTAGCCATGGCCCGCGACTCCGGCTCATTGAGGTAGAGCTTCAGGAGCGCGCTTGGGTCCGTGTAGAAATCGTCAGCGGTCGCCACGGTTTTCGTCGTGCAGCGACTGCGCCTGTGTGCGGGTGAGCGGCACGGGCTGATAGGCCGTCAGGCGTGCCCAGTAGTCGACGGAGGGCGGTGCCTTGGCGGGCCGCACGGTGTGAAGGGTGAGTCGGTATTTGGTCTCGCCGCTCTCGGAGAGCAAAACCTCGCCCTCGGTCTCGACGAGTTTGCGGATCTTGGGAAACGAATTGCGCAGGTCGCGGATGGAGGCGGTGGCGGGCATGGGCGTGAGACGAAAGTGTATCACGGGCTGTCGACGTCAAGTGGCGGATGACCATGCGCGGGCCCGCAGCGGGCGACACGGGACACGTCCGGAATCGCCTGCAAGCAGGCTCCTACCCCAAGGCGATTTGATATCAGGGCGCACGCGCGTTGCGCTCACATGTGCTCGTCGTAGGTGATGTCGATTTTCGCGAGGAAGGCCTGTTTTTTGGCGGTGCCTTGGAAGCGGATGCTGTGGGTGAGCTCGTCGTAGACGTAGCCGTTTTGCGGATCGGCGCGGACTTCCTGGCCGTCGACACGCACCCGCAGGCTCTTTTGGTAAAAGGTCGCGCCGGCGTCCACGGGATCGAGCGCGACGGCGACGGTGTCGGCGATGCGGTCGCCGAGCGCGGCGAGCGGGCCGGAGAAATCGCTGTCGATGTTTAACACGGTGCCGCCGGTGAGCTCGGCGGCGCGGCGGTGCGAGACGTTGTTGGGCGACACGACGGCGTGCATTTCGATTTTTCCGCGCTTGTTGCCCTTGGCGATGATGAAGGGGCGGAGGACCCAGTGGTTGATGTAGCCGTCGAGGGTCTGGCGCTGTTGGGGCGTGCGCGCGTTGGATTGATTCAGGAGATCGGGGAGCTTGCCGTTTTCCCGCCACTCGGCCTGACGCGTGCCGTTTTTCTGATCTTTCCACGTGGCCATGCGCGTTTCTTCCTCGTCCATAAAAAAGACCACGATGGTGGTGGCGTCGGGGCGCAGGAAGGCGTGCTGCTGGTTGTAGTAGCCGGCGACGAAATTATACACGGACGTGAAGGCGGTGCGGTTGCTGTCGCCGTTGGTGCCGACTTTCACGAGCTCGGCGAAGAGGCTGTCGGGCGTCTGCGGCGTCACCCAAGGCTGCGGCAAGACCGGGAGGGTTACGAGGGTGCCGTTGCTGGCGACGCGTTTGGTCACTTGGGCCGGGCGGCCGCGGCGGTCGAGGACGGGTTGGCCGGCGGCGTCGAATTCGGTGGAGCGAACCGGTTTGAAAAAGGGCTGATCCTCGGGGCGGCTGCCGGGGTCGGCGTTGACGAAATCCGTCGTGAGCACGCCGATACGGTAGTCGAGATCGCGGGTGTGGAAGAGCTGCCGGAAGCGACTCAAGTTGGCGGCGAGGCGGGTCTGGTGCGCGGCCATCGAGGGCGAATTGTTGATGACGAACACGAGATCGACTTCGCGGCTGCGGGAGCGATCAACGGCCAGGTGCTTCGCGTTGCGGATCGGCTCGACGCTGACCGTGATGGTGTTCTCGACGCCGAGGTGGGTGTTGGCGGCGTCCATCGTGTAATATTTGAAACGATCTTCGCCGATGAAGCCCGGGTTGGGCGCGTAGGTGAGCTGGCCGGTGACGCGATCGAGGCGGGCGGTGCCGTGCTGGGGTTTGGCTTTGTCGTCGAGGAGGTAGGAGATCTTTGCGTCGACGATGCGCACACGGTCGGTGAGCGTCATGAAATCTTCGTGGTTCGGGAGTTTGCGCGTGACCGGGGTGTTGGGCCGCGTGGTGAGGGCGACGCCAAGGACATTCATGGCCTGCTCGCGGTTGGCGCCGACTTCGAACGCCGAGAGCATGACGGGAGGCGGGGCCTTCACTTTGATCACGACGGTATTCTTGAACACGAGGCCGGAGGTCTCATTGCGGACCGAGTAGGAAAAAGAGTCTTCGCCCGCGAAGTCCTCGCGCGGCTGATACGCGAAGTAGCCGAGGCGCGAGGTCTTGTTTTTGAAAAAATCGGCTTCGTCGCCGCCGGACAAACCGACGCGACCGTTGAGCGGCTCCACGGTGATCGTGTAGATCAGATCGGCCCGCGAATCGGGGCTGACCACTTCGGCGGCGACGACGAATTGCCCGTGGACGCCGGTGCCCTCGGCTTCGAGCGCCATCGGGACTGTCGAGACGAGAGTATCTTTGTCGGCGGCGAAGACGGATGCGACCGCCAGGAAAAACGAGAGGGCGAGCACGCGCAGGCACTCGTGGGCGATGATGGGGAGGCGCATGGTGGTGGAAATTCTACGACGCATGATGACGCATTGTCATGCCGGGCGCGAAGAGGTTCCGTGAGGGTTCGGGGCGGGGGCGTCACTGTCAAATGCCGGGGAGGGGGTGGTGTGGGGGAAAGGCGGGAGAGTGTGTGGGGGAAAGGGTGGGAGAGCGTGAAGAGGAAGTGAGTGGGAAGTGTGGGCGAAAGGCGGATGCCGTGCGTGGACGTGAAGGGGGAAGTGCGGGCAAGGACGGCGTTGGACGCGGGCTGGGTTGGGACGAAGGGCGGGACGAAATCGGGTGAGATCGTGGAAGTTCGGGCTGGATTGCCGCGGTCAGCTGCGGCTCCCTCGCTGGCACGGAACGCAACGAACGATGGCGCGGATGAACGTAAGGCAAATGTGGACGGCGAAGCTGGCGGGGAAACCTATGCCGGCCGCGTTGGCCGTGCCCACGAATGGCGCGGCGTCGGGGCAGGCGTCGTTCGGCGTGCGGGCGCGGACGCCGTTCAGCGGGGTGGTGTTGGGGATCGATCCGTCGCTGCGCGGGACGGGCTTGGCACTGATCGAGTTTACGGTGGGGCGGCAGCCGATTTTGTTGCGGTGCCAGACCGTGAAGGTGCATCCGAAGCTGCCGATGGCGGTGGCGCTCGGGGAGATTCACCGGGCGGTGGCGGCGTTTCTCGACGCGGCGAAGGACGTGCGGCACGTGGCGCTGGAGCAGACGATTTTCGTGCAGAATTTTCAGACGGCGCAGATTCTCGGTGCGGCGCGCGGCGCGGCGATTTCCGCGGCGGCGTTGCGGGATAAAACGGTGTTTGAGTATGCGCCGCTGCGGGTGAAGCAGGCGGTGGTGGGCGCGGGGCGGGCGAGCAAGGAGCAGATGGCGCGGACGGTGATGGCGCTACTCGGCCACGGGCGGACACTGGCGCTGGACGAGGCGGACGCGGCGGGCGTGGCGTTGTGCCATGCGTTTACTTGGCGGGAGTAGCGGCGCCGACCGGGGTGGGGGGGCGGTCGTGTTCCAGGCGGCCGAGGAGGCGGAGGAGGCCGTCGAGGATCGTGAGGGGGTGGGGCGGGCAGCCGGGGATGTAGAGGTCGACGGGAACGACGGCGGAGGCGCCGTTGAGGACTTCGGGGTGGCCGACGAAGGGGCCGCCGGCGATCGCGCAGGCCCCGACGGCGATGACGATCTTGGGTTCAGGGACGGCGTCCCAGGTTTTGCGCAGGGCGAGTTCCATATTGCGCGAGACCGGGCCGGTGATGAGGAGGCCGTCGGCGTGGCGGGGGGAGGCGACAAACTGGATACCGAAGCGACCCAAGTCCCAGCCGATGGTGCCGAGGACGTTGACGTCGGCTTCGCAGGCGGCGCAGCCGCCGGCACTGACTTGGCGCAGGCGCAAGGAGCGGCCGAAGAGACGGCGGAGTTTTTCGTCGAGCAGGCCGCCGAGGCGGAGTTCTTCGGCTCCGGGTGCGCCGAGCAGGAGATCTTCGCGGCGGCCGACGGCCATGCGATGGTCACGCGTCTGCGTAATGGATTGGGACGGACAGGCGGCGATGCAGTCCGTGCAGAAAATGCAGCGGCCGAGGTCGAGGGAGACGGGGGCGCCGGGCTGTCGCGTGATCGCTTGCGTGGGGCAGACGGGCACGCAGGCGGAGCAGGCGTCGGGGCATTTCGCGGCGTCGACACGCAGGGCGCCACCGTGGCGGTCGGGGAGCGCGGGCGCGGGGCCTTGCGGGTAGGCCATCGTCTCGCAGCCGCGTTTCAGGCGATGAGTGAGGGTGTCGAAGGCAAACATGGAGGGCGGGGCGGATCAGAGGTCGAAGCCGCAGTAGGAGAGGTTGAAGCTCTTGTTGCAGATCGGGAAATCGGAGACGGCCTGGCCGCGGAGGGCGAGGGCGAGGCCGGTCCAGTTGTGAAACGACGGATCGACGATTTTGTAGCGGAGGAAACGGCCGGCGGCGTCGGTGAGCGCGACGTGGCAGACTTCGCCGCGCCAGCCTTCGACGAGGGCGACGGCGAGGGTGTCGGGGGCGGGCGGTGGGAGATCGGTGCGGATGTCGCCGTCGGCGGGGGCGGCGAGCTGCTCGCGGAGGAAGTCGCCGGAGCGCTGGAGTTCGAGCGAGCGCACGCGGGCGCGGGCGAAGACATCGCCGCCGGGCCAGACGGCGACGGGAGTCTGCGCCATCCGATGCCAGCCGGCGGGGTGATCGTAGCGCACATCGCGCACGAGACCGCAGGCGCGGGCGGCGGGGCCGACGAGGCCGATCTCGGTCGCTTGCTGAGGAAAGACCGTGCCGACGTTTTCGAAACGGGAGCGGGCGGTGGCGGAATCCCACAGCCAGGCGACGGCCTGCTCGACATCGGCGAGGGCGGCGGTGAGGCGGGCGAGGAGCAGGGCGGAGCGGGCAGTATCGAGATCGTGGCGACAGCCGCCGGGGCGGACGAGGCTGCGGCCGAAACGGTTGCCGCAGAGGAGGGCGGTGAGGTTGAGGAAGTCGCCGCGGATTTTTCCGCAGGCGGCGGACGTCGGGAGAAAGGCGACGTCGTTGGCGAGGGCGCCGAGGTCGCCGGTGTGGTTGGCGAGGCGCTCGAGTTCGAGGGCGAGGGCGCGGAGCCACTGGGCGCGCAGGGGCGCTTCGGTGCCGGCGAGGGCTTCGAGGACGGTGGCGTAGGCGGTGGCGTGGGCGATCGTGGTGTCGCCGGCGACGGTTTCCATTTGCGCGAGGGTCGCGCGGTGGGGTCCGCCGGTGAGCGCGGTCTCGACGCCGCGGTGTTGGTAACCGAGGGCGATTTCGAGATGGAGGACTTCCTCGCCGGCGCATTGGAAACGAAAATGGCCGGGCTCGATAATGCCGGCGTGCACGGGACCGACGGCGACCTCGTGAATTTCGCGGCCATCGACGCGGAAGAACTCGCCCATGGCGGGCGCATTGCCGGCGCTGCGGCGGACAGGTTTGAGCCACGGGTGGCCGTCGGGAATGAGGCCGTGCTGCTCCCAGACCTCGCGTTCGAAGAGGTGGGCTTGTGGGTGCGTGGTGGTGAGCGACGGGTAGGATCCGGTGGTCGGTGTGCTGCGGCCGACGGCGAGCGTGTTGTCGGCATCGAACGCGATGACTGCGACGAGCCGGGTGGCGGCGCCGTCGGGCACGCCGAACCAAGCGGCGAGGCGGGCGCCGCGGGTGAGTTCGGCGGCCGTGGCGCGCACGAAATCGGCGGCGGGCCATTCGGGAATGTCGGCCCACGGGAGTGCGGTGGCGTTGGCCAGAAGGGCGAAGGGGGTCGCGGAGCTCATGGGGCGGGGTAGAGTTGCGCGACGGCGGCGGTCCACGCTTCGCGCAGGACGTCGGGCGTGGCGACGCCGAGCCAGAGGGAAAATCCGAGCAGAATAAGCGGAGGGACGATCACACCGGCGGTCTCGGGGAAACGCTGCGCGGTGAGGCGGGTGGCGGGGCGCGGCCGGCCGTCGACGATGGCGAACACGAGACGGGTGAGACCGAAAAACGCGAAGAGCAGACAGCCCAGGAAAACGGATACGGCGACGCCGTGGTGGGTTTCGAGGGCGGCGCGGACAACGAGGAGTTCGCTGAAGAACGGGCCGAAGGGTGGGCAGGCGGTGACGATAAACAGGCCCGTCACGAAGATCGCGGCGGAGTGCGGTGTGAGCAGCGACATGCCGCGGACCTCGTCCATGGTGCGGGCGCCGGCGGCGCGGCGGATATTGCCGGCGCTGAGGAAGAGGGCGCCCTTCGTGAGGCTGTTGCCCCAGACGTGGAAGAGGGCGGCGAAGACGCCGACTTTGCCGAGGGCGGCGGCGAAGGTGAGAATGCCCATGTGCTCGACGCTGGAGTAGGCGAGCATGCGTTTGAAATCGCGGGTGCCCAATAGGAACAAAGCGGCGACGACCATGGAGAAGAGACCGATCACGAGGAGCGTGCGATCGGCGATGGGGCCGGCGCCGGCCGCGGCGACGACGGCGCGCACACGGAGCAAGGCCGTAAACGCGACGGTGGTCACGCCGCCGGCCAGCATGGCGCCGACGATGCCGGGAGCTTCGCCGTAGGCATCGGGTTTCCACGTATGCATCGGGGCGAGGCCCATTTTGGTGCCGTAGCCGGTGAGGAGCAGCACCCACGCGGTGAGCACCCACGGGCGCGAGAGACTGGCGCCTTGGGTGGTGAGCGCGGCAAAGGTGAGGTCACCGCCGCCGCCGCCGTGGAGCGACGCGTAGCCGAGACAAAACGAACCGAGCAGCGAGAGGGCGATGCCGGTGCCGCCGACGAGGAGGTATTTCCAGGTGGCCTCGAAGGCGCGGGGTGTGGCGTTGAAGTGGAGCAGGGGAACGGCGGCGAGGGTGAGCGCCTCGGTGGCGATCCACAGCAGACCGAGGTGACGCGCTTGGAGGCCGGCGCTGAGCAGGCCGAGCATCGCGAGCATCAGCGCGACGAACATGCGGTTGGAACGTTCGGCGCGCACGGAAAGGTAGGAAATGCCGTAAGCGGCGCAGACGAGGAAGAGCAGGGAAACGGCGGGGAGCAGGGCGCGCGCGAGCGGATCGAAAGCGAGCCACGCTTCGGGAGCGAAGGTGGGCGGATGCACGAGCATCCAGAGGACGAGGGCGGTGTGGAGGAGGCCGGTGGCGGGCAGCAGCCACGGGCGCGTGCGCTCGCTCGGCCAGACGGCGGCGAGGGCGGCGGCGACGAACGGAAGGATGATGAGCAGCAGTGCGTTCATTCGCGAAGCACGGTGAGTTTGCGGGTGTCGAGGGAGTCGAACGCGCGCTGGATGCGGTCCACGATGATGCCGATCACGAAGACGCCGACCACGAGATCGAGGAGGATGCCGGACTCGACGAGGAGCGGGGTCGACTTGATCAGCAGGAGACCGAAGAGGTAGATGCCGTTTTCAAGAATCAGGTAACCGCAGACCTGACCGATGGCTTTGACGCGGCCGACGAGGAGCACGAAGCCGGTCAGCACGGAAGCCATCGCACCGGGGACGAGGAGCGTGCCGGCGTGTTCGGGGAGGAGCGGGAGCGCGCGCGCGCCGGCGACGGCGGCGACGGTGCCCGCGGCGCCGAGGAGGAGCGACGGGATAAAACCGATGAACGGCTCGATCTCGCGCTCGATGTTGGCGGCACGCATCGCGCGCTGGAGGAGATTGGGGATGACGAGGCCTTTGACGGCGATGGTGACGAGGGCGATGCCCGCGACGCGCCAATCGAAGTGGGTCTCCATCAGGAGCGGGAGCGTGCCGAGGATCATGCCCTGCAGGGCGACGGCGCGGATCACGGTCGGGATGCGGCTGCTGCCGAGGGCGACGAGGTTTAGGCCCATGGCGGCACCGACGAGAAGGTTTACGGTGGAGTTCATGGGGCGTTGCCTTTCCAGGCCATCAACAGGGCGAACAGGCAGAGCAGAAACGCGGTGGTGAGCAGGAGAGGCACGCGGCGGAAGGCGAGGCGCGCGAGGAGCGATTCGACGAGACCGATGCCGAGCGTGACCGCGAGGATGCCGGCGGCGAGGGCGGCGGCGGCGGCTGGCGCGGAGAGTTGTCCCAGAGGCAGCACGGCTTGGGTGAGCAGGGCGGCGAAGAAGAGGAGTTTCATCGACGCGCCGTGGAGAATGGCGGCGAGCGGCGGGCCGCTGTGATCGAGGATCATCGCCTCGTGGATCATGGTGAGCTCGAGGTGGGTGTTGGGGTCGTCGAACGGCACGCGGCAATTTTCGGCGAGAAGCACGAGGAACAAGCCCGCGCCGAGGAGGACGGCGCCGGCACCGGCGGCGGGCGCGAGCATCGTGGCGAGCGTGAGGCTGCCGGTGTGGACGCTGAGGGCGAGGACGGCGGTGATGAGCGCGGCTTCGGTGAGGACGGCGTAACTGACTTCGCGGACCGAACCCATGCCCTCGAAGGCTGAGCCGGTTTCCATCGCGGCCCACGCGGTGCAGAAGCGCGCGACGGCGAGGAGGTAAATGAGCAGGAGCACATCGCCACGGAAACTGAGTGCGACGCCGGCGGGACCGAGTGGGAGCAGCAGCGCGGCGCCGAGCACGGAGACCCAGGCGACGGCGGGGCCGGCGATGAAGCCGGGCGACGCGAGCGTGCTGAGGACGACGCCTTTTTGCCAGAGGCGGGCGAGGTCGTAGTAAAGTTGGAGGACGGGCGGGCCGCGGCGACCGGCAACCCACGCTTTCACGCGGTTGATGAGGCCGGGGAGCAGCGGCGCGAGGAGGAGCCACACGGCGAGACGAAAAATAATTTCGAGAATCGCGATCATGGGGTGTCACCAAAGTAGACGAGCACGCTCAGCGCGGTGACGCCGGCGAGGACGTAGGCGATGTAAAATTGCAGGCGGCCGTGTTGAAGGCGGCGGGTGGCGGTGGAGACGCGCATGACGATCACGCCCACGGGAGCGATGAGGCGCTCGAGCACGGTCTCGGGCACGCGTTCCAAGAGGCTGGCAGTGGAGGGAAACAAGCCGCGCGGGCGACGCAGGGTGCGTTCGGGTTGGAGAATCCAAGAAAACCAGCTCGCTCCCGTTTCGGCAAAGGAGCCGCCCGAGTATTGCATGTGGGCGGTGGGCTCGGCGTAGCCGCAATCCCAGGTGAGGGCGCGGCGCAGACCGTTGGCGCGGGAGCGGCGCCAAAGAAAAATCGCGGCCAAAACGAAGAGCACCGCGAGGACGATTTGCACGGGGCCGAGGGTGGCGAGGGGGGCGGTGGTGTCGGCAGCGTTCCACACGGGGTGCCACACGCCGACGGCGCGGGCGATGGCGGGCCAGAAGAGCACGGGGGCGAGTCCGATCGCGACGCAGAGCGAGGCGAGGGCGAGCATCGGGGCGCGCATCAGGGGACCACACTCGTGGGCGCGGGCGGCGGCTTGGGTGCGGGCGGCGCCGAGGAAGACGACCGAGCTGGCTTTCACAAACGTGGCCAGAGCGAGCGCGCCGGTGATGCCGAGCATGATGGCGGCGAGCAAGGCGGCCCACGCGGCGGGACTGCGGGTCATCACGGCGTCGAAGAGGCCGAGGTAGACGAGCCACTCGCTGACGAAACCGTTGAGCGGGGGTAGGCCGGAGATGGCGGCGGCACCGAGGGCGAAAAGACCGGCGGTCCACGGCATCGTTCGCCAGAGCCCGCCGAGGCGACTGAGCTCGCGCGTGCCGGTGGCGTGCAGGACGGAGCCGGCGCCGAGGAAGAGCAGCGCTTTGAACAGGCCGTGGTTCCAGACGTGCAGGAGCGCGCCGGCGAGGGCGAGCCGGCCCCAAGGGGCGTCGCCGTGTTGGACGCCGAGCAAAGCGCCGCCGAGACCGATGAGGATCACGCCGATGTTTTCGACGGAGCAGTAGGCGAGGAGGCGCTTGAGGTCGTTTTGCGCGAAGGCAAAGGCGATGCCGAGCACGGCGCCCAGCGCGCCGAGCGCGATCACGACCCAGCCGGCGGCGGCGGGCAGCGGTAGCCAGCCGGTGAAGCGCACAAGACCGTAGATGCCCATTTTGATCGCGACGCCGGACATGAGGGCGGAGACGTGGCTCGGGGCGTTGGCGTGCGCGGAGGGGAGCCAGACGTGGAGGGGAAACACGCCGCCTTTTACGCCAAAGCCGAGCAGGGCGAGCCAGAACAGCGGGGCGAGGTCGGCGTGGTCGCGCAGCGGGCCGAGCTCCCAACTGCCGGTGCGCGCGGCGAGCGTAGCGAAGAAGGCGAAGAGACACATCGTGCCGACGTGCGAGGCCGCGAGGTAGAGCCAGCCGGCGGCGCGCACGGGGTGGCGTTGGCGATCCAGTGTGACCAAAAAATATGCGCTCAGCGTGAAGAGCTCCCAGCCAATGAGGAAGTGCAGGCCGTTGGAGCAGATGAGCACGAAGCCCATCGCGAGCACGAGGGCACTCCACCACAGGCGGCCGCGCGGCGCGGACGCGGGGAAATGTCGGTCGGCCCAGTATTCACGGGCGTAGACGGCGCCGGCGCCGCCGACGATGCAGAGCAAGGCGAGGAACAGCGCGCTGAGTCCATCGAGGCGGAGATGCAGCGGCTCACTGCCGACGGCAAAGGCGCTGCGCCATGTCCACTCGGTCGCGCCGCCCGCGGCGAGGATGAGCACGGCGGCGGTCAGCGCGGCGAGTGCGGCGGCGAGGGTCAGGGCGAGCCAGGCGCGCGGATGCCAACGACCGAGCAGCATCGCGGCGGTGAGGCCGAGCGCGGCAAGCAGCAGCGGCGGCCCCGAGGTCATGCGGTGGCCTCCGGGTTGGGGGCGGCGGGCGCCGACTCATCGGCGGCGGCGAGGGCTTGGAAAATTTCTTCGTCGGGGGCGCCGCGCAAAATCAAGGCGCGCAGCGGACCGCGCACGAGACTGCGGCTGAGGCGGCCGAGCAAGTCGAGGTGCGCGCGCGGCGAAGGAGCGATGAAGAAAATCAAACGCGTGACCGGCTCGGCGTCGGGCGCGGGCTCGGCGAGCGTAAGCGCGTCGCGGAGAAGAATGAGGGCGACGGTGCCGGAATCGCGGCCCAAGGCGACGCGCGCGCTCGGGTGGGGCAGGGCGAAACCGCCGCCGACCGGAGCGAGGGTGACACCGCCTTTGGCGCGCAGGCGTTGCGCGAGGAGTTGGCGGACGGGTGGGGTGGCGCCGGGGAGGGCCGAGACGATTTTCGCGAGCACGTCGGTGAGGTCGGCGGCGGCGACCTCGCGCCAGATGCCGCCGGCGCGCAGGAGCGGGCCGAGGCGCAGGGTGGCGGTGCCGGTCGACTCGGGGGCGAGAAAACCGGCTTTGGCGGCGAGGCCGCGGGCGGCGGCCCAGTTGGCGACCTGTTCGCGGTCGAACAAAAGTCGGCCGCGATCGGGTGTGTGGGGCAACCCCTCGCGGCGAATCCAGTCTTCGACCACTTTTTCCGAAACTCCGAAGGACTCGGCGATTTGGATGAGGTTGAGATACATGGCGGCGGAAACGGACGGAGGGAGATTGACCGGCGGAGGCGGGCTCAGGCGAACATTTTACCGTATAGAAGGGCGGGATGCTGCGCATTCATTGCGGATTTGCAGTCATGACGAGCAGCGCGAGGGCGGCGACGCCGGCGACGAGGTAGAGCAGGTAGGCCTGGAGCCGGCCGTGTTGGAGGCGGCGCGTGGCGTGGGAAAGCTGCATGACAAAACGGGCGGCGGGCGCGACGACGCGGTCGAGGACGGTCTCCGGCGTGTGCGTGAAAAACGAGGCGCGGTGCGGGAAAATGACGGCGGGGCGATCGGCGTGTTGGGCGGGGCGCAGTATCCACGCGAACCATTCCGTGATCGTCGCGGCAAAGCTGCCGGCGGTGTATTGCATGCGCGGAGTGGGGGCGGCGTAACCGCAATCCCACGTGAGCGCGCGGCGCAGGCCTTGGTGTCGGGAGCGTCGCCAAAGGAGCGCGACAGCGAAGGTGGCGGCGAGGACGAGCGCGAGGTGAGCGGCCCCGAGGGTGGGCAGCGAGGCGGGCGGCGCGACGTGGGCCCACGCGGGATTCCACGCGGCGGTGGCGCGGGCGAGCGCGGGCCAGACGGCGACCGGGGCGAGGCCGATGGCGACGCAGGCGGCGGCGAGCGCGAGCATGGGGCCGCGCATGAGCGGGCCGCTCTCATGCGCGTGCGCGGCGGCGGCGGACCGGGGCGCGCCGAGGAAGACGACGGAGCACACTTTGACGAAGCAGGCGAGGGCGAGGGCGCCGGTGACGCCGAGTAAAATCACCGCGGCGACCGCAGCGACGGCGGCAGTGCCGGACGCGCTGACGGCGTCGAAGAGGCCGAGGTAGACGAGCCATTCGCTGACGAAGCCGTTGAGCGGAGGCAGGCCGGAAATCGCGACAGCACCGAGGGCGAAGAGCCCGGCCGTCCACGGCATCGTTCGCCAGAGTCCGCCGAGTTGGCTCATCTCGCGGGTGCCGGTGGCGTGCAGCACGGAGCCGGCGCCGAGGAAGAGCAGGGACTTGAAGAGACCGTGATTCCAGACGTGCAGGAGCGCGCCGGCGAGGGCGAGTTGCCCCCAGGGGGCGTGGGCGTGTTCGGCGGCGACGAGGGCGAAACCGAAACCGATGAGAATGATGCCGATGTTTTCGACGCTGTGGTAGGCGAGGAGTCGTTTCAGGTCGTGTTGTCCGAGGGCGAAGGCGACGCCGAGGACGGCGCTGGCGAGGCCGAGAGCGGCGACGATCCAGCCGGCACCGGCGGGCACGGGCAACCAGCCGCTGAAGCGCACCAGGCCGAAGATACCCATTTTGATGGTGAGGCCGGACAGGAGGGCGGAGACGTGGCTCGGGGCGTTGGCGTGCGCGGAGGGCAGCCAGATGTGGAGGGGAAACAGGCCGGCTTTTACGCCGAAGCCGAACAGGGCGAGCCAGAAGAGCGGCGCGAGCTCGGGGCGGTCGGGCAGCGGGCCGAGTTGCCACGAGCCGGTGTGTGCGGCGAGCAGGGCAAAAAAGGCGAAGAGCGCGAGCGATGCGGTGTGCGAGGCGCCGAGGTAGAGCCAGCCGGCGGCGCGGACAGCGTGACGCTGGCGATCGAGCGTGATGAGAAAATAGGCGCTGAGCGTGAAGAGCTCCCACGCGATGAGGAAGTGGAGACCGTTGGCGGTCACGAGCACGAGACCGAGCATGGCCAGGAGGAGGTTCCACCAACGGCGACCGGAGGTCGCGGACAGCGGGTGCGCGCGATCGGTCCAATAGGCGCGCGCGTAGACGGAGCCGGCGCCGCCGATGACGCAGAGCAGGGCGAGGAAAAATGCGCCGAGGGCGTCGAGGCGGAGGTGGAGCGGCTCGCCGCCGACCGCGAACGTGGTGCGCCAAGCCCACGGCTCGGCACCGGCGAGGATTGCGACCGCGGGAAGGAAGGCGGCGACGGCTCCGGCGAGGGTAAGCGTCAGCCACAATCTCGGGCGGCGGCCGGCGAGGAGGCCGGCGAACTGGCCCAGCGCAGCACCGAAGAGCAGCGGTCCGAGACTCATGGCACGGAGCGTAGGGCGAGGCGGGCGGCCTGACGAGCTTCGTTAATGAGGAGCGACGCGGAAGTGGGGCGAATGCGGGCGCAGGGACGCGCCCGCCCACCGTGGATACGAACCTCGGACCGCACCGTAACTTGTGCGGCTACGGCTTGGACGGAGGGTTTTCGAGGAGTTTGCCGGCGCGGGCGATGGCTTCGGAGAGTTCGCGGCGGGCGGCTTCGATCTGGTGTTTCTCGCTCTGATGGGTGGCGGTGTGATCGGGCGGTTCGGCGACGGGTGGGAGGCCGAGGATTTCGCGGGCGCGGGCGAGCGAGGCGGCGATGTGCGGGCAGACGTTGGCTTCACCGAGACGGTCGATGAAACCGGAGTTGATCATGACCGCGAGTGGCTGCGTGTGCGGGCCGCTGAGGATGAGGTGCTTGCCCTTGGCGCGGAGCTTGGCGTGCAAATCTTCGAGGGCCTGCAGGCCGGTGGCGTCGATCGCGAGGACTTTGCGGATACGGAGAATGAGGATGTCGGGCTCCTGTTTCGCGCGCTTCAGCTCGTCGTCGAGTTTGTCGACGACGCCGAAAAAGAAGGCGCCGAAGACGCGGAACACGAGGACGCCGGGCGGGATGACGCGGCCGACGAGGGAGTGCTGCGAACCCTCGGTCTCCGTGGTCTCGTCGACGGCGGTGATCTGGGAGGTTTCGGAAATGCGTTTCACCATCAGAAGTGCGGCGAGGACGACGCCGACTTCGACGGCGACGGTGAGATCGGCCAGCACGGTGAGAGCGAAGGTGGCGAGGAAGACGGAGGAATCGCTGAGCGGCCAGCGGCCGAGGCGGGCGAATTGTTTCCACGACACCATGCGGTAGGCGGCGACGATCAGGACGGCGCTGAGCGTGACGAGCGGGATGTGGCCGGCGAGTGGCGCGGCGGCGAGCAGCAGGAGCAGTAACAGCACCGAATGCACGAGTCCGGCGACGGGCGTGTGGGCGCCGGCGCGGACGTTGGCCACGGTGCGGGCGACGGCGCCGGTAACGGGAATGCAGCCGAAGAGCGGCGAGACGAGATTGGCGATGCCCTGGCCGATGAGCTCTTGATTGGAATCGTGGCGCTCGTCGAGCATGCCATCGGTGACGACGGCACAGAGGAGAGCCTGCATGGCGACGAGGAGCGCGATGGTGAAGGCGGGTTGCACGAGCTCGCGGACGAGCGGCCAATCGGCGTGCGGCAGGTGCAGGGCAGGCAGGCTGCGGGAAATCTCACCGAACTGGGAGCCGATGGTGGCGATGTGCCATTTGTCGTGGAAGCCGAGCACTGCGGCGAGGGCGGTCGCGACCACGAGGCCGACCACGGAGCCGGGCAGAAAGCGCGAGAGGTTTTTCGGCCAGAGGCCGATCAAGGCGATCGACGCAAGGCCGAGGGCGACGGTGGGCCAGTGGATGCCGTCGAGATGCGTGAAGAGCATCGTGAGTTTGCCGGTGAAATCGACGGGGGATTTTTCGACGTTGAGGCCGAAGAAACTCTTGATCTGCGAAGCGAGGATCAGAATCGCGATACCTTTGGTGAACGCGCGGGAGACGGGATAAGGAATGAAGCGGATGACGGAGCCCATGCGCGCGAGGCCCATGAGGCAGAGCATCGCGCCCGCCATCATCGTGCAGAGAAAAAGGCCGTCGTAACCGTAGTGGTGGAGGACGCTGTAAGTGATGACGACGAAGGCGCCGGTGGGACCGCCGATCTGCACGCGGGAACCGCCCAAGGCGGCGATGAGGGCGCCGCCGATGATGGCGGTGAAGAGGCCCTGCTCGGGTTTGACGCCGGCAGCGATGGCGAAGGCCATCGAGAGCGGGAACGCGAGGACCATGGCGTTGAGCCCGGCGAAAAAATCGTGGCGGAAATCGGCGGCGGTGTAGCGGCGGATCGCGTCGAAGAGCCGCGGGTGGAAATGAATCGCGAAATTCATGACCGGTCGGGCGGAGTCGGGAGAAAAAACGGACGGGAGGCTTGCATGCAGGCGACCGGCCGAACAAAGCGCCAAACGTGCCGAAGTCCCGGGGAGCGGTGGCTCCGGGTTGGCGACGTGGGACGACGGCGTTGCATGAAGGCGGTGGCAGGTCTCGTCGCTCGTAAGTCTGGGGACGACGGGCGAATCAGAAGCCGCGGGCTTCGATCTGGAAGTTGAGGCCGAAGTGGCTTTCGCGGCGCGGGCCGGAGTAGAGGCTCACAAGGTAGGAGACGAGCCACGTGTTGCCGAGATTTTGGGAGAGACCGTAGGCCTGCTCGTTGAAGCGGCGTTTGCGGGCGTCGTAGTGAAGGCGGGTGACGGCGTCGTAGGTCTCGTTCAGGCGGACGCGCGCATCGAGTTGGTAGTCCTGAATTTCGTCGCGGAGAAAATTATTGGAGAAACGGGCGGACCAGACGTCGCCATCGCGCAGGGTGACGCCGGAGTTGAACTCACGCAGCGTGAAGGTCTGCGGGGCGAAACTCTGGTAGACATCGACCGAAATCCAACTGGCGGGAGCGAAGGCGATTTCGGCGTGGGTCTCGGAGACTTTGCGCTCGAGGCCGGTGGTGGTGACGGCGCGCTTAAAGCGAAAATCGTTGGCGAGGTTGAACGTGAGCAGATCGCGGGAGCCGTAGACGGGATCGCGGGTTTGGAGGGTGTTGTCGAAGCCGACGCGGAGGGTGTTGGTCGCGCTGAGATCGTCGATGTTGCGCTGGTCGCCGAGGCCGAGGGGCTGGAGGTAGGTGGCGAAGGTGCGGCGGTCGATGGGCGCGATGCGCCCGAGGCCCTTGGCGGCTTCGGGGATGTAGCGGTAGCTGACGCGCGGGGTGAGCAGGTGGCGGAGGCCGTCGATTTTCCAGAGTGGGTTTTTGTAGTCCCAGGTGGCGCTGGTGCGGAGCGCGGTGTCGAAGCCGATTTCGCCGAGGGTGCGGGTGTAGGAGGGCTGAGCGGTGAGCGGGGCGTCGACAGAAATCTCCTGACGGGAAGACAGTGTAGAGGTGGTCACGCGGGATTCGCGCAGGCGAGCGTAGTGAGTAAGGCGTGCCCCGGCTACTGGCGTGAAGGCAAACCAGTCTTGGTAAGAAAACGGTCGCTCGATTGCGTAATAGGCGTCGAAGCGAGTAGAGCGATATTCAGGCCCAGCATCGAATAGCCGCCGGGCGGACGGCGAATAGACGATTGAAACCGGCGTTTGTTGAGAGGGCGCGACTGGTGTGGGATTTGTGCCGACAAATACTGACGGGTTGTCGAAGAGCCACCACCACTCTGGGGGGCCGCCTCGAACTTGCCCGGTTATGGCAGAAGTAGAGGTTGAGAATGCAATTGGCGGAGGCGGCGCTAATACCCCATCTGCTACCGTGGTCTCGCGCAGGACCGCCGCGCTCGCGCTGAACCGGTGGACGAAGCCGTTGCCGAGGGCGAGGGGCAGCAGGTCGAAGCGCAGCTCGGGGAGGCGCTCCTGCACGCGTTGAAAGGAGTTGGGTTGGAAGCGCGCGAAGAGGGAGACGAAGTAGTTGGGGCCGGCGTAGGCGGACTCGACGAAGGTGTCGGGCGCCTGGACGGGGAAGAAAGAGCGGGGGCGGAAATCGCGGAGGATTTCGGAGTCTTTCCACCAGTTGAGTTGGGCGGAGAGCGAGAGGTGGTCGGAGAGTTTTTGCTCGTGTTGCCACTCGACGTAGCCGCGGTTTTCGGGGACGGGGCGGCCGAGGATATCGTTTTTTTTGTCGCCGTGGTCGTTGATGTAGCCGGTGCGGAAATAGCCGCGGAGAGGGGTGTCGGAACTCGCGCCGGCGCCACGGCCGTAACTGCCGGAGGGGCCGAACATCACGCCGCGGGCAGAGTAGAGGCCGAGTTCGCCGCCGAGGCGGACGCCGGCAGCGGTGGGCAAGTGCAGGCCGGCTTCGGCGAAGACGCCGAGCGAGGAGCGGTAACCGCCGTTGAAGGTGGCGAAGGAAACGAAAGGCTCCTTGAGATCTTGTTGGAGGCGAGGGAAGGGGAAGGGTTGGGTGTGGCCGATGCCGGCCTGGGCGTTTTCGGTGCGGAGGCGCTGGCCGGGGGCGTAGATGATTTTGTCGGCGCGAAAGGTGGGCTGCCACGGGCCGGGTTCGCCGTAGGTGACGGTGGCGCGGTTGAGGGTAATCTCGGCGAGGGAGCCGGAGGCGGATTCGCCCTCGGCGTAGTAGGGATGCACGCCGAAACGCACGCGCTCGGCGGTGAAGTTTTGGGTTTTCTGATCGAGAACGAGTTTGTCGGCGAGGAGGCGGATGTCGCGGCGCGTGAAGACGACGCGGCCGGTGGCGGTGATCGTCTGGGTCGTGAGGTTATGGCGGATCTCATCCGCGGTGATGAGCGTGATACCGTCGGTGATGCGGGCGTTGCCGCGGAGGACGCGCTCGTTGGTGCGGCCGTCGAAATCGCCGATCTCCGAGGTAAGCTCGAGCTCCTGGCTGTGCGCGAGGGTCGCGGTAAGGGAAAGAATGGTGAGGAAAATTAACCGGCAAATCACGCGCGGAGCAAAGGCGGCGCATCCGGGGCAAGCAAGCTCCGGTGCGGGGCGAGCACGGGTGCCGGAGGTGGGCGGCGGAATATGGCGCGGTTTTGGCTTTTGCGTCGGGGAAACGCCGCCATCGTCCGCACTCCCTATGCACCGCAAACACGCTCCCGCCTCGTCCGCCCTGAAAGATCTGTCCGCTTTGCGCGCGGAAGTGCGGGCGCTGGGCAGCGCGCTGGGGCGGGTGATCACGCGGTTGGAAGGGCCGGGGGCCTTCGACACGGTGGAGACGTTGCGGAAATTGGCGAAAGCGCGGCGAAGCGGCGACGACGGGGCGGCGGAGCGATTGGGCGAGACGGTGGCGGCGCTCTCGGCGACGGATGCCTTCAACCAGGCGATGGCGTTTACGCTGTATTTCGAGCTGGTGAATCTCGCGGAGGAAAATTTTCGCATCATGCTGCTGCGCGAACGGCGCAATGCGCGCTGGACCAAACCCGGCGAGGGGAGCGGCGGGGCGGCGGAGGCACCGCCGATGCGCGAGACGATCGAGGCGGCGGTGGTGGAGCTGAAACGCGACGGCGTGGACGCGGCGGCGATGCAGGCGCTCGTGGACCGGTTGGGGATCGAGCTGGTGTTTACCGCACATCCGACGGAATCGAAGCGCCGCACACTGCTGACGAAATTGCGGCGGCTCGGGGAAATTCTGCGGGCGCGGGCTCTGCCGGCGGCGGCGATCGACTCGGCGGTGCTGGAACCGGAGTGCGTGGAGCGCGAGATCGCGTCGCTGTGGCTCACGGACCGGAGTCGGGTGGCGCGGCCCGAGGTGGCCGATGAGGCGCGCACGGGGCTGTGGTATTTTGACACGACGCTGTTTGAGACGCTGCCGCGGTTGCAGGCGGACCTCGAGCACGCGCTGGCGCGACATTTTCCCACGGTGACGGCGCCGACGCGCTGGCTGACGTTTGGCTCGTGGATCGGCGGCGACCGTGACGGCAATCCCAACGTGACTGCGGCGGTGACGGCGGAAGTGCTGTTGCTCAACCGCCGGCTCGCGATCGAAAAAGTGCGGCTCGCGGCGCGCGAGCTGGCGCGCACGCTCACGGTGAGCGACCGACGCGATACCGTCGTGCCTGCTTTGAAAAAGGAGCTGCGGGTGAATTTGCACCTCTCGAAACATATCGAAGAGTTGAGCAAACGATACCCGCACGAACCCTATCGGCTGCTGCTCGGCGTGCTCCGCGAGCGCCTCACGCAGGCGGTCGGCGAAGTGCGCGATGGACGCGTGTTGGCGGCGGAGGCGGTGGTCGGCACGTGTCTCGACCGTGCGACCATCGCGGATACGTTCGCGACGATCCGGGCGAGTCTGGAAGCGGGCCGCGGCGGGCTGCTCACGGGCGGCGAACTGCGGACGGCGATCCAGCGCCTGGAGGTGTTTGGGCTGCACACGGCGCGGCTCGATCTGCGACAACACTCGTCGCACCACGAAGCGGCCGTCGCGGAGATCGTGGGCCGCGGCGACTACGCGAAATTGGCGGAGACGGTGAAACGCGAGGTGCTGCTCGGGGCGTTGGCGACGGCGCGGGGGCTGACGACGGCGGAGATCGGTGAGTTTTCGGCGGCGACCCGCAATGTGCTCGAACCGCTGGCGCTCGCGGCGCGGGCAGCGGAGAAATTCGGGCCGGAGGCGCTCGGCATTTATATCATCAGCATGACGGACGGGCTGTCGGACATGCTGGAGGTCGAGCTGCTGCAAAAACTCACCGGGGCGGCTCTGCCCATCGCGCCGCTGTTTGAGACGTTGGACGACTTGGAGCGGGCGCCGGAAATTTTGTCGGCGTATTTCACGCTGCCGGGGCGCAAGGTCCCGACGCGGCAGCACGTGATGCTGGGCTACTCGGACTCGAACAAGGACTGCGGATACCTCACGGCGAACTGGGCGCTCTACCAGGCGCAGGAAGAAATCGCGGGCGTGTGTGCGGCGTTCGGCGTGGGGCTGACGCTGTTTCACGGTCGCGGCGGCAGCGTCGCACGCGGCGGCGGACCGGCGGCGAAGGCGATTCTCGCGCAACCGGCGGGACTGCGCGATGGCGGCATCCGTGTGACCGAGCAAGGCGAAGTGCTCTCGACGCGTTACCACGATCCCGATCTCGCGCACCGCATCCTCGAACAGATGGCTTATGGGGTGATGCTCGGCACGCATGCGGCGGAAAAGGCGCACCCGGTTCCAGCCGAGTGGCGCGAGGCGATGGGCGAGATGAGTGCGGCGGGCTTTGCGGCCTACAAGGCGGCGGTGCACGACGACCCCGAGTTTCTCACGTTTTGGAAGCAGGCCACGCCGATCGACGAGATTTCGAATTTGAAACTCGGTTCGCGGCCGACCTTCCGCCGCGCGACGACCAGCGTGGAGGACCTGCGGGCGATCCCGTGGGTGTTTTCGTGGATGCAGAGCCGGTTTAATTTTCCCGGATGGTTCGGGCTCGGCAGCGCGCTTGAGGCGGTGCTGCGGCGCGGTGACAAAGGTCGGAAATTGCTGCGCGAGATGCACGCGGGGTGGCCGTTTTTTCAGACGATGATCGACAATGCGCAGCTCACGATGCGCAAAGCCGACATGGGCATCGCGGCGCTCTATGCTTCGCTGGTGGAGGACGAAGGGATTCGCCGGCGGGTCTTCGGGTTGTTGGAGCGAGAATTTGCGCGCACGGAAGCGGCGATTTTGGCCATCACGGGACAGAAACAGCTGCTCGCGGGCGAACCGGTGCTGCGTCAGTCGGTCGAGCTGCGGAATCCCTACATCGATCCGCTCAACTACATCCAAGTGGAGATGCTGCGCCGGCTGCGCGCGAAAAAGAAGATTGCGGTCGAGGAGGCGGACGCGTTGCGCGGAGTCGTGGAACTTACAATCAATGGCATCTCGGGCGGCCTCAAAAATACGGGCTAGACCGCGCCTCGCTCCTGACACACTTTGGAGGCAAACCCATTGAACGCGTGATTATTTCCAAGACCGAACTGGCCGCACTTCTTCAGGCGAAACACGCCACTCCTCACTCGGTGCTCGGTATGCATCCGCTCACGCGTAACCGGAGCCACGGCGTCGTGGTGCGGGCGTTTCTGAGCGGCGCGACGGCGTGCGAGGTTGTCGAGCTCGATGCGAAAACGGCCAAGCCGCACGCGATGAAGCAGGTCGCGCCGGAGGGATTGTTCGAGCTGTTCATCGCGAAGCGTCCGGAGGTTTTTCGCTATCAACTGCGTGCGACCTACGCGAACGGCGAGAGCCGGCAGTTTTTCGATCCCTACAGCTTTCTGCCCACGCTCGGCGACCAGGACCTCTATCTTTTCAACGAAGGCAACGAGCACCGCATCTACGAAAAACTCGGCGCGCACCTCCGCGTGCTCGGCGGTGTTTCGGGCGTATCGTTTGCGGTGTGGGCGCCCTCGGCGGCGCGCGTGTCGGTCGTGGGGAATTTCAATCGCTGGGACGGCCGCTATCATCCGATGCGCTCGCTGGGGGCGTCGGGCGTGTGGGAACTTTTTGTGCCGGGGCTCGGAGAAGGGGAACTCTACAAATTCGAAATCCGCGACCAACGCGGCGGAGTGCGACTCAAGACCGATCCCTACGGCACCTATTTCGAGCCGCCGCCGAATAACGCAGCGATTGTCTGCGACCCGAAGAAATTCCGCTGGACCGACGAGACGTGGATGGATCGACGTCGCGCCAATGCGGGCAAACTCGACCGGCCGATGTCGGTCTACGAAGTGCATCTCGGCTCCTGGAAACGGAAACCCGAGGATGCCGATCGTCCGCTCACTTATCGCGAGCTCGGTGCGCAACTCGCCGACTACGCGGTGGAGATGGGCTTTACCCACATCGAAGTGATGCCGCTGGCGGAGCATCCCTTCGACGGGTCGTGGGGTTATCAGGTCACGGGATTTTTTGCGCCCACGCACCGGTTCGGTTCGCCGGAGGATTTCGCGTGGTTCGTCGATTACCTGCACAGCCGCGGCCTCGGGGTGATTCTCGACTGGGTGCCGGCGCATTTCCCGCGCGACAGTTTTGCACTCGCGGAATTCGACGGCACGCACCTCTACGAGCACGCCGATCCGCGCCAGGGCGCGCACATGGACTGGGGCACGCTGATCTTCAACTACGGCCGCAACGAAGTGCGCTGCTTCCTCATCGCCAACGCGCTCGCGTGGCTCGACCGCTACCACCTCGACGGCCTGCGCGTCGACGCCGTGGCCTCGATGCTCTACCTCGATTACTCGCGCAAAGAAGGTCAGTGGGTTCCGAACAAGTTCGGCGGTCGCGAAAATCTGGAGGCGATCGATTTCCTGCGCCGCGTGAACGATCTCGTGCACCAGTATTACCCCGGCGCGCTCACGATCGCCGAGGAGAGCACGTCGTTCCCCGGTGTGAGCAAGCCGGCGAAGGACGGCGGCCTCGGATTCGATCTGAAGTGGAACATGGGCTGGATGAACGACACGCTGCGCTACTTCGCGAAGGAGGCCATCGTGCGCCGGCACCACCACAGCGACCTCACGTTCGGCATGCTTTACCAGTATGCGGAAAATTTCGTGACGGTGTTTTCGCATGACGAAGTCGTGCACGGCAAAGCGTCGATGCTCTTCAAGATGGGGGCGTGGCACATCGCGGAGAAAGCCGCGCATCTGCGTTCGCTTTACGCCCACATGTGGGCTTGGCCGGGCAAGAAATTACTCTTCATGGGCAACGAATTCGCGCAGTCCCGCGAGTGGGCCCACGACAAGAGTCTCGATTGGCACCTCTGCCAATATCCTGACCACGAAGGTGTGCGCCTCCTCGTGCGCGATCTCAATAAACTCTACACGAGCGAGCCGGTGCTCGGGGAAAACGATTTCAATTCGCAGGGCTTCCGCTGGCTCTCGTGCCATGATGCCGATGCGAATCTCGTCGCTTATCTTCGCTCGGACGCGGCAGAGCGCACGCTGTTTGCGGTGATCGCCCATTTTGGCGGAGCGACGCGGAACTACCGCATCGGCGTGCCGCGCCACGGCTTCTGGCGCGAGGTGTTGAACACGAACAGCGAATACTACGGCGGCAGCGGCCTCGGTAACGACGGCGGTCGCAATACCGAGGACGTCGCGCGCGACGGGTTCAGCCAATCGTTCAACGTCACGCTCCCGCCGCATACGACCACGGTGTTCAAGTGGCAGGCGTGAGTTAACACGCTCGATGTCGGCGACGCCGCCGACCGCATTGCTACAATCACATAAATCGAATCGTCGACGGCGATGGCGGCGGGACGTGCCGTTGGCAGGCGATATTCGCCTGTTTTGCGGGCGGAGCAGCGCGGGGTGGGTGAACTACCGCAGGCTCAGCGCATCGACAATGCGCGCAGCGGCGAGGGCCGGAGTAAGTGTGCCGGTGTCGATGCGGAGGCGGGACGCGGGGATCATGGGCGACGCAAACGCGCCTGCGGCGCGGAGGCGGCGGTAGAGGGCGAGGTCGGTGAGTTTGCCGTGTGCGACGCGCGAGCCAGCGGTCATGCGGCGCTCGAGCTCGGCTTCGCTGGCCGTGAGTTCGACAGGAATGACCTCGCCGCCGGCTGCGGCGACTTCGACAAAGAGATCGTCGATGAAGTTTTGCGGGACCGAATTCTCGGGATTGAACGTGAATATTAGGCCGGGCAGGCGGTCGGCGAGGGCACGGCGAAAAACCGTGAGCCAGACCTGCTCGCGTAGAGTGATGAAGCCGGGCGTGCCGAAATCGTAGACGGCGAGGGCGAGGTTCACGGTCAGGTGATTGTGGAAGAGGCGCCAGCCGGTGAGCGCGGCGACTTCGCGGGCGACGGTGAGTTTGCCGGCGGCGGGCGGGCCGTGGAGAAAGAGGAGTTTCATCGGGCGAAGCGAAGGGGCGCGGCTTGGCTACTTGGCGCGCGGGGCGGTGAACTCGAGGACTTGGATGAGATCGCTGGGAGTCGTTTCGTCGCCGCTGGTTCCGCCGATAAAGTAGATGCGATTCTCCAACGCGACCGCCGTGCTGTGGCGGGAACCGCGGAAGCCGGCTACGTCGACCGGGATGCTTGTGCGCGTGCTCAAATCGTAGGCGAGGATGGAGTCCATCTCCGAGAACTCGCCGAGGAGAAACAGGTAGCTGTCCAACTTGACGAGCGAGTGGCCGCTGAGTTTGCGAGCGAGCGGGGGCAGCGATTTCCACACGTTCTCCTGCGGAACGAACATTTCGACGGTGGCGAGGCGACCGCCTTGCCGGAAGCCGCCCGGCACAATGAGGAAATTGCCGACGGCGGCGGCTTGGGCTTCGCGAGCGGTGGGCATCGGCGGGCCTTTGGACCACGTGTGGGTGCGCAGGTCGTAAAAATCGAGATCACCGGTGTGGGTGATTTCGCTTTCCGTTTTCATCTTGGTGCCGCCGGCGAGGCAGACCATCGCGCCGAGGCGGGCGACCGCCATGTGGGCGCGAGCGACTGGCATGCGGGTGCCGCGGCTGAGGCGGCGGGTCGCGGGATCGAAAATCTCGACGTTTTCTTCGAAGGGTTGGGAACGCAGTCCGTAGCCTTGTCCGCCAAAAATGTAGATGAGGCCGCGATATTCGACCGCGCTGTGGTAGCGCCGCGGGAGCAATTGGTCGCAGACTTTTTCGACGGCGTGGGTGTGGCTATTAAAACGTTCGATGTCGGTGACGGCGCCGACCGCGCTGCCGCCAATCACATAAATGGAATCACCGACGGCGACGGCCGCGGCGCCGTAACGGGCGGTTTGCAGGCGATATTCACCGACCTTGCGGAGGAGCGGTGCGGGTGCGGCGGGCGCGGCGGACAGAATGGCTCCGGCCCATCCCAGCGCGGCGAAGAGAAGGGCAGACAGGTTTGGCCGAAGTGATTTTGAGAAGGCAGACATGGAAAGTGTCGGCGGACCGCCGCCGTGTCGGGGCGATGCGCGCGGCGTGCACGGGAGCGGCGGCGCGGAGGACTCGGACCGCGCGAGAGCGACCGGCGAAGGTTTCAGCGCGGACTGAGACGGATCGATTCGCCGGCGTGCCGCTGGTGTTCGCGGCGTTGGGCCGTGGCTTTTAGCTCGGTGGCGCCGGAGTAGAGCTTGAGCGTGTTGAAGATCGTCGCGGCGAATCGGCCGGTGCCAAGCAGGAGACCGGAGAGAAACGCCACGGCGAGCACGGCGATCAGCATCACGAGGAGCGTGCTACCGAACGAGGCCGGACGTTGCGTGGAGGCCACGCCGACGAGGGCCAGGAGCAAACCGAGTCCGATCAAACTGCTGCCTCCGAGGACGACCCAACGGAGCAGCGTAACTTCCCGCGCGTGGTGCCGGTGCCTTCGTCCGGACGAATGGTGGCTCATGTGGTCAACATGGGCGAATGCGCGGCGATGTCGAGGCCGCGACGTGAGGTGCAGGCGTGTCCGCAGCTCTGCTTTTCAAAACCCGCGGGCGGGACGCCCGGGCCACTTTCGGAAAACGGAAAGGCTATCGGCGTAGAACGACGCGCGCGGGCACAAAAAAGGCGGGGTGAAAGATCACCCCGCCCGAGAGATTGACCCAGCGGCGGTTTATTTGCCGAGGCTGGCGCGGAGGTCGGCCAATTGGTTGGCGCTGCCGAGGAGGTGGTTACGCGAGGCGATGAACTTCGCGTATTCGGCGATGAAGATCTTGCCCGGCGGGCGGAAATCGAACTCGGAGGGCTTGTCGCGGAAGAACTCGCGGTGGACGCGGGTCCAGACGAGGCGGCCGTCGGTATCGATGTTGATCTTGGTGACGCCGAGTTTGGCGGCGGGTAGATATTCGTTTACGTCGACGCCCATGGAGCCGGCGATCTTGCCGCCGGCGGCGTTGATGCGGGCGACTTCGTCCTGCGGAACCGAGGAGGAACCGTGCATGACGAGCGGGTAGCCGGGCATGCGGGCCTTGATCTTCTCGAGGACGTCGAAGTGGAGGGACTGCTTGCCCTTGAACTTGAAGGCGCCGTGCGAGGTGCCGATGGCGCAGGCGAGAGAGTCGCAGCCGGTCTTCTTGACGAAATCTTCGGCCTCGGCCGGGTTGGTGAGGGTGGCGTGGCCGTCTTCGACCTTAATGTCTTCTTCGACGCCGCCGAGCATGCCGAGTTCGGCTTCGACGGAGATGCCTTTGGCGTGGGCGCGGTCGACGACGCGTTTGCTGATCTCGACGTTTTTGTCGAACGGATCGTGGGAGGCGTCGATCATCACGGAGCTGAAGAAGCCGGAATCGATGCACTCGTAGCAGGTCTGCTCGTCACCGTGATCGAGGTGGACGGCGAAAATGGCTTCCGGGAAAATATCGCCGGCGGCGCGGATGATGGCCTCCAACATGCGCTTGTCGGTGTAGGAGCGCGCGCCCTTGGAGATTTGGATGATGAACGGAGCCTGAGACTCGATGGCGCCACGGAAGAGGCCCATCGCCTGCTCGGCGTTGTTGATGTTGTAAGCGCCGACGGCGTATTTGCCGTAGGCGTGTTTGAAGAGCTGCGCGGTTGTTACGATCATGGGAGGAAGGATAGACGAAATCGGGTGCAGCTTCCGTGCGCACGGAGGACCGAGCAAGGGTTTTCGCTGTGCAAAAATTGCGGAAAACTGAGCGGCGGGCAGCGATGCGGACTATCCGAAAACGCTCCGGAGGCTGACGTTGAAAAACCGGAAATCAACCGCCGGGGCGCTTGGTTTGATTCGGCGGCGGCGGGGTGCCGCCGGGTGGGCGCGGGAGGGCGGTCCCGTTGGCCGGATTTTGCGCGGCCATGGTTTCGGCGACGATCTTGGCGAGTTGCTGCTGGGATTGCTGTTGCTGCTGGAGCTGCTGGAGAGCGGCCACCTGCGGAGCGGCGAGGACGGCCTGGGCTTGGTTGACGGCGGTGGGCGTGATGGGCGCCGTGGCGTTGCCGCCGCGACCGGCATCGCCGCCGGCGATGGCCATGAAGCCGCCGCCTGGGCCGGGGCCGCCGAGCGCGCCGCCGATCATGGCGCCCAAGGCACCGAGGTCGGGGCCACCGCGACCGCCGCCAGGACCTGGGCCGGGCCCGCCGGGGAAGGGCATCGGGCCGCGCCCGTCGCCGCCCGGCTGACCGGGCGAACCGGGCGTGGGCGCGGGGGTGTTGGCCGCGAGAATTTGCACGAGCTGATCGGCCTGCGCGGACGTGAGCGGCGTATCGCTGTAGCTGAGGCGCTGCTGGAGCTGGTTGACGACGTTGCGCTGTGGCAGGGTCTTTTCGTAGTTCTCGAACTGCGCGAAACCGCTGTCGCCGATGACGGCTTTGATGCTGGCGTTCACGTCGGCTTGGGCGGACTGCATCAATTTTTGGTAGGCATCGCGGTCTCGGCGGGGATCGAGCCCCTGGTCGCGGGCGGCGGACATCACGTCCATCATCGTGGTTTGGCGCTCGGCGAGAACGGTCTTCAGTTTTTCGGCCTGTTCGGGGGTGAGGTTGAGGCTCTTGAAGAGCGCGGCGTAGCGGGCGTCGACGGCGGCCTTTTGTTGCACACTCATGAGCGCCTGCACGTCGGGCTTGTTCAGGAGATCGCGCAGCGCGGTGAGTTGCTGGAGGGGATTACCGCCCGGTCCGCCACGACCGCCGCGATCGCGGCGCTCGGGCGGGCCGTCAGTGTCGGCGGCGAGCGGATCGTCGGCACCGGGACGGGCGGGGCGGTTGGCGGCGAGTTGGTCGCGGAGCTGTTTGTTGAGTTTTTCGAGATCCCAGACGCGTTTTTGGAGATCGGCGCGCTCGTCCTTGTTCATGGCGGCGGCGCGCAGTTCGACGAGTTCGGCGTATTGCTGCCACGAAAGCACCGCGCCTCCAATGGTGGTGAGAGCGAGAAGGGCGATGAGGTAGTTTTTGGGGGAGTTCACGGCAAACGGGGCTGACGCGGACGTTGCGGCAAAGTTTCCGAAACGCCAGCGGGGGAACGGACGGGACGTCGCGGTTACTTCACGCGGGAGTGTGACGACCGCATCTTAACAGATGCGGCTACCGGAATTTCACCGCGCCTTCAGAGGCGCGGCTACCGGACGTGGAGGCGGGCGCGGATTAGCGCGGCGGGAACTCGAAGTCGGCTTTGGCCCCGGTGGGCGAGAGCACGAGATAGGCGCCGAAGGGCAGGCCGCGTTTCGACGTGAAGCCTTGAATGAGCTCGGTGCGGCCGGTCTCGAAGAGGCGCAGCGCTTCCTCGGCGGGAATTTCTTTCGCGCAGAGGAGTTTCTTCAACGTGAAGACGATGCGGTTGTCCTGGTCGGGCTTGCGCACGTAGAAGGCCTCGGGCGTTTCGACGATCTCGCCGTCTTTGTGCATCTTGCTTTTGCCGAGCACGACGCCCTTCGAGAGATCGACAGGGGCCTTGGCTTTCCGCGCGACGGGCTTGCCGTCCTTGTCGAGCTTCGGGGCGCGCGGCGGGAACTCCCAGTTAAACTTCGGGCCCTCGCGTTTAAGGATGGCGTCGAAGGGGCGGCCTTTTTTCGAGATGAAGCCCTTGATGAGTTCGGTTTTGCCGTCGGCGACGAGCTGGATGGCCATCTCGCGGGTGATCGGTTTCTGGCACATCAGGCGGCCAATGCGGAAGGTCTGTTTCCAACCGTCGCCGTCGCGCTCGCGGAGCACGTGGCTGGAGCCGACTTCGCAAAGACCGGCGCCGGTTTTCTCGTCGGTCCAGTAAGGCTCGACGGTCCCGAGGTCGACCTTGTCGCCGAAATCATACTGGGCGACCCACTTTCCCTTTTCCTCGTCTTTGACGAGCTTCAGGAGAGCGGAGAAACGGCTGCGGGTCTTCGCGGAAATGAAACCGTCGAGCGGGCCGACTTTGCCGGCGGTGACGAGTTCGCGGACTTCGGACTCCTCCATTTTGCGGCCGCCGACGACCTTGTAGATCATGAACTCGCCGTCGTGGGATTTGTAGCCGCGGAGGGTTTCGCGGAGCGGTTTGCCGTCGGTGGGCGAGGGGATGTCGGTCTCACGGGCGACGGAGTCGTCTTCCTCGAAGCCTTTGACGCGCTCGATGATGCCTTTCGTCTGCTCGATAACCTCGTCCATGAACTGGGCGCGGGGGAACTTGTTGTGCTCCATCTGGCGGAGCTTGAATTCCCACTCGCCGGTCATCGCGGGCTGCGTGAGGGCGTCGGCTTTGACTGCGACGAGAAACTGGAGGAGCTGTTCGGCCTTTGCGGTCGGGATGAGCTCACGTTGTGGGCGGTCGACGTATTTCTGATTGATGAGGCCGTCGATCGTGTCGGCGCGCGTGGCGGGCGTGCCGAGGCCGCGTTCCTTCATGGCTTCGGCGAGCTCTTCGTCGTCGACGAGTTTGCCGGCGCCTTCCATCGCGGAGAGCAGCGTGGCTTCCGTGTAGCGCGGCGGCGGCTTCGTGGATTCGGCGTGGAGGACGGGATCGACGGTCTTCGCTTTGGCGGGCGAACCGTCGTCGACGGTGAGGGCCGGGAGGGCTTTCGAGTCGGGCGAATCGTCGTCGACGGTGGTCTTGCCATAGACGGCGAGCCAGCCGGGGGAGGTGAGGACTTTGCCCTCGGTTTTGAAATCGTGTGCGGGCGCGACCGTGCTGATGCGCGTGGTGATATCGAATTCGGCAGACGGGAAAAACGCGGCGACGAAGCGGCGCGCGATCATGTCGAAGACCTTGGCCTCCATGTCGTCGAGGTTCTTGGCCTCGTGGGCGGTGGGGATGATCGCGAAGTGATCCGAGATCTGCGCATTGTTAAAGATGCGCTTGTTCGGGCGGAGCCAACCGGCTTCGAGGACCTGGCGCGCGTGCGTGCCGAGGGAGCCGGAGAGGTTGTTGAGCGTCTCGCGACACGTGGGAATGTAATCCTCCGGCAGCGCGCGCGAGTCGGTGCGGGGATAGGTTATCATCTTGTGGCGTTCGTAGAGTGCCTGCGCGATCTGGAGCGTGCGGCGCGCGGGGAGTCCGTAGCGGTTGTTGGCCTCGCGCTGGAGTGTAGTGAGATCGTAGAGACGCGGGGCGGCCTGGGTGCTGGCTTTTTTCTCTTCGGTGACGCTGGCGACGGGTTGACCCTGACATGCCGCGAGGACGGCCTCGGCGAGGGCTTTTTCCCACACGCGGTCGATGCGGTCGTGGTCGTCGCCTTCGACTTTCTTGAAGTGGGCGCGTTGGTAAACGCCCTCGTAGCGGCCCTTGGCGATCTCGAACGTGGCCGTGACGCGCCAGTAGTCGCGCGGTTTGAAATTCTTAATTTCCTGCTCGCGGGCGTAGAGAATCGCGAGGGTGGGCGTCTGCACGCGGCCGACGGAGGCGACGTTGCCGGCGCGGGAGCCGAACATGCGCTTGGTAAGCGCGCGGGTGCCGTTGATGCCGATGAGCCAGTCGCTCTCGCTGCGGCAGCGGGCGGCGTCGGCGAGGCCGGCCATTTGCGAGCCATCGCGAAGTTTTTTGAATGCCTCTTGAATGCCGCCGGTGGTCATCGTCTGCATCCATGCGCGCTTCACGGGGAGCTTCGATTTCGTGAGCTGATACAGGTAGGCGAAGATGAGTTCGCCCTCGCGGCCGGCGTCGCACGCATTGATGACGGTGCCGATATCTTTGCGGGCGAGGAGTTTTTTCAGGGCGTTGAAACGCTCCTTGGAATCCTCGATGGGTTTGAGGCCAAATTTTTCGGGGATGATCGGCAGCGTCTCCAAGCGCCAGAAACCGTATTTCTTTTTGTCGATGTCCTCGGGCATCTCGAGTTCCACCAAGTGACCGAGGGCATACGAGACCACGTATTCGTCGTTCTCGTAGTGGTCGCCGGACTTGGGGATTTTCCCGAGGGAACGCGCGAGGTCAGCGGCAACTGAGGGCTTCTCGGCGATGATGAGTGACTTCATGAGCCGCGAGCGGTTACGGGGCGCACGCGGCGATTTCAAGGTTTAGTTTTTTGAAGCGCTCGATCGTGAGGTAGAATTTAGCGCGGGGGCGCGGTGGGTGTCCGCGGCGGAAGCGAGGCCGGGGCGGGGATGGCGGAAGATTTTTTTTCGGATGCGAATTGGAAACTGAGCGGTTCACCGGCGCGTTGAGTCAGCGTGAGCACCGAGAGGAGTTCGATGTCGCCGTCGGCGTCGGGGCGTTCGAAGACCAGGCGATAGCGGATGCTGCCGTCGGTGAGGCGGGTCGGCGTGATGAGGCAGACGATGCCCTGCTTCAGCGGAAAACTGTTTTCCTGATCCATGAGCAGCGTGGCGCGCGACACTTCCATCTTTTCGTCGCCGCCAAACGTGGCGACGCCGCTGATCTCGATGCTCGCTTCGGGGCGGACCTTGGAATCTTTGAGCCGCACGGCGGACGTCGCGCCGTCTTTCCGCAACGTCAGGGTGTCGCGTTGGGCATCGAAGTGCGTGATTTCGTGGCCGGCAAACATGTCGCCGACTTTCACCCAGGCGGGCGAGACGCCCGACGAGTCGTCCTTCAGGCGGAAGAGGGATTTCTCGGAGGTGATGAGGACTCCGGCGAACTCAACGGCGGCGAGCGCGTGACCGACCGAGCAGAGCGTCAGGACGACGAGAGCAAATCGGGCGAGCGACCGGGGCGAGATCACGGCGCAGTGCGATCGACGGACTCGGTAAGCATGTAGCGCCACACGCGCTCGAAGGTCGCAGCGTTGCGCCAGGAGATGACGCTCGTGTGGGCTTCTTTGGATTCCTGTCTCGTGCCGGGGAAGTTCGTCTCGAGGATGCGCGAGCGGCGGTAAGGCGGCTGAGTGGTATCGACATTCACGGGCGCGCCGAAGGCGTCGAGTTTCAGTGCGCGGAGGTTTTGCAACTGCTGCTGGGCGTTGGCGCCCTGGCGGTCTTGCTGGTGGTTCAGCGTGAAGAAGCGCGCTTTCGGCGTCGCGGATTCGCGGGTGAGCCACGCGGCGGGGGAGTTGGTGCGGAGGTTAAAATCTTTCGGCGCGCCGGTGCACACCACGCGGGCGACAAGATGATGGAGGGCGATCAAGGCGGCGTGGCCGCCGCCCTGCGACTGACCGGCGACGGCGATTTTTTCCCAGCGGATGGCGGCGGCGTCTCCGAGAAACTGGGACCAGTTTTCCTGCGGACGTTCGGCGGCGAGGTGTTGGAGAAGTCTGATCAGGCGCTCCTCGATGCTGTCGGCGCGGATGACGGTGATGTATTTGGACGCGCCGCCGCGGATGATCGCGAGGCGGAAGCGCTCGAACTCATCGTCGGCGTCGGTGCGGGCGGCGGTGGCCGAAAGGGAATTCGGGTAGCGCAGAGAGATGACATGATAGCCGAGTTGCGCGGCGAGACGGCAAAAGGCTTCGGCGCCCTCGCGGGTGTTGGCAGTTTCGCTCGCGGCGGGTGCGTCGGCCGAGGCGGGGGAGGTGCCGGGGAGCCAGAGGAGAAGTTCGTTGCGCGGGGCGGGCGCGGAGGATTTTCGGGGCGAGGCGAGATCGCTACGGAGGTAGATGCGATGAGGCGTATCGAAACCCGTGACGCTGGCATCGGCGCTACTCGGGCGCACGAAGGTGATCTTTACGCTGGTCGAGGCGACGGCTCCGGTGCCGGTGGTGTCGGCGGTGTGGCCGAGCGGGGCGCACCACGCGGACAACAAAAAGGCCACGAGTGCAAAGCGGTGTGCACACGTGGCCAGAAGTTTCATGGGACGAATCAGGCGGTGACCTTCGGGGTCTCGGCGAGGGCGGCGTCGAAGGACGCGAGCATCGCGGCGATGGTCTCGTCGGTCTCGTCACCCATGTTCGAGATGCGGAAGGTCTTGCCCTTGAGTTTGCCGTAGCCGCCGTCGATCACGAGCTTGTGCTTCGACTTCAGCGTCTTGTTCAGAGCGGCGAGGTCGTAGTTCAGGTTGTTCGCGAAGCAATTTAGCGTGACGGAGCCGTAGCCGGCCTTCGGGAACATCGTGAAACCCTTCGCGAGGATGTGATCGCGGACGGTTTTGTTGAGGCGCGCGTGGCGGGCGTGGCGGGCTTCGAGGCCCTCGGCCTTGATGTCGTCGAGCTTCGAGCGGAGCGCGTAGAAGAGCGAGATGACGGGCGTGCTCGGGGTCATGCCGGCCTCGTGGTTCTTTTGGAATTCCACGAAGTCGAAATAGTAGCCGCGGTCGGGCATCGTCGCGGCGCGGTCGAGGGCTTTCTTGGAGACCGAGAGGAACGAGAGGCCGGGGGGAAGGGCGAAGGCCTTTTGCGAACCGGCCACGAGGATGTCGATACCGAGCTCGTCTTTCTTGATGGGCATCGCGCTGAGCGAGCTCACGGTGTCGATGATCGCGATGACGTCGGGGAACTCGCGGACGACGGCCATGATCGCCGGGAGGTCGCTCATGCAACCGCAGGAGGTCTCGTTATGAATGAGCGTGAGCGCATCGTAGGCGCCGGTGGCGAGTTCCTTGCGGATGGCCTCGGGGTCGACGGGCTGACCCCATTCGAACTTGAGGGCGGTGGCCTGTTTGCCGCAGCGCAGGGCGACATCATACCATTTGTCGGAAAAGGCGCCGTTCATGCAATTGAGCACCTTCTTTTTCACGACGTTGCGGAGGGAACCCTCCATCACGCCCCACGCGCTGCTGGTGGACAGATAGACCGGGTCCTTGGTGTAGCAGAGAGCCTGGAGCTCCGGCTGGATGGAATTGTAGAGCGCCACGAAATCCGTGCTGCGGTGCCCAATCATGGGCTGCGACATGGCACGGAGCGTTTTTTCCGAGACGGCGATGGGACCGGGAATGAAGAGTTTATAGCTCATGGTTTGTGCGCGTAGGCACCGCGAAAACAGTTTACGAAAACCGGGGCGTCAACCTGTATTCCCGTTTCGCACATGTCACAGCCCTGGCTGAAGAAAAAAATCAACGCCCTCGAACTCTACACGATCGATGTCATTCTCGGACGGCGGGCGGACACGGGGGCGGCGATTTACGGGGCGTTTTTGCAGAGCTTGTCGTGGCTTTTCAGCGGCATCGTGCAGTCGCGCTGGTGGCTCTACCGGCACCGGATTTTTCACGATCAGCCGCTCGGCTGCCTCGTGGTGGTGGTCGGCAATCTGACCGTCGGCGGCACGGGCAAGACGCCAGTGGTCGAGAAATTTGCGAAGGCACTGCGCGACCGCGGACGGAAAGTGGCGATCCTCAGCCGCGGTTACAAAAGCAAGTCGGCGCCATTCTGGCAAAAATGGTGGTGGGCGCTGACGCACGCCGAGGAGCCGCCGCCGCGCATCGTGAGCGACGGGAAGAATGTGCTGTTGAACAGCGAGGAGGCGGGCGACGAGCCCTACATGCTCGCACGCAATTTGCCGGGCGTGATCGTGCTCGTGGACAAGAACCGCGTGAAGGCCGGGGCGTATGCGATTAAGAAGTTCGGCTGCGACACGCTGGTGCTCGACGATGGATTTCAATATCTGCCGCTGAAGGGCAGTTTGAATCTGCTGCTCGTCGACAAGACGAACCCGTTTGGAAATGGAAATTTGCTGCCGCGGGGAATCTTGCGGGAGCCGATCAAGCACCTGAAGCGGGCGAGTTATATTTTCCTGACGAAGTCCAACGGTCAGCGCGATCCGGACCTCGAGGCGATGATCAAGGAGCACAATCCCGACGTGGATCTGATCGAGTGCGCGCACCGTCCGCAGTATCTCCAGCGCTTCGGTGTGTCGGCGGATGCACCGGGCGCGCGTGAGCCGCTGTCGTTTTTGAAGGGCAAGCGGGCGCTGGCGTTCAGCGGGATCGCGACGCCGGAGAGTTTTGAGAAATTCCTGCGCGATCTCGGGGCGCTGCTCGTGGCGCGGGAGCGCTACCTCGACCATTATCGCTACGAGGAGAGCGACCTCGCCGAGTTGTTCGCGATGGCGAAGGCCGAAGGCGCGGAGTGCCTCGTGACGACGGAAAAGGACGCGGTGCGCATCGCGGAGACGCGGTTGTGTCCGCTGCCGCTCTACTACCTGCGGCTGGAGATCGACATCATCCGCGGCGCGGGGGATTTCGACGAGGCGGTGGGGCGGATTTGTTTCCCACAGGTTGGCGCACGGGCGATGGTGAGGTAGGGAAATTCCTCCCGAGCTTTCGCTTGCACGCGGGTGCGGAGGTGGCGTCTAGTGGGCGGACCATGATTATCGATTCGCGCTTCCACCAACTCGCAGCCGGCCTCACGGGCTTCTCGACGGAACTCAAGGAAGGGGAGCGCGTGCTGATCGACGCGTTTGACGTGCCGGATGCCATGGTGATCGCGCTGGTGCGGGCGACGCGGGCGCGCGGGGCTTACCCGTATGTGCAGATCCACCGCGCACGCATCACGCGCGAGCTCGCGTTGGGAGCCGAGGAGGCGCAGTTCGCGCCGTCGGCCGAGATCGAACTCGCGCGGATGCAGAAGATGGATGCCTACATTGCGCTGCGCGGCTCGGAGAATATTTTCGAGGCTTCGGACGTGCCGTCAGACAAGGTGCAGCTGGTCTCGCGGTTGATGAAGCCGGTGCTCGATCACCGCGTGGGCAAGACGAAGTGGGTTGTGTTGCGCTGGCCGACGGCGGCGATGGCGCAACAGGCGGCGATGAGCACGGAGGCGTTTGAAGATTTCTACTTCAAGGTGTGCACGCTCGATTACGGCCGGATGGTGCCGGGAATGGATGCGCTCGCGGCCCTGATGAAGAAAACGGACCGCGTGCAGATCAAAGGACCGGGCACGGATTTGAATTTCTCGATCAAGGGCATCGGCGCGCAACCCTGCGGCGGTCTGCGGAATATCCCGGACGGCGAGGTGTTTTCTTGCCCGGTGAAGGACAGCGTCGAAGGTGTGATCCAATACAATGCGCCGACGGTTTATCTCGGGGCGTCGTTCGACAATATCCGGCTCGTGTTCAAGAAGGGCAAAATTGTGGAGGCGACCTCGAGCAATACGAAGCGCCTGAACGAGATTCTCGATAGCGATGCGGGTGCGCGCTACATCGGCGAGTTCGCGTTGGGATTCAACCCGCACATCCTCGAGCCGATGCGCGACATCTTGTTCGACGAAAAGATCGCGGGCTCGTTCCACTTCACGCCGGGGCAGGCCTACGACGGCGTGGGCAACGGCAACAAGTCGCAGGTGCACTGGGACATGGTCTGTATCCAGCGTCCGGAATACGGCGGCGGGGAAATTTTCTTCGACGGAAAGCTGGTCCGGAAGGACGGCATCTTCGTGCCGAAGGCGCTGCACAAACTGAACCCGGAGTATTTGCTCGGGACGAAGTGAGTCATGGGCGAGACGGACACATCGCTCGCAGGCTTCATTCACGCGCTGCCGAAAACGGAGACGCACCTGCATGTCGAGGGGGCGTTGCCGTATGAGTTGCTGCACTCGTGGCAACCCGAGCGGTGGGAGGCAAAGCCGGCGTTTCGCGAGCGGAGCCACCGCTACCCGACGTTTCCGGATTTCGAGAAAATCCTGCTCGACCACGCGCTGCCTTGGTTCACGTCGGCGGAGCGCTACTACGAGGCGGCGAAGGTGATGTTTGCCAAACACGTCGCGCAAAACGTGCGCTACGTGGAGACGAGTTTTCACCTGCCGGTGACGAAGTTTATCAACGTGCCGGGACCGGAGATCATCGCGGCGATTCGGGCGGCGGCGCCGGTGGGGCTGGAGGTGCGCGTGTTTACCGGCATGCTGCGCAGCGATATCAACGGCGATCTGCGGCCGACCATCGACCAACTGCACAACTGGGACGGGCTCGCGGGAATCGACCTGCACGGATTTGAGACGATGCCGACGGTGCCGGAAACGGCGGAAGTGTGGGCGCGGGCGCGGGCGGCGGGCAAAGTCACGAAGTGCCACGCCGGCGAATTCGACGGGGCGGCGCGCGTGCGCGAAGCGATCGAATTTCTCGGAGTGAAACGCGTGCAGCACGGCGTGCGCGCGATCGAAGATCCCGCGGTGGTGAAACTCGCGGCGGACCGCGGGGTGACGTTTGACGTGTGCCCGATCAGCAACGTCGGACTCAAGGTGGTGCCGGCCCTGCGCGAGCATCCGATTCGCCGGCTGATGAAGGCGGGCGTGCGCTGCACGGTGAGCACGGACGATCCGTTGAGTTTCGGGAACACGCTCGTCGAGGAATACACGGCGCTGGCGCTGGAGTTGAATTTCACGCGGGCGGAGCTCGCGCAGGTGGCGCGCAACGGTTGGGCGGTCGCCGCGGTGCCGGCGGAGGTGCGCAACGCCGCGCTCGCCGAGATCGACCGGCTCTGCCTTGGTGTGGGTCGCTCATGACCCATACCTATACCGTTCCCGAAGGAATCCGCCGTTTGCGCGCCGACAAAGCGCTGGCGTTGGCGTTTCCCGATCACAGCCGGACGGCGATCCAGCGGGCGTTCGATTCCGGACTCGTGATGCTGCGCGGGGCGGCGATCAAACGCGATCAAGGTGTGGCGGGCGGCGACACGTTGGAGTTTGCGATGCCAGAGACCAAGCCGGCGGAATTGCGGGCGGTGGACATCCCGCTCGATGTGGTTTTCGAGGACAAACATCTGCTCGCGGTGAACAAGGCATCGGGGATGGTGGTGCATCCCGGTGCAGCCACGGGCGAGGATACGCTGGTGCACGCGTTGCTTTCGCATTGCGCGGGGAGCCTGAGCGGGATCGGCGGCGTGGAGCGGCCGGGTATCGTGCACCGGCTCGATCGCGAGACGACGGGCCTCATCATCGTCGCGAAGAACGACAAGGCGCACCGCGGGCTGGCGGAGCAATTTTCCGAGCGCACGTTGCACAAAGAATACCTCGCGCTGGTGGCGGGAGCGCCGGGGCTGTTGAGCGGCAGCGTCAAGAAAGCCATCGGCCGCAATCAGCAGCACCGGCACAAGATGACCGTCATCGACAAGGAACGGCAGGACGAGCACGAGATGCACGGAAAGGACGCACATACGGATTGGGAGGTGGTCGAGTCGTTTGGAAAAATCGCGACGCTCATGCGGTGCGTGATCCACACGGGGCGCACGCACCAGATCCGTGTGCACATGAAATCGCTCGGCCACGTGCTGCTGGGGGACGCGGTGTATGGCTGGAAGCCGGACGCCCGCCTGAAGCAGCAGCCCGCGCGCGTGATGCTGCACGCAGAGCATCTCGTGGTGACGCATCCGATCACGCACAAGACGCTCGATCTGCGCGCGCCGCTGCCGAAGGATTTTGCGGAGCAGATCGCGCAGTTGCGCAAGCTCGCCAAAGCGGCGGCGAAGGCGAAACGCCTCGTGGCGACGCCGGTGAAGCCGCGCAAGAAACCGGGCCCGCCGCCGGCGCACGTGCACGAGTCGCGGTTGTGAGGCGGGGGGGCGGCCGCGAGTGCGGGAAGGCTCAGACCTTCCAGCCGTCGCGGGCGGTGATTTGAACGAGTTTGTCGAGGGCGCGGTCGTTGGTGATGCGGCCGGCTTTCGCGTCCCATTCGAGGCGTTTGCCGGTGCGCACGGCGACGACGCCGAGGAGGACCATTTCACTGAGTGGGACGGAGTATTCGAAGTTCGAGCCGGGGAGCGGGCCGGTTTTGCGGATGGCTTCGATCCACTCTTTCACGGGGCCGCCGACGACGCGTGGGATGGAGGCGGGTGGGCGGTTTTTTTTGAATTCCTCCATCACGTCGTTCGGCAGGAGGCGCGGGCTGTCGGGGCGACCGCCGGGAGCGAAGAGCGTGTTTTTGTCGCCGAGCATCAACATGCCGCGGTCGGGGAAGGGGACTTTGGCGTCCCAGCTTTCGGGCGCGGCGGGTTTCTTGCTCGTGCCCTCGAGCCATTTCAACGTGACCGGTGGGCGCGCGCCGCGAGCGGGAAATTTGTAGGTGACCTCGGCCCAGTCGGGCACGACCTCGGGACTCACGGCGCTGACCTGGGCTTCGACGGAAGTCGGCGCGCCGAGATCGAGCGCCCAGAACGGAGCATCGAGCGTGTGGCAGGCCCAGTCGCCGAGCATGCCGTTGCCAAAATTCCACCAGCCGCGCCATTTCGCGGGTTGGTAGAGGGAGTGGTAGGGGCGCTTCTCGGCAGGCCCGAGCCAGAGATCCCAATCGAGGGTGGAGGGGGGCGTCTGCGCAGGAAGCGGGAGTGATGGCGGCGGCGTGTAGTAACGATCGGGGAACGGCGGCGACCAGGCGCGGACTTCGCGGACGTTGCCGAGCACACCGGCGTCGGTCCATTCCTTCATCAGGCGAATGCCGTCGGTGGCGCGGCCTTGGTTGCCCATCTGCGAAATCACGCCGTGTTTTTTGACGGCGGCACGGAGGGCGCGCGCTTCGCCGACGGAGTGGGTGAGGGGTTTTTCGACGTAGACATGTTTCCCGTGTTTGATGGCGAGCATCGCAGCGGGGTAGTGGTGGTGGTCGGGCGTGGAAACGGTGACGGCGTCGATTTTGCCGGCCATGGTGGCGAACATCGCGCGGTAGTCTTTGAAGACGGGCACGGTGCTCAGGGCGGGGCCGGTGAGCTGGGCGGTTTTCGCGAGTTCGGCGGCTTTTTTGACGGTGGAATCAACCATCAGTTGGTCGACATCGCAGAGGGCGACGACGTTCACGTGAGGCAGCTTGAGCAACTCGGAGACGGCGAACCAACCGCGGCCGCCCACGCCGATGCAAGCGACGTTGATTTTGCCGTTGGCCGACGGGCCGGGCTGGCCGATCGCGAAGCGCGGCAGAGTCACGGCGGCGGCGGCGAGCGCGGACGATTTGAGAAACGAGCGACGATTGGGGAGGGCGGAGGGATGCATGGAGGGGAAGGGGAGGAAGCGGGAGTTAGGAGGAAAGGGTTTCGAGGGCTTCGGCGGAGAGGCCGTAGCGGAGGTTGTAGAACGAGTGCAGAAAAGCGTCGAGGCCGCCGAGCTCGGCGAGGGCGATCATGGTGGCGAGGGCGGTGGGAAAGACGTCGGCGCGGGCCGGAGGTAGCCCGGAAATTTGTCGGCGCGCGGAAAGCGGCATCGCTCCGAGGAAGGCGAGTAGCTCGCGAAGCTGCGCGAGCGTGACGACGGGCGAGGTCTGGTCGAGGGCGAGGCCTGCGCGGGCGGCGAGGATCGTGCGCACGGTGGTGACGGTGCCGCCGGTGCCAACTGCGACAGTGCGGGCGGGCAGCGAAAAGGTGAAGCCGGTCGCGGCGACGGTGGCGCGAGTGTGGGCGGCGATGGTGGTGGCGGCGGGTTCGCCGAAGGGCGCGGTGGAGTCGGCGATGAATTTTTCGGTGAGGCGGACGCAGCCGAGTTGGAGGCTCACGGCTTGGGCGATGTGGCGGTCGCGGAACGCGAGACATTCGAGGCTGCCGCCGCCGAGATCGAACACGTAGAAATTATCGAGTGCGGCGAGCGCGGGATCGCAGGTGAGGCCGCGGCCGATGAGGTTGGCCTCTTCGTCGCCGCTGAGGATGCGGATGGTGTGGCCCGTGGCGGCTTGAACGCGGGTGCGGAAATCGGGGCCGTTGAGGGCGTCGCGCACCGCACTGGTCGCGACGAGCACGATGCGCACGGGGTGATACGAAGCGGCGTCGGCGAGGAGTGATTCAATGGCGGCGAGGCCGCGCGCCATGCCTTCCTCGCTGAGGACGGGGGCCTTCTTGGAAATGCCGGCACTGATACGGGCGTCGATCGTGCGGTGGTGCAGGGCCGCGACGGGGGCGTCGGTCCCGCGCGTGGCGACGAGGATCTTGATCGAGTTGGAGCCGATATCGACGATGGCGACTGAAGGAATCTTAAGCACGGAGGGACGTGGATAAAAACGGATGAGAGCGACCCGGCGAAGGGGCGGGGTGCTCGGCAGGGTTCAAAGAATGAAATCGGCCGGGGCGATGAGGACGACGAATTCGCCCTTGAGACTGCCTTTGAGGAGACGATCACGGACATCGGTGGCGCGGCCGACGAGCCAGGTCTCGTGGAGCTTGGTGACTTCGCGGGCGATGCAGATCACGCGATCGGGACCGAGGTGCTCCACGATTTCCTCGGCGAACTTGTCGATGCGGTGGCAGCTTTCGTAGAGCGCGAGGGTGAATTCGAAGTCGCGGTATTTTTGGAGAAACGAGACGCGGGCGGCCGTTTTGGCGATGAGGAAACCGGCGAAGAGAAAACCGTTGGTCGGCAAGCCGCTCGCGCTCAGGACGGCGGCAACGGCGCAGGCACCGGGGACCGGGATGACGGAAAGATTGCGACGGCGACAAGCGCGCACGAGGCGGAAGCCGGGATCGCTGATGGCAGGCGTGCCTGCGTCGCTGACGAGCGCGACGGACTTGCCGGCGGCGATCAACGTGGCGATGTGGTCGGCGGCGACGGTTTCGTTGTGATCGTGATAGGAAATCAGGTCGCGGCGCAGACCCATGCGCGTGAGGAGACCGCCGGTGGTGCGGGTGTCTTCGCAAGCGACGAGGTCGACGGCGCCGAGGATCGCGCGGGCGCGATCGGTGAGATCGGCGAGGTTGCCAATGGGAGTGGCGACGACGTAGAGCGTGCCGGGTTGCGGCGTGAGCGAGGTGTTGGCGGCGGGAAGATCGGACATGGTAGCGCGGGCGGGCGGGCCGCTGCGGTGGGCTGAAGATGCGGGCGGGCCGCCCGCGCTCCCAATAAAAAAATCCGGCGCGAGGCCGGATTTTTGGGAGAGCGAACGAGGCGGGCGGCTCAGCGGCCGGACGGCTGGCCCATGCCGGGAATCTGACCTTCCCAACCGGCGGGACGGCTCCACGGAATGGAGGTTTCCTTCTGCGTGCGAGTCGAGCAGCCGCCGAAAATACTGGCGAAGGCGAGTAAGAGGAGGGCGAAAATGCGTTTCGTGGACGAGGTCATGGTGTGCGGACTAATACGGCTGAATCGCCCTTCTGCAAGACTCCGCGCAAGGTATCGGGCTGGACCTGCGCGATGGAAAAAGCGGTGCGGACGTCGCTGATGAGAACCGTGGCGACGATTTCGGTTCCCTGACTTATGGTGAGGCGTTGGCCGAGCTGGGCGCCGCGGTTGCTGCCGAAGTTGAGGACGACGAAGGCGCTCGAGGGGCCGACGTTGAGGACGGTGGCGCGGCCGGAGCGGTTGGTAAAAACGGCGGTGGAAAGGCCGACGCCGGCAGTCGCGCCGTTGCGGGCGGTGGCGAGCTGTTTCTCGAGTTCGGCGATGGTGTTTTTGTAGGCGGCGACGGCTTCGGGCGAGGCGTTGGAATTGCGCGAGTCGTCGAGGTCGGCGCGGAGGGAGGCGACCTCGGACGCGAGGGCCTTGGCATTTTGCTCGTGGAGGACGAGGAGGGTTTTGGTTTTGGCGAGGTCGTGATCGAGGACGACGGCGCGGAGCTGGGCCTCGGAGAGTTTTTCGGAGGAGGCGGCGAGCTCGGCGCGCGTGGAGGAGAGGGACGCGTCGAGACTGGCGACTTGGGCTTTGAGGGAGCCGGTTTGTTCGTTGGCGGCGGCGAGATCGGCCTGGAGGCGGGTGGCGCGTTCTTGGGAGCCGGCGAGTTCGGCGGCGAGGATTTGTTTTGAGTTGCCGATCTTGAGGTAGAGCGCACCGGAGAACACTGCGCCGAGGACGGCGAAGGCGCAGAGGACAATGAGCGGGGCGTTGCGCACGGGTGGGGCAGGGAGCGGGAGAAGGCGGAAAGGAGGGCGGACTTGAGTCCGCGCTCCTTTGGCGTGGGATGGAAAAAGGGCGGACTAAAGTCCGCCCTACTCTCAGACGCGGTAGGTGGAGTTATACCACGGGGACTTGGCGCGCTTCTTCACGCCGCTGCTCTTGTTGGAGGCGAGGTGCTCGAGGATTTTGAAGGCGAGTTCGGCTTGGTCGGGCGCGCCGGCCGCGGCAGCGAGTTCTTCGGCGGTGAAGGATTTCCCGGGAGCGGCGGCGAGCGCGGCGGCGAGTTTGAGTTTGAGGGCGATGACGCCGCCGGCGGCTTTCTTACCAGCTTCGACGCCGGGCTGGTGGTAGGCGTTGATGCCGACGAGAGAGGCGTAGAGGCCGACGACGCGTTCGTAGAGGGCGATCAACATGCCGAGCGTGCGCGGCGAAATATCGGGCAGCGTGATCGTGATTGAGTGGCGGTCTTTCTCGCTGAGCGCAGCGCGCGTGCCGAGGAAGAAGCCTTGGAGGTAGTCGCCCGCGGTGACGCCGGGCTCGACTTCAAGGGAGGTCTTTGCATCGCGGTCTTTGAGGACTTCGATGAAGGTGACGAAGAAGTTGTTAACGCCTTCGCGGAGCTGTTGGACGTAGGCGTGTTGGTCCGTGGAGCCCTTGTTGCCGTAAACGGCGAGGCCTTGGTTGACGACGTTGCCCTTGAGATCGAATTCCTTGCCGATGGATTCCATCACGAGCTGCTGGAGGTAGCGCGAGAAGAGGAGGAGACGGTCTTTGTAGGGAAGGACAACCATGTCTTTCGTGCCGCGGCCATCGGTGGCGAAATACCACATGAGGGCCAGGAGGGCGGCGGGATTTTCGACGGTCGTGGTCTTGCGGGTGACGGTGTCCATCGCGGCGGCGCCATCGAGCATGGCCTGGATGTCGAGGCCCTGGAGAGCGGCAGGGAGGAGGCCAACGGCGCAGAGTTCGCTGGTGCGGCCACCGACCCAGTCCCACATCGGGAAACGGGCGAGCCAATTTTCGGAGACGGCGGTGGCGTCGAGTTTCGAGCCGACACCGGTGACGGCGACGAACTGTTTCGTGTGATCGAGGCCGGCGGCCTTGAAGGCGACGATGGCCTCGAGCATGCCGTTGCGCGTCTCGGCGGTGCCGCCGGATTTCGAGATGACGAGGACGAGGGTCTTCGCGAGCTGGCCGCGGAGGGTGGCGAGGACGTAGTCGATGCCGTCGGGGTCGGTGTTGTCGAAGAAGGAGACGGCGAGCTTGTCTTTGCGGGGCTGGCCGAGGGCGTGGGCGACGAATTGCGGGCCGAGGGCGGAGCCGCCGATGCCGATCACGAGGACGTTTTTGAATTTCCCTTTGGGGCCGGCGATCTCGCCGGAGTGGACGCGCGCCGAGAAGTCGACGATGCGGGCGAGCGTATCAAGAATCTCGGTGCGCAGCTCGGACGATGGGGCGAGACTCGGGGTGCGGAGCCAGTAGTGGCCGACCATGCGTTGCTCGTCGGGATTCGCGATGGCGCCTTTTTCGAGAGCGGCCATGTCGGCGAAGGCCTGCTGGATGGCGGCTTCCTTCGAGGCGAGAAAATCGTCGGGAAACGGGAGGCGCGAGAGGTCGAGCGAGACGCCGAGATCGGCGTAGTGATAAGAGTGAGTTTTGAAGCGTGACCAGTTCATGAGAAGAAGAGAGGTCCGGGGTTTAACCACGGATTGCGGCGATGAGCACGGATTAATTCACGGCATTTCGCGCACGGTGGCGGAGGCCGCGTTGGGGCGCGCTGGGACCGGGATTCCGGAGTGGTCGAGAAGGTTCGCCCGGGTCGCCGATGCTGAGTGCGGAGATTTTTCCGCAGGGCGGGGCAGGGCAGGGCGCCTACTGGACTTCGTAAACTTCGATGAGGCCGAGGCCCGTGCCGCCGTTCACGCCGCTGAGCTGGGCCGTGTAACGACCGGGCTCGAGGCGGAGCAGGAGGACGGCGTCGGTGCTGTTGGCGGCGAGGGCGAAGGCGCCGACGCGGCCGGTAATCTCGTTTACTTCGGCGAGCGTGGTGGTGGCCGCGACGTTGCGCCAGTTGTCGTTGGTGGCGACCGTTTCGTTATCTTTGACGAGCGTGAGGAGCGGATCGGCCAGCGTGCCCTCGACGCCGAACTGCGCGAGGCCGGGGCCGACGCCGCGGAGCAGCAGGGTCTTCGCGCCACCTTCGACGACAAAACCTGCGATCATCGCGCCGGCGCCGGTTTCGACTTTGCCGCGGGTGGCGATGTTAATGAGCTTGTGGGCGGCAGTGCGGCGTCCGACCACAAAGGTGTAGGCGCCCACGCCGGTCTTGGAGAAACGGCCGTTCCATGTCAGGCCGCCGGCGGTGGTGATGATGCTGCCCGAGGAGACGCGACCGCTGGAGTCGCGCACACTGAAGATGCCGCGCGCATCGATCGTGCCGTAGCCCGCATCCACGACGTCGGGACCGTCTTGGATGAACATGTAGAGTTGTCCGTCGGCGGACACGGCGAGGCTCGTCGAGAGCAAGCGGTTGTTGGGGTCGAAGACCCAGCCCTGATAGAAACCCTCGTAGGCGACGGTGGGGCCGGTCAGCGGCGCGCGTTTGGCCGTGAAGTTGAACCCGAGCGGCGACGCGGTGCCGGTGAGACTGCCGTCACTGGCGATTTGGCCGCTGATGGTGGCGATGGAGTAGGTGCCCGTAAACGCGCCGGCCGGATTGACCTTGGGTGAGTTGCTGGCCCCGAAAGAATTCGAGAGCGGGTCCACTACGATGACGGTCACGTCGTTGTTGGTGTTGACGTAAAAGCCGATATTTCCGCCGACGAGCAACGTGCCCGAGTAGAAACCGCGGTAGCTTTGCTGCGCGGAGGCGACCGTCGCGAAGATCAGGAAAGCCAGCGCCCAACCCCAGTGACGGACAATTTGGCGGACGAGGTTGAAGGGGTGGCTCGCAAGGACGCAGAAGGGAGTAGGCATGTGAAGTAGCCGGGGAGTGCCTGAGGTCGTCGGCCGAGTCGAGCCGTCTCTGCGGTGCGGCGATTCTCCGTGAGTAACTCCGGAGTGGCGGCGCCCGGGCACTGCGTAGTTCCTCCCTGTGGCATGGGAGTAATTCCCGTTGCTCCGGACGCGGGTGAGTCGTGAGGTGGGTCCGTGCGCCCCTTGCTACCTCTCAAAACGCTCGCTATGACGCTATTCCGATTTTGGAGAACCGTTGGTTTGGTCGGTTGCTTCGCGGTGGCCGCCGCGCGCGCCCAAGTCCCCGCAGTCACGGTGCCACCGGCGGACGCGACCGTCGCGGCCGGTGCCACGGCGAGTTTCTCGGTGACGGCGACGGGCGGAGCGCCGCTCGGGTATCAGTGGTATTTGAACGGCGTCGCGCTCAGCGGTGCGACGGCGTCGACCCTGTCGGTTGCGAATGTGCAGTCCGCGAACGCGGGCAACTACACGGTGGGCGTGAGCAACACTGCCGGCATCGCGATTTCCAATGTCGCGCGGTTGGCGTTGAGTGCGGCGCCGGCATTTACGGGTGTCTCTAGTGGTGCCGGGCTCATTGTCGCGCAGGGCACCAGCGCGAGCCTGAAGGTGAGTTTTACCGGTCATCCTGCGCCGACGATCCAGTGGGCCAGAAATGGCACCGCGCTGTCCGGCCAGACGAGCACCACGCTGGCTTTCGCGAACGTCCAACCGGCCGACGCCGGCAACTACACCGTCACCGCGACGAACGCCCACGGCACCGCGACGAGTTCGACCATTCAGCTGACGGTCGCGCAAATCGGTTCGGGCACCGGCCCCATCGCGATCACGACCGCCGAAGGCACGCAGGTGAACGGCAACGTCGACGGCACGACGGGCGTTCTCACGGGCGGCGTTACTCTGGGCGGTGCGAGCGCCGTCGTCGCCCCGAAGATGAGCGGGATCGCGGCGAAGGGCGGCCTGTTTCTCAATCAAGGCTCGAATGCCACGTTCAGCGGTAGCGTCACCGGAGCGCCGGCTCCGACGCTGCAATGGCTGAAGGACGACGTCGTCGTCGCCGGTGCCACGAATGCCTCGCTCACGTTTACGAACGTGCAGCCTTCTGACGCGGGCAGCTACAAGCTGCGCGCCACGAACTCCGGCGGCACCGTCACGAGCTCCGCGGTAATCGTGACTGTCGCGTCCCTCGGCTCCGACGGCTCCGTCGCCATCGCCGGCGGCAACGGCCAGGTGATCAACGGTGCTTACAATCCCACTACGGGCGTGTTGGCGGGCGGCGTCACCAGCGGTGGCGTCAACGCCGTCGTGACTCCCAAGATCGACGGCATCGTGAGCAAGTCCGACCTGCTCCTCGAAGTCGGCCGCGCAGCGAGCCTCTCGGTCATCGCCTCAGGCAGCCCCGCGCCGACTTACCAGTGGCTCAAGGACAACGTCGCCCTCGCCGGCTCCACGAGCACGGTTTACACCCTCGCGAGCGTCGCCACTTCCGACGCCGGCCGCTACACCGTGCGCGCCACGAATTCTGCCGGCACCGTGACGAGTGCCGCGGTCGACGTTTCGGTGACCTCGCTGATTGCCGGCGGCGGCAACTTGGCGATCGCCACCGCCGGCGGCACGCGGATCTCCGGCACCGTCGACACCACGACCGGCGTGCTCACGGCCGGTGTCACGACCGGTGCCGAGGCGAGTGCGACCATCGCGCCGCAGATCGCGTCCTTTTCGGCCAAGGGCGGTTTGTTTCTCAACCAAGGTTCCACGGCCACGCTCACCGCGCGCGCCAGCGGCAATCCGCTGCCGACGTTTCAATGGTTCAAGGACGGAGCTACGATCACCGGTGCGACGAGCAGTAATTTTACCCTCGCCAACGCCCAACCTGCCGACGCCGCGACCTACACTGTCCGCGCCACGAATACCGGCGGCAACGTCACCAGTGAAAACGTGCTCGTGACCGTCGCTTCGCTCGGGGCCGACGGCTCGGTCGCCATCGCCGGCGGCAACGGCCAAGTCATCAACGGCGCCTACAATCCCACGACGGGCGTGCTCAGCGGTGGTGTCACCACCGGCGGCGCCAACGCCGTCGTGGCCCCCAAGCTCGACGGTATTGTCAGTAAGTCTGATCTCCTGCTTGAGATCGGTCGCGCCGCCACGCTCTCGGTCGTTGCCACCGGCAATCCGACGCCCTCGTATCAATGGTTCAAAGACGGTGTCGCGCTCACCGGCGCCACGTCCACGACCTTCACGATCGCGAGCGTCACCGCTAACGACGCCGGCAGTTACACGGTGCGCGCGACGAATTCGGCGGGCAATGTCACGAGCGCCTCGCTCGGCGTCTCCGCCACATCGCTCACCTCGGGCGGCGGCAATCTCGTGATCGCCACCTCCGGTGGCACGAACATTAACGGCACCGTCGACCCCACGACCGGCGCGCTTTCCGCCGGCGTCACCACGGGCGCCACGGTCGGTGCGGCTCTTGCGCCGCAGATTCCTTCGCTGACGGCGCAGGGCGGACTTTTCCTCAATCAGGGCGCCAGCGCCACGTTGACCGCCAGCGCCTCCGGCAATCCGTTGCCCACGTTCGCTTGGTTCAAAGACAACGTCGCCATCGCGGGCGCCACGAACGCGAGCCTCACGCTGAGCAACGTCCAGCCGACCGACGCCGCTAGCTACACCGTCAAAGCCACCAACTCGGGCGGCACCGCCACGAGCAGCGGTGTGTTTGTCACCGTGGCCGCGCTCGGCAGCGACGGCTCGGTGGCCATCGCGGGTGGCGACGGCCGCGTAATTAATGCCAACTACAACCCGACGACCGGTGTGCTCGCCGGCGGAGTCACCGCCGGTGGACCTAACGCCGTGGTCGCGCCGTTGATCGAGGGCGTTGTCAGTAAATCCGACGTGCTTCTCGAAGTCGGTCGCGCCGCCACGCTCTCGGTCGTCGCCACCGGCAGCCCCGCGCCCACGTATCAATGGTTCCGCGACGGCGTGGCGCTCACCGGCGCCACGAGTTCGCTCTACTCGATCACGAGTGTCTCGGTCGTCGATGCCGGACGCTACACGGTTACCGCGACGAATTCCGCCGGCGCCACCACGAGCGTTGCGTTGGATGTTTCCGTCACGTCCCTCGCCTCCGGCAGCGGCACGCTGACCGTCGCGACCAGCGGCGGCACTCGCATCAACGGCACCGTCGACGCGACGACCGGCGCGCTCACGGCCGGTGTCACGACCGGCGCCACCGCGGCCGCCACCCTCGCGCCGCAGATCGCCTCGCTCTCCGCCAAAGGCGGCGTGTTCCTCAACCAAGGTTCGACCGCCACGCTCTCTGCGACCGCCACCGGCAACCCGGTGCCCACGTATGCGTGGTTCAAGGACAACGTCGCGCTTGCCGGCGCCACCAGTGGCAGCCTTACCCTCACCAACGTGCAGCCGACCGATGCCGGCAGCTACACCGTCAAAGCCACCAACTCCAACGGCAACGTCACCAGCGAAGCCGTGCTCATCACCGTCGCCTCCCTCGGGAGCAACGGCGCGCTGGCGATCGCCGGCGGCAACGGCCAAGTCATCAACGGCAGTTTCAACACGACGACCGGCGTCCTTTCGGGCGGCGTCACCTCCGGTGGTCCCAATGCCCTCGTCGCGCCCAAGATCGACGGCATCGTGAGCAAATCCGATTTGCTCCTCGAAGCAGGCCGCCCGGCGACGCTCGCCGTAATCGCCACCGGCAAACCCACGCCGGCTTTCCAATGGTTCCGCGAGGGTGTCGCCATTACGGGCGCGACTGGCACGAGCTACCCGCTTGCCAGTGTCGCCACCACCGATGCGGGCCGCTACACGGTGCGCGCGACGAATTCGGCTGGCACGGTCACGAGCACTTCGCTCGACGTGTCTGTCACCACGCTCGCCTCGGGCAGCGGCAATCTCGCCATCGCCACCGCCGGCGGCACGAGCATCGTCGGCACCGTCGATGCCGGCTCCGGCGTGCTCACCGCCGGTGTCACGACCGGTGCGAGCGCCAGCTCGACCATCGCACCGCAGATCGCCTCGCTCTCCGCGAAAGGCGGCCTGTTTCTCAACCAAGGTTCGAGTGCCACGCTGACCGCCAGCGCCACCGGCAACCCCGTGCCGACGTATCAATGGTTCAAAGACGCCGTGGCCATCACCGGCGCCACCAACGTCAAATTTGGCCTCACCAACGTCCAGCCCGTGGACGCCGGCAGCTACACCGTGCGCGCCACCAACACCGGCGGCACCGCCACGAGCGAAGCGATTCTCATCACGGTCGCGGCGCTCGGCTCCGACGGCTCGCTCGCGATCGCGGGCGGCAACGGCCAGGTGATCAACGGCAGCTACAATCCGACCACCGGCGTGCTCGCCGCGGGTGTCACGAGCGGCGGCCCCAACGCCGTCGTCGCGCCACGCCTCGATGGTATCGTGAGCCAGTCGGATCTGCTGCTCGAAATCGGCAAACCCGCCGCGTTCTCTGTCGTCGCCACCGGCAATCCCGCGCCGACCTACCAATGGTTCCGCGAAGGCGTGGCGATCACGGGCGCGACCGACACTACCTACCGCATCGCCAGCGTCACCGCGAACGACGCCGGCCAATACACCGTGCGCGCGACGAATGCTTCGGGCACCGTCACGAGTGCCGCGCTTGGCGTCTCCGCCACCTCGCTCACGGGCGGCGGCGGCGGATTAACCATCGCCACGTCCGGCGGCACGCAGATTGGCGGCAACGTCGATCCTTCGACCGGCGCACTCACTGCCGGCGTCACCACAGGTGCAAGCGCCGGCGCCGGCGTGGCTCCGCGTATCGCTTCCTTGTTCTATCGGGGCAGCGTCAATCTCCGGCAGGGCGAGACGGTCTCGTTGACCGCATCCGCCACGGGCAATCCGTTGCCCACTTACCAATGGCTGCGTTTCGGCACGCCAGTCGCGGGGCAGACCAATGCCAAACTCACGATCGTCAACGCGCAGTGGGCCGATGGCGGGCAATACACCGTGCGCGTCACCAACGCGGGCGGCTCCGCGCTTAGCGACCCGATCACCGTCAACGTCGCCCCGTTGAACCCGCTCGACGCACTTCCTTTCTCGGCACCGCAGGTGGAAAGTGTGCGCGCGGTTCCCTCGAATATTTTGGCCCAGCGCGGCGATTCCGTTTCCCTGCATGTTTCGGTCGAGGCGGAGCCGGCGCCGACGTATCAGTGGTTCAAGGATGGCGCGGCCCTCGCCGGCGGCACCAACGCGACGCTCAACCTGCCGAATATCCAGGAGTCCGCCGTCGGCGCCTACTTTGTGCGCGCGACCAATACCGAGGGCACCGTCACGAGCGCGACGATGAACGTCACGGTTTCGAGTATCGGTGCCGACGGGCGCATCGCCGTCGTTTCGCCCAACGGCAGTCGCGTTGATGCGAACTATGATCCCGTCACGGGCGCCCTGCTCGGCACGGTCTCGCCCACGGCTGGCGGTCGCCCGCCCGCTTTGCAGTCGGTGAGCACGACGCCCGGCTCGCTCCTCCTCAACCTCGGCGCCAGCACGACGCTCACCGTGCTTGCAACGGGCACGCCTCTCCCGACCTACCAGTGGTTCAAGAACGGTGTCGCGCTCGCGGGCCAAATCGGCTCCGCCCTTGCGTTGAATTCCGTCACGCTCGATAGCGCCGGCGCCTACACCGTTGTCGCCACCAACTCGGCCGGCACCGTCACGAGTAACACCACCAACGTCTCCATCGTCGGCATCGGAGCCGACGGCAGTGTGAGCCTCGCCGCTGCCGGCGGCACGCGTCTCGACGGCGCGGTCAATCCCGGCGGAACGCCCCCCACCACGCCGGCCGTGCCCACCACGCCGACGACGCCCACCACTCCCACCACTCCGACAACGCCAACCACACCCACGACGCCGACGACCCCCACGGTGCCGACCGCACCCGTCGCGAGCCGGATCACCAACCTCTCTGTCCGCGGCATCGTCACCCCCGCCAACAGCGCGATCGTCACGGGTTTTGTCGTCGCGGGTGAAGGCTCGCGCCAGCTCCTCGTGCGCGCCGTCGGCCCCGGACTCGCGGCATTCGGCGTGCCGGGAGCGCTAACGACACCCGCAGTTGCCTTGGCGCTCGGCGCGACCCAGGTTGCGCAAAATGCCGGTTGGACCACCGGCACCAACTCGGCACAAATCGCTCAGGCGGCCGCCGGAGTGGGCGCCTTCCCCCTCGCCAGCGGTTCGGCCGATGCCGCGTTGCTTTCGGTTGTCATTCCGGGCGCCTATAACGTTTCGGTCACCGGCGCCGGGAATGCCACCGGCGAAACCCTCGTCGAGGTTTACGACACCGGCGGTGCCGGCTCCGCCGCGGCCCGCATCGTCAATTTCTCGTCGAGCCAGCAACTCACGGCTCCCAGCCAGACGTTGACGGCCGGTTTTGTCGTCACGGGCGATACCTCCCGCCGCGTGCTCGTGCGGGCGATCGGCCCCACGCTCACGCGCACCTTCGGCGTGCCGGGGACCTTGCCCGCGCCGGTGCTCACTGTTTTGCAGGGCTCGACCACGCTGGCCACCAACCGCGACTGGAGCGCGACGCCCGCGAGCGCAGCGGCGATACCCCTCGCCTCCGCCCAAGCCGGGGCGTTTGCCCTCGCCGACGGGGCCGCCGATTCGGCGGTGATCCTCACTCTCGCGCCGGGCGCCTACACGGTGCAAGTGCGCGACGCCAACGGCGCCACCGGCCTCGCAATGGTTGAAATTTACGAACTGCCATGAACGTTTTGCCCCAAGCTCTGAAATTGTTCGCCGCTGCGGGTATGCGCACGGCCCTAGTGACGAGTGCGCCGGCGCAAACGATCAAGCGCCGCCCGCTTCACTCGATCGGCTGCGGCTTCTTCGCCTTCGCTCGTTCCGCCGGACTCACGCGCTCCCTCGCGGCGCTCGTCACCATCGGGGTTCTCGCCACCGGCAGCGTCGCCTCGGCCCAGCAAACCGTCGTAGCCAATTATAACGGATCCAATCTTGTCATCCTCGACTTGGTCTCGGGCAATCGCACGGTCCTTTCCAGTTCCACGGTCGGCACCGGCACGATTTTTAGCAGGCCCGTCGGCATGACCCGTGAAGCAAGCGGTAGCATCCTCGTGGGAGAGGACAGTGCCAACGCGCGGATTTTTCGGATCGATGCGATCACGGGCAACCGGACCATCCTCTCTGGGGGGGCGTCGCCGTCCACGGTGGGAACGGGCTCGGCCATGAGCAACATCTACGGCTTGGCGATTGAAGCGGACGGCAGCGTGCTCGCGGCCAGCTTTGGCACCTCGCAAATCGTCCGAATCGATCCCTCCACCGGTAATCGCACCGTCGTGACGAGCGCTGCCGTAGGCTCAGGTGTAGCGATAGTAAATCCCTTCGGCCTGCTCGTCGATACGGACAATTCGATTGTTTTCACGACCTCTACCGGGGCTAACCAGGTCATCCGCGTTAACCCTTCCACGGGCGCTCGCACGTTGGTCTCGTCCTCGACGGCCGGCAACCTCCTCGGCAGCGGGGCTGCCCTGAATATCCCTGTGGGTATCGTTCGGCTGAGCAATGGGAGCTTCGCCGTGTTGAACTCGACCGCCACTGACTATGTCTTGCAGATCGACCCGGCGACCGGCAACCGCACGGTGATCACCAGTTCCACCGTCGGCACGGGCCCGGTTATGTCCTCGCGCTACGGCCTGGCTAACGATACCAGCGGCATCCTATACGTCGCCGATTTCGCCAACAACGCTGTGGTCAAAATCGACCCCGCCAACGGGAATAGAACCACGATTGCCAGCAACACCCTCGGCACCGGCCAAGCGTTCGCCTCCCCTCTGGGCATGCTCAGTGGCGCCGTCGGCTCGATCTCCACTCCCGTCCCTGCCGTCACGGCCATCACTCCGACCAGCGGCTCCTCGGCGGGCGGCACGTCCGTGGCCATCACTGGCACAAATCTCACCGGCGCGACCGCCGTGAAATTCGGCACGACCGATGCCACCACCTTCACGGTCAATGGTGCCACCTCGATCACCGCCACGTCGCCGGCGGGCAGCGTGGGCGTGGTCGATGTCAAGGTCACCACTCCGGGCGGAACCAGCGCGGCCGTCGCGGCCGATCAATTCACTTACACGGCGGGCGCCAGCGCGCCCGGCGTGCCCACCGGCGCGACGGCGACCGCCGGCAACGCCCAGGCCACTGTCGCCTTCACTGCCCCGGCCAGCAACGGCGGCAGCGCCATCACGGGCTACACCGTCACGTCAAACCCCGCCGGCGGCACCGACTCCAACGCCGGTTCAACCAGCCTTTCCCACGTGATCACGGGCCTCACCAACGGCACGAGCTACACGTTTACCGTCACCGCCACCAACGCCGCCGGCACCGGCGCGGCCTCGACCGCCTCAAACAGCGTCACGCCGCTCACCGTCCCCGGAGCGCCCACCGGTGCGACGGCGACCGCCGGCAACGCGCAAGCGACGGTCGCTTTCACCGCACCCGCGAGCAACGGCGGCAGCGCCATCACGGGCTACACCGTCACCTCGAACCCCGCTGGCGGCACCGACTCCAACGCCGGTTCAACCAGCCTCTCGCACGTGATCACGGGCCTCACCAACGGCACGAGCTACACCTTCACCGTCACCGCGACGAACAGCGCCGGCACGGGCAGTGCATCAAGTCCTTCCTCGGCAGTCACGCCACAGGCTCCGATCCCGGTCGTGACGAACTCCACGCTCACCGCCAGCGGCACCTACAACGCCGCCTTTGCCGGCTACACCATCACCGCGAGCAACTCGCCCACGAGTTTCTCCGCCACCGGTCTGCCCACCGGTCTCACGCTCAACACCACGACCGGCGCGATCGCCGGCACCCCCACACAAGCCGGCACCTTCACTGTCACGCTCGGCGCCACCAACACCGGCGGCACCGGCAACGCCACGCTCACGCTCACCGTCGCGAAGGCCACGGCGACCCTCACGCTTGGCAGCCTCCAGCAAACCTTTAATGGCTCGGCGAAGTCCGCCACGGCCACGACGATCCCTGCCGGTCTCACCGTCACCTTCACTTACAACGGCAGCGCTACCGCGCCGAGCGCCGCCGGCAGCTACACCGTCGTCGGCACCATCAGCGACCCCAACTACGAAGGCTCCGCCTCGGGCACACTCACGATCACTGCGATCCCCGCCATCACGAGTGCCACCACCGCGAGCGGCACCTACAACACCGCCTTCGCCGGCTACACCATCATCGCGAGCAACACGCCGACGAGTTACTCCGCCACCGGTCTGCCGACGGGCCTCGCGTTTAGCACTACGACCGGCGCGATTACCGGCACGCCGACGCAAGGCGGCACGTTTACCGTCACGCTTGGCGCGACTAACGCCGGCGGCACCGGCAATGCCACGCTCGTGCTCACGATCGTCAGCCCGCTGGCCATCACGACGCAGCCCGCCCCGACCCAAACCGTCAGCGCCGGATCGGCCGCGGTAATTTCCCTCGTGGTCGCGGGGACCACGCCGTTCACCTACCAGTGGTATAAAGACGGCGTCGCGATTTCCACCGCCACTGCCGCGAGCTACGCGATCGCCAGCGCCCAGCCGAGCGACGCCGCGAACTACTCCGTCCTCGTCTCCAATTCGTCCGGCGCCGTGCTCAGCAACGTCGCCACGCTCACTGTCACCGCGGCTCCGGCCGTCGCGACGCTCTCCGCCGTCAGCGGGCGCGTGGTCGAGTTTGGCGCTGCCGCGACACTCACGTCGCTATTCACCGGCAGCGGCACGCTCACCTACCAATGGTCGAAAAACGGCACGGCGCTCTCCGGCCAAACCAACGCCGCCTGCACCATCGCCTCCGCCACCGCATCCGATGCCGGCGATTACACCGTCACGGCCACGAACTCCGTGGGCAACGTCACCAGCAGCACCATCGCCGTGACCGTCGCGACGGTTGGCAACGGATTCGGCGCAATTCAGATCGCCACGAATTCCGGCACGCAGGTGACCGGCAATGTCGACGCCACCACCGGCGTGCTCAACGGCACCGCGACCGCGGCCGGTTCCTCCGCCACCGTGGCGCCCGCGATTCCCGGCATCACGACTGTTGCCGATCTCCTCGTCGATCTCGGCTCCACCGCCACGCTTTCGGCTGTCGCCAGCGGCAATCCCGTGCCCACGTATCAGTGGTCCAAGAACGGCACGGCGATCACCGGCGCCACGAACGCCACGCTCACGCTCACCAACGCTGCCGTCACCGATGCCGGCAACTACACCGTCACCGCGACCAACTCCGGTGGCTCCGTCACCACGAGTGCGCTCGGAGTCACCGTCGGTCGCATCACCGCGGGCGGTGGCCCGGTGAGTTTCGCCACCTCGGGGGGCACGCAGATCGAGGGCAACGTCGACGCCACGTCCGGTGCGCTCACCGGCAGCGTGACGGCCAGCGGCGGCGTCGCGACCGCTCCGGTCGTTGACGGCATCAGTGCCAAATCCGGTCTCCTCCTCAATCAAGGGGCGAACGCGACGCTCAAAGTGGCCGCTTCCGGCAATCCGGTGCCGACCTACCAATGGCTGAAAGACAACGTCGCCATCACCGGCGCGACCAATTCCTCATTTACGCTCACCAACGCTCAGCCGACCGACGCCGCGACCTACAGTGTGCGCGCCACCAACTCCGGCGGCACCGTCACCGCGACCGGCGTTCCGGTCACCGTCATGCAGCTCCCCACCGGTCCCACCGGCTCGGTCTCCATCGCCGGAGGCAACGGCACACAGGTGGCCGGCACCATCGATGCGAGCGGCGTGCTCACCGGCGGCGTTACGAGCGGCGGCCCGAATGCCGTCGTCGCGCCCCAAATCGCCGGCGTCAACACCGCGGCGGATCTTCTCCTCAGTCTCGGCAGCTCCGTCACCATCACCTCGGTCGCGACCGGCAATCCGACGCCGACGTATCAGTGGTTCAAGAACAACGCGGCGATCACCGGCGCGACCTCGGCGAACCTCACGCTGGCGAGCGTCACGAATGCCGACGCCGGCAGCTACACTGTGCGCGCCACGAACTCCGGCGGCAGCGTGACGAGCTCCGCGCTCGGCGTGACGATCGGCCAAACCTCCACCGGCGGCCCCGTGTCGTTCGCCACCTCGGGTGGCACCCAAATCGCCGGCAATGTGGACGCCACCACCGGCGTGCTCACCGGCAGTGTCACCGCGTCCGGTGGTGCGGCGACCACCCCGACCGTCGACGGTATTTCCGCCAAATCCGGTCTGCTGCTCAACCAAGGCACGAGCGCCACGCTCAGCATCACCGCGTCGGGTAATCCCGTGCCGAGCTATCAGTGGTTGAAAAATGGCAACACGATCACCGGCGCCACCTCCGCCAATTTCAGTCTGACCAACGTGCAGCCGGCCGACGCTGCGACCTACAGCGTGCGCGCCACCAACGCCGGCGGCTCCGTCACCAGCGCCGGCGTGCCTGTCACCGTGGTAAATCTCAGTTCCGGCGCCGGTCCCGTCACGATCGCCGGTGGCAATGGCACGCAGATCGCCGGCACGATCAACGCCAGCGGCGTGCTCTCCGGCAGCTCCACGAGCGGCGGCCCCGATGCGGTCGTCGCGCCGCGTATCGCCGGCGTGAACACCAACACCGATCTCCTCGTCACCACCGGCTCCTCCGCGACGCTCACTGCGCTCGCCACCGGCAGCCCGACGCCGACCTTCCAATGGACCCGCAACGGCACGCCGATTTCGGGCGCCACGCTGTCGACCTACACGATTGCCGCCGCCACCGCCGCCGACTCGGGCACCTACCTCGTCCGCGCGACCAACGCCAGCGGCACCGCGACCAGCTCCTCGATCGGCGTCACCGTCGGCCAGTTTGGCAGCGGCGGCGGCCCGATTTCGTTCGCCACCTCGGGTGGGACGCAGATCGCCGGCAATGTCGACAGCGCCACCGGCGCACTCACCGGCAGTGTCACCGCCACTGGTGGCGCGGCCGCTGTGCCCACCGTGGACGGCATCTCCGCCAAGACCGGCGTGCTCCTGAATCAAGGAGCGTCCGCATCCTTCCGCGTCTCCGCGTCGGGCAACCCCGTGCCGACGTATCAATGGTTGCGCGACGGCGCGGCCATCACCGGCGCGACTTCGTCCAACTTCTCGCTCGTCAACGCCCAGCCCGCCGATGCCGGTTCCTACGCGGTGCGCGCGACCAACGCCGGCGGTTCGGCCACGAGTGCCGGTGTGCCGGTCACGGTGATCAACCTCACCGGCGCTTCCGGCCCGGTCACCATCGCGGGCGGCAACGGCACCGTCGTTTCCGGTGCCATTGACTCCTCCGGCGTGCTCACCGGCGGCGTCACCAGCGGCGGTATCAACGCCGCCGTTGCTCCCAAAATCGGCGGCATCAATACCCGCGCCGACTTGCTCGTCGAAACCGGCACGACCGCCACGCTCGCCGCCGTCGTTACCGGCAACCCCGCTCCAGCACTGCAGTGGTTCAAGGACGGCGCCGCGCTCAGTGGCGCGACCGCTTCTTCTTACGTCATCACCAACGCCGCTTCGACCCACGCCGGCTCCTACGAACTTCGCGCCACGAACGCCGCCGGCACCGTTACGAGCACGAGCCTCGGCGTCACGGTCGCGACGATTACGAGTGGCGGCGGACCGATCGCGTTTTCCACCTCCGGCGGCACCGAGATCGCCGGTAGCGTCGACGGCACCAGTGGCGTGCTCACCGGCAGCGTGACTGTCGCCGGCGGTGCAAATACCGCCCCGGTCATCGACGGCATCACCGCCAAGTCCGGCGTCATGTTGAACGTCGGCGCCACCGCCACGCTTACCGTCGCGGCCTCCGGCAATCCCGTGCCGACCTACCAATGGCTCAAGGATGGCGTCGCCATCACTGGCGCGACGAACGCCTCGCTGACCCTCACCAACGCCCAGCCGACCGACGCAGCGACCTACGCCGTGCGCGCGACCAACGCCGCCGGCGCCGTCACCGGCAACGGCATCCCCGTGACCGTGGTGCAACTCCCGAGCGGCACCGGCCCGCTAACCATCGCGGGCGGCAACGGCACGCAAGTTTCCGGCACGATCGACGCCAGCGGCGTGCTCACCGGCGGTGTCACGGCCGGCGGCCCCAATGCCATCGTTGCGCCCACCATCGCGGGCGTAAAAACCAGCGCCGATCTCCTCGTGGAAACGGGCACTTCTGCCACGCTCGAAGCCATTGCCACCGGCAGTCCGGCCCCGGCGTATCAGTGGTTCAAGAACGGCACCGCCGTCGCGGGCGCCACCCAGTCGCGCTACACGATCGCTGCCGCGGTCAGCACCGATGCCGGCAGCTACACCGTGACCGCCACCAATTCAGCCGGCGGCGTCACCAGCGCCTCGCTTGGCGTCACCGTGGCCCGCATCACCACCGGCGGCGGCCCCGTCAGCTTCGCCACCTCCGGCGGCACGCAGATCGCGGGCGATGTCGATGCGACCAGCGGTGTGCTCACCGGCAGTGTTACCGCCACCGGCGGCAATGCCGCCGCACCGGTCGTAAACGGCATCACGGCGAAATCCGGCGTCATGCTAAACCAAGGTTCCGCCCTCACGTTCAGTGTCACCGCTTCCGGCAATCCCGTGCCGACGTATCAGTGGCTGAAAGACGGCGTGGCGGTCGCCGGTGCGACGCGCGCGACCTTCAGTCTCACCAATGTGCAGCCGGCCGATGCAGGCACCTACGCCGTGCGGGCCTCCAACGGCGGCGGCACCGTTACCGGCGAAGGTGTGCCGGTCACGGTGTTCTCCCTCGGCAGTTCCGGTGGCGTCAGCATCTCCGGCGGCAACGGCACCCAGGTGACCGGCACCGTCGATGCCAATGGCCTGCTGTCGGGCGGCGTCACCGCAGGCGGCCCCTCGGCCGTGGTCGCGCCGCGCATCGCGGGAGTGAGCAGTTCGGGTGTGGCCGTGGTCAGTGCTACCCAAAATCTCACACTGACTGCGGTTGCGACCGGCAGTCCCTCGCCGACCTATCAGTGGTATCGCGACGGCACGCCGCTGGCCGGCAAGACCTCATTTACGCTGAACCTGAATGCCGTCACCTTGGCCGATGCCGGTGCTTACGCCGTGGTCGCGACGAATGCGAGCGGCCAGGCCGGCAGCAGCACCCTCCGCGTCGAAGTCGTCGGCGCCAACGCGCCGCTCGCGCCCCGCGTCGTCTCGCTCGGCACCACGCCCAGCAGCTTGCTTCTGGATCGCGGCACCGGCGTGACGCTCATGGCTACCGCATCCGCCAACCCGTTGCCCACGTTCCAATGGCTGAAGGACGGCGTCGTGATTCCCGGCCAGACCCGTGCGACGTTGCCCATCTCCAGCGCGCAATCGTCCGATGCCGGCCGCTATGCAGTGCGCGTATCCAACAACCGCGGCACCGTCGTGAGCGAATCGGTGGCCGTGAGCGTAGCCCTGCTGTCCACTGCGGGCGCGATCGAAATCGCCGCGGACACCGGCACCGTAATCAAGGGCACCGTCGACGCCGCCTCCGGCGCACTCACGGGCAGCGTGACCACCGGTGGCATCGCCCAGCTTTCGGCGCCGCGCATCGTCGGCGTCAGCAGTAATCCCGGCAGTCTCGCCGCTTCGATCGGTTCGTCGGCGACACTCTCCGTCACCGCCTCCGGCCAACCCGCGCCGACGATTCAGTGGTTTAAGGACGGCGTGTTGCTCCCCGGCCAGACCGCCGCGAGCCTCACGCTCGTCAACCTCCAGCCGGCCGACGCCGGCAACTTCACGGCGCGCATCGCCAACAGCGGCGGCACCGTGACGACCGGAAATATCGAGGTGACCGTCTACGGAAACACGATTGATGGACAGCTCAGTGTCACCACGAGCAGCGGCGTGCGGGTGGTCGGCACGATCGACCCGACCACGGGTCGATTCACCGGCACCACCGGCACCGGACCGACGACGCCCACGACGCCCACGACGCCCACCACACCCACCACGCCGACGACTCCGGCGATCAATTCGCAACTTTCCAATCTTTCGGCCCGCGCCACGTTGCGTAGTGGAGAAACCGTGACAGCCGGTTTTGTCATCGCCGGAGCCGATTCGCGGCAGATGTTGGTCCGAGCGGTCGGCCCCGGTTTGTCGCAGTTTGGTGTCGCCGAGGTGCTGGCGCGGCCGCAGTTGCGCATCCTGCGCGGCGCCGAGGTCGTCGCCTCCAACGCGGGTCTTTCCCAAGCTTCGAATCTCCCGGCGATCCTTATCGCGACGCGTGACCTCGGGGCGTTTGGCCTCGATTCCGCCGGCGCCGATGCCGTCGTGTTGGTCACGTTGCCGGCCGGCTCATATTCTGCGGAAGTCACCGGCTTGTCCGGAGCCGGCGGCCAAATGCTGCTCGAACTCTACGACGCCGAGCCCGCACGGCTGCCCACGACGCGTCTGACGAATTTCTCGAGCCGCCTGAATTTGGCGACGGGTGAGACGCTCGCGTTCGGTGCATCGATCGCCGGCACCGCGCCGAAGCGCGTCTTGATCCGCGCGATCGGCCCCACGTTGGCAACCGTCTTCGGGGTGACGCCGGCCGTGGCCGCGCCCACGTTGCGGGTGCTGCAAGGTTCGGCGGTGATCGCCCAGAACACCCGCTGGGGGCTCGTCGCAGTGGATGCCACGGCCACCGCCACGGCCGCTTCGTCGGTCGGTGCCTTCGCGTTGAGTCCAACGTCCGCCGATTCGGCGGTGATCGCCACACTCTCGCCGGGCAGCTACTCGATTCAGGTGAACGATGCCGCGGCGGGAGCGGGCAGTGTGCTCGTGGAAGTTTACGAGTTGCCTTGAGCGGGAGCGGCCGCCGGTTCGTGGCGGCCCGGCGCGGAGTTTTGCCTTTTATCTGTGTCCATCCGCGGTCATCCGTGGTGGTCTATTTTTCCATGAGCTCATCCCGCAAACCCGTCCTCCTCGTCATCCGTGATGGCTGGGGCAAGAATCCTGACGCCGCGCAAAACGCGACCAATGCCGTTTACCTCGCGAAGAAGGCTTGCGACGACGCGCTGCACACGCGCTACCCGCACGCGTTGGTCTCCGCGAGCGGCCTCGATGTCGGTCTGCCCGACGGACAAATGGGCAACTCCGAAGTGGGCCACGAAAACATCGGCGCCGGCCGCATCGTCGACCAGGAACTCGTGCGATTGAACAAACTGTTTTCCGAAAAACAACTCGCGGGAAATCCGGTGTGGCAGGCGGCGGTCGCGCGCGTGAAGGCGTCCCCGACGGCGAAGTTGCACCTCATGGGTATTGTGTCCGACGGCGGCGTGCACGGCATGTTGGAGCACTTGTATGGAATTTTGCGCCAGGCGAAAGAAGACGGCCTCGGCAAGGATCAGGTGTTCATTCACGGCTTCACCGACGGTCGCGACACGCCGCCGTCGGGTGGTCTTGGCTACATCCGGCAGGTCGAGGCGCAGTGTGCGGAGATCGGCGTGGGCACGATTGCGACGGTGTGCGGACGCTTCTGGGCGATGGACCGCGACAACCGTTGGGAGCGTGTGAAGAAAGCTTACGATATGCTCACGGGCCGCGCTGCGATGGCGACCGCAACGAACGCGACCGAGGCGATCGCACATTATTATGCGAATCCGCTCAGCGAGACGCAGAAGGGCGACGAGTTTGTGCCGGCGACGTGGATCGTGGGCGCCGATGGCAAGCCGCTCGCGACCTTCGCGAATGGCGACGCCGTGCTCTTCTATAATTACCGTGGCGACCGCCCGCGCGAGATCACGAAGGCTTTTGTGATCGACGGGTTCAAGGAGTTCGATCGCGGCGCGAAGCTCGATCTCTACTACGCGACGATGACCGAGTATGAGGCTGGCCTGCCGGTGCACGTGATCTCGGGCAAACCCGAGGCGCTGAAAAACATTCTCGGCAAGGTCGTGAGCGATGCGGGCATCGGGCAATTCCGCTGTGCGGAGACCGAGAAAAATCCGCATGTGACGTTCTTCTTTAACAACTATCGCAAGGACCCGTTTCCCGGCGAAGAGCGTGCCTGCCCGGCGAGTCCGAAGGTGCCGACCTACGACATGCAGCCCGAGATGTCCGCGTCCGAAGTAACTGCGGCGGCAAAGGCGGCGATCCTGTCGGGGAAGTTCGGCCTCGTCGTCGTGAACTTTGCGAATCCCGACATGGTCGGTCACACGGGTTCGCTGCCGGCGACGGTGAAAGCCGTCGAAGCGACGGACCTCGGCGTGGGCGAGTTACTCGCGGCGATCGAGACGATGGGCGGGCGCGCGGTGATTTGCGCGGACCACGGTAACGCCGAGCAGATGTGGGACCCGACCACGAACAGTCCTCATACCGCGCACACGTTAAACCTCGTCGAGGTGTTCGTGGTGGGTGACGGCTACGTCGTCGGCAAAACGACGATGCGCAGCGGCGGTCGGCTGGCGGATATCGCGCCGACCGTGCTGGACCTCATGGGCCTGCCGAAGCCGGTGGAGATGACGGGAGCGAGTTTGATCGCCGGCTGATCAGGCTGACTCGGGAGCGGCGGCCGGCTTGGCCGCCGCAGGCGATGGAGCGCCGAACAGGGTCGAGCGAACGCGTTCGCGCTCGCGGTCGACCTGTTCCGGTGTCGCGCCCAAATTTTTCAAGATCAGCTCGGCCATCGCGAGCGCGACTTCGCCTTCGCCGGAAAACACGGCGTCGACTCCCGCGGCGCGGAGTTCGTCGAGTTCGTGCACGTAGGAGGTGCGGGCGAGCACGCGCAGGCGTGGGTTGAGCGTGCGGGCTTGTTGGATGATTTCGCGTCCGCCCTTGATGCTGGAAGCACTGAGGATGAGCGTGCCCACTTCAGCGATACCGGCTTGCGTGAGCGTGTCGATGTGGGTGGCGTCGCCGTAGACGGTGTGCACGCCCTCGGCCTTGAGACGCTGCACGGTTTCAATGTTGAGCTCGACGATGGTCGGTTCGATTTCGTTCTCCCGGAGGAGGCGGGTGACGGTCTGCCCCACGGGACCGTAGCCGATGATGATGGCGCGGTGTTGGCTGCTCGGCGGGTGGACGGGCTCGGCGGCGGCTTCGTGCGCGCCCGCGGACCTACGATGAATCCAGCGGGCGAAGGCTGGAGCGAAGCGGGTGACCCACGCTTCGATGGTAGGCAGCAGGCGGTAGGTGAGGGGATTGAGCGTGATGGAGAGGATCGCGGCGGCGACGAGGATGTTGGCGGCGTTGGGCGGCAGGATGTCGAGCTGCCGGCCCATCGTCGCGAGGATGAAGGAAAACTCGCCGATCTGCGCGAGCACCACCGAGACCGATAGGGCGACGCGCAGCGGGTAGCGCATCACGATGATAAAGACGAAGGCGGCGAGCGGCTTGCCGATCAAGATCACCGTCAGCGTCGCGACCACCTGCCAGGGCGATTCGAGGAGGCTGCGCCAGTCGAAGAGCATGCCGACCGAGACGAAAAAGAGGACGGCGAATGCGTCGCGCATCGGGAGCGCCTCCGTGGCCGCGCGCAGGCTGAAGTCGGAGCGACCCACCACCATGCCGGCGAGGAAAGCGCCGAGCGCCATCGAGACGCCAAAGAGCTGCGCGGAGCCCACGGCGATACCGAGGGCGACGGCGAGCACGGCGAGCGTGAAGAGTTCGCGCGAGCCGGTTTTCGCGATGTTGGTGAGGAGCCGCGGAATCACCCAGCCGCCCACCACGAACGTGAACGCGACGAGAGCGAGGATCTTGAGGGTCGCCCAGCCGGAGGCCGCCGCGATGCTGGCAACACTGGCGGACTCGCCTGGGCCGCCGCCGAAAATCGCCGGGAGGAGCACCAGCACGAACACGGTGAAGAGGTCCTCCATCACGAGCCAGCCGATGGAGATGTGGCCGGTCGGCGTGTGCAGATCCCCGTTGTCCGACAGCACGCGGGTTAGGACGACCGTGCTCGCGACCGAAATGGCGAGGCCGAAGACGATGCCGGCGGACCAACTCCAACCGAGCCAGTGCATCACGGCGGCGCCGAGGGCGGTCGCCACGACGCTCTGCACGACGGCTCCGGGGACGGCGATGTGTTTGACGGCGAGCAGCTCTTTGAAGTGAAACTGCAGGCCGACGCCGAACATCAGCAGAATGACCCCGATCTCAGCGAGCTGCTCGGCCATAGCGACGTTGGCGACGAAGCCGGGGGTGTGCGGACTGACGACAATGCCGGCCAGCAGGTAGCCGACGATGGGGGAAAGGCCGATGCGCTGCGTGAAGTAACCGAGGGCGAGGGCCGCGACAAAGCCACCCGTGAGCGTGAGGATGAGGTCGATGTTGTGCATGGGCGTGTCGGTGCGCGGAGCGTTGGGCGGGTTTTATTTCGAGCCAGCGCTAATTCCGGAATGCGGAAAAAATGCGGCGAAAACGGCCGGCCGTCGCCGTTTTGGGCCGGTCGACTATGATCGAGAATCTCATTGCGCTCCCCGGGGGCGGGCCACTGTGCTGTCGGGCTGTATTTTTTCCATGTATCGCTCCCATCACTGTGCCCAGCTCACTCCGGCCGATCTCGGCGCGAACGTCTCGCTCCTCGGCTGGGTCGACACCATCCGCGACCAAGGCGGCATCATCTTCGTTGATTTGCGCGATCGCAAAGGCATCACGCAGATTCAGCTCGAGCCCCGCGACAATGCGCAGCTCGGCGAGCAGCTCAAACACCTGAAGCCGGAGTCGGTCATCGGCATCGTGGGCAAAGTCGTGCGCCGCCCCGAGGGCACCGAAAATAAGAACCTGCCGACCGGTGAGGTCGAGGTCGTCGCCTCCGAGCTGGCGATCCACAATATTTCCGACACGCCGCCGTTCCCGCTCGACGATGTCGGCGGCGACAAGGTGAACGAGGATCTACGCCTCACCTACCGCTATCTCGACCTGCGCCGTCCGAAGATGCGGAAGAATCTTCAGGTGCGCCACAAGGCCGCGAAGTCCATCCGCGACTATTTCGACTCCCAGGAATTCATAGAGGTGGAGACGCCGGCGCTGTTTAAGAGCACGCCGGAAGGCGCGCGCGAGTATCTCGTGCCGTCGCGCATTCACGCCGGTCAGTTCTACGCACTCTCGCAGTCGCCGCAGCAGTTCAAACAAATCCTGATGGTGGCGGGCGTGGAAAAATATTTCCAAATCGCGCGCTGTTTCCGCGACGAGGATTTGCGTGCGGACCGCCAGATGGAATTCACGCAGGTCGACGTCGAGGCCTCGTTCGTGACGCGCGAAGACATCTACGCGCTGTTCGAAGGCATGCTGAAAAAGCTCTGGAAAGACGTGCTCGGCACGGACATCCCGACGCCGTTCCCGCGCATGCCGTTTCACGACGCGATGAACCGTTTCGGCGTCGACAAGCCCGACGTGCGCTTCGGCTTCGAACTCGTGGATTTCTCGGAGACCTTCCGGAATTCCTCGTTCAAGGTGTTTCAGTCGACGGTCGCCAATGGCGGCGTGATCAAGGCGATCAACGCCAAGGGCCTCGCCGATCTTACCCAGGGCGAACTCAAGAATCTCGAGGACATCGCGAAATCGCTCGGCGCGAAGGGGCTCGCCTTCATCAAAATCGAAGGCGGCGAATGGAAATCGCCGATCGTGAAATTCTTCTCCGACGCCGAGAAAGCCGAACTCACGGCGAAGCTCGGCATCGGCGAGGGTGACATCATCTTTTTCGCGGCGGCGCCGTGGGAAAAGGCGTGCGCGATCCTCGGGCGTCTGCGACTCGAAGCGGCGCAGTTGCTCGTGAAACGCGGCAAGATGACTATCCGCCACGACGACTGGAAATTCCTTTGGGTGATCGATTTTCCGCTGATGAGTCACGACGAAGTGGAGAACCGCTACGTGGCGACGCACCATCCGTTCACCGCGCCGGTCGCGGAAGACGCGCAATATCTCGATACCGATCCGAAGAAGGTGCGCGGCCAGCACTACGACGTTGTGCTCAACGGCATGGAACTCGGCGGCGGCTCGATCCGCATTCACCAGCCGGCGATGCAGAAGAAAGTCTTCGAAGACGTGCTCAAGATCCCGGCCGACGTGGTGGAGAGCCGTTTCGGCTACATGCTGAAGGCGTTTACTTACGGCGCTCCGCCGCACGGTGGCATCGCCTTCGGGCTCGATCGCATGTGCGCGCTGCTTTGCGGCACGACGAGCATTCGCGACGTGATCGCGTTTCCGAAGACGCAAAAGGGCCAGGATCTCATGGCCCAGAGCCCGACACCCGTCACGGCGAAGCAGCTCAAAGAGCTGCACATCGCGACGGTGATGCCGGAGTAAGGGGACGTTTGCCGAAGTGCGTCGTTTTTCACGGCGCCCTTCGGATCAGCTGGGCGGGAGAGGTTCGTGGCACCGGGCTTGGCATAGGCTCTGCTAAAGTTGGTGGGACAGACGCAATCGTGCGTGTTGTTCACCGCAGAAAAAATTCTTCTCTCCGCCGGTCGGCGCTTGAACATTGCTTGCGCATGTCGGCGGGAAATCTAAACCAAGCATAGCCTCAATCCACGCAATCGCATGAAACTCATCATCGCCATCATTAAGCCCTTTAAGCTCGAGGAAGTGAAGGAGGCGCTCGCCGAAGCCGGCGTCGAGGGTATGACTGTAACGGAAGTCAAAGGCTTCGGTCGGCAGAAGGGGCACACCGAGATTTACCGTGGCAGCGAGTATACCGTCGATTTCCTGCCGAAGGTGAAAATCGAGGTCGCCGTGGCCGACGAGGCGGCGGCAAAGGCGGTCGATACCATTGTGAAGGCTTCCAAAACCGGGAAGATCGGCGACGGTAAGGTCTTTGTTCTGCCGTTGGAAGAAGTCGTGCGCATCCGCACCGACGAACGCGGTGAGGCGGCGGTCTGATCGATCGCAAGGGCACTTTCGCTTTGCTGAGCCGGACCTTCACAGGTCCGGCTTTTTTATTGTCGTGAGCGGAGCGACGGCTGCGGCAACGGCCGTGGTGGTTTAGCCACGGGAACTCGTCTAACGTTTGGGAAGGTTGGAAACCGAGGCTGGCTGTGGCGGCAGTGCAGTGACTGGAGCACGTGGCCTTCTTCGCGCGTTTGGGTGAGAGGTTGGCATGGCGGGCGGATGGCACGATGTCCCGGTGTGGTGCACTTGTGCGAATGATGTATCTCGCAGGCGCTGCGGCATAAGCGCGGGGTTGTCATAATTTCTTGGAAAATTTCGCATGAGTTTCATGCGCGGCATCTATTTTGCTCATAGGTGGTCGCGTCCTAAAAATATGAACACCCTCCGAATCACGCCCCTTCGCTCGCTCCTCGCGGCATGTCTGGCCTTGCTGGCCACTGTGTCTGCGTTCGCCCAGGCCGCTGCGCCTGCGGCTGCCACGCCACCGCCTCCACCCGCACCCACGCTCGAGCAGCGCATTGCCGGTTTGGAAGCCTACATCGGCAACGGTGATCCGAGCGCGGCCCTCAAGGATGCCAAAGGCAACATTCCGGCCGGTCTCACGACGCCTTCGGTCAATGTCGCCGGTCCCGGTCACAATGCGTGGATGATGACGAGCGCGGCGCTCGTGCTCTTCATGACGCTGCCGGGTCTCGCACTCTTCTACGGCGGTTTGGTCCGCACGAAGAATGTGCTCTCCGTCATGGCGCAGTGCCTCGGGCTCGCCGGTCTCGTCACGATTTTGTGGTGGGCTTTCGGTTACAGCCTCGTGTTCGGCAAGAGCTTCAACAGCCCCTTCCTCGGCGGCTCCGAGTTCTTCTTCATGAAGGGCGTCGATAGCGCTCCGAACACCGACTACGCGTTCTGGGTCTCCCAAAACGTCTTCTCGATGTATCAGATGATGTTCGCGATCATCACCCCGGCGCTGATCGTCGGTGCGATCGCCGAGCGCATGAAATTCTCGGCCGTGATCCTCTTCATGACGGCGTGGATGTTCCTCGTTTACTTCCCGCTGGCCCACATGGTGTGGGGCGTCACCGGCTTCATGAACGGCGTGTGGAACGCCGGCGCGACGATCAAGGCGATCGACTTCGCGGGCGGCACGGTGGTGCACATGTCTTCCGGTTGGTCGGCACTGATCCTCTGTATGATAGTCGGCAAGCGTCTCGGCTTCGGCAAAACCCCGATGCCTCCGCACAGCCTCGTGCTCTGTATGGTCGGCACCGGTATGCTCTGGGTGGGCTGGTATGGCTTCAACGCCGGCTCGGCCGTCGCCGCCGACGGTGTCGCCGCCAACGCCTTCACGACCACTACGCTCGCCACCGGCGCCGCCGCCTTCACGTGGGCTCTGCTCGAATACATCGTCCGCAAGAAGGCCTCGGTGCTCGGCTTCTGCTCCGGTGTGGTCGCCGGTCTCGTCGTCGTGACCCCTGCCTGCGGATTCATCGACACCACCTCCGCGATGTGGGTCGGCATCCTCGCCGGCGCGATCCCGTTCTTCGCCGTGACGAAGCTCAAAGCGATGCTTGGCTATGACGACGCGCTGGACACCTTCGGCGTCCACGCAGTGGGCGGCACGCTCGGCGCGTTTCTCACCGGCATTTTCGCGACGCCGGCAGTCAACGCCAACCTCAGCACGAATTTGAAAGATGTCGTGGGCAAGACCCTCTGGCTCGAACAAGTCAAGGCCATCGGCCTGACGCTGATCCTCTCGGTCGTCGCCACGGTGATCATCGCCTACGTCATCAAGGCGGTCATCGGCCTCCGTCCGACCGTGGAAGCGGAGCAGGAAGGTCTCGACCTCAGCGACCACGGCGAAGAAGGTTACATCTACGAATCCAAGTCCTGAGCGCACTCTCAACTTAGCCTATACATCTCATGAAACTCATTATCGCCATCATCAAGCCGTTCAAACTCGAAGAAGTAAAAACTGCCCTCGCCGAAGTCGGTGTCGAAGGCATGACCGTCACCGAGGTTAAGGGTTTCGGCCGCCAAAAAGGGCACACCGAAATCTACCGCGGCAGCGAATACACCGTCGATTTTCTGCCCAAGGTGAAAATCGAAATCGCTGTGACCGACGACGCCGTCGGCAAAGCGATCGACGCGATCGTGGCCTCGGCCAAGACCGGCAAGATCGGTGACGGCAAAGTCTTCGTGCTTCCGCTCGAAGGCGTGGTGCGCATCCGCACCGACGAGCGCGGCGACGCCGCCATCTGACGAGCGTTCCTTACTCAGACTACCTTCTCAAGAGCCGGCGTCGCATCTGCGATGCCGGCTTTTTTCTTGGCTGATTGGAGCCACGGTTGGCTCCCAGTTTTTTCACTTTGGCGCGGCGATGCGCCAGATGCGCACACGTTGGCTGAGCCTAGCTCTTCGTCTGCTCCAGCGGCAGGTCGTGGAGCTTAACGTCGGCGTTCTTCTCTGTGAAGTAGCGCAGCGTCCACTCGTTGGGAAAGAGGCCGACGGGTTGGCCGAGTTTGTCGGTGCCGTAGGCCACGCCACTGGGGGTGAGGAAACGCGAGGTGTCGGGAAGTTTCTGAGTGGGATCGGCGGGAGCGAGCCACTTCATGAGGCTCCACGGCGCAGGATCGAGGCGCGACTCGGCGCCGTATTCGGCTTGGAGGCGCCATTGGACCACTTCGAATTGGAGGACGCCGACGGCCGCGAGGAGCGTGGAAGTCGTCATGCCAGCACGGAGGGTGATCGACTGGACGACGCCTTCCTGGAGGAGCTGTTCGAGACCGGCGCGGAATTTTTTCGCGTCGGCGGGGCTGGGATTGGCGATGAAGGTGAAGACCTCCGGTGGGAAGCGCGGGATCTCGTCGTAGGCGATGGCCTTGTCTTCGGTGAGGGTGTCGCCGATGCCGAGGGAGTCGTGGCCGACGAGGCCGATGACGTCGCCGGGCCAGGCGACGTCCACGGTCTCGCGCTCCTGGCCGAAAAGTTTTTGCGACGACGAGAGGCGCATCGTGCGGCCGGTGCGCTGGTGAATGACCGTCATGTCGCGCTCGAATTTGCCGGAGCAAATGCGCACGAAGGCGATGCGGTCGCGGTGCTTCGGATCCATGTTGGCCTGAATCTTGAAGACGAAGGCGGAGAACTTCGGATGGTCGACCGGGACGGTCCAGTTTTCGATTTTCGCTTTCGGATTGGCGATCGAGACGGATTTGTGCGGCTGCGGCGGGATCGAGTCTTTGAGGAAGCCGTCCAAGAGGAGTTGGATACCGAAGTTGTTAACGGCGCTGCCGAAGTAGACGGGGGTTTGTTGGCCCGCGCGGACGGCGGCGAGGTCGAAGGGGTGGCCGGCGCCGTCAAGCATGGCGAGCTGCTCCGTGACTTGGTCGAAGGTGTAGTCGTCGAGTTTCTCGCGGACGACGGGATCTTGTAACGAGGTGACGTTGACGGGGGCCTGGAATTTGCCGCCGGGCGTGCGTTCGAAGAGGTGGACCTCGCGGGTGCGCCGGTCGAACACGCCGCGAAACGTCGGGCCGTTCCCGAGGGGCCAGATCACCGGCGAGGATTGGAGGCCGAGAACGGTTTCGAGTTCGTCGAGGAGTTCGAGTGCGTTGCGCGTGGGGCGGTCGCACTTGTTCATGAACGTGAAGATCGGCACGCCGCGACGGCGGCAGACTTCGAAGAGTTTGCGGGTCTGCGATTCAATGCCCTTGGCGGCATCGATTACCATCACGACAGCGTCGACGGCGGTGAGGACGCGGTAGGTGTCTTCGGAAAAATCTTTGTGACCGGGAGTATCGAGGAGGTTGACCGCGCAACCCGCGTAGTCGAATTGGAGGACGGTCGAGGAGATCGAAATGCCGCGCTGTTTTTCGAGCTCCATCCAGTCGGAGGCGGTGGCGCGTTGGTTTTTGCGGGCGGTGACGGTGCCGGCGAGGTGGATGGCGTTCCCGTAGAGCAGGAATTTTTCCGTGAGCGTGGTCTTACCCGCGTCGGGGTGCGAAATGATCGCGAAGGTGCGGCGGCGGGCGATTTCTTGGGCGGGCGACATGGCGGAAGGGTCGAAGGAAACGGGAATGGGGAGGCGAGGGAAGTGCGAAGTTCGCGGCGGCGGAGCGAGCGAGCAGGTTTGGGTTTGCGGCGCAGCGCGAAGTTTGGCGCTTTTGCGCACCCCCCTTACCCCATGAAAATTCTGAAAGGACTGGCTTATGGACTGGCCGGAATACTCGGTCTCGCCGTGATCGCGGCGGCAACGACCTATTTTGCAAGCAACGCCAAACTCAACCGAAGTTACGCGGTGCGCGTGGCGGCTCCACGTGTGCCCACCGACTCAGCGGCAATCACACGCGGCGAACACGTCGCCACGGTGCGCGGCTGTCGCGACTGTCACGGCGGAGATCTCGGCGGCAACAGGGTCGTCGAAGACGGGGCGATGGGGAAAATCTATGGCTCCAACCTTACGCGTGGTCGCGGCGGGCTCGCGGCGGACTGGAACGACGAGGATTTTGTCCGGGCGATTCGCCATGGAATCGCGCGCGATGGGCGCGGGCTGTTTTTGATGCCGTCGTATGAATACGCGAATTTGTCGGACGACGATTTCGGGGCGCTCCTCGCCTACCTCAAGTCGGTCAAACCGGTGGATCGTGAGCGCGTGCCGATCACGCTGGGGCCGGTGGCGCGGGTTTTGACGGCGGTGGGGAAGATCAAGTTGGCGGCGGAGCAAATTGATCATGCCAACGTCAAGGCCGCGCAGGTGGTGCCGGGTGTCACCGTCGACTATGGGCGCTATCTCGCGGTCGGCTGTATCGGCTGCCACGGTCCCAATTTCTCGGGCGGCAAGATCGATATTGGCCCACCCGATTGGCCGGCGGCTTCGAATCTCACGCCTCATTCGAGCGGCCGACTCGCGAAGTGGACGGAGGCTGATTTTTTGCGGGCCTTGCGCGAGCGGCGGCGGCCGGACGGTTCGAAGATCGACCCGGTGATGCCCGCGGTGTTTGGGCAAATGACCGACGTGGAACTCAAAGCCATCTGGATGTATTTGCGGACGGTTGAGCCGGTGGCGACGGGCGCACGGTAGACCGCGAGCCGTTCACGTTGTCGTCACCGGTCCTTCACGCGGCGCACGAATTTCAGTCCGGAATAGGTGTCGGAGACGGAGCAGACCTTGATATCGACGAGACCAGTGGCGAGGAGCGTGGTGCGCACGACGCCGTCGCGCAGATCGGTGGCGACGCCGCTCGCGAGTTTGGGCCAGGCGATCCAGAGCGCGCCGGTGGGCGGGAGTTTTTTGATGAGAGCGGGGAGGTGCGAGGTGAGCGTTTTGAGATCGGCGGCGAAGAAAATAATGAGATCGGCCTCGGCGGCGCGCGGTGGCACGGCGACCGCAGAGGCGGGCTTGGCGGCGATCGCGCGCTCGAAGTCGGCCGGCGGGGCGATGAGGAGGTAGCGGGTGCCTTCCTTGAAACCGAGTTTTTTGGCCAGAGGGGTGGGGGAGTAGGCGGGCATGGCAAAAGAGTGTTTCAGTTTTCGAAAAAGGTGCCGATCTCGCAGGTATGAAAGCAATCCTGTGCATTGCGGTCTATCTGGCTCTCGTGTTCGCACTCGGGGTCATCATGGCTTTGCCGACACCACGGGAGGGTGGACTGACGGAAGGCGGCGACGACGATCTTTGAGCGGGAGAATTTTTTCGTCGCGGCGCGGCGTGAACCCGCAAGGGTGGCGCAGTGGCCAGCACTCCTACACTCAAACTCAAACCCAACGCCAAGCCTCGCGTCCTCAGCGGACATCCGTGGGTGTTTGCCAATGAAGTCGAGGCGCTGCTGCCGGCTGAAAACGATGGTGAAGTGGTGGAATGCCGGGACCGCGCCGACCGATTTCTCGGCAGTGGCATCTACAACTCGAAGTCGCAGATCATCTGGCGCCGCTTCAGCCGCGAGCGCGCAGCGTTGAACGGAGCGTTTCTGCGCGGTGCGATCGAGCGGGCGGTGGCGCGCCGTGCGGCAGGCTCGAACCGTCGCCTTGTGTGGTCGGAGTCCGACGATTTGCCGGGCTTGGTGGTCGACCAGTTTGGCGATGCGCTGGTGGTGCAGATTCAGACGGCGGCGATGGAGAAACGGGCGTCGCTCGTCGGCGATGTGCTCGCGGATGTCGTAAAGCCGGCAGAGATTATCTTTCGCAACGATGCGCCCATCCGACGCCTCGAAGGGCTGCCGATGGAGGTGCACACCCGCTCGGGAAACACGTGGGAGCCGCGCTGGGTGACGATCGACGGTTTCGACTACTGGCTCGATTTGCAGACCGGGCAGAAGACCGGGTTTTATTTGGACCAGCGCCCGCAGCACGCAGCGGTCGCGAAGTATTGTGCGGGCAAGCGGGTGCTCGACGCTTTTTGCAACCAGGGCGCGTTTGCCCTGCATGCGGCGCGCGCGGGTGCGAAAGAGGTGCTCGGGCTCGACAGCGCGTTCGACGCGATCGGCGGGGCCAAACGCAATGCCGAGCAAAATGGCGTAGCGGGGACGGCGCGGTTTGTCGTGGCGAATGTCTTCGATTGGTTCAACGACCCGGTGCGCGCGGGCGACGGGCTGTGGGACGTGATCGTGCTCGATCCGCCGCCGTTCGCGAAGTCGAAGAGCGCACTCGAAGGGGCGTTGCGCGGCTACAAGGAGATCAATTTGCGCGCGCTGCAGCGGCTCGCGCCCGGCGGCATTCTCGCGACCTACACGTGTTCACACCATATGCAGGACGCGGAAATTCGCAGCGTGATCGCGGATGCGGCGACCGATGCGAAACGGAAAGTGCGCGTGGTCGAGTGGAGCCACCAGCCGGAGGATCATCCGGTGCTCGTGACGATGATGGAGAGCGAATATCTACGCGGCTATATCGTGCGGGCGGAGTAGATCGGCGGACATCAGAAATCTTGCGGGCATCGATTTTGTGCCGATAGGGTGTTAACCATGGCACGGCCCACGAGCGCATTGATTGTCGACGATGAAGCGCATGTGCGGGTTTACGTGCGGCTGTTGCTGAAGAAACTCGGCATTGAAACGACTTGGGAGGCTGCGGACGGGACACAGGCGCTGGCGATGATCGCGTTGCACCGGCCCGAATTGGTGATGCTCGATATCAATCTCCCGCTGATGAGCGGACTCGAAGTCTTGGCGACCCTCCAGCGCGAACGGTTTCGACCGCCGGTGATCATGATGTCGTCACAAAGCTCGATGAAGACGGTGACAGAGTGCGTGAAGCTCGGCGCGACGGCGTATATTCTGAAGCACAGCCCTCAGCCGCAGGCCCTGAAGGCGCTGGCGGAGGCGTTGGACGAACTCGACGATTCGGCGGTGGATAGCGCCGAAGCGGGCGAGCCGTGAGGTGCTGCCGGTTGACCGGAGCACGGGCGGAGCTCGTTTGCGCAGAGGGGCCGGGGTGTTTGGGGAAAGAGATCTGCTAAAGTTGGGCGAGATTCGGCCGATTGCCGGAGCATGGAAACCATTGAAATGCGTTTGGCACCGATTGCGCCCGCTATTTCCGAGCGGGGGACGCTCAGCGCGCTCGTCGTCGACGACGAGGCCCATGTGCGCGCCTACCTGCGGGTGATTCTAAATCTATTGGGCGTCACGAAAATCTGCGAGGCGTGCGACGGCGAAGAGGCCGTGCGGGTCTTTCAGGAACACCGGCCTTCCGTGGTGTTGCTCGACGTCAATATGCCGCTGATGTGCGGGGCGCAGGCATTGGCCCGGATGCTCGAAATCGATCCGACCGCCGCAGTGATCGTGGTGACCTCCCATAACGAAGTGGGGACGATCCGGCGGTTTCAGGCGTTGGGCGCCATCGGGTATGTGCTGAAGCACGCCCGCCGACAGGAATTTACGGATACGCTGGCGGGACTGCTCGACGCGTTGTTGGCGAGTGAGGAAGACGACGTGGCGGATTAGCGGATCGCGTGTTCGAGGTCGCGGCGGACTTTTTTCAGTTCGTCGAGTTGTTTCCGAAGTTCGGCCTTCTGCTCCTTGGTGCGGGCGCGGCCGATTTCCTCGATCAGGTCGGCCTCGGCTTCGAGTAAAGCGGTGCGTTCACTGGCGATGGAGGCGCGGGAGGACGTGGACTGGCCGCCGAAGAGGGGGATCGAGACTTTGGGATTGTTGAGGGCCTTATCCAACTCGCTGGGCTTGGTGAGTTCTTTCTCACGGGCGATTTCGCGCTCTTTCTCGAAGAGCTCGCGGGCCAACGGGTGAATCTTGCCGCGATTCACTTCGATCTTGGGGAGAATGGTGGTGGGATCGACCGGGGTGGTGGTTTCGGCGGTCGATTCCGCGGGCTTGGGGGCGGTGCTGGTCGCGGTGCCTTTGTTGGGTGGAGGTGTCGCGGCCGGGGTTGTTGGCGCGGCCTTTGTCGGGCCCGCGGATGCCGGCGAGGGTTTGGCGGGTTGTTTCTTGGCGTCTTCGATCAGCTTTGCGCGCATGGCCTCCTTGGCGGTGGTGCGTTTGGCGGGCTCCTCCTCGGCTGCGAACGAGTAGCCGGCGGCGAGGAGCGCGAGAGTGAAGAGGCGAGCGGTCATGGGCAGGAGTGGAGACGGAGGCGGGCTTGAGTGCAATCTTCGGAACGGCGAAGCGAGCCCGGGGTTCCGTCGGACGACACAAAAAAGGCCGGGCGCGGGGCCCGGCCTGAGAAGTTTGCCGTTGAGGGCTGATTAGAGGCGACCGCCGTAGATCGCGGAAGCGCCGAGCTCTTCTTCGATGCGGAGGAGCTGGTTGTATTTCGCGACGCGGTCGGTGCGGGAGGCTGAACCGGTCTTGATCTGGCCGGCGTTGGTGGCGACAGCGATGTCGGCGATGGTGACGTCCTCGGTCTCGCCGGAGCGGTGAGAGATGATGGTCGTGTATTTGTTCTTCTGGGCGAGCTCGATGGAGTCGAGGGTCTCGGTGAGGGAACCGATTTGGTTCACCTTCACGAGGATCGAGTTGGCGGTGCCGGTCTCGATGCCCTTCTTGAGGAACTCGACGTTGGTGACGAAGAGATCGTCGCCGACGAGCTGGACCTTGGAGCCGATGGCGTCGGTGAGCTTCTTCCAGGTGACCCAATCGTTTTCGGCGCAGCCGTCTTCGATGGAGACGATCGGGTATTTGGCGCAGAGGTCCTTGTAGTAGGCGACGAATTCGTCACCGGTGAAGGAGCGTTGGTCGGATTTCTTGAAGACGTAGGTCTTCTTTTCCTTCACGTAGAATTCGGAAGAGGCGACGTCGAGGGCGAGGAAGATGTCCTTGCCGAGTTTGTAGCCGGCACCCTTCACGGCCTCGGCGATGGCGTCGAGAGCGTCGGTGGTGGAAGCGAGGTTCGGGGCGAAGCCGCCTTCGTCACCGACGGCGGTTTGGAGGCCCTTGGACTTGAGGACCTTCTTGAGGGAGTGGAAGACTTCGGCGCCGGCACGGAGGGCCTCGGAGAACGAGTTGAAGTTCTTCGGGACGATCATGAACTCTTGGAAGTCGATCGGAGCGTCGGAGTGCGCGCCGCCGTTCATGATGTTCATCAACGGAACCGGGAGGACCTTGGCGTTCGGGCCGCCGATGTATTTGTAAAGGGGAACGCCGGCGGCGGAGGCGGCGGCTTTGGCGGTGGCGAGGGAGACGCCGAGAATGGCGTTGGCGCCGAGCTTGGCCTTGGTCTTGGTGCCATCGAGTTTGATCATCGCGGCGTCGACGCCGGTTTGGTCGAAGGCATCGAAGCCGAGGAGCGCGGGGGCGATCTTGCCCTTCACGTTGCCGACGGCCTTCTGGACGCCCTTGCCGCCGTAGCGGGCTTTGTCGCCGTCGCGGAGCTCGATGGCTTCGTGCTCGCCGGTGGAGGCACCGGAGGGAACGGCGGCGCGGCCGAAGTGGCCGGAGGCAAGTTTAACATCTACCTCGACCGTGGGATTACCACGGGAGTCGATGATTTCGCGGGCGGTGATGGCGCTGATGGTGGTGTTCATGCGGAAAACAGATGCAATAGGAGAACGGAACGAGACGTGAGCTGCCCGAGTGGACAGGGCCGCAGAGTCAAGCACGCGGCCTGCCGAGGGAAAGGCGAAAGTGCACGATGACGCGGAGCGACGCGGGCGAGACCTCAGGAAACCGGCGAAAAATCTGTCGGAGAGCGGGCGCAGATGGCGCTCGGCGCGGCTTAGAACGGGGCGCGCGAGCGGCCGAGATTGCGAAAGAAACGGCGCACCGGATTCATCGCTTTCGGGCGCGCCGCGAGCGGGATTTGTTCGTAGTGGCCGCGGTCGCGGGCGAGCTCTTCGACGGTGAGGCCGTCGTAGTTGCGGGTCAGGACTCGCTCGCTGTTGAGCGCTCCGGGCGGGAGCTGATCGAGGTGGCCTTCGTAGGCGGCGGCGTGCAGCGGGGTATCACCGTTGTCGTTGCGGGTCAGCAGGAGATCGGGGGTGAGCTGGTCGGCGGGAATCTTTTTCAGCTGCCCGGTTTCGGCGGCCGCGTGGATCGCGGTGAAGCCGGTCTTGCTAGAGATGACGAGGTTGTCGTGGGTGAGAAATTCGCCCGGGATTTGCTCGAGGTGGCCCGAAATGGCGGCGGCATGGAAGACCGTATCGCCGGCGCTCGTGGTTTCACGGAGACAGGCGTTGGTGAGCAGCGCCACGGGGATTTGGCCGAGGTGGCCGTTGAATGCCGCGACGTGCAGCACGGTCTCGCCGCCGAGATTCTTCTGCACGATATTCTCGGCGGTGATAAATTGCGCGGGGAGGCGGTCGAGCGTGCCGTTTTCGGCCGCTTCATGGAGGAGCGTGTTGCCGACGTCGGTCTTGCGGAGGACGACTTCTGCCGAAACGAGGCCGGTCGGTAGTTGCGCGAGGGTTCCCTGGGCGGCGGCCAGGTGAAAAACGGTGTAGCCGGCGTTGCTGCGGGCCGAAAGCGAATCGGCGTTGAGGAGCGTCGCGGGGATCTGGTCGAGATGGCCGCCGAGGGCCGCATGGTGGAGCGGGGTGTAGCCGGCGTCGTTTTTAACGGCCAAGCTTTCGTCGGTCAGGACCGAGGGCGGCAGGTCGGGAAGGCGTCCGAGCTTGGCGGCGAGGTGGAGGGGCGTGTTGCCGGCGGCATTACGCGCGGTGAGGTGCGCGACGGTGAGAGCGGAGGCGGGCAGTTTCGCGAGCGAGCCATCACGGACGGCGGCGTGCAGGTCGGGAGTATCCATCGGCGGTGAGCAAACAGGATTTCCCCGGCTCGGCGAGGCAAACTAACGCCGACAACTTACGCCAGCAGCGGATGGATTGATGGTCGTCCGGCAACGGCCTGCGGCCACCGAGTCAGAGGTTCGGTGGGTCGACGAGTGAGTGGCGATTTCAGGCGCGGCGTTTCGAGGCGAGACGTGACGGGAGCCACTGGGCGCGGGGGAGGCGCATGAGGTGGGCGGGGGCCTGGCCGGAGGCGAGGAGGGCGGACATCGTGCGCATCGGCGAGTCGATGTGCGTGAAGAACTTTTTGTAGCCGGCGCAGAGGTAGTTGAGGCCGGGCTCGCCGTCGGGAGTTTTGAGGAAACGGTGTTTCGGGCACTCGCCGTGGCACGCGAAACGCACGGGACACTCCCGGCAGTAGCGCGGCAGTGTGGCGGATTTCGCGGAGCCGAAGGCGCGCTGTTGCGGGGTGTCGACGAGCTCGCCGAGGGCGGTGTTCATCAAGTTGCCGAGTTTGTAGCGCGGGTAGACGTAGTGGTCGCAGGAGTAGACGTCGCCGTTGTGCTCCACGGCGAGGGCGCGGCCGCAGTCTTTGGAAAAAACACAGACGCCGGCGGGTGCGCCGGACCAGTTGGCGAGGGCGGCGTCGAATTGCTGCACGTAGACGCGGCCGATGTCCCGTTGCATCCACTCGTCAAAAATGCGCGTGAGAAATTCGCCGAACTCCATCGGGCGCACGCTCCAAGGGGTGACTTGGCTGTCGAGCGCGGCGGCGTCCTCGTGGTCGGGCGGAGGCGCGAGCCAGAGGCCGTTTTCGGTGGAGGAGGCGTCGCGTTCCACGATGGGAATAAACTGCAGGTAACCGGAGCCGACTTCGCGGAGGAAGCGGTAGACCTCGAGGGCGTGAGGAGCGTTTTTGCGATGGACGGTGGTGAGCGTGTTGAAATCGACGCGGTGTTTTTTCAGGACGGCGAGTCCGGCCATCACGCGATCGAAGGTCGGCTGACCGCCGCGGTCGACGCGGTAGGCATCGTGAAGGTGCGCGGGGCCGTCGAGACTCAGACCGACGAGAAATTTGTGGCGCGCGAGAAATTCGCCCCAGCGGTTGTCGAGGAGGACGCCGTTGGTCTGGAACGCGTTTTCAACGGTCTTGCCGTTGGCGTTGCGCTGCTGGAGCGCGACGGCGGTTTCGAAAAACTCCACGCCGAGCAGCGTGGGTTCGCCGCCTTGCCATCCGAAACTAACGACGGGGCCGGGCTGGGCTGCAATATAGTCCCGCACGTAGGTTTCCAAAACGGCAGGAGTCATGCGCAGGCCGCCGCTGTCGGGGTAGAGTTTTTCTTTTTCGAGGTAGAAACAGTAGCTGCAGTCGAGGTTGCACCGCGACCCGATGGGTTTGGTCATCAGGTGAAACGGGGCCTGCGCGGGCGGCGAGACGGGGCGCAGGGGAGAGGACGGGACCATGCGGGAAGCAGACGATTTCAGCTCGGCCGAGGCAAGGTTCGCGGGGCGAGATCGTTCAACAACGTCCGTCAGCGCTCGATGTCGAGAGAGAGGAGGAACTCGCGGCCGGCTTGGCGGCCGTAGTTGCGAGGGGCGCCGTTAGCGAAGGTGCGCGAAACGAAAACGCGGTTCGTGTTGAAGACATTGTTGACGTTGAGCTGCACGCGGCAGGAGGAGCCGGCGAAACCGCGGAAACGGTAGTTGGCCATCAGGCCGGTGAGGACGTAGCGCTCGGAGTAATAGGGATTGTCGCGGTCGGTGCGGGTGCGTCCCTTGGCGTCGATTTTGTTCGGGAAGCCGACGACGCTCGGTCCGCGGTAACGGAAATTCAAGGACGCGGAGGCGCCCTTCAAGCGGCCCTCGGTAAAGCTGTGCGTGGCGACGAGGTTGGCGCGCCACGTCTGGGAATTGCCGCCGGGGTTGCCGAGGCTCGCCTGAATGTCGTCGAGGGGGCCCTGAATGAGCTGCGAGTGGGCGGCTTCGACGGTGCGCGTGGCGTCGTAGGTGGCGGTGGACCAATCGCCGCGGTAGGCGCGCCACGTGGCGAGTTTCGCGTTGAGGTAATCATACCACGGCTGCGTGGAAAGGTCGTCGATCTCGGTCTCGGTGCGGCCGGCGTTGGCGAAGATTCGCCAGCGGCGCGTGGGGTTGAACGTGGCCTCGAGTTCGATGCCCTTGCTGTTGCGATCGCCGGGGAGGCGGAAATCGGCGGGGAGCGGGTTACGCGTTTCGACGAAGAGCGGGTTGATCGGGTAGGTGGGGTCGTTGAGGTAGAGTCGCTGTTCGAAGTTGATCAGGTTTTGCCGCAGGCCGGAGTCGGCGAGGGTGGTGTTGCGATTGAGGGAATTGAAATAGTTCACCTTGAAGTTGAGGCGGTCGTCGAGGAGGCGGAGGCGCACGGAGTATTCGTGGGATTCACCGTAGTTGGGCTCGACGACGGCACCGGTGACATCGCGGACGACGGCGACTTCGTTGAGCGAGGCGTTGCGCGAGTAGTCGTAGCCGAGGGAGACCCAGCGTCGGAGCCACGGCGGGCGGACGACGAAGCCGTAGTTCCAACGCGTGGCGGAGCGGTAGGGAGTCCAGACGGACGCGGGTTCTTTTTCGCGGAAATCGGCGTAGGCGCGGTAGCCGGTGCCGAGGGGATTCTGCGGCGTGATCGGACCTTCGGTGAGTATCGGTTGGAAGGAGCCGAAGTTCGAATTGCGCACGCGGTCGTAGCGCACGCCGATATTGGCGACGAGGTGGTTTTTGAAAAACACACTGGAGGTGCTGCCGGCGAGCGAACCGCGTTGGAGGTGATTGGCCGAGGGGGCGGTGCCGACGCCACCGACGGGATTTTCGAAAGAGGTGACGCCGAAGCGTTCACCGGTGGCGGTCGTGAACCAGAGCGTCTCCATCAGATCGCCGTAAGCAGTGGGCGCGGCGAGGCCGTAGGCGCCCGGGTCGGCGGTGCTGCCGAAGGCCGGGAGATATTGGCGCAGGTAAATCTCGCGCTCGATGCTGAGGGGATTGCTCTGCGCGGCGGCGGAGAGAAAACTCGGTTTGCCGATGATGAGATTGCGGAGCTGAGCGAGGGTGTAGGTGACGGAGTCTTCGTAGCTGGCGAAGACGCCGAGGCGGTGGAGGCCGAGGTGGCGGGTCCAGCCGGGGTTGCGCGTGAAATTTTGCTCGTGCGTGCCGACGGCGCGGGCTTGGTGCACGGCGAAATTGGCCCAGTTGCCCTGGCCGGTGGAGCGATTGGATTCGAGATAGGGGCGGCCGTAGAGCGGGTTGGCGGTCACGCCGTCGGGCAGAAAGCGGTTAAGATCGACGAGGATGTCGTAGGCGTTGTTGGCGAAAAGTTGGGCGGTTTGGTTGCGGTAGGATTCAAATGAGTAGCCGATCTCGACGAAGGTCGTGCGCGCGAGGCGCTGCTCGAGCGTGGCGGTGACGTTGCGGCTGCGGCGGAAATTGAGGCGTCCCCAGCCAGCGGTGCTCGCCTCCCACGGGAGGCCGGGGTCGAGAAGGGTCTGGGTATTGCCGGATGTGGCGGCGCCGTCAGCGATGTTAACGAAGACGGTGTTGCGGACGTCCTGGAAATTCACGAACGCCGGATCGGCGTTTTGCGGGAGCACGAAGAGCTGGCTCTTGGTGCTGAAGGCGTAGGCGCGCGTGGTGCCGTCACCGAGGGTGAAGGTGGGCGCGGGAGGCCGGCCGGCGGTGGCGGCGGTGGCGGCGCGGTTGAGGTAGGACTGGGGATTGCCGGCGCGTTGGGAGGCGAGCCAGTGCAAGTAGCCGTTGTCGCGGGCCATGGTGGTCGGAGGGCGCGCGTCGCGGCGGTGGACGTATTCACCCTCGAGGCGGAGCGTGGTGTTTTTGAAGGGCTGATAGGTCGCGGCGAGAAACGCGCGGCGGTTTTCCTCGTAGCCCGGCCGGATGAAAAACTCTTTGTTCTCGCGCAGGGTAGCGAGGCGGAGCGCGAGTTTCCGTGGGATGATGACTTGGCTAAGGTCGAGCACGGTGCGCTCGGAGCCGTAGCTATCGGCGCGGAGGGAGAGCTTTTGGCGATTGCGAGTGAGGTTGGCGCGGCCGGAGGAACTCTCGGCGGTGCCGGCGGAGCCACCGAGACCGAACTGCACGGCGTTGGCGCCGCTCACGAGGCTGAAGCGCTCGGTGTTGTAGGAGTCGGCATCGATTGTTGTGCGGAAATAATTGCGCGTCTTGTCCACGTTGCCGAGGCCGCGGGAATTGCCGGAGTCGTCGGCGACGTTGCGCGAACCGGGGCGCGAATCGCCGTTGCCGTTCACGTTGTCGAAATACGTCTGGGTCGTCGCCGAGAAGAGGAACGCTTCGTCGGTCGTGGTGGCGCCGATGTCGTCGAGAAAATCTTTGGTGAAGACCTGCACTTGCCCGGCGACATCGGCGAGGTCGATCTTGCCACGACCGCCCTGGAGGATGGCGGTGGATTGGTAACCGCGCTCGCTGTCGGAGCCGACCTCGAAGGGGGAGAGCACGAGAGGCTCCTCCTTGGTGGAGCCGGCGGCGGTGGCGGGAGGCGGCGTAGGGAGCGCTTGGGCGGAGGTGGTGAGCGGACACGCGGCGAGGAGCCAAGCAGCGGCGAGGGCCCGCGAGTGGAGCGAGGGACGAGGAGTGGGCATGGGGTGGGGGTAAAAAGAGAGGGCGAAGCGCGACTCGAATCCGTCGCCCCTGGGGTGAGCAAACTGTCAGCGCGCCGTGCGCCGGGAGGCGAGCCTTAGAAATCGAACTTGGCGGAGAGCGTCCAGGCGCGCGGATTGCGCAGGAAGTAGGAGCTGGCGATTGAGGTCGCGACCGTGGGCGGGGTGGCGCCGGGAGCGATGATGCTGCGGGCGGCGCGGCGGACCATCGGGTCGGTTTCGTCGAGGAGGTTGCTCACGTTGAGTTGGAACGTGACGGCCGTTTTGCGGAGCCACGCGAGTTTGGTCCGGTAACGGAGGCCGAGGCCGACATCGGTGGTGCTTTCGCCGAACAGCGGTTGGGTATCGAGGAGTTTGCCGGTGGCGACGCCACCCTCGCGCACCTCGTAAGTGCCCGTGTAGGCGCCGGAGCGGAAGACGGTGGTGGCGGTGACGCCGACGCCCTTCAGGTAGCGTTGGAAATCGTAACTGGCGACGATGTTGAAGCTGTCTTTGCCGGCGCCGAAGTTGCTGCTGTTGTTGTCGGCGGTCTGGTCGATGCGTTCGTCGAAGTCGTTCAGGCTTTCGTCGATCGTGGTGCGGGCAGCATCGTTGGCCGCGTAGAGGGCGCCGACATTGATGCCGGGGTTTTTCTTTTGGAGATCGGCGATGTAGGCGCGGAGCTGCGTGGCGGTCGGGAGCGTGAGTTGGTAGAGGTTCTCGCGCTCGCGTTGGGTTTTTGAATACGTGGCGCGGAGGCGCAGGCCCTTCATGGGATTGGCGGTGAGGCGGACTTCGTAACCGCGGCTGGCTTGGTCGAGGAGGTCGCCCTGGGCGTTGAAGGTCGGACGCAGGTAGGGATAGCTATCGCGAAGGGCGGCGACGGCGGCGGCATCGGCGGGATTGAAAAGGCGCGTGGTGCCGGCGGGATTCGACAAGGCGCTGAACACGGCGTTGTAGGCGCCGCCGATGCTGTCGGCGGTGCGTAGGTTAAGATTCAATACCTCGGTGACGTTGTTGCTCGAGGTGTCGAAGTAACCGACGTCGAGGGACACTTTGTTGGCGAAGAGATTGAATTTCAGGCCGGTGTCCAAACCGATGCCCTTTGTCTGGGGACCGATGATCCCGTCGGGACCGACGACGGTGCCACGCGGCGAACCGAAGTTGGTGCTGCGATTGGCATACGCGGACAGCCACTCGGTGAAGTGAAATACGCCGCCGATCGTGCGGGTGGGCCCGCGGGAGGAACTCTTCGCGACGTTGGCGGGATCGAGGACGTTGATGCCGCCGCTCGCCTCGTAGCCGGCGGGGAAGATGCGCTTCCGGCCGTAGACGTAGTCGGTGGCTTCATCGACGCGGTAGCCGGCGGTGACGACGAGGCGGCGTTTGAAGAAGTAGCTTTGGATCGCGGTGAGGTAGGCGAACTGCCGGGCGCGGCGGAGGTTTTCGCCCTCGGTGACCCAACCTGTGGTGATGGGGCCGCGGGTCGGGTGATTCCAAGTAAGCACGGGGAAATCGCGCCAGTCGGGGACGTGGAAATTGTCGGCGTCGAGCGGCGAGGCGTAGCGGCGACGGGTGACGCCGTTGTTGGTGTTGACGGGGTCGTTGTTGAACGGCGCGCCGACCCACGAGTCGCGGAAGTTTTCGCTGCCGATTACGCGTTCGGTGTAGCTGGTCGTGCCCATCATGCGGTGCGAACCGAACCAGCGGCCGAGATCCAATTGATAGGCGACGGTGGCCTGCACGACCTCGCGCTCGTTGTGCTGGGTGCGGTGGAGCCAGCGCGTTTGCGTGTAGTATTGGCCGGCGAATGGATTGAGGACCTGGCCGGCGGCGTTGGTGGTGAGGGCGGCGGTGCCGAGTTTCGTGATTTGGGCGGCGTTGGGAATCATGCCGTTGGCGTCGACCTGGATCACGGCACCGGCGGCAGCGCCGTTAGCAAAAGCCTGATACGTGTCGGCATCGCCGCTCTCGCGGGCGGCGGAGAGATTCAGGTAAAGATTGTCGCGCAGCTTGTGGTCGACGGCGACGGCGAGGATCTGGCGCTCGACGCCCTTGCGGCCGCCGGGGCCGTTGATGTTGGCGCGCGGCGTGAAGAAGGCGGGGTCGATACTTTGCCGATTGGTGCCGCCGACGGTCGTGCTCGTGGTGAGGGCGGTGGCGGAGTTGAGGATGTAGGCCTGCGGGCCGTTTTGCACGACGACGGGAGCGACGCCGGTGCCGGCGGCGGTGAGGCCGAGGGGAGTGGCGATGGCGGTGCGGGCGGCGGCGGTGAGCGATTCCCAATTGGCGGGCAACGTAGCGACTTGGGAGCCGCGGGCGACCCACGTGCTGACCTGCTCAAGATGAGGGCCGGGGTAGGCGACGCTGCCGGAGGTTTTCTCGCGCTCATATTCGACGCGGACCTCGGTCCGGTCGTTCACGCGCCATTTCGTCGCGAGCTGAAAGCCGTCGGTGTTGTCGGTGAAATTCGCGCGATATTTTTGGCCGCGGTTGACGAGGGCGTTGAGGCGGAGGCCGAGCGTTTGGGGGACCAGCACTTGGTTCACATCGAGGGCGACGCGGCGGCTGCCATAAGTGTCGGTGTTGAACTGCGGGCTGTAGGCGTGGCGGTAAAGCTTGGCGGTCTTAGTGGAAATGTTGGCCACACCACCGGCGCTACCGAGGCCGAAGAGGATGGAGTTGGGGCCGCTGGAATTGTCGATGCGCTCGACGGTGTAGAACGTGGGACGGAAATCGGTTTCGAGATAATTGCGGGCCACGGTGCCGCCGAGGCCTCGGGTGCGGAAATTCACGCCGGCCTGGGAGCCGGGAAACACGGTGTTGATCACACCTTGGCTGTCGAAGTCGCCGAGGTCCTCGGCGAAGTTGGCGGAAAAGGCCAAGGCCTCCTCGAGCGTGGTGGCGCCGATGTCGTCGAGAAATTCCTTCGTGAGCACATCAAGGACGCCGGGAGTGTCCTTGAGGCTGGAATTGAGGCGGGAGCCGGCGAGCGTGTTTTGCGCGAGGTAACCGACATCCTTGGACGAGCTGACGGAGAACGGACTGAGCTCGACGGGATCTTCGGCGGAGGCCGCGGCGACGGCGTTGGCCGCGGCGGTCGACGGCGCCTGCGCGGAGAGCGGCAGGCTCGCGGCGAGAAGCGACGGAAAGACGAGGGCGCGGAACGCGGAGGCTAGGGGGGATTTTGGGTTCATGGGCGGTGCAGGGAGGTTTGCTGGTGGAGAAATTGGAGCCACGCGTCGGGTGTGGTGAGGTCGCCGTCGCCGGACCAAGCGAAGCCGGCGCGGTAGGAGACACGGCCGTCGGCGTCGACGCGGGTGAACACGGTGGCGTGTTCGTGCTTCTTGGCAGGGTCGGTCGCAGGGAGTTTGTCCATGCGGAGCACGCGGGCGGGGTCGAGGAGGACGGCGGAGCCGAAGCCTTTGCCGTCGAGCGAATCGTAGACGGACGCGATGCCACGGGCGGGATCGAGCGCGATGGGCGCGCGGGCGTTTTGCGTGATGACGCCGAGCGCGACCTCGTGCGGAAAATCGGCGAGGGGTTTCGCGTTGCGGTCGGCGGCGTGTGAAAAGAATGACGTGATTTCGGAGAAGCGGGAGCCGAGGCGAAGGCGCGTGAGGCGGTGTTCGTAGACGGGCTGGCCAGCGATTTTTACCGGGAAGGCGTAGACGGTTTTGAATTCGGCGACATCGGGCGCGGTCCAGAGAATCGTCGCGGAGAGGTAGGTGTCGGAGATCACGAGTTTTCCGTCGATCCAGAGGCCGAGGCCGCCGCAGCCGCGGGTGTCGCCGACTTTGTAGGCGTCGTAGCCTTCGCCGTGATCCTTGTGGTAACTGATTTTTTGCGTGAGGTCCTGCCGATACCATTTGTCGATGACCGGGGAGGGGACGCGTTTGAACCAGAGGTCGATGCCACTGTCCTCGACGGCGGAGCGGAGGGCGGGGCCGTAAACGCGGAAGGCGACCTTGTCGTTTTCCCAGGCGAGATCGTCCATGCGCTCGGGGACGAGGCGGGCATAGGCGCGGGGCGTTTTTGATTCGGCGGCGAGGCGGGATTCGGCGGCGGCGAGGAGCGCGGCGGGCGGCGTGGATGAAGCGGCGCCGAGGGCGCGGAGCAGTTCGCTGCCGGCGAGGAGGAAGGCGCCGGTGCCGTAGTCTTGTTTCGATTCGGCGGTGAGCGGTGCGGGCGCGGCGCCGATGGCCTGCACGTAACCGACGTAGCCGTCGGGTTTGATGCGCGTGAGGAGACCGGCCCAGCCGCGCGCGATGGCGGGCCAGTGAGTGGCGCGATCGAGGAGCCCGTGGTTCACGCCCCACGCGAGGCCGAAGACGAAGAAGCCGCTGCCACTCGTCTCACCGAGGGGAACTTGAGCGGGGTCGAGCATGCTCGGACGCCAGAGGCCGTCGGGTTGTTGTGCGGCGAGAATCGCACCGGTCATCTCGCGGAAGAGTTTCTCGTAGAAGCCGCGCGTCGGATGATTGGCGGGGAGGTGCTCAAGCGTGAGCGCGAGGCCGCCGTAGACCCAGCCGTTGCCGCGGCTCCAAAATGTCTTTTTGCCGGCGGGAGTTTTTTTGTCGAAGAAGGTGGCATCGCGGAAAAACAGATGCTCGGCGGGGTCGTAGAGGTGGTCGTAGGTGTAACGGAATTCGCGGTCGAGGAAGGCGAGGTATTTCGCGTCGCCGGTGAGCGCGGCGAGGCGCGCGAGCGTGGGCGGCGCCATGTAGAGCGCGTCGCACCAACTCCAGCGATCGCTGACGGTGATGCCAGGCGTGGTGGGCTTTTTGCCGTGAGCGACGGCTTCGGTGACGGGATGGGCGAGGATGTAGTCGAGGCGGTCGCGCGTGGGTTTGAGACGCTCGGGGCGCGTGCGATCCATCTGATAGAGGTCGAGCCATGCGTGGCTGACGGCGTGGTCGTCGGCGTGGTAGATGCGGTCGCCGGGCTTCCAGCCGGACTGCGTGCCGAAGCGGAGGAGGGCGGCGAGATAGGAGGCGTCGCCCGTGGCGGTGGCCGTGCGGAAAAGTCCGTCGTAGAGGGGCGCGATGACCCAGAAGCGCGTATCCATGCCGCTGGGATGCGAGAGGGCCCAATCGGCGGAGCGCTGGAGCGCGGCGGTGACGGACGCGGCGGAGGGTTCGGCGGTGGCGGCGAACGCGGAGGTCGCGAGGGCGACGGCGGTGAGGACGGAGGCGAGGATTGAGCGCATGTGAGGACGACGGCGCGGATTTTAGGGCGTGGAAGATAATCGGGCGGCGCGGGCCTGGGCGGCGGCAACGGCCTCGGGGGTGACCGAGTAACGGAAAATGAAAATGGCGGCTAACACCGCGAGCAGCACCGTGCCGCCGGAAAACACGATGCGCATCGCGAGAAACGTGCCCGGGGTCTGGGCGGCTTTCAGGGCGGTCTCCCAACCGACGAAATGGAGGACGACGTTGGCCAAGAGAATGGAGCCGGTGAGGGCGAGTTTCAGCGCCCAACTCAAGACGGAGTTGAACATGCCCTCGCGGCGCGCGCCGCACTCGGCGGCGTCGAGGTCGCAAATATCGGCGGCCATCGAAGGCACCAAAACCATGACCGCGACGAGACCGGGGCCCATCAGCGCCGACGGCAAGAGCAGCCACCAACTCGCCCCGGGCGTGTAGCAGAACCACTTGGCGATGCCCCCCAGCGCGATGGTGAGGGTGCAGAGGAGAAAGGTTCTCTTCTTTCCGATCTGCCGGGAGAGTTTCACGATCAGGGGAACGGCCAACATACCGCAGCCTTGGAACGCGGTGCCATACCAGCCCTTCATCCCGGCACCGACGCTCATGTCGCCGGCGTTGACGTAAAACACGTTCAAGTAAAAGCCGGTGGTATCGATCACCAGAAAGCTCATGTAGATGAAGATCTGCGCGAGCACGAGGCGGCGGAAATCGGGCTGGCTCATCGTGATTCTCCAGCTCTGCCAAATCGAAATTTTAGGCGGTGCGTGGCGGACGACAGGACGCGGCCGCTCCGGCACCCGCCACGCCGTGATGAAGCCGAGGAGCGCGATCGTGCCGCCGATGAGGGGCGCGCAGAAACGACCGCCGAGCACGAGATCGCCGCCCCCGGCCTCGCGCACCCACTTGAGCAGCCATTGGTTCACTACGCCGGAGGCTTTGTGCAAAATGGACTTGGTGCCCATGAGCTTGGTGCGCTCGTGGTAGTCGGTCACTAGCTCCAGGCCCAGTGCGCCATACGGCACGATGAGAATGCTGTAAGCGACGGACATCGCCGCGCACCCGACGAGTAACCACCAGAAATAAAACATCTGGGATCGGCCGGCCGGGAAAAACCAAATCGCGGTGGCGATGGCCGCACAGAGGAGCGCGCCGATGAGAATAAACGGACGCCGGCGGCCCCAGCGGGATTCGAGTCGGTCGCTCCAATTTCCGATGAACGGATCGAGGAACACATCGATCAGACGGGGCAGCGACAAGGCCAGACCCACGAGGAGCAGCGGGACGCCGAGAGTGATATTGAAGACCGCGTTGGCGAGCTGGTTGATCGAGTTGATCGCGAGGTTTTCGGCTGGGGCGGAGGCTCCGTAGGCCAGGCGGGTGGGCAGCGACAAAGGACGCTCGTGCGGCGGAGCCGGCGCGGCAGGTGACGGCGAGGAAGGAGTGGATGTCGGGGGTGACATCAGGTGGTGGGCCCTTGGCCGAAGTCGGTGACGCCGCGGGCGAATTGTTTGATACGGACGCGCGGAAACGGCTCGAAGGGGAGCGTGCGCAAGGTGCCGTCGACGAGGGCGGGCTGCGTGATTTCGCGGGTGCCGAGGGTGTGGATCGCCTCGGCGCGCAGCGCGGAGAGAACGGAAGGATTCTCCGCGGCGAGGTTGCGGGATTCGGTGGCGTCGGCGGTGAGATTGAAGAGGAGTTCGCGGCCGCCGTTGGCGAGCCAGATGTATTTCCAATCACCCCGACGGATCATGCACTTGAAGTGGCGGGTGCCGGGCGTGCCGTAGAGGCCGACGAGGGTGTCGCGCAGCGGGGAAGTGCCGCCGAGCGAGGGGAGGAGCGCGTGGCCGTCGCGCAGCTCGGGTGCGCCGCTCGCGGTGGTGGCGACGCCAAAGAGATCGGTGAGGGCGGCGAGTCCGGCGAAGCGGGTGCCGGCGGGAAGACGGCCGGGCCAACTCACGAGCAGCGGCACGCGACAGGAGGCTTCAAAGAAACTTTCCTTCTGCCACGCGCCGTGGTCCCCCATGTGGTCGCCGTGGTCGGAGAAGAAGCAGATGAGGGTGTTGTCGGCGTCGGGGCGGGCCTCGACGGCGTCGAGAATTTTTCCGATGCAATCGTCGATGAAGGCGATGGAGCCGAGGTAGCGCGCGCGGAGGCGGCGCGTTTGCGAGGGAGGAATATCGCAGGCCCAGACGGCGTGATTCATCCACGCGAGGTAGTCGTCGGCGCAGTCGACGGCAGGATCGCCGAGGACGGGGTCGGGCATGTCGTCGGGGTTGAACATGCGGTTGTAAGGAATCGGCGGCGCGATGGGCGGATGCGGCGTGACGAAGGAAACGAAACCGAAATAGGGACGGGCATCGGCAGAGTTGATTTCCTCGACGGCGCGGCCGGTGAGCCACGCTTCGCCGGTGAGCGCGGCGGGCATCGGGCGCGTCTGTGGGACGTAATACATGTCGCTGCGCTCGCCGTGGACTTGTTCGAGGTGGGCGAACTCGGGCGCGCGGGCGCGGAGCCAGCGCACGTAATCGTCGCCGAGAAATTCGGCCTCGGAGGGCCAGAGCTCTTCGGAGTATTCGTGGGTGGCGAAACCGAGCGGCTCGTGACGCGGCTCGGTGTGAAATTTGCCGAGGCCCCACGTGCGGTAGCCGCGGGCGGCGAGCGTGGAGGCGAGATACGGGCCGCAACGTTCGGGCACGTGGTCACCGGGAGCCCAGTTGCTGAGCCAACTGGTCTTGGACGGCTCGCAACCGGTCATGAGCGAGTAGCGGGCGGGGACGCAGACGGGGCAGGTCGAGTAGGCGTTCGTGCAGGCGACGCCGCGCTGGACGAGGCGGTCGAGGTTCGGCGTGTGCGCGAGGGAATTGCCGAGACTCGCGATGGTGTCGAACCGCTGCTGATCGGTCATCACAAAGAGGATGTTGGGAGGAGTCGGCATCGGATCAGGGCGTGGGTGATTGTTTTCCAGGGAAAGTGAGGCGGGCGGGGCGGGGTGAAACGACACGCGGCGTGGCGGCCGTGAGGTCGACGAAGGCAGCGATGGGCGCGCCGGAGTCGGACGAGAGGTCGAAGGCTTTGAAACGAAGGTGCGTGCCTTCACCGAGGTAGAGAGAGGTGGGGGCGTCGCGGTCGTCGAGCGTGACGACGGCGTAGCGGCCGCGGAAGGATAGGCCGAGGGCGGCGTCGGCGAACTCGCTGTCGGCGGCGGGCAGCGTGAGGACGAGCTGGGTCGTGGTGCGGCCGGCGAGGCGGCTGGTGATTTTGAAACCGGCGAAGCGGTCGCGGTGCGTGAGTGTGGTGACGGATTGAATACCGTCGGTGGCGGCGGTCGAGGCGGCGGAGCGCGGTTCGTAGATGACGGCGAAGGGGCGGTCCCAGGCCTCGCCGCGCTGGCGGATGACGAGGACGGGAGTGGGGGATTTGTCGTAGGGCGACGGCGCCTCTTTGGTGACGGGGGCGAGCGCGCTGGCGTATTCGCGGTCGGGGGCGCCGGGAATGAAGAGCCGCATCGTGGCGGGCGCGGGGGTGAGTTTCGTGGCGGTGAACTCGGCGGCGACATCGCCGGCGAACGCAGCGGAGGTGTGCGTCGAAGTGAACACGTGCCAGCCGGGGAAAAGATAGGAACGGTTGCGTGACCACGCGGTGCCGGCGGCGGGGCGGAAGCGGTCGGGTGTGGCGGCGAGGACGAGTGGGTGCCGCGCCGCGGTGAGTGCGAGGGCGTCGCCGGGATTGTGATAGAGGTAGTCGTGGAATTGCTCCCGCTGCGCGGTGCGCGAGCGGAAGACATCGACGTAGTAGCCGGAAGTCGGAGACGTGCGCACGAGGCCGACGAGGCGCTCTTGTTCGGCTTTGATGCCGTCGCCGGAGGTGTCGGTGAAGCGCGTGAGGGTGAACGAGTGGTGCGGCGAAACGGGGGCGGCGCTAACGGCGGGCTCGAGGGCGACGGGGCGGACGGTATCGATGCCGAGGTTGACCCAGCCGCCGGTGCTGCGGGAGGCGCCGTTGACGATGACGCTGTTGTAGGCGGCGAAGAGGCGGCGGTGGTTTTCGTGGTCGTCGGTCGTGTAGGTGCCCTTGCCGGCGTTCGTGCCGAGGACGTGGCCGGCTCCGTAGAGTTCGAGAGCCATGCCGGAGGCGTGACTGTGGACGAAGGACGCGCCGCTGACGGCGGCCATGAGTGCGTGCGCGGGATCGGCGGTGGAGGAGGGGTTGCGCTGCAGCACGGCGCCGGCGAACGGCAGTGCGTCGGTGGTGCGCGGGGCGGGCGGGGCCATCTCGCCGCTGAGGGTAGGGGCGAACCACAGGAGTTGGAGCGGGCCTTGGTAGCTGTCGGCGCCGCCGTTGTAGGCGTGAGGTTTGGTGCGGTCGTAGCGGCCTTGGGCGATGCCTAGGTTGAGGAGGGCGCCGAATTGGTGTTGGAGCGCGAGGTCGCCTTCGCGGACGGCGAGTGCGTAGGCGATTTCGAGGGCGTCCCAGGGTTGGCCTGAGCGGCGGGGGCCGTCACCGACGCGGACGTTGTCGCCATTGGGGAAACGAAAATCGGTGAGCCGCACGAGGGAGAGCGGGAACGCGGCGTAGCCGGCGAGCGAGATGGCGGGCGGGCTTTGCCGGCGGAGCAGTGCGGCGAGGTAGGTGACGCGGACGGAGACGCCGACGGAGTATTGGAACGACTCGGGCCAGATGCCGCCGGCTTCGGCGAAGACGCGCATGACTTTTTGCAAGGAGTCCTGGTTGGGTGTGTCCTTGGTCGTCAGATACGCGAGCAGGTCGGCGCGTTCGGCGGGATCGTCGAGGGCGAGGGCGTTGAGCGCTAGGCAAGGCATCTCGAGGACGGGGTGGTTACTGTTCGTCTGGCCGTGCTCGACGATGAGGCGCGCGTAGGCGCGGAAGACCTGCTGGGCGCGGGGGAAGGAGAACGGGACGGGGGCGCGCGTCGCGAGATCGTGCACGGTTACGCCGGTGCGGAGCCACGGGTGGAGGAAATCGTAAATGATCGGGAGCTGGGCGCCGACGGCGCGGGCTTCGTAGAGGACGTCGCCGGGGTAGACGATGCCGCCGGCTTCGGTGGTGTCGTTGCGCGGCATCTGGACGAGGGCGGCGACGGAGGAGGAGAGAATGTCGGCGGCGCAGCGGGCGTAGGGGAGTTCGCCGGTGAGGTAGAAGAGGACAGCGCAATCGGTGCCGACGTGGAGGTAGCGCTGGAGGCTGTGGCCGCGGCGACCTTCGGGTGTGCTGGCCATGTTACCGCCGATGAGCGCGAAGGTCGGGTGACGCGCGGGATCGGTGGGATGCGGCACGAGCGGGAGGCCGCGGAGAAAGGCATCGGCATCGCGTGTGTGGGCGGCGACGGAATCGGCGACGCGGGCCTTCATGGCGTCGAAGCACGCGCGCGCCCACGGCTGCGTTTCGATTTTGGCGAGGATCGCGGCGCGGTCGTCCGCGGTGGCCCAGATCAGCGGGCGGGCGGGGGCGGAGAGGGCGGCTGAGGAAGGCGGCTGACCAAGGGCCTTTACGGCGAGGCCGGTGAGAAAGGCGATCAGCAGCAGCGAAACGACGAGGAAGATGCGGCGGTAAGGGATGGTCATGGGTGGGCGGGCGTCAGGCGGACGTTACGGAGCGACTGCAATGACGGCGCGGCGGTAGGCCACGAGTGGCGCGACGGGATTTTGGTCGCGCACTTCGAGGATGAGATGCAGTTCGCGGCCGGCCGCATCGGCGGGGACGGTGAAGGCGATGGTGGGCGAGGCGGCGTTTTCGAGCGGCAGTGATTTGCCGTAGGGGCGAGCGCCGGCCTCGGGGTAGTTCCACCACGAGAAAACCAGCGTGTCGCGGTCGGGATCAGTGGAGGCGGAGGCGTCGAACTTGAGGATGTCGCCGGGTTGGGCAGTGAGCCGGAGAATCGCGGTGGTGAGGTCGCCGTTGAGCACGGCGACGGGGTGGTGGTTGGCATGGGCGAAGGGCTGCACGCACCAATCCATGCGGGCTTTCAGGTCGGCCCAGATGGCGGCGCGCCAACGCCAGACACCGGTGTAGGGGCCGTCGTAAAGTTTTCCGTCGGCGGGGTCGGTCCAGCGATCGGCGGGCGCGGTGGCGTCGGTGTAGGCGGCGTAGGGGCGGAGTTTTTCTTCGTCGGGGTGAATGATGGCGAAGAGCGAGGGGACGTTGGGCAGGCGCTCGACCGTGAAGCGTCCGCGCCAGCCGCCCCAAGACGGCTCGGAGTGATCGGTCAGGCCGCGCACGGTGAGTCCGATCAACGGAATCGTGCCGCCGCCGCCCATGAAGTGCATGGTTTCGCCGACGCGGCGCGCGGGATGGCGCGAACCGAGCGGGCCGTGGCGGGTGCGGACGTTTTCCTCGAACCAAGCATCTTGGCCCGAAGGCGTGTAGGGAAATGGTTTCCACACGTGCGGTCCGAGATTCGCGTTGGTGGGGCCACCGAAGGCGCGGTTTTGCCCGATGCCGCGGATGAAGTGCAGGTCGGGAAACTCATGCGCGATCCACGCGCCGGCGTCGTCCTGACCGGCGTTGTCGAAGACGCGGAGGCGGGCGACGAGGGCTGTCACCTCGGCGGGCGAATGCGTGGCGCGGTAGTCGAAGAGGGCCTGAGCGAGAGTGTTGCCCCCGCCGTTGATGACGATGTGCAGCGGGCGCGGATCGGGTTTCGACGCGGCGGCGATGATGAGGCGGGAGCCGGCGGTGGATTTGCCGAGGCCGGTGTCGGCGATGCCGTTGTCGGCCTGGCCGTTGGCGACAAGGCGGTGGAGGTCCGCGGGGGCGGGCCAACCGGAGGCGTGGAGTTGAAGATTTGGATACACGTGAGCGTATCCGTCGATGAAGTGGTGGAAGAGATAGGGGCGGAGATCCTTGATGCGCTCGGTGGGATTCGGGCGGAAGTAGCGGCCGGTCACGGCGATCAAGCCTTCGAGCTCAACTTCGTTGGCGTAGACCAGGAGGTGCATGATCTGCTGTTCGTCGTCGGGATCGTGGCCCATGTCGGCGAGGACGATGAGGCGAGGGCGGTCGGCGGGGACTGCCGGAGCGGCGCGCAAGCACGCGAACGGAGTGAGGCAGGAGAGGGCGAGGAGAAGCAGTTTCATTTTGAAGGGAGGCCGCGACCGAGGGTGTTCTTGGAGTTGCGCTCAAGCGGCTGGGGGCGGCGCTGGGGTGGTTCCCACGTCATCGCGCGCACGGTGCGGATTTCTTTCTCCACGTCCTGGAGAATGGCGACCGGGTTGAGCTCCCAGCCGCGCGCCACGACCTGTGGACGATACTGGCTGCCGCTCAAAGTCGCGTAGTGCCGCCAGCTCGTCGCGGCGTTTTCCAACGCGGCGACCGCCTCGGCGTGGCGCGCCGGATCACGCTGGTGGCGAAACTCCGCGAGGCGGGTCGCGGCGCGGATTTTGTCCGCGTAATAACGGCCGAGCCACGCCATGGACTCGATGTCCGTGACGACGCTGGCCAACTCGGGCGAGAGGGGAGTCCGGCGCAGGCGGGCGGCTCCGTCCATACCGGCGGCGGCGAATCGCTCGATATTATCCGCCACGTCGAACGGCGTCACGACGGTGCCGGGCGCGCCGGGACCGGGGCGGCGCACAAACGCGGGGATGCTGAGCTCGCGCGCGCCCGGCATCGGTTCGCCGAGGATGAAATCGTCCACGGTAAGGAAGCCCTCGTTCTTCCACTGGCAGGCTTCGGGCGTGAACATCCAGTCGCCCTTCTTGTAGAAAAAACGGTTGATCTGCGGCATGATCCGGGAGGTCGCAGCCCAGGTGTCGTAGAGGAGATCGGCCGGCCCCTCGGGGTGACGCGTGCGCAGGGCGGTCTCGAAGAAATGCCGGTCCAGCGAAGGATCGTAGCCGAGCCGGCCCCATATCATGAAATTATACCAGTGGCGGCTGATCTCGAGTTGGCCGCGCTGCGTTTCGTCCACGAGCGCGAAGTTGCGCGCCCACACGTAGCCGTCGGAGCCCAGGTGAAAACCGGCGGTCTGCTCGCGCGGAAAGTTGCGGATCATGGCCCGCGCGAAATCGGGGTCGCCCCAGCGCAGGGTGTAGAGGTCGTCGTTGCGGAGATTCCACCACGTCTTGAGACCGTGTTTCTCCAGATCTTTGACGAGGGCATCGCCGATGACGGCGTCGGGCATGGTGAACATCCGGGCCCCGGCGTATTTGAAACTGATGTCGAAGGGACCGGGATACGGGGCAAAATACTTCATCACCGAATCGAGGCCGGTCTGCCAGTCGCGGTGGATGAAGCGCACTTGGCGGTCAGGCTGGGCCGCGACGACATCCTTCACGCCGAGCCCGTAGGTTTCCCAAAGCCACTTCTCCTTGGATTCGGGATTCGGGAATTGCGTCATGTTTTCTCCCGCGGTGATGCCGATGCCGGCGAGATCGGGATAGGTCAGAAACAGCTCGCGCGTGCAGGCGCGCAGGTAGTCCACCGTGGTGGGGTTGTCGGCTGCGTCGGTGATGCCGTATTTGCCGTAGGCGCCATCGAGCAGGACGTTCCACGTGATGAAGTGGATCGCGATGCCGCGGTCCCGAGCGCGGGCCATGACGTTGCGCCAGAAGGCGATTTTTTCGTCGATGCCGATTTTTTTCAGCACGACGAGATTGGCCAGCACCTCGGGCGCGACGCCACGCGGATGATCGCGGTGATCGTAGCGGTAGGTCGTCGTGCACACGTCGTCGAGCGCGACGTCGGGATAATTCTTCAGCTTCAGGAGCGAGGGGAACGGGTGCGGGTTCCACAAGGTGAGCGCGTTGTAGCGATGGCGGGCCATCTCGTCGAAGTAGGCCTCCCAGAACGTCAGGTCCCAGACGGTCTCGATGTTCCAGAGCGCGGAGTCGCCGGTGTCGTCGTAGCTCGGGGTGCGCGCATCGAGCGGGATGTTCATCTTGAGGCCGCGAATGGCGAGGTAGGGCGAGCCCGACTCCGTGCGGATGCGCGCGATAGGCCGGCCTTGTGCGATCAACTCGGCCAGCCGCAATGCCCCATACATCAGCCCAACCGTGTCGCCGCCAACGAGGGTGAATTGCGCGGAGCTCGCCGCGGTGGAATTGACCGCGAGGCGAAAGGCCTCGGCGCCGAGCTTTGGGTCGAGGGTGAATGAGACCGTGAGCGGCGCGGTCGCGGATGCGGGCGGAAGCGCCGCCCAGGCTTTCTTCAATTCGGAGACGGCGAATGCGACGCGGGGCGATTGCGCGTCGCCACTGATAGTGATGGCGGCCGGAGCCGCGTCAGCCCGGGTGAGGGCCAACGCGCCAAGCAGAGCGCCGAGGATGATGCGGCAGGCGAATCTCATGGAGAGCGGGGGAGCAGACGAGCAGGTGCGGGATCGGCTGCTCGTCGTCGGGGGTCCGGTAAGGTCTGGGCGCGCGGTTACTTTCTCCCGGTCCGGTTGATCGTGTAGCTCAGGTAAACGGCGCGCTCCTCGCCAATCAGGCGGTTCACGCGGAGATACTCGCGGTCAAAGAGATTGTTCAGGTTGAGCGACACGCGGTGATCCAAGCCGCCCATCTGTGGCAGGCGGTAGTGCAGACCGAGGCTCCAGATGTTGAACGACGGGACGCTGAGCCGCCACTGATTGGTCGAGCGGGTGACGACGCGGGCGCCGTTGGCCTGCGTGACGTAGGTATCGCCGGCGTTGGGCAGCTCGGTGGGCGTGCGCGCGACGTAGCTCACACCGAGATTGGCGGAGAAGTTTTTCCACGCGCCCGACCGCGGGGCGAACTTCACGTAGGCGCCGCCGTTCTGCGGGGAGATGTTGTTCACGCGCCGGCCGATGGCGGCGGGGAAGGCCGAACCGAAGTCGGTGTAGATGGAGTAAACGTGGCCCCAACTGCCGCCGGCGTGGAAGGTGTCGTTGATGCGCCAGGTGACATCGATCTCGTAGCCGCGCACGAGCTGGTCGCCGTCGCGCCGCGAGATCTGCACGTAGTTGCCGGAGCCGAGGGGTTGCTCCTCTATCTCGGTCACACTCACGTTGTGGCGGTTCGCGTAGAACCCGCTGATCGTGTAGGTAAGCCGGCTGTTTAGGAGTTCGCCCTTGAAGCCGTAGTCCCAGCCTTCGGCGACCTCGGACTTGAAGGTGGGATCGAAGTGGACGGCGGTGGTGTCGCCCTGCGCGACGAAGTAGCTCTCGCTGTAGCTGGCGAAGACGCGGATGGCGGGCGTGACCTTGAAATTGAAACCGGCGTTGGGTTTCAGGAACTCGACGTTTTTATCCACCATCGAGCCCGTGACGTAACCGGGCGGAGTGGCGAAGCCTAGGAAGTCGCGATCGCGGAAGCGCACGTTGTCGTAGCGCGCGCCGGCGAAAGTGAGCAGGCGGCCTTCGAGGAGCGACGTTTGGTGGCGCAGGATGCCGCCGAGCACGGTGGTGCGGCGCTTCTGGTGGCGCGTCTTCACCGTCTGCGTGTTGTCGAAAAACTTTGGGTAGTAGGCGATCGGTCCGACGGGCGCGAACGTGTCGCGGTCGAGGGTGACGGTGCGCACGGCGTTCCAGGCAACGAGGTCGGGATTGTTCGCGGCGGCGTAGTTGAGTGCGGGGTCCCAGCGGTAGTAATCGTTGACGTCGACGGTGACGAGGGTGCGGTGCTCGAGGCGGCGCTGATTGGTCCAATAGTGGGCGAGCAGATCGCCCTGGAAGCCACCACCGTCCTCGATGATGCGGGTGGTGTTGGGCGTCGCGCCGCGGGCGCTGGTGAGCGGAGGCAGTGTGCCGTTGGCGGCGCGCGCGGGGTTGATGCTGAGGGCGCCCCAGCCGGTGTTCTGGTTGTAGTCCCAACGGCGGGCCCAGTAGCGGTTGGCGCCGAAGCGGGTGCTCCAGGTGGCGTTGACTTTCTTGTCGTAGAAAATGTTCAGGCCGGTGTTGCCGCGGTCGAGTTTGCTGTTCGGGCCGTAGGGATTGAAGCGTGCGAGGTTTGTCGCGTAGCCGATTGCCTCGTCGTCGAGATTGCTGGCGGTGCCCTTGAGGTCGGTGATGAGGACGGCCGACTGGTTGGGCGCGTCGCGCCGCTGGAGAAAATATTCGAGTGAGACGAAGAACGTGCCGCCGTCGTTGAACCGGTGGTTAAGCGCGAGGTAGTATTCCTCGTTGCGGTTGCGGGCATACTCCATGTCGAACTCCTTCTGGAAGTGGGAGCCGGTGAGGATGAAGCCGGTCTGGCCGAACGCGGTGTTGAGCAGCGGGCCGGTGGCTTCGAGGGTGACGCGCTCGGTGCCATCATCGCCGTAGTTGAAGGTGAGCTTCTGGCTCTCGCGCGTCTTGGGCTGCTTCGAGATCATGTTGAGCATGCCGCCGGGCGAGGTGCGGCCGTAAATGGCGGCGTTCGAGCCCTTGATGATTTCGAGGCGGTCCACGTTGCTGGAGCCGTAGCGCCCGAGGCGGAAGAAGCCGTCGCGGAGCTGCGACGTGGAGTTGAAACCGCGGAGATTGAACTGGCCGCCGACATCGAGGCCGGTGAAGCCGCCGATCTGCACGATGTTGTCGGAGAGCTCGAAGATGCCGAAGTCTTCGAGGAACTCGCTGGTCATCACGTTCACCGTGTAGGGCAGGTCGATGATCTTGGTGGCGACGCGGGAGCCGGTGAGCGTTTCGGACGGCGCGTAGCCGCGGTTCTCGTCGGCATGCACGGAGAAGGCCGAGAGCTGGATGGTGTCTTCTTTGCTGGCGGCGGGAGCGGACGGGGCTGGGGCGGTCTGAGCGCGGAGCGCGCAGGCGCTGGCGAGCAGCAGCGCGCAGGCGTGAGTGCGCAGGGACGGGAGTGTGGGCGAGATCATGGGGAGACGGGGTTGGGTCGAGGGCGCGTTAGCAGGAAATCACGGCAGATGAAAACGGAGCTCAGAGATCTTCTTTGCCGCGGGCTCGCGGCGATCGGACCGGCGGGCCGACCTGTGCTTGCGCGGCCAGGCGTTGCTGGGCGTCGAGCGCGGCGCGCATTAGCGCGAGCGTGGAGGCGTGGGCGGGACGGGCGGCGAGGTTCTGGTTCTCGGCCGGGTCGGCGTTGAGGTCGTAGAGCATTTCGCCGTCATTGTCGGCGTAGCGCGTGTAGATCCACCGGTCGCTCACGACGGCATCGCCTTTGCCGTAGCGGGTGTAAACGGAGTCGCGGAATTTCTGCGTCGGGTCGGCGAAAAGAGCGGCGAAGCTGCGACCTTGGACGGTGGCGGGAACGGGGAGATTCGCGAGCGAGCAGAGCGTGGGGAAGAGGTCGTAGACACCGACGAGGGCGGCAGATTTTTGGCCGGCGATCCGGCCGGGAACTTTCACAATGAGCGGGACGCGGACGGCGGTGTTGAGGGTGTTGTGCTTGCCCCAGAAATCGTGCTCACCGAGGTTCCAGCCGTGGTCGCCCCAGAGGACGACGATGGTGTTTTCGGCGAGGCCGAGGCGGGTGAGGGCGGCGAGGACATTGCCGACGAGTTGGTCGACGTAGCTGGTCGAGGCGTAGTAGCCGTGGCGCATCATACGATGGAAGGCGTCGGTGCCATCCTGATACTCGCCGTGGGCGTAGGTGCGGTATTCGCCGGAGCCTTTCAAACCGGCGGGAGCGTCGGCGGGGCGGCGGCGATTTTCGGCGAGCACGATCTTTTCGCGGTCGTAGAGGTCCCAATATTTTTTCGGCGCGTAGAAGGGCAGGTGCGGGCGGATGAAACCGCAGGCGAGGAAGAAGGGTTGGCCGGCGGTCTTGAGGCGTTGGAGATCGGCGATGGTTTTGGCGGCGATCTTGCCGTCGCCGTAGGCGTCGTCGGGCACGTCGGGGGATTCGTAGACGAGCGGGCGGCCGGCGGAGGACTTTGTGGCAGTGGTGGCGGGGTCGAGGCTGGTCGAGTGGCTCTGGCCGGAGGAGGACGGAGCTTCGCTCCAACTGCGTTCGCGGGTGTCGGCGGAGTTGTGGAAGACTTTGCCGTTGGAAACCGTGGTGTAGCCGGCGGTTTTGAAAACCTGCGGGAGCGTGGCGGCGCCGGGCACATCCTCGTCGGCGCGGGCGAGGTGGGTAGTGAAACGGTTGGGCATCGGCAAAATGCCGGTCATGAGACTCGCGCGGGACGCGCCGCAGACGGGCACTTGGCAATAGGCGCGCGTGAAGACAATGCTCTGCGCGGCGAGCCGGTCGATGTGCGGCGTCTTGACCTGCGGATCGCCGTAGCAACCGAGGGCGGGACGGAGGTCGTCGATGGCGATGAAGAGGACGTTCGGACGGGCGGGAGCGGCGGCACGCGCGGCGAGGGCGAGCGCCAGCGGGGCGAGGACAAGGGCGAAGGAGAAGGAGCGTGCCATGGTGGAGAGTGGGATCAGCGGGCGGAGACGGGATGGATGAGTTGGAACACGGCGCGGTCGGTGCCGGGGAGTTGGGCGACGATCTCGGCGTAGCGGGCCTCGCCATAAGCGAGGGCGGCCTGGCGATAGATCGGGGCCATTTCGGAGCGGTCGAGTTTCTCGATCTGCTGGTAAGGCCACGGGGCGGGCGGCGTGCGCACGTAGGGGACCATGAAGTCGAGCGCTTTGGCGATGCTGCGACCATCGGCGGTCGAGAAGTGCCAGAGATCCACGCCGACGTGCGTGGCCATCGTGGCGAGGGTCGAGAGGGCGCGGAGATTGAGCCGCGAGTAGTTGAAGGCTTTCGTGCGGCGCAGCTCGAGCGGCTGGCTGCCGTCGGGCTCGATTTGGACGGCGATGCGTTTGGTCTTCGCGGTTTCGGCGGTTTGGCGCGCGAGGTCGGTGCGGCCGGTGACGAGGGCGAGGCGCATGACCTGCACGTCGTAGAGGGAGCCGTGGTTTTGTTTTTCGGCGGCCTCCTGGCGTCCGAGGGGACTTTTGAGTAGCCAGTCGAGATAAGCGGCCATCCAAGCGCGGAGCGCGGCGTCGTCTTGGGCGGGCCACGCGGGCGAGCCGAGGAGGAGGCCCGAGACCTCGCCGAGGGACGCAAAGCTGCCGCCCTCGATGATGCCAATGTTGCGGCCGGTGTTTTTGCCGGGGATGCCCTGGCCGAAATTCAGGTGCGGCTTCATGTAGGTCGCCGGATCGAGAAACCACACCCGGAGGCAGCGCGCGGCGTGTTCGGCGTAGGCAGATTTACCGGTGAAAAAATAGGCGAGCGCGAGGGTCTCGACGGTGCGAGCCAGATCCTGGCTGCGGTTGAGATCGGAGGCGGCGGTGCGGCTCTCGGGGTTTACTTTGCCGTCGTGCGCGATGTAGGGGAGGCCGTCGGGCTTGGTGGGATCGGGCCAGAAATACGGTGCGGTGCTCGCGTAGGCGTGCGGATCGCCGTCGGGGGCGAGTTTGGATTTATGGGTGACGGAGGGTGGGGTGAGCTTGAGCGCAGTATCGGCGGCGGTGACGAGCGCCTGGAGCGCGGGCGGGAGCGCGGTGTCGCCGGCGGCGAGGCGGGCTTTCGTTGCGACGAGCGCGCCGGGGCGCGCGGAAAAGTAGCGCGGCTCCGCGGCCGGGGCGATGCACGCGAAGACCGTGACGGCGAGGGCGAGGAAGGACAGGGGCGGCGACGATTTCACGGGAGCGGATTCGTGAGTCGGAAACGGGAGCGGTCGGTTTCAGGGAATTGGGCGACGATTTCGGCGTAGGCGTCGGCGTGGTAGGCGCGGGCGGCTTGGCGGAAGATCGGGGCGAACGAGGCGCGGTCGGTGCTCGCGATTTGCTCATGGGGCCACGGGGCCGGCGGGGTTTGCACGTAGGGCACCATAAAGTCGATGGCGCGGCGGAGGCTGCGGCCATCGGGGGTCGAGAATTGCCAGAGATCGATGCCGACGCGCTCGGCGAGAGTGGCGAGCGAGACGAGGCCGGCGAGATTGAGGCGGGAGTAGCCGAAGGACTTGGTGCGCGTGAGCTCGTGGGGCTGGCTGCCGTCGGGTGCGATTTGCACAGCGATGCGCTTCGCGCCGACGGCGGAGAGAATTTCGCGCGCGATGTCGTCGCGGCCGACTTTGAAGGCGAACCGCACGGCGCGCACGTCGGCCATGGTGGCTTGGTTGTTGTCGCCGGCGCTGACGGCACGGCCGAGTTTGCCGGTGCGCATCCAGTCGAGGAAGGCGGCGCACCATTGGCGGAGGGCGGCTTCGTCGGATTCCGACCATGTGGGCGAACCGGCGAGCAGACCGGAGGCGTCGGCGGAGTCGACGAGGCCGCCGGCCTCGATCATGCCGGCGGGGCGGCCGTCGTTGCTGCCGGGGACGCCCTGCGCGTAGTTGAAGTGCGGATTCATCTTTGTCGCAGGATCGAGAAACCAGACGCGCAGGCAGCGGGCGGCGTGGACGGCGTAGGGCTCGCGGCCGGTGAACCAGTAGGCGAGCGCGAGGGTTTCGACGGTGCGGCCGAGCGCTTCGAGGCGCATCTGATCGGACGCGGTGGTGCGGCTCTCGGGGTTTACCTTTCCGTCGCGCCGAAGGTAAGGGAGGCCGTTGGGTTTGGTCGGATCGGGCCAGTAGTAGGGCGCCGTGCTCATGTAGTCATGCCGGTCGCCGCTCGGCGCGAGCTTGGTCTTCTGTGTAACGGAGACGGGCGCGACCTTGAGGGCCGCGTCGGCGTCGGCGATGAGTTTGTCGAGGGCGGGCCGCAGGGCCGTATCGCCGGCGGCGAGACGGGCTTTCGTCGCGAGCAGGGCGCCGGGGCGGGCGATCGAGCAGAGCGGCTCGGCGGCGAGCGCGGGCAGCGCAGACCCCACCAGGAATAAGAACGAGATGAGGATTCGGTTCATGGTGGGTGGAAGCGGGCGGCCGAGCCGTGGTGGGGCGGAGCTTAGAAATCGAACGAGTTCGACAGCTCCCAGGTGCGGGGTTGAGCGACGCCCCAGACTTTGGATTGGTCGGGGTTGATGGAGATTTGGCGGAGGCCGTGTTCGCCGAAGAGATTCTGGGCGTTGAGCTGGATCTTCCACATGACTTTGTCGCCGTAGATTTTTTTCCGGTAGCCGGCGAAGGCTCCGCCGGAGAGTGTCGAGCTGCGGATGAAGGGGCGGTTGGGGTCGGACACGGTGCCGGCGTAGTTGTCGAGGCCGCCGACGTTGAACGTCGTGTTGAGCAGGGCGAAGCCGACGATCTTGCCTTTTTCCCAGCCGGCGTTGGCGCCGATGGAGAAGCCCTTGAGCGGGCCCTGGCGGAACGCGTAGTTCGTGACGAGGCGGAAGGTGTATTCCGAGATGCCGGGATTCGAGGTGCCCTCTTTCAGGATGTTGCCGACGTAGTTGGCGGCGACGGCGTTGGCGAAACTGGTGCTAATGAGGGTGGCGGTGCTCGGGTTGGCGTTGGTGGAGCCGTCGGTGCGCAGGCCCTCCTGAAAATATTTGCGGTAGAACGGCGCGCGGACGTCGAGGAATTCGCGGAGCTCGCGGCCGACGTTGGTGCTGACATTATCGAGTTTGCTTACGTTGAACGCCAGCCGCCAGCCGGGGAGCGGGTTGTAGACGACCTCGGCTTCGAGGCCTTTCGAGACGGAATCCTCGGTGGCGGAGATATCGAGCGGGCGGTTGTATTCGCTTTTGCTGACGCCGGCGGGGCCGACAGTAGACCACTCTGCGATGCGGCCCGTGCTGAGCAGGGCGTTGTAGAGCTGATCCTCGACGACTTCGACGCGGAGACTGGCGGTGCTCGCAGCGCCGCCGCTGGTGGCGAGATTTTGCGAGGAATTGTAGGCGGAGACACGGAGGTTCAGTTTGTTTTCGAACAAATTCAGACCGAGGCCGATCTCCTTGGTGATACCGTTTTGCGGGGCGATGGGACGGAAAAGGCTGTCGGTGCGGGAGGCGGTGGCGGCGAAATTTTCCGAGCGGCTGCCGAAGAGACGCAGCCAATTGGTCGCGTGGAAGACGATGCTCTGCGTGGCGGTGGCTTTGGAGTTGGAGAGTTGCGGCACGGAGCTCTGGAGGTAATCGGCGCGTCGCTCGCCGGTGAGCGGCTCGGCAGTGGAAACCAGCGTGTGCGTGAAAGCGTCGACGCGGTCTTGGCGCCAGCCGACGAGGGTGACGATTTTGCGTTTCCAGAAGAAACTCTGGAGCGAGGCACCGACGCCGTCGTTTTCCTGAGCGGTGAAGTTGCGTCCGCCGGCCACGAGTTGGTTGGACGTCCGGAGCGCGGTGGGCGACTGCCGCCACGAGCGAGTGGGGGCATCGTAGTAAGTGTAGTTGTAGGTGCGGTCGGCGGTCGTGACGGTGGTGGTCGGGAAGCCCGTCAGGCGCAGACCGCTGTCGCCGACCTGCACGGGGTCGCCGACATACCAAAACTGATACAGATGGCGGGAGGCGGCGGTGAGACCGGCGGTCATCACGCCGGGGATGGTGTTGTCGACCTGAACATTCCAGCGGTAGGTGAGCCGGTCGCTCTCGGCGCGGGTGTAGAGGGAAGTGAGGCGATGAAAGCCGAGCCAGCCGAGCCGTGAGGTTTTCTTGGCGAAATCGAAATCGTAGTTGGCCTGCACGAGAAAATTGTCGGCGGTCTGGTGATTGTAGTCCCCGAGTTGGCGGCCGAAAATGTAGGGGCGGAGGAAATTCGGATTGGTGCGGCCGTCGGGGAGTTTGACGTTCACATCGATCGAGACCTGCTGCTGCTGGGCGATGGGGCTGAATTGTTGTTTCTGCCGGAAGACTTCGCGCTGAAAACTGGCGGAGAGATCGAAGCCCTCGGCCAAGTGCTGATCGATCGTGACGTTGAGTTTGCGACCGCGCTCCCAGCGGTAGTTGCCGGGAAGGGCGCCGAGCTCGACGCGGTCGTAGGGGAGAATGGCGCGGTTGGTGATTTGGGGATCGGCGTAGGGGTTGGGGCGGTTTTCGAGGGGATCGGCGGAGCGCACGAACGTGCCACGGAACGCGGCGGCTTCGACGGCGCCGGCGGCGTTGCGGCTGGAGGTGATCGTGGCGGTGTTGCCCTGCGGGTTGGACCAATCGCGGTTGTCGTAGAAGAGCGCGGTGGCGTTGGCGTTGCCGTCGTTGGCGCGGCGGAGGAGGCCGAGGTCGGTGGTCTGGCCGTTGACGGTGACGAGGCTGGTGGTCGGGGCGCCGGAGGCGTTGAAGACGGTGGGGTCCCAGTAAAACGCGGAGGCAAGTTGGGCGGGCGTGAGGACCCGCGCGTATTGGTTGTAGAGGGCGAGCCAGCCGGAGACGTTGTCCTGCGAAGTGCGGTAGTTGGGGCGACGGCCACCGGTGTCGGTGTGCTCGGCGAAGGCGCGCACGGTGGTGTGCTTGAACGGCCGGTAGGTGCCGGTGAGGAACAGCCGCTTGTCGCGCCAGTAGGCGGTGTCCACGAGGTAACGTTTGTCCGAGTAGAGCCCGACGCCGCGGAAGGCCAATTTGTCTTTGATCAAGGTGCGGCTGAGATCGAGCACGCCGCGGTGGGTGCCGAAGTTGTCGACCTTGGTTTCGACGCGGGAGATATTTTTGCGGAGGTGGGCGACCTTCGTGGAATAACTGATGAGGCCGGCGGGCTCGGACAGGCCGAAAAGAATGGAGTTGGCGCCGCGCAGAAACTCGGCGCGCTCGATGTTGTAGCGGTCGGTGGAGGCGATGACGGGAACGAAGTTGGCGGCGGTGGAGGCGCGCCCGAGGCCGCGCACGCGGACTTCGCCGGAGCGGGTGTTTACATCGCCGAAGTCGCCACCGAGATAGCCCTGATTCAGGCCAATGGAGGTGGGGTCGGTGGTCTGGTCGTTTTCGGCGCCGGCGACGAACGCGAGCGCGGAGGCGATGTCGGTGGCGCCGAGATCGTCGAGGAAATCGTTGGTGAGCACGCTGACGGAGGCGGCGATGTCCTTGAGGTCGGTTTTCAGGCGACTGCCGGACGTGGAGGAGGACGCGCGGTAGCCCTGGTCGGCATCGGAATCGACGATGAACGGCGAGAGGACGACGGCGGTGGGTTCGGTGGGTTGCGGGGGCGTTGACTGGGCGAAGGCGGTGGCGCCGACGAGGGCGACAAGCCAACGGTGAGACGGGAGACGGCGGGGGTTCGGGGTCATCGGGTGGGGAACTGGGGGTTGGAAGGAAACGATCCCTACGGACGACCCAGCGTAGCAGCCGGCACGGGGAGATAGCCATGGACAAGTGAAGAATTACTTGTCGTTTTGCGTTTCATGGCCGCTGCGAAACGCATTTACAGGAATTCTCTGCGGGGCGCGTCGGCGGGGGATGAACAGGCGCCGGCAGTCTGCCGGGCGGGGCTGTTTCAGTTTTCGGCGGGCCAGGAATTTACGAACGGACGGGTGCAGAGCCGCGCGCTCTTTTGGTGTAAAAGCGGACGAGGGGAATTCGTGGTCAACGGGACGAGGCACAGCTTGGAGCCGCATGATCTCTACGTGTTGCCGTGGAACCGGTGCATCACCTACCGGCCGTCGGCGAGTGAGCCGATGTATACGGCGCACGTGCACATCGTGCCTTGGTATCGGCCGGGCGCGAAGTGGGTGCCGAATGTGCCGCACGAAAAAGACGAGGCAGAGGCGGACTCCCCGGACCGGAGGGACGCGGTGTGGCCGATCGGGGAGGGGGCGGTGCGCTTGCGCACGCAGGCCGACGAGCCGCTGGGGCGGTTGATGGACTATGCCACGCGCTGGTTTCTGCAATCGGGGCGCGACGAGGCGGAGGCACGGGCGTTGGGCATGCTCTTGCAGCGGGAGCTACTGCGCACGGCCGGGCAGATGATCGCGCCGGCGGCGAGCCGGCCGGAGGAGCTGAGCCGATTGTTGGTGCACATCGAACGAGGCTTTCAGCTCGCGCCGCGGATCGAGGATTTGGCGGCGATCATCGGGCGCAGCCGCTCGCACGTGCTGAAGCTCTTTCAGCGGCACCTCGGAGTGTCGGCCAAGGGGCACGTAATCGGACGGCAACTACAGGAAGCGCGGGAATTGTTGCTGAGCACGACGCTGCCGGTTTCCGAAGTGGGGAAAGCGGTGGGGCTGCCGGACCCGTTTCATTTTTCGAAATTATTTCGGCGGCATGTGGGACTCGCGCCGCGGGAGTTTCGGGCGAAGCACGGGCCGTTTTCGACGCCGCCGCGGCCGTCGGCGCATGCGGTGTCGCCGCCGACGGTGGCGGTGGGGACGGTGTAGGCGAAAACGAGGGGGATCGACGGGGCGCGATCAGACTGATCGCGCTACGGGCGGGCGGGACGCCCGTGCCACGACGGAGGCACGGGGGCGAGGGGACTTACTTCTTCAGCATCGCGTCGCGTTTGGCTTTGAACTCGGTGCCGGGTTTCCACTGGGGCCACTGCGCGGCGTTGGCGACTTCGAGGCCGAGGTCGTAGAAGAGACGGGTGTCGGCGGCGGCGCCTTCGAAATTCCACCACGGTTTAATCTCGTCGGTGACTTTGTGGTAGTCGGCGGCGGTGTATTCGGCGCTGCGTTTTTTGCCGTAGCCGGCGGGCTGGCCGAGGATGTCTTTGCCGGAGTGGGTGTAGAAGGCGGGGACGCCTTGCTTCGCGAACTCGAAGTGGTCGCTGCGGTAGAAGTAGCCTTTTTCGGGTTCGGTGTCGGGCACGAGGACGCGATTGGATTTTTTCAGGATCGCGGCGGCGAGATCGTCGAGGGTCGAGTTGCCGTAGCCGATGACCTCGATGTCGCGCGACGGGCCGATGGTCTGGGCGCCGTCGATGTTGAGATTGGCGACGGTTTTCGCGAGCGGGTAGAGCGGGCGCTCGGCGTAGTGGCGGGCGCCGAGGAGGCCTTTTTCTTCGGCGGTGACGGCGAGGAAAAGGAGGCTGCGCTTCGGGCGCGCGGCGGGCGCGAGGGCGGCGTAGGCTTGGGCGAGCTCGAGGAGGACGGCGGTGCCGGTGGCGTTGTCGAGGGCGCCGTTGAAGATCTGGTCGCCGGCAAGTTTGGGGTCGCGGCCGAGGTGGTCCCAGTGGGCGGTGAAGACGACGTATTCGTCGCGGTGCGCGGGCGAGGAGCCATCGAGGCGGGCGATGACGTTTTTGGAGCCGACTTCGCGGGTGGTTTGCTTGACGGAGAAATTCGCCTGGCCGGACAGAGCGACGGGTTTGAAGGCCTTGGTGGTGGCGGCGGCTTTGAGGGCTTCGAAGTTTTGGCCGGCGGCGGAGAGGAGTTTTTTGGCGGTTTCCAGGGTGAGCCAGCCCTCGACGGCGACGCGGCCGGCGTTTTTGTCGGGCGTGGAGAGGTCGAAGTTTTCGCGGCCCCAACTGCCGCCGACGACGGCGAACGGGTAGCCGGCGGGACCGGTTTCGTGGATGATGAGGCAGGCGGCGGCGCCTTTTTCGGAGGCGATTTCGTATTTGTAGGTCCAGCGGCCGTAGTAGGTCATCGCGCGGCCTTTGAAGATTTTTTCGTCGGGTTTGCCGGTCGCGGGATCGAGGACGAGCGGGTCGTTGATGAGCATGAGCACGGTCTTGCCGCGGACATCGACGCCCTTGTAGTCATCCCAGCCATACTCGGGGGCAACTACGCCGTGGCCGACGAAGACGAGGTCGGAGTTTTTCACCTCGACGGTCGGTGTGACGCGGCGCGAGAGCGCGATGTAGTCGAGAGTGCCGGAGGGGGTGAAGGTTTGGCCGCCGACGGCGAAGGTGGCGGTAGTCTGCGAGGTGATGCCGACCATGGGGACGTTTTGCAGGAAGGTGCCGTCGGGATTTCCGGGCTTGAGGCCGAGGGCGCGGAATTCGCGTTCGAGGTAGGCGACGGTTTTTTCTTCGCCGGGCGTGGCGGGCGCGCGGCCTTCGAATTCGTCGGAGGCGAGGACGGTGGTGCGAGCCTTGAGGCTGGCGGCGGAAATCTTGGGAGAAGATTCGGCGGCGGTGGCGGCGCTCGCGGTGGAGAGGGCGAGGAGGACGGAGAAGGGGGAAATGACGGAGAGGGAGAGAAGGCGAGAGAGGGAGAGGGGGAGAGGGAGGTGCATGGGAAAAAGAGGGAAAGGAGAAGGCCCAAGGTTCAAGGACCAAGGACTGAGTGAAGGATGATCGTGAGGAGAGGAGGGGAAGGTGTCAGAGTCGCGGGGCGGCGAGGATGGGGGACGGTGCGGCGGGGCTGACGCGGCGGTAGAGTTGCGGCGGGGCCGAGCGCAGGACGATGTGCGAGGCGTTGCCACGCGGGCCGCGTTCGAAGGACCAGATGTCGGGGGAATCGAGGGTGAAGAATTCGTGGTCGGAGAGGGGGAAGATTTCGAAGCGGGGGCGGTCGCCGATGCGGATGTAGAAGTGCCCGTTGAGGCGGAAGACGAGGACGGGGACGTTTTCGCGTTCGTAGCGGCCGGAGAAGGCGGAGACGGCGGACTCGGTGAGAGGCACGGCGGTCTTCTCGATCATGCGGTAGTCGGGCCAAGCGTATTCGCGGGAAATCGCGCGGAGGATTTCCGGGATGAGCGCGCCGCCCTGATCGGAGTTGGTCATGACGATGGCGCCGCGGCCGAGGCGTGGGTAGAACACAAAGGTGGAACGGAAGCCGGCGTTGGAGCCGGTGTGGGCGAGTTGGAGGTTTTCACCTGCGCCGAGGACGCCGAGGCCGAGGCCGTAGTTCGTGTCGGCGAGCGGCGGCGTGATCATCGCGGTGGCGGTGGCGCGGGTGAGGAAGGAGGGTTGACCGTCGAGCGCGGCGCGGAGGGCGAGGGCGAAGCGGGCGAGGTCGGAAGGCGTCGCCCAGAGGCCGGCGGCGGCGAGTTCCGGGTAGACGTGGGCATCGCCCGGAATGGGCGTAGTGCCGGCGGTATGACCGACGGCGGCGAGCGGGACGAGGGCGGCGGGGAGCGGTTGTTCGAAGGTGGACGAGACCATGCCGGCGGGCGTGAGGACGCGCGTGCGGACGAAGGCGGGGAACGAGTCGCCGGAGACGTCGAGGGCGAGCTGTTGCGCAACGACGAAGCCGGCATCGGAGTAGCGCCACTTGGTGCCGGGCTCCGCTTCGAGGCGGATGGCGGGCGACTGGGCGGGAGGCGCGCCGTCGAGGATTTGGAGCAACGTCGGGAGCGGGGCGGTGGTGGCGTAGCCGGCGGATTGGGTCGTCGGGAGGCCGGCGGTATGGCTGAGGAGACGACGGAGCGTGACGGGGGTGGTAGGCGTGGCGGACGAGGACGGTGGCGGGATTTTCCAGGACGTGAGGGCGGTGTTGACGTCGGTGTCTAGCGCGAGTTTGCCGGCATCGACGAGGGAGAGGAACGCGGCGGCGGCGACGGGTTTGGAGAGGGAGGCGGCTTGAAAAAGGGTGTCGACGGTGGCGGGCGCGGGATCGCCGGCGCGGGCGATTCCGTAGGCGCGGGCCCACGCGATCTGGCCGTCGGCGATAACGGCGATGCTGACGGCGGGGACGCGGTGGATGAGTTGGCGGCGGGCGATCGTCCAAGGTTCGGCGGGAGCGCCGGCCAGGCGCGCGGCGGGCAGCAAGCCGGATTCGACGCGGGCGATGCGCGCGGCCAGAGCCGCATCGGGAACGGGATCCGTAGCGAAGACTGATGAAAACGTGAGCGCCGACAGGGCGATCAGCCGGAAAAAACACATGGCGTGGAAGGCTCGGGGGCGCGGGAGAAATGGCAATGCTGCGCGCGTAGATTTGCGCGGTGAACGTCGCGGTGGCGTGCGGGAGCGCGGAGCCGGAGGCGGACTACGGGGCGAGGGCTGGGGTGGCGAAGTCGGGGCGGTCGAGCGCGTTTAGCGGCCAGTCGCGGACGGAGGCCTTGAGCAGAATGCGGCGGACGGGGAAGTTGAACGGGATCACGGGGAGAGCCTCGAGGAGGAGCGCCTCGCATTGTTGAAGTTGGGTGAGCCGGCGGGCGGGATCGAGTTCGGCGCTGGAGGCGGCGAGAAGAGCGTCGTAGCGGGAGTCTGACCAGTGGGTGAAATTCCAGCCGCTATCTTTGGCGAAGAGGTCGAGGAAGGTGGAGGCGTCGGGGTAGTCGGCAGACCAGCCGCCGATCGCGAGGTCGTATTGCTTGAGTTGGAGATTGGCCCAGTGCGTGCGGGACTCGGTGACGAGCAGTGCGACGTCGATGCCGAGGACGGTGCGCCAGGATGCCTGCACGGCTTCGGAGAGTTCGACGGAGGCGTTGGCGGCGCGGGCGAGGGTGAGTTTCGGAAAGCCGCGACCGCCCGGGAAGCCGGCCTCGGCGAGGAGACGTTGGGCGGCGGCGCGATCTTCGGTGAGCGGGACGGGCGTGCGGTAGCCGGCGAGGCCGGGTGGGATGATCGTGTAGGCGGGGGCGATCGCGCCGGCTTGCACGCGATCGGCGTAAGCGGTGCGGTCGAGGGCGAGCGAGAGAGCGCGGCGGACGCGCGCATCCGCGAGGGCGGGGCGGGCGGTGTTTACGTTGATAAAATTGCTGGTGAGGAGCGGCGTGAGATGGAGGAGCGGAGATTTTTCGGCGCGGTAGGCGCGGAAGCGTGTGATGGGAATGTCGCGCGTGACGTGAAGCTGGCCAGTGCGGAAGGCGCGCTCCTCGGTGTCGGGGCTGTCGATCGCGTGGAGGTGGACGGCGGCGAGGCGGACGGAGGCGGCGTTCCAGTAGGTGGGCGATTTTTCGCCGACGAGTTTTTGGTTGGGGCGCCACTCTTTGAGGACGAAGGGACCGTTGCTGACGATGCGCTCGGGGCGCGTCCAGGCGGTGCCGCGTTGGTCGATTTTGCCGTGGCGCTCGATGGTGGCGCGGTGGACGGGAAACCAGACGGGATTGCCGGTGACTAACGAGAGAAAATACGGCGTGGGGCGCGCAAGCGTGACGATGAGCGTGCGCGGATCGGGAGCGGCGAAACCGACGGCGGAGAAATCAGTGAGCTTGCCGGCGGCGTAGTCGGCGGCGCCGCGCACGGGGTTGAAGAGGAGGGTGTATTGCGAGCCGAGCGCGGGGGAGAGGGCGCGGCGGAATCCGTAGAGGAAATCGGCGGAGGTGAGCGCGTCGCCGTTGGACCAACGGGCGGTGGCGCGAAGGTGAAACGTGTAGGTGAGGCCGGCGGCGGAAACGTCCCAACGCTCGGCGACGGCGGGGCGCGGGCCGAGGGTGACGGGGTCGTTCATCGTGAGCCCCTCGAAGAAGGCGTTGATGGCCTGGTAGTCGGGCGGGGCGTTGATGATGTGCGGATCGAGTTCGCCGGGCTCGCCGCCGATGCCGACGTGGAGGGTCTGCGTGTTGGTGGAGGCAGAGGAGGAAGGGGATGAAGTAGAGGATGAAGAGGCTGGGGCGTCGCGACGGGAGCAGGCGGAGATGAGGGCGAGGGCGGCGAGGAGGAGGGCGGGACGCATGGGGAGGGGGCGAGGGCAGGCGTGGAGCCCGCTCCTCAGGGGAAGACGCGAAGTGAAGTCAGCACGGGCTGAAGCTCCGTGCTACGGGCGGAATTACTTGGAGTCGCGGGGGGCGGTGGCGGGGAAGGAGGCGAGGTAGGCGTCGATGTTGGCCTGCTCTTTTTCGCGGAGACGGGAGAGGAGGTCGACGCGGTCGCCGGCTTTGACGATGTTTTTTTCGCCGAGGGGCGTGATGCGCGCCGGATCGCGGAGGAAGTCGGCGAGTTTCTTGTAAAGGATCGGGTCGGTGCCGGCGAGGCCGATGGCGTTGTCCTTCCACCATTCGGGGGCCTTGGCTTTGATCGCGCCGTAGTTCGCGATCGCCCAATCGACGACGCGGGGGCGGAGGTCGAAGTCGCCGATGGAGTGGGCGACGCGGAGAAACTCGGTGGAGTTGAGTTTGTCGGTGAGCGAGTAAGCGAGGGCGCGGTCGACGAGGGCGGGATCGCGGAAGCTGCCGAGCGTGCCGAGAAGGAGGGAACGAGCGTCGGGTGTGGCGGCTTTTTCGAAGGCGGCTTGGAAGGTGTCGAAGAGCGCAGCGTCGCCATGAAACGCCGACACGCCGAGGGCGGCGTCGGCGAGAGAGGAGTCGACCGAGGAAGGGGCTTGGAGGAACTGGGCCGTCAACTCGCGGGTATAGGCGATGACCTCGGGATCGGCGGCGCGGGCACCAAGCACGGAGATGAGGGTGCTGCGGAGCGGGGCGAGATGGGGGAGTTCGTCGGCGCGGGGACGGAGGCCGATGCGGGTGAGCGCGGGGCGCAGGAGCGCCGTGTTGAGGGCGGTGAAATTTTTCAGCTGAGGGGCGCGCACAAAGGTGCCGCGGATGGCGCCGAGAGCACCGATAACTTTTTCCGCGACCTCGGGCTCGGGGTCGGAGGCGAAGGCGGTGAGGAAGGCGAGGTAGTCGCCGCCGGCGAGCTGGCCGGCGTTGAAGAGGGCGCTGGCATTGTCGAGGAGGCCGAGGCGTTCGACGGTGGCGAGTTTCGCGGCGTGGCGGGCAAGCCGGTTGTTGAGATCGGAAGGGAGAGTCCAGCGGTAGTAGCCGGCTTCACCAGCGTTCGGATAGATCCAGTCGGCGTCGGCGAGACCGGGGAGGGTGAAGGTCTGCGACTCTTCGGTGAGGAGGAGGCGTTCGCGTTTTAGCTGGCCGCGCGAGGACCACGTGAGGACGACGGGGACTTGCCAGCGGCCGGGGAGGGCGGGCGCGCCGAGGTTGGCGAAGCGTTTTTGGGTGAGCGTGAGTTTGCCGTCGGGGGTGAGCACGAAGGCGACGAAGGGGACGCCGGGTTTTTCGACGAAGGCGGCGAGGAGGGTGGAGATGTTCTCGCCGGAGGCGGTGTCGAAGGCGGCCCAGAGGTCGGAGGCGGTGGTGTTGCGCCAAGCGTGTTTCTGGAAATAGGCGCGCATGGCGGTGCGGAATTTTTCGGGACCGATCCAGCTCTCGACCATGGTAAGGATGCCCTTGCCCTTGCTGTAGGTAATGTTGCTGAAGAGTTGGTCGGGGTCCTCGCTGGCGGTGATGGGGCGGCGGACGGGTTCGACGGAGGGGAGCGAGTCGGTGCGCATCGCGCCACGGATGGCGTTGAATTGTTGGAGGGAGATACGGAATTCCGGCTGGGTTTGGTCGACGATCTTGGCACAGATCCAGTCGGCAAAGGACTCGTTTAGCCAGAGGTCGTCCCACCAGGACATGGTGACGAGATCGCCGAACCACATGTGGGCGAGTTCGTGAGCGGTGACGTAGGCGAGGCTGCGGCGCGCAGCGAAGGAAGGCTTCACAGGGTCCATGAGAAGAATGGTGTCCCGGTAGGTGACGAGGCCGGCGTTCTCCATCGCGCCGAAGCTGAATTCGGGGACGGCGATCTGATCGAGTTTGGCGTAGGGATAGGGGATCCCAAAGTAGGACTCGAGGTGGGCGAGGATGGCGGGCGTAACGCGGGCGGCCTCGGCGGCGAGGGCGGATTGGCCTCGTGGCGTGATAATGCGGCCGGGGATGGAGAGGCCGGGGACGGAGACGTATTCGAACGGGCCGACGCCGAGCGCGACGAGATAAGATGGCATCGGAGGAGTGCGGCCGAAGGCGAGCGTGCGCGTGGACGAGGCGGGAGCGGCGGTGGATGAGGGAGCGGAGGTGGAATTTTCGGTTTTCGATGGAGGATTTTCGATTTGGGCGAGCGGCGAGTTGGTGACGGCTTCGAGGTGGGAGGGGACGGTGAGGGTGAGCTGCCACGGGATTTTGAAGGAGGGTTCGTCCCAGCAGGGGAAGGCGCGGCGGGCGTCGCGGGCTTCGAATTGCGTGAAGAGATATGGGTCGCCACGGCTGACGGTTTTGTAGAGGCCGGCGCCGGCGCGGTTGAATTTGTTGGTGAAGTCGATCGTGAGGACGTAGCTGCCGGGCGGGATGGCGGAGGGGGCGGTGAGTGTGACGAGGCCGAGGGCGGGCTCGGTGATCGCAGCGGTGAGAGCGAGCGAGCGGCCGGCAAGGTCTGTGAGCGTGGCAGTCGAGAAGACGGGGCCGAGGGCGTTGAGGCGGAAGGAGGTGGTCGCGGTGTTGACGACGACGTCGATGCGGGCGCGGCCGGAAAAATCGTCGCGCGCGGGATCGAGGGTGAGTTCGACCGATTGGGCAACGGGTTCGACCTCGCGCGTCAGGCGCATCGGATCGGGGCCGGTGGCGGCGGAGGGGGATGCGGCTGAGAGGTCGGTGAAGGAGAAGAGGAGGTTGAAAGCGAGGGCGAGAAGACGGCGGGGGGTGGTGGGCATTGGGACGAGGGGGTGGGGTGACTAGGGCTGGAGAGTGATGGCGGTGTAGTCGCGGGTCCAAAGCGGGTCCTCGCGCCAACCGTGCACGCGGGGGGACATGAGCCAGGTGCGGGTGTTGAAGTAGAGCGGGGCGACGGGGGATTCGGCGGAGAGGAGGGCCTCGGCTTCGGCGAGGAGGGTGGATTGGCGGGTGGCGTCGGGCGTGGCGCTGGCGGTGGCGACGAGGGCGTCGAAGGTGGCGTGGTGCCAGCGCGGGTAGTTGTTGGCGCCGGTGGTGGTGAAGTTGGCGAGGAGGGCGACGGGGTCGGCGACTTCGAGGAGCGGGGCGGTGGTGGCGAAGGCGATGTCGTAGGAACCGGAGGCGAAGGCGGACAGGTGGACTTTGGCTTCGTGGATCACGATCGAGACCTCGATGCCGAGCTCCGTGCGCCACATGGCTTGGATGGCTTCGAGGACGGGAGATTGTGAGGGGGACCAGGCGGTGAGTTCGAGGCGGGGGAAACCGCGGCCCGCAGGGTAGCCGGCGGCGGCGAGGAGGTCGCGGGCGGTGGGCGCGTCGGGCGAGGTGGAGGGTGATGACGCGTTTGCGGTGGACGGAGGTGCGAGCCCATCGCCTGCAAGCAGGCTCCTACCTCCCGAGAGAGCCGGAGCGAGGAAGGTGACGGCGGGGGGCTGGCCGCCGCGGGTGATACGCTCGACGATTTGGGGGCGGTTGATCGCGAGGCTGAGGGCGCGACGGACGCGGGCGTCGGCGAGGGCGGGGCGGGTGGTGTTGAAGGAGAGGAAGCGCGTCTCGGCGGCGGGGGCGCGGTGGAATTCGGCGGGGCGGTCGCGCGTGTAGGTTTCGATTTTGGTGAACGGAACGGACATCGTGACGTCGACTTGGCCGGCGCGGTAGGCGCGCTCCTCGGTGTCGCCGCTGTCGAAGCGGAGGAACTGAATTTCGGCGAGTGCCACGGAGGCGGCGGCGCGGTAGCGGGGATTTTTTTTGACGACGATGCGCTGCTGCTGGCGCCACTCGGTGAGGACGAACGGGCCGTTGCCGATGAAGTGGCCGGGTTGAGTCCACGTGCGGCCGTGTTGGGCGATGGCGCGAGGGTTCGTCGGGAGCCACGGGCCGCTGGCGACGTAGTGCGGGAAGCGCGGAGTCGGTTGCGCGAGCGAGATGACGAGGGTGTGCGGGTCGGGTGCAGCGAAGCCGACGAGGGAGAAATCGGATACGGCGCCGGTGAGGAAGGCGCGGGCGTTTTTGACGGCGTAGAAGAGGTGGGCTTTGGGCGCGGCGGTAGCGGGCGTGAGGGCGCGGCGGTAGCTGGCGAGGAAATCGGCGGCGGTGACGGGCGAGCCGTCGGACCAGGTGGCGGCGGGGCGGAGATGGAACGTGTAGGTGAGCCCGTCGGGGGAGACGTTGAAGCGTTCGGCGGCGGCGGGGAGGGGTTCGCCGCGGTTGGTGTTGGCGGTATCGGGGACGAGGAGGCCTTCGCTGAGGGCGCGGAGGATGAAGAATTCGTCGGGGAGTGTCGCGGTCGCGGGGTCGAGGTCGGAGGGTTCGTTGCGCTGGGCGATGCGGAGGATTTGGGGCGTGGCGGACGGGGACGCGGAGGCGGTGGGTTTTTCGGATTTGGAACAGGCGGTGAGAGCGAGGAGGGCGAGGATGCACGCGCATGCGCGAAGAAAGAGGCGGCGGAGGGACTGCTCGCTGGCGCTCGCAGCTACGGGGAGGAACAGACGCATGGCTGGGCGGAGAGCGCGGGCTGAAGCGCCGCGCTACGGCTGGAGGGAGACGTAGCGGTAGTCCGTGTGGTCCATGGGGGTGGGGAGCCAGCCTTTCACCGAGGTTTGGAGGAGGTAGAGGTGGGTGTTGAAATAGATCGGGACGATGGGCGCGGCGTCGAGGACGAGGGTCTCGGCTTGCTGGAGGATTTTCGCACGCTCGCCGCGGTCGGCGATGGCGTTGGCGCGGTTCGAGAGGGCGTCGTAGGCGGGGTCGGACCAGCCGGTGTGGTTGTTGCCGGAATCGCTGCGCCACATGTCGAGGTAGGTGGTGGCGTCGAGGTAGTCGGCGGTCCAACTGCCGAGGAGGACTTGGTAGTCGCCGGCGCGGCGGTTGGCGAAGACGACTTTCTTTTCCTGGTTGGCGAGGGTGACGTTCAGGCCGAGGTCGCGGTGCCACATTTGTTGGATGGCTTCGGCGACGATGCGGAGGATCTCGGAATTGTGGTAACCGATCTCGATCGAGGGGAGACCGGCGCCGCCGGCGTGGCCGGCTTCGGCGAGGAGCTGGCGGGCGGCGGCGAGATCGTAGGCTTTGCGCGTGGGCGGCGTGTAGCCGACGAGGAGCGGCGAGATGAACGTGGGGGCGGGTTGGCGACCGCCGGGGAGAATTTTGGCGGCGATAGTGTCGCGGTCGATGGCGAGTGAAAGGGCGCGGCGGATACGGACGTCGGTGAGCGGGGCTTTGCGGACGTTGAGACGGAAGAAGAAGGTTTCGAGGTAAGGATCGATGCGCAGTGTGGGCGCTTTTTCGCGCTGCATGGGGAGGACTTTGGAGAGCGGGACGTTCCACGTGATGTGGAGTTGGCCGGCGCGGAAGGCGCGGTCTTCGGCGTCGATGTTGTCGGTGGGGTAGAAGTGGATGGCGTTGAGGCGGACTTTGTCGCGGTCCCAGTAGGTCGGGGATTTTTCGACGACGACGCGGGTGTTGAGGGACCACTCTTTCAGAACGAAGGGGCCGCTGGAAACGAGCGTGCCAGGGCGGGTCCATTTCGTGCCGCGGTTATAGGCGTCGCCGACGGCGGCGATGGAGCGGAGGTGAATCGGGCGCCACGGAGAGTTGAGGAGAATTTGGAGGAAGTAGGGCGCGGGGTGCGTGAGCGTGACGACGAGGGTCTTGGCGTCGCGGGCGACCGCGCCGACGGTGGAGAAATCTTTGGTTTGGCCCTTGTTGAAGGCTTCGGCGCCACGCAGGAGGTAGAGGAAGTAGGCGTAGTCCGCAGCGAGGGACGGCGTGAGAATGCGGCGCCAGGAATCGACGCAGTCTTGGGCAGTGAGCGGGTCGCCGTTGGACCATTGGGCGTTTGCACGGAGGTGGAACGTGTAGGTGAGGCCGTCGGCGGAAATATCCCAGCGTTCGGCGAGGCCGGGGACGGGGGCGAGCGTGCCGGTCTCGTAGCTGACGAGCGGATCGAAGAGGGCCTGGATGATTTTCGCATCGCCGGTGCCGGTGACGGTCTGGGGATCGAGGTCGGACGGCTCGGCGCCGATGCTGAAATGGAGGACGCCGTCGCGGTTGGCGCGGTCGACAGTGGATTCGCGTTTGCCGCAGCCGGTGAAGGCGAGAGAGCCGAGGAAGAGGAGGGCCGCGAAAAGGCGCAGAAGGCGCGAAGAGGAAGCGGACGGAGGGACGGAGAAATTCATGGAGTAGGTCGGAAAAACGGGTGGGGACCGCTAATTGGTTTCACCCAAGGGGCGAAACTGGGAAGTGAGCTGCGGCTGATCGCCTCCGCAAAAAGAGGGGGCGTTCGCTGATCGCGAACGGGAATCGGCAAACATCAGGAGCGGGAGAGGAGGGCTACGGCGTGGGCGGCGATGGCGAGGCCGCGGCCGATTTCGTCGATGCCTTCGTTGGTCGTGGCTTTGAGGCCGATCTCGTCGGGGAGGAGACCGGTGGATTTGGCGAGGGCGGCTTTCATCTCGGCGAGGCGCGGGTAGATCTTGGGTTTTTCGGCGATGACGGAGGCGTCGATGTTGGCGATGTTGAAACCGCGGGCGATGATCTCGGCGACGACGCGCTGGAGGAGGAGTTGGGAGTCGATGTTTTTGTAGGCGGCGTCGGTATTCGGAAAAAAATGACCGATATCGGGAAGGCCGGCGGCACCGAGCAGGGCGTCGCAAATCGCGTGGGTGAGGCAGTCGGCGTCGGAATGACCTTCGAGGCCGTAGTCGGTGGCGAAGCGCACGCCGCCGAGAACCATCGGGCGACCGGGAACGAGGCGGTGGATATCGTAGCCGTGGCCGATGCGATATTTGGAAGCCATGAGCTGTAAGCTAAATGCTCTAGGCTTTAGGCGGAAGGCCGAGAGAGGAGGAATTCGAGGTAGGCGAGGTCGGCGGGCGTGGTGAGCTTCGGATTGGGGTAAGCGTTTTCGAGGAGGGCGATCGGGTGGGAGAGTTGCTCGACGGCTTGGGCGTCGTCGGTGATCGAGAGACCTTTGGACTGCACTTTGGCGTAGGCGCGCGTGATCAGTTCGCGGGAGAAAACCTGCGGTGTCTCCATGGCCCAGAGACGCGGGCGATTGAGGGTGCGGAGGTGGGCGTCGTCGCGGTGCTCTTTGATGGTGTCGGTGACACGGTGGGCGAGCACGACGGCGTGTTCGCGTCGGACGATCTTATGAAGGGCGACGAGTTGCTCGGGGCGCACGAGGGGACGGGCGCAATCGTGGATGAAGACGTGGGCGATGTCGGCGGGGAGCGCGGCGAGGGCGGCGGCGACGGAATCCTGACGTTCGCGTCCGCCGCGCACGAGGATCGACGGCGTGGGGGCGAAGGCGGCGAGTTCCATCATCTGGCGTTGGTCGCGGTAGACGATGACGTAGAGGTCGGCGACGGCGCTCTGCATGAAGGCCGCGGCGGAGTGGGAAAAAACGGGGCGGCCGGCGAGGGGCACGAGAACTTTATCGGCGACGGCCCCGGCCATGCGGGAACTGCTGCCGGCGGCGAGGAAAATGGCGGCGGTGCGGGACATGTTTTTGGGGGGCGGTAGGCGTTTGGCTTTAGGCTTAAAGCTTTTGGCTGGGGTGGGGAGATGGAGGTGACGAGGACGGAATCGCCTGCAAGCAGGCTCCTACATCGGAGCGAGGTCGGCGAGGATGGCGCGGGCGGCGGCGGCGGGGTCTTTAGCTTTGAGGATCGGGCGGCCGACGACGATGTAGGTGGAACCGGCGCGGGCGGCTTCGGCGGGAGTCATGATGCGTTTTTGATCGTCACCGCCGGCCTCACCAGCAGGGCGGATGCCGGGTGTGACGAGGGCGATGTCGGCCGGGAGTTGGGCGCGGAGCATTTGCACCTCGAGCGGCGAACAGACGAGGCCGCGGAGACCGGCGGAGGCGGCGAGGGAACCGAGGCGGGAGACTTGGGCTTCGGGAGAAACGGAGACGCCGATTTCGGAGAGGCCGGTGGCGTCCATCGACGTGAGGACCGTGACGCCGAGGAGGAGGAGGTCGGGTTTCGTTTGAAGCTGAGCGGCGCGGGCGGCGGCCATCATCTCGCGTCCGCCGGCGGTGTGGAGCGTGAGCATGCCGATGGGCAGCGGGGCGAGCGACTCGACGGCTTTGGCGACGGTGTTCGGGATGTCGTGAAGCTTGAGATCGAGGAAGATGTTGAAGCCCTCGTCGGCGACGGCTCGCACGTAGTCGGGGCCGTAAGCGGTGAACATTTGGAGGCCGATCTTCACCCAACGGACGGATCCGCTGAGTTGGCGGAGGAGGGGAGCGGCGGCTTCGCGAGTGGGGACGTCGAGGGCGAGAATGAGATCGCAGGGCATCGGGTGGTGAAAGGAGTAATGGACAGTAATGGGCACTAATCAAAAACCAAAATTAGGGGAGGGGGCATGGGGGGTTGAGGAGCGCGTCTGCGAAAGAGTTTACGGGGGCGAGGGGCGGACCGCGTCTTAACCGACGCGGCTACGAGAACGGGGGGAGCCGTGGAGGAGTGGACCGCGCCCCAAGCGGCGCGGCTACCAGGGTGGGGGAGGAGAGCGGAGAGGTTGCGTTGTGGGGTGGAGCGACGCGATAAACAGGCACATGAGCGCGCTCACGATTTTCGCACCGGCCAAGCTGAATCTGTTCCTGGCCATTACGGGACGGCGACCGGACGGGTTTCACAATTTGGTCTCGGTTGTCGCGACGGTAGAGTTTGGAGACACGTTGCGGGTAGAGCCGGGCGAGGCGGGAAAATTCGAATTGAAATGCGACGACACGACCGTGCCGACGGGCGAAACGAATCTCGTGCTGAAGGCGGCGGCGGCGTTTGCCAAGGCGACGGCGGGCCGGTCGGGGGGCGGTCGGGGGGCGAATTTTGAGTTAGAGAAACGCGTGCCGATGGGCGCGGGGTTGGGCGGCGGCAGCAGCGACGCGGTGGCGGCGCTGCGGGCGCTGAATGCGCTGTCGGGAAATTTGCTGAGCGACGCGGAAATGGCCGACGTGGCGGCGACGCTGGGCTCGGATTGTCCGCTGTTTCTGAGCGGAGGGCCGGTGGTGATGCGCGGGCGGGGAGAGCGCGTGGAGCGATTGGGCGAAGGCGCGGCGGCGCGCCTGCGGGGGCGGCGGGTGTTGATTTTCAAACCGGGCTTCGGAATCGCGACGCCGTGGGCGTATGGGCGGATGGCGGCGGGGGCGCCGGGGAGCTATCTGCCGGAGGCCGAGGCGGAGGCGAGGTTGGCCGCGTGGTGGGCGAATGCGGACGCGCCGGCGGAGGAGCTTTTGTTCAACAACATGGAAGGCGTCGCGTTTGAGAAGTTCGTGGCGCTGCCGACGCTAGCGGAGAGGCTGGGGGAAAAATACGGGCTGACGGTGCGGATGAGCGGGAGTGGGAGCGCGTGTTTCGCGTTGTTGGCGGCAAATGCGCCGGTCGCGGAGATCACGGCGGATATTCGCGAAGCTTGGGGCGCGTCGGTTTTCGTTACTGAGACACGGATAGGGTAAATCCGCCGTTGACCCCACTGCGCGGGCGTCGCGTTATCGTATTACGCCTAACGTAACCTGCACGCGAAAGGTGGATTTCCCCGAATGGCTCAGCCCGAAAAAATTGAACTGACAGTGCAAGGCATCGCCGCCTCGCAGGGTATCGCGTATGGGCAAATTTTCGTCTACATTCAGAGCGATGTGGAGGTGCCGAGTTACCAAGTGGAACCCACGAAGCGGATCGAGGAAGTGTCGCGCTTTGACCGGGCGCTAATAACGACGCGGCAGCAGATTTCCAAGATTCAGCTTGAGGTGGAAAAAAATTTGGGTGCGCAGGAGGCGCTGATTTTCGATGCGCACCTAATGGCGCTGGAGGATCCGGCGTTGATCGGTGAAACGATCCGGGAATTCGAGGGCACGGAGCAGAATATCGAGACGTGTTTCAACAAAGTCTCGCAGCGCTACATCCAGGCGTTTGCGAAATTCGAGGACGAATATCTGCGCGAGCGCGCGAGCGATATTCGCGATGTGGCGCAGCGGGTTTTGCAAAATTTGCTCGGACAGGCGGAGAATTCGCTGAGCCGTTTGGCGGACAAACGGATCGTGGTGGCGAACGACATCTCGCCGTCGGATTCGGCGAGCATCGACCGCAGCGCGGCGATCGCGCTGGTGACGGACTCGGGCAGCAAGACGAGCCATGCGGTGATCGTGGCGCGCTCGATGAAGGTGCCGGCGGTGGTGGGCGTGCGCAGTCTGACGAAGCGCGCGCGCAACGGAGATTGGGCCATCGTGGACGGCTACGACGGCGTGGTGATTCTCAATCCGTCGGAGAGCACGCTTTTCCGCTACGGCAAAATTCAGGAGCGGAAGAAATCGTTTGAAGCGCGGCTGTTGGTCGCGAACCGCGAACAGGCGGTCACGACGGACGGGGTCGCGGTCTCGCTGATGGCGAACATCGAAAAGGTGGACGAGGTGGCGCAGGTGAAGGCGTATGCGGCGCAGGGCATCGGGCTTTACCGGACCGAGTATTTGTTTCTCAACGCGGCGCGCATTCCGTCGGAGCAGGAACAGTTTCTCGCTTACAAAGAAGTCGCGGAGGCCATCGCGCCGCTGCCGGTGATCATCCGCACGCTCGATCTCGGCGGAGACAAACCGATGGCGGGGAATCCGGATCTGTTTCCCAAGGAGAACAACCCGTTCATGGGCTTTCGGGCGATCCGGTTTTGCCTGGAGCATCAGGAGATTTTCAAGGACCAGCTGCGCGCGATTCTCCGGGCGAGTGCCCATGGGAAGGTGCGAGTGATGTATCCGATGATCAGTGGCAGCGAAGAGCTGTTGCGGGCGAATGCGGTGCTCGAGGAGTGTCGCGCGGATCTCCGCTCGAAGGGCGTGGCGTTCGACGAAAAGATGGAGGTCGGGGCGATGATCGAGATTCCGAGTGCGGCGGTGACGGCGGATATTTTGGCGAAGGACTGTGCGTTTTTCAGCGTGGGGACGAACGATCTGATCCAATACCTGCTCGCGATCGACCGCGTGAACGACCGCATCGCGCACCTCTACGAGCCGACGCATCCGGCGGTGGTGCGCACGTTGAAGCACATCGTGGACGAGGCGCACAAACAGCGCGTGCCCGTGGGCGTGTGCGGGGAGATGGCCGGCGATCCGGTGTTCACGCCGCTGCTGCTGGGGCTGGGTTTCGACGCGTTGAGCATGTCGCCGGCGTGGCTGCCGACGGTAAAATATTTGGTGCGGGCGATGTCGATGGCGGATGCGCGGGCGCTGGCGGCGGAGGCGCTGACGCTCCAATCGCCGAAGGAAATCTACGCGCGGTGCGATGCGTTTTACCGCGCACGGGTGAAGATGGAGTGAGCCGGAGGCGGTAACATATTAGTTACCGGTCTCTGGTTGCGAAACGCGCGGGTGTGGCTATCGAAAGCAGCGTTCCCAAAATGAAAATCACCCGACGCATTCTTTTTGTCCGCGGAATGGTGTGGTTGGCGGGCGTGGTGGCGGTGGGGGCGTCGACGGGCTGCGGGAATATATTTTTGCCGAAGCACAAGGTGACGGTGGACGCGATTTGTGCGGCGGGTGTGGCGAAGCCGGCCGGGTTGTCGTTTCGGTTGGTCGGCAAAAAATCGGTGCTTACACAAGGACAGGTGAATATCGGAGTCGTGTCGGCGTGCGTGGGGGCAGCGTTGGCGCACGCGGGAATGTATGAGGCGCCGGCGAACGTGCCGTCGGATTTGTTGATCGAGGTGAACTGCGGTCAGGAGAGCGGGCCGCGCGCCGATCCGGGATCGCGGGAGACGTATTTGGAATTGTCGGCGCGACAGAATTCGGCGCGGCGGATGGAGAGTTCGCGTGACCCGGAGATTTGGAATGTGCGCGTCTCGATCCAGGGTTTGATGGGACGCGTGGAATCAGCGATGCCGCTGCTCGCAGCGGTGGCGTCGAGCTACTCGGCGGCGGACACGCGTTTTCAGACAATGATCGATGTGCCGCAGAACAATGCGTCGATCGCGGCGGTGCGGCAGGCGGCGTTGCAGGCGCTGGATGCGAAGGCGGCGGCGAGTGGCGGGACGGCGGCGGCGGAGGCGATTCCGGCGACGAAGTGACGGTGCGATGGGCTCAGGGTGTGGGCGACCGGGCGGGCGAGGCTCACAGCAGCGAAGGGTTATGGCGCACGCTGAGTGTCGGGGCATAGAGCCCCTCCCACAAATTTGCAGGAAGCCCGTCCCCGAATTCGGGCTGGCCGATTTCGCGAGTTTGAAATCGGGGGCTAGCGGAGCGGGGTGAGCGGTTGCTCGGCCAGTCCCTCGCGCAGCAAGCGCATGATCGCGGTATACTCGGCGGACGTCGTGTCTTGGCTGAGCAGGGTGAACACGGCGAAGAAGCCGCGCCAGGCTTTGATGCCGGTCGTGGAGTGCAAATACTCGCCGGCCGGAAGTTTGGTTTGCCCGACGAGGGCGGCATCGGTGAACACGCAATACGTGCCGCCGCCGCTGCGCGGTTCGAGTTCCTCGAAACGCATCGCTTTTTCCACGGAGCCCGCGACGTAGCGCTGAAAGGACTCCGCCATGAATTCTTTGCGGCCGCGGGCGGTGGCGCATTCTTCGTCGGGATCAGGGACGAACGAGAGTTGCAGACTTATTTTCTCCTTCGGGTCGTGGATGCGGGCGGTGATGAGGCCGCGTTCGTCTTTGTGGCTGGAGTAAACGTAGCCCTCCGGCACGGCGAGGGTGATGCGGCGCTGGCCGTAGAGGATCAGCGATTCGTCGCGTGTCTTGGTCTTGGTTTTGATCAGGCCGGCGTGGACTGGCAGCGCGGCGAGCAGGACGAGGAGCGAGGCGACGACCCGGAACTTCATGTGAGACTGCGGAGGAGTGCTTGGGCGGCGGCGAGGCTGGCTTCAGGCACGAAGATCAGGATTTTGGCGCCCTCGGGATTTACTCCGAATTGGAGGCCGGAGAAATCGTTGGTGCCGGAGAGCGCGGACGTGTCGGTCTCAATTTCGTAGGCGATGCCGCGTTGTTCGAGCAGTTCGACCAAGCGGGTGGCCTCGGCGGGATCAAAGGCGCCGAGTTGATGGAGGAGGGGTTCGTCGTCGGGCATGAAAAAACGGTAACCGATTCGACGGGATTTGCGACGGTTATTCTCGGCGCGGTGAGCCGGACCGGCTGGAGAAAAACGAGCTCAGGTTTTCGTCGCGGCGAGGCGCTCGGAGGCCAACTTGAACCAACGTTTTTCGGAGCGCCGCCAGCCGCGGCCGGCGCGGCGGAAGCGTTTGCGGATCTCTTCCCAAAGCGCGCGCGCCTCGGCGATGTCGCCGGATTGCGAGAGGGAGAGCGCGAGGTAGTAGCGGGGTTCTTCGCCGATGTAGGTGACGGAAATTTCGCGGAGGACGGACTGGGCCTCGGTGTGGCGGCCCAGCATCACGAGGGTGCGACCGCGGAGCAGAGTGACGGTGAGGCCGAGCATACGGTCGGCTTTGATCGTGATGAGATCGAGGGCCGCCAAGGTTTCGGCGAAGAGCCCGGCTTCGAGTCGGTAGCGGGCGACGGCGGCGAGGGTGTGCGGGTCGTCGCGAAAAACACCGTGGAGGGATTCTTCGGCAACGGTGCGGGCCTCGGCGGCTTGGCCCGCGGCGAGGAGTTCGGCGGCGAGGGCGAGGCGAAGTTTGACGGTGTCGGTTTCTTCGAGAGCGGCGCGGAGATCGCGAATGCGCCACGCGCGCGGCTTCCAAGAGAACCCGGAGCCACCGGCGGGAGCGCGGAGGTCGGGCAAGAGCTCGACGAGCAGGTAAGCCACGCCGCCGATGGCGGGCGCGATGAGCAGTATCCAGATCCACCAATACGGCCGGCCGGTTTTCAGGACGTGGACGATCAGGCCGAGTTGGGCGAGCCACGTGAGTTTGGTCACGATTCCGAACAAGGACCAATCGCTGATGAGGGAGTCGATCATTGAGGAGCGGCGTGCGGATCAGCGCGCGGGTTTCGTGCCGCTGGCGAGCAGGGTTTCGAAATGGGGCTCGGTGGTTTCCTTCGCGACGGCGGTGACTTCGACTTTGGCGAAGCCGGATTTTTTCAGGAAGGCGTGGAGGGCGCTTTCTTTGAAACCGAGCCACACATCGGCGTAGAGCTCGCGGGCCTTTTCGAAGGTGTGCTCGTTGAGATCGAGGATGAGGAGCTGGCCGCCGGGGCGGAGGATGCGAAACGCCTCGTTGACGGCGGTCTGCGGATGCGAGGCGTGATGCAGGGCTTGGGAGAGAATCGCGAGGTCGACGGATTTGTCGGCGAGGGGGACTTTTTCGATGTCGCCGAGCTGGTAGGTGAGATTCAGGAGACCGTTTTTCTTGGCGAGCTCGGTGCCGACCTCGACCATGCGCGGAGAGTTGTCGATGCAAGAGACCGAGCGCGCGCGGTGGGCGAGGAGTTGAGAAACGAGGCCTTCGCCGGCGCCGAGATCAGCGATGTCGATCGCGGGTGTGAGGCGCAGCGCGAGGTGGCCGATGGCTTCCCATGAGCGACCGGGACAGTGGTTTTTGCCGAGGCGGCCGGCGATGAGGTTGAAATATTGTTCCTGCGTGCGGCGGCGTTTTTGCAGGATGCGGTCGAGATTGTCGCGATCTTCGGCGACGACGGGCAATTCGGCGACGGAATCGACGGCGGACCGGAGCAGGGAAACGGTTTTGGCCGGCAATGTGGCGCGTAGCGAATAGAAGGCTTTTTTTCCCTCGCGGCGGTCGGTGACGAGGTTCACCTGGCGGAGGAGCGCAAGCTGGGACGAGATGCGGGACTGGCCCATGCCGAGGATTTCCTGGAGCTCGGCGACGGAGAGCTCTTCGCGCGACACGAGGGCGAGGAGGCGCAGGCGCGTGGGGTCGGAGAGAGTTTTGAGGATGTCCCAGGAGGCGTTCACGAAGGCGGGAGGCTGGGGAGGTTCGGAATCGCCTGCAAGCCGCCTCCTACCACAGGCGAAAGAGTTGCCACAGACCGAAGGCAGCGATGAGGGCGCCGGACGCGAGATTGAGGAGGCGGAGGCCGCCGGATTGGAGGCGGGCGCCGAGGGCGGCGGCACTGGTGCTGAGCAGGAGCCACCAGGCGGCGGAACCGAGGAAAACACCGAGGACGAGCGCGAAGGCAGCGGACGGGGCGTGAGCGTTACCAAGCAGGCCGAGGCCGGCGAAGAGGCCGAGAAACGAGAGGACGGTGACGGGATTCGCGAGCGTGAGAACGAGGGTGGAGAAATACGCGGCGGAGAGGGTGGCGGTGGGCGGAGTGCCGCTGGCGGCGGTGGCCGGCGTGGAGCGCATGATGGCGATGCCGAGGTAGACCAGAAAAAGGCCGCCGACGAATTGCAGTGGACGCTGATAGGCGAGGAGAAGGGTGGTGACGGCAGTGAGGCCGAGGGCGGCGACAATGCCGTAGAGCGCGTCGGCGGTGGCGGCACCGAGACCGGAAACGAGACCGGCGAGGCGGCCGGCGGTGAGAGAGCGGCGGATGCAGAGCAGGCCGATGGGGCCGACGGGGGCGGCGATGGAAAAGCCAATGAGGAGACCTTGGAGGAAGGCGGACACGGGGAGGGCGGAGAGTGGGCGGCGGAGAGAACGAGAGAGAGGGAGAAGGAGAGAAGGGGGAGCCGGGGAGACGGAGAGGGATTGTTGGGGTGCGGAAGGGGGTGTGCTGACGGCGGTTGGGAAACTGCCGCTCGTGTGCCCGACAGGGGCAGAAACTCAACAAATGAAACGACGTGTTCGGAAGGAGTGACCACCACCGTAGGGAGGGGCCAGGGGGGCGCTGCGAGGCTCTCAGCACGAAAGCAGTCCGGAGCAAAGGCACGACCGTCGTGCTGCGACCGGGGCGATCACGACCGGGTGATGAGCATGGTAGCGAAGAATGTGCACGACAAACGGCTGCTGTCGCTGAGCGGAAAGTATCTTTGGGCGCCGCTGCAGACGCCGGCGGGCCGTAAGGAAAAGCGCGCAACGCAAACCCGCCCGGCGGGCCGCTGTCGCCGCTGTTGGCGAACGGCAACCTCGATACGTTAGAAATCGGATGCCGCCCACGCGGGCTTCGAGTTCACGATGCCGACTTCGCGGCTCCCGCTGGGCGAGTTAGATGTGGGCATGGCTTTTTCGCCGGACGACTCGCCCGAATACATTGATGACGACCAGCGAGATTGCGCGGGTGATGCCTTGGTGAGGCAGGGTGAAGTGGCGGCGCGAACGAGGTGAGATTGCGATGGCCGGGGTGCGGCGGCGAAACGGGAGGTGGCGTCGTTGGAGTTGAAGGCGGACGTGTGGCCCGACCACAAAGGTTATGGGCAGCCCCCGCTGGCGCTTTTTGTGGCTTCAGTCAAGAGTCAAGACCTGACGTGGTTTGGCCGCCTCGTGGTTTGGCCGCCTCTGACGTGGTTTGGCCGCCTCTTAGGGGCTGACCCCGTCTTTGGGCCCGCGCCCGGCGGTGGATCCGCCTGCTCCACAGCGGCGAGGCGCTGGGCACCTTCGTGCAGTTTGTCTCGGGGGTCGCCTGCTTGGGCGGCTGCGTGCTCGTCTACACCGGATTTGCGCTCGCTTGGCGGCGATTCGTGCAAGCGCGGAAGACGTCCTAGACCTGCGTGTCGGCGACCGGCGGTTGCGCGATCGTTCGCTCGAGAGTTCAGGCGCGACCCATTTTGGCCGCTCGTTCCAATCCGGGACCACAAGGGTTAGGGGCTGACCCCGGCATTTGGCCTTCTGTCCCCGTGGTTTGGCTTCAACTGTCTTCTGTCAGGGGGCCTTCTTCGCCCCAGCCCCCACCACCCTGGGGTTCGGCCCTTCCTTCCTTTCTCCAAATTAGAGCATATCGAAATGCCCGTAACGCTCGCATTTCTGGCACGCTCAATTTGTCAATTTCTAGCTCCGATGTGAGGCCGTCAATTAAACGGCTATCGCAAACTCTCTCGAGGGAAGTGAGATTTATGTAGCGGGTGTATGTCGTTTTTCGCGCCGAGGACGTCATCGTATGCAGCAAAGTCTGCAATATCCAGAGGCCGTCGTTACTGTTTTTAAGCTGCGAAGTGACCCAAGCTTTGACTTCGGATTCGCTGGTGAATTCCAGCCAACGAAAGAGAAGGAAATGAAGATTCGGCATTGCACGAAGCCGACCATCTTCCGCCGCCCACCGAAGCCGCTCTACTACGAGCGATTTGAGAGCTTCGTTTTGATCCTCACTTATAAGATAATCGTGATTCGAGCGTTCCTGTCGCCGGATATCCTGGTTCACTATTTCAACCGGTAGACGAACTCCGCGTGTGCACGATATTCCGTCACGTAATAGTTCGAAGCGCTTTTGAGGGTCTTCGATTTCCTTGAGACCAAAATAAACTTGGCGCCACGCAAACGTCAGCGGGTCGAGGAAACTGAAACTGGGACGATCTGGTTGCGCTAGCTCGTCGCCAATATCTGAGAGTCCCGAGATGAATGCTGGGAATACAGTTGGAGGAAAAGTGCGGCAATATACATCGAGACGCTCTAGTGCAGATTCGAGTTTGCCGCTGTCGGATAAATTCTTACTTGCTTCGACAAATCGGTTTCGATCGCCCGCTGCGTCGCGCAAAGAGTCTACGTCCGCTTGAGAAATATCATCCTGAGGGATGCCTAGCACAAAATACCGCTCGAATGTCTCCTCGTGTCCCACGCGCAGTCCGCGAAGTAGTTCTATCCTGTCAGGATGAACATGGCCAAACGCTCCAGGAAACAGGTGCTTAATTATTTCCCGAACTCGAACACGACGACCTTCTGGGACAACTTCTAGCAGTCGTTGCATCTCTTCACGTCGCTTACCGTCTATATCTTTCTCATTCGCGACGTCTGGACGCCATTTCCCCAGAAAGAAGGAGCGATTGGTGGGAATGAGTTCATAGAACCTAGGCTCGAATAGCCGAAGTGTTTCAAGGATCACCAAGTCGAGGGGATTAAGCTCAAAAGTTTTCCCGGATTTCATATGTGAGACCTGAAAGCCGAAAGAACTGAGAAACCGATAGACGCTCCGGAGGTTTGTGAAATAATGGGTTAGCCCATCGGGCCACACTCTCGTCCATCTGGGCGCTTCCCATCGTTCGCTCACACCCGGGCTCGCAAGATAGGTGTCTAGTCCCGCACAGAAAATTTTGTGGATGTCCTTCAGTGGCGGCTGAGGAACGTGGAACAACACCTGTATGATTTTATCGAGAAACTCAGTTCCGCGGTTACCTGAAATCCCATTCAAAGCACCGGCGACGATTTCTCGATCGAACAGGACAAGGTAGATCAAATTGGGGAAGTCTGCGTTTGCTTTAATTAGCTGAAATACCTCTCGAATTTCGTCCGATGTAAGGCGGTCAATATCGTCGATCACGACAAGGATTGGCTTTGATAAGCCCGCCATATCCTTCGAAATTGAGCGTTTAAGCTCTATCAGAGAGAGGTCGCTGAGTTTCACCCGTGCCTCGTTCGCCTCAGCGGCCTTTGTAAGAACATCTGCGGTCTGTGACGACGCCGTGCCAGTCGCTTCGATGAACACGCCTTCTTCGCGCCCCGTCGCAGCTATAGCCTTACCCGCCCATTGCATTGCTGAACCTCCAAGGGCCGCTAGTTTTGCATACGCGCGCAGTCGGTTGATACTCCGTTTCGTCGCTTCGCCCGTCTTTGATGTCTTGTTTAGAACAATAGATAATTCACGAAAGAAAGACGAAGCCAGCAGATCTCGGCCCGAAATTTCCCAAGGATTAAACTCGAATAGATTAACGCGGGATTCCCTTCCGTGACACAGTCTTTCAACGACGAGGTTTTTTAGTGAGGTTTTTCCGCAGCCCCACTCGCCGCAAAGAGCAATCACGAGGGACTCCCGACCGCTCCAACCCTTAATTCTATCCGCGAGAGCTCCCGCAAAGGAAAGACGCCCGAGACGGTCAAAACGTCGTGAGTGAATTGGCTTGTCCGCTGCGAACCCCACCATCCGCTCAGGACGTTTGCGTTTGGTCTGCATTGTTCAGACGCGCTTTGAGATCCCGAGAATTCAGACCAAAATCTAAGGTCTTGTTTAAAGATTTTTATCCGTCACCGCGCCCTCTGAGGCCGTGCTGACGAGCTTCGCGTATTTGGCGAGGACGCCGCGGGTTTCTTTGGGCGGGAGCGGCTTGTAGGCGGCCATGCGCGCGGCGTAGTCGGCGTCGGGGATGAGGAGGCTCATCGTGTTTTTGACGGCGTCGATTTCGATGATGTCGCCGTTCTTCACGATACCGATGGGGCCGCCTTTGGCGGCTTCGGGCGTGATGTGGCCGACGTCGAAGCCGTGCGAGCCGCCGGAGAAGCGGCCGTCGGTGATGAGGGCGACATCCTTGATGAGGCCGCGGCCGGCGATGGCGCTGGTGGGTGAAAGCATTTCGCGCATGCCGGGACCGCCGACGGGGCCTTCGTTGCGGATGACGACGACGTCGCCTTTGACGACATCGCCGCGGAGGACGCCCTTGAGCGCGTCTTCTTCGCCTTCGTAGACCTTGGCCGGACCTTTGAAGTAGAGGCCTTCCTTGCCGGTGATTTTGCCGACGGCGCCGCCGGGGGCCAAATTGCCGTGGAGGACGCGGAGGTGGGTGTCTTTCTTGATCGGCTGATCCCAGGGGCGGATGACGTCCTGCTGGTCGGGGTAGGACGGGTAGGGCTGCACGTCCTTGAGGGACTCGGCGACGGTCTCGCCGGAGACGGTGAGGCACTCGCCGTGGAGGAGGCCGCGATCGAGGAGGATCTTCATCATCGGGCGGATGCCGCCGATGCGGATGAGGTGGGCCATGCCGTATTTGCCGAAGGGTTTGACGTCGGCGAGGAGCGGGACGCGGTCGCCGATGGTCTTGAAGTCTTCGAGCGTGAGCGGGACCTCGGCGCAGTGCGCGATGGCGAGGAGGTGAAGGATGAGATTGGTCGAGCCGCCGAGCGCGAGACAGACGGTGATCGCGTTTTCGAAGGCGTGGCGGGTGAGGATGTCGCGGGGCTTGGTGCCTTTTTTTAGCATGGCCATGACGGCGGCGCCGGCGCGTTCGCAGTCTTCGCGTTTCTCTTTGCCGACGGCGAGCTGGGCGCTGCTGTTGGGGAGGCTCATGCCGAGGGCCTCGATGCAGGTGGCCATGGTGTTGGCGGTATACATGCCGCCGCAGGAGCCGGGGCCGGGGATGGCGCTGGCCTCGACGTCGCGCAGGCCGGCGTCGTCGATCTCGCCCTTGGCGTGTTTACCGACGGCTTCGAAGACGGAGACGATATCGAGGGGCTTCTGGTGGTCGCAGTCGCCGGGCGTGAAGCCGGGGAGAATGCTGCCGCCGTAGATAAAGACGGCGGGGCGGTTGAGGCGGGCGATGGCCATCATGCAACCGGGCATGTTTTTGTCGCAGCCGCCGATGGCGACGAGGCCATCGAAGCCCTCGGCGGCCACGGCGGTCTCGATGGAGTCGGCGATCACGTCGCGGGAGACGAGGGAGTAGCGCATGCCCTGCGTGCCCATGCTGATACCGTCGGTGACCGTGATGGTGTTGAAATAAACGGATTTGCCGCCGGCGGCATCGATGCCCTTTTGCGCGTGCTCGCTGAGGTCGCCGAGGTGGACGTTGCACGGCGTCATGTTGGAGGCGGACGCGGCGACGGCGATCTGGGGTTTCTTGAAATCTTCGTCGGTGAAACCGACGGCGCGCAGCATGGAGCGAGCGGGGGCGCGGTCATTGCCGTCGACGACGACGGAGGAGTGCGGGCGGAGGGAGTTGGCGGTTTGGCACATGGGAAGAAAGGGGGGGGGGGAAGTTGAGAGGTGAGAGCTGAGAGTTAGGCGGCGAAGGGGCAAGGCTGATTCCGGCGACCACGGGCACAGTGGCGGATGCAAACGGAGGGGCGCTAGCGGAGGGGCATGGAACCGCGTCTTAATAGACGCGGCTACCGGAGGGCGACTGGAGGCCGTGGTTTTCGTGGTTGCGTGAGGGAATGGGCGGCGCATTCACTGGCGGCGACTTTACCCGCATGGCGTTCAATCTGAAAAAAGTGCTGAAGGCATTGCTGCTTTCGACCAACCAACCGCTTTCGATCAAGGATGTGCAGGCTGCGTTTACGCGGTTTCACGACCAGGCGGGGGCGGCGTCGACGACGGCTGACGCGGAGGCGAGCGTGGAAGGTCCGGCGGCGGGCGCGGTGCCGGCGATGGACGCGGCGGCGACGACGGGCGACGCGGCGGTCGAGGGGGTGGCTCCTTTGGCGGGTGCACCGGCGGAAGAGGTCGCCGAAGTGGCGGTCGAGACGCCGTTGGAAAAAGATCCGGAGCTTTACTCGGACGTGCCGTCGCTGGTGACGGCGACGCAGATTCGCGAGGCGATGGATGCCATCGCGGCGGACTTGCGCGCGTCGGACGAGGGGCTCGTGCTCGTCGAAGGCAATGCGGGTTACCGGCTCATGACGCATCCGCGGTTCGGGCGTTGGGTGCGGATTTTGCGGCAGGAGCCGCCGCCGGTGAAATTGAGCCAGTCGGCGATCGAGACGCTCGCGGTGATCGCGTATCGGCAGCCGGTGACGCGCAGCGAGATCGAGACGATCCGCGGCGTATCCGCAGAGGCGGGACTGAACAAATTGTTGGAGCGCGAGCTGGTCTACATCACCGGGCGCGCGGATTCGCCGGGACGGCCGTTGCAGTATGGGACGACAGACCAGTTTCTAGAATTTATCGGGGTCAAGTCGCTCGACGAGATGCCGGCGTCGGATGTGTTGTCGTCGCGACAGATCGACGAGTGGCTGAAGAATTCGTCGAGTGCCCATAAGCCGAACGACCACGACATGGGCTTGGACGAAGAAGAGCAGTTGTCGCTGGACGGCGCGGCTCCGGCCATGGTGGTCGCGGAAGGTGACGCTGCGCCCGAGGCTGCGGTGGAACCGGCCGTCGCGGTGGCAGAAATGCCGGTCGTGGCAGCAGAGCCGGCGGCGGCGTCCGAACCCGTTGTTCCTCCTGACTCGCAACCGCCCGCACAAAGCTGACATGGACCTCGAGCCGATTCGCAAACAGATCGATCAGATCGATTTTCAGTTGGTGGAGATGATCAACAAGCGGCTCGAGCTCGCTGCGGAGATCGGGAAGCTGAAGAGGAGCAAGGGCGGACAGATCTACGTCGCGGAGCGTGAAGACGCGGTGATGCGCAAGGTGACGGGGCAGAACGACGGGCCGATCAAGAACGAGGCGCTGCGGGCGATCTACCGCGAGATCATGTCGGCGGCCATCGCGCTGGAGAAAGCGCTGATGATCGCGTATCTCGGGCCGGAGGCTAGCAACACGCACGCGGCGGCGATGAAGAAATTCGGGGCGAGTGTGGACTATCATCCGATGCCGACGGTGAGCGATATTTTTACCGCGGTGGAAAAAAACGAGACGGACTATGCGGTGATTCCGATCGAGAATTCGACCGAGGGTTCGGTGCGCGAGGCGCTCGACAGCTTTGTGGAGAGCGACCTGAAAATCGTCGCGCAAATCTACCTCGAAATTAACCACGCGCTGATTTCGAACTCGCGGTTGGAAGATATCGAGCGGGTTTACTCGAAGGATCAGGCGTTGGCGCAGTGCCGGCACTGGCTGCAGCGGCATTTGCCGCACGCGCAGCTCGTCGACGCGCCGAGCACGTCGCGGGCGGTGCAGATCGCGAAGGCGGAGCCGGGTTCGGCGGCCGTGGCGGGCGAGTTGGCGGCGGAGTTTCACGGCGTGCCGGTCGTGGAGCGCAACATTCAGGACAAGGCGGACAATACCACGCGGTTTTTCGTGATCGGGAAAAAGGCGTCGGGGCCGGTGGGCGGCGGGAAGGACATCACGAGCCTGTTGGTATCGCTCGGCGATGAGGCGGCGTCGCACTCGGGGGCGTTGTTGAAAATGCTGATGCCGCTCGCGGAGCGGGGCATCAATCTCTCGAAGATCGAGTCGCGCCCGAGCAAGAAACGTCCGTGGGACTACTATTTCTTCCTCGATGTGACGGGGCACTACGACGACCCGGGGATGAAAGATGCGCTGGCGGAGCTGAAGAAATTTTGCCCGCTGGTGAAGTGGCTGGGGAGCTATCCGGCGGTCAGTTGAGGGGATGCGGGAAAAAGCGCGTTGGGGTCAACGCGCGCCACCTTCCGAAATGAGCCGGCTCAGTGCGGGCGGGCGCTCAACGCGTAGTAGAGCCCGGTAACGACGAGAGCGACGAGGGCGAGGGCTCCGAAGAAGTAGAGGAAGCAGCCTTTGCGGACGTCGGTTTTCAGCGAGGCGGGCTCGACGCGGTATTCGGACAAGATCGCATCGGCGGCGGCGGCGACGTGCGGGTTTTCATCGGGGCGGGTGGCCGATGTGGCGGGTGCCGTGGCGGCATGGCGGGCGAGGGCGGCGGCTTGACTGGCAACGTAGCTCGGCGGGGGTGGGGCGGGGCGGAGACCCGGGCGGAGAGGGCGCGGTGCGGGCGACGGGTCGACGGGATCTTGGCCGTTAGCTTCGGCGATTTCTCCGTCGAGCCAAGCCAGGTGTTGCTGCACGAGGGCACGCTGGCGGAGAAGCTCCTGGAGTCGGTCGGACATACGGGGAGCGAACGGTCAGGCGGCGCGGGCGGGGCCGGCAAGACACAAAAAAAGCGCCGAGGTGATCCGGCGCCGAAATTTCGAAATCAGCCGTGGTTTAGGCGGTGACGATAGCGACCTTGCGGTGGGGCTTGTCGTATTGAACGGTGCCGTCCTTGAGTGCGAATAGCGTCCAATCGCGACCGATGCCAACATTCTTGCCAGCGTGCAGCTTGCTGCCGCACTGACGCATGATGATGGTGCCGGCGAGAACGGACTCACCGCCGAAAGCTTTGATGCCGCGACGCTTCGAGTGACTCTCGCGACCGTTGGATGATGTGCCCTGACCTTTTTTGTGCGCCATGGTGGGTGGTTCCTTTAAGCGTTGATAGATTCGATCTTGATGACGGAAAGCTCTTGGCGGTGGCCGCGTTTGCGCTCCATGCCCTTGCGCTTCTTCTTCTTGAACACGATGACCTTCTCGCCGCGTTTGTTTTCGAGAATCTTGGCCGAAACCGTCGCGCCGGCGAGGGTGGGGGTGCCGACTTTGTAGCCTTCGCCTTCACCAGCGGCGAGCACGTCTTTGATTTCGACGGTCGAGCCTTTTTCGGTGCCGGGATAGCGGTTGACGATAAGGATGTCGCCCTCGGTGACAGTGAACTGCTGCCCTTGGGTTTTGATAGTGGCTTTCATAAATAAAACCGCACAACAAGCGTTTTTGCGGAAGTGAACGCAAGGATTATTTGCTCCGAGCGCAGGTAAATTCTCGGTTCAGCGGAGAGGAAGCGGAAACTCGGCGACACCGGCGTGCGCGGCATTGGCGGCGGCATAGGGGAGAGCGGCGGAAACGGCGTCGCGAAGCGGCAGGTTTTGGCCGAAAAGCGAATGGAGGACGCAGGCAAAAAGGACATCGCCGGAGCCGGTGGGCGAAACTTCGCGGATGGAGGGTGGCGTGAGCGTGGCGAGGGAGCCATCGGCGTCGCGGAGAGTCACGGTGCGAGGGCCGTCGGTGACGATCCAGCGGCGGGCGGAGACGGTGGCCGGCAGGTGTGCGAGGTCGGGGGAGAAGGCGCGGAGCTCGTCGGCGTTGATTTTGATCAGGGCGAGCGGTTGGGCGGCGGCCCAGACGAGCGGCGGGCCGTAGGTGTCGGCGGCGAGCGTGCCGCGCGCGAGCCAGCGCGTGAGGGCGGCGTGGAGGGGATCGAAGGCGGGCGTGGCCCAGCCGGGAAAGCTGCCGCAGAGCGCGAGGAGTTGGCCGGAGGGCTGGGAGTCGAGAAAATCGGCGCAGGCGCGGAGGGCGGCGGGGTCGGGCGCGGCGTCGGGGCCGAGGAACGTAGTCTCGGGTTGGGCGGGAGAGGCGGCCGACGGCGTGGTGCGGATGACGGTGCCGCTGCGCGTGGCGGTGCTCGTGGGGAAAGCGTGAAACGGGAACGCGCGGGCGGTGAGCCAGTCGGTGCATTCGGTGCCGGAGGCACCACCGGTGAAGCAGAGGGCGGTGGTGGGAACGCCGAGGCGCGCGAGAGTTTTGGTGACGTTGATGCCCTTGCCGCCGACCTGAAAATGGGAGGTGCGGGCGCGCTGGGTTTTCCCGGGGCTCCACGTGTCGAAATCGAGCGTGCGCTCGGCGAGGAGGTTGCCCGTGAGCGTGAAAAAGTGGGGCGCGGCGGGCGTAGGGCTCATGGGGATTTGGCGCCGTCTTTTTTCGCGGCTTTGAAGAAGATGTAGTTAGTGAGAAAGCTAAGACCGAGCACGCCACTGAGCGTGCGGATGTTGCGCATGGCGCCGAACACCATTGTGAGCGAACTGGCCTGAGGCTCATGGACGCGCCGCAGCAGGATGCAGCCGGCAAGTGCGAGGACGGGTTGGAGAATGAAACAGACGTGGTAGACGGCGAGCGGATCGTTCCAGCGCGCGAGGGCGAGGGAGAGAATCCAGCCGCCGGTGATCGGCGCGATGGCGGCGACGAGGGAGGTGATCGCGAGGTTGACGCCGATGGCGAGGTTCTTGGCTTCGACAGGGATCAGGCGCAGCAAGATGATAAATTGGCCGAGGATGAAACCGGCGCTGGTGATGCCGCCCCACGTCCACATCGCGTAGAGGAGCCCGCTGTTGGAGGGCGTGAGGAAACACCACGTGAAGTTCTGCACCTGCCAAAGAATCAGGGAGACAATCATCACGGATTTGTTGCCGTAGCGATCGAGCAACTTGCCCCACGCGGGCAACGAGAGCGCGCCGCCGAGTTGGGCGAGAGTGGAGAGCACGCCGACGTCGAAGGCGGAGAAATCGAGCTCGTCGAACATGAACGTGTGGTAGAACGGTCCGAAGCAATTGGCGGCAAACGACCACGCGGCGCCGAAGGCGATGAAGAGAATGAGCGAACGCGAACCGGCGACGACGCGGAGCTGGTCGCGGAACGGGAGCGCGACGGTGACGGCGTGTTTGCGGGCGCGGGTGGGGCTCTGCCACTGCCAACGCAGGGAGAAGACGCGCATCACCACGGCGGCGAGAATGATCACCTGGAAAACGGGGATCGCGTAGTTCCACTGCGCGAGCGCCCAGCCGGCCACGAGGAGGAACGTAAGCGTGGAGACCTGGAGCGTGCCGTTGCGGCGGCCGAAATATTTGCCGCGCAGACGGGCCGGGACCCACTCTTGTATCCACGCATTCCACGAGACGCCGGCGACGGCGGCGAAGCAGCTCGAGAGAAGAAACCACGCGATGAAGCATTGGCCGGCGAGCGTGGGATTGTCGCGTGGGACGAAGGGCAGGAGGATACCGGCAGCGGCCCACGTGATGAGGTGCAGCGTGGCGGCAAGGACGGTGATGGTCTTCGGCGGCTTCCATTTCGCGAGGAACGGCGCGGCGAAGATTTGGAGAAAATTGCCGAAGAACGGGAGGGCGCAGATGAGACCGATGGTGGTCTTCGGGAGCGGGTAGGCCTTGGCCACGAGGGCGGTCATGAAGACGTTGACCGGCAGCGACATCGTGACGATGGGCATGGCCATGATGCCCTCGGCGGTGCAGAGCCGCAGGGAGCGAAGAAGGTCGGCCTTATGTTGGACGGCGGCGGCGCGCGCGGTGGTTGCGTTCACGATACGTTTGGACCGAATCAAACAGGTATGGAGCGGACAATTAAAGCGAAAGAAGTGCAGGCGAAGAAAACGGTGGCGCTCGCGCGGTGGCTGCTGGGCAAGCACCTCGTGCGGCGGCATTTGGACGGGACGGTGGAAGCGCGGATGATCGTGGAAACGGAGGCTTATGACGGGGAACGCGACCTGGCGTGTCACGCGCGGGTGGGCCGGACGAAGCGCACGGAAGTCATGTATGCGGCGGGCGGCCGGTGGTATGTGTATCTCTGTTACGGCGTGCACGAGATGTTGAACCTCGTGGTCGGGCCGGAAGGTTGGCCGGCCGCGGTGTTGGTGCGCGGCGTGGAGGGCGCGAGCGGACCGGGGCGGGTGACGAAGACGCTCGGGATCGGGCGGGAACTCAACGCGGCCGACGCAACGAGTGAAGCAAGCGGGCTGTGGATCGAGGACCGCGGAGTGCGCGTGCCGCGGCGGGCGGTGCGGGTGGGGCCGCGGGTGGGCGTGGCTTATGCGGGGCCGGTGTGGGCGGTCCAGCCGTGGCGGTTTATCTTTGAACCGGAAGCGAGAGCAGCGGGTCGAGCGCGCGTTGGACGTCCGCGAGTGAAATCGAATCGAGTGACAGACCCGGATTGAGGACGCGGACGTGCGGCGCGGGCGGTGCCCACACTGCGGGATCGGTGGGGCCGAAGAGGAGGAGGCTCGGGACGGTGCAGGCGGCGGCGAGGTGGCTGATGCCGCTGTCGTGACCGACGAAGAGGCGACACTGGGCGAGGCGCGCGACGAGTTCGGGGAGCGGAAGCTGGTGCGCGGACGTGCCGATGCGGGCGAGGGCGGCGGCGGCGGGGGTGTCGGCTTCGCCGGTGATGATCAGGAGCTCGGCGCGGTGGGTGTCGCGGAGCCAACGGCACAGCTCGATCCAGCGGGTGAGCGGCCAGTTTTTTTTCGCGGAGCCGCTGCCGGGGTGGATGGCGATGAGGCGGGCGGAGGCGACGGGCGCGGCGAGCGTGTAGTGGAAAGAGGCGGACGTCAGGCCGAGGGCGCGGAGCGGTTCGCAATAGTGGGCGGCGGCGGGGGCGAGCGTGGGGAGCGCGGAGGACGTCAGAAAAATCGGTGCAGAAAGATTTCGGAAATGGTGGGCGAGGTCGCCATCGGGGTCGGGCCAGAAATTTAGGACGAGGTCGAACGTGGCGAGTTCGACGGCGACGGTGGGAGGGAGCGGCGAAGTGGAGTAAAGGGCGGCCCAGCGCGACTCGTGCTGCGAGTGGATGCGGTCGACGAGGTGGGTGGCGAGGGCGGCGGCGGTGGCGTTGCCGACGAACTCGAGGTGGGCGTGGGCCCAGCGTTGGCGGAGCAGCGCGAGCGCGGGCAGTGTGACGATAAAATCGCCGAGGGCGCCGCCTCTAAGGACGAGAATTTTTCGCATCCGGAGCAGGGGCGGCCGTCGGGAGTTCGTGGCGGGTGAGCGTGGCGACGCCGGTGCCGAGTTTGAATTCGACTTCGAAGCGGACGGGCAGGCGGCGTTCGTCCTGCGAAATCCAGACGCGAACCTTGGAGCCTTTTTTGAACATTCCCTTGGGCGCGGTTTTGTCCATGCGCGGCTCGAGCACGAGGGTGTTGAGGGTGCCGAAGGTGGTGCGGAGTTCTTCGTAGCGCGCAGCGTGGAGGGTGAGCTCGTAAAAATCGTCGTCGAAGAGGACGAGGGCGTCGCGTTTCTCGCCAGGTTTCAGATCCCAGGTGCGGGTTTGCACGAGGCAGGTGATGAGATCGAGTGGCTCGCCGGCAGGCATGGGCAAGGCGCGCGGCGCCTCGGCCGGAGCGGTGCGCGTGTAGAGGGCCTGGGCGGCGGGATAGTCGAAGGTGACGGAGTGCGCGGCGAGTTTGTTGCGCTGCTCATTCGATTCGTCGAGCGAGCTGAGGCGGCCGGAGGTGGGGTCGAAAAAGGATTCGGCTTTCGCGTTGAACGGGAGGAGGGCGCGGGCGAGTCCGCGGGTTTGCGTGGTGGTGGTGAGACGGAGGCGGGGCACGGGGCCGGAGCGGTCAGTGTCGGCAAAGATTTTGATTTCGCCGGCGCCGGGCAGGACGGCCCATGAGACTTTGTAGGTGAGCGCCTCGCCCTCGCGGAGCGGCAGCGCGGCATGGAGGGACGCGGCGAGGGTGAACATAAAGGTGGCGACGAAACGAAAATTCATGCTGAACGCGCGGAACGGTGGAGAGGCCAGACCGCGACGGCAAAGGTTCGTTTCATGGCGTCGCGACATGGCGGGTCACGCGGGGCGTTTGGTCCGGAGGCGGAACGCGAGGCAAACGAGCAGCCACGCGAGGGCGAGGCCGGCGAGGCTGGCGGCGATGTCTTTCAGGTCGAAGACGCGATGCGGTATCCAGATTTGGGCGACTTCGATAAGCGTGGCGAAGAGCGCGAGCGCCAGCGCGTGAGGCCAGCGGCGACCGACGAGGCTGAAGGCGAAAAGGCCGAGGGCGATAAAGTCGACGGTGTTGCGAAAAATGCCGTTGCGGTCGGCCCATTCGCCGAGCGCGGAGGGAATCCACGGAACTTCGGCGACGAAAGGTGACGAGCGGAGCGCGAGGTAGGCCAGTGCGAGCAAGGCGAGGCCGGCGAGCAGCAGGGTGTAGCGGCGGAAAGGAGTCACGGCGCGGCGGGCGGCGGGGCGAAGAGATCGAGTTGGTTGGCGTGGCCGAGGGCGAGGGCGTCGATGCCGCGCTGGCGGAGCGTGGCGGCGAACTCGCGTGCGAAACCGTGCAGCGTGAGCACGCGCTTGGGTTGCACGAGCTCGACGAATTTCAGGAGGCTCGGGTAGTCGGCGTGGTCGGAGAGCGGGAAGGCGGCGTGCGCGCGGCTGCGGTAAATCGTGGACGGATCGATGGCCCAGCCGGTGATCACGGCGGTGCGCACGGCGGGGATGCGACTGAGGAGACCTTGTGAGTGGGGCGGGCAGATAACGACGTGGCCGGCGACGTCGCGACCGTCGAATTCGCGGAAGGGCGGAAACGAGACGCCGAGTTTTTCGTAGACGCGGGTAAGGCGGAGCGTCTCGGCTTGGAGCATCACGGGCAGACCCGCGGGGGCGAGCGCGCGGAGGACTTCCTGGGATTTGCCGAGGCTGTAGCAGAGCAGGGCGGGCGTGGCGCCGTCGGCGATGGCCTGGCGGCACCACGCGATGAGATTGGCGACGACCTCGGCCTCGGGCGGCATGACGTAGCGCGGGAGGGCGAACGTCGTTTCCATGATGAGCGTATCGGCGTGCGGCGTGGCGCACGGCTCGGCGGCGAGACCGGGGCGGAGTTTGAAATCGCCGGTGTAGAGCAGAGACCCGTGGTCGGCGGATTCGAGGAGGATTTGCGCGGAGCCAAGGATGTGGCCGGCGGGAACGAGCGTGGCGGAGACGCCGAACTCGAGCGCGTGGGGCTCGCCAAAAGGAAGCTCGGTGACGAGGCGTTTACCGGGCATGCGGGCGTGCAGAAAGCGCGCGGTGCCGGGTGTGCAGATGACTTCTGGGTGGCGCGCGATGTGATCGGAGTGGGCGTGCGAAATGAAGGAACGGGCGACGCGGGATTGGGCATCGAGCGACCAGCCGATCTGCGGGAGGTGGACGCCTTTGCGGTAGATGACTTCCCAAGGCGTCGCCATCAGCGGAACTGCACGAGGCCGAGCACGAGGGAGGCGATGAGCACGGCGGCGACGAGATACCAATACCACGCGATGCCGCGGCGGACAGGGCGCGGGGCGGGGGCGTCGGCGGAATCGTCGGCGAAGGCGGCGTCGGGGAGGTCGAGACCGTCGTAACGGGTGTCGTCGTTTTCGCGCCAGCCGGTGCGTTCGTCGGCGCCGCACTCGGGGCAGGCGCGGGCGTGGCGCGGAATGGCGGCGCCGCAGTTGGCGCACTCCTCGGGCGGTCGCTCAGCCATGAGACGCGGAGAAATATTTCTGTTTCGCGAGGCGCCAGGCGGTCACGAAGAAGGCGGTGAGGGGGATGGCGAGCAGCATGCCGAGCACGCCGTCGAAGGCGGTGCCCCAGAAGAAAATGGCGACGATAATGGTGACGGGATGGAGACCGGTGCGTTCGCCCATGATTTTCGGAGTGACGAACCAGCTCTCGATGAGCTGCACGACGGTTTTCACGAGGAGGACGAGCGCGACGAGTTTCCAGCCGCCGCCGGGTTGGAAGAAGGCGAGCGGAACGACGGTGGCGAGGCCGATGATGGTGCCTAGGTAGGGGACGATATTCAGCGCGCCAAGGACGAGGCCGATGAGCAGGCCGAATTTGAGGCCGACGGCGGTGAAGCCGATCGAGAGCAGGACACCGAGGATCAGGCCGATGAGAATTTGGCCGCGGAAAAAGGACTCGATGATGGCGACGAACTCGCGGACGAGGAACACGACGTCGGCGCGTAGATCCGGGTTAAGAAACGGGAGGTGGCTGCCGAGTTTTCGCGTGGGCTCACCGCGGGCGAGGAGGAAGAAAAAGAGGTAGACGGGCACGATCGCGAGATGCGTGAAGAACGCCATGACCCCGAGGGCGCCGCCGCCGGCGGCTTTGAGCGACGGCACGGCGAGCGAGGCCATGCCCTTGGCTTCGGCGCTGAGGGCATCGGCGATTTTGCGGACGGTGGGATTGGCGAGCTGGCGTTTCGAGAACTCGATCCACTGAGGATAGTGATCCTGCACGTAGACGGAGGCGCGGGCCCAGTAGTCGGAGAGGTTGGCGATGAACGCGATCGCCTGCTCGATGACCGGCGGAAGAATGAAGACGAGCGCGCCGCCGACGAGGAGGGCGAAGAGGCCGTAGAGCAACACGACGGCGGCGGGGCGGCGCAGACGGAGGCGTTTCTCGGCGAGCTCGACGATGGGGCGGAGGATGAGAGCGAGGACGCCGGCGACAGCGAGCGGCCAGATGACGCCGGCAAAAAATCCGACGAGACGGCCGAGCACGATGATCGCGAGAATGATCAGGGCGAACGAACCGAGCAGGGCGAGCAGCGTGACCGCGAAACCGGCGATGCGACGCTGGGTGGCGGAGAGAAACGGAGTGGCGGGCTCGGCAGGCACGCGCTCAGGGGAGCGGGGAGCGGGAGCGGTGGCCAGTTTTTTTGCGCGGGGTGGCGGGGGCGTGTCGCGGTGGTGGGCGATAAGAGGGGAGCTGGCGGTGGGCGATGGTGCCGCCCTTTCAGGGCTCGGGTTTCGGGTGGATATTTTCCCAGGGCGCTGCCCTGGGCTGTCTTATTTTCGCGCCTTTGGGGCTCCCGTGGGCGGCGACGACCGATTGAAGACAGCGAGGAACCTGAAACCTAGATCGGCGGGGCGGCGGGGAGGTCGAGGGTGAAGGTGGCGCCGTGGCCGGGGCCGTCGCTGTGGACGGTGAGCGAACCTTTCATTTCTTTGGCGGCGTTGGCGCTGGAGTGGAGGCCGAAGCCGTGGCCGGTTTTGCGCGTGGTGAAACCGTGGCCGAAGATGCGCGTGAGATTTTCTGCGGGGATGCCGACGCCGTTATCTTGCACGGAGAGGAGCACGCGGCCGGGGGCGCCGGGGACGATGTGAAGGGTGATCACTTTGTCGGCGTGGCCACCGTCGTCGGCCGCGTATTTAGCGTTGCGGATGAGGTTGACGAGGATCTGGAGGACTTTGCCGCGCTCGGCGAGGATCTGGGGGACGGGTTGGAAATTGCGGTGGACGCGGACGTCGTGGCGGACGAGGGCGCCGGCGTTCATGCGCAGGGAATCGTCCATGAGCGTGACGGCGTCGAGGGGTTCGACGATGCCGACCATCGTGGCGTAGGCCTGCTGCATGACGACGATTTCGCGGATGTGGTCGACGTTGCGCTGGAGGGATTCGACCTCGGCGAGGAGGCGGGCGCGCTCCTCGAGGGCGTGGGCGGCGAGGGAGGCGATGAACTCGGGGAGGCGGCGGCCCTTGGGATCTTCGGTGAGGAATTGGCCGAGGTCGGTGGAGTGGGCGGCGAGGAGCGCGGAGAGTTTGCCGAGGCTCTCGGCTTTGGACTGCTTGAGGCCGGTGGCGAGGATGGTGGCGGAGACGTTGAGGCTGTTGAGGACGTTGCCGACGTTGTGGAGGACGCCGGTGGCGACTTCGGCCATGCCGGCGAAGCGGGAGGCGTCGACGAGCTCGCGGCGGGCGGTTTCGAGGGCGTCTTCGGTGCGTTTGGCCTCCGTCACGTCTTGGCTGATACCGAAGGTGCCGATGACTTCGCCGAATTCGTCGTGCAGCGGAAGCTTGGTCGTGCGGGCGTAGGTCTCGTGGCCATCGGCCCACGTGAGTTTTTCAACTTTGCCGACCATGGGGATACCGGTGCGCATGATTGCGGCTTCGTCGGCGTGGGCGGCGCGGGCGCGCTCGGGGGAGAAGAAATCGAAGTCACTTTTGCCGACGAGGGCGTTGCGATCGGCGAGGCCGTGGCGGAGGGCTTTCGACTGGCTGACGGCGATGAAGTGGCCGGCGCGGTCTTTGAAATAGACGAGGTCGGGGACGTTTTCGAGAAAGGCGGAGACGACGGCGCGCTCGATGAGTGCGGTGTAATCCGCGAGGAAGGGCGAGGGAGCTTGGACGGTGGTCATCGGGCGAGGGCGCAGTCGAGATCGCGGGCGAGGTGGCGGGCGAGGGTGTCGCGGAGCGCGTCGGGGCGGACGGGTTTCGCGAGGTAGTCATCCATGCCGGCGGCGAGGCAGGCCTCGCGGTCACCGGACATGGCGTTGGCGGTCATGGCGATGATGCGGATCGTGGCGGGAAAATCGGGATCGCCGGCGGCTTGGGCGGCGCGGATGGCGCGGGTGGCTTCGATGCCATCCATGACGGGCATCTGCGCATCCATGAGAACGAGGGCGTAAGATCGGCGGCGGAGCGCGGCGACGGCTTCGCGGCCGTTGACGGCGATATCGGCGGTGTATCCAAGATTCCGTAACTGGAGGAGCGTGACTTTTTGGTTCACGGGATTGTCTTCGGCGACGAGGATGTGGGCGGCGGGTGGTAGGTGGACGGAAGTGGGGGTGGAGGGGAGTCGCGGTGTGGGCGTGGGCGCGGGGGAGGGCGTGAGGGTGGCGGGGCGGGTGAGGGCGGGGGACGTGGAACTGAGGATGCGCGCGAGGGTGGCGCGGAGTTTTTCGGCGTGGAGGGGCTTGAGGTCGCAGGCGGAGAGGCCGTGGTCCTGCTGTTGCGCGGGTGTGAGGCGCTCGCCGCGCGAGGTGAGGAGCACGAGGGCGGGACGGGGCAGCGAGGCATCGGCGCGGATGGCGGCGGCGAGTTCGAGGCCGTCTTCACCGGGCATGTGATGATCGAGGATGACGAGATCGAAGGGCTCGCCGGCGGAGACGGCGCGGTGCAGGGCATCGCGGGCGGCGGGGGCGGAATCGGCGGTGGCGTGGGCGAGTTGCCACGCGGTGCAGAGGTGAACGAGGAGTTTTCGGTTGGTGGCGTTGTCGTCGACGATGAGGGCACGGTGGCCGGTGAAATCTGCGGGAGCGTCGGGCGGGCGCGGGGCGGTGGGCGCGGCGGGATCGAGTTGCGCGGTAAACCAGAATGTCGAACCGCGGCCGGGAGCGCTGACAAGTCCGATGGCGCCGCCCATGAGCTCAGCGAGGCGTTTGCAGATGACGAGACCGAGTCCGGTGCCGCCGAAACGGCGGGTCGTCGTGGAGTCGGCTTGGACGAAGGGTTGGAAGAGTCCGGACTGGACGGAGCGCGGGATGCCGATGCCGGTATCGGTGATGGCGAAGTGGAGGAGTGGGGAAGCGGGAGTGGAAAGCTGAGAGTGCGGAACCGAGGGCGGAGAGTTGAGAGCGGAGGCGAGAGTGACGTGGAGGACGACTTCGCCGCGGTCGGTGAACTTGAGGGCGTTGCCGACGAGATTGAGAATGATTTGGCGGAGGCGCACGGGGTCGCCCCACACGTGGCGCGGGACGGACGGATGGACGTCGAGGACGAGTTCGAGGCTCTTTTGCGCCGCGGCGTCGGCGTGGAGGTCGAGGGCGAGCTCGAGGTGTTCGACGAGATCGAAATCGAGGCGTTCGAGTTGGAGGCGGCCGGCTTCGATTTTGGAGAAATCGAGAATGTCGTTGATGATCGTGAGCAGGCTTTCGCCGCTGGCGGCGAGCGTCTGCGTGAGATCGCGCTGCTCGGCGGTGAGCGGTGTGGCGAGGAGGAGATTGGCCATGCCGATGACGCCGTTCATGGGCGTGCGAATCTCGTGGCTCATGTTCGCGAGGAAGGCGCTCTTCGCGATGTCGGCGGCTTCGGCGCACTCCTTGGCGCGCTTGAGGTCGAGCTCGACGAGGATGCGGCGGCCGATCTCGGCGTGGAGGGTAGTGTTGGCGGATTCGAGGTCGGCGGTGCGGGCGCGGACGCGGTTCTCCAGTTCGGCAGCGTCGGCGCGGGCGCGGCGGAGGAGATTCCATTTCTCGGTCAGCGAATTGGCGAGTTGGAGGACCTCGATGGTGTCGAAGGGTTTTTTGAGGATGACGAGACGATCGGAGCCGCCGATGCGGGTGAGCATGTCGTCCCAGGAGTAGTCGGAATAGGCGGTGCAGATGACGATTTGGAGATCGGGGGCGGCTTTCCAGAGTTCGAGGGTGGTCTCGACGCCATCCCAACCGGGCGGCATGCGGACATCGACGAAAGCCATCGCGTAAGGGCGATCGGCGGCGACGGCTTGTTGGACGAGAGCGAGGCCTTCGCGGCCTTGGTAGGCGGAGTCGACGAGGAACGACGGGGCGGGGCGCGCGGGGGTGGGCGTGGCGGGAGAGGCGGGAGAGGCGGGAGAGGCGGAAAGATCGAAGTCACCGAGGAGTTCGGCTTCGAGGGCGTCGAGGGAAGCGGCGGTGGCGCTGATGACGGGGCAGAGGATTTTCCGGATGTCGGCGTGGATGGCTTGGTTGTCGTCGATGACCAGGACGCGGTTGTTGTGGGCGGGGGAACCGGGGCTGGCGGCGTTCATCTCGGTGAAGTGGGACGAGGAGGCAATGGGTGGTGCGAGTGGGCGGGCAGGCAGGAAGTGCGTTGTTGAGGAACTCGCGTAGGTAGTATCGGCGCCGCGTGTAGGGAGTTGAGCGGGAGTTTGTCAGGAAATGCGTGGGTGGGGCAGCCGGCGGGGTGGACCGGTCATGGAGCACCCGGGGATGGGTGACCTGGACGGCGGAGGGACGGAGACGGCGGTTGGGTAACCGCCGGTCCGGTGGGGCGCGGGGCGTGCGGCTACTTGCCGGCGTGGCAGTGCGGGCAGCTGATGTCGGGGACGTAGCGGGGGTCTTGTTGCTCCGGCTCGGTGAGCGGCATCTGACAATTGAAGCAGAGGACGGATTTGGTTTCGCGGAGCTGGGGGTCGATGCCGACGCGGCGGTCGAAGACGAAGCACTCGCCGTCGTAGTGGGCGCCGCCGCACTCTTCGAAATATTTGAGGATGCCGCCGTCGAGTTGGTGCACGTCTTTGAAACCGGCGCGCTCCATGTAGGGGCCGGCTTTCTCGCAGCGGATGCCGCCGGTGCAGAACATCACGAGCGGGCGTTCCTTGAGCTCGGCGGGCAGACGGTCGACAGCGGCGGGGAAATCGCGGAAGTGGTCAATGTGCGGAATGAGCGCGCCGCGGAAGGTGCCGAGGCGGACTTCGTAGTCGTTGCGGGTGTCGAGGAGCGTGATGGGCCGGCCCTCGTCGAGCCACTGCTTGAGGGTGCGCGCGGGAAGTTTGGCGGAGGTGCGGCGGGCGGGCTCGATGCCTTCGACGCCGAACGCGATGATCTCTTTTTTGATCTTCACGAGCATGCGGTTGAAGGGCTGCTCGGTGCTGAGACTTTCCTTGGGGGCGAGATCGTCGAGACCGGGAACGGTGCGGAGCTCGGCGACAAAGGTGTCGATGTGCTCGCGCGTGCCGGCGACGAAGAGGTTGATGCCCTCGACGCTGAGGAGAACGGTGCCGCGGAGGGCGCAGGCGTGCGCGACGAGTTTGAGGCGGTCGCGCAACGCCGGGAGATCGGTGAGCGGCGTGAACTTGTAGGTGGAGATGTTGACGAAGGCGGACATGGCGCGGCGCGAGGGAGATGAGTGGTGACGACGAGACGGCGGGGGCGCGGGAAAATCAAGGGCGGTGTGGGGCGGGGCGAGAAGACGGCGGAAGTATGAGGCGGTTGAATTGGGGGCGGAAGCGGGAGGTGAGGAGGGAGGTTTTCGAGTTGTGGCGGAGGGACGGAGGCGGAAGCGTGGGGTGATGAATACGGTTTCTTCGGTGGCGGTCGGAGTGGTGGCGGCGCTGCACTTGTATTTTTTGGTGCTCGAAATGTTTTTTTGGACGAAGCGGCTGGGGCGGCGGACGTTTGGGCTCACCCCGGAATTTGCGGAGGCGTCGAAGGCACTCGCGGCGAATCAGGGGCTCTACAACGGGTTTCTCGCGGCGGGGTTGGGGTGGGGAATTTATGCGGGAGCGGCGGACGGATATCCGGTGAAAGTGTTCTTCCTGGGGTGCGTGATCGTCGCGGGGATTTTTGGCGCGGTGACGGCGAACCGAAAAATTCTCTGGGTGCAGGCCGTGCCGGGCTCGGTGGCGTTGGCGCTGGTGTGTGCGGCGCGGGCGTGAGGGGAGTGCGGATACGCGGGGCGCGGGCGGCGGAGCGGTTTTACGAGGGGAAATGAGGGGAGTGTAACCCAATAGGTTACACGAGGGTGGGTGGGGCGAGGCGGAAGAGCGGGGGAGCGGAGGGAGGGGGGACCGCATAATTCATAGGCGACCAACCAAGGCATGAGTCACGGAGAACACGGAGCTCCGACACAGAGGACACAGAGCTGAAACAGAGCGGACAAGATCGTTGAATCGGTGAACGAGGGGCGTGGCTTGGGGGGCTCGGTGACGAAGGGATTTCGGGGCCTCGCTGTTTCCAGACGGCGAGGGTGCCGCCCTTTCAGGGCTTGGGGTTTCTGGTGACTATTTTCCCAGGGCGCTGCCCTGGGCTGTCATATTTTCGCCCCGTTGGGGCTCCCGGTGGTCGGCGGCGACGCACTGAGAACCGCGACGAAGCAGAATTTTTTTGTGGACGTGTGCTGGCTGCGGTTCAGGGGGCGGGCCAGAGGGTGCCGAGGGTGGCGCGGAGGTCGGGGATGAGGCGGTAGCTGACGGGGAGCGGTTCGCGTTGGCCGCGGAGGTAAACTTCGAAGGTCGTGCGGTTCAGGCGGACGATGCGGTCGATGTGCGCGAGCGCGACGATCACGGTGCGGTGGACGCGTCCGAAAGCGGCGGGCGGGAGCAGGTCCTCCCAGGCTTTCATCGTGCGGCGGACGAAGAGTTTTTCGCCAGTGGCGAGGACGATTTCGGTGTAGTTTTCGGCGGCGGAAATGGAGCGGATGTCGCCGAGACGGACGAAGCGGGCGTTGGCGCTGTCGAGTTTGAGGAGGAGTTGGTCGTCGAGGCGCGGGGCGGGGCTTGAGGGAGGCGGAGCGGGTGCGGGGGAGACGGGGGCGGAGGCGGCCTCGATGGGCGGCGTGAGGCGGGCGAGGGCGGCGGAGAAACGGGCGGTGGAGACGGGTTTGAGGAGGTAGTCGAGGGCGTTGACCTCGAAGGCGCGGACGGCGTGTTGATCGTAGGCGGTGATAAAAATCACGCGGGCGGCGGGCGAGATGAGCGGGACGAGATCGAAGCCGGTGCCGCCGATGAGTTGGATATCGAGGAGGACGAGGTCGTAGGCGGTGGTGCGGAGGAGGAGCGAGGCTTGGGCGAAGGTGGCGGCTTCACCGACGACGGTGTAATCCGGATGTGCCTCGAGCAGCCAGCGGAGTTCGGTGCGGGCGGCGGGTTCGTCATCGATGAGGAGGGTGCGGAACATGACGGGGGCTGAGAGAACGAGGAACGAGAACGAGAACGATTTTGGGCCGAGGGAGAACGAGGAAAGAGAAAGATTGGGCTTGGGGAGAAAGAGAACGAGAACGAGGAACGATTTTGGGTTAGGAGGGGTGGAGGCGGAGGCGGACGACGACCCAGCCGTCGGTGGGTTCGGTGGTGAATTCGTGTTTGCCGGGAAAGTAGCGGGCGAGGCGTTGGCGGAGATTTTCGAGGCCGATGCCGAGGGATGGGACCGGGCGCTCGGTGGTGTCGGGCGCGATCCAGACGCCGCTGTTGGCGACTTCAATGAGGACGCCGCCGTCGGCGCCGCGGCGGAAGGCGAGACGGATGCTGACGCGGTCTTTGCTGGTGGCGGAACCGTATTTCACGGCGTTTTCCACGAGGGGGAGCAGGAGGAAGGGCGGGAGGCGGAGGGCGTGGAGCGCGGGATCGCAGTCGATCGTGTAGTCGAGGAGCTCGCCGAGGCGGGTTTGCTCGATGTCGAGATACGCGCGGAGCATGGCGACCTCTTCGCCGAGAGTGGGTTCGTCTTCGGCGCCGCCGGGGCGGTGTAATGTGATACGGCAAAATTCGGCGAGGCGGATGACGGTGTCGCGCGCGGTGCGGGGGGCGGCGATGATTTGGGCGCAGACGGCGTTGAGGGTGTTGAAGAGGAAGTGGGGGTTGAGCTGGTAGCGGAGGACTTCGAGGCGGGCTTTGTGTTCGGCGAGACGGGCGGCGAGTTTTTCGTCGAACTCGATTTGGCGGAGGCGGACGAGTTCGGCGTTTTGGGCGGCGAGCTCGGAGGTGCGGGCGGCGACGGCGGCTTCGAGTTCGTGTTGGCGGCGCAGGTAGCGGCGGGCGCGGACGCGCCAAACGGCGGCGAGTGCGAGCAGAAAAGCGGCGGAGTAGACGGACCAAGCGAGGGGGCTGCGCCACCATGGCGGGAGGACGGTGAACGAAATAGAAACGGGTTCGCTCCAAAGGCCGCCGGGCGTGCGGGCGCGGGCGGTGAGCGTGTAGGCGCCGGCGCCGAGGGCGGTGAAATGGCGTTCGGGGGACGTATCCGCGCGGACCTCACGGCCGGAGGAGGTGAGCAGGGTGGTTTCGTAGAGTGCCGTGGCATCGCCGGCGAAGGCGGGGGAGGCGACGTAGACGTGGAGTGAGCGGTCGGCGTCGGGGAGTTGCCAAACGCCGGCGAGGGGGAGGCGGCGACCGGCGGCGGTGGTGAGGGAGCGCAGGTGGAGGCGCGGCGGTGGCGGAGCGGGGGCGGCGCGCCAGAGATCGACGCGGATGCGGAGGAGGGCGCCTTGCGCGGCGAGCCAGACGGTCTCGGGCGAATCGGCGGAGGCGGGTTCGTGGAGGAGGTGGCCGGCGTCGTCGAGTTGGGCGAGGCGGGGGACGTGGAGGGTAGTGAGTTGGCCGGCGCGGCCGAAGGCGAGGCGGGGCGTGACGAGGTCGTCGGTGGTGGGGTTCTCGGGTTCGCGGAGGATGAGCCAAAGTCCGTCGCGATCATCGGGCGTTAGGCCGAAGACGGCCGTGGAGCCGTCGGCGAGCGCGGAGCCGTAGGCGGACGTAGGCGTGAAGCGGCGCGCGGTGGCGTCGTAGCGGAGGAGGCCGGTGTTGCAGGCGAGGAGGGGGCCGACGTGGTCGCGGGTGAAACGCGTCCAGCCGTGGGCGACGGGGAGGGAGGCGGGAGCGGTGAGTGTGGCGACGACGGGGGCGGTGGAGCCGGGTGGAAACGTGGTGTGGAGCACGCCGCCGACGGGGCGGCCGGACCACCAGGAGCCGTCGTGGTCCTCGACGAGACTGCGGACGCGTTCGAGGCCGGGGAGGGGGCCGTCGGTGCGCCACGTGCCGGCGGCGTCGCGGGTGTAGAGGCGGACGGAATCGTGATTGAGTGCGGCCCAGGTGCCGGGGCGTTGGGAGAGCGGAAGGAAGGCGGAAGCGTTGGTGGGGTTGACGGGGAGCGGGACGGGTTGATCGCGGCCATTCCATTCGAGGAATCCGGTCGCGGTGCCGACGACGAGGGCATCGCCGACGGGCGTGACGCTGTTGACCAGAGCGGTGATGGCGGGTTCGCGGGAGAGTGTGGCGGGTGTGCCGGCGGTCGCGCGGTTGAGGCGATAGAGGCCGTCGCCCGAGGAGGGGACGAAGAGTTCGCCGCGAAGGCGGGCGGGGGCGAAAATTTTCGCGACGGAGGCGCCGTTGCCGGGGTGGAACCACGTGAGCCACGGACGGACGTCGAGGCGGATGGCGCCGCGGGCGAGGCCGACCCACACCGAGGAGCCGTCGCGGGTGGGAAAGGCGCTGAGGGCGGTGTTTTCGGGGAGGCCGTTCTTATCGTTGAAATGGGCGAGCAGGCGGCCGGAGGAATCGATGATCCACACGCCGGCGAGGAGAGAGGTGATGACGAGACGGCCGTCGGGTAGGCCGCACATCGCGTAGACGGCGGCGCTGCGGAGGTCGGCGTCGATCGCGGTCGGAAAGGCGGTGTAGGTGCGGCCATCCCAGCGCCAGAGGCCGTGCTTGTCGGTGGCGATCAGGTATTCGCCGGAGTTGGACGTGGCGACGGCGTGGAGGGCGCGGCTGCCTTTGATGCCGGGCGGGACTGGGAGCGGATCGAGGTGGAGTGCGGTGCCCTCGTCGCGCACGCGGAACCAATCGTCGCGAATGCTGGAGATCCAGACTTCGGGGCCGACGCGGGCGAGGGTCCAGCGGGAGTTGGGCGGGAGACGGAGGGTGACGAACGACTGGCGGCGCGGGTCCCAACGCAGGAGCCACGCGGCGCTTTGAAAGAGGATGCCCGACGGGGTGACGGCGATGCGCCAGATGTCGCCGAAGACGCGGGCTTCGGCGGGGAGTTTTTCTTTGAGAGAAACGAAAACGCGGGCGCCGGTCGGGTCCGTCTGAGCGTAGCCGAGCTCGTCGACGCCGCCGAGCCAGAGCGTATCGTCGGCATCGACGGCGAGTCCGCGGACAAAGGTGGCGCCGGGCAGTGGCAAGCGCGACCAGCGGGCGCCGTCGTAGACGACGACTTGGTTGAGATTACCGAAATAGAGGAGGCCGGCGGCATCTTCGGCGGCATTCCAGATTTGCGAGTGGCCGCGGTAGTCGCGCGGGGTGAACGCGTCGAAGAGCGGGAGACCGGCCTCAGGATCGGCGGCGGCGGGCGGCACGGCGGCACGCGCGACCGCACAGAAAAGGGCGGAGGCGAGCAGCAAGAGGACGAAGAGCGGGTGACGCAGCAACATGGACGGTGTGGAGCGAAAAGAAACCGGAGGCGCGAAGGAGTGGCGAGGCGAGCGCCCGGAGGCGAAGCGTGGGTGACGAGTGCGCGCGAATTGGTGACGAACGCGAGAGGCGAGGGCAATGGCCGAGAGACGGGCGGACGGAGCGGCGCAGATCTGGTTTTTGCCAAACGCGGGTCGGGAGACCCATGCCACGTGCGGTTGCGGCAGGTGCCGAGGGCGGTGCGGGCGATCAGGGGGCGATCACGTCGTTCATCACGGCGTGCACGAGGTCGTGCATGCGGCCGGCGGAAATACGGAGGCGCAGCGTGGAGCGGAGGAAGCTGCGATTGGAGGGGTGTTGGGCGAACTCGTGGGATTCGTTGGCGAGTTCGCGGAGGCGGCGGAGGCGACCGACGCCGTCGATGTAGCTGAGGTCGGCGGCGAAGTAGTCGTGATTCAGGAGCTTCAGGATGGGCCGAAAAATGCGGGCAGTCGGATAGAGCGTGCGGCTAAGAATGGCGGCACGGAACTCGGAGGGGGGGACCTTGAATTGGCGGCAAAATTTTTCGGCGAAATCGTCGGGCATGAATCGGCGGCACCAGGCAGGCGCTCGCTCGCTCGCGGGTTAAATCAATGCGACCGGTGGGCGGTGCGAGAGAGTGAGGCGTGCTGACGCCGCGAGGAGGGGACGCGGCTGGTGGGCGGGACGTCGACGGGTTTGTGACGAACGATGCCTGAATTGTGACCAACGACGACCGGCGGAGGGAGCGCGCGCACGGGGCGGGCGCGAGCGTGAGATCTGGACGATTGGGTCGGCGCAGGCGTGAGCAGGCGGACGCGGCCACCGCTCGTTAACACGAGCGGCTACCCCGAGCCTGCTAAAGTCCAATCTTCAGCAGCGTTTGGTATTGTGGCGCGATAACGGACAAGGTCCTGAATCGCCTGCAAGCAGGCTCCTACCTCCGGAGCACCGAGGCTCAGCTTGAGAGTTTGTTGAAACTATTCCTTCGTGATCGTGAAGCGATCGCGGGTGACGCCTTGGTCGTTCAGGAAGGTGAGGGTGAGCTGGAGGCCATCGACATCGACGACGGAGGAGCCGGGTTCGTTGAGCGAAATGTAGAAAGCAGGGTGATTGAGGGCAGGCGGCTTGGTCTTGCTACCGGCGTGGCCGGCGCTGCCGGTGACGACGTTGATGTCGCCGGCGTGGGCGGCGCGGGCGCGAGGTTTGCGATAGGCGACGGTGCCATCGGCGCCGACGACGCCTTTTTGTTTCACCATCGTGGCGGCGTCGAAGGTGGTGGATTTGCCGTAGTGACCGTCGAGGAGGAAGGAGCGCTCGTAGACGTGGGAGTGGCCGGTGAGGATGAGGTCGACGCCGCCGGCTTCGAGGACGGGGAGGAAGATCTGGCGCATGTCGTTCATACGGCCGGCGCTGTCGGTGTCTTTGTCGGAATCGTGCGTGCCTTTGGTGAACGTGGGGTGGTGGAAAAAGGCGATGATCCAATCGCGGGTGGTGGCGGCGAGGTCGGCTTTGAGCCACGTCATCATGGCGCCATCGGCGGAGCGGTCGGAGTCGTGGGAGTCGAGGGAGATGAAGTGGATGTTGGCGTAGTCGAAAGAGAAATACGCTTCGGTGCCGGAAGCGACGCCGCCGGCCTGGCCGAGGGTGGGGAAGGTGAAGATATCGTAGTAGACGCCGGACTGAGTGATGGAGTTGGCGGATTTACCATCGTGGTTGCCGAGGCACGACCAGAAAGGAACGGTGCGGAGCGTCTCGGGATACATTTCGAAAATTGCCTTTTGGTAATCGAAATCGGTGCCGTCGGGGTAGGCGTTGTCGCCGAGGAGGAGGGCGACGTCGGTGCCGCGTTTGCCGGTGAATTTGAGGTAGACGTCGCGGACGGCGCGCTGGGTGTCGTTCTTGGTGCCGGGATCGCCGAGGACCCAGACGCGCGTGGGTTTGGCGGGGCCGGCAGGGGGCGGCGTGGTGAAGGAGGCGACGACGTTGGCGGGGGCTTTGTCTTCGCCGGACTCGGGTGGTTTCACGGCGGCGGCGCCGACGGTGTAGAAATAGGTGGTGTTGGGCGTGAGTTTCGAAAGCTGCACGATGTGCTCGGTGCCGATGCCTTCGGACTTGGCGGTGGAGGTGAGTTGCTTGCGCTCGAGGCCGTAGCTGACGACCGAGCCCTCGGCTAGATCGGTGCGCCAGCGGATCACCATGCTGGTGGGTGTCGCAGATTGGAGATAGGGGCCGCGGGTGACGGCGGTGGCGGCTCGAAGATTGGGCAGTGCGAGGGCGCCGAGCGTGACGACGAGAGCTGCGAGGCCAGTGAGGCGGGAAAGCTTAAACATAGTAGAGAATGGGAAGACGGGTGTCAGGGTGCAGTGGTTGCGAGAGGAGTGAGCTCGGCGGAAAGCCGCGCGATCTCGGGTGATTGGGCGAGCCAAGCGGGGAGGGCGGCGATGGCGGAGAGGGCGCGCGCGTAGGCGGCGCGGGCTTCGGCGGGGCGGCCGGCGAAGGCGAGGAGGTCGCCGCGACGCTTGAGGTAAAGAGCGGGATTTTCACTCACGGCGGCAAGTTGGTCGAGGCGGGCGAGGGCGGCGTCGGTGCGGGCGAGCGAAATTTCGAAGGCGAGGGCGCGGAGGTGAAGCGTGAGAATGGGACCGAGGCGGGCGATGGCTTCGTCGAGCGAGCTGAGGGCGTCGGCGGGAGAGGCGAAGAGCGCGGCGCGTTCGAGGTAGAGCTCGGGGGCGGGGGAAGGGAGGAGGCGGAGGGCGACCGCGTAGTCGGCGAGGGCGGCAGTGGGGAGACGAAGTTGCGCGAGGGTGCGGGCGCGGAGTATGAGGGCGGTCGGGTCGTCGGGGGTCGCTGAGAGGGCGCGGTCGAGAAACGCGCGGGCGTCGGCGAATTGGCCGGTGGCGAGCGCGAGGGCGCCGCGGGCGAGGTCGAGGCGTGGGAGGCGCGGGGAGAGTTCGGCGGCGCGCAGGTAATTGGCTTCGGCGAGCGGCCACTCGGCGTGTTTGGCGTAGAGCTCGCCGCGGGCGAGGTAGAGCGCGGCGTCGTCGGGTGCGGCGGCGAGTTGGGCAGAGAGGCGCGCGAGGGCGTCATCGATTTCCGGATGCGCGCGGGAGGTCGTTGCGCAGAGGAGCGCGAGTGCGACGACAGTGGCGCGGCGAAACATGAGTGAAAATTACGCGGTGGCGCGACGCCGAGGCAATGGCGTCTTTGGGAGCGGCGTTACGGGTGGGTGAAATTTGGGGCAACTGAAAGTGAAGTCAGCGATCGCGGTGGCAGAGGTGTCCCGCCCATGAGAGCGTAAACGAGCGGGCAAGATGCCCGCTCGTTCACGGGCGAGACGCCCGTGCCACTCCGGCAACGAGCCTGACGACTTCACTACCAGTCGCACCCGGTGGAATTGCGCGAGGCTTTGCCCGAAATCGGCGCGAGTTGCAAAAACAGGGACGGGCGTTCAGGCGCGGAGGGCGACGCGGCGAAGTGTCCGGCGCTGCCAGAAAACGAGCGCTCCGGCGAAGGCGACGAAAATGGCGCCGTAGGTAGAGGGTTCGGGGACGGGCGTGATCTGGTGGTCGTAGCTCTGCCAGCCGGTCGAGTTGGCGGAGAAACCGCTGAAGGTGAGCTGATTCATCGGCGCTGTGCCGCGAGAGTTGGCGGTGGCGCCGGTCCAATTGTTGGCAAAGAAATAGTCCACGCCGGTCACCCAGTTGTTGAGCGTGAGGATGACACCGGCATCGATGATGAACGTGGTGGCGTTGAGCAGGGAGGCGGTGGAGTTGCCGAAATCGAGGATGGTGTCGCCGGTGATGCGAAACGTGCCGATGGTGAAATCGTAGCCGTTGAGGGCGAGCGTGCCGCCGGAGAGGAGAAAGGTGCCGGCGAAATCGATGTCGGCGTTGAAGGTCAGCGTGCCGGAGCCGACCTTCGCCACGGTGCCGGTGCCGGTGAGCGTCCCGCCAAAGGCGGAAGAGCCGCCGTTTGCGCCGAGGGTAAGCTGGCCGGAGGTGCCGAGTGCGATCTCGCCGGTGCCGGCGATGGTGTTGATGGTTTCGCTCAGATTGTTGAGATCTAAGCGGCCATCGGAGTTCACCGTGACGAGGCCGGCGTAGTCGGGAATCTGATTCGCGGCGAGCAGAGTGAGGGTCGCGGAGTCAGGCGCGCCGACGCCGTCCCCGATGGTGATGGCGCCGCCGCCGGTGGCGTTGGTGCCGGCGGTCTTGCCGAGTTGCACGGTGCCGTTGGCGATGGTGAGTCCACCGTCGAAGGAATTGGCGCCGCTGCCGGAGAGGGTGACGATGCCGGTGCCGGTCTTCGCGAGAGAACTGCCGGAGCCGTAGACGGCGCCGGTGAGAGCGATGTTGCCGCCGCCGGTGAGACTGAGCGTTTGGCCGGAGCCTAGATTGACGTCGCCGGTGAGGGTGAGCGTGCCGGCGTCGGCCCCGAGGGTGGCGCTGCTGGCGAGGTTGACGGCGCCGGTGAAGGTATTCGTGCCGCTGATATTGCGGAAAGCGCCGGTGGAGGAGACGCCGGCGCCGTTGAGGTTGAAACTGCCCTCGTTGACGGTGACGTTGTTTTGAAATTGGAGGGCGGCGCCGGCGCCGACGGTGTTCCCATAGGTGCTGCCGCCGAGGGCGGAGGAGTGGGACACGTTCACCGCGCCGGCGGTGATGTTGATCTGGCCGGCGAACGAGTTGGCGCCGGAGAGCGTGAGCGTGCCGGTGCCATTTTTCACGAGGCCGCCGTAGCCGCCGCTGTCGGTGAGGGTGCCGGAGAAAACGGTGTTGGCGGAATCGCCGACGGTGAGGGCGCCGTTCTTGATATCGAGGACGCCGGAGCCGGCGAGCGAGGCGATGGTGGCGCTGTGGCCCCAGTCGAAATCGACGGTGCCGGCGGAGCCGATGCTGAGGGCGGAGTTGGCGGAGAGGCCGCCGTTGACAGAGAGTTTCAAGGTGCCGGCGCTGACCGTGGTGGTGCCGGTGAACGCGTTGGAAGCGTTACCCAAAATGAGGGTGCCAGTGCCGGTTTTGGTGAAGCCGGTGGTGGTCGCGAGCAGGCTGTTAAACGTGAGCGTGCTGCCGGAGGCGATGTTGAGGGCGGGCGACGCTCCGGTGAGGCTGAGGGTGCCGCCGGAAAAGGTCGGGCTGCCTTCCTGCACGGTGATGCCGGCGGTGGTCTGGGTGCCCGAGACGGTGACGGTGTAAGCGCCGGTCGAATCGGTGCCGGCGCTGAAGACGGCGAACGAGCCGGCGGTCCATTTTTGCGAAGACGACGTGCCGGTCGAGTTGGTGGCCCACTTGCGGTTGGCTGCGGCGTTGTTGGTGGACCACGGGCCGCCTGCGGTGCCGGCGCCGGCGGTGGAGCCGTTGGTGTCCCAGTAGAGCGTGGTTTGCGCCGGGAGGGGCGCGGTGACGAACGCAAGCGCGAGGATGAAAGCGAAGGTGGCGATCCGGCCGAACCGCGCACGGCGAACCCCGCGAAGCGGAGCTTCGTGCGGAGGCGGCTTGGTGTGGAGCGGAAGGAGTGGCACGGGAGAAATTTCGGCTGAAGGAATGAGGACAGAGTGTCTGCTTGAGACACGATGTTTCACCCTTGGTAGCGGCGCAAAATAGCCGACCTGACATTTGCGACAGGCGGAGGCGGTGCACGGCACGCGGGCGGTCGCGGGTGGCGCGCGGTCGCGAAGGAATGGGCGCGGCCCCGCTGAGGGGTGGGCGCGGGTGCAGTTGCGGCGCGGACGCGGGCGGTCGGGGCGTAAAAGCCCCTCCCACGAAAAAGCCGCTCCGAAGATGCGCGGGCCGAGCCGCGATCAGTTGTTGAAGCGGAAGAGGGCGACGTCGCCGTCGGCGAAGACGTATTCTTTGCCTTCGAGGCGATACTTGCCGGCTTCGCGGGCGGCGGCGACGGAGCCGAGGCGCGTGAGGTCGGCGTAGGAGACAATCTCGGCTTTGATGAAGCCTTTTTCGAAATCGGTGTGGATGACGCCGGCAGCCTGCGGAGCTTTCCAGCCCTTCTTGATCGTCCAGCAGCGAACCTCTTTTTCGCCGGCGGTGAAGTAGGTCATCAGGCCGAGGAGGTCGTAGGTGCCCTTGATGAGGGACGAAACGCCGGAGTCGTCGACGCCGAGATCTTTGAGGAAGGCTTTGGCTTCGTCGGCGGGGAGGTCGATGAGTTCGCTCTCGATCTTGGCGCTGATCGGCACGTAGGCGGCGTCGTGGTGGGTGCGAACGAACTCGGCGACTTTTTGGACGAAGGGATTTTGCTCGGCGGTGGCGAGGTCGGACTCGGCGACGTTGCAGGCGAAGAGGACGGGTTTGGCGGTGAGGAGCTGGAAGCCCTTCATGAGCGCGGCTTCCTCGGGCGTGGCGACGAGAGTGTTGGCGGTCTTGCCGGAGTTGAGGTGGGGCTCGAGTTTCTGGAGGAGGGCGACCTCGATGATGGCCTCTTTGTCGCCGGACTTGGCTTTCTTCTGGGTCTTGTCGATGCGCTTGGTGACGGAGTCGAGGTCGGCGAGGACGAGTTCGGTGGTGATGACCTCGATGTCGCGCACGGGATCGACGCCGCCCATGGTGTGGATGATGTCGTTATCCTCGAAGCAGCGGACGACTTGGACGATGGCGTCGACCTCGCGAATGGTCGCGAGGAACTGGTTGCCGAGGCCTTCGCCCTTGCTGGCGCCAGCGACGAGGCCGGCGATGTCGACGAACTCGATGGCGGCGGGGACGACGACGCTCGTCTTGGCGATGGCCTTGAGGACGTAGGCGCGTTCATCGGGGACGACGACGACACCGACGTTGGGGTCGATGGTGCAGAACGGATAGTTCGCAGCCTCGGCCTTGCGGGAGCGCGTGAGGGCGTTGAAGAGAGTTGATTTGCCCACGTTGGGCAGGCCGACGATGCCAGCTTTAAGCATAAATAGAGACGCGGACGGTCGCGGGCGTGGCGGGGGTGGTCAATGGAAAAGGCCGGCCGAGCGCGCGGTGGGGCGCTCGGCGGACTCGGTGCGGGTGATCGTCCGCGATAAATCAGTATTTGGCGAACGGGTCGTCGTTGCGACGGCGGTGGCGGGAGTGGCTGCTGCTGCTGCTCGAACTGCTCCGACTGCTGCTGCGGTGGCTGCGACTACTTCCGCTGCTACTGCCGCTACCATGGCGGCTGCTGCGGTGGCCGCGGCTCTCACGGGCGCGGTCGCGTTTGATGACGAGGGCGACGATGACGCCGACGACAAACATGACGACCATGACCCAAATCCAGCCGGGGATCACAATTGGTTCGGGGGCTTCTTCCATGGGGCTGGGAGTGAGGGGTGGTAGTGAAGGGGGGCGGGCAGGCTCAACAACGGCGGGTGGTGTGGGCGGCGATGTTGTTTAAGGTGGTGAAAGCGGCGGCGGGCGTGTCAGGTGCTCGAAGGCAGGGGTGGGGCGTGGTTTGATGGACGGACCGTCGTGGACGATGAAAAGGCAGGCGAGATTTTCGCGCAGAGCGAGAGCGAATCCCGCCTCGGGACCAAGGACAAAAAGCGCGGTGGCGAGGGCGCTGGATTCGGCGCTGGAGGTGTGCACGACACTAACGGAGGCGAGCGGGCTGGAGACGGGGCGGCCGGTGCGCGGGTCGATGATGTGGCCGTAGCGGCGACCTTGGAGAATCGTGAAATTGCGGGTGTCGCCGGAGGTGGAGAGGGATTGGTTAGCGAGGGATAGCGTGGCGGCGAGACCGGGAGAGGGATTGGTTGGCGAGGAGGAAAGGGGGTTTTCGATGGCGGCGCGCCACGGATGTTGGCCGGACGTGGCGATGTCGCCGCCGATTTGGACGAAGTGATCGGGCGCGCCGAGCGAGGTGAGGAGGGCGCTCAGGGAGTCGGCGGCGAAGCCTTTGGCAAGGGAGGAGAAATCGGCGGCGACGTGCGCGGACTGTTTACGGAGGGAGGGAGGGGCGAGGCGAACGTCGAGTTGGCGGTAGTCGACACGGAGGCGGGCTGTGGCGACGGCGGAGTCGGAGGGAGGCGCGTCGGTGCGACGGGTTGGGCCGAAACCCCAGAGGAGGACGAGGGGGGCGACAGTGGCGTCGAAGGCGCCTGAAGTGAGTTCGCTGATACGGCGGGAAGCGTGGGCGACGTGGGCGAGTTCGGCGGAGACGGGGAGCCAGTCGGTGGAGGGTGAGGTGTTGAAGCGGGAGAGCTCGGAGGCCGGACGGTAGGTCGAGAAGATGGCTTCGAGATGTTCGATGCGGGCGGAGACGGTAGCGGCGTCGAGAGGAGCCGCCGGCGGCGTAGGCGAAATATATTTCACGGACCAAGTCGTGCCCATCGCGCGGCCGGTGAGGGTGCGTATTTCGGCGGCTGCGACGGAGGGCGCGGTTAGCGACGCGAGCGCGAGCACGAGGGCGATGCGAATCGGGGCGTAAAGCCCCTCCCACATTTTCATAAGGCGCCTTTTACCCAGAAGATTACGGTGAGGTATTGCCAGTTGAGCAGGGCGGCGAGGGCGACGAGGGCGAGGGCGGTGAGGTCGCGGCGGGAGAAGCGGTCGGTGGGGCCGCGGGCGCGGACGAAGTTGAGGAGGGCGCCGGTGGGGCAACCGAAGCGGCAGTAGGCTTGGGCGACGAAGAACGACGCGAGGAGACCGAGGGCGGCAACGGTGAGGGTGGCGACGCCGGCGGAGCGGATGATGTAGGCGGCGAAGGGCTCGAGGCCGGCGAGGTCGAGCGGAATAGCGAGGCACGCTACGATGAGTGTGAGGATGAGAAAACCGGTCGGGAGGTATTCGAGGCCGCGGATGACGGGGGCGGAGAGCGTGATTTGAAAACGCGCGGGGCGGTAGTGGGCGAGGAGTTCCTGGGCGGCGCCGTGAGGGCAAATGTGGTGGCAGTAGAGCGGTTTGCCGGTGGCGAAAGGCACGAGGAGCGCGGCGGCGGTGAGCAGGACGAGGCCGGGGGCGGTGGTCCACGGGATGCCGGCGCGGGCCCAACCGACGAAGAGTTTTTGCGCAAGGAGATCGCCGGCGATGAGGCCGACATAGATGACGAGGGCGAACTGGTAGGGGCGTTTCCAACGGTGGCGCCACGCGGGCCGGCCGAAGGCCATGAGGGCGGCGGCGGCGAGGACGACGAGCATGGCGTAGTCGCGCCACGCAAAACGCAGGGGAGGGGCGGAGACGAGCTCGTCGCGGTTGACTTGGAGGCGGGCTTTGACGCTTTGCGCGATCGCCATGCTCGTCATGGTGGCGCCGGAAACGCCTTCGATGCCGGCGGCTTTGAGGTCGAGATCGGCAGCGGCGTCCCAGGTGAGGCCGTTCCATTTTTTCAGGAAACGGCGGTCGACGGCGATGTCTTGGACGTAGCTCGCGGTGTCCTCGGAGGAGTGAATTTTGAGGCCGAGGATTTTCCAGTCGCGGTCGAGGACGACGAGGGTGTCGGTGACGCCGGCGTAACCGAGGATGTCGCGGCAGGAGGGTTGGGTGCGGACGACGTAGCCGAGTTCGCGGCCGGCGCGGTCGAGGACGAAGAGGCCGTCACGGGCGGAATCGTCGGGCCGGAGCGAGGCGGCGCCGGGGAGGAGCGAGACGACTTCGGCGGCGGTGACGGGGGACTCGCCTTGGATGCGCTGGCGCACGGCGACATCGCGGATGAGCCAGGCGATGGCGGCGGCGACGGCGAAGCGGTAGAGTTGGAGGGCGAGGCGTTTCACTAACCGAGGCGAAGGAGAGCGGGCGGCAGGAGGAGGAGGAGGAAGGAGGGTGGAACCGCTAATTTGCGCTCATCTTCCGGAGGTGGGAGGGCAGGGAAAATGTGCGGGCTTCGCCTAATCGGCGAAGCGGAACGCCGACGGAATTCACTGTCTGGCGCTCGCGGCTACGGGGGACGTGCAGGAACACTAGGCGAGGATTTCGCGGACGATGCGGGAGGGTTCGACGCCGGTGAGGCGTTGGTCGAGGCCCTGGGACTTGAAGGTGAATTTCGAGTGGTCGATGCCGAGGTTGTGGAGGATCGTGGCATTGAGGTCGTGGAGGCTCACGGGGTCGCGGACGATGTTGTAGGAGAAATCGTCGGTCTCGCCGTGCACGACGCCACCTTTCACGCCGCCGCCGGCGAGCCAGACGCTGAAGCAGCGCGGGTGGTGGTCGCGGCCGTAGTTGGTCTGCGTGAGGGTGCCTTGCGAGTAGACGGTGCGGCCGAATTCGCCGGCCCAGACGACGAGCGTGTCGTCGAGGAGGCCGCGTTGTTTGAGATCGGTAATGAGCGCGTAGCAACCCTGGTCGGTATCGGCGCACTGGAGACGGTGGTCGCTGGGGAGGTTGCCGTGTTGATCCCAGCCGCGGTGGAGGATCTGGACGACGCGGACGTTGCGCTCGGCGAGGCGACGGGCGAGGAGGCAGCTGGCAGCGAAGGAGCCGGGAGTTTTTACGTCGGGGCCGTAGAGATCGAGCGTGGCGGGCGACTCGTCGGCGAAGTTGGTGAGGTCCGGCACGCTCGTCTGCATACGAAACGCCATCTCGTATTGGGCGATGCGGTTGAGCGTCTCCGGATCGCCATGACGCGCTTGGGCGTGGGCGTTGAATTTAGAAAGCGAGTCGAGCATCGCGCGGCGGGTGGAGGCGTCGACGCCGTTGGGGTTTTCGAGGAAGAGGACGGGATCGCCTTGCGCGCGGAGCGCGACGCCGTTGTGCGACGTGGGGAGGAAGCCGCTGCTCCACATGCGGGTGAAGAGGGCTTGGGCGGAAACTTTGGAGGAGAATTTGGGCGTGAGGACGACGAAGGCGGGGAGGTCGTTGTTTTCGCTGCCGAGGCCGTAGCTGATCCACGAGCCGATGCTGGCTTTGCCGGGGATCTCACTGCCGGTCATGAGAAACGTGCAGGCGGGATCGTGGTTGATGGCGTTGGTGTGGACGGACCGGACGATGGCGATGTCGTCGACGATCTTGGACGTCCACGGGAGCAGTTCGCTCACCCACGTGCCGCTTTTGCCGTGCTGGGCGAATTTGAAAAGTGACGGGGCGACAGGGAAACTCGTCTGGCCGCTCGTCATCGTGGTGATGCGCTGGCCCTGACGGATGGAGTCGGGGAGCTCTACTTTGAACTGGGACTGCAGGGCGGGTTTGTAGTCGAACGTGTCGAGCTGCGACGGGCCGCCGTTCATGTGCAGGTAAATTATGCGTTTCGCGCGTGGGGCGAAGTGCGGGAAGCCGGCGAGCGCGGGGTGGATGCGTTTCGCGGCCGTGCCGGCCGCGGCGGAGAGGCGCGGGGCAAGGAGCTTGAGGGCGACGCCGCCCATCGCGAGGCCGGCGCCGGCGAAGAATTGGCGGCGCGTGAGATGGTTGAGGAAGGCGTGGGCGGGATTCATGGGCGGGTGACGGCTTCGTCGAGGTTCAGCAGGAGGTTGGCGACCATCGTCCAGGCGGCGATTTCGGGAGCGGTGGCAGTGGCGGTGGGTTTCGATTCGCCGTTGAGGAGAATTTTTTCGGCGGCGGCGGTGTCTTTGGCGAAATGGGCGCGGTGGGTGGCGAGGGTTTCGGCGAGGAGCTTGCGTTCGGTGGAATTGGGCTCGCGGGCGGTGACGCTGCGGAAGGCGAGGGCGAGGCGCTGCGGATCCCGGGAAGGCTGTGCGAGGAGACGCTCGGCGAAGGCGCGGGCGGCCTCGAAGTGCTGCACGTCGTTCATGAGAGCGAGGGCCTGGAGAGGGGTATTGGAGCGGCCGCGGCCGGTGCACGAAATCTCACGCGACGGGGCGTCGAAGGTGGACATCGACGGGGCGGGGGCGGTGCGTTTCCAGAACGTGTAGAGACTGCGGCGGTAGAGGGCGGGGCCGTGGTCCTGAACGTAGGTCTTGGTATTGCTGCCGCCGAACGCGACGGGTTCCCAGATGTTGATCGGTTGATAGGGCCGAACGGGGGCGCCGCCGATGGTGGGGACGAGAAGACCGCTGACGGCGAGGGCTTGGTCGCGGAGGACTTCGCCATCGAGGCGGAGACGCGGACCGCGGGCGAGGAGACGGTTGGCGGGATCGAGTTCGAGGAGAGCAGGCGTGACGTCGGAGCTTTGCCGATACGTGCGGGAGCTGACGATGAGGCGGACGAGTTTTTTCACGTCCCAGCCGCTGCGGACAAATTCGCCGGCGAGCCAGTCGAGCAGTTCGGGGTGGGAGGGCGGATCGCCTTGGGCGCCGAAATCGCCGGGTGTGCGGACGAGGCCGGCCCCGAGGAGTTGCTGCCAGAAGCGGTTGACGGTGACGCGGGCGGTAAGGGGATTTTTTTCGTCGACGAGCCAGCGGGCGAGATCGAGGCGCGTGGGCGCCGCAGCGGCGCCAGTTGAAGTCGAAGTGGAGGATGAAGCGCGGGTGAGCGGAGGGAGGAAGGCGGGGGTGGCGGGGGTGACGAGGTCGCCGGGTTTGTCGTATTGGCCGCGGATCAAAATGTGGGCGGGGAGTGGCTCGGCGCGCTCGCGGGAAATAAGCGTGGCGGGATAGGTGAGTTCGTAGTGGATCTGCTCGGCGAGGAGGCGGCGCGCGGCGTGGGCTTCGGGTTCGAGGGCGGCGCGGAGAGGGGCGTAGATGAACTCGCGGTGGTAGCGGATGAGGCGCTCTTTCTCCTCTTCGTTTTGCTGGGTCGGGGAGAGACCGATGAGAAATTTGATGTCGTGGCGGATGGGAACGCCCTCGACGAAACGGGCATTGGCGCGGAGGGAGCTGGCCCAAGCGGAACTCGAGAGGAGCGGGTCGGCGGAGGCGTCGGGGCTGGTGAGTTTGGCGCCGGCGCGGTCCCACCAAGCGGCGCCGCCGCTTTGCGCGATGCGCAGGCCGGTGAAGGTGTGGCGTTCGTCGAGGCCGGAATCGCAGGCGGTGATTTCGAGGCGCGTGTAGGTGCCGGAGGGCGGCAGATCGCCGCCGCGGCGGGCTGTCTTGGCGACCTCGGGTCCGAAGGCGTCGACGTCGCCCCAGATGAAGCGCTCGGTTTTTTCTTCGCTGATGAACTCGAGGCTGAGGGCGCGGGGCGGATTAGCGGGATCGGGGTGGACGTGGACAAAGGCTTTCGCCTCCGAGCGGACAAGGAGGTTGATGTCGCCAGCGGTGAAGGTGAACGGACGCTCGGCGGTGCCTTCGAGGCGCAGGGCGCGCTGGCCTCCGACGACGGGAACGACGGGGCCGGAAACCCATTGGCCGGCGGGAGGAGGAGCGCGGAAGGCGGCGGCGGTGGCGAGGTCGGAATCCTCGGCCCAGACGACTTCGTAGGTGATGGGTTTCTTCGTGTATTTCGCGAGCGGCTTCTTCGCGACGAACGCGGCGACGCGGGCGGTGAGCGCGGCTTCGAGCGGGACGATGGCGGTGGTGACTTCGTCGATACGGCGCTGGATGGCGGCGTCGGGTGCGAGGACGGCGATGGGACCGGGGATGCGGACGTTGCCATCCCACGGGCGGTCGGCGAGGCCCTTGAAGAAGGCCCCGAGGGAGTAGTATTCGCGCTGGGAGAGAGGGTCGAATTTGTGGTCGTGGCAGGAGGCACAATTGGCGGTGAGGCCGAGGAAGACGGAGGCGGTGGTATCGGTGCGGTCGCCGGTGTTGCGGGCTTCGGCCTCGGCTTCAATGGCGCCGCCCTCGGAGGTCGTGAGGTGGAGGCGGTTGTAGCCGGTGGCGACGAGCTGATCGATGCGCGGATTCGGGAGGAGGTCGCCGGCGAGTTGCTCGATGGTGAACTGGTTGTAGGGGAGATTCGAGTTGAAGGCCTGCACGACCCAATCGCGGTAGGGCCAGATGTTGCGGACATTGTCGAGGTGGAGGCCGTGAGTATCGGCGTAACGGACGGCGTCGAGCCAGTGGCGCGCGAAATTCTCGCCGTAGCGGGGCGACGAGAGGAGGCGGGTGACGGCGCGGTCGAACGCCGCTTCGCGGCGAGTTGAAGTTGAAGCTGTGGAAGTCGAAGCAGAGGTGGGACCGTAGTCGGCGAGGAAGGTGTCCAGCTCGGCGGGCGTTGGAGGAAGGCCGGTGAGATCGAGGGTGAGGCGGCGGAGGAGAACTTCGGGAGGGGCTTCGGCGGCGAGTTTGAGGCGCGGCGGTTGGGCGGCGAGTTTCGCGGCGATGAAGCGGTCGACGGGGTGATTGCTACCGGAGGCCGAGGGTGAAACCGCTGGAACGGCGGGTGTCGAAACGGGTTCGTAGGCCCAGTGGTTTTGGTAGACAGCGCCTTGTTCGATCCAGCGTTTGATGAGCGCGCGCTGAGCGGCGGTGAGAGGCGGTTTGTGCGAATCGGGCGGCGGCATTACGTCGTCCGGATCGGTGCTGATGATACGATCCCAGGCGTCGGAATTGCGGAGATCGCCGGGGGCGAAGGCGCGAATGCCGCGGCGGTCGGCAGTGGCGGAGTCGGCTTGGTCGAGGCGGAGTTTGCCTTTGCGATGAGCGGCGTCGGCGCCGTGGCAGGCGAAACAGTTGTCGGAGAGGATGGGGCGGATGTGCTCGTTGAACGAGACGGTGGGCTCGGCCGCGGCGAGGAAGGGCGCAGCGGGGAGGGCGAAAAGGAAGCCGAGGACGATGAAAACCAGACGGCGGGAGGAGAGGAACATCAGCGAAACGAGGGCGTTAACGAGCGCGGGGTTGCGGTATTCCACGCAAGTTGGGTCGCGGGTCAACGCGTGGATGCTCCAATCCGAGAAAACGAGATCGGCAGCGAGAAAGACTGCGCGCGGAGCAGAGGGAGCTGCTGCGCGCAGGCAGACGGGCCGGAGACTGCGTCCTACTTACTTGGCGGGGAGGACTTGGATGGCGTCGAGGTGGACGTTGCCGTCGGCGCCGTTGGCGTCGACTTCGACGGCGAAGGGCTTCGCGGCGGTAAAGCGGTAGGTGCCGAGGGTGACCCAGACTTTTTCCGCGAGGACGGTTTTCTTTTGGTTCACGGTGAGGGCGGCAGCGCCGTCGGCGTGGCGGACGGTGAGAGCGGTGTTGCTCGCGCGGTTTTCGTGGGGCGCGGTGGCGAAGCGGACTTCGTAGCGGCCGTCGGCGGGGACGGTGAACGCGAAGGTGGCTTTGTGGCCGGCGCCGCGGGCGTAGATGTAGTCGGGGCCGACGTGGTCGAGGTTGGTGCCGCTGGTCCACGAGCCGGTGAGCTTCGCGGCTTTGTTGTCGACGACGAGGCCTTTGAGGCCGGCGAGAGCGATGCCGGAGCCGCCACCGCCGCCGGCGTCGACGACGGGGCCGGGAGCGGGGCCGGTGATTTGGAAGGGCGCTTCGAGGCTGGCGCGACGGGCGCGGCCGGGGAGTTGGAGGAGGCCGTCGAGTTCCTTCCAGTGTTTCTCGTAGACGCCGCGGGGGGTGGTGTTGCGCTGGATGGCGATGGCGGCGGCTTTGCCGACGACTTCGCCCATCATGCCGATGGTCTTCATGACGCGCACGGTGCCAAGGGCTTGGTCGGAGACGGAGATGTTACGGCCGGCCATGAACATGTTTTCGATGTTCACGGAATAGAGGCAGCGGTAGGGGATCGGGTAGCCGAAATCGCGGTCGATGCGGCGGTCGTGCTCGGCGTAGGAGATGAAGGGATTGTCGGCGAACTTGGCGGCGAATTCTTTTTTCGCGAAGTGCAGATCGATGCTCCACGTGCTGGGCACGGCGCCGTCGGGGAATTGTTTTTTCGTGATGATGTCTTCGTGGGTGAGCATGACATCGCCGACGATGCGGCGGGATTCGCGGGTGCCGCCGACGTAGGCGACCCAATCGAGTTTGGCGTTGAGGTGCTCGGGCTTGCCGTCGCGATTTTTCATCGCGTTGAAGGCGCCGAAGACGGCGCGGAGGTTCCAGTCGCGGATGAGTTCGAGATCGTTGATCGGGTGTTTGTTGAAACCGCTTTCCCAGAACCACTCGCCTTTGCCCTTGGTGGTCATATCGGCCTTGCCCATTTTCGGGTAGGGGAAGTCGTCCATCTTGAGGTCGAGGGCCCACGGTGTCTCGGGGTAGGAGCGCGGGGCGGTGTCGTTGGACCAGACCCACATGTTGGACATGCCGAGGAGGTCTTTGAGTTCGATTTCGTATTTGGCACCAGCGAGGTGGGCGAGGGAGCCGTGGCCGGTGCAGTCGACGAAGAGCTTGCCGGAGAATTTTTTCTCACGGGAGGTCGAGGTGTTGAGCGAGGTGACGGAGGTGATTTTCCCGCCGAGGGTGGCGGCGGTGTAGACGTGCTCATTGAGGAAGAGGGAGATGTTTTTCTCGGCGCGGAAGTGGGCTTCTTTCTGCGCGTCGCCGAATTCCTCGTAGGTGCCGGGGGAGTTTTTGGCGCGGTCGGCGAACTCTTCGATCATCTCGCCGATGTGCGGGTATTTGCCGCGGCGGACGAGGCCCATGGCCCAAACGCGGATTTCGGAGGAGCCGTTGCCGCCGAGCACGGGGCGGTTTTGGATGAGGGCAACCTTAAGGCCCATGCGAGCGGCGGAGAGCGCGCTGCCCATGCCGCCGTAGCCGCCGCCGACGACGACGAGGTCGAACTCGCCCATGTCCTGCGGGGCGGCGGGGAGACCGAGGGTGGTCTTGCGCCACGAGGAGAGCGGGGCGGAGTCGTTGGGGGGAGTCTCTTTGAGATCTGTGGTGAAGTAGATCGCGTCGCAACGGCCGTCGAAGCCCATGAGGTCGCGGAGGGCGAGGGTGGTTTCTTTTTTGGTGACGTTGATCGTGCCGCCGTCGTGCCAGAACCACGTGGCGCTCTTGGTGCCGAAGGTTTCGGCGAGGGGCTGGCCGTTGACGAGGAGTTGGAATTTGCCGGGGGTGCCGGGGGCTTTCCATTCGGCGACCCAGTCTTTGGTGCGGACCCAGACGCGGTAGGTGCCGGTCGCGGGGAAGGTCGCCGTGGTGGTCGCGTCTTTCACCGGTTGGCCGAGGCCGTGCGCGATGAGGTAGGGCGAGCCCATGATGTCGATAAACTGAGTGTCGAGGGACCAGCCGCCGGCGGAGGCGAAGGACTCGGCTTCGACGAGGAGGCGGTCGGCGGCGCGCGTCCCGGGGAGGGCGCAGAGCGCGGCGAGGGCGAGGAGGAGGGGGAGGAGGCGTTTCATGGAAGGAAGGAGTTTTTTAACCACGGATGAACACGGATGAACACGGATGAACACGAATTGCCGAAGGGACGGCGTTAATCGTAGGTGAGCTGGGCGGTGGCGGTGGTGGGGGAGTCGGCGATGACGCGCAGCCAATAGGCTTGGTAACCGGAGGGGAAGGTGTGAGCGGTGGATTTTCCGGCGGGGACGTCGAGGGCAGTGTAGGTGACCCAGTGGCCCATGCCGGTAGGATCGACTTCGACGCGGAAGCGCACTGACGCAGTGGCGGTATGCGAGAGCGTGAGGGATTTGCGATCGTAACCGGTGAGCAGATACGGGTCGGAGGGCGTGCCGGCGGTGACGGCCGTGTTTTTCCACGGGCCGCCGATGCCGACGGGTTTGCCGAAGGACCAGAGGTCGTCGACGGCGCCGACCCAGACGGCGGCGCGGCCGTCGGCGGAGCGGATGAGGTGGGTGTTTTTCACGGAGGCGTCGGTGGTGACGCCAGATATCACGAGGAGGCCGCGCCAGGTGGCGTAGTCGTGGATGGCACGGTTGTGCGTGGCGACGGGGCGGACTTTGGCGATGCCACCGGCGTTTTCGGCGGGGAACTCGAAGAAGGTGCCGCCGGCGTTGAGGAGGTCGCGCTCAGTGCAGACTTCGCGGTCGACGCGGATGAGGCCGTGGGGCGACGTGCCGTCGAACGAGGCGTGGCCGCGCGGGAGGCGCCAACGTTTGCCCTGCTCGTCGGTGTAGATCACGGAGGCTGCGTCGAGGCCGATGGCGTTGGCGGGAGGAGTCAGGTTGGCGTGGCCCCACTTCGCGGCGGCGGCGTCCTCGGTGCGGCGGAGCTGCATGTCGGGGCCCATCTCGTAGAACGTATCGCCGACGGTGACGCCGAGGGTTTTCTTTTCGGCGCCGCGGGCGTGGAGGAGGGCGCCGGTGGTGCCGGTGGTGCCGAGGCCGGCGAAGCGGGCGTCGGCCGTGGTGGTGCGGGTGTCGCGGTTGCGGTAGGCGAAGGCGGCGCTGGCGTGGGGGACGTCGCGCGAGGCGCGGAGGCGTATCCAGGCGGCGCGGTCGGTGGCGGGGAAGGCGGTCCAAGTGTAGCCGCTGGCGGGGACTTCGATGCGGCGGAGTTCGGTCCACTGGTTGTTGCCAGTGCGGTCGACCTCGAGGGTGAAGGTGACGGGTGCGGGGGCGTCGTGCGTGAGGTGGAGGATGCGTTCGTCGTAGCCGGAGAAGTGGAAGGCGTCGGAGGGGGCGTCCTTTTTCACGGCATCGTGGAGCCAGACGGCGCCGCGGCCGATGACGGGGCCGAAGCGGTCGAGTTGGGCGGGCTCAAGGAACCAGAGGTTGGATTGGGATTGGCCGGGGGCGGCGAGGGTGCCTTTGGCGTGGCGTTTGTTAAGGAATTCACTCTTCGCGGTGTCGTCGCAGCCGAGGACGACCCGATCGCCCCAGCGGGTGAAGTCGCCGACGACTTTGAGATAATTCGAGCGAGGCGCGATGCCGGCGGAGTGAGTGGAGTCGAAGTTTTTGGGGAAGCGCCAGAAGGCGCCGTGCATCGTCATCAGGAGATCGGATTCGCCGATGTCGCGGATGCGGGGCCACTCGGTGTTCCAGCCGTGGGCGCCGTCGTAGGAGTGACTGGACTTCGGGAGGCGGTAGGTGTGCCAGGTGCCGCGATCGAGGACTTGGAGGAGGAGCGAGCGGAAATCCCAGCCGACGGACCAGACGGGATCGGTGGCGGGATTTTTGTTGCCCGAGAGATCGCCGGGACCGGTGACCTCGGTGAACTGGTTGCGGCGGACGACGGTCCAAGCGTCGGCCTTGCCGTCCCATGAAGCGAGGACACCGGAGGGGATGTCGGGTTTGGCCTGGGCCTCTTTGCCGTGTTCGCCGTTGTTGGCGTAGACGAGCTGGCCCTGGCCGGAGTAGAGGCCCTTGCCGTGGTAGCCGGGGAGATTGGATTTGCGGCCGTCCTTCAGTTGTTCGTCGCGCCAGAGTTCGGTGACGGCGAGGGTGCGGACATCCACTTCGTAGAGGCCTTCCTCCATGGTGGCGTAGTAGATTTTGTTGGCGGGGTCGGTGAGATGGCGCGCGTTGCCGGTAGGACGGCCGAACATCGCCGTGTAGGGGATGGCGCGGACCTTGCCCTGTGCGTCAACCGCGTAGGGGCCGATGAAAAGCTGCTGCGATTCGGTGTGGATGAAACGATTCGCGGGCGTGCCGCCGATGCTCTCGGGGTGGATCGTCTGGCGGAGCGCGGAGTCGATGGAGTAGAGTTTATCGTCGGAGCCCTTGGGCTGGTGGGGCGCGTAGGTGACGACCCAGAGTTGGCCGGCCCAGGGGACGACGGCGCCGGTGCCGCACTCGGCGCCGTTGTTGAACATCGCGAGGTGCGGGTAGATGCCGCTGAACTGGCGAGGTGGAATTTCGGCGGCAGCGGCGAGGCATGCGGCCACAGTCGCCGCCCAGAGCGGGAGGATTTTTTTCATCGACGGACGAGAGGAGAAGGACGGGCCCTCAGTAAGTCAGGCGCGTAGTGATCGCGAACTTGCGAGGCGCATTGAACCATTGGGCGTAGCGCAGCGTGCCGTTGCTGCTGTTGATGAGGTAAAGCACGCGATTGGAGTCGAGGAGGTTGCTGATGTTGAGCTGAACGGAGGCCCGCATGTTGCGGGAGACGCGGAAGCCGTAGCTGGCAAACATGTCGTGGGTCACGCGGTCCGGGAAGAGGAACATCTTGCGCTTATTTCCGTCGGCCGCGTCGTTATACATATAGCCGCGGTAGTTTTGTTGGTAGCTTGAAACGAGGCCGGTGGAGAGACCGCGCAGACGCCCTTCGGTGAAGCGATAGGTGTTCACCCAACTGTAGGATTTTTCCGCATAGCCGACGGTCGCTTCTCCGGCGCGGCGCACGATGAGGTTGCCACCGGTCGGCGAGACAAAACCTAGTTGGTGATCGGCGATGGGGAGGCCGTTAACGCCGGTCGCGACGCCGGGCGTAAAGAGACCGATGTTTTGGGCGTTGAGGATTTGACCGCCTTCGGGATCGATTTGGGCGTAATAGGGACTGGTGGGGTCCTTCATCATGGCGATCGAGAGCGGGATCTGCGCAGAGGTGGGATCGCGGGGGTCAGACGGGACCAGCAAGGGAACGACGGAGGCGGAGGCGTTGGCCTTTACGCCGACCACGGCCTGACCGCTGACGGTCGTGGTGTTGAATTGGTCGTTGTAGAACTGCGGGAGGTCGACGTTGGTGCGTTCGGAGCCGTTGGCGGTGGCGAAGTTGATACGCATTTCCCAACTGCGGGTCGGCTTGGCGGAGAGGGAGACATTGTAGCCATCCGATTTCTTGCTGTAGGTGTAGGCGTTGCCGCCGTGGCGGCCATTGATGCCGTCAGGGTCGACATCGTTGCGATTACCGATGGTGGCGGTGAAATTTTGGGCTTCGGATTGGTAGTAGTTGATATTGCCGGACACACGGCGCTCGAAGAGGTCCAGTTTGAAACCGATATCTTTGCTCACGCCTTTGCCGGGGGGAAGAGGCTCGTTGTAAATGTCGCGGGTCGTATCGAAGTTGATCTTTCCGTTGGAACCGTAGTTGAGCGACATGCGCAGGTCTTTGATCGGGGTATCGACGACGGCGCCAAGGTTGATGCTATCGTAGGAGATCGGGCCGCGTTTGAGGCCGATGTGTTTGCGGAAACCCGTGGCCTCTTCGCGGCGAATGCCGGCCATCGTGTCGATACGGCCTTTCCACCACTCGCTGAAGAGGCTCGCGCCCCAGCTTTTTTCAGTGGTGTCGTCCATGAGGTAGGACGTGTTACCGGGATTGCCGGTGGTCGCGGGGTTGGCCGTGGACGTAATGATCGTGCCTGAAACACCCATCGGATTGCGTTCGGTGGGGGGGACGGCGCCGGCATAGACTTGCGGAGCAAACTTGTAGGTCTTGCCGTTCGGGTGGGTGATCGTGTTAACGCGCCAATCTTTGCCGCCGAGGATTGATTCGGGGAAAATCGGGACCCAGGCGCCGGGCATGACATTTCGGCCAGATTCGGCGTTGGTGATGTTCGCGAGGTTTTGGATGATCGCTCCGCTGGAATCGGTTTCGTAGAAGCGCATGGTCATCTGGTTGACCCACGACTCCATGTCTTGGCGGAACACGCTGGCTTGGTGGCGGCCAAACCATTTGCCGAGATCCTTTTGGTAGGCGAGTGCGGCGCGATAGCCGCGGGCGCCGGTCCAGAAAGGCGTCGCAACCACGGAGGTGTTGAAAGCCCACTTCTGGCCGACTTGGCCCGTGACGGGATCGACGTAGAGGTTGCCCGTGGCGCCGGGCGCGTAGACGGTGGTGCTGCTGGGGCGGGGAGCGTCGTTCACCCGTGAATCGTGGCCGTAGCGAAGTTGAACGGCTAGGCCCTCGGCAAGGGTTGCCTCGGCGACGACGGACTTGATGTGATTGTAGTAGTCGTCACGCGTGTAGGGACCGGTGGCCGAGTCGACTTTCGTGAGGTCGAAGGCGCCGCCGGTGATCTGGGAAATTTCGGGAAAGGCGACGAGGAAGCGGGTGTTCTGATTATCGACGCGAGCGCCGTTGGGAAGGAGCCACGTAAGGGGGGCGCGCACGGTCACGGCTTGGGCGAAAATGGTGTCGCGACGGTAGTAGCGGTATTCACCGCGAATCTGGAGGCGTTTCCACGGCTGCACGGTGGCGGTGAGGTGGTAGCCTTCTGCGTGGCGCTTGAGGCCGGGACGGAAATAATTCGTGTCGTCGCGCACACCGTTTACGCGAAAGGCAAAATACTTCATGCCGACCTGAGCATCGACCGTATAGCGGCGGGTGCCTTCGGAATCTGCGGTGGCCGCGACGGTCATCGTGGGGCGGCGTTTGAGGTAAGCGCGCTTCGAGGCGGAGGTAATAACGCCGCCGGCATCGCCTGAACCGAAGAGGAGTGAGTTGGAACCGCCGATCGCTTCGACGCGGTCGATGTCGAATGTGTCGAGGAGGGTCGTATCTGAGCGGAGAAAACCATCGCGGCGAGGGTTGTTAATTTGGAGACCGCGCATCGACATGCTCTTCGGGTCCTGGCGGTCGCCTTCGACGGTGCCGCGCACGTCCTCGTTGCCGTTGCCGATCAGGGCCGCCCCGAGGCCGCCGATTTTCCAGAGCATGTCGGTCATGTCGACCGTGCCCATATCGTCCATCAGTTGGCGGTTGAAAATCTTGGCGTCGAGCGGGGTCTTGCTGAGGGAGGTGTTGGTGCCGGTGACGGAATTCGTGTTGGTGGCGTCGTAGGTGTCAGAGGCGTCGCCCTTCACTTCAAATACGTTCAGAAGAACGGCTTCTTCGTCTTGTTTTTGTTGTTTTTTGGCGGCCGCGATTTCGGCGGCGGTCGGTGCAGAGGTAGTGGCCGGCGCGACGGGCGGCGTCGGTTGCGCGAACAGGGTCAAATTTAGCGCGACGCACGATGTAAAAAGGGCGGCGAGTGGGAGTAAGCGGGTGGGGGTCGAGTGGGGCATAGCGGAGAACGAGCTGATGGTATTGGTCAGGGCAGACTTTGGGGAGGGGCAAACAGGTGGTGGATACTCGATCAAGCCCCAGCACGGAGGTGAACGGAGCGAGACAAGTAGCCAAATTGGGAAGCAGGGGCGGGGAGTGTTGCGCGATGGGGCTTTGGCGAGTCAACTGCTCTATTGGTGAATCCGTTCACCGGAGTGACAAGAATGATTTCCAGAGTTTTGCGCGATCAAACCAACCTGCCGCCGCGATGTCTTTGTGGCGCAGGAGAGGGCGATCGAGTGCAATTTTGCGGGTTCTGGTGCGTGGCTTGCGGGTCGGGTGATGATATTGGCAAACCGGTAGCGCCCGGGTGTTTTGAACAACAGAAAAGCGACCTTGTGACCGCTTGACAGCGCTTCGAAATATTTTCTTTGTTCGATTCAATATGGCAAACAAAGCTGACAAGTGGGCTCCTAATGCACCCGGAAAGTTCTTCGTCGATCAGCAATGCATCGACTGTGACCTTTGCCGCGAAACCGCTCCGGCGTTTTTCACGCGCCACGACGAAGGCGGTTACTCTTACGTGCACAAGCAGCCCAGCACCGAGGAAGAAATTGGCCAGTGCATGGAAGCACTGGAAGGTTGCCCGGTTGAAGCGATCGGCAACGACGGCGAAGAATAAGTTATCGCGATTTAATTTTTCAGGAAAAGCCCCGACTTATTTGTCGGGGCTTTTTTGTGGAGTCGTCGGGCGGCTTGTTAAGGCAAGATTATGGAATTGAAAACAGCGGACTTGTTTTCGCCGGCGCGACTGGTAGCGGTTCACGTTGATGAAAACTGTGACCATGGTTCTAGGGGCGCTGGGGGTGTTCGCGACGGTGCTGACCGCGCAGAACACGTCGGTGGTGGGGCTGCCGGAGGTGACCGTCTTTTCGGCGCGGGTGGCTAACCAGGCTCCGGTGGGCACCTTTGCTATGCCGGTTTCGGCGCTGCGGTATGAGCCGCGAGTGGATGTCGCAGGGCGCAACCTGGCAGAGGCGCAGGCCGATGTGACGATCCGCGGAGGCATATTCGAGAATACGGGATTTCGAATCGGTGCCGTGTCGATGTTCGATCCGCAGACGGGCCACTACCTCGCGGAGATTCCGGTGGCGCCGACGATGCTGGGCGCGACGGAGATTCGCACCGGTGTGGAGCACGCGCTCGGTGCCACGAACTCGACGGTGGGAGCGGTGGCGCACACCTGGCGTCCGATCAAATCGGCGGGTTCGCTCGCATTGGCGGCGGGAGAACATGGGCTGAACCGGCAGGAGTTCTATCAAGGCTTCGTGAGCGGGGCGCGCGTGGCGGGCCAGCGGCTGGCGGCGGATGTGGCGTGGGCGCGGTCGGAGTCGGACGGGGCGGTGCCTTTTGGCGAACAGGACTTTGATCGGGTGAACGCGCGGGTCCAACTGGCGGGGCCGGAGTCGCAGACGGATTTATTTGTCGGCTATCAGGCGAAGTTTTTTGGGTGGCCGAATCTCTACACGCCGTTCAATTCGAACGAGACCGAGAGTCTACAGACGCTGCTCTTCGCGTTGAACCATCGGAGCGAACTGGGTGCGGGGGATTTTTTCGAGGCGGGCGCCTGGCATCGGCGAAACAAAGACGACTATGCGTTCAACCGGTTCGCGCCCCTCGGCCCGGTGCATCCGTTTCAGCATACGACGTGGGTGGACGGAGCGGCCGTCGGCGGCCGAAAAACGGTGGGCGAGGTGTCGTGGAACTTTCGCGGTGAAGTCCTAGCGGATGATTTGCAGTCAACCTCGCTCACCGCCGGGCGGTTTCGCTCGCGGACGTTGAGCAAGATCACGCTGGTGCCCGAGAAGGCGTGGCCCCTGACCGGCGGTGAGCGCGTCGTCGTGAAGGCGGGAGCGAGCTACGACGATAGCAACCGGGACGGCGGGGCGATTTCGCCGGTGGTGGAGATTGCGCACGAAGGTGGCGCCTCGGCGCCGTGGCGGAAAATATACCTTGGTTATGCCCAGACGACGCAGGTGCCGACGTATACGGCGTTGAATTCCAGTGCGACGGCGGGGCTTTTTCGTGGTAACCCCAACCTCGGCCGGGAAACGAGTCGCAATCTCGAACTCGGTGTCAGCGGGGCGCTGGCGGGCTGGTCGGGGCAGGCGGCGGTTTTCTTCCGGCGCGACGACGCGTTGGTCGACTGGACGTTTCACCGTGGAGTCACCGCCCGGGCGGCCAATGCCCTCGATGTGGACACCACGGGAATTGAAGTGGTCGCGAGGCGGAGTTGGGCGGCGGTGGATGTGGTGGTGGGTTATACGGGGCTGACAAAAAACGCGGACTATCGCGGTGCGGCCGTGGATGCCAGTTTCTACGCGCTCAACTACGCACGACACCGGTTGACGGCGGCTTTGACCGCACGACTCGGGGCGGGCTTCGAGCTGCGGATGGACAATGTCGCGCGAATCCAAGCGGGCAATTTGCTGCGGGTGGCGGGCGGCGATGAAGCCCTCACGAGTTCGCTGGGCCTCGCGTATCGTCCGGCGGCGTGGCGGGGGGCGGAGTGCTCGCTGCTGGTCGACAATCTGTGGGGCAACCGTTTTCAGGAGCTGCCGGCGGTGCCGGCGGCGCCGCGGCAGATTTCGGTCGGAGTGGGCTACGTGTGGTGAGGTTTGCGGTTTGACATCGGCGACGGGCAGACGGTTTTTCGCGGGATGTCCGTGAACCCGTTTCTCGATCCTTCCTTTCATATCCGTTGGTCAGCGATGACGGCTGACCAAGTGGCCGCAGCGGTCGAAACGGCGCTGGGCCGTGCGCGGGCCGCAGTCGACGCGATCGCAACGCAGGAGCCGACTGCGCTCAGTTACGAGAATACGTTTTTGGCGTTGGAGAATTCCACCGAGGAGCTCACCGCGGCGTGGTCGAAGGTGACGCATTTGCAATCGGTGGCCGATTCGCCGGCGCTGCGGGAGGCGCACAACGCGATGCTGCCGAAAGTGTCGGCCTTCTACGCGAGCATCCCGCTCAACGCCGAGCTTTGGGCGCGCTTGAAGGCGTTTGCGGCGACGCCGGAGGCGGCGGCACTATCGGGGATTCATCGGCGGTTTCTCGACGAGACCGTGGCCGATTTTCGTCAAGCCGGCGCGGATTTACCCGCGGCGCAGCGGGAGCGGTTGGAGGCGTTGCAAACGGAGTTGGCGCAGGTGACGCAGAAATATTCCGAAAACGTGCTCGATGCGACGAACGCGTGGCAACTCGTCGTGACGGACGAAGCGCGGTTGGCGGGGCTGCCCGAACACGCGAAGGCGGCGGCGCGGCGCGGGGCGGAAGCGAAGGGACTCGTGGGCTGGCGGTTCACGCTGCACATGCCGTCGCTGGAGCCGTTCATGACGTATTTGAGCGACGAGGCGCTGCGGAAGGAAATGTGGTCGGCCTCGGCGGCGGTCGGGGCCACCGCGCCACACGACAACGCGCCGTTGATCGGGCGGATTCTCGCGCTGCGTGCAGAGAAAGCCGCTCTGCTGGGCAAGGCGCACTTCGCCGATCTCGTGTTGGAGCGTCGCATGGCCAAGAGCGGCGCGCGAGCGCTGGCCTTCATGGAAGACATGGAGGTGCGGGCTCAAGACGCGTTTGCGCGGGAGTGCCGGGAATTGGAAGAGTTCAAGGCCCAGCGGTGCGGACGGTCGGTTGCCCGCCTGGCACCCTGGGAGATCTTGTTTTGGGCCGAGAAATTGAGGCAGGAGCGCTACGCTTTCGACGAAGAGATTTTGCGGCCCTACTTCCCGATGAACAGCGTGATCGCGGGGATGTTTGAATTGGTGGGGCGGGTGTTTGGATTGCGCGTGGCGGAGCGGGCGAACGGGGACGTCGAGACCTGGTATCCTGAGGTGAAATTCTACGACGTGCAGGATGCGCGGGGGCGGCACGTGGGGTCGTTCTACGCCGATTGGTATCCGCGCGAGTCGAAGCGGGGCGGCGCGTGGATGAACTATCTGATCACGGGCGGGCCGCGCGCCGACGGTTCGCGCGCGCCGCATCTCGGCCTGATGTGTGGCAATATGACTCCACCGGCGGAGGGGAAAGCGGCGCTGCTCACGCATCGAGAAGTCGAGACGGTGTTTCACGAGTTCGGCCACCTGCTGCATCACTTGCTCGGCGAGGTGGAAATCAAATCGCTCAACGGCGTAAACGTCGCGTGGGATTTCGTGGAGCTGCCTTCGCAGATCATGGAAAATTGGACGTGGGAACGGGAGAGCCTCGATCTGTTTGCCCGGCATCACGAAACGGGGGCGACGATTCCGGAGGAAATTTTCCGCAAGCTCACGGCGGCAAAAAATTTCCGCTCGGCGTGCGTCACCATGAGGCAAGTCGCGTTTGCGAAGATGGATTTGCTGATGCACATGCGGACGACCGAGTTTGCGGGCGAGGCCGATGTCGAGGGCAAGGCCCGGGCGGCCATCGCCGCGTGCCTGGTGCCCACGGAGCCGCCGGCGCCGACGATCGTGAAAAAATTCACCCACATTTTCTCGGACCCCGTCGGCTATGCGGCGGGTTACTATTCCTACAAATGGGCGGAGGTCTTGGATGCAGATGCGTTCACTCGCTTCAAACGCGAGGGGCTCTTCAGCGCCAAAGTGGGCGCAGAATTTGTCGAACACGTGTTGAGCCGCGGAAACTCGGTTGAGGCGGCGGAACTGTTCCGCGGCTTCATGGGGCGTGATCCTGACCTCAACGCTTTGCTCGTGCGGGCAGGTCTGACGGGCTGACGGAAAAAGGTTCGCGCCGCGGACGGTGCGGCGCAACAAATCGGTCACTATGATTATCGCAGATCTCGCCAAACTTCCCGGTGGCACTTTTCCCGCGCGTCGTTGGGGCCGTGGCCTCGTCGGCCAACTCGGTCAGCCGATCGCCGCCAAAGGATTTTCAATGGGCTACTCTATTCTTGAGCCGAAGGGCGGCCAAGTTCCGTGGCACAACCAGGAGCAGGAAGAGGTTTATTTCATTGTGCAGGGCGAAGGCGAAATCTGCGTCGGCACGGAGCGGAGTCCGATCAAGGCGGGGCAGGCTGTTTTCATGCCGCCGACCCTCTTCCACCAGCTTACGAACACCGGGGACGAGCCGATGCACATGATCTATGTGTATTGTCCGGGTGGTGACGTGGCGCACTGGCGGCAGGAGTTGAACGGCACGTTGCCGAAAGCGGGCGAGGGGGCGATTCCGCCGTTGCCCGAAGGCGCGCAGCCGCAGTGCACGAAAAAGCCCGGCGAATAATTTCGGCGCCGCGAGTCGGTGGCGCTTCTCCGGGGGGACATTCAGCGCAGCCGCCCTCTTCACGCGAAAGGCGAAGAGCCACAGGGAAAGCGCGGGTAAGCAGAGCCTTGTTAGACCGTCGTGCCGCTACCCACGGAATCGTTATCGGGTAGGCTCAATGAGCAGTTGAATGTCTCGGCTGAAGATTCTTCAGAGCGGAAGGTCCCAAGGAATGAGGCCTCCGATTACACGGCGGGGTGTGTCGTCAGCGCAGCTGGCCCCGCGCGCGGAGGTGGGCGAGCAGAGTGGTCAACTCGGCCACCTTTTCGGGTTGGGCGGCGTAGAGATTGTTTTTCTGGGAGAGGTCGGTGGCGAGGTCGTAGAGCTCACCGGCAAATTCGTTCTTTCGGTATCCGTTTTCCTGATCGAACCAAGCCGGCACCGGGGTGTGGGCGCCGGTGGAGTGGGCGATGAGCACCCAGTTGTCATGGCGCACGGCATAGGCGTTCGCCTGCGTATTGTGCACGATGCTGCGGCGTGGGCCGGGGGCGCTTTGTTTCCAAACGGGCAGCAGGTTGTGACTGTCGTGCGCGGAGTTCGCCGGCAGGTCGAAGCCGATTGCGGCGGCCAGGGTGGCGAAAAGATCGATCTGGCTGACAAGGGCATCGCTGACCGTGCCGGCGGGCACTATACCGGGCCACTTGACGATGAACGGGACGCGATGCCCGCCTTCGTAGAGATCGCGTTTCACGCCGCGCAGCGGTCCGGAACTACGGTGCTGGAATTTCTTCACGCGATCATAGGCGTAACGCTCCGCGCCGTTGTCGGCGGTGAAGATCACGAGTGTGTTTTCGGCGAAGCCGTTTTCCTCCAGCGCGCGCAAGATGCGGCCGACCTCGGTATCCGTCTGAAACATAAAATCGCCGTAGCCGCCGGCGGCCGACTTTCCCACGTAGTCCGGCGCGGGCACGATGGGGGCGTGGGGCGAATTGAAGGGCGCATAGAGGAAGAACGGCTCGCGGCGGCCGCGTTGTTGGCCAATCCACTCGACCGCTTTGCCCGTGATGTGCGGAACGACGCCGTAGAAATCCCAGCCGGGAGTCATCGGGCCGGGCCGGGCCTCCCACGATCCTTCCGCGGTTTGTGGCGTGATGGTGAGCGGCACGCTCGGCGTCGTGATAAGGCGGTCATTTTCGATCCAAGCGTAGGGCGGAAAATTGGGGACATCATCGCCGAAGTAGTAATCGAAACCGTGGGAGAGCGGGCCACCGGAAACCGGCCGGGTCCAGTCGAAGGCAGCGGGTTCGAAGACCTTGGTGCGCCCCTTGGCGTCCGGCTTGGGCGCGGCGCCAGGGCGCTGGATGTCGCGCCAGTTCCAGCCCAGATGCCACTTGCCGACGCAGGCCGTGCGATAGCCCTTCGCTTTGAGCATCTCCGGCAAGGTGAGCTCGGCGTCGTCGAGCACGGGCTGATCGAAGGCATTCACGATCCCGTGAAACTTCCGCCAATGAAACCGGCCGGTGAGGAGCGCGTAACGACTCGGAGTGCACACTCCCGAGGAACTGTGCGCGTCGGTGAAGCGCATCCCGGCGCGGGCGAGGCGATCGAGATTGGGGGTGGGGATTTTCGACTGGGGATTCTGAATCGCCAAGTCACCGTAACCCATATCGTCGGCGTATAGGATGACGATATTCGGAGGTCGGAGCTCGGCGGCGACGGCGGACGGCAACGTGTGGATGAGGATCGCCAGGACGAGCCCAGCGGTGGGGAAGTTGCGGGTCATGGTGGGTGGCGGAAGGGCGGGGCGCGGCTGGGCGGACCGAGTTGAGACGGACAGAAGGGCGAGAGGAAGAATCAATTTTGCTTCGGCGCCGTTGTGAAACGAGCAGGAGACCGTCCGAGAGGTTTTCGGCGGCAATGAGCCACGGAGAATCGTCGTGGTCTTTGTTGTGCTCTTTGTTTGTAACGCCCTTTCTCCAACCTAACTTGCCGGAGAACGCGCGGATAGTTTGAAGGTAATGCAGTCACGGCCGCATCGAGCCCGAATGCGATGAGCGCGCAGCTATTGGCTGCGGCGGGAGCAGGGCAGTTCGAAAGTCATTGGGAAAATAAGCGGATAAACGTGCGAGGGTGGCAGGATTAAAACGACCGGCCTTTCCCGGAGCGGGAAGCCATTACCGTGCAGTTCCGATAACGGGTGACTGCACCCCAAATTGATCGAACCTTTTTCTGTGAACGGTGTTTGGAGGCCAATAGCGCGGACGCCGAAAGGGCGCAGGCGACGGCGAACACGACAACGCTTTTTCCTGTCGCCCAAGGTTGGGCGCAGGGTTCGATGAAGAAGGACTGCGCCAGAATGTAGACGTCGCACACGATGCCGACGGATGGGACCAGGCCGAAGAGCACGACGCCGCCGATGGTGCGGAGGCGGTGGCGGTTGAGGATGTTGGCGGCGAGGTTGCCGAAAAGAAACGTGATCATGGCGAAGAACGTCGAGGTGGTGCACCACCAGACGTAGGCGTTGTAGGTGCCGAGCAGCGCGAAGACGGCAAACGTGGCGACGAGTCCGACGGCGAAAATCACGTGAAGCGCAGGTCATGGGACCTGGTGGTGGGGATGCAGTTTTGGAAAACATGGCCGGTGCCGCACCGCGGCGACCTTTGTCGAAGAGAATGCGGCTGGCGCCGACGGACGTGGCGATGATGAGCGCGAGGTCGCGGTGAGGGCGGTGAGCGTGATCAACTTTGCCGCAAGCGATGTAGACCGGACCGAATATTCCTTAGAACGTCATCGCCGGCGAGAGGAAGACCATGCCGAGTGGCGCCGCCCCGAGCAGGCCGAGGACGTTGGATTTCAGTCCGACTGAGGCGGCGGTCGCCGTGGGCGTTCACGGAGACGTCGGATGAGAAAGCGTTACGTCGCCCAAAAAAATACGAGGGCGAGTAGGCCCGGCTTAACCATCTCAAGCGGGCCGTGACGAAATGCCGGTGCGCTCATGTCCTCGGCGTGAAATCGGGTGAACTCTTTGCGGATCAATCCGCCTGTGCCGACGGCGGCGAGCGACGCGCCGCGGCCGGTCGGAAAGAGGCCGCTAAGGTCGTCGAGGAGCGGAGTTAGTTGAGCCACGTGACCGCGCGAGGCTGCGAGGTAGCCCTGCACGGCGGGCGCGGTTTGTTCGAGGGTGGAGTGTATGACGGAAGGAGATTCGCTATTCAGTGCAGCCGGTGAGCCACGCGAGCGCGACCAGCGTGGCGAGATAGATTTTGCAGGAGACGGAAAACTCCGGGCCAGCGTGGAGCGACACGACGAAGTCGGCGCGGGCTGCGAGGGGGAGTCGGCGGTATTGGTCACGCCCACGATAAAAGGGGCGCGACGGGCGCGTCGCCAGCAGGTCGAGCAATTGCGCCATCTCGGCGCTGCGACCGGACTGGGAAACCACCACGATCAGCGTATCGGCTGCGAGCAGAGCGGACTGCGCGTGCACGAGTTCGGCGGTATGGACCAGCAGGGCGGTGTGATCGGCCGCGACGAGACGAAGCTGCCGCGGATGCTGGGCGTGGAGCGAAGAACCCCTGCCCGTAAGGACAATCCGGTTACAAGCGAGCGCGGCAGTCGGCAATGGCGAAGGCGTGGGGCTGGGCGAGGAGATCGCGGAGGTAGACTCCTTCGAGGATAGAGGAATCGGCCTGGATGACGGCAGGAACTATTTCGGCGAGAGGCGGTAGGTCTGGATCTGCTGGCGCGCGAAGCTCGTCGGCAACGCGCCGGCGGCGGTGAGCGGAATGGGTTCGAGGTCGGTCTCGACGTGCGTGGTGCGCTGCGCGGAGACTAGGCCCGGCCTGAGTGCGACGGTCGCGAAGGCGGGCGCGTCGGAGACGTTCCACAGGCGCGCGATGATGCCGCGGTCGACGCCTTCCTCGGCCGGCTTTACGGCCCAGAGGAGGACGTTGGGATCGCTCACCGTGAGGAGGGAAAACGTGTCGGCGGGAAATGGGCCGGTGTCTTTGCCGATGAGCGGGCCGGTGACGAAGGGGTTCTGGTGTTCGAGAGCGAATTTCATTGCCGCGACCTGGTCGTAGCCGCCGTGCGGCCGGAGCGCGAAACGCTGGAGAAAATACGTCGCGCCGTTCTGGCCGCGGATGCCGAGGCTGGGACCGTCGACTTGCCCACCGGCGAGGACGTTGATTTGCGGCGTCGTGGTATCGAGTGAGGTGATCGTGCTGCGGCCGAGTTTGGCGAAGGCGAGATCGGGATTGGAGAGCGTGACGCCGCGGCGGCCATCGCCCGACGAGATGTCGGCGAAATGGTTCAGTGTGACGTAGTCATAGCGGGCGTGCGTCGGCGCGTAGGCGCCGCCTTCAGTGGTGAGCTTGTTGAGATTGATCGCGCCGACCTCCTCGGTGCGGACGGCGGGAGTAGGCAGATTAAAACTGAAGGCCCAGTGGCGGACGTCGGCGAAGTTGGCGGTGATCTCATTGCGCACATCGATGCGGTCGGAGTCGCGGTAGAGCGTGATCGCGGTGGTGTGGTCGAGGCCAGCCTCGCTGCGGGCGCGGAGCGTGACGGAGACGGGACCGGCGTTTTCGACGCGGAGCGTTTCGCCGGCGGTGGAGTTGGGCGTGAGGTCGTTGAGGGCGAGGCCGTCGAGCGTGGCGGCGAGTTCGGCGGAGTCGCGGCGCAGATCGACGAGGCTCGTGATCGAGCCATCGCGCGCGACGGTGAGTTGAACGGCGGAGTTGGCGAACGTGAACGCGCCGTCGACGGCGGGCGTGGCGGTCGTAGCGGCATCGGTCGGCGCGGTGCCGGGGCTGGCGCCGGGGAGAATCTCGTAAACTTTGTAGCCGGCGGAGGGCACGTCGCGCGCGAGGATGCGGAGGTGGCGGGCGCCGGTGAGACGCACGATTTGGTGCGGCACGATCTGGCCGGTGCTAATGTCGCGCACGTGGATATCGGCGGCGCCGGTGTAGGCGTGATCGGCGGCACCGGTGCGCGGCCAACCGAGGGGATTGAGGACGAAGAAGCGGTTGGTTTTGTCGGGCTTCGGAATCAGGCCGCCGAGACGGATGACGGCTTCGGCGTGGACGGAGTTGACGTAGTAGTCGATGCCGGTGGCGACGCTGTCCTGCCACGCGGCGCGCTGCGTGCGCGAGATGGGGCCGTCGGCGGTCCAGTTGTGTTCCCAGAAGAGGCCGAGGTCGGTGAAGGCGCGGTCGCGGGCAGGCGTGTGGCGGCGGAGGAAGTCGGGGACTTGCAGACTGACGAGCGTGGCGAGGAGTTCGGTGGAGCGGAGCTTTTCGACGGCGCGTTTGGCGCGGGCGGACGTTTCGGAGAGCGAGGCTGAGTAGAGGTCCCATTCGTTACCGTAGGTGACGGTTTTCGCGGGGAGCGTGGCGCCGTGGGTCTTTTCGAAGTCGGCGAAGTAATCGAGTTCGTTGGAGACGATCACTTGGCGGGTGGTCGTGGTCTCGCGTTTGGCGATGACGTGGAAGTGATCGCAGTAGGGCGATGAAATGAGTTTCGCGAGGCCGGGCACGGCGGGAATCGTGGGCGGCGGCGTGACGCCGGTCTTGCGCGCGAGATCGTCGCCGCCGTAACCGAAGAGGCCGACGACGCGGTAGGGCTGCTTCGTGACGGGATCGACATGGCGACGGAGGAAGCCGGCATCGGTGGCCGCGTATTCGAGGGCCTTGAGCGGATCGCCGGCCTCCCAGTAGCCGCCGACGTTGTGCGCCCCAAGCGAATACCACTTGAGCAGGAGGCTCTGGCCGTCGTGGCCGGTCCAGCGGTAGACCTCGTGCTCGCGTTCGCCGAGGATGCGGTTGGGGAGCTTGCTGGCGCAGCCGCAGACGCCGCGCCAACTGTAGCGCGCGCCGGAGCCGGCGAAGAGCGAGGCGAGGCCGAGCGGGAGCGTCTGATTCTCCATCGCGGTCGCGAGGGTGAAACGCAGGCCGTGGGCGCGCTCGATGCGGCCGGCGTAATACATGCCGCGCAAGACGGCCTCGACGGGCTGGCCGCCGTAGGTGGAGACGAGGGTGTTGAGCGGGACGCTGATCGTGCCGTCTTTGATGCGCGCGATGAGGCGCGCGAACTCGGCGGGCGTCTTGCGCTGCTCGTAGGTGGCGAGCCAGAGGGCGCCGTCGGCATTGAAGCGGTTGCGGGAAGCGGGCGGGTTGGCGGCCGTTTCGTCGGCGAGCTTGAGATGCCAGTCGAGCATCTCGATGAAGACGTTCGCGTAGGTGTCCGTATCCGCGGTCCACATGTAGTCCGTGTGGTCGTCGTTCGCGAGGTAGACGCGCGTGGGCTCAGCGGCGGGCAGCGCGGTGCAGGCAACCGCGGCGGAAACGAGAAAGGGCGCGAGGCGGAGGCGGGATTTCATGCAGGCTTGAACGAGGCTGTGCACCGTGGGCGTGGGTTCAAGGAGTAGACCGCGCAGCCTCGCGGGCAACGACCGCCATGGTTTCGCGCAAGCGGGCGCGAACGCGGTCGCGGGCGGCTTCCGCGCGACGTTTGGCGGCGGCCGGATCGCGGGCGAGCGCGAGGACGGCGGCGGGCATGGCCGCGGCCTCGGCGGGGATGTCGAAATCGAAGAGCCAGTCGTCGAGACCGATGTCGCGCCACATGATCCCCTTGGTGCTCTGTTCTTCCCAGCGGCAAACGATGGCAGGGATGCCGTGGCCGATGCACATGATGGGGCTGTGCATTTCATGCCGAAGAGGCCGGCCGAGCGGCGATAGACGCTGATGGCTTCGTCAGGCAGCCAGAAGGTCTCGCGCCAGACGACGCGCGGCCGCACGTCGGCGGGGAGTTTATCTAGGAGCATCTCGCGGGTGATGGTCATCTGCGTCTCGTCTTCGGGGCAGAGCAAAATGCGGAAGTCGGTTTCGCGCACGACGGCGATGATGGCGGCGAGCAGGGGCGCGTGGTCGGCGAGCTTTCTCTCCTCGTTGCGGGCGTGGCGGGCGGGGTTCACCGGCTCGTTTTTCGACGGCATGAGCCAGAAAGGGGTGAACCGGTAGCGCGAGATACAGCAGAGGAATTTGCCGTCGCTCAGAGCATGGGCGCGGAGAAAGGCATCGGCGCGGGCGTCGTCGCGGAGATCGGTGGCGAAGGCGGTGTCGGGCCCCCACTCCATGATCGGAGCACGCACGCCGTCCGCCCGAGCGCGGGCGAGTGAGGCTGAGTCGCGGAAGTAGACAAAACGCGCGCGGGAGAGCGTGGCTTTTTCGGGAATGCCGTAGAGCCCGTAAGTGACGCCGTGAATGCCGAAGCCCCGGCCAGTGCGGCGGGCGAACGCCTCGGCGTGGGCCCACGCGAGAGTGGCGGGGCCGGACCCATGCAGGAAAAAATCGGCGCGATCCATTGCGGCGAGCACAGCGGGGGCCGTGACCTCGCGGCCGGCGTTGAGTTTGCCCTCGACGATCTGCAGACGTGGAAAACGCCGGAGCATCAAGGCGCGGGCTGCGGGTGTGAGGGGATTGAAGAGCCAAAGCGTGACCTCGGCGCCGGGGATGTGCTCTTCGATCGCGGCCAGAGCACCGGGCGTATGCGCGATGTCGCCGATGTTCACGACTTGCCAGCCCGAGCAAAGCAGGAGGCGCGGGGCGCGGCGGGTTTGCGCGGGTAGTGCAGCGACGAGGGTGGCGGCGAACGAGGTGTGGAGAAAGCTGCGGCGATTCATGGCTTACTGGGCGTGGCGGTGACGCGAAGTTGGGCGTTGGTCGCGAACGGGATGTCGGCGCGAATCACGGCGCGGGAAACATGACCGAGAGCTCGGCCCCACGGCGGGTGAGGGTGACCTCCTGCTGACGACTTAGTCCGTCGTGCGTAACGGTCACGCGATAGCGGCCGAGGTGGCCGCGGGCGGCGGAGTTGCCAGTGGCATCGGTGGTGGCCTCGGCATGAGTGCGCCAGCGATCGAGCGTCCACTCGCGCCACACGGCGGCGACGGGCTTTTCGGACCAATCGCGGCGGAACATCGCGGCATCGGGTTTCCAGTGCCGGCCTTCCCAGAATCCCCACATGATAAAGCCGCTCACCGCCGGATGACTGTAGCAGGCGATAAGAAAATCGCGGAGGTAGTCGGCCTGAAGCGCCTCGTCGGTCGTGTTGATATCGAACTCCGTGATCTGCACGGGCAGGCCCTCGGCCGCGATCAGATCGAGATCGGCCAAGAGGAGATCCGGGGGACGGGGCTGCTGGCCGACATGACCCTGGATGCCGATGCCGTCGATCGGTGCGCCGGTGCGGCGGAGAGTTTGGATGAGCGTGCGAAAGCGCGCGATCATGCCGGGACTGGCGGCGCTATTGAGCATGCCATACTCGTTGATGAACAGCGCGGCATCCGGGTCCGCAGAGCGGGCGAGTTGGAACCAGGCGGCCATCGCGGTTTCGGGCATGAGGCCGAAGAAGTCGCGCTCGTGCACGGGCTCGTTCACCACATCCCACGCATAAACCCGGCCTCGGGTCACTCCCATGATTTCGGTGATGCGGTCGTGGATCATCGCGGGCAGGCGGTCCTTGAGTTCGGGCGTATGCTTCAGGCCGCGGGGAGAAAATTTCCACGCGGGCCACACGAGATTGTGGCCCTTGACGCGCAACGGTTGCTGGTCGAGCCAATCGAGGGCGCGACGCGCGATGCCCTGCCGCTCCGGACCCCGGGCCCATGTCGCCCACTTGAGTCCGTTCTCAATCACGACGGTGTCGAACAGCTCAAGGATCGCCCGGCGGTAGCGCTCAGCTTCGGGTGTGCCGGCGACGATGAGCGCGTCGTCGACCGAGGTGCCGAAAACGAATTCAGGCTGAACAAGCCGCGCGTCGATGCGGGCGCCCGTGAGCGGACGTCCCGAGGAATCGGTTACGCGGACCGCAAGTGGCGCCGTGCGGATTTCATCGATACGCTGGAGTGCGCGCTCGCGCCACGCGGCGCCCGGCTCGCGGCCGCGATAGCTGAAACGCGTGCGGGGGAGACTGGCTTCCTTCACACGGCGCCCGAAATTGTGGACCTCCAGGCCGGTGATCTCGAGGGACTGCGGCAAATGCCCCAGCGCGAGGGAAACGGTGGCCGCGCCTGAGGCGAGATCGTGCGCGATGGTGAAAGGGACCTCGAAGACGGTCCACTCGGGACCGGGCGCAAGCGTGAGGCTGACGCTCTTTTCGTTGGGCAAAGTCGCGCGCTGAAAATAGAAATGGACGGCCCCCTCGCCCGACTCCTGTTGCGCGGTGGGAGCCCGCGCCGCGAAGCGCGCCAGGCACACATCTCCTTTGGCGACCGCGGCAGCGCTTTTCCAAAAGACGCGCACGTCATAGAAACTGTTTGCGCGCGCCAAAACCTCGGCGCGAAACACCGGGCTTGCCTCGCCGGGTGCGGCCGAGAAGGTCGCCCGTTGCGCGGCTCCCGAGCGATCTTGAAACGTGAACGTGCTCGCGAGGTCGGTAGGGAGCAGCGAGGTCGGCTGCAACGCGGCCAACTCGGACGGCAAGGGCGGCAGGACCGGTGCGGCTACAATGGGGCCGGCCGCGAGAACCACAATGGCGACGAGGGTGGCGGAGAATGACGGGCGACGATTCATCGGGCAGCGAAAGTGTGGGGTCATCGGCCTCTTCCGGGAGTGGCGACAACGAGCAATCCGCTGGTCGTCTCCGGCGGTGTGTCGACGTGGATCACGATGCGGCGGAGACCGGGATTTGGAGAGTCCCAGGCGTGGCGCGGCTGCGAGACGTCTTCGACTTCGAGACGGGCGGCGCGATCGGCGGTGGTGAAGCGGAGGCGCAGGGTCTCGCCGTTTTGGCGGAGCGTGGCGCCATCGGCGTGCGGCGTGATTTCAGCGCGGGTGAGCCACTGAAAAGTCACGTGAGTCGCGGCGGTGCGTGTGGTCCATTCATCGCCGATGGTGACGGAGCGATCGGCGTGGAGACGGATGCGGCGCTCTGCGCGGGCCACCTGGCCTCGAACGACAGGGGACAAATCGATCGCGAAACCGGGCGCGCCTTCGGAGGACGGAGGCAGCGGGCGGATTTCCGCTTTCGCATCCACGAGCGGCGGCGCTTGGTCGAAGCGCAGCAAATTGTGGCTTTCGGGGCCGCAGCGGAAAATGCTCCAGCGTTTGCTCGCCTGTGTGGTCTTGAACAGATCGGCGGCCATGCCGTTGGCGCGGGCGTGCGGATAACTCTCGCGGCCGAGATCGACCGCCCAGCGAACGCCGTCGGTTTCGAGGATGAAGGAGCCGATGTCCATGTGCGCGTGCGAGTCGTCGGCCTGGCCGGCCTTGAGGCCGACAAAGGTAGCGCGCGGATCGTCCCATTTCGAGCGGAGCACGGCCTGCGGTTGCGAGCCGCCTTCGCTCCACCACACGAGAGGCGGCGCAGATGACGGCGCGAGAGGGAGAGACGGTTCGCGCCAGACCAGTGCGAGGGATAACAGACGACTGGCGTCCCCGCGCGGTGCGCCGGCGGTGATGGCGTCGGCGAGAGTGTTGAGGTTGGCGATCTCACGAGCGACCAAGTCACCGCGACGCAGTTCGCGCGCGAACCAGAACATCACGGGTTCGTAGCCGAGGCCGGAGCTGTTGTCGCCGAAGTTGAACAGCAGGCCGCTGGGCGCGGTCATCTGCAGCGTATAGTCGGCGGTCTGTAGAAAACCGGAAGCGCGCTCGAGACCGGCGCTGGAGCCGAGGGCGGTGCGCAACGAATCCGCCAGCAACGCATAGAAGGTCGTTCCGTAGGCCCAATAGTCGGGACCTTCGGAATAGGCGCCGACGGGCGCATAGAGCTCGGCATAGCGCGGCATATGTTTCAGCGCGCGGACGACGGTCTGTTGCGCAAGGGCCGGCTCACGTTCGGCGATGGCGAGCGCGGCGACGACCAAGCCGCCGTGGCAAACGGCTGTCCAGTTGTTGGTGCCGCTCACCCAGGTTTTTTCGTCGGCGACAAGCAATCCGGGTTTTAGCGCTTTTTCGACGAGGGCGGCGGCGAATTGCTCACGTTCCTCGATCGTGAGCGAATCGTGAAGCCAGTCCAGCCCAGTCGCCATCCCGAGGGCGCCCTCGGCAGTATCGAGGAAGTGCTTGGGATACCAGTTCGGCAGGTCAGCCATCGACCGCATCTCGCGTTTCGCTCGAGCGAGAAAACGTGCGTCGCCGGTAAGCCGATACGCCATCGCGAGCGACAGGATGCGGCCCTGGGCCTGGCGCATCGGTCCATGCCAGAAGGCGCCGGTGTCGACATAGGCGACGGGCGGTTGGTCGAGGAGGCGCTCGGCGGAATGTTTTACGACGGCGAAGATCTGCTGCGACACCGGATCGCGCGTGAGTTGTTTTTTCAGTTCGGACCAGCGTGCCGCGTCGGCAAAGAGTCGCGGGTGCGGGGTGAGGTTGGACCAGTCCACTGCGGCCGACGCCGCGTTTGCGAGAAGAGCGAGGATGAGACCGATGCGGGCGATCAGGATCTGCGGGCGGACGCTCATAGGCGCCGGAATTCGTAGGCGCCGCGATCCGGCGCCGGGCCGGAGTTGCGCGCGATGCCGGCGAGATCGAATTTCGATGCAAGCTCGAGGCCCGCACTATCAATGGCGGGGCTGCCGGCTTGCAGGCGGAAATCGGCGCGCGCGGGATCGGTGGAGGGCAGGATAAACTTGGGGGCGGCTACGAGATCGTGCTTCCCCTTGGTCGGGATCTGGTCGCTGCCATAGTAGACGTTGTAGTCGTAGACGATCGTGGGATCGGGGCGACCGTTCACCTGCTTGCGACGTTCGGCGCAGACGATGTTGTTGAGAAAACGGACGTTGACCGCCGAGTGGCAGCCGAGGTCGTAGAGGGACCACATCTGCTGATTGCGCCAGAGGGTATTGTGGACGATGTCGATGTGGGCCTTGCTGGATTTGAAAACGTGAATGCCGGAGCCGCCGTTGTTGAAGCAAAGATTATTTTCGACGAGGACGCCGCCGGAGTAGTCGACGAGGGAATCGAGGATGATGCCGTTGCCGTCGGAAAAACAATCGGTGTTGAAGCACCGCACGAGGCACTTGTTGTTCCACACGCGATTTCCGCGGATGATATTGTGGTAGCCCGGCGCGTCGTCGAAATTAAGTCCGCGCAACTGAGAAATGCCCGAGCCGCCGTAGCGGCTATACCACGCGTTCTCATAGATCGTGCAGTGCTCGATCGTGTAGTAATCAGTGTGGATCATGCTGATCCCGACCGTGCCGAATTTGCGCACCGTGCAGTTGCGGATGACGAAGTGGTGAAACTTCGGACCGCTGCGACAATCGACGTTGATACCGTTGCCGTTGAAACGCGGGTCCGGGCTGTGGGCCTGCACGGGCTTCGGACGCGGCGCGGGCACCGCTTTGGCGACTTCCTTGGACGAGAGTTTGGCGTCGGGGGCCACGGATTCGTCGATGGCCTTGGCCGCTTTTGCCGCGGTGGCGGCGGCGAAGGCGGCCATGGTCTTGGCGACGTCGATCTCCGCGTTCACCTCGGCATCGATCTGGCGAACATTGTCGTTGTTGCCGGTCAACGTCAGGCCGTCGATCACGAGGTAGGAAGCGCGGAGGTTGATCGCGTTCCAACAACCTTGGGCGATCAGCTCGGGCCGGTCGTTCTGATAATTTCGCCACGTGATCCACGCCTCAGGAGTGCCGGATGCCGTGAGCGTGAGGAGGCTCGAGGTGCCGCCCGGCCGCTTGAGATCGTTCCGGTAGGTGCCGGCCATCACCCACACGGTGTCGCCGGGCTTCACGGCGCTATCGGCGCGTTGCAGTGTGCGAAACGGCTGCGCGACACTCGTGCCGGAGTTCGCATCGTCGCCTCTTTCGGAGACGTAGAAATCGGCCGCGCGGAGCACGGTGCCGACCGCCAACGTGAGTGAGGCAACAAGGCGAAGGCAGGCGCGGAGGTGCATGGAGGTTAGAACGTGAAGGAGTTCGTCAGATAAAAGCGCTTCTCGGGCGGGACGCGGTAGGAGGCGATGGTGCCGTCGTATTGCGCATTGATGGGGATGAGCGTGTCGGTGCCGAGGGCATTGCGGACATTCAGCTGCACGCGCCAGTCGATGTTTTTCCAGACGCGCAGTCCGTAGGAAGCGAATACGTCCACGTTGGTGGTTCCGGGAGCGTAGTAGGGTTTTGTGCGATCGATGATGATCGCGCCGGAAGCGTCGCGGGTGGTTACGTAGCCGATGCCCACTTTGTCCTGCCAGCGGACACCGGTGCCGATGCCCACGCCCTTGAGCCACGTGGTGCGGAAGGTGTAGTTGGTGACGAGATTCGCGCGGTATTTGCGCTGCTCGGCCGATGCGAGTCCGTCGGAGGAGAGGATATTGCGATAAGGCACGACCACGAGATTGGTGAGGTAACTGAGCGTGTTTTCCGTGCTGCGCGGGATATTGGCGAACGACGGTTGCCGCCACACCGGCAGCAACGCTTCCATTGCGGCGCGCGCGCCGGGCTGGACGTTGCTCACGACGGTTTCCTGCTGCGCGACGTTGGCGCTGATGCGCCAGTTGTTCGTCGGGTTGATGACGAGCTCGAGTTCGTGACCTTTGGCCACGCTGTCGACGGTGTCGGATAGACCGGAGAGCGGGGTAAAGTGATACGCGAGCGTGCCGTCGAGGGCGTTACCGTCGACGTATGCGTTGTAGGCTTTGGTGAGCCCGGGGACGGCGTCGAGCACGGCCTGAATCTGCGGCTTGTAGTCGATGCGATTGGTGTTGGCCCCAGCGGCGAGCTGGGCGTTGAGCTGGTGGACGGCGTTGTTCTGGATCGTGCCGACGAGGGGGCTGCGGGCGCTGCCATTCACGGCCTTCGTCTCGAAGTTATTGTAGCGGACGATCACCTTTTGGTTGAACAGCGAGAGGTTGAAACCGGCCTCGCGAGTCTTGCCCTGCGGCGAATCGATCTCCGAGCCGTCGAGCCTCACGCGGTTGCCCGAGGGCGAGAAGTTTTCCGAGGTGTTGAAGAAGACGCTCGCGGCCGTGCCCTCTGGAAGTTTCACGAGGCGCTGCGGCCAGCGGAGCACCGTGCTGACGCTGAGCTTTTCGCCGGTCGCGGTGAGTGGAGGCAGATTCGGCAAAGGGAAGAGCGACTTGGTCGTGCCGGTGGCATCGGTGAACGTGGAGTTGAAACCGTAGACGAGGGGTGAGGCGCCGTTGATCGTGGGACGCACGGAGGCGAAGTAGCGTTCGTCGCGGCGCCAGCCGAGAGTCGTAACCACGAGGTCGTCGAGCCAGTAGCTGTTAAACGCGTAGGCATTGGAGCGAACGACTTCACGGGTGGCGTCGAGGTTGTTGAGGATCTCGCGGAGCACGTTGGGTTCGGTGCCGTAGACGGCCTGCGCGGCAGAGCCGGCGGGGGCCAGCGGGAGGAGCGTCTGCGCGGTGAATCCGTCGGTGAGTCGATTGATTTGGATAGGATTCAACTTCAGCGGCGCGCCGTTCACGACGGAGTCGCCCATGTAGACGAGGAAATAAGGCCGGTTGTTGAAGCCCGTGGGCGGCACGACGCCGTCGGCAAGTTGGGCACCATTGGTGTTGGTGAGACGGGTGCCGAAATTCAGAACATCACGCGTCTGCTCTTCGATGAGGCCGGTGAGCGTGTGCTGGCCTACCCACTTGCCCCAGTGCGGGGAGAGCTCGCGAAAATCGTAGCGGAGAAAGCCGGTCGCTCGGCGAGCGTCGCGCTCGCGGATGCTATTGTAGTCGGCGGTTTGCTGGAACGCGGTGTAGGGCCGGCCGAAATTCGGATTGGGCTGACCGTTCTGCAACGTGACGTTCGGGTCGATGCGGATGTGGTTTCCGTTACCGCCATTCGCGAAGAAGGCGTTGCGATTCCGGTTCTCGTAACGCTGCGCGTAGTAGCTGACCTCGACGCCGACGCGGTCTTTCCACGCGCGCTGCTCCAGCGTGATGGTGCCGGTATTGAAGCTCTCGTTCTGGCGGCCCGTCTCGTCGATTTGGCGGTCGCGCCAGTCAAACGCGTCGTAGTTGCTGAAGCCCTGAAACTTCACGCCGGCTGGCCGGAGGTTGTCGGAGTAGAGGAAGGTCGGAAGCTCGGCGCGATTCAGGGTTTCGAGAAACGTGTAGGTGTCGAACGCGGTGTCCTTGTTGAAGAGCGGATCGAAGACGTTGTTGCGAATCGCGTTGGCGGGCTGGTTCGCGGTTGCGCTCGTGGTGGGTGGATTCGTGGCGAAAAATCCCGTGCTGGGCGCCTTGGAGTTGGCGTTGTCGAAGACGAGAACTTTGCCGCCGAAGACCTGGCCTTGTCCGACCGAAACAGGGATGAAGCCGCCGCGCTGGTAGATCGGGATATTCGTGGAGTTGGGGTCCATCGTGCGGGCGTTGGGATTGCGGGCGGGGTCGTCGAAGTAGGACCAGTCGTAGCCGTAGAGCAGCCGGTTGTTGGTGGCGCGGCCCTGCGCGAGCGCGGCGAGCCACTCGTCGGAAATGCTGCGAAACGGCATGCCGGTAAACGGCCGATTGGCCTTCGTGGTGCCGGCCTCGAAATTCGCGTGAATGTTCGTCGTGCGAAACGGGTTGTAGCCGACCGAGCCGGACACGCGCTGCTTTTTCTCGAACGCGGGACGCTGCTGGTAGCGCTCGTCTTCGTCGAGGGCCGCGAGGCGGAACGCGAGCACGCCGCGCTTGAGGACGCGGTTGAAGTCCACGTTGGTGCGCGTGCTGTCGTTGTCGCCGTAGCGGAACTGGACCTTGTTGCGGTTCACGAGGGGATTGGCCCGCAGCATACCGGACTCGATCACGCCACCCGCATTGCCGGCGCCGACGAGCATGGCGTTGGCGCCGCGGTTGATCGTGATGCGGTCGAGCGTGTAGGCGTCGGAAGCAATGTCGGTGGCGAAGAAGCCACGGGTGAGATTGGCCGAGCCGAGACCGCGGGCGCGGGTGACGGTCTGCGGCTCGTTGCGTGAATCATCGCTCTGCACGGCGGCATTGGTGATGTCGCCGCCGGTCGCGCCGGAGAAATTTCCACCGGGGCCGCCTGCCTCCATGCCGACGGCGTAGATGAGCGCGTCGTTGACGCTGGTCGCGCCGATGTCGTCGAGAAAATCCTTCGTGAGAATCGAAATGGACGCGCCGAGATCGGCGATCGGGGTGTTGAGACGCGTGCCGGCCAACGTGGAGGACGCCGCGTAGCCGGTGTCCTTCTCGGTGTTTACGACGAAGGGATTGAGGACGACGGCGGCTTCTTCGGATGCGGTGGGAGGCACCGTTTCAACGGGCTTCTTCGCCTGGGCGAAGGCGGCGTGGGAAAATGCGAGAGCGGTGAGCGTGAGGGCAAGTGAACGGAGCGAGAGACGCGGCGCGTCTGAAGAACGCTGCGGAGAGGAAGAGCTGGGGCGGTTCATGGTGCGTGGTAAGGGGCTTGGGTTGAAGGGGCGCAGGGTGGCAAAACGAAGAACGAGGTTAGGGTTGGTAGACACCGAGTGCGGGTGCGCTGCGCGTCGGACGCAGCTTGCCGTCGAGGTCGGTGATTGGCGTGAACGTTTCCCAGCGCCCGGGCTGGCGCGCGGGACTCGCGGGCTTGAGCCGGAAATCGGCGGTGGCGGGATCAGTGCCGGGATTCGCGAACAGAGGATCGGCGACGACATCGGCGATGCCGGGGATGTTCGGATGCGCGCCACCCCAATAGAGATTGTTGGCGCGGACGATGCCGGCGGTGCGCTCGTCGGCGCGACCGAGGAACCACGTGTCGAGCGGGAGATTGGGCGGCGCGACGACGATGTTGTTCATGAAACGCACATCGCGGCAGTATTCGAACGCGACTTGGCCCCAAGGGATGACCGTCGCGTTGTGCCAGACCGTGTTGTTGACGATATCGAGGCGGTGGCTGCCCCAGCATTGGATGCCGCCGGCGCCGTTGTTGAACGCCAGGTTGTTTTGCACGAGCGTGCGGCCGAGGTAGGTCTCCGGCTTGTCGGCGTTGGCATCGAGCAGGAAGCCGTTGCCGTTATAGAATTTGGTTTTCTCGGGCGCGTTCCACAAATGGTTCTTCACCGTGAGGCGGTTGCCACTCGCGCGATTCCCCGCGATCAGGGTTTTGTAAACGTTGTCCTGTGCATCGAAGTTCGCGTAGCCCATCAGCGCAAAACCGGAGGGCGCGTAGCCGGCCGTCGTCCAGCAGTTGTTGTCGATGTGGTTGCGCTCCACGAAGAGCCAGTCGCAGTATTCGATGTAAATGCCGTCGGCGGTGCAGAACTCGACGAGGTTGTCGGCGAGCCGGATGTGGTGAACGATCTCGCCCGGCGTGCGCGGGCGATTGAAGGGCGTAACGCGACCGTTGATCACGATGCCCTGCGAATCGGTATTCGGAGTGAATTTGCCCAGCTCAGCGGGATATTTTTCGCGGGCCGTGTCGCCGTTTCCGCGCACGCGCAGACCGCGCACTTCGAGGTAGGAAAGTTTCTGCGCCTCCTCGGGCGCACCTTTGCGGGTCTGCGTAATCTCGATCGCGGGCTGCCCGTGCGAGGAGAGGACCGGCTGGTGGCCGGGGTAATTTTTCAACGTGATCCAGCCGGCGGAAGCGCCGGGGCGGATGAACTTGGCGACGGGAGTTTTCTCGGGCGTGCCCGCGGCGCGGGAGTAGGTGCCGTTCATCACGAGGATGACGTCTCCGGGCTGCGCCGTTTCGATGGCCTTCTGCGGCGTCGCGAACGCCGTCTGCTCGGTGCGCCCGTCGAGGGCATCGTCGCCGGTGGCGCTGACGTAGTAGGCGCCCTTGGCGTAGTGGACATTGTCGAGCCGGACTTCGTGATGCGTCGCGGGTGGCCAGCCTTCGGCCGTGCCGGTTTGAAACGTGAAGCCGACGAAGGGCGCCGTGGGATCGAAGTGGCCCGCACCGGCGGTCTTGAGCGTGGAGAGGTCGAGCGCGTAGCGTTGGTAGAAATCGGCGGCGGCGGGATGAATCGTTGTCTCCAATCCGCCGGTGCGCACGCGCTGCGCGTCGAACGACTCGACGATCACTTTGATCGGAAGCGCCCGCGACGACGAGAGGCTGAAGCTCAAAGTGAGTTTTCCGATTTCGGACTCGGTGTTTTTCACCGCGAGCGGACCGCTCGCGAGGCGGGCGCTCCACGTGAGGGCGGCCAGCGGATGCTTACCGCCCGTCTCGGAAGGGCCGACATAGCCGCCTCGGCCGTAGGTCCAATCCGGCTGCGGCCCGCGATCCATCACGAGCACCAGTCCGCCCGAAGGCGCGGCGCTCCCGCCGACATCGATGGTGCCAAACTTACCGTGCGCGACGCCCGGCTGGCCGGGTTTCTCCTGCGTCAGCGGCCAGCCGGCGGCATCGGTGAAATCGAATTGAAGCAATGTGCCGACCGACGCGAAGGCCGGCGCCAAAAAGAGGGCGTTGAAGAGGCAAAGGCGGGCTGCGGTCACGACGCGGCGGCGAGGCAGAGTCATCATCGGGAGGAGCGGTTACCAGACGGCCAAAGGCATCGAGAGGATGGCGTCGGCAGGCGCTGCGGCGCTCGCGGCGCCATCTTCAGCGACCAGCACGAGGTGGCCCTCAGTTTTCGCGGGCGAACTCACGCGAATCACGATCCGGCTGAGGCCGGGCCGCGGCGAATCCCAGGGGTTCACCGCACGCGACCAATCCTCCACCGCGACGTGTGCGCCCTCGGGCGAGACGACCCGCAGGCGCAACGACTCACCGTCCTGCTCCAGCAACGCGCCCGTCTTCTCGAGCGTGACCTTGGCGAAGGTGAGCCACTGCGCGGCGACGAGAGCGGCGCGGTCGCCGGTCGTCCACTCGTCGCGAATCACCAGCCGCTGGTCGGCCCGCAGACTGAGTCCGCGTTGCACGGCTTGCACATAGCCGGCATAGCCGGGCGTGAGGTCGACGACGAAACCCGACGCGATGGCGGGATGCTTCGCGGGGCGCAGCTCGGTCTTCCCCTCGACCCACGGGACCGAGCCGTTGAAGCGGAGAATATTGTGCGAGTCCGGACCGTTGGTGAAAATCGTCCAGCGTTTGCTGTCCTGCGTTTCGCGAAACAGATCGTCGCCGAGGCCGTTGCGGCGCGGGAGTGCGTAGGAATCGCGGCCGAGGTCGACCGCCCAGCGGATGCCGCGCGACTCGAGGATGAACGACCCCGAATCCATGTGGCCGTGCCCGCTCTTGGGCTGGCCGGCCTTGATTCCGACGTAGGTCGCGCGCGGATCGCCCCACGCGGAACGCATCACGGCCTGCGGCTGCGGGCCGCCCTCGCTCCACCACGTGAGCGGGCCGACGATCTTGCCGGGCTCGGGCTGCAGCGCGGGATTCCACCAGATCAAGGCCACCGCTTGGAGCCGACTCGCGTCGGGCTCCGCGCCGTCGGATACGAGGATTTTTCGCATGGCGTCGAGCCGGTCGATCGTCGGCGCGGCGAGGTAGTAGCCGCGGAGTTCGCGGGCGAACCAGAACATCACCGGCTCGAAGCCGAACTCGGGCACACTGTCGCCGTAGCTGAACATCCGGCCCGTGGGCGTCGTCATCTGGAGGTTGTAGTCGCCCGTGCGCAGCATCCCGGGCGCCTTCTCCAAATCGCACGTCGTGGCGAACGTCGTGCGCAAGGCGTCGGCGAAGAGCACATAGAAATTCGTGCCGTAGGCCCAGTAGCCCGGACCCTCGGAGTGCGCGCCGGCGGGGGCGTATTTCGCCGCGGCGTAGCTGACGCCTGCGAGCGAACGCGTCACGATGCGACGCGCGAGTTCCGGTTCGCGTTCGGCGATCGCCAGCGCGCCGAGCGCGAGGCCGCCATGGCACACCGGGCCCCAGTTTCCCCCCGAGGTCAGCCAGCTTTCCTTCTTCGCCTCCGCTTCGAACGACGGGAGAAACGCCTTTTCCACGATGGCCTTGGCGCAGGCGGCGCGCTCCGCTTCCGTCAACTCGTCGTGCAGCCAGTCAAAGCCGATCGCCATGGCCGTGGTCGCCTCGGCGCAACTGAGAAAATGGCCCGGCCGCCAATGCGGCGTGGCGACGAGTTCAGCCAGCTCGCGTTTCGCCCGGTCGCGGAAGCGGCGGTCGCCCGTGAGCCGGTAGGTGAGCGCCAGCGTGGCAACGCGTCCCTGCATCTGCCGCATCGGGCCGTGGAGATTGATGCCCTTCGACGGCAGATCGAGCGACGGCAGCGCGAGCACATTTTCCGCGCGCTCGCGGATCAGCGCGAACATCTGCCGCGAGACCGGATCGGTCGTCACCTGCGTCTTCAGGGCCGCCCATTTCTCCGCCGGCGCGAAGAGCCGCGGATGGGGCGCCAGCTTCGCCCAGGCCGCATCGGGCAGCGTGGCGCCCGCGGCGACGGCGGGCAGCAGAAGGCACAGCAGAAAGCGGATCATACCGGTGAAAACGTTCATAGATCGAGAGTCGCCGTGAGGATGAATTTCCGCGGCTCGTTGTAGTAGTAGCTACTCCGATACACGGTGGTGCCGAAGGGCCGGATCGCCGTGTAAACGGGATCGGCGTCGTCGAGCAGGTTCGTGATGTTGAGCTGCAGGGCCACGTTGCGCTGCGTCACTTTGAAGCGGTAGGCGAGCGAACCGTTGGCGAGGAAGCGCGGCTCGGATGTGACGTAGTCGTAGGGCCGGTCTGTCTGGTTGCCGAGGAGCAGCGGGCCAGTGACCGTGGCGCCGAGGCCGATCGTGAGACGGTTCAGCCGCCCGGAATCGAAGGTGTAGTTACCGTAGATGCTGCCCGTGTAGTCGGGCGAGCCGTCGAGCCGGCGGTTGTCGGCCGAGCTGTTGATCCGGTTCCGCAGATTCTGAATGTCCGTCACGATAGACGACTGGCCCTGCTGGTTGGGATTGCCGGCCGCGGCCTGCCACTCCGGCAGGTGCAGCGCAAAATAACGTTTCAGCGCGGGAATCGAGTTGGAGAGTTCCGTCTTGGGCAGCGCGAAATTGCCGCGCAGGCGCAGTCGCTTCGAGACGTTCGCCACCAGATCGAGTTCGTAGCCCCACGCGTGGTAGTCGGTGGTGTCGCGAATGCCGAGAAACGTGTTCTGGTTTTTTCCGAGATTGGTCCAGATGCGGTTGATCTCCGTGATGCCGGTGAGGGCGCCGGGAGCAATGCGGCCGCCTTCTTCGGACGTGTAGTAACCGATCGAGCCGATCACCCGCCGCCCGAGAAGATTGAAACGGAGGCCGGCTGAGTATCCCTCGCCCTGCGTGGGAGAAAATAGTTTGCCGAACACGTCACCGAAACCGGCTGACACCGGATTGAACGTCTCCGAGAAATTCGCATAGGCCCCGAGCTGCGGTATGGGAAAATAGGTGACGCCGGCGCTGTATTTCGTGACCTCGGCATCGATCTCCTCGCGGCCAAAGGTCAGCGGCGTGCCGCGCGCGTCGCGCGTGGCGATAGCTTTTTGCCAGCTGGAAAGGGTGTCGCGGCGCACGCCACCGACAAACGTCAGCTTGTCGGCAAGGAACTGCGCCACCGTCGCGAGCTGGAGCGAATCGAGCGTCGTTTCCTGAAAACTGTGCGTTCGGCGATACTTCGCCCACGTGTAGGCCGCGTCGTCCTGCGGGTCGGGCAAATCCACCACGGGGTCATAGAGGTAGACGTTGTAGAAAACCTGGTTCACGGCGTTCTGCAGATCGCGGATCGTCGGATGGTTCGTGCGGCCGAAGCGGTCGGAGCGGTCCTCGTAGCGCTCGAAACGGCGCGACGCCATCAGGTTCAGCCGCTGCGTCCACGCCCGCACCGGCAGCGTGTAGACCAGCGCCGCACGTGAGTCGGCCTGTTCCGTGTCGTCGTAGCGCAGGTTGCGTTGCGCGTCGGCAAACGCCTGGCCGAATTTCGGGTTCACCGCTCCGCCTGGGAGCACGCGGTTCGGGTCGAGTCGGTAATTACCGAAGAACGTCTCATCCTGAAACCGGTCGTTGTAGACGTATTGAAACGCGACTTGCGCCGAGAGCCGGTCGGACCAGCGGTGGTCGTAGTAGATTGCGCCGAGGAAATAGCGGTTGATCGCGACGATGTTCGGCGGCTGCACGACGAGTTCGCGCGGCACGACCGGCAGATTGGGAATCGGCGCGATGGTCCCCTCGCCGACCGCGAAAGCGGTGCCGGTGGTCATGCCGAAGTTGAGCAGATTCAAGATGCCCGGGATCGACGGGGTGAGCGTGAGCCGGTCGGCGGTGAAGCGCGTGAGCCCGGTGGAACCCGCCGGCAGCGCCGTGCTCGGGCCGGTAAACGGGACGCCGTTCCAAAGGCTCGATTGGTCGGCGAAACCGCCCGGCGCTCGGTTACGGTAGATGTAGCCATATTCGCCTTCAGCCCGCAGTTCGCCGCCGTGCCACGGCCGGAAGGTCGCCGCGAGGTGCGCGCCATCGCGATCATTGAAATAGGTCTTCCGCCAGATGCGTTCCTGCGTTTTCAGCACGTTGACGCGCAGCGCGAGGTCTTTACCGACCGTGCGGTTGACGTCGGCCGTGGCACGCAGCGAGCCCTCGCTGTCGGCCCGCAGCGCCAATGTGGTGATCGGTTTGCCGAAGCGCGCCTGTTTGGTCGTGGTGTTGACCACACCGCCGAGCACGCCATCGCCGAAGATGATCGCATTGGGTCCACGGGCGCCTTCGAGGCGTTCGACAATGTAGAAATCGGCGGCGTTGCTGCTGCGGAAATAGTTGCGCGCCGCGACGCCGCCTGCGACCCCGCGAAAGTTCAGGCCGTCGCCGCGATCCTGCCCCGTGCTCGTGCGATCGGGCACGACGGCGTTTGTCAGATACGGGCCAGCGTCGAGGTAGCTCGTCGCGCCGATGTCATCGAGAAATTCCTTCGTGAGCACGGTCACGTCGCTCGGCGTCTTCATCAGTTCGGTGCTGATGCGGCCACCTACGAGGGAATCGACCGCCTGGTAGCCGGTGTCTTTATCGGTGTTTACCTCGAAAACCGAGAGCACGACGGTGGGCTGCGCGGAAGCGGCGGCCGTGGAAGCGGGCGCAGGCGCAGATTGCGCCGGAAGCAATGCAGGCACGGCCAGCAGGGCCGTCGCGATGTGCCAGTGGGGTCTGGGGATGCGGTTCATGGGGTATGTGAGAGCAGAAACGACGCGGGGGTGTTGGCTACGATCAGCTGGACGCCGCAGCAGCGGCGGGCTTTTGCTTTTCGAACGACAGCGCCACGGCGGCGACGATGGCCAGCACGACGCCGACGCCCTCGAGCGGGCCGATACGTTCACCGAGGAAAAGCAGCGCGAGCACGACGGTGACGACGGGCTGACCGGCGGCGGCGAGCGGCGTGACGATCGAGGCTTTGCCTTCGTAGCGATAGGCGGCGAACGCGGCGATGACGCCGAAACTGTTGAGCACGCCGGCGGCGAGACCGGACCAGACCATTGCGGCGGACATGTTCCAGTTGAGTTCCTTCGTGGCGACGATCCAGAGCGCGATCGGGATGAACGCCGCGCACCAGGCCAGATACGAGAGCTCCGCGGAAACGTGATTGGTGGAGACCTTCTGCGTCGCGCTGAAGACGCCCCAGAAAAACATCGCGGCGAGCGTGTAGCCCATCCACGCGTTGAGCCCGATGCGGCGCAGCACGGCGGCAGGGTCACCGAGGTTTTTCGCTTCACCGCTGAGCAACACGATCGCGGCCACTGCGACAAGAATACCGGCCGCTTGCACGCCGTTGAGCCGCTCCTTGAACCAGAACCACGCGATCACGATCGTAACCAGCGGGTAGACATTCGTGAGCGGAATCGCGATGGACGTCTCGGCGCCTTTTTCCAGCGCGAGGTAAAAGGCGATGTTGCCCGCCGCGGCGAGCAGCCCCGAGACGAATCCCCAGAAGAGACCGCGCGGTTTGTCGGTGCCGGTGCGCACGTGTTTCGAACACGCCGCGAAAATCACCGACGGGATGAGTGCGAACGTGAAGAGGATCTGCGTCATCCAGCCGGAGAGTTCGCGGCTCGGACCCTTCGCCAGCACGCCCCAGATGCCCCAGCAAGTGGCGGCCACCAACGCGTAGACGAGCCACGCAGGCAGCGGGAAACGGCGGGGCGAAGTCGGTGTGCTCATGGCGGGAGGCTATTCGGCGGTGGTGATTTTCGTGGCGCGCTCGAAGCGACCCGCCTCGCGACCATCGCGCGCGGCGAGCGCGAGCGAGAGCATTTGCACGGGCAGGATCTCCACGAGCGGCAGCAGCGGCGCCGGCACCACCGGCAGGCAAAACACGTCCGTCGATACATCCGTCGTCGCGATCAACTCGGCTCGCCCTCCCCCGCCGACGATGTCCGCCACGAGCCGGCGGTGCAGCGCTTCCGTGTGGGCGGCGCCAGCCAACACGAGCACCAGCACATCGTCGCCGATCATCTCGAGCGGCCCGTGGCGAAACGCGGCGCAGCTCATGCCTTCGGCGTGTTGACGCGTGGATTCTTTCAAAATCAGCCCTCCGGTCCACGCCGTCGCGAGGGAGCGGGCCCGGCCTGTGACGAAAATGCTGCGCACTCCCGACGCGGTCTCGGCCAGCGAGGAAACGTGGTCTTCCCACGGCGCCAGATAGGCACGCACGCGATCCTCCGCATCCGCAAGCGCAGCGAGCGCCGCCGTGGTATTGCCGCTGGTCAAGGCCGCCTCGAGCCAGTGCAGCACGGCGAGCGTGTTGAGGTAGGTCTTGCACGAGACCGTGCGTTCAATTCCCGCGGCCAACGGCAGCACCGTCTGCGCGGCCCGACCGAGGGTGGACTCCGGGTGGTTGGTGATCGCGACGATGTGGCCGAAACCGGCAGCCGCGTTCATCAGATTCGCCATTTCGGCGCTCTCGCCCGACTGCGAAACAGCGATCAGCAACGTGTCGCGCGCCCGAAGTGGCGCGTAGCCGAGCAACAATTCCGAGGTCTCGACGTGAAACGACGCGATGCCGCGCGCGCTGAGTCCGAGATGCAGGGGATAGAGCGCGTGCCAGGAGCTGCCCATGCCGGTGAGCACGACCCGCCGGAAAGCGCCGTCGCGCCACCGGTCCGCGAGGTCCGCGCCCAAGGTCTGCTGCGCCAGGCTCAGCCGCACCGCACGCAAAGCGTCCGGCTGGGCAAGAAGATCGGCGAGATAGGGTCCGACGGCGACGGGAGGAAGCATGGAAAGCAGCGCAGTTCCGGGTTTCGGTCTGATTTGGGCAAGCGCTTGCCTATATCTTACAATCCTATGAACAAGCAAAATATCGGCTATCTGTTTTCGAGTGGGGCAACCGCTTGCCTACGGCCAATATCCATGCGTGAAATTTTCAGGCAGGCGTCCGCGCTCTGGCCGGTCCGGTCGACTCGCGAATCACCAGATCGGTCTCCAACACGGTCTCCGTCCCTTGGACCCGCGGCGACTTCAGCATCGCCTGGAGAATCTCGAACGCGAGAGCCCCGAGTCGCTCGCGCGGAATGCGCACGGTCGTCAACGGCGGATGCGCCACGGCCGCGAATGGAATATTGTCCGCGCCCACGACCGATACGTCCTCCGGCACCCGCAGACCGCTCTTGTAAAATGCCCGCATGGCGCCGAAGGCCGTGACGTCGTTGCTGCACAGCACGGCCGTGGGCAGCTCCGCCACGGTCAGCAGGCGCGCCGCGGCGACGGCGCCGCTCTCGGCATCGTTTTCGCTTTCGATCACGTGCAGTTTCAACCCGAGCTTTTTCAACGCACTCTCGACGGCACGGCGATAAGCGGCGTGCGAGGCGCGATTCTGCGGTCCGGCGATCAGCGCGAAATTCCGGTGGCCAAGCGTGTGCAGGTAGCGCACTGCCTCCCCCGCCCCTTTCGCGTAGTCGAGCCGGATGTTGCTCTTGCGCGGGCCGGGTCCGTCGGCATCAAGAAACACCGAAGCGACGCCACGCTCGGCGAGCCGCTCCGCCATCGTGGGATCGATGCGCGACGTCATCACCGCCACACCGGGCGACTTGTTCTCGATCATCCGGCGAAACACATGCTCGGTGCGCGCCGGATCGTAGTTGGTCGTGCAGAGCAGCACCTCGAAGCCTTTCTCCAGCGCAGCGGTTTCGAAGGCCCTGATCAGGCCGGGATAAAACGGATTCTCGATATTGGAGATGACGAGCCCGAGAAAATCACTGCGCCCGCGCGCGAGGCGACGCGCATGGGAATCGCGGTGGAAATTTAGTTCCTGCATCGCCCGCTGCACGAGTTCGCGCGTCTCCGGCGCGACAAACTTCGTGCCACTGAGCACGCGCGAGACCGTAGACTCAGCCACGCCGCTTCGGCGGGCGACATCCTTCATGGTCGACATCGAGGGCTTCTTCATCACTCGCCCGATTAGGGTGGAGCGGCGGGCGGTGCAATGACCAACCCGCCGCACAACTCCAGACTCCGATTAGAACGAGAAGGAATTTGTGAGGTAAAAGCGCTGCTCTGGCGCGAGGCGGTAGGACGCGACCTGACCGGTCGGCTGCACGGTGATCGGGATGAGATCGCCGCCGGAGGAGTAGGCGTTGCGCACCTGGAGCGAGGCGCGCCAGTCGATCTTGTTACTCCAGATCTTCCGTCCGTAGCCGACGGTGATGTCGATGTTGGTCTCGGCGGGCGCGTAGTAGGGATTGGAAATGCCCAGGTCGACCGAACCGTCGGGTTTGTAGCTCGCGGGATAGCCGATGCCGAGCTTGCTCTGCCAACGCAGCCCCGTCGTGAGGCTCCAGCCCCGCAGGAAGGACTCTTTCGAGAAGGAATAGTTGGATACGAAGTTCGCGCGATACTTCCGCTGCTCGGCGGCGGCGGAGCCTTCGGTCGCGAGCATCGTGGCAAACGGGATGTAGACGGTGCTGTTCACGAACGAGCCGACCGTCTCGACACTGGAGGGGAGCGGGGTGCCGAGGACGAAGCCGGTGGGATAGTTCGTGCGCGGCTTGTCTTTGAGTTCGTCCCACACCGGACGCATCGCCGCGATGATGGCTTTCGCAGTCGGCGCGATGTTGGTCTGCACGGTCTCGCCCTGCGCGAAGTTCGCGAGGATGCGCCACTGCTTGGTGGGGTTAAACACGATGTCGAGTTCGTTGCCCTTGGCCTTGTAGTCCGTCGTGTCGGTCACGCCGCTGAGACCGGTCACGACTTGGCCCTGGTTGCTCTCGGCCGCCGAACCGGTGTAGGTAAAGCCATAGAGCGAACGGAAATTCGACGGTAGCGCGGAGAAGATTTTTTCAATGTCCGCCTTGCGGTTGATGCCCGGATTACGATTCGCATTGTCCTCGGAAATCCAGAAGCCGGTCATCTGCACAATGGCGTTGGTGTAGTTGAAGGGCGGATTGAAGCTCTGGCCCACGACGGAGGTTTCGTAGCGGTTGTAACGCAGCGTGAGGCGGTCGTTGAAGAACGAGAGGTTGAGGCCGTATTCGCGCGTCTTGCCCTCGGGGGACTTGGTGAAATCGCCGAGATAGTTGATGCGCGAACCGAGCGGCGTGAAGTTCGAGGAGACGTTCACAAACGCGCTCGCATCCATGCCGCCCGGGAGCCGCACGATCTTTTGCGGCCAACGGACGACGGCGCTGTAGCTTTTCACTTCCTTGCCCACGTCGAGGCGTTGGAACGAACCCACGTCGTAGTCGGCGAATCCTTTCACGATGGAATCGGGCTGGAGCGGATCGTAGGCGAAGTTCGTGCGGGGCGAGTAACGCACCGACTCGTCGCGCCGGAGGCCGCCGGTCGTCACGAGCAGATTGTCGAGCCAGTAGCTCTGGAGCACGGCGGCGCCGGACGAAATGGTCTCACGGAAACGCGAGCCGCCGTTGAAGATTTCCTTCAACTTGGTTTCCACCGAAGCGTAGGTGGCCTGCACGGTGGCGGGCGTGCCGGCGGGAGCGTTCCAGAACGAGGTCTGGGTCGAGAGTCCGTTTTGAATCGCGGTGGTCTTGATCGCGTTGAGCTTCAGCGCGCCGCCGCCGATGACAGAGGGCCCGAGGTAAACGAGCAGGTTCGGTAGGCGGTTGAAGCTGGCAATGTTGGTGCTGATCTGGTCCGCCGCGACGCCGCTCGTGGCGAGTTTGGTCGTATAGGAAAGACCATCGACGCGGGCGCGTTCGTAGAGACCGGTGAGTGTGTGGCGGCCGAGCCATTTTCCGAGGGTGGGCGAGACGTCCGTGAAATCGTAGCGGAGAAACGAAGTGAGGCGGAGGGTCTGGCGGTCGGTGAAACTGTTGCCGTATTGCTGCTGGCTCATGACGGCGTAGGGGCGGCCGAAATTCGGGTTCACGCGACCATCGGGCAAGTAGGCGTTCACGTCGATGCGGACGTGGTTCGCGTTGCCCTGGGTGCCGAAGAAGGAATTGCGATTCCGGGTGTCGTAACGCTGGGCGTAATACGCGGCTTCGAGGCCGATCCGGTCGTCCCAGCCGCGCTGCTCGGCGGAGACTGTGGCGGTGTGGAAACTGTCGCTCTGGCGGCCGGTCTCGTCGATTTGGTTTTTAGCCCAGTCGAAGGCGTCGAAATTCGTGAAGCCCTGGGCCTTGATGCCGGCGGGGCGGCGGTTGTCGGGGTAGTAGCCGGCGGGGATCTCGAAGACGTTGAAGGTTTCGTAGAAGGCGACGCTGTCGAAGGCGGCGTCGCGATTGACGAGGGGTTGGAGGAGCCCGTTGCGCACGGCATTCGCGCCGGTGCCGGTGGTCAGCGTGCTACGGAAACTCTGGCTCGGCGCGGCCGAAGTGGTGGTGTCAAAGGGCGTGACGATGGCGCCGAAGATTTGCGCCTGGCCGATGAGCCGACTGGTCGGACTGGCGGTGAAAAACGTCCCGGCGTCCTGCGTCGCGGCGAGGGGATTGCGCGCGGGATCGTCGTAAAAATTCCAGTCCCATGTCGGCCTGCCGGCCGCATACCACTGGTCGGAGATACTGTTGAACGGGAGCACGGCGAAAGGTCGGTTGGCCTTGGTGTTGCCGGTCTCGAAATGGGCGCGGAGGGCGGTCGTGCGGAAAGGCTCGAAACTCACCGTGCCGTAGAGGCGCTTCTTTGTTTCGAAGGCGGGGCGCTGATCGTAGCGTTCCTCGTCGTTGAGCGCGGCGAGGCGAAAAGCGAGTTTGCGGGGAATGAGCACGCGGTTGAAATCCACCGAGGTGCGCATGCTGTCGTTATCGCCGTAGCGGAACTCGACGCGGTTCTTGTTGCGCACGAGGTCGGCTTTCGACGGCGTCGAGTCCACCACGCCGGCCGGGCTGCCGACGCCGAACAGAATCGCATTGGCGCCGCGGATCACGGTCACGCCTTCGGTATTGTAGCCGTCGAAACCGAAATCGGAGGTGAAATAGCCGCGCGTGGAGTTGGGGCCGGCGAGTCCACGGGTGCGATTCTGGGTTTGCGGGGAATTGCGCGAGCCGTCGCCGACGACTTGGTCGTTGTTGATGTTGCCGCCGGTGCCGTTGGAAAAATTGCCACCGGGGCCGGCCGATTCCATGCCGGTGGCGTAGATGAGCAGATCGTTCGCGTTGGTCGCGCCGATGTCGTTGAGAAAATCTTTGGTGTAGATCGAAACGGAGGCGCCGATGTCCTTCACGGGCGTGTTGAGGCGTGTGCCGGCGAGCGTGGTCGAGGCAGCGTAGCCGGTGTCGCGTTCAGTCGAGACGACAAAAGGGTTGAGCACGACCGCGGCCTCTTCGGCGGAGGGGAGCGGCTTCGCCGGTGCCGGCGCATCCGCGGCAACGAGTGACGGCGCGGACCATACGACCGCGAGGCCGGTGAGCGCGGAACATACAACAGCCCGACGGCACAGGCGTCGGGGCAAGGTGAACAATTGGGTTTGAGGGGGCATGCGTGGTGGGTCGGAGGGTTGCGGTGGGGGCGCACACAACGCCCCTTCAACCGACTTGACGCACCTCCCGCGCAATTCCGTGACGGTGCCAACGATTTTTTTCGGAGCAACGTCGGCTCAGAACGAAAACGTGTTCGTGAGATACCAGCGCCGCTCGGGCGGGAGGCGCGCGGAGGCCGTCGTGCCATCGGGCTGCGCCGTCACGGGGATCAACCCTTCGTCGCCGACGACGTTGCGCAGGTTCAGCTGAACGCTCCATTCGAGCCGATCCCGCCACAACTTCCGCGTGTAGCCCGCGAACAGATCCACATTGATTTCCGGCGGGCCGTAGTGCGGGTGCGCGATGTCGATGAAGGCGCTGCCGTCCGCCCGGTAGCTCGCGGGATAACCGATCCCCACGCGCGATTGCCAGCGCACGCCTCCTCCTGCGCTCCAGCCCCGCAGCGGGCCTGCTTTCGCGAATGTGTAGTGCGCCACGGCGTTGATCCGCCAGTGGCGTTGTTCCGCGGCGGACGAGCCTTCGCTCGCGGCCATGATCGCGTAGGGCACATAGACGGTGGACTCCACATACTGGCCCACCGTCTCGATATTGGCTGGAAGCGGCGTGCCGGGCACCCAGCCGGGTGGATACCCCGTGCGAGGCACGCCGGCGAGCGCGTCCCAGACAGGCCGCATCCGCGCGAGGAGCGCCCGCGTAAACGGCGCGATGTTTTGCTGCACCGTGTTTTGAGAGGCGGCGTTGGCGAGGAGGCGGAGGCGCGGCGTGGGGTTGAACACGAGTTCGAGTTCGTGGCCGCGCGCGACGTAGTCCGTGGTGTCGGCGACATCGTTTAACCCCAGCACGGTGCGACCGAGGTTCCGCTCCTCCACGGTGCCGGAATAGGCGAATTTGTGAACGTCGCGGAAATTCGCCGGCAACGCCGCGAAAATCGCCTCGATGTCGGCCGTGCGGTCGATCCCGGGATTAATGTTCCGCTCCGTGTGCCAGAATCCCGTCATCTGCACGATCGCGTTTTGGTAGTTGAACGGCACGACGTAGGTGGCCCCGCGCACGCTCGTGGTGAAACGCGTGTAGCGCAGGTTCAGCCGATCGCCGAAGAGCCCTAGGTTGGCTCCGAATTCGCGCGTGCGGCCGAGCGGGGCGGCCAACCGCTCGTTGAAAAAATTCACGCGCGGGCCGAGCGGCGTAAAGTTTTCCGACGTGTTGAAAAACACGCTGGTTTCCACACCCGGGAAGGGACGGGCGAGGCGGGGTGGCCAGCGCAACACCGCGCTATAGGACGTGATTTCCCGCGCTGCGCTCGGCGGCGGGCGCGCGGGCAGCCGATACTCCGCGAAGCCTCGCTGCGTCTCGTCCGGACGCGCCGCATCGTAGGACAACGTCTGGCGTTGGAGAAAATCCTCGTCGCGGCGCCACCCGACCGTCGTCACAAGCTGGTCCGCGAACCAATGGCCCTGCCACACGGCCGCGCGCGACTCGATGAGTTCGCGCTGCACGCTGCCGCCCGTAAAAATCTCCTTCAGCACCGTCGGCGCGACGAGGTAGTCGGCCTGCACCGTCGCGGGCGTGCCGACCGGCGCGGAAAAAAATCCCGTCGGCACACTGAGGCCCGGCCGAATCGCGGGAGTGCGGATGGCATTGAGGCGGAGCGGCGCCCCGCCGAGCACCGAATCGCCGAGATAAACGAGCAGATTGGGGAGCCGGTTAAAGTTGAGCGGGTTGGCGCCGATCGTCTCCGCCGCGGCGCCGGTCGTGCGCAGCGTCGTGTAATAGTTGAGCGTGTCGATCCGCGCGCGCTCGCCGAGACCGGTGAGCGTGTGGCGACCGAGCCATCGGCCGAGCGCGGGCGAGCGGTCGTTAAAATCGTAACGCAAAAACCCCGTCGCGCGGAGCGTGTCGCGCCGCGTGAAACTGCTGCGGTATTGCTGCTGGCTCATCACGGCATAGGGGCGTCCGAGATTCGGATTCGGGCGACCGTCGGGGAGGAAAACATTGGGATCGATGCGGACGTGGTTGGCGTTGCCCTGCGTGCCGAAGAAGGAATTGCGGTTCCGGTTGTCGTAGCGTTGCGAGTAGCCGGCCAACTCGAGCCCCAGCCGGTCCTGCCACGCGCGTTGCTCGAACGAGCCGGTGAACGTGTGGAAGCTATCGCCCTGGCGGCCCGTCTCATCAATCTGGTTACGCTGGAAATCGAAAGCGTCGAGCGAGGTAAAGCCCTGGAACTTGATGCCGGCGGGCCGGCGGTTGTCGGCGTAGTAGCCGGCCGGGATTTCGCCGACGTTGAACGTCTCGTAGAACGCGATACCGTCGAAGGCTTGGTCCAGGTTTACCCGCGGCTCAAGCAGCCCGATGCGCACCGCGTGGGCGGCGTTTCCCATGCCCGTCGTGCTGCGAAATCCCTGGTCGGGCGTCGCTGCGCCGACGGACGAAAACGGCGCGACGATCCCGCCGAAGATCTGCGCCTGCCCGATCACCCAGCGCACGGGACTCGCGTTGAAAGCCTCGTTGGCCTGCACGCTCGCCGCGTCGGGATTCCGCGCGGAATCGTCGTAGAATCGCCAGTCCCACGTGGGGCGGCCGGCCGCCTTCCACTGCGGCGAGATGCTGTCGAACGGCAGCACCTGAAACGGGCGGTTCGCGCGCGTGGTGCCCGCCTCGAAACTCGCCCGCCACGCCATCGTGCGGAACGGCTCGAACGCTGCCGTGCCGAAAATCCGGCGCTTTTCCTCGTAGGCCGGCCGCTGATCGAAGCGCTCGTCGTCGCGGAGGGCGGCGAGGCGAAACGCGAGCCGCCCGGGGATCAGCACGCGATTGAGGTCGAGCACTTGGCGCACGCTGTCGTTGTCGCCGACGCGGAATTCCGCGCGGTTGGCGTGGGCAGTGAGGCCGGGCCGGAGCAGGGCGGTATCCACGACGCCGGCAGGACTGCCGACCCCGAAGAGCACGGCGTTGGGCCCGCGGCTCACCGTGATCGACTCGGTGTTGTAGGCGTCGCCGGCGATATCGTTGACGAAGAAACCGCGGGTGGCGTTGGGCGCCGCGAGCCCGCGCGTGCGCCACTGGGTCTGCGGTGAAACGCGCGCGCCGTCGCCGACGACCACGGGGTCGTTGATGTCGTTCGCGCCGTTGGAAAAATTTCCGCCCGGCCCGCCCGCCTCCATCCCCGTGGCGTAAATCAGCACATCGCGGTGATCGGCCGCGCCTAGATCGGAGATGAAGTTTTTGGTATAAACCGAGACCGATGCACCGAGGTCGCGCAGCGGAGTGTGGAGGCGCGTGCCGGCGAGCGTGGCGGCGGCCGCATAGCCGCGGTCGCGGTCGGTCTGCACAAGAAACGGGTTGAGCACCACGGCGTCGCCGTCGCGAGCCGACACAGGCGCGGCCACCCTCGGCGGCGACGGGGGCGAAGCGCGAGGTGCGTTGGGCGCCGGAGCCGACGGCGGGCGGCGGGTGACGAGAAACGCTCCGGTGGGCGCATCCTGCGCGACCGCGAGCGGCGAACCGGCGAGCATGCGGTCGAGAGCCTCGCGCAACGTGTAGCGGCCCTTCACCGCGCGGGTTTTTACGCCCTGCACGTGATCGACCGTAAACACCAACTCGACCCCGGCTTGCTCGGCAAAAGCACGCAGGCCTTGCTCGGCCGGCCCGGCCGGGAGGTCGAAGGTCTTGCGCAGCGGTTCGCCGGCGAACGCCAGCACCGCCGCCATCAACGCGAGCAGCCACCCCGCGCTCCATCGTGGACGCCGGACCGACACGCGCTCGCCGCAGGAGCCCATGGCGGCGGGCGCTAGCGCGCGGCGCGCAGCACGACCACGCCGTCCGCCCGCCGCTCGACGCGCACTTCCGCGGCCTGTTCGAGCAGCCGCACCAGCGCCTCGGCATTGGCCACGCCAAACGTGCCGCTGAGCTGGCGGGTGCGCAGCGTGGCGTCGCCAATTTCGAGGCGCACCGCCCCGTGCTGGTTAAAGGCCTCGACCGCTTCGGCCAAGGTCGCGCGGTTGAGCAATAGCCGCGTCCCCTGCCAGGCGAGCGTCCGATCCACCTCGGCGGGTGTGATGCCGTCGATCGCCGCCCGCGCCAGCGCCACGCCACCGGACGCAATCAACTCGACGACGACCCGCTGGCCGGCCACGAGCGTTGGCGCGTCGGCGCTCACGCGGGCCGTTTCGTGCAGGGTGATTTTACCCTCCGTCACCGTGACCTCGATGGCGACCTCGTCGAGCCGGACATTGAAGGCCGTGCCCACGGCGCGCACCGCGAGCCCGCCCGCCTCGACGACAAACGGTCGCGTCGCATCTTTCGAAACCACAAAATGAGCCTCGCCGCGCACGAGCCGCACCCGGCGCTCGGTCGCGGTAAACTGCGGGACGACTTCGCTGTTGCCGCGCACCTCCGCCACCGAACCGTCGGCGAGTGCCACGCGTCGCACGGTGGCCGGAACCACTTCGACGGCCGCCGCCATGGTGGGGCGGGGAGTTTCGGGTGCTCGCCACCATACCGCCCACGCGATCGCCACCGAGGCAGCCGCCGCGAGACCGCCGGTCCAAGCCTGCCGTCGCCGGCGGATCCGCGCCTGTCGTTTAAGCTCCAACGTTTCCAGATCGAGCCGAAGTGCGAGCGCGACCAATTCCGCATCCGCTTTCAGGCCTTCCGTCGCAGCCCAAGTTCCGGCGATGCGATCAAACTCCTGCCCATGCGCCGCCGCCGCGGCACGCCACTGCGCAAACTCCGCCGCCTCGGCCGCCGTGAGTCCGCGATCGTGCCGCGCCAGCCAGCGAGCGGCCATGGCGGCGGCATCGGGATCGGCGGCCAGTCCGCCATGGTAGAAGGGAAACGAATTAGGCACGGTAATGTGAGGGCACCGCCGTGCGTTCGCGCACATAGTCGGCGCAGCGACGCGCGCCCTTCGCGACGAGCGTTTCGACCGTATTTTCGGTTATGCCGAGGCGCGCCGCGATTTCTCGTTGCGAGAGCCCTTGGATTTTTCTGAGCAGAAACACTTGGCGGCAGCGCTCGGGTAGCGCGTGGATGGCCTCGGCGAGTAACGCCAGCTCCTGCCGGCGGCTCACGAGGTCCACGACACCCGGGCTATCCTCCAAGACGTGGAGCGGCGCGGTTTCCGTGATGGGCTGCGCCGCGGAGACCGCCCGCCGCCGGCGCAAATCGAGCGCGACGTTGCGCGCAACGGTAAACAAAAATGCCTTCGGCGACCGCACCAGCCCGCTCATCCCGGTGCGCCACAGTTTCACGTAGGTATCCTGCACCACGTCGTCCACGTCGTCGCGCGCAGCCAACGACCGCCCGAGATACGCCCGCAACGAGCGCTCGTGCGGCTGCACTTCTTCGGCGAACCAGCGGGTTTGGTCGGTAGGAGGGGTGTTCACGGGGAACCCGCCGGTCAGCAGCGGGTGGGTTTGGCGGTCTTCCGCAACTTGGCCCCGCCATGGGCATCGTCAAGAATTGTCTCGGCGCGGGTGCAACTGCGCGGCGTTTCGCGTTTGGCTGGGCCCGCCGCACACGGATTCTCCCTCGCGAACGCCCGCCTCCACTCCCAGGCCGCTTCTCTATTGAAAAATGTTTCCGCTCCCTTCCGCGCGACTTCGCGCTCAACTTCCGTCGCTTCTCGTCTCGATTAACCTGCTCAATCTGCTTCGCCGATGAAATCCCTTTCCTGCCGCGCGCTCGTCGCCACCCTCACTTTTAGCCTAGTCGCGTTCGCCGCCTCCGTCGCCGGTGTCGTGCACGCCGCCGAATTCACCGTCCTGCCCGTTCCCGCACCGGCCGCCAGTCAACTCATCCGCGTCGCCCCCGACCGCGCCGACTGGACCTACGCACCCGGCGATCCCGTGACGTTTCGTATCAGTGTTGCAGTGACGCCCTACCCAGCCGAAGGCGTCCCGATCAAATACCGCCTCGGCCCTGAGATGCTCGAGGGCGCGGAGCAACCTGCCACGGTGCCCGCCACCGGTCTCGTGTTGCCCGCGGCCACGCTGCAGGGCCCAGGTTTCCTGCGCTGCATCGTCACCGCCACCATCGACGGGAAAGCCCAGCGCGGCCTCGCCACCGCCGGATTCGCTCCGGAGAAGCTCGCGCCTACGCAGACCGAGCCGGCCGATTTCGACAAATTTTGGGCCGAACAAAAAGCCGCGCTCGCAAAAATCCCGCTCGAACCCGAGCTCACGCCCGCGCCCGAATTTTCCAACGACCGAGTCGAGGTGTTCTACCTGAGCCTGCAAAACGTCGGTAACTGGTCCGGCCACAGTCGCATCCATGGCGTGCTCGCGGTGCCGCGCGGCCCCGGCCCGTTTCCCGCCGTGCTCAGCGTGCCCGGCGCCGGAGTGCGCCCCTACAAGGGCCAGATCGGCTACGCGGAAAAAGGCCTCATCTCCCTGCAAATCGGCATCCACGGCCTCCCGGTAAATCTCACGCAGTCCGTGTATGACCAACTCGGACGCGGTGCCCTCGCCGACTACAACCGTTTCAATCTCGATGACCGCACGCGCTACTACTACCGCCGCGTTTACCTGGGCTGCGTGCGCGCGAACGACTACCTCGCCTCGCATCCGAAGTGGGACGGAAAAAACCTCATCGTCACCGGCGGCAGCCAGGGCGGTCAGCTCTCGCTGGTCACTGCCGGCCTTGATCCGCGCGTCACCGGACTCGCCGCGCACTATCCCGCCTACAGCGACGTCACCGGCTACCTCAGCGGACGTGCCGGCGGCTGGCCGGGCTTTTTCAAACCCGGCCGCGACGGCGTGCCGCTCAAGCTCGCGCCCAACGATCCGCAGCTCACGACCACGCGCTACTACGACGCGCTGAATTTCGCCCGCCGCCTGAAAGTCCCCGGCCACTACGCGTGGGGCTACAACGACGAGACCTGCCCGCCCACCTCGATGTTCGCCGCCTACAACATCATCACCGCACCCAAGGAACTCGTGATCGCTCCGCAACAGGGCCACTCCGCCTCTGCCAAACAGTCGCAGCTTACGCAGGAGTGGGTCGTGCGTCGCGCCGGGGCCGTGCCGCGCTGATTGTTTTCGCTGAAAATCTCCGCTCCGCCCATGGCGGAAACCGGCCCGGCGCGCGTCATTTCCTGCGTGATGCCGCGCTCTGTTTTTTCCGCTCTGCTCCTTGCCATTCTCGCCCTCCTCGCGCTCGCGCCCGTCTCGCGGGCACAGACGCTGCAACTCCCGCCGTTCCCCGCCGACCTCGACCTCACCGCGGTCGAGGGCCTTTACCGCTCCGCCGCTTACCGCGTCGAGGTCCGCCGCACCGGCACCACTGACTACGCCCCGTGCTTCGTCTTCGAGACGCGCAACGACTGGGTTTACTACGACTTCTTCAACAGCAACCCCGCCCGTCGCAACGACGTCCTCCGTTCGGCCATACAATTCGGCTCACCGAAAGCCGACATCCGCACCGCGAGTTTCGCCCAATTCTCATTTGCCGATACGGCGGTCGACGTGCGCATCACGCTCCTCACCCCCGGCGCCACGGCGAACACCGTCACGATCCGCCCGCTCCGCCACGGACACCGCCCGACCATCAGCGCGGACCGGCGCACGATCACGTTCACGCTCCCCGCGCCGCAAAAAATCTCCGTGGAGATCAACGACCGGCTCAACCCGCTCTTTCTCTTCGCCGATGCACCCGACACGCCCGACCCGACGGCGACCTACTACTACGGCCCCGGCCTCCATCGTATCCCCGGCGATGGCACGCTCACCGTCCGCTCGAACGAACGCGTTTACCTCGCCGCCGGCGCCATCGTCGAGGGCCGCATTCTCGTTCAGGCCAACAGCGCGAATATCACGATCCGCGGCCGCGGCATCCTCTCCGTCGGCGAGTGGCCGCACCCGGTCGACCTCAGCTACGCCTCGCTCTGGCCGAAGGCCACCATCCGCTCGTCCGGCACCCACCACCTCACGATTGAGGGCCTCACAATCGTGCAAAGCACCGCGTGGCAGATCGCTATCGAAGACTACAGCGCGCGCGCCGACGCCACCCACGACAACCACTACCTGAATCTCAAGATGGTGAGCTTCGCCGGAAACACCGATGGGATTTGGGTCACCGGTTACAACAACCGCGTCAGGGACTGCTTCATTTTCAACAACGACGACGCCTTCGTCTGCAAGGGCGGCGGCCAAACCACGATCACCGACTGCGTCGTCTGGGGTGGTCCGTGGGGTCATCTGCTCCTGCTTCACACGATTCTCGGCGCGTTCCCCGCCATCGACCAACTCACGCTCGACGGCATCGATCAAATCGGCCGCGAAGGCTCGCCCGAAGTGATCTGGGCCTCGGGGAGCGCCACGCGCGTCATCAACAATATCACCGTGCGCAACGTCCGCGTCGAAGAACGCCGCCGCCCCGGCAATTCCAACAACTCGAGCTACAACGCCGTCCGCTTCGTGAATTTCAACACCACGGACTGCGATGCCAGCATCAGCAATGTGCTGTTTGAAAACATCAGCCTCGACCAACGCCTCCCCGACGAGGGCTACCTCACCGGCTCCGCGACACGCCCCTATTCCAACATCACCTTCAAGAATTTCACGATGGGTGGTCAGCTCATCCTCTCCGCGGCCGACAGCCGTCTCACGCTTAACAGCCACACCACCAACGTCCGCTTTCTCCCGCCCGATCCGCCCTCGCTCACCCTGCAACCCGTCGACCGCGTCGTCGCGCCGGGCGCAGCCTTCTTTCTCCAAGCCGCCGCCAGCGGGGCCGATCTCACGTATCAATGGTCGCGCGACGGCGCGCTCCTCGTTGGCGAGACGCGTCGCGCGCTCTTCCGTCCCGCCGCCTCGGCCGCCGACACCGGCACCTACGCCGTGCGTGTCTCAAGTCCCGCGGGCACCGTCACGTCTGCCTCCGCCCGCGTCACGCTCGACCCTGCAGCCGCGCGCTTGGTCAACCTCTCCTGCCGCACGGCGCTCGCCCCGGGCGCGATCCTTATCCCCGGTTTCACGCTGGCCGGCACCGGTCGCAAGACCGTGCTGATCCGCGCCGCCGGGCCCGCGCTTTCCGCTTTCGGCCTGACCGGCGCGCTGGCCGATCCGCGACTCCGCCTTTACCGCGACGCCACCCTCGTCGCGTCCAATGACGACTGGGACGCGGCGCGCATCGCCGAAACCGCGGCCCGCGTGGGCGCATTTCCGTTTCCCTCGGCCAGTCGGGATGCCGCGCTTCTCGCCACGCTCGACGCCCCCGGCGCCTACACCGTGCAAGTGGACGCCGCCACCGGCAGCGGCATCGTGCTCGTCGAACTTTACGATGCCGACACTCCCGAAGTCCGCACCGCGCAACTCGGCAACGTTTCCGTGCGCGGCGCCGCCGGCACCGGCACTGCGACGCTCCTCCTCGGCCTCGTCGTCGAGGGCCGCGGCACGCGTCCGGTGCTGGTCCGCGGTGGCGGCCCGGCTCTCGCGGCCTTCGGGGTGACCAGCGCGCTCGGCGATCCGCGCCTCGATCTCCTCAGCGGGCCCACGACACTCCAGTCGAATGACAACTGGAGCGACTTCACGTTCGCGCCGCAGCTCGAAGATACCCGCGTCGCCGTCGGGGCGTTCTCCTACGCCGCCGGCAGTCGCGATGCCGCCTTGCTCGCCGCGCTCGCCCCGGGTGCCTACTCCGTCCAAGTCGGCGGCACCGGGACCGGCGCGGGCGAAGCGCTCGTCGAAGTGTATGCCGCGCCGTGAGGGTCCGCTCGCCAACCCACCCGACAGCGCAATCGTTGCACTCGCGTCGCCATGGCGGGCGCAGCACGAAACCGCGGCGTCTGTTACGCGCGTCGCGGGCAGTCGCTTCCGACCTACCGCGCTCAGCCCCCATTCCCATGCGGCACCGGCGTTGATTCCGGCTGTGAAGCCGACCTGAGCAGAGACGCATGAGAGGATAACGCGCACGGGACGCAGATGTTCATCGGGGATGTTGGTAGGCCCCGAGGTCGATCAAACCGCTGGCCGGTCGGGGCGCGCCGGCGAGGTCGGTGGGCGGCGCGACGAAGGGAGGTCCGGCGCCGAGTGCAGGACTGCCGGGGCGAAGACGGAAACTTTCCGAGCGCGCGCTCGATGCGGGCGCGACGAACCGCGGGTCGGCCTCGACGATGCCGTCGTGGAGCAGGACATCGGCGGCGTGAACAAAAAGGTTGTGGCTCCAGATGACGACCGTGCTGCCGTCCTGAGTGTTGGCGCGCTTCTCCGGCCGGCCGTAGGCGAGGTTGTTGATGAAGGTAATTTCGGACGCTTCGATGGCGGTGAATTCGCCAGCGTTAATGTCCGCGGACTTCTGGTTCACGTAGCAGGTGCCGGTTCCACGTAGTCGTCCGCGGCGACGAGAATGGTGTTATCGGGTTTGACGACAGCGAGGGCGTTGGGGATGGATTTGAAGGTCGAGGCAGCCGAGCCCGGGCCGACGGCGTTGCCTTGGGGCGAGACGTGCCAAGTGCGGCCATGGGCCGGGGCGGGGGCGTCGACCGCGAGCGCGGAACGCATGGTGCCGATGCGCGTGACCTCGGCGGCGAGCGTCGCGGGCGCGACCGGGTCGGCGGAGCGTTTGGTTTTCGGCAGCGCCGTCGGTGAAACCTCCGCGCCGTAACAGATGAGCTGCATGTCGGCGATCTCGGCGATCTGCGCGGGAAAACCATAGGTGAAATTGAGGCGGGCTTCGCAGACGGCGAAGTCCTGTCGACAGGTGAAAGGAATACCGAAGCGCTGCCAGTCGGCCCCGAGCCCGCTCTCGCCGGTGTAGGCGCTGTCTCAGTTGAGCGAGTTTTTGGAGAAGCCGACGCGAAGTTTCGTGACGCCGGTGGACGCGTCGGGCCGCAGCGAGCGGGTGGCGAAGCGGATGAAGAGCGTGTCGCCCTGTTTGAGCGGGATCTGCTTCAGGAGTGCCGCCTGCAAACCGAAGAGCGCCTCAGGCTGTTGGCGGGGACGAGGCGAAGGCCGGCGCCGGGAGCGCTCGATTCGATTCCGCCGAATTCGGCGGCGGGCGTGCGATTGGCGAGGAGCGCCTTGCGCCAATCGGCGGGAGTCACGAGAGCGCCGGCGAACGCGACGGCGGTGGCGGGCGAAATCCGCGCGAAAGCCGGCTGCGCGTGGAGCGAAAGCGGAAGGAGGGGAGCGGGACGGGCCGGTGCTACTTCAGCGTGAGATTGCGCCACAGGGCATTGCCGGCGGTGCGGTTGGGCACGAGGACACGTTGGTAGAGGCGCAGGGTGGTTTCGCGGCCCACGAACTCTTTGAGGTCGACGTCGAGTGTGCGCCACGCGCGCTCCGCGGTGGTCGAACTGATGACTTCTTTGATGAGAAGCTTGTTGTCGGCGTAGACGCTGAGTTCCCACGCACGACCGGGTTCGCTGCCTGCTTCGAAGGTGAGGCGCGGCGCGGCACTGAGTTTAGCCGTGCGGCGCAGCAGGCAGGCGCGCACCTCGTCGCGCGGATAGGTCATCAGGATGTCGCCCTCCAGGCCGGTGATGCCGCGGAGGCCGGGCATCGCGCCGACGCCATCGCCGCCAAAACCCGCACGCTCAAGCGTCCAGTCGGAATTCCAGTAACGCGTGAGATCGCCGAGGACGAAGCGTTCGGCGGGCTGCGGGCGGGGGATCTGCGTGGTGACGAGCAGGCGCTCGCCGTCGCTGCGGCCGGCGTGGGCGAGAATGAATTTCTCGCCGATGGCGGCAGTGCGACGCGCGAGGTCGGAGATGCGTTCGTCGACCGGCGGGGTGAATACGACCTTGTTCATGGTGGTCCCGACGATCCGGTCGCCGAGTTGCGTGACGAGATCCGACGGGAGGATTTTCATCCCGTGCATGGCGGCGAGCACGGCGATAGCCGTCGCGGCGCTGTTGTCGGTATCGGTGAAGTCGGCGGCGCGGGCCGCGAGATCGATGGTCTTCCAGAAATCGCCTTCGCCGAACCAGAGCGCGGCGGCGCAGATGCCGCCGTTGGGCACGGCGTTGTTGGTGGCCGGATACTCAATGTGCCAGCGGTCTTCGACGGCGGCGACGACTTCCTCGAAGGTGCGGCCGGCCTCGGCCATGGCTATGACGGACTCGACACACTGGCGGTAGGGGGAACTTGGATGCACCAGTTGCACCGACTGGCGCAGAATGGCCCTGGTGTCCCGCTCGACAAACCCGAGGCTGATGGCGCCCGCGAAAATCACCGCTCCGTCGGCGGCCTCGGCGTAGCCGTTGACCTTGCTGAGTTCACGGGCGAGGCGGGCGGCGACGTTGGGCATGCCGGGGGCGACGGCGCCGTAGAGATCGGCGCTGAACACGGGGCCAATGGTCCACCAGAGGCGGTTGTAGCGCGGGTGACCGCTGTCGGAGCCCTTGATACCGCGCTGGAGATTTCTTAGCGCGACGGCGCTGGAGCCGTAAGAGCCACAGTTGTTGTCGAGCCACTGTTGGCCGAGCTGGTCCGCCGTCATGCCGATGCCGTATTTCTCGAAACCGCGCACCGCGCACATTTCGTAATACCAATCATCGTCCACCCACGCCTGCTTCAAGGGCCGCGGGAAGCTGCGCACAGGCACGACGGCAGCCGTCTTGTGCTCGAACGGCAAAGTGAGAAATACGGCGATCAGCTGGCCATGCCAGATCGCGTTCACGCGGTCGGTGTAGTCGGCGCGGGTGAGCTCGAGTTGCGCTTGGGCGGGCGTGAGCGAGGCGAGCGTGAGGGCTGCGAGAAGAACGAGCGAAGGAGCTTTTTTCATGGGGATTGTCGGGCGGTGCGGTGAGCGCGAGGCGCAGGAGTGAGTAGGAGGGGGCGGAGTGGGCTCTCGTCGGAAGGCCGTTGGGACCAGCGCGCTCCGTGCCCGGCGCGGTTCAGTGGGCGAAGGCCTGCAATTCGGCGCAAGACGAGAAGGCTTGTTTCGGTTGGTCGCCGCACGCGGGGACGCCGATGACGCGGAGGGCGACGAAAGTCTCGGGCGTGGCCAACTTCAAAGTAAACTGACTGTCGGGGGCGGTGAGCCGCCGGTGGTAGGCGGTTGCGGCAGTCGTCGCCGGGTAGTCGGCAAGTTCGCCAATTGTTTCCCAGGCGCCGGTCGCGGTGCGGCGGACCTGCACGCGCGGTTTTCCGGCGCTGGTGTCGAACCAGCCGCCGTTGTGAAAATTCTTTCCGTGGGTGAACACGACGCGGCGGGCGGTTACCGGGCGGTCGAGCGTGACCGCGAACCAATCTTCATCGGCGCGCTGGCCATCGAAGGTGCAGACCACGCTGCCAAAATCGTCATCGTTGATCGAGCCGGAGAGGTTACCGGGACGCGAGCGGCTCTCCATGCCGTCGAGCAGGAGCGAATCGACCGGCGCGGTGGCAACGCCGGGCGCGCGGAGCCAGATGCGGAATTGGCCTTTGTCCGTGCCGGCATCGGCAAAGGTGAGAAACTTCGCGGGCTGGGCCGGAGAACCAGCGCTTGCGACGACGGGCAACTCGAAGGTGAGCGGCTCGCCGGGCCGAGGAGCGGCGGGAACGGCGGTGGTGGAAAAACCAATACGGCTCGGCGCGGGTAGTGCCGGATTGGCCTTTTGCTCGTAGGCGAGAACGAAGGGACCCCACGCGAGGGCGGCGCGGCCGGCGTTGGTGTGTTCGCCGGTGACGAGGCGGGCAGAGAGGGCGAATTTGATGGGGATGCGATCACCGTTTTTCCATTGGCGCGCAGGCACGACGGCCCAGCCGTCGCGCAGGGTGGCTCCGGCGATCGTCAATGGCGCGGCCCAGGCGGGCACACGAACTTTGATCGTAAAGGTGGCGGGCTTGGGCATCCGCAGTGTGAGCACGCTCTCGCCGGTGCGCGGAAAACCGCTCTGCTGCTCGATGGTTACGTCCTGACCGCCGAGAGCGAGCGTGGCACGCGACGTTTCAAAAGTGCTGACGAGCAGGGTGTCGCCGCGATCGGTGCGCATGCGCAAGTAGGCGGCCTGCGGCGCGAGGGCGAGTCCGCGCGGTCCGCTGGAGTGGCAGCAGGTGATGCCGGCGTCGTATTGTTTCCGACCTTCGAGGGCGGTGTAGTAGCACCAGTCGTTGCCGGCGGGGTGCTGCGCGGCGGTGAGGTGGTTGTAGAAGGAGCGCTCCAGTTCATCGCCGAAGCGGGCCTCGCCGGTGAGTTGGAGTAGCGAGAGGTTTAGCTGAATCCACGTTGTGGTGACGCAGGTCTCGCCGAGATGAGCCGCGACATTATTGGGCAAATCGTGGTCCGGCCCGAAGTGCTCCTTCTGACTGGCGGTGCCGGTGAGGTAGAGCCGACGGGCCACGATGTCTTCCCACGCGTGGAGCGACGCGGCGATGAGCGATTTGTCTCCCGTGGCGCGGGCGAGGTCGCAGAGGCCGACGATGTTCGAGAGCATTTCGTAGGCTTTCGCGTTGGCTACCTTGTGGACCTGTTTTTCCGCCAACAGAATCTTGAGGATGCCGGGGCCATTGGGTTCGTCCCACGATTTTACGAGGTAGTGCGCGAACGCGAGGTAGCGGTCTTCGCCGGTGAGCCGATAGAGCAGGACGATGGGCTCCAGCACGCTCGTGGCGGCCATGCCGACATGCATACCCGCGGCGAGGATACTTTTCTTCGCGGGAAACGTCGCGATCAACAGATCGGCGGCTTTGCGCGACGCGGCGAGTGCGGGGGCGTGGGCGGTGAACTGGTAGTAGGTGAGCAGCCCGGCGAGACAGTATTTGTGCGACCACACGTCCCAGCCCGCGCCTCTCGACAAATCGAAACGCTGGGCGGGCACGTAGGTGCCGAGGTAGCCGTCGGGTTCCTGGGCGGCGATGAGCTCGGCGGCGACGCGGTCGAGCTTGGAGCGGAGGGCGGCGTCGCCGGTATTAGCCCAGGCGAGCGTGGCAGCATGGAGCCACTTGCCGACGTGTTCACCGATCCAGGGGTGGCTGCCGGGTTTTCGCCGGAAGCCGGCGAGCAACGGCTCGATGTCGACGTGGAGCAGGCGGACGCTTTCGTTAATGGCGATGCGGTGGCCGAGCCAGCCGTCGATGCGCACCGCGGAGGGCGTGAGGAGTTCCGCGGTGTCGGAGAGCCGAGCGGCGACGCGATAGGGCAGCGGCGCGGGGGCAGCGGGCGGAGGCGGCAGGGCAGACGGCTGCGAGCGGAGGGAAAGCGCGGAAAGTGCGCCCAGAAGGAGGAAATAACGAGGGTTCACGGTTGAAAGAACTGCAGGGCCACTCTTGAAGACGAAGCACGGCGCCGCTTCCGTGACCCCAAATTAAGAGCGCCCCGTGGTGAACCGGGGCGGCTGCGGAAGGAATCCGGCGTTGAGGAAATGAACAACGCGCGCGCTCAGGGCAGTTCGTAAATCTCGAAGAGCCCCTCTCCGGTGCGGGCGTCGGCGGCGCTGAGTTGCACGGTGTAGGCGCCGGGCGCGAGCGTGAGGGCGAGCGCGGCATCGGCGCTGCGCGCGGGGAGCGCGAAGGCGCCGACGCAGGAAAACACAGGCGCGAGCTACGGGCCCCAGCCGTCGTTGTCGGCGATTTCTCTGGAGTCGGAGAACACTTCGAGGCGGGCGGCGGAGATGGCTCCGGGAACCCGGAGTGCGGTGAGTGCGGGGCCGAGGCCACGGATAAGAACGCCTTTGTGTCCGTTGCCAGACACCACGAATCCGGCGATGAGGGCGTCAGCGCCGGCACCGATGTGGTGGCGGGCGGAGACGTTGCCAAGGCGGGCGGCGGAGGCGGGCTGGGTGTCGTAGGCTTCGAGGAGGACGATGCCGGGGGCGCTGCCGGCGACGTGGGTGGTGTAAGCGCCGTCGAGGGTGCGCGTGAGGGCGGCGTTGCGACTGCCGGCGGTGAGCGGGAAGGCGCCGACAGTGGCGAAGAGCGGGGCGTAGGCGACGACGAGGGAGGCGTCGATGGCGGGGCTGTTTTCCCTAAGTCGAAAATCGGCGACGGCGGGGGCGAGCTCGGGATTCACTAAGCGCGGATCGGCGATGAGTTCGCCGGTGCCGAGCGTGGGGGCGAGGTTGCCGCGGAAGTAGCACTACTCCGTTAAGTAGTGCTTCAGTGATAATGGCCGATCGGGAGGGCTGCGGTGCATGATGTCAGCCAAACAGGTCGGCGAATTGCTGCGGCAGTTGCGCTGGGCAAGATTGCGAACTGCCAGAGTATCGTCACGTGGCATTGGGCCGGTCCCGGCCTGCATTGGCCGCTGGCGGCGTAGTTGTATTTGCCCGCGGCGTGGACGGACAATGTGGCGCGGATGACCCAAGCGGGAGTGCCGCCGGCAGCCCAGCGCTTCAAGGAGAAGTGGCGGATCGCGCTCGATTTACTCGACGAGATGAAGCCCCAATTGCCGGCTTACCACGCCCTCGTATTTGAAGCCGGCTATGGCGTGGTGCTGCCCTGCTAGCAGAGCTGGAAAAACGCGGCGAACCCTATGTGGTGCAGGCGCCCGGCAATGTGGCCGCATGGCCGGCCGACGCCGTCGCGACGATACCGCCAGCGACGCGAGGGCGCCGGCGCCGGCCTGCCGTGGTGCTGGATCGCGCTCTGCACGCGTGCTCGATGGTCGAGTGGCGCGACCAGCTTCGCCAAACTCCGGAGCGCTGGCGAACGCTGCGACTGTCCCGGGCGAATGGCGCCAGCGCGCGCGCCATCGCGGTGCGCATGCAGGCGTCCCAACGCGGCAGGCTGTGGCGACAGCCGGGGAGCGCTCGATGGTGGCTGCTTGAGCAACTCGACGACGACACCTTCAAATATCACCTGTCCAATCTGCCTGCCGCCACCTCCCTGGAGGAACTGGTCCGGTTGGCCCATCAGCGCTGGGCCATCGAACAGGGCCACCAGCAGTTGAAGGAGGAACTCGGCTTCGCTCGCTAGGAAGGCTGCTCCTGGCGTGGCCTGCATCATCACCTCAACTGCCTGTTTACCCGCATTTGCTTCTGTGGACAGTGCGGCTGGCGTATACGCCTCACGTCCGCGAGGTATGTCTCGTAAGCTCCGGTGTTGGCGACAGTATCACCTTCATATACTTCCCGCCGTCCTTGGCGCTGAGTTTGGTGAACCAAGCGGCGCCGTCTTCGAGTGGGGCGACAGTTTCGATCATCGGTTTTACGTCAATGACGCCGCGGGCGATCAGATCGAGACAGAGCGGATACTCGCCGGCGCTGGAGCAGGTGCCGGTCACGGTGAGCTCTTTAGTAACGACGGCTTGCAGCGGGAAGTCCTGGGTCTTCGGCGAGAGGTTGCCGACGAGCACGCAACTGCCGCCGCGCTTCAGGACGGCGAGGGCGAGATTCACGGTGGGCGTGACGCCGACGACTTCGAAGGCGACATCGGCACCGAGGCCTTCGGTGAGCCGGGTGACTTCGGCGGCGACGTCGGTCGTGGCGGGGTTGAGCGCGTCGGTGGCGCCGAGTTGGCGGGCGAGGGCGAGGCGGTTTTCGGCGAGATCGACGGCGATGATGCGTTTCGCGCCGGCCCAGCGGAGGGCTTGGATTACGAGGAGGCCGATCATGCCGCTGCCGACGACGACGGCGGTGTCGGTGGCGGCGATCTTGATGCGCTGCACCGCATGGACTGCGATCGAGACGGGCTCGATCATCGCGGCTTGGTCGAACGGCAGGGCATCGGGCAAACGATAGAGAATGCGCTCGGGCACCACGACGTATTCAGCGAAGGCGCCGTGTTGTTTATATTCAGTAGGGGAGACGCCGACGACGCGGCGGTTTTCGCACAGGTTGATCTGGCCCGAGCGGCAGAAGCGGCAGACGCCACAGTAAATGGTGGAGTCAAAGGTGACGCGGTCGCCGGCACGCCACTTTTGCACGCGGGGACCGATGGCGGCGATTTCGCCGGAGGCTTCGTGCCCCATAATGAGAGGAGGTTGACGGCGTCCCGTGGAGCCATCCCAGCCGTGAATATCGCTACCGCAGATCCCGCAGGCGTGGATGCGCACCAGCACTTCGTCGTCGGCAGGGGTCGCGGCAGGGAAGTCGACGAACTCAAGTTTACTGGGGGCGGTGAGGAGCAGTGCTTTCATAAAAGTAGAGGGAAATACGGGCGGGCGGGCGGTTGAGGGTTTTGAGCCCGGTGGGGTTGAAATCAAGGTCGCAACGCCGATCTTGCCGGCTGATGAGCGAGATTTTTCGTCAAAAGGGCGCCACGGGTGCGCCTGTCTCTGGGGTGTTAAACCTCCGAAAGCGGCCGGGAAACTGCTTGCCAGTGGGCCTGCGGGCCGTGGACACTCCGCGGCGATTACGAACGGCCCAAGCACCAATCAGCTAACTTCGTCCCGCTCCGGCGGGACTTTCGGACTACATGGACGACAACGCTCCCAAGGAAAATCCCCCCGTGGATTTCAATAAACTCGATCTGACCCAACTCCAGGGTTTCAGCTTCGGCACGCAATGGACGCAGGACAAATCGTCCCCGTCCGATCGCCGCGAAGGCGGCTCGGACCGGCCACGCCGCGATGATCGTCGCGACGGCCCCGGCGGTGCGCCGGGCAATCGTGATCGCCGCACGTTCCGCAAGCCGGCGGGTGCAGGTGACGGTGCGCCGATTGCGCCCAGCGGCCCTGGCGGCGGAGCCCCAGAGCGTCGCGAGTATACCGGTGGCGGTGGTCCGCGTCGCGAAGGCGGCGGTGGCTACAGCGGCGGTCCGCGTCGTGACGGTCCCGCTGGCGGTGGTGACTATCGCGGGGGCGGTCCTCGCTACGGTGGCGGTCGCGGTGAGCCGCAGGAGCGCCCGACTTACGGTCCCTACGACAGCCCGTATTTCGCCGTTACGTTTTATCCGGAAGACACTAGCTTCAACACGCTCGTGCAGACGATCCGCAAATCGTGCCGCACGATTGAGCTGTTCGAAATCGCGCGGACGGTCGTCGCGAAAACGGACCGCTTCGTCGTCGTCGTCGCGCGCAAGCCCACGGCTGAGTCCGCCGCTCCGGCGGGTGATGCGGGCGCCCGGCAGGCCAAGTCGGTTTTCCATATCTCGGTGCCCGACGCGTTGCCGTTTGAAAGCGACGAAGCGGCCGTGGGCCATGTGCTCTCGAACCATCTCGACAAGTTTTTCGACAAGGCCGAGGTCGAGGTCGATCCGCCAAAGGGCAACTATCAAGTTATCAACAAGTGTGGCATCACCGGGGAATTGCTCGGGCCGCCGAACTACCATCGCTACGCACAAATCGTGCAGCAGCATCACGCAGCCAAGGTTGCGCGGATGTCGCTGGAAGCGTTCCGCAGCCGGATCGAGACGATCCGCGATCCGGAAGTCGTGAACCAGTGGCTGGAGAAGATGAAGAAGACCACGCGCTACACGTGGAAACTCGTCGCGGCTCCCGCCAAAGCGGCGGCGCCGGTGGCCGAAGCCGCGCCCGCCGAGGGTGCGGAAGCTCCCGCCGCGGAGGCCGCGCCGGCCCCCGTCGCGCCGACCTTCGATTCGCTTGAAGACGCACGCGTTTTCTTGCTCACCCAAGCGCGCGACAAAGTGGTGCGCACGACGGAGAGCGCTCGTTTCCACGGGAAAATTGCCGAGACGATGCCGCCCGGCGAAATCCGCCGCGCGATCGAGGGTGCGCTGGAGCGCCAGCGTAAGTTCCCGCTCGATACGGCGAACGCCCTCCGCGGTCGTCTGCGTCGCGAGCATTTCACGATCTTCAAGAAGGGCTCGAAGGGCGTCTCGTATGTGTGCGCGGTGAAGCGCAAGTTCCGCGTGCCCGGCCAGACCTTTGCCGACTCGATCGGCGCGCTCATCTCATTCATAGAGGGACACCCGATGATCCGGGCGAGCGAGTTGCCCACGAAGTTCCTCGGTATCACGCTGCCCGCGCCGGTGAAAGCTCCGGAGGCGGCTCCGGCACCCGCACCTGCGGCAGACGGTGCGGCTCCAGCCGCCGAGGCGGCACCCGCTCCAGTGGCTCCGGCCGCGCCCGAGCCGACTTTGACGATCGAGGAACGCGCGAAGCTAGCCCGTATGCAGGGCGACCTCGTGTGGCTCGTGCGCGAAGGCTATGTGACCGAGTTCATCGACGGACGGCTCTTTGCGCCGCCGCCGATGGTCGAGGCGCGCAAGAAAGAGGTCGAAGGCGAAGAGCACGACCCGGAGAATTTCCCGGAGATTCCGCCGTCGGCACCTGAGCCGGTGGTGGCTGCGGCCGAAGCGGCTCCCGCGATGGAAGCTGCGGCGGTCGTCGAAGCGGCGCCCGTTTCCGAAGTCGTGACGCCAGCGGCCGAGCCGGTCGCGACGGAAGTGGCACTGGAAGCACCGGCGGAAACGCCGGCGGCCCCGGCCGAAGAAGCGCCGAAACCCACGGAACCGACCGCGTAATTCGGGTCGAAAATTTAGAACCGGCGCGTTGAAAACAACGCGCCTTTTTTATGACCAAAGCCGACGTGCAGGCCTATCTTCATCGGCACATCCCGATCTCTGCGGCGATGGGCGTGGAAGTGATGGGGTGCGATGATAGCGGAGCGACTCTGCGCGCACCGCTGGCGCCGAATATCAATCATCGCGCGACGGTCTTTGGCGGCAGCGCGTCGGCGGTGGCGATCTTGTCGGCGTGGACGTGGCTGCATTTTGCGCTGCGACACGCCGGCCACCCGTCGCGGCTGGTGATTCAGGGAAACTCGATGGCCTATCTGGAGCCGATCACGGACGATTTCGAAGCGAGCTGTGCGGCGCCGCCGGCCGCCACGGTGGAAAAGTTTCTCCGCACGCTGGCGAGACATCGTAAGGCGCGGATCGCGGTGACCGCCGAGCTGTGTTGCGGCGGGAAGAAAGTCGCGACCTTCAGCGGCGACTACGTGGCGGTGAAGGTCGACTGACGCGGTGCCGCGCCGGTTTGGACGTGCCGTGCAGCTGTGCGAGACGTTTATTTTCGGCGCAGCGACGCGACGTAAAAGCCGTCGGTGTTGTGCGCAGCGGGGAGAATCGCGAGGCCGATGCTGCGTGGGGTGGCATTGAAAGCGCGAGCCGGTGGCTCGGCGGTGAAGTCGGGATGTGCGGCGAGAAATGCGGCGACAACATCCTCGTTTTCGAGGCGGCTGAGCGAACACGTGGCGTAGACTAAGCGTCCACCCGGGCGCACGAGCGCGGAAAACTGGGTGAGCAGGACCAATTGTTTTTCGGCGGCGTGAGTGATGTCGCCGGCGCTCGTCGTCCATTTGAGGTGCGGCGAGCGGCGCCAGGTGCCGGTGCCGCTGCACGGGGCGTCGACCAAAACGCCGTCGTAGGCGGCGGTGGCGGGGAGGGCGGGCAGCACGGAGAGGTTGCGCGCGCCGGCGCGCGCGGCACGGATTTCGAGCTCACGCAGGGCGGCGGCGCGGATGTCGTGCGCATCGACGTGGCCGTGGGGGCCGACGAGGGCGGCCAGTTGCAGCGATTTGCCGCCGGCGCCGGCGCAGGCGTCGAGCCACTTGCCAGCGGGCGCGATGCCGGCGGAGGCGAGGATCAATTGCGAGCCGAGGTCCTGGACCTCGAAGCGACCCTGTGTCCACGCATCGGATTTGGTGACGTCGGCTTCGGCGAGGACTTCGAGAGCGGACGGCAAGACGGCCGACGGCCGCGTGGGCCAACCCTTGGCGGTAAACTCGGCGGTGAGGGCGGCGGTGTCGCGGGTGTTCAGCCGCAACCAGAGCGGGGCGCGCGTGTGGAGCGTATCCAGATTGGGCGAGACACCGGCTTCGGCGCAGTGCCGCTGGAGCCACGCGGGCAGGAGGGCGTCGGCATTGGTGCCGAGGTGGACGGCTTTGGCGGCGACGGTGGGCGGGCAGGGCGGCCAATCGCCGCAGTGCGCGGTGCGATAGGCGCGGGTGGCGGGCAGATCGGCGGCGAGCCAAGCGACGATTTTCACGGCGCGGGCAGGATCGGTGTCGAGCAGCGGCTCGATCCACGGGAGGAAGCGCAGCGTGGTGTAGATGAGTTCCCGATACAGGCGGCGGTCGCGGGAGCCGAACGAGCGGTTGGCCGCGAACAGTTCGGAGATGCCGGACGGCAGGTTGACGTCGCTGTGCCAGTTGGGGCGCAGGGCGGCGAGAAGACGGAGGAAGATTTTTTGCTGACTGCCGGCGAGACTCATAGGGAGGAGCGGAAGAGCGTGGGATCAACCCAGCACTTCCTTCAGACGTTTGCCGAGTTCGGCGGCGCGATAGGGCTTGGTGAGGTAGCCACAAAAACCCATTTCAAGATACTTGCGGGCCATGTCGTCGTTGTCGTATCCGCTGGAGACGATGGCGCGGACGTTGGGGTCGAGCTTCAGGAGCTCTTTGAAACATTCTTCGCCACCCATTCCGCCGACGACGGTGAGGTCCATGATGACGGCGTCGTAGTGGGGTTTGCCGAGGTTCACGTAGCGTTTGTAGAGGGCGAGTGCCTCTTCGCCGGTCGTCGCGAGATCGCACAGGTAGCCGAGTCCTTTGAGCATGGTGGCCGTGAGCTCGGAGATTTTAGGATCATCGTCCATGAACAGCACGCGGCCCGTGCGGAAGGACAGGGCGGCGCCCCGACGGGTCACGACGACGGGTTGGTTGGCCTTGGGCAGATAAACGGTGAACGCGGTGCCGACGCCGACTTCGGAGTTGAGGCCAATCTGGCCGCCGTGCTTGCGCACAATGGAAAGCACGGTCGCGAGGCCGAGTCCGGTGCCGTGTTTCTTCGTGGTGAAAAACGGGTCGAAGATTTTGCCGAGATGCTCGGGTTTGATGCCGCTGCCATTGTCCGTGACTTCGAATTCGACGTAGTCGCCGGCCGGGAGAGAGGCCACTTGGTTTTCGGCGAGGGAGACGTTGGCGAGGCGAAGTTTCAGGCGCGGCCGGTGGGGCGGCGGTGGCATCGCCTGGAGGGCGTTGACGATGAGATTTTGGAAAACCTGGAGAATCTGCGCGCGGTCGACTTCGACGGGTTCGGCGTTCTCCTGGAAATCGCGGACGATCTCGGCGCTGGAGGCGGCGGCGGCAATTTTGCAGGAGTCGTCGAGAATTTCTTTGGCGCCGCAAATCGCCTGAGTGCCGGTGCCGCCTTTCGCGAAAGCGAGGAGTTGTTTCGTAAGGCCCTTGGCGGTGATGCACGCTTCGTCGGCGTTCCCAAGAGCGGTGTAGTCGCTGCTGTCTTTCGCGAGGGAAACGCCACCGAGAATCGTGGTCAGGAGATTGTTGAAATCGTGGGCGATGCCGCCGGCGAGAAGGCCGAGGCTCTCGAAGCGATTGGCTTTTACGAGCTCCTCGGGTGTGAGCGTCATCTGTTCGGGGTCGCGGAACACGATGACCACACCGCGCGGTTTGCCGTCGGAGCCAAAGGCGGCGCGGGCGGTCCACACGATGGGCGTCGGTGGTTCGCCGTCGACCGGAGAGGTGAGGGCGTCGGCGCCGATGAGCGGGAGCGGTTGGTCGGCGGTGAGCGCGCGCTCGACCGGATCGTCGCCGGGGCGGCCGCTCTCGCGGTTTACGAGGTGGAAAAGATCGCCGACGGATTGGCCGCGGATCGCCTCGGGCGAGAGGCGGAGCAGGGGAGTGGCGGCGGAGTTGGCGAAAATGATTTTGCCGCGCGCATCTGTGATGAGCACGGCTTCGGCGAGCGAACTGAAGGCTTCGGCGACGAGCACGGGCGGGATGGCGTTGTTGTCGGGCGATACGGACGCTGACACATCGGACGGAAGCGCGACGGCAAAACCGACGACGCGGGCGAGGTCGCGTTTGCGATTGAGGGAGCGGAGTGCGCCGAACAGCACGGGGACGGGGCGGCCGTCCTTGCCGCGGAGGCGGAGCGCTTCGGCAAACGAGTGGTGGCCGGGCGAGCGCGTGAGCAGCCACGCTTCAAGGCCGCCGGGTGCTTCCTCAGGCGGAAGGGCAGCGGTGAAGGAAGCGGCTGCGGGAGCGAGCTCTCCCTCGTCGTAGCCGAGGAGTTTTTCCCAGGCGGGTGAGAACCAGAAGAGGCCGTTGGTGAAATCGAGCTCGAAGGCGGCGAGGGGACCGGTGCCGCTGAGGTCCTGGAGGCGCGCGTCGTTGGCTAGGGATTCTTCTTCGAGTTGTTTGCGGTCGGTGATGTCGAGGTGGAGGCCGACGACACGTTCGAGTTCGCCGGCGGCGGACATCGTTTGAACGCCGACGCACTGGACCCAGATCCAGTGGCCGCGGCGGTGCTTCATGCGGAACTCGACGCTGAAGGAGCGCGCGCCGACGGTGAGTTTCTTGCCCACTTTGTCGGGTGCGGCCGCGGAATCCTCGGGGTGGATCAACTGATGCCACGTGGCGAGAGTGTCGGGGAGCTCGGCATCGGTGTAGCCGACGATTTTTTTCCAGGCGGGGGAAAAACGGATACGGCCGGCGGCGAGATGAAGATCGAAGAAGCCGGCGGCGCCTTTGTCGGCGAGCAGGGCGAGGGCGGCGGCGCGGTCGTCGGAGTTGGGCGGCGGCGCGGCAGGCGGGGCCGGCGGTAGGACGGTGGCGATATAGCCGGGCGCGGAGCCGAAGGATTTTTCGAGGCGCACGCGGACATCGCGCGGCGCGGCGTCGCGGGGCTGGGCAGACAGCGTGGCGGTTTTGTCGAGCGCACTGATGAGCAACGCTTCCCACTGGGCCTCGAGGAATTCCGGGTCGCTCGAAACGATTTCGAAGGCGAAGAGCGCGGCGAACGCTTCGCCCACCAAACTGTTTTCCGGCGTCTGCCAGAGCCGGTGCGCGGAGGAATTGGCTCCGGTGATCCGCCCCGCGGGGTCGAGAAGCAGCACAGCAGCGGGCGCAGGTTCGCCCGGAGCGGTGGCGGTGGATCGGCTGGCGGGGAGCTCGCTCAAATTAGTTTTTAGCAAGCCAAGCCCGCGTGCGCTTGGCGAGAAAATCGATGTAGGGCGGTTGGTCGTTGAGGCAGGGGATCTGCTCGAACGTTTCGCCGCCGGCTTCGATGAACGTCTCTTTGCCCTCGCCGCGGATTTCTTCGAGCGTCTCCAGGCAGTCCGTGACAAACGCGGGGCAGATGATCAGGAGTCGCTTTTTGTGCTGTTGCGGCAGTTGCGCGAGCACGTGGTCGGTAAACGGCGTGAGCCAAGGCTCGCCGGCGAGCCGGGATTGAAACGAGACCGAATGGCGGTCGGCAGGAATGCCGAGTTTGGCGACGAGGCCGCGCGTCGTCGCGAGGCATTGGGCTTTGTAACAAGTCGCGTGGAGCGGCGAGCACGTCGTGCAGCAATCGGTGACTTTGAGGCAGTGGGCCTTCGAGGAGTCGGCTTTGCGAAGGTGCCGCTGCGGAATGCCGTGATAGCTGAAGAGCACGTAGTCGTGCGGCTGCTTCAGGTAGGGCGCAGTCACGGCGGCGAGGGCTTCGATGTAGTCGGTGTCGGCGTAGAATGGTTGCACGCTGTCGACCCGGAGTTTGGGCGATTGGCGGGCGGCCTCTTCGTAGACCTTCACGACGACGGTCTCCCACGAGGACATCGCGTAGTGCGGGTATTGAGGAAAGAGGAGGATTTCGTCGACGCCGTCGGCGATGATCTGGCCGATGACGGAGGCGATCGACGGCGTGCCGTAGCGCATCGCAAGGTAAACGGGAGCAGCCGAGCCGAGTTGCGCGGCAAGTTTCGTTTGGACGGCCTTCGAGGTAACGATCAGTGGGGAGCCCGCTTTCGTCCAAATCTGCTCGTAGGCGTGGGCTGATTTCTTGGGGCGCGTGCGGAGGATGATGCCTTCGAGCAGCGCGAACCGGAGCGGCGAAGCCAAGTCGATCACGCGCTCGTCGCCGAGGAATTCGCGGAGATAGCGCCGCACGTCGGGAACCGACGTGGAATCAGGCGAACCCAGGTTGACGAGGAGGACGGCGCGTTTGGACATGCGGACAGATTCGTCGGTAGAAAATCGGCGATGTCAAATGGCGCGAGGAGCCGTAGGCGAAGGGCTGCCGCGGACAGGCGCGAAACTATCGCCGCGCAGACACCGGATAGAGCAGGAAGGGCTCCCGACGGCGTTCGAATTCGGCGAGACGTTGCGACCACGCGCCTTTGATCGCGGCGGTGGTGTGGCCGGCTTTGATTTCGGCGAGCGTTTCGTCGGCGGCGAGAAGACGGGCCATGGTGTCGGTTTTGAATTTGTCGGGGTAGAGGCGCTGCATCGCGAGGGCCAGCTCGATGCCGATGTCGACGACGGGGCATTTCGCGCGGTCGGTCAGGATGGCGCGCACGCCGCCGCACTCGGTGTCGCGGTATTTCAATTGCGCGGCGGGGCCGGGATAGAGCGCGGGGAGGGGTGTGAATTTCACCGCTTCGAAGCGCACACCGACGATGCCGGCACGGTTGAGTTCTTCGGCGAGGCGCACGCCGTCCACGAACGGAGCGCCGACTTGTTCGAAGGGCTTGGTGGTGCCGCGACCCATCGAGAGCTGCGTGCTTTCGAGGAGACAGAGGCCGGGGTAGAGCGTCGCCGCGGTGAGGCTGCGCATGGAGGGCGACGGGTTGACCCACGGGAGGCCGGTCTGATCGAGCCATTGGTCGCGGGTCCAGTTTTCGCAGGCGACCACGGTGAGGTCGGCGCCGAATTTGCGTTCCGCATTATACATGCGGGCGAGTTCGCCGAGGGTCATGCCGTGGCGGACGGGCATCGGGTGGAAACCGATGAAGCTCGGCGGGCGCGTCATGACCGGGCCTTCGACGCCGACGCCGCGGATCGGGTTTACGCGATCGAGCACGATGAATTTTTTCTTCGCGAGCGCGGCGGCTTCGAGGGCGGTGCCGAGCGTGGCGGAATAGGTGTAGAAGCGCGCACCGATGTCCTGAATGTCGAAGACGAGCGCATCGAGGTCGCGCATCTGCTCCATCTTAGGTGCGCGGGCGCGGATGACGGCCATGTCGTAGTCGGCGGCGGAGGCGAACTGGGAGCGCGGGGGCGATTCGCCGTAGAGACTGTAAACGGGCAGTTTCGTTTTCTCGTCGATGGAGTCGCCGACTTTGTCGTCGGCCACGCCGCGAATGCCGTGCTCGGGGCTGAAGAGCGCGACGAGTTTCACGTCCTTCGCGGAGTGCAATAGATCGATCGTGGCGCGGCCATCGCGGTCGCGGCCGGTGTGATTCGTGATGAGGCCGATGCGGAGGCCGCGGAGGCGGGCGAAATCTTCGCGCACGAGGACATCGATGCCGTTGAGCACGACGCCGGCGTCGCGACCCATCGCTTCGGCGGCGAGCGTGCCGAGCGTGCGACGGAGGGGGCTGGCGTCACCTTTGCCCTCGGGGTGCACGCGGTTGCTGAAAAAAATCACGAACGAGCGCGCGGCCGGATCGATCCAGACACTCGTGCCCGTGAAGCCAGTGTGGCCAAACGAAGCGCCGGCGGGAAACCAGCGTCCGCGCGGTCCGGAGAAACGGGAGTCGATGTCCCAGCCGAGGCCGCGGCGGTCGGAGCCGTCGTTTTGCACGCGGGTCATCTCGGCCACGGTCGCAGCACTGAGGATACGGACGCCGTCGAGTTGCCCGCCGCCGAGGATCATGCGGCAGAAGCGGGCAAGGTCAGTCGTCGTGGTGAAAAGTCCGGCGTGGCCGGCGACGCCGTCCATGAAGCGGGTCGTGGGGTCGTGGACGACTCCACGGAGCATCTTGCCTTCGGTGAGCTCGGTCGGGGCGACGCGGGGAAGTTTAGCGGCGGGCGGCAGGAAGCCGGAGTCGACCATCTTGAGCGGCTGAAAAATCTCCTTGGCCGTGTAGGCATCGAGACGGAGGCCACTGACGATGCGCACGAGTTCACCGAGGATAATGAAGTTGATGTCGCTGTAGACAAAGGTGCTGCCCGGCGGGCTGCGGAGTTTTTCTTTGCACGCGAGATCGACGCCGGTCGCGTAGCCGGACCAGACGGGCTTCGTGTCCACATCGGGGCGCAAGCCAGAGTTGTGCATGAGGAGCTGGCGGACAGTGACGGCGCTCTTGTCGTGTTGCGCGAACGCCGGCAGGTAGCGCACGACCGGCGCATCGAGGTCGAGTTTGCCGCGCTCGACGAGCTGCATGACGGCGGTCGTGGTCGCGATGACTTTGGTGAGCGACGCGGCGTCGTAGATGGTGTCTTCACTAATCGCCTCTTCCGTGGGTGAGAGTGCCCGTTGGCCGTAGGCCTTGCGGTAGATCTGGCCGTCGCGCTCGAACCAGAGCACGCCGCCGGGAATTTTTTTCGTGGCGATGGCCTCGGCGACCGCGGTGTCCATGGCGGCGAGCTTCTCGGGTTTGAACGGGGCGTTGGCCGCGATGGCGTTGCCGGCGAGTGCCGCGAGCGCGAACGCAGCGAGCGTGAATTTACGCCAAACGGCACGGAGTGATTGCGACGCGGCAGGGCGGGAGGGGACGGCTTGCATCGGAGTGGTCGGAAGAATTGCCGACCTCGTCGCCCGCAGGCCAGCACATCTTCACATCGAGTCGACGGCGTGGATCCTGCCCCAAGATAATCATGGACTTGCCCGGCCTCGGAGTCATATGACACGACTTCAACCCAGCAACTTCGGCAGCAGCGGTCCTACTTTCTGCCTGCCGTGAACTCTGTCCAAACCATGAACTACTCCCGTGTTACCAGCATGATTGCCTGGCTGTGGCGCTCGCCGATCAGCCTGTTTGTCCTCCTCGGAGCCTTTGCCGTCTCAGCGGCCCAGGCTCAATCCACCTCCACCGGTTCGATTTCCGGCACGGTCACCAGCGCGAGCACACGCAACGCGCTCCAGGGTGCGACGGTGTCGATACCGTCGCTCAACCTCGTCGAGTTCACCGATAATTCCGGTCGCTTCGTCATGAGCGGCGTGCCGGCCGGCGTGGTGGATGTCGTGGTGACCTACTCCGGTTTCAATGAAGGCCGCCAAAAGGTCACCGTCAGCAGCGGCTCGCCGAGCCAAGTGAATTTGGAACTCAAGACTTCCGATGTCGTCACGATGCAGGCGTTTACTGTCGAAAGCGTGAAAGAAGGTTCGGCTCTCGCGCTCACCGAACAGCGGAATGCGTTGAATGTGAAAAACGTCACCGCCTTCGACGAGTGGGGCATCCTCCCGACGCAAAACGTCGGTGAACTCGCCTCGCGCCTCCCCGGCATCACCTTCACGACTGACGAAGATCAGTTGATTAACAACATCAGCATCGGCGGCCAGCCTTCGAGCTACACCCGCCTGAATGTGGACGGTATGTCCACCACCGGCGTCGGCGGTGATGGCCGCACGGCGACCCTGCACTCGTTCTCCGGCTCGATGTATGAGCAGATCGAAATCATCAGCGGCCAGACCCCAGACAAACGCGCCGACTCGCTCGGCGGCCAAGTCAACCTGAAGACCCGCTCGCCTCTGGCGATGTCCGAACGCAGCCGCGGCAGCTACAACGCTTCTGTCCGCTATTTCCCTTCGTGGTCCGATCGCAACGCCGCCGTGGCCGAGCGCCCGATGCGTCCCGATTTTAGCGCGACCTACACGCAGATTCTCGATGTGATGGGTGGCACTCGCAACTTGGGTATCGTCGTCAGTGCCTCTTACCAAGAGGTCATCAATCCCCACAATTGGGATACGAATCTTTATGAAGCCACCACGGGTGTTGCCCAATTGCGCGACTACACGCGCACGAGCGGTTTCAACGACCGTTTCCTTTCCGCGGTCAGCCTGCGGGCCGACTATCGCCTTTCGCAGTCGACGACGGCTTCGCTGCGCTTCCTCTACAACGCCGGTTCCGAGCCGTTCTTTAACTACACGGCCGTCAATCCCTGGGTCTCCACCAATCTTACGGTAAACTCGGCGACCAACCCGAACGGCGCGATCGCGCCTGGCTACACGGCCAACCGCATCGAAATTCTCCCGGTTAACAACACCGCGTTGCAGCCTGGCGGCGTTGTGGTCGGTGCGGCGCAGATGCGCCTCAACCCGCAGCGCTATTCGTTCACCAGCAAGAACCCGACGGGCACGCTGACCTTTGATCATAACTTTGGCCGCTTGAAGATCGATCACGCCTACCGTTGGAGTAACACCCACTGGGATTCCGGCGCGGGTCGCGAACGCGAGAACGGCACCGTCGCCATGCGCACGAAGGGCGCCGTCGGCTTCATCCTCGATAACTCCAATCTGCAGGGGAAGGTTTTCACCCAAACGGGCGGAGTGAGCGTCTACGATATCGCGAGCTACACCCCCTTCGTCATCACCGCCGCCAACACCGGTCTGCAGCCGGTGCCGATCACCTCGACCGTGTTTAATAAGCGCGACACCGTGACCGATACCAACGAAGTGGCCGGCACCATCAATGCCTCCTACCTCCTCCCCACCTCCCATCCGATCACGTTCAAAGCCGGTCTCGATACGGTGAACCGCCGCGTGAACAACCGTCCGGTCTATCCCCGTCGCTGGTATGGTGTCGTCGGCACCGTGCTGCCCACGTCCGGACTTATGCCTCTCACCGAGTTCGAGCGGCTCAACGGCGGCCAGCGCCTTCCCGTGGTCGATCCGGCTGCGATCAGCACCACCTTGGGCAACTCCGCCTTGTGGTATGAAGACGTGAACTTCACTGCGACCCAGCAATACACCAACCGCCGCATTATGGAGGAGGGGGTCGACGCCGCCTACATCCAAGGCCAGACCAAATTCGGCCGTCTGACGGTGGTCGGCGGCATTCGCGGCGAATGGGTCGAGACCGATACGTTCACCTACTTCCGGGCCCGCACGACCGCGACCACGGTCGAGCCCGATCATTTCAAACGCGCCGCCATGGACTTCGCCCGTCTTTCGCGGGACGGCGGATACCATAAATTCTTCCCGAGCCTCCACCTTGCCTACGACATCACGAAGAACCTGAAGGCCCGCGCCAGTTGGTCCAACACCTACGGTCGCCCGGCGCTCGCCAACTTGGTCGCCGCCCCGAGCCCAAATCCGACTGCCACTCCGACTCCGACAGTCACGATGGGCAATCCGGCTCTGAAGCCCCAGGTCGCCGACACGATCGATCTGAAACTCGAATACTACTTCAGCAATTCCGGTAGCTTCACCCTGCACGGTTATCGAAAGAACATCAGCGACTACATCGGCGCCGCCGGTCGTTCTGGGCAGCTCGTGCCCGACGGTCCGGACAACGGTTTCGACGGCCTCTACAGTGGCTACGAAATTATCCAGTCGGCGAACCTCGGCGATGCGAAGCTCAACGGTCTTCAGGTCGAAGTGCGCGAACGCCTCACGTTCCTGCCCGGTCTCCTCAAGGGCCTCACCGCCCGCGCCAATTACACCTACCTTGAGACGTCCGGTAAGTTTGCCGGCACGGTCGAGCTGAAGAACGGTCAGGTCGCCGGCTTTATTCCCCGTGCTTACAACGCCGGCCTGATCTACGCCTACAAGAAATTCGGCGCCTCCTTCGACATGAACTACACGGGGAAATATCCGACGGTTTACAGCACGACCACGCCGACCAGCACGATCTACCGTGACGCGTGGAAGATGATGAATGTCGGCTTCAGCTACCGCGTGCGGCCCGATGCCACGCTCTTCCTGAACGTCAACAACATCGCCCAGGAAGGCCCCCGTCAGTATATCTTCAACGAGACGCGCGTGCGTTCCCAGTGGATCGTGCCGCGCGCGTTGAAGTTCGGCATCACCGGCCAGTTCTAAGCGCCGCTCCGCTTCGTCTGCGTCTCTTTCAACCGCCGGTCGCACGACCGGCGGTTTTTCGTTTTTGGGTTTGAGCATTGCACCCTCGCGCCACGACGCCGTTGGCGCGCGCCACCTATTGCTCCCCGAATCGGTAGCTCGTGTTGAAAATCAGCTCGATCCGCTTCGACACAAACACGCGCACCTTGATTTTCCCTTCGAGACCGTGGGCGGTCGGGTGGGGCGTTGCTTTGCCTTCGATGCGGCGCTCCTCGCCGTCCGTGTTCACGGCGCGACCGGAAAACTCCACGGGTTCGCCGCGCTCGAGTTTGCGGAGCGCCTCGTCGGTCAGCGCGATGGCGAGCGTGCCCTTCTCGTTGGAGAAAAAATAGGGGAATACCTTGGCGGCGTAGCTCGATTCGTAGGTGCCGTTTTTGCGCACAAAGGTCGGCATCGTCATCGCCACGGAGCCTATGTAGATCGAGGTCTTGGTTGGCGCGATCGCGACGTGGTCGAAGGTGCTCAACGGGGCCTCGGCGCCGCACATCGCGAGCCGCAGCCCCAGTGCGCAAACGAAGACGGCGAACGGGCGGCGAATCATGGCGCGAATCTGCGCGGGGGCACTTCGCCGGCAACCCTCTTTCGCGTTGCACCACGCCGCGACCGACCGTCATCTCGTCGCCCTTATGGCCAAGAAAAACTCTCACGTGACCTGGGGTGGTCGTTTCACGGCGGGCCCCGCCGAGTTGATGCTTCAGTTTAGCGAGTCGGTCTCGTTCGACCGCCGCCTCGCACCCTTCGACATCGCCGGCAGCAAGGCCCACTCCGCCATGCTCGCGCACGTCGGTCTCATCACCGCCAAAGAGCGCGACGCCATCCACTCCGGCCTCGATGCCATTCTCGCCGAAGTCCACGCCGGCAAGTTTACGTGGGACACCAAGCTCGAAGACGTGCACATGAACATCGAGCAGGCGCTCACCAAGCGTGAACCCGCCGCTGCGAAACTGCACACGGCCCGCAGCCGCAACGACCAGGTCGCGACAGATATGCGCCTGTGGTTCAAAGCCTCCTGCGCCGTCCTGCGCGAAAAAATCCTCGGCGCCCAGCGCGCGCTCCTCGCCGTGGCCGAGGCCAACCGCGACGTGCTCATACCCGGTTACACCCACCTGCAACGCGCTCAGCCGGTCTTTCTCTCGCACCACCTGTTCGCGTGGATGGAGATGCTCGACCGCGACCGCGCGCGTCTCGCCGATGTCGCCGCGCACGCCAACTGGTGCCCACTCGGCTCCGGCGCGATCGCCGGCACCACGCTGCCCATCGACCGCGAATTCACCGCGAAGGCTCTCGGTTTCGTCGATGCGAAGGGCCGCCCGCAGGTCACCCAAAACTCCATGGACACCGTCGCTGACCGCGACCTCTTCATCGAGTTCGCCGCGGCGTGCGCCACGTTTGGTGTGCACGCCTCCCGCATCGCCGAAGACCTCATTCTGTGGAGCAGCGCCGAGTTCAAATTCATCGAACTGCCCGACGCGTTTTGCACCGGGTCGTCGTTGATGCCGCAAAAGAAGAATCCCGATTCCTGCGAACTCCTCCGCGGCAAATCCGCCCGTTTGCAGGGCAACCTCCACACGCTCCTCACCCTCGCGAAGGGCCTGCCGCTCACTTACAATCGCGACCTACAAGAGGACAAACCACCGGTCTTCGACAGCTTCGACCAGACGGCGATTTGTGCCGATGTGCTCGCGGGCACGCTCGGCGGAATGATGTTTTACCGCGAGCGTTGTGCCGCGGCGGTCGCCGATCCCGCGCTCCTCGCGACCGATCTGGCCGACTACCTTGTGCTCAAAGGCGTGCCGTTCCGCGATGCGCACCACGCTGTCGGCGCAGTCGTCCGTCTCGCGGAGAAAAACGCCGTCGCCCTCGACCAATTGCCCACCGACGAAGTGCAGAAAATCCACGCGGCCTTCGGCGCCGACTGGGTCGACGTCTTCGATCTCAAGCGCGCACTGGCGAAACGCACCGGCACCGGCATGCCCGGCCCGACGCAGGTCGCCCGCCAGTTTGCGCGCTGGAAGAAACTGCTGAAGTAGGCGCGCCGGTCTTCTCGCGCGTTTCCGGTCGCGGAACGCGGGAGCGTTTCGTCCGCTCGAAAAACCGCACGGTTTCCGCTACACGGCCTCCCGGCGTTCGATGCCTTCCCTCTTTCCCACCGCCAAATCCGACCCCGAGCTTGCGCCCTACCGCGCCGGTCTGCTCTTCGGATTTTTCAACGCGCTCACGTGGCAGATCGGCATCGGCACGCCGATGGTGCTCTTCGCCGAGCAGCTCGGCGCGTCGTCGTTTCAAGTCGGCTTGGCCTACTCGTTCGTGTTTTTGCTCACGCCGGTGCAGGTGGCGGCGACGGCCCTGTTGCCGCGCTACGGCTTCAAGCGTCTCTCGCTCGGCGGCTGGGCGGCCCGCAGTTTTTTCCTCGCGGTGCCCATTTGGCTGGCCGTGCTCGCGCCCGCGACGGGGCGTCCGTGGATGGTCGCGACGCTCACGTGGAGCGTCTTTTTTTTCTGCCTCTTCCGCTCGATCGGCGCGGCCGCGATGACGACCTGGTTCCTGGGGCTGCTGCCGCCAGCAGTGCGCGGACGCTACTTCGCGAGCGACCAGTTTTTTTCCGGCATCGCCGGCGTCGGCACACTCGTAACCTGCGCGGCGTTATTCGCACTTCTGCCGATCTACACCGCATTGCTCGCGCAATACGTGATCGCGCTGCTTGGCTCCACGCTCAGTTACTACTCGCTGAAACAGCTCCCCGATATTCCGCGCCCCGCGGCGATTAGCCTCGGCTCGGTGCTCCGCGATACGCCGCGCCACCTGTTTTCGCCGTCACCGTTTCGCGACTACCTCTGGTTGGCCGTGTGGTATGCGGTGATTACGACGCCCATTCCGCCGTTTGCGGCCTACTATCTCAAAGTTGGCGCGCACCTCACGCCGGGCCAGATCATGCAGTTCGAGGTGCTCCGCTACTGCGGCGTGATCGTCGGTGCGTGGTTACTGCGGCGGCGTATCGATACCGCGGGGGCGAAACCTTTCTTCCTCGTGACGCTCGGCCTCACGGCGCTCGTGTCCGTCGCGTGGTGGCTGTTTCTGCGCCACCTGCTGGGTGAAATGTTCGCGATGTATGCGATCTACTTTGTGGTCGGTCTCGGCGCCGTCTCGTGGAATATCGCTAACCTCAACTACCTTCCCAAGGTCACTCCGCCCGCCGAGCGCGCGCTGTTCGTGTCGATCCATGGCGCGGCGACCGCGTGCATCGGCGGTTGCGCGCCGATCTTGTGGGGCCTCGTGCTCAAGCATCCGGGAGTCGACGGCGCTCCGGGCATCGATGCGGGACTTTTCCAGTGGTATTTTGCCAGCGTGCTCGCGAGTGCGTGCGTGTTGTCGGTGCTGATGGCGCGGCTGCACGAGGATACCAAGACGCCCGTCGAGCCGATCATCATCGGCAATGCCGTGCTCAACCCGTTTCGCGCCGCGTCGTATTTGGTCAACTTGATCGATGCCCGGAGTGTGGTCCGCGAGGTCGTGCCCACCCGCGGCGACCGGAAATAATTCGGCGCTTCCGTTCACCGCCGTTTCCGCGATTTACTGCGCTTCGTTTTACTCGCGCATGGCCAAAGTCCGCATCCTTCCCGACCGGGTCGCCAATCAAATCGCCGCCGGCGAAGTGATTGAGCGGCCGGCTGCCGTCGTGAAGGAGCTCGTCGAAAACGCGCTCGATGCCGGCGCCACGCGCATCGAGGTCGAGTTTCGCCACGGCGGTCGCTCGTTGATGCGGATCGAGGACAACGGTCACGGCATGTCCCGCGACGACGCCCTGCTCGCGCTCGAACGCCACGCGACCAGCAAAATTCTGGAAGCCGCCGACCTCGACCGCCTCGCGAGCTACGGTTTCCGCGGTGAAGCGCTGCCGTCGATCGCGAGCGTGTCGCGCTTCGAAATGCAGACGAGAGAGCAGGGGAGCGACGTCGGCACCGAGATTCTCGTGAACGGCGGGAAGTTCGTCCACGTGCGCGACTGCGGTCGGCCTGTCGGCACGCGCATGGAGGTGACGCATCTGTTCAATTCCGTCCCCGCGCGCCGCAAATTTCTCAAGACCGACCAAACCGAGGCCGCGCACATCGTGCAGTGCGTGCGCCTCTACGCGCTCGCCTGCCCGCGCACGTCGTTCACGTTGATCGAAGACGGCCGCGTCGTGTTTCGCTCGCCGGAGTGCGCGACGTTGTCCGAGCGTATCGCGGAGATTTTCGGCCGCCAAACCGCCGAATCGCTCGTGCCGATCGACGCTGCCGAGGAAGGCATGGGCCTGCACGGGCTCATCGGCCGGCCCGGCGTGGGGCGTTCGACGCGCCATGAGATGATCGTGTTTGTGAACCAGCGCCCGGTCGACAGCCGCACCCTGAACTACGCACTGATCGAGAGCTACCATGAGTCGTTGCCGAAGGGCCGCTACCCGCTCGCGTTTGTCTTTTTCGAATGCGATCCCGCGTGGGTCGACGTCAACGTTCACCCGGCGAAGCGCGAAGTCCGTTTCCGCAGCGAGCCGCAGGTCCGTGGCTTCGTGATCCGCGCCGTCCTCCAGCGTCTCCGTGAGCTCGGCGTCCATGCCGCCCAATCTGCCCCATCCGCCGCCGCCGCGCCCACCGCGCACGCAACGGCATCCAAATCGCCGACCACGTTCCCGCCGCCGACGACGCCCGTTCACGCTCGCGTCTCATTGCCGGCGTCCTCCGCGCCCGCCTCATCATCCGGCCTTTCGAACTTTCCGGTTTCTGCGATCCGGCTTCCGCAATCGCCCTCCGCCTCCTCGGTTTTACCTTCCGCGCCTGCCGCGATCGAAAATCGAAAATCTCAAATCGAAAATCCCCGTTGGCGTTTCCTCGCCCTCGCGCATGGCAGCTACGCGCTGTTTGAGACCGCTGCGGGCCTCGTCCTCCTCGACCGCCGCGCCGCCCACGAACGCGTCTGGTTCGAGCGGCTCTGCGAGCAGTTTCGCGCCGGTGCCGTGCCGAGCCAGCGCCTGTTGCTGCCCGTCGCCCTCGAACTCGATCCCGTTGCCACCGCCCTGCTGCTCGACCGTCTGAAATTTCTTCACGCGCACGGCTTCGAGGTCGCCGAATTCGGCCGGAATTTTTTCCGCATCGAGGCCGTGCCGGCGTGGATGGAGCCGGCCGACGCCGAGCCTTTTCTCCGCGATTTGCTCGGCGCCTTTCGCGACGGCCGCCTGCCCGACAAAGACACCGATCTCGCCCGCGATGAGCTAGCCCGGCTCGCCGTGGCGAAGGCCGTCCGTTTGCCCGAGCGCGCCAACGAGGCCGAGCTTCAGGCGCTCGTCGCCCAACTGCTCGCGACGCGCTCCCCGCTCACCAATCCCGCCGGTCGCCCCACCTACATCGAACTTAACCACAGCGAGCTCGCTCGCCGTTTCCAAAAATAAGCCGCACCGCGCGCTCGCGCTGGCACGAATCGTGTTTCTAGACTGACCTCCCTTTTTTATCATGTCGAAAGCTCCCTCGAAGAAATCTGCGTCGAAAGCCCAGCCGGTCGCCTCCGTGCAGCCGGCCGTCTCGCCTGCCGACGTTCTCTCCAGCACCGCGCCGTTTCCCGCCACGGATGTGATCCATTCGATTCACAACCCGCACGCCTCCGAGGACAAACCCGTCGACGTGTTTCGCTCCCTGATCCAACGGCACCTCGTCTCCACGCTCGCCCGCCACCCGGCTTCCGCCACGCCCCGCGATTGGTGGGTCGCCACCGCGCTCGCCGTGCGTGACACTATCCACGAGCGCATGATCGCGACGCAGGGCGTGCACAACGCGCAGAACGCCCGCCGCATTTATTATTTCTCGCTCGAATATCTGATGGGCCGCCTCTTCGGCAACAACCTCATCGCCACCGATCTCCTCGGCATCGCCGAGACCGCGCTCAAATCTCTCGGCCAAGATTTCGATAAAATTCGCGACTCCGAGGTCGACATGGGCCTCGGCAACGGCGGCCTCGGTCGGCTCGCCGCGTGTTTCCTCGATTCGCTCGCCACGCTCGATTACCCCGCGCTCGGCTACGGGATCTACTACGAGTTCGGCCTCTTCAAACAGGAGTTCCAGAACGGCAATCAGGTCGAGCATCCCGACAACTGGATCATTTTCGGCAGCCCGTGGGAAATCGTGCGCCCCGAATACACGCAGGAAGTCCGTATTTTTGGTCGCGTTGAAAACGTCTTCGACGACCGCGGTAACTACCGCCCGCGCTGGGTCGGCACCAAGACCATCCTCGGCGTGCCCCACGATATTCCCGTCGCCGGCTACGGCACGCAGACCGTCAATCTCCTCCGCCTCTGGGCCTCGAAGGCCACCGAGGATTTCGATCTCAATGCGTTTAACAGCGGCGGCTACGTCGACGCCGTCCGCGAAAAAGCCGTGGGCGAGACCGTCTCGAAAGTTCTCTACCCGAACGACAAAACTGAGAACGGCAAAGAGCTGCGCCTCGTGCAGCAGTATTTTTTCGTCGCCTGCTCCCTCCGCGATCTCATCCGCCGCCACTTCCGCTCCCCCGGAAATTCGTGGGCCAATTTCTCCGACAAAGTCGCCGTCCAGCTCAACGACACCCACCCGGCCATCGCCGTCGTCGAGCTCATGCGCCTCCTCATCGACGAGGAAAACATGGCGTGGGACGATGCCTGGGCCGTCACGTCCAAGACTTTTGCCTACACGAATCACACGCTGCTCCCTGAGGCTCTGGAGAAGTGGAGTGTCGGTCTCTTCGAGCGCGTGCTCCCGCGCCACCTGCAGCTCATCTACGATCTCAACACGCGCGTCATGGCGACCGTCGAGGCCAAGTGGCCCGGCGACAATGAAAAGAAACGCATCTGCTCCCTCATCGAGGAATCCGGCCACAAGATGGTCCGCATGGCCAATCTCGCCGTCGTCGGCTCGCACACCGTCAACGGCGTCGCCGCGCTCCACACCGTTCTCCTCAAGAAGGACCTCTTCCCCGAGTTCGATTCGCTCTACCCCGGCAAATTCCAAAACAAGACCAACGGCATCACGCCGCGCCGTTGGCTCCTGAAGAGCAATCCGCGCCTCTCTTCGCTCATCACGCAGAAGCTCGGCAGCGAAGCGTGGGCGCGCGACCTCGACCTCCTCCACGGACTAGAAAAATTCGCCGACGATGCCGTGTTCCAGCGCGAGTTCATGGCGATCAAACGCGCCAACAAGGTCGAACTCGCCGCCATCATCAAAGAGCAATGCGGCGTCGAGGTGTCGCCCGATGCGCTCTTCGATGTGCAGATTAAGCGTCTCCACGAATACAAGCGCCAGCATCTGAATCTGCTCCACATTCTCGCCCTCTACCGACGTCTGTTGCAGAACCCGTCGCTCGATATCGTTCCGCGCGTCTTCATCTTCGCCGCCAAAGCGGCCCCCGGCTACGATCTCGCGAAAAACATCATCCGCGCGATTAATGTCATCGGCGCCCGCATCAATGCCGACACCCGCATCGGCGGCAAAATCAAGGTCGCGTTCCTCCCGAATTATCGCGTCTCGCTCGCCGAGAAAATCATCCCCGCCGCCGATCTTTCGGAGCAGATCTCCACGGCCGGCAAGGAAGCGTCCGGCACCGGCAACATGAAGCTCTCGCTCAACGGCGCGCTCACCATCGGCACGCTCGACGGCGCCAACGTCGAAATCGGCGAAGAGGTCGGCGCCGACAACATCTTCATCTTCGGTCTCACCGTGGAGGAAGTCGAAGCGCTCTGGGCCAAGGGCTACAACCCGTGGGATATTTACCACGCCGACGAAGAGCTCCGCGCCGTCGTCGACTGGCTGGGCAGCGATTACTTCACGCCTGGCGAACAGGGCGCCTTCGGTCACGTCCACGGCAGTCTCTTGCGCGGCGGCGATCCGTATCTGCTCCTCGCAGATTTCCGCTCCTACAGCAACGCACAGGCCCGCGTCGATGCCGCGTATCGCGATCAGTCGAAGTGGGCGAAGATGGCGATCTTGAACACCGCCCGCATGGGCAAGTTCTCGAGCGACCGCACCATCCGCGAATACGCCGAGCAAATCTGGAAGCTCAGTCCCGTCGTCGTAAAGTGAGTCTCCGTCGGGAGCGGGTTAACCGTAACCCGCTCCGCGCCCGGAGCGGCGGTTTTCCAACCGCCGTCCACGTGACCCGCTTTCGTGACCCGCCTCGTGAGAGGCAGGAGCTATGCGAACGTTTGCGGACTTCGCAGTGCGATTGTGCAAGTTGACTGGCAACCTCGGCCCGATTCTCAAATCTGCTTCTGCATGTTCCTGCCGTTTCCCCGCGCTCTCTTCCTCGCCGCCTTGGCGGTCGGAGCGATCGCTGCGGAATCGCCCGCGCCGTTGCCACCCCTGCACGCCGATTTCACGGGGCAGCTCTCGTTGCCCACGATCTCCGGCTTTCCGCCGCTCGCGTGGCGGTTCGCCGCGCAGCCCACCGCGCCCCACTCCCTCGCGATCACGGCAACGGGAACCGCCCCGGGCCTGTCGCTCCGCGTCGAGCTAACTCCCGCGGTCGGCTCCACTGCGGGGACCTGGCGCCTGGTGCGCGCCGAGATCGATGGCGCGACGTGGTGGCGCCTCGCGGCTGACCAAGCCGGTGCCGGCGCGAAGTCGTTGCCGCCCGATTTCGAGTTCACCGGCGCTGTCACCGTCGACGGCTCTGGCACGTGGCGCGGTGCCGATTTTTCCGGCTCGCTGCATCTCGTGCTGGCCGAGGCCACCGCGCGCAGTGCCGCGCAAAACTGGAGCGCCTCCGGTATCGCGCTCGACGCCGTCATCGAGCTTTCCCTCGGCCGGCCAACCGCGCGAAGTGTGCAGCTCCGCGTGGCCACGGTGCAGTTTGCCGGCATCGGCGCGCAAAAATTAGTGCTGACCGCCGAGGGTGCCGAGGGCGGACGTCTCGCCGTCACGCGCGCCGAGCTCGCCGCTTTCGGCGGTCGGATCGCGCTCACGCCGTTCACGCTCGATCCGGCTGCGCCTGCCATCGCGAGCACGGCGGCCTTCTCGGGCGTGGCCCTGGGCGAGCTCGCGGCACTCGTTCCCCAGGCGCTCAAAGAGGCGCGTGGGCAAGTCGCGGGGCGCGTCGCTGTAAATTGGAACATCACCACCGGATTCGGTCCCGGTGACGGCGCGCTCAGCGTCACGCCCTCCGAGCCCGCGACGCTGCGTCTTGCCGCTGCGCCGGGCTTGCTCACCGGGCGTTCCCCGCCACGCATCGCGCTCTTGCCTGCGTTCACCGGCCCGTTTCGTCGCTGGCTTTCCATCGAAAATCCCGCCCACGCCATGCTCCAGCGCATCGAGCTCGGCCAAGTGCCGCTCGCGGTCGAGAGCCTCGATTTCCAGCTCTACCCGGATGGCGCCGGCGGCTCGCGCTCCGCCCAAGTCCGCGTCGTCGCCCGCACCACCGACGCCGGCGATGTCGTCGAAAAAGTGACGTTTACCGTCAACGTCTCCGGCCCACTCGACCAAGTGCTGCGTCTCGGCATGGTCGAGGGAGCGAAAATCCGCGTCAACGCTGTGAAATGAAACCTGAGTTGCCCTTTGCGGTCTGTCGGTTGCATTCTCCCTCCATGCTTCGCCTCCCCTTGCTTCTCGTCTCCGCGTTTTTCCTCGGCGGTTGCATTCACGTCAGCATGGACCCGATCCAAGTCCACGCGACCATCGACGTGAACGTGAAGGTCGACAAAGCCCTCGACGATTTCTTCGGCGACCTCGACAAAAAATCCGCCACCATCAACCCGGTTTCCGCCAAGTCCTGAATTTCCTCCATGAAGACCACTCTCTGCCGCCTCCTCGCCTTCGTCGCCCTGTTCGCCGTCGCCCTGCCTTCGGCTACGCTTTACGCGCAAGATCTCGGTGCCGTGAAAGCCCGGATGTCGCAACGCCTACGCCAAGTCGACGAGCTCAAAGCCAAAGGTGCCATCGGTGAAAACAACCGCGGCTTCGTCGAAGCCCGCGCCGCCGATGCGGCTGCCGGCCCGGTGATTTCCGCCGAGAACACTGACCGCGAAGTCGTTTACGCCGCGCTCGCCAAGCAGACCGGCTCGTCCGCCGACCAAGTTGGCCGCGCCCGCGCCAAACAGATCGCCGCGGGCAGTGCCGCCGGCGTGTGGGTCCAAAAAGAAGACGGCACTTGGCAGAAGAAGTAAGGAGCTGCGCAGGGTGGACTGAAGTCAGCCCTACTCCTCGCGCCCCGGCCTGCCCGCGAGGCTCTTGATGTAGAGCACCACCGATTCCAACTGTTGCTCCGACAACACGCCCCGGAAACTCGGCATCTCAATGACGCCCGCCTTCATTGGCTTCTGCTGCGGATCGAGGATTTTTCCACGGATATAAAGTTCGTCGGCGAGCTCAGTGGTTCCGTCGACGAACGTGCGTTTCGCGCCATACAAACGCCGCCACGTCGGACCGACTTTCCCCTCCGTCGTCCCATCCGCCGAGTGACATGCCGCACAGCCAAACGTCTCCGCCACGATCTTCCCCTGCGCCGCGGAGGCCGGTTCCTCTTTCACTTTCGCCGCGACGATCGGCTGCTTCGTCAAATCCACGCTGCGAAATCCCGCCGCCGCCAAATCGAGCGCTCGCGGCTGATGGATCGTGAAGTAAACCACGCCCCGGGCTGGCGCACCGCTGGCCAGACGGAAATCGTGCCTCACTTCGAGCTGCGCCGCCGCCGGCAGTTTCGGCAGATGCACGAAAACAGATTTGCGATCCGTCGAAAGCACCGTCTGTGCGACGCCCCACGGCGTCACGCCCGGCGATCCATCGAGCGCGTAGCGACCGCTGCCATAGGCCGAGCTGCGTTTGTAGTTCCACGCCCGCGCAGCGACTTTCTCCGTGCCGAGCGACGCGGGATCGAGCGGCGTGGCAAACTCCAACACGGCTCCGTCCGCGCAGGAGCGCGCCGCAAGCGCCGTGGTAATTTCCGTTTTGCCGGGCCGCAGCCGGCCAAGCGCCCAGTTGGTCGAGGCGTTCGTCCCGTAGATTTGCAGGCCGGCGAAAAACACCGCGTCGCCGCGCAAATTCATCCGCGCGTGCAGGAGCGGCAAATCGGTTTTCAGATCGAGCGGGATCACGGCGCCCTGCGCCACCGGTGCGTCGAGATCAGGCGAAACGAGAAACAGCCGGGCAGTGCCGTAGGAGAGGTGCAGCAAGCGACCGTTCCACGCGCCCATCCCCTGACCGATCATCCAAAGCTCCGAAGCCGACGACGTGTCCTGATCGTGCGGCACCCACACCAGCGGCGGCGCCAACTTCACCGGTTGCGCCTGCAAAAAACCGAAGTCATCGCCCGGCCGCACGACGTAGCACACCGAGGAGGGAATGTAGTGCCCTTGCTGGTCGGTCGCCGTGATGAGCCCGGTCTGCGGATGCACCGTCGCGTAGGGCTCACGCGTCCCTGTGCCGACGACCTGCAAGCTCCGCCCATCCGCCGAAATCCGCATGATCGCCCCCGTGTGCGCCGTGCCGTCGCCGCCGGCCGCCATGCCGCTGCGCGAAACAATTCCCCCCTGCGTGAGAATCGTCGCCCCGTCGGGCCCCGTCGCCATATCGAGGGGAAACGACCGCGTAGACTGACTCTGCAGCACCAGATCGCTGAAGTTCTCGAACCAGTCCGCTTCGCCATCTCCGTCGCGATCATGTAGCCGCACGAGGCCATTCTTCGTCGCCACTTGGATCACGCCGCGCGGCGCCACCACCGCGAGCGACTCGTGCAAGCCCGACGCAAACCGCCGCCACGTGAGCCGGCCGAACTGCGCATCGGCGAACCCATCCACCAGCCACACATCGCCATCGTAGGTCACCACCGCCGCGCGATCATCGGTGAGAAACGCCAGATCGGCCGCGCGCACGCGCCGCTTCCAGAGATTCACGTCGGGCGTCGCAATGCGGTCGAGCACGAGCCCATTCTGCACCAGTGTATCGCGCTGCACCGGTGCCGTCGCCGTGCCGGCCCAGCGCAGACCAGAGGGTTTGCGCGGTAGCGCCGGCGTATCCGGCAATGCGCCCGCCGCCTCGGGCCCAAATATAATCGCAACCGTGACCCGCTGCGGACGCTCCGAGGGCGCCAACGTCGCCACGAATGATTTCTCCACGTTTTTCACGACCAACGCCGCCGAGTTTGACCTCCACCGCGCCGTGCCGTCACGGCCTGCGCCGAGTGCGAAAACAATCTCCCGCGCATGCGGCGCGACCTCGAAGTGGCGGAAAATCTCGACGCCTCCTCCGGCGTCCCGCGACTCGTGCCACTCCGCCACCGCCGTCTCGCCAACCCGGTAACGCAGCACCGCGGTTGCGCCGATCAACTCCGTGCCTTCGAAGCGTCCCTGCTCAACGGGCAGCGGCCCGCGGCCCGCATCGGGGAAATCGCCCGCCGGACGCGGATCGCCACGCAACGTCGCGAGGTCAACCGCCGCCCCGACATGCACCTCCGTGCTCACTAGCACGGGTCCGGTCGGACGCGGGTGCTCGGCGCCAGCTTTCTTTTTCAGGCTCGCATAGGAAATCTGGGCCATCGTGGCGTGTGTGATCGGACTGCTGCCGTCGGGGATTTTCCAAATCGCCGCCACCCGGAGCAGCTCCTGATCGAACAACACGCAATGCCCCGACGCCAGCGGGAGCAAAATTCCGCGCACGACAAAATTCTCGCCGGTCTTCTGCCCCTTCGCGGGCGCAAATACCTCCACCTGCGAATGAAAAAACGGCTGTTCTCGCTCGAAAAATGGCCCGATCGCCGGGTCCGCTGCCGTCAGTGCCCGCACCCAAAACAGGAGACCCAAGCAGCCGAAAAATCGGTGACGAAAAATCATATTGGAATAAATCTTCAGCGCCGGGCTCGACGAAGCGGTCCCGACTTCGTTGCCCACGCGGGCGAAAAAATCAGCCCGCATTTTCGAGCGCTACGAGTGCGACCGCGAGCTGCCCGCCGACGCGGGCATTGTTGATCAGCAACGCGAGGTTGGCCCGCCGCGATTCGCCGCCGGTGAGCTCGGCTACGCGACCCAGCATAAACGGCGTCACCTTTTTGCCGTGAATTCCCTGCGCCGCCGCCTCCTCCGTGACTTGGCGGATCACCGCCTCCACGCGCTCGGTGGGCAACTCGTCTTGGGCCGGCACCGGCACCGCCAGCAAGATGCCGTGTTGCGCGCCGAGGCGCCGTGCCGCCGCGACGACTTTGGCCGCCTGGGCGGGAGTTGAGACCGTCGCATCTACCGGCAGGCCGCTGCTCCGCGAATAGAAGGAAGGCAGCGTAGTGGTGCCGAGTCCGAGGATCGGCACGCCTTGGGTTTCGAGCACCTCGAGCGTCAGCGGCAAATCGAGAATGGATTTCGCTCCCGAGCACACCACCGCCACCGGCGTGCGCCCGAGTTCCTGCAAATCTGCCGAGACATCGAAAGGCGCCCCGCGATGCACTCCGCCGATCCCGCCCGTCGAAAAAACGCGGATACCCGCCATGTGAGCCACGATCATCGTGCCCGCGACCGTCGTCGCCGCATCTTCCCCGAGGCCTACCGCGATGGGGAGATCGCGCCGCGAACATTTCCGCACACTTCCATACGGCAGCCCACCCAACCGCTCGATGTCGGCGCGCGCGAGGCCGACGGTGATCTTGCCGGCCAACACGGCGATCGTCGCCGGCACCGCACCGCTCTCCCGCACCGCCGTCTCCATCGCGAGCGCCGTCTCGACGTTGGCCGGATACGGCAGACCGTGCGTGATGAGCGTCGATTCGAGTGCGACGACGGGACGGCCGGCGGCGAGTGCAGCGGAGACTTCGGGCGAAAGGTGGAGTTCGTTGATCACAGTAAAAAAAGTGCGCGGGACTCTCGGGTCACTTCCGCGTCGCTTCAAGCCCCAGCCGATGCCGGTCGAGTTCGGCGAGCGAGCGTTTTGCCTGAGCCTTCAAGGCAATCGGCGCATCGGACGACACGACTTCGACGAGCAAACGACGCGCTTCCACCCACTGTTGCCCCTGCAGAGCCGCTTCGATCCGTTGCCCCGTCGCCGCCGTTTCCAGCGGGCGCTGCATCGCGACAAGTTGCACCCGCGTCGCCGCCGATACGCCGCGCTCCAGCTGCTCTCGAACCAGCGCGAGCGCCTCGGAAAATTTCTTCGCTTCGCCCAGCGCATTCACTTTTTCCACGATGTCCTGTTGCTCCCAAGATTCCGCGAGCCGCCGCGCGAACGCCCGCGCTGCCCCGCCGTCACCGCTGGCCGCGGCGAGCACCCGCTCCAGTTGCGCTCGGGCTTGCGCCGTCTCTCCGCCCCGTCGCGTGACGATCGCCAGCCCGACCTGAATCATGTCGTCGCGCGGCCAGATGCGCGCCCCCAGTTCCAGAAACTTCCGGTCTTCTTCGCTCCAAGGCTCCACGATGCCGATGACGCCCGCGAGATTCTGATACGCGGCTTTCATGCGCGGGTTGAGATTGATGGCCCGCTCGTAGCGGTTGGCGATGCGCCGCGCGACCTCGGGTCCCATCGTCGCAATCTCGCCCAACACTCCGGCGGACGTATTTTGCTCGTCGATGGCCAATTCAAAAAACGCTTGGGCATCAGTCGTGCCGTGCTCCACCGCGAGCGTAAATTCCTCGATCGCGCCCCGCAGATCGCCGCTCTCTTTGAGCGCGAGAGCGAGCACCTCGTGCCCCCGCGGATCGGCCGGTGCGGACGCGATCACGGCGCGGGCGTGTTGCGCCGCGGTCTCCCAACGCCGCCCGCCGAGGGCAAGTCGGCCCAACGCTTCCTCGACCTCCGCGCGGGTCGCGGTCGCCGCCGTCGGCGCAGTAAATTCGGCCAACGGGCGCCGGTTGATGTAGTAACTGCCGTTGCGGATGTAGAGCCGCAGCATTGCGTCCATCTCGGTGTAGGTTTTCCCAAACGCGCGTTGGAACGCTTCGTCCAAACCGATCGGTGACGCCGACAGATCCGCGTAGTCGCCCAACGCCGAGCGCGGAATCGAGTGCTGCCCAAAAATGAGGAAATGCGCGAAGGCCCATGATTGCGCGTAAACCATCCCGGTGTGGCTCATGTCCTTCCCGAACAGCTCGTCACGCCCTGTGAAGATCAGCCGCTCCAGCGGCAGGAGCCCTTGATAGCGTAGCAGCGCGACATGCTCGGGGATCGCCTTGCCCCATTCCGCCTGCCGCTTGGCGATCTCAAAGGTCGAAAAAACCTCGGCGAGGCCCTCTTCGATCCAGACCGGATTGGGTCGCTCCGCACCGGCGAGAAACCAATGCACGCCCTCGTGAAAAATCGTGCGGCGCACCTCGTCCGGCACGCTCGCGCCGGCGAGGCCGGCCACCGCCCATGACTCGTGTTGCAGAAAAAAGCCGGCCACCTTCTGCGGCTTCCCATCGTCACCCAGCGGACGGTAGCGCTCAAAATCGCGGTCCCGGGAAAAGACCACGATGGTCAACGGCGATAAGCGCCGCCCCTTGTTGTCGAAAAACGAACGCAGCGCCGCGATGTATTGCGCGAATTCTGCGGTCCACGTCGTCGCCTCCTTTTCTTTCAGTGGTGTAACGACCACAAATTCCGGCGTCGTCAGCCGCAGCCAGCGCTCATCCTTGCTGGCAGCATTGGCTGCGGTGCCGACGACCAAGGCCAGCCACGTCCCGAGCCAAAACCGTCCGCCGCGCGAAAACGTCATCGTCGGCGGGCGTGTCTAGTTTTTGTCGAACAGCGCCTCGCCGGCTTCTTTCGCGGCGAACATGAACGCGCCTTCGTGGGCGATGCCAGGCGTCTCCACTTTGCGCCAATTGAAGGCCCAGCCGCGCTCCTTCGCGAGTTTCTGCGCCGCGGCGAAACACGCCCGACCGCGCGCCAACCGGTTCGGCCCCTGGACCATGCCCTGCGCACTCGTATCGAAACTGTGCTCGGGCGTGATGTCGCCCGTGCCGAGGTAAATCGTGAGCGGCGCGGCGAGGTAGCGGCGCAGCACCTCGTCGTTGCTCAGTTCTGCGGGCAGTCCGCCGAAGCCGTAACCAAACTCCTGCGACTTGTCCGGAAACAGATGCGAACCGGGATTCGCCGCGACGATGCGCACCGCGTCGCCGGGCATGAAGGCCGACAAGCGTCCCAAGAACTGACCGCCCGCCGAATGGCCGATCAGGTAGTAGGGCAAGGCCGGCTTGCCTTCGAGGCCACGCACATGGGCGACGATTTTCGGGATGAACGCGTAGGTCCATGCAGCGGGCGGCTGCGCCTTGCCGTCTTTGTCGAGCAAGCCGCCGCGTTGGTAGCGCGCACTGGGGAAACGGTCTTTGTCGAAGAGGGGCGCGACGACGATCAGGCTGTAGCGCTCGGCGAGCGTGATCGCATAGTTGCGGTAGTCTTCGGCGTTGCGGCCGACCCCGTGGAAGACGACGAGCAACGGGCCGTCTTTGTAAGTGGGCGGTTTATAGGTAAAGAGCGTGATCGACTCCGCGCCGTTCGGGAAATCGACGCGCCCCGGACCCGCCGGCAGCGGATCGGCGCGGAGCGCACCGCCGCAGCAAACGATGAATGCGAAGACGAGTAGACGGGGTGAAATCACGTGCGGACGTTTCGCGATCCGCACGCGTCGGGCAAGCCCAACCCAGGCGATTGGCCGTCGCGCTACTCGGAAAAGCCCAGCGCCTTGGCCACCGCGTCGTAGGTGATCTTGCCGTCCTTCGTGTTCACACCGCGACCGAGGCCGTGATGTTCGGCGAGGGCGCGCTCGATGCCTTTTTGCACGAGCATCGCCACGTAAGGCTCGGTGGCTTGCGTGAGGCCGAGGGTCGACGTGCGGCCGACGAGGGCGGGCATGTTCGGCACCGCGTAGTGGATCACGCCGTGTTGGTTGTAGACGGGATTTTTGTGCGAGGTCGGCCGGATGCTCTCGATGCAGCCGCCTTGGTCGATCGCGATGTCGACGATCACACTGCCGGGGCGCATGCGCGCGACGGTCTTTGCGGATACGACGATGGGCGCTTTCGCCGCCGGGATAAGCACGGCGCCGATGAGCAGATCGGCATCGGCCACCTCGGCCTCGATGTTCGCTGGGTTCGACATGAGCGTGACCACGCGGCCGCGATACTCGGTGTCGAGCGCCTCCAGTTTGCGCGTATCGAGATCGAGCACGGTGACGCGCGCGCCCATGCCGACCGCCATCTGCACGGCGTGCGCACCGGAATTGCCCGCGCCGACCACGACGACGTGACCGGGAGCTGTGCCCGGGATGCCGCCGAGGAGGACACCGGAGCCGCCGTGTTGCGACTGGAGAAAATAGGCGCCGATCTGGATCGAGAGCCGGCCGGCGATTTGGGACATCGGCTTGAGCAACGGAAACTGGCCGTCCGCGCCCTCCACCGTCTCGTAGGAAATGCCGAGGATACGTTTCTTCAACAGCACCTTCGCGAGCTCGGGACCGGCCGCGAGGTGGAGATAGGTGAAGATCGCCTGGCCGTCCTGCAGGAGGTCGTATTCGGCCGGAAGCGGCTCCTTCACTTTCAGAATGAGGTCGGCGGCGCGCCACACTTTGGCGGCGTCGGCGACGAGCGTTGCACCGGCGGCACGATACTCCGCGTCGGTAAAGCCGGCAGTGAGGCCGGCTGATTTTTCGATCAGCACTTTCGCCCCGAGCGAAACGCAACGGCGGCAGAGGCTGGGCGTCATCGAGACACGGGTCTCTCCGATCTTAATTTCTTTGGGCACTCCGATTGTCATGGCGTTATGACACAGGATCTTTTCGCAGAAGACACGCACAGAATCGCGCGGCCGTGGCGGCGGGCCGGCAAGTTTGCCGTGTGTTTCCTGGACAAGTCGGTTTTGTGCCAACGATGGCCAAGCCACTCGAACTCATTGTCGCCTGCTCGGAGAACCGCGTGATCGGCCGCGACGGAAAATTGCCGTGGCACATCCCCGAGGATCAAAGATTTTTCCACGACATGACCGCCGGCCAAACGGTGGTCTTGGGCCGAATCTGCTACGAGACGTGGCCGCGCGTCGCCCTAGACGGACGCCAGCCGATCGTGGTCACGCGCGCCACCGCGCTGGCGCGCGACGGCGTGCGTATCGCCTCGTCGCTGGAGGCGGCCCTGGACCTCGCGGAAACGTTGCCCGGGCGGATCATGATCTGTGGCGGCGAGCGCATCTACGCCGAGACACTGACCCTCGGCGAGCGCACCGGACGCGCCCTGCGCCTGCACCTGACGCTCGTGCACGCGGAGGTGGCGGGCGATACCTTCATGCCCGAGTGGCGCGGGCTGACTTGGCGCGAAATCTCGCGCCGTGAAGGCGCGGACGAAAATTTCCGTTACACGTTCTTTGAGCTGGAACGTTAGCGGACGGGGGCAGCGGCCGGTTTTTTCTGCATGATGTAGGCGCCGCACTGGGCCGAGTCCAAGGGGTCGTTGTCGATTTTGTGGGTGATCTCATAGCGCTCGGCGATCCAGCGCATGATCAGGCGACCGGCTCCATCGCGTTCGCCGTAGATTTTGACTCCAAAATCCCGCAGATCGCGGCTGGTGATCACGACGATGTCCGGCGGCTTGGCCGTGAGTGCCTTGACGACCTCGGCCTCGCGACCGCCCTCGGTGGTGAAGCCGTGAAATTGGAACTGCGGCAAGGGACTGGTGCGGCGCGAAAGGTAGTTGATCATCGAACCCTCGGGCAGGGCCAACAGCGTCTGCTCGGGCGGCAATTCGGCGAGTTTTTCGACGACCGTGCGCACGACAAAGCCCGTGGCGTCGATTTCGGGAGGATAGTAATAAAACTGGTCGCGGCCTGTGCCGACCGGAAATGTCTGGAGGCGTTGGAACTCCTGCGAGATGGCGACCATCCGCACAATCCCGGGCACGGCGAGCGCCGCCACCAGCACTGCGAGCAAGGCCCGACGGCCACGCCCGTTCGGCAGCCACGCGACCGGTTCAGAAATTAAAATCGCGCCCAGCGCCATCGTCGCCACCGCGGCTTGGAAAAAACCGAACTGCACGATTCGGCCCGCGAGAACCATCCGAGCCATGAGAGCCACGCCCAAAACGACAATTAGGATGCGCCACCCGAACGCCGCGGTGTTAGCGGATGGGACGTCGAAGTCGCCGCCGCGTTTCCTGCTCAGGCGCACGATCAAATATCCACTGAGCAACGCCAGCAGGCAGGAGCCAATTTGGTCGATGCGGACAAGCACGCCAAACGTGACCGCCGCCGCGAAGACGAGCACGAGCGCCGTCGCTTTCTGCCAGTCCGTAAACGCCAAGGCCCGCCGCACGAGGTAGACGAATCCTGCGAGCGCGACCGCCGCGATGAGCGATTTGCGCGCGTGTAAAAGCAGGTTCGACCATGGCTGATCGAGGCCCATGAACGTCAATTGATACTTCAGGCCGACAAATTCGGAGTGCACCAGCAGACTCGTCCACGCCCGGCCCGCGGCGACGGCCGCAGCCGCCACCGGCAGATGCCATGCGAAGTAAGCAAAAAACAGCAGCGTGGGCAGGACAGCACCGAGACCGAAGCGCCACGCCTCGCCGACGGAGATTTGGCCACCGGCGCGCCACCGCAGAAACACCGCTGTGGCGACGACCGCACCGCCCGCGAGGATAAACTCGGGTTTGATCACCAACGTCAGGCCGAGACAAAGGCCGGCGCCGAATGTTCGGGCCTGCGTGGGTTGTTCAAGCCAGCGGCCGAGCAGCGCCACCAACGCCAAACACACCAACACGCCGTGGGTGGCCTCGTGCGCGTAAGGCGTCACGTAGTTAAAGTTACCGAGGTAAAACGCCTGGTTAAACGCGAACAAGGAAAGGAACAGGCCGCAGGCCGTCCACGCGCCGACAGCGCCCCACGCGCGGCGAAACACCCCGTAGGCGACGGCCACGATCGCGGTGGCGATCGCGAGATTCGCGATCACCAACACGGTCAAACCGGGACCGAAGACGGTGAATAAACCCGCGTTGAAATACTGGGAGAACGGACCGTAGACGTCGTCGACATCCCGATACAGCACCGCGCCCTCCGAGAGGCGCCACGGGATGTGGAGCTCCCGGCCAAAATCGACGAGCGGGTGGTTCCACTTCCGCCACGAGACGCGGAGCAGAAAGGCCGCCAGCGCAACGAGCCCGAGGATGCCGAGTTGTTCGCCACCCCAGCGCGGTGGCTGCGTGCGTTCGGCCGGGGCAGCGTTCCGCTGGTCGGCGCGGGCGGAGGGCGCAGGCATGGTGCGGCGGAGCAGGCGGCGGCAGGGGGGATACGGGCGCGGCGACGCGGCTCAGGCGCGGGGCTGAGATTGCGCCGCGTGGGCTGTGGCGACGGTCACGTATTTTTCCGCCCAGTGGCGAAGGCCGGCTTGTTCCGCTTCGGTGAGCGGACGGACAACTTTGGCGGGGGCGCCGAGGATCATGGAACCGGGCGGAGCGACGAAGCGTTGGGTGACGAGCGCGTTGGCGCCGACGATGCAGCGGTCGCCGATCTGGGCGCCGTCGAGGACGGTCGCGCCCATGCCGATCAGGCATTCGTCGCCGATGTCGCAGGCGTGAATGATCGCGGCGTGGCCGATGGTGGTGTGGCGGCCAACGCGGACACCGTAGTTGTCGGCGAGGTGGACGATGGTGCCGTCCTGGACGTTGGAGCCGTCGCCGATGACGATGGAGTTGATGTCGCCGCGCAGAACGCAGCCATACCAGACACTGGCGCCGGCGCCGAGCGTGACATCGCCGACGACGGTGGCGTTGGCGGCGACGAAGGCCGCGCGGGCGGTGTCGGGAGTTTTTCCGAGGTGTTGGGCGAGACGTTCCGGCAAGGTCATGCCGGGAAATTGAGGGGCGCGGGGCCGCGCGCCAATCCCGATCACGCGTCGGGACGCCGGGCCCACGACGAGCCGCCCAGCCAAACCAGCAGGCCAAAAAGGATCACCACCACCAAAGCCAACGCGGCAACGGCCACTCCGACTGCGCCGCCGATGAAGATGAGTTTTTGTGCCATGGTGCCGGAACGGGTTAGCCCCACAGACGGCGGCGTCACGCCGGGGTTTCCGCGGCCGCACTTTTTCCGAGGATTTTACGTCGGCCGATCACTCGCTCGCAGCCGCAGACGCAATGGACCTAGTTATTTTTCCTTCGAATAAGGCACGCCGATGGCGGCGGGCGCGGTGGCTTTGCCCACGAAGCCGGCGAGGAGCAGCACCGTCAGCACGTAGGGCAGCGCGAGGATAGCCTGCACGGGAATCACGCCGACCACCGGGAGCGCGACGCCTTGCAGTCGAGACGCGAGGGCGTCGGTGAACGCAAAAAGCAGGCACGCGAAGAGTGTGGGATACGGTTTCCATTTGCCGAAAATCAGCGCAGCGAGCGCGAGGTAGCCTTTGCCCGCAGTCATATCGCGCGTGAAACCGGCACTCGCGGCGGTCGAAAGATAAGTGCCCGCGACTCCGCAAAGGACGCCGGAGATGAGAATCGCCTGATAGCGCAGGCCGACGACGGAGATGCCGGCAGTATCGACGGCGTGGGGATTTTCGCCCACGGCGCGCAAGCGGAGGCCGAAGCGCGTGCGATAAAGCACCCACGCTGCGAGCGGCACGAGGCCGGCGGTGAGGTAGACGACGAGGTTGTGGCCGCTGAGGAGCTGCGAATAGAGGAGCCCGGGAAACGGATGCTCGGCGGCAGTGTTCGCCCATGGCCACACGAGCGAGGTGAAACGCTGGCCCGGGCCGTCGAGCTGGGGCGTCTGACCGCCCAGGTTGAACCACGCGAGCGCTAGCGTCGGTCCGAGGCCGGCCACCATGATGTTAACGGCCATGGCGGCGACGACTTGGTTACCCCGCTGGGTGACGGTCGCAAAGGCGATCAACAGTGCGAGCAGAACAGATACGCCGATACCGGCGCCGAGGCCGGCCCACGCGGAGCCGGTCGCGGAGGACACCGCAGCGGCAGCGAAGGCGGCGCCGAGCATTTTGCCTTCGAGGCCGAGATCGACGACGCCGGAACGCTCGGAAAACATGCCGGCGATCGCGGCGAGCAAGAGCGGCGTGGCTACACGGATCGTGGCGGCGAGCGTGAGGACGATGATGGTGTAGAGCTCCATCGTGTCAGGCGGCCGCGGAGGCAGCGGGTTTCTGGAAACGGGCAAACACGGCGCCGAGCGGCGCGCGGAAGACGTTTTCCAACGCGCCGCAGAAGAGGATCACGAGACCTTGGATCACCACGACCATGTCGCGGTTGATCTTCGGCATATCGAACGAGAGCTGCGAACCGCCCTGCGCGAGCGCGCCAAACAGCAGCGCGGAGAGCAATATGCCGACGGGGTGATTGCGTCCCATCAGCGCGACCGCGATGCCCACGAAGCCGGCGCCGCCCGGAAAATCGATGAGGATGCGGTGCTGCGAGCCGAGGAGTTCGTTGAGACCGAGACAGCCGGCGAGCGCACCGGAAAGCAGCATGGCTTGAATCGTGATGCGCGCCGGCGAGATGCCGGCGTAAACGGCGGCCGACTGGTTCTGGCCCGCGACGCGCAGCGAGTAACCCCAGCGTGTGCGCCACACGAGCAGCCAAACGAGCGCCGCGGCGACGAGCGCGACTACGAATGCGAGATTGAGCGGCGATTGGGAGAACGTGATGCCGACTTTGGCGAAGAGCTCGTGCGCAGCGGGAAACCAGGCGCCGGCACCGAACTCGCGGGACTCGGGCGACTGCTGGCCGGGCTTGATGAGGACGTTAACCAGCAAGTAGGTCATCAACGACGCGGCGATAAAGTTGAACATGATCGTCGTGATGACGATGTGGCTGCCGCGGCGCGCCTGCAGCCAAGCCGGGATGAATGCCCACGCCGCGCCGAACGCGGCGCCGGCGAAAATCGCAACGGGCAGCACCACGAGAAACGGAGCACGGTCGCCGAGCCAGAGGGCGACGAGCCCGCTCCCGAGACCGCCGATGTAGGCTTGGCCTTCGCAACCGATGTTGAAGAGACCGGCGTGGTAGGCGACGGCGACGGCGAGGCCGGTGAAGATGAAATTCGTCGCGTAGTAGAGCGTGTAGCCGATGCCCTCCTGAGTGCCAACGGCGCCGCTCGCGAGGAGCTTGAATGCGGCCCAAGGGCTTTCGCCGAGGATTTTCACGACGACGCCGGACAAAATGAGGGCGGCGACGAGGTTGATGAGCGGAAGCAAAAAGAGCTCGGCCCAACGCGGAAGTTTGGCGGGGGCGCTCATGACTGAGGTAGGGCGGACTTCAGTCCGCCTGCTGGGGGCGGGCTGAAGCCCACCCTACTATCAATGCCGGCCATCATCAGGCCGATTTTTTCTTCGGTGGCGTCGGCGCGGGCGACTTCGCCGACGATCTCGCCGGCGTTCATCACGAGGATGCGGTCCGCGAGACCGAGGATCTCGTCGAGCTCGACGGAGACGATGAGGAGCGCTTTGCCGGCGTCGCGGAGAGCGACGAGTTTCTTGTGGATGAACTCGATGGCGCCGATGTCGACGCCGCGCGTGGGCTGGCCGATGAGGAGGACGCGTGGGTCGACGTCGATCTCGCGGGCGAGCACGAGTTTCTGCTGATTACCTCCGGAAAAAGCCGAAATGCGCAACGTCGGGAGCGCCGGGCGCACATCGTGCGCGGCCATTTTTCCCTCGCACGCGGTGCGGATCGCGGGGCGGTCGAGGAAGGCGCCGCGGTTGCAATCGGCGCGGTCGTGGTAGCCGAGGATGGCGTTGTCTTCGGCCGAAAAACTCGCGACGACGCCCATGCGGAGCCGGTCTTCGGGCACATGCGCGAGACCGAGCGCGCGCCGTTGGCGCGGATCGAGGTGCTCGCGCACGAGGTCATGATTTTGGAGAGTGATCGAGCCGCGCGTCGGATAGCGGATGCCGGCGAGGGCTTCGAGGAGTTCGGACTGGCCATTGCCGGAGACGCCGGCGATGCCGACGATCTCGCCGGCGCGGAGAGCGAAGCTCACTCCCTTCACGCGGGCAACGCCGAGGCGGTCGCGGACCTCGAGATCGCGGACGGCGAGGAGCGTCTCGCCGGGGAGCGCGGGAGCTTTTTCGACGCGGAGGAGCACGGCGCGGCCGACCATTTTTTCGGCGAGCTCGCGAGGAGAAGTGGTGGCGGTGGCCACTTCACCGACGACGGCGCCTTGGCGCATGACGGTGACGCGGTCCGTGATCGCCATGATCTCGCGGAGCTTGTGCGTGACGAGAATCACGGATTTCCCCTCGTCGCGCAGGCGGCGGAGCATCTTGAAAAGCGCGTCGGCCTCTTGTGGTGTGAGCACGGCCGTGGGCTCGTCGAGGATGAGGATTTCGGCGCGGCGGTAGAGGGCTTTGAGGATTTCGACGCGCTGCTGGAGGCCGACAGGGAGTTCGGACACGACGGTGTCGAGCGGGACATCGAGCGCGTAGTCGCGGGCGAGTTTTTCGAGTTCGGACCGGGCGCGGGCGAAGCCGCCAGCAAGGAGGCGTCCGCCCTCGACACCGAGCACGACGTTTTCGAGCACCGTGAAATTCTCCACGAGCATGAAGTGCTGGTGGACCATGCCGATGCCGGCAGCGATGGCGGCTTGCGGAGAGGTGATGTCGACGGGCTGACCGCGGACGATGATTTCGCCGGCGTCGGCGCGATGAAAACCGTAGACGATGTTCATCAACGTCGACTTGCCCGCGCCGTTTTCGCCAATGAGGCCGTGGATGCTGCCGCGGGCGACAGCGAAAGAGATGGCGCGGTTGGCGTGGACGGAGCCAAAGCGCTTGTCGATGGCGCGGAGTTCGAGCGCGGGAGCTACGGAGTTTTCAACCACGGATGGACACGGATGAACACAGATTTTGTGCGCAGAGCAACCCGCGGTATCCGCCCGCGTGCGATCACTGCGCCTTGTATTCCGCGACCTTCAGTTTGCCGGAGATTATGTCGGCTTTGGCGGCGGCGAGTTTGGCCTCCATCGCGGGGGTGATGAGCTTGCGGTTGTGCTCGTCGAGGGAGTAGCCGACGCCGTCTTCGGCGAGGCCGAGGATGATGGGGCCGCCTTTCCAGGTGCCGTTTTTCGCGTCCATGATCGTCTTGTAGACGGCGACATCGACGCGTTTCACGGCGGACGTGAGCACGCTGCCGGGGTGGATGTAATTTTGGTTGGCGTCGCAGCCGATGCTGAGTTTGCCGGCGTCTTTGGCGGCTTGCATGACGCCGCCGCCGGTGTTGCCGGACGCGTGGAAAATCACGTCGGCGCCGCGGCCGATCTGGCTCTTGGCGAGCTCGCTGCCCTTGGTGGGATCATTCCACGCGGCGGCGGTGGTGCCGGTCATGTTTTGGTAGACCTCCACCTTGGGGTTCACGAACTTCGCGCCTTCGGTGTAGCCGAGCGCGAATTTGCGGATGAGTGGAATGTCCATGCCGCCGACGAAGCCGACTTTGCCGGTCTTCGAGGCGAGCGCGGCGGCCATGCCGCAGAGAAAGGAAGACTCCTGCTCGCGAAAGTTGATCGATTGAACGTTGGGCAGGTTCACCGTGCCGTCGACGATGGCGAATTTGACGGTGGGGAATTTCTTGGCGGCGGCTTCGACGGCGGAGGCTTGGGAGAAGCCGATGGCGACGATGATTTGGGCGCCGCGCTGGGCGAAACGGGTCATGGCCTGCTCGCGTTGCGCGGCGTTGGTGACCTCAAACTCGCGGACCTCGATGCCGGTTTCTTTGGTGAAACGCTTGGTGCCATCGTTCGCGGATTGGTTGAACGACTTATCGAATTTGCCGCCCATGTCGTAGATGATCGCGGGAGCGAAATCGGCGGCGGAAACCGTGGCGGCGACGAGGACTGGCGCGAGGCAGGCGCGGACAAAGCGGGGCAGGTGCATGTGAAAAAAAAGGAAGGCGGCAGACGGGGTGAATGCAAGCGCCGGGCCAGAGTCGCGCGGACTTCAGTCCGCTTTTGGGAGGACGATCACCACAAAGAAAAAGGGCGGACCGAAGTCCGCCCCGTTTAGAATCTCGCTGGCGACGCCGTTCAGCTCGCCGGGACGATGGTCACGCTCTCGACCTCGATGCGGTCGATGGGCGTGCTCTTCTCGGATCCGCTGGTGGGGACCGTGGCGATGCGCTCAAGGACGTCGTCACCCTTCACCACTTCGCCATAGGCCGTGTATTGGCCGTCGAGGAATTTGGCGTTGCCGTGGCAGATGAAGAACTGGCAGCCGGCAGAGTCTGGGTGCGAAGAGCGGGCGGCGGAGAGGACGCCGCGGACGTGGGACTTCTTGTTGAATTCGGCTTTCACCTTGTAGCCCGGATCACCGGTGCCGGGCATGCCGCTGGCGCCCTTTTTGGTGTTGGGGCAACCGCCCTGAATCATGAAGCCTTTGATGATGCGGTGAAACGCGGTGCCGTTGTAGAAACCTTCGCGGGCGAGTTTCTTGAAATTCTCGACGTGCTTCGGCGCGACGTCGGGCCAGAAGGCGAGGGTCATTTCTCCGTAGGAGGTCTTGATGATGGCGTGTTCGGCGGGTGCGGGAGTGCTCATAGAAGGCGCAGCGAACCGGCGGCGTTGCGGTGCCGCAAGAACCAATTTGCCCATGGCGTGGGGCCTGCTGAGGTGGGCCGATGAAATTGAATTCCGCAGGGTGGTTGGTGTGGGGCGCGCTGATGGTTGCCGGGGTTTCGCCTGGAGTCGTCGGCGCCGAAAAAATCCGGCCGAAGGTCGTCGTGGTGGCGATGTTCGAGGCCGGCGAGGATACGGGCGATCGGCCCGGGGAGTTTCAGAATTGGGTGGAGCGCGAAAAGCTGACGCAAGTCGTGGCGTTTCCGCAGGGCTACCGGAATTTGCGGATGAACGCGGACGGCAGCGTGCTGGGCGTCGTGACCGGCGTCGGCACGGCGAAAAGTGCGGCGACGATCATGGCGCTGGGAATGGACGAGCGGTTTGATTTTTCGAAAACCTATTGGCTCGTCGCGGGTATCGCGGGCATCGATCCCCACGACGGACCGTTGGGCTCGGCGGTATGGGCCGAGTGGCTCGTCGACGGCGATTTGGGGCACGAGATCGACCCGCGTGAAATGCCGGCCGGCTGGACCACGGGCTACATTCCTTTGCGGAAGAAGAAACCCTACGAACTCCCGGCTGACCGCAGTGAAGGCGAAGCCTACCGCCTCGATCCGGGCTTTGTAGAGTGGGCGTATCAGTTAACCAAGAACACGCCGTTGGGCGATACCGAGGCGATGCAGAAGCGGCGCGCACTCTATACGGGCTATCCGCAGGCCCAGAGGCCGCCGGTGGTGATGAAGGGCGACAATCTTTCCTCGATGACTTATTGGCACGGGAAAATCCTCAACCAGTGGGCCAACGATTGGGTGAAGTATTTCAGCGACGGCACCGGCAACTATGTGACGACGGCGATGGAGGACACGGGCACGATGCAATCGTTGACGTTTCTCACCAAGGCGAAGCGCGCCGATGCGCAACGCGTGCTCGTGCTGCGCACGGCGAGCAATTTTGACATGCAATGGCCGGGCGGCGATGCGGCCGAGAGTTTGAGCGGCGAAAAGCTCGGGCCCGGTTATTCGGCTTATTTGCCCTCGCTCGATGCCGCGCATCGCGTGGGCAGCGTGGTTGTGCACGAACTCATCAAGAACTGGGCAACCTACGAGAAGAGCATCCCGAAGAAGTAATTTCGGGACTTCGGTTGGGCTTTGCGCCGCGGAAAGTTTCGGTGGCGCTCTTCAGCTCAGCGCGACGCGAGCGCTGGTGCGCCGGCGAGCACGAACGCGTCGTGGAACGGACGCAGGTGCTTGCGGATCGCGGCCAATTCGCCGGAGGAGGGACTCGCGGGATTCGCCGCGGCGGGCGGGGCTCCGTAGCGTTCCAAGCACCGCGCGAGCACTGCGCGGGCTTCTTCGGAGCGGAGGCCGTGGGCACCGATAAAAAGCCCGGTGGGATCGCTCGCGAGATCGCCGCCGGTCGTGAGCTTCACGATCGGCATACCCGAGAGGGCCAAGTGCTGGAGGGCGCGTTCGGCGCCCTGAAGGAAAAGTCCGTGGCGATTGCCGATGCCCACGACCCCGGCGAGCGCATGATCGCGGCGGAGTTGGGCGGCACAGACGAGGACTTCGAATTCGCCGGCGCCCTCGCGGACGGTGTCACCGGGCGACCAGGGGGCGCTTTTCAAAACCGCCACGCCCGGCGCGGCGGCGAGTGGGCTTGCGAGTGCGATCGCCGCGGCCGCGCCAAAAAGGGAGCGGCGCAGCGACGACGTCAGGGGAGTGATTGGCATCGACTCAGTTTAGCAAAGGCTGTGCCGGCACTGGACGGTGCGACGTCGCATTAATTTTTTTCCGCACTACGGCGTATGTGCGGAATCGCGCGCATGGAAGGATGGGGCGGGACGCAAAAAAAGCCGGTCCCGAGGAGGGACCGGCCTGGTTGAGCGATTGTGCGCTTCGTTGGTTGGGGAACTCAGACTCCGGGCTTGGATCCGGCGGCCTTGAGCGCGGCGCGAATTTCGGCGCGCACGGACTCGGGCTGGCGATCCAACTGCACGCGGCAGATCTCCATCACGCGGGGATGGGCGACGGCGTTGACGGCGAGCGATTGGCGGGCGGCGATGTCGAGGCCGGGGCGATCGGCGCCCATGGCGTCGAGGATCGCGACGACATGACGCTCATTGCCGCTGGCGAGGAAAGCGCCCCACTGGAGATTCATCGAAGACGGGGAGAGCACCGGGGTGTTGACCGCGGGCGTGGTGGGTTGGGCGACAAGTTTCTCGATCTCGGCACGCATGGACGAATTGGCGCTCAAGTCGCGAAGCAGGGCAGCGCCGGACGGGTGGCCAGATTGCCAGACAGCCGAAGCGACGAGGCTGCGGTGGGCGCGGGGAAGATCGGCGAGGTCCTTCACCCAGCCGTCGACGCGCTGCGGATTCTGGGCGAAGACGGAGCCGAGGAAGCCGATCGTCAGCGCGGTGTGGCCGCTCTGATCGAGCCAGCCGGAGCGGCTGAGTTCGCGGACCGAGCGGGTGAGCTCGGCGGGGCGAGGATTGAGATAGTAGCTTTCCAGCCAGTTTTGCGCCGTGGTGTCGGCGAGGGCGGCGAGGGAGGACGCGAGCGCGAGGCCGGCGACCAGGAGGGACTTGAGGGCTTTCATGAGGAACTTGAGGTTTGGCGTTTTCTGATACGGCCCGACGAATGGGGTGCGGACCGTTTGTGAAGCGCAGCTTATTCCTCGGGGGATCAGCGTAAAGTTTCCTGTCGATGAAACCTTTTCATCGGCCTCCGCACGTGTATTCGTGAAAGCATTTCGGCGAGTGCGCCGAGACAGAAGGCGGGAGGCCCACAGAAACTGCCAAACCTGCCGACACCTCAAGTCGGTGGCCTCCCGTCCTCTGTAAAGTTATCCGGCGTGGCCGGCGGTGCCGCCGACTACCGGTGGGCGGCGAGCGCGGGCGTGCTGGCCGGGGGCTGGCGGTGCTTCGTGGCCTGCTCGTAGGCGTAGGCGAGCTTGAGGAGCGTCGGTTCCGAGTAGGGCATGCCGAGGAAGGAGAGGCCGGCCGGTATCGTGCCGCTGCTGTAGCCGATCGGGACCGTTATGATCGGAGTATAGATCATGAACGTGTTGATCGAGACGGTGCCACCGTTGCTCTTGTAGGGAGGCGTCGTGGCTTGGGCGATGAGCGAGGGCTCCTGCTCGACGGTCTTAAGGGCGACGGCATCGAGTTTCAGATCGGCCATGACTTTGGCGAAGTTGATCATGAGCTGTTCGCGGGCGCGGTTGGCTTCCAGAATTTTGGCAGGGTCGGCAGGTCCACGCGGGCCGGCGCCACGGCCGGCACCACCCGAATAGCCGGTGCCGCCGTTCTTGGCCATGATCTGCTTAAAGCCCTTGGGGAATTCGGGGTGATTGTTGATATCGGCGCGGGTTTTGATCTCGGAATTCGGAGTGCGAGCCAAGTAGACGCGGAGGGCTTCATCGCTGAGCGTGGGGTCCGAGGCGCGTTTGGACATGAGTTCCTTTAGGTCGGGAACGACGATGTCGACGACCGTGGCGCCGGCGGCTTTCAGCTCGTCGAGGGCCTTTTGGAAAACTGCGTCGACGCGCTTGAAATCTTCCGAATCGGGGTTTGAGCCGCCGCCGACCGATGCGCGGAGGACGCCGATGCGGGCTCCCTTGAGGGCGGTTTTGTCGAGGAAAGCCGTGTAAGTTTTCGGGGTGTGAATGATGCCCATCGCGGTGATGGGGTCCTCGGGATCGTAGCCGACCATGCCGTCGAGGAGCTTGGCCAAATCGGTGACGGTGCGGGCCATCGGGCCCATCTGCGCGGTGGGTATCGGGTGGCCGTCCCACATGCCGGTGCGACTGATCAGGCCGGGCGTGGCGCGCATGCCGGTCGAGGCGGCCCAGGCGGCGGGGCGCTTGAGCGAGGAACTGGTTTCTTCGCCGAGAGTGACGGTGGAAAAATTTGCGGCGAGGGCGCCGCCGGAACCGCCCGACGAGCCGCCGACGGTGCGGTCGAGCGCGTAGGGATTGCGGGAGTGGCCGAAGAGGGTGCTGTAGGTGTCACCGCCGGCGTATTCGCTGAGCGTGGTTTTGCCGAGGATGATGGCGCCTTCCTTGCGGAGCTTGGCGACTACGAAGGCATCGAGGGGCGGGCGGTAGTTGGAAAAGACGGACACGCCCTGAGTGGTGGCCATGCCGACGGCGTCGATTTCATCTTTCACGAGGACGACGACCCCGTGCATGGGGCCGGTGAGCTTGCCGGTCTTGGCAAAAGCGGCGTCGAGTTTGTCGGCTTCGGTGAGGGCGGCGGGGTTGAGCGAGATGACGCAATTGATCGACGGGCCCTTCTGGTCGTAGGCGGCGATGCGGTCCAGGTAGAGCTGCACGAGTTGGCGCGCGGTGAGTTCGCGAGCGAGAATGGCCGACTGGATATCGGATACGGTGGCCTCGACGACATTGAACGTTTTGGCGGAGGCAGCGGTGAGAAAAAGCGCTGAGGAAAGCAAGCCGGCGAGGCCGGTGCGGAGAAGGTGACGAGGATGGCGGAGAGCGAGCATGGGAAAGTGAATACGTGGGACGAACGGTGGCGGGCGGGAGGGAAAGCCGATCAGTAATCGAAACGCTCGCCGGGCAGGGGCGGCGTGGTGGCGGGGATCTGCCGGTTGTGCGAGAGCTGCTCGTAGGCGTAGGCGACTTTGAACAGCGTCGGCTCGCTCCACGGACGGCCAAGGAACTCGATGGCGATGGGGCCGTTGTCCTTCTTGATGTAGCCGGCGGGCACGAGGACGGCGGGCAGACCGGTGATGGAGCTGAAGTTGTTATCCTGATCGACGCCCCGCTCGAGATGCGGCGGGGGCGGGACGCTCTTGAACGGGTGCACGACCGCATCGAGGCGGTATTTGTCCATGAGTTCGACGAGGGCGGCCTTGAGGGTTTCCTGCGTGGTGCGACGCGCGAGGAAATCAGGGTGGTGCATCAGGGAGTTGAATTCACGGTAGGCCTTGACGATGCCGGGCTTCACGAGGGCGCCGCCCTTTTCGATCAGCTCGTCCATGTTGCGAATGACGGCGTTGGGGCCGAGGCGACGGAAGTAGAGGTTGTAGGAAAACTGGCCCTCGTAGGAGTTGGTGCGGGTGTCTTCGAGAAGCGTGAAGAGGTTCAGGCCGGTGGAGATCGGGTCGACGATGATGGCGCCGGCTTCCTTCATCTGTGCGATGGCCTTCTCGACGAGCGCGATGCCCTCAGTGTGAATTTCACCTTTGCGAAAGAGATCGCGAAACACGCCGATGCGGGCGCCGCGCAGTCCGGCTTTGTCGAGGAAGGCGGTGTAGGGTTGCTTCGGCGTCATGCCGGGCGAGGAAATGGTTAGCAAATCCTCGGCATCGAAGCCCGCGACGACGGACGTCATGGCGGCTACGTCGTAAACGGTGCGCGCCATGGGGCCGCAGCGCTCCTGGGTAAACGACGTCATGATCTGGCCGGTGCGCGGAATCAGTCCGCGAGTGGGGGCGAGGCCGACGACGCTGTTGTTGGCGGTGGGATTGCGAATGGAGACGCCGGTTTCGCTGCCGAGGCCGAGATGGGCGAAGGCGGCGGCGAGACTGGCGCCGGTGCCACCGCTGGAGCCGCCGGGAGTGAGCGCGAGGTTGTAGGGATTCGAGGTGCGCCCGAGCACGGTGCTCTGGTCACCGCGGGGCGGAGTGCCGAACCAGTCGCTCATGTTGACCTTGGCGAGGATGATGGCGCCGGCGGCGCGGAGGCGGGCGACGACAGTGGCATCGTAGAGCGGTTGCGACGCCTTCAGTGGGAGAAAGCCGCCGGAGGTCGGCAGGTCCTTGGTGTCGAAGAGATCCTTCAGCACGACAGGGACGCCGTGGAGCGGAGAGCGCGGACCCTTGGCCTTGCGCTCGGCGTCGAGGCCGCGGGCGGTCTCGAGCGCTTTGGCGTTGAGCGTGATGATCGAATTGATGCGCGGGCCGGCTTGGTCGTAGGCCGCGATGCGGGCGAGGTAGAGACCGACGAGCTTCTCCGAGGAGAGCGCGCCGGCGTCCATCGCGGCGTTGATGTCGGCGAGCGTGGCGGTTTGCAGATCAAACGTCGCACCGCGCGCGAGCGTCGCGAAAAGCAACGACGCGACCGCGAGAGATTTAGCGAGTGCTTGCATAGGTGCGGAGCTCGTAGGTGAAGGACTCGCCGGGCAGTGCGGGCGTGGTGGCGGGATTTTTGCGGTGCTTCGTGGCGACCTCGTAAGCGTGCGCGAGCTTGATGATCTCGAGATCGGAGTGCTCGCGGCCGAGGAACTGGATGGCGATCGGGAAGTTCTTCGACGGGGTGTAGCCGCCGGGAACCACGACGGCGGGGAGGCCGGTGGTGGAGGTGAGGTTGTTAACGCCGGGACGGTCACCGTAGCTGCCGCCGCGACGTTCGCCGCCGGCGGACGCGGGGCGGGCGGAATCGCGCACGGGCACGACGAGCGTGAACGGCTGCACGAAGCCATCGAGTTTGTAGCGCGTCTGGAGTTCGGCGATGAGGTCGATGTAAACGCGGCGCGAGGCGTAGCGGGCCAGGTAGTCGGGACTCTTGTCGGGAGGCGGGAGCGCGGCGGCGGTCAGCATGGAGGCGCCGAATTTGTCTTTGCCGACTTTCGCGATCATCTCGGCGGTGTTTTTAAACGGGGCGGCGGAACCGAGACGGGCGAGGTAGGCGTCGGTGAACGCGAATTTTTCGTATTCGGCGGTGCGTCCGCGGCCTTGGCCGGTATCGGTGGCGATCTGCGGATTTCCCGTCAGAAGCGGATCGACGATGTAGGCGCCGGCGGCGCGCAGATCGGCGATGGCCTTTTCGAAAATCGCGCGGGGCTCGTCGAACTCGGCGCCGGCGGGAATCATCTCGCGGAGGACGCCGAGGCGTTTGCCTTTGAGCGTGGCGGTCTTGAGGTGCTGCGCCCAATCGTCCTGCGGGAAGTGGCCCATCGGACTGAAGGTGGTGAAATCCTCGGCGTCCCAACCGGAGATCACAGAGTAGAGCGTCGCGACATCGTAGACGCTGCGGCCCATCGGGCCTGGGCGGTCCTGCGTGGCGCCGCGGGGGACGATGCCGGCGCGGCTGACCATGCCGTAGGTGCCGACGAGGCCGACCACGGAGCAGTTGGACGAGGGGCTTTGCACGGAGACGCTCGTATCGGTGCCGACGGCGAGCGTCGCAAACGTGGAGGCCATAGCGACGCCGGAGCCGTTGCTGGAGCCGCCGGGGGAGAGGTCGAGGTTGTAGGGATTCAGGCTCTCACCGATCGGATGAGTGGCGTCGAAGCCGGGGCCGAACCAATTCGTCGTGGAAACCTTGGCGAGAATGATGGCACCGGCGGCTTTCATGCGGGCGACGATGGTGGAGTCGCGCGGCGGAATCGGGGCGCCGAACGGTTTGAAACCGGCGGTCGTGGGCAAGCCCGCGACGTCGATCAGGTCTTTCAAGACGACGGGAATGCCATGGAGCGGGGAGCGCGGGCCCTTGGCTTTGCGCTCGGCGTCGAGCGCGCGCGCTTCGTCCAAGGCGTGTGGATTCAAGGTGATGACGGCGTTTACCTTGGGGCCGGCTTTGTCGTAGGCCTCGATGCGCTTGAGGTAGAGGCCGAGGAGCTTTTCGGAGGTGAGCGCACCGGCGTCGAAGGCATCGTTGATGTCGGCGACGGTGGCGGTGGTGAGTTCAAACGAGCGCGGCGCGGCAAGCGCAAGCGGAGCGGTGGCGAGGACCGCGGCGAGTGTGAGGGAGCGAAAAGAGATCATGAGGAGGCGTGGCGGGAGACGGCGGGGCAAACGAAGAAGAACGGAGTGCGCCCCACCGGGCGGGGCGCACGTGACGGTTAGAAACTGCGGCGCAAGGTGAGCTGCCAGCGGCGGCCGGGCATCGCCTGGGCGAGGGCGTCGCCCAGGGTGTCACCGGTGCGGGGCTTGAAGAAGCGTTTGTTGAGGGCGTTGAAGAGATCCAGTTTCACGTTCCACTTTCCGACGCCCCAGAAAACGTTGGTGTTGTAAATGTAGTTGGCCGGGAGGCGCACGATGCCGAGGCGACCGGTATCCACGGCCGAGAGGTAGTTGGCGTTGATGGTGAAGCCGAGGCCGTTGCGCAGGGTGTAGCCGGTGCTGAGTGCGGCCTGCACGCGGGGATTGCCGCTCTTGTATTTGAACGCGTCGACGTTGTCCGGGAGCGTCACGCGGCTGCGGCCGCCGTAGAGAAACGCCTCGGCAGGGTAGACGACTTTGCCGGTGACGGGATCGACGACGTCCTGAAACCCGAGCGTGCGGGCATCGACCAGCATCGTGCCACCGCTGTTGGGAATAAATTCGGTTTCTTGCTTCAGGGCGTAGGCGGTGACGAAGAAGCTCTTAATCGGAACCCACTTCACTTCGAATTCGCCTCCGGTCGTGGTCGTGGAACTCGCGAAGGCGCCGGCGGTCGCGGTGGCGGCGGCGGGATCTTCATCGGGCGACTGCAAGATGATGCGCGTCTGCTCATAGACGGCGGCGGTGACGAACACGGTGTTCTTGAAGAAGCTCGATTTGACGCCGGCCTCTTTGAGTTCGGCACTGCCGATGTGACCGGCGGCGATGATGGCATCGCTGATGCGGTTATCGCTGCCGTCGAGGGCGAGACTGGAGCGCGCGAGCGTGATGTAAGGGCGGATACCGAATGGCAATTGGTGCGAGAGGCTCGCGCTCCACGAGACGCCGTCGTCGGTGCCGCGGGAGGAGGTCGCAGTGGTGATCTGGCGCAGCGGATTGGCGTTGGAGGTGCCTGCGCCGCCGATGGCCCAGACGCCGGCGTAGTTCCAGTTTTTCGCTTTGGAGGAATCCCAGCGACCACCGACGATAAGGTTGGTTTTCTGAAGGAGATCGATGTCGAGCATCGCGCCGGCGCCGGCCTCGGTGAACGACGTGCGGCCGTGGGAGGTCCACGGGAAGCTATCGTCGCTGAGCGGATCAGCGTTTTCGAAGGGGTTGGCGAAAGTCGTATTCGGCGTCATGCCGCCGCGCTCGTCGACCCACGTCGCCGCCATCGCATCGGAGCGGTGGGTGCCGTAGTCGCCGCCGCTGCTCTTGGTATTTGCGCGGGTGTAACGGAAATTTATGGACGCGAGACTGTTGATCGCGACCCAGTCCGGGAGACGGTTGAGACGCTTCACGGCGGTGAGTTTGTCCTCCCAGAGCAGCACGTCGTTCTTCGGGCTGAACGGCTGGTTGGAGATTTTGAATTGGTCCATGCTGTCGAAGAAGATCTGGTTCTTCACGGTGAAGTCCGGGTTGCGATCGTAGATCAGGTCAAAGTAGCCGGTGACGAGTTCGGCGCGGAGATCGCGCTCGAAGGCGGCGGAGCGACGCATGTCGAGCGTATCGTAGCCGACCGTGGTGGGATCGAGGACCATGCCGACGGGCACTTGCGCGTTGCCCGGACGGGGCGCGCCGATGCCTTGGGCGCGGAGCAGGCCGGTCGGATCTTTCGAGGGATTCGCGACGAGGTAATTATACATGTTCAGCGGAATGCCTTTCACCTTCGGAAAGCTGCCGACGGGGAGCGGTTTGCCGGCGCTGTCGAGGGGCCAGGGGAAAGTCTGAATCAGCGGGAGATTGTTGCCGCTGATCGTGCCGGTGACGGGCGAGGCGCGGAACATCTCGCGAATGCCGACGACGCCGCTGCCGTTGAGGTCGAGGTTTACGAGGGCGGACCCGCGGATGTAACGGCCGGTGTCGACGAGATCCTGCGTGAAGCGACCGGTGAGCGCGCCGGCGGTGCGCGAAACTTGGTAGGACATGCCGGTTTCGAGGCGAAGGCTGCCAAAGACGTCGTCGAGGCTCACAGAGCCCTGGGCGATTTCCTGTTCGATGGGCACCCCTCGAGCGAAGGATTCGGAATCCTCCTTCAGGCCGTAGACGTAGTATCCGCCCTTGCGACCGGCGAGTTCGACGGGACCGCCGACGCCGAATGACGCTTCGCTGCGTGCGTAGGTGCCCACGATGGCCTGCATGAAGCCTTCGGGCGCGGTGAGGTATTTGCCGGTTTTGGCGCGGCCGGATTTCGGCGTGGCGTTGGTGTAGCCGCCGATCTTGCCCATACCGAAGATCGGCGAAGGCGGACCTTTGACGACCTCGATGCTGTCCATGGCGGCGAGCACGCTGCGGGCGTTGCCCTGCAAGGAGAGGCGGCGCATGCCGCGAAAGTAGGTATCGGCGGGAACGTTACGGACATCGATGCCGCCCTGGATGCCGAAGCGCGTCGTTGTAAAAACGCCGGGCACGACGCGGGCGAGATCTTCGACGGCGGAGAGAGAGAAACGCTCGATGGTCTCGCCGCTGATCAGCGACGAAGAACGCGGTGTCTCCAGCAGCGTCTTGCTGAAACCAAACGCGCTCTCGACGGGCTGCGTGGGCAAGAGGTAGTCGGGGTCTTCGATTTTCTGGGACGTCACAAATTTCTCCAGAACGAGAATATCTTCCGTCTTGGCGGGCTCGGCGCCGGCGACGAAAGCAGGCAGCGCGATAGCCAAGAGTAGCGGAGGGAACAGCCCCCGTGAGCGTCGAGGCGAAGGGCGGCTGGGCGTGGCGTGAGTCGGGCAATGCATAGTGTGGAAGAGAGGCCGGTTCGGCGGAGAAAATATTTGCAAGGTCCGGGCAATGCCGGCGTGTTGGCTGCAACCTGATTGAGTCCGTGGTTTGCGGGTGCGGTTGAGTGATTGGCGTTATTCAGCGGCAAGCGTTACCCCGGGCTCACTCAGGCCTTTTGATTTTGGGCGCAGTGAGCCGGGGAGGCTGGAGGTGGGGCGTCGCGGGAGGCTGCGGCGCAGCTCCGGGAACGGAATCGTCCCGGGTTTTTCCCGGAGACGTTGAGCGGGCTGAACGGGAGGCTCAGCCGGCAGCGCGCCCACGCGGGGCGCACTTAAACGAGAGCGAACTTAGTTTCGTGCGGGATCCATGGTTTGCGGGTGGTGGTGAGGAGTGATTGGCGAATCACTCTAAGCACACGCGATGCCACCCGCAGGTCAGCCGCGGACCATGAGGAAGATTTTTCGAGCGCTCGTGCAGAATGAGACGACGCGCAGATCGGCCGCGAAGAGCGTTACGTCGGAAACGCGTCGTCGATCAGCTCACAGAAATGGTGGATCAAAAACAGATGCGCTTCTTGGGTGGCGGGACCGCAGTGGCCCGGGATGATAAGATCGCAGGTGGCGAGGCCCTTGGCTTGGCCACCTCCGCGGCCGAGGAAGGCGATGGACTCGAGGTTCTGTTTTTTCGCCTCGTGGAGTGCGGCGAGGATGTTGGCGGAATTGCCGCTCGTGGTGAGGACGACGAGGAGGTCTCCCGGGCGGGCGAAGCCGGCGACTTGGCGCGAGAAGGCGTGCTCGTAGCCGTAGTCGTTGACGACGCAGGTGAGAAGCGAGCCGTCGGCGGAGAGGGCGATGGCGGGGAGGGCGCGGCGGTCTTTCGCGTAGCGGCCGACGAGCTCGGTGGAGAAGTGAGCGGCTTCGGCCGCGCTGCCGCCGTTGCCGCAGATCAAAAGTTTTCCGCCGCGGCGGAGGGTCGCGAGGATCATCTCGCCGGCGCGGTCAATCTCGGTCCGGATTTCGGAGAGGGCTTGGAACGTGCGGAGCGTGTCGGCGAGGGAAGCTTCGAAGGAGCGCATGGAGCGAGGTTGGGAGGAGCGGAAGGGAAGGGAACGAAGAAAACGTCGCCGCGATATTCCAATCCGAAAATATTTGTGCACGAAGCGATGCACCGATGTGCACGGGGGATCGTGGCACGGAACGCCCCGGGAGGCGGGAACGCTGAGTCAGGTGGACGCAAAAAAGGCCGTCATGCGACGGCCTTGGCTCTGGTGACACCGATCGCGGCGATCAGGTCTTCATGATTTTCAAACCGGCGGGACGCTTGGCGATGGGGCCTTTGCCGCCGGGCGATTTGGCGGCGCGCTGCTTGGCTGCGGTCATGCGACCGCCACGTGTTTTCTTAGACATAGGGGATGAGGTTGGGTTAAGGGCTGACACGACTGAACGGGGCGATACTACACGTTAAGATGCACGAGGGGCATGGGGTGATGACCTGCCGGGCGTGGCGGTCGGGGCGGGAACTCACGCGCGCGCGGAGCGAAAGCGCCGTGACGGCGGTGGACGTGATCGGATATCGCGGAAGCGGGCACGGAATCAATTCGAGCGCGGCGTCATGGCGTCACCGGAGTTGTCGGGGGCAGCGCGGTTTCCGCAGGCGAAGACGCAGCGGCAGCGGGTCGAGTGGGGGCTGATAGTCGGGAGTCGGAGGTGATGACAACTTGGAGCGGCTTCGTCGTTTCGAGGTGCACGTCGCGTTGGGGAAAGGCCATCACGATCGATTCCCGGGCGAAGACTTCGGCGATGCGGTGGCGGAGTTCACTGCCGGCGTCGTTGAGATGGGACATGCTGATCCAGTAGTAGACTTCGAAGACCAAGGAGCTATCGCCGAAGTCGGCGAACTTCACGATGGGCGCCGGTTCCTGGTGGACGCTGTCGAGTCCCGCCAACACGCCGGCGAGGAGTTCGGCGACTTTGCGGGTGGGCGAATCGTAGGCTACGCCGACGCGGATGGTGCGGCGGACGACATCGTCGGACAGCGTCCAGTTGAGCACGGGTTGCTCGAGCAGGCGGCTGTTCGGGACGATGAGGTGGGTGTTATCGAGAGTGCGGACGATCGTGCTGCGCGCGCCGAGCTCCTCGACGGTGACCTGGCGGCCGTCGATCTCGATCACGTCGCCCTGATTTACGGGACGCTCAATGAGGAGAATGATGCCGCTGATAAAATTGCCGATCAGGTTTTGACTCCCGAAACCGATGCCGACGGCGAGGGCGCCGCTCACCACCGAGAATTGCGTGAGCGAGAGGTGGAAGAGGTTGAACGCCGTGATCAGCACCATGACGAACAGCGCGTAAAACCACAGCGACTGCCAGGCGGCGCGGCGACCGGTGTTGAGTCCGAGGCGGCGGAAGACGGTGCGCGAAATGAGCGCACTGATCCAGCGCGAGGCATGGTAGCCGAAGACCACGAGTGCGACGACGTAGAGGAGCGTGTTGACGCGCACGGGTTGGTCCTGGACGGAGAAAACTTCGAAGTTCCAGGCGGCGACGAGATTTTCGCGGACGAGGGAGGTGGTATCTCGCCAGGAGAACAGGTTAACCCGCGCGGCAATTTCCTCCTGCTGGCGGCTGCGTTCGGTGCGGAGGCGATCAAGATCGTTGGTCTCGGATTGGATCAGCTCGATCCACGGTGAAAGTTGTTTCACCCGCGCGAGACTCCAGGGGGCGAGGAACGTATCGGCCGCGGCAGCACGCGTGAGCTGGCCCTGCCAGTCCTGCAACTCGCGGCGACTGCGATAGAGCTCGGTGGTCGCGCGCCGGCGCTCGCGGGTGAGCGCGTCGAGGCTCTCGCGGTTTTCCTCGGCCAGCGCCCGCAACTCCGCCGAGGACAGCGTGCCCGCCAAGACGCGGCGGCGGAGCGCGGTGACCTTGGCCATTTCGGCGAGGCGGCTGCGCTGGGCCGTGAGCACGCTGAGCGCGAGGTGGGCGGTCTGGCGGTTGGCGCGGTGGGATTCAAGCTCCTCGGAAATTTTCTCTCCCGTGGAGCGGCGCTCGGTGGCGATGACGAGTTGTGTGGCCTCTTCCGCGGACGTTTGCGCCGAGGCGATCGCGAGATCGAGATCGGCCGCGCGCTTTTGGGCAGCGAGCTCGAGGGCGGCGGGTTCGGGTGAATCGAGTGCGAGGTGTTCGCGCAGCCAGGTGAAACGTGGCCGCAGGAGTTTCTGTTTCGGCTCCAAGAGCGATTGTTGGAGGCGGAGGGTTTTGAGCGCTTTTTCGCGCAACAACACGGTCTCGTGGGCGAGGCGGCTCTCGAGTTCCGCGAGGCGCAAAGTGCCGGGGGGCTGGCCGGCGACGGGGGCAGTCGGAGCGGCGGATTGGCGGGAGGCTCGGCGGGTGCGGTCTTTTTCTTCGAGGAGCTCGCGGGATTCCTGCAAGGCGGTCTCGGCATTGGCGATGTCGCGCTTCAGAGTCTCGGCGACCTGCACGAGGTAGTCGCGTTCGGCGTAGAGTTGATCGAGTTGGGCGAGATCGTGCGGGGGTTGGAAGGTGACTTCGGGCGGGCGGTCCTGGCGGGTGCGCTCATCGACATCGGCGGCCTCGAGGGCGAGATCGGCGGCGTGTTGCCACGTGCGTTGTTGCTCGGCGCCCAGAGCATCGAGGCGTTCCAATAACGCGGTCTCCTGCGTGAGCCAGCGGGCGGCGTCGACAGACACGCCGGCGGGGAGGCGGGCGAGTTCGGCGCGGGTAGCGGCAATCTCTTTTTGCAACGCGACGCGGCGCGTGGCGATGGTGGCGAGGGTGGGCTCGTTTTTCGTGGAAGGCGGGGCGGGTGTGGCGGAGCCGGCGGGTGACGCGAGGTCGGCGAGGCCGGGCACGGCACCGGCCGCGGCGGGCGGCAGCGTGGCGGAGAAGAGAAGGATGCGCAGGAGAATCGCGAGGGCCGCGCTCCTGGGGCGAGGCGCGGTTGAGCGGAGAGGAGTCGGGAGAAGATACACGCGCGCGTAGCGTGCCGGAGTTGGGTGGTCGGGGATATACGGTGTTGGCCTACCGTCCTCGGAGCGTGATGGGGCGGGCGGGCATTGAGGTTGCGTGCGCAGGGCTACGCGGATTTAACGAAGGCCGAAGCCGAGGGGCCGCCGAGGGTGGGGTAAGGACAGATCGGCGGGCTCGTTCGCTTTCAAACTATGACCAACATTTCCCTGAGAGATTATTTCGCCGCCCACGCGCCGATGGCGCCCACTTGGTTTACCTCCAAGATCACGAAGGCGAAAGAAGAGATGGTTCCTGATCTCGCACGCGGGCCGGGCTACGTGAAAAGCAATGCGGTGATTCTCGATGAGACGGCTTTGCAGCGCGAGGTGCGGTGGCGGTTCATCTACGCGGATGCCATGGTCGGCGGATCGAGTGTGGTGCCGTGAGGTGACGCGAACGGCGACTCGGTGAGAATAAGCGACGGCCGGCGCCGTGGGCGTGCTGATCGCGTTGGCGGTGGCACGTGGTTGATCGTGGGCGCGTCGAGACGCCGCCGTCTCCGCTGAGTGTGCCAAAGATTTTGAAGCGGGAGCGAGTGGCTATTGGCGCACCGTGTTTCGGTCTAGCGGGCAACTTGGCGACATCTTTGAATCCGGCTGCGTCGGACCACAAAGGTTTCGGTTGGACCGTGATGGCCTGCCACGGCGCGTTCGCGCGATCCCGGGGGATGGGCGGAGTGGACGAGAGCTATCTGACAAAACATTCAGGCGGGCCGGCTTGTTGGCGGGGAGGTTCGGGCGTTTCAAAGAGGTGTCGGTTTTACCCCTCCATCCCGCCGAGCGCTGCGTGGCTTTGCCGTGCCCGGACGGCGGGACGAGAGCCCGAGCAACTTCCCCTTCCGTATGTTTCAATCTCCTCCCGCGGCTGCGTCCGCCGAATCCGCGACGGACCGATCACCCCGGCGCGCGTGGTGGATTTTTGGTTACACGCTGCTCGTGGTGCTGCCGGTGGGGCACGTGGCGATGGAGGTGGCGACGTGGGTGCGGAATATTCCGAATTGGGACGAGTTCGACACGGTGCTGGCGTGGTTGATCGCGCTCGACGACGGGGCGGTGCGGGGCGCGGTCGCCAAGGAATTGTTTGCGGTGCAGAATGAGCATCGGACGGCGGTGAGCCGGTTGTTGGTTGCCGGGATTTTCGGGCTGACGGGCGGTATCAATTTTCAACTGCTCGCCGTGCTGGGAAATTTGTTTTTGGCGGGGGCCTTCGCGGTGTTGCTCGCGGCGGTCACCGAGCGGGCGGCGCGGTGGAGACTGGCGGCGGTGTTCGCGCCGGTGGTGTGCCAGCTACAGCATCACGAGAGTTGGTTTTGGGCGGGTTCGTCGATCGATCATTTCTTTGTAGTGCTGGCGGTGGCGGGAGCGCTCGTGGCGGTGGGTTCGTCGCGGCGGGGCGCATTTGGCGTGGGCGTGGCGGCCGCGGTGCTGGCGACGTTTTCGCTGGCGCACGGTCTCTTGGTGTGGCCGCTCGGTGCGGCGTGGTTGGCGGGGGAACGGCGGTGGCGGGAGCTGCGGCGCTGGCTGGGGATGGGCGTGGTCACGGTGGCGGTTTTCTTTGCGGGGTTTCAGCTCAATCCGGGACATCGATTGCCGCAGGCCGGCGATTTGCCGGCGATTGTAGTGTATTGGCTGACGTTGATCGGGAGCTCGCCGGCACTCGATGACATGGCGGTAGCGCCGTGGCTGGGGGCGGGTTTCCTCGCGGCGGCGGGCTGGGCGGCGCGGCGAGGAGTGCGGCCGGGGGAACGTCTGGCCGGCGCCATGGTGCTGTGGTGTCTGGGGGCGATGGCGATGATCGCGTGCGGCCGCGCGTTGTTGGCGGGCGAATGGGTGCCGGTGGCGTCGCGTTATATCATCCTGAGTTCGATCGCGTGGGCGTTGCTGATTTGGATCGGAGTGGAGCGGACCTGGGCGCGGTGGGGGGATCGGCGGCGGAGGGAGTGGTGGTTGGTGCCGGTTTGGGGCGGGTTGATCGCGTTCAATCTCATGGCCAACGAAGCGCACGAGGCGGCCGGGCGCGTGTTTGCGCAGCGGATGGAAGAGGCGGTCAGGACGTTTCAGCGGCAGGGGACTTTTGCGAGGGCGGCGCCGCCGCTCTACCCGGACCCGCAGCGGGCCGACGAGGTGATCCGCGCGGCGGCGGCGCGGGGGATTTACCGACTGCCGGACGTCGGTGCGCCAGAGGTGGCGGCGCCGTGGTCACTGGAGTCGGAGGACGCACACGAGATCGGCGACGCGGTCTATTTCATCGAGGAATGCGCGGTCGGACCCGAGAACATGCGGGTGCGCGGCTGGGCGTTTCGGCGCGACCACACGATGCGGTTGGGGTGCGTCGCGGTGGCGTTTCGCGGCCGGGACGGGGTGTTTGCGTTTGCGGCGAAGCCGGTGCTGCGACCGGACGTGGCGAAGATTTTCAAGCGCTCGGATGCGGTGTATGCGGGCTTCGAGTTGACGTTGCCCAAGTCGCGGCTGCCGCGGGGTGAGTTGGATGTGGGCATGGTTTTTTCGCCAGACGACTCGCCCGAATACATGATGACGGCCGGGAAGATTGCGCGGGCGCTGCCGTAGCGCGTCATCCACTACACTTTCTTGGATAGATCTATTTTCATAGAGCGCACTGAGGTCCAAACCGAGGAAACGGAGCCAAACGTGGTGGCGGTCGCGGTCGCGCACGACAGGACGATCAGCGAGGGGAACGGCGTTGCCGATGCGGATGTTCAGCTACACAGGGCGAGGTGATATGTGGGCGAATTGGCCGGCGTATGGGCAATCCAATACGGTGGCGCGGCAGGGGGAGATGTTTTTCGTCGGCGGCTATGGATATGGGTTTTTGTTGGAGGGGAACCCGTGCGCGACGTGGCCGCGGACAGGAAAAGAGAATGCGGCGACCACCCGAGGGGTTCTCACGGAGTGCGAACCGACAATCAACCGGCCGCACGATCCGCTGCCTTTGCGCGACGGGCGAACGCTCGTGCTCGTGGGGACGCTGGGCGACGGCATACGGGACGGGGCGTGTTGGTGTGGGATCGACGAAGGCAGCCACGGGGGCTGCTCACGCATCGGGAGCTGCTGCTGGACCTTTGCACGATGAGCTTGGTGGAGCTGGCGGAAGGAACGGTGCTTGCTCGCACCTCTACAGCTTTGGGCTACCGGAGTAGCTTAACCGGATTCCGGGAGAAAAGTCGGAAACGACAGGCCGCGCGTCGGGGTGGCGGGACCGGTCGATTGGGCGGCGTGCAACTCGACGTTGCGCGCGCCCCAAGCGTAGCACTGATGCACGAGCGTGGGGGCGGACGATGGCGCGAGCAAGAGGGGGCTGAGGCCGCGCATGGAGTCGAGCGCGCGCCAGAGGAGCGCGGCGGCGACGGTCTCGTCGCAGGCGACGCCGGGCCCGAGCATCACGCAAGACGGGTGGTGGCTCGCGACGAGAAATCCGGCGAGCGAGCCGGAGGGCTCTTCGAAGGCCCACGTGCGCCACGCGCCGACGGTGTTGCGCAGGAACAAGGCGTAGTCCCGTTCGCGGTGGATGTGTTGCAGGTCGAACTCGAAGGCGGCGAGGCGGGCGGATTCGGCGGGATCGGTCACGAGGCGGACCCGGGCGGCCTCGGCCGGAGGCGGTGCGGAGATGCCGGATACGGGAACGTTGAACGCGAGGTCCTGGTAAAGGGTGTGCGGAACGAAACCGAGACGCGAATAGAGGGAAAAGGAGTCGAGGTTAAGCAGACTGGAGACGAGACGGGCGGGGCGCCCGGTGCGGCGAGCGAGATCGAGCACGGGCGTGAGCATCGCGCGCGCGACGCCGCGGCCCTGGGCTTCGGGCGCGGTGGCGACGATGCCGACGGAGATATGGGTCGGGCGCGGATGCACGAAGCAGACGCCGAGAAGTTGACCGGTGACGGGATCGCAGGCGGCGACGGCTTCTTCGGGGTCGAGCGCGGCGTAGACCTCAGGAAAGAGGCGAAAAGGCTCGTGACTTTGGCCGAAGCGGGCGCCCTGTCCGAGGCGGCTCTGATACCATTGCACCAAGGAGCGATGCAGCAATTGCGCGGTGGCCTCGTGGTCACCGGGTTGAAGCGGGCGAATCGTGAGAGCGGGGGTCATGGGGAAGCGCGCGCAGAAAACCAAGTTGAGCTCCGTCGTTCAAGAGATGCGTGAGGGCCGCGTTGAAATGGGCAGTGGCGGCGGCGCTCGCGAAGGCGCCGACGAAGACGAGTTTGAAAACGGGGGCTACGCGCGGGCGAGTTCGCCGGAACGTTTCTGGATCGAGGCGATGGTGGCGGCGAGGCGCTCGATGTCGGAGCGACTGCCGAGAAGCTTGGCCTGGCCGAACCACACGGCTTCTTCGACGACGCGGTCGTTGACGGGGCACTGGCTGCGCGCGAGCCACGCGGCCATTTTGTCTTTGCCGTAGAGGCGCTGGTAGTGGGGGTTGGCGGCGAGGGCTTTGACGTGCGGCGTGGTGTTCAGGCTCGTGTAGCCGCTGCTGGCGGCGACGCCTTCCTTCGCGAGGGCGGCGAGAAACTTGGCGCGGGTGAGGCCGGAGAATTTCGCAGCATCGTAACGAAACATGTAGAGATGCCAGGCGCTGCGGGTCGTGCCGGCGGGGAGGGCGGCGGGGGTGGTGCCGGGAATCGCGGAAAGGAGCTGGCTGAGGTAGGCGGCGTTGGCGTCGCGTGTTTTGGCCTGAGCCTCGAAACGCGTAAGCTGGGCGAGGAGCAGCGCGGCCTGAAATTCGGTGAGGCGGTAGTTGGCGCCGCGGCCGGAGGCAGTGCTTTTTTTCGCGCCGCCGGGAGTGTGGAAATCGTAGCAGAGATTGGCGAACGACTCGTCGTTGGTAAGAATCGCGCCGCCTTCGCCGGAGGTGAGATTCTTGCTGGCTTGAAAGCTGAAGCAGCCACCGAGGCCGATGGTGCCGACGGGTTGACCGCGCCACTCGGCGAGCGGGGCTTGGCAGGCGTCTTCGAGGAGGGTGATGCCGCGAGATTTGGCGAGGGCGGCGATGGCGGTGAGATCGCACGGCGTGCCGGCGATGTGCACGGGCAGTAGGAGCTTTGTCGCAGGCGTGATCGCGGCGGCCATTTGGGCGGGATCGATTTGGAATGAAGCGACGTCGCTATCGGCGAAGACCGGCAGTGCGAAACTGGCGGTGATGGCGTTAAACGTGGCGACGAACGTGTAGGGCGGCATGATCACCTCGTCACCGGGGCCGATGTTGAGAGCGCCGAGTGCCGTGATCAACGCGGTGGTGCCGGAGGAGGTGGCGATGCAGTGGCGGGCTTTCATACGCGCGGCCCAGGCGGCTTCGAACTCTTTGACACGCGCGGCGCCGCCGGCAGTGCGACCCCAGCGGCCGCTGCGGAGCACGTCGAGCAGGGCGGATTCGTCGCGGTGGTCCCAGAGCGGCCATTCGGAAACCGGCTTCGTGATCGGCGCGCTCGCGGCGGCGGTGGCCGATGGTTTTTCGGCGGCGGCGGGGCGATTCAATCCGAGAGCGAGGCTGGCGCCGGCGGCGCTGCCGAGAAAGTGGCGACGGGAGAGGGGGTGGGGCATGGTGAACTTTAGAGATCAAAGCCGGCGGAATGCCAAGTTGTAACCTTGCGGTTACCAGTAGAGGCGTTCTTAGATTTTGGGATGAATCTACCGTCTGTTCCCCGTCGTGAGTTTCTGAAGAACGCCTCGGTGGCTGCGGCCGCGTTGGCCGTGTCCCGCGGGGTCGGAGCCGAGGCGGCGAAGGCAGCGAAGGCAGCACCCGCACCGGATGGAAAAGCCAGACCGGGCAAGCTCAGGATCGCGTTTGTGGGCGTCGGCGGGCGCGGCGGCGCGTCGGTGCAGGCGTTGGCGACGGAGCACCACGTGGCGTTTTGCGATGTCGACGACGCGCGGGCAGCGGGAACGTATAAGAAATATCCGGACGTGCCGCGTTTTCGCGACTATCGGCAGATGCTCGACAAGGTGAGTAACCAGATCGACGCGGTGGTGGTGGCGACGCCGGATCACATGCATTTCCCTGTGGCGATGGCGGCGATGCAGTTGGGCAAGCACGTTTTTGTGGAGAAGCCGATGGCGCAGACGATCGACGAGCTGCGGAAAATGGCGGCGCTCGCGAAAGAGAAAAAACTCGCGACGCAGATGGGTATTCAGGGCCACGCGTTCGAGGGTATGCGTATTTTGAAGGAGTGGATCGATGCGGGCGTGCTCGGGGAGGTCCGCGAGATCGCTACGTGGACGGATCGGCCGATTTGGCCGCAGGGCGTGAAGGCGCCGGATCACAAAAAAGGTGCGCCCGCGGTGCCGGCGACGCTCGATTGGGATCTGTGGTTGGGCGTGGCCAAAGAGCGGGCGTATGATCCGGCGTATTTACCGTTCAACTGGCGCGGGTATTGGGATTTCGGCACGGGTGCCCTCGGCGACATGGGCTGCCACATGATGGACGGTGCGTATTGGGCGCTCGGGCTGACGCAACCGACGAGTCTGGAGGCGACCAGTTCGTTTCAAACCGACGTGAGCGCGCCGAAAGCGTCCGTTGTGACCTATGAGTTTCCGGCGCGCGGAAAAATGCCGGCGGTGACTTGGAAATGGTATGACGGCGGGCTGATGCCGCCGCTGCCGGCCGATGTCGATTCGGCGCGGGTGTTGCCGGACAACGGCACGTTGATCATCGGGAGCAAAGCGACGGTGTTGGCGCATCCGAATTACCTGAGCGTGCGCGTGATCCCGGAAGCGCGGATGCAGGAGCTGTTGCCTAAGCTGCCGCCAAAGACGCTGCGGCGCATCGCGGGCGACCATTGGGCGGAGTGGGTGGCGGCCTGCAAGGGAGGGGCGCCGGCCGGAGCGAACTTCGAGTATTCCGCGCGACTCACCGAAACCGTGTTGCTCAGTTGCGTGGCCGTGCGGGCGCGGCGGAAAATCCTGTGGGATTCGGCGGCGATGAAGGTGACGAATCTCCCCGAGGCGAACCAATGGGTGTCGAAGCAGTATCGGCCTGGCTTTGGGGTATGAGCGGGCGGAGGGACTACGGAACTTCGTAGATTTCTAGGAGAACGAGACCCGAGGTGCCCCCAGCGCCGGCTACGTGAGCGGTGTAGGCTCCGGGAGGAAGCGTGAGTAGTAGCGCGGCATCGCGGCCGGCGGCAGGAAGCGCAAATGCTCCGGTGCGGGCGAACGTATCCGTGAGAACGGGACCGCCGCCCCAATCATCGTTGATCGCATGGAGGGTCGAACCGGCGTAGACGGAGAGGAAGGGATTGGGCAGCACGCCGGTGACTCCGAGCGGCGTGAGGCCGGGGCCCACGGCGCGTATGAGCACGCGTTTGGTGCCACCCGAAATCACGAATCCGGCAATGAGCGGATCGGTATCGTCACCGGAGCGAGCGCGAGCCGAGATATTAAGGAAGCGTGACGTGCCCGGTGCCAGCGGAGTCGTGGCATCGTAGGTTTCGATCAGCGCAACGCCGGTGGCGCCGGACGGCGCGGTGATGGCGGCGAGGTAGCCACCGCCGGTGAGCGAGACCACTGCGGCAGCGTCGAGGCTGGCGGTGGAGGGGAACGGAAACGCTCCGACCAATGCGCCCGTGCTGCTGACTGCAGTGGAGCCGGACCAGTTGTCGTTGGTTGCTAGGACGGTGCCGCGCGTGTCGGTGACGGTGAGGAACGGATCGGAGAGTGCGCCATTTACGCCAAAGGCGGTGAGGGTGGGCCCGATGGCGCGGATCAACAAGGGCTTGGGCGGGATGCTGGGTGCGACGGTGAGTCCGATCGTGAGGGCGGGATCGCCGGCCGCGACGGCGGCGCGAATCGAGGCGTTGGACAGACGGCCGTCTTCGGGAGGGGCAAACTCGTCGGCGAGCGACCCGAGGGCATTGTGGGCGACGAGGTCGAGGTCGATGACGGCGTCGGCGTTAGGGCCGAAAAAATGGAGGGAATCGAGGGTGAATGTAGGCGCGGTGACCGGGGTGGTCCAGTCGGCAGCGGCAGTGAGTTCCCACTGCACGAGGTGCCAACGCCCATCCGCCGCGAGGGGACGTGCCACGCTGCGAGCGACGCTGTCGGACGAGTTCACGGCGACGGCTACTTGAATTCCGGATACAGCGGTGCGCACCCAATAACCGAGATGGCCGCGGGTCGGGCGGGTGAGGCGCGAGGAGGTGGCGGGTGTCCATGGGTGACGCACGAACCAGCCGCCGGAGGGCGCCTCGGCCGTGGCGGCGATTGCGGGGTCGTCGTTGATGGTGAGGCGCTGATGCCAACCGCGGGCGAAGGCTTGCTGGGTGGCGACGGTGCTGGAAACAGAGGTGGCGTGGACTCCCTGCGAGCCAGTGGATTCGGCGCCGAGGGAGGAGGTGAAGCCTTCACGATCACCGGCGAAAAAATCGGCGAAAATGGCCACGTCGCGAGGAGCAGGCGCAGTGGCAGCAAAGATGGCGAGGATCGCGCCGACGGAGCGTTCGCTGCCGTCCGAGGGACGGTTCATCACGCGGGGAGTGGGGTTCGCAACGACGAGAGTGCTCGAACCACCGCCGTCGAGGTTGATGGCGTCGACGACGCCGTATTGGATCAACAGATTCGCCGTTTCGCTGCCGAGGAGACCTTCGCTTACGCCGGTGTTGCGACCATCGGCAACAAGCAGCACGAGCCGGCGGTCGGCGGTGATGCCGGCGGCGGTGCGGGGCTGCAACGTGGTGGGCTCGCCGAAGCTGACGGTGCCGGCGGTGTTGCGGCCGTTGGTGACGACGCGCTCGCTGCCGCTGACGGTATTGTAGAGCGGGATGTCGGGGGTCGTCGCGGTGTTGGTCGAGGGCTGGACGGCTTGGCTGAGTATACGCGCGAAGTTGTCCTCGGAAATGTTCAGCACGGGCCAAGGACGATTGTCGCCGTCGAACGGCGAGTAGACATCGCCGCGGGAGGCGACGATGCCGCGGTTGTCGAGATTGGCGCCGGCGGCGGATGTAAGAAAAAAGGACGCGTTGACGGCGAGCTGGGCGCCGCTGGCAGTGGTGAAGGCACGGACCGTTTGAAAATTGTTTTCACCGCGGGCGGTGCCGTTGCCCGGAGAGATCAAACAGCGAATCGCGGGGTGGGTGAGATCGATTTCGACAATGTGGAGATTGAGCGGACGCGGGACGGTTTGGGTGCGTTGCGTGTAGCGGACTCCGGCAAACGGCTGGGTGATCACAGACGTGGCGCGCGCGCTAGGGAGGGATGCAGTCAGCAGCGCGAGATAGCAGAACAACGGGAGTCGCATGAAGGGTGGCGAATTCGGGGACGCGGTGGAAAGCCGTGCAAACGCCAAAAGGGAATTGCACGGCGAGTGGAAGGAGAGGGCGGTGGATTTGGGCTTGCGGGAGCGTGGGTGGAAGCGCACCACGGGCGAACCCCTATGGTTAATCAATTTTGGCGAGTTTGCGCAGTGGTGGTGGCGGCTGCGAGCGGGTGGGCGGCGACGCGGACGGCGGCGAGACCGGTGGAAATCTCGGTGGCGCGGGCGGAGGCGATGTTGGCTGCAATGCCGAAGGAAGACGCCTGGGTGAAAACGCCGGATGCTAGCACGTTGGCTTGGGGTGAATCGCACTTCTTGCACGCGCTGGTGGATCTGTTCGAAGCAACGGATGATGCAAAGTATCTCACGGAAATCGCGCGCAGGGGCGACCAGTTGCTCAGCCATCGCGACGATCGCCGGGGTGTGGTCGATGGATCGGGGAAAAGTCGGCCCGCGTGGAGTATGGCGAGCAAGTATGTGGTCGCGGAAGGCGCGCTGCGGGATGCCGCGGGACGCACGGTGATGACGTTGAGATCCACCCCGACGGCTTACAACAACCAGACGACCGTCGAGGTGTTCGACGTGTCGACCACGAGCTTTTCGCTGCGGATCAACAACGCGCATTTCAAGCGAGAGGAGACGTTCTCCAACGTCGGTCTCGCGCCGGCCGACGGGCGATTTGTCGAGAGAATCGTCAATGCTGCGTTGCCCACGCACAGCGCGAAGGCGGGGAAGTTCTCGGAGGAATCGAATTTGGTGCGCGTGACGATGGGCGAGAGGACGGCGGGCATGCCAGTGATGCAAAGGATCACGCTGCGCCCGATTCCCTTGGCTTACATGGGATATCTCGGCGTGGTCTACCATCCGATGCTGCGGTTCGCGGAGATCGTGAAGACGGATGCACGTCTTGCAGATCTACGTGGCGCGGCGGAGCGATTCGTGGCGTCGGCGGAGGAGAGTTACGCGGACGCGACGCGGCGGCTATGGATGGAGGGGCCGCAGGCGGGGGAAGGCTATTATCTGTGCTGCGAGCGCGGAGAGTCCTTTCCATTCGATAACGTGGGCCAACCCTTCAATTACCTCGGAAGGCATACGGCGGCGCATCTCGCGCTTTTCAGGCTGACGGGAAAAGCCGAGTATCGCGAACGGGCTGTGCGGATGGCGCGGTTGTTCAAGCACCGGCTGAAGCTGGATACAGCGCGCGAACTCTACACCTGGAACTACTGGTATGAGCCCGTCACGACGACAGGATGGAGACCGCAAAACAGCCCGTCGACCAATGTGCCGAACTACAAGGCGGTCGCGGCGGTGGAGGATATTTCGCACGGTGTGCTCGATCTGGCGCTCGTGCTGAGCGCGCACGAGGCGGGGGTGGTGTTTGACGACGGGGATCTGCGCCGATTTGCGAACACGGTGTTGACGCACGTGTTGACGGCCGATCGCGCCGGAGTTAACCGACGCGTCGACGGCAGCGGCGGAATCTACGCGGACTATTTCCCGGCGTTGGCGGGTTGGGTAAATTTGGCGGGCGCGAACGCGTCGGTCTATCGGGAGATCCGTCGCGCGGTCGAAGCGGCCGGGTCGGACAATTTTCAGTTGGTGGCGGCGCTGCTGAAGTGGGAGCGCAAACTCGGGGCGCTGGCGGTCGACCAAAGTGCGCGGGCCAAGTGACCGCTGGCGACGGAGCGCTCAGGCTTTGATGCCTTTGCGCGCTAGCGCGGGGAGCAGCAGGCGGCGGAGATTTTCGCGAAGGATGAGTTTCTTGTCGGCGACGGAAATATCGGCGCCGAGCACGCGGCCGATCTGGGAGGCGAAGCTGCGGCCGGCCACATCGCTGCCGTAGAGGACGCGGTGTGCACCGAGTTCGCGCACCGCCATCTCGACCTCGCCGTAGACGGGATCGCCACCGCCGAGGTCGGCGTAGACGTCGGGTTGAGCGCGAATCGCGCGGATGCCGAGGGCCCAATCGCCGCCGCCGGTGTGCCCGCAGACGAGGGGCACGCGCGGATGGCGCTCGGCGAGTTCGGCGAGCTCCATGGGCGTTGATTCCTCGGGGAGGTTGCCCTTGCCGCGTTGCTTGAGCCACGTGTGCTGAAGGATGACGGCCTTCAGCTCGGCTGCGCGTTGCACGATGGCGTCGACCTCGGCGCGATGCGCGCGCCAGCCGACCCAGAGTTTGATGCCGATCATGGGGCCGTCGGCGACGCAGCGTTCGAGCTCGGCGAGGCTTTCGCGGGGAAATTTCGGGTTCAGGTAGACGAAGCCAAACACGCGGGAATTCCAGTGTCGCAGGATTTCAATGACATCGTCGTTGCTTTTGCGAAACTGCTCAGGGGTGGGCTCGTATTGCCACGGCGGGCTCATGCAGATGCAGAGCCGCTCGACGCCGACGCGGTCGGCGATGGTGAGGAGCGCCTCCATGCGTTTGGCGGGAGTGGCGCCGGGCGTCGTGACGTGGCTGTGGACATCCCAGATGCCGAGGTTGCGCAGGCCGTCGCCCGCCCAGGCCGACGACGCCACGTGGGCCGAGGCGGCCGATTCAGCCGCGGCCGAGGTCGTGCGTCCGGCGAGGGGGAGTGATGCGGCGAGAGCGCCGGTGCGGAGGAAGGCGCGGCGGTTCATGGTGTGCGGGCGAGGGCGGCGGTGGCGTGCCCGGAGCGGATCGCGAGGAGCTGGGCGGAGGAGAGGGCCGACTCCTGCAACTTCAAGAGGGCCGATTCGAAATAGAAATAAGGAGTGTGAGAGCCGAAGCAGAGCGGAAGCGCGGGCATGGTTTTGAGCAGCGCGTCGATTCCGGCGGCGCCTTCCAAGGTGGCGATCTCGACCAGCACTCCGGCGGCGGAGAGGCGTTTGAGCAGGGCGTTGTTGGCAGTGAGGAGTCGCGACGTGGCGTTGAGCAACATGACGCGGGCGGCGGGATTTTTTTCGACGAGCCCGGCGAGCGGAGCGGCGTTCACGGGCGCGGCGGTGAAGACGGGATTTTGCGAGCGGTCGTCTTCCATTGTGAGGGCGATCTGCACGAGCAAGCGGCGTTCGGCGGCGATCGCGAGCAGTCGGGCGAAGCGCGCGTCGTCGAGCGCGTAGCCGTGGTAGCCAGGGAGCAGGCGCACGCCGGGCATGCGGTGAACTTCGTGGCAGCGGCGGAGGTCCTCTTCCCAATCGGGGAATGTCGGGTTAACGGCGCCGAAGGGCACGAGCAGGCCGCCACCGGCGCGAGCGCAATCCTCGGCGAGGCGGGAATTGAGACCGGAGATATCGGTGTGGAGAGCAGCGTCGAAACTGCAGGTCCATGCGGTCGTCACGCCGTGCGAGCGGAGCTTGGCGACAAGTTGCGCGGTCGATTCGACCCACGAACGCCGCGTGGTCCAGTGGCCGAGCGAAACGTTGGTGTCGATCAACGGTGTAGCGGCGGAAGTGGCGCCGGGAGAAACGGCCGGGAGCGCGGCGAGAGCTGCGGTGCGCAGGAGGAACTGGCGTCGTTGCATGGGGCGGTGAGCGGAGCAAGTAACGCGGCAGTTACCGAGGCAAGCACTCTCGTGGGGAGTGGCGCGAGACGCCGATTGGCGAGGCACACATTGGGCTTTTGGCGCGGTAGGATTTCCACACAGTGCTCGGCAATGAAACTACGGTTCCTGTTGGTCTGGGGATTTCTGGTGACGCTGCGAGCGGGCGAGCCGGCGCGAGAATTGCGGGTAGGCGCGGGCCAGGCCGACATCACGCCAGATCCGGCGGTGCTCAACTGGGTCACCGGCAAGGCGTATGGCGCGGTGCTCGATCCTTTGGCGGTGCACGCGCTCGTGCTCGACGACGGGGTGACCAAGGCGGTTTTGATCCGGTGGGATCTCGTCGATGTCTCGGAATCGGCGAGGGACGAGGTGCGGGCGGCGGTGGGCGCGGTCCTGAAAATGCCGCCCGAGAATATCATGGTTCATGCGAGTCACAATCACTCCGCACCGTGGGCGCCGGTGTGGCGGGCGGGTGCGCGTGGACGCGAGACCGATACGTGGTGGGCAATCCGATACATGCCGGCGCAAAATGAATTTCCTCCGTTCAAGGGGTGGATGGAGCGGCTGCTGAGCGGCACGGTGAAAGCGGCGAAGGATGCGGCGAATACGGCGCGGGTCGTGACGCCGGCTATCGGGCGGATCGCCTTGAGCGAGTATCTCCACAACCGTCGCCCGCGCGCGGCGGCGTGGGGGACCGTCGATCCGCGGAGCGGGGCGGCGCCCGTGCCGTCGAGCCCGGAGTGGAATCCGGAATTGCTCTCGAGCGGAGCCACGTTTGGGCCGATGGACCGGACGCTGTCGCTCGTGTCGTTTCGCGATGCGGAGGGAAAATCGGTGGCCGCGCTCTTCCACGTGGCGTGTCATGCGGTGTCGATCTACCCATCGAATCCGGCAATTTCGGGCGACTGGCCGGGAGCGACGGCCCGCGCGATTTCAGAAGCGCTCGGAGGTGAGGCGCTGTTTCTCCAAGGGACGTGCGGTGATATCAATCCGTGGCGGCGAGGGGCGGCGGCGGTGGCCGAGATGGCCGCGGGGATCGCGAAGAAAACGCAGATCACGGCGCGCTACAGCGCGAAGCTGGCGATCGGACCGTTGCGCGTGGCCCGGACCGTAGTGGAGCTGCCGCTTACACCGGAGGGGAAAAAGCGCATCGGAGGAGATACGGTGCGGGCGGAAATTCATGCGATCGTGTGCGGGCCGCTGGCGTTGGTGGCGCTGCCGGGCGAGCCGATGACGGAATTGGGTGCGGCGATTCGTGCGAGTTCGCCGTTTCCGCAAACGCTCGTGCTCGGCTACTCGAACGGCAACGGGGCTCACTACGTGGGCATGCCCGGAGAGAAAGCGCGCGGCGGCTATGAAGCGGGTGTCGGCGGTGCGGGCACCGATGAGTGCGGCACTCTCATGGTGGAGGCCGCGGTCCGACTGTTGCGGGAAACGGCGGCACTGCCGGGGATGGTTCCCCCGGTGGCGGCGACGCGGCGGTGAACGGACCGGAGAGCGCGATCAAACCGCGAAGTGTTTCGCGACCTTGCGGATGGCCGCGCCGACGTCGCGGATATAGGCTTCGTCCATCGACTCGTTGAGCGTGCAATTGACGCCTGTGGTGAGAATCGCTTCGGCCTCAGGGCAGGTGACCTTGGTGTAGTCCATCGTGGTGAGGCCGAGTTCCTTGATGGGCCAGCGTCCGGCGAAGAAGCTGTGTTTTTGAAAATACGGCAGGCGGTAGACCGGGACGGGAATGTAACCGGCGGCACAGACGGCGCCCTCGGCGCGCAGGGCCGCGACAAAGTCGGCGCGGTTGCATCGAATTTTTTCGAGACGAAGGCGGAAATAGAAAAACCAAAACGTGCCGCGATCTTCAGCGGCGAGGGCGGGCGGCACCACGGACGGCAGCCCGGAAATCTCCTCAATCAGGGCGCGGCCGAGTCGGGCGCGCTGGGCGGCGATCGCCTCCAGCCGCTCGAGTTGCACGGCGGCAAACGCGGCCTGCAATTCGCTCATGCGGTAGTTCGAAGCGAGGACGGCGGTCTGGTCCCACGTGTAGCCGGAGGTGGTGCGCTCGTTGCCTTTGTCGGAAAATTTCAAGAGGGCGGGGCCGATCCGCGGATCACTCGAGGCCACGACGCCACCGTCGCCGGCGCCGATATGTTTCGAGTCCATCAGAGAAAAACAGGCGACGTGCCCCACGGTGCCGACGGGTTGGCCGCGGTAGCGCGCGCCCCAGGCTTGGGCGCAGTCTTCGATTAGAATCAGGCGATGTTGATCGGCGAGTGCTTTGAGCGGCGTGAGATCGCAGGGCGTGCCGGCGAGATGAACGGCGATGATCGCCTTGGTCCGGGCGGTGATGGCGCGCTCGACTGATTTCAGATCGAGATTGTAGGTGTCGGCGCCGAGATCGGCGAAGACGGGCACGCCTTGTTGAAAAAGCACGCCGGTGATGGTGCCGATATCGGTGATGGGCGTCGTGATGACTTCATCGCCGGGGCCGATGCCCGCGGCGGCGATCGCGATGTGGAGTGCGGCGGTGCCGGAAGAACACGTGACGACGTGTTCGCGTTGGCAGAACTCTCTGAAGCGTTCAACGAAGAGAGCGGTTTGTTTGTTGGCCCCTTTGCCGGCCCAATAGAAGAGCGACGGTTGGTCGATCGCGGCGGCGAGTTGGAGTTTTTCCTGGGCGCCCCAGCGCACGCGGGCGCCGGGCTTGCCGCGCACGGCTTTCGGCCCGCCGTCTTTGGCGAGTTTTGCCGCGGTTTCGGTTGTGGCCGGATTGGCGGCGGAAAGGGTCGACGGCAACTGGGCTGCGAGGAGGGCGGACGAGTTGGCCACGAGAAAATCGCGGCGGGAGATTTGCGGAGTCACGTAGGGGGCGTCGGGTAACCGGTTGGTGAGTTGCGCCAAGTGAGGCCGGGGCCCCGGGGCTGTAAAGTTGAAACGAGCTCGGCGGTCAGAGGGATGGACACGCCGCGAGATCGAGAACAACGCGCTCGACGTGGACCCGGGTTCGTCAGGAAATGCAGGCGATGAACGCGCCTGCCCCCGCCGTGGCCGAGATCCAAGGACTCTACGGGCCCTTTTCGTTTCCGGAGAAACTGCTCCAGAAAATTTGGCTGCGCGGTGATTTTTCCCGCGTGAATGCGCGAACCACCGACGGTCGGTCGATCGGCATCGGCCATCCGGGAAAATGGAATTTGCTCGGCGGCCCCGATTTTCGCGGCGCGCGTCTGACGATCGGCGAAGGCGAGCCGATTACGGGTGATGTAGAACTGCATCTGCGGGCGGCCGATTGGGTGGCGCACGGGCACGCGGCTGACCGCGCTTACGACGGGGTGGTGCTGCATGTGGTGTTGTTTCCACCGGAATCGGGGCATGTGACGCGCGGAGGCGATGGCCGCGAGATTCCGGTGCTCGCGCTGCTGCCGCTGCTGTTTCACGACCTGGAGGAGTTTGCGGCGGAGGAGGCGGTGGCGATGCTGGCGGGACGCGCGGCGGGGAGGGTTCCGGAAGAGTTGTTGGCGCTCGATGAAGCGGTGCTCGCGAGGGTTTTGGCGGAACACGCGGCGGCGCGATGGCAGCAAAAGGTCCATTTCGCGCGGCTGCGGATCACACGCTTGGGGTGGGAAGCCGCGTGCCATCATGCGGCGCTGGAGATCTTGGGGTATCGCTTTAATCGGGCGCCGATGTTGCACGTGGCGGCGCGTTGGCCGCTGACGGAATGGGGCAAGGGAGTCGTCGACGCCCTCGCGGTTTTTGCGGATCAGGCCCATGCTTGGAGTCTGCAGGGCGTGCGGCCGGCGAATCACCCGCGCACACGTTTGGCCCAATACGCCGCTTGGTCCGCGGCCCGGCCCGATTGGCCGTTACGACTGGCGGCGATGGCGAAGGGGGAGCCTTCGATTCATGGGGCGACCCTCCCCGCGGGAACGCGCGATGCGCGGAGACTCGGCAAGTTCACGGCACGACGCGCGCTCATCGGTTCTGAAATATGTGCGGATGCGCTCGGGGGAACACGGCTGGATAACCTGATATGCGATGGGTTTCTGCCGTTGTGGGCGGCGCGCGCGGAGGACGTTTCTGCCGAGTCCGTTCATCAGTGGCGCTGGCAGCACTGGTTTCCGGGGGATCTACCGCCGTTTGTGTCCAGGTCGCTCCGGGAGTTGGGCGTGTTTGGAGGGGTCGCCCAACCGGCGTGTCACGGGGCCGCTCAGGGACTTCTAGGCTGGTGGTTGGCTCGCGAAAACCGCCAGTGATGGTTTGAGGCCGTTTGCGGCGGGCGCGGGGCTTGACAAGGATTCTGCGCACCCGATACGTTCCGCCCCTCTTTAACAACCACTTTCAAAAAAGGTGGGCCGTTCGGCCCGCTTTTTTTTTCCCATAAATCCAACCTATGAGCAGCGAAATTCTTTCAGTCCTGGAATACATGGAGAAGGAGAAGGGCATTCCTCGGGCCGACATGATCGCCACGATTTCGAATGCGCTCAAGACTGCCGCCCAAAAAGGCGTCAATTCCGGTCAGGAACTCAGAATCGATATCAATCCCAAAAATGGTCAGCTCCATGCTTGGGCGGTGATGAAGGTGGTTGATTCCGTGAGTAATCCGAAGACGGAGATGCACGTTGAAAAAGCACAGGCGGTGAAACCCGGCGCGGTCATCGGCGAACTCTTGGAGCGTGAGGTTGATCCTTCGTCACTCGGTCGCATTGCGGCCCAAACGGCGCGTCAGGCTGTCATGCAACGCCTCCGTCAGTTCGAAAAGGACCGGATCTACGACGACTTTAAGGACCAAGTGGGTAACATCGTGACCGGCACTGTGCGTCGCCGTGAGCGCAACGACCTCTACATTGACCTCGGCAAAGCTGAGGCCGTGATGCCCGGTAAGGAACAGGTTCCCGGTGAAGAATACCAGCCGGGTGAGCGCATCCGCTGCTTGCTGACTGAAATTGAGAGCACACCGCGCGGTCCTGAGATCATTCTTAGCCGGGCGAGTCCCAAATTTGTGCGCCGCCTCTTTGAACTGGAAGTGACGGAGGTCGCCGACGGCACCGTCAAGATCGAGGCTTTTGCGCGCGAACCAGGTTACCGGACGAAGATCGCCGTCACTAGCAGCGACTCGAAAGTAGACCCGGTCGGTGCGTGCGTAGGCGCCCGCGGTGCACGGGTGAAGACCATCGTGCGCGAGCTCGGTGGAGAGAAGATCGATATCATCAAATACTACGCCGATCCGCGGGAGATGATCATCGAGGCGCTGAAACCGGCGGTGCCGCGTGAAATCGTGCTCGATGAGAAGACCCATCGGATTCTCCTGAAGGTGGCGACGGACGACCTCGCTGTGGCGATTGGCAGGAAAGGACAGAATGCGCGCCTCACTTCGCGTTTGATCGGCTGGCGCCTCGATATCGAAGAATTTCGCGCCGTCGGCGCCGATCCAGAGGGCGATGCAAAGCGCAAGCTCGTGGCGTCGCTCGGAATCGGCGACGAGATCGCGCTTCGGTTGGTCAAAGCCGGCTTCGTTTCGCTCGAACTCTTCGAGGGAGTCGAGGGCGACGATTTGGTTGGCGCCGGTTTTTCTCCCGACGAGGCCGCGGATATCATCGGCCGTGTAGGCCGGACGAAATCCTGAGCTGTTCCGCTCCCTTTTTTAATAATACGATCGATTACGAATGAGCCTCCGCATCCACGAACTCGCCAAACGAATCAATATGGAAGGCAAGGAACTCCTTGCCCTGCTGAAGGCGCGCAACTGGGTGTCGGCGGATACCAGGTCGGTCTCCAGCACAGTCAGCAAAATCTATATCGAGGAAATCGAGAAAGAATTTGCAGCCAAGATCGCTGAAATTGCCGCGTCCGCTGCGGCCGAGTCCGCTCCGCCACCGGCGCCCGCGCAGCCGGCCGTGGAGTCGCCGAGCACGTTGCCCAAAGTATCGATCCCGTCGGGTGTATTCGTTAAGTCGAAACAGGATATCGATCGCGAACGGGAAGCAGCGACGGCCGCGAAGGCGGCGGCGATTAAGGCCGCTGCCACGCCGGTTTCGGCACCGGCCCCCGTCGCGGTCCCCGCACCGGCGCCATCCGTAGTCCGCACCAACTCTCCGGCACCCTTGCCGCCGCGCCCGGTTTCTGCACCGCCGCCCTTGGCGAAAATGCCCGTGACACTGCCGCCTTTGCCGCGCGCATCTTCCCCGGCGCCCTTGCCGCCTCCCGTCACTCGGCCGTCTTCTCCGGCACCGTTGCCCGCGCCGGTCATGGTGCGTCCGGCACCAATCGTGGCGCCGCCGCCCGCATCTGCGCCCGCACCCGTTCCTGTGGTGGCGCCGGTGGTGAAGGCTCCGATGGCTCCGCCGCCGTTGCCTCCGCGGGTTTCTGCTCCCGCACCGGTGATGGCACCGAAGCCGCCGCCGCTGCCTGGCAGCTCGCCGGTTCACGTCACGACCCCGACCGCACCGACTGCGCCGGTTGTCACGATCCAGGGCGACGTAAAGATTCTTCATTTGAAGCCGCCGATTGTGGTGCGGGACTTCGCCATCGCGCTCGGCTTGAAGCCGTTCAAACTCATTTCGGAGCTGAACCAATTGGTCGGTTTTGCCGCGATGAACTCGAACATCGACGAGGCCGTCGCCCAAAAGGTGGCCGAGAAATACGGCTTCCTGCTCGAGATCAAACATCGCGGAGATCCGGTCGCGCAGCAGGCTGCGAAAGACAAAAAGGAAAAAAAGCCGGACGAGGACGAATCCAAATTCCTCATGCCGCGCCCGCCGGTGGTGTGCATTCTTGGTCACGTCGACCACGGAAAAACCTCGCTGCTTGACGCGATCCGCAAGGCCAATGTTGCTGCCGGTGAAGCCGGCGGTATCACGCAGCATATCGGTGCCTATCAGATCGAGTTCAACGGCCGCAAAGTCACCTTCCTCGATACCCCGGGCCATGCTGCGTTCTCCAAGATGCGCGCGCGCGGTGCCAATGTCACCGACATCGCGGTGCTCGTCGTCGCTGCTGACGACGGTTTTATGCCGCAGACCGACGAGGCTCTGAAGCATGCTCAAAATGCGAAGGTCACGCTGTTGGTTGCCGTCAATAAGATGGATGTGAAGGGCGCTAACATCGAACAGGTGAAAGCGCAGATGCAGCAGCGCAATATCGCGCCGGAAGATTGGGGCGGTGAGACAGTTACCGTGCCGGTCTCTGCCATCAAGGGCACTGGTATCAATGAACTGCTCGAGATGATCCTCCTTCAGGCCGATGTGCTTGAGCTGAAGGCCAACCCGAAGGCCGAGGCCAGCGGTATCGTGGTCGAGTCCGAGATCGATTTTGGGCGTGGTCCGCTTGCGACGGTGATTGTCCAACGCGGCACGCTGCGCGTGGGCGATGCCATTGTCTGCGGCCAGCACTATGCCAAGGTGCGTGCGATGTTCGACGACAAGGGTGGGAACGTGAAGGAAGCGCCTCCGGGCACGCCCGTTCGCGTGATTGGTTGGAGTGGAGCGCCGGATAGCGGTGCCGCCTTCAAGGGAGTAAAGAACTCCCGTGAGGCCGAGAAGATCGCCGAAGAAGAAGAGATGCGTCTCAAGAAAGCTGTTACCACGGCCGACGCTGCACCGAAGGAGCTTTCAGTCGAAGACCTCTTCAAGAACATCGCTGCGACGCAGGCGAAAGTCCTCAAGGTTATCGTCAAGACCGATGTGTTCGGGTCCGGCGAGGCCGTTCGTTCCGTGCTGGAAGGCATCAAGAGTTCGAAGGTTTCTTTGGAAATCGTCGGTATCGAGGTCGGCCTCGTTACGAAAAACGATGTGCTCATGGCAGGAGCGGCCGGTTCGGTCATCGTCGGCTTCCATACGAGACTGGAAAACGGTGTCACTTCGCTGGCGAAGCACCACGGCGTGCGCGTTGAGACCTACGAAATCATCTACGAAATGGGCGACAAGGTTCGCGAGATGATGGCGGATCTGCTCGATCCCGATCTCAAGGAAACGAAGACCGGGGCGGCCGAGGTTCGGCAAGTGTTCCCGCTGGCCAAGGGCTTCGTCGCCGGCTGTCTCGTCACCGAGGGCAAGATCAACCGCAACGCGTCGGCGCGACTGCGGCGCGGTCGCGAGATCGTTCACGAAGGCAAGATCGGCACGCTCAAACGCTTCAAAGACGACGCGAACGAAGTGCGCGCCGGCCTTGAATGCGGTATCAAGCTCGACGATTTCAACGGTTACCAAGCCGGTGACGTGATCGAGTGCTTCGAGGTCCAAAAGGTCCGCGCTTCGCTCTAGTTTCGAAGTTGGCAGCTCGATTTTCGATTGGCAGCATCGGCGACTGAGCGATCGAAAGTCGAAAACCCAACCGAAAAATCCATGAGCAATCGCACTATCCGCGTCAACGAGCTCGTGCAGCGCGAGCTCAGCGACATCTTGCATCGCCATTACCAAAGCGAGGCGGTCGCCATCACGATCACCGATGTGATCGTATCGCCCGATCTGCATGATGCGCGGGTGTATATTTCTGTGCTCGGCGATGCGGACACGGCGGAAAAAAAACTCCGCTGGCTGCGCACGTGTGCGGTCGAGATTCGCCAGGAGTTGGCTCGGCGCATCGTGCTGAAATTTTTGCCCAAGTTTGAGTATGTCCTCGACGCGTCGGTTATTCGCGGGGAGCGCATTGCCAAGTTGATTGACGAACTCGGGCCGATCGCTCCGGCGGCGCCGGTTGCCGATGCACCTCCCGCAAAGCAGGACGTCTGACGTGGCGAAGTATTTTCCAGAACTCTCCGCGGAATTCGCACGGCTCCTAGTTTCCTTGGCGGGACGGCGCATTGCAGTGGTGGGTCATGCTCGCCCCGACGGCGACTGTATCGGTTCACAAGTGGCATTGGCCCGCGTTTTGGCGGCGTGCGGCTTCGATGTGGTCTGCGTAAATACCGATGTGGTCCCCCGGCGGCTCCAGTTTTTGGTCACGGGGATGGATTTTCTGCGGACGGACGACGTGTTCAATACTCCCGACGACCGCGTCGCGATCTATGTCGATTGCGCCGATCACGCCCGCGCCGGTGAGAGACTGAAGCTGCGCTATCCGTCGCCGGCCGCGGTGATCGACCACCACCTCTCGAATGTCGGCTATGCGACAGTCAATTTGGTCGACAGTGCCTCGGCGGCGACGTGCGAGATTTTGGCCGGGATTTTTTTCGACAACAATTTGCCGGTCGATGCGCAGGCCGCGCAAGGGCTGTATGCCGGTATCCTTACCGATACCGGTCAATTTCGCTTCAACTCCACGTCGAGGCGTTGCTTTGTGCTCGCCGGCGAATTGGTCGCCCTCGGGGCAAAACCGGCGATCGTCGGTTACCAGCTCTACGAGCGCGAGACCGAGGGGAAGATGCGCCTGCTGCAGCATTTCCTGGCCTCGTTGCGGATGGAATGTGAAGGCCGGGTGTGCATCGGCCGATTGGCGGCGGGAATTTTTGAGGAGACGGGCACGAGTGCCGAAGATACCGAGGGACTCGTCGACTATGCGCGCAGTATCGAGGGCGTGGAGATTGGCGCGTTGATCGAAGAAAAACCGGACGGTTCCGTTAAGGCCAGTCTGCGGGCCAAGGAAGCGGCCTACCGGGTGGATCTCGTCGCTGCGCAATTCAACGGCGGTGGCCATGCGTGTGCGGCCGGACTCAATTTGAAATCGGGTGCCGGCGATTTTCACGACCGTCTCGTGACCGCGCTCGCACAACGCGTCGACTTGGTCGACAGCGGGAGGAACGCTTAACCATGTTACAGCCGCCGCGGGAAATGGAGGGCATCCTCCTTGTCGACAAACCTCGTGATCATACGTCGCACGACGTCGTGGCGCGCCTGCGCGGCAAATTGAAGATGAAGCGTATCGGCCATGCGGGCACGCTCGATCCGATGGCCACCGGTTTGCTCGTGATCCTCGTCGGCAAGGCCACCAAAGTTTCCCAATACCTCGTGAGTCTGGACAAAGAATACGAAGGCACGATCGAACTGGGGAAAGTTACGGATACCCAGGATGCGGACGGGGAAGTGATGGAAACCAAGCCGGTGCCGCCGATGACCGAAGGTGAGTTGCTGACTACCGTGAAGACGTTTCTCGGCGATCAATACCAGATGCCGCCGATGTATTCGGCGATCAAGATCGACGGCCAGCCGCTCTACAAAGCGGCTCGGAAAGGCGAGGAGGTTGAGCGCGAGCCGCGTTTCATCCGTGTCATGAGCTGGGAGGTGCTGCGCTTCGCATCGCCGCACATTGATTTTCGTCTGCGCTGCACGAAGGGCACCTACGTTCGCACGTTGGCCCACGATCTCGGTGCAAAACTGGGCTGTGGGGCGCATCTCTCCGCATTGCGGCGCACTGCCACCGACAAGTTCACGGTCAGTCAGGCACTCACGTTAGACCAAATCCAGGCACTGACGCTGCCCGAGATCGAACAGCGCTTGATCCCGGCGCGGGAGGCTGTGCCGAGTTTTGTGCGGTGAATCGAACCGCCCAATATTCCGGCTTGGCGGAGGCGAGTGCACTGGCGCCGCGCCCGTTGCACTTGGCGATCGGGATGTTTGACGGCGTGCACCGAGGCCATCGGGCCGTAATCGACGCTGCGGTCGAGTCAGCGCGGAGGAGTGGCGGACTGGCGGCAGTGCTGACGTTTTGGCCGCATCCGAGCGCGCTTTTTCGCCCCGAAAATCCCACGCTGCTCATGCAAGACGCGGCGACCAAAGCGCGGGTGCTTCACACGCTGGGGCTCGATGCGGTGATCACGGAAACCTTTACCGAGGAGCTCGCCGGGGTGGCGGCCGAGGAATTTCTTCCGTGGTTGAAGGCACGGCTCCCCGGTTTGCGGGCTATTTACGTCGGAGAGAATTTTCGTTTCGGGCGAGGGCGACGTGGCGATGTCGCGCTGATGGCTGCGACCGCCCAGAATCACGGCTTGAGCGTTTTCAGCGCGCCGCGGGTGTGTGTCGGCGGAGAGCCGATCAGTAGCACGCGGATACGTGAGCTGTTGGTCTCGGGCGAGATCGCTCAGGCCAATGAGCTGCTCGGTTATACTTATTTTTCCGATGGAATCGTAGCGCCAGGCAAACAGTTGGGGCGCACGATTGGTTTTCCCACGCTGAATGTCGCTTGGGCGCCCGGCTTGCGGCCCCGCCACGGTGTTTACGCCGTGAGAGTCGGCGGTGCGAAGTCGGCGACGGCACTGCCGGCGGTCGCAAACTACGGGCTGCGTCCGACCGTTGAGCAGGCGACCGAGCCGCGTTTAGAAGTGCATGTGCTCGGGGCCTGTCCTTTTGGCGCGGGGGATTCGGTAACCGTGGAGTGGCTCCGGTTCGTCCGCCCGGAAATGAAGTTCTCGGGTGTGGTGGAGTTGCGTGCGCAGATCGAAAGAGACCGGACGACAGTAAGTGCAGATTTTTCCTTGCACTAACCGGACGTGCTGGCGTTACTCGCCGACCTCAGATTTTGGGACCTTTAGCTCAGTTGGTTAGAGCGTTTCGTTGACATCGAAAAGGTCACTGGTTCGAGTCCAGTAAGGTCCACCATCTGAAGTGAATTAGCCCGTTTTCTGTCGCCTGAGAGGAGAGGCTATCGGGTTGAATCGGTTCAATTCGGGTCATATCGGTGTCTAATGCGCCCCGAATCCGCTCCAGAACCGACCCAGAATCCGCCCCAGACTACGTCCGAGGCTTCCGCCCCGAAATCCGCCCCCGCCAAAAAACGCGCCCAATGGGTGCCACCTCGGGGAATCCGCTACGTTTACCGCTCAGATCGCCCGGGAAAGCCCTTCCAATTGGTTTGGTCAGAGGACGGGAAAGAGAAGAAACAGGCGTTCACAGACGAGGCGGGGCGCGAGCTAGTCGCCCGGGCCTTAGCCGAAAAGCGCGCCAAACATGGTTCTTCAATCCTCACCTTTGACCCGGCCCGCTGGCGTATCTTTGAACAGTTCACCGAAATCGTCGGGGCGGATACGGACCCGCTCCAAGTGGCCCGGGAATGGAAAGCCGCCCGTGGGGCGGGTTCTGGGGCGGATGCTGGGGCGGGTTTGAAACTCACCGTTGCCGAGGCGGTCGAGAAATATCTAGCCCTCAGAGAGGCGGAGGGCGGCATTGAAAAGGGTTACATGTCGCACATTACCCTTCACCTGAGGAAGTCCCTCGCGGGTCACCTCGGGACGGTCCGCCTCTACGAACTGACCCCCGACATGCTCCGTGATTGGCTCGCCAACCTCACCGGGAAGGACCGCCGGGGGAATGGCGGGAAACTCGGGATTGAAGCGAGACAGCATTACTACCGTTCCGCCCATGCCTTCCTTGCCCGCGCTGAGGACGAGGAATGGGTAAACCGCAACATTTGCGACAAGGTAGCCAAACCCGCCCCGACTACTGCCGAGCGCGCCGCGTCCGATGTCGTTAAGCTAATGCCGGTCGGGGATGTCGAAAAACTGTTTCGGGCAAACCGGAATTGCCGCGTCGTTGGGCGGCTTGCCTTGGAAGCGTTTGGCGGGGTCCGGTTCACCACTGCGTCAAAAATGACGGCGGACTGCCAGCACCGATCTGAAACCCATCTTCTTCCAGCGGTTTGAAACTCACGGTTCTTCCCGAGGATTTTCTTCCTGATTCCATAAGAAACATCTTCTTCGGTCCGGGTGGATTTTCTTCCCTCGTGGACTGAGGGAAGCGTGGGGCGGTGCGTTTGTCGTGGCGTGGCCGGGCGACGAGGCTGACCGGCACCATGCATTCTGCCGGTGAGCGTAAGTGCCCGCATTGCGAAGGGTTTTTCGTGCCCGATGCCCGCAATCGGAAGCGCCAGCGTTACTGTGTAAAGGAACCGTGTCGGCGAGCGAGCAAGGCCGCGAGCCAGCGGCGCTGGGTGAGCCAGCCGGCGAACGTGGATTACTTCCAGGGCGCCGACAACGCGGCGCGGGCGCGGGCCTGGCAGGCGGCGCATCCCGGCTATTGGAAAAAGCGCCGCAAGAGCGCTCGCGTGGTCTTACAAGAGGACTGGCGGGCGCAACCCGCTCCAAGCGCGCAGGTAACGATGCCGGACGACGGAGTTGTCTTACAAGACGACTGGCTGCGGCAACCCCCGCTGGTGATTGGACTTATCGCCCATCTCGCCGGGGTGACCTTACAAGAGGACATCGCGACAATGACGGGGCGATTGATAGCGATGGGGCATGCCGTGCTGGGCGCGTCGCCCGGCGTGGCACTACCTCGATGTTAATCGCGAAACGAATCTTGCAAGCCGAGCGGCTGCGGCGGGTGCCGCCGCATTTTAGTTGGATCGATCACCGGTTGGTGCGCGCGGATTACCTGCGCCGGGCCGACGCGAAAGCGTGGGCGTTGTATCTGGTGCTCGTCACCGTGGGTGATGAACACGGCCTGAGTTATTACGGCGACGGCACGCTCGGCCGGCTGTTGTCGCTGACGGATCTGGAAGTGGCCGCCGCGCGCGGGCAGCTCGCGGCCGCCGGCGTCATCGCGTATGAAAAGCCGTTGTATCAAGTGCTCGCCCTGGAGGCTCTCGCGGGTCGGGAGGGAGCGCGATGATTGCCTATCAAACGTTTTGCCAGCTCCGGCAGGCGTGGGATGAACAGCACCTGACGATGGCGCAGATCGCGCGGGCGTTGGCGTTGCATCCCCAGACCGTGAAAAAATGGGTGGGCCGACCACGCTATGAACAACGGCAGGCGGCGCGGCGGGCGAGCATCCTGGATGCGCACAAGCCCGCGATCACCCGCTGGCTCGCGCAGCATCCCTTCACCGCGACGCAGCTCTGGCAGCGTCTGCGCGAAGCCGGTTACACGGGCGGCTGCTCCATCGTGCGAGATTACGTGCGCACGGTGCGGCCGCCGCGCCAGCCCGCGTATCTTACGCTCACTTACGCGCCGGGGCAGTGCGCCCAAATCGACTGGGGCTCGGCCGGCGCGATCCCGGTCGGCGGCACGCGCCGGGCGCTGAGCTTCTTCGTCCTGGTCCTCTGCCACAGCCGTTGGCTCTACGTGGAGTTTACCCTCGGCCAAAGCCAGGAGTGGTTCCTCGGCTGCCAGCGCCGGGCCTTCGAGGCCCTCGGCGCGGTGCCGCTGGAAGTCATGCCCGACAACTGTAAGACCGCGGTGCTCTCGCACCGCGTGGGCGAGCCGCCGGTCTGCAATCCACACTATCTCGATTTTGCCCGGCACTACGGTTTTACCATCAAACCCTGCGGACCGCGGCAGCCACAGGCGAAAGGCCGGGTGGAAAACGCCGTCGGCTACGTGAAGAAAAACTTCCTCGCCGGCCGCGACCTCGGGGCGCCCGGCGGACTCACCGCGCTCAACGCCGCCGCCCGCCTCTGGCTCGAGACGGTGGCCAACGTGCGTCAGCACGGCGAAACCAAGCGCACGCCGTTGGAGTTGCTGGCGGAGGAACGCGCCCACCTGCGGCCCCTGCCGGCCAATCCCTATGAAGCGGTGCTCGTGCGCACCGTGCGGGTGAGTAATCGCTGCCGCGTCACGGTCGACACGAACCGTTACTCGGTGCCGCCGCGCTACGCCTCGACCCCGCTGACGTTGCAACTGGCGAGCGACCGACTGCGACTCTTCGACGGCCAGACCCTGGTCGCCGACCATGTGCGCTCGTTCGAGCGTCGCGGCGACTACGAGCAACCCGACCATGTGCAGACCCTGCTCGACGAGCGCAAGCAGGCGCGACACCAGCGGACTTTTTTGCGGTTCCTCGCGCTCGCGCCAGTCGCGGCCGCGTATCACGCGCAACTGGCGGAGCGGCGGCTGAATGTGCGGCATCACGTCGAGAAAATCGTCGCACTCTCCGAGATCCACGGACTCGACGCGGTGCACCGCGCCCTCACCGATGCGCACGTCCTCGGCGCCTACTCCTGCGAATACATCGCCAACCTCCTCGAGCAGCGTGGCCGCCTGTTGCCGGAGGCCGGCGCCCTGCATCTGACCCGCGCGAGCGATCTGCTCGAACTGGAACTGCCGCCCCCCGACCTCTCGCCCTACGAGCGCTCATGAACCCGCTCACCACCCAACTCGACTATCTCAAACTCGGCCACGTCGCCGAACATCACGCCGCGCTCGCCCAGGAAGCCGCGGCGGCGGCGTGGTCGCACCTGGAGTTCCTCCAGCGCCTGCTCGACGGCGAGTGCACCGTGCGCCAGCAGCGCGCCGTGGAACGCCGGGTCCGCGCCGCACGCTTCCCCGTCCTCAAAACCCTCGACCAGTTCCACTGGGACTGGCCGAAGAAGATCAATCAGCTGCAGGTGCAGCACCTCTTCCGTTTGGGGTTCGTGGCGCAGAAGACGAATGTCATTTTTGTCGGCAGCGTGGGCACCGGGAAAACGCACTTGGCTTCGGCGCTCGGTTACGCCGCCTGCCAGCAGGGGCACTCCGTGCTCTTCACCACCGCCATCGACGCCATCAACAATCTGGTCGCCGCCCAGGCCGCCCATCGGCTCAAGGCCGAACTCAATCGGTATCTGTCGCCAGCGACCCTGATCCTGGACGAGATTGGGTATCTCCCGCTCGACAAGATCGGCGCCGATCTGCTCTTCCAGATCATCAGCCAGCGCTACGAGCGCGGCGCGATCATCCTCACCACCAACAAGGCGTTCAAGCAATGGCCGTCGATCTTCAACAACGACGCCGGCATCACCTCCGCGATCCTCGACCGCCTCCTGCACCAGGCCGAGACCGTCGTCATCGATGGTAAATCCTATCGCATGAAGGATCAGATCGAGCCGCCCAACTAAACCTCACATTCCTGCTCATCTCTGCTGTCCGGCCGGCGCTTCCTCGGGAGCGTCGGTCGCTTCGTTTTACACCTCCGCTTCGACCGTGGTTTTCAAATCGGTGAGTTACCGTGACGTTCACGCCGCTGCTCGCAGCGGACCTGATTAACTACGAACAGAAGGGGCTAGAGATGCCCGGGGTGATTCATAAGAGCCGCAAGCGGAAGTTCCGCCAAGGCCAACCCGCCGCGCTGTGGGCTTGGTTGGAGCATGTTCGGGTGAACCTGCCGGGGTGCTGGGAGATGACGGCAAAGGAGTATTACAACGAGAAGCACGACGCTTTCGTTCGCGCGGGGGTGACCAACCCGCACAACGGTCTCCGCCATTCCTTCGCGTCCTACCTCTTGGCGCTCACCAAGGATTTGCCCGCTGTCGGCTACCAAATGCAGCACAGCAAAACGACGATGACAGAAAATTACGAAGGGCGCGCGACGGAAGCCGACGCAAAAAGGTTTTTTGAGATCCTGCCCTGACCCGCTCGGCAACCTTCGCCCAACTGAACCCCGCCTATCACCCGGCGGGGTTTCTCATTTTCAACTCTCGTCATTCCGCTTTATTAACGGACCGCCAAACCCCTGCCTTGATTGCCCAAATTCTGACGCTTTGGTCTGCGGTTTTCGGCAAGCCAAGTTCCTTCGCAACTTCACTGGGTAGCTTCCCGAATTTAATCAGTTCAACCGCCTTGGCTTTTGTTTCCTCGGTGAATTTAACGCGCAAGCGCTTTGGCTTTGCCGTCCTCGCGGGTGTTGCCGCCTTGGTTGGGCTCTCGGCTAGCCGCGCCTTCATTTTTGGCGAGGCATAGTCCGCAAGCGCCAAAATTAGGGCGTCTACAGTCTTCAAACCGACACTCGCGGGGAGTCCGGTGAACTTGGCGGCGGTCTCCGCCTTTTCCTGTGCGGCAAGGTCTTTTAAGGCCTGTTCTAGTTCTTTGCGTTTTTGGGTGTAATCCATATTGTTTGGGTTGGGCGGGCATTATAGCCGCCAAAAACAACCAATAAAAGGAAATAGAACGCCCTCGGCTACTTTTTGACCGCCTCGCCTCGCCTGTTCAAGTTCCCCCACAACCTCCGACACACCCGCCAAGCCGCCGGGGTGCCCGCAAGGATCGCGATGAGAGCGGCGGCAATGCGCAGCCCCCAATCTAGTTGGTCTTGCCATGACGCCAGCGAACTAATGACGGCGAGCAACGCGGGGAAATCACTGGGGAGGGGGATTCTCATTGGGGTAGGGGGTAGGAGAGGGGGAGCGTTCAAAATGGCCCAAACACATTGGGAACGGCCTTGTTCATGGCTTCCCGCCGCGCCTTGCATCCCCCGCACTCTTTCAAGTGAGAACCCGTCACCGCGTCGATGGCCCCGGCGATGGGTTGCGCGAGGATCGCGACGGCGTCGCCTAGCCCGAACTTCGCTTTCGGGGCGGCGGAGGGAGGTAGGTTAAGAAAGTCCCGATTGATTCTTTGGAAATCATCGCGGGATAACGTCAACCGGTCTCCCTCTCTTTCGCTCGCGGCGGCAAGGATCGCGGCTTCAAACCCGGGGGCGCGCCGAGTTGACAAGGTGGCGAGTTGAAAGAGAAAGAGAGTGAGGGTCGGGGAGGTCATGGGCGCGCGTCCTTGCTCAATAACAATTCCCATTAGTCAGGTAATAAACCCCGTATGGCCCGCAGGCGGTCACATCTAGGGTCAACGTTGTGGTTCCCGCCGGAACAACGACCGTTGTTGAGCTAGAGCAGTCGCAGCAATCGCACCCGGTATCGTAGAGAGTCGAACCGTTCGCCTTTAGCACAAACTGCCCGCACCCGTCGCCCTCGCCAATATTCCTTTGCCATTCAAAATTGAAGGGGTGCGCGCAACAGAATTTCCCCGAAACATTATAGGAAAAACTATGGGTTGCACCGCCCGCGAGGATACCGGCCCCGCCTTCAGAAAATATGACCTCCGCGCAGGTGTCGCAGGCAACACTAATGTAAAGTTGGCCGGTCGAGCTGCCGCAGTCGTTGCTAGCTCCGATTATCACCGGGTAATTCCCAACGATTGAGGGAGTTCCTTGAATGTATGTCCCCGAGATAAAGGAGACCCCGGGGGGAAGCGTCCCGACTACCGTCCGACCGGTGGGGGTGTTCGTGCCCCATGCTCCAAAATACATGGAGACCCCGCAGGTTCCCGAGTAGCCATAACTCCCAACGACGGGGCGCGCGATGCATGGCCCGCCGGTCACACAGGAGTCACAGCAATTTCCCCCGAGACCTAGAATGTAGTCAGGCATAGAGAATCCCCCTTTAACTCATTAGAACTGTCTTTGAAGAGGACGAACCGCCCGCCGGGCAGTAAGTGACGGTCTGACGGGTCAAGCCGCTTGTCAGGGTTTCCAGTGCGGCAATTCTCGTTTCTAAAGTGGAAGAGGTGGCGGGTGGAAGGACTATAACAACGTTGGTGTCCGAGATTAGAAACTCACTCTTGTTCCCATAGACAATCCGAACGTCATTAAAGGCTTCTAGGAACCGTTTGATTATCTGTGCGTTTTCCGCGTCAAGCAAAGTGGCTTCGCTACCTTTGGAGAATGATGGAAGTTTAACCTTTGCCATAAACTATTTGGGGACGATGTAACTTGTTTGTCTCCGCCAAATCGGTCCGTAATATCGGGAAATTGTGGCGTCTGTGGAAATCATTTCAGTCCCGGCGTTCACCCATCCCGAGTATGTCAAAATTGTCGGGTCTGTAGCGGTGGAGAGTGTGGCGGGGTAGTAGCCGTCAACGCCAAGGAACCTTTGCATTCCACTAAGGGTGATTGATTGCGGGGAGTTGGTTAGAAAGAAATCATTCCACACCCGCACAACCCGGTAATTAGTGTCATTCCAAGTGCGATTATTCCCCATGATGGGAAGCGTTAAAACGGCCCCTTCATAAGTGTTAAAACCAGAGGGAATTTCCGCGTAGTGCCGGGGGAACGACACATAACCGCCCGCGAGGGGGTTCCGGTCGCCCTCGCGCGCAAGATAGGTTCCGCCGAACATTCCCGCCGCACCCATGGTTTCAACTGAGGCGTAGCCGGAAAACCCCATGAAATTCTGAATGAAAACCCGCGCGCAATTGCCCTCTTCCGCGAGTGGAAAAATGATAGTGGGCGGGTCAACGGGGAACGCGCCGGTTGGATTGGGAACGTCTTGAATGATTGCGGACATATATAAAAGCGGGGAACGTCAGGGGCGGGGTTTACTGATTGGTAAACTTGCCCTCTAGAACCGTTTTGATTTCTTGTAACCGGGTAGATTCATCTAGCGCGCTCTTCAACGCGTCGCGCTGTGCCCGCGTTGGGTCCTGTTCTTTGCGGTCTAGATTCGCGGTGCTCTTGCGTAGTCCCTCCGCCCCGCCGATTAAAGCGTTGAGGCGCGGCGCAGTTTGAGTTTCGGCAATGCGTTGTTTCTCTTTTATGCTCGCGGCGGATTCCCCTTTTTGGGGGACATATTTGATTTTTCCGCTCTCGTCATATTCCAAGTTGTTCCGGTCTAGAATCTGCGCGGCTTGCTTCTCCTTTGTCATTATCTCCCGCGCGTTCCTCTGGGAGCGGAACGAACCGCGTTCCCCCGCTGCGGCCTCGCCGAGAGTGAAGCGGAGGGGGTCAGTGCGCGCGTTGTTTATATCGGTTTGCGCCGTCGCCACTTTCTTGCGGGCCTCGGCGATCCGCTCCTCGGCGGCTTTAATCTGTTCAACGTTCCGCAATCTCTCGTCCTCCGCGCGCTTCCTGTCCGCGTTTAGTTTAGTGGTCAGGGCGTAAAGTTTCTTTTCGATTTCAAGGGATTTTTCGCGCGCATCCAAAACGTCAACCGCCCCGTCAACAAGCAACTGTTCAAGGGCGAAGCGGTCGTAGACGAGGGCGTCGATTTGTTCCTCTACGCCTTCGCGCTCTCGCGCAAAATCTAGTTCATCCTTCCGCAGTTTGTCGCGCCGCTCTGTGAGATCCTTTAACTTTTTAGTCTCAGCCTCCCCGGTCTTCTTCGCTTCCTCGCCAATCTTCTTCTTTAGATTAAACTCCTCTGTCGCCAACTCCGCGAGTTCCTCCGCAATCTTTGCCGCGCGCTCGGGGTTCGCGGCCTTGGTGACTGTTTCAACGTCGGAAAATTGCTGAGTGAACGCGTTGAACTGGCGTTTCATCTCCCGCGTTTCGCCCGTCGTTTTCAACTCCTTTTGAAGCCTAGCTTGTTGCCGCGCGTTGGCCTCTAGATTCTGGGAGTCTGTCCGGCGGGAAGAAAAAAGTTTCTCATAAATCCCCAAAGTCTTCGCGGTGCTCTCGGCTATACTCTTGGCGGACTCGGCGGCTTCCTTGAACTGTTGGGATAGAATCTCGGCGATTTTCTCAACCGAACCAATCCCGACACCCTGAAGGAGTCCTTTGAAAACGTCCCCCGCTCCAAAATTGCGCTCCAACTTCTTCCCCACATCCGTCATTGCATCCCCAAAGGCCTGCCCGCGCTTCTGTGCGGCGGCTAGACCCGAGTGGAAATCTTTGGCGTCTGTGCCGAGTTGAAAATTGATTTTAGACATTTGGAGTGACCGCCGGGGCGTTCAGGGATTCTAGCCAACGCGCCTTTGCTGGGTCCGAGAGCGGATTGAAGAGAATTTCTTTAGAGTCGTTCCGCTGAGTGATCCGGCGGAGTAGTTGGAAAATCACAGGGAGCGGCGTCGTCATGCAGTCTTCATAACTCCACCCGTATTCCTTCGCGAAAATATCGACGTAGACAGTCGCAAAACTGTAATAGCTCACACTCTCGCGTTTCTCTGTGCCGTCCGCCGGGGCGTCAAAAAAGGAATAGCGTAGGAACTCCGCGATTCCCTCTAACACTTCGCCGTAGTTCAGTTGGGCAACCTCCGCCAAAAACTCCTCTAGCCCGACCTTCGCGCCGTTATGCCTCGCGCTCAAACACCACAGGAACCGCGCGGCCTCTTCCGGGGTAGTCGCCCCGCCGGTCACAAAGGGGCTTTGCGCCGTAATCAAAAGGAGGTAACGGCGAAGGGTCAGGGGTTCTAAAGGAAGGCCACAAACAAGGAACGGAGCCCCGAGAAAAGCGGGTTCTCTAAGCGCGGCCTCCTCTTCGATTGCCGCCCGTATAGAAGGAACCTCGGGGAGCATGAGAGAAGAGAGGGGAGAGCCGCCTTAGTTATACTTTTTGCGGAAGTTCAGAGCACACTTTGAAATCTCGTTTTGGGAACGGGATTCGCCCACCTCGGTAACGTAGAAGACATGAGAACCGAAACCAAAGGTTGAACCGGGGACAGGCGGCAAAGTCGTAGCGGTGGCGGTTTGAATGGTGGCGGTTCCATTGATCGCACCCGAGACCATGACCATTCCGGCGGGTTCGTTAAGGTGGTTGGCAATCTCAATGACCTGAGTGGGGTAGGTGACGCTGAAATTTTCTGAGGAGTAATTTGCGCCAGTTCCGCCGAGACCGGTAATGGAAAGGAGAACTGAACCGTGATTTGTGAAGGAACCGTCGTTGATAATAGAAGCCATAAAAAAAGGGGGGTTTAAGGGTTAAAAGGTGAAAAAGTGTGTTGTAATGCTCTCACTATAGGGGGCGGAATAAGGTTTTGATCCTCACCCCTAGGCTAGGGCCAACAGCCCGAACTTCACTTTGTAGGTCATCACAGACGCGTCTAAAGCCTTCTCGCCGTCTAGCACATCGGACAGGGTGGAGACATGGGAGACCTCTAGGGCTCTATGTCCTTCCCCCAGTGCCGCTGCCCATGCCGCCCCGTCTGTCTCCGCGAGAACCCCGCGAATGGTCGCGCGATAGGCGGAATGGGAAACGCTGTTGCGGTCGCGGTCTGTGATAATGGTCAGGGTAAGTGTCCCGGCCCAAATCATAGAAAACCCCTGCGCGGCGGCGGTGGGGGTCATTACATCGGTTTCCTCGCCCGTCTCAAACTTAACGTCAACGCGCGGGGTGGTCAGGGTGTCCGTCGTCAAGGAGGTCCCCGCTGTTAGGTTCTGCGCGGTGAGGAGGGAGGCAACGGCGGTTTCCCAGACGGTTTCAAAATCGTAATTGTAAAGGGTGGTCATAGGGGGAAGGGGTTAAACTATTCAGTCCGCCAAACGCGCACCCCGCGCACTCCGCTTTCGGTTCTCACTCTAATCGCGAATTTTCTGCCGAGTGCCTTCACTGTGTATTTGGCCGCGTTGTAGGCGCTCGCATAGGTTCCGCCCGGCACAAAGAAACTTTGCCTAACTTCCAACGCGCGCACCGGGTAAACGTATTTCGCGCGGGGTTTAGAGATGTTCTTACCGTCTTCAATCGGGGGGATTATCTTTTCGATTTGTTCCATAGAAATTTTATTTCACTCGCCAGACTCGCGCCAACTCCTTGCCGCCCTCCGTGACGTTCCTACAGGTGAACTTGCGCCCTGTGCTGTTTTGGATGCGGCAAACATTGGTCCGCATTCTCACTAGTTTATCGCGCGGAAAACTGAAGCTCTGCCCAACCTCTAGGAGTCTAATCGGATATTTTAGAGCGTTATCCCGGAACATGGGGGTTAAAGGAACGTCGTCACTAATCGGGAAGGCGGTCGGATTCATTTTCGCTTTCTCCTCAACCGGGGCACCGGGATTGCGCTTTCAATCTGAGAATCTGAGAACCGCGCGAGGTCGGGAAACGCGTCTTTCTCCATTTGGTAGAGTGTGGCGAGAACCGGGCGGATTCGGTTTATTCTATTATAGATGAAGCCCGCGCTGCGCCGGTAACGCCCCGCGAGTGTCGCGGCGTTGCCCGTGCTCAAATAAGACTCAATCAACTTCCGGTCTCTAGGCGGTAGGTTCGTAACCGCCCGGTTAAAGGCGAGGTAATCAAATTCGGAAGAGTGCGTTTGCTCGGCTATAAAATCAAAGTCTTGCACAGGGAGAAAGACCCGGGGAACCCATTTGGTTTTTTTACCCTTCCGCTCAATCCGGTCGTGCCGCTTCTGCCATTCATGCCCGATGAACCAGCCGACTTTTCGGGTGAGATACCCCGCGAAACCTGCGCCCCGGTTCGGGTCATAGGAAAGCGCGGCTTTATAGATGAAAAGCGGGGCATCATTGATTATGTCGGCAATCTCTTGGCGGCGGCCCGATTTCTGCGCGGCGGCAATAACAACCCCTTTGAAAGCCTCGGTGAGAACTTTAAGGTTCTCGTTCACATTCTCCCCCCGTTGAATCTCTTCAACCATCCTGATATAGTCCGCGTCAGTGTCTGTGTTCATTAAAGCGCGGGGACAAACTCAACGGAAAGATTCCGCTGGGTTACACTATTGGGGGTGAACCCCGAGACGCTAAACCGGATTGTCTGCGCGGCGGTCAGGTCGAGAGACAAGCCCGTTGACGCGGGGACGTTGGCCCATGGCGCGGGGCTGTATTCGTCATGTTGCGTTCTTGCCGTCACCCGTTGGCCGGTCGCGCTGTTTCGGGCTACATCCAAGGAGACAAGCACATTGACCGGGCGGGCAAAATTGTTCCAAGCGTTGAAAACCGAAACATCATAGACAAGGGAGCTGCCGAGGTATGCGCGGATTCTCTTTTCGCCCTGTTCACTGTAAGCCCCGCTCGCCGTGAAAACTGAGACGATAGAAAGGCGGTCCCCATCGCGGGGCAGGGTGTTCGCGGGCAGGGCGTAGGAGTGGAGATCGCCAAAGGAACCCCCGGCGGGGTTTCCGCTGGGGAGATTGGAAAGATAGATGAACCCCGGGGTTCTGTGCGGGGTGGCCTCCCAACGGTCTAGCCCCTCCGACCATTCAAGGTCCGAACCGTCAACCCGCCCGGTGACGCTCACATTTGAAATGCCTTCCAGAATCATGGCGCGGGGCTATAGCTCAAAACCGTTTCGTTCTGGATAATACTGCGGGGATTCAACCCCGAGACGCTAAACCGGAGAGTCTGCGCGGAACCATGGGTCAGGGCGAACCCCGTAAACAACGGCTCACTGTAGAACGGCGGCGGAGAATAATCGTCATGAGAGGTCGAGGCGTAAACATTCGCAGTCGTCGCGCTTGTCCGGGTGAGAACAAGGGAGGTTCCAACGTTTACCGGGCCATAAGAGTAATTGAGCGCGCTCACATCGTAAACGAGAGCGGACCCGATGTAAGCGCGGATTCTCTTCTCCGCGGTCGTAGCGTAGGCCCCCGAGGTCGTGAAACTCGCCGAGATTTGGAGGCGGTCACCGTCGCGGGGAAGGGTGTTTGCGGGAATCGAGTAAGTGTGGAGATTCTCAAACACCCCGCCCACATTGGCGGCGGTTTCGGTGGTCCTATAAAGTTGGCCCGGGGCTCTGTGCGGGGTAGCCTGCCAACGGCGCGAGGGGAGGTCCCAAACGAGTAAAGAACCGTCAACCTTCCCGGTAGTGGAAACGTCTGTGACTTGGTCGAGTTGGGAGGGCGGCGGAATCGAATTCCCAATGAGTGTCCCAACGTCGTAAGGTCCGACACCTTCGACCGTCGCGAAGCCGAGGCGCGCGGGGGCCAGGTATTCGGGCTCTTGGTAAAATATTTCGTAACGGCCTGAGGGAACGGCAAAGCTGTAAAACCCGCTGTCATTCGCGCTGTAAGTTGCGGCGGCGGTCTTCGCGACGTTCTCTAGCCCCTGAGTAGTGGCGCGGGAAATAAACGTGAGACTTGCCCCGCTGACGCCAGAGCCGAGGGCGTCAATCAGTTGGCCGGAAATGGTAGGGTGAAAAGGCATGGGGAGGGAGTGCGGGGCTAAATGGTTTTATTGACCGTCAGCCGATAGCCTACGGGGTCAGAGAGGGAGACTAGCGGGGTGATAGTCGAAATTTTATAGGTGGAGGAACCCACTGTCAGAACCTCACCAATTGAAGGCTCGGCAAGTTCCGCGTCTTCCACTTTTAGCAAGACCTCAATCATTTGAAGCGAGTTGAAGCCCGCCGTCAGCATCTCGCGCGCTTTACTCGTCTCGCCAATTCGACAGGTGATTTCCTTCCCTCTATAGCTCGCCTCAGTCGGCAACTCGTCAACGAAGTCATTGAAGAAAGAACGGAGAAAATCTAGGTCGATGCTCATTCACTAAAGGGCGCAAAATAAGGTTTTGACCGCCCCGGAATGGGCAAAAGAAGAGGGGCGGTCCCCTACTAGAAGGACCGCCCCAATATATGGAACCAATGAACTATGAACCAAGCCCCCCGGCTCGCACTGAGACCGGGGAAGGTGGGGAGAAAAGGCGATTAGCTGCCTGCGATAAACTTAGCGGCGCCTGTGACGCCAGCCGAGTAGCCGCCCAGCCATTCCACAGTTGCGTAGCGCTTACCGGCTTCTTGGTCATACCATGAGCGGTAACCAAGGGTCGTGCCCGTCTTAGGATCGGTGATGGGGCGGGCGTCTTTGTAAGCGCCGTCTTCCGGGGCAAGGTATCGCGAGGCGATAGCAATGGCCGAGGGGTGGGCGGCAATTACCTTGGTGGAGGTCTGCGCGGCCATCGGGGCAACGTCGGTTTCATACATCTTGAAACCGTAGATTTTGCCAATAGAGCCGTCGGCGAGCGCCTCATTTTGAATGAGAGTGTTGGCCGGGACATTGCCGAGAAGGGCAGAGTAATAAGACGAGTCGCAAAGAATGTTCTTTTCGGGACCCCAACCGGCGGCCTGAGTGCGGAGCGCGAGAACGCCAGAGGTCGAGAAGTTCGCGGCAGAGCCGAGGGTTTGAACGGGAACGCCGTATGTGCCCGTATTAAAGATGTTCATGCAGCCCGTGAAAACGGACTTGGCGACGGACTGACCGGCGTAGTAGCCGAGTTTATAGAGGTCTGCGCCCTGATTCTGCAACTGAACGTCTGTCACGTGAACCGTCTTGAAGTAGTGCGTCGAGAGAGACACACTCACTTCGTTAATGGTCGAGTCACTGTTTGCCGTGTAATCTCCGTTAAAGTTGGAAGCCGTTGAGGCAGAACCATAAAGGGGAACAGAAACAGTGCCGCCAACCTGACCGGGGGCGGGGCTAAAATTGGTAGAAAAAGCATTAAGCGGAGCCATGACGGAAACGAAGCCGTCGAGACTGCCCTGCGAAAAAACATCCGTGCTGACATTGATAGTGTTGGACATAAGAAAAATGGGTTGAGGTTATACTAGGAAAAATGAAGGGGGGTTATTCGGACAAAATCTCGGCTTTATACTTGCGGAAATACTCCGTTTTTGCGCCGGGGTCTTGGATCGCGGCCAGCGTTGCCTTGTGATTTACGGCGGACTGATAGATTTTGACCGGCACAGCGCCGAACTCTAGGAGAACTTTCGACATTGCCCCGAGTTGCTCTTTATACTCCGCTGCGGCGGTGTCGTTCGCGTCCTTCGCGGCGGCAAGGTCCGCGTTTAAGGTGTCGAGAGAGGCGGAGAGTTCGGAAATCTTGGTCTCTAAACTCGTTTTGACGGCGGCAAACTCCGTTTCCTTCACCCCGAACGCGGCGCGCTCTGTGGTGAGTTCAGACGTGAGAGAATCGACGGAAAGTTTCAGGGCGGCGGATTGCTCGGCGGCGGCGGTCAAAGCGGTTTCCTTTTCCGAGAGGATAGCGGAAAGCCGCTCAACGTTCGCGTTGACCTTCTGGCGTTCGTCAAGGAGGGCGGTGAGTTTGCCTTGAGAGAATAGAGAGGCATTCGCGGCGGGGTCACTGACGAAGTCCGCCGAGAGCATACGGGTAACGCGGACGACGGGGAGATCCCCAACGGCATTAGCCGGGCGGTCACCGTCAGCGGGGACTTCCTCGCCAGTGTCTAGAATCCAATTTGCGAGACCTTCAAAGGAAATCGAAACGCCGAATTCCGACGCGGCTTTTTCGCTAAGCTCAAACAGATAGTCAAAGCGCTCGCTATAGGTCCGGCGGAAGGCCTCTAGGACGGTGAAGCGCGCTTTAAGCTGAGTGCCCACAATATGGAAACCCGAGAACAAGCCAACTTCCTCGCCGAGCCTATCGCCTGAAAAGGCCTGACCATGAGTCCAGAACGCTTTCAAAACCTTGCCCTTGGTCAGTTCAAAAATCCCGGTTAGCGTCTTCAAATCGACCGTCATTCCGTGACCCTTCGCCTCGCCTGTAGAAATCAGGGAAATCCCTTCAATTGTGCCTTTGTCTTTGTTGAGCTTGCCCGCGATGTTACTGGCGTTGAAATTGAAATTCATAAAATATAGGCCTTTACACTAAAGGGGATGAAATAAGGTTTTAGGGGGTCACAACCGGGGCGGCGGGCGGTGTTTCAATGGGTGCGGCGGCGGGGATAGCCGGGGCAGGGGCGGCGGGCTTCAAGTGAAGGGCGAGGGACGGGACAAGGATTGCGGGGTCGATTCCCTCTGCTTTGGCCGCATCCAAAATCACCCGGGCGTCATGCGCGCGGGTTCTCATTTCGTCTTCAAAGAAAAGATTTCTCTCCGCGTAAATTTCGCTGTAGGTTGTCAGCCCGTTTTCTAGAGCCTTTATATTGGCCTCTGTCTCCTTTTGCGCGTCAATCGCTGGCAGGGCGGGAAACCCAAAGAAAACCTCCCTGTCATGCTTGCGGGAAGCCTGAGAAAACACCCCTTGCGCGCGTGCGCGCTCGCTCTGCCAGAGGTTGAGCGGTTCAAGTAGTTTCCTCTCGACCAAGCGGCGGACCTCTTTGACGCGGCGGCCCCATTGTAGGTTTGTAGAACGGGCCGAGCTGTAATTTGAATCTCTAAAACCTTCGATTGCCAACTCTAAAGGGAGACCGATAGACGCGCAGACCGCGCGCAAACGGGAGAGTAAAAAGGCGTCAAAGTCGTTTGCCTGAATCACCGATTGAAACGGTTTAATCTCTTCACCGGCCTCTAAATAGTAGATCGAGCCGCTTTTCAGTTGGTGCAAATTTGTTTGCTTCCCATTCGCGTCCCGCCCGTCCCCGAGGTTCGGGGTCGCGCTCATTTGGTTTTTGGTCACTACAGCCGCGACTAGACTTTGCGTTTTTGTCGCCAAGACTTTGGCCTCAACCAACTCTTGCAAATCCTGTAAAGCGTTCACCGCACTAGCCAACCAAGGAACCCCGCGAAGTTGCTCAATTCTGTCCCTGCGGTATACATGCCCCACCATAGCGGCGGGGGTCAGTTTCTCGGCGGGGACTAGCCGCCCTTTGGAATCGCGGGAACCAATGCGGTAGCCGGTGGGGTTGCCGGTTCCATCATAGGTGATTCCCTGAATTTCATTCTCGGGGGCGTCAGCGGTTGAGAACACATATTCCGAGGGGACCAACTGAATTTTCCCCGAGGGAAGTTTGAGAAAAAAGAGTTCCCCGGCACACAAAAGCTCCGTGTGTAAAATCGTCTCGACCTCCGCGAGGGATAAGCCGCTAACCTCGCAAGAATCCTGCCAGTTCAACCAATAATCTTCCTTCGCATTATTGTAAGGTTTGTTTTTGGAGGTCGCGCGCAGTGTGGAAGCGCCGATTTGCGCGGAGAAAGCCCCGATAATCGCGGCGACATACTCGTTGTTACGCGCGAGAAACCGGAGACGGGACGAAATCACATTTCTTTCCCATTGCGGGAGGGCGGCGGCCTCGGAAAGGGGAACCATGGGGACGTGAGAGAAGTCCCGGAATCTCGTTGAGTTCGCCCCCACATAGTTAAAGGCAATGGAGGAACCGCGCGGAATCACTACGCCACCAAGAACCATTTCGTTGTTATTGCTAAGGTTCATGGGCGTTAGTTCTGGGAGTTGACTTTGACTAGACCGATGTGACCCCGAACCGTTGAACCCTCGTTTGCGCTCTCTAGGTTGAAGAGTTCAAGTTCAAGGCGTCCGACCCGTTTTAATATTGCGTCGTAAGAAACCGAACTAAAGGCGATGCCGCCAAATGAGCCGTTGGCCCCGACCTTTTCGGCTCTGTCTCTAGCCGCGCGGGCTGAAGCTAGCTCTTTTCTGATCCGCGCGATATTCTCTGAAAGGGTTTCGGTTGCCATAGGTCTTCATATAGAGAGCCGAAATAAGGTTTTGAGGGGTTAGGCGGCGTCTTTGAAAAGGGCAGGGTAAGCGCGCGCGCGGGCTTTAAGGTTATCCAGTGTGCCCCGCTCTATATTCTTGGCGGCATAGGTCGCGCGGGCTTTGATCGCGCGAGCGATAATCCCCGAACCCGTCCTCGTGACGGTCAAAACCCTTGAATCATTCCCCCCGGTAATCGTCGCCCCGTCCTTGGTGACCGCCACACTAGCGGTTCCGATCCCCGCCGGGGTGTTCGCCTTGGCGACATACCCGGGGGCTTTCACTTCCACCCCGAGAGCCTGCCCGATTTGCACCCATGTCTTTTGAGTGAGTCCCCGGCGGGCAAGGGCGGCTTTGACCCGGTTTTGAATCGTCTTTTTCAGGTCAACCACTGCGGAAATCGTCTGTTGAAAGGCCGCCCATACGGGGTCCGGCACTTTCCAGCCCATAATCAAAAACCATTTGTCGCGGTCCGGTCCGGCCTCGGGTCTAAACCATTCCTTTCCATCTCGCATCGTCTCATAGTAAAACCCGCTGTCATTCTTTACGTCCCCGCGCTCCGCCCGGCGGTTTATGTGGGCGGTTACCTGTTCGGTGACCTTGGTTTTATCGGCTTTCGGGGTATAGCGAACGGCGGTTTCTAGAATCTTCCCCGTCTCGGCTTTAAGCGTAGTGGCGAGGTCCTTCCCGGAAAGTCCAGAAAGTTGTTTTATAGCGTCGTTGAACTTGCTTAGATCAACTTTTGAAGAGGTAGCCATGGCGGGGAGGGGTGGGGGTTATTACGCAAAACTGCCTACAACGCGGAGACCGCCGGCTGACCTTGCGGGGGCTGTGCCGCCCGCTTGCTCGCCGCGTCCGAGTCCGAGCATGGAGGCGAGGGCCAATAAATACTTTTCGGCGTCCCAAATGTCCCATTCCCCCCGCCCGCGTAACTCTACCTCAACGGTCCCGTTGCGCTTCTTCTTTTCGATTTTCGACATGGCGAGAATTTGCTTTGTATAGATCGGGTCTAGGCTCTTGGTCAGCTTCCACCCGCCCACCTTCCCGGAAAGGCGCGCTAGTAACTCCTCAGACCAAACCGGGTCATTGATATGAAGGAGGGAAATCTTGGTTAGCCCCGCGTTTTTGCTGCCCGTAAACGGGTCAATCTGCGTGTGGCGGAAGAACTCGGACATTTTCGCCTGTCCCTTGACCGCAATCCAAGTGTTCCGCCGTTCAGCTACAGCGCTATAGACTTCTTGCGCTCTTTCGCCGTATCCCGAATCTATTGCGACAAACCGCACACCGTAGCCCGCCGCGATTTCGTCAAGGTCGTTATACCATGGGGCAAACCCCCAGTCGATTAGCTCGGACTGCATACCCTTGCGGAACCGCCGCACAACCCAAACGAGATGCGCGCGCTGAACGTCAACGGCCATAAGATTATAGCCCCCATCCTCCGCCTTGAATGTCCCGCGCTCATTCTCCCCGAGGAGGGGAATCAATTTCTCTTCCTTAATCTCTATGCCGCGCTCTTCCCAGACCTCGGCAAGGTAGGAGTTGACGAAATTTTGGAGGCCTGAGTTGGAGTGTTTGCCGTCTAGGAACTTGACCGCGATTTTCCCGAATGGGAGGAACACACTGTAAAGACTCGACAGGTGGTAACTCCGCCAACCCGGCATCCCATCGGGGTTCGTTGCCTCCCATGCCCCCGCCCTTAACATCTTGGTCTTGTGCGCGTCTAAAATCTTCCCGCCGCACACCTGACACTCATAATAGGCGGACGACGCCACCCGCTTAAAGTCCCATTGTTCGCTTTCCTTGTTCTTTGCTTCTTCGTCCCATTTTACATGGGGGAATTCCAAGGTGATTCGATTCTCACAGTGGGGGCAGGGGACTTTGAAAACGCGCTTGTCCCCCTTGTTGTATAGCCGCGCGATTGCCGCGTTGCTTGTGGTCGGGGTCGAGGTGTAAAATCTCTTACTCGTTAGAAAACTTTTCGTGCGCTCGACCGCCAAGTCTATAGCCCCCGCCTCCTTGCCGCCGGAACCGGTTTCGGGCCACTTGTCTACCTCGTCACAGAGCAAAAGGGAAACCGGCCTCGACGCCAAATTTGCGGGGGAGTTCGCCCCAACGAGGTTCACCGTCGAGGTGGTCAACTGCCATTCTAGATGTTTGAATTTATCCGCGTCTTTCTGCTTTAGGGCGCGCAGTTCGTCGGAAGATTCAAACAGGGGTTGCAACCGGGTTTCCGAGTAGGATCGCGCGTTGGCCTCTGTCGGCATCACCACAAGGGAAGGGGCTTGCGAGTGGGCGACATGATAGCAGAGCCCCGCCGCAAGGGTGGTCGTCTTGGCTAACTGCGCCCCCCACATTAGAACACAGTCCGAAACGCTACTGTCGGCGAATACGTCAAGGACCTCGCGGGCGTAGGGGAAGAGGGCGAGGCTATAAGCGCCGGGGGTTTCCGTGACGCGGGGGGAAATCGTTAGGTTCTTCTCCGCCCATTGCACCGGGGTAAGCCGCTCTTTATAGACGAAGAAGGAAAAGGCGAACTCCCGCAGGTCGGGGCGGGTCATGGGGGCGCGTCCTCCGTGGTGGTTTTGGCGGCGGCGGTCATCGCGCGGAACACACTGTCAAGCCCGCTGCGCACTGCCTCCTCAGCTAGGGCAGGGTCCGCCGGGTTCGCCCTCGCGGCTATAGATTTGGGCAGGGAGTCAAGGAGGGAGCGGAGGGGGCTTAGGACTTCCGCAACGTAGTGTTTGGCCTCGTCTAAACTGACGAGATTCCGCCCCGCTGTCTCTACTTCAAACTCTTTCAGCCGCGCCGAGGCTTCCCTTTCCGCTATGTTTGCCCGCAACAACTGCTCTTTGAGTTCATTATATGACGATTTCCCCCCGGTTTCCCCCGTATTCCTAGCGGTTCCGCCCCTAGTTTCTACGGCCTTTCTAGCCTCTACCCATGCCAGAGCGGCGGGCAGGTCATCGGCGGGGAGTCCCTCGGCCAAATACTTGTTCAAGCTGGGGCGGCTAATGCGGAGCGCTCGGGCTAGTTCCGATTTATTTACAGGGGTGGTCACTCACTAAAGAGTGTAAAATAAGGTTTCACCGCGTTTACACTTTACACTTGGAAGGGGTCTAAAGACGAAAAGAGGGGGGAATGCGTTTCCCCCCTGTATTATCCCCCCGTTTTCACCTTATCCCCCCGGGGGAATGTAAAGTGTAAACGATTTGGGGAAATTTACGCGCAAAGGTGAGCCGGGCGGCGGTCGCCCCTGCATGGGGTGCCCCCGTGACAGGGACCCGTTGAATCGGTGGGGGTCTCTAGGTTGGCTAGCCTTGCCCTCAGATCCTCGCAATAGGTGAACAGTTCTTCTGCGTCACACCATATGTCCTTCAATGGGTCGCCCATCTCCATTTGATAGGCTATACGTTGCCAGCGTTCTTCCGTCATGCGGCAACCCTCCGCTTCTTCTTAGGGTGGCGGTGCGGCTCAACCCCTAGGCGTTCGGCTAGCTTATGCACTGCCGAGTTCAGGGTTTGGGGGCGTATCCCATGACGACGCGCGAGCGTGGCGGCGGGGGTCGAGTTGGTGTTTAGTAGCATTCGCATTGCGTCCACCATCACTAGCGGGCGTCTGGGAGAGGCGGCTATAGCGTCAAGGACGGGGGTCAATCGGGACCAAGCGCGCTCCTCTGCGAGGGCGTGCAAGTCCAGTTCCTTCGCGGATTCAAGGACTCTGTAGACTGCGGCGCGGAAGAGTGGGCGTTCTTGTTCAGAGAAGGCGGCGGCCTCTTGGTCGATTGAATCCGAGACGAGGTCACTCGTTGTCTCCTCATATTGAGGGGCATCTATCATGGGTTGGTTGCGAAAGGTGATTTGATCCAGTTTTTTCGGGTTCATTTGGCGCGCCCTCCTTTGGGATAGTTTGGCGAGAGGTAGGGTTTAAGCTCGTCAAGGCGCGCGAACGGTTCGGGCTGGGGGTCTAGGATATTGCGCAAGGCGGCAATTTCACATTCCAGCGTTTTAAGACGTGCGGCGAGCAAGACGCGGGAAACCTCGTTGAGGCGAGGCGGCATAATGATTGGGGCGGGGCGTTTAGTGGTCATGGTAACAGGGTGGTTTAGATTGGTGCCCGCACTGCATAGAGAGCGGGTCAATTGTTGTTACACCTGTTTTTGGGGAAGTTATATTTTTGGGATGAAGATTTTCTAAAATATATTTTGAAGAAACTTTTATGTCTTTGGCGGAAATGGGTGTAACAACTGATAGAAAGGCAGTTACACCCCATGACCTCCCATCATTACACCCACCAATTCAACCAAGCCCGATTTGATCGCCATGACATGGCCGCGCGCTGTGCGTTCTCCGGTTTCCTCACTGCGCGCGGTTATACGGTCCGCTCTAGCGGGCAATACGACATAGATTTTTCCGTAACTCGCCCGGACGGCAGTCAATTTGACTTTGAGGTTGAGCAACGGACAACGGAAACGTGGGTGTATGACTTCCCGTTCGATCAAATACAGTTGCCCGCCCGCAAGCTGAAGTTCGCCGAGGCCTCGCCCTCTGTGGTGTTCGGGATATGCAACGACGATTGCAGCCGGTGGGCGGTAGTAAGTGGGCTCTCGGTCCTCATTGCGGGGGAAATCGTTGAAAAGTGGGCCAATGGAGGGGTTCGGGAGGTGATTAGCGTTCCGGTCCGCTACGCCCTACAGGGCGAGTTTGACCCGTTTTGACGGTTGAAAACTTTAAACAGCACAAAAACAACGATTTGCGCGATTTCAGAAAAAACACCCTGAAAACTTTTGTAATGACTATGTGACGGCCTACTAGCCGAGAAAATTCAACCAGAGACCAAGCCAAACCATGACCAATGACCCCCAACAAGACAGTTTAGACGCTTCTGACGCTGAAAAGAGCAATACATTACAAGGGTATGGGGGAAGGGAGGGGGGGACAGGGTTCTTATCTGTTACTTGCTCTTCTTCTCTTGTTCTCCCTTCCCATCGTTCTCCCTCTACTACTGATGATAGAACAAGAGAGATCAACAGATGTATTCCTATCACATGGCTATCTGTTCTCATAAATTCGCCGAGGCTTTCGAGGATTGACCGGGACAAGCTAGCGCACTTTGCCGCCGTTCTACTCGAAAAAGGCGGCGCGGCGCGCTTGGACTCTCAAAAGCTTTATGCGAACTATGGTTGCCGCATTTGGCCACGCCTTGCGGCGTTCGCGGTGGCGGCGGGTCTCTTGGAGATTGACCATTCCTACCTGTCACTTGGCGGCAAGGGGCGGGGTAGCTACTGCAAAACCTACCGTTTCGCCGCGCCTGTCTCCATTACAGAGACCGCCGAGCTTGCTTGCCGCTGGCACCCGGGCCGCATTCGGCGCGCCAAGAGTCAGGCCGCCGCCGTTGCCGTCATGAGCCCCGCGCAGCTCTATGTGTGCGCCGCTGTCCACCGTTTGACCGTCGCCCCGGATTGGCGGAATGACCCGAAAGTCACAAGCGCGGGGGCAAAGAGCCTCGAAAGGATAGAGCGCGGCGGGTTCTTCTGTAAGCCCGACAAGAACGGGCGTTTGCACACCAATTTATCGAACATGGCGAAGTCAGCGCGCCCACACATCCGGCTAGACGGCGCGCCGATTGTCGGGGTGGATTTCAGCGCGCTTCACCCAAATTTGATTTTGTCCCTCAGCAAGGACGCGGACGAACGGGCGAAACTCGCCGAATGGTTGGCGGGTGACTTTTACACCCGCTTAATCGACTTGGACTTTGCCGCCCGCCGCGCCGTCAACCCCCGCGTCCGCCCCATGGCGCGCAAGACGGCTAAAAAGACGTTCAATGCGGCGGTGAATGACCGGGTGGCGAATGAGGAGAGCTACCGCATTTTTGGGGTGTTTGCCGCGCAGTTCCCGAAAACCGCGCAGCTTGTGCGCGATTTGAAGGCGAATGACTACCGGGACGCGGCTTGCGTCCTTCAACGGATGGAATCCCGCCTAATCTTCGCCGAGGTGGTCACCGCCCTACAGTTGGCGCGCGTCCCGGTTGTGAGCCTTCATGACGCCCTCTACTGCACCCCCGAACATGTCGAGACGGTCCGCCTAGAAATGGAGCGCGCGGCGGTCCGCTTGCTGGGGGTGAGGATTCAGGCGAAGGCTGGGTGACGGTTGGGCTACGTAGTTATGCCCCGGGGTATAACCCCCAGAAAATCGTTGACGCGGGGCTTAAAATTTACTATTCTCACTTAGTCAAGGGGGTAATTCGTAGGCTCAACCCGTCCCCTCGGCGAAGATTTCCAAAAATAAAAACATAACTCCCCGAAAAACGGGTGTAACTCAATTTGTCGGCGCATACCGCGCAGACGTTAAACGCTAGGAAACCACCACGAACCATGACCACACTACTACAGACCGCCTCTGGCGAACTCGCCGCCCCGTCCGCCCTCACAATGGGCTTTCCCCCGCTTGTCGGGGATATTGTCCGCGTCTCGGGAAGCTCTTTTCAAGTGCTTCGCCGCCGCTTCATCCTCGCGGAAGCCCCAGACGCTAACCTTCAGAATCCGCAATGGACTTTGCTTTTGACAGTAGCGGAGACGGCGGACGACTCCGATCCGATTCCGGCGGAGGTTATCAATGAACGCTGAACCCATGACGGCGGAAGAAATCGCTGTTTTTGACGTTGAGAACATCGCGATTCATGAAGCGGCTCACGCCGTCGTTGCCGCCCGATTTGCAAAAAATCGCGTCCTTGTGTCGCTTTACGAAAACTCAATCCCTGAAGCCAACGAGAGGACCGTTTTGGGCAATGTGCGTTACACTCCCAACAAATCAAAGCTTCAGATTTCGGCGATTGGTTGGGCCGGTGTGTTGGGCGAGGAAATGAGACAGGCCGCAGAGGACCGCAACGGAGACACCGAAATAATTCTTGGTGACTTCGTCGCCCTCTTTGACCGTGACGCTAGCCCCTCGGATATGGCGTCAATTGAAAGCGTTTGCTCTCGCTTTCAACCAAGAGCGGCACGGATGGCTTACGACATTCTGCGCGAGAATTGGGGCGAAGTCCTTGAACTCGCGCGGGCTCTTCGGTCCGGCTATCTTGATTCCCCTACTGAGGCGTTTTCTATGGTTTGGAAAAAGGGACGGGGTTGGGGTCTGCCTGAATCAGGGCAAGATTACGCGTGAACAACGAGACCGCACTCCTAGAAGAAGTCCGCGCGCTCCGCCTTGAAATTGAGGCGTTGCGCGCGGACAAATACGCCAAACGGGGGCAGCAAATCGCGGACTCGGTAGCCCCCCGCGTCTCGCCGTATACCGTCAAGGAATTCGCGCAGCTAATAAGGAGACACCCCGAATTTGTGTCTGAACGCTGCAAAATCGGCGTCATTAAATCGCTCCCCGGTAAACCCTACCGGATTCCCGTTTCACAACTTCGCCTTTGGACAGAGGCGGCCTAGTTTTCAGAGGTAAAATGCGGGTCTCTCCGTTCTGATTGCCCCGCGCTCCCTCTCAATCTTTCGTCCTTATCCGACCCAAACCCGCCCCAACACTTCGCCCACCTCTGAGGGCGCAGACCCCAGTAAGGTCCACCATCTGAAACCGCCGCTTGAATGTCGGCGGTTTTTTTGTGCCTCTTACCTCTATGCTGCAATCGCTCCGCATCCGCAATTTGGCGCTCCTCGAAGAAGTCTCCCTCGACTTCGAAGCGGGGTTTACCGCGGTCACGGGTGAGACCGGCGCGGGCAAGAGCATTCTCCTGGGCGCGCTGAGCTTGTTGGCGGGCGAGAGGGCCGACAAAACGGTGATCCGGCAGGGTGCGCCGGTCTGCGAGGTGGAGGCGGCGCTCTTCTTTGTTGATGCAAAAGTGATCGATGCGGTGCTCGCAGAACTCGAACTGCCTTCGTGCGAAGACGGTTTGTTGATCCTGAAGCGCAGCATCGCGCGGGAAAAGGCCCCGAAGATCACGGTCAACGGAAGTCTTGCCACGCTCGCGGCGCTGCAACGCCTCGGTGAGCACTGGATCGATTTCCACGGCCCCAGCGAACCGCGCCGGCTGCTCAAGGAAAGCTGTCAGCTCGAATTGCTCGATCTGTTCGGGCGCTCCGGCGAGGCGCTCGCGGTTTATCAGACGAAGTATCGCCAGTGGTGTGAAGTGGTCGCGGAGCGTGAAAAGATTGCGAACGAGACGCGGCTCTCGCCGGAGCAAATCGATTTTCTGCGGAACCAGTTGGCGAAAATTTCTGCGCTGGAACTCACCGATGAGGCGATCGAGGCGTTGGAGCGTGATTTTCAACGCATGAGTCGGGCGCAGGAATTGATCGAGCTGTCGTCGGCGTTGGCCGGAGGGCTGACTGGCGAGGACGGGGTGCAGACCCGGGTGGCGGCCCTGCTGCGCGAGGCGCGGCAGTTGGAAACGATTGACGCGGCGAGCAAGCCGCTGGCGGACAGGTTGTCGTCGGCGGCAGTGGAGTTGAACGATCTCGGGGCGGAATTCTCCGCGTTGAGCCAGCAGTTACAGTTCGATCCGGAGCAGGCCGAGGACCTGACCGCGCGCATGAACACGTGGCTGGAGCTGAAGCGCAAACACGGCAGTGAGGTGTCGACGGTGCTCGCGGCGCGCGACGAATTGCAACGTCGGTTGGAGGTGCAGGGCGATTTGGAGGGAACGATGGCGCGCTTGGAGAAAGACATTCTCGCCGCCGAGCGCGCGGCGAGAAAAGAGGCGCAAGGTCTGCGGGTGTTGCGCGAAAAAGCGTCGAAGGAGCTGGCGAAGATCGCGGCCAAGGGGATCGCGCAGCTCGGCTTCAAGAAAGCGGATTTTCAGGTGCGGGTGGTTTCGTTGGAGGCGCTTGGACCGACCGGTGATTGCGGGGCGGAGTTTTTGTTTTCGCCCAATGTCGGCGAGGCGCCGTTGCCGCTGAATCGCGTGGCTTCGAGTGGAGAGCTCGCGCGCGTGATGCTCGCGCTGAAGACTGTGTTGGCGGACCTCGACGGGGTGCCGTTGCTCGTGTTTGACGAGGTCGACGCGAATGTCGGCGGGGAGATCGGGCGTGTCGTCGGTGAAAAAATGGCGGCAATTGCCCAGAGTCATCAGGTGCTCTGCGTGACGCATTTGCCGCAGGTCGCGGCGCAGGCCACGTGTCATCTCGTGGTGACGAAAGACCAATCGAAGGATCGGGCGGTGGTCACGATCGCGCCGATTCAGGCGAGCCGTAAAGTGCGGGTGGCGGAGCTCGCGCGGATGTTGGGCGACAGCAAAGCGAAGAGCGCGCTCGCTCACGCCGAGGAATTGCTCGGCAAGTAAGCGCCGCTCAATCGGCGGCGCGCAAATCGTAGCAGAGGAGGCGCGGTGGGGCGTTGTTCAGGGTGTCGCCCGTGTTTTGGCAAACGTAGAGGAGGCCGCGCGAGAGCACGGGGGGAGTCCACGTCTCGGTCGCGGCGAAGAGCCAAGTGCGGCCGAGCTCTTTGTAAGCGTCGGGCGAGAGGTCGAGCCAAGCGAGGTGGCCGAATTCGCCGAGGCTGAGCGTGCGGCCATCGGCGAGGTGGAGGAGCGAGGCGCGGAAAAAGCCGACGTTGAGATCGCGCGGGCCGCGGGGCGAGTGGACTTTTTCCTGCCACGTGGGCTGGGCGCGCCAACGCTCCTTGCCGGTGGCGAAGTCGACGCAGACGAGATCGGCGTCGCTCGGGCCGTGGCCGTGCACGCCGTAGAGAAAACCGTCGCGGTGAATCGCCGACATGAAGTGCATGCCGAAGGTGGGATTCGTCCAGACTGGGCGCGCGGTGCCGTCGGGTTGCACGGCGACGAGTGCGCCGCCGGCGCCGTAGCACTCGCCGACAAACACGCGGTCGCCGATCACGACGGGCGAGGCGGCGTTGACGGATTCGTAGCGCTTGCCGCGCCAGGGGAGCGTGAAGTCGACGCGACCGGTCGCGGGGTCGAGGGCGAGGAGGCCGCCGGTGGGCGGTTTGCTTTCGCCGCCGGCGAAGACGAAGACGCGGCGTTTGCCGTGGACGGCGGCGGGGATGGGCGAGGCGTAGCTCGGGCCCCAGTCGTTGGCGCCGGCGCCCCAGACGAGTTTACCCGTGGTGAGAGCGAAGGCGGCGACGCAGGGGCCGGCGGGCGCGCCGACATTCACGATCAGAAAATCGCCTTCGACGAGGGGCGTGGCGCCGACGCCGAAGAAGTTTTGTTTGAGATCGAACTCGACGAGCAGGTCGCGGCTCCAGAGGAGTTGGCCGGTGGCGAGGTCGAGGCACTGCAAGCGGCCCTCGGCGCCGAGGGTGAAGACGCCGCCGCGCGCGATGACGGGGCTGGCGCGCGGGCCGGAGTTGAAGCCGTAGCGATCGCGGTAGGCGCTCGGCGTGGCGTGGCGCCAGAAGCGCTGGCCGTCGGTGGTGCGCAGGCAGTCGACGACTTCTTCGTCGCCGACGCGGTGAAAGAGAATGAGGTGGTCGCCGAGGATCGCAGGGGCGGCGAAGCCTTCGCCTTTTTTCATTTCCCATACGGGGCGGAGGCCGTCGGCGGGGAAGCGCGCGAGGAGCGCGGTCTCGGGCGAGACCATGTTGTGCGTCGGGCCGAGAAACGACGGCCAGTCGGACGTGACGGCGCGGGGCGAGAGGGGTTTCGGCGCGGCGTGAAACGTGGCGTCGGTGTGCACTTGCGGTGAAGGCGCAGGCGCGGCGCGGCGGGCGGCGACTTTGGGAGGCGCGGGGTCGGTAAACGTATTTTCGGCCGCGCCGAGAGTGGCGAACGTGGCGACGAAAACGCTGCCGAAGAAGGAGAGACGTTTCATGGAGAACGCGCGCCGATTACGGAGGGGCGCGAGAGATCACTGCGCGACGGCGAGGGCGAAAAGCTGCTTCTGGCCCGTGATGTAGAGCACGCCGTTGGCGGCCACTGGAGTGCCGTGTTGCAAGTCGGGCAGCGTGGTATTCGTGGCGAGAATCTTCTTTTCGCGGCCGGTGGCGAAGACGACGACGGCGCCTTCGGAACTTTGAATGTAGACTTTGCCGTCGGCGACGAGCGGGGAGCCCCAGATGTTGGCTTTGAGGTCGTGGGACCAAAGTTTTTTGCCCGTGGAGGCGTCGATGCACGAGAGGTAGCCGGGGGTGTCGGCGGTGTAGAGGAGGCCGCCGTCGATGGCGGGCGTGGAGATGCTGTCACTGAAATCGTGGCCGCTCAGGCGCCACACTTCGGCGGTGGCGGTGACGTCGCCGCGTTGGCGGGTGTCGAGGCAGCGTAGGGCGCCCGCGCCGGAGCCGGCTTCGGGTTCGCCGATGGCGGCGAAGACGCGGTCGCCGACGAAGACGGGTGCGGCGAGAAATTGAAACGTGGTTTCCGGATCGCCGGAGGCGGAAGGCTTCTCGTGGGCTTTGCCGTTGAATTTCCAGAGGAGTTTACCGGTGGCGGCTTCGAAGCTGTAGAGCCAGCCGTCGCCGCCGGGGAAGGCGACTTGGGGGACGCCGGCGACGACGCCGTATCCGGGCGAGCCCCACTGGCCGGTCATGATGCGGGCGCCGGGCGAGCTGTCCTGCCAGACGATTTTGCCGGTGGCGGGATCGACGGCGAGGAAGCTGGGGGCGGCCGGGCTTTTGACCTTGCCGGTTTTGTAGTCGGCGGCGTTACCCGTGACGACGAAGAGGAGGCCGCCGGCGATAAGCGGCGAGGAAGAGGAGGCCTGATTCGTGAGCACGCCGAGCTGGGCGCGCATGTCCAGATTCCAGACGATGCGACCGTCTTGCACGGCGCGACACACGAGTTCGGCGCGGTTGCTCACGTAGTAAACGAAATCGCCGGAGACGCAGGGCGTGGAGCAAATGCCGATGGTGCCATCGTCCTCGCCGGGATTCTTCAATTTCTCGTGGGTGACCGACCAGAGGAGTTTGCCGTCGCGCTCCGAGAAACATTTCAGGACGCCGCGTTGTTCGGTGTGGTCGGCGGAGTCGTTGTCGGTGCCGATAAAAACCCGGCCGCCGCTGATGACCGGGGCGCCGAACGTCACGTTGCCGAGGGGGGCGGACCACTTGAGGTTTTTCTTTGGAGACTTTTCGCCGGCGTCCCACGTGGTCGGGAGATTTTTTTCGACGGAGACCATGTTGCGGTCGGTGTGGCCGCCGAGCATCGGCCAATCGGCGGCGGGGAGCGCCGGGCCGAGGAGTGCGGCGGTCGTGACGCCGAAGAATGCGGAGCGCCGGATGGCGCGACGGAGAAGGTAGGAGCAGGCGGGCGGCGTCGTCATTTGGCGGCGACGCAGACGAGGTGGGTGAAGGTTTTCACGTAAATACGGCCGCCGTCGACGCACGGGGTGCTGTGGGTGCCTTCGCCGAGGGGGCTGCGGCCGAGCTCTTGGAAGGTGTCGCCGGTCGCGAGGACGATCATTTCGCCCTTGGTCGTGGGGACATAAATTTTTCCGCCGATGAGCACGGGCGAACTGAAAAATTCGGCGCGAGGGAGGCGTTCGGACCAGATGACTTTGCCGGTGGTGGCTTCGACGGCGCTGGCGATGCCGGAGTCGCTGATCAGATAGAGGCGGCCGTCGTGAAACAGCGGCGTGGGCACATAGGGCGTCGCGCGGCGGAGTGTGTAGGCGATGTGGGTTTTGGAGACGTTGCCAGTGCCACCGAGGCGGATCGCGGAGAGATAATTGCCGGTGCCGGCGCCGGAACCGCAGCTCCCGATGGCGAGATCGCCGGCGACGACGGGCGAGGCGACCATCCGTTTGTCGAAGACGGGCGACTCCCAATTGAGCGTGCCGGAACGCGGATCGAGGCTGGAGATGCCGTGCGATTGGCTGGAGAGCAGCAGTTCGTCCGAGCCGTCCGCGCGGCGGTGGGTGACGGGCGTGCCGTAGGCGGTCGCGATGTTGGGATTTCGACCGACGGCGCGCGGGGATTTCCAGACGACTTGGCCGGTTTTCAGAGCGAGGGCGACGACGGAGCTCTGGCCGTCCTGATCGTTGGTCACGATCACTGTGTCGCCGTAGATCATGGGCGAGGCGCCGTGGCCGTGTTGAGATTCAAACGATCCGAGGTCGTGGCTCCAAAGTTCCTGGCCGGCGTGGTCGAAGGCGCGGACCCAAAAATGGTCGGCGGAGACGAAGCAGGCGATCACACGGTCCCGATCGACGACGGGAGAGGTGTTGGCGTAACCGGTGTTTTTGTTGCCGAGGCGGGGTGTCGGGAGAGGGTAGGATTTCTGCCAGAGTTCTTTGCCGTCCGTTTTTCGGATACACAGAAGAGCGCGATCTTTGCCGAGATCGGTGGCAGTGAGGAGAAAAAGCCGGTCGCCCCAGATCACGGGTTGCGAGTGGCTCTGGCCAGCGATCGGGACACGCCAGAGAAAGTTCTGCTCGGTCCAGGTAACCGGTGCGGTCGTGTCGGGGCTGACGCCGGTGCCGTTGGGGCCGCGGAAGCGCGTCCACTCCTGGGCGTGGAGCGAAGTGCAACAAGCGGACGCGGCGAGGGCGGCGAGAAGTGCGCCGCGAGAAGAGAGGGAGAAATTCATGGGGCGGGGAGGAGGGGGATGAGCCGTGGGCGGGGTCGGCACGGAGCACAGGCAGGCGATGATGGGCGGTCAAAGAGAAACCCGTGGGCGGTGCCACAGTTCCGCTTGCCGCGCGAAGGAGAATCGACCGGAGTCGTCGCCACCCCATGAAAACTTTGCGTGCAAATTGGTTTGGACTCGTGGCCTTCAGCGTCGTCGTGAGCGCACCGGTGGCCGGTGCGGCTGCGGGCGATTGGCCGGCGTGGCGTGGACCGACGCGCGATGGTCATGCGGCAGCGGGGCAGACCGTGCCGGTGACTTGGAGCGAGACGGAGAATGTAGTCTGGAAAGCACCGGTGCGCGGCAAGGGGCACGGCTCGCCGACGGTGGTGGGCAACCGCATCTACCTCGCGACGGCGGACGCGGCGACGCAGGAGCAACTGGTGTTGGCGTTTGATCGGGCGACGGGGAAGCAAATGTGGGAAACGGTGGTGCACCGCGGGCCACTTGAGACGGGAGGGCATAAGAACGCGTCGCAGGCATCGTCGTCGGTGGTGTGGGACGGGGAGCGGTTGTTGGTGAATTTTTTCAACGCGAAGGCCGTGCATACGACCGCGCTCACGGTGGAAGGGAAGATCGCGTGGCAAACGCGCGTGGCGGATTTTGTGATGCATCAGGGGTTCGGTTCATCACCGGTGGTGCACGAAGGCGTGGCGCTCGTGACGGCGGACAGCCGCGGCGGTGGGCGGATCACGGGGCTGGATCGGAAGACGGGGAAAATCTTGTGGGAGCAGGCCCGGCCGATGATTGCCAACTATGCTTCGCCGGCGGTCGTCACGGCGGCGGGGCGCACTCAAGTCGTGTTGGCCGGATGTAATCTGGTCGCGAGCTTCGATCCGCTCACGGGGAAGAAACTGTGGGAGTTCGAAGGCTCCACGGAGGAGACGGTGGTGACGGCGGCGACGGACGGGCAGCGGATTTTTGCGAGTGGCGGCTATCCGAAAAACCACGTGCTCGCGATGGAGGCCGACGGCTCCGGGAAAATTGCGTGGCAGCACAACGCGCGGGTTTATGTGCCCTCGATGATTGTGAAGGACGGTTATGTTTACGCGGTGCAGGACGCGGGCACGGCGGTGTGTTGGAAGTCGGATACGGGCGAGGAGCAGTGGCGCGGAAAACTGGACAAGGATTATTACGCGTCGCCAGTGATGGTCGGAGAACGCGTTTATATCACGAGCCTCGCGGGGGTGACGTCGGTGTTTGAGGCGACGCCGGCGCGGTTCAAAACGCTCGCGCAAAATCGTCTCGGCGACGAGGCGCTCGCGACGCCGGCGATCTGCGGCGGCCGGATCTATCTGCGCCATGCGAAGAAGGGCGAGGCGCGGCAGGAGTTTTTGTGGTGTGTGGGGGAAAACAAAAGCTGAGCGCTGAGCGCTGAGCGTTGAGAGATGAGAGCGGGAAATAGATTCGTCGCGGGGTGGCTGCTGATGGCGCTGGGGGTGTGCGCGGGTGCGTTGGGAAGCGCGGTGGGAGCGGAGACGGGGAGGGCGGAGTTGATTGCTTCGCCGGAGGTGGGATGGCCGCAGTTTCGCGGGGCGCGGCGGGATGGGGTGAGCGATGAGCGGGGGCTTTTGCAGACGTGGCCGGAGGGTGGGCCGAAGCTGTTGTGGTCGGCGACGGGGGCGGGGAAGGGTTATTCGTCGACGATCATCGGGGGTGGGCGGATTTATGTGACGGGGGATTTTGGGGAGGAGGTGCGCGTGCTGGCTTATGACCTGAGCGGAAAGCCCTTGTGGTCCACGCGGAATGGCGACGCGTGGCTCAACCAATATCAGGGCGCGCGGGCGTCGGTGACGTTTCGCGATGGGCTGCTCTATCACCAAAATGCGCACGGGCGCATCGTGTGTCTCGATGCGGCGACCGGGAAAGAGCGGTGGGCGGTAGAGTTGATGCGGAAATTTGGGGGAGAAAATATCACCTGGGGGTTCAGCGAGTGTCTGCTCGTGGACGACGACGCGGTGTATGCGACGGCGGGTGGGCGCGACGCGATGCTGGTGGCGCTGGATCGGCGCACGGGCGAGGTGCGATGGAAAGTCGCGCAGGCCGAGACGGGCGACAAAGTGGAGAGCGCGACGTATGCGGCGCCGATTTTGGTGCGGTATGTGGGGCGGCGGCTCGTGATCGGTTGCACGCAGCGGCAGCTCTACTGCGTGGACGCGGACACGGGCGTGCTGCAATGGACCCGGGCGCGCGTGACGACGTATTCGGTGCTCGCGATGTCGCCGGTGTTGGTGGGCGACGCGATTTTTATGACGGCGCCGATCGGACCGCCGGGACAGCTCCATAAACTCGTCGCGCCGACGGCGGCAGGTGGGCGCGTGGGCGTGGAGGATGCGTGGACGACGGCGCTCGACACGTGTCAGGGCGGCGTGGTGCACGTGAGCGGGCGGTTGTTTGGATCGACGTATCCGAAACGCGGGAGCTGGCAGGCGCTCGATGCGCGCGACGGAAAATTGCTCTACGAGACGACGCAGATTGCGAAAGGCTCGACGCTGGCGGCCGACGGGCGGCTCTACACGCTCGCAGAGGATGGCTGGATGTTGCTGCTCGAGCCGACGGACAAGGAGTTCGCGGTGCGCGGGCGGTTCAGGCTCGCGGAGACGCGCGACCGGAACGCGTGGGCGCATCCGGTGATTTACGACGGGCGGCTCTACCTGCGCTACAACGACACGGTGTCGTGTTACGACGTGCGAGCGGTTGCGCGCTGAAGCGCGTGGAGCACGTAGCCGAGACCGGCACCGAAGCCGAGGCCGTGGGCGACGCCCCAGAGCAGGCGACCGGTGGATCCGCGGAATTGGGCGTAGAGTTCGCCGCCGAGGTAGTAGCCGGCGCTGTGGCACACGAAGAGGACGAGGAGGAGGCGGAGGAAACCGGGGCGGGTGCCGAAGGCGGATTGGAGGAGCCACACCATCGCGGCGAGGCCGGCGAGGGCGCCCCAGAGGTCGGCGAGGTGTTTGCCGCGGAGACCGAACCAGAACGCGCACCAGCCGATGGCGTAGAGGAAAAACGCGGCGGCGAAGAGCAGCGGGAACCGTTTCCACGCGCCGGGTGAGACGACGAGGCGGCTGAGGGCGAGTCCGCCGAGGCCGAGGTAGACGATGGCGATGGCGGCGTAGAGGGTGGCCTCCTGGCGGATGAGGCGGAAGGCCCAGAGCGAGTAGGCCGCGGCACTCACGGCGGCGAAACCGAGGGTGCCGTAGATGAGCGAGTAGCTGAGGCTGCGCGGCGCGGGGGCGTCGGCGGCGGTCGAGACGGTGAGGCCGAAGAATCTCATGGGGTGGTGGGGGAGGGACAGAAAGGACCAAGACAGGAGTCACAGAGCACACGGAGCTCGGACACAGAGGTCACGGAGCCAAACACCTTGTCTGCTCGGTGTCCTCGGTGGGCTGGGCTCTGTGCACTCTGTAGCAAAAATTTGGTCACGTTATGGGTGGACTATCCGGGGTCGGGGCGGTGGGGAGTTTCACGAGCCAGGCGGCGAGGCCGAGGAGGGTGACGACGGCGGCGAGCACGTAGAACACGGCGGCGTAGGAGCCGGTGAGGGCGTGGCATTGGGCGAGGAGCAGCGGGCCGACGGCGGAGGCGAGCACGGTGAGCATCTGCGCGGTGCCGACGATGCGACCGAGGTGCGCGCGGCCGAAGGTCTCGGCCCAGAAGCTGAAGAAAATCACGATCACGAAGCCGCCGGCGAGTCCCATGACGACGGAGAACGCGTCGACTTGGGTGACGGTTTTCAACGACGGCAGGCTCGTGAGCGCGAGGGCGAGCAGGACCATCGTGAGGGTCATGAGGCGGTTGACGGTCCAACGTGAGGCGAGCCAGCCGCCGAGGAAATTTCCGACGAGCGAAGTGAGCGCGCCGATGACGAGGCTGCGGTGGTAGATGTCGGCGGGGAAGCCGCGCTCGGCGAGGATGGACTCGTTGAAGAGGCCGACGCCGGAGGCGACGAGGTTGTAGACGGAGCTCGCGAGGGCGAAGACCCAGAAGGCGGGCGTGCGGAGCGTTTGGCCCCACGTGAAGCTCGCCGCGGCGGGTGCAGCGGAGGCGGTGGCGTCGGTGGACGCGTTTTCGTTTTCCATCGCGAGGCCGGCGGCTTCGGGTCCGCGGCGGCCGAGCCACCAACCGATCAACGCGAGGCCGGGAAGGAGGCACCAACCGATGCCGGCCCAGGCAGTGCGCCAGCCGTCGGATTTGACGACGGCGCCGACGACGGGGAACGCGATCATGAAACCCATGCTGAGGGCGAGGGCGTAGAGGCCCATGGCGAGATTCAGGCGGCGGCGGAACCACTGGCCGACCATCGCGAGGCTGACGACGGAGAGCGCGCTTTGGCCGAATCCGCGCGAGAGCACGAGCAGGCCGAACATCACGGTGACACTTGACGTGACGCTCATCGCGAGGACGACGGCGCCGAGCAGCGAGGCGATGAGGACGAGCATGGTGCGGCTGCCGAGTTGGTCTTGGAGGCGGCCGACGCCGAGGCAGAAGAGCGAGCCGAGGAGCGTGGCCCAGAGGTTCATCTGCGCGAAGGCGAGGCGGTCGAGCGAGAGGTCTTTGAGGAGCGATTCGGTGATGAGGCCGAGGCCCTGCGTGCGGCCCGGGAGCGTGCCGACCATCGCGAGGGCGGCGAGGCCCATGACGACCCAGCCGTAGTAAAACGGGGCGCGCGCGAAGGCGGCGGGGATTTTTGAGAGGTGGGTGGCGGCGGGGGCGGCGGTCATGCGGGATGGAAGAGCGGGAAGGCGGGGCGTGGGCGGATGCGAGGCCGGGCGATGTGGAGCGGACTGGAGTTCGCCTTTTTTCGGACGCTCAACGCGTGAAGGAGCGGACTGAAGTCCGCCCTACGGCGGAATGGCGTGCGTCGATGGCGTGCGGCGATGTCATGAGGTGGCGAACGCGGGGATTATTTGCCGAAGGCCCAGAGGTGGTCGGTGGTGCGGAGGTAGAGTTTGTCTCCGACGAGGGCGGGGGTCGCGAGGATGCGGGAGCCGAAGTCGGCTTGGTGGAGAATCTCGGGTTTGGTGCCGCCGGTTTGGACGACGGTGAGTTTGCCGGGGAGCGAGGCGACGTAGAGGCGACCGGCGGCGGCGACGGGGGAGGCGTAGTAGTTTCCCGGGGCGCCGGTGAGGCGCTCTTGGGCGTAGAACGGTTCGCCGGTTTTGGCATCGAGCGAGGAAATCAGGCCGCCGTCTTTCACGAAATAAATGCGGCCGTCGTAGTGCAGCGGCGACGGGACGTAGGGCAGGGCGCGGCGGAATTTCCAGACGACGTGCGTGTCGGTGATGTCGCCGCGTCCGCCGGGTTTGACGGCGATGAGGAGGTTTTCGGCGCGAGCGTCGCTGGCGGCGAGGAGGTCCCAATCTTCTTTGGTGAACTTGTCGTCGCGCGTGCGATCGAGGCCGCGCATGTAGTCGCGGCGGGCGGGATCGATCTCGTCGAACGTGACGGCGCCGTCGCCGTTCTTGTCGTTCTTCTGGACGAACTCGGCCCACGGCGCGCGCGGCGAATCGGCCTGGCCGGGGGACCAGCCGCCGAAATAGAGGAGGCCGTCGGCGACGATTGCGGTGGTGCAGACGAAGCCGGTGACGCCTTTGACGGCCCAGCGTTCGGCGCCGGTGGCGAGGTCGTAGCCTTTGAGTTGGGCGGAGCCGGCGAGGACGACTTCGTCGACGCCGTCGTTCCGCCAATGCGTGGGCGAGCCGAAGCTGCCGGAGGCTTCGGTGCGCGGGGTCTCCCAGAGTTTCGCGCCGGTGCGGAGATCGACGGCGAGGAGCGTGGAATAGGTGTGCTGGTCGCGGTTGAGGAGGACGCGCGTGCCGACGATGACGGGGGACGTGCCGGAGCCGTATTTGCCGCCGCTCAACGCGACGGGCAGGGGCATGCGCCAGAGTTCGCGGCCGTCGACATCGTGACAGATGAGGCCGAAGGAGCCGAAGTAACTGACGACGTGGCGGCCATCGGTGGCGGGCGTGGAGGCGGCGGGACTGCCGTCGGTGCGGTGAAAATCTTCGATGCTCGCGGGCTTCACGCCGCGGGCCCAGCGGAGCTTGCCATCGGCGCGGTCGTGGCAGCGGGTTTCCAGTTTATCGTCGTTGAAGGTGGTGAGAAAAATGCGGTCGCCCCAGATGGTGGGCGAGGAAGGGGACCACGGGACGGCGACTTTCCAGAGCACGCTTTCGGTTGGGCCGATCTTCTCCGGCGGAGTGGCATCGGCGGCGACGCCGGAGCCGAGGGCGCCGCGAAATTGCGGCCAGGGCGTCGAGGCGGAGTCGGCGCCGGGGAGCGAGAGGAGGGTGGCGCAGTGGGCGAGAGCGAGGGCGGCGAGGGGGTGGCGGCGGAGGCAGGGAAGCAGAGGATTCATGGCGCGGGCAGGGCGGCGGTGGAGGCGGTCATGCGGGAGGGGCGAAGCGGGAAGTCGGGGCGTAAAGCCCCTCCCACATTCCGGAGGGGCGGCGGGTCAGCGGCCGATGCGGTAGAGATGGCCGGCGGTGCGGATGAGCAGGGAGTTCTCGATGACGGCGTAGGAGGCGAGGGCGCGTTCTTCGAGGAGATTGGTCGCGATTTTGGTGAACGTGCGGCTGGCTTTCAGCACGGTGCCGATGCCGTTTTCGCTCATAAAATAGAGGTGGTCACCGACGGCGATGGGCGAGGCGGAGTAGTTGCCTTCGAGGCGTTCCGACCAGTGCACGGTGCCAGTCTTGGCGTCCCAGCAGGTGGCGATGCCGGCATCGTTGACCGCGTAGAGTTCATCGCCCACGACGACCACGGACGGCGTGAGCGGCGCGCCTTTCGTGGTGCGCCACGCGATGTGGGTATCGGTGACATCGCCGCTGCCATCGGCACGGATCGCGAGGAGATCGGCGCGGTTGTAGCCGGTGCCGATGAAGAGCAGGCCGTGGGCGAAGACGGGGCGCGGGATGACGGAAAATCCGGTGCCGTAACGCGCGTGCCAAATCTCGCGGCCGTCCTCCGGATCGAGGGCGTAGACGGCGCCGCTGGCGGGCGAAATTATCTGCGGACGGCCGTTGACGGTGATGAGGAGCGGCGTCGCGAAAGAGAATTTTTGTTTGGCCTTCACGCTGCGCAGGACTTTCCACGCGAGCTCGCCGGTTCTTTTGTCGAGAGCGATGAGGGCGGGATCGTCGGTGCCGTCGGCGCTGAACACGAGGCGGTCGCCGACGAGGATGGGCGAACTGCCGTTGCCGTGGAGGGGAGTGTAGCCGAGGCGATTGTTGCGCCAGACGATTTTTCCGGCGAGGTCGAGCGCGGCCGTGCCGTGGTGGCCGAAGTGGACGTAGAGGCGGTTGCCCTCGAGAATCGGCGTCGGACTCGCCTGCGAGTTTTTCTGGTGGATCGGCTGGTTGCCGCTCTCGGCTGGGAAAATATTTCGGTGTCCCAAATGATCCGACCGTTCGCAGCGTCGAGGCAGAGCGTGCGCAGCGAAGGTGTCGTGGCGGGGCCCTTGACGGCGGTGGTGAGGTAAATGCGACCGCCGGCGATGACGGGGGAGGACCAGCCAACGCCAGGCACGGCTTGTTTCCACGCGACGTTTTTGGTGGGCGACCACTCGACGGGAAGGGCGGTGGCGACAGCGTGGCCTTGGCCGGTCGGGCCGCGAAATTCCGGCCAGTCTGCGGCGATGGCGGGAAACGTCGGCAGCAGTGAGGACCCAAAGAGGAAAACGGCGAGACGGGAGCGGAGATTCATGGCAAAGGGAGGAGGGGGTGGGGCGCGGCGAAAGCGGAGCGGATGCCGAACGGCCTCAGGGCGGGCATCAATGCAATTCTCGCGCCGACGGGCCGGCGTAGCGCGTGGGGCGGGTGGAGCGCGGAGCCCGGAGGCTTGCTTCTGGTTTCGGTGGCGGCAAATCCATGCGCGCACGGTTGCCGACTTAGATTATCCGGCAACCTTTGGTCGCAGTATTCGTCCGGTCTCAATTCCCCTCTTCCCCTGTATGAAAACGACTCCCCGCCTGCTTTCCTTTCGCATGTTCGCAACGCTGCTGACGTTCGGCGTGGTTCCGGCCGCGCTCGCCGCCAACTGGCCGAGTTGGCGCGGACCCGTGGGCGACGGCACTGCGGCGGCGGCTAAGAATCTGCCAGAGGTGTGGAGCACGGAGAAAAATATCAAGTGGAAGGTGGCGATGCCCGCGTGGAGCGGTTCATCGCCGAGTGTGTGGGGTGACCGGATTTTTCTGAACACACCGTCGAAACAAGGAGCAGCCGAAGCGGCGCCTGCGCCGTTGCCCGGAAAAAAAGCGCGTCCGCGGCCGGGTGGCGTGAGCGGACCCGGCGGCCAGGAAATCATGCTCGTGTGCCTCGACCGCGCGACGGGCAAGGAGCTGTGGCAACGTCAGTATGACCGCGGCAACGACCTGAAGATGAAGCACAACATGTCGTCGCCTACGCCGGTGACCGACGGGAAGCACGTGTGGGTCGTGTCGGGCAACGGCATGGTGGCGTGTTTCGATTTCGCGGGGAACCAGCGGTGGACGTTCGATATTCCGAAGAATTTTGGGAAGATCGGCGTGCAGTTCGGCTACGGGTCTTCGCCGCTGCTCGTCGACGGCAAACTCGTGTTTCAGATGTTGCAGGGTTTCTCCACGGACGAGCCGTGTTACCTGTTTGCGCTCAATGCGGCGGACGGAAAAACGCTCTGGCGCGTCGAGCGGCCGACGGACGCGGAGCACGAGAGTCCTGACTCTTATTCGACGCCGGCGCTGCTGATTATGGACGGGAAAAAACAGGTGGTAGTGGGCGGATCGGGCTACGTGACCGGACACGATTTGGCGACGGGCGCGGAGCTGTGGCGGGGCGGCGGACTGAACCCCACGAAGTCGCGCACGTTTCGCGTGATCTCGTCGCCGTTGGTGAGCAACGGTATGATCTTCACGCCGACGCGCGTCACGCCGTTCATCGCCTACAAGGCGGGCGGAAAAGGCGACATCACCGAGACGCACCAAGCTTGGCAATGGACCGAGAAAGGCGCGCCCGATGTGCCGACGGTGGTGAGCGATGGCGAACGACTTTACATGGTGGATGATCAGGGCGCGTTCACGTGCCTCGATGCAAAAACGGGCGCGCGAATCTATGGACCGGAACAAACCGGGATCGGCCGCACGAGCGCTTCGCCGGTTTTGGCCGACGGGAAAATCTACATCATTAGCGAGACGGCGGAAACGGCGGTCGTGCAGGCGGGGCCGACGTTCAAACTGCTCGGCAAGAGCACGCTCGACGGCAGCTACACGCTCTGCACGCCGGCGTTTGTGGATGGCGCGATTATTCTACGCACGGGCACGCACCTTTACTGCATCAGCAAGTAGGCGGAGCGCGCTCGGGGCGCTCGAAGGCGCGGCGCGGCGGTGCGCCGAAAGAGTGAAATTGTCACATTGGTGACGGAATGGTGACGGGCCGGTGAAGCTCTGGTGACGGCGGGACATTTGCGTTGCCGGACCAAATTGCGCGCGTGCGTAGTGCGCGGCATGATTACAATCGCGTCGATTCGGACGCTCGCAACTCTCGTCATAGTCGCTTCCGCGTGGGTGGCGTCGGCCCAGCAGCCGGCGGGTCTCATCGTCGGACGGGTGCTGAGCGCCGGCAACGGCGTCGGTGTTGCCGGAGTGACCATCAAAGTCACGGGCGATGGGCGGACGACGAGCACCGACCTGACCGGGCAATTTCGCATCGAGCGTCTGGCGGCGGCGATGCACGAGCTGGTGTTGGAAAAAGTCGGGTTTCAGCCGCTGACGGTGACGGGTGTCGCAACGTCGGGCGGAGAGGTCGCGCGGCTGGATTTTGTGATCACGCCCATCGAAGGCGGCGTCGTGCGTCTCGATAATTTTTCGGTGAGCGCGGATGCGTTGCGCAACTCCGGTTCGGGCTTGTTGCTGGAACGGCAGAAGGCGGTGGCGGTGAGCGATTCGATCAGCAGCGATCAGATGAGCCGCCTCGGTTTCAACGATGCGGCGCAGGCGATGAAGGCCGTCACGGGAGCGTCGGTGGTCGATGGAAAATACGTCTACATCCGCGGCCTCGGCGACCGCTACAGCTCGACCTCGTTGAACGGTGCGGAAGTGCCGAGCGCCGATCCGGACCGCCGCGCGGTGCAGATGGATTTGTTTCCGGCGGAACTGATCGATGCGATTGTGACGTCGAAGACGTTCACACCGGATCGGCCGGGAAATTTTTCGGGAGGCAATGTGGACATCCGCACGAAGGCGCTGCCGGACACGCGGACCTTCGCGTTTTCCATCGGCACGAGCTACAATTCCCAGACGACGGGCGAGCAGATTCTCGGTTATCCGGCCACGGAAGACTGGCTCGGGCGAGACGACGGCAATCGCCAGATTCCGGCCGGTCTCGGGAGCAAGACGATCCCGGCCCGCGGTGCGGCTACGGACGCGGAGATCGGGCAGCTCTCGCGGCTGTTCTCGCCGGTGATGGCGCCGACGCGCAGCAAGGCGAAGTGGAACCGCAAGATCTCCGCGACTTACGGCGACCGTTTCGAAATCGGCACGCAGACATTTGGCGTGATCGCGTCGCTCTCGAGTGACCACAATTTTTCGAGCTACCGCGGCGGGCGCATCGGGCGCAACGAACTGCAAGGCACGAACAGCAACGCGCTCTCGACCACAGTGAGTCTCGACGACGAACGTGGCAGCGAGGAGACGACGGCGGGCGGGACGGCGAAAATTTCCTGGCGGTTCAGTCCGGAGCACGAGGTTTCGCTCAACGGCCTCTTTAACTCGACCGGCGAGGATGTCGCTCGTCAGCAGAGCGGGCTCTACATCGCGGGCGGCGGTCTCGACAACGATCAGACCTACACGACGCGCACGCTGAAGTTCACGGAGCGCGAGCTGCGCTCGGTGCAGTTGACGGGGCGGCACCTGTTCCCGGCGTGGCGCGACTTGCTCGTCGAGTGGACCGGCTCCAATGGACGCAATACGCAGGACGAGCCTGACACGCGGTTCTTCAATAACTCGTCGCGCGTGATCGGTGGTCAGACGTTCTTCGAATGGGAAACCTCGGGCCTTGTAAATCCAGCGCGCTACTACCGGAAGCTCGAAGAAACGCGCAAAGACTACGGGCTCGATCTCACCCTGCCGTTTAACGCGTGGGACGGTCGCGACATGAAACTCAAAGCCGGTGGCGCGCTGGCGCGGATCGAGCGCGGCTTCCGCGAGCGCCAATACATCTACCGCTCGCTCGGACGCCGGTTCGACGGCAACGCCGACACGTTTTTCCTCCCCGCGAACGTCGGCAACGTGAACCCGGCGACGGGGCGGTTCCTGACCGATACGCTTTTCCTCCAGGACACCTCCGCGCCGCGCAACAACTACGACGCGACGATGAATGTGGACGGCTTCTACCTGATGGCGGATGTGCCGATCACGCGGAAGCTGCGCGCAATCGGCGGTGCGCGGATCGAGACGACCGACATGCTGGTGACGAGTCAGGACACGACCCGCCGCCAGGGTTTACTCGATCTGCGCGACACGCTGCCCTCGCTCAATCTGGTTTACGAACTGCGCCCGAAAATGAATTTACGCGCGGCCTTCGGCCGCACGCTGGCCCGGCCGAATTTCCGCGAGATGGCGCCCTACGAGACGTTCGAGTTTGTCGGTGATTTCGTCTATATCGGGAATCCGGATCTTAAGCGCACGCTGATCGACAACTACGATTTGCGCTGGGAATGGTTTACGGGTCCGGGGCGCATCGTCGCGGTGAGCGCATTTTGGAAAAATCTGAAGAACCCGATCGAGAAGGCGATCTACGCGCCGACCGGCTTGATCATCAACCAGGGCGAAATCCAATATCAGAATCCCGAGAAGGGTCAGGTTTACGGAGCAGAATTTGAGTTTCGGCAGAAGCTCGAAGGGCTGTGGCGCCCGCTGAAGAATTTCACCTTCGGCCTCAATCTCACCGTGGTCGAATCGTCGGTGGACGTTTCGCCGTCGGAGCTGCGCGTGGCGCGGCTTTACAAGCCGGATGCCAAGGACACCCGCCCGCTCGCCGGCCAATCGAACCACCTCGTGAACGGTGACCTGAGCTACTCGAATCCGCGCACGCGGACCTCGGCGAGCATCTACTACAATCTCTTCGGCAAGCGTCTCGCGCTGGTGAGTCCCCCGGGCACGCCGGATATTTATGAGCAACCGTCGGCAGAGCTCGACTTCATCCTGTCGCAGAAATTTGGCGACCGCTGGAAGGTCGGTTTCTCCGCGAAGAACCTCCTCAACTCCGAGGACGAGGCTACGCAGACGTTTCGCGGCGTGGACTACGTCCGCTACCAGCGGCCCCGGGGTCACAGCTACTCGCTGAGCTTCGGCTACGGCTTTTGAGCCCACTCTTTTCCGTCCAACCCAAACCAAAAAACAATGCGCATGAAACGCTCACTCCTCCTCCCATCGCTGCTCGCGCTCCTCGGCGCGCCGGCCGGCCTGTTTGCCGCCGACGTCGTCGTGACGTCGTCGATTACGTCGAACACGACATGGACCCGTAACAACGTCTATATTCTCGACACGAAGATCTTCGTGGAAGCCGGGGCGCTGCTCACCATCGAGCCCGGCACGGTCATCAAAGGCCGCGCCAAGGCGAATCCGTCTGACGCCACGGCACTCGTGATCGCGCGCGGCGCGCGCATCAATGCCAACGGCACTGCCACGGCGCCGATCATCTTCACGGCGGAGTCCGACAACATGAGCACGAGCTCGCCGAACCTCACCGAGTCCGACCGCGGTCTCTGGGGCGGCGTAGTGCTGCTCGGTCGTGCGCGCATCAACACCGTCAGCGGCCAGGGCAACGTCGAGGGCATCGCCACGACAGACGCGCGCGGCATCTACGGCGGCACCGACGACGACGACAATTCGGGCGTGTTCCGCTACGTGCAGATCAAGCACAGCAGCGCGATCGTGGCGGCCAACGTGGAGCTCAATGCGCTCACCCTCGGTGGTGTCGGTCGCGGCACGACGATCGAATACGTGGACTGCTACGCGGCGAACGACGACGGCGTCGAGTTCTTCGGCGGCACGGTGAACACGAAATTCATGATCAGCTCGTTTAACGACGACGACAATTTCGACTGGGATGAAGGCTTCCGCGGCAAGGGCCAGTTCTGGTTCGCCATCGGTGCGAGCGACAAGGGCAACCAGGCGATGGAAATGGACGGCGGCACGACGCCCGAAGACGGCCAGCCCTACGCCATGCCCGAGCTCTATAACCTTACGCTCATCGGCTCCGGCGCGACCTCCACGAACACCGGCAGCAACGGCCTCATCTTCCGCGACAACTCCGGTGGCAAACTCTACAACTCGATCCTCCACGACTACCGCACCTACGCGGTGCGCATCGAAACCGAGAGCGCGCAGTCGCAGGACAGCGCCAAGCGCCTCGCGGCCGGCGATCTCGCGATCACGAACAATATCTTCGGCACGTTTGGCGCCGGCACGACCGACGCCCAGTTGTTCATCAGCCCGAACGCCACGACGGGCGGAGCGGCTCCGGCGACGAATTACACGGCGGATCACGTGAAGGCGAACAACCGCATCAACACTGACCCGCGCCTCACCGGCATCAGCCGCACGCGTAACAAGGGTCTCGATCCTCGCCCCGCGGCCGGTAGCCCCGCGCTGACCGGCGCGAAGACCGCGCCGACCGACGGATTCTTTGCGCAGACGGACTACATCGGCGCGTTCAAGACCGCGAACTGGGCGAAGGGCTGGAGCGCGATCTCGCAGCTCGGCTACTTGACGGATGCCGACGCGACCGTCGTCGACGAGCCCGTGGTGCTCGGTTCGACGAGCAAGCTGCTCAACATCTCGACGCTCGCGACACTCAATGCGAACGGTGTGATCTCGGCCGGCTTCGTAATCGGCGGCACGCAGGCGCAGACGGTGCTGATCCGCGCCATCGGACCCGGCCTGACTCCCCTCGGCGTAGGCGGCGTGTTGGCCGATCCGACGATGGAGCTCTTCTCCGGGCAGACAGTGATCGCGAGCAACGACGATTGGAGCGGCGAACAAATCACGACGCTCTCCGCGAAGGTCGGCGCGTTTGCGCTGACGGCGGGAAGCAAAGATGCGGTGATCGTGAAGACGCTGCAGCCCGGCAACTACACGGTGGAAGTGAAGGGCAAGGGCGCGGCCGGCAATGTGATCATCGAGGCTTACGAGGTGGACTGAGTGCGCGTGAGAGCCTGCGCGAAAAAATAATTTAGCGCGTTAAACAGAGCGGCGTCCCAGGCGGACGCCGCTTTTTTTGTGGGAGTCGGCAGGAACGGGGATTCTCGGCGATGGGATTGACGGCGAAGGGGCGAGCGACAGTTTGCGCGTCCATGAGATTTCGCCGCCTTGCCCCGGTCGGTTGCTGTGCGCTGATGGCGTGTGCCCGAGTGGCGGGACACGAGGAGTGGCACAATCTGCACATTCTCTATTCGGCGAAGACGGAGTATGTGTATCCGTTTGACGGACGCACGCCGAAGGTCGCGGTGGCGTTGCTGAACCACTATCGGGTCGCTTCGGCGGAAGTGGTGTTCTCGCTCAACGTAAGTGGCCAGAGGCAGGACGCGGGCGGCTTCAGTTCGTTTCCGAATGGCGGCAGCATCGCCATCGCGCCGGATGATTTCGCGCTCGCGACGACGTGGACGGGTGGCGTTTACGAAGGGCGCGCGGGTGCGGCGCCGGCAGTCGGTGAGACAAAGGAGTTCAGTTTTCAGTGGAATTTTGCGCTCGCGCCCGGTGTGGCCGAGCCGCCGCGGCTCTCGACGCCGCAACCGCCCGCTCCGGGCGACACCAACACCGACCCGCCGGGCGTGGTGAACGCGAAGGTAAAGTTTACCAATCTGGGCGACAACCCGGTGTTGGTGGGGCCAATGGTGTTGGCAGGGACGTTGCGTGTGCTGCGGACGAACGACGGTCGACCCGTGAGCGGCGTGGCGGTCGAGGTGGCGACACCGCATTCGAATTGGTGGCGCGTGCCGACGACGGCGGCGGACGAGGGGAGGGCGTATACGTTTTCCCAGAACGTGCCCGAACGCGCGGATTGGCATGTGCGGCTGAGTGCGGACGGCCATGAGACGCGGGTGGTGGCGATCGGGTCGCCGTTTGAGCCGCGATCGGCGATCGATCTCACGCTGACGCCGGCGCCGACGCTCGCACTCGACTATCGGCGAATCGTAGCGGTGGCGACGCCTACGGGATTTTGGCGCGGGGCCGTGGCCGAGAGCGAGGGGACGTTTGCGGCGTTTCCGGGGCAGGAGAATTGGAAGGCAGGAGCGACCGACGCGGAGAGCCGCGCGTTCCGGGCGGCGGGCCGGATCTACAAATATAAATTCGACGGCACCCAACTCTGGGAGCACGCGCCGGGCTGGGAAGTGTGGGGTGGCGACATGTCTCCGGACGGGCGTTACGTGGCGTATGTGCCGAACCCCACGGTGCACCCGTTTTACACGCCGCCGGAAAACAAGCTCGTGCTGCTCGACGGGGCGACGGGGACCGTGATCTGGACGAAGGCGGCGCCGCCGAACGATACCGTGCTGGGGCGAAAACTGGAGGCGCTGGAGGTGGCGTTTTCCCCGGACGCACGGTGGATCGCGGTGGGCAGCACGGGCAGCGGACAGGTGACATTGGTGGAGCGGGCGACGGGGAATGTCGTGTGGAGCGTGCCCGGGCGGGCGCCGACGTTTGGGCAGGTGCGGAAGCTGCGTTTTAGCGGCGACGCGCAATTTCTCTACTGCGGGAGCGGCGACAGCTACCTGCGAAAACTGCGCGTGAGCGACGGCGCGGTGCTGTGGCGGACATTTGTCGGCGGTTGGCCGTTTGTGAACGGACTGGATATCGCGAACGACGGGGCGTGGATCGCGACCGGTGCCAAGAGTCTCGATACGGCGCTCGTGCGTGCGCGCGACGGGTTTCAAGTGTGGCTCGCGGAATCGCAGGCGGTCGACGCGGTGTTTTCACCGGACGGACGGTATGTCGCGACGTTTGGCGGGCACGTTTATCGGACGAGCGACGGCGTGCTGGCGGGGATGGCGAAGGTGTTGGGGGTGTCGCGGTTTACACCGGACGGAAAATATCTACTGAAGTTCGACCGCAATTTTGCGGTCCATGACCTCGGTGGAAAACGGCTCCGGGATTTTGGCGAAACCGGAATTGGCGTCGCGAGCGGAGAGCAAACGCAGTGGGCGCACGCCACCGCGAACGGACGCTACGCCGTCGTGCTCGCGCGGGATATGGCGAGTCCTCCGGAGACGGGAATCGTGATTTTCGAGCGTCAGCCGGTCGCGAACGCGGTGGCGCCCTTTGTCACCGTCCAGCCGCTGGCACAGACGATCGCGACAGGGACAAGTGCGACGCTGATGGTGGCGGCGGAGGGTAGCGGGCCGTTGGCGTATCAGTGGCGCAAAGGTGGTGCCGATGTGCCCGGAGCGAACAGCGCGGTGTTCGTGATTCCTGCGGCGACGCCGGCGGATACGGGCAGCTACACCTGCACGGTGACGAATGCGGCGGGCGCGGCGACGAGTGTAGCGGTGGCGGTTGGTGTCGCGGCGGCAGCGGCGACAAATCCGGCGCGGTTGGCGAATCTCGCGGTGCGCACGACGGCGGGTCCGGGCACGCCGTTGATTGTGGGCTTCGTGGTCGGCGGCACGGGCACCGTGGGCAACAAGCCGCTCTTGCTGCGCGGGGTGGGGCCGTCGCTCGGCGCACTCGGGGTCGCGGGAGCGTTGGCCGATCCGCAACTCGCGCTGTATCGCGATGCGACGCGGTTGGCGGGGAATGACAACTGGGAGGGCGACAGCGCGGTGGCCGCACTCGGGGCGCGCCTCGGGGCTTTTGCGTTGGCGTCACCGACGAGCCGGGACGCGGCGCTCGCAGCTCTACCGGAGACGGGCGGCTACACGGTGCAGGTGTCCAGTGGAGATGCGACGAGCGGCACGGCGCTCGCGGAGATTTACGATGCTTCGGTGGCGTTTTCGGCGACGGAACCGCGGCTGGTCAATGTATCGGCGCGGAGCGAAGTCGGTGGAGCGAACGGCGCGTTGATCGCGGGATTTGTGATCGCGGGGCCGGTGGCGCGCGCGGTGTTGGTGCGGGCGATCGGGCCCGGGCTGACGCAATTCGGCGTGCGCGGGGTGCTGGCCGATCCACGGCTCACGTTGTTCAGCGGCAGCACGGTGCTGGCGGCGAACGATCAGTGGTATGACGCGCCGAATGCGGTGGCGCTGGCGGCGGCGGCGCAGCAGGTCGGGGCGTTTCGCGTGGCGGCGGATACGGCGGACGCGGGGTTGTTGCTGACCTTGCCACCGGGCAGCTACACGGCGCAGGTGAGCGGCGCGGACGGTGCGACCGGCACGGCACTCGTGGAGGTTTACGAAGTGCCGTAGTGCGCGGGTGCCGGGGGCCGCTCATGCGGTAGCGTTCAAGACGAAACGAACCCGGGCGAGGTGTAGGAGCCTGCTTGCAGGCGATTTCATGGCACGGCAACGGACAACATCCTGAATCGCCTGCAAGCAGGCTCCTACCTTCAGGCCGTTGGGTCACAGCCTAGATGCGAATTGGAGTCAGGTGCGGAAGCTGCGCCACTTGGCGAGCGGCACGGAGGCGAGGCCGATGAAGACGAGCTGACTCGCGGCGAAGGCGATCAGCCACCAGAACGCGGAATCCATGAAGCCGTAGCTGTGCAGGCCGACGCCGAGCATGTTTACGCCGAACCAACTCCACGCGGTGATGATGTTGCCGCCGACGGCGAGGGCGGCGATGCCGCGCTGACGGGCGAGACCGCCCCAGCGCGCGTGGAGGAGGAGGGCGTTCCAAATCACGATCATGAGCGCGCCGTTTTCCTTCGGGTCCCAGCCCCAGAAGCGGCCCCAGGATTGGTCGGCCCAGATGCCGCCGAGAATCGTGCCGACGAGGCTGAAGAGGGTGGCGAAGCACACGATGCCGTAGATCATGCGCGAGAGGGCATCGGCCGTGGCTTTGTCGAGTGACGACGTGAATAGGCCGCGGGCGATATAGATAATGGCGAGGAAGCCCGCGAGGAACGTAGCGCCGTAGCCGGCGGTGACGGTGACGACGTGGGTGGCGAGCCAGAAGTTGGAATCGAGCACGGCGCGCATCATCTCGAGCGTGTCGCCGCCGAGAGAGAGGTAGTAGCCGATGAGCAAGGTGGCGAAACCGATGAGGCCGGCGGCGACGGAGCCGATGGCGTTGCGGAAGAAATATTCGAGGCCGAGACAGAAGGCGACCGAGACCCAGCCGACGAAGAGGGCGGACGAGTAGAGGTTCGTCACGGGCGGGCGGCTTTCGAGCCACATGCGCATGAGGATGCCGACGGTGGCGAGCACCCAGGCGAGGGCGATAAGCCAGAAGGCGGCGCGGCCGAGTTCGGCGGGCCAGCGGAGCCAGGAGATCACGGCGATCATGAAGGCGAGGACGTAGAGCACCATCGCGGTATAGAACGGCTGCGCGGAGTTGAACCGGGCCTCGGCATCGCAGCGCTTCAACGTATCCGGAAAACCCTTTTCGAGCTGCGCGCGATAGAGGCGCAGCACTTCGTTGAATTCTTTCGCCTGACCGGCGTTCCACGTGCGCGCGAGTCCGGCGTAGACCATAATCGTGGGACTGACACGGCCGGTCTGGAAGGTGTCGATGAGCGACTCGCCGACTTTTTTCCAGCCGGTGACGTTGGCTTCACCGTCGGCTGGCGGGACGGAGAGCAGGTAGGCGAGATCGCCCATACGCGCGAAACGGCCGCCGCTCTCCATCATCTGTGCGGCGAGGGCTTCGTCGTGGGGCTGCTGGGCCTGTTTCGCCCGGACGGCGGCGACGCCGGCGGCGACTTTTTCCTGGAACGTCATCAGCTCGCCGAGAAAGTCTTTGTGATCGGGAGCGACGAAACTGCTCTTGAGGCGGAAGTAGAGGCCGACGTTGGAATAGAGTTGGACGACGGCCTTTTGGAACGGCGTGCGGACGGCGGGCTCGACGGGTTCGGCGAGTTTGGCCTGACGCTGGAGCTCGTCGATTTTCGGTTCGATCTGGCGGAAGGAGAAGCGGCGCTTGTTGCGGCCGTCTTCGGCTTTGAGTCCAAAGATCGCGAGGAGATCGGGGTGGTTGATCTCGAAGTGTTGGTAGCCGTCGGCGCGCGAGCTGCGGACGAGCACGTCGAGCAACCACTCGTTGGGCGTGAGCTTCTGGCCCTCGGGGGTGGCGATGTTTTGGCTGCTCTGGAGAACGAGGAGCGTGGTGCGCGCGACGGTATCGAGGGGCTTGACGCGTCCGTTGACGACGACGGGCAGGCGGCCGAAGGCGGCGACATCGAACTCGGAGGCGTTGCGCTCGGGGCGCAGGGAGTTGGCGATCAGCGCGAGACCGAGGAGGGCGAAGAGGGCGGGGATAAATTTTTTCATGCGACGGCGGGGCTGGAGGTGACGCGGCGTTTGGCGATGAAGGCACGGAGGCTGAGGCCGAATTGGAGGAGGAGGCCGAGGGACATCATCACGGTGGCGAGGTAGGGGAGGAGCCAACCGGGGTTGCGGACGACTTGGAGCACGGTGAGGCCGCGAGCGCTGTCCATCTGGTATTGGTAGAACGTGTAGCCACCGTAGCGCAGCGGGTTGTTCATATAGATGAGGACCTCGCGGTCGTCGCGGCCGTCGGGCGTAGTGAGTTTGATGCGACTGGAGAAATTCCGCGGAAGGTCGGTGCCGACGTAGATGTCGTGCGTGACCTTGAGGAGCTGGAGGGCGAACGGTTTGTAGTCGCGGGCGATGCGCAGACCGATGTTCCACGTGCGGCCGGCGTGAGAGAGCGTCTGCGGAGCGCCGAGATGCGGCGAGACGAGCCACGTGCCCAGCGAGCCCTCGGCGCCGATGAGCTCGATGACGGCGGAGGGGACGTTGACCTCGTTCATCTTGTAGGTGAGCGGGAGGGGCGTGACGGCGACGTTGGGGCCGATGCCCTGGGTGGGGACGGGGACGGCGGCGGACTCGGCAGAAAGGGTGGTGTTGGCGTGGCGGCGGGCGAGCGCGGAGTTGGCGTAGTAGGCCTTGGTGACGACGCGGAACGGCATCCGGGGATTTTGGACCGTGTCGAGCCGGGCGAGATGGGTGTCGGGGATCGCGACGACGTCGTCGAACTTCGGATCGCTGGTGTCGATGACGGCGAGTTCGTAGTCGCGGAAACTCTCGGAGTAGTTGCGCGAGTCACCCTCGTTAATCGCCATCTGGAAATCTTCCTGAAGGATACCCGTGATCAGTTCGCCGATGAGTAGGACGATGATGCCGGCGTGGGTGAGCTGGATACCGGCTTTGCGCCACTCGAATTTCAGGCGGTAGACGTGGGCGGCGACGAGGTTGACGAGGAGCAGACTGCCGACGAGGTAGCCGCCCGGCATGGGAACGAAGAGGCCACCGACGCGCCAGATCGCGATCCACGAACGATAGAATTCCTGCTGCACCGCGTAGATGCCGAGATCGACCTGCGCGAGAGTGGACGCGAAGACGAGGACGAGCGAAAGCGCGAGCAGGACGACGGTGAGGTTGAGCGAGACGAAGAAGTCGCGCAGGGAGCGAACGAAGGGGTTCATGGCGTGGCGGGGGCCTTCAGGGTTTTAAGGAAGGCGAGAAACGCGGGCTTCTCCTGGGCGAGCGGGGCGGCGGGACCCATCAGTTTTACAAACCAAGTGGAACCGCGGACCGGCACGATGGCGCCGAGGAGGCGCTGCTGGCCGTTGTCGTAGTCGACGACGGCGATTTTCAGGCCGCCCTGTTCGAACCGGGTGATGGCGGCGGCGATCTCGGCCTCGCTTGCGGCGGGCAACGAGAGCTGGCCGCGCCAGCGGTTGAGGTTGGCGACTTCGCCGCCCACATCGCCCGGGAACGCGGTGATTGAAAGATCGGCGGTCGTGTCGCCGGCCGGAACGGCGTAGGAGCCCTTGCGCATGGCGGAGGCGGGTTTCGCCTGCCAGTGGGCGGGGGCGGTCCACGTGAGATCGGCACCCTGGGCGGTGGGGACGGCGGTGTTGGCCATCGTGGCTTGGTCGGAGGAGGGGGCGGAGGCGGCGGCGGGCGGCGCGGCGGTCTTTTCTTTGGCGACGCGATAGGTGGCGACCTCGCGTTCGCTGCAGCCGGTGGTGAGCAAACCGAGGGCCGTGACGACGGCGAGGGGGAGGGTCAGGGATCGCATGAAGGGAAGGAAGTTTCGGGTTTGAGCGGCAACGGCAACCCAATCCTCGCGATTTTCCGGGGCGGGTTTGGGCGCACGAGGGGCGATTGTAACAGGTCCGTTACCCTCGGTCACTGGACGCGGAGGCGAGGGCGCATTGCGTGACCGGAGCGGTCGACGAGACGATTTCCGCCGCGTGGCCGCTTTCACCCCCATTATGAAAACACATCCGATCTGCGGCCTGATTGCGGCCGCCGTCCTGCTCGCCGCTCCGATCGCGGCGCGTGCGCAAGTCATCGAATTCCGTGCGTCGCTCACCGCGGCACAGGAAGTCCCGGCCACCACGTCGACGGCGACGGGCTCGGCCATCGTGTTGTATGATCTCGGTGCGAACACCTTCGATCTCTTCGTGTCGGCGAGCGGCTTCACGAATACGTTGGCGGACGCCCACATTCACGAAGGTGCGGCGGGGGCGGTGGCCCCGGCGTTGATCCACTTTCCGGTGGGCAGCTTTGTGCGCACGGGCAACAACCTGAGCGCAACATTTCTCCGGCAGGCCTACACGGGCGATCGTCTGAAATTCCTGCAAAACGGGGCTTACGTGAATCTGCATTCACCGCAGTTTCCCGGCGGCGAGATCCGCGGACAGTTAATTGCGCAGCCGAAGCGGCTGGTGTCGGTGATCGACGTCGCGCAGGAGCAGGCGGCGTTTCCCAACGTGAATCTCGCGGGAGGAAATTTGAGCGATTTCGGAGCGGCCGTGATGAGCTACAATCCGGGCACGAATCGCATCAGCCTGCGGGTGTCGGTCTACAATTTCCGCAATACGCTCAGCAATTCTCACTATCACGAAGGTGCCCCGGCGGTGAGCGGCCCGGTCGTGGTTAACCTCGGCAACAACGCCAACGCCGGCGGCTACACGAGCGCCAACGGACACATTTCCGGCAGCTTCGATCTCCCCTACACGGGCGACCCGATTCGCCTCCTTACGGGCGGCGCGTATCTGAATTTCCACAGCACGACCTTTACTGGCGGAGAAGCGCGCGGTCAGGTGCGGGCGACCGACGAAGTGCCGGGCACCCGGATGTTCAGCACGGCGACGCGCGGCTTCGTCGGTGCGGGGAATCAGAATCTCATCACCGGTATCAGCATCGTCGGCCCCGATCCGGTGCGCATGTTGATCACGGCGAAAGGTCCCTCGCTCGCGGCGTTTGGCGTGACCGGTGCGCTCGCGGACCCGGTGCTCGATCTCTACGATGCGGCTGGCCGCCAGATCGCGGTCAGCGACAACGTCGGCACTCCGGCCGCCGGTTCCGACCTCGCGGCGCTCCGCGGTGCGCCCACGAATGCGGCGGAGTCGGCCTTGCTCGTCGTGCTGCCGCCGGGCAACTACACGGCAGTCGTTTCCGGCAACGGCGGCACGGGCGTCGCGCTGTTGGAGGCGACGGACCTCCGTATCGTCGGCGCAACGGCGGCGGTGGCTTCGGCCGACGCGGATATGCCCGGCTTGGCGACCGAAACACGGACGCTGGCCGAAGCGCGTTTGGCTAATCTTGAATTCTGCGCGACTCCCGCGGCGAGCGTGCAGCGCTAACGTCGACGGGTGTTAGGTTAAGCCCGGCGCTCGCCCCAGCGCCGGGCTTTTTTATTTTGCGGAGGCGCGCGGGGGCGCGGATAAACGGGGCATGACGTTTACGCCCCTCGGCGATTCCGCCGTCGTCGTGGCCCTCGGCGCCGAGCCTGATGAGGCGGCGTTGCGTCGCGTGCGGGCGCTGGCGGAGGACGTGCAACGCGATTGTCCGGCGGGCGTGCGCGATGTGGTGCCGGCGTTTGCGCAGGTCACGGTGTTTTACGATGCGACGCAGATTGGCAGCTATGCGCGGCTCTGCGCCGAACTGGCCGCGCGCGTGGAGCGGACGGAAGTCCGATTGATTTCGCGGAAAGGGCGGCTGGTGGAAATTCCAGTGTGCTACGGTGGCGAATACGGGGCCGACCTCGGTGAGGTGGCGGCGAGGGCGCGACTGAGCGACGCCGCGGTGATCGCATTGCACGCGGGCGCCGACTACCTGGTGGAGGCGGTGGGATTTGCGCCGGGCTTTGCCTACCTCGGCGGATTGCCGGAAAAAATTCACACACCGCGCCGGGTGACGCCGCGCACAGGCGTGCCCGCGGGAACCGTGGGCATCGGCGGCGGGCAAACGGGTGTGTATCCGCTCGCGACGCCGGGCGGTTGGAACCTGATCGGACGCACGCCGCTGCGGCTGTTCGATGCGGGCCGGGAGGAGGCGTCACTCTTGCGCACCGGGGACCGGGTGAAGTTTCGCGCGATCAGCGCGGGGGAGTTGGCCGCATGGCGATAACGGTCATACGCGCGGGCATGTTGACGACGGTGCAGGACCTCGGTCGCAGCGGCGTGCGATCGCTGGGCGTGCCGCCGGGCGGGGCCGCAGATGCGTTGGCGCTGCGACTGGTGAATCTGCTCGTCGGCAACGACGAGGGCGCGGCGGCGCTCGAATTTACTTTGTTCGGACCGGAGCTGGCGTTCGAGGCGGATGCGACGATCGCGGTCGGCGGCGGTGATTTTATTGGCGCGGTGCCGCGCTGGCAGCCCGTGCGAGTGCGGGCCGGGGAGCGCGTGCGGTTCGGCGCGGCGCGCAGCGGGTGTCGCGGGTATCTGGCGGTCGCGGGCGGTCTCGATGTGCCCGTCGTGCTGGGGGGCCGCGGAACTTATTTGCGTGCGGCGCTCGGAGGCGTGGAAGGCCGCGCGCTGCGCGACGGCGATGTGCTGCGCGCGAGGGAAGTCACGCGAGAGGTGATCGGCCGATGGCACCTCGATGAACGAATACTGCCGGCTTACGGAGTGTCACCGACGGTGCGCTGCGTGCGCGGGGCGCAGGCGGCGGAGTTTGGCGGGACGTTTACGGCGGCGGAATTCAAGGTGACGGCGAAATCGGATCGAATGGGCGTGCGCCTCGCGGGACCGACGGTGGCGAGGAGTGTGGAGCGCGAATTGGTTTCCACCACGGTCGTGCCGGGCACCGTGCAAGTGCCACCCGACGGCCAGCCGATCGTGCTCCTGGCGGACGCGCAGACCATCGGCGGGTATCCGCAAATCGCGCACGTGGTGACGGTGGATTTGCCGCTCGTCGCGCAGCTCCGGCCGGGCGACACGGTGCGGTTTCGCGAAATCTCGCTGGAGGCGGCCCACGAACTGGTGCGCGGGCGAGAGCGCGCGATCGCGATGTTGCGCGAGGGGCTGGCGGCCAAGATTCACTGACATGACGCTGCACATCGACCTCAATTGCGACCTTGGGGAAGGCGCCGGACACGACGCGGAACTGATGCCGTTTATCACTTCGGCCAACATCGCGTGCGGCGCGCACGCTGGCAACGCGGACACCATGCGGGCGACGGTGGCCCTGGCGCAGCGGCACGGGGTGGCGATCGGCGCGCATCCGGGCTACGAGGACCGTGAACATTTTGGGCGGCGCGAAATGGCGTTGGCAATCGGCGAAGTGCGGGCGCTCGTCGAGCGGCAAGTGCGGGCGTTGCGGGAGATGGCTGCGGTGGTGCACGTGAAGCCGCATGGGGCGCTCTACAATTTGGCCGCGCGTGATTCGGCGGTCGCACGCGAAGTGGCGGCGGCGGTGAGCGCGGTGGACGCGGGGCTCGTGCTCGTCGCACTGCGCGGTAGCGAATTGGTGCGAGCGGGGCGGGCGGGCGGATTGCGCGTGGCGGAGGAGGTGTTTGCCGACCGCACCTACCGGGCGGACGGATCGCTGACGCCGCGGAGCGAACCGGGGGCGGTGATCACCGACGAAGCAGAGGCGGTCGCGCAGGCCATGCGGCTCGTGCGCGGCGGGGCGGATACGATTTGTCTGCACGGCGACGGCGTGCACGCGGTGGCGTTTGCGCGGCGGCTCAACGCGGAGTTGCGGCAGGCGGGCATCGCGATCAGGCCGTTGCGCGCATGATCAAACTGCTCGGCCTCTTCCTCATCGGTGTCGGCTTCGCGTGCCGGCTGAATCCGTTGCTGGTGGTGGTCGTGGGCGGCATCGCGACGGGGCTGCTGGCGGGGTTTTCCTTCCACGAAGTGGTCACGATGATCGGGCAATATTTTACGGACAACCGGGGGATGATGCTCCCGGTGATTTTGATGGTGCCGATCGTGGGGTTGCTGGAGCGGCACGGTTTGCAGGAGCGCGTGGCGGCGATGATCCGGCGGGCGAAGGCGGCGACGGCCGGGGGCGTGATCTGGTTTTATCAAGTGCTGCGGGGTGTCACGAGTGTGTTTGGCCTGAGTATTGGCAATCACGCGGCGATGGTCCGCCCGCTCATCGCGCCGATGGCCGAAGGCGCCGAGCGGACGAGAAACGGTCAGCCGGCCGAGCGGGAGCGCGCCGAGATCCGGGCCCACGCGGCGGCGGCGGAGAACGTGGGGAATTTCTTCTCGGACGACATCGTGGTGGCGGTGGGGGCATTGCTGTTGATCAAGGCGTTCTTCGACAACGCGGGGGTCGAGGTCGCGTTGAGCGATCTGAAACTCTGGAGTCTACCGACGGCGGTGTGGGTGATTGCGGTGGGTTGGTGGCGTTATCGTCGGCTGGACCGGCGACTGAAAAAGGCAGCCGACAAAAAACCGGAGGAGCCGTCGTGACGCTGCTGACACTGGATTTCTTTCTGGCGCTGTGCGGCGTTGTGCTGGCGGTCGTTGGCGGGTTGATCGCACGCGATGCGACGCACCCGCAACGCTGGGGCGCGGCGCTTTTTTGGGTGCTGCTGGCCGTCGCCATCGGCGGAGGCAAATGGCTGCCGCCGGCGATGGTGGGCTACACGGTGATCGCGTTGGCGTTGCTCGTGGCGACGAAGCGCGTGGGGGCGCCGCGGTTCGTGGCGCGGGAGGCGGCGGTGCTGGAAGCGCGGGCGGAGGTGTTGGGGAACCGATTGCTGTGGCCGGTGCTGCTCGTGCCGGCGGTGGCTATCGCGGGCGGACTGATGTTGGGCGCGGTGAAAGTGGGCGAGTTTGTGTTAGTGAATCCGAAACAGGTTTCGCAGGTCGCCTTGGCGCTGGGCTGCGTGGGCGGCTTGGCGTGGGCGCTGCGGTTGACCGGCGAACGTCCGCTGCAGGCGGCGCGCGAAGGCGGGCGCCTGCTGCAGTTGCTCGGCTGGGCGCTGATTCTTCCGTCGATGTTGGCGGCGCTCGGCGGGATCATGGGCAAGGCGGGCGTGGGCGAGGTGATCGCGGGGCTGGTGGCGACGGCGTTGCCGGTGCAGTTTCCGCTCGTCGCGGTGGTGGCTTATTGCGCGGGCATGGCGCTGTTCACGATCTTGCTCGGCAATGCGTTCGCGGCGTTTCCGGTCATGACGCTCGGGGTCGGTCTGCCCTTCGTGGTCAAGGCGCACGGCGGCGATCCGGCGGTGATGGGCGCGCTGGGGATGTTGAGCGGGTATTGCGGCACGCTCGTCACGCCGATGGCGGCGAATTTCAACATTGTGCCGGTGAAACTGCTGGAGTTGCGCGACGACTACGCGGTGATCAAGGCGCAGGCGCCGTTTGCCGCGGCCATCTGGGTCTTCAACGTGGTGACGATGTATCTCTGCGTGTATTGAGGCCGAGGAGACGGCATTACGTGAAAAATAAAATGAAAACTACCAAGCAACGGCGGGCGGTATTGGTCACGGGGTTCGAGCCGTTTGGAGGCGAGACGCGCAACCCGTCCGCCGAAATTGCGCGGGCGCTGAACGGTCGCGTGATTGCCGGGCGAAGGGTCGAAGGCATGGAGCTACCCTGCGTGTTTGGCGGGAGCATCGCTGAATTGAAGCGTCGGATACGGGCCGTGCGACCGGAGTTGGTGATCTGCGTGGGGCAGGCAGGTGGGCGGGCGGAGATCACGCCGGAACGGGTGGCGATCAATGTCGATGACGCGCGGATCGCGGACAACGCGGGCGCGCGGCCCATCGATGTGCCGGTGGTGCGCGGCGCGCCGGCGGCGTATTGGTCGACGCTGCCGATCAAGGCGATTGTGGCAGCGTTACGCGGACGCGGGGTGCCGGCGAGCGTGTCGCAGACGGCCGGGACGTTTGTATGCAATCACGTTTTCTACGGGCTGATGCGGACGCTGGCACGGCAGAGCGGGCTGCGCGGCGGATTTGTGCACGTGCCGTTCTTGCCCGAACAGGCGCCGCGCGGTCAGGCGAGTTTGCCGCTGGAGACCATGATCGAAGCCGTGGCGCTCGCGGTGGAGGTCTCGCTGCGCACGCGGCGGGATGCGCGGGTGAGCGACGGCCAGACGCACTGACTGGCGGGAATTGGGCGCGGGAATCGCGCGAGTGCCGATCAGGGAAGTTTTACGGCCTCGACGGTCAGCGCGCAGATATCGTCGTCGAAATGGGCGTGACCGGTGAAGGCGACGATCTCGGCGACAAGTTGCTCGAGGAGCGCGGGACCGGGCGTGCCCGCTTGGCGCGCGAAGGCTGCGCGGAGCCGGGCCTCGCCGAACTGGTTGCCGTTGGCATCGTCGGCTTCGAAGAGCCCATCGGTGTAGCCGAGAAAGACATCACCGGGAGCGAAGACACATTCGTGGTTTGTGTAGTCGAAGCCCTCGATGAGGCCAGTGGCGGGTTCGGGATCGGCGAGCGAGAGCAGATCGACCGCGCCGGTGGCCGCGCGGAGCACGAGCGGGGCGGGGTGCCCGGCGTTGCCGAAGGAGAGCGTGCGGGTGGCGGTGTCGATGACGGCGTAGAACGCGGTGGCGAAAACGGGTTGGCCGGTTTGGTGGACGATTGGCATCAGCGCACGGTTGATCTCGCCGAGCACTTCGGCGGCATCGCGCGCGTGGGGACCGACCTCTTCAACGACGCCGCGGATGAGCGCGGTGAGCAAGCCGGCGCGCACGCCGTGGCCCATCACATCGCAGACGAGGAGGCCGCAGCGCGTATCGGAAAGTTGGACGATGTCGAAAAAATCACCGCCGAGCGTCGACGCCGGCACGTAGCGATGGGCGAAACGGAGGGCACTAGCTTCGGGGGCGACGCCCCGCGGAAAGACGGGGTAGGCCTGGGAGAAAAATGCCTCCTGAATCTGCCGGGCCATGCGCACATCGGCCTCCATCTCTTCCGTGCGATGCCGGAGCTCCTGCTCCATGAGTTTGCGCTCGGTGATGTCGTGGCTGATGCCGACGATGCCGATGATTTTTTCGCGAATGTCGCGGAGCGGAACCTTGGTGGTGAGCACCCAACGCAGGTCGCCGGAGGTGGCCCGGTTGGCCTTCTCGTGATTGATGATGGGGACGCCTGTATCGAGGACCTGTTTGTCGTCGGCGAGGGCTTGGAGGCCGCGCTCGCCGGGGAAAAAATCACGCGTCGTGCGGCCGCGGGCCTCTTCCTGATGCTCCACGCCGAGGCTGCGGAGATGGGCCTGATTGTTGATGAGGTAGTGCGCGGTGGTGTCCTTAACAAAAATGCGGGCCGGGAGGTGGTCGATGATCGTGCGGAGCAGGTTGCGCTCCTCGTTGAGTTTATCCTCGGCCTGCTTGGTGGCGGTGACGTTGCGCGTGACCCCGAATGTGCCGATGATCCGGCCATGGCCGTCGCGCCACGGCATTTTCGTGGTGGAGCCCCAAGCCTCGGTGCCGTCGCGTTTGGTGATGCGTTGCACTTCGCCGACGATGGGCCGGCCGGTGTAGATGATCACCTGCTCTTCGGTGAACGCGCCCTGAGCGTGGGCTTGGGAAAAAAAATCGAAGTCGGATTTGCCGATGATCTCGTCGGGGCTGACGGCGCCGAGCCATTGGGCATGCGCGCGATTGACGCGCACGAAATGGCTGCGGAGATCTTTGAAGTAGATCCGGTCAGGCAGGTTCTCCATGAGCAGGCGGAGAATCGCGGAGTCGAGCGACTCGGGGGATTCGGCAGGCGGGAGAGGGGCGGAAGGCGTTTCGCTCATGCGGAGTTGCGAAGGTGGTGCGCGGCAGATCGGGGTGCAATCACGCCGTGAGCCGAGTGAAATTTCCCGAAGGCAGGGCGAGATTTAGCGCAAAATTTAGAAAACCGAGAAAGGCGTTGACAGATGGTGCGCGCAACGGGACCTTCCGCCTCCCGTTGTTGCAGGGTGGAGCAGCCTGGTAGCTCGTCAGGCTCATAACCTGAAGGTCGTCAGTTCAAATCTGACCCCTGCACCCAATTTAAATCGCCTTCGTGAACAAGGGTTTACGAAGGCGATTTTCTTTTTGGATTGAGCGGTGGTGATCCGGGATTTTTGTTTTTCTAACAGTTTTCTAACAAACGAGGAACAAATTCGCCATGCCCCGCCGTAGCACCCCTCCCGCCCGCTGGCCACTCGTGCTGAAATCCGGCTCGGCCGAGGTAAAAATTTATCGGCACCGGAAGGGGCTCTGCGACCGGTTCATCCTCGCGCACTACGAGGGCGCCCGGCGGAAGCAGATCTGGTTCTCGGATCTGGCCGCGGCAAAACTCGAAGCCGACGCCGTGCTCGCCCGCATCACCAATGGTCAGATCGCTGCGCTCCAGCTCACCGGGGCGGACAAGGAGAGCTACCTTTTCGCCGAGCGCCTGCTGGCTCCCTCCGGTATTCCGCTCCACGCGGCGATCGAGGAATACGTTAAAGCCCGCACCCTGCTGGGCACAACTCCGCTGATTTCTGCGGTGGAGGACTTCAACCGCCGGCATCGCGAGAAGCTCCCTGAGATAGGGGTCGAGAAGCTGGTTGCCGAGGCGTTGAAGGCAAAGAAGCAGGACGGCGCCAGCGCGAAGTATCTCACGCAGCTCTCCAGTGATTGGGGCAAGGTCCAGCGGACCATCTCCAAGCCGATCCATCTCATCACCACGACGGAACTCGAGGACTGGTTACGGGCACTCAAAACGGGCGCCCGCACGCGCAACAATTTGCGCACGTCGGTGATCACGCTTTTCAGTTACGCTCGCCAGCGGGGCTATCTCCCAAAAAACATACCTACAGAAGCCGAGGCCCTGAGTAAGGCCAAGGTCCGTGGCGGGGAGATCGAGATTTTTCACGCCGCCCAAATCGAGAAGCTACTGGCACACGCCACCCCGGAAATGATTCCGTTTATTGCGCTGGGGGGCTTCGCCGGGCTGCGCTCAGCCGAGAGTCATCGGCTGCACTGGGACGCGCTGCTGTTCGACGACGACCTCATCGAGTTGAAGGCCGGTCAGGCCAAGACCGCGTCTCGCCGGCTCGTCCCCATGGAGCCCAACCTCAAGGCGTGGATGCAACCGCTCAAGGCACGGGGCAAGGTGATACCCGATGATGAGATATGGAAGGGTGTCACCGCGTTGGCCAAGAAATTGGAAATCGGCTGGCCTCAAAATGTTCTCCGCCATTCCTACATCAGCTTCCGGGTAGCCCGGGATAAAGATGTGAACAAAGTGGCGCTCGATAGCGGAAACTCTACGAGCATCATTTTCCAGCACTATCGCCAACTCGCCACCGAGAAGCAGGCGGAAGAGTGGTTCTCCGTTTGTCCAACCCCCCGAGCCCAGGAGCCGTGACTGTGGTGGACAACCTCGCTCGAAATGCCGGGCAGTGAGGTCGTCGATTTCGTTCATCCAAGCGCCCGGCGCTGCAACGTGCGGACCGCCCGCTGCGCTTTTGGCGCCTCACATATCGCCAACAGGTGCTCCAAGGGCGCCGACGCCTCGATCTTCTCGGGCTTCGACCAGCATATGTTCGGCCGCCGGCCAGATCGTCGTCGAGGGATCCGACCGCCTCATTCCCCGTTTATTCTCCAGTTGCGGGCGGTGCGGTGGCCGACGCAAAGGTAGTTGGCTGTCGTTTCCCGGTGCATCTCGGCTTCATCGCCGCCGTGCCCACGGGGTCCGGTCGTCGCATCTTTCATCAGTAGTTGGTCTTGTTGCTCGGTTTTCAGCGCCCAGCTGTGCACCGAGAATCACCAAAGTCGGACCGACGGCCCGTCGAATCCAACCGTTTCAGTGCCGGCAACGCGACGTTCGTCGGGCTGGATTCAGATTGTCGTCTCTACATGTTCTCCGCCGCGCGCAAAAACCGGTCCGGATTGGCCTTCTCAGGACAACTGATTTTTAACTCACTTTTTTTATCGATATTCATAACTCCTTGATTTCATCGACTTTTACATTCCTTAGCTTAACTTTTGGCCGTCCCGGATTCCTTAAGCTAAGCTCGGCGACCCGTTGATTACTTATCTTTTAGCTCGTGTTTGCCTAGTGCTCAAAAACCGTTAAGATAAGCTCGGTAACCCGATGCTAATCATCACTTTGATGTTTCGGTAAACCCGTGTTTTAGACCCCGTGTTGTTTCAAATCGGAACTCGGACCCCCTAAAAAGGTGACATTATGGTGACACGGGCTCCAGCCTCCACCCGAGCTCATGCAAGGCGGTGACCAATTCCATGCAAAGCACGGGAGCTGTCTTGTCGTCCAGCATCGCACGCACCCCGGCCTTGGTGAGCCTGTCCTCTGCGGGCAACGTGGCCTCATGCTTCCCGGCCGCGAGCTCCAAGGCTCGGAGCAGCATCTCGGCTTCCCGGCCCTGGCGGTAGTAGTATTTCCCGTCCCGCTCCACGAGCTCGCCGGGGCCGACTTGCTTCTCCACGCGGCTCACGACTTCAGCCCGGGTAAGGGTCACACCGTTCGGAAAGTAGAAGTTGTCGCCGGCTACCATGTTGGGCTGCTCGATGTGGAGGAGAGCTTGCCGCTGGCACTGTGGAGATCGACGCGAGCCTCGAGCTCAGCGATCCGGGCTTCGATGTCAGCCTCGTTCATGGGTAGTGGTGGGTTCAAGTTGTGTGTCCCCCTGCCGGCGCAGGTCCTGCATCGTGATAAGCTCCCGGTCCCGGTTGAAGATCAGGCAGCGCTGGTCGCGGGTATCCATACGGAGCTCGACATACTTGCACCGGTTGTTCCGGACCCACGACCACCTCGGGTCATGGATCACGGCCAGCACGTCGGCTAGCGGCTCCCAGCGAGTGAACGGAGGGCCGCTGGGTTCCTCTACGGGCTTGTCCCTGTAGAGCCGCGTCCTAGCCACGTGGAAGCCCGCGTTCAGGGCTTCTTTTTCCAGGGTCATGTCAGCCACGTCCCATGGTCCACGGGTAAGGAACATCGATTCATAGAGCGTCGAGCCGATGTTCGGTCTGGCAGCTCCCGATCATGGTCGTTTTCTCTGCGGGTAGGCGCGCATAGTCGTGTGCGACGGCTGGTCCTTCGCACGCCGCGAGCCGCCTGCTGACGGTGCGGCATCCCGCGGGCGAGGTGCGCGTGGCGAAGTGATTTAATATGACCGATCAACACGAGGGCCGTTTTGTAGGGGCCGACTATTTCGCCCTGTGAAGTCTCGGTGGCTCGCCCCTCTCATAGAACACTCAGTCGCAGTCCGCTGCCGGCGCTTTTCTCGGCCCCATTCCTTCGGCTGTTGATTGCCGGGAAAATCTCCCGTTTGGGATTCGCGGGTTGCTCATCATGCCCGCGGGGCCAGCTTCACGTGCGCCATGCTCACGTCGCGCTTCCCGGGGTTCCTGCGTCGAAACTTAATCGTGGGCATCGCAATCCTCCTCGCGTGCACCGCCGCCACCGCCCAGACCGCGATCAGCACGCTTGCCGGCAGCAGCCCCGCTATCGCGGCAGGCAACGTCGACGCAACCGGCACGGCCGCGCGGTTCAGCGCCCCCACGAGTGTCGCGGTGGACGCCGCCGGCAACCTCTACATCGCTGACGCTGCTAATCATAAAATCCGCAAGGTCACCTCGTCCGGTGTGGTAACCACGTTGGCCGGATCAGGCAGCCAGGGCAGCGCCAACGGCACCGGCACCGCCGCTTCGTTTAATTTTCCGCAGGGCCTCGCGACGGACGGCGCTAATCTCTACGTCGCCGACACCTTCAACCACGTCATCCGCAAGATCGTGATTTCCTCCCGCGTGGTCACCACACTCGCCGGCACGACGGCTAGCTCTGGCACGGCTACGGGTGCCGTCGGCGTTGGCCGCTTGAACAATCCCCTCGGCGTCGCCGTCTCGGGCACCGATCTCTACGTCGCCGATACGAGCAACCACGCGATTCGCAAAGTCGTCATCTCAAGCGGAGTGATTTCCAATTTTGCGGGCACGCCCGGCACCTCCGGTTCGACGGATGGCACCGGTATAGCGGCGTTCTTCAAGAACCCCGGCGCCATCGCCGCGGAAGGCACGACCAACCTTTACGTGGCCGACACGGCCAACCACACGATCCGCAAGATCGTGATCGCGGGCGGCGGTGTCGTCACCACGCACGCCGGCACCGCAGGCGGCGTCGGTGGCGCCGTTGATTCGACCGGTGCAACGGCGAGCTTCAAGAGCCCCGGCGGCGTCGTCGTGAGCGGCACGAACCTTTTTGTGGCGGATGCTGGCAACAACACGATCCGCACTGTCGGCCTCATCACCCAGATCGTTTCAACGATCGCCGGTTCGTCTGGCTTGGTTGGCAACACCGACGCGATCGGCTCTGCAGCCCGCTTCCAAGGCCCGACCGGTGTCGGCGTCAATGCGGCGGGGACGATCTACATCGCCGACACCAACAATCACACCATCCGCGCCGGCACCGCAGCGGTCGCTCCAGCGGTATCCGACCCTGCCAACAAAACGATTTTATCAGGGGCCAACACGACATTTACTGCCGCGGTCACCGGAAATCCGACCCCAACTATCCAATGGGAGCTCCAAGCCGCCGGCACGATCGGTTTCTCTGCGCTTAACAATACCGCGCCTTACAGCGGCGTCACCACCGCGACGCTCACCGTCACCGGGACCACGCTCGCGATGAGCGGCGACCAATTCCGCGCCACGGTGAGCAACGGGGTGGGCGGGGCAGTTTCTTCCGCCGTTCCGGCCGTTTTGACGGTTTACACCCTTCCGACGATCACCACCCAGCCGAGCACGCAAACCCTCGTTGCGGGTAGCCCGGTAACGTTGTCGGTCGTCGCCACCGGATCTCCGGCGCCTACCTATCAGTGGAAAAAAGGGGGCGTGAATATCGCCGGGGCGACAGCTGCGAGTTACACGATTGAGGCGACTGCGCCTGCGGACACCGGGAGCTATACCGTCTTCATTGCCAACATCGGAGGGAGTGTCACGAGCACCGCGGCTACCCTCACGGTGAATGTGCCGCCCAGCATTGCAACGCAGCCGCAGAGCGCCACAGCGACCGCCGGCCAAGGGGCCAGTTTTGCGGTGGTCGCGAGTGGTATCCCGACACCGACTTACCAGTGGAAAAAAGATGGTTTGGCGATTGGGGGCGCCACCAGCGCGTCGCTCACACTCTCCGCTCTGCAACCCGCCGACTCGGGCAGCTATGAAGTGGTGGTGACCAACGTGGTCAGTTCCGTTTCCAGTGCAGCAGCTGCCCTCGCCGTCACCGCGACGCCCATCGTCAACGCCACGACCCCTGGGCGCTATGTCTTGTCACGTGGTCAATCGATGACCCTGCAACTCGATCCCGCGATCATCGGCGCAGTCGTTCAATGGCGGCGTAACGGCATGGACATTGCGGGAGCGACAGAGCGCGATTTGGTGGTGTCGTCACCGGGCTACTATCAGGCTCGTTACACTATCGGCGTTCCTACGGTGACCAGTGCGCCGATCTTTGTGGCGGAGGCATTGCGTCGAAGCCAAATCGTCGGCTGGGGCCACAGTAGCGGTGTTCTGAATATTCCGACAAGTGCGAGCGGAGCTAACGCGATCACCGCCGGAGAATATTTTAGCTCAGCTCTCAGGTGGGACGGATCAGCCGTCGCATGGGGCTCTTCAAGTTCAGGCCGATTGACCGTGCCGGCCAGCCTAACCTCGGTGGTCTCACTATCGACGAGTTACTCTCACTCCTTAGCACTCAAGTCCGACGGCAACGTCGTTGCGTGGGGGAACAACGACTTCGGGCAGTCAACTATTCCTCCCAACCTGAACGGCATTGTCGCCGTTGCCGCCGGATATCAGCATTCGCTCGCGGTGAAAAGCGATGGGACGGTGGTCGCATGGGGTAACTCCTCCTCAGGAGCGACCCAAATGCCGTCGGGACTAAGCAACGTCGTGGCGGTCGCGGCTGGCGAGCAGTTCAGTATTGCCTTGAAGTCCGACGGCACAGTCGTGGCTTGGGGCCGCAACGACACGGGCCAGACGACCGTGCCGGTGGGGTTGGCGGGGGTGACGGCGATCGCTACGGGGCAGGTTCATGTGTTAGCGCTAAAGTCGGACGGAACCGTTGTGGCCTGGGGTGCGAATGGAGAAGGGAGGGCGACGGTGCCGAACGGTCTTTCGTCTATCGTGGCGATTGCTGCAGGTCGGTCGCACAGTCTAGCACTCAAGGCCGACGGTGCCGTGGTTGCATGGGGCTATGGTGGTAATGGCGAGACAGCCGTGCCCCCTAGCCTCAATCTTGTTCGCGGCATTGCGGGTGGGTTTTATCACTCCCTGATTTTGCGCGAAAGCGCGCAGGACATCTCGCCAATCATTACTACTCCTCCCGCTGCGCAAACCGCCTTTGTCGGTCAAAATGTGACACTCAGCGTAGGCGTGAATACCGGCACGGGTTACGCAACTACCTACCAGTGGCGCAAAGGCGGCGCCAATATCACCGGAGCGACGAGTGCTACGCTCGGTCTGCCGCGTATCGCCGCCGCCGACGCGGGTAGCTACGATGTGGTCGTGACGAATTGGCTGGGCTCGGCCACGAGTGCCGAAGCGGTAGTGACTGTGAATTCCACGGCGGCCGTTTCCATGAACGTTTCCGGCCAGCGCGTGATCGCGCCAGGCGGCAATCTCGATCTGACCGCGACGACGGTATTGCCGGGGCCCGTGACCTACCAATGGCGAAAGAACGGCCAACCCATCGCCGGGGCATCGAGTGCCAGCTACACAGTCGCCAACGCCACGGTCCGCAGTTCCGGAGTTTACCAAGTTGTCGTAACAAACAATGCCGGTCCGCTCTTTGGTCCGGCGGTATTTGTAACCGTGAGCGTGCCGACTCAAGTGCGGGCGTGGGGGTTGAATTCCTTTGGCCAGACCACGATCCCTGCGGGGCTGACCAATGCGATCGCCGTGGCCGCGGGCTCGGCTCACACACTCGCCCTCAGATCTGACGGCACGCTAATGGCCTGGGGCGACAACGCCAGCGGCCAGGCGACGATCCCACCCGGCTTGAGCGGCGTGGCCGCTGTCGCTGCCTCCGGCAACTACAGCATGGCGCTAAAAGCCGACGGCACGGTGGTGACGTGGGGCGGCAGCATCAATTACACACCCAGCGGCCTGAGCAACGTGATCGCCGTCGCCGCCGGCAATGGCGCGATGGCGTTGCGCGCAGACGGAACCGTGGTGGTGTGGGACGGTTCCAGCTTGCGGACCGATACCCCGGTCGGACTTGAGGGAGTCATTTCAATTGCCGCCGGGGCGAGTGGCCAGTTTCTCGCGGCGAAGTCGGATGGCTCTGTCGTAGCCTGGGGCTACAACGGGAGCGGTCAGACAAATTTACCTGCCGGTCTGGGGCAGGTTGTCTCGGTGGCTGCCGGCGATAATCACAGTATGGCTCTCAAATCTGACGGTTCGGTAGTGGCGTGGGGATTCAATGGTATCGGACAGCTTAACATTCCCGCGGGACTCACCACAGCAGCTGGCGTCGCCGCCGGGGCGAATCACAGTGTCGCATTGAGAGCCGACGGCACGGTCGCGGTTTGGGGAAATTCAAACTACGGCCTCACAGCGGTTCCGGCGGATTTGACCAACGTCTTTGCCGTATACGCCGGGAGTTCTCACGTAGTAGCGCTACGTGATACTTCGCTGGACACAGCTCCGGTAATCACGAGTCAGCCCATAGCCGTGAGTGCGTTGAAAGGGACGACAGCTACTTTCTCCGTCGTCGCGACGGGCACGTCACCGCTGTCCTATCAATGGAGCAAAGGCTCCACCGCGATCACCGGGGCCACGACCGCCACCTTGACGATCACGGGAGTGCAGCCCTCGGACGCAGGAAACTACTCCGTCACCGTCAGCAACGGCTCGGGCTCAGCGACCAGCAGCTTCGTCGCCCTGACGGTTCCCGAAACGCCGACCTTCACGGCCCAACCCGCGGCTCGCACGGTTGTGGCACTCGGTGGATCGGCGACGCTGACCGGCACGGCGACGGGAGCCACCTCTTACCAGTGGAAACGCAATGGCCAAATCATAGCTGGTGCCACCGACGCCTCGCTGTCGATCACGGCGGCGTCCCCGCTGAAAGATGGCGGCTGGTATCAACTCGTGGCATCCAACGCCACGGGCCCGACGAGCAGCGCACCGGTCTTCGTTAACGTCAGCCTCCCGGCCCGCGTGGTTGGCTGGGGACAGAATTCTGCAGGACAAACGGCGGTGCCTGCTTGGCTAAGCAACGTGGTCAGTTTGGCGGGCGGCGAGCAGTTCGCCCTCGCGTTGCGCGGCGACGGCACCGTGGCGGCGTGGGGCGCAAATAACTACAGTCAAGCGACCGTGCCGATGGGGCTTTCATCGGTCGTGGCTGTGGGTGCAGGTTATTATCATAGCCTCGCGGTGAAGTCAGACGGGACGTTGGCGGCCTGGGGCTACAATGTCTACGGTATGTCAACTATTCCGTCCGGGCTTTCGTCGGTAGTGGCCGCCGCCGGAGGCTACTATCACAGCCTTGCCCTGAAGTCGGACGGCACCGTGGTGGCGTGGGGCAGCAATGAAAATGGGCAAACGTCAGTGCCGCTCGGGCTCGCCTCAGTGACAGCGGTGGCCGCAGGGTCCGGTCATAATCTTGCGCTGAAAGCTGACGGCACAGTAGTGGCATGGGGCAGCAATAATTACGGACAGGCGACAGTTCCGTCGGGGCTTACCTCGGTTGTGTCGGTGGTCGCAGGTTCCGCCCATAGCATCGCACTAAAGGCTGACGGCTTGGTGGTGGCATGGGGTGACAATAATAGTGGCCAAACGACAGTGCCTTTTGGGCTTAACTCCGTTGTCGCGATAGCCGCTGGGAGCGACCACAGCCTTGCCCTCAAGGCTGATGGATCGGTGGTCGCGTGGGGTAACAATAGCAGTGGGCAACGGACCACGCCGATGATCAGTGCAGGATTTTTGGCGATCACGGGAAGTGGGCAGTTCAGTCTGGCGGCTTACGACAATCGCGGCGATCTGGCGCCGAGTATCATCACGCAGCCATTGGGTCAGAGCGCGAATCGAGGAAAGATCGTCACTCTCTCTGTCGACGTAAGCGTTGGCTCCACCTTCGGCACAACCTATCAATGGCGTAGAGGCGGCGTGGCGATCAGTGGTGCGACGAACAACCCATACCAAATCTCGGGACTGACTGAAGCCGTAGCCGGCACCTACGACGTGGTCGTCACGAACTATCTCGGTTCGGTGACGAGCGCGGTTGCAACCGTTACGCTCAACGCTTCACCGATTGTGAATAGTGAAAACTCCGGTCGTTACTTGCTGTCCGCCAGCCAGAGCCTGACCCTGCAACTCGACCCTGCGATCACCGGTGCGATCGTTCAGTGGCGGCGCAATGGGATGGACATTGCCGGTGCGACCGGACGTTCCACTACAATTTCTTCGCCCGGCTACTACCACGCGCGCTATTCCGTCGGCGCTCAGACGGTGACGAGTGCGCCCATTTTCGTTCTCGAGAGTTTGCAACGTGGCCAGATTGTTGGTTGGGGGTCTAACAACCAGGGGCAGCTGACGATTCCTGCATCGGCAACGGGGGCCGCCGCGATTGCGGCCAGTCAATATTCTAGCTCAGCGTTCCGGGCGGATGGATCTGTAGTTTCATGGGGCTTTTCGGAGGGTTCAGTTCCCGCCAGCTTGAGTTCGGTTGTCGCGATATCGACGAGTTTCGGCCACAGTGTTTCGCTCAAGTCCGACGGAACAGTTGTCGCATGGGGCAACAACGAATTCGGGCAAACGACGGTCCCGACTGGCCTCGGCGGGGTCGTAAGCATCGCAGTAGGCAATCAGCATTCCCTCGCAGTCACGAGTGACGGAAACGTCGTCGCATGGGGTAATCCGGCCTCGGGAGCGATTCAACCACCGTCGGGCTTGAGCGGTGTTGCGGCGGTCGCGGCTGGGAACCAATTTAGCGTGGCCCTAAAGTCCGATGGCACGGTGGTTGCATGGGGACGAAACGACTCCGGTCAGACGACCGTTCTGGCGGGGCTTGCTGGGGTTATTGCGATTTCCGCGGGGCAGAGCCATGTGCTAGCCCTGAAAACCGACGGAACGGTGGTGGCATGGGGTAACAACGGTAACGGACAAACCTCAGTGCCGCTCGGTCTCTCCTCGGTGGCGTCCGTCGCCGCTGGTTGGTATCACAGTCTCTTCCTAAAGTCGGACGGCAGCGTGGTGGCTGTCGGCAGCAGCAGTAATGGCCAGACCGCCGTGCCCGCCGGCCTAAACCTTGTCCGCGGCATCGCCGGCGGGTCGGCCCACACGCTCATTATCCGCGAGAGCGCGCAGGACCTCTCCCCGATCATCACCACGCCGCCCATTGCACAAACCGCCTACGCGGGTCAGAACGTATCCCTCAGTGTGGGAGTGAATGCGGGCACGGGGTATGCGACGACGTATCAGTGGCGTAAGGGCGGCACCAATATCGTCGGCGCTACAAGCGCGACGCTGGGTCTGCCGCGTATCGCCGCCACGGACGCGGGGAATTACGATGTGGTCGTGACCAATTGGTTGGGCGCGGCCACGAGCGCCGCCGCATCCGTTTCAGTGAATTCGGTCGAAGGAGTTTCGATGAACGTTTCCGGCCAACGTGTGATCGCCGCGGGAAGTAGTCAGGACTTGGTTGCTACTACCGTGCTGCCAGGTTCGGTGAGCTACCAGTGGCGCAAGAATGGCCAGCCCATTTTGGGTGCGACGAACGCGAACTACCGGATCACCAATGCCACGGTCCGCAGCTCTGGCGTCTACCAAGTCGTAGTTACAAATGACGCGGGGCCGCTGTTTGGTCCGTCGGTTTTCATCAGTGTAAGTCTGCCGACCCAAGTGCAGGCGTGGGGCCTGAATACCTCTGGTCAATCTGCTGTGCCGATTGGGCTGACAAACGTAATCGCTGTAGCGGGTGGCGCTGCACACACGCTGGCTTTGAAGTCAGACGGCACCATGGTCGCATGGGGTAGCAATTCGAGTGGCCAAGCAACGATACCATCCGGTTTGACCGATGTTGCTGCCCTCGCGGCGGGGGGGAACTACAGCATGGCGCTTAAATCCGACGGCACGGTGGTCACGTGGGGCGGGACGATCAACTATACGCCCGCAGGGTTGAGCAACGTGACCGCGATTGCGGCCGGCAGTGCTGCCATGGCGCTGCGCGCCGATGGCACGGTCGTCGTCTGGGATGGGACGAGTGTTCGCACCGACACTCCTCTGGCGCTGGACGGCGTCGTTTCTATCGCCGCAAGCATTGGTGGCCACTATCTCGCCGCGAAGACGGATGGCTCGGTCGTGGCATGGGGAAACAACGGCTATGGGCAAGGGAGCGTGCCGCTAGGTCTCACGTCGGTCATCGCCGTAGCTGCCGGCGAAATTCACAGTATGGCGCTCAAATCTGACGGTTCAGTGGTGGCTTGGGGCTACAACGGTAACGGTCAGATCAGTGTCCCAGCAGGGCTCAGTGGGGTGGTGGCTATTACTGTCTCTCGGCAAACTAGTTTTGCGCTTCGGAATGATGATACAGTCGTAGCCTGGGGTTTGGATGATAGCGGCGTCAGGTCAGTTCCCGCCGGATTGGCCAACGTGTTCGCGATTTCCGGAGGCTCCTCGCACACTCTCGCTCTCCGTGATGCCTCCACCGATGTCGCTCCCACCATCATTTCTGCGACGGGCTCTGGCTCGATCGCAGCGGGATTGAATACTGGGTTTAATGTGACTGCGACCGGCACGGCACCGTTCAGCTACCAGTGGCGGAAAAATGGCGTTTCGATCAGCTCTGCCACCAACGCCTCGTTCGTCCTCACCGGTGTTTCCGACAGCGATACGGGCACCTACGATGTCATCGTCAGCAATGCCGTTGGCACGGCTACGTCTGTGCCGCTCTCGCTCACCGTGATTTCGAGCCCTTCGGTCATCACCGCGCAGCCGGTGGGCGGAACCTTGAATGTTGGCAATATCGCGAGCTTTCGCATCACCGCCACTGGCTCTGCACCGATGAACTATCAGTGGCGGAAAAATGGGAGCCCGATTGTGGGCGCGACCAGCAGCGCCTACATTCTTGGCGCGGCAACAGCGGCCAGTGCCGGCAGCTTCGACGTGGTGATAACCAACATTGCGGGCTCCATCACAAGCGACGCAGCGGTTCTCACCATCAATCCTCCCGTGGTCTTCAATGCCCAGCCGGCCAGCGTGACGACGTTCGTCGGCCTCGCCGCCGCCTTTTCGGCTCCTGCCGCCGGCTTCCCCGGCACGCCCACCTACCAGTGGCGCAAAGACGGCGTCGCGCTCTCCGGCGCAACGTCTTCCACGTTCACCCTCGCCAGCGTGCTACTCACCGACGCCGGGAGCTACGATGTCGTCGCCACCGCCGTCGCGGGCAGTGCGACGAGCAACGCGGCCATCCTCGCGGTCTCCGACTCCGCTCCGCAGATCACCGCACAACCTGTCGGCACAACCCTCGCCGTGGGCGGCAACACTGCACTCGCCGTCGCCGCCGTCGGGTCCGCCCCGCTGAGCTATCAGTGGCGGCGCGACGGCATTGCTCTCGTCGGTGCGACCTCGGCGATTTTCCCCATCGTGAATGCCCAAACCTACGAGGGCGGACTCTACACCGTCGTCGTGATCAACGCCCTTGGCAGCGTCACGAGCGCGGCGGCTCGCCTCAACGTCGTCCCGCGCGTCGTCGCTTACTCGGCGCGTCTGCAAATCGACGCTGACGGCGCGGTCGCGGTTTTCACGGTCGAGGGCACGCTGCCGAAAAAAGTGCTGCTGCGCGCGGTCGGTCCCGGTCTCGCGCCGTTTGGTTTCTCCGGCCTGCCCGATCCGCAACTCGAACTCTTCAGCTCCACGGGCGCGCTGCTCGCGATCAACAACGACTGGGCGACCTCTGCCGACACCGCCGCGATTTCCTCGACTACGGCGGCGGTCGGCGCGTTTGCCCTCGCCATCGGTAGTCGCGACAGCGCGATGCTCGCGACACTCGCACCCGGCACTTACACCGTCCGCGCCAAACCCGCGAGCGGCGCCGGTGGCACCGGCTATCTCGAGCTTTACGACGCCGATCTCGCGACAGCGCCGATGAGCACGTTGCCCTATGTCGCCGTGCGAGGGCGCATGGGCGCGGGTGGGGGAGTGGTCATCGGTGGACTCGGCTCCAACGGCCGCGGCCAGCGCAGCTATCTCGTGCGCGCCATCGGTCCATCCCTCGGGTTGCCCGGCGCCCATGCGAATCCCGCCATGCTCATCGTGCGCGACGGCACGCTCGTCGGCAGTAACGACGATTGGGATACGACCCCGGGCGACGCCACCGCCACCGCCGCGGCGATCACGCGCGTCGCCACCTTTGCGCTCCCGGCCGGCGCCCGGGATTCCGCGCTTGTGTTGACGGGCAACCTCCACGCCGGTGCCTGCACGGTGCAGGTCGGCGGCAGCGATGCGCTCGGCGGCACCGTTCTCTTGGAGTTGCACGATCTCGATGCCGCACGGCCCGCGACCTTTGCCCCGGCCATCGTGTCTTCGCCGGTGAGCACGACCACGATCACGGGTGAGCCGGTGACGTTGTGCGTACTCGCGCAGGGCACGGCGCCCCTCGGCTACCAATGGCGCAAAGACGGCATTCCGCTCGACGGCGCCACGACCGCGATACTCACGTTTGCATCGGCGCAACCCTCACATGGCGGTAGCTACACGGTGCACGTCACCAATTCGCTGGGCACCGCGACCAGCCTCAATGCGACGCTCGCCGTGCAAAGCTCCAGCTCCGGCTCTGCGGCGACTCAAGCCGTCGTCGGCAGCGGCTACGCTGCGGGCGGCACCGCCACCATCACGAACACGCTCGTTTACACGACGCTCGCCACGGGCCTCGGCTGGAAAGTTACTCTCCCGGTTGGCTGGAAGTTCGTGTCCGACGCGGGCACCCTCGGCGATGTGCGGCCCGTGCCCGGCACCGCCGGCAGTTTGGACTGGGCATGGTCCACTCCACCGGTGGGCCCAATCACCTTCACCTACACCGTGAGTGTGCCACCGGGCACGGCCGGGGATCAGTTCATCGCTGCATCCGGCGTGGTGCGTTTTGACGGATCTCTTTTGCAACCCATCGCGACGCCGAGTCCGCTGCGTGTGATGCAGATCACCACCCACAGTGCGGATAGCGACGCAGATTTCCACATCGGACTCGTCGAACTCACTCGCGTGATCGAGCTCTACAATTCTCGCCACGGCACGACCCGCACCGGTCGCTATCGAATCCAGGAAGGCACAGAAGACGGGTTCGGCTTGGATGCGGCGACCTCGGGAGGCGCGGCCGTGACGCTCGCCCGCTTCCACTCCGCCGACTCCGACCGCAGCGCGACCATCGGCCTCGTCGAACTCACCCGCGTCATCGAGCTCTTCAACACCCGCGCCGGCACCGCCCGCACGGGCGCCTATCACGTGCTTGCCGGCACCGAAGACGGCTTCGCCCCGGGGCCATGAAGCAGCTCCCGAGCATGGTCGTTTTCTTTGCGGGGCTTCGCTCCCAGTCGCGCGCGACGGCGTCGTCGCACTTCCGTTTTCTCTCATGCGTCCACGAACATGTCTGGTTCTGCTCACTATCCTTGGTCTGACAGTGTCGGGCCTGTTGGGCGCCGCGCCGGCCGAAGGAAGCGCGTCGCCGTGGGTTTCGCTATTCGACGGGAAGACGCTCGCCGGCTGGAAGGTCCACGGTCTGCCGGCGGATGCGGGCAAGCCTTTCTGGACCGTGCGCGACGGGGCGATCCTCTGCGATTCAATCGGGCGCAAGGACCACGCCTACGTGTGGCTGATGCACGAGAGCGAGTGGGCGGATTTCGAACTGGAACTTGAATTCCAGCCCTTCCGAGTCTCGCCGGGCAACACGGGCGTCCAGTTTCGCAGCCGCTATGATGCGTCGGCGACGGCGCCGAACGGCGGCTGGCTCGACGGACCCCAGGTGGACATCCATCCGCCGGCGCCGTTTCGCACGGGGCTGATTTACGACGAGACGCGCACGGAGAAGCGCTGGATTTTTCCGAGCCTGCCCTCCTCCAAGATCGAATTGCGACCGACGCCGGCAGGGTTCATCTTCCGGTATGCGGAAGATGGGGACGGCTGGAACCGACTGCGGATCGTGGCGCGGGGGACGGTGGTGACGACTGAGCTGAACGGCGTGACGATCGCGAACTACGACGGGACCGGCACACTCGACAACGAGGCCCACCGCCGCCTCAACGTCGGACTGCGCGGCCACTTCGCCTTACAATTACACGTGCGAGACGAACTGAAGGTGCGCTACCGCGCCCTGCGCGTGCGGGCGTTGCCCTAACGGCCGCCCGCGCGGGGCCTGCCTCATTGCCGTTTGCATTCAAGATGTGGCCAACGTCGGGCCGGCGGGGTTTGTTTGCGGGAGGGCGGTATAGTGTTCATTTGAACACTTGACCTGATTTCACCGCTGCGTTCTCTGCCCGCATGAGCAGCACCACGATTTGGGATGAGAAAGCCGCCCGGCTACGGTCCGTCCTCGATGAGTCGGCCTCGGTTGACGGTTGCGCGGAATCGCCGGAGAGGCGCCGTGAACGTGAACAGGCAGCCATCGCGCGATTCCTGCGCCGCGAATTCAGCGACGAGCCACCGGAGGACACGCAAACGTTGAGGCTTCTATGAGCAGCGCCCAACAATTCCCCGCCACGGTCTGCCGGATTAAGCTCAACGAGCAGACGACGGTGTTGGCCATCCGCGTCCCATCGCTTGCCCAAGGTTGTGCACAGGAATATCAACGTGCGTTCGTCGGACTAAGCGAAGTCCCTGTTTTCGTAGATCTTACGATGGAAAATGGCCATGTCTGGCTAGATGTCTGTATGATCACCGACAGGGGCTTTTCGCTATACCAAGAATTTGCAGAGGCGGATGCTCACATCGAGGACTGGCGAAAACTGGATTGGCGAGAGGAATACTTCTACGGCATCCCGCCTTCGAATTGGGAGTGGCAAGCCTATCCGCGCTTGCCAGCAAGCGGAACGGAAGCCGCCTATAACTGAACGTCGCCAAAAAGGTCGGTTTTAATGAGCTTCTTTTTCTTCTCCGGTGGCGGCAAATCGCGGCGCACAAACTGCCCCGCGTAAGGCTGGCAGAACGCCATCAGTTGTTCGTCCGGTAGCGGTTCGCTGCCGATCCACCGTTTCGCTCCTTCGGCGTCGAGAATGAGCGGCGTGCGGTCGTGGCCGATCTCGGCGACAATCGGGTTCGGGCTGGTCGTCACGATAGCGAAGCCGCGATCTTCGCCCACCGGGTCGTGCGACCAGATCGCGCCGAAGAAGAATGGGCGTTGCTCAGGCAGTGAAAACATGACCTCCCACTTCGCGCCTTGCGGACCGGTCCATTCAAAAAATCCGTCAGCCGCCGCGACACACCGCTTCGTGCGCGCCGAGTGCTTCCAAATATTTTTCACGAGCAGGGCGTCGTCACGGGCGTTCACCACCGGGCGCCCCGGCAGCGATTTCTCGTAGAATGGCCAGACGCCCCAGCGCATCGTCGACAGCGTGCGGCCCTTCTCTCCGTGGTAGACGACGGGCATCTGGTCTTTCGACCACCCCCACGTCTCGGCAGGTGCTTTCCCGAGCACCCGCTCCACCGCTTCGGCAATTTCGCGCTCAGCCCTTTCGACTTCGGCCACGGTCGAGCGATTGTAGTGGTTGCACATGGGGAGCGACGGTGTGGCGGCTTCCCTCTGGTAAAAACTACTCCATCCCGGGCGACCAATCATTTTTTCCGCACCCACCCCGTGGGCAGCGATCTCAGGTTGACCCGACGGATCACGCCGTGGCCGCCACCGGCAGGTCCGCCCATCGCGTCGTCCACCGGGGTGACAACCTCGTTTGCCGCATCTGCCACCGCGGGTCCGGGGCTGCGGCGCTGCCGACGCGCAGCGTGCCGCGGCCGAAGCCTTGGTTCACGACGTCGAGCACGCTCATGGCCCGGCGTCGTTTCTCGCTCAGTTCCGGCGGGGGCTCGTCGAAGGATGCTTGGATCACCTGTTCGCTACCGAGGTCGAGCAGCATGACGCCGACGCGCTTGTAGCGGTAGCCGGGGCGGTAGATACATTGCAGGAGGGCCATCCCGGCGGTCACGAGGTCGGGCGTGAAATTGCTCGGGGAAAGCAGGGTGAGGCCCGCGCTGTTGGCGTATTGCGGTTCCTGCGGTTGAAACGGATTGGTCTCCAGAAAGACTTGGATGCGGCCCGCCACCGAGCCCTGCGCACGCAGCTTCTCCGCCACCCGGCTCACGTAGGAGGCCAGTGGTTCCTGTAACTGTTCCAGCGTCTCCAGCGGCACGCCGAAGCTTTTGGCCGTGCAGATGTTTTGTTTCGCGGAAGCGATCTCCTCCAACGGCAAGCAGTTGACCCCGCGGAGCTCCAACACGATGCGCTGTCCGACCACCGTGAGAAGCCGGCGCGCCACTTCGATATCGAGCCGCTTCAGTTCGAGCGCGGTCGTGACGCCCACCGTGGCGAGCCGCTCGGCGAGGCGGCTGCCGATACCCCAGATGTCGCTGGGTTTCATGGTGGCCAGAGCGGCGTCGATGGCGGCTTCACTGTCCAGCACATGCGCCCCGGCCAACTCGGGCCGCTTCTTGGCGAGCCGGTTCGCCACCTTGGCCAACACCTTGGTTTTCGCGAAGCCCACGCTCACCGGGAGGCCGGTGTGTTGCCGCACGGTCTTCCGGATTTCCCGGGCCAGCGTCGGCCAATCGGCGCCGGGCAGAAAGTGCAGGAAGCTCTCGTCGATGCTGTAGGGCTCCAACTCGTAGGCGAAACGGCCGAGGGTCGTCATCACCCGGCGGCTCATATCGCCGTAGAGCGTGTAGTTGGAGCTGAAGACTTCGACCGTGCCGGGCGGGAACCGCTTCTCGGTCAGGTGCCAGGGGCCGGCCATTTCGATGCCCAGTGCCTTGGCCTCGTTACTCCGCGCGACGACACAGCCGTCGTTGTTCGACAACACCACGATGGGCCGGCCCTCCAGCCGGGGCTGAAAGACGCGCTCACACGACGCGTAGAAATTATTGCAGTCGACGAGGGCGAACACGGGCGGACTTCACAGAGGATGTATCGCGTTTGTCACGACGCCCCAGATCACGGCGTCCTCGTCGGTGATGGCGATGGGGGCAAACTTCGCGTTGCTCGCCTCCAGCCAGCACAGGCCGGCTTTCTTGCGCAGGCGTTTCACGGTGAAACTACCTTCGACCACGGCGATCACGACGCGGCCGTCCGTGGCCTCGACGGAGCGGTCGACGATGAGCAAGTCGCCATCGTGGATGCCGGCTCCGATCATCGAGTCGCCTTTGGCTCGGACGATGAACGTCGCGGCTTTGTCGCCGATCAGGTAGTCATTCAGGTCGAGCTGCTTCTCGACATGGTCGTCGGCCGGGGAGGGGAAGCCGGCTCGCGTGCTGGAAAGCATGAGCGGCACCCCGACCTTTTTGCCGGTCTTCTTGGCCGCGTAGATCGCGACGACGTGCATTCCCGGCTCGGCGCTCTTTGTCCGAGTGGCCGGGGTGGTGGCGCGGACGCTCCGGGGAACCGTTTTCGGCGCCCGCGGGCGGCGCGGAGAACGCGGACGGCTACTCACGGACGAGAGGCAGTTCGTCGGCCGGTGGGCCGAGATCGAGACTCTCCTGTAGCGCGGCACCGGATTGGAGCTTCGCCCACGCGGCGTCGTAGTTCTTGCGGAACCACGTGCGCAGCGAGGTCGCGGCCGGTGCGCCGGCGGGTATCACGCCGGTGGCCTGCAATTGATCGAGGAGGGGCGTGGTCAGCATCCAGATCGGGACGCTGAGCTTCGTTACCTTTTGCAGCACGAAACGGGGCTCCGGGCTCAGGAGTTTGACCACCGTGCCCAGGCCCTCGCCGTAGACCACGAGATGGAGATCGGCGGTGGTCCCGGTCATCTCGCAGCGCGGGAGCTGCTGCTCCGTGTCGTCGTCACCCCAGAGCGTGATTTGGCCCGCGTGATCGGCGAGGCGAGGGGAGTGCGCGTCACCGGTGCGGATCAGCGAAGCGAGAATCGAGGCCGGGAATTTGCGGCCATGGCGCACACCGCCCTCCCGGAGCTTGCGGATGGCTGCCGGCGTCAGGGCGTAGGCGACGATACGGTCTTTGTCTTTGGTGAGAGCGAGTGCGCCCTGTTTCGGTGGGTGTTGGAAGAGGGGCATGAGCACGACTCTACTCCCTAGGGTGGGACATCCGCGGTCCCAGCCTACTTATTTAGGCGGATACCATTCTTTAGGTAGTCCGATACCTAAAAAAAGGTAGGCGGCGCGCTGGTTGCTGCCGGCGGTAACTGGTAGGGTGTCGTCGTCGCACGAAGCCCCGTTCGTCCCTCATCGCCGCGTCCGCTTCTCTCTTCCGCCACTCAACTCCCTGGTTTTACTGTAGCCCCGTCCAAATTCCGCTCGCTCCGCTCATTCAGACATTGATCTACGGGTTTCCGTAGAATCACTTAGGGTGTTTTCCGGTTCATTCCCGCTGTCGCTCCTTCGTTGGTCCGCCGACTGTTTTCGCGACTGAAGCAATGCTACCACCTGAACGCATTCCGCCTCCCTGCTTTCTGCCGCTCGCCTCCTTTCTGCCCATGGCCCGCTCCGCCGCCCCCAAAGATTCCACTGCCAATCTCGGCTTCGAAGCCAAGCTCTGGCTCACGGCCGACAAGCTCCGCAACAATATGGACGCGGCGGAATACAAGCACGTCGTCCTCGGGCTCATCTTTCTCAAATACATCTCCGACACCTTCGAGGAGCACCGCGCCAAGCTTACCGCCGGCAAGGGCGACTACAAGGGCGCCAACGCCGAAGATCCCGACGAATACCGCGCTGAAAACGTCTTCTGGGTCCCCAAGGAAGCCCGCTGGACGCACCTCCAGGCCAACGCCAAGCAGCCCACCATCGGCAAGCTCGTCGACGACGCCATGGTCGCCATCGAGCGCGACAACCCGCGCCTCAAAGGCGTCCTCCCCAAGGACTACGCCCGCCCCGGCCTCGACAAGCAGCGCCTCGGCGAACTGATCGACGTCATCGCTACCATCGAGTTGACCGCCGCATCGGAAGGCGAGAAGACGCACCGCTCCGTCGATCTGCTCGGCCGCGTTTACGAGTATTTCCTCACCCGCTTCGCCAGCGCCGAGGGCAAGAACGGCGGCCAGTTCTACACCCCGTCCTGCGTGGTGCGCTGCCTCGTCGAGATGCTCGCCCCCTTCAAAGGCCGCATCTACGACCCCGCCTGCGGTTCCGGCGGCATGTTCGTGCAGTCGGAAAAGTTCGTCGAATCCCACGGCGGCAAGCTCGGCGACATCTCCATCTACGGACAGGAGAGCAACGCCACCACCCGGCGTCTCGCCGTGATGAACCTCGCCCTGCGCGGTATCGAGGCCGACTTTGGCCCCGAGCACGCCGACACCTTCCGCCGCGACCTCCATCCCGACCTCCGCGCCGACTACGTCCTCGCCAACCCGCCCTTCAACGACTCCGACTGGTTCCGGAAGGACGACGACGTGCGCTGGCAGTATGGCGTCCCGCCCAAGGGCAACGCCAACTTCGCCTGGGTGCAGCACTTCATCCACCACCTCGCGCCGCAGGGCATGGCCGGCTTCGTCCTCGCCAATGGCAGCATGTCCTCCAACCAGTCCGGCGAAGGCGAGATCCGCCGCGCACTCATCGAGGCCGACATCGTGGACTGCATGGTCGCCCTCCCCGGCCAGCTCTTCTACAGCACGCAGATCCCCGTCTGCCTCTGGTTCCTCGCGAAGAACAAAAACGCCGACGCCAAACGCGGCTTCCGCGACCGCCGCAAACAGACCCTCTTCATTGACGCGCGGAAAATGGGCACCCTCATCGACCGCGTTCACCGCGAGCTGACCGACGCCGACCTGGAGAAAATCACCAGCACCTACCACTCATGGCGCAGCGTCAAAGGTAGGGACGCCTCTCTGCAGGCGTCCGCGTATTCCGACATCGCCGGCTTCTGTAAATCCGCCACCACCGCCGAAATCGCCGCCCACGGCCACGTCCTCACGCCCGGCCGCTACGTCGGCGCCGAGGAAGTCGAAGACGACGGCGACCCATTCGAGGAAAAGATGCCGCGCCTCGTCGCCGAACTGCACGCCCAGTTCGCCGAGTCCGCGAAACTGGAGCAGGCCATCAAAGCAAACCTGAGGGGGCTGGGTTATGGCGGGTGAATTCTTAACGCCGGAACAAATCCGCGATGTGGTCACCGGCGCTTTGACGGAATTCGCCAAGCGAGACATAGCGTTGCTGCATGTGGGCGTCCAAGAGGAAACGCTGTCCCATCGGGTTGCTCTTTATATCGAACAACGGCTCACAGGTTGGCAGGTCGATTGCGAATACAATCGGAACCTCCACGTTCCGAAAATGAATCCCGCAGGCTCGGGACGTATTCGGCCCGACATTGTTGCACACATCCGGAATTCTCCCCGCAACCTACTTGTGGTCGAGGTTAAGAAAACGAGTCACACCAAGCAGAAGATAGGCGCGGCGAGATCAAGGATCCGTGAGTTCACAGGCAAATGGACCAAGCACCCTCGTTACTGCCACGGAGTGGTTTTGACATTTCCAGTCCGCAACAACGATACGAAGGAAGTCACTTGTAAGTGGTTCCACCGGGACGGATGCGATGCAATCGCCGGAGGCGAACCAAAAACAACGACCGAGCACGTGTCGCTTATCGTGAAGCGTTAGCCATGTCCGACTGGTCAAACACAACTCTTGGCGAATTCGTTGCTTTGCAACGAGGCCACGACCTTACGGAACCGCAGCGCCGCGTCGGTCGAGTCCCCGTCATGGGTTCCGCTGGCCAGAATGGGTTTCACGACACGGCACTGGCCAAGGGACCGGGCATCGTGATTGGCCGAAGCGGTGCATCGTTTGGTCAGGTGCATTTCTCGAAAGAGGATTTCTGGCCGCACAACACCGGCCTCTACGTCACTGACTTCAAAGGCAACGACCCGCTCTTCGCTTTCTACTTTCTCAAAGCGCTCGACTTCGACCGGTTCAATTCCGGCAGCGCGCAGCCTTCGTTGAATCGCAATTTCATCTATCCAATTCCGATTCGCTTGCCGGAGCCCACTGAGCAAAAAGCCATCGCGGCGGTGCTTGGGGCGCTGGACGACAAGATCGAGTTGAACCGGCGGATGAACGCGACGCTGGAGGCGATGGCGCGGGCGCTGTTCCAGAGCTGGTTCGTGGATTTCGACCCCGTCCGCGCCAAACTCGACGGCCCCCCCCCCGCCGCCCTCGCCCCCGCTACCGCCGCCCTCTTCCCCGGCTCCTTCCAAGACTCCGAACTGGGCCCAATTCCGTTTGGCTGGGAAGTTAGCAAACTCAAAGACCTCACTTCAAAGATTGGGAGTGGCGCAACGCCGCGCGGAGGAAGCGAAGTGTATGTCGATGAAGGTCCGGCGCTCATTCGCAGCCAGAATGTCTATGACCATGAGTTCCATTGGGCAGGGTTGGCGCGTCTGACCGAGAAGAGCGCGTCCGAGTTGAAGAACGTCGAAGTCATGAAGGATGACGTGCTGCTGAACATCACAGGGGATTCCATTCTGAGAACATGTGTGGTCGATCCAACGGTTTTGCCCGCACGCGTGAATCAGCACGTCACCATCATCCGCGCGATCAAAGGCATTCCACCCCGTTATCTGCACCTTTACCTCGTTCAAGACTCCATGAAGTCCTTCCTTATTGGGATGAGTGCAGGTGCAACGCGCCATGCCATCACGAAGGGGCATTTGGAATCCACCGATGTGTTGAAGCCATCCGCTCAAGTGCTGGCAGCGTTTGAAAAACTCACTTCGCCTTGGTTCGAGCAAATTGACGCCAACCGCACCCAATCCCGCACCCTCGCCACCCTGCGCGACACGCTGCTGCCGAAGCTGCTGAGCGGAGAGTTGAGCGTTCAGGGAGCCATCAATTGAGACTCACAGACGCCCATGATCAACCACCTCCAACTTATCAGAAATGTCGGGCGCTTCGACTCGGTAAACTCAGCAGCAAACATAGCACTCAGTCGCCTTACCTTAATTTATGCGGAGAACGGTCGAGGCAAAACGACGCTCGCCGCGATTCTCCGGTCTTTGGCAACGGGTGACGCAATTCCGATTGTGGAGCGCAGGCGTCTCGCCGCTCAGCATCCTCCGCATGTGATTATTGGATGTGCTGGTGGTCCACCCGCAGCGATGTTCTATAATGGCGCTTGGAATCGGAACCTCGCGAACACGGTTGTCTTCGATGACGTGTTCATTGACCAAAACGTTTACTCAGGACTCGTCGTGGGCGGTGACCACCGCCAGAATCTGCACGAACTGATTTTAGGTGCGCAAGGAGTCGCGCTGAATAAGCAGCTTCAAAGTCTTGTAGCGCAGGTCGAAGTTCACAACCGCACTTTACGGCAACGCGAACTAGCTATTCCAGCTGCAGAACGTGGTGCGCTCACCGTGGACCAGTTCTGTGCGCTTCAACCGAACCCAAACGTTGCGACGGAGATTGAGGCAGCCGAACGAAATCTTGCGGCGGCTCGCGAGCAGGACCCCGTTCGCAATACGCTCGCATTTGATTTACTCAGCTTTCCAGCGTTCGACCTCCAAGCCATAGAGGTCGTGCTGCAAGCTGGGGTGCCAGAACTGGACGCTGCTGCCGTCGAACGAGTCCAAGAACACCTCTCAACTTTCGGGCGGAATGCGGAGGAGTGGATTGGCGAAGGAATGCGGCGACAGGCTGAACGGCCGCAGCAGGTCGCTCACGAATGCGTTTTCTGCGCACAGAACCTCGGTGGATCGCCCGTTATGGGCCACTACCGCGCATTTTTCAGTGACGCGTATCGAACGTTGCAGCGGAATATCACCGGGGCCTCGGCAGGTCTGAAGCAAACGCATGCCGACAATGTCGCAACATCCCTTGAACGTTTCGTCCGTATTCTGGGCGAAAGGCGACAGTTTTGGACGCGGTTTGCAGAGCTTCCACCACTTCAGGTTGATACAGCCGCGTTGGTTCGTGACTGGCTCGCAGCACGTGACCAACTGGCGGCGCTACTCACGCAGAAACGAGCTGCCCCTCTTGATGTGGTTGCGGTTCCTGATGCGGTCCGTGAATCCGTTCGGCTTCACGAAGCCAATCTTGCGGCAATCGCTGCAATCAACCAACAACTGGCCCGGGAGAACCAAACGATTGCGGCTGTGAAGCAGCGCGCCGCGAACGCAAACCCGGCGGCAATCGGCGCTACACTATCCCACCTCAAAGCCGTTCAAGCCCGTCATGGCGCAGTGACATCGTCGGCGTGCGCAGACTACTTGGCGGAAAAACAGGCAAAAGCCGCAACCGAGTTGCTGCGCGAGCAGGCGAAAACTGCTCTCGACCAGTATCGGGCAAATGTTTTCCCGAACTATCAAGCGGCCATCAACCGCTACCTCACTCGATTCAACGCAGGTTACCATCTCGACGCTGTGATCGCAGTGAACACGCGCGGAGGTCCGGCGTGCACATACAACGTCATCATTAACAACACAGCGGTGGCTGTTGCGGGCGGAAACCCACAGCCAGGCGACCACTCGTTTAAGAACACGCTGAGCGCTGGAGACCGTAACGCGTTGGCTTTGGCGTTCTACTTCGCTTCAATCGAACTCGATCCAAATCTAGCCACAAAAACAGTCGTCATCGATGACCCAGTATCGAGCCTTGACGAGCATCGGTCGCTAACGACCGTTCAGGAAATCCGGCGTCTTTCGACCCGCGTCGCTCAAGTCATTGTCCTCTCACATTGCAAACCATTCCTCTGCCGAATCTGGGAAGGTGCTGACCCAGCTACCCGAGTTGCACTCCATGTTGTCCGCGATGGAAACGGATCGACCATCGCTTCGTGGAACGTGGACTACGACTCAATCACCGAGCACGATCGGCGAAACGCGGCTCTCCGAGATTACATGATAAATGGCGTAGGCAATGATCGCGAAATCGCCCACTCATTGCGCCCACACGTCGAGGCGTTCCTCCGCGTCGCATGCCCTGAGCATTTTCCACCCGGCACATTGCTTGGGCCGTTTAGAGGACTTTGCGACCAGCGAGTAAACACGACGCAGCAGATTCTCAACTCGGCAGACGTTCAGGAGCTTCGCGACATCGTTGAGTATGCGAATCGGTTCCACCACGACTCTAACGCCGCGTGGGAAACGGAAATCGTGAATGCGGGTGAACTGACTGGTTTTGCAGCTCGTGTGCTGACGTTCGTGAAACGCCCCTAGTTATTATGCCACGACGAAACTCAAAGTTACCGTGGAAAAAAGGATTCCGTAAGCTCCCGGCGGCAATTGAGGGCACACTGTCCCGCCTTCCCGCCGATACCGACTGCGTCGTTGGTTGTGCCAAGATTATATCAGCGGAAGAAATTAAAGCAGGCACCTACCTTCATCTCGGCATCGAATCCACACAGGATCTCCGCGCTGATTTTGAGTCATTTATTCCATCACCCAATGTAGGCCCGGCTAGCTATGCAAACGCGACGCCGATTGAGCGTCCCGATAAGCGCCGCGGCAAACATAGTAAGCTAATCCATGGGCGAGCGCCGACACGTGGCCGTTTCACGTCGCATCCCACCACCTATCGTCGAGACGTGTGGCATCGGACATTTAACCCGCCAGCCATGGCGCACATCGCATTCAAGCTTCTTGCCGGTGAGCCGGCCGACAAAGGTGCGCGGGTGCATTTCCAGATCCAAGAAGTGATAAACACCTCCGACCCGGAGTGTCGCGCCAAGCTCCTTCGCTGCATTAACCTGATGCAAGAGAACGTTGGATTGATTGACTTGCTCCCGGCCGCAAAGGCCGAGGCTGAATCCATACGTCGTGTGTCCGAAGACATCGGCTGGAGAGTTCTGCCCGATAACGAGCGCAGCGATGTCATCGGCCGGTTGACCCGCCGGGTCGCTCGCGACCAGCCCAAGCGCGCGCTCGCGATCCATGATCGCTTCGATTTTATCCTGACGTTGAAGCCACGAAAAATCCTCCATAGCACCCGGGGATTCATCGGCTATTTTGTTATCGAATTTTGCGACAATTTGGCGGTGTTTGAAAACTTGGAAGTCGACCATGCGATGTATGTGGTGCGCTCCGCTCAGGAGGAACACAGCCGCCTTACCCGTTCTCAGCTAAAGGCGCGAATGGGCGAAGATGTCGAGCGCATCGTCCACACGAAGGGCTGGCAGCAGCGCTTGGCGACTATTGTGAAGAAGTCGCGCGGCGACCAGGGCCCGGTGGCTGGTGATCTTGTCTGAGGACTCGTTGTCATGTCCCTCAACGAATCCATCGTCGAAGAAGCAGTCCTCGATTGGTTCAGCGATTTGGGCTATGCGGTCGGATACGGGCCGCGACTCGCGCCGGATAATCCGACGACGAAAGTCCCAAATTAATTTATCATAAGCAATGAAACCTGAGGTCATTCTAAGCGTGGGCACAGCAGCTGGTAGGCCGCAAGCTACCTCTCCTACGCGCCTCAATCTTTCGCCTAAATTCGTCGGCTATGTATCCGATTGGGCGGGCTCTTACCATGTTCGCGATATGGCAGGGCATTTCAGGGATTATTTTGAAACGAAACGTCAGCTTGGGTTGCATCGTCCGCTTGGATTTCCTCCTGTCCATCCCTACACCGCCCTTACTTTTAAGCAACGCGCCGGCGGGGTAACTGGAAATGCGGGAGAAGTAGCGGCCGCAATATTTGCTCGCGACTTCCTTGGGATTCTACCGGGAGAACTGGTGCTTGTTCGTGCCGCCAAACAATTTGGTTCATGGAAGGCTCCGGATTACATGATGCGCCTAAATGCGCGCGGCCTTCTCACCTCGCTTTGGGCCGGCATACACACGCTTCCACCTGGTTTACCTGATTGGTGGCCGGTGGAGGCAAAGGCCCGCACATCCAAGAATGCCGGTTCAGCCGCCCGCGATGCACTATTGCAGCTTGGGGCTTATTGGCGCCTAATTGCGGTGCAAGCCGCAAGGACGGGCAAGGTCGCTCCGGAGGTGGGCTTCGGTATGTCGATTTTAACGGCACTTGAGAAACCGGGCACGATGGAAGCCCAACTATTTCTTCCGATCAATCAGGTCAATTTTTCGGCTGCATTAGTGGCCATGGCCCCAAGCGCCCCCGGACCGGATCGGGCATTTCTGCAAACGCATGTTCATCATGTCTAATATTGCACATAGATTAGTAGTGGCAAACTATGCTCTCTGGGCGGACGACGTAGTCTACGCCAAACGTATACTTGCCAAGATACCACCGACTCAAAAGAAAATAGGGAATGTCAACGAGCAGGAGGCCGAATTTGAACCAGCGGACGTTTTTGAAGCCGCTGCTGCCGCGCTAAGAGATCGGATTCTCCAAACTAGGGACGAGAATACCGCGAAAGGAGACGAACCCGCGAAGGAGGAGGTTGTAAAAAATGCCACGGTGGGGGACCTTGAGGATGAAGTGCCGTCAATATTTTTCGCGTCATTGAGTTCACAAAATAGATGTTATCGTGCGACACTTTGGGCCGACAGCACTCGTGATTTTTATTTAAAGGGATATCCAACGAACGTAGCGGCAATTCTCGACATTAGCTACATCAAGTCCAAAGCCGCACTATTAGGCTGGAATTTCGATTCAAAATTAGGAGGTGGCCACACTTGGTCATGGCGAACGGACGAGTCATTTCTCACGATTGAAATCGATGGATGGGGCCTACTTCGCGTCCAACTGAAGTGGATTGCAGAGAGTCCACCGTCGGACTTTTCGACGCTCCGAGATCGTCTTCAGGTAGTCGTTGATGTGGTCGCAAGCGCAACTCCACCAAATCAAAGAGGACAAAAGTCTTCTCAAAAGTAACCAGCTTGGTTTTGACCGCATCACTCAATGAACCTCAACGAATCCATCGTCGAAGACGCCGCCCTCGAATGGTTCGGGGAGCTGGGCTACACGGTTGGACACGGTCCGCATCTCGCACCCGCCGAACCGGCGGCGGAAAGGGATTCCTTTGGCGACGTGGTTTTGGTCGCCCGGCTGCGGGACGCGGTGGCCCGCCTGAATCCGCACATCCCAGCGGAGGCGCGGGAGGAAGCTGTTCGCAAAGTGCTTCGACCCGACACGCCCGGGCTCGCCGGCATCAATCGCCGTTTCCACTATTTGCTCCGCAACGGCGTGCCCGTGGAATATAAGCGCCCCGACGGGAGTATCGCGGGCGACTCCGTGCGGCTCGTGGATTTCGACAACGTGGCCGCCAACGACTGGCTGGCGCTCAACCAATTTACCGTCATCGAGGCCGGGCACAACCGCCGGCCGGACATCGTCGTGTTTGTGAACGGTCTCCCCCTCGCGGTGATCGAACTCAAGAACGCGGCCGACGAAGACGCCACGCTCTGGAACGCCTACGACCAGCTCCAGACCTACAAGGCGCAGATCCCTTCGCTCCTGCACTACAATGAATTGCTCGTGGTGTCGGATGGCTCGCAGGCGCGCATCGGCTCGCTCACGGCAAATCAGGAATGGTTCAAGGTCTGGCGCACCATCGACGGCGAGAAGGACGCACCCAAGGCGACTCACGAACTCGAAGTGCTCGTGCGCGGCGTTTTCGACCGGCAGCGCTTTCTCGATCTGCTACAGCACTTCATCGTTTTCGAAGAGGACACGGAGAGCGACCGGCTGCACAAGATTATCGCCGGCTATCACCAATTCCACGCCGTCAACGCCGCCGTCGAGGAGACCGTGCGCGCCAGCGGCATGACCGCGCTCCCGGGGGCCGTCGAGGAGGAGCAAGGCGCCAACTGGGCTGGCCGCATGCACGGCGGCAAACGCGGCGACCGCCGCGCCGGTGTCGTCTGGCACACGCAGGGCTCGGGCAAAAGCTTTTCGATGCTGTTCTACGCTGCGCGCATCGTGCGGCACCCGGTGATGCAGAACCCGACGCTCGTCGTCCTCACCGACCGCAACGACCTCGACGACCAGCTTTTCGGGCAGTTCCAGCGTTGCCACGAGATCCTCGGCCAAACGCCGGTGCAGGCCGAGAGCCGGGACGAGCTGCGCGAACTGTTGGCGGTGGCCAGCGGCGGCGTCGTGTTCACCACGATCCAAAAGTTTCTGCCGGAGAAGGACGCCAAATTGCCCGCGCTCTCGGGGCGGCAAAACATCGTCGTCATCGCCGACGAAGCCCACCGGTCACAATACGGTCTGATCGACGGCGTCGCGCGCCATATGCGCGACGCGTTGCCGAACGCTTCCTTCATCGGCTTCACCGGCACGCCCATCGAGAAGACCGACGCCAACACCCGGGCCGTCTTCGGCGACTATGTTTCGATCTACGACATCCAGCGTGCCGTCGCTGACAAGGCCACGGTCCCGATCTACTACGAGAGCCGTATCGCCAAGCTCGGCCTCAACGCGGCCGCTCTCCCCAAGCTCGACGCCGAGTTTGCCGAAATCACCGAAGCGGAGGAAGAGTTCAGCCGCGAAAAGCTGAAGACCAAGTGGGCCGCTCTAGAGGCGCTCGTGGGCGACCCGAAGCGCGTCAAACTGATCGTCGCCGACCTCGTGCAACACTTTGAGCGCCGCTGGGAGGCGATGGACGGCAAGGCCATGATCGTATGCATGAGCCGCCGCATCTGTGTCGATTTCTACAACGAATTGGTCCGCCTGCGCCCCGAGTGGGCCGGGGCCGCCAACGACGACAGCGAGGCCGAGAAGAAAAAGCAGTGCGTGGTGAAGATCGTCATGACTGGCAGTGCCGACGATGGCCCCGACTGGCAGCCGCACATCCGCAACAAGACGCAGCGCCGCGGGCTGGCGAAACGCTTCAAGGACAGCAACGACCCCTTCCGCATCGTGATCGTGCGCGACATGTGGCTGACGGGCTTCGATGCGCCGTGCCTACACACGATGTATGCCGACAAGCCCATGCAAGGCCATGGGCTCATGCAGGCCATCGCCCGGGTGAACCGCGTATTTCGCGACAAACCCGGCGGCCTGGTTGTCGACTACCTCGGTCTCGCCGATCAACTGAAACACGCCCTCTCCGTCTACACGGAGAGCGGCGGGCAGGGAAATCCCGCCATCGATACCGCGCAGGCCATCGCGATCTTGCAGGAGAAACACGAGATCGCCTGCGACCTATTGCACGGCTTGGCGTGGGAGGCGGTGGTGGGCGATGCGAAGAAGACCTACGCGCTGCTCCCGGCGGCGCAGGAACACGTGCTCGAACAGCCAGACGGCAAGAAGCGCTTCGTGCAGGTCGTCACCGAACTCTCCCGGGCCTTCGCACTCTGCGCCGCGAGCGATGCCGCGACCGCGATCCGAGACGACGTGGCCTTCTTCCAGGCGGTCAAAGCCGCGCTCGTCAAAACCGTTAGCCGTAGCGGCAAGAGCCCCGACCAACTCGACGCCGCGGTGCGTCAGCTCGTATCGGGTGCGATCACGACGGACAACAAGATCATCGACGTGTTCACCGCTGCCGGCCTTCCGAAGCCCGACATCAGTATTCTCTCGGAGCAGTTTCTCGCCGAGGTGCGCGGCCTGAAGCACAAGAACGTCGCCGCCGAGTTGCTGGCGAAACTCCTCCACGACGAAATCAAAGTCCGGGCCACCCGGAACCTCGTGCAGAGCCGCCAGTTTTCCGAACTGCTTCAGCGCACGCTGAACGCCTACCACAACCGGGCCATCGCGACGCAGGAAGTGATCGAAGAACTCATCAAGCTGGCGAAGCAACTCAGCGCCGCCGACCAACGCGGCGTCGACCTCGGCCTGACCAACGAGGAAATCGCCTTCTACGACGCGCTCGCGACCAACAACAGCGCCGTGGAAGCGATGGGCGACGAAAAGCTCCGGGTGATCGCCACGGAGCTCGTCACCCAAGTCCGCAAGAGTGTGTCCATCGATTGGACGCTCCGCGAAGGTGCGCAGGCCAAAATTCGAGTGATGGTGAAACGCATCCTCAACCGCTTCGGCTATCCGCCGGATCTCCAGGACGCCGCCGTCCAAACCGTCCTCGCCCAAGCCAAGCTCCTGTGCGCCGATTGGGCGGTGTGAGGCGGCAACCAAGAGCTGCTTCGGATACCGCCCTCGTTGCCAGTTTCCGGTGAACCTACCCCGTTTTCGCCCCCTTCCACTTGGCTCTGGGGCCACGCGGAGACCGTGTGCGCGGTGAGGGTTGCTGGATTCTGGCCAATCTTATGACGCTATCCGGCGAGAGGATTTGCCACGCTTCCAATCCGAATGGCTTCGCGAGTCGTTCCACCGTCTCGAGCTTGATCTGCGGTTTTCGTCCACCCTCCAACTTCTGGTAGAACTTGAATTCGAAGCCCACCACTTCTGCCATTTGCTCCTGAGTGAAGTCCGCACGTAATCGCAGGTAGCGGAGATTCTTTGCGAGCAGGCGGACGGGAGACACGCCGTAATACTACCAACGAATTCACCTTGATTATGACCGCACGATGATGCTCCTATAATGCACGGCGCATTGCCCCGCCGAGCTCATCGAAAGTCATGAAAACTGCTCGCTTCTTTTCGCCTCGTGTCATTGCCGCCACGATTAACGCATCTTTAATCGCAGCGTTTATGACAGGTTGCCAGTCCGCCAATCGCACTCCTTCTCGACGTGCGTGGCTGCATGAAGCCGTTGATTACGCCAATAAAACAGGGAAGTTATCTCCTGCCGATATGGCGGTGTGGGTTCGATGGATCGAAACCGGCGACAACCCACCCCCGGCAATGCTGGCTTGGGCGCGGAGAGAAATCGTCTGGCGTGCGGTGGAACCAGAACTTCGGACAGAAGGAGCCAGGTCGCAGTGGATTCAGGAGGCGATTGAATACGCCCATCACACTGGCCAAGAAGCGCCCGCTAATTTTGTGACGTGGGTAAAATGGCAGGAGGGCACAGGCAAACCTCCTCCTGAAATACTTGTCTCTGCAAGGCAGGAGGTCGCACGGCGCCGAGAACTTCGGGAACAGTTGGCCAAGCAAGAAATCGAGCGCCGCGCTGCTGAATATGAGGTCGCGCGTTTGCGCCAAATCGAGGCGCAGGAGCAGTTGGCAAGGCAAGAAATGGCGCGGCAGGAAACTGAGAAAGAAAACGCGCGCTTGCTTCAGAATGCGGCGCAGAGCCGCATCGCGACGGCACCCGCTGAGAGCACCATGCCTTCAAACTCGGAAACAAAAAAGCCTTTGGCCGCTCGTAACCCTCAGGTAGGTCCTCCTCAACATAGTGCCACCCCTGAAGAAATTGAGCGCCTTAGAAAAAAAATAGAGCATTGGTTAATGTATCCAGAAGACGCCCCGGGTAGTGCGAACCACCGGGCGATCGAGAGGGAGAAAAACCGTCAAAAAAGTGGTTTTTATGACCCAGTGCTAAAATAATGTCTTCAGATCTTGTTTCGCCCACCTCACGAAGCCCCCAAGAAACGAACTGATACCTAAAAGAAAAGCCCCACTGTCGGGGCTTTTCTCATTTAGTTCCTCCCGGCCAACCCGACGTGCGCGTCCATGAGGCCGTGCAGGGCCTGTGTGCGGCGGGGCAGGAGGGGCAGGTTGCCCTTCAGGGCCTCGGTGAAGGCGTTGAAGAGCGACCACGCCGTGCGGGGCTGGAACTCGGGGTGAGCGGGGGCACGCCACTCCGTCACGACCTTCGGCAGGGTGGAAACCGGCACGACGCCGACATCGACCGCCCGGATCATCAAGTCATGGGCGGCGAGGTCGTTGATGGCACGGTCGCGATACCGGGCAATGCGGGTGTCCTGACTGTGCCAGCGCTCCACGAGTTGCCCGATGGCGCGCTCCGTGAGCAGCGGCAGATCCCGCTCAATCCGGGCTGTGTGCTTCCGGGCCAGCTGCACTTCACCGCTGAAGGACAGGTTGTCGCAGACGAAGACGGCGGCCCCGGCCACAATGCCGGCAGGGAACCGTTTATCGTGGCTATTGCGCAGGCCCAAGACCCACGCGTAGTCCGGGTGCTCGCCGCCGTTGCGGACCTGCAAGAGCCCGAAATAGCGGTCGCCGCCATGCGAGAGGGCATGCGACTGGTTGACGATGGTGATATGGCTGGCGGCCAAGGCGCGCTCGACTTGCTCGACGAGCCGGAGGTGAGGAACAGGTTGCCACGTCGGCGTGGCCACCGGGGTGCGGACCGCTTTCAGCGCGTCGCGTTCGACGGCGTCAGCTCCGCAATGCAGAATCAGATTACAGGATTTCATTTGGAGGAAGGAAAGGCCGGCGCCACCGACTCCCCAACACGAGGAGCCCGGGACGCCGGTGTGGTGGGTGTTAGGCTTGCAGGATGACTACGATGGCGACCGCGACGGCCGTAAGGCCGATGGCGAGACACCACCAGACGAAGCGATAGTTGGGCTTGGGCACAGGGCCGCCGCTCCAGCCGCCCCGACGGGGAGGATCTTTTTTCATGGTGGTTGAGGGTTGAACGCCGCGAAGCCGCGTCCCCGGTGAAGGAGAGCGCGGCTTCGCGGCGGTGGTTGGTTGGTGGAGTGGGAGGCCGGCCGCGGTGGCGGACGGATTCCCGATCCTAGATTTGGCCTGCTCCCGGACTGGCGAACACGTCGTCGGTTTCGACGGGGGCGACTTTCAGCTTGGTTTCCTGACAGTCGGTGTCGTCCACATCTCCGGCCGGGCGGACGCCTTGAAACACGGGCTGATGCAGTTTCCCAGTGGGGCCGGCGTGAACATAGAGATACTGCACCGAAACGATCTGCCCGGGGCGCGGCATGGCTGCCGAACCCGGAATCGTGACGAAGCCCATATCGCGCCGCGTGCCGTCCGACCGAAGCACCCACACCTGCACCGAACGGCGACCGCCGGGATGCGGTGCGCCGGCTAGGAAGGAATCGCTACGGCGAAACTGGAACTTGTGCTGACTGTCGCCGTCGCCAGCCACATAGGGCGCGTGAAGGTCTTTGAGGACGAATCCCTCTTTGCCCGCGCTTTCCAGCTCGGCAATCAGGCGAAGTTTGGCTGCGAGATCGGTGACCAACGGCACGAGCCGGACGGAAACAGAGTCGCCGCCGCTGGTCGCCACGAGCGCCGCCAGCCGTTGATAACGGTCGAGGTAACCGAGCCGCCGGAGATCGACTCCCCGGTGGCTGAGCAGGTCGAAGACATGATACGTGGTGCCGATTTTCTCTCCGTCGGTTTCGGTTGCACCCAGGTCGGTGATGTCGTCGGCGATGGGTAGCGGGACCCCCGTGACGAGGCCCTTCTTGTTTCCGCCGGTCACGCCCGCCCCGTCGGTCCGGAGCAGCAGGCGTTCGCCGTCCTTCTTTTCCTGTAGTCCGACCTGCGGCTGGCGGGCGAGCCGCAGTGCGGTTTCCCGGTCGACGGCGGTAAGCAACTGCGGGCACTGCCCAAACGGCTCGCCAGAACCGGGCAATCGGACGGCCGGTGGTGGCGTTGCGCCGATGTGACCAAGGGTGGCCCGTGCGCCTGTATCCAGGAAATACGCATGCTCCCAAAAGCAGGCTCCCATTTCGGGGAACCCCTTCAAGTCGGCGAGGCGGGCGAACTGGATGACTTTTGGCGGACGGATACCTTTCCCGTATTGGGCGAGGTAACTGGCGGCGCCGTGGCGTCCGCGATGCTGGAGACCGGCGGCAACGATGCGACTTTCCCACCGCGCGAGGATATCGCTGTGGGGGGTGACGTCGGCGTGCGCCGACACGTAGGCGGTGAGGGAGGTGAGGGTGGTTGGCATATTATTCTGTGGTTGAGGTGAGGGTGAGCGGACAAAAGGGACGCGACTCTCCCGGGGAGCCGCGTTGCCTGCCGAGAGGAACGTGGATTCGTGGCGAGGCTTCGCTCTGGGATGGTGGTGTGAACGCGAGGACCGCCGCGCTCGCGGGCGGATTTCCGCGAGGAGATTTCTCCTGCGAGGGAGGGCGGCTTTTTTGCAGTCGTTTCGCGGGGTGGGTTTCGTGGTCGGCTTTGGGGGGCACAACAAAACTTGCGCCCCGCGTTGGCTCCGGAGAGCCTCCCAGCATGTGGGGTCACGTCGTCCTATTCCTTGCTATCGTGGTGCTGACTGGATTCCGCATTGGGAACCATCTGGAGCCGGACAACGCGGAACGAAATCTGAAGGATCTCAAAGTCGCCAACCTCGTCCGCGACGCTGTGCACAAATACCAAAGCGGGGAACAGGCGAAGACCGCCCCACTCGACTTCTCCAATCTCCCGCGCCTACTGGACCAGCTCGACGCTGCGAAAGTCGGTGACGCCGGTGCGCTCGCCTATGTGCGATCGAGGCCCTCGCGATTTGCCATCCGGGGTAAGTCGTTTGACGCGCGTTGGGTGTTCGACGACTCGGCGCTGTAACCGCCGGGCACCTACGCCCAAAGGGTGAAGGCGCCGGAGGATTTGGTTGCGTTGAGATCTCCTAAACGCAGCGAAGCCGCGTCCCCGGTGAAGGAGAGCGCGGCTTCGCGGCGTGCTGAGGGTTTGGTTACGCGGTCTTCTGCACGGCGAACTCGACGGGCACGGCGATGCGGGCGGAACTGACCGCGACGCCGGCTTTGCCCATGGCGGGTTTCCACTCGAAGACGGTTTCCAGGTTTTGCAGCCCGTGACAGATCAGGCGGTCGGCGATTTCGGTCATGGGTAGACCGAGCTGCTGACCGAGCTGATAGAGTCGCGGGCTGTGTTGGGAGATGTCCGGGGAATACATGGCGGGTTAAACCTCCACGTTTTTAAGGACACGGAGGTTGCGCTTGAGCGCCTCCAGATCCCGTTCGACGGCGCGCTTTTCCCGGGCGAGTTCGCGGATGGCGTTACTCGCATGGTTGAGCGCGGTCTGCACATCGCGAAGGAGGTCCTTCACGCGGTTCAGCGTATCGAGGGGGCTGGATTCGCCCGCGGGTTCGACCGGAGCGGGGACACGAACAGGCGGAGTCGGCTCCGCCGGAGGGATGGGTTGGATGGCGACCATGGTGGTAGCGGGTTGGGTTTCTGGTTGAGGGTTGGACTGAGCAGGGGCGGACGACGCCTCGGGTTGAGCCGGGGCGGAAGGGGCCGGGGCGGTCTCGCGGCGAAACGGCATCCAGAGGTTGGTCCGGGTGTCGTCGCGCATGATCAGCGGGCTGACCTCGTCCTTCACGCGCAGCTCGCGAAAGCCGCGTTTGAGGGCGCCGAGGAGCAGGTGGGCGTTGAACTGCGTGACCACCGCCGGGCCGGTGACTTCGCTGCGATCCAAAGCCACGACGACCTGCGGCAAGCGCGGCGGAGGTTGGAGCTGCGCGCCTGTGCCCGAGATGCGCAGAATCACGGGGCTCGTGAGTTCCTTGAAGCCCGGTAGCCGCGGCAGCACGGCGATGAGCCGCGCCGCATCGCTCTCCGCGAGCTTGATCACCGAAGTGTAGTCTTCGGTGCGGGGGATTACCTGCCGCCAGTTCGGGTAGTTGCCGGCCACGAGCTTGGTCGTCCACGTCCACGGACCTTGCGCGACCGTGGCTTTCGGCGACCCCTCAAGGTCCCACGCCCACAGCTCGGCGGGGTGATCGGGCTGCAGGATACCGGGCGCGCCGGATACCGGGAACAACACGCCGCCTTTCGGTAGTGCAAGTTCCAGGCCGTTCCGTCGGTAGAGTTGCCGGCCATCCGTGGCGACGACTTCATGCGGAGACAACAGGACGGCGTTGAGGATAAACCGGGTGGTATCGGAACTGGCGCAGCCTTGGGCCTCGACGATGGACCCCAGCACGCCCGCGGGGAGCGTGACCCCTTTGCCGGTAGGCTGCGGAGCGGCGGGAAACTCCTCCCGGTTGCACGCCGCCGCCAAAGGCACCGTCAGACGGGCGCCGCTGGCGATATAGCTGAGATCGACGCCGGGTGTGAGGGTAACCAAGGAATCCGCGTCGCCGGACTTCAGCGTGTCGTTAAGCAGATCGTAGGGCACGAGCTGTTCGGCCGGCGCATCGGTTTCGCCCCGACCTTCGAAGCGGAGGTGTTCGTCGAGGGTGGTGGCTTCGAAGGAAACCGTCCCTGCGGCAGCGCGGATGAGCACGCAGCGCAGGGGGGCGAGATCCTGTTTGTTGACTTTGAGGACGCGCAGACCGCCGAGGGCCTGCCGGAGATATTTTTGAGAGAATGTAATCATGGGTTGGACAGAGTAAAAAGGCCGCCCGCTTCAGGATGAAACGGGCGGCCGGTTGATGAAAAAGCCCGAGCGGGGGCTCGGGCGTAGGTTAACGGTGAGGAGGGGAACGGTGTGGCGGGGGCGGCGGACCGAGCAGGCGCCACGCGACCAAGCCGGCCGCGAGAATCACCAGCGCAATCCAGAGCCCGGCGCCCACGAAAACGCCGGCCACAAAGGCCGCCAGCGCAGTAACGAGGTGGGATCGGTTCACAGCAGTCTGCGAATCTGTGCGACCGCGATGCAGACCGCCGTGATCAAAATCCCGGCAGACAGCATGGCGAACGGGGACAGGATTTCTTTTGATTCTTGGATGATCAGGGTGCGCCATAAGACCGGGGTGAGGGTGGCGCCGGCTATGAACGCCACGGTGGTGGCAATCACCAGGCGGAGCAGGAGGACAGGCATGGTCATTTCCTCCGGTTTCGGCTCGCGATGACGAGCGCGGCACCGCCGATCGTGGAGCACAGCACCGCGCAAACGCCGACCCACTTGAGAGAGGCGGCGAGTTGCGGAGCGTCGACGCTCACGGGCGACGTGGGTTTGTCACAGCCGGCGAGAAGCAGGCCGAGCCCTATGGCCATGAGCCGCGGGTTCATGGCCGACCTCCCGTCCATCGCGAACATTCCGCGCGGTAGGCGCACCAGCCACACTGCATCCCGGGTTGCGGGAAGTAGTGCTCGTTGGCGACCCCGGTGGCATAGACCTCGACCAGTGCGGCGAAACGGTCTCGCTGCGTCTGGGTCGGGGGCTCGATGCCGTGCACCAGAATCTTGGGGCTCTTGGTTTTGACGAGGAAGACGAGATCCGTGCCCGTGCTGGGCGCCTCGGTCGTGTGTTCGACCAGGAGCGCGTAAGCCGTGGTTTGGATTTCGTGCAGCCAAGGTTCTACCGCGAGGTCCGGAGCGGCGGCACACGTCTTGTAGTCCACGACCCGACGTCCGACGGTCACGAGGTCGAGCACGCCCAAGATCGGCAAGGCGACCCCGGGCAGTTCGGCGCGCACCTGGACTTCCACCCCCATGGGTTTCACCCCGGCGTGCACGTCGGCGGCGAGAAAGGCGCGCAGGAGGCTTTCCCCTTTGGCGCGCATTTCCTCGGGATCGTCTTCGCCCCACTGGACTTCACCTTCGGGCTGGGCGTGGGCGGTCTCGAAAGCCGCGACCACGGCGGCCTCGGAGGTGTCACCCCCGCGCCACCGGGCTTTGTTGAAGGCTTGCAGGGCGGCGTGGATGGCCCGCCCGAAATGCAGACTTGGGGAGGTGGGCGTGGGCACGGCGAGCACCTTCTCGAAGAAGAAGCGCAACCGGCAGGAGAGAAAACTCTTCAGCCGGCTGGCGCTCACATACTCCAAGGGATCTCTCGCCGGTCCCGCGTGGTGCACCGGAGACGATCCGTTGCGACCGGGAACGGCGGGCAGGGCGATCATCGTGAGGCCCTCCCGGAGAAGGACCGCCGATACCCACCACGCCCGTGATCCGGCTTTGCATGGGTTTCCAGGAGTTCGTCGATCAGCGACGAGGCTTGGAGCTTGTTGAGCTCCCGAACCCCGGTGCCAAAACGGCTCTGCGCGAGTTTCTCGACGGCGGATTTTTCGAGACCATTTTCGGTCACGATCTTCAGGATGAGGTCACGTTGTTTGTCCGAGCACTTCCATTGCGGCTCATCGTCCCGGGCGCGTGGTGTCGGTGAGGCCGCCGGTGCCGGGCGAGGGGAGTGCGTCAGCGGTGACGACATGCCCCCGTTCGCGTCCGGGACGAGCCCCGGGTTGACGATCTGCGTGTCCACCGCGGCTTGCAGCCGTTGATAAAGATCGGTGGCGGTCTTCTCTAGCTGGCTGAGGTCCGTCAACTCCGTGCGGAGCGTGACGGCGAACTGATGCGAGGAGTAAGCCGGCAGGCCGACTTTCTTCGCGTAATTGGCTTCGATGATGATGGGCATCGGCGCCTCCTTTCTGTGCGACCGCGGTAATGAAGCGCCCCGGCTGCGGTCGGCAGGCCGGGGCGGATGGCTAAGAGGGTGTCTTAGTCATAAGCATATAGCACGGGGGAGGGGGCTATTGCAGGGAGCGGGCACTGTAGGCGGCCTTGGCGAGGTGATCGACCGCCGGGTGGAGGTATGAAGTGGAGATCGTAGCACACGTTGCCGCCGTTGATGTCGGCGCCGGCGCTGGCTCGGGGTCACCGATGATGAATAGTCGGGGGCGCTGGTTTCGGGTGACACCGGGTTTGAAGACATAGTTTAGGTGCTCAATCCCATCCTAACATCGACAAACTCTTCGAGTGACTGGCCGTCGAGGTAGTCGGCGATTTGCTGCTCAATCCACGAGGGCAAGGCGGTGTGCAGGGCGAGGGTCCGCTCGAGGGATGTGTTCGCGTTATACAGGGACTGGCAGCGTTTGAGCTGGGCGAGCACCGCGGACCTCAAGTCCACGAGCTGCTGGGCCGTCAGGCCCGTCGCCTCGACCAAGGGGCCGGGCAGATTGTTGAGCAACTCGGGATGCGTGATGATCTGCTCGATGACCGTTACCTGGGCTTCCCCGTTTTCCAGCACCGACCGTTCCCCGAGTCCGATAAAGTGTAGGGCCGCTACCCACGCAAAATAGTGGTGAGAGTCAGGCAGGCTGATGGTGGTCGCAGTGTCCCGGTAGGCGTAAAAAGCGTCGAAGGTCTCGAACTGGTGCCGATCTTGCAGCTCCTTGAACTGCTTCAACGCGGGTGATATGAAGAGGTTACCGGGACGGAAGCTATCGAGCTTCAACTGTATCCTGTCTTTAACGACGTGGATGGACTCGCGGAGCAGGCAGCCGGCGAGCGGGTTGAAGTCGCGGAGGAACTCCGCCATGGACTTCGGCGTTTTCACCGGGGCGTCAGGTAGCACCCGTAGTTCTTCGAGATTATTGAGCACGAACCGGATGGAGTGGGTGTTGAACGTGTTTCCGTGGTTCTGGATCCGCTTCATGAAGGACCGGGCCGTTGCTTTGTCGGTGGTCGTGACATCGACACCAAACCGCTGACAGATCGCCCGGAAACCGGGGTGTCGGTGTGCCAGCTCCTGCCAAGGCTTGCCCCGGCGACCGGGATTGCCGTCAAGGTCCGTCATGGTCGCCGGGGTGGTGACATCAGGTGCCGTGGTCTCGGAGGCGACTGACTCTTGCCGGGAGTGAGGTGTGCCAGCTGAAGGAGTAAGAGAGTCCGGTTGGGAAAAAATAAAATCGGGCAACTCTGCTTCGGGACCAGCAGGGCCCGAAGCGGATATAGGTGAATTTTTATTATCAGAATCAAATACACTCTGTCTCGCGGCATCTTGCGAGGGGTGGCCTCGCATAGATGCGAGGGGTGGGCTCACAGCATCACGCAAAAAAATAATGGGATTCGCTTCCCCGGTTTTGCGTTTTTTGCGCTGAGGTCGCCCGTTCACAACGGTGTCGGTGTAGGAGCCTCTGGCGTCGGTCTTGACCCCATACTTAAGGACCACCCGGCGATTGGCGATGCCGTGGCGTTCGTAGCCGATGGTGACGACGTAGCCCTTCTTTCGGAGCCGGGAGACCCGGCTTCTGATCGCGCCTTCCGTGGTGCCGAGTTCGTCGGCCAGCCGGATGTCGCGGGCGAAGCACGCGCGCGGGCCGCCGCGGTCGAAACTGTGCATCAGGGTCAGCAGCTGGATGTCGGCGGCGGACAGGTCGAGCTGATGGTTGAGCTCCTTTTGGGAGTATTTCTGGTAGGGAACGAAGACGACCGGGATCGGGTTGGTGGACATGGGCCCCGGCGGGGGTGGGGCGGCGTGCAGGGGCCCCTCGGGTTGCACCAGATTCGGCAGGGCTGGCATGTTCATGAGCCACCTCCTGCTGTTTGTTGGAGGGACGGCCCGGTGCGGAACTTTTGCATAGCGGTGTCCAGATCCACGACATCGTAGAGCCTTATCCGGCCAATTTTTATTGACGCTACCACACCACTCTGCGTCCAGTAATCGAGAGTGCGGGGCGAAACACTGAGGTGGTCCGCCGCGGCTTTCGAGCGTTTGTATCGGTGACTAGATAACGGTGAATTTTTCATGCACCACCATTATACAACGGCCGAAATCCCCCCCCTTTTTGATGAGAAATTAAGCACTTCAGGCCATTCTGAATGCTTTCTTGCATCCTTTGATTCTAGGTTGGAAGGGTTCTGGAATCACCCTGTGTCAATCCTAGTAGACGTAATGAGGCGCAGATAAACGTTTTAAAAATGAAAAAAGTGAGATGCCCCGTTCAGAAAACCAGTAAGAATAATGCCAAGGGCGACCCGAGCTCCTGGGCCTTTGCAGCAGTGCCGCCCTTGGACGGGGCCCTGTCGGCAGAGGCCACCACGATAGCAACCATCGCAGCCATGTTAAGTGGAAGGATTGAAATCAGGGAGGCTGTCAGAGATCACTTGGACGCGCACGTCTACGACCGGGCGTTTGAGTCGTGTTTGAACCGCGCGCGTTGGCTTGTTCGCCGCGCCGCAACCAACTTGGCGGCGATACATTTGTATCAACTCTTTCAACCGTGGGAAGAATACAATATTCAAGATATCGCTGATACCTTTAAGAAATACGAAATAAATAAACTAACATCCCACGTATCCACCAAGAACCTGCTCCGCAAGGTAGAGGCCGCCTTGATAGAAGAAATCACTCGACTCAAAGCCGCAGTTCCGAATTCGAAAAGCGTGAAGGAGGCAGATGCCGACGACCGAGACCGCCTGCACTTTTCGGCCGCCGAGGTCATCCTGCAAAAGTGCATCAGACTCGACGTTCGACCCCAGTCTCTTAAAGAAAATAAGCAACAGCCGTCCGCTCCTTCTAGCAGCCCGCAGACCGACAACCAAGGAACGCCGGGGCCGTTGCCGGAGATCAAGCTCATCGCTAAAATCGAAGCGACAAGCGTCGATGATCGCCAAGAGGTGATCAAAATCTTAGCGCACGATCTTTTCCTACTTGCGGCCCGCTTATGCGTCATGGACGACGATCTCCGGGTCGTCGTGTCGACGCCGCTGCCGATGCAGTCTGCATTTTACGATGAGCAAGGCCAATTCCTTCGCACCGAAGAGCGCCTTCGCGACGAGGATCCCTATTTCCCGCAGCAATGGATGGGCAAAGGATTTTCCCCCCGGTAATTCTAACAATTTCTAACAGAAAAATTGCGGTTGGGTGCGGATTGGCGCGTGACCGCTAAAACCGCCCATCCGCGCAAGCCCGCAATAGGCCGCATAGATACGCAAAAACGTGCATTTCATTGGCTTACGTGCTCAGACTCATAACCTGAAGGTCGTCAGTTCAAATCTGACCCCTGCACCCAATTATTGGCCCTCCCACTGCTCGGGAGGGCCTTTTTGTTGTGCGATTCGCGCAATATTGCGCCCGGAGCAGGTGGAATTGATCCAACGTCCCTTGAGAAACAGACTCAAGCCCACGGGCGAGACGCCCGTGCTACGTTCCGGCAAAGTCCAGAAATCAACGGAAGTTAGTATAATCCGATGCGTTCTGATGAAAACGGAAGTGATCTCCACAGTGCGATCACGGCATGGGGTTTCGTGGCGCTTTCCGGTGACCCGGCTTGTCGTTTTCGGCGCCAGCGATGCCCGTAATAAGTTCAGCAGTTAACGGAGGTTGGCGTAGGCTCAGAATTTCAACTCCAGCGTCGCGATGACCTGCCGTGGTTCCTGCGTGGCGTAGCCCTGGGGCGCGCCGCTGGAGCCGACGTCGGTGACGACGAGGCCGTCTTCATTGAGGAGATTGCGCACGTTCAGCTGCAGCTTCCAACCGGACAACAGGCGAAACAGCGGGACCTTGCGGAAGGAGTAGCTGAAAAACGCGTCGGCGTAGAACTGGTTTGCGCCTTTGAAGGGACGGTTGAGGTCGAGCACTTCCTGGCCGCCGGGTAGCTTCTGCAACCCGTAGCCGACCGTGGGAGCGCTGCGCCAGCGTCCGCCGAAACCGAAACTGGCCCCGCGCAAACGGCCGTCGGTAACCGCGTAGGTGAGTAGCCCGTTGGCGCGCCATTCGCGCTGGTTGTCGACGAAACGGCCGTTCGTCGCGATCAACGGGTCGCGTTGGGTGGCGGCCCACCGATCGTAGGCTTGGTGAATGGTCTCCTGACTATTGGCTGTGAGCGTCTCCACATCCCAACCACGGCCGAACTTTTGCCACGTGGGCAGCCGTTCCGCGACCCAGTTCCACCACGTGTCGTCGATCTGCGTCACCGTGCGCTGCCGGCCGACACTCACGAAGGCCCGCCAATTGGCCGTGGGATTTACCGTGAGCTCGACGTCGTTGCCGGTCGCTTCCGAGGTGTTGGATACCTGATAGTTCACGTTGGCGTAGCGTTCCCGATCCATGCCGAGTTTGGGTGTAGTCGGCGCGACCTGCAAAATGCGATCCTCGATGTTGAAGGGCAGCGTTCGCAGTCCGGAAACAATATTGTCGGGCCGGAGGTTGTTCTGACTGTTCACGAAACGGTTGACGCGCAACGCGACCTTGCCGTTGGCGAGATGGACGCTGAAGCCGTAGTCTTGGCCCTCGCCGTTCGCTCCGGGGACGACCTTGCCGTAGGGATCGAACACCGATGCGTTGCCGATCGCGAAATTCTCCGATTTCGAAAAATGGAGTGAGAGCCAGGGGAGCGGCCGGCCGACGAGGCCCCAATTCACGGAGGAACCCCGGTCGAAGGCCTCCCAATCGTCGACGAAGCTCGTCGCATCGATCAGGGGATACAGCCCGGTGTTGGCGATTGTGCCGTTGCTTTGGCGGAACGGCAGGCGGGTCCGCGCGGCTTCGGTCAAGGTGTTCTTGCGGCGGACCTGCGTCCCGCTCCAGCCATACGACGCGATGAGCCGGTCTTTCAGCAGGTAACTCTGGCCGTTGAGCACGCGCGTGATCACATCCTGCACTTGTCCGCCGGCGGGCTCATAAGCTCCGTCGGGGTTGTGCCACATCCGGACCTCGAAGGCTTCACCGCCGGGGCCCGTGAGCTTGAACGGCTCCGCGAAGTCGAGCGCTCCACCGGGAAACGGCGGGCTGACATGATCGACGCCGTTGCCCAAATAGGTGCGCAAGCGGAGCAGGCGCGACGTGTTGACCATACTGTCCTTGGCCGCCGCCGGCAGAAAACTCGGCGTGCCGGTGATCACTGCGCGGACCACCTGGCGTTTGGTGATGAGTTCGGCGTCGTTATACATCGCTGCGAAATGGTGGCGCCCCAGCGAGCGGGCCAACCCGACGCGCCGCGTGAAATCGAGTTTGTAGGACGCGGTGAGTCGCCGCTCGTCGCGGTCCTCCTGATCCGTGCCCACTCCGGTCTGGTTACCCACGAGGTTCGATTCGACATACAGCTTGCCGAAATTCGGATTGGCCGTGACACCGTCGGGTAAAAACTGATTGGCGTCGGCCTGGACCTCCAACGAAACCCCGTCGGCAAAGCCCCCCTGACGTTTGCGGAAACGTTCCTTCATGTAGCCGGCCTCGATCGCGAAGTCGTCGGTGATCTGCTGTTCAAGATAAGCGTTGAGGATACGCCCGCGGTGGCGGACCTCGAAGGCGTTGCCGTAGAGATTGACCTTGGGGTCGAGCACGTCCGGACGGACCAGGCTCCACTTCGTCCCTTGATCCTGGAGTTTGGGCGCGAGGGTGTGGGCGCCGAGGACGACGGCGGTGTTGGCCCAATTCACGACCGGCACATCGGCCGGGGTATTGCCCGCGGCGAAGATGTAGCTCGCGCCGCCATTGCGGGCGAACACCGCGCCGAGGTTTCCGGCGGCGATCTGGTTGGTCACCGCGGCGGCGGCGGTGATCCGGGAGTTGTTAAAGGCCGGACGGTTTCGGTCGAGCCACGGCGTCACGAAATCGCGCGCGAGGATGCCCGGTGCGCGCGACGCGTTGCGTTCGACCCACTCGCCGTGCAGCCGGAGCGTCGTCTTGGCAAACGGTTGGAAAGTGAACGCACCGTAGAGCCGGCGGTTCTCGTCTTTGTTGGGCGCGCGGGAAGTGGGGCTGTCGGCGTCGAGCGCGGCGAGGCGGAGCGCGACGGTTTTCGGACGCAGGACATAGTTCGTGTCGAAGGTGAAGCGGTGTCCGTCGAAGTTGTCGCGCCGGTAAGTGAGGGCCGTGCGGTCGCGGAACCCGGCGCGCTTGAGACTGACGTCGGTGATGCCGCCGGGGCTGCCGAGGCCAAACAAGATGGCGTTGGGGCCGCTCGCCAGCGTGACGCGCTCGGTGTTGTAAGTCTCCAGCGCGAACCCCGTGGAAAAGAAATCGCGGAGGTTGCTGACTTGGCCGAGGCCGCGGATGCGGTTCGAGTTGTTCAACTGGACCGAGCCCCACTCTGCGCCTCGATCGCCGCCGGGGGTGAACTCGAGCGCACCCTCGACGTTGGTCGAATAGAGATACACCTCGTCGATGTTCGTCAGCCCGAGGTCGCTCATCAGCTCCGGCGTGAAGACGGAGATCTGGGCGGCGACATCTTTGAGCGCCGTTTTCGTGCGGCTGCCCGCGAGCGTGCTGGTGGCCTGGTAACCCGCATCGGCGCTCTCCTCTAGCACGAAGGGCGAGAGTTTGATCGTCTCGTCCAACTTTGAGTTTTGCCTCAATCGTTCGCCGGGCGTGTTCGGCGGCGTCCGATGCTCGGTCGGATCAGGAGGACCCTGGCGGATGGCGAGGGCACCGCTGGCGGCATCGTGGGAGACGACCAAGTTCGTGCGTGCAACCAACAGGTCCAGCGCTTCCCGCGCGAAATACTCGCCGGCCACCGCGTTGGTTTTCACGCCGCGCACGGCGGCAGGCGAAAACACCAATTCACGATTCGCCTGCTCGGCGAAACGCGGCAGAGCGTCGGTGGCGTCGCCGGCCGCGATCTTGAAGCGGCGTTTGATCTCGGCGGCGGGCAGCGAGACGGCGAACGAGAGCAATGCGAGGGCGCAGGCGGCGCGTCGCACCGCCCAAAGATAGTGGGGTAATGGCATGGTGGGGATGGTGGGTAGGCAGGACCCGCCGACAGGCAGGATTCGTTGATATGGGGAAAACGATTTTGCGCGCCCCGCGGCAATCGCAGGCGCGTCACTTTTCTTTGAGCAACTGCCGCGGGGTCACGGCGGACTTGGCGTAGGCTTCGTAGCGAGCGCGGAGGTCGCGGAGCACTTCGGGTTGCGCGGAGGCGAGGTCCTTGGTCTCGCCGGGGTCGTCGCGGAGATTGAACAGTTCCACTTTTTGCTCGCGCGGGCGGGCTTTGGCAGCGGCGGCGCCGCCGGGGATGCGGGCCCCTGTAGCGATATCGCGGGTGCCTTGCACGGAATCGTGGCCGTTGATCACGAGTTTCCAGTCTCCCTTGCGCAAGGCACCCTCGCGCGGGGTGGAATTCAGCAGGAGGTCTTCGTGCGGCGAGGGTTTTCCGTCGGCGATGACAGGGAGGATGTCGCGACCGTCGAGGGGAAGTTTCTGCGCAAGATTGCCGCCGGCGAGTTTCAGAAACGTAGGGTAGAGATCGACGATGTGGAGCGGTTCGTTGACGACAGTGCCGGGCCGGATGCGACCCGGCCACGCGGCCAGGGCGCACGCGCGGATGCCACCTTCGTAGAGCGACGATTTATAGGCGCGAAACGGCACGTTTTTCCCGGGCGGAAGCCCGCCGTTGTCGCTGGAAAAGATCACAAGGGTGTTCGCGCGCCGGCCGGTTTCATCGAGGGCCGCGAGGATTTTTCCGCAGCCTTCGTCGAGCACGGTCATCGATGCGGCTAGGAGCGCCCGCTCGCGGTTCATGGTTCCCAAGTAGGCCGCGACCGCTTCTTCGCTGGGGGCCTGCAGTGGGCCGTGCACGCCCGTGAATGCGACATAGAGAAAGAGCGGCTTTTCGGCGGGCTGGCGTTTGATCAGCTCCACGGCTTCGCGGGCTTCGAGGGTCGTTGCGTATCCTTCTTCCTGCACCGGTTCGCCGTTGCGAAACCAGTCAGGCCGGGCGGCTTTGTCGTAAGAGCGGTGCGTGAAGTGGTCGATGCCCTCCAGGTGGCCATACCAGTGATCGAACCCGCGGGCGTTGGGCCAGTAGGCGCGGTCGAAGTGGCCGAGATGCCATTTGCCGCAAAGTGCGGTCGTGTAGCCCACCTCGCGCAGGGCCTGCGGCAGCGTGCGTTCGGTGAGCGGGAGCCCGTATTTGGATTCCGGACGCAGCACGTTCATCTGGAGTCCGCTGCGAATGGGATAGCGGCCGGTGATAAACGCCGCTCGCGTCGGCGTGCAGACAGGCAGCACATAAAAATGCTCCAGTTTCGCGCCGCTGGCGGCGAGCCGGTCCAGGTGCGGCGTGCGGATGTCACTGCCGTGCCAACCGACATCGGCGTAGCCAAGATCATCGGCGAGCAAAACGACGATGTCGGGCGGGCGTGCCGCGGCGAGCACCGAGAGTGACGCGAGCAGCGCAAGTGCGCGCATGAGCGGGATGAATCGGGTCATGAAAAACGTAAGGAGAAAAGACAACGGAGAGACCGCAGCGGGCGAATGCACGCGCAACGACTGGGCGGCGGTGCGCGATGCCCGGATGGCCAAGGGTGAAGACATCGTGTGGGGTATACGTTCACCAAGACACGCCACAAATTACTTTCCATTATGCGGAGCCGGAAATCTCTTGGGCACCGGGGGGCGGTGCAGGATCGGCCTGCACCCAAAATCGGGCGGGAGTCGCCGCCGAATCCCTTCGGTATGGTCGTTGCGAACTCCGGCGCTTGCGCGCCCGGCGCACTCCGCCGGGCCTTACTTCGCCTCGACCAACCGAATGCGGGCGTTGAACTCGGTGTCCGGCGAGGTGCGGAGCTTGAGGCCACTCGTCGTGGTCACGTTGCGGATCGTTACTTGTTCGGTCTGGCGGTAGGGGAACGCTCGGGCGGTGGCACTTGGCTTGGGGCCGTCGGGGTCGGTGAAAAGATAGGCACCCTGATAGCCCTTGGGATGATTCCGGTCGTCGATGACTAGGCCGTCGATCGTGACTTCCCGCGGCATGAAGCAGGGATAGCCGAAGTCGTGCTGACCGTCGTTGTTCGCGGCGATCAGATAGGGCTGGATCGGCGAGCCGCAGGCGGGAATCCAGCGGCTGTTGCGAATCACCACGGTGCCTTCCCAGGTGCTGCCATAGTCGCTGCGAAAACTGAGCAGCGAACGGCCGTTGAGCGTGGAATTCTCGACGGTCAAGGTGCCGCGGCCGATGGCGTTGAGGCCCGCGTGGCCCAACGTGCAGCCGCGGATCGTGTAGGTGCCGGAGACGCCTTGGTGTGTGTCCATGCGGGAGAGCGTGCAGTTCTCCAGGAGGATGTTTTTGCAGAAGTTCGTCCCGATCACGCCCCAGCGCGTGGGATCGCAGATGTTGTCCATCCGGCAGCCGATCATGGAGAAGTTGACCACCTCGTTCGCGCTCAGGTCGTAGGTGCCCATGCTGACGGGTTTGTCGGCGGCGCCGATGGTCGTGTAGGTCTTGTGGCCGGTGACAAAACAGTCGCGGAAGGTGACGTTGGCGCAGCCGCTGGCCGCGAGAAATCCGCCGTAGGGATGACCGACGGCGGTCTCGCCGACCACGTGATGGGTCAGGCCAACGACGGTGGTGTTCGAGCGGCTGATGGCGATATTCCGCGACCAGTAGCTGTAGCCTTTGTCCTGCTTCATGCGGTTCGCGGTCGTGGTGAAAATCCCGCCCTTGAGCACGAGCGGGCGTTCGTCGATCGGGTGGGCTTCGACGCGCGTGATCGTAGCGTAGTCCCAGTCGATGGCGCCTTCGATGGTGCCGTCGCGCCGCAGAATGAAACAATCGCGCTGCGGGGCGCCGTTGTTCTGGTTGAGGCCGCGGCGGATGTAGACCCGCTTGCGACTGTTTTCCACCCGGACCCAGCAATCGCTGGGCGGCTGGACATCGAGGCGTTGCTGATCGCGGGTGAGCCGCTGGATCGAGAGCGTCACCGGCTTCAACAGGGAGCGCACGGCAAAGAGCGACGCGCGGCGGTTCTCAACATCGGTATCGTCGATGATAAATCGCGAGGTGCCCCAGTCGGTGTCGGTAGCGATGATGGCGGTGAGCGCGCGGCGGCCGAGGTGATAGGTGGCGGCAGGTTTCGTGATGACTGCGAGGCTGTGGGTATTGGCGAAGGCATGGGCTTCAACGATGGCCGGCAGGTCGTCGGCCACGCCGTCGCCGACCGCACCGAACGCTTCGTAGCTGACCGGCCGATCGGTCGGGACTGTGGACTTGGTCTTCGTCGCGGAGACGGCGGAGGGCACGCTTGCCGCGGCGGCGAGCAGGGCGATCAGGAGCTGGCAGCACTGAGTGAACAAACGTGTCGCGGAGAACATGCGTTGGCAGACGTGCGGGCGTGCCGAAGCTTACGCGGGCGCGGTGGGTATCAGTGTCTTAATCGATCGGCGCGCCGACCCCTAATAACGTTTCGGGGGATAGCTGAGGGAGCGGGTTGCGGTCAGCGCACACTTTTCGCGGATCGCTATTTGTGGAGGGCGGAGTTTGCTGGGGGCAGACGGACGGACGCCAAGTGACGATCTGCGACCGTGCATCCGACTTGAGAACGGCGAACGCGAGGACGAATCCACGCTCCACAAACCACGAATCGCCTCCGCCATGAAATTCCCCCCGCACCTCATCCTTGGCGCCGCCCACGGCGACGAGCTGACAGAGTGAATCGGCCGTTTTGCGTGCGAGCGGCCAACGCGGTCGAAACGAAAACGGCGGTGAGCAAGCGTCAAAAATAGGCCAATGAAAAAGAACCCCGTCACCTCTCGGCGCTCGCAGCAGCCGGTCAAAGTCGCCGCAGCGGACCGGGCTGGCGCGAGTCCGGCGGCCACGTTTCCCATCGTCGGTATCGGGGCTTCGGCCGGAGGACTGGAAGCGCTGGAGCAGTTTCTCGCGCGCGTGCCGAAGCAGAGCGGGATGGCGTTCGTGATCGTCCAGCACCTGGACCCGACGCACAAGGCCGTCGTGGCCGAATTGCTCCAGCGTGCGACCAGCATGCGGGTGATCCAAGTGAAAGACCGCACCGCGGTGCAGCCGGATTGCGCCTACGTGATTCCGCCGAACAAGGACATGTCGATCCTGCACGGGGTGCTGCATCTGCTCCCGCCGACGGCGCCGCGCGGGCTGCGGCTGCCCATCGATTTTTTCTTCCGCTCGCTCGCGCAGGACCGGCAGGAGCACAGCGTCGGCGTGATCCTTTCGGGCATGGGTTCCGACGGCACGCTGGGGTTGCGGGCGATCAAGGAGAAGGTGGGCGTGGTGCTCGTGCAGGAGCCGACGACGGCGAAATTCGATTCGATGCCGCGCAGCGCGATCGACGCCGGACTCGCGGACATCGTGGCGCCGGCGGAGGAGTTGCCGGGAAAGATTCTTGGCTATCTGCAGCGCACGCCGCTCATCGCCCGCACGGAGGAGGCGCTGCAGGACAAGACGCAGGGCGCACTGGAGAAAGCGGTCATTTTGCTCCGCGGCCACACGGGCAACGATTTTTCGTTCTACAAACGCAACACGCTTTACCGCCGCATCGAGCGGCGCATGGGCATCCACCAGATCGCGAAGATGGCGGGCTATGTCCGCTACCTGCAGGAGAATTCGCAGGAGCTGGATTTGCTGTTCAAGGAACTACTGATCGGCGTGACGAATTTTTTCCGCGATCCTGCGGCGTGGGAGCAAATGCGCGACCAGGCCATCCCGGCGCTGCTTGCGGGCCGCCCGGCCGGCCAGGCCTTGCGGGCGTGGGTGCCCGGATGCTCGACCGGGGAGGAAGCCTATTCGCTGGCGATCGTGCTCCGGGAGGCGATCGAGGCGACCAAGTCCCAGGGCGAATTCACGGTGCAAATCTTCGCCACCGATCTGGACAAGGATGCGATCGAGCAGGCCCGGCAGGGCGTGTTCCCGGCGAACATTTCGGCCGATGTTTCGGCGGAGCGGTTGAAGCGTTTCTTCACCAAAGAAGGTGCGGGCTACCGGGTGCGGAAGGAGATTCGCGAGATGGTGATCTTCGCGCCGCAGAATCTGATCATGGACCCGCCGTTCACAAAGCTGGACATCCTGAGCTGCCGGAACCTGCTGATTTATCTGACGCCGGACGTGCAGAAAAAACTGATCCCGCTGTTTCACTACAGCCTCCTGCCCGGGGGAATTCTGTTCCAAGGCAGCGCGGAGACGATCGGCGACTGCCACCACCTGTTTGCGCCGCTGGGCGGCAAGTCGCGGCTGTTTCGGCGGACGGAAACGGTGATGCGGCCGGAGCAGATCGCGTTTCCCACGGCCTTCAGCGCCGGTCCGGTCGCGAGCGGCGAGACGCCTCCGACCATGGCGAAGCCGCCGGCGAGCCTCCAGTCGCTCGCGGATCAATTGGTGCTGTCGAGCTATGCGCCGCCGGCTGTGCTCACCAACGAAGAGGGCGATATTTTTTACGTCAGCGGACGGACGGGCAAATACCTCGAACCAGCGGCCGGCAAAGCGAACTGGAACATCTTCGCCATGGCTCGCGAGGGACTGCGTTACGAATTAGCGGGCGCCTTCAAGGAGACGCTCCGGAAAAAAAGCGGCGTGACGCTGACCGGGCTCACCGTCGGGACCAACGGCGGCACGCAGCATGTGAATGTGAGCGTCCGGCTCATCGAGGAGCCCGCGCCGTTGCGCGGACTGGTGATGGTCGTCTTCACGGATCTGGCCGCCCCGACCGCCGCCCACGCGGGCGGGCCGACGGCGAAGGTGCCCGCGCGCAGCCCGCGGCTCGCGGAATTGGAAGCGGAACTTCTGCGGCTGCGCGGCGAATCGCGCGCGACCCATGAGGAGATGCAGACCTCGCAGGAGGAACTCCGCTCGGCGAACGAAGAGCTGCAGTCGACCAACGAGGAACTGCAATCAACCAACGAGGAACTCACGACATCGAAGGAAGAGATGCAGTCGATGAACGAGGAACTCCAGACGGTGAACGCCGAGTTGCAGGCGAAAGTCGATCTGCTGTCGCAGGCCAGCAACGACATGAAGAACCTCCTCGACAGCACGGATATCGCGACGCTGTTTTTGGACAAGGAGCTGAACGTGCGACGCTTCACCCCGGAGGCGACGAAGATCATCAAGCTCATCGCGACCGATGCGGGCCGGCCCATCACCGATCTCGCCACCGGGCTCCGGTATCCGGAATTGGCCGACGATGCGCGCGAGGTGCTGCGGAAGCTGGTCGCAGTGGAAAAACCGATCAGTGCGAGCGACAACCGCTGGTTTACCGTGCGCATCATGCCCTACCGCACGGTGGAAGATCGCATCGACGGCGTGGTGATCACGTTTGCGAATATCACCGTGTCCAAAACATTGGAGGGAAAGTTGCGCGGCGAGCACGCGGTCCTTGAAAAGCATCTGGCCGCGCAGGCGACGAAATTGAAGAGTCCGAAGGGCACCGCGAAACGATGATTGGGACAGTAACTCATATCTGCCAGCCTTCGAGCCAGGGCGCGACGGGGCAGAATCGGTGGGCGCAACGCTCGCCTCCGCGGGCGAACCGCGGACGGGGCGTAAATTTTCCGAGCCATGAAAAAGAAATCTGACGCCACCCTCACGCCCACTGCGCTGCGACGCCGCGCCGAGATGCAGGTGCGGGAGCAGACGGCGGCTCATCGGGCGGCGGGCGGAGCTGCCCGCTCACCGGCCGAGAATCAGCGGTTGGTGCACGAACTTCAGGTTCATCAGATCGAACTGCAGGTGCAGAACGAGGAACTCCAACAGGTGCGGAACGAGTTGGAGGCGGGATTGGAAAAATACAGCGATCTCTACGATTTTGCGCCCATCGGCTATCTGACGCTCGACCGCGCGGGCACCATCCGCGAGTCGAACCTGACTGCTGCCACCCTGTTGGGCATGCCCAGGGCGCTGTTGGTGGCCAAACGGTTGGTGGCGTTTGTCGACGCGCCGGACCGCCGGAACTTTCAGGCCTTCCTCCGGCAGGTGTTTGCGAGCAAGGGGCGCGAGGAGTGTGACCTGCGCCTGGTCGGGCCGGGCCAAGCGCCGATGGCGGTGCGGATGAGGGCCAATTGTTTTTCGTCGGGCGAGGCGTGCCGAGTGGCGGTGTCGGATATCACTCCGCACAAGCTCGCGCAGGAGGTCTCCGCGCGTTTGGCGGCGATCGTGACTTCATCGACCGATGCGATCGTGGGCAAAGACCTGAACGGCATCGTGACCAGTTGGAATGAAGCTGCGGAAAGGCTGTTCGATTATACTGCGAAGGAAATGGTCGGACACCCGGTCACGCGGCTGATTCCGCCTGACCGGCTGGCTGAGGAGAACGAGATCATGAGTCGCATCCGGCGGGGTGAACGCGTGGCGCCGATGGAGACCGTGCGTCTAGCCAAAGGCGGGCGGCGGATCGATATGTCGGTCGCGATTTCCCCCATCTGCCAGGCGGACGGCAAAATCACGGGAGCCTCGAAAGTGGCGCGCGACATCACCGCCCAGAAGCTGGCGGAAAACCGGGTGCGCGTATCGGAGATTCGCTACCGCCGGATGTTCGAGGCGGCGCACGACGGTGTGCTCCTCCTCGATCCCGCGACGTGTAAAATCACGGACGCCAATCCGTTCATGACAAAATTGCTGGGGTATCCGCGCGAGCAGTTGATCGGGAAGGAGCTGTTCGAAATCGGTCTGCTCAAGGATGAGACCGCGAGCCAGGAAATGTTCCAGAAGCTGACGCAGAAGCACGAAGTCCGCTACGAGGATCTGCCCCTCGAAAATCGAGATGGCCGGCATCAGGAAGTCGAAGTGGTGGCCAATCTCTACCAGGAAAACGGCCACGCCGTCATCCAGTGCAATATCCGAGACATCACGGCGCGGAAGCTGGCCGAGGATGCACTGCGCCACAGCGAGGAACGCTACCGCAGCCTGTTCGATTCCATCGACGAAGGGTTTTGTGTCATCGAGCTGCTGTTCGACCGGAAAGAGCGGCCGATCGACTATCGCTTTTTGGAGGTGAATCCGGCGTTCGAAAAACAGACGGGCATTCGCGGCGGACTGGGCAAACGGATGCGGGAGATCGTCGATAAAATCGAACCGTATTGGCTCAAAACGTATGGTCAGGTGGTCGCGACGGGCACGCCGTTCCGCGGTTCGAATGAAATGAAAGCGCTGGACCGGTGGTTCGATGTCTACGCCTTCCAGCTCGGCGGACGGCAAAGCCGGAATGTGGCGGTGCTGTTCAGCGATATTACCGAACGTAAAAAGGTCGAACAGGTCCTGCGCGAGACGCGGGCCCAGGTGGCCACTTACGCCGGCAAACTGGAGAAGCTCGTGACGGTGCGGACCGCGCAATTGACGGCGACCAACCGGCGGTTGAACGCGTCGGTCGATTCCAACCGCCGGGGCAAGGAAGAGTATCGCGCGCTCTTTCTGGCGTCGGAGGAAATGCAGAAGAAATTTCGTCAACTCACGCGGCAAGTGCTCACGGCGCAGGAGGACGAGCGGCGCCATATCAGCCGGGAGTTGCACGATGTCGTCGTGCAGACGTTGGTGGGAATCAACGTGGAACTCGCCGCCCTCGGCCTCGTCGCGGGGGCCGCCGCACCGCCGCTGAAGGCGAAGATCGGGCAGACGCAGCGGCTCGTGGAAAAATCCGTGCACGCCGTGCACCAATTCGCGCGCGAACTGCGCCCGCCGGTGCTGGACGATCTCGGGCTCGTGCCGGCGCTGCAGGCCTTCATGAAGACTATCGCGGCCCGCCAGAACATGAAGCTGCATCTGACGGCTTTCGCCGGAGTCGAAGCGCTGGACAGCGACCGGCGCACGGTGCTCTACCGGGTGGCGCAGGAAGCGCTCACGAATGTCGTGCGCCACGCGGAAGCGAGTCGCGTGGACGTGCACATTGCCGAAATCTCCGGAGCCGTGCGCATGGAGGTGCGCGACAACGGAAAATCGTTCGACGTGGCGCGGGCACTTTCTGCGAAGACCAACAAACGGCTGGGGCTGCTCGGCATGCGCGAGCGCGTCGAAATGCTGGGTGGCGCGGTGACGATCGAATCGGTTTCCGGGCGCGGCTCGACGGTGCGCGCCGAGCTGCCGTTTCAAAAAGAAACGGGCACCTGAGCGCCGCGAAAAAAATACGGTGTGGCACGCACGCTTGGCGCGGCGCGGGTGGGGGCGCAGGTGGGGGCGCGGGCGGGGGCGCGGGCGGGCGTGCGATGGGCGCGTCCGTAGCCCAAAGAGGCGATCTTCGACAGCCCGAGGCAACGCCCCGGGCGGTCGAGGGCCAAGGAGTTTATCGCCCTGAAGGGGCGAGACGCGGAGGAGAATGTCGCCCCTGCAGGGCTCGCATATTTGGGTGAATCTCTTTCCCAAGGCGGTGCCTTGGGCTATCAAATTTTCGCCCCTTTGGGGCTCCCGGCGTCTGATATGGGATCGGCGGCCCGACGTCAGGTCGCGAGTGGGCGGCGGCGCCAGAGGGCGAAGCCGAGGGCGCCGAGGCCGACGAGTGCGGCGTAGGTGCCGGGCTCGGGTATGGCGGAGGTGCCGAGGGACAAGTTGTCGAGCGTCATGCGGAAGGCCACGACGCCGCCGGTGCCGCCACCGATGGTCCAGCCGGTGATGGCCGTGGGATTCACGTTGCCCCACGAAGAAATCGGAATCTGCACGGTGGTCATCGCGCCGCTCGTGAAGGAAAACGTCGAGACGGAGAAGACGGCCGCGTCGGGGCCGCCGTCCTCGAAACCGATGACGAAAAAGGGCGCGAGGTTACCCGGGTCGAGTTGGGCGACGACCGTGATAAAGGTCATCGCACTGGCATCGATCGTGGCGCTCGCGGTGCCCCAGCCGTTGTCGTTGAGCGCGGTGTTGCCGACGGTCATGGTGGTGCCGTTGAAGAGGACGTTGTTGGCGTTCGCCCACGTGGTGCCGGAGATCACGGCGGTGCTGCCGCCGCCGGAAAAATTATCCAACACGATCACTTGGGCGGGGAGGGCGAGGGATGCGCCCAACGAGAGCAGGGCAACAGCGAGAAACCGGGTCATCCCACGATGGTAGCGGTCGCGGGCCGATGTGCGTATGGGGTAATCACCTACTCGCCGCGATTACGGGGCGAGCGTGTAGGGCAGGACAAGCGGGAGGAGGGCGGCGGCCGCGGATGGAGCTGCGGTGAGGCGGTGAATCATGACGGGACGGCCCGCCGGGAGAGTGAACGTGTTGCGGTTCGCCTGAGACGCATCGCCCTCGCGCTGCCAGCGCGCGCCGGTGGTGTCGTAGTAGTAGGTTTGCCAGGACACGCCATTCCACGCGCGCACGAGATCGGCGGTCGCAGCGGCGGTGGCGTAGTTTGCGCCGCTCTGCCAGCCGGTCGCGAGCGTGTGGAGCGCGAGGGCGCCGAGTGTGGTGTCGACGGGGAGGCCGAGGCTGAGAAGCGTGACGCCGGGGCGGAGGTGCCAGTAGGCGGGCGCGAGGTCGGGGACACGTCCGGTGAAGTAGAGTTTGAGCTCGGTGGAGGCGTTGCGCGTGAACATGAGGCCGCGGTCGGGACGCAGCAGCAACGTGTCGCGCGTCGGGCTGGCGGTGGAGTCGCTGTCGCGCTGCCAGCGGTTGTTGGCAGCGTGGCGGTAGTAGGTGAGCCACGACACGCCGTTCCAAATTTGAACGCTGTCGGTAGTGGCGGGACTTGGGCCGCTCTGTAGCGAGGCGGGGTTGAACAGGGTGCCGAGCGTATCGGCGAGGATGAGTTCGAACACGTCGCCCTGCGCGCCAGCGTTGAGGCCAGTCGCGGTGAGCGCGGTGCCGTCGTTGGAGAGAAAGACGCGGGTGGCGGTGTTGGCGGTGGCGGCGACGGGCAGAACGCGGCCGGCGAGGGTGCCGGTGCGGAAGCGAACGAAGTAGGGATTCGCCGCGGTGCTGAGGGCGGCGGGCGTCCAGCCGGCGGAGGTGACATCGAGGAAGTTGGCACCCACGGCGGCGACGCGGGCGATCATCGCGCCAGTGCCGACCGAAGCGTGGAGGAGCGGGACCGCGAGCGCGCGGGTTTGGCCGGAGGGGATGGTGAAGGTCATGCCGCCGAGCGGAGGCGTGCACGCGGTGTCGAGGCCGAGGCGGACGATTTTGAGACGGAAGAAAAGATTGGTCGCAGAGGCGAGGGGAGTGCGGGCGCGCCACGTCGCAAGGCCGGCGGCGGTCGAGACGAGTTCGTGGGTGACGCCGGAGGTGGTCCAGGTGGAGAGGTTCGTGGAGGACTCGACGGTGTAGGTGAGATCGGGGAGGGCGGCGGGGCGTGTGTAGGTGAAAACCCAATTCGGCGTTTGAGCGCTCACCTCGGGCAGGCCGAGGACGACGTTTACGCGGGGCTCGAGGCCGAGCGCGTATTTGACGAGGTTGGACAGACCGTCGAGGCCGAAGACGGCGTTGGGGCCGGTGCGGGAGAGGTCGGCGAGCTCGGGGGCGGTGAATTTGGCAAACGCCCACGAGGCGAAATTCGGGGAGGCGGTGAATGTGTGGTCAACGGGTGTGGCGGGGAAGACGTCGGTGTTGCCCACTTGTAAGGCCCGCACGACCACGGTGCCCGGGCCGGTCAGGTAGAGTGAGCTGCCGGTGAGGGTGGCGGGACCGGAGACGACGGTGAAAGCCACGAGGAGGCCGGAGCTGGACGTCGCGAAGAGCGGGATCGCGTCGGTGGTGAAGGCGGAGTCGGCGGGGCCGGTGAAGGTGATGAGTTGGGGCGCACGAGTGACGGTGAGGGCGGTGGTGGCGGTCGCGCTGTTGTAGGTGGTGGGGTCGGTGGGCGTGAAGGTGACGGCGAGTGCTTGGGCGGGGCCGGCGCCCAGCACCGTGCCGGCGAGCGGAGTGTAGGAGAAGGTGCCGGGGATGGTGGCGGTGGCGTTGAGTTGAGTCGCGGAGAGGGCGGTGCCGTAGGTGATCGCGGCGGGGGTGGGCCAGGTGAGCGCGGGCGTGATTTTGACGTAGGAGAGCGTGACGGATCCACTCGTGACGGAGCCGACGGAGTTGGTGACGACGACGTTGTAGGTGGCGGCGTCGGGAATGGTGACGGCCGGAATCGTGAACGACGCGGCGGTGGCGCCGGAGAGCGGGACGCCGGCTTTGCGCCATTGGTAGGTGGGCGCGGGCGTGCCGGTGGCGACGACGGAGAAAGTGGCGGGCTGGCCGAGGGGGACGGAGCGGTTGACGGGTTGAGTTCCGATGACGGGCAGTGCGCGGGCGTCGCGGAGGGCGACGGTGTGGGCGGCGCCGGCGGCGAGACGGAGGACGTTGCCGAGGCCGATGGGCGCATTGGTTTGCGTGAGGGAATTGTCGCCCCACGCGATCACAGTGCTGTCGGTTTTTTGGGCGGCGGAATGCGAGCCGCCGGCGGCGAGGGCGATGAGCGGGCTGAGCGTGGTGGGTGCGACGGTTTGGCCGTAACCATTCCAGCCCCACGCGACGGTGGTGCCGTCGGTGCGGAGGGCGAGCGTGTGGTAGTCGCCGGCGGCGAGCGCGGTGACGCCGGTGAGGGTGGGCGGAACGGTGGTTTGGCCGGAGCCGTTGTAGCCCCACGCGACGACGGTGCCATCGGCGCGGAGGGCGGCGGAGTGGGCGGCGCCGGCGGCGAGGGCGATGATCGAGCTGAGGCCGGCGGGCACGGTGGTTTGGCCGGAGGTGTTGTCGCCCCACGTGATCACGGTGCCGTCAGAGCGGAGGGCGAGGGAGTGCGTGCCGCCGGCGGCGACGGCGACGATGGCGGCGAGGCCGGCGGGGACGGTGGCCTGGCCGAAGGTGTTGGCGCCCCAGGCGATGACGGTGCCGTCGGCGCGGAGTGCGAGGGAGTGCGCGCCGCCGGCGGCGAGAGCGACGACGGAAGTGAGCGCGGCGGGAACGGTGGACTGGTTGAAGGTGTTCGCGCCCCACGCGATGACGGTGCCGTCAGCACGGAGTGCGAGGGTGTGGGCGGCACCAGAGGAAACGGAGACGGCGTCGGCAATGGCGGAGGGCGGAGTGGATTGGCCGGAGGAGTTGTCACCCCAGGCGACGAGTTGCGTGGGGCTGACGGCGACGTTGACGAAGGCGGCGGCGCTGAGCGTGGCGCCGGCGGCGTTGGTGACGACGGCCTGGTAGATGCCATTGTCGCGGACGGGCGTGACGGCGGTGAGCGTGAAGGTGGCGAGCGTTGCGCCGGCGATGGGGAGGCCGTTGCGTCTCCACTGGTAGGTGAGGGGAGCGGTGCCGGTGGCGGCGACGGTGAACGTGAGGTTGGCGCCGATGAGGGCGGTGGGCGTTTGCGGGTGGAGAGAGAAAGTGGGTGCGCCGACGGCGGAGTTAACTGTGAGCGCGGCAGAGGCGGAGGGCGTGGAGCCGACGGAGTTGGAAACGAGGACGGCGTAGGCGCCGGCGGTGGTGGCTTGGGCGTTGGTGAGCGTGAGCGTGGCGGAGGTTGCGGAGGGGAGGGCGGTGCCGTGCTTGGTCCATTGATACGCGAGCGGGGCGGTGCCGGTGGCGACGACGGAGAAGGTGGCACTCGCACCGATGGTGGTGATTTGCGGCGACGGTAGCGTGGTGATCGTCGGCGCGGCGGGAGGCTCGACAGCGGTCGTGACGCCGGCGGTGTCCCACGTGGCGCGGCCATCGACGAGCACGAAGGCCATGCCGGTGACGGTGCTGCCCTCGAGGGCGACGGCGCTCGCGGGCACGCCGAGGCGGACCCACTGGCCGAGGGTCGGAAGCGGGCCCATGTAGCGGCGGCCGGGGGAATTGTTGAGGCCCCACGTGATGGTGTTGGCGCCCCAGTAGGCGCGGTGCTCGGCGGAGGTGTCGGTCCACGTAAGCATGACCTCGGTGGGCGGGTTGAGCGGATCGAGGTAGACCCACGCGAAGAGTTCGTCGCCGATGCCGACGTGGACGGTGGCCGAGGCGTATTCGAAGAGGTGGCCGTGTTCGCCGGCGGCGATGTTAGAGCGATGGGCGAGTTGACCGGAGGGTGTGGCGGGTGTGGGGGCGAGCCAGGTCCACGAGTCGCCACCGAAGGCGCTCGGCGAGGCGCCGGTGGGCACGGTGCCGGCGACCCAGTTGACGACGGTGCTGTTGGCGTTGAAGGACGTGGAGGCGAAGAGGCGGCGTCCGTCGGGCAAGGTGACTTCGACCTCGACCCACTGCGCGCCGTTGTTTTTCGGTGCGATCGTGTAGGTGGGACCGAAGGCAGGCTCCTGGTCGCGCGCTTCCCAGACGATGCGGGCGCCGGTGAGATCGAAGCCAGGGGCCTGCACGCTGAGGGTGGTGGGGACGTTGAGGACGGCGACGGCGGTGGGCGCGGTGATCGTCGCGGTGCCGGAGCGCCACGGCTGGGACTGCGTGGTGGTTTGCGTGGCGAGCGCACTGACGGCGAGGAGGCTGCGGGCCTGGTTTACGCCGATGTATTCGGTGGTGACATTAAAGGTGTCGGCCCAGCGATCGTAGAACGGATAGGGTGCGGTGACGGGGCCGTCGGAGGGGAAAACGAGTTCGCGCAACTCGGTGCCGTAGGGCGTGAGAAAATCGAAAGTGGTGTGAATGTTGCCGAGCGGAATGCCGGTGGGTGGGAGGACGCGGCGGTCGTTGAGGGCGTATTGGCTGACGGTCTCGCGCTGGCGTTTCTGGCCGAGACCGGTGAGGTAGGCGACGTTCACGGGGTTCGTGCCGCCCTCGTAGTTCATGTTGCCGACGAGGGCGTCGAGGTAGGCGGACTTGGGCGTGATCTGTTGGGCGACGGCCATGTCGGAGGCTTGGTCGAGGGAGAAATACCAGCCGGCGGACTGCACGCGTTTCGTCTCCTCGGGGAAACTGGTGGCGTAGGCGTTTTGGGCTGACCAGCGGAGCGCGTCGTCGCCGGCGGAGACGATCTGCGCCTCGCACTTAGCGAGGTAGGTGGCGTCGAGCTGGCCGGCGGTGAGGCGACCGGTGCGGGCGGCGAAGGCGTAGCTGCGGATGGCATTGCCCCAGCCCTCGGACATGCGCCACCAACCCCAGCGGAAGGTGAGCGAGTCGCTGGGATCGGGAAACCACTCGAAGAGCTTTTGGCGATACTGTGCTTCGCCGGTGGCGACGAAGAGTTCGCAGGCGGCCCAGGCGAGCTCGTCGTCGTGGAGGTAGTTGTCGCCGTAGAAAGTGATTTTCTGATACGCGCCGTCTTTGCCGCGGGCGGCGATGGCGTTGAGGAGAAACTGCCAGCCGAGTTTCGCTTTTTTCAGATAGAGCGCGGCGACGGCGGGGTAGGCGGCTTTGAAGCGGGGCGAGGAGGCGGTCTGGGCGAGAGCGGCGACGGCGGCGGCGGTGGCGACGGTGTTTTTCGGCCAGACGACCTGGGGGTCGCCGGCGTCGGGCAGCACGTTGGACTCATATTCGCGGTTGCGCGGATAGACGATGAAGTAGAAGCCGCCGTCGGCGTCCTGGATTTTCGCGAGGTAGTCGGCCTCGCGTTTCGCCTCCTGCAAGATGTCGCTGATGCCGTCGCCGCTCTCGGGGAGGCCGAGGTTATCGAGCGCGCCGGCGCCGGGAATCGCATCGGCGGTGAAGACGAGGAGATGCGTGAGCGCGGCGCTGTTGGTGGTGTATTTGCTGTAGTCGCCGGCGTCGTGGTGGCCGCCGGAGACATCGACGGTGCCCTGCGTGACGAACGGGTAGAGCTGAGCGGCCTCGCCGTTGAGCTGGGGGGCGGTGTGGCGGGGATTGGTGGCGAAGTCGCCGTTTTTGCCGGAGATGGTGGACCAGGTGAACGTGTAGTTGCCCTGCGGTGACGGGACGGCGGCGGGCGCGAGATGGCAGGCGGCGTGCGTGTGGCGCGTGAAGGGCAGGGCGTTGTCGGCGCCGCAGCGCTGGTGGTAGAGGCCGAGGGCGTAGGTGCGGAGGAAACTCATCGCGACGCCCTCGTGGATCGCGAAAGGGAGCGAGGCGCCGAGGCCGGCGACGACGAGTTGGTAGCGGCCGGGTGTGGTGAAGGTGCTGAAGTCGGCGGCGAGCACGCGTTGATAGGGCGTCGGCGTGTAAACGTAGCCGACGTCGGCGCGCAGCGTGAGCGCGCCGGTGTGGACGACGGTGCTGGTGCCAGCGGTGACGAGCGTGAAGCCGACGGAGGCGGAGACGTTGAGTTCGCCGAGATCACCGAGGTAGGCGCCGATCATGGCGCGTTTCGGGAGTCCGGGGACGTAGCCCTCCTGGTTCACGTGAATCGCGGGGCTATAACGGAGCGGGGCGGCGGTGGCGGAGTAAGTGTGCGTCGCGGGCCAGAGTGAGGCGCCGGGGTTTGTAACCGTGACGACTTGGTCAGGCGCGACGGCGACGGCGAGTTGGAGGTAGAGACTGTTTTCGATGCGCAGATCGCGGGTGAGAACGGGCGCGTAGAGCGGACGGCGCTTGAAGCCGACGGCAGTGACGGTGGCGGGGACGCTATCGACCGTGACGGCGAATTGCGCGGGCGTGGGGGCGGAGAACGTGCCGTTGGCATCGACGAAGTCCCAGCTGTCGACGGGCGCGGCGATGGACGGCTTGGAGTTGAGGCGTTTCAACTCGAGCGTGGTGGGCGCCAGGATGTGGAGCGTATGATCGCCGACGAGCGGGAGCGTGAGGTTGACGTAGGCGAGTTCGCTGGCGGTCGCCGCGGCGAGTGAGAGCGCGATAACCAGGGCGGCGAGCAAGGCGCGGCACGGACGGTGCAAAAGCGTCCCGGCGAACACGCTGGCGGGACGGAACAGAATTTTCACGGAGGGGAGTTGAAGTAGGGAGCGGAGTCGGCTTGGAACCGGAATTCGGCGTTCGGTTGCATGGAATGTGGCGAGCAGTGGGGGGGCGGGGTTCGGAAGTCCACCGCCGTGAGCGGTAAAAGCCGGTAAATGCCGCAAGCCGATCTGGCGTTTCCGAAAAGCGGATACGATGCAGCTACTCGCTTCACCCCATAGCGGCGCGGAAGCCGCCAAGGTAGTGTCTCGCCACTACGACCGCTCCGTCTGCGTTTCCCGCGATCGAATTTCGGTCAGGCCGTTTACTCCAGCATCACAATCCTATGAAACTCCGCACCATCCTTACGTCGGCCCTGGCGGCCTGCGCTGTCGTGGCCGGCGCCCAGCTCCGCGCCGCCACACCTGCCATCACGAATTTTCCGCTTTCGGCCGCCGCCACAGTCGGAGCGTCGTTCAGTTTTCAAGTGAAAGCCTCGGATGCGCCCACGAGTTACGCGGCGACCGGCCTACCAGTCGGGTTGGCCATCAACGCCTCAAGCGGAGTGATTACGGGCACGCCGGTCGCATCGGGGATCTCGATCGCGAACCTCAGTGCCACGAACAGCACGGGAACAGGTCGCTCAAAATTTACGATCACGGTCGCGGGCCAGAATCTTGCGCCGATCGTCGCGAGTCCCATCGCCGTCTTTGTGAGTGGCACTGTCGGCACGCCGTTTACGCCGTATCGAATCGCGGCGACGGGACTGCCGACGACGATCACGGCGGTGAATCTGCCGCCGGGCCTGATTTTCGATGGCGCGACAGGAATTATCACGGGCACGCCGACCAAATCGGACATCTGGTTCGTAGCGCTCACGGCCACCAACTCGGTTGGACCGGGCACCGCTACGCTGATGATTGTCATTGTTCCGGCGGTCTCCGCGCCGGTGTTTACGAGTGCGGCCACGGCGCCGGGCACCGTCGGCAGCGCGTCGGCCACCTACACGCTCGCGGCCACGGGGCAGCCCACGAGCTTTACCGCGTCGGGTCTGCCGGCCGGTCTGAATTTTAACGCGGGCAACGGCACCATCACCGGCACGCCGACGACGGCCGGGATCACGAAGGTCGCGCTCACCGCCACGAACGAACTCGGGACGGGCAACGCAACGTTGACGATCACGGTCGCGGCGGCGGGGACGGCGCCGGTGTTTTCCAGTTTGACCGACCTGACCGGCACGGCCGGCACGCCGTTTGCCACGTTTGCTGTCGCCGCCACCGGTTCGCCCACGAGCTACAGCGCCTCGGGACTTCCGACCGGTTTGTCTTTAAACACGACCACCGGCGCCATCACGGGCACGCCCACCGTGGCGCGCACGTCGGTCGTCACTCTCGGCGCCACCAATGGCGCGGGCACCAGCAGCGGTTTGCTGACGATCATCATCGAACCTGCGACCCTGGCTCCGATCATCACGAGCCAGACGAACGCGGCGGGCACGGTCGGTGTGTCGCTCTCCTATCTCACCACGGCGACGGGCGTGCCCACGAGTTATCGCACGGCCGGACTGCCTGCCGGATTGAGTCTCAACACCGTCACCGGTGCGATCACCGGCACGCCGACGACGGCGGGCACGACGGTTGTGACGCTCTCGGCCACCAACAGCGTGGGCACCGACACGGCGTTTCTCACCCTGACAGTCGCGGCGCCCGGTCTCATTCCGACGATCACCAGTCCCAGCACGACGAATACGTCGGGCAAGATCGGCGTCCCGTTTGTCACGTATTTGATCGAGGCCACCGGCGTCCCCACCGACTATAACGCCACTAATCTTCCTCCCGGCCTGAGTGTTAACCGGGTAAGCGGCGCCATCACGGGCACTCCCACCGAAGTCGGCGCGTGGTTTGTCGCGCTTACGGCCACGAACGCCCGCGGCGCCGGCACGGCGACATTGTTAATCGTGATTTCCGCCGAAGGCCCCGCGATTGTCGTGCCGACCATCACAAGCGCAGCGACCGCTGCCGGAACGCCGGGCAACGATTTCGCCACTTACCTCATCACCGCGACAGGTTCGCCGACCGGCTACAGCGCCAGCGGATTGCCCACCGGCCTGACGCTGAATGCCACGACCGGCACCATCGCCGGCATCCCGGTGGCTACGGGCACATCCGTCGTCATGATCGGCGCCACCAATAGCGCGGGCACGGGCACGGCGACGTTGACGATCACGATCTCCACGGCTGCCTCCAGCCGCATCACCAACTTTTCGGCCCGCGCGATTTCCGGTCCCGGCGACCAGACGCTGATCGTGGGCTTCGTGGTGGCGGGGAATAACAAAAATCTCCTCGTGCGGGCCATCGGCCCGACGTTGACGACCTATGGCATCGTGAACGCTCTCGCCGATCCGATGCTCACGGTCTACGGCGGCGACGGCGTGGCGCTGATCGCGAATGACAACTGGCAGACCGCCGCGAACGGGCAGGACCAAAGTGCCGTCGTCACGGCAACGGCCGCCCGGGTGGGCGCGTTTGCACTTCCGAACGGCAGTCGGGACGCGGCGGTGCAGATCACGCTTAACAACGGCGCCCACACGGCGAGCATGGTCCGCCCGAACAGCACGACGGGCGTCGCGCTCACGGAAATCTACGACACTGACAACTCGGCCGCCGCGCGCCTCATCAATGTCTCGGCCCGGATGAACGTTACCACCGGCGAAGGCACGCTCATCGCCGGATTCTACATCGCGGGCAATGCGCCGAAGACCGTGCTCATCCGTGGTATCGGCCCCGGCCTGACAGCGTATGGCGTCACGGGCACGCTGAGTGACCCGGCGATCGCGGTCTTCTCCGGCAGCACGCGGGTAGCGAACAACGACGACTGGGGAGCCAGCACCACCCCCGTCGCGGAATTGAACGCAGCGTTTGCGCAAGTCGGGGCGTTTGCGCTGCCGGCCGGTAGCAAAGACGCCGCGCTGCTCCTCACGCTGCAACCGGGAGCCTACACGGTGCAGGTCACCGGTGCCGCGAACACGACCGGTGTCGCGCTCGTCGAGGTTTACGACGCGCCCTGAGCGAAAATTATGCTGTGTGCCGATCGGAGATAACTCGATCGGCCGCACCCAGAGCTCCGGAGAATTTCTCCGGAGCTTTTTTTTGTGGGCCGGGAGCTGGCGCGGACAACCGGAATGACGAACGGATGGAGTGCTCCGATCTCCGTTCGTCAGTGGACGCGGGCCCAGAGCGCGCGGTAGGCGGCGAGGGCGGCGGGAAAATCGGGTGCGGGTGCGCCGAGTTCGGTCGCGAGGCGGTGGCGCAATGCGGGATCGGTGAACGTGGCGGGCTCCCAAAGCAGCAGCGCCAACGCGCGGAAAATTCGCTGACGCGGGTGGCGCGACGGGCTGGGATGGGCGCGGAAGCGAAAGCGGTTGGCGCGAAAATTCAGCGCGACGTTGCGGAAGAGCGGCGTGTCGGGACAGAGGTTAGCGGAAGTCTCAGCGTAGGCGCGCGCGGAAGGAAACTCGCAGTGCAGGCGCGCGGATTCGAGGGTGAGCCACGTCTGGAGCGCGAGGGCAGTGACCTCGCGGTGGAGCGTGGCGAGGGCGGTGGGCGGGAGCGCGTCGGAGTTGGGATGAAGCTTGAAATCTACGCCGACGGCGTGGTGACGGAGCACGGCATCGAGCCAAGGGGAGGGGCCGTATTCGTCGAGCTGGGCGAGGCGATGATGGCGTTCGCGGCAGCTCCAGTGATAGCGACCGCGGGAGGTGAGCACGGCGTCCCCGCAGGCGAGCTGGACTTTCGCGATATTGCGACGGGCGAAATCGGCGGCGACGGGTGCGAGCGTCGGGCGGTCGAGTTCGGCCCGGGCGAAGAGCAGGCCCGAGCAGCGGTTCATCAGGAGGCGAGTCGCTTCGAAGATCGGGATACTGCCGGCGAAGCGATGGCTTTCGCAGCCCGACAGGTGGGGCACGGGCGCATTGCTCCAGAGACGGTGACCCGCAACGAGATCGTAAGTGAACATGCTCACGGGCTGCGCGGACAACTCGGCGAGCGAGGTGATTTTGAATTCGATCTCGGCGTCGGCGAGTTGGGTGAGGATTTCGCCCAGCACGGCGAGGCGGCGATGGTAGCGGAGTTCGTTGACGTGGCGATTGCCGCGGAGGGCCACGTAGAATTCGAGGTCGTTGTAGGGGCGGTCGCCGCCGGGACCGCGCAGCACGCCGCCCTCGCCGCGACCGTAACCGCCGCCGAGGAGGACGGCCTCGAACTTCGACGCCGGCACCAGACCACGGATACCGCTGACGACGCGCGCGCACGTTTGCGCGAGATGCGTCTCGAGGGCGGCGTCGCCGTCGAGGGTGAAGCGCGGGGAGGTAGCGAAGGGCGATGCGCTCATAGCACGTGATCGATGCGGTGCATCTGCCAGCCGGCGCGGAAACCGTGGAGGCGGCCGAGGCGTTGGTGCCCGCGAATGGCGAGCGTGCCGGACCATTGGCCGAGGCGGCCGGTGCGGCGGCAGTAGTTGAAATCCCCCCACGCCTCGCGCAGCCAGCCGAGGATAACGGTGCGCGGAAAATTTATTTCCCGGGCGGCGCCGCGCCATACCGCGGCGAGGGCCCAGGCTTCGCCGAAGCTGCGTTTGTAGGCCTGGCGCGGGGTGTAGTTGTGGGAGTGCATGACGACCGACTCCGGACAGTAGGCGATGCGATAACCCTCGGCGCGGCACCAGCGGGTGTATTCATCGTCCTCGGAATATTGCATCGCCTCGCGAAAGCCACGCTGGGCCCAGACATCGCGGCGCAGACCGCTGCTCACCATGCTGAAAAAGTGATCCCAGCCGGCGGATTCGCGGGGCTCGCCGAAGCAGCGCTCGTAGTCGTGGGCGAAGGCGGCGGTGCAGTCGGGGCGCGGGATTTGCCGGCCAAACACGGCGGCGACGCGGGGATCGGCGAGGGCGGCGACGAGCGGCCCGAGCCAGTCGCGGCTCTGCGGGGTGGCGTCGGCGTTGAGAAAAATCACGCGCTCGTGCGACGAGAGTTTCATACCTGTATTGAGCACGCGGCCGGGACGGTAGTCGTGCGGGAGAAGTTGCACGAAGTGACGGGGGGCAGCGGCGCGAATCAGTTCGACCGAGCCGTCGGTAGAGCCGGAGTCGAACACGATGAGTTCCCAGTTGCGGTGGTGCTGGGCCGCGAGGGCCGGGAGCGTCTCACGCAGAGCCCACGCTTCGTTGAACGAGCGCAAGATGATGCTGACGGGCGGTTCGGCCATGCTCCGCAGTGTCGCACGCGGGGCGGGCAGCAGGAATGGGGTGATGACCCACTGCCGCGGCGAGAGACCTTCGGGCAGACTGTGGGGCAGCTCACCGCACCGCATGACACCTCCACTGCCCGAGAACAAAATCACGCTCTCGATCGGGATCATGGCGTGGAATGAGGAGACCGCGATTGTCCCGATGCTGGAGTCGCTGTTCGGTCAGACCATTTTCGCCCGGCTCGCGGCCCGCGGAGAACGATGCCAAATCGTCTGCCTCGCGAACGGCTGCACGGACCGCACGGTGGCGGTGGCCGGGGGAATCTTTGCGAAAATGAATCGCGAGCATCCGGCGCGGCGCGGACTGCTGGCGCGCGTCGAGGACATCGCGACGCCGGGACGAAACAACGCGTGGAACCGCTTCGTGCATGAGTTCTCCGCGCGCGAGGCGCGCTACATCTGTCTGATGGATGCGGACATTGTTTTTGACCGAGCCGACACGCTCGAACTCGTGCTGGATGAACTGGCGCGAAATCCACGGCTGGGCGGAGCGTCGGACACTCCGGTAAAGCGCGTGGCGGACAGAGAGCGGCCGACGCTGCGGGAGCGGCTCTCGCTCGCGACGTCGGAGATGACAGGCACAATCGCGGGGCGGCTCAACGGCATGCTCTACTGCCTGCGCGCGGAGATCGCCCGCAACCTCTACTTGCCGCGCGACGTGCTCGCGAATGACGACGGATTCTTCAAGGCCGCGATTTGCACCAATTTTTTCCGCGCGCCGCTCGATCCGACAAAAGTCGTCTCGGTGCGCGCGGCGACGCATCTTTACGATCCCTACCTCACGGTGGCGGATGTGTTGAACAACCAGAAGCGGCAGATGATCGGGCAGGCCACGGTGTATGTGATCGTCGAATATTTGCAGACGCTCCCGGAGCGGGACCGCGCGAATCTCGCGGTGACGTTGCAACGGCTCGAAGCGGACGATCCCGATTGGTTGAAGCGGCTCATCAATGCGCACGTCGAGCGCACGGCGGTGTTCTGGCGGCTGTTTCCCGGGATTTTGGGTTTCCGCTGGCGGCGGCTCGCGCAGATGCGCGGCGCGCAGCAGATCACGCATTTTCCGGCGGCGCTGGCGGGCTTCGGTGTGACGCTCGTGGCGTGCTGGCAGGCGGCGCGGTTTCTTCGGCGCGGTGTAGCCAACTACTGGCCGAAAACAGTGCGCGCGGACAGGCCGGCGATGCCGGTCGCGGGCAAATAAACGCAGGAAAATTTATGAGCGACAACGTCCCCCAAATCAAAAGCTACTACGAGACCTACTGGTCCGAGGGCAAAAAAACTTTCTCCGGAGCGACCTACGGTTACGCGCCGAACTTCCGCCGCTGGATGACGGCGGAGCTGCGCGACCTGCCGCCGACGACACCGGTGATCGAGGTGGGCTGCGGAGACGCCTCGTTTACGACGGACCTTGCAAAAAAGTTTTCCGATGTGACGGCAATCGACATCTCCGCGGGGCAGATCGCGGAGAACACCAAGAATTTTCCCGGGATAAAATTCGTGCAGCACGACCTGTCGGAGCGCATTCCGTATCCGGATGGCACGTTCGAAGTCGCGTGGTGTTCGGAGGTGCTGGAGCACTTGTTCGACCCGGAACTTGCGCTGCGCGAGATGCACCGCATCCTCAAGCCGGGTGGGCGGCTGCTGGTGACGGTGCCCTATCACGGCACCTTCAAGAACGTGCTGATCGCGCTCTTCAAATGGGACGTGCATTTCGCGCCGTCGAATCCGCACATCCGCTTTTACACCAACAACACGCTCACGCGCATCGCGGCGAAAGCGGGATTTCAGGACATCCGGATCGAGACCTGCGGAATGGGGCAGCCGGTGCGGGACTTTTTTGTGCCGACAAACATTCTGTTGCGCGCGACCAAGGGTCCGCGGGCGAAGGCGGGATGAAATTTTCGCACGCGCTAGCGCTGGTGTTGATCCCGTTGCTCACGGTCGGGGCGGCCGTGCTCGCGACGTGGTCGCAGCGGGTGCGCGATGCATTCTTCTTTTTTATGGTGTGCTTCGCGGTGCTCGCGGAGCGCATGGACGTGAATTTTTTCAGCCAGGCGTGGTATCGCGGGACGACGCGGGGCATTCAGGTGACGCTGCTGGTGATCGTCGCGTTTGGGCTGCTGGTGGGCTGTCTGGTGGGGCGGGGCACGGAGAAGCCGCGGTGGTTTTGGCCGGCGAGTCTCGGCCTGCTGCTGCTGTATTTGGTGTATGCGGTGGTGTCGGTTGTGGTGTCGCAACCGAAGATTTTCGGGACCTACGAACTGTCGAAGATGGTTTCGGCTCTCGTGGTGTTTCTCGCGGCGGCGGCGTATGTGCGGACGAAGCGCGAGTGGACGTTGTTGTTGATCGCGTTGGCGTGCGCGGTGGGATTCGAGGGCATCTGGGCGGTGAAACAACGCTTCATCACGCGACTCGACCGGGTAGCGGGCACGCTGGATCACGCGAACAGCCTTTCGATGTATCTCTGCATGACGGTGCCGCCGCTGGTGGCGGGGGCGTATGCGGGGTGGACGCGCGGGCTGCGCTGGATCTGCGCGGCGGCGGCGGCACTGGGCACAATCGGTCTGGGCCTGACGTTTTCGCGCGCGGGGATTCCGGTGCTCGGGGCGGTGGTGCTCGGCACGATCGCGACGTGTGCGTCGTGGAAGCTGACACCGAGCCGAATCATTGTGCGCAGTCTGCTGGTGTTCGGCGCAGTGGCCCTCGTGGCGGGATCGTGGACGAAGATGCAGGAGCGCTACGCGGAGGCCTCGCTGCAAGAAGAGTATCTCGATCCGACAGTGGACGGGCGCGGGATCTATCTGCGCCTGGCCTCGATGCTCGCGACCGACCACTTTTTTGGCGTCGGGCTGAACAACTGGTCCTACCATGTCAGCCAAACCTACGGCGCGAAATTGGGTTTTCGTTTTGTGGACTACGCGTATCTCACGTCGGTTTACGGCACGGAAGATGAGGAGCTGTTTGCCGACTCCTACCTCGCGGCGCCGGCGCACAATCTCGCGGCGTTGACGCTTGGTGAGCTCGGCGTGCCGGGGCTGCTCCTCTTCGCGGCGCTGTGGGTGCGGTGGTTCTTTATGGGTGCGGCGTTTTTGCCGCTGCCGCGGGAAGATCCGCTGCGCGTGATGGGCGTCGGACTATTTTTCGCGACCTGCGGAATCTTCGGGCAGAGTCTGACGGAGTGGACGTATCGGCAGGCGCCGATTCTGTTTACGTTTTATATTCTGCTCGGTGCGCTCGCGAGTTTGACGGCAGTGCGCTTGCAGGCACGCAGGGAAAAACGCCTCGCGGAATTTGTGGCAGGTGAGGCGTTGCGGGTGGCGGAGGTGCGGCCCGGGGCACTCGTCGCGGTGAGGAGGTAACCGATGCGCGTCGCTCACATTCTTCGGAAATACGATCCGGCCCAGTGGGGCGGGACGGAGACGGCCATCGAGCGGCTGACAGCCGGGTTTGCCGGGCAAGGTGTGGATTCGGTGGTCTATGCGCCGCGCTTGGAGCAATCGTCGTCGGTCGGCGCAGTGCTGGCTGATCCGCTGGTGGCGGTCGGCTGCGCGGTGCGGCGGTTTCGTGCGTTCGTGTCGGTGTGGGGCATCTCTAAGGCGCGGAAACGGCAGATGGTGGCCGTGGGCGGGAATGTGATGTCTTTCGAACTAATGCGGGCGCTGTGGCGCGAGCCGGGGTTGAACGTGATTCATTCGCACGCGCTCGGGCGACTCGGCGCAACGGGGCACGTGGTGGCGCGCGCGCGACGCGTGCCGTTTGTGCTGAGCGTGCACGGCGGGGCGTATGATCTGCCGGTGGCGGTGCGTGCTGGACTGAGCCGGTCGGCGGCGGGCGGGTGGGATTGGGGGAAGCCGTTCGGGTGGATGCTGCGGGCGCGCCACCTGTTCGACGAGGCGGATGCGATTCTGACGGTGAACGAGCGCGAGGCGGCGCTGATTCGCGAACGCCATCCGGACCGGCGCGTGGTGGTGCAGCCGCATGGGGTGCCAGCGGCGAGTTTTGCGCGAGACCAACGGGCGGCGGCGCGGAAAGCGTTTCCCGAGCTGTGCGGCCGGCCGGTGCTGCTCGTGGTGGGGCGGATCGATGCGGTGAAAAACCAGGAGTGGCTCATCGCGCAGACGGCGGACCTCGTGCGGCGGCATCCGGGGGTGCTGGTGGTGTTCGTGGGCGCGTGCATGAATCCGGAATATGGGGACACACTGCGGACGCGGGTGACGCGGGAGGGATTGGACGCGAAGGTGTGCTGGGCTGGAAATCTGCCGCCGGGCGATCCGCGCTTGATCGGGCTTTTGCAGGTGGCGCGCGCGGTGGTGCTGCCCTCGGTGTCGGAGACGTTTGGCATCGTGATTTTGGAAGCGTGGGCGGCGGGCACGCCGGTGATCGCGACGCGGACCTCGGGCGCCAAGGCGTTGGTGGAAGAGGGCGTGAACGGATGGCTGTTCGGACTGGACGCGCCGGCGGAGTTTCACGCGGCGGTCGATGCTCTGCTGGAGGCCCCGGCCGGAGGCGTGGCGCGGGGCGCCGCGGGGCGCGCGAAGGTAAGAGCGAACTACGACACGGCTCTGCTCGCCGGGCGGGTGAAGCGACTTTATGCCGAACTTATCGAACAAAAAACACATCGTCATTCTGCGTGACGACGATACCTGCGCGTTTACGCCGCGCGCCTGTCTCGAACGGCTCTACCGGCCCTTTCTCGATCGTGGCATGCCGGTGAATCTCGCGGTGATCCCGGAGGTGAACACGCGGGTGAGAACGCCGGACGGAAATATCGAGGGCTTCCTCACCGCGGGGCGTGGTCCCGACACTGCGCTGGCACCGATGGCGGACAATCGTGTGCTCACGAACTATCTTTGCGCCGAGACGGGCTACCATGTCATGCAACACGGGTGTCACCACGACTACCTCGAGTTTGGCAGCACGGACCGCGAGGACTTGGTGCGGCGGCTGGAGCGGGGGGCGGCGGGATTGCGCGAAGCGGGGTTTGCGCGGCCAGTAGCGTTTGTCGCGCCCTACGATCGCATATCGCGCGCGGCGTATCTGGAAGTGGCCGAACGTTTCGCCGTGATCTCGACCGGGTGGTTTGAAGCGGGCCGGGTGCCGCTGCGCTGGTGGCCCGAGTATGCGGAGAAAAAACTGAACAGGCGCCCGCATTGGCGCGCGGGCGGAGTGGCGTTGATGAGCCATCCGGGCTGCTTGCTATCGTTTCATCGGCCGTATGCGGAGATGCTCACCGCGGTGCAGCGCGCGGTGGAGAGTCGTGCGGTGACGGTGCTCGTGACGCACTGGTGGGAGTATTTTCGCGGCGGCGTGCCGGACGATAAGTTCATCGACGTGCTGCACGACGTCGGAGCGTGGCTGGCGAGCCGGAGCGATATCGGGGTGGCTTCGTTTCGCGACGTGGCGAGCGGCGCGGTGGCGTTGAAGTGAACGACCGAAGTTCTGTGGCGGAGAGGGAAGGGGAGTATCCGGAGTGTTTTGCTGGAGCGGGAGGTAGGCCGTGCTCTGCGGGGGCGTATCAGCGGATTTGGAAGGTGACGGTGTGCTCAATGCGATCGTCACGGAGGGGAAGGACGGAGCCGGTGATTTCCTGATTGTCGACGGTGAGGATGGTCGTGGCGGGTGAGGAGGCGGCGAGGCGCGCGATGGTGATGTGATAGGTGGTCTCGCGGTAGCGGTAGCGGAGCTTGTAGCTCGGCCATGCGCTTGGCAGGTGGGGCGTCAGGCGGAGTTGATCGCCTTCCAAATTTACGCCGAGCAGCGTCTCAATGAGCAGACGATACATCCAGCCAGCAGAGCCCGTATACCAGGTCCAGCCGCCGCGGCCGGTGTGCGGAGCGACCGCGTAAACATCCGCGGCGACGACGTAGGGCTCGACTTTGTAGGTGGCGATTTCCGCCGGCGTCGCACCGTGATTGACGGGGTTGAGCAGGTTGAAGAGTTCCCACGCGCGGTCGCCGTTGCCCATCACGGCGAAGGCCATCGCGGTCCAGATCGCGCCGTGGGTGTATTGGCCGCCGTTTTCACGGACGCCGGGAATGTAGCCTTTGATGTAGCCGGGATTGAGCGGCGATTGATCGAAGGGCGGGTCGAACAACTGGATCAGCCGAGCGTCGCGGCGGATGAGGCGTTGATCGACGGACTGCATCGCGGTGCGCGCGCGGAGTGGATCGCCGGCGCCGCTGAGCACGGCCCAGCTTTGTGGGAGCGAGTCGATCTGGCACTCGGGGTTGCCGGCAGAGCCGAGGGGCTCGCCGTTGTCGAAGTAGGCGCGGCGATACCACGCGCCGTCCCAGGCGTGGCGCTCGATGTTTCCCTGGAGCAACTGTGCCTGTTCGACGCAGCGGTCCGCAAACGCGGTGTCGTGGCGAGAGCGGGCAAGCGCGGAGAATTGCGTGAGCACATCGTAGAGGAAAAATGCGAGCCACACACTTTCGCCGCGGCCGCCGTGGCCGACGAGGTTCATGCCGTCGTTCCAATCGCCACAGCCGATGAGGGGCAGGCCGTGTTCACCGAACTTAAGGCCGCGCTCGATGGCGCGCACACAGTGTTGGTAGAGTGTGCCGGTTTCGTCGGAGCGGTTCGGCAGATCGTAGAAGGCCTCCTCGTCCGGCTTCACGGGACGCGAGGTGAGGAACGGGATTTTTTCGTCGAGGACGCCCGTGTCGGCGATCGTCGTGACGTAGCGGCAGGTGACGTAGGGCAGCCAGAGGAAGTCGTCGGAGAAATGCGTGCGGACGCCGCGGCCGGCCGGAGGATGCCACCAGTGTTGCACATCGCCCTCGTGGAATTGGTGCGCGGCGGCGCGAAGCAGGTGTTCGCGGGTGAGCGCGGGCTCGGCGTGGACGAGCGCCATCACATCCTGCAACTGATCGCGGAAACCGTAGGCGCCGCCGGATTGGTAGAAGCCGGTGCGGCCCCAGACGCGGCAGCTTAGCGTTTGGTAGAGCAACCAGCCGTTGGCCATGACGTTCACGGCGGGGTCGGGCGTATCCACGTTCACGGCACCGAGTGTGCGGTTCCAGTGCGCCCACACGCCTTCGAGGGCGACGCGACTGGCGTCGGCGCGGCGGAAACGCAAAACGAGGCGCTGGACATCGTCGAGGGAGCGACCGACGCCGAGACGAAACGTGATCTCGCGTTCCTGGCCGTCGGCGACATCGAAGGCGACTTGGAGCGCGGCGCAGGGATCGAGGCCGGCGCCGACTTTGCCGGAGAGGCGGGCGCGTTTGAGGGCGGCGGGTTGTTCGAGGCTGCCGTTGCGACCGATGAACTCCTTGCGGTCGCCGGTGAGGGTGCGCGTGGTGTCGTTGACGTCGACGAAGGCGATGCGGCCGGGGAACTCGGTGTTGTAGAGATTGCACGCGAGGAGCGCGCCGGTCTTGAGGTCGAGCTCGGTTTGCACGTGGAGGAGGCTCTTGGCGCGGAGATCGCCGAGGACCCATTCCCAATAGCCGGTGGCGGAGAGACGGCGCGGGCGGCCGGAGACGTTGCGCACTTTGAGCACGGCGAATTTCACGGGCGCGTCCATGGCGACGTAGATCCACAGCTCGGAGGCGATGCCGTTTTCCGTATGTTCGAACACCGTGTAGCCGAAGCCGTGGCGGATGACGTAGGGCGTAGCGCCGCGCGCAGGGGCTGGCGTGGGCGACCAGACCTGGCCGGTGTACTCGTCGCGCAGATACAGCGCTTCGCCGGACGTGTCTTGAACGGCGTCGTTGTTCCACGGGGTGAGGCGAAACTCGTGGGCGTTCTCCACCCACGTGTAGGCGCCACCGCTTTCGGAGACGACGGTGCCAAAGGTCGGATTCGCGAGGACGTTGACCCACGGCGCGGGCGTCACCTGGCCGGGCGCGAGCGTGATGACGTATTCGTGGCCGTCGCGGGTGAAGCCGCCGAGGCCGTTGGCGAAGATGAGTTCGCGCGGCGGCAGGGCGCGCGGCGGGACGGGCAGGGCGGAGCGCGTCGGCACGAGGGCGGGGACGGGCAGCTCCACGATGCGGCGCTGGTCCAATTGTTCGGCGAGGGTGCCGTCCTCGTCGTCGAGGACGATGCGGGCCACGGACTGCAAGAGCACGCGATCCTCGGACGGAATTTGTTCGAGTCGACGGACGAAGATGCCACCGGGTTTGTCGAGCATCTGGGCTTCGATGCCCGAGGAAATCAAACTGGTGATTTCATCTTGGAGCGACTGGCGGTAGACGGAAACGTCTTCGTTCACGATGACGAGTTCGGAGACGAGGCCTTTCATACGCCACAGGGCGTGAGCTTGGATGAGTTGGCGGACGAGGGAGATTTTCGCAGAGTCGCTGATGTGGAGGACGACGAGAGGTGCGTCGCCGGAAATGCCGTAAGCCCAGAGTCCACTCTGGCCACGACGGTTGGCGCTGAGAATATTCGCGGAGGCGCGCCGCGAGGGGTCGGCGTAGAGGAGGGCGCTGGCGAGACGGCTGTAGAGCTGCGCCTCGGCCTCGGTGGCGTTGAGCTGGCGGAGCGCCACCTGACTGTGCGTCCACGCGAGTTCGAAGGCGCGGTCGCCCATGCGCGCGTGCTGGTATTTCGCGGCGAGGGCGAGGGCCTGGGCGCGAGTATCGGTGGCGCCGAGGACGAAGTCGATGACGGCGGATTCGTTCGGGGGCAACGTGACGGTGCGGCGCAGCGCGACGATGGGATCGAGGACGGAGCCGGCGGTATTGGAGAGCGGGCCGGGATGTTCGAGCGCGGCGGGGCGCGAGGAATTTCCACCGCGACCGACGAAACGGGCGCGATCCGTCTCGCAGGAGATTTCGCCCTGTTCGCCGCCGGCGCCGGCCATGAGGTGCAGAAGCCACGGGGGCTTTTCGTCGGGCGACCGGGCGCGGCGCGTGCAGAGAATCGCGGAGGGATCGCGCACGAATTCGGTTTGCACGAAGAGATTGCTGAACGCGGGATGCGCGGCATCGGACGCGGCGGTGGCGAGGACGACCTCGGCGTAACTGGTGAGCTCGATGATGCGCGTGACGGGCGAACGGTTGAACAGAGTGACGCGACGCAACTCCACGTCGTCCTCCGGCGAGACGCTGATCTCGGTGTGGATTTCGAGACCGAGGTGGCGTTGGCGAAACTCGGCGCGGCCCTGGGTGAAAATTGCTTCGTAGTGTTTGGTCGCGCGACGCACGGGCTGGTGGGCCGCGGACCAGACTTCGGCGGCGGGGATATCGCGCAGATAGATGAACGTGCCCCAGCAATCACGCGTGGCATCTTCGCGCCAACGGGTGAGGGCGAGGTCGCGCCACCGACTGTAGCCGCCGCCGGCGCTCGTGAGGGCGACGTGGTAGCGGCCGTTGGAAAGCAAGTGGACCTCGGGAACGGCGGGAGACGGATTCGTGAGCGTGCGGGTGTTATCGCGTGCGTCGCTGGTGAGCTTGCGCGACTCCTCAAGTTCCAAGTCGCCGGTGAGCACGCTCGCGGCTGCTTTGGGCACGCGTTCCTGGAGCAGCAGATCGGTCGCACGCAGGAGCGGGCACGCCATGAAGCGCCGCTGCATCGGGCGGTCGTGCAGCAGATAGAGCAGGGCGAGGAGACTCATGCCCTGGTGATGCGCCATGAAGGAGCGGATCGTGACGCTGGTCTCGTCGGGCGGGAGACGCGACGGCGTGTAGTCCACGGCTTCGTAGAAACCGTAAGCCCCCTCGCGGCCGTCGGCGGCGAGCCGTTGCAAATTTTCACACGCCTCCTGCGGGGCGACCATGAGCGCCATCGCACTCGCATAGGGGGCGATCACGAGATCGTGAGCGAGGCCACGTTTCAGACCGAGGCCGGGCACGCCGAACGCGCGGTATTGGTAGTTCTGATGCACGTCGGTGCGGTGGTAGCCGGATTCGGAGATGCCCCACGGAACGTTACGAGTCTCGCCATAGGCGATTTGCTGGCGGACGGCGGCGATGCAGGTGTGGTCGAGCAGCGTGTTTTCGTAGGAGGGCATCACGAGCAGCGGCATGAGGTATTCGAACATCGAGCCGCTCCACGAAACGAGGATCGGATCGCCGTGGGACGCGACAAGGAGCCGGCCGAGCGAGAACCAGTGGTCTTGCGGCACCTGGCCCTGCGCGATGGCGACGTAGCTGCACAGGCGCGCCTCCGAGGCGAGCAAGTCGAAGAAGCTGAGGTCGCGCCGGCGGTCGGTGGCGTTGTAGCCGATGGCGAAGAGGTCGCGCGCCGGATCGAAGAGAAAGCTGAAATCCATCGCGGCGAAACGGTCGCACTGCTGCGCCAGCGCCTCGAGGGTGACGAGACGCTCGCGGGCGCAGATGCCGGAGGCCGACGAGGTGTCGGATTCGGCGAGCTGGCGCAAGGTCGGGAACGCTGCGAGCAGGGCGGACGGGGGCAACGACGGAGCCAAGAGGCGCCAGTCCGCGAGATGGTCGGCGCAGTTGCGCTGCAAGGTTTGTGACCAGCGCTGGATCTCCTCGGGGGCGTGGGCGAACGCGGTGGCGATTTGGGTAGCGAGGTGGAGGGCGCGTTCCAGGGCGGTTTGGACAGCGGCGCACGTGGCTGGGGACGAGGCGAGGAGGGCGTCGAGTTGGGTGAGCGCGGCGTGCTCGCGGTTCAATTTGCAGAGCGCGCCGACGGTGTCGCGCAGGCCGGCGAAGACGCGTGGATCGAAGAGTTTTTCGTCGGCGAGCTCGCGCAGGCCAGCCCCGAGGGTGAGCAGGTGGCCGGCGAGATTGCCGCTGTCGACGCTGGAAACGTAGAGCGGCAGCAAGGGCTGGAGCGTGCGCGTATCATACCAGTTGTAGAAATGCCCGCGGTAGCGCTCGAGGCGTTGGAGTGTGGCAAACGTGTCCTGCGTGCGGCGGAGCAGGCCGCCGACCGAGAGATAGCCGAAGTCGCGGGCGGCGAGATTGGCGAGGAGCGCGAGGCCGATGTTGGTGGGCGAGGTGCGGGCGGCGACGAGCGGTGCGGGGATTTCCTGAAAGTTATCCGGTGGCAGCCAGTTCTCCTGCGCGGTGACGAAGGTCTCGAAGAAGTGCCACGTCTTGCGCGCGGTGCGGCGCAGGAAATTCCGTTGGTCGTCGGACAAGTCGGGTAACGGCGCGGCGATGGGCTGACTGATCCACCACGCGAGGCAGGGCGCGAGGAACCAGAGGCCGAGGACCGGCAGCGCGAGCGAAAGCTGCGCGGGTGCGAACCGGAACAGGACGAGTGCGGTGACCGACGCGAGGAGCGGGGCGATCCACATCGAAGCATAGAAGCCGCCGAGATCGGTGCGGGCGGTGCGGTCCGTCTCGCTGGAGGTGCGCCATTCGAGGAGACGCCGGCGCGTAATGAGCAGGCGCAGGAGAGTGCGGCCGATGGCATCGAGACTGATGAAGGCATCGTAGGGCAGAAAGACGATCGTGAGGAGGATCTGGCTGAGTTGGCGCGCGGCCGATTCGGCGACGCTGCGCAGATGCATGGCCCACGGCAGGTCGCGAGGTCTGCGTCCCAGCTCGATGGACAGCGACAGCAGGGCGGGCAGTGAGATGATCGCTAGGGCGAGCAGCGTGCCGAGGCCGCCGAGCTCCGGGAGCAGGAGCCAGTTGCCGAGCAGAAATAACGTCAGCGCGACCGGGACAAGGCTGCGGCGCAGGTTATCGAAGATTTTCCACTGCGAGAGCGTGGAGAGCGGATTCGCGATGCGGCGGGCATCGGCGCCGGGCACACGCGGGAGGAGCCACGGGGAAATCTGCCAGTCGCCGCGAATCCAGCGGTGGCGGCGGCCGATATCGACGCTGTAGTGCGACGGATACTCCTCGTAAAACTCCACGTCGCTCACGAGGGCGGAGCGGGCGTGGCACGACTCGAGGAGATCGTGGCTGAGCACGGCGTTTTCGGGGCAACGGCCGGCGAGGGCGCGGGCAAAGGCATCCACATCGTAGATACCTTTGCCGATGAAAGAGCCTTCCTGGAAAATGTCCTGATAGACGTCGGAGACGGCGCGCGTGTAGGGATCGATGCCGGCGTCGCCCGCGAACAAGCGCACGAACCACGAGCGGCCGGCGCTCGGCAGACTGACGCCGACGCGCGGCTGGAGAATACCGTAGCCCTCGATGACGATGCCGCGGGCGGCGTCGAATTGCGGGTGATTCAACGGATGCGCCATCGTGCCGACGAGCTGGCGGGCGGAGTCGCGCGGGAGCTGTGTGTCGGAGTCGAGGGTGATGACGTATTTGATGGCGGGCAAAATGGCGGTGTCGCCGACGATGGTGGAGAAACAGCCGGGCGCACCGCCGCGCAACAGGGCGTTGAACTCGGCGAGTTTGCCGCGTTTGCGCTCATAGCCCATCCAGCGGCCTTCGCCGGGATTCCAGCGGCGTGGCCGGTGGAAGAGGAAGAAGCGGTCGCCGGTGGTGGCGGGGTATTGGGAATTCAACGACTCGACGCCGGCGCGAGCGCGGGCGAGCAGCGCTTCGTCGGCGGGATCGGTCTCGGTTTGGGCGTCGCGGAAATCGGTCAGCAACGCGAAGTGCAGATGCTCGTCGCGGTTCGCGAGCGCGTGGATTTCGAGGTTCTCGATGAGGCGATCCACGGCCGCCGTGCTCGTGAGCAGCGTGGGGACGACCACCATCGTGCGATGGTCGGAGGCAATGCCGGAGGAATAGTCCAGGCGCGGAAGCACGCTCGGCTTCACGAGCAAGGTCGAAAGCCAGTTCATCAACGCGACCGAGAGCTGGCTCGCGCAGAGCAGGAAAACGGCGGTGAAGGCGGCGAGTTTCCACCCGGTCACACCGCACGTGCCGGCGAGCCGGATAAAGCCGAGGGTGACGAGGACGGTGAGGAGAGAAATTCCGCCGACATAGAACGCCAGCGGGAAGCGCCGAATGCCGCGGGCGAGCAACGTGCACCACGGGGCGCCGACTTTGAGGGCGCGCTCGAGGAGCGGCAGACCGCGGTCGATCAGAAAGAAACCGACATGCGCGGTGCGGTCGCGGCGTCCGCGAGTAAGCGCATTCGCCTCCGCGAGCCGGATCGCGTGAGCGGCGACCTCTGCCTCCGAGAGCCGACTGCGCCGCGCGAGGGCCTCGATCACGTGGCGGTAACGGTCGCGGGTGGCGAAATCCATCGCGCCGTAAATGCCCGCCGGATCGGTGCGCAAGGTGTGCTCGACGACGCCGAGGGTCTCCACGAACTCCTTCCAATCCATCGCCCCGATAAAGCGCAGGCTCGCGATGCTGTGGCTGACGGACAACTGGTTGGCGGCCTGATCCTGGCTCTCTTGGTGAACGAGTTGCTCGATGGACAAGCCCTGCTCCGCGAGACGCTGCGCGACCCAACTGCGGGCGAGTTGCAGCACGGGATTCTGGCGCGAGAGTTTTTGACAAAACTCCGCGACGAACGACGTCGAGAGCGGGAGATCGGATTTCGCCATGTCCGACACGACGACGACAAGATGGGAGGGTTCGCTCTCCGCCATGGCTTGCAGGCGGTGGGCCCAGACATCGGCCAGATCGCGATCCTCGCGGGCGACGGCGAGCCGCGTGGTGATGCGCTGGAGATTCTCGATCAGGCCGAGGCGCAGCATGATGGGGATGGCCCAGAGCTCACCGAGTTTCAGGGGGCTCACCGTCTGGTAGGCGGCGACAAACGCGGTGAGCGGCGCGGCCTCGATCTGGGCGTCGACATGCGAAATCAAGGTGAGCACCAAATCGTAGATGCGCGGGAGTCCGGCGGACTGACCGGCGAGCAGGCGCGGCAACTCGTGGCTGTAGTTGCGGGGGAGGTGGCGGCGCGCGAGCTGGATCTGTTCCTCGAGGAGATAGAAATTATCGAGGAGCCATTCGGCGGCGGGCGTGACCTGACGGGTGCGATCGACGGAGACGGTCTCGCGGTTAAAGGCGCGGAGGATATCTTCGTTGTGGCCGAGGCGGGCGAGCAGGCGCGTGGGGCTGCGCCGAATGACGGAGCGATGCTCCGCGGCCAAGGCGGGGGCGAGGCGCGCGAGCTGTTCGACGCCGAAAAGTTCGGCTCGCAGCGGTGGTTCGTTCGCGCGGTAGCTCAGGTGACCCGGGCGGGCCATCCACGTTTGCCAGAGGAGGAAGAGGGGCTGCATGGTCAGGGAAACTCCGGCCGCGCGGTGACGGGCGTGGCGCGGGATCAACGCCCGGGCGGGGCGAGCAGGGACGCCGAGATTTCGGCAGCGGCATCCCGGTTTGCGGCCCAATAGGCGAGAGCCGTTCCGCCCAGGAGGAAGCAGACCACCGCGACAATCATCCACACGTTCACCTGCGTGGTTTTCTTCGCCAGATTTACTTCGGGAAACCCGCTGCTGTCTTTATCGATGGACATTCAAGGGTCGACCGACGTCTGAGCTCGTGGTTACGGCGCGACAGAAAATCGTCCGAAGAATTCGCCGCTCAACTGGTCGTGCTGCGCTTCACCTTGGCGCAGGCGTCCTGGGTGCTAGTCCACGCTCGGCCGACTTTGTCTTTCGCCTGATCCCACGTTTCGCGCGAAGCCTTGGTAAGTTCAACGCCGACGGCGTGCAGGTAGGTGCGGGCGGATTCCACTTCTTTCATCGCGAAGTCCCACTCCCGGGTGTCGGTGAGGCCTTTCATGGTGGCGCGTTTGGCGACGAGTTCGCCGATCTGGGCGGCGAGTTTAGCCTCAAGCCGTTTAAGTCCGACGAAGAACGCGGCGCGCTTTTCATGGGAGTAGTCCTGAATATCGCTCCATCGGGCGGAGGCGAAATCCGCAGGTTCGGCGGAAGGGGGCGGCGGCGCGGCGAGTGGCGCGGACGCGAAAAAGACGAAGGCGGCGAGGGCGGTGGCGAGAAGGGAAGTTTTCATAGGAGGTGGTCGGGATCAAACGCGGCGGCGCGGAGGCAGGGACTGAGACCGAGGGGTGACGTTCGTCGGGCCGGCGGCGGAGGGCGGAGCCGGGGTTTCTCGGTGGGGAGTATACGCGGAGACCGGTCGCAGACCTATGGGGTGTCCAGCCCGCAGGGAGCGGCGCGGGCGACTAGGCCCGGGGGCGCTGCGGAGCTAAATCACCCGCGCGAAAATGCCGGCTACCCGGCCCGGGCCAGGCGCGGTGGGCGGAGGCTGGCGGGAGGCAAGCCGTGGAGCTGTTCGCGATAGCGGCCCGGTGTTTCGCCGGTGATGTCGCGGAAGACGCGGTTGAACTGCGAAAGCGACTGAAAGCCCGCCGCGTAGGCGGCCTCGCTGATGCGGAGGTGGACGTTGAGCAGCTGGCGCTTGACCGACTCGACTCGCGTGCGACTGAGGAAGGCGGTGAAGGTCAGGCCGGTTGATTTTTTGAAGACGCGGCAGAAATGACACGCGTTCATGTTGGCCGCCCGAGCCGCGTCGTGGAGATTCATCGCTTCACCGTGGTGCGCGACGATGTAGGTGCGGACGCGGGTCACGGCGAGCGGTTCGGCCGCAGCGCCGCGCAGGACGAGCTGGTTGCTGACGGTCGCGAGATGTTCGGCGAAAATCGCGAGGAGCCGGATAATGGAGCCATACTGTTTGGGCGCGATCGTGCGCGTCTTGAAATAGGCGGTCCGCCACGTGCAGAGGTCGACGGTGAGGCCCGCATTCCGCACGAGGTCGTCGACGGCGCGGAGGTGTCGCTTCGACGGGGCGCGCAGGAAGACTTGGCCGGTCTGCAAATATCCGAGGACGGTTTGGCCGATGCGCACCGGCACGGCGGTCTCGCTCAGGCCGGCGTAGCACTGGACAGTCTGGGGGCCCAGAGTGGCGGCGGCCTCGAGGCGCTGTTGCGATTGCAAGCAGGCGGCGCACGTCTGGTTGGCCCGCGTCATGAGGGCGCAGAATGGGTTGACGTGGGCCGAGCCCTCCAACGGCGTCCGAAACGAACCCGCGGCACGCAGGACCAACGGCAAACCGGTGATCGCTTCGAAGGCCTGCCGATAGTCGTGAAAAAGCGAAGATTGCCGGAGGCGGGCGAGCACCGGAGCGATTATCGCCGGCGGCAAGGCGACCGCAGGCATGGCGAGAGGGGCGAGGGAGAGGTCGAGCTGGATCATGGGGTGTTCGCGCCGGGTGAAGCGGCGGAAAGGGGGGAACCGGGCGGTAGCGACGCGAGAGACGGGTTGACGGGCAGAGAGGCCCGGACGGGCCGGCGATCCTGTATCCGAGATCAGGCGACGCGCGCGCAGGCGATCGCGGGTCACGGGACCGGGCCCGGTGGAAAACGCGGTGACGAGGCGCGCGTTGGAAATATCAGGGCCGGCAGAAAAGGAAGGCCGGCGCAGGGCCGAGAGCGCTAGTTCCCGAGGACTTGCTCGATTTCACCGATCTTTTTCTGCGCCTTGCCCTCGAGTTGTTGGACCTGCCTTCGGCCTGTAGGCGGGGATTTCCGATGGTCTTGCCGGCGGCGGCTTTGACTTTGCCCGAGACGGATTTGGCGAGGCCGACGACTTGGTTTTTGGTGCTGGATTTCATGGAGTGCGGTGGTTTTTGCGGCGACCGGAATTGGTCGTCGGCGGAAGGTAGGCGAAAGGACGCCGGTGCGATATGGGGTGAAGCCGGGAGCACGCCGCGGCTACGTGTGCGCGGGCAAAGCGGCGGGCTGCGAGCGACGGCGCTGCGTGACGACCTTCACAATTTCCAAAACGAGGAGCGGAATCGCGCCCGCCGCGAGCAGCAGCAGGGAATCGGCGAGCGGCAGCGCGGAGGTTTTCAGCCAGCGTCCGAGGGTCGCGTTGTGGTGGCTCCCAATCTGCAGGGCAAACGAAAGGCCGACAATCAGGGAGAGGTGGAGGTTCGTGAGCAGAGAAATCCGCCACACGGGTTTGGTTTCGCTGCGGGCGCCGAATGCGCGCAGCAGCTCGGCGAAGACCAAAACGGTGAAGGCCTGGGTGCGTGCCAGCTCCACGGACTGCGTTTGCAGGGCGTAGACATACACGGCCAGCGACACACCGGCGGTGAGAGCGCCGGTGAAGAACATCGTTCGGAGAAAACCCCGGTCGGTGATGCGTTCGGAGCGAAGCCGCGGCTGACGTGACATCACGTCGCGGTCGATGGGATCGGTGGCGAGGCACAGGGCGGGCAAGCCGTCGGTGACGAGATTGATCCAGAGCAGATGAATGGGGAGCAGAGCCGCGGGCAGGCCCAGAATCACACAGGCGGCCATTAGCAGGAGCTCGGCGGTGTTGCCGGCGAGGAGGTATTGGAGGGTCTTGCGGATGTTGTCGTAGATGCCGCGGCCCTCCTCGACGGCGGCGACAATCGTCGCGAAGTTGTCGTCGGTGATGATCATGTCCGACGCCTGTTTCGTGACCTCGGTGCCGGCCCGGCCCATAGCGATACCGATGTCGGCGCCCTTGATGGCCGGTGCGTCGTTGACGCCGTCGCCGGTCATGGCGACCACGGCATCATTGGCCTGCCATGCGCGGATGATGCGGAGTTTGTGGGCGGCGGTGACGCGCGCGTAGACGGCAGTCGTGGGTGCGCGCCGGCGGAGCTCGTCGTCGGAGAGTTTGTCCAACTCGATGCCGGTGACGGCGACGTCGTCGGGGGACGCGAGCCCGAGCTCGCGCGCGATGGCCGTCGCGGTTTGCGGGTGGTCGCCCGTGATCATGACCACGCGGATACCGGCCGCGCGACACGTGGCGACGGCGGCTTTGGCTTCCGGTCGCGGCGGGTCATACATGCCGCTCAGGCCCACAAACACGAGATCGTGTTCGACGGCTTCCGCGGTGAGTGCGGCGGGCGCGGCGTCATCCATGTCCCGATAAGCGGAGCCGAGGACGCGCAGGGCTTGGCCGGCGAGCGTGGAGGTTTGGGCGTGAAGGGCTTGGCGGTCGGCGTCGGTGAGCGCGCGCGGGCCGGTGGCGGTGTAAAGTTGGGTGCAGCGATCCAGCAAAACGCCAGGTGCACCATTGACGTAGGCCCGGAGGCGGCCGTCGGGGCGGCGGCGGATGACGGCGCTCAACTTCCGATCCGAATCGAAGGGAATCTCGTGGTGCCGCGGCTGCTCCCGGTCGAGGCGCGCGCGGTCGGCGCCGGCTTTGCGACCGGCGACGAGCAGGGCGCCCTCGGTGGGATCGCCGACGGTTTGCCAGGCGCCCTCGGTCTGGACGAGGTGCGCGTTGTTGCACGCGAGGAGCACGGTGGCGAGTTCCAGGAGCGGCGCGGTGTGGGGCGCAGCGGATTTTTGACCGTCGAGGCGGATTTCGCCGTCCGGGCCGTAGCCTTCGCCGGTGACCTCGTAGGCCTGGCCCGCAACGTAGAGCGCGCGGACGGTCATCTCGCCGACCGTGAGGGTGCCGGTTTTGTCGGTGCAGATGACGGTGGTGGAGCCGAGTGTCTCGACGGCAGAGAGTTTGCGGACGAGCGCGCGGCGGCGGGCCATGCGCAACACGCCGAGCGACAGGGCGACGGTGACGACGGCGGGCAGACCTTCCGGCACGGCGGCGACGGCGAGGCTGACCGAGGTCATGAACAACTCGAGTGGCTTCGTGCCGCGAAGGAGACCCAGGCCGAAGAGGAGGGCGACGATGCCGAGTGCGGCCCAGACGAATACGCGGCCGAAGGCGGCGAGTTTTTGCTCCAGAGGAGTGGACTCTTCCGCGCTGGCGGAGGCGAGCAACCCTGCGATGCGGCCCAGTTCCGTGCGGCCCGCAGTGGCGACGACGACGGCCCGACCCGTGCCGGCGGCGACACTGGTGCCCATGAAGACGAGGTTGCGGCGGTCGCCGAGGGGAGTTTCGTCGGCGCCGCGGGGCAGAGCGGCGGGCTGTTTCGGAACGGACGCGGATTCACCCGTAAGCGGAGCCTCGATACACGTGAGCGACGCGGCGGCGAGGAGCCGGGCATCGGCGGCGACGAGGTCGCCCGCCTCCAACACGAGGATGTCGCCGGAGACGACCGAGGAGGCCGCAATCAAGACGACCTGGCCGTCGCGCTGCACCTTGGCCTGCGGGGCCGTCATCTGCTGGAGCGCGGCGATGGATTTCTCGGCGTTGAATTCCTGGTAGAAGCCGATGGCGGCGTTGAGGACGACGATCGCCAGAATGGCAATCGCGTCGACGGCTTCGCCCAACACGCCGGAGATCACGCCGGCGGCGATCAGAATCCAGATGAGGAAGCTCTGGAACTGGCCGAGAAGAATCTGCCACGGGTTGATGCGCGGGCCGTCGGGTAGTTCGTTCGGGCCGTGGGCGGCGAGCCGACGGGCGGCTTCCGCAGCAGTGAGACCGTTGGCCGAGGAGCCGAGATCATGGAGGACCGCCTCTGATTCCTGATGGTGCCAAGCGGTGACGTCAGCGGGCGGAGCGGTCGCTTCCGGGGCTGGGCGGGTAGGTTTGCGGCGGTCCATTCAAACACCCTCCGGGCCGAGGGCCTTTTCACTTCGATCTCGAAACAGTGCCGGTTTCCGGGAGTTGGCCGGGAGTCGGACGACAGCCGCCGCGGCGTGACGTCCATTGGGCGCGGGGGCCGAGAGAGAGGTGGGCATGGAGCGGGGGGCGTGGCAATCGACCCATGCGAAACCGCTTGGCAGGGGCCGGCAAGCGGGCGTTACGCAGGCGCGGTTCGCGACCTCAGTTCTTGGTGCGGAATCCGCCCATTAGAAAGATGACGAGGCAGACTAGGAGAATCAGGCCGACGCCGCTGCCACCGTAGGTCGGGCCGCCCATGTAGAAACCGCCGCCGCCGAACAGGAGCATGAGCACGAGAAGAATTACGAGTAGGTTCATGCGGCGAAGATAGCTCGGCGTGGCGACGGGCACCATGGGGCCTTAACCCGCCCCGTAACCGGCGCCGGGGAGAAACTTCGGGTAGATCCGCAGGGGTAGGGTAAGGCCCCATATCTCCGAACCGCGTTTCCCGGGCACTGTAACCAACGCGAGAACGACTGAATCACTTCCGGGAGGAGGTGCTCCGGCGGCTTGTGCAAGAAAGTCCCCTACATGAAATCAAAACGCACCAAATCCCCCTCAGCGGCGACTCCTCTGCCCAAGTGCCCCACGGGCATCCAAGGGCTCGACGAGATCACCAGTGGCGGCCTGCCGCGAGGGCGGCCCACGCTCGTGTGCGGCAGCGCCGGCTGCGGCAAGACGCTGCTCGCGGCGGAGTTTCTCGTGCGCGGGGCCGTGCAGTTTGACGAGCCGGGCGTGTTGATGGCGTTCGAGGAAACGGAAAAGGAGCTGGTCGCGAATGTCGCGTCGCTGGGCTTCGATCTCGCGGGGCTCGTGAAGAAGAAGAAAATTGTGGTCGATTATGTGCACATCGAACGCAGCGAGGTGCAGGAGACGGGCGAGTATGACTTGGAAGGACTGTTCGTGCGACTGGGTTACGCGATCGACTCCATCGGAGCGAAACGCGTGGTGCTCGACACGCTGGAGGTCCTGTTCGCGAGCCTGCCGAACGAGGCCATGCTGCGCGCGGAACTGCGCCGGCTTTTCCGCTGGCTGAAGGAAAAGGGCGTGACGGCGGTCATCACCGCGGAGCGAGGGCGCGAATCACTCACACGCCACGGCCTGGAAGAATATGTGTCGGACTGCGTCATTCTGCTCGACCACCGGGTGGAAGACCAAATCGCCACGCGGCATCTGCGGGTCGTGAAATACCGCGGTGCGCTGCATGGCACGAACGAGTTTCCGTTTCTCATCGGCGAGGAGGGGATCAGCGTGCTGCCGATCACCTCGTTGGCACTGAATCACGAGGTGTCCACGGAGCGCATCGCCACCGGAATCCCGCGGCTCGATGCGATGTTGGGCGGGCGAGGATTTTTCCGCGGGAGCAGCATTTTGCTCACGGGCACCTCCGGCACCGGCAAGACGATCATCGCGGCGAACTTCGCCCAGGCGGCGGCCCGGCGCGGGGAGCGCGTGTTGTTTTTCTCCTTCGAGGAGTCGCCCAACCAAATCATCCGCAACATGCACTCCATCGGTCTGCGCCTGGAGCCGCTGGTGAAGCGCGGGCTGCTGCGGTTCCACTCGCAGCGACCGTCGCTCTACGGCTTGGAGATGCATCTCGCGACGATGTTCAAAGAGGTGGCGGCGTTTAAGCCGCAGGTCGTGATTGTGGACCCGATCACGAGCCTGATGGATCTCGGCACGTCTTCCGAAGGCAAGGGAATGGTGACGCGCCTGATCGACTACTTGAAGGCCGTGCAAGTGACTTCGCTTTTCAGCAGCCTCACCCCCGGCGGCCAGGCGCCGCAACAAAGCGAGGCGATCATGTCTTCGTTGATGGACGCGTGGCTGCTGTTGCAGGACTTCGAGGGCAACGGGGAGCGCAACCGGGTGCTTTACGTGCTCAAGGCGCGCGGCATGGCGCACTCGAATCAGGTGCGCGAGTTTTTGATCTCGGACCACGGCATCGATGTCGTCGACGCCTATATCGGTGCGAGCGGGGTGCTCACGGGCTCGGCCCGCGCGGCGCAAAACGCGTTGGAAAAGGCGGCGTTGCTCACCAATCAGCAGGAAGCCGCCCGGCTCGAGCGCGAGGTGGAGCGCAAACGCGCGGCGCTCGAACGCCAGATCAGCGGGCTTCGCTCGGAATATGAGACGGAAGCGCTCGAATTGCGTCGCATTGCCGAACAGGTGGGCACAAGCACGCTGATGTTGACGAACGAACGCGCGGCATCCGGTCGCCTGCGACAGGCGGACGCCAACGTGGCCGCCGGCACGAGATCCAAGTCCAGGCAGGGGAGGAAAACACAATGAAGCCGAAATTAAAAAAACAGCCCCCGCTCGCACCGAGAAAACGCCGGCCGGTCAAGCTCTGGCAACTGCGCCTCTACGTCATGGACCAGACGGCCAGGTCGGTGGCGGCATTTACCAATCTCAAAAAAATCTGCGAAACCCATCTCAAAGGGCGCTATCGCATCACCGTGATCGATTTGGTGAAACATCCGCAACTCGCGAAGGGCGACCAAATCCTCGCCATTCCGACCGTCGTGCGGAAGTTGCCTCACCCGGTGCGAACGATCATCGGCACGCTCTCCGAGACCGAGCACGTGCTCGTCGGCCTGGATCTGCGGGTGGGCGCCTAACCGGATAAACCCCACCCTGAAAACCACCAAAACAAGCCGGGCTGCCGAAGCCTTCGAAAAGAAATTGAAGGCCGGCCCCGACGGAAAATATTTCTTGCGCCTCTACGTGGCGGGGGCCACGGCCCGTTCACGCCAGGCACTCCGACGCGTCTACGAACTCTGCGAGATCGAATTGAAGGAAAACTACGAGCTGGAGGTGATCGACGTCTACCAGCAGCCCGAGCTGGCACGTGAAAACCAGATCGTGGCGACGCCGACACTCGTAAAAGAGTTTCCGCTTCCCGTGCGTCGCGTGATCGGGAATCTGCTCAATACCACCAGTCTCTTTGGCGATAAGGGCGAAATTGAGAAGACATGACGCGCGCCGTAAAAACTGCCCCGGGAAAACGTTCCCCGTCCGTCCGGTCCGACACCGTGCTAAGCGCACTCCGGGCCCGGCTCGCCGAGGCGGAGGAAACGCTGCGCGCCATCCGCACCGGGGAAGTCGATACGGTGCTCGTGGCCGGGAAGCGCGGTCCGCGGGTCTTCACGCTCCAGGGCGCGGAGCACGCTTACCGGGTGTTGATCGAATCGATGAACGAGGGGGCGCTCACGGTCACGAACGACAAATCGATCCTGTATGCGAACCAGAGTTTTGCCCGCATGGTGCGGTGTCCGTTGGAGCAGGTGATCGGCAGTTCGTTTCGCCGGTTCCTTTCCGGCGAGGATCGCGCGTCGCTCAAGAGCTTGTTCAAGCGTGCGGGGAAATCCGGCGCGAAACTCCAGGTGCAGCTCAAGGCGGCCGACGGGACGGAGTTGCCCGTGCAGATCTCGGTGCGGCCTTTGGCGAAGGATGATTTTAACTACGCGACCAGCGGCATGGTCGTGACGGACATGACGGAGGCGAAACGGACGGAAGAACTCATGCGCGAACTCACGCACCGCGTCGTGCAGGTGCAGGAGACGGAACGGGCCGACGTGGCGCTCGAGCTGCACGACCACATCACGCAGTTGCTGTGCGCGATTCTTTTTCGCTGCCAGGCACTCGTGGACGAACTTTCGGCCCGCGAGGGGCCATCGCTCCAGGAAGCGATGCGGCTCCGCGACATGCTCAGCGGGACGGCGAAAGAAGTGGAACGCATCTCACGGAATCTGCGGCCGTCGGCGCTGGATCACCTCGGGCTGGGGGCGGTGTTGAGCGCCGCGACGACGGAGTTTGCCGATCGCACCGGGGTGGCCGCGAGACTGACGGCGGTGCATCTGACGGACCGGCTGCCAGCGGACATCGAACTGGCGCTCTACCGGATCCATCAGGAAACCATGAAGAATGTGGAGAAACATGCGCGCGCGCGTCACGTGACGGTGGAGCTGAGCAGGCCGGGCGACTGGGTGCAGATGACGATCAAGGACGATGGCATCGGCTTCGACCCGGCAGGGCGGATGAAAAAAGGCGAAAAAAGTCTCGGACTCCTGAGCATGCGCGAGCGGGCGACCTATGTGCACGGTGCGCTGACGGTGGTATCGGCGCGGCGGCACGGCACCGAGGTCACCGTGCGGATCCCGCTGCCGCCGGTTGACCGGCCGAAAAGCTAGAGCCGCCGCCGGTGATCCGACCACGGCGCCGCCGCGACGCATTTTTATGAATCCAACCCTGAGCGAACAGCTCAACGAGCTCAGCGATTTTCTCGCGCGACGCCGCAAGGAGATATTGGCCGCGTGGCGCCAGGCCGCGAACGCCGATCCGAAACAGACCACCGTGCGATCACTGACGCACGGGCAGTTCAACGACCATATTCCGCAGGTGCTGGATGCGTTCGAAGACAAGTTGCGGCTGCGGCCGGGGTGCGCGGCGGCGCGCGTGGCGGATATCGAGTCGAAGAAGGAGGAAGTGAAGCACGGGCTGCACCGCTGGCAGCAGGGCTACCGATTGCGAGAACTCGTGCACGAATGGGGCCACCTCCAGCATTGCCTGTTCGAGGAGGTGACGGCGTTTGCGGCGATGCAGCCCGATTTTCAGCGGGCGGCCCAGGAGGAGGCGCATCGGCAGTTGATCACACTGGTGAACGATTCGATCTGCGAAAGTGCTGCGCAATATGAACGGATGCAGCGGGCCGAAGCGATGGGGCGCATGGGCGACCTGGAGCGTGCGCTGGCCAACATCAATGAAATCGAGCGTCGCCGTGCGGCGCTGATCCACGAGGCCGTGCACGATCTCAACGCGAATGTCTTCGGCGTCACGGTGGCGGCTCGGCTACTGGGTGGGGCAGACATCGCGGCAAACGACCGGGCGGAAGTCGCGCATCTGCTGCACAGCGGGGTGCGGTCGGTGACCGCGATGCTCGGCGAGTTGACGGAGCTGGCGCGACTGGAGGCCGGCCGGGAGCGGCGCGACATCGCCGAGTTTGACGCCGCGGCGTTGGTGGCCGAGTTGGGCGGGATCAACCGACCGGTCGCGGATAGCCGCGGGCTGTTTCTCGAAGTGCGGGGGCCGCGCAAACTGACCGTGGAGGGCGACGCTGCGAAAGTGCGGCGGCTGTTACAAAATCTGCTGCAGAACGCGCTCAAATACACGGAGGTCGGCGGGGTCACCCTGAGCCTCGGAATGGAGGAGGCAAACTGGTGGCTGATGGTCAAAGACACGGGGCCCGGTTTACAGACCGGGCCGGGCGCGCCGATGACGGCGGGGTTGAAAGAGGCGACGGCGAGTGCCCGCGAGTCGGACGAAAAATCGGCGGCGCTCCAGGGCGAACTCTCCCATGTGTTGGTGGCGGCGCCCGGCGGCGCGGTGGCGTTGCGGCCGATCGACCAGCGCCCCGGCGAAGGCATCGGGCTCTCGATTGTGAAACGCCTGTGCGAACTGCTCGACGCGAGTTTGGAAATGTCGAGTTCGGCGGAGGCGGGGACGACGTTCCGGGTGGTGTTTCCGCGGGACTATGCCTCGTGAGGCGGAACGCGGCGGGATTGGTTTTCATGAGCACTGGGCGGAGTGATGTCGTGAGCGATTTGTCACGTATCACGTGACATTCGCTCCTGAGAAAGTCCCGGATTTGGGGGGCATGCGACCGAGCAATGCCAGAAAGGAAACTCATGCAGGACGGGGACCAAGACAGGGGCACAGAGGTCACGGAGGAGTCACAGAGCTTCACAGAGTAAGGCAGGGGAAGGGCTCCGTGGCCTCTGTGGCGGAACTCTGTGCGCTCTGTGAAAAAAGTTTTTCCACGAAAGTGTGATGAATGCTGGCGCTAGATGGCGGGGGCGCGGCCGGAGGTCGGCGTGGGCGCGCGGTTGGCGTGGTGGGCTTGCTCGGCTTGGGTGGTCATGAGTTCGTAGACGTGCGGGATGGCGGTGATGTGGGCGGGGACGTCGGTGTAGTTGGTGAGCAGACTCGCGAAGCTGTGCGGGGCGTCGGGGTGGTAGCCGTGCATGGCGCGAATGGGGCGCTCGCCCATGTGGCTCGGGACGATGAGCACGCCTTCGTCGGTGAGAAAGATGAGTTCGCCGAAGTAGCGGTCGGGGAAGAGCGTCCCGAGGGTTGCGAGTTCGGCTTCGGGGACGATACGGCCGCCGGTGACCTGATTCAGGCAGGCGATGATGAGTTCGCGGGCGCGGTCGTTGAAGAACCAGAAGCGGCCCATGGTGGAATCGTAAACGACGGCGAAATCGACGCCCATGCGGAGGACGAGCGGTTCGATCCGGGCGCGGAGGTCGAGGAGCGTATCGCAGTTGGCCATACCGTGATCGCTGAAGATCGTGAGCTTCACGTCCGAGTAGTGCGCGCGCGCGCGGGTCATGAGCTCGGTGAGCCAGGGTTCGTAGGCGGCGAGTTTGGCGGGGACCTCGGGGGAGAGATTGCCGACGCGGTGGAGCACGCCGTCGAGGTCGGGCCAGTAGAGCCACGCGAAATCGATTTTCTCGGCAGTGATATCGGTGAGCAGGGCGTCAAGGCTCTGGCGCTCGGTGCGCGTGGGATCGCTGACGTGATAGGGAATGCCGCGCTCCTCGAGATGATCGAAAATATTCGGGCCGACGTTCAGGCCGCCGGGCTGGAGCGGGTTTTTCTTCTCGGAGAAATCGAAGAGCGAAATGTATTCGAACGGGATGTTGTAGAGATCGAAGTAGCCCCGAAATTTCAGGTGGACCTTGAGGAGTTTCGAGAGGCGATGGCGGAAAAAACGGCGGCTGGTGAGCGCACGCGGTAGCCAGCGGAGGTGGCGGAGCGCGCGGAACGGGGAGTTGACGGGGTCGTAAACGAAATAGCACCAGTTGCGGTGCGAGACGGGCCAGCGACCGGAGAGGATCGAGGGAATGCACGCGGAGCTGAAACCGAAGACGGAAGTGAGTTTGCGGCGCACGGGCGCGTGGGTGCGGGCGAAGGGATGGTTTTTGATGATCTCCCAGCCGCAGGCGTCCACGAATACAAAGAGGGCGAGTGATGGTTTCATCGATGGAGAGAGGCGGGAGGTTGCGCGGAAAATTTAGACCTGAATGAGGCCAGGGCAGGAGCCATAGAGAACACGGAGCTCCGAGACACCGGGCACGGAGCAAGGCAGAATACTTCGCACGGTGAGAAAGACATCGTCATGAAGGAGCGATGGGTGCGGGCGAGGCGGCGGCGGGGAAGAGGAAGGAGCCGCTTTGGAATTGTAGGCGGGGTGCGGTGGTGCGGTCGGCGGTCACGTGGGCTTCGGTGAGGAGCAAGAATGCCTGATCGTCGTCCATCTCGGCATCACCGCGGTAGCGGTTGAGTTCGCTGACGAGCCGGTCGCGCAATTCGGGCGCGGTGTGGCCGGCGATGGCGTTGGCACTGAGCCAGCCCATGAGGCGGCGTTGGCCGAACTGGCGGCCGGCGGTGTTGCGGGTATCGGTGAGTCCGTCGGTGTGGAGCAGCAAGGTGGCGGGCGTGTTCAGGACGGCGGTGGCGGACTGGTAAACGGTGTCGGGCAGGACGCCGATGGGCAGGCCGTGCACAGGCAGCGCGATGACGGTGTGATGGCCGGGCGGGACGTAAAGGGGCGGGCAGTGGCCGGCGCTCGCGGCGGTGATGGTGCGCGTCTCCAGATCCACGTGCACGACCTGGGCGGTGATGAACATGTTGACCGCGGAGAGTTCGGTGTAGAGGAGGCGGTTGAGGCCGCTGAGGATTTTGGCGGGGTCGTCGCTGCGGGCGGCGAGGCCGCGGAGGAGGCCGCGCATGGTGGCCGCGAAGAGGGCGGCGGGCACTCCTTTGCCCATGACATCGGCGACCATGAGAAAGAGCGATTGCTCGCCGATCGCGAGGGCGTCGTAGAAATCTCCACCGACGGCGCGGGCGCTTTGCCAGCCGCCGGCGAGGCCGAAGCCCTCGAGCTGGGGGAGGGTGCGCGGGAGGAGCAGGTGTTGGATTTCCTGGGCGATTTCGGATTCGCGCGCGACGACGCGGTGGCGGACCTCTTCTTTGTGGTGGCGGAGATTGACCGTCTGGATGGCGAGCAATTCGGCGAAGACGCGGACGACCTCGTCCTGAAGTTTGCCGAGGGGGAAATCGCCGCCGCGCCGGCCGACGGCGAGGGTGCCGACGAGCGTGCCGCCGAAAACGAGCGGGCACACGAGGCCGGTGGCTTCGGGGCCGATGGCACGGAGGGGTTCGCTGCGGTCGGTGTCTTCGCGGAGATCGAAACGCTCGGCGACGAGGGTGGCGGCGACGTTGGCCTCAATGCCGTAGCGCGCGTCGGCGGCCGGGGGCAGGAGGATGGGCTCGGAGGCGAGCTCGGACTCCGAGGCGGCGGCGACGACGAGTTTGCGGTTGTCGGGCGAGACGAGGCGGAGCACGCACCAATCTGCGGTGGTGAGGCGGAACAGATCGACGAGGAGACGTTTGCCGAATCCGTCGGCGACCTCATCGCTGCGACCGAGCTCGGCGCAGCAGCGGAAAATCGCGGAGAGCGTTTCGGAGCGGAAGGAGAGCTCGCCGGCGAGGTCGGCGCGGGCGATTTTGGCCTCGGTCAACTGGCGCTGACTCTCTTCGAGCGAGAGGCCGCTGGCGGTTTGGCCGGGGTGCTCGACGGGGGGCGGCTGGTGGGCGCGCCGCCGCTTGCGCATGATGAGAATGTTTTCCCGGGAGCCGCGCAGGTAGCGCAACTCGTCCATAACGGATTGGATGATAAACAGGCCGCGACCGCAGTCTTTCAACGGGGACGGCGTGGGGACACGTTCGGGCAGGACGAAGCCCGGCGTGTGGTCGGTCATGCGCAGCTCGATTTGATCGGGCGAGAAGAGCGCTTCGGCGACCGGGCGGAGGGCGCGGGCGGGGCCGACGGCGTATTTGATCGCGTTGTTACTGGCCTCGGCGATGCACAGTTCGTAGGAGAAAAGTTCCTTCTCGGGCACGCCCTGCTCGGCGAGAAAGGCGCGGATCGCCTCGGCCACGGCCCGCGCCGAAGCGGCGTCCGGTGCGAAGGCGAGGCGGAGGGTGGAGGGCCGGGCCGGCAAAATCAGGGGAGCGGCCATGAAATCAGCGCGAGACGATTTCGAAGAGCTGCTGCATTTGGGTGAGTTCGAGAAGCTGCCGGATCTCGGGGCGCGGATTGAGCAGGCGCAGCACGACGCCGCTGCGGGAGGCGGTGGCGCGGTAGAGGGCGAAGAGCGCGCCGAGGCCGCTGCTGTCGACGAAGCGGGTTTGCGAGAGGTCGACCTCGATGACTGGCGGGGCGCCGGGAAGGGCGGCGTTTACCTCGTCACGGAAACTGGCCGAGTTGACCGAGGTGAGCTCCGGGATTTCGGAAATGGTCAGACACTGGCCTTGATTTTCGATTTTCATGGGAAAGGGAAGCGCGCGGGACCGTTAGTGCGGGGGAGTGGAGTCGCGCGCGTGTTTGGGCGGGAGGGGCCACGCGGGCATCCAGTTTACCGCGGTGCGGGCGGAGCGGGCCGGGAGACCGATGGCGCGGGCGAGTTGGGCGATCACGGGGATGGCCGGCGGCGCGAGGGAGCAGAGCAAAAACGGATCGGGCACTTGGAGGGAAGAGTCGGTGCGCCAATTGGTCAGCGTGCTGCCGTGGGCGAGCGAAGTGCCGATCACGGTCATCGGGCCGACAAAGGTGTCGGGGGCGACCCAGCTCTGGGCGACGCGCGCGTCTTCCTCGACGACGGAGCGATCTTCGAGAATCGCGCCGGGGCCGACGATGGCGCCGGGCTCGACAAAAACTTGGTCGCCGATCCAGCACGGAGCGATGAGCGTGGCTTTAGGCGAGACGTGCGCGCGGCGACCGACCCAGATGCCGGGCGAGAGTTCGCTGACGCGGATGCGGGTCGGCGTGAGCGCGCGCGGTATCCACGCGATCAATGCGGCAAACCAACTCGCGTAGCTCTCGAAGAGCGGCAGGGTTTCGCAGCCCGGGAGGTGGTCCATGCGCACAATGGCGAGAGGCGCGGGCATCCAGCCGGGCTCGTCGGTCGGACGAAAACGTTGCGCGGCCTCGGCGAGCGTCGGCTCCAAGCGGGCGGCGATGACCTCGAGTTGCACACCCCAGCGGGCACCGTCGCCGAGGACGGCGCGCACGGCATCGGCGCGGTCGGCGGCGATGACGCGCACCTGTTTGGCCCCGAGGGAGGCGACGTGCTCGACCCAGTGGGCGGCGAGGCATTCGCCGAGAATGGGTGCGAGAGCGAGAGGACGGTCGGCGGCGAGCTGCGGAACGGCGGGACGGATGGCGGGGCAGATGAGGATAGTCTTCATCAATAGGAGCCGGAGCCGAAGACGACGGCCTTGGGCGTTTTGGCGAGAATGAGGATGTCGCGACCGAGGCTCTGGTTTTCGATGTAACTCACGTCGAGGAGCACTTGGCCGGGAAAATCGATGTTGGCGCGGCCACCGACTTGCCACGTGCAGGTAAGGCCGGGTTTGACGAGGAGACGGCGGCGATCGGCGAGCGAATAGAGCGCGACCTCGCGCGGCACGGGTGGGCGCGGGCCGACGAGGGACATATCGCCGATGAGGACGTTGTAAAACTGGGGGAGCTCATCGACGGAGAAGCGGCGCAGCCAGTGGCCGAGGCGGGTGACGCGCGGGTCGTCTTTGATTTTGAAGGTGACGCCGTTGATGTGCTGGTTGGCCGCGAGGAGGGCCGCGAGCTGTTGCTCGGCGTCGGGACGCATCGAGCGAAATTTATACATTTTGAAAACCTTGCCGTAACGGCCGACGCGGGTCTGCGCGAAGAGCGCCGCGCCGCCATCGAGTTTCACGAGGAGCGCCACGGGCACGAGCAGCGGGCTGAGCACGGTGAGCGCGGCGAGGCTGCCGACGACGTCGGTGGTGCGTTTCGCGAAAGCGGAGCCGTCGACGAACCAACGCCAGGCGAGACGGCGGGTCGCGAGGCGATGTTTCATCCGCCAGAGGCCGAAGCCGCTCTGAAATTTGGCGAAGTGGCCGAGCAGGCGCGGACTGATGGGGGCGACAGGATCGGTTTTCATGCGGCGGCGGACGCGACGGAGGGCGAGTCAGTGGTGCGGGCAGAGGCGCGGGCGAAAAGGTTTTCGAGGCCGTCGACGTAGGCGGAGAAATTGAAACGCTCGTCGGCGAGTTGGCGGCCCGCGGCGCCGAGACGGCGGGCGAGGGGCTTGTCGCGCAGCAGGGTGTCGACGCGGTGGGCGAAGGCGGAGCGATCCATCCAGGGAATGAGAAAACCGTTTTCGCCGTCGATGAGCCACTCGCCGATGCCGCCGGCGTCGAAGGCGACGACCGGGAGACCGCAGCGCAGGGCTTCGAGGCCGGTGGCGCCAAACGGTTCAGGCCAGAGCGAACTCATCACGGAGAGCGAGGCCTCGCGATAGTAGTCGGCAATGCGCGATTGCGGGACGAAGCCCTCGAAGCGGACGCGGTCTTGCAGGCCGAGGTAGGCGCTGAGGCGTTCGCAGTCGGCGCGGGCGCTGCCATCGCCGAGGATAACGCATTCGAAGGGCGCGGTGACTTCGGCGAGCGATTCGAGAAGGACATCGACGCCTTTGCCGCGGATGATTTGGCCGGCGTAAACGAGGAGATTGCGCGGGCCGAACGAAGGGAGCGCGGTGATCGGCGTGGCACGCGGCACGGGGGCGTGGATCTCGATGCGGTCGGACGCGAAGCCGTTGTGAAGAAGTTCGTCGCGCATGTAGCGGCTGGCGACGACGAGGTGGGGTATCCGGCGGTTGAGGACGAGCTCGCGGCGCTTGGCGCCGTAGCTGACCCAGCGGAAAGGAAACCCGCCGGAGCGATCGCGGGCAAGCGAGGCACCGCAGGGAAACACGCAAAACGCGGAAGCGGCGCGCCGGCAGATGCGGCGGGTGAGGACGTGGTATTTGTAGCCGCGCATACAATACAGGTCGTGATCATGGACCATGCGGACGACGGGCACGCGGCCCGCGAGGAGCGCGGTAACGACGGCGGGCGCGGAGAACTTGTGGAGGTAAACGACGTCGGGCCGGAACTGCGCGAGGGCGCGGTGAATCGCGGCGGCGGCCGCGTCGGCGTCGTCGGCGATGGGGAAGCGTTCGCCGAAGAGTTCCGCCCAGGCGGGTTCGCCGACAGCGGTGGTGCGCCCGTGGGCGAGCGCGACGGTGTGGCCGCGGCGACGCAACTCGTCGGCTGTGGCCCAGACGTTGGCCTCGGCGCCACCGAGAGAGCCGAAGCGCTCATGCACAAAGAGGAGTCGCATGTCGCAGAAAGGCGCTCAGGCGCAGATGGCCTCGACGCAGCCGGAGGGACGGATGGGATCGAACCACTCGCCGGGGGCGGCGTCAGGCGCGAATTCCGGACAAGATTTCGCGAGGAGGATGCGGAGATTTTCGCGGGCGCGGGCGATGCGGCTTTTGACGGTGCCGACGCTGATGCCGAACGAACGGGCGATTTCGCCGTAGGAGCAGTTGAGGACGTTGCGGCGCTTGAGGATCTCGCGGTGGCCGGGGCCGAGACGCTCCATACAATCGGCGACGAGCGCGGCGAATTCGGTGGTAGCGGCCGCCTGCACGGGATTCGGTCCGGAGCTGGCGACGAGGCTGGCGAGCGTGGCCTGATTGTCGTCGCTAAAGGCGCTGTCGAGGGAGCGGGACAAGTGCTGACGGCGGCGGAAGTTGAACCAGTAGCGGTTGCGGGCGAGGTTGAGGGCGATGCGGTGCATCCACGTGGCGAGAGAGGAATCGCCGCGAAACCGGCCGAGGCCGCGATGGGCGCGGATAAACGTATCCTGGGTGATCTCCTCGGCGTCCGCGCGGCTGCGGAGCAGGGAGAACGCGATCGCAAACGTGCGCTCGCGGTAGCGGTTGACGATCTCGACGAAGGCGGATTCGTCGCCGGCGTTGAAGCGGTTGACCAGCGTGGTGTCGTGGCGGGATTCCTCCAAGGCCGCAGAGGACCGGGCGGAGCGGGTGACGGACGGGCGGTTGTCGGCAGGCTTGGTTGAGCCGGAAAAATCGGTGGAGGCGATCATGCCCCAGAGTAGTAGAGAGAACGTTTTGAGAATATGGGGTGAAGTGCTAATCGGGACGCGCGGCGGTGCGGCCGGCTTCGTCCCAGGTGGCGCGACCGTCGAAGAGCGCGAAGCCCATGCCGCTGACGGTGGCGCCTGCGAGACCGACGGCGCGGGCGGGAACGCTGAGGCGTATCCAACTTCCGGTGGCAGGGAGCGGGCCGGCGAAGTGGCGGCCGGCGGAGCGATCGGTGCCGTAGGTTATGCGATTGGCGCCCCAGTAGGCGCGGTGTTCCCACGAGGTGCCGTCGTGCCACATGAGCATGAGTTCGGTGGGCGGGTTTTTGGGGTCGAGGAAGACCCAGGCGTAGAGGGTGTCGGCGGCGGCGATAGTGAGCGTGGCGGTCGCGCCGGTGAACCAGTGTTCGTGGAGACCGGCGGCGAGATTGGATTGGTGGGCGCGGGTGCCGGAGTGCGGGGTGGGGCGGTAGATGGGCGATGAGGAGGTGGAGGCGTCGGAGCGCGGTGCGAGGTCGGTAAAGGGCGAGGCGGGGGCGGCGGAGATCCAGTTCCACGTGTCACCGCCGCTGGAGGCGGGAATCGCGCCCGTGGGGAGGGCGTCGTCGAGCCAGGCGACGTTGGCGTTGTCGGCGTTGAACGTGGCGGTGGCGAAGGCGCGGCGGCCGTCGGGCCACGCGAGCTCGGCTTCTACCCAGTGCGGGCCGTTGGAGCGAGGCGTGAGCGTGTAGGTGGGACCGAAGGCGGGCTCTTGGTCGCGGGCTTCCCAGACGATGCGGGCGCGGGAGAGGTCGAGGGCGGGCGCGGAGACGGAAGAAGGAGAGAGGGGGAGATGGGGAGAGGGGGAGAGGGAGAGGCGGAGGGTGACGGGAGTGTTGAGCGGGGCGGGGGTGGGAGGCGTGATGATGGTGACGATGGGGAGCGGAGAGGTGGGCGCGGTGGCGGCGGGGGTGAGGGTCGCGAGGGTGATCGTGGAGAGGAGGGCGCGGGCTTGGTTTACGGCGATGAACTCGGTGGTGACGTTAAACGTGTCGCTCCAGCGGTCGTAGAACGGGAAGGGGCCGATGGGGGCGTTGTCGTCGGGGTAGGTGGCTTCGCGGAGTTCGGCGCCGTAGGGCGGGAGGTGTTGAAACGCGGTCTGAAGATTGCCGAGCGGGATGCCGGTGGGCGGGAGGACGCGGCGGTCGTTCTGGGCGAATTGGTGGACGATCTCGCGCTGGCGGCGGAGGCCGAGGCCGGTGACGTAGGTGACGTTCACGGGGTTGGTGCCGGCTTCGTAGTTCAGCGCGCCAACGAGGGCGTCGAGGTAGGCGGGCTCGGGCTCGAGTTGGTAGGCGACGGCGAGATCGGAGGCTTGATCGAGGGAGAAATACCAGCCGGCGCCGCGCACGGCTTTGGTCGCGAGCGGGAAGGGCGTGGCGTAGGCATTTTTCACGGACCACTCGAGGGCGTTGTCGGCGGCCGTGAGGATCTCGCCCTCACAGAGACGAAGGTAACGGTTGTCGAGCGCGGTGACGGGCAGGCGGCCGCTGCGGGCGGCGAAGGCGTAGCTGCGGATGGCGTGGCCCCAGCTCTCGGACATGCGCCACCAACCCCAGCGGAAGGTCGCGTAGTCGGCGGGATTGGGAAACCACGCGAAGAGCTGGTCGCGGAAGGTGGTTTCGCCGGTGGCGAGGAAGAGTTCGCAGGCGGCCCACGCGAGCTCGTCGTTGTGGGTGTAGTGGTCGCCGTAGAAGGTGATTTTCTGATACGCGCCGGCTTTGCCGTGTTTCGCGATGGCGCGAGTGAGAAACTGCCAGCCGAGGCGGGCTTGCTTGAGGTAGCGCGCGGCGTCGGCGGGATACGCGCGGCGGAAGGCGGGTGACGATCCACACTGCGCGAGGGCGGCGACGGCAGCGGCGGTGACGGCGGTGTTTTTGGGCCAGACGACCTGAGTGTCCCCGCGGTCGGGGAGGACGTTGGACTCGTATTTGCGGGTCTGCGGGTAGACGAGGAAGTAGAAGCCGCCGTCGGCGTCCTGGAGTTTGGCGAGGAAGTCGGCTTCGTGTTTTGCGGACTGGAGGAGGTCGCCGATGCCATCGCCGCTTTCAGGGATGCCGAGGTGATCGAGGGTGGCGGCGCCGGGCACGGAGTCGGCGGTGAAGACGAGGTAGTGGAGGAGCGCGGTGCTGTTGATGGTGTATTTGCTGTAGTCGCCGGCGTCGTGGTGTCCGCCGGAGACATCGACGGGGCCGCGGTTGACGAACGGGTAGAGTTGCGTGGCGGGGGTGGTGAGGAGCGGGGCGGTCTGGCGGGGGTTGGCGGGGGTGGGCTCGGCGGCGGTGCGCGCGAGGGTTTCCCAGGTGAAGCCGAAAGGCGCGGAGGCGGTGACGGGAATTTGCGCGGGAGCGAGGTGGCAGGCGGCGTGGGTGAAGCGCGTGAACGGTAGCGCGTGGTCGCAGCCGCAGCGCTGGTGGAAGAGGCCGAGGGCGTAGGTGCGCGCGAAGGCGAGGGCGATGCCGCCGTCGATGAGAAACGGATACGAGGCGCCGAGGCCGGGAACGTGCAGGCGATATTCGCCGGGCGTGGTGAACGCAGTGAAGTCGGCGGCGAGAACGCGTTGATAGGGGAGCGGGCTCGTGGTGTAGCCGAGGTCGCGGCGCGGAGTGAGTGGGCCGCGGAAGACGGTGTCGCCCGTGGCGGCGTCGATGAGCGTGAAGCCAGAGGTGGCGGGGAGCTCGAGTTCGCCACGGTCGCCGAGGTAGTAGCCGACCATCGCGCGTTTGGGGAATGACGGGACGTAGCCCTCTTGGTTGACGTGGATCGCGGGGCTGAGGCGATGCGGGGTGAACGTGGCGGTGGCGGGGGGCGCGGTGGCGGAGGAGGGCGTGCGGACGGTGACGGTCGCGGCGGGGGTGAGGGGTGCGGGGAGTTGGAGATAGAACTGGGTGGCGACGCGGAGGTCGCGTTGCGCGAGCGGGGCGTAGAGGACGCGGCGCTTTACGCCGACGGTGGTGGTGGCGGTGGCGAGATCGTTAACCGTGACGGTGAACGTGGGTGCGGGGGGCGTCGGGGACGGGGCGTCGGCGCGGAGGCCGACGGCGGATTTGAACTGGGTCCACGCGGAGGCTTTTTCCTTGGCGGAGATGAGCGTGAGTTCGAGAAGCGTCGGCGTGAGGATGACGAGCGTGGTGTCGCCGACGGCGGGGAGGGAGAGTGAAGTGGTGTCGACGGCGGAGCGCAGAGGGATGGCGCGGGGGGCGGGTGGGTTGGCGGCGGAGACCGCGGTGCTGGCGATGCACGCGGCAAACGCGGCGACGACGAAGGAGAGGAACGAAGGTCGGTTCGGCACGATGGGGATGATAGACCCCGGATGTGGCGATGGGATGGGTGGGGTGGTGACCCCGTTGACGCTGTGCGGTGCTCGTCGGAACCGCGTCTTAACGGACGCGGCTACGACGGAGGGGGCTTAGTTTACGCCGGCGCTGGCTTTGCCGGTGGCGTTCCAGGTGACGCGACCGTCGAAGGCGGTGAAATCGATTCCGCTGAGAACTTTGCCTTCGAGGCCGAGGGCGCTGGCGGGGACGGTGAGTTTCACCCACTGGCCGGCGGGGGGAAGCGGGCCCGCGTTGAAACGGCTGGCAGTGCCGCTGGTGCCATAGGTGATGAGATCGGCGCCCCAAAAGGCGCGTTGCTCCCACGAGGTGCCGGTGTTCCACGCGAGCATGATTTCCTTCGGGGGATTGACGGGATCGAGATAGACCCACGCGAAGAGCGTGTCGCCAGCGGCGATTTCGAGCGTGGCGGTGGCGCCGGTGAACCAGTGCTCGTGCACGCCGGAGCGGAGGGCGGATTGGTGGGATTTCGCAGTGAGGCCAGCGGGGAGGTCGGGGCTGTCGATCCACGTCCAGCTATCGCCGCCGCCGGCGCCGGGAGCGGCGCCGGCGGGCAGCGCGCCAGCCATCCAGGTGACGACGGGGCTGTTCGCCATGAAGGTGGTGCTGGCAAAGGAGCGGCGGCCATCGGGCCATTGGATTTCGACCTCGACCCACTGCGCGCCGTTGTTCTTCGGCGAAATGGTGTAGGTGGAGCCGAAGGCGGGCTCCTGGTCGCGGGCTTCCCAGACGATGCGGGCGCCGGCGAGGTCGAGGCCGGGGACTTGCACGGTGAGGGTGACGGGCGCGTCGAGGAGGGCGACGGTGGTGGGCGCCGTGATTTGGGCGGGAGCGGATTTCCACGCGGGCGTGGCGCTCGCGGTCTTGCTGGCAAGGAAGGCGGAGGCGAAGAACCCGCGGGCTTGGTTTACGGCGATGAACTCGGTGGTGACGTTAAATGTGTCGGCCCAGCGATCGTAGAACGGATACGCGCCAGTCGCAGCGCTGTCGCTCGGGTAGGAAAGCGCGCTGAGTTCGCTGCCGTATTTTTGGAGGTAGTCGAAGCTGGCCTGGATGTTGCCGAGGGGAATGCCGGAGTGCGGGAGGATGCGGCGGTCGCTCTGGGAGAACTGATCAACGATCTCGCGCTGGCGCTTGAGGCCGAGGCCGGTGAGGTAGGTGACGTTGAGGGGATTGCTGCCGCCTTCGTAGTTCATCGCGCCGACGAGGGCGTCGAGATAGGCGGGCTTCGGATCGATCTGGTAGGCGGCGACCAGGTCGGAGGCCTGGTCGAGGGAGAAATACCAGCCGGCGCCGCGCACGCGCTTCGTGGCGATGGGGAAGGGGGTGGCGTAGGCGTTCTTGCCGGACCAATCGAGGGCGTCGTCACCGGCGGCGATAACCTGGCTCTCGCAGTTGGCGAGGTAGGCGGCGTCGAGAGCGCTGACGGGGAGGCGACCGCTGCGGGCGGCGAAGGCGTAGCTGCGGATGGCGTTGCCCCAGCACTCGGACATGCGCCACCAGCCCCAGCGGAACGTCGAGGAGTCGGACGGGTTGGCGAACCACGCGAAGAGTTGCTGTTGGTAGTGGCTTTCGCCCGTGGCGAGAAACAGCTCGCAGGCGGCCCAGGCGAGTTCGTCGTCGTGGGTGTAGTGATCGGAGTAGAAAGTGATTTTCTGATACGCGCCGGCCTTGCCGTGTTTCGCGATGGCGTTCGAGAGGAACTGCCAGCCGAGCTTGGCTTGCGCGAGGTAACGCGCGGCGTCGGCGGGGTAGTGCTGCTTCATCAGGGGCGACGAGGCGGCTTGGGCGAGGGCGGCGACGGCGGCGGCAGTGACGGAGGTGTTTTTGGGCCAGACGACTTGGGAGTCACCGTTGTCGGGGTGCGTGCCGGACTCGTATTCGCGATTCTTCGGGTAGACGAGGAAGTAGAAGCCGCCGTCGGCGTCCTGGAGTTTCGCGATGAAGTCGGCCTCGATTTTCGCCTCCTGGAGAACGTCGCTGATGCCGTCGCTGCTCTCGGGGAGACCGAGGTTGTCCATGGTGGCGATGCCGGGCACGGAGTCGGCGGTGAAGAGAAGGTAGTGGATGAGCTCGGCGCTGTTGATGGTGTATTTGCTGTAGTCACCGGCGTCGTGGTGTCCGCCGGAGACATCGACGGTGCCCTTGTTCACGAACGGATAGAGTTGAGCGGACTCGCTGGTGAGCTTCGGCGCGATCTGCGCGGGGTTGTCGGCGCCGGGGACGCCACCGTAGGCGGCGACGGTGGCCCAGGTGAACGCGAACTGCGCGTCGGCCTGCACGGGGACTTGGGCTTTGGCGGTGTGACACGCGGCGTGCGTGCAGCGGGTGTAGGGCAGCTCGTTGGCCTGGCCGCAGCGCTGTTGGTAGAGGCCGAGCGCGTAAGTGCGGGCGAAGGCCATCGCGATGCCGTCGTTAATGAGAAAGGGGAGCGAGGCGCCGAGGCCGGCGACTTGGAGCTGATACTCGCCGGGGGGCGTGAAATCGGAGAAGTCGGCCTGGAGGACTTTTTGGTAGGGGGCGGGCGACATGTTGTAGCCGACATCGGCGCGGACGGTGAGCGTGCCGCGGTGCACGACGGCGCCGGTGCGGGCATCGACGAGCGCGAAACCGGAGGCGGCGGGGATGTTCATCTCGCCGAGGTCGCCGAGGTAGTAGCCGATCATGGCCTTCTTCGGGAAGGACGGGACGTAGCCCTCTTGATTGACGTGGATCGCGGGGCTGTAGCGCTGCGGATCGGTGATCGCTTGAAACGTGATGGCGGCGGACCAGAGCGAACCATCGGGATTGGTGACCTGCACGAACTGGCCGTCGGCGATGGGCGAGGCGAGTTGGAGGTAGAGAGTGTTTTCGACGCGCAGGTCATACACGAGGAGCGGAGCGGAGATGACGCGGCGTTTGAAACCGACGGACTGAACGGCGACGGGTTGGCCATCGAGGACGACGGAGAACTTCGCGGCGGCGGGAGCGGCGAGTTGGCCGGTGGGGCTGACGAAATTCCAGTGCTGCAGCGGTCCGGTGCCGGCGGACTTGGTGTCGATGAGCTTCAGCTCGAGGAGCGTGGGCGAGAGGACGTGGAGGAGGCTGTCGCCGGGCTTGGCGAGTTCGAGGGTGAGGCCGTCGATGTGGTTGGTGCGGGGTGTGGCAGTGCTCGAGGGTGCTGCGGCGGAGATGGCGGGAGCGGTTGCGACGGCTTCGGTGACCGCGGTGGCGGCGGTGACTGGGGTGCCGAGGACGGGGGCTTTGCCGGTTTGGTCCCAGGCGGCTTGGCCGTCGAAGAGCGTGAAGCCCATGCCGGTGATTGAGGCGCCTTCGAGACCGACGAGCGCGGCGGGAACTTCGAGGCGTATCCACTGACCGGTGGCGGGCAGGGCGCCCATGCCGTAGCGGCTGGCGGTGCCATCGATGCCGTAGTTGATCACGTTGGCGCCCCAATAGGCGCGGTGCTCCCAGCCGTCGGCGTTCCAACTGAGCATGATCGCGGTGGGCGGAGTCGCGGCGTCGAGATGGACGTAAGCGAAGAGAACTTCACCGACGCCGACGGTGAGCGGGGTGGTCGCGTAGTTGAAAAAATGTTCGTGGAGGCCGGCCGCGAGCGTGGAGACGTGGGAGCGGGTGCCGGAGAAGGGAGCGGGATTGCTGGAGGACCAGTTCCAGGTATCGCGGCCGTCGGTGAGAGCGCCGGCGCCGGCGGGGATGTCGTCATCGGACCAGATCACTTCGCCGGGTGCACTCCGGCCGGTCGAAACGGTCAGGAGGCAGAACAGGAGCGAGGCAGTGACCCAGGCGGCGCGTGGTTGGCTCATTAGGCCGCAGAGCATACCGGGTGGCGCAGGGGACCGGTAGCGGTGTCCGTCTGATTATCGCGTCAGATGTTGGCTGCGGTAGGTGTCGGACGCGGTGACGGGGCGTGTCGGTGTTTGTCCGGCACGTGTGTAGGCGCGCGGAGTCGCGTGCGCAGCGATGACAGAGGTGAAAGCAGGGTGCGGAAACGGCGCCGAGGTTACGGCGAAATGTTCACGCCGATGCCGACGGGCGGGGCGTTGCCGGAGATGGCGCGGGCGCCGGCGTTGACGCCGACGGTGCGCGCGAAGGTGTCGAGGATGAGATTCACGTAGCGCGTGAGGACGCGTTGCGGCGCGAAGGGCACGAAGACGATGTCACCGGGCTCGAGGCGCACGTCAGGGGCCTGGCCGAGGAGGATCTGATCCACGGCGACGATGGCGATTTGCGGGGAGGCGAGGGAGCCGCGGAGGATCGCGACGTTGGAGAGGATGGCCTCGCGGTCGGCGCCGCCGGAGAGCGCGATCGCGTGGACGACGGTGAGCGGGCCGGTCATGCGCACCGAGTGCGGCTGGATGACGGCGCCGAGGATGTGGACCTGCGGGGTGCGCGTGGACGGGAGGAAAATGAAGTCGTCGGGCTGGAGGTAGATGTTGTGCGAGAGCGCGCCGTCGCGGAGCAGTTGTTGGAAATCGACCGGGAGCATGCGACCGCGACGAATGATGAAGCTGCGGGAGAGATCGGCGGCTTCGGCCGAGCTGCCGGTCGGACTTGCGACGCCGGCGCTCGCGGCGAGGGCGGCGAAGGCGGAGGACGACGAGGAGAGACCGCCGGCTTGCGCGACGGCGTCGAGGAGCGTGGTGGGGCCGGCGAGCGTGTAGATGCCGGGGCTGTTGACACGACCTAGGACCCAGACGCGTTGGCTGGCGACGGTGCGGAGCGTGACGGCGACGACCGGTTTTTCGCGGATGAATTTTTTCAGCTCTTCGCCGAGGCGCGTGCGCGTCTCGGGAAGGGTGAGTCCGCCGACGTCGAGGCCGGGGAGCATGTAGTAATAGATTTTGCCATCGGGTCCGACCGTGGTGGTCGCGCGGGTGGACGCATCGCCGAGGAGTTCGATGTCGACCTGGTCGCCGGGGCCGAGGCGGAAAATAGTTTCCGACGGGCGGAGAAGCGCGGGGTCGAGGGGCTCGACGGGAGCGGCCTGCACAGCGGCGAACGCGGCGACGGGCGCGATCGGCGTGCCGGGGCGCGCGGTGGGGAGCGGGAGGTGCTCGCAGCCGGTGAGAGCGAAAAGTGAAATGAGCGCGGCGAGGGCCGGCGCGGCGGAGCGGAGCGGAGAGAGTTTCATGGCACGGTGGTCGTCGGAGTGCTGTTGCCGCCGGGGCCGATGTTGAGGCCGGTCCAGGAGATGACGGCGGCTTCGATGAAGGCGGAGGCGGCGCGGTCGAGGAGTTCCTCCACGCGAATCCACGGGCGGTTGCTCACGTAGACGAGATCGCCGGGGCGCAGCGCGAAATTGGGCGCGGTGCCGGCGAGGGCGCCGTGAGCGTCGACTTTGAAGGCTTCGGGTTGGCCGGCGGTTTGGCGGACGACGAGGACGTGTTTCTTCCACGCGCGCAGGCCGAAGCCGCCGCGGGTGGCGATGGCGGAAAGGACGCTGGTGTCGGAGTCGAAGGTGACAGCGCCGGGCGCACGGACCTCGCCGAGCACATGGATCGAGCCGGCGGCGGCGGCGGGGAAGTAGAGGTAGTCGCCGGGCTCGAGCGCGACGTTTTGCGAGAGGTCGCCGTGGACGAAGAGTTTTTCGAAATCGAGGGGGAGTCGCTGGCCGCCGCGAGTGATGAAGCTGCGGGAGAAATCGGTGGTTTCGACGAGGTTGCCGCGGGAGACGCCGGTTTCGAAGCCGCGCGCCCGGGCGACGGCTTCGATGACGGTGAGGGGACGGTCGAGGGGGAAAATTCCCTTTTGCACGACGGTGCCGAGGACGTAGTAGCGCTGACTGCGATACGCGCGCGGCGTGATGTAGGCCTGCGGGGCGCGGCGGAATTTGCCGAGCTCGGTGTTGAGGCGGTCGCGGAGTTCGTCGACGGAGAGGCCGGCGGCGAGGAGGTTTTCGGCCTCGAGATAGGAGACGCGGCCATCGGGACCGATCGGGACATCTTCGCGCGTGAGTTCGGGCGCGCCGAAGAGATGGAAACTCAGCAGGTCGCCGGGGCCGAGGGTGAGACGCTGCTGCCACGCGGCTCGCGCGGTTAGATCGGTGACGGAAAAGGCGACGGGTGCGGACGCGGATGCAGGCGAAGGTGCGGAGGAAATTTGGGTCGCTACGGCGGCGGCGTGAGCCGGCGGAGGAGCGATGAGCGCGAGTGCAAGCGAGAGGACCGCGGCGCTCGAACCGAACCAACGGCTGAAGCGACCGCGGAGCGGGGCGGCGCGCTCGCGGTTGAGAACGGCGCCGACGAGATTGCAGCGGGCGTCGCGGAGGGTTTCGAGTTCGGCGTGTGTCTCGGTGGCATCGGAGCGGTTGCTATCCACGAGCCAGAGGACGTTGGGCACATTCTCGGCGAGAAGAACGGTCTCGGCGACGGAGGCGGGCGGGAGCTCCACGAAGATCACGACGTGATCGATGGCGCGCCAGGCTTCGAGAGCGGTGTGCCATTGTTTGCGGCGATCGAGATTCCAGACCCAGCCCGGAAGAGGAATGTCGACGCGCGGGAGTGAGTGGGCGCCGGAGAGTTGGGCGACGATTTCGCCGGGCGTGGAAAGGACGCTGGCGGTGAGGGCGACGCTGTTTGGGGCGGGAAAGGGGGCGGCGGTGGGAGTCTTGCGCCGGTCGCGGCGCGCGAGTTCGGCGGCGATCTCGGGCGAGGGCTGCGCGGTGATGGTGAGCACGCGGAAACCGCAGTTGCCGGCGGCGCGGGCGAGGAGGTTGATCCAGGTCGAGCGGCCGTCGCCGCTGTGTGCGGAGGTAATGCCGCAGACGATACCGTGATTCGACGACGTGCTGAGGCGGCTCTGGAGAGCGGTCCACGCGCGGAAAGCCCATTGCTCCTGATCGGCGGGAAGCATGGTTCGCAGGTCGCCGAGCGTGGCGAGGAGCGGGAGGCCGGTGACGCGGCGGACATCGGCGCGTGTCTTGATGCGGTTGTCCAAAAATTCGGCGAGGAGGATTTGCGCGGCTGAACCGAAGAGACCGAAGAAGGCGCCGAGAATACCGCACAAAACCATCTCGAGACGGTGGCGCTGCTCGAGCGTGGGATTCGCGGTGGGCGAAAGGAGGACGCGGAAGTAGCCGGGAGGATCTTCGCGAAACGGTTGGATGGCGCGCTGGCGGCCGATGAGGAGGGCGCGGTTGGTTTCGAGCGCACGGAAGCGTTCGCCCATGGCGACTTCCTCGGGGGTGATGCGACCGTAGAAGGCGGGCGAGAGGGCCGGTGCCGTGGTGGCGGACGAGGGCGCGGCGGCGGGAGCGCGGCGCTGGGCGGCTTCGAGGGCGCCGAGGCGGGCGCGCTGCTCACGGACGAGCGGATGCGCATCAGTGTAGCGTGCGAGCAGATCGTCGAGTTGGTCGCGCGCGGCTTGCAGGCGCTGCGGGAGATCGCTGATGAGCGCAACGGGTGCTTCGGGCGCGGCCGAGAGGGCGGCGACCGTCGCAACGCTGGCGGCGGGCACGGTGGCCCGGGCGGCGGCGATCTCGGCTTCCACCTGAGTGAGCTGGCGGGTGACGCTCTCGCTGGCTTCGTTGGCCTCGACGCGTTGAAGCGCGCGGGTGTAGGCGATGGCGGCGGAGCAGAAACGTTTCACCAGGTCGGTGGTCCACTCGGCGGTGCCGCCCATGGCGGTGACCGTGGCGACGTCGTTGTTACGGTCGAGGATGACGGTGAGGCGGCGCGCCAAGAGTTTGGCGGACATCGGTGGAGTGAGTTGAGAGCCGATCTCCTCGAGGAGGCCGGGCGACTGTAGCATCACGACGAGACTCGGGGTGGAGATGGCGCGCGGGTGGTAAGTGTCGTCCACGGCGGACGGCTCGTAGTGGATTAACTGGGCGGAAGAGGTGAACGAGCGGGCCCATTTCCAGCCGGCGAAGGCGGCGCCCGCCACGGCGCAGATGACGGTCCAGAACGCGAGCCAGCGCCAGCGGCGTAACCAGAAATCGAGGACGGCCCACACGTCGAACGGCGACGGTGGCGGGAGCGGAGCGGAAGGAGGCGTCATGGAGAATTAAAGGGACGGCGCGTGGGCGGGCGGCTGGGCGAATTGGCGGCGCGGTGGCGCGCGAGGCGGGGATGGCGAGGCAGCGCGGCGGGCTTGGAGGACGAGGAGGCAGGGGCCGGAGCGGGGACGGCGACCGGCACCGCGGGATCGAGCGTGGTGCGCTCCACGAGGTTGTTTTGAAACGCGTAGTGGACGAGCTGGGCGTTATTGGTGAGGCCCATCTTTTCGAGGAGACGACCGCGGTAGGTGCTCACGGTTTTCACGCTGAGAGAAAGTTCGCGGGCGATGACGCTCACGGCTTTGCCCGAGGCGATGAGGCGCAGAATGAGAAATTCGCGGTCGGAGAGTGTCTCGTGCGGAGCGGCGGTGGTGTCCTGCACGAGGAGCGAAGCCATCTTTTCCGCGAGGCCGGGGCTGATGTAGCGGCCGCCGGCGATGGCTTTGCGGACGGCGCCGACGAGCTCTTCCGGAGCCGTTTCCTTGGTCATGTAGCCGGCGGCACCGGCCTTGAGGAGACGCACGGCGAATTGATCCTCGGGGTGCACGCTGAGGATGAGCACGGGCAGGGTGGGGTGGCCGCGTTTGATTTCCAACAGGACCTCGTGGCCGCTGCGGCCTGGCATCGTGAGGTCGAGAATCACGACATCCCAACGCTCCTTCGCGACGCGTTCGAGCGCTTGCCGCGAATCGGCGGCCTCGCCGAACGAGGCACGCTTGAACGCAGCGGCGAGGATCATCTTGAGGCCGTGGCGCACGACGGCGTGGTCGTCGGCAATGAGGATTCTCACGAGAGGTCCTCGGCCAAGGCGGCGGTGGCGACGAGCGGGACGCGGAGCGTTACCGTCGTTCCGGCTTCGGGGGAACCGGTGAACGCCACGTCGCCGCCGAGTTGCGCGGCGCGCTCCTGCATCCCCATGAGACCGATCGAGCCGGAGTGGGCGATGGCTTTGGCGGTGATGCCGCGGCCGTCGTCGTGGACCGTGAGGAGCAAATCGTGGCCGGACTGGGCGAGGCGGACGACGACACGGGTGGCGTTCGCGTGGCGGGAAATATTGGTGAGCGTTTCCTGGAAGATCCGAAAACACGCGGTGGTGAAGTCCCGGGCCCACATCGTCTCGGCGACTTCGACGTGCAGTTCGCATTTGATGCCCGTGCGTTGCTGAAACTCGGCGGCCTGCCACTCGATGGCGGCGACGAGACCGAGGCTGTCGAGGACGCCCGGGCGCAGTTCGGTGGCGATGCGGCGAATGGACTGAATCGTCGCGTCAATCTGGGCGGACATGAATTTGATCTTCTCCTTCGGTTTGCGGGCGCCGTTGAATTCACCGGCAAGCCACGCGAGATCGAGCCGCAGGCCGGTGAGAGATTGGCCGAGTTCGTCGTGGACCTCGCGGGCGATGCGCGTGCGCTCCTCCTCGCGCACAAACTGGAGGTGACCCGTGAGGGCGCGCAACTGGTCGTGCGAGCGCTGGAGTTTTTCCTCGGCGCGGGTGCGTTCGAGGCGTTCCGCATTCTCCGCGAGCGCGCGGTTGACGGCGGGAACCAGGCGGGTGAGGCGGTCTTTCAGGACGTAGTCGGTGGCGCCCTGCGTGAGCATGGCAATCGCGACCTCCTCGCCCATCGTGCCGGTCACAAAAATAAAGGGCACGCCGGGGGCGAGGAGTTGCGCGAGGGCGAGGGCCTTGGCGCCATCGAAGGTCGGCAACGAATAGTCGGAGAGAATCAACTGGGGCGGTCGGCGCCTGAGTTCGTTCTCGAACGCCACGCAGGTTTCGACGCTACAGACGGCAAGTGCGCGGCCGGTGGTGCGCAGCATGTGCTCGATCAGGGCGATATCCGGGGCGCTGTCTTCGATGAGCAAAATACGGAGCGGAGCGGAATCGGGCAGCAGCGAGCTCGGGGGCGCGGCTAGCGTTGGGGCGCCGGAAACGGGGGACAAAACGGGAAGGTTCCGCGAGCGACGGGCGGTGACTTTATGGCCGGTTTTCATGGGAGGATTCGGGCGTGAGGCGGAGCGCGGGTGCGGAAGACGGTTGAACGGAACGGGCCGAACGGGCGGCGACAGCGCGGGTGTAAACGGCGAGCGTGTCCGCGGCGGTGGTCCGCCAGTCGAACTCGCGAGCGCGGTTGAGGCCGGCGGCGCGCAAGCGGTGAAGCCACGGGGCGTCGGTGGCGGCGCGGGTGAGCTGGGCTTGCATCTGGGACACGTCGGCGGGGTCGAGCAGGCCCGCGGCATCGGCGACCGTTTCGGCGAGCGCGCCGCGCGTCGAGGAAAGGACGGAGCAACCGCAGGCCATCGCCTCGACGGGCGGCAGGCCAAAGCCCTCGAAGAGTGAGGGGAAAACGAATACGTCGGCGGCGCGATACCAGTCGGCCAGATCGGCGGCGGGCACGAAGCCGAGGCAGCGGATGTCGCGGGCGAAGGGTGACGCGTGGGCGAAGGCGTGGATGGCGGCCGCGCCGTGCCAATCGCCGCCGGCGAGGACGAGTTGCCATGGGGAACCAGTGGCGGATTTGAAGGCGTCGAAGGCGGCGATGAGACGCGCGTGATTCTTCGCGGGATGTTCGAGACGGGCGACGTAGAGAAAAAAGGGCGCGGTGAGGCCGCGTGGGGTGCACACGGCGGAGCGCGCGGCGGCAGGCGGGCCAGGCGTGAAGCGGGTGTGGTCGAGGCCGTTGGGCACGACGGTCACGCGGGCGGCGGACACGCGGAAGAACGTGCCGATGTCGCGCGCGGTGAGCCGGCTCACGGCGACGATTTCATCCTGGCGGTGGGCGAGACGACGCGCGACGACGCGACCGTAGAACATACGAGCCCAGTCGTATTTTCCCGCGAGGTGGAACGGCGCTAGATCGTGGATCGTGGCGACGAGCGCGCATGGTCGCGACCAGAGCATGCGGCGGTAGCTCGGGACGTGGAGGACATCGAGGCCGGCGCGGCTCGCGAGGCGGGGCAGCGTGGTCTGGTGCCAGAGAATATTTTTTACGGGCGGCCGGTGTCGCTCGGAGACGGGGACGATGCGCATCGCACCGGCGGCGAAATCGAAAAGCGGGCGGTCGTCGTCGAGGACGTAGAGCGTGAACTCGTGTTCCCGCGCGGCCGGCAGGAGCGCACGCACGAGCGAGAGCACATATTGGCCGACGCCGGAATGGCCGCGCTGGATGACCGAGGTGGAGAGCCCGATTTTCACGGGCGGGTGAGTGCCGGCAGCGTTGCGCGGCGGGCTTCCGGCGCCGGGGCGGTTTCGTTGCCCGGCGAAATGCCGTCGGTGATGACGAATTTCTCCGTGAGGTGCATGCGGTCGAGCGCGGAGCGGACGGCGGCACTGGGACGGAAGAGAATCAAGTTGCGTTGGACCTGCGCGAGCCGGCGCTGCCAATGAACGAGGAAGGCGAGACCGGTGCTGTCGATGGACTCCACACCGGCGAGGTCGATGAGGCAGTGGCCTTCCTGCTCGACGGCGCGATCCCAGAAGAGCGGAGCGTTTTGCAACACGTCGTGGTGCAGCGAGCCGGCGGCCTGGACCTTGATGCCGTAGGCCATCGCGGTGGACGACGGGTCCGCGGACAGATGGGCGGACTTGGGACTGCGCGACGGTTGGTGCCAGAGCTGCGAGAGGAGGGCGGGCACGAATTTGAACAGATCGCCGGCGTAGCGTTTGAAGAGACGGCGGGGCTCCTGCAGCAGGCGAAACACGCTCTCCATGCCGGTCCGGCGCATCCATAGCGGGGCGCGTTTCAGACGGCCGGCGAGAAAATCCACGGTGGCGCCGGCGCCGATCATCACGGGCACGCCGGCGGTGCGGTAATTTTGAAAAATCCATTTTTCCTGCTTCGGGCAACCGAAGCACACGAGCACGACGTCGGGTTGCGCGGCGTGGAGGCGCGCGACGATCTCGGCGTGATTCATCTCCGCGAGCGGACGGTGAGGCGGCGAGTAGTGGGCGACAGGCGGCAGGGTCGGATGCGCGGCCGCGATGCGTTGGGCGGCCTCGGCCGCGACGCCCTCGGCGCCGCCAAGCAAAAAGATTTTCCAACCGCGCTCGGCGGCGCGGTGCAGGAGCACGGGCACGAGATCGGAGCCGGCGACGCGGCCGGGGAGGGCGTTGCCGAGCCACTGCGAGGCCCACACGAGGGGCTTGCCATCGCAGAGGACGAGATCGGCGTTGACGAGGATCTGATGCAACTCGGCGTCGTGGCGCGCTTGCACGAGGAAATCGACGTTGGGCGTGACGACGTAGTGGGGGCGGCGGGTGGCGATCATCGCCTCCACGCGGTCGACCGCGGTCGCCAGCGTCATGGGATCGAAGGACACACCGAGGATCGCGATCGGCAACGCGTGAGCGGACTCGGCGCGCGGTGCCGGCGGAGCCTTGGGTGCAACGCTCCACGCTTCCGGTCCGGAGGTGCCCGCACGGGCAGGCGTAGGGGCGGAAGCGGGAAATGACATGCGCGCATCCTAACCGATTCCGGGAGCGACGGGCGTGGGGTCTACACCCACTGGGGTGGACACCCCCTGTCGAGTGCGGCGTGGGCCCGGTATGCTGGCGAGGACTGACGGGGAACGAGTCTTCCTGCGCGGTCGCCCGAACTCACGATGACACTCCTGCGCTTTTTGGTCCGCTATTCGCCCGCGATGGTGATTTGGACATCCATCGCCGCGTTGATCAGCGGCGCCTGCAATGCGGGGCTCATTGCGATGATCAACGCGGCGCTGAGTGCGGGCGGGAGCCCGGGCTTCGCGTTGGTGGCCGGTTTCGCGGCCTTGGGCCTCGGCCGCATCGTGACCAACGCCGTCGCGCAACTGACGCTCTCGCATTTCTCGCAGGCAACGACGGCGCGGTTGCGGCAGGACCTCGTGCGAAAGATTCTCGCGGTGCCGCTGAGGCAACTCGAGGAGCTCGGCACGCCGAAGCTGATGGTCGCGCTGACCGAGGATATTTTGGAGATCACGCAGGCGACGCTGAGCATTCCGATCTTCGCGGTGAACTTCGCGGTGCTGCTCGGCGGTGCGGTTTATCTCGCGTGGCTCTCGCTGCCGGTGCTGGTGGCTATGGTGGCGTTTGCGCTCGTGGGCGCGGTCAGCTACCGGCTGATGATCCGCAGCGGATTCGGCCACCTCACGGAGGCGCGCGAGGGGCAAGACCGCTTGTTCGGCCACTTCCGCGCGCTCACCGAAGGGATCAAGGAATTGAAACTTCATCGCGCGAGGCGCGCCGCGTTTCTCGACGAGGATGTCGCGTCGGCCGCAGCCGTCTGCCAAAAGCACAACACCGCGGCGGAGTTGCGCTTCATCCTCGCGCAAAACTGGAACCAGCTCCTCTTCCTCGTGGTGATTGGGCTGATCCTTTTCCTACTGCCGCGGATGGAGAACATCAGTCCGCAAACGCTGACGGGCTATATCATCGCGACACTTTATCTGATGGGACCGCTCGCAGGATTGCTCGGCAGTCTTTCCGTTTTCAGCCGCGCGAACGTCTCGTTGCGCAAAGTGGAGGAACTCGGTCTCGCGCTCGCCGCGCAGTCCGACGAGCACCGGGCCGCTCCCCACGAGGCGGGCACGGTCGCGGAGCCCTTCGAATCGCTCGAACTCATCGGGGTCACTCATCACTACTATCGGGAGCGGGAGGACGACCATTTCGAGCTCGGGCCGATCAATCTGAAATTTCGCCCCGGAGAACTCGTGTTTCTCGTCGGCGGCAACGGCAGCGGAAAATCTTCTCTCGCGAAGGTGATCGCCGGTTTGTATCCGCCGGCCGGAGGCGAGATCCGGCTCAATGGGCGGCCCGTGAACGATGCCAACCGCGACGATTACCGGCAGTGTTTCTCGACGGTCTTCTCGGACTATTTTCTTTTCGATCGCATCACGGGCGCGGCACTGAACGGCAGCGACGAGCGTGCGCGCGACTACCTCGGGCGCCTGCATCTGAACCACAAAGTTTCGATTCAGAACGGTGTGTTTTCCACGACGCAGCTCTCGCAGGGGCAACGGAAACGGCTCGCGCTCCTCTGTGCGTATCTGGAAGACCGGCCGTTTTATCTCTTCGACGAGTGGGCATCCGATCAGGACCCGTTGTTCAAAGATGTGTTCTACACCCAGCTCCTTCCGGAGCTGAAGTCGCGCAACAAGGCTGTGCTCGTGATCACGCACGACGACCGCTACTTCGCGGGCGCGGACCGGTTGATCCGCCTCGACTACGGCAAGATCGCGCCCGACGAAGCGGCCCTGTTGGCAGACCGCCGGTGAAGCGAGGATCGGGGTAGGCCTTTACCCCAGCAACTTCGGCGGCGGTTGAATGACCAAACGAAAATCTATGGGACCTATTTTGAAAACGCAGAGTGTGTTGATGAACATGACGGGCGCACCATTGCGGATTCTGCGCCGGAGCGGCGGTCTGCTGACCGCAGCCGTGGCGTTGGCGTGGGCCGGTGCACCGGGGCTCCGCGCTGACGTTTACGTGTTCAATACCTTGATCGGAAACGCGGTCGCGCTCGATCACATCGACGGCACCGGCGGCAACGCGCGGCTCCTCAACCCGACCGGCGTGGCGGTCGATGCGGCGGGCAATATCTATTTCGCCGACGGCGGCGACCACACGGTGCGCAAGGTCACGACGACCGGTGTCGTCACGACACTCGCCGGCGGCTCCGGCCTCGGCGGTAGCGCCGACGGCACGGGTGCGAATGCGCGCTTCGTGTATCCGTTTGCCCTCGCGACGGACGCGGCGGGCAACGTTTACGTGACGGACATCGGCAATCACAATATTCGCAAGATCACGCCCAGCGGCGTCACGACGACGATCGCGGGCAGCGCGGGCAACGCCGGCAGTCTCGATGGCACGGGCACGGCGGCGCAGTTCAGTTTTCCGCAAGGCATCGCGGTGGACGCCGCGGGCACGATTTACGTAGCCGACACGAACAACAGCACCCTTCGCAAAATCACCGCGGCTGGCGCGGTGACAACGCTCGCGGGCGTCGCGACCTTGACCGGCACGGCCGACGGCGTGGGCGGCGCGTCGCGCTTCAATTTTCCCTTCGGTCTCGCGACCGATGCGGCCGGGAGCGTGTTCGTCGCCGATCATGGCAACAGCGCGATTCGCAGAGTTTCTCCTGACGGCACCGTCACGACGCTCGCGGGCAGTGCCGGTCTCTCCGGCTCCACGGACGGCGTGGGCAACGTCGCGCGTTTCGATCATCCGTCCGCCGTGGCATTTGATGCGGCCGGCACGCTCTATGTGATCGACACGTCCAATCAGCTCGTGCGCAAAATCACCACGGGCGGGGCAGTCACGACACTGGCAGGCTCCGCAGGTGCAGTGGGTAAAAACGACGGCACCGGCACGGCCGCGAAATTCTTTTATCCGGCAGGTATCGCGGTCACGGCGGCGGGCACGATCTATGTGGCCGATACGGGCAACCACGCGCTGCGTGTCGTCACGCCCGGAGGCACGGTGAGCACGCTCGCCGGAGCGGCGGGGCAAGCGGGCTCGGCCAATGGATTCAAAGGCGAGGCGCTTTTCGCGTATCCCTACGGCGTCGCGCTCGACGGTGCGGGTAATCTCTTCATCGCCGATCACGACAACCATACGATCCGCAAAATGAGTCCGGCCGGGCAGGTCACGACCTTTGCGGGGTTGGCCGGGCTCTCCGGCAGCACCGACGGTGCGGGCAGTGCGGCGCGCTTTAACGGGCCGACCGGCGTGGCAGCCGACGGCAATGGCACCGTTTACGTTGCCGATGCCGGCAACACCACCATTCGCAAAATCACCTCCGACGGCGTCGTCACGACCTTCGCCGGCATCGCGGGTGTCGCCGGCAGCGCCGACGGCCTCGGCATCGCGGCGCGGTTCAATGCTCCGCAGGGCATCGCGGTCGACCGCGTGGGCAACGTCTATGTCGCCGATACGAACAACAGCACCGTTCGCAAAATCACTCCGGGCGGGTTGGTGACGACCCTCGCGGGAGTCGCCGGCCAGACGGGCACGGTGGATGGCGAGGGCGGGGTCGCGCGCTTCAAGGGTCCCTACGCCGTCGCGGTCGATGGCGGCGGCAACGTTTTCGTCGCCGATTTTTTCAACGCGACGATTCGCAGAATCTCGGCGGGCGGCACGGTCTCGACCCTCGCGGGCACGGCGGGACAAGCGGGTTTTGCCGACGGCGATGGCGCGACGGCGAAGTTTAACCAGCCCTACGGCGTGGCCGTGGACGGCGCGGGCAACGTGTTCGTGGCGGACACCTACAATCGCGTCGTGCGCAAAATCACCGCGGCGGGCGCGGTCTCGACGCTCGACGGGCAGAACGCGCGGTTCTTCTACCCGCAGGGCATCGCCACCGACAGCGCGGGGAATCTCTACGTCGTCGATGGCGACAACCAAGCGGTGGTCCGCGGCGCGTTCACCGCGTCGCCGTCGTCCGGTGGAGCCATCGCAAGTCCCACGGTCACGGCGGGACTCGGAGCTACCTTCACCCTCGGCGCGGCTGACGCGCAGACGAACTATCAATGGCAGGTGTCCACCGATGCGGGCGCGACGTGGTCGTCGCTCGTCAACAGCTCGACCTACGGCGGGACGACGACGGGCACGTTGACGATCTCCGCGACGACGACCGCGATGAACGGCAATCGCTACCGCGCGCTGCTCGCGAACGTCGCGGGCACGAGCACGAGTGGCGTCGCGACGCTAACCGTCGGTGAGCCGGGCACGGGCACGACCGGCACGGCGCGCCTCATCAATGTCTCGGTGCGCACCTTCGTGGGCACGGGCACCAGCAACGTGGCGGTCGGCTTCGCGCTCAGCGGCACCGGCACCAAACAACTGCTCGTGCGCGGCGTGGGCCCGACGCTCGGGGCGTTTGGTGTCGCGGGCGTCCTCGCAAATCCGTTGCTCGGGCTCTACAACAGCACCAGCGTGTTGTTGAACAGCAACGCGGGCTGGGGCGGCGGCGCGGTGCTGGCGAATGCGTTTTCCTCTGTCGGCGCGTTTGCGTTGCCCGCGGCCTCGGCTGACACCGCGCTCTACCAAGCGCTCACCACGGGCGCGACCTACAGCGCGCTGCTCAGCGGCGCCAACGACACGACGGGCATCGCGCTCGCGGAAGTTTACGATGCCGATCCCGGTGTCCCGGCCACGCGCCTCACGAACGTCTCGGCGCGCGCGTTTTCCGGCACGGGTGTCAGTGCACTTACTGCGGGCTTCGTCATCGGCGGCAGCGGCACGGAGACACTTCTTATTCGCGGCATCGGCCCGGCGCTCACGCAGTTCGGTGTCGGTGGCGCGCTCGCGACGCCGCAGCTCACGCTCTTCAACGCCGCGGGCGAGCCGATCGGCTCCAACGCCGGCTGGGGTGGCGGCGGCACACTCGCGGCGGCCTTCGCACAAGTCGGCGCATTTGCGCTGCCCGTCGGTTCGGCGGACTCGGCGATCCTCGTGACGCTGCCGCCCGGCGCCTACACCGTGCAGGTGAACGGCGCGGCGAATGCGACCGGCATTGCGCTGATCGAAGTCTACGAGATGCGGTGAAATAAGTCTGAGGTAGGGCTGCACGAAAGGGCTGACGTAGCGACGGTCTGCTGGCAGGCGATGGCCAAGGTGAAGGCACCATCACGTTCCGAATCGCCTGCCAGCAGGCTCCTACCTCCGGTCGGAAAAAGGCCCGCTGCGGAAATGCAGCGGGCCTTTTGTTGGTTGGCGGGTGGGGGGCGCCGTCCCCGATTCCTGACTTATGCGGCAAATGATCGTGCAGGCGCGACGCTGCTGCCGCCGACCAAGGCGAAGGGCGGACGACTGTCGGCTTCCAGCGCGATGGGTGCGAAATGGCCGAGCTTGAGCCAAGCCACGAGGCATTGGGTCATGTGGAGCAAGCCGTCGAGATTGCCGGGTTTTACGAGGTAGGAATTGGCGCCGAGGTCGTAGGCGCGCTCGATATCTTGCGCGCGGCTGGAGGCACTGAGGATGTAGACACGCAGACGGCGGAGCGCGGGTTGTTGACGCAGCCATTCGAGGACCTCGAAGCCGTTTTTGCGCGGCATGTTCAAGTCCAGCAGGATCGTCGTGGGCAGGGGATATTGCCGGCGGTCGGCAAAGCAGCCGTCGCCCCGCAGATAAGCGATGGCCTCCTCGCCGTCGCGGGCGAGTCGCAGCGGCTGCATAAATCCGCCGCGTTTAAAAATCGTAGTCATGAGCAGCGCGTCGTTTTCGCTGTCGTCGACGAGGAGGACGATGGGATCGGCGATTAACATGGTGGTGTAGGGTTGGGCTTGGGTTCGTGGGCGGCGGTCGGAGCGAGGTTGAGCTCGATCCAAAATTTGCTGCCGGTGCCCGGCGCGGACTCGACGCCGACGCGACCGCCCATGCGCTCGACGCCCTTTTGCACGATGGCGAGGCCGATGCCGGTGCCGGCGTAGGCGGTGGTGTGGAGACGTTGGAAGACCTGGAAGATGCGCTCGTGAAATTCCGACGGAATCCCGATGCCGTTATCCTCGATCCAAATTCGCACCTTCGCGCCGGGGCGCAGCTCGGCACGGAGGCGCACGTGCGGGGCGCCGCTGGCCACAAACTTCACGGCGTTACCGAGGAGGTTGACGAGCACTTGGCGCAGCGTCGCGGCGTGCGCGAGCACGGCTGGCCATGGAGGAATATTTTCGATGGTCGCGTGGCTTTCGCGAATCTCCGTCTCGCAACCTGCGAGGGCGCTCAACACGACGGCGTCGAGGGCGACGGGGGCGAGTTCAAATTTTTGCTGGCTGATGTGGCTGAACGCCAGGAGATCGGCCAGCAGGTGATCCATCGTCTGCGCGGCGGTGTTGATGAAGTTGGCGTAACTCCTCCCCTCGTTGTTTAGATTTGCCGAGTGGTCCTGCACGAGGAGTTGGGAGAAACCCTGCATGGCCCGCAGCGGAGCGCGCAGATCGTGGGCGATGGAGTAGACGAACGTTTCGAGCTGCGTGTTGCTGAGGCGCAATTCGGCCGTGCTGAGGCCGACGATGGACTCGAGCTCCGCGTTGCGACGCAGGCGCTTTTCTTTGGCCACGCTCTGCACCGCCTCGGATTTTCGGCGCGCGGTGATGTCGCGGATGTTGCACTGGATGACCTTTTGATCGCCCTCGACGTAGAGGTTGCTGACGAACTCCACGTCGACCCGGCGCCCGTCCTTCGTCTGGAGCGGCAGATCCTCGTAGCGGATGTAGCCGTTGGTCTGCAGCTCTTCGAACGCGGCCTGGCTGGAGGCCTCGTCTTTGAGGAGGCCGATCTCGAAAAGTTCTTTGCCGATGAAGTCGACGTAGGCGTAGCCGAGGAACTCCACCATGAAGGGATTCGCGTCGATGATTTTTCGGGTCGAGGGATCGACAATGAGAATGCCGTCGCGCGCGGCTTCAAACAGGCGGCGGTAGCGCAACTCCGAGGCGTGGAGGACGTTGTTCATTGGGGCGTCGGCGGCAGGGCGGGCGAGCGTGTCATGTGCAAAAGAATACACCGGTTCGCCTGCCAATGACATTGGGTGAGCAACCCATGTGCCGGGGATAGAACGCCGGTTGCGGCGCCCGGCAGGCCAACACCCCATGGCGGTTGGGTGGCGAGCGGTGTAATCTCGGGGCGCACTCTTCACTACGGTTTTTCCCCCGCACCACACCATGTCACTCGGCACCATCCTCCTGATTGTCCTCTTTCTCATCTTGGTCGGTGCGCTGCCATCGTGGCCGCACAGCCGCAGTTGGGGCTACTACCCGAGCGGCGGCCTCGGCTTGGTGCTCATCATTTTGATCGTCCTCATGCTCACGAACCGGATCTGAGCGTTTACACCTTCTTCACTCCATTTTTATGGCCCACATCTTCGTCGCGCTTTTCTTCATCGTCTTCGGTCTGAACCTGCTGTTTGGCCTGTCCATTCCCATGTGGGTCACGGGACTGCTCGCACTGATCGCGGGCGTGCTGCTCGCGATGGAGCAGTTCGGCGTGAACGTGAAACGCAAATAACCGTCCGCGCCCATCGTCCTGCCGCACCTCGTCCGCCCGTGTCCTCCTTTTCCCGCGCAGTAAAATTGTCGGCTCTCCTGCTGTTGGGCGTTGCCGCGCCGCTGGGCGCCCAGGAACTCACGTTGCTCGGCGGCGTGATGAAGACCGCGGACTTCGAGCAGTCGAGCTACGCGTGGCAGGTGGACTACCGGCAAAATTTCTACCGGCACTTCGCCGGATCGATCGCCTACATCAACGAAGGCCACGTGCCGGGCCATCACCGCGACGGCACGGCGTGGCAACTCTGGGGGCGGCTGCCGCTTTTTCGGGAGCGCGTGTCGCTGTCGCTCGGCGTCGGGGCGTATTATTTCTTCGATACGCAGCCGCTCCCGGGCGGCGACACGGCCAATATCCACGGAACGGCGCCGATCGTGAGCTTTTCCGCGACGAGCTATCTTTCCAACCGCTGGTTCTACCGCATTCAGGCGAATCATATTCACCCCGCGAAAGAGATGAAGGTGCTCACCGCGGCGATCGGCGCGGGCTTCTGGTTTGGCCGAGAACAAAAGCCGACGCCGGGCAAACTCGGCGATGCACCGGAGGACAAGGGCTACGTCACCGAAAATGAACTCACCTTCTTTACCGGTCAGAGCGTGGTGAACACGTTCTTCAGCCAGCAAGCGCGCGCCTACGCCGTCGAGTATCGTCGCGGGCTCATGCGCCACATCGACTGGACCCTCTCCGGCATCTACGAAGGCGACCCAGAGATTATTCGCCGCAACGGCCTCGCCACGCAGGTGTGGGCGGTAAACACGTTCTTCGACGACCGCATCGCCGTCGGCGCCGGCCTTGGGCCGTATGTCTTTCTCGATCACAAGCGCCCCGCCAGCGTGCGTCAGAAGAACCCCGCCGCGATCGCGCCGCTGGCTTCGCTCACGGTTTCCGTGCGACTGTCTGCGCACTGGATCGCTCGTTTGGTTTTCGACCGCGTGACGAGCAGCTACAACCGCGATGCGGATATTTTTCTTCTCGGGTTAGGCTACCGCTGGCCGCGCTGAGTGCGGGTGCGGCATTCCGCATGATCGACCGCGTCGTGTTTCCGCAGGCGGCTGGCCTGACCCTCGTGGTCGACACCGGCGCCTTCGCTCCGACCTCCCATGATGACCTCACCGGTGCGCGCGACTCGTGACGGATTGGTCCGCCGCTGCGGAGCCCGGCTCGGAGCGCACTGGGCGAGCAAAGCCATGGGACTCACGCTCGGAATCACGGCGTTCTTCGTGGCTTATTTTCACGTGCTCAATCACCCGCTCTTCCCGGTGACGATCATGCCGCTCACGTCCGCGGACCGACTCATCGGATTTCAGCCGTGGACGCTGCCGCTGTATCTCTCGCTCTGGGCTTACGTGCCGCTGGCGTTCGTGCTGCTGCGGACGCGAAGGGAGATGCTGAGGTGTGGAGTCGCGGCCTTCGTTCTGAGCGTGAGCGGTCTCGCAATTTTTCTCCTCTGGCCGACGGCGGTGCCGGCGCTCGCGATCAATTGGGCCGCGCATCCGTCGTTCGCGTTTTTGAAGTCAGTCGATGCCTCGGGTAACGCGTGTCCCTCGCTGCACGTGGCGTTCGCGGTTTTTACGGCGGTCCGCCTCGGTCCGATTTGGCGTGAGCTGGGCGCGAGTGTGGCCGTGCGCGCCGGTAGCTGGTTGTGGTGCGCGGGGATAGTATTCTCGACGATGGCGACCGGGCAGCACGTAGCGGTGGATGCGTTGGCGGGGGCGGTGCTCGGGATGGGCGTGGCGGGTCGGGTGAACAATCCTCGGGCAAAAAATCTAAAAGACCTAAAGTGTTTTGGTCGCTCCTGAACCGGAGGGAATCGCTCAAATTGGCGGCTGCATCACAAATACGATGTCGCCATCCTTAAGCCGGAAATTTGATTGCAAGGAATCAGCGTCAGATTTCTTCGCATCGACTGAATATCGCACTTCTTCCCCTTTATCATTTTCCCGAGTGAGGCTGATTCGTGAGGCAGGTAAATAGAGCAGAACAGGTCGTTCTTTCCAGAATTTCTGCAGGGTGTAGTCCGCGGGAAGATAATATTTTCCCTCATGCCCTTCTGCGACGCCATGGCCAATTATCGTGATAAGGATGCACTTCCCGCACGCTGCATTCTTGATGTCATATATTTTGGAGTCGGCCGAATGCCCGGCCGCGCAGGCAAACAGAAAGGCAAGACATGTGAACAGCTGCCGGGATCGCTGGAAGGCAAGGTGAGCGGCGGCGGCGATCATCGCGGCGAAGGAGAAATTCACTGAACACGTGGAGCAAGGTCAAAACGGGCAGCAAGCGCGTAGCCGGCTGCTGCGGCGCATTTTTTTGATCTGAGTGGAAGGCGCCCGTTTCTTTTGTTTTCAAAAAAAGTCCGTCGACTCACCGTGCCTCGAAGCTACGCGAGCTGCTCCGGCGCTGGGATGACGCAGCGATAGCCTAGTTGCTGGAGCTGTTCGAGGGTGCGGCGGATGGCTGCGACGCGGATGGCGGCGGGGACGCGGGGGCCTTCGTGGAGGAGCAGGATTGCGCCGGGGGCGAGGTTGCGCGTCACGCGCTGCACCACGGTGTCGAGGTCGGCGTGCCAGGATTCGCGGCCGCGGGCGCTCCAGCCGATGGCGACGAGGCCGCGGGTGGTCAGGGCGGAGTTGAGCCAGAGGTTCCGGATGCCGGCGGGCGGGCGGAAGCTCGTCGAGCGCACGCCGAGGGCGCCGAGGGTGGCCATGCCGTCGTCGAGTTCGCGGGCGAGGCGGCGGGGCGAGGCGCACCAAAACGAGGCGAGCGGATGCGTCTGCGTGTGATGTGCCACCTCGTGGCCGGCGGTGACGATGGCCTGCACGAGGTGAGGGTGCGCGGCGGTGTGGTCGCCGATCACGAAAAATGTCGCGCGGGCGTTGTGGGCGTCGAGCAGCGCGAGGAGTTGCGGCGTGTCGGTCGGGTCCGGTCCGTCGTCGATGGTCAGCCACACTTCGCGTTGCGTGGTGATGAAACGGCGATGGAGGCGACCGAGGCCCTGGGCACGAAAGACGAAGACGTGATAGGCCATCAGCGCGTCGGGCACGAACCACAGCGCGACGGCGGTGGCGGGGGCGACTTGCGCGACGGCGAGCGCGGCGGCTTTGCCGAAGAGACTGACGAGAATGAGGATCCAGGCGCCGCTCATCGTGGTGGTAGTGCGGGAGTGGCCGAAGAGATCACATTCGAACGGCCAAGGCATGAGTCACAGAGGACACGGAGCTCTGACACAGAGACCACAGAGAAAACGCGGCGCTCCACTGCTGGGCCTCGGGCGGGGAGTTCTGTGATAAAATTTCCTCACAAGAATATGAGTGGATGCCGGCTCAGGGAGTCCACGTGCAGCCGAGCATGAAGCCGAGGGCGTCGATGCCGGGGTTGGGTTTCGTCTGCCCGCCGTTGGAGAGATGTTGAAACATGACCGACGCGCTCAGGCGGACGCGGCGCGAGACGGCTTGCTCGAGGCCGCCGCGGGCGAACCAGTTCAACGTGAAGTCCTGTCCTTGGCCGCCCTTGAGGCCGCGCGAGTCGATGGCACCGAAGCCGCCGCCGGCACCGGTAAAGAGGGCGCGCGTGCCGGCGGGATTCCACCACTCCAGCGAAGGCGAGCCGGAGAAGGCGACGTAGTGAGATTCCGGGGCGCCTTGCACCGCAGCGCCGAGGAGGGTGAGGCGGTGGCGGACGACGAGGCGGGAGCCGTCGCGCAGGGCCCAGCCGAGAAATTCCGCCGAGCGCCACGAGGCTTGGGTTTGCAGGAAACGATAGGGGAACGGCGTGCCGGTGCCGACTTGCCAGAGCACGCCGGTTTCGAGGGTCCAGGCGTGCGACGACCAGGGCGGCGGGGCGGGAGGCTCGGCGGCGCGGGCCGTGGCGAGGGCCAACGAAAGGCCGAGTAGGGCCAGCGGGAGCGAGCGAAGCATGGCAAACTCAGTCAGACGAACGAGGCGCGGGTTGCACGGTTTCGCGATGAAATGGGTGAAAGGCTGCGACCAACGTGCGGTTTCGTGGTCCGTTTCGCCACATGTCACGCGTGGCGGTCGAATCTCCTACTCTGAAAATTGTGCTCGGCGGCGATGCCACGGCGGTCTTCGACGCAGGTGTGCCGGTGTTGGCGGGGCACGCGGAAGAGGATCTGTTCGCGACCGCGCAGTCGGCCGGGCGGATCGGCAAGTTGGCGCTGTTCAACACAGGGGCCTGGGTGCTCGGCGCGGCCTCGGTGCCGGTGGGGACGGGGCTCAAGGATGCGGCGTATCGGCTTTACTTCGACATTTTGCAGGCGACGCAGGGACTCCATCTGGCGCGGATCTGGAACTACGTGCCGGCGATTAACGACCCGAGCCCGGCGGGTTTGGAGAACTATCGGGAGTTTTGTCTGGGCCGTTCGCTCGCCTTCGAGCAACGGCATGGCCACGCGTTCAAAACGCGGGTGCCGTCGGCGTCGGCCGTCGGGTGTCACGCGCCGACCCTGACGGTGGCGTTTGCGTCGTGTCGCGCGGAGCCGCAGCACGTCGAGAATCCCGTGCAAACGCCGGCGTATGACTATCCGCCGGACTACGGTCCGCGTGCGCCGAGTTTTTCCCGGGCGACGATTGTGCGGGGGGAGAACGGTGCGACGGTGTTTGTCTCCGGCACGGCGGCGATCCGCGGTCATGCGACAGTGGCTCCCGATGCCCTCAGGGAACAACTCGCCTGCACGCTGGAAAATCTGCGCGAAATTTCGCGGGCGAGCGGGCTCGGACCTTCGCTGGATCGCGGCGGCACCTCGACGCGGCACTTCAAAGTGTATTTGCGCAGGCCGGCCGATCAGCCGTTCGTCGCGGCGACGTTGGCGGCGGAGCTCTTCGTCGAGGGAGATCGCGTCTCGTATTTGCACGCCGACATCTGCCGACAGCCGTTGCTCGTGGAGATTGAGGCGACGTTGTTTGGGGCGAGTGCGGGGTAGCGGGGCGGTGCGTGTCGGGCGCTACTGGTTAAGAAACCAATTGGCGCAGGGCGCGGGTGTCGGGTTTGCCGCGGGCGGTCGTGGGCAAGGCGGCTACGGCGAGCCAGCGTTTGGGGATTTTCCAGGCGGGGGTGTCGGCGTGGAGGGCGGCACGGAGGTCCGCGAGCGGGCGCGGGCTCACCACGACGGCGCTGAGGGCCGAGTCGCGGCGCGCGCTGACGCCGACCCACGCGTCGCTCACGCCGGGCAGGCGACGGAGGCGTGCGGTGACTTCGAGGAGGTCGACGCGGCGGCCGGCGATTTTCACGGCGGTGCCGCGCCGGCCGAGCAGCGTGAGGGCGCCGCGGGCGTCGGCGGTGATGCGGTCGGCCATAAGCCACGCGCCGACCGCGCCGGTGCGGCGACGGTTGCCGTGAGTAAACACGGCGGGGCTGGAGACGACGAGGCGTTGGCCGGGGAGCGGGGTGAGTTTCACGCCGCGCAGGGCGCGCCCGACGCCGCCGGTGAGCGTGGCTTCGCCGGACGTGTCGTAGGCGATGCCGCCCGTTTCGCTGGAGCCGTAAAAGCTATGGAGGCGGCGGCCGAACTTTGCGGCGAAATCGCGGGCGACTTCAGTGGGCAGCGGCGCGCCGGCGGAGAGGCCGAGGCGGAGACTGTCGAGGGCGACGGCGGATGCGGCGAGGGCGCGCCAGACGGCGGGCACGCCGGGAAACACGGACGGGCGCCAGCGCGCGAAATCGTCGGCGATGGCTTGGGGGAGGGCCGCCGAACCGCAGACGAGCGGGACGCCGCGGGCGAGGAGCGGAATGGTTAAATTGCCGAGGCCGTAGGAGTGGCCGAGCGGGATCAGGCCGTAGTTCACGTCGCGCGGAGTGATGCGCATGGTAGACATCACTTGGCGCGCGTCGGCGAGTAGTTGGGCGCCGCTGAAGGCGAGGGCGCGTGGCTGACCGGTGGTGCCGGAGGTGAGCTTGAGGAGGCAGATCGCGGGGGAGCGGAAACGCTTGGGCTGAGGCAGCGGCGTGAGGTGCGCACCGTCCCAGAGAAAACCGGCGCGCACGGCGGTGGCGGTGGCGCGTTGGGCGGCGGCGGGTTCACCGGCGTCGAGGGGAACGGCAATGGAACCGGCGCGGAGGAGGCCGAGGAAAATTTCGAACCAGCGGATGCCGTTAGGCATCGCGAAGACGACGGCGCGGCCGGTGAGGGAGTGCGGGGTGAGAGTGGACGTGTTGCGCGCGAGCCACGCGGTGGCGCGAGCGTCGAGTTCGCGGAACGTGAGCGTAAGGCCGTCGGCGGCGTGAATGAGGGCGCGGGTATCGCCGTGGCGGCGGAGAGTGTTTTCCCAGACGTGGAGGAGGGCGCGGCTCATGGCTCTTTTTTCAGCGCGGACAAGTGCTCGAATTCGATGAGGAGCAGAGCGGCGACGACCATCACGGCGACGGTGGAGCCGAGCGCGCGGACGACGGGTATGCCGCTGAGGGCGAGCACGCCGAAGGAGGCGGCGGTGGTGAGCGCGGACATGCGCACGGAGACGGGCGGCGGCTCGTGGCGGTAGGCGGAAGTGGCGGAGAAGATCGAGTAGTTATGCGTCAGGCAGACGCCGAGGAAGGCGCCGAGCAGGTGAAACAAATTGAGCGGCAGACCGAGCCAGCCCAGCGCACCGAAAAGACCGAGGCAGGTGCCGCACGGTATCGCGAAAATGCGGACACCGTCGTGCAGGCCGTAGCCGAGCAGCACGCCGGCGCCGACGATCGCGAGACCGGTGAGACTGAGCCACAGGGCGGATTGTCGATAGCGGGAGAAGAGGCGGTTGAGCGACTGGAGTTGGTTCGTGTTCACCGAGTGCGTGTCGGCGGGAGGCGTGAGCGTGGGCGCGGCGGTGGCGATCGTGACAAACCAACTCAGCGGTTCGCCGCGGTGCAGGAGCAAGGCGAGTGGACCGGTGAGGTGCGCTTCGACGGAGGCTACGGCGGTGTCGAGCGACGGCAACGGCTGCGCGGCGGAGTGAGCGGCGAAGGCCTCGAAGAACGGCGCGAAGCCGGTTTCGTCGAAGCCAGCGGCGGAGAGGGCGGCGCGGAGTTGCGTGGGAAACTCCGGCTCAGCGCGCACAAAACGGACGGCGCGGGCGTGCTCGGCGGCGGTCGGGATGACGGTGCCGAGGTTGAAGGTGGGCGCGCGTTCGGCGGAAGGAGTGGCGAGCCACGTGTCGAGTTTCGCGAGCGAATCGCGGGCGGCGGTGAAGGTCGGGCCGTAGGTGAGAAAGACGGTGCGGTCGGGGCCCTGGCCGAAGAGCGCGCGCAGGCGGAGATCTTCGCGGGCGATCTCGGCGGAGGGAATTTCCAATTCGCGGATGTCGTCTTTCCACGTGAGCAGCGCGAGGCCGGGCAGAGCGGCGAGCCACAGGACGACGAGCGTGCGGCGGAGGAAGCGGCGCGTGCGCGCGGATAGGGCGTCGCCGCCGGGCACGACGCGCGTGGCGAGAAACGGATTCAGCACGGTGGCGAAGTAAACGAGAGCTGCGAGCAGTGCGCAGACGAGACCTGCGCCGACGAAGACGCCGAGTTGGCGGATCAGCGGCAGTTCGGAAAACACGAGTAGTGCGAAACCGGCGACGGTGGTGAGGCAACTCGCGAGCAAAGGCTTCAGGAGCCGACGGACTTTTTCGGCGTAGTCTTCGCCGGGGAAAAGCGGCGGCTGCATGAAGAGATAAAAACCGTAGTCGATGGCGACGCCGGTGAGCAGCGAGCCGACGACGAAGACCATGATGTGCAGACGCTCGAAAGCCATGGTCGCCGCCACCCATGCGCCGAGGACCGAGAGCAGCAAGATAGGCACGAAGTGCAGGCCACGGTGGAGTTGGCGAATGAAGAGCGCGGCGACGGCGAGCACGGCGAGGAGCGAGAGCGCGTTGAGCCAGGCGACCTCGCGCTCGATGCGGGCGCGGCTGGCGGCAGCGAAGCGGTTGACGCCGGTATAGGCCACGGTGATACCGGGAAACTCGGTGCGCACGTCGGCCGTGGCGCGGTCGATGGCGGCGAACGCGGGGCCCTGGCCGGCCTCGCTCAACGGCGAAGCAGCGAGACGGGCCCAGACAAGGGTGGGCGTGTGCGCGGCGGGTGGGGCGAGGGAGAGGCCGAGTTTGGCGCGCGCGATGACGGCGGGCATCAACAAGAGCGGATCGGCGGGGACGATGTCTTGAAAACCGAGGGCGGTCGGCGTGGCGAGAAAGCGGTTGAGGGCGGCGGCGGTGTCGGTGGCGAGCCACGCGGTGAAGTCGGCGGCGGGGCGGGCGGTGGCGACGAAGGCGGTCTCGCGTTCGCGGAGCCAGCTAGGAAAAAGCAAGGTGAGGCGTTGGTCGAACAGCGCGCGGCCGAGCGCGTCGTTGGCGGCGGGGTCGCCGAGCGGGAGGGCCTGGGCGAAAGCCGGGGAACGGGTGAGGGCGGCGGCGAAACGGAGCGCGGCGGCGTGATCGGCGCCGCGCAGTTCGAAGAGCATGGTGCGCGCGCCGGCTTCGCTGGCGAGTTGGCGCACGAGGGCGAGTTCCGGCGAACGTTCGTCCGTAGGAATGAGGTCGAGGACGTCGGTCGAGATTTTTTTGGCGTAGTCGAGCTGCGCGAGCCACGCGGCGCCGAGCGCGGCGCAGACGAGGAGAAAGGCCCGGCCAAGAAATTGGCGGCGGCGAAAGTTCATGCGTAGGGCGAGGCGTGAATAGTTCGCACCCGACCGACCAAGGCAGGGTCACAGAGAGCACAGAGCTCTGACACAGAGAGCACAGAGTAAGACATGGGGCGGGGTTCAGCGGGGACGGGAGCGGAACGCAGTTCGTGAGCTGAGAGCGGATTTTTCACGAGAGGGCGAAGCAGGCGGCTTAGCGGAAGAAACGTTTCAACTCGTCCGCGGTGAATGGCGTGGGGCGGGCGGGGCCGACGGTGATCTCGACGGATTGTTTTGCGGAGCGGCGGATGACGATGCGGCGGACCTCGGTGGCTTCGCCGGTGACGACGATCTCGGCGAGGGTGCGGCGGAGATCGGCGGTGCGCGGGACGAGCGTGAGCGTCCACGCGGGCGCGGTGCGCTCGCCGAAGAGTTCGAAGTCGGTGGCGAGCGCGGCGAGGTCGAAGCGGAGGACGTGGACGAGGGCGCGGTTGGCGGCGAGGGCGCGTGGATCGGAAGGCGCGGGGGTGTCGCCGTCGGGTTGGCGCACGAGCACGCCCTGCAGATCGAGGATGACGGTGCGTTTCTCGGGGGTGAGGTAGTCGAGGCTCAGCCCGCGGGTGGCGGAGACGCGCGAGACGCCGGTGAGGGCGAGCGGAGTTTTGCGGAAAGGGAAAAAGCGTTGCTCGGAGAAATCGGCGGTCGCGTCGGGTTTGGTGGAAAAACCGAGGGCGAGGTCGCTCCACGCGGGATCGTCGGGCGCGAGCCGGGGCGGGGTCGCTGCGGGCAAGAAGGAGGCGAACGACAGGACGAGGAGGAGCGCGGCGAGGGACGGTCGGCGGCGGACGACGAGGGCGGCGGGCCAACGCCAGAGGAGGAGCTCGGTGAGGAGGCGGAGGTGTAACCAGATTTGGGTGAGGTTGTCGCGGACGTAGCGGAAGTGAGACACGCCGCCCTCGGCGCGGGAGAAGTAGCGCACGGGCGCGGAGAGATTGAGCGTGGGCACGCCGGACCAGCAGAGACGCACGGCAGACTCGCTGTCGAAATCGTAGCGCCGGCCGCCGCGCAGCGGGCCGAGCACAGCGAGGAGGGGGGCGAGCGGGAGCACGCGGAAACCGAAGAGTGGGTCGGCGATGGCGGGGCCGAGGGTTTCGAGGTGGACGAGCCACACGCTGAGTTTGCGGCCGTAGAAACGCGCGGCGGGAATGTTGGGCGGGAAGAGCGGGCGACCGAGTATCATGGCGGCAGGATTGCGCCGGGAGGCGTGCATGAACTCGGTGATGCTGGCGGCGGGGTGCTGGCCATCGGCATCCATGATGAGCGCGTGCGTGAACCCGCGAGCGGTGGCGGCGCGGGCGCCGGCGAGGACGGCGGCGCCTTTGCCGGAGTTGCAGGGGAGAACGAGCACGGTGAGCGCGGGCGCGGTGCGAGCGAGGGCGATCACGGGGCGTTCGCTGGCGTCGGTGCTGCCATCGACGACGACGAGCACGGCGGGCCAGTGGCGGAGTGCTTCGGAGACGACAGCGAGCAGGCGCGGGCCGGTGTTGTAGGTCGGCAGCAGCACGAGATGCGTGACGGAGGCGCTCATGTGGCGGGGGACGGAGCGCGAAACCAGTTTTCGAGCTCGGCGGAGAAAGCGGTGGGCGTGGCCTCGGATGGGACGCTGACGCGCGGGCCGACGGTGAGATCGACGGAGGCGGGGAGCGGCGGGAATTTCCACCACGCGCGGCCTTTGCCGAGCACGGGGCGGCTGCAGACGATGCGCACGAGCTGGATAGGCACACCGGCGCGGCGCGCCATGAGCACGAAGCCCGGTTTAAACGGGAGCACGGCGGCGCCCGGCGCGGTGCGCGTGCCCTCGGGAAAAACGATCACGATGTGGCCGGCAGCGAGTTTCGCGGCGACGTGGCGGATGACATCGTGGCCGCCGTCGCTCGCGAGATAACCGGCGCGGCGGGCGGCGGCGCCGAGCACGGGATTGCGGCGAATGGCGGGTTTAAAAATGCACAACGCCTCGGGCAGGCGGGCGAGGAGGCTGGTGATGTCGGTGAGGCCCGGGTGATTGGCGATGACGAGGAGACCGCGGTGGGCGCGCGTGAGTTCGGCGAGGCGGTGATAGCGCACGGCGAAGAGGCGGGCGAAACCGGTCCACCACACAAAGGCCGCGCAGTGTTGGTGAATGGTGCGTTGAAAAAATCGCTCCGTGCGCGAGCTGTCCGGGAGAACGCCGGCGAGGAGCGAAGCGCCGCTGAGGAGGAGGCCGCCGGCGCCGAAGAACGCGAGGGTGACGTAATAGCCGACGAATGTGTAGAGCGCGCGCGGCGTCATGGCGCGACGGGGTTGAGGGGAACGAAGTTGAACCACAGCATCGGGTGCCGACGCACGAGGTCCTCGAGTTGCGAGATGACGGATTGAAAATGCAGACGCGCGGCGGAGAGATTCGAGGCGCGGTCGGCGGCGGGTTGAGGCGTGAAGACGGGCGACGAGATCACGTGGATCTCGTCTGCTTCGGCGCCGGGAAGGGCGACGCAGAACGCCACGGGCCGATCGAAGAGCACGGCGAGATGATAGATCGTGAAGGGAAAAAGGCGGCGAGCGCCGAGGAAGTGAAACGGCTCCAGCTTGGAGCTGAACTCGAAGCGGTCGCACTTCAGCGCGAGGGAGTCGCCGGCGTCGAGGGCGGCTTTCAGTTTGAAAAATAGGGTGGCGGGCTCGTTGACCCAAAGGAACGAGATGTGATCGCCGAAGCGTTGACCGAGGAGGCGCGTGTCGTGGGAGTTGGCCATTTTCCGACGCAGGATGGAAACGCGCCGACCGCCTTCGCCGAGGAGGTAGCCGAGCAGGTCGGAGTTGCCGAAGTGAAACGAGCCGAAGAGGGCGGGACGGCCCGAGCGGAGCAGCGCACCGAATTCGTCGGCGTGTGCGGGGGCGAGTTGGCAGCGCAGGGGCGCACCGCGGCTCGCGCGGACCTGCAGCATGAACAATTCGATGAACGCGAAGAAGTGGCGCCATTGTTCGACGAGGCGCGGTGGGCGGCCGAAGACGGTGGCGAGGTAGGTCCACGAGTGCGCGCGCTCGGTGGGCATGAGCGCGAGGGCGACCCAGGTGCCGAGCATCAGCGTGGGGCGAAAAATCCAGCGAGGCCAGGTGCGCTCGGACCAGGAGAGGAAGGCGAAGCCCCAATCAGGGCCGGCGTTGCGGGGAGCGTTCGAGTGCGAACTCATGACCAGGAAAGGCCCCATGTGCCGCCGGCGCCGCGCCACGCGAGCGATTGGTGCGTGGCGAGGGCTTGCGCGAAGATTTCGAGGGAAGGGCAGGGAGCGGCGGGCGGCGCCGGGTTCTCGGGCGTGAACGAAAGGCGGCCGAGGGCGTGGGTGGGGTCAGGCGTGAGGAGGGCGGCGAAGGCGAAGGAGCGCGGCGAGGCCATGTCGTGGGCGAGCATCCACGTGCCGCGTTCCTCGCCGCCCACGAGTGCGACGCGCGGAGACGTTTCGAGGAGCGCGGTGAGCAGGGCTTGTTCGACGAGACGGGCGCGGCCGGCGAGCGGCCAGAGGCGCGCGAGCGGTTGTTGGCGGCCGATGAGGACTTGTTGGACGGCGCTCGGGTGGATGGACGTTTGGAAGAGCAGGGGACTCGCGGCGGGAAAACTCGTAAGGAAATCTTCGAGGGCGCACGTCTCGGCGAAGGTGCTCGCGTAAACGAGCGCGTCGTCGGGGCCGAGCGCGAGACCGTCGAGGGCGGACCCGACGAGGAGGCCGAGGTGCGTCATGCGGCGCACGGCCTGCCGCGGGAATTTTTCGCGCAGGCGGATGCGGGCGGCACCGGCGGTTTCGTCGGCGGGCGGCAGCTCGACGCGCAAGTGATGGATGAAGCGCTCAAGCATGGGTGAGCAGGAGGGCGGCGTGCGCGCCTCCGAAGGCGTTGCTGGCGAGGACGGCGGCGTCGAAGGTGTCCGCGGCGAAAGGCGCGAGCGCGACGGTGTCCGTGAAGCACGGGCCGGTGGTGCCCACGGTGCCGGGAATTTTTGGCGCGGGGGCCGAGAGCGCGGCGAGGGCGAGGGCGAGTTCGACGAGGCCGCAGCTTCCGAGGGTGTGGCCGAGGCTGCCTTTCCACGACACGAGCGGCGCGGCGGGGAAGTGACGGGCGAAGGCGGTCGCCTCGATGCGGCCGGCTTCGAGCGTGCCGGTGCCGTGACCCTTGACCCAGACGCGGCGACCGCGGGCGGCGTGGGCGAGCGCGGCGGCGCAGGTGTCGAAGCCGGCGCCATCGGGGCGGTTGGCGGTGAAGTGAGCCATCTCGTTGTGCAGCGACTGAGCCTCAAGGCGAAAGGGCGTGGCGTCGCGCGTGAGGACGGCGAATGCGGCGCCGTCGCCGAGGCCGATGGCGCCGGTCTCGCGCGCGGCATAGGGCGCGGGGAACGTGCCGTTGAGAATTTTCAGACTGTGAAAGCCGCCGGCGACAAACGGGCTCACGAAGTCGAAGGAGAACACGAGCACGCGGTCGGCCAGGCGGGCGTGAAGCAGGCGCGTGGCGTGGAGGAGTCCAAGGTGCGCGGTGACGCACGCGTGCGAGAAAACGGTGACGTGCTCGCCCCAACCGAATTCGCGGCGGAGAAAATCGACGGTGGCGAAGGGCGTGCCGTGGGCGAGGTGGCGCGTGTCGTGGTCGCGGGTGAAAGCGTAGAGACTGCCGACGCCGAAATTGCTGCTGGTGACGACGACGGGCGTGCGGGCGTGGCCCCACGGAGCAGCGGGGAGGTGAAGGGCGAGGGAATGGAGATCGGGCAGCCAGCGCGGCGGGAGCGTTTCGTCCATCGGGCTGAGGAGGGCGAGCGGCACGGCGTCGCCGCCATCGCGGCCGAGCACGGGTGTGAGCGTGAGGGCGCGGCGATCGGCGAGGAGCGCGGCGACGGTCGCGGGGGCATCACCAAAGGGCGTGAGGCAGGCGCAGGCCGCGACTCCGATGGGCGGGGTTTCGGTCGGCGGGTGCATCGGAGTGATTCGCGCGCGACTCAGGCCGTGCTCGCGTGGGAGCGGATGAAGGCGGCGAGGGCGTTGACGCTCGCGAGGGCGAGGCGGGATTCTTCGCTGCTGCCGATTTTTACGCCGAACTCTTTTTCGAGACGCACGACGAGCTCGAGGGCGTCGATGGAATCGAGGCCGAAGCGGGGCGAACCGAAGAGTGGCTCGTCGTCGGGGATGTCCTCGGGGCGGACGTCGTCGAGTTTGAGCGTCTCAACGATGAGGAGTTTTAGGCGGGCGATGAGCGGGTCGGTCATGGGGAATCTTATTTTTAGGCGACGCGACGGAGGGCGTGGCAGACGTTGCTGCCGCCGAAGCCGCTGCTGTTGTTGAGCACGATCTGCGGTGCGTCCGCGAGGGACGTGCGGGGGAGATCGAGGCCCTCGCAGACGGCGTCGGGCTCGGTGAGATGCGCGGCGCCGGGAATGAAACCTTCGGAAATCGCGAGCGCGCAGAACGCGGCCTCCATCGCGCCGGACATCGAGAGGGCGTGGCCGGTGAGAGCCTTGGTGCTGCTGATGCGGGGCCGCGCGCCGGCAGCGGTGAACACGGCTTGAAGCGCGTGCGCCTCGGAGCGGTCGCCGGCGGGAGTGGAGGTGCCGTGGGCGTTGACGTAGGCGACGTCGGTGGCGTTGACCCGCGCGTCCGCGAGCGTGCGCTGCATGGCCGCGCGGAGACCGGCGCCCTCGGGGTGCGGAGCGGCGACGTTGTGGCCGTCGCCGGCCTGGCCCCAGCCGGCGAGCTCGGCGTAGATGTGCGCACCGCGGGCGCGGGCGAGGGAGGCTTCCTCGAGGATGAGCGTGACGGCGCCACCGGTGGCGACGAAGCCGTCGCGTTGACGATCGAAGGGACGCGAGGCGGTGGCGGGATCGGGGTTATTCGACAGCGCGCGCATGCTGGAGAACGACACGACGCTTTCGTCGGTGAGGTCTTCGGCTCCGACGACGAGCATGCGCTGCTGACGGCCGAGGCGAATCTCGTCCATCGCGTAGCCGAGGGCGTGGCTCGATGAGGCGCAGGCCGAGACGAAGCCGCAGACGGCGCCGGTGATTTGATAGTGCGCGGCGAGATTGAAGTTCAGCGTGCCGGCGATGGAGGAGATGATGCCCATCGGGTTGCCACGCTCGCCACGGGCGGCGCGGAGTTGGCCGAGAAAGTTGCCGAGGAGAAACGGCGAGCCGGCAGAGGCGCAAAAGAGACCGGTGGTGCCATCGGAGAGTTGCGCGGCGGTGAGGCCGGCGTCGGCGAGGGCCTGTTCGACGGCGCAGAGCGCGTAGACGCCGTGGGGCGCGAGGCCGCGGAGGAGTTCGCGATCGACCGTGAAGTTATCCGGCCAGCGCCAGTCGCGCCAATTGGGCGAGGGAAACGAAAAGCCTTTGAGTGTGCCGGCGACTTTGACGGGAAGCGCGGGGTTGCCGAAGAACTCGACCGGGGCGAGGCCGTGGTGGAGTTCACGGAGATGGCGCACGACCGTGGCTCGGTCGTGGCCGATGCTCGTGACAAAGCCGAGGCCGGTGATGACGGGCAGAAACGACATCGCGGACGGTTTAGCCGGTGGCAGTGCCGGGGGCGGAAGCGGGCGCGGGGACCTTGTGGCGAACGAAACTCCGCAGGTCGTCGAGCGTGCGGACGAGGACGATTTCCTGATTGGAGATGGTGATGCTGAAAAGATCCTCGACGAAGAAAACCACCTCTGTGATAGCGAGGGAGTCGAAGCCCAGGTCGTCGACCAGTCGCGTCGTGCCGGGGAGCTCGGCGAGCGGAGCGCTGGGTGTGCGCGGGATGAAATCTTCGAGGATCGCGAGAATTACGACATCGAGCGCGACGGGTTCGCCGGTGGCTTGGAAACGCTGATACGCGTCGCGCGCGGTGGCTGGCAGGTGACGAATCCGTTCGTCGCGATTGGTGGCGACATTGGGTGGGACGCAGACGGGTGGGGCGTGGGTCGACATGAGGAAGTTGGCTGGAAAGACAACGGACCCAGGAATCGGGCGGTGGTTACCGGCGGCCTCAAAGTTTCACGGCGGTGTATTCGCTGAAGAGTCCGAGGGCGGTCGCACGCTGCACCTCGGCGAGTCCGGCGGCGTGCAGGGCGTCGAGCACGGTGACCGGGGGCACGCAGGCATCCATCGTTTCCCAATAGTAGCGCATCATGTCGCGGGCGTCGCGGCTGCGCGTGAAGAGCTGGGTGAGCGCCGGGTAGACGCGGCCGAAGTAGAGACGAAAAAGTGCGGCGCCGAAGCGGTGGGCGGGTTTCGTGACCTCGAGGAGGAGGAGTTTGCCGCCGGGTTTGAGCACGCGGCGGTATTCGCGAAAAGTCGTTTCCAGATCGGCCACGTGGCGAAGCGCGTAACCCATCGTGAGAAAATCGAACGAGGCGTCGGCGAATGGCAGCGCTTCGGCGCGGCCCTGCACAAAACGCGCGGCGAGCTTGGTGCGCGCGACGGCGAGCATGCCCGCGCTGGGATCGAGGCACGTGATGTGGGCCGCAGTGCCGAGGATCTTTTCCGCCTGAACGGCGACGAGGCCGGTGCCGCAGGCGACGTCGAGCAAGTGGTGGCCGGGACGCAGGCCGTGGTGACGCTGCACCCAGCGCCGATACGCGGCGCCACTCCGGAGAAAACCCCAGTCGACAATCGCGTCGTAGTGGGGCGCGCCCTTGTCGAAAAGACTGTCGACGAACGCGGGCTTGGCGGCGGTGGTGGCGTAGCGAGCCGTTAGTGTCGGGTGAGGCTCCATGAACTGAGCAGTGGTCGCGGGCGCGGTAATGGCCAGAGGAATACGGCGCAACGGGGTGGGGTGATCAACCCGTTGACAGAACGGGGCGAAAAATCGTCACCGGTTACGTGTTGGTTGAGGCGGGCGTGGGGTGGGCACGCGCGTGCATCCGGCGGCGAATCAGAAACACGGCGACGCTGATGATCACGATCGCGGCGAGGGCGGTGAACGCGACGCGGCGGTCGCCGTGCATGAGGGCGTCGCCGAAGACGATGGCGGCGGTGAGGTAGCCCGCGGGCACGAGGGTCGAAACGACAACGTAGGGGACGAACGGCACGCGCATCAGCCCGAGCAAGTAACCCTGCGCCCAGAAGGGCAGGCCGGGGGCGAGGCGCACGATCGTGATAAAAAACCACGTGCGGTCGGGGCGCGGAGGCGGGAGGCGATAGCCAAGGCGAGCCATAAGCTTTGCGACGAGTGGGCGCAGGCCGGTGGACGCGAGTGCGTAGGTGAGCGTGACATTGATGGCCACGGCGAGGATCGCGCACGCCACGACGCCGCCGGTGCCGAGGGTGGGCGCAAAGACGGGGCCGGCGGCTAGCGCGAACGGCAGCAGGGGAAATCCGATAGCGGGCAGCAGGGCCATCGCGGAGAAGAAGATCGGTGCGCCCATTCCGCGCAGGCGCAGAACGACCCGTTCAACGAGTTCGCGGGCACCGGCGGCCTGTGCGCCCCAGACGATGAGACCGACGAGGAGTGCGATCCCCAGCACTCGCCAACGCCAACGCCAGAGAGCGGCGAGGGTGAAGGACGGAAGGGGACGTGGGGTGGACAAGCCGGTGAGTCGAGCAGGGGCAGGACGCCGGCCAATCGAGCGAGCAGTGGCTGCCGTCAATCAACGGACCGCAAGCACCAACATGTGCGGTGCCGTGGCGGCGCGGGCGGTTGACGGACGTGCACTTGGCGCCCGGCGATCGCGACGAGTTCGACGCCGAAGCGTGCGCGTTTGGGGAGGAGCAGATTGACGATCGCGAAGTGGCGACGAAAAACGGCGAGGTCCGGGGACCTCGCCGTTGGAAAAATACCGGGGCGCTTGGCCGTGAATCAGACAAGCAGCAGCGCGGGGGCTTCCAGGATCGACTTCAGGGCGGCGAGGAATTGCGCGCCGACGGCGCCGTCGACCACGCGGTGGTCGCAGGAAAGCGTGAGCGTCATCGTCTGGCCGACGACGATCTGGCCGGCTTTCACGACAGGCTTCGTAACGGTCGTGCCGACGGCGAGGATCGCGGCGTTGGGCGGGTTGATGATGGCGCTGAATTTCGGGATGCCCATCATGCCGAGATTGGAAACGCAGAACGTGCCGCCGGTGAATTCGGCGGGCGTGAGCTTTTTCTCCTTGGCGCGTTTGCCGAGCGACTTGGCCTCGGTGCTGATCGCGAAGACGCTCTTCAGGTGCGCGTCGCGGACGACGGGCGTGATGAGACCGTCTTCGATGGCGACGGCGAACGAGACGTGCGCGGCGCCGAAGTAGCGGATCTGCGTGCCTTCCCAAGAGCCGTTGACGGCGGGGACGCGGCGGAGCGCTTCGGCACTGCCCTTGAGGATGAAGTCGTTGACGGAGAGTTTGACGCCTTCCTTTTCGAGGCCGGTGTTGAGCTGCTCGCGGAGGGCGAGGAGCGGGCCGGCGTCGATCTCTATTTCGAGGTAGAAGTGCGGGATCTGCGTCTTCGATTCGAGGAGGCGCTTGGCGATGACGCCGCGCATGGTGGAGACGGGGACGGCGCGCTCTTCCTGGATCGGGCCGGTGCGGGCGGGCGTGCCGCCGGTGAACGTGCCGGTGGGGGCGCCGGCGGACTTTGCGGCGGGAGGATTTTTCTCTGCGGCGATGACGTCTTCGCGGACGATGCGGCCGCCGGGGCCGGTGCCGGTGATGCGGGCAACGTCGATGTTCTTCTCGGCGGCGAGTTTCTTGGCGAGTGGGGAAATCTTGATACGCGCGCCGGGGGCAGCGGGAGCGGCGGCGGCGGCAGGCGCGGCGACCGGTGTAGGAGCTGCGGCGGCGACGGGGGCGGGCGCTGGGGCGGCGGCGGGTTTGGCGGCGGGAGCGCTCGCGGGGGCGGGCGCGGCGGCTTTCGGCGTGGGCGGCGCGATGATTTCACCGGGCGTGCCGATGGCACAGAGAGGGGCGCCGATGGCGACTTGCGAGCCGGGGGCGGAGAAGATTTTCAGCAGTGTGCCGGCGAAAAAGCTCTCGAGCTCCATCGTGGCTTTGTCGGTTTCGACTTCGGCGAGCATGTCGCCGGCTTTGATGGCATCGCCTTCTTTTTTCAGCCACTTGACCAGCGTGCCCACCGTCATGGTGTCGCTGAGTTTGGGCATTTCGATGATTTGGGCCATGGGAGGAAAAGCGGTAGGCTGGAGGCTTTAGGCGGTAGGCGGGAAGCTCTACGCCGAAAGCCCTGGGCAGTGGAGGTGGATTGGGAAGGTTTGGGTGATCTGAAGCTGTGAGCTTAACGCTTACAGCTTAGTGCCGTCGATCAACCGAGGGCGGCGAGGACGGCTTTGACGACGCGACCGGGGTTCGGGAGTTGTTCGACTTCGACGGGCGGGCTGTAGATCGCGGGCGCGTCGATGGTGGCGAGGCGGTGGATCGGGCCGTCGAGGTCGTCGAAGGCTTCGCGCTGAATCATGTAGGCGAGCTGCGTGCCGACGCTGGCGAAGGGTTTTTGTTCTTCGACGATGAGGACGCGGTTGGTCTTCTTGACGGAAGCGAGGACGGTGTCGGCGTCGAGCGGCCGGATCGTGCGGAGATCGACGATCTCGACGGAGATGCCGTGTTCTTTTTCGAGAATCTCGGCGGCCTTCAGCGAGTGGATCACGCAGCGGCCGTAGGTGACGATCGTGATGTCGGTGCCGGTGCGTTTCACATCGGCGAGGCCGAGCGGGATCACGTATTCCTCGGTGGGGACTTCGCCTTTTTCACCGTAGAGAATCGTGTTTTCGAGGAAGAAGACGGGGTCGTTGTCGCGGATGGCGGACTTGAGAAGACCCTTCGCGTCGTAGGCGGTGGAGGGCACGACGACCTTCACGCCTGGGTGATTGGCGAGGACGTTTTCAGGAGTGTGGGAGTGGGTGGCGCCGACGTTGGTGCCGCCGTTGGCGGGGCCGCGGATGACGATCGGGCAGTTGATCTGGCCGCCGCTCATGTAGCGGACGTTGGCGGCGTTGTTGAGAATTTGGTCAAAGGCGACCGAGTAGAACGACCAGAACATCAGCTCCATCACGGGGCGGATGCCGAGCATGGAGGCGCCGACGCCGAGGCCGATGAAGCCGGCTTCGGAGATGGGCGTATCGACAATGCGCGTGGGGCCGAATTTCGCGAGGAGGCCTTCGGTGACCTTGTAGGCGCCGTTGAACTGGGCGACTTCCTCACCCATGACGACGACGTTGGGGTCGCGGGTGAGTTCCTCGGCGAGGGCGTGGCGGATGGCTTCGCGGTAAGTGATCTGAGGCATCGGACGGCGGAAAGTTGAGAGCTGAGAGTTGAGAGTGGTGGGCCTGACGGCGGCAGCGATGAATCGAGCTTAGTCGAAGAAGAGGCGGCCGGAGGATTTGCGTTCGGCGGGATGGTCGGACTCCCAGTAGACGTCTTTTTGGATGTCTTCGACGGTCGGGTAAGGACTGGCGTCAGCAAACTCGGCGGCGATCTCGGCCTCGGTGCGGGCTTCGGCGTCGATCTTTTCGGCGATGGCGTCGGTGAGGACGCCCTCGGCGAGGAGCTTGTGGAGGCACACCTGGATCGGGTCCTTGTTGTTACGGTATTCCTCGATCTCGGCTTTGGTGCGGTAGGTGTTGTCGGGATCGGCGACGGAGTGGCCGCGGTAGCGGTAGGTGTCGATTTCGACGGTGCTCGGGCGGTTGCGCTCGCGGGCTTTGGTGAGGAAGTGATCCATCACGGCGCGGACTTCGTAGAGATCGTGGCCGTTGCACTGGCCCCACTCCATGTCGTAACCGGCGGCGCGCTTGGCGAGTTCGCCGGCGGAGGAGCGGGCCTGGCTGGTGCCCATGGAGTAGCCGTTGTTTTCGATGACGAAGACGACCGGGAGATTCCAGAGGGAGGCGAGATTGTAGGCCTCGTGCACGGCGCCCTGGTTGACGGCACCGTCACCCATGAACGCCATCGCGGCGCCTTTCTTGCCCTGATATTTCAACGCGTAAGCGAGACCGGTGCCGAGTGGGATTTGGCCGCCGACGATGCCGTGGCCGCCCCAGAAATTTTTGTCGGGCGCGAAGTAGTGCATCGAGCCGCCTTTGCCTTTGGAGCAACCGGTGATTTTGCCGTAGAGCTCGGCCATGAGGGGCTTGGTGTCCATACCGACGGCGATGGCGTGACCGTGGTCGCGGTAAGCGGTGATCACGTGGTCGTCTTTCCCCATCAGGGAGCAGCAGCCGACGGCGACGGCTTCCTGGCCGATGTAGAGGTGGAGGAAGCCACCAATATTGGTGCCGCCGGCGGAATTTTTGCCCTGGTAGGCGCGCAAGGAGCGCTCCTCGAAACGACGGATGCGCACCATGGTGCGGTAGAGGTCGATCTTCTGCTCGCGGGAGAGCGAGGCGTTGATGGGCGTGAGGGCGTAGTCGATCGCCTTGACGGCGGGCTCGGCGGTTTTTTCGGCAATGGCGCTAGGTTTCTTGCTCACGGAGGATAGGTCGGTTGAAGGAAACGGGAAAGTGTTCGTCGGATACGGGTGAAATCAAGCGTCGATTCGATGCGTGACGCAGGGGGCGTGCCGGATCGTAGGTCGGACGCGGCGGTGGTCGTGCGAAAAGGGGTAGGTGCGGGGTGCACGAATCTCGACAGCGGAAGGGGCGTGGGCACTTTTGCGCTCTGCGATCCAGCAGATCACCCCTTCATGCGATTTTTCCACCCCTTGGTTTTGGTAACTTTGATTTGCGCACGAGCCGTGGCGGCTCCCGTTGGGTCGGAGGTGGTAGGGGCGCCGTTTCTCCAGACCTTTGACCGGGACGTGACCACGGGCTCGCCGGTGAACTGGCAAGTGGCGGTGCACCCCAACGGATTTGTTTACGCGGGAAACAACCTGCGGCTGCTGGAGTTTGACGGGGTGACGTGGCGAGGGCGCAAGTTTTCGAACACCCTCTCGCCGGAGACGCTGACGATCGATGCCAAGGGGAGGATTTGGGGGTCGATCGGAGAGGAGATCGACTGCTTCTCGGCCGATGCCGACGGCAATTTGGAGAAGGTGTCGCGCACGGGTAGTTTGCCGGAGGCGGATCGGAAATTCGGGGCATTTCTGGGAGCGGTATCGCTGACCGAGGGCACCTACTTTGTGGCGGCGCGGCAATTGGTGTTGTTTCGCGCGGACGGCACCGTGCGGGTATGGCGCGCAACGACGGCGTTTGAATCGATTTGGACGATGGGCGGGGCGGTTTACGTCGCTGAGAAGGGGCGTGGGTTTATGCGCGTGGCGTCCGACGGTTCGCAGGCGCAGTTGGCGGTGCCTGGTCCGGTGCCGCAGATTTTTAAGGGAATCGCGGGGAAGGGCGCGGCTGCTCCCGCGACATTGCTGACCGCGCGGGGGCCGTTGAGTTGGGATGGGCCGGACCGGCCGCTGGTGCCGTTGTCCACAACGTCGGCGGCGCGCTTCGCCAAGGAGCCGGCGGTGGCGGCGTTGGCGCTGACAGACGGACGGTTCGCATTTGGCACGGTAAAATCCGGGCTTTTGATACTCACAGCGGCCGGGGAAATTCAGCGACAAGTCGACGAGCGGCACGGCTTGCTCAGCGCGCGGGTAAACGGACTGGCAGAGGACGCCGAGGGTGGATTGTGGCTTGCGCAGCACAATGGCCTCGCTCGGGTGCAGGTGGGCTTGCCCTACGAGCGACTGAACGGCGAGCAGGGCTATCGCGGCAGTGTGCGCGCGGTGATTCGCCACGGCGGTCTCCTTTACTTGGGGCACGCCGACGGAGTGTCGCGCCAAGATCCTGTTACGGGGAAATTGCAGGCTTTGGCGGGAGTGCCGACGAACACGAATGGCACGATCTGCTTTCTCGCGGTGGGCGAACGCTTGCTCGCGTCGGTCTCGGGCGTGCGCGAGATCACGGCCGACGGCGAACTGCGGTTGGTGGCGGAGACGCCGGCGAACACCCTGGCCGCTTCGCGTCGGCATCCTGGGGCGTTTTTCGCCGCCACGCCGGGCAAGGGACTGTGGCTGTTTACGCCGACGCCGGCAGGCAGTTGGCGTGCGCAGGGTCCGGTGACCGCGGTGCCGACGCGTTTGGTGAAGCTGCTGGATTCCGACGACGGCTACATATGGGGCACCACGGTCGGCGGTGCGGTTTGGCGCGCGGATTTTAGGGAAGGCCTGCGCCTCGATGCTCCGGTGGAAATCTACGGCCCGGCGCAAGGTGTGCCGGAAACGACGGGTTCTGATTACCGGCAGATTTTTCAGCTCGGCGGAAAGTTGACGGTCTCCAACGACAAGGCGCTGCTGTGTTTTGACCCCGCGGCGCAGCGATTCGCGCCGGACTCGCGAATCACGGGCCTGCCGGGGCCCAAGTTTCCCAACATCGTCGAGTCGAATGGCGACGGGACATATTGGGCGCAGTGCGGTAACGGCGGGGTGTTGGCGGGGATCGCGCAGTTCGTGCACGTGGTGCCGCAGAGGCCGGGGAATTGGCGGGCTGACCCGTGGCCGGAGGGGCCGCTCAATTGGGTGACGGTGAATTCCCACTTCGCCGACCCGGCGTTCGGAAAAGTGTGGTTCGCCACGCAATCGGGAGTCGTGGCAGCAGATGCGACGTGGACCCCGGGCGAGCGAAAGCGGCCGGCGTGGGCACCGGCGATTCGTGAAGTGGCGACTACGCAGGGGCGAGTGGTGTTTACGGGCACGTGGTCCGACGGACCCGAACGAACCTGGACGGAAAAAGAATCGGCCGTTCGCTTCAGCTATGCCGCGCCGACCTACGGGGTCGATCACGCGGGGCGACCGCACGCTCGGTATCGGTCGCGGCTGGACGGCCTCGATACGGACTGGGGGCCGTGGACGACGGAGACGTTGGCAACCTACACGAATTTGCCCGGGCGAAATTTTGTATTCCGGGTGCAGGCCCGCGACATTTTGGGTAACGAAAGCCGCGAGGCGCGGTTTGCCTTTGCGATTCCGCCGCCGTGGTGGCGCACGTGGTGGTTTGTCGGTATCGCCGGAATTTCGGGCGTCGGCAGTGTCGCTGGAGTCACCCGCTGGTTGGCCAATCGCGCGTTGCGGCGCCGGCTGCAGTTCCTCGAAGCGCAATCGGCAGTCGAACGCGAACGCCTCCGCCTCGCGCGGGATCTGCACGACGAGGTGGGCTCAGGGCTCGGGCGCGTAATCCTCTTTGCTGGAGAGGCCCGGCGCAACCAAGGCGACGCTGCGCGACTCGACGCCGCACTCGACCGGGTGCGAGAAACTGCGCAGGACCTCGTGCAGCACGCGCGCGAGATCGTGTGGGCGGTGAGTCCGCAGCACGACACGCTGGCGAGTGTGGTTGAGCGACTCGGAGACTATGCCGACGAGACGTTGCGCGCCGCCGGCATCGCGTGTCGCGTCGAGGCGCCAGGCAGTGCGGATTTGCCTGCGGTGATGCTCGGCTCCGAAGCGCGGCACAGTTTGTTGCTCGCGGTGAAGGAAGCGGTGCACAACTGCGTGAAATATTCCGGCGCGAAGACCGCGGAATTTCGTGTGCTCGTCGCGGAACAGCACCTCGTCGTCACGCTGCGCGATCATGGCCGCGGTTTTGCACCGGGTGAGAAACAGGGGACCGGAAACGGGTTGGCGAACCTCACGGCGCGGGCGGAAGCGCTCGGCGGCGAGGCCAAGGTCTCCAGCGAAGTGGGCAAGGGGACTACAGTCATGCTGCGAGTGCCTCTAGGGTTAAAACCTGCCGCGGTTTCCTGAGTTCACGCTTCCCTCCGGCCGCCGTGCCGCCTGAATCCGCGACGTGTTCACCGTCGCCCTGCTCGAAGACGACCTCGCCTACCGGCGGGGCATCGAGCGTTTGCTCGCCGACAGCGGACGGTTCCAGTTGTCGGGCTCGTATGGCAGCGCCGAGGACGCGCTGCGGGGTTTGCCGCGGCAGTCGCCGCAGGTCGCGCTCTGCGATATCAATTTGCCGGGCATGTCTGGCTCAGCGGCGGTCGCGCAGCTGCGTCAGCGCTGCCCTGCACTACGCTGCGTGATGCTCACGATGTTTGATGATGCGGAAAATCTTTTCGCGGCCCTCCAGGCCGGTGCCGCGGGCTACTTGCTGAAGAGCGCGCCGCCGGAAGAAATTATCGAGGGCCTCGATGAACTGGTTGCGGGCGGTGCGCCGATGTCGCGGCCGATCGCGCGGCGCGTGCTCGCGTCGTTTGCGAGGCCCGCGATGCGGATCGATCCGCGCGCGGAGCTGACGGCGAGGGAACGCGAAACCATGGACCATCTCGCCCGGGGGCTCGCCTACAAAGAGATCTCCGCTGCCCTGGGCATCAGCGCGGCCACGGTGAAGAATCACCTCTACCACATTTACGAAAAGCTCGCCGTCCGCTCGGGCACCGAGGCCGTGGCGAAGTGGTTGGGCCAGTAACGCCGGTGCTGTTGGAAGGAGGCCGCGCAGGGCGGCGCAGGCCGAATCCGAAAAAAATAGGCCGAATGGCTCATGCGGCATGACGGTCCGTTTGGCATACTGTGGTCGGTCTTTCCCTGACCCCATCCATGATTCCTCCCCGCCTCCCCCGTTTCATTTCGCGGAACTACGCCGCCGCATTCGTTCTCGCGTTCGCTCTGGGGCAACCGAGTCAAACCGCTCGCGCCCAGGTTGTGTGGAACAACTCTGGGGGCACGACGGATTTTAACACCGCCACGAATTGGGCGGGCAACACGCTCCCCGGCACCGGTTCGGTCGCCACCTTCACCGGGGCGGCTGTCGTGCAGCCCAATGTGAGCGCAAACATCAGCGTCTCCGGATTGAATTTCTCATCCGCTGCTTCCACCGGCTACGTGCTCTCCGCATCGGGCGGCGCCGCCCTCTCGCTGCTTTCGACGTCGTCCTCTTCGGGATCGGCCGCCGTCACGAGCGCCAACTCCAGCGGCACCAACCAAATCACCGCGCCGCTTGTGCTCGGTGCGGCGGGTGGCGTCGGCCAATACGTTTTGCAAACTGGCGCAGGCACCTTGTCTCTCTCTGGTCTGATTTCGGCTGCCGGATCAAATCCGCTGGCGATCTCGACGGCGGGCACGGTCACCCTTTCCCAGGCCAACACCTATTCGGGCAATACCCTCATCTTTGGCGCCGGTTCGGTCAGTGTCGCTTCCCTCGGCAACAGCGGGTCTGCGGGCAATCTCGGCAGTGGCAGCACGGTCCAGCTCGGTATCGTTTCGAACTCGGGCAATCTGATCTACACCGGCATCGGCGAAACTACCAATCGAACGATCGATATCAGCGGCACGACGGGCGGCGCCTCGATAACATCGTCGGGCTCGGGAGCTCTGGTCTTTTCCGGAAATCTCACCACGAGCGGTGCGGGCAACAAGACCCTCACGCTCTCCGGCACCAACACCGGGGCCAACGCGCTCCAAGGCGCCATCGTCAACGGTAGCTCCGGCACGACCGCCGTCGCGAAGACTGGCACCGGCTCATGGACACTCGCCGGCACCAACACCTACACCGGCGGCACGGCGATCAACGCCGGCACGCTCACGCTTGGCAGCTCCGGCGCACTCGGCAGCGCGGGCACGATCTCCTTCGGCGGCGGCACACTCCAATACAGCGCGAGCAATACCACGGACTACTCCAGCCGGTTTAGCACCGCGGCGAGTCAGGCCTACAAAATCGATACGAACGCGCAAAACGTGGCGTTCGCTTCCGCGCTCACCAGCTCCGGCGGCTCGCTGACCAAGTCCGGCGCGGGCACACTCACGCTCACCGGAGCCAACACCTTCTCCGGCGGCACGACGTTGAACCACGGCTCTCTCACACTCGGCGCGACCGACGCGTTGGCTTCCACGGGCAGCGTCACCATCAATGAGACCACAGCCGCCGCCACCGCGACGCTAAATCTAGGGAACGGATTTTCGCAGCAGATCGGTGCGTTAACTTTAGGCGGTGCCGGCGGCGGCAGCGGGGCGGTCAATGTCGTCAGTATCGGCACTGGCAGCACGCTCACACTCGGTGGAAACGTAACCCATGATGCCTCCGGAGGGCAGGGCGCCGCCCAGATTTACGGAGGCAGTGTCGGGTTGGGAACAATGGTCACGTTCGATATCGCCAATGGCAGCGCTTCCACCGACCTGCTCGTCGGGTCGCCAATGTCAGGCAGCGGCGGTCTCGTGAAAACCGGCGCCGGGACGATGAGCTTGTCCGGTTCGACCAGCAGTTACACCGGTGGAACGGTGATCAATCAAGGCTCGTTGAGCACGGGAGCTGGAGCGAGCCGGCTGCCCTCCGGCGGCGATATCACCGTTAACGGCACCGCGCCTAGCACGACGACCACTCTAAACCTGAATTCGTCGGAGTCCATTGGCGCCCTCACCTTGGGTGGAACCAACGCGACCGCGACCTCCATCAATAACGTCAATTTCACCACGACGAACATCCTCACCCTCGGTGGCAACGTCACCTACGATGCGACGAACAATCCGCTGGGGGCCACCATTACCGGCAACTCGGGCTTCATCGCACTCGCTGCCAACCGCACGATTATCGTTGGGGACTCTACCTCGGCCGCGACCGACCTTTCCGTCGCCCCGACGATCAGCGGCGGTTTCAGCCTGACCAAAGAAGGCGCCGGCACGCTCAGTCTTTCGGGCACGAATACCTATAGCGGCGGCACGGCCATTAATGCCGGAACGCTCACCGCAGCGAGCGCGGGCGCCCTCGGCTCCTCCGGCACGATCTCCTTTGGCGGCGGCACGCTGCAACACGGCACGGCCATCACGACGGATTTCTCCGGCCGTTTCAGCAACGCCGCGAGCCAGGCTTACAAGATCGATACCAACGGTAACTCGGTCACCTATGCCACCGCTCTGACCAGCTCGGGCGGCTCGCTGACCAAGTCAGGCACCGGCACGCTTACGCTCACGGGCGCCAACACCTACGATGGCGGCACAACGGTGAACCACGGCACGCTCACCCTCGGTGGCACTGGCACGCTGACTTCAACGGGCAGCGTCACGATCAATGAAACCACCGCCAGCTCGACGGCGAACCTGACCTTCTCCGGCAACACCACTCAGTCGATCGGCGCGCTGACGTTTGGCGGCATCGGTTCCACTACGAGTTCCACCAATTCGATGACGATCGGCACGGGCCGGACTCTGACGCTCGGTGGAACGGTCACCTACGATATGACGGGCAACCCACTGGCGGCCTCGATCACGGGCGGCACCCTTGCTCTAGGCGGCGACCGCACCTTCAGCATCGGCGATTCTGCGACCACGCTGGCGTCAGACCTCGTGATTTCGTCGGCAATCACCGGCGCGGGAAGCCTTACCAAAACGGGTGCCGGACGCCTCGGTTTCCAGTCTTCAGCCAATACCTACGACGGTGGCACGACGATCAACGGCGGCATGATCTTCCTGAACGTCAGTGGAGGTCTGAGTTCCACCGGCAATGTGACCGTGAACAACACTCTGAGCGGCAACGCGACCTTGGCCCTCAATGCCGGCGTCACGCAACAGATCGGCGCCTTGACCCTCGGTGGCTCCGGTGCGGCGAGCGCGGCGGGCAATATCGTATCGCTCAGCAGCACGTCCACGCTCACGCTCGGTGGCACGATCACCTATGATGCCACCAACAATCCCGGTGGCGCGTTTGTCTCCGGCGGCACGCTGGCCTTGGGCAACGCCCGCATCATCGCGGTGGGCAATTCCTCGACGGCGACCGACCTCACCATCACCTCGGCCGTCACCGGCAGCGGCGGGCTCACGAAGACCGGCGCCGGTTTCCTCAGCATGGCGGGCAACGCGAGCTACACCGGTGGCACTATCGTCAACGACGGCACGCTCTTCATCGGCGCCAACACCGGCCTCCCGTCCGGCGGTGACGTGACTGTAAACTCAACGGTGGGCGGTGCGGCGACTTTGCAGATGGGGTCGACAACCGCTGCCACGATCGGCGCGCTAACTCTCGGTGGCACCGGCGGTGGCGCCGCATCGAACAACGTGGCCATCAACGGCTCCGCGGTCCTCACGCTCGGAGGCACGCTCACCTACAATGCTGCGGGAAATCCGCTGGGCTCCACGATCAACGGCACGGGCACGCTCGCTCTCGGCGCCACGCGCACCTTTGCCGTTGGCAATTCCACCAACGCCACGAAGGACCTCACCATTTCCTCCGCGATCAGCGGCACCGGTTTTGGTCTCACCAAGACGGGCACCGGCCTCCTCGAGCTGTCCGCCGCCAACATCTACACTGGCGCGACGACCATTAATGGTGGCACGCTCGCGCTCACGGGTTCGCTCGCTGCGAGCGCGATCACGGTCAACACCGGCGCCATGCTCACTGGTGCGGGCACGAGCGCCGGCAGCCTCACGCTGAACAGCGGCGGCCTTCTCGCACCCGGCAATGGTGGCCTCGGTATGATGACGGTGGCGGCGTTCACGTGGAACGGCGGCGGCGTGCTCGACTTCGAACTCGGGACGGCCAACGCCTCCGACAAACTCGCGATCACGGGTGCGTTCGCGAAATCTGGCACCGGTTTCAATTTCGATTTCCTCACGGGCGGGACGGCAGGAAACACCTACACATTGCTCACGTTCGGTTCGAACTCCGGGTTCACGGCCGGCGACCTGAGCTACTCGAATCTCGGGGCCGGTCTCGTCGGCACATTCGCCGTAAATGCCAGCGACGTCACGTTCAGCGTCTCGGCATCCGCAATTCCCGAGCCCTCGACCTACGCGGCGATTTTTGGTGCGCTCGCGCTCGCGGGTGCGGCGTGGCAGCGCCGCCGGGTCCGCGTGTGTGCGGTGACGAAGAACTGATCGCCGGTTGCGGTCACTTTGAACAAAGGCCCGCCGGATTTCGGCGGGCCTTTTTCGTGGGCTGTTCGCGCCGGCGGGGGGCACAATGTGCGTAGGTAGGAAACGGGGCTGGTAAGGAAAACGTGGCGGGAATATCAAAGGACTCACGATGAACTCACGCGAACGGGTGCTGGCGTTGTTGGAGGGGAAATCGGTCGACCGGCCGCCGGCGATGCCGGTGACGATGATGTGGGCGGCGGATTTGGTGGGAGCGACATATCACGACTACGCGACCCGCGCCGAGGTGCAGGTGGCGGGTCAGATGGCGGCGGCGCGGTTGTTTGGCTTCGATCACGTGTCGGTGATATCGGACCCGTGTTGCGAGGCGGCGGACTTGGGTGCGGCGATTTATTTTCCGCCGGATGCGCCGCCGGCGATCATCGAGGAACAGGCGTTATTGACGGACAAAGCGGTTTTGAGCGCGCTGCGCGTGCCCGATCCGCAGCGGGCCGGGAGCCGCATGGCCAACCGGCTCGCGGCCGTGCGGCTGCTGCGGGAAAAAATGGGCGAGACGCACCTGGTTGAAGGCTGGGTCGAGGGGCCGTGCGCCGAGAGCGCCGATCTGCGCGGGATCAATACGATGATGATGGACTACTACGACGACGAGGAATTCGTCCACGCGTTGGCGGCGTTTACGGTGGAGACGGCGTTGGCGTTTGCGCGGGCACAGATGGCTGCAGGGGCGGATATCATCGGCGTAGGCGATGCGGCGGCGTCGTTGATCAACCGGGAGCTTTACGACCAATTTGTGCGCCCGTATGAGCAGCGGCTCGTGGACGGAATCCACGCGGCGGGCGGGCGTGTGCGGCTGCACATCTGCGGACGCACGACGCATTTGGTTGAAGGCATGGGCACGCTCGGCTGCGAGATCGTGGATTTGGATACGAGCGTGGATCTGGCGGCGGCGCGGGCGGCAGTCGGACCGCGGCAAGTGCTGCTCGGCAATGTGCACACAGTGAACGTCGTGAAAAACGGTTCGGTCGACGACGTGCGGCGCGGTCTCGCGGCGTGTCGGGCGGCGGCGGGGCCGGCGTGGATCGCGGGGGCGGGCTGCGAAATTCCGCGAAAGTCGCCACCGGAGAACGTGCGGTGTTTCGCGGCGTGTTGAGCGAGGGATGGCGATCGCGCTGACGGGGCGGAAAAAAGTTATGCGCGGAGGTCGCGTTCCGGAGGAAGGGCGTAGATGGATACGGACAGAAATTTTTCCTGTGACCACGCAACAACACACTCACCGGGCCTACGAACGGCATCCGTATCCTTCGGCCGATCTCGCCAAAATCGTCGCGGCGGGCGGTCAGTTGCCGCCGCGGAAATGGTTGGAGGCGATCGGGCGGCCCGGGCAACGCGCGCCGCGGCGCGTGTTGGTGGCCGGCTGCGGGACGGGCGTGGAGGCCTTTGCGCTGCGGAAATGGTGGCCCGAGGCGGAGATTGTCGCGCTGGATTTCAGCCCGCGCTCGATCACGGTTGCGCGGAAAGTGCAGCGCGCGGCGCCGGGGGCGCGGCCGATTGATTTTCGGGTCGCGGATCTCACCGATGCGAAACTCGCGCAGCAGGTCGGCGGAGATTTTGATCTGATCACGTGTCACGGCGTGCTGAGCTACATTCCGGAGCCGCAGCGGGTGTTTGCGAATCTGGCGACGTGCGTGGCGCCGGGCGGCGCGCTTTATCTCGGCGTGAACGGCGACGGCCATCCGGCGTCGCGCCTGCGGCCGTGGCTGACGGGATTCGGCGTCGAGGTGGATGAGCTCCGCGACGAGCGCCGGCTGCGGGAATTGCTCGGGCTGTGGGATGCATTGAACGACGACGGCGATGGAGAACTCGCGACGATGGGGACGAGTTATTTGGCGAGCGATGTGTGCGGGCCGTTTTTCAACAACTGGCCGTTGGCGCGGTGGCGTGCGGTCGCCAACGAGGCGGGTTGGGAGATTGCCGGCACGGATATTTTGCCGCTGGCGCTACAACTCGCCGCGGAGCGGGGTCATCACGGCGTGCTGTTTCCGGTGGCGTGCGGGGAACTCGCGGCGCGGCTCGATCAGGCGCGACCGGCGGGATTTCACCGCATGGTGCTGCGGCGGGCGGCGGCCGGGGAACTCGACGTGGTGGGCAGCGTGGCGCGGAAACCAGCCGTTTGCTGGACGGGGCTTTTTTCGGTGCGCTTTAGCAAAGCGAAACGGCCGGGCGAGGAACTGGTGGTGATGCGCTGCGCGGTGTTTCGGCTGCGGCTGGAGTGGGCGGTGCCAGCGGCGCAGGCGGCGGCGTTGCGCGCATTGATCGCGGCCGGACGAGCGGGGGCGCCGGCGGGCTGGTGGAAGGCGTGGCCGCGCAACGACGCGGCGCGGCGGACGCTGTGGCTGCTCAGCGGGATGGGCGCGGTCGCGGTGGCGGCGACGAACGGCTGATTGCCGCGCGTGTCCACGGGGAGACGACGTCCGGCAACGTTGAAAAGGCGGTCGCGAACGATCAGCGGAGTAGAGCAATTCCCAAACCCGTCTGGAAAGCTGCCGGATTCCCCCTTGCGTTCGAGAATGCGGGGAGTTTGCTCGCGGACCGATTGATGAAACCTGCGTGCGCCCGTTCTCATTTTGCCCGATCGCTGACGAGGCGGCGGACCGGGTCGGATGCTCAAAGCACGACAGAATCAGCTCCGGACCGCCGCGCCGGCGGGCGATTTGGGTAAGCACGCGCCGATGCAAAATCTCTCTGCACCCTCGTCTGCCGTCATTCTCGCCGCCGGCATGGGGACAAGGCTGCGTGCGCTGCAATCGGAGCTGCCGAAGGGATTGATTACCCTCGGGGGAGTTTCGCTCGTGCCGCGCTCGATCGAGCTATTGTTGGCGGAGGGCGTGCGGGATATCGTGCTGGTGACGGGGTGGCGGGCGGAGGCTTATGAGGAGTTGGTGGCGGCGAAATTTCCGATGGTGCGTTGTGTGCACAATCCGGACTTCGCGACGACGGGGTCGATGCATTCGCTGTTTTTGACGCGGGGCAGTGTGGCGGGAGATTTTTTGCTGTTGGAGTCCGATCTGCTCTACGAACCGCGCGCCCTTGCGGAATTGCGCGCAGCGCCGCGGGGCGACTACGTGTTGCTCTCGGGCACGACAGGGCAGGGGGACGAGGTCTACGCGTATGCGAACGCCGCGGGGCGGCTGAGCGCGCTGTCCAAGCAGCGTCGCGAGGACGCGCGCTCGGCCGGGGAGCTTACGGGCATTTGCCGGGTGACGGCGGAATTTTTCGGGAAGGTGTGCGCACACTTCGCGGCGCTCGGAGCGGCGCAGGCGGGAAACTATCACTACGAAGATGCGTTTACGGCGCTCGCGGCGACGCATCCGATCAACCTGCTGACCATCGAGGATCTCGTGTGGTGCGAGATCGACGACCCCGCGCATCACGCGCGGGCGCTCGCGCGGGTGTTGCCGGCGTTGAAGAAAATCTCCCATGGCGACACCGCGTAAAATCCTCCTGAACCCGGGACCGTGCACGACGACGGAGCGCGTGAAGCAGGCGCTCGTGATGCCGGATATCTGTCCGCGCGAAAAAGAATTTGGTGAACTCACCGGGCGCGTGCGAGCGGCGCTCGCTGAGGTGGCGCACGCGAGCGCCACGCACACGGCGGTGTTGATCCCGGGATCGGGCACGGCGGCCGTCGAAGCGGTGCTCGCCTCGTGCGTCGGCCCGGACGACCGCGTGCTCATCGTGGACAACGGCGCCTACGGACGCCGCGCGGAGCACATCGCGCGCGCGCATGGTCTCGCGCACCGCGTGTTGAAACTGGCGTGGGGTGAATATCCGGAGCCGGCGCGGATCGCGGCGATGCTCGAGGAAGCGCCGAGGTGCACGCATTGTTTTCTGGTTCATCACGAGACGACGACGGGGATGCTCAATCCGCTCGCGGAGGTGGCGGCGCTGTGCCGGGCGCGCGGTGTGTCGTTGATCGTGGATGCGATGTCGTCGCTCGGTGGTGTGCCGCTCGACGTGCGAGTGACGCCGGCGGACTACGTGATCAGTTCGGCGAACAAGTGCCTGCAAGGGATGCCGGGGCTCGCGTTTGTGATCGCGGAGCGCGGGGCGTTGACGCGCACGGCGCAGGTGCCGCGGCGCGGGGTGTATTTGGATTTGCACGCGCAATGGCAGGCGCAGGAAAACGAGCAGCAGTTTCTGTTTACGCCGCCGGTGCAGGTGCTGAACGCGCTCGCGGTGGCGCTGGAGGACTATTTTGCGGAAGGCCCGGAGGTGCGCCACGCGCGCTACGCGGAGATTCACGCACGGATGGTCGCGGGCATGGAGAGCATCGGATTCGTGCCGCTGGTGCCGCCGGCGTGGCGCTCGGGATTGTTGACGGCTTTTCACGAGCCGCGGGCGGCGACGTGGAGTTTTGAGGCGTTGCACGACTGGCTCTACGCCCGCGGCATCACGATTTACCCGGGGAAAATCGCGACCACGCGGACCTTCCGCGTCGCAACGATCGGCGATCTGGCGCCGGCCGATATTGATACGGTGATTGGGCTCGTGCGGGAATTTTGCGCGACCCGCGCCGTGTTTTCTCCAGCAAACCAACCGTCCAACCGATGACTCACGTTCGCAAAACGACCGCGCTGCGGCGCCTCATTGCCAGTCCCGAGCTTACGTTTATCATGGAGGCTCACAACGGCCTTTCGGCAAAGATCGCGACCGAGGCCGGATTTCCCGCGCTGTGGGCTTCGAGCCTGACGCTCTCGGCGGCGCTCGGCGTGCGCGACAACAACGAGATTTCTTGGACGCAAGTCGCAGAGCAAGTGGAGCTGATGAACGATGCGACGGCCGCGCCGATTCTCGTCGATGGCGACAGTGGCCACGGTGACTTCAACATCGTGCGCCGGCTCGTGGCGAAGCTCGCGCAGCGCGGAGCGGCGGGGATTTGCCTCGAGGACAAACTGTTTCCCAAGACGAACAGTTTCCTCCGCAGCGAACAGCAACCGCTGGCCGACGCGGACGAGTTTGCCGGCAAACTGAAGGCGGCGCTCGATGCGCGGCTCGACGACGATTTTGTGGTGATCGCGCGCACCGAGGCGCTGATCGCGGGACGCGGCATGGCCGAGGCGTTGCAACGGGCCGAGGCGTATCGGCAGGCGGGCGTGCACGGCGTGGTGATCCACAGCAAATCGGCGAAGCCGGACGAAGTGTTTGCCTTCATGCGCGAGTGGGCCGGGCGGTTGCCGGTGGTGCTGATCCCGACGAAATACCACGCGACGCCGGCCGCGGCGTTTCGCGCGAACGGTGTCTCGACCGTCATCTGGGCAAACCACCTGCTGCGCGGCGCGACGAGCCGGATGCAGGAACTCGCCGCGCAAATTCGCCGCGAGGAATCGATCGTGAGCGTCGAAGACGCGGTGGCGCCGATGGCCGAAATTTTCCGGCTGCAGGGCGACGCCGAACTCGCGGCGGCGGAGCAGCGCTACCTGCGCGGCGGACAGACGAGTCACCGCGGTATCATTTTGGCGGCGACACGCGGCGATCTGCCCGCGGACCTGACGGCCGGTGCGCCGAAGACGCTGCTCAAGGTCGGGCACGCGACGATCTTGGAGCGCCTCGTGACGACGCTCCGCGCCCACGAAGTGCGGGATATCACGGTCGTCGCCGGTTACAAAAAGGAGCTGATCGCGCTGCCGGGCGTGAACCGGATCGACAACGACGACTACGCGACGACGGGCGAGCTGGCTTCGCTGGCGAAGGCGCTCGACGGCGCCGCGGGCGAGACGCTCGTCTCGTTTGGCGACATTCTTTTCCGCGGCTACATTGCGGGGCTGTTGCTCCACGACCGCGCGGACGCGGTGATCGCCGTCGACACGCGTTTCCGCGAGCGAGCGGCGGGCGGGCGGGCCTCGGATTTTGTGCAGCTTAAGAAACCGCCCGGCGCGCGCGATTACCTCGACGACGAAGCGGCGGCGCTGGCGAAAATCGAATTTTCGGCGCCGCGGGAGGAATTTCACGGCGAGTGGATCGGGCTGCTCAAGCTCTCCGCCCGGGGCGTGGAGTTGGCGCGGGAATTCACGGCTGCGCGCCGGGCTGACGGGACGCTCGGCACGCTCCCATTGGCCGATCTCCTTAATCACCTCGCGGGCACCGTGGGCGTGAAGGTGCACTGTATCCAGGGGCACTGGACCGATGTCGATTCGCTCGTCGACCTCGAGCGCGCGCAGCAGTTTTGATTTATCCCATGGTCACCGACCAAGAATTTCTCGGAGCCTGCCGCGAACGCGGACTCGGTTTCTTCACCGGCACGCCGTGCTCGTATTTGAAGCCGCTGATCAACGGCGCGCTCAATGACGCGGCGCTCGGTTTTCGCGATGCGGTGAACGAGGGAGATGCGGTGGCGCTGGCGGCAGGAGCCTACCTGGCGACGGGCCGACCGGGCGTCGTGATGTTTCAAAACTCCGGCCTCGGCAACGCGGTGAACGCGCTCACCTCGCTCAACTGGCCGTTTCGCATTCCGGCGTTGCTGATCGTGACGCACCGCGGCGAGCCGGGCGGTCCGGCGGACGAACCGCAGCACGAGCTGATGGGTGCGGTGACGACGGCGTTATTGGACACGATGCGTGTGCCGTGGGCGGCGTTTCCCGCGGACGCGGCAGGCATCGGGCCGGCGCTGGAGCGGGCGCAGCGGCATTTCGCGGAGCAGTCGTTGCCGTTTGCCTTCGTGATGCCGCACGGAGCGGTCGAAGAGACGCCGCTGACAACGAAGCGGCCGACGGCGGCGCTTGGGGCGCGAGAATTCGCGTTTGCGGAAAATTTGCCGCTCGCGACGGACGCGCGCGCGACGCGGGCAGAGGCGCTGGGGGCGCTGCTCGCGGCGAAGCGACCCGACGATGTCGTGATCGCGACGACGGGCTTCACGGGGCGCGAGCTTTACACGCTTGGGGATGCGGCGAACCAACTTTACCTCGTGGGGGCGATGGGCGGCGCGAGTGCCGTGGGTCTCGGGCTGGCGCTGTTGCGTCCGGAGCGACGCGTGATCGTGGCCGATGGTGACGGCGCGGTGCTGATGCGCATGGGTAACCTCGCGATGGTGGGTGCGCACGCGCCGCGGAATCTGTTGCACCTCGTGCTCGACAATGAAGCGCACGACTCGACGGGTGCGCAGGCGACGCTGAGCCGCGGGGTGGCGTTTGGCGCGATCGCGCAGGCGTGCGGTTACACGCGGGCGGCGGGCACGGATTCGCTGGAAGTGCTGGCGGCGGAACTTGCGGCGCACTCGACGCAGAGCGGAGCGACGCTAGTGCATTTCCGCACGCGCACGGGAACGCTCGCGAAACTCGGACGCCCAAAAATCTCGCCCTGCGAGGCGAAACTCCGATTGATGCAATTTCTCGGTCACCCATGAATGCTACCCCATCCCCATCCGTAGGTTTGCCCGATTCCGCCGTGCTCGCTCCCGGCGGAATCGCGGAGTTGTTTTTCCGTCAGGCGCGCGCGCTGGGCGCGAAGCCGTTTCTGCACCGCTGGGAGGGCGAAGGCTGGGTGGCGTGGTCGTGGACGGAAACGGCGAAACGCGTGGTGGGCGTGGCGCACGGGCTGGCTGCGCTCGGCGTGAAGCCGGGCGACCGGGTGCTGCTCGTTTCGGAAAATCGCGTCGAGTGGCAGGTGAGTGCGCTGGGGATTCTCGCGGCGCGGGCGATCACCGTGCCGTTGAGCGCGACGGCGACCGCGGACGATTGGCGGCTGATCATGGCGAGTGCCGAGCCGGGCGCGTGCATCGTGTCGGCCCGGTTGGCGAAAAAGTTTCGTGACGTGGCGGCGGCGGCGAATTGGCAGGGAGCGCGCATCGAAATCGACGACAAACCCTCGGCCGGTGCGAAAGCCTGGAGCGAACTTGCGGCGACACCGGGCGCGGAGCCGACGGAATTCGCGGGGCTGGATGCCTTGTGCTGTCTGATCTACACGTCCGGCACCGGCGGCACGCCGAAAGGGGTCGAGCAGACGCATCGCAACGTGCTGTGGAATTGTGTCGGGGCGATTCACAACCTGACGCCCTACGGCCTGACGGGGAACCGGTTCCTGTCGTTTTTGCCGCTCTCGCACACGTATGAACACACGGCGGGCTTCGTGTCGCCGCTAGCGCTCGGCGCGGAGATCTTTGTGTCGCGCGGACCGGAGCATTTCGCGAAAGAGCTGCGCCTCGCGGCGCCGACTGTGTTGATCGTGGTGCCGCGTTTTTGTGAAGTGATGCACCAGCGGATCGAGGCGGGCTTGGCGCGGAAAAGCGGGTTGGCCCGGAAAATGTTCGCGACGACGGATGCCATCGGACGGCGCGTGGCGCGCGGCGAGGCGCCGACGTTGGGTGGGCGGTTGTGGTCCGCGACCGTGGGCCGTGTGGTGAAGAAGCAGCTCGCGGCGCATTTCGGCGGTGCCCTCAAAGTGATGCTCTCGGCCGGGGCGCCGCTGCGCGCGGATACGTCGGAGTTTTTCAACGGTGTCGGTTTGCCGCTGCACGAAGCCTATGGGCAGACCGAGGCGGCGCCGGGCATCACGATGCAGCAGGCGGGGAATATCCGGCCGGGCAACGTCGGGCCGGCGATGCACGGTGTGACCATACGATTGGCCGACGACGGCGAGGTGCTCGTGCAAGGCGACAATGTCATGCGCGGCTACTGGCGCGACCCGGCGGCGACGGCGGCGGCGTTGGCGGGCGGTTGGCTGCACACCGGCGACATCGGGCGAATCGAGCCCGACGGATCGCTCGTGATCGTCGACCGGAAGAAAGATTTTCTGAAAACGGCGGGCGCCGACATGATCGCGCCGCAGCCGATCGAGCTCGCGCTCACGGGCCAACCGGAGATCGCGCAGGCCATGTTGTGCGGCGATGGTTGGTCGCATCTCGCGGCCCTGATTGTGCCGGATGTGGCGACGCGCGAGGCGCTCGCGGCGGGAAGAACCACCGCGGCAGAGATCGAAAAGCGCGTGCAGGCGGCGGTGGACCGCGTGAACACGAAGCTGTCGGCGAAGCTGCGCGTGCGGCGTTTTGCCGTGTTGGCGGAGGCGTTTACGGTCGAAAACGGGCTTATGACAGGGACGCTGAAGGTCCGGCGACGGGCGGTTTTGGCGCGATACGCCGACGTAATCGCGACTTTAGGCGAGCCGGCCTGAGTGATTGCCCCCAGTGGCGCGGGAATCGGTGGAAAAAAGGCGCCACCTTCGTGATTGCAGCCGGTTTGTCGGGTCCGTTGCATCGCCCCCCGCGCAATCTCGAACCGCTCCAAAAAATTGGAAACATCACTCACCGCACTTCCCGAATCACACGCCTCAACCGGTCCCGGGGGAACCGTCGCCGACCGCCAGGAGACAACGGTCACCGACGCGGTGCGGAATTTTCGGCGGGCGGTGCATGTGGTGCACCGGGCGGAGACGGCGGAGATGTCCGTGGTGTTTGCCGACGAACCGCTTACCACAGAAGGCAATGTGGTCGGGACGCTGCCGCCGATCTACCCAGAATGGTTTGGTGGGCGGAGTTTTGGTGAAGCCCACGGAACGCGGTTTGCCTACGTGGTCGGCGAGATGGCGCGGGGCATCGCGTCCACGCGGCTAGTGATCGAAGCGGGGCGGGCAGGCGGCATCGGATTTTTCGGGGCCGGCGGCCTGACGTTGCCGAGAGTGGAAGCGGCGCTGGAGGAAATCGCCCGCGAGCTCGGCCCGGAGATTCCCTGGGGCTGCAATCTGATCCATTCGCCCAGCGAGCCCGATACCGAGGCGGCGTTGGTAGAACTGCTGCTGCGGCGCGGCGTGCGGCGCGTGTGTGTGTCGGCTTTTATGGCGCTGCAGCCGACGGTGGTGCGGTATGCATTCAGCGGGGTGCGGCGTGGTCCCGACGGTGCGGTGGTGCGGCCGAACCACGTGTTTGCCAAGATTTCGCGGCCGGAGGTCGCGCGGCAGTTTCTCGCGCCGGTGCCGGTGGAGATGCTCAACGCGCTCGTCGTCGCCGGAAAACTCACGGCCGACGAAGCCGCGCTCGCGGCGGGTTTGCCGGTGGCGGAGGACATTACGGTCGAGGCGGACTCGGGCGGGCACACCGACAACCGTCCGCTGCCCTCATTGTTTCCTCTGATCCAGCAACTCGCGCTCGAGACCGCGCGGGAGTTTGGTTATCCGCGGGTGCCGCGCATCGGTGCGGCGGGCGGACTCGGCACGCCGGCCTCGATCGCGGCGGCGTTTCAGATGGGCGCGGCCTACGTCGTCACCGGCACGGTGAACCAATCGGCGGTCGAAGCGGGTATTTCCGCGGAAGCGAAAGAACTACTCGCGCAGGCCGGGCTCGCGGACTGCACGATGGCGCCATCGGCTGACATGTTTGAACTGGGCGTAAAGGTGCAGGTGCTGCGCAAGGGGACGTTTTTCCCGCAGCGCGCGGCAAAGCTCTACGAACTCTATCAGGCGCACGCTTCGCTGGAGGCCATTCCGACGGCGGAGCGCGAGAAGCTGGAAAAAGAAATTTTCCGCCGGCCGCTTGCCGAGGTGTGGGCGGGCTGCGTGGAGTTTTTCCAGAAACGCGATCCGCGCGAGCTGGCGGAGGCGGAGCGCGATCCCCGGCATCGGATGGCGCTCGTGTTTCGCTGGTATCTCGGGCTGTCGAGCCACTGGCCGATCGTCGGCGAGGCGACGCGGCGTCTCGATTATCAAATCTGGTGCGGACCCGCGATCGGCAGTTTTAACCAATGGGTCGCGGGCAGTTTCCTCGCTCCGGCGGCCAATCGCACCGTGGCCCAAATCGCGCTCAACCTGATGGAAGGCGCTGCGGTCGTAACCCGCGCCGCGCAACTGCGCAGTTTCGGAGTCGCGGTGCCGGCGGCGGCGTTTGAGTTCCGTCCTCGTCTCCTGCGGCTCGCCTGAGGCGCGCGCCCAACCCAATTTCCAACGCATTTTTTCGCCGACATGTCCCAACTTCCCTTTCAGCCCATCGCTATCACCGGCCTCAGCGCCATGTTTCCGCAGGCGCGCAGCGTGGACGAATTTTGGCGGCTCATTCTCAGCGGGCGCGACTGCATGCAGGAAATCCCGCCGACGCACTGGTTGATCGACGACTACTTCGACGCGGACCACAAGGCGCCGGTCAAAACCTACTCCAAGCACGGCGCGTTTCTGAAAGATGTTCCGTTTGACCCAGTCGCCTACGGCCTGCCGCCGAACATGCTGCCGTCGACGGATATTGCCCAAATCCTCGCGTTGATTCTGGCGCGGCAGGTGTTGGAAGACTGTTCGGGCGGGCAGATCGCGAAACTGAAACTCGACAGCACGAGCGTGATCCTCGGCGTGGCGTCCGCGACGGAGATGATCAGCTCAATGTCGGGCTTGCTCACGCGGCCGATGTGGATCGAAGGCATGCGCCGGGCGGGAATTCCGGAGACGCAGGTGCAGGAAGCGGCGAAGCGGATCACGGCACTGTTCCCCGAGTGGAACGAGAACACGTTTCCCGGCTGCCTCGGCAACGTGGTCGCGGGACGGGTGGCCAACCGTTTCAATCTCGGCGGGACGAACTGCGTGACGGATGCGGCCTGCGCGAGCTCACTGGCGGCGCTGCACATGGGCATCGGCGAACTTCAGCTCGGCACGAGCGATCGCGTGATCACGGGCGGCGTGGACGCGCTCAACACGATTTTCATGTATATGTGCTTCAGCAAGACGCCGGCGATGTCGGCGACGGGGCACTGCCGGCCGTTTTCGCAGAGTGCGGATGGCACGATGATGGGTGAGGGTGGCGGCATGTTGTCGCTGCGCCGGCTCGAAGACGCGGAGCGTGACGGCGATGCGATCTACGCGGTGATCCGCGGCCTCGGCTCGTCGTCGGACGGACGTTCGAAGAGTGTCTACGCACCGCGCCCCGAGGGGCAGTCGGTGGCGTTGCAGCGTTGCTACGTGCACGCGGGCTATTCGCCGGCGACGGTGCGACTCGTCGAGGCGCACGGCACGGGCACGGCAGCGGGCGACATGTGCGAAGCGACGGCGTTGAAAGAAGTGTTTGCCGCGGCCGATGCGGGCCGCCGCCAGTGGTGTGCGCTCGGCTCGGTGAAATCGCAGATCGGCCACACGAAAGGTGCGGCCGGCTCGGCGGGCATGGTGAAAGTGGCGCTCGCGCTCCGGCACCAGGCGTTTCCACCCACGGCGAATATCGACGCACCGAATCCCGAGATGGGATTTGGCGAGAGTCCGCTCTATCTAAACACCAAGGCGCGTCCGTGGATTCAGGCGAGCGGCGAACCGCGGCGCGGGTCGGTGAGCTCGTTTGGATTCGGCGGGACGAATTTTCACGTAGCGCTCGAAGAATATCGCGGAGCCTCGCCGGCACCGCGCGTGCGGGCGTTCGGGGCGGAAGTGTTTCTCGCGAGTGCGGCCAACGCCGCGGAGCTGGCCACGCGCGTGGCGGCGTGGACGAAACTGAAGGCGACGGAGTTCGTCGCGGCGGCGCGCACGAGTCAGCAGGGATTTGACGCGGCGGCGATTTGCCGCGCGGCGGTGGTCGCGGCGACCGAGGAAGATTTGGCGACCAAGACGGCGAAGTTGATCGAGCGCCTTGCGGACACGCGGGCGGGGCTCAAGCCCGCGATTGATGGCGTGCATGTGGCGACTGAAGCGCGTGCGGCGGACGGCGCCGGGCTTGTTTATTTGTTTCCCGGACAAGGCAGCCAGAGCGTCGGCATGGCCGGCGAGGTGCCGATGCAATTTGAGCCCGCGATGCAGCAGTGGGAAAAGGTGGAGAGCCTCGGTCTGCTCGGCAGCGAGCGGCTGTGCGATATCGTCTACCCGCCGCCGGCGATGAACGAAGCGGAATCGACGCTCCAGGACGACCGTCTGCGTCGCACGGAAAATGCCCAGCCGGCGCTCGGTGCCGTGAGTCTCGGTTACTTGTCCGTGCTCGAATCGGCAGGCCTGCGTCCTGAGATGGTGGGCGGACACAGCTTCGGCGAAATTCCGGCGCTCTATGCGGCGGGCGCGATCAGTTGGAAAGATTGTATGCGCATCAGCCGCGAACGCGGTGAACTGATGGCCGAGGTTTCGCGGGATCACGACGGCGCGATGACGGCGGTCTGGCATCCCGTGGATGAATTGACAGCCATGCTAACCGGCGAGTCTGGCGCGTGCGTGATCGCGAACCAAAACAGCCCGCAACAATCGGTGGTGGCCGGGCCGACGGAGCAGATCGGACGGCTGGAGGCGCGCTTGGCGGCGCAGAAGATTTCGTTCCGCCGGTTGCAAGTCGCGACGGCGTTTCACTCCGAGGCGGTGAGCGATGCGTGCGAACCGTTCGAGAAGTTTTTGGCGGATGTGAAATTTGCTGCGCCGACTGTGCCGGTGTTCAACAACACGACCGCCGAGCCGTATCCAACGAAAGCCAAGGCGATGCGCACGATGCTCGCCCAGCAACTCGCCCATCCGGTGCGGTTTGCCGACCAGCTGCGTCGCATGCAGGCGGAGGGCGGGAAGATCTTTGTGGAAGTCGGCGCCGGGGCGGTGCTGTCGGGGCTCGCTCGGCAAACGCTCGGCGAATCGGCGACGATCATCGCGTTGAATCCTTCCGGCCAGACAGCGGATGTCGGCCTGCTCAACGGCTTGGCGCGTCTCGCGGTGGCCGGCGTGACCGTGACGTGGGATCTGCTCTGGACCGGGCATCGGGTGCCGGCGCCTGAGGCCAAACTTTCCGCCGCGGCGCTGCCGGTCGGCGCTTACAATCTGGGACGGCCGTATCCGCCGCGCGACGGTGTGAAAACCGCGCCGGTGCCGACTCCGCCTCCGGTGGTGGTCGCTCCTTTGTCGGCTCCCGTGACGGTGGCACCGAAGGCCTTGGCCGCGCCGCGTCCTGAAATTTCCCGCATGACTGAAGTCTCCGCTCCGACGCCGACGGCGTCTCCGCTTCCTTCCCCGGCTACGCGCAGTGTCGCGAGCGCCGCCAAACCGGCTGTCGCGAATGACGCCGTGGCGCGTGCGCACGAGACTTTCCTGCGCGCGATGAGCGACGCGCACCGCACGTTTTTGGAAACGGTTTCCGGAGCGCCTGTCGCGGGTGCGCCCGCACGTGCGGTGGCGCCGAGCGCAGCCCGCGTCGCAACAGCGGCTGCACCCGTGGCCGCGGCCCCAGTGCAGGCAGCGGTGGTGGCCAAAGAACCGGTGCGCGCGATGGCGGCGCCGTCGTTGGCTCGTCCGGCGGCGGCGACGGTGGTTTCAGCACCGACGCCAGTTTGGCAGGCAGCTCCGGCGGTCGTGGCGGCGGCGATACCTGCGCCGGCACCGGCCTTCGATAGCGCGAAGGTGATTCAGATCGTGCTCGAAACGGTCGCAGAGAAAACCGGTTATCCGCTGGAGATGTTGGAGCCCGGGATGCAGTTGGAGAGCGACCTCGGTATCGATTCGATCAAGCGCGTGGAAATTCTCTCCGCCGTGCAGAAGAAACTGCCGGGCTTGCCCGCGGTAGACGCGAAAGTGATGGGCGGACTGCAAACGCTGGAGGCGATTTCGAATTATCTCGTGCAATCGCTCGGTGCGGTGGCGCAGCCAGTCGCGACGGCGACTGCGACGGTGGTGACAACGGCGACGAGCGCGAATGCGCAGGTGCCGGCGTTCGACAGCGCGCAGGTGAACAAGATCGTGTTGGCGACGGTGGCCGAGAAGACCGGCTATCCATTGGAGATGCTGGAGCCGGCGATGCAGTTGGAGAGCGACCTCGGCATCGACTCGATCAAGCGCGTGGAAATTCTTTCTGCCGTGCAGAAGAAACTACCCGGCCTGCCCGCGGTGGACGCCAAAGTGATGGGCGGACTGCAAACGCTGGAGGCGATTTCGAACTATCTCACGCAGGCGCTCGGCGCGAACGCGGCGGCGCCCGTGGCTACGGCGGCTCCGCCCAAGGCGGCAGCAGCGGCCCCGGCGCTCGCGGCGGAAGCGGTGATGCCGATCGTGTTGGAAACTGTCGCGGAGAAGACGGGATACCCGCGCGAGATGTTGGAGCCGGGCATGCAGTTGGAGAGCGATCTCGGCATCGATTCGATCAAGCGCGTGGAGATTCTCTCCGCGGTGCAGAAAAAACTGCCCGGCCTGCCCGCGGTGGATGCGAAAGTGATGGGCGGACTGCAGACGCTCCAGGCGATTTCGGACTATCTCATTCAACAACTGGGCGGCGGCACGAAGCCGGCGGAGGCCAAGGCCAAAGCGACTGCGACGGCGTCGGCGACAACAGCGACGGTGGCATCCGCGGGCTCCGCAAAAGCGGCGGGGGCAGAGTTGCCGGTGTTGCGCTATCTCGTGAACACGCAGGCGGCGGAGGCGCCGGGTTTTGCGTTGGCGGGACTGCACCGCGTGAAGCGTTTGGCGATCACCGATGATGGACGTAGTATCGCGGCCGAACTGCGTGCGGCGCTCGCCGAACAACACGTTTCGGCTGAAGTCGTCACGACCGTGCCGAGCGACTGCGACGGACTGATCGTGCTCGAGGGATTACGGAGCGACGATCGCCCCGAAGCGGCGACGACGGCGGCACAGGCGGCGTTTGCCGCGGCGCGGGCGGCCGCGGTGCGCATCGCCGAAGCGGGCGGAGTTTTTGTCACCGTGCAGGACACGGGCGGCGGCTTTGGACTTGGCGGTGCGCCGGTCGCGCGTGCGTGGCTCGGTGGTTTCGCCGGGTTGGCGAAAACCGCGGCGAAGGAGTGGCCGCGGGCGGCCGTGCGCAGCCTCGATCTCGAATGCGGAACGCAGACGGCGCAGGAAGTCGCCCGGCGTATCGCGGACGAACTATTGTTTGGCGGCGATGAAAACGAAATCGCGCTCAACCTCGCAGGGCAGCGTCGGCGTGTGGTCGTGACCGAACAGGGACTCGCCAAGGCGGGCGCATCGCGGATTACCGCGAAGTCCGTGGTGGTCGCCAGCGGTGGTGCGCGCGGAGTTACGGCTTCCGCGCTCGTGGCGCTCGCGGCTGCGCATCAGCCGCGCATCGCTTTGCTCGGGCGCACGGCGCTCGACGAAGAGCCGAAAGAGTGCGCGGGCGTGACCGACGAAGGTGCGCTGCGGCAAGTGCTCCTCACACGCGAACAACGGGCCGGTCGCCAATTGGCGCCCAAGGCGCTCGCGGCGGCGGTGCGCGACGTGCTCGCGCAGCGGGAAATCCGCGCGACCTTGGAACGGCTGCGCGCGGCGGGCAGCGTAGCGGAATATTTTGCGTGCGACACGACGGACGCGACGAGCGTTGGGGCGACGCTGACGCAGGTGCGCGGGCGGCTCGGTCCGATCACGGCGCTCGTCCACGGTGCCGGGGTGCTTGCGGACAAACTCATCGCGGAGAAAACGCCGGAGCAGTTTGCGCGCGTCTTCGACACGAAGGTGCGCGGCTTGCAGGTCCTGTTGGAAGCGACGGCGAACGACGCGCTCGATGCGTTGGTGCTGTTTTCCTCGGTGGCGGGCCGATTCGGCAACCGCGGTCAGTCCGACTACGCGATGGCGAATGAAGTGCTCAACAAGGTGGCGCAGGCCGAGTTTGCTCGGCGCGGCGGGCGTTGCCTGGTGCGTTCGATTAACTGGGGGCCGTGGGACGGCGGGATGGTGACGCCGGCGTTGCGGGAGCATTTCCGCACGCAGGGCGTGGGACTGATTCCGCACGACGAAGGTGCGGCGGCGTTTGTCGCCGAGTTTTCGGGTGCGGCGACAGCGGCAGAGGTCGAGGTGGTGATCGGCTCAGGCCGGCTCGATCTCGCGGCTGATCCCACGCAGCCGACCCATCGCGTGGAAATTTCGGTGAGCGCCGAGCGTTATCCGTTTCTCCTCGATCACGTCGTGAAAGGAAAAATTGTGGTGCCCGTGGCGCTGGTGACCGAGTGGTTGCTCCAAGCGGCGGCCCTCGCACGACCAGGCGTGACGCTGCGCGCACTTCGCGACATGCAGGTGATGAAAGCGGTGTTTGTGCACGAAGATGCGGCGCAACCGACCCTGCTGGAACTCACCACACGCCCGCGGGCCGACGGTGCGGTGGAAATCCGCATCGCTGATCCGGCGTCGGGGAAAGCCCACTACGCCGCCATTGCCGACTACGGCGTGGGCACGACGGCACGCCTCGCGCTGCCGGCGCAAAACGGTGCGGGCTGGCGGGATTTCAGTTTCGATGCGGCGGGCGCCTACGATGGCCGGCTCTTTCACGGGAAAGAGTTTCAAGTGATCCGTGAACTCGGGACGTGGTCGCGCGAGGCGGCGACGATGACGTTGGACAACCGGACGCTCCCCCATGCGGGAACGGAGGCGTGGAAGATCGGGCCGGCGTTGTTTGACGGCGCGCTGCAAGCGGCGGTGTTGTGGTCGCTGGAGGCCCACGGTAAGAGCTCGCTGCCGTTGCGCATCGCGGAACTCTCGCTCACGCGGGCGGCGCGCGCGGATGAAACGGTTTCCTGCCAACTGACGGGCCGCGAACAGGCGGGCGTCGGCGCCGTGACCGATATCGACTGCGTCGACTCGGAAGGTGCGACGATCTTCTCGCTGCGCGGCGTGGAGTGTTTCCAAGTCGATTCATACTGGAATCCGGTGACGACATGACCGGATTCCGGCCCATCGCGATCGTCGGGCAGGCTTGCGTGCTGCCCGGCGCCCACTCGCCGGAGCAGTTGTGGTCCGGCGTGCTCGCCGGTCGCGATCTGATTTCGCGTGCGACGGAGGTGACGTGGCAGGTGGCGGACAAACGCCGGCTCATGCGCACCGATGCGGGCGCGCCGGCGGCGGAGAAAATTCCGACGGACCGCGGCGGCTACGTCACAGGCTTCGAAAACGTGTTCGATCCCGCGGCTCACCGGTTGGAGCGGGAGGTGGTGGCGGGGCTCGATCCGCTTTTCCAGTGGCTGCTGCACACGGGGCGCGAGGCGATGAACGCGGCCGGCGTCGATACGACGCAGCGGGTGCGCGGTGGAGCGATCATCGGAAATCTTTCGTATCCGACCTATGCGCTGAATGCGGTCGCGACGGCGGTGTGGGCGGAGGAGTTGCTCGGCAAGGAACGCGTGCGCGCGGCGGGCTTGGCGTCGCCGGACCGGCTGAACCGCTTCATGTCGGGGTTGCCCGTGAATTTGTTGTGCGAGTCGCTGCAGCTCACCCGCGGCGGCTTCATGGTGGACGCGGCGTGTGCGTCGTCGCTCTACGCCATCAAGTTTGCCTGCGACTGGCTCGCGAGCGGACGCGCCGACGTGATGTTGGCGGGCGGCGTATCGCGCGTCCATGGATTGACGATTCACGCGGGGTTCACGACGTTGCAGGCGCTGAGTCCGAGTGGGCGGAGCCGGCCGCTCCATGCGCAAGCGGACGGATTGATCCCGTCGGAAGGCGCGGCGGTGGTGGTGTTGAAACGGTTGGAAGATGCTCAACGCGACGGCAGCCGCATCCTCGGTGTGATTCGCGGGGTGGGTTTGGCGAACGACGGCCGCGGTTCCGGGCTGCTCGTGCCGTCGGCGGCGGGCCAAGTCCGCGCGATGGAAGCGGCGTATCGTGGCGCAGGCCTGCGGCCGAAAGACATCGACTTGATCGAGTGTCATGCGACCGGCACGAGCGTGGGTGACGCGACGGAGATCCAGAGTTGCGCGCAGGTTTTTGCGGAGGCGCGCGGCGTGGCGCTCGGTTCGCTGAAGGCGAACATCGGGCACTTGCTACCGGTGGCGGGTGTCGCTGGATTGATCAAAGTGCTTAAGTCGATGGAGCACGGCGTGCGGCCGGGCATCCTCCATCTCGACGAGCTGAACCCGGCGTTGGCGGGAACGCGCTTGGCGCCGGAAATCGCGGCGACCGAGTGGAAAATAGAATCTGTGCGACGCGCGGCGGTGAACGCGTTTGGGTTTGGGGGTAACAACGCGCACTTGCTCGTGGAGCAAACGTCGACGGCGGTGGGCGGCCCGAGTGTGCCGGGAGTTTCGTTGCCGCGGCCGGTGCGTTGCGCGATCGTGTCGGTGGCGGCGCGCGTGGGCGAAGGCGCGGACGTGCGCGATTTTTGGTGGGCGGCGCTCAGCGATGCGGGCACGACCGCAAAAGGCGGTGCAGGGGCGATGAAGGAAATCCGTTTGCCGATCCAAGGGTCGGCGTTTCCGCCGAAGGATTTGGAAAACGCGCTCGCGCAGCAGACGCTCACGCTGGAGGTCGCACACCAGGCGCTCGCGCAGGTGAAGACGGTGCCGTTCGAACGCACGGCGGTGTTTATCGGGATGGGCTGCGATGCGGAAGCGTGCCGATTTGGACTGAATCTGCGCCTTGAGGAATTTCTGGCCGACGTGCGCGTCGGGCCGGTGAGTGCGGAGCGGATTGCGACGGCACGGCAGGAAATCATGCCGGGACCGGTAGCGGCGACGACACTCGGGCTGATGCCCAACGTCGTGGCGAACCGGCTTAACCGGCAATACGGCTGCGGCGGTGCGAGCTGCGCGGTGTCGGCGGAGCAACTTTCGGGGCTGCATGGGCTGGAGTTGGCGTTGCAGGCTCTGCGGGACGGCGACGTCGACGCGGCGTTGGTCGGGTCGGTCGATGTCGGCGCGGAACCCGTGCACGCGGCGGCGTTGGACGCGGTGTTGCCGGAAGTTGGGCGTGTGGTGTCGGACGGCGCGTGCATGCTAATCCTCAAGCGCGAAGACGATGCGCGGCGCGACGGTGACACGATCTACGCGGTGATCGAGGCGGCCAGTGATGCGGTGATTCCGGGTGCGGTGGACTGGACCTCCGTGGCCGAGGCGATGCAGGCACGGTGCGGCTACTGCCATGCGGCGGACGCGCTGCTGCACGTGGCGTCGGCGGCGTTGGCGTTGAAGTATCGGTTGCAACCGCCGGTCGAGGGACGGGGTGTATTGCCGTGGGAAACTCCGGCGCAGGGACGGCGCGCGGTGCGCTTGGAGGCGTCCGGGCTGCGCGACGAAATTGAAGAGTTGTATCTACGCGAGAGCGACGAGCCGAACGCACCGGTGTGGCCGCGCGATTTGCCGGCCGTGCCGGTCGCGGAAAAGAAAACCATGACGTTTGCCGCGCATAGAGCGCCGGTATCGGAAATCTTGAAGAAAATGTTGGCGAAAACTGAGGCCGAAGCGGGGACGAAAAATGGTGCTGAAGTGATGCCGAGGGCACCGCGACTTCGGTCGGTGATGGGTGGGCGTGAGGATCTTTCGGTTGAGGATATCGAGATTATCGAGCAGGTGGCCAATGTGCCGGATCGGTTGATCGCCGAGACGATAGCGGACGCGACGGTGTCGGAAGAGGCGGAGACGGCGGCGCCTGAACTGCCGAACGACATCGCGCTCGTGCATGAGTGTTTCCTCGAAGAAATGGCGGCGGCGCACGAACTGTTTTTGCGGCGCTTTGGCGGCGGTGTGGCTGCGACGGACGTAATGGAAGAACCGGTCGTCGTGGAAGCGGAGCCAGCGCCGGCACCAACGTTAGAGCCAGTTGTAGAGCGAATCGTGGAGGTGGCAGCGAACGTGACTCCGGTGCAGGCGAAGCGCGAACCGGTGCAGAAGCCGGCGAGTGCGGTGCTGCCCGGGCCGAAGTTCTCGCGTGAGCAACTGGAGCACTTGGCTTCGGGAAAAATTTCGGAGGTGTTTGGGCCCTTGTTTGCCGGGCAGGATGCGTTTCACCGCCAGGTGCGGATGCCAATGCCGCCGATGCTGCTCGCGGACCGTGTGACGGGTATCGACGCCGTGCCGGGAGAGCTTGGGACGGGGACGATTTGGACAGAGACGGATGTGCGCGCGGACTCGTGGTATTTGCATCAAGGCTACGTGCCGATGGGTATCACCATCGAGTCGGGGCAGGCGGACCTGCTGCTGATTTCGTGGATGGGGATCGATGCGCTGAACCGCAGCGATCGCACGTATCGGTTGCTCGGCTGCGAGGCGGAAGTGAAGGGGCCGTTGCCGAAGGTAGGCGACACGCTGAAGTTCGACATTCACATCGATGGACACGCGCAGCTCGGCGGCATCCGGATGTTTTTCTTCCATTACGATCTGCGGGTGGGTGACGAAGTGCGGCTGAGTGTGCGGCACGGGCAGGCCGGGTTTTTCTCGGACGAGGAGTTGGCCAATTCCGACGGCGTCATTTGGGACGCGACGACCGAGCCGGCCCCAGCCTTGCGGAGCGGCGGGAAGCCGACGCCGGCGGCGCTGACGACGCGGAAGGCGTTTTCCCCGACGCTGGTGAGGGCGTTTTCTGAGGGGCACACGCGGGAGTGTTTCGGGCCAGGCTTCGAGTTGACCGAAACGCATTCGCGGACGCCGCGGATTCAGGCGGGGCGCATGTGCTTCCTCGATGAAGTCACGGCGTTCGACGCCGCGGGCGGACCGTGGGGACGCGGTTATCTGCGGGCGACGACGGCGATCACGCCGGACATGTGGTTCTTCGACGGACATTTTAAGAACGATCCCTGCATGCCCGGCACGCTGATGCTCGAGGGCGCGGTGCAGGCGATGACGTTCTTCCTCGCGGCGATGGGCAGCACGGTGCGGCGGGACGGCTGGCGGTTTCAGCCGGCGAAAAATGAAAACGTGCTGATGCGTTGCCGCGGGCAGTGCGTGCCGAGTTCGCGGGAGTTGGTTTACGAAGTATTTGTCGAAGAGTTTTCCGAGGGCCCGGTGCCGACGTTGCGGGCCTCGGTTATGGCGTCAGTGGACGGACGGAAGGCCTTCTTGTGCCAAGGGCTCGCGGTTGAACTCGTGCAAGATTGGCCGCTGGATGAGATGCTGCGCAGCGGTGAGATCGTGCCGACGAAGCGCGGCGAGTCGTTCGCGTTGGACGGATTTGTCTTCGATCACCGTTCGCTGTTGGCATGCGCGTTGGGACGGCCGAGCGAGAGCTTTGGGCCGACGTTTGCGGTGGCGGATCGACCGCTGTCGCTGCCGCGCCTGCCGCGGCCGCCCTATCATTTCATGACGCGCATCGTGGAGTGCCGTGGTGCGATGGGCCGCCCGGAAGCGGGCATGTGGGTCGAGGCGGATTTCGATTTTGCGGCGGGCGATTGGTTCTTTGAACGCAGCGGAAACCGCACGATGCCCTCGTGCGTGTTTATGGAAGCGCTGCTGCAGCCCTGCGGATGGCTGTCGAGCTATGGACGCGACCCGAGCGGGCAGACGACGGACATTTTCTTCCGCAACCTCGATGGCACGCTGACGTGGAGCGAAGAGCTGCGGCCCAGCGACGGCACGTTGCGCGTGCGAACGGAACTGACGAACTGGTCGGAACTCGGCACGATGATCATCGTGGGCTTCCGGTTGGAAGCGCGGCTTGAGGGACGCGTCGTCGCGAAGATGGAAACGTCGTTCGGGTTCTTCCCGGGCGATGCGTTTGCGAACCAAGCCGGCCTGGTGCCGAGCGCGACGGAGCGGGAGTTTTTTGCGAAGGAATCGGCGACGCGGGTGCGGTTGCGCGGGGCCGATGCCGAGGCGTTCCCGTTGCCGGGTGCAGTGCTCGCGAGCGATCCGCTGATGATGCTCGACCGCGTGACGGGTTGGTGGCCGGAGGCGGGCGAAGCCGGGCTCGGTATCGTGCGCGCGGAGAAGGATGTGAAGGCGTCGGATTGGTTTTTCCAGGCGCACTTCATGGGCGATCCGGTGCAGCCGGGTTCGCTCGGCATCGAAGCGCTGGTGCAATTGCTCCAATGCGCGATGCGGCTGCGGGGAGTGGGCAACGAGTGGGGGACTGCGGCGCGGTTCGAGCCGGTGGCGCTCGGCGAGCCGCTGGTCTGGAAGTATCGCGGCCAAGTGGTGCCGACGAATGGATTGATCACGACGCTCGTCGAGGTGCTGAAAATCGAGCCGAACGGGGCGAACGCGATCACCGTGTCGGCGCGGGGCAGCCTATGGGTGGACGGGAAAAAAATTTACGAGACTCCAAAGCTGGCGATGCGCGTGCGCCGCGATGACGAGAGCACGGGAAGCCTTCAGGATGGGCCGGCTCAGACGGGTGGGGCAGTTGAGAAGACGTTCAGTTTGACCGCGACACCGTGGTTGCACGATCACCGGCCGAGCTTCACTTCGTCGGTGGTGCCGTTGACGGTGATGTTGGACGAGTTGGCGGCGGCGACGAAGGCGGGAGGCGCGAAGCTGACGGAGATCGGGGAGTTCGCCCCGAGCCGGTGGCTGGTGTGCGAGGAAAAGGGTGGCGTGAAGGTGAAGATCGAAGCCGATGCCGTTGGCGCCGGCGGCGGAAAATCGGAGGCGAAATTGTCGGTGTGGCGTGAGGCGAAAAAGGCGGCGCTGTCGCGCTACGATGTGGTCGGAGCAACGACGTTAACTTGGGCGACGAACTATCCGGAGGCTCCGGTGGCCCTCACTCCGTTGAGCGCGCCGCTGATCGAGTCACCTTATACGAGCTGCGAGACGACGCATGGTCCGGCGTTTCAAGTGTTGCGGGAGACGCGGCGATCGCATAAAGGCGCGTCGTGCGTGATGGATGCGGGCGGCGGCACGGTGCCCGTCGGGAAAATTCATCCGGCTTTGCTCGACGGCTGCACCCATGCGGTGCCGTTCAGTGAGTTGACGGAGTGGTATCCGGAAATTCCGAAGAACTGGAACGGTCTGCCGCGGGGAGTGCAGCGGGCGCGGTTTTTCGGCGAGACGCCGACGCGCGGTGTCGTGCGGTGCGAGCTGCGACCGCGCGGGCTGAATCCGGTAACGGGCATGCCGCTGGCCTACGTGCAGTTCATTGCGGGCGAGCTCGTGTGGTGCGATTTGGAGATGGAGTTTGCGCTGCTCGATGGGCGTCCGTTTGTCGGAGCGGCCTTCACGGCGCGCCGGGCGTTCATGCGCGGGGAAGAGTATCAGAAGATCCGTTTCAGCGCGCGGGACGGCGCGGTGAGTCGCTGGACGACGGAGGACATGGCGCGTTTTCAGTGGATGCCGGGACAGCTTGAAACCGTTTTTGACGTGCCGGTGGGGACAGCACCGGAACGGCTGGCGCTCGCGATCACGGCTAAGGAGCACATCGGGCATCAATTGGCGGTGCATCCCGCGCACGTGGAGTTGAGCGCGGACGACACGCTGGCGACGTTGCCGCAGTTTCCATTGCAGGCTTGGCCGATTGCGACGCGCGCCGAGGCGGGGCGCGTTGAGGTAAGCTCGGCGGGCGACGCGGTGCTGAAGGCAACGCGCGGGGTGAGTTTGTTTGGCGGCGCGTTTCTGGAGGATCTCTCGCGGGCGCTCCGGCAGAGCTATGTGCGGCATTTCCGGCTGGTCGATCCGGCGGCGCTCGAAGCGCTGAAGGGCCGGCCGTTTATCATCTGCGGAAACCATCAGACGGCGATCGAATCGATGCTGTTCACGGATGTGTTTTCACGCTGGGCGGGGTTGCCGGTGACGACGGTCACGCGGACGGAGCATGCGTCGAGTTGGATGGGGCGGTTGACGGATTTTCTGTGGCGGTATCCGAAGAGGGCGGTCGCGGTGAATCCGCAGTTGCTGTTCGACCGCGATCAACCGGCGTCGTTTTTGGCGATCATGGAGAGTTACAAGGCGGCGCAGGCAACGGTGCCGCACTCGCTTCATCTCCATGTCGAGGGCGAGCAAGCGCTGAGTTGTCGTCATCGCGTGAAACGGATGAGCGCGGTGTTTGTGGATCTCGCGTTGGATCTCGATCTGCCGATTCTACCGCTGCGCTATAGCGGCGGGCTGCCGGTGGAGCCGCTGGCGGAGATCGTGTCTTTGCCGGTGGGATTCGGGCAGCAGGACTACACGTTGGGTCAGCCGCTGATGCCGGCAGAACTGCGCCGTTTGCCGCGGCCGAAAGCGGCCGAGTGGGTGGTGGACACGATCAACCGAATGGCGCCGTTGCCGGAAGACGAAGTGCCGTTGGCCGGGCCGGCCGGACGCGCCGAGCGGATTCGCGCGGTGTGTGCGGAACGCAGCGTGACCGAGATTCAGGCGGCGGTGATCGTGGCGTTGCAGACGCTCAGCGATCCGTCTGAGACGACGCACTCGATCCTTAATTTTCCGACTGGCGGCGCGGCCGAAATCGTGGCGGCGGCGGACGAAGTGGCGTGGCATCGCGAGGTGGCCGGTTGGCTCTGGGGCGCGGACGACCGCATCCACGGAGAGTCGGAGCACTGGAAAAAAACGGCCAAGACCTGAGGAACGGGCGATGGCGGACAGCGCGACGAACTCGGAGAGGCTGTTGCGGTCTCGTGAGGCGTTTTGCGAAGGTTGTGCGCGGGCGGGGCTCGATGTCGCGGTGCGGCGTTTGGGAGAGAAAATCGGGAGCGGTGCGGAACGACGAAAGCAAGAATCGGCGGAGGCGCGGTGGTTGGCTGGCGAGATGTTAGCACGGCAGGGCATCCACAATGCGGCGATCGCGCGGCACGAAAAAGGTTTTCCGGTTTGGCCGAGCGGCTGGGTGGGGAGCCTCTCGCACAGCTCCGGATGGGTGGCGGCGATTCAAGGGCGCGGTGCGGCGCTGCGCGGGGTGGGCGTCGACATCGAGAGTCCGACGCGCATGAAGCCGGCGATGTGGGCGCACATCATGACGGCGGGGGAGCGCGAGGCGGTCGCGGTGTTCGATCAGGCCGAGGCAGCGTTGCACGCCACGGCGGTGTTCGGAGCCAAAGAGGCGTTGTTCAAAACACTTTCGCCGGGCGGTGGGGCGGTGCCGGGATTTCTCGAGGTTGAAATCGTTTGGCTGGGAGCGGGTCGCTTCGAGGCGCGTAGCGCGGGGGCGATGGTTGTGGGGGTTGGCGCGACCTTTGATGCGATGGTCGTCGCGGCCGCGTGGTGGCCGGCGGACTGAACGGCGCGACTATTCTTTCGGCCGACGGCCGACGCCCCAGATGAGCCAGCCGGCGATCGCGACGAGCAGAATGAGCCACCAGAGGTAGCGCAATTCGCGCGCCGCCATTTCGGCGAAGGCGGCGGCGCGAGGGAAGAAGACGACGAGCAAAACGCCGACGATGACGAGGACGCCAAATTGGTAGAAAGCGCGCCGGCGCGGGGTCATGGAGTCGGCGATTTTTCGACGGGGCCGAGGGGCAGGAGCAGGGCTGCGCCGCTGTTGTCGGTGCCAGAAGGAACGACCATGGGAGAGCGACCATTCCAGCGCTCGACTATTCTCCAGCGCAGGTAAGAGGGACTCTGGCGGAGGGCTTCGCCGCGCACGCGGATGGCCTCAGCTTCGCCTTTGGCGCTGATGACGGCGGTCTCGGCTTCGACCTGGGTCTGAATTTGGGTGAAGCGGGCTTGGTTGGCCTGTTGCTCGGCGACCATCTTCGCCTCGATCGCTTTCTCGAGTTCGTTGGAGAGGTTGATGTCGCGGACGACGATGTCCTCGACGACGAGCAGCGTGCCGATCTTTTGGGAGGCGGCGGCGAGGGCTTTCTTTTTGATATCCTCGCGATTCTTCACGATCTGTTCGGCCGTGAGCAGCGCGGTGACTTCTTTGATGGCTTCTTGGACGCGCGGGGCGATGAGGCTGTCGAAGGGATCGCCGGCGAACTCGCGGTAGATCTGCACGACAGCGGCCTCTGGCACGCGGTAAAGAACGCGGAGATCGATTTTCACCTGCTGGAGATCGGAGGAGAAACAGTCGGCGCGGACGGACTGGGTGCGTTGGCGGACGTTGACGGTGACGATGCTCGTGACGAAGGGCATTTTGAAACCGAAGCCCTCGGGGAGGAAATCGTCGGCGGTTTTGCCGAGCGTGACTTTGAGACCGCGCGAACCGGGCTCGATCACATAGGTCGCCGCCGTCGACATGATCATGAGAATGAAGGCGAAGACGGCTACGCCGATGAGTTTGGGAACGACGAGAGGATTCATGGGTTCAGCGTCGGGCCGGACTGTTCGCATTGGCCGGTTGGGTGGTCGAGGGGGCATTGGACTTCTGGGCTTTGAGGCGTTCGATGTCTTGCAGGGTGAGCATCACTTTGTCGCCGCCGCCGATGACGGCGGGCGCGATGCCGTCCCACTTGTCGACGATCTGGAGGTCGACGAAGGCGGGATTCTTTTTGAGGGCGTCGCCTCGAATCATGATGGATTCGGCTTCGCCCTTGGCGCGGATAATCGCGGTGTCGGCCTCGATCTGCACGCGCTGTTGGAGATACTTCGACTTCGAAGCCTCCTGTTCCTGCACCATCTTGGCCTCGATGGCGTGTTCGAGTTCTTTGGTGAGGGCGATGTTTTGGATCACGATATCTTCGATGACGAGGAGGGTGCCGAGTTTCTGCCGGGCGATTTCGAGGGAACGGGTTTTGATCTGCTCGCGGTTTTTCACGATCTGCTCGGCGCTTTGCAACGCGGCGACTTCCTTCAAGGCCTCTTGGACGCGAGGGGCGACCAAGCTCTCGAATGGGCTGCCGAAGTAGTTCTGGTAAAGCTTCACGACGGAGGCCTCAGGAATGCGGAAGAGGACTTTAAGTTCGATGGTGATCTGCTGGAGATCGGAGGAGTAGCACTCGGCTTTGTCCTCGGCGGTCTGCTGGCGGATGGAGACCTGGGTAATGGTGGTGATGAACGGGGCCTTTAGTCCGAAGCCCTCGGGTTTGAAGGCGGTGGAGACTTTGCCCATCGTGACTTCGACGCCGCGGTAGCCAGGTCGGACCACGTAGGTGCCGGACGAGGCCATGATGACGGCGCAGAAGATCAGCAGGCCGACTCCGATCAGTTTGGCGATTCCTTGGGGGCTCATAGTGGTGTGGTGGGTCGCAAAGAGGAGCGTGGTCGGGCGGCGATACAAGCTTCGGTTCCAGAAGGAGGGCGTTTCTGGAAAAAAGGCGGGCCGTTCCAAACGCGACCGGTGTCGCGGCCCGGCGGGACGAATCAGAGCGTTGGGCGGGTGCGCAACGCGTGGGCGAGCACGGCTTGGGCGTGCGCAAGCTCCGCGCCCTCAAGCGGCAGGCGTGGCGGGCGGACGGTGGCGCTGCCGCAGCCAGTCTCGGACTGTATCCACTTAATGTATTGCACGAACTTGGGCACGGTATCGAGGCGCAGGAGCGGAAGGAACCATTCGTAGAGCGCGCGGGCTTTGGCATGATCACCGGCGACGGCAGCCTCGACGAGGACGACGGACTCGCGCGGGAATGCGTTGACGAGCCCGGCAATCCAGCCGCGCGCGCCGACGGCTATGCCCTCGACGATGGCGTCGTCCATGCCGACGAGGAGCGCGAGGCGGTCGCCGAGGAGGGCGCGGATCGCGGTGACGCGGCGAGTGTCGCCGCTGGATTCTTTCACGGCGTGCAGCGTGGAGAACTCGGCGGCCAACTCGGCAATCTGCGCCGGGAGGAAGTCGGTTTTGTAGGCCGGCGGATTGTTGTAGAGCATGCAGGAGAGCTTGGTCGCGCGGAACACGGCGGCGACGTGGGCTTTGGTTTCGCGCCAGTCGGTCGTGTAGGTGTAGGGAGGGAGAACCATGAGACCTGCGCAACCGGCCTTGGCGGCGGCGCGGGCGAGCGCGACGGCTTCCGCGGTCGATAGTGAGGCGATGCCGAGCACCACGGGCACGCGGCCGGCGGCGGCGCGCACGGCCGTAGTGGCGACCGCGATCTTTTCCTCGAAGCTCAAGGTGGCGGCTTCGCCGAGCGAGCCGCAGCACACGAGCCCGGTGCAGCCGCTGGTGATCATCCAGCGGCAGTGCCGCGCGAAGGCGGGGTGGTCGACGGCGACGTTGGCACGGAGATTGGTGGTGAGGGCAGGGATGACGCCGGTCCAGTTCATGAGAAGCGATCAGGGTTAAGGAGAGCGAGGGAGAGGGAGGGCTTTTCGGCGGAGAGGATTTCGGCGACGAGTTTGCCGGTGATGGGCGCGAGGCTCAGGCCCATCATCGCGTGCCCGGTGGCGGCGACGAGATTGTCGTAGCGGGCGAAGCGCCCGACGTAGGGCAGGCCGTCGGGCGCGCAGGGGCGGAGGCCGTGCCACACGGGGAGATCGCGGAAATCGTCGGCGGTGAAATCGGGGAAATAGCGCGGGACGGATTCGGTGATGCCGGCGACGCGTTCGCGTTGGATGGATTCGTCGAGGCCGGAAAGCTCCATGGTGCCGCCGATGCGGAGCGTGTCGCCCATCGGCGTCACGGCGACGCGGGCTTCGGTGAAAATCGAACAGAGTCGCGGGAGCTGGCGTGGGCGCGTTAGGGTGACGCTGTAGCCCTTGCCGGCCTGCATGGGGAGTTTGAGGCCGAGGGAGCGCACGGTGGCCGGCGACCAGGAACCGCCGGCGAGGACAAATTCATCGGCGGAGATTTCGCTGCGCGTGGTGATCGCGGCGGCGAGTTGGCGTCCGGTGGTGCGCCAGCCGGTGACTTCGGTGGACCAGAGAAATTTCACGCCGGCGGCGCGAGTGAGCCGGAGGAGCGTGGGCATCAGGCGCTGCGGCGAGAGATGGCAATCGAGCGGAAAATAAATGGCGCCGGCGATGGCCATGCGCACGTCGGGGTCGAGTTCGGCGGCGCGGGCGGGCGACACGACCTCGGCGGGCAGGCCGAGCTCGCGGGCGCGCGTCGCGACGGCGGCCTCGTCGTCGAGACTGTGTTGGCTTTTGCACAACATGAGCAGGCCGCGGCGGGTGAGGCCGAAGTCGTTGGCGGTTTGGGCGGCGAGTTCTTCGTAAAGAGCGCGGCTGGCGAGACTGAGATCGCGGATGACGGGCGCGGCGCGGGCGACGTGGTCGGCATTGGCGGCGCGCATGAAACGAAGGCCCCAGGTGATCAAATCGGCACTGAGGCGCGGGCGGATGTAGAAGGGGCTTTTGGCATTAAACATCCATTTCAGCGCCAGCGACGTCATGCCGGGAGCGGCCAGCGGGATGAAGTGACTCGGCACGATCATGCCGGCGTTGCCGAAGGAGCAGCCTTCGTGCGATTCGGGGGCGCGGTCGATGACGGTCACCTCGTGACCGCGGGCGCGGAGAAAATGCGCGCAGCACAGGCCGATGATGCCGGCACCACAGACGACGACGTGGCGGGAAGCGGGTGAGCTCATGCGCGGATGCCCCAGCAAAAAAGATCGCGATCGTCGAGGAGCAGCGTGGCCTCGGCCATGACGTGGGCGGTGCCGGTGATCACGGGCAGAATCTCGCCGCGCGCGCGGTCGAGCCAGCGAAAGCTTCCCGCGAAGCGACTGCCGATGATGCTCTCTTGGACCCACGGTGCGCCCTCGGCGAGTTTCCCGTCGGCGGCAAGGCAGGCGAGTTTGGCGCTGGTGCCGGTGCCGCAGGGGGAACGATCGTAGGCTTTGCCGGGGCAGAGGACAAAGTTGCGACTGTCAGCTCCGGGGAGCGGTGACGGCGCGAACAACTCGACGTGATCGACGGCAGGGAAACCTTGGGCGTTCACGGCTTGGCGGACGCGCCACGTGAAATCGGTGAGCGCTTCGAGCGAGGTGAGTTCGAGCCGATGGGAATGCGCTCCAACGAGGAAAAACCAGTTGCCGCCCCAAGCGACATCGCCGCGCACGATGCCGTGGCCGGGGACGTCGATGGGGACGTCGTGGGCCTGCCGGTAGGACGGGACATTTTCGACGGAGACGGAACCGTCGGCGTGGAGCTCCGCATCGACGGCGCCGACGGGCGTATCAATCTTAACGCGGCCAGGGCGGAGTCGCCCGAGGTGGGCGAGGGAAACCACGAGGCCGATCGTGCCGTGGCCGCACATGCCGAGGAGGCCGACATTGTTGAAAAAGATAACGCCGAAGTCGCAGCCGGCGCGGTGCGGCGGGACGAGGAGGGCGCCGACGACGGTGTCGGAGCCGCGGGGCTCATTGACGATGGCGGACCGGTAGGCGTCGAAGTCGCGGCGGAACCGCGCGGCGCGTTCATCGAGCGGGCCGGTTCCGAGGTCGGGACCACCGTCGAGCACCAGGCGAGTGGGCTCGCCGCCGGTATGGGAATCGAGGACGCGGATGGATTTCATGGCGTGCGGGAGAGGAAAGCGGAGCTGAAGAAATCTTCCATGCGTTTGCGACCGTAGGGAGTGCGGAAGACGCCGTGGCCGACGCCCGGCATGATGAGGTAGTCGAAAGGTTTGTCGGCTTTGATGAGGGCGGCGGCGACCTGATAGGTGCTGGCGGGATCGACGTTGCGGTCGATCTCGCCGACGGCGAGGAAGAGTTTGCCGCGGAGTTTGGCGGCGTGGGTGACGTTGGAATTTTCGACGTAGTGCGGACCAACGGGCCAGCCAAACCATTGTTCGTTCCACCAAATCTTGTCCATGCGGTTGTCGTGGCATCCGCAATCGGCCGCGGCGGCGTGATAGAAATCTCCGTGGAAGAGCAGGGCTCCGAGGGCGCTCTGGCCACCGGCGCTGGTGCCGTAGATACCGACGCGGCTGAGATCGAATTCGGGGTGCTGCGCGGCGGCGGCTTTGATCCACGCGATGCGGTCGGGAAATCCGGCGTCGGCGACATTGCGCCAGGCGACGTCGTGGAATTTCTTAGAGCGACCGGCGGTGCCCATACCGTCGGCCATGACGACGATGAAGCCGCGTTCGACGAGGGCATCGTGGGCGCCGAACGATTTTGGGGTGAAGTAGCCGTGGGGACCGGCGTAGATGCGCTCGATGACGGGATATTTCTTGGCCGGGTCGAACTGAGGTGGGCGCAGGATGATGCCGTAGATGTCGGTCTCGCCGTCGCGACCTTTGGCAACGAAACGCTCGGGCCAACGGCCGCGGGCTGCGAGCAACGCGGAGGCATCGGCGGTTTCGAGGGGCAGGGTGATCGCGCCGTCGTCGAGGCGGCGGAGAACGGAAACGGGCGGGGCGTCGACGCGAGACCAAGTGTCGACGAAGAATTTTTTGTCGGGCGAGAGTTTGATCGTGTGCGTGCCGGGCTCGGGCGTGAGGACGGTGAAACCGGTGCCGTCGAGGCCGACACGGCAGAGTTGCTCGTAGTAAGAATCGTCGAGACCGCCGGCGCCGGCGGCGCGGAACCAAACGAGTCGACGCGCATGATCGACGTGCTCGAGGCCACGCACGACCAAGGGCCCGCGGGTGAGTTGTTGTTTCACACGACCGGTGAGTGCGTCGAAGAGATAGAGGTGATTCCATCCATCGCGTTCGCTGGCCCAGAGGACTTCGTGGGTGGAGTCGAAGTGTTCGAGGAAACGGCCGGTGCGCGAATAGTGCACAAACGTGCCGCTGCGTTCCTCGAAGATCGTGCGGAGTTGACCGGTGGCGGCGTCGACCGCGAGGAGTTGGAGGAGTTGGTGGCCGCGTTGATTATGAAGAAAAGTGAAGTGCGTGGAGTCGGGGGACCAACGGACGGAGTCGAGTGACCACGGGTTGGCGAGCGTGGTTTGGTCGATCGGAATTTCGCGGGCGGTGGCGACGTCGAAGAGCCGCGGGCGGCTGACGGGGATCTCGTCACCGGGTTTCAAATACGGATACGAAGAGACCCTCGGCTGGAGCTGATCGGCGGGGCTGGATTCGACGAGCGTGACGCGGCGCTCGGCCACAACGCGCGTTTGCAGAGCGACGAGGCGACGCCCATCGGGCGACCAGCGGACATCGGGCTCGGAGGCTGGATAGTCGACGCGGTCATATTGCATGCTTACGAGGCGGGAGCGGGAAGCGTCGCGCCGGTAAGTGTGGCCGGGACTGCCGCCGAGCGAGAGAGGGAACTCGCGTTTCGTGGAGAGCTCGCGGAGCCAGAGATTGTCGTCGCGGGCGAAGGCTTCCCATTTGGCGTCGGGCGAGCGGTTGCGACGAGTGCTGGAGTTATCGGCTGCATCGGAGTCGGAGGGAGGTGGAGTCGCCGTGGGCGTTGGCGGTGTCGGGGGAGCGGGGACGACGACGTAGGAATCGAGATTCAGGTTCCACGCGCGGTCGTCGGCGCGGAAGCGGAGCGTGTGGACGTCGGAGGAAAGGCTGGTTTGCGTGACGGGGCCGAGATTGGCGGCTTTGATGGCGGCGGCGGTGCGGGCGTGATCGAACGCGGGCTCGCGGGTGCCGCGCTCGGCATCGACGAGGAAGAATTCCTCGCCGCCGGGAATATCGACGCGATACCAGAAGCGTGCGGTTTGGCCGAGCCAGTGGGGCTCCACAGGACCGCGGTAGAGCTTCGGGGGCTCGGTTCCGCTGAGTGCGCCGGAGCAGGCGAGGACGACGAATGCGAATAGGAAACGGGCGCGCATCGACGGAGAGCGTGGGGGCTCAGGGTTGTTCGCCGACGAATTTCCACGAGCTCAGGTAGTCGCGGGGAAGTTTCGTCTGCGTGACGTGCGCGCGGACCATTTCGATCGGCATGGAGCCGCCGGCGAGAATGCGGTCGTGAAAATCTCGCTCCTTCATTTTTCCCGAAGTGACAAGTTCGGCGTAGAGCGCGCGGAGCTGGATCGCGCCCATCATGTAGCCGACTTGGTAGAGCGGGGAGTAGTCGCCGTTGAACGAGCGGCGGACCTCGCCGGTGGCGGTGTGACGATCATGGCCGACGCGCTCGACGAGGAAATCGATGCACTGCTGCGGCGTCCATTTGCCGAGGTGGAAGTTGAGCGAAAACACGATGCGCGCAGCGCGGTGCGTGCGCCAAAACAACATCCCGGCGCGGTTCTCGGGCGTCTGTTGAAAACCGAGATCCCAGAGGTGAAATTCCCACCAGAGCGCCCAGCCTTCGATCCAGAACGGAGTGTAGAACAGCGAGCGGTGCGGGTTGTAGCGGGCCATCGACCACATCTGGAGATGGTGGCCGGGGATGAGCTCGTGGTGGACGGTGGCGCGGCAGAAGTGGCGGTTGTTGGCGCGGAGGCTGTCGAGCTTGGCCGCGTGGTCCATCGTATCGGTGGGGAAAGAAACTTGGATGACTTCGCCGCCGAGGAAGAACGGGTTCACCTTTTGTCGCTCGGGCGACATCATCGTCATGCGAAACGTGTCGATGGCGTGGGGCGGCACGGTGAGGAGATCGCGTTTCGTGATGAACTCGATGGCCTCGTAAGCTTGCTCGGCGATGAGGGCGGGCTGGGCGCCGGGCTCGACGTAGTCGCGTTTGGCACGCTCCAAGGCCGCGCGCCAATCGTCGCCGAGGCCCATGTCGCGCGCAGCGCGTTTCCATTCGGCTTCGCACCACGCAAATTCCTTTTCACCGATGGCGATCAACTGGTCGGGCGAGTAGGGAATCATCTCGCGGCGGAGATCGAGATTGAGGCCGTCGAGACCGATGGGATCGCCGACGATGGGTTCATCTTCGCCGTCTTTGTAGCCGACGATTTTTTCGCGAAGAAATTTCGTGTAACCGTCGAGGGCCTTGGCGGCGACGGCGTGGGGTTCGCGGGTCCACCAGCCGAAGGACGGATCGTAGGTGTTGTAGTGGTCGAACCAGTCTTTGAGCGTCTTGGTGAGATCGGCGATGCGGTGAGCGGCGCGGAGGGCGACGATTTTGGTGGGCTTGGGGGCGTCGGCGGCGTCGAGCGTCTTGCGGGTGGCGGCGACGTCGCGGGTGAGTTTGGCCAACGTGGCGGCGGCGTCGGCGGGACGGAGCGCGGCGAAAACGCGGCGAGCTTCCTGGAGGCGCGCGATGTCGTCGGCAAACGGGAGGAGGCGGCTCATCTCCGCGTTGCGCGCAGCGGTGCGTGAATTGAGTTCGAGTTCCTGACGGAGTTGCAGCCGCAGCAGATGCCAGTCGATCCGGCCGCCGACACCGAGGCCGTCGAAGGGCAACGTATCCAGCCGGGCCAGCCAGGCTTCGTTGAATGCGCGAAGGCGCGTGAGCTGCAAGGCGGAGCCCGTGACGGAGTAGAAACGCAACAGGGCATCGCGGTCGCGCACGTAGCGCTCGACCAATTCGCGGAGCTCACTCGACGTGGGCTGGGCGAGCGACGGGAGGTCGGGCACGTAGGCGACGGCGGGGCGATCGTTGGGCGAGGGTTGGCCATGGCGCCACGGTTGGGCGACGGCAGTGGCGGCGAGAACGAGGAAGACGAGGCAGACGGCGGGGCGCAGGAGATTCATACGTGAGGTGAGGAGCTCGGTGGAGTTATCACGCCAAGAATTTTGACGGAGGAACAGCACGAAGAAATGACGGAAGGGGAACGGATGAGGAGGACTCGAAGAGGACGTTGGGTGCGGTGCAGAAAATTTTCTTCGCGGGATTGCATCGCGATGGGTGGGTTTCCACGCTGCTGGTCCCCTTGCTTGGTCCGGGGCGTGATCGCGGTGCGGTGGCGCTTTTGGACGGCGAAAAATCTCCCCATGAAAAAATACAACGTCGGCATCATCGGTTATGGCTGGGTCAGCGGCGCGCATATCGCCGCGATCAACGCCACCTCACAGGCGCAAGTCACCGCGGTTTACTCCTCGCGTCCGCAAGACCCGGCGGCGCTGAGCGCGCGGCACGGCGGGCAGATCGCCACCTACACGCAGTTGGAGGCGATGTTGGCCGATCCGAACATTCATGCGGTCGCCGTGTGCAGTTATCCGGACCAACATGCGGATCAGATCGTCGCGGCAGCGAAGGCCGGCAAACATCTCATCATCGAAAAGCCGATCACGCTGACGCTCGCGGATGCGCGCCGCGTGGCGGCGGCCGTGGCGGCGGCGGGCGTGAAAACCTGTGTGTGTTTCGAGTGCCGCTACTCCAGCCAGCTCGTGGCGACGAAGGCTGTGGTCGATAGCGGGCTGTTGGGGAAACTCCACTACGGCGAAGTCGACTACTACCACGGGATCGGTCCGTGGTATGGTCAGTATCGCTGGAACACCTCGAAAGAGTCGGGCGGCAGCAGTTTGCTGTCGGCGGGGTGTCATGCGCTGGACGCGCTGTTGCTCTGTATGGGCGCGGAGGTGGAGAGCGTGACGAGTCACACGACGGTTTCGGCCAACCCAGTGTTTGCCCAATATCAATACCCAACGACGAGCGTCAGCGTGTTGCGCTTTGCCAACGGCGCGCTTGGTAAGGTCGCGTCGGTGATCGACTGCATTCAGCCCTACTATTTTCACGCGCATCTCGTCGGGAGCGACGGCAGTCTGCTGGACAACAAGTTTCACTCGTCGCGCCTCGGGGTGGACAAAGGAAAGTGGAGCGAGCTCTCGATGAAGATGTTGGATTCCGGCGACGTGTCGGATCACCCGTATCAGGCACAATTTCAGGCGTTCTTCGACGCGCTCGCGCGTGGGGAGGAGATGCCGCTGACGTCGTTGGCGGTCGCGATGAAGTCGCATCTCGCGGTGTTGGCGGCAGATCTCTCCGCGCGGGAAAACCGCACGGTGAAGTTGGCTGAGCTGCAATGAGCGAACTCTCAGCCATCGCCATCGCCGCGCATCCGGACGACATCGAGTTCATGATGGCGGGGACGTTGTGCCGTCTGCGCGAGGCGGGCTACGCGACGCACTATCTGAATGTTTCTACCGGATCGTGCGGCAGTCTCGTGCACGGTCCCGCTGCGCTGCGCCGTATTCGCCGGAGCGAGGCGAAGCGTGCGGCGGCGCTGCTCGGGGCGACGTTTCACGAGAGCCACGCGGACGATTTGGAGATTGTTTATTCGGTGGCGCTGCTGCGGGCGTTGACGTCGGTGATCCGTGAAGTAAGGCCGACGATCGTCCTGACGCATTCGCCTCAGGATTACATGGAGGACCACACGAATACGGCGCGGTTGGCGGTCAGCGCGACTTTCGCTCGCGGCGTGCCGAATTTTGTTTCGCGCCCGCGGCGTGCAGCGTGGAGCGGGGAAACGACGATCTACCATGCGATGCCGCATGGGTTGGTGGACCAACTGCGAAGGCGGGTGACCGCGGGAGCCTATGTCGACACGACGGCCGTGCACGAAACCAAACTGTCCGCGCTCGCGTGTCACGAGAGTCAGCACAGCTGGCTGCAATCGTCCCAAGGCATGAACTCCTATTTGCGGGACATGGAAACGACCTCGCAAACGGTGGGGCGACAGTCGCGCCGGTTCAAACACGCCGAGGGTTGGCGTCGTCACTCACACATGGGTTTTTGCGCGGAAGGCGCGGATCCACTGCGCGACGCGCTTGGGAAAAACTATCTGATTAACGCCGCCTACGAGCGCGGGCTGAGCCGCGAGCGGTAAATCGAAGGGGGAAACATTTGCCGTCATGTCATCTACACCTCGCCAACTCCGCGTAGCCTCCGTGCAGTTTGAGAGCGCTCCCGGCGACAAAGAAGCGAACTTCCTTAAAGTGGAAAGGTTCACGGCGGCCGCTGCTGCGCAAGGCGTGCGTCTCGTGGTTTTCCCGGAGGGCTGCGTGAGCGGATATTGGTTCGTGCGTAACCTCACGGGAGAACAACTCGCCGCGTTGGCGGAGCCGATTCCTTCCGGCCCGAGCACGCAGCGGTTGATCGCACTGGCGCGGCGTCACGGAATTTCCGTGGGTGCGGGCTGGTTTGAAGCGGGCGAGGGCGGCACATTCTACAACAGCTACGTCGTCGCGTTGCCCGACGGCACGGTGCACCGGCATCGGAAACTGCACGCGTTCGAGCATGCGGCGATCAGCAGCGGCAGCGAGTTCACGGTGTTCGATTTGCCGGACGGATTTCGCGTGGGTGTGCTGATTTGTTACGACTGCAATATCGGTGAAAACGTCCGACTTACGGCGTTGCGTGGCGCCGAGGTGCTGATCGCGCCGCACCAGACCGGTGCCGTGCGCAGCCGGAATCCTCACCTGATGGGACTGATCGAGCGGCACGTGTGGGAGAACCGGCATCGCGATCCGGCGGCGATTCAAAGCGAGTTTCTAGGCGACAAGGGCCGGGGCTGGCTGATGCGTTGGCTGCCGAGTCGCGCGCACGATAACGGGATGTTTCTCATCTTCAGCAACGGCGTGGGCATCGACGACGATGAGGTGCGCACCGGCAATGCGATGATTCTTGATCCTTACGGGCGCGTCCTTGTGGAAACCTCGGCGGCCGATGATGCGATGGTCGTAGCCGATTTGGATGCGAGCTTGCTGGAGCAGGCTACCGGGCGACTGTGGATCTGCGCGCGCCGACCCGAACTTTACGGTCCGCTCACGGAGCGCACCGGCAAGGAGCGAACCACGAGGGAAATCAAATTTCAGGAATAGGCCAACTCCTTAATTTTCAATCCACCCCACATAATCATGCCACGAAAACTCAGCACAATTGCCCCCGACTGGTGGGACTACACGACGTTGGACGATGCCTTGATCGACGAAGCCGCGCGCCTCACGCCGGAGGCGATGGCGGGTTTGTCGCGGCCGGGCTTCAAGGTCGTTTTCTACGATACCTTGGAAGAGTTTTATCTGGCCGAGGCGCTGGAATACATCACGGCCTGGCGGCAATCGACGCCGGACAATCCTGTGGGGATATGCGGACCGATCGGGCCAACGGAACAGCTCCCGCTCGTCGCGCGAATCGTGAACGAGCTCGGGCTCTCGCTGAAGTCGGCGCATTTCTGGGGCATGGACGAGTGGTATCTCGAAGGAAAAGAAGCGCCGATCACGCACCCGCTTTCGTTTGAACGCGCGGACCGTGAGCTCTGCTTCAACCGCATCCGGCCCGAACTCGCGATGCCGGAGGCCAACCTGCATTTTCCCAAAGCGGATATCGCGAGCTACGTGGCAAGTTGGAAGGGCGTGCGCTGCGCCGTCATGCAAGGCGGGCAAGGCGACACGAAGCACTGGGCCTTCAACGATCCCGTGCGTCGCACCGGGGCCTACGTCGACGCGCCGCCATCACCGGCGGAGTTTCGCAAGCTCGGCACGCGCGTCGTCGATTTGCACCCGGTCACGCTCGCGCAAAATGCGCGCACGTCGGGCGGCGGAAACATCACGCTCGTGCCGACGCGTGCGCTGACGGTGGGGCCGGTGGAAACGTGGCAGGCCGAAAAAGTTTCGATCTGGCAGGCAGGCGCGCACGACAGTCCGTTTGGCCAGCGCCTGACGACGCTGATGATCTCAAAAGGCTGCGCCGACAGCGCGGTGCCGATGTCGCTGCTCGCGGATCACCCGAATGTGCAGTTCAATTTCTTCCGCGGTGGACTCGGCTCGTGTCAGGTCGAAATGCATTGAACTGCGGCCTCGCGCTACGCCCGGTCGCTTCTCCACGATCAGATTTTTCTCACATGAAATCCGCCCGTCTCAACCGTCTTTTCCACGCCACGTCACGCCGCTGTTTCGATGTCGCCATCGACCACGGTTTTTTTAACGAACGTTCGTTTCTCGCGGGGATCGAGAACATCCGCCGCACCATCGACGTGCTGATCGAGGCGAATCCCGATGCGATTCAACTCACGGTTGGGCAGGCGCGGCACCTGCAATCTCGCCCGGGGAAAGCGAAACCCGCGCTCGTGCTGCGGTCGGATGTGGCGAATGTCTACGGACCCGAGCTATCGAAAGTGCCGTTCAGCCGAATGATCGCGGAGCCAGTGTTGCAGGCGGTGCAGCTCGACGCGGCCTGTATCGTCGTGAATCTTTTTCAAATCCCGGGAGCGCCGGAAGTGACCGACCATTGTATCCAGAACATTCTCGCGCTGAAACCCGAGAGTGATCGCTACGGGATGCCGCTGATGATCGAGCCTTTGGTGTTTCGCCGCAACGAGCAGGCCGGGGGCTATCAAGTCGACGGCGACGTGAACAAGATTCTGCCGCTTGTGCGCCAAGCGGTTGAACTGGGTGCGGATATAATCAAAGCCGACCCCTCGACGCCGGTGGGAGATTTTGCGTCGGTGATCGAGATCGCCGGCGACGTGCCGGTGCTCGTGCGCGGCGGAGGCAAGGCGAGCGAACAAGAAGTGCTCGAACGCACCGAGGCGCTGATTCGCCTCGGCGCGGCCGGCATTGTGTATGGTCGCAATATCATCCAGCACCCGCGGCCGGCGGCGATCACGCGGGCATTGATGGCAGTGGTGCATGATGGCGCAACGGCCGCCGAGGCGGCGCGTTTCCTCGCATGAGCAGCGGGGCGGAAGGTGCAGTGGTGCGCGTCGGCGTGATCGGCGCGGGACTCATGGGCCGCGAAGTTGCGTCGGCGCTGGGCCGGTGGTTCGTGTTGGAGAATTTTCCGGTGCGGGCGGAGTTGGTCGCGGTGTGCGATGTGCAACCGGTCTTGCTCGATTGGTTTCGCCGCGTGCCGGGCGTGAAGCATTTTTGCACGGAGCATCGGGCGCTCCTCGCGCTGACGGACGTGGATGTGGTCTACGTGGCGGTGCCGCATCATCTGCACGAGGAAATTTACCTCGATGTGCTGCGCGCGGGGAAAGATCTGTTCGCGGAGAAACCCTTCGGCATCGATTTGGCCGCGGCGCGGCGCGTGCGCGACGAGGCGGCGCGACTGGGGCGGTTTGTGCGGGTGTCGTCGGAGTTTCCCTTTCTCCCCGGTGCCCAGCGGGCGATGGCGGTGGCGCAGGCGGGCTCGTTGGGGCGCGTGCTAGAGGCGCGCTGCGCTTTTCTGCATTCGAGCGATCTCGATCCGACGAAGGCGATTAACTGGAAGCGGCAGAACCGATTTTGCGGCGTCGGCGGCGTGATGAACGATCTCGGTTTGCACGTCGCCCATTTGCCGCTGCGCCTCGGTTGGAAGCCGCGCACGGTCCACGCGCACCTGCAGAAGATCTACACCGAGCGGCCCGACGGAAGAGGCGGCGTCGCGGCGTGCGATACCTGGGACAACGCGACGCTGCACTGCACGGTGGAGATCGCGGGTCAGACCGCGCCGCTCACGCTGGAGATGAAGCGGCTCGCGCCGACGGAAACCAACACGTGGATTTTCGAGATTCTCGGCACGGAGCGTGGCGTGCGTTTCTCGACCAAGGAGCCGAAGACATTGTGGCAGTTTCGCCGCGACCGGGAGCAATGGTGGGAGAAGACGGACCTCGGTTTTGGCGTGCCGTTCAAGACGATCACCGGCGGGATATTCGAACCGGGGTTTCCCGATATTCTGATGCAGATGTGGGCGGCGTTTCTGGCGGAACGCGCGGGAGTGCTCGGTGACAAGTTTGGCTGCGCGACTCCCGACGAAGCCGTGGCGCACCACGAGTGGTGGGCGGCGGCGCTGGAGTCGCAGCGCGACGGTAGTGTCGTCACCTTGCCGGCGGCCTCATGAACGAACGCAACGGAATCATCGCGGGCGGCAACTGGATCGTCGATCAGGTGAAGCTGCTAGACACTTGGCCCGCTCAGGACGCCCTGGCCAACATCGCGGGCGAATCGCGCGGCAACGGTGGCTCTGCCTACAATGTGCTCAAAGATCTCGCCAAGCTCGGCGCGCCGTTTCCGCTCGAGGCCATTGGCCTCATCGGCGACGACGAACGCGGGCGGTGGATCGCGGCGGATTGCGCCCAGCACCGGATCGATACGCGGCAACTGCGCATCGAGGTGGGTGCGGCGACGAGCTACACCGATGTGATGACCGTCGGTGGCACGGGGCGCCGCACGTTTTTCCACCGGCGTGGCGCGAATGCTCTGCTGGGACCGCGCCATTTTGATTTTGCGGCAACGGAGGCCCGACATTTTCACCTCGGCTACTTGTTGCTGCTCGACGCGCTCGATGAACCCGATGAGGCGGGTATTCCGCAGGCGGCAGCGGTGTTGCGGGCGGCGCGGGCGGCGGGGCTGACGACGTCGGTCGATGTCGTCAGTGCGGCGGCGGGGCGTTTTCAACAGGGAGTTTTGCCGGTGCTGCCGTGGGTCGACTGCCTTTTCGTCAATGACTACGAGGCCGCGCAGACCACGGGAATCGCGGTGCGTGACGGTGACCGGCTTGATCTGGGGGCGGTGGAGGCGGCGGCGCGCGTAATGATCGCGGGCGGCGCCGGGCAGGTGATCTTGCACGCTCCTGAAGGGGCTTACGCGCTGGTCGCAGGGCTGAATGGCATTTGGCAACCGGCGTTGCGCATCGAGGCCGGCGAGATTCGCGGCGCGGCGGGAGCAGGCGATGCGTTTGCGGCGGGATTTCTCCTCGGCTGGCACGAGGGCTGGAATGCGGCGCAAAGTCTTCGCCTCGGCGTGGCAGCGGCAGCGACATCGCTGTTTGACCCGACGTGCTCGGACGGCGTCAGGACGTTGATCGAGTGCCTGCAATTTGCCGAAGATCGGCTTTAGTTAGGAACGCGGCGCGGAGGGAAATTCAGCACGTGAGCCTGAGGATCGGTTCGTGGGCGAGACTGATGAAGCGGGCGGGTTCGGAACTTCCGCGAATGCGTGCCGCGATGACGTCGGCGGCCTGAGCGACCATGGCGGCCCACGGAATACCGATGCTCGTGAGGCGAAGGCGCTCGGCGACAGGTGCGTTGTCGAAGCCGACGAGCGGCGGCAACGGTGTCGCAGTGGCGTGGCAATGTTCGATCACGGCTTCGGCCAAGCGATCGTTGCACGCGAAAATGCCGGTCGGCTTGGCGGCGAGAATGCGACCGGCCTGATCGCGCCCTGCTTCGACGAACCATGAATCTGCGCAAATAACCTGGGTTCCTTCGGCGTGAGCGCAGAAGCCGGCGACGCGCTGCATGCTGCGCGTGTCTTTGGCGGGACCGCCGAGAACGGCGAAGCCGCCGGTGCGCCCCGTGCGCTCCTTCAGCAACTCGGCGGCGCAGGCGCCTCCGGAAAAATCGTCGGTTGTGACCGTATCGACATAGGCACCGCCGATACCGACCGGAGGGCGGTCGTTCAGGCATAAGGCGAACTTGCGGGCGGTGGCGGCTGCGACCACGGCTGGGCGGCACTCCCATGCGACGGGATAGAAGTCTGCGCGGAGGCGCGGCGAGTCGGTGGAGTCGGGCCAGTTGCGGGCAACGGCAATGCCCTGCACGGCGAGCGCGTCGGACAACAACTCCATGAGGTGGGCGCCGAAGCTGCCTTTGCGTTTGGCGCGCGGATGAAAAATCAACTGCACACCGCGGAGCGCTACGCTCTGTCCGGGCACGAAAGAGCCGGAGGCGGCGCGTCGGTTGAGCAGACCCTCGGCTTCCAATTCGACGAGCAAGCGGTGGGCCGTCTGATAGCTCACGGCAAAACGCTGGGCGACGGCGCGGGTAGATAGAAAGCGTCCGCCGGGGTGCGCGAAGCTGCCCCGCAGGCGGGCGATGAGCGCGGCCTTGACCTCGGCGATATGGGCGGAGCGGGGGCGAGACACGCACCGATATTTATCATATCAGTTTGTGCGTCGAGTGATTTGTTAATGTTTGAAGCGTTCCGTTGCCGGCTTTGTAGTCGGCGCATGTCCGATCAACCCCTTTCCGGCAAAGTGCTCGTCGTCGTGGGAGGCACGACGGGGCTGGGCCTGTCGGCCGCGAAGGCGTTCTTGGCAGGCGGAGCGCGCGGGGTAGTGGTGACCGGGCGCGATGCGAGCAGTGCGGAAAAAGCGGTGGCGGCGCTGGGAGCGTTGTCCGCAGCGCATGTGGGCAGCGCCACCGATCCGCAGCACGCACCCGCCGCCATCGCGCTGGCGGTCGAGCGGTTTGGCGGATTCCACGGGCTCTATCACGTGGCGGGCGGCAGCGGCCGGCGGCTCGGTGACGGGCCGTTGCACGAGATTACCGACGAAGGGCTGCGCGCGACGCTCGAACTCAATTTACATTCGGTCATTCTTTCGAACCGGGCGGCGGTGAAACAGTTTCTCGCGCAGGGCACGGGCGGCGCGGTGTTGAACATGGGATCGGTGCTGGGCTGGTCGCCGTCGCCGGAGTTTTTTGCGACGCACGTCTACGCGGCGGCCAAGGCGGCGATCGTCGGTTTTACGAAGTCGGCGGCGGGCTACTACGCGGCGAAGAACATCCGGCTAAACGTGCTCGCGCCGGCCCTGGTGGAGACGCCCATGGCGCGTCGGGCGGCGGCGGACGAAAGAATTCTCGCGTTCATCGCCACCAAACAGCCGCTCGATGGAGGACGCATCGGCCGGCCTGACGACTGCGACGGTGCGGCGGTGTTTTTGTTGTCGGACGCGGCGCGGTTTGTGACCGGCCAAGTGCTCGCCGTGGACGGCGGCTGGACGGTGAGCGAAGGGCAGACCCCGCCGGCCGCAGCGAGTGCTGAGTAACACGTGTATTTATGAGTTCTTCCACCGACTACTACGACAAGACGATTGAGTTGCTGACGCGTTTGCGGGGCACCCAGATGCCCGCGATCGAGCGCGCCGCGGAGATTTGTGCGAACAGCATTTCGAAAGGCGGAATCGTTTTTATGTTCGGAGCGGGCCACTCGCGCATGATGTGCGAGGAGATGGCGCCGCGGCAGGGCTGCTTCGTCGGATTTTTCTCCTGGGCCGAGCAGGCGGTTTCCCAGCATTGCGCGACTGTCGGCATGAACGGTCTGCGGGGGCCGCTCTTTCTGGAGAAGATCGAGGGCTATGCGGAGCAGTTGTTAGCGGGTTTCAAATTTGGTCCGCACGACGCGTTCATCGTGATTTCGACGTCGGGCATCCGGCCGTTGATTGTGGAGATGGCGCTCGGGGCGAAGGCGCGCGGGATGCCGGTGATCGGCGTGGTCTCGGTCGCGCATTGCTCGCAATCGCAGCCCGCGCATTCGTCGGGCAAGAAGCTGATCGATGTCGCGGACGTGGTCCTCGACAACCATTGCCCGCCGGGCGACTGCGTTGTAGAGGTGCCGGGACTCGCTTGGCGCACTGGGCCGACGTCGACGGTCACTGGAGCGATGCTGATCAATATGCTGCGCTGCGAGACGGCCGAGCGGCTTTTGCAGAAGGGGCACACACCGGTGATGCTGCCGAGCCACCAGTTTGTCGGAACGACGACGGCCCACGCGGCGGAGGATCAACTGGAGGCCTACTACGAGGGCTATCGGCGCAGCGTCGCACATCTTTATCAATGAACTGGGCGACCGGCATCGACGTGGGGGGGACAAATCTGAAGGCCGTCGCGGTGACGGCCGACGGGCGCGTGGTCCAACGTTCGAGCCTCGCGACCAATGACGGCGCCGCGGGTGCCGCCGAATGGACGGCGGCGGCGCGCACGGCGATCGAGGACTTTTCGGGCGGGCAGGGTGGGGCGCCGGACGCAGTCGGGGTGTGTGCGCCGGGTCTGGCGGCGGCCGACGGACGTAGTATCGCCCATCTGCCGGGTAAACTCGCCGGGCTGGCGGGAATCGATTGGACGAATGCGCTGGCGCGGTCGAAGGTCGTGCCCGTCTTGAACGACGCGCACGCGGCCATTCTGGGCGAAGCGTGGATCGGCGCGGCGCGCGGTCGGCGTCACGTGGTGATGTTGACGCTAGGAACTGGCGTCGGCGGGGCCGTGATCAGCGATGGCCGTTTGTTGCGCGGGGCTATCGGCCGGGCCGGGCACATTGGCCACATGTCGCTCGATCCGCGGGGCGCGGTGAGCATCACCGGGATGCCGGGCGCGATTGAAGTGTTGATCGGCGACTGCACGGTGGCGGCGCGCACGCAGGGAAAATTTGTGAGCACTGCGGCGTTGGTGGCCGCGCACCGCGGTGGCGATCTCGACGCGACGGCTGCGTGGCTGCACTCGATCGAGGCTCTGGCCTGTGCGGTGGCGTCGTGTATCAATCTTTTTGATCCCGAAGTCGTGGTCATCGGCGGTGGCATCGCGCAGGCCGGCGATGCGCTGTTTGGTCCGCTCGAAACTGCGCTCGCCAAAGTCGAATGGCGCCCCGGCGGCCACCGCGTGCCCATCGTCGCCGCCACGCTCGGCGAGTGGGCGGGCGCCATCGGCTCCGCTCATTCTGCACTTTTTCCTCATGACACCCGCTGAAACCTATCTCACCAAAGTCCGCGCGCTCGTGGACACCGTCGCCGCGCAACAGCCGGCCATTAACCAGGCGGCCGATTGGTTTGCCCAAACAATTCTCGCGGGGCGCATGGTGCACCTTTTCGGCTCCGGCCATTCGCGCATTATGGTCGAAGAAATGTGGCCGCGCTACGGATCGTTTGCGGGGTTCAACCCGATCGTCGAACTCTCGCTCTCGTTCCACAACCTCGTCGTTGGCGCGAACGGGCAGCGGCAGGCGATGTTTTTGGAAAACGTGAGCGGGCTGGCCGAACGCATCCTGCGGAACTACGACCTGAGCACGCAGGAGAGCGCGCTGATCATTTCGTCGAGTGGCTGCAATGTCGTGCCCATCGAAATGGCCGAACAGTTTCAACGCCGTGGCGTGCGTGTCGTCGCGCTGGTGAGCCTCGCCCACGCGCTGGCCTCAACCTCACGCCGGGCCGACGGCAAAAAGCTCACGGACTTCGCCGATCTAGTGCTCGATACCGGCGCCCCGGTGGGTGACGCCATGGTGAAGATCGAGGGATTGGATACGCCGGTCGCCCCTGGCTCGACGGTGGGCGGGTGTCTGATCGTCAACTCGATCAAGGCGGAAGTCGCCGCGCGGCTGACGGCAGCCGGACAACCGCCGAAGGTGTTGAGCGCGGGCGTCGTGGTCGGGGCGGCGCGCGCGACGGAGTTGTTTGAGGCGGCTTACGACGAGCACGCGCATCGGCTCGCGAAACTCTATGCCAACGTGGGGCCGGCCTGAGGGTGGCTCTGACTGGAAGAAACATGCCGACCTCGCCGCTCATCCTCGAGAAGATCCCCGTGCTCGCCGCGGTTGACGTGCTCGTGGTCGGCGGTGGCTCGGCGGGATGTTGCGCGGCGCTCGCGGCGGCAGGGGCGGGCGTGGAATCGGTGATGTTGGTGGAGCGCTACGGATTCCTCGGCGGCTCCAGCACACAAATGTTGGACACGTTCTACGGGTTTTTCACCCCTGGCGCCGAACCGCGCAAAGTGGTCGGTGGCGTGCCCGACCGGGTGGTTGATGCGCTGGACGCGGCCGGCGCCGTGTTTCTTCGGCCGAATACCTACGGCGCCGGCACCGGCGTGAACTACAACCCGGAGCGACTTAAACTGATTTGGGATGAATTGCTCGCCGCCGCCGGAGTGCGGGTGCTGCTGCATGCGACGCTCGTGGCGGCGGACACCGACGACGCCGGTCGGATCGCCGGAGTGGTGATTTCCACGAAGCGCGGATTTTTCCGGATCGCGGCGCGGCGGTTTATCGACGCTTCGGGGGACGCGGACTTGTGCGAACTCGCGGGTCTCGCCAGCGAAAAGGCCGGCAAGCACGAGCCTGCGCAGACGCTCACGACGACGTTTCGCATGAGCAATGTGGACCTGCCGGCTTACGAAATGTCGGGCGGGAAGCGGCTGCTGATGGAGCGCATGGCCACGGCGGTCGACCAGGGCACGCACGCGCTGCCGCGCAAGAGCGGCAGCCTGCACGCCATGAACGCGCACGGCTGCATCTCAACGGTCGCGGTGCGCGTGGCGGAGATCGACGCGATGGATTTCGAGCAACTCACCGCAGCCGAGCAGGAAGGGCGGCGGCAGGCGTTTGCCTACGAAACGTTTTTCCGCGACCGGGTGCCGGGCTTCGCGGCGGCCAACATCATCGGGCTCTCGCACCAGATCGGCGTGCGCGAGACGCGGCGCGTGTTCGGCGAATACCTCCTGACCAAAGAAGACTGTCTTTCGGTCGCGCGTTTCGACGACCGCGTGCTCCTCTGTGGCGCCCCCATCGAGGACCACCGGGCGACTAAGGACGGCGGCGAAGAGACGGTGTGGGGCTATGTGCCCGGCGGCCAGGCTTACGATGTGCCCTACCGCACGCTCGTGCCGCGCGGTCGCGACGAACTCTGGGTGGCGGGCCGGTGTTTTTCCGCGACCCACGACGCGCACGCTTCGTGTCGTTCGATGGCGCAGACGATGGCGATGGGGCAGGCGGTTGGGACGGCGGCGGCGCTCTCGCTCGCGGCAAACTGCGGGGCTCGCGAAGTGCCGATCGCACGGTTGCAGGATCGCCTGCGCGCTGGCCGCGCAATGCTCGAAACGCCAGAGGAGCCCGCCGCCACCGGGCGCGACGCTTGGCGGAAGAATTTTCCAAAAGGTTAACCCTCGAACGTTGTCCTTATGAAAATCGGAATCTCCCTGCTCCTCATTCTGCTCTGCACCTCGCTCTCCGTGTCCGCTGCTGAGCGCTGGCAGCCACTGTGGGACGGCAAGTCGCTCGCCGGCTGGCGGATCATCGGCAAGGGCACTTGGAAAATCGAGGACGGTGCGCTGCACGGCACGAACGTCAAAACCGAGAAAGACTACGGCCATCTCGTGAGCGATAAGATCTACGGCGACTTCACGGTTCGCCTGAAATTCAAAGCGCTCAAGGGGAACAGCGGGCTCTATTTTCGCATCGAGGAAAAGGGATTCAGCGGCGTGACAGGCTTTCAGGCCGAGATCGATGCGACGAAGGACGTAGGCGGGCTCTACGAGACGAATGGCCGCTCGTGGGTCTCGCAGCCGACGCCCGCGCAAGTCGCGACGTGGTTCAAGCCCGGCGAATGGAACGAGATGACGGTGAGTGCTCGCGGCGGGCACATCGTCGTCTTCATCAACGGCAAAAAATCGGCCGAATTGCGCGACGATCCCGGCCGCCGCGAGGGCAAGTTCGCCCTGCAGGTGCATGGCGGCCAGGACTGCGACGTGTGGTTTAGAAACCTCGAAATCCAACTTCCGTAATCTCTGGTCGCATGAAAACTAAACCCGATTCCGAGTTCTCGCGCCGTCGTTTCCTTGGCGGCAGTCTGGCCGCCGCGGCCGCCACCTCATTGGTTTCGTTTCCCGCGGTCGGCGCCGAGAAGCTGGCACCCGCGGCGCCCGCGACCGCTCCCACGTATGCGCGCAAGATCAAGCTCGGCGTCATCGGGAACGGTGGCCGCGGCGGTTGGATCGCGAAGTTGTTCCAGGCGCACGGCGGTTACGATATGTGGGCCGTGGCTGACTATTTCCCAGAGGTGGCGGACAAATGCGGCGACGACCTCGGAGTTGATCGCTCCCGCCGCTTCGCGACGCTCTCGGGTTACAAGAAACTGATCGAGAGCGGCGTCGAGGCCGTCGTGGTGAAGACGCCGCCCTACTTTATTCCCGAACATGTGACGGCGGCGGTCGAAGCCGGTCTGCACGTCTACATGGCGAAACCGGTGGCGGCCGATGTGCCGGGAGCGTTGCGGATCGAAGCGGCGGGCAAGCTCGCGACGAAAAAACAGCGATGTTTCCTCGTGGACTACCAACTCCCGACGGACCCGCACAACATCGAGGTGGGGGCGCGGATACGGCAGGGAGGCTTGGGGAAGATCGTGCGCGTGGTCACGACCGGCCACTGCGGTCCGCAAAAAGACCCGCCCCGCACGGCGACGATGGAAAGCCGGATGCGCGAACTCATCTGGGTGAACGACGTGGCGATGGGCTGCGATTATATCGGTAACTTCGACATCCACGCGATCGACGCGGCGCTTTGGGCGCTGGGCCAGCGTCCGGTCGTCGCGAGCGGGATCTCCGGCATTCGTCGGCCGGTGCCCCACGGCGATGCGCGCGATGTCTGCGCTTTGATTTATGAATACGCTGACGGGGTGATCCACCAGCACGCGGGACAGGCGCTGAAGAACAACAATGCAGTTGAGCTGAGCGCCGCCATTCACGGCACCGAGGCGAACGCGTTTCTGACTTACTGGGGCAAGGCGTTTCTCAAGGGCGGCCCGAAGCATTTCGGCGGAGGCACCGTGGACAACCTTTACGCCGCTGGTGCCGAGCGAAACATTGCGCGTTTCTATCGCGAGGTGACGACTGGGCGGTTCGAAAACGAGACGTGTCAGCGTGCGGTCGACGGCGTGCTCACGTGCGTCCTCGGCTATGAAGCCGCGGCCCGGCACACGCGCCTGACCATGGACGCTCTCCTCATTGAAAATAAACGCATGGAAGTCGACCTAAGCGGGCTCAAATCCTGAGCGTCGCGGGGTGCCCCAAACATTTTCTCAACCCGTAAATCCCATGAATGCATCATCTGTAAACGATCTCTCCCGCCGTCAGTTTATCGCCCAAGCCGGAGTGGGCCTCGCCGCGTTCTCCACCACGAGTTTCGCGGTCGCGCAAGGTTCGGTGGCCAACAGCAAGATTCGCCTCGGCGTCGTCGGCTGCGGGAAACGAGGGCAATGGATCACGGCGTTGTTTGCCGCGCACGGCGGCTACGAGATCGCGGGGCTGGCCGACTATTTTGAGGGGGCGGTCACGGAAGCGGCGACGAAGGTTAAGCTCGCCGCCGGTCAAACGTTCACAGGGCTGAAGTGCGCCGAGAAGATGATCGCGAAGGGCGGACTGGACGCGGTCGCGATCATCAGCCCGCCGTATTTTCATCCGGAGCAAGCCGCGGCAGCCGTGGCGGCGGGGCTGAATGTCTATCTCGCGAAGCCGGTCGCCGTGGACGTGCCAGGTTGCCAGTCGATCGCGGCGAGCGGCGCGGCGGCGCGGAAGAAAGGCAAAGTGTTCCTCGTCGATTTTCAGACCCGCACGAACGAATTCTTTCTGGAAGCGATCCGTCGGGTTCACTCCGGATTGATCGGGGATTTTTGCTTTGGCGAGGCGAGCTACCACGCTGAGCGACTGGTGATCAAAGGTGCGCTCGGCACGCCGGAGGCGCGCTTGCGCAATTGGGTTTTCGACAAGGCGCTGTCCGGCGACGTGATTGTGGAGCAACACATCCACTCGTTGGATGTGATGAGTTGGATTTTGAAGGACTCACCGCCGACGCGCTGCACCGGAACCGGCGGACGTCGCGTGCGCGTCGATGTCGGGGATGCGTGGGACCACTTCGCGTTGATGTATGAGTATCCGAAACAAGTGGGCGTGACGTTTAGTTCGCGGCAGTTCGATGCCCACGGAACACCGGGCGGCATTTTGAACCGCATGTTTGGCACCAAAGGCGTGTTGATGACGGCCTATGGCGGCGATGTGATGATCCGCGGCGGAGCGGAGACATTTTACCGCGGCGGGAAAACCACGGGAATCTACAAGGAAGGCGCGCAGGCCAACATCGCCGCCTTTCACGCGCAGGTCATGAACAAGGACGTCGCGAACTTGACGGTGGAGCCGAGTGTGACGAGCAACCTCGTCGCCATCATGGGCCGGATGGCCGCCTACGAAGGTCGCTCCGTAACCTGGGCGGAAGTCGTCGCCTCGAAGAAGAAATTGCAGGCCGACTTGTCGGGTCTCACCGCGTAAACCGCTCCGCCATTCGCACCATCACCCCTGTCGCCATGAAAACGTTCAATCGTCGGTCATTCGTAAAACAATCGGTCGGTCTGGCGGGTGCGTGGGCCCTGCTGCGGTCGGCGCGGGCCGCCGAGTCGAAAGGTTTTCAAATCTTCGCCTGCGATTGGACGCTCGGGAAGCGGTGCAACCCGGAGGCCTTCGCGATGGCCGAGCGAATCGGACTCGACGGCGTGCAGGTTGATTTTGGCAAGCCGGCGGCCGGGGCGACCGTGCCGCCGTTGTTCGACGTGGCCCAGCAGGACAAGATCCTCGAAGCGGCGAAGGCGCACGGCGTGGCGATCTCCTCCCTCGCCATGGGCGTGCTCAACGATGTGGCCTACAAGAGCGACGCTGCGACGGAGCGCTGGGTGCAGGACAGTGTGGCCGTAATGCAGCGTATGAAAGCCCGCGTGACGCTGCTCGCGTTTTTCGGCAAGGGCGACCTCGTCAATGACGCGGCGGGTGTCGCGGAGGTCATCCGTCGGCTAAAGAAATTCGCGCCGCGCGCGGAGGCGGCTGGCCTAACCTACGGCATCGAGTCGTGGCTAAAGGCGCCGGAGCTCGAGCAAATTTTGGACGCGGTGAAATCGCCAGCGATCAAAGTCTACTACGACGTCGGCAACATGCAGAAAGTCGGCGAGGACGTGGGCGCCGCGATTCGCCGACTCGGGCGCGAACGGATCTGCGAGATTCACTTTAAAGACTACGACGATCTCTACGGCAAAGGCTCGATCGACTTCCCCGGGGTGCGCCGCGCGTTAGACGATATCGGCTATCGCGGCTGGGCGGGCATCGAGGGCGTCAAAATGCCGCACGGGACGGAGAAGAGTATCCGCTACGATCTCGATTACTTGCGTCCGCTCTTCCCGAAGGCGGTCTGATCGCTTCAAAATTTCCCATGCAAAACTGTCCTCTCCGCAGCTCCGTCATCGGCAGCTACCCGTTTCCCAGTTGGCTCGAATTTGCGAGCCAGCACCTCGAAGTCTTCGGCCGCTCGGACGTGAGCGAAATCCAGAACGACGCCGTGATCGCGGCGGTGCATGATCAGATCGCGGCCGGCCTCGACGTGATCACCGACGGCGAGCAGACGCGGCTCGATTTTAACCTTTCGTTTTACGGCTACATCCAGGGCATCGAATTGGAGAGTGTGTCTCCGCGGAAATTTGGACCGCCGGCGCACGATCAACGCGGCAAACACCCGATCGTCGGCGAACTCGCGGCGCCGCGCGGCTTGGGCGTCGTTGAGGAGTTCAAACGCCTGCAGCGCCTCGCGCCCGCATCGGGGGCGACGCTCAAGGCCAGCGTGCCCGGACCTTACACGTTGAGCGGGCGGCTCGTGCCGAATGCGCAGTATACGGACCGCTGGGCGGTGACCGAGGCGCTGCTGCCCATCGTGCGCAAGGAACTCGAAGACCTCGTCGCAGCGGGGTGCCGCGAGATCAGCATCGATGAACCGTCGATGAGTTGCTACGCTTTCAAAGAAGATCCGCGGCGATTCGTGGATATCTTCAACCGCACGGTGGAGACCGTCTACGGACGCACGCGGCTCTGCACGCATCTGTGTTTTGGCAACTTCAAGGGACGCGCCATCGGGCCGCGTCGCGTGGCGCCGATGTTCCCGGCGTTTCTCGATTTTAAGGCGGACGAGATGCACGTGGAGATGGCGAGCCGGGAGTTTGCGGAGATCGAAATCATCGCACAGATCGCCCAACGCATGGATGCGGCCGTCGGCATCGTGGATGTGAAGAGCTACTACGTGGAAACGCCGGCGGATATCGCGGATCGCGTGCGCCTGTGTCTCAAACACGCACCGGCCGACCGGTTGGTTTTCGCACCCGATTGCGGACTCAGCCAGACGGCGCGGTGGGCGGCCCAGCCGAAATTGAAGAACATGGTGGCCGGCATCCGGCAGGTGAAAAAGGAGCTCGGGCTGTGATTCGACCGGTGCTCAAGGATGAGGCGTTTCTCTCCGAGGTCGCGGCCGTGCGAGGCGACCCGGCGGACGAGCGGCTGGCGGTGTGGTGGCTGGGGCAGAGCGGTTTTCTGGTCTGCTACCAAGGCGAGTGCTTGCTGTTCGATCCGTATCTGAGCGATTCGCTCACGAAGAAATACGCGGCAACGGACAAACCGCATGTCCGCATGACGGAGCGCGTGGTCGATCCGGCGCGATTGGATTTCGTCGGCGTCGTGACGACCTCGCACAACCACACCGATCACCTCGATGCGGAGACGCTCGGGCCGCTCTTTACGGCGGCGCCGGCGGCGAAGCTGGTGGTGCCGGCGGCGAATGTGGCGTTTGTCACGCAGCGGCTCGGAGTTGCGGCGGCGGCGCGGTTCGTGCCGCTGGCAGAGGGCGAGCGGGCGACGGTCGGGGCGTTTACCTTCGAAGCGGTGCCCGCCGCGCATGAAGCACTGGCGGCGGAATTTGCCGGGTTCGTGGTCGGGGTCGGACCGTTTCGCATCTATCACAGCGGCGATACGGTGCGGTATCCGGGAATGGAGGACCGGCTGCGGCCGCTGCGCATCGACCTCGCGCTCCTGCCGATCAACGGGCGTGCGCCGGAACGCAGGGTGTCGGGCAACCTCGACGGCGCCGAGGCGGCGCAGCTCGCCTACGATATCCGTGCGCGCGTGGTGGTGCCGTGCCACTACGAGATGTTTGAGTTCAACACGGCGTCGCCGGCGCTGTTCGCTGAGACGTGTGCGCGGTTGGGTCAACGCGCGGAGGTGTTGCGTGCCGGAGAACGGTTGATGCTCGAAGCGGCGCCATGAGTTTTGTGCGCACCGTTCTGGGCGATATCGCTCCCGCCGATCTGGGCGTGTGCTCCGCGCATGAACACGTGATCATCGACTGCAGTTTTACGACCCACGCCACGCCGGATTTTTTGATCAACGATGTCGCGGCGGCGACGGCGGAGCTCAGGCAGTTTCGAGCCGACGGCGGTCGCGCCATGGTGGACTCGATGCCTTGCGACAGCGGGCGCAACGTGATGAAACTCGCAGCCGTTTCACGCACGGCGGACGTTCACCTGATTTGCCCCACGGGACTGCACCTCGCGAAATACTACGATCCGGGACACTGGGGAAATTTCTACAGCGAAGAACAACTGGCGGAGCTCTTCATCGCGGACATCGAGCAAGGCGTCGACCGTCACGACTACAACGGTCCGTTCATCGAGCGAACTTCGCATCGGGCGGGCGTGATCAAGGTGGCGGCGGATCGGACATTTACTACGCGCGAAGAGAAAGTGTTCGCCGCGGCGGCACAGGCGCACCGGAGCACGGGCTGCCCCATTCTCACGCACACAGAGCAAGGCGAAGCGGCGCTGGAACAGGTCGAGTGCCTGCGGCGGCACGGGGTCGATCTGCGCCACGTGTGCCTTTCGCATACCGATCGAAAGCCGGACGTGGGGCTGCATCGTGAACTCCTGGCGAGCGGGGTGCGCGTGGAGTTCGACAGCGCGTTTCGGTGGAAGGCGGGGCAGGGAAATCCGACGCGGGATCTCGTGGTCGCGCTGCTGCCGGAGTTTCCCGACCAGATCATGCTGGGTATGGATGCGGCGAGACGCAGCTATTGGCGCAGCTATGGCGGCAGCCCCGGGCTCAGCTATTTGCTCACGGATTTTTCCGCTCTGCTCCGGGCGGTGGGCGTCTCGCCAGGGCTGCTCCAAAAAATCTTTGTATCCACGCCTGCCTCCACGTTTACGTTTTCCACGCCATGAAAAAGCTCCGCGTTGTCGGTTTGAATTTCGATCACATGCACATGGGTGACCTGCTGCGGAAGTGCCACGAGCATGCCGGGGTCGAGATTGCGGGTGTCTGCGACGAGAATCCGGCACGCATGGCGGCAGTGATCCGGAATTTCGGGATTCCGGCGGAGCGCGTGTTCACGGATCCGCACCAATGTCTGCGCGAGGTCGCGCCTGATTTCGTCGTGTTATGTCCGGCGACAGCGCGGCACGCGGAGTATGTCGAACTCGTCGCGCCATATCGCGTGCACATGTTGGTCGAGAAGCCGTTTGCCGCGACGTTGGCCGAGGCGGATCGCATGATCGCGGCGGCGAAAGAGGCCAAGCGGTTGCTGGCGATCAATTGGCCGCTGCGGTGGTATCCGGCGCACGTGACGGCGCACCGGCTGTTGCAGGTGGGACGCATCGGGGCACTGCAGGAAGTGCATTTCTACGACGGCAACCGGGGTCCGCTTTACCACCTTGCCGACAAGATCGAAGTCGAGCCCACGGCGGCGATGAAGAGGAAGAGCTGGTTCTACAAGAAGTCGGCCGGCGGCGGCTCGCTACTCGATTATCTCGGCTACGGCACGACGCTCGGGACGTGGTATCACGGCGGGAAAAAGCCGGTGGAGGTGACGACGGTGGTCGATCAGACCCGCGGTCTCGAAGTGGACCAACACAGCGTGACGATTGCGCGCTATGCGACGGGGCTGTCGAAATTCGAGACACGGTGGGGCACGTTTTCCGATCCGTGGACGAATCAGCCGCAGCCCAAGTGTGGCTTCGTGCTGAAAGGCGAAGACGGCACGATCAGCTCGTATGACTTTGAGCCGACGGTGCGGGTGCAGACGCGGGGCAACGTCCGCGGAGAAGCTGTGCCGGTCGATGTGCTCCAGGCGCCGTTCCAAGATCCGATCCAGTATTTCGTGGACTGCATCCGTGAGGGGCGTCCGATCGAAGGGCCGCTGGCGCCGAAAATTGCGCGCATCGGACAGCAGATCGTGGACAGCGCGGTGCTGAGCGCGCGCCGGAAGAAAACCGTAAAACTGATCGACTGACCATGAGCGAGAAAACGACGACGGGTGGTTATGGGTTGAGCGGAGCCGGTGCGGGCGGTGTCGTGACGGCGCCGGTGTTGGCGTATCTGCCGCCGCGGCCGCGCGCCTACCGGCCGCAGATCGCGCTGATCGGCTGCGGAGGAATTTCGGAGTATCACCTGCGGGCGTATCGGGAGATGGGTCTGAACGTGGTGGCGTTGTGCGATCGTGACGTAGCGCGGGCGGAGAAACGGCGCGGAGAATTTTTTCCGGAGGCGACGGTGACGAGCGATTTCCGGGAGGTGTTCGGGCGCGCGGATATTGAGGTGGTCGATGTGGCGTTGCATCCGGCGGAGCGCGTGGAAGTGATCGAGGCGGCGTTGCGGGCGAAAAAACACGTGCTGAGCCAGAAACCCTTCGTGCTCGATCTGGCGGTGGGCGAGCGACTCGTCGCGCTGGCGGAGGCGCAGGGTGTAAAGCTCGCGGTGAACCAAAACGGTCGCTGGGCGCCGCATTTCGCCTACATGGCGGCGGCGATTCACGCGGGCGTGATCGGTGACGTGGCCAGCGTGGATTTCACTCTGCAATGGGATCACACGTGGACAGCAGGAACTCCGTTTGAAGATGTGCACCATCTGGTGCTCTACGATTTCGGAATACACTGGTTCGACATGGCGGCGTGTTTCCTTCGCGGTCGAAAGCCTGAACGAATTTTTGCGAGCGTGGCGCGCACCGCGTTTCAGAAGATGAAGCCGCCGATGCTGGCGCAGGTAGCCATCGATTTTCCGGGCGCGCAGGTGCGGCTGAACTTCAACGGCCACGTGCGGCACGGGCAGGAAGATCGCACGGTGGTGTGCGGTTCACGCGGGACGCTGCGGAGCTTTGGACCGAGTTTGTCGGAGCAGACGGTCGTGCTGCACACGGAGGAAGGACAGGCAACGGTGCCGCTGGCCGGCACGTGGTTTGCCAGCGGCTTTCAGGGGGCGATGGGCGAGATGTTGTGCGCGATCGAGGACGGTCGCGAACCGACGCACAGCGCGCGCAACAATTTGGAGAGTCTGGCGTTTTGCTTCGCGGCGCTCGCGAGTGCGGACGCCGGCGAACCGCGCGTGCCGGGGGCCGTGCGGACGATGCAGAAATAGCGCGCGCCTTCGCGGGGGTTGCGGGGCGGCGCTACGCGAGGATGCCCTTGACGAGTTCGCCGTGGACGTCGGTGAGACGGTAGTCGCGGCCTTGGAAACGGTAGGTGAGGCGCAGGTGGTCGAGACCGAGGAGGTGGAGCATGGTCGCGTTGAGATCGTGCACGTGGACGGGGTCGCGGACGACGTTGAAGCCGAGATCGTCGGTTTCGCCGTGGATGTAGCCGCGCTTCAGGCCGCCGCCGGCGAGCCACATGCTGAAGCAGCGGTTGTGATGGTCGCGACCGTCGTTGCCGCCTTGGACCATCGGAGTGCGGCCGAACTCGCCGCCCCAGACGACGAGCGTGTCGTCGAGGAGGCCGCGTTGTTTGAGATCGGTGACGAGCGCGGCGCTGGCCTGGTCGGTCTCGGTGCAATTTTTCAGGAGGTCTTTGGTGAGGTTGCCGTGTTGGTCCCACGCCTCGTGGAAGAGCTGCACGAAGCGCACGCCGCGCTCGATGAGGCGGCGGGCGAGGAGACAGTTGCGGGCGTAGTTGGACACTTTAACGTCCTTGATGCCGTAGAGTTCCAGAATGTGCGGCGGCTCCGAGGAGAGATCCATGAGCTCGGGGGCGCTCGTCTGGAGTTTGTAGGCCATCTCGTAACTTTGGATACGCGCGGCGATCTCGGGATCGCCGGCCTCGGCGAGGGCGAGGTCGTTGAGTTGGTGCAACGTATCAAGGGACGCGCGCTGAGCCTGCGCATCGACGCCCTTGGGATTCGACAGATAGAGGACCGGGTCGCCGGTGCCGCGGAACGGGATGCCGCCGTAGGGCGTGGGCAGGAAGCCGCAGCCGTAGTTGCTGGCGCCGCCGCTGGTGCCTTTGGCGCTCGTGAGCACGACGTAGCCCGGAAGATTTTCGCTCTCGCTGCCGAGACCGTAGAGGCTCCACGCGCCGAAACTCGGCCGGCCGAACTGCTGCGAGCCGGTGTTCATCAAAATCTGCGCGGGCGCGTGGTTGACGGCATCGGTCTGCATCGAGCGGATGAGACAGAGATCGTCGGCGAGTTTGGCGGTGTGCGGGAGCAGTTCGCTGAGGCCCATGCCGATTTGGCCGTGTTGGGCGAATTTGTATTTCGCGCCGAGCAGGGCAGAGTTGGGTTTGATGAAGGCGGCGCGGTAGTCCTTCAGGAGATCCGCGGGCGGGAGCTGACCGTCGCGTTTGGTGAGCTCGGGCTTGGGGTCGAACAACTCCAGGTGACTCGGCGCGCCGGCTTGGAACATGTAGATCACGCGTTTCGCCTTCGCGGGGAAGTGCGGGGCTTTGACGGCGAGCGGATTGGGCGAGGCGGTAGCGGGACGCGCTTCACGGGCGAGGAGCGAACTCGCGGCGATGCCGGCGAGACCGACTCCGCAATCGCGGAGGAACCAGCGGCGCGAGCGTTGGCGGGCGGAGGCGAGACGAATCTCTTCGGAAAGGTTCATGGTCAGTTTTTGGTCAGGGTTTCGTCGAGGTTCAGCAGCACGCGGCTGACGATGGTCCAGGCAGCGAGATCGATGGGCGCGGCGTCGGCGGGGAGCTCGGTGGCGCGGGTGAGTTCGGAGAAGGCGATGTCGGGGGCCTTGAGTTCGCCGCTGCGGAGCCGCTCGCGGGTGGAGGCGAGAAGCTGTTGCACGCTCTTAACCTCAGGCGGGCGCGGGGCGCGGGAAGTGCAAAGGCGGTAGGCGTGGGTGATGCGCGCGGCGTCGGTGGCGCCGCCTTCGCGCCAGACGCGGACGGCGAGCGCCTGGGCGGCTTCGACGAGAATGGTTTCGTTGAGACCGGTGAGGGCGGCGAGGGGAGTGTTGGAGCGCACGCGACGCACGCAGGAGAAATCGCCGTTGGGTGCATCGAATGCGCTCAGCATGGGATCGGGCATCGAGCGTTTGCGGAAAACGTAGAGACTGCGGCGATAGCGGTCCTCGTTTTTCGGAACGTCCCAGTAGGTGACCTTGGAATAGTTGTAGGCCAAAACGTTTTCGGGAACAGGCGGGAACACGCTGGGGCCGCCGACTTTGGCGGAGAGGAGGCCGGACGCGCTGAGCGCTAGGTCGCGCACGACTTCGGCGTCGGCGCGGAAACGCGGGCCGCGCGCGAGGTGGCGGTTGCCCGGGTCGCGCTCGATTTGGGCGGGGGTGGCGCGGGAGGACTGTTGATACGTGCGGCTGGTGATGAGGGTGCGGATCAGGTGTTTTTGGCTCCAGCCGTGCTCCATAAAATCGACGGCGAGCCAGTCGAGGACGTCGGCGTGCAAGGGCACGGGCGTGCGCGTGCCGAAATCCTCGGGCGTTTCGACGAGGCCGGTGCCGAAGATGGATTGCCACACGCGGTTCACGGCGACGCGGGCGGTGAGCGGGGAACGGCGGTCGGTGATCCAGCGGGCGAGGCCGAGGCGATTAAGCGGGGCGTCGGCGGGAAGCGCGTGGAGCGACGCGGGGGCATGCGGCGCGACCGTGTGCAGGGGCTTGTCCCACGCGCCGCGATCGAGGAGGCGGGTCGTGCGGGCGTCGGCGGCGCTGCGTTCGGCGAGGTGGAGCACGGACGTGGGCGCGGCGGGATATTTTTTCCAGAGGTTGTCGGCCTCGGTGCTCAACTTCTTCAAGGCAGGCACGCTCGCGCGCCACGCGGCAAAGAGCGCGTCTTGCTGGCGCTCGGTGCGCTCGGCGGACGGAGTGTCGAGGGCGAGGATGGCGGCGTAGTCGACGGGAGCGGCGGCGGGGTCGGCCGCAGTGGTGAGCGAAAGGCGGCAACGGCCGAGCATGCAGTTGTGGCGGCCATTGTCGTCGCCGCTGTGGTGGTAACGCAGGAGCACTTTGAGTTTGGTGCCCTCGGGGAAACTCAGGGTTTGGTCGAACTGCACGATGGCGACGGATTCGGTGTTGCGCCGGCCGGGACCACGGTCGGCGCGCCACGCGGTGTCGTTACTGCCGTCGATCATGTAGGCAACGGGTCCGATAGTGCGGCGGTGTTCCTTGTCGAACGCGGCACTCCATTCCTGCTCAAGGCCGCGGATGGCCTCGGAGAAATCCGCGGTGGCATTTTTCAGGGCGACTTTTTCCCACTTGGTTTCACCGGGAAGCTGGCTGGTGACCTCCATTTCGGTGATGGACCACGTTCCGTAGAGACTGCGGCCCGGTCCGCCGAACGGCATGTCGTCGTGACACAGCGCTTCGAGGCGCAGGCCCGTCGCACCGACGAGGGCCGGGGCGGAGATAATGTAGATGTCGCCCTTTGTGCTAGGGTGGCCCTCGGTGAGGATGGAGCGATCGGCGAGTTGCACGGGGTGGTTGAGGCCACTGGTGCTGCCCAATTCGGTGGCGACGACCGGGGTCCACTCGATGCGTTGAGCGCGGAGGTTTTCCTCCCACGCCGCGATTTTTTCCGACCACTTGAGCTGGGCTTTCTTCGAGCGCTCGTCGACGCCGCGGAGATCGGCGAGGAGTTTTTCGATTTCCTTTTGCTGAGCGGGAGTGTGAACCCACGACTGGGCTTCGTAGCTGTTGTTGAGAAACGCGAAGACGCCGAAGTAATCGTCGTGGGTGATGGGATCGAACTTGTGCGTGTGGCACTGGGCGCACTGGAGCGTGAGGCCGAGGGTGGCTTTGCCGAGACAGTCGAGGCGGTCGAAAAGCCCTTCGATGCGGAACTGCTCGGGGATGATGGCGCCCTCTTCGTTGACCATGCCGTTGCGGAGGAAACCGGTGGCGACGATCTGGTCCTGCGTGCGATTCGGGAGGAGGTCGCCGGCGATTTGTTCGACGAGAAATTGGTAGTAGGGGAGATCGCGGTTGAGGGCGTTGATGACCCAATCGCGCCACGCCCATTGTTCGCGGGGAAGATCTTTTTCGAAGCCGTTGCTGTCGGAGTAGCGCGCGGCGTCGAGCCAGACGCGGGCCCATTTCTCGCCGTAGCGCTCGCTGGCTTGAAGCTTCGCGATGAGCGCCGCGACGGCAGACGTATGATCTTTCGCGGCGTCGGCGACAAACGCATCGACCTCGGCAGGCGAGGGCGGAAGGCCCGTGAGATCGAGATGCAGGCGGCGGGCGAGCGTGGCAGGATCGGCGGCGGGCGAGGCCTTGAGCCCGGCGGAGGCGAGCTTCGCGGAAACGAGCGCGTCGATTGGGTGGGTGAGGGCAGTCGCCGGCACGGCGGGTTTCGTCGGTGCGACGAAGGCCCAGTGCTGCGTGTAGTTGGCGCCCTCGGCGATCCAGCGGCGCAAGGTGTCGATCTGCGCGGCGGTGAGCTTTTTATTCTCCTTCGGCGGAGGCATGATTTCCTCCTCATCGGTGGCGAGAATGCGGTCGAGCAAGTCGCTCTCTTTCGGACGGCCGGCGACGATGGCGGGGAGGCCGCTCTTGCCGCCTTTTAATGCGCCTTCGAAGGTGTCGAGGCGGAGCTTGGCCTTGCGGTCTTTGTCGTCCGGCCCGTGGCAGTGGTAACAATTTTCCGCGAGGATCGGTTGCACCTCGCGGGCGAAGTCGACGGCGGCGTGCACGGTCGGGCACAAAACGAAAAGCAGGGCGAGGCAAGTGCGGTGAAACACGGGCAGTGGGTCCGAGCGGGCAGGGGAAGACGACAGCGGGGCAATCATGGCAGGGCGCAATGAGAGCCGGATAGTGGCCCAGCTCAAGGACGCGATAGCGGAAATCGGCGAAGCGCGGATTTGCCGGTGACAGCGGCACCGACGTCTTCAGACGCGGTCGGCTATGGGATGTTCATCGCCCTGGGTTTCACTCGTTCGAGCGCCCTTCACGTCGATCACTTTCCGAACTCACCGCCTGCCCTCCCGCCGTTGGTCAACGACGCGTTTCCCTTAGTTGTATCCGAAAATCTGACCTGCGTTGCTCGTCCAAAGGAGGGACCGTGAAAAGAAGCGCCCCGTGTGTGCTCGCCCTCAACGGCGGATCTTCGAGTATCCGCTTCGCAGTATTTCAGGCGGATTCATGGCGGAGGATCGCACACGGAAAAATCGAACGTTTGGGGTGTTCGAACGCCACGTTGAGCGCGATCGACGTCGCGCAAACGGTGTCACTCCGCCTTGGCGCTCGCCGTCGCAGTCCGGATGCAGCGGTGACCTTTCTTTGCGACTGGCTGGAATCGCGACCGTTTTTCGGCGCGCTGCGGGCTGTGGGGCATCGCGTGGTTCACGGCAGGCATCACGATGAGCCGGCCCGGATCAACGCCAAACTCATCCGGGAACTCCACCGTCTCGCGCCGTATGACCCCGACCATTTGCCGTGCGAGTTGGCCTTGATCGCGGCTTTCGCACGGCGGCTTACCCGTCGCCCGCAGGTCGCGTGCTTCGACACGGTGTTTCATCGGGGCATGCCCAGAGTCGCCAAACTGCTGCCCATCCCGCGTCGTTATGCGGCGAAGGGAATCGAGCGCTATGGTTTCCATGGGATTTCCTACACTTACCTCATGGAAGAACTCGCCCGGCTCGATCCGTGCGCTGCGCAGGGCAGGGTGGTGCTCGCTCACCTAGGTAGCGGTGCCAGTTTGGCTGCCGTGCATGGAGGGCGCTGCCTCGATACGAGCATGGGATTTACTCCGGCTTCCGGGCTGATGATGGGCACGCGCTGCGGCGATCTCGATCCGGGATTGTTTTCTTTTCTGAACCGCCGCGAACACCTGACGCCGGCGAAATTCGACCGCATGATTCACCACGAATCGGGTTTGCTCGGCGTTTCGGGCACGAGTTCGGATCTCCGCGATTTGTTGGCGCGCGAGGCGACCGATTTCCGTGCCGCCGAGGCAGTGGCCCTGTTTTGCTATCAGGCCAAGAAATGGATCGGCGCCTTCGCTGCGGTTCTCGGCGGCGTCGATACACTGGTGTTTGCCGGTGGCATCGGCGAAAACGCACCCGTTATCCGCGCGCGCATCTGTGCCGACCTCGGGTTCCTCGGGGTGCGGCTCGATCTTCGCCGCAACGCGACCAACGCTGCCGTGATCTCGCGTCCGGCGGGTTCGGTCACGGTCCGCGTGATCCGCACCGATGAAGAGCTCATGATCGCCCGCGCGACCTGTCGCACGCTGGACCTCGGCGCGCAGGAGTAACACCGAGCGGTAGCTTTACACCCCATAGCGATTCGGCGCAGTTCGGCGCATTCTGCGCTTCCTGAAAATTGGCCGATTTCCCTATGAAAATTCTCTATCTCACTGAAGCGATCTCCAAAGGCGGACGCGCCGGAAGTATCCAAACTTCCGATCACCTGCTCGACATCACGCTCGGCAATCCCGGCGAGCCCGGCGCCGAACAACGCGGGCCGAGCCCCGAACTCCTTTTTGCCGGCGCGTATGCGGCCTGTTTCCATGGCGCTTTCAGTCAGGCGGCGAAGAAGCTCGGTATCGCTGTGCAGGATTCCACCGTGCGCGCCTGCGTGAGCCTGATCGAAGAAACCGGCGGCGGCTATGGCCTCGGCGTCGAGCTACACGCGTGCGTCGCTGGCGTGCCGGCGCCCGAGGTGCTGCGGATCATGCAGGCGGCTCACGAAACCTGCCCGTATTCCAAAGCACTGCGCGGTGAGACGACCGTGAAACTTCGGGCCGACTGACCGCGCCAAACTTCGTCGCGTCATTGTGCGCTCGTCCCATCTCCAGCCGACCTCCCACGCGCTTCCGCGCCTTCCAATCATGAAAGACCAAGTCTACAAACACATCGAACTCACTGGCACCTCCTCCGTCTCGATCGAGGAGGCCGTTGCGACAGCCCTTAAGCGCGCGCATAAAACTCTAAAAAATCTCCGGTGGTTTCAGGTCGTCGATACGCGCGGCAATCTCGAGAAAGGCCGCGTGCTTCAGTGGCAGGTGACGATCAAGGTGGGCTTCGCGCTCGAAAATTGACCGAACGACCGGGCCGAAGACAACCTCCGGGCCGCGCGGTTGCTCCATGAACGACCGAACCTCCAAGCCACGCGCCGTTCCGCTTTCGCCCGGCTGGATGTCCGCGCAACAGCTCAAGTCCTTGGTGCTCCTCGCGGCGACCGCTTGCGCACTCTGGCTTTGCTACCGCTTGGTCGCGCCGTTTCTCGACTCGCTCGCGTGGGCGCTCGTCTTCGCCGTGCTCTTCGCTCCGCTGCAACGTTGGCTCGAAACCAAGTTGCGCCGCCGCGGCCTCGCCGCCGTCGGTTCTCTGGTCATCATCGGCCTCCTCGTGACCGCCGGTGCCACGTTGGTGGGGCAACGCCTGGTCGTTCAGGCCGTCAAAGGCGCGCAGCTCGTCGAGGCCAATCTTCGCTCCGGCGAGTGGCGCCACGCGCTCGACAAGCAGCCGCAACTGGCTCGCCTCGTCGACCGTCTCGCTCCCCAGATCAATTTGCCCGACGCACTTTCCGGTGTCGCTGCCTGGTCGAGCAAAGTCGCCGGCCCGCTCCTCAAGGGCTCGGTGTTGCAGGCCGTCAGCGTCGGACTGACCTTTTACCTGCTCTTCTATTTGCTCCGCGACCGCACCCAGGCTTTGGCGGCGCTTCGCAAATTCACCCCGCTCGCCGACTCCGATTTGAACCGCCTCCTGGTCCGGATCGCCGAGACCATCCACGCTACGATCTACGGTTCCTTGGTCGTCGCCGTCGCGCAGGGGTTCCTGGGTGGAGTCGGCTTTTGGTGGCTGGATCTTCCGGCGCCCGTCCTCTGGGGCACGATCATGGCCTTGCTCGCACTCGTGCCGATGCTCGGGGCGTTTTTCGTCTGGTTACCAGCGGCGCTCTATCTCGCGTTAGACGGTCGCTGGGGCCACGCGCTGTTACTCGCCGCGTGGGGCGCTTTGGTCGTTGGTTCCATCGACAATCTCCTTCGGCCCATCCTCGTGGGCAACCGCCTCAAACTCCACTCCGTCCTCGTATTCGTCTCGGTTGTCGGCGGCCTGATTGTATTCGGCCCGGCTGGACTAGTCTTCGGTCCCGTCACCCTCACGGTGACAACCTTCCTCTTGGAAACCTGGTCCGCGCGCTCGACCGCCGAAGCTTCGCGTGCGCTCGTATGACGACGTGCGCCGCACCGCCGTCCCAAGTTGCGCTGATTCCTTGGTGCCTGCGCCTGTCGGGTGCCGCGGTCCTCACCGTCGTGCTGTCCGCCTGCACCACGCCCGCGCCGCGCCTTCCCTCCGCCGTGTCCGTCATCGTGCCCCCCGCGTGGCAGCCCTCCGCCGCCCTCGTGCCCGGCCCGCGCGACCCCACCGCCCTCGTCGCGTGGTGGACGCGATTCGGGGATCCCGTCCTCACTGAGCTGATCACGTCGGCCCTGCGTTCCAGTCCCGACGTGCGCACCGCCTTTTCCCGCATCGCCGAATCCCGCGCCCGCCGTGGCGTCGCCCGCGCCCCGCTCTTCCCCTCTCTCTCCGCCAACGTCTCCGGCGGCGGCTCACGCACGCGCGATCACACCACCGACCTCACGTCCTCGCGCGAGTCCTACACGGCCGGCCTCGATGCCAGTTGGCAGGTCGATCTTTTCGGCCTCCAACGGCAAACACTCGCCGCCGCCTCCGCGGATCTGGCGCAGACCGCCGAAAACTTCTACGGCGTCCAAGTCTCCCTCGCCGCCGAGGTCGCCTCGGCTTACGTCACGCTCCGCTCCGCCGAGGCGCAACTCGCCATCGTGCAACGTAGCCTCGGCACCCGCCACGAGACCGTGCAGCTCACCCAATGGCGCGAACAAGCCGGCACCGGCGACGGCCTCGATACCCAGCAAGCGCTCAGTGCGCTCGAACAAGCGCGCGTTTCCATCCCCGTGCTGCAACTCACCGTCGCCCAGACGCGCCATCAGCTCGCGCTCCTCGCCGGCCGCACTCCCGGAGCACTCGATCCGCTGCTCGCCGCGCCGCGCGCTATCCCGACGCCCCCTGCCGATTTCGCGCTCGGCCTTCCCGCCGAAACCCTACGCCAACGCCCCGACGTCCGCGCCGCCGAACAGGGCGTGATCGCCGCCACGGCCCGCTCGTTCGCCGCGCGTCGCCAACGCTGGCCCACGTTTACGCTCACCGGATCGCTCGGCGTCACCGCCCAACATCCGGATCGCCTGTTCTCCCCCGACTCCACCGTGGCGAGTCTGCTCGGAGGTCTCACCGCTCCGATCTTCTCCGCCGGTCGCATCAGCCAAAACATCGCCATTCAAACCGAGCAGGAGCGCCAGGCGTTGATCGCCTACGAATCCACCGTGCTCACTGCGCTCGCCGAGGTCGAAGACGCGCTCGCTGCCGCGCAACACCATGCCGAGCGCGCCACCATTTTCGTCCGCGCGGTCACCGCCGCTGCTGCCTCCGCCCGCTTCTCCGCCCTCCGCTACGAAGCCGGCCAAGTCGACCTCTTCGTCTCCCTCGACGCCCAACGCACGCTCCTCGCTCTGGAGCAGCAGCAAATCGTCACCGCGGCCGACCGCGCCACCGCGAGCATTCGCCTCTATCAAACCCTCGGCGGCGGCTGGTCGCTCGCCGAATTTCCTGCCTCTCCGCCATGAAGACCTCCGCCCCGCTGGCTCCCGTCGATCTCGCCGCCGCGCTCGAAACGCACGCACCCGGCCACCGCACCAAACTGTATTTCATCCTCGCTCTCGTTTTTCTCGTGCTCGGCGCCGGCGGCTGGTTCTGGTGGCGCAGCGTCGTCAAGGCGCGGAGTCTCGTCCCCGCCTACGCCACCGAGGTCCTCGGCCGCGGCGCCATCAGCCTGACCATCACCGCCACCGGAAATCTTGAGCCGACCAACCAGGTCACCGTCGGCAGCGAACTCTCCGGCACGACGCTCGAAGTCTACGCCGACATCAACGACCACGTCACCAAGGGCCAGCCGCTCGCCAAACTCGATACGAGCAAGCTCACGCAGCAGACCGAGAGCAGCCGCGCCGCTGTCAAATCCGCCCTGGCCCGCGTGACCCAAGCCGAGGCCACCGTGCAGGAGAGCTCCGCGACGCTCTTCCGCCAAGAGGAGCTCGCTCGTCTCAGCGGCGGAAAAATTCCCGCCAAGTCCGACCTCGACACCGCTCGTGCAGCTGCCGCTCGCGCCCGCGCCGATTTGCTCAGCGCGCAGGCCACCGTCGGCGAAGCGGAGGCGCAGGTGCGCATCAACGAAAACGATCTCGCCAAAGCCCTCATCAAATCGCCCATCGACGGCGTCGTCCTCACCCGGAGCATCGAGCCCGGCCAGACTGTCGCCGCAAGTTTCACTGCGCCCGAGCTGTTCGTCATCGCCGAGAATCTCGCCCACATGAAGCTCAACGTCGCGATCGCCGAGGCCGACATCGGCCGCGTCGCCCAGGGCCAAAAATCCTCGTTCACCGTCGATGCGTGGCCCGACCGCGCCTACACCGCCACCGTCTCCCGCGTCGCGTTCGGGTCTGTCGTTACCAACAACGTCGTCACCTACCTCGCCGAACTCGAGGTCGCCAACGACGACCTCAGTCTTCGCCCCGGGATGACGGCCACCTCCGATATCCGCGTCGCCGAGAGGCAGGACGTGTTCCTCGTGCCCACCGCCGCCCTGCGCTTTACGCCGGCCACCGCGGCCACTGCATCGACCGCGGCCAAAAAATCTTTCGTGCAGAGCCTTATTCCGATGCCGACTCGCAATAGCAACCGCCCCGCGGCCACCGACGCCGACAGCAAATCTGCCGGCGCGCACCTCTGGATTCTGCGCAACGGACAACCCGAATCCCTCCTCGTCAAAATCGGTCTTAGCGACGGTCGCCACACCGAGGTCTCCGGCGAAGGTCTCTCTGTCGGCCTCGTCGTGATCACGCGCGCCCTCACTCCAACTCCGTGAGCACGTCCGACGCACCGCCGCTGATCGAGCTGCATGGTCTCACCAAGACCTACGGCCTCGGCGATGCCGCGTTTCAAGCCCTCAAGGGCATCGACCTCACCATTCGCCGCGGCGAGTTCGTCGCGATCATGGGCCCGAGCGGTTCCGGCAAATCCACGCTCATGAATATCCTTGGCTGCCTCGACGTCGCCACCACCGGCAGCTATCGCTATCAGGGTATCGCCGTCGAACCGCTCAGCTCTGACCAGCGCTCGCTCCTTCGCCGCTACGCGCTCGGATTCATCTTTCAGGGTTTCAACCTCCTCGCCCGCACCAGCGCACTCGACAACGTCGAGCTTCCGCTTCTCTACCGCGGCATCGCCCGCCAAGAGCGCCATACCCGCGCCATCGCCGCGCTCACCTCCGTCGGCCTCCCGACGAAACTCCGGAGCACGCCCGGCGAACTCTCCGGCGGACAACAACAGCGTGTCGCCATCGCCCGCGCCATCGTCACGGAGCCGAGCACGCTCTTTGCCGATGAACCCACCGGCAACCTCGATTCCGTCACCACCCGCGATGTCATGGAAATTCTGACACGCCTCAACGTTGACCGCGGCATCACCGTGCTTGTCGTCACGCACGCCGACGAGGTCGCCGCCTGCGCCCGCCGCACGGTCGTCATCAAAGACGGCCTCATCGCCTCCGACGTCACCAAGCCGTGAGCCCGCTCTCCCTCCGATGATCTGGAACGCCTTCGCCATCGCCGTGCGCGAGATCGGCCGCAATCTCACGCGCGCCTTCCTCACCGTGCTCGGCGTCTTCATCGGCGTCGCGGCGATCATCACCATGGTCACGCTCGGTCAGGGCGCGACGCTCGCCGTAAAGGCGCAGATCTCCAGCCTCGGCAGCAATCTCCTCACACTCCGGCCCGGCGCGGGTTTCGGCTTTCGCCCCTCGGCGGGCGGCGTGCCCAACTTCTCCGATAAAGACGCCGAAATTATCGGCGAACAGATCGCCGGCATCGCCGCCATTGCCCCGGTCCGCTCCGCTTCGCTGAGCACGATTTACCTGCACACCGCTCGCACCACGTCCGTCGTCGGCACCACGCCGGTCTTTTTCGACATCGGCAAATGGTCGCTCGCCGAGGGCCGCCTCTTCACCGCCGCCGATCTCCGCTCCGGAGCCGCGGTTTGCGTTATCGGCAACACCGTCCGCAAAGAACTCTTCGGCACCGCCGATCCCATCGGTGCCAAAATCCGCCTCGGCCGCGCGTCCTGCGAAGTCATCGGTCTCCTGGTCGCGAAGGGCCAGGCTGGCATGGGCGATCAGGACGATGTCATCATCATGCCGCTCTCCACGCTCGAGCGTCGGCTCATCGGCAAGACGTCCTCCGCCGACATCAATCAGATCGCCATCTCCGCCATCGAGGGCACTGACAGCGCCGCGCTCATCGCCGAAATCGCGCTGCTCATGCGCCAACGCCGCAATCTCCGCAGCAATCAGGACAATAATTTTAACGTCTTCGACACGCGCCAGATTGCCGAGACGCTCGGCTCCACCACCCAGCTCATGACGATGCTCCTCGCTGCCGTCGCCGCCGTCTCGCTCCTCGTCGGCGGTATCGGCATTATGAATATCATGCTTGTTTCCGTCACCGAGCGCACCCGCGAGATCGGCATCCGCCTCGCCATCGGCGCCACGGCCCGCGAAGTGCTCCTCCAGTTTCTCGTCGAGGCCGTCACGCTCTCCTGTATCGGCGGACTTGTCGGCATCGCCCTCGCGTTCGGCCTCTGCGCCGGCCTCGCGCAAATCATCAAGGTGCCCTTCAACTTCAATCTGCAGATCAACCTGATCGCGTTCCTCTTCTCCGCCGCCGTCGGCGTCCTCTTCGGCTACGCCCCCGCGCGCCGCGCCGCCCGCCTCAATCCCATTGACGCCCTCCGGCACGAGTGAGTTCCGCGCCAGCCGAGCGAGACATCGAGCGCTCCACCGAAGTGCTTCAAAGCGGCCGCGCCGAAAACGGCGCCGTCGCCAAATTTAACAGCGCCGCGGGTCCCACCGGCGACTGGGGCTGCCGCGCCACCCACGCCGTGCGGAGCGTGTGGCCGTCCACCGCAACGCACAGCGCGCTCTGCTCATCCGTCTCCGCCTGGCGCCCCCCCGGATTGTCGCCGGTGCCGTCCGACTGCGTTTGGTCAAATATCCATGCATACGGTTCCACGTGTGCGCGTCGCAGGTCCTCCTGCACTCCGGCCGCCTCCGCCACCTGTGGCCCGCTCGGCACTGTGACGACCAGCACGCGCGCAAACGCCGGATCACGCAGCCGCGCCAAGAGGCGCTGGACGTTTTCCGGTTGGGCGCTTTTCGGTTCCTGTCGCTCGAGTTCCCGTTGGTAGGCCGCGCTCGCATCGAGCAACAAAAGCGTGTGCGCCGTCGGGGAGGAATCGAGCACCACAAACCCTTCGGCGCCTGCTTCGGCCTCGCGGGCAAAAGCCCGGAATGTCGCGGTCTCCACCGTGCTGCGGGCCAGCAAATCCTCCTCCAGCATCGCGCGTCCCGCCTGGCTCAAGGCGGCCCCTTGCACTCGCAATACCTCGTCCCGATAAGCCGCCGTCTCCGCGACCGGATCGATCTTTGCCAGGGTGAGGTGCGCGACTTTCCCTTCCAGGCTCGCCGCCAGCTCGGCCGACGGCGCCGTTAACACGAGATGCACGTTGAGCCCGCGCCCCGCCAAAATCACGGCAACGGCCGCTGCGATGGTCGTTTTTCCGACGCCCGCAGTCCCTGCCATCATCATGACGCCGTGTCCCCCCTGCGCGAGCACCGCGACGAGCGCGTCGAGTTTCTCCTGCTTGGCCGCAGCCCAGCGGTCTCCGTTGCTGTGCGGTTCGATCCGGCCCGCAGCGACCGGCGTGGAGGGAAGATCTGTTGGAGGAGTCGTGTTCATAGAGGGACCGCGCTGTGCGGGAATTTCCGTTACAGGGCTTCTTGGTAGGATGCGCCACGCGCCCGCTCGCCGCCATGGGGTGTCCACCCACTCAATGCGGCTGCCAGTAGGCCAATACCCCACTGCAATCCCCACGGTCAGGCGCCTAGAGTCGGTCCGTTCCCATCATGAAAACTTCTGCCTTCACGCGCGACCACCTGCTTAAAAATCGACACGTCTGCGCGCCTCGAGCGAGGGGGCTCGTGATTCCGATTCTTTGGGCTTTGCTCGGCACGACGGCGGCCTCCCTGTCTGGAGCGCGTGCGCCGGGTCTGTGTTTCGATCACTCGATCAAAATCAACACCCGCTTGAGCCTCCGCACGGTTTACGTCCGCAACGTGCCGGGCCGTCCGCCACCGCCAGAAAGATTTTTCCGCTAAAACCATGATCTCGCTTCTGCTTCTGATTCTCCTGCTCGGTGCCGCGGTGGCTGGCGTCTTTTTCATCGGCAACATCCGTTGGCGTGCGGGCACGCGCACGCTGCGCCGCAGACTGGACGCGGCCCGGCGTCCGGCCACGGTCAAGGTATTCGACCTACGTGAACTGGTGGCGCTGCCCGCGCCCGTGCAGCGCTACTTCCGCGCGGTGCTCGTCGAAGGAATGCGGATGGTGACCGCGGTGGACATCCGGCAAACCGGCACCTTCAACCAAAGCGAGACGACCCCGGCGTGGAAGCCGTTTACCGCCACGCAGCGCGCCGTCACGTGCCGCCCCGGCTATTTCTGGGATGCACGCATCCGGATGTGGCCCGGCGTGCCGGTTCGCGTGCGCGATGCCTACGTGGCCGGCGAGGGAATTTTAAATGCGGCGGTGTTCGGACTTTTCCCGGTCGCCGATTTGCGCGACTCCGGCGAACTCGCGCAGGGCGAGCTCATGCGCTACCTCGCCGAGGCCGCGTGGTATCCGACCGCGTTGCTGCCGAGCCAAGGCGTCCGCTGGTCCGCCGTCGATGATCGTTCCGCGCGAGCGGCGCTCAGCGACGGAGCCGTTACGGTCGAACTGCTTTTCCGTTTTAACGCCGCCGGGCTGATCGATTCCGTGCGCGCCGAGGCGCGTGGCCGGATGTCGGGAACGACAACGCAGCACCTGCCGTGGGAGGGCCGGTTTTGGCACCACACGACAAGCGACGGCCTGGGCGTGCCGTTGGAAGGGGAGGTGGCGTGGATTCATCCGACGGGCGCGAAGCCCTACTGGCGCGGACGGATCACGCAGTTGGACTACGAGGTCGCGCGATGATGGCCCTGCACGCCGAGAGTGCCGGTGTGGCGAGGCGCTGCTCCTACGAGGACGGCAGCCGTTTTTCGCCGGCCAGTTTGTCGCGGATAGCCCCCGCCGCGTCTTTGATTCGGTTCTGTAGGTTCCTAGGATTCGTATTCGTCATCGCGCCAGACCAGATAACGCGCTCGCCGGCCACCTCGTAATTCGACGGTGGGCGCGAGGCTGCGCTTGCCGATGCCAACAGCCGACGCCGGGAAACGGCGATGGACCCTGGGGTGTTGCCCGATGTTCGGCCACCGCGCACCGCGCCTCCCGGTAGCGTAACACCCCATAGTGCGCTCGCTGCCGACAGTTCACCATGCCGGCAGAACCTCCGCACGGCAGCGGCCCAGGGGCTCAGCCACCCCGCGGCACCGCGTAGAAGATCCATCGCGAAAACATGAAAACCGAACGACCGGCGCTCCCTCCTGACCAGCTCCGAAAAATCGACGCCTACTGGCGCGCCGCCAACTACCTCTCCGTCGGACAAATTTACCTCTGCGACAATCCGCTGCTCCGTCGCCCGCTCGTGGCCGCCGATGTGAAGCGTATGCTGCTCGGCCACTGGGGCACCACGCCGGGACAAAATTTTATCTACGCGCACCTGAATCGTGTGATCCGCCAGCACGCCCTCGACATGATCTTTATCTCTGGTCCCGGTCACGGCGGCCCGGCTGTCGTCGCGAACACCTACCTCGAGGGCACTTACTCCGAAGTTTACCCGCATATCACGCAGGATGAAGCGGGGCTCCGAAAACTCTTCCTCCAATTTTCTTTCCCCGGCGGCATTCCCAGCCACGCCTCACCCGAGTGTCCCGGCTCGATCCACGAGGGGGGCGAGCTCGGTTACTCGCTGAGTCACGCCTTCGGTGCCGCCTTCGACAATTCTCACCTCATCGTCGCGTGCGTCGTCGGCGACGGCGAGGCCGAGACCGGTCCGCTCGCGACCGCGTGGCACTCCAATAAATTTCTCGATCCCGTCACCGACGGTGCCGTTCTCCCGATCCTTCATCTCAACGGCTACAAGATCGCGAGCCCCACCGTTCTTGCGCGCATCAGTCGCGAAGAGCTCGAACAGCTCCTCCGCGGCTACGGCTGGACGCCTCTCTTCGTCGAATACGAGGCCACGCCGCTCATGCACGAGGCAATGGCCGCGACCCTCGACGCCGCCGTCGCCCAGATCAAAAGCATTCAACACGAGGCCCGCGCCAATGGCGACGTCCTCCGCCCTCGCTGGCCAATGATCGTCCTCGTCTCGCCCAAAGGTTGGACCGGCCCGACCTTCGTCGACGGGCGCCAAATCGAGGGCACCTTCCGCGCCCACCAAATCCCGATCTCCGATCCGATTGCCCGTCCCGAACACCTCCCGCTCCTCGAAGCGTGGCTCCGCAGCTATCGCCCGGAGGAGCTCTTCGACGAATCCGGTCGCCTCGTCCCCGAACTCGCCGCGCTCGCGCCGCACGGCGCCCGCCGCATGGGCGCCAATCCTCACGCCAACGGCGGCCTGCTCCTGCACGCGCTGCATCTCCCGGATTATCGCGACTACGCCGTCGATGTTCCTGCACCGGGCCTCCCCGGCATCGGCGACACCCGCGTGCTCGGCCGCTTCCTGCGCGACGTGATCAAACTCAACGAGCCGAATCACAACTTCCGCATCTTCGGTCCCGACGAAACGCTCTCCAACGGCCTTGAGGCCGTCTTCGAAACCACCGCGCGCCAGTGGGACGCCGCTGTGCTTCCCCTCGACGAAAAGCTCGCGCGCACCGGTCGCGTGCTTGAGATGCTCAGCGAGCACCAGTGCGAAGGTTGGCTGGAGGGCTATCTGCTCACCGGTCGCCACGGTCTCTTCAACTGCTACGAGGCGTTCATCCATCTCGTCGACTCGATGTTCAACCAGCACGCGAAGTGGCTGAAAGTTTCCGCCCATATTCCGTGGCGCAAAAAGATCGCGTCGCTGAATTACCTGCTCACCTCGCACGTCTGGCGCCAGGATCACAACGGCTTCTCGCACCAAGACCCCGGCTTCATCAGCCACGTTGCCAACAAAAAGTCTGAGATCGTGCGCGTCTACCTCCCGCCTGACGCCAACTGCCTCCTCTCGGTGATGGATCACTGCCTGCGCAGCCGCCACTACGTCAACGTCGTCATCGCCGGCAAACACCCCGCACCGCAGTGGCTCACGATGGATGCCGCCGTCGCTCACTGTGCCGAGGGCATCGGCATTTGGTCGTGGGCGAGCAACGGCCCCGCCGACTCTCCCGACGTCGTCCTCGCTTGCTGCGGCGACGTCCCGACGCTCGAGACGCTCGCCGCCGTCTCCATCCTGCGCGAGCACCTGCCCGCCCTCGCGATCCGCGTCGTGAACGTCGTCGATCTCATGAAGCTCCAGCCGCAGAGCGAGCATCCGCACGGCCTGAGCGACGCCGATTTCGACGCACTCTTCACGAAGAACAAGCCCGTGATCTTCGCCTTCCACGCGTATCCGTGGCTGATCCACCGGCTCACCTATCGCCGCACCAATCACGGCAACATCCACGTCCGCGGTTACAAAGAGGAAGGCACCATCACCACGCCGTTCGACATGACGGTGCTCAACGAGATCGACCGCTTCCATCTCGTGCTCGACACCCTCGACCGCCTCCCGCCCGCCGGCGCACCCGGTCAAGCGCTGCGCGAAAAACTCTGCGCGAAACTGGTCGAACATCGCGCCTACATCAGCGTGCACGGTGAAGACCTCCCCGAGATCCGCGAGTGGCGTTGGGCGGCGCCTCGGCGCGAGCCAGGTGACACTACCTCGCGGCTAAAACAACGCGCCCTCGACCGCTGGGAGAACGAAGGCGGCGAGATTCCGCATGTTCATCCGGTCGAACCGCGAGCTGCAACGCCCCGTCCGGTTTAACTCGGCGCCGTCTAGAACGACGAGCCCACCGAAATTTGCCACGTGCCGCCCGGGTCACCGACGCGCGGGTTCAGGTTCCTGCCATATTCGACGCGGATAGGACCGACGAGCGTCTGGTAGCGCACCCCCAGGCCCGCGGAAAAGAGCCGGTCGCCTGATACCGGATACGTGCGCAGCTCGGCCGCCGTCGCGAGCGCGTCGCCGAACACCACCACCGACCACGTGGCCGACAACGCCTGCTCCAGATCAATGTTCGCGAGCGTGTAGCTCTTCGCCCCCACAAAGCGCCCGTCCGCGCCGCGCGGCGCCGCTTCGCCCTCGCGGTAGCCGCGGATGCTGCTGCCGCCACCGGGAAAGAACCGCTTGTTCACCGGCAGCAGTCGGTCGTTTGTGCCCCACGTGGTGATGACACCGTGCGTGAGGGCCGCGTGCACCCAGCGCCCGCCGCCCCACGGGGTGTGATAGGCCGCCCCTGCTTCAAACCGTTGAAATTCCGCTTCGCCGCCGAGCGCGCGACTCGCCGCTTCCACTTCGCCGAACCAGCGGTAACCCCGCCGCGGTCGCAGCGGATTGTCGCGGCGGTCCCGTGCGAGCCCGGCATCGATACTCGCGACGGTGACGTCCTGTTCGTCGCCGGAGCGTGTGGCCAATTGGTTTTCACGGTTCTGCAACGCTTGAAAGGTGTAGCCCGCCGTGCCTTTCGCCCCGAACCAGGGCACCGGCACGCTCAACGCCAGATTCGCGCCATATTCCCGTCGCACAAACGACAGTTCGTCCCGTTGCAGGCCGAACAGCCGTGCCGTGCCGTCGACCGATTCGTTGAAAATTTCCGGCACCGTGTAGGTGAGATCTCCGCGCGTGCTTTTCATCGATTGCACCAACAACAACCGGCTGCGATGCGCCCGCCCGAAGAGATCGTGTTGGCGCAACTCCAGCCCGCCGCGGACTTGCTCGTAGGTGCCGTAGCCGAACAACAGGTTTGCCTCCACGCTCCGTCCTTCCCGCACCGTAAAGACCGCGGTGCGCACCGGCCCCGTCGTCGGTTCGTAGCGCAGGTCGACTTTTTCGAACACGCCCAGCCGCGCCAACCGGAACCGCGCCTGGTCCATTTCCAGCGGATTCAGCGGTTCGCCCACCGGCGTGTGCACGCGCCGGCGGAGGACGTCTTCGCGCGCGTGCACGGCGCCGTCGATGCGCACCGCGCCCAGCCGCACCCGCGCGCCGGCGTCCACGTTCAGCACGACGGCCACGGCTTTCCGTCCGTCGACGACCGCGCCTACTGTCTTCGTCGCGCGCACCCGCGCATCGGCGTAACCGGTTTCAAAATACGCGCGCCGCACCTCGCCCGCTACGCTTTGCTGCCACGCTTCCGTCCAGATCCGGCCCTTCAACTTGTCCCATTTTGGCAGGACGACTCCGGCCGCTTCTGCTCCGGCGACCGTCACAGCGCTGACGTGCCAGCGCACCCCTTCCGTCACCTCGATCACGAGCGACACCGCGCCCGTGCGGTCGTCGATGTCGACCGTGCGCGTCCGCACCTCCGCTTCGGCCAATCCCTGCTCACGCAGTTCCGCCTGTAAACTGTCCAGCGCCCGCGCCAGTCGGTCCGGCGTATACGCGCGGCTCGCTTTGCCGGGAAACAGCGCTGCCTCGCCCACAAAGAAGCTCCGCGCCGCTTTCTCTTTCAGAGCGTGCAAGCCGACGAACGTCACCTCGCTCACAAAAAACCGCGCGCCCGGCGTTACGCGAAAGCGCACCTCGCCGGTCTGCAGCGTCCGCGGCACCGTGGCCACCATGTTCCGGTCAAAGTCCCGCCCGGCCGTCGTGCCGTCCGCGTCGTTCCATTCGACACGGATGGTCGCGTTGGCAAAACCCTCCGCGTGCACGGCCGACATCAGCATGAAGGTTGCGTCCTCCACCGCATTCGCCCCGAGCATCGCGCCGCGCGTATCGCCGAGCAGGCGTTCGAGCGACACCCGCAGATCGCGATCCCGCAGCCAACCAATCCCCGTCACCTTTAACGTTGCTGGGGGCGGTCCTGCCTCCGGCCGTGTCGAGCATGCCGGTGTCACGGCGAGCAGCGCGGCGCCGAGCAGCGTGCCGCTGGCGACTTTGACGAGACATTGGGGAAACCGGACCGTGCTCATGGTTGTTGCGGGGTTTCCTTCGAACCGCCCTTGGAAAAGACGCGCCATTTCACGCCCGCGTTAAATTCGTCGAACTCGTCATACTCGCCCACCAGCGACCAGCGCTCGCTCAGGCGATACTCGATGCCGTAGGTCTCCTTCGCTTGGCGCGAGACGGCCTCGCCCGACGTGAGCGTGAGTCGCTGCCCGGTTTCGCTCTCGCCGCCGAGACTCGTCATCAGACTTTGCCCGAAATAGGCGCCCAGCCGCGCGACGCGTTGCTGGTCGGAAGAAGTCACTTCCGCGCGTGGCGCTTCGCCGGCCATCACCAGCAACAGCACCTGCCCCGCCTCCAGCGGCGGACTCGAGCTGAACACCACCACCGGCGCGGAGGCGCCGCCGCTCACTTCTACGCGCAAGTCGTAGTTCATCCGGCGCACGGTGCCCACGAAGGAGACCTGCGGCTCGATGTCTTGCTCCGGCGTCAGACTCACGCGTCCCTCCTGCACGACAAACCGGGCGAACGGCAGTTTCACCGCACCTTCGTCGATCGTCGCGTCGCCCCGGAGCAGCGGCTCGCCCAACGTGCCGCCGAGCTGAAACCGCGCCGACGCTACGCCGTCGAAGAGCGCCGTGCGCAACCGCAGAAATTTTTCGCCCTGCACGGCCACCGCCAAGGTCCACGTGTCGAACGGCGGCACTTCCACCGCGAAATAGGGCGGCCGCCGTGTTTTCGTCCGCACGCCGCGCGGCACCAGCGCCCGCACATCGGAAAACAGCAGGCTCTCGCGCAACCGCACCGTGCCCGCGATTTGTGGCGGTCCGCGCCCGGGTGACTGCAACTTCAAATCCAAATCGGCCCGCACCAACATCCCCATATCACGCACCAGCGGCAAATTTTCGCCTTTGAGCGCCACAGCGAACGTCAGCCCGTCGACCACGCCGCTGCCTTCGGTCGATTTGGTTGTCAGATCCGGCAAGCCCACCGTCCCGCTGAGCGTCACCGTTTGGCCGCCGCTTTGGGCCGTGACCGTCTTCAGTTCCATCGTGGGCCCTGCCAAAATTACCTCGGCGTTGAGGTCGCGCAGCGCACCGAGCGACCCCAACGGACGCGTCGCGCCTTCGCTCAGTTTTACGTTTCCTCCCAGCGTTCCGTTGCGGAATGAAATGTTCGCCGCCAACCGTCCGCGCGGCGCCAACCACTCCGGCAGGAAGCGGGCAAACGCCGCGATCTCGCCCTCCGGCAGCTCGATCCGTGCCTCTGTTCCCGTTCGCAAGCCCGGCCACCGACCACTTGCGAATCCGCGCCACGTGTCCGCCGCCACAGGCATGCGTGCACTCGCCCGCACGGCCTGTCCCTCGATGTCCGCCGCCAGCCGCAACAGCCGCACTTCGCCCGTGTCGGCCGCAAGTTCCAGGTCGAGCGCCTCGACGGTCGGCAGCGGCTGCTTGAAGCGCAACGGATCCGCCGTCACGCGCGCCGCCTTCACATTGATCGTGCCTTGGGGACGCGCCCACGTGCCCGTCACGCGCGCCACGGCCTCGGGCGCCTGCACCGCGAGGCCCGTGAGCTCGCCCAACTGCGCCCAAAAGCGCGCCGTCGGCGCCGTCGTCACGTTGAGCGCCAGTTCGCCGTCCGGCAGAAATTCCCAGAGCTGCGCCGCCGTCGGATTCACCCGCAGCGGGATTTTGCCGACGGCGCCGACCACCGGTTGGCCCTCTTCGATCACGCTCAACTCCTCGATGCGCAGCCCGGTTTCGTCGCCACGCACGGTCGCCGCGAGTGCCGCCGAATTCTTTCCGCCCAGTGCGACCGTGCCCTTGCCGTTCAGCGAATACGTGAGGGCTCCGCGGTCCCAAGTGCCTGCGGCCGCCAGCGAGTCCACGCGCCACGCCGGCCCGCGCACGATGCCCAACTCGCGCACCCATTCCGACGCGCAGTTCGTGATCGCCACATTCACCCGTCCAACCGGTCCCCCTACAAACTCTGCTTCGATCCGACCTTCCGGCCCCGCGAATCGCAGCCCTTGCGCCGCCAGATTCGGCCGCCACCGCAGCTCCGTCGGCTGGGTCAGCGCGAGCCGCAATTTTCCGTCCTGCGACAACTCCCACTTCGTCAAACGCATGCCATCCGCGCCGACCGATCCCGCCGCCGTGACTTTCGTCGCACCGGCCGTCGCCTCCAGCGTCGCCGACTCGGCGGTCGCGCCCACACCCGCCCACGTCGCGGCCAGGCCCAACGGATTCAGGGGGCCCAGTGTGACCGCCTCGGCGCGGGCGGTTCCGGTGTGGCGCAATTGAGCCAACGGGCCGCCGGCTTTCACCTCGAAGGCGAGCGCGCCGAACCCGATACCGGCCGGCATCCAGCGGGCCACGGTCGTCCGGCGGAGTTCGCCCTCCGCCGAGCCGTCGAAAATTTCCTTCGTCACAAAATCCCATCCGCCGCTCCAACGCAGTTTTTCGCCCGCCACACCCGCGAGCGAGCCGGCCTTCACCCGCATGCGTGGCCACGCAAAATCTCCCGTTGCCTCGATTGAAGCCACGTTCCAACCCGCCGTGACCACGTCGCGCGCCGTGAGTTGAAAATCCAGCACCGGCGTTTTGCCTGCCGCGGAGACAAGCCGGGCCTCGCCGTTTGCCGTGCCGGTCGCGTCCAGCCACGGGAGTTTCCCCAAGTCTGCCGCGATCGTCAGGCTCGCCTCGCTGGGCCGCAGGTGACCGCCGCGGTCCACCGTCACCGGAGCACTCAGCTTTAGGGCGATGCCCGGCAGCGTCGCGTCCAACGACTCCACGATAAACGTGTCGAGCCCGCCATGTCCGCGCAACGCCACGGCCAGCGGCGGCACCGCACGCCCCGGGAGCGGCTCACCCGTGGCCGTCGCCACCGCTGCCAGTTTTTTTTCTTTCCACGTAAATTCCCCGCGACCGCGCACCGTCGCGTAAGTCTCGCCGAGCCGCAGTTTCTCGCCCGGCACCTCGAGGGAGTCCGCGAGCAATTTTGCCTCCTGCGGCAGCCAGCCATTTTCGCCGAAACGCGCGCTGAGCTCGGCGCGCTGTCCCCACCATCGCAAGTCGCCGGAAACCGTTTCCGCGCGGCTTTCGAGAGTGATGCTGCCTTCCGGGGCGAGCCACGTGAGCCGGATAGGATCGCCCAAGAACGCGACCGTCGCATCTCCGTTCAATCCCCGCCACGCGAGCTGCTTTGCCGTCAGTTGCTGTCCGGACCATTCGGCCGAGGCGCACGTCAGTTCCGCTCCCGGCCAGCGCACTACGCCGGCCTCGGCGGTCGCGCGCGGCACCCAGCGGCCCAGCTGCGTCGCGACAGTCTGCAATTTTTTCCGCAACGGCTTCCAACCCTGCGCGGTGTCCACGGGACTCGGCGGCACAGCACGATCCACGGCTTCGACTGACCACCGGCCGATGGTTACGTCACCGCGGCGCCAGAGGGCGAAGAGCGGCGCATCCAATTCGATGCGCGCCGCCCGTATCCGCGCCGCCGGCACACGAAGTTCGACGTCGTGCAGGACAAACCGCGTGTAGCCGCTGCGCTCGTAGCGCGCAAAGGTCAGTCCGCGCGCCGGGCCGACGATGCCGAGCACCGCGCCCAGCCACCACGGCAGGAGCGCCACTGCCGCGACGGCTAACGCGAAAGCGCCGGTGCACACCAGCGCGATCCTTCGGCGCAGGAACCCGGGCGCTGGCCCGCGCGGGGGAGTCACCGCGCCGTCGCCGTCTTTCATGGGGTTCGGTCTGACCATCAATTCTTTTGGCGAGTCTTTTGAAGCTGGGCGAGTTCGGCTTCGGACTTTTTCAATTTTTCCTGCGTCTCGGCAAAACGACTACGGCTCTCGTCGAGGCCCTTCGTGAGGCGCTCGATATCGGCTTTCGCTTGGTCGAGTTGGGTCTGCATGACGGTGGTCTGCGTCTTTGCGATCGCCACTTCGCCCTGCTGTTTGATGAAGGTCACTTTGGCGTCTTCCGCCTGCGCTTGGAACCCATTGGCGAGCACCCGGGTTTTGTCCAACTGCGTCTGTAGTTCCGCGGCACCGGCTTTGGCGTCGTCTGCCTGCGTTTTCATCCGGACCGTTTCCGCACGCGCGACCTGCTGATCGGCTTTCGCCTTGGTCGTGTCGGTCTTGGCCGCATCCAGCTCCCCCTGAAGCAGAGTTGTGGCCGCTTCCCGTTGCTCCAAACGATTCCCGTTTTGGCGGATCGTCGTGTTGCGTTCGTTCAGTGTGTTCGCGAGGTAGGCCACGATTGCGAGCAGCACGGCTGTGAGAGCCGCCAGTGCGATGATCCATGGCCATAGGCTTGGTTTGGGCGCGACGTTTTCATTGGTCGTGGCGGACCGGTCATCGGCCGGCGGGGCTTTTCCGTTGGACAGCGGGCGGGAGATTTTTTCGGGACCAGAAGAGAGCGGAGTAGGCATAGGCTGTGAGCTTACGTCCCGATTCGTCCCGACGATATGAGGTGTTACCCGACCACGGGCGGCGGCGAAGTGCCGCGTCCGCTTCCACTCCAAAGAGGTGTAGACCCCATAGTTTGGTTCGCTCGCGGGGCGCATCATCCCGGCCGAAAGACGCGCTCCGGCCTTTGCCCGAGGACGCCAGGATCACCCTCCACTGCTCCCAAACTATGAACTTGTCGACGACTCTCACCGGATCACATCTGCGGACCTACCAAGCGATTTTCCAGCATCCGCTCGCGCACAACCTCGGTTGGCATGACGTGCACGCGCTCTTCCGACACATCGGCCGCGTCGACGAAGAGCCGAATGGAAATTTGAAAGTCACGCGCCGCGGCCAGACGTTGGTGCTCCATCCCGCTCGCACCAAAGATGTGTCCGAAACCGACGAGGTGTTGGCGCTGCGGCATTTTATCAAGAACTCCGAGGCGGCCGCCGCGCATCCGCCGGGCGGAGCGGGCCGTTGGCTGCTGGTCATCGATCACCGCGAGGCGCGGATCTATGATTCGACAGCCGCCGGCACCGTGCCGCTGCGCATTCCCACGCCAGCAGCGGAGGACGCTCTGCGCGCCTCGACAAGTTCCCGTGAGATCGTGCATGGCGAAGCGAAGCCGGAGCCGAACAGCTACTTCGGACCGGTCGCCGCGGCGCTGCGAAGTGCGGATAAAATTCTCGTCTTCGGCAGCGGCACGGGCGCAAGCAGCGCTATGGATCAGTTCGCGGCGTGGCTCGCGAAACATCAGCCGGACCTTGCCCGCCGGATCGTCGCCACCGTGGTGGTCGACGAGCACCATCTCACCGAAGCACAATTGCTCGCGCACGCCCGCGACACGTTTGCCCAACAGGGAGGTCCCCGCGCATGAAGACCATGAAGGCGGTGTGCGTTTACTCCTATGGCGGGCCCGGTGTGCTCGTCTACGAAGATGCTCCGCGCCCGCATCCCGGGCCGGGCGAGGTGTTGATCCGCGTGCACGCCGCCGGGATCAATCCCGTGGATTGGAAAGTCCGCGAGGGTCACCTCAAGGAGATGCTGCACCACACCTTGCCGCTTGTGCTCGGCTGGGATGTGTCGGGGGTCGTGGAGACCGTCGGCTCCGGAGTGCTGCGCATGAAGGTGCACGATGAAATTTACAGCCGGCCCGACATCATGCGTGACGGTGCCTATGCCGAGTTCATCGTCATCCGCGAATCCGAAGTGGTGTTGAAACCGACCTCGGTCGACCACGTGCACGCGGCGGCGTTGCCACTCGCCGGGTTGACGGCGTGGCAGGCGCTCTTCGAGGCCGGTGGGCTGACTGCTGGCCAACGCGTGATGATCCATGCGGCGGCGGGCGGCGTGGGGACGTTGGCGGTGCAGCTCGCGAAGGAAAAAGGCGCCCACGTCATCGGCACGGCCTCGACGCGGAATCGGGAATTCCTGCTCGGACTCGGCGTCGATCAGGTCGTGGATTACACGAAGGAGCGGTTTGAGGAAGTCGTGGAACCGGTCGATCTGGTCTTCGATACCATGGGCGGGGAAACGCAGGATCGTTCGTGGATCGTGCTGAAACGCGGCGGTATTTTGGTTTCGATCGTCACCCCGCCGTCGGCGGAAATCGCGGAGGCGCACGGCGTGCGGCAGGCCTTTGTCTTCACGCAACCGAATGCCGCCCAACTCGCGGAAATCGCCAAGCTCGTGGACGCCGGGAAACTGAAGGCCATCGTCGACACGGTGCTGCCTTTGGCCGAAGCGAAGAAGGCCCAGCAACTCGGCGAGCGCGGTCATACCCGTGGAAAAATTGTGCTCAAGGTGATCGGCGCGATCCCGTAATTCTCCCATGAAAACGACCACCAAGTATCGCGCGCTGCTGGTCGCGGGCATGCTCGTTCTCGCGTTGGGTGTCGTGACGGCATTCTGGGCCTTTCGCCAAATGGCGGCGGCGGCCACCGATCGCCACCACACGCTCATGGTCCAGAACCATGCGGCTGATTTATTCTCCGAACTCAAGGACGCCGAGACCGGTCAGCGGGGCTTTACGATAACCGGCGACGAGGCGTTTCTCGATCCTTACACCGCGGTGGCACCCAAGGTGGCCGACCACCTGGACCAGTTGCGGAAATTGACGCTCATCCCGGCGGCGCAGGCCCAGTTGGACAAGATCGAGCCCTTGGTTGACGCGAGAATCGCCGAGTTGGCTGACATCATCGCTTTGCGCCGGCTGCAAAAAATCGCGGACGCGACGGCGGCGGTCGGGAGCGGCCGCGGGAAGGTGCTGATGGATTCGATCCGCGAGGAGATGAGAAGATTTATGCTCATCGAGGAAACCGCGCAGGAGCAACACGAGGTGCAATTTCAGTCGGATATGCAGCGTCTGTTTTGGGTTTTGGTGGCCGGGAGTATCGCCGCGCTCCTGCTCGTCATCGCCTTTATCTACCTGCTCAAAAAGGACTCGGCCCATCGGTTGGAGACCCGCGTGCTCGCCGAAACCCGGCACTTGCTGGAGGCCCAAAAGGAATCCAACCGCCTGCTGCTGGCGGCCAACGGCACCGCGCAGGAGAGCGAGGAGAAACTGGCCGTGACACTGCATTCGATCGGCGACGGCGTGATCGCGACCGACCGGGAGGGGCGCGTGACCTTTCTCAATCCGGTGGCGGAAAAACTCACCGGATGGTCTGCGGCCGACGCGAACCACCGTCTGGTGGAGGACATTTTTCAGATCATCAGCCAGGAAACCCGGCAACCGACAAAGGTGCCCGTGCGCGACGCCTTGGAACGCGGCACGATTCAGGGTCTCGCCAACCACACGGTGCTCATTGCGCGCGACGGTCAAGAGTGCGCGATCGCCGACAGTTGCGCGCCGATTCGCAGCCGGGCGGGCGAAGTGGTGGGGGCGGTGCTGGTTTTTCGCGACATCACGAAAGAGGAAGCGTCGCGCCAGTCGCTGAGCGAGAACGCCGCGCTGGTGCAGACGGTGCTGAACACGGTCGTCGACGGCATCATCACGTTCCACGCGAACGGTGCCCGGGTTGAACGCGCGAATGCGGCGGCGGAGCGCATGTTCGGCTATGCCATCGGCACGCTGATCGGCCTGGATTTCAATCTGCTCATTCCGGAACTCGGCCTGGGTGAAGCGAGCGTCTCGCTCGATCACTACAGCCCGAACGAGGAAACCCGGGCCGCGGGCCGCGGACGCGAAGTCGTCGGCCGGCGCGAAGACGGCAGCATGTTTCCCGTGGAAATCACGGTCAGCGAGATGCGGGTGGGGGCAACTCGCTACTTCACGGGTATCTTGCGCGACATCACGACGCGCAAACGGGCGGAAGAGGAATTGCTCAAAGCGGGCGCTTTGCAGCGGGCGATTTTCGAGAGTGCCAATTTCTCCAGCATCGCGACGGACGGGAAGGGCGTGATCCAGATCTTCAACGTCGGCGCGGAGCGCATGCTCGGCTATGCGGCCACCGATGTGATGAACAAGATCACGCCGGCGGATATCTCCGATCCGTTGGAACTGATTGCCCGGGCCAAGTCGCTCAGCGCGGAACTGGGGACGGCGATCACCCCGGGCTTCGAGGCGCTGGTCTTCAAAGCGTCGCGCGGGATCGAGGATATCTACGAACTCACTTACATCCGCAAAGACGGCAGCCGGTTTCCGGCCATCGTCTCGGTGACGGCGCTCCGCGACGCGCAGAACGTGATCATCGGCTATCTGCTCATCGGCACCGACAATACGGCCCGCAAACGCATTGAGGCCGAGCAGGAGCAACTCGCGCAGCGCCTCCGCGATCAGCAGTTCTACACGCGCTCGCTCTTCGAATCGAACATCGATGCGCTGATGACCACCGATCCAGCGGGCATCATCACCGATGTTAACAAACAAATGGAGGCGCTCACGGGGAGCACGCGCGACGAGCTGATCGGTGCACCGTTTAAGAATTCGTTCACCGATCCCGACCGCGCCGAGACGAGCATCAAACTCGTGCTCAGCGAAAAGAAGGTCACGAACTACGAGCTGACCGCCCGGGCACGCGACGGGAAGGAGACCATGGTGTCCTACAACGCCACCACGTTCTACGACCGCGAGCGCCGGCTGCAGGGTGTGTTTGCCGCCGCGCGTGATGTCACGGAACGCCAGCGCGCCGAAGAAAATCTGCGCCGCGCCCTCACCGAGCTCAACAAAGCCAATGCCGAGCTCGCGCAGACCTCCCGTCTCAAGGACGAGTTTCTCGCCAATATGAGCCACGAGTTGCGCACCCCGCTCAACGCCATCCTCGGTCTGAGCGAAGCGTTGCTCGAACAGGTTTCCGCCACGCTCACGCCGCGGCAGATCAAATCCGTCACGACCATTTCCACGAGCGGCCAACATCTGCTCATGCTGATCAACGACATCCTCGATCTCTCGAAGATCGAGGCCGGAAAACTCGAGCTGAACCTTGAGACGGTCAACGTGGAGGAGTTCTGCCAGAGCTGCCTCGTCTTTGTCCGCACGCAGGCGATGCAGAAACAGATCGCGGTCGCGTTCGCCCACGACGAGTGCGTGGCGACCTTTCCGGCCGACGCGAAAAGGCTGAAGCAGGTGCTCGTAAATCTGCTGACCAATGCCGTGAAATTCACGCCACCGGGCGGGAGTATCGGGCTTTCGGTGACGACGCCGGCGGGCGAGGAGACGGTGCGTTTTGTCGTGTGGGATACCGGTATCGGCATAGCGCCCGCCGATGCCGCCAAGCTGTTCCACGCGTTTACCCAAATCGATTCCGGCCTGAGCCGCGCGCAGGAGGGCACCGGGCTGGGCCTCGCCCTCGTGGCCAAACTCGTCGATCTGCACGGCGGCAGTGTCACGCTGGAGAGCGAGCCGGGCCGCGGCAGCCGGTTTGTCGTCACGCTCCCGCTGGCGGGCGCACCCGCCGTGAAGCCGGCAGCGAAGGTGGACGAACGCGGGGCGGATCGAAGCGGCTACCGCAGTGCGTTAATTTTCGAGGACGATCCGACGTCGGGCACCATCCTGGCGAATTTGCTCACGGAGCTCGGGCTCACCAGCAGCGTGCACCTCCGCGGCGAAGAGGCGGTCGCGACCGCGCTGAGCGACCGGCCTGACGTGATCCTGTTGGATATCCTTTTGCCCGGAGAAAGCGGCTGGGTCGTGCTGGCCAAGCTGAAGGAGCATCCGGCCACGCGCGATATTCCCGTGGTGGTCGTCTCCTTCGTCGACGAGCCGGCGAAGTCCCGGGCGCTCGGGGCGGCAGCGCATCTGACCAAGCCGGTGACGCGGGCCCAGCTCACCGGATTTTTCAAGCCCGATGCCTCCGGGGTCGGGCGATCATCGCAGCCGTTCGCCCAGCGGGCTCCCGTCGGCGGTCCGCTCGTGCTCCTCGCCGAAGACAATCAGGCCAACATCGATACGATCGGTGGCTACCTGGAGGAACGGGGCTACACGTTGCAGTATGCGATGAACGGATGGGCGGCCGTGAAGCTCACGCGGCAGCTTCGCCCGGCGCTCATCCTGATGGATGTGCAAATGCCCGTCATGGACGGCCTGACGGCGATCCGCGAAATCCGCGCCGATGCGCAATTCGACGCGACTCCGATCATCGCCCTCACGGCGCTCGCGATGCCGGGCGACCGCGAGCGGTGCATCGCCGCCGGGGCGACCGACTACATGAGCAAACCGGTGAGCATGAAGGCGCTCGCCGAGTTGGTGAAACGCCTGTTGCCCGCCTCCGAATCGCCCCGACCGACTTTATGAGCCCGCTCCCGATCGTTCTGCTCGTCGATGACTTGGCCGCCAACCGCGATACTTTGCGCGAGCTGCTGGGCGAGGAAAATTACGAGTTTGTCGAAGTCCCGGATGGTGAGCTCGCCTTGGCGCTCGCCGCCGCGAACCCGCCCGATCTCGTGCTGCTCGATGTGCTGATGCCGGGGATGGACGGATTTGAGGTGTGCCGGCGGCTGCGCGCGGCCCCGCCGTTGGCCGAAGTGCCCGTGATCATGGTCACCGCGTTGGACGATCGGTCGTCGCGCCTCGCCGGGATCGAAGCGGGCGCCGACGATTTCGTGAGCAAGCCGTTTGACCGCGTCGAGCTGTGCGCGCGCGTCCGCACGATCACGCGTCTCAACCGGCACCGGCGGCTCGCGGAGCAGCGCAGTCAGTTTCAATGGGTCGTGGAACACGCGACTGACGGCTATTTGCTCGTGAACGCGGGGGACGAAATTTTGTTCGCCAACGCCCGGGCGCGGCGGTGGCTGGGATTGGTGCCGGATTGGCGCGGAGCGGTGCGCGAGAAATTTCTATCCGCCGCGAGCCGCACGTTTCTGGGGAAACCTGAGGCGGCGTGGGTGGGCTGGCCGCAGCTCAGGGGCGAGATTCCGGAGCTGCCGCGCCTCCTGGTGCGACCGGAGACCGCGTTGGCGCATGGTTTTGTGCTCGAGGTTTCCGTTCATGAAAACACCGGCAGCAGATTGTTGCGTCTCAGCGATGTCGGCGGCCGGATCGCCGCGCAGCGGGACAAACGGGCGTTTCAGGCCATGGTGCAGCACAAACTCCTGACTCCGCTCAATGGCATCCTCGGGCCGCTGGAGCTGCTGGCCATGAAAGACGTGGGTGGTGATCCCGCCGATACCGCGGTGCTGGTGGCAATCGCGCGCGGCGGAGCCGAGCGACTGGCGACGGCCGTCGAGGATGTCCTGCGGTTTGCGGATGCCTCGCGAGTCCGCGTTGGCGACGCCCCGTTTCCGACTATGGAATTTGCCGCGTTGGTGGAGGGTGTGTCGGAGAGTCTGCACCTGCCCGCGACGACGGTGACGATCGAGCCGCCGGCCGCGGACCGCAGTTTTCCCTGCAACCGGGAAACCCTCGAATGGGTCTTGCTGGAACTCTTGGAGAATGCCCGGAAGTTTCATCCCCGCCAGATGCCGACCGTCGAGGTGAACGTGGGCGCGCCGGCGCACGTGTGGCTGGAGCTGACGATCGGTGACGATGGCATCACGCTTTCTCCCGATCAATTGGCACGGATCGGCTGCCCCTTTTTCCAAGGAGAGAAATATTTTACGGGCGAGGCGCCCGGCATGGGACTCGGTCTGGCGAGCGTGTTTGCCCTGGTTTGGCAGACGGGCGGTTCATGCAGCGTGCGCAACCGCAGCAGCGGGCCGGGGGTCGTCGTAGAATTGCGATGGCTGCGGGCTCCCGGCGAAGGGTTGGCGGGGAATCGCGGCACGATGACCGCTGAAAATGAAGGGACACGTTGCCCATGAAAACTCCACTGCCCGTCGTTTTGGTGGTCGATGACAATGCGGCCAATCGTGACACCCTGACCGAACTGCTCGGCACGCAGAACTACCAAATCGTCGAAGCCGGCGACGGTCCGACCGCGCTGCGCTGTGCTGCGGAAACGCCGCCGGACCTCATCCTCCTCGATGTGATGATGCCGGGGATGGACGGATACGAAGTCTGCCGGCGCGTGCGGGCGGATCTCCGGTTGGCGGAAGTGCCGGTGATCATGGTGACCGCGCTCGACGATCAGGCCTCGCGGCTCGCCGGCATAGAAGCGGGAGCCGATGACTTCATCACGAAGCCTTTCAACCGCGCTGAGCTCCGGGCCCGCGTGCAGACGATCACTCGGCTGAACCGCTACCGGCGCCTCGCGGAGGCCCAGGCCGCACTGCGCGAGAGCGAACTGCGCCTCCGGACCATGGCGGACCAGTGCGACGAGGCGTTTCGTTTTGCGACCTTGCGACCGGAGCGCGTCGTCTACGTGAGTCCGGCGCTGGAAAAAATCTGGGGACTGCCGGCCGCGCAATTTTTGGACGATCCGCGCTTGTGGGAAAAAGCGATCCACCCGGACGACCGGAACCGCGTGCATCTCGCCTACGAAGCGGTCTTGGCCCGCCGGGCGGAAAAATTTTCCGAGGAATATCGCGTCGTGCGCCCGGATGGCACGGTGCGTTGGGTGTTGGACAGCGGCACACCGATCCGCGATCCGAGCGGCGTGGTCGTGAGCGTAGGCGGAGTGGCGCGCGACATCACGGAGCGCAAGGCGGCGGAGGAAGTGATGCTGCGCGCCCAACGGCTCGAAAACATCGGCATGCTCGCCGCGGGGATCGCGCATGATTTCAACAACGCCTTGGCGCCGCTCGTGATGGGTTGCACGGTTTTGCGGGAACACGTCGCCGGTGCACCGGCCGGGCTGCACATCCTGGACATGATGGAGAAAAGTGCGGGGCGCAGCGTGGCGCTCGTGCGGCAGTTGCTCACATTTGCGCGCGGCGCCAGCGGCCAGCGGCAGCTCTTGCAAACGCGTTATGTCCTGCGCGAGCTGGCCGATCTCTCCGAAGCGACGTTCCCCAAAACCATCCGCGTCAAGAGCGTCTTGCCGCGCGATCTCTGCCCGATCGTGGCGAATCCGACGCAGATTCATCAGGTTTTTCTCAACCTGTGTGTGAATGCGCGGGATGCCATGCCCGAGGGCGGCGACCTTACGATCACGGCCACGAATTGCTCGCTCGACAGTGCGGCGGCGGCGGCCATCGCGGGCGCCAAGGTCGGCGAATTCCTGGCGGTCGAAGTGCGCGATACCGGCACCGGAATTCCGGCGGACGTGCTGCCGAGAATTTGGGAGCCGTTTTTCACCACAAAAGGCGAGGGGAAGGGCACGGGCCTGGGCCTCTCCACGGTGAGCGGCATTCTGCATCAGTATGGCGGCTTTGTGAAGGTGGAGACGGGGCCGCAGCACGGCACGGCCATCACCGTATTTTTCCCGGTCGCCGTTCAACCCGCCGAAGGTGATTCCGAACCGGTGGTCGCCGCCTAACCCGACCCTGCACGCGTCCCCGCACTTTCCCCATGGACGTCACTTTCCAGGACTACTACGAAACCCTTGGCGTCCCCCGCACGGCGGATGCCGAAGAGATCAAGCAGGCTTTCCGCAAACTCGCGCGGCTCTATCACCCGGATGTCGCCAAAGACAAGGTGAGCGGCGAAGCGAAGTTCAAAGAGATCAACGAAGCCTACGAGGTGCTGGGCGATCCTGAGAAACGACGCCGCTACGATGAACTCGGGCCCAACTGGCAGGGTGGCGAGGGCCCCGGCCGCGCCTCGGGCGGCGGGGCCGACGGTTGGCGCGGCACGCCGCGCTCGGCACACGACGCACCGGACTTCGAATTTGGCGGCACCGGCTTCAGCGACTTTTTCGAGTCATTTTTCGGTGGAGGGCGCGACGGCCTTGGCGCGCAAGAAGGACGCGACGCGGAGGCGGATCTGCTTGTCACGCTCGAGGAGGCGTTGCGCGGATCGTCGCGGCAAGTGACCTTGCGCCGGCCCGGCCATCTCGATCAGCCGGAGCGAACCGACACGTATCAGGTGCGCATTCCGCCGGGGGTGCGCGAAGGGCAGCGGATCCGTCTGGCCGGCCAAGGCAGCGCGGGCCGGGCAGGGGGTGCCGCCGGCGATCTCTATTTGCGCGTGCGCCTCGCGCGTCATCCGGACTTCAGCGTGCACGACGCCGATCTCCACTGCGATCTCGTGGTGGCTCCGTGGGAAGCGGTGCTCGGCGTGCAGGCAAAGATTCCCACGCTCGACGGCCGGACGACGCTGCGCGTGCCGCCGGGATCGGCCGGCGACAGCCAACTGCGCCTGCGCGGTCTCGGCCTCCCCAAGGCGGATGGCACGCGCGGCGATGTTTACGCGACGCTACGGATTCGCACGCCGTCCACGGTGTCGCCTGAAGAGCGGGCGCTGTGGGCGCAGTTGGCGGCGCTTTCCACCTTTAAACCCAGGAGTGAACTATGAAAAAATTCCAGCAACCCGAAGTTTATTCGCTGATCCTGCTCGGTAGGTCGGCCCCTGTGTCTGCGACCTATTGGTTGGAAGAGGCGGCGCGCCTCGCAGACCTGCATCCCGAGATGCTGCGTTATTATTGTCGGCTGGGTTTGTGCGGTGAGGCGTGGGCGCAACCCGGGGCCGAACTGGTCTTCGATGACGATGCGCTCTTTGAGCTGCGGCGTTTTGAGGACTACCGCCGCCACCACAGCGTCGACCGGAAAACGCTCCGCCTGATCTGCGGCCTGAAACGCGAGGTGGAACGCCTGCGCGCCGAGGTCCGTTTCCTCCGCGGTCCGTAAGGCCGCGCTCCGCCCGCCCTGTTTCTCCGTCCGCAACCCAAATCAAAAATACTTATGCTCCTCAAAACTCAGGCCATCTACGGTTACAAACTCGCCGCCACCGATGGTGACATCGGTCACATCCGCGACTTCTACTTCGACGACAAAACGTGGGTCGTGCGCTACCTGGTGGCCGACACCGGCGGCTGGTTGAGCGGCCGGCTCGTGTTGATTTCTCCGCATGCGTTCGGCGCCTTCGACCGCGACGAGAAAACGCTCGCCGTGAAGCTCACGCGGAAACGGATCGAGGAAAGTCCCTCGATTGAAACGCACCGCCCGGTCTCGCGCCAATACGAGGTCGACTACTACCGCTATTACGGTTGGCCGGCGTATTGGGAAGGCGCGGGCATGTGGGGGCTCGGGAGCTTTCCCGTGGTCACCCCGCCGTCGGGCGATGAACTGGCAGCGCTCGGGCCGCATCATCACCGGGCCGACAAACATCTTCAGAGCGCGCTCTCTGTGCAGGGCTACCACATCCAAGCCAGCGACGGCGCCATCGGGCACGTGACGGGATTTATGGTGGACGACAAGAGCTGGACGATTCGCGAACTCGTGGTGGAAACGGGCCACTGGTATGCCGGCAAGGAGATCCTCATTTCGCCGGCCAAAGTGTCCGAGGTCAGCTACGAGCAATCCAAGGTCGTCGTGCACCTCACGATGGCGGACATTCGGCGCACCGAGGAAAACCGGGTGGCCAAGGCGGCTTCGCAGCGCGCTCTGGCCGGCGGATTTCCGACCGAATAAACGCCGGAGCCCCGCGGAAAAAATCGCCGAAACGACGACGTGTTTCCGCGGGAACCGGGTTAAACCCCATAGGCGACTCGGCGCATCCGAGATACTGTTACAGCGAGGATCGCTACCGTCCCGGAGGGTCCGACAGGCAACAACCAAAGGAGATTTATGCTAATCAACATCAAGAGAATCTACGATCGGAAGCTGGCGGCCTCGAATGGTGAGATCGGGCACGTGAAAGACTTTTACTTCGACGACAAGACGTGGGCGGTGCGCTACGCGGTGGTCGATACGGGCTCCTGGCTCACGGGACGCTCCGTGCTGCTCTCGCCGCATGCGTTCAGCCGCTTCGATCAGGAGGAGAAGATCCTGCCGGTAAATCTGACGCGGAAGCAGATTGAAAACAGTCCGTCGGTTGACACCCACCGCCCGGTCTCGCGCCAATATGAAGAGAACTATTACCGCTACTATGGCTGGCCCACGTATTGGGAGGGCGGTGACACTTGGGGCACCGGCAGCTATCCGGTCATCGGGCCTTCGACGGCGTCGGACAACTGGCGCGCCTACGACTATACCCAATGGGACGATGTCCACCTCCGCAGCACCAAGGCCGTGAACGGATACGAGGTGGAGACGACGGACGGTGTCGCTGGCGCGGTCACGGGTTTCATGATGGACGACAAGAGCTGGATGATTCGCGAACTCGTCGTCGAGACGGGCCCGTGGTATTCGGGCAAACACGTGCTGATCCAGGTGGGGAAAGTGAAGAGCATCAGCTATCCGGATTCGAAGATCTTCGTGCGCCTGACGAAGGAAGATATTAAAAACACCACGGACAACCACGTGGCGTTCGCCGGCGCCTGAGGCCAAATCTCCGGGGCCGGCACCCGCCGAACGCGGGAGCCGCGCCGGATGGCCGCCCCAATGACTCGACGGAACGCGCCGCGATCGCGTTCCGTTTTTATTTCCCGTGAGTTTCCCTGAATTTTTTATCCCCATGCAAATCGACTTTTCTGGCGCTCGCATTTTCGCGCCGGTGTTTTCCGGCCTTCGCCTCGCCTCGCGTGAGAAGGTCCGCGTGCGCACGCACGAGCTCGCCCTGCGCGCCGGCCGCACGCCGCCCCATGTCACTCAGGCCGACTACGAACAGGCCAAACGCGAGCTGACCGGCGAAACGGAACTGGAACGCCAACTCGCCGTCTTGGATGCGCCGTGCGCACCCGATGACGCCGCTTTTGCCAGCCACGAAGTTTTGGCGAGACTTGCGCTCGCCTCGTGAATTCGGGCGGCGCGCGGCGGCCAGCGCCGCTCTGCCCAAGGGCGGTCAACACCCCATTTCGCGAAAACCCGGCGCGCACTATCTTCCATCCGTAGCGAACTTGTCCGCACGCCACGCGGCAAAACCTTCTATCCCCTCATTCCTATGCGCCTCGAAACTCGTTCCCGCCGACTGGCCGTCTTGCTCGTGTTCACGAGCGCATTCGGTAGCGGCTACTCGGCCCCGCAATCCACTGCGGCGTTTCCACCGCTCAATGCGCCGGCGACGAATGAACAACGTCCGGGGAAATTCGTTTGGGCGGATCTCTTCACCACCGATCCGGTGGCCGCCACCGCGTTCTATTGCGGGCTGTTCGGCTGGACGGCGGTCGCCACCCCATTCAACGGGCGGAACTACACCGTATTCAGCAATGGCGGGACGCCGGTCGCGGGCCTCGTTACTCGGCCATCGGCGAAGTCCCCGCGGCCCTCGCGCTGGATCGGCTATCTCGCCGTGACGGATCTGGCGGCGACGCTCAAAGCGGTCGCGGCCACGAGCGGCCAAGTGCGCGCCGGCGCGCGGGAGTTTCCCCACCGCGGTATCCAGGCGATCATTGCGGACAACGAAGGGGCGACGGTCGGCGTGCTGCAGTCGTGGTCCGGCGATGCGCCGGACGTCGAGCCGCGGCCCGGTGACTGGAACTGGTTTGAACTCTACGTGCGCAGCCCGCGCGTCGCGGCGGTGTTTTATCACGATATTTTTGGCTACGAGATCGCGGCCGATCTGCGGACGGAGCGGAGGGAAGATCTCATTCTCTCAAGTGGCGGCCTCGCGCGGGCGGGGGTGACTTCGCTGCCGATTCGCGACGATGCCCAGTCGGGTTGGCTCGGGGTGGTGCGAGTGGCGGATCTCGACGCGGCGTTGGTCCGCGCGACTCGCCTCGGGGGCGAGGTGTTGTTGACGCCGCGCGCCGTGGCCTATGAGAGCCGTTTTGCCATCGTAGGTGACGCTACCGGCGGCTCGATCGGGCTCGTCGAATACGCAGGTCACGCCAACCCCGCCAACCGCCCATGAAAGCTCCCTCTAAAATTTGGCTGCGACGCCTCTTGCTCATCGGCTGCGTGGGCGCGCTGACGGGTTGTTTTACCGACGGCTATATCGGGATGAGCAACGGCGTTTACTACGGCCCTCATCGCGATCCGTGGTTTCTCGATGATCCGTGGATGGACGGCCATCATTGGTATCGCGGCCCGCACGTCGAAACGAGCATCGGGATTTATCTGCATCCACCGCACGGACGGCGTTAGCTTTTCGACACAGAGTAAAACCGGAGGAACCCAGCGCGGCGGCGCCGCAACCGACGTTGAAGGCAACAATGTCAGAAAAATGGGGGCAGAAATATGAAGGCAGCAGAACGCTACTCATCTTTCTGACCCCATCTTTCTGACAATCGTCTGTTGTTCGAACGACCCACCCCTTATTCGTCCTGCCACACGACTCGCGACGAATCGCCGAATCGCAAATTCCTCGTGATGCGAATTACAAACTGGGTAAGGCAACACCGCGCACTGGCGGGGCATTTATGCCAAGTTCCTTCAAGGTGGCCCGAGGATGGCTTTCTCCAGGAGGCCTGCTCGCAGGCGATTCAGGACGTGAAAATCGCCTGCAAGCAGGCTCCTACCTCCAAGCCAGTAAGACTCGGGTCGAAAGCGAATTGGAATCAGGCCCGCGGGCGCGCGCCGAGGCGGCGCAAGGCGCGGTAGGCGAGGGGACCCCAGCGCAGGAGCGCGCCGAGGAGGCGGTGACGGGGGAAAATCAAACGCTGCGCGAGAGCGCCGAGTGGGATGGCGGCAACGGCTGCCATCGGGGCGAGCTGCCGCCAGATGGCCAGCAGGCGATCCAACCACGCGACGGGTTGGGCGAGGTGGGCCACGGCATCACTGCACGCGATGCGGCGCGCCGCGATGCGGCTCCTCAAGGCGAGCTTGTGGGCCGCGAGGCGGGTCAGTTCTTGCTGCGGATACATGTGCGGTCTTCGCCGATTTCCTGGCGGGTGGCGGCAAAGGGTTTCGGTTGGCGGGCGATGAAGCGGCGACACGCCACGATCATGGCTACAAACGCCGCGGTGTAGGCCACGGTGATGCCGCACAGCACGGCCAGGCGGGCGCTTTCCCAGAAGAGGTAAACCAGGGTGAGACTGGCGAACGCGATCGCCATGATCCCGGTGAAAATCGCCGCGCTGATCCAAACAAACAGTTGGATCAGGCGGAATTTCTCCTCCTGCAATTCGACGGAAAACAGTTCCAGCCGATCCTCCAGCGAGCCCAGCAGACTGGCGCCGAGCACGCGGAAGGAATCGACAAAACCGGTGGAGCCGGAGGGAGCCGAGGGCATGGTCGGCGAACTATTTGGTGCGACGCCCCAAGAGCACGCCGACGAGCAGGCCGACGCCGGCCGCGATGGCGAGCGACTGGTAGGGATTCGCACGGATGGTCTCGTCGGTGTAGCGGGCGCCGGCGACGACTTTTTTACGGGCGCTCACACAGAGCTCACCAAGGCGCTCCTGCGTGGCGTCGAAACGCGCGCGCAACGCATTAATAGCGTCTTCGGATTGTTCGGTGAGCGAGTCACCGATCATTTTTTCTGCTTCGGAAACGAGGGTTTTGAGCTCGTCGAGCAGGTCTTGAGGTGTGTGGGCAGTGGATTCGATTTTGTTTTTCATAGGACTGAAGGGTTAAGGGAAACGGACTGGGCAGGGACTGGCTTCATGGTTGCTTCGCACCGCGAAAGAGTGACGCGATGAAGAGCACGAGGAAGATGACGAAGAGCACCTTGGCGATGGAGGCGGCGGTGCCGGCGATGACGCCGAAGCCGAGCACACCGGCGACGAGGGCGATCAGGAGGAAAATGACGGCGTAGTTGAGCATGGGCGGAAGAGGTCAGGAGGATTTCGAGCCGCCCAACACACCGACGCCGCCCACGACGGTGGCGATGGCGCCGCCGATGAGCAGCCACATGGTTTTGTCCGTGGGCGAACCGGTAAAGAACCGGGAGAAGCCGGAGCCGACGGAGTCGTTGGCGGCGATACCGTAGACGATGGCGATGATGCCGCCGACGAGGAGAGCGAGGGAGATGGGTTTGTTCATGGGAAAGTAGGTTGGAGGTTTGGGATTACGACGCTTCGGCTTCTTCGGTTTCGAGTTGGGCGCGGAGCATCCACGCGGCCTTTTCGTGTTTTTCCATCAGGCCGGTGAGGAAATCTGCCGTGCCGGCGTCCTTGTAGCGCTCGAGGCACGCCTCGCTGTCGGAGCGGAGCTGCACGACCATCTCCTCATGCAGGGCGAGCAACTCGGCGAGCATGTGCTCGGCCGGGAGGTCGATGCCGGGATCGGCGGACGAGCGCGCGGCTTTGGCTAGATCGGCGAAGTTGCCGCGGGCGCCGACGCCGATGGCGCGGGCACGCTCGGCGACATCGTCGATCCAGCCGGCGATCTGGTCATATTGTTCTTCGAACTGCTGGTGCAGGCTGCGGAACTCCGGGCCGGTGACGTTCCAGTGATAATCCCGCGTCGTGGCGTAGAGCACAAATTCATCTGCGAGGAGCAGGTTGAGGATTTGACCGACTTCGAGCCGGGCAACGTCGTTGAGTCCGATATTGGTTTTCATGGTGAGGGTGGGCTTGCAGCCGGGGTTGACGGGAAATGGGAGGAGGGCAGGGACGGCGCGAGGCCCGCCGCGGCTGCAATCATACCGCGGCGGCGGGCGCTGTTCGCGGCGGCGGACCGGTTGGTCACGTCGCGGAGGCGCAGCGGCTTCACGAGCCGGATGGTGGGTTGCTGGCCGCCGAGGCGGGCTTTGGTTTTCGTGTGCATCTGACGAGTGCCGGGAGACAGCTCAGCTCTTTACGGTCATCGCATTCGTCACGGATTTGGTGCCGCGCACGTCTTGGGCGAGTTTGGTGACGAGCGATTTTTCCGCGTCGGAGGCGGCCTCACCGGTGATCGTGATCACGCCGTCGATGGTGGTGACCTTGGTGTGGAGGGCGCTGGTGGCCTTGTGGCTGAGGAGGGCGTATTTCACCTGCGTGGTGATCGAGGCATCGTCGATCTTTTCGCCGATGGTGGCGCCGACGTCGGACGGGCGCACGAGGAGTTCGTTGCGGACGGATTTTACGCCTTCGATGTCTTTCGTGTAGATGGCGGTGAGCTCTTTCTGCGCGATATTTTCGGCGGTGCCGGTGAGGGTGACGACGCCGTCGTCGACGGCCACGGTGGTGGTGGCGACGCTGACGTTGGACTTCACGAGGAGGCGGCTACGGATTTTAAGCGCCATCCATTTATCGGAGCGTTCGGGATACTCGGACTTGATCGTGATCTCGTTATGCACGGCGGTGACGCCGGGGAGATTCTCGACGGTGTCGACGGCGAGGGCGCGATCATCCTTGTCCTGCACGACGCCGGTTAGCGTGACGATGCCGTCTTTGACTTTCACCTTCACGTTGTTTTCGAGGACGGTGCGGTAGTTATAGGAGGCCTCGGCGGCGGCTTCGATTTTGCGATCGGTGGCGGAGGAAGCGAAAAGCGCGAGCGGGCTCGCGGTGAGGGTGAGGGCAAGGAGGACGGCAATCGTTTTGGTTTTCATGGGTTGAGGTGGTCACAGTAGCCCGTTCGGCGCCGCGCCGATATGGGGCACTGACCTACCGAAAGGCCGGCTGGATCGAAGGCTGTCGGCGGTGGGCCATCGCCCCATAGCGGTGAGGCACGCGGGGGCTATGATGGCGGCCACACTCTTCCCTATGAACATCCCTGATTCTGCACCTGGCGACGTGAACGAGATCCGCCGAGCGGCGCTGGCCCGGACGGAGGCGAAACTGCACGCGTCGGAGCTGCGGTATCGCCGGCTGTTCGAGAGTGCGAAAGACGGTATCCTGATTCTTGATGCCGAGAGCGGGATGGTCGTCGACGTGAATCCCTATCTGATCGAGCGGCTCGGCTTTTCGCGCGAAGAATTTCTCGGTCGGGCGATCTGGGAGCTGGGGCCGTTCAAGGACATCGTGGGGAGCAAAGCGAATTTCGCGGAGCTACAGCAAAACGAATACATCCGCTACGAGGACAAGCCCCTCGAGACGGCCGGTGGCACGCGCTTCGATGTGGAGTTCATCAGCAACGTCTACCTCGTGAACGGTGAGAAAGTGATCCAGTGCAACATCCGCGACATCACCGCGCGCAAACTCGCCGAGCGGCAGCTTTCCGAGCAGGCCGAGATCCTCGCGAACTCGCACGAGGGTGTGATCGTCGAGAGTCTCGCGAACAAGGTTTCCTTCTGGAACCCTGGCGCCGAGGGCATCTTTGGCTGGTCGGCGGACGAGGCCCGCGGGCTATCGTTGGACGAGGTGCTCGGCATCCGCGATGCCGCCTTGCTTGCGACACTCCGGGCGGTGGTCGAGCAGACGGGTTTCTGGAACGGCGAGGTGCGCGCGCAAACCCGGGAGGGTCGCAAACTGATCCTGGATTGCCGCATGACACTGGTGCGCGCCCAGACGGGCCGGCCGCGGGCGCGGCTCATTTTTCTATCCGACATCACCGAAAAAAAGCAGCTCGAGGAAAAATTGCTCCGCGTGCAACGGCTGGAGGCGATCGGCACGCTGTCGGGCGGCATCGCGCACGATCTCAACAATATCCTCGCGCCGATCCTGATGGCCGCCGGATTGCTGCGCGAAAAACTCGCCGAGTCCCGCGACCGGGAACTGCTCGGGCTGATCGAGAGTGCGGCGCGCCGCGGCGCCGAGGTGATCCGGCAACTGCTCACGTTCAGCCGCGGCATCGAGGGCGATCGCGTCAGCATGCAGGTCCGCCATCTCGTCAAGGAGATGGCCGGGATCGCGCGAGAGACCTTTCCGCGCAACCTCACGTGGATCGACGATATTCCGCGGGACCTCTGGCCGATCGTGGCCGATGCGACGCAACTGCACCAAGTGCTGATGAATCTCTGCGTGAACGCCCGCGATGCGATGCCCGCCGGCGGGACCCTCACGGTGACGGCGAAAAACGTGCAGTTGGAAAAGCACGACACCCAGTTTGGCGCCGAGGCACTCGACGGTCCTTACGTTTTGCTCAGCGTGCGCGATACGGGGCACGGAATTCCCCGCGCGAACCTGGAGCGGATCTTCGATCCATTTTTCACGACGAAGCCCATCGGTGCGGGCACCGGGCTGGGCCTCTCGACCACGCTCGGTATCGTCCGCAGCCACGGGGGATTTATCACCGTCTACAGCGAACCGGGGCACGGTTCCGCGTTTCATGTTTATCTGCCGGCCACGCCCGATGGCGTCATCCCGGGGGCGGTGCCGGATGCCGATGATCACGCCAACGGGGCGGGGGAGACCATTCTCGTGGTCGATGACGAGGCGTCGATCGTGGTCGCGGTGCGGCTCTGTCTGGAGCGGCGCGGCTACCGCGTGTTGACGGCCAATAACGGCCGGGAGGGAATCGCGGTGCTCGCCGCGAATGCGGCAGAGGTGAAAATCGTGTTTACCGACTTGATGATGCCCGTGATGGACGGCCTGACGCTCGCGCGGGAAGTGCACCGGCGGTATCCCGACGTGCGCGTGATCGCATCGAGCGGACTCGATCCGGAGGGACGGCCCGCCGAGACCGAAGCCGGGGTGATCGCGGAATTTTTGAACAAACCCTATCATCCCCCGGCGCTGCTGGCGGCGATTCGGCGGCAGCTACCCGGCGGTGCGCCGGCGGCGGTGTGAACGATGCGGAAGCGCGTCGTCTCGTTCGCGTTTAAGATGAGGCGATTTCAGCGCACGGCGACGGACAACCTCCTGAACCGCCTGCCAGCAGGCTCCTGGTTGTTTTCAGTGGGTAGCAGTCGGCGGCCGGGAGCCCCAAAGGGGCGAAAAATTGACAGCCCAGGGCGACGCCCTGGGAAACGTTCACAGGAAAATCCAAGCCCTGAAAGGGCGGAACAACACGTTGAACACGGTGGTGTCGCCCCTTCAGGGCGAAAAAATTTCATCAATTCGATTCCCAGGGCGATGCCCTGGGCTATCGAATCACGCCCCTTCGGGGCTTCCGACCAAGGCACCATCGATCCACTGAAAACAGCGAGGAACCGCCAGCAGGCTCCTACCAGTGCGCCGGCTAATCTCATCCTGAAAGCGCATCGGAATTAACCGGGTCGGTCAGCTTTAGACCCCATAGGCGGGGCGAGGTGAGTCGGGTAGCTTACCGGCATGATCGCCACCTACGAAATCTCCGGCTCCTCGCCCACTGTCCGCAGCATTTCCGCCCGGGCACTCCTCGCCCAGGCGGAGGCGAAAATCGACGCGGAGTTGGTGCGCCAGTTCAACGCCGGCGGGGAGCCGGCCTTCGTCGAGATCGTCGCGCGTTACCGGGAGCGCCTGTTCGCGATCGCCTACACGATGCTGCGCAACCACGCGGATGCCGAAGAGGTCGCGCAGGATGCGTTTTTGCGGGCGCATCGCGGCCTCGCGAAATTCCGGGGCGACTCCTCGCTCGCGACGTGGCTGCACCGCATCGCCCTGAATCTTTCGCGCAACCGCTACTGGCATTCGGTCCGGCGGGGGCGGCATACGAACGATTCGCTCGACGTGCCCATCGGGGAAAACCAATCCGCGACGTTTGCGGATCTGATCGCCTCCAGCGAAGCGGGGCCGGCGCGAACCGTGATGGCGGACGAATTTGCGGCGCTGGTGGCCACGTGCATGGAGCAGCTCGGGGAGAGGCAGCGGGAGATTTTGACGATGCGGAATTTGTTGCACCGTTCTTACGTGGAGATCGCCGACGAGCTCGGGATCAACGTCGGCACAGTGAAAAGCCGCATCGCCCGCGCCCGCGCGAGCCTGCGGACATTGCTCGCCGCCGCTTGTCCGGAGTTCGGTGCCGATCCGCAGCCCGCGGGTTGGTTCGAGCCCCTCCGTCCGTCCGGCGGCATCGAAGCGGTCTGCGCATAGGCGGGTCCGAATCCGGGCAAGGCGGGAGTCGCACGGGCTCCGTGCCGTCTGTGTAAAATCCAGGTGTCGTGAGGCGGGGTGATCGCGTATCCGAGGCGGCCTCACGGCGATATTTTTGGGCCGCGGCGTGGCGGGCGGCCTATGGGGCGTTTACCTGCCGCCCGGATTTTTATGAGAGGGCGACGGGGAAAATTAGAGCGGTGCCGGGTTAGACCCCATACCGGCGGGCGCGGGTATGCGGTAAGTTGTGACAACGAAAGGCGGCGAGGCTTCAGCAACCCGCTCCGGGCCGATTCCGCCGCACACGTTAACATATCCTATGAAACTAGACCCACGTATCCTCTGCAGCGCGCTGCTGGTCTGCGCCGCTGTGCTCCCGGCTTCGGCCCAAAACGATCCCTCCCCGACGCCACTCGGGAAGGAAAAATCCTTCGATGAATTCAATAAAATCGAGATCTTCAATTTCCAGGACGAGTCGCTCGGCCGGATCAAGGAACTGGCGATCGATCTCGTGAACGGCCGCATCGTCGAGGTGCTGGTGGTGTCCGACGATTCGCTCAAAGTGGACAACAAGATCGTGGCCGTGCCGCCGCGGGCTTTCTTCCCCGATGCGCTCAACCGCGTCTACCGGCTCAATATCAGCGCAGAGGAGTTCAAGGCCGCGCCCGGCATCGATCTCAAGAAGTGGAAAGATCACGGGCGCGCCGAAAAAATCACCGAGGCCTATGCGCACTTCGACCAGGAGCCGTATTTTCTCGTGCCGGGCGCCGTGGCCAACGCCAACGCCACCCGCCCGAAGGTCTCGCTCGGCTACGTCGAACGCAGCACCAAGATTGTCGACATGCCCGTGGGGAATTTCCAGGGCGTCAAATTCGGCAAGGTCTGGTCGCTCTCGTTCGATATTCCCAAGGGCCGGATCGTGAACGTAATCGTGATCGCGCCGGGTAATTTCAAAACGAAGAGCATCATTCCCGCGACGGCGCTGACCTTCAACGACGAGCGCGACGCGCTGCTGCTTGACGACACCAAACTCGAATACGCGGACGAGCCCCGCTTCGTCTTCACGGAAGCCGCGTTCGGCAACGATGACTTCTCTGAACAAGAGGCCTACAAAGGTCCGCGCACCCGGGGCGCGCTTGAGCAGGGCCACAGCTACTTCGACATCGACCGCACCGTAGCCATCAGCAAAGGCATTCGCGCCGCGAAGCTCAACGGACGCAACGTCGAGATCGGCACGATCAATGGCCGGGTGACCCTCCGCGGGTGGGTGCCGACTGCTGAGGACAAAGTGAAGATCGGCGAGATCGCGATCGCCAACTCCCGCCTGGAGCTCGTCGACAACCAGATCACCATCGGAAAGACCGCGTCACGCTGATCGGAAAAATCATACCTGAAGGTGGCCAAGGCGGGAGCCATACCAACGTCGCTTGAGAAACAGATTCAAACTCACGGGCGGGACGCCCGTGCCCACGTTCCGGAAAAGTCAGAAAATTAACGGACGTGGGGATTGGATCGCCTGCAAGCAGGCTCCTACCTCCGGGCCAGAGGGCTGCATCGTAAAAGCCACGGCCGAGGCCGCGCCGGAATTTCCGGCGCGGCCTTTTTGCGTTCAGAGGATCGTGACCTGCACGCCGCCCTCGATGATGCCCTGGCTGATCGCGTAGCGGGTGAGCCCGGCGGTTTCGTGGATGTTGAGTTTGTCCATCACGTGCTGCCGGTGCTTTTCCACCGTCTTGATGCTGATGCCGAGGGTGGCGGCGACCTGTTTGTTGGCCTGGCCTTCGGCGACGAGCTGGAGCACCTCGTTTTCGCGCGAGGTGAGGCGCACGGCGTTGGGCCGCGGGATGCCGTCGCGATCACGCGAGCGCTTTTTCGCCTCGGCGACGCGCTTGGCGATGGCCGGGCTGAAGAACGTTTTGCCCGCGGCGATCTCGCGGATCGCGTGGGTGAGGATCTCGGCCGAGGTTTGCTTTTCGAGGAAGCCGAGGGCGCCGACGGTCGTCATGCGCTCGACGTATTCCTCGTCGCTGTGGGCGGAGAGGATGAGCACCTTGGCGGAGGAATTGGCGGCGAGGATTTGCCGGGTGGCTTCGAAGCCGTTGAGCACGGGCATCGCGATATCCATGAGGATCACATCGGGGCGGAGCAGGGCGGCCAATTCGATGGCTTCGCGACCGTTTTGGGCCTGACCGACGATTTCGAAATGGCCGTCGGTCTCCAGCAGCGTGCGGAGGCCCTGGCGGACGACGGCGTGGTCCTCGGCGAGGACCACGGTAATTTTTTTGGCGGTGCTCATTGGGCACCGCCTTTCGTCCACGGCAGCTCGACCCGGACGGTGGTGCCCTGCTCGGGGGCGGACTCGATGTGGAAGGTGCCGCCGACCATCTCCACGCGCTCCCTCATGCCGAGCAGGCCGAGGCGCTTGTTGGTGCGGGCGGAGAGCATTTGGGCCACGGCGAAGGATTTGCCGTTGTCGTGCACATCCATGCGCACGATGCCGTCGAGACGGCGGATGCTGACGGCGACGGCGCTGGCGTGCGCGTGGCGAACGACGTTGGTGAGCGACTCCTGCGCGATCCGGTAGAGCACGGTGCGGCTGTCACCGTGGAGCTCTTCCACGCCGGAGAAAACGGACAGGTTGATTTTAAGATTATTTCGAGCGGACATAATTTTGATATAGGCGTGGAGTGCGGGAATGAGGCCGAGGTCGTCGAGCACGGCGGGGCGGAGCTCGCGGGCAAATTGGTGCACGTCGTTCACGGATTTTTCCACGAGCCGCTGGGTGCGGGCGATCTTCGCCTTCAGCGCAGTGGTGCCGAGGTCGGCGGCGGCGCCGAGGGCGGCGAGCTCCACATTGATGCCGACGAGGGTTTGCACGACGTGGTCGTGCAACTCGCGGCTGATTTTGCGGCGCTCGGCTTCCTGGGCCGAGAGCACCTGGTGCGTGAGGTGCCGCATTTTCTCCTGCATGAACTGCGACTCCTTCAGGAGGACGCGAAGTTCCTCTTTGCCCTGGCTGACGGTTTGCACGGAGGTTTCGAGCCGGCGGTTGGCCGCGGTCAATTGCGCGGTGCGCCGGCGGACCATGTCTTCGAGCTGCCCGGCGTGCCGGGCCAATTCGGCCCGGGCCGCCTGCAGCGCGACGTCCCGCTGCTGGCGTTGAGTGATGTCCCGGAGGCCGAGCAGGATTTTTTCGCGGTGCCCGGCGTCTTGGCGCAAGATCCGAGCGTTGATGAGAAAGGAGCGGAGGCCGATGCGGGGAAAGGTCCGCGTGAGCTCGAAATTGTCGAAACTGCTGTGCCGGGGCAGCACGTCTTCCAGCAGGGCACGCAGTTTGGCGGTGGGGACGGAGTGGCGGTGCAGCTCGAAAAACTTCTTCCCGATGACTTGAGCGGCCGTGAGCTGAAAGGTCCGCAGATACGCCTCGTTAGCCTTCTGGACGCAAAATTTGCCGTCCAAAATCAGAAGCGGATCGCGCACGGTGGTGATGACGGCTTCGGCGAAATCACGGGCGTGCAGGACCTCACGTTGGGCCAGTTTGCTCGCATGAATATCCATGAGCAAGAGGACGGCGCCATCGACCTTGTTATCGGCGGTGACGTAGGGGCGCACGCGCAGGGAGAACCAATGCCCATCCTTGTCCTGCACCTCGCTTTCGCACTCGCGCACCGATTTGATGACCTCGGCGACGAGGGCCTCCAAATCGGGCAGGTCGAGACCGTGGCGGACGCTGTGGAGCGGGCGCCCCACATCGCCGGCGTGCAGCGAAAACTGTTTTTCCGCCTGCGCGCTGAAGCGCCGGATGCGCAGATCGCGACCGAAGACCAAGACGACGAGATGGGCGGCCGACTGGAGATTGGTGAGATCGCTGTTGAGCAGGCTGAGCTCGGAGTTTCGGCCGGCCAGCTCCTCGTTGACGGTGGTGAGTTCCTCGTTGGTGGACTCGAGTTCCTCTTTCGAGGTTTCGAGCTCTTCGTTGAGACTTTGCAACTCTTCGTTGGCCGACTGGCCCTCTTCGTTGGAGGCCTGGAGCTCTTCGTTGGCCGCCTCCTGCTGCTCCTGCATGGATTGGATAAAATCGCGGGTCTCGGCGAGGTCGCGTTCCACGCTGACGAGGCGGCTCGCCGCCGCTTTTTTCCCGAGGGCGCCGACCGGCCGCACGGCGGCGACGGCTTCGGCGGACAGAGTGCGCAGCGGTTTCGCGGGATTTTCGAACAGCACGAGATAGCGGCGCTCCGGGAGATTTTTCAGCGGCACGACCTCGATGTTTACCAGCCTGGATTGCCCGTTCAGGAGGTAGGGAACGTTTTCATGGCGAGCCGTCCGGTGTTGTTTGGCGGCGCGGGTGAGGAGAGCCCGGAGCGGCAGCAAGAGGCCTTCGCGGACCATCTTCAGGAGGTGAAGACTCGCTTTGCCGGTGGGCGGCTCCAGGTATTCGCCGGTGGGGCCGCGGAATTGCAAAATGCCGAACTCGGCATCGATGAGGACACTCGGCGGAGCAAATTGGTTGACCATCACGCGGTCGGCCTCGCGCTCGGCGGAGAGCACGCCACGAAACGTATCGGGGCCGCGGCCCGGCACCGGGGCAAGGCGCGGGGTGCGGGCGGACACGGGGCGCGCGGTGCGCGGCTGCACCAGCGGGAGTTGGAAGGCCGGCGTGGGCGCCGCCTTGCGGACGAAAATTTTCCGTCGTTTATCCAACAGGGAAAACAGATCGGTGAACGCGCCGATGGACTCCGAGGCGCCCAAGAACAAACAGCCGCCGGGCTTGAGGGCGTAGTGAAACGCGGGGAGGGTTTTTTTCTGCAGGCTCGGCTCGAGGTAGATCAGCACATTGCGGCAACTGATGAGATCCATCCGGGAAAAGGGCGGATCGCCGATGAGATTGTGGCGGGCGAAGATGATGGATTCGCGCAGGGACTTGACGATGCGGAAGCCGCCGGCCTCCTCGGTGAAAAAGCGGCGCAAGCGCTCGGGCGAGACATCCTGCACGAGCGTTTTGGCGTAGAGGCCGTGGCGGGCCCGCTCGAGATTCGCCTCGTTGAGATCGGTGGCGAAGATCTGAAGTTTGCGGGCGCGCGGATTTTTTTGCGCGAGCTCCGCGTAGGCGATGGCGAGGGAGTAGGCCTCCTGCCCGGTCGAGCAGCCGAGCACCCAGACGCGGACGGGCGCGTGGTCCCGCCGGTGGAGCAGGGGCGCGAAGACGTGCTTTTGCAGCGCGAGAAACGCATCGGCGTTGCGGAAGAAACTCGTGACGTTGATGAGCGTGTCGGCGTAGAGCGCGTCGAGTTCCTTGGTGTTGCCCTTCAGAAAATCGGCGTAGCGGGCGAGGGTATCGTGCCGGTTGAGCACGGTGCGCCGGGTCATGCGGCGGAGGATGGTGGTGGATTTGTAGAGCGAGAAATCGACGCCGGTGTGATGGCGGAGCAGCGCGATGATTTTCCGGTAGCCGTCCGAATCGGCGCCGGTCTGCGCGGTGGCGGACGCGGCGGCGGACGGCGCGGGTAGCACGGTGGGTGCGGTGGAGCGGTCGTGCGCGGCGCGGGCGGCGGAGCGGCCGGAGATATAGGGGTGGCGGCCGATGCGCGCGATTTCCCGGGCGATGCGGGCCGGCGGGAGTTCGAAATCGACGCAGCCGGCGGCGACGGCGCTGCGCGGCATAGAGCCGAAGCGGGCGGAGTCGTTTTGGGCGAAGGTAAGCCCGCCCTCGGCCTTGATGGCCTCGAGGCCGAGGGTGCCGTCGCTGGCGTTGCCCGAGAGGATGACGCCGATGGCGCGCTCACATTGGTCTTTGGCGAGGGCTTCGAAAAAATTGTCGATCGCACGCGGGACGACCCGATGCGGGGAGCGCGCGCGGAGCTTCAGGATGCCGCGCTCGATGCCGAGACTCGTATTGGGCGGAATCACATAGACGTGGTCGGCCACGACGCGCTGGTTGTGCGCCGCCTCGTGCACGGGCATGGCGGTGGCCCGCGCCAAGAGCTGGGCAAGCACGCTGTCGTGCTGCGGATCGAGGTGCTGCACGAACACGAAGCCGAAGCCGGTATCGACCGGGAGGTGTTGCAACAATTGCGTGAAGGCTTCGAGGCCGCCGGCCGAGGCGCCGATGCCGACGATGGGGCAGCGCACGGCCACGCGGGCCGCGGAGGATTTCGGGCTGCGGGATTTCATACGAGGGCGGTGCCGACGACGGCGGCTCCCGGCCGGAGCGGGGAGGGAGCGGTAAGGGGGCCAGCGAGTGGCGGAGGAGAAGGGGGAGTTGAGTGGGCCGGCATTAAAGTTGGAGTGTGTCCACGGGACATTTTTCGCATGGAACCGTCCACGTGGCCGCCGCGCTCAATTTGGTTGCACGACCGTGGATCGTCGCCGGACGAACGGTCGTCTGGGATGATTAAACTCCCGCGCGCGGGAAATAGCGATGGGGTATTACCCTACCATGCCGGAGGGGCGCGGCGCGGGGAGGCGATTTCAGCGCACGGCCAGCCCGGATATTTCCCGCGCAGCTTGACCAGAGTTTTTGTCACAGAGGACACGGAGCCCAGCCCACAGAGGACACAGGGCGGACAAGGTGTTTCGGTCCGTGTCCTCGGTTGGGACCTCAGTGCGCTCGGTGAAAATAGATTTGTCCGAGAGAGTGTGCTGGATGCGGGCTACGGACAATATCCTGAATCGCCGGCCGGCAGGCTTCCTACCCAGGTATCCTCTCAAGCTGATAGGGCGGCTCGGTTTGGATGAAGGTGCGGTTGTCGAGGCGACGGGAGAAATCCAATGGGTCGCCGACGCCGACGGTGCCGCGGGCGACTTGGTAGGCCCAGACTTGAAACGAGGTGAGGAGCGCGCCGCCGTAGATCGTGGAGAAGGCGCCGTCGACGGCGTCGTGGCCGCAGGAGAGTTTGATGCGGCCGATGCGCGGCACGTGGAAACGGGCGTCGGTGGTGAACCAGTGGCCGCCGACGTAGACTTCGGCGTAGGCGTGAAAATCCATGTGGTTTTCCGGATCGGGAAAACCGATGTCGGGCAGATGGCCGGTGACGTAGCGCGCGGGGAGATTGAAGGTGCGGTTGAGCGCGATCGCGACGTGGGCGAAATCGCGGCAGACGCCGTAGCCGCGTTGCACGATGTCCCACGCGGAGAGATCGGGGCGGCCGGACATGTAGCGATACTCGATGTTTTCGTGGACCCAGCGGCTGATGGCGTCGACGCGCGGGAGGCCGTGCGTGGTGTGGCCGAATTTCTCCCAGGCGAAATTGGTGAGTTTGTCCGAATCGCAATAACGGCTCGGCAACGTGTAGCGCAGCAGGTCGGCCGGGAGTTCGCCGGCCAGCTCGGGCGTGACGGGCGGGAGGAGGGCGTTGTCGGGGAGCGAGGCGACGGCGACGATGGCGTCGTGGCGGAGGCAATTGGTGCCGCGGGCGAGATGGACGCGGCGGACGGCGTTGCCGTGGCTGTCGGTGAAACGCTCGGTGCGCAGATCGTGGCCGAGCGACAAGGCTTCGAAGATGACGGCGTGGTCGCGGTTCGGGCGCGGCTCGATGTTGAGCAACAAGGCGGCGGGCCCGGTGGCTTCGTAGACGAGGCTACAGCCGACCCGCACAGTGAGATCGAAGCGGGGCGGGGCGGGCGCGGGGAGTGTCATCGGGGCGCCTAAGCTTAATCAGTGCCGCGCATCAAACGGTCACCGCGCGGGCGGCCGTGCGGCGTTGGTGGAAACGGCGGGCGCCGATCACGAGGCCGAAAAATCCGGCGACGAGCAGGGAGGTGGTGGCGGGCTCGGGGATCGCGCTGACGGGGACGCTGACGGTGTTGCCGATGAGGCTGAGCGCGCCGTTAATCGCGAACAGGCGGCCGTCGACGGACACGCCGGAGCCGAGGGTGATGGAGGTATTCGCAAAAATGGTGCCGGCGAACACGGCCGCGCTGTCGAGGGTGGCGGAGGAGCCGACCCGCCAGTAGACGTTTTCAGCGCGCGCGCCGTTGATGAGAACGACCTGGGTGGTGCCGGCGGCGAGGAGCGTGGAGCCCATCTGGAAAACGAAGACGGGATTGGCCTGGTTGTTGCCATCGAGCGTGACGATGCCGCTGAGGCTCAGGCTGGCCGCGGCATTATAGACGCCCGGCGTGAGCGTGGTGGTGGCGAAGGCGGTCGCGCCGGTGGTCGTCGCGGTTTGGCCGGAGACGGCGTTGTAGGCGGTGATCACATCGATGCGTGCTTGCTGGGCCACGGCCCCGCCGGCGTAGGTCGCGCCGTTGACGACGCCGGGGCCGAAACCGGTGATGGCGGCGCCGGGCTCCGTGCCGAGGTTGCCGTTTAGCACGGTGAGGCCGGTGCTGGTGACGGTGGTGCCGGCCAGGGCCGCGAAGGTGGAGGCCGTGCCGAGATTGACGACGGTCTGGGCGTGGGCGGGGAGCAGCGCGCTGGCGACGCCGGCGACGGCGAAGGCGAAAAGAGAAGCGGTTTTCATGGATGGAGGCGGAGGTGGCAACGCGGCCAAGCGGGTGCACGGCGGGCGCAGCGCTTGACGCCGGGAGCATACCGGCGGCGCGGCGGCGAACATATGGGGTGTTGACCTACTGATGGGTGCGCCGATCCGGGCGGCGGGACGGCGCGACGGTGCGGGGCGGGTGGGGTCAGGCGGCGTGAGCCGCGCGGTGGCGGCGCCAGGCGGTGAACGCGAGGGCGGCGACGGCGGCGAGGAGCGCGGTGGTGGCGGGCTCGGGAATCGCGCCCATGGGGACGCTGATGGTGTTGCCGAGGAGGGTGACGGCGGCGTTGAGGGCGAACAGGCGGCCGTCGACGGTCGCGCCGGTGCCGACCGAGATGGATTGGTTGGCGAGGATATTGCCGATGACCGACGCGGAGGTGCCGAGGGTGGCGGAGGAGCCGACCTGCCAGTGGACGTTTTCCGAGCGGGCGCCGTTGATGAGGACCACCTGGCTGCCCACGGCGAAGGTGAGCGTGGAACCGGTTTGGAAGACGAAGACGGATTGGGCGTTGCCGCCGCCATCGAGGGTGAGCGTGCCGGTGAGCCCGAGGCTGCTCGGCGCTTGGTAGACGCCGGGCGACAAGGTGGTGTTGGCGAAGGTGGCGATGCCGGCGGTGGTGGCGGTTTGGCCGGCGAGGGAGTTGTAGGCGGTGAGCGCAGCGGCCTGCGCCGCGAGCGCGACGGCGCCCGCGGAGTAAATTGTGCCGTGCACGACGCCGGGGCCAAATCCGGTGATCGCGGTGCCGGGGCTCGTGCCCAAGTCGCCGGTGATGACGGTCAGCCCGGTGCTCGTGACCGTGCTGGCGCCCAAGACGGCGAACGTGGAGGCGGTGCCGAAGTTGACGATCACCTGGGCGTGGACGGGCAGGTGGAAGCAGGCCAGCGCAGTGACCGCGAGAGACAGGAGCGGTGCAGTATTCATCGGTAGGCGAGGCGGGCGGGCGTGACTGCTGCCCGGATCGGCGGAAGTATGGCCCCGCCCGCCTCCGATGAATATAGGGCCTTAACCTGCCGGAGTGGGGCGGACGGTGCGGCGGCGGCGCCAGCCGGCGAAGGCGAGGCCGGCGGCGGCGACGAGCAGCGCGGTGGTGGCGGGCTCGGGAATCGCGCTCGCGGTGACGTTGTCCCAATGGACGGAGTAGCTGCCGGCCTCGCCGAAATTGTAGCCTTGCACCATCGCACTGAGCAGATCCGCGCCGGCGACGGTGGCCCGGGTGTGGACGAGCGCGCCATCGAGGCGATATTCGAAGACCGAGCCGGTCGACGTGCCGGTGAGCGTGTGCCACGTGTCGAAGACGAAACCGGAGGGAAGGCCGAGATCGAGCCACGTGTTGGTGGTGCTATCGAAGGCCTGAAAACGAAACGAACGGTCGCTCGCGGCGGCGTTGAGCGGAGCGGTCGGGCTCGCGTTGGTGAAACCAAAGATCAGGTAGTCGCCGCCCGAGGGCGTCGTGCCGGTGTGTCCCCAGAGCTCGCTGGCGGCGAGGAGGCCGGTGGTGGTGTTGAAGGCGGAGGAGACGAAGACCTGGGCGCTGAGCGACCACGGGCCGGTGAGGTTGCCGGAGCGCTGCATGCCTTGAATATCGTAGAACGACGACGAGAAGGCGGGCGGGCGGTTGGCGGCGGCGCCGGTGGCGTCGAGCGTGAGTCGGAGGCGGTTGCCGCCGTCGAACACGACGGAGGAAAAGCCGGCGGGGGCGTAGCGATTGGCGATCCAGGCGGACGAGATCGTGTCGAACGGGTCGGCGAATTGCGCGAAGGCGGAGCCGGCCGGGGCCGTGAGGGCGAGCGCGAGGAGGAAGAGACGTGGCGTTTTCATACGTGATAGGTGACGAGCGAAAAAAAGCCCCGCGGAGGAAATCCGCGGGGCCGTTGGATCGTCGCGCGGCCGGAGCTCGCGCGACGTGGGTGTGGGCTACAGGGTGTCGTAGATTTCGACGAGGGCGACGCCGGTGGTGGCGGCGACACCGGTGACTTGCACGGTGTAGGTGCCGGGTTGGAGCGTGAGGAGGAGCGCGGCGTCTTTGCTGCCGGCCGGGAGGGCGAATGCGCCGGAGCGGGCGGAGGCTTGGGTGATCGCGGCAGCCGGGGCGGCTTCGGTGCTCCAGTTGTCGTTGGTCGCGATGCGAGCGCTGCCGGCAAAGACGGAGATCGTGGGATCGGCGAGGACACCGGCGACACCGAAGACCGACAGGGTCGGGCCGACGCCGCGGATAAGCACGGTGGCGGGGGCGTTACCGACGATGACGAATCCGGCGATGAGCGTGCCTTCGCCAGCGGTGACGTGCATGCGGGCGGAGACGTTGATCAGGCGGGTGCCGGACTTGCGGTCGATGTCGTAGATTTCCGTGAGGGCGACGCCGGTGGTGCTGTTGGGGCGGACGAGGCCGGTGGTGTGGGCACCTTTGTTCACGGCGAGGAGCAGGGCGGAATCCTTGCTACCGGCGGGGAGCGCGAAGGCACCGACGCGGGCGGCGGTGGAGGCGATGAGCGCGGCGTTGGAGGGGCCGGCGGTGTTGGTCTGCCAGTCGTCGTTGGTGGCGATCGCGCCGGCGGTGTCGAACAACGTGAGGAAGGGATCTTCGAGGACGTCGGTGACGCCGTAGGGCGCGAGACCGGGGCCGATGCCGCGGACGAGGAGGTTGGTGCCTTCACCGGCGACGACGAAGCCCATGATGAGGGACTCGCTGCCGGGGCCGGAGATGGCGCGGGCGGCGAAGTTCACGATCTGGCTGGAGGCGACGGAGGCTGCGCCGGAGATCACGATCGTGACGTTGGCGCTGGTGGTGCCGTTGGCATTCGTGGCCGTGAGGGTGACGACGGAGGTGCCGGCGACGGTGGGTGTGCCGTTGATCGCACCAGTCACGGGATTAAGCGTGAGGCCCGGGGGCAGGCCGGTGGCGGTGTAGGCGGTGGGCTGACCGGTGGCCGTGATGAGGTAGGTGACAAACGGCGTGCCGACCGTGCCGGTGGTGCCGGTGGGGCTGGTGAAGATCGGGGCGCCGGTGGCGGGAGCGATCACGAGCATGAGGGTGGCCGTGCCGGAGCCGAAGCTGTTGGTGGCCGTGAGGGTCGTGAACGTCGTGCCCGCCGCCGTGGGGGTGCCGTTAATCGCGCCGGTGAGCGCGTTGAGGCTCAGGCCGGGAGGCAGATTCGTGGCGGTGTAGGAGGTCGGCAGGCCGGTGGCGGTGATCAAGTAGGTGACGAACGGACGGCCGACGGTGCCGACGGCATTCGTCGGGCTGGCGATGACGGGAGCAGAGTTGACGGTGCCGATGACGAACGTGAGCGTCGTGGCATCGGAGCCGCCATCATTGCGGGCGGTGATCGCGCCGACCGAGGTGCCCGCAGTCGTGGGCGTGCCGGTGATGACGCCGGTCTGAACGTTGATCCGCAAACCGGGAGGGAGGCCGGCGGCACCGTAGTCCAACGGCGAGCCGGTGGCGACGATCCCGAAGCTGAAGGGAGTGCCGACGGTGCCTGCGACAGTGAGCGGATTGTTCGTGATGTTGGGCGCAGCGCCGAGGGCGCCGACGGTGATCACGAGGGTGACGTTGTCGGTGCCGAAGGCGTTCGTGGCGCCGAGCACCACGGAGGTGGAGCCCGAGCTGGTCGGCGTGCCGGTGATGGCACCGGTGGCGGCGACGACACTCAGGCCGGTCGGGAGACCGGCGGCGGTATAGGAGGTCGGCGAACCGGTGGCGGTGATTCCGTAGGAGAACGCGGTGCCGACGGTGCCTGCTGCGGTGAGCGGGCTGGTGATGACCGGGGCGACGCCGGCGGCGGCGACGGTAACGACCAAGGTCGCGTTACCCGTGCCGAAGGCATTGGTGGCGCCGAGGAGGACGTTGGTGGTGCCGACGGTGGTCGGCGTGCCAGTGATCACACCCGTGGCGGCGACGATGCTCAGACCGGCGGGGAGGGGGCTCGCGGTGTAGCTTGTGGGTGAATTCGTGGCCGTGATCGTGTAACCGAACGCGGTGCCGACGGTGGCACCCGCGGTGAGCGGGCTGGTGACAACGGGGGCGACGCCGGCAGCGGCGACGGTGACAACCAGGGTCGCGTTACCCGTGCCGAAGGCATTGGTGGCGCCGAGGAGGACGTTGGTCGTGCCGACGGTCGTCGGCGTGCCGGTGATGACGCCCGTGGCGGCGACGATGCTCAGACCAGCGGGGAGGGGGCTGGCGGTGTAGCTCGTGGGAGTGTTCGTGGCCGTGATCGTGTAACCGAACGCGGTGCCGACGGTGGCACCCGCGGTGAGCGGGCTGGTGATGACGGGGGCGACGCCGGCGGCGGCGACGGTGATGACCAAGGTCGCGTTACCCGTGCCGAAGGCATTGGTGGCGCCGAGGAGGACGTTGGTGGTGCCGACGGTGGCGGGGATTCCGGTGATGACACCGGTGGCGCCGACAATGCTCAGACCGGCCGGGAGGGGGCTGGCCGTGTAGCTCGTGGGCGTATTCGTGGCGGTGATCGTGTAGCTAAACGCGGTGCCGACGGTGCCGGCCGCAGTGAGCGGGCTCGTGATGACCGGGGCGACGCCAGCGGCGGCGACCGTGATGACGAGGGTGGCGTTACCGGTGCCGAAGGCGTTCGTGGCACCGAGGATGACGTTGGTCGTGCCGACGGTGGTCGGCGTGCCGGTGATGACACCGGTCAGGGCGACGACGCTCAGGCCGGGGGGCAGCGGGCTGGCTGTGTAGCTGGTGGGGGTGTTGGTGGCCGTGATCGAGTAGCTGAACGGCGTGCCATCGGTGCCGGCCGCAGTGAGCGGGCTGGTGATGACGGGAGCGACGCCGGCGGCGGCGACGGTGATGACGAGCGTGGCGTTACCGGTGCCGAAGGCGTTCGTGGCGCCGAGGGTGACGTTGGTCGTGCCGACGGTGGTCGGTGTGCCGGTGATGACACCTGTGGCGGTCACGATGCTCAAACCGGCGGGCAACGGACTGGCCGTGTAGCTGGTGGGCGTGTTGGTGGCCGTGATGGTGTAACCAAACGGCGTGCCGACGGTGCCGGCTGCGGTGAGCGGGCTGGTGATGACGGGAGCGACGCCGGCGGCGGCGACGGTGATGACGAGGGTCGCGTTACCGGTGCCGAAGGCATTGGTGGCGCCGAGGACGACATTGGTCGTGCCGACGGTGGTCGGCGTGCCGGTGATGACACCTGTCAGGGCGACGACGCTGAGACCGGCCGGCAACGGCGTAGCGGTGTAGCTCGTGGGGGTGTTGGTGGCCGTGATCGCATAGCTAAACGGCGTGCCGACGGTGCCGGCGGCGGTGAGCGGGCTGGTGATGACGGGGGCGACGCCGGCGGCGGCGACCGTGATGACGAGGGTGGCGTTACCGGTGCCAAAGGCATTGGTGGCGCCGAGGAGGACGTTGGTCGTGCCAACGGTGGTGGGCGTGCCGGTGATCACACCGGTGAGCGCGACGATGCTCAGGCCGGCCGGAAGCGGCGTGGCCGTGTAGCTCGTGGGCGAGTTGGTCGCGGTGACCGTGTAGCTGAACGGCGTGCCGACGGTGCCGGCCGCGGTGAGCGGGCTGGTGATGACCGGGGCGACGCCGGCGGCGGCGACGGTGACGACCAAGGTGGCGTTACCGGTGCCAAAGGCGTTGGTGGCGCCGAGCAGGACGTTGGTGGTGCCGACCGTGGTGGGCGTGCCGGTGATGGCGCCTGTCGTGGTGTTGACGACGAGACCGGCGGGCAGCGGGCTGGCCGCGAAACTCGTGGGCGAATTGGTGGCGGTGATCGTGTAGCTAAACGCGGAGGCAACGGTGCCGGCAGCGGTGAGCGGACTGGTGATGACCGGCGGGACGCCCGCGGCTGCTACCGTGACGACGAGCGTGGCGTTACCGGTGCCGCCGGCGTTCGTGGCGCCGAGGAGGACGTTGGTCGTGCCGACCGTGGTGGGCGTGCCGGTGATGGCGCCGGTGACGGTGTTGATCACGAGGCCGGCCGGGAGCGGCGTGGCCGAATAGCTCGTGGGCGTATTGGTGGCGGTGATCGTGAAACTGAACAGCGAACCGACGGTGCCGGCGGCGGTGAGCGGCGCGTTCGTGATGACCGGAGTGGCGGTGGTCACGGTGAGCGTGACGGTGTCGCTCGGGACGGAGCCGGCGAGATTGGTGACGACGACGTCGTAGTTGGCGGCGTCGAGGGCCACGACGCTAGGCAGCGAAAGCGTGGCCGTCGTGGCGGACGGGTTACCGACGATGTTGAAGCCGCCTTTGCGCCATTGGTAGCTCACCGCGGAGGTGCCGCTGGCGACGACGGAGAAGGTGGCGTTCGTGCCGGTGACGGCGCTTTGCGACGTGGGCTGAGTGGTGATGACGAGAGCGGCGACGCCCGTGGCGTTGAAACTCTGGCGCAGCATATTGGAAGCGAAGGCGCCGCCGGACTGGGTCGCCTGTAAGGTGATGACACCGGGCGAGAGAGGGGTGACGGTGAAGACGCCCGCTGCGGGGCCGCTGATCGAAGCGGAGCCGGTTGAGCCGGTCACGACGGTGAGCGCGATGCCGAGGCCGGAGCTGGCGGACGGGGTCACGGTGAACGAGCCGGAGGCAATCGCACGATCCGCAATGGCCGCGAAGCTGACGGATTGCGCGGTCGCGGAGCGCGAGCCGGTGGCATAGAGCTGATTGATACCCCACACACCGGCGGGTCCGGTGGCGTCGAAGGCGTAGTTCAGCGTCTTGAAGACGCCGCCGAGATTCGCGATGTCCGAAATGGTGCGGACGCCGGGGACGAGGCTGGGATCGAGGCGACCGAGGACGGTGTTGCCGGTGACGCTATCGAGACGGAGGTAGTAAAACTGGTTGGCAGCATAGCCGCCGAACGCGGTGGGCGAGTAAGCGAGGGTCGTGTAGCCGCCGACGCCAAAACTCCCGACCGCAGTCGTGAGGTTGATCTTGTCGGTGGAGGCGGCGGTCAGAGCCGGGATCATCTCGCCGAAGCGGGTGTTGGCGCCGTCGGTGCGGAGATAGAACATGCTGTTGGCCGAGTAGCCGGTGACCGCGCCGGAAACGAACGCCAGGCCGAAGTAGCCCGTGGTGCCGGGATCGGTCGGGCCGCCCGCGACGCCGCCCTGCCAGGACATTGGTTTTAAATCGACGGACGAGGAGTTACCGCCGGTGCGGGGCACGATGTTCGCGAAATAATCACCGGTGGGCCGGTGATGGATCGTGTAGAAGGTGCCGGCGATGGGCAGGCCGAGATCGTCGATCGCGAAGGTCAGGCCCGAATAGGAACTGCCGGTCAGCGCGGCAGCGACATCAGGGAAACTCCCGACGGCGGTCGGCGAGATCAGGGTGCCGTAGCTGGTGAAGGCATCGGCCGGATTCGGCGGCAGCGTCGAGCCGGTGAGCGTGAAAAAGGAAATCGAGGTGTCGACAGCGGCGGGGACATTGCCCGCGACGTAGGCGAGGCCAGCGAGATTATTGCCGACGGTGCCGGGACGATTGGTCGGTGTGCCGACTCGTTCGGTGATGGTGACGACGCCGGTCGTGATGGCCACGGTGGAGAGCTGACTAGTCTGCGCCCAAGAGTGGACGGCCCCCAAGGCCACAAGGGCCGATAATGCTAACGAGGTAAGTTTCATGTGATTCATCTTTCTTTGAGCTGGCAGAGCGCCGACGCGGAAATCGCGCCGTCGATCAACCGGTAGCCTAGCGGCTAACGACCGCGGCCGATATGGGGTGAACACGGGTCAAGGTGGTCGCGCGTGGGTGCGAATGGCCGCTGCGGCGACGCCACGTGGCAGTCGAAAAAATTCGATGCGACGGCTTTTTCAGAGGTAAAAAGGGGGCCGACTGAAAATCACGCCGTCGCTACTTCTTTTCAGCGCCGCGTCAGGGCAGGCGGGCGGAAACAATGAAGTTCACTGGTGCCCTTTTACGTCCCGCTGTTTTCAGGCCGCCTCTGAGAGTGGTGCCCCCGCGCGCGCGTATTTTCAGAGGCAAACTCGGCGGGATGGTGGCACTTCAAATAAACTTCACACAAAATCGCACTTCGCGGCGGGTAAAAATCACCGACTTAAACCCGGCTGGTTCCCTCAAAGGGAATCAGTTGGCGAGATGCTGGCCTTTTCCCTTATCGATGCAACCTCGGGCCGGGGTGCCGGGGCGTTTCGACAACAAAGAGAATCGAATTTCTCGGCCAACGCGCGCCAGCCGGCTGCATTTCCCGCGATTCGGCGCACCGGTCGACACGTTGCGCCCCTTCGCGGAGGTCGTTGGCAAATCGCCACGAAAAAGCCCGCCCCTCGCCACGTCGACCTTGCGGATGACTTCCTCTCCGCGGGCGGGAAGCCGGCACAAGTGATACCCGGTAGAGTGGGTCGATCATTACGACAAGGGCCAGACTCCCCATCCCGACATGGTGCGGTTATGGAAGGGAAATCTCAGGTCCAGTGTCGAAACCCCGGCACAAGCAACGCAAGCGGGGTTAGGCCGCGCCCACCGCCCAAAGCGTCGCGGGAGAATCAGGCCTTGTCGCTCTTCTTTTTCCCGCCCCCTAAGAACGCGACGATGATGGCAACCAAACTGCCGCCGCCAATTACGCTCGCAGTTACTTCTGCGCCCTTGAACCCCAAGAAGACCGCGCCACCGATTGCCAAAATGGCGATGACAAACGCGTATAACTGGCCCCGGCTAGCAAGGGTGCGTTCATGTCGGGCGTTTTCCTTTACCACTTCGAGGTGGGCGTTTTCATGCTGTCGCCGATGGTCCGCCTCCCCTTCAGCGAGAACTAAAAAGCGGTTGGTGGCGCCAGGCAGCAGACGCTCGTATGCCTCGATGTGAGCGGGTGGCGGTGTCGGGCCACTTTGGATGGACAGCGACTGCTGATGGACCAGCGATCGATCGTGAGGCAGGTGCCTAGCCTGAACCGCCGGAGGATTTTGACCGCGCGCCATAGCCAAATACGCGGCCTTTACCTCACGCTTTTGTCGTGACGCTCGCCCCACGGTATTGAACTTCGTCCGACAACTTTACGTAGGCGCGATCAAAGTCCCCGCGGAGCTTCTTGGCATCTTCAGCAAACGCTTCTTCCGATGTTTTGGGCACGATCAGCACCTTCGGGAGAGATTGCGACAAACCAAATGTCGCAGCTCCCGTGCTTAGCGCATGAAGTAGGCGGAATAAGGACATGGCAAAGGTGGCTTCGGTCGCTTTCAGAAAAACTTGAGGGCAGAACATGTTGATCGCCCTAGGCGGGGTCAAGCGCGGAGGACGGATCGCGTCCCATTCTGATTTGCTGTGCCCTACCGAGGTTCCATTTTTTTCTTCTGAGTCGATATCGCAAGGCGTTACGCGCGATTCAGTAGACGCTTGGCAACGTTCCCCTGCTCAGCCCTCCTTCGTTTCCCGCGATTCGGCGCACTGGTCGACACGTTGCCGCCCCTTCGCGCGGACCGTCGGCAAATGGCCACGAAAAAGCCCCGCCGGGTGAGGGCGGGGCTATGAGGACAGTCCGCAACTCAAACGCTCGGAGGAAGCCCTGCCGCTTCTATCATCTCGTCGGGAGTCGCCATTCTAAATTGGCCGACGGGCGAAAAAGTGACGACCGGCGTCGCTTTTTCGCTTCACTAGAGAAAAGAGCAGCCAGCCACCCGGCCTCGTGTTGTGCTCACTCATGAAAACCATCGATGCGTCTTGATCGCTCGATCTTATCCATGATCCAACGAGGGAAAGATCGCGGAGCGCGATGAACTCGAGCCAGCCAAACCCCTGTGCACGACCCCAACCGTCCTTCTCTAGCCCCTTCGGCCGCCATCCATTTGACGACCAAAGCAATCGGCCGGCGCGGTCGAAACGCGCGGTGGGTGGGGGGATTGGTCGAGATCAACGAGCTTGTTTAAAAGCTCCGGAGTTTTACTCCGTCTAGCCGAGTGACCAAGAAGGCTGTTTTTCAGACCCAATCACTTTTGTAAGTTGAACTGGTAGCCCCTGCGGGAATCGAACCCGCCTTACCTAATTGAGAATCAGGTGTCCTAACCGATAGACGAAGGGGCCGGAAAACCCAACAACACTTACAAAAGAACGAAGGCAAACATTGAGAATCTCCTGTCCTAACCGATAGACGATGAGGGCGAAAATCGGATCGGCAGGAAGCCATGATTGGGCGCGGTGCGTCAAGCGACTTCGCTGGCACGTTCCCTGCGAGAGCGGAATTCGATGAAATCTTGTGCACGCGTTTTCTTTTTTTGTATTTTCGCCACGCTGGCGGCCTGGGGGGCCGAGCGTCCGCTGGTCGCCATCCTCGGAGCGTATCCGCCGGAGTTGGTCGCGTTGCGGAGGGACTTTCGGGTCGACGCGAAGGACAGCGGTTTTGTGACGACGACGTTGAAGGGCGTGCGGTTTGACCGCGGGGTCGTCGGCGGGCGCGAGGTGGTGATCTTTCAGGCGGGGCCCAGTGTGGTGAACGCGGCGTATCAGCTCCAGATGGCGCTCGATCATTTTCCGATCACGCACGTGCTGTTTGCGGGTGTCGCGGGCGGGATCGATCCGGCGCTAGACGTGGGGGACGTGGTGATTCCGGAAAAGTGGGCGTATCACTCGGAGGCCGCCTACCTCAACGAGGATGGCAAGGGCGGCTATGTGCGGCCGGACTACCTGCGGCCGGCGGGACTCGAAAATTTTGGCATGATGTTTCCGGACGGCGTGCGGGCGATCCGCGACGGTTTGGAAAAGGCGGAGAGCATCATGGCGTTTCCCATCGATGCGGAGATGCTCGCGGTCGCGCGCAAAGCGATCGCGAAACTGCCGGCGATCAAGAAAGCGGGGCGCACGGTGGCGGTGTCGGTCGGCGGGACGGGCGTGAGCGGCCCGGTGTTTTTGGACAACGCCAAGTATCGCGAGTGGGTATTCCGCGTGTGGCAGGCGCGCTGTCTCGACATGGAGTCGACGGCGTATGCGCATGTGTGTTGGGCGAATCGGAAACCGCTGCTGGTGATCCGCGGATTGAGCGATCTTGCCGGCGGGCAGCACGGGAAAAACCCCATCGATGCCAACGAGCTCACGGTTTCGGGCATCGCGACGAAGGTGTTGCTCGCGGTGCTCGACGAGATGCCGAAGTGACGACGCGGTGATTGCGGCGACGGGGCCGGCGAAAAATCAACGCGGGCCGGTGGCGAGGAGCTGACGTTGGCGCTCGGCAGGCAGTGAGGATTGCGCGAGCCACGCGGTCGCGGCGGCGCGATCGTATTGGAGCCATTGGCGCGCGAGATTTTCGGTGGCGGCGGCGCGGCGACCGGGGTCTTGAATGGTCGCGACCCACGGCGCGGCGGTTTCCGGATTCTGAAAACTGAGTTGGCTGACGTAGTTCTGCACGGCGCGTTCGCGGGCGGTGTCAGCGGGCAGGGACTCGAGCCAGCGACCGGTGGCGACCGGGTCAGATTGCGCCCAGGTCGTGGCGATGGACGGCAGGGTGTTGTCGCGCAGCGCGCCGGGAGCGAAGGTCGCGACCCACGCGGCGGCAGCGGCGGGCTCGTTGGCGGCCCAGCGGGAGGCGACCGATTGGGTGGCGTTGTTCTGCGCCTCGCCGGGTGGCAGCGAGGCGACCAAACGCGCGGCTTCAACCGGGGCGCTGGCGGCGAGCGTGGCGGCGATGCCGGCGAGGAGGGCGGTGCGCGCGGCGGTGTCGGGCTGGCGGTGCGTCCACGCGAGGGCGGCGGCCGAATCGGTGCCCGCCCACGTCTGCGCGACCTGGGTCAACATCGCGGTCTGTTCACGACCGCCGAAGCCGGATTGGATCAGGCTGATCGCTTCCGCGGGATTGGTCTGCCCGAGCTGCGTGACAACGGCGCGGGTGGCACCGAGGCGGGCGTTGCCCTCCGGAAGCTGTTGTATCCAGGAAAGTGCTGCGGCGGAATCGGCGCGGGCCCAGAAGCCAGCAATCGTGCCGACAAGGCTATCGCGGGCCGGACCGGCGGGCAGGCTGTCGGCAAATTCCGAGGCAGTGCGCGGATCGGAGGCGGCGAGACGGCCGACGAGGAGTTGCAAGGCTTGGCGGCGGGCGGGGTTGTCGGGGAGGGCCTTGGCCCATTCGAAACCGGCTTTGGGATCGGTGTTGGCAAACGCGTCGGCGACGGAGCGCAGAGCGTTGGTTTGGAGCGGGCCGGTGGGGAGAGCGGCGGCAAAGGCCGCAGCCATGCGCGGGTCTTCATAGGCGAGGGAGCCGACGATGTTTTGCAGGGCGCGATCACGGTCGGCGCCGGTGGGCAACTGGCCGAGGGCGTTCATGGCGGCTTCGGCGTCGCGGCGGGCGAGCTGGCCGAGGGCGGACGCGAGCAGATCGGTGCGCGTTTTGCCGGGCGCGAGGGATTGGGCGTAGGTCAGGGCTTTCTGCGGATCGGTGTTCGCGAGTTGGCCCACCAAGGAGCCGAGAAGATTTTCTTTTTCCGCGCCCGCGGGGAGATTTTGCGCGTAGGCCAACGCACCGGCGGAATCGAGGCTCATCCAGTGGGACGCGATGTTGGTGAGGGCCGAGCGGCGGCTGGCGGCGTCCGGGATTTGTTGGAGCCACGACAGCGCGGACAGCGGATCGGTCACGGCCCAGCGCGAGGCGACGGATTGGATGACGGCGTTGCGCTCTTCACCGCCGGGGAGAGTGAGTGCGTGGGCGGCGGCGCGCGGGGCATCGGTGCCGGACCACTCGGCGAGGATGATTTCGCGGGCCGAGCGGATTTCGCCGGCCGAGGAAAGCGTGGTGGCCCACGCCAAAGCGGCCTGCGGGTCGCGGGCGGCCCACGCTTGGGCGACGGCGCGGAAGGCTTGTTGGCGCGGAGAGCCGGGCGGAAGGGTGGCGGCCCGTGCGGCGGCGGCGGCCGGTTCGCTGGCGGCCCAGGCGGCGAAGATCGGGGCGAGGGCATGGCGCAGCTCGCCGTTAACGTTCGTCTCCTCGAAGAGAGCGAGGGCGCGCTGCGGATCGCGCGGGGCGAGATAGTGGATCACGACACTCAGCGCCGTGGTGCGAAGCGGGCCGGCGGGCAATTTTTTCACCCACGCGACGGCTTCGGTGGGGTGGGTGTAGGCCCAGCCCTGCACGACTTTCGAGAGGGCGGAATCGCGGGCGCGGCCGAGCGGGAGTGTTTGCGCGTAGGAGAGCGCGCCGGCGGGATCGCATTCGCCCCACCGCGAGAACAAAGCTTCGGTGAGCGCTTCGCGAATCGAGCGCGTGGCGAGTTTGCCGACGGCGGCGAAGAGCGCGGGGAAATCGGCGGGAGCGAGCGTGTTGAGCATGACCTCCCATTCCTTCGTGAAGATCCAGGTGCCCTGGCCGTCGAGCTCGCGAATTTTTGCGACGACGAGGGCGAGCGGGGGCTTTTCGCGCGACTCAAGTTGAGTCGGGCCGAGTGAGGCTTGGGCCGGGGGCAGCGGGGCGGGGCGTTGCGTGGAGCGCGGCGCTGCCGCCGAGCGTGAGGGGGCGAGGAGCGGGCGGAGGAAGAAGCCGGCGGCAAACGCGGTCGCGGCGAGGGCGAGGCCAAACAAGAAGGGTTTCGCGCGCATGTTTTTCTGAGGATGGCGGCGAAGGTGAGACGCGCGAGAGGAACAATTCTTAGTGGAGGAGGGAGGCGGAGCGCGGGCGGTTTACTTTTTGGCGGCAGTCGGCGAAGTCGGCGCGGCCGGAGCGACGCGGACCACGGTGCCGCTCACGAGCGAATCCGAGGGGTTGACGATGATGCGATCGGACGGGGCGACGCCGGCGAGGATTTCCATGGTCGGGCCAAAGTCGCGACCCAAGGTAACGGTGCGCAAGGTGGCTTGGCCATCGGCGCCGACGATGCCGACCTGCGGGCCTTCGGCGCGGAACAGGAGCGTTGTCGACGGCAGGGTGAGAACGGCGTCGGACTTGACGGACGTGAATCGCACCTGCGCGTAACTGCCGGCGAGGATTTCGCCCTGGGCGTTGTCGGCGGTGAGTTCGGTCAAGAGCGTGCGCGTCGCGGGATCGAGCGTGCCGGCCGTGCGCACGACTTTGAGCGGAAACGTGCGGCCGGGGAAATCGGGGAGCAGGAGTTCGGCGGCTTGGCCCACGGTGACGGCGCGGGCCGACGATTGCGGGACGCGCACGAAGACCCGCAAGGTGCGCGACTGGGCGAGCCGGAAAAGTTCGCGGCCACCGGTGGCGTTGACGAGTTCGCCCACATCGGTGCGGCGCGCGGTGATGACGCCGGCGAAGGGAGCCGTGACGCGGAGAAAGGACTGGAGCTCCTCGAGGCGGTGGACGTTGGCGCGGACGGCGTCGACGGTGGCGGATTTGAGCGCGAGGTCGGATTGTTTTTCAGCGGCCTCGTGCGCACTGACGCTCGATTCGCGGAGGAGATCGGCCCAGCGGGTGGCGGTGGCGCGGGACAGCGTGAGGGCGGCGTCGGCTTGCGCGAGCTCGGCGCGGGCGCGCGCGAGCTCTTGGGTGAGCTCGGGCGCGTCGATTTCGGCCAGCAGTTGTCCGCTCTCGACGGTGCCGCCGATATCGACGTGCCAGCGTTTGAGGTAACCGCTCGCGCGGGCGTAGATGGGGGCTTCGAGGAGCGGGCGCACTTCGGCGGAGAGCGGGAGCGGCGCGCCGGCTTTGGCTGGGGTGGGCGACGTGACGATCACGGTGGGAATCGCGAGCTCGCGTGTCTCGGTGACGAGGGCGGCCCGGGCGCGCCAGCGCGGCAAGATGCCGGCGACGGCGGCCAACGCGACGAGCACGACGGTGATGACCGTGATGCGGCCGAGCGGCAGAGGGCGCGGGGGTTCGGCGGAAACGGGGGCGGGCGAGTTCATGGAAAAAATCAGGTCTCCGAAGGGGACGGCGCGGGGCGAGTGTGCGCGTGGCGGTGCATCAGACGAAACACTACAGGCACGAAAAACAGCGTGGCGACCGTGGCGACGACGAGGCCGCCGATGACGGCGCGACCGAGCGGGGCGTTTTGTTCGCCGCCTTCGCCCATGCCCAGCGACATGGGCAACATGCCGACGATCATCGCGAGGGCGGTCATCAATACGGGCCGCAGACGACTGGCGCCGGCATCGAGCGCGGCGGCGAAGGCGTCGGGATTTTCGTGCAGGCGATCGCGGGCGAAACTGACGACGAGCACGGAATTGGCGGTGGCGACGCCGAGACTCATGATGGCGCCCATCATCGCGGGAACGCTCGTCGTGGTGATCGTGAGATGGAGAGCCCAGACGACGCCGGCGAGCGCGCCGGGCAGAGCGGTGATGATGATGAACGGGTCGAGCCAGCTCTGGAAATTCACGACGAGGAGGAAATAAATCAGGATGATCGCGACCACGAGACCGATGGTGAGGCCTTTGAAGCTGGAGTTCATCGTCTCGGCTTGGCCGCGGAGCATGATGAAGCTGCCGCGGGGGAGATCCTTTTCAGCCTGCGCGATTAGCGGTTGGAGATCGCGAAGAACGCCGCCGAGGTCGCGGCCGCTCACGCCGCCGTAAACGTCGATGACGGGCGTGACATTATAGTGAGAAATAACCGGAGCGCCCTGGCCGCGCTGGTAGGTCGCAATGTTGGAGAGGATTTGCGCATCGCCCTCGCCGGGGCGGCTGGCGTTGAGGGGAATCGCGTTGAGCGCGTCGAGGGAATTGAGGTCACGCTCGGGTGCGCGGACGTTAATCTGATATTGGATGCCGTTTTGGGGATTCAACCAGTAGCCGGGCTGCACCTGGCTGCTGCCGCTGAGGGCGAGGAGGACGGAATTGGCGACGTCGCGCTCGGTGAGACCGATCTCGCCGGCTTTGAGGCGATCGACGGCGAAGCGGAGTTTCGGCTGATCGGCGGGCTGCTGCACGCGCACGTCGACGGCGCCGGGAATCTTGCGGACTTCCGCGGCGAGACGGGACGCGATCTCGCGGTTCTTCACCTGGTCGCGGCCGGCGATCTGGATGTTGAACGGAGCAGGGAGGCCGAAGTTTAGCGTCTGGCTGACGATGTCGGCGGGTAGAAAATAAAACGTCGTCCCCGGGAAATCGCGGTTCAGCCGCACGCGGAGGCGGCGCACGTATTGCTCGGTCGGTGCGTGGTGCGGACGCAGGGCGACGAGGATGTCGGCGTCGCCGGTGCCAATGAGCCCGCTGTTGCTGTAACTGAGCGCGATGCCGGAACTCGGGATGCCGATGTTGTCGAGCATGCCGGCGAGTTCGTCGGCGGGGATTTCGTCGCGGATGGCCTGCTCGACCTGATCGACGAGTTTCGCGGTTTCCTCGATGCGCGTGCCGGAGCGGGCGCGCAGGTGGAGACGGAGTTGGCCGGCGTCGACAGGAGGGAAAAAATCCTGGCCGAGTTGCGGGACGAGTCCGAGCGAACCGACGCAGAACGCGAGGAAGAGGGCCGCGAACGCGCGCGGGCGGGCAAGCAGGCCGGCGAGCGCGGCGCGGTAGTGGGCACGGAAGCGTTCGAAGCCGCGCTCGAAGGCGCGTTGCAGCAGGGAGAAGGGCCGGAGCAGACCGGTAGCGGGCGCGTCGGATTCGCCATAGTGATCGGCGTTTCGGTAGAACCACATGACGAGCGTCGGCACCAAGGTTCGCGAGAGCAGGTAGCTGGCGAGCATCGCGAAGACGACGGCCTCGGCGAGCGGCACGAACAAGTAGCGCGCCACGCCGCTCAGAAAAAACATGGGGACAAAAACGATGCAGATGCAGAGCGTAGAGACGAAGGCGGGGAGGGCGATCTCCTGCGCGCCGTCGAGAATGGCGGGCTCCAGCGGTTTGCCCGTGGCCATGTGGCGGTGGATGTTTTCGATGGCGACGGTGGCATCGTCGACGAGGATGCCGACGGCGAGGGCGAGGCCGCCGAGGGTCATGAGATTGATGGTCTCGCCCAGCGCGCAGAGGATGGCGAGCGAGGCGAGCACGGAGAGCGGGATGGAGAGCGCGATAATGACGGTGCTGCGCCACGAGCCGAGGAAGAGCAGAATCATCAACGCGGTGAGCGCGGCGGCGATGACGCCCTCTTTAATGACATCGGAAATCGCGGCGCGGACGAACAGCGACTGGTCGGCGAACTCCTTGATTTCGATTTCCGACGGCAGGGATTTCAGGATACGCGGCATCGCGGCTTTCACGCGGCCCACGACGTCGAGCGTCGAGGCCGAGCCGCTTTTCAGAATGGTGAGGAGGGCGCCGCGCACGCCGTCCTGGCGCACGATGTTTTGCTGGGGCTGGTAGCCGTCGCGCACCTGCGCCACATCGCGCACGAGGATGGTGGCGCCGTTGACGGTGCGGATGGGCAGATTGTTGAGTTCGTCGAGAACGCGCGGGCTGGTGTTGAGCTCCACGTCGTATTCGGTGGCACCGATTTTGGCGGTTCCGGCCGGCAAGATGAAATTCTGCGCGTTGATCGCGTTGACGACGTCCTGGGCGGCGAGGTTTTTGGCTTTGAGGGCGGCGAGATCGAGATCGACGGCGATCAGACGGGTCTTGCCGCCGTAAGGCCACGGCACGGCGGCGCCTTGGACGGTCGCGAGGCCGACGCGGATTTGGTTTTGGCTGACGTCGTAGAGCTCCTGCTCGGAAAGTTTTCGGCTGGTGACGGCGTATTGGAGAATGGGGACCGAAGAGGCGTTGTAGCGGATGACGAGCGGGGGCGTCTGGCCGGGCGGGAGCTGACGCAGAATGGTCTGAGCGATGGCGGTGATCTGCGCGACGCCGGCGTCGACGGAGGCGCCGGGCTGGAGGAAGACTTTGATGACGCCGACGCCGTTGTAGGCGTTGGACTCGATGTGCTCGATGTCGTTGACCGTCGCGCTGAGCGAACGCTCGTGGTTATAGAGGATGCGCTGCTCGATCTCCGGGGCGCTCAGGCCGGCGTATTGCCAGACGACGCTGATGACCGGGATGTTGATGGCGGGAAAAATATCCGTCGGCGTGCGGAGCAGCACGAACGGCGTCATCAAGATCAGGACGAGCGACGCGACGACAAACGTGTAGGGGCGCCGGAGGGCGAGACGGACGATCCACATGGTCAGAGCGCGCCGCCGGCGGCGGACGAGGGAAAGATGGAAAACGCAGGGGAACCGGACGCGGCGGTGGGCGCGGTGGGGTGTTGGAAGAAAATGGCGGAGGCCATGCGCGGTGATCGAAAGTGGTGGCGATGAGATTTACGTGTGCACGCGTTGACAAGCGGGATGAGCGGCGCCGCCGAAAGGCGGAGCGGAACGCGGACGGAAAATCGACATGCCGCTACGACGGCCCGGCGCGGCGGAGGTTGCCAAAGGCCGGAGAAATGAGCCGCGCTCCTCACCGCGAGAAGGGCGCGGCGCGGCAGGGCGGAGGCGACGAGGCGGGCGGTGCTACGGCAGACCGAGAATGCGACGGTTCAGCGCGGCGTCGGATTTTGCTCCGGCGAAATCGTCGAAGGCCACGGAGGTGGCTTCGATGAGATGGCGCGTGATGAAAGGCGCGCCCTCGCGGGCGCCTTGTTCAGGAGATTTCACGGCGCACTCCCACTCCATGACGGCCCAGCCGCGATAGCCGGCTGCGGTGAGGAGGGTGAAGATGCGTTTGAAGTCGATCTGCCCGTCACCAAGCGAACGGAAACGGCCCGCGCGGCCAGACCACGATTGGTAACCGCCGTAGACGCCGCAGCGGCCGTCGGGACGGAACTCGGCATCTTTGACGTGAAAGCCGGTGATGCGCTGGCCGTAGAGTTGAATGAACGCGGTGTAGTCGAGTTGCTGGAGCAGGAAGTGACTCGGGTCGTAGTTGAGACAGGCCGCGGGGTGGTCGCCGACCTCGGCGAGGAAACGTTCAAAGGTGCAGCCGTCGAAAAGGTCGGAGCCGGGGTGGAGTTCGTAGCCGATCGTGAGGCCGAGTTCGTGGGCGAGATCGAGGAGCGGACGCCAGCGGCGGGCCAGCTCGCGGAAGGCTTCGTCGATGAGGCCGGCGGGGCGTTGGGGCCAAGGGTAGGCGAGGTGCCAGGCGAGACCGCCGGGGAGGACGGGCACACATTTCGTGCCGAGCTTGGCGGCGGCGCGGAGCGTGAGGGAGAGTTGCTCGGTGGCCCAGGCGACGCGGCCGCGGTCGTCGAGGCCGGCGGGGTAAAAGGCTTGGAAGGCGGTTTCGTAGGCGGGGTGGATGGCGAGGACTTGCCCGGCGAGGGCGGCGTTGAGTTCGGTGAGTTGCACGCCGCACGCGAAGAGTCGGGCGCGCCAATCGTCGCAGTAAGTCTGTGACGCAGCGGCGAGCGGGAGGTCGATGAAGCGCGGTGATTCCCACGCGGGCACCTGGACACCCTTGTAGCCGAGCGACGCGGCCCAGCGGCAGATCGCGTCGAGGGTGTTGAACGGCGCGTGATCGCTGACGAATTGGGCGAGGAAGAGGGCGGGGCCCTGGATGGAGTTCGGCGTAGACATCGCGGTGGAGTCAGCGGGGTTTCACCGGTTGCCAGCGTCCACCGGCGGCGGCGCTGGCCGCGATGGCGTCGACGAGGAGGGCGATGCGGAGGCCGGTGGCGAAGGTGGGGAACGCGAGCTCGTCGGCTTCGCGCGGATCGCGACCAGCGGCGATAAAACCGAGGATGTTGCGCATGAGATTGCGAAACGCGTCGGGCCACGCCTCGGCGTGGCCGCCGGGAAGGGCGGCGTAGTGACGCACGCTCGGATCGAGCAACGGCGGATCTTTGCGCACGAGTTGGTTGGGCTGATCGCGGTGGCCGAGCCAGAGTTCGTCGGGGCGCTCCTGCTCCCAGCGAGCGGAGGCGACGGAGCCGGCGATCTCGATGGTGAGATCGTTTTTGTGACCGGCGCAGAGCGCGCTGGTGGCGAACTGGCCGCGGGCACCGTTGGCGAATTCGCAGAGGATCAGGCCGAGGTCGGGGACTTGCACACGCGTGCGGCGGCCTCCGGCGGTGACGCGGGTGGGAACGGCGGTCGAGAGATCGGCGAGGACGCGCGTGATGCGGTGGCCGGTGAGATGTTCCGCGAGGTCATACCAGTGAGCACCGGCATCGGCGACCATGCCGAGGGCCCCGGCTTGGGCGGGGTCGAGGCGCCAGTTGAAATCGGTCTCTTTGAGCAACCACTCCTGAAGGTAGTGGCCGCGCACAAGACGGATTTCGCCGAGATCGCCGCGCGCGATGAGAGCGCGGGCGTGCTGGAGCATGACATTGTAACGGATGTTAAAGGTAACGGCGTGGACGACGCCGGCGCGGCGGGCGGCGGCGAGCATTTTTTTCGCCTCGGCCGAGGTGAGCGCGAGCGGTTTATCGACGATGACGTGTTTGCCGGCGGCCACGGCGGCGAGGGCGATGGGCGCGTGTAGATCCGTGGGCGTGGCGATGTCGATCACGTCGATCTCGGGATCGGCGACGAGCGTGCGCCAGTCGCCGGTGGAGTGCGCGATGCCGAATTGCTCCGCCTTGGCGCGAGCGGCGGCGGCGTGGCGCGTGGCAATCGACACGACGTCGCCGAGCCCGGTGCGGCGGATGGCTTCGAGGTGATGCGGGCCGATGAAGCCGAAGCCCACGAGACCGACGCGGAGTTTTTTCATGGGGCGAGGGCGGCGAGGAGGCTCACCGATTTTTCCGCGCGGCTTGCTCCATGTTGCCGGTGGGGATCTTGCCCTGAACGGTCCAGCCGCCGTCGACGAAGAAAGTCTGGCCGGTCATGTAACTGGAATCTGAGGACGCGAGGAAGAGGGCGGGGCCGACCATTTCTTCGGTCTCCGCCGTGCGCCCGAGCGGGATCATGGCGCCCCAGACAGCGCGGTAGTCGGGGTCGTCGGCGAGGTTGCGGTCGACGTTGACGGGGCCGGGGGCGAACGTGTTTACGCGGATGCCGAGCGGGGCGAGTTCGATAGCGAGCTGTTTGGTGAGACCGTGGAGGCCGGCTTTGCTGGTGCCGTAGGCGACGAGGTTTTTCACGCCGAGCTCGGCGCACTGCGAGGAGACGTTGACGATGCGGCCGGCGGTCTTGGTCTCGCGCATCCACCGAGCGGCGGCGAGCGAACAGAAAAACGTGCCCTTGAGATTCGTGGCGAGGACGACGTCCCATTTTTCCTCGGTGGTTTCGAAGAAACCGGCCCAGCCGGTGAGACCGGCGTTGTTGATGAGGACATCGAGCCGAGGGAAAACCTTACGCGCGCGGCGGAACATGCGCTCGATCTGGGCGACGCGACCGAGGTCGGCCTGCACGACGAGCGCGCGGCGACCGAGGGCGGCGATCTCCGCCGCGACGGCTTGGGCGCCGGCGGCATCGGTGTGGTAGTTGACGATCACGTGGGCGCCTTCGCGGGCACAGCCGAGCGCGAGGGCGCGGCCGATGCCTTTGCTGGCGCCGGTGACGAGGACGACTTGATCGAGGAGGCGGGGCATGTTCAGGGTAGCAGGAGCACTTTGACGGCTTCCTTGCGCTCAAACAAATCGAAGCCGCGGCGCCATTCCGCGAGCGGAAAACGGTGGGTGACGATGCGCGTGGGTTGCAGGCCTTGCGCGAGGAGGCGCATTGTGCGCGACCACGTGGCGACGGTGTAGCCCACGGAGCCGGCGACGCGAAGCTGGCGAAAACCGATGCGGTCGAACGGCACCGTGATGTCGCGACCGAAATGGCCGACCTGGGTGTAGCGGCCGAGCGGGCGGAGGGCGTCGAGACAAGCGCGGGCGGAAGCGGCGGCGCCGGAAACTTCGAAGGCGACATCGACGCCGAGGCCGCCGGTCTCGGCGCGCACGATGTCGTCGAGATTCTCCGTTTGCACGTCGACGACGCGGGTGGCGCCGAGTCGCTGTGCGAGGGCGAGACGGGTGGCGTCGGCGGTGGTGCCGGCAACGATGGTCTTGATGCCGTGGTGCACGAGCACGAGGAGACAAAGCAGGCCGATGGGGCCGGGGCCGGAAACGAGGGCGATGTCGCCGGCGCGGACATCGGTGATTTCGGAGACGGCGTGGACGGCGGCGGCGAGCGGCTCGACGAGCGCGCCTTCTTCCTCGGGCAAACTCTCATCGAGACGGAAAAGTTGGTCGGGGCGCACGCAGGCGTAGCGTGTGAAGGCGCCGTTGACACCGTGACCCATGCCGCGCCGATCGGGGCAGAACATGAAGTCGCCGCTACGGCACCAACGGCAATGGCCGCATGTGACGGCGGTCGCGCCGAGGACGGCGTAACGGGCGGAGCGATCGACTTGGCCGCGCACAGCGGGGCCCTCCTCGACGACGCGACCGACGAATTCGTGACCGAGAATCACCGGCGGGAAATTTCGGAACGTGTCGTGCAGCACGTGCACATCGGTCCCGCAGATGCCGCAGGCGGAGATTTCGAGTTTGATCTGGTGGTCTGCGGGGACGGGTTCGGGCACATCGCGGAGTTCGACGTGGCCGGGACCAGATTGGGATTTTACGAGGGCCTGCATGGACGGGGGCCGCCGACGGAATCAGACCGCGAGGGGCGCGGGCCGAAGGAGGGATTGGGCGGCGTGCACAATGTTGGTGGCGCGCAGGCCAAATTTGTCGAGCAACTCGCCGGCCTGGCCGGATTCGCCGAAGACATCGCGCACGCCGATGCGGTGGAGCGGCGTGCTCAAACGGGCTTCGAGGATTGCGGCGGCGACGGCTTCGCCCAGCCCCCCGATGATCGAGTGCTCTTCGGCGGTGACGACGCCGCGCGTCTCGCGCACGGCGCTCAGGAGCGGGGCGGTGTCAAAGGGCTTGATCGTTGGGTAGTGGAGCACGCGGGCGCTGACGCCGACGGCGGCGAGTTGCTCGGCGGCGCGCAGGGCTTCGTGGGCCATGATGCCGGTGGTGACGAGGGTCACATCGGTGCCTGGGCGGAGGAGCTTGGCGCGGCCGATCTCAAATTCGCCGTGAAGCTCGGGGACGACCGGATAGGTGTCGCGGCCGAAACGCAGATAGACAGGGCCGACGTGGCGGGCGGCGGCGTGGGTGGCGCGGCGGGCCTCCTCGTAGTCGCCCGGGACGAGGACGGTGAGGTTGGGCATGGCGCGGGTGATCGCGAGATCTTCGCAGGCTTGGTGCGAGGCGCCGTCGCCGCCGGTGGTGATGCCGCCGTGGGTGGCGGCGACTTTTACGTTGAGCTTTGGGTAGGCGATCGAGTTTCGCAGTTGGTCAGCGGCGCGCGTCGTGGCGAACATGGCGAAGGTCGTGGCAAAGGGGAGGAAGCCCTCGAGCGCCAGGCCGGCGGCGACGCAGAACTCGTTTTGCTCGGCGGTGCCGCAATTGATGTGGCGCAGCGGGAAGCGCTGCTGGAAGTCGGAGGTCTTGGTCGCTTTGGCGACATCGGCGTCGAGCACCAGCAGCTCCGGAATCAGCGGGGCGAGTTCGATGAGCGCATCCACGTAGCCCTGGCGGGTCTGTTTGAACTTAGGCATGGGCAAGCTCCTCCAGCGCACGGGCAAGATCGGTGTCGGTTGGCGGGCCGCTGTGCCACGAGGCCGATCCTTCCATGAACGAGACGCCTTTGCCCTTCGTGGTGTTGGCGATGATCATCGTCGGACGACCCTCGTGGTCACGTTTGGCGCGGGCGACGGCGTCCAGAATTTCGGTGTAGTCGTGGCCGTCGATTTCCCAGGAGTTCCAACCGAAGGCGCGCCATTTTTCCGGCAACGGGTCGAGTGGCATCACGTCTTCGGTGTCGCCGTCGGTTTGGAGGCGGTTGCGGTCGGTGAAGGCGATCAGGTGGGAAAGCCGGTATTTGTGGGCGAACATCGCAGCTTCCCAAATTTGACCCTCTTGTTGTTCGCCGTCGCCACAAAGCACATACGTGTAGTGGGCATCGCCGCGGAGTTGCGCGCCGAGGGCCAGGCCGCACGCGGTCGAGAGACCGAGGCCGAGCGTGCCGGTGCTGGCCTCGATGCCGGGTGTCTTGGCCGAGCACGGATGCCCCTGCAGGTGGGAGCCCGGACGGCGAAACGTGGCGAGGTCGGCCGACGGGAAGTAACCGCAATCGGCGAGCGCCGCGTAGAGGACCGGCGAGCAGTGGCCTTTCGAAAGCACAAAGCGGTCGCGCAGCGGCCAGCGGGGATTCTGCGGGTCGTGGCGCATCACCGCGTAGTAGAGCGCGGTGACGACATCGGCGGCGCCCAGACTGCCGCCGGGGTGACCGGATTGGCCGGCGTGCACCATCAGCAAAATCTCGCGACGGAGGGCCCGGGCTTTTTCTCGAAGGCGGGCAAAGTCGGTGGAGGGCGGAGGGGCGAGCAGCGAAGTCATGAGAGGCGGAGGGGGCTCACAGGCGAGCGCCCAGCCTACCGGACGGCGGCGGCGCTGTCGTTAGCCGCGGCGGAATGTCATTTCGCGTCGGCGGAAAGGCGGGCCAACGGCTGGAGGCGCCATTCGGTCGGGGCCGCGCCGGTTTGCTGACGGAAGGCGCGGGCAAACTCGTGTTGGCGCTGGTAGCCGCAGCGTTGCGCGATCTCTTTGATGCTGAGCGAAGATTCGAGCAGGAGGTTTTTCGCGTGTTGCAGGCGGAGGCGCAGCATCATGTCACGAGGCGAGCAGCCGAAAGCGCGTTTGAAACCGTGGCGCAGCGAATCGTAGTTCGGCAGCGCGTGGATGCGGTCTTGGAAATCTCCGGGTTCGCCGACCGACGCGTTAACGAGGTGCCAAAGCTTGATAAGGTCCGGATTGGCGACGGCGGGCGTGAGCGTCTCGGTGGCCTGACCCTCGGCCCAGCGCTGCACCGCGATCAGGAGCAGGCTGAGCCATGCGGCCTCGGCCTGGGGACGGAGCGACTGGTCGCGGGTGCGCTCGTTGAGCAGTTGGAGAAACAACCAACGAAACGTTTCCGCCTGCTCGGGACGAAGTGTCCAGGCGCGGCGGGCGGGATCGGTGTTGGCGAGGGCCGGGAAGCCGGCGAGGAACGACAATGACGCGGAAAAATGCACGACCCAGAAGCGCGGCGATTGGCCGGGACCGGTCCAGCCGGCGTGACTCTCGCCCGCGTGGTAAAACAGCAGCGTATCGCGCGCGGTCGCGAGTTGACCGGGCGGGTAGCCGATCGTGGCCGCATCGTCGGAGACGAAGGTGAATTCACAAAACGAGTGGCTGTGCCACGCGTAGTGTTGGCCCGGCGTCGAGGCGAGGCAGCGCATCGAAATCATCGCCGGCTCGGGGGAAGGCGCTGCGGTGTGGGTGGGGTTCACGGGTGGCGAGGAGTAGTTCCGCCCTCGGGCCGGCGGCAAGTGCGGATTCCGCGAACGCGGGCGGATTTCCGTCGGAGCGAAATCTTTTTCCGGCTCCGCTGAAGGCAGCGGACGCGAATGCGGATAACATCCACGACTTCCCCGCTTACGCTGTCCCAACAAGAACCCCGCTATGTCCTGCCCTCTTCGATTTCATTCCCGCTGGTGCCGCCTCGCGGCGCGGGCCGTCGCTTTCGCTTGGGGCGCCGTGAGTGCGCTCTCCGCGCAAGAGATTTTCCGCGAAGTCACCTATAGCTACGGTGCGCCGCCCACGAAGCATTTCGCCGAACTCGATCCGGAAACGAAGCGCGTGTTCACAGGCGAACATGCGGGCATGGCGAAACTCGTGCGCCACGCCGCGAAGCCGGTGAAACTGGATTTGGCCGAGGCCACGCGGGCGGAGCTCAGTGTCGAATATTGGGGCGGACACATCGGCACGGCGGGGCAACGGTTTCGCGTGAACGAGCAGGCGTGGATCGATCTCCCGCAGCCGAGCGGGACGCCGAAGGAGCCGCAGCGCTACTACCGGACGCTGCACGGCAACAACGCGGTCGCGCTGCCGCTGGACTCCCTGCGGAACGGCGAGAACGTGTTTCGTTTCGCGGCGGGCAAGCAGATCGCCTACTCGTTCGACTGGGGATTTTATTGGATCTACGATTTTACGGCGCGGGTTTACTACGAGGGCGCGAAGAAACCGCATCCGACGGGCGAAGTGATTTTGCCGAAGGCGGGAACGACGTTTGACGACATCCTCCGGCTCGAGGCGCGCGTGGAGAGCCCGAACGGGGCGATCGTGCGCGTGGAGTTCATCGGCGAATACGACGACTTCGACTGGGACGGCGACGGCGTGTGGCGCGAGTGGCAGTATTCGACGCACCACGGGGTGCTGGCCCACCATCTCGGCACGGTCACGAGCGCACCGTGGATGCTGAAGTTCGATGCCCGCTGGTTGCCCGATCAGTCGCAACCGATGCGGGTGCGTGCCCGGATCACGGATACGACGGGGCTCACGTATCTCACGCCGCCCGTCGGCGAGATCGTGCAGCAGCGCAAACACCGCGGCGTGCGCATGATCAAACCGGACGTCGTGCCGGAGCGCTGGGCGGCGCGGAACGGCCAGGAGTCGGCGAAAGGCTCGCTGGTGCTGACCGAGGCGGATCTGGAGGGCGCGACGTTTGCGCGGCTCGTGATCTCGACGTGGAGCGCGGATGTCGACGACACGAGTGTGCACGAGCTGCGGCTCAACGGGGAGGCGTTGGCGGGGCGATTCGGCGAGTTTCACAACTACGACCACGACGCCTTGGAAGTGCCGCTAGCGCGTTTGAAACCCGGCCGCAACGAATTGAGCGCCTACTCGACGTTCAAGGGGCACATGTTGGAAATCAACTGGCCCGGCCCGGCGCTCCTCATCGAATACAAAAAATGAGCACACTGCTTGGGCGGACCGTTCGGTGGTGCGCGCTCTGGGTAGGAGTAGTGGCAACGGTTGGACGCGCGGTGACGATCGCGGAGGCCGACTACGAAGGGCGGGCGCATTTCCGCGTCGAGACGAGGAGCGTGACCTACTTATTCGACCGAGCCGGCGGCGGGTTTGCACGCCTGCTCGATCGCGAAGGAAAAGATTGGATCGCCTTCAAGAAAGAGCCGTTCACCGGACGGGGGGCGGCAGGGGCCGGCTACCGCGGCGTGCCGAATCTCGTGTTCGGCAAAGAGAATCCCGATGCCGGCGCGGGGCATCCGGGTTTCGATCTCTGCGAGAGCACGAAAATCGCGCCCAATGCGATCCGCACGGTGAGCAAGAGCGGGCGGTGGGCGTGGACGTGGCGTTTCACGGAGGAGAACGCGGTGCTCGTGATCGAGCAGGCGGATGCGGAGCGGCCGTATTGGTTTCTCTACGAAGGCACGATCGGTGGACGCTGGGCGCCGGGCGCGCACTTCTGGGGCACGAACCGGGGTGGGCCGCGACGCGAAACGCCGTTTGGGAAAGACAAAATCTACGACACGTGGCGCTGGGCGTATTTCGGCGACGACACGGCCGGACGCGTGCTGCTCGCGGCCCACGTCAATGACGACGCCGCGAACGACACGCTGTGGTATATGGGCAATTCCGGCGCGGAGCTCGCGGCGCTGGATGGCATGGTGGTGTTTGGATTTGGGCGCGGGGCAGAGGGGCCGTTGCTGCGCGGGGCCGGGCAGCGGTTCGTGATCGGATTGGTCGAACCCGAGGTCGGCGCAAGCAGCACGTCGGCCCATGCACGCATCGCGACCGTGGCGGACAGGTGGCTGCGCGAGGAAGGCGGAGCCGTGGCCGGACCGAGCATCGACGTGTGGTCTGGCGACGAGCAGCACTTCGGGACGCGCGGAGTGCCGCAGCGGTGGGTCAACGTGCTCGGCCGTGCGACGGCGCGGGACGGGTTGGCGTCGCTGCACTCTTCGCTGAACGGCGCGGCGCCGGTGCGGTTATCGGTCGGGGCCGACGGCTACCGGTTGGCGCGGGCAGGGGACTTCAATGTCGATTTGGAGTTCGATGCGCTTAAGGCGGGAGCGAACACTCTGGCTCTCGTGGCCGTGGACGTGGCGGGGCGGCGGACCGAACGGGTGGTGAAGGTGCATTGCCAGCGCGGAAATGTGTGGCCGCTGCCCTACACGGTGGAGTGGGCGGGCGTTCGGGCGATGGCGGATGCGGTGCAGATCGTGGATGGAAATTGGCGGCTGACGCCGGATGGGGTGCGCACGGTCGATCCGCACTACGACCGGATATTGGCTTTCGGAGACCGCACGTGGACGGACTACACGGTGACGGTCGACGTGACGTTTCACGGTTACGCTCCGCCGGTGAAGGCGGCGCCGACCTACGGGGTTTCCCATGCGGCGATCGCCGCGCGTTTTCCCGGGCACTTTGCAGACAAGAAGCAGCCGCATGTGCAGTGGTATCCGCTGGGCGCAGTGGCGGAGTTGCGGTTGGGTGAGAAACTCGAGCAGAGCTCGTGGCGGATTTTTCGGGACGGCACGGCGACTAAGCGGGCGGTCGCCCTCGTAGAGACCAAAATGCGCACGATCGAACTCGGAGTGAAGTATCGGATGAAGCTGCGCGTGGATACGCTGCCCGGCCCTGCAGCCCGCTATCGCGTGAAGACGTGGAAAGCCGGTGAGCGCGAGCCGTCGGCGTGGGACATGGATGTGGCAGAAGGCGGCGCGGAGATTCCCTCGGGCGGTGCGCTCCTCGTCGCGCACAATACCGACGTGACGTTCGGAAACTTCACCGCCACGCCGAACGATCCGCGCGAAAACTAGGGCGTGCAGGCGACCTCGCTCTGGCGCCACGTCGCTCCCTCGCGCACGCGTAGCGTCGCCCGTTGCGCGGTGGCGGCGCGGATCGTGAATTTTCCGGCGGCGAGGTCGTAGTCGACGCGACCAACGCGGTCGATGGAGTCGAGGATGACCTCGAAGCGGGAGGTCTTCAGGTAGCCGGCGACGACGAACGATCCGGCCGGAGGGAGCACGGGGGGATCGCGGCGCGTGCGGAGAAAGGCCTCGCTGGTGCGAGTGCGCTGGGTCTGCTGTTCTTTGGTTTCGTTGGCGTAGTGAAGGCGGTGGTCGCCCACGCCGATGAGTTCGTGATACGTCACGAGGGCGCCGCGGCCGAGGCCGTGTGCGGCGCCGACCCAAAGTTGGGCATGGAGGGCGGGCACACGGACATCGTCGCCACCGTGAAATACGAGAGTCGGCGTGAGGAGATTGCGGACGGTGGTGAGGCCGCCGCGGCTGCGATAGGCTTCGGCGTTGGTTTCGGGTGTGCCGCCAATCCACGGTTTCCACTGCTTGGGATTTTTTTGCCACGAGCCCTCCAGCTCGTCGCGGAATTCGCCTTTGCGATCGAGGAGATGCCAGAGCGCGTAGTCGCTCATGCCGGATTCGACGACGGCGGCGGTGAAGGTGTCAGGAAACTTGCCGACGAGGCCGTAGGCGTTCCCGCCACCGCCGCTGCCGCCCCAAAGCAGCACGGTCTGCGGTGACGCGATGCGGTCGCGGTAGTGTGCCCGCGCAAACTCGACGGCATCGACTACGTCCTGGAGTTCCCAACCGTTGCAATCGGGATTGCCGGTGGCCTCGCCGCGACCGCGCATCTCGGGCTCGACGACAAAGTAGCCGCGGTTGGTGGCGTTGGCGATGTTGTCGGGGTGAGCTTTTTTCACCGCGCCGTGCCAGCCGTGCATCTTGACGAGGAGAACCCCGGTAGCGGAGGAGCAACTGAACTGGGCAAAGAGTTTGAGGGTGGAGTCACTGCTGGACGGATACGCGCGATATTCACGCAAGGGCGACGTCGCGGCGGGTTCGGCAGCGACGGCCGCGAGGGGCAGCAGCGGGCAAAGCAAGACGAGGGAGAGGCGGCGGGCGCGGCGAAGAACGGTCGACCGTGGGGCAGAGAGAAGCATGGAAGGGCGGGGCGGGCTGACTATTTCTTGGGCGACGGGGGCGTGGGGGCGTAGCCGCGAGAGCCGGCGGCGCGCAACGGAGTTTTCGGACCGGGCGGCTGGCCGTCGAGCTGCGCGACCAGCCAGTCGATGCCGTCGAGATTGTCGCGCAGGCGATGCTCGACGTCGTCATGCGGAGTGTGGCCGAGGATACCGAGCGGACCGCGATAGCCGGAAGCGCGGATCGCTTGGAAGAGCGGCAGGTCGAGTTCGCCTTCGCCGGGAGCGAGGATTTTCTTCCCCCGCGTGTCGCCGTCGCGGGTCATGCCATTCACATTCAGGCAGAGCAGGTAGGGCTTCATCGCGGCGAGGGCGGCGGCGAAGCGGTCGACGTGCGCGTGGCCATGGTGGAAATTATAGACGATGCCGACGTGGTCCGCGCCTTCGTGTTTTCGCAGGTATGCACAGACGGCGACGAGATTCTCCGGTTCGCCGCCCCAGTCGCCGTGGTTGTAGAGACCGACCTTGCAGCCCAACTTCCGCGCCCGCTCCACGGTCGGTAAGAGTTTCGCGGCGGCGAGACGGACGCGTTCGTCGCGGGTAGATCCCGCCGGGCTTGGCGCGGTGATCCAAATCTGCGGATGGAGCCGATATTTCTCGAAGAGCCGGAAGGCGTCCTCGTGCACGCCCCAAAACGCAAAATACTCCAAGCCGTGTTTCCGGTATTCGAGAATTTCCGCTTCGAATTGCGGCACGTGTTCCTTCCGCCAGTCGTAGGCCACCTTGCCGAGGCCGAGGCGCACGAGCATCTCGGCGCGATCGGCCGGGCCGCGCTGCTTGGCATCGAAGGGCACAATGCACCAGGCGACGAGATTCTGGCGGTCGAAGGGCGAAGCCGGGGCGGGGGCCGCAAGAAGGGCAGGCGAGCGGAAAGCGACAAGGGTGACGGCGATCAATCCGACGAGCGCGGACATGCGGGGTTTCATGCGCGCAGCTTAGTGGATCGGTGGAGTCTCGTCACGGCGTTTAGCCAGACGGGCCGGTTCCGTTTTTTACCACGAGAGCGATTCGAGGTAGCGGAGGCTTTGGGGAATCTGCGTAACGGGATCGGCTGATTCGTCTTCAATGAAGTAGTGCTTGATGCCTTGGCGTTGGCCCTCGCGGAGGGCGGCGGCGACGTTGATCTGGCCGGTGCCGACGGCGACGTCGTTTTTCTTGTCAGCCGCGCCCGTGAGGAGACCCGTTTCGGTGCCCGGTCGCATATCTTTCACGTGCATCAGTTCCCAGCGGCCGGCGTGTTTTTGCATGAGTTTCACGGGGTCTTGTCCGGCATGAGCGGCCCAGAAGATGTCCATTTCGAAGCATACGAGCTTCGGATCGGTCTGCTCGACGAGCACGTCGAACAAGGTGCGGCCGCCGCCGTGCGGCACAAATTCGTAGCCGTGGGGGTGATAGAAAAAACGGATACCTTCCTTCGCGAGCGTGGCGCCGGCTTGATTGAAAGCCGCGGCGGCGGCGAGCGCGTCGGCCTCGGTGAAAGCGCGCTTGTTGGGGCGCGGAATCCAGCCGACGCCGACGTAGCGCACGCCGAGGGCTTTGGCTTGGGCGACGACTTGATCGAGCTTCTTGACGACATCGTCGTAGTTCCAGTTGCCCGAAACGGGAGTGAGTCCGGCCGCGAGGAGGCGATGGCGAATTTGCGCGTGCGGGAGGCCGGGGGGCAGGCCGGCGACTTCGACCTCGGTGAAGCCGAGCGAGCGCGCGGTCTGGAGGCCGAGCGGAATATTGGTCCGCAGAATATCGCGCAGACTCCAGAGTTGCAGGCCGACGGAGCCGCGGAAACCGGCGCTCGTGCCCGTGCCGCCGGCGCTGCGAGTGCCGCCGTTGAGCCAGAGGTCGACCCGCGGGACTTCCCAGTTGTAGGGCTTTTGGAGGATGTCGAGGTCGCCATCGCCATCGAGATCCCGGAGGCGCGTCTCGTGCCAACCGCGACCGACGGCAAATTCGGTTTTGCGGAAATTGCCCCGCCCGTCTCCGTAGAAAATCCACGCGGTGGCTTTTGGGTTGTCGGGCACGATGGACTTGTGCGTCCACTTCGCCATCTCGGCTGAAAAAATGTCGAGGTGGCCGTCGCGATCGATGTCGCCGAGTTGGAGGCTGTGACCGTGATTGATATCGCGGTCGAGGAGATCGTGCGGCTGCCAATCGGCGGGATTGAGCGGATCGCCGGTGCATTCATACCAACGGAGCGGACCGGCGCCGTCTCCGGGCGAAACGACGATTTGCGGGTATTTCGAGGGTTTGAAATACCCGGCGAAAATCAGGCCGCCGTGCGTGGCGAATTTGACCGGCTTAAATTCTTTTCCGCCGGTGTGCTTGAACCACGAATCGCAGGCGAGGAGGTCGGGCTTGCCGTCGGCATCGATATCGAACGAGGAGACGCCCTCGATGTAGGGCACGCCGTTGGGCTTGGCGGCGGAGAGAATCGTGGTGAGCGGCCATTCGGTGGCGGTGCGCGGATCGGCGGGGCGCTCGGCGAGCAGCAGTGCGCTCGATTTCTGATTCCAAAACGCGAGCTGCGGATGACCGGTGCCGAGGAAATCGGCGAAGCACTGATCGTGGTGCTGTTTGGCGCCGCCCTTTTTGATGAGGTGGCGGGTCCAGGGGACATTCGGGTCGAAGGCAGGCGCGGGGTTTTCCCACCACCACACTTGATCGCTTTGGTAGTCGCCGCCGAACACGACGTCCAAATCGCCGTCGCCATCGATATCGGTCACGGCGCCGCCGGCCTCGATCGTGAGCGGCTCTTTTTCGATCACGGATTGAGCCCAGCCCGTCGTGGTGCGGCGGTAGAGCAGCAGCGCGGGGCCTTTGTGGCGGAAGCTGAGGATGAAGTCGTTGACGCCGTCGCGGTCGAAATCGGCGACGACCGCGCCGGTCTGTTGTTGTGAGCCGCCGGGGTGGGCGGCGAGGTCACCGGTGGTGCTGGAGAGGTGTTTCCAGCCGGCGGGCGGAGTGACTGGGTCGGCGGCGCGAAGTGCAAGAGGGGAGAGCGCAGCGAGGGCGGCGCAGCAGAGTGGGAAGAGGTAGCGGCTCATGGTGAGGATCGGTCGTTTGGGGCCACAGTGCGCAGGCCCGGGATTTTTTAGGGGAAGGGGGAGCAGGGTGAAACAGATCGAGGCGAATGCTAGAGGGGCGCCGCGGAGTTGTCTTCAGCTATTGCGGAAAATCATTTCGCGCCGGCGGAAAATCGAGACCTGCGCCGCTCACGACTTCACCCTTTTCGAGCCACCGGCATCGGGCGATTCCACGATGGCGAAACGAATTTCCGTGCCAGCTAAATACGATGGGACGCCGTTTCGGGTAACGTGGCGCCGCATCCATCGCGACCGAGGTTTCGTTCACGCGAAACCCAGTCGGTGTTTCCCGAAATGCGCGCCGTCCGTGTTTGCTTTGTCCCCCAGCAACCCTCCCCATGACCCCAAATTCTACGTCGATTCTGTCTGCTTTTCTCCTCGCGGCATTGGCCGGCGGCACCGCTTTCGGTCAGAGTGTCGTTCCGCCGTCGGGCGTCGCGGCCGCCGCCAAAGAGGACGCGGTTGAGCTCACCCCGTTCACGGTGACGTCGGACAAGGACGTTGGTTATCAAGCGGCCAATACTCTCGCTGGCAGCCGCATGAACACCTCACTCAAGGACACTGCGGCCTCGATCTCCATTCTTACCGAGGAGTTCATCAAAGACGTCGGCGCGATGGACCTCAACGAGGCAATTCGGTTCGGCAACAATGTCGAAATGGAACTGCCCGACGGCAACGCGTCGTTCGAGTTTTTCCGGACCTTTGTGATCCGCGGCCAAGCGGCCTCGATCGCCCGCAACTACTTCCGCTGGAAGCTGCCGACGAATACCTTCAACATCGAGCGAATCGAGGAGGCCCGCGGACCCAACTCGATTCTCTTCGGCATCGCTTCGGCGGGCGGCCTGCTCAACACGTCCACCAAGCAGGCCCAGGCGGGGCGGAGTTTCCGCAGTGCCCAATTGGTTTACGGCAGCTACGATTTGCGGCGGGCCTCGGTCGATCTCAACCAGTCGTCGTTCAACAAGCGGCTCGGCGTCCGGTTCAACGCCGTGTTTGACGATGCCCAAGCCTACCAACACTACGCCTCCAACGAGGAGAAGCGGGGCCATCTCGCCGTGAAGTTTGACGCCACCGCGAGCACGATCATCCGCGCCGAATATGAGAAGGGCAAAACCTTCAAGGTCGCCGCCGACAACACGGAGATCGGCGATAATGTGCTTCGGTGGTTCGATGCCGGTCGGCCCGTGCAGCGATTTACCGCGACGAACAATGCTCTCGGCGTCACGGTAAACAACGCCACGACGACCAGCCTCAGCCTCAATCTGGTCGACGACGGACGCGGTGGCTTGGTCAATTTTGACGCCCGAGGCCAAGGTATCACTCAGGCCGCGAGCTCCGGCTTGATCATCGGGCATCCACAGATAGTGGACAACAACCACTACCGGGCCAGCCTGGGCGGCCCCACGCAGTCGCAGGAATCTTCGTTCGATACCTACTCGGTTTCGGTGGACCAGAAAGTTGGGAAGGGCACCTACCTTCAGTTGGCCTTCAATCGCCAAACCTACGACTTCGAGGCCTGGCAGGCCAGCAATCCAACCGGGATGAAGGGCGATCCCAACCAGTTCCTGCGCGACGGGGTCACCCCGAATCCTCACGCCGGAGAACTCTATTTTGAAACCTACTGGACCAATCGCATCCGCCAGGAAAAATCGGACAATCTCCGCTTCACGGCCTCCCAAGATCTCAACCTCGGTAAATGGGGTGAATACCGTTTCGCCGGCATGGCGGAACGGGAGGAGCGCACGTTTCTTAACATCGCGACCAACGAGGCGTGGGTCGACCCGGCCACCAGCAACCGCGGCGCATTTGCTGCCAATCCCAACGGCTCCGGCAACCGCGTGCTCCGGCGGCACTACGTCACGCTTGGAGACCAAGCCACCTACTACGCCAGCCCGCAACACCCCGGACCTGGCGGTGGGTTTATCACGGGCATGGTCGATCCCAGCAACCCCGCGCGAAAACTGAATACCCGGATGACACCTTCCGGCGGCGGCATCTATGACGATCCCACGGAGCAGAACAGTTACCTTTTGGCGGCTCAGGCCTTCTTCTTGAAACGGAAGTTAGTCTTCGCCGGCGGTTACCGGCTCGACACGCTCTTCCTGCACGAAGGCCCCCGCAACGTGCAGGATCCGGTGAATCTCGATTTCATCATCGACAACGACGACAGAAAGCAGACCCACCGCACGCTTGAAGCCAAGACCAAGACCTTCGGGACGGTGTATCACGCGCTGCCGTGGATTTCGCTGCGTTACAACCGCTCGGATTCGATCGAGCTGGCCAATACCGGTGTTCGCTTGATGCCGAAGCTCGACGCCGGCGGCTATCCGATCGGCGGCACGAGCCGCATCGGCGAAAATCCGAAAGGCAAAGGGGAGGACTACGGCGTCGATCTGAATCTTCTCGATGGGAAGGTCTTTATTCGCGCTACCCGGTTCAGCACGACGCGCGCCGGAGCGCAGGGCTTCGTATATGGCGGCACGGTGGACAATCCCACTGTGCTGTCGGACCGCGTGCTCGGCCAATTGGTGACGAACAACCTCATCACATCGACGGAGCGCGAGAAACGGCGCATCGCCTCGGGTGGCTACGAATTCGACGTGGCTTCGACCGGCTACGAATATTCGATCGTGGCGAACCCGACGCGCAGCTGGCGTCTCCAAGTGAACTACTCGACGAGCAATCCGGTTTCGGACAACATCGCTCCGGAGGTGCAGGCGTGGGCGGCTTCGGAAATTCCGTTCTACAAGAAATTCGACCAGAACCTACTGATCACTTCGGTCAACACTACACTCGGCGCGGAGATCGCCCGCTGGGAACTCGCCAACAAGATCAACCTGTCCGTCGCCGGAGTGGGCACCGCCGGCAACCGCAAAGAAAAGGCCAGCGTCGTCACCGCTTACGCTTTTCGCGAAGGCCTTCTGAAGGGTTTCCGCGTCGGTGGCACCGCGCAACACCAGGGTAAGCAGGTGACCGCCGCCACGACTGCGGGCGGAGTCATTTACGGCAATTCGTTCACCCGCGTGGATGCGTGGTTGGGTTACAATCTCGGCCGTGTTCCGCGCTTCACGTTCATCAGCAATCTCGATTTGCAGCTGAACGTTTACAACGTCCTCAACCAAACCGACCCGCTGCAGACTCGTCCCGCCGACCCCAACGCGGCGGTGGTGGTCTTCAACCGTCTTGCGCCCCAGACGCCGACGGCGTGGCGTCTCACGGCCAATCTCTCGTTCTGATCGGGGCCCGCGCGACGCCCTCGTGCTGCCCGGCCATTCCCCATCCCCGCGTCCGTTTCGCTCAAGGCCGTTTCCGCGCTTCGCAGCTTCCCCCAATCCCCATGAATCTTTGCACGTTGGTTTCTGTCCGGCAGGTCTGCCGGTTGTTCACGGTGTCTCTGATCGCCGCCGCCACTTATAGTTCGGCACGGGCGCAAGTCGCCCCGGCCGCCATGCCCGACGCCGCCACGCTCGCGCGCTTTGACAGAAACAAGAATGGTCGGCTCGACGCCGACGAACTCCTCGCGCTCGACGCCGATCGGAAAAGAACCGCGGACGCTCCGGCCTCCGCCACGTCGTCAAACGCCGAAGCTGACATCCCGGTTGCGCTGTCGCCTTTCGAAGTCGTCGCCGACAACAAGGGCTACCAGGCCATCAACACGATGTCGGGCACGCGGCTCAACTCGCAGCTCGAGGATCTCGGTTCGGCGATCTCGGTGATTACCAAGGAGCAGATGGCGGATTTCGCGATGCTCGATATCAACGACGTGTTTCTCTACGCCGCGGGAGCCGAGGGCACCGGCACGTTCACGCAGATTGATGAGACGTCCGGCCGCGCCGAGACCTCGGATGCCACCGCCGGCGATCCCGCCAACGCCAATCGCATCCGCGGCATCGGCCGCGCCAATGTCTCCAGCGGCAACTTCGAGACCAGCAACCGCGTGCCACTCGATCCGATCGATTCCGACGGCGTCGAGATCAGCCGCGGTCCCAATGCCAGCATCTTCGGCCTCGGCAACCCCTCGGGCACCGTGAACATCATCGGCGCGACCGCCAACCTGCAGCGCAATCGGTCGCAGGTTGCCTTCCGCGCCGACAGCTTCGATGGCTTTCGCGCCAGCCTCGACCTCAGCCGCGTGCTCAAGAAAGGTGTGTTGGCGGTGCGCGTCGGCGCGGTGCGGCAGCGCGACGGCTTTGACCTCAAGCCGTCGGGCGTGGATTCCACGCGCTACAACGCGATGGTGCAGATCCGGCCGTTCAAGCGCACAAACATCAGCGCGTCCTACCAGCTCTACAAAGCCGACGGCAACCGCCCCAATTCGATCCCGCCGCAGGACGCCATCAGCGACTGGCGTGCGCTCGGTTCCCCCACCTGGGATCCGCTCACCAATTCCATGCGGCTCAATGGCGTGCTCACGGCCTTCAACAACCGTGCGGATTCCCCGACCGCCTACACTTATGTGCCGACGGCCAACTACGGGCAGATCTACATCGATCCGGCGGGCATTCGCTATTGGGGCCAGACTTACGGCGCGAACTCCACCACTACGCCGCTGGGCGCGCTCCAAAACACGCGCAAGGTCGTGCTCACCACGGCCGTCGTGCAAGATAGTCAGCCGTTGATCGGCCGCCGCACGTCGTTGGTCACCGATCGGAGCATCTACGACTGGACGTCGCTGAATCTCTACACGCCGAATTTTTTCGAAGACAAGACGGAGACCTCCCGCGTCACGATCGATCAGATCGCCTTCGAGACGCAGCGGCAGCAACTCGCCGCGCAGTTCGGTTGGTTCCGCGAGGACTCCGAGCGTTTCACCCGCTACGTCATGGCCGATGGCGGCACGCAGGGCACGACCGGCCAGCTCGCGGTGGACATCAATGAGCGCCTGCTCGACGGCCGGCCGAATCCATTCTTTCTACGGCCCTACATCTTCCAGGCGGAACCACGCACCCGGAGCGCGCCGCTGCTCAACGACACCTACCGTTTCCAAGCGGCCTACAAACTCGACTTCAGCCGCGACGAGGGTTGGCGCAAATGGCTGGGCCGGCACAACCTGGTCGGCTACGGCGAATACAAGGACAAGGTGTCGAAGAGCTACGTCTTCTCCGACCAGATCTCGAGCGTCCAGCCGTGGACCTTTGCGAACGCCACGGCCAATCGAAACTCCAACCAAGTCGTGCGGCCCATGTATCGGCTCTACGTCGGCGACAACCAGGGGCAGAACATCGAATACGCCCCGGGGCCGATCAATTTCGGCACGCATACCTACAATTGGGGCAACGCGCTGACCGGAGTCTTCAACAACGAGAGCGTCGACCTGGGGCTGCTGCCGCTGAACTTCAGCGGCTCGCGCGTGATCCAGAAGACGGAGGGCGGGCTGCTGCAGAATCACCTGCTCGGTGGCCGCATCGTCACGACCTTCGGCGTGCGCGAGGACCAGCACTTCACCAAACTCAACAACGCCGGCAATGTCGCCGCGTCCCTCACGAACCGCGGCTTCGACTACAATCACGACTTCCTCAATCAATTCCGCCCCGACGACTGGCAGCTGCGCGAGGGCAAGGCCATCCAGAAGGGCGTCGTCGTGAAACCGTTTCGCGGCTGGCCCGCCGTGGAGCGCGCGGCTTCGCAGGGCTCCGGGCTTGGACGCTTTTTCGCGCAGGCGCTGCAGGGTCTCAGCGTGCGCTACAACCGCTCCGACAGCTTCCTCCCGGCCGCGCCGGCGCAGAATGTTTTCCTCGAGTTCCTCCCGGACCCCTCCGGCGAGGGCAAGGACTACGGCTTCGGGCTTACGCTTTTCGACGGCAAGCTCAGCCTCCGCGTTAACAAGTATGAGACGATGACGCTGAACTCGCGCACCGGCCCCTCCGCCGGTGTCGCCGCGGCCGCCCTCGCACTCGATTTCTTCGGCAATGCCGGCGGCGTTTTCTACGGCCTGCAGGTGCAGGCCACCGAATGGCTCACTGCCGCCAATCCCGGCATCACCCCCGCACAGCTCGAGGCCCAGCTCACGAAGCTCATGGGCATCGCGCCCATCGACCTCGACGAATTCCGCACGATCGCGCGTTCCGAGACCGACGACATCCTGAGCCGCGGCCACGAGATCGAGCTGCACTACAACCCGGTGAACTACTGGACGCTCGCCGCCAACCTCACCGAGCAACAGACGATCAACGTGCGCAACGGTCCCAACGTCACGGCCTACATCGCGCAGCGCTTGCCCTACTGGACCTCGGTGGTCGATCCGCGGAGCGGCCAGCTGTGGTTCGATCGCATGTATACCGTGAACGAGACGCAGCGTGCGCAATACACCCGGGCTGTCGCCGGCGCGCTCCAGACCGCGCAGGCGCTGCAGGGCCTCGCGCGCCCGCAAATCCGCCGCTACCGCGGCAATGTGAGCACCAATTTCCGTCTCTCTGGCATCACCGGTCATCGGATACTCAAAGCGATCAACGTCGGCGGCTCGCTCCGCTACGAGAGCAAGGGCTCGATCGGGTTCTATGGCGTGCCGCCCGGGCCTGACGGCATCTATCGTGCCTACGATGTCCAACGCCCGATCTGGGACAAAGATCACGTCTACATCGACGGCCTCGTGGGTTACCGCACCCGCCTTTGGGGCAACAGGGTTGGCGCGACGTTCCAACTCAATGTGCGCAATCTCCAGGAGAATGGCCGCCTCCAGCCGATCAACGCGCTGCCCAATGGCGCGCCCTACCAATACCGGATCATCTCTCCCCGTCAGTTCATCCTCAGCGCGACGTTCGACCTGTGACTATATCCTTTTTCAGTTTCCTGAAACGTTGGCCGTTGGTGTCGGGCGTGCTCGTGCTGGCCTCCGGGCTCGAGGGTGCTGAGCCCGCATCGCTGCGCGAGTATCTCGAGTATCCGAGCAGCGCGGATCCATCGCTGCGACTCTTCGCGCGTTTCGAGTGCGCCGCGCCGACCGGGGTCATGCTGGTGAGCATGCACGGCTGGCACGGCGGTGTGAAGCGGCCGACCAACGACACGGTCGCCGATCCGCTGGCGAAACACTACTTCGTCATCTCGCCTGAGATGCGCGGACGCGGTGACGCGACGGGCCAGCCCGACTGCAACGGTTGGGAACTGCAGGATGTAGTCGACGCGGTCGAGTTCGCGCGGCGCCGCTACCGCGATCGCATCGTGTCGCCGGAAGTTGTTTTCCTCTCTGGCGGCAGCGGCGGCGGTGGCAATGTGTTCGCGCTGCTGGGGAAATTCCCCGACACCTTCGCCGCCGCCCGGGCGTATTACGGCATCAGCGATTTCGCGCTGTGGCACGCGTTCGATCACAAGGGCGAGTTTCGCGATGAGCTGGAAGGCGTCGACGGCAAGGATCCGCGGGGCCGCCGTCCTTGGATCGGCGGTTCGCCCGCGACCAACCCGGAGGCCTACCGTAGCCGTGGCGGACTCACGACGGTCGGCAATCTCCTCACGCCGACACTGGTGTTTCACGGCGCAGACGACGTGCGGGTGCCGGCGTCGCACGCGCGGCTGTGGGTGGGCGCGGCCCACGGTGCGGGCCGCGGGGCATTGGTCACGTATCACGAGCAGGTGGGCGTCGGTGACAACCGGCTGCACAATGCCAACGAGACGAAGGACCAGTTGGCGTTTCGCAACCGCACCGGCGAACAGTTCCTCCGCACGCATCGCACTCCTCCAGCGCTGCCCGAACGCGGCACGATGGTCGTCGCCGGCTATTTGAAGACTGCGCGCTTCGAGGTGGTCCTCGACTCGATCGATCGGGTCGGGCGCGTCGACTATGATTTGGCGGCGGGACGTTTTGATGTCCACTCGTCCACCGCCCGTCGCGCGACGCTCCGGGTGCGGCACGGCCCCGCCGGCGAGTGGCGTCAGTCCGAAGTCGACTGCACGCCATAGGTCGGCCCCACGGTCTTCCGCACGTTAATCTATGAAAATTCGCCTGCAGCCAATCGTCGTGGTGTCGTCGCGCCAGACACTGCGGTGGATCGGCCTCGCGCTGATTCTGATTGGAGGAAACGCGGCGAACATCTTCGGCGCCGACTCCGCCGCGCCCGAACAGGTTCCGTGGATCGAGGCTCGGGCATCGCGCGCGCGGCGCGTGGCGCCCAGTGCTGATGAGGCGCCGGGCCTGCAACGGCCGCCGCCGGCCGGCACGCCGCACGTGCGGCCGGACGACGCCACTCTCGCACGACTGCAGCTCGAATTGGCTAATCTCAAGGCGCGGCTCGCGGAGTTACCGAAGGACGAATATGGCCTGCCGCCCGCCGATGCGGCCATCTACGCGGAGACCGTCGAGCTGCAGTTGAAGATTGATGACTGGCCGCCCATCGGCCTCGACCGTGCGTCGTTCACCGCCCTCAAGTGGGGCCGCGCCGTGACGGCGGGGATCAAGGCTGATCCGGATTTCATGAAAACCGTGCGCCACCTCGCGCCGGTCGGTTACCGTTCCAGCGTGGATCGCACCGCGCAGCCCTACATGCTGCTCCTGCCCGATGACTTCGATCCGAACGCCGCCAAACCCTGGCGGCTTATCGTCACCCTCCACGGTTACTATCGCTGGGCCCATCCGCTCGGCACGATCTTGGGCGCCGTGAACCGCACAGGCGATGTGCATCCGGGCGCGATCACCGTTCTGCCGTTTGGCCGCGCCAACAACGGCTACACGTGGGCGGGCGAGACGGATGTTTGGGACGTGATCGCCGACGTGAAGAAACGCTACCGGATCGACGACAACCAGATTGTGCTCTCCGGATTTTCGATGGGCGGGGGCGGAACTGTCACGCTGGGGCTCACGCGTCCCGGCGCCCTCGCGGCTGCCGCGGCTCTCGGGCCGGCGGTGTTTGGTTTCGATCCGCTCCCGACGGCCAACGATCTGCCCGCCGGACCTCAACGCTGGGCGCCATTGAGCGATGACGAGATTGAGAAACGTGTGCGACGGATTTATGCGGCCGTGGGTCTGGCCGAAAACGGCCGCGGACTGCCGTGGATGCTCGGCTGCGGCGGCGACGACGCCCTGATGAAATCGTTCGATGGCATCACGCAGGCCCTCGGCGCCGCCAAGGTGAAGTATTCGTCCTACGTGCTGGCGGGCGTTGGCCACCGCGGCGACATCCTCGCCGCGCACCCCCACTACGAACCCTACCTCATGGCGCACACGCGCGACCCTGCGCCGCGTGATGTCTCCTTTGCGACCACGAGCTTGAAGAGCGCCAGCCGTGCTTGGGTGACGATCGAGGGACTCACGGCGCATTACACCAAGTCCGTCATCCGCGCCGTCGCGGATCCCGACAAGGGCGCGCTGACCGTCACGACGGACGGCATCGAGCGATTCACGCTGACTCCGCCGGAGAGCTTGGCTCCGCGTAACCGGACGACAGTGACAGTGGACGAACAGAAGATTGCCGACTCCGCGGCAGGCATCGCGCTCACCTTCGAGAGGTCCGGCGGCCGGTGGCGCACCGCCGCGGGCCCGTTGCCCGCGCTCGCGAAACGACCCGATCTCCAAGGTCCGGTCGGCGACGCGTTCACCCGCGGCTTCCTCTGTGTGCGGCCGACCGGCACGGCGTGGCACGGAGCCGTCAACGCCCACGCCCTCGCGCTGCTCGACGGAGTGCGCACGCTGTGGCGCACGCGCCAGTTCGGCGAACTTCCCGTGAAGGACGACCGCGACGTGACGGCGGATGATCGGTCGCGCTACGACCTGATCCTCTTCGGCGATCCCGGATCGAACCGACTCATTGCCGAGGTTCTCGCGACGCAATCGCCGTGGACCGTTCCTTTGGCGTGGAGCCGCGACACGGTCGGCTTCGGCGCAAATCGTTTCTCCGCCGCTTCGCACCTGCCCGCGCTAATCTATCCGAGCCCGCTTCAAACCGGACGTTATGTGGTGATCAACGGCGTGCCCATGACCCGTGCTCCCGCCCGCGACGGCCGTTCGCGACCGGACGATGCCGTGCCCGCGATCCTGCCCGCGACCGTAGGCGACTTCGCCGTGCTCCGGATCGATCTGGCCAAGGCGGGCCAGGTCGCGGGAAAATCCGTTCATGGCGGCTTCTTCGATGAACAGTGGCGCTAGCTTCGCTCGTGGTTTCGGCTGCTCCCGCTTTCATTTTATGCACTCACCGATTTCCCGCCGTCTCCTCGCAGTCTGCTCCGCATTGCTGTGCGCCGTCGCTTCGGCGCAGTCCTCACCCGCGGCGCCGGCCAACGGTCCGGTGGCGGCGCGATCGCAGCCGGTCATGCTCCTCGTCCACGGCGCCGCTGGGGGCGGCTGGCAGTTCAAGCAAGTGGCTGCGCTGATGGAGGCGAAGGACTGGAAGATTTATCGCCCATCGCTCAGTGGCCTCGGCGAACATTATCACACCGCCGCCGCAGACATCGGCCTCGGCACGCACATCGCCGACATCGTGAACCTGATCCTTTTCGAGGATCTGCGCGACGTGGTTCTGCTCGGCCACAGCTACGCCGGCTTCGTGATCGCGGGCGTCGCCGAGCGGGTGCCCGACCGAATCCGCCGCCTTGTCTATCTTGACGCGTTTGTCCCGCTCGACGGCGAGAGCCTCGTGACTACACGCCGGCCCGACGCGCCGGATATGACCAAGAACCTCAAGGACGGCTTCATCATTCGCCCGGCGATCAAAGCCGATGCGCCGCTGCCGCGCCTCGTGCCTCATCCGTTCAAGACTTTCACTGAGACCATCTCCCTGAAGAATCCCGCCGCCGCGAAAATTCCCGGCACCGTCATCCTTACCGTGGCGAAAGGCCAGCGTCCCGAGGCCGACACATTCTACTTTTCAACCGTGCGCGCCCGGGAGCGCGGCTGGCCGGTGCACGTCATGGAAGCAGACCACTTCCCGATGTTGAACCAGCCGGAGGCCACGGCCGCCCTCCTCCTGAGAATCCCTTAACCTACTCGACGAACCGCACCCCATATTCTTCATGCGACCTTCGACGACTCCAAACCGGGCCCTGACTCTTGCGAGCGCAGCCATCGCCTGCATCAGCCTGCTCGCCGGCGCCGCATCTGCCGCGAACCGACCGGCACAACCGAACATTGTCTTCATCCTCGCGGACGATTTGGGCTACCGCGATCTCGGGTGCTACGGTGCGAAGGACATTCGCACGCCGGTCATCGATCGGCTCGCCACGCAGGGGGTGCGTTTCACGCAGTTCTACGCCAACGGCCCGGAGTGTTCGCCGACGCGCACGGCATTGCTCACCGGACGCTATCAGCAACGCGTCGGCGGCCTCGAGTGCGCGATCGGTTCCGGCAATGTCGGCCGCTACGACGACGCCATTCGGTTGGCGGCTGCGCACGATCTCGGTTTGCCGGCGAGCGAGACTTCGCTCGGGCAGATGCTGAAGGGCGCGGGCTACGCGACGGCGCTCTTCGGCAAATGGCACCTTGGCTACGAGGCCAAGTTTGCGCCAGGAGTGCACGGGTTTGACCAGGCTCTCTACTGCATCGGCGGCGGCATGGACTATTTTCACCACGTCGAGCCAGTGCCCCAACCGGACAATGCGGGCCTTCAGGAGCACGTCTTGTTTCGTGACGGCCGGCGCGAGAAGCGTGATGGCTACTTCACCGATATCGTCGCCGACGAAGCGGTGACATTTATCGAGGCGAACCGGGCCCGCCCCTTCTTCCTCTATCTGCCGTTCACCGCACCGCACTCGCCATTCCAAGGTCCGGACGAACGACTGCCGCAGCCTCTCCCCAACGACTCGCCCCGCTGGCCGCAGGGCAAGGCTTCGCCCAAAGTTTATGCCGCGATGATCGAGCGGCTCGATGTTGCAGTGGGCCGCGTCCTCGCGGCGTTGGAAAAGCAAGACCTCGCGAACAATACAATCGTGGTCTTCACCAGTGACAACGGCGGCACGGCCAGCGCGCGGCCGACGGGCCTGCGTGGCATCAAGGGGTCGACTTTCGAGGGAGGCATTCGGGTGCCGTGCATTGTCCGGTGGCCCGGCAGGATTCCGGCCGGAATCACGACGGCCCAAGTGGCGCTGACCTTTGACCTGACCGCCTCGATGGCGCGCGCCGCCGGCGTGACGTCTGCGGCCGGACGCACCTTCGATGGTCTCGATGTCCTTGCTCGCCTCGCGGAGGGACAGCCTGAAGTCCCGCGCACCGTATTTTGGCGAGGTCGGCGCGGGGCCAATTCATGGAAAGCCGCGCGCGAGGGCTCCCTGAAATACGTCGTCAATACCGCCGGTGACGCGAAGAGAACCGAGGGACTATTCAACCTCGACGCGGATCTCGCCGAGGAACGCGACCTGACCGCCAGTCGCCCGGCCGATGCGAAACGGCTGCGCGAGTTGCTCGCCGCGTGGGAAGCAGAAGTAGCTCCCGTCCGCTGACTCAAACGTCGGTTTTTCGAATCCATAACTGCAAATGAGCCCCGCCGACTTCACTGCGCGACGTTCGAGAAAATGGGTCGTCGCCGCGTGCTCATCGGCGCTCGGCCCGAATGCGTCCATCACAGGGCCGCGGCTCAACGTCGTGTTCACCGTTGGCGAGACCCGCGGTGCCGGGGACTTCGGCTGCGGCGGCAGCACCGGAATCAAGACGCCGTCTGTTGAACAGCTCGCCTCCGTGTCGCGAGTAGCGTTCGGAACCATGCCGTGGCACCCGACGGTGAATCTGCGCCCAACCTCTCCCGGCATTCGCCCACGTTGTGGAGTTCGAGCACGCAGTTCCCAGCTCTCCGCTCTCAACCGAATCTATACCGCGTATTCCGAATACTCTGCGCCTCAAACTGCGATTTGAATCAACGCGACGTCGCCCCCGCCCACCGTGAACTTGCCCTATACTTTTCTCCCGCTCGCCGTCCTGTTGATCGCATCGCTCACGGTGGTGCGTCCGCCACTATTCGCAAAGGGCGATCGAGTTCCCGCCGCCCCGGCCGCCGCCAAGGCATCGGCTTTGCCCGCTCCGGTGAATCTCACCGCCCCGCCGCTCGCGCGCACCGCGACGACCGCCGTGCTCCTGTGGGATCGCCCTGCCGGCGGCGAAGCGATTGAATCCTATCAGGTGTTCCGTGACGGTATTCTCGCCGGGGAAACGCCGCGCCTCAGCTTCACCGCGCGAAACCTTAAGCCCAACCGACAGTATCGTTTCACCGTGCGCAGCCGCTGCTCGCCCGGGATTTCCTCCGTCGAGTCCGAGGCCGTGCTGGTGCTGAGCAAAGCCGCCGGCCCGGTGCTCAACGTCCGCGTGCTCGGAGCGCGGGGCGACGGCGTTGCTCCAGACACCGCCGCCATCCAGCAGGCCATCGCGAACTGCCCTCCTGGCGGCACCGTGCTGATTCCACCCGGCGTATACGCCGTCGATCACCTCGAGTTGAAGAGCGACCTGACCCTTGAAATCGCCACCGGGGCGACGTTGCAGTTCCGGCCCCGCGGGGTCGGCGATTTTCCGTCCATCGCCGAGAAAATGGCGGGCTCCGACGGCGAGGTGACGACGACAAACTTCTCGCTGCTGACCGCGCGCGATGCGAAAAACCTGACCATCACCGGTGGCGGCCGCATCAACGGCAACGGCGCATCTTGGTGGCCGCACCGGCTTGAGGGCCCGCGACCGCATCTCTTCAAGCTAGTCCGGTGCGCCGATGTGTTCGTGCAGGACGTGACGCTCGAGGATCCGCCGGCGTGGAACACTCACGCGCTCTACGTCGATCGCGCCGTGTTCTCGGGACTGACATTTCTCAAAGTCTCCACCGTCCCCGGCTCGAACGGCGACGGGCTCGACCCCGATTCGGCGCGCGACGTTTTGATTGTCGGGTGTCGATTTGGAAATCAGGACGATTCCATCGCCATTAAGTCCGGCTCCGTTTCCGCGACGCGGCCATTCCGCCAGCGCGCGACGGAGAACATCACCATTCGCGACTGTCTCTTCGACGGCACTCTCGCGCCCGGATCGCGTCCGCTGGGGATTGGCATTGGCAGTGAGACGTCCGGGGGCATCCGGCGTGTGTGGATCAGGGACTGCGAATTTCGCAACGCCGCCAGCGTGGCCTACATCAAAACTAACCGCGAGCGCCGGGGCACCGTAATCGAGGACGTGCGCGTCGAGAACTGCGTCTTCACCAACACTGCCGTGGTAGGGCAGGCTGCAAACCGCGCCGCAATTTCGATCGACACGATGTATTACGACTCGGCTGCACCCGAGTTGTCGGTCGCCCTCACACCCGAGACGCCGGTGATCCGAAACGTCCATTTCAAAAATATTGTCATCGAGGACACCGTTCGGCGGGGCATTACTCTCGTGGGGCTGGCCGAGTCGCCGGTCAAAAATCTGATGCTCACCAGCATCGTCGTTTCTGCGAAACAAGGACTGCACGGACAGAACCTCGACGGCGTTGAACTCCGCGATGTGACCGTCAGCGCCCGGGAAGGCCCGGCGTTCACCTGGAGCGGCGTGCAAAACCGCACGCTGCACGCCGTCACCGACGGCGCCGCTTCCCGCACTGCACCGGTTCAACCCAATCGCGCTATTCCATGATCCGCCTGATCCGATATTTTTTCCACGCTCGCTCTGAAATTTGTCACTGTCGTCGACGGTCACGTGCGTTGTGTGCGGCGGCCACACTCGTCGCTGCATTATCGAGTGACCTCACACCGCTGGGGCACCCGGTGTTCGCGCAGGCGACGGCGGCTTCGCGCGACGGCGTGCCTGCGCCGCTGAACGTCTCCGCGCCACCGCTCGCGCGCACCGCGACGACCGTTGTCCTGCTGTGGGATCGTCCGCCCGGCGCGGAAACGGTGTCGTCCTTCCAAGTGTTCAACGAAGGCAAGCTGGTGGGGGAGACGACGCGGTTGAGTTTCACCGTCCGCCATCTTTCCCCGGGCAAGACCCACCACTTCACCGTGCGGGGTCGAGGCGCGGCCGGCAAGTGGTCGGCGGATTCCGCGCCCGTCGTCGTCACCACCAAGACCATCGCCGCTGTCTTTAACGTCCGAGACCACGGTGCGCGGGGCGACGGTGTCGCCAAAGATACGCCGGCCATCCAGGCGGCCATCGTGGCCTGCACGCCCGGGGGCTCGGTGTTGGTTCCGCCCGGAGTCTATTCGGTCGATTACTTCGAATTGAAGAGCGACATGACGTTCGAACTCGCCACGGGCGCGACGCTCCAGTTCCTCGGCCGGGAAAAAGGAAGCTATCCCACCGGCCGAGTCACTTTACCCGGCCCGGACGGCGACGTGGAAGTCGACAATTTCGCGCTCATCTCCGCGGTGCGCGCGAAGAACCTGACGATTACCGGCGGCGGCGTCATCAACGGTCACGGCGAGTCGTGGTGGCCGATTCGGCCGTTGCCGCGACCGCGGGTGCTCAAGCTCATCGCGTGCAGCGACGTGTTCGTGCAGGACGTCACGCTGGATGATTCGCCGGCGTGGAACACTCACGTGGTCTACGCCGATCGCGCCGTTTTTTCCCAGGTGAAGTTTCGCAAAGTTTCGACAGCCAAGGGGACCAACGGCGACGGCCTCAACCCCGATTCGTCGCGCGACGTGCTGATCGTCGGATGCACGTTTGCGAATCAGGATGATTCGATCGCGATCAAGTCCGGACGAGTGTCCAAGGAACAAACCCGCCGCCAGCGCTCGTGTGAGAACATCACGATTCGCGACTGCCTCGTCGACGGGAAGCTCACCCCCGGAGCTCATCCGCTCGGCTTTGGCATCGGGAGCGAGACGTGTGGCGGGGTGCGTCACGTGCTGATTCGCGACTGCGTATTCCGTGACGCCGCCAGTGTCGTCAACATTAAGGCCAACCGTGAGCGCCTTGGCGCGATCGTGGAAGATGTCCGGGTCGAGAACTGCACCTACACGAACACCGTGTTCAAGGACGAGATCTACAACCGCGGCCCCATCGTGATCGATTTGTTTTACTACGGAGAGGAGCGCGCGCCGGACTCGGTGGCACCGGTCACGCCGCGCACGCCGTTGTTTCGCGATATTCATTTTAAAAACATCACGATCGAGAATCCCAAGGGGCGCTTCGTCTATCTTGCGGGTCTGGTGGAGCGGCCGGTAGGCGAAGTCTCGTTTGAGAACGTCACCGGTTCGGCGAAGTTCGGGTTTCACGGACAGAATCTCGACGGCATTGAGTTGCTCAACGTGACGGTCGAGGCTGCCGATGGACCCGACTTTGAATGGATCAATGTGAAAAATCGCACGGTTGGGGCGGCTGCCGTGCCGACCACAGCAAAGTCACCTGTGCCGTGATCCCGGTTTAGTCGTTGGTCTGCCGGGGAAAGATCTCGTGGGCGCGCACGACTTGGCGACACTGACCGCCGCACGTCCGCGCAATTTTTATCAGCATCGCCCTCTCAGTAAAAAACGGCGCGATCGAGGCTCCGATACTGGATCGCTTCGAGGAGGTGGGGAGCCTGGATCGTCTCGGACTGTGCAAGGTCGGCGATGGTGCGGGCCACTTTCAAAATGCGGTCGTAGGCGCGGGCGGAGAGATGGAGTTGCTCCATCGCTTGCTGAAGCAGATCGCCCAAACTGGAATCGATCGCGCAGTGCTTGCGGATCTGCGCGTGGGTCATACGGGCGTTGGCGGTGACTTTGGTGCCGGTAAAACGCGACTGTTGACGATGACGGGCGGCTTGGGCGCGGGCCCGCAGGGCGGTGGAGGTTTCGCCCGGTTTCTCCGATCGCAGTTCCCCGAGCGAGAGCGCGGGTGCTTCGATGTGCAGATCGATACGATCGAGCAGGGGCCCGCTGATCCGTGCCCGATAACGTTGGACTTGGGTGGGCGTGCAGCGGCACTCGTGTTTGGTATCGCCGAGGTAGCCGCAGGGGCAGGGGTGTGTTGCCAATCGGTCAGATTTGGATAAAGGCTTCAAAGCCAAATGACTTCCGTTATCCGTTACTCCCTAAAACCCTCGGAGACCACATTCGGAGGCGTCGAATCGACCTCAACCTGCTTCAGCGGGAGTTAGGGCAACACATCGGGGTTCATGGCCTTTCAGTTACCAATTGGGAGCTGAATCGGACGACTCCGGAGCTCAAACACATGCCAGCAATCCTCGCCTTCTTGAGCTATAACCCGCTTTCTCGTCCTACGACTTTGGCGGAACGGCTCGTCCTGCATCGCCGGTGCCGCGGTTGGTCGCAAAAGCGTCTCGCGGACGAACTCGACGTCGACCCGACAACGTTGGCGAGGTGGGAGAGGGGCGAGAAGACCCCTTGGGGGCCTTACGCCGTGAAGGTTGAGGCGCTGTTGGGTTAAATTGGGCGTCATTCGCGTCCGGCGGTGTGCCACAATATCGTTCCCTTATTCCGGCCCTACCTAGCGTCGGACTTGCGCCGGGATCTCGCTCGTTGCGAATACGGTGCCTTTCGCAACGCGTCGATTCGACACTCTGTTGGATCGAGTCCCTGGGGTCGTCGGGGCGGTGGGAGCTACATTGAACTAAGCCGCGGCATCAACCCAGTCGTCATTGCAAAATAGGGTGTCGCGCGACGCGTAGCTGAGGAACACCGCCTTGTTGCCACCGGTGCTCATTGGGCGGGCGAATTGGGCAGGTTCATTTTTTTCAACAAAGCGGCCCAGCGCGCGTCGCCGTATAGGCTCTGCATGAACGGGTCGCCGACCAGCCACGTCAGCCCGGAATCGCGCGTGCGATAGGAGTTTTCCAGCCATTGGAAAGCTTGGTCGGCCTCGCCGCGGTAGGCATAAACCTCGGCGATTAGATAACCACGGCTTTGGACATCCCTGGCCTTAAGCTCATTCAACGCGGCGTCGGATTCCGCGCCCCGACCCTGCGCATGGCGCACAAGCGCCAAACACATGAGCTGAAAGGCGCCAGGTTCCATCTGCTCGGCCGCCTGCGCCGCGGTGGCAACCCGGCCTTGCAGCAGGCGGGCAAACGCCAGAAAGAGGGGACCGAAACGCCCTGCGGCGTTCACCGCGATCATCTGCTCCGCCAGTTTTTCCATTTCAGTGTAACGTCCGGTGCGGAAATAGGCTTTGCCCAGGACGAAAGCGGGAAAGTAGTTCAGCGGATCGAGCGCCACTGCCTGGCGGCCCAATTGCACGGCGCGCTCCCCCTGCCCCAGCGCCGCCGCCAGATTGGAAGCCTGGCTCAGCGTGTTGGCATCGCCGGGGGCCAGAAGCAGGGCGTGTTGCAGCGATTCATTCGCCCGGGCCCAGTCCCAATCAGCGAGAAACTGCAGGCTCCCCAGCGCATAATGCCCTTCCACCAACTCCGGATCGAGCGCGAGCGCACGATTCACCGCCTCGCGCGCCAAGGCCCACGCCGGCGCGGCCGGCATCGTGTTCTGCGCGGCGGCGGTGCCGTAGCTCGTGGCCAGCCAAGCCCACGTCAGCGCCGAGCCTCCGTCGAGCGCGAGGGAATCCTTGAAACACTGGATTCCTTTCGCGTGGTCGTCCGGCACCCCGCGGTTAATGATGGCGCGACCCTGCAGGAACAACGCATAGGCCTCGGGGTTGACCACCCGGGGCGCTGATTTCATGCCGAGCTTCAGCTGCAGGTTTTGCGCAATGAGTCCGGCGATCTCGTCCTGCACGGCGAAGATGTCCTTCAGGTCGCGCGTAAAATTGTCGGACCAAACGTGGAAGCCATCCGCGGCCTTGATGAGTTGCGCCGTGATGCGAACCTGGTTGCCCTGTTTGCGCACGCTGCCCTCGACGACGTAGGCCACGCCGAGCTGCCGCGCGATCTCGGGAACGGGCACTTCCTTGCCCTTGAAATAAAACGCCGAGGTGCGCGCCGAGACTTTCAGGCCCGGCACCTTCGCCAGCACGTTGAGCAACTCTTCGCTGATGCCGTCGGAGAAATACTCGTTGGCCTTTTCGTCGGAGAGGTTGGCGAACGCGAGCACGGCGACGGATTTGTCGGCGGGCTTTGGTGCGGCGATCATGACAGTGGTCGACAGGGCCGATTTCTTTTCCGGAATCGGAAAGCGCGGATCGTTGCGGATTTTTTCGACAAAGGCTTGGAAGCGCGGGTTGCCGCGCAACGGTTCGAAGAACGCATCGTGCAACACGGTCGTCCGGGCCTCGCGGGCGAACCGGGGGCTAGAATTGGACCAGCGGGCTTCGAGTTCCGCGATGGCCTCGTCATTCCGTCCCAAACGGGTGAGGATGATCGGGACCGGCAGTTCGCCATCAGACAGGTCGAGTTGGCGCACCAAGGGTAGCATTTGTTCGGCCGCGTCCTTTTCCCCGAGGCACGCCAGCAGCAAGGTTTTCCAGACAAGCAATTCCGGATCGTTCGGCTGCGCCCCCAATTTGGTTTCGACGAGCCGGAGCGCCGCGCGCCATTCCAATTGGGCGGCTTCGGCGCGACCGGTCATCTCCAGCGCCCGGCCCAGATAGTAGCCCTTCGGCCTGCCGATGACGAAATCGCCATCGAACGCCCGGAAGCGCGCCAGGGATTTTTCGGGCTTGCGGGCATTCAACCAGAACGATCCGTAGGCCCACGTTTCAAATTCCCGGATCAGGAACGAACCGGGAATCTGGTCGATCGTGGCGGCCGCCGCGTCGAAGTCATCGCGGACGAACACCTGAATATAGCCCTTGCCCATCAACGCCTTGGGGCCGACGTGGAGGGCAGCGAACGCTCCGCCGCCGCCATCGCCTCCTCGGTTCGCCCCGCATTCATCAGGATGCCGGAGCGAGTGTTCCAAGCATAGGGATCGTCGCCGGGCAGCGCGATGGCGCGATCGATCGCCGCGAGGGCTTCGTCGTATCTGCCTTCCGCGTTCAGCGCCGAAGCGAGTTCCCGCCAGATGCGCCTGTCGTCCGGGCGTTCCCGGACGAGTTGTTGCAGCAAGCGCAGGCCTTCCTCGTGCGTAGTAGGGCGGCCCCGATAAGCCTTTGCCAACGCGAACCGTGGCTCGAAGGCCTCACCCGCCAGACTGACCGCGCGTTGCGCGCGACTGAGAGCCGGCGCTTGGCGGGAACTGTCGGAACCAAAATATGCCTGCGCGATCGTGGCCTGCGCATAGGCGGCCCAACCGTCGGCGTTCGCGGGCTCCTTGGCGACGACTTGCGCCCCGAGGTCTTCCGCCAGCAACAACTCGTCATGGGTCGCGTCACCCTGCTTCGCCCAGATAGCGTTGATTTGGGCGAGGAGTTTTTGGGTTTCGGAGAGCGGAGCAGCTGGCGCAATCGACGCCGCAGGCGAGATGGGCGACCTGGGGTTTTCTTTAGCCCGCCACGGCTGCCAAAGCGCGAGCGCGAGGACTGCGGTGACGCCGATGATTGCCGGGACGAGCCAAGCGCGCGCCGGTTTGAGTAGGGGCGTGGCTCTTCCACGCCCTTCGTCCTGGGCGCGCACGAGGCGCGCCCCTACATCGGAGCCAGCGACCACACTTTCGCCGCACAGCAATTTCCCCACCCGCGCGCAAAATTTCTCCGGCGCCTCCCCGCCCGGCAACCGCGTCCATTGCACCTCGCGAAATTCATCGGGCACGTGCGCCTCGACATCGAGCGTGCCATCGATCACGACCGGCAGGAGAAACGCCTTCGCGGTCGCCATCGCATGCGTGCGCCGCGCCGCCAGCTTCCACTCGACGCGAAAGTATCCCTCCAAACGCGCCTGCGTCGCCGCCGATATCACCGGCACGAAAAGCGCACAGCTCGCGATCTGCCCGCGGATCTTGGCGTCCCACGCGTCGCCGCCGACCAGCTCGTTTTTGTCGAACCAGACCTCGACGCCCGCCGCGCGCAGCGCCTCCGCGATACGCGCGACCGCCTCCGCGTCTTGCGACGCGTAGCTCAGGAAGACGGCTTTGGGCGCTTCGCTCATTTGGTTTTCGGGAGCGGATGGGCGGCGCGCCAGGCCTGCGCGCGGGCGTGCGCTTCAGTCGCACCGAGGTCCACCAGTAATCTTACGAAGCGCGGGTCCCGGCGAATGGCATCGAAATTCGGGTCGAAAAGAAAATTTTCCAGATAGGAGAAGAACATGTTCTCGGGTTTCACCAGCGCAATCGCTTCTTCCATCCGTCCGAGCGCCAAGAGTAGCACCATTTTGGGCCCTTCGTCCGTCGTCGAAAAACCGGCCAGCAGCGCCGCGGCCTCGGCCTTGCGACCCGCTCGGGCCAATGCGACACCCTGGGCGGCGCGGCACCCGGCGTTCTGGTCGATTGGCAGGGTGCGGGCCAGATCAACCGCCTCCGCCACCCGACCGGCCGAGAGTAGGTATCCCACCTTAAAAATCTGCGCCTGCACGGCATTCGGCTGCAAAGCGAGGGCACGATCGATGTAGGCGATCGCTTCGGCATAACGCCCCGCGTGGGAAAGACTGATGGAGTAATTGTCGAGAATCCGCGATGCCAACGGGTCGAGCTCGGTGGCGAGTTTCAACTCGGCCAATCCCTCCTCCAACCGCCCCTGGTGAATTAATGTGCGGCCCAGCCACTGGTGCGCCGTCGCGTAGTTGGGATTGAGCGCGATCGCGCGACGCAGTTCACGCTCGGACGTCGGCGAGTCCCACCCCACCCAGGCCACACCGCCCAGCGACGCGTGGGCCTCGGCCAGTTCCGGATCGAGCGCGAGCGCGTGATTGATTCTGTCCTTGATGCGCGCGAACTCCGGCGAGCCGCGCTGCCCAAAACTGCCGATCAAGTTCGTGTCCTGCGCGCGCAGAAACCAAACATCGGCCAAAGCCGTGTGCGCCCGGGCGAAATTAGGCTCAAGTGCGAGCGCGCGGTTGAGCAGGTCCTCGGCGCGGTCGTAGTCGGCCAGCGTGCGCAACTTCCACGCTTCGCGGGCACGCACATAAAACTCAAATGCTTGGGGATTGATCGCCGCGGTGGCCGCCGCAGAGCTCGCACCGAGTTTCAGCGAGAGCTGCTTCGCGATGAGCCCCGCGATTTCCTCCTGCACGGCAAACACATCCTTGGCGTCGCGCGTAAACGTGTCGGACCACAGGTGAAAACCGTCCGCCGCCTTGATGAGCTGCGCGGTGATCTTCACGCGCTCACCCGCGCGCTGCACGCTGCCCTCGACGACGTAGGCGACATTCAGCTTCCCGGCGATTTCTGGAATCGGGAGATTCTTGCCCTTGAAGAAAAACGCCGAGGTGCGCGCCGAGACCTTCAGACCCGGCACCTTGGCGAGCACGTTGAGCAACTCTTCGCTGATTCCGTCGGAGAAATACTCGTTGGCTTTGTCGTCGGAGAGATTGGCGAAGGCCAGCACGGCGACAGATTTGTCGTCCGCCTTTGACGTCACGGAGGACTTTTCCGGCGAGGCGCCCTTCGCGTGGGGCGATAGCCGCGGGTCGGCCTCCGCCCGGGCGAGCAGCGCGGCAAATCCCGGCAGCGAACGAATCGGATTGAAGACGGGTTCAAGCCGCAGCCGCGCCGCCGTGAACATGGGGGATCCCTGCGTGATCCTGCCGGCCACCCACGCCAGCGCGCTTTCGGGCGGCAGCATCTGCATCTGGAGGTCCGGAGTCGCCTCCACGCTCTGGCCGTAAAGTTCCTGCAGGGCCTTCCAGGTCGGGAGCGCCGCAGCCCGGTCACCCAGCGCGACCTGCAACAACACCTTGTAGGTCATCAGATAATATTCGTTCGGTTCCGCCGCGAGCCGCCGCTCCACCACCGCCAGCCCCGAGCGCCATTCGAGCTTCGCCGCCGCCGGCTTGCCGGCGAGCGCGAGGGCGTAGCCGGTGAAGTAACCGGAGGGCCCGGTGTCGGCGCGAGATTGCAGGTAGTCGTGCGGCACGGCCCGGATGGACGCCAGAGCCTGATCGTAGTCCCGGGCCATCATGGCGACACCCCAGCGCGTGGTCGCCGGCATGTCCTCGACGAATACCCCCGCGGGAATCCGATTCAGCATGCGGCTGGCCGCCGCAGTGTCACCCTCCCAGATCGAAAGCAGGTAGGCCTTCCACAGGAGAAACTTGGCCGCCTGCTCGGACTGCAGGGCCCGATCCAGCTCCTCCTGCGCCTTGGCGAGAAGCCCCGCGTAGAAGAAAGCGACCGCTTTGGCGAAATGCGCGCGGCCCGCGTAGCCCGGAACCAGCACCGCGCGATCAAACCATTCGAGTGCTGCCTCAGGTTGGGCGCGTTCAAACGCCAGCCAGCCGAGTTCGAGCAGAACCGGCCCTTGGTCCCGAACTTCCGTCAGCAGGGGCCGCAGGATTTTTTCCGCCGCCGCCCGGGTCGGTGGGTTGTAGGCCAGACGCAGCATCACCCGCGCCTGCACGAACCGGACGTGCGGATCCTTGGGATCCAGTCCGTTGGCCTGCGCGGCATGCCGGCGCGCCGCGTCCAGCCGCGCCGCCGATGAGTCGTAATACTCGTCGATATAGCGGCAGTCGACGAGCGCCCACTCGGCCCAGACTGCCGCGTCCGCACTGTCGAGCTTCGCGGCCTGGCCCAACAGGTCGCTCGCCGTGTCCAATTCCGTCCGCAGGACATCGGTCTTGCCCGTGAGCCCGCGCACCTGCTCCAGGATTTGGGCCACCTCTGGACGCGACCCGGATTTGGCGGCCGGCACGACCGGGACCGGGGCGTGCTTGCGTTGCTGCTGCCAAACTCCGGCGAGAATAGCTGCCACGATGATGACCGCCACCAGCCAGGGACGGAATGACTTCTTTGGAGGTGCGGTGACCTCACCGCGCTCTACGGGCCGGGGGCGGCCCGCCTCCCTCTCCGCACCGCCAAGGAGTTGCTTCACGCGCGCGGCAAATGCCCCGCTCGCTTCGCCGCCCGGCAATCGCGTCCATTGGACCTCGGTGAAAGAGTCCGGCACGTGCGCCTCCGCATCTCGCGTCTCGTCGATCACCACGGGCAACAGAAACGGCAATCCTTTCGCCATGAGATGCGTGCGCTGATCCGCGAGCCGCCACTCCAACCGAAAATATCCCTCCCGCCGCACCTGCGTCGCCGCCGAGATCACCGGCACAAACAGCGCGCAGTCCTTGATCTGGCGCCGGATTTTCTGATCCCACGCATCGCCGCCGACGAGTTCATCCTTGTCGAACCACACCTCTACGCCCGCCGCGCGCAATGTCTCCGCGATACGCGCGACCGCCTCCGCGTCTTGCGACGCGTAGCTCAGGAAGACGGCTTGGTTCGAAGGGCTCATGCTCAAAATAGCGGCGCGTTGTTTTTCGGATCGGCGAGCAGCGCCTCGAATCGCGGCTCGCCCCGGAGCGGGAGCCAAAGGGGTTCGATGCGGATAGTATTAACGTTCAAGCCGAACGGCGTGCGCAGCAGGCGGGCGACCTCGGCCAAGGCGCGGTCCTTGTCGCCGGTCCAGGCATAGACTTGCGCCAGCGTAGCCCGCTGCTTGGGGCCCAGCACCGCATCGACCGACTCAGGGATCAGCTCGACGGCTTTGTGGGCGCAGCGCAGCGCCTCCGCGCCGTGGCCCACGAACGCGTGGAGCAAGGCGAGATATCCCCACAGCGTCGCGTTGGCCGGCTGCGCCTCGAGCAACGCCACATGTTGGGGAATGAGTTTCTCCGCCCGCACACGGACGGCGGCCAGATCCTTGGTGCCGAGCACGCCGACAATCATTTCCTGATCTCTTTGCCAATGAAACTGCGAGTCAAAGGGATCGAGGTAGGGATACGCCTGATCGCGTTTCACGGCCTCCGGCCAATCGCCGTAAATCCGCGGCATGGACCGGTAGAAATACCGCCATAGGTTCGCATTCTCCGGCGTTTCTTTCAGGCCCGCAAACCACTGTTGATACTCCTTGGACGAACCCCGGGAGAGAACGGGCACCACGGCGACCTGGGAGACGCTAAAGGGATCATCCGGGGCAATCTCGGCCGCGAGTCGCAGGACGGAGACCGCCTCGTCATAATGCCGGAACTCCAACAGCATCGCGCCAAGTTCCGAAATGAATCGGGTGTTGCGCGGGTCGAGTTCCACCGCATGTCGCAGGTTCGCCAGCGCCTCGGTCCAGCGGGCCTGACGCCGCATGATATATCCCAGTTGCGCGAACGCCTCGGAGGAATTCGGCCGGATGAGCAGGAGACGCTGATACTGCTCGGCGGCGCGCCCATAGTCCCGGTAGCCGTAATAATAATAGCTGCCCAACATCTCGACAACAACCGGGGCGTTCGGCGCGAGCCGCACGGCCGTATCGATGGCGGCCTTGGCCTTGGCGAGCCGCTCCGGCGAGTTATCTTCATCGACAAATATTGCCGAGGCGTGAGCCCGTGCGAGGTAACCCCACGCGTCGGCGAACCCGGGATCCAACTTCACCGCCTCGGTCAGCGCTGCCTCGGCCTGGGCGCGAGACAAGTCGAGGTTCGTGCCCCTGAAATACACGCGGCCTTTCAGGTAGAGATCGTAGGCGGCCAGATTGGCGGTGGGTCGCTGCTCCATCAGCGACTTCTCCTGGGGTGAAAGCGCGGCCGAAAGCGCCGACGCGATTGCTTGGGAAAGCTCGGACTGGATGGCGAAGATATCCGTGAGGTCGCGATCGTAGCGCTTGGCCCACACATGTTCATCGGTCGCCGCCCGGATCAGCTGGCCCGTAACCCGGACTTTGTCGCCAAGGCGCCGCACACTGCCCTCCAGAATGTAGGCGACGCCGAGTTCCCGCGCGATCTCGCGGATCTTCTTGGTCGTGCCGCGGTATTCCATTACCGAGGTGCGCGAGACAACCCGCAGGTCGCGCACGAGGGCAAGATTGGTCAGAATGTCCTCGTGCATACCGTCGGCGAAAAATCCGCTGTCCTTCTCCTCGCTCATGTTGGTGAACGGCAGGACGGCGACGGACTTGGGGCCGGGCTGCGGTGCAGAGGGCGGGATTGAAGTGGCTGCGGCATTCTGCAGCAGATTCTCCGGGGCCACTGCGGCGGGACGCCGCAGCCACTGGAAAGTCCCTGCGGCGGCGATGAGCAGCACGGCGGCCGCGGCCCATACCCACGCGTAGGAGCGGCGCCTGATTGTAGCCGACCGCGGTGAGGCCGGACCGGGGTCGGCGACCCCGGCTACATCGGAACCCAATAACTTCGCCACCCGCGCACAAAACGCCGGCGGCGTCTCGCCGCCCGGCAGGCGCGTCCATTGCACCTCGGTAAATGAATCCGGCACCTGCGCTTCCGCGTCGCGCGTGCCATCGATCACCACGGGCAGCAGAAACGGTCGACCCTTCGCCATGAGATGCGTGCGTTGGTCGGCGAGCCGCCACTCGAGCCGAAAATATCCCTCGGTCCGCGCCTGCGTCGCCGCCGAAATCACCGGCACGAACAACGCGCACTCCTTAATCTGTTTCCGAATCTTCGCATCCCACGCATCGCCGCCGACGAGTTCGTCCTTGTCGAACCACACCTCCACGCCCGCCGCGCGCAGTGCTTCCGCGATGCGCTCTACTGCCGGCGCGTCTTGCGACGCATAGCTGAGGAAGACGGCTTTGCTGGCGGATTCGGACATGAGAAGTGGGGCAATCTGGCCGATGGGTCGCCAAATCGTCTGCACACTGCAAAATCACACCCGTCGCTGGCGAGTTGATAGTTCCCTGTCTACAGGCCGTCTCCCGACCCCGATTTTCGTCTGTGCCGCAATGGAACGTCTCGGGCTCGCGATCGTCCGCCGAAATTCCGATCAAAGACTTGGGTGATCTCCGCCCTCACTCAAATCGTTAAATGCGGTCCGAGACCAGAATGGTCATTTATGCACAAGCACGATTCAGAAATCCTCGCCAAGGAGTTTGGCGTCGGGCGGCCGGTAATCCGAGCGCGGGTAGGCGCGCCCGCGTTTGATGGTGAGAACGACCGAGCGCAACGCGGCAATGTCGTCGAGGGGATTGCCGGAGACGATCACGAGATTGGCGAGTTTGCCGGAAGTAAGCGTGCCCATCTGGTCGTCGACCTTGAGCGCGCGCGCAGCAACGGAGGTCGCCGCGCGAATGACATCGGTCGGAGTCATGTCCGCTTTGGCGACGAGGTTTTCCATCTCCGTTTGCAGGCCGGGATAGAGATCGTCGCCCGCCGGGACGAAGTCGGTGCCGGCGGAGATGGCCACGCCCGCCTTGTAAGCGGCCGCGGTGATTTGTGCTCCGATCGGCCCGCGGCTCGGCGCATCCGGCTTTTTGGTCAAATCCGCCTCGAAGAACGTGCGAACCGTGGCATCGAGGATCACGCCGCGCCGGCGCATCTCGGCGAACAGCGCGGGCAGCACTGTGGTGTCGTTCTTGAGTCGTTCCAATTCGATCGGTGGACGCACGGCGTAAGACTCGGGCCGTTTTTCGTTCACTTGAAAGGCGAGCATGTAGGCGTGAGAGACGGAATCGACGCCCGCCTCCACGCCTTCGGCGGGGGTCGTCGGAAAAATCATCGCGTGGCTCCAGACCGGAAATCCCTGGAAGTGCGCCTCGGCGACGATGCGCCGGACCTCCGGGGCGGGAAGATCGGCGTAGATCTTGATGCCTGAAGCGCCGGTGCCGCGGGCCAGCGTGACGGCGGTGCGCATGTCGGTCTCGGCGGTGATGGCCTGAAGCCACGGCACGTTTCCGGGCACGGCGCCCTGCGCCGCCGCGTGCGTTCGCGGGTCTTTGAAAAATCCGGGGCCGGCCATCAGGGCGGAAAAATAGATTTCGGGCGCGGGGATTTCTGCCAGCCGCGCCGCGCGCGAAAGGTCCGCGAGGAAGCGACCGTCACCGGCCATGTCGCGCACCGTCGTGATTCCGCCGTAGATCATGCGCAACAGTTGCGCCTCGGCCGCCCGCCGGTTGGGCGTGGTGCCGAGATGCTGGTGCGTGTCGATGAGGCCCGGCAGTGCGAATTTTCCCGGCAAATCAACTATTGTCGCACCGGGGACGGGCGTGACCGCGAGCGCGTCCATACCCAGCACGGACTTGATGCGTTCGTCTTCCACCACGATCGCCATGTGGCTGGCGGCCGGTGCGCCGCTGCCGTCGATGACGGTGAGATTCGTGTAAACAGTGACGGCCGGCGCGGGCTTCACGGCGATGGTGTCGGCGGCCGACGCGGGCAATGCCACGCACAAAGTCACCAGCGACCCAAACACTCGGAGCACGAACGGAATCAGGGTCGGCATGCGGCAACAAAACCGGCGTCGCCATTGGCGGTCAACGCACGTTTCCCTCCGGGCTAAAGCAGAGACTGCTGGTCGCCGGACCCGGTGAGCGGTTTCAAACCGATTGCGTGATAGCCCTTCGCGGTGAGCACGCGGCCTTGCGGCGTGCGCTGGAGATGCCTTCAGCGGCTGACGGTTAGTTCCGGTCAGGTGGGAGGAATTCCGGCGAATCATTCCGCTATCACACCGAAAGGCGTGATCATATGCGGTTCACTCACGGAACTGGATTCGGAGCCTAAAAAACAGTCGTTCGAGCTATTTCGAAACAGCCTTCCGGATATTCACATTGTGACTTTCGATGAGTGGTTCGAGAAGGTGGACGCCTTGGTGAAAATCCTGCGTGACGAAGTTGCTTAACCCGGGCCATGAGCATTCGCAGCAATTGATGTAGATGGCGCAGTTTGCGACAGTGACTTGCCCGTTCGCGTTTGGGGCGCCTTCAACCGGGCGGCCTCCAAGCGGCCGGCGATCAAATCAACCGCACGCTGGCTGTATGGTCAGCGGGCTGGTCTTCGCCATCGTGCGGACGATGTGGCGCAACATAGGGATCGAGGCCGCCGGACCTTTACCCAGTCGCCGGCTTCAGCTTTGGTCAAAATCGTCCGTCCCGAAATGGAAGGAGATTGGGACACGTCAGGCTTTGACGAGCTGGGTGGAGTAAAAAAGGCGCCCGAATAAATCAACTGCTGAGGGGTAGAGCGCCTACTGCACTTCTTCTATTTTCTCAATAAAACACCGTTCGGTCGAGGCTGCGGTATTGAATGGCTTCGAGCAGGTGAGGGGCCTCGATTTTTTCGGCGTTCGCGAGGTCCGCGATCGTGCGGGCGACTTTGAGAATGCGATCGTAGGCGCGCGCGGATAGGCTGAGTTGCTCCATGGCCTGTTGCAGCAGGTCACCGAGAGTGGAGTCGATCACGCAATGCTTGCGGATGTGCGCGTTGGTCATGCGCGCGTTGGCGGTGACTTTCGTGCCGGAAAAACGTTGCTGCTGCCGTAACCGCGCGGCTTGGACGCGGTCACGAAGCGGAGCGGAGGGTTCGCCGAGTTTCTCGTTGCGCAGCTCTGCAATGGAGAGAGCCGGGGCCTCGATGTGAATGTCAATGCGGTCGAGTAATGGTCCGCTGATACGCGCGCGATAGCGCTGAATTTCACCCGGCGAACAGCGACATTCGTGACGTGTATCCCCTAAATACCCACACTTACAGGGATTCATCGCGGCGACGAGCATGAACGCGCAGGGCAGGGTGACTTTGCCCGCACTCCGCGAAATGGTGACGTCGCCGTCTTCAAGCGGTTGGCGAAGAACTTCGAGGGCCGAGCGTTTGAACTCGGGAAGTTCGTCCAAAAAAAGCACGCCGTGGTGGGCGAGGGAAATTTCGCCGGGGCCGGGAATCGTGCCGCCGCCGAGGAGTGCGACGTCCGAGACCGTGTGGTGGGGCGAGCGAAATGGGCGGGTGCCCCACATCATCTCGCCGCTGATGGTGCGGCCTGCCGCCGAGTGGATGCTGAGAATCTCCAAATGCTCGTCGAGCGTCGGTGCGGGCATGATTGTCGGCATGCGTTTTGCGACCATGGACTTGCCGGAGCCCGGCGGCCCGATCATCAGAATATTGTGCGAACCGGCGACGGCGACTTCGACGGCACGGCGGAGGGCGTGTTGACCTTTGATCTCGGAGAAATCGGCCGCGCCTTCGAGCGCGGGTGTGCTGGCCCGCTGGCGGGCGGCGACCGGATCAAGCGGCGACAGCGGTTTTTCACCGCTGAGAAAACGGGCGGCCTGATCGAGCGAAGTGACGGCGTAAACTTCCACGCCCTCCACCAAGGCGGCCTCCTCGGCGGAGACGGCGGGCAGCAGGAGACCGCGTTTGCCGAGGGACCGAGCGAGCCGAGCCATCGCGAGGGCGCCGCGGACTGGGCGCGTGGCGCCGGAAAGACTGAGTTCTCCGGCGATGAGCCAATCGGCAAGTTTGTCGGACTTGAGTTGCCCGGTGGCGGCGAGAATGCCCAACGCGATCGGCAGGTCGTAGAACGGGCCTTCTTTGCGCAGGTTGCCCGGGGCGAGATTGATGGTCGTGCGCGTGCGTGGCGGGCGAAAGCCGCTGTTGTTGAGCGCGGTAAACACGCGGTCGCTCGACTCTTTCACGGCGGTGTCGGCGAGACCGACGAGATACCATTTCGGCTCGCCGGCTTCACCGGCGTTAACCTCCACGTGAACAAGCTCCGCGTCGATGCCTTGGAGGGCGGCGGAGGTAATCGTCGCTAGCATGGGGCGCGACTGTGCCGCGGGACGCGGGTGGGGCGAGTTACTTTTTCTTGGCCGCGCGACGAGCCTTGGCGGCGTTGCGACGCTTGATCGTCTCGATGTTTTTCTCGATCGCTTCGAGATACGGATTCGGCCCGTGAGGATAAGGCGTCGAAAGGAACCGGTAAACCGCTTGGAAATCGCCCTCCAGTTTCGGCTGCACGAATTTTTTCCAGAACAACGGCGTGCGCTCGGCGACTTCGTGCTTCGCCTTGAAGGCGCGGCGCGAGGGAGGCAGGTGGATGAAATCGTCGGACTCTTTGAACTCGTGAAAAAGGATTTCGAGTTCGTCCGGATAGTCCGCCGCGGCCATTTGACCGAGGTAGTCCGAGGTGGCCAAGGCGCAGCCGATCACGCGCTCATACGGATCGCGGAACTTCAGGCGGCTGATTTCCTTGGTGGGGCCGGTGCAGTTGATCGCTCCCAACACGGCCTCAACCTCGTGGTCGTTGGCACCGAGGGTGGGAAGATAGGAAGCCGCAAACGAGCAGCTCCGCAGGACGTGGCAAAAGGTGTATTTCGCTCCGGTGCCGACGTTATCGGAGCGAAGCTTGAGGTAGCCTGCATCGTGCAGGAGCACGGCGGAAATCCCTAGTTCGAATTGTCGCGCATTTATCCGCGGTTCGACCTCGGCCGCATGACGCCCCTCGAGAAGCAGCACCATACACACGGTGGCCTGCAGCGTGTGTTCGAGATCGTGGTAGCGCAGATCAACCTCGGCGTAATCAGGATGTTGCCCCGAAAACAAAATCTCGATGTCGCGGAAAATCGTCTCGAGCCAGACCAAGCTCGCGCCGGGATACATGGTGGCAAATTTCTCTTCGACGAACTGAGCAACGGCTGGGGCGTTCTTGGTATCGACCGGTGGAAACATAGTCGCGCGGATAGTTTTTGTTTTTTAGTCGCACCGAGGGGCGGCGCGGGGCGACAAGTTAGTCGGATTAAGAATTCGCAGATAAGCGGGGCAAGTTCAAAGCTGGGGTATTTACACTATACAATGATCGTAGGGCTCACAGGTGGGATCGGTTGCGGCAAATCGACCGTTGGTCGGCTGTTCGCGGCGCGTGGATTTCGACGGCTGGACTCGGATGTAGTCATGCGTGAACGCATCTTGGCCGATCCCACGGTGATTCGGGAACTCGTAGCCCGCTTCGGCGCCGAGGTGGTGGCGGACGATGGTAGCGTGAACCGGCCGGCGTTGGGCGCGAAGATTTTCTCCTGTGACGCGGACCGGCGGTGGCTCGAAGCCCTGACGCACCCGCGCCTCTATGAAATTTGGCGAGCGGAGTTTGCGGCCGCAACGGCGGTGAGTTGGATCGTCGAGGTGCCTCTGCTCTTCGAGAAGGGTTTGGAGAATTGGTTTGATTTCACGGTGTGCGTCGCCTGTTCTCCGCAGCAGCAACTCGCCCGACTGGAGCAACGCGGCCTTCCGCGCGGGCTCGCCGGGCAGCGAATTTCTTCGCAGCTGCCGCTGGAACAAAAAATCGAGCGGTCTGATTTCGTCCTTTGGAACGAGGGGTCCCCCGAGTTTTTGGAGGCCGCGGTTGACCGATTGATAAAAACTCTGGTCGATCAGTCTTGAAACCTCCTTATGCGCCGCGCGTCTGACGCTGGGGCGCCCGACGTCTCTCTCCCGAACCCTACATGGCCCTCCCTCCTAAATCCGACGACGCAACGCCGTCTGCCAGCTCGACTGGCGAAACCAAGAAAACGCGCCGCCCGAGCGCTCCGCGCACACGCAAGCCCAAGGCTGAGAAGGCTGAAAAGCCGGCCAAAGCAGGCAAAGTAGCCAAGGCGGAGAAACCGGTTCGCGCGGAGTCGGCTGAAAACTCTGGCAAGGCCGAGCGGACCGAGCCGGTCCAGCGACCGGAGCGCGTGGAAGCGGCTCCCTCGACGCCGGAGTTTCGTTTTGAAGCCCCGGCGCCTGCTCCGGTCGCGGCGCCCGCGCCGGTTTCTCCGCCGGCCCCGGTGCGCCAAGAATCTCCCGCGCCGGCGCCGTCACTTCCGTCGGAAAACCGCGACGACCGTTCGCAACGTGGCTCCGAGTCTGAGCGCAGCTCTGATGACAGCGCTCGCGCCGAACAAAGTGCCCGCACTGAGGAAGCCGACCGGGCGGGGCGAACCGATTTCGTGCCGTCGGCCCGCCAAGACGTCAGCGACCAGCCGGCGCCGGCCGCACCGGCACCCATGCCTCCGAGCAATCCCGGGCAAGGTGGCGGTGGTGGTCACGGCGGCGGCCAACCGCAACAGCAGGGCGGTGGTGGTGGCCGCGGCGAATGGCAGGATCGCGGTGGCGGCGGTGGGGGACGTGAATTTTGGAAGCACGGCAAACGCAAACGTGGTCGCCACGGTGACCGTGGCGGCGGCGGATGGCAGCCGGCCGGCCCCGGTGGTCCGGGCGGTCCCGCTGGTGGTGGTGGCGGTCACGGCGGCGGCCACGGTGGCCGCGAGCAACATCCTCCGCAGCCACCGCCACCGAGCAATGCACCGGTGTTTGGCGATCTGCCGAATCCGTCGCGATTCAACGACCTTGCCGCGCTTGATGCGCTCGCCAACGAGCTGGCCAACGGGAGCGGAGAACCGTTGTGGGTGAATGAGCTCTACGCTCTGACGTTGGCCGAATTAACGGCCTTCGCACGCCGCTTTGGCGTCGTGTTTGAGGGTGCGCCCCACCGCCGTCAGTTGATTACCCAGGTTTTTGCGACCGCGGCGGCCCAAAAGCGGGTCATCCGTGATCGCGGCTACATCGACGTGACGGATCGCGGTGCGTTCGTCGTGCATCAGCACGTGAATTACCGTCTTTATCCGGAAGATGCGTATCTGCCGGAGAGTCTGGTGAAGCGCTACGGATTGAAGCGTGGTCACAAGCTTGAGGTCGTGCTGCAGGCCCCGCAGCCGGGCGAGCGTTGCCCGTCGGTGGTCGGCGTAGTTTCGGTGATGGGTGGCGCTCCGGAAGTCATCGCGAATGTGACGCCGTTCGAAGAGCTCGTGCCGTATTATCCGCTGAAGCGCATCTTGCTCGAGTCCGAGGACATTCATCCGAAGGACGTTTCGATGCGTGCCGTGGACATCCTTACTCCCATCGGCTTTGGCCAGCGCGGCCTCATCGTGGCGCCCCCGCGCACCGGAAAAACGGTGCTGTTGCAGAATATCGCCAACTCAATTTCGGCCAACAGCCCGGAGGTGAAGCTCATCCTCCTGTTGATTGACGAGCGCCCCGAAGAAGTGACGGATTTCAAGCGTCACACGAAGGGTGAAGTGGTTTCGTCGACCTTTGACGAGACACCCGAGAGCCACATTCACTGCGCGGAGATGGTGATCGAAATCTGCCGGCGTCGCGTCGAACAGGGCGAACATGTCGTCATTCTGCTCGATTCGATCACCCGCTTGGCGCGCGCCTACAACGCGCTCACCGGCAACGGTGGTAAGACAATGTCCGGCGGTCTTGAGTCCAACGCGCTACAGAAGCCGAAACGCTTCTTCGGGTCGGCTCGCAATATCGAAGGCGGCGGCAGCCTCACGATCATCGCCAGCGCGCTCATCGATACCGGTTCTCGCATGGACGAGATCATCTTCGAAGAATTCAAGGGCACGGGTAACAGTGAGCTCCACCTCGACCGCGGCTTGGTCGAGCGGCGCATCTTCCCCGCGATCAACATTGATCGCTCCGGCACGCGTAAAGAAGAGCTGATCTATCACCCGGAGGAGCTGCAACGCATCTACGGCCTGCGCCGCGCGATGCAGGGGCTTGGCCCGATCGAATCGATGGAGATGCTCATCACGCGCTTGAAGAAGACCAAATCCAACGCCGAGTTCCTTCTCAGCCTAGCCCGCCAGTAATTTAATCGTCAGCGCGATGACCCCACTCACCCCTGCCTCCGCCACGCCGACCGCGGCCGATGATTTCGTCATTCAGTTGGCGCTCGACCGCGGATTGTTGAGACCGGTGCAGGTCGATGCGGCGCGTGCCCTCATCGCGGGGCATACGGACGCAGCAACCTCGCCGCCGCGGCTGCTCGACACCTTGGTCGGGCAGGGGGCGCTCAACTCCCGCCGCGTGGCGGAGATGCTCGCGAAGGAGTTTGGAATGCAGATGGCACCGGACATGGCCAACGTTCGCGTGACCGGTGATACGCTGGAACTCGTGCCTCGCGCGATCGCGGCCCGCTACCGGTTGTTGCCCTTGCAACGCGACGGTAATACTCTGCGCATCGCGGTCGCCGATCCCCTCGATACTGACGGCATCGATGCGTTGAGCCACATCGTCAAACTGACGATTGAGCCGCTCGTGGCGACCGCCGAGGACATCACCGATGCGATCAACCGGTTCTATGGCAAGGATGCCAACTCCATCGACGATCTGCTGAACGATCTGTCCGTGACCGGTGGCGGGGGCGACGGAGCCGCCGTTACGACCGAAGCCAGCGCGGCGGGCGATGCCAGCAACACCGAAGCCGACGGACCGATCATCAAACTGGTTCACCAGATCATGTTTGAGGCTATTCAACGGCGCGCTTCCGACATTCACCTGGAGCCGCTCGAGAAACGGTTCCGCGTCCGCTACCGCATCGACGGTGTTCTGTTGGAAGTGGAGAATCCGCCGAAGCGACTGCAGCTTTCGATCATCTCTCGCCTGAAGATCATGGCGAATATCTCGATCGCAGAAAAACGCATTCCACAGGACGGGCGCATTCAAATCTCGGTCGGCGGCAAGCAACTCGACCTGCGCGTGTCTTCGCTCCCAACCGCACACGGCGAGAGCATCGTGATGCGTATTCTCGACAAGGAAGGACTCACGCTGGGTTTGCCCGAGTTGGGTTTCTTCCGTGACGACGCGGCGACCTTCGAGCGGCTCATTACGCTGCCCGATGGTATTTTGCTCGTCACCGGGCCGACCGGCTCGGGCAAAACGACGACGCTCTACGGCTGCCTCCATTTCATCAACAAACCCGACCGCAAGATCATCACGGTCGAAGATCCGGTGGAGTATCAGCTTAACGGCATCAATCAGGTGCCCGTGCGGCACGACGTCGGCATGACGTTTGCGTCGGCTCTGCGCGCGATGCTGCGCCAAGCACCCAACATCGTGATGGTCGGCGAAATTCGCGATCTGGAGACCGCTGAAATCGCGATCAATGCCTCGCTGACCGGTCACATGGTGTTCTCCACACTGCACACGAACGACGCCCCGGGCGCGATCACGCGTCTCATCGATATTGGCGTGAAACCGTTCCTCGTTTCCACGTCGCTCCGCTGCGCCATGGCCCAGCGTCTCGTCCGCAAGATCTGTGCGAAGTGCAAACGCCCGATGACGCCCACGCCGCAAGAGCTTCGCTCGCTCAACATCAATCCCGCGCAGGCGGCGACCGCCACCTTTGCCAAGGGCGACGGTTGTGCCGGGTGCAATGCCACGGGCTATCGTGGGCGTATGGGAATTTTCGAGATCTTCGTCATCAACGAGGAAATCCAGAAAATGATCTACGAAGGCGCCGGCAGCTCGAAACTGCGCGACAAAGCCCGGTCGAATGGCATGCGCACCATGCGCGAAGACGGCACCCGCAAGGTCACGGCTGGTTTGACCACCATCGAGGAGGTCGTCTCCATCACCGTCGGCGACGCGAGCTGACGAAACGTAACCCCAACCGACAATCACCCCATGAGCTACGATATGAACGACCTGCTCGACCTGATGGTCGACCAAGGCGCCTCCGATCTTCACATCCAAGTTGGTCAGCCACCGACGCTGCGTCTCAGCGGCAGCATGACGCCCATCGACGGGCCGCCCCTCACTCCAGGCGATACCGAAAAATTGATGCAGGCGATCACGCCCGACGCCCACATCAGCAATGTGAAGCTGAACGGCGGCGCGGATTTCGGATTCGCTTTTGGCGAGAAGGCTCGCTTCCGCGTCTCCGTGATGAAGTCGAAGACCAACTACGGCATGGTCCTCCGCCAGATTCCCTACAAAATGTTTGGCCTCCGGGATATTGGCCTGCCGGACAAGATTCGCGAACTCCTCTACCGGCCACGCGGCCTCATTCTCGTCACCGGCCCGACCGGCTCGGGCAAGTCCACCACGCTCGCCTCGATGGTGAACTACATCAACGAGACGCGCGACGGCCACATCATCACGATCGAGGACCCCATCGAGTATTACCACGGCCACAAGCGCTGCATCGTCATGCAACGCGAAGTGCACGTGGATGTGCCGAGTTTTTCCGAGGCGATTCGCCGCGCGCTCCGCCAAGACCCGGATGTGATCCTCGTCGGCGAAATGCGCGATCTCGAGACGATCGAAGCCGCGATCAGCGCGGCCGAGACGGGCCACTTGGTCTTTGGCACGCTCCACACGAACAGCGCGGCGAAGACGGTCGACCGTATTGTCGACGCGTTTCCCGCGAACATGAAAGACATGATTCGCACGCAGCTCGCATCCTCGCTCGTGGCGGTGATCTCCCAAGTGCTCTGCAAGAAAATCGGCGGTGGCCGTATCGCCGCCTACGAGATCATGGTGAACACGACCTCCATCGGCTCGCTGATTCGTGAAAACAAAACCTTCCGGATCACCTCCGACATCCAGACGGGCGCCCAGCTCGGCATGATCACGATGGATACCCACCTCATGAGTCTGGTGAACCGCGAACTCGTCACCCCCGACGAGGCTTTGGAAAAGGCGCAGGACCCGAATCTCATGCGCGAAAACTTCCTCAAGATGGGCGTAAAACTCCGCGAGGTCTAAGCAAACGAATCGAGACAGCCTGATGTTCCCCAGCCACAGCCCAGCCATCTACGAGTTCTTGAAAGAGCATCGGCTCGTCGCGCCCGCGCAACTCGACGAACTGAATGAGGAACACAAAGCCACGGGCAAACCGCTGGCCGACGTGGTGGTCGATCTCGGCATTATCGAGCGCTCGATTTTGTTGCACCGGATCGCCGAACACCTGGGCTACGAATATCTCTCGGAGCTGCCGGTGCAGTTTCCCGGCGAGGCCATCGCCGCAATCACTGGAAAACTCGCGCGCGACTACGGCGTGATGCCACTGAGTGCCGATCAACAGAACATCGATTTGCTCGTCAGCGATCCCTTCAACACCCAAGCGATCGACGATCTCACGTTTGCACTGGGTCGCAACGTCCGGCTGTTCTTTGCCGATCCCGACAAGATCGACGTCCAGATCAAGCAGCACTACGGCGAAGACGAGGCGAGTATCGACGATCTCCTGCAGGAGATCAGCTCGGGCAACCTGCCCACCGATGGACGCGACCTTTCGGAACGGGACATCGAATCGATGGCGGAGCAGACGCCGATTATCCGGTTTGTGAACCTCGTGATCGGCCAGGCGATTCGCGACAAGGCGAGCGACATTCACTTCGAGCCGTTTGAGCACGAGTTTAAGATCCGCTATCGCATCGACGGCGCGCTCTACGAAATGGCACCGCCGCCGAAGGCGCTGTCGTTGCCGATTCTCTCGCGCATCAAAGTGCTGGCTGCGCTGAACATCGCGGAGCGCCGCATTCCGCAGGACGGACGCATCAAGATAACGATCGGCGGACGGCAGGTCGATTTACGCGTCTCCACTTTGCCGACGCAGTTTGGCGAGAGCGTCGTGCTCCGCGTGCTCGACCAAGCCGCCGTGCAACTCGACATCACTCAACTTGGCATGCCGCCGGATGTGTTCAACGGCATCCAAGACGTCGTGCGGCGTCCCAACGGAATTTTTATCGTCACCGGTCCTACGGGTTCCGGCAAGACGACGACTCTCTACAGCGGTCTCCGCATTATCAATACTGCGGACCTCAAGCTCCTCACCGCCGAAGATCCGGTGGAATACGAGATCGAGGGCATCATGCAGGTGCCGGTGAATCCACTGGTCGGCCTGACGTTCGCGGCGGCGTTGCGTTCGTTTCTGCGCCAAGACCCGGATGTCATCATGGTCGGCGAAATTCGCGACCTCGAGACGGCGCAAATCGCAATTCAGGCTTCGCTCACCGGTCACTTGGTGCTCTCCACGCTCCACACGAATGACTCGGCCGGCGCCGTCACACGCTTGGTCGATATGGGCGTCGAACCGTTCCTGATCGCCTCATCGCTGGAGGCCGTCCTAGCCCAACGTTTGGTGCGCCGCGTCTGCGTGCAGTGCCGCACCTCTTACACGCCGCCACCGGAGTTGATCAAGCCGCTCGGCATCACGCCGGAGAACATCGGTAACCGTCAGTTTTTCTACGGCAAAGGTTGTCCGGTGTGTTCGCAATCAGGCTATCGCGGACGCTTGGGTATCTACGAGTGGCTGCGTATGACCGAGGCGGTGCGCGACCTGATCGGGCAGAAGGCGGCGACGCTTGTCATCCGGCAAAAGGCGATCGAGCAGGGCATGCGCACACTGCGTGACGACGGATTGCGCGCGATTTTCGACGGCCACACCTCCATTGAGGAAGTCATCAAATACACCTGACCCCCATGGCGAAACTCTCCGTGCGCACTGAGCCGGCGGCCCCCGTGTCCGCCACGTTTGCAGCCAAAGCTCCCCCGCGGGCTCAGCCGTCGTTTTCCGTCGGCACGGCAGCGCCGGTCAAAAAGCGCCGCCGCGGTTTCGGCAAGGCGATCAACGCGAAGGGCGCCGCCGTCTTCACGCGCCAACTCGCTACGCTCGTGAAGGCCGGCATGCCGATTTTGCGCAGCTTGGAAGTGTTGTCGCGCCAGGAGAAGCGTCCGGCGTTCAAAGCGGTGCTCGACAGCATCGCCGACACGATCCGCTCGGGCGGAAATTTTTCGGACGGGTTGGCTGCCAATGAACACGTTTTTGATCGGCTTTACATCAACATGGTGAAGGCGGGCGAGGCCGGCGGCGTGCTCGATACCGTGCTTGAGCGACTCTCGGTCTTCATGGAGAAGGCCCAGAAAATCATGGGCAAGGTGAAGTCAGCGATGATCTACCCGGTGATCATTGTGTCGGTGGCGACCGCGATTGTCTCGGTGCTGATGATTTTCGTGGTGCCGAAATTTCAGGAGATCTTCACCGGACTTTTGAAAGGGCAGCCGTTGCCTTGGCTCACCCAGATGCTCCTCGATGTGAGTAATTTTCTAAAGAATCACTATCTCACGGCCATTGGGGGAATCATCGCGGCCTATTTCGCCTTCAAATTTTTCAGCAAAACGAAGATCGGGCGTAAGATCATCGACTGGAGTCTGATTCACATGCCGGTGGTCGGTGACCTGTTTCTCAAGGCGGCCATCGGGCGCTTCACGCGCACGTTTGGCACTCTGCTCGCGAGCGGTGTGCCGATCCTGCAGGCGCTCACCATCACCCGCGATACGAGCGGCAATGTGCACATCGCCAACGCGATCAACGTCGTGCACGACCGCGTGAAGGAGGGTGACAATGTCGCCAAACCGTTGGAGTCGACGCACATTTTCCCTGGCATGGTCACGAGTATGATCGAGGTCGGCGAGGAGACGGGCGCGTTGCCCGACATGCTCACTCGCATCGCCGACACCTACGATGAAGAGGTCGACAATGCGGTCGCGGGCCTCACGTCGATTATCGAGCCGATCATGATCGTCTTCATGGCGGTGATGGTCGGCACCATCGTCATCGCGCTCTTCCTGCCGCTGGTGAGCATCATCCAGCACTTGTCGTAGTCGGCTCCGCGCGGAGCCGATCGGCTAGATTTTTTTCGTCAGGAGCTGCGAGCTTAGACCGGGCAGTCGTTCGGAAAACTCGTCGCCTTCGGAGGCTTGGCGCAGTGCGCGTTGAACCATGCCCATCTTGGCGTCGAGATTGTCGATCATCGAAACAAACACGGCTTCGGGCGTCGCCGCGTAGACGGCAGCGCCCCACTCTGGTTCGCCTTGATGCGAAAGGATAATGTGTTCGAGGCGCTCGAGGAGGTCCGGGGCGAGTTTCACTTTCATGCCGGCCTTGCGCGCGAGTTGGTAACCGAGGACGACATGGCCCTGCAGAATGCCGCGGCGGCTCCGTTTGGTGGCCAGTGTGCCCTCGTATTCGATGACCTTGCCGGTGTCGTGCAACAGGATGCCGGCCATCGCGAGCTCGGGATGCACTTCGGGGTAGAGGGGGAGGAGCGCTTTGCAGGCGCGCGCCATGTGCGTGGTGTGTTCGAGCAAGCCATGGCGGTAGGCGTGATGCATGGCGACAGCGGCCGGAGCCCAATTGAAGTTTTCGCCGATCTCGTCAAACACGGCGCGCACGGTCGCGCGGAGTTCGGGGTGGGTTACACTCTCGATGAAGGCGTTGAACTCTGCCCAGAGTTCTTCGGCGTTCTCAGGCGCGACTTCGACCAAGGTTTCGAGCAGGCCGGGTGCGCCCAGTTGATCTTCGGTCAAAACATCGGCCCGCGCGATTTTCGGCGAGAGCCGCCCTTGGTAGTAATCGATTTTTCCCTCGATGCGCACCACGGCGCCTTCGCCGCCGGCCTTGATGGCGTCGAACGCGGGATTGTCTGAGAAAATCGTGCAGCCAAACGAGCCGGTGCGATCACCGAGATCTACACTGAAGAAAGGGTTGCCGTTGGACGCGGTCTTGGCGGCAAGTTTTTTCACGACGAGCAGGCTGGCGAAGGGGCGCCCGTTAGCCTCGGTGCCCGGAGCCTTGAGGTCGCGAACGGTGGAGAGCATGGGCGAATCAGGCATGGGATTTGACGAGTTGAGTGTAGGCTTTGAAGTAGGGGTGACGCACACCGCCCAAGAGCGCGTAGAAGACCGTTTCACTGGGCAACACGTGCGCACCGGCTCGCCGCAGCGCCTCGACGCAGGCGGAGGCATCGTCCGGACGGCGCGCGCCGACGGCGTCGTTCAGGAGGGTCACGTGCAGATCTTCGGCGAGCGCCTCGAGGGCGGTTTGGTAAACGCAGATGGACGTTTCAATACCACACATGAGCAGGTGCTCGATCTGGCGCTCACGGATCAGCGCATTACGAATGGTGGCGTCGGCGAGGGCGGAAAACGTTTCCTTGGCGAAGGTCAGTGCACCCGGAGCAAGGGCGAGCAATTCCGGAGCCGTGGCGCCGAGTTTTTGCGGGACCTGCTCGGTGAAGGCGACCGGAAGCCCGAGGCCAACGGCGGCTGCGACGGCGAATTCGCAACGGCGCTGCACTCGCGCTCCGTCGGTCACTGCGCGCACAAAAACGGGCTGCATGTCGATGCACAGAAGTAACGTTCCGGCCGGAGGAGGTAGGGCGATCACGGGTAGTAACGTTGGCGGGCTTTCACTTGGACGAAACGTTTTTCAGGAAGGATGTAGGCCGTGAGAAAACCGCCCATGCAACACGCGGTGTCGATGCCGACCGACCACTTGAGTTTGTAGATCTCGGGTCGCGAGGTGTGGCCGTAGACGACGAAGGGCGGGCCGCTCCAAAAATCGGCCCACGACGGTGCACCGGGGGCGTCGCCACGCTTCGCCGGACGGCCGTCGCGATCGATCACCTGAATGCGAGTGACGACCTCCGCCGGTTGTTTGGCCCATGGCTCGCCGGGAAGAAAGCCGCCGTGAACGAAGACCACGTTGAGCTCGGGCTCTTCGAAGGTGAGCGGCATGCTCTCAAGATACTTCCAATCTTCATCACGGAGCTTCTCAAAGGTGGCCAGATCGGATTCCTTCACGAATTTCGGGTCGCCGGTGCGGCGGTATTTGAGCAGACGGAGTTCGTGATTTCCGAGGAGCGAAAGGGCGCGGTTTTCGCGGGCGAGATCGATCACACGGTTGCTGTCGGGGCCGCGATTGACGAGATCGCCCAGAAGGATGAGCCGGTCGTTCTTGTCCAGCTCAAGCCGCGCGAGAAGTTCGGCGAATTCGGCGTGGCAGCCATGGATGTCTCCGATGGCGATGAGTCTCCCGTTCATGCGGCGGGAAAGTGCTAGCGTCCGGTGCGGTCGGGAGTAAACAAGAAAGCCTATGGAATTGCATCTGCAGCCGCTCGCTCCCGTTTGTGCCGTCTCAGGTGAGCCGTTTGTCGAGGGAGCGCGGGTCGCCAGCTATCTCGTCCGTGCCACGACGATGGAGGTTGTGCGCTACGACGTGATCGAGGTGCATGCGGCCAATTTCGCACCTGAGGGCTTCGTCGCTTGCCGATGGGTGCACGTCTTCAAACCGCGCAAGGCCGGGGAAAATGCGGATCGTGAACTGAAACTGACGGCGGAAACGCTATTCATGACGCTGGCCGATCCACTGACGGAACCGACCGTGGAGAGCACGCGTTTGCTGCAATTTCTGGCGTTGATGTTGGAGCGGAAGAAGGTCTTGCGGCCGAAGGGCAAGTCGGCGGACCGGGAGCGCAATGTCTACGAGCACGCGAAGACCAAACAGTTGTTCGAAGTGCCGGGCGGAGAATTGACGCCGGAGTTTTTCGTCGCGGTCCAGGAGCAGTTGAGCGTTTTGGTCGGTTCGCCGAAGCCCAAAGCCGGGGTGACGCCGCCGGCGGCAGGCCCGACCGTCGAGGTCGCGCCGGTGGCGAGTTGATCAGCGCCGAACCGGCACGCCGCGGGTCGCGAGAAAATCCTTCACCTGAGGAATCGTCAGTGTGCCGAAATGGAAGAGGCTCGCGGCGAGCACTGCACTGGCCCGACCGGTGGCGAGCACATCGGCGAAATGGTCGAGGGTGCCGGCGCCGCCACTGGCAATCACGGGGACGCTCACTGCGTCGCTCACCGCGCGCGTGAGTGCACAGTCGTAACCGGCCTGTGTGCCGTCGGCATCCATGCTGGTCAGGAGGATCTCGCCGGCGCCGAGTGCCACCGCCTGCTTCGCCCACTCGACGGCGTTGAGCTCGGTGGGATGGCGGCCGCCATGCGTGTAGACGCGCCACGATTTCCCGTCGGGCTCCCGTTTCGCGTCGATCGCGAGCACGATGCACTGCGCACCGAAGCGATTGGAGGCATCGGCGATGAGTGGCGGATTCTTGATGGCGGCGGTGTTGAGCGAAACTTTGTCGGCGCCGCTTTTCAGCATCGCTTCGATATCCGCCACGGTGCGGAGGCCCCCGCCGACGGTCAGGGGCATGAAGCATTGCTCGGCCGTTGCTGCGACGACGTCGTGCATGATGCTGCGTCCGTCGCTGGAGGCGGTGATGTCGAGGAAGACGAGTTCGTCGGCACCCTGGGCGTCGTAAGCTTTGGCGCTCTGCACCGGATCGCCCGCATCACGGAGCTGTTGAAACTTGATGCCTTTGACGACGCGACCGGCGTTGACGTCGAGACAGGGGATGATGCGGCGAGAGAGCACGGGGATTTATGATTTTCGATCAGGGATTTTCGATTTCCTGCGGCGAGGGTTTAGCCACTGCCGCCGATCGAAAATCGAGAATCAAAAATCGAAAATCCGTTAGCTTTCCGTATGGGCGACGTCCGGCTCGAAGTTTACCGCCAAGCGGTAGACGTGGCCCGGGCGCATGATCAGCGGGTGATCGCGGACGAGATACTGCAAATAGTGAATCTTGCCGTAGTTCGTGCGATAGGTCGGATCGGCGCTGACGACTTCGGTGTCCTGCCAAACTGCCTGGAAGTCATCTTTCGCAACACTGCAGCGCTGGCCGGCCGCACCCAAAGCGAGCGAGCCGGTGACGCGGTATTTCGAGTGCGGGGCGGCAATCGCGAGAGCGTAGCGGAATTTGTCGAGCGTGACCTGCTGTTTTACCGTGTAGGCAAATTCACAGCCGATCTTGTTGCCGGCAAAGGTCCACTGGACCTTCACGCTGCCGAGGCCTTTGACGAACTCTTCCTTGGTGGAGATGAGCTCAGGCTGTTCGTAGCGGAAGTAGAAACTGTTGCGGAGGCCGAGGCCGGTGACGCAGTTCTTCCCGTAAAATGCGGGGAGGGTGACGTGTTCGCCGAAGGTGAGCTCGGGGAGCATGATCGGCGCGTAAACATTGTTCGGCCAATCGAAAATGCCCGGGCAGTGGGGGAACGTGAGCGAGTCGCTCGTGAGCGTTTTGCCGGAGCTGATCAGCGGCACTTGGAGGTGCAGACCGGTGTCAGCGTCGCGATAGAGGAAGAGGCCTTGTTCCTTGCGGTTCGATTTGTCGAAGATGACAAAGCGCCCCGAGGTGCGCGGCGGCTCGATCTTCGGGTTGCCGGAAGGGATGGAAACGGTCTTCGCGAGACGCGACCATTGGCACAGATAACGGGCGGCGTCGAAGTTCGCCATGCGCGTCGTGTGGTGCGAATAAGCGGTGCGCTCTTCGTCGCGGAGATCGAGGAAACCGTGCTCTTGGTCGAGGTAGGTTTCGTAGAAAAACATGAACAACCGGCGCAGAATGTCGTAGTATTTGACCTTCTGGTCGTCGGGAATCCAACCGTCGCGGAGACCCTGCAAGATGAGGCTGACGCAATGCATCTGGCCATAGGCGCCGGCGGCGCGGCCAAACGCCCAACCAAGACCATCGGCGCGGACGAGGTCCGGCATCATCTTGATATACTTCTCAGCGTAAGTGCGGAGAGTGGGGAGCTTGCGGTCACGCACACCGCTGTTGGCGTGGAGCTGGAGCGCGGAGCGGACGAACACGAAGCTCATCACGCCGTAGAGGTTGTAGTTGCCGCCGAAACCTTCGGTGGCGTCGTCGAAGAAGCCGGCTGAGCTGGTCTGGTTGATACGATCGCACATGCGCTCGATCAGGCGCGACGTCTCGTCCTTTTTGGAAAGGCCGAAGCTGAAGCGCGCGACGGCTTTGGCGATGTTGAAGGCCTGCCAGTGATTGTCGTAGTCGCTGCGATGGAGCAGGGATTTGTCGATGCGCTGTTGGGTTTCCTCGACGAGGCGCTCCCAGACGGGGTTGCGATCTTTCGAGGGGCCAAAACAGAGCAGGCCGAGCGCCGCGTAGGCCAAGCCGTTTTCGGCCGGTGGCTCGGTGAACATCTGCGCGGTGATGCAACGCGCCGCGAGATCGATGATGTCGTGCCCCTTGAGGGTGGTTTCGCCGGTGGCTCGGTAGTATTCGCCGAGAGCGTAGGCCACGTGGCCGGGCTCGTCGGGACGAGGCTGCTCGCCGGGAGCAGGGAGGATAGTGCCGTCAGGTTGGATGGAGTCGATGTTGTGGCTCAACATCGAGCGGGCCATGTCGAGACATTGCTCGGAGAAACTATGCATGCGGTGGGTTGGCGGGAGGACTGCGAGGCGGGCTGGCGTGAAGGGGCAGTTTGCTCGGCCACCGAAGACGGCGGCAAGAGCGAAGTTAGGAAGACTAGCGGGCTATAAGTTTGAGGAACTCGGCGTTGGTCTTGGTCTTTGATAGACGCGCAATCATCGTGTCGGTTGCTTCCTCAATTTTTTGTTGCACGAGAGCACGGCGGAAAAAGTGGATGCCTTCGAGCGTCTTGGCGTCGATGAGCAGCTCTTCTTTCCGCGTGCCGGAGGCGGCGACGTTGATGGCCGGCCAGAGGCGCATCTCGGCACACTTGCGGTCGAGGACGAGCTCCATGTTGCCCGTGCCTTTGAATTCTTGGAAGATCACGTCGTCCATGCGGCTGCCGGTTTCGACGAGCACGGAGGCGATGATGGTCAGCGAGCCGGCTTCCTCGGTCTTGCGCGCGGTGGCGAAAATCTGGCGCGGCTTTTCCAGCGCGCGAACATCGAGACCGCCGGAGCCGGTGCGGCCGGAGTTGCGGGCGGTGTTGTGGGCGCGGGAGAGGCGGGTGATCGAATCAACGAAGAGGACGACATCGCGGCCGACTTCGACGAGGCGTTTGGCGCGCTCGATGCAGAGATCGGCAATGCGGATGTGATTTTCGATCTGTTCGTCGTTGGACGAGGCCCACACTTCGGCGGCGGGCACGCTGCGGCGGAAATCGGTGACTTCCTCGGGGCGCTCATCCACGAGCAGGATCATCACGTGGCACTCGGGATTGTTTTGCAGAACACCGAGGGCCATGTCGCGGAGGAGGGTCGTTTTTCCGGTGCGCGGGGGGGCGACGATGAGGCCGCGGGTGCCTTTGCCGATCGGACAGAAAAGATCAACCGCGCGGGTCGTGAGACGGCCGTCTTTCAGCTCCATCTTCAGAAACTGATTGGGCGAGACGGTGGTAAGCGTGGTGTAGTCCCAACGCTGGCGGCGGTCCTCGAGCGGCACGCCGTCGACGGTCTCGATGAAACGCATCTTCGGATTGAGGAAGCGCCCGTCCGCGGGAAACGCGGTGCCACCGATCATCGAACCGGTGCGCAGTTTGAACCGGCGAATCAGCTCTTTGGGGACGAATGTGTCGGTGGGGCGGCGTTTGCCGCCGCGCGACAAATCGAGAAGCTGGCCGTTACCACCGCGTTGGAGGTCGATGTCGAGCACGCCTTCGACGCGAATCGTGTTCTCAACAGGAGGGGGCGGGGGAGTGACGGGAGCTGCCGCAGGTGCGGGGGCAATGGCACCGGTTTCGGGGGCAGAAGGAGCCGGACTCGCTGCAACGGGTGCAACGACGGCGGTGGTGTCCGCAGAGGCAGACAGGGTTTTCTTTTCCATACAGATTAAATTTAAACAGGCACGTCCCGCGCTTGACGCTTGAAACTCACGGCAGGATAAGAGCCGCGAGTTTCGCGTTCTTAACCCTAAAATCCGACACAACGTGCCAGACCAGACGATTACCTCAGTTTCCCGGGAACACCGGTTATTCAGGCCTTCGGCCGAGTTCAAAGCCCAAGCCAATCTTGGGAGTGATGCCGCTTACAAAAGGCTCTATAATGAGTCTGTCAATAGCCCAGAAAAATTCTGGGACCGGCAGGCGAAGGAACAACTCGTCTGGCGGAAACCCTATAAACAGGTCCTCGATTGGCAGCCGCCGCACGCGAAATGGTTTGTTGGCGGCAAGCTGAACGTCTCGGAAAATTGCCTGGATCGCCATCTGGGAACGGCCCGTGAAAACAAAGCTGCGCTCATCTTCGAGGGTGAGCCGGGTGATGTCCGCACGATCACCTATAAACAGCTCCACTTCCACGTCTGCCGCCTCGCGCACATTTTTGAAAACATGGGCGTCGGCGCCGGCGACCGCGTGGCGCTCTATTTGCCGATGATCCCCGAAGCGGTGATCGCTATGCTCGCCTGTGCGCGCGTGGGCGCCATCCATACCGTAATCTTTGGCGGCTTTAGTTCCGAATCCATCAAGGATCGCATCAATGACTGCAAAGCGAAGCTCGTCATCACCGCCGACGGTGGCTTCCGCCGCGGCAAGGTGATCGAGCTCAAAGCCAGCGTCGACAAAGCGCTCGATGGCACGCCGACCGTGCAATCCGTGATCGTCGTCAAGCGCTGCGGTAACCCCGTCGAAATGAAGGAAGGGCGCGATGTGTGGTGGAAGGATGCCTGGACCGGTGCGCCCAACACCCACAAAGCCAAGGCCTTCGACTCCGAGCATCCGCTGTTCATTCTCTACACTTCCGGGTCCACGGGAAAACCGAAGGGCGTGCTCCATACGAGTGCCGGCTATCTGTTGGGGGCGAAGCTGAGCTCCCACTACGTCTTCGATTTGAAGGAGACGGACCGCTATTTCTGCTCGGCCGACATTGGCTGGATCACGGGCCACAGCTACGTCGTCTACGGCCTGCTTTCGAACGGCTCCACCGTCTTCATTTACGAGGGTGCCCCGAACCAGCCGGAGCCCGATCGCTTCTGGCAGATGATCGACCGCCACGGCATCACGATTCTCTACACCGCGCCGACGGCGATTCGCGCGTTCATGCGTTGGGGAGACAATTACGTGCTCCGCCACCGTCTCGATTCGCTGCGCCTGCTCGGCTCGGTCGGCGAACCGATCAACCCCGAGGCGTGGATGTGGTATCACACCATGATCGGCAAGAAACGCTGCCCCATCGTCGACACGTGGTGGCAGACCGAAACCGGTTCGATCATGATCGCCCCGATTCCGGGCGTCACTCCGACGAAGCCCGGTTCCGGCACGCGTCCTTTCTTCGGCGTGGTGCCGAAGGTGGTCGACGAAAAGTGCAAAGAGGTTCCCCGCAACAGCGGTGGCAAACTCATCATCACCCAACCGTGGCCCTCGATGCTGCGCACGCTCTGGGGCGACGATGAACGCTACGTCAAAGCCTACTGGAGCGAGTTCCCGGGCAAGACGGGCATCTATTTCACGGGCGATGGTGCCCGTCAGGACAAAGACGGCTACTTCTGGATCGTCGGACGTATCGACGACGTGCTGAACGTTTCCGGCCACCGCATCGGCACCGCCGAGATCGAGAGCGCGCTCGTCTCGCATCCGGCTGTCGCCGAAGCCGCCGCGGTGGGCCGCCCCGACGAACTCAAGGGCCAGTCCCTCGTGGTTTTTGTGACCGTGAAGGGCGGCATAAATCCCACGGATGCGCTGAAAGAAGAACTCCGCAATCACGTGGGCAAAGAGATCGGCTCGATCGCGAAGCCCGACACCGTGCGCTTTGCGGCCAGCTTGCCGAAGACCCGCAGCGGAAAAATCATGCGGCGCATCCTCAAAGAAATCGCCAATGGCGGCGAGGTGAAGGGTGACACCACCACGCTGGAGGACTTCAGTGTCGTCGCCGCGCTACAGGCCGACGACTGAGCAATTTGGCCGTAGCGGTGGCGCGCCTCCGATCGACTCATCACCACGGGGCGGGTTGCAAAACCCGCCTCTTCTTTTTCCGTTTGCTGCACGTGTAACGTTGCCGCTTCATGCGCGTCCTTCCTCCGTCCCCATGCCGTTTGCCCACCCACATCGCCGCTCGCATGCGTTTACGCTGCTCGAGTTGCTCACTGTGGTCGGAATCCTCGCTATCCTCGCGACGATCAGCATCGGGATGATTCGCAGCACCAAACAGCGTGCGCAGTTGGCCCGCGCCAAATCCGAACTCGCCGCGCTCGTGCAGGCGCTCGAGGACTACAAACGCCACTACGGCGACTACCCCCAGACCGGTCCCTCATCGGCTAATTCCCACAAGGTCACCGGCACCACCGGCCCTGGGGTCAATACCGCGCAAGCCCGCCTCTTCAACGCGCTGATCGGCGTCTACGCTCCCAATAATTTTAATACCCGACTCAACGGCCCGAAATTCGTCGAGATCACGAAGTTCTCCGTCGATGGCACCATCAACAACGCCACCTTTGCCGTGCCGACCGGCACGCCGCCGACGAAGGTCGCCAACAACAACGCCTTTCTCGACCCGTGGGGTAATCGCTACATGTATTTCTACAAGCAGCCGACACCGGCCGGTGGTCGCCCGCCACGCTGGGACGCTCCGGCCTACGTCCTCTATTCGGTGGGCCCGCGCGGCGGTCTGCAAACCTCCACGGGCATTTTGGGTATCAACGTGAACACCGGCGCGATCACGAATTCGAGCACTGCGAACGACACCAACGCCGACTATATTTTCGCCGACAAACTCCCATGAGCCGCCTTCGATCCGCCCCACCTGTTCCTGACCGCCGCGCCCTTTCACTTCACCGGAAGTCGGCCTTCACGCTCATTGAACTTCTGACCGTCGTCGCGGTGATCGGAATTCTGGCCGCGATCTTGATCCCCACGACAAGCGGCGCGCGTGTCGCCGCCAACAAAGCCAAGACCCGCACCCAGTTCAGCCAATGGGGCGCCGCCTTCGAAAACTTCCGCCAAGAATACGGAAATTATCCGCAGCTTTTCACCAACGGCGCTCAGAAGCTCGTGAATCAGGCCGCCACGACACAGCTCACCGGCAACCATCTCTTTCACGATCTCCTCGCCGGGAAGAAGCGCGATGGTTCGCCTCTCACCGGAGCTACGACCGGCAACCCGCTTCCCGCCATCACGCAAAACGCCCGTCGCGTCAGTTTCATCAACTTTACTGACTCCGATTTCGTTCTACAGGCCGACATCGCTGCCGGTCGCAACACGAACGCCCAACTCAATTTCATCCGGGACTCATTCTATAATACCTCGATCGCCGTCGTGACCGATAGCAATCTCGACGGCCTCATCAACGGGCGCGACGCCAGTCCTTTCCCCACCGTCGTCGTGTCCGGAAGCACGACGCAAATTCGTCCCACCACCGTCGTCACGACGGCGGTGACCGGAGGCATTCATGCCGGCGTGATTTTTTACAGCGCCCCGCCCGGCGCCACGACGGAAAACGACCTTATCATGAGTTGGCGATGAGGTCTGGTCCGAAAGCTCGTCCGACGTGGCGTGCGTTGACCTCAACGCGCTCATCTCGCGCTCCGCGTCGCCTGTGCTCCGGCGCCGGCGGTTTCACGCTCATCGAGATGATGATCGTGATCGGTCTGATCATTATTTTGATCGGCGGCTTCGGCTTCGCCCTTCGCGACACCGCCGGCAGCTCGCTCACCCGAGCTCAAAACACGCTCGGCGCGCTCGTCGGCCAAGCCCGCGCCCAAGCCGCGCTCAACCAGACCGAGGCGCGCCTCGTGATCTACGCCACCCGACCGCCCGGTGGCGATAACTCGAAATACTTGCGGCTCCTCCAAGTGTTTGTCGCCCCCACCCAAGGTTCGACCAACATCTGGGTCCCCGTGGGCAGCCCGACCTATCTTCCCAGTGGTGTTTATCTGGTGCCCACCGCGACCAACGGGCTGTTGGCGTCCGGCGTGACTTGGCTCACCAATCCGCCGCCGATCTCCACGCCGCTCGGCACGGCCGGGAATCCGAATCAGCCCAACGGCACGGCATTTTTCGGCGCGAGCACCGTGTTCTACATCGAGTTTAAGGCCGACGGCTCGTTCGTTCCGACGGCTAATCCCTATACCAAACTTGTCGTCACGACCGGCGCGCTGGGCACCAACAATCTCCCCGCTTTCAACAATCCCAACGCCGTGCGCGGCATCCGTATTCGCTCCAACGGCGCGATTTCCTACGTGAACGAGGCCACCGGGTTTTGACGATGAAGAGCCATAGCCAAAAAGCTGTAGGCGATAAGCTGAAGGTTGAATCCCTCCAGCGAGCGGGCGAAGAGTGTCGCGGGCACTACCGCTTGAAGCCTGCCGCCTTCAGCCTCCTCGAAGTCGTTGCCGCGATCGGGATCTTCGCCATCGGCATGGTGGCGGTGCTGGGGCTTTTCACGCCCGTAGCAAAATCCGTGGGCAGCCTCGCTGATGCCGAAGCCGCCGCCAACGTGGCTGCGCTGCTCAACACCAAGCTCCAGGGGCAGCCGTTCGCCGATGTGGCCGCGCTGCTCAAAATCTCGACGGGCACGAACCGCCACCAGCTCACCGATGTCGACGCCACGCCCAATTCCACCGCTGCGGACCCGCGCACCGACGTGCAGCTCCTCTTCGCCAGTCGCGATGGTCTGAAGATCGGTCTTTACGACGATCCCATTTGGGTCGACCCGGTCACTCGTCGACCTTCCGACGTCGAGAAATATTTCGAAATCGCCCTCATCCGCAACGAAGCGCTCTTGCCGCTCGGCGACGATTTGGCCGACCCGCCCACGGCCGATCCCATCGCGACCACGCTGATCTTGCCCTACAACGCGCGCATTCGCTGGCCCGCCTTCGTCCCCGACGCCGCCCCCGCAAATCCGCGCCGCGCCCTCCCGGCCGGCTTCAGCCCCACGGGCAATATCCGTTTTAACAACAGCCAGAAGCAGGTCCTCTTCTTCTCGGGCGTCCTGACCCGCTGAGCCGATGCCTTCCGCCCCTTCCTCCACTTTCCTTCGTCGCCGTCTACGCGGAAACCGTGGCTTTACGCTGATCGAGCTCCTCGTCTCCGCCGTCATCACCGCAGTGCTCGCCGGTTTCATCGTCGCGATCGTCAGTAACGTATCCGGTTTCTGGTCGCGCACCACCGGCAAGCTCTCGACCGAAGCCCAGGCTCGCCTCGTCCTCGATCAACTTTCGCTCGATCTCTCGTCCGCGCACTACCGCGACGATGGCAACGTTTGGATGGCCGCCAACGTGCTTAGCGCCACGACCACCTCTGGCCTCTGGCAGCCCGCCGCCGCCAATCCCAAGCCGGTGAACGGCGTCTCGCTCGCCATGACGGCGCGCAACCTCGGCGACGCCCGCTTTAACACCGCCGGTGTCTGGCTCCGCTTTTTCACGACCAAGCGCGGCAACTACGCCACGCCCTCTGCGACCACTCCTGATCCGACTTTGTTTTCCGCCCCCGTTGCCGTCGGCTACCAGATCATCCGTCGTTTCAGCTCCACCTCGACCGTCGCGCCCGCCGCGCAACGCACCGGATATTTCCTGCATCGCGCCGTCGCCCGCCCGGCTTCCACCGTGATTTCGAACGTCACTCGCCTGGGTGTCATGGACACGGGTTTTAATATCACGTCCGTCGATTACACCACGAGGAACACGAACACTAACAACGGCTCGCAGACCGGTGACCCGCGCACGATCCAGGTGGTCAGCACCAACGCCCGCAACATGGACTCCGTGATCGCCGACAACGTCATTGATTTTGGTGTTCGCTGCTACGTGCGCGACGCCAGCCAAGCTACCGGCCTGCGTCTCGTGTTTCCCGCCGCCAACGAAACCGGCTCTGCGAGCAACGCCACGACCGCCCGCCTCCGCGCGCAACTCCCGTCGCACACCGTCACCGATTCCACGAATTACGATTTCGTGATGCCAGAGGTCGTCGATGTGATGGTCCGCATTCTCACCGACGAAGGCGCGCGGCTGATTGCCCTCTACGAACAGGCCAATTCGCCGCTCACGATTCCCACCGGGTTCAACGCTCAGCAATACTGGTGGCAAATCGCCCTCGCGAATTCGCAAGTCTTCACCCGCCGCATCGTCATCAACGCCCAACCGCTCTGATCCAATCGCGGCCGCTTTTTTGCCCGCCCTTTTTTCCTCCGCGACTCCTCCCTTCTTTCCTTGGACACTCCGCCTCCAGTTTCCTTTACCCGCCGCCGAGCGAACCGCGGTTTCGCTTTGCTCATCACGATTACGCTGCTCGCGTTTCTCGTGATCTTGCTGGTCGGTCTCGCCACCTACACCCGCGTCGAAACCGCCATCGCCGGCAACACCCAGCGCCAAGCCCAGGCCCGCCAAAACGCGTTGTTCGCCCTCAACGTCGCCGTGGCCCAGTTGCAGAAACAGGCCGGTCCCGACACGCGCGTGACCACCACCGCTGCCGTGATCGACGGCGCCGTCGCCCAGAAACGCCGCTACACCGGCGTGTGGGATACGACGGCCGCTCCCGGCACAGCGCCCGTGTGGTTGGCCAGCGGGCTGGAAACCGGCGCGACGATCGACGTCACCGCCAACATCGGCGCCGCCAACCGTATCGAACTCGTCGGCACAAATACCGACGGCACCAACGCCGCCAACAACACCTATGCCGCGCTCCAGAACATCACGGCTCCCGGCGTCCCCGGCCGCACCGGCAACGCCACCATCGGCCGTTATGCGTGGTGGATCGGCGACAACGGCGTGAAGGCCGATGTCGCCCGCCCCAACCTCACCGCTCAGCTCAACTATCCTCCCTTCGTCGATAGCGCCAACACCGCCAACTCCGAAGCGCGCACGCGGCTTTTGCAGCAAACCGGCCTCGGCGCCGGCGCCTTTGCCACCGCGACGAGCACAGCCGTTTTTGATCCGCGCGATACGGCGAATCTCACGCTCGCCGCCAACACTCTGACCGCGCAGCAGATTCCCTATCTGCGCAACACCGCTGGCACCGTCCTCGGCCTCGCCCAGCTCAAAACCCATTACCACCACTGGACCGTCGGCAACCACGCCGTGCTCGCGCGCGCGAACGCCGCCCCCGGCGCCCCGAGCCTCCGCAACGATCTTTCCCTCAACCCCGGCGTTCTCGGCACCGCCTTCACGCAGTGGTCCGACTATCCGAGCTACATGGAAGATCCCGAGGCCAATCCGCTTCCCGGCGGCCCGTCGCAAGCCGCGAGCGCCCTCCGTCGCCGCTACAAAATGACGCCCGCCGTGACCGATGCCAACGGCTCGCAGTTTAATGTGACGCCCGTGCTCACCTACCTCGCGCTCGCCTTCAGCATTCGCAACAACTCCCAGTTTTCGAGCAGCCTCACAAACCTCGAGTGCAGCATGCGCGCGGTCGTCGAACTCTGGAATCCCTACACCGGCGCGCTCGTTCCCGAGGATTTGGAAGTGCGCATCACGGGCCTCCCCGATGTGAACGTGCGGGATAACAAATTTAATTTTCGCCACATCGATCTGCAGCCGTTGATGGGCGATCCCGCGCTGACAGGTTCACCGATTCGCCTGTCGCTTCCGTGGACTCGCTCGACCAACAACGACCAATACGCCTCGTGGCTGCCGGGTCGCGTCTACAACTGGTCGGCGATTTCGAATACCGAACCGGACCCGACCACGGGCACCAATCTCATGGAGTTCGACGAGCGCGCTCTCCAAACGAGCGGGAGCGGCATTGTGCGCGCTGCCGGCGATCCGTTTCCGGTGAGTTCAGGAGCCAGCACGGCGAACTACGTTTCGCGGCAGTGTTTCATGTTTCGTCCCGCCGTGCTCGAAATCGAGATTCGCAGAACCTCAGACGACGTGGTCTTGGCTACTTTTCGGTCGCCGGTGTTTCGCGCATTTCCAGACGGCAGCTTTCCGGTTGAAGTCGACAAACGTGCTTTGGACTTCGCTTTCGTGTTTCGTTTGGCAGATCCGACATCCGACGGTTTCGCTTGGTTGAAAACTGCGGGTTTCGATCCTCGTCTTCCTCAGCCAGCGCAGATTCCTGAAAGTCCCTACACCTATGCGCTGACCAATGGCGACGACCCCACCCTTGCCGTCCTCGATACCGCCGGAAAAAACGTCGACACATTTACCGCCGGCAACCCGAGCCTCCTCCTCGACCGCTATCCGGGCACCGCGACTTCGCGGGCCGGCACGAGTCCCGACGAAGACGTGCCGCTCTTCGAGTTGCCGCGCTGGCCCCTGCTGAGCCTCGGCCAACTGCAACACCTCAGCATTCCGACGCTCCAGCCGTTTTGGATCGGCCAATCCGCCGCCTCGGCCGGACCCGTCGAGTGGAACAACGCCCTGTTCGACCAGCATTTCTTCAGCGGCCTCGGCAAAGGCGTTCCGGTGCCTGACCTGACCCGTCCGCTGCCGAACACCCTCGCGCGTCTTCTGCGTCACAAGCCCGACGGCACGGCGGTGAAAGTCGACGACCTCATCCAGGCTCCTCCGGTGCTGCCCGATCCGGCGACACCCGATGTGGTTCCGCCCCAGCCGCCCGCGGCCGGACCCACCGCGCGCTACCTCCTGCAAGGCGGCGCGTTTAATCTCAACTCGGTCGATCCCGACGCATGGGCTGCCGTGCTCCGCTCCGTGCGCTTTCCGACCGGACGCGAATTCCGCTACCTGAACTCCAGCGATTCCACCGGCACAAATTCCGACACCTCCACGACGACGCTCGCCGCCGAAGCCGCTTTCCCGCGTTTCAGTCAATCGGCGCAGGAGACCTACCGCTCGACGCCCACCTACGTGCAATCCGAGCCCGGCACGTCAACCAATACGGTCGTGCGCACCGACTACTACCGCCAAGGTTTCCGCACGCTCGACGCCGCGACGGTCACGGCCCTCGCGCAGAATATCGCCACCGCCATTCGCACGCGGATCACTACGACGGGGCCGTTTTACTCGCTCGAAGAATTTCTCAACCCCGCGAACGGCGCTGGCACACCCAGCCTGTTGGAGCAGGCCATCATCGATCTGAATTTGAACGTGCTCCCCAATGTCGACCCCACGGCGACGGCGGTCACCTATCCTTTCTCGTCCACGTTTCTCACTCAGGCCGACATCATGACAGTGTTGGCGCCCGTGCTTTTTGTGCGCAGCGATACGTTCACGATCCGCGCTTATGGGGAAGCGACGAATCCGGCCACCGGTCTCACCGAAGGCAAGGCGTGGTGCGAAGCGATTGTGCAACGTTTCCCGGAGCCCTTTTCGCCGGCCATTCCGAATCAGCCGACCGACGACGAATACCAGGCGCCGCCGGGCGAGTTCGGACGTCGCTTCAAGATCATCTCCCTGCGATGGCTCACCAAGTCCGATATTTGATGCTCGTTTGCGCGCTGTTGATCGGCGCGCCGTTCGCCGCCGCGCAACGGCCCGGGCAGATTTCTATCCGCTTCACGGTCTTCGCCGCGCGCCCGATCGACGGGCTCTCCTACCTGTCCACGACGGGTGCGAAGTTGCCGCTCAAGTTCAACCCTGCGTCGCGCTCGACCCATCATACCTACAACGGCGCGTCTCCGGTGCGCTTCGTCGATACCGCCACAGGCACCTTGGTTGCCGAAGCCACCATTCCGCCGGACATGCGCCAACCGCTGCTGCTCTTCTCCGAACTCGCCACGCCCGGTCCGCGCGGCCTGCGTTATCAAATTTCCGTCCTTGACGACAGCGCCGCGAAATTGAGCGCTGGGCACCTCGCGATCCTGAACCTCAGCGGCTTGAAATTCACAGCGCGCCTAGATCAGTCCGAGTTCGCGGTCGCCGAAGGGCTGAGCTCGCCGGTGCCCTTCAAACGCGAGACGAAGCTCACGCTCTTCACGAATGTCCGCGGAGCGCGCGTCCAATCCTACTCGGATCTGATCAAGCCCCCAAAGTCGGCGCGGCTGCTCCTGATTCTCTTTCCGCCCGCCCGCAAAGGCGCCGTCGAAGTTCAGACCCGCGCGCTCTCGGACGATCCGCCGCCGCCGTTTACGCCGGGAGTGCGCAAATAGGTTTTTGGAACCGGACTCGCCCGTTCCGATGCCGGGATCGGTGAACGCGTTCACCGTAAGAACGATTGAAGTGCGCTTTCGCCGAGCCGATGCTCGCGCATGGCTTCGACGCGTTTTTTCACCCCGGCCTGTTGCCAGGCCCCAACCCTGTTCTCCCAGTTCACCCGACGATTCGGGCTCGTGGCCGCCGTTGCCGCGCTCGCGCTCGGCACCGGAACGATTTCCGGCGCGGCCGACGATGTTTCCGGACGGGGCGTCGTGGTCTTTGCCGACACTTCGCGCATCGGGCAGCCGTTCGCGAAAGATCCCAGCGTGATCAAATTTGGCGGCCGCTATCTCATGTATTACTCGCTGCCCGGCGCCGCGACCGAGGCGGTCAAGCGTTGGTCGGTCGGCATCGCGCAAAGCCGCGATCTGCGCACGTGGGAAAAAATCGGCGAGCTCCCGCCCGGCGAAGGCGTGGAAAGCAAGGGCATCGCCGCGCCGGGAGCGTTGGTGCGCGCAGGCCGCGTGCATTTGTTCTACCAGACCTACGGGAACGGAAAGATGGATGCGATTTGCCACGCGGTTTCGAGCGATGGCGTCACGTTTACGCGCGATGCGAGCAATCCCATCTTCCATCCGATCGGAAAATGGAATGCCGGTCGCGCGATCGACGCCGAGGTCGTCGTCTGGAAAGGCCGCGCGCTCCTCTACTACGCCACCCGCGATCCGGAGATGAAGCGGCAGATGCTCGGCGTCGCGGCGGCTCCCGCCGATTGCGATTTTTCGCGTTCGCATTGGCGCGACCTCAGCATCGACGGCCCGATCTTGCAGCCCGAACTCCCATGGGAACTCACCTGCATCGAGGCGGCCAGCATCTGCGTGCGCGCGGGCCGGCTCGTGATGTTCTACGCCGGCGGCTACAATAACGCCCCGCAGCAGATTGGTGTCGCGACGAGCTCCGATGGCGTGCAGTGGACCCGCCTCTCCAACGAGCCCTTTCTCCGCAACGGCCCGCCCGGCTCGTGGAATTCCTCAGAGTCGGGACACCCCGGAGTATTTGTGGAGGAAAATGGCGACACGCACCTCTTCTTTCAGGGCAACGATACCCGTGGAAAAACGTGGTCGATCGGTCGTCACAGCATCCGTTGGGACGGCTTCACGCCGGCCGTGGTGAAACCGTAACACACCGATTGTGCGAACCATGAGACTGCGACGCGGCGTCCTTCTCGCTCTGTGGATGGTCGCCGCAGTGACGCAGGCCGAGCCCGTGAGTGCGGACTCGGCGGTGACCTTGTGGTATCCGCAACCGGCGAAGCACTGGGTGGAAGCGTTGCCGATCGGAAACGGGCGGATGGGCGGAATGATTTTCGGCGAGCCGGCCGTGGAGCGCATCCAGTTCAACGAGCAGACCCTGTGGCTGGGCTCCGAGCGAACGAAGGACATGGGTGGCTACCAACCGTTCGGCGATTTGTATGTCGAGCTGGCCGGACATCACGAACGCGTGACCGAGTATCGGCGCGCCTTGGACCTCGACGGCGCGATCGGCACCGTGCGCTATGTGGTGGCGGGTGTGACCTACACGCGCGAATTTTTAGCGAGCCATCCCGATGGCGTGATCGCAATTCGACTGACGGCCAGCCAGCCCGGCAAAATATCCGGCGCGCTTCGCTTGGTGGATGTCCGGAAAAACGAAAGTGCGGCCGACGGCGCCACGATCTCGTTTCGGGGCGTTTTGCCGAACGGGCTGCGATATGCGGCGGCGGCGCGCGTGGTCGCAGCAGGCGGAAAGCTGACGACCGAGGCGGATCGCGTGACCTTTGCGAACGCCGATGCGGTGACGATCCTGCTCGCCGCCGCGACGGATTTTGACCGGCGTCCGGAGCACGCTTGGCGCGGGAGCGCTCCCGAACCGACGGTCGCCGGCAAGCTCGCAAAGGCGGCGGAGCAGACTTACTCGGCGTTGAAAGAAACCCACTGCGCGGACCACCGGGCATTGTATCGCCGGGTGCGTCTCGACCTCGGCACGGGCGCCGGCTCCGCGAAGCCCACGGCCGAGCGCCTGGCGGCCGTGGCATCCGGCGAGCCCGATCCGGCCTTGGCGACCTTGTTGTTCAACTACGGGCGCTATCTGCTGATCGCGAGTTCGCGCGCAGGCGGACTGCCGGCAAATTTGCAGGGGCTCTGGAATGCCGACGCCAAGCCCGCGTGGTTTTCCGGATACACCACGAACATCAACATCGAGATGAACTATTGGCTCGCTGAGACCACGTCGCTCGCCGACTGCGCGGGGCCGTTGTTCGATTGGATCGAAATGCTCGCGGCGGTGCAGAAGAAATCTCCCGACCCGTTGCTGAAGACCGACGTGGGCTGGATCATTTACAGCACCAACAACCCGTTTGGCGGCAATACCGCGTGGGCCATTCACCGCCCGGGCAGCGTGTGGCTCTCGCAGCATTTGTGGGAGCACGCGGCCTTCGGCGCGGACCGGACGTTTCTCGCCGAGCGGGCTTATCCGATGCTCAAGGAACTCGCGCTTTATTGGGACAACCGCCTCGTCCTCGGGCGCGACGGCACGCTCGTTACACCCGACGGCTGGTCACCTGAGCACGGCCCCGTGATGGTCGACGGGAAACTCGTTTTGAAGGAAGGCGACCGCACGCCGATCGCCGGCGCTTCCTACGACCAGCAAATCATCTGGGATCTTTTCACCAATTTTATCGAGGCCTCGTCGGAACTTGGACGGGACCGCGACCTGCGGTCGAGGATAGCGGCGCGGTGGGCAAAATTGCTCGGTCCCACGATCGGGCGCTGGGGGCAGATTCAAGAGTGGATGGAGGACATCGACGATCCCAACGACCGCCATCGGCACGTTTCGCACCTCTTCGCGCTGCATCCCGGCCGCCAGATCAGTCCCCTGACCACGCCGGCACTCGCCGCGGCCGCCAAAGTTTCGCTCAATGCGCGTGGCGATGGCGCCACGGGTTGGAGTCGGGCGTGGAAGGTCAACTTTTGGGCGCGGTTGCTCGACGGCGACCGCGCGGAGTCGATCCTGCGCGGACTGCTCAATCCCGTGCCCGCCGGTGGGCGCACGGGCGGCTCGTATCCGAATCTTTTTGGCGCGCATCCGCCGTTTCAGATCGATTCAAATTTTGGAGCCACGGCCGGCATTGCGGAGATGCTCCTGCAAAGCCATGCGAAGTCCGCCGACGGCACGACCATCGTCCACCTGTTGCCGGCGCTGCCGTCAGCGTGGCGTGCGGGGAGTGTATCGGGATTCCGGGCACGCGGCGGTTTCGAGGTCGACCTGGAGTGGAAGGACGGACGCTTGCTGGCGGCGACGGTGCGATCGCGCGCCGGCAAACCGTGTCTGCTGCGCTTCGGAGACGAGGTGCGGCGCATCTCCTTGGAGAGCGGTGAAACCTATCGGTGGACACCTCAGCAGGTGCCGTAGGGCGGGGAAGTTCCGCGGCGGTCAGGGCGCGGCGAGGATGGCCTCGATGGCGGCAAGTTCTTCGCCGCTGAGCAACGGGTTCTTGAGCGCGGCGAGGTTGGCTTCGATCTGGCTGACTTTGCTCGCGCCGATAAGCGCCGTGGTGACGACGGGATTGCGCAGGACCCAGACGAGCGCCATCTGCGCCAGCGATTGACCGCGGGCGGCGGCGAGGGCGTTGAGCTTTTGCACCTTGGCAAGCACATGCGGCGTGATCTGGCCGGCTTTGAGGAAGCCGTGAGCTTTGGCGGCGCGAGCGTCCGACGGAATGCCTGCGAGGTAGCGGTCAGTGAGAAGGCCTTGCGCCAGCGGGCAGAAGGGGATGCAGCCGATGCCCTCGTCGGAGAGGACTTTCGTCAGGCCGTTTTCGATCCAGCGCTCGAACAGGTGATATTTCGGCTGGTGGATGAGGCAGGGTGTGCCGAGCTCGCGGAGGAGTTTGGCGGCGCGGGAGGTTTGCTCGGCGTTGTAGTTGGAGAGGCCGACGTAGAGCGCTTTCCCGGAGCGCACGGCGTGGGCGAGGGCGCCCATCGTCTCTTCGAGCGGGGTGTTGGGATCGGGCCGGTGGGAATAGAAAATATCGACGTAGTCGAGGCCTAGGCGGCGGAGGCTTTGATCGAGCGAAGAGAGGAGATACTTGCGGGAGCCCCAGTCGCCGTAGGGGCCGGGCCACATGGTGTAGCCGGCCTTGGTGGAGATCACGAGTTCGTCTCGGTGCGCGGCGAGATCGGCGCGGAGCATCTTGCCGAAATTCTCCTCGGCGGAACCGGGCGGCGGGCCGTAGTTGTTCGCCAGATCGAAGTGGGTGATGCCGAGATCGAATGCGCGTAGCACCATGGCGCGGCTGTTGGCGAAGGCATCGACGTCGCCGAAATTGTGCCAGAGGCCCAGCGAGAGGGCCGGGAGCTTCAATCCGCTGCGACCGCAATACCGATAGAGCGAAGGGTTGTCGTAGCGGGTCGGGGCGGGGAGGTGCGTCATACGCCCGTGACGGCACGGACGGGCGCGGTGGCAGGCAACAAAAAACCCGTCGCGGGGTGCGACGGGTTGAGCGCGAGCGGCGGCGCTCGTCAGACGGCTTTCGGCAGGGCGACGTCGAGATCGAGGAGGTGCGTGCGGTGGCGTTTGGCGCGCTGCAACTGATGGCGGCGGGCGAGCATGCGGTCGAGTTTGTCGATGAGCATCGAAATCGCTTTGTGGCATTCGTCGGACTCTACCATGGCGTTCATATCGGGGCCATGGATGGCGATGTGGCCTTTGGCTTTGAAGCGCGTGCCGACGGCTTCTTTGGAATCGCACTCCAGCTCAACGCGGAGCCGCACGATGCGCTCCTCGTGTCGAAACAATCGCTCGGCTTTTTCGCGGACAAAGGTTTTGAGCGACGGGGTCAGCTCGAGATGAATGCCGGAGACGATTAGTTCGTGGTGGTTTTGGCTGTTCATGTTACTTCGTATGGTTTGGTTTGAACCGAAGCCGACAGGGAAGCCGACTCGGTGAAAGGGATAAAACACTCACTCCGACCGCCGTGGCCTCGCTAAGCGAAGAACTCAAATCATACACGGCCGTCGTTATTACGGGCGGATCTTCCGGAATTGGAAAATCGTTTATCAAGCTGACTGCGAAGCTGAATGCGGACCTCGTTTTTTGCAACCTCTCACGCCGCGATCCGGAGATAATAAACCTGGGAAAAAGATTGAACCATTTTGCATGCGATTTGTCGCGTGCCGCCGAAGTCGCCGGCGTGGCGGTGGAGGTGGAGACTTGGCTCCGTCGTGAGGTGCCTGCGGGGCGCGTGCTGCTCATCAACAATAGTGGTTTCGGCTCATATGGACCTTTTCCTGAGCCAAATCTTCCTCAGCAGCTCGAAATCATGGACGTTAATATGCGGGCCTTGGTGCAGTTCACGGGGCTAATGCTGCCGCTGCTGCGCGAACGTGGTGGCGCGGTCATCAACATCGCCTCGACGGCGGCTTTCCAGCCGACGGCCTTCATGGCGACTTATGGCGCGAGCAAGACCTTCGTGCTGCACTGGAGCCTCGCGGTGAACGAGGAGCTGCGCGGCACGGGCGTGCGCATGCTTGCGGTGTGTCCGGGGGCGACGGCCACAGGGTTCTTCCAGCGGGCCGGAATGCAGCCGGGGAACGCGCTCGAACGATCGGGTATGGCCTGCGATGAGGTTGTGACGATGGCCCTGCACGCGTTGGCCGACGGGCGGAGTCAGGTGGTCACCGGCTGGAAAAACAAACTGTCGGCCTTCGCGGGTTCGCTGCCGCCGAAGCCCCTCGCGGCGCGCGTCGCCGCAAAAATTGTGGCGCGATTCCGCCTGAAGAAGGCGTCCGCTTGAACGCCGACGCCGAGGGTAATGGTGCGGCGGGGCCGAGCACGCCGGAGGATTTTATGGCCAACTCCGGGCGTGCGTGTGCCTGGCCGCGGCGAACGAAGCAGGGGCCGGTGCGCATGATCGCGCCTGAAGAAGTGCCGCCGTGGATCGTCTACGAGGATGATCGGTTGCTCGTCGTGAACAAGCCGGGCGACATCGTGTGTCATCCGTCGAAAGCCGGGCCGTGGTCGAGTCTCGTCGGGGCGCTGCGCGAGCATGCGAAACTCGACGTAGTGCATCTGATTTTCCGACTAGACCGCGAGACGAGCGGAATCGTGGTGCTCGCCAAAGACCCGAAGATGGCGAGCCGCTTGCAACGCGCCATGCAGGAGCGAAAAGTCGCGAAAGCGTATTTCGCGGTGCTCACGGGCGAGCTGGCCGGCGCGGTCACGGTGAACCAACCGTTGGGCGACGACACGGCGAGCCCGGTTTTCGTGAAATCGTGTGTGCGCGAGGACGGGCAAGCGTCGATCTCGCATTTCACGCCGTTGGCGTGGAGCAAAAGTGGCACGGGCGTCTCGCCCGTGGGGCTTGATCCGAACGAACTTCACGGGCGGGACGCCCGTGCCACGTCATTTACGCTCGTGCGCGTCGTGACCGAGACGGGCCGCAAGCATCAGATTCGCGCCCACGCGCAGTGGCTCGGGCACTGCATGGTGGGCGACAAAATCTACGGTCCGGACGCACGATGCTATTTGGACTTTATCGATCGCGGATGGACGGAGGAGCTGGCGGCGAAATTGTGGCTGCCGCGCCAGGCCCTGCACTGCGCCGAGATCGACCTGCGGCCAGCCGGACTGGAACATGTCTTCACGGCGCCGATGCCGGCGGATATGCGGGAGTTTTGCGCCAGCCGCGGGTTAGTAGGTTGAGAGCGGTTTCGATGGCGGCGCGGAGAGCCGCGATTCGGAGCGGCAGCGGGAAGGCGGAGGGGCTTTCCAGCGTGTAGCTCAGCGTGGTGTGATGATGCCGCAGATAAATCGCCTCCGGCCATTGCTCGCGCAGGAGCGGATCGCTCACTGGTCGGATGATGCCCGGGGCGTCAACGGGGCGGCCGTCGATTACCGACGCGTTGTCGATAGGACAGATCGCCGCAACGGCGGAGATCATCGCATCGGCGAGAGTGGGGCGGCCGGTCGGATTGAGTTCGTAAAGGTAAAAGCCCGTCGATTCCCAGTCCTCGTGAACGCAAAGGGTGAGGTCGAAATTGGGCTGGTTAGTGAGCCAAGCGGCGTGGGCGCGAATTTCGGCGGAGCGTTGGTCTTTGTAATCGCGGTTGAGATCGAGTCCGTCGGCGTTTTCGCGGCACGTGCGCAGGAAGCCGGCGGGATTGAGCAGCGGGCAAATGAACCAATTCGCGCGGGTGTCGAATACGCCGGCTTCGAGGAGCGTGAGAAGAGCGAGCGGCGGGGCGGGTTCGTCACCGTGAATCCCGGCGGACAGGTAAATGCGGGGGCGCGGGCCGCGCGTGCGCTTGGTGAGCGCGATCAACGGCGTGCCGGCGCATTCCCCAAATCGGTCGACGCGAAATCCGGCCGTGCGGGCAGCTGACTCCAGGCGGGCGACGAGCGCGGCGGGATCGAGCGGAAGGCGATGAAGAGGATCGACAGAATTCACGACGGCGGCTGAAAGAGATGGGTTGGAATCCTGTCCATCCTGATAATCCTGTCTCCCTAAATCATGTCCCAAGTTCGCGTTCGCTTCGCACCGAGTCCCACCGGTTTTTTCCACATCGGCAGCGCCCGCACGGCGTTGTTTAACTGGCTCTACGCCCGCCACACCGGCGGCGTGTTCATCCTGCGCATAGAGGACACGGACAAGGAACGGAACAGCGAGCAGTTCCTCAATCTGATCTACGAGAGCCTCACGTGGCTCGGGATGAATTGGGACGAAGGTCCGAAGTATGGCACCAGCGGAGGTGGCGACTTCGGTCCCTACCGCCAAAGCGAACGCAGCGACATTTACAAAGAATATGTCGCGAAACTCATTGCGGCGGGGCGCGCCTACGAGAAGGACGGGGCGATCTGGTTCAAGCTGCTGGGCGAGCGCCACGAGGTGTTCGACGAGCACCGGAAGAAGACGGTCACGAAGGTGAAAACGGCGCCCCTCGTGATTGAGGATCAGATTCGTGGGCGCGTGGAACGCGTGGAGGACGAGGATTTCGTGATCGTGCGCTCGGATGGGAACCCGGTGTTTCACCTCGTGAACGTCGTCGACGACATCGCGATGAAGGTCACGCATATCATCCGCGGCGAAGACCACCTTTCCAACACCAGCAAACACGTCGCGCTCTACGAAGGCTTCGGCGTGAAACCGCCGGCGTTTGCGCACATCCCGCTGATCCTGAAACAAAATGGGCCGGGCAAAATGTCGAAACGCGACCAGGGTGCGCTCATCGAAGAGTATCAAAAGCGCGGTTACCTGCCGGAGGCGCTCGTGAATTTCCTATGTCTGCTTGGTTGGAATCCGGGCGACGACCGGGAGAAGATGCTCATCGCCGACATTATCCGGCTCTATGATCTGCCGGGGATCAACCAGAGCAACGCGCGCTTCGACGACAAGAAACTCGCGCACATGAATATGCTCTACCTACTGGAGCAGCCGGCGGAGAAATTTGTGGCGATGGCCCGGGATTACTTGGGTAAACAAGTCGAAAATGCCACGGCCAAAGCGGCGCTGGCGGCTGAGCCGACCTACTTTAGCGAGGTCTTGGCGTTGAGTCATCCGAAGCTCAAAGGGGTCGAGGAAGTCCCGGCTTACACGGCCTACTTCTTTACCGAGGACTTCGCGATCGACGCGAAGGTGCGCGACAAGGTCTTGGGCAAGGGCGATCCGAAGGCGCGCTTGGCGGAGCTGATCGAGTGGTCGGCGACGGCAGATTTTTCCACCGACACCGCGATCGAGGAGGGCCTCAAGGCACTCGCGACGAAGCACGCGCTCGGATTTGGCGACTACCAATCGGTGGCGCGGCTGGCTGTTTCGGGCACTAACGTCGGACCGAGCATCACGGGGATGTTCCGCGTGCTTGGAAGTGAGCGTGTGCGTGCTCGGCTCGCAAAACTGCTCGCTTCGGCCTGACGAATAGGGGCGGCCGGTTGGAAAACCGCCGCTCCGGTCAGCAGCGCGACAGGATCAGTTTCAACAACTCGTTGTAATCGTTCACCGCGGGGAACTGCGGGAACTGGCGCACGATGTTGTCGGGCGCGTGAAAGAGGAAGCCGCTGTCGGCCTGCGCGAGCATCGTCGTGTCGTTAAACGAGTCGCCGGCGGCGATGACGTTGTAGTTGAGCGATTGCAGCGCGGCCACGGCGTGCCGTTTTTGGTCAGGCATGCGGAGTTTATAGCCGACGATGCGGTCGTTTTCGACGATCAGGCGGTGGCAAAAGAGCGCGGGGCGACCGAACTGGCGCATAAACGGATCGGCGAACTGTTCGAAGGTGTCGGAGAGGATGACGAGTTGCAGCCGGCTGCGGAGTTCGTCGAGGAATTCGCGGGCGCCGGGGAGGGGAGCTAGGCCGCCGATGACCTCTTGGATTTTGGAGAGCGTAATTCCGTGACGATCGAGAATGCCGATGCGGTAGAGCATCAACTTATCGTAATCGGGCTCGTCACGCGTGGTGCGGCGCAGTTCGGGGATGCCGGTGCGCTCGGCGACGGCGATCCAGATTTCCGGCGTGAGGACGCCTTCCATGTCGAGGGTGACGATACTTTGCTTCACGAGTGCGCGGAGTGAAAGAGACGTTTTTGGCGCGTGGCAAGCGCGCGGATGCGGCCTGCCCAATCTCTCCGAATTGACCCGGCATGAGGGTAGGTGTTGGCCTCATACGCCGCGAGGTGCGGGTGCGGAACCGGGCGGGCAGATCGTCGGTCGTTGGTGGGCCGAAGCACGACTACGCGACGGCGGTCCATTCCTGCTGCCATGTTTTCTTCAACTTTGCCGGTTTCATCGCGACGCAATGCCTCGCACGGTCTCACTGCGACCACCTTGCGCGCTCCGCGAGGGCGATGGTTGGCCGGCTGTGCAGCGGCAGTATGGCTCGGTCTCGTCGCGGCGCCTTCGAGTGCGGCGCAGACCACGATCGCCATCAACAACCCGAGTTTTGAGAGTCCGACACCCACGTTGTTTCCCGCCTACACGATCGGTGCGACGAACTGGACCCAGACACGTAACGACGTGGATGCGGGGACGTTTGCGCCCGCGTCAGCCACGCCGCCGGTCACGCCGGCTCCGATCGATGGCGTCCAGGTGGGCTACGCCAACGGTTCCGGCGGACTCCAGCAGGTGCTCGCGACAGGATTTACGTCGGGTTACCGTTACACGTTCTCGGTCTACATCGGCTATCGGTCGGACGAAGTAAACGCGGTGGTTGGCAACGGTGCGATCCAACTGGGCTACTTGGATGGTGGGCAGACGTTCGTGGTGCTCGCCACCCAATCGGCGACGCCGTCAGTCGGGCAGTTCAACTTCGTCACGGGCGCCTACCAATCCACGCTACCCGACGCCGGGCACGCCATCGCGATCCGTTTGGTCAGCACGGGCAGCGTGCAAGTGTTGTTCGACCAAGTGCAGCTCACGGCAACGGCGATTCCCGAGCCGGCTACGGTGGGCTGGGTATTGGGCGGCGCGGCGCTGCTGGTGGCGGTGCGCTTGCGGCGCGGAGACCGACTGTTCCGTGGTCCGAAAACCACGTAGCGCCATCACTCAAACTGTTTCCTGAACTCGGCGAATTGTTGGCGGAGTTCGGCGAGTTCGGTGCGGAGGGCGGCGGTCTCGGCTTCGAGCTTGGTGAGGCGGTCGTTTTCGGCGCGGACGGCGAGGGTGGCGGGTTCGGGCGCAAGGGCGCTCGCGGGGGTGAGTGCCGCGACGTCGATCGGACCCGAGAGCAGGTGCGCGTAGCGAGGCTCCTTCGTGCCGGGGAGGCGCGGGAGTTTGACGACGAGGGGTTGCGGCGTGCGCGTTGCGAGCGTTTGCAGGGCTTCCTCGACCTCGGTGAGTGACTCGAAAGGCTGGAACCGTTCGGTGCGCGTGCGCAGTTCGGCGAGCGTTTGCGGACCGCGCAGCATCAGCACGCAGAGAAGGCCGACTTCGCCGGGCGTGAGCAGGAGCGCGTCGGTCAGCGAATGTTTGTATTTGGCCACGCGGCTCTCAGCTCCGGTGAAAACGGACGCGAGCCGTTTCTCGCGAAGGCCGTCGAGCGCGCGGACGACGGTGGTTTCGTCAAACGCGACCACCGGGTCGCGGTTCGAGAGCTGGTTGCAGGCGAGCGTGAGCGAGTTGAGCGTCAGCGGGTAGTAGTCGGGCGTCGTGACGGCTTTTTCCACGAGCGAGCCGAGCACGCGGATTTCGTGGGCGGAGAGCGGCGGAAGGGGATCGTCCATGCGGAGAAAGGCGGCGAAGCGGTCGGTGCGCGGGGCTTACTTCTTGGGAACCCACGCGTCTTTGAGCGTGATGGTGCGGTTGAACACGAGGTGCGCCGGAGAGCTGTCTTTCGAATCGAGCGTGAAATAACCGAGGCGCTCGAATTGGTAGCGCTGCTCGGGCACGGCGGAGGCGAGCGAGGCTTCGAGTTTGGCCGTCACGACCTCGAGCGAGCGCGGGTTGACGTGCTTCTTGAATACACCGTCGGCGTCGGGCTCGGCGACCGTGAAGAGCCGGTCGTAGAGGCGCACCTCGGTCTCGATGCAGTGGCTGGCGCTGACCCAGTGGATGGTTCCCTTGACCTTGCGGTCGACATTGGGGCCGCCGGTGCGGGTGGTGAGATCGGCGGTGCAACGCAGCTCGGTGATGGTGCCGCCGGCATCCTTCACGATTTCGTCGCACTTGATGATGCACGCGTATTTGAGGCGCACTTCGCCGCCGGGCTTGAGGCGGAAATACTTGGGCGGCGGAACCTCGGCAAAATCGTCGTGCTCGATGTAAACTTCGCGGGTGAGGGCGACCTTGCGGGTGGTGGGCGTCTCGTCCTGAGGGTTGTCGGTGGCATCGCACTCGATGACCTCGTCGGAGGCGAGATTGGTGAGCGTGAGTTTGATGGGCTTCAGCACGGCGAGGCGGCGGAGCGAGGCGGTGTTGAGTTCCTCGCGGATGGCGTGCTCGAAAACAGCGACGTCGGTGACGCTGTCGAATTTGGTTACGCCGACCCCGGTGACGAAGCGGCGCAAGGCACTCGCGGGGATACCGCGACGGCGGAGGCCCGAGATCGTGGGCATGCGCGGATCGTCCCAACCGGTGACCAATTTGTCCTGCACGAGCTGGAGGAGCTTGCGCTTGCTGACGATGGTGTAGCCGAGGTTGAGCTTGGCGAATTCGTATTGGTGCGGGAGCGCGCGGGGCAGATCGAGCGACTCCAGCGTCCAGTCGTAGAGCGCGCGGTGGGCATCGAACTCAAGCGTGCAGATGCTGTGCGTGATGCCCTCAAGGTAGTCGCTGAGGCAGTGCGCGAAATCGTAAAGCGGATAAATGCACCACTTGTCGCCGGTGTGGTGGTGCGCGATGTGGCGGATGCGATAGAGCAACGGATCGCGGAGCCACATGTTGGGCGAAGTGTTATCGATTTTCGCGCGAAGCGTGCGGGCGCTGTCGGGAAACTCGCCGGCCTTCATCCGCGTGAAGAGATCGAGATTTTCGGCGACGGAACGATTGCGGAACGGGCTGTCCTTGCCGGGGCGGTCGGGGGCTCCGCGGTAGGCTTCGGTATCCTCGGGCGTGAGATCGCAGACGAAGGCTTTGCCGCGTTTGATGAGCTCGACCGCGTAAAGGTAGAGCTGGTCGAAGTAGTCGCTCGCAAAAAAGGGCTCGGCGCCGGCACCGGGTGCGACCGGGGCGAGATAGAAATCGGACTTGCCACCGGAAGTGACCGCGGCCGGGGTGGCGCCCTTCGGTTTAAAGCCGAGGCATTGGTCGGCCCAACCGGCGACGAGCCACTTCACGTCGGTGGTGATGGATTCGACGTATTCGAGGTCTTCTTTGACGGGGTTGGTGTCGTCGAAGCGGAGGTTGCACTGACCGGAATTCTCGCGGGCGATGCCGAAGTTGAGGCAAATGGACTTGGCGTGACCGATGTGCAGGTAGCCGTTGGGCTCGGGCGGGAAGCGCGTGACGATCTTCGGATAGCGCTGCTCGGCGACGTGTTGGGCGACGATGTCGCGGATGAAATCGCTCGAAGCGGGTGCTGCGGAAGAGGCGCTGGTGTCGTGGTTTTCGACGGACATAAGCGGAGAAATTGCGGGGCCGCGAAGCGTGAGGCAACGACGCAGTTGGAAATCCGCCGCGGCGGCCCGGAATCAGCCGGAAGGGGAACGACGCGCTTCCGAAATTGGTGCCAGAGGCCGGGATTGAACCGGCGACCAAAGGCTTATGAGTCCTCTGCTCTACCACTGAGCTACTCTGGCGGGAAGAGGGCGGAACCGTGCAGGTTCCCGTAGGAAAATCCAATCAAATTTTCCGGGAGCGCGGTTACAGGTCGGCCAAGAGGGCGCGCAGCTCGCGTTCGGGGTCTTCGTGGTGCTGATCGACGGCGAGCTGGAGCGCAGCGGCGAGGAGGGGTTTGGCTGCTTCGCGGCGGTCGAGCTGCAGGAGCAGTTTTCCGAGCAGAATGCGCGGCATCATCCAATCGGATTTCTTGCCGACGCAAAATTCGTAGTGGGGGACCGCCTCGGCTCCGCGCCCGTCGGCGACCAGGGCTTGGGCGAGGCTGAAGCGGAAGAGCTCGTTGTCCGGTTGGCGGGCGACGAGTGCGGCAAAATTCTCCGAGCGGGACGGCATCGCGTCAGACGGCGTCGACGAAGATGACGACGCCGGTGGCGTTGTCGGGGCCGCCGCGGCGGACGGCGAGAGAGACGATGTTGCGGATCGACTCGTCGGGCGTGTCGGCACCGGCGACCAATTCGCCGAGTTCGGAGTCGGGAATCATGCGCGTGACGCCATCGGTGCAGAACAGGAAACGGTCACCGACGACGAGCGGGCGGTTGATGAGGTCGACTTCGGGCGGAGTCGGCTGGCCGATGCAGCGGGTGAGGGCGTTACGGTTGGCCTCGTGATAGTAAACGACTTCGCCTTTGGCGCGACGCAGGCGGGCTTCGTTTTCGACGGAATGATCCTCGGTGAGCCGCATGAATTCGCCTCTGCGGAAGAGGTAGGCGCGGGAGTCGCCGACGTGGGCGAGTTTGAAAATGCCGTTGCGGATACAACCGAAGGTGAGCGTCGTGCCGATGCCCATGGCCGGGCTGATTTTCTGACCCAGCACCGCGACGCTCAGATTCGTGTGATGCACGATCGCGGTGAGATTCGGTTCTTGGCCAGGCTGGAGGGCGTGAAGTCCGCCCGAAATTTCCTCGACGGTGTGTTGGGCGGCTTCGGCGCCGCCGGGGAGGCCGCCCACGCCGTCGGCGATTCCAAAGAGCATGGCCGATTCGTCGCAGAGATAGCGGTCTTCGTTGTTTCGGCGGACACGGCCGATGTCGGTGAGCGCTGCGGCGCGAAGCGAAAGCATGGGATTAGGCGAGAAGCTAGCCCGACTTTGAGTCAGGCGAAAGGACGAAATGTCTCGTTACGCGTTTCCCGCGTCAACGTGGTGAACTCAGTATGGGGTAAACAATCCAGAAACAGTCGGCCGTAGCTCTTCGCGAGCAGCCGGGAATCGAGCAGGGTAATCACGCCGCGGTCGGTCTGGGTGCGAATGAGGCGGCCGACACCTTGGCGGAATTTGATCAGCGCGTCGGGGAGCGTGAGCTCGTTGAACGGGCTGCCACCGGCGTCGCGGATGTGTTCACATTTCGCCTCGGTGATCGGATGCGTGGGCGGATCGAAGGGAAGGCGCGTGATGATGACTTGTGCGAGGGCGTTGCCGGGGACGTCGACACCTGTCCAAAAACTGTCGGTGCCGAACAACACGGCGTTGCCAAGATCGCGCATCTGGTTGGCGAGCTCCGTGCGGGAGAGTTCGGCGCCTTGGATGAGGAAGGGGCGGCCGGCGGCGCGGAAAACGGGTTCGAGCGTCGTCGCGACGGCGCGCATGTCGGTGTAGCTCGTGAAGAGCACGAGCGTGCCACCGCGCACGGCCTGCGTGCAAAAACCGACGTAATCGGCGAGGACGTCGAGAGCGAGTTTGGCCTCTTGCGGCGAGGGCAGAGGGACGTCGGAGGCGACGAAGACGCGCATGTTGCTCTCGAAATCGAAGGGAGATTTTACGACGACGGCGCGGGCGGAATCGGCGCCGATGCGCGCGGCGAAGGGCTCGATCTGGCCGCCCATGGCGAGCGTGGCGCTGGCGCAGGTGACGCTGGTGCCGCAGCCGAACAGGTGCTGGCGGAGTGCGGGCGCGACGTCGATGGGTGCGCTGCGGAGCGTGACGATGGTTTGTTTGCGACCGCCGCGCTCGGCCCAGTAAACGTGGCCTTTGTCACCGAGCGTGAGCCACTCGGTAACGCCGGATTGGAGCGTTTTCACGCGTTGTTTCTGTTCGAGGAGCTCGTCGCGCTCGCGGCCGTCTTCGAGTTTGTCGCCGAGTTTGCCGAGCAGCCGGTGGAGAGCGCCCAGCGGACCGTCGAGCGTGGGTTCGGCGACGCCCTCCTCGCGCACGCGCACGACGGGGCGCTGGGCGAGGAGCGTAGCGGCGAGAAAATCGAAGAACTGGCGCGCGGCTTCGAGCGCGTCGATGACGAGCTGCTGCGCTTCGGGACCGCCGATTTTGCGGAAGAGGCCCCGCTTGGTGCGCGGGTTGAAGAGATATTTCAGCGCTCGGTCGACGCCGTAGCTGGACAGCGAAAGGCCGAAATTGGCTGTGGCGACTTCCGGAACGGTGTGCGCCTCGTCGAGCACCAGAAAATCATCGGCAAAGAGGACGCCCCGGGCATCGGTGGCGGTGCCTTGGGCTTGCGCGCCGCCGGCGCTGATGAGCGCGAACAAGAGGGCGTGATTGACGATGACGAGATTCGCCGAGCGCATGCGAGCGCGGGCGCGTTGGTAAAAACACTTTTCGCAGTCGCAGTGTTTGCGCGAGCAGGAGGAGGAATCGGCGTTGACGGCATCCCAGACCTCGGCGCGCGGCGGGGGACGGAGGTCATGGCGGAGGCCGGTGTCGGTCTTTTCCGCCCATTCGGAGATACGTTTCAACTCATCGTAGTCGGCATCGGCGAAGAGGGTGGAGCGGTCGGCGAGTGCGTGGCCGAGGCGCGTCGTGCAGAGGTAATTGGATTTTCCGACGAGGACGGCGGATTTGAAATCGGCGTAGCGGGCGAGCGTGGGCGTGGACTTGAAAAGGCGCCGACATTTCGGCAGATCGCTCGTCTCGAGTTGTTCCTGGAGGGAAATCGTATGGGTCGAGACGATGAGCTGGCGCGAGGTGTCGACGGCGTGGATGAGGCCTGGGACGAGGTAGGCGAGGGATTTGCCGACACCGGTGCCGGCTTCGAAGAGCAGCGGCTCATCGGATTTCATCGCGGCGGCGACGGCGCGCGCCATTTCCTCCTGCTGCGGACGATGATCGAGCTTGAGGCCGGTTTGCAGCCAACCGTCCTCGCAGAAAATCTTCGCGGCGAGGGCGGGCGCGTGGCTGGTGGGCGGAGGCGCTGAGCCGGGTTCGTCGCGTAGGCCGATCATGAGAATGAGTCTGCCAACCAATGGATTGAGGTCGAGCGGGCGCAAATGAATTTGCGGCGAGTGCGAGGCGCGGCGATAGTTCTGTTATGGATACGGATGAAAAAGCGGGTGGTGAGTGGGTGGAAGAGCTGGTGCGCTTTTTGCGGACGCAGCCGGGCGTGACCGCGGTGCGAATAGATCCGGCCGCGCACAAGGTATCGGTGGCGACGGTGGGCCAGGTGGCGCTCGATGGGTTGGAAGAGAAACTGGCGGCGACGATCGCGGCGGTGGAAGCTCAGGTGGCTGCGAAGAGCGCCACACGGGCTCCGGCGGGATTTTCGCTGAAGCAGGAGGGCGCCGCGACGGTTATCGGTCGCGATACGTGCGTGACCGCGGAGAAAATGTGGCAGTGGCGTGAGATGGAATGGCCGGAGATCAAGGCGGAGCCGTTGCCCGAAGACCAAGAGTGGCGGTTGCTCGCGAAGCTCGCGACGGTGTGCGGCGCGGCGGGGATTGCCGGCGTGGCGGCGGGATATTTTGCGCCGGGACTGCCGTGGCTCGCGAAGGCGTTTTTCCTCGTGGGCGTGGTTTCCGGCGGTTGGGACGCGGCAGTCGATACATGGGCGAATCTCAAGAAAAAGGAGATCGATATCCATTTTCTCATGCTCGCGGTCGCAATCGGCGCGATGTTCATCGGCGCGTGGGGCGAGGCGGTGTTGCTGCTGTTTCTGTTTTCCGCGTCTGGCGCGATGGAGGAATACGCGCTCGATCGCACGCAACGTGAGGTGAGCGCGCTGCTGAAGTCGTCGCCCAAGCGGGCCAATCTGGTGCTGCCCGACGGATCGGAAAAAGAAGTGGCCGTGGAGACGCTGGAGGTCGGCAACCGGCTGCGGGTGAAACCGGGCGAGGCGTTTGCCGCGGACGGACTGATCGTGAACGGCAAGAGCGCGAGCGACGAAGCGACGCTGACCGGCGAAGCGAATCCGGTGGAAAAGGGAGTGGGCGATCAGGTGTTCAGCGGGACGATCAATCTGTGGGGCGTCGTGGAGTTCAACGTCGTGCGGTTGCCGGCGGAGAGCACGTTGCAAAAAATCATCCGACTCATTCAGACGGCGCAGAAACTGAAGGCGCCGAGCGAGCGGTTTACGGACAAATTTGGGACCGGCTACACCTACGCGGTGATTGGCGGGTCGTTCGCGATGTTTTTAGTGTGGTGGCTGGGATTTCAATTGCCGGCTTTCACAAACACGCCGGAGACGCGTTCTGCGTTTTATCGGGCGATGACGCTCATGGTCGTCGCGAGCCCGTGCGCGCTCGTGCTGTCAATTCCGTCGGCGATTCTGGCGGCGATTGCGTGGGGCGCGCGACATGGCGTGCTGTTTCGCGGCGGGGCGGCGATCGAGAAACTCGCCGACATCACGGCCGTGGCCCTCGACAAGACGGGGACACTTACGACCGGCGAACTCGCGGTCGTCGGCTGCGAGAGTTATCCGAAAGGTCGCGACCGTGAGGTGTTGCAACTGGCCTACACGCTGGAGGCGAAGTCTCAGCATCCCATCGCGCGGGCCATTGTGCGCCATGCGAAGGCTGAGGGGCTGAGCGAGCTGACCGTCGATGATTTTCAATCGATCACCGGACAAGGTGTGCGCGGGAAAGTGGGCGGTGCGAACCTGCTCCTCGGACGGCGCGAACTGCTGGAAAGCGGGCCGTTGGCGGAGTGGGCGAAACAGCTTCCACCGGCGGCGGCGGAGTTGAGCGAAGTGTGGGTGATCGGAAAAGATTTGGTCGGTCGCGTGCTGTTGAAGGATCAGATTCGCGCGGAGTCGCGCGATGTGTTGGCGAAGCTGAAGGCGATGGGCATCAAGACCGTGATGCTGACGGGCGACCGGCGACATACGGCCGAGGCGGTCGCTAAAGAACTGGGGCTTGACGAAGTGCGGGCGGGGTTATCGCCAGAGGACAAGGTTGCGGCGATCCAATCGCTGAGGGCCGAAGGACGCAAAGTCGCGATGGTGGGCGACGGCGTGAACGATGCGCCGTGCCTCGCGGCGGCCGACGTTAGTGTGGCGATGGGCGCACGCGGAAGTGACGCGGCTCTGGAGCAGGCAGAGGTTATTTTGATGCACGATCGCATCGAAAATTTTCTCTCGGCGCATCGACTGAGCCGACGGGCGAGGGCGGTGATTCGGCAGAATCTGACGATCTCGCTCGGGGTGGTCATCGTGATGGTGGTGGCGACGGCGTTTGGGGCCGTGCCACTCTCGATCGGTGTGGCGGCGCACGAAGGCAGCACCTTGGTTGTGTGTCTGAACTCGTTGAGGCTGCTATTTGGTCGGAACACGTAGCGAACTTTTGCCTGACAAAGTCGGTGGAAAAAAGCAGGCTCCGCGCATGAACTCGAAGCCCCTTCTTTTCGTTCTCGCGATCGGTGCCAGCGGGCTGGTGGTCGGCTGCAAGTTTCCCGGCAGCGGAACGGTCTACGATCGGTCCAAGGTGGGGCGTTCCATGACGGTGGAGGCAGGTGACATCGTGGCGGTGCGCGACGTGCAGATCAGTGGTCGCACCACCGTGATCGGCGTGGGTGGCGGCGCGATTGTCGGCGGGGCCGCGGCCTCGGGTGGCAGTGGGGTGGGCGGTGCCGTCGTATCGGCGGCGGGCGCGGTCACCGGAGCGGTGCTCGGCGAGGCTGTCGAAGAAGTGGCGACGCGGAAGCGGGCGCAGGAAATCACAGTGAAACTTGCGAACGGCGACACCATCGCGGTGGTGCAGGAAGCGGGCAAAGACGGGAATTTTGCGGTCGGCGAACGCGTTCAGGTGATGCAAGGAGGCGCGGGCACCACGGTGCGCCGGCTATTTTGAGGAGTGCGAACCGCATGAGAATTTTGGCGCTGGGACTGGCAGTGGGCGGGTTGTGGCTGGGCGGGTGTTCGGTGGCACAAACGTTACCCAAGCCGGAGCAGCCTTTCGGCGAAATTGAGCGCGAGGAGCGCGGCATCGTGGCCGCGGTGAACGACACGATGATGGATCTGCGCACGGGGAAAGGCCAAGCGCTGCAGACGCAAACGCCCACCATCCCGCTCGGCGGCATTATCGGGGTTTCCGTGCCGGTCACGATTGGCGGCGAAAAACGGCGCGATGTCCCCGGTGAGGAAATTACCGTGCGGTTACCGTCGGGGCAGTTGGTTTTGGTAGTGCAGGCGCTGAGTGCCCCGCCTTTCGCCGTGGGTGAGCAGGTGCGTATCTTGCACGAGAAGCCTCACTACATCACCGGCGAATCTCGCACGCGCGTGGCCCGGGTGGAGTAGGGGAGCTAGCGACCGGGGCGGTGGAGGTGCCGATGGCGTGGTATGATTTCGCGGCTCAAGCCGCCGGCGTTGCCGAAACTAATCCGTGATCAAAACCATGTCGCCATTCCGGACCTCTTCGTAGAGTTCGACGATTTCGAGATTTCGCATCAGCACGCAGCCGGAGCTGAGCGGTTCGCCGAGGCGGTCCTCGTGATTGGTGCCGTGGATGTAGACGTAGCGCTCGTAGGTGTCGACGTTGCCGCCGCGATTGACGCCTGGTTCGAGGCCGCGAAGCCAGAGGATGCGACTGGTGATGAGATTGTCGTTTTGGGTCGCGTCAGGCAGTTCCGAAAAATGTCGACCGGTGGGCACCCGGGACTTGAACACCATGCCGGGTGGCTGGCCCGCGCCGATGCGCTCGGCGATCTCGTGAAGGCCGCGCGGGGTGCCGAGGGAGTCTTTGATGTTCGACGGTGGCCGCTTTGAGGTCGAAACGACGTAGCTCTTGACCAGCACACCCCTGGTGAAGAATTGCATCGTCGCTGTGCCGATGCGGACCACGAGAAGCCGTTCTCCGGGCTTGATGCCGAGGCGGGCGCAGGTTTTGTTGACCAACTCCAAAGGAGACTCACTCGTGAAAAACGCATCCATCAATGTCGGAATCGTCGGTGCAACGGGCGCCGTCGGTCAAGAGCTGCTAACGCTTTTGCATGAGCGCAACTTCCCCATGGCCTCGCTGCGGCTCTTCGCCTCGGCGCGCTCGGCGGGCAAAGTCATCGAATATGGCGGCAAAAAATTCACGGTGGAAGAAGCCAAGCCCGGCGTGTTCGCCGGCGTCGATGTGGCGTTTTTCGCTGCGGGTGGTTCCGTGACACGCGCGCTGGCGCCGGACGCGGTTAAATCCGGCTGTCTCGTGATCGACAAGAGCTCGCACTACCGCATGGACCCGGATGTTCCGCTGGTCATTCCGGAGATCAATCCCGAGGGGCTGCGGAACCACAAGGGCATCATCGCCAATCCGAATTGTTCGACGGCCGTGACGCTCATGGCACTCTGGCCGCTCCACCTGGCCTTCGGTTTAAAGCGCTATTTCGCGTCGACCTACCAATCCGTTTCCGGCACCGGCGCCGAGGCCGTGCAAGAGCTGGAGTCGCAGGTGCAGGCCTACGTGAAGGGCGCGATGCTCGCGAAGAAAGTTTATCCGTATCAGATCGCGTTCAACGTGATCCCGCAGGTCGATTCCTTCGGTCCCAACGGCTACACTGGCGAGGAAACCAAGATGATGCTGGAGAGCCGCAAAATCATGGGACTCCCCGATCTCAAAGTGTCATCGACCACGGTGCGTGTGCCGGTGGTGCGCGCGCATTCGGTTTCTGTTAACGCGGAGTTTGAGCGGCCCGTGAGTGTCGAGGCGGCGCGTGCGGCGATCGCGGCGTTTGAAGGCGCCGAACTCGTGGACGACCCGGCGAACCGGATCTATCCGACCCCGCTCGATTTCACCAAGAAGGTGAAATGCGGCGTGGGCCGCATCCGCATCGACACGGCGCTCGACAACGGTCTCGCGCTCTGGGTGAGTGGCGACAACCTGTGGAAAGGCGCGGCGCTCAATGCCATTCAGAACGCGGAACTTATGGCGCGCGAAGGGCTCTTCCGCCCGAAGAGCGCGTAACGCCAGCGCGAGGAGCGTTTTTCAACCACCTCGCGTCATACCCGAATAATTCCTTGTCATAGCCGCCGCCGGCCCGTTTTCATCCACCTTCGGCTCGGACGCTTAGCTCAGTTGGTTAGAGCACCTCGCTTACACCGAGGGTGTCGGGGGTTCGAGTCCCTCAGCGTCCACCATCTTTATTCTTCAATCCAAACCCGCAAATGCGACACACGATCTCCGTCCTCGTTGAGAACAAGTTCGGCGTTTTGGCCCGCGTGTCCGGAATGTTTTCCGGCCGTGGCTTCAACATCGAATCGCTCAATGTAGCGCCCACGCACGATGCGTCGTTGTCCCGGATTACGGCTGTGCTCAAGGGCGACGAGTCCTCGCTCGAACTGTGCATCCGGCAGCTCCGCAAATTGATCAACGTCGTCGAGGTCGTCGATTTCAAGGACGGCCAGGCCGTTGCGCGTGAGTTGGTTTTGGTGAAGGTCCGTTCGGACGTGAAGAGCCGGCCCGAGGTGCTGCAGATTGCCGATATTTTCCGCGCGAAGATCGTTAACCTGAGCCCCGATTCGCTCATCATCGAGGCCACCGGCGACGACGATAAAATCACCGCGCTCCTCGGCCTGCTCGAGCCGTTTGGCATCGTCGAACTCGCCCGCACCGGTCGTCTCGCCTTGAAGCGTTGAGGCACTTTCCGAAATCGAACAACCCAACCCCCAACGAAATTTATCATGCCCGCCAAAGTCTACACCGACAAAGACGCCGACCTCGGCGTGTTCCAAAATAAAACGCTCGCCGTCCTCGGCTACGGTTCGCAGGGCCACGCCCATGCGCTCAATCTGAAGGACAGCGGCTGCAAGGTCATCATCGGCCTCTACGCTGGTTCGAAGTCCAAGGCCGTCGCCGAACAGCACGGTTTCGAGGTGTTCGAGACCGCCGAGGCGGTCCGTCGCGCTGATGTCATCATGGTCGGTCTCCCCGACATGAAGCAGGCCGAAGTTTACGAGCGCGACATCCTCCCGAATCTCTCCAAGGGCAAGACCCTCCTCTTCTCGCACGGCCTCGCGGTTCACTTCGGCCTCGTGAAGCTCCACAAGGACATCGACTGCATCATGGTCGCCCCGAAGGGTCCCGGCCACATGGTCCGCCGCCTCTACGCTGAAGGTAAAGGCATGCCGGCCCTCATCGCCGTCGCGCAGGACAAGTCCAAGACCGCCAAGAAGCAGGCGCTCGCCTGGGCCAAGGGCATCGGTTCGACCCGCGCCGGCGTGCTCCAGACCACCTACAAAGAAGAGACCGAGACCGATCTCTTCGGCGAACAGGCCGTCCTCTGCGGTGGCGCCAGCGCCCTCGTGCAGGCTGGTTTCGAGACCCTCGTCGAGGCCGGTTACCAGCCCGAGATGGCCTACTTCGAGTGCCTCCACGAGCTGAAGCTCATTTGTGATCTCATGTATGAGAGCGGTATTGCCGGCATGCGCTTCTCGATCTCCGAGACCGCGAAGTTCGGCGACATCACCCGTGGTCCCCGCGTGATCAACAAGAACACCAAGGCCGAAATGAAGAAGATCCTCAAAGAGATCCAATCTGGCCAGTTCACCAAGGAGTGGGTCAAGGAACACAAGGGCGGCCTCAAGAATTACAACGCGCTCCTAAAGAAGGGCGAAAAGCACCAGATCGAGAAGACCGGTGCCTACCTCCGCTCCATGATGCCTTGGATGACCAAGAAAAACATCAAAGGTGTGCAGGCCTCCTACTCGTAATTCCGGGCAGTTGCCAAGAACTTGGGAGGCGCAGAGAATTCTCTCTGCGCCTTCTTTATTTCCGATGACCAAACTCGTCCTCGCCACCCGCAAAAGTCCGCTCGCCCTCGCTCAGAGCGAAATGGTCGCCGCGCATCTGCGCACGCACCTCGGCGTCGAAACCGAACTGCTGAAGATCGTCACGACCGGTGACAAACAGACCGAATGGTCGCTCGAAAAAAAGGGCGGCAAGGGGCTTTTCACGAGCGAACTCGAAGCCGCGCTCCTGCGCGGTGAAGCCGATGTCGCCGTGCACAGCACCAAGGATCTTCCGGGCGATATGCCTCCCGGGTTGGCTCTCGGCGGCTACATGCCGCGCGCCGATACGCGTGACGTGCTCGTGCTCCATGCGGGCGTGACCACGCCCACGACCATCGCGACGGCGAGTCCGCGCCGTCGCCTGCAAATCGCGAAACTGTTTCCCGACGCCACGTTCACCGAGATCCGCGGCAACGTTGATACGCGACTCCGCAAAATCGGCGAACTTCACGTGGCCGACGCCTCTGTGCTCGCCGCCGCCGGACTGAAACGCCTCGGTATTTCGAGTTGGCCGGGCGTGGAGTTTGTGCCGTTGGAGTTCGATCAGATGGTGCCCGCGGTCGGGCAGGGCGCCATCGGCATCCAATGCCGCGAGGCCGACGCCGCTAAATTTGCCGCGGTGTTCGATGCGGCCACGGCGCGCAATGTCACGCTCGAGCGCGCGTTTCAAAACGCACTGGGCGGCGGATGTCACACGGCCTTTGCCGCGCACGTTACGCCGGGCAGACTTCACCTATTCCATGAAAACATCGGACTCTGCACCGTGTCGCTGACCGATACCGATTTCAACGAACCGGCCGCCACGGCAGCGCACGTGTTGAAACATTTCGGACTCCTGCCATGAGCAAAATTCTCCCGTTGTCCGGCCGTCGAGTGGCGGTCACCCGCGCCCGCGAGCAGTCCCCAGAACTCGCGGGAAAACTCGTTGCGCTCGGCGCTGAAGTGGTCGAATTGCCGCTCATCACGGTCACCAAGCATATCGACAAGGACCCTTTGTCGGACGTGATGCTTGAGCTCGGTGGCTACGACTGGATTGTCTTTACCAGCGCCAACGGAGTGCGGTTTTTCATGGAGGAATTTCTCCGGCTCTTTGACGACATCCGGGCGCTGGGTTTGCTGCGTTTCGCGTGCATCGGGGACACCACCGCCGCCGCCATCCGCGGGTTTCACCTCAAGGTCGAATGTCAGCCCAAGGTGGCGACCGCCGAAGCGCTGGCCGAGGATCTCATTGCGACCGGCAGCCTCGACAGCGCGAAAGTGCTGGTGATCACCGGCAATCTCAATCGCGACACCATCGTGGTGAAACTCGAAGAGGCGCGGGCGATCGTGGATTGCCTGCAAGTCTACAAGACGGAGAAAACCGATCTTTCCGCCGAGCCTGCGGCCGCCGATTTTCGGGCGCGCGGTGCCGACGCCATCTTGTTTGCGAGTTCGTCGGCCGTGCAGTCGTTCGTCGATCAGGCAGCCGCGCTCAAGTTGGGCAAAGAAGCGCAACGTCCGCTCGCCGGCAGCATCGGACCGCAGACCAGCGAGACGATGAAGAAGGTGGGCATGCCGATTGATTTCACTGCGAAGACGCCGAGCTTGGATAGTCTGGTCGAAGCGTTGGTGAAAAAAAACACGCCATGAAAGTCCCGTTTCTCGACCTTAGTCTCCAGCACCAGGCGCTCCGCGAACCGGCGCTCGCCGCTTTGACCGCGACCTACGACGCGACTCGCTTTTGTCTCGGAAAGGACGTCGAGGATTTCGAAAAGGGGTTCGCTGCGAAGCTGGGTTATCCGCGCGCGCTGGCGATGAACAGCGGCACGGCACCGTTGCATGTGGCGTGTATGATCGCGGGCTTCGGCCCGGGCGATGAGGTGATCGCTCCGCCGTTCACGTTTATCTCGACGGTATGGGGCGTGAGTTACGTGGGGGCGACGCCGGTGTTTGCCGATGTGGAGGAGGGCACCTTCAACCTCGATCCAGCCAAGGTCGAGGCGGCCATCACGCCGCGCACCAAGGGCATCATCGTCGTGCATCTTTTCGGGCAACCGGCGCGCATGGATGAAATCATCGCCATCGCGCGCAAGCACGGGCTCTACGTGATCGAAGATTGTGCGCAGGCCGTGGGCGCTCGTTACAAAGGAACACCCGTCGGCATGATCGGCGATGTCGGCACGTTCAGTTTCTATCCGACGAAGAACTTGGGCGGCTGCGGCGAAGGCGGGGCCTTCGTCGCGAAAGACGAAGCGGTTCACACGAAAGCCCGTCACATCCGTGTGCACGGCTCGGATCGCCGCTACTATCACGACATCGTCGGCGGAAATTTTCGGATGGACGGATTTCAGGGTGCCCTGCTCAACGTGAAACTGCCGCACCTCGCCGCTTGGACAGCCCGCCGGCAGGCGATTGCGGCGCGCTACCTCGCCGAGATCACGCTCGCCGACGTGCGGCTGCCCGAACAACCGGCCTACGGAAAATCGGTCTTTCACCAGTTCACGATTCGGCATCCGCGCCGCGATGCCTTGCGTGAACATCTCGCGAAGCATGAGGTCGGGACCGATCTGATTTATCCGGTGCCGCTGCATTTGCAGAAATGTTACGCCGGCCTCGGCAAGGGCGTGGGTTCGTTCCCAGTGGCGGAAAAGGCCGCGGCGACCTGCGTCAGTTTGCCGATTTTTCCGGAACTCACCGATGCCCAAGTGGAGCATGTGATCTCCTCGGTGAATTCGTTCTGAGCGTTCAGACGATGGTCAACGGCATCCGAGTCAAAGTTTGCGGGCTAACCTCGTTGGTCGATGCCGAGGCGGCCGACGCCGCCGGGGCGGACTATCTGGGCTTCATTCTCTATCCGAAGTCGCCGCGTTACGTCAGTCTTGAGAAGTATCGCAGCATGTCGGCGCTCCTTCCGCCGCGCAAAAAAGTCGCCGTCGTCGTCGAGCCCTCGCTGGACGAGCTCGCCGAGATCAACGCGGCCGGTTTCGACTACGTGCAGCTGCATTTTGCGAACGAGACGCCGTTTTTTCAAGCGGCTCTTTGGCTCGATGTGATTCCGCCCGAACGGCTGTGGCTCGCACCCCGCATTCCGCCGGGGAAGGAACTCGACCTCGCCTTCGTCCCTCTCGCGGACACGATCCTGCTCGATACCTACCATGCGGCCTCGTTTGGCGGGAGCGGCCAGACTGGCGACTGGAAGTCGTTCGCCGATTATCGAACGAAGTTTATCAAGGTGAACTGGGTGCTGGCCGGGGGCCTCAACCCGGAAAATATCGCCGCCGCGGTCACGGCTACGGGAGCGCGTTACGTCGACGTGAACAGCGGCGTCGAACTTGCGCCAGGCGTGAAAGACGCCGCGAAGATCACGGCGTTTTTCACGGCGCTACGTGGTGTCACGCGGCAGCCTTGATGATGGCCAACTCGTGGGCGAGCAACTGGCGCTTGAGGTCTTCGCCAAACGCGTAGCCGGTCAACGAGCCGTCTCCGCCGATCACGCGGTGGCATGGAATGATGAGGCAAATGGGATTGGTCGCGTTGGCGCGGCCGATGGCGCGGGCGGCGTCGGGCTTGCCCAGATCGGCGGCGAGTTGGCCGTAGCTGCGCGTTTCTCCGAGGGGAATTCGCTGGAGGGCGGCCCAGACACTTTGTTGAAACGGCGTGCCGCTCGGCATGAGTTCGACCGTGAACTTGCGGCGCTTTTTCTCGAAATACTCGGTCACCTCCTGGCGGGCGGTTGCGGCGCGCGCGGGATCGCGCACAATTTCGTCGGCGGTGAAGCGTTCCCGCAGCTCCGGCAGGGCGCCGAAGGCGGTGGCGATGACGGCGCCGCTCGCGTTGAGGGCGACGGAGAAGTCGCCGACGGGCGTCGGGAAGGTGTCGTAGAATTGTCTCATGTGGGCGTGGGTTGATTAAATTGCCAGAGATGCGCGGTAGCGAGGCTGCGATACGGAGAAAACATCGGCATGAGCCGGCGGGTGGCGTCGAGGTCGGGGCGTTCGTCGAGTTTCAGTAGGGATTGGAGTCCGCTCGTGACGCCGGTGTCACCGTAGGGCACGCAGTCGGGAAAGCCGAGAGCGCGCATCAGCAGGTAGTTCACCGACCACGGACCGAGTCCCCGCACGGCGAGGAGCGTGCGTTCGGCGCGGGTCGCGGACAGGGTGCGCAATCCGTCGAGGTTGAGTTGGCCGGCGGCGACAAGGCGGGCGGTTTGGATGACGTAGTCGGCTTTTTGCCGGGAGAACTGCAGCGGCAACAAGTCGGCCGGGGCGAGTGCGGCGACGGCGGCGGGAGTAGGGGGCGCGTAGAGTCCCTCGGCGCCAGGGATATCGAGCGGCGTGCCGGTGCGTTCGATGAGGCGACGCTTCAGCAGGCAGGCGAACGGGAAATTGATCTGCTGGCCGATGATGGACCAGAGCAGGCCATCGAAGACCGAAGGAGTTTGGCTGATGCGCAATTCGGGGCGGCCGGCCACGAGACGGGCGAGACCGAGTTTTTGGGCGAGGCGAGCGAAGGCGGCGGCGTCCTGATCGAGGCCGAGGAGGCCGATGACGACGGCGTGGGCTTCGGAGCCGGGCGGGCGCGCTCCCAAGATTTCGGCGCGAACGGAATCAGGCGAGAGCCGCAGGGTGAGCAACGCCGGGCCCGGGCTGAGTTGCACGGCGCTCGTGTAAGTGTCGCCGACCAGGCGCTCAGTCACGCTGTGGATATCGCGACTCAGCGCGCGGCGCAGGTAGGGCAACAAATAGCCTTTGGGCAGATCGATCGTGAACGTGCGGCTGGTGCGAAGCTCGCGGTAGGCGGCGGGGGTGAGACCGTTGAGTTGGCGGAAGTTTTCGTGAAACGACGAGAGGGCATCGAAGCCGACGCCGAACGCGGTCTCGGCGAGAGGTGCGGTGGTCGTGAGGAGCCGTTGTTTGGCGAGATCGAGGCGGGCGCGGAGGAGGAGATCGGCGGGCGTGGTGTGATAGTGCAGGCGAAAAAGTTCGAAGGCGCGGGTGGCGCCGAAGCCGGAGCGACGGACGATGGCACGGGCGTCGGGGAACGCGGCGGGGTCGGCGCGGATTTCGGAAACGAGGGCTTCAACGGTTTCCAAGACCGGATCCGCGCCGCGGGCGAAATCGTCGGGATGACATTTTTTGCAGGCACGGAGGCCGGAGGAGCGGGCGGCTTCGCACGTGGGGAAAAAGCGAACGTTCTCCGGCTTGGGTTTGCGGGCTTTGCAGGACGGGAGGCAATAGATGCCGGTCGTGAGCACGCCGGTGAAAAAGCGGCCGTTGTAGGACGCGTCGCCCGCGAGAACACGCGCATACATGGTGGCAGGAGTCATTCGCATGGACGAAAGATAGCAGGCGCGGACAAACGTGTCGTCCGGTTGATTTCGGAGCAATTTCGGCGAGCACTCGAAGCGCGCTCGCGTGGTCCCGAAGCTCAGAGCTGCGCTTTGATCGACTGGATTAGCGCGGCGTAGTCGGTGTCGGAGAGTAGCTGTTTGTTAGCCGGCATCATCTCGAACGGTGCGCCCCACGCGGCGCCGCCTTCGAATTTCGGCACGAGGTGCATGTGGAGATGCGGCAATTTGTCAGAGTAGGCGCCGTAGTTGATCTTTTTCGCGTTCACCGCGGCCTTGATCGCCTTGGCGGCGCGCGCGACGTCTTGCGTGAAACGGATGAGCTCGGCGTCGGGCAACTCGAAGAGTTCGTTGACGTGCCCGTTGTATGCGACGACGCAGCGACCGCGGTGGGTCTGCTCTTTGAAAAGGTAGAGCGTCGAGGCGCTCATGGGCGCGATCTCGATCATGAGATCGGTGAGGCGCTGGTCTTTGCGGCAGTATTGGCAGTCGGGAAGTTCGCTCATGGCGGAGTGGGTGTGACGTGGTGGCGGGGCGCGTTCAACGCTGCAATTCGCGTAGCGTGCGCTCGACAGCGGCGATGTCACGGTGCGCGTGAGCGGGCAGGGGAAACTCGTCGTTGAAGACGTGGAGAGGGCCGTGACGCGCAATCGTGACCCGTGATTCGTCGGGTTTGCCGTCGGCATTTGTCGCGGGCGCGGTGAGACCGAAATGATCGGCGACGAAGCGATACACGGCGGCACGTTTCGAGGGACCGTAGTCGTGCTTTTCGGTGGCGAGATGGACGTTCGTTGTTTTCTGCGTCGCGCCGTAGTAGCCGTAGATTTTTTGAACGAAGGGAAATTCGATTTGCGGGACGTGCTGCGTCCAATCCGCGCCGTCGGAAACGAGGAGCAGCGGGCGCGGGGCGGCGAGGGCGGCGATCATGACGTTACTCGCAAAATGGTCGGCGCTGCGGTGGATGGGTTGACCGCTTTCACAGGGGCAGCCGCCGAAAAAATAGGACGAAACCATTACGACGGGCGCGCTGAGTGTGACCCGGGAATCGAGCGCGGTGAGCAGAAAAGTCTGCGTGCCGCCGCCGGATTCGCCGGTGACGGCGACGCGCTTGGGATCGACGCCGTCGAGGGAGAGCAGGTAGTCGAGCGCACGCGAGGCGTTCCAAATTTGGAGCGTTTGCGTGAACGGTTTTTTGTGGGCGTCTTGACCGACCTGGGTGCTGGAGTCGCCGTAGCCGACCATCTCGATCGAGAGCACAATGGCGCCCATGCGGGCGAAAGTGCCGCCGCGGGCCTGGACCGTCTCGGTGAACCGGCCTTGTTTCTCAAAATCGTCGGGCGTCTTGATCGTCGCGCCGTGGCCGTGCGTCGTTAGGACGACAGGGTAGGGGGCCTTGCCGTGGAGCGGGCGGTAGAGGTTGCCGGTGACGAAGTAGCCGGGGACGGATTCGAACGCTACATTCTCGACGGTGTAGCCGTCGCAGATGCGCTTGCCCCGCACGATGGGATTGAGCGGCGTGCGCTTCGGCCACGGAGAGAGGCCGGCGCCTGCTTGGATGCGTTGGCGGACATGTTTTCCGTAAGCCTCCCAGGCGGTGCGATCGGGGAATTGCGCGAGCGCGGCGTCGAGGGTGGCCTGGCCCTGTTCGGGTTTGAGATAGGCGCCGACGCAGAGTGCGGGGCCGGTGGCGGGCGGCGGCGGTAGATTTGTCGGCACCCACTTCACGGACGGTGCCGCGGCGGCAGCGTGGCTGCAAAAGAGGAGGAGCGAAACGGCGATGGGGTAAACGCGTGACATGCTGAAAACCGTGGCGCGGCCGCAGGGCGGCGTCACGGATTTTTCCACTGGCACGGAGCGGACGATTCAAACTAGCTCTCGCGCCGTGCTGCCTCCCATTCCCGAATCGTGGCGTCCGCTGCTGCAAAACGAAGTTGATCAGGATTATTGCCGGGCGCTCGACGCCTTCCTCACCGATGAGGCAGCGGCGGGAATAGAAATTCTGCCGCCGCGGTCGGAGATTTTTCAGGCCCTCGAACTGACGGCTTACACCGACGTGAAGGTGCTGCTGCTCGGGCAAGATCCGTATCCAACACCCGGAGATGCGCACGGACTGTGTTTTTCGGTGCGACCGGGTGTGAAAGTGCCCCGCTCACTCCAAAATATTTACAAGGAGCTGCGCGACGACGTCGGGTTCCGCGCGCCCAATCACGGCTGCCTTGAAGTGTGGGCGCGGCAGGGGATGTTGATGCTCAACACGGTGCTGACGCTGCGGGCGGGCGAGGCGTTTTCCCACCGCGGGCGGGGCTGGGAAGAGTTCACCGACGCGGTGATCGGAGCGGTGAACGCGAAACCGACGCGGGTGGTCTTTGTGCTCTGGGGCAAGGCTGCGCAGGCTAAGCGGGAGCTGATCACGGCGCCGCAGCATCGCATCGTGGAATGCGGGCACCCGTCGCCGTTGTCGGCGCGGTTTTTCATGGGCTGCCGCTGCTTCTCAAAAATCAACGCACACCTCGGCGAGGCCGGTTTGCCGCCGATGGAATGGCAACTGCCCGATGTTTAGCCCGCGGGCTTGGACGGAAAATCGGTGTTAAGGAAAAGTTGTTCTACCTTGGCGCGGGCCCAAGGGGTCTTCCGGAGGAATTTCAAACTCGATTTGATGCTGGGGTCGAAATTGAAGCAGCGCACATCGATGCGGCGGCCGAGTTCTTCCCAGCCGTAGTGGGCGACGAGTTGCGTGAGCAGTGCCTCGAGGGTGATGGCGTGGAGCGGATTGTTTTTTTGCGGCGGCGTCATGTTCGTAGGGCAGATCGCATCAGGCGGTCGCGTGTTGCTGGAGGACGTCGAGCGGCACGATTTCGAGTGTGCGCTCGTGCGTGGCCGCGAGGGCGACGGGCGAAGCGACCCCGGCGTTGAGGCACTCCAGCCAGCGCGCCGCGCAGACGCACCAGCGGTCACCGGGCGAGAGGCCGGGGAAGTCATATTCGGGCACGGGAGTGGAAAGGTCGTTGCCGGCGGCGCGGCTGAATTCGAGAAATGCTTCGGTCACTTCAACGCACACGGTGTGACAACCGTGATCCTCGGCGCACGTGTCGCAGCAGCCGTTGCGGAAGAAGCCCGTCAGTGGCGCTGTGGAGCACGGCTTGAGCGGTCCGCCGAGGACGTTGCGGGAAGGTGCAGGAGTCATGGCGGGGGAACGTTGGGAAGTCTCGCAGCCTGCGCAACGTCAGGCTGGCCATTCCGGGCCGCCCCGGCCCAACTCGCCGCCTCGCTGAACTCATGAAACCGCAGATCAAGCTCGCAGAAACTACCACGCCCGACGGCGGACGCCTCACGTTGCACGAACACGACGGCTCCTACTGCGTGCGGCTCAACGGGCAGGCGCTGATGGACTCGACGGTGGCCAACTCGGAATTGCAGATCGGGGAGTTAGCGACGGACAAGTTTCCCCGTTTCGGCAAATCGCGCGCCCTGATCGGCGGGCTGGGGCTTGGCTTTACCTTGCGCAGTGTGCTCGAGGGCGTCGGTCCGCACGGGGTGGTGGAGGTCGCCGAGCTGATGCCGGCGATCGTCGAATGGAACCGTGCGTTTCTGGGGAAACTCAATGGCAAGCTGGTCGACGATAAGCGCGTCGCTCTGCACGTGGGGGATGTGTGGGGCGTGTTGATGCGGGCCGGCGGCGCGCGTTACGACGCCATCGTCCTCGACACGGACAACGGGCCGGCGGCGATGGTGCAACGGGCCAATGTGCGCCTCTACGACGAGGCGGGCCTCAAGGGAATCCACGCCGCGTTGAAACCGAACGGGCGTGCGGTGATTTGGTCCGCGTCGCACGACCGCGCGTATGCGGCGCGGCTCACGAAGGCGGGCTTCAAAGTCGAGGTGGTGGCGGCCAAGGTGCACGCCGGTGCGAAACGTCCGGCCTACACTCTTTATGTGGCCGACAAAGCTGCCGCGGCACCGTGACGCTCGATTCTCGACACGACGGCGGGGGCGCGCACTCTGCCCGACATGGCCTCAACCTACGAAACCCTCCGGGCTGACATCATCACTGCAATGAAGGCGCGCGACAGCGCCACGACGCTCGCGCTCCGCACGGCGGATGCCGGCATCAAACGCGCGGCAATGGACGCGAACAAGGAGATCGATGAGGCGCTCGTCATCGCGACCATGCGCAAGGCGGTGAAGAATCTCACCGATGCCAAAGCGGAGTTTGCCAAGGGCGGTCGCGCCGATCTCGTGGCGGCGAACGAAGCGGAGATCCGCATCCTCGAAAAATATCTTCCGAAGGGACTCGATGCCGCGAAGATCGAGGAGCTGATTGTGGCGGCTATCGCGTCGACTGGCGCGCAGTCGAAAAAGGAAATGGGTAAGGTCATCGGAGCCCTGAAACAGCACCCCGATGCGGGGCTCATCGACTTCGGCGCCGTCAGCAAAATCGTTCAGGCCAAGCTGCCGTGAACGCGCGTCTGCGATCGGCCTGCGCGGTGGTGGCTATGGGGCTCGTTGGTGCGCTCGGTCTGTGCGCGGGGGAACCCGCGCGGCCGGCAGCGGCACGTTACGAGACGCGGACGCCGGCGGATCGTGACGGCATCGGTAAAATCTATTTCGGTCGCGAAATCGCGAAGGTGATGGGGCACCAAGCGGCCGGGTGGCTGGAGCGGCGCACGCGCGAAGAGGAAGAGCGCACCGACCTGTTGCTCAACGCACTGGAGTTGAAGCCCGGGAATGTGGTGGCCGATGTGGGCGCGGGCAGTGGATATTTTTCGTGGCGGATGGCCCAGAAAGTGGGCCCGACCGGGAAGATTTTTGCCAACGACATTCAGCCAGAGATGTTGGAGTTGCTCATGTCGCAGATGCAGCGGCGAGGCGTGGAGAAGGTCGTCGAACCCGTGCTCGGGACGGTGCAGGACCCGAAGTTGCCCGCCAATTCGACGGATCTCATTTTGCTCGTGGATGTGTATCACGAGTTGGATTTCCCCTTCGAGATGACTCGCGCGATGATCAGCGCGTTGAAGCCCGGTGGTCGGCTCGTGCTGGTCGAATATCGCGGCGAGGATCCGAATGTGGCGATCAAGCGGCTCCACAAGATGACGGCGGAGCAGGTCAAAAAAGAGATGGCCGTGCATCGACTGAAATTTGATCAGAAGATCGATGTGCTCCCGCAGCAGCATATCCTGATATTTCGCAAGGCAGCTGCTGAATGACCCCTTTTCCCAACTATGAGCGCCAAGTCTAAATCTTCTCCCTCGGCCGGCCGGATCGTCGCGATTCGCGCGGAGCCGATCGAGCTATCCCAGTTCTTGAAGTTCTCCGGCTGCACCGAAAGCGGTGGGCAGGCCAAACAGGCCGTTGTTGACGGAGAGGTATCGGTTAACGGCGTCGTCGAGACGCGCAAAGGACGGAAGCTGGTTGCCGGGGACAAAGTCGTGTTTGGCGGCGAGACGTTGATCGTGCAGCTCGGTTGAGCGCGCCGTTTTGCTTACAGATGGCGGATGACCGCGTGGAACGTGGGCCTTGACCCAGGCGAGAGCGCGCGGCGACGATGGGAAATGGCTACTCCCCAATTGCAGATTGAAAAGCTGGTCAGCGGTAACGGTCCCTCGCCCAAGAAGGGCGATGAGGTGACGGTGCATTACACCGGCACGTTCGAGGACGGCGGAAAATTCGACAGTTCGGTCGACCGCGATGAGCCGTTTACGTTTATGCTGGGCATGAAGCAGGTGATCGCCGGGTGGGATCAAGGCGTCGCGACGATGCGGGTGGGCGACAAAGTGAAGATGACAATTCCGCCCGAGCTCGCCTATGGGCGCGAAGGCTACCCGGGCGCGATTCCGCCGAATGCGACTTTGATTTTTGAGGTCGAACTGCTCGCGATCGGTTGATCGTAGTTTCGCGGTTCAGGAACTTTCGGGAGCGGACGGCGCCGTGAGATAGCGGCTGCGGCGAGCACCGCTGCGGCCGTGGGGAGCTAAGCGCTCGCCGGGTTGGCTGTAGGGCTGGCGTCGATATCCGGGGCGCGAAGGATCGGCGGCGCACTTGATCTGAAATTGCTGCATCCGGTCAAAAAGACCCAGGAGCTGGTCGGGCAGCGGATAGTGATCGAGACCGCTGCGTTCGAGGGCGAGTAGCAGCTCGTGGGTCGCCTCGAGCGTCGAGAGACAGCCATCTTGAGGCTGCTGTTTGATGACGTAGCGACTGACACCCGCAGGCGTGAACATGATGCGCGGGAGACGTTGGAGGCTGGAGCTGAGGCGAAGCATCTTTCGCGCGCAGCTCCAGGTGGCATCTAGCAGAAGGACGACGAGACGACGGTCGCCGAGATCGGTGGCAGAGAGTCCGCCGGTCGAGAGATTGCGGGCCTCCGGGCCGGGATAGAGGAGGACGGTGAGGTTCGCGGGATCGCGGATCAACGCCTGCACCTCCTCGTGGTTGTCGAAGCCGATGCCCATGTGAATGACGCTTTCGCTGAGACAAAGGTGAGTAAGCCGCCCGGTGCTGGCTTTTTCTTTTTTAAACTCCTTCGGATGCATCAGGAACACGAACTTGGTCCGTGTCGCCATGGGCTGGAGGGTGGGGCACCAGCACAGGTCCTTGGGCCAGAAGCAGCGGTAGCAGGTCTCTCGGCTCATGAAGCACGCGGCGCGGGTATCAAACCAACGGGCACTCTCACTGTTTGAAATCAGTGGAGGGACGCGTGAGCTCGAGTTCCTTGATCCAGATATTGCGGTAGCGGACGTCGTGACCCTCGCATTGCAGTTTCAAACCGCCGGGAGTGTCGGTGATCCCTTTCCCGCCGTCGTTGCCACCGTCGATACCCGAGTTGGCACCGCCCCAGACCTGATTGATGGGCTGGTTGCCGTGCACTTTGATGCCATTGAAATAGATCGTGACCATCGCGGGTTCGGTGCGCTTGCCATCCTTGAAGCGAGCTGCCCGGAACTGGATGTCGTAGGAGTTCCACTTGCCGAGGCCTTTGTAGGCGAAATACGGAGACGGCGTCTCGTTGATGACGGCGCCCATACCGTGCTTGGTCGCGTCGCTGTCGCAGATCTGGATTTCGTAACGATTCTGCAGATAGACGCCGCTGTTGCCGCCAGTGTTGGGAATCAAAAATTCAACATGCAGACGAAAGTCGCGGTAAGCCTTTTTCGTGACGATGTCGGCCGCGCCGTATTTGCCGCCCGCGGCGGCGGGATCGTCGGTCATCAGCACAGAGCCGCGATCGACGGGATCTTCAACGATCTTCCATTTGATCGGGAGCGCAGAGCCAAAACGCGGGCCGGTCCAGTAGGTCCATTTGTCGTCGAGCATCGCGCGACTGCCGTCAAAGAGCATTTCGGCACCGGGCAGCGGTTTCGCGCCGAGTCCAATTTCGGCGAAAACGGCAGGAGCGAGCGCGCAGAGAGTGGCGAGGGCAACAAGCAGGCGTGGAGTGGGGAGGCGAAGTTTCATGGGAGTGGGGAGGTGGAGCGATCTTGCAAGGAGGCGATGGCCGACGGCAAAGCAGATTTCAGGTCGCTGGACGAAACGGGGATGTCGTGCACGTTCACGCGATGCAACTCGGAGGAATTCACCATCTCACCGCCGTCACTGCGCGTGCAGCCGACAATCATTCGTTTTACACGCAGACGCTCGGGCTTCGCCTCGTAAAAAAGACCGTGAATCAGGACGACATGTCGGCCTACCACTTGTTTTATGCCGACGGCAAAGCGTCGCCCGGGAGTGATCTCACGTTTTTCGATTGGCCGGTGACGGCGGAACGACGCGGAACCGGCAGCGTGGTCCGCACGGGACTCCGCGTGCCGAGCGAGGCCTCACTCGCGTGGTGGGCGAAACGTCTCGACGAAGCGAAGCTACCGTGCAGCGAGATCATGGTTCGCGATGGGCGTGCGACGCTCGATTTTGAAGACTTCGAGGGCCAGCGGCTGGCGCTGATCGTCGATCCCGCCCCGCGCGATCCCGCAAACCCGTGGGCAAAAAGTCCCGTGCCGGTCGAGCACCAGATACTTGGCTTGGGACCGATTTCGCTGAGTGTCCCGGCGTTGGACGGCACGGCGCTCGTGTTGACCAAGGTGATGAACATGCGGCAGGCACGGACCTACCGAGCGGAAGGCGCGAATTCGGCCGAGGTGCATGTTTTTGAAATGGGGCCGGGTGGAGCGGCGGCGGAATTGCACGTCGTCGTGGAGCCGGGGTTGCCGCGCGCGCGCCAAGGGGCAGGCGGCGTGCACCACGTGGCCTTTCGCACCACGGTGGCCGACTACGTGGCGTGGGCAGAGCGCTTGGAGAGCCAAGGAATGCGGACGAGCGGACCGGTCGATCGATTCTATTTTCAGAGCCTCTATTTTCGGGAGCCGAATGGAATCCTGTTTGAGATCGCGACCGACGAGCCGGGCTTCACCGCCGACGAGCCGATGGAATCGCTCGGGGAAGAACTGGCTCTGCCGCCCTTCCTCGAAGGACGGCGCAAAGAAATCGAAGCCGGGCTGAAGCCGCTGACGACTGCGTAGCCTTACATGCCGGGGAAACCGCCTTTTCCCTTCATGGCTTCCATCTGGCGCATCATCTTTTTGGCGCCGCCGCCCTTCATCATCTTCATCATCTGCTGCATTTGTTGGAACTGCTTCAGCAGCTGATTGACCTCGACGATTTTCACGCCGGCGCCGTCGGCGATCCGCTTGCGACGGTTGCCGTTGAGAATCTCGGGTTTGCGGCGCTCCTGTTTGGTCATCGATTTGATGATGGCTTCGGTGCGCGCCATTTGTTTGTCGGCTCCCTCGGGGAGCTGCATGCCGCTCATGCCGGGCATCATGCCCATGATGCTCTGCATGGAGCCCATTTTTTTCACCTGCTGCATCTGCGCGAGGAAGTCTTCGAGATTGAAATCACCCTTGCGGAGCGTCTCCGCCATCTTCTCGGCTTCTTTTTGGTCGATAGTTTCCTGCGCCTTTTCAACGAGCGAAACGACGTCGCCCATGCCGAGAATGCGCGAGGCGAGACGCTCGGGGTAAAAGTTATCGAAGTCCCCGGTCTTTTCGCCGGTGCCGATGAATTTGATCGGCACATTGGCGATGGATTTGATCGAAAGGGCCGCACCGCCGCGCGCATCGCCGTCCATCTTGGTGAGGACGAGGCCGGTGAGAGAGAGAGCGTCGTGGAACGCTTTCGCGACATTGACGGCTTCTTGGCCGAGTGCGCCGTCGGCGACGAGCAGGACTTCGTCGGGCTTGATGCGAGCGTGAAGCTTTTTGACCTCTTCGATCAGCTCGTGATCTATCTGCAGGCGGCCGGCGGTGTCGAAAATGATGCAGTCAGCGGTCGCGGCCTGCGCGGCGGCGAGGCCGGCGGCGCCGATCGCGGGGACGTCCTTGGAAACGCGATCCGAGTAGAAACCGAGCTCTTCCTGTTTCGAAAGAATCTCGAGTTGGTCGATGGCGGCGGGGCGGTAGACATCGCAGCCGATCACGAACGGGCGGTAGCCACGTTTTTTGAGTAGCTTGCCGAGCTTCGCCGTTGAGGTGGTCTTGCCGGAGCCGTGGAGGCCGACCATCAGAATTTTCAACGGACGGGCGCCGGACAGAGCCGTCGAGCCTTCGCCAAGCAGTTTCACGAGCTCATCGTGGATGATCTTTACGATCTGTTGACCGGGCGCGACGCCCTTGAGAACTTCCTGTCCGACGCACTGGGTTTGGACGCGCTCTACGAATTCCCGGGCGACCTTAAAATGCACATCGGCGGAGAGGAGGGCGGAGCGCACTTCCTTCAGTGCTTCCGCCATGTTTTCTTCCGTGAGTTTGCCGACCCCGCGAAGATTGCGGAGAGCGGTGCCGAGTTTTTCCGTGAGTGATTCGAACATGGAACCCCACCGTTGAAGGATTTCTGGCCGCGAAGCAACCACGGGCGCATTCGCGGCCGAGCGTTGCCGGATTCTCCTGCGCGCCCCGCGGGGAGGTGCCGTTGGGAGGGTTTGAATATTCAGTATTTCCCCTCAAGGCCCACCGGTGTGCGCCGATTACCTCGTGAGTATTTCCCACGTTCATGCAGACTGTTCGCAAACTCCCTACCGGTGTTGAAGTGCGCCTCGCCACCGACGGAATGGTGGTCTCGAAGGCAGACCTCCATGGGCGGATCACCTATGCGAATCGGCAATTCTGCGAAATCTCCGGATATTCGGAGGACGAACTCCTCGGGCGTCCGCACAATTTTATCCGACACCCGGCGATGCCGGCCTGCATTTTCGAGCTGCTCTGGAAGCGGCTGAGGGATCGCCGTGAGGTTTTCGCCTACATCCTAAATTTGGGTAAACAAGGGGAGCACTATTGGGTGTTTGCGCACGTGACCCCTAGTTTTGACGAAAACGGAGAGCCTGTGGGGTATCATTCCACCCGCCGGGCTCCGCATGCGGATGCTTTGGAAAAGGTAGTTCCGCTCTATTCCGAACTGAGGGCGGAAGAGCTCCGCCACGCGGATCACGCGAACGGCCTGCAAGCCTCGGCGGAAATTCTCGCGAAGCGACTGCGCACCTTGGGTGTGACCTATGACCAGTTCGTGTTCAGCCTCTCAGTAAGCACCCGGCTGAGCGCCGTAGAGTGACGTCCAATATATGAGCGAACATTCGGAAATTTTGCGGGCAATGGCCGCAGTCTGTAAACGCGGAGCAGGCGGAGATCTGGAAGCGAGGATCGCCCCCATTCCCGGTGGCACCGAATATGCCGAATTGGCCCGCGCGATAAACGACTTGTTGGATGTATCGGATGCCTTTGTGCGCGAAGCGACTGCTGCGACCGAACACTGCTCCCGCGGTGAGTATCACCGGCCTATCCTGCTCCGCGGTTTCCGCGGGAGCTACCGCAATGCCGCCAAGGCAATCAATCGGGCGGCGTGTATGAGCACTGCACCGGCCGCCCGTCGTTCGGATTGAAACGCGCCGTGTCCTACCCGTCTGCACGGGCAGGCATGCCGCTGCGGGCGAAAATGGACTGTGCGGTAGCCGAGCTCACGAACTGTCGGGGCATCGCCAAATTCGTCCTCGTCAAACGCCGGGCGGTCGCGGATAACCGCCGACTCTATGAACCCTGTTCAACAATCACTATTGATTATCAATTACTTATGATTTTAAAAAGTGCCAAAATTGGGGGTATTTTATACCACTTTTATGGCAACAGGCGTTTCATTCGTCGGAAAAATTTGCATCGAACAGGTGAACCAATGACCAGTGACGTGATGTCTTTACGTTTGTGCGCTAGATCGCTCAGGCCCTCGTGCACGATGGCTCATGGGCTACTCGCTGGGTTCGGTGCAAAGGACTAAGCGCACGGCCAATCGTTACGCGTGGGCCAAATTATTCGCTTTCAATACTCAGGCACCAACGTGGGCGGCACGAAGGTCGGTCATGTAGTGCAAACGACCCGAGAATTGATCGTCGGCAGGAAATCGGCGGACAGTGGCAGGTCTTACTTTCGCTTTTTCGTCAGGCCTGCCTTGTCCTTGATGTCGTTGACGGTGGCCACCGAGACATCGAATTCCTTCGCGATCTCCGCCGCCGTCTTCTTGCCCGTCTTCAGGGCGGCGACGATCTTCGCCCGAGCTGCGTCGTCCAGCTTGGCGCGAGCCTTGCGACCGGACTTTTTGGCGGGCTTGGCGGTCGCGGTGACTTTGCCGTCAAGGGCCCCTTTCAGTTTCCCCTTCAGGACACCCGACGCCAACGGGATGAGGGCTTTGATGAGGGCGTCCACGGACTTCAGTTCGACGTGGGCCGGGAGGCTCTTGAGTTTCTCGGCCCGGGCAGCGGCCAGTTCTGCGTCAATTTTCTTCAGCTTGGCCGCGGCGGCTTCGTAGTCTTTTTGCAAAGTTTGGATATCGCTCATGGCGTGGATGGAAATAGAAACATATCGATAGTTCAACCATGAGTTATCGAGAGCCTATGGAATCGAGAGCGGCTAGTATCCGGAGCGAAATTTCAGCAAGTGTTCGTGGTGCCGGTAGCCGAATCGGAAATTCTATGGGAAACGCCGCAGCGGAGACCCTTCAAGTCGGAGCGAGGCGTGGGTGGGCGGGGAACATACTGACGCTGTGCCGCAGTCCGGCTCGTGAGTCTGCCGACCGGAGAGAAACCGGGTGTCGCTCGGGAGACTCGGTTGAACAGAGGGCGGCAGTCTCACTGGGCTGCGGCGGACACGAACGAGGGCGGGATGGTCGGCCGCCGACGATCTCGCATTCGTGAGTGCCACAGTGCACTTTCCACGTAGGCGGAGCCGATGTCTCGGAACGAAAGCAAAAAAGGGGGCCGAAGGCCCCCGGGGTTAGTCTTCGCCCTCCAGCATGAGGGTGAGGACGGGCAACTCGGAGTCGCCTGGACCGCAATGGAGATACATCGCGTGCGTCTCCGCTGCGATGATGACTTGGAAGTGAACGGTGGCGTCACGGTTGGTCTTCGACGCGATAGCGAGGCGAGCCATTGTGTAGATGTCGTGCAGGATTCCGTCGGTGTCATGTTCACCGGTCTTGACCGCGGACTCGATAATGCTCCAGGCCGCCGATGTGCAGGCGAGGGGCATCTTCCACGCCTGGCGGGTGATTCGGAATAGCGTGAGATCGACGAGAACACCGTCGTCGATGGCTTGGCGCCGCGTGTAGGAGTAGATGACGGGACCGAACGGATGGGAGGAATTTGACATGTTGGAAACCGCTCGGCGTCTTCGGGCTTGGTCCGGAAGTGGACCGTTGTTCCCGTTCTGCCGATTGGCGGTTATTCGCCATGCCCGAAGTCAAGTGCTGCCGAAGTGCCGAGGAAGGGGACGCGTCCCCGACGAGGGGGAAGCGAAGGGCCTTGCACGCAGGTGGAGGCCGTAGGCACAACCTTGACGAGCGGCATAAAATTCGAAAACCCGGCTGGCAGTAACCAACTAACCCCTACGAACGCAGTGAGCATCGGCCGTTGTCGTCGCCGCGGTCAGTCCGCCCGAGCATTTGCAGTAAATCCAGTGGGATTTTGTGCCGTAGGCATAGGGTGCTATGCCGATTTCCCCTTCCAATAATTCTCTCCCCGCGACTCAGTCCCTGAACTTTCCGTCACTGGCGGAATTGGAGAAGGTCTGCGGTCCCCTACCTTCTTCCCTGGGCCCGACGCAGTTGACGTTCATCTGGGACCTAGTCGAAGCGAGGGTTGGCGCCATGGAATCCGATGGACACTGCATCCGCCGGGTTTGGCTCTACCGGGTGGAATGTCCGACGCCAGACTCCGTCTACGTTGAAGGATGCATTCGCTCAAAAAACCAAGGGCAGGACCAGATCATCGCATTCGCGGCCTGCTACACAGCTGGGGGTTCCCTTCAGTCGAACATTTCGGGAATCATCAAACCGGGAACAGTGACCAAGTTTACCCTCTTTGGTCCGCCGCCGATGCCGCCCCACGATTTTTAAGGGCGGAACGGACCAGTAGTGCTCCGATGCACCGCCGCACACCGCCTTTGGTGCCAGTTTCTGCACCGCCAGCCGCGGCCGGCGGCCTTTGCCACGATCAGACCGCTTACGTTCGCGCGGTCGGTTCTGCTTCGGGGGCATTAGCAACCCGACGGGGTCTGAATAGCGGTGCTGTCACTTACGAGAGTAGCGAGCGCTGACGAGAACTCTGCCTCAACCAACGACGCACTTGGGTCGAAAGGAAATGCGAGGTTCCGGTCACACTTTTGCGTTGCGACCGGCCCACATCGTTTCCGCATGAGCGAATTCAAGTTCTCCTTCCCGACGATTGGCGCGTGGTGTCGCCTAACGAATCCCCCGTCCGATTTTCCGCTCCCCGGAAATTGGGTAAAATATTGGAGCGGTCTGTTCGATCGCTTGTCCGGCGAATTTTGCTGGGTCCCGGAGCGGAAGGTCTGGTTGTGGCTTGAGCATTGCGATTACACACCGGAGGCCATGAAGGTGCTGCTCGTGCACGAAGCTTTCTGGGAGCGAAGGCTGGAGCGGCAGACCATCACCGTCACCTATTCGCTCAAGTCGCGGCGCAACTCCATCCGGTATGGAGAATGGGCGCCGGTGCCAAAGCACGGAAAATACCTGTGCCAATTGATTCCGCCGCCGAAAAAAGGGACCGCCGTTTACCTATGAACCCGTGAGCCGCGGCTGGACTGTGGTGGTCAAATTACCGCGGGGTCGCGTGCATGGTCCGAAAGATTTTCCAAGAGCCAATGAGCCCAAGCAGCAAAAATTCCGTGCCGACCGCACCCCTTCCTCGCGTCGCCCCATTTACGTCGACCAACCCGGTCGCGTTTACCAAAGCAGCCCTCCCTCACGGTTGGTTGGGCAACATGGCTGGAGGCTATCGAATCAAGTGGAACGGCGTGGAATATGGAACGTCCGAGGCACTGTTTCAATGCCTACGGTTCCCAAAGGATGCAGAGGTTCAGCAGGCGATTCGCTCTGCGACGGGAGGATACGGAGCCAAGGCCGCTGCGAAACCGTTTCGGGACCGGCTAAAGATGCCGATCTGCGACGCCGCGGACCTCGCTCGGATGAAGTTTTGTCTGGTCCTCAAATTGAGCCACAACCCGAAATTGGTAGGCTGGCTGCTGGAGACGGGGACGAAAGACATCATCGAGGACTGCGGTCGCCGCAAGGACATCGAAATCGACGGTAAGAAATACAACGGGGAAACGCCGTTTTGGGGGGCGAGAAAGACCGATGCCGGCTGGGAGGGGCGGAACGAATTGGGTAAACTCTGGATGAAGATCCGGGACGAACTGCAGAAGACGGGCGAATCGACCGCAGTGTCTCCTCAAGGAGACACGGTTTCGGTGCGGGCGGACACGCCAGTCCCCGCGTTGCCGGTGGTCTTTGGTGCACCGACGTCCAATCTCGATCCGGTGTTGTCCGACGATGAGAAGACGAGACTCGAAACTCTTGAGGCCGTGGTTGAGGTGGGAAAGAAAGCGGTTGAGGAGGGGTTCGTCCGGATGGTGAAGGCGATGTATGCCATCTATCAGGAGGGGCTTTTCCGCGAGAACGGCCGCACATTCGCCGAGTATTTCCAAACCCGCTGGCAGTTTGAACGGGCCCATTCCTACCGACTGATTCAGTGCGGCAGGATGTTGGAAACGATGAAGTCGGCGATGCTCACGGAATTCACGACGCAAGGTCATTTCCGGCCGCTGCTCTTTTCCAATGACCTCGGCGTTGTCGAGCCGGTCTTGGATCAGGTGGAGAAATGGCGGCAGCAACTTCCCGCTCTGGCGATCACGCCGTCCGTGGTGGAGTCGGCGGCGGCAGTGGTCCGGCCCGCCCAGCCTCCCGTTCCCGGCGCACGGAAGGACAAGGTCACGGCGGAGGACGTGCTACAGCTGGTCGATGAGGCGGCCAAAAATGCGAAGTCGCCCACGCCGCCATCGGCTCCGCTCCTTTTGGCGGACCTTCGGAAGAAGGTCGAGGGACTCACGGCCAAAAGCAGCACCGGGATCGCTTGGACCAACCACACTTGGAACCCACTGCAGGGGTGTGCCTACATGAGCGAAGCGTGCCGGCATTGTTACGCTGCCAAACAGCTCGCCACCCGGATGGCGGCGAAGTTTCCCGGGATCGCGATGAAGGTGCCAAAGCCTAGGAAGGGAAAGGCCCGCTATCTGTTTACCGGCAAGGTGGAACTTCTGGTCCGGATGCTCGGGGAGCCGCTGGAGGAGAAACGTCCGTCCCGATACTTTGTGAATTCGATGGCCGACCTCTTTTACGGCCCATCGGATGAGGAGGAGGCCAAGACGTTGGCGGAGGCAAAGAAGGCAGGGAAGGCGTCGAAGACTTCGGACGACCTTCGCCGGGTTCCCGACTGGTTTATCGATCAGGTGTTTGCCGTTATGGAAAAGGCGAAGTGGCACCAATTCCAAGTGCTAACCAAGCGGCCGAAACGCATGGCCGACTACACGGCAAAGCGGTATGGGAGACGCCGGCCGCCGGCCAATATCTGGCTCGGCACGACCATCGAAAACCAAAAGGAACATGATCGGCGGATGCCACATTTGAACCGCGTTGTGACGGCGGTGCGATGGGTCAGTGCCGAGCCGCTACTTTCTGCGGTGAACTTCGACCTGTCCAAGGTTCACTGGGTTGTGGTCGGCGGTGAGAGCGGCGGGCACGGACGCAAAATGCAAAAGGCTTGGGCGACCGGTATTCGCGACCAATGCCAAAAGGCCAAGGTCCCGTTCTTCTTCAAGCAATGGGGCGACTACGGCGAAGACGGGAAGCGAAAGCGCAGGGAAAAACCGGCGCCAAAGATTCCGGGAGAGAAGAAGAAACCAATCCCGCCGCCGAAACTGGATGGGGCAGAAATACAGGAATACCCAAGCTTTGAAAAACCCACAATCAACCGAGAATTCCTCCTCACGCTCATTGGCAAAGATCGGCCAACGATGACACGGTGGATCAATAATGCTCAATCCACTGGGCACGCGGGGCAGGGCGGACCACTTTGGTGGTCGCATGAAGGTCCGCCGCCCGTGGCTGGCGACCTTTTCTTCCGTGTAACGAGTCCGGGCGGGTATTTGGATATCGGGACAACCGCACTAAAGAAGGTGCCGAAGAAGAATATTGGCGTCAGTGTGGAGGAATTACAGAGCGACGGTAAGCGCAAGGTGGTGATGGCGGAATTCTTCACCGTGAAAGAACTGGAAAAAGTTGCCGCCGCATTGTGATCGATGAAACCGACGCCGACTGGATGGAGGCTGTTTCGTGACCAGGCCCCCCCTCGTTTACGATGGGCAAGACCTGCCGAACCGGCACAAAATGAGCAAAGCTCGGGAGACATTACCGGTGAATGAGCTCAGTGACGATCCCGTGTAGCGGTGATTTATCTTATGGCGAAACGAACTCCAGAGGAAGAAGAACAATGGCGGGACGACTGGTGGTGGTATGTCCGTGATTGGATTCTTTTTTCGAATGATATCCTCGCTCAATGTGTTGGCTGTGCGATTGGAGAGAAAAAATTGGACGTGCTCCTCAAGGAATCGTTTTTTCTTCGGCTTACGGCATTAACGTCAATGACGAGAAGTGAGTATGAGAATCGAGAAGAAGAAGGTGTTATGGATCCATCCGTCTACTGGTTGGTCGAACATCCAGAGAGGGTTTATGTTCCTTCCGTTCTCAATGAAGCCGACAAGTTAACGGCAGTCGAGACGGCCGCATTCCTTCGTGCTTTTCATGCGGAAAAATGGACGATAGGACAATGGGAACCCACGGGCGAAGGCCCTGATCGGTGGGGCGGCATTGGACCAAGGCTGCACTATTTCCAACCCGAAGTCGTAAAGGAAATCATCAGCCATTTTATCAAGATCGGACTGACCCACCATGAGGGAAGAGCCGCATGGGATAGCTACGAGGCTAGGCGCGAAGAATCAGCAAATCCATGAAACGCATCTTTGTCCAATGTCCTCCCGTTCCGTCAACATGGTCTGGATCTCGTGCTGCTTGGGAAGAAATATGGAGACGGATTGATGCCGATCTGCGCACCGTGCCGCTTGCGCGGGCCGATTTCTACTTTGCCCATGAACGCATGGATGTGTGGGTCTGGTGCCGCGGAACGAACGCCAGAGGTGCAATCGAGTATTGGGTGTGGTGCTTCAATTCCGATGAGGAAGAGTTCATTGGTGAGGAATTACTCCCTCAGCCGAACCAGCCGTCCCGCTTGCGAAGTAGCACACTGCATGTCTCGATCGTGCTGCCGGACGTGCCGATACTTCATGTTGAGCGACTGGGTAAGGACGAGAAGGATCGCCGTCTCAAAGGGGAGAAGGTGCGCCTGGGTCGTGTCGTGCCGGAAATGCCGGGCGGTTTTTGACGTGGGCATTGGCACCCCGGCCCCACTCGAATCCGTGTCTCCTTAAGGAGACACTGTTGGCCTCAAGCCGCCATGAGAGTGGAACCCGCCCACAAAAAAAGGGAGCCGCTTGGCTCCCTCTTCTCCCGGCCGTCACATCGGCACTACTTCAGCAACCGGTCGAGGTTCGGCTTTTGCCACACATCGATGCCTGCCGCCCGTAACGCAGCGATCAGGGCTGCCGCTGCTGTCACCGCCGGATTACGAAATATCGCCTTGGAGTGCCGTTACGAATACCTCTGCCGCCGCATGCAGAAACTCGTTATCGACGCCGCTGCGAACCGCCTAATTTACGGCCGCCGCTTCCTCTACGACGGTTGGAACCTTGTGGCTGAATATGTCGATACTGGATCCGCGCACACGCCGTCGGCGCCAACAACACCGGGTGTCCTCGCTCGGACCTACGTCTGGGGACTGGACATCGCCCGCTCGCTTGTCGACGCTGGCGGCGTGGGCGCACTGCTACAGATGACCGATCACGCGAGCGGGAAGGGTTACTTGCCGACTTACGACGGCAATGGGAACGTCATTTCCCTCCTTAATGCCGAGACCGGTGTCGTTACGGCAGCCTATGAGTATTCGCCCTACGGCGAGCAACTTCGCTCGCAGTCTCCTGATCCGTCGGTGGCTGATCAGCCGTTCCGCCTCTCGACCAAATACACCGATGGCGAAACCGGCTTGGTCTACTACGGCCGCAGATATTACAATCCATCCCAAGGCAGGTTTGTCGGCCGCGATCCCATCGAGGAGCAGGGTGGACTGAATTTATACGGTTTTTGCGGCAATGATGGGGTGAACCGCTGGGACTATCTAGGGCTCCTCCCTGTGATAATTAACGGAAAATCATACAACATTACTCCTGTTCCGGCGAGTATGTTCACCGCGGCAACCGCGGCCCAAGTATACGCACAGGGTGGGATGTGGACCGCGGACCCTACAAAGTGGGGGGTGTCCGTGTCGTTAGTCTGGAATTTGAATGGTGGATTCGGTTTCAATATTAATTTATATAACTATTATTATGTGGCGCTCCCAATTGTGCCACAATCCCCTGTTTTCCCGTCATCCGGCCTCCCGCCCGGAAATATTTCCACCGCAACCCAGCCGAGTGATTTGAAGCGGTTGATGGAAAACTTTATTGGTGGCGGATTTGCTCGGTCCGGCGTCACGCTTTATTACAGGGCAGATGCGGGTGGTTCTGGTTCAATCGCAAATGGGCAAACATTTAGGGGCCTAGCCGATGCTATGGCTACACAGATGCGTAACATGGATTTAACTTCGGCCGACAGTCTCATCGGTCAGCTAAATATCGTCAGAGGCCTTGGCCCGGACTTCCTGATGGGCGGGATTATTGTGCTTGATCACTCGAATCCAGATGACGGTCCTAAATTCGGTGGTTCGGTGCTTGAAGACAGCTTTTACGCTGCTGCATCTGGGGCATTAAGCCCAGGGGGCTCTCGCGTGGTATTTTTTATGAATTGCTCTGCCTTTGAAGACCCGGATGTTCTGGCCTACACCGCCTACTATGCCAATAAATATAACATCAATATCGTTGCTGCGACCGGATCTGTTGTATTGACGACAAATACGGCCACGGGAGCGGTTAATTATCTTAGCGCGAACCAAGCGAGCGATTTTAGCTGGGTTATGATACGACCTAGTTCCGGTCCCTATAATCCGTATATTTATACATATAACAGCGCTGGGGCTTTAATCGCAGCGCCAGTCGAAATCGCGCCGAGACCACCGCCCTCGGAGGTTCGATTTATAGGGCCAACAATACCAGAAGGACCAGGAACAAATTTGGCGCGGCCCTCACAGCGATAGATCCGATCTGGAGTAAAATATGAAAACCAATTTCACGCTATCGATTATTTATATTTTAGGATCTTTCTTTAACTACGCCGTCGCACGTGAAAAAAATAGGCCAACAAGCGTTGCCGAGATGCTCGGAAATGTGGAGAACATCGCAATTATAGAGAGACCGGACGCGGTAGATGTTTGCTTCTTGAGATATATCGCAGATTCAAAACAAAACGGGGGTGATGGCCGGTATGAAGAACTTGAGTTTTTTAGCGTCCCCAGTGTTTTAGTAACAATATTTCAGGGTAAATTATTGGACGAATCGATCTACAGGTGGAACTCTGCAACGGTCTGTTGGCCTCGATATCAAACCAGACTGCGATTTCGACGAGACAAGGATGTCGTTACGGTCGATTTTTGCTTTGAATGCCGCGTATTGCTTATCCGGCGAAATGGAATCTACGTCGATAGCGAAGTTTTTGATGATCGGTCTAAGGTGTTTTTAACAAGCATGCGGAAATTGTTTCCTGGTAACGTTGCTTTAGCTAAAGTAAAGTGATTCGATAAGGTGACTACTGGGGGCCAATGGGGTCAGGTAACATGAGCGGTAAGGAAAACATGGCGGCGTCCTCCTTATTTGAATGCGGTGACGAGGAGTGTCCACAGCGACTCAAGAAAGCGGGTGCCGACGAGCACGCCGGACTCTGAAATCACCGCGGCGGCGGGGAGCTGCTGGACCCAGAGGCCCGCGCGGCGGCGCCGCCAAGCGTCGAAGCACCCAAGCAATCTGTGTCGGCAAAGGGTGCCTTTGCCTGCAGGATGTGTAGGGCGGGCTGGCTTCGGCCCAACCCCACATACACACAGCGTCCTGTCGAAGGTGCATGAGCGCTGGGGCGGCGAACTGTTGGAGCCGTGAATATAGACGGCTCGATAGTCAATGCGTTTCAATCGCTCAGCGTCGGGCTTGCCGCCTCACGATGATTCTGCCTTGGTGGACCGAGTGCTGATCAACGCCCAATTTTCACCACAGGCGGACGCCATCGGATCTGAAAAAACGCAGTTCCCGCGTTCACACACGGCAGTATCTGGCCGCAGATATTACAATCCATCCCAAGGCAGGTTCCTCGGAAGAGATCCCATTGAGGAACAAGGCGGGCTGAACTTGTATGGCTTCTGCAGCAACGATGGAGTGAATTTATGGGACTACCTTGGAGAGGATGTCGTGTTCTCGAATGTCACCGATCAGGCGTGGGTTGATCGTTTCAACGCTGATCTCCAAGGCCTGGCAGGAGCGGGAGCCGTCGGACAGATGCTCTACAATGCCGTTACAGGATCTAGTTTCACGCTCTTTGTCGACTTCGTGCCGAGTGACAATGCGAGGGTTATCGATGCCCCGACGGGCAGCACCAACGTTGGCTTCATAAATCTCAATCCAAACGACCCGCTCTGGATAGGCACAAGATCAGATCCCGAAGGTTCTTTGGCTGGTATCGCCACTGGCCTCGGTTTGACCGATTCTTCGCAACGATCAGTGCTTACGGCGCTGGGCCAACTTCCACCGAGTTCGATTGTTACGATCGCTCACGAAATAGGCCACACACTCGGGTTTGAGGATAATGGTAGCTCCACAGACAATTGGGCTATTGGGAATATTTCACTTATTGAGAATGCCGTTCGTAACGCCCTTGGATTTGATGATCGCAAAGAATATTACAACACCACAACCATCGCGCCTAATGCTTTAGGACTTCAGTTGCTCGCAAACGCCATGGCGGATTATGGCACCGCACCCTCGCCTGCATCGCCGCCTCTGCTTTTAAACATAATTACCGATCCAGCGGCTTTTGCGACATTTACCGATATGTATAATAAGGCGATTAACAAGGTATATGAGAATATGAAGTATACGGGAGGATTTGTAGGAGGCTCTCAAATAATAAGTGGCACTAGCAGGATCGCTGCAGCGACGGCTGGCGGTGGCGCCGCCAGCCAGGCGGCAAGTGTCGCTGCAATGCAAAAACTGTTCAGCGCTCAAGGAAAGGCGCGATGATCTATAAACTGACATTATTGATAGCGCTAGCCCCGTTCATGGTGTGCGCTTCGTCCACATGTCGTGCGGGAGATGAAGGCGGCGCCGATAAGCTCCTCATCCGCTGGTATGGAAACGGAGTCGATGCGCCGTTACTTTCACTAGAGGCCTACGATTCCGATTTTGTCCGGGCACCGAAAGAGGTTCGTTTCTGGCGCGGAGCTATCGGGTCGGAGACATGGCTGCTATTGTCGGTGCGAAAAAGCGGAGAATTTCGGTTTGGAGGGAAAGTTTGGCGCATCACTGATGACGATTGGTCCCGCGCTGTAATCAACCATGCTACAAACTTAGTGGTGGATTCAGGGCCCTCTCTCCGTGCAGCTCCTGCCGTCACGTTGCTTAAGGATTTTTCCACTCGATATGTCTACATCGCCGGACAAGTCAGATCGGAGGTGTGCTATCTTCTCTTTGAAGGGAATCTTCGTCTTGAGAAACTTGTGGAAAATGCCGGTGGCTTCGGCAGATCCGCCGCGAGGGAATTGGTGATCTTGCGAGGAAAAGAGGTTCTCGTTGTCCCATGGAAGTCGGACCCAAAGTGGAAAGACGTTCGCGTCCACGCTGGTGATTTGGTGTTCGTCGGAACACATGAAATATACTGACGAAGCAGCTGAACGGGGTCCGCTTTTGGGTTTGGGTGAGCGAACGTCGGCAATGATCCAAGCGGCACACGGTGCGCCGTCGCTTCGATCCGTCTCGGCGTCAGCTTCCTCCCGAAACTCGCTGCGCTCGCTCCGGTCCGGTGGGCACCGACCCCGCCGGCAACGGCCTGTGCGCGAAGTATCGCGCCCGAAACGGCGCTCTTGGAACCCGCGCCGCGCCGGCGTTCGCTAATGCTCACGTCGATTGCTTAGTGTCGGCCTTGCTGCCCCACGATGATTCTGCCTTGGTGAACCCAGTGCTCATCAACGCACAATTCTCACCACAGGCGGACGCGATCGGAACTAAAAAAACGCAGTTCCCGCGTTCACACACGGCAGTATCTGGCCGCAGATACTATAACCCGACGCAGGGGAGGTTCCTCGGCAGAGATCCGAAGGGCGAAGCCGGCGGTAGACATCTTTACGCATTTTGCGGCAACGATGCCGTGAACCGCTGGGATTATTTGGGCATGAAGCCCGATGGTTCACCGAATGGTAAGGATGACGTGACCACCGCCGTCGAAGTGAGGGACGGAATTGTTTACAACGTGACCTACCGTGCGGTGCTTAGTGACATGGACGGATTTGGCGATTGGGTGTGGGATGACGGCGACGGCGGCGAGGCCGTTGGCACGCTCGGGAACGATGGAAGCATAAATGTTGGTGGAGCCGGCAGCGGCGCCAGCGTAGGAATCCCTGAAAATGGCGGTTTGGACCTGTCGTCGATTGGCACAGGCATAATTATCGCTGCGAACGGCGCAGTCCAAGGCGTGCCACGGGTAAGAAATCCCGCCAACTCGACGCTCCGCATTAGCGACCAAGGCTTGGCCGTGCTCGGGGAGCTAGAAGGGTTCAGAAATCAGGTTTACAGGGATCAGGCGGGCAACCTCACCATTGGATTTGGCCACAAACTCACTGCGGCGGAGGCCGCGAAGTATAAGAGCGGAATTACCCGAGATCAGGCTATGGAGCTGCTCAGAGGAGACGTATCGATTGCCGAGGCATCGATCCTTCGAAACGTTTCTAGTGCTCTGACCCAAGAGCAATTTGATGGTCTCGGATTGTTCGTCTATAACGTCGGCTCTGGAGCGTTTGCTAACTCGTCAGTGCTACGCGACGTGAATGCAGGGAACCTCGTCAACGTCGCGGCGGACATGGAGCAATACAACAAGGTGAGAGTTGGTGGGCAGTTGGTGGTCAGCAACGGACTGGTTTATCGCCGATGGCGAGAAGCGTGGATCTTCCACGGAATCTACGATCCCGAGGCAGAGGGCATACCACGACCCGGAAGATGAGGAGATGCGACCAATGAAAAACTCGATCTGCGTTTTTTTGGCCTTTGTGTTCGCAACGTCTTTGGCGTCTGCGGCTGCTTACGAAATTACCAAGGAAGATCGCGACTTCTTCAACGAACTGCGCACAGCAGTGCTGGCCGATGATGCAGCGCGTGTGGCTGCATTGGTGCAGTTTCCGATAAGCGTTCGCGTGAAGGAAAAAGAAATTACCCTCACAGGATCGCGGGATTTTGCGCAGCACTACCGCGAGATCGTGACGAGCGATGTCAAAACGGCCGTGAGGCAGCAGTCTGCCGAGAGGCTACAGAAAAATTGGCAGGGCGTGATGATCGGTAGTGGCCAAATCTGGTTTGAAGAGATCAAACCCGAGGGCGCACAAAAGTTCGTGCGTAAGGTGATCGCGTTTAATCCGTAGCCGCGGCGTGAACGCGGAAAGTTTCTTTCAGCCGCTCGCTCGCGCTCGCCGTCAACGCGCAACGCGCAACCGAGAGGCACAGCGCGCGCCAGCAAGCTGTCACGCGCTCTGCTGTCCTCCTCCGCGATGCGCGGTCGCTGCGCTCGGCGCACCCTCCGCAAGCTCCGGGCTTCGTCGCTCCGTGCGGTAGTCCAGCGACCCCGCCGACGGCGGCCTGTGCGCGAAGTCTCGCACCCGAAGTGGCGCTTCTGGAACCCGCGCCGGCCCGCGTTCGCTAACGCTCATGTCGTGGCCCGCCGTAATCCGGCCCGGCGGGGACCCCGCTCCGTCCATCGGCTGCCGCAAGCGCCTCATTTGGTTGAAGCGTATCGCACGAGTAGACTGTCGCAGACAGGGTTCGCGAAGGTCCACGGGGCAATGTCGCTACGCTGCCAGCGTGGAATTATCAACGGCGGGCGGCGGGCCACCCAGAGCCGGGCTGGACTCAGCAATTCCCTAGCGTCGGCCTTGCCGCCCCACGATGATTCTGACTTGGTGAACCGAGTGCTCATCAACGCACAATTCTCACCACAGGCGGACGCGATCGGAACTAAAAAAACGCAGTTCCCGCGTTCACACACGGCAGTATCTGGCCGCAGATATTACAATCCAAGTCAGGGGCGATTTCTCGGCCGCGATCCCATGGAGGAGCAGGGCGGGATGAATTTATTCGGCTTCGTCGGCAACAACGGGGTAAATACTATCGATCTCTTGGGACTGTATCTGCTGATTTTAAACGGAATAAGATACGATGTGATTCCAGTTAGAAGGGAGAGCTGGGCCCCCATTGTCGCATCCGGAAGCGTGCCAAGCGGGACTCTTTGGACCTCAGATCCATTCAATGCATGGAGTATTAGTCCGCTGGTCTTCTATAGTTTTGAGACGGGGTTTGGTTTCATTTTTTCGCCGTTGCAATACGCGTATGTAGCGACGCCTATTACAACCCAGACGCTTGTTGTAAATCCACCGGCAACTCCGGCACCGGCGACTACGCCGTCAGGCACGACGACCAATTTGCCTATAGCAAAATCGAATATCACCGACTCAATGAGTGCCGACGCAATAGGCCTAAACGTTGTAACGATGTTGCTAATAAACGAGGTCGCGTTCAGCGGTGAGGCCGGATTCACCAGTTGGGACGACACAAAGTTGGCGATGGATGCGATAGCCTCGCAGCTTAATAACCGCATCAATTCGATTCCTCATGGTTGGACTCAACAGCAGATCGCCAACATTACCACTACAGATATTTTTGCGTTGATCACGGACTCGGGTCAGTATCAAAACTTCCGCCGCGACGCACATGGGAACTATTCCTACGCGCCTGAGGTTATGGCACGTCTTCGGAATTTGCTGGGAATTGCAAATTTGGGAGCCCCTGGGAGATTTGCTGAAACAATAAATTACGCGATCTCTCTTTCACGTTCCCTGGGAAATGGCGTCTCGCCGACTGATCCATTCGCAAGTCAAGGCGGCACCTATGGACATATGCAATCTGGACACTCCCCTGGTGGTAGCTTTCAGTATGTTGGATCTGCAGGAGGAAACGACTTTTTTACGGTTCCTGCTCGACCGTTACGTGGCGAAGTTTGGGATGAAACGGTTGGTAAGTGGGTTATGCCTCCGACGCAGCGGTGACAGGTATTTATTGAATTCGTTATGAAAACACTCGTCTTGCGGATATGCTCAAAAGCGTTTGTGTATGTGGGATTGACCTTATGCGTGCTCCTTCAAGCTCCCTGTATTGCAGCAACAGGAGAAATAAAAGGTCCTACGCGGGAATATTTAATAGGCTTTGCTCGTTACGTGATCGAAAGAGGGTATGTTGCCGTGCTTACAACAAGAGTTGACCATGATGAATTAGAAATTTACTATAAGGCCATTGCTGGAGATAAGGATGTCGGGTCTACTGTAGATTTTAGGTGCGCAATTCCCGCGTGGTTATTTGAAGCGAAACTGAGAAAGGCAAACTACGGGATCGAAGAAACACGGGCCCGAGTTTATAATAAAACCTTTAGCCTCAGTTCGGCTGGTGTGTTGCGTTCAAACGTGGCAGAGAAGGGATGGCAATTGTTACGAGTAAGTGCTCGCGAAATCTACGACACAAAGCCTGTTGCCTCTCCTCGGATTTTATCGCCGGAAATCAAAACAGCGTTGCTTACACGGGTTCTCGGTCGCACCGTCACTACCGGTGACCTAAAGAGCTATCGAATTTCGCATTTGATGCCGTTTGAGAATCGTTTGTGGATTTTTGATAAGTTGACCGAGCGATTGTTTGACGTAACATCCGATGGAGATCTTGATGATTTAGAATTCATCAAGCGACACCCGCTCACGAGGGTTAGAATTTATATAATTAGTGAGACAGATTTGATTCAAGGAACATTGCTACGAAAGAGTCCGCAGGAAAATACAATAGTTGCATACGGTTTTTGGGCGTGTTTTGCAGCCGGAAAGGCCGGGTGGTTCGAACCAGCGAGATAGGTGCCACTTAAACGGGGGGCAACCAATGCTGTCCAATCAAAGTGGTCTGCGAGTTTCGTAAGCGATTTATTTCGAGCACTGCTACGTGATTGAAGAGGTGCTCACGATTTGACGGCAATTCTGCAATCCGACGAGTGGCGGGATGCACTCTGGTGTTACCGATTTTTCTCTGGTCGTAAAAAATGCCGAATTGCCCTCGTAGGAATTTTTTGAGTTTGGCCGAACTGGCATCGCCCTTTGTACTGGACAGAATAGGTGAGGAAAAATTGTAAGCGACATCCCGGGTGCCTCATAGCGGAGCAGGGCGCCGCGTGATAAAGTGCGGTGATGGAAACGAAACCGGCGCAGGCGGAAGTGGTGGAGGACGGGACGCAGCGGGATCGCCGCGGGCGAGTGAAGGTGAAGGCCGAACGGCGCGAGGAGTTGGTCGCGGAGTATCGGCACAGCGGCCTGTCGCAGGCGGAGTTCGCGCGGCGGGCGTGCGTCAATTACCAGACCTTCGCGCATTGGGGGCAGCGCGCCCGCCGCGAAGCAGCCGAGGCGGCTCCGCTCGCCACGCCGGCGATGCCGCGGTTTGCTGGCGCGCGCTGCGCCGCTCGGTCGCGTTGCGCGTTGGTGGCGAGCGTCAGCGAGCAGTTAGCTCACCCCATCTTTTCCAACCCGAGGCCAGTTTTTTTCAAGGCACTCCTGCAGCGCATCGAGTTGCTTCATAAAACTCGGGAAAAACTCGGGCGAAGTAAACGAGGACGGCCCTGCATGCCCAAAATCTTTACGAACTTCCTCAATTGCGCGAACGAAGAATGTTTTCTCCTCATCGGGCAAGGTCTCCAAGTTGACGAAGTTCCCCGCCTTCTCTTTTGAATCTTCGATCAAGCTATGCGCTACGCTGGAAACGGGCAGGGCACCTTGCACGCGATCAATCACGAGGTGGAAAACCCAGTTTGCCACAATCCAACTGTCGCGAGATGTTAGCTTAATTCCGGCCATGTCGTCGGCGCTAAGGTTTCGGTGCCAGAACCATTATTCGAGCCGCTTGCTGCTCGGACAGCGTTCCAAGGAACTGAGAGACTTGCCCGGCTTGAGCGGACGTAAACCCGGACATATCGATGACAATCTTATCCAATCCTTGTTTAAGCAGATGGCTGTTAATCGAGTCTGTAAAGCTACCCAAATCAAAATGCTGAGATGGCACGGGACCGACCGCATCATAGCTCTTGCCACCACCAATCCAATCGGCTGCACCAGTCGGATCACGCCGCAGTCGGAGTCCTAGTTGCGCCTCCAATCGAGCAGCGATTTCTGCCTCACCTGCCCTAAATGCACCCGTGGCCGGATCAAGCCCGAGTTCTCGATAGTGCAACAGGCGAGCGATGGCGGCACGTTGTTGAGCAAGCTGTGCCGTTCGCGCAGCGACAATCGCCTGGCGGAGTTGAGCGAGTGCCTCCCCTGCACCTTGAAAGAGCACCAACTCGAAAGCCTGCCAGCACCGATCTGAAACCCATCTTCTTCCAGCGGTTTGAAACTCACGGTTCTTCCCGAGGATTTTCTTCCTGATTCCATAAGAAACATCTTCTTCGGTCCGGGTGGATTTTCTTCCCTCGTGGACTGAGGGAAGCGTGGGGCGGTGCGTTTGTCGTGGCGTGGCCGGGCGACGAGGCTGACCGGCACCATGCATTCTGCCGGTGAGCGTAAGTGCCCGCATTGCGAAGGGTTTTTCGTGCCCGATGCCCGCAATCGGAAGCGCCAGCGTTACTGTGTAAAGGAACCGTGTCGGCGAGCGAGCAAGGCCGCGAGCCAGCGGCGCTGGGTGAGCCAGCCGGCGAACGTGGATTACTTCCAGGGCGCCGACAACGCGGCGCGGGCGCGGGCCTGGCAGGCGGCGCATCCCGGCTATTGGAAAAAGCGCCGCAAGAGCGCTCGCGTGGTCTTACAAGAGGACTGGCGGGCGCAACCCGCTCCAAGCGCGCAGGTAACGATGCCGGACGACGGAGTTGTCTTACAAGACGACTGGCTGCGGCAACCCCCGCTGGTGATTGGACTTATCGCCCATCTCGCCGGGGTGACCTTACAAGAGGACATCGCGACAATGACGGGGCGATTGATAGCGATGGGGCATGCCGTGCTGGGCGCGTCGCCCGGCGTGGCACTACCTCGATGTTAATCGCGAAACGAATCTTGCAAGCCGAGCGGCTGCGGCGGGTGCCGCCGCATTTTAGTTGGATCGATCACCGGTTGGTGCGCGCGGATTACCTGCGCCGGGCCGACGCGAAAGCGTGGGCGTTGTATCTGGTGCTCGTCACCGTGGGTGATGAACACGGCCTGAGTTATTACGGCGACGGCACGCTCGGCCGGCTGTTGTCGCTGACGGATCTGGAAGTGGCCGCCGCGCGCGGGCAGCTCGCGGCCGCCGGCGTCATCGCGTATGAAAAGCCGTTGTATCAAGTGCTCGCCCTGGAGGCTCTCGCGGGTCGGGAGGGAGCGCGATGATTGCCTATCAAACGTTTTGCCAGCTCCGGCAGGCGTGGGATGAACAGCACCTGACGATGGCGCAGATCGCGCGGGCGTTGGCGTTGCATCCCCAGACCGTGAAAAAATGGGTGGGCCGACCACGCTATGAACAACGGCAGGCGGCGCGGCGGGCGAGCATCCTGGATGCGCACAAGCCCGCGATCACCCGCTGGCTCGCGCAGCATCCCTTCACCGCGACGCAGCTCTGGCAGCGTCTGCGCGAAGCCGGTTACACGGGCGGCTGCTCCATCGTGCGAGATTACGTGCGCACGGTGCGGCCGCCGCGCCAGCCCGCGTATCTTACGCTCACTTACGCGCCGGGGCAGTGCGCCCAAATCGACTGGGGCTCGGCCGGCGCGATCCCGGTCGGCGGCACGCGCCGGGCGCTGAGCTTCTTCGTCCTGGTCCTCTGCCACAGCCGTTGGCTCTACGTGGAGTTTACCCTCGGCCAAAGCCAGGAGTGGTTCCTCGGCTGCCAGCGCCGGGCCTTCGAGGCCCTCGGCGCGGTGCCGCTGGAAGTCATGCCCGACAACTGTAAGACCGCGGTGCTCTCGCACCGCGTGGGCGAGCCGCCGGTCTGCAATCCACACTATCTCGATTTTGCCCGGCACTACGGTTTTACCATCAAACCCTGCGGACCGCGGCAGCCACAGGCGAAAGGCCGGGTGGAAAACGCCGTCGGCTACGTGAAGAAAAACTTCCTCGCCGGCCGCGACCTCGGGGCGCCCGGCGGACTCACCGCGCTCAACGCCGCCGCCCGCCTCTGGCTCGAGACGGTGGCCAACGTGCGTCAGCACGGCGAAACCAAGCGCACGCCGTTGGAGTTGCTGGCGGAGGAACGCGCCCACCTGCGGCCCCTGCCGGCCAATCCCTATGAAGCGGTGCTCGTGCGCACCGTGCGGGTGAGTAATCGCTGCCGCGTCACGGTCGACACGAACCGTTACTCGGTGCCGCCGCGCTACGCCTCGACCCCGCTGACGTTGCAACTGGCGAGCGACCGACTGCGACTCTTCGACGGCCAGACCCTGGTCGCCGACCATGTGCGCTCGTTCGAGCGTCGCGGCGACTACGAGCAACCCGACCATGTGCAGACCCTGCTCGACGAGCGCAAGCAGGCGCGACACCAGCGGACTTTTTTGCGGTTCCTCGCGCTCGCGCCAGTCGCGGCCGCGTATCACGCGCAACTGGCGGAGCGGCGGCTGAATGTGCGGCATCACGTCGAGAAAATCGTCGCACTCTCCGAGATCCACGGACTCGACGCGGTGCACCGCGCCCTCACCGATGCGCACGTCCTCGGCGCCTACTCCTGCGAATACATCGCCAACCTCCTCGAGCAGCGTGGCCGCCTGTTGCCGGAGGCCGGCGCCCTGCATCTGACCCGCGCGAGCGATCTGCTCGAACTGGAACTGCCGCCCCCCGACCTCTCGCCCTACGAGCGCTCATGAACCCGCTCACCACCCAACTCGACTATCTCAAACTCGGCCACGTCGCCGAACATCACGCCGCGCTCGCCCAGGAAGCCGCGGCGGCGGCGTGGTCGCACCTGGAGTTCCTCCAGCGCCTGCTCGACGGCGAGTGCACCGTGCGCCAGCAGCGCGCCGTGGAACGCCGGGTCCGCGCCGCACGCTTCCCCGTCCTCAAAACCCTCGACCAGTTCCACTGGGACTGGCCGAAGAAGATCAATCAGCTGCAGGTGCAGCACCTCTTCCGTTTGGGGTTCGTGGCGCAGAAGACGAATGTCATTTTTGTCGGCAGCGTGGGCACCGGGAAAACGCACTTGGCTTCGGCGCTCGGTTACGCCGCCTGCCAGCAGGGGCACTCCGTGCTCTTCACCACCGCCATCGACGCCATCAACAATCTGGTCGCCGCCCAGGCCGCCCATCGGCTCAAGGCCGAACTCAATCGGTATCTGTCGCCAGCGACCCTGATCCTGGACGAGATTGGGTATCTCCCGCTCGACAAGATCGGCGCCGATCTGCTCTTCCAGATCATCAGCCAGCGCTACGAGCGCGGCGCGATCATCCTCACCACCAACAAGGCGTTCAAGCAATGGCCGTCGATCTTCAACAACGACGCCGGCATCACCTCCGCGATCCTCGACCGCCTCCTGCACCAGGCCGAGACCGTCGTCATCGATGGTAAATCCTATCGCATGAAGGATCAGATCGAGCCGCCCAACTAAACCTCACATTCCTGCTCATCTCTGCTGTCCGGCCGGCGCTTCCTCGGGAGCGTCGGTCGCTTCGTTTTACACCTCCGCTTCGACCGTGGTTTTCAAATCGGTGAGTTACCGTGACGTTCACGCCGCTGCTCGCAAAAGCCTGCGCCTCCATTTGGACGCGGCTCATATCAACGACACCATCAGCTCCAACCCTTCTTTGCTCTGACCTGTAAACGGCACTGACTAATCTGTTATGCCAATTTTGGATCACAAGCGCCAGAAGGTCGGTGAAGGCCATGCCTGCTCTAGCTTCGGCGATCGCGATGTCATACTGGCCCATCACTAACATTTTCCAAAACGAGCCTTCGGCAGATGACTTTGCATCCGGGCGAAGACTCGTGCCTATCGCAACCCAGATTAGAGAATCGAAGCCCTCGATTGCCCCTTGGGGAAGAACTGCTCGATAAGTCACATTGCGCCAGTCACCGGGCTGAATCTCCTCTAAAACTGTAACCTCTTGTCCGAAGAATTCCGGGTCTTCATCGGGCCTCATTCCTAACATGTCCCAGCGATTGATGCTGTTGTTACGGCAGAAGCCATAGAGATTCAGGCCGCCCTTCTCGGCAATTGGGTCGCGGCCGAGGAAGCGCCCCTGACTCGGATTGTAGTATCTGCGGCCAGATACTGCCGTGAGTGAACGCGGGAACTGCGTTTTTTTAGATCCGATGGCGTCCGCCTGTGGAGAGAATTGTGCGTTGATGAGCACTCGGTTCACCAAGGCAGAATCATCGTGAGGCGGCAAGGCCGACGCTGAGCATTTGAGGTGCGCATTAGCGAACGCGGGCGCGGCGCGGGTTCCGGGAGCGCCACTTCGTGTGCGAGACTTCGCACACAGGCCCCCACCGGCGGGGTCGCACCTCACCGGAGGGAGCGGAGGGAGGAAGCCCACTGCCACTCTTCCAGCGTCGCCTGTTCTAATCAAAACCCGGACACCGATGGGCTGTTTTGAACCCGTTCGGCTGCCCCGCGGCGACCACAAAGGTTAGGGGCTGACCTCGTTATCCTGGTTTTCCGGTCCGTTTATTTTGCCGGTTCGAACCTTTTTTTTGCTTCAGCGATGGATATGATTTCCAGCCCGAAATCGCCGATCAAAATCACTGCTTCGTCGGATGATGCAACATGTGTCAGCAATGGGAGAATTGCGGTGCTTCCAAATTCGACGCTCTTTCCGTTCTGCCTGACGACGAGCTTTTCAACCATCAGACCTTTCACGCGTTGCCTAAAGGCAGACCCTGAATTCAAATGCACATTATAGCTACTTCCGTCCGAATAAGAAGCCGCAACATCCATCGGCGCTGCGCTGACGTTCTTCAGGATAGGGCCATAAAACGTCTCACAACCGCCCAGGAGAAGGGCTATAGAGATAGCGACAGGGATCAGGGATTTCATTGTTGGCCCGACTCAAGTTCCGGGTGGCTTAGGTGTGCTGGGCGTGGCCGGTGGCGGCGAAGGCTGCGGCCACCAGCTACCAGTCCCAGCGGCGTAATTGTCCGCAGCATTTTCGAACGGGTTCTTTTTTGAAATACCTCCCGTGAGCAGGTAAACAGGGAAGAAAAGAGGCCCTAGGAGTTGCGACTGATATGTGTGAGCCGCTTCATGCGTTCCGAGGATTACGTAACTGGTCCCACTATATCGAGGGACAGGGTCGCTTGGAACGGCGGCATAGAATAGCTGCACGTTGCCCAACGTAATCGCCCCACCTCCTTTGCTTCCCCACGGATAGTTGAGGAATTGAATCGCGTTGTTCCCGATCTGCGGTCGCGCTCCAAACGGGACGCCGACGAGACCTCCGATCAATCCAATCGCCGTATTCGGCAAAGCCCAAATTTTTCCAGCCAAATCGACTACCGCTAACCCGTAGGCGCCCGGAGTAGAAAATATGCCGCCGTTGTTCGTGAGGCTGATTGCATCTAAACGGCCCCACGATTGATTTACGAACTGGTTGAATAGGCTATTTTGAGTGTAGTCTGTTAACCACTGTTGCGCCAAGATCGCTGGGTCTTTCGGGGTGCCATCTCCTCCGCTGCCGTCCATGACCCACACCGTTCCGCCCCCTCCTCCTGAAGCCTGTATGTATCCAGGATGCGATGCGAGTAAAGTGGGATAGATCACAATGAAGATAAACGTGTTGGATCCGTTCGCCAACGACGGAGCCGCGGGACCGTAGATGGGGCCGGTCGGACCGCTGACTGTTAAGCCCCCGTCTGACACCAAGGAAGGGGCAGCAGGGCCATAAACTGGTCCACTTGGACCGCTAAGAGTTAAACCGCCGCCCGACACCAAAGAAGCAGCAGGCCCATAAACTGGTCCGCTCGGACTGCTGAACGTTAAGCTCCCATTCGATACCAACGGAGCTGCGGGGCCGTAGACTGGCCCACTCGGACCACTGAACGTTAAGGTCCCGTCCCAGATCAAATCATCCGTCATGCCCAGGTAGTCCCACCGATTGACGCCGTTGTTGCCGCAGAACCCATAGAGGTTGAGACCGCCTTGCTCCTCGATAGGATCGCGCCCGAGGAAGCGACCTTGGCTCGGGTTGTAGTATCTGCGGCCAGATACTGCCGTGTGTGAACGCGGGAACTGCGTTTTTCTGGCCCTGTAGCCGCGGCTGCGACCGGGTGAGCAGGAACAGACAGCGGCGAGAACGGGCATGGGCGGCTAAAAGAAAACTCAGCTCGTCAGCCGGTGCACCCAGTAGTCGGGATCGCGGTGCAGGGGCATCACGGCGAGGATGCGCACCACGTCGGGTCGGTCCTCGAAGAGGATGCCGTAGGGAAAGGCGGCGGTAAAATGCCGGCGGATATCGCCGCGCACACGCCGGAAGGCTTGGGGATGTGCGCACGCCTCGGCGATGAGCCGCTCGATCTCGTCGTGAAAGCGCCCGCCGAGATCCGGGCTGATACCAACGTAATACTCGGCCGCGGCCGCATACTCTGCGTCCGCCTCGCGATGGAAGCCGTGCGATTTCACCGGCCGACTATCTGCCGGATGCGCGCGCTAACCTCGTGGCCTGGCACCAGCTTTTCCCGTCCGCTGTCGAGCTCCGCCGAACGGCGCACCGCCGCGTCGGCCCAGGCGGCCTCGCGCTCCGGCGTCAGGCCGCCGTGTTTGGCGAGCATGATGCGGTCGACTAGTTCGGCCACGGTGTCGGCGGGCAACTGGCGGGTTTCTTCCACGATCTGATCGAGTGTGAGTGACATGCGGGCAGTGTGGGCGGATGGCGGCGGGTTTCAACCTCGCCGTTCACGGGGATGGCAGCGGGTGTGGGTTTTCTTGAGATCAACGATGGTCAAGCGCGTGTAGTGCTTGAGCGTTTCCAGGTTCTCATGGCCAAGGAGGTCTTTGACGTGCCAGAGGTCGGTCTTTGTCGCCTTTGCCGCGGAGTCGCAACAGCCCGTTGCTGAAATCAATGGATTCGAGGTTGAGGCGCACCAACTCCTCCAGCCGCGCCCCGGTGGAGTAGGCCGTCTCCACGCGGGCTACGACCCAGCGCCCGCAGCGCCGCCAACCAGGGGGCAAACTCGTTTATTACGGCCGACCTCTTTCTCTCCTGCTTCATTGCGGCGGCAAATTGAAAGGCCCGGATCAATCGTGTTTCCTGGGAAGACGTTGCGCTCGATTGCGCGGGTGAATTACGTCTGAAATGCGACGACTGAAATACCGGTTCATTCCGCGTCCGGCCGGGAGATCTCGACGGGCAAGGCGAGGAGTTGCCGGTTGTCCGTTCCGGCTTCCTGCCAGTACAGACGATACCGATGAGGGCCGCTGCGACCGCCGCGCTCCAGGATTACGTGTTCGAAACGGATCAATTCCTGGAGATGCCGATGCAGCGTGGCTTCCGACCAGCCGGTAAAGTCACTGACCTGCTGGCGGGTGAAGTGAAACGGTGGTGGCTCCGTCTGCTCGGCACTGAGCGTGGCCCGGGCTGCGATGCGCATCCGATCGATGAAGAATTTATGCCGCTGCTGAAGCAATCGTCGCGAATGTTTGTGAGCGATCTGCATGTCTCGGTCGTGCTGCCGGACGTGCCGATACTTCATGTTGAGCGACTGGGCAACGAAAAGAAGGATCGCCGTCTCAAAGGGGAGAAGGTGCGGCTGGGTCGTGTCGTGCCGGAAATGCCGGGCGGTTTTTGATATGGGAATCGGAACGCGGCCCCAGTCGAATCCGTGTCTCCTCAAGGAGACACTGTTAGCCTGAAGCCGCCATGAGAAGGGAATCCGCCCATAAAAAAGGGAGCCGCGCGGCTCCCCGTTGTTCCCTGCCGTCACATCGGCACTACTTCAGCAACCGGTCGAGGTTCGGCTTCTGCCACACATCGATGCCTGCCGCCCGTAACCCAGCGATCAGGGCGATCAGGTCGGCCTTCGACGGCTCCCGCAATGTCCCCAGCTTCGAATCCGCCCCGACGATAACGTGGTCGGGCCGGGCTGCGACCAAGGCCGCCACGAACGGATCGACGTCGAACTCCAGCACCGGTTCGACGGTAACCAATTTCTTCGCCGTCAGCGCACCCATGGCGGCGAGCCGGTCGAGTGGCGCCGGAGCAAGGCTGATGGTGGGGGTCGGGCGGTTCGTCTCGGCCGTCGCACCCAACACAAACGCGGGCGGCATCGCGGCCAGGTAGTCTCCATATCGAACGGGATTCTTCGTGTGGAAAAGATAGGTATTCTTGGGATATTCTCCGCAGTGATGTAGCACTTGGCGAATTATTGCGTCGGAAACCTCCGATGCGAAAAGGTCATTGCAATGCTCGACAAAGATCCTGCGTCCCTGCCCATACTTAATCTCGAGTTCTTTTTCGATAATGCGAATGGCGCCATCATACTTGGCGTGCTTCCACGGCATATTTTTAACGTAGCAATAAGTGCATTGGTGTGGGCACACGCCACCGAGATGGGTATGCATATGGGTTAAAAACCCCGATGAGTTCGATCCTTGCGATTTAGATAGTGACATAGTTTTGTTTTTTTCCAGAATCATATCTGGGTGTCGTTAGTTTATTATTTTTAATGCTCCTCGTAGGGATGGATTAAAAATAAAATCAGAAACTAGGATGTTAGGGTATTTTTGAAGTTAAGACTGTATGGTCTTAAAGCCGTCAACGAGGGTACTTTTACTCCGATTCTTACTTTATATTCTAATATTGAAAAACATCCTATTATCCTAGTTTGGTGGTAAAAAAGTAACCGTTATGAGAGGTGAAAACGACAACTAGGATGGATGACGGATTATCCGATAACTACCCGAGTCGAACCGAGCAGTGTCCAATCGGTAAATAATGGGAATAGGGGTTATTCAGTATTCCGCTTGGATGAACGCGGGCTCATCCTAGTGCCAAAAAAGAAATGTAAAAATATATGTTTTAATTTAATGTAGACACAAGTAAACTAGGGGGAGAACGGCACCAATAACGGTGCGGTCCTTTCCATATGAGAAGTAATATTACACCCTCTGGAATTATTCGGGATGTGGATGATTTAGTCACCGCCCCTTTAGCCATCGACGCCATCGGCGACTGGCCCAACCAAAACCGCAGCAACCTTCCTCCCGCCGATCACGATGACGGTTTCCCCAGTATTCCTCCCGGAAGCTTCGTGATGGCCGTGTGGGAGGAGGATGTTGGAGAAGATATGGAGATACCGGAGGTGACTGCGGAGCCCGCATCGGATTCGGCAGAAGCGGCGGAGTGTCAACTACCGCTCCTCGACCGGTTTGTTTACCTCGGTGAGAACCGCTGGATTCGTCGGAGTGGTCCGACGTGGGCAAAAGCCTGTCGGGAGCATGATGGGGCCGTGATTGCCGCCATCGGGAACGCCGGGTATTCGTCGACCCGCACGATTGAGCCGCACTGGCAGCAAGACTCCATCCTCTGTTGTGCGCCGCCCACAACGTCGCTGTCGGAGCGTGGGGTGGTGTTAGATCACATGAAGGAAAAACTCTTCGTGAGCGAAATTTGGTGTGCCGCCAATTGGCCGCATGGCGTGTTCGTCCACAAGAGCGGGAAACGGATCTTGAACCGCGGGCATTTTCCCTTGGTGGAGCCGAAGGGCACCATCTTACCGGAGTGCTGGCGCCACTACGGCTCGGGGCTTCTCGGAGACCAACGCGAGCGAGTGTGGGGACTGTGGCGGGAGGTGCTCAAACGTGCTCATGCCGGAGGACTCATCCGAGGATGGTATCAACCGTTGGGGTTGGCGTTGTGCTCCTCGTTGGGTGGTGTGGGCAAGAGCCAAGCGTTCCGTTTCATCGCACTGTCGCTGGGGTCGGAGTGCCCAGCGGCGGCCGGAGGTTATTTGGCGGGGGATCGCCTCGGCTGCTCTCATTTTCTTCAAGAACCAGTCGTGGAGCTGTCAGACGCTGCGGTATCGGAACGAGACGTGGGAGAGGCTCAGACGTTGCTCCTCAACTTGGTCAGTAACCCGAACAAAGAGGTCCGCAATATGCGGTCGGAGGCTCGCATGGTGCCATTGTCGCCGTTCCTGTGCGTCTCGCTCAACACCGATAATCTGGAATGCACCCGAGTGTTCCGCGGGTTACCCATCACCGTGAAAGAGAAATGGCTGGTCGTGAACTGCGGCAACGGGACCAAGGCTCTCCGGGCGGCGGGCTTCGACTACAAGGACCTGGAGCGGACCTTGGCGGAGATGGTCGGCTACCTCCTCGCAACCGACACCCCGGAGGAGTTCTTGTTTGAGACCGCGGACGGGCGGCGCCAGTCCGCTCGCTTCCTTGTGGCTCCCTATTTTGACCCGGAGCTTGATCTGGCCTGGGGCTCCATGGGGAATCTCGCTCCGATCTGGAAAGATATTGAGGCAGCCATTCGCGGTGTCGCGGTCCCGCCGAAGTCGGGCCGATACAAGGTATCCAAACTCCTTGGGCTTCTACAAAAGAGCGGGAAGCCCGATTATGGAGATTATTCGGTGAAGGCCTTCGCCGTCATTTTAGAGAAACTCCATCAGGCCATACCGCTGGTCCTCAAGCGCAAGAGCGTCGGGAATCCAAAGAAGGGAGGCTGGTATGAATACTTTATCTAAGATTGGAATTTGGTGCCGCAATCAAGGTGAGGGCGACCAAAGCGTGTGGACCTACATGGTCGGCCCGCGGTTTTCGGTCGAGATGCTCTGTGACGGAGACTCCCGGTTGTTGTTCTGGTGTGTGAACGGTGATCTTCGGGAGTTGGGGCATTGGCGCAAGGGTCGCTGGGTGCGGGCGTTCATCAAGGACTGCTGGGAGCTGCACCTGACGGAACTGACCGGGCACGAACGCATGGAATACGTCGCACTGGGGCTGATACAGGAAACGGACTGATGAGCCGGTGAAATCCCGGCGAAACCGCAGCGGGTGAAATTCCCGCGGCGGTCTCCGCAGTCGGGGCGATGGTCGCCCTGGCTCGGATTTACCTATGAAAAATCCCCTCGTTCCCGTGCAACTCACGCCACGTCACCTCGTGTGCGTATCCATCAAGGAAAAAGGCCCTTCGGTTTACACCGTGGACCTCGAAAACGAGACCTGCAATTGCCCCAGTTACCGCTACCGTGGCGGACCGTGCAAACATCTGAAAGCGGCGATGGAAACGCCGCCGCTGCCGTCGGAGCGGTTGGCAGACTATTTGCCCCGGTAATGGGTGGCGGCGTGACGAGGGGCCATTGTGCTCATTGCGTGCGCCGGTCGGCTGTGCGTTTCGATTTTGTCCCACGACGCAGCGAACCGATCCGGCCATAGCTGTGCCCCATCACGCATGTTCCTTCACCGCCGCCACCACACTCGGCATCACCCGCGGCCGACCGTTATTCGCGGCGGGCTTGGCTCAACTTGGGGTCTTGCTGCGGGCTACGGCGTGGGAGAACGCTCGGAGATCGGCCCTCGGGCGTGCTGCAACCTGAGTGCGACAAATCGTCCGATGACGCTGCCGACGACCACGCCAGCCACACTCGCCAGCCTGAAGCTTGGAAACCGCCGGATGCGGACCAGCATGTCCGGTGGTGTGGGGGCCGGGGGCTAATTACCTCCGGATAACCGATTGGGCATCGGGGTCATAACTCTGGAAACATATCACCGCTAATTGAAAGGCTACAACCGTCCGCTTTTGCTCTGGCGCACACCTGACTAAACTCCGCTATCGTGACGGTCGTCGAGCATCTCTTCGACTGACGAGTAAAACGAGAATTCATCGTCATCGCGTTCGACCACTGCCAATGGCGGATTCAGCGCGTTCATTTTTTTTGCCGAACGTTGATTATGCCACTGAGGGTTGGTCGATCATATTTCAGTAGTCATTCCTAGCTCGCAGCTTCGCGAAAATCAACATCGGTCACAAACCAAGGTCAACCTGGCGGGATTACTATGCCGACCCCCTTCGGAGCAATCGGGAGTGTCATGCGAGGGGAATCCGACAGTCGAGATCCACCGGTCTAAATCCCCATCGAAATCCCCGGTGATGGCGGCTGCCCCCGGTAGTCCATCACAACGTCCCAGCGTGATTCGGCGGCGTAGTTGCGGTGGTTGATTTTGATTTCCTGCATCAAGAAACGGTCCTTTGCGACGCCGGGTAAGTTTGGCAAGGCATCGGTCACGGCGGAGAACTTGTTCACCATGCCGGGATCGAGGTTGGATTGCTTCAGATCTGCCAAGGCAGGACCAAAGTCGTTTTCGAGCGGCGTGCAGATGTAGGACCACTCGCCGCGGAACTGGAAGAGGAACAGTTCCTCTTTCCCCCGGGGGATCGCGAAAGCCTCCAAATGAGCGTGCGCCCAAACGTCACGGACAAGCCCGGTCTCGAATTGGAGACAGTGCCGTGGCACCGCGTTCGGGTCCGGTGCCATCGGCAGCGTGGCGATGGACCAATATGGAGACTCCGTGATGGACGTGATGAAGACACCGGCGTTCTTCGGCGTTTGGGGGCCGGGTTTCAGGATGGACGCTGTGCCGGCGAGGAGGGACCGCCGCAAGACTCCGAGATTGGTGCCCTGGACGACAATGCACCGGACCACGTCGTTGGTCTTACGGTGGAGAAACTCAAGGGTGGTGGCAGTCTGGCGGATCGAAAGCAGAGCCTGCGGCGAAAGGAACACCGTGGAGCGGGCCTCCGCGGTAAACTGGATCTGGAGGTTTCGTGTGAAGATCATCGGCGTGTGATCAGGACGATGAGGATACAGACCCCGGCGATGAGGACCGCGGTGATGACGGAGGACCAAAGATTGATCCGGTCGATCACGTCTTCGTTGGAGAGCTGCCGCGCCAGTTTGGCGACGACGGCGTTGATGATGCGGTTCTCGGACGCCTCCCGGGTGTTTGCTTCCCGGGTGCGGTGGTCCTTCAGTTCCTGCTGGATGGCGGTCTTCAGCTCGGTCGTGGCAGCGATGACGACAGAGGGAACCGCTGCGGCGGTCCGCTGGCTCTCGGCAAAAACCTCCAGCAGCTGTTCGTAGGCAATTTGTTCAGGGGAGGGGGTCATGGTCTCGGCTTCTTTTTGGGCGGCTGCGATTTTCTTCAGCCGGTCGTTGAGGTTGGGGTTAGGGTTGGGGTTATCGTTCATAGAGTCGGTCGTTGTCTCCGGGTGGGGCGTTGCCGGTCCGCGGCGTCGATCATCGTGCCGAGCGTTGCGGTGAGAAATTGGAGGAAGGCCAGAAGCCCGTCCTGGCGGCCCATGCCACTCAAAGCCCGAATCGTTTCTTCAAGGCTGCGATCAGCGCCAAATTCCCCTCGGCGGTGGATAGTTGCGTCTCCAGCAAGTGCGTGAGGAGAGCGGTCTGTTTTTCCAACTCGGGACGGAGCTGCCGAGCGATCTCGGCGGCGATTTCCTTCTGCCATGCCTTCAACTGGCTGGCGTCGTTCAATTCGGGGGTGCGGTTCATGGTAGAGTTCGGTTAGGGTTTGAAAGGTGTAGCCGGCTTCACGTCCCCTCAGGGAGACATCACCGTTGGAGAAACTGACACCGGTCCCGTTGGCGTATTCGGTGTAGCGGATCTCAATACCGGCTGCGGCAGCGTTGGCCTGCAGGTCGGCGAACGAGGTGGAGAGCGTGACGATCCGCTCGATGTCCGCCCGCAGTTGAATTTTGGCGGGAACGGGGCTCGGGGTCTGGCCCTCAGCGTGCTGCCGCTGCGCCATCTGCAGCCCGTCCTTGGAAATGCTGGTGCCCACGGTGCGTCCCCGTCCGGTCTTTTGTGTGCCCAGGCGGTCTTCCCAGTCTTCGGCCATCCGACGCAGCGATGCCGCCACCGGGAGCACTTTACCTCCCACTTTTGTCTCCAGCCGCAGTTTCATCCCCCGGGCGTTCTGAGCGAAGATGCAGCCGTGGACGTGGAAATTGTCTTTGTCCTCGTGCGATGCCCAGACCATGCGGTCGACGTGGAAACGCTCGGCGAAATCGGTCAGCACCCGGTCGAGGCTCGCTTCCCACTGCGCACGCTCGGCTGCGGGAAACGAAAGCATGAAGTGATAGGCCCTGTAGGTGAGGTCCGGGCGGGAAAGGGCCATCAATTCTTCGGTGATGCCGTCGGGGGTGGTGTTTTGGAAATTATTCCAGACGGTCTTTCCGTTCGCCGATGGCCGCATTAGATAGTCGAGGAGGCGGCGCACATCTTGGCGACTGGTGCAACCGGCACGGTTCTGGAAGCGAGCGGCTTTGAAGACGTGTTTAAAAATGGCCATGGCGTTAGTTGCCTCCAAGTAACTGGGCCCGGACCTCCTGGAGCAGCCGTGCAGTCTCCAGAAGTGTGCTGTCGAGGTTCGGTGGAATGGTCCCGCAGTGGCAGAGGCGGGTCAGTTGGTTCAGGTTCGCCGTGGTTGCGGCGAGGTAGGACCATTGCTGTCTGTTGATCGATGGGACGGGCGAGACTTTGCCGGTGAGGCCGCATTGGCGGACGAAATGACTCAGGCTACATCCGGCCGCCGCCGCACGTTCGTGCATCTGATGAAGTTCGACCTCGCTCAGGCGGATATGAAATTGGCGGATTCGATTGGGTGAAGTTGCGTGTGTATCCATAAAATAAATTGTGTCTAATTTATTGTAAGGCGCGGACGCGATTTTGGTAAGGGGTGAAAATGAAAAAATCCGACCTATAGGGGTCGGATTCATCATCAAGTTCCACTGCGTTTACGTAGTGGTTTACTTGCTATAGAATTAACAACCTAAGAACTGTAGACGCATTAAATAAACACACGCGTGACTTCGTCTGGAATGGATGCACCTGCAATAGAAACTCCGTGCGAACGATCTCAGCGGCCAAGAATCCATTTTATGAACCACGAAATCGTGAGGCCGACAAAGGCGAGGGCGAGGGCGATGACAATCCACTCCCCGATGTGAAACGAAGAGAAGCTGCCAACGGGTGCGAGCGTCGAGAGGAGGTAGAGGCCCCAAATGAGGCCGAGGAATCCGCCTATGAGGATGGGGTTCATGATCGGTGATGGTTACACGAACGTTTTGAGTTTCTCGTAGTTGAGCTGCGGGCGGTTGTTGGCATCCAACTCGGTGCATGTTTCGAGGATGCTTTGCATGGCCTGCGTGGACCGGTCGTCGCACGGTATCGTGAAGTAGGAAGTCCAAAGTTTCAGCGGAGAGTCCACGAAGCCAACGTAGTGGTCCAGGGACGTGCGCGGGGTCGAGTGCCCGAGTCGAACCATCAATTCCTCCATGTTCCCAGTGGCATCGAGGAAGTAACTGGCAAAAGAATGGCGCATCCCATCGTGAATCCATGGCCACAGTTTAACCTCCTTCAGCATTTTCCTCCATCGGCGCTTGAACCACCCAAAGTCGCCGGGAAGGATTTTCTCGTTCGTGAGGGCGATGCTGAAACGGACGGCGTGGGAAACGAGCATCTCCCGCGCATTCTGTGGGAGTTTCACCATGCGAAATCCTTTGGTTTTACTGTAGCGTGCCGGGATGCGGACGTATTCGTAGTTTCCCCGGATGCAATCCCACGTGAGCCGTTGAATTTCGTGCGGTCGTATGCCGCCGTAGAGGCCCAACACCACGTATGGGAAAATGTCTGGGTCCGGATGAGCCCAAGCTGATTCTACCAAGAGACGCACTTGATCGATCGAAAAGATTTGAGGGTCACCTTCGCGTCCTTCCGGTTCGTGTTCGGCATCCAGCGGGTTCTGGTGAAGCCACCCTTTCTTGACCGCGAAATTGAACAACATCCGGAAATACCGGTAGTGTTGTCGGCAAGTCTCGGGCTTCCAGTTTTTGTGCGCGTAGATGTAGTCCAACACCAGTTCCACCGTGACTTCGGAGCAACGGTAGGACTCGGGGTCTTTCGTGGGGTCGGACTGCGGCTTCACGAAACAATCGCCGAAAACCTGGATTCGATGGAACGATGTCTTGTAGGTTTTCGAAAGCTTCCGGATGAGATCCTTTTCGCGGATGAACTCGGTCGCGAGGTCCTTGACGAATGCATCCCCGCCCTTGGGGTATTTGCGTTCCAAAAGGAAAATGACTGCCTCGGTTAGAGATTCCTTGGCCTTTCGGTCCCGCAACATTCGAAGCGCGTTAAGGGCATCAAAGCGGTCGGACTGGTCGGAAAAGTTGTGTCGGCCGCCGTCCTTCAATTCCTTCGCCATGACCTTAGCCTTCTTCCGGGCGTCCTCGATCGTTGTAAAAAAATGCCGTTGCCGGGGCTTAATTTTTGTGCCCGTGTCCACGACGATGACCGCCTTTTCCACTTTGGTTCCGCGCACCTTCCGTTTCACGACGGTGCGGTATGTGTATGGCCACTCGGGAAAGTCAGCGAACTCCTCGGCGGTGGGTTCTGGTTTCATTGCCGTAAACTATGGCAATTTTATGCCACATCGTCAATTCCCCCTCGTATAACTATGAACCCTGTTCTCAAGCTCTTGATCGAAGGCAGCAGCCTCACTACCGGCCAAATGGCAACGGTCGCGGGGATGACTGAGGCCGAGGTTAATCAGCACCTGGAACAGTTGAAGAAGGACAAAATCTTCCTCGGCTGGCGTCCGGTGCTCGATCTCTCCCACGAGGCCGCAGCTGCCAGTGCCGTGCGCGCGGTGATCGAGGTTCGCGTCACGCCGGAGCGCGGCGGCGGGTTCAACCGGTTCGCGGAGCGCATCGCGCGTTTCGATGAAGTCGAGTCCTGTTATCTGATGTCGGGCGGCTATGATTTGCTCGTTTTCGTCAAGGGCCCGTCCCTGCAAAAGGTCGCGTCGTTCGTGTCAGAAAAGCTCTCGACGATCGAAGGTGTGCAGGGGACTTCCACGCATTTCATGCTCCGGTGCTACAAGGAGCAGGGCTTTCTGCTCGATGGCGGCGAAGCGCCCAGCTCACGGCTCAACGTCGCGCCCTAAACGCGTCCACACACCATGAGCAATAGCACCGACCCAAAACGTTGGGTGGCGGGCCACGTGGCCTCGCTGCCCAAGAGCGGCATCCGCGATTTCTTCGAACTGGTGGCCAAGATGAAAGGCCAAGACGTCATCTCTCTTGGCGTCGGCGAACCCGATTTCGTGACCCCCTGGCACATTCGCGAAGCCGCGATTTTTGCGCTCGAACGCGGCAAGACCTACTACACGTCGAATCTCGGTATGATCGAATTGCGGCGGGCCATCGCCGCCTACGTCGAGGAGCATTTCGCGGTCAGTTACCGTCCGGATGACCAGATCCTCGTCACCGTCGGAGTGAGCGAGGCGCTCGACCTTGCCCTGCGGGCGTTCTGCAATCCCGGGGACAAGGTGATGTTTCACCAGCCGTGCTACGTGAGTTATCACCCGAGCGTCACGCTCGTGCATGGGCAGGCGATCGCGGTGCCGACGTATGCCAAAGACAATTTTGCGCTTACGGCGGAAGCGTTGCGGGCGGCCTGGCAACCGGGAGCGAAAATCTTGATGCTGAATCTGCCGTGTAATCCCACGGGCGGCACGTGCGACCGCGTGCAATTGGAGCAGATCGCCGCGTTTTGCCGCGAAAAGGATCTGTTGGTGATGAGCGACGAAATCTACTCGGAGCTCACTTTCGAGGGCACGCACACGAGCATCGCGAGCCTGCCGGGCATGGCCGAACGCACGATCTTCCTGCACGGGTTTTCGAAAGCGTTTGCGATGACCGGTTGGCGCATCGGCTATGCCTGCGGGCCGGCTCCGCTCATCGACGCCATGATGAAGGTGCACCAATACACGATGCTCTGTGCGTCGATTGTAGCCCAGGAAGCGGCGCTCGAAGCCCTCAAGCACGGCTGGGATAGCGTGTTGAAAATGCGCGAACAATATCACCGCCGTCGCGACCTGATTGTCCGCCGATTCAACGAAATCGGCCTCACGTGTCACTCGCCACGCGGATCATTTTACGCGTTTCCCAGCATCAAAGCGACCGGTCTTTCCGAGAAGGAATTCGCGACCGGTCTTCTCACGACCCAGAAAGTGGCGGTCGTCCCGGGCAGCGCTTTCGGCGACAACGGCATCGGGCATGTCCGCGCCTGTTTCGCGACCGCTTACGAACAAATCATCGAAGCCTGCGACCGCACCGAGCGGTTCGTGCAGTCGATCAAGAAATAAACAGCCTCCGACGCCGGGTCCGGTCCGAGGGAATGTTCTTCTCTTTGCGGCCCGCCCGGCGTTTCTATTCCATTATTATGTCACGCACCGTCGCCATCGTCGGCCGACCCAATGTCGGCAAGAGCCGCCTCTTCAACCGGCTCGCCAAGCGACGCATTTCCATCGTCCATGATCAACCGGGTGTCACCCGCGATGTCATTTCCGCGGAGATCCGCGACGGTGACTACACCCTGCTCGATACGGGCGGGATCGGCTACAAAGGTATCGATACACCGGCGGCGCTGACCGCGGCTTCGGAGCAACAGGTCGACTTTGCCATCGCGACCGCCTCGCTGATCCTCTTCGTGATCGACGGCCTGTCCGGGCTCTCGTCGCTCGACGAGAAGATCTCCCAGATGCTGCGCAAGAGTAAGAAGAAGGTGCGCCTGGTGATCAACAAGGCCGACTTCGACGACGACAAGATCCAGCTCTCCGAGGCGTATCGTCTCGGTCTCGGCGAACCCCTCCGCGTCTCCGCCGAACACGGTCGCGGCGAGGGCGAGTTGCGCGCGGCGATTCTCGACGAACTTGGCGCCATCGAAATCGAAACGGAGGCCGTCCGTGATCCGGACAAGGCGCTCACCGTGTGTTTCATCGGACGTCCCAACGTCGGCAAATCCTCCCTGAGCAACAATCTCCTCAAGAGCGACCGCCTGATCGTGAGCCCGGTGCCCGGCACGACACGGGACTCCGTGGAACTCAGTTTCGACTTCGAAGGCCGCGACGGGAAAAAATATCCGTTTCGCCTGATCGATACGGCCGGGATCAAGGCGGCAACGAAGCTGGCATCGCCGGTCGAATACTTTTCCCGCCTGCGTTCACTCGACGCGATCAAGAACACCGACGTGGTTTTCCTCGTGCTGGACGCGATGGACGGTGTGACGCAGCAGGACAAGGCGATCGCGGGCGAGGCGATCAAAGAGAAAAAGCCCATCGTGGTCGTCGTGAACAAATGGGACCTCGTGAAAGAGGCCTTCAAGCGCCAGGGCGGATTCGCGCCCTACAAGAGCGAGCGCGACTATCGCGAGAAATACGAGAAGGCGCTTTTCGATAAGCTCTATTTCACTCCCGGTTCGCCGTTGATCTACGTCTCGGCCCTCAGTGGCTACGAAGTGGACCGCATGCTGAACGCGGCCGTGAAACTCAACCGCATGCTCGATACCAAGATTTCGACCGCAAAGTTGAACCGGGTGATCGGCTTCCTGTGCGAACGCACTCCGCCGCCCGCGGTCGGTGGCAAGCGCTTCCGCGTTTACTACGTCACGCAGACCGGCACGCGTCCGTTCCGTATGAAGCTATTCTGCAATCGCGAGGAGAAGCTCACCGAGCAGTATCGGCGCTATCTCGAAGCAGGGCTTGTGGCCGAATTTGATCTGGCGGGTTGCCCGATATATTTCGATCTCGTGGGCAAGGAAAAGCACGAGCCCGGCATGTCGTTCTCCGCAATCCGCGAATCGCAGGAACGCGCACGCGAGGCGAAAAACGCATATACGCCGAAGTGGAAGGCGAGCGAAGCCGCGGATGTTGGCTCGAAGCATGAGACGCTCGAAGACTGAGTTCCAAGGGGGCGAGGCGATCGCACTCGCAACCAAGGCACTGGAACTCGTCGTGACGACGTCGGTCGGCCCGCGCGTCGTTGAGCTTCGCTCTAAGCGCGGCAAGGCCGGCAATCTTTTTATCCAGTTTCCGCCGGATGCTCCGCGAGCCGGTGGATTTGCCGTGAGGGGCGGGCATCGCCTGTGGCATTCGCCCGAGGACTTGGTGCGGACGTATCAACCCGACGATGAACCGCTCGCCATCAAACCGCTGCGCAACGGACTCGCGCTCGCGCAACCGGTCGAGCCTAAGACGGGCATGCAGAAAGCGATGAAGCTCGAGCTGCTCGGGGAATCCACGGTGCGGGTGACGCATGCACTCACGAATCACGGGCTTTGGCCGATCGAGACCGCAGCTTGGGCGCTCACGATGTTCCGCGCGGGTGGCTACGCTGTCCTGCCCCTGCTGCCGAAGGGCGACCACGCTCGGGGCGATTTGCTGCCGAGCTATTCGATCGTGCCGTGGAGCTATACCGATCTGTCTTTGCCGCTCTGGGAATTTCACCGGGAATTTATCGGGATAGATGTGCGGAAAGCCGAAGTCGCGCAGAAGCTCGGCATCACCCACTATCCGGGCTGGTCGGCTTACTGGCTCGAAGGGACAACTTTTGTGAAATATGCGCAGGTCAAGGCGGGATCATCGTATCCGGATTTTGGCTGCGCGTTAGAGATGTTTACCAATGGCCAAATGATCGAAATGGAAACGCTCAGCCCGCTCGCGACCCTCGCTCCCGGCCAAAGCGTTACGCACGTCGAGCACTGGACCGTGATCGACGGGCTCGCGAAACCCAACACCGACGCAGCGTTTGCCGAATCGTTGGCGCCGGCCGTCGCGGCGTGGCTCGCCGAACTCTCGTGACACCGCTCAGACTCGTTTTCCTCGGCTCCGACCCGATCGCGCTGCCGCTGCTAAATTGGTTGGCTGGCGAGGGGAGTAGCGTCGCGACCATCGTCGGCGTGTTCACGCAACCCGATCGTCCCGTCGGTCGAGGACAGAAGGTTGTCGCGAACGAAATCAAAACGTGGTCGCTCGCCCACAATTTGCCGGTCAATCAGCCGGAGAAGTTGACGGAGTCCGTTCGCCTTGAGCTTGCCGCCCTGGGGGCCGATGTGGCGCTCGTGATGGCGTATGGTCACATCCTGCGAGATGATTTTATCGGGACGCCGCGCCTTGGGACGCTGAATCTTCATACGTCACTGCTGCCAAAATATCGCGGCGCCTCGCCCATCCAAACCGCGATTGCCTGTGGCGATCGCGAGACCGGCGTGAGCCTGATGCGCATCGTGAGAAAACTGGATGCGGGCCCGGTTGCCGACGTCGAACGCGTCGCGGTTTCCGGACTCGATACGGCACTCGATGTGGAGGTGAAACTTGCGAGCGCGTGTGTGCCCCTCGTCGCGCGCGCGTTACCGCGGCTGCGCGATGGCACACTGACCTTTGCGACGCAAGATGAGGCCGCCGTCAGTCATTGCCGGAAGTTGGAGAAAGACGACGGGGCGCTCGATTTCGCCGCACCGGCCGCCGTGCTCGCAGCGCGAATCAACGGACTTTTTCCTTGGCCGGCCTGCACCGTGGATTTAGGCGGCCAGCCTTTGAAAATAGGCTCGGCCGATTTTTTCGACGCCTCCTATTCGGGGGCTCTGCCAGGCGAGGTGATGGGAAGCGACGGCGATGGGTTGCTCGTCGCCACTGGCGCCGGCGTGTTGCGCCTCCGCCGTCTGCAACGGCCCGGCGGTCGGATGCTCCCCGCCGGCGATTTTCTGCGTGGTTGCGCAGTGCCCGCCGGGACGCACCTCCCGTCGCGAGCGATGTCCGCGCTTCTAAAATAGCGCGGGGCGTCAGCGTCCGAGTGACGGCGGTGCCTTCAACTTAGCCCAAGCATCGTCGGGCACGTCGAGTTTGCTTACGGGCAAATAAGATAAGATCACGAACCGATCATCGCTGAGCGGAATCTCGATGCCGACGCGCGCGACGGCGCGAGAGCCCTGCACGGTCAGTTGGTAGTCGCGCACGACACCGCTGCGGAGATTTACCGTCAGGGTAACGGTAAGAGCGCTGAGCCCGTTGCGCTCGCGGGTGTTCTCGGATACCCGAATGCGGGCGATGTAGGTATCGCCGCTGACTTCGAAATTTTCCGCCGCGCGCACGGCGGCAGACAACTCCTCGTCAGGTCGTCGCGTATCCGGCCGGTCGGCTCGGCGCAGCCACGCAAGGCGAGCGGAAGGTTCCGACGCACCGATTCGTTCTTCGGCGATCAAAGAAAGTATTTCCCGATTGGTCAGCCATCCCTCCGGTGTGAGCGTGACCATTTGGCCAGTGGCGGAGACTACCGTGTCGAGTTGGAGTCCATCCGGCCAATCGCGCTTCAATAGCATGTCGCCTGCAGAGGAGAGACTGCCTCTGACATGCGGTGCGAGATTCTGCTGGACCGTGGTGACGCGACCTCGGCGTGTGTCGGTGCTTTGTGCCACCGGACCCGGATCGGCGTTGATCACCTCCCACGAGTAGCTGCGTTGCGCGCGCAACTCCTGCACGGCGCTCGCGAGCGCCGGTGGAATCTCCGCGCGACCTGCGACGCCGATCGCACACAGTCCGATCATCACTGCCGCGGTGACCGTCCGGTGCACGGGGGAATTCATGGCCGGCGAGCAAAACCTCGCTGATCGCTTTCGTCAATCGACGCCCAGCTCCGGGAAGCTCTCTTCACTTGTTTTTGGAAAACGATTCCGCAAGCTGCGCTGAATGTTGTCCCGACTGCTGATCGGTTGTTTTATTTTCGCGATCACTTTTCTTCCCGCGACCACCGCGCAGGTGGAACTGGCGAATTTGCGCGAGGACGTGAGGGGTCTGATGCAGCGCGTGAGCGAACTTGGTCTGCGGGTTGAACAACTCGAGCGGGAGAACGCCGATTTGCGCCGCAAGAACGCCGATACGCCGCGGGCCTACGCGACCGTTGCCCAGCTAAATGAAGCGGTGGCCGATCTCAACCGCGCCATCAAATCGTCGGTTGGGGCATCGCAGGGTGAAACCCTCCAGATCGTCAGCGCACAACTGGAGAAGTTGGGCAAGCAGACGAATGCCGCCCTTGAGTCGCTGGCCAAGTCCCAGTCGTTGCGGCCGATTCCTTCCCCGAGTGCGGTCGTCTCCAATCCCTCTTCCGACGGCGCCAGCTATACGGTCCAAAAAGGCGATACGCTTGCCTTGATTGCGAAGAAGACCGGTGCGAAGCAGCAAGATATCGTCGCCGCCAATAAAATTTCCGATCCCTCACTGATCAAGGTCGGGCAGACTCTGATCATTCCAGTCGCCAAATAATCCATGTCCGCAGCACCCAAATCCCGCCTCGGTCGCGGTCTGGGCGGCCTCATCGCCGCAGCCAAGCCCGCCACTCCTCCCGCTCCTCCGTCTGCAACGCCGCCCTCGGCCTCCGCCGTAGCGGCGGCGCCCGCGCCTGCGAATGGAGCGCCCGGGTATCAGGAAATTTCGGTCCATTTGATCGAGCCGAGTCCCTACCAAGCGCGGCGCGAGATCCCGACGGAGCAATTGAGCGAACTTGCCGAGAGCATCCGTTCCGAAGGCCTCCTGCAGCCGATTGTGGTTCGAAAGCACGGCGATAAATTTCAACTGATCGCCGGCGAGCGCCGTTGGCGGGCCTTTCAGCAACTGAAGATAAAAGTTATCCCGGCTCGAATTGTTGAAGCCAGTAACGCGTCATCGGCGGCGCTTGGTCTCATTGAGAATCTGCAACGCGAGGGCCTCAACGCCATCGAAGAGGCTCATGGGTATGCCAGCCTGATCCGTGATTTCGATCTCACTCAGGAGACGGCCGCAGAACGTGTCGGGAAAGGGCGAGCCAGCGTCGCGAATTCGCTGCGGCTGCTCTCATTGGACGCCGAACTCCAAGGTTTTGTGGCCAAGAATCTCCTGAGCGTGGGGCACGCGAAAGTTTTGCTCGGCGTCGAGGATACTGCTCAGCGGTCGATCATCGCTCGTCGGGTGATCGAGGAAGGCCTCAGTGTGCGCAGCACGGAGAAACTCACCCTGTCGGCGAAGACGTCACCGGGCGCACCGGCTTCGGCGAGTCCAGCGAAACGCGGACTTTCACTCAAAGATGCCGCGACGGTTTCCGGCATCGAAAAGAAGCTTACTTCCCACCTGGGGGCTCGTGTCGCTCTGCTGCATTCGGCCAAGAAAGGCCGGATTGTGATCGAGTATCGTGGAAACGACGATCTACAGCGGCTGCTGGATAAACTCGGCGTCCAAGCCTGATCGAGTGAAAAAGTCTGGCCGAGAGGGCCATTGACAAACGTCGGTCGCGTCTGCTCTTTTCAACCTTTCACATGAGTATCGTCCTCGGAATTCTCACCTTCGTCCTCATCCTCGTTTCGCTGTTTATCGTGTTGGTCGTCTTGGCCCAAAAGTCCAAAGACGGCGGCATGGGAGCGGCCCTTGGCGGCGGTGCCGCAGAAGCGGCGTTCGGTGCCGAAACCGGCAATGTGCTGAGCAAATCCACGATCTACGCCTCGATCCTCTTTTTCGTTTTGGCGTTCGCGCTTTATCTGGGCCGCATTTACGAGAGCAAACATGCTTCCGCCGCGGCGGGCAGTGCGCTTCCGACCATCGCGGTGCCGGCGGCGGCCGCACCCGCGCCTTTGACACCGACACCGACACCGGCTGCCGCCGCACCGGCCCCTGCGACCGAAGCACCGAAGAAGCCCTGAGGCTGCGATGGCGATTCTTGCAAAATTTGCGCCCGCCATTTTACGGCGGGCGTTTTTTATTTCCGGAGTGCTTGCGGGCTTCGCTTCTGCCGCGGTTCCTTTGACGAAACCGCCCGAATTGGCTCAGGTGGGTTTACCTGACGCCGCCGAAATCGCCCGAATCCTCGTGCAGTTTCGCCAGACTGGAATTGCCGGAGACTACTACCTTGATTTCGAACTGCGCACCTTGCCGCGTCGCGGTGATGAAAAGCAATTTCGTGGCCAAATGTGGGGCAGCCGAAACACGAAGGGCGCAATCACGCGGGTTTCGCTGTCGGAAGCGGCCGACCGGGAGCGGCGGTTGTTGGTGCAGAATGGCGGGCAAGCGAATGTTTGGCGTTTGGAGGGTGGCGGGGTCTCAGAACTGGACTCGACGGCGGTTTTTGAACCGCTCATCGCGGGGGTGAATATCTCGGCTTTCGATTTGCAGATGCCGTTCCTATATTGGCCCGGAGTGACTTTGGAGAAAATCACCCGGATGCGTGGACGGCCCGCACACCTGTTTGTGTTTCGCCCACCCGCTGAGTTCGCGGCAAGAAACCCGCACCTCGGCGCCGTGCGTGCCTACCTTGATACGCAGTATAACGCACCGACCCAGGTGGAATCGCTGGACCGCAATGGTCGAGTGACGAAAACGCTGACTCTGCTCGATCTGAAAAAAGTGGGTGAACAATGGATACCCAAGTCTTTTGAGGTTCGCGATGAGACGACACGCGACAAGACGCGTTTGGTTGTGACGGGCGCGGCCCTCAATCTCGCGCTGCCGGGCTCGATTTTCGTCCCGACCAACCTCGCCGAGCCTGCTTTGGCTCCGCCGCCCGAGCGCATTGTCAAAATTGTGCCATGAGCCGGAATTCCCCGGTAGCTTCGGTTGTCTTTGACCTTGATGGCACGCTCGTCGACAGCCTGCCCCTCGTGCTGCGTGCGATCACGCATGCGATCGAGCCTTTCGGGCCGGCCCGGCCGACGATGGATATTTTTGCGCACTTGGGCGGCCCGCCCGAACGATTCCTCCCGGGGCTGCTGGACGATCCGCGCAATGCTCCCGAGGCGTTGCAGCGCATGGACGAGTATCATCGGAGAAATCACGCCATGATCCGCCCCTTCGACGGCGTGGGCGTAGTTCTGGACAAAATTCGCGCGAGCAAGGTATCGGTCGGAATCTGGACTGGCCGAGACCGTGAGTCCACGGAATGGCTGTTGGCTCAGCACAATCTGGCGCGCCATTTCGATACCGTGGTTTGCGGCGACGACTTGCCCACTCACAAACCGGACCCGCAGGGCTTGCGGGAGATTATGAGCCGACTGGCCGTTTCCTCGCGCGAGATGATGTTTGTAGGTGATGCCGATGTCGATGTGTTGGGCGGCTCCGCGTGTGACGTCGATACTGTGCTCATCCGCCACGGTCGCGAAGTCGACGCGAGCATTCGCGCCAAGGCGTGGCGAACAGTGATCTCTCCTCTTGAAGCCTATGAGGTGGTGCTGGGATGTTTGGGGTAAAGTGCGTTGGGGGCAGTGGCATCATTGCCTCTCTCCCGGGGCCTATTCCATCGGATAAACAATCAGGCGATCGGGCGCAGAACTGCGCAGGGCAGGCGGGATATTTTCGACCTTTCGTGTAGCCGCGGTGCGCACGGCCACGCGCTAAACTTGTTTCGCCGCTGCCGCGCGCGTGCCTTTCAGAAACGGCTCTTTCCGCCGCTGGCGCAGATGTTTGGCGTGAGGTTCACTGGCCTGCTGCACAGTCCCAAGGGTGGTTCCTCGCGGATTTTTCAGGGGATACCGTAGCCGATTCGATTTTGGGCCTCTTATGCGAGTGCAGGCAGAATAGGTTCATCGACCTGTAACCTGCTGGATCGCATCGCAAAAACCGGCTGCCTGAAGCGTGGTATGCGCCCGTTTTTCACGAGGGGGGACATTTCAGTTGACAGGGGTGGGGGGGGACTCTGTTTTCACGCCTTTTATGAAAGTTGTTTCCTCCATCAAATCCGCCAAGAAGCGTCACCCGGCCTGCCAGGTCGTCCGTCGCAAAGGCAAGATCTACGTCATCAATAAAGTCGAGCCGCGTTACAAGGCGCGCCAAGGCTAACTAAACCCTTACTACTGCGATGAAAGCCGAAGGCCACCCTACACTTAACAACGTTTGCTTCCTCGATATCGGAACCGGCAAGCGTTTCCTCACAAAATCCACCATCAAGTCTCCTCGCAAAGAGCAGATCGACGGCGTGGAATATTTCATCGTCGCTCGCGACGTGACGATGGATTCCCACCCGGCTTACACGGGTGAAAAGCGCATCGTCGACACCGCAGGTCGCGTCGAGAAGTTCACCACCAAGTTCAAGCGCGGCGCTGCGAAGAAGTAAGCTCGGCAACGGGCGCTTGTTTCGAACGTGAAACAGTTTCCAGCCCTCCAAAACGGAGGGCTTTTTTGTGCCCAGATCAGTTGGTGGCGGTCTTGGGCGCGGCGTTTGTGACGGCGCCCTTGGTGGTAGCGACCGAGAGCTGATCCGACAAGGCGGCCGTTGGTGCAGGCGAGGTGGCGAGTGCGGGCGGAGCGGAGTAGTCGAAGAGGCCGCGCTTTTTGATCGCGGTGGCGACTGCCAGAGGGACCATTTGCTCCCAAGTGGGATCGTTTTCTTTGATGCGACGGAGCACGTCACGGGAGAAGATGTGGAGAATATCGCGATCGAAACCGATGATGCAGTCGATGTAGTGGTTTTCGAGCAGGTGGTCGTAAAGATTGCGCAGGTGGGAAACGATCTGGACGTTTTTCGCGGTGATGAGGACGTTCGAAGAGAAAGCGTGTTTCGCGACGGACCCGCGACTGGCCGGCGCTTCGCCGGTGAGGTGGTATTTGTCGTAGGCCTCTTGGCGCATCGGGTAGATGTAGAGCCGCACGGCGTGGCGGAAAAGCCGGCCGAAGGACTCGAGGATGCCACCTTCGAGGTGCTCGTAGTATTTCTCGTTGAAGATCTCGAGGAGGTTATCGATGCCCATCGTGACACCGATCATCTCCTTGGTGTAGCGGCGGAAATAAGAGGTGAGGCGGAAATATTCGGAGTAATTGGAGATGAGGACGGTGAACCCGATGTCACCCAACAGATCGACGCGATGAAGGAAATCGCGGGCGTCGAGCTCACCGGCCGATAGGAGATTGTTCATCGTGATCTCCATCAACACGACGACATCCTTGCCCTTGACGTTGGGCTCTTGGACGAACTGCGCCGTGGCACAATTCACCATGTCTACATTGACGTGCGTGACGGGGCGGAAACTGCCGCGCTCGACGAGAATCGCTTTTTTGTAGAGCACTTCCGAGGGCTGCAGCACTTCCCCGTCGGGGCCGAACATCACGGCGTTGGTGAGGCCGTTCTGGACGAGGGCGAGGGCCATGAGGCGGTTGTCGACATGGGTGAAGGCGGGCCCGGTGAACTTCAGCATGTCGACCTCGATGCGGTCGGGAGACAAGTTGTCGAGGAGCGAGGCGATGAACTTGCGCGGATCGTCGCGGTAGTAAAACGCGCCGTAGATGGCGTTGACGCCGATGATGCCGAGCGCCTGTTGCTGGAGGACGTTCTCTTTGTCCCACATCCGCACGTGGAGAATGATATCGCTCGGCGGGCTGTTGGGCTCGGCTTGAAAGCGGATACCGAGCCAGCCGTGGGCGTCGTTGGTGCCTTTGAAATTCCGGGCGGAAACGGTGTTGGCGAAAACGAAAAACGTCGTGCGGTCACTTCGCTGGGCGGCGAGTCGCGCGTGGAGCAGCTCGTATTCGTGGTTGAGCATGAGCGCGAGGCGCTCGCGGGAGACGTAGCGGGGTGCTTTGCCGTAGATGGCATCGCTGAAGGACATGTCGTAGGCCGATATGGACTTCGCGATCGTGCCCGATGCGCCACCCGCTTGGAAAAACATGCGCGCGACTTCCTGTCCGGCGCCGATTTCGGCGAAGGTGCCGTAGATGGGCTCGTCGAGATTGATTGTGAGAGCCTTGCGGTTGGTGGTGAGGAGTTCCTTTTGCCTATTCTCGCTCATAGAAAATTACGATGAAGGTGACACGGCTCGGCGCAACCAGTTCGTCGCCCGAAGTGGCGGTGATACGAGTGACAGGGTGTGACGGTGACGGTGCAGGGGCAAAGAGGGTGTTTCGACTGGAGGAAGCGGGGAAAGCGGCTACGGTGCCAACTTCGCATGAAAAATTTCTTCACCTCGATGCTCGGCGCGCTGGTCGCGCTGTTCATTTTCACGGGCGGCGCCTTCCTTTTGTTCATTGGATTTGTAGGGGCGATCGCCGCGATGAGCGGAGGTGAGAAAGCGGCTCCGGAATTCGAAAAAGGCTCTTACGTGGTCTTCGATCTTTCTTCCAATATCACCGATGCGCCGCCGCCGATCGATTTCGGATCATTGGGCGGCGGGCATGACGATACGCTGCAACTGCGCACGGTCACGCGGGCTTTGCGCGCGGCGGCAAAAGACGAACGCGTGGCGGGCGTCTTTGTTACCGGAGGACTGCGCCCCGCGAGTTTCGGATCGGGTTTCGCAGCGCTGAAAGAGGTCCGCGCGGCGTTGGCTGGAGTCAAAGCGGCGGGTAAACCGGTGACGGCCTACCTGACGACCGCGACGACGAAGGACTACTACCTCGCGTCAGCGGCGAGTGAAGTGGCGATTGATCCTTACGGGATGATCATGATGCCGGGATTGGCGAGTGAACCGATGTTCTTTGCGGGAGCGTTCGAGAAATATGGCATCGGCGTGCAGGTGACCCGCGTGGGAAAATACAAATCGGCGGTCGAGCCTTTCACCCGGACGAACATGAGTGCGGAGAGTCGGGATCAGCTGCAGAAACTCTTGGACGATATTTGGGGTGGCGTGCTCGCCGACATCGCGCCCAGCCGGGCGACTTCGGTTGAGAAAATTCAGACTGCGGTGGACACGGAAGGATTGATCCGCCCCGAGCAGGCCAAGGGAGCGAAACTCGTCGACCGGATCGCTTACCGCGATGAGATCTACGATGACTTGAAGGCAAAAACGGGACGCGCTGGCTCGAAGAAACCCTTCAAGCAAATCACGCTCGCAGATTATGCGAAGCTCTCAAAGGACATCACCGACCTGCCAGAGCGAGGACTCGGCGATTCCGTGGAATCGTCCGGAAAAGGCGGGCGGATCGCCGTCATCTACGCGGAAGGTGATATCGTCGATGGCGAAGGCGACGTCGGCGATGTCGGCGGATCGCGGTTTTCCCGCGAGCTGCGGAAACTGCGTCAGGACGACGAGGTGAAGGCGATCGTGTTGCGGGTAAACAGCCCGGGCGGCAGCGCGTCGGCATCCGAGACGATTCAGCGGGAGATCCGGCTCGCGAAAAAGGTGAAGCCGGTGGTGGTCTCGATGGGCAGCTATGCGGCCTCGGGTGGCTATTGGATCGCGGCCTACGGCGACCGAATCTTTGCGGAACCCACGACCATCACGGGGTCGATCGGCGTGTTCGGTGTGCAGTTCGATGTGAAGAAACTTTCGAGTGATTTCGGCCTTACTTTTGACACCGTGAAAACCGGGAAATTTGCCGATGTGATCAGCATCACGCGGCCCAAGACGCCCGAGGAATTGGCGGTTTTTCAGCGGATGGTAGACTGGATCTACGGCGAGTTTGTCGGCAAAGTATCCGAGGCTCGAAAGTTAAAACGGGAAGAGGTGGAAGAGATCGCGCAGGGAAGAGTTTGGTCGGGAGCCGAGGCGAAAAAACTCGGCTTGGTGGACGAGTTGGGCGGTCTCGATACCGCGATCGCCTATGCCGCCAAGCAGGCGAAACTGGGCGCCGACTACCGTTTGGTGGAGTATCCGCGGCCCAAGGAGTTGTTCGAAGCGGTGCAGGAGTTCGTGGAGAAAATCGTGCCGAACAATGCACGTGCGCCCGGGCTCGCGATGCAGATTGCCCAGCGGATCGAAAACGAAGTGAAGGTGCTGCGGTCGTTCAACGACCCACAGGGCGTCTATGCGCGGTTGCCGTTGAACCTCTCTGTGAAGTAAACTCGCCGACCATGACACATACATTGATTTCAGCTTGTTCGGCGACGGCGATTCCGTCCGGCGAGATCGTCACGCTCGACGCGGGCACGGAGGTCTTCATCACACAGACGCTGGGTGGCAACGTCACGGTGCGCACCGACCGGGGACTGGTGCGGATCGCGAAGGAAAATGTGCCGGCGATCGGGGGTTACGTGCCGGTATCGACCGAGACGGCGGTGGAGGGCGAATTCAGCGAACAGCTCGTCTGGGCGGCGTTGAAAACGTGTTTTGATCCGGAGATCCCGGTGAACATCGTCGATCTGGGGTTGGTTTACGACCTCTCGATCGAGGGCTCGCCGGCGGCGGGGCACGTCGTGGAGGTCAAGATGACGCTCACGGCACCCGGGTGTGGAATGGGGCCGGTGATCGCCGAGGATGCGCGCGAGAAAATCGCGCGGCTGCCGACGGTGACCTCGGCCAAGGTTCATATCGTTTGGGACCCGCAGTGGACGCCCCAGATGATCTCGCCGGTGGGCCGAACGGCGTTGGGGCTCGAGTAAATCGGCGGTGGTCGGCGGCCTAGCCGTCGTTTCCGACGATGCGGAAAACGATGGGGACGCGCATGCGGGTGTTCACTTTGACACCGCCGCGCACGCCTGGCCGAAACCTCCATTTTTGGACGCCCACGGCGGCAGCTTCTTCGAAACCGGGGTGGGTGCTCTCGAGCGCAAAGGCGTTGGAAACGCGCCCCTGGGTATCGACGATGAACTCGACGACGACGGTCGCCTGGCTCGCCTCGCGTTTGAGTGCGGGCGGGAAGGTCGGCGCGGGTTGCACGACGGGCTCCGGGATGCGGTCGAGATCGGCGAGATTGAAAATATTTCCCATGCCTTCACCGGGTTTCGTGCCGCGCCGGATGGTTTCGGGAATGGTCCAGACTTTGGCCATGCTTAGATCGGGGCGGTCGATAAGCGTCGAAAAATCGATCTGCTGCACGAAATCCGTCGGTTGAGGAATTTGCGGAAGATCCGCCAGCATGGGGGCCGGGGTGCCGAGATCGGGTTTCACGCCGGCGTCCTCGTTGGGTGCCGCTTCGGGCTCCTCCAAGTCCTTCAGGTCGGGCATTGTGAAGGTGAGGGCGATGAGGTTTTTTTCGGCGACACGGGCGACCTTAGGTTTCGGGCGCCCAAGTCCGAAAATGATACCGCCGTGAATGCCCAGCGAGGCGGTCAGTGCGAACACCAAGAGTAGGCGGGAGCGACGGGGGCACGGGTAGCGCGTGGCACTCAGGCCGGGCGCGGGGGCAGCGGGCGACTCTTGCGCCGATGCCCGGGAAGGCCGATGGCACACTGTCGTTGTCATACTGACAGTATACGTCACAACGACCGCGCACCCTGAGCGTGTGTTGGCGAATCCTGCGCGTGTCTTGCGGGCCCGAACAGCGTTGCTTCGTTTAGCACCTCTGGAAAACGTCTTCTTTTTGTCGGCGAAGGGCGATGGGCTTTCGAGGGGAGTAATCCCAACTTCCCTAGGGAGGCGCTGAATAAAGCGAATCGGCCGGTTTTCTCAGTTGGAAACGCTCGGAGGTGCCGAGGGTCGCTCAAGAGTCGCGGGCGGTGGCGGCACTTCGTCGCGCGCGGGTGGCGCGCCGGGCGCGTTTCGTTGCCACGCGGGCGGTGGCGGCCACTTTACATTGCGACCGGGTGCGCGCCGATCGCCACGTTGGCCAGAGCGAAGAGCGTGTGGAGTTGGTGCCCATTTTTCGCCCGTCCGCGGTAGCGCGTTTTCCGATAGCGGAAAAGATTCTTCACGATGAGGAAGGGGGGCGACGAAAGCGCGCACGGCCGCCTTGGCTTTCTCCACGGCTTTGTGCGCATCCTTTGGCGCGCCTTCGGCCAGCGCTTGGATCACGCTGCGCTTGGCGGCGATCTGCCAGTCGATCCGGCGTGGCAGTGCCACGATCTCCGGGCGTTTTTCCACGCCGGTGTAGCCGGCGTCGGCGTGCACTTGGGTTTCCGCGCCGTGCAGCAGGGCGGCCGTGTGGGTTATGTCAGCGACGTTCGTCGCCGCGACGACGACCGTGTGCACGAGTTTGCTGTCCCGGTCTGCGCCGATGTAGGCTTTCAGTCCGAAATACCACTGGTTGCCCTTCTTGGTCTGGTGCATCTCGGGGGCGCGTGCCCGTTTTTCATGCTTGGTCGAGGAGGGCGCAGCGATGAGCGTGGCGTCCATCAACGTGCCGGCGCGCAAGAACAGGCCGCGCGCGGTGAGGTCGGCGTTGATCGCGGTGAAGAGCGCTTTGCACAGATCGTGCGTCTCCAGCAGGCGGCGGAATTTGAGCAGCGTCGTGGCAGCGGCCAGTTTAGGCGAGCGTGTGGCGTTCGTGCCACTGCCACCACCAGGTCAGATGAACGGCCGGACAATACAGGCGCAGGACCAGGCCGCGGGCGTGACGCGAGAGTTTGGCCGGCAGGGTCAGCAGGTGCCCGATGAGCGTGCGCACGCGCCAGCCGTGATGGTCGGCGGGCAGTTCCGATCAATTTCAGCGCGGTCAGCACGTTGTAGGCGAGCGCAGCCAGGGTGTAGAATGCTTGGTTGTCCGCCTGGTGGCGCTCGGCGTCGGCGAGGCTCACTCCGTCGCAGCACAGGCTGACGACGAGCTGAGCTGCCCTCACCTCGGGCGCTAAGCCCCGCGTGCGGTCCCGCCGCGGATCGAGCGCGCGCTCGGCGCGGATCCGCGCCCACAGCCCGAGCTTTTGCACATCGCGGTAACCGCGACCTGCTCGCCGTGCACCGTGTGGCCCTTGGCCGGCACGATCTCGATCCGTAGTTTCGTTTCGTCCAACGTGTAGCGCGCCATAATCGCCGCCCTGCGATGCTGCCCACGGCCTTCCCGTTGCGGCCATTTTCACCAAAAGTGTATCCGCTCAGGGGGATCGTAAGGGTCAGGGTGCGAGTGAACGCGGTGAGTCGGGGCACCAAGCCCCACCCAGGTTCGGAAAAAGAAAAAGCGGCGGTCGGGAAAACGCGCTCCGGTCGGAGGTGTGGTCGCGTCAGAACGTGCCCTTGATACCGAAATTCCAGAGGGAGCCGTAGACGTCGAAGAGTTGGAGGCGGCCGGGCTCGTTGGAGTATTGGACGGCGGGGGCGTTGAGGAGATTGCGCACGCTGAGCATGAGCTCGAGGCGCGGGGTGAGTTTGTAGCCGCCGCTGAGGTCGATGAGGAGGCGTTCCTTCGCCCAGACATCGCCGTTGACGACGGTGGTGCTGGACGAGATGAGGCGGGCGGCCTGCCAAGTGGAGCGGAGCTGGACGTTAAAATTGCGGTAGCGGAAGCGCACACCGCCGTTGGCGGATTTCGGGGCGAGGCGGAGCTGCTGGCGGTCGGCGATCGTGCGGGTGACGGAGCCGAAGAGGCTGAGTCCGCGGAGGGCGCCGGGGAGGAAGACCATCTGCTGGTTATATTCGGCACTGACGCCGTTGGTGTGCTGGGCGCCGTCACCATTCACATAGGAGAGGAAGTCATAGGCGGAGTATTCGGGATTGTCGGCGAAACCGGCGGTCTCGGCGCTCACCGAGGTGCGGGCGGAGAGCTGATTTTTCACGTCGAGGCGATAAGCGGAGACACCGATCATGCCGGCGGGCTCGAAGTAATATTGGAGACTGGCGTAGGATTTGCGGGAGAGCTCGGGCTTGAGATTAGGGTTCGGCACGGTGATGACTTGGGTGGTCTCGTTGATGGTGGTGATGCCGGCGAGGTTGTCGTAGTTCGGGCGGAGGATGGATTCGCTGGAGGAGAGCTGGGCGACGAGATTGCGGCTGAAGGAATATTTCGCGCCGGCGCTGGCGAAGAGGTTGCCATAGTCGCCGTAGCGGGAGTCGCGCTCACCGTTGCGATATTGATAGAGAATGCCGGGAATGGTGTTCGCGGCGCCGGAGGCATCGACGGTGTAACCGGCGGCGACGACGCGCGCGCGGGGGAGGGGATCGAAGACGCGGCCGACCGTGCGGGCGCGCTCGTAGCGGAGGCCGGCGTTGAAGCGGAATTTCTGCCAGCGGGTGTTACCTTCGACGTAGGCGGAATCGATCTGTTCTTTGACGGAACGGGCGCCGATCAGTTTGTTGCGGAAATTGGTGACCGTGTTCGGCAGGAAATAATCCGGGTGCTGTTGGTAAAGGCGATACATGCCGTAGTTGTCGTCGGCGCGCCAGTTTTGCTCGATGACATTGCCGCCCATTTGGGGATCGAACTTGTAGTTCTGCGTGGCGAGCACGGGTGAGGAAAGCTGGCCGGCGGCGGCTCCGGTGGGTCCGACGTAGGTCCACTGCTGATCGCCCGAAGTGAGGGCGTGGGTCGAGAGGCGGGCGGCGATGCCGGTCTTCAATTCGACGGGGAGTTCGCGGAGGCGGAGGGATTTTTTCGCGTTGAGGTAACCGGCGAAGTTCTGGGCTTTGCCCTGGTTGGCGTTGCTGAGGATGTTGTTCGCGAAGGCGTCGTCGCGACCCCAGCTATCGGCGGAAGACCACGGGCGGCCGGAGTTTTGACGGAGCGTCCACGCGGTCTCGTCGGTGCCGCTGCGCTCGGCCGACCAGCTCATGCCGGTGAGGCGGGTGTTGGTATTGCGGAAGAAGCCGTCTTCCATGTCGGTATTCTTCGTCAGAGAGCGCGAGTAGCTGCCACCGAGCGTGAGGGTGAGCGTGGAACGCTTGTATTCGAATTTCGGGCCGAAGGTATAGGTATCCTGATAATTGTGACGGTGGGAATACTCGGTGCCAAGACGGGTGTTGGCGTTGGCGGTGGCGAGCGCGGTGACTTTGGTGAGGGTGGAGTCGGGCGTGATCTGAGCGACATTGGCGCGGAGCCACGTGTATTGGTTGAAGAACTCGACGTCGTAGTGCGAGTAGCTGCTGCGGAGCGAAAACACGAGGTCGGGCGCGACCTTGAAATCGAGGCTGAAGGTGCCGGCGATGCGCGTGGCGACCTTGGGGCCGGGGCGCCACATGAGGCCGGTGATGACGGGGCGGTCGGGGTTGGTGTAGTTATACTCGAGCTGGTGACGGTCCTGGAAAATGAAGGACTTGTTGAAACTAGTGTTGGCTTCGACGCCGAGGCGGCCGTTGAAAAATACATCGGCGTAGCCGAGCTGGCCGGCAGGGAAAACCTTGTGGTGCTTCCGGTCGTCGGGGAGGTAGCTGCGGGCGAGGGTGATCGCATCGGAGGTGCCCATGGCGTAGGCTTGGTAGACGAGGGAGCGGCCCTTACGGTCGAAGGCGTTTTTGCTGCGCATGTTCACATTTCCGGCGGCGGAGTCGGCGTCCATGCTCGCAGTGAGGGTGTTGTTTACCTCGATGGCTTCGATGCCGGTGATGGACATCTGCTCGAAGGTGTTCGCGCGGCTGTTGGCGTCGAAGGACGGATTACCGGCGGCCATGCGGTTGCCGTCTTGCGTGAAGGTGGCGTATTTCGGATCGAGGCCGCCGATGCGCACGGCGTTGGTGTCGACCTCGAGGTAGTCGAGCGCGACGCCGGGGAGATACTTCATGAACTCGCCGACATCGCCCATGGTGAGGTCGCCGTAGTTGTCGGTGGCGACAACACTCTTGGCGTTGAGCGCGGCGCGTTGGTCCATAATCGCCTTGGCGTTGCCCTCGCGCTCGGTGGAGACGACGAAGGCGCCCATTTCGACAATGGCTTTGTCGGCGGCGGCGCTGGTCGGGGAAAAAACGGCACTCGTGAGTTCGAAATCGCGTGTCGCGGTGAGCCCCGGAGAAATCGTGAGGGTGGCGGTGGCGCTCTGAGAACCGGTGTAGCTCACCGCGAGCGTAACGGAGCCGGCCGGGACGCCGGTGAGCCGGTAGAAGCCGGCGTCTTCAGTGTAGGCGACGAGATTCGCGCCTTCGATACGCACCTCGGCATTGCGCACGTAGGCTTTGGTGGCGGCGTTGAAGACGCGGCCTTCAACCGTGCCGGTGGACGCTGGTTGCGCGTGGGCCGGGGCAAAGAGTGCGCCGGCCAGCACGCACCCAACGAGGAGAGCAGCGAACAGGGACGCGAGACGATGGCGGATGCTCGGAAGCAGGCGGAGGGAGGCGATCATGGGAGCGTGGTCAGGGGTTGGAAACGTGCATGAATAAACATGCAGAATTACAATTCAATAGGTAGTCGGGCGAAGCGACGTGAGTCAAGGGCACGGCGGCAACGATTAGGTCACGCCGCCGAATCGCTATTCACTGAACAGATATGCAGGGAATCGGGTTTCAGGTAGAGCCCGTCCGGCCGTGGCTTGACAGCGACGGCGCAGGCAAAACAGCATGATTTCCATGCTGAATGATTATTCTGACGACCGACTGCGATTGGTGGCACGGCTCTACTATCTGGACGGGTTGGGGCAGAGCGACGTGGCGCGGTTCGCGAAAGTATCGCAGGCCAAGGTCTCGCGGTTGCTCGCGCTCGCGCGGGAGCGGGGCATCGTGCGGATCACGGTGGCGGACTACGATCCGCGGCGACGCGAACTGGAAGACCGCTTGCGTGCGCAACTCGGGTTGGGATTGGCCGTCGTCATCAAGGCAAGCGACGGACTGGAGGCGGGCGATCTGCGGCGGGCGATCGGACATTTTGCGGCACCCGTGGTGGATGAGTTGATTGCGGCGAACGACGTCGTGGCGTTGGCGGGTGGACGGACGATTCACGAACTGGTGCATCACTTGCCGGCCGGCCGGGCGAAGGCGCTGACGATCGTGCAGGCGATGGGTAGCGTCGATTCGACGGTGAATGCGTTCGATGCGCAGGAAGTCGGACGGGTGATGGCGCAGAGGCTCGGCGGCACATTTTCGGCGCTGAATACGCCGGCTTTCCTACCCGAAAAACGCACGCGTGATGCGTTGTTGAAACTACCGCAGGTCAGCCAAGTGCATGAGCAATTGGGGCGGGCCAAGGTGGCGATCGTCGGGCTCGGCACGCTGGAGAATTCCGTGTTTGTCGAGCGTGGTGTCCTGAGCGCGGATGCGCTGGCCGAGCTGCGAGATCTGGGCGCGGTGGGCGAGCTTTGCGGGCGCTTTGTCGATGTCGATGGCAAGGAGTGTGTCTCACCGTGGCGCGACCGCGTGGTGGGTGTGCAGGTGGAGCAGATGCGCAAGATTCCGCAGGTGATCGGCGTCGTTTCCGGCAGCGATCGTTCGGCGGCGATCATCGCGGCGGTGCGGGGCGGGTTGCTCAAATCGCTCATCATCGACGAGGCGGCGGCGATCGCGTTGTCGGCGGCGCCCGAGCTCTCCGGGTGGAAACCGTCCAAGATCAAGAAATCCAAAAAATGAAACACGCCTCCTTGTTCGCGATCGGCGTGTGCACCGTCGGTCTGTTGACTGCGATTGCGTCCGCTCAGGCCAGTGCTCCGATCAAAGCCGCGCCGGCGAAGGTGTGGAACATCACGGACCACATCCCGTGCGAACACATCATCATCCAAGGGCATCGCGGGGTGGGCGACTTGGCCGAGGAAAACACTGTGGAGGCCTTCGAGCTGGCGTGGCAGCTCGGCATTTTTCCCGAGTGCGACCTGCGAATGACGAGGGATGGCGTGATCGTGCCGTTTCACGACAACAACTTTGCCCGCGTCGTGAATGACGCATCGCCCGCGCTCAAGAAGAAGGGCGTAAAGGATCTCACGTTCGCCGAGCTCGCCGAGCTGGATGTCGGTTCGTGGAAGGGCGAACAGTTCAAGGGGCGGCGGGTCGTGCCGATGACCAAGATTTTTGAACTGATGCGCGGCCGGCCGGAGCGTCACCTTTATATGGATATCAAGAGCATCGAGTTTCCCCGGCTCGCGGCGGAGGTGAGGAAGTATGAGATCGAGAAACAAATCGTGCTCGCGTCGCGCAAGGTGGAGGAAATCCGCGCGTGGAAAGCGCTGATGCCGGAATCGGAGACGTTGCTGTGGATGCACGGCAACGAGGCGGAGTTGAGCAAAGATTTTGCCGAGCTGCGGAAAACGAAATTTGCGGGCGTAACGCAGGTGCAGGTGCACGTGTATCCGAAGGAGACCGAGGACACGTGGGCGCCGCCGACCGATGCGAGTCCGGCGGACAATCCGTTTCGGCTGCGCAACGCGTTCTTGCGCGGAGTCGGCGAGGAGCTGCGCGCGCACGGCGTGGTGTTTCAGACGTTCCCTTACACGACGCATGCGTCGGTCTACGGCAAGTTGCTCGAACTTGGCGTCATGTCGTTTGCGACTGACTATCCGGACGTGACGTTGCGCGAAATCAAAGCCTGCTAAGCGGCAAAACAGGCCAAGAAAAAATAATGACGACGGCTCCAGCCTGCTCCACCCCGCGACGCGCGGCGACAAAACTTTCCCTGGCTGACGCGCTCGGCTCGGCCCGCGAGACGCGGGCACTCGTCGTCGGCCGCGGCGTCTTGAGCGAGACGGGACGCGTGTTTCGCGAACAGTTTCCCGGCTGCCGGGCGGTGATTGTCGCTGACGCCACCACCCATACACTCACCGGCGGTGCGGTGGGCGCGGCGCTCACGTCCGCGCAGGTGGACTGCGTCGCGCCGTTCATCTACACCGATCCGGCGCTCTACGCGGAGTTTCGTTTTGTGGAGGTATTGGAGTCCGCCCTCCGGCTGCACGACGCGATTCCGGTCGCGGTGGGCTCGGGCACGGTCAACGACCTCGTGAAACTCGCGGCGCACCGGGCCGGGCGTCCCGGTTATTTGTGTGTGGCTACGGCGGCTTCGATGGACGGCTACACGGCCTTCGGCGCGTCGATCACCTACCAAGGTGCGAAGCAGACCTTCAATTGTCCCGCGCCGCGCGCCGTGGTGGCGGATATCGAGGTGATTCGCGCGGCGCCGCCGGAAATGACGGCGTCGGGTTACGCCGATTTACAGGCCAAGATCACGGCAGGGGCGGATTGGATTTTGGCCGACGGGCTCGGGGTCGAGCCCATCGAAGAGCGGGCGTGGGACATCGTGCAGGGCGGGCTGTGCGATTCCCTGGCCGATCCCGCCGGCGCGCGTGCTGGCAACGTCACGGCAATCGGGCCGCTCGTCGAAGGCCTGATGCTCGGCGGTTTCGCGATGCAGTGGACGAAATCGAGTCGGCCGGCCTCGGGGGCGGAGCATCAGTTCAGCCATTTGTGGGACATGGAGCACCACACGCAGAACGGAGTGGCGCCGTCGCACGGTTTCAAAGTCGGTATCGCCACGCTCGCCGTCACCGCCTTCTACGAAGAACTCCTGCGCCGTCCACTGGAGCAACTCGATATCGAGCGCAGCGTCGCGCAATGGCCGGAGGTGGCCGTAGCCGAGGCCGACGTGCGGCAGCGATTCGTGGGAACGGATTTTCTGGAGACCGCCTTGGTGGAGACGCGCGCGAAGCACGTGTCGCGCGACGTGCTCCGGTGCCAGCTTACGCAACTGCGCGCCGACTGGCCGACGCTGCGCGCGCAGGTGACGGCGCAGCTCGTGCCCTATGCGGAGTTGAAACGACGTCTGGTGCTCGTGGGTGCGCCGACGGACCCGGAGCAAATCGGTATTTCGCGTCCGCGTCTACGGGAGGGTTTTAGGCGTGCCTACCACATCCGGCGGCGCTTCACGGTGCTCGACCTAGCGATGCGGGCGGGGTTGCTCGACGACTGCTTGGCCACGATGTTTGGGGCTGACGGTGTGTGGCCGTCCTGAGCCCCGGCCAACTATTTTCTACTTTCATGATCGCTCCCAACCCCACCGCCGCGGCGGACGTCGCCGCCAAATTCCGCTACTGGCAATACCGCACGCTCATCGCGACGATGTTCGGCTACGCGGCGTTTTATTTCGTGCGCAAGAACCTCAGCTTCGCGATGCCGGCAATGCAGACGGATCTCGGCATCACGAAGGCGGACCTCGGTCTGTTCCTCACGCTGCACGGTCTGCTCTACGGGCTGTCGCGTTTTGTGAACGGCATGTGGGCCGACCGCGCCAATGCCCGCTACTTCATGGTTACCGGCCTGCTGCTCTCGGTGGGAGCGAACGTATTCTTCGGCATGAGTTCGGCGGTGCTCTGGTTTGGCGTGGCGTGGATGATTAACGGCTGGGTGCAGGGAATGGGCTTTCCGCCGTGTTGCCGGCTGATGACGCATTGGTTTCCGCCGGGAGAACTCGCGACGAAGATGTCGATCTGGAACACGTCGCACTCGATCGGTGCGGCGGTGGCCGGCGTTTTCTGCGGCTACATCGTGGCCTTCGGTTGGCGCTGGTGCTTCTTCGGCCCGGCGATTCTCTGCACGGTGGCCGGTTTGATTTTGTTCATCCTGTTGCGCGACACACCGACTTCCGTCGGCTTGCCCGAAATCAAAGTCGAGGGAGCCAAGGAAGGTGACCACGAGGACCGCACGTCCGCCGGTTACAAAGAGTTTGTGAAGCACCAAGTGTTTCTGAACCCCTACATCTGGTATATCTCTCTCGCGAATTTCTTCGTCTATATTTTGCGATTTGCGGTGCTGGATTGGGGCCCGACGTTGCTGAAGGAGATGAAACATTTTCCCGTGCACAAAGGCGGCTGGATGGTCGGTGCGTTCGAGGTTTCCGGCATCGTCGGCATGCTGCTGGCGGGGTGGGCGACGGACAAAGTTTTCAAAGGCCGCGGCGCACGGATGTGCGTGTTCTGCATGATCGGTGCGGTCGCGGCACTGGTGCTCTTTTGGCAATTGGGCAACACGCCGGTGATCGCGACGGTGTTTCTCGCGATGGCCGGTTTCTTCATCTATGGCCCGCAGGCGCTGATCGGCATTACGGCCGCCAACCTGGCGACGAAACGCGCGGCTGCCACCGCCGCGGGGTTCACCGGACTCTTCGGCTACGCCAGCACCCTCGTGTCGGGCGTCGGGCTCGGGTATGTGGTCGAGCACTACGGCTGGAACATCGGTTTCGGCGTGCTGCTGGCGATCGGCGCAATCGGCACCTTCATGTTTATCCTCGCCTGGCCCGCCAAGGCGCACGGTTACCAAGGCGCTTCTTCCTAAATGTCTCCGCTCACTTCCTCCACCTCCCACGTCCCGGCCAACTCACCCTTCGGGGGCGCTTCGCCGCAACGTCTCCGCCGCATCGCCCACGTCGCCCTCGATATGGACGGCACGATCTACAAAGGAGGCACGCTGTTTCCGTGGACCGCGCCTTTTTTGGGGCGCCTGAAAGCGCTCGGCATTGGCTATTCGTTTCTCACCAACAATCCGTCGAAGAGCGTGCCGGACTATCTCAAGCACCTCGCGAAGATGGGCCTCACGGCCACTCGCGACGAACTCTACACGTCCGCGATGGCGACCATCGACCATCTCAAAACGAGTTATCCGCAGGCGAAAAGGATCTTCGCGCTCGGCACGCCGAGCATGTTGGCGGAATTCAGCGGGGCGGGATTTGAGCTCACGGCCGATGACGCGAACGACGAGCCCGACGCGGTCGTCGTGGGCTTCGACATGACGCTCACCTACTCGCGGTTGTGCCGGGCTGCGTGGTGGATTCAGCGGGGGAAAATCTACGTCGCCACGAATCCGGATCTCGTGTGCCCCACGGACCAGCCGACGGTGTTTGTCGATTGCGGCTCGCTCTGCGCCGCCCTCGAGAAAGCAACCGGGCGCGCACCCGACATCGTGCTCGGCAAACCCGATCCCACAATGCTGAGCGGCATCCTCGCGCGACACGGCCTGCAGCCCGACCAAGTCGCTATGGTCGGCGACCGCATTTACACCGACATCCTGATGGCCCAGCGCGCCAACGCCCTTGGTGTGCTCGTGCTCTCGGGCGAAGCCACGGCGGCAGATGCCGCGCGTGCGCAGCCTGCGCCCGACTTGGTGCTGCCGAGTCTCGCGGAATTGGGCGACCTACTCGCGGCCAGCCGGAGCGGCGGGTGAGTGCGACGCAGCGGCGTTTGCTCACTCCAGGAGAGCGGCGGGTGAGGGGCAGGATTTTGTCTGGCACTCAGCGTCGGCGTTCGCAGGGTGACGGGCGTGTTAAAACTGCTCTTCATCGGCGATATCGTGGGCCGGCCCGGTCGGGATATTTTGGCGGAGAAACTGCCGCGCGTGCGGAGCGAGCACGGCCTTGATTTCGTGATCGCGAATGGTGAGAACGCGGCGGCGGGTGCCGGCATCACCGGAGCGATTGCCAAGTCAATTCTCGGCTGCGGCGTGGATGCCATCACGCTGGGCGACCATGTGTGGGATCAGCGCGGTTGGGAAAACGAGATCGGGCAGATCGAGCATGTCTGTCGGCCGGCGAATCTCCCGAAGTCAAATCCCGGGTGGGATCATCTCATCATTGAAAAGCGCGGGTTTCGCGTCGCGGTGTTCACGGTGCTCGGACGCACGTTCATGGGGCTGAAAGCCGACTGCCCGTTCCTGTGTGCCGACCGGATGATCGACCAACTCAAAGGGCAGGCCGACGCGATCATCGTGGAGATTCATGCGGAGGCGACGTCCGAGAAGATCGCGCTGGGTTGGCACCTCGACGGTCGGGTGACGGCGGTGCTCGGGACGCACACGCACGTGCCGACGGCGGATGCGTGTGTGTTGCCAAAGGGCACGGCATTCATGTGCGATGTGGGGATGACGGGGCCTTATGCCGGCGTGCTCGGGCGCGAGGTGGCGCCGGTGGTCGCGAAGTTTATCGACGGCATGCCGCGGCGTTTCGAAGTCGCGACCGAGGATGTGCGAATTTCGGGCGCGATGATCGAAATCGGCGCCTCGATGGCGCGCGCGAAGAAGATCGAGTTGCTGACCGTGCGGCGGTGACGGGCGGAATCGGGGCGTAAAGCCCCTCCCACATTGATGGCAAAGTCCGGTTGGGGCCGGACCTGAGGGTTCAGCTTTTGACGACGCCGGCTTCTTCGAAAACGCCCAGATGCCGATAGCGCTCGTAGCGTGTGTCGAGGAGCTTTTCGGTGTCGAGGGCGCGGAGGTCGTTGAGGTGCTTGTGCAGCGAATACTTCAGCGCGGCGGCGGCTTGCGCGGTGTCGTTGTGGGCGCCGCCGGAGGGCTCGGGCACGATTTCGTCGACGACGCCAAGTCTTTCGAGGTGGTCGGCACTAACTTTGAGGGCTTCGGCGGCGATCGAGGCTTTGGCGCCATCTTTCCAGAGAATCGCAGCGCAACCCTCGGGTGAGATGACGGAGTAGTAGCTGTTTTCGAAAATGAGGACGCGGTCGGTGACGCCGATGCCGAGGGCTCCGCCGGAGCCGCCTTCGCCGACAACGACGGAGATCGTCGGGGTGCGCAGCATCGCCATCTCGCGGAGGTTAACGGCGATGGCTTCGGAAACGTGGCGGGCTTCGGACTCGATGCCGGGGAAGGCTCCGGGCGTGTCGATAAACGTGATGACGGGCAGGCTGAATTTCTCCGCCATTTTCATCAGTCGGAGCGCTTTCCGGTAACCCTCCGGCTGGGCCATGCCGAAATTGCGGAGGATGCGCTCCTTGGGATCGCGACCCTTCTGCTGGGCGATGATCATTACGGCATCGCCGTTGAAAAATGCGGTGCCGCCGATGAGAGCTTGGTCGTCCTTAAACTGGCGATCACCGTGGAGTTCTTGGAATCCCTCGCAGACGGCCGCGACGTAATCGAGGGCGTAGGGCCGCTTCGGGTGGCGCGCGATTTGGACTTTTTGCCAGGGCGTGAGGTTCGAGTAGATGTCGCGGCGGGTAGCGTCGATCTTCGCTTCGATGCCACGAATCTCCTTCGTGAGATCGACACTGGTCTCAATAGATTGCTGACGCAGTTCATCGAGCTGCTTCGTGAGCTCACGAAGCGGCTTCTCAAACTCCAACACGTAGGCCGGGGTTTCCATAAGGCGCGGAAATTACGGGTTCGCCGTGAACGCTGTCAACGGGCCTCAACGCAAGCCGCCTGCGTCGGGTGTCGGCGGGTTTTTCAGCTGTTGCTTCCAGTCGGCGATTTTGGCTTGGGCGCCGAAATGCTCGGCGCGGGTTTTGTCGCCGCGCTCCATCCAGATGCGGGAGAGCGTGGTATTGATAAAAAGATCGGCGCGGCGCAGGGCGTGGCCGCGCTCGGCGGCGGCGAGGGCGGCATCGAGGCGGCGCAGGGAAAAATTAACCTCGGCCAGGGCATGCCACGCCTCGAACGACTCCGGGGCCGCGACGGTGGCGCGGTTGAGTTTGGCGATCGCGGTCTCAGCATCACCGAGGGCGAAGTCGGCGGTCGCGTCTTCGATGAGCGTCTGGAGTTCGTCTTCGGTCATAGTTGTTTCGGCAGTGTGCGGCAGGTTTTGAAAAAAGAAAGGACGGCCTTTGGGGGGCCGTCCGGGGAAGGGTGGGGGCGTGGAGCCGATCAGGTTTAGGCTTTGGGCGCGCTGCCGACGACCGCGAGGGAGAGTTTAATCTCGGGATTCACCTTGTCCTCGTTCTTGCCGGGCTGAATGCCGTAGTCGCCCCGGTTGATGGTGAAATCACCACGCACGACGAGGAGATCGCCTTTGACTTCGGGTTTGTTGATCCGTTTGCCGAAGGCATCGGCGAGGTAGGTGAGGGTGACCGGAACTTTGATTTCTTTGGTCACGCCCTTCAGGGTGAATTTGCCGGTCGCGGTGGCCGTGGTGACATTCTTGGTCGTCTTCGCTCCGGCGAGCTTCGTGAGCTCGAAAGTGATCTCGGGATTGGCGGTGGCGTTGAGCCAGTCGTTGCCGAGGAGATGGTCGTTCATCATCGAGTTGGGGACGACGAGCGATTTCGTAGCGGCTACGATCTTGCCAGTGGTGGCGCCGGGGTTGGCTGGGTCGAAATTGACTTTGCCCGTGATGCCGGAGGCGGTGCCGGCGATCGGTTCGAGCACGGAATCAAGGGAGAACTGGATGGCATTGACGCCTTTTGGGTCCTTGAAATCGAACGAGACCGGCGCTGCGACGGCAGTGGCGGCGAGACTGAGCGAGGCGAGGAGTGGGAGGAGTAGTGTTTTCATGGATTGGATTTCTGAGTTGGAAGTGAACGGACAAAAAAGGAGGCGGCAGCGAGGGCCGCGGAGAGTGCGACGCCGGCGCCAAGGACTTCGACGCCGGGAACAAAACGATCCTCGTAGGCGGTGAAGACGATGCCGGTGACTTCGTCGGTTCCGGAGACCTGCACGCGGTTTTGGGTCCAGCCGCGGTGGGCGCCTTTAGCCGCCCAGAATCCCACGGTGGCGAGCAGCAGCACGAAGGCGGCGGCGCGAAGTGTGGTGCGGAGGTTCACGGGAGAGGTGGTGTTAAGTGAGAGCGGTTGAAGCGGGAGGTGTTAGTGCGTGATGAAACGGAGAAAATTCAGGATCGATTTAAATGCAACTGAAAATGTTACATTTGATGGAAATGAGAGCGTGAGAGTCGAAAAATACCGGGAGCTCGCCGCACGGAACTAGGATCGGTATCGGGCCGGACTACAGAATCAGCATCGCATCTCCGTAGCTGAAAAAACGGTATTCGCGAGAGATGGCCTTGGCGTAGATTTCACGCAGCCAGGCGATGCCGTCGGTCGAACCGGGAGCGAGGAAGGCCGCCACCAGGCAGAGCAACGTGGAGCGGGGCTGGTGAAAATTTGTGATGAGAGCGTCGACGCCGCGGAATTCGCGAGGAGGGAAAATGAACGTGTCCGCCTCAGCGAGGTGGGTCCGTTCGTCGGCGAGGGGCGCGGAGTGCAGAGATAAAAAATTTTCGAGGCTGCGCACGCTGGTCGTGCCTACGGCGATGCGGCGGCCGGCGAATGGCGGGAAAAGCGCGCGTTGGGTGGCTGGAGGAAGTTCGTAGAGCTCGCGGTGAATCTCGTGGGCCTCGATAGTGTCGGTCATGATCGGCTTGAAGGTGCCGAGGCCAACATGGAGCGTGATCTCGGCGGTGTGCACGCCTTGGGCAGCGAGAGCCGCGAAGATTTCGGGGGTGAAATGCAGGCCCGCGGTGGGCGCGGCGATGGCGACCTGACGGGCGCGGTCCGCGTAAACGGTTTGGTAGCGCGCAAGGTCTTCGCTGCGGTGGGAGCGGTCGGCACGCTCGATGTAGGGAGGGAGGGGAACTTCACCGAGGCGGTTGGCGACGGTGGTGATGGGCTCGTCGTTGGGTGTGCTGAGGCGAACCAGCGCCGACCCGTCGTCGAACTTGGACAGGATTTCACCGGTGAACGCGCCCGTCTCGTGGGCGAATGTGGCGCCGACCGGAAGTTTTTTGCCGGGACGGATGAGGCAACGCCACACGCGTTCGCCGTCGACGGGGCGGAGGAGGAAGCATTCGACCTGCCCGCCGGTCGGGCGGCGCGCATAGAGCCGGGCGGGCAGGACGGCGGCGTTGTTGCGGAACAGAGTGTCGCTGGCGCGGAGAAACTGCGGGAGGTCGGCAAACGTGTGGTGAGCGAGGGTGCGGGCGGCTCGATCGACGACGAGCAGGCGCGACTGGTCGCGGCGAGCGGCCGGCGTCTGCGCGACGAGATGAGGCGGGAGCGAGTAGTCGAAGAGATCGGTGGCGAGCGGCGGCACGGTGGATGAATGGGAAAATGAAGCTTGCGCTTACAGGGGCGGCGAGTTTCTTCCGCACTTCTGCCAGATGCCGAGCTAGCTCAGTTGGTAGAGCAACGCTTTCGTAAAGCGTGGGTCGTCGGTTCAATTCCGATGCTCGGCTCCAGTTTAAGAACCCCGCGTGGCTTCGCCGCCCGCGGGGTTTCTTGTTTTCAATTGTCCGCGATGTGGTCGTCGGCGAGGCGGCCTTGGAGTTTGCGGCGGAGCTTGAGGTCGGCGATCTCACCGCGGACGCGCTCGGTGAAGAGTTCGAGGCGGCGACGGACATCGAGGGTTTCGAGGAGTTTTTGCTTCAGCTTCACATCCTCACACAGGCTGAAAGCGGCGATGTCCACGAAGGCGTCGGGGTCGTCGACGGTTTTCAAGAAGGCCGCCATTTCGCCCGGCCCGGAATCTTTGCCACCGGCGGCGGCAAGTTTGAGTTTCAACGAGATTAGGCGGGCGAGTTCCCGGCGGAGCAGGGCGTTGCCGTCGTCGGTGGCGCCGGGTTGGCTCGCGAGAGCGCGGATACGGATGCGGCGGTAGGGCTCGTCGGCGACGATGGCGGCGATTTCCACGCGACAGAGACCTTGGAGCAGGAGGTTGGCGGTGCCGTTGTCGTTCTTCTGGCAGGCTCGCACGATACCGACACTGGCGATGCGGTGAGGGGGCTCAAACTGTCCCGGTTCGCCGAGGGCGCGAGGATTGAGGCCGGCGACGGCGAAGAGGCGATTGGTGGCGAGCACGTCGCGCAGCATTTCCCGATAGCGGGGCTCAAAAATATGGAGCGGGAGGAGGGCTTGCGGGAAAAACGCGACGTTGGGCAGAGTCATGACGGGCACTTCGTCGGGCAGCGTTATTTCCATTTCCATGCGCGCACCGTAGGAAACGAGTCACGAATATCAACTGTGCGAGTCACTGTGACGCCGAGTTGAGCCGTGCGCCAAAAAGTGGGACACGAGTGTGACAGCTTGGCTTGAAAAACAGGGAACGGCGGACTTCGGAAAGAGGTCGGATAGTTTTCTAATGCTTGTTAAACAGTGAGTAAAGTCGGGTGCGTCACCCCGGGCACATGCACTGCTGAGAGGGTTGCCATCATGAGTCGCATTCTTGGCATCGATCTAGGCACCACCAACTCCTGCATGGCCGTCATGGAAGGCGGAGAGCCCGTGGTCATCCCCAACGCTGAAGGCGCACGCACGACTCCGTCGGTCGTCGCTTTTACCAAAACGGGCGAACGCCTCGTGGGCCAAGCGGCTAAACGCCAAGCGGTCACCAACCCGCGCAACACGGTCTTTTCGGCGAAGCGCCTGATCGGTCGCAAATTCTCCGAGGTGAGCGCCGAGGCGAAGAACATGCCCTTCAAAGTCATCGAGGGCAAAAACGGCGACGCCTACATCGAGGTGCAGTCCGGCGACAAGGCCGAGCAATTCGCGCCCCAGCAGATCGCGGCATTTGTGCTCGGCAAACTGAAGGCCGATGCCGAGGCGTATCTCGGCGAGAAGGTCACACAGGCCGTCATCACGGTGCCCGCGTATTTCAACGATTCTCAGCGTCAGGCCACGAAGGATGCCGGCAAGATCGCCGGTCTGGAGGTGCTGCGCATCATCAACGAGCCGACGGCCGCTTCGCTCGCTTACGGTCTCGACAAGAAGAAGGACGAGAAGATCGCGGTGTTCGATTTGGGCGGCGGCACGTTTGACGTGTCGGTGCTCGAAATCGGCGACGGCGTCTTCGAAGTCAAAGCCACCAACGGCGACACCCACCTCGGCGGCGACAATTGGGATGACGCGTTGATCGGTTGGCTGGTTGAGACCTTTAAAAAGGAAAACGGCATCGATCTCCGCAAAGACCCGATGGCGCTTCAGCGCCTGAAGGAAGAGGCCGAGAAGGCCAAGATCGCGCTCTCCTCCACGCAATCGGTGGACATCAATTTGCCCTTCATCACGGCTGACGCTTCGGGCCCGAAGCACCTTAACGTGCAGCTCAGCCGCGCGAAGATGGAGCAGATCTGCGATTCCCTTTTCGAGCGCTGCCTCCAGCCCTTCAAGAGCTGCATGAAGGACGCCGAACTCACTTCTGCTCAGATCGACGAGCTCGTCCTTGTCGGCGGTATGACCCGTATGCCGAAGGTCGTCGAGATCGCCAACAAGCTCGGTGGCAAAGCCCCGCATCAAGGCGTGAATCCCGACGAAGTCGTCGCGATCGGCGCCGCCGTGCAAGGTGGCGTGCTGAAGGGCGAAGTCCGCGACGTGCTCCTTCTCGACGTCACGCCGCTCACGCTCGGTATCGAGACGGCCGGCCAAGTCGCCACGCCGATGATCCCGCGTAACACCACGATCCCGTCCAAGAAGACGCAGACGTTCTCCACTTACAGCGACAACCAGCCCGGCGTTGAAATCGTCGTGATCCAGGGCGAGCGCCCAATGTCGCGCGACAACAAGACCCTCGGAACCTTCAAACTCGACGGTATCCCGCCTGCGCCACGTGGCACGCCGCAGATCGAAGTCACTTTCGACATCGATGCGAACGGCATTCTCCACGTCTCCGCGAAAGATCTCGGCACTGGCAAGGACCAAAAGATCACCATTCAAGGCTCCTCCGGTCTCTCCAAGGATGAGGTCGAGAAGATGACCAAAGAGGCCGAGCTCCACGCCGAGGAAGACCGCAAACGCAAAGAGGCCGTCGAGTCGAAGAACCAACTGGATTCGACCATCTACCAGATGGAAAAAACCATCAAGGATGCCGGCGACAAACTTCCTGCCGAGACCAAGACCAAGTTTGAGTCCGCCATCGCCGACGCGAAGAAGGATCTCGAGAGCAACGACGCCGCGCGCATGAAAGCCGCGATGGAAAAACTCACCGCCCTTGGCGGTGAACTTTACGCAGCGGCGCAGAAGGCCACGGAAGCAGCCGGAGCTACCGCCGACGCCGGTGCGCCCGGTGCCGAAGCGAAGCCCGAAGGCTCCACGAAGAAAACCGAGAAGAAGGCCGACGTGGTCGATGCCGACTTCGAGGTCGTCGACGATAACAACAAGAAGAAATAACTTTCAGCCCGACGTGAGCCCGCCGCGATTCGTTCGCAGCGGGCTCGCTTGGTCGAAAACCCAAAAAACATCCACCTCTAGTCCAAAAAATAACCCAACCACATATGGCCAACGTCAAAATCAAGCCCATCGGTGATCGTGTTCTCGTCGAGCACATCGAAGAAAAAGAACAAGTTCGCGGCGGAATCATCATTCCGGACAGCGCCAAAGAAAAACCGCAGGAGGCGAAAGTCATCGCTCTCGGCACCGGCAAGAAGGGCGAGGACGGCAAAATGTCCACGTTCGAAGTCAAAGTCGGCGACAAGGTGCTCATCAGCAAATACGGCGGCACCGAAGTGAAGATCGACGACAAGAAATACACGCTCGTGCGCGAAGACGACATCCTCGGCATCATTGGCTGAACCGCGCGGCACCTCCTTTAATCACTCAACCCAAAATTTATCCACATGGCTGCTAAACAACTCATCTTCGACGAGACAGCTCGTCAGAAAATCCTCCGCGGCGTCGAGCTCCTCTCCCGCGCGGTCAAAGTCACCCTCGGGCCCAAGGGCCGCAATGTCGTCATCGACAAAAAATTCGGTTCGCCGACCGTCACCAAGGACGGCGTCACCGTCGCCAAGGAAGTCGAGCTTCCCGATCCCTACGAGAACATGGGCGCACAGATGGTGAAGGAGGTCGCTTCCAAGACTTCCGACGCTGCCGGCGACGGCACCACCACCGCGACCGTCCTCGCCGAGGGCATCTACCGCGAGGGTCTCAAGAACGTCACCGCCGGATCGAATCCGATCTTCCTCAAGCGCGGTATCGACAAGGCCGTCGAGGCCGCCGTCAAGGAACTCGCCCGTATTTCCAAGAAGGTCTCCGACCGTGAGGAAATCCGCCAAGTCGCGACGGTCTCCGCCAACTGGGATGACACCATCGGCAACATCATTGCCGACGCCATGGATAAGGTCGGCAAGGACGGCACCATCACCGTCGAAGAGGCGAAGTCCATTGAGACCACTCTCGATGTCGTCGAAGGTATGCAGTTCGACAAGGGCTATCTCTCGCCCTACTTCACCACGAACGCGGAAGCCCAAGAGGCCGTCCTCGAGGACGCCTACGTGCTCATCCACGAGAAGAAGATTTCGAACCTCCAAGAGTTCCTTCCCCTCCTCCAGGTTGTCGCTAAGAGCGGCAAGCCCCTCCTCGTCATCGCCGAGGAAGTTGAAGGCGAAGCCCTCGCGGCCCTCGTCGTGAACAAGATCCGCGGCACCATCAATGTGTGCGCCGTCAAGGCCCCAGGCTTCGGCGATCGCCGCAAGGCCATGCTCGAGGACATCGCGGTTCTCACCGGTGGTAAATGCATCACCGAAGATCTCGGCCTCAAGCTCGAGAGCCTCACCATTGCCGACCTCGGCCGCGCCAAGCGCATCGTCGTCGACAAGGAAAACACCACGATCGTCGAAGGTTCCGGCAAGGGCTCCGACATCCAAGGCCGCGTGAAGCAGATCCGTCGCCAGATCGACGAGACCACTTCCGACTACGACCGCGAGAAGCTCCAAGAGCGCCTCGCCAAGCTCGCCGGCGGCGTCGCTGTCATCAACGTCGGTGCCTCCACCGAAGTTGAGATGAAGGAAAAGAAAGCCCGCGTCGAAGACGCTCTCCATGCGACCCGCGCGGCCGTTGAAGAGGGTATCGTCGCCGGCGGTGGCGTCGCGCTGCTCCGCACTGCGAAGGCCATCGATGCTCTCGTCCTCGAAGGCGACGAGAAGATCGGTTCCCAGATCGTGCGTCGCGCGATCGAGCACCCGATCCGCATGCTCTGCTCGAACGCTGGTGTTGAAGGCGCGGTTGTCGTCGGCGAGATCCTCGCCGGCAAGGGCAACTTCGGCTACAACGTCGCGACCGACAAGTATGAGGACCTCGTGAAGGCCGGCGTCGTTGACCCGACGAAGGTCACCCGCACCGCGCTCCAAAACGCGGCCTCCATCGCCGGTCTCCTCCTGACGACCGAGTGCATGATCACCGAGATCCCGGAAAAGAAAGAAGCGCCTGCTGGCGGTGGCCACGGCCACGGCGGCGGCGGTATGGACTACTAAGAAGTCCCTTCGATCTCCGCGCGGTCCTTGTTGACCGTTCGTTCCCTTACCAAGGCGCACCGCGAAAGCGGTGCGCCTTTTCTCTTTTGTTTTATGCTCGGCGGGTGCTTTTGTAGCGGCAATGAAACGCATCGCTCTTGTCTGGTTTCTCGCGTTCGTGATCTCCGGCCCCGTTGGGCGGGCCGCTGCTGACGCGCCTCCGCCGAATCCCGCGAACGTCTTCGCTGCGCCGATGAAGGTGCGCCCGCTGAAGATCGCGATTTACGAGGGCGACGGCTCGGGGGCGAAGGGTATCGCCGCCGTCACGCAACGGGCCGAACAACTTGCCGGCGCGAAAGTGACTTCCGTGAAAGCGGCCGAGATGGGCACGCGCGATCTGTCGGAGTTCGACGTCGTGATTTTTTCGGGTGGCAGCGGGAGCGCCCAATCGAGAGCCATCGGCGAGGCCGGCCGGAAAAATGTCCGCGAGTTTGTCGAGCGGGGTGGCGGATATCTTGGAATCTGTGCCGGGGCGTATCTCGCGTGCGCGGGGTTTGAGTGGGGCCTCGGCATTCTCAACGCGAAGACGGTCTCGCCCAAGTGGCAGCGGGGCGGCGGCATGGTGCGCGCGGAGCTCACCGACGAGGGGCGCGGACTTTTCGGACCGGTGAAGGATGTGTTTACGATTCGCTACAACAACGGACCGATCATCAAACCTCTCGGGCGCGCCGATCTCCCTCCCTACCGCGTGGCCGCGCTTTTTCGCACGGAGTTCGCGAAAAACAACACGCCCGTCGGCGTGATGGTTAATTCGCCGGCGGCGGTGTATGCGCCGTTCGGGAAGGGGCGCGTATTGACCCTCAGCCCGCACTCCGAGGATACGCCGGGTTTGGAAAATGTGGTTCCGCGGGCGCTCGTCTGGCTCGGCGATAAGTCGCCGCTGCTGCCGGTTCGGTAGGCGCGGCGGGGCCGAACGCACGGATCCGATCCCGCGAAAGGGGTGCGCGTTTTTAATTTTGCAGCGGAGAGAACGCGTCCGCATACCGCTCGTGATGGCAACCAATCTTGTTGATCTCGTTCGTCGGGCCGGCGTTGTTGGCGCGGGTGGCGGTGGATTTCCAACCGCGGTGAAACTCGCGGCCAAGGCCGACACGCTGATCGCCAACGGAGCCGAGTGTGAGCCGCTGCTGCACAAGGACGCCGTCGTCATGGAATGCTATGCCCGCGAGATGGTGAAGGGCATGCAACTCGCGATGGAGGCGCTTGGCGCGGGCGTGGGCATCGTTGGCATCAAGGCCAAGAACACGCATGCGGTGGAAGCCGTCGAGGCGGCCTGCCACGGCACCGCGGTGCGCGTGCATCTGCTCGGCGACTACTATCCGGCGGGCGACGAATACGATCTCGTTTACACCACGACGGGCCGGCTGATTCCGCCGACGGGCATTCCGCTCCAAGTCGGTGCGGTCGTCTGTAACGTCGAGACGTTCGTCAATATCGCGGCGGCGGCAGAAGGCCGTCCGGTCATCCGCAAAACCCTGACGATCGCCGGCGCGGTGCGGGAGCCGAAGACGCTGACGGTGCCAATCGGCACCAGCTTGCGCGAGTGCATCGCGGCGGCCGGCGGCGCGACGGTGAGCGATCCGATTTTGTGCATCGGCGGCATGTTGATGGGTGAGACGACCGACGACCTCGACCGACCGGTTACGAAGACCACCGGCGGCGTGATTGTGCTGTCGCGTCAGCACCATGTGATCGAGCGGAAGCTGAAGCCTTCGCCGATTCAAAATGCCATCGGCAAATCCGCCTGCGACCAGTGCCGCTACTGCACTGAATATTGTCCGCGATATCTCCTCGGCTACGCGGTCGAGCCGCACCAGGTGATGCGGTCGCTTGCGTTTACGTCGACCGGCGCGGCGCATTGGAACGAGTGGGCGGCACTCTGCTGTTCGTGCGGGCTGTGCACGCTCTACGCCTGCCCGGAGGAGCTTTATCCGAAGGAAGCCTGCGACCAGTCGAAGGCCGAACTTCGCAAGGCCAACGTGAAGTGGTCAGGCGCGACGACGGTGAAGGTTCATCCCATGCGTGATGGTCGGCGCGTGCCGATCAAGACGCTGATGAAGAAAATGCACATTCTGCAATACGAGCATCCGGCGCCGTTCGCCGAGGTGACGCTCGCGCCGAGCCGGGTGGTCGTGATGCTCAAGCAGAGCGCGGGCTCGCCGGGTCAGCCCTTTGTGAGCGTCGGTGATCGCGTGACCGAGGGACAGGTCCTCAGTGACGTGCCGGAAAAGACGCTTGGTGCCGCCGTCCACGCGCCCTTCGCCGCAACGGTGGCCGAGGTCACTGCCAACCACATCGTGCTCATCCGCTAACCTACTCTCATGACTGAAAAATCCATCGGATTGATCGAACTCTCCAGCGTGGTGGCCGGCTTCCTCGTGGCCGACACGGCACTGAAAGCTGGCAACGTGCGCCTCGTGCTCTCGCGCTCGATTTGCTCCGGCAAATACATGGTGCTGGTCGCGGGCGATGCATCCGGCGTGAAGAGCGCCGTGGCCGCCGGTGCCGAGGCGGCCGAGGGTTGCCTGATCGATAGCATCGTGATCACCAGCATCCATCCAGACGTGGTGACCGCGCTCGGCCGCACGTCGGTCGCGCCGCCCTCGGGCGCACTCGGAATTCTGGAGTCGTTCAACGTCGCCACGCTCATTCGCGCGGCCGATACCTGCGCGAAGAGTGCGCACGTGCAACTGCTCGAAGTGCGCGTCGCGATGGCGCTCGGCGGCAAAGCCTTTGTGACGATGACCGGCGATGTGGCGGCGGTGCAGACCGCCGTCGCTGCGGGCCGCGAAGTCATTGCCGACGCCGGCATGTTGGTAAACGCCGCCGTGATTCCGCGCCCGCATCCGGACGTTTATCGCGAGGTGATCTGAGGCGATGGAGGTTATCTTTCTCGGCACCGGCACCTCGCAGGGTGTGCCCATGATTGCGTGCGATTGCCCGGTCTGCACGTCGACCGATCCGCGCAACCGCCGCACGCGGGCCTCGATTCATGTCGTGATGGACGGGCTCCACGTGCAGGTCGATGCGCCGCCCGAGTTTCGCCTCCAGTGCCTGCGGGAAAATATCCGCCAACTCGACGTTTTCATTCTCACGCACGGCCACGCCGACCACATCACCGGTATGGACGATCTGCGTCGCTTCTGCGATCTGCGCGGCGGCACGGCGTTGCCTGTGCATACAACCGAGGAGGGCATGAGCCGCCTGCTGGCGATGTATCCTTATGCGATGAGCGAAGTGCCGATCGCGAAGGGCTACGCGGCGTTCAAACTCGTGGATATGCCCGCGCGCATGGAGCTGCCGCAGGGCACTATCGAGTCGACCCTGCTCCCGCACGGGGGCATCAATACGCTCGGCCTCATCTTCACCGAGCGCAGCAGCGGGAAAAAATTTGTTTACTACACCGACTGCAAACGCGTGCCGCGCGAGGCGGTGGAGCTGGCGCGCGGGGCCCACGCGGTCGTGCTCGACGGCCTCAAGCCGCAGACGCACCCGTCGCACATGTCGATCGACGAAGCCTGCGCGGCGGCGGCGGAGATCGGGGCGCCGCAGACTTGGCTCACCCATATGACGCACTACACGGACCACGGTCCGGCCGAAGCGGCGCTGCCGGCCGGCGTCAAATTTGCCTACGACGGGTTGCGGCTCGTGCTTTGAGGGTGGTCGCCGTTTTTTCGCTCCAGCGGTGGAGTGGGGAGCCGTTACCGTTTTTTCGAACGGAACCAGAGCTTGTCACGAGCGTCCTTCGTGCCAGCAATCGACCGTTCCGTTCCTCTCTCCCGTCATGAATCGCCTGAAACTCACTCTCGTAATCCTCTCCAGTTTGGCGGCCCTCGTGGTGCTCGCCGTCGTCTTGGCGTTCACGCCTGCGGTGCAAACGTGGGCGGTGCGCCGCGCCGTCAGCGGTCAGCCCGGCCTCGCCATTGAGATTGGCCACGTCGCGGCCGGACTGAGCTCCGCAGAGCTCCGCGATGTGCGCGTCGTGCAGGATGGGGTCGCGGTGACGGTGAAAGAAATCACCGCGGCCTACTCCGCCACGGATTATCTCTCGGGTAAAAAGATCAACGTGAGCCGGGTCGTAGTGCGCGGTGTTGAGGTCGACGCGCGCAAGCCCGTCACCAAAACGCCTGCGCCCGCGGTTCAGGCGGCCGTCGCGCCGTTCGCGGGAATCCTGAATTCCATCCGTTTGCCCGGCGAAGTGCGCGTCGGCCGCGTCGAAGTCGATGCGAAGGTGCTCTTGCCCGACAACCAGACGGCCACGCTCTCGCTCGAAGGCGGCGGGATCGCGCCCGGGCAATTTGGCGCGCTGCAATGGAAAGTTAACTTCGCGGATGCGGGCAAAGGTGCCGCCGTCACCGCCGCCCAGGCCAGCGGCGAAGTGAAACTTCGCACGACCACCGATCTGCGCATCGATTCCCTCGAACTTATCGCCGACGCGGGGGCAACGGGCCCGGGGCTGCCGACGGACCGCGTGAAATTGACGGTGAAACTTGAACAACCGACGGCGGCCTCCGGCGAGAGCATCGCGGCACGGGTGGCCCTCTTGCGCGGCGCGGCGGTAGAGCCTTTACTGAATGTGAAAGTCGATTACGCCGCCGGCAAGCCGGTGCTCGCCGGCGCGTGGGATCTGGCGGTGCGCAGCGAACAGTTTGCCGCGGTGCTCGCCGGCCTGGGTCTGCCTGAAGTGGCGCTCGGCGGAAAAGGCAGTTTTACGTTCAACCTCGATACGGGGGCGGCGACGACCGCCGGTGAGCTCACCGGCAATCTCTCGCGCCTGGAAAAGCTCGGCGCCGAGCTTGCCGCGGTGGGTTCGCTCACGGTGCGCGCGGCCTTCGAGGGCGGTAGCTCGAAAGAGTCGGCCCAACTCGGCCGTTTGGAATTCGACGTGGCGGCGGCGGATGGCCGCAAGTTGGTCGCGATCGCCGCGCAGCAGAAACTCTCGTTCAATTTCAAGGACCAGAAGGTCACTCCGCAGAAACCCGGCTCCGAGCTCGTGCGTGTGTCGCTCATTTCCATCCCGCTCGCCTGGGCCCAGCCGTTGGTAAAGCCGCGCACGATTGCCGGCGGCGATATCTCCGGCGTCTTCGTCGTCGAAGCGGAACTCGATGGCAGCCGCGTCAAGGCCCGGACCGTCGAGCCGCTCACGGTGCGCGCCGCCACCTTGCGCGAGGGGACCAAACTGCTCGTCGACCGCGTGACGGTTTCGTTGAGTCCGCGGATCGACTACACGGCGACCCGCGTCGTCGCGGAGATCGAATCGCTGGGAATTTCCACGCCCGACGGCGACACGCTCACCGGTGTGCTCAGTGCGGATGTCGCGCTCGGCGGGGCGGCGCCGGCCACGGCCTTTGCGGCGCAGTTGCAGGGCAAACTTTCCTCGCTCGTGAAGCCTTATCTCCCGGGTGAAGTCGGTGCACTCACGCTCGGTCTCAGCGCGAAAGGGCGTCACGAAGGCAACACGCTCCAGCTTTCGGCGCTGCGTTTCCGCGTCGATCGCAACGGCGGCGATGTGCTCGCGTCGGTCGAGGCGTTGCAGGCGCTCACCGTCGATCTCGCGAAAATGCAGGCGAGCGTCCCCGATGGAAACACCCCGGCGGCGCGGGTGAAGTGGGGCGGTCTTCCGCTCGCGTGGGCCGAGCCCTACGTCGCGCAGTCGAAACTCTCCGGGCAACTCGCGGCGGGCGCCATCGAGGTCTCGCTGCAAGGGGCCGATGCCTACGCCGTTCGCGCGATCGAAAATATTTCTCTGCGCGGCGCCAACGTCGCGATGAACGGCCAGGAGTTTCTCCGCGGAGCGGATTTCTCGACCGATCTGAACGCCACGTGGAAAGGCGGCACCGCCTTCGCGACGATCAAACGCCTCGAACTCCGCCAGGGTGAGGCCGCCGTGCTCACGGCTTCATTCTCCGGCGAGGCGACGCCGCCCTCCGCCGGGAAGACGCTTCGCGCCAAAGGACTCGGTCAGCTCGACGCCGATTTTTCCGTGTTGGCCAAACAGCCGGCGCTTGCCGCCCAGTTGCCGCTGCTGCGCGGCACAGTCAGCGTGAAATTCGACGGTTTCCTCGCCGACGGGGTCGATGGCCGCGTCAACATCGTCGCCAAAAATATGGTGGCGCGCGAAGGCGCCCTCGCGCTCGGCACGATGGAACTCTCAGTCGACGCTAAGCTCGACGCCAACCACGCCGGGCTGGTGCGCATCCCGCTCGTCATCACGAAAGACAACCGGCGCTCCGATCTTCTGCTCGACGGCATAGTCGGCCTGAAGCCCGGCGCGGTCTCGTTCGAGGGCCGCATTACGGGCGAGCAAATCATCGCCGACGACATGCAGGCGTTTGCCGCCCTCGGGGCGCCACCTCCCGCGCCGGCGGCTTCGTTGAAAAATGCTCCCGCGCTCACGCCTGCTCCGGCTCGGGCTCCGGCGCCGCGCGCACCGGCGACCGCCGTCGTTGCCAAGCCGGTCGGGCCGGTGAGGGACACCTCGCCGGTGTGGGCGGGCTTCGCGGGTCGGGTCGATTTGAACGTGAAGACGGTGAAACAGGGCACGGGCACGACGCTGAAGGATCTGCGCGGCGCCGTCGCGGTGACGCCGGAGCGGCTCACGGTGGAAAATATTTCCGGCTCGCTGAACGGAAATCCCTTCAAAGTGGCGACGTTGCTCTCGTTCGATGTGAAACAGCAGCGGCCGTATTCGCTGGCGGGCTCGCTCGATATTCCCGGCTTCGATGTCGGCGAGTTTCTGCGCAAGGCCGACCCCAGCACGCCGCCGGCGGTCGAGACCAAGTTTTCTGTGGCGAGCAAGTTCAGCGGCACCGCGGCGAATCTCGGTGAGTTTGCCGATCGGCTCATGGGGCAGTTTGAGTTCAAGGGTTCGAAGGGCATTCTGCGCGCGCTGAACAAAAAGGCGGAAGCCGCCTCGGCGGTGACGGGCCTGCTCGGTCTCGCCGCGGGCCTCGCGGGGAAACAGGGCCTGGCGGATGGCCTTGTCGGGGCGTCCGAGCTCGCGCAGTTGCTCAAAGATATTCCCTTCGAAGTCGTCACCGTGCAGGTGGAGCGCGGCGCGGATGCGGCGATCGTCGTGAAATCGTTGGAGTTCATTTCTCCGATGATGCGCCTCACCGGCACCGGGCGTGTGGATTCGAAACCCGGCAAGCCGTTCGATTCGAGCCCGCTCAGTTTGCAGCTCCAGCTTGCGGCGAAAAACGAACTCGCCAACGGCCTCAACAAGGCGCGCCAGCTCAACGGCCAGACGGACAACAAAGGATACTACTTGATGGCGACGCCGTTCACGATGGGCGGCACCGTCGGCAAGCCCGATGCCTCGGAATTCTGGAAGGCGCTCACGCTCAATACGGCGGGCGGATTCTTGCGCTGAGTCTGGGGGCGCGGGCGGCTCGCCCGCATCCTCAAAATTACGGGCGAGCCGCCCGCGCTCCCGGGAAACCGTATCAGGCCGGGTGCAGGGCGCGGTGGACGGCGTTGGCCAGTTCGTCGGTGGTAAAGGGCTTGGCGAGTAGCTCGACCTGCCCCAGCTCGTCGAGCACGTGCGGGGCGATTTTCGAGAAGTAGCCCGACATGATGACGACGGGCAGACCTGGGTTTTCTTTGCGCAACGTCGCGACCAGTTCCGTGCCCTGCATGCCGGGCATCGTTTGGTCGGTCACGAGCAACGAGCAGCTTCGGGCGGCGCGTCCCAGTTCCTCGAGGCATTGTTCGGCCGAGCTGTAGATCACGGCGTCGTAGCCGCGGCTCTCCAGCACGAGTTTGGTGCAGCTGGCGACGACATCTTCGTCGTCGACGATGCAGACAAACTCGCCCGAACCCTGCGGGGCACCCGCGAGATCGTCGGGGTCGCGGTGCGAATCCTGCGAAGCTGTGGGGAAGTAAACGTGGAACGTGGTGCCGAGGCCCGGGTTGCTTTCGACTTCGATCGCACCGCGGTGGGCGCGCACAATGCCGTGCACGACGGCGAGGCCGAGGCCGGTGCCTTCGCGGGTGTTTTTTGTGGTGAAAAACGGATCGAAGATGCGTCGCCGCGTCGCCTCGTCCATGCCGTGGCCGGTATCGGAAACGGTGAGACGGAGATAGCTGCCGATGGGCGGGCCGCCGGGGGACGACTCGAAATCGGCGGTCGTGTCCGACGGGGCGACCGTGATGGCGAGCGTGCCGCCGTGCAGGCGCATGGCGTGGGCGGCATTCGAGCCGAGATTGAGGATCACCTGATGGATCTGCGTGGCATCGCCGAGGACGTTGGGGCAATAGGCGGAAATTTGCAGGTCGATCACGACGTTGGCCGGCAGCGTGGAGCGGAGGAAACGGCGGGCTTCTTCGGCGACCTGACCGACGTCGACGGCGACGTGGCCACCGTCGGCGGTCTGGCGGCCGAAGGTGAGGATTTGTTCGACGAGTTCGCGGGCGCGGAGGCTGGCGTTGCGGGCCTCGGTGAGACAGGTGCGGGCGGGATGATCCTCGGGCACCGAGTCGGCGGCGAGTTCGTGGTAGCCGATGATGCCGGTGAGGAGATTGTTGAAATCGTGCGCGATACCGCCGGCGAGCGTGCCGAGGGTTTCCATTTTCTGGGCCTGGAAGAGCTGGCTCTCGAGTTCACGGCGCGATTGCTCGCTCTCGTGGCGCGCGGTGACGTCTTGGATCGCGCCGTAGACGTAGAGGGCGCGGTCATCGCGAAATTCGACTTGGCCCAGGACGCGGACCCAGAGATTGCGCCCGCGGGCGGTGAGAAACGGGATCTCGATCTCGTAGGTCGGAGCGGACGGCGTCGTCATGGCGCGGGCCGCGCGCAATTGGTCCAAGCCACCATTGGGGAAAAATTGTTCGACGTTGGTTTCGCTCGGTTGGAAGTCGTCGGCGATCTCGTGGAGGCGGCGGGTGCCTTCGTCCCAATGAACTTCGCCGGTTTCGATGTTGAGTTCCCAACCGCCGATGAGCGCGATGCGACTGACCTGGGCGTTGAGCGCTTCGGTGCGGCGGAGGCGTTCTTCGAGTTCTTTGCGGGCGGTAATATCGGTGTGGGTGCCGACCATGCGGAGCGGGCGGCCGTCGGAGCTGCGACGGACGACTTTGCCGCGGTCGAGGATCCATTTCCACTCGCCGGTCTTGGCCCGCATGCGGTGCTCGTGTTGGTAGAACAGCGTGCGCCCGTCGTAGTGGGCGTGGGCGGCGGCTTTGCAACTGGCGAGATCCTCGGGATGGACGAGCCGTTCCCAGGCGCCGTAGTCGTTGGGGATTTCGGCGGGTTCGTAGCCTAGCATGCGGGCCCAGCGTTCGTCGTGATAGAGGTCGCCGCCGGCCATATCCCAGTCCCAGACGCCGTCGTTCGTGCCTTCGAGGGCGAGTTGCCAGCGCTGTTCGGCGAGCTCGAGATCCTGTTGGAGTTTCTTCTCGGCGGTGATGTCGCGATTGAGGCCGACGAGTCGGAGCGCGCGGCCCTCGGAGTTGCGGTGAACGTGCCCGTGTGCCTCGATGTGACGGATGGAACCATCCGGGCGAATGATCCGAAACTCCGTATCGTAGGAGGGGACTTCGCCGGAGATGACGCGCCGGAAATAGCCCTCCGCGGTCGGGCGATCGTCCGGATGGATGCGGGCGGCCCAGCGGCTGCGGGAGCCGTCAAAATTCGCCCGGCTCAAATCGTAGAGCTCGAACATCCGATCATCCCACGTGAGGCGGTCGTCGGCGAGGTCGAGTTCCCAGACGCCATAGTGCGAGGAGCGGAGGGCGAGGCGGAGGCGTTCGTTGAGCGCTTCGGTTTGATCGACGACTTCACGCTCGGCGGTGACGTCGCGCTCGGTGCCGATGATCTGCAGGAGGAGACCGGCAGCATCGCGTTGGGTGGTTCCGCGCGAATGCACGTAACGCACGGTGCCATCGGAGGCGCGGATGATGCGGAACGTGCGGTCGAATTCATCGAGGCCGGCCGCTATCTCGGCCATGGAGGCAATCGCGGCGGCGCGGTCTTCGGGGTGGAGGCGGGCGGTCCAATCCGTGTCGCGACCGTGGAAATCGGCGCGGGCGACGCCGTAGATTTCGAGCGTGCGATCATCCCAAGTGCTCGCGCGCGTGACGGCATCCCAGGTCCAGACGCCGAGGGCGGCGGCGCGGGTCGCGAGGGCGAGGCGTTGGTTGAGCTGGAGCAGGTCGGCAGTCGTGCGGCGGGCTTCGGTGATGTCCGAATGGATCGTAATGAAATTCGTGACGCGTCCGCCGGCGTCGCGCACGGGTTGGAGGTCGATGGACTGCCAAAAAGAGCTTTGCGCCTTGGTGTAGTTGAGAATCTCAACGTGGCAGGTTGCTCCCGCACTCACGGCGGCCCGCAGCTCGGCGACGGTGGCGGGATTCGTATCCGGGCCCTGGAGGAGGTGGCCGGGCTTGCGGCCCTTCAGTTCGGCGAGCGAGTAACCGGTGATGCGTTCGAAAGCGGCATTCACCCACTCGACGTGGCCGGCGGGGTCGGCGATGACCACGCCGTTGGTCGCGTGGTGGGCGACGAGCGCGAGGCGGGAGTTGGCTTCGGCGACATTCTTCAGGTGGGTATTGGCCTCGCGGAGCTCGCGGGTGCGAATCGCGACGGTTTCCTGCAACTGGGCGGCCTGTTCCTGTAGACGCGCCGTGAGCAGCAGGCGGGATTTCTCGGCTTCCTCGCGGCGGAGATCGATCGATACGGCGTCATTGGCGGACAGAAAGGCGAGGAGGAGACCGGACGAAATCATCGCGAGCACCAGCAGGCCGATGCTGTAGCCTTGGGCTACGATGCGGAACTGAATGGCGAGCACCGCCAGACCGATGAGAACGGTCGGGATCAGCGTGAGTCCGTAAAATAATCGGCGGGCCAACGAGCCTCCGGCCGTTGATGAGAACAGGACCTGAATCAGCCGGTTTTCGGGGCGCGCCAGCAAAATACCGGCGCCGAGGAAAAACAGGGCGAGGGCGACCGCCGGATGGATTTGCGAAGGGCGGGCAAACGTCACGACGCGGGAGAGGCCGTCGGCGATGAGGGCGGCGGTGGCGATCGCCACAAGGGCGCAGGCGAGCAGGGTCGGGAGACGGCGACGCGTTTCGAGCAAATGGCGCCGCATGGTCAACAAGGCGGCGGCACCGAGCGCCAGAGCCAGCGGAGCATGCGGCAGGTCGGGAGCCGGAGCGCCGTTGGGCTTGGGCAGCGGTTCGCGGAAAAGGAGTTCGTCGAAACCGAGGGCCCCGTCGGCCACGAGTTTCACCAGTGCCGCGAGGGCACAGGCGAACGCAAATCCGGCCAAGGTCTGGCGCACCGTCGTGGTATCGCGGCGCACCTCCGACCACAACGCGGCGCCAGCAGCGGCGAGACCGAGCGACACGACGGCGGGCAAGAAATGCACCGTGGGTTGAATCGCCAGCGGGACGACGCCGAGTGTGCCGGTGAGAATTCCGGACAAACCCGCGAAACGACGTAGTTTTGCTTCAAACTGCATGTCGCGTAAAGAGCTAGGCGCACGCCCCGGCGTCGGCAATGGCAATGAGTTCCGACTTTGCGCCGGTGCAACGTCGACCGATCAAGAGGTGGCTGCGACGGCGCCCCGGCGCGAACGGGGGCGCGGGCGGGGGGCGGACGTCGCGGGGGGAGTATTTGTTCGCAGCGCGAGAGGATTTTTTCCCTCAAGTGAGGACGGGAAGTGCCGATCTCGACCCCCAATTGTCCGTATTCACCGCACCGCAACGATTGCACCTTGTTCCCATCATGAAGATCAAATCCGTCCGCTCCACCGTTTCCTTGTTCTGCCTGCTGGCCATCGCGCCGCTGGCTTTGGCGCAAACCAAAGAGCCACCGGTCCCGGTGCGCACCGTGCCGCCGGATTACCCGAATGAACTCCGTCGCGAAGGCGTCTCGGGAATCGTGACCGTGAAATGCACGATCGACGAACAAGGCAATGTGCAGGAGCCGGAGGTCGAAAAATCGACGAACGGAGCCTTTGATAAACCGGCCATCGCCGCGTTGAAAAAATGGAAATTCAAACCGGCGAAGCAGGACGGCGCCCCGGTGTCCATCAAGGTTTCGATTCCGATCAAGTTCGTCTTCGAAAGCTGATCCGCGCCGCCAGAACCGCCTCCCAACTCTCAAAAGCACCGCGCCATGTCCCACTTCACCATCGGAAAGAAAATCACCCTGGGGTTCGGGCTGCTGTTTGCGCTGCTCGCCTTGGTCGCGCTGCTCGCCTATTCCGCCCTCGGCGGCGCGGGCCGACGGCTGGCGACGTTTGCCGCGAGTGCGGAGGAGACCTACACGGCGGCCAGCCTCGAATCGTCGATGCAGGAGCTGAAACTGCAGCTCACGGAGTTTCTCGCGAGCGGTTCAACGCCTGATGCGGCCGACTTCGAGAAAGCGCGGAAAAATTTGGAAACGCAGTTGGCCGCGGCGACCACGCAGATTGTGGAGCCGGCCCGGGCGGCCGAGGTCGCCCGCGCCCGCGGATTGTTGACCGCTTACGCGGCGGCGTTTGCCGACCTCGTGACCAACCAGCGCGCCGCAGAAACCGTGGTGAACGATGTGCTCGCGCCGCAGGAGAAGATTATTTCCGAGGGCTTGCAGAAACTTCTCGTCCAGGCGCAGGCGCAGGGAGACACCAATGCGGCCTTTCAGATTTCGAACGGACTCAAGGCCTACTTCGAATGCACGAGTTTGGTGAACGGATTTTTGCTGACGGGAGATCTCAAGAAGGCGACCGCCGCGAGTGCCGCACTCACCGTAACCGTGAAGCAGATCCAGCGCATGGAGAAAGATCAGTTGGAGATGGAAAAACTCGATGCGACGTTGAAGGACGACGCGAAGAAGGCGTTGATCGCCGCTCTTCAGAAGTCTGCGGAAACGCACGGCCAGGGGCTCAAGGAAGTCGTGGCCGGGAAGCAGGCGCGGGACAAAATCATCGCGGACCGTATCCAAAAAATCGGGCCGGAATTCACGGAAGCGCTCGTGCGGGTGAAGAGTGCCGTTCATGATTTTCAGAACGAACTGGAGCGCACGTCGCGACGCGAACAGCGCCGCAACGAGGCCGTCGTCGCCGGCGTGACCGGGATCGGGCTCGTGCTGGGTGCGGTGTTTGCGTGGTTCACGACGCGAGGCGTCACGCGGGGCATCACGGCTGTCGCCGGGCGATTGGCGACGGAATCCGAGAAGGCCACGGGCTCTGCCGGGCAAGTCGCGCAAGCGAGCTCGTCGATGGCGGACGGTGCGTCACAACAGGCGGCCTCGCTCGAGGAAACCAGTTCCTCGCTGCACGAGATGGCCAGCATGACGACCCGCAATTCCGAGAACGCGCAAAACGCCAAGGGGCTCGCGAATGAAGCCCGGCAGACGGCCGATGCCGGTGCCGCCGACATGGTGGAAATGAAGGCCGCGATGAGTGCGATCAAAGGGGCCAGTGTGGAGATTTCGAAAATCATCAAGACGATCGACGAGATCGCGTTTCAGACGAATATTCTGGCGCTCAACGCCGCGGTGGAAGCGGCCCGCGCCGGCGAGGCTGGGCTCGGCTTCGCGGTCGTCGCCGAAGAGGTCCGCAGTCTGGCCCAGCGGTGTGCGGGCGCGGCCAAAGAGACGGCTGACAAAATTTCCGCGTCGACCGAGAAGAGCGAACAGGGTGTGCGCATCAGCGAGAAAATGGCCGCGAACCTGGGGGCGATCGTCGAGAAAACCCGCCAGCTCGACGAACGGATCGGCGAGATTGCGCAGTCGTCGCACGAGCAAAGCGAGGGCATCGGGCAACTCAACACGGCGGTCGCGAGCATGGACAAAATCACGCAGGGCAACGCGGCGCTCGCACAACAATCCGCGGCGGCTTCGGAGGAATTAAAAGCGCAGGCCGAGGAAGTCCGGCTCGCGGTGGCCGAGTTGTTGCGCATGGCGCGGGGCGGCGAGAATGCCGTCGCGGAATCGCCGGCCGTGGCACCCACCCAAACTACGCAAAGGACGGCGGGCCGGAAGCGTGGGGCCGACTTCAACGGGGAAAAGTCCGCGGCAAAGGACCGGTCGCTGCGAACCCCGCAGTCGGCGATTACCCAAACGGGCGGAGTCTTTTCGGCCTCGACGAACGGGCACCGTGCGCCCGGCGCCAACCCGGATGATCTGTCTTTTCGCGACTAGCGCCGCGGACCGAGGTGACCCCGATCTCGTAGGCTGCGCGGCGGCAAAGGGTGCCGAGAAGGAATTTCTGGGCGGAACTCAAATGCTGCTCGCCCGCGGGGATCGTTCTGTTGCTAGTGTGCGGCCATGAAGTTTGCGTTGGTCGAGGACCAAGTGATGTTTCGCAGCTTGCTGCGCCGTTTGCTCGTGGAGGAGTGCCACGGCAAGGTGGTGTTGGAAGTGGGTTCGCTCGCGGAGTTGCGGGCCAGTGGCGAACTGCTCGCCACCGTGGATTTGCTGCTGCTCGATATCCGGCTGCCGGACGGCGACGGCGTCGATTTCGTCGATGAGATGACGAATCGCAAACTGGCGGTGCCGGTGCTGCTGTTTTCGTCGTCGTGCGAAGATTACATCGTGCACCGGGTGGCCCGGAGTTTTGTGCAGGGTTTTGTGCACAAGGACGAGGAGCCCAAGGTGCTGCTCACGGCGATCCAGATGGTCGCGGCTGGGGGCGCGTTTTTCAGTCCCCGTTTCGTGGAACGGCAGCGGGCGCTGGCGAAGGCGCCGGACACGTTTGAGAAGAAACTCTCGCCGCGGGAGCAGGAGCTGCTCCGCTACATCGGCGCCGGTTACAGTGACGCGGAGACGGCCGCGGCTTTGGGGTTGTCGGCCAGCACGGCGCAGACGCACCGACGAAATGTGATGGAGAAATTAAACCTGCACAGCGCCAAGGAACTGCAGGCGTATGCGCTCAAGGCGGGGTTTACGACGGTGGACCGATTGCAGTGAGCGGGCGGCGCACCGCGGCGTCAGGAGCGGAGCAGGCGTTCGACGGCGGAGACGACTTGGTCGGTCGCTTCGCCGCGCTCAAGGGCGCCTTCGAGTAGCTCGAGTTGTTCCGCGATGTCGATTTGGTGGAGGCTGCGGCAGAGGTTGTTGAGCCGATGGGCGTGATCGGCCGCGACTTTGGGATCGGTGAGCGCGATGCGCTTGAGCACGGTCCAGCCGGCTTCGATTTCCTCGGCGCGACGTTTCGGAGTCATCGGGCGGAGCGACGCTTCGAGGGAAATTTTGGTGAGTTGACGGTCACCCCAGCTGTGGAGCGTGGCGCGGAGTTTTTCGAGCGTGATAGGTTTGCTGATGAAACCGGACATGCCGGCGCCCATGCATTCGTCGCGGCGTTCGCGTGTGGAATAAGCGGTGACGGCGAAGACGGCGGGCTTGGGATCGGGGCAGAGCGCGAGGATTTTTTTCGTGAGTTCGACGCCGTTGGTGTCGGGCAAACGATAGTCGGTGAGGACGATGTCGTAGCCGTTCTCTTGGGCGAGGTGGAGGGCCTCCGCACCGGTCGTGGCCCAATCGACCGAGTAGTTCATCTTTTCCAAAATGTTGCCGAGGACGATGCGGTTGTAGTCTTCGTCTTCGATGGCGAGCGCGCGGGCGGGAAGCGTGGAGCGGTTTTCGGGGACCACGGCGATCGGGGCCCGGGCCGATGCACTGATTTTATCGAAGGGCACGTGCAGGTAGAAAGTTGTCTCGCCGTTGGTGCTGACGGCGCCGACCTCGCCGCCCATGGCTTCGGCGTAGCGTTTACAGATGGCGAGGCCAAGGCCGGTGCCGCGAATGTTGCGTTCGACGGCGTCGTCGCCGCGCGTGAAACTTTCAAAGAGCGCGTCGAGTTTGTCCTTCTCGATCGTCGGTCCCGTGCTGGTAACACTGAGCGTGAGCCGGAGGCGCTGGGGGCCGCCCGGGGTGAGAATCGTGCTCACGCGGGCACCGGGCGGAACGCCGTATTTCAGGGCGTTGTTGAGGTAGTTGGCGAAGATTTGGCGGAGCTTACCGGCGTCGCCCTGGAGTAGGAGATCGGCGGGAGGTTTGTCGGCAAACACGATGGTGGTGCCGGCGGGATCAACGCTAACGGCGGCGGCTTCGAGGGTGGTGAGGAGGTCGAAGGTGATGTTTTCGAGGGCAACGCGGCGGGCCTCGATTTTGGAGAAATCGAGGATGTCGTCCACGGTGGCGCGGAGTTGTTCGGCGCAGTCCTGGAGGAGACGCAGGGTATTGGATTGGCGGGGCAGGGCGGGTTGTTCGCGCAGGATGTTTACGAGGCCGATGACGCCGTTCATCGGGTTGCGAATCTCATGCGACATCGACGCGACGAATTCGCTTTTAGCCGCGCTGGCTTCGGCGAGTTCGCGCGTGCGGAGCGCGACGAGGCGCTCGAGTTCGAGGTTGCGCCGACGGATTTGATGGGTGCGCAGGCGGTAGGTGAAGTAAGCCAGCAGCGCGGCGAGAGTGACGTAGCCGCCGATGGCGTAGGGGGTCTGATACCACGGAGGCAGGACGGTGAAGGGGTGGGTGGTCACCCGGCCGGTGTGGCCGAGATGGGTAGCGCGAACCTCGAGCGTGTAGTCGCGAGGGGAAAGCGAGGGGTAGGAAACGCGTTCGCCGGCTTTGGTGGGGGTCCACGTCGTCTCGGTGGGAAGGAGGCGGCGCTCGTAGGCGGGGCGTTCGCCAAATTCATCGAAGGCGAGCGTCCCGACAAACGTGAGGCTGCTGGTTTCCGCTGCGAGCGATGGCGGCGGAGCGGGGAGCGTCGTGGCGCGAGCGGTCGCGGGATCGGTGAAAGCGAATGCGAGGCGAGGCGGGTCGAGCCGATAGGTCGGGCGGAGTTCGGCCGTGTTGAGTTCGAGAATACGATCGGCCGCGGTGATGGTGAGAGTGCTTCCGCTCGCGGAGAGATGGTGGACGTCGGACAGGAGCGTGAGACCTTTGGCCTCGACGGTTTCCCAAGAGACGGTGCCGGCGGACTGGCGAAGACGCCCAAGCCGGGAATGGCCGTTTTGCTCACCGAGGAGCCAGAGGGTGCCATCGGCAGTGGTGGCGAGGCGAGGGGCGCGGATGCCGGCGGTATGGGCGACGGGGATTTGCTGTTCGGAAATGGTGACGCTCTCGTTGCTGGCGATGATCAGAGATTCGCCGAGGCGGTGTAGGGTCGTGGCGGAGTTTTTCGGCAGGGTCGCGACTTTGGTGAAGGCGAAAGGGTAGGAGGGCGCGGAGCGGTGGAGTTCGCTGCTGATCGTGGCGGCCCATAGATATTCTCCAACGACTGCGAGGCCCGATATTTCCCCTTTGGGTTCAGTCAAAAGCGTGGGGGATTCCGAGCGAGGGTCGATGTGGTAAAAATGGTCTCCGGCAGCGGCGAGAATGTTTCCGTCTTTAAGTTCAGTGATCACTCCGACGTCGGCCCCGCTGAGTTTGGTTTCTTTTGTGCCTATGCGGATCTTCTGCCAAAGGCCGGTGGCGATGCCATGCTTGGTATTGAGAAGGGTAAACGCGCGCGGTCGGATTTCACTAGGGCCGGAAGGGGGCCGGTATTCCGCGCGATCTTCGAAATTGATGAGGAGCCCTTCAGTGCGATACGCGGACAGTGGATAGGCGGTCGTTGGTGTGCTGGACCCGACGCTCAGTGGTTCGAACACTGATACTCCGCGGGTGGTTGCTACCCAGAGCCGCCCCGACCTATCGACAATCGCGTGGGTGGTGCCTTGAGCAGGCAGTGCCGCGGGGTGGGTTACCGTGGCGAGCTGGCCTGTCTCCACATCAACAAACAGGACGCCCTTATTGTAGGTGGTCATAACCAACAGGTTTCCCCATTTCGCGAATGAGGTGTGAAGGTAGCGGTCCCCGCTGTTTTTTATCGTCGATACTACGGCATAAACATCGCGCTCCTTTTTGTAGATTCGCGGGGCTGAAAAAATGTAGGTAGAACTGACCCCGAACCAGAAGGTATCTCGTTTGTCGGGCAACTGCATCGCCAGCGGTTTAAGCTCCCGGTTCACAATCTCGGCCGGACTACTTCGGTCGCTGGTGACGATCAATTTTCCTTCAAAAGAGCTGAGGATCAATCGCGATGAATTGGGTATCTTTATTTGCTTCGGCGGGTCTTTTTTTCCCGGCTCAATGAACCAAACGGTATCTTGGGTTGTCGCGACCAAATCGGCGCCTTGACGAGCGAGATACCAGATGTCTCCGGCTGTCCCCAAAGTTGGAATTTCGATTTTTTCGTAGCGGCTCTGTTGGTTGAGCGGAAGTTGAAGGCGGCCGATTTCGTTGGGCGAGCTGACCCATAGCGTATCGGCATCGACAAAAAGGCACCGGAAATTCAGCGAGCGGGGTTCTTGGAGAAATTCCCATTTCCCGTCTTCATAAAACCCAACTCTTGTCCCGGCTCCGATGATTTGCCCGTTCTTCGCCTCGGCGAGCTGCCAGATGCTCGTTTCGCCTTGGAGATGGTTTGAGGTGAACGTAGTCGCAATTGGGACGATCTCCGCGGCTCGTGCCCCCGCCCATGCGATCGCGCAAAGACCCATGGTGAACAGAACGATTTGTCTGAGTCTGAGGTGCATCGAGGAGCGAAATGAAGGGACTACCTTTTAAAAGGTATTGGAGCACACATGAGAATGGTATGCGGCGACGTAGCCGGTAATTGTAGGTGAGTATACACTGGGGGCGTTATGAAAAAAACAGTCTCCCTCCTCCTTGCCGTGGTATCTACCATGTTTCTTTTCGCCGGTGCAACTCAGGCAGCCGAAAAGTTCGATCAATTGGGCGTTTCTTCTACGCGCCCCCCCTCAGGAACTTCCGTCGAGTTGGCGACGGGACCTTGTATCGGTGTTCCCGACGAAACCTGAGCCTGCTGACCTCCTCCCATGTTCAGCCTCGCTGCACTCAACTACCGTGAGATTCTCACGCGTGACGGGGGGCCGATTGAGCGGATTTCCTCGGGCACGCTCGATGTGTTGGGGCGCAAGGAGCAGCAGGCGAATGCCTATCTCGCCCCCGGTTTGATCCGCGGGAAACCATCGCACAGCCTCTACGGAAGCGCCGATGGCACCGGTTCGAACCGGTCGGCGCAGGTGGCTCGGCACATGGCCATCTCGGAGGCGTTGGAGCGCTGGGCGTTTTACGAGACGTCGCAGGGCGAGGACGCGCCGAAATTCGGGTTCGACGAGGATAACTCGACGAACGGCATGGCGGCGTTTCCGGGCTTCTTCAAAGCTCAGGCGCGCAAGCGGGCCTATCACGAGGCGTTGGAGCGTTGGGCGCTCATCTCGTGGTGGTCGGGCCACATGCGGGCGGCGATGGTGGGTGACACGATGCTCGGGGTGACGGCCCTGCGGCTGGAACACACGGCGAAATTTGGCGAGGTGGCGGTCTTGTTTCGCCGGTCCGCGGCGGGCCATGTGAGCTACGGCTATTCGGCCGGATCGACGTTTCGCACGGCGGCGGCGCGGGCGGCGGTCGAGTTGGCACGCAACGAATTTGTGGTGAGCTACTACAAGCTTCGGAGCGTGGCGAGCGAGGTGCCGAACTGTTTTGAGCGGCGCTGTCTCTACTTTGCCGGCGAGGTAGGGCATGCGGAATTCTTGCGCCGGGTGTTTGACCGCAAGCCGCACCGCGAAGCTAAGTGGCGGGTAAAGTTCGACGGCGAGATTGCGGGGGCGTGGTCCAAGTATGCCACGGTGTGGCGGGTCGTGCCGGAGATGCCTTCGCGCGAGTATCTCGACCCGCGCAGTTCCTTCTTTTTCTGGTGAAACATGTATGACCTAACGCTTACCCGGCTGAGGGGCTGTGTTGTGCAGGAGGATCGCGCGGCAGCCGCGCGGATTTTACGTGTGGCGTTTCAGGCCGGCCAAATCGCACCGCGCGATGCGGTCGAACTGTTGCTCGTGGTGCGCGATGGCTCTCCGGAGATGATGTTTGGCGCAATCGAACGGCTGCGCGACGGGGTGTCGGGTTGCTACCGCTATGTTCCCCGAATCGCACCCTTCGGCGCTTGAGTCCGCTTTGCTCGACGCGCTGATCGCGGAGCGCCAGTTGTCGGAGGAGCGCGCGTTGTTACCGGGGATGTTGCAACACGACTTGGCGAATGTGCTCTGTCAGGTCACGTTGGCGGCCTCGATGTTGGATCACGTGAAGACGGAGGCGCAGCGCGTGTTCGTGAACCGGGACGTCCAGGGCGGCGTGAAGCGGCTGAACGAGCTGCTCGCGGGGATGCGGGTGCTCTACGAACGCCGGGGCGGCGAGGCCGATTTCAAGCGGGCCGATTTTGCGGAATTCCTCACCGACCTCGTGCGGACGCCGGGGGTTTGGCCGGCGGGACCGGAGATTCATTTGGATTTGCCGGCGATGATGTGGTGCACGTTTTCGCCGACGTTGGTGCGGCACGCCGTCATCAACTTGATCGGCAATGCCGTCGCATATTCGGGCGGGACGTGGGTGCGGGTGCGCTTGAGCCGCGTGGGCGGCCACCGCTGGCAGGTCGCGATCGCCAACGGCGGGCCGGGGATTCCGGCGAATCATGTGCCGTATCTTTTCGAGTTGGGCCACCGGGCTCAGGTAAGCGCGAAATCGACGCAACCCGGGCTCGGGCTCTACATCACGCGGATGTGCCTGCGGCTGCACGGCACGATTTTGCGCGTGCGTTCGCGACCGTCGGTGACGGTGTTTGCGTTTACGGTTGAGGGTCCGCAGCGCGGCGCGGCGCTGCTCTGAGCGCGCTTGCGAGCGCGGCGTGGCCCGCGGGGCGCGTCACGCCATCTGCAGGCCGCGCATCGTGCCGGTGGCCGACGCGAACTTGTCCGTCTCGATGTCCATTCTTCGCAGCATCGAAACGAAGAGATTGGGGAGCGGGTAATTGTGGTCTTTGTCGAAGCCGAGGTGCTGGCCGTGACGGAATCCGCCGCCGGCGAAGAGGGTCGGCAGGTTCGTCGTCACGTGGGTGTTCGCGTTGCCGAGGTTCGAGCCGTAAAGGATCATCGTGCGATCGAGGAGCGGCTCACCGTCTTCTTTCACGGCTTTCAGTTCCGTGAAGAGGTTCGCGAGGAGTTTCATGTGCATCTCGTCGACGGCCTTGAGCTGCGAGATTTTCGCCTCGGAGCGGCCGTGGTGGGAGATGTTGTGGTAGCCGTCGGTGAGTTTGTGGTCGCCGAACTCGATCGCGGGGGAGCTCACGCTGTCGAGGAGGAGCGAGATCGAGCGGGTGGAGTCGGTCTCAAATGCGAGGCGCGCCATGTCATACATGAGCTTCACTTTCTCCATGTAGTCCTTGGGGCTCGCGGGATCGAGCGGGGCGGGGACGTTGACGACCGGGCGCGGGGTGCGCTCCCAGGCCTTCGACATTTGCATGCGTTGTTCGAGGTCGCGCACGCTGGTGAAATACTGGTCGAGGCGGTCGCGGTCGCGCGCGGTGACGCCACGCGAAAGGTCTTTCGCCTGGCCGGCGACGGCATCGAGGATGCTCTGGCCTTGGTCGAGTTTGCGCATCTGCGCGGCCACTTCGGCGGGCGAGCCTTGCACAAACATCCGGCGAAACACGTCGGAAGGTTTTTCTTCGCACGGGATCAGCGCGCCCGACGCGGTCCACGAGAGGCTGCGTTGGCCCTGCTGGACGTTGACGCCGAGCGTGAGCGACGGGAAACGCGTCTGGTGGCCGATGCGCTCGGCAATGTATTGGTCGAGGGAAATGGTGTTGCGGAAACCGCCGCTGCCGGGATGCGGGGCCGCGGTGAGGAAACACACGTCGGCGGGATGGCCGGCGTCGACGTCGGGGTGAGAGACGCCGCTGAACACGGTGAAATCGTCGCGGTGTTGCGCGAGGTGCTGGAGGTAGGGCGAGAGTGCGTAGTCGCGGCCGGTTTCCGTGGGAAAAAACTGGTCAGGCAGGAGGCCGAGATTGTTGCAGACGGCGAGCATGCGGCGCGGCTTTTTCGCGGACGCGGTGGACGCGGCGCGCGCGAAGGTTGGCAGCATCGAGTCGAGCAGAGGCAGGGAAAGCACAATGCCGGTGCCGCGGAGAAACTGACGGCGGGAGAGCGCCCGACGCGTGGAGACGAACGAACCGGGGTGGGAGGGCGTGGGTGTTTTCATAGTCGGGAGGAGGGGGCGGCTACTTGTTTTGGAAGAGGGGACTTTGGACGATCTCGTGCACGAGGCTACGCAGGCCGTAGCGCCGGGGGCTCGCACGTTGGAGGATGGCTTCGATTTCGGCACGGTCGGCGAAACGCGTGGGCGCGCCGGTCGCGAACACCACTAGCTGGCGCGTGAGGTTGCGCGCAAGCATCGCTTCGTCTTCGCGCACGAGGCGTTTGAAGGCGCGCACCTCCGCGAAGGGACGGCCGTCGGGCAATTCGCCGGCGGCATCGACGGGCAGACCGTAGTGAAAGGCGAACGGGTGGCCGTTTTTCCCGAGGCCTTTTTCGGCGGACTTTTTCTCGTCGGCGCCGCGGTAGCGATCGCGCCACGCGCCCATGACGTCGAAGTTTTCGAGCGCGAAGCCGGGCGGATCGATCTTGATGTGACACGACGCGCAGCTCGGGTCTTCGCGGTGTTTGGCGAGTTGCTGGCGGATGGTGACGGCGCCGCGGATATCGGGTTCGACCGCGGGCACAGCGGGCGGCGCGGGAATCTCCAGACCGAGGATGCGTTCGACGATCCATTTGCCGCGCAAGACGGGCGAGGTGGTGGTGCCGTTGGCGGTGACTTTAAGGATGCTTGCTTGAGTCAGGAGACCGCCGCGCGGGCTGTCGGGTGGTAGGGCAACTCGGCGCATGGCCACGCCCTTGACGCCGGGAATGCCGTAGTGGAGCGCGAGGCGCTCGTTGAGAAACGTGTAGTCGGCGTCGATGACGTGGCGCGCGGGCAGATCGCGGCGGAGCAGGTCGTTGAACGTGAGCTGGGTCTCCAAAACCGCGGCCTCGGCGAGCGCGTCATCGAGGTAGTAGTCGTTGTAAAGCGTGGTGGAGGGTGTGGAGTCCTCCATTTTCCGCAGGTCGAGCCAGTAATCGAGGAACGCTTCCTGGAAGCGATGCGCGCGCGGATCGGCCAGGAGTCGCTCGGTCTCGGCGCGGAGGACCGCGGGTTGGCGCAACTCGCCGCGGGCGGCCCGGGCGCGCAGCGCGGCGTCGGGAGGGGTGTTCCACAGAAACAGCGCGAGGCGCGTGGCGAGGGCGTAGTCGTCGAGCGGGCCCGGTTTTTCGTCGAGAAACACGAAGCCGGGGGAGGCGAGCACGGCGGTGTAGCCGGCGAGCATCGATTCGGCGAACGAGAGGCCGGCGCCGCGGCGCTCTTCGACGAGGGCGAGGAAGCGTTGCACATCAGCTTCGGCGACCGGGCGGCGGTAGGCGCGGGCCACGAACGCGCGCATGAGGCGATCGGCGTCTTGTCGGGGATTCTTGGACACGACGTCGACGGCGACTTCGTCGAGGGCCGGGATGCGTTGGCCGGCGTTGCGGCCGGTCTCGCGGCGGTCGGCACGGTCGACGATGGGCAAGGTGACGCCGGGCGCTTTGCCTTTGACGCGGGTGAGCGGGAGATCGCCGAAGAGGAGTTTGTAGCCGTCGGCGGTGGTGTCGTCGTAGAGCGGGCCTTCGACTTCCATCCAGCGAAAGGCGACGCTCGGGGCGCCGTCGTCCTGCATGAGCGGGTTCTTGAAATTGCTGGGGCGCGAGCGGTAGAAGCGCGAGGCGTCGGGGACGAGGGTTTCGTTGGCGAGCAGCCAGACCTCGCCGATGTCGTAGACGCCGGGCTCGGGGGTGAGATCGAAGGAGCCGACGCGGCGGTTCATTACGCCGTTGCGCGTGTAGACCGTGATCGGTTCTTCGGTGCGGCCGCGGGAGAGGGCGTCGTAGTTGGGGGTGTTTTTGTTGGGAGGACGGACTTTGCCGACCGTATCGGAGCCGTTCGCAAAACTCTTCGTGACACCGCCCGGCGCGGCCCAGAGCGTGTAGCCGCTGAAGCGGATGCGGTAGCGACCGGCCACGGGCGCGCGGAATCCGTCCCAGCGATACGTGAAGCCGGTGACGTAGTTGCTCGACACCCAGCCGACCGCCTCGAGGTCGCGCGTCGACGGGTCTTTGTCGCCGACCGTGAGCGGGGCGGTCCCCATGCGCACGTCGGGCTGTGCCTGCGTGCCGATGACGGGATAGGTCATGCGGTCGGGCGAAGAGTTGAAGGGGTTCGGGGTGAACTTGCTCGTGAGCGTGCGCTGGTCGCGGGCGTAGTAGCGCTTCGTCGTCGTGGGCGGGCGCTCCAACTGCACGCTCATCGCCTGGCGCATGGCGTAGTCGGCGGCCCCCATGTAGCGCGAGAGGTGGACGTGCGACACATCGAGGGCGTCGCCAATTTTGTTGAAACGAAACGCCTCGCCGTCGTCGGGGAATTGTCCGCGCACCTGCAGCCACGGGGCCGAGAGGAGATCGCGCAGGGCGTTTTCGTATTCGTAGCCGTTGAGGCGGCGTTGGGTGGCGCGGCCCTCGCGGGCAACCGTGGCGCGCTCGCTCGCGGTGAGCGCGGCGGCGAGCGGCGCGAGGAAGGCGTCGGCCTCGGTGGCCTCGGGGCGCTTTTTCTTTTCTTTGGGCGGCATTTCGCCGGCGCGGAGGGCGTCGTGCACTTTCACCCAGCGGGCAAAGTTCGCGGGATCGTCCGGCTTGAAGGTGAGCGAGGTGAGATCGAGGCCGCCTTTCTTTTCCACGTCATCGTGGCAACTGGCGCAGTATTTTTCGGTGAAGGCGGCGGGGTTGAAAGCGGGGGCGGCGCAGAAAGCGGGGGCGGCGCCGAGGAACGCGACGAGAGCGAGTGTAGCACGGGCAGCCTGCCCGTGCTGACGAGATGGGAGACGCGAGCAGGCTGCTCGCGCTACGGTAGGCGACTCGCTCATGCGAATTCGAGGCCCTTCATCGTGCCGGTGGACGACGCAAATTTGTCGGACTCGATGCCCATGCGCTGCAGCATGGAGACGTAGAGATTGGGCAGCGGGTAGTTGCGGTCGCGGTCGAAGGCGAGGTGCTGGCCGTGGCGGAAGCCGCCGCCGGCGAGGAGCGTGGGCATGTTGAAACAGGTGTGGGCGTTGGCATCGCCGAAGTTCGAGCCGTAGAGGACCATTGTGCGGTCGAGCAGAGTGTCTTCGCCTTCGCGGACTTTCTTCAAGTCGGCGATGAGGTTGCCGAGGAGCTTCATGTGCCACAGGTCGATGGCCTGGAGCTGGGAGCGTTTGGCCTCGGATTTTCCGTGGTGCGAGAGGTTGTGGTAGCCGTCGGTGATAGTGGCGTTGTCCAGTTCGAGGACGGGGGTGCTGACGCTGTCGAGCATGAGCGTGATCGAGCGCGTGGAGTCGGTCTCGAAGGCGAGGCGCGCGAGATCATACATCACCTTCACCTTTTCCATGTAGGCGGCGGGATTTGCGGGATCGATCGGCACGGAGGCGGAGACGACGGGCTTCGGTTTGTCCTCCCAGCCGCGCGAGGCTTTCAAGCGGTGCTCGAGGTCACGCACGCTGGTGAAATATTGGTCGAGGCGGTCGCGGTCGCGCGCGGTGACGCTGCGCGAGAGCTCTTTGGCCTGACCGGCGACGGTGTCGAGGATGCTGCGGCCCGTATCGAGTTTGCGGATTTGGGCAGCGACTTGGTCGGGCGAGCCTTGGAGGAAGAGCTGTTTGAACACGTCGGCGGCTTTGTCTTCGGGCGGGATGGCGACGCCGGTGCCGGTCCACGAGAGGCTCTTCGTGCGGGTGTTGACGCCGAGGGTGAGCGACGGGAAACGCGTGAGGACGCCGATCTGCTCCGCGATGTGCTGGTCGAGCGAGATCGTGTTGCGAAACGCGCTGCTGCCGGGGTGTGGCGCGGCGGTGAGGAAACAGATGTCGGCCGGGTGGCCGCCGTCGACGTTGGGGTGAGAGACGCCGCTGAAGACGCTGAAGTCGTTGCGGTGGTCTTTGAGCGGCGCGAGGTAGGGCGAGAGCGCGTAGTCGCGGCCGGCGGTCGCGGGAAAAAACTGATCCGTGAGGAGACCGAGATTGTTGCAGATGCCCAGCATGCGGCGGGGCTTGGCGGTCGGTCCGGTGGGCGAGCCACCGGTCGCGGCTTTCGCGAAGGCGGGCAGCATCGAGTCGAGAAACGGCAGCGACATCACAATGCCGGCGCCGCGGAGAAACTGACGGCGGGAGACGGCGCGCCGGGTCGAAATGAATACGTGGGGTCGGGCGGACGAGGCCGCGGCGGCGCGGGGGAGGGGAGAGTTCATTTGTTGAGGAACAGGTCGCTCTGCACGAGCTCGTGAATGAGGGTGCGCACGCCGTAGTGGCTGGCGCGGGCGCGTTGAAGGATTTTTTCGATCGCGGCGCGATCACTGAAGCGCACGGGTGCGCCGGTCGCGTAAACGGTGAGCTGCTTGGCGAGGTTGCGGGCGAGCTGCGCCTCGTTTTCGACGAGCAGGCGTTTAAACTCGCGGACGTCGGCAAACTTCCGGCCGTCGGGCAGTTCGCCGCTCGCATCGACGGGTTGGGCGAAATAGAAAACGAATTTCTGGCCGCCGTGACCGAAGCCTTTTTCGGGTGGCGCGGCGTCGCCGGTGGCGCGGTAGCGGTCGCGCCATGCACCCATGACATCGAAGCTCTCGAGCGCGAAGCCAGGCGGATCGATTTTTACGTGGCAGGCGCCGCAGGATTCCTGGTCGCGATGTTTGTCGAGTTGCTGGCGGATGGTGGTCGCGCCGCGGATATCGGGATCGATCGCGGGAACTTTCGCGGGGGGCGGGGGCGGCGGCTGGCCGAGGATGCGCTCCATGATCCAGACGCCGCGAACGACGGGCGACGTCGTCGTGCCGTTGGCGGTGACTTTCAGGACGGCGGCTTGTGTCATGAGCCCTCCGCGCGGGCTGTCGGCGGGGACGGGCACGCGGCGGTGGGCGACACCGGTGAACGCGGGCAGTCCGTAGTGTTGGGCGAGGCGCTCGTTGACCATCACGAAATCGGAGGCGACGACGTTGCGGGCGGGGGCGTCGGTGCGCACGAGTTCGGCGAAAAATTGCTGGGTCTCCTCGAGCGCGGATTCGGTGAGCAGATCGTCGAGGTAGTAGTCGTCGTAGAGCGCGGAATCGGGCGCGGTGCCCATCGTCTTCCGGAGATCGAGCCAGTAGTCGAGGAACGCGTTGACGAATTGTTGGGACTTCGGGCTGTTGAGGAGGCGCTCGGTCTGGGCGCGGAGCACGGCGGGTTTGCGGAGTTGGCCTTTCGCGGCGACGGCGCGCAATTCCGCGTCGGGTGCGGAGTTCGTGAGGAAAAACGCGAGGCGGGCGGCGACGGCGTGGTCGTCGAGTTTGCCGGGTTTTTCTTCGAGGCAGACAAATTCCGGAGAGCAGAGGACGGCGGTGTAGCCCGTGATCATCGCATCGGCGAAAGCGCCGCCGGATTTCAGCACGCCCTCGACGACGGGCAAAAAGCGCTGCACCTCGGCCGCGTCGACGGGCCGCCTATACGCGTGCTCGACGAAGTTTTTCATGAGCCGCGCGGCGTCTTGCGCGGGTTGCGTGGTGACGACCTCGATCGGGGCGGCGCCGACGGCGGGTTGGGCGATTTTCTTCAACGGCAGATCGCCAAAGAGCACTTTATGGCCAGCGGTAGGCCACGCTTCGAGGAGCGGTCCCTCGACCTCGAGCCAGCGGAAGGCGACGCCGGGCTGGCCGTCTTTTTCGGCGAGTGGATTTTGCCAACGGCCCGCGCCCGGGCGGGAGCGGAAGAGGCGCGCGGCATCGGGGCGGATCGTCTCGCCCTCGAGGAGCCAGACGTCGAGTTCGTTGACGCCGGGCTCGGGCTGGGCGTCGAACTTGCCGAGCAAGCGAAGCTGCCGTGGCGGCGTTTCAGAGTAGATCGTGACCGGCTCGGAGCGGCGGCCTTTGGTGACGTCGTCGAGATCGGGAATCCACCACTTCACGACGGAGGGATTCTGCATCTTGCCGTCTTTGCCGAGCACGGGTTTACCGGGGCCGACCCAGACGGAGAAGGTGTTGAGGCGGATTTTGTAGCGGCCCGCCATGGGGGCTTTGAAGGTGTTAAATTTCGGCTCGATGGGCTCGTAGTTGCTCGCGACGACGCCGACGGCTTCGAGTTCGCGTTTCGCGGGATCGGCGGCGCCGACGGTAGTGGGGGCTTTGCCGGCGCGCACATCGGCCTGCGGCTGGTCGCCTAGCATGGGAAACGAGGCTCGCTCCGGCGACGTGTTGAAAACGGAAAACTTCATCGGCCCCGTGAAGCTCCGCTGGTCGCGCGCGTAGTAGCGGGTGACTTTCGGCTGCGGCGCTTCGACCTGCTTGGCCATCGCCTGGCGCAGCGCGTAGTCAGCGGCGGCGAGGTAGCGGTTGAGCTGCACGTGCGACATGTCGAGGGCGTCGCCGACTTTGTTGAAGCGGTGGGCCTCACCATCTTCGGGAAGCGAATCGCGGATCTGCAGCCACGGTGCGTGGAGGAGGTCACGCAGGGCGTTTTCGTATTCGTAGCGGTTGAGACGGCGCTGCGTGGCGCGGCCCTCGACGGCGGTGCGGGCCTGTTCAGCGGCGGTGAGCGACTTCGCGAGCGTCGCGGTGAATTTTTCCAACTCGGACGGCTCCGGGCGCTTTTTCTTTTTCGGCGGCATCTCGCCGTCGGCCACGCGGTCGAAGACGGTGATCCATTTGGCCAAATTCTTCGGGTCGTTCGGATCGAATTTCAGGGCGGTGAGATCGAGGTCGCCCTTTTTCTCCACGTCGTCGTGGCAGCCCGCGCAGTGTTTCTCGATGAACGCCGCGGTGCCCGGCGGAACGGCTCCCGGAGCGGCGTGCGCGAGCGTCGACAGGCCGAGAAATAGCGCGGTGGCGGCGCAGCTGAAGGCGCCGGGGAAACGAAGGGTGGGGCGGGGGAACATGTCGGAAGTCGGTCGTGCGGTGGGAACGCGACGAGACGCCGTTTTTGTCGGATGATTACACGGGGGCGTCAATCGGAGGTTGGGTAATTTTCAGGCAGCGGTTGGAGGCCCGGCTCGAAGCGCTCCGCGTCTCCGTCGCGGTGGGCGGGGTCGTGAGGCGTTTCCAGTGAAACTGACGCGGGGGTTGATGGATTGAAGCGCTCGACCGGATGCTGGCCCCGTGGCATTTCCCCGCCACGCGACACTTGCCCTGCGTTGTTGTTTTCAACCCTGCTCTCCACATGAACCCTGACAGCCTCACACCGCGTGCCCCTCGGGTGCACGCCCCGTTTGCCCCCGGATTCGCTCTCGTTTTGGCCATCGCTCTGCCCGCGGGCCTTGCGGGCCAAGCGACTCCGAAAACCGCCGTGCCGCCCGCCGCTGCGCCGGCTGCCGCGCAGGATGTCGTCGAGCTTTCGCCGTTCACGGTGAACACCGACCGCGACAAAGGTTTCACGGCGGTCAACGCCGGCACGGCCACCCGTCTCGCGCTCGAAATGAAGGACGTGCCCGCCGCGTATCAGGTCATGACCCGTGATTTCATCGACGCGCTCGGCATCACCAACGTCCAGGAAGCCACCCAGTGGGCGACGAACGGTGGCAGCATCCCCGATGGCAACGGCCAGGACGTGTTCAACATCACCTTTCTCGCGAATATGCGCGGCGTCGCACTCAGCGGCGGCCAGCAGCGCAACAACTACATCTCCGCCGGCACGCTCGATAGCTATTCGCTCGAGCGCTACGATTTCAGCCGCGGGCCGAATGCCGCGCTCTTCAGCATCGGCGGCAACACCGCACTCGGCGGTGGCATGGGCGGTCAGACCAAACGCGCCCGCTACGACCGCGCGGCTGACACCGTCGCGCTCACATACGGCTCGTGGGACTACAAACGCACCACGATCGATATCAACCGTCCGCTCACCGACCGACTCGCGGTGCGCGCGAATGCCGTGATCTTCGACCGTGGCGGGTGGCGCATGGGTGAGTTTGAAAAGACCAAGGGCCTCACCGTCACCGCCTCCTACATGCTCACGAAGAAGACCGAGCTGCGTCTCGAGGGCGCCTACGACCACACCAAGCGCAATAATCCCCAATCTAACCTCTTCGATAACGTCTCTGGCTGGGACGGCCGCACCGTTTTCCGCGGTCCGATCACCAATGCGATTTGGGGCAACCAGAGCGCCACGCCCGGCGCTGCCAACGCGCTTGGCTACACGCTCACGTGGAACGGCGAGACGCAGGGCGTGAACCGTCAAGGCAGCCCCTACTACGTTTATAGCCCGTTCTCGGGCCAGAACCTGATCATGAATTATCAGAACGAAGGCTACACGCGCCGCGCCGACGAGACCGCGCGCACGCCAATGCTCTGGAACGGCACCGTCTACACGCGCGCCCTCACGCCGGCCGGCGCTGCCGCGCTGCCCTTTGGCAACGGCGGCTCCACGGCCACGTTGCCCGCGCTCATCACGAATACGGCCAACGGCGGCGAACTCGATTTACGTTATCAACCGCTCCTGCCCGACGACCGTTTCAACCGCGCGCTCGCCGGTTCCGCCTTCCGCGTGCCCGGCAAACGCTACACCAACTCCCTCGATACCGAGATCCTCGGTCAGCTCACCAAAGACGCGAATTTCACGCTCGCGCACCAGGTCGGCGAGAGCCTCTACCTCGAACTCGGCGGCGACGTGAACCAAGTGCACGACCGCCGCATGAATCCCAACAATCTCCGCAACGTCCGCATCGACATCAACCAGACGCTGCCCAACGGCACGACCAACACGCATTTCCTCCAGCCCTACATGGACAGCCCGCTCGTGTGGAACAACCGCTTCACGACCAACACGTCCCTCCGCGGCAACGTCGGCTGGAAGCACAACTACGGCAAATGGGGCGACTACGTGCTCAACCTGAACACCTCCCTCGCCAAGCGCGAAATCAAGAACCGGAACTACGTTTACAGCATGACGACCAATGCCGACTCCCGCATGTGGCAGGGCGCCGACGAGCAGATCCGCTTCCGCTACTACTGGAACGAAGCCTCGCGCCCCTACACCGACTCCGGCGTCCCTACCTCCGCCTACAAGGTCAATTGGGTCGACCTCAACAACCCTGTCGCCTCGACCGTGACGATCCAGCCGCTTTGGGTGATCGGTGATTGGAACGACCAAGCCGAGACCTTCAACAACGCCATCCTCGCCGGCAGCGCGAAATTCTTCGGCGGCAAACTCGTGTTGCTCTCCTCCACGCGCTACGACGCCTTCGAGACCAAGCAGCGCTCCCGTATGGAATTCGGCGACCTGCCCGCCAATTGGGATGGCTCGACCCTCCTCTACAAACCCGACGCACCGGCCGATTGGCGCACGCTTACCTACCTCCCGCGCGATAACACTACCGGCGCCGCGCTCGCCACCGCGCCGATTCCCGCCGCCACCCGCCCCCGCGTAAACACCGCGATTCCCGCCAACACCTCGAACAACGGCGTGCAGGTCGGCGTGCCCTTCTTCGCGAACGATCGTTTCCGCAACGACTACTCCAATCCCGTCAACAAGGGCAGCGGCTTCCGCATCAGTGACGGTTTCGTTTACCACGCCCTGCGCTGGGTCTCCGTCACAGCCAATTACGCGACCAGTTACGTCATGCCGCCGGTCGGAGCGTTTACGCTCACCAACGACGTCGTCGAGCCGCAGACCGGCCAAGGCTACGACACCGGACTGCGTTTCACTCTCTTTGGCGGACGCCTGACGGCCAACACGAACTACTTCTACAACGTCGAGGAGCACCAGCGCATCGCCGCCCCCACGACGTCCGCCATCAACAGCCTCCTCGGCCGCAACAACGCCAACGACGCCACCTCCGGCGGTCGGAATACGCGCGGCATCCCCGATGTGTTCGGCACCGACTACCAGTCGGCGAAGAACCGCGGCATCGAAATCGAAGTGCAGGGCCAGCTCGCCCGGGGCCTGCGCATGATGGTGAATTTCGGCACCGGCAAAGTGGAGAACTACGAGCGCTTCCCACTCGCGCGCGGCTTCGTGCTCGAAAACGCTGCGATCTACAAACAGGTGCTCGAAGACGCCGGCGGCATGCTCGATACGACCCAAAAACCGAGCAATGCCCCCAACGCTCCCGGACTCGCGGTGATCAACCCCGCCGTTACGCCCGCCGTCTCCGCCGAGCGCACGAACGCCGTCAACGACTACAACAACATCTGGATTAACTACCAATCGGTGATCACCGACACGCCGCTCCGCGGCACCAATCGCAAGACCGCCAACGTCTTCCTCGACTACACCGTGCAGGAGGGGCGTTTCAAAGGCCTCAGTTTCGGCCTGGGCGGCCAATATCGCGGCACCAACTTCCTTCAATACCGCACCGCCGATACGATCGTGAACCCCGCCAACCCCAACGTGGCCATCGACGATCCCAACCTCGGCACCAATGACGGCGTCTACGTGAAGCTCCCCACGATCTTTACCGCCACCGCCGGCTATACGCTGAAGCTAAAGTCGGGTGCGCGCTGGCTGCCCAACCATGTCGTGTTCCAACTCCGCATCCGCAACCTCACGAACAACCAGCAGATCGTTTATCAGGACGCCGGCCTGCAAGCCCGCCCGCCCGGTGGCGACATCACGAAACCGAATCGCGTGAGTGTGCCGGTGCGCATCGGCGGCTTCACCGAGCCGACTAGCTTCCTGTTTACGACGACGTTGAAACTCTGATGCGAGTGAGTGAACGATCGGCTCATTCGCAGGTTAGCCGTGGAAGAAACCGCGATTTTGGTTCAATCCTCGGGAAACCCTAAAACGAGCATTGACAACCCTGCGTGGCGCTTTGTTTTCATCTCTCCTCTCGGGTGGCACAGGCTGCCCGGAAGCCACGTTGCCTGGTAGCTCAGTGGCAGAGCAGGTGACTGTTAATCACTTGGTCGTAGGTTCGATCCCTACCCGGGCAGCCATTGAGGCCCAACATCTTAAACCGATGTTGGGCCTCTCCATTTAAAATGCGCTTGGCCACTTTCGAACAGCTGGAGTCTTGGCATTGGTGACATAAGGCGATGGCCAGCGTGGGGTTTCGCGGCGTGATCTCTCAGAATCTGAGCTTCGCCCACGACAGTTGTGCGTGTCTCCGCCCCCAACCAGCCGACCTGACCGGCTGTGCTTCGCGGCGAAATTCGCGCGCTAGGGAGGCACTGAACAAATCGAAGTGGCCGGTTTTCTCGGTTGGAAACGCTCGGGGGCGCCGCGGGCCGCTCAAGAGTCGCGGTCGGTGGCGGCACTTCGTCGCGCTCGGGTGGCGCGCCGGGCGCGTTGCTTTGCCGCGCGCGGACGGCGGCGGCCGCTCTACGCCGCGACCGGGCGCGCGCCGATCACCACGTTGGCCAGTGCGAAGAGCGTGTGGAGTTGATGCCCATTTTTCGCCCGTCCACGGTAGCGCGTTTTCCGATAGCGGAAAAGGTTCTTAACGATGTGGAAGGGGTGTTCGACGAACGCGCGCACGGCCGCCTTGGCTTTCTCCACGGCTTTGCGCGCCTCCTTTGGCGCGCCTTCGGCCAGCGCTTCGATCACGCTGCGCTTGGCGGCGATCTGCCAGTCGATCCGGCGTGGCAGTGCCACGATCTCCGGGCGTTTTTCCACGCCGGTGTAGCCGGCGTCGGCGTGCACCTGGGTTTCCGCGCCGTGCAGCAGGGCGGCCGTCTGGGTGATGTCAGCGACGTTCGCCGCCGTGACGACAACCGTGTGCACGAGTTTGCTGTCCCGGTCTGCGCCGATGTGGGCTTTCAGTCCGAAATACCACTGGTTGCCCTTCTTGGTCTGGTGCATCTCGGGGTCGCGTGCCCGCTTTTCGTTCTTGGTCGAGGAGGGTGCGGCGATGAGCGTGGCGTCCACCAGCGTGCCGGCGCGCAAGAACAGGCCGCGCGCGGCGAGGTCGGCGTTGATCGCGGTGAAGAGCGCTTTGCACAGATCGTGCGTTTCCAGCAAGCGGCGGAATTTGAGCAGCGTCGTGGCAGCGGGCACCCCCTCGGCGTCGAGTTCGATGCCCGCGAAGCGTTGCAACGCCTGACTGTCGTAGAGCGCGTCCTCGAGGGCCTCGTCGGCCAGCGCATACCATTGCTGGAGGAAGTAGACGCGCAGCATCCGCTCCAGCCCCATGGGCGGGCGGCCACGATCACCCTTCGGGTAGTGCGGCGCGATAACGGCCAGCAACTTCTCCCACGGGATGACTTCCTCCATGCGGGTCAGGAACTGCTCGCGGCGCGTGAACTTCTTCTTCGCGGTGAACTCGGCGTGGGCGAACGTCGTCTGCTGCATCATAGCACGCGACGGAGCAGTTCACGCATCACCCGGTGCTCGTGAACGAAAATTAGGCGGGGATTAAATCAGCGTTTCCCTAGGGCATCCACGATAGATGCAACGACTGACTAGAAAAAGGGAGCCATGTCTCAATTTCTGACGGCTTCTGCTGGGGGACGCGTGTCGAGGGGGCTGTGTGTGCGGCAATTTCGGATGGCGGGTTTCGGCGGGCGAATCAGTGGAAATCGTGCGAGGTCTGCGTGGGGAGGTCGGCTTCGCGGAAGGGGGCGATTTCTTCGGCTTTGACGTGCGTGACGTTGGAGACGTTTTGCAGGCGGCCGGTGATGCGGAGGGCGGGCTCTTGCGTGATGGTGAGGCGGAGGCGCTCGAAGAGGGCGGGGAGCACGACGGCGTTGGCGATGCCGGTCTCGTCTTCGAGGCTGATGAACACGAAACCTTTGGCGGTGCCGGGGCGTTGGCGGCAGATGACGGCCCCGGCGATGGTGACGACTTGGCCATTGGCGACGTGTTTCAAGTCTTGGGCGGGGCAAATGCCGGTGAGGCGGTCGCGGAGGAGCGCCATCGGGTGCTCGGCGGTGGTGAGGCCGAGACCGGCGAAATCGGCGCGGAGTTGCTCGGCGGGTGTCATGGCGGCGAGCGGGGAATCGTCGCGGTAGGTGTCGGCGAAGTGTTTGAAGAGTGCTTCGTCGTCGGACCACGCGGCTTCGATGTGCCAGAGGGCGGCGCGACGGTGGGCGGTGAGGGCGTCGAGCGCGCCGACGGCGGCGAGGGCGCGGCGATCGGCGGCGTGGAAGGCGGTGCGACGCAGAAAATCGTCGAGCGTGGCGAAGGGTTGCTCGGCGCGGGCGGCGAGGAGGACGCGGGCGGCGGTTTCGCGGAGGCCTTTGACGGAGCTGAGGCCGAGGCGGATCGTGTGGTCGTCGACGACGGTGCAGGGCCAGTCGGAGTGGGCGACGCAGACGGGCAGGGCGGTGACGCCGTGGCGCGCGCCGTCTTGGAGGAGCGTGGCGGGCGAGTAGAAGCCCATGGGCTGATTGTTGAGGAGGCTGGCGAGAAACGGGGCGGGGCGGTGGAATTTCAGCCACGTGCTGGCGTAGGCGAGCATGGCGAAGCCGATGGAGTGCGACTCGGGAAAACCGTAGGCGGAAAACGTGGTGGTGGCGGCGACGACTTTTTGGACGACGGACTCGTGGTAGCCTTGGGCGCGGAGGGCGAGGAGGAGTTTCTCCATGCAGCGCGGGAGGCGGTTGGGATCTTTGGTGAAGCCCATGGCGCGGCGGAGCTCTTCGGCTTCGCTGCCTTTGAATTTGGCGAGGGTCATCGCGAGCTGGAGCATCTGCTCCTGGAAGAGGATGACGCCCCAGGTGCGTTCGAGGATGGGGCGGACGATGGGCTCGACGCTGGCGTCGATATACTCGACGGGCTCGAGACCGTCGCGGCGGCGGATGAGCGGATGCACGAGGTGGCCGGTGATGGGCCCCGGGCGCACGATGGCGACCTGCATGGCGAGGTCGTAGAGGTTGCGCGGTTTGAAGCGGGGGAGCGTGGCCATCTGGGCGCGGCTCTCGATTTGGAAAACGCCCACGGTGTCGCCGGCGCGGATTTTTTCGTAGGTGAGCGGATCGTCGGGCGGGATGTCGCTGAGGGCGCGGATGGCGGTGTCGCCGCGGGCGGCGCAGAGTTCCACGGTCTCCTGGAGGACGGCCATCATGCCGAGGCCGAGGAAATCGATTTTCACGATGCCGAGGTTTTCGCAGTCCTCTTTGTCCCACTGACAAATGCTGCGATTGGGCATGGTGGCGGGTTCGAGGGGGACGACTTTGTCGAGCTGGCCGAGGGAGATGACCATGCCGCCGGGATGCTGGCCGAGGTGGCGGGGGAGACCGCGGAGGTGTTGCTGCACGCGGACCATGGCCTCGGCGCGCGGGTGGCGGGCGCCGATGCCGGAGAGCCGGAGCTGCTCCTGCAGATCGAGCGTCTCGGGGAAATCGCCGCTGGCGTAGAGGGAGGAGAAACGGTCGAGAGCATCGTCGCCGAAGCCGAGGACTTTGCCGACCTCGCGGATGGTGCTGCGGCCGCGGTAGGCGATGACGTTGGCGGTCATGGCGGCGCCGCGCGTGCCGTAGCGCGCGTAGACCTCCTGGATGACGCGTTCGCGGCGCTCGCCGCTGGGAAAATCGAGATCGATGTCGGGCCACGAAGGGCGGCCGTCGGGGCCGATGCGGCTGTCGTTGAGGAAACGATCGAAGAGGAGCCGGTTTTTAATGGGATCGACGGCGGTGATATTGAGGACGTAGCAGACGGCGCTGTTGGCGGCGCTGCCGCGGCCCTGGACGAGAATATTCTGCGCGCGGGCCCAGCGGCAGATGTCCCACACGATGAGAAAATAGCCGGAGAACTTGAGGCGCGCGATGAGGTCGAGCTCGCGGTTGAGTTGCGCTTCCCACGGGGCGGAGAGAGAGCCGACTTTCTCGCGGGCGGCGGCGAACGTGGCGGCGCGAAGGTGCTGATCCATGGTCACACCGGGCGGCGTGGGGAAGACGGGGAATTCGTAGCCGAGATTTTCCAACGTGAAGGCGAGGCGCGCTTCGAGGCGGACGGTGTTGTCGACGGCGGCGGGCAGATCGTGAAAAAGCGCGCGCATGGTGCGCGGGGATTTCACGTGGCGCTGGGAGTTGACGTCGAGGAGGCGGCCGGCGGCGTCGAGCGTAGTGTGTTCGCGGAGACAGGTGAAAACGTCGGCGACCTCGCGGTGGGCCGGGATGGCGTAGTTGACGCCGCCGGTGGCGAGGAGCGGGAGGCGGTGGGCGGCGGCGAGGTCGCGCAGGAAGGTGAGTTCGCGCTCCTCGCCGCGGAGGTGGTGGCGCTGGAGTTCGACGAAGAGGCGGGCGTGGGCGGGGTCAGCGCTGCGCGAGGAGGCGGCGGAGGAAGCGGCTGATGGGGACGCGGGCGCGGCGAAGATGGCGGTGAGGTGCGCGAGAGCGGCGGACGCGGCGGCCGGGCCCTGGGTGCGCCACGCGCGGCGGACGGGGCCGTCTTCATCGCCGGTGAGCGCGATGAGGCCGTCGGAGAAACGGGCGAGCTCGGACCACGTGGCGTAGCAGGGGCGTTTGCGGTCGAGGAGATCGGGTGCGTGGGCGGACAGGGAGCGGCGCTCGGTGGATTTCGTCTCGGTGATGAGCTGGCAGAGATTTTGGTAACCGGTGCGCGTGGCGACGAGGAGCGGGACGACGCTGCCGTCTTCCATGGTGAGCTCGGCGCCGACGCGCGGGCGGAGGGCGAAGCGGGATTCTTGGGCGCGACCGTAGAAACGCGGCGCGCCGTAGACGCCGTCGCGGTCGAGGAGGGCGAGCGCGGGGAGCTCGGCGGCGAGGGCGGCTTCGGCGAGTGCCTCGGGCGAGGAGGCGCCGCGCAGAAAGCTGAAAGCGCTGCGGGCGTGGAGTTCGACGTAGCTCATGAAGGGGCTTTCTCTCACTCTTATCTTTCTCGTTCGTCAGGTATCCGGTGCGCAGCGGAGGAGAAAGATTACGAGAAAGAGGAACGAGTAAGAGGCTCAGTCGTATTCACCCACTCACTCGAATAATTTTTCGTCACAGAGCAGCGGTGTTAACGAACAAGGACAAAGTTAGGATCGGCGAGGAGCCGATTGAGGACGTGGAGCATTTTGCGCATGACGGCGACAAGGGCGACCATCTTGGGTTTGCCCGCAGTGACGAGACGTTCGTAGTGGGCCCGCAGCACGCGGTTGTGGCGGGTGGCGGCGACGGCGGCCATGTAGAGGACCCGGCGCACGAGGCCGCGCCCGCCGCGGACGTGGCGTGCCTTGTGGCTGCGGCCACTGTCGTGCGCAAAGGGCGCGACGCCGACCAACGCCGACAACTGGGGCGATTCGATCTCGCCGAGTTCGGGGAGGTAGGCGAGGAGCGTGGCGGCGAGCACAGGGCCGGCGCCTTTGAGTTCGCGCAGCCGGGCGGCTTTGCGGCGCAGGGTGTCGTCGTGGTCGAGGTGGTCCTGGATGAGCTGGTCGGCGGCGGTCAGTTCCTTTTCCAGAAAGGTGACCTGTCCGTCCAGGCGGGCGCGCAGGACCGGGCCGGCCAGCTCGAGGCGGTTGCGCATGGCGACGAGTTGGTCGCTGACTTGCCGGCGGTAATCGAGCAGTTCGCGCAAGGTGATCGCGGCCTGATCCATCGGGGCGTGCAGGCGGGGTTGGACTTTTTCGCCAAAGCGGCGGAGCAGTTGCGCGTCGAGCCGGTCGGTCTTGGCGAGCAAGCCTTCGGCGTGGGCGAAGGCGCGCACGCGGCCGGGATTGGTAATGCAGACTTCGTGCTTGGCCTGCAGAAGTGCCGCGACGACGGCGCGTTCGTAGCCGCCGGTCGCTTCGCAGATGACGCGCACGCCGCGTCGTTTCGCGAGCACGCGGAGCAGCTTTGCATGGCCGCCCGGAGTGTTGGGCACGTGGTCACAGCGGCTGCCGTCCACGGTGTAATCGAGTCGGTCCTTGGCAATATCCAGGCCGACGTAGGTGACTTCGGTGGTGGGGGTGGTTTTCTCCATCTTGCAATGCGAGCTCAAGGCTCAGTCAGCGGTTCGAGTTTAACCAGGTCTGGGACCGGGGCCCATGGCTCTGTGTGGAGGTCTAGCCTCGGGGCACGGATCGGCCTGCCGGTCCCAGCGTCGCTCCGACGGCCAGTCGCCGCGACGTCTCGGTCGTTGCAGCCAAGGCCGTTCGGCCCCGGCACGCAATCCCGCCAACGGCGGCTTCCTCCGACGAGCTCTTCGGCCCATTCTCGGAAGCCGCCGTTGGCTTTGTCCTCATCCGGTTTTACCATTGGATTGAACATACAAGGGCACGGAGGAGTCACGGAGCTTCACAGAGCAAGACAGGGAGCAGGGATAGATGGCCTCTGCGGCGAAACTTGGTGTGCGCTGTGGAAATAAGTTCATTACGAACGGGTGATAGATCCGAGCTAGTCGTATTCGCCTTCTAGGAAGTAGGCGTCGCCTTCGAGGATGAGGCGGTAGAGGCCGCCTTCGGCGAGGGCGACGTCCCACTCGACGCGGGACCAGGCGCGGTCGGACTGCCACCAGTCGCCGTTGCGATAGTAGGGGGCGCTGCGAAAGGAGATTTCGCCGCGGTGGTCGGCGGACCAGAGGAGGATTTTGCCGTCGGCGGTTTCGGTGAGCCCGACGGGAAGCGGTGGGCGGAAGCGGCGGAGCGGGAGACTGAGCGGAGCGTGGAGCGGAGGCGCGGCGGCGGGCGGGACGGTGGCGGCGGGAGCGTTGAGGCGAAAGGTGTCGGGGCGGTGGGTGTCAGTGGGGTGCGGGGTGCCGAGGTGATCGGCGCCGACGAGGACGCTGACGCGGGCGAGGGTTTCGGCGAAGCCGTGGGGATCGCGGAGGCCGGTGTCGAAGAGGCCTTGTTGGCGGACGAGCGGGCGGGCGGGCGTGACGGAGAGGCTGAGCGCGGTGACGGAGGCGGCGGTTTGGAGAGATTCGAGGTGGGTGTGCAGCGCTCGGAAAAGAATCTCGGGATCGGCGGTGGGCTCGGGGAGGCGGAGGCGGTGCGTGTGCGTGGTCTCGTCGGCGAGGCGCAGCGAGAGCGTGAGCTCGGCGGCGACGAATTGGGCGGCGGTTAACTCGAGGGTGAGGCGGTCGAGAAAACGGCGGAGGAGAAAGAGGAGCGGTTCGAGGGTTTCGACGGGGTCTTCGAATTCGTAGGCGGCGGAGAACGTTTGCGGCGGGACGACCGGGCGCAGCGGGCGCGGGCCGCCGCCGGTGGCGCGTTGCCAGAGGGCGAGGCCGGCGGCGCCGAAGCGGCGGATGATTTCGTCGCGCGGCAGAGCGGTGAGATCGCCGAGGGTGCGCAGGCCCCAGTGTGCGAGGACGTCGGCGAGTTCAGGGGGAGGATCGGCGACGGCGAGCGGGAGCGGGGCGAGAAAGGTGGCTTCGGCTGAGGGAGAGAGGACGAGGACGGGGCCGGTGGTGGAGTCGAAAGAGGAAAGCGAAAGATGTTGGGCGGCGTAGTGGGCGAGGAGCGGGGTGCGGGCGAGACCGGCGGTGGCGGGGAGGCCGCGACGGGAGAGCTCGGCGACGGCGGCGCGGGCGGCGGGGAGAGTTTTTTCGAGAACGGTGCCGCGGAGGTCGATCGTGCAGAGACCGGGGGCGGTGTCTTCGATGGTGGGTGAGAGCGTGAAGGCGAGGGCGAGAAAAATGGCGCGGGCCTCGGACTCGGCGGCGGGGTTGGGTGTGCGGATTAGTAGCGTGGGGCAGCGCGCGAGGGCTTGGGGGGCGGTCAGGCCGAGCTCGACACGGGCGGCACGGGCGGTGGGCGTGGCGGCGCGCACGAGGGATTTTTTGCGGTGCTCCGTGAAGAGGGCCGCGGGCCGATTCGAGACGTCGGGCTCGGTGCGGAGGACGGCGTGGAGAGCGAAATCGGCGAGATGGAGGACGGCGAACATGCGGAGCGGCCGCGGTGCGGACGAAGGGACAAGTGACAAGGAGCAAGAGCCAAGGACAACGGGACAAGGGCCCCGATTAAGGGACTAACATGCGTTCGGCACACTCGCTCGAAGAAATATTTTTGTCCCAGAGCAGCGGTGTTAACGAACAAGGACAAAGTTAGGGTCGGCGAGGAGCCGATTGAGGACGTGGAGCATTTTGCGCATGACGGCGACAAGGGCGACCATCTTGGGTTTGCCCGCAGTGACGAGACGTTCGTAGTGGGCCCGCAGCACGCGGTTGTGGCGGGTGGCGGCGACGGCGGCCATGTAGAGGACCCGGCGCACGAGGCCGCGCCCGCCGCGGACGTGGCGTGCCTTGTGGCTGCGGCCACTGTCGTGCGCAAAGGGCGCGACGCCGACCAACGCCGACAACTGGGGCGATTCGATCTCGCCGAGTTCGGGGAGGTAGGCGAGGAGCGTGGCGGCGAGCACAGGGCCGGCGCCTTTGAGTTCGCGCAGCCGGGCGGCTTTGCGGCGCAGGGTGTCGTCGTGGTCGAGGTGGTCCTGGATGAGCTGGTCGGCGGCGGTCAGTTCCTTTTCCAGAAAGGTGACCTGTCCGTCCAGGCGGGCGCGCAGGACCGGGCCGGCCAGCTCGAGGCGGTTGCGCATGGCGACGAGTTGGTCGCTGACTTGCCGGCGGTAATCGAGCAGTTCGCGCAAGGTGATCGCGGCCTGATCCATCGGGGCGTGCAGGCGGGGTTGGACTTTTTCGCCAAAGCGGCGGAGCAGTTGCGCGTCGAGCCGGTCGGTCTTGGCGAGCAAGCCTTCGGCGTGGGCGAAGGCGCGCACGCGGCCGGGATTGGTCACGCAGACTTCGTGCTTGGCCTGCAGGAGTGCCGCGACGACGGCGCGTTCGTAGCCGCCGGTCGCTTCGCAGATGACGCGCACGCCGCGTCGTTTCGCGAGCACGCGGAGCAGCTTTTCATGGCCGCCCGGGGTGTTGGGCACGTGGTCACAGCGGCTGCCGTCCACGGTGTAATCGAGTCGGTCCTTGGCAATATCCAGGCCGACGTAGGTGACTTCGGTGGTGGGGGTGGTTTTCTCCATCTTGCAATGCGAGCTCAAGGCTCAGTCAGCGGTTCGAGTTTAACCAGGTCTGGGACCGGGGCCCATGGCTCTGTGTGGAGGTCTAGCCTCGGGGCACGGATCGGCCTGCCGGTCCCAGCGTCGCTCCGACGGCCAGTCGCCGCGACGTCCCGGTCGTTGCAGCCAAGGCCGCTCGGCCCCGGCACGCAATCCCGCCAACGGCGGCTTCCTCCGACGAGCTCTTCGGCCCATTCTCGGAAGCCGCCGTTGGCTTTGTCCTCATCCGGTTTTACCATTGGAATGAACATACAAGGGCACGGAGGAGTCACGGAGCTTCACAGAGTGAGACAGGGTGCTCCGTGGCCTCTGCGGCGGAACTCTTGCGCTCTGTGAAAAGAAGTTTCTGCACGAGGTGTGATAGATGCAGGCTAATGACGGGGGCTGTTTAGGCGGTTAGAGAGGTGGGAAGGCGTTGGCGGCTGAGGGTTGGGGTGAGGGTGGATGAGAGGGCGGGGCGCTCGGCGGCGAGGGCGGTGATGGGGTGGGAGGTGTCGAGGACGAGGCGGAGTTGGGCGCTCGGGACGGAGGGACGCGGTGTGAGGACGACGAGGGCGAGGTCGGCGGGCTCGATGGCGCGTTGGAAGCGATACCAGTGCGGGCCGGGGATACGGCGGAGGTCGGACTCGGGCGCGTGGCGGAGGTCGAGGACGACGAGGCCGAGGTTGGCATCGCGGGCGAGGAGGTCGGCGGCTTGGAGGGCGAGGGATGTCGTAGTGGACTTGGCTGGACAGCGGACCCAGACGAGATGCGCGAGCAGGTCGGCGGAAAAAGAGTCGGGATCGAAGGCGTCGGAGGCGTCGATCAGACCGACGCGCGTGCGCGAGGCGCGGGTGACGGCGAGGAGTTGGCCGAGGAGGAGTTGGCTGCCGCAGCTCGGGGCGGAGCAGACGATTTCCGTGACGGCGCCGAGCGGGAGGCCGCCGCCGGTGGCGTCGTCAATCGCCGGGAGGCCGGTGGCGAGGGTGCGCCCGGGCGCCCGCGTGGCGGCGGGAAAGCGCTCGGCGAGCAGATGCCGGAGCGCCGCGAGCTTGTCGGGCGCGGCTGACATGGACGAGGCGGTGGTCGGAGGACAAGGAGGCGTAGTGGTAAACGGGAGGACCGAAGGGCCCGGGGCTCAGCTCGAGTAATCTTCGGTGCGCGAGGGGTGCTCGCGGAGCGGTTCCCAAATACGGAAGATCGAGTGGCGACGAAAAATTTGGACGACGCCGCGACGGTGCAATTCGAGCAAGGTGGCGCGATGGTTGGGACGGCGGACGAGGGTGCGAATGAAGTTCATAGACGGGTAGGAGGGGGAAGACGAGGGTGTGGCGATACGGAGCGCGCAGTGTTTTTGAGGTGAAGATGCGGCGGACCGGAGGAGTATTGCGGAGAGTTTAAGCGAGAAAGGGTCGCCGGGTGTCGGGGCATAAAGCCCCTCCTGCAATTTTACAGAGCGCGATTTTACGAAGGGGAGAACGCTCCTAGGATCACGAGGCGCCGGTGCGGAGGAGGCCGACCATGACGCCTTGGATGATGAGCTCGGAGGCGGGGAGGAGGTCGGGGTAGCGGGGATTTTCGGCGCGGAGGAAGGCGCGGCCACGCTGTGTAAGGAAACGTTTGAGCGTGGATTCGCCGTCGATGAGTGCGGCGACAATGTCGCGGGGGCGCGGCTCGCGCGGGGTGAGGAAGACGACGTCGTTTTCGACGATGTTGGCGCCGATCATGGAATCGCCGCGGACTCGGAGGGCGAAGAGTTTGGCGTCGGCGCGGAGACCGAGGGAAGCAGAGTCTACGGAGATATGACGCTCGGCGTCTTGATCATTGGCGGCGGGGAGGCCGGCGGGGATCACGCCGTAGAGCGGGATGCTGAGGAGCGGGGTGTGGCCGGGATGGTGGCCGGGGTGGAGGAGGCCGCGGGCTTTGCCGGCGAGGCGGTGGAGCGCGCCTTTTTCAGTGAGGGCATCGACGTGGCGCTGAACGGCGAAGGGGCTGGCGAAGCCGAAGTGTTTTTGAATCTCGCGCAGCACGGGTGCGACGCCGTGTTCGCGCTGGTAGGCTTGGATAAAATCGAGGACTTGCTCTTGGCGTTCGGTGAGGTCTGTGGACATGATGTGTTCATTTGAACACTATAATTGAGAAATGCAATGCGGATTAGCCCAAAGATTCGATACGTATTGAGAGGCTCTTTCAAAACCGTTATCGTAGTTGAGCTGAGGGCCGTAGAATTTGGCCGAAAATCGCGGAAAAGGGCAGCGCGGTGGCAGCAGGGGGGACTTAGGGAGCGCCGACGCGGTGGCGTCCGCCCGGGGGGAGCGGGAGGCTGAAGTCGGGTCCGGCTCGCACGGTCTGTTCAGGCAAACTTGTCAAGTCAGCCGCGCAAACAGCGTGGTCGCGGTCAGCGCCACCAAGCCGAACATCAGGTGGCACATTACCTTGGCCGCCGCACGCACACGTACACAGCGCCCGCCGTAACGTTGTTAGGGAGGCACTGAACAAATCGAAGTGGCCGGTTTTCTCGGTTGGAAACGCTCGGGGGCGCCGCGGGCCGCTCAAGAGTCGCGGTCGGTGGCGGCACTTCGTCGCGCTCGGGTGGCGCGCCGGGCGCGTTGCTTTGCCGCGCGCGGACGGCGGCGGCCGCTCTACGCCGCGACCGGGCGCGCGCCGATCACCACGTTGGCCAGTGCGAAGAGCGTGTGGAGTTGATGCCCATTTTTCGCCCGTCCACGGTAGCGCGTTTTCCGATAGCGGAAAAGGTTCTTAACGATGTGGAAGGGGTGTTCGACGAACGCGCGCACGGCCGCCTTGGCTTTCTCCACGGCTTTGCGCGCCTCCTTTGGCGCGCCTTCGGCCAGCGCTTCGATCACGCTGCGCTTGGCGGCGATCTGCCAGTCGATCCGGCGTGGCAGTGCCACGATCTCCGGGCGTTTTTCCACGCCGGTGTAGCCGGCGTCGGCGTGCACCTGGGTTTCCGCGCCGTGCAGCAGGGCGGCCGTCTGGGTGATGTCAGCGACGTTCGCCGCCGTGACGACAACCGTGTGCACGAGTTTGCTGTCCCGGTCTGCGCCGATGTGGGCTTTCAGTCCGAAATACCACTGGTTGCCCTTCTTGGTCTGGTGCATCTCGGGGTCGCGTGCCCGCTTTTCGTTCTTGGTCGAGGAGGGTGCGGCGATGAGCGTGGCGTCCACCAGCGTGCCGGCGCGCAAGAACAGGCCGCGCGCGGCGAGGTCGGCGTTGATCGCGGTGAAGAGCGCTTTGCACAGATCGTGCGTTTCCAGCAAGCGGCGGAATTTGAGCAGCGTCGTGGCAGCGGGCACCCCCTCGGCGTCGAGTTCGATGCCCGCGAAGCGTTGCAACGCCTGACTGTCGTAGAGCGCGTCCTCGAGGGCCTCGTCGGCCAGCGCATACCATTGCTGGAGGAAGTAGACGCGCAGCATCCGCTCCAAGCCCATCGATGAGCGGCCACGATCACCCTTCGGGTAGTGTGGCGCGATAACGGCCAGCAACTTCTCCCACGGGATGACTTCCTCCATGCGCGCGAGGAACTGCTCGCGGCGCGTAAACTTCTTCTTCGCGGTGAACTCGGCGTGGCGAACGTCGTCTGCTGCATCATAGCACGCGACGGAGCAGTTCACGCATCACCCGGTGCTCGTGAACGAAAATTAGGCGGGGATTAAATCAGCGTTTCCTTAGAGCAGGCTGTTCACGCGCTCGGCGACGCTGCGTTCCTTGAACGCGTTCGGCTTGGGCCGTTGCCAGTTCGCGGGTGTCACCGCTGTATTTCGGACTGAAAGCCCGCATCGGCGTAGACCGGGACAGCAAACTCGTGCACACGATCGTCGTCACGGCGGCGAACGTCGCCGACTTCACCCAGACTGTCGCCCTGCTGCTCGGCGCTGAGACCCAAGTGCACGCCGATGCCGGCTACACCGGCGTGGAGAAACGCACGGAGATCGTGGCACTGCAACTCGGTTTCCCCTGCCTTGGTTTCTTTCATCCGCCTGCTCTATCGGTTTTCGCACCGTTCGTCGTCACGTCCAAGTTGAACACTTACGCTGCTTCGTCCCTTCCTCGTTCGTTTTTTCCATCCACTTAGCTTATCACCGTGCCGACGGTATCGTTACCACTTCCAACATATACGCTTACGTTTCTTTCATCCGCTCATTCTATCGATTTTCGCGCAGTTCGTCGTTACGTCCAAGTTGAACACTTACGGTGCAACGGCACGGCGTTTGCTTCCTCCAGCATCCTCTGTCCGCCGCTCCATCGGTCCCCCCCTTGCAGTGAACCTTGCTTCTCACGAAGCGGAACGTAGGGTTTATCGTGTTTCGATCAAGTAGCCTTCGCGATGATTTAGCCCCTGCCATTACATCGGCAGCCCTGTTGTCCATGCGATCCCACTGAGAGCTACGGGATCGACCGACTGCGTTACCTTTTGGTTGGAGCCTGACAGCGTATTTGGCTCCTCCAGCCTAGAGGCTGTGTCATGAACTCTTGGCAGGGATGGTAAGATAAAAGGATGGCGAAAGAGCGGAAGGGATATCCGAGCGACGTGAGTGACGAGGAGTGGGCGCTATGTGCGCCCTACCTTGCATTGGTGCGAGAGGACGCGCCGCAGCGGGAGCACAGTCTGAGGGCAGTGTTCAATGCGCTGCGCTATGTGGTGCGCAGCGGGTGCGAGTGGCGGATGCTGCCGAACGACCTGCCACCGTGGGCGGCGGTGCATCAGCAGACGCAGCGCTGGATCAAGGCCGGGTGCTTTGAAGCGTTGGCGCACGACTTGCGCGAAGTGCTGCGGGTGGCCGCCGGGCGCGCGGAGCAACCGACCGCCGTGATTGTCGACAGCCGTACCGTGCAGTCGACGCCCACCAGTGGAGCCCGCGCCGGCTACGATGGAGCGAAGCGGCGCAAAGGCGCCAAGGTGCATGCGGTCGTCGACACCTTGGGCCATTTCCTCGCGTTGCGCGTGACCGCGGCCAACGAACAGGATCGTGCGCAGGTCGGCGCGCTCGCCGCCGATGTCCAGGCCGTCACGGCCGAACACGTCGAACTCGCCTACGTCGACCAAGGCTACACCGGCGCCATTCCCGCGCAGCAAGCCGCCGCTCACGGACTCAAACTTGAGGTCATCAAGCTCGACCACGCCAAACGCGGCTTCGTGCTTTTGCCTCGACGTTGGGTCGTCGAACGCTCCTTCGGCTGGGCCGCTCGCTTTCGCCGCCTCGCTCGCGACTATGAACGTCTCGCCGCTTCCCTCGCCGGTCTTCACTGGCTCGCCTTCGTCTGCCTCATGCTTCGCAACTTCCTCTCGGCAGGTTCATGACAGCCTCTAACGATGCTTGCGTGCAGTTCACTTAGATTGGGCCTGTCATCGGACCGGCGCTTTGAATCGCATTGACGCTAGCAGTCCTGCACCTCGCCTCGCGGCGGTCTGCACCACATTCGTGTAAGCGCGTTTGTCTCGGCAGCTTCCGACCAGACCGTTGCCAGTCTCGCCGGTGCCGATTGGCGACTGCGGGTGGAACCGCAGGTTCAGTTTTATGGTGGATCACTCATAATGAACATCTACTTGAGCGACTTCATGTCGCAGTCGGGTAAGGACGCGTCATCACTGACGCGTCCTCCCCTCAGAACCGGACTGGATAGTTTCCCATCATCCGGCTCAAGCCATCACAAGCCCCGGTAAGTCGGGGCCGGTATCCACAACAGATTTCCCTGACTTTCGTGTGCTCTTGCCGAGTCGTTTGAGGAGCGCTCGCTCCTCAAAATATCGACTCCATTCCGGGTCGAACGGGTTAGCCTTTGCTTTGATCTTCAGGTGACGCCGGATCTTGGTGTCGGTGGCATAGTGCAACCGCAACCAGTCGGGTCGCCCCGCCGGCTTTTCACCGTCGAGACGTGCCGCGAAGGTCCAGTTCCGCGAACCGAACGCATGCCAGTAGCGCTGCGCGAGCCAGCGCAGGGACTGTTTCCGATGTCGACGTTTGGCCCAAAACCACAAGCTCTCCCAGATGGCCCAATCTACCCGTTCGAACGCCTTCGAAGCCGTGACGTAACGATGATAGTTCACCCAACCGCGGATAACCGGATTGAGCTGCCAGATCACGTTCGCCTGAGCTGCCGATTTATTCGTCTTTAGGATAGAGCGGACCTTCAGTAGGAACGCCTCAGTGTTTTTCTTTGCGGGCCGGATGAGCAGCTTGCCACCAAACTTCCGCAGGTTTTGCCCGAGGAAGTCGAAGCCTTCCCGCACGTGCGTGATCTTCGTCTTCTCAGCAGAGAGGACCAGACCGCGCTCACGCAGGAAGCCTTCGATGACGGGACGAACCTCGTTTTCCAGGAGTTCACGGGAAGCCCCGGTGACGATGAAGTCGTCCGCATAGCGCACCAAGTGGACCTTCGGATGCCGCAGGACCGTCGAGCGCTGCTCCCACTTGCGTGGAAACGCGCGTTGCAACAGTTCCTCCAGTCCATCGAGCGCGAGATTCGCGAGCGTCGGCGAGATGATGCCGCCTTGCGGCGTGCCCGCTTCCGTCGCGAACCACGTCCGACTCTCGACGTAACCAGCGCGGAGCCATCTCCGCAGCACCGTGGTGTCCGTCCGCACATGAGCAAGCAGCCACTCATGGCTGATGTGGTCGAAGCAGCCCTTGATGTCGCCCTCCAATATCCACTCCGCGGCATCGGGACGCCCCAGCAGGACGAAACATTCCTCAATCGCATCCGCCGTGGAGCGCGCCACCCGGAAGCCATAGGAGTTCGGATCGCCCAACGTCTCCGCCACCGGGGCCAACGCGAGCAGATGCAATGCCTGCATCGCACGGTCCTTCATGGTGGGGATTCCGAGCGGTCGTAATTTCCCGTTCGCTTTCGGTATATGCACGCGCCGGAGCGCCTGCGGTCGATATCCGTTTCGCCGTAGTTTTCCTATCGCTTTGTATTTCGCACCGGGAGACTGCCAGATTGCCCCGTCAACCCCGGCTGTGTTCTTGCCCTTGTTTTCTGTCACTCGATTCACGGCCAGGGCTTTGCCGCTGAACGAGTGGGTGAGCATCCATTGCAAGGCCTTCACCTTGCCCCAGCGCCCAGCCTGTGTGGCCTTCACGATTCGCTCCTGCAACCGTCTGATCCGGCGGGCACATTCGCCCCAAGGGATTTTGTCCCAAGCCTGATGGTCCGGATTCGGAGGTGCACACGAAGGTTGCCCTTCGCTCATTTGCGATTCCCCCATTCGATGGTTTTGCAAAGTTGTTCGTGATTGATGACCCGCTGGAAGTCGGCCCGCTTTCGCGGTGAGGAGTCCTCTGTCCGCGCCATTACCGCACGGCGTTTGCTTCCTCCAGCATCCTCTGCCCGCCGCTCCATCGGTCCCCCTTGCGGTGAACCTTGCTTCTCACGAAGCGGAACGTCGGGTTTATCGTGTTTCGATCAAGTAGCCTTCGCGATGATTTAGCCCCTGCCATTACACCGGCAGCCCTGTTGTCCACGCGATCCACTGCGAGCAGCGGCGTGAACGTCACGGTAACTCACCGATTTGAAAACCACGGTCGAAGCGGAGGTGTAAAACGAAGCGACCGACGCTCCCGAGGAAGCGCCGGCCGGACAGCAGAGATGAGCAGGAATGTGAGGTTTAGTTGGGCGGCTCGATCTGATCCTTCATGCGATAGGATTTACCATCGATGACGACGGTCTCGGCCTGGTGCAGGAGGCGGTCGAGGATCGCGGAGGTGATGCCGGCGTCGTTGTTGAAGATCGACGGCCATTGCTTGAACGCCTTGTTGGTGGTGAGGATGATCGCGCCGCGCTCGTAGCGCTGGCTGATGATCTGGAAGAGCAGATCGGCGCCGATCTTGTCGAGCGGGAGATACCCAATCTCGTCCAGGATCAGGGTCGCTGGCGACAGATACCGATTGAGTTCGGCCTTGAGCCGATGGGCGGCCTGGGCGGCGACCAGATTGTTGATGGCGTCGATGGCGGTGGTGAAGAGCACGGAGTGCCCCTGCTGGCAGGCGGCGTAACCGAGCGCCGAAGCCAAGTGCGTTTTCCCGGTGCCCACGCTGCCGACAAAAATGACATTCGTCTTCTGCGCCACGAACCCCAAACGGAAGAGGTGCTGCACCTGCAGCTGATTGATCTTCTTCGGCCAGTCCCAGTGGAACTGGTCGAGGGTTTTGAGGACGGGGAAGCGTGCGGCGCGGACCCGGCGTTCCACGGCGCGCTGCTGGCGCACGGTGCACTCGCCGTCGAGCAGGCGCTGGAGGAACTCCAGGTGCGACCACGCCGCCGCCGCGGCTTCCTGGGCGAGCGCGGCGTGATGTTCGGCGACGTGGCCGAGTTTGAGATAGTCGAGTTGGGTGGTGAGCGGGTTCATGAGCGCTCGTAGGGCGAGAGGTCGGGGGGCGGCAGTTCCAGTTCGAGCAGATCGCTCGCGCGGGTCAGATGCAGGGCGCCGGCCTCCGGCAACAGGCGGCCACGCTGCTCGAGGAGGTTGGCGATGTATTCGCAGGAGTAGGCGCCGAGGACGTGCGCATCGGTGAGGGCGCGGTGCACCGCGTCGAGTCCGTGGATCTCGGAGAGTGCGACGATTTTCTCGACGTGATGCCGCACATTCAGCCGCCGCTCCGCCAGTTGCGCGTGATACGCGGCCGCGACTGGCGCGAGCGCGAGGAACCGCAAAAAAGTCCGCTGGTGTCGCGCCTGCTTGCGCTCGTCGAGCAGGGTCTGCACATGGTCGGGTTGCTCGTAGTCGCCGCGACGCTCGAACGAGCGCACATGGTCGGCGACCAGGGTCTGGCCGTCGAAGAGTCGCAGTCGGTCGCTCGCCAGTTGCAACGTCAGCGGGGTCGAGGCGTAGCGCGGCGGCACCGAGTAACGGTTCGTGTCGACCGTGACGCGGCAGCGATTACTCACCCGCACGGTGCGCACGAGCACCGCTTCATAGGGATTGGCCGGCAGGGGCCGCAGGTGGGCGCGTTCCTCCGCCAGCAACTCCAACGGCGTGCGCTTGGTTTCGCCGTGCTGACGCACGTTGGCCACCGTCTCGAGCCAGAGGCGGGCGGCGGCGTTGAGCGCGGTGAGTCCGCCGGGCGCCCCGAGGTCGCGGCCGGCGAGGAAGTTTTTCTTCACGTAGCCGACGGCGTTTTCCACCCGGCCTTTCGCCTGTGGCTGCCGCGGTCCGCAGGGTTTGATGGTAAAACCGTAGTGCCGGGCAAAATCGAGATAGTGTGGATTGCAGACCGGCGGCTCGCCCACGCGGTGCGAGAGCACCGCGGTCTTACAGTTGTCGGGCATGACTTCCAGCGGCACCGCGCCGAGGGCCTCGAAGGCCCGGCGCTGGCAGCCGAGGAACCACTCCTGGCTTTGGCCGAGGGTAAACTCCACGTAGAGCCAACGGCTGTGGCAGAGGACCAGGACGAAGAAGCTCAGCGCCCGGCGCGTGCCGCCGACCGGGATCGCGCCGGCCGAGCCCCAGTCGATTTGGGCGCACTGCCCCGGCGCGTAAGTGAGCGTAAGATACGCGGGCTGGCGCGGCGGCCGCACCGTGCGCACGTAATCTCGCACGATGGAGCAGCCGCCCGTGTAACCGGCTTCGCGCAGACGCTGCCAGAGCTGCGTCGCGGTGAAGGGATGCTGCGCGAGCCAGCGGGTGATCGCGGGCTTGTGCGCATCCAGGATGCTCGCCCGCCGCGCCGCCTGCCGTTGTTCATAGCGTGGTCGGCCCACCCATTTTTTCACGGTCTGGGGATGCAACGCCAACGCCCGCGCGATCTGCGCCATCGTCAGGTGCTGTTCATCCCACGCCTGCCGGAGCTGGCAAAACGTTTGATAGGCAATCATCGCGCTCCCTCCCGACCCGCGAGAGCCTCCAGGGCGAGCACTTGATACAACGGCTTTTCATACGCGATGACGCCGGCGGCCGCGAGCTGCCCGCGCGCGGCGGCCACTTCCAGATCCGTCAGCGACAACAGCCGGCCGAGCGTGCCGTCGCCGTAATAACTCAGGCCGTGTTCATCACCCACGGTGACGAGCACCAGATACAACGCCCACGCTTTCGCGTCGGCCCGGCGCAGGTAATCCGCGCGCACCAACCGGTGATCGATCCAACTAAAATGCGGCGGCACCCGCCGCAGCCGCTCGGCTTGCAAGATTCGTTTCGCGATTAACATCGAGGTAGTGCCACGCCGGGCGACGCGCCCAGCACGGCATGCCCCATCGCTATCAATCGCCCCGTCATTGTCGCGATGTCCTCTTGTAAGGTCACCCCGGCGAGATGGGCGATAAGTCCAATCACCAGCGGGGGTTGCCGCAGCCAGTCGTCTTGTAAGACAACTCCGTCGTCCGGCATCGTTACCTGCGCGCTTGGAGCGGGTTGCGCCCGCCAGTCCTCTTGTAAGACCACGCGAGCGCTCTTGCGGCGCTTTTTCCAATAGCCGGGATGCGCCGCCTGCCAGGCCCGCGCCCGCGCCGCGTTGTCGGCGCCCTGGAAGTAATCCACGTTCGCCGGCTGGCTCACCCAGCGCCGCTGGCTCGCGGCCTTGCTCGCTCGCCGACACGGTTCCTTTACACAGTAACGCTGGCGCTTCCGATTGCGGGCATCGGGCACGAAAAACCCTTCGCAATGCGGGCACTTACGCTCACCGGCAGAATGCATGGTGCCGGTCAGCCTCGTCGCCCGGCCACGCCACGACAAACGCACCGCCCCACGCTTCCCTCAGTCCACGAGGGAAGAAAATCCACCCGGACCGAAGAAGATGTTTCTTATGGAATCAGGAAGAAAATCCTCGGGAAGAACCGTGAGTTTCAAACCGCTGGAAGAAGATGGGTTTCAGATCGGTGCTGGCACTCCACTGAGAGCTACGGGATCGACCGACTGCGTTACCTTTTGGTGGGAGCCTGACAGCGTATTTGGCTCCTTCGGTTTAACGATGCTTGCATGCAGTTCACTTATGTTGGGCGTGTCATCGGACCGGCGCTCTGAACCGCATTGACGCTTGCAGTCCTGCACCTCGCCTCACGGCGATTTGCACCACATTCGTGGAAGCGCGTTTGTCTCGGCAGCTTCCGACCAGACCGTTGCCAGTCTCGCCGGTGCCGATAGGCGACTGCGGGTGGAACCGCAGGTTCAGTTTTATGGTGGATCACGCATAGTGAACATCTACTTGAGCGACTTCACGTCGCACCGCCCCGTAGGCATCGGACTGGAGGATGCCGCGGAAGCTCCCCAGCAACGACGGCAGCTCGTCGTGCGCGCGCGACTCGCGGAACGCGAAGACGACGTCGGACGCGGGTCGGCTGATCACCCACAGGTAGCATTGTCGTGTCCCGCGCCGGTCGTGATCCGGGTCGTTACATTTGACCGGCGTTTCATCGGCTTGGAGATAGTTGCCCGCGAGCAATCCGCGGTGCAGGTGATGATAGATCGGCTCCAGCCACAGGGCCGCCACTTCGACCCAGTCGCACATGCTGCGCCGACTGATCTGCGCGCCCCAGCGCGCCGACATCTGCTCCTGGCGATACAGCGGCAAGTGATCGACGTATTTGCTGATCACGATCCACGCGATCAACCCCGCCGAGGCGTAACCGCCCGGCACCACTCGTGCCGGTGCCGCCGCCAGCACCGGCGGACGCTGCCGGTCCAAGCGGTGCCGGAACTTGGGCCGCACGATCTCGCGCTTCACCACCCGGGGAGCGATCACATCAATCTCAAAGGTGCGCTCTTCGCCGATCTTTTCGTAGAGTTCCGGATCCTTTTTCACCGGCTCGGGCACGAGTTCAATCGTCTCGGTCACGGGCAGGTGCGCAAACGTCTCGGCCGGCGTCGAGCGAGACGGCTTCGGACCCTTGGTCCGCTCATACGTGATGGTCTCGGTGCGCTCCGCCACGGCCATTTTCGCCTCGTCCACTTCGGCCAACTTCAGTTGGGCGGGATCGAGCTTCTCGCTCTTGTCGCTGCCGAAGGCCCGCTTTTTATACCAAGCGAGCTGGGCCCGCAACACCGCCACCTCGTGCCGCAAAATCTGGACTTCTTCGAGAGTGGAGGCCGGGGTGCTCAACGTTGCGCGCTTACGAAAAAAAGTTGGCGCGCATGTTCCCGCCATTTTCGTTTTATTGTATCAGCGTTCATACCACGGCTTGAGCGAGCCGTGTTTCAACTCCACTCCGCCCACAAGGAGGGCCAGCGCCTCCGGCGCGAGGGAGAGTTTGGTGCGACTGTCGCTCGGCGCTGGCCACGAGAAGCGGCCCTCCTCGAGACGCTTGGCGAGGACCCACACTCCGGTGCCGTCCCAATACAACAACTTCAACCGCGTGCGCTCGCGGTTGATGAACGCGAAGATCGCACCGCTTTTCGGATCCTCGTGCAGTTGCTTGCTCGCCGCGCTCCACAGCCCGTTGAAGGATTTGCGCATGTCCACGGGCTGCACCGCCACGTAAATCTTAATCGCCGCCGGAAACGCGAGCATCGGTTACGCGCGCAGCGCTCGCACCAGTTCCGCCAACTCCCCCGGCCGTCCGCCCCGCAGCACCGTTCCGTCCGGCAAGCGCACTTCGAGCGGCGCGGCTTCACGCGGCGCGGGCAATGTTGGCAATCGCACCTCGGCAAACTTGATTCCGCTCTTCGGCACACCGCGGCGCTGCGCCTTCACCACCCAGCCGGCAAATGTCGGATACTTCACCCCCTCGCGACGGGCAAACCCCGCCATCGTCAGCCCGCTCGTCTGGAACGCCTGGACCATCTGCGCTCGCCGCTCCGCTGGCGTCACGCGCCGTCCGCGCGCATCACGCTTTTCTCCCGTCTCCACCAACTCTGCTGCAATCGATCCCATCGACGCAGCTTACACACTCCTCGATCCTCCGGCTAGGAGGCACCCGCGCGGACGCTTACCATGGACCACCTTGCCGCTTTGCCGCTCGTCACTGAGCCGACTCGCCACCCCTCGGATCTATCCGAGCTTCCGATCCACTTCTCTGGCGAGGAGCAGTCCCCCCCGTCGCTGCTGACTTGGCCGCCGGTGAAGTCCGCCTCCACCTGTCGCCCCTTTGTGCTTGAGAAGACCAATCGTTTACCTTGATTTTCTTCATCGCATAGTTTCGTTGTTTGTTTCACACCTATCTGATTACCAGATAGTAGCGAAATACGCGATACCTTTTCGTGAATTATCCAGGCTAGGGGCTATTGGTATAATACACAATGTGAAAATCTATTGTATCCCAACCGAAAAATTGTCCGAAAATGCGACATTCCGGAAGGTGTCCTGCATATTTGCTAGGTCTGAGCTCCGTAGTATTTTTTGTAGCTACGGTAATAGCGGTAATTGGAGTAATATTCGATTCGGCGTGGAGATAGTCCGTTTAGCACAACTCCGAGCACCTCGTTTTTACCGTTGCGAAGTGCGCGCATATATATTCTGATATGCTTCCTGTATGCGCGATTAAAGCGGCATACGTAGATCACTTCGTCGATGCGCTCCGCGATCAGGAGTGAATCTGTTACTGCACCAAGCGGAGGAGAGTCGACAATTACAAGATCATATTCTCGTTTAAGGCGTTCGAGCAATTGCCCGAAAATAGGGTTCTCCAAAAATTCGGTTGGACTTTTGGAGCGTCCACCAGAGCATAATAGAGAAAGGTTCTCGCCGATTTTGATAATCCCCAAACTGGGGTTTGTGGCAAGATCACCCTCCAGCGCAGCTCCGTTTTCAAACCATGGAATCAGTCCAGCACTATTTTGTTGTTTAAAGTGCCGGTGTAACATAGGCCGCCGAAGATCACAGTCAATCAACAACGTTCGTTTACCATGGCGAGCAAAACTGCCGGCAACATTGCAGGAGATTAGAGTTTTACCTTCTCCGGGAATAGTGCTTGTAACGAGAATGGACTTTGGGAAATCGAGTTTTGAGTGAATTTTTACAGAACTATATACACTTAGGAAGGCTTCGACCCCCGGCGCCTGCTTATTTTCGAGTAGGAGCGAATATTTTTCATCATCCTTCATATTCGAAAGATCAGGGATGATCCCGAGAAGGTTTGCGCCGATGAACGATTCAACGTCCCAAGCACTTTTAATGCGATCATCAATGAAGCTTAGACCGACCGCAACGCCGATAAAAACTAATACACCAATGCCAATTGCTGTTCGCGTTATCGCGGATTTGTTAGGCGAAATTGGCCCCCCGGGTATTGTAGCGTCATCTAGCGGCCGGAGCGGAATCTTATCAAAATTTTTCGTGGTACGAGTCTGATTTAACCGGTCCAAGACCGCTCTGTAGTTATTCTTGGCTACATCAGCCTGATCGCGAAGGCTTCGATACTCGATACTGAGATCGCCGAGCTCCATATTCTTCTTTTCGTGTGTGGCGTACTCGTCCTCGTAAGTTTTTACACTCTGCCTCGCTTCCGCAAGTCGTGTCTTTAGGTCCGCAATTGCAAGATCCATCGCTTTTTGAAGTTGATCTTCAGTAGTCGCGATTCGATTGCTCACATCTATCATCCGCGGGTGGCGGTCTAGATAACGGTCGGCCAAAAGCAGCTGTTCCTGCTGAAACGTGCTCAATTGATTCTTGAGGCTAGGTACTGACCCGTGGCCAGCGATGTATGAGATTTCGAGAAGATTGCGTTTGCCGGATCTAAAGGCCTCAACTTGAGCGAATTGATTCTCTACTTCGCGGAGTCGTAGTCGTTCTTGAATAAGAGTTCCGCCTACTTTTTTTAGGGCCTCGCCAACAATGTCTTTTGAGCTGTCTAGAGATATTAGGTTTTTTTCCCTCATATACTGCTGAAGCTTCTGTTCGGCCTCATCTGACTCTTTTTTTAGGCGTGCAGATTGATCTGTGAGGTAAATAACCGCATCACTGGTTTTGCCACTAGCATTGTCTAGGAGGAATTCCATGAACTGTCGCACATAACGATTTGCTATAAGCGTAGCGGCTTCGGGGTCTTCGTGAGTTGAGACAATGCTGATAAGGTAGCTGTTCCTCATCGCATTTGGCGATACCGAGGGAAGCTGTAGTCCTAGCGAAGCCGGGGCTACCCCGGGTGGCAGCCTCTTAATGGCCGCGCGTTGCAGAATGCGGTGTTCGTCCGGAGTAAGTGACTCGATAACTTTGCGTCGCAGCACGCCACTATTGAGCTGCTGGATTGCAGTGTTCATATCCATATCGTTGCGGATTGCGGTATCCACAACTGTTTGTGTTGAAAGCACGGTATCCGGCTTTTCAAATTGCATTGTAGCGACAGCCTGAAAAAGGGGAACTTCGCGCATTTTCCAGTAGCCATGGCCTACGGATGCCAGCAGCGCCAGCGGGAGAGCTATCCAAAGGCGTTCACGGAGAATAATGTAGTAGTCGCGCACTGTGCGACGTTCAACGACATCGTCGTCGCTGTTATCCTTTGACGCTTGCGGAGGGGGAAAGGATTTGGGAGGAGCTTCAGCCATCGGATTGCGCGTTAGTAGCAGTTAAATGATTTTTTCCGGCACATAGATCAAATCGCCAGGTTCAAGCGGGAACGCGCCATCTGCAGAGTTCTTTGATTCACGGCTACGGATAACAGAATCTATATCTTTGACGAAAATCTTTGTGGTTCCGTCTGGATTTGTGCGACTCACGCGAACCTTGGAACCGTTTGCCGTGTCTTGAAATCCGCCAGCGCGCAGTACGACATCCTTAAGCGTTAATATTGTCTCCGGAGGAAGTGAGTACTTTCCCGGTTGTTTAATCATTCCCGAGATTGAAACCTCACGCGGGGAGTATTCTTCAATGTTGATCGATACTTGAGGGTTGCGCAGGATACGAGCTTCCTTATATGCGTTTTCAACGGCGGTCTGTGCCTCTGCAACAGTCAATCCGGCTACCCGGACATCTTGAATGTGCGCCAAATTTACATTCCCCGCTGAATCCACTCGCTTGTTGGCAACATTAAGCTCAGGTTCTCCGATCACAGCTATACTTAATTTGTCGGCTGGAGAGATTCGATAAGCCACCGTTTTTGGCAGTTCAACGGTAGTCGTGCCCGTTTGTGCGACAGCGGCGCGGGCCAAGCTCACTGCCGCAATGGACATTAGAATCGCTGTGAATAGCGGATTTTTTTTAGCGATGAACGAAGTGCTCATGTGTTTTACCAGCGAGACGATAGATTGAGGCTCCATGAGTTACGCACAAAATCGGCAAACTCAACCGTGGACCAATTCTTAAACCACGCGTAAGTAAGAGTCGCCTTGAAGTGTTCGTTTAGAGAATAGCTAAGACTCGTATTCCAGTTGGCGTAGTTGTCGTGCCGATTGCGGCCTAGGAGCTGCGGCGGCCCCAAAGCGATCAGCACGCGTCCTTTCTCACCTAGAAAGCGGCTGTCTCCCCAGCCGGCCCCGCCAGAGATCGTCCAGTGGTTACTATAGACGTAACCAGTTTCGATACTTGCAGTAGTGGTTTCTACCGATGCGTCTGTCGCTGTCGTTGAAAAATCTTTTGAAAGCTGACCGTTGATACTGATTTTCCTATTTATGGCATAGGTGGTCGACGCGCTAGCGGTCAGGCCTTGGTAGCGTCCAGCGTCTCCGATGCTGCCGGTCGGCGTGCGAGTTTGGTAGCCGATCCGCATAGATCCATTTATGCCCTTGATGATACGCCCGCTAACGCCACCAGTGATCGCGTGATCGGTTGTCGAAGTGCTGAGTGAGGTCTCGCTGTAGCGAAACCGATAACCTCCTACCAAATCTCGTTCGTTTGTGAGAATGTAAAAGAGATCTGCCGCAGCACTGTAGGTTGACAGGTTGGCGAGCTGAGTTTCGTCGACGTATTTTCGAGCGCTATAGCCGAAATTTCCCGCCAATGAAAATCTCTCAACAATCGGATATTTGAAATTCAGGCCGGCAGCGTAGTTCCAAGAAGTAGCGCGGAGGTTGGCTGCGGAATCCGCCCGGCTCTCGCGGGCACCGGAAAGAGTAAGTGATCCAGTGGTGCGGCCACTTTGTTTGGTGAGTTCCATCGAATATGATGGGTTGCTGAAATTCTCTGATTTTTGCTCCCCATATTGGGCCGCACTTCCCGCCACACTTGCATTTACGCCGATCCATCCTGCACGCCGTGTGTATTCGACGGAGACTCCGTAAGAATAGACGTAGTCGCCCGGGCTGTCACTATTGGCGAAGATATTCGAATCGCGTGCTATCGACATGGATCCGGTTACGAAAATGTGGTCATGGCTATCATTGAGTGTGACTAAGCCATGAGCTGGAGCGCACGCGATGCCAGTGGCGAGCAGTGCAACGACCGAAAAGCGTGAATCTCGCCAAAATTTCATGGAATTTCAACTACAAAGAGTCCTAGTTTCCCGGAGTCGGGCTGACTATCGTTGCGGGACTCACCGTAAACTGAATCGGGAGTTCGCTGGGCACGGTCGGGATAACTATAATTTCTCCGACGCTTACGCTACTCGTATTATTGGCGGTGTTGCCGTCAAACGCGGAGATAGGGGAGGTCGGATCTGTGCTTGTCGTTCCGCTTAGATCGCCTTCGGTCGTCGAGGCGTTATCTAACAGAGCGCCAAGGCTGTCGTTTTTCTTTTCCTTAACTTCGAAATAAACAGTCTTTTTCGCCATACAGGCTTGGGCTACTTTGTCATCAAGTGCTGCGAGTTCGTTGGCCGGGATACTCTGGATTTGCACTTGGTTCGGTCGCCCCGCGGCTCCGGGCCTAATGATGGCTTGTTGACCTGCCTTGAGCACTTGCCCTCCCATGTCTAGTGCTCCGCCTCGCACAGTGCTATCACCTTCGATCATCGAGATCTTGGTGGCTCCATCCGAGGCCTCGATTACTACTTTTTTACCGCGGATCGCGACTGATCCGTGCGGAGTTCCGTAGTTCATGCTGCTGCCTGCAACTTGTTTGCTATTACATAGTCCGACCGCGCCGCGGGCGACGAACGCCTGCGTTTGAGAGATCGAGGGTTCGGTGTCCATATCCACTCGATTTGGGGTGAAAGGCTCCTGGACGAATTTCCTCATTTCCACACGGGTGTCTTGATCGTAGTAAGCGCCAGTCCCGTTGGAGTAGACCGCAGTCGAGTAGATCTTGTTTTTGTCCTCTTCCTTCTCGGCTTTTTTCGTCTCAATTATGGTCCCTTGCGCGTTGTAAACCGCCTTCTTCGCCAAGTCTTGGATACTTTCGCCGATATCGATCTGCGCTTCTCCCGCGACGTCGGATATGAAAACTTTGCTCGTCGGATTTTTTTTCTTGTTTTGAGCATGCAAACTCACCGGCCATAAAACGCAGGTGATCGCGACGACTGCGAATGTCGACGCTAGGTGATCGGCCGACAACATACGTGGTGTTTTCATAACGAGTAGTTGGTCAAATGGGGAGAATTTGCTGTTCACCAAGAAATAGGGGTTAATCCCTAGTGTTGGCAAGCGCGTAGATACACTTATGATTCGACGACGATGTTGAGAATTTTGTTGGGAACGTAGACGATTCTCTTGATGAGCTTGCCAGTCAGATGAAGTGCGACGCGTGGGTTATTCTGGGCCGCGGATGTAGCTTCGATTTGCGATAGACCGATGGGGACGAGTTGGTCTCCACGATGCTTTCCGTTAACTTGAAATACGAGTTTCACCTCTGTGGCGGCGAGCTTTGCGGGGTCAAATTTGGGCCAAGGTGAGGCCAGCACCGAACCGGCAATACCGCCAAGGCGTGCCCAAAGTTCTTCTGCAAGGTGGGGGGAGAAAGGTGCAAGAAGTTGAATGAAAGATAACACTGTTGCCATGGAGACGTGTGGCGATTTTTGAAGCGCGTTGGAGAAGATCATCATTTGGGAGATGGCTGTGTTGAAGCGCAGTGCTTCTATGTCGTCTCCCACTTTCTTGATCGTCTCGTGGAGCAGTTTAGTTAACTCTGGGGTGTCATTCGCAGTGGGTGAAATTTTCGAGTTCACTTCTCCTTCTCGTCCAATGCATTCGCGCCAGATTTTTTGGAGAAAGCGATGAACTCCCTCGATGCCGTTGGGGTTCCATGGCTTCATCGCTTCCAACGGGCCGAGGAACATCAGGTATAGGCGTAGCGTGTCGGTGCCGTGCGAATCGATGATGACATCGGGGTTAACGACGTTGCCGCGGCTCTTGGACATTTTTTCGCCGTCCTCACCAAGAATTATGCCTTGGTGAAACAGTTTTGTGAACGGCTCGTTCTGCGGGACGACGCCGAGGTCGAAGAGCACTTTGTGCCAAAAACGGGCGTAGAGCAGGTGGAGCACCGCGTGTTCGGCGCCGCCGACGTAGAGGTCGGGCACTCCCCAGTAGCGCAGTGCCTCGGATGAGGCGAGAGCGCCGTCGTTGGCGTTGTCGAGGAAACGCAGATAATACCAGCAAGAACCGGCCCATTGCGGCATGGTATTGGTCTCGCGACGAGCGCGGACCCACGCCTCGCCCACTGGACGCGGCTGGGACGCGGGCAAAGCCGCCCCGGTCTCGTAATTGAACCAGATTTCCAGCCAATCGGTGACGTGGGCTAGGGGGCTTTCCCCGGTGCCACTTGGGAGATACGATTGCACTTCAGGCAATTCCAGCGGTAACGCCGCAGGCGGGAGCGGTAAAGCGTAGTGGACAATACCATCGCTGGTAAACGTGACCGGTGTCGCAGGTAGGGGCGTTCCCAAGGCGGCGCGGGAGGCCTTCGCTATTAGGTAGTCTGCCTCGTCGACCCAGACGATGGGAAATGGCTCGCCCCAGTAGCGCTGGCGCGAGAACAGCCAGTCGCGCAACTTATAGTTGACCGTCGATTTCCCTACGCCACGTGCGGCGAGATCGGCGGTTATTTTTTTCTTCGCGTCCGGCCACGCCATGCCGTCGTAGCCGGGCGAATTGATGACCGTTCCATCGCCGACGAAAGGCAGTTTCATTTCGCTGCTGCCGCTATCGATAACGGGGATAATTGGGAGCGCATACTGCACCGCGAACTCGTAGTCCCGCTCATCGTGCGCCGGGACTGCCATGATGGCGCCTGTGCCGTAGCCCATTAGCACGTAGTCGGCTATCCAAATGGGCACGCGTTCGCCATTGACTGGGTTGATCGCATACGAGCCGCTGAAAACGCCCGATTTTTCTTTGGCGAGGTCGGTGCGTTCCAGATCGCTCTTGCCGGCGGATTTCTTGCGATACGCATCAACGGCCGCTTTTTGCGTCGGCGCCGTGAGTGCGTCTGTGAGCGGGTGCTCGGGTGCTACGACCATGTAGGTGCAGCCGAAAAGCGTGTCCGGGCGAGTCGTGAAAATCTTCAGCGTGCCCAGTGTTTCGTTTTCCAACTTGAACAAGATTTCTGCGCCTTCGCTTCGTCCAATCCAGGCTTCCTGCATGCGCTTAGTCGAGTCGGGCCAATCGACGTCTTTCAGGTCGGCGAGCAGGCGTTCGGCGTATGCCGTAATGCGGAGCACCCATTGGCGGAGATTTCGGCGCTCGACCGGAAATCCGCCTACCTCACTCTTGCCGTCGATCACTTCCTCGTTGGCCAAAACGGTGCGCAACTCTGGGCACCACCAGACGGGCCGCTCGTCGACGTAAGCGAGACCGCGGGCGAAGAGCTGGAGGAAAATCCACTGGGTCCACCGAAAGTATTTCGGATCGGTCGTGGCTAGTTCCCGCTCCCAGTCATACGAAAAACCGAGTGCTTTGATCTGGCGTTTGAAATTTACGATGTTGGCTGCGGTATTCGTCGCGGGATGGGTGCCGGTTTTTACCGCATGCTGTTCAGCTGGCAGGCCGAACGCGTCCCAGCCGATCGGATGCAAAACGTTGAATCCCTTGGCCCGCTTGTAGCGCGCGATGATGTCGGTGGCGGTGTAGCCCTCGGGGTGCCCAATGTGCAATCCCGCGCCCGACGGGTAGGGGAACATGTCGAGCACGTAGTATTTGGGCTTCGTCGAGGCGTTGTCGGCCCGGAACGAACGATTTTGCTCCCAGAAAGATTGCCAGTGCGGCTCGATCTCATGGAAGTTGTAGTCAATGCACTTGGTAGCCATCGTGTAAAACCCGCCACTGTGAAACCTTTCTCCGCCCGGTCAATCTCCGCGCTCGTCCTCGTCATTTTCTCCATTTTTGACCTCGTGCAGCCGGTCCGGGCCGACATGAAGCGCGGGTTTAACCAATTGCTGGAATCGGTTGTGCGCATCGATGTGCGCGAAGTCGCGGTGGAGGCCGGGGCCAAGCGCTACACGGCGGGAATTGGCTCGGGCGTGATTCTCTCATCGGACGGGCTGGTGCTCACCAACGCGCATGTCGCCAGCCCTCGTGCGGTGGAAATTAACGTTACCTTGGCGAACCTTGAACGGGTTGGTGCGAGTTTGGTCGGGTGGGACCACTGGACCGATCTTGCGCTGCTGCGCATCGACATGGCCGAGGTGAAACGCCGTGGACTCAAATTTTCTCGCGGCGATCTTGGCGACAGCGGGAAACTTTATCCGGGGCAGGAAGTTTTTGCCGTCGGCACGCCTCACGGGCTCACGCGCACCGTGACCCGCGGCATTATTTCGAACAACAACCGTTACTTCGAAGATAGTCGGGGCGTTAATGGCTATGAGACCGGCGCTTTTAACACTTGGCTTCAGACCGATGCGGCCATCAATCCGGGCAACTCAGGTGGTCCGCTCGTCACGGAAGACGGCAAGGTAGTCGGCATTTCATCTCGCACCTATCTGGGAGCGAACAATCTCGGGTTTGCCATTCCCGCGAGCACGGCGCGGCGGGTCGTGGATGGTCTCCTGCGCGAAGGTGGCGCGATCACACGGAGCTACATCGGCATTGTCCTTGGAGCGCTGCAGGATTTGGAGAACTTCTACTCGCTCGCGAGTAATACCGGCGTGTTGGTCCACAGTATCGAGCCCGGTTCTCCGGCGGCGAAAGCCGGGTTACGCGGCGGCGACATCGTGCTTGCGCTCAATGGCACGAAGCTGGATGGGCGCTTTCCGGAGCAATTGCCGCCGATTCAAAATTTGATCGCGAGCCAGCCGGTTGCCGCAGCGCTGACACTCGTGGTCAAGCGGGGTAACGAGACGCGTGATTTCACCGTAGTGACTGAGAAGTTGGAAAGTCGCGTCGGCGAAGAATGGGCATTGGAGAAATGGGGCCTGAGCGTGCGCAAGGTCTCGCGCGCCTACGCCCGGGAAAACCAACTCGACGATGCCAATGGTGTTCTCGTGATCGGCGTTCAGCCCGGATTTCCCGCGGCGGCGTCGGGTGTTTCGCGGGGTGACATCGTTACCAAAATTAACGAACAACCGGTCGCCTCGTTGGAGGTGATCAAAGCGGCGCATGCTGCTTTCGAAACCAAGCCTGCGCCCACACTTTTCGAGGTGCAGCGCAATCGCCGTGTCTCTTTGTATATTCTGAAACCATGAAATTCCGTTTGCTCGTTGTCGCCATTTTGCAGTGTGCCCTCGGCTGCCTCAACGCCGCCGAGCTGCCGGAATTGTGGGCGGAGCGCACGAAATGTGTGGTGGCCGTGGAATACCTCACCGAAACCGAGACGGAACGTCGGCCGACGCTCTCGATGGGCACGGTGATTGATGCGAACGGAACCGTCATCCTTCCCTCGGGTGCGATCGATCCGCGGGCCGCCACGTGGCAGTTGAAAGATTTCAAGGTTTACCTGCCCGGTGAAGCCACGGGTTCCGTCGCAGAATATCTTGGACAAGACGCCTACACCGGGTGGCACTTCGTTCGGGCCGCCGAGCAGACGAGGGCTCGGTTGACTCCGGTGACGGTGTTTGCCGCCGCCGGTCCGGCGCCGGTTCCGGCACTGGCCGAATTCGTTTGGGGAATCGGTCTGCGCAACAAGGACGAGGATTTTGCGCCCTACATCATGCAGAGCCATGTTGCCTTAATTCAGGCCCTCCCGCAGCGGACCGCCATTGCGCAGCAAGAAGTGGCCGGGCCGGGCCTGCCCGTCTTCAACCGAGCTGGTGTCTTCATCGGGATCGCATCGACCTCGTTTGGACAGAGCTACCTGCAATTTTCGCGGCGGAGCCGGGGCGAACCGATGCTGCTGGTCAACGTCGAGGAAAGCAGTGCCTTTATGCTGGCGGAAGAAGTGCTGCCAAATTTGGGGCGTGTGCCAAAAAACGTGTCGGGACGACCGCTCGCGTGGCTCGGCGCCTACGGTTTGGAGCCCATGGACCGCGACGTCGCCAAGTTTCTGAAGCTGGAGGCGCAGTCGGGGGCCGTGGTGAGCGAGGTGCTGGAAGGCAGCCCCGCCGAAAAAGCCGGGCTGAAGGATCGCGATATCATCTTGGCCATCGATGGAAAACCGCTGCCGCAACTTAAACCCGAGCGCGTCGTGGTGACTTGGCTCGAGCGTGAGATTGATCGCCGGGCGCCGGGCGATGCGTTTGCGTTGACCGTTTTGCGGGGTGGGGCGCGCGTGGAACTGAGCGCGGTCCTCGGCGAGGAACCGATGTTGTTGCGGGAAGCCGATCGGAAATATTTCGACCGTCTTGGATTTACTGCACGAGAATTTGTCTATGGCGACGCGGTCGAACGCCGCGTGAAAACGGCCGATCCGACCGGCGTGGTGGCCCATTTTGTGAAACCCAGCAGTCCGGCGGCGATCGCGGGGTTGCGTCAGGAAGATTGGATCAAGGAGATCGACGGCGTGGAGGCAAAAGCGTTTGCCGATGTGACGGCGAAGCTCTCGGAAATAGAGAAGGATACCGCCCGCGCGGAGTTTGTCCTGCTCGTGAGCCGGGGCGGCGAAACCGCTGTTCTCAGGGTCAAGCTCAAGTAGTTTTTTCATTTTATGTTCACTGGAATCGTCGAAGAAACCGGCCAAGTCGTCGCCTTCACCAAAGGCCCAACGGCTTGGCGCCTACAGATTGCCGCTAGCGCTGTGCTGGTCGGTGCAAATCTCGGGGACAGTATCGCGATCAACGGTTGCTGCCTGACCGTGGTCGAATACGACGCGACGCGCGTCAGTTTTGACGTGTTGGAGGAGACTCGTCGTCTGACGAATTTTTCCGCACTGGCGCCCGGAGCATTGGTCAATTTGGAGCGGAGCCTGCGATTCGATGGAAAAGTCGGCGGACATTTTGTCACGGGGCACATCGACGGCCTCGGGATCGTCGAAGTGTTCGAGCAGCGCGGCAGCGATTTTTATCTCCGGGTGCGTGGTCCGGTCGACAGCGGTCGGCTGGTGATCCACAAGGGCAGTATCGCGATCGATGGAATTTCGCTGACGGTCGCAGAGGTCGACGGGGACAGCCTCGCCGTGTGGTTGATTCCCACGACGATGACGGTGACGAACTTGCGCACGCGGCGGGTGGGCGAACAGGTCAACTTGGAGTTCGACCTGCTCGGCAAGTATGTCGAAAAGCTGCTCCAGCGCCGCTCCCCTTAGTCTGTCCGATGCGCACCGCTCTTCATGCCTTGACCGATGAACTTCGCCGTTTGCGCACGGCCGGAGTGAAAACGGTAGCGGTCTCCGACGAGACGGTGGCGGTCTTGCGTCGAGTGATCCAATCGAGAAAGAGCGGGCCGCCCAAGGTCGCGACGGCGGCGCCTGCTGCGCCGATCGTAGCAAAAGCCTATGAACCACCTCTGCCGACTTACGTGCCGAAGCCGGTTGCGAAGGCCGAAGTCGCCAAGCTTCCGCCGCCGCCGGTGCTAGCTTTGCCGACGGGCGACAAGCAGACCCGGTGGAATGCGTTGCACGAATTTGTGCGCACCGATGTCACCTGCCTCGCGCACCTCCGGCCCGGCAAGAAAGTGGTGCTCGGGGTCGGCAATCTTGACGCGAGAATCATGTTTGTCGGCGAGGCGCCCGGAGCCGAGGAGGAGATTCAGGGCGAGCCGTTTGTCGGACCCGCTGGTGAGTTGCTCACAAAGATGATTCAGGCGATGGGCGTGAAGCGCGGAGATGTTTACATCGGCAACATCATGAACTGGCGTCCCGAAATGCCGACGGCGGCGGGCATGAGCCAAGTGGGTAACCGGCCGCCGACCGAGGAGGAGATGCGCTACTGCTTGCCTTATTTGCGGGCGCAAATCGACGTCGTTAATCCGGACCTGATCGTCGCGGTGGGGAAGACCGCCGCAGAGGGCTTGATGGGCTTCGGGGCAGTAAAAACGCTCGGTGAGGTGCGCGGGCGCTGGCACGAATTTGCCGGCAAGCCGTTAATGGTGACCTACCATCCGAGCTACTTGCTGCGCCCTCCCGTCGACAATCGGAAGAAGCGTTTGGTCTGGGAGGATTTGCTCAAGGTTATGGAAAGAGCGGCCCTGCCGATCTCAGACCGCCAACGCGGTTACTTTTTGGACAAATGAAACTCATCGTCAGGCTATTTGTTTTCGCACTGCTCTTGGTCCTCGGCGCATCGAGCCGTGCCGGTGAAGATCTGTTCGATTTTGAGACGTTGCGCTTCCGTGCAAAAATGCTCGCGGCCCGTCCGCATGCTCCGCGTGCGTCGACGGTGCCGGAGTCACTGCGCAAGCTGAGCTACGACGAGTATCGGCTGATCACATTTAACGCCGATCAGACGTGGTGGCGGCGTGAGAATCTTCCCTATCAACTACAGTTTTTTCATCCGGGTTTTGTGCACCAGAAGTCGGTAAAAGTCTTTGAACTCGCCAACCGACGCGCGACCCCGATCGGATTTTCACGGGAGATGTTCCGCTACGGCGCGCTGAAGATTGCCGGGGCGCTTCCCGACTCGGTCGGTTTTGCCGGATTTCGAGTGCTGGGTGCATTGAATTTGCCGGCCGACGAGCTGGTTTCATTCGTCGGTGCGAGTTACTTCCGAGCCTTGTGCCTGAAGACGGTCTACGGGCTTTCGGCTCGGGGGCTTTCGGTCAACACGACTGAACCGGAGGGTGAGGAATTCCCGGTGTTCGAGGAGTTTTGGATCGAACGTCCGTCGCCGACGGCAAAGCAGTTCATCGTTTATGCATTGATGGATAGCGTGAGCCTCGCGGGCGCGTATCGGTTTACGGTTTCGCCGGGAGCCGACACCGTCATGCAAGTGAAGGCGGCGGTCTATTGTCGCAAAAATCCCAAGACGATCGGCATTGCGCCGCTCACGAGCATGTTTTGGCATGGCGAAAATTCACCGACGAACCATGGGGATTTTCGTCCCGAGGTGCACGATTCGGACGGACTGATGATTTTTAACGGAGCCAGCGAATGGCTCTGGCGTCCGCTCTCCAACCCGAAGGCTACTCGCGTAGCGGCATTTTCCGACGACAACCCGAAGGGCTTTGGCCTGATCCAGCGAGACCGGAAATTCGAGTCCTATCAGGATCTCGAAGCCCACTATCACATGCGCCCGAGCGCATGGGTCGAGCCGATCGGCAACTGGGGGCGCGGTTCGGTGCGTTTGGCCGAGTTGTCGGCCCCGGATGAAACCAACGACAATATCGTCGCCTATTGGGTGCCTGAACGCCTGCCGCCGGCGGGTGAAGCGATCGAGTTTGAATACAAACTTCACTGGTTCTCCGACCAGATACGCCCGCCAGCCGGATTTGTGGCTTCGACCCGGTCGGGTCACTCACAGACCCACGAGCCTGAGTTGCGGCGCTTCGTGATCGATTTCGACGGCCCCTATTTGCGGCAGCAGAAACCGGATCCGGCCATTGAAGCAGATGTATGGGTCGGCGATGGCGCCAAGCTCGCCTACAAGACCGTGCAGAAAAACCCCTACAACGGGACGTGGCGTTTGGGTTTTGGAATCAAGCCCGATGCGAGCGGTCGTCCGGTGGAACTGCGTTGTTTCCTGAAAAAGACGCCTCATGTTCTCACCGAAACATGGACGTATCTCTGGAGTCCCTGAGTGCTTTTCGCCCGCGAACGGGCACGATGGAGGCGTGGAACGCCGCCTATGTGCGCGTTGAGGACTACCTGCGCGCCCACCGCATTCACAACCGGCTTCATCAAAGCCGGTTGATTCTGCAAATTCTTGAGCGGGCGGCGCGGCGCCATGAGCTCACGCCCGGCATGGAACCGACGACCCTCGCGGCCGAGGAAACCGAGGCGATGATGGATTTGTGGTTTGCCGAGGTTCTGGCTGTGCGCGGGCAACCCCATGAGCGCATCGCGGTGGATGGTCGGGTGGCGCTGTTGTTGTGCGATGGACCGCAGAAATGGCCTTATGCCTTTCTCGACGAGCGCAGCATCCCGGCGGATTTTGCTCAGGCGATGCGCAGCGGAGGACTGCAGGCGGGCCCGGATATGGCACTGTCGAATATGGCGCCGCAGCCGATCGACCTTGGTCCGATCACCGAGGCCGCGGGCGAGACGCTCGAACAATTCGAGAAGTGGCCGATTCTGCGGGCGCTGCTCCTTTGGCTGGTCTTTGCCGGAGTGCTGGCGGCAATTTTCAAAGCTACGCGTTGAACGATGCGCCTTTTTCTCACCGAACACATGGACAAGCGCCGGCTCGATCGTCGGCGGCTTTTCTTTTTCTCGGCAATCTTTGGCCTCACGAGTCTCGCGACTTGGTTTATGGCAGACCTGCTGTGGCGCGACGGTATCAAGGTTTTGGAGGGCGCGATCCTCGCGGTGTTCGTGATCCTGTTTGCCCACATTTCCGCCGGGTTCTGCACCGCGCTCGTCGGCTTCTATGTGATCAACCGCGGCGGCGACAGCTCGCGTATCACGACGACGCTCGGTGAAGGAGAAGAGCCGGTGCTGGCCCGAACGGCCATTGTGATGCCGGCGTTCAACGAGGATGTGAGCCGGGTTTTCGAGGGCTTGCGCGTGGTGTTTCGATCGGTGCAAGAGACGAAGCAGTTGGAGCACTTCGATTTCTTTGTGCTGAGCGATTCGAATCAGCCGAATCAGTGGATTCAGGAGGAGGTGGCCTGGGCCGAACTCTGCAAACAGGTCGGAGGCTTCGGGAAAATTTTTTACCGGAAACGTCGCCAATCGATTAACAAGAAGGCCGGCAATGTGGCGGATTTTCTCCGCCGCTGGGGCCGGCGTTATCGCTACATGATCGTGCTCGATGCCGATTCGATCATGACGGGCAAGGCTTTAGTGCAACTCGTGGCGTTGATGGAGAAAAACCCGCAGGTGGGAATTATCCAAACAGCGCCGCGGATCGTAAACGGTGAGACGCTGTTCGCGCGTATCCAGTCGTTTGCCAGCCGGCTCTACAGCCCGCTGTTTCTCGCCGGCTTGAACTACTGGCAACAGCACGAGGGAAATTTTTGGGGACACAACGCGGTCGTCCGCGTGCAGCCGTTCATCGACCACTGCTCTTTGCCGGAGCTGCCGGGGAGCGAACCGTTTGGCGGACGCATTCTGTCGCATGATTTTGTCGAGGCTGCCCTGATGCGGAAAGCGGGCTGGGCGGTGTGGCTGGCTGGCGATATCGAGGGCAGCTACGAGGAAGGGCCGCCCACTTTGATTGACTCGGCCAAGCGTGACCGGCGTTGGTGTCAGGGAAATATTCAGCACGCGTGGCTCTTGACCACGCGTGGGTTTCGGCCGGCCAGCCGATTTCACCTCCTGATGGGCGTGATGGGCTATGTGTCCTCACCGCTATGGATGCTGTTCATGATTTTGAGCACCATCCATGTGTTTGCCGGGTTGGCTTCGCCGCCGGACTTGCCGGGATGGCGCACAGACACGACGTCACTGTTTGGCTACGAACTCAAGGTTCCCGAGGCGCTGACGCTCTTCGCTTTCACGATGCTGCTAATCTTTCTCCCGAAGGTTGTCAGCGTGGTCGTAACGATGGGCAACAAAGACGAGGCGGCGAAGTTTGGTGGAAAACACCGGCTCGTGCTCAGCGCGCTCCTCGAGACGATCGTTTCGGCCCTCTTGGCTCCGATCAACATGGTGTTCAATTCGAAGTTCGTGCTCTTCACGCTGCTGGGGCAGGGGGTCGCTTGGGTGACGCAGAAACGAGGCAGTGATGACGATGGGACCGATTGGCGTGAGGCGATCATCACGCACGGCGGGCAAACTGCCTTTGGTTTGGTCTGGGGCATCTCGGCGTTTGTGCTGTCGCCGTCGTTCTTCTGGTGGCTGAGCCCGGTGCTCACCGGCTTGGTGCTGTCCGTGCCGGTGTCCATTTTTCTGAGCAAAGCGGGCTTCGGTCGGGGCGCGAGGCGACTGGGGATTTTTCTGACTCCGGAGGAGACGGCGACGCCGTATGAGCTGAAGCGCTTGGAACAGAATTTGGCGGAATGCTACCGGCACTTGCCTCCTTTCGAGCCCTTGCGCGCGGACTACGGCCTGCTCCAGGCGGTCCTCGATCCGTATGTGAACGCGCTCCACGTGGCGTTGTTGCGTCAGCGCAAGCCCAGTGAAGAATCGCGGGAGTGGTTTGGGCAGCTTCGCGAGCGATTGTTGCGGGACGGGCCCGGAAAATTTGCGACGAAAGAAAAAATGGCGCTGCTGATGGATGCCGAGTCCATGATCTGGCTGCACCGCGAGCTGTGGAGCTGCCCGGCCGGCGCTCTGGCCGAATGGTGGCGCCTCGCGATCCGCCAATACAACGTCCTCACCACCGCGCCGACGACGGCGCTCTACCGGTAGCTCCGCGCGGCGAGTCGCAAAGCTCAGCTTGCAGTCAGCTTTGCCAGGGCTTCCTGGGCACGCGCGAACTCGGTTTTAATCTCGCCGACGAATTTGCCCGCTTCGGTCAGGCCTCCGGATCGTGCCTGATGTTCGATTTTCTCAGCGACGGCGCGCAATGTTAGCGCCCCGAGATTCGCGGAACTGCCTTTGATACTATGCGCAGCCCGGGTAAATTTCGCGATATCGCCCGCCGCCAAACTCTGCTCAAGCTCGGCGATGCGAAGCGGGGTATCCTCAAGAAAAATACCGGTGATTTCTCGGAGAAATTCGTCGTTGTCCCCGGGGTTGAGCGAACGGAGGTTCTCGATGGCCTGTGGATCGATAACGGGTAGGTCGGACATGGGGTCGATTTATGATCGGAGCATCACTGGGAAAGTTGAGCGTGCAATGAGGATGTGACGTAGGGGCAAACGTCGGTCAACGCGGCTATGGTCGTCAGGTAGCCCACTCGAACGAGGTGTTTTGTTCGATTTCTTCGATGGTGGTCAGGCCCAGCAGCACTTTTTTCAGGCCGTCGTAGCGCAGCGGTTTGTAGCCGACTTTGGCGGCCGCGCGGCTGATATCCTGCACGCTCCGTCCTTCGGAAATCAGCGTGCGGACTTCCTCGGTAATGAGCACGAGTTCGTGGAAGGCTACGCGGCCTTTGTAGCCGGTGTGCCGGCAGGCTTGGCAGCCGCGACCACGGAAAAACGGCACCTCGGTGAGGCCCTCGTCTTGAAAATACTTCCGAAGGGTATCGCGCGGCGGATAGTAGGCTTCCTTGCAGTTCTCGCAGATGCGGGCGGCGAGGCGTTGCGCCAGAACACCGATGACGGACGGCGCGACCATGTAGGGCTCCACGCCGATCTCGATAAGCCGCATGATGGCCTGAGGTGCGGTATTAGTGTGCAGGGTCGCGAAAACGATGTGTCCCGTCAGGGCTGCTTCCGTGGCGATCTTGGCTGTTTCCAGATCACGGATTTCACCCACCAGAATCGCATCGGGGTCTTGGCGCATCAGCGCACGGAGAATCGTCGCAAATTTCAGATCGATGTTGGAATTGACCTGACTCTGGGTGACGCCGGCGAGTTGAATTTCGATCGGGTCTTCGATCGTGGAAATGTTCACTCCGGGCGTGTTGATCTCGTGAATCGCGGCGTAAAGCGTGGTCGTCTTACCAGAACCCGTCGGACCGGTGACGAAAATAATGCCGTTGGGATTCTGGATGAGTCGTTTGAACGGCTGGAGGATGGTCTGCGAGATCATCATCTTTTCCAGCGTGAGCATGGTCTTCTTGCCGGTCATCGCGAGGATGCGGATGACCGTTTTCTCCCCGTAGGCAGAGGGGATGGTGGAGACGCGAAAGTTTGCGGTCTGGCTGCCGACGGGCATCGAGAAGCGGCCGTCCTGAGGAAATCGGGTTTCCGAAATGTTCAGGTTGCAGAGGATCTTGATGCGCGAGATCAGGGCGCGGTGGAGCTTTCGGGAGTAGGTGAGGATCTCGCGGAGATTTCCGTCGATGCGGAAGCGCACGCGGCACTGGGTCTCCTGAGCTTCGATGTGAACATCGCTCGCGCGCTCGCGCATCGCAAAGTAGATGATCTCGTCGAGAATTTGCACGAGAGCGTTGTTCTCCACGAGCGCCGCGAGCTTTTCGCCGGCCATCTCGGGTTTGTCGAAGAGGCTCGAGCGTTCGAGTTCATTCAGGCTCTCTTCGAGGCCTTTCTCGGTGCAGTAGTGGATGGCAATCGCATCCTCGATTTCGCGCTGGAGGGCGAACACCGGACTGAGGGGCATCTGCGCGATCTGGCCGAGACGCCGGACCAAATCGGCATCGGCCGGGCTGGCCATTGCCACGGTGAGGACGCCGTTGAGCACGTAAAGGCCGACGGCTTTTACTTTCTTAGCCACCTCCATCGGAATTTTTTCGATGGCTTCGTCGGTAATCACCGATGCGAAAGGATCGACGTAGGCGACATTCATCGAATCCGCCCAATGGCGACATGCGTCGTCTTTGGGCAGAAATTTTTCATCGATCACCGCCTGCACAAAGGCCGGGTTGTCCCCATGGCGCGCCGCCAAATTGGCGATCTCTCCGGCATAGTCGAAGTTGGGAATCTGCCGGATACGCCCGAGGAAGAAGTTACTTTTTGGGTTTAACACGGCGGGGGGGCTTCGCTTTGAAGAGTTTTCCGATTTCGTTTTGATCCAGCTTTTCCATCGCGAAGGTGCTCGCCGAACGTTCGGCCTTCAGCTCCTCGAGAATTTGCGGGAGCGAATATCTGACCTCGGCGACCGCTACGACCGGAGGTGGGGCGGCTTCTGGGTTTGGCGACGGGTTCATGGGCGCAGGCTACTCGGTTTCGAAACAGGCCGCGATCGTCTCGGAGAGCGCCTTGGTGATTTCCTCCCGAGAAGTGTCTTTGCGGATGTAGTTGGCGGCACCCAACTCGATGGCTTGCTCAATGGTTTGGCGGTTCGCCAGCGAGGTGAGCATCACGGCCACGCAGTCGGGATCGATTTGTTTCAATTTCTTGAGCGTCTCGATGCCATCCATGATGGGCATATTTACATCCAGCAGCACGAGATCGGGATTTTCGCGGATGTAGGCGGCGACACCTTCTTCGCCGTTTGATGCTTCGATGATTCTGGGAGCCCCGAGCTGACGGAGGATAAGTCCGACGTATTTCCGGATATGGGCTTCGTCGTCAACGAGCAGAATAGTGCCTTGGAAGTTCATGGATTATGCAGAAAGAAAAACTCGAAATTCGCAGCCGCGGACCGGCAGATTTTCGGCGGTGATGGTGCCGCCGTGGGCTTCGACTATTTTTCGACAGATGGCCAAGCCGAGTCCGGTGCTCTTTTCGCCGCCAGTCGGCTGGACGGAAAGTCGCCCGAAGTCCTTGAAGAGTTTGTCGCGTTCGTCGGCGGGGATACCGGGGCCCTGATCCTGCACTGCGAATCCGTAGGTGCCGCGGGCCGGATCCGATTGGATCGTAGCGGTGATGGACGATCCGGGGGGCGAGTATTTCACTGCGTTGCTAAGGAGATTGTCGATCACTTGGCGGACTTTGGCCGCATCAATCATGAGAATCGGCTTCACGCCGCCGGTGTCGAACGTGACGTTGGTCTGCTTTTTGGCGGCTTCGATATTGGTCATCGCTACGGACTTCGCGACGAGATCGGCCAAGTTGTGGGGAGCGCGGTGGATTTTGAGTTCGCCCGATTCGATGGTGGCGACGTCCAGCAGTTCGTTGACCATTTCGAGCATGGACTGGCTTGCGGAATGGATCGTGTTAATGAGATCGATTTGGTCCGCAGTGAGTGGTCCGACCGCACCCTCTCGTAGGAATTCGGCGAGCCCGCGGATCGAGGCGAGCGGGTTGCGCAAATCGTGAGCGGCCATGCCCAGAAAGCGATTTTTCGAGGCATTCGCATTGCTCAGTTGTTCGACCAGCAAGTTACGCTGCTCTGAGAGAATTCGGTTTTGCAGGTGCGAACGGATTCTGGCGATGACCTCCTTGGCTTTGAAGGGCTTCGGCAGGTAGTCGACCCCGCCGGCTCCAAGGCCCTCCACGACATCGTCTGAATCGCTCTTGGCAGTGATAAAAATCACAGGAGCGCACTTGTCGGCATAGAGCTTGTTCAGCCGCCGACAGGTTTCGAATCCGTCGATCCCGGGCATCATTACGTCGAGCAAAACCAAGTCGGGAGCGAAGGTGGCGTAGACCTCCAGTGCTCGTTCGCCCGAATCGGCGTCGGCCAGTGTATACCCCTCTCCGCGAAGAATGCCGCCCAGGATCCGTATGTTCAGGCGATCATCGTCAACGATGAGGATTTTCCGCTGCTTGAGATCTAAGGGCGCGGTGGTCGGCATGGGTTCAATACTAATAAATCGTGGTGGCTCTGGGGTGAACTGCAATGGGAAGTTACGAAACTCCGGCGATTGCAAAGCTGTTTCTCCGCAGCGGGCGGACCTCCTTTGAAATCTCACATCACAGAATCGGCATATGTTGATATTTTAACTTGCCCGGCGGCGTTGGTGTGGATTTTCTGCGCATTTCCCAAACTAAATCCTATGGCCAAATCATTTGTTTTCTCCTCTGAGTCCGTCGGCGAAGGACATCCCGACAAAGTCGCGGATCTCATTTCTGACAGCGTGTTGGACGCCTGCTTGGCGATCGACAAGACGAGTCGCGTTGCCTGCGAGACGTTCGTTAAGTCGAACATCGTTGTAGTCGGCGGCGAGATCACGATTCCGAAACTGCAGGACAAAAAGACCGGCAAGACCAAGGCGCTTGAGGAAGCGATCAACCTTGGAAAGGTGATTCGCGATGCGATTCGCGACATCGGTTACACGAATGACGACGATGTGTTTCATGCCGACACGGTCTTCATCAACAACTACCTGACCGCTCAGTCGAAGGACATCGCGCAGGGCGTCGATGCCAAGGAAGCCAAAGGCAAGAAAACGGCAGAGCAGGGTGCGGGCGACCAGGGAATCATGTTTGGCTATGCCTGCACAGAGACGCCTGAGTTGATGCCGACGCCGATCATGTTTGCGCACCGCTTGGGCCGTGAGCTCACGAAAGTTCGCAAATCCGGCAGTGTTCCGTGGCTCCGTCCGGACGCGAAGTCGCAGGTTTCGGTCCGCTATGAGAACGACAAGCCGGTCGAGGTCGTGAATGTGGTGATCTCCACGCAACACACCGCCGACGTCGCCCATTCGACGATCGAGAAATATCTCATCGAAAACGTCATCAAGAAAGTCCTGCCGGCGGAGATGCTCTCCAAGAATACTGAGTATCTCATCAACCCCACCGGTCGCTTCGTGATCGGCGGACCGCAGGGAGATTCGGGTCTTACTGGCCGCAAGATCATCGTTGACACTTACGGTGGCTGGGGCCGTCACGGTGGTGGCGCCTTCTCTGGCAAGGATCCTTCGAAGGTAGACCGTTCGGCTGCCTATATGGGCCGCTGGGTCGCCAAGAACATCGTTGCCGCAGGTCTCGCGACCCACGCCGAGATTCAGTTCGCCTACGCCATCGGTCACCCGCAACCCGTCTCTGTGCGGGTCGAGACGTTTGGCACGTCGCTGCTCGGTATCTCCGATGAGCAGATTACCGATGCCGTGCGCAAGGTATTCAGTTTCAAGCCGGCCGATATCGTTTCGCAGCTCGACCTGCTGCGCCCAATCTATCGTCAAACCACCAACTACGGCCACTTCGGTAAGAAGGGGCTCTCTTGGGAAAAGACCGACAAGGTCGCCGCCCTCAAAGCCGCGCTGAAGTAAAGCCGGGTAACCGTTCCAATCTCAGAAAACACGCTCAGTTTCCAAATATCCAATCATGGCCACCGCCAAAAAACCTGCGCGCAAATCCGCCGCGCCCGACTACCACGTTAAAGACATCACGCTCGCCGAGTGGGGTCGCAAGGAACTCTCCGTCGCCGAGCACGAAATGCCCGGTTTGATGTCGTGCCGCAAGAAATTCGGCCCCAAGAAGCCTCTCGCCGGTGTGCGCGTCACGGGTTCGCTCCACATGACGATCCAGACCGCGGTGTTGATCGAGACGCTGAAGGAGCTCGGTGCCGATGTGCGCTGGTGCTCGTGCAACATCTTCTCGACGCAGGACCACGCTGCTGCCGCCATCGCGGCGACCGGCACGCCCGTCTTCGCTTGGAAGGGCGAGACGCTCGAAGAATACTGGGACCTCACCCTCAAGGCGATTTTCTTCCCCGGCGGTAAGGGCCCGCAGCTCGTCGTCGATGACGGCGGCGATGTCACGCTGCTCATCCACAAGGGCTGTGAGCTCGAAGAGGGCAGCGACTGGGTCAATACCCCGTCCGGCTCGCACGAGGAGCAGGTCATCAAGAACACGCTCAAGAAGGTTCACAAAGAGGACCCGAAGCGCTGGACGAATATCGCGAAGGAATGGCGCGGCGTTTCTGAAGAGACGACCACGGGCGTGCACCGCCTCTACCAGATGCTTGAAAAGGGCAAACTGCGCGTGCCGGCCATTAACGTGAACGACTCGGTTACCAAGTCGAAGTTCGACAATCTCTATGGCTGCCGCGAGTCGCTGGCCGACGGTCTGAAGCGTGCCACTGACGTCATGATTGCCGGTAAAGTTGCCTGCGTTTGCGGCTACGGCGACGTGGGCAAGGGCTCCGCGTTTTCGCTCAAGGGCTTCGGCGCCCGTGTCATCGTGACCGAAATCGATCCGATCAATGCGCTACAGGCGGCAATGGAAGGTTTCGAGGTCAATACCATCGAGTCTACCCTTGGCACGGCGGACATCTACGTCACCACGACGGGCAATAAGGACATCATCACGCTGGAGCACATGCGGAAGATGAAGGATCAGGCCATCGTCTGTAACATCGGCCATTTCGACAACGAGATCCAGGTCGACCGTCTCAATACGTCGGATGCGAAGCGCATCACCGTGAAGCCGCAATACGACCTCTACACGTTCCCCAACGGCAACAGCATCTACCTGCTCGCCGAGGGGCGCCTCGTAAACCTCGGCTGTGCGACGGGCCATCCGTCGTTCGTGATGTCGAACAGCTTCACCAACCAGACGCTCGCGCAGCTCGATCTCTGGAAGAACAAGGACACTTACGCGGTCGGCGTTTACCGCCTGCCGAAGCACCTCGATGAAGAAGTCGCCCGTCTCCACTTGGAGAAGATCGGCGCCAAGCTCACGAAGCTCACCAAAGATCAGGCCGCCTATCTCGGCGTGCCGGTCGGTGGCCCTTACAAACCCGATCACTACCGCTATTGAGCGGGAGTGGGCTGGAGACGTGCTCGTCTCTCAAAAATCAAAACGCCGACCGTGGGGTCGGCGTTTTTTTTGTGCGGTTTCTACCGGTGGAGGGTTGCCTCAGGCGCCGTGGCGCATGGGGATCGGCGGCATCGTGTCGCCTTTCTCGTAGTCGGTGAGGATCGAAAACCGGAAGGTGGTGCCTTCGCCAGGTTTGCTGTCGACCGAGATTGAACCGCCCATCAATTCGCAGAGGCGTTTTGAAATAATCAGGCCCAACCCGGTGCCGCTGCGGCGACGCTCGGAGGAGGCGTCTACTTGGCTGAATGGCTTGAAGAGTTTCGAGATTTTCTCGGCTGGGATACCGATGCCGGTGTCGGCCACCGAGAAGAAAAGGCGCAGCGCGCGGCGGCTGTCGCGCATGCTCACAGGTTCGCCACGCATGCAGGACACGTGAATCATAATGCTACCGCGCTCGGTAAACTTCAGCGCGTTGCCAATGAGATTGGTGAGGATCTGGCGGAGACGCGACTCGTCGCTGTTGACGATCGACGGGACGTCGGGGTCGATGTTGGCGGTGATGGTGAGGGCCGCGGCGCGGGCCTTGGGCGCGAAGAACGCGCAAACCTCTTCGACGCTTTGGTGGAGGCCGAAGGGAGCGGACTCGATTTCGATCTTGCCGGCTTCGATCTTCGAGAGGTCGAGAATATCGGCGATGAGTTTTTCGAGGGCCTGACCGCTGGAGCGGATGATGGCCACCTGCTCGCGTTGATCGGGAGTAAGGGGCGAGTCCGCGAGAATTTGCGCAAAGCCGATGACGCCGTTGATCGGCGTGCGGATTTCGTGACTGACGATCGCGAGGAATTCGCTCTTGGCGCGGTCGGCGGCCTCGGCGGTTTCCTTGGCGTGAAGGAGGGCGGCTTCGGCTTCCTTGCGGAGGGTGATGTCGTGACCTACGCCCTGATACTCCAGCGTTTCGCCCTTGTCGTCTTTGATGGCGCGCTGTGTCCACATCAGCCAGCGGCGGCGACCGTCGGGGAGGTCGAGTTCGCGTTCAAAGGTGTAGGGCTCGTCGCCGATGGCTGCGCCCGGGGAAAACAGCGGGAACGGCTGGCCGACGAGCTCGTTGCGCTTGCGGCCGAAGGCCTGGGCGTAGGCGCTGTTGACGAAGGTGAGTTTGCCGTCGAGGCGGTAGCGGCAGATCAAGTCGACTTGGTCTTCGACGATTCCTCGATAGCTCGCTTCCGTTTTTTGCAGGGCTTGGGCCATGCGCTCAATGTTGCGGGCAAGGCCGATGATTTCATCATGGTCAGGTTCGCCGCCTTCGTCGTCGATGCCGCCGGCAGGAACGGTCGAACGCAGGGTTTTCAACCGCTGCATCAGGGTGCGATCCCACAGGTAGCCGGTCATCAACAGGAGGACGCATCCGATGATCGACAGCGTCAGAATGTAGTAGGTCGTGCCTAACCGCTCCTGTAGTTCCTCGTCCTGGACGACTCTCACGACCACCGCGATGAGCGCGATAATCAGGCTTAATGCCAGAGTGAGAATGAAGAACGACTTGCGTTTTGAGTTCTCGGACATCGGGTGGAAAGGGAATGCAGAGCGTCGCGGGTGAAGTCTAACGAAAAAACGCCAAATTCTGGCGCTACGTAGTATTACTCTTCCGGGCGAAGGGTGTGCAGCGGTGGTAATCTGCGCAGTGCGGGCACGGCGCGGGCGACCGTCAACGTCACCAGAATAGTGCCGATGCCGCCCCATACGACGGCCGCAACGGGGCCGATCAACGCAGACATGAGTCCAGCGCGCAGTGCACCGATCTCGTTCGAGGAGCCGATGAATATCTGGTTCACCGCCGTGACCCGCCCACGCAGGTAGTCGGGCGTGGCGAGTTGCACCAACGACTGCCGCACGACGACGCTGATGTTGTCGAACGCCCCGGAAAAAATGAGTGCGAGGAATGAAAGCCAAAACCAATGGGATAAGCCGAAGACTACGATGGCTGCACCGAAGCCCGCCACTGCCCACAGCAACGCCCGACCAGGGGATTGGAGGGGCGGTCGGTGGGCAATCCACATGGCCATCGCGAACGCTCCGATCGAGGGAGCGGCCCGTAACCAGCCGAAGCCGATCGGGCCGACGTGCAAAATTTGATCGGCATAAATGGGTAACAGTGTGACGGCGCCGCCGAGCAGGACGGCGAACATGTCGAGCGTGCTCGCGCCGAGGATTACTTTCTTCCGCCAAATGTAGTCGGCTCCTGCGAAAACTTCGCGCCACGTGCGGCGGATTTTGGTCGCGGCCGGAGTTTGGAAATATCCGATGGGGCGGAGCAACAGCAGAAACGCGACTTCGAGGGCGGCGCCGAGCACGTAAACCGGCGTGAAATCGGTCAGCGCCACCAAGAAGCCCCCGATGGCGGGTCCGGCCATCGTGGCGATTTCAAACGCGCTCGTATTCCAGGTGACGGCGTTGCCGATATGCGCATTTGGCACGAGCAAGGGCGTGATGCTCGAACGTGCGGGCCAAATTAAAATGCGGATGCAGGCGCTGGCGCCGAGGAGCAGAAACACGAGCGGGAGTGCGGGATTGTCGAAATGGAGCGAACCCGGCTCAGCGTGGCGTTCGAAGATCAGGGCGAGTTGCAACAGCCCTTCGTTGCACCAACGCAGCGGGGCGAGGGCCGGCACGGAATGATGCCACTGGGTGAGTGCGCCGAGGGCGAGGTTGAGTGCGGCTACGGCGGCGGTGCCGACGCCAATCAGGCGCTTGCGATCAAAGCGGTCGGCCAGTGCTCCGGCCGGGAGCGAAAGGGCGAGGAGCGGGAGCACATTGGCCAAGCCCACCAAACCGAGTGCGGTGGACGAATGCGTCCATTGATAAACCTGCCAGATGGCGACGGCGGAAACTGCCTGCCGACCAACCAGGGCAAGGAAGCTGCCGATCACGTAGTCGCGATAGTTCGGGATACGCAGCGCAGCGTAGGGGTCGTGTCGGGGTGTCTCGGGTGGTGGCGTCGACATTAGAGCGGGCCGCTTCCGGCAATCGCAGCGAGACGCTCCAGCAGGGTTTCCTGCGTGAAGGGTTTTCGCAGGATGGCGACTTCTCCGAGGCCGCGCAGGCGGGCGAGTATGTCTTCCTCGCTATAACCACTCATCACCAGAGCTCGGGTGGCGGGATTGATTGCCCGGATCGAGCGCAGGACTTCGGCGCCATCGAGGCCGGGCATGGTGAGGTCAAGAATCACGGCTGCAAAAGCCTCCGGTGTTGCCTGAAATTGTTTCACGGCTCCGTGGCCGTCTCCGGCGAGGACCGTGTGGTAGCCTTGCTGGCGCAGCATGGCATCCGTCGTCGCCAGAATGGCTGGTTCGTCATCGGCAATCAGGATTTTGCCGCCTCGGTGGCGGGGCGAATTCGTGATCGCCGTCTGCGGCGATACCAAGGGCGGGCGGTTGGAAACAGGGAGGTAAAGGCGAAATACAGCTCCGTTCCCGGGCGAGCTATCGACGGTGAGGGCTCCGCGGTGAGAGCGCACAATCCCCAATACGGCGGCAAGCCCGAGACCGCGCCCCGTAAACTTGGTGGTGTAGAACGGATCAAAAATGCGGGCGAGCGTCGGCGCGGTCATGCCGGGACCGGTATCCGCAATCTCCAGACAGATGCACGGGCCCTCCGGCAGATCGAACGAGTGCCGAATTCCCTGTGGGGTCGGTCCGGGCCGTGCCATGCGGGTGGCGAGACGGATTTCTCCGGGCTGATCGCCGAGCGCTTCGGAGGCGTTGATCACGAGGTTCATCACCACTTGGCGCAGTTGGACGGCGTCGGCCTCCACGCGGGGAAGATTGTCGGCGAGGTCGAGCTTGAGCCGGGCTTTCTTACTGATGGAAATAGTGAGCAAGCTCACGAATTCCCTCACGAGATCGCCGGGATCGACCAACTCGATGTGAAAATTGCCGCGGCCCGCGTAGGCCAGCATTTGGCGGCACAAATCGGCCGCGCGGCGGGCGGCCGTCTCGATATGCGCGAGCGATTCGTGCTCGGCGGCGGGCAGGCTGGGCCGGGCGAACGAGGCGTTGGCGAGAATGATGGTGAGAAGATTGTTGAAATCGTGGGCGATGCCGCCGGCCAGAATGCCGAGGCTCTCCAGTTTTTGCGCTTCGAGCATTTTGAGCCGCAGTTTTTCCCGTTCATCTTCGGCGGCGCGCAGGGCCGTGATGTCGTGAAACGAACCGTAGATCTTCACGATGCGTCCGGCGGAGTGCTCCGCCCGCCCGGTGGTGTGGACGCGAATGCGGCGCCGGCGGGCGGTCACGAGCTCTAGCTCGAGTTCGTAGGGCGTGCCGTGCAGCACGGCCTGTTCGACGGCGGCGGCGATGATCGGACGGCTCTCGGGCGCGTAGAACTGAATCGCGTTTTCAACGGTCGGTCGAAACGTGGCGGGGGCGGTTTCATGGATGAGGTGCGTCTCATGGGTCCAGTAGACGTGGTCATTGGACAAATCGACTTCCCATCCGCCCACGTGGGCCACCGATTGGGTTTGCTCCAGCAGTTGCGCCGAGCGGCGCAAGAGCGACTGACTTTCGGCCAGCGCAGCTTCGGTGGTCTTGCGATCGGTGATATCGGTGTGGGTGCCGGCCATGCGCAAGGCCCGCCCATCGGGCGCGCGGGTGACGATCTTGCCACGGTCGAGAATCCAGCGCCACTCGCCTGATTTTGCCTTGGCGCGAAACTCAGTCTGAAAGCGGTCACGCTCGCCGGCGCGGATTTGGGCGCAATGGGCCTCGTAGCTGGCAAGATCGTCAGGGTGGATGAGTCGGTGTAGGAGGTCCGGCGAGTGGTCGATCTCGCGGAGTGTGTAGCCCAACATCGACGCCCAACGCTCGCTGCGCTCGACGTGCTGACGGGCGATGTCCCAGTCCCAAAAGGCGTCGTCGCTGCCCTCGAGCACGAGCGTCAATTGTTCCTGCCGCTGGCGGAGTTCGTCTGCTTGGCGAGCCAGCCGCTGCAGCAAGCGACGTTGCCAGAGAAAGGCCGCCGCGACCGCGAGCGCGAGCGCACCGAGTGCGATCAAGTAGGGCTGCGCATCGCGGAGGCGGATGCGGCGGGGTTCGAGCACGCCGATCCATTTCTCGTAGATCTGGTCGTAAGCGGGCGATGAGCGCAACCGGGCGAGGCCGTTGTTGAGCCGGTAGAGCAGGGCGCGGTTTTCGGGGGCGACCCCGAAACGAAGTTCAAAGTGCAGGTCGGGCAGGTCGAAATCGGTTTCGACAATACGGGTCAGCTTGGCCTCGCGGATGTGCCGGCGCGCGATGATCCCAACGGCGAGCACGAGGTCGCACTCGCCCCGATCTAGCGCTTGCAGGGCGACTTGGAGGGAAGGAAAATTGCGGATATTGTTCCAACCGTGGCGGACCAGGTAGTCGTGGCTGAGGCTTTTCGGGGTGGTGCCGAAGACCGCTTGGCCGAGTTGACCGATATCGGAGGGAACCTTGAAATCCCGGCGCGTAAACATCGCCGAGCGCAGGTCGACGTGCGGGGTCGAATACGCCATGAACGCATCGCGCTCGGGCGTGGCTCCGACGGCAGCAAGCACCTCGATGCGGGCGGCGCGGAAGTCTTCAAGGAGCTCGACCCACGGTTTGGTCACGAGCTCGACTTCGAGAGCCTGATCACGGGCAACCGCCTGCGTAATATCGACGGCAAAACCGACCGGGCGGCCTTGGGAATCGAGGTGCGAAAGCTGTTCGGCGAGTGGCTCGACGCCAATGCGGATGGGCGCAGCGCCAAGGAGAGAGCCAACAGCCAGCGCCAGCAACAAGACGACCAAGCGGTTGGCGGAGCGGAACGTCACACGGGGCGAGATGCCGAAGTTGCGGATGAGGCGCAAAGGCAAATTCGCCCTACCGCGGCAAATTGCGAAACTCGTCACCGCTGCGCAGAGCCGCCCGCACTTTCGAATCGTCCCACCCTTTGTCGACCATCAGCCGGAGATAGGTTTCGAGGCCGGCCGGATCGGGTTCGCGGCGCAGGACTTCCCGATACGCTTTGGTGACGATGCCGCGGGAGCGGTGTTCGGCGCCTTCGCGGCTACGGCGGAGCTCGGCGCGAAATTCGGACTCCGTCATGCCGCGACCCAGCCCCCGGGTGTAGGCAGCGATGCCCGACGGGTCGGGTTCGCGTCCGAGTTCGTCTTGGTAAACCCGGCGGATGATCGCTCCCAGATCGCGTTCCTTGAACTCCGGGCTACGGCGGAAAATATCTTTCAACTGTTCGTCGCTCCAGCCGGCATCGAGCAAACGTCCAGAGTAAAACCGCAGCCCCTCGGGGTCGGCCTCGCGTCCGAGAAAATCTCGGTAGGCCGCGCGCACGGCGCGCTCCGCATCGCGGCGTTCCCACGCGGTAAAGGCTTTCGTGCCGCGGCGAACGGTGTCGACCTGCAGTGACGAGACGGCTTCGTTCCAAGTTTTGCGGGAACGCTCTCCCAGGGAGAACGCGGCGAGGTCAGGGGTATCGCGATTGATCCACGTAAACGCTCCGCGAAATTGCGGATGCTCAAAGACGGCCACGCGCACCGCGCCTTCGATGCGAACGGACGCAACGCGATCGTTGAAAGGGCGCCCACGGCGGTCGCGGGTGAACTCCAAGTTGTCCGCGCCGGTGCCGGCCACCACGACAAACGAGTCGCCCCGGTAGCCGGGCTCGGCGAAAAACGTCGCCTGACCGGCCGGTGGCGTTTGCGCAGAGCCCCGTGAAAATCCCCCGAGTGCGGCCATTGCACACAGGGCAAGACGACAACAGTGGAGCGAGGCTTTCACGGGAGATCTTTACGCCGACGGCAGCTCAGGCGTGGCGACCTTTGAAGGTGAGTTCGGCGACGCCGCTTTTGTCGAGGTCACCGAGGCCGAGCGCGACCATGCGGTCAAATTGCTGTTTGGTCGCACTGGCGAGCGGCAGCGGCAGGCCTTGCTCGGCGCCGAGCACCCACGCGATGGTGGAGTCTTTGGCGGCGTGGGCACCGGAAAAGTAGCAATCGTGGGCCCGGTTTTGCATATCCTCGCCGTCGGTTTTCAGGACCTGGGAATTTGCGCCGGTTTGGGCAAACACCTCGCGGAGCATGTTGAGATCGAGGCCGAGCGCGGCGCCGAGACCGAGGCCCTCGGCCAGCCCTGCGGTGTTGATATTCATGACCATGTTCACGAGGGCCTTCACTTGCGCGGCTTGACCAGTCGTGCCGATGTAGCGAAGGGCGGTGCTGAGATTCGCCAGAATCGGCTGAACGCGGGTGAAGGTTTTCTTGGCACCTCCGCACATGAGGTAGAGCGTGCCGTTGCGGGCCTGCGGAATCGACGAGGCCATGCAGCCCTCGAGAGTGGCGGCACCGACGCGTTTGGCGCGGCGCTCGACTTCGACGTGGCTTTTCGGCGTGAGCGTGGCGCAGTTGATGAAGATTTTCCCCTTGGCGCCCATGAGCAACGAGTCGCCGGTAGCGGAAAACACGGAGAGTTGGGCCGCATCGTCCGTGACCACGGTGAAAATGACATCGGCTGCTGCGGTCACGGCGGCGAGCGAGTCGGCGTGCCGGGCGCCGAGCTCTTTCGCAAGCGCGGCGGCGGTAGGGGCGTGCGCGTCGAAAACGGCGGTGACGGAATAGCCGCAATCTTTGAGACGGCGGGCCATGTTGGCGCCCATGCGGCCAACGCCGACAAACGCGATTTTTTCTTGGGTGGACATAACAGGGATGAGGCGGGGTTAAGGGAGGTTAGCGGGCGAAGAAAGGATTGTGCTGTTTTTCCTGGCCGAGGGTGGTGACCGGGCCGTGCCCGCAGGCAAGCACGGTGTCGCGGGGGAGGGTGAGGATTTTTTCGCGATTGTTGCGATACTGGTCGGCGAAGTGAGTGGCACTGCCGCCCATCGAACTGGCGAAAATCGAATCGCCGACGACGGCGAGCGGCCAGCTCAGGCCGGTGAGGTAGTAAGTCGTCATGCCGGGCGAGTGACCCCAGGTGAGCAGCGTCTTGATCGCGATCGGGCCGAGGTGGAAATGCGCGTTCTCCTTGAACGTTTTCGCGCCGGCGAACGGGGCGGGTTCAAGTTCGCTGGCCCAAACCTCGGCTTTTGTTTCGGTGGCCAATCGGTCGAGATCAGCGATGTGATCCGGGTGGGTGTGGGTGATAAAAATATAGCGGACGGAAAGACCTTCGGCGCGAATGAGGTCGAGCATCGGTTCGCAGGTCGCACCCGTATCGAAGGCGGCGGCGACCTTGTTGCGCGCGTCCCAGACGAGGTAGCTGTTCACGGTCATGTCCTCGTGGACGGTGTTAAAGGCGGCGAAACCGGACGGGAAAATCGGTTGCTGCGGATACCAGCGCTTGTGGGCGAGGGCCTCGAGGGCGGTCGGGGAAAGTTTCAGGTGTCGCGCCACGCGGCGCAGCACCTCGTCGAGCGGTTCACCGGCTTTCAAGGCGCGGAGGTCGGCCACGGTCACTTCGGCGCGCTCGGCAAGGTCGGCATCCGAGATGCCCAATCCTCTTTGGGTCTTGTTGATGACGTCGTTAAAATTGTCTTCGAGCGGAATGCGGGCCATGGGCGGAGTAAAGCCCGGGCCTCGCGCGCGCCGAGATAAAACTGGAATCGTTTCGGCGCGGTCCGCTAGCATCCCGCTCCACACATGATCGTCCAAGGCATCCTCAATCCTCACGTGCTGTCGCTGTTGGCCCGGGTGCGGCACACCAATATGTTGGTCATCGCGGACCGCGGTTTTCCGTTTTGGCCCATGATCGAAACGGTCGATTTGTCGCTGGTAGACGGCGTGCCGACCGTGCTGCAGGTGTTGGCCGCAGTTCGGCAGAACTTCGTGATCGGAGAGGCGTTCATGGCGGAGGAGTTTCTCAGGGTGAATACGCCGGCGACGAAGAAGGCTTACGCTGCGGCTCTCGGCGGAGCGCGGGTCACGCATGAACCGCATGGCGAATTTAAAAAACGCGTCCCCGGGGCGATCGGGCTCATCCGCTCCGGCGACACGGTGCAGTATGCGAATATGATTCTGGTTTCCGCGTAGTGGTTTTGCCGGGAACTGACCGCCCGGCGACACTCTGACGGGGTGAGAGATTTGCCGTTGCCAGCGGCGCGGGTGAGCGGCTTCTATCGCCGTTCTTATGAGCAATCCTGCGGACTATCTGGCTTCACTTTATTCTCTCACCGGCAAGGTGGCTGTCGTCATCGGCGGCACGGGTGAACTTTGCGGCGCAATGGCCGAAGGCATGGCGGGCGCAGGGGCCGAGGTCGTGTTGGTGGGACGTAGCGAGGAGAAGGCGAAAGTGCGCCTCGACCGCATCGTGGCTGCGGGTGGCAAGGGATACTTCGTATCGGCCGAAGCGAGCTCCAAGGCCTCGTTGCAGCAATTGCTGGCCACCGTGCTGGAGCGCTCGGGCAAGGTCGACATCGTCGTCAACGGTGCGGGCACCAACTCGGCGACGCCGTTTCTCGATATCGCCGAGGACGAGTTTGACCGCATCGTTGATCTCAATCTCAAGGGCGTGTTTCTCGGCAGCCAAATCTTCGGGAAATACCTCGTCGAGCGCGGCGAAGGCGGTTCGATCATCAACCTGGGATCGATGTCTGGCATCGTGCCGCTGTCCCGGGTGTTTACCTACTCCGCGACCAAGGCGGCGGTGCACAATTTGTCGAAAAATCTGGCGCGGGAATGGGCGCCGAAGCGGGTGCGCGTGAATACCCTGGTTCCGGGATTCTTTCCGGCCGAACAGAACCGCAAGATCCTGTCGCCCGAGCGCGTCGCGTCGATCTTGGGACACACGCCGATGAAACGTTTTGGCGAAGCGCGCGAGTTGATCGGTGCGACGCTGCTGATGGCGAGCGACAATGCGGGTGGTTTTCTGACCGGAGCCGAAATTGTCGTCGACGGCGGCTATCACGCGATGACGATCTGAGTGAGGCTATAGCAACCTGTTTACAGCGCCAACGCTTGCTATATCGGCATACATGCACAAATACTCAGCGCGTATGATCACCAATAAACTCAAAGCTATCGAGGCGGCCAGGGCCAAGATTGCCGCTCTCGAAAAATCTATCGCATCCGAACTGAACAAGGAATTGGCGGCGTTGCCGGCCAAGTATGGCTTCGACAGCGTCGCCGCCTTTGCGAAGGCCGTGAAAGCGGCGAGCCGCGGAGCGGGTAAAGTCGCCGAGGCCGGCAAAGTTGCAGCCAAGGCCGTCCCCGGACCTAAGAAACGCACCCGCGCCGTTATCACCGATGCTATTCGCGCCGAGGTGAAGAAGCTCGTCGAAGCGGACAAATCCGGTGCGGCGATCGCGAAGGCGCTCAAGATTTCTTTGCCGAGCGTGCAAAATATCAAGAAGGCGCTGGGTCTCGTGAAGGCGCGCAAGAAGTAATCCTCCGCCACTGTTCCAATCTGACGAGCCTCTGCCAAAAACGGCAGAGGCTTTTTGTTTGGCGCACGCGCGAACATCAGGGACGGTGAAACTCTTTCCACCCCATGGCGCGCCATTACATCCAAGCCAATACCAACGGCCGGTTACACTCGGCCGATGAGCCTTCGATTTCTCCGCTGAATCGCGGTTTTCTTTACGGCGACGCCATCTACGAGGTCTGGCGCACACATGAGAATGTCGTATTCACGTGGCGCGAGCATTGGGCACGGTTGGAGCGATCCGCGGCGGCGCTCCATCTGGCGTTGCCCCTGTCACCGGCGACAATGTTCGACGAAATCCGGCGCACCGCGCACGCCTATCGCGCGAAGACAAAGAGTGCCGGCGAGCTTTATATCCGGCTGCAAGTCACCCGCGGTGGCGGAGCCATCGGTCTCGATACCGGGCTGGCAGATCGGCCCGACTTTGTGCTGTTGGTGCAGCCGTGTCCGACGGTGGCGCCGGAGAAATTGCGCGACGGCTTGCGACTTTCGATGGCGACGGAACTGCGGCGCAATCCGATCGACGCGCTGAGCCCGGCTTGGAAAACGGGAAACTACCTGAACAATATTCTCTGTCTGCGGGAGGCGCGGGCGCGGGGAGCAGACGAAGTGGTCATTTTGAATCAAGCCGGAGAGGTGACCGAGGCGGCGGTTTCAAATATCGCGTTTGTGAAGGATGGTGCGGTCGTCACGCCGCCGCTGACGGCGGGGATCTTGGGCGGCATCACCCGTGAGCTCGTGCTCACGAAGATTGCGCCACTCGTGGGTGTGCCGGTGCGAGAGGAGACGGTGCGCCCGGCGGATTTTGCAGGCATGCGGGAGTGTTTCCTGCTTTCGACGACGCGCGATGTGGCGCCCGTGGCGGCCATCGACGAAACGCTATTCAAAGTTGGTGCAGACACGGTAGCGGCGCGATTGAAGGAGGCGTTCGCTGACTACGCGCGCGCCGACGCGAAGGCGCATCCGGAACTGAGCGTGTGAGCCGGCCTCAATAGCGGCGCAATGCGGGGTCGATCTGTTCGGCCCACGCGTCGATGCCGCCAGCAATATTGGTCACCGCCGTGAACCCTTGGGATCGCAGGAAATTGGTGACGCGCATACTCCGGCCGCCGTGGTGACACATAATCAACAGGTGCTCGTCTCGGGGCAGGTCGTGCACGCGCGAGGGAATGTCGCCCATGGGAATACACTCGGCGCCGCGGACGGCGGCGATTTCAACCTCATAGGGCTCGCGGACATCAACGAGCATCACGGCGCACGGCGACTGATCGAGGAGTTGTTTGGCGGCGGAGACGGAGATTTCCAGGGGATAGTCGTCGTTCATGGGAGGAAGATCGGGAGTCGCGGAGGCGGCGCAGGCTGGGACATAGGTCTTGGCGTCGAGCGCGGTGATGGTCGGCGTGTTGCCGCAGCGCGGACAGTGAGGATCACGGCGCAGGGTGAGCGTTTGAAATTCATGGGTCAGGGCGTTGTAGGTCAGGAGCCGTCCGACGAGAGATCGGCCGATGCCGGTGATGAGTTTGATGACCTCTAGCGCTTGGAGACTGCCGATGACGCCGCAGAGTGCCCCCAGCACGCCGGCCTCGCCGCAGCCGGGAACGCTGCCGGCCGCAGGCGGCTCGGGAAAGAGGCACCGATAGCACGGGCCGCCGCGGGCCGGATCGAAGACGGAAACTTGGCCCTCGAATTTAAAAACACTGCCGTAGACGAGCGGTTTTCGCGCCAAGGAGGCCGCGTCGTTGTTGAGGTAGCGGGAAGCGAAGTTGTCGGTGCCATCGACGATCGCGTCGTAGGTGGAGAAAATGGATACGGCGTTGGCGGGCGTGATTCCTTCCGCGTGTTCGACGACCGTGATGAAGGGATTCGTCGCGCGCAGACGGCGCGCTGCTGAGGAGACTTTCGCTTCGCCGACCGAGGCGGTGTCGTGCAGGAGTTGGCGTTGGAGATTGTGGTCGGCCACCGTGTCGAAGTCCGCAATGCCGAGCGTGCCAACGCCGGCGGCCGCGAGGTAGAGCGCGGCCGGACTGCCGAGACCGCCGGCGCCGACCACCAGCACGCGGGCGCGCGCGAGTTTGTGCTGACCCTCGACGCCGATTTCGCCGAGCAGGAGGTGGCGGCTGTAGCGCGCGAGTTCGGCGGGCGAGAGAGTGGGTGCCGGTTCGACCATGCCGGCGAAAGAGAGCGGGAAGGCGAGCGGTCGCAAATGAAATTGCGCCGGGCGGATCGCGCGACGGGAATCCGCAGATGCGTTACATCGGAATCGATTTGGGCACACGCCGCATCGGCCTCGCGTTCGGCGACGAGCTGGGCGTAGCGACGCCGTTGCCGGCGCTGACGCAGGCGGATGAGAGTGAGCGGCGAGCAAGTCTGCTCAAAGTGATTCGCGAGCGCCGGGCCGACGAAATTGTGATCGGGCATCCACTCAACATGGACGATAGTGCGGGGCCCAAGGCGAAGGAGGCGGAGGCGTTTGCGGCGTCGCTCAGCGCGGAGTTGGGCAAACCGGTCCACCTCGTGGACGAACGGCTGACGAGCTATGAGGCGGAGTCGAGTATCGCTAAATCCAAACGACGCGACGTGCGCGCGAGCGGGATCATCGACTCGCGGGCGGCGACGCTGATTTTGCAGGATTATCTGAATCAGATTTTCCCGCCGCCGGAAATGGATGCGCCGGGAAGCCCGTAGGCGGTGGCAAACGCGGTGAGGTCGGGGAAGACTTGCGAATGATGCGCGGCAAGCCGCTCGACCGGGTGATGGCCGGCCGCGACGAGCGCGCAATCGACGCCGAGTTCGCGGGCGACCTCGAGGTCATGCAGCGTGTCGCCGACGAGCAGAATGGTGTGTGGCGGGAAACCAAGGCGGCGGACGAGATCGCGGCCGAGCGCGACCTTGCTGTGCGCGTGGATATTATCGAGGCCGGCGATGTGTTGGAAAAATGTCGTGAGGCCGAAGTGGGCGACGATCTCGTGGAGCGTCTCGTGGCGATAGGCCGAGAGAATAGATTGGCCCAAGCCGGCGGATTGCACGGCACCGAGGATTGACCGACTGTGCGAGTGGAGAGTGGCATCGAGGCGGCGGGATTCGTAGCCAGCGATGAACTCGACGCTGAGTTGCTCGAAGCCGTCGATGGCGGCGTCGAATCCGAGCCGCTCGTAGTAACTGCGGACGGGAAAATCGAATAGCGTGTGGTAGCGCGCCCGGTTCAAAGCGGGGAGTTGGCGACGGGCGAGAATGGCGTTCATCACTTCGATGCAGACATCGAGGTCGTCGAGGAGTGTGCCGTTCCAGTCCCAGATGAGGTGGCGATAGGGCGTGTCGTGCATGAGGAGAAAACACTTTGGACAGCGGCGAGGCGGCCCCGCAACCTCCGCGCAATGGCTGCCCAGCAAAATCCTGACGAACTCCGCCGGTGGAAGTGCGTGTGCGCCTACGACGGCACGGGATTCGCGGGGTGGCAGAGTCAGGCGGGCGGCGCGGCGGTGCAGGACGTGCTCGAGGGCCGGTTGGCGGAAGTATTCAAGTCGCCGATTCGCATTTATGGCAGCGGGCGGACCGATGCGGGGGTGCATGCGCACGGACAGGTTTTTCACTTCGACGCGGGGTGGCGTCACGGGGCCGACAAGCTCGCTGTGGCGATGCGGGCGTGTTTGCCGGCGACGATTCAAATCAAGTCGGTGCGGCCGGCGGCGGCTGACTTTCACGCGCGGTTTGGGGCGACCGGCAAACGCTATGTCTACCGTCTCCATTTGGGCGACGCAGACCCGTTTACGCGTCCGTGGTGTTGGGAGATTTTTCGCCCGCTCGACCTCGCGGCGATGGAGGCGGTGGCGGAAGTGTTGCGCGGTCGGCATGATTTCCGGTCGTTTGCGGCGTTTGGCGGCACCGAGCGAGAAGACACGGTGCGCGATCTGCGTAAACTGGAGATCGTGCGCCGCGGGCGACACATGCGAATCACGGCGGAGTCGGAAGGCTTTCTCTACAAGATGGTGCGAAGCCTGGTCGGCGCGCTCGTGGCGGCGGGCGAGGGGCGGCTGACGCCGGAGCAGGTGCGCGCGATCCTCGCGTCGCGCCAACGGACGGGGAAGGTGTATACGGCGCCACCGCAGGGGCTCTTTCTCGATAGAGTATTTTACGCATGAAAGCGGCGCTCAACCGAATCGCCCGCGGGGTGGCGGACGCGGTATTCCCGCCCTCGTGTGTGCACTGCCGCGGGTTGGTGGAGGCGGACGGAGTCGGTGCGGGGGAGGGCGAGGCGGGGTTTCGCCACTTGTGCGCGCGCTGCGTGGCCCAGATCGATTTTGTGCGGCCGCCGGCGTGTTCGACGTGCGGTTCACCGTTCTACGGGGAGATCGAAGGGGAGCGGCAGTGTCCGCATTGCGAAGGGTTGCACGCGGCTTTTCGTGAAGGCCGGACGGCGGTGTTGTTCAAAGGGCCGTCGCGCGCGTTGGTGATCGAACTGAAATACCATCGTGGCTTGCACGTGTTGGCGGACATGGAGGCGATTTTTCGACGGGCGCCGCATGTGGCCGAGCTGGCGAAGGGTGCGCGGTTGGTGCCGGTGCCGCTGCATCCCCGGAAGGAGCGGCATCGCGGCTACAACCAGACCGGACTGCTGGCGGAAATTCTGGCGCGCGTGGCGGGCGGGGGAGCCCGCGTCGAAGGGCTGCTGCGGCGGGTCGAGGACACGGCGACCCAGACGGCGTTGGACCGACGCACACGAATGGCGAATCTGAAAAATGCCTTTGCGCTGACCCCGACCGCATCCATTAATCCCGACCTCCATTATGTTCTCGTTGATGATGTCTTCACGACCGGCTCCACGCTCAACAGTTGTGCCCGCACGCTTCGCCGCGCGGGTTGCCTGAATCTCGACGTAGTCACCTTCGGCCACGGCTGAAAAATCCCGCCATGCATTTCGATAAACCGACCTACACCGTCCGCAAGACCCGCAAGAAAGACATCCCGAAAGGGGTTTACACCAAGGACCCGTCGAGCGGGGAAATTATTTTCAACAAGGAGATCGAGGACAACCAAATGGTGGTGCCGAAGAGCGGCCACCATTTTCCAATTGGGGCCCGAGCGCGCATCGCGCGGCTGTTCGACGAAGGGACGTTTGTGGAGTCCGATGCGGCCGTGAAGTCGAGCGATCCGTTGAAGTTTGTGGATTCACAGCCCTATCCGGAACGGCTCAAGCGCTACGAGAAGGACAGCGGTTTACCCGAGGCGGTGGTGTGCGGGATCGGAGCGATCCATGGCATCAAGGTGTCGGTCGCGGTGATGGATTTCCGCTTCTGCGGCGGCGCGATGGGCGCGGCGGCCGGCGAGAAGATCACCCGCGCGATCGAGACGGCGGCGAAGAATAAAATCCCGTGTATCATCTTCAGCGCTTCGGGCGGCGCGCGCATGCAGGAAGGCATCTATTCGCTGATGCAGATGGCTAAGACGAGCGCGGCGCTCGGCCGGCTGGCGGCGGCGAAGTTGCCGTTTATCTCGGTGCTCACGCATCCGACGATGGGTGGGGTGACGGCGAGCTTTGCCACCTTGGGCGACATCATCCTCGCGGAACCGGGGGCGCTCGTGGGCTTTGCCGGCGCGCGGGTAATCAAAGACACTACGAAGCAGACGCTCCCGGCGGGTTTTCAGACGGCGGAGTTTTTGCTGAAACACGGCCTCATCGACCAGATCGTGAGCCGGCTCGACATGCGTGATCGCCTGCGCGACCTGCTGCTGGCCTTGCACGTGGGCAAAAAAACGTCCGCGTCGGCGGCGTCACGCAACTGAGCGCGCCCGCGATTCCGCCCGCCATGGCCCACGGCGTTCCGTCCGAATACGCGGCGGTGACGGAGTATCTCTTCGGACTGAAGGCGCGCGGCGCGCGCTTCGGCATCGACCGTATGGTCCTGTTGGCGGCGGAAATCGGCCATCCGGAAAAGGCGGTGCCCTGCGTGCACGTCGCCGGCACGAACGGCAAGGGTTCGGTCTCAGCGATGCTCGATGCGATTTTGCACGCGGCAGGTTGGCGGACGGGACTCTACACGTCGCCGCATCTGGTGAAGTTGGGCGAGCGCGTGCAGGTGGAACGGTGCCCGCTGACCGAGGAGGAAATCACGGCCTACGCGCACGAGCTGCGGCCGGCGGCGGAGCGGGTGGCGGCGGCGAGCGCGGACGATCATCCGAGCTTTTTTGAGTTCATGACCGCGATGGCCTTGCTGCAATTTGCGCGGAAGCGCTGCGACGTGAGTATCGTCGAAGTGGGGATGGGCGGGCGGCTGGATGCGACGAATATTGTGACACCCGAAGTGAGCGTCATCACGTCGATCGGTTTTGATCACTGCGAATTTTTGGGCTACGAACTGACGCAAATTGCCGCGGAGAAAGCCGGCATCATCAAGGCGGGGCGACCGGTGGTGGTGGGGCGGGTGCCCCCGGAAGCCGAGCAGGTGATTCGCGCGGTGGCGGCGCGCGCGGGGTCGCGCGTCGTGGCGGTTTCGGATGAATTTGGAGACGACCTGGAGCGCTATCCCCATACGAATCTGGAAGGCGACTATCAGCGTTGGAACGCCGCGACGGCGACGTTGGCGGCCCGCGTGCTAGGCGAAAAATGGCGGGTGACGGAGTCGGCGATCGCCACCGGGCTGGCGCACGTGGATTGGCCCGGACGGTGGCAACGCGTGCGCGTGGGCGGACGCGTCACGATTCTCGATGCCTCCCACAATCCCGAGGGGGCGCGCGTCTTGGAGACCAATCTGACCCATTTGCAGGCCGAGACCGGGCGGGCGCCGGTCGTGATCACCGGAGTGCTCGGAGTGGCCCGGGCGCGGCCCTTGATCGAGACGATTTGTCGGCATGCCAAGGAGATCCATTTCGTCGTGCCCAATCAGGCGCGGGCGTGCAGTCACGCGGAGTTGGAGGCACTGGTGCCGGCTAGTTTCACCGGACGGATCGTGCGTGCATCGGTCGAGCAACTCTTTCCGGCCGGTGGCGGTTGTGCCGCCGGCGGAGTGGACGATGTCGTGGTGGTGACCGGCTCGATTTACCTGTTGGGTGAAGTGATGGCCCGGTTGGGTCCGGGCTCAGCCGCGGGTGAAGGACGGTTACAGGATTTCTGATACGGCGCGGACGGCGGAGACGAATTCCGAGCGGTGCGCGGCGCGATATGCGCAAAAAAACGCCGGACCTTGCGGTCCGGCGTTCCCCAATTACGACTAACTTGTCCCACTAAAATTCGTAGCGAAGGCCGATGGCGTAGAGCCAGGGGTTGAGGCGCGTTTCGGTCAGCCGAGTGGCTGAGGTCGAGACATCCGAGTGGATGCCGGCCTTTTTGATATCGAGGTTGAAAGACCACTTGGAATCGATCTTCCAGTCGATGCCCGCCTGAGCGGCGAAACCGAGGCTGTAGTTATCAAGGTAAAGCGGGACACCGGCGACTTTCAGGTTGGTGTTCCAGATGAGAGTGAAGTTTCCACCGACGCCGACGTAGGGCCGGATGCTGCCGCCCGGATTGGCGCGGTATTGGAAGAGGAGAGTGGGGGGGAGGTGCTTGAAAGAACCGAGTTTGCCCACGCCCGCCAAACTGACGTCTTGGGTCTGCGGAATCGTCAAAACGAGCTCCGCGCCGAGGGTGTCGGTGAACGCGTAGTTCACATCGATCTCGGGGATAAGCTTGTCGTTCACAGAAATCGCATCCTTGCCGAAGTTGATTCCGAGGGCGCTGAAGGCGTCGGATTCATCAACGGTTTCAAGGTAGGTCGCGCGGAGGCGAACCGACCAAGGACTGGCGGCGCTGAGGGCCGACACAGACACGAGCAGCAAGGCTGCACAGGCGATTTTTTGAGCGAATTTCATCATGGTTTTTTGCAGGGTGCCCGCTGCGGAGGAGTTGGTTTGCTGCGGGCGGGAAGAGACTAAACGAAAACCGGCCCGAGCGCTAAGCATCGGTTGGCCGACACTGCGCATCATTTGGCCAAAAAATTCCGCAGATCGCGTATCCGTTTTCAGGACGCGGCTAGCACCCTCGACGCGGAGGCGCGGTGCCGGATCGCGAGGGGAGGGAGCTGACGCGAGGTGCGGCTACGGTCGGCGTGTCGCGGGGACAGGGCGCTCGCCGGGGGCGACGGCGGTCTGCTGTGCGCGATCGTAGTGGGCGCGGAGCTCGCGGACTTTTTCGGGATGGGTGGCGGCGAGGTTGGAGGTTTCGCCGAGATCGTTGACGAGATTGTAGAGCTCGATCTGGCCGGAGTTTTTTTTGCCGGCAGCACCGACGAGCAATTTCCAGTCGCCCGAACGGATCGCGGCGACACCGGGCTGGGTGCCGCCGAGCACGAGCGCCTCGTGCGGGGATTTGGCGCCCTGTGTGAGCACGGGCCAGAGATCGCGGCCGTCGACCGGGAGCGTTTGCGCGGAGGGGGCGCCGGCGAGTTTCAGGAGCGTGGGGAACCAATCGACGATGTGGAGTGGCTCGTGAATGACGCTGCCGGCGGCGATGCGGCCGGGCCAACGGGCGCTGGCGCACACGCGGACGCCGCCCTCGTAGATCGTGCCTTTGCCGGCGCGGAGCGGCCCGTTGGAGGTGACTTTGCCGGGTTGGGGACCGCCGTTGTCGCTGGAGAAAATCACGAGCGTGTTTTCGCGGAGGCCGGCGTCGTCGAGCGCGGCGAGGATTTGGCCGACGGCTTCGTCCATGGCGGCGAGCATCCCGGCGTAGGTGCGGCGGACGCCCTCGAGGTGCCCGTAAGGCGCGAGGTAACTGTCGGGGACCTGGTGCGGGTCGTGCACGGCGTTGAACGCGACGTAGAGGAAAAGCGGGTGGCCCGATTTTTTCGCGCGGATGCGCTGAACGGCTTCCCGTGCGATCAAGTGGGTGGTGTAGCCCTCGTCGTGGGAGGGTTCGTCGTTGCGGTGCCAGTCGAGCACGCCGTCGCGCAGATGGGTGAAGTAGTCGATGTTGCCGAACCAGAGCCCGTATTGGTGATCGAAACCGCGGCGGGTGGGAAGGTAGGCGGGGGCGGATTCGCCGAGGTGCCATTTGCCGACGAGAGCGGTTTCGTAGCCGACGGAGCGGAGGGCTTGCGGGAGCGTGCGCTCTTCGAGTGGGAGGCCCCAGGGAGCATTCGGACGCACGACGCCGTAGACGCCGGTGTGAGACGGGTAACGACCGGTGAGGAGTGCGGCGCGCGTGGGCGAGCAGACGGGTTGCGCGTAGAAGGATTTCAGGTTCGCGCCGTCGCGAGCGAGTTGGTCGAGGTGCGGAGTCTTGATGTCGGTGCCGCCGTTGAAACCGGCGTCGGCGTAACCCATGTCGTCGGCGAGGATGTAGACGATGTTGGGTTTCGGAGCGGGCGTGGCGGCGAATGCTGCTGCCGCCGCAGAAAGGGAGAGAAGGATCGGAAGAAGTGAACGGAGGGGGAGCATGGGAAATCAGAATGTGCCTTTGAGGCCGAGGGTCCAGAGGGAGCCGAATTCGGCGCGTTGGCGGAATTGGGCGGCGGCGGGTGTTGTGGGGCCGTGGATTTCGACGTCGTCGGTGGGGTCGTTGACATTGCGGAGATTGGCGAAGAGCGCGAGGCGGCGCGTAAGCGAATACTCGCCGGTGACATCGATGTAGGAGCGCTTCGAGCCCCAGTTGTAGGTGCCGGCCTCGATGCTGCGACCCGTGACGATGCCGCGGCGTTGGCGGCCGATATAATTCCAGTTGAGGCGCACGTTATATTTTTCGCGGGAGAGACTGATTCCCCAACTACCGGTGCGCGGGATGTAGCCGGTGAAGTTGGCGGCGGCATCACCGGTGGCACGTTGGGCACTGCCGTTGGCGAAGAGTTGCAGGCCGCGGGCCCAGCGAGGCAGGAAGGTGAGCGCTTGCTTGTAGTTAATGTCGACGCCTTCCATGCGCACGGTGGTCGACAGGTTTTCCTGCGTGGCGACTTGAAACGGATCGTAGAGCGTCTGATCCAAACCGTAGAGCGAGAGAAACTCGGGCGTGGCATCGAAGGTGGTGGCGCCGAAGAAATTTTTGAAATCGCGGCGAAACGCGCCGACGGAGAACAAGCCGACGCGTTCGAAATAGTATTCGAGGGAGATTTTTTCGGTGCGCGCGCTCCACGCCTTGATGGCGGCGTTATTGACGACGATGCGGTTGGTCGTGCTCGGGGGCGATTCGACATCGGGTAGCGTGACGCCGCCGGAGTATTGGTTGAAATTCGGGCGGCCCACCGACTCGTAGTAGGCGGCGCGGACGATGAGATTTTCGCGGAGGTTGAAGCTCGCGTTTACGCTGGGGAATAGGCGCAGGTATTCCTTCTCGGCACTGGCGGCGCGGTCGAGAAGGGTGAGTTGCGAGACGGCGAGCGCGTTGGTCGTGGGAAATATGAGCGCGGGCGTGCGACGGTTGGGATCGGCGGGAGTCGGGCTGGCGACGGTGATCACGCGGCCGGCGGCGTCGCGCTGGTAGTTGCGCGTGGGGTCGTTGAGCGGGCCGCGGGCTTCGATGTTGGTCTGCTCGGCACGCAGGCCGCCGACGATTTTCAGGCGGCGGTGGAAGAAGGCGGCGTCACCACGAAGGAAGGCTGAGGAGATGAGTTCCTCGGAGAACTTGGAGGCGTTGACCTCGGCGCGGTATTTGGCGTTGGCGTCGGAGGTGAACCAGGCGGGTTGCGCGCGAGAGACGTCGAGCACGGTTTCGTTACTCACCCATTGCACCCGGGGAATGCCGAACAGGCCGGCGCGCTGGTAGTAGAAGTTGTCGTAGACGCCGACGGCGCCGTCGTCGCTGCCAAGGGGCGTGGTGGAGGCGCGGCCGTCGGGACCGACGAAGTTGAGCGCGATGTTTTCCGTGCGGTTGTCGGTGCGCGACTGGCGGAAATCGAGGCCTCCCTTCAGCGTGAACGGGAAGCGCAGGTCGAGATCGCGGCGGACGTTGGCGAAGGCGGTGCGGTGGACGTTGCGCGAGAGCTGCGGGCTGGCGGAGGCGGTGCTGAGAGCGTAGCTCGCGATGTTGTAGGGATCGACGGAGGCGCCGGCGGCGTCGGTGACGGTGATGGTGCCAGGGCGTAGGTAGAAATTGTCGGCAAAGGAAACCGTGACCCCGGCGCGGCGCGAGAGCGTGCCGGCGAAGCGGCCCTTGTCCACGCTGCGAAATTTGTTCTCGGCGTGAGAGGAGCCGAGGCCGGCTTCGGATTTCCAGATTGGGCCGTCGTGCCGCCAGCTGAGGCTCGGCATGTAAGTGCGCGAGTAGCGGTGGTTGCCGCTGTTCGCGATGCGGATCTCGCCGGCGCCCGCCACGCCGCGCGTGAACGTCGGCGAGAAATCTCCGGCGCGCGTGCTGCCGACGGTGAACGTGATGGCGCGTTGGTTGAAGTCGGTGTGAAAGGTCCCGTATTGAAACGAGAACGAGAGGCGGTCGTTGGCCGTGAGCTTGTAGTCGGCGCTCGTGGCGAAGGACGTGCGGTCGGCGATCTTCGACTCGATGCGCACAAGAAAGTCGGAGAGGTAGGGCCGGTCGGGCGTGGTGTCGGGGAGTGTGGTGCCGTTGGTGGCGGCGCCGGCGCCGCGCCACGTGTTCTGCAACAGCGGGCCCTCGACGTATTGAGTGGAAGCGCCAGCGGAGACGGTGAAGCCGAAGCGTTTGTTGACGGGCACCACCCAGGAAAACTCGAAGCCGGGGCGGATCTTCCACGTGGGCGTGGTGTGGCGGCTGGGACCTTCCGTGCGGCCCTCGATGGTGCTGTCGCGCGCGGCGAGGTAGACGCTGCCGTTGAAGATCGGGCGGGAGCGCTCAAACGCGGAGCGCGGCACGAGATTGACGGAGCCGGCGAGAGCGGAGCCGGGGGACTCGGGCGTCGGCGAGTAGACGGCTTCGATGCGCGAGACGTTGTTAATGGAAACGGCGTTGAGCTCGACGTTGCGGCCGGTGCCGGAGGTTTCCGAGGTGGCGAGACTGAAGCCACCGATGGTGACGGGCACATAGGAGGACGGAACGCCGTTCATCGAGATTTCGCGGGGGTCGCCGCCGCGGTAGTCCATCGTGATGCCCGGAAGCATTTTCAGGAACTCGCCGATGTTGCCATCGGGCACGACGCCGAATTCGTCGGCGGAGACGACGTTGACGATGTTGGCGGCGAAGCGCTGCTCATTGATGGCGATGGCGGCTCCGTCCATTTCGCGCGAGGCGGAGGTGACGAAAGACTGGAGCTTGACCACCTCCCCGGTGCTGCTGCGGCGGGAGGCGCGGCTGAGTTCGAAGTCGCGCTCGAGTGTCTGACCGGGAGCGAGCGTCAGCGGAGCGCGCAGCGGATCGAGGCCGGTGAAAAAGATTTCGAGGATGACTTCGCCGGCAGGCACGGAGGAAAGCCGGAAGGTGCCCGTCTCGTCGGTGGGGGCGACGAGGTTGGTGCCGCGGACGATGACGCGGGCGTTGTTCACGAATTGGCCGGTGTCGGTGTTTTGCACGCGGCCGGTGATCGAGCCGACCTCTGCGGCAGAGGCGACGAATGGGAGCGCGGCCAAAGCCAGGAGCAGGTAGGCGGCGTGTAGGACCGAGGCGAAGAGGCGGGGCATGGGTGGGTGGGGTTTCAGAGCGATGTCGCGCTTGGGGTGACAACTGAAGCAAAAGGGGAGTTTGGCCGTGGGCTGGCCAACGAGGACGAGCGGTTTCGCGCGGTTCAGAACACGCCCTTCACGCCGAAGGTCCAGAAGGTCCCGACGCGGGTGTCGGACGTCGGGTAGCTGGGATCGATCTGATAGCGGTATTCGCCGATGTTGAAGAGGTTTCGCACTTGGAAGAAAACGCCGGTGCGCGCGGTGAGTTGGTAACCGCCGTTGAGGTCGATCATCGTGCGGGCCCTGCGGTAGCTGATGACACCGGTGGTGGAGAACGGCGTGTGGTCGGTCCACTTGCCGGCGACGCCGAAGGTGAGGCCGCGGTGCCGGTAGCTGAGCGTGCCGCTGATCATGTGCGGGACCATCGCGGCGCGCGGTGCGCTGGCGTAGGTGCGCGTGTAGCTGGCGGAGGCGTTGAGGCCGCGGAGCACGCCGGGGAGAAACGAGAGCGCCTGGCTGTATTCGATCGTGCCGCCGCGCACACGGAGGCTGCCGGGGCGGTTGCCGGTGGAGATGAAACGATAGTTGGCGTAGAGCGGATCGTCTTCGAAGCCGAAGGCCGAGGCGGGAAACTCCTGCGTCGTGACGCTGTTGGAAATATCGTTCTGGAAAAGCGTGAGCGCGAGATTGCCGACGGGTTCGAAATAATACGCGAGGCGGCCGGAAAAATTCTTCGAGCGTTCGGGCTGAAGAGCGGGGTTCGGCACCGTGGCGGTGAGCGTGGTCTCGTTGAATTCAAGCGCGCCGCCGAGGTTACCGAGCGAGGGGCGCGAGAGCGTGGAGCTGTAGCCGAGATGGGCCTGGAGGTTTTCGTTGAGGTGCAGTTTGGCGCTCACGGACGGGAAGAAATTATCGTAGACGGAGGTGCGGACGACCTTGGGCAGACTCATAAACTGGTAGGAGAGCCCCTCGACCGTGGTGGCGCGGCCGGTGGCGGGGGTGACGGTGAAGCCGGCGGCGCGCACGGCGGCGGCGGTGCGGGCCTGAAACTCGCGGAGCGCGATTTCGTTTTCTTCCCAACGCAGACCGCCTTGGAGTTGCACGCGGCCGAGGCGGACGTTGGCGAGGCCGAAACCGGCGAGGCGAGTCTCCTTGATGTAACTGGCGTTGTCGATGTAGGCGGTGTAAAAATTCGCCGGTGTCGCGAGGTTGGTGAAGAGCGCGGGCTGCTCGCGGAAAAGCGTCGCGATCCCGGGGCGGTTGGGAAACACGGGCGGCGAGCCGGAGAGGGAGGTGACGGTGGCGCCGTTCTCCAGTTCCCAGCGGTTGGCGGGAAAGGCGAGGTTGGCGAAACTCCCGGTGGTGCCGCCGCCGGGTCCCTCGTAGCGCCACGTGAGCGCGGCGTTGGGGTTGCGGAAGCGATGGTAGTCCTCGGTGACTTTGGTGCCGAATTTGAGCCACGTGGGCAGACGCCAGGGCGCGGTCCAGCGGACGTTGGCCTGGGCCTGATAGACTTCTTGCTCGGCGAAACGCATGTCGTCGCCGATGCGGGGGTTCGTGAAATTCGCCGGGTTGGCGAGATCGCGGCCGGCGGTTTGGGTGATCTGCCAATCGACCTCGTCGAGGGCGGAGCGACGGAGCTGGAGCGTGAGGCCGGTGAGAGCGGCGGTGGTGATGGTCTGCGGGCCGACGCGCGGGAGGGCGACGTATTGGTTGGTGGATACGGTGTAGTGCAGGCCGCCGTCGACGAGCCAAGCGCCCCGGCGGAATTCGAACTTGGGCGTGACCGTGCGCGTCTGCGCGTATTTGTGCTCGTGGTTGGTGGAGAGCGCGAGCTGGGCGTTGTTGAACGTGAAGTTGTTCAGCCCGTCGCCTGTCACGGAGGCGCGACCGCCGGGCACGCTGAAAGCGGCGGTGCGGTTGTCGAGGAAGGCGTCGAAGTAGTTATACATCGCGCTGAGCGAGAGGATGAGGGAAGGCGTGACCTTCCAGTCGAGGGTGAGCGAGGGCGTGAAGCGCTCGGTGAAGCGCGGGTTGGAGAGCGGGCTGACGTTCGTGATCACACGCGGGCGCGGATCGGCGGCGGTGGGCACGGAGTTGTAGGTCATGTCCACGCGGCTCTGGACGATGTATTGGTTGGACTCGCTCACGTTGAAGACGAGGCCGAGGCGGTTGCCGAAAAATACGTCGGAATACTCGAGAATGCCGCCGGGGCGGAATTTGTGGGTGCGCACGTCGCTCGGAGTGTAACTGCGGCGCCAGTCGAAGTTGTCGCCGTTGGCCATGACGTTCACCTGCCAAGAGAGGCGACGGCCCTTGCGCTCGAAGGCGCGCTTCGTCTTCAGGTTAATCGTGCCGGCGGGCGAATCGGCGTCCTGGTCGGCGCTGGTGGTGTAGTTGACTTCAATGCGGTCGAGGCTGTTGACGGAGACCTGATCGAAACTGAACGAACGCGCGCCGCCACCGAGCGCCTGCGAGCCATCGGCGCTGGCGAGCGTCATTCCGTCGACACTCACGCCCACGTATTGCGGATCGAGGCCGCGGAGGCGCGGTCCGCGGGCGTCGGGGCCGACGTAGTCGACGTCGACACCGGGGACGTTCTTGAGGAATTCGCCGACGCTGCCCTCGGCAACGTCGCCGAAGACGTCGGATGAAAGGCTGTTGGTTAGGTTCATCGAGCGGCGCTGCTCCATGAGGGCCTTGGCGTTGCCCTCGCGTTCGGAGCGCACGACGAAGGCGTCGAGTTTTTGGGCGCCAGTGCCGGCGGCGGTCTCGGCGATCAGCGGGGCGAGTTCGAAGTCGCGGCGGGCGTTAGCGTCGGCGGTCACGGTGATCGGGGCACGTTCCGAGCGCAGTCCGGTGTAGGTGACAACGAGGGTGTGCGTGCCGGCCGGGACGCCGGCGAGGCGGTAGAAACCGTCGCGCTCAGTAATGGCGGCGATGTCGGTGCCGGCGATGCGAACCTCGGCGTTGGCGAGGTATTCGCCGCGGGCGGTGTGGAGCACGGTGCCGGTGATGGTGGCGGCGCGGGCGGTGGCGGCGAACAGCGCGACGCTACACAGCAACGCCGCGAAGCGGGCGCGGAGGATCGAATGCATGGGGCGGGGTGCGCGCAGCATCGCTCGCCTGCGGGGCGAGGCAAGCACCGTGCTACGGCCGCAGATCGCGGACGCCGTTTTTCAGGGCCATGAGTTGGCGCACCTCGGCGTCGGTGAGCGCGCGGTCGAAGACGGCGAGGTCGTCGAGGTGGCCGACGTAGGCGGCGCCGAGCACGAGGTTGGCGGCGTCTCCCTTCCAGTCGAAGGTGAGGTCCCAGTTTTCGATCGCGCCCTGGAGTTTCCCATTGAGCCAGAGGCGGCCAGTCGGTTTGGCGGACTTGTCGTTGATTTTCTCGAGCGTGAAGACGGCGTGCGTCCACGTGTCGCGAGAGAAGGGAGCGCGGGCGACCTGCACCATCGGGCGCTGCTCGAAGGGCAGTGCACCCCAGCCGACGTTCTTTGGATCCCAGATGTGCTGGAGCGGGCGGATGGCGAAGCGGAAGAAACGCGGTGTCTCGTCCTTCGACCACTCGAGGAAGATGAAGCCCTTTTTGCCGTCGTCGCCGACGATCTGCACGGGATCGCAGTAGCCGGACTCGAGGTCCTTGTCGGGGTCGAGCTGGAGCCAAACGGAGACGGTGGCGGACCAGCTCGTGGCGTTGTAGCCGAGCACGCCGCCATCTTTGAAGAGCGGGCGGGTGTTTCCCTTTTTCGGAAAATGAAGCGCGCCGCCGAAGCGGCCGGCGCCCGGGGCGAGCTTCACGTCGTCGTTGAGCGCGGCGGGCACGAGGCCGGTCTTCGTGCGGACATAGCAGATTTTTTCGCCGCGCGAGAAATCGGCGTCGAGGCCGGTGTCGAACGAAGCGTGAAACGTGAGCGCGCGGGCGAGGGTGGCGTTTTCGGACGCGGGTGCGGCGACGGCGAGAAACGCAGTCACGAGGAGGCTGGCAATGAGTGGGGCTTTCATTGGAAAAGAATGCTTGAGGTTCACTTGGCCGGCTTCTCCGGAGGATGCGCTTTCCGCCAGGCCTGCGCGCGGGCGTGGGCTTCGGTCAGGCCGGCATCGGCGATGAGTTTCGCCCAGCGTGGATCGTTTCGCACCGTGTCGAAGCTCGGGTCCCAGAGGTAGTCAGCCGCGCGATAGAGATTGAATCCGGTTTTGGTCAGTTGCGTGAAGACTTCCTCGCTACGACCAAGTGCCAGCAGGCTGCGGGGCCTTTCTCGGGAAATACTGCCCTTGGCGTTGAGTTCGCGGAGGAGTTCGTCCGCGGCGGCCTTCATTCCTGCCCGGGCGAACACAAAAAGCCGGGTGTCCGCGTTCAGTGCGCTCGCGCTCGGCAACCTTTTCCCGACAGCGATAGCGTCACCGAACCGACCGAGTTCGACCAGGGCGTTGCACTTGACCCGTAGCGCTGCTTCAAAATCCGGTTGCAACGCAAGTGCGCTATCACAGGCCGCCAATCCGGCGGTCGTCTGGCCGGCGTGCACAAGCCCGAATCCGTAGGCCGCCCACATAATCGGGGAAAGCGGAGCGAGTTCGGTGGCTATTTTCTTATGCCGCAGGGCTTCGTCCATCTGCGCTTGGTTTACCAGCACTTGACCGAGCCACTGCTGGGCGGATGCGTAGCTGGGGTTAAGTGCCACGGCTCGCCGTAGAGAGGACTCGGCGCCGCCATTTTGCCCATCTCGGCAGAGCACCATGCCGAGCGAGGCATGGGCTTCCGCTGAGTCGGGATCGAGCGCGAGAGCTTGCGCAATCTTTTCCCGAATGCGTGAGCTCTCGGCGGGGTTGGGCTGGGCGTCAGTTCCGATTGCGTCACGTTGGCGGAAAAGACGTTGCGCCCACACGTCCGCGAGCGCCGCGTGGGCGCGGGCGAACTTCGGCTCGAGGTCCAGCGCGCGAGTGAGCAAGTTTTCCGCAAGATCGAGTCCCGCCGGCGTCCGGAGGTTCCACGCTTGGCGGGCTTGCAGGTAGAGTTCAAAGGACTCCGGATTCACCGCAGCTTTCGACGCGGCGGAAGTTGCGCCGAGTTTCAGTGAGAGATTTTTCGCGATGAGGCCGGCGACTTCGTCGTGCAGGGCAAAGATGTTCTTCAGCTCGCGGTCGAGCTTGTCGGAGACCCACACCTGAAATCCGTCGGCTTGGATGAGCTTGGCAGTGATGCGCACGGTCGGGCCGTCTTGGATCACGGTGCCGTCGACGAGATGGGTCACGCCGAGCTGCCGAGCGATTTCGGGAATGGAGACGGATTTGCCCTTGAAGGAAAACGCCGAGGCGCTGCCGACGACCTTCAGGCCCGGCACGCGTCCGAGCACATCCGTCACCGCCTCGCTCAACCCATCGGAGAAAAACTCGCGCGCCGGATCGCCGCTGAGGTTTTTGAAGGCGAGCACGGCGACGGATTTTTCGGCGGCCTTCGGCGCCACTGCGGCAGCTGGCGTGGACACCGTTTTCGCTGTGCCGGCGGGCAAACGCGCATTTGCGACAAGCTCCTCAGCCCGCCGGTTGATTTCCCGGAACCTGGGCAGTTCGCGGTAGCGGTCGAAACAGTCGCTGAGTAGGTAAGCCGAAGCCATGCCTGGCCCAGCGTCCTTGGCGGAAAAGTGTCTGTCAAAAAAAACCCAGACCAGTTCTTCCTGGCCCAATTCGGCGTAGACATAGACCGTAATTGTGGTGGGCCGCCCAACCGATCTGCGTATCAATTGCTCGTAGAGTCGCAGACTGTCCAACGCCTCGGCCTCACGTCCGAGCAAGGCCAGCAACCAGGCGCGATCGAGCACATCGCCCGGATCCGTTTTACCCGAGGCGAGGCGTTTATCCACCGTCCGCAAGGCGCCCTGCCATTCGACCACGGCCGCCTCGCGCCGACCTGCGACGCGATGGGCCAGGCCGAGATACATGGCCTTCGGGCCGGTAAGAAATCCGGCCTCAATATACTCCTTCGGCAGGCTCTCGAACGCGCGCGCCGCTTGGTCGCCGTCGCGGAGCTGCCAATGGACCATGAACAGCCCCCCCGCGAGCCGGCTATCGGTTTTCAATTGTGCGGGCAAAGCCGCCAAAGCGCGTCGCAATTCCTCCCGATCCGCCAGCGTCAACAGGGCTTCGAGCCGCCCGCCCTGCGCGTCGGCGAAAAGCGGCTCGAGCGCAATCGCGCGGGCATATTCGGCGGCCGCTTCCGGAAAGCGCTGCTCCGGAAATCGATGGCTCCTCCCTTTCCAGTGATGCGCTTGGGCGGCGAATCCGGGCATGGCCAGCAACCGCTCAAAAAGGGGCGCGGCCCCAGCGGTGTCCTTTGCCAACACCAGTAGCTTGATTTGCAGCACCAGGGCCATCCCGCTGGCGCTAGGTCGGGCGGCGAGTTCCTGCGCGATGCGGCCCGCCTCCGGCTCCGTGTCGCGACTCAGGCTCAGGCTGGTGGCGAGCGCGAGTTTCGCCGTGGCGGAAGCGGGGTCGAGTTTCACCGCGCGCTGCGCCGCCGTGAGCACATCAGCGCGGCGGGCATCGCTGCGATCGAAACCACTGTCGAAGATCTGGGCCGAAGCCAGCGCCCGCGCGGCCCACGCCTCGGCGTTGAACGGCTCCAACTCGGTGGCCTCCCGCGCGAATCGCTCGGCTAGCTTCAGCTCCTCTTCATTCGCGATCAGGCCTGTCTCGTAAATCGCCCGCGCCCGCGCCACCAGGCTCGCGGCCTTGGAGTCGGGAGTCGCGGGAGCCGCAGGCTGGACAGAAAGCGATGGACGGCCCGGCGCCTTCCACGTCTGCCAGATGGCGAGGGCCACGATGGCCGCGCCAGCGATGAGCGCGGGAAGCAGCCAGGGACGGGATGATTTTCGTAGGGGCGCGGCTCGTCCGCGCCCGTCTTCCTGGGCGCGCACGAGGCGCGCCCCTACGGCCGAACCATTCTGGTCCGTCTCGCCACCCAGCAGTGTTTGCACGCGGGCGCAGAATTTTTCCGGGGCTTCGGCGCCGGGCAGGCGGGTCCATTGCACGTCGCGGAATTCGTCGGGCACGTGGGCCTCGGCGTCGCGCGTGGCGTCGATCACGACCGGGAGAAGAAACGCCTTGGCGGTCGCCATCGCATGCGTGCGGCGGGCGGCGAGTTTCCACTCGATGCGGAAATAGCCTTCGAGGCGCGCCTGCGTGTTGGCGGAGATCACCGGGAGGAACAGCGCGCACTCGGCGATTTGCTTGCGGATCTTCGCGTCCCACGCATCGCCGCCGACGAGTTCGTTTTGATCAAACCACACCTCGACACCGGCTGCCCGTAGCGCCGAGCAGAGGCGCAGGGCCGCCTCCGCGTCTTGCGACGCGTAGCTCAGGAAGACGGCGCGGCCGGCTGCGCCGGAACGCTCAACGTTCGACGCTGAACGCTCAACGCTCACGGTGCAGGCCTCCGGGATTTGGACGTGGGTTGGGGCACGTGAGCGTTAAGAGGTGAGCGTTCGCCCGCCGCGGACGGGCTGTGAGGAGGACAGATTGGACACGGGTGGGGGGAAGGGCGCGGGCGAAAATTGCGGCGGTGGGTGGGCGTGACGAGGAGAAAGGCGGAGCGGACGATTCTGAGAGGGCGTCGAAAATTTGAGGCTCGGCTCGGAAGGTAGGAGCCCGCTTGCGGGCGATGATGTAGCGGCGGGCGTCCCTGCCCGCCGAGGTTCGTGCTTGGCGAACGCTCTGAACCGGCGGGCAGGGACGCCCGCCGCTACCCGAACCCATCGCGCGCAAGCGCGCTCCTACAACCGGACTCAGCGGCGCGGGGCCGTGAGGATCGCGATGAGGTAGTCCTGCGTGGTGGCGTGTTTTACTCCGGGGGCGCCGGGGTAGACGAGTTCGCAGGCGACGCCGTTGGCGCGGCAGTGCTCCTGGAGTTTTACGCCGAAATTGGAGGTGTGCGTCGGATCTTTGGCGGGTTGGCCGAGGGCGGGTGCGACGGAGTAGAAGAGATGGACCGGCGGGTCGTCGCGCGTGACGAGCGCGTAGGGCGAATACTCGGCGATCCACGGCAGAATCGTGGCGCGCTGCGCGAGGAAGTTGTCGAATTTACCGAGGGCGAAGGCGTGGCCGCCGTAGGTGCTGTTGGGCGTCCAGTCTTTCATCTGCTGCGGGTCGAGCGTGGTCTGCGCGCCGTTGACGGCGGCGGCGAGGAGGCGGGTGGATTCGCGCGCGACGGGATCGGCGCTGGCGGGGTCCGCCAAGTCGTCGTGGAACGCGAGCCAGAGGGAGGTGCAGGCGCCGGCGGAGCCACCGCTGGCGGCGATGCGGGTTTTGTCGAGGTTCCACGCAGCGGCCTGGCTGCGGATGAATTGGAGGGCGCGCGCGGCGTCGTGGAGGGGGCCTTTGACGGGCGGCGAGATTTTGTCGGCGGTGGCTTCGGCGATGAAACGATACTCGACGGACGCGACGGAGATGCCGCGTTTGAGCATTTCGGGCAGCATCGCGCTGAGACCGCTGAGGCGCCCGCCGGCGGTCCAGCCACCACCGTGGATGAAGAGCAGCAGCGGAGTGGGTGCGGCGGAGTCGGCTTTCCAGAAATGGATGAGCTGCTTCGGGTGCGGGCCGTAGGCGACGTCGTAGATCGTGGGGTTGGGCAGTGGCGGCGAGGCGAGTTCGCGTTGGGCTTCGTCGGCGGGGATGTCGCGCACGTAGATGGCGCGCCAGCGGATCTCGCCGCCGTGGGTCTGGAGCATGAACGGCCCGCGCGCGGGAAACGGTTTCCCCTTCTCGAAATAGTTTTCCATCGGCGCGCCCTCGACGACGAGGCGGGTGTTGAGCGTGACCCACACGCGCGCGCCAATCTGGCGGATGCGCAGGGTATTCCACTGGCCGAACGGTTTGTCGGCGGCCATGATGGGGTCGCGGCCGAGGGTTTTCGGTGTGTTGTTGAAGAGGCCGCCAGAGCCGAGGTGCGGGCGGCGATCGGGTTTCTTGGGATCGAAGATTTGGTTTTTGTCCCAGATCTGCACCTGCGGCTGGCCGCGGAGGTAGATGCCGCTGTCGGCTTTCGCGACCGTCTTGTATTCGATGAGCAGCTCGTAGTCGCCGAACGCTTCGTCGGTGGTCGCGTAGGGGCCGGTGCCGGGATTGACGAGCTCGCCGTTTTCGACGCGCCAATGTTGGGTGAACTCGGCGCGCATCTGGGCGAGCTTGGCGTCGCGTTTTTCGCCGGTGAGTTTGGCGACGTCGTGGGGATTGAGGCCGTGCCAGCCGGTGAGATCGTGGCCGTTGAAGAGGGCGCGGAAACCCGCGGGCGGTTTGGGTTCGGCGGCGCGGAGGGCGGTGAGCGTGGCTACGGCGAAGAGAGCGAGAGAGGCGCGGGTGGCGAAACGGGCGGCGAGGCGGAGAACAGAGAGGGACGAAGGAACGGAGAGGTTCATGGAGTGGGAGGGCGGCGAATGCGCTGGGGGAAGGCGCAGAGAAAAAAGGGGCGGCGAGATTCGCGCGCAAGGGCGTGGCGCAGTCAAGCGGGGCGTAAGTGGAGCACGACGCCCATTTGCGCGGAGTAATGGGAACGGGGGCGGCGCATCATGTTTGCGACGATTTCCCGCAACCGTGTTGATTGACCACACAGGTTAGGGGCTGACCCGATGGCTCGGCCGGCAAGATGGCCCGGCCGTTTCGCCGAAGGCGGAGCCGAAAGCTCCGGTGCCGGCCGCGCAGGGGTAAACACAACGGAACCGCCGGATGCGGACCCGTATGTCCGGTGGTGTGGGGGCCGGTGGCTAATTACCACCGGCTACCCGATTGGGCTCTTTTTTCAGGAGCTTCCGATAGACAGCCTGCGTCTTCGACGAACTGAAACCTAGAGCAGGATAAAAAATATGGCTCTCAACACGCTTCGAATTGCTCCGCACTACGACCGCCGGTGCGCCGACCTCGATCGCCCACCGCTCTGCTTCTTCAACGAGACGACGCCCAACGCCACGTCGCCGGCACCTTTCGGCCACGATGAGACCAACGATCTCCACTCTGAAACCGGACTCCAATACTTCGGATGCCTGCGCTTGAACCCACCCTGCGATCTTCTCTTCTAAGACCGCGACCAGCACGACATGCTTTCGCCGATCCCCGAAACGGGAGAGACGACCAGCGATCTCTTCCTCGTTCGTCGCGTAACCAAGCTCGGCGGTCAACCGCGCGATCTCCGCTGCGTCAGAAAGGACGGCGTCTCGAATGGTCATCTTTCTTTTTTTTGCCCAGACATTATAACTCAGACACGAGCGGACGACGGATCATGAAAAACAGAAAAGGCGCAGCCCGCTCGTTGTCTGTGGTGGCTGGAGTGTGCCCGGCATGGGAGTGAACTGACGAGGTGAAAGTCCTCGATGCAAGATACCAAAATGAAAGTAAAAGCATTCGACGAAAGCAACTGCGGGCCCGCGAGGCACGGTGTGGAACCTAGCTGGAGTAAAAGCGGCGAGCCCACGAACAGAAACGGGCTGTGGGGCCGGCGGCGCGGACGAGTTCGCACGACAGAACGAAGTCCCGGTATCAGCGACGCAGGTAAAGTCCGGGGTTGTGCCGCGAAAGTCACGTCCCTTACCCGGGGACGGAGCGAACCGGAGAAGGCCAGCCGTTTGAGGGCTGCCCCGCAGGGGTGAGCGGAGCGAAGCAAACCTGTCCGAATCGCAGCGCGGCGCGCGAGCGCCTGCGCGGCACCGTCTTTGGCAACACAGGCGGGGAGCGGACAGGAGTCAGCAGAGGTCGTAGCAACGCGCGCAGTTGCGAGCTGGGAGTAAGCGATCACCCCAAGTGGGGTGCGCCGAAAGCCCCAGAGGGTCTCACGACCGCGCGAAGGACGGAACCGAGTGGGACCGCGGAGACCGCGGCGACCTGTCAACTGGAGCTGGCGTTTGCAGCCGGTCCGGGGGCGCGGTCGCGAGCGGCGGAGAAAGACCGCGGTCACAGCGAGTCAGAGTCAGGGTTGGAGCAGCAGTGGGTGCCGGAACTGCCGGCGCTCTGGATCGCCGATCATTACCTGTCGCCGCCGAAGGCGGAGCCGAAAGCTCCGAGGACGGTCGCGAAGAGGTAAGCACTCTGGAACCGCCGGATGCGGACCCGCATGTCCGGTGGTGTGGGGGCCGGGGGCTAATTACCCCCGGCTACCCGATTCGGCTCTTTTTTCACGGGACACGCCATCTCCATCTTCCAAAATCGCCTGTAAAGATCAGTTCCTCGGGCAGACACTCGACTGGTGCGAAGCGCTTCGTGATCACCTTGCCGGCATCGAAATCAATGGAGGCGATAGCGTATGGTAGAAAAAACTGCTGCTCACTTATTCCGCAAAGGTATTCGCAGCGAGGCTTATCCAGCGTCAGCCGCGGTCCATACTCGTGGCTCTCGTGAAAGGGCTCTCCTGCCTGCGACAATGCGCCACGTATCAATGCGAATAGCTCCGGGCTTGAGGGTGGAATCCAATCAACCCACTCGGGCCGCTCTCCTCCCCTACGGCAGAGTAGATGACTGCCGACTCGAATAACGAGAAAGTCGCCATGCCTCCAGACAGATGTCGAAGGCTGTCCAGATAACAGCGGCGGCCCGCCGTTCGCGACCAACTCTCTCTTACTCGTGTCCGCCCATTCGATAAACAACCTCACTGTGATCCCGCTATCGACGAAACCATGATACGGCGTCTCCTCTTGGAGGAGCGTGTCGCCACTCGAAAGGCGGACCTTTGTGAAACGGATTTCGCGGCCACTACAACCGGCGAAAATCAAGAGGAGGATTAAAGCGAAAGTAGGACGCATGCTTTGCCGAACAGTGTTATTCGCCCTTACTCGATTGCCTTACTGGGCGGGGTTGCATGGTGAGAGGCAGATCGGCAAGTCGCTCAAGCTCAAGCCGTTTATTCTCTCTGGTAAGGCTTCTGGCGGTCTCCAGGAAGGCTGTAGCCGGGCGGAATGGTCGCCTTGTCGACTACCGCACCCCACCGTAGGATTTGCAGGTGATCAGGTTTCCGGAATGGAAGGCCAGGTTGGCGTCGGCGGCGTTGGCTCCGGAGGTGCGGACGGCCGAACGAGGCAGGCGTTGGGGTTTGGGATCGATGCGAGCGGTGAGGCACGGCCAAGTCGGGCTCGCGTCGTCAGGCGGTGGCACCGCTCGTGGCGTAGAGGGAACGAGAAATTATTTCGTGGATGAAGGGTGGTGCAGTTGGAGCAGCGCGTCGATTTGTGCGGAGCGGCGGGCTTGGTCGGCGGTGGCGGCGGGCGAGGTGAGATCGAGGTCGAAGGTCGGAATCATCGCCTGCATGCGGGCGCGACCTTCGGGTGTGCGGAGTTTTTCCGGGAAACAGGTTTTGATGATTTGCAGCGCGATGTTGGCCGAGACGGAGGCGCCGGGCGAGGCACCGAGGAGAGCGGCGAGGGAGCCGTCGGGAGCGGTGACGACTTCGGTGCCGAAGGAGAGGCGGCCGGCGTCGGATCTTTTCAGGGCCTGCACGCGGATGCCGGCATCGACGAGGCGCCAATCGGCGGAGTCGGCCTCTGGGTAGAAGACGCGGAGGGCGCGGAGGCGAGTCTCCATGCGCTGGGTGGCTTCGCGCACGAGGAAGCGCACGAGCACGCGGTTGTGAAGGCCGGTGCGGAGTAGCGTGGAGAGATTGTCGGAGCGCAGGGAGGCCGGCAGGTCGGTGAGGCGGCCGGTGCGGTGGAGGAATTTCGTGGTCCACGTGGCGAAGGGCCCGAAGAGGAGCACGCGTTTGCCGTGGAGATGGCGGACATCAAGGTGAGGACCGCCGAGGGCGCCGGAATCGGGTGGAGGAGGCCCGTAGACTTTGGCGAAGTGGCGGGAGACGACGGCGGGATTTTCACAGACGAGCCACTGGCCGGCGATGGGGAAGGCGCCGAGACCGTGTGCGACGGGGGGACCGGAGGATTGGAGGAGAGGAAGTGTGCCGCCGCCGGCGCCGATGAAAACGAAGCGTGCGCGTTTGGGACGGGATTCTCCCGTGGCGGAGTCGCGCACGGTGAATTCCCAGTCGGTGGAGGCGCGGCGCAGTTGGGTGACGCGATGGCCGGTGATGACGCGGCAGTTTTCCTGAGCGCCGAGCCACGCGAACAGTTGGCGCGAGAGCTCGCCGAAATTCACGTCCGTGCCGGCGTCGATCTTGGTGGCGGCGATGGGCGCCTCGTCGGTGCGGCCATCGACGAGGAGCGGCGCCCAACGGTGGATGACTTCGCGGTCGGCGCTGAACTCCATCGAGCGAAAGAACGGGTGCGCAGCGAGTGCGGCGTGGCGGGCCCGTAGAAAAGCGATCTGGGCGGCGCCGCGAACAAAACTGAGATGCGGCACGGCGCGGATGAATTCGGCGGGGCGTGGGGCGAGACCGTGGGCGACGGCATAGCTCCAGAATTGGCGCGATTGCTCGAAGCGCGCGAAAATCTCGACGGCCTTGGACACATCAACGGGCGCGCCGGGGGTGGAGGGCGGTGGCGTGTAGTTGAGTTCGCAGAGACCGGCGTGACCGGTGCCGGCGTTGTTCCAACCGTCGGAGCTTTCGGCGGCGAGTTCGTCGGCCGCTTCGTAGACGTGAATCGAGAGACGCGGGTCGAGCCGTTTGAGCAGCGCGCCGAGATGCGCGGACATGATGCCGCCGCCGATGAGAAGGACGTCAGGGGCGATGGCGGACGGCATATCGGCAGGCAAACTTAGGACGGCGCGGCGGGCTAGCGCGCGGCAGGCGTGTGACCGGTGATTTCGGCGAGGAGGCGGAAGAAGCCGGCTTTGCGCGGGGAGCTGAGTGTCCAATCGGCGGGGATACTCTGGTAGCCGGCGGAAATGCCTTCGCCCTTCATGCGGAAATCGAAGTAGCCCCAGCCCGCGTAGGCGCCGACCGCCGCGGTGAAATTGTTGACGGGCACCTCGAAGTTGAAGTGGTCGTCTTCGTTGAAAAAGATCGGCTTGGGGGTGTAGCCGGCGACTTTGCGGGTGAGCTGCACCAGCTCGGTGATGCGCTTCGGATCGCTGACGCCGTTGCCGTGGAGGAGGAGAAAATCGGCGGAGCGCACGACGTTTTCGGCGGGGACGGTGTTGCCGCCGTAAGACGTGCTGACGAGGAGGCGGTGGCCGGCGGGGGAGCGGGCGGCCTTCACGCGCTCGATGAGCTCGTGGACCCGGGCGGGCTGGAGGATCGGATGATCGTAGCGGACATTGCACTCGTTGTTCACCTCGATGATGACGTTGCGCCAGCCGTGATCGAGGACCCAGCGGGTGGCGTGGTCGACGGCGCGGGTGACGGCGGCCTCGTCGGTGATGCGTTCATCCTGACCGAAATAAAAATAGCCGAGCACGACGACCATGCCGAGTTCGTCGGCGAAGTTGATGATGCGCTCCAGGCGGGAAAGGTAGGCGGGCTGCAGCGTGCCATCGGGCCGGATGGCGGAATTAATCCACGGTTGTTTGGCGGAGTAGCCCTCGGGAGAGCCACCTTGGAGATTGATCGTGAAGGCGAGCAAACCGTGCGCGCGCCAGACCGGCATCGCGGCGAGGAACTCGCGGGTGTTGCGCTCGGCGTCCCACTTGCCGGTGTCGGGATAGGCCCAGCGGGAGATCGTCTCGGGATTCTGGTCGTCAAAAATGCCCTGCACCATGCGTGAATTCATCAGCAGGCCCTCAATGTTTTTGCCGTTCCATGTGCGACCGGCGTAGGTGGGGCGGCCGTTGATGTGAAATTTTTCGCCTTCGATGGTGACGACCGTTTTCGGAGTTGGTGCGGCGGCGGCGGTAGAGCGGGAAGCGGTGAGAACGGCACCGAGCAACAGCAAGGGGAGCAGAATTTTCATGGGAGGGTTGGGTTGGAAATTGTGGAACGGAATGAGGTGGTGGTGGGCGGCTACGGGAGCGAAAGCGGCTGGGAGAAGGCGCCGTTGCCGGCGATGTCCCACACGGCGAGACGAGCCCAACGCAGGCCGGGGGCGTCGGGCAGTGTGGCCTCGAATGCGCGATGGCCGAAGGCACGCGTGTCGGAAAGATCAATACGGCGGCGATGGGTGGTATGGCCGTCGCCGGCGACGATTTCGGCGAAGGCGAGCGGGAGCGTCCAGGAGAGCTGCGCTGTGAGGCGGGAAGCGGTGCCGGGGCGGCGGACGAGCGCGGTGTCGGCGGCGAGCACCTCGCCGGTGGTAACAAAATATTCGCCGCGACGGAGGACATCGAGGACGGGTTGCCAGCCGTCGGCGAAGCGCGGGAGACGGTCGAGTTTGAGGTAGTTGACGTTGAGGTGGCCGTAGAGTTCGGAATGCGGCTCGATCTTAAAAACGTCGACCTCGCCGAGGGCGCGTTTGTCGGCGCCCCAGTTGTTCATGTCGTCGAGGAGGTCCAGCACGCGCCAGCCGAGAGTGTCGCGGGAGTAGTCGGCGGGCATGGCTTTCCAGGCCGCGCCGAGAAAATGCGGCGACTTGAAAAAATCAGTTTCGCGATAGCCGTCGGGAAACGGGATCGAGCCCTTGATGCGCGCGTGGGCAGTCCACATGAGGCCGCGCTCGCGTTGCATCAGCGTGAGGACGTCGGCGGGGCTGCCCACATGGTAGACGGTTTCGCCGGCCGGAGTGGTTTCCACGAACGGTTTTTCGGCGGGGCGATTCAGCACCCACAGGACGGGCTTGGGGAAGAAACTGATCCAGTGGCCGCCGAGGTGGACGTTGGGCTCTTCGCCGGGCAGGAGGAGAAATTTTTCGTCGGACAAGCGCGCGCACTCGGCGTGCATGAGGCGGAGTTGGGCGAGGCGGGGCTCGGTCGCGAGGCGCGGGGTCTGGCCGTTGTGGAATTCGGCGAGATGCACGATGTCGATGCCGGCGGCGCGGAAGGCGCGGACGAAGCCGGGAACACGCAGGCTCGCGGGAAAGCCGTTGTCACCGTCGGCGCGACGGCGGGCCAAAAGGTCGAGCGTGTGCTCGACATGGTAGTGACTGGAAAACGTGCGGTAACCGGGAAGCGGCGCGAAGCGGTCGCCGCGCGTGTAGGCGACGACGGATGCAAGTTCCTCCGCGCCGGACGCGGGCCCGAAACGGTAGAAGACGGGGAGACGCTGCTCGGTGCCCGGGGGCGCATTCACCCACGGGACGTAGCGATTGTCGCCGGTGGGCGGTTGGCGGACGCCGACGCCGTCACCAGGGGCGGATGAATCGTAGTGACGGCCGAGCCAGTTGAAGCCGTAGTTGTCGGCGAAATCCAGCGGGTAGAGGTAGCGGTGGGGCGGGGGGAAAACCGCGACGCTGCCGGCGGGAAATTCGAGGGCGGCGGTCCGGAAACGAGCAGCGCGGACACCGGCGGGCGTATCCGCCGGGGCGGATTGGTCGCCGGTGCGCGGATCGACCCAAACATAACGGCTGGCGCGACCGAAGGGCGCGACGAGGCCGGCATCGTAGAGAATCGCGCGGTGGTTTTCGGAGGTGGACAGCACGGCCTCGGCGAGGACGAGCGGGCTGCCGGAGAAGATCGTGAGTTCGAAACGACCGGCGAACGAACCGGCGGTGAGCCCCGCGATGGTGATGCGCGCGCGGGTAGCGGTGGAGGTGACCGTGACAGAGGCCGGGGCGAGACTGGCGGGGAACCGCTGCGACGGACGCGTGTGGACCTTGTCGAAGAAGACCATCCAGCCATTGCGGTTGAGATCGCGTTGCCCGACGGTGAGGACGGTGAGGGGCGTGAGGTTTTCCGCGATGGTGACGAATGGAGCGGACGGCGCGGTCTGCCACGCGAGACGCTCGAAGAGGGCGCGGTTTTTGGCGAGGCTCAACGTGAGCGAGGCCCGCGGACCCGTGGCCGATTCGGTAGCGGGCCACTCAAGCGTGAGGAGGTCAGTCGGCGCGGGGCGCGTGACACGGATTTCGCTGTCGGGTGCGAGGCCTTGCAGATCGACCGGAACGGCTGCGCGGATGCCCGTCACGACAACGGCGAGGAGCGCGGCGAGGATAAGGGCGCCGCGAAGGACGGCGTGGGAGGGCGAGACAACGGTCGGAACCGCGGTGGGGTAGGGTGCGGGGGATTTTTGCACGCGGCGACCGTGGCGACTGAAAGTGGGCGGGTCGACACCAAGTGCGGCTGAAAATGCGAGACAGGGCGCGACCACAATCCGGGACCAAACGCGAGCCGACGGCAGGCTGTCGCCGCGCAGCGCGCCGTGGGAGGGTGCGAATCAGGAGGGCGTCTCGCACTCGGCGACCTTTTCGACGTAGAAGCGGTCGGTGAGGAGGCCTTCTTCGTAGAGGAGCTTGAGTTGGCGGAGACGTCCGACGATTTGCTGCTTCGTGAATTTGGGTTTGGCCGGCGCCGCGGGAGCCGCGGTGGCGACGGGAGTAACAGCCGGTAGCGCCGGAACCGTCGGCGCGATGCGCTTGGGCTCGGGTTTCACCCGGGTGTCGTAGCTCACCACCTGGAGGTCGTTGGCGGGGACGAGGTGGCGCCAGAGAAAAGCCTGCATGCGGTCTTCAGTGGCGACGGCTTCGCGGACGACGTCGCGGTCATTGATTTTCGCGGTGCCGACGACGGGGAGGACGACGGGTTTCGCGGTGGGGGTGGCGCTGCTCTTCAACGTGAGACGGGCGGTCGTTTGATTGGCCGGGATCGTGACGGGGACGGCGGTGAAGCCGGCGACGGCTTGCGCGAGAGTGAGTTTGATCGGGCCGGCGAAACCTTCTTTGCGCACGACGTGCACGGCGACGGACGCGGTGCTGTTGATCGGCAGGCTCACGCTGGAAGGTGAGAGGCGCAGCTCAAAGTCGGGGCGCGGGGCACTGAGGCGGAGGCGATAACCGTATTCGTCGCCGCCCTTGCGGGCCGTCTCGCCGAGGTGAACGAAGTAGGTGCCGTCGGCGGGGAGTTTGGCGGTGAACGAGGAGTCGGCGGGGTGCGTGTTGACGCCGGCCGTGAGGTCTTCGCGGTCGTCGTTGAAGGCGATCACCTTGCCGGCGGCGTCGGTGAGCTTGATCACGGAATCGAGCGGCGAATCGAGGCGACGGGCCTGCACCTCGGCGACGAGCGTTTGGTTGGCCTTGCCGGTGAAGCTGTAGACATCCCAGTCATCCGTTTGTTGGATACGGCCGTTGATGACGACGGGCAGCGTGACGGCCTGCGCGGCGGCGACGGAATTGTTGGGCTCGCGGTCGATGGCGTCGGGCAAGGTGTCCCACGCGAACGGGAGGCGATTGGAATCGTAGCCCATGCGGCTGGCGGCGAGAGTTTGCACGCCGGGTTTTGCGCCGGTGAGACGCGTGGCGAGATCCTCGGGCCGCAGATTCCAGCCGTTAAGATCGGGTGGGAGCGCGGCGCCGATCTGGCCGCCGAGGGGGAAAACGCTGGTGGCAAACGGCAGCTCGCCGACGGTGATGCGGTAGATGAAATCTTCGCGGCCGCGGTAGATGCTATCGTAGATGGCGAAGACGTAGTCGCCGTCGGCGGGGACTTGGAAGAGGATCACCGGGTCGGGCTTGAAGCGGTAGTCGTCGGCGAAGGCGAGTTCCTTGCCCTTGGCATCGTAGAGCGCGAGGACGGGTTGAAACCAGCCCGGCACGGCGTCCGCGATGTAGGGAATGAGCTGCCGGCCCTGCGTGGAGATGACGAGCTTCTGGCCTTTGGAGGCGGTGAACCGGTAACGGTTGACCTCGCCCGAGGCGATCTGGCCGTTGACGGTGCACGGGAGGGAAATGCCGATCTCGCCCTCGGCGGGCGGGCGTTTGCGAAGGGCAGCGGCCTCCTTGCCGAGGATCTGAATCGGGGCCGTGTTCATCGGCTTGCGCGAATACTCGGCGAGCTGGCCGACTTGGAAGACGAGCGGGTTGGAAACGCCGCGGGCGGTGACGAGGCGCAGCTCGCGCGTGCCGATCTCGGCCTCAGGCGCGATGGTGACGGCGACAATCACGAGCGAGGAAATCGATGCACAGGCGGGCGTCTGCACCCACTCGCGCACGCGGCGCTCGATGCGGTCCTGCAATGGATTCGCCGAGCCCGGACCGGTGGACAACGAGGGTGCTGCCAGCACGGCCATGGTGGCCATCGAGGCGGCTTGGTCGGCCGTCTGGGGAGCCATCTGGGCCGCGACGGGAGCAGGGGCTTTCTTCAACTCGCGGAGCTGCTCGTTGAGCAATTGGATCTCCTGGTTGTTCAGGCGGCGACGGTAGTCGATCACGCGGGCCGTGACACCCGTGCCGGACACCATGACGGCGGTGGCGTCTTCCATTTCCTGGCCGCCGAGGCGGACCTCGACGGTGGTGCCGATCTGGGCGCCGGCCGGATAGGCGTAGCCGATGTAGGGGCGGCGCTGGGCCTGCGCGGCGGAGGTGAAGATCGCGGCGAGCGCGCTCGCGAGCAACAGGGGGAACGAAGGTAAACGTTTCATCACATGATCTCGGTGAGGAGCCCTCCGGATTTCGCGCCCTCGGCGGCGGCCGGGAGAACGTGGGCTTCGGCGCCCATGGGATGCGGAAGTTTGGCGCCGGCATCGATGCCGCTGAGCGCGTAAATACTGCCCAAGAGGTCCACCGGGTAGACCGGGCGATCCTTGACCTCTTCCGCGCGTTTATCGGAGGCGCCGACCAAGTGGCCGCCTTTGAAACCGCCGCCGGCGACGAGCGCGGTGAAGACGTTGCCGTAGTGATTGCGACCGCCATTCCACGGTGGCTGCCAGTCGACTTTGGGGCCGCGGCCGAATTCCCCGCAGCACCAGACTATGGTGGTTTCAAGGAGACCGTGGTCCTGAAGATCCTGAAGCAACATCGCGAGGCCTTGGTCGAGCTGCGGACACTGGCGGCGCATGGTGGCGAAGTGATTGCTGTGCGTATCCCAGCCGCCGGGATAGTTGATCACGATGTAGGGCACGCCGGCTTCGACCATGCGGCGGGCGGCGAGACAATCCTGGCCAAACGTGTGGCGGCCGTAGCGGTCGCGGAGATCGTTTTTCTCCTTGGAGAGATCGAAGACTTCTTTGCCGGGGCCGAGGATCAGCTCGTAGGCCTGGCGTCTGGCCTCGTCGGAGGCGGCGAGCTGCGCGTTGCCCGGCAGGGCGGCACCGAGCGTATCCATTTTCCCGAGCAGCTCGCGACGGGCCTTCTGGCGGGCGTCGGTGATGCCGCGGGAGACAACGCCCTCGACCTCGAAACGGGGAGCGTTGGCGTCGCCACCGGTGGCAAAAGGCTTCATGCGCGGACCCAGGAAACCCTCCTCCGAGAACCGGCCCTGGGGCTGCGTGAGCACGACGTAAGGCGGGATGAGGCCTTTGTAGGCGGGACTCTTGAAATGCGAAAACACGGCGCCGACGCTCGGGTAGGCGAGGCGCTCGCCCGGCGCGTGGGCGGTCTGCATGAGGTAGGCCGCAGTCTCATGACCGTTGTTGCGGTGCGTCATGCTGCGGATGAGCGAAAACTTGTCGGCCTGTTTCGCGAGATTCGGGAAGAGTTCGCCGAGCTGGATGCCGTCGACATTCGTGGGAATCGCGGTGCGGAACTCGCCCATGTAGTCGTAGCCGGCGTCGGGCTTGGGGTCCCAGGTGTCGATGTGCGACATGCCGCCCCAGAGGAAAATTTGGATCACGGACTTGGCCTTCGCTTTGATGGCCGGGGCGGGCAGATTTTTCATGCTCGGCGGCGGCGTGGTGGCGCCCGTGACATTGCCGTCGGCAAAGAGCAGGCCGGCGGTGCCGAACACGCCGACGCGCAGGGCGTCGCGGCGGGACATCGGCAAACTCAGGTTGACGCCGGTGAAGTTGGCGGACGCAGGATCGAAACCGGGAGGAGTTTGCATGATAGGCCTTGGGTTGGCGTGCGGCTAGTGGCGATACAGAAATTCGGAGCTGTTCAGGAGGGACCAGGCGAGGTCGACCCAGTCTTCGCGGCGTTTTTGGACGGACGCTTTGGTGGCGGGGTTGTTGGCCTTGGCGGGGCGCGCGGGCACGACTTGGCCGTAAGCGAGGGCTGCTTTCAGCTCGGCGGGCGTGGGGAAGCGGGAGAGCACGGTGAGGTAGAGCTCCTCGACCGTGGCGGCGGCCGGCCGGGCCTTTTCCAAAACGGCGCGCAATTTGGGGCCTTGCTCCAGTTTGCGTTGGATGTGACTGGAATTGAGCAGGTGGAGCCACTGGGCCGGGACAGGTTTGTTGTCGCGCTCGTTCTCCATACCGGTGGCGCGGGCGGAGCGGCCGAAGAGGGCGAGGAACGGACTGGTGATGCTGCCGTCGGCGATGGCGACGGCGGGTTTATCCTCTGGGATGTAGGTGAACGGCTCGGGAATCGGACTGGTGTAGAGATCGGTGGTGCCGGTGATGCGGTTGATCGTGTCGATCAGCACCTCGGCTTCGAGCCGGCGCAGCGGGTAGCTCGCGAAGTTTGCGGCGGCTTCGGGGCGAGTGGAAGGGGGGACAGGGGAAAACTGATACGTCTGGGAGTTGAGAATGAGCCGGTAGAGATGCTTTAAATCGTAGCGACTCGCGATGAGCTCTTTTTCGAGATACGCGAGCAGCGTGGGGTTGCTCGGGGGATTGTCGGGCCGGATATCGTCGGCCTCGTGAATGATGCCGCGACCGACGAGCCACGACCAGACGCGGTTGGCGATGTTGCGCGTGAACCACGGGTTTTGCGGGGAAATCAGCCAGTCGGCGAACAGCTCGCGCGGATCGCGGTCGGGCGGGATGGTTAGCTTGGTCCCGTCGGGGAAAGTCGCGGCCAAGGCGCGCGGTGTGGGCGCGGCGGCGGAGGGGGCCGGGGTAGCCGGGGCCGGGGGCGGAGTCGTGCCGATGGCGGTGACGGCGGCGCGGCCCGGGGCGGTGTTGCCGGCGGCGG